>NZ_JBIHML010000008.1:0-37206 GCF_043660855.1 Streptomyces shinuiensis | reverse complement strand
CTTGGAGGGCGAACATTTGGGCGTACTCGCCGCCCAGCGCCATCAGCTCGTGGTGGGTGCCGGATTCAGTGATCCGGCCGCCGTCGAAGACGTAGATGTGGTCGCAGTCGACCACCGAGGCCAGGCGGTGGGAGATGAGGACGGTGATGCGGCCCGGGTGCCGCCGGCCGTGGAGGACGGCTTGGTAGACGGCGTGTTCGGCGCGGGGGTCCATGCTGGCGGTGGGCTCGTCCAGCAGCAGGACGGGGGCGTCCTTGTACAGGCCGCGGGCGACGGCGATTTTCGCCCATTGGCCGGCTGAGAGTTCCTGGCCGTCCTTGAAGCGTTTGGACAGCAGCGCGGTCCAGGTGCCGGGGAGGGCGGCGATGACCTGGTCGGCGCCGGAGGCGACGGCGGCGGTGTGGGCGCGCTCGGGGTCGGCGTCGGTGAGGGTGCCGCGCGAGACGGTGATGTTGGCCAGGGCGGAGAAGGGGAAGCGCACCGGGTCCTGCAGGACGGCGGCGACGCGGGCCTGGAGGGACTCGGCGTCCAGCTCCCTCACGTCGGTGCCGTCCCAGTCGATGGTGCCCTCGCTGGGGTTGTAGAGCCCGGCGATCAGGCGGGAGCAGGTGGACTTGCCCGAGCCGTTGGCGCCGACGAATGCCACGGTCTGGCCGGCCCGCAGGGTCATCGAGACGCCATTCAGCGCGGGGGTGTCCTTGCCGGGGTAGGTGTAGGAGACGTCGGTAAGGGTGATCTCCCGCACGGCAGGGGGTGCCAGCCGGCCGGTACGGCGGGGCAGCAGGGCACGGCAGCGCTCCACCGTGGACAGTAGGTCGTCGACCCACAGGGCGTGCTCGTAGACCAGGTGGGCGACGTCGACCAGCCGGGTCAGGGCCCGCTGGCCGGTCTGGATGGCCAGGGCCGCCCCGGCGCCGGCGGCCAGAGGGAGCCAGCCGGCGATCAGCATGGCGCCGAGCGCGAGGTAGGTCAGGCCGGTGCCCATCCCGCCCAGGGCCCGGCCGAGCAGGTTGGTGACGGCGGCGCCGGTGCCCAGACGGGTGTCCTCGGCGGCGATGAGGCCCGTGATGCGGTGGTGTTCGGCCAGCAGGGCCGGGGCGGCGGTGTCCGAGCGCAGCTCGGCGGCCGTGTCGCGGTCCAGCAGCAGCCAGGAGAAGAGCCGCACCCGGCGCTGCATGGCGTTCCACCGCTTGAAGGAGACGAACCGGGCGCGGGAGGCGCGGATGGCGGCCGCACCAACCGGCACCACCGACAGCAGCAACAGCGGCAGCAGCACCGGATGCAGCACGGCCAGCACCGAGGCGGTGCCCAGCAGGCCCAGGGACGCGGAGGCCAGGGAGACGACCTGGCCGACGATCTGCCGGGCGTAGAACAGACCCCGGTCATAGGCCCGGTAGACCTCGTCGTGCCAGTCGGCGTCGTCGATGATCTCCAGCCGCACCCGCGCGGTCAGGGACAGAAACTCCGCCTCCAGCGCGGTGCGGATCTTCGGCGTCAGCCGGGCCTGGCCGAGAGCGACCCCGCTCTCCAGCAGCCCGCGGGCGGCGAAGAACGCCACCACCACCAGCAGCTGGGGAGCGGCGGCGCGCACCCGCTCCGGAGTGGGTCCGTGGGCGAAGAGCTCCTGGAGCACGGCCACCGACGCCATCAGTCCGAAGGCCGCCATGGCCGCGGACGCCAGCTGCAGCGCCACCACCGCCACCATCGCCCGGGGGTCGGCCCGCCAGGCCAGAGCGCCGACCTGGCCGGTGATGCGCGGCAGCCGCCCCAGCAGCTGCCGCACGCTCGCCTGGGCCGCGGCCCCGTCGTACACCGACCAGTACGCCTCCTTCATGCCGCCGGTGAGGCCCTCACCGTCCGGGCCGGGCGGGATGGAGACCGGAGGCAGCGGCAACGCCCCGCCGCGCTGACGCGGAACGCCGGGTGCTTCCGCGGCGGGGGAGGGGGTCTCGTTGTCGCTCATGCCCGGCCCCCGTCCCGCGGCGCCGACAAGACCGATCCGGTCGGCAGGTCCCAGCCGATGGTGTCCGTGCCGTGCCCGGCCTCGGCGCGCTGGCGACCGCCAGAGAACTCCAGCCGGTACGTGTCCGGCCGCCCGGCGCGCACCCACCGCCGGTGGGCCTCCTCGACCTCGGCCCAGATCTCCCGCCGGCCGCCTTCCTCGATGCGCCAGGTGCCGGGTCCGTCAGGAACGGCCCGGGTCCAGGAGGCGTCGCCTGGGGCGATCAGGGTGAGGTGGTCGGCGGTGAAGTCCCGCACCACCCCGGGGGCGAGGTAAGAAAAAGCCAGCCAGAAGCCATGCGCGTCGGTCTCTGGAGGGGGCACGTCGGTGGTGCGGCGCCGAGCGGGCTCTTGGTTCGCCAGGTGGCGGTGGTCTTGGACGGAGAGCCAGCGGTGGCCGGCCACTGGCCGGTGCCCGCACTCCCGCCCCTCCAGGACCGCCTCGAAGTCGTTGCCGGTGCGCCGCACCAGGCACTCCCCGGGCCAGCCGGGCGAGGCGGTGGTGATCGTGGTGAGCAGCCGCCCGCCCTCGGCCAGCTGCTCCAGCCAGGCGGGTGGGATGGAGGGGACGGCGAACGTCGACAGGATCCGGTTGTAGGGGCCGCCGTCGGCGCAGCCGTCCAGACCGTCACCGGCCACCACCCGTACCGGAAGGCCGTGCTCGGCGAGCCGTCGGCGGGCGGCGGTGGCCAGGTGTGGGTCGGCTTCGACCGTGACCACCGCGCCGGGGCCGAGGAGGTGGGCGGCCAAGGCGGCGGTGATCCCCGCGCCGGTGCCCAGCTCCAGGTAGCGCAGTCCTGGCCGTAGCTCCAGGCGCTGGAGGGTGTGGGCGGTCATGGCCACCGTGCTGCTCAGTCCGGTGATTGCCCCGCCGGTTACCGTCCCGCGCCGCTGGGCGGCCAGGTCTTCGCCGTCGTGTTGGACGAGTACCGAGCCGCCGTCGTAGAGCATTTTCAGCCACTCGGCGTGGTCCTCGGGGTGGGTGCCGTCCAGCAGTTGCCACACGCCCGGTTGCGCGCCGGGGGTGTTGCGGCGCACGTACGCCCGTGGCAGCAGTACCTCGCGCCGCACGGCCAGCAGCGCGGCGCGCACCATTGGGTCGTGCAACTGGCCGTCGGTTTCCAGGCGGGCCACCATGTCGGCTCTGGCGGCTGCGGCCTCCGGGCAGCTTGAAGCCGCAGGGGTGGGGTGGTTCTCGTCGGCGGGTGGAGCGGGTGGTGGGCAGGGGTGCACGGGCAGGCCTCCGGCAAGGTGAGGAACGGGTGCGGGCAGGGGGGCGGTGTGGCGGTCAGGTCGGGCGTCTTCGGGCGTGGGGGTGTCGTGCGGTGGGGGCGGCTCGCCGGTGGGCGTCCGCCAGCCGGGCCAGTGCGTCGTGGGCCTGGGCTGCCTCGTGCGCGGTGCCGCAGGCTTCGGCCCACTGCAGGTCGTCCAGGGCGGCCAGCGTGGTGAACGCGGGCAGCGCCCGGGCCTCCTCGCCGGTCAGCGGGCGTCCGTAGCCGTCGAGGAACACTTCCCGCAGCCCGGGCCGGGCCGCCCACGGGCCGGCTGCCAAGGCGGCGAGATCCGCCACCGCGATCCCGATCTCGGACCGTTCGAAGTCGATCACGCCCAAGCTCTCGCTGCTGGCCTGCCACAGCCAGTTCCGCGGCCGGAAGTCGCCGTGACGCCAGGCCACCGGCAGCCGGTCGGCCAGGTCGCCCACGATCTGCCGGCTGCGGTGCACCAGCTCCCGTTGCTCGCGGGTGAGCAACTGCCCTGCCCGCTCCAGGTGCACCGCGGAACGGGTGACGGCGCGGTGCGCGACGGCGTCCGCCTGCCGCCGCGCCTGAGGTACGTGCAGCGCCGCGTCGTGCAGCCGGCGCAGCAGTCGCCCCGCCGCGCGGTGGATGACGCGCGCGTGGGCGCCGGCGGGAGGCAGATGGTGGACCAGGGTGCCGGACACGGCGGAGATCATCAGCGCGTGCAGCCGCGGCTCGTCGGCGAGCAGGAGCGGGGCGCCTCCGGGCCGCAGCCCGGCCAGGGCGCTGCGGTAGGTGCGGATCTCGCGCTGGAAGTGGCGGGCGGTCGGGGCGATCTTGACGTAGCCCGCGGTGGAGGTGTCGCCGCGCCACACGCGCCAGACCCGCGAGGTGGCCCGCGGCCAGGACACATCAGTGATCTGTACCGCCTGGCCGCACTGGGCCATCACCCACCTGCGTAGGTCCTGCGGCATGGCCGTCCCGGTGTTTGGCCTGGTGATCTCGCACCGGCCGGTTCCCTGAACGGTGGGCGCTGTACTCCCTTCGCGCACCGTCACCGAGTTCCTTCCTCGACTGGCGCGGAAGTGGGCATCGCGACAGCCGGGTACGGGGCTTCGGCGGCCGGCCAGCCCAGTGCGGTGAAGGCGCGGCCGGCCCGGACGCCGTCCAGCGCGGTGCGGGTGTAGTCCACCAGCGGCGTTGGCAACGAGTCCCAGGCGAACCAGTCCAGCGCGGAGCACTTGTCCGGCTCGGCGATGTACGGGCTGCCCTGCCAGGCATGGACGCGGAAGAACATCTGCAGCTTCGGCACGCCGTCGCCGCCGGGGTCGAGCATGTGGACGGTGTGGACCAGCTCCAGGTCCTTCTCACGGATGGTGACGGCGAGTTCCTCGAAGCCTTCGCGGGCCGCACCGGCGGTGGCGGGCTCGTACTCCACACCGCCTGCCGGTACATGCCAGGTGTCGGGGGCGTAGAGCGCGTCCGGGACGCGCTTGCCCAGCAGGATGTATCCGTCGCGTTCGAACAGCAGATGCGCGCCAATGACACTGGGGGTGATGGCCAAAGGGGTCTCCTAGAGCGGCGTGTTCGTGCAGGTGATCGGTTAACGAGGGTCCGTCCGGGCCTGTCACGCCACCAAGAGGCGCAACTCCGGTCACGTGTTCGGATTCAAGTCGTGAGGTGGTGGGGTCATCTCGGCGCGGCGCCCGCCGTGCTGCAGGTGTCAGGGGTCTGGGGCGAGGAGGGTCAGCCGCAGGAGAGCGGCGGCGGCCAGGGCGACGGGGAGGGCATACCACCCTCGACGCAGCCGTCGGCTCTTGACGCCTGACCAGGTCAGCAGGGCGGAGGTGGCGGCAGCCACCAGGGTGAGGCCTGCCGGGACACTGGAGTGGGCGGCGGCGTCCCGCTCCCACGGGGAGGCGTGCCCGGCCGCGTACGCCAGGGCGACCAGGTACACCGCCACCAGGTGCAGCAGCACCAGGACGGCCGCGCTCAACGCGGCGCCGATGCGTCTGGCAATGAGACGTCGCTTGCCCAGCAGGTCGGTGGGGTTACTCATCGGCGCTCCTCGCTCCTGTCCCGGTGGCCGTGCCGTCCTTCGGCTGGCGGGAAGCAGACCTCAGGGCGGCCGCGGTCGCGCGGTGCGGCCAGGTTCGGGCTGCGGTCGGGGCGTGCCAGTAGCCGATCGGGGCGGTAATGGTGAAGCCCAGGGCGGTCAGGCAGTCGACGACCGGCTGGTGGTGGTCGGGGATGACCGCGCGGGCGGTGGCCGCGCCGAGGCGGTGGGCGGCCGCCACGGCGTGGGCGGCGGCCCGGCGGCCGGTGTCGAGCCGGTCGGGCGCCAGGGGTGGCCGGAGCAGGAGGTCGCCGAGGAGGGCTTCGGCCGGCTCGCCGGGGGCGGTGTGAGCCAAGGGATAGACCAGGGCGGCGGCCAAGAGGCGGCCGTCGTGGTTGTGAGCGAGGGTCAGGCAGTGGGAGGTGTAGCGCTCGTCGGCTTGCCAGCGGTCCCAGGCCCCGGTGGCCGCCGGGGCGGGTTCCTCGGGCCGGGCGGCGGCGTACAACAGCCCCAGTGGCTCGGTCAGGTCCTCCCCGGGGCACGGAGCGCGTAGGGCCACTGTGGCGGGGCCGGCGGGCGCCGCCGGCAGGGGCAGGGTGGCTTTGAGGAGGGTGGCGCCGGCAGTGGGTTGCCAGCGGTGGCGGGTGAAGAAGGCGCCGGCAGCGGTGCGCTGGGCGGGGATCTCGGCGGTGGCCGCGGTGCCGGGGAAGGCGGCGAGCGGCTCAGCGAGGGTGTGAAGGAGCCGGGTGCCCAGGCCGCGGCGCTGGTGGGCGGGGTGGACCACCGGGCCCCACAGGCGCCCGGTCCCGCCGGGGGCGGGCGGGTGGCGCAGTGCCGCGGCCGCGATCAGTTCCCCACCGGTGGCGTGGACGGTGGCGAGCAGAGTGGGGGCGGCCGCCTCGCCGGGCGGGCGGAGCCGGGAGCGGACCAGGGCGGGGGTGATGGGGCGCTGGTCGGGCCAGCCGTGGATGCAGGCGTAGCCGAGGGCGGCGAGCTGGTCGTCCAGGCCGGTGCCGGGACGGTAGGCGGCGAGCCGGGGGGCGGGGTAGGTCATGGCAGGCTCCGGGGAGCTCGGGCGGCGATGCCGACGCAGGCACTGCCCTGCCCAGCGCGCACGGTGGGAGCCAGGGCGAGCGCGAGAGTGGGCGGGGTGCGGCGCAGGCAGCAGCGCACGTCGCCGAACACGGCCGTGAAGGCGGCGCGGACCTGGCCGGGGGCAGCGAAGGGGCTGGGCCGGGAGGGGCGGGTGAGGATCTGGCCGGCCAGGTCGCGCCGCTGGTCGGCGGGCGCCGGCCACAGGGCGCGGGCGGTGGCGGCCTGGAGACGGCGGCCGATGCGGTCGTACTCCAGCACTCCGGCCGCTCCGGCGATCCGGGCGGTGTAGAGGACGAGCCCGCCGGGGGCCAGCAGGTCGGCCAGCCGGGCCAGGAGGGCGGCGCGGTCGCCGGGGTGGGCAGCAGGGACAGCAGCCCATCGGTGACGATCACGTCGTACGGTCCGGCGCATCCGGTCAGGGCCGGGGCGCGGTCCAGCCCGGTGGTGAGCGTGATACCGGTCCGGCGGGCATAGGCGGCGGCCAGGTGCAGCGGAGTGGGGCAGGCGTCGATCAGGTGCACCTCCAACTGCTCGGGGGGCAGGAGGCGGGCCAGGGTGGCGAGCATCGCCTCATCCGAGGCGCCGCAGATCAGTACCCGCACCCGGCCGTGTGCGGGCAGGGGATGGGTGGTCAGGGCGCGGCGGTAGAAGCCGGTGTGCCAGCCGGGGTGCCCCTTCAGCCCGGCACGGCGGAAGATGCGCCAGCTCGCGTGGTAGGCGAAACAGCGCTCGGTGCAGTGGCGGCGGGCGGTGGCCACGACCGCGGGCAGCGTCAACGAGAAGGGCATGGGGGCGGTCACCTCACGGCTCGCGGTGGGCGATCAGGTGGAACAGGCGGGCGATGTCCCGGTACGGGGAACGGCGTCCGGCCTCCCATTCCAGGTCGAGGATCTCGGCGAAGTCGGCGCCGACCGGCTCCTCACCGAGGTGGTCGGTGAAGCACCGCACCCCGTACCAGGCCGTCACGTTGACTCGGTGTTCGGCCAGCCAGTCCTGGAGGGCGGCGCGCGGGGTGCCGCGGCTGACCGCGCCCAGCCGGCCGGTCTCGGCCTGGTCGGTCAGCGCGCGGCGGGCGTCGGCCCAGCGCCGCTCCAGTGCCGGCCGCATCGCCATCGCCTCGGCCGATTTGGCCAGGATCGAGAGCATTCCGCCGGGGCGGGTGCAGGCGGCCAGCGCCTCCACCAGCGGGGCGGGATCCTCCAGATACATCAGCACCCCGTGGCACAGCACCGCGTCCCAGCCGGTCCCGGCCAGGCGGGGGGCGTCCTCGCCGCGGCCGTGAAGGAGGCGGAGCGTGCCGGCCGTGTCCTCGGAGCGGGCGGCCCAGGCGTGTTCGGCGCGGGTCAGCATGGCCGGGTCGGGGTCGAGGATGGTGACGTGGTGGCCGCGCGCGGCCAGGGCGCGGGCCTGGATGCCGCTGCCGCCGCCAACGTCCAGGATCCGCTGGGGCCGGGCGGGCAGGTGGTGGGCCAGGGCGCGGGTGACCAGGGCGTGCCGCAGGGCGCCGCGCAGGTCTTCGCTGTGCTCGGTGTAGGAGGCGGCGAGATCGCCGCCGGTGGTCCAGGAGTTCACGCAGAGGTCTCCGTCAGCAGGTCGTGGAACAGGTCGGGGTGTTGGTAGACGAGGCGGATGGACAGGTAGCGGCCGCCGGCCAGCAGGTCGGCCAGCGGCCGCCACGCTGCTTCTGAGGGCAGGCCGTAGCGGGCGCGCTGCTTCAGGTGCAGCAGCCCGGTCAGACGCTCCTCGAAAAAGGCCTGATCGCGGGGGAGTGGCGCGCCGAGCCACTGCTCGGCGGCGAGGCGGGGCAGCAGTTCCCACACCACGGTGGCCCTCTCATGCCCGTGGGGCGGCCGGGCGGCCCACACCAGGTGCGGCAGCCGCACCGCCTTGTCTGGGACCGGCGGCGGAACGAGACCTGGGCTGCAGGGCCCGACCGGACGGCCGTTGCGGCAGGCGGTGAGGTGGTCGGCGAAGGCCAGTGCCAGCCCGATCTCGTGCGGGACCGCTCCCCCGGGGCGGGCAGGGAAGGCCACCGCACCAGAGGGTGAGGCGGATGCGGCCAGGGCGCGCTGCGCGGCCTCGGCCACGCCGTAGCAGGGGATCCACCACACCGCGGTCTCGGTACGGGGCCGGAACCCGGCCATGTCGGCGCCCTCCGGTGCCTGGTCGCAGGCGACCGCGTAGCCGGGGCCGGTCCGCGCATCGCGCAGGATCAGGCCGAGGTCGGCCAGGGCGAAGCGCCGCTCACTCTCGCTGGTCACCGGTTGCCCTCCTGGGGGCCGAAACGGGCGTAGTAGCGCTCCAGCAGCCCGCTGCCCTCCAGCACCTGATCGGTGCGCGCCACGTTGTGCCCGGCGGTGAAGCCGTGACCGTCGGCGGCGAGCGTGGCCGCGCCGACGATCAGGGAGGCCAGCACCAGGTCGGCGTACTTGTTGGGCAGCGACTCGGCGTAGTGGAAGTTGATCGGGTAGCCGTCGGCGATCACCGTGGCGGTGATCTGCTGCGGCAGGTGGAGACGGAACCCCAGCCGGCCGGCGTCGCTGACGGCGGTGGCGGCCTGCCGCATCTCCTCCAGCGCGAACTCCCGGTCGCGGGAGGTGACCGACACCAGGTAGCAGTCGCGGTGCAGGGAGGCGGTGTGCTCACCGGCCAGAGAGGTCCGGCCGGTGGAGCCGACGATGAGCAGCGGCCGGTGCTCCTCCAGCAGCTCGGTGACTACCGGGCCGGTGGTGAACCCGTGCTCCATCGCCGCCACCAGCGCGGCGGTGGAGCGGTCGTGGACGGCCACCCGCATGCGGCGGGTGCGCAGCACCTCGGCGAGCTGGGCGCCGATCCGCCCGAACCCCAGCACCAGAGCCGCCTGACCTTCGAACTTCTCCTGCGGGAGCAGCCGGACCAGGTTGCGCCAGGCCGCGTCCGCGATCCCGTACGGCTCGATCGTGGCCTTCAGCCGGGACTGCGCGACGGAGAACACCGGCACCGGCAGCCGGTCGCCGTAGGGCTGGAGTTTGGTGATGCCGGACATGGTCTGCTCCACCAGCCCGCAGAAGATATCCAGCAGGTCAGGGCGCTGCTCGATCAGCACCGGCAGGGTGTAGCCGCCGTCGTCGACCAGCAGGCCGCGCAGCCCCATCTCCCGGGCCCGCCGCGTGTGGTCTGCCAGCGCGTCGGCGGCCTGCTCCCACGGCCACACCCGCACCCCCAGCGCGGCCAGATGCGCGTCGACCCGGGCGGTGTGCAGGTAGCGGTAGCCCTTGTCGAGCACCGTGATGGCCTGGGCCGGCACGCCCAGCCGCATCACGGCGTCGACCAGCACCAGAAAGTCCGACATGTGGTGGACGGTCAGCACCGGAGCGATACCGGTCAGGGCGCCGGAGGGCAGGTGCTCGGGCAGGTGGTGGGTGAGCGGCATCTGCCCGGCCAGCTCCGCGCACTCCAGTGCCGTGAACGGTATCCGCTCCACCGCGCCCATCAGCCGGTCGGCGGTCTCCTGGGGCAGTCGGCCGGAGTCCTCCAGCAGGACGGTGAGCTGAACGGTGCCGGCTGGGCGGGAGCGGGGCTGGGCCGGCGGCCCGGCCAGGACACGGAGGCGGGCCCCGTCGGCCAGGTGCGCGGTCAGGCCGCCGGACATCGGCTCCACCGCGGCGACCGGCACCACCTGCCCGATGGCGTCCATCACCTGCCCGGGCAGGGCCGGGACGTCCTGCGGGTGGGTGCGGACCTCGACGGTGTGCACCGGGACGGTGGGCCGGGGCGCGGCGGGGCCGGGCTGGCGCGGGATGGCCGCGACGGCGGGCGGAGTGTGGGCGACAGAGCTCATCAGGCGGGCTGCTCTCTGGGCGTCAGGCGCACGGTCAGGGTCAGGGCGGCGTGGTCGCTCAATCCCTCCCGGCGCGGGGTGTGGTCGTAGGCGCAGTGGGTGATCTGGTCGCGGTGGCCGGTGGTGACGAAGGCGTGGTCGAAACGGAAACCGCGGCCGGAGCGGCCGAACCAGGAGTGGTCGGCCGCCTGCGGGTGCAGGTGCCGGAAGGCGTCGGTCAGGCCGGCGGCGGCGAAGGAGTCGTAGAAGGCGTACTCCCACGCCCCGAACACCGCGTGGTGCGGGGTGTGGCCGGGCTCGACCACGTTGAGGTCGCCGGCGACGATGACCAGTCCGCCGCACTCCTTCACCAGGGCGGGGAGCGCGGCGGTGACCGCCTCCTGGAAGGCGCGCTTGGCCTCGTTGCGGCGCTCTTTCGGTCCGCGGGAGGGCACGTACAGGCCCAGCAGACCGAGGGCGTGGCCGCCGATCGTGATGGCGGCGGCCGGCGCGCGGTGCGGCAGGTACTCCACCGTGCTGGGCAGCGCGCGCATCGTGGCGGTGCGGGAGGCCAGCACGGTGCGGTAGTCCGGGGCGGCGGGTCTGGGTTCGATCACGGTGGTGTATCCGTGGTCGGTGAGGGCCTGGATGAGGGCGCCCCCGCCGGCGGTGGAGCTGACTTCGGTGAGGACGACCAGGTCGGCGCGGTCCTGGGCGGCGATCCACGCCACCTGGCGGCGGGCGCGGGCCGGGGCGGCGTGCTGGGTGTTGAACAGCAGCACCTGCGCGGCACCCGTGGCGCCCGGGCGGGGCGGGGCGCCGGGGTTCAGGAGAGACAGCTGCCGGTCTGCGGTGGTCATCGCTCGGTGCCCTTCTCGTCGACGAAGACCTCGGTGTGGGCGTCCAGGGCCTGCTGGAGGCGGCCGGTGATCTGGCTGATGAAGGCCAGGTCGTCGGCGGTGAGCTCGGCGTCGAGGGGAGCGAGGTTCTCGGCGGCCTGTTCGGGGCGGGTGAAGCCCACCAGGACGGCGGCATGGTCGGCCTGGCGGAGGCAGTAGTGCACGAAGACGCGGGCCAGCTGCCCGGGCGCGTGGCCGAAGCGGTCCCGCAGCGGCGCCAGGTGGTCGTGGACGATCGCCAGGGCGCCCGGGGTGAACCAGGCCTTGCGCAGCCGGTGGTCCCCAACACCGAAGACCGGTGGCCGGCCGGGGTGGTGCTTGCCGGTCAGCAGGCCCTGCGCGAGGGGCTTGTTGACCAGCACGCTCGCCCCCATCGAGGCGGCCAGGGCGAAGATGTCCGGCCGCCCGCCGGCCGGAGGCGGGGTGAGCGCGTTGAACCGGGCCGCCAGGTAGTCCGGCCGGATCACCTCGGCCAGGTGCGCGAACCGGGCGTACTTGTCGTCGCGCTGCTGCTTGGGGACGGTCAGGCGCTCAGTCGCGAAGCGGTGCGGGCCGCGCATCCCGATGGTCTTGATCAGCCCTTCGCGCTGGAAGGCACGCATCTGCGCAACGGCCGGCTCCAGGTAGCGGTCGTCGGGGCCGAAGTCGGAGTGGTGGAAGAAGTAGATGTCCAGGTAGTCGGTGCGCAGGTTCTCCAAGCTGGTCTCCAGCTGGCGGCGCATCGCCGCAGGCAGGTAAGAGTGGGCGGCGGTGCCGCGGAAGTAGCCGACCTTGCTGGAGAGCACCAGGCTCTCCCGGGGCACGGTGGCGGCGAAGTCCCCGATGATCCGCTCGGAGTGCCCGTGGCCGTACACGTCCGCGGTGTCGATCAGGTTCGCCCCCCGCTCGTAGGCCACCTCCAGGCCGCGGCGGGAGGCGGCGTCGTCGGCGGTGGACCACCCCATCGGCAGCCCGAGGTTGTGGCCGGGCCCGCCCAGGGCCCAGCCGCCGACCCCGATCGGGTGCACGCGCAGTCCGCCGGCCAGCGTGCGGCGCGGCACACCGGGTGACGCAGTACCCACAACGATCACCTCTTTCTTCTCTTTCCATCACAAACAGGGGCGAGAGTGGAGCGGGAGTGGCTAAGGTGCCGGACGTGACGACACAACACCCCGCCACCGAGCTGGATTTGACCGCGATCACGCGGAAGGGCTGGGCCGACCGCGGCGACTTCTCCGACGCCGAGTTCGCCCGCGCGACCGCCTTCTACAACGCGATGCGCACCCACGACGAGCGGCTGCACCGCGTGCGGGCCGCCGCCGCGGACCGGATCGAGCAGTGGACCGGCCACGCCCCCCGCGACGTCGGCTCCTTCGGCACCCGGCTGAACCTTCAGACCTCCGACCTCGACCTGGGCATCGGCTACCCGGTCGAAGACCGCGACCGGCTCAAGGAGGTCCTCGCCGGTCACACCACCTTCCTCGGCGAGCGCCAGACCAGCTTTGCCACCTCCCGCCTGGTCTTCTCCTTCACCCTCGACGGCATCGAGATCGACCTCAGCGCCCTGACGGTCGACGACTTCACCGTCGCCTGCCGGATGCTGGACCAGATCGACCAGACCATGACTCGCGAAGAGCGCATCGCCCACACCTGGGTCAAGCACCTGCTGCGCTCCTCGGGCCGGCTGGAGGAGTACGCGGCCTGGAAGCTGGTCACCTACGCCCGCTTCTGCGACGAGTTCAACTGGGTGCCGATCCCGGAGAAGACCGGAGCCTGATCCAGCCGGTGCCCCGCCCGGTCGGCGGGGCACCGGCACCCGCTCACGTGCCACAGGGGTCCGCCGCGTTGATCAGGTACCACGTCGCGGCCAACTCCCACCGCTGGTGTTCCCGGCGCAGCATCACCGCCTGGTCGCCGCGCAGCTGCCGCCCGACCCGGTCCACCACCGGCGCCATCTGGCCGCGCAGCACCTCCACCCGCGCCTCCAGCGCCGTCTGGATCCGGCTCGACAGCTCCCCGGCACCGGGGCGGCCCGGCGCGAAGCCCTCGATGGCGGCGATCATGTCGCCGAGCACCGCGTACGCGGCGTCCTTGAGCACCACCCGGGCCTGCCGCACCGCGTGCCGGGGGGCGCCGTCGAGGACCTTCTCCAGGCTCTTGAGGGTGTAGTCCAGCGCGAAGTGCCGGTCGATCCACCGCTGCGCCCAGCTACTGGCCACCCCGATCCGCCAGTCGGCGTACCGGCACGCCACCCGCCCCATCAGCGGCTCCACCTCACCAGTCAGCCCGGCCCGCTCCGCAGTGCGGGTGTAGGCGGCGCCGACGAGGCACTCCATGGACACCAGCATGTAGGAGATCCCGGTGTGCAGCGGCCGCCCGGCGGCGTGCTCGGCGACCCACGCGGCATCGCGCACCCCGCGCACCACCTCCACCGCCGGCAGGCCGGGCTGAGGGCGCAGCAGCAGGTCGGTGCGGCCCTGGAAGGCGTAGGTGGCCTTCAGCTCCGCCAGGCTCATCAGCGGATCGAAGGTGATGTAGGTGTAGCGGGTCGGAATGCCCAGCACGGACAGCGTCCGGATCGCCAGCGCGTTCTGCTCGCCGCTGGTCTCCTTGTTGAACCGGTCCAGGACAGAGTCGACGCCGGACTCGACACCGAACAGCATCCGCCGCAGCCCCCGCGCGAGCAGTGTGCGCCACATCTGCGCCCGCTCCACATGCCAGTCCTCATCCCGGCCGAGGTCGGCCACCTGGTCGACACGGCAGCTGGACTCCCACCGGAAGCCGGCACCGTGCACCAGACGGGCCAGCTCAAGCACCCGCTCCACCGCCCCGTCGCCGCGGCCGATGATCTCCTCATCCACCAGGTACAACGTCCGCGAGACGTCGGGGTAGCGGTCGAAGACGGCCCGCATCTGCTCCAGCATCCACGGCAGCTTCTGCGGGGCGGCGCCGGCCCAGCTGCCCTTGTGGCCCCGCGGGCAGAAGCTGCAGAAGTTCGTGCAGCCCCGGCTGGTCTCCAGTTGGGCGACGCCGTGGTGCTCGAACGTGGCGGGCAGCAGATCGAGCTCGGGCAGGATGTCATCGGCGGTCTCGCGGGCGACGGGCTTGGCCGTCCGGCGTGGCCGGCCGATGGCCAGGGCCCCGCCGCGTGCGGCGCCGTTGAATCCCAGGCCGGGCACCTCGCTGCGGTCGAGGTCGCCGTGCCAGTGGGCCAGCAGCCCCTCGGCGGTGGCCTCGCCGCTGCCCCGGGCGACCAGCAGATCCGGGTAGCGCTCCAGCAGCAGGCCCTCGTTGCGGGCGGTCAGGCTGCCCCCGACCACGACCATCGGCGGGGCCGGCAGCGCGAACGCCGCATCCAGCAGCGCGGTCATCAGATCGTGCTGCCCGAACGTCGCCGAGATGCCCAGGATGTCCGGCGGGGCGGCGGTGATCTGCTCGGCCAGACCCTCCAGGGTGGCGCCTAACTGCATGTCGGTCAGGGTCACGGTGCCCATGAGAGTGCTCCGCGCGGCCCGCGCCACATCGGAGATCCCCAGCGGAAAGCGGGGCAGCGGGAAGTGCTCGGGGTGGTAGAGCGCGGCCAGCAGCACATCGGGCCGCTCCAGCCGCTCCGCCGCCTCGTCTGTGAGCAGGACCGGCGACAGCCACGAGTCGGGATCGGCGATCTCCACCCGGCCGCCGGTCCACGCCGGCCAGCGACGGGTGCCGTGCGGCAGGCCGGACAGGTCAGCAGCCCACCAGGCGCCACCGCCCGGCTCCTGCAGCAGCACCAGACGTCGCTCCAGCGTGCCCGCCACCCGCACCCGCGCCCCGTGCCCGCGCAGGTGCTCCTCCAGGCGGGTACGCAGGCGGCCCGGATCGATCAGCAGCGACTCCAGCGCCTGTATGTCGGCGTCGTCCAGTGGCCGGCTGTCCGGGCAGGCGGCCCGTACAGCGCACGCCAGTCGGCCGACCGGATGGTCGACGTCTCGTTCGTCCACGGTCATACCTCCTGTTGAAAGAAGGGGAGATGTGTTGGCGCTGACCGCCCGGTCCACGAAAAGGCAGGCGATGAGTCGGGCCCCGAAATCGGCAAACAGAAGTGAGGGAGCTATGCGGCAGAGGGCACTCCGCGTCGAACCCGTGGCCTACGGCCCGGTGGGCTCCACGCTCGGCGCCGTATTCCCGGAGCCACGGAGATCGTGGGCGATGGCAGCGACGCGTTGTCCTGGGATGCCTCTAAGAACAGGCACCGCTGCCTCACGCGCGTGCCCGCTTCGCGAGAGGGAGCGCGGGAGGACAGGCTCTCCGTAGGCGCCCGAGGCGGTCAGCCGCAGGGCGGTGTCGATCAGGGGGACGTGGCTGAACGCCTGCGGGAAGTTGCCCACCTGGCGTCCCAGCCGGGAGTCCCACTCCTCCGCGAGCAGTCCCAGGTCGTTGCGGAGCGAGAGCAGCTTCTCGAAGAGCCGCCGTGCCTCCTCCACGCGGCCGATCATCGCCAGGTCGTCGGCCAGCCAGAAGGAGCAGGCCAGGAAGGCGCCCTCGTCGCCCTCCAGCCCGTCCAGCCCGGCGTGCTCGCCCGAGGTCGGGTAGCGCAGCACGAAGCCGTCCGGTGTGGACAGCTCGCGCTGGATGGCCTCGATGGTGCCGATGACCCGCTTGTCGTCCGGGGGCAGGAAGCCCACCTGCGGGATCAGCAGCAGGGAGGCGTCCAGCTCCTTGGACCCGTAGGACTGGGTGAAGGTGTTGCGCTCGGGGTCGTAGCCCTTCTCGCAGACGTCGCGGTGTATCTCGTCGCGCAGCGCGCGCCACCGCTCCAGCGGGCCGTCCGCGTCGCCGGACTCGATCAGGCGGATGGTGCGGTCCACCGCCGTCCAGGCCATGACCTTGGAGTGGACGAAGTGGCGGCGCGGGCCGCGCACCTCCCATATCCCCTCGTCCGGCTCCATCCAGTGCTGCTCGAGGTAGGTGATGAGTTTGGTCTGCAGGGAGGCGGCGGTCTCCTGAGGGCTCAGCCCTGCCTGGCGGGCCAGGTGCAGGGCCTCGATGACCTCGCCGTAGACGTCGAGCTGGAGCTGGGAGGCGGCGCCGTTGCCGACCCGCACCGGCTGGGAGTTCTCGTAGCCGGGCAGCCAGGACAGCTCCGTCTCGCCCAGCTCGCGCTCGCCGGCGATGCCGTACATGATCTGCAGGTTCTCCGGGTCCCCGGCGACCGCCCGCTGCAGCCAGGCCGCCCAGGCCAGCGCCTCGCTACGGTAGCCGGTGCGCAGCAGCGACGACAGGGTGATCGCCGCGTCGCGCAGCCAGGTGAAGCGGTAGTCCCAGTTGCGCACACCGCCGATGTGCTCGGGCAGCGAGGTGGTGGGGGCCGCGACGATGCCGCCGGTCGGCGCGTAGGTGAGCGCCTTGAGCGTGATCAGGGAGCGGACCACCGCCTCCCGGTAGGGGCCGTGGTAGGTGCACTGGCGCACCCAGTCGCGCCAGAAGTCCTCGGTCGCCGTCAGGGACGCCTCCGGCTCCGCCGGCGCCGGGGGAGCCTGGTGCGAGGGCTGCCAGCTGATGGTCATCGCCACCCGGTCGCCCGGCGCGACGGTGAAGTCGGCGTAGGTGGTCAGGTCCTCGCCGTAGGTGTCGGCCTCGGAGTCCACCCACACGGAGTCGGGGCCGGCGACGGCGACGGTGCGGCCGTCCACCTTGTGCACCCACGGCACCACCCAGCCGTAGGAGAACCGCATCCGCAGCGCCGAGCGCATCGGCACGCGGCCGCTGACGCCCTCCACGATGCGGATGAGCTGCGGCGCGTGGTGCTCGCGCGGCGGCATGAAGTCGATCACCCGCACCGTCCCGCGCGGGGTGTCCCACTCGGACTCCAGGACCAGGGAATCGCCCCGGTAGCGGCGGCGGCTGGCAGCCGGCGGCTCCTGGCCGGCGGGGTAGGCGGGCCCCAGGCGCCAGAAGCCGTGCTCCTCGGTGCCCAGGAGCCCGGCGAAGACGGCGTGCGAGTCGAACCGGGGCAGACACAGCCAGTCCACCGAGCCGTCCCGGCAGACCAGGGCGGCGGTCTGCATGTCCCCGATGAGTGCGTAATCCTCGATGCGCCCGGCCATGAAATGTCGTCCCGTTCGGTGCGGTGCGCTCCGGCCCAGCCGTGGGCGGGAACGCAGGATGGATGAGTGGTGCTGCGGCTCGGCCCGCAGGCGCGGGCAAAGGTGGTGCACGAGGGGCCGCGGCCTGTATGGGCCGCGCCCGGGGGGTCGGCTCAAGGAGGGGCATGTGGGGTGCCGTGGCGGTGCATGGCCGGCTACCTCTCTGCCGTCTCGTGCGGGAGGGAATGTCCGCCCGGCCTTGCAGGCCGGCTCGGCGGGGCGGACGCAACGGCGCGGACCAGGTGCCAGACGGTGTCCGTTTCGGTGGGGCCGGTGCCGCCGACGTGGTCGAGACGGGTGTGCAGCAGGGTGTCCGCGTTGTCTCCCTGCCGTTCCATCAAGCCGTGACAGGGGGTGGGGGCTGCCGGATGAATCACCCACCACCGGCGGTTCCCCTGCGGGCCGAGGGTGACGACGTGCGGTCGCCCCTCGCGCAGATCGCGGACGACCACTCCGGCCACCACGAGGTCGTCGAGCCAGCCTGCGACGGTGTTACAGGTTTCCGGGTCGAGTGCTGGCAGCACAGCCCGGACTCGAGTGCGGACCCAGCACAGTGCACGGCCGGGATACGCGTGGTCGTCCCCCACCCAACCGAACGCGCAGGGGACATCCCCTCGTCGCTGCCCGCGTGGCACCGGTAGACCCGCCCGCGCAGCTGGGATGACTGGGGGGCGCTGAGCAGGTCCGGTCGCCTGCCAGCGGACTGTGGCATCTGGCGGGTGACGCTCATGACTGGTGGGAGGAGGCGTCGGTGTCTGCTGCCGTACCCGACTGGTTCGCCGGGCCGAGTAGGCCCCAGGCGTGGCCCAAGCCGACCAGATGAGCGTCGGTGCTCGCGCCCGCCCTCTCCCGCAGGGACCGCAGGGCCGGCCTCACGTTCGCCAGTGGCACACCCGAGGCCGCGGCGATGCCGACGGTCTCGGAGCGTTCGGCGAGAGCCCGGAGCAGCTGCAGCTCGGCGCTGGTGAAGTCGGGTGCCGGCCGCTCCATCATGGGCGGATCAATCTGCCCGTTGGCGAGGACCACGTGGATCCTGGCCGCATGACTGGTGGTGTGCGTCTTCCACCCGATGCGGTTCAGGTGATCCGTCACCGTGGGGCGGCTCACTCCCAGCGTCTCGGCTGCCTGCCGGGGGGTGCTGCCGGCGGCGATCAGTGCGGCAACTTTCTGCTCGGTGGGCGTCAGGCGCCGGCGATCGGTGAGCGTGGTGAGCTTGGCGGGCATGAGGCATCTTCCTGGTGAATATGAAAGCGGCCGGGGAGCGAAGGCAGGAGTGGCGCCTGCCGACGGGCTCTGGCGGCCACGCCGGGACCGATCAGGAGGCGGGCTGCAGGGCACGGCGCAACTGGTACCGGCCGAGCTGACCCACCATCCAGCGCGTGGTTGGAGACCTCGCGGACGGCATCGGTGAGCACGGCCCGCACGCGGGGAACGGCCCCTTGAAGGCTTCAGGGTGCAGTGCAGGCGATCAGTGCACTGCAGCCCACCCGGACGACCTCACCGGCGTTGGTGACAAGCGGCGCGACGTACTCGGCGGCGAGGGTGGTGACGGTCTGCTCCATGATCAATAACCTCTATCGGTTCGTGCCTCCGATGCCCCGGAATCGGGCACCGGCAGAGGGGGCAAGCACCCGTGCCGCAGGCGGCTGCCAAGAAGACGAGATCGCCGCGCTCGGGCCTGACCAACAGTCAACCGGCGGGCACTTTCTGTCGCTACGGTGTGGGGAGGCGGATTGGTATATCGGGTATACGGGGACGGTCTCTATGGCCAAGCGCACACCGAACACCCAGCTCAAGCAGCTGATCACTGAGGCCGGGTGGACGTATGCGGCCCTCGCGAAGGCGGTGCGGGTGGTGGCCGCCGAGCACGGCGAGACGCTGCGGACGAACAAGTCCACCGTCGAGCACTGGCTGTCGGGGGCGGTCCCGGCCGGGAACACCGGCCGCCACCTCGCCCTGGCGTTGTCCCGGAAGCTGGGCCGCCTCCTCACCGAGGAAGACCTTGGCCTGCCGGACACGGGCGGGGAGGATGACGGCATCGGCCTGACTCTCGGGCCCGATCCGGTGGACGATCTGCTGGCGATGTGGAGGCACGAGTTGGAGCGGCGACACTTCCTGACCGCGTCCGCCTACTCGGTGGCCGCCGCCGCCCTGCCCGTCTCCCACGTGCGGGAGATGGCCGCCCGCACCGCAGCGGCCCGCACCGGCCGCACCGTCGGCATGGCCGAGGTCACCGCCGTGCGGGACATGGTGCGCGTGCTGTCGGAGATGGACGAGCGCCACGGCGGTCAGCACGGCCGCAGCGCCCTGGTCCGGTACCTGTACGACGACGTCGCGCCGCTGTGCCGGGGCCGGTTCCGCACCGAAGAAGCCCGCCGCCAGATGCTCTCGGCCGCCTCCCGGGGCGTGCACCTGCTGGGCTGGAAGGCCTATGACGCCGGACAGCAGGGCCTGGCCCAGCGCTACTACCTCCAGTCCTACGCCCTGGCCGCCGAGTCCGGCATCACCGGGCACGACGGGTTCGTGATGCGCACCATGGCCATGCAGGGCCTCAAGCTCCACCGGCCCGAGCACTGCCTGGCCCTGGCCGAGACGGGCCTGAACCGCGCCAAGGGCAAGGTGGGCGGCCAGACCGAAGCGCTCTTCCGTGTCGTCTACGCCCATACGCTGGCCAAAGCCGGGCAGGCCCGCCCCGCCCTCGCCGAGACCGACCGCGCTCGCGCCCTGCTGGCCGCCGGCGCGGACGCGGCGGACGAAGTGCCCTTCTGGGCGCTGGCCTGGGGACCGCCGGAGGCGTCGGTGCACTCGCGCACCGCGAAGGTCTTCGAGACTCTCGGCGACCACCACCGGGCCGCCTCGCAGTACGCCCGCGCCGCCGCATCCCGCCCGGCCGGCACCTACGCCCGCATCGTCGCCCTGGACCTGGTCGCCGAAGCCGAGATGCAGCTCAAGCAGGGACGGATCGAGCAGGCGTGCGCCACCTGGAATCAGGCGATGGACCACATGGACGGCGTGCAGTCCGCCCGCACCCGCAAGGCGATCAAGAACATACGTCGCAGCCTCAGCCGGTTCCGTGCCCGCGGCCTCCGCTGTGCCGCCGACCTCGACGACCGCGCAGCCGGGTTCCTGGCATCTCCCTGACCGCGGCGCCGGGGCCTATGGCCAAAGCTGCATTCCCGTGCTCGGCGCAGAGCTACACGCGGTACCAATCGAGGTCGGTGATGAGGACCTCGGGCCGTTCCAGCGGGCGCACTGCGTAGCGGATCCAGCCGTCAGGCAGGCCCATCACCCGGTCATAGAGGTCCTGGCGGTCCAGCGCGCGGCCTGTTCCGTAGGGGTTGGCCGCGATGCTGCGCATGACTTCTCCCAGGTGAGCCTGGGCTTGCGCCGGGAGCTGGGTGAACGCGGCGGCGGCTGCCTTGGTGAAACCGATCGGTGATGCCACGAGAAGTCAGCCTAGGCCGCTGAGGACCTCACTGGCCGGGATACAGTCGATCTCCTGGCCTTGCGCCCACTGCTGCCCATCCTGCCGGGCCTGGGAGGCGCGGGGGGAAGCGAGAGCCGCAGCGACCGCCCTGTACTCGGCGGTAATGCTCTGCAGGCGAGCGGTCAGCGTCCCGAGGTCCAAATCGCGGCGTGCCTCATCGAGCGCGGCGTTCCACGCGGTCCGGAACTCCTCGGCGTACTCGGCCGGGAGGGCTTCGTGGACCGAGGCGGCATCGTATGAGTGTGGGTCGTGCTCGAACGGCTGGGCACTCATGGCTGGACGGCCCCCTTGGCGGCTAGAGGGTAGGGCGGTGCTGAAGGGCGTGTGTGGCAGGCGCGCACCAGTACAGGTCCGCAGCGGATACGGACACATGCCTACCGTACGTGGTTTTGCCTTTTTCAGGGGAGCATCGCCGGTGTATTGCCTGCCTGCTGCGGGGGCGGGATCGAATCCGACGAGCGCGCGGCCAGCATCCTGTCTCCCCGTGGATCTTGGCGTCGGGATCCATGGCGGGAGTGATACGAGCCGACACCCCGGCGGTGCCGGCGCGCCGTCTCCGGTCTGTCTGGGCCGCGCCGTACGATCGAACCCGTGAGCGAAAGCGGGATCGATTTCCCTACGGATCTACTCCAGGCCGCCCGCCGGTTCCACCAGGCGAACGCGGAGCTGGAGGCGCTGGACCGCCCCCGTTTTGTGGAGGACTACCCCGAAGGCGTCGCCGAGACCGAGGCACGGCTGCGGGCACAGATGCGCGACCTCGCCGCAGCGCTGGCCACGCACCCGTTCTGGGACTCCTTCAGCGGCCCGGCCCGGGTCGCGGCCCGCACCGAGCTGAAGCAGCAGGCGAAGAAGGCGCTGGGGCAGCCCACCGGCTGAGCAGGCAGCCCGGAGCCCGGAGCTTGGCGAACCTTCCCCGAAGCGGCAGTTCCGGGCAGGCCGGGCGGCTACCGTGCCCTGCATGAGCACCACGGACTACGAGACCCTGGCCCGCGATCTGATCAGCCGCACCGAGGCGGCGGTGCACGACATCGCCACCCTGGCCGTGGACACCGGCGTCACCTTCCAGATCGAGGACATCGTGCAGAAAGTCGAGGACGGCCTCCCCGCCAGCTACCCGGCGCCCACCACAGGAGGCGTGACCAGGCGCGATGTGATCGCCGACATGGCGCGCGACATCCTGTCGGGTGCCATGTACGCGAACTGACTTCTTGCGGCCCGGCCCCGTGACGGTGGGGCCGGGCCACAGCCGGACGCGGACCGCTACACGGCCGCCGCGAGCTCTCGTAGGTGCTGGGGAGAGCTCGTTCCGGGAATCGGCGCGGTGTGGTGGCCGAGGGCCAGCAGCCACCCCAGCGCCTTGTCGGGAGACCCGGTGGTGGCCAGGGCTCCGGCGTCCAGCGGCCGGTAGGGCACGTAAGGGATGCCCTGCATCGCGCAGTAGACCAGGGCCGGGTCGTCCGGCTCGGCCAGGTTGAGGCAGTTCTGCACGGCCGCGATGCGCGCCACCGTGGAGGCGGCACGGATCTGGGCCACGGTGACCTTGGACAGGCCGATGTGCCCGATCTTTCCCTCGCTCTGGAGGTCCCGGAGTTCGCCGATCTGGTCTTCCAGGGGGACGGCGGGGTCGATGCGGTGGAGGTAGCACAGCTCCAGCCGCTCGACGCCCAGGCGCCGCAGGCTCATCTCGGCGGCCGCCCGCAGGTACTCGGGGCGGCCCAGCGGCTTCCACACGTTCGGGGCGGGGCGCACCATGCCGACCTTGGTGGCGATCAGCACGTGCTCGGGGTAGGGGCGCAGGGCGCGGGCGATGAGTTCTTCGACGGTGTGAGGGCCGTAGGCGTCAGCGGTGTCGAGGTGGCTGATGCCGTGGACGTGGACGGCTTCGCGCAGGACGCGGATGGCGCTGTCGGCGTCCGCGGGGCGCCCCCAGGTGCCGGGCCCGGCCAGGCGCATGGTGCCCAGGCCGAGCCGGGAGACGACGCGGCCGGCGAGGGCGATGGCGCCGCCCGGCACAGCGGCGGGAGTCCGGGTCACGCGGCGGCCTCCCGGGCGTCCACCAGGTCGAGGGCCGCGCGGACGGCGCGGTCGCGGGCCTCGTCGTCGTTGGTGACGGGCACGTGCGGCAGGGCGTGGGCCGCGAGGTAGGCGTGGATCTCGGTGTCCACCAGGGTCCGGTAGGTGGGTTCGTAGCCGTGGCCGGTCACCGGCTCGTCCGGGTCCAGCACGGTGGCCAGCAGGAGGTCGTACTTCGGGAGCCGGGTGGCGACCAGGGCGCCCAGCCGGTCCAGGACTTCCGGGGCCGGCTGTTCCTCACGGAACGTGAGCGCCGCAGTGTAGTAGGCCAGCGCGCCGGGGGCCGCCTGGTCGGCGAGGACCACCTCGCAGTCGATGGCGGCGGTCAGTTCCGCGGCGGCACCGGTGGTGATGATCCACTCGGTGGACAGCTCGGTGTGGCGCTGCATCTTCGGCAGGCCGAGCGCGGCGGCCTTCTTGCCCAGGCCGCCGACGCGGGCGACCGGGACGCCGTGGGCGCGCAGTTCCATCTCGATGCGGCGCATCAGCAGGGTCTTGCCGGTGGAGTGCGTACCGACGATGCCGATACGCACAGGGCGTTTCACCACAGGGTGGGCTCCTGTTCTCGTTGGGGCTCTCCGGGCAGGCCCGGGGGGACCGCCACGGCGGCCATGGCGTCCCAGGTCGGGTAGTGGCGGGCCAGCGCCAGCAGCAGCAGCGCGGTGGCGTAGGCGTCGAACGTGGCGCGGTGCCGCTGAGCGGGCGCGCCGGCCAGGTCCAGGCGCTCGTGCTCGATCAGGGCGTCGAGCGAGTGGCTGGGCAGGGCCGGGTAGGTGGCGCGGGCCAGGCGGAGGGTGTCCAGCACTCCGGCCGGCGCCCAGCCGGGCAGGTGCCGGGTGAGGACGCCGTGATCGACGTGCGCGTTGTGCGCGCAGATCCACGCACCGCCCAGCAGGGTCCGTGCCCGGTGGGCGACGGCCTGCCAGGGCGGGCAGTCGGCGAGGGATTGGTCGGTCAGGCCGTGGACGCGAGCGGCGAAGGGCGTCACCGGGCGGGGCGGGCAGACGAGCCAGTGCCCGGCCGTGCCGGTGTCCAGCCGCCCGTCCACGACGGGCAAGACGGCGGCCTCCACCAGATCGGGCGGGGTGGCGCCGTTGCCCTCCACATCAACGACCAGCAGGCGGGGCCAGGTGCTCGTGTCCATCGGTCCTCTTCTCTGCGTCGGTCCAGCCGATCTCGGCGCGGCCGTGGCGGCGGTAGCGGTGCGGCTTGGCGCGGTCGTGGACCTGGTAGCCGTGCCCGTGCTGCAGGAAGTACCGCGGCGGCTCGTCCAGGCCCTCCACGATGATGGCCCGGTCGGTGACCTCCACGGCGCCGATCGCGCCGAGTTCCCGCGCTTGGGCGGTGACGGCCGCGAGGTCGGGCTTGTGCCACGCGCCGGCGCACAGCGCGATCTGCGCCGGCGGGCAGATGTCGCACAGCTCGCGGATGCCGTAGTGGCCGTTGTAGTCGGCCTCGCCGTGGGCGTAGGCCACCGCGCAGGAGGTCTTGCGGAACAGCGGCCCCCACGGGGCATCGGAGTCGGCCGGGCGGTGGAAGCGGTCCAGGATCCGCTGCTCGGACTCCTGCGGCATGATCTTGCGGCGGGCGGTGTCCTCGTACGGCACCGGCAGGCCGTGCGCCGCGTAGTAGTCGGCGATCTCCTGGCGGAAGAACAGGCCGGTGAACACCGTGGCGTGCGCGTGCTGGGACAGCTCGAACGCCACGTCCAGGTGCGTGGAAGTGTCGTTCAGGCCGGGGACGATCGGCCGCCAGTACAGCACC
The DNA here is from genome assembly GCF_043660855.1 of Streptomyces shinuiensis. Taxonomy (NCBI): domain Bacteria; kingdom Bacillati; phylum Actinomycetota; class Actinomycetes; order Kitasatosporales; family Streptomycetaceae; genus Streptomyces; species Streptomyces shinuiensis. Next base: position 12,690 of record NZ_JBIHML010000008.1, on the reverse strand, counting down.
GTGCGGTACCGCTCGGCGTGCTCGTACAGGGTCCGCAGGCTGGCCGCGGCGATCCGGGAGTCCACCGGCTCGATCCGCTCGTCGGTGATGCCGGAGTGGGTGACCAGCACCGTCAGCCGCAGGTTTTGGAAGGAGTTGAGGACCGCGCAGTCTTCGGGCTCGACGCGCCACCGGGTGATGATCAGGACGTGGTTGGTCAGGCCTTGCGCGTCCAGCAGCCGCAGCACGTTGAAGGTGTGCGGCTTGACCACCGGCAGCAGGGGGTCGGTGGCCCGGTTGAAGACCTGCAACGGGGTGCGGTGCGGCCGGAAGTACCGGTGCCCGACCAGCGCGGCTACCGCGTCCTCGTCGCTCATCAGGGCCCGCGGGGCCTTCATCTCGAAGTTGTCGAACAGGTGCCGCACGCAGTAGCCGCAGTCCAGCGGGCAGCCGACGACGTGATTCAGGGAGAGCCCGGACTTGCGGTACTCGACCGGGTCGGCCAGCCCCGGCTTGAGGCCAGCGACCTGCTCGGAGGTCAGGAGCGGCAGGGGTCGCCGGGCGCGGGTAGGAGTTGCCATCGTGGGAGTCCTCCAGGAGGTGAGGAAGCGGGACGGGGCGGTTCAGGGGCGCGGCTGGGGAGCGCCGACGCGTCGTGGGCCCGGCAGGGCGCCCGGCGGCGGGTCAAGGAGCCGGTACTGGTCGGCGCCGTACCACGTGCCGAAGTCCCGGCAGGTGGCCGCCGGATCGTCGGAGGAGTGGACCAGGTTCTCCACCAGGCGCCCGGCGGCGCGGGCCGCGGTGAGGCTGTCGGTGCCCAGGGCGCCGCGGATGGAGTCCGGCGCGGCCTGGGAGGGGTCGAAGTGGCCGAGCAGGGACCGCACCAGCGCCGGGGTGTCGGTCCCGGCCGGGCCGTGAGCGAGGGCGACGGTCACCCGTTTCCCGGCGTACATCTCCCGCAGGACGGCCGGAGTGTCCACGTCGTACCAGTCGCGGTCCACCAGCAAGTCCCAGTAGTGGACGAACACCTGCCAGTCGGCCACGACGACGTCCTGCCGTCCCGAGACCGGCACCACCGCGTCGATCCGCCCCAGCACCTCGTCCACCAGGCCGCGGCGGACGCAGTCGGGCTTGCACAGGACCACACTCCAACGAGACCAGTCGATCCCGGCGAGCACGCCGCCGCTCGTCCGCGGGCGCCGCTTCACCGGGCCGCTCCCGCCGCGTCCGGCATGCGCGTGGGCCACCGGCGGGCCACCAGCCACCGCAGCCCCGGATCGAGGGTCTGGAGCACGTCGGCGTCCACCGGGTCGGCCGTGCAGTACCGGATCTGCCGCTGCACCTCGAACACCAGCAGCACCTGCTGCCAGTACACATCCAGCCCCAGGGCGGCCACCTCGGCGGGCCCGTACTGCGCCTGGTTGGTGCGCAGCGCCTCCTCGTGCTCCAGCACGCGAGCCAGGGTGTCGAAGGTGGTGTCAGCCGGCATGGCCCGGAACGGCGGATGCTGCACCGCCGGCCGCCCAGGGCCAGCGGCTTCCGCGAGCACGGTCTGGGCGCGGTCGAAGTCGCGGTCGCCGATGTGCGCGGACCCGATGTGGTGGGTGTAGGCGCCCATCCGCAGCCCGAGCCGCACCGCCGCGAACTCCTGGATCATCGTGAAGGAGAACACGTCCGACAGCAGCCCGCGGTAGCAGTCGTTCGCCCGCATGTAGCACACCATGTGCAGGCGGCCCTCGCGGGCGAGCAGGTGCAGCGCCACCACACACGACACATCCGGGTTGCCCTTCACCGCCAGCTCCTCGGCGCCGAAGATCGGCAGCACGCCCCGCTTGCTGTCGGTCTCCTTGCCCAGCAGCCTGAGCACCTGGTCGAACGGCGCCATCGCCGCACCGGGCGGAGTGCGGAACATCCGCGTCCCGTACGCGGAGCCGACCAGCGTCCGGCCGTCTGGGGAGTACGCGGCGATCTGCGGCGCGTAGTAGGCCATCATCCCCAGGTCGTCCCGGCCAGCGAGATACCACAGCGCCTCGGCGAAGCAGAACGCCGGATTGGTCCGGCGGGCAGCCAGGTACGGCAGCCGCTCGCGCGGATTGGCGATCTGGAAGCTCAGCCCCAGGCACTCCCGGGCGGCGTTCTTGCGGGGTGCATTGCGGTACTCGTAGGTCCGGCTGATGTGGCCGAGAACGGCCAGGTAGGCCGCTTCCAAATGGGGGAACTGGTGCGGAGCTAACGTGTCCGGCACAGATGTCTCCTTGTCGGTCGGCAGAGCGGGAAGCCCGCGCGGGTGTGGTGCCGCCGCGGCGTCAGGGCCACGACAGGGAAAAGGGTCGGTGCCTGTCCCCGGCCGCAGGGTGTGGGAGAACCTGGAGAACAGGTGTCGCGGCCGGGGACAGGGGTCATGCGGCGGTGCTCGCCTGCCGGTTGCTCATGAGCCGGGACAGCTCCGTACGGTCGAGTTCCAGCATCACCGGCAGGTGGTCGGAGATGTCCTCCAGCTCGGGGTCCTCGATGCGGTCGCCGACCCAGTAGCCGCAGATGGCCGGTGCGAGCGGGCCGGTCACGTAGGCGCGGTCAACCCGGCGCAGGCCGCCCTGGTCGGGCCGGCGGTATCCGGCCGTCGGCGCCAGCGGATCCTTCTCCAGACGGAGGTGCTCGGCGGCCCAGGCAGCGGGGTCGATGTACCCGGCCGCGCGCAGGGTGCGGTCGGCCCGGTCATCGGTTGGGCGCTCTCCGCCTGCGAGCGGGTAGGTGCGGTGGGCGTAGAACGCCCGGTCGGTGACCTCATCCCAGTCCACGACGGTGCCGGCGGGCGCGTCGTTGAAGTCCCCCATGGCCACGGTGAGCCATCCGGGCTGCGCGAATCGGTTCAGGAACTCGGCCTCGATCAGCCGGGTGGTGGGCGAGTTGAAGGAGGCGTGGATGCAGAACAGGCTCAGGGCGCGGTCGCTGAGGGATCCGTCCGGACCGCGCAGGCGGACCGCGACGTTGGCCGGGGCATGCCCGAGTACCGCCGGGTGATCGAAGGCATCGGTCACCACGAACGCCGCGTCGCCGTCCTCGCGCACGAAGATCGCGTTGGCGTGGGACGAGCCGGGCCGGGGCTCGGCCACGTAGCCCGTGCCCCAGGGTTCCTGCAGGAGTTCTTCGTCGCCGGGGCGGAGTTCCTGCACGCACACCACGTCCGGTTCGGCGGGCAGTCTGCTGATCCAGCGCCTCGCCTCCTTTACGGCGCGGCCGTGCTCGATGTTCCACGACAGGATCCGGACGGGGTCGCTTCCGTGGCTCAGGCCGGTAGCGGGGCGGGACACAGGGGGCCTCCTTGCAGGTCCAAGGGCGGGTGCGGGTCGGGGTTTGGCAGGGTGTCGGCCGTGGCTTCCCTGTGCTCAAGGGGCGGCTGGCTGAGAACGCTCCGTGCCGGCTCCGCGCGGCTCGTCCGGTGCTCTGGTCCTCTCCCGGACCACGGCGGCGTGGGCGTGCGCGTGCCCTGTGGCGGGGAGGTGGCGGAGGTGCTCGGCGGCCCGCCACTGGGGGATCGGGACGATGCCCGGCGGGGTGGGCGCCCAGGGGTCCAGGAGTGCCCGGATGTGGTGGCGGGAGCGGGGCCGGTAGGTGATGCCGGCCTCGGCGTAGCAGCTGGTCAGGTCTCGCATCATCTGGGGAGCCGCGTCGGCGGTGGCGTGGGTGAGGGAGATGGCGCTCCCGGCGGGGAGCCACGCGCGCAACGTCTCCAGGACGGTCAGCGCCTCGTCGTCGGTGACCCAGGGCAGGACGTCGTGCAGCAGCACGCCGATCGGCTCGCTGCGGTTGAGGGCCTGGACGGCCGGGGCGCTCAGGAGCGCGTCCATCTCCCGGATGTCCGCGCGGAGGGCCGCAGTGCCGGGTTCCTCTGCCAGGACCATGTTGGCGTGGCCGTACACCACCGGGTCGCTGTCCACGTAGACCACCCGGGCCGTGCCGTGGACGGCCCGGGCGACCTCGTGCGGGGTCCGGTGGCCGTAGAGGCCGGCCGGCAGTCCGCATCCCAGGTCCAGGTACTGCCGGATGCCCAGGTCGGATGCCAGGGTGGCGACGGCACGGGGCCCGTGGTCGGCGTTGATCCTGATCATGTCCGGCAGCTCGGGAGCGATCTGGGCCAGGCGCTGAGCCAGGGCCCGGTCCGCCGCGTAGTTGTCGCTGCCGCCCAGCAGGTGGTCGAAGACCCGTGCCACGGAGGGCCGGGCGAAGTCGTTGGGCTGCCTGTTCATGGCCGTCGGCCTCGTTCCTCGTCGGCTGTATCCGCGGCGGAGGCCCGGACACCGGGTGAGGGCCCGCCGGTCGGTCCGGTTCGCGCGTCCTGGGCGGCCATGGCGTCGGCCGCCGCTTTGATCTGGTCGTAGGAGTCGCTGGCGGTGAGGTCCTCGCGCAGCTCCCGCAGCATCTGGCTCATGGTTCGGGCGTGCCGCGAGCGTGTGCTGTACCACGGGGTCAGGGAGTGCGCGGCGATCAGGCGGTGGCCGTGCACGACCAGCTCGGACACGTGGGTGTGGGAGGGAAGCCACCCGGCGCCGAACGGAACGACCCGGATGGTCGCGGCTCCTGATTCGATGATCTTCAGGAGGTGCCGGAGCTGTCCCGCCATCACCCGCGCCCCGCCGACCGGGGCCCGAAGCGCCTGCTCGTCCAAGAGGAGCGTCATCTCCTGCCCGCTCCCCGGCCCCGGCACGCCGGTCTCCACCGGCACCGGGGACGGCTCGATGCCGTCGAGGGAGGGCATCGACCACTCCGAGGTACGGACAGCCGCGTCGTAGGCGTCGGTCCGGTAGGGCTCGGGGATCGTCTGGAGGGTGTAGGTCATCACGGCCGTGGCCGCCCGGTGGCAGAGCGCATACCGCTCACTCGCGCCTGGGGCGATGTCCGCGAAGACGTCCCACGGCGCGCTGCGGAACGCCTTGTCGGCTGCCTTCTCCTCTCTCTCCCGCTCGCGCGGGTTCACCGGCGGCAGGTGCTGCTGGAAGTACGCGGAGAGCCTCCAGTCCGCCGCCCCGTAGGCGCGCAGCAGGCAGTCAACCGCGTCGCCGCGCAGCGGCGTTCTACCGTTCTCCAGGCGGCTGATGGTGGACCCGGTCGCGCGTAGCGCGTGGGCGGCCTCATACAGCGTCATCCGGGCGCTGCCGCGGAGGGCCTTGAGGTAGAGGCCGACGACGAGTTCCGCGGGCGAGCGATGGCCATGCCCGAGCGCGGGGCCGCACGGCCTGGCGGACGGCAGGACCGCCGGCACCTGCGATGAGGAGGCCGGGGCGGCGGACGGGTAGGTCACGCGGCCCTCCCGGTGGCGGGCGCCGAGGACGGTGAGGGCAGCGCGCAGCGCGTCCGCGTCGGTGCGGTCCGCCGCCCCCTGGCCGTGGCGGGGGACGGCCCAGGTGGGCGGGCGCCGATGGGGACTACCGCAGTCGGTGGTGTTCTCGGTGAGGGCCACGATCGCGGGCAGGCCGCGCAGGATCGTCGGCCGCGCCGGGAGCGAGGAGGACCTGCACGAGGTCGTGGTCGTGGCAGACCAGCACCGGGCCGACGCGGCCGCCGCGGCCGCGGACGGCGTTGACCGCCGCTGCTCCTTCCCGCATCCGCAGGTGGACGGAGGTGTAGGGGCCGGTCGCGGTGAACTCGCTCTCGCTGAGTAGGACGACCTCGGCCGGTGGTGGAGGGGCGTCGGCCGGAGTGGAGGCCGCGGCGGTCAGAGCCTCATCCGGGGTCTCGTGGATGGGGAAGACCTTGGTCAGGCTAGTGAGGCGCAGGACCTTGCGGACGTGGTCGCTGGGGACGATGCGCACGCTCCGGTCCGGCTGCGGCCGCACCTTCTTCACCGTGCCGACAAGCGCTCCCAGACCGGTGGAGTCGATGAAATCGACGCCCCGCATGTCGAGGATCAGGTCACCGGATTCCTGTTCGACCAGTGTCCACAGCCTTTTGCGGAGGGGAGGGCCCTCGTGGACCTCCAGGGAGCCGGTGACGGTGACGAGGGTGTGCGGGCCGTCGGTGCGCCAGGTGATGCTGGCGTAGTGGCTCAGCTCGGCGCGGTTGACGGTGTCCGGGGGCGTGGCGGGCTCGGCGGTCGGCATGGGAGGTCTTTCTGCTGCTGCGGTCGGGGATGGCGTTGGAGGGCGCGGGCTTGGTTGCGAAGAGGCGCTGTTCAGGGCGCTGGGAGTAGGTCCGGCACACGGTCCGTTGTGGCGAGGGCCGCTACGAACGCTCTGTTGCGCCGGCACCAGGTGGTCAGGTTGTCGCCCGGGGGCAGGCCGCCGGTGATGTGGCGGGGGGCGGGAACGAGCACGCCGCGCACCCGGCCGGGAACGATCAGTTCGAGCACTCGGTCCCACGCGTGGCGGCCTGCCATCGGCGTGTGCCAAGGGGCGGGTTCGCGTACCTCGTGGACGACCGTCCAGCCCTGTTGGTGGGCGTGGTCTCGCAGGGGCCACATCCCCGGCCACTCGCCGCCTTTGGTGCAGGCGTAGAGCACTACTCGGACCGGCCCCTTCGCCTGGACCTGGTGGTGGAAACGGTGGCCGTCCAGGATGCCGCTGCCATCACCCGTTGGCGCCGCGCTCATCGTGCCGCCTGGCGGGTGAGGTGGACGGGCAGGGTCTGGTGGCCGTTGGAGATGAACGACGGCAGCGGGCGCAACTCGTCGGGGGGCACGGCCAGGGTGAGGTCGGGGAAGCGGTCGAACAGGGCCGGCAGGGCGATGCGGGCTTCCAGGCGGGCCAGTTCGGCGCCCAGGCAGTAGTGGGGTCCGTGGCCGAAGGACAGGTGGTCGCGGCGGGTGGAGCGGGTGATGTCGAAGGTGTCGGCGCTCTCGCCGTGCAGACTCCGGTCGCGGCCGACGGCGGCGTAGCTGATGGCGAGGGGCTCGCCGGTACGGAAGTGGGTGCCGGTGGTCTCGTCGGTGATGTCCTCGGTGGGGAAGCGCATGATGATGTTGGCGATGGGCGGCTGGTGGCGCAGCATCTCCTCGACCGCGTCCTCCCATCGGGCCGAGCCGGCTCGGAGGGCGGCGAGCTGACCGGGGTGGGTGAGGAGATCGACGGTGCCGTGGGTGAGGAGGTTGACGGTGGTCTCGTGGCCGGCGCCGATGAGCAGCATGAGGCTGTCCAGCAGCTCCTGGTCTGAGAGCCGGGTGCCGGTCTCCTCGTCCCGGGCGCGGATCAGGTCGGTGGTGACGTCGTCGCCGGGCCGGGCCCGCTTGATCTCGACCAGTTCGGCCAGGAGCCGGTAGACCGCGCTGACGTTCTCCACCGCCTGCTGGGGGCTGAGGTTGGTGGCGAACAGGTTCCCGATGGTGTCGCGGAGCCCGTCGTGGAGGTCGGCGGGGACGCCGAGGGCGGTGTTGACCACGGTCAGCGGCAGGATCCACGCGAAGTGGCCGCGCAGGTCCACCGGCCCGCCGGTGTCGAGTACGGCGAGGCCGTCCAGCAGGTCGGCGGTGATCTCCTCGATGACCGGGGCCAGCGCGCGGATGCGGCGGGCGCTGAAGGACGGGGCGATCAGGCGCCGCAGCCGGGTGTGCTCCTCACCGTGGGCGGTCAGGGCGTTGCGGGCATCCACCCAGGTCCGCAGCGGCCAGTCCTCGGGCAGCGTGGGGTAGGCGGGCCAGTGCCGGTGGGCGTCCTTGGAGACCTGGGGGTGGGTGAGCAGCCGTTTGATCAGGCCGGGGTCGGTGACCAGCCGCGCGGTGATGCCTCCCGGCAGCTCTACCAGCGGCGCCGGGCCGGCGGCGCGCAGGGCGGCGGTCTCGGCGTGGATGTCGGCCGCGTCGGGGTCGAGGCGGTAAGGGCAGCCGGGCGTGGGCGTGGTGGGTTGGATGCTCATGAGGTGCCTCCCGGGGCGGGTGCGGTGGAGGGGGCGACGGGCGGGAAGGTCACGGGCAGGGCCGCCCAGCCGGAGTGGAAGGTGCCGGGGCGGCGGGTGAGCTGGTCGGCGGGCACGGCCAGGTCCAGGCCGGGCAGGCGGTCCAGCAGGTGCTCGACGGCGGTTTCGGCGATGACGCGGGCCAGGTTCGGGGCCGGGCAGCCGCGCACCCCGGCGCTGAACGCCAGGTGGGCGCGGTTCCCGGACCGCTGGCGGGGGCCGATGCCCAGCGCGGGGTCGGTGTTGGCGGCGGCGAAGGAGACGAGGATGGGGACGCCCGGCTCCAGGCGGACACCGCGGTAGGTCTCCGGCTCCCGCGCGTACAGCGGGCAGTAGGTGGCCACCGGCGGGTCCGTCCACAGCACGTGGTCCAGCGCGTCGGGCACCGGCCGTACACCGCTGAAGACGTCTCCGCTGAACTCTTCGTCGCTGATCATCAGCAGTGTGGCGTTGGCGATGAGATTGGTCGTGGGAGTGGTGCCGGCGCCGATGACGAGCAGGACTTGCTGGGCCATCTCCGCGTCCGTCAGGGCGGCGGGGTGGGCCAGCAGCCAGGAGGTCACGTCCGCTCCGGGCCGGCGGCGCTTGAGGTCGGCCAACTCCAGGCAAGCGGCCCCCAGCTCGGCGTTGATGGCGGCGGCGTCGGCGGCGGTGTCGAACAGCGCGGCGATGGCCCGCACGATCCTCATGCCCAGCTCGGGCGGGCAGCCGAACAGGGAGATGAGGGTCTGCATGGGCAGCGGGTCGGCGTAGTCGGTCATCAGATCGCCATGACCCTGGGCGGCGATGCGGTCGATGAGGGTGTCGGCGATGCGGGCGACGGTGGCGGCCAGGGCGTGGGTGTCCACCCGGGCCAGGCTGCCGGTGATGGCGCCGCGCAGCCGGGCATGCTCCACCCCGTCCTTCCACAACGCGTTGTCGCGGGGCTGCATCATCATCAGCGCCGGGCTGTCGGGAGGGATCTGTCCGTCGCGCAGCGCCCGCCAGTGCTGGGCGGGGTCCTTGGCGAACTTGCCCGGGGTGTTGCGCAGCAGGTGGAGGGCGGCGTCGTAGGTGACGGCCAGGTAGCCGTGGACGCCGGGGGCGATCTCCACCGGGGCGATCGGCCCGGTCTCTCGCAGTCGTGCGTAGGTGGCGCGGGGGTCGGCGCTGAAGGCCGGGCCGTGGATCGGCAGCGGCCACACCGCGGCGGACACGGCCCGGTCACTGCGGTGGGGGCAGCCGGCGGGCGGCCCGGAGACGTCGAAGGTGTGCGGGGTGGTCATCGGGCGGGCTCCGGGGTGGGCTTGAGCAGGTGGGACACCAGGCCGATCAGGGCGGTGAGGGAGCTGGTGCGGTCGCGGGCATCGCACAGCAGCAGCGGGGTGTGCTCCTCCAGGTCCATCGCGCCGCGCAGTTGGTCTTCTCCGTAGTGAGGGGCGTCGGGGAACTGGTTGACGGCCACCACGTACGGCAGACCGAGCTGCTCCAGCCGGTCCATGACGGGGAAGCCATCGGCCAGGCGGCGGGTGTCCACCAGCACCAGCGCGCCCAGCGCGCCGTAGGCCAGGTCGGTCAGCAGGGGCCAGAACCGCTCCTGGCCGGGCGCCCCGAACAGATACAGCACGAGCCTGTCGCTCAGCGCGGTACGGCCGAAGTCCATCGCCACGGTGGTGCGTTCCTTGTCCGGCAGGCCCGCCAGATCGTCGGTGCCGACGGAGGCGGCGGTCATCGTCTCCTCGGTCCGCAGCGGCTCGATGTCCGACACCGCCCCGACCAGGGTGGTCTTGCCGACCCCGAAACCGCCGGCGACCAGGATCTTCACGGTCGTCTCGTCACCGCGCAGATGAGTGGCGGCCGGTTCAGAGCTGTGCGCGGAGTCCAGCAAGGACGGCCTCCAACAGGTCTCGGTCAGGGCCATCGGCGAGGGGCCCCGAGGGGGTGAGGATGGTGGACTGGGTGGTGATGTGGCCGTGCTCCATCAGCTCCGACAGCAGCACCCGCAGAACACTGATCGGCAGGCCCAGGTGGTGGCCGATCTCGGCCACCGACAGCGCCCCGGACCCCAGCAGGTCCAGCACCCGGCACTGTTCGGGGCCCAGCTCGGCGCGCGACAGGCCCCGCGCGCCGCGCACCACCAGCGTGATGTGGTCGAAATGGTTACGGCTAGGAGCGAACCGGCCGCCGGTGACCACATACGGCCGCACCAGCCCCGTATTCCGGTCCCGCCGGGGCGGGGTCATGACCGCGGGTCCGCTGCGCTCCGGGCGCCCACGCCCATCACGCGGCCGATCCGGTCAACCGTCTTCTGCGCGGTGTAGGACAGGGCCCCGACGTCGGCCTCCCGGCTGGCGGCCACCACCAGATAGGTGTCCTCTCCAGCGGCCATGCCCACCAGGTAGCCGTCCCCGTACTGAATCAGGGTCAACTCCAGAGGACTGTCGGAGCAGTCGGCGAACGCCGCCCCCTCCCGGCTCAGGGACAGCAGCCCCGACGCGGCGGCGGCCATCGTGTCGGCCAGGTCCCGCTCCACGCCCTCGGAGGTGGTCACCACCAGGCCATCCCGGGAGAGCAGCACGGCGCGCAGGACACCCGGCAGCGCCTTGACCAGCTCCTCGTCCAGAATGAGACCGAGGTCCGCGGACTTGTCGTGTGCGTTCATTGCGTGGTGTTCCCTTCATCGGTAAGCGAGGCGGGCGAGTCCGAGGAGCTGTCCTGGGCGGCGCGGCGGCCCCGGGCAAATGCCCCGAGCGTCTCGCCCGCCCCGGTGGGGGGCTGCATGACCGGACGCTGCGGCCGTACCGGTCCGGCGGCATGCCGGGCCCGGCGCCGACGCTGCGGCAGACCGTCGGGACGCTCCGGGACCGGCACGGGAGCCTGAGGGATTTCGGCCGGCGGAGTGCCGGGAGCGGCCGGCGGCGGGGACGGCCGGGCCTGCCGGGCGGCGGAGGTCACCAGCCGGTCGTTGGGCAGGTAGACCACGGCCCGCACCCCGCCGTAGGCGGACTCCTGGTCCGCGCTGATCCGGAACCCGTACCGGGCCGCGAGCACACCGGCCACCGGGATCCCGAAGCGGGGAGGGTTGGGCATCTGCGTCAGCAGCACCGGCGCCTGGCCCGACAGCCGCGCCGCCACCCGCGTCCTCTCCTCGGGTGTGAGGCCGATCCCGGCGTCCTCGATGACGATCGTGACCCCGTTGTGGCCGGTGGTGAACGCCACCTGGACATGGGTGCTGGGGCTGGAGTGGCGGGCGGCGTTGTCCAGCAGCTCGGCCAGCGCGAGGATCACCGCCTCGACCGCCTGACTGCTCACCAGAACCGGCGGCTCGCCAGTGACCCTGACGCGCTGGTAGTCCCGGATGCGGGAGACCGCGCCGCGCACCACGTCCAGCAGCGGGGAGTCCTCGCGCTGCCGACCGGGCCAGGACCCGGCCAGGACCGAGATGACCTGCACGCGGCGGCCGAGCTGACTGGCGGTGTGGTCGATCCGGCTGACGTCCTCCAGCACCTTCGGGTCGTCGTGCCGCTCCAGCATCGCCCAGACCGCCGCCTGGACCTCCTGGACCAGAGCGGCCATCGACCGCGAGGTGGTCGCCACCGCCGCCCGCGCCGCGTCCTCCGCCCGCCGGGCGGCCTGCTCGGGCACCTCGCCGAACGTCGCGAGCACCGCGTCCACCGCGGCGACGAACCGGGTGCCCTCCAGCTCCGGATGCAGCAGCCCGGGCACCTCACGGCTCTGGCTGTCCCACAGTCCCGCCACCATGGCCGGCACCCGCTCGCGGGCCAGGTGCCACACCTCGCCCTCGGCCAGCCCCAGCATGCGGCTGAGTCGCTTCACATCGGCGGCGTGCTGCCGCTCCAGGCGGCGCCGGGCCAGAGTCAGCCGTATCAGCGCCACCACCGCGGCGGCGAGAAGGACGGCCAGCACCACGGCCGTCACCAGGAGATTCATCAAGGTCCTCACGAAGCTGGGGTCGGATGGGAGGCCGCCGGGGAGCGAGCGGTGTCCGTGCCGTGGGCCACGGGGGAAGCCGCACGGTCCGGGGGCGCATCGCGCCCCGGCGGCCGGTCTCGGGAAGAGCCGCTGTTCAGGGCACGGCGGCGATGGCGGCCCACGCGGCAGGCGCGGACAGCCCCAGGTGGCCGATCAGGTGGTCGGGCAGCCACGCCCCGGTCGGGGCGATGCCGGGCTCCAGCAGTTCCAGCCCGCCCAGGAGATCGGCGACCTCCTGCCGGGTGCGGTGCCACAGGGGTAGGCCTTCGGCAGCGCACAGCATGGCCTCGTGCCGGGCGTCCTGGGGCCGCAGATCCGCGGCTGGGTGCGTGACGGATACACAGCTCCCAGGCGGCAGCCAGCCCCGCAGCGCGCCGAGCAGCGCGGCGACCGCATCGTCGCCGAGCAAGTGCAGCACCGCGTGCACCAATACCCCCACCGGCCGGCCCGGGACGAGGACCTCGGCAGCTTCGGGCGAGGACAGCACCGTCTCCGTCTGCCGGATGTCGGCCAGCAGGTGCGCGGTCACCGCAGGCCGTTGCGCGGTCATCAGGGCTCGGGCGTGGGCGATGACATGAGGGTCGTGATCGACGTATAGAACCCGCACGCCGGGATGCCGGGCGGCGGCCGTCTCATGCAGGCTCTCCCCGTACGGCAGGCCGCACCCCAGGTCGAGGAACTGATCGATGCCCCGGTCGGCCATGAGCCGGACGGCTCGATGACCGAAGGATCGGTTGATCTGCGCGGCCGTCTCCAGCCCCGGCGCGACCGCCAACAGCTCCGCGGCGAGGCGCCGGTCGCACTCGTAGTGGTCCTTCCCGCCCAGCAGGCGGTTGGACAGGCGGGCCGAACTGG
>NZ_JBIHML010000007.1:0-14896 GCF_043660855.1 Streptomyces shinuiensis | reverse complement strand
AGAGGAGATTCGGGCCGCCGAGACTGCGCACGATCATGCACACGCTGTCCCGGCGCCGTTCGTCGCGGTAGGCCGCTTGTGGGTCCTGGTAGGCCGCAGGGGCGCTCTGGTGGCCCGGGAGCGGGTGCAGGTGGCGAGGCGGCGCCGTGGGGGCCGGGGCGGGCGCAGGGGGCGGCACCGGGGCGACGGGGCGAGGGGCGGCGGTCCGTGCCGCCGTCGTCGTCCTGGTGGCGCGGGCCGGGCCGGTGGGGATGCGGCGGGGCCGTCGGCAGTCCGGGCACCGGATCGTGTTGCCGGGGGCGGCGGCGGTGCGCCATGTCGCCCCGCAGTGGAGACAGTCGATGATCCGGCCGTCGTCGTCGGCGGGGCGGAAGAGTCCGCCGAGCACCGCGAGGAACCCGCCACGGCTGGAGCTGCTGGAGCTGCTGGAGCTGCGGGCGGGGGCCGGCCCCGCGTCGGCCGGGACGGGCGAGGGGCGGCGGGGCGTGCCGGGCTCGATGGCGTCGCGGGCGCCCGCGGGTACCCGGCGCGGGTGTCGGCAGGACGGGCACCGGATGGTGCCGCCCGCTCTGGCCCGGGTGCGCCACTGGTGGCCGCAGGCGAGGCAGTGCACCGGGACCTGCGGCCGGGTGGCGCCGACGGGCACGGGGATGGCGGCGCCGCACCCGCCGCGCGCCGTCGGGCACCGGGTGGTGTTGCCGCTCTGCCGGGTGGTGACGCTGCGCCCGCATACGGGGCACACGACGGTTGTTTCTGCGGGGAGCTGTTCCGCGCCGTACATCGCACGTCCTTTCCGTGGATTCCATGTGCTCTGTCATTTCTCGCACGTCGTACTGACACCCGCATATACGTGCCGTGCATTTCGCGGTGCAGCCGGAAACGCACGGCCGTGTGCACTGCGCGGGGCGGTGCATCCGCCACGGCGAGGCGGTGCACCCGGCGGTGCACGGCCGGGTGCGAGGGGCGGCGGGGCCGTCGTCGGCGGGCACCGGGCGAGGCGCTGCACGGCCGGGTGCACCGGGCGGTGCGAGGCGCTGCGCCGGGCGAGGCGGTGCAGATGCGAGGGGGCGGCGGTGCACGGGCGAGGCGCTGCACCGGGCGGTGCGGGGCCGGGGCGTCGTCGGCGTCGTCGCCCTGGTGGTGGGCGGTGCGGGGCGGAATCCGCGGAGTCTTCCCCGGGCGGAAGGGCGCGCGGGGCGCACCGGCTCCCACCTGCATAGCCGCGCGTAATACGTGCGGGGAAGCGGAGTTGCCCGGGGGGAAGCGGCGCGGTGTCTTCCCCGTGGGGAACGCACGCGAAGCGGCCCCGGGCCGGAGCCCGGGGCCGCGAGGGGCGAGGGGAGCGAGGGGCCGGCCCCTCGCCCGGGGTCAGTCGGTGTCGGCGGGGGCGTCGTCCCGGCGCCACCCGGCCGCGTCCGCCAGCCACAGGGCGAGGCGTTCGGCGCGGCCCCACGCGGGGCCGGTGCGCGGCCCGGCGGTGAGTTGGGCGCTGAGGGCGTAGACGGCCGTCAGCAGGTCTTCCGGGGCCGCTTCCCGGGGCGCGGGCAGGGTGGCCGCGTCGGTGTCCATGCCGGGGCCTGTGGCGCCGTCTGCGGGCGCGGGGCCGCCGACGGTGGCGAGGGCCTGCCGGGCGGCGGTCCCGGCCGTCTCCACGGCCGCCAGGGCGTGCAGCACGTCCGGGTGGGGGGTCGGTGTCGTCGGGTTCATGTCGGTGTCCTTCCGTCGTCGTGCGGGAGCTGGTGGCGGCGGCCCCGGTACGTCATCCGCTTCACGTACCGGGGCCGCCGTACGTCATCCGGTCTTTGCGGCCGGGGCGGTGGTGGCGGACCAGGTGCCGCGCATCCGCCACAGGACCAGGGCGTAACCGGCGAGGCCGATAGCCACGGCCCACATTGCGGGGGCGTGCGCGAGGGTGGCGAGGATGCCCAGCAGGATTCCGACGGCCCGCGCCAGCAGGATTACCGGGTGAGTGGCGGGCGGTTGTGTGCGGTTGGTGGTGCTGGTCATGATGGCTGTACCTCCTTTTCCGGAGTAGCGGGCCGCCCTTTCCCTGGTTGGGAAGCGGAGAAAGGGCGGCCCTTTTGTGTGCCGCTATTCGCCCGCGGCTTCTTTCTCTTCGCCTTCCGCCGTTTTCTTTCCGGGGCGGTTGGCGTGCCATTCGGTGAGCTGTTCCGCCGTCCACCGATCACGCTTTCCGGTGTCGGCGGGGGCGGGGAAGCCGGTGCGCTGCCGGGCTTTCTTGAGTGCTTCGTAGGAGAGCGGCACGACGTTTTCGCGGGCCGCTTCGGCGAGGGTGTAGAGGCGGGGCCGGGGCGGCTCCGCGGCCCCGCCGTCGCCCTTCACGAGCGTGAGAACGGGTGTCCCCGTCCCCGTCGGCGCGGTGTCCCGTCCCTGGTCACACACGCTCACCCCGTCGGGACGTCCCTGCGGGGACACGGGGGCCGGTTCTTCCCAGCCCTGCGCCTCGCGGGCGGCGAGGCAGTAGGCCCGGATTTCCTCCGGGGTGGCGTAGGGCGCCTGCACCCATGTGTGCGCGCCGCCGTCCACCACGATGAAACGGCCCCGCTTTTTCTGCGAACGCGGAATAGGTGTGGTGCCGATGAGCATTCGCCACGCCTGCCACGTGAAGCGGCCCAGCATCCGGAAACCGAAGGAGTCGCGCAGGCCCCGGCCGCCGGTAGAGGCGTCGTCCATCCGCTGAAAGACGGCAATCATGTTGGCGTTGGCCTGCCGTCCCATGCGGAGAATGGCCGCGATATCGCCCCACACCGGGGGTTGTGCGGGGTCGCCCTTTTTCTTGACTTCCCGCCAGTAGTCTTTGGACAGGTCGGAAAACATGTTGCCCTCTTCGAGCATGAGGACCATGCGCGGGAATTCCAGCGACCTGTCTTGCGTCCACTGCGCGAAGCGGTCTTCCATCGTCTCCCGGAATCGGCGGATGGCGTCCCACATCGCGCCCACGTCGCGCGGGTCGTTGTGGATCTCGACACCGGGCACCCCAACGAGGGGGTCAAGGGACACGTACTTGGGGTCGATGCCCACCAGGGTGGCGCCCTGCGCAACGAGCTGCGCGGCGACGGTCCACAGGAACACGCTCTTCCCGCCGCCGGACCCGATGGACAGGCCCCACATGGGCTCTTCGCGGACGAAATCGCCGCGCACCGGCAGGCCCCGGCTGTTGAGCCCGACGACGATCTCACCGGGCGCGTTCTGCGCGATGTGGGGCAGGACTTCCGCCCACTTCACCATGCCGGGCGGGGACGGGGCGCGGGTGAAGACGGCCGTGAACGGCGCCTCGCGCAGCCTCCATTCCGCGTCCCAGTCACCGCCCAGACGGGCCGCCACGATGGATTCCACGGCCTTCCGGTCCCCGTGCCACCCGTCCGGGACGGGCACGGTCACGGTGGCGTCCTCGCGGTCCGTACGGCCGGGCACCACCAGGCCGCGCAGCACGTTGTCCGGCGAGTTCTCCAGCGGCCGGGCGAGCGCCTTCGCCAGCGGCCGGACCACACGGCGGCGCCGGGACCAGCCAAGCACCGCCTCACTGGTGCGGTAGCCGGACCACACGGCGGCGGTCCCGGCCGCCGTGGCGGCGGCGCCTTCCGCGAGTGCCGGCGCCACGATGGCGGCGGCCCCTTCGGCGGCGGCACCGGCCGTCCATGCCCACCGGATCGCCGCGCGCTGGAGCCGGGGCCGGTAGGACCAGCGGCGGGCGCGGCCGGACTCGTGCAGCACCGCGTCCCCGGGCTCGGTCCATGTGGCGTTCGTCCGGGGCACCCCGTCGTACTCCAGCCCGGTCACGTGCCGGTACAGCACGCGGGTCACGGTCATGGGCGGGGCGTCGGTGCGCCGCGCCCCCTTCTTACCTGCGATACTCACTGGTGCTTCACTCCCTGGTTAGGTCAGGCGAGATGAGGCATCCGGTGCGCCCCTGCCCAGCTCGTTTGGGCAGGGGCGCTGCCGTTTGCCCGGGGGGTCAGCCCTGCTTCCGCAGGGGCACCACGGCGCCTTCCTCGCCCTGGTCCTCGCGGCCGTCGGCGGCCGTCTCCGCGTCGCGGTTCTTCACCTGCCGCACGTAGTCCGCCGTCGTCTGCACGCCGTAGTCCGCGAGGACTTCCGCGATCTGCGCCGGGGTGTAGTCCGGGCGGCGGCGCAGCGCGATGCGGATGGCGTCGGCCTTCTTGAGATTGGCGAGGGTCGGCGGCTCCAGCGGGGCGGGTGCCTCGCCGTCGTCGTCCTGGTCCTCGCGCATCTGCACCGCCGGGGCCGTCGCAGGTGCACCGGCCGTGCCCTGCGCCCCGTTCAGCAGCGCGAGGGCGGCGGCGAGTTGTTCGGCCGTCACTCCGGCCGGGAGGGCGGGCGCCGTGGCGGTTGCACCGGGCAGTGCCGGGGCGGCCGTCGCGGGTGCCACGGGGGCCGGGGCGGTTGCACTGTCGGCGGCCGGGGCGGGTGCCTCGCGGTGCACGGTGTGCGACGTGTCGTCGTCCACCATCACCGGGGCGGGTGCGATGCGCTGCCATGCGTCCCGGCGCAGCGCGTCCATCGTGTGTCCCCGGAAGAGGAGCCAGACGAGCCCGGTAAGGGTGCGGTGCTTCAGCTCGAACCCGATCTCGAACGCTAGCGGCGCGGCGCCCAGCACGACGGCCGTCATCCAGCCGCCGCCCTCCATCGCCATGCCGTGCGCGAAGTTCACCACGGCCGACGCCAGCAGCGCGGCCGTCATGGCGAGGCGGGCGCCGAGCGCGGTGTGAGGCTGCATCCGCCGTTCGTAGACCTGGAGCGCGGCCAGCAGCGCCACGCCATCGAACACGCCGACGCCCAGCAGCGCGACGGGGAGCGGGGCGCCCACCTCCATGAGCAGCGTCGCCAGGGACCAGCCGGACAGGCCGAGACTGACCAGCGCGAGGACAGCGACGATGAGCGTCGTCACGGTGGCGGACATGGGCCGCTTCGGCTTCTTCGGCTTCTTCGGCATCGGGGGTACGGAGACGTTCACAGGGTCTTCCCTTCGGTGTCGGTGGTGCTGGTGGTGTCGGCGGCCCCGGCCGGGACCAGCGCGCCCGCCCACGAGAGCGGAGCGATGACCACGGCCGGGGCGCCCTGGTGGCTGATGCCGGTGGGGCACCGCAGGGTGTCCGCCCGGTACACCAGGTCGAGGAGCAAGTCAGCGCCCGCGGCTTCCGGGAGCTGCGGCACGTCCTCGCCCCAGGGGCCGGCTATCGCGGCGGCCGTGGCGTAGGACAGCAGTAGGGCGGTGTCGGCGGCCGGGCCGCCCACCGTGATGACGGTGGGCGGCACCGCGCCGGGGTCAGCCAGCACCCGGCCCAGGAAGGCGCGCAGCGCCTCCACCGGCATCCGGGGCCGCTGTTCGGCGGTAACGGTCACTCAGTTCGTTCCTCTCCGGTCAGGGCGGTGACGGTGGCCGGGAGATTCTGTTGGGCCACCTTGCACGCCGCCGTGAGCGCTTCCGAGAGGTCTACGCGGCGGCTGACCTGCCCCGTCAGGGCGTACGTCAGAGTCCGCAGCGCTTCCCGGCTCGCGGGCGTGACGCGCAGGGTCACGTAGTCGGCCATCGGGTGCTCTCCTATCTCGGCGGCGAGGCCACCTTTACGAATCAAGCGATACCAGTTGCGCCGTTCGTCATAGCGCGTCAACATCTTATCGGGGATCGGCTGGAGCGCGGGGGCGCTCGCGCACCGCGCCGGGCGCCCCCGGGATCTTGCGCATGATCGTGTGCGGGGTGTAGGAATCAAGCGAATACGCGACTACGGGAGGTTGGACAGTGACCGCAGGCCCGACGCAGGTGGTGACGGTGCGTCTGTTGCCGCACGTCTTCGAAGCGCTCCAGCGGGAGTTGGGGCTGTCCCGGGAGACGGGTGCGACGGACACGATGCGGGCCGCCATCACCCGTCTGACCAGCATTCCGGCGGACCAGATGACGGCCCCTCGCGGCGGCCGTCGGCCGGGTGCGGGGCGTCCGCCGAAGCGGCGGGCGGTGGCGTAGCGACCGCCTATACGTTCCGGTATGGGGGTGCTGACCAGCACAATGCGCCCACCGGGCTTGAATTCAAGCGGATGAGATCTAGCGTCAGGACAGGGAGGAGGTGGACAGGATGGCCCGGCCGTTCACGGCGGAAGACGCCCGTATCTGGTGGAAGTTCGGGGAGGGCGGCGAGGAAGAGGAGTTCCCCGGCGCGGCGGCGGTGTGGGCGCGCGGGTTGCGCACGGTGAATCGCTGCCTGACGACGGACCTCACGGACCTGTTCGCCTCGCTCATCCCGGGCGCGGCTCTGTCGGTGCTGCTGTTCCTGGTCCGCCGTGAGGCGGGGCCGGCCCCGGTGCCGGTGTGGGCGGCGGCCCGTCCGGTGCGCCGGATGCGTCCGCAGGCAGGGCACGGGGCCGTGGCTCCGGTGCGCGGCTCCCCGGGGGCGGGCGCAACTCCGCTTGCCCTTCCGGGAGCACGCCCACCGACCTAGGCCAGAAACGCCGAACGGCCCGGGGTCGGATCCCGGACCGTTCGCTAGTCCCGTAAGGAACTCAATGCGTAAGACCTACTCTAGCCGCTCGCTTCGCGGGCGCACTACCGCCGTCCGGCGAGGATGCGGGGCCGCCCGATGAGCGGCCAGCACCGCGACGTGCCGCCGGACGACTGCGCGTCGTGCTGCACGCTGTTCGCGGTGCTCACTGCCCACCACCAGGACGCGCCGGACGTGCGGCTGACGACGGCCGCCGTCGGGAAGCTGTCCAACGATCTCGGAGAGCGGGCCGCCCGGCTGCACCTGTCCCACCTGTACGCGCACCAGCGCATCAAGGCGGACCGCCGGACCCCGGTCCCGGGAGCCATGTGCGGGCGCACCGCCGCCGTGCAGCCGGGCATGGACCCGCTCCAGTGGGCGGCCGTCGTCGTCGTCCCGGACGCGACGTGCGGGCGGTTGCTCATGGCCTACGTGTCGTTGGCGCGGGGCCGGTGGGCCGGGCAGGCCACGGAAGCGGAGTTGGCCGACGCGGGCCGGATGAGCGTCCGCACGATGAAGCGGCACCGGCCGCACCTGCGGACGGCCGGGCTGCTGGTCCTGCGCCGACGGACGGTGCCGACGGGCGGCGCCCACCCTCGCAGGCTCCCGGATCAGTTCGAGTTGACCCCGGCGCCGGGTGTCCTCGCGGTGGACGTGCCGCAGACGCCCGCGACGCTGCACGAGCGGGCCGCCGACGTGATCACCGGCCTGTCCTGGTGGCACGGGGACGCCGCGGAGTACGGGCAGGCGGCGGCGGCCGTGGCCGACTGCCTGTCGCGCGGGTGGCCGGTGGCGGACGTGGCGCACGCCCTCACGGACCGGCTTCCGGCCCGGATTGCCCGCCCGGCCGCCTTCCTGGTGGCGCGGCTGCAAGAGCGGTTGCCCGGCTACGCCCCGGCGGTGCGGCGCGAGGCGGCGGCCCGGCCGGGACCGGTGGCGCCCCGGCGGGGCCGGTGCCGGGAGTGCGAGCGGCCGTTCGCGGACGGGCGGACCCCGGACGGGGCGCTGTGCGCCCGGTGCCGGGAGGAAGCGGAAGCGGCCGGGGCCAGTGTGCCCGCGCCGTGGGATGACCTCGCGGACTCCCGGGCGTCCGACTGGACGGCCCCGCCCCGTGCGCAGGTGGCCGCGCAGTTCGCGGCGCTGACCGGGCTGCGCGCCCCGGCCTAGATCACACACAACACAAGAGGGCGCCCCGGTGGTCGAGACCGGGACGCCCAGAGATGGAGGCACACGATGCGGTATCAGCGCAGCGTGACCGCCGCCCCGGATGCTATCGCGGGGTGCGGAGAGTGCGCCGGGTACGGGTGGCCCGGCTACGTACAGGTGTGGGCGGCGACGGATGAGCCGCGCTTCCCCCGGGGGGTCCGGCCGGTGTGGCGGCGGTGCCCGGCCGGGTGCACGCACGCCACCCGGGCGGCGGCGGCGGGCCGGGTGCGGGCCGCCCTCGCGGCCCCCTCGCCCGTGGCGGCGGCGGGTGCGGGGCCGGCGCCTGTGGCGGCCGTCCGCGAGGACCAGGACCAGGAAGAGAAGAGGGACCAGGACGTGAAGACGACGGGGGCGAGGACCAGGGCGAGGAAGGCCGCTTCCTCGCGGCCGGGCCGCCCGGTGCGGGAGCTGGTGGCGGCCGTCGCGGTGGACGTTGACGGCGGGGAGCTGGTGACCGACGCCGACGCGGTACCGGCCCCGGGCGGGAAGACGCTGCGGCACCTGTTCGCGTGGCTGGCGTCCGGCCTGCCGATCGGTGCGGAGCGGCTGCACAAGGACGGGCGCCGGGCGAACGGGACGGTAGCGGTGTCGGCGGCGGCGGCCCGTGCGCTGCGGCTCCCGGCGGCCCTGCCGGACGGCGCGGCCCTGGCGAAGCTGGAGAAGCGTCTACGCGAGGCGGCGGACGGGGCCGGGCTGTCCCTGGGGACCACGATCGGCCCCCGGATGCGGGTGTACGCCACCACGGCCCCGGAGCGGGGCGCGCGGGTGTCCCTCGCCCTGGTGGTGGTGCCGTGGCTGGCAGGGGCCGGGCAGAACGCGGAGCGGCGGCAGACGACGGACTACACGCTGCGCCTCGCGGACGGTCCGGACGGCCCGGACGCCCGCACCCTCGCCCGGCGCCTGCGCGCGTTCACCGATGACGTGGGACTGCCGCCGCTGGCGACGGCCGCGGTGACCTCCCGGGACCTGGTGGACGCCCTGCGGCCCCGGGAGACGTGGGGCGAGGACCGGCGCCGGGTACTGCGGGACGGCGCCCTGCCGTCCGGTGACACCTGCGTGCCGGTGGCGGCCGGGAAGCTGCACCCGCTGACGCTGGAGCGGATGCGGGCCGGTGAGCCTTTGTGCGAGGAAGAGGACTACTCGTGGGAGCGGCGCCCCACCGACGCGGAAGCGGCCCTGCCGTGGGCGGTGGCGGTGGACATCTCCGCTTCCTACCTGTCGGTGACTGAGACCCTGCGCCTTCCGGCCGGGCCGCTGGAGCACACCGCCGCCCCGGTGTGGGACGAGAAGACGGCCGGGCTGTGGCTGTGCGACTTCACCGGGCTGGAGACGGAAGACGCCCTGCCGCACCCGGCGGAGTCCAGCGGGCGCCCGCCCGCCGGCCCCGGCTGGTACGCGACGCCGACGGTGGCCTACATGGTGCGGGAGTACGGATTCGACCCCGCCACCATCCGCGAGGCGTACGTCAGCACCCGCACGGAAGCCTTCCTGCGGCAGTGGACTACCACCATCCGCGAGGCGTACAAGCGGCGCCTTGCGGTGCTGGGGCTGGTGGACGGAATCGACGGGGACGCCTTCCTGTCCGCGCACGCCGCGCGGCAGGACACCGACGGCGACCCCGCGAAGGGTGACGCCCTCGCCCTGGTGGCCGCTTACAAGGATCTCTACAAGAAGGGGGTGGGCCGCTGGATGTACTACGGCGGCGGGATGGACCCGGACGACTGGTTGAAGACGGTTGTGCCGCACTGGTCCTACCGGCCGGAAGTGCGGTTCCACATCATCGCGGCGGCCCGGATCGCCACGCACCGCCGGATGCGGAAGACGTACCGGCTCACCGGCCGCGCCCCGTTCGCGGTGAAGGTCGATTCGCTGCTGTACGCCTGCGAGGCGCCCTCGCCCCTGCCGCTCATCCCGCGTGCCGACGACGGCCGCCCGGTGCCCGGCGCCCTGCGGCTGGGGACCGCGCCGGGGAGCGTGAAGCACGACAAGACGATCCCGATGGCGGACGTCACCGAACACGACGGCCGGATCGTCCGGCTGATGGAGCACTACGGCCCGGCGGGGCGGATGGAGAAGCACGATGGCTAAGGGTCTGTTCCGCCGGGTGGCGGAGAAGCTGTTTCCCTCGCGGCAGGCGCCCGTGAAGACGACGACGCAGGCAACCCACGTCCGTGACCGGAAGTACGGCGGGAGCACGAGGCGGATGGCGCAGGCGTACGGCCGCTCTCAGCGCTCCATCGAACGATGGATCAAGGGTGACCGGATCCCGCGCGGGAAGGACGCCGCGAAGCTGGAGAGCGAGGCGGCGGCGGTACAGGTGACGGACCGGGGCCGGGAGCGGAAGGCGCGGCAGATGGAGAAGGCGCCGCAGGCCCCGGCCGGGCTGACGCTGCGGGTGGTGCTGCACGGCGGGGAAGCGAGCGTGAGCGGGTCGGACGTGGTGCGCCACGGCTCCCGCACCATCACGGCGCCCCTGACCAACGAACAGGCCGCAGCGTTCGTACGGTCCGGGGACACCCGGGATCTCAACGACGCGGTGACCGGCGCCCTCGCGGACTACTTCGGGGTGCAGCCGGGCGACCTGTCCCACTCCGGTGACTACGACGTGGATCTGCTGTGAGCGGCCCGCGCCCGCACCGGCCGCCGTACCTGCGGCCGGTGCCGTCGGACCGCTGCACCACTCCCACCCGGCCGGACGGGTACGGCGGGTGCCGCACCTGCGGCTACCCGGTGTGCACCGCGTGCGGGGCCGGGCACCTGCGGCGCCCCTCGCGGGACGCGGACCGGGTGTGCGAGCGGTGCCGGGCGCCGGAAGCGGTGCCGGTGTGGTGAGCGTGCGGAAGGCCGGCCCCGCCCGGGTGCGGTGCCCGCGCTGCGGGGCGCAGGTGATCCGGACCCCGCGCGGGGAGCTGCTGGAGCTGGAGCCGCACCCGCTCGCCATCGACCTGCCCGACGGGGGCCGCCTCACGCTCCACCAGGCCGCCGCCGCCGCCGTCGGGCGGACACCGCCGAAGGGGCACCACGTCCACATCGCGGCCCCCGGCTACGGCTGCCACCCGGCCGCCGCCGTGCAGCAACTCGCACTGTTCACCACGGCCGCATGAGGCAGGCCGGGAAGCCGCGGTGACGTACGACGGCCCCGGTACGTCTCCAAGTTGACGTACCGGGGCCGCCTCGCCTGCGCGGCCCCGGGGGCGGATGCGCCCGCCCCGGGGCCGCTGTCCGGACTGGAAGGAGTCCAGAGTGATCCCCACCGTACCCACGCCCCCGCCGCCCTCGCGGGAGCTGGTCCCCCTCGCCGCCGGGCGGGAGCTGCTGCACGCGCTGACGCGCGGGGCCGCCCTGCCGGTGGCCGCGCGCACCCTTGACCGGCCGGAGTTCGAGCGGCACGGGCATTGCGTCCTCGCGGACGTGCCGGTGCGCGGCTGGAAGGTGCGCGGCCGGTGGCTGGTGGACGAACGGCAGGTACGGGCGGCCGGGGCGGTGCTGGCGGCCCCGGTGGACCTGCGGGACCTGGTGCCGCTCCCGCGCCCGAAGGGGCCGGCGCCCGAAGCGGTGCCCGCGCCGGACGACTGGCGGCGGATCATCCGCTACGCCACCGATCAGCGCGGGTATCCGGCGGAGTGGACGGCGGAGCGCACCGCCCGCATCTGCGATTCCTACACCCTCGCCGGGGTGCGCTTCCTCGACCTGGTGGTGAGCGTCGGCGGGAAGTGGCGCATCCCTCGCGGGTACGTCGCGCTGCTGACCCGGTGGGGCCGGGTGACGGCCGCGCTCATGGCGGCGGCCCGGCTGTGCGAGGGGTGCGGCGCCGACGGCACGCCCCGCTACTGGCACAACGGGTGGCGGGTGGCGACGGCGGCCGGGTACGTGACGCTGTGCCCGCCGTGCCGGGTGGACGGCGCCGTGCCCTACTCCGGGGAGCTGTCCGGGGTGCCGTACCGGAAGGCGATCGCCGCGAAGCGCGGGCACGCCCCGGGCCGGTACGTGTGCTGCCTGTGCCCGAACCGGGCGACGCTGTGGGACCACTGCCACGATCACGGGTACGTGCGCGGGCCGCTGTGCGGGAGCTGCAACCAGGGCGAAGAGGGGTGGGCGGACGGCGCGGCCGGGCTGGAGCACCTGCGGCGGTGCGCCGGGTGCCGCGAGGCGGACACCCTCCCGGCCCGGCAGCGGGCCGTCCTCGCCCGGCGGCACGCCCGGCGGACCCTGCGGCACGGCCGGTGCCCCCTCGCTCCGGAGGTTCACCGGCTGGAGCCGCAAACCCTCGCGGACGGCCCCACCGGCACGGCCGGGGCGCTGCTGACGCTGCACTGCCCGACGCACCGCGCGCAGTGGGACGCGCTGCTGTCCCACGAGGACCTGCGGGCAGTGGTGCGCGCCCACGTCGCCGCGAAGCTTCCGCAGGGCTGACGACGGCCCGGCCGCCCCTCCCGGCCGGGCCGCCGCCGTGTCTGGCCGAATCGCGCCGGGTGCATGGCCGGTTACATGTGGTGATCTTTGTCGGGTAAGCCCTACAGTCTCCGTAGGGTCAACCGAACAGAACGGAAGGGGTGCCCCGATGGCACGGAAGATGCCGCGCAAGGTCTCGGACACGGTGCGGAAGGTGGCCGCGACGCTCGCCGTCCTGGTGGCCGTCGTCGTCTACGCGACGCTGCCGGACATGAACCGGGCCGCCCTCGCCCTGGTCCCCGCGGCCGTCGGCGGGGCCGTCTACGTCGCCCTGCGGGCCGGGGCCGCCTCGATGTGGGGCGCGCTCGCCACCCGCCGCGCGGCGCCCCGCCGATAGCGCACCGGGGCGGCCCCTCCCTGGCAGGACACGGCCGCCCCGGCGCTGACCCCCTCCATCCCGTCACAGAAGAGAGAGGTACTACCCATCATGCGACGACGACTGTTCACCCGTGACGCGCTGGAGCGCGAAGCGCGTACGGCCGCGAACGTGGCGACGGGCGCCCGACAGCAGATGATCCGGGCCGCCGACGGCACCCCGGAAGGGGAGCAGCGGGCCGCCCGGTACCGCGAGGAAGCCGACGCGGAGGAGCTGCACAGCATCCGGGCGCGCGAGGCGGCGGACACGCCCGCGTGGCGCCGGAAGCCGGTGGCGACCCCGCCCGGCTACCTCGCCCGGCTGTACGGCAAGGACTGACGGCCGCCCGTCCCCGCCCGGCCCACCACGGCCGGGCGGGGACGGGGAGCCGGACCAGCACCGGCCCAAACTGACTCACGACCAGGAGGAGCCAGACATGAGCGAGACCTTCGAGACCATCCGCTACACCGCCGACGTGGTCGTCACTACGAACGATGGTCGCGTGCTGCTGATCGAGCGGGACTGGCCGCCCTTCGAGGGCGCGTGGGCGCTGCCCGGTGGCCACGTTGACCCGGGGGAGACCAGCCGTGAGGCCGCCGCCCGTGAGCTGGCCGAGGAGACCGGCGTGCACGCGGCGCCGGCGGAGCTGGAGCAGCTCGGGGTGTGGGACGCCCCCGGCCGGGACCCGCGCGGCCGGTACGTCACCGCGGCCTACCGCCTGACGGTGGTCTCCGGCACGCCTGCCGAGGCCGGTGACGACGCCCGCAGCGTCCAGTGGTGGCCCCTGAACAACCTCCCGGAACGCCTGGCGTTCGACCACGCCGACATCCTCGCCGCCGCCCGCCTCGCGGAACTCCTGCCCAACCGCAACGGCTGACGGTTGCCCGTCCTCGCCCTGGTCCTCGCGGCCGGGGCGGGGGCGGGGAGCCGGACCAGCACCGGCCCCACCGACACGGAAGGAACCGACGATGCCCGACGCCGACACCCGGCGCCGCCTCGCCAACCTACAGAGCGCCGTGCGCCTCGCCGCTATCACGCTGCGCGCCACGGCCGCCGCCGCCGACGACGGCCGCCCCATCGACACCGCCGCCCTGCGCGGCGCCGCCGCCGACCTTGACGCCCTCGCCACCGACCCCCGGAAGGACACCGCCCCCATGACCCGCGTGCACACCGACGAACCGCAGTACGCCGCCCACAACGGCCGCATCAGCCTGCGCCACGCCGACACCGAAGCGAAGCTGCCGCCCAACGGCGCAACGACCTGGTGGGCCGACGGCACCACGTCCTACGTGCTGAACTTCCGGTCCGGCCACGTGCACGGGTGGACGATCGCGGATGAGGCCGACACCGTGATTCAGGCGGTGGACTCCCTGCGCGCCGGGGAAGAGATCAGCGGAGACAGGCTGTGGCACGCGCTCCAGGACGTGAGGCGCCTGCGCACCCGGCTGGAGGCGGTAGAGGCCGAACTCATCCTGTACGCCCGGGAGAACGGCACCGACGGCCGCCCGCGGATGCCCCTGCGCGAGATCGGGGAGAACCTCGGGCTGCACCACACCACCGTGGCGGAGCGGCACGGCCGCCTCGCCGCCGGGGAACACGCCCCGTGGCGGCATTGGCTGGTGCAGGGCACGGCCCGCGCCGACATGTACGGCGGCACCGGCCGATGAGCGCCCGCGCCCTGCGGCTGTGGCAGGCCACCGTAGGCGGCGGGTTCGTCGCCGTCCTGGTCCTGGTCAACCGGCACGCCTACCCGGTGTGGGTAGACCTGGTGGTGTACGCCGTGGCGTTCACCATGGGCGCCACCCTGGTGCGCGCCATCGCGGACAACGGGCACCGCCGCCGGGACACACCCGGCTGACCCCGCCCCGTTCCGCCCCCGGGTGTCAGCGGCCCCCGCTACCGTGGCACCACGGCCCCGCGCCCCCACCCTCGCGGCCCCTGTCCTTCCCCCCGGGCAGGGGCCGCCCCCATGCCCGGGGCCGGCCTTCCCCGCCGCCCCCTCGCCCGACGCCCCCGGCACCGCGCAGCGGGGCCGCCCCTCCCCGGGGGCAGGGCGAAAACCCAGAACCTACACAACGATGCATCAACCGGCCCAACCTTCCCCATAATTGGGCACACCCCCAATCCCGCCCCCTCGCCCGGGAAGTGACCTACCGCCACCCGGCGCCCCCTCGCTCGCCCCTGCGGGGCCGCGCAGCGGCACCGCCCCGGCCCCCGCACAGCGGGGCCGCTCCCTCGCCGCGCGAAGCGCGGCGCACCGGGGGCGCGCAGCGCCCCCGGCCCCCTGCCGGAGCGGCGAAGCCGCCCGGCGCGGAGGGGCGAAGCCCCGGAGCATCGCCGAAGGCGATCCCGGGCATCGGGGGAGCCA
>NZ_JBIHML010000006.1:0-140360 GCF_043660855.1 Streptomyces shinuiensis | reverse complement strand
CGCGGAAGCCGGGGACCCCTCCGCGCTGACGCGCGGAGCAGCGAACCGGCAGCGCTTTCGCGCTGCGGTTGTGGCTCGCTGCGCTCGCCGTTCGCACGCTTCCGCGTCGTGCCTCCGCTGCGCTTTTCGGCACCGGGCTTCGCGGCGGGCGCTCCCTCCGCTTCGCTTGCGGAGTGCGAAGGGGCGGGCGCTGGCGCGCCGGGGCCCCTCGCTGCGCTCGGGCTGGCCCGCACGGTGGTGCGCTGCGCGGCGTCAGGGGTTCGCTTGCGCTCCAACCCGCTTTCGGAGTCGCGTTCGAAGGGGTGTGGGTGGTCTGCCGTCAGCGTGTCTGTGGTGGGCGGTGGTTGGGCCCGCTGCGCGGGCCGGGCTGGCCGCGAGGTGGGGGTGGTTCGACCTGGTCGGGTTGAGGTGTAGCGGTGCATTCGGTTGATGCAACATGTACTGTTGGCGGAAAAATGAGACCCTCCCCCAACCATCCGTGCGGGAAGCGGTTTTTGATAGGTGGTCGGCGGCTGAATTAGGGTTTATCCACTCACGCGAGGAATACACGATTGGGAAGTTGCGGACCTGAGCCACAGAACGGGACCTCAGATATCGGAGAGCCTGAATTCCGGCGTGCGGAGGTACCGGAGCCGGACGGCCCCCAGGGCCGTGCGGCGGAACCCCGCACGGACATCAGCCCCGCCTCCTGTTGTTTGTCCGTCACGGTCGTCACCGCCCGAGACTCAGAGCCGCTGCTGCTGTCCACAGCCCGCAGAGGTGCACGGTGCCGCACGCGCAAAGCCGCCCCAGCCACAGAGGCTGGTCTCCCCGATGCGGCGGTTGTTACCAGCGACACGCCCGCCCCTGGCAGCTCCTTGCCCTGTACGCACCGTGGGGTGGCGGCGGGGGTTCGCATGGTGGTCGAGCTCTAGTGACACATAAGAGCGTTCCGCGTCGAAACCGCCTCTGACCTGCGTCGATGCGAAACCGTTTGTTCTAGGTCTCCAGAACAAACGGCTCCCGGGTGTTCTGAAGACCTAGAACAAAGTCACCTCAAATCTGACAGGTTGCCAGGTCACCGTGAGTCACCGTTTGTTCTGCTCCCCCAGAACAAGCCGGTTTACCTAGTGCTACCGTGCTGCCCGAAACGTTGATCACTTCTGGGGGACTGTGCTGATGGAACAGCTGCCGATCGTTCGCCCCGGCGAGCGCGTGGTCGCGCGGTCGGATGGTAAGGGCGGCTTGATCCTGGGCGTGGAGAAGATCCAGGGCCGCGAGTTCGCCGCGAGCGCCGAGGTCAGCGGCTACGTGCTGGACGCTCGGCTGTTGCTGAACGTGCTCGGCAGCCTGAAGATGCCCGGGAGCTGGTTCCAGGTCTGGTGCAAGCTCATGGCGCTGCAGAGCGCCAACCGGGCCGATGACAAGGACCGCACTGCCCCCCGTGGCTTTGTGAAGACCAGCCAGCGCGACCTCCAGGCCCGGTGCAACCTGTCGGTGGCGTCCGTGAACGAGGCCAGCCAGTTCTTCGCGCACATCGGCTGGATGCGCACCGCCAAGCGCGGCATCCTCCAGCTGAACCCCTGGCTCACGGTCGCCGGCACCTCCGGTGAGCAGGAGAAGTGGCAGAAGCTCTGGAACAGCGCGGAGGGCCCGGCCTGCATCATCCCGCACCCCGACTACCCCACCGAGTGGCGCCAAGCGCGCGAGGCGGAGAAGAGGGCCGCCGAGGCCGCCCGCCGCAAGGAGAAGGTCGTCACGCTTCGGCAGCGAGGGCCCGTACGCAAGGCGAGCGCATGACCTTGCGCGGCATATCCTCGATACAGCGTCGACCCGATCGGAAGTGGTGAGGCTCAGTGAGCAGCTCTTACGTCCCCGCCCCTCCCACAGAGGCCCCCGTCACGATCTCCCGTGACGTCCTGCGCCTCCTGGCCCTGGTCGACGTCTCCACCGCCGGCCGCCGTGTCCTGGACCAGCTGCTGTACCTCAGCGACCCGGAGACCGGCACCGCGGGGATCAGCCAGAACGAGATGGCACGCGAGCTGGGTGCAAGCAAGCCGACCGTGAACCGAGGCTTCAAGGAGCTGCGCGAGTGCGGACTGGCCTGGGGCCTCGAGGACGGCCGCTACCAGCTCCACCCGCTGCTGACCGGCGGCGCGGTCTCCTCCCCCGTCATGGCGGTGCCCGAGATCAAGGCCGCCGACCCCAAGAGCTTCACCGAGCAACGACGAGCCCGGTTCGCCGCTCAGCTGGCCAATCTCGCAGCCACCGGCTGAACGTCCTGATGGGCATTGTCCGAGACCCCCGAAAGGCTCCTGGCCACGCGAAGCACGCCAGGCGCTGCACCCTCGGTGCAGCGCCTTCTTCGCGCCCCCTGTGAGCGATCCGGTAGCACCAGCTAAACCGAATTGTTCTGGAGCAGCAGAACAAACTCTGCCCCGAGCACTCCTAGCCGCAAGAAGCGCGTACATCGTTGCCCTCAAGGGGAACGCCGCAGACAGCAGGCACAGCAGCGGTCAGCCAGACGACCGGTCCGCCAGCAGCGGCGACTGCGTAGCCAGCCCCGGTGAAGCAACGATCCGCTGGATGGTGAGACCCGCCCTGCTGCCCGTGCAGCAGCCGTGTGCCGCCTGGGGCGGGCGGCGGAATCCGCCACCGGCCCAGCCACCTCAACTGTTCGTGTGTCACAGCCGGGACCACGCACGGCCTGCGGCCGACAGGCCGAACCGCACACGAAGCGACACGTACCACCACATCACTCAGGTAATACCGAGGAGGTGGCACTCGGTGGGTCGCTGGTGGATGGATCCGTGGTCTTCCCTCCGGCCGCAGCCCGGGTCGTTGGATATGCCCGGGGCCCATGGATCGTGGTCGGGGACGGTGAGATCCATGGACGTGGGTGAATAGATCGTTTCTCTCCAGAGACCGGCTCCCACGGACCCGACACGACTGCACCGACTTGGACCTGGATGGTGGCCAGGACATCCAGGACCCCGAGCCTGGCTCATCCACCGGTTGTCAGGGCAGGGCGGCCCGGCTCAGCTTGCCGCCGGGATGGACCGGTGCCCTATAGAAGGTACGGAGACCGTGTATTGGCTGGTCAAGAGGGTGGGAGGGGGTTAGATGTGTCCCCTCAGGAGCGACATATCTCTGACGATGTGTCGCTCCTGAGGGGACACATCGTCAGCAAAACGTCAGCGTCACTGACGTTTTTAACCACAAAACGTCAGTGACGCTGACGTTTCGGCTGTCTCTGTGCGCTTCGGAGGATGGGGTGCCGAGGAGTCGGTGTGGTTCCGTTCGGGAAAGTCCGCTGGGGAGATATGTCGCTCCCGAGGGGACACAACACGCCGGAACGTCAGTGAGACCGACATAAATGTCGGTACGACTGACATACTGCTGCCGCACGTTGATCAATGAAGTGGAGAGCCTCGTGGCAGCCGAGCCGCAGCGCCGTCGTCCAGCTCCGAAGCGCGTGCCGCGTCCGGAGCTTCCCGTTGACGATGCGATCGACGCCTGGGGACAGCCTCTGGCGCCGGTCAAGGACCTTGACTCCGTCGCGCGGCGTTATCCGGACCGGAAGCTGACGCTGGAGAGCGAGCGCAAGCCGCTTGAGTTCTACGGTGCTCCCGAGCGGCCCAACGCCTTCTCCATGGACTCGTTGGAGTTCTTCTTTCTCATTGCGCAGTATTTCCGTGAAGCGCTGCCGTTGAGGCTGATCCTGCTGATGATCGCCTGTCAGAAGGCCGGTGGCCGGATCCACCTCACCCAGGAGGAGATGGCGACCGTCCTGGATGTGCACAGGGGTAAGATCAACGAGGCGTTGCAGGAGGTCATGCAGCACGGCATCGTCTTCAAGGTCAAGCGGGGCGTCTATCAGTTCAACCCTCCCTACTCTTACCGTGTAGCGGAGTTCATCCCGGGCACGGAGACGGCCGGGGGCGAGTACGTGAGGATCCCGCAGCACACGACGATCTCGGAGATCCGCAATGATGCTTCTCTGCCGGAGCTGGTGCGGTACCCGTCGCTGGAGGACATGCGCCGGGCCATCGAGGAGCTGAGGCACAAGAGGGCCCAGGAGCGGGCTGCGCGCCGTCTGAAGCGGGCGCAGCACCAGGAGGAGGGAACAATCCAGTGAGCATCCTGCGATTCGCTGCGGTCAACGCCGACGGCCTTCTCGCCGACCTGGACCTTCCACCGGCTGCCTACCGGGCTCTGCTCAAGCTCCGTGCCCTCAGCGAGGCAGGCGGCCGCATCACCATCGACCAGGCCACCATCGGCGAGTTGCTGGGGCTCAGCCGCCCGAGTGTTAACGCCGCCCTGCGCACCCTGGAGCTGGCCAAGCTCGTCAAGAAAGTCCGCAACGGCGTCTACCAGATCAATCCCATGCTGGCCGGCTACAACTCGTCCGAGGACGCCGTGGCCGCGGTGGCGGCCATGCCCACCAGTGAGCGCCTGGACACCCGTGGCTTCGTCGAGAGCTACCACCGCGCCGTTGCGGCCTACCAGGACCAGCTCGCCCAGCAGCGCCAGAAGCGGGCCGCACAGGCCGCGGCCAAGAAGGCGGCCGATGCCAAGCGGCGGGGGTCCCTCCATGCGGTCGGCTGAACCGCTCGTGGCGTACGGCGGTGCGGTCGCACCGAGACGCAGGAGCGGAGCACTGAGCCCTGTCAGATGAACCGCTCACCTGACAGGGGAGCGCCAAGCCACATGTCCCTCCGGCACGTGTCCGACCGCAGAAATTCAGATGTCGAACTCGACGTAGTCGATGTCGGTGAATTCCACCTGCAGGCCCTGGGCGCGGCGGCCGTGGTTCTTGAAGTAGACCTCCTGCAGCCCCTCGGCAGCGATGCCCCGCAGCTGTTCCTCATCGGCGCCGGCGGCCTTGGCGTCGAGCAGCCGGGCTGCGTACGCGGGCGGCAGGTGTTGGGTGACCAGCCGGATGCGGGCGTCGTCGGTGCTGCCCGGGGCGGCGGCGAAACCGAACCGGGCACGGGTTTCGATGACGATGCCGCCACTGGTGGCGGCCCGCTTCCTGGCCCGCTCCCGCACCCGGGGCTGCCAGCGCTTGCGGACCTCCTCCTCCAGGCGTGCGGCGAGCTGCCTGCGAGGGCGCTTGAGCGTGCCCGCGACGTACCGTTCCACGGTGCGCTGGGTGACGCCCAGGAGCCGGGCGACGGCCGTGGTCCCCTTCTCGCGTCTGACCAGGAACCTCATCTGAGCCTGCGCCGACTTCGGGATCGGGCGGGTGAAGGTGTTGGCCACGGCCTTGTCGAGGCTGTCCCCGAGGATGCCCATCGGTACTTCTTACTCTCCGTTGTCCGCGAGGGTGACGTTGCCGTCCTTGATGTGCCGGGCGATGTTCACGCCGTCCGTCCCGTGCCCCTCCAGGAGTTCGGCGGCCCACAGGACGGTCTGGGAGCCCTCGTGCTTGACCATCCCGGGGGAGACGCCGAGGCGGAAGGCACCGGGCAGCGGCCTGCCGCCGTCTGTGCGTGGCAGGAAGTCCAGCGGTGACGGCCCATCGGAAGGGTAGACCGCGCAGTCGGAGAGGACCGCAACCGGGTACAGGTCCGCGACGGTGGCGAGCTTGAGCATTTTACGGTGCATGTTGATCCGGGCGGCGGCGATCACGGCGGCGCGGATGTCCGGCCGCCAGGTCGGCCGCTGCAGGGCCGGCCACGGCTCCCCCGGCCGCCACCCGCCGCCGCGGGGGCGCTCGCGGAGTTTGCCGATCCCGCCCTTGACTGTGGCCTTGATGGCGGAGAGCACGGCGGCCTGGCCGGGGTCGGTCCGCTTGTGCCGGGCCATCGCGGCGAGGAACTCCTCCTCCCCCATCCCGGGGACGACACCGAGCTGCTCCATGGTGGCCAGGTAGGCGTCCCGCAGCCGGACGTACCAGGGGTCCAGATAGGGGCCGTTCTCGGGCCGGACGTACGCCTCGGTCGGCCGCACCGGAAAGCCGAGTTCCACCGCGTACGCGACGGTGGGGGTTGCGTACCAGGCGGGGCCGGTGGGGCGCTGCCCGGTGGGGGTGAACGGCGAGGGGAGGCGGGAGTCGAGGTCGATGTGGGACAGGTCCACCAGCCATGAGCCGGGCAGCGACTTGTCGAAGGCGGGATTCCTCACGTGGACGGGTGTGGACAGGCCGACGGTCAGCCGGTTGGCGGCCGCGGCGAAGGCCATGTTGACGTCGATTCCGACCACGTAGCGCTTCATGCACTCTTCGTCGGTCAGGTCCCGGGACCAGTCGTAGGCCTCCTCCAGCAGGACCTCGTCCGGGGTGCGCTGGTGGTGGCGGGGGTGGAGGGCGGCGACGATCGGATGCCCGTCGGGGGCTTCCGGCGGTGCGCACTCCACGGTCCCGGTCAGGCTGCCCGGGGTCGGCCCCGGCACCCACGCACCGGTGGCCTCGTCGCGAACGGCGCGGGTCGGCGGGCGCAGCGCGGTCATCAGCTCCAGGCCGCACACGGCCGTGGAGCCGAGCGGAGTGATGACCCGCATCGCATAGTCCCCGAGCAGACGGGCGATCTCCGCCGGGGGCAGTCGGTCCACCTCGCCCCAGGAGCGGGCGTCGAGTGCGTCCCAGGGCAGGACCGCCAGCTGGACGCACTGCCGCCGGCCTTCCGCGGCTGGGCGGTAGATACGGGCCCAGGGGCCGAAACCACGCTTGGTGAGCTGCCACTTGGCCTTCGTGAGCTGCCGTACGGCTGCGTGGTCCTCGGGCAGGCGCAGACCCCGGCGGTCCTCCAACGTCGCGGGGAGGCCGAAGCGCTGGGCGGCTGCGGCGGTGAGGACGATCAGCGGGTCGGCGTCCTTGCCGTTACGGTGCAACCGAGGCGCCCCCAGCCGTGCCTCGGTCAGTGTCCAGTCGACCAGGGAGGGGATCGTCCTCACCGGGCAGTCCAGTACCAGGCCGCCGACGCAGTAGGCGCTGCCGTCGCCGTCGACGACGGCCAGCGGACCGTTCGCGAACCTCGGGTCGGTCCCCGGGGCGGTGGCCGGAGTCTGCTTTCCTGCGTTCGCCCGGGGCTGCGGGCGTGGTCGCGGCGCTGCCGCCGCGGTGGCCGGGGAAGGCGCGGGTGCTGTCGGTGCGGGTGAGGGGGTCGGCGCCGGTGGAGGTGTGGGGCTCTGGGGTGATACGGAGGACTTGGTGGAGGTCTGCGGCACCGGACCCGGTGCCGCAGACGTGGCGGGCGTGGCCTGTTCGTCATGGCCGGGAGCCGGCGGATAGAGCTGGGCGAGCTTGTCCAGCAGCCTGGCGTAGGCCTCACGCTGCGGCGGTCGCGGCTCGGTCTTGCCCCGCTCCCAGTTCACCACCGTCGCCCGCCGGACCTTCAGAGCCTGGGCGACCTGTTCCTGGCTCAGCCCGTGCGCCCTGCGCAGTCGTTCCCGTTCCGCGGGCGGCGGTAGGGGCGACTGGGTCTCGATCAGGGCATCGACCGCATCGAACAACTCGGACACACCACACCTCCGTCCTGGATTTTACTTCGCGCGTACATCTGAATTTACATTCAGCGTTCACAGGGTTCGGGCGCGGCGGCATCGGCGGATCCGCGCTGCCCACCGGCGGGGCGATCGGTACCCGCTCCGCCGTGGGAGTCACGGACGCAACTTTCCTCCACAGTCGCTCGGTTTTCTTGGGCCCCCGCACGGGGGGAGAACGCACCCCTCCCGGCACGGCGGCCTATACATCCGCCGCAGAGTCGCTTGAGTCGCTTCGGCCGCCGGCTCCGGAGGCGCACCGATGCGGACGGGGGCCCGAGGAGGGGGCCCGGTCGCAGCGACTGAAGAACAGCGACTGGCCACGGGCTGGGTCACTCTCGGTCGCTGGATGAAAAGTGCAGGTCAGGGCGAGGGGCGAGGCACTGGCAGCGACTGAAGCGACTGAACGTTCCGGTATATGAGGACATTCGCGTGCGTGCGTGTGTGCGCGTGTGCGTCATATATGGACGCCTTGAGTCGCTTCAGTCGCTGTTGGATCGCTGACGGGTGCGCTGACCTGCGGTTTCTCTTAGCCGCCGAGGGAGCGACCGAGCGACTCCCGGTCGCTGCGGCGGATCCGTTTCAGTCGCTGGGCAGCAGCATGCCCGGAATTCTTCTTCACACAGGGCCCTCCTTCTTCACGAATGCTTCGCTAGTCTGTGCCTGTTGTTGAGTCGCTTCGGTCGCTGACGGGGGAGCTGCATGGCCGATGAACTGCGGGTTTTATGCAGCGACTCACCGCAGTCAGCGGCCGCCCGGCGAGGTGTTCCCCGTTCCCTGGCCACCGCCCGGTGGTGTGTCGGCCGAGGATGGCCGGTCCATCCGCTGGCGCCGGGACGCAAGACGCCCGCGGGCAACTGTGCGCCCTGCCGTGAGCCCGGGCACACACACCGGGGATGCCGTTGTCCGGCCGCCGGCCGATGGTGTCACGGGTTTCGTGCCGCCACGCTGGACCTCGCCCGGGTCGAGCAGTGGTGGGGTGGCAACCCCGGTTTCGGCGTCGGGGTGGCCTGCGGCCCGGCGGGCCTGGTCGTCGTCGACATCGATGCGCACCCGCACCAGCTGCCCGGCCAGGACCGTCTGCTGCCCGGCATCAGGATCTCGGACGCGGTCGACCTGACCGGACTCGCCAACGGCTTCCACACGCTTGGTGTGCTGGCCGCCCTGCGCGGCGCCGGGAGCCCCGCGGATGACGGGACGACCCTGCGGGTGCGTACGCCCTCCGGGGGTCTGCACGTGTGGTACCGGGCCCACCGCGGGCACCGGTGGCAGAGCTCGACCGGCTCCGGTGCCGGCCGTGCGCTGGCCTGGCAGGTCGACATCCGG
The DNA here is from genome assembly GCF_043660855.1 of Streptomyces shinuiensis. Lineage (NCBI taxonomy): Bacteria > Bacillati > Actinomycetota > Actinomycetes > Kitasatosporales > Streptomycetaceae > Streptomyces > Streptomyces shinuiensis. The sequence goes on along the minus strand of NZ_JBIHML010000006.1, from coordinate 131,570 downwards.
GCGCACGGCGGCTACATCGTCGCCCCGGGCACCGTGACCAGGGCCGGGGCCTATGAGCCCGTGGGGGAGGTGCGTGAACCCGCTCTGCTGCCGGACTGGCTCTCCCGCGAACTGGAGCGCACCGGGCACCTGCCTCCCGCTCACGTGCCCGCGCCCCGGCCGGTGCCGCCACGTGCCCGGCAGGCCGTCCTGGCCGCCGGGGGCGGGCGCGGCGCTGCGACGCGGGCCCTGGCCGCCCTGCTCGCCGAGGTGGCCGCCTGCGCCGCCGTGCCCCAGGGGGCCGGGTTTACCGAGAAACTCAACCGGGCCGCCTACACCGCCGGAGGCCTCGTCGCCGCGGGCCGCATCGGTGAGAGGGAGGCGCAGCAGGCCCTGACGGAGTCCGCCGAGCGGGCCCGCCCCGGACAGCAGCGCCGCTACGCCGCCGTCATCCGCAGCGGTCTGAGCGCGGGCCGGACGCGGCCGCTGGCCCTGGGGGGCACACATGATCTCCGGTGACGACGACGTCCTCTTCGACGCCCGGGCGGTCGCCGCGCAGATCCTGGCCCAGCCCGTCACGGAGCCCTGCGGTGACGTCGCGCCGGGCCCCGTACAGGCCGGTGAGGCCACCGCGGACGGACTGCTGCCCGACACCCTCACCGACCGCGGCAACGCCAAACTGTTCGTCAAGCTCTACGCCGACGACTACCGGCACGTGCCCGGCCTCGGCTGGTTCCGCTGGGACAGCACCCGCTGGCAGATCGACGAGGACGACACCGTGCTGTGGGCCGCCGGGGACCTGGCGGAGTCCATCGCCACCAGCGACCCACGCGGCGTCCACAGCACCGCCGCGCTCCAGCAGCACCGCCGCCGGGCGCTGAGCACCAGCGGGATGAACGCGATGCTCACCCAGGCCAAGTCCGCGCCCGGCATGGTCCTGAACGCGGCGCTGCTGGACGCCGACCCGTACGCGCTGTGCACCCCTGCCGGGATCGTCGACCTGCGTACCGGCCTGACCCGCACACCGGACCCGAACAAGGACTTCCACTCCCGCTCCACCGCCGTGGCCCCCGAACCGGTGCCCGCCCCCCGCTGGGACCGGTTCCTCACCGACACCTTCGGGGACGGCCCCGAGGGCGCGGAGATGGTCGACTTCCTGCATCTGCTGCTCGGCTACTCCATCACCGGTGACGTCGGCGCGCAGGTCATGCCGTTCCTGTTCGGCTCCGGGAAGAACGGCAAGTCGGTCCTTCTGGACGTCCTGATGAAGCTGCTGGGCGACTACGCCGACGCCGCGCCGCCCGGCTTCCTGATGGCCCGCCCTTACGAGGGGCACCCCACTGACCTGGCCGAACTGCACGGCCGACGTGTGATCGTGTGCAGTGAGGTCAAGCCCGGCGACCGTTTCGACGAGGCCCGTGTCAAGCTGCTCACCGGCGGCGACCGCATCAAGGCACGCCGGATGCGCCAGGACTTCTTCAGCTTCCAGCCCACGCACAAGCTGTGGCTGCTGGGCAACCACCGGCCCGAGGTGGGCACCGGCGGCTTCGCGTTCTGGCGGCGGATGCGGCTCATCCCGTTCGAGCGTGTCGTCTCCGACGAACACAAGATCGACAACCTGGCGGACATCCTCGTCACCGAGGAGGGGCCGGGCATCCTCAACTGGCTGATCATGGGGGCGCGCCGCTACCTGGCGGGGGAGAGGGACATCACCGGGCCCGAGCGCGTCCGGATCGCCACGACCGCCTATGCCGAGACGGAGGACCACACCGGGCGGTTCCTGAGCGAATCCTGCCGTACCACGCCTTCTCTCAGGGCGGAGCAGGCCCAGCTCTACGCGGCCTACAGGACGTGGTGCCAGAATGAGGGGGCCCCGGCCATCTCGTCCCGGGCCTTCGCGGCGCGTGTCCGCGAGACGGTGGGACTGGCCTCGCCCAAGGAAATGATCCTGTCCAACCAGCGCAAGTACTACCCGGGTATCGGACTGGTCGCCGACGAGGAGACAGCATGAGCGCCCTCATCGCAGAGGACGAGGTCATCCACGAGGTCGAGCTCGTCTGGCTCGAGGACATCAGCGGTCTCGACTACGTGCGCCAGAGCCTGGACCGGCTGCCCAACCGGCGCGGCAGGCCCGCCTACCACCGGGACGGCCGCATGGTCGGTTACGCCCGGCTCGGGCCCGCCGCCAAGCCGTCCCGCTCCTCGGGGACCTTCCGCCGCCGGGTCTTCTGGTTACTGCCGCACGACCGCGACACCGAACCCCAGGGACTTTACGCAACCGGGGCGCCCGCCGAGGCCGTGGACCCGCGCACGCTGTCCCCGGGCAGCAAGGGGCGCAAGACCGAGCGGTCCGAGGGAGGGCCGCCGTCGTCGGTGCCGCAGCTGCTGCCGTAGCGCCACGGGGCGCCGGCCCGACGCCCCTGGGCCGGCGCCTCCCCCGGCGGTTTTCACCGGACGGGACGAGGGCCTGACCCCGTACCGCGGGATCAGGCCCTCGTGGGATCAGCCGGTGGTGAGCCGGGCGGAGTGTGCGGGGAGGGGTTCAGCTCCGACGGCTCTGCGCGCCGATCACGGCCGTGAACACGGCCTGGTCCTGCTGCACACCGGTGACCCGCACACTCCGTGTGTCGGCGGCGCCGGCGGGCAGGGGCGTGGCCTCTATCCACACCGGTGAGCCGAACTCGGCGTACCGGTGGAAGTTCGCATGGAACGAGACGGGCGTCAGGACGTGAGGTCGGCTCAGCGCACAGGCGGCCTGGCGGGCGGCTTCGAGCAGGACCATGCCGGGGAAGTGGTCGCCGACGTGCTCGAACAGGATGGGGTGCCGTGGATCGGGGTCGAGCAGCCAGCGGTCGGGCCGGTCGGTGGCGGAGAGCACCACGTCGCCGGGGAGGGCCTTGCCGGCGCAGGCCGGCGGCAGCATGCGGTCCGGTTCCCGGCGCGCGAGCGGCGCCTGCGCCTGCGCCGGGCCGCGCAGCCGCTGATACGTCGTGCCGGACACGCAGGAGAAGCGGCCTCCGCCGACGGCACAGCGGCGGCCCGCGCGTTCGATGTCGATGCGCATGCTGAACTCCACGAGGCGTCTGCCCTTGCGGACGGTGTCCGTGCAGGTGGCCAGGAGGGACAACTCGCTGGGGCCCGAGCCGACCGCCAGCTGCTCCGGGTCCGCCGTCAGATCCAGGTCCCACAGCAGGAAGTGGTGGCCCAGCGGGACGTCGAGCTCGGCGTGCGCGAGGAAGAGCCCTGCCTGCCGAATGGTTTCTGCAGCCTGGAGGGCATCGTGCCCTCCCTCCGGGCTCATGAAGAACGTGTGGGCCCGGGGCCACTGGCCGGTGAGGGCGAAGCGGCTGTCGTCAAGCTTCTCGCAGCCGGTCAGGAAGACCTCGGCATGGCTCGCCCGGTGCACGTACTCCCGGGGGACCGTGGTCGTCAGACGCGGCATGTACCGGATACCGGGGCGGGTGTCCGACGCCGCGGTACCGCAACTCCTCTGCTCCGGTATGGCCGGGACCGCCGTCTGGACTGTGAGAAGGGTCATACGAGATCTCCCCCGTTTCTCCCTGGATATGAGCTTTCCGAGGTGGCTCAGGGCGCTAAAGATACGGACCCATCGGTTTTCTTTTCAAGACCTCGTCCGTGTCTCGCAGATGACGTTTTCAGGTCCGATCTCCACCGCCGAGCGGTGAAGGCGGACCGCCGGTGCGGCTCCGGTCCCGGCCGCCCGACCCCTTTCAAGAAACCAACTGTGCGGTTTTTTATTTCGCGGGATACCACATCGGCCTGCTCTGGGGAAACCGATGCCCCATGAGGGGCGGCTGTGCCCACTGGAGTCGTTCGTCTCCACAGGCCCCGTCAACTGTGCTCCTCGTCCCGGCGGCCGCGGAGCGGGGCCCCCGGGCCTGCCCGAGGGGCGGGGAGCCCGGTCACCTCTGCGGCAGGACTCCCCGGTTTGGACCTGGAGCCCCGGTCCCGGGCTCCTGCCGCAGCAGGCGCCCATACCACGGCATGTGGCCCGAGATCCCTTCACCGGGTGCCGGCCCCGGTTCACAGCCCAGCACCTGCCAGACACGGTCGCTGCGGAACCAGTGGTCCACCGCCAGCATGTCGAAGTGGTGCAGCGCCTCGGGGGAGCCGCTGATCCGGGCCCGGACCCGTTCGGCGGGCAGCAATGTCCTTGAGGGCAGGTCGAGTGACTCCAGCACCATGGCGATCAGGGCCGAAGCGGGCACGGGCCGCGGGTGGTTGACGTGGAAGACGCCGGCCACCTCCGGTCCCCGGAAGGCAGCGGCGACGGCGGCTTCGGCCAGGGCGGCGGCATCGACCGCGGAGTGAAGGGAGGAGCACCGCACGCCCGAGCCCACGAACCGCAGCAGCCCGGCCAGGCCCGGGATCACCCACCGGTCGCCCGTGCCGTAGACGAGATGGGGGCGCAGCACCGTGCCGCCGGCCGCCAGCACGTGCCGCTCGGCCGAGGCGCGCGTGACGCTGGTGGCCGACCCGGGCCGCAGGGGCAGGTCGTCGACGTCGGCTTCACGGAAGGGGCCGCGCCCGTAGACAGCGGCGGTGCTCACGTACACGAAGCGGCGCACCCCGTGGCGCAGCGCCTCGTCGACCAGCGCCCGGGTGCCCGCGTCGTTGACCGCGCGCAGGGTCTGCTCGTCACCTCCCACCCGGGAGGCGCAGTGCACCACCGCGTCGGTCCCCTCGCACAGGCCCCGCAGGGACGGGGGATCGGCAAGATCCGCCCGCACGGTCTCGGTCCGCCCCCCGCCGGGCCCCTCGGGTCCTTTGCGCCCTGCCAGCCGGATCCGGACGGACGGTTTTGAAAGGGCGGCACGGACCACATGGCGGCCTATGAAGCCACTCGCTCCTGTGACCAGCACGTTCTGCATCGTACGGGGACCCCCGGCGGTTCGAGCGATGGTAAGGATCGCCCCCGGGTGTGGCACCCGTGGAGGCAACTTGTGAAAATACGAACTAGCTGGTTTTGTTTTTCGTGGGAACGGTACCCAACAACGCGGTGTTCCCCAGGTAACAGATCTTGGGAGGACCCCTCGATGGCACGGCAGGAACGTGCGATGCGCACTCGGTTCGCGATCCTGACGGCGGCGGCCTCGGTGTTCGACGAGTATGGGTACGACGGCGCCACCATCGGTGAGATCCTGGCCCGGGCCGGTGTGACCAAGGGAGCCCTGTACTTTCACTTCCCGTCCAAGCAGGCGTTGGCCGAGGGGGTGCTCAGCCAGCAGTTCGCCGTGGTGATACCGGAGCCCCACCCGTGCAAACTGCAGCAGCTCGTGGACACCGCGCTGATGGTGGCGTACCGGATGCGCCGCGACCCGTTGGTGAGCGCGGTGGCGCGGCTGAGTCTGGACCAGGACGTGCGTGCCCAGTTCGGCACGGTGGCGCTCACCCGGTGGATCGATACGGCCACCCACCTGCTGACCGGGGCACGAGAGCAGGGCGAGCTGCTCCCGCACGTCGTGCCGGCCGAGAGCGCCTGGACGTTCTCGGCGGCGTGGACCGGGGTGCAGGTCCACTCGCAGATCCTGTCGGGGCGGGACGATCTGGAGGCCCGGGTGGTGTCGCTCATGGAGCACCTGCTGCCCAGCATCGCGGTCCCCGCCGTCTTCGGCCGCCTGGTCATCACCACGGAGCGAGCCGCGCAGCTCGGTGCCAAGGCCCCGGTGCCGACCGAGGAGGAGACCGCCGCGTCCACCTGACACGGCGGCCAGCGGCGCGGGGGCCGGAGCGCTCCTCGACCGGAGCCCGACCAGGTCTGTAGGGCGGTGGCGGACGGTGGCGGCAGGGCGAGAGGAGAAGCTGTGGCCGAACCGGACGCCGACGGACTTTCCCTGCGCGTAGAACGCGGGCGGTTGAGTGACGAGGAACTCGCGGCGGTTGCCCTCGTGTTCCGCTCCCTGGTCTCCCGCAGCCGGGACACCGGGAAGGGGGCGGCTCCCGCACGCGGCGCGCCGACCGCACGGGCACGCTGGAGCGAGGCAGGCTACCGCTCCCCCCGCAGTTGGCGCTAGCCCCGGCGGACTGCCTGTCGCCGCACGACCGTACTCGAAAATCACCGGACTCCATACAAACCGCATGCGCGGTTTGTTAATATGTGGCCGCTGTTTCGTCCGCACCACGAGGAGAGAGGCGTCATGACTGCTGTGAGCGATGTCCCCCGGTCTTCCGCGGCGAGTGACGCCCGTGGCCGTGTGGCGGAGTTGCGTGCCATCCGTGAGCAGGTGCGGCGTGGTCCGGGTGAGCGGGCCACGCAGGCCCAGCATGCCAAGGGCAAGCTGACCGCGCGTGAGCGGATCGAGTTGCTGCTGGACGAGGGGTCGTTCCGGGAGGTGGAGCCGTTGCGGCGGCACCGGGCGACCGGGTTCGGGCTGGAGGACCGCAGGCCGTACACCGATGGGGTGATCACGGGCTGGGGGACGGTCGAGGGCCGGACGGTGTTCGTCTACGCGCATGATTTCCGGATCTTCGGCGGGGCGCTGGGCGAGGCTCATGCGGCCAAGATCCATAAGATCATGGACATGGCCATCGCGGCGGGTGCGCCGCTGGTGTCCCTCAATGACGGGGCCGGTGCGCGTATCCAGGAGGGGGTGGTGGCCCTGGCCGGTTACGGGGGGATCTTCCAGCGCAACACCGCCGCGTCCGGGGTGATTCCGCAGATCTCGGTGATGCTGGGTCCGTGTGCGGGCGGGGCGGCCTATTCTCCGGCGCTGACGGACTTCGTGTTCATGGTCCGGGACACCTCGCAGATGTTCATCACCGGTCCCGATGTGGTTCAGGCGGTCACCGGTGCGCAGGTGTCGCAGAACGGGCTGGGCGGGGCGGATGTGCACGCCTCGGCCTCGGGGGTGGCGCATTTCGCCTATGACGACGAGGCCACCTGTCTGGAGGAGGTCCGTTATCTGCTGTCGCTGCTGCCGTCGAACAACCGGGAGAATCCGCCGCGTACCGAGTGCGGTGATCCGGCCGGCCGGCGGGGGGAGGCGCTGTACGACCTGGTGCCGGCGGACGGCAATCGTCCCTATGACATGCGGGCGGTGATCGAGGAGATCGTCGACGACGGGGAGCTGCTGGAGGTTCACGAGCGCTGGGCGACCAATGTCATCTGTGTGCTGGCGCGGCTGGACGGGCAGGTGGTGGGGGTTGTCGCCAATCAGCCCCAGCATCTGGCGGGGGTGCTGGACATCCATGCCTCGGAGAAGGCCGCGCGTTTCGTGCAGATGTGTGACGCGTTCAACATTCCCATCGTCACGCTGCTGGACGTGCCGGGTTTCCTGCCGGGGGTGGATCAGGAGCACGGCGGGATCATCCGGCACGGCGCGAAGCTGCTGTACGCGTACTGCAATGCCACGGTGCCGCGGATCTCGCTGGTGCTGCGGAAGGCGTACGGGGGTGCGTACATCGTGATGGACTCGCAGTCCATCGGTGCGGATCTGACCTATGCCTGGCCGACCAACGAGATCGCGGTGATGGGTGCGGAGGGCGCGGCGGGGGTGATCTTCCGGCGGCGGATCGCGGCCTCCGACGATCCCGAGGCGACCCGGGCGGAGCTGGTCAAGGAGTACCGGTCCGAGCTGATGCATCCCTATTACGCCGCCGAGCGCGGTCTGGTCGACGACGTCATCGATCCCGCCGACACCCGGGGCGTCCTCATCGCCGCCCTGGCCATGCTCCGCACCAAACACGCCGACCTGCCCGCCCGCAAACACGGCAACCCACCCCAGTGATGGAGCGTCTTGAATGGCCAAGCAGGAACGAGCGCTGCGTACACGCGAGGCACTGATCAAGTCGGCCGCCACGGTCTTCAGCCGGGACGGCTTCAGTGTGGCCTCGCTCAGCGCGATCAGTACCCGGGCCGGAGTGAGCACGGGAGCGCTCCACTTCCACTTCGAGAACAAGGCCGCCCTGGCCGACGCGGTCGAGGACGAGGCGGCGCGACGGCTCGGGGCCATCACCGGGGCCCACCGGGACCCGGCGGGGAACGCTTTGCAGATGCTCGTCAACGCCTCGCACGAACTCGCCCGCGGGCTCACCGGCGACGTGGTGCTGCGTGCCGGGTTCGACCTGAGCGGCAGCCAGGTCCTCCGGGAGGGGCGGAACCTGCGTCGCCAGTGGCAGCAGTGGGTCGAGGAGACGCTGGAGCGGGCGGCGGAGGAAGGACTTCTCGACACCGTCACGCCCGAACAGGTGGCGACCGCCGTGGTGGCGGCGACCACCGGCTTCGAGGTGCTGGGCACGCAGGACCCCGAGTGGCTCGCGCCCTGCACGATCACCAGGTTCTGGCAGTTACTGCTGCCGCGCCTCGCCGCCGCCTCCGTACTCGGTGGACTCACAGCGGCCGGCAGCGGCACAGCCCCTCTCTTCCCGGAGGCCTCGGCACGCTGACACCGTGCCGAGGCCTCCGGGTGTTATCACCGCATGTGCCCGGTGGACGCCCTTCGCGCGGTCGCCGCCGGATACGAGGTACCGTCACCGCCCGCCCCGCCGGGCTGCTCGCGGTGCCCGCCCGCCGGGTCGGACCGGAGCTTCGGGTGCCCACCCGGTGGGAGCGGTGCTCCCTTCCCGCGAGCGGTACGTGACCCGGCGCATGACCCGGGAACCGGCGGAGCGCACCGGAAAACGCCTGGTGTACGGGTCACCGGTTCGTCCTCGATCCTGGCGTGTTTGCGCCCTTGCCGGAGACCGGACAGATACCCCCGAAGAGGCGACCGGCAAACCGCACGATTCTGTTCTGTGGGAAAATGTGTCACTTTGATCGCCGGTCTGTGCGCGGGATCCGGCGGCATGGTGACCCCCTCGTGCTTTGTGTGCTCCTGGGCGGACCCCCTCCGGAGACGCGTGTGAGGCCTCCCCGGGGTTCGACGACGCCGACCCGGCCGTCACCAACGCCTCGCCCCCCCGGCCGGGCCGTGGACCGGTGCTCGCAGGAGATGTTCAACTGTGCTTCTCCGCACGCTCTTCGGCAGGTGGGGGAGCCCGGGCACGCTCCCTGTGAGAGAGCGGACCGCGAGTCGGCCCCCTCCGGGCGGCGTACTCGTGCGCGACCGCGACCGCCGCCCGTCGGGTTCGGTGCCGTTCGCCGCGCCGGCCGCGGGACGGCCACCCGTGTGTCCACCGGCTCGGGGGAGCGAGAGTGCCTACCTCGGCATTGACAAACCGACTGTGCTGTTTTTTTAATCGTCTTCGAGTCAAAACTGCGGCACGTCTCCAGCGCGGGAGCGGCAGTCCTTGCACTCAGTGATCCACACGCAACCGAACGATGGGGGACAAGGTCGTGGACATCGAAGTTCTGGGTGCGCTGTCAGTGCGTGAGCACGGCATCTCGATCACACCGACGGCACCGAAACCGCGGCAGGTGCTCGCTCTGCTCGCTCTCCACGCGGACCAGGTGGTCCAGGTCTCCACGTTGATGGACGAGCTGTGGGAAGACGAGCCGCCGCGCAGTGCCCGCACCACTTTGCAGACCTATGTCCTGCGGCTGAGGGAACTCATCGGGGATGCACTGGCCGAGGCCGGTGAGGAGCGTGTCACCGCCAAGGACGTCCTGGTCACCCTCCCGGGCGGCTACCGCCTGAACACCCGCGGCGGTTTCGTCGACTTCCGCGAATTCGAGCGACGGGCCGGCGCGGGCTATCGGGCCATGGACGCCGAGGACTTCTCCGGCGCCGCCCGCCGGCTGCGGGACGCCCTGGCGCTGTGGACCGGTCCCGCCCTCGCCGACGTCCAGGTCGGCAACCGCGCCGAGCTGGAGGTCAGGCGGCTGGAGGAGTCCCGGCTGTGCGCGTTGGACCAGCGCATCGATGCCGACCTGCGGCTCGGCCGCCACCGCGAACTGCTCTCCGAACTGACCGTGCTCGTCAACCGCCACCAGCTGCACGAAAGCCTGCACGGCCAGTTCATGCTGGCGCTGCACCGATCCGGCCGGCGCGGCGAGGCCCTGAACGTGTACCAGCGGCTGCGCGCCACTCTCGTACGGGAACTGGGGCTGGAACCCTCGTCCGCGCTCAGCCGGCTGCAGCGCTCCATCCTGGTGGCCCAGCCCGAGACCCTCGGGGTCCGCGGCCCTGAGGCGGCGGGCCGGGCGGTGGCCCGGGCGGGGTGACCCCTCCCCGCACGGGCCTTCCCGGTCCCGCGGCCCCTGTCAGCCGGAGAGCACGGTTCCGGAGACAGGGGCCGCTTCCACGGTCCGTGCCCCGGTACCCGAGCGAGCCCGATGCGCGGCAACGACCGTGGCCGGTCCTTCCGGCGGAGGGGCGCAGGGTCTTCCCCCTCCCCGGGAGCGAGGAAAGGGCGCGCGGGGATCCGGCCGTCGCGGCCGCCGTCCGGGCGCGCCGCCCCTCTGCCGTGGTGCCGCCGTCCCCTCCCCGCCCCGGTCCGGCGCTGTCGGCCTCCGCACCGGCCTGAGCGGGTCCGGTCACCGCGCCTGCGCCTGGGCCGACAGGCGGTCGAAACGGCGGATCAGCGCCTCCTGCTCCAGGGAGAGGCGTTCCACGTGACGCCGCAGGCGGGCGATCTCGTCGGTGAGGACGAGGACCTCGGCCTCGTGGCCCGGTGCCGGTGCCGGTGCCGCGTCCGGGCCCGAGGACGCCGGGAAGGCTCGGACGGAGACCGGGGGCGGCGCGCCCGGGCCGGGAGCCGCGAGGGCCGGGTCGTGGTGGAGGATCGCCTCCATACGGCCGTGCAGTGCCGGACCGGGCTCGACGCCGAGTTCGTGAACCAGGCGCTTGCGTGCGCGGTCGTAGACGCCGAGCGCCTCCGCCTGCCGGCCGCAGCGGTACAGGGCCACCATCAGCAGGTCGTAGAAGCGTTCCCGCACGGGGTGGTCGGTGGTCAGCTCCTCCAGCTCACCGGTGATCTCGTCGTGCCGTCCGGTGCGCAGGCAGGCGTCGTACAGCGCCTCCAGGGCGGTCAGCCGGCTCTCCTCCAGTTGGGCCGCCTCGGCCGCGCAGATACCCCCGCGCACGCTGCCCTCCAGGGCCGGCCCGCGCCACAAAGCAAGCGCCCGGCGCAGCAGTTCGGCGGCGTGCCCGGGATCGTGGACGGTGGCCGCCCGGCCCTCGGCCGCGAGGCGGTTGAAGCGCTCGGCGTCGGTGGTGGCCCGGCCCAGGCGCAGGACGTAGCCCAGGGAACGGGTCACGATCCACTCGTGGTCCGGTTCACCGGAGCCCGCGGGCTGCGCCGGCAGCAGCCGGCGCAGCCGGGCCACGTGGGCCTGCAGGGCGTTGGTGGCGTTCGCCGGCGGATGCTCGCCCCACAACTCGTCGACGAGCCGGTGCACGGGCACGGTCCGCCCCGACCTCACCACGAGCGCACCCAGCAGAGCGCGCTGCTTGTCCCCGGTGGGCAGAACCCTGAGTCCGGTGCACTCGTCGTGGACCTCGACGGGACCGAGAACGCGGAACTGCATCTCTTCCTCGCATGTCACCGCCGAAGCGGTCGGGAACGGTGGATTCCAGCGGCGCGGCCGGCCCCTCGTCCCGCACGGGATCGGCCACCACCTCGCCGGCACCCCTGGGATGCCGGCCCGCGTCGTACCGGCCGGTCCCGGTTCGCGCGGCCGCGGCGACGACCGGAAAGAAGCTCACACCGAATTCCGTGGGTGACTCCGTACGGCTCTCCGACGTCGGGCGGCCTAAAAGGGGTTAAAGTTCCCCGAACACCGGAGCATAGACGGTCTGCGTGAACGGCGGGGCGGGCACGAGTGCGGCTCCAGCGTTTTTCCGGGCACTCCCGAGTTCACGTCATGCGGCGCTCGCGGCGCCCCGGTGCGAGAGCAGCGGACATCAGTGGCCGGGCGTGGGACGCGCCATCAGTTCGGGAAAGCCGACCTCGATGCCGCGCCGGTGCCAGGAGGAGATCAGCTCCATGGTGGTGCTCGAATCCGGGCCATGGCCCGTCAGCCCCCCGTCGTCACCGGGGGGTCCGGATCCCGCCGGCCGCGTGCGGCGGGTGACCATCTGGCGCAGCAGCTGCCGCATCAGCGGGTCCGCACCCTCGGGCATCGCCCGTCCGCCATCCCGCCCGGTGCTTTCGGTGGTCTCCATGATGCGGAAAATAACAGTGCGCGCCAGCCTGCGGAAGACGTTTACCGGCACCTTCTCCCACGGTCGGTCGCGTGTCGGAGACGCATCAGAAGTAGTGGAAGGCAGTAGCACAAGAAAAACACTCGACGCTTCCTCGAGAAAACCTGAGGGCGGGGTGGAGACAGGCTACGGCGCGCCTTGTGCATGCATCGTGGGGTAAAGACAGCGGGTCCCTGTGTGGCGCAATATCGACGAGCCTCGGGCACCGATTCGCACACCGGCTCGGAAGCCGAGTTCAGCCGTCGTGGTACGGGGAGGAAGCCATGAAGATTCGTGTTCTGGGTCCACTGAGTGCCGACGTCAACGGGATGTCGATCGTTCCGACGGCCGGGAAGCCGCGGCAGATCCTGGCCCTGCTCGCCCTCTACCCGGGCCGGGTCATACCCGTGCCCACGCTCATGGAGGAAATCTGGGGCACCGAGCTCCCCCAGAGCGCCCTCACCACCCTGCAGACCTACATCCTCCAGCTGCGCCGCCGGCTGGGCACCGCCATGGGGCCCGACGCCCCCGGCGCCGCCAAGAGCGTGCTCGCCACCCGGCACGGCGGCTATCTGCTGCAGATACCGGCCGAAGCGGTGGACGTCCACGAGTACGAACGTCTCGTCGCCGAGGGCCAGCAGTGCTTCGAGGACGGCGAGGACGAGCGGGCGGCCCGCACCTACCGCAGGGCACTGGACCTGTGGCAGGGGCCCGCCCTGGTCGACGTACGCGTCGGCCCCATCCTGGAGATCGAGGCGATGCGGCTGGAGGAGAGCCGGCTCGTCACGCGGGAGCGCCGTATCGACGCCGACCTCAGGCTCGGCCGGCACGCCGAGGTCACCGCCGAGCTCATGGACCTGATCGCCCGGCACCCCGAGCACGAGGGGCTGTACTCGCAGGCCATGGTGGCGCTGTACCGCTCCGGTCGGCAGGCCGCCGCGCTGGACGTCTATCACCGGCTGCGCCGCCGCCTGGTCGAGGAACTGGGCGTGGAGCCCTCACCGCAGTTGCAGCGGCTGCACCAGGCGATGCTCGCCGTCGATCCCCGGCTGGACGTGGTGTCCGGACCGCGGCGCACCTCCACCTTCGACCTGTACGCGGCCTGACCCGCCGCGTGCCGCCGTCCCGCCGTCCCGCCACCCGGGGAAAGCGAGTGCTCCCGCGGCCGTTCGGCGGGCTGCCGGGCCGTGCCCCCACGGCCGTCTCCCCGGGGAGGCGGTGCGGACGGGCCGCCTCCCCGGGGCCGGCCGCAGGCCGCGGAATCGGTCGGGGTGCCCGCGCCCGGGCCGGGCGGACGTCGAGCGCGGACGCACAGCACGTCGGCGTGCCGTGCGTTCCCGTGGATTCGAGCGCCGGTCCAGAAGTGGGCGAGCCGTTCTCCATCCGGTCGGGAAACAGTCCATGGCGAGTCCGGACAGGCCGGCCGGTTGCGGCGATTCCGTGGCCGCCCGTCCCGGCCCTGCGGACGTCCGAGACGAGAGGGGTGTGACGGATGTACCTCGCGCCTGTGCACCGCATGGTCCACCACGCGGCGGTGGACGCCCCGGCGGGCGTGCTCTACGGCCTGATCGCCGACGCGTTGCGCTGGCCCGTCTTCCTGCCGCCCACCGTCCACGTCGAGCAGCTCGAGTTCGGCGGGGAGTGGGAGCGGCTGCGGATGTGGGTCACCGCCAACGGCGAGATCAAGCCCTGGACCTCGCGGCGCACCCTGGACCCCGTGGCGCACCGTGTCGATTTCCGCCAGGAGGTGCTGCCCCGGCCGGTGACCGCCATGGGAGGCAGCTGGGTCGTCGAGCAGCGCGGCCCCGAGCGCTCCCTCGTCACCCTGCACAACGACTTCTCCGTCGCCGACAACGCGCACGACGACGTCGACTGGATGAGGCGGGCCATCGCAGCCAACAGCCGTGCCGCACTCGCCAGCCTCAAGCATCTCGCCGAGCGCTGGCGCCGCCTCGACGACCTCGTCCTGTCCTTCGAGGACTCGGTCCACGTCACCGGGCCCGAAGACCCCGACGGGCTCGGCGAGCTGGTCTACGGCTTTCTGCACCGGTTCGGCGACCGGACCGACGCAGTGCCCGGTGCCACCCGGATCGACATCGCCGAGCACCGGCCCGGCGTCCAGTTCATGACCGTGGAGCTGGCCTGCGCCGGTGGGGCGGCGCGGACGGTCGAGTCGGTACGGATCGGCTTCCCGCACGCCGGGCGCATCGTCTACAAGGACATCCGGGACGCCGAACAGCCCGCACTGCTGGCCGCGCACACGGGGGAGTGGTCGGTCGAACCCGAAGCATCGGGCGCGGGTGTCACCGTCGTCGCGCGGCACCACGCGGTGCTCGACGAGGACAGCCTGCAGGAGTGGTACGGCGACGGCGCGGACGCGGCGCGGACCGCGCGCGAGGCGCTGTGCTCGCAGCTCGCCCGGCGGAGCAGCGCCACGCTGCGGCTGGTCAAGGAGCACGTCGAGGGCGCGTTGGCCCGCGGCCCCCGAGCCGGGTGCCGTGACCGGGGCCGGCGGCCCGGCCCCACGCCCATCGCGCTGAACGCGTCCGTCCGCGCCCCCCGGACGGGCTGAAGCCGGAGGTCCCAGGTGAACAGCAGCCCGACCGCGGGCGCCGGCCCGTCCGCGGCACGGCCCGCCGCCCTCCGCACCCCCCGGGTGCCCGTCGACGGGCCCGCACGGGCCCAGTACGTCGAGGACCTGCTGGGCGATCCCCTCGCCGCCGGCAACCCGCACGGCCAGGAGGCGCTGCTCGCCGCCGACGAACGGCGCGAGGCTCCCGCGGCCACCGAGGAACTGCTCGCCCGCTTCGGCCTCGCGGCCGAGTTCGTGCCCGGGGCGCTCGGCGGTCGTCTCGGCGGGGCCGAGGAACTCGCCCAGGTGCTGCGGCCGGTGCTCCGGCGGGACGTGGCGCTCGGCTTCGGCGCCGGGATGACCGCTTTGTTCGCCGCGTCCGCGGTGTGGACCGCGGGTGACGAGCGGCAACGCCGGGAGACCGCACGGCTGCTGCTCGACGGCGGCCGGATCACCATCCTGCACCGCGAGTTCGCTCACGCCAACGCGATCCTGCGCGGCGAGTACACCGCGCGCCCCGCACCCGGCGGCGGCTACGTGGTGGGCGGACGCAAGGAGGTCGTCATCAACGCCGACCGCGCCGACGCCTTCGTCGCCTACGTCCGCACCGCCCCCGGCGACGGGCCGGGCAGCCACTCCGTGTTCCTGCTCCAGACCGACCGGCTCCCGGCGCACGCGGTGCGCCGGCTGCCGCGCGCCCGCACCCACGGCATGCGTAGCGCCCACTACGCCGGACTGGAACTCGACCGCTGTCCCGTACCGGCCGACGCCCTGGTCGGACGGCAGGGCGAGGGCGTCGGCCTGGCCCTGCGCACCTTCCAGGTCAGCCGGTCCCTGGTGTCCGGCGGTGCCCTGGTCGCCGGGATGGACAGCGCACTGCGGTACGCCGTGCGGGCCGTCGCCGAGTCCCGCCGCGGCTTCGTGCCGCACGGCCGCCGCAGCCGGGTGCTCGCCGGGGTCTTCGCCGACCTGCTCGCCTGCGACAGCCTCGCCGTCGCCGGGCTGAGGCTGCTCGACCTGGCGCCCGAGCACGCCCTCGTCCCGTCCGCCGCCGTCAAGTACGCCGTGTCCGCGTTGCTCCACGAGGACCTCGACGAACTCACCGCTGTGCTCGGTGCCCGCGGCTACGACCGCGGCCCCGCGTACGGCGGTTTCCAAAAGCTCGTCCGCGACCTGGCGGTGGCCGGACTCGGGCACGCGGGCACCGCCGACACCCAGGCCGTTCTCGTCCCCCATCTGCGCACCCTCGCCCACGCCACCTGGCGCGGCGAGGCCGGACACGAGGCCCCCGCCGGGCTTTTCACCCCCGGCGGGGCCCGCACCACGCTCGACTTCCGGCGGCTCGACGCCGGCCCCCGCGACCCGCGAAACGGCTGCGACGGGCTGCTGGCCGTGCTGCCCGGCGCGGCCGGCCGGCTCGACGGACGGCGCTCGCGCGGCGCCCGGTGGGCGGCGCTCGCCGACCTCGCCCGCGTCTTCGCCGCCGAGGTGCACGGTCTCGCCGAACGGTGCGCCGCGCTCTCCCGACGCCCGGACACCGGGGCGCCCGCCCCCGCGGCGTACGTCCTGATCGACCGGTACTGCCTGCTGCTCGCCGCCGCTTCCTGCCTCGCCGTCTGCGAGAACGCGGTGCCCGGCACCCCGGACGGCGGCCTGCTCGCAGAACCCGACTGGGCGCTGCTCGCCCTGACCCGGTTCGGCCGCCGTCTCGGTCTGGAGGTGCCCGAGCTCCCGGACGGCGTCACGCAGGAGCTCGCGGCCGGGCTCGTGGACCGTTACCGGCGCGGGCGGAGCTTCGACCTGTACGGGATGCGGCTCGCCTGAGACCCGGTTCCAGCAGAAACGATTCGGCTTCAAGGGAAGAGAACGGAAGGAGGCGGGCGCCGTGCACCCCAGTGGACCCGCGGCCGCGCGGAAGAGCGGCGGCAGCCACGTCACGGACGGCACCGGTGCCCGCGACGCCGTCGGCGCCCCCGGCGTCACCGCACACGGCTCCGCCGTCGCGCCGCCCGTGCACATCCCGCGCCCGGACAGCTCCTGGCTGCGGGTCCGGGAGGACCTCCTGGACCGCGGGGCCGCGGTGGCGTACGCGACCTGGACCGAGTGGCTGCCCGCGGTGCTCACCACGCCGCGCCTCGACCTCCTGCTCGGCCGCCGCGACTGGAACCGCTACGCCGGCACCCGCGACCCCGCGGTCCGCTGCCGGTTCGCCGCGTCCCGGCTGCTCATCAAGTACACCGCGGCGGCCGCGCTCGGCATCGGACCGGAGGACATCGACATCGCCCACCGGCTCGGAGGCCGTCCGTACCTGCGCGGCCTCGACCAGGTCGAGGTGGGCCTGACGCACACCGGTGAGCTGATGGCCACGGGGATCAGCCGGATGGGCCGGATCGGTCTGGACGCCGAGCGCGCGGACCGGCGCCTCGACTTCGGCCTGATGCGCAACCGGATGTGCACCCCGGCCGAGGCCGCGGAGCTCGACGCGCTGCCCGAGGAACAGCGGGCCGCGCGCGCGCTGCGTCTGTGGACTCTGAAGGAGGCGTACACCAAGGCGCTCGGCCAGGGCATGCGGCTGCCCTTCACCGAGTTCGGCTTCGACCTCTCCCTCGGGGGCCTGCGCACTCCCGACGGCACCGCGGTCCTCGGCGACGGGTGGGCGTTCGACACTCACACGGTGCTCGGCCGCTACCTGGTCAGCACCGCCTGCCACGACGCCGGGCTCGAACCGGCCGGGGACACCTCGGTCGGCACCATGCTGGACCGGCGGCTGCTCACGGCGATGACGCCGCCCGGGAAGCGGGGTCCGGCCGCCTAGGCCGGCTTCGGGGGCTCCCCCTCGACGAAGGCGATCCGGAAGGACAGCTCGTTCATCCGCCACCCGGCAGGGGTCCTGCGGGCCTCGCCGGACGCGAGCGTGCCCGCGCGGAACAGCGGTGGCCGGTCCTCGCCGGGGTGATGGACGTGCGTGGTCAGCACATTGGCGCGGAACGCGGCCCGGTCGCCCTCGACGGTCACCACCGCCGGCGAGCCGAGGTGCTGGGTCCGCACGAAAGCCGCGAGCGACGCGCGGTGCCACTGGGCGAGCCCGGCGAGCCCCTCGTGACGGCTCCTCGGGAAGGCGACGACCGCGTCCTCGGTGAACAGGCTCCGGGCCCAGGCGTCGTCGAGTTCCTCGTCGTCGAGGGCGATGAGATAACGGCCCAGGAGTTCCGCGACCCGGGCTGCGTCGGCGGAATCGGTGCCTGCGGCCTTGTCGGTGGGGAAAAGTTGGGAAGTCACCTCCCGAGCATGGCGCCGGGCGCGCCTCCCCGACCAGATTCCTGCCAGAGATCTGACATTCTCGGCAGAGTTCTGTAGTGGATTGCCCAAAGCCTGTACCGCACACGCTTTACCGTCCCCTTGCGACCCGGCAATACTCGTCGAACACCAGTCGGGAGAGGGCAGATGGATACCTTTGACGCGGACGTGATCATTGTAGGAGCAGGTCCCACCGGACTTATGCTTGCGGGTGAGTTGAGCCTCGCTGGAGTCTCCGCCCTGGTTGTAGACCGGCTTGCCGAGCCCATCAGGGAATCGCGCGCCCTCGGGTTTTCCGCGCGCACGATCGAGGAATTCGCGCAGCGCGGACTCATTTCCCGGCTCGGTGATGTCGATGTCATCCCGGTCGGTCATTTCGGCGGTGTGCCGCTCGACTACCGGGTCCTCGCGGGCGGTTCGTACGGAGCCCGCGGCATCCCCCAGTCGCGCACCGAGTCCATGCTCGCCGGCTGGATCGCCGAACGCGGCGTGGAGGTGCGCCGCGGCATCGAGGTCACCGGTGTCGAGCAGGACGACGACGGCGTCAGCATCCGCACCAGCGCCCAGGACGGTGCCGGAGTGCTCCGCGGTCGCTATGTCGTCGGCTGCGACGGCGCCCGCAGCGTCGTCCGCACCAGCGCCGGGATCGACTTCCCCGGCAACGCGCCCACCGTCGAGCTGCGCTTCGCAGACATCACCGGCGTGCCGCTGCGGCCGCGCTTCAGCGGTGAGCAGGTGCCCGGCGGCATGGTGATGGTGCTGCCGCTCGGCCCGGACCGCAGCCGCGTCATCTACTACGACCGCGCACAGCCGCTGCGCACCGGCAAGGACCCGATCTCCTTCGAGGAGGTCGCCGAGGCCTTCCAGCGCCTGTCCGGCGAGGACATCAGCGGCGCCACGCCCCTGTGGGTCTCCTCAACCACCGACGTCAGCCGCCAGGCCGCCCAGTACCGCAAGGGCCGTGTCTTCGTCGCCGGGGACGCCGCCCACATCCACCTGCCGATCGGCGCGCAGGGCATGAGCGCCGGCATCCAGGACGCCGTCAACCTCGGCTGGAAGCTCGCCCTCGAGATCAAGGGCCGCGCCCCCGAGGGGCTGCTCGACACCTACCACGCCGAGCGCCACCCGGTCGGCGCCCGCATCCTCGCCAACACCCTCGCCCAGCGCACCCTCTACCTCGGCGGCGACGAGGTCGACCCGCTGCGCCAGGTGTTCACCGAGCTGGTGCGGCACGAGGAGGTGCAGCGCCACCTCGTCGGCATGGTCACCGGGCTCGACATCCGCCACGACGTCGGCTGCGACCGCCACCCCCTGCCCGGCCGCCGCCTGGAGGACAGGCAGATCACCCGCGACGGCGTGAAGCAGAGCGTTTTCACCCTCCTCGAATCCGGGCGCGGCCTGCTGATCGACTTCGTCGACAGCGCCGAGCTGCGCGCCGCGGCCGAGGGCTGGTCCGACCGGGTCGACACCGTCACCGTGCAGGACCCCGACGGCGACCGGGCCCTCGACGGCATCCTCGTCCGCCCCGACGGCTACGTCGCCTGGGTCGGCGGCACCGGTGACGGCCCCGCCGCCGGTGCCACCGGCATGTCGCTCACCGAAGCGCTCGGCCGCTGGTTCGGCCCCGCCGACTGACCACGGTCCGCCCCGAACCCACGCACGTCCCCCGAGGAAGCGAAGGAATCATGCCGAACATCTCCACCGAGGACAACTACCTCACCGTCCTCAACCTGTTCACCACCGACACCCCCGACAAGCAGGACCGCCTGATCACCGAGATGCGCAAGATCGTCGATGCGGCGGCCTACGAGGGGTGGATCTCCTCCACCGTGCACGCCGGGCAGGACAGCCCCGGCACCGCCAACCTCATCCAGTGGCGCAGCGGTGAGGACCTGGAGAAGCGTTACGCCGGCGAGGAGTTCAAGCACCGCACGCTGCCCGTCTTCCGCGAGATCACCACGGGCATCCGGCTGCTGCAGAACGAGATCGTCTTCACCCAGACCCACCCCGGCCTCGGCGGCCGGGTCGAGGTCTCGCCCGACCGCGACGACTACACCGTCATCGAGGTCCACCGGGTCGGCGAGGCCGACCAGGCCGAGCTGATCAAGCTCCTGGGCGAGGGCCAGGACTGGCTCGTGAACGTCCCCGGCTACCGCTCGCACAGCGTCTTCAAGGGACTGCGGGCCATGTTCGTCGAGGGCGCCTTCGCCGTCGTCTACTCGCAGTGGGACAGCAAGGAGAGCTACGAGGCCTTCCGCGACCTGCCGCACGGGCAGAAGCCGAGGCCCCGCCGCGACAACGACGAGCGCATCGACGGCCTGAAGATCGAGAGCGACTCGAACACCTACCGCGTGGTGCACACGCGCGCCATGGACCAGTAGCCCTGCACGCCCCTCTGCCGGGCGGGCGCGGAACGGCCCGCCCGGCAGAGGGGCCGCTCCCGGCCCCCGGCTCCGCCCGGGCCGGGAGGTACCCCTTCGGCCGACGAAGGGGCCGCAGCGCAGTTCCCGGTTCCGGCAGCCGGGCCGACGGCGCGGATCCGCACTCCGTAGAACACCGGACACCGCCAAGGAGCGAGAACCTATGCACAGCACGCTGATCGTGGCCCGTATGGTGCCCGGTTCGACCGCGGACGTCGCCAAGCTGTTCGCCGATTTCGACGCGACGGACATGCCTCACCGCATGGGCACCCGGCGGCGCCAGCTGTTCGCCTACGACGACCTGTACTTCCACCTCCAGGACTTCGACGAGGACAACGGCGGCGAACTGATCCAGGGCGCCAGGAAGGACCCGCGCTTCGTGCGGATCAGCGACGACCTCAAGCCGTTCATCACCCCGTACGACCCCGAGACCTGGCGCTCCCCGGCCGACGCCATGGCCCGGCGCTTCTACCGCTGGGACGCGTCCGCCTGAGCGAGCGGAGGCCTCCCCGCCGAGGGGGAGGCGACCGCGCCGCGCGGTGGCTCCGCGCAGCGCCCGGCGGCACCACCGCCCGCCGGGCCCCGGTCCGACGCACGACCGTCCGGGCGCACCGGCCCGCTACCCACGACAAACGATCAGCCGGTGCGCAACCACCCCGAGAACGAAGGAATTTCCCCATGCCCAGCAACCAGTTCACCCTCGACGACCTCAGGCGGATCCTCATCGAGGCCGCGGGCACGGAGGAGAACGTCGACCTCGCCGGAGACATCCTGGACACCAGGTTCGCGGTGCTCGGCTACGAGTCCCTGGCGCTCCTGGAGACCGGCGGCCGCATCGAGCGCGAGTACGGCATCGTCCTCGACGACGACGACCTCAGCGACGAGCTCACCCCGGGTGACCTGATCGACGCCGTCAACGCCCGGCTGTCCCAGGCCGGGGCCCAGGCCGCCTGAGAGGAGCGCACCATGTCCGACACCACCCAGCGGGTAGCCCTCGTCACCGGCGCGACCAGCGGCATCGGCCTCGAGGTCGCCCGCCTCCTGGCACAGCAGGGCCACCGGGTCTTCATCGGCGCGCGTGACGCGGAGAAGGTCAGCCGCACCGTCAAGGCGCTGCGCGAGGAGGACCTGGACGTCGACGGCCAGGAACTCGACGTCCGCGACATCGCCTCCGTCAAGGCGTTCGTGCGGGGCGCCGTCGACGTGTTCGGCACGGTCGACGTGCTCGTCAACAACGCCGGGCGATCCGGCGGCGGCCCCACCGCGGACATCGCCGACGAGCTGTGGGACGACGTCATCGACACCAACCTCAACAGCGTCTTCCGGATGACCCGGGAAGTCCTCAACAGCGGCGGCATGCGGACCAAGGACCGCGGCCGGATCATCAACATCGCCTCCACCGCGGGCAAGCAGGGCGTCGTCCTCGGCGCCCCCTACTCGGCCTCCAAGCACGGCGTCGTCGGCTTCACCAAGGCTCTCGGCAACGAACTCGCGCCGACCGGCATCACCGTCAACGCCGTCTGCCCCGGCTACGTCGAGACGCCGATGGCCCAGCGGGTGCGGCAGGGATACGCCGGCGCCTACGACACCACCGAGGAGGAGATCCTCAAGAAGTTCCAGGCCAAGATCCCGCTCGGCCGTTACTCCACGCCCCAGGAGGTCGCGGGCCTGGTCGGCTATCTCGCGTCCGACACCGCCGCGTCCATCACCTCCCAGGCCCTCAACGTCTGCGGCGGCCTCGGCAACTTCTAGTCCCGCCCGGTCCCGCGGAGCCCCGCTCCACCGAGCCCGCAAAGCAAGCACCACCGAGGAGAAGCTGTCATGACGACTCGCGAGGTCGAGCACGAGATCACCATCGGCGCACCCGCCGCCGCCGTCTACCGCCTCCTCGCCGAGGTGACCAACTGGCCGCGGATCTTCCCGCCCACCATCCACGTCGACCGGGAGGAGACCGCCGACAACGAGGAGCACATCCGCATCTGGGCCACCGCCAACGGCGAGCCCAAGACCTGGACCTCGCGCCGCACCCTCGACCCCGGGGCTCTGCGCATCACCTTCCGCCAGGAGGTCCCGGCGCCGCCGGTCGCCGCCATGGGCGGTGCCTGGATCGTCGAGCCCCTCGGTGAGGACGCCTCCCGCGTCCGGCTCCTGCACGACTACCGGGCCGTCGGCGACGACCCGCACGACCTGCTGTGGATCGAGCGGGCCGTGGACAAGAACAGCACCACCGAACTCGCCGCCCTCAAGGAGAACGTGGAGCGCGTCCACGCCGCCGAGACCGAGGAGCTGACCTTCTCCTTCGCCGACACCGTGCGGATCCACGGCTCGCCCAAGGACGCCTTCGCCTTCGTCAACGAGGCCGGCCTCTGGCCCGAGCGGCTCCCGCACGTGGCCCGCGTCCGCTTCACCGAGCACACCCCCGGCCTGCAGGAACTGGAGATGGACACCCGCGCCAAGGACGGCTCGACGCACACCACCAGGTCCTACCGGGTCGCCCTCGGCCACCACCGCATCGCGTACAAGCAGGTCACGCTGCCCGCCCTGATGACCCTGCACACCGGCGTGTGGACCTTCGAGGAGACCGACGACGGCAACGCGACGGCCGCCTCCCAGCACACCGTCACCCTCAACACCGAGAACATCACCAGGATCCTCGGCCCCGAGGCCACCGTCGCCGACGCCCGTGCGTACGTGCACACCGCGCTGAGCACCAACAGTCTCGCCACCCTCAACCACGCCAAGGCCTACGCGGAGCGGAATCGCTGACATGGCCACCGCCCCGCACCCGGACGGCCGGACGCAGCGCCCCGGGCCCGCCGAGACGGCCGACACCCAGGTGATCGTCGTCGGCGCGGGCCCCGTCGGCCTGCTCCTCGCCGGCGAACTGGCCCTGCGCGGGATCCAGGTGACCATCGTCGAGCAGCGCCACGGACCGACCACGGAGTCGCGCGCCTCCACGCTGCACGCCCGCACCATGGAGCTGCTGGACAGCCGCGGCCTGCTCCCGGACCTCGGCAGCCCGCCCTGCGAGCCGCGCGGCCACTTCGGCGGCATCCCCCTCGACCTGACACTGCCCGGCCCCTACCCCGGGCAGTGGAAGGTCCCCCAGGCCAAGACCGAAGCGGTCCTGGAGGAGTGGGCCCTCGGCCTCGGCGCCGACCTCAGGTGCGGCCACACCCTGCAGGCCGTCGACGACCGCGGGGACCACGTCGAGGCCGCCGTCACAAGCCGCCGCGGCGACCGCGTCACGCTGCGCGCCGCCTACCTCGTCGCCTGCGACGGCCAGGACTCCACCGTGCGCCGCCTGACCGGCGCCGACTTTCCCGGCACCGCGGCCACCCGGGAACTGCTGCGCGCCGACGTCGGCGGTATCGACATCCCGAGCCGGCGCTTCGAACGGCTGCCCGGCGGCCTCGCCGTCGCCGCCCGCAACCCGGCGGGAGTGACCCGAGTGATGGTGCACGAGTTCGGCGCCGGGGTCCGCGGGCGCGCCGGCGCCCCGCACTTCGACGAGATCGCGGACGCCTGGAAGCGCGTCACCGGCGAGGACATCACCGGCGGCACCCCGCTGTGGGTCAACCACTTCGACGACGCCAACCGGTGCCTGACCCGCTACCGGTACGGCCGCGTCCTGTTCGCCGGAGACGCCGCCCACCGCCAGATGCCCATCGGCGGCCAGGCCCTCAACCTCGGACTCCAGGACGCCTACAACCTCGGCTGGAAACTCGCCGCCGACCTCGGCGGCACGGCCCCCGCCGGGCTTCTCGACAGCTACGACAGTGAGCGCGCCGCCGTCGGTGCCGCCGTCCTCGGCAACATCCGCGCCCAGGCCCTGCTGCTTCTCGGCGGCCCCGAGGTGGAGCCGCTGCGCATGGTCCTCGCCGAACTCGTCGCCCACGACGACGTGCGCGCCCACCTGGCCGGAATGATCAGCGGTCTGGACATCCGGTACGACGTCGGCGGCCCCGGGCACCCGCTGCGCGGCGCCCGCCTGCCGCACGTCCGGCTCCGCGTCGGCGAGATCGTCTGCAGCACGGCCGAACTGCTGCGCTCCGGGCACGGGCTGCTCCTCGGAATCGGCTCCCCGCCGCCGGGCACCGTCCCGGCCGACCGCATCGACACGGTCACCGCGGACGTCGACCCCGGCTCCCCGCTCGCGGGCACGCCCGCCGTCCTGGTCCGGCCCGACGGCTACGTCGCCTGGGCGGGCGGCCCGGGCGGGGACGGTCTCGCGGAGGCGGTCGGCCGGTGGTTCGGCTCCGTCTGAGGCCCGCCCCCGCAGCGGGGCCGGCCCGTACCCCGCCCCCGCATCCCCCGGCACACACCGAGCACAGATCACTGATCACTGAGAGGGACCCCACCATGCAGGACACCACGATGGACGCCGACGTCATCGTCGTAGGCGCAGGCCCGACCGGACTGACACTCGCCGGTGAACTCCGCCTGGGCGGGGCCGAGGTGATCGTGCTCGACAAGCTGGCCGAGCCCACCGGCCAGTCCCGCGGCCTCGGTTTCACCGCCCGTGCCATGGAAGTCTTCGACCAGCGCGGGCTCCTGCCCCGCTTCGGCCAGGGCGAGACCCTGGAGATCAGCCCCGTCGGCCACTTCGGCGGCGTCCAGTTCGACTTCACCGCCCTGGAGGGCGCCCACTTCGGCGCCCGCGGCATACCGCAGAGCCAGACCGAGGAGGTCCTCGCCCGGTGGGCCGCCGAAATCGGCGCCGACATCCGCCGCGGCTGGGAGGTCCTCGACCTCGACGACGGCTTCCTGGACGGCGACCACGTCGAGGTCACCGTCCGGACCCCCGACGGCGTACGGCGGTTGCGCGCCCCGTACCTGGTCGGCTGCGACGGCGGCAGGAGCACGGTGCGCAAGCTCGCCGGCATCGACTTCCCCGGCACCGAGGCGACCCGCGCCATGTTCCTCGCCGACGTGACCGGCCTCGACCTCAAGCCCCGCCATCTCGGCGAAACGCTGCCCAACGGCATGGTGATGGCCGCCCCCCTCAAGGAGGGGGTGCACCGCATCATCGTCTGCCCGCACGGTGCGGCCGCCCGCAGCGCCGACGACACCGTCACCTTCGAGGAGGTCGCCAAGGCGTGGGAGCACATCACCGGTGAGGACATCAGCGGCGGCGGCGCCGAGTGGGTCAGCTTCTTCAGCGACGCCACCCGCCAGGCCACCGACTACCGGCGCGGCCGGGTGCTGCTCGCCGGGGACGCCGCCCACATCCACCTGCCGGCCGGCGGCCAGGGCCTGAGCACCGGCGTGCAGGACGCCGTCAACCTCGGCTGGAAACTCGCCGCCGTCGTCACCGGCCACGCCTCCCTGGCGCTCCTCGACACCTACCACGCCGAGCGCCACCCGGTGGGCCGCCGCCTGCTGATGAACACACGCGCCCAGGGCATGGTCTTCCTCGGCGGCGAACAGGCCGAGCCGCTGCGCCGGATCATCACCGAACTCGCCGGCTACGACACGGTCCGCCGCCACCTCGCGGGCATCGTCTCCCACCTCGACGTTCGCTACGACATCGACGAGGACGCCGGGGCCGGCCACCCGCTGCTCGGCCGCCGCCTCGGCAAGCACCCGCTGACCGGACCCGGCGGCGAGACCGACACCTTCCGGCTGCTGCACGCCGGGCGCGGGGTCCTGCTCGACCTCGCCGACAACGTCCGCCTGCGCGCCGCCGCGGCCGCCTGGGCCGACCGCGTCGATGTGGTCACCGCCACCGTCTCCGCGGCCGACGGCGCCGCTGTGTTCGCGGGGGCGGAGGCGGTGCTCGTCCGCCCCGACGGCCACGTCGCGTGGACCGGCGCCGGTACCGCCGACGGCCTCGACACCGCCCTCGCCCGCTGGTTCGGGCCCGCCGAGAGCACCACCGCCACGGCCCGGAAGGCTTCCTGACACCGGACCGCGGGTCCCTTCGCCGTACGCCCGGCCTACGGCGAAGGGACCCCGGCGAACCCGGCGGCGCGGCACGACGCGCCGCGGGCCACCCACCGGCCCGCGGCGCGTCTTCCCGTCCCGCGAAGACCTCCGGCACCCCGCCGGCCCGGCGCCCGCGCGGCGCGCCACGGCGGGGCGCCACGGCGGGGCGCCGCCCGGAGGACCCGGTGGCGCCCCCACACGTCCCCGGGCCCTACCGGAGGCTCGCCTCCACGACGGAGATCGCCGCCGGGGTCTCCACGACCCGCTCCAGCCGGAATCCCGCCGCCGCCAGCAGCTCCGAGTACTGTGCGGCAGTGCGCTCCTTGCCGCCCACGAGCAGCATCAGCCACAGGTCGACCAGCTTCGACGCGTGCGTGGCGTTCGGCTTGTCCGGCACGACCATCTCCATCAGCAGCAGCCGCCCGCCCGGCCGCATCGCGGCCCGCACGTTGCCCAGGATCTCCAGGATCTTCTCCTCGGGCCAGTCGTGCACGATGTGCTTGAGGATGTAGGCGTCCCCGCCTTCGGGCACCGGCCCGAACATGTCGTTGGCCACGACCTCGCACCGGTCGGCGACCCCCTGCTCGGCCAGGTACGCCGCCGCGCCGTTCTCGCCCACCCGCGGGTCGGAGAGAATCCCGCGCACGCCCGGCGACTTCTTCAGGACGCCCGCCAGCAGCTCGCCGCGGCCCGCGCAGAAGTCCACGACCGTGCCGAACCGCGAGAAGTCGTAGGCGGCCAGGATCGGCTCCGTCTCGGTGGCGGACATGGCGCCCATGCCCTTGGTGAACACCTCGCCGTACTCCGGCTTGGCCTCCAGGAACTCGAAGGCCGTCATGCCGCGCAGCTTCGGCAGGCTCGGCTCGCCGGAGCGCACCGCGTCCACGAAGTGCGACCAGTCCTCCCAGTGGATCGGGTGGCCCATGAGCACCGCGATGCCGTGCATCGACATCGGTGCGTCCTGGAGCAGCGCGCGAGCCATCGGGGTCAGCGCGAAGCTGCCGTCCTTCCGCTCGGCGAAGATGTCGTTCGAGGCGAGCAGCCGCAGGACCCGCTGCAGCGAGTCCGGGTGGGCGCCGACGCGTTCGGCTAGCTGCGCGACGGGCAGCGGCCCGTCCCGGAGCGCCTCGGCGACGCGGAGTTCCGCGGCGGCGTAGATGGCCTGACTGAGCATGGCGCCCTGGATCATCTCGAGCAGCGAGAAGGGCGGTGGGGCCAGCTTCCGCGCCAGTCTCTGCAGACCGGTGCGCACGCCTTCGACGGCCCGGACGATACGGGCGGGCGGCAGCGGCATGGGTTCCTCCGTGGTGGGCGGCGGGCGGCCGCGGTGGTCCGCCCGCGGGTGGGCAGGTCGGCGCGTACACGGCCGGCAACCGCCGGGCACGCCGGGATCACCACTGTCCGGTGGCGCGGCCGGGCCTCGCTCGCGGGCGGCTCGAATCCCGCCCACGCCGCGCACACCTCCGCCCGCGGGCCCCGTGCCGTGCCGAGGGGCCCGGCGGCCCGGGGGGCCGCCCGGTGCGGGCGGCCCCCCCGGGCTCCGGCCGCTGTGCCCGCCGGCGCTCCAGTTGGTCCCGACCCGCGCTCCGGGATTAGTCGAGACAGCCCGGTGACGATCGGGACCGTCCGTCTCGGCCATGGCCGAGAAGACTTCCGTAGGGGGCCGATCCCGTGAAGAAGCTTGCCTCGTCGGCCGCGCTGTCGGAGCGCGCCGACCGCATCGCCCGACGCGCCCGCGCCGACAACTGGAAGAAGCCTCCGCGGCGCATCGAGACGTCGGAGTGCATCACCTGCGACAGCTGCCTGCGCGGCTGCCCCGCGGAGTTCGGCGCCATCTTCGACCTGGGCCTGGACGTGGTGATCATCCCCGAGCTCTGCTCGGGCTGTCCCGCCTGCGTGCTCGAATGCCCGGTCGACTGCATCTACGTGGACGAGGACTGGACCCCGACCGACGACGCGATGTGGAACCACATCGAGCTCACCGCCGAAGGTGCCGCATGACAGATCCCGCAGGACGTCACGAGTCCCGCCGCGCCGTCAACGCGAGGAAGCGGATGAGCCGCCGTCCCAGCCGGCTCGGCATTCCCGCCGGGAGCACGGTCAAACCGGACCGCACGCGCGAACCCGGCGCCGGTTTCCCCGAGCTGCTCAAGAACGTCTGGCGGCGCGCGGCCGAGGCCGGGGACCTGCGCTCGGGTCTCGAAGTGCTGCTCACCCTCGACGGACACGTCCCGGGCGACGTGCAGCTACGGGCCCTGGCCTCCGCGGAGCAGGCCGCCCTCACCGCGCTGTGCGGTCTGACCTGGCGAGATCCGGACAGCGGCGCCGATGTCGCCGATGTCACCGCCGGGGCCGCCGGAGGCCGGGCCGGGGAGCCCGCGGACCCGGCCCCCGAACCGTGCGGTGCGCCTTCCTTCCCCGGTGAGATCGGCCTCGCCACCAACGGCCGCATCGCCCTGCGCATCCCCGGCGGCCACCCCCTGGACCCGCGCGACCTGGCCGGCGGCGTGCGCCGCGTGGTGTGGAGCCGCGCCGACCTCGCCGCCTACCGGCGGGAACTCGGCCGCATCACCGAGCGGCTCGCCCGCTCCGCCGCCGACTGCCGCGCCTGGCTCGCCGAGCAGGGCCCCGGGGGCCGCGACGCGCTGCTCGCCCAGGCCAGGGAAGCGGCCCTGCGCACCGCGCCGTTCGTCCTCTACCAGGAGGACAGGCAGTACACGAACTTCCGGGACCAGAACACGCTCACCGGCAAGACCCTCTGGCCCGGCCACCCCGACTGCGCGCTCAACGCGCTGCAGGGGCTCCCGCTCGACCTCTGGTCGGACCACGACACCCAACTGGTCGTCTGCCTCACGCTGCTCATCCGCTCGGGCGGCTTCGGCCGGGTCGAGGAGGCCAACGGCACCCAGCTGACCGTCGACCACGTCGCGTGCACGCTGGAGCGGGTGCGCCGCTGCTACAACGCCGTACCCGGCGGCGAACCGGTGCCCGCCGCCGCCTCGCACCGTGTCGCCGACCTCGACGCGCTCGCCACCGCGCTGCGCGAGCGCCGCCGGACGGTGGGCCGGAGCGTCCAGCTGTACCGCGAGATCCACGGGGCGCTGATGCACAAGGTGGAGCGCGTGGCCGCCGCCCCCGGCGCCGCCGCCCGCGCCCGTCAGGACGCCGTCGTCGAACGGCTGCGCACGAAGCTGCCGCTGTCGGGCGGCACGCTCGGCGAACTCGGCCGGGGCCTGGCCGCCGCGCCCGGCTGGCTCGCCGAGCCGCACGGCGCCTTCGGCACCGGTCTGGAGTCCCTGGTGTACCAGACCGTGGCCGCGACCGCCGAGGCGTTCGGCGCCGACTTCGCGATGAGCCGCGGCATGCGCTCGCTGCCCGGCCTCGTACGGGCGCTGCGCGGCGAGAACTGGGCGGAGATCTGCGACTGGGACATCACGCACTTCTTCTGCTGCGTGGTGCCGCTGCCCGAGGCCGCCGCCCACTTCGGCGGTTCCCGGGCCGCACTCGCCGACGCCGCCTGGGCGATGTCCTCGCGCATGCAGTACAACTCCTGGCACTTCGTCGCCGGGAACCTGCCGCCGGTGCCCGAGGTGGCGGCCCGCGACCACTTCGTGCCGCCCACCGTCCCGGACGTCGCGTTCCACTCGGACCAGCACCACCACGGGCACGTCAACAACAACGTGCGGTTCTCCATCCGCTCCCCGCAGGCCGTCGAGGTCGACGGGCGCCGGTTCGACGGCTTCATGGACCTGCGGCTGCTGCGCTGCGCCGGCGACCCGTTCGACGAGCAGGACCTGCTCGCCGCGCACCGGGTGTCGGCGTTCGTCGCCCGCGCCACCGAACTCGCGGCCGGACTCGTCACCGCCGGCAAGGAGCTGGAGGTCACCGCGTTCGGCTCCGGCTGGCACTGGGAGACCATCGCGGGGCAGGAGACCGCGGCGGCCGGCACCTCCCCCGACCACGTCCGCCACGCGTCCTGAGGGGAGACCGATGACCGCCCGCGGTATCAGCCGCACCAGGGAGCTCCTGCGGCGCGGAGAGCTGTCCGCCGTCGAGCACACCGCCGCCGTCCTGAACGCCATCCGCGAGCAGGACACCCTCGGCGCGTACGTCGCCGTCGCGGGCGAGGAGGCGCTGCGCGCGGCGGAGCGCGCGGACGCCCGGATCCGGGAGTTCGGTGCCGACGCCTGGCGCAACATGCCGCTGCTCGGCGTCACCGTCTCCGTGAAGGACCTGCTGCAGACCCACGACCTGCCCACCGCCCGCGGCTCGCTGCTGCCCAACAACCGGCCCCGCCAGGACGCCCCCGCCGTGGCCCGGCTGCGCGCCGCCGGAGCCGTCGTCGTCGGCAAGACCACCACCTCCGAGTACGGCTGGAGCGCCTCGACGGTCAGCCGCGTCACCCCGCCCACCCGAAACCCGTACGACCCGCACCTGACCGCGGGCGGCTCCAGCGGCGGCGCCGCGGCCGCGGTTGCGACGGGCCTGTGCGACGGTTCCCTCGGCACCGACGGGGCCGGGTCCATCCGGATCCCGGCCGCGTTCTGCGGCGTCGTCGGTTACAAGCCGTCCTACGGCCGCATCCCGTACTTCCCCAACGGCGCCGACCGGCTCGCCCACCAAGGCCCCATCGCCCGCACCGTCGCCGACGCCGCACTGCTCGGGAGGGCCCTGGAGGGCCCGCACCCGAACGACCCCGACTCCGGCCTCGGCTCGCTCGACGCACCGCGCACCGGGCAGACCCTCAGGATCGGCTGGATCGAGTACGAGGGCACCGGCGACGAAGTCCGCCGCGTCACCGAGCAGGCCCGCATGGCCCTGGCCGGCCAGGGCCATGCGGTCGAGGAGCTGGAGGTGCGCTGCACCCGCGTCTACCCCGCGCTCGTCGCCATCCACGCCGCGTCCGAGGCGGCCGGAGCCCGCCCCGAGGACGACGAGTGGGCCGACCCCGGCCGCCTGGAGGTGATCCGGCACGGGCGCACCCTCAAAGGCGCCGACGTGATCCGTGCCGAGGAGGTCCGCCAGAACCTGCGCACCACGCTGCGCACGGTCATGGACCGCTACGACATCCTCGCCATGGCCACCGTCCCCATCGAGCCGTTCGCCGCCGACGACATCGGCCCGGCCTGGGCGGCCGACCCGCGGGACCTGCAGTGGCTGGCCTGGGCGCCCGCCTCGTACCCCTTCAACATGACCGGTCAGCCCGCTCTGTCCCTGCCCGCCGGGCTCACCCGCTCCGGCCTGCCGGTGGGCCTGCAGCTGGTCGGGCCCGTCGGCGCCGACGACCTGGTCGTCTCGCTCGCCGAGCGCCTGGAGTCGGACCTCGGCACGCTGCCGTCGCCGGCCGGGCGGATCCTCGAACCCGCGGGCGCCCCCGGCAACCCACGACCGTAGAAAGGACGTTCCCATGTACGCCAGGTCATGGTCCTCGCCCGCAGCGGAGGGCAGCGTCGGGCGGCCCTCGTTCGTGGCCGATCACAGGCTGTGGGACGAGGCCCGGCTCGCCGCCGCCGAGCGGATCGAGGCGGGCCTCGCCGACCTCGACTTCGTCCGTCTCGTCTTCGGCGACCCGCACGGCCTGGCCCGCTCCAAGACCCTCACCGCCGAGGCGTTCCGCACCGTGCTGCGCAACGGCATGAACTTCAGCCCCGGGCCGTTCGTCTTCGACACCGGGCACGCCGTCGCCGTCGACTTCCTCGGCGACCACGGCATCGGCGTCGACGAGATCGCCGGCGCCGGGAACTTCGTCCTGGTGCCCGACCCGCTCACCTTCCAGGAGCTGCCCGGCGGCGACGCCCGTACCGCCTGGGTGATCGGCGACGAGTACCTGCGCGACGGCACCCCGCACCCGCTCTCCTCACGGGCCGTGCTGCGCCGCGTCGTCGACCGGTACGCCGCGCTCGGCCTCGCGCCCCTGCTCGGCCTCGAAGTCGAGTGGTACCTCACCCGGCGCCTGGACGACGTCCCCGGCAACACCGGCAACGGCTTCGGCCGGCAGGGCCGGGCACCGCTGGTGGCCGCCGTGAACGCCGGCTACCAGTTCAATCTCGACGCCCACTACGACACCGTCGCACCCCTCACCGACCCGCTCGGCCTGCATCTGCTCCGCCTCGGCCTGCCCCTGAGGTCGATGGAGCACGAGTCAGGGCCCGGCCAGGTCGAGACGACGTTCAGCCCGATGTCCGCCGTGGACGCCGCCGACGCGATGCTGCTCTTCCGCACGGTGACCAAGAACTGGTGCGCCCGCCGCGGCCACCACGCCTCCTTCATGTCGCAGCCGCTCCTGGACGCCGCCGACCCCAGCGGCTGGCACCTCAACCAGTCGGTCACCGACCTCGCCTCCGGCACCAACCTGTTCGGCACCGAGGGCCTGTCCGGCGGCCTGTCACCGCAGGGCAAGGCGTACGCCGAGGGGCTGCTCTCCTGGGCGCGCGAGCTGTTCCTGCTCTCGGTGCCCACCGTCAACGGCTACCGGCGGCTCGCCGCCGAGCACACCCTCGCGCCCACCCGGCCCGGCTGCAGCCAGGAGGACCGCAGCGCGATGCTCCGCGTCGTCGGCCACGGCGCCGGGGCGCACATCGAGAACCGGATCGGCGAGCCGTGCGCCAACCCGTACCTCAACATCGCCGCCCAGCTGTTCGCGGGGCTGGAGGGCCTCACCGCCCGGGCCGCGCCCACGGCCGCCGCGGACACCGCCGGCGCACCGGGGCCCGGCGGCCCCCACCTCGTACCGCAGCAGCTGCGAGAGGCCCTCGACGCCTTCCGCGCCGGCCGCGCCGCCCAGCTGCTCGGCGAGCCGCTCGCAGCCTGCCTCACCAAGCTCAAGGAGAGTGAACTGCGCCGCTACGAGGCCTGGAGCCTGCAGGCCGACCCCACCCCCGGACAGGTCACCGAGTGGGAGCAGCGCGAGTACTTCGGCGCCTACTGACCCCCCGAGCCCCGTTGTCCCCGGTTCCGACTGACGAAGGCCTCGCATGATTCCCCGTTACACGCTGCCCGAGATGGCCGACCTCTTCTCCGACCGGTCCCGCTACGCCACCTGGGTCCGGGTGGAGATCCTCGCCTCCGAGGCGCAGGCCGCCCTGGGCCGCGTACCGCACGAGGCCGTCGAGGACATGCGACGGGCCCGCGTCCCGGACCCGGAGCGGGTCGCCGAGATCGAGCGGGAACGCGACCACGAGGTGCTCTCCTTCCTCGCCGCCTACTGCGAGGACATCCCCGAGGCCTCCGCGCGCTGGGTGCACCTCGGCATGACCAGCTACGACCTCGTCGACACCGCGCTCGGCCACACCCTGGCCCGCGCCGCCGACCTGCTCACCGGCGCCGCCCGGCGGCTGCGCCGCGTCCTGACCGAAAGGGCCCTGGAGCACTGGGACACCGCGATGGTGGGCCGCACGCACGGTGTGCACGCCGAGCCCACCACCTTCGGGCACAAGCTCGCCGGGCACGCCTTCGCCGTGGACCGCTCGCTGCGGCGGCTCGCCGCGGCCCGCGAGGCCGTCGCCGTCGGCACCGTCTCCGGCTCCGTCGGTACGTACGCGCTGATCGACCCGCGCGTCGAGGAGCACGTCTGCGCCGCACTCGGCCTGGGAGTCGAGCCCGCGCCCAGCCAGGTCGTCGCCCGCGACCGGCACGCCCAGCTCCTCCAGGCCGTGGCCACGCTGGGCGCCTGCGTGGAACAGATCGCCCTGGAGCTGCGGCTCCTCCAGCGCACCGAGGTCCGCGAGGTCGAGGAGCGGCGCACCGCCGCCTACCAGGGCTCCAGCGCCATGCCGCACAAGCGCAACCCCACCACCAGCGAACGCCTCTGCGGCCTCGCCCGCCTCCTGCGCGGCTACGCCGACACCGCCCTGGAGAACGTGGCGCTCTGGCACGAGCGCGACCTCGCCCACCAGTCCGTGGAGCGGGTGATCCTGCCCGACAGCCTCGCCGTCGGCCACTTCCAGGTGACCAAGGCCGCCGACCTGGTGGCATCGCTCGCCGTCGACGCGGACCGCATGCGCGCGCACATCGACCAGACCGACGGCCTCGTCTACAGTTCCTCGGTCCTCGCCGAACTCCTCGGCGACGGCGTGGAGCGCGAGCACGCCTACCGCAGCGTGCAGGCCGCCGCCGACCACACCCTCGCGACGGGCGACCACTTCGGCGCGTCCCTCGCCAAGGAGGGCATCGACCTGGCCGGGCTCGGCCCCGAGCGCTTCCTCGTCCACCATGATGTGATCCGCACCCGATTGGAGAAGCTGCATGAGCTGGAAGATTGACCGCGTCGAGGGCGCCGCGCTCGACCTGGACGAGGTCCTCGGCGTCTACCACGCCTCCGGCCTCGGCGAGCGGCGCCCGGTCGAGGACCGGGAGCGTTTCGCGGCCATGATCGGGCACGCCAACCTCGTGCTCGTCGCCCGCGACGAGCAGGGCGCGCTCCTCGGCATCGTGCGAGCCGTCTCCGACTTCTCCTACGTCACCTACGTCTCGGACATCGCGGTCGTACGGGACCGCCAGCGCTCCGGCATCGGCCGCGCCCTGATCGACGCCACGCGCGACGAGGCACCGGCCGCGAAGCTCGTGCTGCTGTCCGCGCCCGCCGCCGTCGACTACTACCCGCACATCGGGTTCACGCGCCACGACTCGGCGTGGGTGCTCAACCCGTAGGAGCCGCCGCCACCGGGTCAGCGGGGCTGTACCGGGGCTCGACCGCGCTTGCCTAGATTTCCCTGTCGGGGGCGGGCCCCGGACCCGCGGCGCCGCGGGGCCCGCGTCCATGCCGCACCGCCGCCGCACGCGCACCGCACAGAACCCCCGGGGGAGGCATGACCCAGACACCGGCACATGTGCTGCTCGACATCCGCACGCCCCCCGCACCCGCCCCGGTCGCCCCCCGGCCCGCAGGGGACGGCGAGCCGGCCGGCACCGGCCCCGGCGCGGCGGTCTCGATGCCTTCCGGGCGCCGTGTCCTCGTCGTCGACGCCGACACCGGCTGCGCCGACTCCCTGGTCACCCAGTTGCGCAGGCACGGCCACGAGGCCTTCGGTGTCAGGCGCGGCGGGGCCGCCCTGCACGCTCACGAGGACGCCGACCTGGTCCTGCTCGACCTCGAACTGCCCGATCTGGACGGCCTGGAGGTCTGCCGCGCCATCCGCTCCGTCAGCCGGGTGCCCGTCATCATCGTCACCGCCCGCGCTTCCGAACTGGACTGCGTCCTCGGTCTGCAGGCGGGCGCCGACGACTACGTCGCCAAACCGTACGGCCTGCGCGAACTGATGGCCCGCATCGAGGCCGTGATGCGCCGTGCCCGGTGGCAGCCCGCCGCCCGCGAGATCCGGCACGGCCGCCTGCACATCGACGTCGGCTCCCGCGAGGTCCTGGTCGGCGGCGAGGAAGTCGCCCTGACCCGCAAGGAGTTCGACCTGCTCTGCCTGCTCGCCTCGCACCCGGACACGGTCATCCCGCGCAGACAGCTCCTCCAGCAGGTCTGGGGCGACTCCTGGTCACGCCGCACCGTCGACACCCACGTCAGCAGCCTGCGCGGCAAACTGGGCGACAGCGGCTGGATCGTGACGGTACGGGGCGTGGGCTTCATGCTCGGGAACCCGTAGCGGGAGTTGGGAGGACGCTTCCCCGGCACCGGCCGGGCCCCGTGCGGGTCGCGGCCCCGGAAACCGACCGCCCGGGAGGGCGTCCGGGCGAACGGCTCGCGGGGCCGCGCGCTCACGAGAGCGCCGGCCTCAGCCCGCCGCTTGCCTGACCAGCGCGCTGATGCGCTCCTCCTCGGCGGCGGACAGCTCGGCCAGGGCGTAGGCGGTCGGCCACATGGAGCCGTCGTCGAGCGCCGCCTGGTCGCTGAAGCCGAGCGTGGCGTACCTTGACTTGAACTTCTGCGCGCTCTGGAAGAAGCACAGGACCTTGCCGTTCTTCGCGTACGCGGGCATCCCGTACCAGAGCCTCGGCGTGAGGTTCGGAGCGCTGGTCCTGACGATGTCGTGGACCCGCTCGGCGAGGACCCGGTCCGCCTCCGGCATCTCGGCGATCTTCGCGAGTACTTCGCCCTCCGCGTCCGCCTTGGCCCCGCGCGGGCTGCGCCGTGCCGTCTTCAGTTCCTTGGCGCGCTCCTTCATCGCCTCCCGTTCCTCGGCGGTGAACCGGTCGTTCGTCTCGGCGGCCGAGCCGGACCCCTTGGCGGACGACTGCGTGCTTTTCATGGCGGTTTTCCTCTCTGGCGTGCTTACCGTGACCATCGCGCGCGGGGGGTTGCCCGCCCGGGAGTCAGGACGACGTGGAGGTCACGGACGCGGCCTCCCAGGCGAACCCGTCCGGGTCGGTGAAGGACCCGGCGGTGCTGCCGAGCACGATCCGGTGCGATCCGGTGCCGTCGGCGGGGACACCGAGGTCCTTGGCCAGGCCACGGCGCTTGTAAAGCGCCAGCTTGACGGGGCTCGACTCCTCGGCGGCGAATTCGGCGTACTTGCCGCCGAAGCTCTTCGCCACGGTCAGGCCCTGCTCGACGTAGAACTGCTTGCTCGCCTTCACGTCCTCGACCCCCAGCAGGAGCACGAGCTCGTCGATCTCCCGGGTGGCCGGGCCGGTGTCCTTCTTCGACGAGGTCGCGACCTTCCAGATCGTCCCGTCCGGGGCCTGCACGACGCCGCCGTAGCCCCACAGGGACTTCGAGACCGGCTTCAGCGACGTGGCGCCGGCCTCTACGGCGGAGTCGACGAAGCTGTTGACGTCGGCCGGCTGGGACACGGTGATCGACAGCGTGAACCCGCGGAAGCCGGTCGTCGGCGCGTCGGAGGCCCGCAGGCGTACCCGTGAGCCCAGTCCGAAGGCGGCGGTGTAGAAGCGGTCGGCGGCCGCGGGGTCGGCCACCTCGAGAGTGACGGATGTGAGGGAAGTCATGACGATCACGCTAGCCGCGCTGCCGTGGCCGGGACTTCTTCATTTCTGATCGATACCGGCGCCGGTTTCGTCACGTACCACGGCAGCCCCGCCGCGGTGACCGCCGCGCGGCGCCGGTACGCGTCGGGCGACATGCCGACCAGCTCCGTGAAGCGGGTGCCGAGGACGGCCGTCGACGGGCAGCCGACCGCGAGGCAGACCTCGGTCACGCTGAGGTCGCCGCGTCGCAGCAGTGCCATCGCACGCTCGATGCGGCGCGCCGTCAGATAGGCGTAGGGCGTCTGGCCGTAGGCGAGACGGAACTGCCGGCTGAGGTGCCCGAGTGGCATGCCTGCGTCACGAGCGAGCGCCTCGACGTCCAGCGGCCGCGCGTACTCACGGTCGATCCGGTCGCGGACCCGGCGCAGGTGCGCGAGGTCACGCAGGTGCTGCGCGGCGATCTGCGCACGCCTCCAAGCGGGATGACACACGGAAGACCCCTCTCATTCGATGCCGGGAGAACCTCGGTGGGTGCCGGGAGCGGAGCGGGCGGGCCGGACGCGTCAGCGCAGTTCCCGGATGCGGACCAGGTTGCCCGCGGGGTCGCGGAAGGCGCAGTCGCGGACGCCGTGGGGCTGGAGGATCGGCTCCTGGACGACCTCGACATCGGCGGCCTGCACCTTCTCGAAGGTGGCGTCGAGGTCCGGGGTGGCCAGCTGGATCCAGCCGTAGGTGCCCTTGGCCATCATCTCGGCGATGACGCGGCGCTCCTCCTCGGTGATCCCGGGGTCGGCGGCCGGCGGCGCGAGGAGGACGGACGTGCCGGGCCGGCCGGCGGGGCCGACGGTGATCCAGCGCGTCCTGCCCTGCCCGATGTCGCTGCGGACCTCGAAGCCGAGGACGTCGCGGTAGAAGGCCAGGGACGCGTCCGGGTCGTCGTGCGGCAGGGAACTCGTATGAATGGTGAGGTCCATGGTCATCACGCTACTCGCGGCCTGTGCCCGGGGCTTCTCGATTCCTGATCCGTCGGCCACCCGCCGCGCCGTGCTCCTCGCGCGAAGTGGGATCGCCCCGGTTCGCCCGACGGTGCGGGGGCTGTCAGGGGCCGGCG
Source organism: Streptomyces shinuiensis (assembly GCF_043660855.1). Classification (NCBI taxonomy): domain Bacteria; kingdom Bacillati; phylum Actinomycetota; class Actinomycetes; order Kitasatosporales; family Streptomycetaceae; genus Streptomyces; species Streptomyces shinuiensis. Next base: position 93,308 of record NZ_JBIHML010000006.1, on the reverse strand, counting down.
GCGGCCGCGGGCGGCGTGGCGGAACGCTGTGCCCCCTCGCACCGATCCGGATGTTCCGGCCCTGTACCGGGTCTCAAGCGCCGCTCAAGCCGATCTCGATGCCCGCGAGCCACTCTGCTGGGTGGATCGACACCCGGTGAGGTTCCTTGTGGACGAAGCAGTGGAAAGGGCGGCCCATTACATCCGCGAGCGTTTCAGCGACCCACTGACCGTCACGGAGATCGCCGGACGTGCCCTGCTCAGCCGCTTCCACTTCTCGAGAGTGTTCAAGGAGGAGACCGGGATCAGTCCCGGAAGATTCCTCACCGCTGTCCGTATTCACGAGGCCAAGCGGTTGATCGAGAATACCTCGATGAATATCGCAGATGTCTCCGCCGCGGTCGGATACACCAGCCTGGGTTCTTTCACCCAGTCCTTCACGGCCGGTGTCGGAGTATCTCCCAACCGGTTCCGCCGGCTGTCGCGGGGAGCGGGGGAGGGCCTGCCGGGGCCGGAGCCGGACCCGCGGCCGGGACGCGGCGCGGTCGCGGGCACGATCAGCCTGCCGGAGGGACACGGGAACGCACGCGTGTACCTGGGTGCCTTCGGCACGGCCGTCGTCCAGCACCCGTCCGTCGCCTCGGTCGTCGTCGACGTGCCGAGCGGCCGCCCCTCCTGCTACTCCCTGGAGAACGTTCCCGAGGGGGACTGGCATCTGCTCGCGGTGGCGGTGGCCGCCGGCGTCGGTCCCGGTCCGCAGGCCCGGCGGACCGCGCTCGTCGGGGGGCACGGCCCGGCGACCGTGACCGTCACCGCCGACACCGTCACGAGCGCGGCGGTGCGTCTGCGCCCGGCACGGCCGGTCGATCCGCCGGTCCTGCTCGCGCTGCCCGAGCTCGAACCCCCGGCCACTGTCACGGCGCGTCCCGGGTGCGCCGCCGCCACCGCGGCCTCGGTCTCCGCGGGGCGCAGCCGGGCCGCGGGCCATCTGCGGACGGTTTCCGCGGCACCGGTGCCGTCACGGCCGTGACCCCGAGGGATCGCGGCACAGCTCCTGCCTGGCCTTCAGCCGCTCGGCGAGCAGGCTCCACTCCCTGCCGATGTGCTCGGCGATCGGAGCGACGACGCCGAGCCAGTGCGGCGGGACCGCGTCGACCAGCCGCCGCCAGTCCTCGCCGGACTCGGCGGCGTGCAACTGCATCCAGCGCAGGAACTCCCGGCCGTCGGCGGTGTAGCGGACGGCGGGGTCGGTGGCCATCTTGGCCGCCACGGCGGCCAACGTGGGCGGTGCCTCGGTGTGGTTCCTGCGCCGCGGTGGCGCGGCGTCGACGCTCGGTGCCACCCGCAGCGGCACACGGCCGGCGCCGTCGGCGACCACGTCGGCCGACACCGTCGCCTCGTCGGCCGGCTGCACGGACCGCACGGGCCGCACGTGCTGCGACCGCGCGGCGTGCGTCCGGTTCCCGTTCCGTTCGGGACCCTCGCCGCGCCGGAGCCGCGCGCTGACGTCGTGCACCGTGCCGAGGGACACGTCGGTCTCCCTGGCGACCTGGCGGAGCGGGGCGTTCGGATGGGCGGCGATGTACTCGGCGGCGCGCCGCCTGCCCTCGCCCGCGTCCACGGGGCGCCGTCTTCCGTCCTGGCCGATGCGCTTGCCGCCCAGCGGCGTCCCGCCCTCGGTCCGGCCGCGCAGCGACGCGATCGTCTTCGCGCTCAGCCCGGTGATCCCGGCGATGGCGCGGTCGGACCAGTCGGGGTGGGAGCCGAGGACCCGCCGGGCTCCGGACACGCGGTCGGCCTTCGACAGCGGCAGCCCGTGCGCGCCGTTCGCCTTCATGGCGATGACGAGCGCCTCGGAGTTGGAACAGTCCAGGAAACGCGCCCTGATGCTGTCGTCGCCCATGAGCCGGGCGGCCTCCAGCCGGTGGAGCCCGTCGATGACGCGGCAGCCGTCCATCTGGACCAGAATGGGCGGGAGTTCCATCGAGTCCGCCGCGTCGATGAGGAGCCGGATATGAGCGATGTCCGTTCCGCCCTGGCGCAGGGATACGCCGGGCGACAGCGCGGCGATGGGGATCTCGCGCACCGGAAGTTTCTCGAAGTTGTTCAGATCGAATTCGCTGCGAGGCGAAGATTCGATGCCCTCCACGCGGACGGGGCTGAATGCACTCGTTATCGAGACGGCTTGCGCGTTGCTCTGAGCCATTCCTGATACTCCCTCTCTGCTGCCGCTGCCGACGAGCGTCGCAGGAGGGTCTCTAGCTGTAGTGGAGAGCAGGTCAACATCCCCTGGAAACCCGGTACCGCGGGCGTCCGCCGGTTCGGCGGACGCCCGCGGGATCAGGCGTCCCTGCGCCGCAGCTGCACCACCGCGAGGGCCAGCAGGGCGGCCGTCCACAGTGCGAGCACCCCGAGGCCCTGCCACGGCCCCAGCAGGTCGCCCGCGCGGGGGTGCTGCTGAGTGATCATGAAACCGGCCTCCGTGGGGAGGTAGGCGTAGATGTGCTCGCCCACGCTGCCGGGCAGGAGGCCCGCCATCGGTGTGATCACCAGGACGAAGCCGATGACGACGGTGATGCTCGCAGCCGTGTGCCGGACGATCGCGCCGACGGCGAGCGCGAACAGACCGAGCAGGGCCAGGTAGAGACCGCTGCCGGCGACGGCCCGCAGGACGCCCGGGTCGCCGATGGCGACCGGCACCTTGCCGTCCAGGATCGGCGCGCCGATGAAGAAGGAGGAGAACGCGGTCAGTTCGCCCACCGCCAGGACCAGCAGCCCGAAGACCGCGCTCTTGGCCGCCAGCATCGGCACCCGCTTGGGCACCGCGAGCAGGCTGGCACGGATCATGCCGGTGGAGTACTCGGAGGCGATGACCATCACACCCAGCACGCAGACCGCCAGCTGGCTGAGCAGGATGCCGCTGCCCAGGATGGTGCCGGTCGGATCGGCCCTCATCTCGGCCTGCTGGGCCGGGGTGGTGTTGTCCCAGTTCGCGATGCCCATCTGCATGAACAGCGCGGTGAACACCAAAGTGAGCAGGACCAGGGCGACGAGCGACCAGACGGTGGAGCGGACCGAACGGATCTTGGTCCATTCCGAGCGCATCAGCCGCCCGAAGCTCGGCCTGTGCGCCCCGGCGGCCGGGGCGGACGCGGGAGCGGGTTCGGTCGTGGTGGTCACTTCACACCTCCGGCGGCGGGCACGCCTGCGTCGTACTCGACGGCGTCCTTGGTCAGTTCCATGAAGGCGTCCTCGAGGGAGCCGCGCCGGGTCGAGAGCTCGTGCAGGACCAGGTCGTCGGCGGCGGCGAGTTCGGCGATGCGCGGTGCCTCGAGCCCGGTGACGTCCAGGTCGCCCTCGTCGGTGACGGTGACGGTGGCGCCCTGGGCCTTCAGCAGCTCGGCGAGCCGCGTCCCGTCGGGTGTCTTGACCAGGACGGACTGCTTGGTGCTGCGCTCGATGAACTCCTCGGTGGAGCAGTCGGCGACCAGCCGGCCGCGGCCGATTACGATGAGGTGGTCGGCGGTGACGGCCATCTCGTTCATCAGGTGGCTCGAGACGAAGACCGTGCGGCCCTCCGCCGCGAGCGACTTCATCAGGTTCCGGATCCACAGGATGCCCTCGGGGTCGAGACCGTTGACCGGCTCGTCCAGGACCAGGGCCGCGGGGTCGCCGAGCAGCGCGGCGGCGATGCCCAGCCGCTGGCCCATGCCGAGCGAGAAGCCGCCCGCCCGCTTGCGGGCCACCGAGGCCAGGCCGACCTGCTCGATGACCTCCTCGACCCGGCGCTTGCCGAAGCCCTGGGTCTGCGCGAGGCAGAGCAGGTGGTCGTAGGCGCTGCGGCCGGTGTGGACGGCGCGTGCCTCCAGCAGTGCTCCGACCACCCGCATGGGCTGCGGCAGCTCGCGATAACGCACGCCGTTGACGGTGGCCTCGCCGGCGTCGGGACTGTCGAGCCCCAGCAGCAGGCGCATCGTGGTGGACTTGCCTGCGCCGTTGGGGCCCAGGAAGCCGGTGACCCGACCGGGCTCGACCGTGAACGACAGGTCGTTCACGGCGGTCTTGTCGCCGTAGCGTTTCGTGAGGTTCTTGGCCTCGATCATGGTCACCTCGGTTGAATGGCCTGCGAGAGTTCCGCCGGGGCAAAGTGCCCCCCGCCCACCTGTGATATCAGGACTGCTATTCCGTTCGGTAGTCACGGCCCGGGCCGGTTCTGAACGATGGCCTTCGCTTCGCGCCGGGGCTATTTTGGCAGCCATGACTACGCGTGGCAGCCCGTGTTTCATCTGCTTACTTTCCTCAGTTGAACCCGCAAACCCACGAGGTCGGTCATGAATTCAGTCGCGAACGGTACGGCGCACGCGGGGCAGCGGCCGCTGATCGGGATCTGCGCCCGGACGGCGCCGGTCACGCTCCAGGGCGGTGACCTCGTCGTCAGTCTGGCGCTCCAGTCGCACGTGGCCTTCCTGTCCGAGGCGGGCTGCACGCCCCTGCTGATTCCGCTGCTGCCCGGCGCCGAGACCCTGGTGGGCCGGCTCGACGGCCTGCTGGTTCCGGGCGGCCCCGATCTGGACCCGGCGCTCTACGGCGAGGAGGCGCACCCGGCGACCCGGGCGGTGAGCCCGGAGGCCGACCGCACCGAGCTGGCGCTGGTGCGGACGGCGCTTGACGCCGGGCTGCCCGTCCTGGCGATCTGCCGTGGCATGCAACTGCTCAACGTGCTGCACGGAGGAACCCTCCACCAGCACCTGTCGGACATCACGGGCCACGACGGCCACCGTCCGCGAACACCGTCCTTCACGCTCGGCCGCCACCCGCTGAAGCTCCGGCCGGGCAGCCGGATCGCCGGGATCCTCGACGAGGACGAGCCGGAGACGGCCTGCCACCACCATCAGGCGGTCAACCGGCTCGGCGACGGCCTCACCGCCACCGGATGGGCCGCGGACGGGACCGTCGAGGCCGTCGAGGTCGCGGCGCACCCCTTTGCGGTCGGCGTGCAGTGGGAATCCGGTCAAACGGACGACAAACGACTTCACCGAGCACTTGCTCAAGCCGCCGGGCGCCCAAAGAATGAGCTGGCCGCCGAGATTTCAAAATCTTGAGAGAAGGCGACCCCGAGAGCAGACTGTTTTCCGATCCCCATGCGAAGGAGAATTTCAGATGTCGCCGCGGATGCCTAACCCGTCGTTGGTCGTTCCCGACGTTCTTCCGCCCATGCGCTCGCTGGTCAAGGCCGTCAACAGCGTCGGCGTGCCGCTGCAGACGCTCGTGCTCGTCCACCTGCGGGTGAGCCAGATCAACGGCCGTTCGGTCCAGATACCCGTGAAGAAGCGCGAATTCGAGGAGGCGGGGGAGGAGGACCACCGCCTGCCGCTGGTGGAGACCTGGCGGGAGCATGACTGTTTCACCGACGCCGAGCGCTCCGTGCTGGCGCTGGCCGAGGCCGCCACGCGCATCGACGGTCTCGAGGACCCGGTGTCGGACGAGGTCTGGGCGGAGGCCGCCGAGCACTTCGACGAGCAGCAGCTCGCCGCCGTGGTTCTCCACATCGGTCTGGTCAACCTCTGGAACCGCGTCAACGTCGCCACCAAGCAGGAGTCGGTGGACTGGCGGATCAACCCCAAGAAGTGGACACCGATGACCAGTCGGCTCACCGCGGCCCAGTAGCCCCTCCGTTCCAGGGCCCTGTCCGGTGGATCCCCACCGGACAGGGCCCGGCGGCGTTTGCCGGCCTGAGCGGCGGCGGGGCGGCCGGCCCCGCCGCCGCTCAGGCCGGCCGCCCCCGGTCGTGCGGGAACACCCGCCCTGCCGCGGCCGTACCGGGCTCCCGGGCCGCCGCGGCGATGTTGAGGGCGGCGAGCAGGGTCCTGGCCTGCACGTTGACGTAGCGGCTGTGCCCGGCGAGCCAGTTCAGCTGGGCCGGGGTGACCCAGTGGAACCCCGGGGGCGGCTGGGTGGGCGTCGTGGTCTCGTCGGTCTCGACGATCAGATAGCGGCTCTCGGCGTTGAGGAACCGGCCGCCCTCCTCGGAGTGGACCACCGAGTAGCGGATGCGGTCGGGGGGCGCGTTCAGCATCAGGTCGAGGAAGGGCGGGCGGTGCTCCGCCGGCAGGTGGACGTAGTTCTCCGGAACGCACTGCACGGTCGGCGCGAGCTCCACGGTGTCGAGGAAGCCGCCCTCGACGCGTGCGTGCACCAGGACGTGCGGGACACCGTCGAAGACGCGGTGGGCGAAACCGACGATCCCGGGAGCCACCGGTTCGATGATCGGCTGGGTCCAGCCGGCGACCTCGCGGCCCGCGCCTTCGACCGACACCGCCACCACCCGGAAGAACCTGCCGTCGGCACGGCTGACGGAGTACTCGCCGGCCTGCCACCCGGAGACCTCGCGCAGGGGCATGCGCCGGGCGCTGACGTCGTGGCGGGCCCGTTCCCCCGTGAACCAGGCCAGCAGGTCGAAGTCGGACGACAGCGCCCGGGGCGCGACGGAGGACACCGGAGCGCTCGCCAGCACGGTGCGTGCGTCCATGTTCACGACGTTGTCCAGGCGGAGCAGCTCCATGATCTGCCCGAGGGTGAGCCAGCGGAACGCGTCGTCGACGGGTACGTCGCCGTCCACCTCGACGATCATGTTGCGGTTGCGCTTCCGGTAGAACCAGGCGCCGTGCTCGGACTGCAGGACGTCGGTGAGCACCCGGTCCCTGGCCGGGGCGAGGAAGTGCTCCAGGTACTTCACCTCCGCCCCGCCGTGGGCCTTGGTGTAGTTGCTGCGGGTGGCCTGCACGGTGGGGGAGAGCTGCACCAGGTTGGGGTTGCCGGGTTCCATCTTCGCCTGCATGAGGAAGTGGAGGACCCCGTCGAACTCCTTGGCCAGGATGCCGAGGATGCCTATCTCCGGCTGCACGATGATCGGCTGCTGCCACTCGGCCTCCGGCCTCGCGACGTGCAGGCCCTCGATGGTGAAGAACCGCCCGCTGCTGTGCCGCAGGTCGCCGGTGTCCGGCGCGAACGACCAGTGGTCGAGTCCGGCGAACGGGATCCGCCGGATCTCCGTCCCGCCGGACCGCCGGTGCAGGTCCAGCCAGCCCGGTATCCCGGACGTCGCGGTGTGCGCGCCCTCGGCCGTCGCGGCGGACCGGGCCAGCCTCTCGCAGACACCGGCCCGGGAGCGCGGAACCAGTCGTGCCGGTGCGTTCACGGCCGACCACCGCTCTCCTTGAGCGGCTTCCACCACCGGGGGTTGTCCCGGTACCACGCGACGGTCTTCGCCAGTCCCGTGTCGAACGGGGTCAGCGGCAGGTGGCCCAGCTCCCGCTCGATCTTGCCCTGGTCCAGGGCGTAGCGCCGGTCATGGCCCTTGCGGTCGGTGATGTGCCGGATCATGTCCGGCCCCGCTCCGCACAGTTCGGCGATCCGGTGGGCCAGCGCCAGGTTGGGCAGGGCCGCGCCGGCGCCGATGTTGTAGACCTCGCCCGCCCCGCCCCCGGTGAGGACCCGGTGCACCGCCCGGCAGTGGTCGTCCACGTGCAGCCACTCGCGGACCTGCCCTCCGTCCCCGTAGACGGGTATGGGACGTCCTTCGAGCAGATTGGTGACGGCGAGCGGTATGAACTTCTCGGGGTACTGGTAGGGGCCGTAATTGTTGGAGCAGCGGGTGACCGAGACGTTCAGCCGGTGCGTGCGGAAGTAGGCCAGGGCGATGAGGTCCGACGCCGCCTTGGAGGCGGCGTAGGGGGAGTTGGGCAGGAGGGGGGACGCCTCGGTCCACACGCCCTCCTCGATGGATCCGTACACCTCGTCCGTCGAGACGTGCACCATCCGCTCGACGCCGACCGCCAGGCAGGACTCGAGCAGCGCCTGTGTGCCCTCCACATTGGTGCGGACGAACGCCGCGCCGCTCTCGATCGAACGGTCCACATGGCTCTCGGCCGCGAAGTGCACCACCGCGTCCTGGCCGTCGAGCACGGTGCCCAGGAGGTCCCGGTCGAGGATGTCCCCCCGCACGAAGGTGAGCCGTGGGTGGGAGGCGGGGAGGTTGTCACGGTTTCCCGCGTAGGTCAGCTGGTCCAGAACCGTGACGTGCGCGTTCTCGAAATCCGGATAACCTCCCCCGAGCATGGTCCGTACGTAGTGCGAGCCGATGAATCCGGCTCCGCCGGTGACGAGGATTCTCACGAGGCCACCTCGCGGTCGGAATTGCGCACTCGAAGCATGTGTCTCTTCCCTTTTTGATGGGGGGACGGATGGAGTGCCGTGGCCCTACCGGCCGATGTAGGCCGCGAGATGCTCACCGGTGAGGGTGGAGCGGGAGGCGACGAGGTCGGCGGGGGTGCCCTCGAAGACGATCCGGCCGCCGTCGTGTCCGGCGCCGGGGCCGAGGTCGATGATCCAGTCGGCGTGGGCCATCACGGCCTGGTGGTGTTCGATCACGATCACGGACTTGCCCGCGTCGACGAGACGGTCGAGCAGGCCGAGCAGGTTCTCGACGTCGGCGAGGTGGAGGCCGGCGGTGGGTTCGTCCAGTACGTAGACGCCGCCCTTGTCCGTCATACGGGCGGCCAGCTTCAGCCGCTGCCGCTCGCCGCCGGACAGCGTGGTGAGCGGCCGGCCGATGTCGAGGTAGCCGAGACCCACGTCGACGAGGCGTTCGAGGGCCCGGTGGGCGGCCGGGACGCGCGCCTCGCCGGTGCCGAAGAACTCCGCGGCCTCGGCCACCGGCATCGCGAGCACCTCGCTGATGTCGCGTCCGCCGAGGCGGTGTTCCAGCACCGACGCGTCGAACCGCCTGCCCTCGCAGTCCTCGCAGGTGGTGGTGGCGTCCGCCATCATCGCCAGGTCGGTGTGGATGACGCCGGCGCCGTTGCAGGTGGGGCAGGCGCCCTCGGAGTTGGCGCTGAACAGCCCGGGCTTCACGCCGTTGGCCCTGGCGAAGGCGCTGCGGATCGGGTCGAGCAGTCCGGTGTAGGTGGCCGGGTTGCTGCGGCGCGAGCCCTTGATCGGTGACTGGTCGACGGCCACCACGCCGTCCCTGCGCATCACCGAGCCGTGTATCAGCGAGCTCTTGCCGGAGCCCGCCACGCCGGTGACCACGCACAGCACTCCGAGCGGGATGTCGACGTCGACGTCGCGCAGGTTGTGGGTGCTCGCGCCGCGGATCTCCAGGGCGCCGGCGGGCTCGCGCACCGTCTTCTTGAGGGCGGCCCGGTCGTCGAGGTGGCGGCCGGTGGGCGTGTTGCTGCCCCGCAGTCCTTCGAGGGAGCCCTGGAACACCACCTGGCCGCCGTCGGCGCCCGCGCGGGGACCGAGGTCGACGACGTGGTCGGCGATGTCGATCGTCTCCGGCTTGTGCTCCACGACCAGGACGGTGTTGCCCTTGTCCCGCAGCCGCAGCAGCAGGCTGTTCATCTGCTGGATGTCGTGGGGGTGCAGGCCCGTGGTGGGCTCGTCGAAGACGTAGGTGGTGTCGGTGAGCGAGGAGCCGAGGTGGCGGACCATCTTCACCCGCTGTCCCTCGCCGCCCGACAGCGTGCCCGACGGCCGGTCCAGGGAGAGGTAGCCCAGCCCGATCTCCACCAGCGAGTCCAGGGTGTGCAGCAGCTTGGCCAGCAGCGGCGCCACCGTGGCGTATTCCCCGCCCGAGGAGTCGGGGGAAGGCGCCTCCAGTCCGCGCACCCACTCGGCCAGGTCGCGGATCTCCATCGCGCAGGCGTCGGCGATGCCGATCCCCCTGATCTTCGACGACCGGGCCTCCTGGCTGAGCCGGGTGCCGTCGCACTCGGGGCAGGCGGTGAAGGTGACCGCCCGGTCCACGAAGGCCCGGATGTGCGGCTGCAGCGAGTCCCGGTCCTTGGACAGCATCGACTTCCGGATCTTCGGGATCAGCCCCTCGTAGGTGAGGTTGACGCCGTCGACCTTCACCTTGACCGGCTCCCGGTACAGGAAGTCGTGCATCTCCTTGTCGGTGAACTCGCGGATCGGCTTCTTCGGGTCGAGGATGCCCGACTCGGCGTAGACCCGGGTGGTCCAGAAGCTGTCCTGCTTCCAGCCGGGGATGGTGAACGCGCCTTCGCCGATCGCCTTGGAGTCGTCGTAGAGCTGGGTGAGGTCGATGTCGGAGGCCGTGCCCCGGCCCTCGCAGTGCGCGCACATGCCACCGTGGTAGACGGCCTTGCGCACCACGACCCGCTTGCCCTTGCCCTTGTCGACGTTCATGGCCCCGCTCGCCGTCCGCCTGGGGACGTTGAAGGCGAACGCGCTGGGCGGGCCGACGTGGGGCCGGCCGAGCCGGCTGAAGAGGATGCGCAGCATCGCGTTGGCGTCGGTGGCGGTGCCGAGCGTGGAGCGGGGGTCGGCGCCCAGCCGCTGCTGGTCGACGACGATCGCGGTCGTCAGCCCTTCGAGCACGTCGACATCGGGCCGCGCGAGCGCCGGCATGAAGCCCTGGACGAAGGCGCTGTAGGTCTCGTTGATCAGCCGCTGCGACTCGGCGGCGATCGTGCCGAACACCAGCGAGCTCTTGCCCGAGCCGGACACCCCGGTGAACACCGTCAGCCGGTGCTTCGGGATCTCGACGCTGACGTCCTTGAGGTTGTTCACGCGCGCGCCGTGCACGCGGATCACATCGCGACGGCGGGTGTCGTGCGGCCCGGACGGGCGAGGGTCCGCACCGGTGTCCTTGCTCATCGTCTCTCCATCTCCCGGGACGGCGGTGCCCCGCCCCTTCCCGTCGGGCGGCGGGCCCGGGGCTGCCCTCGAAGCCTCCCGGGGACGACCGGAGGGGGCTTCGAGGGCGGGTGGGGGATTGCTGGGTCGTCAGCTGTCCTGCAGCAGTCCGAGAACGTTGCCGTCGAGGTCGGTGACGGTGGCCACCCGACGGCCGCCGCCGACCTCCTTGACGGGGCTCGTCACCGTGGCTCCCGCGGCGGTCACCTCGGCGATCTTCGCCTCGATGTCGGAAACGTGCCAGTAGGCGACCTGCGAGGTCATGTCCTGGGCTCCCGCCGGCACCAGCCCGATGTGCTGCCCCGCGACGTCGAAGCCGACATAGTACTCCGCGTCGGTCTGCGGCTCGATGCCGAGCAGGGCCGCGTACACCTTCTTGGCCGCCGCCACGTCCGCCACGGGATGCAACACGGTCTTGATTCCCTGGGTGGCCGAGTCAGCCATTCTCACTCCCGAGTGGGGTTGGGTTTTCGTCGTGCCATGCTAAGGAAACCTGTGGACGCAGTGCATCTTCACGCCTTTTCACTCAAGTGGTTTTCAAGACAATCTTGAGCCAGAGCGCAGATGCCCGTGCCACGCTGCGAGCGCACTGAATTGCAGGAGGGGAATCAGGTGAAAAAGCTCGCATTGGTCACGTCGGTGGTCGTGGCCGGTCTGGTGGGTTCGGTCGTCGCCCCGACCGCGTCCGCCGAGGAGGCGGCCAGACCGGCCGCCGGCACCATCGACTGGTCGCCGTGTCCGGACAACGACCCGATCCTCGGCCCCATGCTCAAGGGCCTCGAATGCGGCTCGTTGCAGGTGCCGCTCGACCACGCCGACCCCGGTGGCAGGAAGATCACCCTGGAGCTGACCCGAGCCAGGCACACCGCTCCCGACAGCGAGTACCAGGGTGCCGTGCTGCTCAACCGCGGCCAGTGGCCCGGTGGCATCGGTCGCGACCTGCCGACCCGTTACGCCCAGGGCACGACCGGGCTGGCCGAGGACGTCGGCGCCGCCTACGACTGGATCGGCTTCGACCCGCGCGGCGTCGGTGCCAGCGAGCCGGCCGTCGTCTGCGACAGCGACTACGTCTACCCCGGGCACGCGCAGCCGGACCCCGTGCCGGCCACGCCCGCCGCCGAGCAGGAGTGGGTGGACCGGGCCCGCGCGTACGCCGAGAGCTGCGACGACGAGTACGGTGACGTGCTGGAGCACCTCAGCACCGAGGACGCCGCGCGCGACCTCGACCTGATCCGGGTCGCGCTGGGCCAGGACAAGATCACCTACTTCGGCACCGACTGGGGCACCTACCTCGGCTCGGTATACGCCTCGATGTACCCGAACCGGGTGGCCCGGATGGTGCTGGACAGCGTGGTGCGTCCCAGCGGCGTGGGGTACCGGAACAGCCTCGCCAAGAACGTGACGTCCGAACGCAACGCCGGCTTCTTCTTCGCCTGGGTCGCCAAGTACGACCACGTCTACCACCTGGGCACGACCGAGGCCGAGGTCGAGGCGAACTACTACAAGGGGCAGGACGCGCTGCGCGCGGCGCCCCTCGACGGGAAGATCGGCCCGTCCGAGTGGGCGGACTTCTTCGAGCCGGTGGTCTACCGCGACTGGGTCTGGATCTCCCGCGCGGAGGTGCTCTCCGACTGGGTGGTGCGCAACGACCCGACATCGCTGCGGGCCGGTTACTGGCCTCCCGGCTTCCCGCACCAGAACAGGCACGCGATGACCAACGCGGTCAACTGCACCGACGGCCCCTGGCCGCGGGACTGGGACCGGTGGCACTCGGACCTCTCCCGTCAGTACGACGCGGGAAACCGGTTCCTGACCTGGACCAACGCCTGGTACAGCGCGCCCTGCGCCTTCTGGCCGGCGCCCGCGAAGAAGCCGCAGAAGGTCGGTAACGGCAAGGTGGACGTCCTGCTGGTGCAGCCGCAGTTCGACAACGCGCACGGTGTCGTCGGCGCGTTCGAGACGCACGCGCTGTTCCGCAACTCCCGGCTCGTCCTGGAGAAGGGCGGCCACAACGTCGGCGCGGCGCTGTCGGCGAACAACAACACCTGCCTCAACGACTACGTCGGCGACTACCTGAGGGACGGCACCCGTCCCGCCTCCCGGTGGGGGGTCGACGCCGTCTGCCAGGCGTCCCCGGACCCGGTCCCGGCATCCTGATCCGCCAACGGACGGGCCCCGCATGATCGTCATGCGGGGCCCGTTTCCTCTTGGTCAGCGCAAGGCGGGTACCAGACCGGCCCGGCGGGCGGCGACCACTTCCTCCAGGGTCCGCCCCAGTTCGTTGGGGGTGGGCATGGCCAGCACCTCCTGACGCAGCCGCCGGGCGTTCTCCCGGATGGCCGTGTCCTCCAGCAGGCGGACGAGCGCGGCGCGGACCCCGGGCCCCTCCGCCTCGGCGGGCTCCATGGAGAGCCCCGCCCCCGCGCGGTGGAGGCACTGGAACTTCAGCGGAGCGTCGAACGCCCTGCTGATCAGCAGTTGGGGCACGCCGTACCGCAGGGCACAGCCGAACGACCAGGTGCCGCCGTGATGCACCACGGCCGAGCAGGTCCGTAACACCCCGGAGAGGGGAACGGACTCAACCAGGCGGGTGTTGGCCGGCACCTCGCGCAGTTCCCGCCGCAGGCCCGGAGGCAGGGTCAGGACCAGCTCCATCTCCAGGTCGGCGACCGAGTCGAGGATCTTCTGGATGCGTTCGACGGGCAGCAGGAGCCGTACCGGCCCGTCGTCCACCGAGTCGCCGAACGTCATCAGGACCCGGGGCGCCCGCGGCGGCTCGGCGAGCCACCGCGGCACGACGGACGGCCCGTTGTAGGGGACGAACTGCACGGGAAGCGTCGTCGGCCGGGGGTCGGGCCGGAACGACTCGGGGAGCGGGGCGATGGTGAACTGCCCGTTGACCAGTTCCTCGGAGAACTCGCAGCCGTACTTCCCGGCCCAGCCCGCCAGCCAGTCGCCCAGCGCGTCGACGCGTTCCTCCGGTGGCCGCAGGGCCTTGGCGTGCAGGAAGTCCTCCCGCATGCGCGTGTAGACGTCGACGGAGTACAGCACCCGGGCGTGTGCCGCTCCGACCGCTGCGGCGGCCACCGCTCCCGCGAACGCCTTCGCGCCCCAGAGCACCAGGTCCGGCTGCCAGGCGCGGGCGAACGCGACCAGGTCGTCCATCATCGAGTCGTTGGAACGCCGCGCCTGCGGAAGCACGAGGTCGTCGAAGACCCCGGTGACCTGCTCCCAGCTCAGCCGCTCGCGATCCGGCCGTACGTCGAACAGCGGGTCGAGCCCTTCCCGGGGAGACCTCTTCGCGGCGGCGGCGCGAGCCGTTTTCTGCTGTTGGTCCCGCTGACCGCGCACTTTCGGTGTCTCGCCCGGACCGACGCCCAGACCCGTCAGCCCCGCTCCGGTGACGGCGTCGAGGAGTTCCGGCCATACGGCCACGCACACTTCGTGCCCGGCCGTCTGGAGCGACCACGCCAGCGGGACCAGGTTGAATATGTGCGTCTTCCAGGGGAACGGCACGAGAAGCACCCGCACGATGCACTTCCTTGGATTCGGAGATGGGGGGTCCGCGGCGGACGCCGCGCTTTCCGTTCCCCGCCAGCTTGGTCAGGCGCCCTGCACACGTCTTCTCCACGTGTGCGGAGTGGTGCCGGTCGCGGCGGTGACGAGGAAGGTGACCGCCGCCACCACGAGGACGGTGGGCAGCGGGCCCGCCAGGTCGCAGAGCGCCCCCACGGCCAGGATGGAGAACGCCACACCCGCGGGGAGCAGGGTGGCCCGGAAGGTCAGCACCGAGGGGAGCTCCTCGGCGGAGGCCGCGGCCAGCAGCCGGTTGTTGTAGTGGACGTAGGCGACCTCGAACAGGACCAGGAAGAACGCGTACAGCGCGAGCGTCGGCACGGTGCGGCCGACCAGGACCGCCGCGAGCAGGGGCGGCATGGGGAGTACCACCCAGGTGGCCGAGGGCAGGTGGCCCAGGTACCGCTGGGCCGGCAGGGCGGCGAGTGAGCCGGCGAACACGGCGACCGAGGAGACCGCGACGAACAGGCCCACCAGACGGGCTCCGCCGCCCAGCACCTGGACCGGGACCACGGTGACGGCCACCGTGTGGAAGCCCTGCCAGAGGGCCACCAGCAGGAAGCGGGCGAAAAGCCTGCGCAGCACCGGGTCGTCGACGCGCGGGCGGGTGCCGGTCGCGGGTTCCGCGCCGTTCGCGGCACCCGCGGAAGCCTGCCCGGAGGACGACGGCAACGCCCAGGCGAGCAGGGCGGAGAGCACCAGCGTCGCCGCGTTCACCGCGATCAGTCCCCGGAACGGCAGTACCGCCCCGGCCGGCCCCGCCAGCGCCGCGCCGACGCTGAGCCCGGTCAGTTTGCCGATCTCGGCGACGGTGTTGGCCCGGTCCAGCCGTTTCGGCGGGACCGCGCCGCGCAGCACGACCGCCGTGGCCGCGCGGGTGACCGTCTCGAAGTACCCGCGCACCAGGAGCAGAACGGCGGCGACGGCGAACAGCGCGCGTTCCGGCGCCACGAGGGCGGCCGCGGTCAGTACCAGGCTCACCGCCTCGGCCAGCCGGACCAGCCGTTCCGGGGCGTGCCGGCCGAGCAGCCGGTTGAGCGGTCCGGCCAGCAGCAGCGCGGGCAGCCACGGCGCGCTCAGCACGGCTCCGGCGAGCAGTCCCGACCCGGTGACCGATCCCACGTGCGTGGAAAGGCTCACGAGGACCAGAAAACTGCCGAGGGTGTTGATGAACAGCAATATCGGAGTGTAATGCGGCGAGCGAAGTCTCGCGGGAAAAGACGTCATCGGGTACTTCCCCGGGGGTGGAGGGCGTCAGGACTGAACGGCTTTCGACGAGGCAGGATTCTGTCTAGTTTTGAACATATGACAGCAGTCATTGAGGGCGGCCCGTGCATCGTGCTGGTCGACGCCTACGCCGCGGTCCGTTCACTTGTTCTGGAATTCCGGGAGCAGGGATGCTCCGTCGTCCGTGTGCAGAGCACCCGGGAAGTGCCGTTCGTCTACCGCGCGGCCCCGTTCGTTCCCGACGACTTCGTCGCCGACATCGTCCACGACGGCGACCTGGAGGCCACGGTCGCGGCGGTCGCGGCGTTCGCGCCGGTCGCGGTGGTCTCGGGTGGCGAGAGCGGGGTGGAATTCGCGGACCTGCTCGCGGAGCGCCTCGGCCTGCCCGGCAACGGGACCGCCCTGAGCGCCGCGCGGCGCGACAAGCACCTCATGGTGGAGGCCGTGCGCGCCGCGGGGCTCCGCGCGGCCCGGCAGCTTCGGGCCACCGACGCGCAGGAGCTCGCGGCCTGGCACCGCGAACTCGGCGGGCGCGTCGTCGTCAAACCGCCGCGCAGCGCGGGCAGCCAGGGGGTCTCCTTCTGCGACACACCGCAGGAGTCGGTCGCGGCCTTCCTCTCCCTCGCCGGTGCCGACGACGTCTTCTCCCGGCCCAACGACGGGGCCGTGGCGCAGGAGTACCTCCCGGGCACCGAGTACATGGTGAACACCGTCAGCCGGGACGGCCGCCACCACGTGTGCGACGTCTGGCGGACCGGCCGCCTCAGCGCCAACGGCGTCGTCGACCTCTGCGACTCCCTCTCGCTGACCGACTCGGGGAGCCGGGTCGTGGAGCCCCTCGGGAACTACGCGTTCCAGGTGCTGGACGCACTCGGCATCCGGCACGGCCCGGCGCACCTGGAGATCAGGATGACCCCGGCCGGGCCGTGCCTGGTGGAGGTCGGCGCCCGGATCGCCGGCGGCGGCATCCCGGCCTGCGCCGGTCTCGGCATCGGTGAGTCGCAGCTGGAGTGGACCGTCGACGCCTACCTGCGTCCCGAGCGGTTCCACGCCCGGGCCGGAACCCCGTACGAGGTGCGGCGGTACTGCGCGATCGCCGGCATGGTCTCGCCGGTGGAGGGCGTGCTCAGCGAGTACCGGGGCATCGAGGAGATCGAGCGGCTGGAGAGCTTCCACACGCTGACGACCCTGGTGAAACCGGGCCAGGAGATCAGCCGGACGGTCGACGACCTCACCTACCCGGTCACCGTGACGCTGTTGCACGACCTCGAGGAGGTCGTGCAACGCGACCTGAACACGATCCGTCACCTCGACGGCGTCGCGTTCTACGGCCTCGACCGCGGGACGGGCTCCTGAACTCGCCGTTCGACCGCCGATCCGCCGCGGTTGAACATCACGGACGAGCGACGGCGGCCGGCTCCCACCGGGTCCAGGACGGCCGCGGCACCCGGTAGACGAAACTGACGGCGGTGCGCGGCTCCGCCGCCGTCGTGTTGGGGGCCGAGCGGTGCAGCACCATGCCGTCGAACATGACGGCCGAACCGGGTTCGAGGGGTACGGTGACCGGTTCGGCCGTACCCGGCAGGTGCTCCTTCGCGACGTGCGGCTCGACCGCCTCCGCCAGCGGCGGCTCGCCCGGCAGGCGCTCACGGTCCCCGGTGTGCGGCAACAGCCCGAGCAGATGGGAGCCGGGGACGAACTCCAGGCAGCCGTTGCGCGGGGTGGCGGGTTCGAGCGCGATCCAGACCGTCACGATGCCGTGCTCCTCGGGGCCGAAACCGGGGGGCGCGAAGGCCATGTCCTGGTGCCAGGGCTTCGCCGATCCCACCACGGGCGGCTTGGCCCACAGGAAGGAGTTGACCAGGGTGCCCGGACTCCCGGCGGCCCGTGCGACCGGCCCGTCGGCCAGTTTCAGCGACCGCTGTACGGCGTCGAACTCGGGCACGTGCTCGTGGATGCGTTCGGCCGACCGGAGCACCCCCGTGAGGACCTCTCCGCCCCGCTGCCAGGCCGACCAGCCGCCGATGCCGGGTGCCTCCAGGACGAAGTCCCCGGTCGAGACCGTGCGGCCGCGGGCGGATTCCTCCAGCCGGGCCACCGCGCGCCGGAGCCGGGCGAGCAAGTCGCCCGCCGCCAGCGCGGGGAGGCGCACGAACCCGTTCTCCCGCAGCTCACGGTAATGAGTGTCAGCCATTTCCTTCTCCCAACGTCGGGTCGCCGCGAATCTACCCGCGCATATCACGGAATGTTCGTGTTCAGCGTTCGTGAATCAAGGCGGTTGCCGTGTCTTCCGCGCCCTCCCTATGCTTCCGGGCCGTGAGGTCCACCGGACCACATGAAAACCGATATGGCGGAGGGAGTGGAAAATGAGCGACCGCGACTTCATCGACACCCGTGACGCGCAGCAGGAGACCAGCAAGTGGTAATCCGCTGACCAGTGGGACACGCCGCCCGTATGGAATCGAATCCGTACGGGCGGCGTGTCGTCCGAGAGAGGTTGAGATGGTAGGTAATCGCGTTTCACAAGTCATCGACATTCCCGCCGACATGCTGGTGATCGACGACTCCGCCGACGACCGCTACTGGGCATCGGTGGAGCGGGTCGTCGACCTGGCCGAGGAGAGAGGGCGGACCGCCGACGGGATACCGTTGCTGACGAGCCTCGCGGTCACCCATCCGGAGTGGCCGGTGCGGGCCGGCGCGGTGCGGCTGCTGGCCGGGCACCACGCGGGCGATCCCGCCGCCGACTCCGCCGTGGCCGCCGCGACGCACGACACCGTGGACTGGGTCGCCTTCACGGCGCTCAAGGTCATCGCGGAGCACCGGATCGCCGCCGCCGTCCCCGATCTCATCCGCATCTCCGGCTGGCCCAGCAACTTCACCCGGCCCGACTGGGCGCGCAAGCCCGTCGGCTGCGGCGCGGCGCTCACCAAGCGCGCCCTCATCGCCGTCTTCGGCACCCGCGACCCCGCCGAACTCCGCCGTCTGGAGGACGAGTACTTCACGGACATGCGGGCGCGGATCGAGGCCGCGCGCAAATGCCCCCGGCGCAACACCGACGTCGTCCTGGTGCCGGGCGGCCCGGCGATCATCGGCGCGAACGAGAAGCCCGACGCCTTCCGCATGGCGCAGGACGACAGCACGCTGCGCGCCGTGGACGTACCCGCGTTCCTCATCGACCGGACCACCGTGACCAACGCGCGCTACCGCGAGTTCCTCGAAGAGGTCGGCGAATCGGGCGAGTTCGACCACCCGGACCAGCCGCTCGAGCGGTCGCACCGCCCGGCGCACTGGCACGACCCGCGCTTCAACGCGCCCGGCCTCCCGGTCGTCGGCGTCGACTGGTACGACGCCTACGCCTTCGCGAAGTGGGCCGGCGGCTCGCTGCCCAGCGAGGTCCAGTGGGAGAAGGCCGCGCGCGGCGTGGACGGCCGCCGCTTCCCGTGGGGCGAGGAGTGGGACCCCGACCGGGTGAACTACGTCGAGCGGTCGTTCGGCGAGGCCGTGACCGACCTCGACTCCCTCGAGGCGCTGCTGGTCACCATCTCGCAGGGTGACAACCCCTCCCACCCGGTGCTGCCCGCGGACGCCCTCCCGCAGGGCGCCAGCCCCTGCGGCGCCCTGCAGATGTCGGGGAACGTCTGGGAGCTGACGCGGACGAACTTCTACACCGGTGAGGACATGGACCCCTTCTTCAAGGGACGGCACCCACTGGACTTCATGAACCGCAAGGAGGCCTTCCACGTGCTGCGCGGCGGCACCTGGACGTCGCCGCCGGCCTGCCTGACCACGTTCTACCGGGGCAAGGACCTGATCACCGACCGGCACAACGAGGTCGGCTTCCGCTGCGTGTACGAGACGAGCGACTGATGCGACTGACCTCCCTGGGCCATGCGGCCGTCCTCGTGGAGACGGGGACGGAGCGGATCCTCTTCGACCCGTGGCTCACACAGCGCCTGGACCGTTTCTGGGAGCACCACCCGCCGCTGCCGGACCGGTTGGTCCAGGAGGTGCTCGACGACGGGGTCGACTACGTGGTCCTCAGCCACCACCACTTCGACCACCACCACTTCCCCTCACTGCTCCGCCTGGTCGACGGCGCCGACGTGGACTTCGACGACAGTCCGCGCCAGAGCTCCGGGGTCACCTGCGTCTACCCCGCGGGCCCCGTGCCGCCACAGCTGACCGCGTCGGGGCTCGGGCACCAGGCGATCGCCTGGACGCTCCGCCGCTTCGGCTACGAGCGCCTGCACCCGGTGACGCCGGGCGACACGGTCACCCTGGGCGGGGCGACCCTGCGGACGTTCCCCTCGGCCGTGTCGTTCCCCGAGATGAGCGTGCTGGTGGAGACGGACGACGCGGCCGTCATGCTGTGCGGGGACGCGCTCCTGCACGAGGACACCGTGGCGGCCTTCCGCCGCGACGACGCGCCGCGGCTCGACGCCGTGTTCGTCCCCGCGCACAGCATCTCGCCGCCCGGTGTGCTCACCGAGCGCCGCCCGCTGACGGACCCGGACGCGGTGCGCGCCCGCGCCGTGGCGAACTTCGACCGGTACGTCGAGGCGATCCCCGCGGCCGTGACGGTGCCCTCCTCCTTCGGGTGGCGCATCAGCGGCGACGGCGAGCGCGACTACGACTGGTGCAACCGGACGATCTTCCCCTTCACCCCGACGCAGGCCCTGCGGCGTCTGGACGAGCTGGGCCGCGACGGCCTGCTGTGGGGACCGGGCCAGGTGATCGAGGTGACGGACGGCAAGGCCGTCCCGGCCGACGGGCCGGTCCCGCCCGGCGGGTACGACTTCGACGAGGTCTACTCCCGGGTGACGCTCGATCCGGACGTGACCGTGCCGCCGTTCGACGCCTCCCTCGACCGGTACGGCCGTCAGACCCGTGCCTGCGAGGACCTCCTGCGCGAGCTGCTGGACCGGCTGGTGGCGACCGACTACTGGTACCGGGCGCTGGACAACGGCGCCGGGCGGCACGTCGTCTCGCTGTACGAGGACGACGGCGGCGAGACGTCCTTCCTGCTCGACCCCGTGGCGGGCAGGGTGACGCGGCTCGGCCCGGGACCGGCCCGGAGCCACCTCGCCGGCGGTGAGGGCTGGACCGAGATGGCGGCCGGCACGCTGGAGGCCCTGCTCGACGCCGACCTGCTGTTCGGCAGCTCCTTCGGCCTGTGGGCCAGCGACGGAGTCCTCCTGTCCGCGGTCTTCCACCACCCGTCGTTCTACACACGCCATGTGGAACGCACGCTGCGGGAGGCGAGCGGGCCATGAGCGACGCCCCCGGAGCCGTCCTGCTCGAACACGAGAGCACCTGCCTGCGCGGCAACCCGCTGGGCGACCCGCACCGCCGCCGGATCGAGGTGCACCTGCCGCCGGGGTACGACGGCGTCCGGCGGTACCCGGTCGTGTACTGGCTGCCGGGGTTCGGCGCCCACCCCAGCCTCGGCGGCCGGACGCTCGCCTTCGGCGGGTCCGTCGCCGACCGCGTCCACCGGGCGATGGAGGACGGCCGTGTACCGCCCGCGCTGCTCGTCGTACCCGACTGCACGACCGCCTACGGCGGCTCCCAGTACATCGACTCCGCCGCCTCCGGCCGGTACGCCGGCCACCTCGCCGAGGTCGTCGCGGAGGTGGACCGGCGGTTCGCGACCCGGCCGGAGCCGGCGTGGCGCGCCGTCGCCGGGAAGTCCAGCGGCGGCTACGGCGCGCTCGTCGCGGGCATGACGTCCGAGCTGTTCGGGGCGGTGGTCGCCTGCTCGCCCGACGCCGGGTTCGAGCACTGCTACCTGCCGCTGCTGCCCGCCGCGCTCGACACCGTCAGGGCGGCCGGCGGCGTCGAGGGCCTGCTGGCCCGCCGCGACAGCGGCCCGCACGACGTGCCGTTCATGGTCGCGATGAGCATCCTCGCGATGGGCATGTGCTACGCCGACGACCCCCGCACCACCCCGTCGGACGCGCTGCCGTGCGATCCCTCGACGGGGCTGTTCCGCGACGAGGTGTGGCGGCGGTGGCTCACCCACGACCCGGTGCGGATGCTCCCCGCCCATGCCGGCCGTCTCGCCGGACTGGGCCTGCTCCACCTGGGCGTCGGCGAACGCGACGAGTACGGCATGCACTGGGGCGTCCGCGCACTGCGCGCGGCCCTCGACGCGCACGGTGTCCCCCACGTCTACCGGGAGCACGAGGGCGGGCACCACGGCATCGAGTACGTGTTCACCGAGGCGCTGGCAAAGCTGTGGCGGGTGTGGCGGGAGACGGAGGCCGACCCGTGTGCGGCATAGCGGGCTTCGTCAGCTTCGAGGGACGGCGGGACCCCGGCTGGATGGACGCGCTCGGCCGGACGATGACCGACGCCATGGCGCACCGGGGTGAGGGGGCCCGCGCCCCGTACGTCTCGCCCTGCGGCACCGTCATGCTGTGCGCGACGCGACTTGCGGTCCGCGACCGCACCGAGGCGGGCGACCAGCCGATGACCGACCCCACCGGGCGGATCGTCATGGTGCACAACGGCGAGGTCTACGGCTCCCGTTCGCCCGCGCCGCCGCTGTGGCCCCGCCGCACCGCCTGCGACACCGAGTTCGTCCTGCAGCAGGTGTGCCGCGAGGACGACCCGGCGGCCGCGCTGCGGCCGCTGTCCGGCATGTTCGCGCTCGCCTGGCACGACACCCGGACCGGCCGTGTGGTGCTCGCCCGCGACCACTTCGGCGTGAAGCCGCTGTTCTACGCCTTCACCCACGGCGGGCTCCTCTTCGCCTCCGAGGTGGGAGTGCTCCTGCGTACCGGCCTGGTGACCCCCGAGGTGGATCCCGAGGAGTACGTGCTGCGCTCCTGGATCCGGATGGACGCGGCCGACGACCGCACCTGGCTGCGCGGTGTCAGGGCCCTGCAGCCCGCCGAGTACCTGGCGGTCGACCGGTCCCGTACGAGCGCCCACCGCTACTGGCGGCCCACGCCGGTGGACGGCCTGGTGACGCCCGAGGAGATCAGGGCCGCCTTCGACCGGGCGATCGCGGAGCGGGCCGTGTCCGACGTCCCGCGGGCGGCGGTGCTCAGCGGCGGCGTCGACAGCACGGCGGCCGTGGCGGGCCTGACCGCGGCGGGTGTGCCCGTCGAGGGGTACGTACTGCGCTACCAGGACGGCATCGGCGGCTCGGGCGACGACGTGGTGCACGCCGCCGAGGCCGCCGACCGCCTCGGCGTGCCGCTGACCGTCTGCGACCTGGACCACCACCGCGCCGCCGAGCTCGTGCCGGTTCTGCCCACCCGGCTGATGCGGCCGCTGCTGCACGGCGCCGAGCTGGCGATGCACCACCTGTACGGCACCATCGCCCGCGACGGGAACGTGGTCGTCTACTCGGGCCACGGCGCCGACGAGCTCTGGGGATACCAGGCCGGCCGCTACTTCCCCGTCGTCGATCCCTTCGCGCCCACGTACATCCACGGGCGCCACTACCTGACGAACCGGCTCTATCCCGACGAGCGGCCGGTCTGGGCACGGCTCGTCACCTGGATGGCGCGCGAACTCGGCGTCGACATGACGGTGGTGACCGAACTGGTGTGGGAGCGCACCATGGACGAGTACCGGGCGATCAAGACGGCGTCTCCGCTCAAACGCGGCAGGCACCACCTGCTGCGGCGCTTCCTGGTCTACGTCAACGACATGGTGGACGCCACCTCGGCGACCTTCACCCTGGAGGACCGGCCCGTCTTCCAGGACGTCGCCCTCGCCGAGCTGGCCTTCCGCTGCCCCGAGCACCTGAAGGACTGCGGCGAGCCCGGCAGCAGCCACAAGGGACTGCTCAAGGAGGCGCTCGCCGACCTGCTGCCCGACTCGGTGCGGCACCGCCCCAAACAGGGCTTTCCGACCCCCACCGACCCCGGATACGTCCGGCGGCTGGCCGAACTCGCCGACGGGCTCGGCACCCCGTTCGGGCTGCCGCCGCTGCCGGCCGCGCTCCGGGCCGAACTGGGCGTCGGTGAATGGATGTTCCTTGCTTCGACCTCCGCCTGGCTCGGGCACCTCGCGGAGCTCCGGACCGACCTGAGGAGTCATGGTGAGCAGTCCCGTACCCCCGTGGAGCTGGCAGATTCTGGACCGCGCGGACGATCTTGACCGGGTGCCCCCGGCGATCGAGGAGGCACGCGCCCAGCAGTGGTGCAACTTCGTGCTGTGGCGGCCCTCCCGGCTGCCCGAGGGGTGCGACCTCAGTGTCGGAACGCTGCGCCGCGAGGCACCCCCCGGACGGGTCGAGGCCGAGGGCCGCACCCCGTGGAGCGACGCCAACCCCTCCGGCTACCGGACCGAGATCTCCGGCGGTGGACGGCGGCTGCGCCTCAAGCAGTTCCTGTACGACTGGGCCTTCCCGGCCGCCGACCACCCGTGCCTGTGGGGCAGCGAGACCCGGCCGGCCGAGATCGGGGAGGGCCGGGTGGTCTGGCTCGGGACCGACTACCTGGGCCACCGGGCCGCAAGCGCGCGGCTGGCCCGTACCACGGTCGAACTCTCCGTACTGGAAGGCGAGTTCGCCGACGACGAGATCGTCGCGCTGTTCGCCGCGCTGCGGCCGGCCGTGCCGGAGGCGGTGCCGAGGGTACTGGCCACTCCGTTCGCCGAGCTGAGCTACTGGGCCAGGCACCCGGCCGACATGGTGTCGGTGCCCACCGGTGTCTTCCGCTTCCACCGGCGCGGGCGGGAGCACGAGGGCGACTGGACACCGTCGGAGGAGGTCACCGCGTTCCTCACCGCGCAGGGAGTGCCGGTGTCGGCCGGTGGGTTCCGCGCCGAGAGCGCCGCGACGTTCGGCGACGGCTCCGCCGTCCGTGAGCTGGAAGTCGTCTATCTCTCGGTATCCGGCGGTGAGCTGCGCCTCACGGTGCAGCTCACCGGCGGCGGGCGGCTCGCGTTCCCACCGGAGCGGGACAAGCACCCCGCCACCGCCGAGGTGTGCGACCTCGGCGGACGCCCGGTCCATCTCGGTTACCTCAGCGCCGAGTTCGGGGCCTGCGACGCCTGGTGGCAGCATCCCGACGGGTACGACCTCAGACTGCTCGGCAGCGCGGGGGCGGGCCTGGGACGGGAAGCGTTCCTGGGCCTGGTCGCCGGGCTCGACGCCGGCCTGCGGCTCGCCGGCAACGCCGAGGTGCTGGGATGACCGCGCGGGGGCGGCCGGTCCTCGACCCCGCCACCGGTCGCACCGTCACCCGCCTGCCGGACACCGACGGGCCCGGCGTCGCCGACGCCGTGGCCCGGGCGGACGCGGCGTTCCGCGAGGTCTGGTCCGACACCTCCCCGGCGCGCCGCTCCGGCCTCCTGCGCGATCTCGGGGACCTGCTGCGCGACGACCGCGACGAGTTCGCGGCGCTGGAGCGGCTGGACGCGGGCAAGCCCACGGCACGCGCCGCCGGAGAGGTGGACTTCGCAGCCCGGGTGGTCGACTGGTTCGCGGCGGCGGCCCGGTACCCGGTGGGGGAGACCCATCCGGCGGGCCCCGGCATGCGCACCTACACCGACCGGGTGCCGGTCGGGGTGTGCGCGGCGATCACTCCGAACAACTACCCGCTCCTGCTGGCCGTCTGGAAGATCGCCGCGGCGCTCGCGTACGGCAACACGGTCGTCGTCAAACCGGCGCCCGAGACACCGCTCTCGATCCGCCGCCTGGTCGGCCGCGCCGGCGAACTGCTTCCCGAGGGCGTGCTCACCGCCGTCTACGGCGGTGCCGGGACCGGCCGGCTGCTCTGCGACCAGCCGGCCGTCGGCATGGTCTCCTTCACCGGCTCGACCACGGCGGGGCGCGAGGTCGCGCGGCGCTGCGCGGACGGCCTCAGGCCCGTCTCGCTGGAACTGGGCGGCAAGAGTCCCGTCGTGGTCTTCCGTGACGCCGACCTCGACGCGGCGGCGCGGGCGGTCGTCGCGGGCTTCACCGGCAACACCGGTCAGATGTGCGTGGCCGGGTCCCGCCTGATCGTCGAGCAAGCCGTGCACGACGAGTTCGTCGGCCGCGTGGCCGAACTGGCCGGCGCCCTCCGGGTCGGCCCGCCGGAGGACCCCGGCACCGATCTCGGCCCGCTGATCAGCCGGGCGGCCGCCGAGCGCACGGCCGAGGTGGTCGAGGAGGCGGCGGCGCGGGGCGCGCGGGTGATCCTTCCGCCCGGCCGTCGGGGGGTCCGGCACGACCTCGGCGGCGGGTTCTTCGTCCACCCGGCCATCGTGGACGGCGCGCCGTTCGACGGCCGTGCCTGGCGCGAGGAGATCTTCGGCCCGGTGCTGTCCGTCGCGTCGTTCGCCACCGACGCCGAGGCGCTGGACCTCGCGCACGACACCGCGTACGGCCTGTCGGCCTCGGTCTGGACCTCGGACGCCGACCGGACCGAGCGCTTCGGCCGCGCCCTGCGTGCCGGCATGGTGTGGGTCAACACCTGGGGCGACACCGAGGAGACGGTCAGTGTCTCCGGCCTCGGCCAGTCCGGATACGGCCGCGAGCTGGGCATCCACGCGGTGGAGGGCTACACCAGGCCCCGCGCCGTCTGGGTGGCCCACCGGCCGGGGCGGTAGGCCGTATGGAGTGGACCGGTTCCCCGCGGCTCGACTTCCGCAGCGACACCCGCACCGTGCCGGACGCGCGGATGCGCGAGGCGATGGCCGGGGCGGAGGTCGGGGACGACGTGTACGGCGACGACCCCACGGTCGCCCTCCTCGAGGAGCGGGTGGCCGAACTGCTCGGCACCGAGGCCGCGCTGCTCACGCCCACCGGCACGATGGCGAACCTGATCGCCCCGCTCGCCGCGTCCGGCCCGCGGGGGTCGCCCGCGCCACGGCTGATCGTCGGCGCGGACACCCACATGGCGTTCCTCGAGTCGGACGGACTGCGCCGCTTCGGCGGGGTCGAGCCGCTGCCGGTGGAGCAGTGCCCCGACGGCCTGCCCGACCTCGACGCCCTGGCCGCGCTGCTGTCCGCTTCGGCGGGCTCGCCGACCGTGGTCTGTCTCGAGAACACGAGCATGATGCGCTCCGGCAACGCCCTGGACGCCGGGGCGACGAGCGCCGTGGCCGCGCTGGCCCACCGGTACGGCGCGCACTTCCACCTCGACGGGGCCCGGCTCGCGAACGCGGCCGTGGCGCTCGGGGTCCCTCCCGCCGAGCTGGCCGAACCGGCGGACAGCATCGCCTTCTCCGTCTCCAAGGGGCTCGGCGCTCCGGTCGGCGGGCTGCTGTGCGGATCACACGAGTACGTCGCGCGCGCCCGCGAGCTGAGGGGATGGCTGGGCGGCTCCCTGCACCAGGCGGGAGTCGTCGCGGCGCCCGCGCTGATCGCGCTCGGGCGCCTGCCCGACCTGGCCGCCGACCACGAGACGGCCGCGGCGCTCGCCTCCGGGCTCGGGTCGGTGCCCGGCGTCGAGCTGATGCGCCCGCCGCGGCCGACCAACATGGTCATGGCGCGGCTTGCCGGGCTGGCCCCCCAGGAGTGCGCCGCGCGCCTCGCCGGCCACGGGGTTCGCGTCCTGCCGCTGCCGAACGGATACGTGCGCTTCGTGATCCACCGGGCACACGACATGATCGGTGTGCGCGAGGCCGTCAGGGCACTGGCGGCCGTGGCGGCCACCGTGCCCGCGGCCCGGCGGGCAACCGGCGGAGACCACCCGGACGGGAACTCCCCCTGACACCGACGGAGGAAGCATGACGACACAGGAACCACCGCGCGGACTCCGGGAAAGGCTGCGGGACACCCGGGCGAGACTGGAGGACGACGTCGATCTCTGGGTCGCGACGGCGGGTGCCTCGCGCGGCGCCCATCTCATCCCGCTGTCGTACCTGTGGGACGGGACCGCGATCCTCGTCTCGACGCCACGCGACTCGATCACCGGCCGCAACCTGCTGGCGGACGGCCGGGTGCGGCTCGGCCTCGGCCCGACGCGCGACGTCGTGGTCGTCGACGGTGTCGCGGAGCCGGTGGACGTGGACGAGCTGGGCCGGGAGACGGGCGACGCCTTCGCGGCCAAGACCGGGTTCGACCCGCGCACGCTCGACGAGCCCTACCAGTACTTCCGGATCCGGCCCCGGCGCGTCCAGGCCTGGCGGGAGGTGAACGAGCTGGCCGGACGCGACCTGATGCGCGACGGCCTCTGGCTCGGCTGACCCTCCGGACCCCGGCCTCCTCCCCCGCCCCCGCGCCGGCCGGCCCTCCGGGCGACCGGCCGGCGCGGGCGCGGTCCAGCCGTGCTTGACCGGTGTTGAAGAGGACTTTGCCAGGCTGCGACAGACCAGGCATCTGTCGATCCTAAAGGGGCGAATATGGGAGCCATCGAGGTTCCGGTTCTGATCGTGGGCGGTGGCGGATGCGGTTTGTCCGCCTCCGTCTTCCTGTCCGACCAGGGTGTCGATCATCTGCTGGTGGAACGGCACCCGGACACATCGAGGGTCCCGAAGGCGCACTATCTCAACCAGCGCACGATGGAGATCTTCCGCCAGCACGGAATCGCCGAGGACGTGCTCGCGGAGGCGGCGCCGCTGGAGAAGTTCGGCAAGGTGCGCTGGCAGACCACACTCGCGGGCGACGGGCCGCTGGACCGGCGCCTGATCCACGAGATGGACGCCTTCGGCGGCGGTGAGCTGCGCGAGGGCTATGCCGCGGTCGGGCCCGCCCTGCCCGCCAAGCTGCCGCAGATGTGGCTGGAGCCGATCCTGCGCCGCCACGCCGAGGACCGCAATCCGGGGCGGATCCTCTTCCACCACGAGGTGACCGCCTTCCGCGACGAGGGCGACCGCGTCGTCGCCGAGGTGCGGAACGTCGAGACCGGCGAGACCACCACGGTCACCTCGCGGTACCTCATCGGCGCCGACGGCGGCCGCATGGTCGGGGCCGAGGTCGGCATCGAGATGCAGGGCCCGCCCGGACTGGTCAACACCACGACCGCGTACTTCTCCGCCGATCTGTCCCAGTGGTGGGAGGAGGGCACGCTCATCACGCACTTCCTCAGCCCGGAGGACCCCGACCTGTCCAGCAATCTCATCGAGATGGGACCGAGCTGGGGGAAGGACTGCGAGCAGTGGGGCCTGCACTTCGCCCCCGGCCCGCCCGGACGCTGGGACGAGGAGACGATCGTCCCCAGGATCCGTGAACTCCTGCGCCTGCCGGAGCTGGAGGTGACCGTGCACAAGGTGACGGACTGGATCGTGCACGCGCACCTCGCCGACCGCTACCGGGTCGGCCGGGTGCTGATCGCCGGTGACGCCGCACACCGCCAGCCCCCCGCCGTCGGGCTCGGCCTCAACACCGGTATCCAGGACGTGCACAACCTCGCGTGGAAGCTGGCCGCGGTGCTCGGCGGCCGCGCGTCCGAGAGCCTGATCGACACCTACGAGGCCGAGCGACGGCCCGTGGGCCGGGAGAACGTCGACTGGGCGGTGTCCGCCGCCACTCACCACCAGGCGGTCATCGACGCCATCGGCGCCGGCCACAACATCCCGGCGGGTCGCCGCAAGCAGCGGCTCCAGGAGTACTTCGACCCGTCCCCGCTCGGCGACACCGCGCGGGCGCGGGCCCTGGAGATCTTCCACACCCACCGCGGGGGATGCCAGTCGCTCGACATGGAGATCGGCTTCCGCTACGAGGAGGGCGCACTCGTACCGGACGGCAGCGCGCCGCCGGCCCGCGTCCCCATGCGCAACGAGCACCGGCCGACGTCCCGCCCCGGGCACCGGCTGCCGCACGCCTGGATCGCCCGTGACGGCCGGCGACTGTCCACTTTGGACCTCACCGGCACGACCGGCTTCACGCTGATCACGGGCCCGGAGGGGACACCGTGGTGCGAGGCGGCCGCGCGGGTGGCGGAGAAGTTCTCGGTCCGGGTCGTCACGGCCCGCATCGGCGCCGGCGCCGAGTACACCGACGTGGACGGCGGGTGGGAGGCCGTCCGGGAGATCACCGGCGCCGGCGCGGTCCTGGTGCGCCCCGACCAGCACGTCGCCTGGCGCAGCACGGGCGGCGGCGAGGACCCGGAGCAGGTCCTGGCCGAGGTGTTCGCCGCTCTCCTGGACCGCTGACCCCGCGACCGGGAACGAGAAGTGGCCGTGCCCGGGCACGGCCACTTCCGTGTTCTCCGGGAGCCTCAGGCTCCGACCGCCACCGAACGGGCCGCGGTGTTCTTCTTCACCCAGGTGAGGACCTGGTCGGCGGCCTTGCGCGCGGTGGCCATGCACACGCCGACACCCACACCGTCGTACAGGGCGCCGCACACCGCGAGTCCGGGCTGGGCGGCCACCGTCTCACGGATGCGCCGCACCCGCTCCAGATGGCCGACGGTGTACTGCGGCAGTGCGTCTTCCCAGCGGCTCACCCGGGTCGCCACCGGGGCGCCGCTCACGCCGGTGGCCTCGGCCAGCTCGGCCGTCGCCAGCGCGACGAGATCGGCGTCGTCGCGCCCCAGCAGGTGCTCCTCGCCGAACCGCCCGACCGAGCAGCGGACGATCTCCACCTCGCCCGCCAGGTGCGGCCACTTCACGGTCGTGAACGTGACCTCCTTGACCGCCTTCCCCTCCACCGCGGGCACCCGGTACGCGGCGTATCCGCGGCCGGAGAGCCCGCCGGGGAACGCCGCGCGGGGGTAGGCGAGCGTGACCATCGCCACGCTCGAGTACGGAACCTCCGCGAACGCCGAGACGGCGGGGGCGGTCCCGGGGATCCTGGCGAGCAGGTCGCCGGCGGGGCCGGCCGGGACGGCGACGACGACGGCGTCCGCGTCGATGTACTCCGGGTCGGTGGCCGGGCCCACGGTCACCCGCCAGCCGCCCGTGCTCCGGGCGAGCCCCCGGACGGGGGCGCCGGTGCGCACGGACGCGTCCGGCGCGGCCGCCAGCACCTCCCGCACGAGCACGGGGGGCAGTGCGCCGAACCCACCGTCGAGGGTCGCCACGCTCACCGGCGGAGGCTTCTCCCCTTCCGCCAGGCGAGGCGCCAGCGAGTCCGCCGCGTCCGTGAGCGAAACGTGCGCCCGGGACGCCTTGGCCAGCGGCGTCAGCGTGGCCTCGAACGACAGGTCCTCGGCACGGCCGGAGAACACACCGGCGAGGAACGGGTCGACGAGGCGGTCCACGACCTCCTGGCCGAGGCGCCCTCCGACGTAGGAGGCGACCGAGACGTCGCCGTCCCGGTCGAACGACGGCAGCACCAGGTCCTGCCGTGCCCGGTCGAGTCCCGCCGCGGACAGCACACCGGATCTGCCGAGGCCGTCCATGTCGCAGGGCACGCCCATGAACTGGCGGTCGGGCTGCTGCCGGACCTCGCCCCGGGTCCAGATCGCCGACGCGGTGACGCCCGCCGGCATGATCCGGTCGCCGAGCCCGGCGTCCTTGATCAGCCCGGTGGTCTTGCGCCGGTTGGCGTACAGCGACTCGGCACCCTCGTCGACCGCGACCCCCGCCACTTCGGAGACCGACAGCTTCCCGCCGAGCCGGGATGATCCCTCCAGGACCGTCACCCGGACCGGCTCGTTGCGGAGATGGAACGCCGCCGCCAGTCCCGCGATACCACCCCCGATGATGACCACATGGGGCTTTTCACTCACCTGATCCCGTTCGGTGCCAGCCATTCCACCAGATCCTTCGTGGTTAGTGTCGGTAGAGGCCGTCTCGTCGACGGCGCTCGGCGTCAAGACAGGTCCTGGCAGTCTGGCCGGGGGCCTTGGCCCCCCGGTCGAGAGCGCCTAGAGGGCCGGTGGCCGGTGCCGAACCAGCGGTCGAGGGCGTGGGTGAGGTCGTCGGTGCTGCCGGGGGAGGTCCAGGCGACGTAGCCGTCGGGGCGGACGAGGACCGTGTCGAGTGCGGGGTCGGGGTCGGTGGTCCAGGTTCCGGTGATGACGTCGACCTGGTCGGTGTGGTCGCGGGTGGGGTGTTCGGTGGGGTTCCCGGTGGTGATGAGGAGGCCCTGTCCGGTGTGCAGGAGGTCGGCGACGCGGGTGCGGGTGCCGTCGGGCAGGGTGAGTTCGCTCTCGGGCGGCATGCGCCGGCCGAGCAGCGGGTGGTCCCCCTTGCCCAGGTCGTAGCGGACACCGAGGTTGCTCAGCATTCCGGCCACGTACTCGGCGGTGTCCCGGTGGGCCAGCAGTTCGCCCATGAGCTCGCGGACCGGGTCCATGTCCTCCCCGGTCAGCCGCAGCTCGATCGCCGCACGGGCGTTGCGCGCCAACTGCTCACCGATGGGGTGGCGTTCGGCGTGGTAGGTGTCGAGCAGACCCTCGGGGGCCCGGCCCCTGACCGCCGCCGCCAGCTTCCAGCCGAGGTTCACCGCGTCCTGGACGCCCACGCTCAGTCCCTGAGCCATGGCCGGGGGCTGCACGTGCGCGGCGTCGCCCGCCAGGAACACCCGGCCGCGCCGGTACTCGGCCGCGGCCCGCGAGGCGTCGGTGAAGCAGCTGATCCATCGGCACTGCCCGTGGTGGATGGACTCGCCGGTGAGCCGCTGCCAGGCGTCGGCCAGGTCGGAGTAGGTCAGGGAGGCACGGTCGCGCGGCGGCGTCCCGGCCTCGTGGACGACGACCCGGGTGACGCCGTTCTCCAGGTCCATCGCCATGACCATGCTGCCGCCCGGCAGGTCCTCGCCGATGCGCCGCCTGCGTGTGTCGATCCCGGTGACGTCGGCCGTGAGGAAGCCGCGCCGGCCGTCGGAGCCGGGGAAGCCGATCCCGGCCAGTTTGCGGACGGTGCTGCGTCCGCCGTCGCAGCCGACCAGGTAGGCGGCGCTCTCCTCGCCGGGCCCGTCGGGGCCGTCGACGGCCACCACGACACCGTCGTCGTTCTGCCGGAAAGCGGTCACCTCGTGGCCGCGCAGGATCGGCACGCCGAGGTCGCTCACCCAGCCCTCCAGCATCCGCTCGGTGCGGAACTGCGGGACCCCCCGGTGCCCGTGGTGGTCCTCCGCCAGAACGCGCAGGTCGATCGGCACCCCGCCGAAGTGGCTGTCGGCGGGCTCGGTACCGCCGAGCCTGCCGAGCAGGCCCCGCTGGTCGAAGCACTCGGCGGTGCGTTTGGTGAAGCTCGCGCCGCGCGACTCCCGCGGCGGGGCGGGAAGCCTCTCGTAGACGACGACGTCCACGCCGCCGAGCCTGAGTTCGCCCGCCAGCATCAGTCCGACCGGGCCCGCGCCCACGACGATGACATCCCTGGCCATGTGTTCACTCCTCTTCGGTCGATAGTGCCGGGATCACCGGTCGGCGGACTGCGGGACGCGGCCGGTGCCGAACCAGCGGTCGAGGGCGTGGGTGAGGTCGTCGGTGCTGCCGGGGGAGGTCCAGGCGACGTAGCCGTCGGGGCGGACGAGGACCGTGTCGAGTGCGGGGTCGGGGTCGGTGGTCCAGGTTCCGGTGATGACGTCGACCTGGTCGGTGTGGTCGCGGGTGGGGTGTTCGGTGGGGTTCCCGGTGGTGATGAGGAGGCCCTGTCCGGTGTGCAGGAGGTCGGCGACGCGGGTGCGGGTGCCGTCGGGCAGGGTGAGTTCGCTCTCGGGCGGCATGCGCCGGCCGAGCAGCGGGTGGTCCCCCTTGCCCAGGTCGTAGCGGACACCGAGGCCGCTGACGATGCCGGCCACGTACTCGGCGGTGTCCCGGTGGGCCAGCAGTTCGCCCATGAACTCGCGGACCGGGTCCATGGCGTCCTCGCCGAGGTAGAGCTTCGACGCCGCACGGGCGTTGCGGATCAGCTCCCGCCCCACCGGATGGCGTTCGGCGTGGTAGGTGTCGAGCAGACCCTCGGGGGCCCGGCCCCTGACCGCCGCCGCCAGCTTCCAGCCGAGGTTCACCGCGTCCTGCAGTCCGGCACTGAGCCCCCAGGCGGCCAGCGGCGGGATCTCGTGCGCGGCGTCGCCCGCCAGGAACACCCGGCCGCGCCGGTACTCGGCGGCCAGTGCGGCGGTGTTGCCGCAGGCCCACAGCCACTGTGGTTCCGCGTGGTCGATCGACTCGCCGGTGAGTCGCCGCCACGCGTCGGCGACCTGCGCGAACGTCAGCGAGCCCGGGTCCGGGCGGACGGGCAGGGCCAGGTCGTGGATGACCACGCGGTAGCGGCCCTCGCCCAGCGGGGTGCACACCACCATGCTGCCGCCGGGAAGACGCTCGCCGATGGGCCGGGGGCGCAGGGTGACACCGGTGATCTCCGCGGTGTACATGCCCCGGGTGGCCTCCCAGCCGGGAGCCGGGATTCCGGCCATCGCACGCACGGTGCTGCCCGCGCCGTCGCAGCCGACCACGTAGGCGGCGCTCTCCTCGCCGGGACCGCCGGGACCGGTGAAGGAGACCACGACGCCCTCGGGGACCTCACGCAGCCCGGTCACCTCGTGGCCGCGGCGCACCGGCACGCCGAGTTCGGCCAGCCAGCCGCCCAGCGCCTCCTCGGTCCTGGCCTGGGACAGGCCCAGCACGCCGCTGTGGTCCTCGTCGAGCATGCCGAGGTCGAAGCGGACCCCGCCGAAGTGCCCCATGGGACCCCACCGGAACTCCCCCAGGCGGGAGAGCAGCCCGCGCTGTCCCAGTGACTCGGCAGCCCGCCTGTTGAAGCCGAGAGCGCGGGATTCCCCGGTCGCGGCGGGCAGCCTGTCGTAGACGACCACGTCCACTCCGCCCAGGCGGAGTTCTCCGGCCAGCATCAGGCCGACCGGCCCCGCACCGACCACTATGACGTCAGTTGTTTTCATTTCTTAAGGCCCTCTGCGCTGTGGCAATAGTTGGCCATGGTGAAGCTACTCAGCGCGATGTCCGGCCGCAACGAGTTGAAATTCGCAAGCGCCGGCGGGGCGTTCGACCGGTGAATCGGCATGCTTGAACGCGGCATTGAACACTTGAGTGCGGAGTCCGCGCCGCAGCAATATCGGAGGTGCCTTCGGGTTTCGCTTCTCCCCGCGGTGGACGCATGCGCAATCAGCTCCCCGGAAAATCGGCGCGCCCGAGGCGGAATCCACCATTACGAAGGGAAGCGGACGTGACGGTCGAGAAGATCGCGCTCATCACGGGTGCCAACAAGGGCATCGGTTTCGCCACCGCGCGGCAACTCGGTGAGCAGGGAATCACCGTCATCGTCGGCGCGAGGGACGAGGTGCTCGGCAAGCAGGCCGCCGACGCGCTGGCCGCCGACGGCATCGCCGCGACGCCGCTCCGGCTCGACGTGACGGACCCCGGTTCCGTGGCCGGGGCGGCCCGCGAGATCGAGCGTCGGCACGGACGCCTGGACATCCTGGTGAACAACGCCGGCACGGCGGGCGGCTTCACCGGCACGCCCGGCGAGGCGACCGCCGCCGACCTGCGGGAGGTCTACGAGACCAATGTCTTCGGCACGGTCACCGTGACCCACGCGATGCTCCCGTTGCTGCGCCGCTCCCCGGCCGGCCGCGTCGTCAATCTGTCCAGCCACGTGGGGTCACTGACCCTGAACTCGGATCCGGACTCCCCGCTGGCGGGCGTCAACATGATCGCCTACCAGTCCTCGAAGACAGCACTGAACGCGGTCACGGTCGCGTACGCGAAGGAACTGCGCGGGACCCCGATCAAGGTCAACGCCGCCCTCCCCGGGGTGGTGGCCACGGACATCAACCACCACCGCGGCCACCGGACCCCCGCCGAGGGGGCCGCGATCGTGGTCCGGCTCGCCCTGCTGGACGAGACCGGCCCGTCCGGCGCGTGCCTGGCGGACGAGGGACCCGTCCCGTGGTAGCGCGAACGCCCCGACGCGGCGGAGGAGGAGGCGACGCCGCGGCACCACGCCGCGCCGGGGCCCGGGCGAGGCCGGTGGCGCGCCGCCGCTGAGGGCGACACCGGCGTTCCGGCCCGAAAGGGGGCACGCCCGCTCGCGGCCATCACATCCGATCGCACATGCCGGCCGGGACCCCGGCGGGCGAGAGACATGGAGACAGACAGTGGCGCTTGAAGGAACGATCCTGGTACTGGGCGGGACCGGCCGGCAGGGCGGGGCGGTGGCCCGCGAACTGCTGCGGCGCGGCCACACCGTGCATGCCCTGGTCCGCGACCCGGCCAAGGCGCAGGCGAGGGAGCTCCAGGAGGCGGGCGCGGTCCTCGTCCGCGGTGACATGGACGACGAGGCGTCGCTGTCGGCGGCGATGGAGGACGTCCACGGGGTGTTCAGCGTCCAGACCTTCCGGGGGCCCGGCGGGGTCGAGGCCGAGGAGCGGCAGGGCAGGGCGGTCGCCGACGCCGCGGTCCGGGCCGGGGTGAAGCACTTCGTCTACAGCTCGGTCGGCGGCGCGGACCGGGACACCCGTGTCCCGCACTTCGAGAGCAAGCTCAGGATCGAGCAGTACCTGCAGACGCTCGACCTGCCGACGACGGTGCTGCGGCCGGTCATGTTCCACGACATCCTCCTCGACATCGCCCCGCGCCCGGTGGAGGGCGAACTCGTCCTGGCGATGTGGCTGGACCCCGCGACCCCGGTGCAGCTCATCGCGTCGAGCGACATCGGCGTGTTCGCCGCGGACGCCTTCGAGAACCCGGACGTCTGGCTGGGCCGGGTGGTCGAGATCGCCGGTGAGGCGCTGACCGGACCGCAGATGGCCGCGGCGTTCGAGGCCGTGTCCGGCGTCCCGACCCGTTTCCAGCAGTTGCCCATCGAGCCGCTGCGCGCGGCCCGTCCCGACCTCGCCAACATGTTCGACTGGTTCGAGCGGGACGGTTACCGTGCCGACCTGGCCGAACTGCGCCGGAACAGGCCCGGCCTGGTGTCCCTGGAGGCCTGGCTGCGGGACAACTGGACCGCTCCCGCGGTCGGGGCGGGGCGCTGACCGCGGATCTCAGGTGAAGGCCGGGCCCCGGGTACGGGTGCGCTTGAGCTCGAAGAACCCGTCGGTCCCGGCCACCGCGAGCACGCCGTCCCAGAGCTTCGTCGCGGCCTCGCCGCGCGGGGCCGGGGTGACCACCGGGCCGAAGAACGCCACGTCCCCCACGGCGACGACGGGCGTTCCCACGTCGGTGCCGACGCGGCCGATGCCGTCGTGGTGCGAGGCGCGCACCGCGCTGTCGTACGCGTCGGACCCGGCCGCGTCGGCGAGGGAGGGGTCGAGGCCGGCGGCGGCCAGGGCCGCCGCGTAGGTGGACCGCTCCTTGGGGGCCTGCTCCAGATGGAACCGGGTGCCGAGCTCCGTGTACAGCCGCCCCAGCACCTCGGAGCCGTGCTCCCGCTCGGCGGCGGCGCAGACCCGTACCGGCTCCAGCCGCACGGCCAGGTCCCGGTGCCAGCGCTCGGGCAGGTCGGCGCGCCCCTCGTTGAGCACGGTCAGGCTCATGAGGTGCCAGTGGAGCTCGAGGGGCCGCTGCCGTGCGACCTCGAGGATCCAGCGGGAGGTCAGCCACGCCCAGGGGCAGGTCGGGTCGAACCAGAAATCCACCGGGGTCGGGGTGCCGTGCCGCACCGGGGCCTCCTCGATGTGTCCGTGGGATCGCGATCGGCGCTGTCCGCCCCCCGTCCGCCGGGTCGCCCGGTCTTTCGGGGCCGGAAGCCGGAAGCCGGAACAATGTGGCAAGCGGGGCCGGATTACCGGTGGAGCGGCACTGGAATTGCCGCGTTCAACCGCTCAAATTCCCTGGTTGAACGTTCGGCGGGCAATTGCGTCAATGCCGGAGTTGCGGGTTCGAGAAGCGCCTGCCTATCGTCTGTAATCCACGAAAAGAGGCGCTCTGAAAGGAACGGCATGTCCGTGCTGCCCGAGGTTCGTGACCAGTCCGACTCGTACGCGCTGCTCCATCTCATTCAGGGTGCTGTGATCACCCAGGCGATTTCCGTCGCGGCCAAGCTCGGCATTGCGGACGTCCTCGCCGCCGGACCGCTGTCCGTCGAGGACATCGCCAACAGGACCGGGTCCGACCCGAGGGCGACCCACCGCATCCTGCGCGCGCTCTGCGGCCACGGGGTGTTCGCGGTCCGCCCGGACGGCCGGTTCGAGCACACGCCGCTGTCCGACAAGCTCCGCGAGGACGCACCGGACTCGATGCGCGGCTTCGCCCTGCTGATGAGCCACCCCATGCTGTGGGAGGAATGGGGGCACCTGCTGAGCACCGCGGAGACCGGCGAGCCCAACCTGCCGAAGCTCCGCGGCATGGGCGCGCTGGACTTCTTCCACGCCGAACCCGAGTACGCGAGCGTGTTCTTCAGGGCGTTCGGCGACCTCTCGGCGTCGGAGACCGACCCGATCCTGGCCGCCTACGACTTCTCCGGCTTCGGCACGGTCGTGGACGTCATCGCGGGCCGGGGCAACCTCCTGGCGGGCATCCTCAAGCAGGCGCCCGGCGTCAAGGGCGTCCTGTACGACTCCCAGGTCGCGACCGTGGACTCGCCCGCGCTCTTCGAGGCGGCCGGAGTGGCGGACCGGTTCACGATCGAGCACGGCGGCTACCTCGACAAGCTGCCGGCCGGCGGCGACGCCTACCTGTTCAAGCACATCATCCACGACTTCTCCGAGGCCGACGCCGTCACGGCCCTGCGCAACGCGCGCGAGGCGATCGCCCCCGACGGCAAGCTGCTCGTCATCGAGTACGTGATCCCGGAGAACAACGAGAAGCACATCGGCCACACCATCGACCTCTGGCTGATGCTGATGCTCGGCGCCCAGGAGCGCACGCTCGCCGAGTACACCGAGCTGTTCGCCAAGGCCGGTTTCAAGCTCACCAGGGCCGTCCCCACCGGTGCGCCGATCTCGATCATCGAGGCGATCCCGGTCTGACGCCCGGCGGGCGGCCCCGCGACACCGGCCCCCGGGTACGAGAAGGCCGGCCGCCCGCTCGTGGTCGCAGCGGACTTCGCCGAGAGGCCGCCAAAAGCAGTCGACGTAATTCCGCGCGAATTGCGGACCGCGGATCGCGGGTGTTTCATCTGCGCTCTGTCCGCGGTTGAACAGCGGTTTCTTGCGAATGGCTCGGACGCTGAGCAGCATGTTTTTCCCGGTGATTAATACACGCTTATCGCACAGGAGAAGACTCGATGACTCCACGGATGGAAAACCCCTCCCTGGTCGTTCCCGGCGCCCTGCAGCCCCTGCTCGACCTGACCGAGGTCATCAGCAAGGTCGGCGTGCCGCAGACGACCCTCGATCTCGTCCGGCTGCGCGTCAGCGAGATCAACGGCCGTACCTACACGTTCCCGGACAAGGCGCAGGAGGTCGACGAGCGCCTCCTGCTGGTGGCCTCCTGGCGCACCGAGTCCTGCTTCGACGAGGCCGAGCGTGCCGCGCTGGAGATGGCGGAGGCCATCACCTTGATGACCGATCCGCAGGACATGGCGTCGGACGAGATCTGGGGGGAGGCCTCCCAGTACTACAACGACGAGCAGCTCGGCGCGCTGGTCATGCACATCGGCCTGGTCAACCTCTGGAACCGGGTGAACGTCACCACCCGCCAGGAACCCGCGGCCTGGCGCTGAGGAAGGGGACACGGCACCGTGCTGAAGCTCATCAACGCCGGCCTGGGCAGGACCGGCACGACATCCCTGAAGGTGGCCCTGGACCGGCTCGGTCTCGGCCCCTCCTTCCACATGTTCGACATCGTGGGCGACGCGGGACGACTCGAGCCGTGGGAGAAGATCGTCTGCGACGGGGAGCGCCCCGACTGGGCGGCGGTGTTCGACGGTTACCGCTCCGCGGTGGACGGTCCCTGCGCCCTCTACTACCAGCAGATCAGCGAGGCGTTTCCCGAGGCCAAGATGGTCCTCACGGTGCGCGACGCCGAGAGCTGGTACCGGAGCACCCACGACACGCTGTACCAGTTCGCCCTCCGGAGCATGCAGAACCCGCCGGAGCCCGGATCCCCGCAGGCCCGGCTGTTCCGCATCACCAGCACCATGGTCTGGGACGGCCTGTTCGGCGGCCGGTTCTCCGACAAGGACCACGCCATCGAGGTCTACCACCGGCACAACGAGGAGGTCGTGCGCACCCTGGGAGCGGACAACGTCCTCGTCTACGACGTGGAGCAGGGGTGGGAACCGCTGTGCGCCTTCCTCGGGGCCGACGTCCCCCGGGAGGAGTTCCCGCACGCCAACGACAGCGCGTCCATGCGCCGGCGGGTCGCCCTGGCGGCCGGAGCCGGTCCGGCCGCCGCGGACTGAGACGGCGAGGAGCGTTCGGTGCTGATCTCGGAAATGACGATCCCCGGCGCGTACCGCGTCGAACCCGAGCCCCTGAGCGACCGACGGGGGTTCTTCTTCGAGTCGGTGAAGACCAGCGCTCTGCTGGCCGACAGCGGCTGGGAGTTCGCGGTCCGCCAGGTCAACTTCTCGGTGTCCAGGCGGAACACCCTCCGGGGCATCCACGGAACCAGGGTTCCGCCCGGGCAGGCGAAGTTCGTCACCTGCGTGCGGGGCAGCGCGCTCGACATCGCCGTCGACATCCGTGTGGGTTCGCCGACGTTCGGCCACTACGACGTCACCTACCAGAGCCCGGAGACGGGGACGGCCGTGTACCTGCCCGACGGGATCGGCCACGCGTTCCTCGCCCTCACGGACGACACCTGCATGAGCTACCTCTGCTCCCAGGAGTACGTGCCGGGGACCATGATCGACGTCGACGCGCTCGATCCGGAACTCGCCCTGCCGTGGGAGCTGAAGGAACCGCCGATCCGCTCGGACAAGGACGCCGCGGCTCCCACCCTGGCCGAGGCGGCGGCCGCCGGCCTCCTGCCCACCTATGACCAGTGCCCGCCGCGCCGGCCCCTCGTGCCGAACGGCCCGGCCGGGCACCGCGGCGGATGACCGCGTGTCCGGGGCCGGGCCCGGTGCGGGAACGACGGCGGTCGGCGTCCGCGGACGCCGACCGCCGTCGTTCCCGCGGTGCCTCACCCGTTCCCGCTCACCCGTTCCCGCTCACCGGGACTCCCCGCCGAGGGCGTGCGCGCGGATCCGGGCCATCAGCCCGGCCTGCCGCACCAGTTCGTGGTGGTGCGCCGCCCGTGCCGCCGGGTCGCGCACGGCGTCGTGGAACGCGGTGAACACCCCGAGGAACTGGTCCGACGCCGGGGCGAGGATCCTGGTCTCCCGGTCCTTCTGCTGCAGGCGCAGTACCGGGCGGGCACTGTGCGAGGGCGTGAACGCCCATTCCAGGACCAGCCGCCCCTCGTTCCCCCAGAGGTCGTAGGTCGACCGGTAGCTGTGGGACAGGCCGAACGAGCAGTTCGCGGTGACGCCGTCGTCGTCGCGCAGCAGCGCCACTCCGGAGATGTCCACGCCCAGGCCGGGATCGAACTTCAGGCCGGCTCCCAGGACCTGCGGCGAGGACCTGAGGTACTCCTGGGCCGCGCGCACCGGATAGCAGCCGACCTCCCACAGCGCCCCGCCACCGAGGTCCGCCTGGTACTTGATCCCGCGCGGGTCGGTCGGCGGAATACCGAACACACCGTTGTAGGAGCGCAGTTCCCCGATCGCTCCGTCGGCCACGAGGGACTGCGCCAGGTCGTGCTGGGGGTGCCGGAGGAACGCGAAGTTCTCCATGATGAGCAATCCGCGCTCTTCGGCGAGCGTGACGAGGGCCCGGGCGGTCTCCTCGCCGGGCACCGCGGGCTTCTCGATCAGGACGTGTTTTCCCGCCTCCAGCGCCCGGCGCGCCCATGTGGCGTGCTCGCTGTTCGGCAGGGGGATGTAAACCGCGTCGATGCCGGGCAGCTCCAGGAGCCGCTCGTAACCCGCGGCGGCCGCACAACCATGAGC
This sequence comes from Streptomyces shinuiensis, assembly GCF_043660855.1. Lineage (NCBI taxonomy): Bacteria > Bacillati > Actinomycetota > Actinomycetes > Kitasatosporales > Streptomycetaceae > Streptomyces > Streptomyces shinuiensis. The sequence continues at coordinate 52,121 of NZ_JBIHML010000006.1, read as the reverse complement.
GGCCGCGACGCCCTCGGCCTTCTCCCGGGATCGGCTGGCGACCGCCACCAGCCGGAACGCCGACTCCCGGATCGCCGGGAGGGCCCGCCGTACGGCGATGTCGGCGCACCCGATGATGCCGATACCAACCCTTTGCTCGGGTTCGGGAACGGGCGTCAGATCTTCGATGCTCACAGGTCCACCTAAACGACGATAGGAATTCGCATGCCTGAACCAGTATGGTGTCAGCCTGGATAAAACGACCCGCGTTTGTCAACATTCAGGGTATTCGCGGACCGTGGATTGGAGGAGGCTTTCGGCCGGGTGTTGTCCGGATATAGAGTGCGGACATCACCTAATTGGCACGAAGCCACTGAGGAGGTGCCACGGTGAAGGGAATCATCCTGGCCGGCGGCAATGGCACGAGACTCCACCCGATCACCCTCGGCGTCTCGAAGCAAATGCTCCCGGTCTACGACAAACCGATGATTTACTATCCGCTGTCGGCCCTGATGCTGGCGGGGATAACCGAGATCGAGATCATCACCACCCCCGACGACAAGGAGATGTTCCGTCGGCTGCTGGGCGACGGCTCCTGGCTCGGCATCTCCCTGACCTACGCGGAGCAGGACAAGCCCCGGGGGCTCGCCGACGCGTTCCTGGTCTCCGCGGACCACATCGGTGACGACTCCGTCGCCCTGGTGCTGGGTGACAACATCTTCCACGGATACGAGTTCGGCCCCTTGCTCCAGCGTGCCTCGCACAACATCAAGGGCTGCGTCCTGTTCGGCTACCCGGTGCGCGATCCCGAACGCTACGGCGTCGGCACGGTCGACGCACAGGGCAGACTCGTCGCCCTCGAGGAGAAGCCCGCGCGTCCGCAGAGCAACATGGCGATCACCGGGTTGTACCTCTACGACAACCAGGTCGTCGACATCGCGCGGCGACTGCGGCCCTCGGAGCGCGGCGAGCTGGAGATCACCGACCTCAACCGCGTCTACCTGGAGCGGGGCGAGGCCAGGCTGGTCCCGCTCGGCCGCGGTTTCGTCTGGCTGGACACCGGAACCCACGACGCGCTCATGGAGGCCGGTGACTACGTCCAGGTCCTGGAACACCGCCAGGGTGTGCGCATCGCCTGCCTCGAGGAGATCGCCTGGCGCATGGGGTACATCGACCAGGAGTCCTGCTACCGGCTCGGAAGCCGCCTCGCCCACTCCTCCTACGGCCAGTACGTCATGGAACTGGCCCGGGCCGGCTGAGGCCGAACGGGACACCGCAGCGCCGAAATCACCTCCTCACCGGAAGAAGTGCAACAGCCAATGAGACTCTTGTTCACCGTCGGCGGCAGCCAGGCGGCTGTCTTCGGTGTCGCCCCCCTCGCCGCGGCCGCGCGCAACGCGGGCCACGAGATCCTGCTGGCCGCCGACGAACCGCTGATGGCGGCCGCGCAGTCCGTCGGGCTCCCCGCGGTGTGCATCACCCCCGAGCGCATGCGCTACGGCCAGGACGCCATGACGGCCGCCGTCCGCCTCGACGCCCTGCTGGAACTGACCCGGCACTGGGCCCCCGACCTGGTCGTCGGCGGCCTGTCCCACGTCCCCCGGGTGCTCGCCGCCCGGCTGAAGGTCCCCTACGTCCGTCACATATGGCACATCGCCCCGATGGCGCGCCGGGACCGCACGGCGGTGGCGGAGCTCCAGCCGGAGCTGGAGCGCCTCAACGTGACCGAGCTGCCGGCTCCCGATCTCTTCATCGACCTGTGCCCGCCGTCCCTGCGCCCGCCCGACGCCCCCGCCGGGCGGGCGATGCGCTGGGTCCCCCGGGTGCGCCAGAGCCGGATCGAGCCGTGGATGTACACCCGCCCCGAGGGGCGCCGCCGGGTGCTGGTCACGGCGGGGACCCGCAACCTCGTGCTCGACACCCCCGGCAGCTCGCTGCGCAGGCTGGTGGACGAACTGACCGGAACGGGGGCCGAGGTGCTGATCGCGGCGCTCCCCGAGGCCGCCGAGCGGTTCGGCCCGGAGCTGGGTGACGTACGCATCGGCTGGATTCCCCTGGACGTGGCCGCTCCCACCTGTGACCTGGCGGTCCACCACGGCGGCGCGACCACCGCCATGACGTTGATCAACGCGGGCGTGCCCCAGCTGATCGTCCCCGACAACGGCTACGGCAAGGCCGTCGCGGAGGCCGTCAGCGGCTTCGGCGCCGCCGTGATGGTGGACCGGCACCGGCCGGAGGCGGGCCAGGACCCGGACGAGGTGATCGCCGCGGGCTGCCGGGAGGTTCTCTCGGACCCCCGGTACGCCGAGCGGGCACGGGCCCTCGCCGCGGAGGCCGCGGCGCTGCCGACCCCCGCCGAGGTGCTGCGCGAGGTGGAAGCCCTCGCCGCCCGCTGACCGGCAGCGGTACCGGCCGGAGGCCCGGCCGGCCCCGGCAACGCGAACCGCCCTGAAACCGACGGAGGAGGTCTCCGCGGTCTCAGGGCGGTCCGCGTTGCCGGCGGACGTGCCTGCCCGGGGGTCAGGCCAGCGCCTCCAGCTTGGGCACGATCTCGGCGGGCGTGGGGAGCGTCGAGATCTCCTTGGCGAGGAACTGCATCCGCTCGGTGTAGCCCGGGTTCTCCAGCAGTTCCCGGCAGGCGGCGGCGATCACTTCGCCCGGAGCCTTGTCGGGCTCCTGCGCCTGCGGCCACAGTGTCTTGCCGGCGCCGAAGCCGCTGATGGCGCCGGCGATGGCCTCCCGGTGGTAGTTCGGGGGGAACTCCGGCGGGTTCTCGGGGATGATCAGCTGCGGCACGCCGTTGGCCATGAGGGTCGTGGCGGTGGTCGCGCCGCCGTGGTGGACCGCCAGGTCACAGGTGGCGGCGGTGACGTCGATCGGGATCCAGCCGACGCGCGCGTCGCCCAGCTCCGAGCCGAACCGCTCGGCGGCACCGGGGGACGCCGCGATCAGCACCTCGGCCCCCAGCTTGTCCAGCTCGCTCACCAGCAGCGGCATGGACCAGCCCGGGTCGCGGAACATCAGGCTGCGGAAACCCGAGGTGATCAGTACGCGGCGCCGCCCCTCGGGGCGGGTGTACATCCAGCGCTCGAGCCGACGCTGCGGGTTGCTGGGGATCCAGCGCAGCGGCTGCGCGACCGGGTCGTGGGCCGGCCGCAGCGACGGGGGGGTCGAGTCGAGGAGCAGGTCGGGCTTGAGCAGCCCGTCCACTCCCAGACGTTCCAGCTCCGGCCGGAGCTCCTCCTCGGCGCCCGGGTCGATACCGGTGAGGGGGATCCCCAGGTACTCGACCTGGCGCACGTACGGGACCTTCAGGTGGGCGGCGAGCAGCATCGCCGCGTAGCTCTGCGAGCTGCCGACGACCACGTCCGGGGTCCAGTCCTTCGCCAGCTCAAGGAGGGACTTCACCCCGGCCAGACCCATCTGCGCGAAGCCTCGGCCCTGGCCGAACATCTCCTCGTCCCCCAGCTCGCGGGGGAACCGCAGACCCTTGCCCGGGTTGCTGATCCGCATGAAGTGCCGGATCGGATCGACGGTGAAGCAGAAGGTGGGGAGGCCGATGGCCTCCGCGGTCTCCACCCACGGCTCGTGGGCGGCCAGCATGACTTGGTGGCCCGCGTTCCGCGCGGCCGTCGCCAGCGGAGCAGCGGCATAGTAGGTGGCCTGGCTGCCCGTGGTTATGAACAGGATTTTCATGGCACTCCGAATGCTTTCGAGGGACGCGGCCTAAAGCATTTGCGAACAGTACTGATGGTCCGCAACGCACCCTTTTCCTGTCAAACAACTTCAATTGGCAACCCTGTTCAATCGCGGATTTCCCGCAGTTGAACAGGGTGCGCTCCGGACCTCGTTGCGCAGCCCTTGGCCGCTGACCATCATGAGGTCTGCACGTGTGGCGAGGAAGCCCCAGAAAAACGGACATCGAAAGTCGGTGGCACGCATGAACAATCTGATCTACAACGCCCGGATGGCCCTCCGCGACGTCATGGAAGTGAATATCTTCACCCAGGGAAACGACAAGGTCTATCTGACGGTTTTCCCGGAGCTGGTCTGGGAGGGCTCGGAGAAGACTCAGTCGGAAAAGGTCGTCCAGTCCGTCATCGACCGCCTCCACGAAATGAACCTGGACGTCGCCGGCGGCGAGTCCGCCGTCCAGGCCCTCCTGAACTCCGAATCCGTGGAGATCGTCCGCAAGGCCGCCTGAACGACAGCCGGGGCCGGCGGGTCCCCGGCCCGCCCGTGCCCGTGTGCGTCCCGGGCCGGGGGTGAGCGCCACGCCGTACGAGGCGGCCCGGCGGCGGGCGCGCCGCGGATCCGGCCGACCGCCGCGCCGACCGCGAACCCGTGGGCGCCGCATGCGGCGTCCCGGACTTCGCCCCGAGTGCCCGCGCCGACCAGCGCCGCGGGCACTCGTCGTTTCCTCAGTGGTGGCCACCCATGTGCAGATGGGCGGCCGGGCTGACCACGAAGGGACGCACCATGTGCTGCTCGTGCTCCAGCATGTGGCAGTGGTGCACACCCCTGCCGACCACGGGGAAGCGGACGGCCACGGTGACCAGCTCGCCCGGTGTGCCGTCCGGACCGGGCCTGATCTGACCGGCCGTCCCCACCCTGATGGTGTCCTTCTCCCCGAGTTCGTGCGGTTCGAGCTCCGCCGTCGCCTTGAACGCGATCGGCCTGGCCGAGCCACGGACCAAACGGTCGAAACCGGTCACGTCGTAGCTCTCGCGGGACAGCACCTGGAAGTGGGCCAGGTGAATGTGCATGGGGTGGGGGGCTGCGGCGAGGTTGAGGTACTTCCAGATCTCCACCCCGTCGTGCGCCGCGGTGAACGTGTTGCCGTCGCCGTAGTGCATGGCCGTCCTGCGCAGCGTCGTGACGGTGCCCTCGGCGTCCTGCACCTGGACGATCCCGGCGGCGGGGAACGTGATTCCCTCCGCGTCGGTCTCCTCCATCTCCCAGAGCTCGGGCACGTTGGCCGAGCCGGGACCGACCAGTACCACCCACCGGGGGGCGCGGTCGTGCGGCACGTCGTGGTGGGTGGACCGCTCGAAGGTGGGTGAGACGACCTCGGGCAGCGTGAACCGGGTGGAGGGCCTGCGATCGGCCACCCGGAACTGCATCACGTCGGGCTCCAGCAGGTCGTGGCGCTTGCTGGACTCGCCGGGCGTGACGCCCTCCATCGTGTTGACCAGCTTGAGCGACTGACCGCGGAACGCGCTGAAGTCGACCAGCACGTCGGCGCGTTCACCGGAGGAGAGGTTGAGCGCCCCGTCGACCGGCAGCGGCTTGCCGATCAGGCCCTGGTCGGTGCCGATCACCTGGAGCGCCCCGGGGACGGGCCGGCCGTCGGCCAGCAGCATCAGCCGGTAGATACGGGAGTTCGCCGTGTTGACGATCCGGAACCGGTACCAGCGCGGGTCGACCTCCAGATAGGGCCAGATCACGCCGTTGACCAGGGTGTAGGGGGCCGCGTGCGCACGCATGAGGCGCTGCCCGACCATCTCCACCTTGTGGACCAGCCGGCCGGTCAGGGCACCCGACGCGTCCAGCCCGAAGTTGCGGTCGCTGAGGATCAGCGGCACCTCGTGCCTGCCCTTGGGAAGGTCCAGCGCCCGCTCCTCCGCGTTGCGGGAGACGAACATGCCCGCGAGACCGGCGTACACGCTGAAGCGGCTGACGTGGTGGGTGTGGTCGTGGTACCAGAGCGTCGTCGCGGCCTGGTCGTTCGGGTACGCCGACAGCTGTACGTCGCCGGGAGCGACGAGGTTCTCCATCCAGCCGTCGTTGCCGCCGCCGGTCAGCATGCCGTGCAGGTGCACCGCGGCCCACGGCTCCAGGCCGGCCACCCCGGGGACCTCCTGGCAGCCCTCCGTGCCGGGGTAGTTGGTGAGCGGATCGCGGGACGGGCCGCCGGGCATGCCGAAGTCGACGGCGGTGACCGGGATGTTCCCCGTCAGGTGGTTCTCCCAGGCGACCCGGAGCCTGCGGCCGCGGACCGTCTCGATCGTCGGACCCGGATAGACGCCCTCGTAGGTCCACATCGGCACCGGCGGGAGCTCCGAGTGCAGGGTGACGTCGGCGGTGCGCATGCGCACGGTCAGCTCTTCATGGCGGCCGTGGCCGCGGGGACGGAGCACGGGCGGCTCGCGCAGCGGGTCCTTGAACTTGGTCAGCTTCAGTCCGTCCGCCGACGGCTCGGGCCCGCCGGGGGCCCCTTGCCCCGGCGCGGCGAAGGCGGGGGCCGATGACATGAGTACGCCCAGGCCGGCGACGGCGCCGCCCCGCAGCAGCGTGCGACGGTTGAGCCCGGATGGTTCTGGTATTTCGGCAGATGCAGTGTCCACTCGCCGGATGTTAGGGAGTGCCACTCCAGAAGGGCTTGAGGTCCGCTTCACCACAAAGGAGCCGGTTCCCGGCCCGGCCCCCTCGCGCCCCGGGCCTGCACGTCCTCCGGCGCGGCCGCGCCCTACACGACCGCCGCCTCGGTGTCCCGGCGGACGAGCGTGGCGTAGCGGCCGCCGAGACCGAGCAGCTCGTCGTGGGTGCCGCGCTCGACGATCCTGCCCCGCTCCAGCACGATGATCTCGTCGGCCTCACGGACGGTCGACAGCCGGTGGGCGACCGTGATGGTGGTGCGGCCCGCGCTCGCCGCGTCGACGGCCTTCTGCACGGCCTGCTCGGTTCGGGTGTCCAGGGCGCTGGTGGCCTCGTCGAGCACCAGGATGGGCGGGTCGCGCAGGATGGCGCGGGCGATGGCCAGCCGCTGCTTCTCCCCGCCGGAGAACCGGTACCCGCGCTCACCGACCACCGTGTCGTAGCCGCCGGGCAAGGACATCAGGTAGTCGTGGATGTGCGCGACCCGCGCCGCCGCGACCAGTTCCTCGTCGGTCGCGTCGGGCTTGGCGAACCGGAGGTTGTCGGCGACCGACGCGTGGAACAGGTAGGTCTCCTGGGAGACGACGCCGACGGCGGCGGCGAGCGTTTCGAACGACAGGTCGCGCACGTCGACGCCGTCGATCGTGACGACGCCGGACGTCGCGTCGTACAGACGCGGGATGAGGTAGCTCAGCGTGGTCTTGCCCGAGCCGGTCTCCCCGACGACGGCGAGGCTGCACCCGGCGGGGACGGTCAGGTCGACGCCTTCCAGCGTCGGTCGCTCCGCACCCGCGTAGGAGAAGCCGACCCCCCGCATGCGCACCTCGCCCCGCAGGCGCTCCGGCGCGACGGGCCGCTCCGGCTCGGCGATGTCGACGGGCATGTCGAGGTACTCGAAGACGCGCCCGAACAGTTCGAGTGAACTCTGGATGTCCAGACCGATGGTCAAGAGCCGCTGGGCCGGCCGGTACAGGACCTGCTGGAGGGTGGCGAAGGCGACCAGGGCGCCGATGGAGATGGACATGCGGCCGCCGCTCGAGTTCATTCCCGCCACCCAGTAGATCACCGCGGGCATGGCGGCCATGACGACCCAGATCGTGGACTGGTACCACAGGCCCGCCGTGCTCGCACGTACCTCGATGTCGGTGAGCTTGCGGGACTGCTCGGCGAACGTGTCGCTCAGCGAGCGCGAACGGCCCATGGTGTGGCCGAGCATGATCCCGCTGACCGACAGCGACTCCTGCACGTTCGACGACAGGTCGGCGAACTGGCGCTGCCGGGCACGGGTGACGACGCGGAGCATGTCTCCGACGTGCCGGCTCACCCAGACGAAGCCCGGGAGGACGATCAGTGACGCCAGCGTGAGCCGCCAGTCGAGCAGGAGCATGGCGGTGACCGTGGCGATGACGGTCGTCACGTCCGACACCAGCGCCGTGGCGGTGGTCGTCACGGTCACCTGCATCCCGCCGATGTCGTTGGCGATGCGCGACTGGACCTCACCGGTACGGGTCCGGGTGAAGAAGGCCAGGGACATGCGCTGGAGGTGGGAGTACACGGCGGTGCGCAGATCGTGCATGACGAGCTGGCCGACCTTGGCGGACAGGTAGGTCTGCCACACGTTGAACGAACTGGTGGCGATCGAGACGACGACCATTCCCAGGGCGAGCAGCGACAGCAGTCCGGTCCTGCCCTGTGGCAGCGCCACGTCGATGATCTCGCGGATCAGGAAGGGGTTGACGAGGGAGACCAGGGAAGAGCCCACGACCAGGAACGCGACGCAGAGCAGATTCTTGCGGTACGGACGGAACAGCTTGAGTATGCGTCGCTTCTGCACGGGGAAATGAGCAGCGGCCGACCCGGTGGTGGTCACCCTGGTCTCCTTATCTTCGGTCATGCCCTGTCGATGGCGCGCGGACGGGTAAGGAGCCGGGCCCGCGGTCGACGCGAGCCGTGCCGCGGCACGGTGGCCGGACCGGGATCGTGGTCCCCGGCACGACGGCGGGGGCGCGGTGCGTCCGGCAGCCGCCCGGGCGGCGTGCCGTGCCTTTCACGGATGCTCACCCGGTGACGTCCACCGGGTGGGCTCCTCCTCCGGTGTGGGCGGCGGACAGGGCTGTTCGGCGGGTGGGATCCCGTAATCCGTCCATGTGTGGTGCGGATGTATCCCGGTCCACGCGAATCCCGTCCACATGAAACCCGTGCCGAGGCTCTTCCCCATGGCTCTCACCGCGGGCCCGGGCCTCGGCCGCATGTCAGTCTCCACTCCGTCGGCGAACCGTCCATCGCCACCTTGCGCGAAGCGCCTCAAGGGGAAATGGGCAAGCCGTCGAATATCGCTGGAGGGGACCGTCGGCCGCACTCGTGCGAGGTCCGAGTGGCGGGACCGGCCGCCCCGACCGTACTTCTCCTCGGTCCGGCGGCGAAGGACGACGGCCCGAGGCCCTCAACCCGCGGACCGGGGCGGCTTCCCGGGGGCGACGCGGTGGCGGTGCACCTCCCGGACCCGTAGCCCGGGGCTGCCGTGTGCGGTGACCAGCGGGGTGTGGGGGGTGTGCACGGTTTCTCGTGTGGGCCCGGGTTGCTCATTGTCCGGTTGTCGGTGCCAGGCCGCGGTTGTGCAGGACGCGGCGTTCCACGGGGGAGAACAGTGTTGTTTCCACGGCCACGCCGACCGCCAGGATGAGCATCACCGAGGCCAGTACCAGGCTCAGCTCACCGTCCTGCCGGCCCGCGTCCAGGATCCGGCCGATGCCGGGCAGGGGGGTGGCGGTGATGAGTTCGGCCGTCATCAGGGCGCGCCAGCCGAAGGTCCAGCCCTGTCGCAGGGCGGTGACGAGGCCGGGCAGTGCGGCGGGGAGGAGGATGTGGACGGTGCCGGGCAGGCCGCCGGCGCCCATGGAGCGGCCGGCGCGCAGCAGTAGTGGGGGGATCCGGTCGACGGCGGCGGTGACGCCGGCGGTGATGGAGGGGACCGCGCCGAGGAGGACCACGGTGTAGACGGCGGCCTCGGAGTTGCCCAGGGCGATCACCGCGACCGGTACCAGGGCGGCGGCCGGCAGGGATTGCACGGCGGACAGGATGGGGCCCACGACCGTGCGCAGCGGCGCGACCCGGGTGAGCAGCAGCCCCAGGGGGACGCCGAGGGCGGCGGAGGCGGCGAAGCCGGTCAGGCAGCGCAGCAGGCTGTGGCCGAGGGCGGGGGGCAGGGTGCCGTCCGCCCAGGTGCCGGCCAGTTCGCCCCATACGGCGGCGGGGGCGGGCAGGGTCGCCGACCAGGTCAGGGTGTGGGCCGTCTGCCACAGGGCCAGGACCAGGGCGGCGGCGGCCAGCGGCGGCGCGGCCTTGGCCAGTATCCGGCGTGAGGTGGCGGCGGTGGCGGAGGCGGGGGACTCCAGGGCGTCCAGGCCGGACGCCATCTCGCCGGTGCCGCTGGGGCCGCCGGTGTTGCCGGGGCCGTCCGCGGTCCGTTCCGGGGCCCGGCCGGTGCTGTGCCCCGGGGGCTCGTGTCCGGGGTGCCGCCGGGGGTCCTCGGTGTCAGTGGCGGGCATGGCGGACGATCTCCTCGTGCAGGTGGCCGGTGATCTCCCGGGCGAGGGAGGTGACGGCGGTGTCCTCGATGCGGCGGGGGTGGGGGATGGCCACGTCCCACTGGTGTGCCACGCGTCCGGGGCGGGAGGACAGCAGTACGACGCGCCGGCCGAGCCGTACCGCCTCGCGTACGTTGTGGGTGACGAACAGCACGGTCAGTTCCCGTTCGCGCCACACGCGGGTCAGTTCCTCGTGGAGCAGGTCGCGGGTGATGGCGTCCAGCGCGGCGAAGGGTTCGTCCATCAGCAGTACCCGGCTGCCCTGGGCCAGGGAGCGGGCCAGGGCCACGCGCTGGCGCATTCCGCCGGAGAGCTGGTGGACCCGTTTGCCGTACGCGTCCGGCAGCCGGACCAGCCGCAGCAGTTCCTCGGCCCGGGTGCGTCGTTCGGTCCGGGGGGTTCCGGCCAGTTTCAGGGCGAGTTCGATGTTGCGGCCGGCGCTCAGCCAGGGGAAGAGGGCGTGGTCCTGGAACATCAGGGCGGGCCGGCCGTGCGGTACCCGTACCTGGCCGGAGGTGGGGTGGTCCAGGCCGGCCACCAGGTTCAGGAGGGTGGACTTGCCGCAGCCGGAGGCGCCCAGCAGGCAGACGAACTCGCCGGGGGCCGCCGTCAGGTCGATGGTGTCCAGCACCTGCTGGCGGGTGTGGGGGGAGGTGCCGAAGGACTTCGAGACACGGTCGAGCCGCACCGCGTACGGGGAGGCCTGCCCGGCCCCGGCCCCGGCGGCGGACGGCACCGGGACAGGGGTGGCGAGTTCGGTGGACACAGCGGGGTCCTCTCGTGGTTCGCCACCCTGTTCGGGCGGCTACGGCAGGGGGGAGCCGGCGTGTGCGGCGGGGACGTGCCGCGCTTCGGGGGCGTACGGGACGTCCCCGAAGCGCCGGCCGTACGGGTCGCGCTGGACGTGCCGGAGGTGCGGGTCGTGCGACCGGGTACCGGGCGTCACCGGTGGCGTCCCGCCAGCCCGCCCTGCCCGCTGCCCCGGACACCGCTGCCGATCCGGCCGCCGGTGTGGTCGAAGGTGGTGAAGGCGTCCTGCACGGTGGTGCCCGCAGTGCTCAGAAGTCCCATCCGTCCTCCTGTGGGGTGTCGTTCCCGGCTGCGTGCGCCGCCCCGTCGGCTCCGGTGAAGGCGTCGCCGGACATGCCGGCGGTGAGGGTGGCGCCGTCGGCGGGGTCGATGAGCAGGAAGGAGCCGGTGCGGCGGGAGCGGGTGTAGGGGTCCAGTGGCAGTGGTTCGGCGGTGCGGACCACGATCCGGCCGATGTCGTTGGCGGCCAGCTCGCCCGGTTCGGGGTGGGGGGAGAGGTCGTCCAGGGTCAGCCGGGAGCCGATCTCCTGGACGATCGCCTTGACGGTGCGGGTGGTGTGTTTGAGCAGTACCCGCCGGCCGGCCCGCAGCGGGGTGTCGTGCAGGTGGCAGACGGTGGCGGTGATGTCCCGGGTGGGGGTGGGGGCGTCGTCGGCCGGGGCGATCAGGTCGCCGCGGGAGACGTCGAGGTCGTCGGTCAGGCGGACGGTGACCGACTGCGGTGCCCAGGCGGCCCGGGCCGGCCGGCCGAGCGTGTCGATGGCCTCGATCACCGAGGTGCGGCCGGAGGGCAGCACCGTCACCGGCTGGCCCACGCGCAGCACGCCGGAGGCGAGCTGGCCGGCGTAGCCGCGGTAGTCGGGGTGCTCGGCGGTCTGCGGGCGGATGACGTACTGCACGGGCAGGCGGGCCACGTCCGCGGCCGGGGCGTGGTCGACCTCGACGGTCTCCAGGTGTTCGAGCACGGTGGGGCCGCTGTACCAGTCCATGTGCCCGGAGGGGGTGACCACGTTGTCGCCGGCCAGCGCCGAGATCGGGATCGCGGTGACCTCCGGCACGCCCAGCGAGGCGGCGTAGGCGGTGAACTGCTCGGCGATGGCCGCGAAGACGGGCTCGGCGTAGCCGGTCAGGTCCATCTTGTTGACGACCAGCGTCACGTGCGGCACCCGCAGCAGGGCGGCGACCGCGGCGTGGCGGCGGGTCTGTTCCACGATGCCGTTGCGGGCGTCGACCAGGACCAGGGCCAGGTCGGCGGTGGAGGCGCCGGTGACCATGTTGCGGGTGTACTGCACGTGGCCGGGGGTGTCGGCCAGGATGAACCGGCGGCGCGGGGTGGCGAAGTAGCGGTAGGCCACGTCGATGGTGATGCCCTGCTCGCGTTCGGCGCGCAGTCCGTCGGTCAGCAGCGCCAGGTCCGGGCCGGCGGCGCCGCGGTTGCGGGAGGCGTGCTCGACGGCCTCCAGCTGGTCGGCCAGGACCGATTTGGAGTCGTGCAGCAGCCGCCCGACCAGGGTGGACTTGCCGTCGTCGACCGAACCGGCGGTGGCGAAACGCAGCAGCGAGGTCTCCCGCAGCAGCCCGGCCGCCCCGGCGGTGGTTGCGGGGGTGGTTGCGGGGGTGGTGGTGGAAGTGGTGGTCATCGCTCAGAAGTACCCTTCGCGCTTGCGGTCCTCCATGGCGGCCTCCGACAGCTTGTCGTCGGCCCGGGTCGCGCCCCGCTCGGTCAGCCGGGAGGCCGCGATCTCCGCGATGACCTCCTCGATGGTGGCGGCGTCGGAGTCCACCGCCCCGGTACAGGACATGTCACCGACGGTGCGGTACCGCACCCGGCGCTCCCGCACCGTCTCACCCTCCCGCGGGCCGCCCCACCCGCCCGGCGCCAGCCACATCCCGTCCCGGCGGAAGACCGCACGGGTGTGGGCGTAGTAGATGGCCGGCAGCTCGATCCCCTCCCGCCCGATGTACTGCCACACATCCAGCTCCGTCCAGTTCGACAGCGGGAAGACCCGCACATGCTCACCCGGGGCGTGACGGCCGTTGTACAGCTGCCACAGCTCCGGGCGCTGACGGCGCGGATCCCAGCCGCCGAACTCGTCACGCAGGGAGAACACCCGCTCCTTGGCCCGGGCCTTCTCCTCGTCGCGCCGCCCGCCGCCGAACACCGCGTCGAAGCGGTTGGCCGCGATGGCGTGCAGCAGCGGCACGGTCTGCAGCGGATTGCGGGTGCCGTCCGCCCGCTCGCGCAGCTCCCCGCGGTCGATGAACTCCTGCACCGAGGCCACGTGCAGGCGCAGCCGGTGCCCGGCCACCACCCGGTCGCGGTAGTCGATCACCTCGGGAAAGTTGTGGCCGGTGTCCACGTGCAGCAACGCGAACGGCACCGGCGCCGGAGCGAACGCCTTCAGCGCCAGATGCAGCATCACGATGGAGTCCTTGCCACCGGAGAACAAGATCACCGGCCGCTCGAACTCACCCGCCACCTCCCGGAAGACATGCACCGCCTCCGACTCCAAAACGTCCAGATGACTCAGCGCGAAGGACGTGCCGGCCGCGTCGGCGGTCCGGTCCGGCGCGGCCGCGGGCCCGGTGGTCGGTTCGGCCGAGGTCGTCACGCCAGTCCCCTCTCGGCGAGCAGGGCGTGCAGCCGGGCGGCGGAGTCGGCCACCGGCTCGGTGTGCGCCTCGATCCGCAGATCGGGAGCGGCCGGCGCCTCGTAGGGGTCGTCCACCCCGGTCAGCCCGGAGAGCTGCCCCGCGGCCTGTCTGGCGTACAGCCCCTTCACATCACGCTCGGAGCACACCTCCACCGGGGTGGCCACATGCACCTCCAAAAACGCCGTGCCCTCCGCCTGGTGGCGCTTGCGCACCGCCTCGCGGCTGTCGGCGTACGGCGCGATCACCGGGACCAGCACGACGACGCCGTTGGCGGCCAGCTTCTGCGCCACGAATCCGATCCGGGTCACGTTGGTGTGCCGGTCCTCCCGGGAGAAGCCCAGGCCGGCGGAGAGGAACTCCCTGATCTCGTCACCGTCCAGCACCTCCACCCGGTGCCCCCCGTCGCGCAGCCGCCCCGCCAGGGCGCGGGCGATCGTGGTCTTGCCGGCGCTCGGCAACCCGGTCAGCCACACGGTGACGCCGCGCTCGCGGACGGCGTCTGCGGGGGCTGCCTCCGCGGCGGCCGGGGCGTGAGCTGTGGGCATGGTGATGCTCTCCCGATCGTGAGGTGCCGGACTGTTGGAACCGGCTTTGGCACCGGACATCGTCCGAGCCGGCCCGGACACCGGTCTGTCCGCGTACGCGTTCACGTCCCGCCGGCCCGCACCGGCCGGGCCGTCCACGGCGCCCGGAGCGCGCGGCGGGGGCGGGACCCGGCGCCGCCTCGCGGAATGCCGCCGGGCACGGCGGGCGACACGCGACGGTCCTTGGGGCGGGGGGACAAGGCGGCGGGGCTACTCAGGCGGTGGCGAACTCGGCCAGGGTCCGGCCGAGAACGTCCATGGAGATCCGGTGCCAGGATCCGGGCAGCTCCAGTGACCGGCCGTTGGGCAGGGCCGCCGCGGTCGCCTGCGCCGCCGCACGCAGCCAGGCACTGGTGTTGTCGCTGTTGAGGACCAGGGTCTGCGTCGTGTAGCCGGCGAGCCGGTCGACCGGGAGGCTGCAGTCGCCGCAGATCGCCAGGTCGTAGGCGAGCGTGTGGGCGTTGGCCTCGTTCACCGACCAGATCGGGCCCCTGCGCCACTCCGCGACCGTGTCCGGGGTCAGGCCCAGGAAGCTGCCGAGGAAATACTCGACCGCCTCCGTACGCCGATCCTCCTCCATCAGGACGCGGAGCGTCTTGGCGACGTTCCACGGGGGCTTCGGGTACCCGTCGACCCGGTAGCACGGCTCGTGCAGCGCCAGCCTGGCGATCGGGACGCCGGCGAGCGCCGCCTCGATCGCCAGGTTCGCGCCCGAGGAACCGGCGAACACCACCGCCGAGCCGCCGGCCTCCTGGACCACCGCCTCGAGGTCCTCGATCTCGCGCGCGACGGCGTACTCGGGGGAGTCGCCGCTCTCGCCGCGCCCCCGGCGGTCGTAGACGTAGGTGGTGCAGTGCGGCGCCAGTTCGGGAACGAGCGCGTCGAAGATGGTGTGGTCGCGGAACGAACCGTTGAGGAGCACGATCGGCGGGCCCTCGCCCTCCTTCTCGTAAGCGATCGTCGTGCCGTCCCGGGAAACGACCTTGCGCATCACGCACTCCTCACGCCGAACGGAGGTGCTCTCACCTCCCCGTCTGCCGGCATCTTCGAGCGGCTCGCTGGACCACCGGTCGAGGGCCGGTCGCGGGGCGGCACGGCCTTCGGCGCCCCGGCCCGGCGCCGTCAGCGGCGCGTCAGTCTTCCGGCAGCACCGGGTGCGACAGTGGAGCGGGACCGTACCGCCCCGCCCTGCCCGGGTCCCGGCGCGAGCCCCGGGTCAGCCACCCGTCCACCGCGCCGAGTCCCCGGCACGCCCGCCCCGGACGCACAGCGCCGGGCCGGGAACCCGGCCCCGCCCCAGGAGACGAACGATGACCGAGCCCCACCCGCCAGGCGAGGAGCTCTCCGCGACCGCCGGACGCGGGGCGGAGCAGTCGCGGAGGCTGCCACCGGCCGAGGGCCGACCGGGCCTGCTGACCCGGCACAGCCTCGGCTCCGGCGCCTCGCCCCGCACCGCGTCGCCCGCCGTCGGCCTCGACGGCCCGCTCGGCGTGGGCACCCCGCCCGGCCCTGCGGCCGGATCCGCCGACGCCCACGGACCGGAGACCGTCCCGGTCACCCCCCGGCAGCACGACCTGCTCCTGGACGCCCTTGCCCACCACGGCACCGGCCGCTATGTGGAGCAGTTGTCCTGGCGATGGCACGGCCCCCTGGACACCGACCGGTTCACCGCCGCCTGGCAGTCCGTGTTCGACCGCGAGGCCGTCCTGCGGGCCGCCTTCGACTGGGAGGCCGAGCCCCGCCTGGTGCTGCACGACGACGTGCCCGCCGAGGTCGTCCGGCATCCGGCCGGTTCCGTCGACTGGGACGAACTGATGGAGTGGGACCGGCTGCGCGGCTTCGACCTGCGCTCCCCGGGCCTGCTGCGGGCGACACTCCTGGACGAGGCGGCCGGTGAAGCCCGGCAGGCGGGCGGGGACACGGGCGGCACGCCCCCCGCTGTGCGGGTCCTGCTGACCTTCCACCACGCCCTGCTGGACGGCTGGGGCGTCTCCGTCCTGCTCCAGGAGTTCTACCGCGCCTACCTCGCCGGGGGCTTCCTGGCGGGCGGCGAGCGCCGGCCCGACATCCGGGACTACGCGCACTGGCTGAGGGAGCAGGACACCGCGCCCGCCCGGGAGTTCTGGTCCTCGGCGGTACCGGACGCCCCTCTCCTGGTGCGGCCCGCCGTTCCCGGTCCGGCCACCGGCCGGAGCGGTTCCGGCCGAGCCGAGGTCCGGATCGAGGCGGCGGACGCCCACCGGCTGTGCGCCTGGGCGGGGTCCTGCGCCACCACCGAGTCCAGCGTGCTGCAGGCCGTGTGGGCGCTCTTGCTGTACCGGGCGGGCGGTGCCACCGGCCCCGCCCCGGTCGGCTTCGGCGTCACCGTCTCCGGCCGCGGCATCGCCCTGGACGCCGTCGAGCGGCTGCCGGGCCTGCTGGTGAACTCGCTGCCCATGACCGTCCGGGTCGACCCGTCGGCCGCCGTCACCCGGCTGCTGACCGAACTGCGCGACCGGGCACTGGACATGGCCGCCTACGAATGGGTCTCCATCGGGCAGATCCAGCGGTGGAGCGGCCGACGGGCCGACGAGAAGCTCGCCGAGAGCCTCGTCGCCTTCGAGAACCGCCCGCGCGCCTGCGGCGGCCTGGAACCGGCGCTGGCCGCGCAGGGCATCGGCGTCGACCCGCCGGACGCGGTGGGCTCGCAGACCGCGTTCCCCGCCACTCTGCTCGCCCACCGCGACGTGGACGGCGCCCTCGTCCTGACCGCCGTCCACGACAGGACCCGGATCGCCGACGACGACGCCGAGCGGCTGGTCGGCCAGTGCGCGCGGCTGCTGCGTGAACTGCCCGGTCTCGCGGGCGGTTCCGCGACCGTCACCGACGTGCTGGCCGCGATCGCCGACGAGGAGCCCGCGCGGATGGCCGAGGCCTCCGGCCCGGCCGGCGACGCCGCCGCGGACGTCTCCTGACCGGACGGCCTGGCGAACACGGAGAAGCCGGGTGCCCGTGGCCGATTCGAGTCGTGCTCCAGGCACTTCGGCGAGGCTCGTGCGCAGCCAGGGCGTTCCTACCGACGGCGGCCGAGGAGGTGGACACACCATGCGGGACGGCTCGCCGGTCACGCTGTACTGCTTCGCGCACGCCGGTGCGGGCGTGTCCGGTTTCGCGCACTGGCGCGTCAGGACCGGCCCCGGGGTGTCCACCGTGCCGGTGCTGCTGCCCGGCCGGGACGCCCGGCGCCGCGAGCCCCGTGCGACCTCGCGCGCCGAACTGCTCGGCGCGCTCCTCGACCCGCTGGCCGACGAGGTCGCCGACGGCCGCCCGTACGTGCTGTACGGGCACAGCCTGGGCGGCATCGTCGCCTACACCCTCGCCCGCGCGCTCATGGACCGGGGGCTGCCCGTCCCGGCCCTCCTCGCCGTCGGCGCCAGCCCGGCACCGCACGCCGTGCCGCTGTGTCACGGCGAAGACATCACCGACGACCGGCTGCTGCGCTTCGTGGCCGACCTCGGCGCGGCGCCCGGCGGTGTGCTCGCCGACCCCGGCAGCGTCTGGCACCGCTCCGTGCTGCCCGTGCTGCGGGACGACCTCAAGCTGGCCGCCGCCCTGCGCGTCGCGGCCCTCGCCGACGCGGCGCACGGCCCGTTGACCGTGCCCGTCCTGGCCGTCGGCGGACAGGACGACCCCGTCGTCGGCGCGGCCTCGCTGGACGGCTGGGCGCGCTGGACCACCGGCAGGCTGGTCCGGCGCACCGTCCCCGGCGACCACTTCTTCGTCCGCGGCCCGCACGCACCCCGACTGGTCGGGCGCGCCTGCCGTGTGGTGCGCCGCACTCAGCTCATACCCGGGCTCGTACCTGGACTCATATCTGGAGGACAACAGTGAGGGACAACCGATGAGGCGGGTCGTCATCACCGGCATCGGGGTCGTGGCCCCGGGCGGCGTGGGCACCCGGGCGTTCTGGGACACACTGACCGCGGGCCGCACCGCCACACGCGGCATCACCCTGTTCGACGCGTCCCCGTTCCGCTCGCGCATCGCAGCCGAGGCGGATTTCGATCCGGCCGCACACGGATTCGGTCCCGCCGAGGCCGCCCGCCTCGACCGCGCCGTACAGTTCGCCCTCGTCAGCGCCCGGGAAGCAGTCGAGGACAGCGGCCTGACCGGCGCGCTCGACCCGGTGCGCACCGGCGTCACCCTCGGCAGCGCCGTCGGCTGCACCACCGGCCTCGATCACGAGTACAGCGTGGTCAGCGAGAGCGGCAGCACCTGGGAGGTCGACCACACCCGCGCGGTCGCCCACCTCTTCGACTACTTCGTGCCCAGCTCCATGGCCGCCGAGGTGGCCCGCGAGGTGGGTGCCCAGGGACCGGTCTCACTGGTCTCCACCGGCTGCACCTCGGGCCTGGACTCCATCGGGCACGCCGTCGAACTGATCCACGAGGGCAGCGCCGACGTGATGGTGACCGGCGCGACCGAGGCGCCGATCTCCCCGATCACCGTGGCCTGTTTCGACGCCATCAAGGCCACCAGCCCGCGCAACGACGAGCCGGAGACCGCCTCCCGTCCCTTCGACCGCTCCCGCAACGGCTTCGTGCTCGGCGAGGGTTCGGCCGTCCTGGTCCTGGAGGAGTTCGAACACGCCCGCCGACGCGGCGCCCACGTCTACGCGGAGATCGCCGGGTTCGCCGGGCGCAGCAACGCCTACCACATGACCGGTCTGAGGTCCGACGGCGTGGAGATGGCCGAGGCGATCCGCGCGGCGCTCGACGAGGCCCGCCTGGACGCCACCGCCGTCGACTACATCAACGCCCACGGCTCCGGCACCAAGCAGAACGACCGGCACGAGACCGCCGCGTTCAAGCGCAGCCTCGGCGAACACGCCTACCGGGTACCCGTCAGCTCCATCAAGTCCATGATCGGCCACTCGCTCGGCGCGATCGGCTCGCTGGAGGTGGCCGCCTGCGCCCTGGCCATCGAGCACGACGTCGTGCCGCCGACGGCGAACCTGCACGAGGCCGACCCGGCCTGCGACCTCGACTACACCCCGCTCACAGCGCGCGAGCAGCGCACGGACACCGTGCTGAGCGTCGGCAGCGGCTTCGGCGGCTTCCAGAGCGCCATGGTCCTGACCCGGCCGCGACTTCAGGAGACGGCATGACCACAGCCACAACCGACCGTTTCGCCGTCCGGCCGGGCGCCCCCGCCACCGCCGCTCCCGTCGTCACCGGTATCGGGGTCGCCGCTCCCAACGGGCTGGGCACCGAGGCGTGGTGGGCGGCGACCCTGCGCGGCGAGAGCGGCATCCGCCCGGTGACCCGCTTCGACGCCTCCCGCTACCCGGTGCGCATCGCCGGCGAGGTCCCCGGCTTCGTCGACGAGGACCACCTGTCCGGCCGGCTGCTGCCGCAGACCGACCGGGTCACCCGGCTGTCGCTGGCCGCGGCCAAGGAGACCCTCGACGACTCCGGCACCGATCCCGCCGCGCTGCCCGAGTACGGCGCCGGCGTGGTCACCGCCTCCTCCGCGGGCGGCTTCGAGTTCGGGCAGCGCGAGCTGCAGGCACTGTGGTCCAAGGGCGGGCAGCACGTCAGCGCCTACCAGTCCTTCGCCTGGTTCTACGCAGTGAACACCGGCCAGATCTCCATCCGGCACGGGCTGCGCGGTTCCAGCGGCGTCATCGTCACCGAGCAGGCCGGAGGCCTGGACGCGGTGGCCCAGGCCCGGCGACAGATCCGCAAGGGCACCCCTTTGATGATCACCGGCGGCGTCGACTCGGCGCTGTGTCCGTGGGGCTGGGCTGCCCACCTTGTCACGGACGAGCTGAGCCGGGTCACCGACCCCGCCCGCGCCTACCTGCCCTTCGACGCCGCGGCCTGCGGCCACGTGGTCGGCGAGGGCGGCGCCCTGTTCGTCCTGGAGAACGCCGACGCGGCCCGCGAGCGCGCCGCCCGCGCGTACGGTGCGTTCGCCGGATACGCGGCCACCTTCGACGGTCCCGGCACCCCGCGCCTGGGCGACGCCGCCCGGCTGGCCCTCGCCGACGCCGGGGTGCGCCCCGACGAGATCGGCGTGGTGTTCGCCGACGCGGCCGGTGACCGCGCCGCCGACCGCGCCGAGGCAGAGGCGCTCGCCGCCCTGTTCGGGCCGCGCGGCGTCCCGGTGACCGCGCCGAAGTCGATGACCGGACGGCTGCTCGCCGGCGGGGCCTCCCTCGACGTGGCCGCCGCCCTGCTGTCCCTGCGCGACCAGGTCATCCCGCCGACCACCGGGACCGCCGAGCCCGCCGCCGACTGCCCTGTCGATCTCGTCACCACACCCCGCGAGACCCCCCTCCGCCACGCCCTCGTCCTGGCCCGCGGCCGGGGCGGTTTCAACTCGGCCGCCGTACTGAGCGCGGGATGATCCAGCCCGGGTCCGTCCGCCGGGGACCCGGGGTGTGGGAGAAGCACGCGGTGACCTCTCCCGCCGCCGCGTGGCCGGCTCTCCCCCCGCACGTGTGTCACCGACGGGCGACACACGTGGCGAGATCGCCCTGACATCACGCCGGGCCTTCCCCTTTTTCCGTCCGTTCGGTCCCCCGGACCGAACGGACGGTCCGGTTTCCGGGCCGTGCTCGAAGCCCCCCCGGCAAGCGCCCGCAACCGCTGACCACCTGTGACCCCGCGAACGGACGGCAGAGCCCGATCGGGCCCCGTAGCCGCAAGGTGAGGTCCCGCGCTCACGGAGAGCACATCCGGCCGCCACCCCACCGCGCCCTGGCCGGCCCGACCGTGCGCTCCCCATGGCACGAGCGCCGGCGGGGCAGGACACGCCCCGTCCGGAGCCCCGGTACGCCCTGCGAAGAGTCCGGTGCGGCCCGGACCGGAGGCCGCCAGCCGGTGCTCGCGTCCTGTTTCCAGCAGGACGCGAGCACCGGTTGAGTGCCTCGGCCGACGGTGGCTGCTGGGAGGAAGCGTTGTGAACGGTACACACGAAAGCGATCGTGCCGGTTCTCCGGGTTCCGCACAGGGCCGCCGATGACAAGCAGCCGAGCCGGGTGGAAAGCCCCGGTGAGCAGCGGGCACACGGCCATCTGCCTCGTCGGTGCCGGGCCGCGAGGCCTGTCGGTGCTGGAACGGCTCTGCGCACGTGAACGCAGATCCCCGCGCTGGGACGCGATCACCGTGCACATCGCCGACCCCGCCCCCGCAGGCGCGGGCGGGGTGTGGCGGCCCTCGCAGTCCCGGCACCTGCTGATGAACACCGTCGCCTCACAGGCCACGGTGTACACCGACGCCAGCGTCAACATCGACGGGCCGCTGGAAGAGGGGCCGAGCCTGTACCAGTGGGCCAGGGCCGTGGGGTCCGGCGTGCTCATCCCCGGCCCCCACCTGGCCTACGACGACAAGATCCTCGCCGAGGCACGGGACGTGGGGCCGGACACGTACCCCACCCGCGCCCTGTACGGCCAGTACCTGAGGTGGGCGTTCCAGCGGATCACCGCGGACGCGCCCGCACACATGGAGGTGCGTGTGCATCCCGTGCGGGCGGTGGCCCTGGAGGACGGCGAGGACACCGGAACGGGCGGCAGGGGCCTGCAGACGGTGGTACTGGAGAACGGCACCCGGCTGGCCGGACTCAGCGCGGTGGTCCTGTCCCAGGGGCACGTGCCGGCCCGGCTCGCCGCGGCCGAACGGGAACTGGCCGACTTCGCCGGCCGGCACGGCCTCACCTACCAGCCCCCGGCCAACCCGGCGGACGTCGACCTGTCGTCCGTCGCGCCGGGCGAGCAGGTGCTGCTGCGCGGTCTGGGCCTGAACTTCTTCGACTACATGGCGTTGTTCACGTACGGCCGGGGCGGTGCCTTCGAACGCCGGGGCGGCCGGCTCGTCTACCGACCCTCGGGCCGCGAGCCACGCCTGTACGCCGGATCGCGGCGCGGCGTGCCCTACCACGCGCGCGGCGAGAACGAGAAGGGCGCCCACGGCCGCTACACCCCCCGGCTGCTGACGGCCGAGCACATCGCCGCACTGCGTGCGTCCGCCACCGGGACGCGACGGCTGCGTTTCGGCGACGATCTGTGGCCGCTGATCGCGCGGGAGGTGCAGTGCGTCTACTACGAGGCCGTACTGACCGCACGCGGCGACGATCCGGACCGGGTGGCCCGGTTCGCCGCCCGGTACCTGCGCGCCGCACCGGGCCCGCGGGAGGACCTTCTCCTGCGGGACGCGGGCATCGCCCCGAACGACCGCTGGGACTGGGAACGCATCGCCCGCCCCTACGGCAGCCGCGCCTTCACCGACCTGCCCTCGTTCCGCGAATGGCTGCGCGGACACCTGGACGACGATGTGCGCGAGGCCCGCCGCGGCAACGTCAGCGGCCCGCTCAAGGCGGCTCTGGACGTACTGCGCGACCTGCGCAACGAGGTGCGGCTCGCCGTCGACCACGCCGGCCTCGACGCCGCCTCGCACCGCGACGAACTGGACCGGTGGTACACACCGCTCAACGCCTACCTGTCGATAGGACCGCCCGCCTCGCGTGTCGAGGAGATGGCCGCGCTCATGGACGCGGGAGTCCTGGACGCCACGGGCCCCGGCATGCGCGTGACCGCCGGCGTCCTCGCCCCGGAAGGCCCCCGTTTCACCGCGACGTCGAGCCAGATCCCCGGCGTGCGGATACGGGCCACCACGCTGATCGAGTGCCGACTGCCCGGGAACGATCTGCGCCGCACCGCGGATCCGCTGATGAACCAGTTGCTGCGCACCGGGCAGTGCCGCCCCTACCGCATCCCCGGCAGCGACGCAGAGGAATACGAGACCGGAGGCCTGGCCGTCTCCGCGCGGCCCTACCACCTGGTGGACGCCCACGGCGCGGCACATCCGCGGCGCTTCGCCCACGGCGTTCCCACCGAGTCGGTGCACTGGGCGACCGCGGCGGGGATCAGACCCGGCGTCGGCTCGGTCACGCTGGAGGACTCCGACGCCATCGCAGCGGCCGTCCTCGCCCTCCCCGCCCTGCCGGTCGTCTCCCCGCCGCAAACGGCCGCGAAGGCCCGGTCCCTCGCGGCCGCCTCCAGGACCACCACCAGTGCAAGGATCACCGCATGACGACGACACAGAACCCACCGTCCGGTGGGGCGCACTCCGGCTTCCCGGAAACCGGGCTGCTCTGCCCGGTCTGGGCAGGCACCCCCGTCGAGGCGGCGGTGAGCGACACCGCCTGGCTGCAGGCGATGCTGGACGCGGAGGCGGCCCTGGCCCGCGCCCAGGCGCGCTGCGGAACGATTCCCCAGGCCGCGGCCGAGACGATCACGGCCGCGGCACGCGCGGAGAACCTCGACCCGCGCGAACTGGCGCTGGCCGCACGCCGGACCGCGAACCCGGTGGTCGGCCTGGTCGGAGAACTGCGGGCGGTGGTGGCCGCCCGCTCGCCCGAGGCCGCCGAGTACGTACACCGGGGCTCCACCAGTCAGGACGTCTTCGACACCGGCGCGATGCTGGTGGCCGCCCGGTCACTGCGGCTGATCGTGGCCGACCTGCGGGACGTGGCCGAGGCACTGGCCGTCCTCGCCGCCGGGCACCGCGACACCGTGATGGCGGGCCGCACCCTCACCCTCCACGCCGTGCCCACCACATTCGGGCTCAAGGCGGCCGGCTGGCGGCACCTGGTCCTGGACGCGGCCGAGCGGCTGCGGCACGTCGCGGAACACGGGCTGCCCGTCTCCCTGGGCGGTGCGGCAGGAACACTGGCGGGCTACCTCCAGCACGCGGGACCGGGCAGCACCCGCGAAAGCGTCCTGGACGACCTGACCGGCGCTTTCGCGGACGAGACCGGCCTGGCCGTCCCCACCCTGCCCTGGCACGCGCTGCGCACCCCCCTCGCCGACCTCGGCGCGGCCCTCGCCCACACCACCGGGGCCCTCGGCAAGATCGCCGCGGACGTGCAGGTACTGACCCGTACCGAGGTCGGTGAGGTGGCCGAGCCCGCGGCGGCGGGCCGGGGCGCGTCGTCGGCGATGCCGCACAAGCGCAACCCCGTCCTCGCCACGCTGGTCCGCTCGGCCGCGCTGCAAGTGCCCGCCCTCGCCTCCATCCTGACCCAGTGCCTGGTCACCGAGGACGAACGCGCGGCAGGTGTGTGGCACGCCGAGTGGCAGCCGCTGCGCGACTGCCTGCGGCTGGCCGGCGGTGCCGCGCACACCACCGTCGAGATGGCCCGAGGGCTCGTAGTCCACCCCGAACGCATGCGCGCCAACCTCGGGGCGACCGGCGGGCAGATCGTCTCCGAGCGCCTCAGCGCGGTACTCGCACCCCGCCTGGGTACGGCGGAGGCCAGGGAACTGCTGACCCGGGCGTCCCAGCAGGCGGCGGCGGCCTCCCGGCCGCTGGCCGACGTCCTGGCCGAACTCCCCTCGCTGAAGGCCGCGTTCACCAAGGACGAGCTGGTCGAGCTGCTGGACCCGGCCGGATACACCGGCGCGGCCGGACCCCTGGTCGACCAAGCGCTGACCCGGCCCTTCGACCCACCGGAGGCCGCGGGGACCGCACGGTGAAACAGCTCCGCCCCGGTCATGGCGGTACGGCTGGCGCGCTGCGAACAGTCCGCCCGACGGCCGAGCCGTCCCCGGCAGGCGAGCCCACCGGCCGGGGACGGCCGCACCGGGTACCTCCACGACGGCATCGGCATGACACGGACACACCTCGGCGCGCCCACGAACGACAGGACCAGCCTCCCACCGGTCTCGCCGTCCGCCGCGAACGCTGACCTGTACCCCGGACGCCCGGCGTCTCCGGGGGCGACTCGCTCCGGCTGCCCTCACCCGGTTCCGCAGGGTCTCGGGGCTGCCCCCAGACCGGCGGCGGCTACCTGCCGGATCGTCGCCTCGGGCCGTCACCGGTACGACGCGGCCGCGTCCGCCCGCCTTCCCCGTTGCACCGCGGGTGGTGAAGGCAGGCCGCATCCGGGAAGCCCTTGCCCGGGCAGCCGAGCAGAGGGCTCTGCGCCGTCCATGGTGCAGAGCCCTCACATACGGCGACCCAGGTCAGTCGTCGTCTTCCTCCGCGGGCTGCTGAAGCAGCTCGATGAGCTTCCCCAGCTTCTCCGGCGCCATGTTGTCCCGGAGGATCAAGCACACCTCGCCAGGACTGTCCCACGGCATCCGGACAGCGGCGGGCCGGGACGGCCGGACATCAGGGGCCGAGAACGCCGCGGGCTGTACGGGAACAGCCGGGGCGCTGCCGCTGTCGGGCTCAGCGATGTCCCGAGCGGGTTGGTCCGGATCCGTTGCCGCTGCAGCGGGGCCGGCCCCCTCTATTACGTCGTAATGAGACTCCTCCACCGGCGGGGGCGCCTGCTTCTTCGCGGCGCCCTTGGCGGCCTGCTTGCGGGTCCGCTCCTCCTTCAGCCGCGCCAGTTCACGCTCCTGCCGCTCGGGTGGCTTCTTCCCCACCGCACGCAGCAGGTCCACCGGCTCCGCACCGCTCTCCAGACGCCTCTGCAGTTCAGGAGTCAGGGACAGCAGTGCCAGGCGTTGGGAGACCCAGCCCTGGGACCGGTGGAGCCGCTTGGCGAGCTTGTCCTGGGTGCCGTGGACCTCCAGCAGCTTCTTCAGCGCCCGGGCTTCGTCCAGCGGGTCGAGGTCCTGGCGGTGGATGTTGGCCACCAGAGCGGACTCCAGCAGCTCGTCCGGGTCGCCACCGAGGGACTCGTCCATCATGACCCGCAGTGATGAGAGGCCGGCCTGCCGGGCAGCAGCCAGGCGGCAGTTGCCGTCGATGACGACGTAGGCGGCCCGCGGCTCGAGTTCGTCCTCCCGGCCGGGATTGGCCGCCAGGTACGCCTCACGGGACATGATCGTCACCGCGGACTTCTGCCCGTGGTCCCGCAGCGACGCGGCAAGGTCGGTGACATCCGGCAGTGAGTCGCGAGGGTTGTCCGGATTATGGCTCAGCAGATGCAGGGCCAGCCGGGTCGGCCCGTCGTCACTGCCGCCCAGAACCTTCTCCGCAACCCGCCCGCGGGCACTGCGGGCCGTTCCGGCACGGCCGAATGCCGACGAAGCCCCCAGCAGATCAGCCTTGCCACTCACGACGCGGACCCCGCGATCTGCCGCATCGCCTCAGCCTGGTCACAGCGAGGCGCATAGCTCAGCAGCGGCTTGCCCATGCGGACCGCCTCACGCTGCTCCTTCAGATCACCGATGACCGCCAGCACCGGCGGATCTCCCAGAGACCTCCACTGCTGGAGGCTGGACGTGGCGACGAACCCTCGCCTGGAGTCGTACAGGTTCACCACCAGACCGAGGTAGTCCAGCTCCAGTTCGAGATCCTCCTTCAGCGACTCGATCTGGTCGGTGAGCATCGCGTAGGCGGTGGCGGAAGAATCCTCGGCGAGGACGGGGATGATGACGCCGGAGGTGCCCACGGGTTCTCCGTCACGGCGCCGCCCGTAGTAGATGGCGGCGTCCATCGCGATCCCCAGCGACGGCGGACAGTCGATGACGACGATGTCGAAGTCCGCCTCCAGCGGCTCCAGAGCCCGTTCAAGCGTGGTCTCCCGCCGACGGATGCGGGTGTTGGTGGCGATCTTCGCATCCAGGAGGAAACCGTCGAAACACGCGGGCAGTATCTGGAGCCGCTTGCCGAACCGGTCATCCTCGAACGTGACCAGCAGATCACGCAGATCCGCCTTGCCCTCAGCACACATATGGGCCACCAGGCTGTCCTCGCCCGGAGGGATCTGGGCAATGCCGAGCTGCTCACTCAGGTGCCCCTGAGGGTCGTAGTCGACCAGGAGAACTCGCTTGCCCGCTTCGGCATACGCCTGGGCAACGCCGGCAGCGATGGCGGTCTTGCCCACCCCGCCCTTCTGATTACAGACGACCTTCCGCTGCGGCCCGGTGTGAGGTTGCTGCCCCGGAGAGGGGTGAGTGTCCAGCCAGAGACGCACCGACTGGGCCAGGCCCTGGGTGTAGGAGACGCCGCGGGTGGTGCAGTCTGCCTTGAACTGGTCGTACAGACCGACAGGAAGCCAGGTGGAGAAGGACTCGGCGCCGGCGGTGTCAACGGCCGGGCAGGGGCCGCTGCCCGCGCGCCAGGCGTGGATGCCTTCGCTGACCGCGTCCTGGATGTCGATGCCGTGCTCGGCCGTGCGGACCTTGAGTTCTTGACGGAGGCCGGCCGGGAGCTTGGACGCTACCTTTTCCCGGCTACCGTCGAGGTACGGAGATGCCATGACGTCACCATACTGACGTGGTGGTTGGTTGAGGAGCATCAGGGGCCATGTTTCACCCTCTGGAGCTGTTCCTCATTACGACGTAATAGTGGTCGCCGACCGGCAGTCGGTGCGGGCACCGGACCGCTGCTGGGTCGCGGACTTCACTCATGTCGCGGCCTGGGCCGGCACCATCTACGTCGCGTTCGTCGTCGACACCTTCTCCCGCCGGATCGTCGGCTGGCCCGCGGCGTCGACCAGCCAGGCCGAACTGGTTCTGTCCGCGCTGGAGATGGCCCTGTGGCAGCGCGACCGCACCGGCAGCCCGATCCGGCCCGGCGAGCTGGTGCCTCACTCGGATGCCGGAAGCCGGTACACATCGTTCGCCCCGGCCGCCCACCTTTCCCGGGCCGGCATCCCCCTTGGTCGGCTCCGTCGATCAGCGTTTGCGGCGGGCAGCGAGGTCGATGGGAGGCTCAAGCGCCCTCTGCCGCTGAGCAGCCCTCCGCTGCTTCTCCCTCTCGTACTGGGCGATCTGCTCCTCGTACCGCTCCTGGAAGTCGGGGCGGTCGAAGCGGTCGCCGTCGTCCAACGCCGCAATCGCCTGGAGCTGCTCGGCGGGCGTGCGGAAACCGGCGATGAGAGGGCTGAGCCGGTAGGCGCCGTTGCCTTCCTTCCACACCATCCGGGCGAACGTCAGATGCTGCAGGGCCCGGGTGACCTTGGGCCGGGTGATGCCGAGTTCCTCAGCGATCGTGCCGTGAGTGACCAGGCAGCGCCCCCCCGGCTCCTGGCGACCCAGCAGGTGCAGCAGCACCGGGTAGGCGGCCGGCGACATCCC
The DNA here is from genome assembly GCF_043660855.1 of Streptomyces shinuiensis. Lineage (NCBI taxonomy): Bacteria > Bacillati > Actinomycetota > Actinomycetes > Kitasatosporales > Streptomycetaceae > Streptomyces > Streptomyces shinuiensis. Next base: position 24,109 of record NZ_JBIHML010000006.1, on the reverse strand, counting down.
GCGCGGAGTGAAGACCAGAGCGTTGTTGGCCGTCCAGACGTACTCAGGGGCCGAAGGCTCCACGGCGATCGTCATGACGTCCCATCCTTCGTCTTGCGCGCCCGGCGGGTCTGAGCGCGGACTTTGTCCTCCCGAGGCGGCTTCTCTGCCGGGTCGGGAAGCTCCCGCAGCTCCCGGAACACCTCAGGCAGGTTCGGGTTGTCCGCGATGTCGTCCAGGAGCGCCAACTGGTCGACCTTCATTGTGCCTTGTGTCTTCATACCCGGCTCAGGCTCGACCGGCACCCGGCCGCCCTTGAGCGACAACCGCGGGTGCAACTGGTACACCCCGGGCTTGACCCGGGCCACCAGTCCGATCCGCCCGGCCTCCTTCAACGAGCGGGAGATCTGCGACTGCCGCACGCCCAGCAGCTCGGCGAGACGAACCTGAGTGGCCTGAACGGCCCCGCCAGGCTTCTGCATCCCCATCATCCGGACAACCAGCCGCAGGGAGACGATGTCGTCCCGGTAGTAGTCCGCCAGCCAGCACAGGAAGACCTGACTGTCCATCACGAAGTCGCCATCGAGAAACCCGTCGCTGGTGACCGGCGGCTCGACCGCGGCCCGGTACCCGTCGGGGAGGTTCACGACGTTCGCGCGCCGCAGCGCGCCGGGCTGCCGGAAGGCGCTGGGCGGAGGTGGCGGAAGCGCGGACGGTGCTGGCCGCCGTCGCGGCTGCTTCTTCGGCTGTGCAGTCATCGCGGGGGGTGGCTCCTCACGCGTCGGTTGAACCCGGCAGCGGCAGCATACGGGATTGTCCCCCGGGTGCACTTTCATGTTCCCCAGATGCACTTTCCGCGTGTCGTTATCACCCCCTGGTGATAAACCAAACCCCCTTGCGCCTCGCGCTCCGCTCATGTATAGCAGCCCGGATGTACCCCAGGTGCACAATCGCCGCGCCGACCGTAGCTGCCTTCGCTCGCAGAATGTACCCCAGGTGCACAAAACTGCCTGGTTCTATAACCCCCGGGTGATAATCGAGGCCTCGTTTTATCACCCCCGGGTGATAAAACAGCCCTCCACCTACGCCTCTGACCTGCGAAGATGTGCGCCTCTTAACCATCTAGAGCGTGCGCGCGCGCGTGATACACCAAGCAGCTCACCACAGCAACCACCGACACGCGGTGGTTCTTGCCCTTCAGCACCGGCCCGAGCCCTCAGCACGATCTGAGCGAGGGGGTGGCGTACCTCGCTTCGCGTGCGGCTCTACACATCAGCTGCGGACCGTAGGCGGCACCAGCGGTGCTGAGTCTCGGGTGGTACCGACCGTGACGGACAAACGGATGAAGTGGCTCAGAGAGTTTCTCGAAACCGAGTGTGGGGCTGGGGGTTCCGTACGGGTGTGCTGTTCGGGTGATGGTGGCCGCGCGGGGGCATGAAGGCAGGGCCTCTCGGTAGCACAGAGGGTGTCTACGCCACTGCTCACCGGGAGGCCCTGTTGCCGCAGTTGTATCGGTCTGCTGTGAAGGAGTCCATTCCGGACACGCGTACGTGTGACTGCTTCGCCCACACGTACGGCAACGCCGCGGACAATCCGTCCGGCGGGCACTGCTATCCGACCGACATGAGGGACGCGGAGTGGGCCGCGGTCCGCGACATGATCCCGAAGCCCGCGTGGGCCGAGGGCCGGGGCGGCCGGCCGGAGGAGTACTGCCACCGGGACATACTCGATGCGATCAGGTACGTGGTCGACAACGGCGTGAAGTGGCCCGCGCTGCCCGCCGATTACCCGCCGTGGAAGGCGGTGCACCGGTTCTTCACCCGCTGGCGCGGGCAGGGGCTGATCGGCGAGTTCCACGACCGGCTCCGCGCCGCGACCCGCCAAGCGCAGGGCCGGGATGCGGAGCCGACGGCCGGGGCGATCGACTCGCAGTCCGCGAAAGGCACGTCCACGGTCGGGGCCGCGACCAGCGGCTATGACGGCGGGAAGAAAATCAAAGGGCGCAAGCGGCACATCGTGGTGGACACCCTCGGCCTGATCCTGGCGGTCATGGTCACCCCCGCCTCGACGGGCGACCGCCACGCCGCCCAGGACCTCCTGACCCAGGCCGCACGGCGGCATCACCGCCTTGGGCGGGTATGGGCGGACAGCGGATACACCGGCATGCTGGTGAGCTGGTGCGCGACCGCCCTGAACCTGATGCTGACCGTCATCCGCCGCAGCGACAGCCAGGCAGGCTTCGTCGTGCTGCCCAAACGGTGGCTCGTCGAGCGGACGTTCGCCTGGCTCACCCGATCCCGGCGCCTCGCCCGTGACTACGAGCGGCTGCCCACGTCCTCGGAGGCGATGATCCTGTGGTCGATGACCATGGTCATGACCCGCCGTCTCGGCCGTCGCCGCAGGCGAACCGGCCCGGCACCGGCTCGTGCGCCCATCCCCGCGCAACGAGCCGCTTGAGCTTGCACCGCACACCCTCAATCTTCGCCGGAACCACCTCCAGCCCCGCCAGGGCAGTGATCTCACGGCAGTTCAGCGGCTGGCCACCGGCGGCGCGGCGTTCGACCAGCAGGCCCATGACCTGCTGATACTCCGGCGCCAGCACCTCGACCGACAGCCCCTCCCGCCAGATGGGAACCACCGACCCGGGCCGCGCCGCCGACGGCGTTCCGGCCTTGTTCCCCGCCACAGTCTCCTGGCCTGCACTCTCACCCGCGTCCCACACCTCACCGACCCGCCTGCGGGCGATCAGCCACTCGTCCCACTCCGACTGCGCCGCCTCCAACTCGGCCTGCAACTCCTCCACCCGCTTCCGGGCCGCCCGCTCCCGCTCCTCCAGCCGCCCCAGCACCGACACCATCACACACCTCCAGCACGCCATCTCCACGGACGCACCGGACCTACCTCCCCCGCCCCGACACCATGCCTCACCAGCACAAACCCAGCCCCCACACTCGGTTTCGAGAAGCCCTCTCATGCCAGTAGTGGGCTCCGCTGCACGGCCTGGCGGCCGCGCAGCTGCTGCGGCCTCCGTACGCCGTCGTACGCCTGTCCCAGCTCTGAGGTGCTGTTCTCCGGTTGAGGCATGTAAGGGAGTAACTGATCGTTTCAGAACAAGGTTGGGAGTCGTCTGCCGGCGCCCCCGTAGGGAACCCGCATGGCGGGGTCGGCACCTCGGTGGCCCTTGATGCTCCTACAAGGGTCAGCCCAGCACTCCACCCCGACGCCACCAGCCGACGCTCCAGCACCGCCTCCGCATCCCGCAGCTCGGCCTGCAGCGCCTTCACCCGTTCTCCTCCAGCAGCCCCGTCACCGACGGCACCCGACACCTCCACCGAGAAGACGACACGGTGTGTCATCACTGCCGTCGAGACATCAGATCCATGCTTGACCAGCGAAAACGAGACGGTCAGGTTCGGAAAGACAACAGCTTCTCAGAGGCTGACGCTCACAGGTCGGCTTGTGAGATGCCGTTCACCAGCTGGGACAGGGTGTCCATGATGCTCTGCCCGACCGGGGTAGGGGCCAGCAGGACGCCCAGCGCCAGGACGATGGCGACGGTCAGCTTCTCGTCGAACCGACTCCTGGCCTCGGTGCGGCGGCGCAGCCGTATGAAGACGATGACCGCGAGCAGGACCGCCACGTTGATCGTCACCAACTGCCCAACCTCCCAGCTCATGGCCGCTTCGTGCTGACGGGGTAGCGAGGCTCGCCCCAGCTCTCTTGTGTAGCCGGGGCCGGTGGGCGCTGTCCGGTGTTTGCGGGTGCTTGGCGGTAAAGCGTTCTCCTGGCCGGAACACGTGGGCACCAGAAGCTACGGGGTGCGAGGCGCGGAGTCCCTGCCGGCGGTGCCTCTGGTCAGCCTGGAGGGCTGCGGCCCTGGATAGACCGGTTATCGTCACACCAGGTACCCAAAGCCTGACGTGTTGTCAGTGGCGTGTGCTTCGATGGTCGGTTGACGCAGGAGATCGTCAACGGTCTTGGGGGGTTGAGGTGGCCGCGATGCGGGATGCCGAACGCAAAGACGGCACGGCAGCAGGCCCGTGCCCCGGCCCGGTGCCCGAAGCGGAGACGGGAACGGCAGCCGGCATCGGCCTGCCGCCTGCTCTCCCGGCCGCGCCGGTCTGGGGGAGCCGGTGGTGAGCGGGAGGCGCCCGGCCCGGCGCTCCTCCTCCCGCAAGCGGCGGTCGGCCCGCCGAAGGCAGCAGCAGGGCAACGATCTGCTGACCGTCCTGGCTGTGGGCGCCATGGCGCTGGCGGTGGTCGGCGCGGTGGTGCGGTGGCTGCTGGAGAACTGGTGGCTGCTGGCCCTCCTGGCCGCGGCGGCCGCGAGCGTCGGCGGTGCGCTGTGGCACACCCGCTCCCAGCGGGCGCGGTGGGAGCGGGTACGGGCCCAGGGGTTGCGCTACCGGCTGGCCCAGCTCGACGCCCTGCACTACGACGCCTTCGAGTACGCGGTGCGGGACCTGATGCGCCGTGACGGCTGCGCGGATGCGCAGAAGCTGGGCGGGCGCGGCGACAACGGTTGCGACGTGCTGGCCACCGACCCGTTCGGCAGGCGCTGGGTGATCCAGTGCAAGCACCGTTCCAAGGGCCTGGCCGGGGCCGCCGTCGGCACTCCGGACCTGCAGGTCCTCAACGGCACCGGACGCCCGGTCCACTGCGGGGACGTGGTGGTGCTGGTAACCAACGGCCGGTTCTCCGCCCCGGCCCGCGACTTCGGAAAGCAGCAGCGGCTGCACCTGGTCGACCGGGTACTCCTGGAGCAGTGGGCGGCCGGCTCCCGCCCGCTGTGGGAACTGCTGGACCGCATCTCACCACCCAGACGGGGGTCTGTCAAACGTTCGGCTCTGTCTCACTTCCGGTGGTGACGGAACGCAAGAGTTGAGCGGCGCTGCTTGCAGAGAGTGCGGCCGACGCTCTGACCTCGACAGTTCGAACGGATGGCAGCGCACCGAGACCACTGGGCCTGTCGCGCCATACTCTCGCGGACAGGTGCCGGGCCGGTCAGCCGGTACCGAAGAACGACCGCCACGGTCCGCTGACCTTCGGATTCTGGTCTACGACCTGCCCAACATTACTGTCACTTTCCGTCACCACCGGAAGTGAGACAGAGCCGAACGTTTTACAGTCCCTCCACGGCGGTCATGCCCAGTCCACGCCGAGCTTCCGTAGCGCGCCCAGCTGCTCACTGGTGAGTTTGTCGCGCCTTGATCGGGTGTTCGATAGCCATACGCCGAGCTTGTGGTGGTGCTCCTGGCCGTCGATGACGACGCGTTCGAGGTGTCCTCTCGGCACTGCTTTTTGGTCGCCCTCGCGCTGAATCCACTGGGTGAGGGCTGTGATGCCGCGTTGGAAGGCGATCGCCTTACCGGACGCCTTCCGGGTGCTTTTGGCGGCCGGTGCCCGGGTGGAACGCTCAGCGGGTTTCACGCTCAGTCTGGTCAGCCGTCTCTGCTGTTCTTCCGACAGTTCCGCCCACGCGTTCTTCTGCCGCTTCAGCCATCGTCCGAGGTCGTCGCCGTCGAAGGTCACGCCGGGCCTGATCTCGTCGAGGACGCCGGGACCATCCGCCGCGACGAGGTCGCGGAGGACGGCCCAGTGGCGTTGCCAGTCCAAGGGCCAGGGGCAGTTCCAGTCCTCATCGATCGCGGTCAGCTGCTGCGCGCGTACGGCGGCTCGCTCGGGGTTCTTGCCGAGGCCGCCCTTGCGGCGGAGGTTGGCCATGTGCTGCCCGATCGGGACCTCTGCCCCGTCGGTGGGGTCGGTCCACGCCGCGTCCTGGCGAGGCGCGAGGTGTTTGTGGGCGTGCCGGTAGGAGCGCAGCGCGGCGAGTTTGGTCTCCCAGGCTTCCTGGCCGGGTTCCCAGACCATTCCGGCCTCGTCGAGGAGCTGTTTGCGGTGGGGGTCGAGTTCTCCGGCGCGCAGCGCCTTGCGCTGCTGGTGCACCCATCGCCCAAGCGGGAACGTCTTCGTCGTCCCGGCTTCGGTCTCGGTGTCGTGGGGGACGGCGTGCAGGCCGGTGATGTCGTTCTCCGCTCGCCAGCGGAGCAGGGCCTGGTAGCCCTCGAGCCAGACCAGGGACTGGGGGCGGATGACGCGGCAGCGGGTCAGGGCGGCGATGTCGGCGGCGTCGCGGGGCTGGGCGAAGTTGATCACGATGGAGGTGACCCGATCGGCCTCCTGCTGCGTCTCGCTCGTCTCCTGGCCGTCACCGCCGTTGGTTCCCGCTGCGGGGACGGGGCGGGAGTGGAGGTGTCGGCGCTCGGTTCCGCGGGTCAGGGCGCGGGAAGCGAGTTGGTCGACCATGCGCTCCGAGTGCGAGCGCAGCGCCTGGAGGATGTCGACCAGGGGCTGGTAGCTGGCGGAGGCGACCATGTCTTTGGGGTCCTCCCCGGGCTGCAGGAAGATCGGGATGATGATCCGCGCCGTCTTCACTGTGCCGTCCGGATTCGGGCGCAGTGCCCGCCCGATGTTCTGGACGATGTCGATCTGGGAGCTGCGCGAGCCGATGATGCACACCGCCTCCACGCCGCGCTGTACGAGCTCGAGGACCAACCCGACCACGTCCCCCGGACCGGGTCCCTGGGCGCGACTGGCTGGTGCGGCCGACCACCCCATCGCCCACCGGCGCCGAGGTGATCCACCCGGTTCGCAGGCGGCATTCAACACCGGAGAAACCGGTCGCGTACACCGGGCGTATCCTTCGCCTCGGTACGGGCTCCTCGGGGTCGGGTGTCGACATCACCGGGCTGCGCGGCGTGGAGGGCGGTGGTGCATCATCGGCTCGCGCAGACTGCCCAGAGTCGAGCAGTCGAGCTACCAGAACATTCGAGGGCGGGCACTATGCGCCCCGAATCCGGACGGCACAGTGAGAGACGGCGCGGAATCATCATCCCGAGTGCTTCCTGCAGCCCGGGGAGGCCCCAATAGACATGGTCGCCTCCGCCAGCTTACCAGCCCCTGGTCGGAACATCCTCCAGGCGCTGCGCTCGCACTCGGAGCGCATGGTCGCCCAACTCGCCTTCCCGCGCCCTGAACCCGCGGAAGTCCGAGCGCCGACACCTCCCACTCCCCGCCCCGGTCCCACGCAGCGGGAACCAACGGCGGTGACGGCCAGGAGACGAGCGAGAACGCAGCAGGAGGCCGCCCCCAATCGGGTCACCCTCCATCGTGATCAACTTACGCCCCAAGCCCCCTGACGCCCGCCGACATCGCGCGCCTGACCCGCTGCCGCCGTCCATCCGCCCCCAGTCCCTGGTCTTGGCTCGAGGGCTTAACCAGGCCCTGCCTCCGCTGGCGAGCGGAGAACGACATCACCGGCCTGTCAACGCCGTCTCCCCACGACACCGAGACCGACAGCCCGGGACGACGAAAGACGTTCCCGGCTTGGGCGATGGGTGCACACCAGCAGCGCCAAGGCGCTGCGCGCCGGAGAAACTCGTACCCCCACCGCAAGACAGCTCCTCGACGAGGCCGGAATGGTCTTGGGAACCCGGCCAGGAAGCCTGGGAAAGACCAAATCGCCCGCGGCTGCGGCCTCCTACCGCACGCCCACAAACACCCTCGCGCCTCAGCCAGGACGCGGCGATGGACCGACCCACCGAGCGGGGCAGAGGTCCCGATGGGCAGCGACATGGCCAACCTCCGCCGCAAGGGGCGGCCTCGGCAAGAACCCCGAGCGAAGCCGCCGTACGCGGCGCAGCAGCTGACCGCGCGATCGATGAGGACTGGAACTGCCCCTGGCCCTTTGGACTGGCAACGGCCACTGGGCGTACCTCCGCGACCTCGTCGCGGCGGATGGGTCCCCCCGGCCGTCCCTCGACGAGATCAGGCCCGGCGGAGACCTTCGACGAGCGACGACCTTCGGACGATGGCTTGAAGCGGCAGAAGAAACGCCGTGGGCGGAACTGTTCGGAAGAACAGACCAGAGACGGCTGACCAGACTGAGCGTGAAAACCCGCTTGAGCGTTCCACCTCGGCAACCGGCCGCCAAAAAGCTACCCGCGAAGGGCGTCCGGTAAGGCGATCGCCTTCCAAACGCGGCAAATCACCAGCCCTCACCAGTGGATATGCAGCGCTGATTTTGGCGGACCAATTATAAGCAGTTGCCTGAGAGGACTACCTCGAACGCGCTCTGTCATCGACGGCCAGTGATCACCAGCCACAAGCTCCGGCGTATGGCTATCGAACACACCCGGATCAAGGGCGCCGACGAACTCACCAGTGGAGCAGCTGGGGCGCGCTACGGAAGCTCGGCGTGGACTGGGCTATGACCGCCGTGGAGGGGACTGTAAAAACGTCTTCGCTCTGTCTCACTTCCGGTGGTGACGGGAAAGTGTACAGGTAAGGTTGGGCAGGTTCGTAGACCAGGATATCCGAAAGGTCAGCGGCCGTGGCGGTCGTTCTTCAGTACCGGCTGACCGGCCCGGCACTGTCCGCGAGAGTATGGCGCGACAGGGCCCATTGGTCTCGGTGCCTCCATCCGTTCTAACTGTCAGTCAGGCGTCTCCGCACTCTCTCAACAGCGCCGCTCAACTCTTGCGGTTCCGTCACCACCGGGAAGTGAGACAGAGCCGAACGTTTGGACAGCCCCCGTCTGGGTGGTGAGATGGCGGTCCGCAGTTCCCACGCGGGGGGAGCCGCCGCCCACTGCTCCAGGATTACCCGTCGCCAGGTGCAGCCGCTGCTGCTTTCCGAAAGTCGCGGGCCGGGGCGAGAACCGGCCCGTTGGGTTACCAGCACCACCACGTCCCCGAGTGGACCGGGCGTGGTGCCGTTGAGGGACCGCAGGTCCGGAGTGCCGACGGCGGCCCCGCGCAGCCCTTGGAACGGTGCTTGCCACTGGATTCACCCAGCGGCGCCAAGGGTCGGTGGCAGGCACGTCGCAACCGTTGTCGCCGCGCCCGCCCAGCCTTCTGCGCATCCGCGCAGCCGTCACGGGTCGCAATCAGTCCCGCCACCGCGTACTCGAAGGCGTCGTAGTGCAGGGCGCGAAGCTGGGCCAGCCGGTAGGCGCAACCCCTGGCCCGTACCCGCTCCCACCGCGCCCGCTGGGAGCGGGTGTGCCACAGCGCACCGCCGACGCTCGCCGGCCGCCGCTGGCCAGGAGGCCAGCACCACCAGTTCTCACAAGCCACCGCACCACCGCGCCACCACCGCCAGCGCCATGCGCCCACAAGCCAGGACGGCAGCAATCGTTGCCCTGCTGCTGCCTTCGGCGGGCCACCCCGCTTCGGAGAGGAGCGGCCGGCCGGGCGCCTCCCCTCAACCACCGTCCCCCAGACCGGCGCGCCGGGAGCAGGCGGCAGGCCGATGCCGGCTGCCGTTCCCGTCTCCGCTTCGGGCACCGGGCCGGGGCACGGGCCTGGCTGTCCGTGCGTCTTTGCGTTCGGCATCCCGCATCGCGCCACCTCAACCCCCAAGACCGTTGACGATCTCTGCGTTCAACCGACCACGAAGCACACGCCACCTGCAACACGGTCAGGCTTTGGGTATCCTGGGTGACCGAACAACCGGTTAGCCAGGCGCTCGCAGCCCTCCAGGGCTGACCAGAGCAACCGCCGCAAGACTCCGCGCCTCGCCACCCCGTAGCTTCTGTGCCCACGTGTTCCGGCCAGGAGAACGCTTTACCCCAAGCACCCGCAAACACGGACAGCGCCAACCGCCCCGGCTACACAAGAAGAAGCTGGGGCGAGCCTCGCTACCCCGTCAGCACGAAGCGCCAAGAGCTGGGAGGTTGGGCAGCTTGGTACGATCAACGTGGCGGTCTGCTCGCGGTCTATCTTCTTCATACCGGTGCCCGCCGCACCAGGCCAGGATCGGTCGACGAGAAGCTGACTGCCTCTCCTGGCGCTGGGCGTCCTGCTGGCCCTACCCCGGTCGGCAGAGCATCATGGACACCCTGCCCAGCTGTGAACGCATCTCACAAAGGGCCGACCTGAGCGTCAGCCTCTAGAAGCTGTTGTCTTTCCGAACCGACCGTTCGTTTTCGCTGGTCAACATGGATCTGATGTCCGACGGCAATATGACACACCGTGTCGTCTTCTCGGTGGAGGTGTCGGGTGCCGTCTACGGGCTGCTGGAGGGAAACGGGTGAAGGCGCTTGCAGGCCGACTGCGGGATGCGGAGCGGTGCTGGGAGCGTCAGCTGGTTGGGTCGGGTGGTGTGGCGACCCTTGAGAGCATCAAGGGCACCGAGGTGCCGACCCCGCCATGCGGTTCCCTACGGGGGCGCCGGCAGACTTGCTCCCAACCTTGTTACTGAAAACGATCAGTACTCCCTACATGCCTCAATCCGAGCAACAGCACCTCAGAGCTGGGGACAGGGCGTACGACGGCGTACGGAGGCCGCAGCGCTGCGCGGCCCCAGCCGGCAGCGAGCCCACTACTGGCATGAGAGGCTTCTCGAAACCGAGTGTGGGGGCTGGTTTGTGCTGGTGGAGGCATGTGTCGGGCGGGGAGGTAGGTCCCGGTGCTCCGTGGAATGGGCTCTGGAGGTGTGTGATGGTGCGGGGCTGGGGCGCTGGAGGAGCGGTAGCGGCGGCCAGGAAGCGAGGGTGGAGGAGTTGCAGCCGAGTGGAGGCGCGCAGCGAGTGGGACGATGGCTGATCGCCCTCAGCGGTCTGTGAGTTGGACGCGCGTGAGAGGTGCAGGCCAGAGACTGTGGCGGGAACAAGCCGGAACCCCCGTCGCGGCGCGGCCCGGTCGGTGGTTCCCACTGGCGGAGGGGCCCTGTCGGTCGGGGTGCTGGGCCGGTATCACGCAGGTTCATGGGCCTCTGCTTGTCGAACGCCCGCGCACGCCGGTGGCCAGGCGCAACTGCCGTGATGATTACTGCCCTGGCGGGGCTGGAGGGGTTCGGCGAAGATTGAGGGTGTGCGGTGCAAGCTTCAAGCCGGCTCGTTGCGCGGGGATGGGCGCACGACGCGCGGTGCCTGGGCCGGTTTCGCCGTGCGGCGACGGCCCGAGAGCGGCGGGTCATTGACCATGGTCATCGACCACAGGATCATCGCCTCCGAGGACGTGGGGCAGCCGCTCGTAGTCGAACGGGCGAGGCGCCGGGAATCGGGTGAGGCCAGGCGAACGTCGCTCGGACGAGCCACCGTTTGGGGCAGCACGTACGAAGCCCTGCCCTGGGCTTGTTCGCTGCGGCGTGATGGACGGTCAGCAATCAGGTTCAGGGCGGTCGCGCCACCAGCTCACCAGCATGGCCGGTGTACTCCGCTGTCCGCCCATTACGCGCCAAGGCGGTGATCCGCCGCCGCCGCCCCCCCCCCCCCCCCCCCCCCCCCCCCCCCCCCCCCCCCCCCCCCCCCCCCCCCCCCCCCCCATGCGGACCTGGGTCAGGAGGTCCCTGGGCGGCGTGGCGGTCGCCCGTCGAGCGGGGGTGACCAGGACCGCCAGGATCAAGGCCGAGGGTGCCACCCACGATGATGCCGCTTTGCGGCCCTTGTGGATTCTGGCTTCCCGCCGTCATTAGCCGGCTGGGTCGCGGCCCCGACCGTGGACGTGCCCTTTCGCGGACTGCGAGTCGATCGCCCCGCGGCGTCGGCCTCCGTCATCCCGGCCCTGCGCTTGGCGGGTCGCGGCGCGGAGCCCGGTCGTGGAACGTCGCGCGATCAGCCCCTGCCGCGCGCCAAGCGGGTGAAGAACCGTTGGCACGGCCTTCCACGGCGGGTAATCGGCGGGCAGCGCGGGCCAACGTTCAAACGCCGTTGTTCGACCACGATAACCTGATCGCAATCGAGGTATGTCCCCGGTGGCAGTACTCCTCCGGCCGTCCGCCCCCGGCCCTCGGCCCACACCCCGCACGGGCTTTCGGTGATCAGGTCGCGGACCGCGGCCCACTCGCGCGTCCCTCATGTATCGTCGTCGGATAGCAGTGCCCGCCGGACGGAATTGTCCCGCGGCGTTGCCGTACGTGTGGGGGCGAAGCAGTCACACGTACGCGATGTCCGGAATGGACTCCTTCACAGCATGACCGATACAACCGGCGGCAGACCAGGGCCTCCGGTGAGCAGTTGGCAGTAGACACCCTCTGTGCTCCCCGAGAGGCCCTGCCTTCATGCCCCGCGCGCGGCCACCCATCACCCGACCAGTCACACCGTACGGAACCCCCCAGCCCCACACTTCGGTTTCGAGAAACTCTCTGAGCCTCTCAATCCGTTTGTCCGTCACGGGTCGGTACCCCACCCGAGACTCAGGACACCGCTGGTGGCCGCCGTACGGTCCGCAGGCTGATGTCGTATGAGCCGCACGCGAAGCGAGGTTACGCCACCCCCCTCGCTCAGATTTCGTGCTGAGGGCTTCGGGCCGGTGCTGAAGGGCGAGAACCACCGCGTGTCCGGTGCGTTGCATGGTTGGTGAGCTGCTTGGTGTTCCACGCGCGCGCGCACGCTCTAGATGGTTGAAGAGGCGCCACATGCTTCGCAGGTCAGAGGCGTAAGGTGGAGGCCTGTTTGTTATCACCCGGGGGTGAATTAAAACGAGGCCTCGAATTATCACCCGGGGGTTATAGAACCAGGCATCTTTTGTGCCACCTGGGGTACATTCTGCGAGCGAAGGCAGCTACGGTCGGCCGCGGCGATTGTGCGCCTGGGGTACATCCGGGCTGCTATCACATGAGCGGAGCTCAGCGAGGCGCCAAGGGGGTTGGGTTTATCACCAGGGGGTGACTAAAACGACAGGCGGAAAGGGTTGCATCTGGGGAACATGAAAGTGCACCCGGGGGAGCAATCCCGTAGCTGCCGCCGCTGCCGGGTTCAACCGACGGCTGCGGAGCCACCCCCCGCGATGACTGCACAGCCGAAGAAGGCCAGCCGCGACCGGCGGCCAGCAACCTGTCCGCGCTTCCGCCACCTCCGCCCAAGGCGCCTTCGGCAGCCGGCGCGCTGCGGCGGCGCGAACGTCGTTGAACCGTCCCCGACGGGTACCGGGCCGCGGTCGAGCCGCCGGTCACCAGCGAGCGGGTTCTCTCGATGGACGACTTCGTGATGGACAGTCAGGTTCTCTCTGGCTGGCTGGCCGGTGACTCAACTACGGGACGACATCGTCTCCCTGCGGGCTGGTATATGCTCCGGAATGATGGGGATTGCAGAAGCCTGGCGGGCCGTTCAGGCCCACTCAGGTTCGTCTCGCCGAGCTGCTGGTGCGTTGCGGCGAGTTCGCCAAGATCTCCCGCTCGTTGAAGCCGAGCCGGCCTGGCGGATCGGACCTGGTGGCCGGGTCAAGCCCGGGTGTGACCAGTTGCCACCCGCGGTTGGTCGGCGTTCGAAGGGCGGTCCGGGGCCGGTCGAAGCCTGAGCCGGGTATGAAGACACAACCGGCACAAATGAAGGTCGACCAGTGTGGCCGCTCCCCGTGGGGGACGATCATTCGCAGGCACAACCCCGAACCTCGCTGAGGTCGTTCGCGGGAGCTGCCCTGGGAGCTTTCGCCCGACCGCGCAGAGAAGCCGCCTCGGGGGCAGAGCCCGCCTCAGACCCGCTCGGCGCGCAAGACGAAGGATGGGACGTCATGACGATCGCCGTGGAGCCTCCGGCCGCCTTGCCGCTAGCCTGGAGCGGCCCAAGCATACGCTCTTGGTCTTCACTCCGCGCGGGATGTCCGCCGGCCGCTTACCCGGTGCTTGCGCGCCCACCCTGCGCTGGGTCGCCAGCGGCCCCGCGCAGAGCCGCGGCCGCGCTGATCGCGTGAAGAGTCCACTCACGGCCGAGCGATTCGGGCTGAGGAAACTCGGGCCGTCTCACCCGGCCTCACCAGGTCACCCCGGGCCCCCTGCATGCATCTTGCCGTCTCGGCGCCCGGATGTGTATGGTGGAAGGACTCGAGGCAACAACGCCGGCGTGCCCTTAGCGCGCTCAGCCTCTCATCGGCCGGCTCCCTCCGCAACGCCCGCCGAGGCAGCTCCAGTGCGACCCCTGCCGGCGTTGGACCGCCCGAGCGACCGCTTCGACCGCGCCCGACGTTCCAGGGAGCGGTACGGAGGAGCAGATCGCCCAGTATCGAGAGGGAGCAAGTCAGCCGGAGGGCTGCTTTTCAGGCGGCAGAGGGCGGCTTGAGCCTCCCTCGGACCTCGCTGCCCGCCGCATAACGCTGATCGCCGGAAGCCGACCAAGGGGGGATGCCGGCCCGGCGCAGGAGACGGTGGGCGGGGCCGTGGAAGTGCGAACGATGTGTGTAGCCGGCCCCTTCGCGGCATTCTCGAGTGAGGCACCAGCTCGCCGGGCCGGATCGGGCTGCCGTGCGGGGTTGCGGCCGCGCTGGTCCACGAGGGCCAATCTCCAGCGCGGCGACTAGAAGCCAGTTCGGCCCTGGCTGGTCGACGCCGCGGGGCCATGCCGCACGATCCGCGGGAGAAGGTGTCGACGAACGAACGCGAGTCGGTAGAATGGGCGGCCGGCCAGGCCGCGACATGAATGTGAAGGTCCGCGCACCCAGCAGCGGTCCGGTGCCCGCAACCTGACTTGCTCGGTCGGCGGCGACCACTATTACGTCGTAATGAGGGACAGCCCGAGAGGTGAAACATGGCCCCTGAGAGCTCCTTCACCCCACCAACCCCCCACGTCGGAGGTATGGTCTGACGTCATGGCATCTCTCCGTACCTCGACGGTAGCCGGGAAAGAAGGTAGCGTCCAAGCTCCCGGCCGGCCTCCGGCAAGAACTCAAGGTCCCGCACGGCCGAGCACGCGCAGCGACATCCAGGGACGCCGAGTCAGCGAAGGCATCCGCCGCTGGCGCGCCGGGGCAGCTGGCGCCCTGCCCGGCCGTTGACAGGCCCGCGGCGGCCCGAGTCCCCTTCTCCAGCCTGGGCTTCCTGTCGGTCGTGTCACGACTCGGAGTTTCAAGGCAGACCGCACCACCCGCGGCGGCTGCCTACAAAACAACCAGCCGGCCCGGCCGCAGTCCGGTGGCGTCTCTGGCTGGACACCTCACCCCTCTTCCGGGGCAGCAACCTCCACACCGGGCCGCAGCGGAAAAGGTCGTCGTGTAATCAGAGAAGGGCGGGGTTGGCAAGACCGCCATCGCTGCCGGCGTTGCCCAGGCGTACGCCGAAGCCGGGCAAGCGAGTCTCCTGAGTCGACTACGACGCCTTTCAGGGGACCTGAGTGAGCAGCTCGGCATGCCCAGATCCCTCCGGGCGACGGACAGCCTGGTGGCCCATATGTGTGCTGGAGGGCAAGGCGGATCCGCGTGATTCTGCTGGTCCCACGTTTCGAGGAGGACCGGTTCGGCAAAGCGGCTTCCAGACTACTTGCCCGCGTGTTTCGACGGTTTCCTCCTGGATGCGAAGAATCGCCAACCAACACCGCGCATCCGTCGGCGGGAGATCCACGCTTTTGAACGGGCTCTGGAGCCGCTGGAGGCCGGACTTCGACATCGTCCGTCATCGACTGTCCGCGTCCGCTGGATCGCATGACGCCGCCATCATACTACCGGGCGGCGCCGTGACGGAAACCCGTGGGCACCTCCGCGTCATCATCGCCCGTCCTCGCCGGGATTCGTCCGCCACCGCCTACGCGATGCTCACCGACCAGATCGAGTCGCTGAAAGAGGATCTCGAACTGGAGGCTTGGACTACCTCGTCTGTTGGATTGAACCTGTACACTCCAGGCGAGTTCGTCCGCCACTCCAGCCTCCAGCAGTGGAGTCTCGGGAGACGCCCGTGCTGCGGTCATACCCGTGATCTGAAGGAGGCACGTGAGGCCGTGTCCCATGGCAAGCCGCTGCTGAGCTATCGCCTCCGCTGTGGAACCAGCTGAGCAGCGGCAGATCGCGGGGTCCGCGTCGTGAGTTGGCAAGCTATCTGCTGGGGGCTTCGTCGCATCGGCCGTGCCGGAACGGCCCCAATGCCCGAGCGGTTGCTGAAAGTTTCTGGCGGCAATGGACGGCCCCACGGCCGACCCGGCTGGTCCGTGCATCTGCGGCCAGCCATAATCCGGGACAAGCCCTCGCGACCACTTGCCGGATGTCACCGACCTGGCCGCGTCGCTGCGGACCACGGGCAAGAAGTCCGCGGGGTGACATCATTCCGTGAGGCGGAACCTGAGGCGGGCCATCTCCGCCCCGGGGTGCAGAGCCACGTAGACCACGTCGAGGCCTGCCGCAGGCCGCCTACGTTGCGGTCATAACACGCAGAACTTTGCCAGCCCGTTCGGCCTGCGCGCGGCAGCCGGCCTCTCATCACTGCGGGTCATGATGGACAGTCCCTCGTTGCGAGCGCGCGCGGCCGGACGAACTGCTGGGAGTCCGCCTGCGTGCCAGGGTGCCAACATCCACCCCCGCAGAGAAGCCCCTCGGACCCGCTGGACGAAGCCCGGGCGGCGTGAAGAAGCGCTGGAGTTCCACGCGCACCCCCACCGGGGACCAGGCTCGCCAAGCGCCACCGGTCCAGGCTGGGTTCTCCCAACGCCTGGGCACTGCGTCCCCCTGACTCCCTGACACTGCCAGAGGCGTCTGCGAGAGCGGTTGCGGAGCCTGTTTACTGCTGCCGTCGGTGGTGAAGAAGCCACTCGAGCGCGGAGCCCGGTAACTGGCCCCGCTGAAAGGAGCGCAGCTCTACCCAAGCGAGGCCGCCCATATCGCCGCGCCCGGAGAGCAGCCCCCCGCCCCGGAGAGTCTCCATATACGCGCGTACCTATTAAGGGGCCGCGCCCGCTGCAGCGCAACGGATCCGACCAACCCGCTCGGGACACGCTGAGCCCGACAGCGGCAACGCCCGGATCTTTTCCCGTACAGCCCGCGGCGTTCGTCGGCCCCTTTAGCCGCCCGTCCCGGCCCGCCGCTGTCGGATGCCGTGGGACAGTCCTGCCGAGGTGTGCCTTGATCCTCCGAGACACACCATGCGCCGAGAGACAAGCTGGGAAGCTCATCGAGCGCGTTCAGCAGCCCGCGAGGAAGACGACCGCTGACCTGGGTCCGCCGTATGTGAGGGCTCTGCACCATTGACGGCGGCAGAGCCCTCTGCTCGGCTGCCGGGCAAGGCTTCCCGAGATGCGGCCTCCTTCACCACCCGCGGTGCAACGGGAAGCCGGGCGGACGCGGCCGCATCGTACCCGGTGACGGCCCGAGGCGGACATTCCGCCAGGTAGCCCCGCCGGGTTCTGGGGCAGCCCCGAGACCCTGCGGAACCCGGGGTCGGGCAGCGGGAGTCGAGTCGCCGCCCCGAGACGCCGGCGCCGGGGTACGGTCACCCGTTTCGCGGCGGGATCGTGCGAGACGTGGGAGCTGGTCCTGCGTTCTGCCGCGCGACGTGGTCCGTGTCAGCCTGCCGTCGTGGGAGGTACCCGGTGCGGCCTCCCCGGCCGGGCTCTGCGCTCCGGGGACGCGTCGCCGTCGCCCCGGCCGACGTGCGCAAGCGCGCCAGCCTAACCGCCAGATGACAAAGGGGCGTACCGTTCACCGTCTCCCCGCGGCCTCCGGTGGGTCGAAGGCCGGGTCAGCGCTTTGGGTCGACCAGGAGGGTTCCGGCCGCGCCGTGTATCCGCCCGAGGTCCAGCAGCTCGACCCAGGCTCTCCTGGTGAACGCGCCTCAGCAGAGGGCTATGTTCGCGCAGGACGCTCCGGCCGCAGCGGCCGTGGGGAGGCCGCCGCCGCTCTGCTGGGACCCCGGGTCAGCCGCAGTTCCTCTGGCCTTCCCGCCTGTAGCCCCCGGCGGGTCGGTGCGAGTATCCCGCGCTGAGCCGTCTCTCGGAGACCCGACTCTGCCCCCGGAAGTGCCCGAGGTTTAAAGGCGCGCATGGCGTTTCGGCCCCGGCGACTACGAGCCCTCGGGCCATCTCGACGTGGGTGTGCAACGCACCGCCGCCAGCCGCAGGCAGTCGCTCAGCGGCTGCCACTCGGCTGTGCCACACACTGCGCGCGTTCGTCCTCGGTGACCAGGGCACTGGGTTCAGGATGAGGCGAGCGGCACTGTGCAGCGCGCCGAGCGGACCAGCGTCGGAGGACGGGGTTGCGCTTGTGGCATCGCCACCCTGACCGGCGCCCCGCCCGCCCGCCCGCGGCTCGCCACCTCACCGACCTCGAGTACGGTCTATACCGCATCGTCCGCGGGATCTTGCCGAGGCCCCGGTGGTGGGCAGGGCCCGCCGAGGCGCGAGGGGGTGCGCAAGCGCGTGCCAGCAGGGTGGACGGCCAAGCCGGTCTCGTCCGGCGAAAAGCGCCGGTCAGGTCGTCCAGACCGCTTCCGGGTGCGCCCGTCCCCGCGTGCTTGAGTAGCCCGCCATTTCCGCTTGCCGGCACCGCCCAGGAGACGGGGTCATTAGCCCGCGACTGATGTCCGTGCTGTCCGCACGTGCCGCAGCCCGCCGGGCCGCAGTCCAGTGGACCAGTGCCCGCCCCCGCCGCCTTGACCCGAAGTTGGTTGGCACGCTGGAGGTGAGTGGTGCGCCCCGCCATCACGGGTCCCCCCCGGGGGGGGCGGCCCCCCGGGGGTGGGCGAAACGACCCGAGACTGGCCAGGCCTCGGCCACGTTCCCGCATTCGGCAACGATTCAGCCGCAGTACCGGGCCCTCCAGCATCGCGCCGGTGTCGAAGACTCCGACTGTGGAGCGACCCGGTGACGTAACTCGCGCTCGGGCGAGCGGCGGCCACACACCGCCCGCATTCTCCGACCAGGCCCGACCACCGGGTTCCGTCCGGCGTGGCGGCGCCCCCGCCGCCCAGTCGCGCGGTCGAGGCTTTCTCCGACGCGTGCCGCGGCCGGTATCCCTCTCGCGCGCGCCTGGGGAAATCGTTTCCGCAGCCGCCTGGCGGGGCCAGGCCGCCTCCGCGTCCACATCGCCTGCAGCCCAGGCAGTGTCCCCACCCCGGCGTTCGACGGGGTGCCTGCACAGACCGGCCCGAGGCAGCCCGTTCCGGAAGCCGGAGGGAGGCGCCCACGGACGGTGTTTCTGGTCGTCGTCAAAGCGTGATCCTCAATCCCCACTCCCTGGTCGGCTCCTGGAGCGGCCGCGAATCGGACCCCCGGCCTTCGCAGGCCGTGCGGCGGAGACACCGCAGGCGCCCGAGGCGAGGACGGCCGCTGCATTGGCGTCGGAGTCCTCCAGCGGACCGGAATGCCGTACGCCGGTCTGATCCCCGCCGCGCGGCCCTCGCCCAGAGTGCATCCGATCGTGTAAGGGAACGCGCTGGGCGAAAGCGTCCGCGGAGTGCCCCGCCTGGCGTCTCACCCGCCGTAGGGCCGGCGCGGAGACGGCCAGGCCTCCCGGTCTCGTATTCCTCTGCCGCCTTGCCGGGGATGCGGTAGGGCGGCACGCCCGTGACGCAGCAACTGGTTCATCAGCGGATCCTCGGTGCAGCGCAGATCGTTCCCGCTCATCGGCACTCATCAGCTGGATGGCCCAATTACCCGCACGCACGGATCTGGCTCGACGTCCCGCCGTTGGAAACGGGGGCCTTCCGGAGCGAGGACGCGGCCGCGTCACGCGCATTGCTGGCCCGTGGCGTCCAACTCCCGCGTCCATGAGCCGGCCATCTCTCGACACCGAGGCGGGACGGCCTATCGACCAGGTAAAAGGCGTTAGCGGTGCCCTACCACCGTTCGCAGTGTACGTCGCGGTGCAGGCCGGCTCGAGGCCGCTGGCGACGCGAGCCGCACCTCGTTGCGCAGTTCGCGAACAGTACGCCAGACCGCCTTCGAGCGGCCGCTACGTTGCCAGCGCGGGCCTCTCCGCACCCAATCGGTCAGCTCCAGGTTCGCCCAGCCATTCACGAACGAGGCAGGTCGTGAAGGCGCGCGCTGCCTGAGGGCGGGCGAATGCGTTCCAATCCAGCGTCGTTCGTGCCGATGCCCGCGTCCCGCAGGAGAAGGTCCTCCCGCGCGGCCCGGTGCGGGCGCGCATTACGGGCGGCGAACCGGCCCACCCGTCCGGATCTCGGCCGCTGCGTCAGTACGGCCTAGTAGACGCCACGGGCACTCCCGCGCTATCAGCTGCCACAGATCGTCCCGCCGAAACGCAGCCGTCGGCGTCCCAGTGCGACGCACGCAGCCTGCGCGATTGCGTCGCCGTCAAGGCAGCCGGGGTGTACCGGCCGTGCGCCCTTCTCTTCTCGCCGCGCGCTGGTAGGCACGCCGCGCCGCGATCCGCCGTACAGGCGTGGCTCGCCGCCCAGGGCGCTAGCAGCCGTCCGCCCGCGGCTTCGAAGGCACCGCCCCCCGCCCCCGTCCCCGAAACAAGCGCCAATGTAGTCGAAGAAGTTTCAGGCCCAGACCGCGCAACAGCACCTGCTCGCCCGCGCGACGGACGACAGGTACGACGTCCGCCGTTGCCGGGGGCTGGTAGGTGAGGCCGTGCGCCGGCCGAAGTAACGGCCAGTCCCTTCGCCGCGCGAGCCGGCCGCACGTGCCCTGGACAGGACCACCGCCGCTGAGTCCGCCAGCCAGGGTGCCGCTTTTCCAGTATCCACCGTCTGCAGGCCCGCCGCCCCATTCCCGGTGTCCTGCCCGTCCTCCAGGGCCACCGGCCCGCACGGGACACACCACCTCCAGAACCGCCGGGTTGCCCACGACCGCCGGGGCCACGACCCGATGCCGTTGATGACGACCGCTTCATCGGTTGATCCCTCACTTTGCTCCTCAGATATGACGATCCCAGGTACGAGCCCGGGTAATATAGATGAGTGCGGCGCACCACACGGCAGCAGGGCGCGCCCGACCAGTCGGGTTGCGTGCGGGCGCGACCGAAGAAGTGGTCGCCGGGGACGGTGCGCCGATCAGGACCTTTGCGGTGGGTCAGGCGGACCAAGCGTCCAGCGAGCCGCGCCGACGACGGGGATCGTCCTGTCCGCCGACGTGCCAGGACGGGCACGGTCAACGGGCCGTGCGCCGCGTCGCGAGGAGCCGCGAACGCGCAGGGCGGCGGCCAGCTTGGAGGTCGTTCCCGCAGCACGGGCAGCACGGAGCGGCTGCCAGACGCTGCCCGGGCGTCGGGCGAGCACCGCGGCGGGCGCCGCGCCGAGGTCAGGCCACGAAGCGCAGCAGGCCGGTCGTCGGTGATGTCTTTCAGCCGATGACACGCGGCACGGCGTGCAGGTGCCGGGCTGGCGCCGACGGCGAAGGAGGGCCGGGACGGGCAAGGCCCGCGGTCCATTGAGCGCGCGGAGGCGAGGGTGTAGGCGACGATTGCCGCCCAGGGGGCTGTTGCCCCGTAGCAAGCACGTACGGGCCGGCCGATCGGCGAACCTCGTGCGGCCAGCGCGGTCGAGGGAGCGCGCCCGAGCAGCTTCGGCGCGCGGATGGTCGCACGGGGCTCGCCGGCGCCGGGGCGTCCCGGCCGCGGCTAGCAGCACCGGCACGGTGGACACCCGGGGCCGTCCTGACGCGCCAGTGCGCGAAACCGGACACGCCCGCACCGGCGTGCGCGAAGCAGTACAGCGTGACCGGCGAGCCGTCCCGCATGTGTGTCCACCTCCTCGGCCGCCGGTCGTAGGAACGCCCTGGCTGCGCACGAGCCTCGCCGAAGTGCCTGGAGCACGACTCGAATCGGCCACGGGCACCCGGCTTCTCCGTGTTCGCCAGGCCGTCCGGTCAGGAGACGTCCGCGGCGGCGTCGCCGGCCGGGCCGGAGGCCTCGGCCATCCGCGCGGGCTCCTCGTCGGCGATCGCGGCCAGCACGTCGGTGACGGTCGCGGAACCGCCCGCGAGACCGGGCAGTTCACGCAGCAGCCGCGCGCACTGGCCGACCAGCCGCTCGGCGTCGTCGTCGGCGATCCGGGTCCTGTCGTGGACGGCGGTCAGGACGAGGGCGCCGTCCACGTCGCGGTGGGCGAGCAGAGTGGCGGGGAACGCGGTCTGCGAGCCCACCGCGTCCGGCGGGTCGACGCCGATGCCCTGCGCGGCCAGCGCCGGTTCCAGGCCGCCGCAGGCGCGCGGGCGGTTCTCGAAGGCGACGAGGCTCTCGGCGAGCTTCTCGTCGGCCCGTCGGCCGCTCCACCGCTGGATCTGCCCGATGGAGACCCATTCGTAGGCGGCCATGTCCAGTGCCCGGTCGCGCAGTTCGGTCAGCAGCCGGGTGACGGCGGCCGACGGGTCGACCCGGACGGTCATGGGCAGCGAGTTCACCAGCAGGCCCGGCAGCCGCTCGACGGCGTCCAGGGCGATGCCGCGGCCGGAGACGGTGACGCCGAAGCCGACCGGCGGGCCGGTGGCACCGCCCGCCCGGTACAGCAAGAGCGCCCACACGGCCTGCAGCACGCTGGACTCGGTGGTGGCGCAGGACCCCGCCCAGGCGCACAGCCGGTGGGGCGTCCGCCGCCTCATCCGGACCTCGGCTCGGCCGGAACCCGCTCCGCCGGTGCCCGACCGGACGGCGGGCCGCACCAGGAGAGGGCGTCCGGTACCGCCGAGGACCAGAACTCCCGAGCGGGCGCTGTCCTGCTCCCTCAGCCAGTGGCGGCTATCCCGGATGTCGGCCGGCCGCTCGCGCCCGCCAGGAAGCCCCCGGCGAGGTAGGCGCGGTAGAACTCCTGGAGCAGGACGGAGACGCCCCAGCCGTCCAGCAGGGCGTGGTGGAAGGTCAGCAGGACCCGCACAGCGGGGGGCGTGCCGCCCGTGTCCCCGCCCGCCTGCCGGGCTTCACCGGCCGCCTCGTCCAGGAGTGTCGCCCGCAGCAGGCCCGGGGAGCGCAGGTCGAAGCCGCGCAGCCGGTCCCACTCCATCAGTTCGTCCCAGTCGACGGAACCGGCCGGATGCCGGACGACCTCGGCGGGCACGTCGTCGTGCAGCACCAGGCGGGGCTCGGCCTCCCAGTCGAAGGCGGCCCGCAGGACGGCCTCGCGGTCGAACACGGACTGCCAGGCGGCGGTGAACCGGTCGGTGTCCAGGGGCCGTGACCATCGGCCAGCGAACAACTGGCTCCCACATTAGCGGCCGGTGCCGTGGGGCGGGCAAGGGCGTCCGAGGAGCAGCTCGTGCTGCCGGGGAGTGACCGGGGACGGTCTTCCGGTTCCGTGGCGTCGGCGGATCCGGCCGCAGGGCCGGCGGGGTGCCGCACGCCGAGCGGGCCGTCGAGGCCGGACCGGCAGGGCGACGCGGTGCGGGGCGAGAGCGCGGAGCCGAGAGACGTTGGCCGGGTCAGCAGGCCCGGTCGGGCCCTCGGCCGGTGGCAAGCCTACCGCGACTTGCTCCGCCCCGCGTCCGGCGGTCGCGGAGAGCTCCTCGCCTGGGGGTGGCTCGGTCTGTCGTCTCCTTGGGCGGCCGGGTTCCCGGCCCGGCGCTGGCGTCCAGGGGCGGGCTGCGTGTGCCGGACTCGCAGCGTGAGTGGCTGACCGGGCTCGCCGGGACCGGGCAGGGCGATACTGTTCCGGTCCACTGTGCGCCCCCGGTGCTGCCGGAAGACTGACGCGCCGCTGACGGCGCCGGCGGGGGGCGGAAGGCCGTGCGCCCGGCGCCGCCTCGACGGTGGCCCGAGCGCTCGAAGATTGCGAGGCAGTACGGGGAGGTGAGAGCATCTCCGTTCGGCGTGGGGAGTGCGTGATGCCGCAAGGTGGTTTCCGGGGGACGGCACGCCCCGAATCGCTTCCGGGAAGGAGGCGAGGGCGCCGCTCGTGCTCCTCAACGGTTCGTTCCCGCGAACCCACACCATCTTCGACCCGCTCGTCCGAAACTGGCGCGGCACACTGCCCACTACGTCTACGACCCGCGGGGGGCGCGGCGAGAGCGCGACTTCCCGAAGTACGCGTCGCCGCGCGAGATCGAGACCTCGAGGCGGTGGTCCAGGAGGCCGCGGCTCGGCGGTTGTTGTTCGCCGGTCCTCGGGCGCGAACCTGGCGACGAAGGCGCGCTCGCCGGCGTCCCGATCGCCAGGCTGCGCTGGCACGAGCCGTGCTACCGGGTCGACGGGTACCCGAAGCCCCCGTGGAACGATCGCCCAAGACGCTCGCGTCCTGATGGAAGGATCGGCGACGGAGGCGGTCGAAGTATTCCTCGGCACTTCCTGGGCCTGAACCCCGGACACGGTCGCGGAGTGGCCAGGGGCCCGATCTGGGTCGGTTGAACGAGGCCAACGCCCACACGCTCGCCTACGACCTGGCGATCTGCGGCGACTGCAGCCTCCCGGTCGACGGCTCCCGGCTACACGACGCAGACCCTGGTCCTCAACAGCGGACAACACCAGTGACCTGGCTTGCGCTG
>NZ_JBIHML010000005.1:0-143751 GCF_043660855.1 Streptomyces shinuiensis | reverse complement strand
GGCTGGCTCGTCGCCCGCAGGGGCGGCGTTCTGCCGGTGGCCGGTGGTCGCCTGGTACGCCGAGGCCGGACGTGGGCCTGTGCCCGGTGTAGCGGCGATGCCGGAGCCGCCGTGGCCGGCGGTTCGGGAGGCCTTGCTGTGGGCCATGGTCACCTCCGGTGCGTACCACGTGCTGGCGCAGGCGCGTACGGCGGCGGGTGCGCCAGGTGTTGAAGGGCGAGGCGAGGGCGCCGTGTGGCAGCGCGCGGCCGTCCACCTGGCCGCAGCGGCCGGGACGGGAGCCGGCGAGGTCGGCGGCTCGCTGCTGGCCGAGGCTCTCGCCGTCCTCCTGCCCGGGCTGGACGGGTCGCAGGTCTCCGTGGCCGCCCAGCAGGCAGGACAGGAGGGTGCGTTCGGCGTTCCGATGCCGGAATCTGCCGGGGGCCTGCTCGACTTCCTGGCCGCGGCCAGCGAGCAGGAGATGGCCCAGTCCCGCGCGCGGGGGCGCAGTTCCTCACTGGTGTCGGGGCCTGCACCTGATGTACGGGCTGCTGCTGCCCGGGCACCCCTGCTCTCGCCGCCTGGCGGACGGCTGGCGAGGACACCGGCCTGGCCGTGCTGCTCCAGCGGATGGTCCTGCTGCCGATCAACCCCTCCGACGTCCCGCATGCGTTGGCCTCCTACCTCGCTCCCCCGCACCGGCGCCTCGCCGAGCACGCCCACAGCCTGTTCGCCGGGCCTGGCGCTAGCACGCCACCGCCCAGGCCTTCGTGGAGGCCTGGGTCAACGCAGTCCGCACTGCACCGATCGCCGTACGGGTGCCACCCTGTGCGACGAGAAGGGCGAGCCGGGGGCAGTGGACGAGCCCGAGGGCGACCGGAGCGCAGCGGCGACTGCCCGGGTCCGCGGCGACCGCGTCCGTAGGGTCCGCCGACCGGGGCGAGAGGCTGCAGCGGACGGGACGCTCCCCGGGACCGTGAAAGCCTTCTTCCTTGCTCCCGAACTCGGTTACCACACTTCTTGGTAGTCCTTTTCTGGGCTTGCTAGAATTCCTTTTCCTGTGAATTGGCTTCGGGCTTTATCGGGTGGGATCTCGATGTGTCCGGCGTGAGAAGCTGTGCGACCTGCGTCTTCGGGGCGTGCGAAGGGCGGTCTAGGGCTGGGGCGCGTACGCGGTGGCGCGTGGAAGTGTGCCGGGGCTGGCTGGCGGGCTGTCAGGGCGGCATCGAGGATTGCAATATACGACGGTCCGACTCGCGGGAACGGTCTCGGGCGCGCCGGGTTTCTCGGGTTCCCCGCTGGTCTTCCCGCCTCAACGGGCCGCTGTGGGGCGGGAGTCGGTGCTGCGGGCGGGGCCTGGAGGCGAGCGAGCGCCGTCATACGGCGGCGGGCCGGGGGGCAGCGGGCCGGTCCTCGGCGATCCAGGCGGTCAGCGCGCACCGGGGGGCGCCGGGCCTCGCCGGGCGCGGCGAGCTCCACCAGGCGCGTCTGGGCGCGGCGCTCGGCTGCCGGCAGGGTACGGGGGCCAGGCGAGCGGCGAGGGTGGTGTCGACGTCGCCGAGGAGGCGGTGGGTTTCGGCCCGGGATAGCGCGCACTGGCCGGTGGACAGCTGGGGCAGTCGGTCGGCGGGGTGCGGGTGGCGGGCGAGACGCAGGGCAGTCTGCTCGGCCTCGTTCGTGAAGTCCCCTGCGGTGGGTGGGTGGGCCTGGGCGGCGGTCAGTGCCACCATGCCGGCCGTGTCCAGCTCGGCCGCCGCAGGCCGGGAGACGGCCGTCGGGTGGGCGTGCGCCTTCCGCGGCTGGGTGGGGGCCTGGTGGGTGCGACCGGCGCGTCGAGCACCACTGCGTTCCCGGGGGCGGCGGGCCGCGGCGCCGGCCAGGAGCAGCGGCACCAGCCGGCCGAGCCGGTCGCAGGCGCCGTGGGCGGACAGCACGCGGGCCGCAGCGAGATCGGCGTCCGAGACCGCCGGCGGGTCCTCGGCTGCCTACGCCGCCGGTCGGCGCCGCCTCGGCTTCTTCGGCGCGGCGGGGCCGGCGCGCCTCATGCGGGTGCGGGCGGTGCGACCTGGCTCGACACGGCGTGGTCGTCAGCCGCCTTGACGTCCTCGGGGGCGGCCCAGCCGTCGTAATAGGTGCCTAGGGCGGTGGTGGTCGTTCTGGGGACGAGGCGGCCGTTGAGGGCATCGGCGATGAACTCCGTCAGGGCCCGTTCCTCGCCGCGGTCCCAGCCGGCGTGGACGGGGCTGTGCCAGGGAGGGCTCGGGTCGCAGACT
Organism: Streptomyces shinuiensis; assembly: GCF_043660855.1. Lineage (NCBI taxonomy): Bacteria > Bacillati > Actinomycetota > Actinomycetes > Kitasatosporales > Streptomycetaceae > Streptomyces > Streptomyces shinuiensis. Next base: position 141,499 of record NZ_JBIHML010000005.1, on the reverse strand, counting down.
TCCCCGCAGGACACGACGCTGAAGCGGCTCACGAGCGGATGCAGACGGCTCCACGGTCTGTCAGGCGCCGCGGGAGGGTACAGGCGTGCGGCGGGCACGTGACCGAGCCAGCGCGCGGCGCGGTGTGTGAACCAGACCACGCCGACCCCGTCGTCCTGGTAGCGGCGGGTGCGCGCGAGGACGTCGTCGAGGGGCGCGGAGGACAGCTGCGCCTCCAGAGCGGTCCGCCGGCCTCCCGCGGCGGTCACGAGCACGTCGGCCCGCCATCCGCCGTGCGCGGCGCCGGCCTCCAGCTCCGCCCGGTGGCCGGCCTTGCGCGCAGCAGCGGCCAGCGCCCGCTTGAGGCTCCGGTGCTCTTCCGTCTCTCCGGCGGCGGTGCAGGCCGGGGAGCGGCGGTCGTGCGCGAAGAACCGCCCGCCGCGCCCGGACACCTTCGCGTGCATCGGTCCACCGCACTGGGCGCAGGCCAGAGCAGGGCGCGGCCGGACCCGGTGCACGGCCTCCCAGGCCAGGCTGCGGCCCAGATCGTCGAGAGTCGCGTCGAGCGTCCCGTGTCCGTGCAGGCGCGCGGTCAGTGGCATCGGCTGCTCCCCTTCGCTGATCGGCCGCAGGTATCCCTCCAGCGTGCAGGCACAGGAGCGGCAAAGTCGATGTGCGCCGGCCCGCGAACCGTGAGACGACGAGAACGAGGCTCTCGCGTCAGCCTGGGCCCCGTTGCCGCGCGGGCAGCGCGAAATCCCCGCCCGGGCTGCCGGCATCCCGTACCCTGGTCAGACCGACGCGGGGTGGAGCAGCTCGGTAGCTCGCTGGGCTCATAACCCAGAGGTCGCGTGGTTCAAATCCCGCCCCCGCTACCAGCATCCGGCCCCTCCGACGGTCCACGTCAAAGGGGCCGGAGTCGTTTCCGCGTTCCCTGTATGCACGGGCCGCCCGTCAGCGGCCGGTGAGCAGCCCCCGCAGCACACCGGCCCCGTACGACACCCGCGGGACAAGCGGGCGCGCCAGATGCCGCATCGACGCATTCGCCGGATACCGGAGCCGGCCGATGGGCAGCTGCAGGTCGAGCGGGGCCCCGGGAGGCAGGACGTGAAAGGCGCCGGCCTCGTAGTACGGCGCCAGGTGCGGTTTGTGGGTGTGGATGCCGCCGAGCATCGCCTCGTAGCCCTGCCGGGTGTAGGAGCGGACCAGTTCGTCGACGAGCCGGTGCCCCAGCCCCTGGCCGCGGGCGCTGCTGGCCACCGACACCGCTTCCAGTTCGACGAGCGACCTCGACAGCCTCAGGCACAGCTGGTGGCCCAGGCCGGCTTCCATCAGCCACTGCACTGGCGGGATCGCGTGGGCGAGGCCGACGATCTGTCCCGCCGGGTGTTCCTGGGCGAGCAGCAGGGTCGCGGTGCCGTACTGGGGCGGCAGGCGCCAGCCGGTGCGCATCCGGTCGACGATCTCCTCGGGCATCGCCGTGTCCATGAAGTCCACCTGTTCCAGCAGCGCGCGCATCACCTCGGGGTCATCGTCCTGGGTGGCCGGGCGGATGAGATACCGCTCCAGCACCACGACGCCGGGGGCGGCATCGGGCTCCGGTGCCGCCTGCGGTGCGTTGCGGCGTTCTGCACGTCGTCGAGAGGCTCGTCCCATGTCCCTCATGCTCCCCCAACCCCGGCCAGGGCAACGGCTGATGGCTGTCCGGCCGGCGCTGGGCGGGGCCCTCGCGCGGCGGTGAGCAGCAGACCGACACCTCGAAGAGGAGGCCGGCTGTTGGCCGGCGAGGGCTCAGCCTCCTGTCGGGGCCGTGGGGGTGGGGCCGGGTCCCTTCGGGGCCCTGGTCGGTCGGGTGCGGGCGCGGGGCTGTTGGCCCCGGGGACGCTGGTCTGCGGGCGTACGCCGCAGGCCTTCGGCGCCGGCGCACCGACTGCGATGATCCGCCTGTCCGGCGCAGGCACGCGGAAGGCCTCCTCCGCAGCCGCGCTCAGGTGGGCGAGCACGCGGTCGGCGGGCTCCTCACCGAGGCCCGCGAGATGAACGGCGCAGCCCGGCCTCGACGCGCGCGGGTCCGCCGTGCCGTCGCCGCCTCAGGAGGGCCCGGCATCCGAAGCGCAACCGCAGCGACTCTTAAGGCTTGCATCCACGTCACCCTAACCGTATAGTCTTAAGAGTCAAGACGGCGGGATGACGACCACCGGGAGGGGCCCCGATGTACACCGACGAGAACAGCAGCGACGAACTCGAAGCCATCTACGCCGAGCGCCTGGACGTCGACCTGGAGATGGCGCAGATGAACGCCGAGGCCGACGCCTGGCACGCCGTACGCGACCGCGGGTACTGCAACCACGGCTCCGCCCTCGGCTACCTCAACCCGCCCGCGCACGAGGCCCAGAAGCACCTCAAGCCCGGCCAGCTCATCTGCACCGCCGGGTGCGGCACGATCTTCTCCGACGACGAGGACTGGTACGCCCAGCTCGACGACCCGATGGCCAACCCCGTCCCCCTTCCCGCCCGCGCTCCGGCCCCCTCGGCCGGAGCGTGAGCGCCGCCTCCACGGGGCCGCTCCGGACGCGCAGGAGCGGCCCCGTGGAGGCCCGGCGCAGCGGCCCGCCCCACCCCGCCCCCGTCGTCCCAGGAGTACACGTGACGTCCGCCTCCGCCCCTGCCGTCTGGCGCTTCGCCGACCACGACGTCGTCCGCACCGGTGACGGCCGGGCCTGGTACCGCGGCCTGCGGCACAGCCGGCAGTGGGCCGTCCCCGGCGGTGACACCCCGGCCGGGATCGACGACGAGGCCGTGCGCGGCCTGCTGGCCACCGACCCCCGCGCCGTCTTCGCGCCCGCCCGGCCCGACGCCTACAAGCCCCTGCCCGGCCGCCGGCTGGACACCCTCGACGCCCTGCGCCTGCTCGACATCCGGCCGGCCACCGGCGCCGTCCTGTACCGCTGCGCCCTCGACCGCTTCGGCGCCCTCCTCGGCAGCACCACCGGCAGCCCCCTGCCGCCCGTCCCGGGTCTCCGCCCCGCTGACGTGCGCGCCTCCCTCCAGGGCACCGCGCGCCGCTACCGCGCCGCCCGCATCACCCTGGACCGCGTCCACGGCCGCGTCCACGTCCGCTACGCCATCGCCCACACCCTGCACACCCACACCTACGTCTTCACCACCACCTGACCTTCCCGGACCGGCTCCGGGCGCACCCGGCCCGTCCCCTGGGGCCAGCGAGCGGGTCGGGAAAGGCATCGACCGCGGTCGGCAGGCCGCCGGCGCGTCCGCGGCGCCGCGCAGGCACGGCTGCGCGACCCCGGCTCGTCCTGCGCGGTCAGCGCCTCCGCCGGCACCTCGTCGGCCACGGGCGGTTCGCCCCGCCGGCCGGCGGCATCGTGGTGCTCACTGGTGCACCGCAGAGCTGGCAGGCCGACGCCCGGACCGGAACCGGGCAGCTCGGCCACCGGGCCGAAGCCGGCGGTGGGCTCGTCGGCGGGGCGAGCCAGAGCGCAGACGGGTGCCGCCCCGGGCCGGGCACGGGGCGGCGAGCCAGAGGGCGGGTGTCAGGCGGCCGGGCGGGCGGCGAGGTCGGCGGCGGCACGTGCGTAGCGGGCGGCCTCCTGGAGGGTGAACATGCACTTGGCGTCGGTTGCCTCGTCCTCGTCGGGGATGCGGGCGGCCTCCCGCATCGTGCGCAGGGCCGCCGCCGCGACGACCGCGACCGGGTCGGTCGTGGTGTAGATCCGTTCCCACATCCTCGGCTCGGTGAGCCATCCGCCGGCCCGCACCCCGTAGACCGCGGGATTGCAGATGTGGCCGTCGCCGACGAGCCTGTCCAGGACGTCCGCGGCCGCGCGCAGCAGGTCGGCGCCCGCCTCCTGGTCGATGCCCGCCTCTTGGTCGGCGTCGGCGGCCGCCTCCAGCACCATGCAGACGGCCTGGACGAGGGGCGCGTCGTGCACGGCGACCCCGCCGGCGGCGTGTTCGTCCAGCGCGCGGCGAAGACGCGCGCTGGCGGTGAGGTCGCCGTCCGCCCGGAGCAGGGCGTGCTTCAGCTCGCGGTCCTTCAGTGCCCAGTGCACCGCCTCGTCCACCAGGCGGGCGGCCGTCTCCCCGCCGGCGCCGAGATCAGCGCGCAGGTAGGCGGCGAGCCGGCGGGCGGGCTCGACATGGGCGGGCTCCCTGCGGGTGCCGCGCGGGCCGAGCTTGGCGCGCAGCAGCTCGGTGTACTTGCCCTTGCCGCCCGTGGCCTTCTGCGCTGCCCGGGCGCGCTGGCCTGCGCGGGACTGGTTGCGTGGCATCGAGGTCTTCTCTCCGGGCACCCCGCGCCTGCCCGCAGCTGTGCGGGTGGGTGTCGCGGGCCCGGGTGGGGACCTTGGCCGTCTGGGCTGTCCCGGCGCGGGCGGGATGCAGCGGCGGCGGTCGGCGGTGCGCGTCCTGCCGGCCGGCATCGTAGCGGAAGCCAGGTGCGGCAGGAGCGGCGGCAGTTGCCGAGGGCGAGCGGCGGATCGGTCCTTGGGATCCGCGGCAGCTCCCCGAGGCACCCGGGGTTGGCTCTAGGGTTCAGCAAGACTTGCAACGTACGAACGCCCGGCAGGAAGAGCATGGTTGAGCGCGCGGCGCACGCGGTGTTGATCGCGGTGGAGGAGGGCGTGCGTCAGCGCGTGGCCGACGCCGTGGAGAGGGAGCGGCAGCGTGCGGCGCGGCTGTCGGCGGAGGGAGACCGGTGGCGTACGCGGGGGCTGACGCGGGCCGAGGCGGCGGCGGTACGGGCGGCTTGGCGCAGTGAGGTGCGCCGGTTGCGGACGGCCGGGGAGCTGCTGGATGTGCGGGACGCCCTGGTGGAGTACGGGGTGCGCGAGGAGTTGCGGGTGCGCGGGTGGGACCGGGCGTGGGATCCGGCGCCCGAGGAGGCGTGGGACCAGGGCCGGTGGCCCGGCTCCCGGGACAGCGGTCCGGGGGGCTACCCGGAGCGGATCTCCGCCCGGCTGGACGCCGCGCTGGCGGCCCGCGCGGTGGCGGCGTGCTGGTGGACGTCGTGGCCGGCGATCCAGGCGCTGCGGGCCTGGCGGGATGAGAACCCCGGCCTCACCCCGCCGCGCTACCGACTGGACGAGGAGAGCCGTGCGCGCCTGGTGGGCCCGCTGGCGCAGTACGAGCGCCTGGCGGCGGCAGTGGTCACAACCGGGGCCATCTGGCGGGCGGGAGTGTCGCGGGGCCTGGGACGGGCCGCGGCCCTCGGTTCCTGAGACCTGCTGCCGGCCGGTGCGGGCGGGCGGCGGCTACTGGAAGGGGAAGTCGACGCCGAAGTCGCCGAGCCCTACGGCGAGGCCCACGGCTGCGGCGGCGGCCTGCCGACGCTGGTCGCAGGTCATGGAGGAGCACAAAGGCAGCATCGCCCGGTAGTCGGTGCCGGTCATGAAGCGGTCCTGGTAGGTGCGCGCCAGCCGGCGGAAGGGCTCGGGGAAGAGGTCGGCCTTGTCGTCGTCGTGCAGGACGGCGTCGGGGAGGTAGCCGTACGTCTCCGCCGTGATCACGCAGGCCCAGTTCACGAGGTCGGTGGTGGTATGCGTGTTCTGGGCGACGAGGTCGATGAGGTGTTCCTGGCAGGGGCGGCAGTTGTCGAGGGCCGCGTCGTACAGCTCGGCCAGCTGCGCGTCGTCGTCCGGGCCGGGCCGGTCCCGCCGGGAGCTGTCAGGAGCGGCGAACCGGCGGCGGTAGTCGCTCTCGGCGCCGTGGTCGTGGCGGTGGCCGGTGGCTTCGAAAACGGCGGCCACGGGCGGCTCCTTCGTCGAGGGCGGGGAGTGACGGAGCGAGCGTACGCGCCCGGGCCGGCAGCCCGGGCGCGATCCGGCCTTCTCCCCCGCCGCGCCGGGCACCCCGCCCGCGTCGTCCGGGAGGGCCGGCCGAGCGCGCCTGGACGCGGCCGCGGGGAGGAGCGGGGGCCTGCAGGAGCGCCAGGGTGACGACCGGGGCCGAGGCGCCGGCGGACGGAAGGCGGAACGCCCCGGGGAGCGGGGCAAGCGGGCCGGGCGCGGTTCGTCGCGTCCGGCCCGGCGCACGTCAGACGCCGTCCGCGGCTTGCTCCAGGCCGACGGTGAGCTGCGCACCCTCGTCCGGGCGGAGCAGCTCGGCGAGCGCGCCGAGCGCGCTGGACAGCGCGGCGTCGTCCAGATCGACGGCCTCGCTCGGATCGTCCTGCCCCTGGGCGTACAGCTCCACGTCCTGGTCGCTGTAGTCGGCGTGCCCCATGCACAGCTTCGAGTCCCTGGCCTCGAACACGGCGACCGCGTACCGGTGGCCGGCGCCCGGCACGAGGACGCGCATCCGGCGGGCGACCGCGCGCCGCAGGGCGGCCTCCTCGGCGTCGGCGACGGTCTGCCGGAGTTCGGTGAGCGCCTGCGGGGCGAACGCGTCGAGGAGCGGGCGCAGCGCCGTCGCGCGTTCCGCTCGGCGCGCCGCCTGTGCGGCCACCTCGGCGCAGCACTCCGCGCGCCAGCACACGCACCGGCGGCAGTCCTGGCAGTCCTGCGCGCGGTCGCAGCCGCACCGGCAGTCGAAGGCCCGGCAGCCGGCCGCGTGCTCCGGCTTCGCCGCCTGCGGGACGGCGGACAGCGAGCGGGACAGCTCGGTGAAGTCGCGGTCGTCCTCTACCAGGTTGGCCGCCAGCGTCTGGCCGTCGCGGCGGAGCATCGCGGCCAGCTCAGTGCAGGTCTGCCGACGGACCAGGAGGCCGTATGCCTCGACCTGCGCGCCGATGAGCAGCGGGAAGGAGTTCTCAGCAGGGGTGTTCTCGGGCATGGGCTGTGGTCTCCCGTTCGTGCGGAGGGCGCGCCGGCGCGGAGTGGGCCGGGCGCGCCGAGAAGAGGTCGGGCCGGCCGGGCAAGGGGCGCGGCGAGGCGGGCCGGGCCAGCACGGCAGTCTCGGAAAGGGACGGTGCCCCGTCCCCTCGGGGGCGGGGCGGGGGTCAGTCGAGGTGCTCGGCCTCGGTGTGACCGCGGGTCTCGTCCCGTGCTTCGGCGGCGGCCTGTACCGGGCGCGGCCGGGCCATGCGGGCCGGGTCGCCATCGTGGCCGGGGGCTCCGTAGTCGGCCATGCCGCAGCTGCAACCGGGTACCGAGTCCTCGTTCTGCAGCGCCGGGGGAAGCGCTCGCGCTCCGCCCGGGCGACGGTCGGCGGCGGCGTTGTCTGGTCGAGGGCTTGGCCGGTGCGGTCCGGCAGGTCGTAGGGCATCCGGTTCCTTTCAGGGTGGGCCGGGCGGTGGGAGGCCCGGGGCGCGCCCCGGCCCGGTCGGGCGGCCGGGCGCACGGTGCGGTGTGGTGGTCAGCCGGCGGCCAGCTCGTCGAACGTGTCGGTCTTGCGGTGCACGCGGTCGGGGTTGGAGGCGGTCGCGTAGGCCACCGTGGCGCGGGTCCTGGCGACGGCGACGACCAGGCCCCGGCGGTACATCCCGCGCGCCCAGACGTACGCGGCGTCGCCGACCTTCGGGGTGGCGCCGTCGTCCCAGCCGGGCAGGCCCCGGACGTTCGGGCGGGAGTCGATGAGGGGGCGCAGCTTGGGCAGCAGTTCCTCGTCGGCCCGCCGGACGTCGATCTGCTGGCGCAGCTTCTCGACGACGGTCTCCAGCGGGCCCGCCGGGCAGTTGACCGAGCGGCCGTCCAGGGTGGCCGAGTGGCAGGACGGGCGGCGCCAGTGGTCGTTGGCGATGGCCGGGTGGAAGGTGACGGTGAACTCGCTGCCGCGGTAGGTCTCCCGGTGGACCCTGTGCGGGCCGACGGTGCTGGTGCGGGCACGCTGCTCGGCGAGCTCGTCGGCGGCTGCGGCGGCTTCCTCCAGGGTGGCGAACCGGGGCACCGGGGCGTCCTTGGTGCGGCTGGGGGTCCACAGCTCGTACGGGGTACCGGCGAACCTGCTGCCGGCCGGCCAGTCGTACCGCTCCACCACGCCGATGGTGTCCAGGCCCTGGGTGAGGATCCACTTGCTGCCGGGCTTGATCTCGTCGGGGGCGACGGTCACGTTGAGGCGCATGCCAGTCCTTTCAGCGGGGCTGCCGCGCAACCCGAACCGCTTTGACTCTTAAGACAATACACAACCGCCACGGGGATCGCAAGCCTTAAGATTCGCCAAGGGGAGGCGCACACCAGCCTGGCATGCGGGCGACCCGCCGGCCGCCGGGCCACCGCGGCCCCGGATGCGGCGAGGCCGGACCGCGCCGACTGCTCCGCCCCCAGCGGCCGTCACCCCTCCCCGCACTCCATCGCGGAGCCGCCTCGAGCTCCACCCCGCCGCCCCTCCTCGCGGTGCGCCCCGCCGAGAAGGAGGCGCGAAGCAGTGCGGAGCTGGCCGGACGACTCCCGTCGCACCCCCTGCGCACCCCGGCACCCGGCGAGCCGGCACCGCGCGGCGCCATACCGACACCCGGACGCCGGGCCGATACGGCTTGCCTGCCCGCACCCGCCCCCGTATAGTCTTAAGAGTCACTACGAGTGGTGGGCACTCCTGCCCCGGGTGGCGCCATGCCCAACCCGCGCACGCCGGCAGGAGGCACCATGCGGACCACCACCGAAACCCCGCACCCGGCACCGCGGCTCACTCCCGAGCAGGTCACCGCCGACCGGCTGGCAGTGATCGCCCGCGCCGTCGCCCACCTCGACAGCACCGACCACCCGACCCTGCTCGCAGACCTGCTCCGCTCCATCGACGCCGATTCGCCGACGGGCCTGCGCTACAGCGCCTTCGCCGGGGCCCTCAGCCTCCTGAGCGCCGCGGGCAGGGCTCCCCGGTAGCCGACCGCCCGGCCGCCGCACTGGTGCGGCGGCCGGGCGGGCCAGACCACCACCCGACTTCACCCCTGGAGGAACGCCCATGCGCTACAAGGCCGGTGACACCGTCCGGATCCTGCACCCCCGGCACCAGGGGGAGGTCCGCCCCGTGGCGTGCCTGCTGGACGGCCTGCTGTTCTTCCCCGGCGTCGACGGAGGGATCTGGCCCGACCAGGTCGAACTCGTCCGCGAGCGCAGCGGCAACCCGTGCGGCCAGCCGTGCGAGCACTCCCCCAGGTCGGACTGCCGGCACTGCCGGGGCCTGTGCCAGCAGCCGTACGGAGGCTGCGCGCCGCGCGAGGGCGAGGCGCCCGCCGTCGTCTTCACCGGCCCCCGCTGGTAGCGCCCGCACCGGCCCCGCCCCCGATCCCGCCCACCCGGAAGGCCCGCCCATGCCCAGCACTCCCGCCGCGCCGAACGGCCGGTTCAGCGTCACCGTCACCAAGCCCGGCCACGCCGCCGTCCGCATCGGCCCGTTCACCGACCGGTGGAGCGCCCGCGGGTTCGCCCACGCCCTGGACCACGTCGTCCGCGGCACCGGCGCCCCCGCCGGCACCACCGCCGACGTCACCGGCTACGACCCGGACCTGCCCCACCGGTGCGTCCCGGCCGCCGAGACGGCCGCACTCGCCCGCCAGATCGGCCAGGAGAGCGAGCAGGCCGGCCCGGCCGGCTTCCCGGACCTGTTCACCCGCCTCGTCGCCCACCGCGGCTGGGAGAACGCCGCCCGCGCCTGGCTCGCCGCCCGCGCCCACCGGGCCCTGGCCGCCGCCGAGACCGCCCCGGACCGCGGCGGACAGCCGCAGGCGCAGCAGACGTTCACCGTCTTCGGGATCATCAACCGCGAAGGCGCCACGCCCTCGCTCGACGTCGCCGGCATCGCCGCCGGCGACGTGCCCCGGGCCGACCACTGCGACCGGCCCTGGGCCTACTCCGACACCCAGGGCCGCTTCAGCGCCACCGTCCAGGCCGCCACCTGGCAGGACGCCGAGGAGAAGGCCCACGAGGGCGTCGAGTCCGGCGCCCTGCGCGAGCCCTGGCGCTGACCGGCCGCGGCCACACCCCCACGTCTGCGCCGAGATCCTCGCCAGCCCCGGCCACGTGGCCGACGGCGACACCGCCTGGGACTCCGGGCGCGACCGCGAGCACGCCGCCCGCATCGCCGCCGGAGCGTAGAGCCACACCCCGTGCACCCGCCACCGAAGGAGAAACGACCGTGAACACCACCGTGCCCACCGCCTCGGCTCTGACCTGGCGCGACCGCGCCGGCCGCACCCCGGTCCCGCCCGAGCGGTGGGGCCGGGACCACTGGCGCCTGCTCGCCTACGTGGAGACCCGCACGGTCGACCACCACGGCCTGCTGCGGTGGGACCACCTGACCCTGTCGCACACCAACTGGCCCTCCCTGTACGCGGCGCGGGCCTGGACCAACCGGGACTACAGCCACGACGCCGGCGAGACCCACCCGCTGCGGCTGCGCGGAAGCGCCGACGGCGCGCCGGGCGTGCTGCCCGGCCACTGCGAGGCCGACGCCCTGATGGACCTGGCCGACGCCGGCCTCATCACCATCGAGATGCCCCGGCCCGACGCCGGCGGCGACTACTTCCTCAAGCCCGACGGCCGGCCCCTGGCCGGCCAGGAGTACCCCAGCCCGAGGTTCACCACCGGCTTGGCCGAGCTGCAGCTGATGCCCTTCGCTCGCTTCCGGCTCACCGACCGCGGCCGGGCCGTCGCCGACGCACTGCGCGCCCACAAGGCCGCCGGCGGGGCCTGGTCCGCCTTCGAGCCCACCCGCATGGGCTGACACCGCGCGCCCGGCCGGGCCAGGCAGACGTACACCGCCTGAGCGCGCCGCCACGGACCGCGTCGGCGATCGGCCACCGGCGTGCCAGGGAGCCCGCGGTCGGCGAGCGCACCGCCGGCCGCGGACCTTGTGGCCCCTTCACGGACTGACGGCCCAGCAAGGCCAGGGGTCCGGTGTGCCGGGCCCGGCGCCGGCGGGGTGTCTGCTCTCGGTGAGGGCCGATGCGGGGCGCGGGCGGGAGGCGGGCGTCCGGGCGCGGCGCCCGGCGTGGACAGCCCTTGCTCGCTTCTGGGCCCTGGCCTGCGCCTCTGCGCGGAAGCCGGAGTCGACGTCGGTTTCGGGGTGCGGGCCGATCGGCTCGCGCCCGCGGCGCGGACGCTGCCACCATCGGCTCACCGCGCCGGGTGAACTCCCGCAGGGTCCCCGGCCGCCCAGCAGCTGACACCCGCATGGAGGCGCCGTCATGTCCACTTTCCTGCCCACCGAATCCGCCGGCGCCCAGCCGGCCGCTCCGGTCCCCGCCACGTCCGGGCGCCTGGGTACGAGCGAGGCGGCCGTCGTCATCGCCGCCATCGCCGCGGTGACCGTGCTCGCGGTCCTTCAGCGCCCGATCCCCGCCGTCCTGACCGCGCTCGCCGCGGCGGCCTGCCTCCTGCTGGTCCCCGGCCGCGCGGGCCGCCTGCTCGGCGCGCTCACCGGCGGCCGCGGATGACCCGCCCGCCGGCTGAGCCGGTGGAAGTGACGGTGCTGCGGGGCTGGTTGCGCGCGGCGAAGGGAACGCGGACTTTCGACGGCCTCGCCCGCCGGGCGACTGCGGGCGGGCTGATCGTCTCCGCGTGCACCCTGCGCCGGGCCCTGGACGGCCGGCTGCCCACCCGGCGCACCGTCCTCGCCTTCGCCCGGGGATCCGGCGCCGACGAGCAGGTGGCCGAGCGGCTGTGGGAGGCGGCCGCAGAGGCCGGCCGCAGGCCGCCGGCCAGGGCCCGCGCCCCGTACGTGTCGGACCAGGTCGCCACGCTGGCCGGACTGGCCAGGGCCATGCGGCGCCTGCGCACTGCGGCCGGCGGCCCCACCCTGCGGGAACTTGCCGCCGCACCCGGGGCCGCGGGCCGGTTCTCCCGCAGCGCGCTCCACCTGGCCCTGGCCGGTCGTCGGCTGCCCGGCGAGCGGCTGCTGACCGGCTTCGCCGCCGCCTGCGGCGCGAGCGAGGAGACGGCCGGTGCCCTGCTCGCCGCCCGCCGGCGGATCCTGGCCGGGCCTCCGCCGCGGCGGCCGGCTTACCCGTGCGCGATCGTCGAGGAGGCCGAGAGCCGGCGCCTGCAGGACGGGGCCGCCCGGCCCTGGCTCACCGAACCGGACCTGGACTGGTATGACCGGCAGCTGCGCGACGAGGAAGAAGCCAGGACGGAACGCATGATCACGTGGGTCGACAGTCTCAGTGCCGAGGAGCTCCAGGCGTTGCAGCGGCAGGCCAGGGCCGGCGGCGGCGTGGCCGCGGGTGAAGGCGGCGGGAGTCGACGCCCTGTAGCCCCGGCCCGTCTCCGGCCGGGGCGGAACACGGCGGCCTGGCCGAGGGAGGCACGGCGGTCCCGCGGGGCACTGCAGCCCGGTGGCGTCCGGGCAGTACCGGAGGCGCCGGAGCAGCACGGGCCGAGGAGGGAATCCCAGCTCCCCAGGTCGCGCGCCGGGAGCGAGGTCCTCCCGTCAGTGAGGGAGACCGCGGTGGCGCGGTGGGCGTACTCGGCCAGGCCCGGCAGGCCGGGGCGGTGCTCGGCGATCCGGGCGGCCAGCGCCCGTACGGAGGGGCGGCGCGCCTCCAGGGGTGCGGCGATCTCGACGAGGCGGAACTGGGCGAAGGCGCCGGCCGGCACAGACTCTCGTGTGTATGCCCGACGGGGTTGACGTGCGGCACCGCCGGGCTTTGGATGGCTTCTCCCTTCGCGTCCCTTCGCACCACTGGGAGAGCGCTGGTGAAGAGGCGTATGAAACTGTCCGACAACCTGTCGCCGTGCTCCCGGCGCGGCGGGGCACTGCTCAGCGCCGCCTCCATGCCGAGGAAGGACTCCTTCGGCCAGCCGATCCGGCTGGAGCTGTGCCCGGCCTGCGACGCCGACAAGCCTGCCGCCGGCGTGCTGCTGCGCTGGCTCACCTCCGGCGGCGGCAAAGACCCGGCCAGAGCCGCAGAAGGCGCCCGCTTGGGCATGGAGTGGATGAAGGAAGGCATGGCCGCCCATGGCTGGGGCTGGGTACCGAAAGGTCTGCCGACCGAGTATCTGCCCCGGCACACCGGTCCACGCACGCTCGGGAGCGGGTGAGACGCCGATGGGTTGGAGGAGACGCGACAGGCCCCGCCCCAGGTCCATCCTCGAGGTGACCGACGAACTGTCCGCGGCGATGGTCGCGGCCCGGAAGCGAGGTCTGCAGCAGGACCTGCGGAACCTGGCCGCCCGCATCCGCGCCGACGCCGCCGACATGCCCGCATCGCCCGACTTCCACGCCGGAGTCGACTGGACGCTGTTGTGGATCGAGAACACCGCCACCTCCCTCACCGCCGACCTCGCCGCCGAAGACCCTCCGCACGACCGGTGACGAACGGCTGGTCTCCGGCAGCCGAGCCGACCGTGCAACGAGGCCGACCGCGCGGGTGGGCTGCTGTGCTTGGGGTCAGGTCCGGCGGCGGAACAGACCATGGAGCCTGCCCGGCAGCTGGGCCTTCGCCGCCACCGGCCAGAGCCGTACGGTCGGCCCTCAGGGGCGCCCGCCGAGGGTGGGCAGCCCGGCCGAGGCGGCCCGCACGCTCCGGCCGCGGCGAGCGGCGCGGCCGTCCTTGAGGATCCGGCGGGCCCGCGCGCGCCACACCTGTGCCTCCTGCTGGCGGCCGGCCTCACGGTGTACTGCGGCGACGCGCAGCGCGGCGGTGCGGGCCCGGGCGGCCAGGACCTCGGCCACGGGCGCCAGGGGGCCGTCCACCCGTACCGCGCCGGGAGCGCCCCGCAGGCACAGCACGAGCCGGCCATCCGGCTCGGCCCCGGCGAGACCCTGCACGTACACCCGGGCCCGGCTCAGCCCCACCGCGATCTCGGCGAGACGCTCCAGCTCCGGCCACGTGCACGGCAGCAGCACCTCCTCCAGGACAGTCAGCGGGGCCGGCCGCCAGGAAGCCGACCGCGGGCGCCGCCCCTCGCGGTGTATCCGCACGCCGATCACCGGCCAGGACTCGCCCGCCAGCGCCGGGTGCCTCATCTCGGCCTTGGCCATCTGTGCCTCCGCCCTGCCGGATCGGTCACCGCAGTATCCCGCCCCGCGCCGAGCCCGGCGGACCGTGCAGGGGCGCACCCGGACCAGACACCAGGAGCGCGGGCGCCAGGACGACATCGCCGGCGCATCGACAGCGGCAGACCGAGGCCGGCGCGGGACGGAACCTGCGGGCCGAGCTGGATGACGGGCCCAGTCCGACAGCGGCCAGACGGCAGGACTGACCCGACGACAGGCGGCGGGACGGCATCGGAGCTCGGCGTCGACGTACAAACAGGCGGGCGGAGCACGGCGGGCGGCCGTGCTCCGGGCCCAACCACGACGGTGCACGGCGCGTCCTCATCCTCCGGTCGACCAGTCCGGCGCTGCGCCGACGCTGCGGTCACCGGCACGGTGCCCGAGCTCTTGGTCCTCGTCGTCGGCCTCCGGCCCGACGGGCCAGATGCCGAACGGGCCGGGCAGGCCGGGGCCGGCGGCGCCGAGCTGCGCGGCGCCGCCCTTGAGCCGGTGGTGGTCACGGATCACGGGCGTGGATCTCCTGCGGGTCGGAGGGGCGTACCCCGCCATGGTGACCCCGGCCCGGTGGCCGTGCGGCGGGATTCGGCCCGGCCACACCTCACACCGGAGCCCCGTCCGCGACGCACGGACGGGGGCCGGATCGGGCCGGCGCGTGCCGCCAGCCCGGGCAGACGCTGCAGCAGCGTGCGGCGCCGTCGCGGAGCGGGCCGCCGGGGCTCGGGCCGCCAGTCGCGGATCCGGTACGCCGGGCGGCCGCGTACAGGGGCGCAGCAGCGGCGGTCCGGACGGTCAGGGCCGGAAGGAGCGCACCCGCACGATGCGCGGCGCGACGGCGTTGCAGCCCGGGCAGAAGGAGCCGTGACGCCCGGGGTGAGTGGTGATCCGGTCGCCGCCGGACGAGCAGAACCAGTGGTCCTTTCCGTCGGCGTCGGTGGCGCGGACGGCCCGGATCGTCTGGGCCCCGGTGGGCGCGGAGGTCTTGGCCAGGGCGATCACGATGCCCTCCGTTTCAGGCCGGCCAGAGGGGCGCGGCGCGGGAAGCGGCCCAGCGGCGGGCGCGGCGCCCCGGCTCCACCCTGCCCAGCGGCGCAGACAGCCGCCCATGCCCCGCCAGAGCTGGACCGAGGCGGGCCGTGGAATTCGACAACGAAGCCTGGGGCGGCGGCTGTGCGGCCGCTTAGGAAGGCGCTGGCGGGGCGGGTCCGCAGGGCGGTCGGGCGCAGGCCGGTCGGCGGGAAACCTCGGTCCCTGGGCGGGACCGGAACCCTCCGTCGGCAGTGCCCCCTGATCACTCATCCAGCACGCTGTGGGCGCGCACCGTCCGATCCGGGTCGCTCCCTGCGCACCGCCCGGCAGGGAGTCGGATCATGCGGTAGGGGTCCTCCAAGATGGGAGCAGGGCGGAAACCGTGCCGGACGTACCAGGCGCGCAGGTCGTCGTGCGCGAGCCCTGCCTCCCGCCAGGCGGGAAAGGGCGCCGCCACCAGCCCTACCGGCTTGAACGGGCAATTCGTCAGGATGGCCCGCAGCAGGCGGGTGGCGTGCCCGCGTCCTCGGTAACGCGGGTCGATACCGATGTGGCAGATCCAGACCGACTCCCCGTCCAGTGCGTCCAGATACCCGGCCATCTCGGTCTCCGTGCGCAGCTCCCACACCAGCCGCGGCGCGTCCGTGTCCACGCGCACGAGGCGAACTCCGTCCCTCGTCATCGCACTCCTCCAATTCCTCTACGGGCAGGTCAGCGTGCGGCCGGACGCAGCGAGCCGCGCTCCATCTCCCACCCGCCCCCTCTCCGCGCTGAAAGACGACACAGCGCGGGCGAACGACGACTTCGGGACCAGCCGGGGCGCGGCGCGGGAAGCGGCCCAGCGGCGGGCGCGGCAGCCGGAGCACGGCCGGCGCCGCACCCCGGCTGCTGCCCGGGACGCGGCGCCCCGGGCAGCAGGGGTCTGGCGGTCGCGCCCCTTGTGGGGGGCCATCGCCTCTGTGCACCGGGTACGGCGCGACAGCTGGGAGCGGCGCCCCCGGGAAGGCCCGGGGGCGCCACCCCGTTCAGGGGGAGGCCCTGAGCGCTTCTGCGGGGACTCGAACCCCGTTCCCCGGGTCGACAACCCGGTGCCCTACCCATGGACCACAGAAGCCGGTGCGGCACGTGCCCTCGGCGGGATTCGAACCCGCGATCTCCTCATTGAGAGTGAGGCGAGATAGCCGCTACTCCACGAGGGCCTGAGCGGGGGCCTCCCGCTGGGGGGGAGGGCGGGAGGCCCCGGTGAGTCGGCGGGATTCGAACCCGCTCCTGCCCCCGGGCCTCCCCCCGCAGGGGGAGTGAGGGGGCCGTGCACGCCGTACACCGCAACTCCAGAGGGGAGCGACCCCTCCTTCAACCCGGACGCTGATCAGGCGGCCGGGTCCGCGCAAGAGCCGTCAGGGAGGAGCGGCGTCAGCCGCATCACCCCCTGTCGACTCTTAAAACTATACATAACCCGAAGTGGAAGCGCAAGCCATAAGAGACAAGCGCCCAAGCAGCGGCAGGGCGGCACCCCCGGAGAGGAGCGGAGCGAGCCGCGGATGACCGAGCAGGCGGCAACAGGCGGAAGGCCGGGACCAGGAGGACACTGGGGCTATGACCCCGTATGACGGCCCTGCCGAGCTCCTGGTGGACGGAAACGCTTACGCGTGCCGGGCCCACCTGCAGTGCTGGCAAGAGACCGAGAGGCCTCGTTCCTTCGGTGGCCCGGACCGGGTCCAGGGCCTCCCGGGCTGGGGCGGCACCCTCGAGATGCAGGGCGACCAGCCGGACTTCGCCTGGAACATCAGCCAGGCGGAGGACCTGCGTCTGCGCATCGGTGACCGCGAAGCCGCCGCCTCGGTGAGGCCACACGACGGAGGCTCACTGGAGATCACCAGCAACAACAGCCAGGCACCTTTCGACTGCGGCGACCGGGACTGACACGAAGAGCACCTTTCTCCCCGCGACGCGGAGGACCGGGGCCGCCGGCCTGGAGCGGTACCGCCGCCGGCCTCCGGCCGCCGCACAGGGACACGGCGCAGCCAGGGAGCGACCGCGCGGGAGTGTGCCGGGGCACGGCCGCCCGACCGACGCACCGCCGGCCAGCGCCGCGGTGCCGGCCGGGCAGACTTCAAACCGGCCCGCAGCAGCCCCGGGCCGGCCCACGGCCGCACAGCGTGCGGCGACCCAGCCAGACCGAACCCCCTCGGCGGCGCGGCCCGAACCCCGGCACCGACTCACCCTGTGCCGCTGAGACCGGAGCCAGCGCCCGGACCGGCCTCAGCAGGCCCGGACGCCCGGCTCCCGCCGCGGAGACTGCCCGGCGGGCCCGGACTGGTCCTTCTTCCGGCGGTAGCCCTGCCGCGTCTCCAGCGCCCTGGCGACGGTGCGCCCATACCAGCGGTTCACACCATGACCGGTGTCATCCGGCTCCGGCCAACGCCTGGGGCCACCACCGCGACTGCGCGAGAGATCCGCCCGGATCGTGGCCGCCTTGATGCCGACACCGGCCTCCTCCAGCTGCCGTGCGGTGTAGAGCCGGTCAGGCTCCAGGGCGACGGCCTGGCGGGCCACGTGCTCACGAACGAAGACAGCCACCGCCTCGGAGTCGTACTCGTGGTACCGGCCGCGCCGCTGCGGCAGCGGGGCGGGGAAGGCCGGATGCCTGGTCCACTCCTTGGTCACGGTGTGGCGGCTGCGGTTGTAGGTCTCGGCGATTTCCGGCGCGATGAGGCCGCGTTGTTCTACCATCGTGGTGACGCTCCTTTCGGGAGTTTTCAGCTGGTAGGGGCCGACGCTCTGTCACCCCCGGGCTTGCCCGGGGATCGCGTCGGCCCCTCTCCCTTGCCGTGACAGGGGCGGTACGGTGCGGTCCGGTCGAAGAACTCCGAGAGAGGCACCGCCCCGGGCTGGGTGCCCGGGGCAGCCGCGAGAGCTACAGCGCGTCCGTCTCGGGCGGGCCGTAGTCGCCTTCCTCGATCATCTCGCTGAGAGCAACGAAACGACTGAGAGCGAACTCGACGGCGTCGAGCCGCCAAGGGGCGAACCCAGCCGCCTTGTACAGGGCCAGCACCTCGTAGGCGGTGAACCATTCGAGGATCAGTTCCTGAAAGGCACGCTTGGCGCTGGAGGAAATCGGCTCGTCCGCGATCAGCGTCCGGGCCCGGTCAAGACCCACAAGAGCCTCGGCCTTGTTCTCCTCGTCCAGCTCCGGGAGTTCCACCGGGATCGGGAGGTCCCGCAGGATCCCCCTCAGATCGATATGGGCCCCGAGCAGGGCCACCCCCAGGAAGGTGTACTTCCTCTCGCTGTCGTCATGGTCGGCCATGACGTTCCTCTCTCTGTGGAGTTTTCAACTGGGCGCCAGGTCCGGGGCTGTCACCCCCCGCCCTGGCACTTCTAATTTTACAACATTGGATTCTTATTTTGCAACGCATGCGAGGATGAAACAGCCCCGGCCCCCGCGCCGAGGACCGGGGCCGCCGGCCGCCTACACCAGTGCCCACCCCGACAACCGGTCTCCTCGCCCGACCTCGGCTGTCAACACCTTCCCCGGCAGCTCCCGCACCGGCACACCCACCGCCTCGGCGATCTCCCCCGCCGGATACCGCACCGGCTCGGCCCGCTCCTCCGCCGGCACATCCGCCGCAACGATCTCGGCCTGATCACCGAACAGCAGCAGCACCCGCACCCGCACCCGCTCACCCACGACCAACCTCGCTTCCCCGGCCCCGCGCACCGGCCGGCCCCGACAGACTCCACCCCTACCCAACCACCTCAGCAGCGCGGCCACCCCGCCAGCCGACACATCGCGGCCCCTGAAGGCGTCCGCACGCCGAACATGCGACCGTCCACACCGAGCCAGCGCAGCGCCAACAGCGCGTTGAGATCGCCCGGTTCTGGACGGGGTGCCGGACCGAGGGCCCCGGCCGAAGGAGAGGCCATCGACCACCCCGGGCAGACGGCTGACCACACCACCGCGGCCCGCCGGCGCCGGCCCGGTCATGCTCGACCACGGGCGGGTGCCTTCGGCCCCGGGGCGGTGGGTCAGTCGTCGGGGATCAGCCGAACGCTGCGGCGTAGCTCTCGGCCTCCAGAACGGCCGCCGCGGTCTCGATGTCGGCCCGCAGGTCGATCCCGGCGCGGGCGGCGGCATCGAGGACCTCGCGCGGCGCGGGGTCCTCTCCCTGGTCGGCGGCGGCGATGTGCCGGGCCACCGCCCAGCGCAACGCGGCCAAGTCGGACTCGGCAGCCACCAACCGTCGCAGGACGGGCGCCAGCACGCCCCGGCAGTACCGGCCCAGCGCAGCGTCAGCGCCGCCACCCCGGATCATGCCGGCATGGAACCGGGCGACCTCGGCCACCAGGTCAGGCGAGGCCGGCTCTCCCAGCCCCACTTCGGCCGCGACAGCGGCCAGTTCGTCAGGCGCAGCAGGATTCAGCACGAGGGCTCCGAGTGTGAAGGGGTGAGCGGGCCGTGTACGGCGCGAAGGCCGCGCGCCGTACAGCCCTTCGGGACGTTGGCCGCCACGGCGCAGGCCATACGGCGGCGGGTGGTCCCCGGGATGAGACCGGCTGCCGCGGTGTGGGGTGCGCCCAGGCTGGAGGCGCCGAGCAGCGCTTCGAAGGGGAAAGCCAGGACTTCGACTGCGCTGGTCGCGTGCCGCCGGATGCGGTAGGCGAGCTGGGTGCGACGCCTCCGCCGGCGCCCCGCAGACGCCTTGCGGGGATGAGCCGGGGGAAGCTCAGAAGCCATCAAGGTACTCCTTCGGGTTCGCAGAGCAGGCGTACAGGGGCGCGGCGTCGGGCCCGCCGCTCACCGGCCACGGCGGCCGCGCTTCTTGGCCTGGTACATCGCGGCGTCGGCGGCGCCGAGCAACGCCGACAGGTCAGTGGTGCCGAGCATGTCCTGGCGAGCCACCCCGATCGAGGCACCCACGGTCAGGGACACGCCTTCGTAGTCGATGGGGGAGGCCAGGGCAGCCTCAAGTCGCTCGATGCGCCGGGGCAGGTGAGGAGTGGCGGTCACGACGGCGACGAATTCGTCCCCTGCCAGGCGCCCGGCGTGGCCGTCGGATGCGCACCAGGCTCGCAGTCGCTGGCCGACTGCGGCGAGAACGGCGTCTCCCGCATGGTGCCCGAAGCGGTCGTTGATCGGCTTGAACGCATCGAGGTCGGCGAAGACGACCGCCGCTGCGGGCCCGGCCTTCAGTCGCGCGTCGGCCAGAGCGGTCCAGGCTGCGCGCGTGGGCAGGCCGGTGACCGGGCAGGTCCGGGCCTGGTCCAACAGGTCGGTGAGATCCTCGGCGTGGGCGAGCAGGTTCTCGACGGCGGGTACGAGTCGGGCCAGGTGCCGGTGGAGCTGCTCGCGGCTGACGTCCGTGCGGGTCAGGTCGGCACGGGCCTGAGCGAGCACAGCGCCCAGCTCGGCGGGCTGCGCCATCATGAGGCTCCTTCCGGTCCTATGGCATCGGGGGCGACTACCACCCCTCTCGCCTCTTAAGACTATACAGTCAGCCTCCGACGGACGCAAGTCATAAGATTCAATAGACCGCAAGTGGTCGCCTCGGCATTCAGCACATCGACTCTTATGACTTGCATTCACCGATGGGTGCATGTATTGTCTTAAGAGACAACGAGGCGTCACCCCCGCACCTCAGCGCCCCTGGGAGGAACCATGACCACGAAGACCGCCGGCATCGCGGACGCCGCATACCTCGCCCTGCGACTGCCCCCCGGCACCCGGGTCACCTACCACGGCACCGACGCAGCCTCGCACGGCGAGTGGACCGTCCAGCCGTGCGCATGCCGCCTGTGCACGGCCGCGACGCTGCTCGGCCGGACTGCCCGCCGCTACGAGCTGTACACCCTCGACGGCAAGCCCGGACCCCTTGTGCACGTGCGGCACACGTCCGTCACCCCCGTTGTCGGCTCGGCCGAGTTGAACGAGGCGGGCATCTGGTTGCCTACCAAGTACGCGGCCTCCCACCTGCGTCGCGAGCTGCGTCGCGCCTTCCCCGGCGTGAAGTTCTCCGTGCGCACCGGCCAGCGCAAGCACCGGCACGAGATCACCGTCAGCTGGAGCGGGGGCCCCGGCCGCACCGCCGTGAGCGCCATCGCCGCCCCGCTGCTGGCCCGTTACGGCAACGGCGACCGCCGTCGCCCTCAGTGGATCAGCATCACCGTCGGCGGACGCTCCTACAGCGGCGCCCCGATTGTCTCCGCCGTCCACCTTGACAGCGACTGACCCCCTACCAGTCTTAAGACGTGCACTGCCACACCCCGACTGTATAGTCTTAAGATGCAGACGATGATCTGCCCCGGAAGGAGCCTCGATGGACCTCAGCCCCGCAGGACAGGCCCTCTACATCTCGATGCGCGAGACCGGCGAGCTGATCACGCCGTACGAGTTGGCCCAGCTGCGGACCGAGGCCGTCGCCCGGCACGGCTTCAACGGCCTACGGATCGAAGCCACCAAGCGGGCCCTGTTCTGCGCCGCCGCTGAACCCGACTACCACTGCGACCGGTTCGCGTGGGCCCGTGCCGCCGCCGCCTTCGTCGACGACCGGCCGTGACACCCGGCCACCCGGTCCCGCCGGGCAGCCACACGAGGAGAGCCAACGATATGTGCCACACACACGACAACGAGCCTCGTTACGTGGTCGAACAGCTCGGCTACCGCGACTACGGCGTCTGGGACACCCGGAACGAGAGATGGGTCACCGACGGCAGCCAGGACCACTGCGAAGCCACCGCAGGCCGGCTCAACACGCACGGCGGCTGACACCCGGCACCGATGTGCCCACGGG
Organism: Streptomyces shinuiensis; assembly: GCF_043660855.1. Lineage (NCBI taxonomy): Bacteria > Bacillati > Actinomycetota > Actinomycetes > Kitasatosporales > Streptomycetaceae > Streptomyces > Streptomyces shinuiensis. The sequence goes on along the minus strand of NZ_JBIHML010000005.1, from coordinate 119,816 downwards.
CCACCGCGCGCCCAGCCGGCGCGACCTGCCCACCCTCAGAGGCCCCGCGCCACCCGCCCTGCAGCGACCCCCTTCGCCTCCAGGCTGCCGCGAACCGGGCGAGCCTGGCGGGCCGCCGTCCGCACCGCCACCGCACTCGGCAAACTCTCGTGCCGGCCGCGAAGCCTACGGACACCAACCCTTATCGACTCTTAAGGCTTGCATCGACCGCACCCGTATTGTATTGTCTTAAGAGACAACAAGGATGAAGTTCAGGGAGAGCCCGTGAACCGTAGCCTGACCCGCAACATCCTCCGCGCGGCCTACCGCACGCCGGTCAGCGACCACCCCTTCCGCCACCTGGTACAGGTGGAGCACGTCTTCCCGACCGAAGTGTTCGCCGACGCGCCGCGGCCCTGGTCCCCCGGCGAGGACTTCACCGAGGTGATGAGCGGGACGTGGTTGCGCAGCAATGACGACGGCACGCGGACGGCAGTGGTGGCCGGGGTCGGCCCCAAGCAGCTCCCGGCCGCCGACGGCGGCCCCTGGACCGAGGAAGAGGTCTGGACGGTCACGTCCGCCGACCCCGAGGTCTTCGCCTGGCTCGACGACAAGCCGCACCGCGTCACCTGGGCCCTGGGGCGGCCCGACGTGGAGATCGCCCGTGAGCCGTACGCCACGCATCCGCAGGCCACCGTGGACGCCTACTGGGACGCCTTCTGGCGGCGCCACTGGTTCACCCCCGACCGGCGCCCCGACGGCCACTACGGGCTCACTCTGGCCTGCGCACCCAACTACGGCGCCTGGGAGTGGGGCCCGCGGCCGCTGGCGACCGTCTCCGGCCGCATCATGGCCGCCCTGGGCGGGCGCGCGGTGGTGCGCAACGTGACGCTCACCGGTGACGCTCCCCACTGGCGCTCGCCCAAGCCCGTATCCCTCATGCGGTGCCTGGCCTAGAACTGGTCAGCAGATTGACTCTTAAGACTTGCATCCACCGTGCAGTATCTGTATAGTCTTAAGAGTCAACAGGGCGGAGGGAAACCCCGCTGAGACCCCCACCGGAAGGACCGGACATGCTCCAGCTACGCCTCGTGAACCACAACGGCCACACCGTCGCCCTCCCCGGCTTCGAGACCGTGGTCACCGTCGCCGACGAGGACGCGGACAAGACTGCGACGGCCCTCCTGGGAGAGCCCGCCGAGGCCGACGCCGCCTACTGGCGGGCCGTCGCCCGCGAGCACGCCGAGGCCCTCGGGGGCGAGGCCACCATCAACGGCCGGAACGCGCTGGCCCAGGTGGGGTACCACGACGCGCGGTACTACCGCGTCATCCGGACCCCCCTGCGCCCCAAGGGGTGACCGGCCCGGCCCCGCGCGCCGAGCGCGGGGCCGGTCTTCCCCCTTTGGCGCCCCTGGAGGAGTCCGCATGAACAGGAGATCGAGCACCTGTCGGACGGGCCGTGAGTAGCTCGTGAGGGCTCTGCGCAGGATCCGGGGCAGCACGGGGCGCGGCGGCACCGCGCCCCACAGCCAGCCGGCACCGCACAGTGAGCACCCTGCACCACCAATTGACTCTTAAGACTTGCGCATCCGCCACGCTCAATGTAGTGTCTTAAGAGACAACGGGGGACAGCCCCGGCGACGCAGACGAACGAAGGATTGGAACACGACATGAAGGCGACCACGACCTCCCCCGCGCCCCTCTTCGGCACCGAGGACCTGATCACCTCCACCGTCCACACGCCGGACACCCGTCCCCACCGCATCCGGGTCGTCGATCTCTACATGGAGGGCGACAAGCAGGGCGGCTTCTGCGTCCTGTGCGACGCCTACGGCGAGCTGAACGCGCTGCGCGACCTGGCACCGCACTCCTACGGCTGCATGCCCGACATCGAGCCGTTCACCAGCCCCACCCCCGCCTGGTACTGAGGCCCCGGACGACACCTGGAGACATACACGTGATCACGTACGCCAGCGCGCAGCGCATCGGCACCCGCTCACACCAGTGCGACGCCACGGCCACCGCTGCCCACCGGGGCGTGCGCGCCTGGGCGCTGCTGGACGGCATCGGCTCCAGCAGCACGGTCCAGGCCTGGACGCGCGGCAATGCCCGGCTTCTGGCCCGCGTGGCCGCGCAGACGCTTGACCCGGAAGCGGCCATCGCAGCGGTGCGCGCGGTCACCGACTACGACGGCCACCAGGACACCTGGGAACAGCCGCCGAGCGCGGTCGCGGTCGTCGCCGTACGCGCCACGGGCGGCGCGCTGCGCATCGCCTGGTGCGGCGACGCCCGCGCCTACTGGAAGCCGCTCGGTGCGGATGCGGAGTTGCAGCAGCTCACCCGCGACCACAATGAGGCTGAGCGGCTCCGGGCCGCGGGCTTCACCGATTTCCCCCGGCAGTACCGCAACTACGTCACCTCCAGCCTGCGGCGCTACAGCGGGGAGTTCGGCGATGTCGGCACGGCTCGCGCGCACGGACGCGGGCGGCTCCTGCTGTGCTCTGACGGCGTGTACTCGCCGTTCGAGGACAACGGCGCCGACCTCGGTTCTGTGCTGAACGAGGCCGCCGACCCGCGCGCTGCGGCGACCGCGCTCGTCTGCCGCGCCACCGCCTTCCCGGCGGAGCGGCGGGACAACGCCACCGCCACGGTCGTCGACTTCGGCTGAGCCCACCTGCGTGGGAGGCCGCCCGCCTGGGCCTCCCACGTCCGGGCCCCGGCCGGCAGTCCGGACGTTTTGACAGTGATCTTCCCGCCGGGACCTTCTTGGCCGCGCGCTGACGGCCCCGGCACCGGATGCGAGGACGCTCGGCGGCGCTTCCGGGTAATTCACGTCCGGCATCCCGCCCCTGGGCGCCTCCACAAGCAGCTGCGCGATCTCCGCGGCCTGACCCGGTGGCGCGCAGCGCACGAGTGCCGGACCATCGGCCACAATCACTCCACTTGAATCTTAAGACTTGCATCTGTCACACCCCGACTGTATAGTTTTAAGAGTCAGAAGGGCGGGGTGGCACCCCGGCCGAAGCACCACCCGCCAGGAGTGACCCGTGACCATCGCCCTCGCCGAGATGACCGGACTGCCCGTGGAGGTCATGGAGTTCGACCGCATTGAGTGCGCCGAGTGCAAGAAGGTCTCCCCCTTCCTCGACGACGGCGACGACGGCACCCACGACGCCCACGACGCGGGCTGGCACGTCCTCAACGTCGATGAGTGCGGCTGCCCCAACCTCTGCGGCGACTGCGCAGAGGAACTGTGCGGCGTCACCGACGACAGCCCCCGCCTGTTCGGGATGCGCATCGTGTGACACCCCGGTGCGGGCGGTCCTGCGGCCGCCCGCGCCCTCCCCCTCCTCCTGCCGACTCACGAAAGGCATCCATGCGCACATCCATGCCCGCCAACCCGGAGCGCCTGGTCACCCACAATCGGGACTGCACCTGGAACGGCCTTCCGGAACTCGCACCGCGCTACCGCGTCACCGAACGGCTCGTCGTACGGCACGCCCGCCGTCGGCGCATTCGTCGCACCGTCTCGCGCGGCAAGATGCTCGCGGACCTCGCGCTCTTCACCTCTGGGGGCGTGGCCACCGTCACCGCCCGGGGCGGGGTGATCCGTCACCGCGTTCGCGTCCCCGGCATTCCGCCCGTGGAACGCGTCTACAGGCCCCTCGGGTGAGTGCTCCGCCGATCACACCCGACCAAGAGGCGCGGTGCCACGGTATGCCGCACTCACCAGATCCGCCCGCCGCCAGGAGGAACCCCTGAAGGACTACGCCTATCTGGCCACCAGCGCCCGCGCGATGATCCATCTCAAGGCACCCACCGAGGCCGCCGCCCAGGAACTGTTCGACGCGCTCAAGGGCCAGGAGGTCACCTTGACCCTCACCAGCCCCGACGGCGCGGAAGTTGCGCCGGCTGCCAGCGGGCACGCGATCACAGCCCTGGCACTGGAGTCCGGCCACCTCGACCAGATCAACGGCACACCGCTCGAAGAGCTGTGCAGCAACGAGAGCTGTCGGGCCGAACTGAACGGCAACGCCCGGGACGGTGAATGCGGCCACTGCGCCGACCGCGGGCGGGCGGAAGAAACCGGCCCCTGCCGCGTCTGACCCTGCCAGCGAGCACCCCACCTGAGCGACTCTTAAGGCTTGCATACATCACACCTCTACTGTAGAGTCTTAAGAGTCGAAACGGCGAGATCTCCCCGCCCTCCGCGAAGGAAGAGCCTCATGCAGCGCAGCCTCACCCGTCGCCTTCTCAGCGCCTACGACCGCACCCCGGTCTCGGAGAATCCCAACGCTCATCTGGTCAAGATCACGCTGTCTTGGCTCACCGATCCCGCCCTGTCCTGGACGCCCGGGCCGGGGTTCGTCCAGTACGGCCGCTTCTGGATGCGTGAGCGCCACGACGGCTCCCCCATCGACAACGGCGACGGCACGTACACCGGCGTGATCGCCGGGTTCCGGCCCGGCCACGCGGAGAGCGCCGTGCCCGCATGGGATGGCCGCCCCTGGCCGTGGGCCGATGACGAGGTGTGGACCATCACCACCCCGCGCCGGGAGGACCTGGACAACGAACTGAACGCAAAGGCGTACCGCGCCATCCCGCTCGCCTTCGCCGATGACGTCACGCTTGTCCGCGAGTCCTACACCGGCCACCCCGCAGCGGCGGCGGATGCCTACCAGAAGGCCTTCCGGATGCGCTACGGCCTCACTCCCACCCCCCGCCACACCACCGAGGGCGGCGGCTACACCCTCACCGTCTGCTACAGGCCCAACCTCCCCTGGCGGACCGACCCCGCCGAACTCGCGCACGCCTGCACGCAGATCGCGCGGGAACTGGGGGCCACCGTCCACATCCGCCGCGACAGCGCCGTCACCCGCTCCCCCTTCGGCAGCCCGTTTCCCAGCGCCGAAGCCCTGCACCGCGCATGGCGCCGGAGCACCGCCCGCTGACGCTTTCACGGCCGCCGACCGCATCTCACAGGCTGCGCGGGCTACAGATCGCCCGTGCAGCCACCCCGGCCGTGCCGACATCGGCCTGACCGCACAGCCGGGCTTCACCGGAAGCCCTCGCGACCCCGCGCAGCCACGTCCACGGCCGGACCGCACCCCATCGACGAGGAGTTCTCAACCGTGCAGAGCACCACGGGTCCCCACCCGTCCGCCGACGCCACCCGCGCCGTGTCCACAGCCACCCGCGGGCAGAACGAAGCAGTCGGCCCGGCCGACACGGCCGACACCGTGCGGAAGCTGAAGGACAAGCACGCCGGACATGCCGGACGCCCTGCGGATCCTCGCCCAGGAGGTGGCCGGTGAGTACGGCCTGCTGGAGCAGTTCGTGTCGCTCCTCATGACGGCCAGGGAGCGGGTCGAGCCGTACGCGGACTTCGAGAACGGAGAGGGCACCGAGTGGGCGCTGTGGCGCGCGCTCGGGCTGGCAGCCGAGGACCTGCAGGATCGCCGATCGGAGATCGCGGGACCGCTCGTCGAGCTGGGCGTGATGACGCGGCAGGACGACCGGGGCTGAGCGCCGCGGCCGGCATCTGGCGACATCCCGCGGCGCCGAAAGCGAAGAGCACCCTCCCAACCTCCCAACCTCCCAACCTCCCAGATCGCCTCGCCCACCAGGGGAAACAGGGGGGCCATCTCCCAGATCACCTGAGAGGGCAGTTCGTGAGTTGATGTCCGTTTCGAAGTGAGGTTAGGGCAGGGCTGCTGATCACGTGTTCGTCGGCTACTGCTTCCTGGCGAAGCTGCCGGCGTCGATCTCGGTGAGGATGCCGAGTTTGACCAGACGTTTCAGCTTGGCGCGGGTGCCTTCGACGTTCTTCGGCAGCAGCTCATGATCGAGGGCTTCGCAGACGTCACGGGCCCGCAGCGGGCCGGTGGCCTCGTGGAAGACGGCGAGGATGCGGGGGTAGTCCGGGTGCTCGGGCAGGTCCGGTGGACCGGCCGGGAGCCGGTCGGCAAGGCCGGTGACGGTCTTCCGGGTGATCGCCAGGTGTTCGAGGTGGGTCTCGGCCTCCCGCAGCCGGCCCTGCAGTTCGCCGATCTGTCCTCGCAGGTCGTCAGCCAGGGCCCGGGCGGCATCCTCCTGGAGGTCCAGCGCGTCGAGCAGGGGCCGGAGGTTCACGCGGTCACCGCCTGCGCATCGCGCCAGGTGGGAGTGTTCGCGCCGGTGAGCTGGCGGGCCATGACGTGGGTCATGGCCCAGTAGACGCGGGAGGCGGAGGAAGCGGGATGGTGCTCGTAGTCGCGGACCAGGCGCCGGTGCAGTATCAAGATCCCGTAGGTCTGCTCGACCCTCCACCGCTTCGGCTGCGGCACGAAGCCGGTGTCCTGCGGGTTGCGCTCGACGATCTCCACGTCGATGCCCAGGCCGACGCCATGCGCGACGACCTGGTTCTTGAAGCCCTGATCGACCAGGGCTTTCTCGACGGTGCCGCCGGTGTGCGCGGCGACCTGGTTCAGCAGGGCGATACCCGCGGCGTTGTCGTGCGTGTTCGCGGCCAGCACGACAACCGCGATGACCAGACCCAGCACGTCCACGGCCAGGCCCCGTTTGCGGCCCGGCACCCGCTTGGCCGGATCGAGGCCGGTCGTGGAGGAGGGGACCCCGGCAGCCACGTGGACGCTCTGGGTGTCCAGCACCACCAGGGTCGGGTCCTCTAACCGGCGGGCCCGCTCGCGGACCTGGCAGCGCAGCAGTTCATGGATGACCTGGTCGGTTCCGTCGTCGCGCCAGGTGGCGAAGTAGTAGTACGTCGCGCTCTTCGGCGGCAGGTCGTGCGGGAGGTAGGCCCACTGACAGCCGGTCCGGCTCTGGTAGAGGATCGCGTTGACGATCTCCCGCATCGAGTATCTGCCCTGGTGGCCGCTGACCGAGCGGTGCCGGTCCTTCCACGCGGTGATCACCGGCTCGATCAACGACCACTGCTCGTCCGATAAGTCACTCGGGTACGGCTTGCGTCCATTCACCTCATCACATCAACAGATCAGCGGCCTCGGGCCGACAGGTTCCGCTCACACTCACACCATCAGGCGACGGCGGAACCACTCAAACACTCACGAACCGCCCTCTGAGAGGAACGGACATATCGGCAGAGCTGGGAGGTGCACCTCCCAGCTCGAGAAGGCGCTCATCGGCAGCGAACGCCTCCGATCCCGGAGGCGATCCCGCGAGGGCCGGACTGGCGCGGGGCAGCCGCCCCGGCAGACCGGCGGCCTCCACCCCTCACTTCTCTTCGGCTCTTAAGACTTGCATCACCCCATCACCTATAATATAGTTTTAAGAGTCAAGAGGGCGGCGGGCTGAAGCCCGCCCGCCGCCCGACAGCAGCACGTCAGCGATCTGATCGTCTGGCTCCGCCATCGCGGCGGCCTGGGCAACAGCGATGTCCTGTGCGTCGTGCAGCAGGCAGGAGCCACCACCTACGGTGATGTCGCCGACGTCTCCCACCGCCGCTCCGACCGGGAGAGCACTGATGGCACACCCGCAGGACCTTCCCCTGCACCGCGTCCATGTGAAGCACCCGATCACCTCCTTCACCACCGGCCCGACCACGAGCACGGATGTGGGTGCTCCCGCCCCCGGCAGCTTCGACCCGGCTGCTGTCCGTGTCGTTCCGGCTGCCGAGATCCGGCCCGGCGACGTGCTGGTAGGCACCTGCCAGCCGCGCTACGACCGGCGCACTCTGGAGCCGCTCACCGACCGGGCGCAGTTCGTGTGGTACTTCGCCGGCGCTCCCACACCGCAGCGCGAAGGCGCGCGCCCGTTCGATGCCGCGCACTGCGACGACTGCCTGGCCTCGGAGTTCTACCTGTGCATCGACCCGGACGCCGGCTACACCGTCCTGGACGGCTGCACTGTCTACCCGCCCGAGGCCCTGGTCCTGGCCGTGCCGCGCGAACTGGCCGACACGGCGCCGCCGACGGACGAACCCGCACCGGCCGGAGAGCCGTCGGCCTCACGGTGCGCCCGCCTGGCGGCAGTGTGCACCTTGGACGCCCGCTACAACGCGTGGGACTTCGCCGCCGGTCCCGCAGAGGCGTCCGACCTCCGTGCGGCAGGCATCGAGCCTGTCGACGCCACCACTTTGAAGCCCTGGTCGCAGTAACCCGCCCCACCCGAGGAGGTCTTCTCGTTGTCCGACCGCTCACCGATGCAGCTGCGCGTCTACGACGTCAGTCCCGAGGACGCTCCCGCCGTCGTGCAGGCGATCGAGGACGCCTGTCTCGATTGCCCTTGGGACCGCGGTCAGGCGTCCCCCACCGCTCTGGCGCTGGGCGAGCTGTACGGAACGGACGAGACGCCGCTCGGTAGCGCCGTTGAGCTGGCTGCGCAGCTGCTAGCGACGGCCCCCTCGGCGGCCTTCGTCGTCTGGCAGGACCCCCACTACACCGCCAACGGCGTCTACATCGCCCACGTCCCCGGCGTCGGCACCTACGAGGCGCCCTGCGACGTCGACGGCAAGCCTCAGTTGGCGGTGCGGGACCTGATCGGCCACCTGTCCGGCCTGTCCGCCTCCACCAGCGCCTCTGAGCTGTTGCGTGACGACCCCGCCTTCGCCACGGCCTGCGCCGTCCTGGCCGCCGTGGACGCGCTCGACGAGCGCACCGCCCCCAACCCGGCCGTTCGCGCCGCAGCAGGGCGCGCTGCGTGACTTCCCCGGAGGCTTGCCGCGCGCCGCGCCGCCGCACCGAGACCTCCGGCCAAGACCTGGTGTACCGGAGCGACCTCGGCTCGTTGGCGCGCGGATGGCCCGCGTCGCGCGGGTGTCTGCGCGTCTATTTTGCCCGCCTGGCAAGCCTCGGTGTGCTCGCGCGAGCACACCGTGACTCTGGCCTGTGACCGCGGCCTCCACACGGGCCCGTCCCCGCATCCGCCGCTCCCGAAGGGGGAGCGATGTCCGACACCACTTCCGCCACCTGCCCGGAGCCGCTGCGCTTCTGGGACGGCGACCGGCTGGCCGCCGTGCACGGCCGCCGGGTCTGGCGCCGGTGGAGCGGCCAGCGGATCACCTACCTCTTCACCGACGCCCAGGCGCGGGGCCGGCTGTGGCACCCCGACGAGTCCGACGCGGTCCGCTTCATTCCGCGCGTACCCGTACCCGGCCGCCCACTGCCGGGCAGTGCCGTGACGGCCGACGCCGTCGCCGGCCTGGTCCTCGCCTCGGCTCGCAGCGCCGTTCCCCGACTGCTCCCGCCCCGCCGCAGCGTCCACCGCTTCGCCCCCCGCGCACAAAGTGGGGCGGCAGTGGCAGGCGGGGACTCCGGCTGCGCCGTTGATCTCCTTGCAGCAGACGCGCCCTGCTGTCGGTCCTCGGCGGCAGGCAGCCGGCTACCGCCTTCCACCACCGTGCGGCAGAACGCCTGTATGCGCGGCGGAAATCCGCACCGGGGTGACGACGTCCGTATGGATTCTCAGCTCTGGAAGCACAGCGCTTCGCTGGCCTGCGGGGAGAGCCCGAAACGACAACTCTACGTTTCTTAAGACTTGCCACTCCCTCGCCTTTCATGTATAGTTTTAAGAGTCATACAGGGTGGAGTTCCCAACGAGGGAGGAACGTGCACGCGGCGGACAGCAAGCCTTTCGGTCCTGCCGAACTCGAGTCCATCGCGTCTGAGTTCGGCATCCGTGAGGGGATGCTGAACGCAGCCGTGGAGGAAGACGCTCACGAGCGGGCCGCCGACCGCTTCAACGGCGGCGCCTTGGCCGAACTGGACTTCTGGGATGCCTACGACCGGCTGCACGACGAAGCCGACGCACAGGCGTCGCGCGTCAACGACAGCGGCGTAACCGCTCAGCTCGCGTTTCTGGCCGAAGACTGCACCCGCAACGCCCTGCGGGCGCTGCTGCACGACCTGATCACACCCGCCTGAGACCCGGCGCCGGAACACCGGCCCAGAACCGACAACCACTGGAGAACAGCCATTCCCGCTTCCGTTGAACTGCCCCTGGCGCAGCACATCCTCCCCTCCGGCCTCGCCTCGACCGTCTACAAGCGCTTCAACCAGGTCCGCAAGGCGCTGGCGACCGCGTACTACCTGCACATCAGCCACCACGGCGTGCTCACCGCCGCCGACATCGACTCCCTCACTCAGCACCAGATGGCCGCTGCCGCCCGGTCGGCCGGGGTCGAGCCGCCGAACAGCGACGACTCCCGCGACCTGATCCGCAAGCTCCTGCTCGTCTTCAACGGCCTCGACGCCCCCGCCTCGGCCACCGCACCCGCCGACACCGAGGTCACCCGCGACGACCTCGCCCGCGCCCTCAACAGCCTCGCGGTCGTCATCCAGGCCGCCGCCCAGGGCGTCACCCGGTAGCCCCCATCGGGGCCGGGCACGCACCGCCCGGCCCCGCCGGCTCTCCTGTGGGCCCTGCAGGCGAAGCCGCGCCCGCAGGGCCCTTGCGCCTCCCTGAACCCCGGAAAGGACCGCGATGACCGCCCTCGACACGGACCACCTGCTGCCGGGCCGATGGCACCGCCTGACTGTGTCGAACGGCAGCAACGAGCCGTCCATGTCGCTTGCCCACCCCGATGACTGCCCGGCACGCTGCCGACTGGGCCGCCTGGCACTGAGGTGGCAGGACGAGGTGGGGCCGCTCAGCGGGCAGTACCAGGCGCGAGCCGGGAGCCTGGGTGTGGAAGTGCGGCACGCAGACGGCACTCCGGTCGACGGACACCCGCCCCGCCTGGGCCCGCTGCAGCTAGAGGAGGCGACGGCCGTTGCGCTGGCCACCGTGGCGGACGAGGCGCTGAACGCATACCACCGGGATCAGTGCGGCTGCGACACGTGGCCGGACCGCTGCCACAGCGGCTACACGGAAGGCACGTGGGACACCGGTGCCTGGCTCCCGGCCCTGCCCGCGCTGTTTGCCGCCTGGGAACAGGTACGCGGCACGGTACTCGCCGCCCGGCCTTCGCCGCCGGCTCCACGCTGACCGGTGGCGCCACGGCTGCTCCGAGCGGCCAAGGACCTGCCCAAGGCGCCCTCCCGGTCGGCGGATGAAGCAGAACCGCCGGGCCGCGTCTTTCCCGAACTGCGCACCGGCCACCTCGACCACTGATGACCGCATCGGCAAGGAGCTTCCGTGACCATCAAACCGTTCGATCGGAACGCCGAGCTCGGCGCTGCCGCCGCCCAGGCCGACCCCGACCACCCCGCCACGGCCGCCGCGCTGCTGCTGCTGCGCGCAGCGGCCGGCCTGACTCCCGAGGCCGCCAGGGGACGCGACGCCGGCGTAGCCCTCACCGAGGTCCGCACCGTCTTGTCCCGCGCCCGCAGCGCCCGCGCCCGCATCGACCAGCCGGCGGAGTACGAGCGCGACGCAGCCGGGAAGCTGGTCTGGACGGCCGACCGCAGCGGCTTCGTGCGCTTCGAGGATCCGGATGCGGCGGAGATGCGGACCGCCCTCGACGGCGTGATCGCTCTGCTCGGCCGGTGGGAGCGCACCGGGCGTGCGACCCGCTCGACGCACTAGTGACGGGGAGGGGGCCCGCATGTCGGTTCTGCTGATCGGCCGGTGGGAGGGAGGCGCCGAGGCCGACTTGGTGATCACGGAGTCCCACACCGTCGAGGACGGCGACCAGGCGCGCATCGATGCCCTGGTCGCGCCGCACGAGGACGACGGAGCGCTGTGGTGGTGCGAGCTACTGGTCGACCGCCACAGCGACGCCGTACAGATGGCCTACGAGACGTACGTGCGAGACGAGGGCGTGCAACTCGTCGACGAAGCAGAAGGGTTCGAACCCCACGCCCTGGGTGAATCTTAAGACTTGCGTTCCCCTGCATCTCTCTGTATAGTTTTAAGAGTCAGCGGGGATCGGCCCCGCGCCATCCGAAGGGTGCATTCGGTGCTCGTCCAGTTCCTGTTCCTCACCCTGTCCGGCATCGCGGGCGGCTCCGTCGCCGGTGCCTTCACCGGCGACCTGACCCCCGCCTCCGTGATCAGCACGGCGCTCGGCAGCGCCGTCGCCGCCCTCGCGGTGCTCTACGTGCGCATCCGGCGGGAGAAGAACTCGCAGGACGCGTAGCGGTCGGCGCCGTCCCCGGCACGGCCGGGGACGGCGCCGACCTCCCCTGCCGCAGAAAGCAAAAGTCCGTGTGCTCCTCGAAGCGCTCGGAGGCCTCGCCTCCAGCTTCTTCGCAGGTGGTACTCGCTGTGGCTCCGCGGCCGCCTGCACGACCGCAAGGCGCGGCGCCAGCAGCCCGACCAGGTCCGGACAAGCGCCCCGATCCCCTTCCCCGGAGGTTTGCATGTTCTTCCCGTCCGAGGGTGACCGCATCGTGGTCACCCGTACCGGCCGCGACGGCCGCACCACCTCGTACATCGGCACGGCCACCGAGGTCACGCCGTACGGGCCCAGCACCATGGGCAACTTCTGGGTCGGAGGCTGGCGCCTGACCGGCCGCGACATGGCCACCGGCGAGACCAAGGACTCCTACTTCGCCTGCACCGAGGTCCTGGAGCGCTACGACCGGGCCATCCACCAGACCGTCCGACTGGCAACCGCCGACGAGAAGTGACCGCACCGGGCCGCGCCCGCCCGGCGCGGCCCGGTCACCCGCACCAGGAAGGACACAGGCATCCGTACCATTCCGCGCAACCACACCACCGTGCTCGCCCAGCTGCGGGGCACCCTCACCCAGGCCACCCGCCACAACGGGTTCCGAGACGTGGACGGAACCCCCGCCCCGGCCGCCGAGACCTGGGAGCACTTCGACAATGGACACACCCGCGGCGACCGGCCGCTCCTGCGCGAACTCGACGCCCGCGCCGGGGTCTACGAGCTGCGCGTCAACGGTCGGCTGCGCTACGAGCTGCGCCGGGCGGCCGCCGGATCCGGGCACCGCATCGACGTAGTGGTCGACCGCGACCCCGACAACGACACCGGGGTGACCGTCTACATCAACGGTGCCAAGGCCACCGGCCCCGGCGTGCATGTACACGTCCTCGACCCGGGCAGAGGCGAAGCCGATCACGAATGGCTCGCCAGCCAGGTCGACCTCGACGACGCCGTACCCGTAGCGGTTCGCTCCGAGATCACCGTGCTCGCCCAGGCCTACCACCGCAGCCGGTACTGCCCGCAGCCCGAGTGCGACGGCTGACCCTGCCCCGACATTCCGAGGAAAGGTCCTCTTGTTGCCCGCTTCCGCCCCTCGCCCCACTGCCTCTGCCGAGCTCGGCGCCGCGACTCCCCAGGATGCCGCAAACGCCCACGTGGGCCAGGCCGCCGGGCTGCCCATCTTCCGCGTCCACGTCCGTTACGCCCGAGCCCGGGTCGGCCGGTGGACCTACGACGGCAAGGTCACCCAGACCGAAGGCCAGCCGTCCACCTTCTCCTACACCGACCGCCGAAACCGCAAGCGCACCACGACCCGCTTCACGCCCCTGGACTGAGAGAGAAAGCCCCCCGTGCTGCTCTTTCTGTCTGCCTGACCACCACGGCCCGCACCACCGCTTCCTCAGGCGGCTGGTACGGCAACTCGACCACTAAGAGGAAGGCTTCACCATGGCGCGGCTTCCGCGTGTACTCGATGACCGAGGCGGGTGGGTTCACCTGGACTTCGACGGCGTGTTCTTCGCCGTGGACACCGTCACCCGCAGGGTCTGCTGGTCCGACCCCATGGGGCCGAGTCTGTTGGACCTCCCGGGGATTCGCTCCGAGGTGGGCGGCCCGGCCACCTACAACCACGTCGACCTCTACTACGACGGCGACTGGGCGCCCCGGGCGTACACGCTGCGCTCCGTCGCGGTGCTGAAGGGCGGCGACCTCGTCACCTGGGAGGGCTGCCTGCGTACGGTGATGCACACCGCCCCGGGCGCCCACGGCAAGGTCAACGTCTTCGTCGACCACCCCAGCTTCACCGGCCCCTATCCCCGCAACCCGCAGGACCTCATCCCGCTGCACGCGCCGTCCTGATCAGCTCCTGGCACGGCGCTTCGCGCCTGGGGGCGCCGTCGCCTCTGACGACTTCGGAGGAACCGATTCACCGGCATCCCGTCACCGATCGGAACGCCCGCTACCTGCAGGCGGCCCGCAGGGGCGCGCTGACCGCTGTGCGCGAGTACGGCGCGGTGCGCTATCTCGTCGACCGTTCCGGACCGCTCGCCTCCTACCTCGCTCCGCCGCCGGCCGAGCTGTTCGCCGCGAACTGGCTGGCCTGCGACGACGGCGTACGCCTGGAGCTCACCGCCGCCGGCCGCCAGGCTTTGGAGGACTACGAGCGCCGCAACGCCGCCGCCAAGGCGCTGGAGGTGACGCTGACCCGCAACCCGCTGCGCGGCGAGCTGCACAATCCGGCCGAGCCCATTCGGATTCTGCGCCACCGGGCGACCGGCGAGGAGATCCGGCCGGGCGGCACCGTGACCGACCCGTCCGGTCAGCCGATCACCTATGTCGGGCCGACCATGTCGAGCATCGACGGAGGAGCGACCTGGATGCCGGGCCTCAGCGCCCGCGTGCGGTACGCCGAGTACGGCGGGTACCTGTTCCCGCCCTCGGCGATCGGCGCCGTGTACGACCCGGAGCCCGCCGGCCTCCCCTCTGGCCTGTTCCCACGGACCGCTGACTGCGCGGCAGGGTCTCTGCGACCATCAGCGGATGGTCGATAGCAGGGGCCGCACGTGACGCGCAGCCCCTGCGGCGTTCGCAACGTCTCTCGCGCTGCCGTAGACCGCTACTCCTGTTCGGTCCGGTTCACCGCGAGGGCGACTCGTACAGCGTCGCGCAGTCCGGCATCGACGCGCCGATCGTCCTCCAGTTCCCAAAAGTGCCCGGCGCTGCCCGGGTGCTCCCGGAGCACCGAGGCGACGACGGTCGCCGCGTGCCCGGACAGCGAGCGCAGCCAGCTCCTGATGAAGTCCTGCGGCCTCCACCGGTCGAAGGCATCGTCCCAGGTGCACACGCCTTGGGCTGCCGCCTCGAGCAGGTCCCACTCTTCCTGCCGGGCTGCGGCCCTGGCCACGCTCAGCAGCCACCGGATCGCCCGGCTGATTTCCGAGAAAGTGGGCCACTGTCCGCGGTCGCCGGCGACCTGGGCTGCCATGGCGCGTACAAGGGCGATGGACTGGCCGGGGTTGGTGAGAAGCGCGGGTTCGGCGGTCTCCATGTTCAGGCGGGCGACGGCGTCGAGGTAGAGCTCGTAGCTGTCGGGCTGGTCCACGGCGAGGGCGATCAGGTGGGCTGCGGCATCCTCGTCACCGTCACCGGCGGCTTCCAGGAGCGTCTGCGCCCGGGTGATGGGCAAAGCGGTCTGGGGGGCGGTCTCTCGTTCGACGAGAGCGAGGAAGGCAGCTATGTCCTGAGGCCGGTGTGTCGGGTCCGGATAGGTGGCCTGGCGTACGACGCCGCGCCATGGTCCCGGGGGAGGCAGGAGCGGGACGTTGGGCTGAGGCCACGTGCCGGTGAGGATCCACCCGATCATCTGGCCGAGGCTGTAGATGTCGCTCGCGGCGGTGGCGCCGTGGTGGGGGTCGGTGGACAGTTCCGGGGCGGCGAAGCCGAGAGTGCCGATCTCGTCGCCGGTGAGGGCTCCGCCGGCGCTGGTCTGTCCGCGGGGGCGCCGGACGATACCCCAGTCGGCCACGGTCCATCGGCCGTCCAGGAGCAGGATGTTCGGCGGTTTGATGTCCCGGTGGATCCAGCCGTGCCCGTGCGCCTCGGCCAGAGCGGCGGCCACGGCGTCCACCAGGGAGCGCAGTGCAGTGTCGTCCTGCAGTTCTGTGCGCTTGTCCTCGACGGTCGCCTGGGCCATGGGCATGACGAACCAGTCGTAGGCGGGGCTGAAGTCGAGCACCGGCATCACGTGGGGGTGTCCCCCCAGCAGCTGTGCGATGCATACCTCGCGCTCCATGCGACGCCTGGCTGCGGAGCTCTTCTTCTGGCGCCGTTTGAAGGCGACGACGGCACCAGATTTCTTGTGCGTGGCCTGGAAGACGTCGGCCTGGCCCTCGCTGGCGATCGGTATCCGTTCGAGCCGGTAGTCCTTCTTTGCTCCCCTGGCTGACTGACTCACCAGGTTGTATCCGGTTGCCGGCGGTTCAGCTGGGGCACGGCCCGTGTCAGGTGCGGCCGCTGTGCGGTGACCGCAGATGCGGACCAGGACCGGCCGGGTACGTGCGGGATCGTTGTCCGGAACGGATGCCAGGAGGTAGGCCGGACCGGCTCCCGGCTCCTGCGCCAGGCCGAGGATGCGATCGAGCCGGAGCTCGGCCACTGGTTCACTGGATCGCTCGCCGACCGCGGTGCGGTGCAGGGTGATGCGGTTGCCGGAGCCGTCCGGCGAGGCGCTCAGCACGCTGTCCGGCCCGGTGACCAGGAGGTGGCCCGGGTAGTGGCCGGCCGTGGGGATCCAGTCTTCCCGGCGGCCAAGTCCCGTGGTGCGGCTGAGATCGACGACGGCGCTGTGCCCGCTGGCGGCGAGGAAGAACTGGCGGCCGCCGAGCCAGGCGGCCGACCGTACGACGGCCTCGAACGCGATCGGGTACCGCATCTGATCGCCGGCCATCCCCGCCGCCCGGGTCAGTGCGAGGGTTCCTTCGCCGGCGCCGAACGTGACACCCGAACCCGACAGCACCCACGGTTCTTGGCCGGGGTCGGCCAGCAGTTCCGCACCGGGCTCGAACCCTCCCGCCGTGGCGCTCAGCATGCCGTCGCGCCACCGCACGACCGCTCCACCGCACATCACCACCACGGCGCCGTCCGGCTCGATGAGCGGCGCACCGTGGCAGCCGGGCAGCGTCAGGAGCCACCGGGTGCGGCCGCGGATCGGGTCGAGGTCCAGGACGCCGTCTTCGCATGTGACGAGGAGCGAAGTGGGGCCTCGCCAGGCCATCCCCGTCGGCCGGATGTCCTGCGCGTCCCCGATGAGGAGCAGCTCGGATGTGGCGCCCGCCCACGTCTGCGCAGGCACGTGCACGGGGCTGCTCAGCCGCGCGGCCGCGGTCATCGGCAGGGGCGAGTCGTCCTGCACGGGCGCGGTGACCAGCTCGATGAGCGGCAGGTAGGTCTCGCGCCGGCGGAAGATGCCGCCGATGAGGGCAGCCAGCGGCAGCAGGTCGGCGACGGCGGCGTCCACGTGCGTGCGGTCCAGCACCACACCGAAACCGCGTACGCCCTCGACGAGCTGCTCGACCGACGCCGGCTCCCGCGTCCAGGACAACAGGGCCCATCGCGCATCACCGGGCCGTCCGGTCAGACCGGCAGCCTCCACGATGCGCGAGACCGTCCCCGCTCGGACCGCGGCGTTCCCCACGGCGCAGCTGACGAGGTAGTCCCGGCCCTCGTGGTCGAAGGAAACTGCCGGTACCCCACCGACATCGAGCACCTGGACTGCTGCGAGGGGCACGGTCCGCCACAGGAGTTCGGCGACGAAGTCCGCGAGCCGCCGTGATCGCTCCGCAGGGGGCGCCGTGTCGTCCTTGGCCCACTGGCCGTACTCGGCCAGCAGCTCCTGTACCTCGTCCACGCTGTGCTTCTCCGCTCTCGGCCGGGAGGTGTCGGGCGGGTGCCGGCTGGCCACGGCCGGTTCTGCCCCACCCGCGCCGCATGGGAGCGGGTCACGGCAGGTGGGGGCGGCGCGCCCTGATCCCTGTTATAGCGCCGTCCGAGTTCATCGTCTGCGGGAACGCTTCAGCGGGCCGGAGTACGGCCTTCGGGCCCCGGTCCTGTTGCGCCGCCCGCACCTCCACCACTATCGACTCTTAAAACTTGCGGCGCGCACACCCCCACAATATTGTCTTAAGAGTCAAACGGCTTTCGGGCCCTCCACCCAGAACAGGAACTTACGTGCCCACGCAGAACCTGAGCGCGCCCACTGGCGCCGCGGCCCCCGAGTCCCTGGAGTCCCTGCGAGCGCAGCGGGACCGGCTGGCCGAGTTCATCCGCCGACTCGCGGCCGACAACCCTCGGACCATGGCGCTGGACGCGGCCGCGCACCGCACGGCGCTGGACCTGCTCGACAGCTTGCCGGTGCCCGAGCGGTGCCTGAACGCCGACGACGGCGCTCCCGACGGCGGACACATCTTCTTCCTCCGCACGGAGCGTGGTACGCGCTGCCTGAAGTGCAGGGCGCTGCGCCCGCAGGCGCCGAATACCTGACCAGCCACTCCCCTTCGACTCGAGGACGCCCGTGATCGACACCCGCTCTTCCCTGCCCGAGGCGCTCGCCACCTCCCTGCACGCGGCCGTGCAGGCGGCACGCGCCGCAGCCTCGGCGTCCGCGCACATCGCGGCCTCGGCTTTCGTCGCTGCCACGGACGGCGAGGGCACGCTGCACCGCGCCTGGCGCGGCGAGGGCCCGGATTCGTGGTGCTGGGTGAACGCGCCGGGCCTCCAGGCTCACCTGCTGGAGGACGCTCCGGGCACCCACGCACAGATTCGCTTCACCGGCCTCAACCGGCAGGCATACGAGAGCATCCGCGCCCGCTGCCTGGACAGCGACACGTGCCCGCACGACGACGCGTGCGACTGCCTGGACACCCCCTGGGCGGCGTGGACCGAGCTGGAGACGGGCTGCGACGCCTCCGAGATCACCTACCGGGACGGGGAGGAGCGCGGGTTCGCCCGCACCTCCTTCGGCCGGGCCGAGGTGACGCTGTACGAGGAACCGGTGGACCTGGCCTACGAGCTGATCCGCCTGACGCGTACACAGCACTGACCGAATCGCATCTTAAGACTTGCAAACAACCGCGCACGAGAGTATTGTTTTAAGAGTCAAACGGGGCTTCCCGTCGATCCCTACCGAGGAGGACAAGCACTTGCCCGCGACCGTCCCGGAGCAGCCCGCCCCCACCCTGGAAGCGGCCATCGGATTCGTCTCCCTGCACGCCTCGCAGGACGACCTGGACCGTATCTACGCTGCCGCCAAGCAGCGCACCAAGGTACTGCGCGAAGCCCGTGCGGCCGCCGTCACCAAGGGCGTGACCGTCCGCATCGACAACATCAAGCCCAAATACCTCTCCGGGCTGACCGGCACGGTCACCGACGTTTCCCAGTCCCGCACCCGCACGCTCGTCACCGTTGAGCTGGACCCCGAGTCCACCACCACGCTGCGGATGGCCAGCGCCCGCCCCATCCCCGACGGCGTCGAGCGCTACCAGCTCACCGGCGTCCCCGCCGCCTGCTGCCATGTGCAGTAGCCCCCTGCTGTGCGCGCCCGGCCCCGCCGGGCGCGCACAGCAGGGCCTCCCCGCCAACACCGAACCCCACGAAGGAGGCCCGCCCATGGGCGCCCAGATCCACTACCTCGGCCGCATCGGCTTCGGCGAGCCCGTCCCCACCACCGAGATCGAGGACGAGCTGGCGGAACTGCGTGCTCTGGGGCACCTGTTGACCCTCTCCTTCACCGGCGACGGCCGTGCGCTGACCGGCCTGACCGCGGAAGAGCACCACGCCTGGGGGCACACCGGCGAGTGGGCCCGTGCGCAGCGGCTGCTGGAGGACATCGCCCGGCGCCACCGGCGGACCCTGACCGCCGAGGCGACCTGGGTGTCCGACCCCGGCCCCTTCACCGGCACGCTCGTCGTCGACACCGCGGGCCGCTTCCACGACGTCGTCGACGGCGACCGGGCCGAGCACCACCGTGCGGGCCGCTGCGACTGCTACCCGTCCATGGCCTGCGAGCGGTGCGGCGACGAGTCGTTCCTCGCCCGTGACGAGGACGCCCCCGGCCGGCCCGCGCTGTGCGTCGACTGCCACGAGGAGGCCGGCACCCGTCAGGCGGCCAACGGGCACCCCTGCCGCGACGGATGTGCCCTGGCCACCGGCCACGACGGCCTGTGCCGCCCCTGACCCTCCCGGTCCGCTCCCGCCCACACACCCCGTGCCCGCCCCTGGAGAAGAGCATGAACGCCCTGGACCTGCCGTCCTTCCCGCCCTTCCGTCTCCTGCCGACCGCCGGGCCCGGCGCCGCGCACGACGTCGTCGGCCCCGACGACCAAGTCGTGGGCCAGGTCGACACCACCAGCGGCTTCCGCGGCCGGGCCGGCCGCGACACCGGCCCGCGGCGCCACACCGCGTCCGCCGCGGCCGAGGACACCGTCATGTTCCACATCGCGCTCCACGGCCTGCCGGCCCAGGAGCGGCAGCCCTACCCCGGCGTCGCCGAGGCACGCGCCGCGGTCGCCCTGATCCCTCTGCAGCGCCAGGAGATCGTCGACACATCCGCGCGCGCCTTCTACTTCCACGCCCTGCGCCAGCCCCACGTGGCCGCCGTCCTCGACGGCCTGGAGGCCGTCGCCCAGGAAGCCTCGTCCGTGGGCACACGCACCGGCTGCCGGCGCGTCGCCCGCCTCCTGCACCTGGTCCGCGCTCCCGCACACGCACTGCTGTCGGAGATCACCGGCGAGGCACGGGAGTGGATGGCCTTCCCTCTCGCCCGGCTGCTGACCACCACACTGCAGTCGATCACGCGCCTGGAGGCGACCACGGACCGGCCGCCGGCGGATCTACTGGGCCGCTTCCCCACCCCGCACGCAGCGGACTGGCTGCTGGACACCCTCCAGCGCACCTGGCGCGAGCTGCAGGCCGGCATCCCCGACTCCCCCGCGGCGCCGGCCTCGCTCTCCCGTGCCCTGGAGACGCTCCGGAGCACCGTCGAGAAGCTGCCGAGCAGGCCCTGCGCCCGCACCGAGCGGGACTGCCGGGCCACCGCCGCGGCGCTGGACGCCATCGCCGCAGCGGCCCGCAC
The DNA here is from genome assembly GCF_043660855.1 of Streptomyces shinuiensis. NCBI lineage: Bacteria > Bacillati > Actinomycetota > Actinomycetes > Kitasatosporales > Streptomycetaceae > Streptomyces > Streptomyces shinuiensis. The sequence goes on along the minus strand of NZ_JBIHML010000005.1, from coordinate 99,141 downwards.
CAGCGCGGCCGGCATCCCCGACTCGCCCCAGAAGCTGCAGGGCCTCGTGCGGGAGCTGGAGGCACTCGCGGTCGACGGCAGTGAGCGCCTGGAGGCCACCGCCCGCCTCCTGGCCGACACCGGCCGGCTCGGCACGGTCCGTACGATCACCCAGGACCTGGAGCGCGCCGAACTGGGCCCGGAGAGTGCAGACGGCAACCGGCCCGTCCAGGTCGGCCGCCACGAGATCGGCCTCATCCACCGCACCGGTCAGGACGGCTGGACCGGCCCGGACATCACCGAGCCGTACCACTCCCCCGAGGGCGCGGCCACCGCGCTCGTACGCGCCCACTTCGCCCGGGAAGCCGCAGCCCGCGCCGCAGCGCGGCACTCCCGCTGACCACGCCGACGAAGGGAGCACTACCATCTCCGCGCTCAACACGACCCCGGTGCACACCGTGATGACCGGCGAGAGCACCGGCGAGCATCCGGACGGCGCCCGCGACCACGCCTTCACCGATGCGCACGCCCGTGCCACCCACCACCCGGAGGGCTACCCACACCACAAGGACCCCGCCTTCGAGCATCAGGCAGGCGGCGGTCCGTGCGCCGCCTGCGGCCCCTGCACCGACACCCTCGCAGAACCGCTCTTCCTGTGCGACACCTGCCTGACGCTGCTCGACAACGAACTGCGCCACTTCCTCACCCGCCCCGGCCTCTCCGACCGCGGCCCACAGCCCAAGTCCCTGACGAGCCGGTCACAGCCCATGCACTGACCTGCGACCCAACCCCCAATATCGACTCTTAAGACTTGCAATGCCACAAACCCGCATGTATAGTCTTAAGAGTCGAGGGGGGGAGGAAGCCCCCGGTAGGGGAGAGCATGGCGAGCAAGGAAGTCAAGCAGCTGATCAAGAAGCTCGAAAGCCAGGGCTTCACGGTGGAGGCGACGCGGAAGGGTCACTACAAGGTGTCGAGGAAGGGAGCGTTCGTCACGTACCTCCCAGGCACCCCCTCCGATCACCGGAGCCTGAAAAACTGCCTGTCCTACCTCAAGCGAGCCGGATACAAGCCCTGAGAGCGCCGGGCCGCTGGGAACCCCCAGCGGCCCGGCTCAGCCACCACCCCGGAAGACAAGGAAGAAACCCCGTGCCGTCGTACTGCGTGTGCGTCGAGTTCGACAACGCCAACGCCTCCCCCGACACCTACGCCGACCTCTTCGACGCCCTCCAGGACGTACACGGAGCGGTCGGGCCGGCCCCCAACGGCAACCTGTCCGCACGCCTCACCATCGAGGCCGACAGCGTCCTCCAGGCCGCCACGCTCGGCATCGAACGCACCCAGAGTGCAATCACCGGCCAGCAGGGTTCCCCCAGCAACGTCACCGGAGTTGAGGTGATCACCGAGGCGGAACGCGATCGCCGCTTGGCGGAAGGCGAGCAGGAAGAGGAGTCGCAGCCCCCTTCCGTCAGTACGCGAGGCCCCGTGCGGCCGTACTGCGTGTACGTCGAGTTCGACAACGCCAACGCCTCCCCCGACACCTACGCCGACCTCTTCGACGCCCTCCAGGACGTACACGGAGCGGTCGGGCCGGCCCCCAGCGGCAACCTGTCCGCACGCCTCACCATCGAATCAAGCGGTCTCAAGGAGGCTTGCGCCGTTGGACTCAACGCCCTCAAAGAGGCTACACAGCACTGCTCACTCCACATCGAACCTGCACTCATCACGGTGAGGACTGAAGAACGAAAGTAATCAACTTGACCCTGGTCATCGACCCCTGCGAACGCCAGACATAGAGGCGCTCTGACCAGGGCATATACCTATAGCTATGCCTACGCATATGACTCTACATGCTCCCAGCTCTACGCCCATGCAGATAGACATGTGCATACCTAATCAGATGCGCATCGGTATTGCCATTAATGAGCCTACATATACTCGCTACCTTGATCTTTGGGTGGTTCTTTTATGACTACCGATGCGACTACCCATATAGATAACCTCATGACCAATTTTAAGAATTCTCTAATCCCCATCTCTAGCACTTTCTTTATAGCCACCCTAGTCTTCTTCGATATCGACACCTTCATCAAAATCTCTATCACTTACTTTATAGTGACTTACCTACGTTACTAGCTAGCTTATCTACTAAGTCCTTAACGTTCCTTATGCTCAATCTTTTACGTTCATCTAGCCACCCCCTTCTTGCTCCCCTCTCTACTTTCTCACTTAATCCATGATTATTGAGTTACCTTACCCCTTACCCCTATCCGTCACTTGCTCCATTGCTGCCTTTTCCCCTACCGTAATTAATAGATGTATAGCGATATGTACTTACGCCTTCCTGTCCGCAGACTCACGCATCAATTTCCGTTCCTTCTTTCTCACTTGGTTACGCTGCTGTTCACTTGTTCTGCCGATCTTCTGTGTCACCTTCTCCATCCCCTCTCTCTCGCACCCCTCTCCCCCGACCAGCTCACCGTTTTGCACACCTGCCGCCCCTAGTTCCCGCCTCTCTTCGCTCCTCTCTGGCTCCACACCTCTTCACCTCCACCCCAGCAGCCACCCGTTGAGATTGATCTTTCTGCCAGCGATCAGCCACCCTCACTCGTCGACCTCCGAGCTCACCGGCCGAGCACACAACCGGACCGCTTAGGGAGCCGTCCCACCTCGCCCCTCCGGGCATCGCTTGAGCCGCGATCAGCAGGACCCATGCAGTTTTGTCAACCCAATGCTGCGTCGGAGACCCACGAGTCACGCTGGGACTGTTAAAGTCACGTCGGAAACACCCCTGACAGGGGCATAGCTTGCCCCTGCTGTTGAGGTGCAAGTAGCGCCTTTCCGCCTCAAACCCGAGCAAGTCGCCCAGAGGGCAGCCTGTTGAGTTGGCCTCCGGCAGGAAGAGAGTTCTCCATGGAGAAGATCGCCGTAGCAAGCCAGAAGGGCGGCCCCGGCAAGACCACTACGACGGTCAATCTCGCCGCGGGACTTGCTCTCGCAGGGTTCCGTGTCCTGGTGGCCGACATCGAGCCGCAGGCCCAGGCCGGGATAGCTCTCGGGGTGCGGTTGAAGGGAGGGGATGTCGCGAAGTCGCTGGCGCTCCCTCTGCAGCAGCTTGCCCAAGGCGTTCCCTCGAGTCTGCGAAACATCATCATCGACCGCAGCGAACTACTCCAAGCCCGCAAGTCGAAGGGTGCCCTTCACCTACTCGCATCTGAGCAGGCCACGATGAGCAACGCGCAGCACATCTTGCATGCAGCTGGCGTGGAGAAGGTGCATGTCCTTCGTACGTTGCTGGAGGAGCTTGATGACGAGTACGACTTCGCAGTGTTCGACACTCCGCCTGCCGTCCAGTCACTCAACGGCGTCGCTCTCGCTGCTAGCGACTACGCCCTCACGCTGTGCAACCCGAAGGGGGCGACTGTCGAGGGAGCCGTGACGATGCGCTCCACCATCCGGCACGTCAAGGACCGGACCCGCGGCCTCGCTGATCCCAAGTACCTCGGCGTGGTCCTCAACATGGCCAAGCCCATGGGAGAGTGGAGCACGGAAGAGATCGACGTCCGAAACCAGATGGTTGACGCCAACCTCCTACCGTTCGTTACGGAGATTCGCGAGGACTCCCGAATCTCCGGCAGCTACGCCAAGGGAGTGCCAGCGGTTCTGGGCTATGCCCGAGCAGCTCCCGGTAAGCGCTACGCCAAGTTCCTGCAAGAGGTGTTGGACAGGATGGACACCCCTGAGGAGGAGTGGGAGCTCGCCCCGAGCGCTGACGAGATGTTGGACGCCGCCGAGGCCGCCGTACCACCGCAGGCGAAGGAGGTTTCCGGTGTCTGAAGCTGGTAAGAGCCGCCAGTCCGACGACCCTGCCGGCGACTTCGCGGTAGTCAGAACTCGCCGCCCGCGGAGGCGAGGAAGCACCAATCGCGCGGCTGCAGCAGCGGAGCTGTTGTCCAACGCTGATAGCGTCGCCGCGAGTTCCTTCCTTGGGCAAGGTGGAGGGACGGTGGAGCCCTCGTCGCCTGCTGTCACACTGGCTACTTCCACAGCAGTGCCTTCCCCCGGCGGGAGCGAGGTCGTGCAGGCGGCACCGGCCGCCCCACAACCAGCCACCACCGCCACCGAACCGGCCACCACACCCACCGAGCCACCTGGTACTGCCACTGTTCAGGAAGAACAGGAAGAGACCGTGCAGGCGGCACCGGCCGCCCCACAACCAGCCACCACCGCCACCGAACCGGCCACCACACAACCAGCCACCACCGCCACCGAACCGGCCACCACACAACCAGCCACCACCGCCACCGAACCGGCCACCACACAACCAGCCACCACCGCCACCGAACCGGCCACCACACCCACCGAGCCACCTGGTACTGCCACTGTTCAGGAAGAACAGGAAGAGACCGTGCAGGCGGCACCGGCCGCCCCACAACCAGCCACCACCGCCACCGAGAAGAGGGAGAGCGCTCCTAGCCGGACAGGTAAGAGAGTCGCTACCTCGACACGTAAGCGGCCTGCCCAAAGTCCGGAGGATCCAGAGTACGGACGCGTGCAGCAAGAGGTCTGGAACAGCTTCATTGACTCAAGGGTTCACTCGCGCCAGTGGGATACGCAGGGCGTAAACCTGATCCCTGGCCTGTGGCCTCTTCTGAAGGGGCGGGTCCAGAGAGATCGGAAGTCCACTGGGCGCCCTGAGCTGACGCTCGGGCACTACTTGGACGCGGCACTGCGCACCGCGCCCTTGGACCAAGGCAAGCTGGTCGGACTCGCAGACAGACTGCAGGCCGAGCAGATGGGCCTCCCGAAGGGCAAGAAGACCACCCTTAGCCTCAGCCCTGCGGCTATAAGGAACTTCAGCGAGATTCTGGAGCTGCTGGAGGCTGCGGACTACGCCCGCAAGGGCAAAGACGTCGTCTCGGCTCTCGTACAGCAGTTGCTCCGTGATTTGGAGGCGGAGGGCCCGCTCCCGAAGCCGGCACCCGCACCACTTGTCTGAGGCGTGCGTCTTCTATCGAGAGGGGTCACCCCGGTCTGGGTGGCCCCTCTCGCTTGCCCGCGACACGCCTAGAGAGAAAAGCCCCATCCTGGCAAAGAGGGGCAAAATTTTTTCCTCGCCTCTTGGATTGCGGTCGGTACATGCCGCTTCGGAGCAGGTGCATCTGCGGGCCCATACTTCGTGCGGCGACTTCACCGACGCCCCCTGCCCTCTCTAGCGCCCCTGCCGCTGATCACCCCCTCTCCGCTCTGCGCGGCGGTGATCAGCGTGTATACCGATGCTTAGACCTATATGCACTCCTTGTTGCCTACCGGTGTCCACACCTTGATCTATACCAAGAACATGAACGATCCAGCTGTCGACAGCCTCTACCGCCGCTGCATCTGTCATCACGCGCACCCCGCTACGCACCTATGCCCCTGACAGGGGAATAACTCTCCGGGTTCAGGTATGCTGACGTCGCCAGGTTGATCTTCTTCCAGGAGTATCGATGCCCTCAGGTCGCCTCAGCGCCAACGCTGTTGCCGTCGCCGCTGGCGTAGACAGCAACTGGGTCTACCGAGCCGTACAGAACGGCGTACTGCCGGAGCAGCACTTCGAAGCCGACGTGATCGTTATCAAGGTCTACCGGGTGATCTCGCAGTTCGTGTGGCCGGACAGGCCTCGCCAACGCTCCAGGAAACACGAGATCGACACCTGGCAGCTCTCCGCCCTCCATGCTGCCCGTGATGCGGTAACCGACCCAAGGACCACTCCTGAGACGACCCTTTGGATCATGCAAGACTCGGTGCAAGTCGCCCATACCCGTGCAGAGCGAGCAGCCTTGGAGTCGGCTGCTGCCGACGGTCACGAGCCATCCTTGCTCGACGCTCAGGTAGCCCTTCGTCTCCCCATCGGACGGTGGATCGACGAGCTGCCGTCCCTTCTCGCACGCACTCCCAAGCGGGAACCGCGCAGGAGGACAACGACTCGAATCAGCCGCACTCAACGCCGTCCCGCGGCCTAGGTCTGTCGGGCTGTCGCGACACACGCAACTGGCCCGGGATTGCGGAGTCCCGGGCCAGCCCTGTCGAGGAGGTGAGCGCTACCCACATCTCTAACTGAATACCGTCGCGCGGCCGGCTTCCCTACCTCCCCAGGCAGTGCCGGTTGGCGATGGGTGTCGTCCTCGTACCTCCTCGACAGGAGCAAATCATAGCTACCCGTCCGAGGGCTGGCGTAGTCGTGCCTGATGGTGGCGTGAATCGTCCGCCGGCCCGTTCTCCGAACACTTCAACGATGCCGCCCACGGCCGTCCTGGCTGCGGGTGAGTCTCTGCTGCTGACCCGCTCGATGCGAGGCGCTCTCCTTTCTGCTGTGCGGGCGCTGTTGGAAGATCCGCGCCTGGCTGGTGCCCGTGATGTGGTGCGCCTGGCCGTGGTGGTGTTGCTGGCGAAGGCGCCGGCGACGTCGTCACGCGTGCTGGTGCGCTACCGGGACTTGGCCGGCTGGTTGGGCTGCTCGATCTCATATGTCGGCCACACGGTGGTTCCCGCATTGAAGGAAGCCGGGGTGGTCACGGGCGAGGCGGATCGCGACAAAGGGGGCCGCACATCGGCGGTCGTGCTGGACCTGCTGCCGCTGCGGGAAGCTCGAGCGGCGTCGGCCACTCATCCGCTGGCGTTGCTCAACCGGCGTGATCTGGCGACGCTGTTGCGGTTGTGCGAGGTGGTGACGTGTCCGGGGTGGTCGCCGGTGGGCGGGCCGGAGACCCCGGCGGGCTTCATGGCCTTCCGGCGGGGGCGGGATGCCGCGACCGACCGGCTGGCGATGGTGCTGCTCGTGCTGAACGCCCGCAGCGACGGGCGCGTTCGGATGGCGCCTGGGCGGGTTGCCGAGGGTTTTGGCCGCGCGGATGCGACGGTGGCACGGCTGTTGGGCTGCCCGGTCGAGGCTGGGGCCAAAGTGGTCGAGCGGCTCGTCGGCATGGGGGTGGTGGATTTCGAGCGGCCGGAGCGGTGGGGCCGGGGCCGGTTGCGGGTGCCTGCGGTCGCAGAGGCTTACGCCCGGGCGCGGATGTCTTCGGTTCCACAGGCTTCCGAGGAGTGCGAGGTCGGCGAGGGGGGTGCTGGTGGGTGCCCGCGGTGTGCGGGAAGCAGCGGCGCGGCCGAAGCCGACGGCGAGGGTCCGGAGCTGGTGCTGGCCGGCGACGGCTGGGCTCAGGAGAGCTTCGATGACGTTCTGGCCTGGGGCCTGGAAGGTGCATTCCGGGATCAGGAGGGGACTGGTGAGGCATCTTCGCAGGTGGGGTCGGGTCTGGGCGGGGTTACGACTGCTGACGGTTGTGCAGAACCCCACGCGGACCACTCACCTGTGGTTGATGTTCATGGAGTTGGTGCGGCTGATCGTGACTGCTTTTCCGGCTCTGCCGTCTTGGGTTGCGACGATCACCGGGAACGCGCGGGCGCGGGCGAGGATCAGGTCGATCCCTGCTCCGCGGCTGCACTTGGGGCAGGGGAGGTCCCGCTTCGCGGGGAGGAGCGCGATTCTCCCCCGCCCATGTGTGATGGCTCGGGACGGTCGGCGTTCGTGGGCCGAGTGGGTGTGCCCGACGACTTGCGCGAAGTGCTGGCGCCGGTGGCGTGGCTGTGGGCTGGCCTGGAGCGGGAGTCCACAAGCCGGTGGCTGGCGCGGGCGGTACGCCTGGAGCTGAGCCGACTGCGGGGTGTCGTTGGGGTCGGGCCTGCCGAACGGGCGCTGACCGAGCGGCTGCAGCGGCGGCTGGACCGGCAGCGTGCTCAGCCGGTGCAGGATCTCGCGGGCTGGTTGCTGCACCGGGGCCTTCCTCAGCGCACGGAGTGCTGGTCGGAGGTGTGCGATGACGGTGTGCGGATGGACACCGGCGGGGCGTGTGAGAGCTGTGCCTGCCGGGTCGGTGACCGGCGCAGCTTGCGGCAGGCGGTGGCCGCCGACATCGCGGCGCGTCACCCTCAGCTGTCTCGCGAAGCCCGGCGGCCGCTGTATGAGCAGGAGTTGCGGGCCCGGGTCGAGCTCCAGGCCGCGCACGACCTCGCACGCCGGGAGCGGGCGGCTCGGGAACAGGCTCAGAGCCAGCAGGCGGTCGAGGAGCAGCGTGCCCGGATCGCGCAGGAGGAGGCCGCGCGAGCGATGGTGCCGTGTCGGCAGTGCGGTCTGCCCGAAGCGGGCGGGCTCTGCCTGGGGTGCACGCTGCAGGAGAGCACCCGCAAGGTGGTCGAGGAAGCGGTCGACATCGTGCTCGCGCTGCGCGCCGACTTCGCCGATCCCCAGGCCGTGGCCTCCCTGGCTGAACAGATCGAGCGGGACACCTGGGCTGATGTTCGGCGGGTCGAGGTGTCCTGTGACTATCTGGTGGTGCGCGCCGATGCCGAGTGCGAGCGCGCCAGGCGACTGCTGGAGCAGCGCCGCCGTGAGGCGCTCGTGTCGCTGGGGGAATCTCCGGCGGCGAGGGCTGAGGCCCTGCACGTGCAGCGGATGGCTCTTCGCCACATCTGGCCGGTGACCGAGAAGGCCCGAGCGGATGCCACACGCGCCGCGCACGAGGCTCGGGCCCGGGTAGCGCACGAACTGCTGGTCGGCCACCTGGCCAAGCTGCGCCGCTTCCGGTCCGAGTCGGTTCCCCGCCCGGCTCGGCGGCCGTGGTCGCAACGGTTGGCCGAGCTCGCTGCCCAGCCGCTGGAGGCCGCCGCTTCGGGATCGGCGCGATAAGGGGTAGCCGCCCTCGAACGCAGTAGATGGTCGCCGGTGGTGGCCGGGTGGCGCGGTTGTTCTCCAAGGGGGCAGTCGGGGCCCTCCCCCCATGTCGGGGCTGCACTGGTGGATCCGGCCGGGGCGGGGCCGGTGCGGGTGAAATCTATCCACAGGCGACCTGGGTCAGACTCGCGGTAACCAAGGGAAGGAGTCGGTGTTGACCACCAGCCGCGGCCGCGTCCAGCTCACGCTCACCCACCGCGTTCTGATCGCTGTGGTGGTCCTCGGCGCGGTCACCGTCGCAGGGATCGGCTTCGCCGGGTCCTACTCCGCGGTCAGCGAGCTGGCTGAGCGAAAGGGCTTCGGTGCCTTCGCACCGTGGTTCCCCATCGGCGTGGACGTGTCGATCATCATGCTGCTCGCCTTGGACCTGCTGCTGGACTTCTTCGGGATGGCGCTGGTCCTGCTGCGGTACACGGCCTGGTTCCTGTCCGCAGCCACGATGGTCTTCAACTCCATGGCGGCCTACCCCGATCCGCTGGGCATGGCGATGCACGGCACGATCCCGGTGGCCTTCCTCGCGGCCGTCGAGGCCGGCCGGCGGGCCATCAGCCGGTTGGCCGGCCTCTCCGAGGACCGTCGCATGGACAGTGTGCGTGTCTCGCGGTGGCTGCTGGCCCCTCTGAGCACTGCGCTGCTGTGGAGGCGGATGAAGTTGTGGGAGCTCAGGTCCTATGACGCGGTGATCAAGCTGGAGCAGGAGCGTCTGGTCTACCGGGCCCGGTTGAAGTCCCGGTACGGGCGCGGCTGGCGGCGCAAGGCGCCAGTGGAGTCGCTGATGCCTCTGCGTCTGGCCCGCTATGGGGTACCGCTGAGCGAGACGGCACCGGCCGGTCTGGCCGCCGCCGGTATCGAGCCCGGTCTGCTGCCCGTCGCGCCGGCCGAGGTGCCCTTCAGCGATACCGGCACCTCGGCGCCACCGGGCGGCCGGATGCTCAAGGCAGCCCCTCAGATCGTCTCTGGCCGGCAGGACTCGCCACGGCCGGAAACGGAACCGGCAGTGGCCCCCTCCCCGCCGACTGGCGAGTGTGAGGAGGGCCGACAGCCCGACGTCGGCGCGGTCGCGCCGCCGCGCGGTAGCGCGCCGGCTCCCGTGCCGGGCGGGGCCGGCGAACCAGGTGGCGCTCTTGAGTCCGAGCAGGGTGAGGCCGGTAGGCCGGAGCGCGAGGTCGGCCAGCATGCTCAGGCGATCGCCGGGCTCAAGCCGGCGGATGCGGTGCGGTACGCGATCCGGGTTCTGGGCAGTGCCGATGCCCCGACCCTGACCCGATGGCTGAAGGAGCACGGCAAGCCTGTCAACAGCGGCCAGGTCTGGCGGATCGCGCAGAAGGCCAAGGAGAGCAGCATCACGAAGGCAAGCGAGAGCAGTCCTGCCTCGTCGAAGACCGCAGCCGTTGCCTGATGCCCCGCTGCAGTACGCCCCGGCACTGCACACCCCTCCCGTTGCACCACTGCACGGATGCAGTGCAGCGCTGCCCCGCGGCGGCAGGCGCTGTCCGTGCATCACAGCGGCGCAGCGGCAAGGCCGGGTGCCTGCCCGTCGTTCCGCGACCCGTGCACTGCTGCGGCCGGAGCAGCCGTGCCTTCGGCGCAGAGCCGATGGTTCATGGCGTGCAGCATCGTGCATCCGCAGACGGCCGGCCTCTCCGCTGTGCTCCGGCCCTGCCGGCCGCGGCGCCCAAGAGGCCGCAGTCGGCAGGGCCGGAGCACAGCGGGTTCTCGCCCGGCCTCTTCGCCCATCGCGTGACGGGCGAGCAGCGCCTCTGCTGCTGGACAAGTAGCTCCGGTGCAGCACCCTTGTGCAGTGCGGCCCGCCGGGCGGCACTGCTGCATGCAGGAGCGCGGAAGCAGTGGAGCGCAGCCGTGGGCGCTGCACCATGCGAAGCCGGATCCTGCACGGTGCAGCACCCCGTGCAGGACTGCACTGCACAAGGGTGCTGCACCGGCGAAATCTATCCACAGGCGGACCGGCCTAGCGTCTCTGCAGAGCACTGCCCGCGCTGTGCGGAGGGCACCGACCGTGCGCACTGGAGGAAAAGAGCAATGGCGCGCAGCGAATTCGACCGGCAGATCGAGGAGAGCATCGAGGCTGCCATCACGGGCATCGGACGGCTGCTGTCCGGACGGGAGATGGACGGCGTGCAGCGGACGGACGCCACCTTCTTCAAACGCGGGAGCCGCGTTCTCGACGGTGCCGACGGGCGGGTGGGCCCGTGGGCATACCGGCCCGGATGGCAGAGGGCTGCGGCCCGGGTCACCGGGCTGGGAGCCATCGGCGCAGGCGGCTGGTCCTACTGGACCGACCCCGAGCAGACCCTCCAGGTGCTCCAGTACGGAGTCGGCGCCGCCGGCGGGCTGCTCCTGACCGGCGGCCTGGTGCACGCGGTGCGCAACCGCGGGCAGCGCGAGCTGATGCGGGAGTGGATCGAGCCACTGCACCTAGCCCTGGCCGGTCCGCTCGGCATCCCCGCAGCGACGCGGCCGCGTTCCTACCTGCACATCCCGGCGAACTTCTCCGACGACGACGCCGAAATCCGCATCGACCTGCCGGTGGATCTGACGTTCAACGAGCAGGTGGTGGCCGAGATGGTCATCAAGAAGCTCGCCCTGCAGGGCGTGTCCTTCAGCTGGAAGTACGACGGCCGCAAGCCGCATGTGACGGTGAAGAAAGTCCACCGGCCTCCGAGCAAGGTCGTCTTCACCGATCCGAAAGTCAGAGAACTCGTACAGAAGGTCCCCGAGTCGGCGCCACTCATCGGCCTGGAGCGCGGGCAGAAGGTCGTCTCCGTCGACCTGGACGCCGAATCGCCGCATGTTCTCGTCTCGGCGGGGACCGGCGGCGGAAAGAGCGTCATTCTCCGCACCATCGCCTCTCAGCTGATCCACCACGGCGCGCACGCCTACATCCTGGATTTCAAGCGGGTATCGCACCTGTGGGCACGCGGCGTGAAGAACGTTGAGTATTGCCGGGATATCGCCGACATTCATGACGCTTTGATTCGCCTGGGGGCCGAAGGGCGGCGAAGGATCCATGCGGCGGAACAGCTCGGCGACGACGCTGACCCGTCCGAAGTCGGGCCGCGTATTGTGATTCTCCTGGAGGAGATCAACGCGACCATGAAGCAGCTGACGCGCTACTGGGAGAAGATCAAGGAAAAAGGTGATCCGAAGGTCTCTCCTGCGGTCGACGCGCTCGCTGAGATCCTGTTCATGGGGCGTGCCGTTCGGTTGCACGTTCTGCTCGTCGCCCAGTCGGCCACGGCCCGCGCGCTGGGCGGTCCGGAAATGCGTGAGAATTTCGCCACCCGTATTCTCGCCCGGTACACGCAGAACGCCTGGCGCATGCTGGTCCCCGAGGTCCAGCCAGCCCCGAAGAGCACCCGGCACATCGGACGCGCCCAGGTCGTTCTGGGAGGCGTCGCCCATGAGACGCAGGTGATGTTCATGAGCGACGCCGAGGCCCGCGCCTGGGCCATGGCCGGCACCTCCGGCCCGCCCGCTGTGACGCCGGAGAAGGCGGCAACCTCCCAGACTCCCAGACTCCCAGATGAGCCTGCCCACCAGGCGAAACAGGGGGGCCACCTCCCAGCTCCCCTGAGAGAAACGGACATACCGGCCGAGCTGGGAGGTGGAACCTCCCAGCTGGAGGCCGTGCCTGCCGCAGCTGCCGAGGAGGGTGGCCGCCCCCAGCGGGGCACCGTGTCGGAGCCGCCTGCGGCCGCCGCCGGAGAGGCGGCCGCAGGCGAGCAGGAGGTGCCCGGCAAGGTCGCCGAGGCGGAGGTGCTGACCTTGCGCCAAGCCCAGGAGCAGCTTTTCCCGCACCTCACCCTGGCTGCTCTGCGCAAGGCCCGGACTGACGATCCTGACTTCCCCAAGAATGCAGGGAAGAAAGGAACTCAGATGCTGTATCGGCCTGATGATCTATTGAAGTGGGCGCGTAACCGCCCCAAGGGAGGCATGGGAACAACGGTCGACGGGGAAGCTGGCGCGTCCTGACCCCCGCTCGTCTTCCTGGAAGGGCCCGCACTCGGTGCGGGCCTTTTCTTGTGTCCGGTGGGATCCGGCTGCGCATCCGGCGGGAAAATCTATCCACAGGTCATCCGGCTTAACGTTTCGGTGTGAGCTTTCCGCAGCACGCGTGGAGGCCCGTCCATTCATGGTGCCCGCCTGGGCGGACGACCGGATCATAAGACGGCCGAGGAGACCGAGATGACGTGGTGGAGGAAGGTTCTAGGCCTTCCTGGAAGAAAACCATCGGGGGGTGATGAGCTTGCCGATGCGCTTGCCAGCCGGACACGGCGCGCTGCCGAAGAACCCGATCGGAAACCGCCGGGCAAGGCATCGGAGGCACTGGGGTGGGCGGAGGAGGATGAGGGGTCGGGAAGTGTCATAGCGCGCCGGGCCGGCCTCGGCATTGTGTGGCTCGTCATCGGCCTGCTCGCCTTCGCCGGCGTGCGGGCCATCCTCTGGCCGCCGCAGCAGCAGGAAACGGCGCCGAAAGCCGATCCCCGGGTCGAGGCGCAGAAGGACGACGTTCCCGAAGCCGCCGCGCAGCAGGTTGCCGCCCGTTTCGCCCGGTCCTACCTGACGTGGTCCGAGGACAGTCCGCAGGCACGCGAGGAAGAGCTTGCGCGAGACCTGCCCCAAGGGGCCGACACCAAGGCCGGCTGGAACGGGGAGGGCTACCAGCTCGTCGCGCAGACCATCCCGGGCGAGGTCACCCAGACCCGCCCGCACCAGGCCCGCGTCGTGGTCGATGTCCGGGTGTCGACCACCGTCGGCAAGGGGGCCAAGGCCCGCACCGTGTCCTCGTGGCGCGCTTTGGAGGTGCCTGTCGCTGAAAGCGGCGGCCGCGTCCTGGTGACGGGGCAGCCAGCCCTGGTCGGCCTGGAAGAGCCCGTGGAGTGGAAGGCCCCGGAGGATCCGGACACCGACACCGCGATGACCGAGGCCACCCGCACGGCTGTCGAGGACTTCCTGAAGGCCTGGGCGGCCGGGACGGAAGACCAGACCACCGCACCCGGCGCGACGATCGCGCCACTGGGTTCCGGCGTGCGGCTGCACTCCCTCGACAGCTGGGCGGTACGGGCCGGATCCGGTGCCCACCGCACCGGTATCGCCACCGTGAGCTGGCAGATCGCCGGCGCCCAGCTGCAGCAGACCTACCGCGTCACGCTCGCCCAGGTCAGCGCCAATAACGCCTCGCGGTGGCAGGTCTGGCAGGTGACGGCGCAGTGAGCCCGCACGCGCCACACCGCGCTCCGCCCCTCAACGGCTGCAGCACCCACCCAACCGTCGTACCCCAACCTCAAGGAGAGCCATGGGCGGCAACGAGCTGACGTCCTACATCATCGCCATCGTCGCCTCACTGTTCGGAGCGGTTCTGGCCGTGCGCATCTTCGCCCACTGGGGCAGGAGCGAGTGGGGAAAGCTCGTGACCTGCTTCCTGGGGGCCGCTGTCGCCGCCTTCTGCATCTTCAGGACCAACCAGGCCATCGAGATCCTCAGCTCCCTGGGGACGAAGATCGCCAGCGTCTTCAGCTGAGAGCGGGAGACGTGATGCGAGCTTCGAGGACTTACACCCGGCACTGGGACCTGGAGACGAGACAGCACGAGCTGCTGGGGATCGACCTGGGCGAGGGCATCCCGCGCACGATGCTGCGCTACGGCTTCGTCTTCTTCGGTGTCTGGTGGGGCGGCTGGCTGCTGCTGGCCGGCTTCCCCTCCCAGTCGGCCGTGCCGTTCTTCCTGCTCCCACCGGGCTGGCTCACCTATGCCGGGGCCAAGCGCTCCCTGACCTACTGGCGGCGCACCAACCTCCTGGTGTGGGGCGTGCACGCCCAGTACCTGCTGCGCGGAGTCCAGCCCGTCGTCGGCCGCGGCCGCATCCCGGTGCGCCGGCTCGGCCTGCGCTTGCGGATGCGTCGCCTGGGCGAACGGTTCCCCCACCTGCCCCAGGTACCCGGCGTCGGCCATCTGTTCGCCGACCGGGGCGCGGATCCCGCCCGCTCCACCGGCAAGCCCGTCCGCATCCGTCCGCGGGTGCGGCTGTACGGGCCGGACGCGGTGGCCAAGTCCCGCCGACGCCTGCGCCGCCGCAAGCGCCGCGCGCCCGCCCACCCCCAGGAGACGTGAGATGAGCAGCGCCCAGATCACCATGCCGATCGAGGCCTTGCGCCAGAGCGTGCACCTGACCGACACGCACACGGTCCGCGCACTGCAGCACAGCGACCATGTGCTACTCGGTCTCGCTGACGGCGACGAGCCCGTCCGTCTGCCAAACGAGCCGGGCAACGTCCTGGTCGCCACCGGCGGTGGAGGCGGCACCACCACGGTGCTGCGCGCCATCGCGGCCCAAGCCCTGCACCACGGCGCGCGCGTGGACATCCTCGACATCGACACCCGGCGCCCTTCCCACAGCTGGGCGACCTCCCTGCCCGGCGCGGCCACCCACAGCCGCATCGGCGACGTGCACGCCTTCCTCGTAGACATGTCCCACCGCCTGCGCCAGGCGGACACCGGACCCGGCGACGGCTGGTCGTCGCGCCGGTTCATCGTCATCGAACACGCCGAGCGCCTGCTGTACGGGCTGCGCCAGCACTGGGCACTGACCCAGCCCGACAGCCAGCTCGAGGACGCCCCCGGTGTGGAAGCGCTCGGCGCCTTGCTGGCGGCCGGTCACCGCATCGGCATCCAGCTGGCCGTCGGCAGCACCCGCGGTATCCCGCCCTACCTCGGCACCACCGTCGGCGACGCCTTCCCCACCCGGGTCCTGGCCTATGCCGGCCAGACCCTGTGGACCCGCATCGCACCAGAGGTGTGGCCGGTGCCGCCCTACTCCGTCATCCCCGGCCGGATGCACGCGGTGCAGCACGGCCGCGCCACCCGTTTCCAAGCCCTGTACCTCAGCGAGTCCCAGGCCCGCTCCTGGGCCCGTGGCACCGTCCCGAAGGAGTACCGATGAGCGCAGCGAAGACGAAACCGAAGAAGGGAGTCTCGCGCATCGGCCGGCTTCTGGGCCTGGGCGCCGAGCGGTTCATGCCGGCCCCGCAGCTGGTCGCGGTCGCCGACGGCCTGGTGGCCACCACCACGACCGCGGAGGCGTGGTTTGTGCTATCCAGCGCCAACACGGACCTGATGCCGGAGCAGGGCCAGGACCTGGAGCAGGATGCTGCGGCTCTGGCGCTGAGCAAGGTGCTGTCCGGCTACGACTGCCACCTGAAGGTGCTGTGGTCCCAGCTCGACGGCGAGGTCTACCGGGCCGAGGCGCACGAGCTGTTCACCGCCGGCGACGTGGAGGCGTTCGCCGACATGTGGGCCAACCGGCTGGATGGCCTGGACCTGCCCCAGCGCCATCTGCTGCTCGGAGTGAAGATCGCCGAGCGGTCCACCGCGGCGACCGCGACCGTCAAGGACACTGCCACCGCCGCGCTCGGCCTGCGCCACACCGGTCTGCCCTCAAGCGAGCTCGCCCAGCTCGACGCCGCCGCCCGCCGACTGGAACGCCGGCTGGAGGCGACCCCGTGGCGAGCGCGGATCGCGCCGGCCGAACTGCTGGCGTGGGCGATCAGCCGGGAGTCCTACCGGCCCCAGCCCGCACCGCCGAACCTTCCGGTCATCACCGGTGCCTCCCTGGTACGGCTGAGCCAGTCCCGCGCGGTCCCGCACAGCGACCACGTCGAGCTCCTGGACGCACGCGGCAACACCGCGGCCTGGGTCGCCGTGCTGGCCATGCCCACCTTTCCCGAGCAGCTCTACACCCCGGGGGAACAGGAGTGGCTGCGCTGCCTGTCGGAGATCCGCTACACCCACGCCTCCGGTGGCGAGCTGCTGGTATGCCCCGAGGCGTCCGTGCGGTTCAGCGTCTGGCGCAAGGGCAACGCGATCCGGGCCGTCGACAAGGTCCGCCAGTCGGCGAAGGAGCAGCGCCGCTCGGCTGCGGAGGGGACGGCCGGCGAGACCCTGGCCGAGATCGAGGAGACCGAGAGCGTCATGGAGGGCCTGCGGCAGCGGATGTCGCGGGACAGCATGACGCTGCTGGAAGACCACCCCCGGTTGTTGGTGGCCTCCACCGAGTCCCTGGAAGACCTCCAGGCGCGCTGCGACGCGGTCATCGCCCACTACGCCGGCCTGTCCATCGACGTGCGCGTGGCCGCCGACGAGCAGCGGGAGATGTGGCTGGAGAGCCAGATCGGGGACATGCTGCGCGTCACTGACCTGGGGCACATCCGTGAGACCGACGCCCTGGCCGCGTCCATGTTCTGGGGCGGGTCCGAGGCCGGCGACGACGAAGGACCGATCGCCGGGCTGCTGACCGGCACCACCCCGGGCGTCTGCAGGTTCGATATCACCGCCGGCTCGGCGCGGGGCGACGCCACCACCACAGCGTTCCTGGGCCGCTCCGGGCGCGGCAAGACCACCTCGATGGAGCTCGCCACGCTCACCGCGGCAATGCGCGGCGCCTTCGCGCTGATGCTCGGCTTCAAGGGCGATGAGGGCGGCCTGATCAAGGCCGGCCGGTACCTCGGCCTGGACTCCCACCACGTCACCTGCGGCACCAACACCCCCGGCGTGGCCGACCTCTTCCGCGTCCTGCCGCACGGTGAGGCCGCCCTGCAGGTCGTCTCACAGATGCTGGTCATGCTGCCGGAGCAGATGCGTAACCAGGGTGTGGAGACCCACCTGCTGCGCGCGGCGAACACCGTCGGCGCACACTCCGACCCGGCGTCCTGGCGCGTGGTGGAGCTGCTGAGCGCCGACGAGCACGAACTCGCCCGCGACGCCGGGCAGGCCTTGGCGGAAGTCGCCCGCACGCAGCTGGGCGCTCCGGTGCTGGGCAGGCCCCAAGAAAGGGCCTCACCCCTGCGGCCGGAGCCAGGCCTGTGGCTCGTGCAGGTTCCGGGCCTGACCATGCCGCAGGCCGGAACGAAACCGGCGGACATGACGATGAACGAACGCGTCTCCCTGGCGCTGATGCGCGGCCTGATCGCCTACGCCCTCAACACCGCCTCCCGTGCCGATCTGCGGAACCTGCCGAAGGTCATCAGCGTGCCGGAGGTGCACGTATTGACCGGCACCGACGACGGTCGGCGCTTTTTGGACCTGGTCGCCCGCATGGGCCGCGCGCTGGACACGAGCCTGGCCATCGACAGCCAGGACCCGCACTCCCTGCTCGGCCTGGACGGCGTGCTGGAGGCCATCACGACCGTCTTCGGTTTCGAGCAGTCGACGAAGGTGCAGCAGGACGCGCTCGCCGAGCTGCTGCGGCTACCGGTCGGCGACGCCAGCCGTGCCCTGATCCACGGCGTCGGCAAGACGGCCCGAGGTGTGATCAGGCACGGCCACTGCATCATCCGCGACCGGTTCGACCGGGTGGCCACGATGCAGTGGGACGCCCCCAGCGCCGAGCTCCTGCGCGCGCTGTCCACCAACCCCAAGGACCAGGCAGAAGACACCGAAGCCGAGCAGAGCGAGCGCGACCAGGAGCCGTTGGAGGACCAGGGCGAGGGGCCGGATGCCGGCGTCGACCGCAGCACGGCAGGATCGGAGGCTGCGTGAACACCCGTATCCGACCAGGGAGCGTGCATGAACCCGCGCATCCGCCGCACCGCCGGCGCCGTCTTGACCGCTGCCGTACTCACCGCCCTGCCGGCCTGCTCCTCCGACTCCGGCTCAGACTCGGACAAGCCGGCCTCCGGGCCGGCCACCACCGAGCTGGTGACCAAGGCCGCCCACGACTACATGCACGCGTGGATGGCGGTCGAGCCCTCCGACGCCGCAACGATGTGCGAGCTGCAGACGAAGGCCGCCCGCCCGAACTTCGACGAGGACGGCGGCACCCTCGCCGGCTGCATCAAGGAGCGGCAGAGCGACAGCTCCGACGAAGCGGACAGCAACCGCGGCCCGCTCGACATCAAGATCAGCAACATCCAGGACGTCCCCGCCTCCACCAGCCACCCGGCCGGCAAGGGAGCGCTGGCCACCATGCAGCGGCCCGGCGAGGACCAATTCCGCTACGTACTACGCCTTGTGAAGGAGGGTGACAAGTGGCTCATCGAGCAGACGAGCGACGTCGGCGACCGCTACGCGCACACCGCCGATCCCGTCGCACCGGTACTGGCCGCGATGGACTGATCCGCCGCGCCGGCCGCCGGATCCGCGCCGTGCGGCCGCCGCGGCTGCGCACCCTCCTGCTGTGGGCCGTCGGCCTGCTGACCACAGTGATGGTCACCGGGCCGGCTGCGGCCGCCGACGACACCGACAAGTACAAGCCGGGCGGCATCGGCGACCTGATGCCCTCCCCGATCACTCCGCCCGGCCAAGGCACGCTGTTCGAGACGTACCCGGCCGAGGTCTACCGGCTCGACAAGCAGCTCTCCGACAGAATCACCGGCGGCGACCTGATCGACGGCAGCCTGCACGGGATCGCCTCGATGCTCATGGTGGCCGTGGCAATGGTGGGCCGCGCAGCCGTCACGATCACGCAGTGGTGCTTCAACGTCATCTCGCTGCCCGAGATCGAGCCGGCCATTTCCAAGGCCATCGGCGCCGCGGCCACCCCGATGGCAAAGATGTTCCTGCCGATGGCGCTCGCGCTGGGCATGTTCATCGCCTGGGCCCGCCGCTCCGACCACAGCATGCTCGGGCAGATGGCCTGGGTCGCCGCCTCCGCAGCCCTCGCCGCGACGTTCTTCACCTCGCCTCAGACCTGGGTCAAGGGCATCGACCAGGCCCGCCAGGCCGGCTCGACCGTCGCCATGACCACAATCGACGGCGGCCTGTCCGGCGACACATCCACCGCGATGCCGTTCAGAACCCCGACGCCCGCCTGGTCGGACAGCGGCCGCGACAACGCCCTCCGCAAGGCCAGCGACGCCGTGTGGCGCACGTACGTGGCCACCCCCTGGTGCATCGCCGACCTGGGATCCATCGAGGCCTGCAAGCGGTGGGGGCCGGAGGTCCTCAAGCGCGGCACCGACATGGACAAGCGCGAGGACTACCTGTCCGAGAACATGAACACCGACAACGCCGGTCACGAAGCGGTGCAGTGGCGCCAGGGCCACACCCCATCCGGGCGCATCGGTGTCCTGCTGGCCGCGCTGATCTCCGCCGCCATCTTCTGCGCCCTGGTGATCGTGCTCGCGGCCGCCATGGTCGCCAGCCTGCTCGGCGCGCTGATGCTGCTGGTGTGCGGGGTGGTGTTCGCCGCTCTGTGGTGCATCCCGGGCCGGCCCAGGCAGTGGGGTGTGTCCTGGTTCGAATCCCTGATCGGCCTGATCCTGGTGTCCTGCACCGCCACGATGCTGCTCGGCAGCGTCATGATCATGAACACGGTGCTGCTGTCCGCGCTGCAGGTCTATGGCTGGCTCGTCGTGTCGATGCTGAACATCGCCGCAGCGGCGATGGCGCTCAAGATCAAGGGACGGCTTGACGGCATCGTCTCCGCCGGCGGCGCCCAGCTCGCCGGCCGCGGCGTCCTGAACACCGTCGGGCACCTGGCCGCCACCCGGCGAATCAACAACGCCCTCGGCGCCACGGGCCGCGGTGGCGGCGGTGGCGGCCTGGTGGGCTGGACACGGCGCGTCAACTGGGGTGCCACGCGCGACCGGTGGGGACAGCACGGTGGTGCGTCGTCGTCCTCACCGGCTGGCAGCGGCACCGACAACGGCAGCACCATCCGAGTCACCCGCGCCCGCACCTACCCGCAGCCACCGAGCTACCCGAGGCTGCCCGCCGGCGGCTACGGAGACCACGCCGCCACCCGGCCCGGCCTGCCCGGCGGCCCCGGTGGACCTCCCAGCCCCGGCCGCCCCGGCGGCCCGGACGGCCCGGGCCGTCCGGGTGGTCCTCCGCATCCCGGCGTGCCGCATCAGCCCGTTCCGGACTTCGCCGCCGCCCACGCGGCCAAGGCCGGCGCCGCCCGGCAGAAGGCGACCACCGCGCGCACCGGTTACCCGGTGCGGCCTGGGGCACCTGAACGCCCCGGCGTGCCACACCACCCGCGCCAGAGCGGCCCGAAGGTCGTGCAGGGCACAGTGGTCGACCCGCCGAACCCGGTCGGAGCCAGATTCCGCTCCTACCCGCCGGCGCCTGCTCAGCGGCCCCCCACGGCACGTACGGCCGCACCACCGGCCAGCCGCCGAACGGTTGTACGCAGTGAGGTCGTTCGCCGCAGCGAACCGCCCTCGCCGCGACGACGCGGCTCCTGACCGCCTTACCTCCCCCCTCTTCCGCTCGTGAGACCCCCGCGGTCCGGCCGCTGATCGGCCGGACCGCCCCGGGGCCATCCCGCCATGCCGTCATGCCCGCCTGCGGCACACCCACCCGGAGCTCCACATGCCCGACCACCACCGTGACGAGACCCCGAGCACCGCTCCCGCGGACGAGGCCACCACCTCAGGCGCCCGCACCCGCCACGGCACGTCCGAGCCGCGCACCCCGCAGCAGTGGCGCGAACTCCTGCGCGAAGAGGATCTGCCCGAACAGTTGGACGAACTCCCGTAC
This sequence comes from Streptomyces shinuiensis, assembly GCF_043660855.1. NCBI lineage: Bacteria > Bacillati > Actinomycetota > Actinomycetes > Kitasatosporales > Streptomycetaceae > Streptomyces > Streptomyces shinuiensis. The sequence continues at coordinate 77,891 of NZ_JBIHML010000005.1, read as the reverse complement.
TTCCAGCGACGCCGCGCACGCAAGGCCTGGCGCTCAGCCCGCCGCGACGCCCGCGCTCAGTGGGTCAAACGCGAGCGCAGGAACGTACCCACACCCATCACCGTGCCGATCATCGCGCTGCTGCTGGCCGGCTTGGTCGCCGCCGCCTCCTGGCTGTGGCCGGGCAAGGACAGCGACACGGTGCGGACCAAGCCGCACAGCACGCTCACCACCGCGCCCGCCTCACCCGCTACCACCGTGCCCGAACAGGCCCCCACACCGAGCGCCACGGTCGAGCTGCCCGACACACCCGACGGCGTCGCGCAAGCCTTCGTTACCGCTTACTGCACCCGCAACCCGATGCAGGACACCAGCCACGTCGACGCGGTCACCCGTGCCGCGCCGTACGCCTCCGATGCCCTGATCCGCAACTTGAAGAAGCACGGCGACCTGGACTGGAACAAACTCATCGCCGCGCAGGCCCTCACCGCCACACCGGCCAAGGTCACCATCACCACCCCGGCCGCCAAGCAGAAGCTGCCGCCGGACACCTCGGTGCGGGTCTACCGCCAGGCCACCACCCGCATCGATGTCACGGGCACCGAGGACTACAGCTACACCCGGCGCCTGACCGTGGAGGTCTCCCGTGCCGACATCGGCCAGCCCTGGCAGGTCACCCGCGTTCTCGGAATCCAGGAGTAGCCATGGATCAGCGGGATGCCACCCAGATCGCGATGCAGGCGGCCGGCGTCGCGAAGAAGGGGCTGATGCTCAAGGTCGGCGTGATCGCCGGCGTGCTCTTCCTGATCGGGCTGCTGCTGCTGGGCGGTCTGTCGCCGCTGCCGTCCGCTCAGGCCTTCAGCTGCGAGGACACCGGGCCGGGCACCGGAGTCTCCGCCCCGGACGCCGGTACCAGCCCGCCGGCCGCCGGCAGCGTGCGCACACAGCAGCTGGCGAACGCCCGCACCATCGACAAGGTCGCGCAGAAGCTCGGCCTGCCCGGCAAAGCGACCCTCATCGCGCTGATGACGGCGATGCAGGAGAGCACCCTGCAGAACCTGAACTACGGCCACGCCGACAGCATTGGGCTGTTCCAGCAGCGGCCCTCGATGAATTGGGGAACCAAGGAGCAGATCATGCAGCCCGAGTTCGCGGCCACGTCCTTCTTCACCGGCCGCGGCGGCAACAAGGGGCTGGTCGACATCCCCAACTGGCAGACGCGGCCGCCCGGGGACGTCGCTCAGGCCGTCCAGCGCAGCGCGCACCCCGACCTGTACGCCGGTCACGAATCCGCCATGCGGGCCCTGGCCAGGGAGGCCGGAATCGACCTCGGCCGCCAGGGCACCAGCGCAGACAACAGCCCGGGAACCGACGAGGACGCAGCCTCCGGTGAGATCCCCAGCGTCTGCGAGGACACCGGCTCCCCGGCCAGCGGCAAGGGCGGCACCTTCACCGACGGCAAGGCCACCTGGAAGCTGACCAACCCGCGGTCGGTCGAAGAAGCCATCGCCTGGGCGCGTGCTCACGCCGGTCCCAACTCCACCGGCGGGTGGTACCGGCTGTGCCTGGCCTTCGTCGCGCAGGTCTACGGCTGGAACGTCAGCGGCGTGTACTACGCCATCGACCACTACAAGGTCGTCCCCGCCGACATGCGCCACGACGGCGACCGCCACCCGCCTCCCGGCGCCCTCATGTACTGGGACACCGGGCGCAGGGCCGGCCACATAGCCGTCTACCTCGGCAACGGCCTGGTGGCCAGCAATGACATCGAACGCAAAGGCCACATCGACATCGTCAAGGCCGATGCCTTCGAGACCAAATGGCGCGCGAAGTACGTCGGTTGGACGCCGCCGTACTTCCCCAAGGCCAGCTGACCCCACCCGGCGGCTGCCGGCCGCCGGGCCCTCCTCTCCACCACGCCTTCCCCTCACCTTGCTCGAGAACGAAGGGTCCGGCCACGATGACCACTGCCCTCGACCTGCGCTCCACACCCAGCTACCGCCATCTCCTGACCACCCCACACGTTCTGCGCCTCCTGGTCGGCGCCGTCGTGGGCCACCTCCCGGTCGCCATGGCGCCGCTCGCCCTTCTGCTGGCCGTCCGCGCGGACGGCGGAACCGTCAGCCAGGCCGGACTCCTCGCAGCCGCGTACGGCGTCAGCGCCGCCCTCGGGCAGCCCTGGTGGGGGCGGATGCTCGACCGGCACGGACACCTTCCGACCCTGCTGGCCACCGCCGTGGTGTCCGCCGGCGCCTTCACTGCCCTGGCCGCCTTGTCCACGGCCGACCACCCGGTCGCTGCCGTACTGCTGACCCTCACCGCCGGGCTGGCCACCCCGCCCCTGGAAGCAGCCCTGCGCGTCCTGTGGCCTACCCTCACCGCCACCGGTCCACAACTACGGGCCGCACTCAGCCTGGACGCGTCCGCTCAGGAAGTAGTCTTCATCGCAGGCCCACTCCTGGTCCTGGTGTGCAACGCCACCACTGGCGCCGCGGCGGCTCTGGGCGCCGCAGCTCTGCTCGGCCTGGTCGGCGCCCTCGCCTTCGCCACTGCCCCGCCGTCCCGGCGCTGGCTTCCGATACCGCCGCGCCGCGTGGACTGGATGGGCCCGCTGCGCGTCCGAGGACCGCGCATCCTGGCCTTCGCCCTCATCGGCGCCGGTATCGCGCTCGGCACGCTGAACGTCGTGGCCCTGGCACTCGCCGAGCACCACCATGTGCCGGCCGTGTCCACGCTCGTCCAGGCCGCCCTGGCCGTGGGCAGTCTCACCGGAGGGCTGCTGTTCGGCCGACTGCGGCTTCCCGGGTCCAGCACCGGGCATCTGCGCGGTACCGCGATCGGGATGACCGTCGGACTGGTGCCCTTCCTGCTCACGCCCGGCCCCGTGATTGCCGTGGCCGCAGCCGTGTTGCCCGGACTGTTCCTCGCGCCCCTGCTCATCAGCGTGTTCGCGAGCCTGGAACACCTGGCTCCCAACGGCACGTTGGGCGAGGCCTCCGCGTGGATGATCGCGGCACTGGGCCTGGGGCAAGCCGCCGGCGCGGGACTGGGCGCAGCCGTAGCCGATTCCGGGCCGCTCCTGCCAGCTGTCACCGCACTGGCCGGCGCCGCCTTGGCGGTCGCGCCCCTACTCCTTGGCCGCCGGGCCCTGGCCGGGGCGCCCGTACCGCTTCCTCAGCCGGACGAGAACCGTCCGGTCCCTGTTTCCTGAGACGTTCATCAGCGCCTCCCGACGCCCACTTCCGCAAGAATTTCGGATGTTTTGCCCATGAATAGCAGAGTCTGTGACCTCGCTCGCTCGGCGAAATCTATCCACAGGCAGATCGGCTGACGATGGGTCCCGGTGCGCAACACCGCCGTAGAAGCGGATGTTGCTGCCGTTCTGCGTCCCGATTGTGGAGAGGTCATTTTCCATGTTCAGAACTCGCGTACGCCTGCTGCGGCGTGCATCGGCGACGGCTGCCGTAGTGGCCGCGGCCGGTCTGCTCGCGGCTTCTGCCGCGTCGGCGGCGGAGCAGCCGTCAGAGGACAAGCCGACTGCGAGCGTGCCGGACCTGCCGCTCGTCGACGCATCGGCATCGGCTCAGGCCAGCACCGGATCGAGCGGTGAACTGGGGGACGGAACCGACCCGGAGCCCGGTACGGATCCGACCGACCCGGGTGACGGAACCGACCCTGGCACGGACCCCGGCACGGACCCTGGACCGACCAACCCCGAGCCGACCGATCCCGAGCCGACCGATCCCGGCACGGACCCTGGACCGACCAACCCCGAGCCGACCGATCCCGAGCCGACCGATCCCGGCACGGACCCTGGACCGACCAACCCCGAGCCGACCGATCCCGAGCCGACCGATCCCGGCACGGACCCTGGACCGACCAACCCCGAGCCGACCGATCCCGAGCCGACCGATCCCGGCACGGACCCTGGACCGACCAACCCCGAGCCGACCGATCCCGAGCCGACCGATCCCGGCACGGACCCTGGACCGACCAACCCCGAGCCGACCGATCCCGAGCCGACCGATCCCGGCACGGACCCCGGACCGACCAACCCCGGCTCTTCGGAGACCACCGATCCCGGTAGCGGCGGCTCGAACCACGACAGGGGCGGCGACGGCTCCGGGCAGGAGGGCCGTACCTCGCAAGTGGACGATGCCAGCCGGGCGGCATCACTCCAGCAGGACACCGTCGAGCCGGCAGGTAGTGGATCGCTGGCCCACACCGGTGCATCGAGCGACGGCGAACTCGCCTACGTCGCCAGCACCATGATCGCGGTAGGCGCTGCGGCGGTCGGTGCCAGCGCGTACTCGCGCCGCAGGACGCGGCAACAGGGGTAGTCGGCCACCCAGCGCTGAAGCGGCGCGGCCGCGTACGGCCAGTCCATCGGCATGCTGCGGCTGCGTCGTTTCAGCGCTGGCCTGCCCCGGCAGCCCGAATGCTTCGCTGGCTGCTTCCTCATGCCGAGCCGGCCACCCGCGCGGGATCGCTTTCGAACTCTCTTTTCCCCGGACATCCCTTTTGTGGAGGTGTGCGCATGGCTGCGCGCCGTTTTGCCGTGCTGGCCGACACCGCTGCGGCTATGTCTCCGGATACCCGGTTCCTCTGTGCCCGCTCAACCCTGATGCGAGCCAGTGACGCACTGGCCACTTCCACCACCACGTACGCCATTCCCTTGCTGGTCCTGACCACGACCGGTTCCACTGCTCTGACTGGGGTGGCGTTCCTGCTGGAGTGGGCTCCGCGGCTGGCCGCATTCACCATCGGTGGCCCGCTGGTGGACCGCTATCGCGCTGACCGAGTTTTCCGTGCCTCCACTACCTGCCGTGCCGTCCTCCTGGCGGCGGCCGCCCTCACCCTCGCCCTGCTGCCCAGCAGCAGCACAGCGGCCACTACGGCCGTCATGGTCGTCGGCGCATTCAGCGGTCTGCTGGCCCAGGCCTCGTTCGTCGCGGTGGAGACGATCGGTGCCGAGGTCAGCCGGGCTGCAGGCGGCCAAGCCCACCGAGTGCAATCCGTTCAGATCGGCATCGACCAAGGAGCGCTTCTGGTCGGCCCGCTGCTGGGGGGACTTCTCCTGCTGGGCGGCCCTTCCTGCCTCCTGGTCACGATCGCTGTCCTCTCCCTGGCCGCCGCAGCAGCCACCAAGGCCGCGCCAACCGCCCAGCGGACCGGCCCCGCCACGGTCCTGACGAGCCTGCGCATCGGGTGGCGCACCATGCGGGGCATACCAGCTCTGGTTTGGCTCGTCACCGGGCTGATCGCCAGTAACTTGGCTGTGGCCGTCGCGCAGGCGAGTTCCCCGATCACTGTGCTGCACGACTTCGAAGGCTCCTCCCTGGCCGTGGGCATCGTGTGGAGCGCCGCCGGCGTTGTCTCGCTGGCTGCTGTTGCCGCCAGCCGCCGGCTTGTCGACCACCATGGCTTGTGGCCTGTCGGCGCTGCCGCGGCCGCCACCGCGTGTGTGGCCTGCTTCGCCATCGCTCTCGCTCCCGGTCTTGTCACCTACGCGGCAGCGGTCGGCGTGATGATGGCCGGAGAGGGCGCGCTGACCGTGGTGTTGCGCACCCTGCGGGCCCGGCTGATCCCTGCCGAGGTGTTCGGCAGCACCCTGAGCGTGACGATCGTCCTCATCGTCATCCCCATGCCGCTCGCCGGTGCCCTGGTCGCCGTCCTGCCGCCCACCGGGCTTCCCGCCCTGCTGCTGACCTGCTCCGCCCTGCAGGGCATCGCCATGGCCCTGACCTTCCGAGGCCTGAGGCGTCACCGCGCTTCCTACAGCCTCACGGCGACCCGGCCAGTACCGGAGCTGACCGCACCAGTCCTTGACGCCCGCAACGTCGCTTGATCACGTACTCAGGAGAGAACTCATGTCGAATCCGATGCTGCTCGTCATCGGCTCCGGCCCGGAGCTGATGCGCCGCTACATGCTGGAGGCAGCCGCTACCGACACCCCACTGCTCCTCATCGACGACAAGGAGCCCACCTGGCAGGCGCCCTACATCGTCGACTACGAGGTCACCGACCTCGGCGACCTCTCATCGGTGGCTCTGGCCGCCGATTCGCTGGCCCGGCACTGGACCATCGCCGGTGTCCTGACCTTCGATGAGTACCACCTCATGGCCGCCGCCCGGCTCGCCGAACTCCTCGGCGTCCCCGGGAACGCCCCTGCCGCCGTCGGCGCCACCCGTGACAAAGCCACCAGCCGCCAGCGGTTCTTCTCCTCCGACGTGCCCTCGGCCGCCTTCACCTGGGTGCACAGTCTGGACGCGGCAGCATCGGCGGCCGAACGGCTCGGCGGCTTCCCCGTCGTCCTCAAACCGACCGCGCACGCCGGCAGCATCGGCGTCGTCCGCGTCGACAGCATCGCCGACCTGTCCGCCGGCTGGTCCATCGCCAGCGCCGGCGCCGCTCACCAGGGCCCTGAAGGCCAAGGCGTGCTGCTGGAGGAGTTCCTCGACGGACCCGAGATTTCCGTGGAAACCGTCACCGAGTACGGCGTCACCACCGCCATCGCGGTCACCCGCAAGTCCGTCGGCTTCGCTCCGTACTTCATGGAGACCAGCCACGTCGTGAGCGCCGACGACCCGCTCCTCGGTGAGGTCGCACCGATCGCAGCGGCCGCTTTGCGGGCTGTCGGCATCACCCACGGCGTCAGCCACGTCGAGATGAAGCTCACCAGCGACGGCCCCCGCCTGATCGAGGTCAACGCGCGACTGGGCGGCGACCGCATCGGCGAGCTCGTCCGGTACGCCACCGGCGTCGACCTGGCCCGAGCCGCGGCGGCTCTGGCCTGTGGCCGCAGCCCGAACCTGGAAGCCACCCGCGCGCGCAGCGCCGCGATCGGCATGATCTATCCCCCCGCCGACGGCATCGTGACCCACCGCATGCTGCGACCGGGCGACGACAAGCATCTGGAGCAGCTGCACTGGCTGTGCAACATCGGCGACCGTGTCACCCTCGCCCCCTCCCCGCACACCCCGAACAACATCCGGGCCGGTTTCGCGATCACCACCGGCGACGACGCCGAAGCCGCCCGCCGACACCTGGACGAGATTCTGGCCCGGGCCGTCGTCGAGGTCCGTACGCCCCTGACGCAGGCCGCATGAACGCCCCAGTCCCTCACCTCAAGCACCCTGTACGGACGCCCGCCGCAGCCTGGCTCACCGAACGCCTCATCCGCCACGCCCCGCAACTGGGCGTCTTCCTCCCAGCAGGCTTTCCCTCACCAGGTATCGACGCCATCGCGCTGCGCCTGTTCGCCGCCCGCGGCGCCGGCATCCTCGAGGTCGGCATTCCGCACCATGATCCGGTCTACGACGGCCCGCTGATCGCCTCCGCGTACGCGCAGGCGCTGGAACAGGGCGCCGGAGTCTCTACCGCGCTCACCACCGTCCACCAGGTGGCCTCCAACACCTCCGCGTCCGTCGTGGTGATGACGTACTGGGACCCGGTGCGCCAGTACGGAACTGGCCGGTTCGCTCGCGAACTCGCTGCTGCCGGTGCAGCCGGAGCCATGATCGTCGACCTGCCCGCCGGGGAGAGCCGCCGGTGGCGATCCGCTGCCCGAGCCGCTGGAATCCACACTCCGCAGCTGGTCTCGCGCCACGCCGATGACGACCTTCTGCACCAGGTCGCCAGGACCGCAAGCGGGTGGGTGTATGCCCCGGCCGCCCACGCGCTGACCGGCTACACCGGCCGGCTCGACATCGCCGCGCTGGACGCGTTCACCCAACGGCTGCGCGCGGCCGGACCCACGCCGGTCGTCACCGGCATCGGCGTCTCCACCCCCGAGAAAGCGGCGAGCATCCGGAACCTGGTCGACGGGGTCGTGATCGGAACACCTGTGGTGCGGCCCCTGCTGGAACTCGGCGCCTCCGACGGCCTGTGCGCGGCTGCCGACCAGGTAACCGCCTTCGCCGAGTCTCTTCGGACACCATCAGTAAACGGCACGACCTGAAAGAGGCTGGCTGCCCTTCGGTCCGGGCCGGTCATCACACCGCTTCCACGGCGTGATGTGATCCGCAGAGGGAAAGGCACAGACGACGCTCTGAGTCAGCTCGCAACACCCTTGTACGCCCTACACCAGGAGTTTCTTTGCCCTCTATACCCCGCGGCCGCCGGGTCGAGACGGTCCCGGCCCGGCGCCGGCCGCCGGTCGCTCCCAAGCCGGACTTCCGGCGTATCTTCCTGGAGCCGAAGTACACCGACCCCGATCTCATCGCAGCGTACGAGCCGGGAGAGGAGGACGAGCACGCTGACCGCCGTCCGAGAGGAGGCCGGGGTGCCCGGTACCGCACCGACTGAGAGTCCACACCTGACGAGAGGATCATCATGTCCCTGCCGTCCCTGACTCCTGAACAGCGGGCTGCTGCTTTGGAGAAGGCCACTGCCGTACGCAAGCAGCGTGCCGCCGTCCTCGACGACCTCAAGCAGGGCAAGCGCACGCTGGAGGAGGTGCTGACCACTGACTCCGAGGTCATCGCCAAGATCAAGGTGCGTCGGCTGTTGGAAGCGCTACCCGGTATCGGCAAGATCCGGGCCGACCAGATCATGAAGGAACTCGCCGTTTCCCGGGAGCGCCGCATCCAAGGCCTCGGAACCCGGCAGAAGGAACGCCTCCTTGCACAGTTCACCCCCACACCCTGACCTGTGACGTCTTGCCCCGCGCTCCCGCTTGCCTGTCCCGCCGTGCATTCCCATCAGGACCGCAGAGGCGTCCCGGGCGGAGCACCCAGGCACGACCGTACTGCTCATGGCAGCGGTGTCTCCGTGGTGGTGCGTACTGCCAGTCGGCCGCGTGCACCGGGGTGCCGATCCAGATAGGCGGTGAGCGCGCTGCGGGCGGCGGGCTCGGTGCTGTGCGGTTTACCGACGGCCACCCACTCCTCGCCGTGGTGTTCCTGAACCTGGAGGTGCCAGGTGGTGGCGACGGTGGTGCTCTGCCCGATGTCCGGCAGGTCGGAGACGGTGGCCAGACACGGACGGCACATCCGGGACCAGTCGACCGGGCCCAGGGCCAATTCCATGATCGGCCCGGTCTTCGGCGCGGGCCTGCACACGGTGTCGAGCCGGAACTCATCGGGCAGCGGCGGCAACGGCGGGCCGCCGAGTTCCAGCAGGTGCAGCACTCCGGAGGCAACCGTGCGACCCAGGCTGTACTCGCGCAGCACTGCGGGGGCCTGTTCGAGCGGGAGATCGTCCGGCAACCGGTACAGGGTGTAGGTGCGGCCCGTACCAGGGGTGTAGTCGAGCAGGTTCACCGCTTTCAGCCGACGCCGCGCCTTGGTGACGGCGGCCTCGCTGTACCCGCTGATCCGGGCGAGTTCGGCGACGCTGGTCGGTCGACCGCAGCGCTGGCGCAGCGCGGCGAGCACGGCCTTCTCACTGCGCGTCAGCGCCGGGGCCGGGAGGTCAATCACATCCACCACGGCCGGAGCCTAGAGGGCGCGGGCGGCGAGCGGCGAATCAGCAGGGTGACCGATGAGCTGACACGGTATGGCCCCTTGCTGACGGCCGGAGCGCAGGTGCGGTACGCGAGCTGTCGGACGGGTCGAATCGCTCCCGTTGCCCCGCACGGCAGCGGGCCCCGGGTGGGCTGTGTCCCTGCGTGCCGCTTGGCGGTGGTGGGCAGTATCGGCGGTTCAGACGCTACGGAGCCCGGCTGCGGGGCGGCCGGCCCTGCTCGCCACCGAGTAGGGCTGGGCACGCCTTTCCACCGCGGCACGCGCCGAGCGGCTTCTGCCGGGTCCGACGAGATGTCCTGCCGGTGTGCCGACCGTCGGCGGCTACCTCAGGGTGCGGGGTGGCGCAGGGCGTGGAGATGGGAGGCCTGTTTCCACCAGGCATTGCGCAGCGCGGCGTCTTCGCTCGCCTGTCGGCACAGGCCGCGGTGGCCACCCATGCCGCCGGTGAGTGGGGTGAGCAGGTGCGGTACGGACGGGGCGAGGAGCTTGGCGTACTCCTGACCGCCGAGGAAGATCACGTCCGCATCGTTCAGGCCGAGGGCCGCGGTGTGGCCGGCCAGCTTATCCGCGGTGACGGCCCTTTCGTGACCGATCGTCACGTCGTATGGCCGAAGGCGGCGGGTGAGTTCCACCAGCCCGTGGAGAGCGGACAAGACGCGGATGAGGGACTGGTCGGTCAGGGAGTCCGCGGCGAGCCGCAGGGAGCGATGGTACTGGCCGGTATACAGCTCGCCGGCCGGGCAGCCCGCGCCCAGAGTGCCGTACTCAGTGGGCCCGGGGTCCGGCCTCTTCTCGGAGCCGCACGCGATGATCACGACCCGGCGGCGCCGTACGTCGATGCCGCCGCGCTGCCGGGCGTACTCCCGGCCGGCCGGGGTGAGATACAGGGACCGCCGGGTGTCCTCCCACGTCACCGGGCCGTCGTCCCATGGCTGAGGTCGTATGCCGGCGTATCCGGCCCGGTGGACGGCGCGCAGCGTCGTGCCGAGGAACCACGGCTCTCCGCGGCGGTACGCCTCGTCGTCGCGCCCGGCGACGAGCTGGTCGGGGCGCCGTGCGGCGGTGAGCACCGCTTCGTGCTGCCTGCCGGGCAGTTTGGGCAGTATGCCGGGGGCAGAGGCCGGGGCGGAGGCCTCGGCGTGCTGCAGGCGCCACTCCTCCAGAGCCTCCCAACCGTCCTTGGTCATCCGGTGCGTGCCATGGGCGCTGGGATGTGGTTCGACCAGCCGGTGGGCTTCGAGGCGGGCCATCGCGGCGTCGTGCCCGGAGACGGCGCCGCCGACGTGTGCGGCCAGAATGCGGGCGCCCGTGGGGCTCAGAGGAGCCAACAGAGTCCTTTCGAAAGGGTCTGGGCAGCGCGCTGCCCAGGTCGGCGGGAGGGGTGGGGCAGGCGCGGCGCGTGCCGACCCCACCCCTAGAGGCGTCAGTGGGCTACGAGCCGTTCGGCAGGCTCGCGCGGCGGTGTAGTGCCTTCGGGGTGCCGGAGTGGCACCTTGAGGGCACTGCGCGGCATGGGCACCGGAGGCCCTCCGTACGGCCAGGGCACCGTTCCGAGCCGGGCGGCCGAGGAGGGCGGCGAGATGGAGGGAGCGGAGGAGCGGCCGGGGACGAGAACGGGCACGCTGGCCACAGCGGGCCGCGCGGCCCCGGCCGCCTTGGCGGTGTGAAGCGACTGGGGGGCATGCTCGACGGGGGCGTGCTCGGCAGGGCCGGACAGGTCCAGCAGTTCCTCCACTGTGTCCGGCACCTGCGGCGTCTGGGGAGTCTCCTGCTCCTGGACGACGGACAGGTCGGTGCGCAGCATGCGCCGCAGCTGCTCTTGGACCTCCTCCTCCGGCGCCTCCCAGGCGTTCACGCCGCCGGTCTCCGCCCATACCTCGGCGGCGACCGTGTCGGCCTGTTCCCACAGGGGCCGGGAAGGATCGCGGTGGCCGGCCCGGGGGGCGCCCTGGGCGAGGAAGCCGGTGAGTGTCGTCAGGACCGTGCTGCGGAAGTCCTGCGCGCGGATGCGCAGCGTTGTGGGGTCTTCGTATTCGAGGTGGCCCTCCAGCTGCGCGATCAAGGAACGGCGCCAGGAGCCGAACGTGCGGGCGGCCCGGGTGGCCAGGCGCTCCACGGCAGTCAGCACTCGCGGCAAGGCCGCGAGGTAGCGGGCCAGGGAGCGCGGCTTGCCGTGCACCTTCAGGCGACGGTAGTCGGGTCCTCCGTGGCGTTCGCCGTTCCCCCAGTTCTCTTCGTACACGCTCCAGCGAGAGTTGATCTTGTAGGGCGTGTGGGCTTCGACGTCGTGGATGCGGGCCAGCTCCCAGGCAATGCGCTGGTGCTGCTCGGCGCGCTTGCGGCTGGAGGCCGGGAAGGTCAGCTCGACGTCGAAGCGGGACGGGCTCCATTCGTACGGCCGCGGAATCTCGACGTAGGGGCGAGAGGTCATGCGTCGTGTCCTTCGTGTGCGTGCTCGGTCAGGTCTCGGGGCTGGCGGGGCGGGCGGGGCCCGGGGGCGCGCTGGCCGACGGCGGCTATGCGGCACGGGCGCTTGCCTCCGCCGGGGACGGAGCGAGGAGGGCGGCGAAGTGCTCCTCGCGGGCCTGGTGGGTGCGCAGTCGACGGCGAAGGCGTGCTTCCTGCGCGCGGAGCCGGTCCAGCTCCCGGGTGACGGTGGCGCGGCTGCACGCGGCATGCTGCTTGCCCGCCGCGATACGCAGCGCGGTCAGATCCGGCCGGGCCAGGAAGTGGACGGCCAGGGTGCGCAGGACGGCGCTGGCGCGCTCGGCGGTCGGGCCGGGCCCGCGCACGGGGGTGGGCGCCGTGCAGACGCCCCTGCTACTGCCGTAGCTCCAGCCGCCGGCCATCACCACGCCGTTGATGGCCGGCATGCCTGTGCGCTCACGAGTGAACCACGCGCTGTTGGTCGGCCTGCCCCAGCAGGCGTAGAACCCTTTGGGGACGGGAGAGCGGCCGTAGATGTCCGGGCCGAAGGTGACCAGCCCGGGCCGGATACGCGGCCCGCTGATCTCGTACACCACGCGCCCGGGCAGGCCGTTGCTGACCTCGCGCTCCCGCACGGTCACCACGCCGAGCGTCGAGCCGTCGACGGCAGTGAGCGGAAGGTCGGCCGGGTGGGTGTGCGGGGCCTTCAGCGGGGGCTGGCGGCGCCGGACCAGGCCGGCGAGCTGGTAGCTGCGTCGGCGGGTGGCCGCCCGCTCGGTGCGGACGGTGGTGAGTTCCGCCTCCAGGGAGGCGATCTCACGTCGTTCATGGGCCACGTGGTCGGCGGCCCGGTGCCGTACGGCGGCGGCTATGAGTTCGTCGCGGTCGGGGCGCTGCTGCCAATGGCGGACCACGGCCGTCACCACGGCCTCGATCAGCGCCCGCGCGCCGACGGGGATCCGCCGGGTGGCGAAGTCGTCGGCCAGAACAACCGCGCGCGAGGCCAGGAAGTGCGGCTGTGCATGCAGCTCTCGCGGGTCGATGGCCTCGGTGGCGCCGTGAATCCGGACGCCGTTGACGACCGGCTCGTCCGGGCGGGCGGTGTAGGACTTGACCGGCTCGGGGCCGTCACCGAAGTGGACCCGCACCGTATGCGGGGCGAGCGGCCCGCCGTACGGGGTGCCCGGAACGACGATGAAGGTGCCTTTCACACGCGGACCGCGCACGGCGTACCGGGCCCGGCCGTGCTCCAGCGTGCTGGCCTCCACGGACAGCGACAGCCGCTTGGGCAGGTCGAGTACGAGCGGGAAAGTGGTGGACACGGTCGTTGCGGTCCTCCTCACGGTGGTGTGCGGGTGATCAGCGGGGCAGGCCGATGCGCAGGTTGTCCAGGTAGTTGGGCTCGACGGCGAGGGCGATCTCCTTGAGGAGCTCCGCGATCTCGGTGCCGGCGAACGCGGTCTGGTACTTCTCCTGGCGGCCGCCGTAATGCAGGACGACCTCGGTGAACGACCACGGCTCGGTGCGGGACTCGCATTCCCACAGGAACGTCACGGCGTCCGGCGTCGGGGTGCCCTGCTCGCCCGCGAAGTGCTGGACGACCTCGGTGCGCAGCTGCTCCCACAGCTCGTCGGGCACGGCGTACAGACCCGGCTGCAAGTCGGGCAGGAAACGTCCCTTGCGGTCGCGGCCGCAGCCCCGGCACAGCGGTTCGCCGATCCGGTTGTAGGTGGTGGGGCAGGAGCGGGCGCGGCACTTCCACATCAGGCCGGCCGTGACGGCGGCTTCCTGGACGACAGCGCGGCCGGCGGCGTCGGAGTGCTCGATGAGCAGGGCGAGTTCGTTGGGCACAGATGTCCTGTCTGTGGAGATGGGCGTGGTCAGGGATGGGCGGGGGCGCGTCCGGCGGGTCTCGAACCAGCGTCTCCGGCGTGTGGCCGGGATCTCCCCGGATGAGCCACGGACGCGCCCCACCGGCCTCGGGGAGGACCGAAAGCACATTCGCCTCTTAAAACACTACGTCACGGGCAAGGGGCGGCGCAAGTTTTAAGATTCACTCGGTGTCGAAGTGCTCGGCAGCCGCGCACAGCTGGTCGACCTGTGTGGAACTGAGGACATCGCTCGGGTCGCCGTAGGTGCCGTACAGCTCGACGGCCGAGCGTACGGCTCCGCGCACGCCGAGAGGGCCGAGCACGTCCACCAGGTCGTCCAGGGGGTCGGCTTCGCGGGAGCGCGGGGCGACGCCGCAGCGCTCGCAGGGCGGCAGCGGCGGGAAGCCGCGTGCCAGCAGCTGCTCCCGCACTGCCTCGTGGAACTCGGCACCGTCGTGTTCGGCCAGCAGCCGCTGCACGGTCCGGACAGCATCCAGGGCCGAGGCGGAGTCGGGGCCGGCGGGCGCCGCCGGACGCAGACGGGCCAGGAGCCGCGCCGCGCCGCTAAGAGCGGCGCGGCTGCGGGGGGTGAGCTTCACGCGGCGGCCCCTTCCTGGCCGAGCGTGGCCAGCAGCGGCACAACGAAGGTACGCGCCACGTCGACGGCGGGCCTGCGCCACAGGGGCGAGCGGGTGATGTGCGACCACACTGCGCTGGTTACGGCGATGGCCTCCTGCCCCTCGTGGCCGGGCAGAGTGCCGGGAAGGTGAGCGCCGGTGATGTCGACGTGTGCGCCGTCCGGCCGGACGGCCACGGCGTGCTCCAACTGGCAGGTGCACACGTTCCGGACGACGGAGTCGACGGCGCACACGTCCGGGTCCAGCGAGCAGTCGTCGCTGACGATGATGGCCATCGGCCATCCCGTGTGGTCGGACAGGGCGCGGGCGAAGGCGTGGCACTGGCCGTGGAGGAAGGTCATGCGGGCGGAGTCGTCGAGCTGTCCGGTGACCAGGGTGTGGCTGTCGCCGTTGGTGCCCGGCACGGTGACGGTCAGGCCGTCGGGCAGCATGAAGCGCTCGGTCAGGACGTCCATGGCGCGTTCCAGGAGCTGCCGGGCCTCCACCGCGTTGGTGCGATCACGGCGGGTGTGGGCACGCCTGTGGTCGTCCTCGACGTAGCCCTCGACGTCGAGGTACGGGCTCACTGCCGCCTTGTGGCGGTCGGACATGGAGCCGAAGGAGAGGAAGAGGTGGACGAGTGGGTCGTCCTGGCGGAGGGTCTGCGGCATCAGTGCCTTTCGGTGAGGGCGGCGGCGGCCTGGAGTCGGGCAGGCCGGACCGCCGCCGCGGGGCGGGGCCGGGAGCGGCGCCGGAGGGGCGAAGAGCTGGTCAGCCCTCGCGGCGCAGCTCGTTGCCGCGCTGGGTGATGTACGCGCCGAGGGTGGTGCCCTTGCCGCTGGGCAGGAGCAAGGGGTGGCCTTCGGCCTGGCGGAGCCGGACGCGGTGCATGAGGTCGC
The DNA here is from genome assembly GCF_043660855.1 of Streptomyces shinuiensis. Lineage (NCBI taxonomy): Bacteria > Bacillati > Actinomycetota > Actinomycetes > Kitasatosporales > Streptomycetaceae > Streptomyces > Streptomyces shinuiensis. The sequence goes on along the minus strand of NZ_JBIHML010000005.1, from coordinate 62,631 downwards.
CGAGTTCCTCGAAGGTCAGGCTCGGCTGCAGGGCCTCGTCGGCGAGGTCGTAGGGCGGCTGGACGGGTTCGCCTTCGTCCAGCCACGTCTTGATGTCGGTGGCGAACCGGGCGCCGGGATTGGGCTCGACGCGACCGGAGAGGTCGTCGGTGGGCGCCTTGACCACGACAAGGGTGTGAGAGTGGTCCATCGTGGCCACGATGTCCCAGTCGTACTCCATGCCGTCGCGGCCGACGGGAGCCAGGCCGATGATCCGGCGCGTGACACGCCCGTTCTCGTCGGGCTCGGCGACGTACTCCAGCTTGTCCCGCACGGTGGCGATCACGTGGCCGGGGTAGCCCAACAGCGCGTCGAGCATGTGACGCTCGACCGGGCGGACTTCCCGCCACCCGCTCCAGCTTCCGGAGGAACCGCGCTTGGCGGCCCGGTCGACCTGCTCGAGCACGCCTCCGGGACCGCTCCAGAATGCGGAGAGCGGGGAGATGACGACCGTGTCGTACCCCTGGGCGGCGCAGTGCGCGAGCAGCGTGACCAGAGTGTCCGGCGAGCAGTAGGACAGCGGCGGGCATGTGTCGAACGTGAACTTGTCTGCGTAGGTGTTGACGCGGCCACGCTGGGCGTCGATGACGGCAACGCGGTTGCCGATCGACGTGGCCAGGGCCAGGGAGGTGTACGTGGTGCCCGCTCCGGGCGGGCCGTCCAGAAGGATCCGCGCGGGCCGCTGCTGGCGCACGGCCGCGGTGAAGCGGAAGCGGTCGGTGGGGCTAGGCTGCGGGGCGGAAGCCTCCGGCTGAGGATGCGTGATGGTATCCGTCAAGGTCCCTCCGGGAACCAGTCGGTGAGTGTTCCAGCGAGTCCCGGTACCGGCAGGGATGTCCAGTCGCACCGGTACCGGGAACAACGCCTTATGACTCTTAAAACTATACCACCGATCCAGTGTCTTCGCAGCTCAGAATGCTCCGCTGTGTGCCTGGCGGGCATCCCATTCGGGTCGGCTTCGAGTGGCCGGCGCCGCTGCCGCCCCCTACGACTTCGCCCCCGGTGCGGAGGTGTGCTCCGGGCCCGGGGGCGATGCGGTGTGGCGCCGGCAATCAGAACCGGTCTTCGATGTTGTGTTCCTTGAGGATCTTGTTCGCGGTGGGCACCCACCAGAAGCTGCGGCCGATCTCATCCGTCCCGTCCGGCTTCGTGAACCTCTCTCGCGTTAGCGCCACCTCGATCGACTCGTTCTTGATGCCTAGCTTCTTGGCCAGGTGGTTGATGTACACCCGCTTCTTCTGGGAGCCCGGGTCGATGGTCGGCTCCACCGGTAGCCAGCGGCCGCGGCCCTTGTTCTGGATCTCCTCGACGATGCGGCCCTTGGAGTCGAGGTAACCGAGGGCCTTGCCCAGGGCGAGGACCACCTGCGGCGGGTACATCGGCCGGGCGCTCTCGAGCGTCTCGCGGCTCACTCCTTGGCCGGCGGACTCCAGCTGCTCAGCCATCGCGTCGACCACGGCGTGCAGGGCCGGCACGTTCCTCGGCGCCTTGCCCGCCATCGCCTTCTGCATCGGAGGCTTGTGCCATTTCTGCGCGGTGCTGCGCGACTTGAGCCCCAGCGCACGACTGATGTCACTGAGGCTGAGTGGTTCTGTCCTCTTGGTCAGGTCGATGTGCTCGTTATCCGTGCTGGCCATCACGAGTTTCCTGTCTCTTATAGCTTGCGGCGGGGTTGAGGATACGGCAGTCAGGGGCATGGTCACTTCCTTTCTGGCACCAGGGCCTGGCGAACCGGGTAGACGTGGATGCCGGCGAACTGCGGTCGCGCCGGCGTGGCGTCCTCGCAACGACACCCCTGCGTGCCGCCCGGCAGCCGGTCGGCGGACGTGGGCGAGTCCGTCGTGCCCGTACGTGCGCCGCGCGCCGAGACCGGCAGCTCCTGCAGTCGCGCCAGGGCGATGTTCCGGTCGAGCTCATCACGGGGCCGCGGGCCTCGCGTCAGTCGGCCTGGAGAACAACCGTGTCAAGGGGAGCTCTTGAGAGGGCAGTTCGTGAGTTGATGTCCGTTTCGAAGTGAGGTTAGGGCAGGGCTGCTGATCACGTGTTCGTCGGCTACTGCTTCCTGGCGAAGCTGCCGGCGTCGATCTCGGTGAGGATGCCGAGTTTGACCAGACGTTTCAGCTTGGCGCGGGTGCCTTCGACGTTCTTCGGCAGCAGCTCATGATCGAGGGCTTCGCAGACGTCACGGGCCCGCAGCGGGCCGGTGGCCTCGTGGAAGACGGCGAGGATGCGGGGGTAGTCCGGGTGCTCGGGCAGGTCCGGTGGACCGGCCGGGAGCCGGTCGGCAAGGCCGGTGACGGTCTTCCGGGTGATCGCCAGGTGTTCGAGGTGGGTCTCGGCCTCCCGCAGCCGGCCCTGCAGTTCGCCGATCTGTCCTCGCAGGTCGTCAGCCAGGGCCCGGGCGGCATCCTCCTGGAGGTCCAGCGCGTCGAGCAGGGGCCGGAGGTTCACGCGGTCACCGCCTGCGCATCGCGCCAGGTGGGAGTGTTCGCGCCGGTGAGCTGGCGGGCCATGACGTGGGTCATGGCCCAGTAGACGCGGGAGGCGGAGGAAGCGGGATGGTGCTCGTAGTCGCGGACCAGGCGCCGGTGCAGTATCAAGATCCCGTAGGTCTGCTCGACCCTCCACCGCTTCGGCTGCGGCACGAAGCCGGTGTCCTGCGGGTTGCGCTCGACGATCTCCACGTCGATGCCCAGGCCGACGCCATGCGCGACGACCTGGTTCTTGAAGCCCTGATCGACCAGGGCTTTCTCGACGGTGCCGCCGGTGTGCGCGGCGACCTGGTTCAGCAGGGCGATACCCGCGGCGTTGTCGTGCGTGTTCGCGGCCAGCACGACAACCGCGATGACCAGACCCAGCACGTCCACGGCCAGGCCCCGTTTGCGGCCCGGCACCCGCTTGGCCGGATCGAGGCCGGTCGTGGAGGAGGGGACCCCGGCAGCCACGTGGACGCTCTGGGTGTCCAGCACCACCAGGGTCGGGTCCTCTAACCGGCGGGCCCGCTCGCGGACCTGGCAGCGCAGCAGTTCATGGATGACCTGGTCGGTTCCGTCGTCGCGCCAGGTGGCGAAGTAGTAGTACGTCGCGCTCTTCGGCGGCAGGTCGTGCGGGAGGTAGGCCCACTGACAGCCGGTCCGGCTCTGGTAGAGGATCGCGTTGACGATCTCCCGCATCGAGTATCTGCCCTGGTGGCCGCTGACCGAGCGGTGCCGGTCCTTCCACGCGGTGATCACCGGCTCGATCAACGACCACTGCTCGTCCGATAAGTCACTCGGGTACGGCTTGCGTCCATTCACCTCATCACATCAACAGATCAGCGGCCTCGGGCCGACAGGTTCCGCTCACACTCACACCATCAGGCGACGGCGGAACCACTCAAACACTCACGAACCGCCCTCTGAGGCCTGCCAGGTCAATGACGGCTATGGACTCGGCGAGCTCCCGGTCCTGGGTGGCGCGCGTGCTCGGCGCTTTCCCGGCGCCCGCTTCGGTGAGGACTCGGTCGGCGGCATGGGCATACCCGCCTACCGCGGTCATCGGATTCATGGTTCGGCCCTCCGGGTGCTGTTGTCGTGGATGGTCTGTGGCGGGATGGCTAGTGATGCTTGCGGCCCTGCCAGCGGGCGGCTCCGCCCGCCCGGTCAGCGAGAGACCGCCGGGGGGATCGAGGCCGGAAACGCGTGTTCGGGAAAGCCGGTGCGCGGGTAGCGACCGTCGGCGGGTCGCAGGTCGTAGCGGACGGCGGGCAGGCCTGCCAGGACTCGCTGGAAGCAGTGGCTGCAGCCGCAGAGGAGTGCCACCCGGAGGCCGTGGTACTTCACGAGGCTGCCGTGGTGCAGGGCCGGAGTGCCGGGCTTGAGGATGTTGCGCATGGCCTTCCTCCACTGTCCACCATCTAATCGATTCTTAAAGCATTACATGCGTGGCGTGCGCGATGCAAGTTTTAAGAGTCGATAGTTCGTCGGGCCCGCTCGCCGTCGAGGCCTGCGCGGTGGAGGCGGGCGCCGGGTCGCTCAGGGGGCGCAGTCCGGGCATAGGAGGTCGTCGTCGAGCGCTGCGGGGTCCAGGCGGTCGCAGGCGGAGCAGTGCAGTTCCTCGCGGGCGCACCTCTCGGCGCGGTCGAGGATCTCGTACCAGTCGAGGCCGTGAGCCGCAGCCCAGACCTGCAGGTCTGCGACGACGTCGGCGGCAGATATCTCGGGTTCGTCGAGTGCTCCGTGCTCGCTGCGGTACCGGTCGATGAGCGCCGCTCCGCGCGCGGCGGGATTCATGCTCCTCCAGGGGTGACGGGGCGAGGTCGCCCAGGGTTCACTATTTGCATCTTAAGACTATACGGCAAATGATGGTCTGCGTCATGTCTTAAGACTCGTTGAGTGTCTTGGATGCCTCGCAGCCGAAAGGAATCGATCCTCGTGCCCTACATCCACATCTGCCTGTCACAGGGCGACCGCGTCCAGCGGCCGGTCGGAGGCAGCCGCGTCGTCCTCGGCACCGTCAGCAGCGTCAGCTGGGAATCCACCACCGGGGGGCGCTACTTCATCCTGTGGGACGGCTCCGCTGTCGCCCGCCGATACACACGCGAGCAGCTCCGGCAGCAGGGCATCCGCCGAGTGGGTGAATCGACGGGACCGGCAGGTGGCTAGTGCCACTCCGCCAACGGTGGCGACGTCCCTGGCCCAGAAGCCGGTGGACTTCCCTCCCTTCGGTAGCGAGCAGGACAGGGTGGCGGATGAAATCTATCCACAGGCAAACGGCCTGAAGATCCCGGCATGGCTTCTGAACAGCACCTGGATGCCCCTGTCACTCACCACGAACCGGACGCCTGCCGACCGCCGCGACCGCTCTCCCCCCATCCGGCCGGGCCCTGCCCGACGGGACACCGGTCCGGCACGGGGAAGGAACTCCCACCCCCGCCGGACCTCAAGGCCGATGTCCACCCCAGCCGCCATTTTCAGGAGCGCCTGTTGGAGGACCCCGAGGACCGCCGGGCGTGGCAGGGCCTGCGTGCCTCCTACGAGTACATGGCCAAGAGCTGGCGGGAATGGACCGACGAGCAGCCCGGATACGACCTGCCCGTGCGAGAAGGGCTGCGCCGCGCCCGCCCGGCACCATGGGCGGTGGAGATCTGCTGCGGCACCGGCGAGGCCACGGCCGCGATCGCCGAGGTCGTGCCGACGGTGACCGCCTGCGACCTGAACCCGGAGATGCTGCGCCGACGCGCAGGCACCCCGCACGGGGTCCAGTGGATGGTGGCCGACGTACGGTCGCTGCCGTTCGACAACGGGCAGGTCCCCCTGGTGGTGTCGCTCAACGGCGTGTTCTACCCCGCCGAGCTCGCGAGGGTCCTCGTGCCCGGCGGGCAACTGCTGTGGTGCACTTCCTTCGGGGAGGGAACACCGCTGTACGTGTCCCCGGAGCGGATGCACCAGATGCTGGGCCCGCAATGGGGAGCCGAGAACGGCCGGGCCGGACACGGGCAGTGGGCGCTGTTCACCGCTCCCGCGGCGTAGCCGGGCGTGGACAGGACAGGACGGCAGGGGTGCTCACAGCCGGTGGGCGTCGATGTCGCCGGCGGTGATCAGGGCGCCGCGCAGTTCCTCCAGCGCTTCGACGGGTCGCTGTGTGGATGGAAGGCGACCGGCGGCGGCCAGCAGCTGGCGGGCCTGGTCGCGGACGGTCGCGTCCCGCCAGGGGTCGACACTGGGACGGGCGACGAGCACGGCGGCGATCTGGGCAGCCCGGGGGTCTTGAGGGCGGTGGGCCGCGCGGCGGGCGACCTGGTCGGCGCCGCGGAGAGCGGAGGTGTGGCGGGCGGAGATGAGTGTGAGGCCGAGCCAGGTGTCGTCGTCGAGGCTGTCCGCGGCGGCGAAGGCCCCGGCACCGGCCAGGGCGCCGGCGGGCAGGCCGGCCCCCACTGCGGCACGCCACACCTCCACCGCCGCCGCGGTGGTGTCCGGGTCGGCGGCGCGAGCGGTGTGGTGGGCCAGGACCTCCAGCAGGCGGGAGACGGCGGCCGGGCCGCCGTCCCCGCCGGCAACCTGAGCGATCAGCTCGGCCGGGTCTCCCAGAAGGCGTCGTCGGTCCAGCAGGGCGAAGGCGATGTGGGTGGCCGCATCCGGCAGGGTGTCCTCGCGCAACCGGGCCAGCAACTCGGCTCGGTCGAGGCTGGCCAGCAGTGGGGACCAGGACATCGTTCCCCAGCGCAACCATGCCGAGGCGGCAGACGGCCTGTCCGTGGGCAGGGAGAGCAGGACCGAGCGGTGGCCTTCGACCCAGTCGGGGGCCAGGTCGTACAGCAGCGGGAGGTAAGGGCCGAGCGCGGCCGCAGTCCGTCCCTGGTGGCCGGTGGCTTCCACGACCGTCTCCAGGTGGCTACGGAGCCGGTCGGGCAGGCCAGGTCCGCAAGCGGGCGTGCGGTGGCGGGCGTGGGCCAGCAGGCACTGCAGCGCACGGCCTGCCAGGTCGGTACCGACGATGTCGGACGGCTGTATATCGTCGCCGTGTGGCAGGGCACCACCGGGCGAGCTGACTGTCTGGGTCAGAGGGGCGGTCAGGTCGTACAGGTGGTCCAGCGCGGTGGGCAGGACGGGGCCGAGGTCGGCGTCGGCGCGCCAGGCAGCGGTCAGCAGGTCGAACAGGGCCTGGTCGATGAGAGCTACGCGGTCGGCGAGAGCCTCGTCCAGGGCATCGTTCGCGGCAGAGCCGGCCCTGCGGTCGGAGGCCTCGGCCGTTGTGCCTCCCCCGGCGCTCTCGGAGGCGTGCAGGCTGCGGCTCAGGGAGAGCGCTTCGGAAGCGGCCTGGGGTAGCGCGGCAAGGGGGATGGCGCGTCGGCGGGCGTGGTCGGCGATCGCGGCCAGGTAGAAGGCGCGCAGTACCGGCAGGCGGAGGGCCGCACAGATGGAGGCCGGGGTCTCGGTCCAGGCCTGCGGATCGTCCTCCACCAGGTGACGCAGCACCATCAGATAACCGGCGGCCCCGGCGTCCGGTGCGGCCGCCAGGGCGGCGGCGGCGGCGGCTTCAGGTCCGTGGTCGGCGGTGATGGCCGCCGCCTGCTCCCCGCCCACGGCCGGCTCGGGCTCATCGATGACCGCTACCAGCGGGGTGGAGGTACGCGGGTCGTCCGGGCCGGCGGGCGCGGCCCGGCGCAGCCGGGCCAGTGTCGGCTCCCAGGCGGAGATGACCGGGGTGGGCAGCACCGGGGACCAGTCCCATACGCGCAGCCACGTGTGCGGTGGCCGGTGCTGCCCGCCCGGCTCCCAGGCGGCCAGTTCCTGGTCGGTGGGCGGTGCGCCGAGCGCGGCGGCGGCCTGGGCGCGCACGGCGGCGGCCGACTCGGGCGGGCAGGTGCGCAGCACGCGGTCGACCAAGCGGGCCGCCTCCGGGGTGGGCCGGTGGGCCAGCAGCGCGGGCACCAGCGCGGCCGCCCGTTCCCACCACACCGCGGCATCGGCCGTCCCGGGCGCGGGCGGGACCTGGTCCAGGTGGCCGGCCAGCAGCCGGTCGTGCAGGTACGCGTCCGCCCTTCCCACGGGACCGTCCAGCGCCTGAACCCGTTCGTCCAGCGGCACACCGGCACGGGCGTCGGCAGCGGCCAGGTCGAGTACGGCACGGGCCAGCAGCGGCCCGAGGAACGCGGACGGATCGGCCAACGACACCTCGGCCAGGTCCTCTTGGAAGACGATGTGCCAGGTGGCGGCGTTGGTGAGGCGCGCATCCGCCTCCAGCGCGCGGGCGAAGGCGTACCGGATGGTCATCACCTGCGGATGCGCCTTGGTGGCCGCGGCATCACCGGTGGCCGACGCGGGCGGATGGGCGGTGCGCAGCAGTTCGGTCAACAGCCTGCTCACCTCGTAGCCGGGCAGGCGCGCCGGAGCGGGCTCACCGGGTTCGGTGACATCCTCGGGCATCATCTCCCCGGTCTCCCCGGCCGGAGCGCGGCGCCACCCCGTGGCGGCGTGCTCGCCGCGGACCGCGGCGAGCCGCAGTGCCTGCACCGTGTGGATCCAGTCCTCGTCCCGGCCGGTCAGGGGGATGCTGAGCGCCCAGTCGGCGGCCAGCCGCAGCGTCCAATCGTCGATGGCGCCACCTGGGCGGCCGCGGCGCGTCAGGTCGGCGACCGCAACACGGACCTGGGGGTTCAGGCCGATACCGGGGCGGGCGGCCAGTCGCAGGAACGTAGCCGTGGCGGCCGGTCCGGCCGCGGTGATGCGATCGGCGTGCTCGGCCAGCCACGCCCGTGCCCGATCCGGAGCGGCGGCGGCGAGGTGATCGAGGTAGGGGGCAGCCGGCCAGTGGTCTTCCGCGCTGGTGGTATCAGGCATCAGCAGGACTTCATCCAGCAGTTCCAGCCAGGCCGCAGAAGGGCGAGAGCGGAAGAAGTAGCTGGTGGCGCGCGGGTCCGCCCAGCCGGACAGCGTCTGCGCATCGGCCCGCGTGGGCTGTTCCAGACCAGTCAGGGCCAGGACCTCCTCGGCCCGGCCGGGCAGCGGCACGAACACCTCACGTGCTGCGGCCAGGAGCCGACCGTAGCGGCCGGCGGCGCGGTCCAGGTCCGATCCGGTGCCGTGCAGCACAGTCGAGGCGCTCCCGTACAGCTCGCCCCACATATCCAAGGCCTTGTGCTGCGCAGCGCCCAGCTTCACCTCCAGAACCCGTTCGGCCACGTTCGTCGCCCGGCGGCGGTGATAGCCACCAGGGTTCTCCAGCTCCTGGCGCATCACCTCGGCAGCTTCGCGGATCCGCTCCCAGGCCGCCTGCGGATACCGCACACGCCGCCGACGGCCGGGCGAGGCCGGCCCCGCTCCGTCAGCGGCGTCCGGCGCAGGCGGAGTGTAAGCGTCGACCGCCTTCAGCAAACCGCGAGCCGCGCCCTTCAGCCCGATCGGCTTCCAGCCCTCCGGGGCGGCGCCGGGCAACTTCAGTAGGGCGTCGGCTGCACCGCGCAGGCACGAGTCGGCGATCTCCGCCCGCTGCTGGTAGCGGTCATCACCGAGCATGCGGTACGCATCCCGCAGCAGACCCAGCGCCCGGGCCCCCGCCTCGCCCTCCTCCTGCAAGGCCGCGGCCAGCGCCTCGTCGACCGGTTCCAGGCCAGGGCTTGATCAAGTTCCGTAGATGTCCGGGTTGTTGGTGATGCCCAGGATGGGGAGTGCTCGTTGTGGGGCGTCGCGGATCGCCCGGGTGGTCTTGGCGATGTTGTCGGCTCCGAGGGTCTTGAGCAGGCCGACGGCGAGGTTGCGCCAGGTGGCCATGGCGCGAGGTGCGGTGCCGGTGTGGACGGTGGAGGCGTCCTCGGCGAAGGTCACGTCTCTCATGTGGTGCAGGGCCTCCACCGTCCAGTGGCCGCGGACGGCGGCGGCGAGTTCGGCCGGGGTGGTCTGGTGGGCGTCGAGGCTGGTGACGGCGTAGGCCGTCTCGCGGCTCTCGCGCTGGCCGGTTGGCCGGCGGCGGCGGTGGTGGACGCGGACGGCGAGGCGGGCGTGGGGGAAGGCGATCCCGCCGAGTTCGTCCGCGATGCCGCACATCTTGAGGGAACGGGACTCGCGGCGGCCGTGTCCGGTGGAGGTTGTGGTGTGCTGGACCGGGACGTCTGACCAGGGCAGGGCGGCGAGCTGCCGGTGTGCGGTCGGCTGATTCGCCTTGATCACTGCGATGTAGTGGGCGTTCTTGGTCCCGACCAGCCAGGTGACGTTCGCCTTCACCGAGTGCAGCGCGTCGAAGGTGACCAGGACTCCGTCCAGGTCCAGCGGCTCGAGCAGGGGCTTGAAGTGCGCGGTCTCGTTCGTCTTGGCTCCGACCTCCGCCTGGGCGAGAGTCACGGAACGGTGGTGGGTGACCGCGGACAGCAGGTGCCTGCGGGTAGCGGCCAGGCGGGCTGATCCCTTCAGCGCTTTGCCGTCGACGGCGATCACGCGACGCTGTCCGGCCCTGTCCCCGGCTGCCACGTGCCGGTCGTTGAGGCAGGCACCGACCGCCCGGTCCAGGGCGTCACCGGCGACAGCTGCCAGCACCCGGCCGATCGTGGTCCGCGAGGGAGCACGGCGCCACTTCAGCGGATGCCGGCGGACTCCGACGGCCGTCAGCACGGTGTCCGGGGCCCGCTGGGCCCACTCGGCGATCTCGTCCACGCTCCTGGCTCCCGACACGGCCGCGCACGCACAGACGAGCAGGATCGCGGTCAGCGAGTACCAGCGGCCCCGCCGTCCGCGCGGGTCGGGCACGGTGTCCAGGAAAGGCCGCAGGCCGGCGACCTGACCGGCGTCCAGCGGACCCAGCTTCACCAGCACCGGCGGGATGGGAGAAGATACAGCGGCAGGCACGGGCCACCTCGTGATCGTTGAGCTTAGAGGGCAGTTCGTGAGTTGATGTCCGTTTCGAAGTGAGGTTAGGGCAGGGCTGCTGATCACGTGTTCGTCGGCTACTGCTTCCTGGCGAAGCTGCCGGCGTCGATCTCGGTGAGGATGCCGAGTTTGACCAGACGTTTCAGCTTGGCGCGGGTGCCTTCGACGTTCTTCGGCAGCAGCTCATGATCGAGGGCTTCGCAGACGTCACGGGCCCGCAGCGGGCCGGTGGCCTCGTGGAAGACGGCGAGGATGCGGGGGTAGTCCGGGTGCTCGGGCAGGTCCGGTGGACCGGCCGGGAGCCGGTCGGCAAGGCCGGTGACGGTCTTCCGGGTGATCGCCAGGTGTTCGAGGTGGGTCTCGGCCTCCCGCAGCCGGCCCTGCAGTTCGCCGATCTGTCCTCGCAGGTCGTCAGCCAGGGCCCGGGCGGCATCCTCCTGGAGGTCCAGCGCGTCGAGCAGGGGCCGGAGGTTCACGCGGTCACCGCCTGCGCATCGCGCCAGGTGGGAGTGTTCGCGCCGGTGAGCTGGCGGGCCATGACGTGGGTCATGGCCCAGTAGACGCGGGAGGCGGAGGAAGCGGGATGGTGCTCGTAGTCGCGGACCAGGCGCCGGTGCAGTATCAAGATCCCGTAGGTCTGCTCGACCCTCCACCGCTTCGGCTGCGGCACGAAGCCGGTGTCCTGCGGGTTGCGCTCGACGATCTCCACGTCGATGCCCAGGCCGACGCCATGCGCGACGACCTGGTTCTTGAAGCCCTGATCGACCAGGGCTTTCTCGACGGTGCCGCCGGTGTGCGCGGCGACCTGGTTCAGCAGGGCGATACCCGCGGCGTTGTCGTGCGTGTTCGCGGCCAGCACGACAACCGCGATGACCAGACCCAGCACGTCCACGGCCAGGCCCCGTTTGCGGCCCGGCACCCGCTTGGCCGGATCGAGGCCGGTCGTGGAGGAGGGGACCCCGGCAGCCACGTGGACGCTCTGGGTGTCCAGCACCACCAGGGTCGGGTCCTCTAACCGGCGGGCCCGCTCGCGGACCTGGCAGCGCAGCAGTTCATGGATGACCTGGTCGGTTCCGTCGTCGCGCCAGGTGGCGAAGTAGTAGTACGTCGCGCTCTTCGGCGGCAGGTCGTGCGGGAGGTAGGCCCACTGACAGCCGGTCCGGCTCTGGTAGAGGATCGCGTTGACGATCTCCCGCATCGAGTATCTGCCCTGGTGGCCGCTGACCGAGCGGTGCCGGTCCTTCCACGCGGTGATCACCGGCTCGATCAACGACCACTGCTCGTCCGATAAGTCACTCGGGTACGGCTTGCGTCCATTCACCTCATCACATCAACAGATCAGCGGCCTCGGGCCGACAGGTTCCGCTCACACTCACACCATCAGGCGACGGCGGAACCACTCAAACACTCACGAACCGCCCTCTTAGACACCCCAATGATCACGAAGCCCGTGCCTGCTCTGCTATGCACCCCAACCGGTCGTCGCCCGACCAACCGCACCACTCCGGAACTTGATCAAGCCCTGGCCGGGTAAGTGGGCGGTCGTGGAGCCGTCGGCATTGCGAGCGGTCAGGCGGTTGCCGTCGGGGGCGTAGAGGTGTGCGGTGGTCTTGCCGTCCTCGGTGACGGTGACCAGGTGACCTTCGGTGTCCCAGGTCAGGTCCTGAGTGCGGGTGCCTCCGGTGCGGGCGGTGGTGGTGCCCGCCTCGTCGTAGGCGAAGGTCTCCTGCCGGCCGTCGGCGGTGCCTCACCGTGCCACGCTCGGCATGCTCAGCAATTTCAGTTATTGTTGCCGAGGACTGTCCAGAGCGCGCCTGCGCCTGAAACTACGGCACACAGGACGAGACACAGGTCAGCGCTCGCACACCATGTCCAACGGACCCGCGAAGCGACCCGAGCGCCACTCACCGGGTGACTTGAACGAAGCCGATCGTTGATTATTCGCACTGCTTCGTCGCTTGTACCCTTGAAGCGGTCGACGAGAGAGCCGCCAAAAGTGAAAACCGGGATGACTTGATCGTCACCTATCTGCATTTGCAGCGTTCGTCATCGCCGACCGAGACACTCCGAATCATCACCTTCGGAACGACAGTAGTGCGCAGAGGATTGATTACGAAGAGCTCATCGCCGAGCGACACTACCTTGCAATTTGCGACCCGTCCGACAAGTTCTGCCAGCGCAAAAAATACCGGCACCCCCTGCCATCCGGTTCGGAATCCGCTCACTGAGGTGACGTTAACCACGGCCGCGAGCGTTCCGACTCCGGTTCCCGTGACGACAAGTACGGAAAAACCATCCAGGATTTTCGCCTCAATATAATCGGCGCCATCTCACCTTTCCTTCCCTTTGGTGGCCAAACTGGACGACGCTGAACCCCTCTCACCCTGTGCTCGGGGGGACAGTGGTCGGTGGGCGGAGGCGCAACGGGACGAGGCCCCTGACCGTTGTGCTGGTGATCCCACCCATCAGCACTTCACGCAGGAGCCTCGTTGGTTCCCGTACCGAGCCGTGCTCGACGTCCCACACGAGGTCGTCGAGCACGTTTCCCGGCCGAGCTACGCCCGAAGGCGGGAACCGCACTCCCGCCGGCGCCGGTTGAGCTGCTCCCACCAGGTCCTGCTGGTGTTGGTCCACCTGCGCGCCAACGGAACGCTCGCCCAAGTGGCCGCCGGGTTCGGGGGCTCCACCGCCACCGCCGGCCGATACGTGACCGAGACCGTCGGCCTCCTGACCGAGCACGCCCCCGCCCTGCGTGCCGCGCTGCGCGAGCCGCCGGAGGAGTTCGTCATCGTCGACGGCGCCCTGCTCCCCCCGGCCGGGGCACTCCCCCAGCCTCCGACCGGGGCACCCCTACCCGGCCGAAGGCTGACCGAAGTCCTGGCGTAAGACGCCTCGGCCGCCTGCCGGGTGGAGAGGTTGGGGCAGGAACCGCAGCACCCACACGGTGGCCGGCCGAGCCGGGGAGAGACCGGGACGGCCATCGCATGGACACCGGGAGACGAAGTCCTCGTCGTCCTCGTCGTCCCGGGGTCCGTCGAGGTGGTCACGCACCCCCGTGGCCGTGGTCCCCGCGGAGACTGCCGGCCCGCGCCATCCGAGCCGTGAACTCGGGCACCACCACACCGGACAGGGGGCGAACGGACGCCGGCCGCCCGGGGAAGGAGGGCTGTACAGGACCAGCCGAAGCATCCCGGACCGCCGGCACCCTCGTCCGCGGAACTTCGAGGCCTCCGACGGAGTCGCTCACCGGCAACGCCGGCAGTCGGATGCACGAAGGCCACGAGACCGCTTGCGGAGTCAGTTCGCACTGCCGCAACATCATTACGGGGCTCGTGACGTGCTGAGACGCCGAGGACTTGGCACCCCTGCCACCCCGTAGGATACGCTCCATGGCTAAGGCACCTGTTCTCACCCCTCAGGCGGAAGACTTCCCGCGCTGGTACCAAGATCTGATCAACAAGGCCGAACTGGCCGACAATGGTCCTGTGCGCGGCACCATGGTCATTCGACCGTACGGCTTCAGCCTGTGGGAGCGGATGCAGCAGGAGATGGATGCCAGGATCAAGCGAGCCGGCGCCCAGAACGCTTACTTTCCCATGTTCATTCCGCAGTCGTATCTGACGCGGGAGGCCGAGCATGTCGAAGGGTTTGCGCCGGAACTCGCGGTCGTCACTCACGGTGGTGGCAAGCAGTTGGACGAGCCCGTCGTCGTCCGACCCACATCGGAAACGATCATCAACGAATACTTCTCCAAGTGGGTTCAGAGCTACCGGGATCTTCCGCTACTCATCAATCAGTGGGCCAACGTCGTCCGGTGGGAGAAGCGCCCGCGCACCTTCCTGCGCACCACCGAGTTCCTCTGGCAGGAGGGGCACACCGCCCACGCCAGCTATGAGGAGGCGCGCGACTACGCCGCGATGATCCAGCGCGACGTCTACGAGGACTTCCTCGTGAATGTACTCGCCATCTCCACCCTGGCAGGGCGCAAGACTCCGAGTGAGCGGTTCGCCGGCGCCATCAACACCTTGACCCTCGAGGGCATGATGGGCGATGGGAAAGCGCTCCAGCTCACCACCAGCCACGAGCTGGGTCAGAACTTCGCCAAGGTCTTCAATACCGATTACCTGACGGACACCGGCGGGCGCGAGCACGTCTGGCAGACCTCGTGGGGCAGTACGACCAGAATGGTCGGTGGCCTCATCATGGTGCACGGCGATGACCACGGCATGCGAGTACCCCCGCGTCTCGCGCCCATCCAGATCGTCATCGTGGCCGTGAAGGACGACGAGACCGTCGTGGCCAGGGTGCGGGAGCTCGGCCGGGAATTGGAAGCGGCGGGTGTTCGGGTCTGGGTCGACGACCGCGTCGACGTGCCCTTCGGCCGTCGGGCGGTGGACTGGGAACTGAAGGGCGTACCGTTGCGCCTCGAGATCGGGCCCCGCGACCTGGAGAACGGCACCGGTATGCTGGCCCGCCGGATCGCCGGCGGAAAGCACCCGCTGGAGCTTGCCACACTGACCACCAAGGTGCCCGAGCTGCTGGAAGAGGACCAGGCACTGTTGCTGCGGCAGTCCGAGGAGCACCGCAACGCCCGCACGATGGACGTCAACACCCTCGACGAAGCCGTCGAGGCCGCCGCCAACGGCTGGGCCCGTATTCCGTGGGCCAAGCTCGGCCCCGAGGGCGAGGCCGCTCTCGGCGAGCGGGGCGTCACCGTCCGATGCCTCGTCGCGGAGGACGGCTCGGTCCCGACGTCGGACGACGCCCCCGGCACCATCGCCGTCATGGCCCGGGCCTACTGAACACTGGCGGTCACAGCGACGGAGCGGCCGACGCGGATCTTCTCTTCCGCCACGTCGGCCGCTCCGTCGCTGTCGGTCCGGAAGCCACCCCCGAACCGTGTGGCGCTTCACGACCGCACGACCGCCCAAGACGACCAAGCTCGGAGGGCGATCGGGTCTTCGACCCACATCACCATCGGAATACTTCCGACCTCCGACGAGTCCGCGAACGTTCGTCGACCGTGAAACCCGAATGGAGCTTCGCTCCGGTCACGACGACGCGGGAAGTCGATGCCCGAACGACGCCGCAGCCCGCGAGGGAGAAGATCAAGCAGATCCCGGCGACCGACGTCGATGCGTCGGGTGCCGGTGCCGTGTGGTTGCCACGACCTCCCCATCCCGCCGGCAGCGGAACCACGAGGTTTCCTGGGCCGAGTCGCCGGGCTCCGGGCGGACGGTCGACGCCGTTCGCGACACCGTCCGCCGGCGGCTCCGTCGTGAGGCTTCAGCGTTCCCGGAAGCGGTTGATGGCGTCGAGGTGCTTCTCGCGTGTCTCTCCGTCGCGCACGCCCATGCCCTCGCGGGGGGCCAGGCACAGCACGCCGACCTTGCCCTGGTGGGCGTTGCGGTGCACGTCGTGGGCGGCCTGGCCGGTCTCCTCCAGCGTGTACGTCCTGGACAGCGTGGGGTGGATCTTCCCCTTGGCGATCAGACGGTTGGCCTCCCAGGCCTCGCGGTAGTTGGCGAAGTGGGAGCCGATGATGCGCTTGAGGCTCATCCACAGGTAGCGGTTGTCGTAGCTGTGCATGTAGCCGGAAGTGGAGGCGCAGGTGGTGATGGTGCCGCCCTTGCGGGTGACGTAGACGGAGGCGCCGAAGGTCTCGCGGCCGGGGTGTTCGAAGACGATGTCCACGTCCTCGCCGCCGGTCAGTTCGCGGATGCGCTTGCCGAAGCGCTTCCACTCGCGCGGGTCCTGGGTGTGTTCGTCCTTCCAGAAGCGGTAGTCCTCGGCGTTGCGGTCGATGATCGACTCGGCGCCCATGGCGCGGCAGATGTCGGCCTTCTGGGGGGAGGAGACCACGCAGATGGGGTGGGCGCCGCCGGCCAGGGCCATCTGGGTGGCGTAGGAGCCCAGGCCGCCGCTCGCGCCCCAGATGAGGACGTTGTCGCCCTGTTTCATGGCGGCGCCGTTGCGGGAGACCAGCTGTCGGTAGGCGGTGGAGTTGACCAGGCCGGGGGCGGCGGCCTCCTCCCAGGACAGGTGGGCGGGCTTGGGCATGAGCTGGTTGGACTTGACCAGGGCGATCTCGGCCAGGCCGCCGAAGTTGGTCTCGAAGCCCCAGATGCGCTGTTCGGGGTCGAGCATGGTGTCGTTGTGGCCGTCGGCGTTCTCCAGTTCCACCGACAGGCAGTGGGCGACGACCTCGTCGCCGGGCTGCCAGGCGTTGACGCCGGGGCCGGTGCGCAGCACCACGCCGGCCAGGTCGGAGCCGATGATGTGGTACGGCAGGTCGTGGCGCTTGGCCAGCTGTGAGGTGCGGCCGTAGCGCTCCAGGAAGCCGAAGGTCGGCAGCGGCTCGAAGATCGAGGTCCACACCGAGTTGTAGTTCACCGAGGAGGCCATGACCGCCACCAGGGCCTCGCCGGGGCCCAGCTCCGGCACGGGCACCTGGTCCAGGTGCAGGGACTTGCGCGGGTCCTTCTCCTGGGTGGGCATCCCGGCGAACATGTCGGCCTCGTCCTTGTGCACGGTGATCGCGCGGTAGGACTCGGGCAGGGCGAGGTGGGCGAAGTCCGCTGCGGTCGCGTCGCTACTGAGGATGGCGCTGAGCAGTTCTTCCATGGGGTCAATCACCGTTCGGGATCGGCACGCGCGCAAGGGGCACGTGGTATGTCACTCGCGCCCCGGCTCGGGCACGACGGGTTGGGGGTATGCACGGGTGGGCGCGCCGGGGAGCCGACGCGGGTGTCCGGTCCGCCGCAGGGCGCAGTGGACCGGCGGCGCCGGGGAGCGCGCATCCGAAGCGCCGTGCGTCGACGGCGCGTTCTCGTTCTCTCGACATGAGCCGGACCTCAGCGGCATCGGTCGGTTCAGGGCGGTGGAGCAGGACTCGCGTGCGGCCGGGTGCAGGCCGTGGGCCGCCGTCCTGTGCGGCATGCTCGCGTCACAATGTGACCGTTCGGCGACCAGGGCCGGTGCCCGGCCGGACGGGAGCCGTTCGCCCGCTTCGACGCACGAGCGGTGGCTGTGGGGCGGTTCCGGCCCGGCCATGCTCACCCGGGGGACGCGCATCGTGTGCGCAGGACCTTCCGGGTGCTGGATTCGCGTGTCACGTGGGGTCCTCCACGCTCTCCTCTCCGCCGGCCAGCGCGAGCAGCAAGCCGTCGTGCACAACGGCGGGGCTGGAGGTGAGGAAGACGAGGACACCCCTCTCCGGAGCGGTGATCTGTGCCAGTTCCTCCCCGAAGGGGTCGAGCACCGATCCCAGCCGGGCACCCGCGTCGACCTCCGCGCCGGTCGTGAGGGAGGGTTGCCACCAGCCTTGGACGGGGCTGCGCAACCAGATGAACCGGCTCATGTGGCGGATCCGGCCGGCGGCAGGCGCGGTGTCCGGGCCGTGCTCCGGCAGCATCCGCAGGTGGCGCAGTGTCCGCCGTAGCCCACTCACGTGGTCGGCCACCGCGTCGGCCGTCACCAGGCCGCATCCGCCCGCCTCGGCGATGATCGCGGGAATCCCAGCTTGGGCCGCCGCACTGCTGGTGGAGCCGGACACCGCTGCTCCGACACGCTGTTGGCGGATCGCCAAGGGCAAACCGAAGGCGACCGCGAATTCCCTGGCCCGGTCGGCGACCGGGGAGTCGTCGTGGAGGGTGAAGGGACTCAGCGCCTCCACCAGGTCTCCCGCGTGCAGGTCGATCAGGGCGTCGCTACCGCGTACGAAGCGGCTGAAGAGGAAGTCGGCGAGGCGCTCCGAGTGGCTCCCCGCCGGATCGCCGGGGAAACAGCGGTTGAGGTTCTTGCCGTCGTCCGGAGTGACGAAGGGCGTCCGGTCCCGGAACGCCGTGGGGTTGGCGATCAGAACGGCGCGCACTGTGCCGGACAGGTGTTCGGTGTCGAGCGTGCGCATGAACGTGCGCAGTGCCGTCATGGGCGCGTACTCGCACCCGTGGACGCCCGCGAGCAGGGTCAGCACCGGCCCGGGGCGGGCTCCGTGGGCTTCCACGACCGGGATTTCGAGGTCGGTCCCGTCATGGCAAGAGAACCTGACCAACTCTCTCGTGATCATTGTCCCCCCTTCTCCGTTTCATGATCGATCGGGAGTGGTCGCACTCATGAGGTGGCGGGATCCCGGGCGGCGTCGGTGCCCTGGCACCGTGTGCTCGTGTCAGGGCTCCGGCCGTGGCTCACGATCTTCGTACTCATCGGTTTGTCCGGCGTCTGTAGCGGTTGAAGCGGGCTCGGGCTTGGTGACGCGTCGCCGGAGCGTCCGGCGGTGGCGTCGGCCCGGGTCGGGGCCGACCGACGGGGCACCGTGAGCGACAGGCGCCGGACGTCGTGGCAGGCAAGGGGTCTCGGCTCCTCGCCACCGGTGTACCGGGGGCGTTCGCGGGCCACGATGACGGAAGCGCGGGCGAGCACGGCCAGGGTGGCCCGGCGTTTCCGGGAACATCGCGGACGGACGGACCTGGTGTTCGTCCGGCTCGACCAGGACCTTTCCCGCCCGGAAGGACTCCCCACGCTCCAGCGCCGTCCGACCGTCCGCGCCGACCCGCGCAGTGCCACGGGTGCGGTTGCGCGGCACGTGGAAGGCGAGTTCGCCGGTGCGCCGGCGACGGACGAGCGACCGCCGCCGGGTGCCGGGTCGGGCGGCGTCCCGTTGTGGTGGCGACATCCCACGGCACCGCCCGCGGAGATCCTCCGCCGGACGGTGTGCGGGACGCGGGTGGTCGGACACTGCTCCAGCCTGCTCCTTCGGGACACGACAGGCCTCCGGCATGGACACGGTCCCATCACGTGCCGGTCAGTCCTGCCCGTGCCGACACACATGTCGGTGATCCTCGCGCAGGCCGCCCCGAGACGACCGTCACCCAACGATCACACCCCGCTCCCGATCGGTCATTCGCCACTCCCTCGGCCGAGCCGCCGGTCGGCGCAGTGGATCGCGGCCTCGGCGAGTGCGCGACTGCGCGGGTCGGCACTCACGTGCGACTGTTCTTGGACCGTGATGTAGCCGAAGGCGACCCGCCGTCCGGGATCGGCGAAAGCCAGCGGACCGCCCATGCCGTAGTGGCCGAAACAGTCGGTGTCCAGCCCGCCCATGGGGCGTGTCGGTTCCGGGAGCATGAACCCCGTCGCGTAGCGCCGGTAGTAGCCGACAACCCGGTCCACGCCGGCCGCCTGCTCGGCGCGTGCGGCCTCCACGGCCGCCTCGTCGAGCAGCCGTACGCCGTCCACCTCGCCCGTGAAGGCAGCGTAGAGCCGGGCGAGTGAACGAGCATCGGATACCCCGTTGGCCGCCGGAACCTCCGCCGAGAGGTACGCCCGACTGTGCTCCACCGGGAGGATGTCCGGGTTCAGCAGGGCTTTGGAGGCGAACGATGCCGGGTCCTGGAGGGCGCTGCGCAGGGCACGGGCCCGCGGGTCCTGCTGCAGCTCGGGCGAGGGGGGCGGAGCGGGAAGCAGGTCGACGAGTCTGGGGCGGACCTCCTCGGGCATCCCGATCCACAGGTCCAGGCCGAGCGGTCCGGCCAGTTCCTCCCGCACGAGCGTGCCCACGGTCCGGCCCGTCAGCCGTCGGATGATCTCGCCGGTCAGCCAACCGTAGGTCAGATCGTGGTACCCGTGCGCGGTGCCCGGCTCCCAGTTGGGGCGTTGGGCCGCGACCGCCTCGACGGCAGGCTGCCAGGCCAGGATGTCCTCCACCGTCAACCGGCGGTCGAGGGCGGTGACGCCCGCCTGGTGGGTGAAGATCCACCTGATCGGAATCCTGTCCTTGCCCTGCTGGGCGAACTCCGGCCACACCTCGGCGACCGGCATGTCGAAGTCCAGCAGACCGCGGTGGGTCAGTACGTGCGCCAGGATCGCCACCACGCCCTTGGACGCGGACCGGATCACCTGGACCGAGTCGAAACGGTGGGCGCCGCCGGTCAGGTCCACCACCGGAAGCCCCGCGTGGTAGACGCACACGGCGGCACCGGTGTCGCCGCGCTCGGTGAGGTTGCGGGCGAACTCCTCCGCCACCCGCTCGAAGCCGGGGGCCACGAAACCGCCGAAGCCGTCGACGGCCGCGTCGAAGGTGCGCGGCGTACGCGTTTCCGGCGTCCGGTCCGTCGTCGTTTCCCGCTTCATCGGCTGTGTCGGCGTCATTCCCCGGCCCTCTCGTCCTGCTGCTCGACCACGGCCTCGACGAGCGCGGCAGCGGCCTTCGCGGCGTCCAGCGCCGCCTGTGCCGTCGGGGCCACGGCTCGTACGGACGCGACGCGGGAGAAGGAATCCCGCACCTCGGTGACCATCTCGCCGGGTGCGATCGCCGGATCGACGGCGACCACGTGCGGCATCGCGCGGGCCTTGTCCACGCCGGCCACCTCCACCACCCGACCGGGGAACCGCGGGACGGCGTACCAGACCGCCGCTCCGCCGGCCGCCTCGGCCACGGCCGTGCGGTTGCCACGGAGCCCGTCCAGGACCGACCGGCCCAGGGTCTGCTCGACCAGGAGGTCGATCAGGTCGATGCCCACCGCGTCCCGGACCAGGGTCGGGATGTCGTCCCCGGCGGGCCGCAGGTGGGTCTCCACGACCCGTACGCTTCCGTCGTCGGTCAGTTTCAGCTCGGTGTGCGTGACACCCTGACGGACACCCAGCGCCGTCAGCAACTCCTTGACCAGGATGTGGACGCGGGCCTCGGTCTCGGCCGGGATTCCCGCCGGGGCGACATGGCCCACCTCGACGCAGTGCGTCGGCAACGCGTGCTTGGCGACGACGGCCACCGGCAGGTGGACCCCGTCCTCCGAGATCGTCTCGACGCTGAACTCCGCGCCGGTCAGGTACTCCTCGACCAGGACGAGTGGATTCTCCACCCACTGCGCGCCGCCAGCCCAGGCCCAGGCGGCCTCGGCCTCTTCCGGGCCCGCGACCACGGTGACGCCGGAACTACCCGTGCCCTGGGCCGGTTTGACGACGACCGGCCAGCCGCGCTCGGTGCCGAAGGCGATGATGTCCGCCACCGAACCGGCCAGGGCGTTGTGTGTCGGGTCCACCCCCACCGCCCGCAGCCGCTCGCGCATCGCCAGCTTGTCGTGGACCAGGGTGACCGTCTCGGGCGAGTGCCAGGGCAGCTCGAGGGCCTCGGCCACGTGCGCCGCCTTGTCCTGGTCCTTCTCGCTGAACGAGGCGACGGCGGTGAAGGGGTGGCGTGCGTGCAGCAGCCGCGCCAGTTCGACCCATGCCTCGACCGGCGCCGTGTGCGCCAGGCCGTGGGCCCCGGCCGCCTGCTCGACCTCGCGGATGCTGGGGAGGACCTCGAGGCGGCACAGAAAGGTGGTCCGTGCGCCCGCCGCGCGCAACCGGACCGGGATGTCCCGGCCACCACCGACCACCAGGATGTGCGGGGTGGCCCGGGCACTGCCGTCATGTGACATGGAACTTCCAACTCTCCGTAAGGGCGAACGTAAGGGTGGGCCGCGGGACCGGACCGGGTCTCAACCGGCGGTGCCAAAGGCCCTGCGGGTCTCCCATACGGCCTCGCGCAGGGCCGCCTCGGTGGGGAGATCGAGCAGGGCGAACGCCATCCGGTCCGCGGAGGACTCGGGCGGCCCCACGACCCGGCCCGGATCCTGGCGCAGCCCGCTGCGGAACACACCCGGCACGGCGTCCAACGCGGCCGTGTCGTCGGGGACGACCGTACCCGGTCGATCGGCGGCCAGGAACAAGGCGGCGGTGTGCCGGAAACCCCGCTCCCCGTCGGGGATTTCCGGCTCGCGTCCCAGTGCGAGCAGCAGACAGGCCGCGTACAGGTCGACGCCGTGGGCCTGCGAGACCACGTCCATGAGGAAGTCGCCCGGAGTGCGGACGGCCGCCTCCAGGACCGCGGCCCGCCCGTCCGGCGCGAGCCGGAACTCCAGGTGCACCATGCCGTCCCGCATCCGCAGGGCGGAGACGACCTCGGCGCCGAGCCGGTCCCCGCGGTCTCGGATCTCCCGTTCCGCCGCACTCCCGCTGGGCCGGTGTAGCAGCTCCACGAAAGCGGGCGGCCCGGTGGTCGTCTTGGCCGTCAGATTGGTGAACAGGGGGCAGCCCCGCCGGACGAGCGCCTCCCAGCTGAACTCGTCGCCGGCCGCGTACTCCTCGACCAGCAGCGGCCCGTCACCGGCCCGGCGGGCTGCGACGTCCGCCCAGGCCGCCTTGTGCGGGACCTGCTCGACCCCGCTGCTCCCCGATCCGGAGAGCGGCTTGACCACCAGGGGGAAGCGCGGCGTCACCTCGGACAGGTCGGGAACCAGCCGGCTGGCGGGCTGGGGGATGCCGACCGCGCCGTAGAGCACGCGCTGCAGGGCCTTGTTCCGCGACACCTGGGTCGCGTACAGCCCGGGGCCGGGCAGCCCGTGCGCCTCGGCGACGAGCGCCGCCGCCAGCACGTGCGGTTCCGAGAAACCGAGCACACCGCGGGGGGCAGTACACCGGGCCAGTTCCGCGGCGGGGCCGACCCATGCCTCGTCGTGATCGGCAGCGGCAGGGTCCACCGACTCCTGACCGGCCAGCACGTCACCGAACTCGGCCCGGATCACGTCGAGCCGGGCGGGTGTCTCCACGACCGCGACCCGGAGGCCGAGGCGGCGGGCGGCCTCCAAGTAGCCCCGCCCCATGTTCCCGCTGCCGACCAACAGCACGTCGACACTCATCAGGCCTCCTTCTCCTCGGCCTCGTGCGGCTCCCCGGCCTCGAACTCACACTCCGCCGTGAACCACTCGACGGCCCGCCACAACGTGTCCAGAACCTCGGCACGACCGGCGCCCACCGCCACGAACGCGGCCAGCGAGTCGACGCTCGAACGCGCCTCGGTCACCACCGTCCCGTCGGGCACCGCGACCTCGAACAGGGTGATCCCGGGCAGTGGGCACGTGCGCGGGGCGCGGACCAGCCGACCGGGCGCGGGCGGGATCAGAGCGTAACCCGAGCTCGTCACGGGCCGGTCCGGAAGCCGCGGCGGGTCACCGCCGACAAGCCACGCGGACTGTGCCCGCAGCGGGTCGACGCCGAACGAGTGGACCAGCTGGTCCTGGACGTATGCGCCGCCCATCCGCGACCCGATCTCGTTGAGCAGCAGGGAACCATCGGGGAGTTTGAACACCTCCGCGTGGAAGGCGGTCGTCGGCGGGGTGGGCAGGGCTCGCACCGCCTGCTCGACCAGTTCGGTCAGCCGGGCACGGTCCGGGTCGTCGTGGTCGAGGGTCGCGGCGACCAGGCACTGCCCGTCCTGGAAGCCCAGCGCGGACGTGGTGGACGACGGCCAGCACAGGTGGACCCGGCCGTCGAGCACGAGACCGTCCACGTTGAACATCTCGTTCGGCACCAAGGTCTCGACCATCAGATGCGCGAGTCGGTCGCCGGCCAGATCGTCGCAGGACGCCAGGAAGGCGCGCAGGGACTCCTCGTCGCGTACGGCCGTGACGCCCACGGACGACGCCCCGCGGCGCGGCTTGACGATCAGCGGCAGGCCCTGACGGTCGACGAACGCGAGCAGGGAGCCGACGTGGTCGACCGCCGCGAAGGGCGCCACCGCGACGCCCGCCGCCGACAGCAGCTCCTTCATCACCAGCTTGTCGCGGTAGGCGACGGCGCTCTCCACCGACTGGCCGGGCACCCCCCATGCCTCCCGCAGCCTGGCGGCCCGCAGCAAGTCCCACTCGGAGTAGGCCACCACCCGGTCGAAGCCGTACCGCGCGTGCAGGCGGTGCGCGTGGTACTCGACGAGCGGGCTGTCGGAGTACCCGTCGACCTCGACGATCTCGGCGTACCCGGCACCGGCCCGGTCCGCGGTGCCGGGCCGGGTGAGGAGCACCGTGGTGTTCCCGGGCCCGAACCACGCGTCGTACGGAACCAGGTCCACGGGGAACCGGTTGAGGACGAGGATGTTCACGACGCGGTCCTTCGTGGGGTGCCGACGAGGGGGTCTGCCAGGGCCGTCGTACGGTTCAGCCGGGCCCACGACCGGTGCGCGATCGGCACCACGAGCCAGGCCGCCGCGAGCGCGGCCCCGCCCAGCAGCAGCCAGCCGGCCCCGCCGGCCGGCCCGAGGACCAGAGCGCCGAGCGCCGGCCCGAGGGTGCTCTGCACGGCCATGGTCAGGCCGAAGGCACCCTGGTACTCCCCCTGTCGGTCGGCCGGCGCCAGGTCGTAGGCGAGCCCCCAGGCACTGGCGGACTGGGCGAGCTCGGCGGCCGTCAGCAGGAGCACGCCGAGCAGCAGCAGGCCGGCGAGCGGCCACCCGCGCGGGGTGCCGGTCAGGGAGAAGACGGCGAAGGCGGCGGCGAGGAGCACCCCGGACCGACGGGCCAGTCGGGCCGCCGGCCGCCAACTGCTGGCCCATGCGCTCACCCGGACCTGGAGTCCGATCGCGAGGACGGTGTTCACCGCCATGAGCACCGGCACCAGGAAGTTCGGCGCCTCCGTGGCCGTGACGATCCACAGCGGTACGACCACGGCCAGCATGGCGCCGTGCAACGCGAGGACGGAGGACACCGCGACCAGCGAGAAGAACGGTCCGTCCTTCAGGGCCGCGAACCTGGGCGTGCCCGGCTCGTGCCGCCGCGGGGGGATGTGCGGCAGCCGCCGTGCCGCAAGGACGCAGACGAGGAAACTCACGCCGTTCACGACGACCAGTGAGTAGTACGCGGTGACGGTGCCCACCGCGATCACCACGCTCGTGGCGAGCGTCCCGAGGGCGAGGCCGAGGTTGGCCAGCGCCCGGAACTGTGCCCTGGTCTCCACTCGGTTCTCGGCCGGCACACAGGTCGCAACCAGGCTGGCCCAGGCCGGCACGGCACCGAACTCAACGGCGGCGACGGCACAGATGACACAGACGAAGACGGCGAACGAGGACACCCACGGGTAAGTCAGGAACAACCCGGCCTGGACGAGGGTCAGCACGGTGTACACCCGGCGGGCGCCCCACCGGTCGCTGACCTGCCCCAACAGTGGTGTGGCGAGGAAGCCGGTGAACCCGCTCACGGACATCCCGATGCTCACCTCGACCGAGGACAGACCGGCGACCTCGATGAAGAACAGGGCGCTGCCGGCCATGAAGAACCCGGTGCCGAGCGCGTCCACCAGCGCCATGACGGCCAGGGCCCGGACGTGACCGGCGGACTTCAGGGGCTCGAACATCCGCCAGGTGTGGACTCGGAGTGCGGCCGCGAAGAGCGGGCGGCTCACGCGACCGCCTCGATCCGTATCGCGGCGCGGGCCTCGGCGATCAGGTCGCGGCAGTGGTCGACGGATCGGCCGTGCGCCGTGATCCAGCCGTAGCGCGCCTTGTAGCCGCGCGGCGGCAGGCTCAGCACGTCGCCCGGGCCGGCGGTGAGCTCGACCTCCACGCCGGCCGGGAGGCCGCCCTCCAGGGTGAGCGACTTCACGGTCGTGTCCCGGTCCGGGTAGAGGAACTCGATGATCGCCACGCCGTTGGGCCTGCGGACCGGCACGGGGCGACGCCCGGCGGAGAGCTCGGCGGCGAGGAGTGCCACCGGGATCCCGGTGACGAGTGCGCCCAGGTGCGGGATCAGGTCGCCGCCGGGCCGGACGTTGACCTCGACCAGGCGTGGGCCCTGCGCGGTGAGCCGCCACTCGCTGTGGGTGACGCATCCGTGGACGCCCAGGGCCCGGTGGACGGCGGTGAGTTCGCGCTGCAGCACCGGGTCGTCGTACAGCGGGTCGGCGCCGTCGACGACATGCCCGCTCTCCTCGAAGAAGGGATCGAACGAAGTCGTCTTGCGGGCGATCACCAGCGGCTGGACCTCGTCCTCGGTGACCAGGCTGTCGACACTGATCTCCGGCCCGTCGAGGTACTCCTCGACGAGTACGCCTTCCGAGAACCGTTGCGGTACGTCCGGCAGTTGGGCCCCGGCGGCCACGAAGGCGGCGGCCATGTCGTCCGGGCCGTCCGCGCGCCGTACGCCGATGCTGCCGCCGAGCGCGCGGGGCTTGCACACCACGGGATACCCGATGGCGGCGGCAAGTTCGAGGACCCGCTCCCGGGTGGCGGCCGTACCCGCGCCCGGCGTCGTCACCCCGTGGGCGGTGAGGGTCTTGCGGGTGAGCGCCTTGTCCCGACACCGCCACACCGCGTCCGGCGCGGGACCCGGCAACCCGAGGGCCTCGGCGGCGCAGGCCGCCGGCCACACCATCGCCTCGTTTAGGCACAGCACGCCTGCGACGCCGTGGACCCGGGCGACCTCCGCCGCGTCCTTGCACAGGACGTCCGGGTCGAGCGGATCGGTCGGGCTCCACCCGGTGATGTACGGCAGCTCCCAGCCCGGCTCGGTGTCCGTCAGCAACCAGATCCTGTGGCGTCCGGACGCGGCGATCTCCCGGAACGCGTACTCCCGGAAACCGGGCGATCCGGAGCCCACGAGCAGCAGGGGACCGGCGTCGGAATCTCCGCTCCCGACGGTGTGCTGAGCCCCTGTGTGGTACATCGGGGTTCTCCTCTTTCTGGGTGGAGCGGTTGGCGCTAGGCGGCGGGGAAGAGCCCGTAGGCGCGGCGCAGCCGGCGGCGGCTCCGGTGCTCGGTGAAGGGCGTACGGCCGTGGACGAACCGGAAGTTGTCCCACAGTAGGACCTGCCCACGGTCGATCAGGACGGGGGTCTGGAGCAGGGGGTCGGCAATGAACTCGTCCCAGACGTCCAGGGCCGCCACGAGCTTGTCGTCCATCGCCCGGCCCTGGAGGGCGTGGCCCTGCTCGATGTAGCGGCGCAGGTAGTGCACCTCCAACCGGGACCCGGAACGAGACAGGATCGGGTGCAGCATCACCGGGTCCTCGGCGCTGTCGCCGGAGTGGAACGGCTGCACCTCCTCCAGCGGGGGAAGATGCTCGGGGGCGCGTTCGGTGAGCACCTCCACGAGCCGGACGGCGTCGACGAGGACGGTCTCCCCGCCCTCGTCCGCCGCGGACAGGCTCGCCAGCATCGCCACGTGCGGTGCCACGTCGAGGAGGGTGCCGTCGGTGTGGAAGCCACCGGTGAGGTTGGACGAGGAGTAGTGGCTGGACGCGAGGGCGGGCGCGCCGCTGACCTCGACGGGGTAGAAGAGCTCACCGGTGCGGTACTGCGGCACGGGTCGGCTGAGCGTGGTGAACAGGTTCCACACGGCGCTGCACAGCAACTCGTCGCCGAGGCCGGCGAGGCCGGTGTCCACCATGAGCCAGCCCTGGTTCTCGCGGATCTCGTGGGCGATGTGGGCGCAGGCGGCGTCCAGCGCCTCACCGGTCCCGGACGGGGCGCGGGTGGGCCAGGCGTCCAGCGGTTGGTCCGCGGGGATCTCGCGGGTCAGCAGAGCGGCCGAGGCATCTTCGGGAAGTCGGTACATGGCCGGGAAACCTCTCGGGTGGTTGGTCGGTCGATGACAGGGCTGGCCGGTGGTGACTCAGTCGGTCAGGGGCCAGGTGTCGAACTCGCCACGGGCGGTGCGCAGCACGTCGCGCTCGATCAGTACGTCGAGGTCGGCGCGGTCGCGCTCCAGCCGGCTGCGCATGGCCTGCTCGTGGAAGCGACGGACCGGCTCCGGAAGAGGAATCGCGCCGATCTCGGCGAAGCGCACCGCACCGGTGCAGTCGCGCACGGACATGGCTCGGCCGGCGTTCCACAGGTTGGGTGAGAACGGCACGTCGAGGAGGCCCCGCTCGACGGCGAGCGCGACCCGCTCGCCGAGGTCGGCGGCGTCCTGCGCGAGGATCGCGTCGAGGATCGCGGAGGATTCCTGAACGATCAGTTCCTCCTCGGCGTCCGCCTCCGGCGGCACCGGTGGCGCGCCGGGCCCTTCGAGGGCGGACTTGACGAGGAACAGACCCTCCGCGTTGTTGTCGGCGGACGGAATCCGGCTGGACTCCACGGCCGTCTTCAGCATGAGGCGGGTGGCCCCGCTCAGCCTCGCGGTGACGGCCGAGCCGCGCAGCAGGGCGCTGGACTTCTCCGCGTCGCCGGGGAACGCGGCCATGTATTGGTGGAAGACCGAGTACACCGCGACGTCCTCGTGGCCGTGTCGGTCCAGGTACCGGCGCCCGACCCGACGCAGGGCCCGGATGGCCCCGATGTCCTGGGCGCGGTTGCCCTGCTCCGCGTAGCCGAGGGACACGGACTTCACGCCGGCCTCGGCCGCGAGCAGGGCCTCCAGCACACACGACACGACAGCGATGCAGGCCGGGACCATGGCGGCGGTCAGGACGCCGAAGAACTCCCGGTCGATGGTGATGCCGAAGCGCTCGTGGTAGAGGCCGGTCAGCCGGTCCACGTACATCCAACGCGGCACCGAGTGGCGCGGCGAGTAGTCGCGGTAGTACGGCAGGTTGTACGTGAGCGCACCGCCCTCGAAGGCGGTCACCCCCGAGGCGTAGGTGATCTCGGCCAGCAGCCGCGGATCGCGGGTGGAGTGGCGGACCTGGAACGGGGTGTCGGGGAAGTGGGCTGTGATGGTGCGCCCTGCGGCGACCCCGTGGTTGACGAGCGGGAAGCCGTTCAGCCCGTGGAAGCTGTCCAGCCGCGCACTCGACTCCTTGAGTAACAGCTCCACCTGGTCGTGGAGGTTGTTGCGGGTGAGCGAGTCGATCTGGAAGGAAAGGACGTCCGCGCCGGCTTCGTGAAGTACGCGGAAGAGCTCGGTCTGCTCGGCGACGTCGGCGACCCCGGTCCGGGGGTGGATGAGCACCCGCACCTCCCGCTCCGCCCGGTCCTGCGCCGCGGCGAGATTGGCGCGGGCCGCGCAGGCAACGGCGCTCTCCTCCAAGCTCAGCGCCTGGTGCCCGGTGTGCCACTGGGCGAGCACCTCCTCGCGCTGCTCCTCGAAGGAGCCGAGGTCCAGCGGGGGCGGCGGGGCACCGACCCGGCCGCGCCTGTCACGGCGTACCGCGGCGGTGGCCGGAGTCGCGGCGCGTGCGGCCAGGTCCTCGTCGAGGCAGGAGACGACATGGGCCGGGTCGACGTATCCGAGGAAGACCCGCTGGAAACCGAGCGCGTACAGCTCGTCGACGGCGGCCTCGTCGTCGGTCAAGGAGGGGTTTCCGCCGAGGTACCAGACGGCGTCCTCGGCACCGTGCAACAGCCGCATCTCGTACAGGTCGCGCAGGTAGTACGCGGCGTGCCCGTCCATGTTGGACACCAGGACGGCGTCCGCGCCGCGGACCCGTTCGCACAGCTGGGCCGTGGTGTTCTGGGTCGACAGGAAGTCGACGGTGAACCCGGCCTGTTCGAGGGCCCGGCACAGGACGATCAGGCCGACGGAGTGCGAATCGCCGCCCACTCCGCCCAGGACGATGGTTCGGTTGCGTCGGTCGGTCACGGAACGTTCCTCTCCTGAAACGGGATGGCGAGTGGGTTCGTTCACAGCTCATCCAGCGCCGTGCTCAGCTCGGCGAGGTACCAGTCGGCCCAGGTGGCCACTTGTTCCCGAGAGAAACGGTGCAGGTGGTACCAGAAGTTGAATCGAGGCTCGTCCTGCCAGATGTCGATGATCAGGAACAGACCCGCGATCTCCACGAGCGTGGGGGCGTCGAGGCCCGAGAGCTCCTGCTCGCTCAGCGGTGCGAGGCATTCGAGCACCTCGACACGGAGTTCCTCGGAGCGCTCCTCACGCTGGTAGTTGTTGAACATGATGAACGGGTCGGTGAAGTATGTGTCCTCCGGCAACCCGATGAACGGCGGCACGTGGCGCACCAGGTCGGCCGGCGGGTAGGCACAGCGCCCGTTGATGGCGGCGATGGTCCGGGTGCACTGCTCGGCTATCTCGCCCACCGAGCGGCCGGTGGTCCGTATGGACACGGGGAAGGGCGCGACGAAGGGTCCGACCGTCCGGGCGAAGGCCTCCTCCGGACGTCCGGTGACGATGGTGCCCAGCGTGACGTCGCCCTGGCCGGTGATCCGACTGACGAGCCGTGCGTAGACGGCGGTCAACAGGGAGAACGGGGAGACCCCGGTGCGTCCGGCGACCGCGACCAGGTCGGGCCAGAGCGCCTCGTCCACGGTCGGCGTCAGCCGGGCGGATTCGTAGCCGCGTGTCACGACGAGTTCGTCGCGGGAGACGGCCGTGTTGTCGGCGTTCGGCAGCATGGTTGGCCCGGGGCTGTCTGTGTAGAGGCCGGTGAAGAACGCCCGGTCCTCCTTGACGGGCCCCTCCAAGTACGCGGACTGCCAGGCGATGAAGTCGGCATAGCGGGGGGCGGCTTCGGTGAAGGCCGTTTCGCCCCGCACCGCGGCCAGATAAGCGGTGCGCAGGTCGTCGGTGAACACCGACACCGACACACCGTCGAACTCCAGGTGCTGAAGCCCCAGAACAACGAGGAAGGAGGTGTCGGACAGCTCCAGGCAGGTCACCGTCCAGGGCACCCGGACGGCCGGGTCCGGCATGTCCGCGCGGATGCGCTCGGCGTGCCGGGTGACGGCCTCAGCCCGCTCCTCGGAGGTCAGGTCCCGCAGGTCGACGAAGAGTGCGGCGTCGTCCGGCAGCACCTCTTCGAGCCCGACGACCACGGCCTTGCCCTCCTCGAACCGCCAGCGCAAGACGTCGTGGCGGTCCGCGACTGCGGTGAGCGCGGTCCTCAGGGCCCGCCGGTCGAGGGTTGTCTCGAAGAGGATCGGGACCAGCAGGCGTCCGTAGCCGATCGACAGCAACTTCAACCAGCGGGACTGTTGTAGGGAGACCCTGCGCACCTCACCGGCGAACGAACCGGTGCCCGATGCCGCGGGCGGCGCAGCCGGGCGGCCGGTCACCGCGGCAGGGACCGTGCCGGGGTCCGTGGAGCCGGTGGCCGGATACGGGAGCCCGGACAGGAACTCGGTCAACCGATCGGCCGTCGGGTACTGGAAACACAAGTTGGCCGGCAGCGGCTGTCGCAGGCGGCGCTGGAGGCCGTTGCGGATCTGGATCGAGGACAGCGAGTCCATGCCGAACTCCACCAGCGGGCGGTCGGCGTCCGCCTCGTCCGCGACGCCGGCTCCGAGGACCCGCTCCACCTGTCGCCGGACTTCCCGACCGATCAGCCCGATCCGTTCTTCGGGCGTACAGTGCCCGAGCCTTTCGGCCAGGTCCCCGTCGGCGGGACGAGCAGCGGGGGCCGGCGCCGTCAGGGTCGAGAAGAAACCGCACCCGTCGAGGTGGTGGCGGTCCAGGAAGACGGGCCAGTCCACGGGTGCGACGACGACCCGGGTCTCCGCAGTGTGCAGCACCCGGTCGATGAGGGCCGCCCCGGCGACGCGGTCGATGCCGCCCATGCCGATGCGGGCCAGCTTCTCCAGGGTGTCCGGTCGGCCGGCCAGGAAGCCGGTGTCCGACCAGGCTCCCCAGTTGACCGTGGTGGCGGGCAGCCCGGCGGCGCGCCGGTGGTGGGCCAGTGCGTCGAGGCAGGCGTTGGCCGCCGCGTGGTTGGCCTGCCCGGAATTGCCGATGAGACCGGTGGTGGAGGAGAACAGGACGAACAGTTCCACGGGATCGCCGCGCTCGGCGGTGATCCCGTGCAGGTGCCAAGCCCCGTACGCCTTGGGGGCGAGGACCTTCTCGAAGCGGTCCCAATCCAACTGGCCGAGAGTGGCATCGTCCAGGACGCCGGCCGCGTGGACGATGCCCCGCAGCGGCCGGTCGGCGGTCGCCGCCCGACCGAGCGCCTCCCGTACCTGCCTGGCGTCGGAGACGTCCGCGTTGATCACCTCAACGTCGAGGCCGCGCTCGCGCAGCCGCTCGAGCACGGCCTGCGCCGCGCTGTCGGGTGCGCTGCGGCCCACCAGGACGAGGCGTCCGGCCCCTGCTTCGGCCAGCCGCTCGGCAGCGAGCAGGCCGACTCCGCGCAGGCCGCCGGTGACCAGATAGGTGCCGTTCCCCGCAATGGCGCGGCCCGGTGCGGCAGCCGCCGCCTGCGGTCGGGACACGAGGCGAGGCACGTACCGCTGCCCGCCGCGGACCGCGACTTCGCTTTCGGTGGTGTCGGCGGCCAGTTCCCGCAGCATCGCCGCGGCGTCGGCGGCCGGTTCCGCCGCCGGATCCAGGTCCACCCGGGTGCAGTTCAGATCAGGGTGCTCGATCGCGGCGGTCCGTGCCATGCCCCAGAGGGCGGCATGCGCGGCCCCTGTCTCGGTCACGTTGCCGTCGGCCGCCTGGGCGCCGCGAGTGGCCAGCCACATCCGCGTCGGGGTCATGTCCCGCTCGGCCAGTTCCTGGAACAGGTGCAGGGTGCCCGCGCCCACGGAGCGGACCGGGTATCGCGGGTCCAGCGCCAGGAGGTTGATCACCGCGCGCGGCGGCTCGGTCTGCCGGTCCAGCAGCCCGGCGACCTCGGCACGCGCACCGAAGTCCACGGCGTCGGCGGTGGCCTGTGCCACCCGGCCGCCCGCCTGCCGGATGTGTTCGGCCAGGGCGTCGGAGACGGGGTCCGGACCGCCGCACAGCAGCCAGAGCCCGGTCAGGTCGACGGGGTCGGCAGGCGCCTGCGCCGACTGCCATGTGACCTCGTACAGCCAGTCCTCCCACGCGGGTGCGACGACGGTGGCGGCACGGCTGGCGGAGCGCGCGGCAGGGGCCTCGATCCAGTGACGTTGCCGCTGGAACGGATACGTCGGCAGACGCCTGCGCCGGAAGGGCTCGCGGTACACGGCGCCCCACTCCACGTCCGCGCCGCGCTCGTACAGCGCGCCGAGGCTGGCCAGGATCTCGGACCGGTCGTCGCTCCCGGGGCGCAGGGACGGCAGCCAGAGCACCCGGCTGTCCGGCAGGGCCGCGGCGGCGACGCCGGTCAGTACGGGAGTGGCCCCTATCTCGATCGCGGCGTCGACGCCGAGACCGGCCAGCGTGGTCAGCCCGTCCAGGAAGCGCACGGGTTCCCGCAGGTGGCGGCGCCAGTAGACGGGGTCCGTGACCTCGGCGCCCACCGGGGCACCGGTCAGATTGGACAGCAGCAGATGTCGCGGCTCGTGGAGTGAGACCGTCCGCACCACCTGCTCGAACGCGTCGAGCACCGGGTCCATCAGTTCCGAGTGCCCAGCCCGGGTGATCCGCAGTTCCTTGACTTCCAGCCCGTGCTCGCGCAACTGCTCGCACGTGGCCGCCACCGCCTCGGAGCGGCCCGATATCACCGTGTTGGCCGACCCGTTGACCGCCGCGACGGAGACCCCATCGGCCTGGCGCAGCAGTTCCACCACGGTGCTCTCACCGGCCAGTACGGCCGCCATCGAGCCGTTCTCCGGGAGGCCCTGGAGCAGCTTGCCGCGCTCGGCGACCAAGCGTAGGCCGTCCTCCAGGGAGAAGACGCCGGCGGCCCACGCCGCCGCGTACTCGCCCAGGCTGTGGCCCATCATCACGGTCGGGGCGACGCCCCAGGACTCCCAGAGCCGGAACAGCGCCGTCTGAAGGGCGAAGACCAGCGGCTGGGCGTGGGCGATTCGGGGGATGGCCCCGATCTCCTGGGTCGTGTACAGGAACTCCGCGACGGAGGAACCGAGGTACTCCGCCAGGACCTGGTCGCACGCGTCCAGTGCTTCTCGGAAGACGGGCTCGGTCTCGTAGAGTCCACGGCCCATGGTCAGGTACTCGCCGCCCTGGCCGCTGAAGAGCGCGGCGACCCGCTGTACGGCACGTCCCCCGGGACCGGCGGTGAACTCCGGCCCGTCCTCGGCCCGCTCGGCGAGCCTGGCCAGGGCTCGCTCCGTGTCGTCGGCGACGACGGCCAGCCGGTGCGGGAGATGGCGACGGCCCAGGGCCGCGGTGGCCGCGAACTCCTCGAAGGGGGTCTCCGGTTCAGCCGTCAGACGGTCGCGAAACCGACCCACGAGCTCGGTGAGCGCCTCGGGGGTGGCGGCACTCAGCGGAAGCAGCCGTGCGGCCGGCGCGGTCGCGTCGCTCGCGGGTCGCTCGGGGGCTTCCTCCAGGACGATGTGGGCGTTGGCGCCTCCGAGACCGAAGGCGCTCACTCCAGCGCGCCGGGGCGCGTCCGCTCCGGCTGGCCATTGGGTGAGCTCGGTGACCACGTGGAAGGGGGTGTCCTCGAACCCGATCCGGGGGTTGGGGCGGCGGAAGTTGAGCGTCGGCGGGATCTGTCGGTGGTGCAGGGCCAACACCGTCTTGATCAGGCCCGCCATACCGGCGGCCCAACCGAGGTGCCCGATATTGGTCTTGACGGTGCCGATCCCGCAGCGATGCGTGTCGGGTTCCGTCCCGTAGGCCTGGGTCAGGGCGGCGACCTCGATCGGGTCGCCGAGGGTCGTCCCGGTGCCGTGCGCCTCGACGTATCCGATGGTGTGCGGGTCGACGCCGGCCACGTCGAGTGCGGCGTCGATCACGGCGGCCTGGCCCTGGATGCTCGGGGCGGTGTAGCCCACCTTGCGACCGCCGTCGTTGTTGATCGCGGAACCTTTGATCACCGCGTAGACGCTGTCGCCGTCCGCCAGCGCCTCGCGCAGCGGCTTGAGCAGGACCACACCGGCACCACTGCCGAAGACCGTTCCCTCGGCGTCCTCGTCGAACGCCCGGCAGTGGCCGTCGGGCGAGAACACCATGCCCGGTTCGTACGCGTACTCCTCGATCTGGGGAACCGGGATGCTGACGGCGCCGGCCAGCGCCGCGTCGCACTCGCCGTTCAGCAGTGCCTGACAGGCCAGGTGGACCGCGTAGAGCGAGGTGGCACAGGCCGCCTGCACGGCGACAGCGGGGCCGGTGAGGTCGAGCTTGTACGAGACTCGGGAGGCGAGGTAGTCACGGTCGGCGGCGACCGCGATCTGGAGGTCCGCCATCGAGTCGAGGAAGTTGCTGTCGCTGCGCGAACCACGGGTGGGATGGACGTGGTTGATCATGTAGGTGCTGAGCCCGCAACCGCCGTAGACGCCCACCGGCCCCTGCAGGCCACCGGGATGGTAGCCGGCGTCCTCGATCGCCTCCCAGGCGCATTCGAGGAAGACCCGGTGCTGCGGGTCCAGCAGTTCGGCTTCCCGTGCGCTGTATCCGAAGAAGGAAGCGTCGAACTCCTCCACTTGGTCCAGTACGGCGGCGGCGCGCACCTGCTGGTCGCTTCCGCCCGGTCCGGCGGAAGCGACCTCGACCGACTCGACGCCGTCGGCGAGGTTCCGCCAGTACGTCTGCGGATCGGGGGCACCCGGGAAACGGCAGCCGAGACCGATGACGGCGATGTCCGAGGCGTCCGCTGCGGCTTCGACACCATGGGCGGTGTCCGGGGCGGGCGACGGATGGTCGTTCATGCGCTGGTGTCTTTCTTCACGACGGCGGAGCCACGCCTGACGGGCCGCTCACGACGGGATCGGCGCTGGGCCGGCCGCTTGCGGGCCGATCCGGCCGCGTTGTGATCGAGGTACTCTGCCAGGGAACGGATGGTGGGGTGGTCGAAGGCCGCGACCAGGGGGAAGCGCCGGCCGATCGCGTCGGTCAGCCGGGTGTGCAAGTGGGTGACCAGCAACGAGTTTCCGCCCAGGTCGAAGAAGTTGTCGTCCAGCCCGACCTCGTCGAGCTGGAGCGTCTCCCGCCAGATTGCGGCGATGAGTTCCTGCCTCTCGGTCGACGGGGCCACGAACGGCACCGCCAGGGCCGGACGTGCAGTGGAGGGCGCGGGCAGGGCCGCCCGGTCGACCTTGCCGCTGGGCGTCAGCGGCAGCCGGTCCATCACCACGTAGGTGGTGGGAACCATGAACTCCGGAAGCCGCTCGCTCAGGTGGTGATGCCACTTCGGTACGAAGCGCAGCGTCACGGGCTCCGCCGTGCCGTACTCCGCTGATCCGGGTGCCGGCACGAGGTAGGCCGCCAACTGTTGCTGGCCGGCCTGGTCGGTCGTGGTCACGACACAACACTCGGCGACGTCCCGGTGGGCGGTCAGGGCCAGTTCGACCTCCCCCACCTCGACGCGGTGGCCGCGGATCTTGACCTGCCGGTCGTTGCGGCCGAGGTACTCCAACACTCCCCCCGGAAGCCGGCGCGCCAGATCGCCGGTCCGGTACCACCGCCCGGTCCCGTCGGCGGCGACCCCGAAGCGCTCCGCCGTCAGGTCGGGACGCCCGAGGTAGCCCGTGGCCAGGCAAGGGCCGCCGAGGTGGAGCTCCCCGGGCTCGCCGTCCGGTACCGGTCGGCCCGCGGAATCGAGGAGCCGCGTCTCCACGTGCGGCAGCGGCGTCCCGATCGGAGGCAGTCGCGGCCACCGGTCCGGGTCGCCGGTGAGGACGTGCGCGGTGACGACGTGGGACTCGGTCGGCCCGTAGTGGTTGTGCAGCCGGCAGCCGGGCATGGCGCGCAGCCAGTCCACCACAGCCTGGGTGACCTGGAGCTGCTCCCCGGCGCACACGATGTCGCGCAGGGCGGGCTGCTCGTTCTGCCGTATGCCGCGCTGGGCGATCTGGTGGAGTGCGGCGGCCGGGAGGAAGAGGCGGGTGACCCTGTGCCGGGTCAGCAGCGCCAACAACCGGTCCGGGTCGCGTCGGGACTCCACGTCCACCAGTACGAGTGTGCCGCCGGTACAGAGGGTGGCGAAGATCTCCTGGAAGGAGACGTCGAAGCTGATCGGGGCGAACTGAGCGGTGGCGAGGCCGTCTTGCGGCTCGTCGGTGCGTGCGTGCCAGTCGATGAGCCGGGACAGCGAGCCGTGCGCCATGGCGACGCCCTTGGGCAGGCCGGTGGAACCCGAGGTGTAGAGGATGTACGCGAGGTCGTCGGGCCGAACCTGGGGCAGGGCGGGGTCCTCGTCGGCTGCGGGCCGCTCGGCGTCGTCCAGGTGCAGGAGCCGGACCTGCTCACCGGCCGAGGCGAGGGCGGGCACCTCCTCCGCAGTGCGACGGTCGCACAGCACCACCCGGGCTCCGGAGTCCGCCAGCATGTGGCGCAGCCGCGCGTCCGGATAGGCGGGGTCGAGCGGTACGTACGGTCGACCGGCCAGCAGCGTACCCAGAACGGCCGTCACGAGCGATGGGGAACGGTTCAGGCAGATGGCCACGGGAACGCCCTGTTCCGGGCCGCTTCCCAGCCTGGCCGCGAGGGCGCGGGCGGCGTCCAGGAGTTGACCGTAGGTGAGCCGGTCGGCTCCGTCGACGACGGCGTCGGCGCCGGGAGCGCTGCGGGCCTGACGGATGAATGCCTCGGTCACACTGGGTGTCACGCGTGCTCACCTCTCTCCAGGAGCAGGGTTTCACTCAACGGGGTTCCGAGGTAGCGGCCAGTGACCGTCCAGCCCGGGCGCAGATCGGGTTGGACGTGCTCGTAGAACAGTCGACCCATGAGGATGGGGCTGCGCATCAGCACGCGCACCCCGATCGGCGCGGTCCGGTGGATCCGGTCCAACAGTCGGGCCTTGCCCACCAGGCCGTTGGCCACAACGACCAAGTCGTAGCCGGAGTAGTCGACGGCGGCGGCATCCTCGCACACGATCCGCGCGTGGGGTTCCGGAGCGCAGAACCGATCCGCCATTGCGGTGGCCAGCGCGACCGTCTCGGCGTGCCGGTCCACGCCGACCACGGCCCGCCGCGCCAGACCGCTTGTCTGAAGGGCCACGAGCGTCTCGGGATAAGGACCGCAACCGACCACCGCAGCGCGGACGGCGGGCCGGCGGCGCAACAGTGCCAACTCCCCCGTCGTCCCCCGGTAGTCCTCCAGCGCGAGCATCGAGGTGTCCCCGAGACCGGTGCGCAGGGGGTCGGACAGCACCCGGCGACTCGCGGCCGCCTCCTCCTGGCGCAGATGTGCGGCCCAGTGGCCTGACAGGGCCGCGCGCACAGTGCGGTACTCCGGCATCGCCTCCAAGGACCGAACCACGGCGGGGTCCGTGATCCCACGGCAGAACGCCCACAACTGCCGCATGATGTCCGCCGCCAGTGCGGCATCGGTTTGCCGGACGTCCCCCGCTCCGTCGAGAGCCCTCTGCATCCTCGACAACTCGACCAAGTGCAACTCGACCGCTCTTGCGCCACGAGGGGACGGAGCAAGCTCTTTCCGGAACATGGGAGGCATGTAACAGCGAGCCGTACTGGCGGGTCAAGACCGAATAACAAGCCATCTCATTTGGCGTAGTCGGTAGTCTGCGGGCGTGACGATCGTGGAACGACTGGTGCCGGATGAGCTGTGGGAGCTGTTCCAGCGGGTGGTACCGCCTGCTCCGACACGACCGCAGGGCGGCGGCCGCCGCCGGCACGGTGACCGGGAGGTGCTGGCCGCGATCATCTTCGTGGCCACCTCGGGATGTACCTGGCAGCAGCTGCCGTCCGCGTCGTTCGGGCCGTCCGGGGCAACCGCGCACCGGCGGTTCGCCGAGTGGACCCAGGCGCGGGTGTGGGCCAGGCTGCACCGCCTGGTGCTGGACGAACTCGGCGCCCGCGGCGAGCTGGACTGGACCCGCTGCGCGATCGACTCGGTGAACATGCGAGCCCTGAAAAGGGGGAGCTGACCGGCCCGAATCCTGTCGATCGAGGCAAGTACGGCTCGAAGATCCACTTGATCACCGACCGGAATGGTCTGCCCCTCTCAGTCGGAATCTCCGGGGCCAACACCCACGACAGCCAGGCCCTCGTCCCGCTCGTGCGCGGTATCCCACCCATCCGGTCCCGCCGCAGGCCCGGCAGGCTCTACGGAGACAAGGGCTACGACTACGCCCACCTGCGCCGATGGCTCAGTCGCCGCGGCATCCGCCACCGCATCGCCCGCAAGGGCGTCGATTCCTCCACCCGGCTGGGCCGCCACCGCTGGGTGGTGGAGCGAACAGTGTCCTGGCTGGCCGGCTGCCGTCGCCTCCACCGCCGCTACGAACGCAAGGCCAGCCACTTCCTCGCCTTCACCAGCATCGCCTGCACCCTCATCTGCTACCGCCGACTCACCAAATGAGATGGCTTGTAACGAGTTGGTGCGTGATAGCGAGTGGGCCGTGTTTGGCCTGGTCGTGGCCTGTCTTCAGGCGTTGGTGGTGCGGTCGGATACGAGGCTGGCGATGGCGCGGTAGGTGTCTGGCAGCCAGTCGCGGTGGTGGGTCCAGCGCATCAGTTGCTTCCAGCGTTTGTGGTCGGCGAGGGCGTGTTCGACGGTGATGCGGTCGGAGGAGTGCCCGTGGCGGTCGCGTTCCCATTGCTGGACTCTGCCGGGCAGTGCTCCCGGCCTGGGCTTTCTGGGCGGTGTGATCGCCTGGCCGCGGTGGTCGCGGCTCAGGCCGAGGTAGCCGTCGTCCAGGAGGACCTCGACGTCGGGGAAGTGCTGGAAGCACACGGCGATGCCCTCGCTGCGGGCAGCCGTGGCATCGTGCATACG
The DNA here is from genome assembly GCF_043660855.1 of Streptomyces shinuiensis. NCBI lineage: Bacteria > Bacillati > Actinomycetota > Actinomycetes > Kitasatosporales > Streptomycetaceae > Streptomyces > Streptomyces shinuiensis. The sequence goes on along the minus strand of NZ_JBIHML010000005.1, from coordinate 23,001 downwards.
TCCAGGTCGCAGGGCATCGGTCCACAGCGTGCGGCCACGCCGGTCGGCGATGACGGTGGCCTTCATGGTGTTCTGCTTCTTCTTGCCGGAGACGAACGCGCGCCGTCCGCCGCGGTTGGCCGGCGGCCGGCGGACCTGAATCTCGGTGGCGTCCAGCCGCAGCTCGACGCCTTCGGCCTGGGCGTAGGCGAACACGTCCGTCAGGGTCCGAAGGCGCAGGCCGGGGCGGTCGGGGACCGCGCACCCCCGCTCGGCCAGGAGGGCGCGGATCTCGCCGATGGCCCGGGTGATGGTGAAGCGGTCCACGCCGAACAGCAGGCCCAGCACCGAGTGCGGCAGATCGTGTCGCAGATGGATCAGGGTGGCCACCAGCCGGTCGACGAAGACCAGCTGGTGGCGGGCGCCGGCACCCGCGGCCCGCGTCCGGGCTCCGCCTCGGGCTTCGTGGCGGCGCCCCTCCACAGCGGCCTGCCACGGCACTGCCAGCTCTTCAACGAGGCGCGTGAGGTGGCGCCGAGTGATCCCCGTGAACAGCTGGTGCGTCAGCACCGCCCGATTGACCGTGATCGCCACAGCCGGATCATGCCACCTGCCTGGCACGACGCCTCACCCGCTATCACGCACCAACTCGTAAATATCCTGTCACCAATAGCCACAAGCACGACATCGTCTCGCTCGGCGAGTTCACAACGGCGCGTGAGGGGCTGCTGCATGATCGGGCGACAGTCGGGGTTTACGCAGCGAGCGCCGCGGGTGGGGTCCTGATGGTTCTGTACTCGGCGGGGGCAATCGGGCCGGGCGTTTCCGGCGCCGTCGGCGGTGGTAGGTGCGTTCGCTCCAGGTCGCGATCGCAATCCACAGTTCGTGCCGGGTGCGCCAGGTGCGGCGGCCGAGGACCTTCTTCTGCAACAGTGCGAAGAAGCTCTCCACGGCCGCATTGTCGCCGGCCGCACCGCCTCGGCCCATCGAGCCGACCAGGCCGTGACGTGCGAGCACGTTTCCCAGCTCGTCCCCACGCCCGAAGGCGTGAGCCGAACTCCCCGCGGGCCGGGCAGCTTCCGGCAGGCGCTGCCGGTCCCGGGGCGGTTCAGTACGACCTGCCCTGACCACTGGCCGCTCCCAGAACCAGGCCCAGGCGAGAGATGGTCAGCGGTGGTCGGCGGCAGAGGCTTCGGTCTGGTAGGCGGCGGCTTGGAGGGCGAACATTTGGGCGTACTCGCCGCCCAGCGCCATCAGCTCGTGGTGGGTGCCGGATTCAGTGATCCGGCCGCCGTCGAAGACGTAGATGTGGTCGCAGTCGACCACCGAGGCCAGGCGGTGGGAGATGAGGACGGTGATGCGGCCCGGGTGCCGCCGGCCGTGGAGGACGGCTTGGTAGACGGCGTGTTCGGCGCGGGGGTCCATGCTGGCGGTGGGCTCGTCCAGCAGCAGGACGGGGGCGTCCTTGTACAGGCCGCGGGCGACGGCGATTTTCGCCCATTGGCCGGCTGAGAGTTCCTGGCCGTCCTTGAAGCGTTTGGACAGCAGCGCGGTCCAGGTGCCGGGGAGGGCGGCGATGACCTGGTCGGCGCCGGAGGCGACGGCGGCGGTGTGGGCGCGCTCGGGGTCGGCGTCGGTGAGGGTGCCGCGCGAGACGGTGATGTTGGCCAGGGCGGAGAAGGGGAAGCGCACCGGGTCCTGCAGGACGGCGGCGACGCGGGCCTGGAGGGACTCGGCGTCCAGCTCCCTCACGTCGGTGCCGTCCCAGTCGATGGTGCCCTCGCTGGGGTTGTAGAGCCCGGCGATCAGGCGGGAGCAGGTGGACTTGCCCGAGCCGTTGGCGCCGACGAATGCCACGGTCTGGCCGGCCCGCAGGGTCATCGAGACGCCATTCAGCGCGGGGGTGTCCTTGCCGGGGTAGGTGTAGGAGACGTCGGTAAGGGTGATCTCCCGCACGGCAGGGGGTGCCAGCCGGCCGGTACGGCGGGGCAGCAGGGCACGGCAGCGCTCCACCGTGGACAGTAGGTCGTCGACCCACAGGGCGTGCTCGTAGACCAGGTGGGCGACGTCGACCAGCCGGGTCAGGGCCCGCTGGCCGGTCTGGATGGCCAGGGCCGCCCCGGCGCCGGCGGCCAGAGGGAGCCAGCCGGCGATCAGCATGGCGCCGAGCGCGAGGTAGGTCAGGCCGGTGCCCATCCCGCCCAGGGCCCGGCCGAGCAGGTTGGTGACGGCGGCGCCGGTGCCCAGACGGGTGTCCTCGGCGGCGATGAGGCCCGTGATGCGGTGGTGTTCGGCCAGCAGGGCCGGGGCGGCGGTGTCCGAGCGCAGCTCGGCGGCCGTGTCGCGGTCCAGCAGCAGCCAGGAGAAGAGCCGCACCCGGCGCTGCATGGCGTTCCACCGCTTGAAGGAGACGAACCGGGCGCGGGAGGCGCGGATGGCGGCCGCACCAACCGGCACCACCGACAGCAGCAACAGCGGCAGCAGCACCGGATGCAGCACGGCCAGCACCGAGGCGGTGCCCAGCAGGCCCAGGGACGCGGAGGCCAGGGAGACGACCTGGCCGACGATCTGCCGGGCGTAGAACAGACCCCGGTCATAGGCCCGGTAGACCTCGTCGTGCCAGTCGGCGTCGTCGATGATCTCCAGCCGCACCCGCGCGGTCAGGGACAGAAACTCCGCCTCCAGCGCGGTGCGGATCTTCGGCGTCAGCCGGGCCTGGCCGAGAGCGACCCCGCTCTCCAGCAGCCCGCGGGCGGCGAAGAACGCCACCACCACCAGCAGCTGGGGAGCGGCGGCGCGCACCCGCTCCGGAGTGGGTCCGTGGGCGAAGAGCTCCTGGAGCACGGCCACCGACGCCATCAGTCCGAAGGCCGCCATGGCCGCGGACGCCAGCTGCAGCGCCACCACCGCCACCATCGCCCGGGGGTCGGCCCGCCAGGCCAGAGCGCCGACCTGGCCGGTGATGCGCGGCAGCCGCCCCAGCAGCTGCCGCACGCTCGCCTGGGCCGCGGCCCCGTCGTACACCGACCAGTACGCCTCCTTCATGCCGCCGGTGAGGCCCTCACCGTCCGGGCCGGGCGGGATGGAGACCGGAGGCAGCGGCAACGCCCCGCCGCGCTGACGCGGAACGCCGGGTGCTTCCGCGGCGGGGGAGGGGGTCTCGTTGTCGCTCATGCCCGGCCCCCGTCCCGCGGCGCCGACAAGACCGATCCGGTCGGCAGGTCCCAGCCGATGGTGTCCGTGCCGTGCCCGGCCTCGGCGCGCTGGCGACCGCCAGAGAACTCCAGCCGGTACGTGTCCGGCCGCCCGGCGCGCACCCACCGCCGGTGGGCCTCCTCGACCTCGGCCCAGATCTCCCGCCGGCCGCCTTCCTCGATGCGCCAGGTGCCGGGTCCGTCAGGAACGGCCCGGGTCCAGGAGGCGTCGCCTGGGGCGATCAGGGTGAGGTGGTCGGCGGTGAAGTCCCGCACCACCCCGGGGGCGAGGTAAGAAAAAGCCAGCCAGAAGCCATGCGCGTCGGTCTCTGGAGGGGGCACGTCGGTGGTGCGGCGCCGAGCGGGCTCTTGGTTCGCCAGGTGGCGGTGGTCTTGGACGGAGAGCCAGCGGTGGCCGGCCACTGGCCGGTGCCCGCACTCCCGCCCCTCCAGGACCGCCTCGAAGTCGTTGCCGGTGCGCCGCACCAGGCACTCCCCGGGCCAGCCGGGCGAGGCGGTGGTGATCGTGGTGAGCAGCCGCCCGCCCTCGGCCAGCTGCTCCAGCCAGGCGGGTGGGATGGAGGGGACGGCGAACGTCGACAGGATCCGGTTGTAGGGGCCGCCGTCGGCGCAGCCGTCCAGACCGTCACCGGCCACCACCCGTACCGGAAGGCCGTGCTCGGCGAGCCGTCGGCGGGCGGCGGTGGCCAGGTGTGGGTCGGCTTCGACCGTGACCACCGCGCCGGGGCCGAGGAGGTGGGCGGCCAAGGCGGCGGTGATCCCCGCGCCGGTGCCCAGCTCCAGGTAGCGCAGTCCTGGCCGTAGCTCCAGGCGCTGGAGGGTGTGGGCGGTCATGGCCACCGTGCTGCTCAGTCCGGTGATTGCCCCGCCGGTTACCGTCCCGCGCCGCTGGGCGGCCAGGTCTTCGCCGTCGTGTTGGACGAGTACCGAGCCGCCGTCGTAGAGCATTTTCAGCCACTCGGCGTGGTCCTCGGGGTGGGTGCCGTCCAGCAGTTGCCACACGCCCGGTTGCGCGCCGGGGGTGTTGCGGCGCACGTACGCCCGTGGCAGCAGTACCTCGCGCCGCACGGCCAGCAGCGCGGCGCGCACCATTGGGTCGTGCAACTGGCCGTCGGTTTCCAGGCGGGCCACCATGTCGGCTCTGGCGGCTGCGGCCTCCGGGCAGCTTGAAGCCGCAGGGGTGGGGTGGTTCTCGTCGGCGGGTGGAGCGGGTGGTGGGCAGGGGTGCACGGGCAGGCCTCCGGCAAGGTGAGGAACGGGTGCGGGCAGGGGGGCGGTGTGGCGGTCAGGTCGGGCGTCTTCGGGCGTGGGGGTGTCGTGCGGTGGGGGCGGCTCGCCGGTGGGCGTCCGCCAGCCGGGCCAGTGCGTCGTGGGCCTGGGCTGCCTCGTGCGCGGTGCCGCAGGCTTCGGCCCACTGCAGGTCGTCCAGGGCGGCCAGCGTGGTGAACGCGGGCAGCGCCCGGGCCTCCTCGCCGGTCAGCGGGCGTCCGTAGCCGTCGAGGAACACTTCCCGCAGCCCGGGCCGGGCCGCCCACGGGCCGGCTGCCAAGGCGGCGAGATCCGCCACCGCGATCCCGATCTCGGACCGTTCGAAGTCGATCACGCCCAAGCTCTCGCTGCTGGCCTGCCACAGCCAGTTCCGCGGCCGGAAGTCGCCGTGACGCCAGGCCACCGGCAGCCGGTCGGCCAGGTCGCCCACGATCTGCCGGCTGCGGTGCACCAGCTCCCGTTGCTCGCGGGTGAGCAACTGCCCTGCCCGCTCCAGGTGCACCGCGGAACGGGTGACGGCGCGGTGCGCGACGGCGTCCGCCTGCCGCCGCGCCTGAGGTACGTGCAGCGCCGCGTCGTGCAGCCGGCGCAGCAGTCGCCCCGCCGCGCGGTGGATGACGCGCGCGTGGGCGCCGGCGGGAGGCAGATGGTGGACCAGGGTGCCGGACACGGCGGAGATCATCAGCGCGTGCAGCCGCGGCTCGTCGGCGAGCAGGAGCGGGGCGCCTCCGGGCCGCAGCCCGGCCAGGGCGCTGCGGTAGGTGCGGATCTCGCGCTGGAAGTGGCGGGCGGTCGGGGCGATCTTGACGTAGCCCGCGGTGGAGGTGTCGCCGCGCCACACGCGCCAGACCCGCGAGGTGGCCCGCGGCCAGGACACATCAGTGATCTGTACCGCCTGGCCGCACTGGGCCATCACCCACCTGCGTAGGTCCTGCGGCATGGCCGTCCCGGTGTTTGGCCTGGTGATCTCGCACCGGCCGGTTCCCTGAACGGTGGGCGCTGTACTCCCTTCGCGCACCGTCACCGAGTTCCTTCCTCGACTGGCGCGGAAGTGGGCATCGCGACAGCCGGGTACGGGGCTTCGGCGGCCGGCCAGCCCAGTGCGGTGAAGGCGCGGCCGGCCCGGACGCCGTCCAGCGCGGTGCGGGTGTAGTCCACCAGCGGCGTTGGCAACGAGTCCCAGGCGAACCAGTCCAGCGCGGAGCACTTGTCCGGCTCGGCGATGTACGGGCTGCCCTGCCAGGCATGGACGCGGAAGAACATCTGCAGCTTCGGCACGCCGTCGCCGCCGGGGTCGAGCATGTGGACGGTGTGGACCAGCTCCAGGTCCTTCTCACGGATGGTGACGGCGAGTTCCTCGAAGCCTTCGCGGGCCGCACCGGCGGTGGCGGGCTCGTACTCCACACCGCCTGCCGGTACATGCCAGGTGTCGGGGGCGTAGAGCGCGTCCGGGACGCGCTTGCCCAGCAGGATGTATCCGTCGCGTTCGAACAGCAGATGCGCGCCAATGACACTGGGGGTGATGGCCAAAGGGGTCTCCTAGAGCGGCGTGTTCGTGCAGGTGATCGGTTAACGAGGGTCCGTCCGGGCCTGTCACGCCACCAAGAGGCGCAACTCCGGTCACGTGTTCGGATTCAAGTCGTGAGGTGGTGGGGTCATCTCGGCGCGGCGCCCGCCGTGCTGCAGGTGTCAGGGGTCTGGGGCGAGGAGGGTCAGCCGCAGGAGAGCGGCGGCGGCCAGGGCGACGGGGAGGGCATACCACCCTCGACGCAGCCGTCGGCTCTTGACGCCTGACCAGGTCAGCAGGGCGGAGGTGGCGGCAGCCACCAGGGTGAGGCCTGCCGGGACACTGGAGTGGGCGGCGGCGTCCCGCTCCCACGGGGAGGCGTGCCCGGCCGCGTACGCCAGGGCGACCAGGTACACCGCCACCAGGTGCAGCAGCACCAGGACGGCCGCGCTCAACGCGGCGCCGATGCGTCTGGCAATGAGACGTCGCTTGCCCAGCAGGTCGGTGGGGTTACTCATCGGCGCTCCTCGCTCCTGTCCCGGTGGCCGTGCCGTCCTTCGGCTGGCGGGAAGCAGACCTCAGGGCGGCCGCGGTCGCGCGGTGCGGCCAGGTTCGGGCTGCGGTCGGGGCGTGCCAGTAGCCGATCGGGGCGGTAATGGTGAAGCCCAGGGCGGTCAGGCAGTCGACGACCGGCTGGTGGTGGTCGGGGATGACCGCGCGGGCGGTGGCCGCGCCGAGGCGGTGGGCGGCCGCCACGGCGTGGGCGGCGGCCCGGCGGCCGGTGTCGAGCCGGTCGGGCGCCAGGGGTGGCCGGAGCAGGAGGTCGCCGAGGAGGGCTTCGGCCGGCTCGCCGGGGGCGGTGTGAGCCAAGGGATAGACCAGGGCGGCGGCCAAGAGGCGGCCGTCGTGGTTGTGAGCGAGGGTCAGGCAGTGGGAGGTGTAGCGCTCGTCGGCTTGCCAGCGGTCCCAGGCCCCGGTGGCCGCCGGGGCGGGTTCCTCGGGCCGGGCGGCGGCGTACAACAGCCCCAGTGGCTCGGTCAGGTCCTCCCCGGGGCACGGAGCGCGTAGGGCCACTGTGGCGGGGCCGGCGGGCGCCGCCGGCAGGGGCAGGGTGGCTTTGAGGAGGGTGGCGCCGGCAGTGGGTTGCCAGCGGTGGCGGGTGAAGAAGGCGCCGGCAGCGGTGCGCTGGGCGGGGATCTCGGCGGTGGCCGCGGTGCCGGGGAAGGCGGCGAGCGGCTCAGCGAGGGTGTGAAGGAGCCGGGTGCCCAGGCCGCGGCGCTGGTGGGCGGGGTGGACCACCGGGCCCCACAGGCGCCCGGTCCCGCCGGGGGCGGGCGGGTGGCGCAGTGCCGCGGCCGCGATCAGTTCCCCACCGGTGGCGTGGACGGTGGCGAGCAGAGTGGGGGCGGCCGCCTCGCCGGGCGGGCGGAGCCGGGAGCGGACCAGGGCGGGGGTGATGGGGCGCTGGTCGGGCCAGCCGTGGATGCAGGCGTAGCCGAGGGCGGCGAGCTGGTCGTCCAGGCCGGTGCCGGGACGGTAGGCGGCGAGCCGGGGGGCGGGGTAGGTCATGGCAGGCTCCGGGGAGCTCGGGCGGCGATGCCGACGCAGGCACTGCCCTGCCCAGCGCGCACGGTGGGAGCCAGGGCGAGCGCGAGAGTGGGCGGGGTGCGGCGCAGGCAGCAGCGCACGTCGCCGAACACGGCCGTGAAGGCGGCGCGGACCTGGCCGGGGGCAGCGAAGGGGCTGGGCCGGGAGGGGCGGGTGAGGATCTGGCCGGCCAGGTCGCGCCGCTGGTCGGCGGGCGCCGGCCACAGGGCGCGGGCGGTGGCGGCCTGGAGACGGCGGCCGATGCGGTCGTACTCCAGCACTCCGGCCGCTCCGGCGATCCGGGCGGTGTAGAGGACGAGCCCGCCGGGGGCCAGCAGGTCGGCCAGCCGGGCCAGGAGGGCGGCGCGGTCGCCGGGGGTGGGCAGCAGGGACAGCAGCCCATCGGTGACGATCACGTCGTACGGTCCGGCGCATCCGGTCAGGGCCGGGGCGCGGTCCAGCCCGGTGGTGAGCGTGATACCGGTCCGGCGGGCATAGGCGGCGGCCAGGTGCAGCGGAGTGGGGCAGGCGTCGATCAGGTGCACCTCCAACTGCTCGGGGGGCAGGAGGCGGGCCAGGGTGGCGAGCATCGCCTCATCCGAGGCGCCGCAGATCAGTACCCGCACCCGGCCGTGTGCGGGCAGGGGATGGGTGGTCAGGGCGCGGCGGTAGAAGCCGGTGTGCCAGCCGGGGTGCCCCTTCAGCCCGGCACGGCGGAAGATGCGCCAGCTCGCGTGGTAGGCGAAACAGCGCTCGGTGCAGTGGCGGCGGGCGGTGGCCACGACCGCGGGCAGCGTCAACGAGAAGGGCATGGGGGCGGTCACCTCACGGCTCGCGGTGGGCGATCAGGTGGAACAGGCGGGCGATGTCCCGGTACGGGGAACGGCGTCCGGCCTCCCATTCCAGGTCGAGGATCTCGGCGAAGTCGGCGCCGACCGGCTCCTCACCGAGGTGGTCGGTGAAGCACCGCACCCCGTACCAGGCGACCGTGGTCACCTGCTGGTCGGCCAGCCAGTCCTGGAGGGCGGCGCGCGGGGTGCCGCGGCTGACCGCGCCCAGCCGGCCGGTCTCGGCCTGGTCGGTCAGCGCGCGGCGGGCGTCGGCCCAGCGCCGCTCCAGTGCCGGCCGCATCGCCATCGCCTCGGCCGATTTGGCCAGGATCGAGAGCATTCCGCCGGGGCGGGTGCAGGCGGCCAGCGCCTCCACCAGCGGGGCGGGATCCTCCAGATACATCAGCACCCCGTGGCACAGCACCGCGTCCCAGCCGGTCCCGGCCAGGCGGGGGGCGTCCTCGCCGCGGCCGTGAAGGAGGCGGAGCGTGCCGGCCGTGTCCTCGGAGCGGGCGGCCCAGGCGTGTTCGGCGCGGGTCAGCATGGCCGGGTCGGGGTCGAGGATGGTGACGTGGTGGCCGCGCGCGGCCAGGGCGCGGGCCTGGATGCCGCTGCCGCCGCCAACGTCCAGGATCCGCTGGGGCCGGGCGGGCAGGTGGTGGGCCAGGGCGCGGGTGACCAGGGCGTGCCGCAGGGCGCCGCGCAGGTCTTCGCTGTGCTCGGTGTAGGAGGCGGCGAGATCGCCGCCGGTGGTCCAGGAGTTCACGCAGAGGTCTCCGTCAGCAGGTCGTGGAACAGGTCGGGGTGTTGGTAGACGAGGCGGATGGACAGGTAGCGGCCGCCGGCCAGCAGGTCGGCCAGCGGCCGCCACGCTGCTTCTGAGGGCAGGCCGTAGCGGGCGCGCTGCTTCAGGTGCAGCAGCCCGGTCAGACGCTCCTCGAAAAAGGCCTGATCGCGGGGGAGTGGCGCGCCGAGCCACTGCTCGGCGGCGAGGCGGGGCAGCAGTTCCCACACCACGGTGGCCCTCTCATGCCCGTGGGGCGGCCGGGCGGCCCACACCAGGTGCGGCAGCCGCACCGCCTTGTCTGGGACCGGCGGCGGAGCAAGGCCGGGGCTGCAGGGCCCGACCGGACGGCCGTCGCGGCAGGCGGTGAGGTGGTCGGCGAAGGCCAGTGCCAGCCCGATCTCGTGCGGGACCGCTCCCCCGGGGCGGGCAGGGAAGGCCACCGCACCAGAGGGTGAGGCGGATGCGGCCAGGGCGCGCTGCGCGGCCTCGGCCACGCCGTAGCAGGGGATCCACCACACCGCGGTCTCGGTACGGGGCCGGAACCCGGCCATGTCGGCGCCCTCCGGTGCCTGGTCGCAGGCGACCGCGTAGCCGGGGCCGGTCCGCGCATCGCGCAGGATCAGGCCGAGGTCGGCCAGGGCGAAGCGCCGCTCGCCGGTCACCGGCTGCCCTCCTGGGGGCCGAAACGGGTGTAGTAGCGCTCCAGCAGCCCGCTGCCCTCCAGCACCTGGTCGGTGCGCGCCACGTTGTGCCCGGCGGTGAAGCCGTGACCGTCGGCGGCGAGCGTGGCCGCGCCGACGATCAGGGAGGCCAGCACCAGGTCGGCGTACTTGTTGGGCAGCGACTCGGCGTAGTGGAAGTTGATCGGGTAGCCGTCGGCGATCACCGTGGCGGTGATCTGCTGCGGCAGGTGGAGACGGAACCCCAGCCGGCCGGCGTCGCTGACGGCGGTGGCGGCCTGCCGCATCTCCTCCAGCGCGAACTCCCGGTCGCGGGAGGTGACCGACACCAGGTAGCAGTCGCGGTGCAGGGAGGCGGTGTGCTCACCGGACAGAGAGGTCCGGCCGGTGGAGCCGACGATGAGCAGCGGCCGGTGCTCCTCCAGCAGCTCGGTGACTACCGGGCCGGTGGTGAACCCGTGCTCCATCGCCGCCACCAGCGCGGCGGTGGAGCGGTCGTGGACGGCCACCCGCATGCGGCGGGTGCGCAGCACCTCGGCGAGCTGGGCGCCGATCCGCCCGAACCCCAGCACCAGAGCCGCCTGACCTTCGAACTTCTCCTGCGGGAGCAGCCGGACCAGGTTGCGCCAGGCCGCGTCCGCGATCCCGTACGGCTCGATCGTGGCCTTCAGCTGGGACTGCGCGACGGAGAACACCGGCACCGGCAGCCGGTCGCCGTAGGGCTGGAGTTTGGTGATGCCGGACATGGTCTGCTCCACCAGCCCGCAGAAGATATCCAGCAGGTCAGGGCGCTGCTCGATCAGCACCGGCAGGGTGTAGCCGCCGTCGTCGACCAGCAGGCCGCGCAGCCCCATCTCCCGGGCCCGCCGCGTGTGGTCTGCCAGCGCGTCGGCGGCCTGCTCCCACGGCCACACCCGCACCCCCAGCGCGGCCAGATGCGCGTCGACCCGGGCGGTGTGCAGGTAGCGGTAGCCCTTGTCGAGCACCGTGATGGCCTGGGCCGGCACGCCCAGCCGCATCACGGCGTCGACCAGCACCAGGAAATCCGACATGTGGTGGACGGTCAGCACCGGAGCGATACCGGTCAGGGCGCCGGAGGGCAGGTGCTCGGGCAGGTGGTGGGTGAGCGGCATCTGCCCGGCTAGCTCCGCGCACTCCAGTGCCGTGAACGGTATCCGCTCCACCGCGCCCATCAGCCGGTCGGCGGTCTCCTGGGGCAGTCGGCCGGAGTCCTCCAGCAGGACGGTGAGCTGAACGGTGCCGGCTGGGCGGGAGCGGGGCTGGGCCGGCGGCCCGGCCAGGACACGGAGGCGGGCCCCGTCGGCCAGGTGCGCGGTCAGGCCGCCGGGCATCGGCTCCACCGCGGCGACCGGCACCACCTGCCCGATGGCGTCCATCACCTGCCCGGGCAGGGCCGGGACGTCCTGCGGGTGGGTGCGGACCTCGACGGTGTGCACCGGGACGGTGGGCCGGGGCGCGGCGGGGCCGGGCTGGCGCGGGATGGCCGCGACGGCGGGCGGAGTGTGGGCGACAGAGCTCATCAGGCGGGCTGCTCTCTGGGCGTCAGGCGCACGGTCAGGGTCAGGGCGGCGTGGTCGCTCAATCCCTCCCGGCGCGGGGTGTGGTCGTAGGCGCAGTGGGTGATCTGGTCGCGGTGGCCGGTGGTGACGAAGGCGTGGTCGAAGCGGAAGCCGTTCCCGGAGCGGCCGAACCAGGAGTGGTCGGCCGCCTGCGGGTGCAGGTGCCGGAAGGCGTCGGTCAGGCCGGCGGCGGCGAAGGAGTCGTAGAAGGCGTACTCCCACGCCCCGAACACCGCGTGGTGCGGGGTGTGGCCGGGCTCGACCACGTTGAGGTCGCCGGCGACGATGACCAGTCCGCCGCACTCCTTCACCAGGGCGGGGAGCGCGGCGGTGACCGCCTCCTGGAAGGCGCGCTTGGCCTCGTTGCGGCGCTGTTTCGGTCCGCGGGAGGGCACGTACAGGCCCAGCAGACCGAGGGTGTGGCCGCCGATCGTGATGGCGGCGGCCGGCGCGCGGTGCGGCAGGTACTCCACCGTGCTGGGCAGCGCGCGCATCGTGGCGGTGCGGGAGGCCAGCACGGTGCGGTAGTCCGGGGCGGCGGGTCTGGGTTCGAGCATGGTGGCGTATCCGTGGTCGGTGAGGGCCTGGATGAGGGCGCCCCCGCCGGCGGTGGAGCTGACTTCGGTGAGGACGACCAGGTCGGCGCGGTCCTGGGCGGCGATCCACGCCACCTGGCGGCGGGCGCGGGCCGGGGCGGCGTGCTGGGTGTTGAACAGCAGCACCTGCGCGGTATCCGTGGCGCCCGGGCGGGGCGGGGCGCCGGGGTTCAGGAGGGACAGCTGCCGGTCTGCGGTGGTCATCGCTCGGTGCCCTTCTCGTCGACGAAGACCTCGGTGTGGGCGTCCAGGGCCTGCTGGAGGCGGCCGGTGATCTGGCTGATGAAGGCCAGGTCGTCGGCGGTGAGCTCGGCGTCGAGGGGAGCGAGGTTCTCGGCGGTCTGTTCGGGGCGGGTGAAGCCCACCAGGACGGCGGCATGGTCGGCCTGGTGGAGGCAGTAGTGCACGAAGACGCGGGCCAGCTGCCCGGGCGCGTGGCCGAAGCGGTCCCGCAGCGGCGCCAGGTGGTCGTGGATGATCGCCAGGGCGCCCGGGGTGAACCAGGCCTTGCGCAGCCGGTGGTCCCCAACGCCGAAGACCGGTGGCTGGCCGGGGTGGTGCTTGCCGGTCAGCAGGCCCTGCGCGAGGGGCTTGTTGACCAGCACGCTCGCCCCCATCGAGGCGGCCAGGGCGAAGATGTCCGGCCGCCCGCCGGCCGGGGGCGGGGTGAGCGCGTTGAACCGGGCCGCCAGGTAGTCCGGCCGGATCACCTCGGCCAGGTGCGCGAACCGGGCGTACTTGTCGTCGCGCTGCTGCTTGGGGACGGTCAGGCGCTCAGTCGCGAAGCGGTGCGGGCCGCGCATCCCGATGGTCTTGATCAGCCCTTCGCGCTGGAAGGCACGCATCTGCGCAACGGCCGGCTCCAGGTAGCGGTCGTCGGGGCCGAAGTCGGAGTGGTGGAAGAAGTAGATGTCCAGGTAGTCGGTGCGCAGGTTCTCCAAGCTGGTCTCCAGCTGGCGGCGCATCGCCGCAGGCAGGTAAGAGTGGCGCGGTGCCGCGGAAGTAGCCGACCTTGCTGGAGAGCACCAGGCTCTCCCGGGGCACGGTGGCGGCGAAGTCCCCGATGATCCGCTCGGAGTGCCCGTGGCCGTACACGTCCGCGGTGTCGATCAGGTTCGCCCCCCGCTCGTAGGCCACCTCCAGGCCGCGGCGGGAGGCGGCGTCGTCGGCGGTGGACCACCCCATCGGCAGCCCGAGGTTGTGGCCGGGCCCGCCCAGGGCCCAGCCGCCGACCCCGATCGGGTGCACGCGCAGTCCGCCGGCCAGCGTGCGGCGCGGCACACCGGGTGACGCAGTACCCACAACGATCACCTCTTTCTTCTCTTTCCATCACAAACAGGGGCGAGAGTGGAGCGGGAGTGGCTAAGGTGCCGGACGTGACAGACACAACACCCCGCCACCGAGCTGGATTTGACCGCGATCACGCGGAAGGGCTGGGCCGACCGCGGCGACTTCTCCGACGCCGAGTTCGCCCGCGCGACCGCCTTCTACAACGCGATGCGCACCCACGACGAGCGGCTGCACCGCGTGCGGGCCGCCGCCGCGGACCGGATCGAGCAGTGGACCGGCCACGCCCCCCGCGACGTCGGCTCCTTCGGCACCCGGCTGAACCTGGAAACCTCCGACCTCGACCTGGGCATCGGCTACCCGGTCGAAGACCGCGACCGGCTCAAGGAGGCCCTGGCCAGCCACACCACCTTCCTCGGCGAGCGCCAGACCAGCTTTGCCACCTCCCGCCTGGTCTTCTCCTTCACCCTCGACGGCATCGAGATCGACCTCAGCGCCCTGACGGTCGACGACTTCACCGTCGCCTGCCGGATGCTGGACCAGATCGACCAGACCATGACTCGCGAAGAGCGCATCGCCCACACCTGGGTCAAGCACCTGCTGCGCTCCTCGGGCCGGCTGGAGGAGTACGCGGCCTGGAAGCTGGTCACCTACGCCCGCTTCTGCGACGAGTTCAACTGGGTGCCGATCCCGGAGAAGACCGGAGCCTGATCCAGCCGGTGCCCCGCCCGGTCGGCGGGGCACCGGCACCCGCTCACGTGCCACAGGGGTCCGCCGCGTTGATCAGGTACCACGCCGCGGCCAACTCCCACCGCTGGTGTTCCCGGCGCAGCATCACCGCCTGGTCGCCGCGCAGCTGCCGCCCGACCCGGTCCACCACCGGCGCCATCTGGCCGCGCAGCACCTCCACCCGCGCCTCCAGCGCCGTCTGGATCCGGCTCGACAGCTCCCCGGCACCGGGGCGGCCCGGCGCGAAGCCCTCGATGGCGGCGATCATGTCGCCGAGCACCGCGTACGCGGCGTCCTTGAGCACCACCCGGGCCTGCCGCACCGCGTGCCGGGGGGCGCCGTCGAGGACCTTCTCCAGGCTCTTGAGGGTGTAGTCCAGCGCGAAGTGCCGGTCGATCCACCGCTGCGCCCAGCTACTGGCCACCCCGATCCGCCAGTCGGCGTACCGGCACGCCACCCGCCCCATCAGCGGCTCCACCTCACCAGTCAGCCCGGCCCGCTCCGCAGTGCGGGTGTAGGCGGCGCCGACGAGGCACTCCATGGACACCAGCATGTAGGAGATCCCGGTGTGCAGCGGCCGCCCGGCGGCGTGCTCGGCGACCCACGCGGCATCGCGCACCCCGCGCACCACCTCCACCGCCGGCAGGCCGGGCTGAGGGCGCAGCAGCAGGTCGGTGCGGCCCTGGAAGGCGTAGGTGGCCTTCAGCTCCGCCAGGCTCATCAGCGGATCGAAGGTGATGTAGGTGTAGCGGGTCGGAATGCCCAGCACGGACAGCGTCCGGATCGCCAGCGCGTTCTGCTCGCCGCTGGTCTCCTTGTTGAACCGGTCCAGGACAGAGTCGACGCCGGACTCGACACCGAACAGCATCCGCCGCAGCCCCCGCGCGAGCAGTGTGCGCCACATCTGCGCCCGCTCCACATGCCAGTCCTCATCCCGGCCGAGGTCGGCCACCTGGTCGACACGGCAGCTGGACTCCCACCGGAAGCCGGCACCGTGCACCAGACGGGCCAGCTCAAGCACCCGCTCCACCGCCCCGTCGCCGCGGCCGATGATCTCCTCATCCACCAGGTACAACGTCCGCGAGACGTCGGGGTAGCGGTCGAAGACGGCCCGCATCTGCTCCAGCATCCACGGCAGCTTCTGCGGGGCGGCGCCGGCCCAGCTGCCCTTGTGGCCCCGCGGGCAGAAGCTGCAGAAGTTCGTGCAGCCCCGGCTGGTCTCCAGTTGGGCGACGCCGTGGTGCTCGAACGTGGCGGGCAGCAGATCGAGCTCGGGCAGGATGTCATCGGCGGTCTCGCGGGCGACGGGCTTGGCCGTCCGGCGTGGCCGGCCGATGGCCAGGGCCCCGCCGCGTGCGGCGCCGTTGAATCCCAGGCCGGGCACCTCGCTGCGGTCGAGGTCGCCGTGCCAGTGGGCCAGCAGCCCCTCGGCGGTGGCCTCGCCGCTGCCCCGGGCGACCAGCAGATCCGGGTAGCGCTCCAGCAGCAGGCCCTCGTTGCGGGCGGTCAGGCTGCCCCCGACCACGACCATCGGCGGGGCCGGCAGCGCGAACGCCGCATCCAGCAGCGCGGTCATCAGATCGTGCTGCCCGAACGTCGCCGAGATGCCCAGGATGTCCGGCGGGGCGGCGGTGATCTGCTCGGCCAGACCCTCCAGGGTGGCGCCTAACTGCATGTCGGTCAGGGTCACGCGTGCCCATGAGAGTGCTCCGCGCGGCCCGCGCCACATCGGAGATCCCAGCGGAATGCGGGGCAGCGGGAAAGGTGCTCGGGGTGGGTGAGAGCGCGGCCAGCAGCACCGATCCGGGCTCGCTCTCCGGCCGCTCCGCGCGCCTCGTCTGTGAGCAGGACCGGCGACAGGCCCCACGAGTCGGGGATCGGCGATACTCCGACCCGGCGCCGGTCCCGCCGGCCAGGCGACGGGTGCCGTGCGGTCAGGCGCGGACAGCAGTCAGCACGCCTCCAGCCGTCGCCACCGCCCGGCCTCCTGCAGCCGTCACCAGAACGTCGCGTCACAGCGTGCCCGCCACCGCACCCGCGCCGCCTGTGCGCCGCCGCAGGGTTGCTTCCTCCTAAGGCGGGGTACGCCAGGCGGCCGGATCGATCAGCAGCGACGTCCAGCGCCTGTATGTCGGCGGTCCGTCCAGTGGCGCTGTCCGGGCAGGCGGCCCGTACAGCGCCACGCCGTCGCCGACCGGAATGGTCGACCGTCTCGTTCGTACCACGTCATACCTCCTGCGTTGAAAGAAGGGGGATGTGTTTCGCTGACCGCCCGGTCCACGAAAAGGCAGGCGATGAGTCGGGCCCCGAAATCGGCAAACAGAAGTGAGGGAGCTATGCGGCAGAGGGCACTCCGCGTCGAAACCCTGGCCTACGGCCCGGTGGCTCCCGCTCGGCGCCGTATTTCCGGAGCCACGGAGATCGTGGGCGATGGCACAGACGCTGTCCTGGGATGCTCGAAGAACAGCACCGCTGCCTCACGCGAACCGACGTGCCCGCTTCGCAGAGAGGAGCGCGGAGAGGACAGTGCTCCTCCGTAGGCGCCCGAGGCGGTCAGCCGCAGGGCGTGATCGATCAGGAGGGACGTGGGCCTGAACCTGCGGAAGTTGCCCAACCTGGCGTCCCAGCCGGGCAGTCCCACTCCGTCACGCGAGGCGCAGTCCGCAGGTCGTGCGGAGCAGAGCAGCTTCCGAAGAGCCGCCGGCCTCCTGCCACGCGGCCGATCAGTCGCCAGGTCGGCGGCCAGCCAGAAGGAGCAGCCAGGATGAAGGCGCCCTCGTCGCCTCCAGGCCCGTTCCAGCCCGCGTGCTCGCCCGAGGTCGGGTTGTAGCCGCAGCACGAACCGTCCGGTGTGACAGCTCGCCGCTGGATGGCCGTCGATCAAGGGCCGATGACCCGCTTGTCGTCGGGCAGGAAGCCCACCTGGCGGGATTCCAAGCGGCAGGGAGGCGTCCAGGCTCTTGGGAACCCGTAAGGACTGGGTGAAGGTGTTGCGCTCGGGTCGTAGCCCTGGTCTCGCAGACGTCGCCGGGTGTATCTCGTCGGCGCACGCGGCCGCCACCGCTCCAGCCGGGGCCGTCCGCGTCGCCCGGACTCGATCAGGCGGAGCGTGCGGGTCCACCGCCGTCCAGGCCATGACCTCATGGAGGGACGAAGTGAACGGCGCGGGGCCGCGCACCTCCCATATTCCCCTCGTCCGGCTCCAGTCCAGTGCTGCATCGAGGTAGGTGATTGAGTTCGGTCTGCAGCGGAACGGCGGCGCGTCTCCTGAGGGCTCAGCCCTGCCTGGCGGGCCAGGTGCAGGGCTCCGATGACCCTCGCACGTAGAGCGGTTCGAGCATCGGAGCTGGGAGGCGGCGGCCGTTTGCCGAGCCCGTCAGCCGGCTGGGACGTTCTCGTAGCGGGCAGCCAGGACAGCTCGTCTCGGCCCAGCTCGCGCTCGCCGGCGATTGCCGTACCATTGATCTTGCAGGTTCTCCGGGTCCGGCGACCGCGCGCTGCAGCCAGGCCGCCAGGCCTACCGCTCGCTACGGTAGCACGGGTGCGCGGCAGCGACGACAGGGTGATCGCCCGCGTCGCCGCAGCCAGGTAAAGCGGTAGTCCAGTGCCGCACACCGCCGATGTGCTTCGGGCAGCGAGGGTGGTGGGCCCGACGATGCCGCCGTCGGCGCGTAGGTGAGCGCCTTGAGCCGTATCAGGGAGCGACCACCGCTCCCGGTAGGGGCCTGTAGGTGCACTGGCGCACCAAGTCGCGCCAAAGTCCTCGGTCGCCGTCAGGCGACGCCTCCGGGCTCCGCCGGCGCCCGGGGGAAGCCTAGGTGCGAGGGCTGCCAGCCCTGAATTGGATCAGTCGCCACCCGTCGGCCCGCGCGACCGGTGAAGTCGGCGTAGGTGTCAGGTCCTCCCGTTAGGTGTCGGGCCTGCGGGAGTCCACCCCACACGGAATCGGGGGCCGGCGACGGCGGAACGGTCGGACCGTCCACCTGTGTGCAACCCACGGCACCACCCAGCGCGTAGGAGAACCGCCATCCGCAAGCGCCGAGCGCCATCGGCACCGCGGGCCGCTGGACGCCCTCCGACGATGCGGGATGCAGCTGCGGCGCGTTGGTAGGCTTCGCGCGGCGCATTCGAAGTCGATCACCGCACCGTCCCGCGCGGGGTGTCCTCCTGGAACTCGCAGACCAGGGAATCGCCCCGCCGGTAAGCAGCGGCGGCTGGCAGGCGCGGCTCCTGGCCGGCGGGGTAGGGCGGGGCCCCAGGCGCCAGAAGCCGTCTCCTCGGTGCCCATGAGCCACGGCGAAGGACGGCGTGCGAGTGCGAACCGGGGCAGACACAGCCGTGCCATCGAGCCCGTCCGGCCAGCCCAGGGGCGTCTGCCAATGTCCCCGATGAGTGGCGTAATCCTCGGATGCGGCCGGCCATGAAATTTCGTCCCGTTCGGTGCGGTGCGCTCCGGCCAGCCGTGGGCGGGGAAACGCAGGATGGAGAGTGTGCTGCGGCTCGGCCCGCAGCGCGGCAAAGGTGGTGCACGAGGGGCCGCGGCCTGTAGGGCCGCGCCGGGGGTTCGTCTTCAAGGCAGGGGCACTGTCGGGTGCCGATGGCGGACTGCATGCGCCGGAGTACCTCTCTGCCGTTCTCGTGCGGAGAGGAATGTCCGCCGGCCTTGCAGGCCGGCTCGGCGGGGCGACGCAACCGGGCGCGGACCAGCGTGCCAGACGGTGTCCGTTTCGGGGGGCCGGTTGCCCGCCGACGTGGTTCGAGACGGGTGTGCACGAGGGTGTCCGCGTTGTCTCGCCTGGCGTATCCAACATCAAGCCGTGACAGGGGTGGGGCTGCCGATGAATCCCCACCACACGGCGTTCCCCTGCGGGCCGAGGGTTGACGACGTGCGGTCGCCCCTCGCGCAGATCCAGCGGACGACCACTCCGTGCCCACGAGGTCGTTCGAGCCAGCCTACGCGACGGTGTACAGGTTTCCGGTCGAGTGCTGGCAAGCAGCCCGGACCGAGTGCGGACCCAGCAGTGCACGGCCGCGGATACGCACGTGTCGTCCCCCACCAACCCGAACGCACAGGGGACATTCCCTTCGTCGCGCCGCCTCGGCACCGGTAGACCCGCACGCGCAGCTGGGAGACTGGGGGGCGGCTGAGCAGGTCCGGTCGCTTTGCCAGCGGACTGTTGGCAATCTGGGCGTGACGCTCAGGACTGGTGGGAGGAGCGTCGCTGTCTGCCTGCCGTCACCCGACTGGTTCCCGGGCCGAATAGCCCCCTAGGCTGGCCCAAGCCGACCAGGTGAGCGTCTGGTGCTCGCAGCCCGCCCTTCTCCCGCAGATGAACCGCAGGCACCAAACAGAGACAACCGGCCTCACGTATCGCCAGTGGCACACCCGAGGCCGCGGCGTATGCGACGGTTCTCGGAGGTTCGGCGACGAGCCGGAGCAAGCACTGCAGCTCGAGCGCTGGTGAAGTCGAGGGTGCCGGCCGCGCCACTCATGGGCGGATCAATCTGCCGTATGGCGACGGACCACGGTGGGGATCTGGCGCATGACTGGTAGTGTGGCGTCTTTCCACCCGATGAGTTCAGGTGATCCGGTCACCGTATGCGGGCGCTTCACTCCAGCGTCTCGGCTGCTGCCGGGGCGGATGCTGCCGGGCCGGCGAATCAGCATGCGGCAACCTTCTGCTCGCGTGGAGCGCAGCGCCGGCGATCGTTCAGCGTCGGGTGAGCTTGGCGGGCATAGGCATCTTCCCTGGTGAAGTATTGAAAGCGGGCCGGGAGCGGGAGGCCAGGAGTGGCGCCTGCCGACGTGGCTCTGGCGGGCCAGCGCCAGGGACCGATCAGGAGGCGGGCTGCAGCGGCCACGCGCAAGGCTGGGTACCGGCCGAGCTGACCCACCATCCACGGCGTGGGTTGGAGGACCTCGCGGACCGGCATTCGGTGAAGCACGCGCCCGCACGCGGGGGACGACGGCCCCTTGAAGGCTTCAGGAGTGCAGTGCAGGCGAATTCAGTGCCTGCAGCCCACCCGACGAACCGTCACCGGCGTGGTGTGAAAGCGGCGCGACCGTCTACTCGGCGGCGAGGGGTGTGACGGTCTGCTCCATGAATCCAATAACCTCTATCGGTTCGTGCCTCCCGATGCCCCCGGAATCGGGCACCGGCAGAGGGGGCAAGCACCCGTTGCCGGCAGGCGGCTGCCAAGAAGACGAGATCGCGCGCTCGGCCCTGACCAAACAGTCAACCGGGCAGGCACTCTCTGCGCTACGGTGTGGGGAGGCGGATGGTATATCGGGTATACGGGGACGGTCTCTATGGCCAAGCGCACAACCCCGAACACCCAGCTCAAGCAGCTGAATCCGACTAGGCCGGGTGGACGTTATGCGGCCCGTCGCGAAGGCAGGTGCGGGTCGGTGGCCGCCGACGCAGCGGCGAGGACGGCTGCGGCCGACACAAGTCCACCCGTCGCAGGGCACTGGCTGTCGGGGCGCGTCCCGCGGGAACACCGGCCGCCCACCCTCGCCCTGGCGTTCGTCCACGGAAGCTGGGCCCCCCTCCACCGAGGAAGACCTTGGCCTGCCGGACACGGCGCCGGGGAGGGATCACGGATCGGCCTGGACTCCGGCCGATACCGGTGGACGAATCTGCTGGCGATGTGGCAGCACGAGTTGGAGCGGGCGACACAACTTCCTGAACCCGCGTAGCCCGTCACTCGGTTCGGCCCGCCGCCGCCCTGCCCGTCTCCCACGTGCGGGAGATGTCGCCCGCACCGCGCAGCGGCCCGCACCGGCCCCGCACCGTCATGCAGGGGCCCGACGTTCACCGCGCCGTGCGGACATGGGCGCGTTCTGTCGGAGATGGACGAGGCGCCACGGCGAATTCAGCACGGCCGCAGCGCCCCTTGTCCGGTACCTGTAGACGACTCCGCCCTGTGCCGGGGCCGGTTCCCGCACCGAAGAAGCCCGCCGCAGATGCTCTCGGCCGCCTCCCGGGCGTTGCAACCGCTGGGCTGGAAGGCCTTTGGACGCGCGGGACAGCAGGGCCTGCCCAGCCGCACTACCTCCAGTCCCTACGCCCTGGCCGCCGAGTCCCGGCATCACCGTGGCAACGACGTGTTCGTATTCGCGCACCATGGCCATGCAGCGGCTCAAGCTCTCCCCGGCCCGAGCACTGCCTGGCCGCTGGCCGAGGCACGGCCTGAAACCCCGGCCAAGGCAAGTGGGCGGCCAGAACCGAAGCGCTCATTCCGGTGTCGTCGACGCCCAATACGCTGGCCCAAGCCGGCAGGCCCCGCCCCGCCCTCCCGAGAGCCGACAGCGCTCGCGCCCTGCTGAGCCGCCGCGCGCAGGGACCGCGCGGACGAAGTTGCCCTTCTGGGCGCTGGCCTTGGGACCGCCGGAGGCGTCGCGTGCACTACGCGGCACGCGCAAGGTCTTCGTACTCTCGGCGACCACCACCGAGCCGCCTGCAACAGTACGCCCGCGCCGCCAGCAGCCGCCCGGCCGGCACCTACGCCCGCAGTTCGTCGCCCTGGAACCTGCGTCGCCGAAACGCCAGATGCAGCTCTGCAAGCAGGAGACGGATCGCAGCAGGCGTGCCGCCACCTGGAATCAGGCGAATGACCACATGGGACGGCGATGCAGTTCCGCCCCACCCGCCAAGGCGATCAAGAACCAATTTACGTCGCAAGCCTCAGCCGGTTACCGTGCCCGCGGCCTCCCCTGTGCCGCCGAAGCCTCGACGAAAACCCGCGCAGGCCGGTGTCCTGGCATTCCCTGACCGCGCGCCGGGCCTATGCCAAAGCTGATTCCCGTGCTCGGGCGCAGAGCTTAACACGGCCCCCGGTGGTACCCAATCGATGTCGGTGATCGAGTGACCCCTTCGCCGTTCCAGCATGAGGCGCACTGCGATAGCCGGATCCAGCCGTCCAGGCAGGCCCATCACCCGGTCATAGAAGTCCTGCGGCTCCAGCGCCGCGGCCTGTTTCCGTAGGAGTTGGCCGCGGATGCTGCGCACTGAACTTCTCCCAGGTCGAGCCTGGGCTTCGCGCCGGGAGCTGGAAGTGAACGCCGGCGGGCGCTTTGCATTCGGTGAAACCGATCGGTGAATGCCAACGAGACAGTGCAGCCTCAGCCGCTAGACGGACCTTCACTGGCCGATGTACAGTCGATCTCTGGCCTTGGCGACCCACTGCTGCCCATCCTAGCCAGGCCTGGGAGGCGCCGGCGGGGGAACGGAGAAGGCCGCAGCGACCGCCCTGTACATCAAGCCGGTAATGCCTCTGCAGCGAGCCGGTCAGCGTCCGACGTCAACATTCGCGAGCGTGCCTCATACGAGCCGGGCGTTCCCACCGGTCCGGAACTCCTCGCGTACCGGCCGGGAGGGCTTACGTGGACCGAGCGCATCGTAAGAGTGTGAGGTCGTGCTCGAAACGGACTGCGGCACCTCATGGACTGGAGGCCCCCTGGCGGCCAGAGCGGGTAGGCGGTGCTGAAGGGCGTCGCTGTGGGCAGCCGCGCACCAGTACAGGTCCGCAAGCGGATACGACCAACAGCCTACCGTACGTGGTTTTGCCTTTTTCAGGGTGCATCGCCGGTGTATTGCCTGCCTGGCTGCGGGGGCGATCGGACATCCGACGAGCGCCGGGCCAGCATCCTGTCTCCCCGTGTCCTTGGCGTCGGGATGCCATTCGGAGTGAATACGAGCCGACACCCCGGCACGGTGCCGGGCGCGCCTGTCTCCGGTCCTGTCTGGGCCGCGCCGTACGATCGAACCCGTTGAAGCGAAAGCGGATCGATTCCCTACGGATCTACTCCAGGCCGCCCGCACGGTTCCACCAGCGCGAACGGGAGCTTGCAGGCGCTGGGACCGCCCCGTTTTGTGGAAGATTGACCCCGAAGGCGTCCGCCGAGAACGCCAGGCCACGCTGCGGCACCAATGCGCGACCTCGCCGCAGCGC
>NZ_JBIHML010000004.1:0-198609 GCF_043660855.1 Streptomyces shinuiensis | reverse complement strand
GGGAGAGAAGATTGCCACGCGAGGCCGGGCACTACGACCCGGACGACAAGCCGCCCTTCAAGGACGGGGAGCCCGGCGGCTGGCACAAGGCGGGCGCGTCGATCTGGAACGACCTCGGTGCGGCCTGCATTCCGCACGCGGCCATCTGAAAGACCACAGGAATTCAGGCTCAGGGGAGGCAAGGAAATGTCAGCGATTCCACTCAAGGAACACCAGGTAGACCAGCGCGCCGCGTTTCGCAGGTGGGTGGGATTCCCTGCAAGATCATCTGTGCCCCCGCAGGGTGCCCGTGCCACGATCGTGTCAGCGACCGGCTCGGGCAAGACGATCATGGCCGCCGCATGCGCCTTGGAATCGTTCGCGGACGGCCGGATCCTCGTGACCGTGCCGACCCTGGACCTGCTCGTCCAGACTGCCCAGGCGTGGCGGACGGTGGGCCACCGGGCGCCGATGGTCGCGGTGTGCTCGCTGGAGAACGACTCCGTGCTCAACTCGCTGGGAGTGCGGACCACCACCAACCCGATTCAGCTCGCCCTGTGGGCCGGGCACGGTCCGGTCGTCGTGTTCGCCACGTACGCCTCTCTCGTGGACCGCGAGGACGTCGACGCTCCCGAGGGCCAGCGGAAGGTTCGCGGGCCGCTGGAGGCCGCTCTGGCGGGCGGGGAGCGGCTCTACGGCCAGCGCATGGACGGCTTCAACCTCGCCATCGTGGATGAGGCCCACGGAACCGCCGGTGATCTTGGTCGGCCATGGGCAGCGATCCACGACAACCAGCGTATCCCTGCCGACTTCCGGCTCTACCTCACCGCCACGCCGCGCATCCTCGCCGCTCCCCGGTCGCAGAAGGGCGGGACGGCCAGGAGGTGGAGCTCGCGACCATGGCCGACGATCCGAACGGGACGTACGGCGCGTGGATCGCAGAGCTCGGTCTGAGCGAGGCGATCGAGCGCGAAATCCTTGCGGGATTTGAGATCGACGTGCTGGAGATCCGCGACCCCTCCCCCGTCCTCGGGGAGACCGAGGAGGCCCGGCGTGGCCGGCGTCTGGCGCTCTTGCAGACGGCGCTCCTGGAGCACGCCGCCGCGTACAACCTGCGCACCGTCATGACGTTCCACCAGAAGGTGGAGGAAGCCGCCGCGTTCGCGGAGAAGCTGCCCGAGACGGCCGCCGAGCTGTACGTCAACGACGCCACGGACGAGGACCTGGCCGCCGCCGACAAGCTGCCCGCGTCGTCGATCGACGCGGAGTTCTACGAGCTGGAGGCCGGCCGCCACGTCCCCCCGGACCGCGTCTGGTCGGCGTGGCTGTGCGGCGACCACCTCGTCTCCGAGCGGCGCGAGGTCCTGCGCCAGTTCGCAGGCGGCATCGACGCCAACAACCGCCGGGTCCACCGCGCCTTCCTCGCCAGCGTTCGCGTTCTCGGCGAGGGCGTGGACATCACCGGCGAACGAGGAGTCGACTCGATCTGCTTCGCCGACACCCGCGGCTCCCAGGTCGAGATCGTCCAGAACATCGGCCGCGCGCTCCGACTCAACAAGGACGGCAGCACCAAGGTCGCCCGCATTATCGTGCCGGTGTTCCTGGAGCCCGGTGAGGACCCGCAGGACATGGTCGCCAGCGCCAGCTTCCGCCCCCTCGTAGCGGTCCTCCAGGGCCTGCGCTCGCATGACGAACGCCTGGTCGAACAGCTCGCCTCCCGCGCCCTCACGAGCGGCAAGCGCAAGGTCCACGTCCGGCGCGACGAGGACGGGCAGATCGTCGGCGCCGGCGGCGAGGGCGAGGACCAGGAGGAGAACGACGACACGCAGGCCGCCGCCGAAGCCGCCCTGCTCCACTTCTCCAGCCCGCGCGACGCCGCCACCATCGCCGCGTTCCTGCGCACCCGGGTGTACCGGCCGGAGTCGCTGGTGTGGCTGGAGGGCTACCAGGCCCTCATCCGCTGGCGGAAGGAGAACGAGATCACCGGCCTGCACGCCGTCCCGTACGACACCGAGGTCGAGGTCGGCGCCACCAAGGACTTCCCGCTTGGCCGGTGGGTGCATCAACAGCGGAAGGCGCTGCGGGCCGGGGAGCTGGAGGAGCGGCGCAAGACGCTGCTGGACGCCCCGGAGGCCGGGATGGTGTGGGAGCCGGGCGAGGAGGCGTGGGAGAACAAGCTCGCCGCGCTGCGGTCCTACCGGCGGGCCATGGGGCACCTCGCTCCGCGTCAGGACGCGGTGTGGGGCGAAGGCGAGGCGATGATCCCGGTCGGCCAGCACATGGCCAACCTCCGCCGCAAGGGCGCGAAGAACGGGCTGGGGAAGGACGAGGACGTCGCGGCCGCCCGGGCCGCACAGCTCGCCGGGATCGACGAGGACTGGGACTGCCCGTGGCCGCTGGACTGGCAGCGGCACTACCGCGTCCTGGCGGACTTGGTCGACGCCGACGGCGTCCTGCCGGCCATCGAACCCGGGGTGCTGTTCGAGGGCGATGACATCGGGCGGTGGCTCCAGCGGCAGAAGAACCCGGGCACCTGGGCGCAGCTGTCGACCGAGCAGCAGGAACGGCTGGCCAAGCTGGGCGTGCAGCCCGTTGAGGCTCCGTCTCCCGCCCCGGCAACAGAGCGTGCGACGAAGGGGTCGAGCAAGGCGCAGGCGGCGTTCCAGCGGGGCCTGGCAGCCCTCACGCAGTGGGTGGAGCGGGAAGGCGCAGGCCGGCCCGTGCCGAGGGGGCACAGCGAACAGATCGCGGTCGACGGCGAGACCGAGCCGGTGACCGTGAAGCTGGGCGTATGGATCTCGAACACCAAAACCAGGCGCGACAAGCTCACCGCCGAGCAGCGCAACGCACTACGCGAGCTGGGCGTGCAGTGGGCGTGACGCCGCTGCCGTCCGGCCGTTGAGCCGGCTGCGCGAGGCCCCGGGCGGGAAACGTCCGGGGCTCCGTGCTGTTTTCGTTCGGGTCCGTCATGACATGTCGTGGGGGGTAGTGCGGTTTCCTGGGACCCTCATGACAACCGCCCATCGATCCAGCTGTCTGGAATCGGGGGCGGGGATGTGTTCGGTCCACATGTTGTCGCGCAGGTTGGGAAGCCACTGGGGCTTCGGTGTGAGGTCCAGAACGGCAAGCATGCCGAGCGTGACTCCTGCGGCTTGGTAGGCCACCGTTTGCCCCAAATAGCGCTTGAGGTCTTCAGGTTCTGCCTTCCTGAGTTCGCGCTTGCACTCGATCACGATGCTGAATCCTGGGAATATCACCAGGATGTCGGCGCGGCCTCCGCTGCGGTCGATGGTTTCCATCTGTACTTCGAAGCAGGCGCTGTCGAGGTAGTCGTGCAGATCTTCCTGCAGTTCGATCTCCAGCGGGAGCTTCTCTCCAGGCTTGGGCGCGAAGAGGTAGGCAGTCTTCTTCGTGTGCTTGTCACGGCCACGGTTCGTCCTGTTCGCCAGGAATCGGATTGTCGCGGTGACGAGGCGGACGAAGTGCTCCCGTACCGAGAAGGACTGAAAATCCGGGCAAGGTTGCAGTCCTCTGATGACCTCGTTGAAGAGGTCTTGCTCCGCTTTGGGCAGTGTCTTGATGTGACTGCTGTAAGTGTCGGCGAGCTGCTCACGTAGGCCGTTAAGCGTGTCGGGAGGCAGGACCGCTAGAACCTGCCTACCAAGTTTGGCGGCCAAGTCGTCGGCCGCCCCGTCTTTTCCCGGGCCGCCCTCAGGTTCTTCAGGCGGAAGCCCGAGCCGGGACTCGACTGCTGACCGGAGTTCCTCGGCAGCCTGCCTGTCCCAGTCGGGTGGCGCGTCGGCGAGCAGCGCGTGCACGTGCAGTAGGAGTCCTTCGCGGGCGGCAAAGGCATTTTCGATGCGGGGAGCTACGAGGAGCTGCAGCGCGGAGGCGTCGCCGGTTGGGGCGAGGCGTACGGAGCGGTGAGCGGTGTAGGCAGCGAGGATGTGCTGGATCGTCTGGCTTGGCCAGGTGGGGAGGGGTGAATCGAGGTGGGCGGCGGCGTGCTCGAGATCGGCGCTGAGGGTGTACCACGCTGCTTCGGTGTCGTAGCGGCCATCCCGCCAGCCTGTTCGTAGACCGGTGAGCCAGAGCGCGTGTTCAGAGGTGGAGCGGCGTAGTTGCGCTGCCTCGGTGCTGAGGGCTTCGTTGTCGTTGGCTTCGAACGCCAGGACGGCGTTGATTGCGGCCCGGTATGCGGTGGCGTCCGGGCGATCCTCGTCGGAGTCGATGGCTTCGGTGAAGTGGGTGCGGCTGGCGGTGAGCTGGGTGAGGAGGCTTGAGCGGTCTGCGGCGTTGAATGCGTCGGAGAGGTGGCACATGGCCAGCTCGAACGCAGCGTCGGACCGTAGAGCCGGTATGTCAAGGAATACATGGAGTGCGTTAGTCAGGTCTGCGTCGCGCCATTGTTCATAGCCAGCTCCGAGCGCCCGTACGACTTGACGTGCGTACCCGATGGGCGCAGAGGGCGCTTGTGGGTCAGTCAGGACGTCAAGGACTCCGTAGCGCTTGATGGCTCCTCCGGCGAGTGCCAGGCGGAGTGCTGCTTCAAGGAAGAGGCCTGCGGTCTCGGCTTCGAGGGCCGTGGCGTGGGGCTCGGTCCGACGCAGGGCGATTCGATTCAGCGCGGTGGAGTGATCCCTCAGGTACCCAGGGTGGTCACACAGTCGGTCAAGGATGTCTCCGACGACGCCCGGCCGGTTCTCCGCCGTGAGTGCTTCGGCGATGAAGGCTGCGGCCCGGTCTGGGCTGTTGAGACGGTCCCAGGCAGCAAGGAGAGTCTCAGCCGCGCGAAACCACAGTCGAGAGGCGGCAAGTTCATCCGCCTGGGCAAAGAATCGATCTTCGCCGCCGAAGTCTTCGAGTGTGGGGGCGTCTCCGCGGCGAGCTAGGAGTGTCTCGAGCGGCGTCACGGTGAGCCCTCCTTATCGTGCGGCGGCCTGCGAAGGATGACGCGTTAACGCGTCGACGGAGTGATGGTCACCACATGAAGGCCCCTGCTTCAGCGATCTTCGCGCGGTCGTCAGGGATGACCGTACGGGCGAGTTCACGGTTGGCCGTAGCGGCGATGATCTGTAGCCCGTCGGTCTCTTCGCAGATCGCCCGAAGTTGCTGCAGCGTCTCGGCAAGGTCGGTCGGGATCATTTCCTGGGCGCCGGCGGAGTCGATGAGGAAGAGTCCGGGATGACGGCCGCCGTGCTGCTGCCCGACGCGGAGGAGGGCCAGCAGCGTGGCCATGCGCAGACGCAGCTGTTCGCCCTCGGTCACCTTCTGGAACCAGGACGGCCCATCGTCCAACTGGAGCTTCATGGGACCGTTTGCCTGCAGCTTTACGCCCTGGAGGTTGTCGTACCCCAGTCGGACGGCAAGGTCGAAGATTTCGCTGCTGACCCGGTCCATGATGGGCTTGCTCGCCTTTCCGGCGCGCACGTCGGCTTCTTTGTACGCAGCCTCCAGGATCTTCTCCTCTGGCGCTGGCGGCGTTGTTCCACCCGCGCGAGCGTGGGTGGCCTCGCGTTCTTTCAGGGCGCCGCGCAGACGTTCCAGGTCAAGCTGGCGTCGTAGAACAGAGGCATCCGGTAGTGCTGCTTGGGCGGCGGCCATCGCACGGCGGGCCGCGTCGAGCTGGGCTTCGGCCTCCTTCCGTTCCTTCTCCGCACGCCGCAGCGCTGTGCGGGTCTGGTCGTCCGCAGCGGCCAGAGAGGCGATGTTCTCGCTCAGCTGGTCGATAGCTGTGGTGTCCTCCGGAGCATCCTCGGGAGGTGCGCTGCCGCATACGGAGCAGTGGTCCGCAGCCTGGTCGCCGCGCGCCTGAGCGAGGTCAGCGACGGGGGTGGTGCAACGCGGGCAACACGTCGGGGCGAGAGCCCCGAAGTAGCGCTTGGCTGCCGTGTTCTCCTTTAGGTCACGTAGCCGCTTCCGGTCTTCCACGAGTGTCTGGTGCAGCTCCGTGTAGTTCTGCTGGACGGTTAGATGCACCTGTACGGCAGTGGCATGGCGTCCCGCGCAGGACGCAACGTGGGCCGCGGCTTGCTCGATGGCCAAGGCTTGGTCTTCCAGGGCGGGGGCGGCACCAGTGTTGGCGAGGGCCGCCTCGGCAGCAGTGATCTCGTCCTTGAGCTGTTGCAGGGAGCTCGCACGGGCCTGGGTGTCTTCGGTGGCCCGACGCTTCTCGCCCCGCTGCTGCTGCCGGACAGTCTTCAGGGCGGTCTCGGCGTCCCGGCGTGTGCTGGTCCAGGGAAGGCCGATGAACATCTGCAGCAGGCTGACGACGGACCCGTTCTCGCTGGTCTCTCCGAGCAGGACTTCAGCGTTGCGGTTG
The DNA here is from genome assembly GCF_043660855.1 of Streptomyces shinuiensis. Taxonomy (NCBI): domain Bacteria; kingdom Bacillati; phylum Actinomycetota; class Actinomycetes; order Kitasatosporales; family Streptomycetaceae; genus Streptomyces; species Streptomyces shinuiensis. Next base: position 192,308 of record NZ_JBIHML010000004.1, on the reverse strand, counting down.
CGGCAGATCAGTGCGTGGCTGAACAGCGCCCAGTCGGTGACGGTGGCCTTGCCGTCTTCTTCGCCTTTGACGTCGGAGTGCCACCCTCGGAGGATCTCCAGGTTGAGACGGTTCATCATGAACTGGCTCATCACGGAGGCGAACTCGGCTTCGCCGGCGAAGTCGATTTTGGGGATGGTCTTTCCGGTCTCCAGGCGTCCGGTCGGTACGCCGTCCTTGTGCTGGAACTCCACGCTGAAGGGCTCACCGTCGATGTGGCCTTCGAGCCGAACGTGGGAGATCCATCTGCGTGCGGTGTCTTGCAGCCGTTTGTTCTTGCCTCGCAGGCACCACCAGATCACCTCCAGGACAGTGCTCTTGCCCTTGAGGTTGTCGCCGGCCAGGCACCACAACCCGTCGCTGAGCCGCCAACTGAAGCGGAAGTCGTCGGTGAACTTGCCTGCCTTGGTTCCTGAGAACTCAATCGAGGTCAGTGCCAGGCGGTGCGGTCGCGGCAGCACCCCGCTCTCCCGTACCCGGTGATGTTCGAGCACTGCTGCGGCCTCCGCGACGTCCACACCAGCACGGCGGGCAACGGCCTCGGTGAAGTTACTCATACGCTCCCCTCGCTCACCCTGCTCTGCAGCGCCGCCAAACGGGCCCGAACGCGCGGGAGAATGCCAGCGATGTCCTCGCCCATGTGGGTTCGTTCGTACTCACCCTGCGCATACTGGAGCTCCTTCAAGGCGCTGCCGCTGCGGTCTCCGGCCAGTAGCAGCACCAGTGCGGCGCGTTCGTCGTACCAAGACAGATCCGGCTCCTGCGAGCGCATCTCCTCTGCGTCCTGTCGGCCCGCCGGCAGCAAGCAGTAATCCCAGCGGGCGATGTCAGGCGCTGTCCCGATCGCATCGATACCGATCAGCCCATGCGCAACCAGCAACGCCAGAGCGTCATCCAGGGACTCGTAGGCGCCATAGCGCCAGCGGATCATGGGATAGGACTCGAGATCCGGCTCATCGCCTTCCAGCAATGCAGCCGCCCGGTCGACCGGGCTGACTCCCGGAACGCTCCGGCCGGCCTCCGCGGCGTTCAGCAGTTCATCGGCAAGGTAATCGGGGTTGCGGAGCCAGAAGTCGAGCGCCTGAAGCTTCTTCTGCCCGCGTAGCACCGCCACTGCGTCCGGATGGGCTGGGCACTCGCTATCCGGGTGTGGACAGTGATCCAACAGGAAGAGGATGCGCACAGCGTCCTGGACGCGGCTCGCCCTCCGTGTCCGTACTCCCACGGCCTCCGATGTCATACGCCCCCGCCGATCTCGCTTCCATCGCCCCGGTAGACGAGTAGCACGAATCATGACTCTTGCGTAAGTGATTCAGCACAATCCGCAGTCATAGCCGAGTTGGCGGCGGCACGGCGCGGCGGCCCCGGCCGACGCGCAACCAGGCTGAGCGCGCCCCGATCCCCGGCTGCGGCCGCGCCGCCCATCCCGCCCGTCCCTTAGTGGTCTCCTCCCAGCGCTGATCGGTGAACTTCCCCCCGCACCGCTTGCACACCGGCCGCCGCGCCTCCCGCTCAGCCACGCGGCGCCGTTCGTCCTCCGCTTCGGCACGCGCGTACTGACTGCGGTAGAGAGCGTGGCCGTCGGGGTTGTCGAGCGCGTCGGTCAGGGTCTGTTCGTCCTTGCGCCCCAGGCGCCGCCACACCGCCGCATCCGCGCCGTGCTCCGTCAGCTGCTCCAGGGTGGTGTAGACGACCGGCACGGCCTGGCTGTAGTCCTTCGCCGTGATCCCCCGGTGGATGGTCTGGTACCGGCGCGGCGCCCAGTAGCGTCGGCCGGCCTCCTCCAGTACGGCGACCGTGTTGGCGACCTTCGCCTCGGTGGTGTCGGCGAACACGAACGCGAGGGGCACCAGGCCCTCCCGGCCGGTCGGCGGGTAGACCCGGCGCCACAGCCGCTGCTCGTGGTCGACGTCCTCGATCGCTCCCGGCCGGGAACGGACCAGGTCCACGGTGCGCTTGGCCGCATCCTTCGGGAGCAGCCGACCCCACTCCCAGTACCGGCGCAGCTTGGTCACCAGATCGTGCGCGTCCTCGGTGCGGCGATCGATCTCCAGCAGCATCACCGGCACCCCAGCCGCCGGCGCCCGCACCACCAGGTCCGCCCGCTGGACGTAGCCGTCCGCGAGCCGGTGCGGAATCTCGGTGGCGAAGCCGAGCCGGTGGCCGATCCCGGCACGGTGGAGTTCGGCGGCCGTCGAGGTGACCGCCGCGGAGTGATCGTCGTAGCTCGTGCCGAGCAGCTCCCCGGTGACCGGGTCGTACTTCTCCTCGCGCAGCGCCGAGACCCGTATGCCCTTCGGCTCCAGCAGCCGCTTCGCCTCGCGTGTCCTCGCTTGGTCAGCACCCACACCTGCCGCTGGTCCTCCCGTACCAACTCGACCCTCACCAGGTGGTGGTCCTGAAGATCCAGAAGGTCGTCCCGCGTGAGCTTGTCGTGCTGGTTGTCCGGACGGGTCAGCTTCCACAACTGATCAGGCGTAGCCCTCTGGAAGATCCCCAGCGCTTGCAGCAGTTCCCTCCGCCTTGGCCCTGTCGAGTTCTTCCTGTGAGTACGACGCCTTGGGACATGAGGGTTGTCGGACCTGCGTCGACCCCCTGTCCGCCGGGCCCGACCTGCGGAAACTCCCGGCCCGTGGCGACGGGGCGCGGAGGGGGTGGTGGAGGGGTCCACGGAGGGGGCCTCTCCGGTCCGGTCAAGGGGCTGCTCGGGCTCGTCTGCGGTGCTCGCCACAGGATGCTCCTGGAAGGTGGGGCGGGCCCATCTCGCCGTTCACCTTCTACAGGTGCGGTCTTCGGCTCTCGTGTGACGCCGACCTCGGAAAACCCCTCCACCGTGACTGCATCGTGATCAGCCCGGAGGGGGAGAGTTCTCCCCTCTGGCGGCCGGACTCTGTCCACAGGGCTGCAAGCCGAGCATCGGTTCCGAGGCCGCCACGATCAGCGGGGCGGCCCGTACGTTGAGGAGCCGACATGCCCGACACCACGCCGCTCGCCCCGATGACCCCGCACGCGGCCATCAGCGCCTTCAACTACCTCCGGGCCGTCCAGGCCGACGACATCGACGCCGCCCGCGAATTCGCCGGCGCAGAACCGCGGATGCCCGAACTGCTCGTCGACGTCGCCGAACGCATCGTCGTCCCGGTCACCGCGTTGCCCGGCCCGGAGGCCGGCGAGCCGTGCGAGGACACCTTCGCCCTGGAGGCCCTCGGGCGCGTCTTCGTGACCTCGCTGCGGATCTGGGCTCAGGCCGGGCCGGACACGGCGGAGTACATCGCCCGCACCGCCATCGACTTCGCGCAGCAGTTCCTCACCGAGGACCACGAGGACGTCGCCGACACCCTGCGCCAACTGGAAGCCGTCGGCGTGGGCCAGGCCCTCGATGCGTACCCCGCACCGGACGGTGCGCACCCGGTGCGCCTGTCCATCGCGTAGCGCGCGCCGAGGGTGGCGGTGGTGCGCACCGCGCGCATCGGGTGCGCACCATCGGTGCTGGCGCACCGCACCAGGCGCGCCACGGGCTCCTCTATCACACACCCCCTTGACCGCGACCTGATCGCAAGCCGCAACCGGCGATGTCAAGGAGAAACGTCGCGGTAGCAGAGCTGGACAAGGGGGTGTAGCGGAGCCGGACAAGGGGGTGGCGCGCGTCCGGCCGTCGGGTGCAGCGCACCGGTGCGGTGGACCGGCGCGCGCGAAAGTGCCCTGCATCGTCGGAGTGGTGCGGTGCCGGACGCGTTGGCACATCGTCGCGGTGCGCACCACGGTGGAGTCCATCGTCGACCGGCGCACCAAAGTGGGCTCCACTCAGTGGAGCCCACTCGATGTTCTGCATCCGGTGGCGATACGCGACGCCGGTGGACTCCACTCAGTGGACGGTGCCGGGCCTCGTCACCACAGCCAGGCGTTGGAGTGCCGCACCCGGGACAGGGCGCGGGCATCACGGCGCGCGGCCGCGTTGCCGATCCGGCTCTGCCGAGAGCGGGGCCGGCGCGAGTTCCGCGCGGCGAGGCGGCGCTTGGCGGCATCCTGGAGTCGCTTCCGCTGCTTGCGCAGCTCCTCCTTCTTCGCCGCCTTCGACTTCGGCGTCCGGGGCCGCTTCCAGATCGGCTGCCACCCCACGGGCTCGTCGACTTCGGGCTCCTGGACCTCGGTGAGCGCGGCGGCCATCTGCTCGCGGGCGGCACGAGCGCGGGCGAGCGCGTCGTCGGGGTTGGGGCGTTCTTCCGGGGTGTTCACCTGACTCCTCCTGTGGTTCGGCCCGGCGTGTGCTGGGTGCCGGGCTGCTGGGTGTGCGGCTGCGGGACCGCCGCGGGGGTGGGCTGCGGACGCAGGCCGTGGGCGGCTTCGCGCGCCCGCTGGCTGTCCTGGAGCGTGGCGGCCACCTGCGCGGCGGCGGCTTCGAGCGTCTGGCGGGTCTGCTCCACCGTGTCGACGCCGGTCTCCGGCTCCGGGAGGCGGCCGTTCTTCGGGCCGGTGCGGAACGGCCGCGGGTGCGACCTCGAGGCGGCGGGCACGGCGACGGCGTGCGGCCGGGTACGGGAGCCCAGGCGCTCCGCTCGCCGCGCGGCGCGGACTCGGGCGGCCAGGGCGTCGGCGGCGAGGCGGGCCCGCTCGTACGGCGGGGCGGTCCGCTTGCGGGTCAGCGGGCGCAGCACGGCCTGGTCCTCGGTGTCGCGCGGATACAGGGCGCGCAGGTCGGCGGTCATCATCCGCTGGCTCGCCGGACGGGTGTAGTCGTCGACGACCGTCTGCACGATTCTCTCGTCCAGGCCCGGCTCGTGGGGCCGGCCGCGCAGGACGTAGGAGAGGTAGCGGCGGGCTTCGGCGAGCAGGTGATGGCGTTTGAACGCGCCGCGCATCACGTACACCACGGCGACGACATCGACGGCCGCCAGCGCGATGTTGACCACCGGCTGCACCCGCGCCCACACCGCCGCGGCCGCCGCCCGCGCCCGCTCCGCCAGCCGGTCGACGACGTCGGCGCCGTAGGCCCGGATCGCTGAGGTGCGCCACCGCTTGCGCAGCTCGGTCAGCGACAGCATCTCCGTGCGCTTGGGCGGGCGGGTGCGGTCGGCGGCCTGGCAGCCCAGCACGTAGGAGGCTCGCTCCCCCGGCGCGTGCCCGTGCTTCTCTTCATACTTGGCCGTCAGGACGGACATGGCGTCTTCGATTTGCTGGCGGCGGGTCGACTGCCAGCCGATGAGCCGCTGGTCGATGCCCGCGATCTCCATGACGGGCCGGCGGCCGGGTGTCACCTCGCGCGGCTCCCACGCCCACCCGAGCCGGGCGGACACCTCCTCCATGAAGTACAAGATGTAGAGGGTGTCGGCCGCGACGATGTTGGCCAGCATCGAATCCGCCGACAGATTGCCCCACGTCCCCTTGTCGTCCGGCCGCCGGGCACGGATCGACACAAGCGCATGATCGTGGAGAAGGGGCTTGGACTCTGCAGCTCTGGACTCGTAGTGCCTAAAGACCGCGACGATCAGCCCGTCCTTGACCTGGTCGCGCTCCTTGCCGCCGCCTTTCCAGCGGATCTGCGCGACCGCATCCTCCAGCCACGCCAGCGTCTTGTCCCGGGCGATGTCCTGGCACAGCTCCAGCACCAGCCGGGTCTCGTAGTCAGCCAGCGCCCACGCGAGGTGTGCCGTCGGCGGGGGCCGGAACACCAGGTGCATGCCGAGCCAGGGGACGCGCTCCTTGGCCTTGTCGGTCTCGGGCGAGCGGTTGTGCTCGATGGGCCTGCCCAGCACAGTCGCCCGCTGGGCCTTCGCCCGGCTCTTGCCCTGCGCCAGGAGCTCGCGCTCGATCCGGTCGGCGTCCGGGTGCCGACCCTCCCCCAGGAGCAGCTCCGCCTGCCGCTCGGTCACCACGTCCCCGACCGTCAGGCCGACCGCGGCCAGGCCCCGGCCCTTCCACACACCGGGCGGGACACCGGCTTCATCTTGGGCGGCGCGCAGCGACGTGCCCGCAGCACGGTGGCCATCGCCGACCATCACGCCGCGGAAGAGATAGCGCTCGTCTCCCGGACGGATCTTCGTTTGGCTGATCACCGGCCCATGGAACCCCGGAGCTGACGTGCGAAAAAGCGCGATCCGAGGTCCTTCCCGCCGGGCGGGAGGCCATCACCAAGTCTTTACCGGAGCGCCCGCCAGGCGGGCCGCCCGATCAGCCCGAGACGGTAAGCCGCCGGTGTGGGCACAGTCCGCCGCATGAATACGAACCTGCTCCACGGAGACTTCTGCCCGCTGTGCGGCCAGCCTCTCACGCTGCGCCCGACCGTCGTCGTCCGCTCGAACGTGCCGTACCCCACCCGGACCGACATGGTGCCCCACTGCATCAGCTGCGCCAGTGACATGCCCCGCGCCCAGGAGTGGGCCGACTTGATGCACGCCCGCTACGACATCTGACCTGAGCCGTGCGAATACTGCGCTGCGACGGTTCAGCTGCTGCTCTTCCGGCGCACCCGCTTCGCCTGCTCCATGCCGGAACTGGGTCACCGGCGGGTAGTCACTCCAAGCTTCCCGTACCCGCCGCAGCCCTGTGGAAGGAGGCGGCGGGGACGGGGTAGGGGTGGGTGAGGCCATGGGCGCGGTGCAGGCGGTTGCGGGCGGTCACCTGCCCGGCCATCGCCTCCAGATGGGCGGCGTGGGCCAGCCCGGCCAGGCCGGTGTCGTCGAGTTGGAGGCGCCACCGGTTGGCGGTGGTGTCGTAGTGGGCCTCGATCAGTGCCTCCCACAGGGTGCCGGCCGCCGCGGGGGCGGCGGCCAGGTCGGGCAGGAGGTGGGTGTAGCGGCGCAGCAGGAGCATCTCGTGCGGCTGGAGGGCGACCTCTTGGTAGGCGGGGTCGGCCGCCTTCGTCGTCCAGGCGGGGCACGGCCGGTCGGCGTTGGTGCGGTGGTGGTGCCAGGCCAGCGCATCCAGCCCCTCGGGCGTGATCCGTGCCGCCCGGGCCTCGGGCGGGCGGGAAGCGCTGGTGCGCAGCACCTCGGAGGCGGGGACGGTGCGGCACAGCCCGGCCCATTCCAGTGCCCGCACCGCCCGCTCCTCCAGGGGGCCGCCCACCGGCAGCCAGGTCTGCCGCACCGTCTCCCCCGCCCGCTCCGCCGCGGCGAGATGCTCCAGGACCGTCCACTGCCCGCTTGTGATCTTGTCGGTCATCCCCGCCCGTTCTCCTTCCTCGCCGAAGCCGGGGGCCCTGTTCTCAGCCCTCATGGGGAGGGATCATGTCCCACCGCGCACCGGCCGGGTGGTGTTTTCGCCCGTACACCACCCGTACAACTCCCGCCTGTCACCACAGGCTGAGGCGGCCACGGGCCCCGGCCCGGGCGGAAGATCAGGTCAGGGTCACCGTGTTCAGTGCGCTTCCGGCAGCACGACCAAAGAAGGGTCGTTCTCGTCTGCGCTGCCGGAAGCGCACTGACCGATAAGGGGCGTGTGCGGTCGGCTCCCTGCCGCCTCTGGGACGTGTGCATCGGCCGCGCCCCGGCAGATGGGGTCCGACGACTTGGTCGCTCCTCCCGGAGAGCGGAGCCCGGCAGCTGGCCTGGTGGACCGAAGGCGTACGTGCCGGCCCCCCATGGAGGTCTGACCCGTGGGGGCCGGCGCGTACGGCGATCGTCAGCTCCGCTGTGTTGCCTTGGGGTTGTGCAGCGTGAACTCGTTCGCGTCGCGGTCCGGTGCGCTGCTCTGTCTCCAGGTGGGGGTCGCCGGGGGCGTCTGCTCGTACGGGGGCGCCAGTGGTTGTGTTCCGTTTGTCTGCCGGCCGGGCCGTGCTGGGCTGGTTGTTTCTGTATGTGGGTGCTCAGCGTGTTGCGGTCTCTCCCATCTGGGGTGGCACTGTCTGGGTGTGCTTGGTGAGGGGGAGGCGGGAGGCGGGTTGGCCGGTGCCGTGGGTGGCACGTTCGTGGCGGCCTGGGCGGGCGGGGAGGCGGCTGGGGATGTCGGGGCGGTGGGCGGCTGCGCTGAGCAGGGTGCGGATTCGGCTGGCGAAGTCGGGCCCGGGTAGTGGCAGGTCGATGTCGGGCTGGCGGAGGTAGCCGGTGGCGACGGCGGTGGGGAGGTAGGCCATGAGTTCGGCGACGGTGGCTGAGCGGGGCCGGGCGGTGTACTTCGCGAGGTGGCGCAGGATTCGCAGGATCGTGGTGATGGAGGTGCTGGTGGTGACTCGGTGGCCTGGCAGGGGCCAGGTGCGGGAGTGCTCCCGGTCTGGGTGGTGTTCTTGAGCGGGGGCTTTGGGTGCGGGCTGGACGTCGTCGGTCTGGCGGTGCCACCAGTGGGCTGCGTCGTGCTCCCCTAGGGCGAGGTGGTGGAGGTAGAGGCAGTAGGCGGCGGCGGCCTGTCCGGCGCCGGCGGCGTACTCCCACCAGTAGCGTGCTCCGTCGTCGGTGTCGGTCAGCTGCAGGATGCAGGCGAGGATCAGCGCGCTGCGGGGGTCGGGGACCTGGTTGGTGACGAACTTGGCGATGGCGGCGGGTGGGGTGTGGGTGACGAGGGTTTCGCACAGGGCGCGCAGGTCTTCGGCGGCCGTGCTCGGGGGGGTGTCCCGGGTGGGTGGGTTGTCGGCCGGGTAGGGGTCGGGTGCTGTGGTCGGGGTGGAGGACGGGACGATGTCGCGGGGCATGGTGCGGTCGCGGACCAGCAAGGCCCTGGAGAGGATTTCTTCGATACGGGTCATGGGGTGTTCCCTTCGGGCTCGGGCGGCGGGCACAGGAGGCTCTCCAGGAAGTGGATGGCGTGGCGCTCGCTGGAGCGCACGGTGGCCAGCGGGAGGCCGAGGAGGGCGGAGGTTTCCTCGGGGGTGAATCCGCACAGGCGGCGCAGCACCATGACGTCGAACTGTCGGTGGGGGAGTCGGCTCATCGCCGTGAACAGCTTCAGGCTCTCCTCGACCTGGTTCATGCGGTCGGCCTCGGTGGTCAGGGCGTGCAGGGCGACGGTGTCGAAGGCGGCCCAGCCCAGCTCGGGGCGGCCGTCCAGGTGCGGTGTCCTGGACATGACGGTGGTGCGCAGGATTTTCCAGGCGAAGTGCCGGGTGTCGGGGCTGGACAGCGCGTCGTTCCAGCACAGCCAGAGGATGTCGAAGGCGTCGGACACGGCGGTGTCGCGCTGGTCGTCGTCGAGGAAGACCTGGGCGTAGCGGTGGTAGTCGCTCTCCATCAGCTCGCGGAAGGCGCGGTGGTCCAGCGGTGGGACCGTGTGGGTCGTGGTCAGGGCTGTTCTTTCGCTACAGCGTTCGACCCAATCCCGGGTCTTGTGGGCCTCGAACGCGGCCTGCCGCCACAGCCGGTACAGGGGCCAGCCGGGCATCTTCAGCTCGGTGGCCAGGCTGAGGATGATCTCCCATCGCGGGTACAGGCCGGTCCCGCGCAGCAGTTCCGAGAGTTTGGACTTGGCGAACAGGATCCTGACGCTGAGCTCGCTCAGCGTCATTCCGCTCTTCAGGTAGGTCTCGCGCATCGGTTCCAGCCAGGCGCGGTGGGCGCTGCCCACGTTTTCCGCGATCGGCCCGAGCTTGCGGCCGGGCCGCGCCGGTGCCGGCCTGGCTGGTGGTACCGGCGGGTCGAAGGGCGTTGTCACAGGGTGTCGCCCTCCTTGTCCGGTACTGGTGCCACGTGGTGCCCGGAGGTCGGCGTGGTGGGTGTGCGGACAGCGCGGACGATCTGCTGCACGGTCAGCCCGAGGGCCGGGGCGAGCGCGGCGATCGCGGCTGCCTGGCCGAGTGTCACCATCACCACGCTCCAGGTGAACACCGTCACCGTCGCCGCGATGAGCACTATCTGTTTCCGTTCCATACACACTTCCTTGGTGTCGGCCCGTGCCTGACGGCCCATCCGGAAAGCCGTCAGGGGTTCCCCAGGGGTCGGGTGCCGAGCCGCCGTCTGGGGAGGCCAACCAGCATGGACGGAAGGAGAGACGCTACGCCAGGTGATCAAGGAATCACGGAACAATGACGTCCGCGGGGCACCGTCCGGGAGGCGTCGGTGATCGCACGGGCATATGCAGGGCACAATATGACGCGCCTGGGGGTGAAGTTCCTGGTTTTCCTTGCAATTCCACCGCGCACCCCCGTCAATGGAAACCGACGCCGTTGGTGTCGGCCTTCCATCCGGAAGAGCCCGCCCCCTGTGCCGAGATCGGGGGCGAGCATCACCGTTCCCGCCTGGCCGCTGATGGAGGCCAGGCGGGAACGGAGCGGTCCAGCAGGACAGCACGACCGTAGCCCGAGGCACCGACACCGCCCCGTACACCCGCACAAGGATGGACGGGCATCACCGAGCTGCACGAGGTGCGGCCTCAATGCGAACCGGACCGGAGACGGCCAGACCGCGCCCCACCCACACCCCGGGCGAGAGGCCGGCCTGCTCCTGGCCGTGCTCCATCGGCACGCGGACCGGACGGCCGCCGTCCCCGAAGACCACCCCGCGCACGTAGTACCGCCAGGCGTTCCGCCTCCGAACCTCGCAACCCTCCGCGGCGGCTGACATCACCGTCAACCAGCGCACCGGGATCCACGCCGCCCTCAGCGGCCCCTGACCAGGACGGGAACGGACGGCCAGTCTTTCAGAGCGGAGCTGGCCTTGGGCTGCGCTGACCGCTCGGTCACGCTGACTGCAAGCCCTGGCCGGGGGTGAGAGCCAGTCCGGCCGCTCTTCCGGAAAACCGGCAGAAGGCTCTCTGGAAGCTGGGACACTGCTTGGCGTCTGGTTCCGGGGAGGCAGTGATGAGCGTCTTTCACTGGGGATTGCTGGTAGCGGTGGTCGGCGCGGTCTGCGTAGGCCGGCAGCTGTACCTCTACCCCGGCGGGTGGGTCTACGCCTTCCGCACCGAGCATCACGCTGCGCGGGAAGACCTGCGTACACATCGGGAGCGTGTACGGGCCCTTGAGAGCCGCGACAGTCAGCAGGTGGCCGCGGCCGATGCCAGGGTCCGCTCCGAGCAGAGAAAGAAGCGTTCAGCCATCCGAGCGCTCGAGAAGGAGCGCGATCGGCTGCGCGCCCCTGGACGAGGCCCTCTATTGAAAACGCTCGGTGACCTGGCGCTTCATCAGCACGTGCTGTCGGTCCCCTCAGACGACGGCTCGACGGAGTCTCTTCAGCTCGATGGGCTTGAGGTGAGCGACCGTCCGAACTCCAAGCGGGATGAGCACTGGATCATTGTCGCGGAGCCGAACGGGGACGAACGTGTCTTCCGGTACCCGTACAGCCAGTGGGAAGAGGCCGCCGTGTACAAGTTCGCAGCGTCGATCCGGAAAGCGGTCAAGGACCACGGCGTCTGGACGGATGAGCGGGAGCTCCGGCTGGCAGAGCTCGGGGACGAGCTGGACCAGGTCGAGGCGGACAACGACAGGATCGAGAAGGCGCAGCGGGAGCGTGACCGGTTGAAGGCCCAGCAGCGCGCGAACCCCCAGCTCAAGGCCGCACGCGCCGATCTGGAGCAGGCTTTCGGCCGCTGGGAGGCCCTCACCGGCCACCGGCCGCATCGCTAACGCTCACCTTTTCCCGCCCTGGAAGCGCAGGCACCGCACACGGTGTTCAAGCACGTGCCCGGCTGGGAACCTGCTGATCGAGACCAGCTCCGGCTGGTCCGCTGCACCGGCGGGGTCTCCCATGCCCGCTCACGCCACCTGGCTGACGGTAGCGCGCAGGCCGCCTGGACCGCGGCGGACTCCCTGGCCACGGGCGCGCAGGAGACCGCCCAGGCCCACCGGTTCCTGCTGCTCCCAGCCTGCAGGAGCACGGTTTCCTACCGCTCCTGCCTGAAGAAGCCCTGCGCACTCTAGCCCTGGGGTAGGGCGCCGGCCAGTCCGAGCGTAAGCGCCCCCTGGGCGGCCCGTGTCCCGGCCCTTCTCCCACGAAGGAGCCGTGCGTGATCACGTCACCGAACGGGGGAATGGTTCCGGCTGCGTGACCTACCCTGAGAGACACAGCTACCTCGTGCTGACTTTTCATCTCTACGAGGACGCCCCCAGGTGGGCGACGGCCGACCGCGAGGCTTCTTCCCGCGGACGCTGCCCAAGTGCAGCAGCCACGCCGTTCCCCCACGTATACGGGAGTCTTCGTGATCACCGTGGGTACTCCGCAGGAGCCCAACCAGCCCAGTCGGCGCCGCTGTATCGCCCGCCGTCTGCGCGCTGCCGCTATCCGCCTGCGTGTTCCGGCCCGCAGAGCCGTCAGAGTCATTGGCCTGAGCCTCGCCAAACGCATCGCGTGGGAGGTGGTCTGCTGGGCAGCCAGGACGCTGTTCGACATCGACGTGCAACTGTTCGTCCAACTGCACCAGTTGCTCATGCAGTGATCCAGCGGTCCCGAGTTGGTGGCGTATGTGGCCGATCGCCGATACGAGCCGAGCTCTCTTTTCCTTTTCGGATGGTGAGGGCTCGGTCGGCGGCCGCGCTACCGGTGCTTCGCCGATTGCGGCTCGGTTGCCGTGCTTCCGTAGGCAGGGCAACCGAGCCAGCCGCACAGCAGGGGGATTGTGGATCAGGTTGATGCCGTCGCGTTTTGGCTCTGTGGCTGGAGTAGGTCGATCAGCTGAGCTTGTTCCGCAGGAGACATGCGCTTCTGGATGAGGTCGGCGACTGCGCGTACGTCGCGCCACGGCATCGTGATGCGCTCCCCCGCGGCTTCGTCCTTGGTTCTCTGTGGTTGTGCGGGTACGGCGGATACGTCACGTTGCGGCGCCCCCTGGTCAGCGGTTGCTTCGATACCGCTGGCATGAGGCTGCTGGCTGGTCGGGCCTGCCTCATCACTTATCACGGCGTGATAAGCGTCAGCGGTCGCCGGCCCAGTGGCAGCGGAGGCGTCTGCGGCTGGCTCTTGAGCGGCCGCTCGCCTCTGCTCGGCTCGTTTCCTTGCTTCGGCTGCCCGCGCGTCCGCTGCTGCGCGCTGTTCTTCCGGGCTCAGCTTCCCAAGGTTGCGTACGTGCTCGACCTGCCTCTTACCGCTGGCCAGGTCTGCCTGGAGTTCCGGGGAGAGCTTGAGCAGAGACAGCTTGGAGGAGATGTTGGCTTGCGAGATGCCGAGGCGCTGTGCAGCCTTGGTCTGGCTGCCGTAGAACTTCACCAGTGCCTCGAGTGCGTGGGCTTGCTCGAGGTCGGTCATGTCGTCGCGGTGGAAGTTCGCCACGAAGGCGGCTTCGAGGAGGGATTCGTCCGTGGCGACGCGGGCGTCGTCGACCATCACCTTGATGGTGGTCTTACCGGCGCGGCGTGAGCCTTCGAGGCGGCGGTGGCCGTCTACGACGACGTATTTGGCACCGTCATCGAGATCGCCGGCGCGGTCGGGGCGTTCTTTGAGGTAGGCGTCGATCCGAGCCACGGTGATGGCGTTGATGACGCCGAGTTCTTTGATGCTCTGGGTGAGGTCGTCGAGGTCGCGGAGGTGATCGCGTGGGTTGTCGGGGTTGTGGCTGATGATCTCGATGGGCAGTTCTGTGGGGTCGGGGACGCCCTCGGTGGGGACGCCGGTGGCGGCGCCGATGGCGGCTCTGCGGGCGCTGACGGGGCGGGCCTGGCCGAACGAGGCGCTGGCGCCGAGTTTTGCTGCCTTGCTGCTCATGAGATCTCCCGTGCGAGGGCGCGCATGGCCACTGCTTGGTCGGACTTAGGGGCGTAGGCGAGCAGTGGCCGCTTGACGCGTACGGCTTCTTTTTGCTCTTTCAGGTCGCCGATGACGCCGACTACGCGGGGGTCCTTTATGTCCATCCAAGCTTGCAGGGAGGAGGTGGCGATGAAGCCGCGGCGGGCGTCGTAGTGGTTGACGACGATGCCGAGGTAGTCGATCTCGATGGCGAGGTCGTTGCGGAGGTCTTCGATCTGTGAGGTGAGGAGGGTGTAGGCGTCAGCGGAGCTGTCTTCGGCTTGGACGACGGTCAGGGCGCCGGAGGAGCCGGAGGGTTCATTGTCGCGGCGTCGTCCGTAGTAGGCGGCAGCGTCCATGCTCAGGCCGAGGCTGGGTGGGCAGTCGACGAGGATGACGTCGAAGAGGGGCTCGATGGGTGCCAGTGCGCGCTCGAGGGCTGCTTCGCGGGCTCGGACGCTGGCGAGTTTGACGTCGAGGAGGAAGGCGTCGTTGCAGCTGGGCAGCAGGTGCAGTCGGTCGCCGAAGCGGTCTTCTTCTATGGGGACGATCAGGTCGCGCAGTTCGCCGACGGGTTCGCCGCCCATGTGCTTAGTGAGGCTGTCGCCGTCCATGGGCAGTGGCTTATAGCCGAGCTGCTGGGTCAGGTGGCACTGGGGGTCGAAGTCCACGAGTAGGACGCGGAGGCCGAGCCCAGGCAGTTCTCCTATGTCGGCCGGTTCGGCGGTGCTCTCGTGGCCCTGGTTTTCGAGGAGCGCGGCGAAGTGCTTGGAGACGCGCACCGGGTAGAGAGTGTTGGGGTCTTCGGCCATCGCTTCGCCGGTTCCGGCGGTGACGGCGGTCTTGCCTACGCCGCCCTTCTGGTTGCAGACGATGATGCGGCGTGGGTGCTCTGGGCGTTTCACTGCGGGTGCGGGGTTCTTCTGGAGCCATAGCTGTGCTGCCTGGGCGAGGCCTTGGATGAGGGAGACCTTGCGGTCGGCAGCTGTGGTCTTGAAGGTGTCCCACTGGCCCGGGGGGAGCCAGGTGGAGAAAGGGTCAGCGCCGGAGGTGTCGACGGTGGCTGGTGCCGAGGCGAGGCTGCACCAGTGGTTGATGCCTTGCTCGACGGCGGTCTGGATCTCGATGCCCAGTTGGGCGGTGCGGACCTTGAGGTCTTGCCGGAGCCACCCGGGGAGCTTGGAGACGACCTTCTCGCGGTCGCCGGTGGAGTCTGGGGAAGCCATGGCGGACACCATACTAACGTCGGAGCCTTAATCAAGGATCTACGCGTTAGCTAGCTTCACACGGAGCCTCGTGTGGCTATCACGCCGTGATAATCAGCCTCCAGCGAGGATGTGGCAGGTTTGGTGCTGCAGGCTCTCTGCCTCTGGCTACTGCCCCGCTGGCCCAGTTCACGGCCCGGCTCCTCGTGCGCTCTCCCAAACGCGAGAAGGCCTGGCCTCCTGCCGTTCAACAGGAGGCCAGGCCTTCCATGGGTGTTGCTTGGTGCTACCTCAGAGGGCGGTTCGTGAGTGTTTGAGTGGTTCCGCCGTCGCCTGATGGTGTGAGTGTGAGCGGAACCTGTCGGCCCGAGGCCGCTGATCTGTTGATGTGATGAGGTGAATGGACGCAAGCCGTACCCGAGTGACTTATCGGACGAGCAGTGGTCGTTGATCGAGCCGGTGATCACCGCGTGGAAGGACCGGCACCGCTCGGTCAGCGGCCACCAGGGCAGATACTCGATGCGGGAGATCGTCAACGCGATCCTCTACCAGAGCCGGACCGGCTGTCAGTGGGCCTACCTCCCGCACGACCTGCCGCCGAAGAGCGCGACGTACTACTACTTCGCCACCTGGCGCGACGACGGAACCGACCAGGTCATCCATGAACTGCTGCGCTGCCAGGTCCGCGAGCGGGCCCGCCGGTTAGAGGACCCGACCCTGGTGGTGCTGGACACCCAGAGCGTCCACGTGGCTGCCGGGGTCCCCTCCTCCACGACCGGCCTCGATCCGGCCAAGCGGGTGCCGGGCCGCAAACGGGGCCTGGCCGTGGACGTGCTGGGTCTGGTCATCGCGGTTGTCGTGCTGGCCGCGAACACGCACGACAACGCCGCGGGTATCGCCCTGCTGAACCAGGTCGCCGCGCACACCGGCGGCACCGTCGAGAAAGCCCTGGTCGATCAGGGCTTCAAGAACCAGGTCGTCGCGCATGGCGTCGGCCTGGGCATCGACGTGGAGATCGTCGAGCGCAACCCGCAGGACACCGGCTTCGTGCCGCAGCCGAAGCGGTGGAGGGTCGAGCAGACCTACGGGATCTTGATACTGCACCGGCGCCTGGTCCGCGACTACGAGCACCATCCCGCTTCCTCCGCCTCCCGCGTCTACTGGGCCATGACCCACGTCATGGCCCGCCAGCTCACCGGCGCGAACACTCCCACCTGGCGCGATGCGCAGGCGGTGACCGCGTGAACCTCCGGCCCCTGCTCGACGCGCTGGACCTCCAGGAGGATGCCGCCCGGGCCCTGGCTGACGACCTGCGAGGACAGATCGGCGAACTGCAGGGCCGGCTGCGGGAGGCCGAGACCCACCTCGAACACCTGGCGATCACCCGGAAGACCGTCACCGGCCTTGCCGACCGGCTCCCGGCCGGTCCACCGGACCTGCCCGAGCACCCGGACTACCCCCGCATCCTCGCCGTCTTCCACGAGGCCACCGGCCCGCTGCGGGCCCGTGACGTCTGCGAAGCCCTCGATCATGAGCTGCTGCCGAAGAACGTCGAAGGCACCCGCGCCAAGCTGAAACGTCTGGTCAAACTCGGCATCCTCACCGAGATCGACGCCGGCAGCTTCGCCAGGAAGCAGTAGCCGACGAACACGTGATCAGCAGCCCTGCCCTAACCTCACTTCGAAACGGACATCAACTCACGAACTGCCCTCTCAGAGCGTTCAAGTCACGGGTAGAGGGCTGTCGTGGGTCCCGGTGGTCTCGATCTCGTCCAGGGCCACGGTGGTCCGCAGTCACCCCTGGGCGATGGCGGTTATCAGAAGTACGACGGTGTCGGCCTCGTACGGGTCGCGGTAGGCGGTGTGGTCGTTGATGTCGAACGGGGCGGCGGCCGCCCGCAGCGTGGCCTCGGGCGCGATCGTGTCCGCCTTTCCTTCCAGGTGGGTGTTGATGGCGGTCGACGTCGCGGTCGGCGTGGCGACACTGGCGTATATGGGCCGAGGCGGAGCAGGGTG
The DNA here is from genome assembly GCF_043660855.1 of Streptomyces shinuiensis. Classification (NCBI taxonomy): domain Bacteria; kingdom Bacillati; phylum Actinomycetota; class Actinomycetes; order Kitasatosporales; family Streptomycetaceae; genus Streptomyces; species Streptomyces shinuiensis. The sequence goes on along the minus strand of NZ_JBIHML010000004.1, from coordinate 175,469 downwards.
CAGCCGGTGCCATCAGGGTGGCGGGCTTCGATGTGGACGCTGTAGTGGGCGGGTGTCATGCCGGTCTCGGCGAGAAGGTCCAGGCCGGCTGCGCGTGAGGGAGGGGACGGTAGGCCGGCTCCGAGAATCGTGCTCGTGTCGCAGCGCAGCCAGCCGGTGCTGGTGTAGCGGTGGGTGTAGGCCGCGGCGTGCGGGGTGTCAGGGCGGGCCAGGGCAACGGCGATCAGGTCGGGGCCGTGGTCGTCGCCCGGCCGGGGGTAGGCGCGTTCGATGAAGGGGCCGACTCGGACGGCTGCGTCGGCGCCACTGCCCGGGCTCCATGGCCGTGGGTTCTTCAGCGCGGTGAGCATCGCGCGGAAGTCGTCGATAGCGGCGGCGTCCTCGGGAGTGAGGGCGCCGGGGGCGTGGCCGCAGCGCTTGAAGCGGGGAAGACGCGGCTTCATCAGGTGGGGTTCTCCTTGGGTGTGCAGGCGGTCAGGCGGCCGATCTGGATGCGGGTGTGGCCGGCGTGCGGGACATCGAGGTGCACGGTGCGGTCAAGGGCGGCTTCCCAGGCCGCGGTCGGCAGGTCGACGGATGTGCGGGTGGGGATCAGGCGGGGGGCGAGGGCGGCGGTCAGGAGGTAGACAGCCAGGTGTTGTTCCCACCGGCCAGCCGGTTCGGTGGCGCCCTTGGGTGGGGCGGCGGCCGTGGCGTACTCCCACACCGGCCTGCGGGCGCTGCCCGGGTCCGACCAGTGGGTCGGGGCCAGGCGCAGGCCCCAGGCCGGGTCCAGCATCGGATCGTCCGGCACCGTGGCCACGACGAGGGCGGCGCGGGAACCGTCCGGCTGGAGAGTGGAGGTGTAGGCCAGGACGTAGGCGCCCCAGTCGGGCCCGGCGCCGCCGCCGGTGCGGGCCAGCGTCACCCGGCCGGTCCCGGCGGCGGTCTGCTGCCCGGGCCGGGATCGCTGGGGCCTGGCGGGAGTGGCTTGGGGCTAGGTCGTGTCCGATGGGTCGTGGCTCGCTTGGGCGTCAAGGAAGCGATGCGGCGATGATGTGTGGGTGTTCTACGGAGATCTCAGCGAGTACGACTACCGGGACGAGGATGCGTTCACGGACAGGGAGTCGGGCTTCTACGCGCTCTGGTACCGCCCGGCGTACACCCGCCTGAGCATCGGGTGGTTGGAAGCCGGCAAGCCGTACTCGACGGGAACGGTCCCCACCGCGTTCGTGGAGAAGCTGAAGGCTGTCCAGCAGGTCCAGTGGATGAACGTCTGCCTCGGGGTACACGAATGCGACCTGTGCCCTGAGGAGAAGGCTCCGGAAGGGAGTGGCGAGGTCCGGATCCCAGGCGAGCTCGGGGTCGCTTATGCCGCTCCGTTCCTGATCACGCACTACGTCACCGACCATGGTTACCGACCGCCGCAGGTCTTCATCGATGCCGTGCTCGCCGTCGATCTCGACGCGTGGGCCGCCGCGCGATGGCCCAACGTCCCCTTCCCCTGGGTCCCGGATGACGCCGAACGCATGCTGGAGTAGGCCCGAGCGGACCTATGTACGCAGCCAAAGCCGGATCGAGGCGACGGCGACCGTCCCGTGAAAGACGTAGGCCCTCTTGTCGTAACGAGTCGCGACCGCACGGAAGATCTTCAGCCGGTTGATCGTCCGCTCCACTTCGTTGCGCCGCCGGTAGATCTCTCTGTCGAACCTGGTCGGACGGCCGCCCTTACTGCCGCGCCGCTGGCGGTTGGCACGCTGGTCCTTGGGCTCCGGGATCGTGTGCTTGATCCGGCGCCGCCGCAGATAGCGACGGTTGCGGCGCGACGAATAGGCCTTGTCGCCGCCAAGGTGATCGGGTCGAGTACGCGGGTGTCCGCCGGCTGACCGCGGAACCCGGATCTGGTCCAGGACCGGGATCAACTGCGGGGCATCGCCCCACTGGCCCGGAGTGATGACGAAGGCGAGGGGGCGACGTCCACCCTCGCCCGCCAAATGAATCTTGCAGGTCAGCCCGCCTCTTGAACGACCCAGAGCCTCGTCAATCCGGTGCCGGACCGGCGTACTTCGTCTGCCGGATACTATCGGCAGGCGGGAGTGAGCACCTGCCGCATGTTGGTGAGCCCGGCAGGAGGTGGAGTCCACGCTTACCATGCTCCAGTCGATCCGACCCTCGGCATCTGCCTCGGCCTGGACGGCCCGCAGGATCCTCTCCCACGTGCCGTCCGCCGACCACCTGCGATGACGGTCATGAACCGTCTTCCACTTCCCGAAACGGGACGGCAAATCCCGCCACGGCAGGCCAGTCCGCTGCCGGAACAGAATCCCGTTGATCACCCGGCGGTGGCACTGCCACCGCCCGCCCCGACCCGCGCTCCTCGGCAAATGCGGTTCCAGCCGAGCCCATTCCTCATCTGAAAGATCACCCCGCCCCACAACAACCGAAACGATGCACCAGGAGGCGGGTCACGCGACCCATCGGACACGGCCTAGTCGAGTTCTTCCCGGGCTTCATCGGGCAGCGAGTCCCAGACGGCTTCGACAGCGTCGCTGTAGCGGAGCTTGAACACCCCGTAGATGCTGCCAGGTCAGGCGGCGCCCCGCGTGGGGTTTCGGTCAGCTGCCCGCAGGATGCGCTCCAGGCGCTCGGTGCCGTCGATCCATACCCCGGAAGGCTCCTCGCGGCAGGCCTCGGCTGCGGCGATCTCGTCGGCGTCCTGGAAGGCATCCTCAAGGTTCTGCGCGATGCGCTGCCACTTGGCGAACACCTGCAGCAACTCGTGGGCCGACGCCCGGTTGATCTCGGACAAGAACCGCTGCGCGAGATCAGGGCTGCCGAGGGCCTCGCGGATAGTCTCGATGGTCCACTGCTGCTCGCTGCTCATGATCCGCCCCAAGATCGAAGCACATAAAACTTATCGGTTATGCAGCGTAGCGCCAGACCGCACACAGGGTGCCGCGTACGCAGGTCTATGGAGTCAACTGTCCAAGGCCATACACCCTAAAGGTGTACGGGCTGCAGCCCCTCGCTGTACGCATCATGCCACGGCAGGGTGTCCTGCTCGATGTCCCACCGACCTCGCTGCAGGGCCGTCCGGACGTGGAGCGGACCATCCCCGCCTGCGCGGGGCCGACCAGCACGACGCCGAGGACCTGACCCAGGAGGTCGCCGACCCCGTACGGCGTCACCGCCCACCCCGCACCTCGGTTAGCAGACCATGACTGCCACCGACGCAGACGCCACCCCCACCGGAGGGGAAGCGCTCGAAGCCCACGAGCCCGCCGAGACACCCGCGCCCAGCGTTCCGCAGCAGATGTTCGACCTCCCCGCCGGGAACCGGCACAACATCGCCGACAGCGTGTCGGCCCCCGTCATCACCGCCCTTCCCGGAGACGGCTGGAGAGTGCGCTGCACCTCTTCACGGAACGGGCAGGAGTGGACAGACCGGGTCGTGGCCTGAACCGTCCACTCCAACGGGCATCTCGTCCCCGTGTGCGTGGACGAGGAAGGGGACAGCTACTTCCCGACCTCCGACACCGGGATCGTACCGAGGTGTTCCACCCCGATGACACGGGGGCCGCCGCCAAGGAAGCCTGACCTCTGCCGCCTGCGTGGGCCCCTGCGTCTCCGTCACGACGCAGGGGCCCCTTCTGATGCCAGCCGTGAGTCCTCGAGGTCAGCCGGTCGCGGCGTCGGGCTGGTCGGTGGTCAACGTCATTTCCAACGCAGCCGGGCCCATCGCCACCGCCAGCGCGTTCTCGTAGCACGCCGACCCGCCACCGTCCCCACCTGAACCCCCCGCACACCCGTCGACCTTGTACTGGATCTCCGCTAGGTCCAGCTCCGCGACCTCTTCCATCGTCTTCGGGAACGCGGCCTCCAGACCGGCCTCCTCGACCGCCACCGACAGGCTGTCCACGGTCTCCATCACCGCGTCGATACCGTCGGCGCACGCCGTGCTGGAGGGGGTCTGGCAGTCGGCGACCATGGTGGAGGTGTCGGCCAGGTCGCGGAGCTGCGGCAGCCACTCCTGGGCGACCTCAACGGCGGCGCCGCCAGCGTCGGGGCCGGCGCCGGTGTTGGGTGCGCTTGAGGCGGCCGACGGGGTGTTGTCGCCGCTGGTTTCGCTGGTCCCGCAGCCCGCCACCCCCGCCAGGGCAAGAAGCCCCACCGCCACCGCCGCCGTGGCTGTGGTGGCTGTTCTGCGGGCCTGTACAAGTCTGTACTGGGTCTGCTGCCGGTTGGTGCGCATCATCCGCCTCCCCACCCCGCACCGGACCCTGACAGGCCTTACGGCGCCATATCTACGTGCGTGCGGGGTGCACGGTACGTCGCGGCCCGGCTGCCGGGGGCGCTGGGACCATCCCTGCGGGTGCGGGGCCGACTGGACAAGATCTGCGCGGCCCTGGACTGCACGGGGACCATCCCCGCAGGTGCGGGGTCGACCTCATCCACCAGGTTCGAGCTGGCGTGCCTTAAGGAGGCGTAGACGCCGGTTCCTCGCGTACTCCTCTCCGTCTCGCTTGCCGGGCCCACACCATCTGGCAGTACTGGCGCTTCCCGGCTTTGTCAGGGCTGCTTCCCGCCCTCCCCGGCACCTCCCGGTTCAGGCTGCCCCCAGCTTCAACCGCCCTGCTGCGACAGGACGATGGTGGTGGTCTTTCACCTCCACTCGAACAACGAACGCCTCACGGCGCACACTCCGGGAAGCACAAGAGACACGGGATGAACGTGCAGATCCTGGCCGATCCCACCGGCCGACTGCTGTGGACCTCACCGGCCCTGCTCGGAGCCCGTGCACGACGTCCGGGCCGCCCGCGAGCACGGCATCATCCGCACACTCACGGCCACCGGCATCACCTGCTGGGCCGACAAGGGTTACCGGGGTGCCGGCGGCACGGTCCGCAGCCCGTGCTGGGGGCGGTGGGAGACTCTCTCCGCAGGCCAGAAGGCGGTGAACCGGTCCCACGCGAAGATCCGGGCCCTCGTTGAGCAGGCCGTCGCCACGCTCAAGTCCTGGCGACTCCTCCGCAGGCTCCGCTGCTCGACCACCCGCACCACCGGCCTCGTCCAGACCGTCCTCGCCCTACATCTGGCCAGCTCAGAGTGAGGACGGAAAAGGCTCAAGCCATCCAACAACAGGTTCGAGACAGAGCGATAAGGTATCGCGACGTCCGTGTATCCGGAATGAAAGCCTTCCAATCCACTTTCACCTGGGAATCTGTGGTCGAGATGAGATCCTAGATCCATTCAAACGTGACCTGAGTCACATGCGGCGGGTCGCGTACACGATCTAGGGTGGCGACATCGACCACAGGGGCGCGCGTGGTGCCCTGTAGGCCTATTTACCAGCAGACCCGTCAACTGGGATGCCGAGGTATTGGCGTGCAAAGAAGTACACCGAAAGACCGGTTCCTTATCACCGGAGGCGCCGGATTCATCGGGGGCCACCTTGCCCGTGCACTGGGGGCATCCGGGGAAGAGGTCACCGTTCTGGACGGCCTGCGCATGCCGCCGATGATCCCGCCGGAGGGAACTGGAAAGTTCTTAGAAAAACCCCTCTTGGAGTTAGAGGAGAGGGATCTCTCTGACGTACGCCTCGTCTACCACTTGGCGTCGCACAAGAGTGTCCCTCGCTCCTTCAAGCAGCCACTCGACTATCTGGATAACGTGGACTCGGGCCGCCACCTGCTGGCTCTCTGCACGAGCGTTGGCGTGCCGAAGGTAGTCGTCGGGAGTGCGTGCGAGGTCTACGGCCAGACCAACACGCTACCGACACCCGAAAGCAGCCCTCTGTCCCCGCGCTCGCCCTACGCCGCGAGCAAGGTCGGGTTGGAGATGGTGGCCAGGGCCCACCAGCGCGCCTCAGTCGCTCCCGAGGTAGGTGTCGTTCACTTCTTCAACGTCTACGGCCCCGGCGAGCGGCCCGATGCTCTCACACCCCGGCTCTGCGCCAACCTCCTGGCCAGGAATGAGCTTCCTGTCGAGGGCAACGGTGAGCAGCGTCGCGACTTCACCTACATCACGGATGTCGTGGACAAGCTCATCACGCTGGCGTACCGACCGCTGCCCTCAGTCGTCAACTTCGGTTCCGACCGGTCCCTCTCCGTGAACCACGTCATCCGGATCCTGCAGGCGGCCTCTCCGTCTGCCGAATTCGCCCGGAAGCAGCTCCGGCCGAACGAGATCATGGAGTTCCGGGCGGCCACCCAACCACTATCCGAAGGAACTCCGACAGTGATGATCATGGAACCGTCCTCGACCGGCACCCTCGAGGCCGACGGCGGTACGGATTTAACACATCTCGAACTCACCTTCGATCGCGGCGTTCCGCGGACGCTCGTCCACAAGACGGCCGTCTCCGAAGTCCTCCTGACGGACGCCGTCCGCACTGGCCCCGACCGGTTCGCCGTCGCCGCCCAGTGGCCCCGGCGCCACGTGCTCTTCGAGGACGGGATGTGCTCGGCCGGCACTGTCGACCCGCTCCTCCTCCTCGAGACCGTCCGCCAGGCGGGCAGCTACGTCTCCCACGTCTACTACGACGTCCCGCTGGCCCACCCCTTCCTGCTCACGAGTATCGAGTACGAGGTGGAACCGCCCACCCCGAACTTCGCCATCCGCCAGGGACCGCACTGCGTCCTGCTCGACGTCCAGTGCGTCGTCGAATGCCGTGCCGCCGACCGCCTGTGCATGTCGCTCGAGGCCCGGCTCGTGATCGACGGATGCCCCGAGGGCCGCGTCGGACTGTGCTGGCAGGCCGTCGCCCCCCAGCTCTACGCCCGCATGCGCCACCCCGAGGGTCTGGTCACAGCCCCGCCCACCGGCCCCGGTACCGCGCCGGCCGCTCTCGCCGACCCGGTCGCGGCCCCGCAGGTCCTGGGCCGCCAGCACGACCGCGACGCGATGCTGGCCGCCCTCCCGGCGGTTCATGGGACCGCGCGGCCCACCCCACGGGACGCCTGGTCCCTCCGCCTGGACACCACGCACCCGGTCTACTTCGACCACGCCTACGACCACGTTCCCGGCATGGCCTTAGCCGAATCCTTCGCCCAGGCTGCCGCCCTCACCTCCGGCCGCCTGGCCGGCATACCCACCGGGGAACTGCGCTGGACCCTGGAGTCCAGCGCGCTGTCCTTTGCCTCCTTCGGCGAACTCGGCCGACCCGTGGTCATCGTCGCCGAACCGGTGCCGGAACCCCCCGAGCACGGCCGGAGGGCCATCCACGTCAGCGCGGAACAGGACGGACGGCTGCTCGCCCACGGTGCCCTGATCGGCCTCACCTCCGGCATCGACGGAGTGGCCCGATGACCGCCCTGACCGTCGCCCCGGCCGCCGCTCTCGCCCGCACCCGGGCGGCCGAGACCGAACGCGCCCGCAAGCTCTCCCCTGGCTTTGCCGACTCCCTCACCGCCGCCGGGTTCGCCCGGCACTTCGTGCCCAAGCCGTGGGGCGGTGACGTGGGTCCGTTCGCCGAGGCCGCCGAGGCAGCGGCCGAGCTCAGCGAGGCCTGCGCGGCCACCGCCTGGTGCGCCGCCCTGTACGCCGCCCACGCCCGGCTCGCCGCTCACCTGCCCGGACAGGGCCGCCGTGACCTGTGAGAATGTACGCCGGACGTCCGCATCACCGCCTCGGTCGTACCGCCTGCCGGCACCGCCGAGGAGGCACACCGCTCCAAGGAGGCCGTGGCCGACACCCTCAAGAACCACGGCCTGGCCAGGGTCGAGGGGCTGAGCACCCTGGCACGGGATGACGACCCGCTGTCCGACCTCGGCCGCTTCGTCGTCGGACTGGCCCAGTGCCTGCACGACGACGTACGGCTGCGGGCGGCCTTCCGGCTGCTGACCGACGAGGCCGAGGCGCAGCTGCCCGGCCATCCGCTGGGCCAAGTGGTCGAGCAGGTTATCGGCATGGTCGAACGCGCTCGGCGCGACGGCCGGATTGCCGCCGGACACGCTCCCGGCGACATGACCGGCTGCTGCTGTGCGTGACCTTCGCCGCGCAGACCATGCCCCTCACAGTCGGCGGTGAACACCGTCCGGGGGTGTGGGCCTGGGGCCGTGTCTCCCGGTCCCTGCAAGATGCCCCGTCCTGACGGACCTCCGGAGGGGCCTCCATACGGAGGCCCCTCCGGAGGTCCCCAGCAGGGGTGGTCAACCGTGCCCCTCGGACGGGTGCGCCGGATGGGCACCCCACTCGGCGCGCAGCACGTCACAGACCTCGCCGACCGTGGCGCCCGCGGCCAGCGCCGACTTCATCGGGTACAGGATGTTGCCTCCCCGGTCCGCGGCGTCGGCCTCCAGCCGCGCCAGCGCAGCCGTGACCCGGTCCTGGCAGCGCCAGGCCCGCAGTTTGGCGATCCGCTCCCGCTGCCGGACCTCCGCCGTCGGCCCGCCGCGCACCAGGGTGCCGATGGCGTGGGCGGCCGCGGGCACGGTCCGCCACCGCGGCACCTCCGCCCGGCAGTAGGCCAGCAGATCGGCCGCCAGCCGCCGGGTGGGGTGGGGCGGAAAGATGTGCGTCCGGCCCACCGCGTACTCCTTGAAGGCGGAGAGCACCGTGCCGGACAGCCCGTGCCCTGGCACCCCCCGTTCCTCCGCCACCAGGTGGTAGAGCAGTAGCATGATGGCCGCCGGAGCCCCGCCGGCCATCGCCGGGGACACCCGGTGCAGCGGGATCCCGGCGAACAGCACCCGCATGTCGTCGAGCGAGTCGATCGCGACCCCCGTCCGCCCGACGTGCCCCGCGGCCGGCGGACTGTCGGAGTCGCGGCCCAGCCGCGTCGGCAGGTCGAAGGCGACCGGCAGCTCCCGGTCCCCGTGGGCGAGGAGCTCACGCAGGCGGCCGTTGCACACCACCACCGTCGTCACCACGCCGGTCACCGCCACCACAGGAGACGCCGGGGGTGCTCCAGCACCGCGGCGGTGTCGGCGAGCACCTTCGAGCCCAGTTCGCCGTCGACCAGCCGGTGGTCGAACGACAGCGACAGGGTGGCGACCTCACGCGGCACCACCCTGCCCTTGTGCGTCCAGGGCCGGGTGCGTATCGCGCCGACGGCCAGGATCGCCGCCTCGCCGGGGTTGAGCAGCGGGGTGCCGCCGTCGACCCCGTACACGCCGATGTTGGTGATCGTCGTGGTGCCGCCGGCCAGGTCGCCGGGAGCGGCCCGGCCCGCGCGTGCCGTGCGCACCAGGGCGCCCAGGGCGTCGGCGAGTTCGGCCAGGGTGAGCCGGCCGGCGTCCTTGATGTTCGGCACGATCAGGCCGCGTTCGGTGGCGGCGGCGATGCCCAGGTTCACCTGGTGCCTGAGGACGATCTCCTGGTTCTCCTCGTCCCAGGAGGCGTTGATCGCCGGGTGCCGGCGTACGGCAGCCAGATAGGCGGCGGCCACGAACAGCAGCGGGCCGACGGGGGCCTCGCCCAGCTCGCCGGAGTTCCGCAGGCGCCGCACCAGTTTCATCGTGCGGCTCACGTCCACGTCGATGAACTCCGTGACATGGGGTGCGGTGAAGGCCGACGCGACCATGGCCCTGGCGGTGGCCCTGCGCACCCCTCGCACCGGAATCCGCGTCTCGTGCGCGCCGTCCCGGACGGGCGCCGGCCGCGGTGCCGGGGCGGGGGCGGGCTCCGGTACGGGTTCCGGTGCGGCGGCGGCCAGCACGTCCTCGCGTGTGACCACCCCGTGCGGCCCGGTCGCCGGCACGGCGGACAGGTCCACGCCGAGCTCCTTGGCCAGCTTGCGCACCGGCGGCTTCGCCCGCACCGGCACACCGGCGGTCGGCGCGCCCGCTGCGGTCGGTACGTCCGCTGCGGGCGCTACGGGCATCGCGGGTGCCGCGACCGTCGCGGTCGGTGCGGGTGCCGCGACCGTCGCGGTCACGGTGGGGTCGGCCCCCGCGGCGGGTGCCTTGCGGCGCCGGCGGGTCGGGGCGGAGTTCGTCCTCGGTCCGTAGCCGACCAGTACCGCGCCGGACGGCTCGGGCTCCGGGGCCCCGGGCGCCGCCGGTCCGGCGGCCGGCTCCGTGTCCCGGCCGGCCCCTGCCGACCGGACGGTGATGATGGGCGCGCCGACCTCGACCGTCGTGCCCGGCGGGCTGAGGATCTCGGCGACGGTGCCGTCGTACGGGATGGGCAGCTCCACCGCCGCCTTGGCGGTCTCCACCTCGCACACGGGCTGCCCGTCGGTGACGGTGTCGCCCACGGCGACGAGCCAGGCGAGGATCTCGGCCTCGACCAGCCCCTCGCCCACGTCGGGCATGCGGAAGGTCAGCGTGGCAGTCATGGGTCGTCTTCCTCGGGTCGCGGGGGTGCGGCGGTACGGACGGTGGCGCGGGTCGCCACGGCGGCTCAGTGGGCGAGGGCCCGGTCCACGGCCTCCAGCACCCGGTCCGGGTCGGGCAGGTACGCGTCCTCCACCCGGGACGGCGGATACGGCGCGTGGAACCCGCCGACCCGCAGCACCGGGGCCTCCAGGGCGTAGAAGCACTCCTCGTGCAGCCGGGCCGCGAGCTCCGCGCCCATGCCGAGGAACACCGGCGCCTCGTGCACCACCACCGCCCGCCGGGTCCGTTCCACGGAGCACCGGAGCGTGCCGAAGTCCACGGGTGACAGCGAGCGCAGGTCCACCACCTCCAGGCTGCGGCCCTCCTCCCGCGCCGCGTCCGCGGCGTCCAGGCAGACCTTGACCATCGGCCCGTACGCGAGCAGCGTCAGGTCCCGGCCGGGCCGGACCACCGCCGCCTCGTGCAGGGAGCGGGCCGGGGTCCGCCCCACCTCGCCCTTGTCCCAGTACCGCCGCTTGGGCTCGAGGAAGATCACCGGATCGTCTGCGGCGATCGCCTGGCGCAGCATCCAGTGCGCGTCATCGCTGTTCGACGGGGTCACCACGCGCAGCCCCGCGGTGTGCGCGAACAGCGCCTCGGGGGACTCGCTGTGGTGCTCCACCGCGCCGATGCCGCCCGCGTACGGGATGCGGATCGTCACCGGGAGCCTGACCTTGCCCAGCGAGCGGGCGTGCATCTTGGCGAGCTGGCTGACGATCTGGTCGAAGGCCGGGTAGACGAAGCCGTCGAACTGGATCTCCAGCACCGGACGGTGGCCGCGCAGGGCCAGGCCGATGGCGGTGCCGACGATCCCGGACTCGGCCAGCGGGGTGTCGAGGACCCGGTCCTCGCCGAAGTCCTTCTGCAGGCTCTCGGTGACCCGGAAGACACCGCCGAGCCGGCCCACGTCCTCCCCCATGACCAGGGTCCTGGAGTCCTCCTCGAGCGCCGCGCGCAGCGCGGAGTTGAGCGCCTGGACGAGTGTGGCCCGGGTCATCGCAGCCCTCCCTGCGCCGTGCCAGCCGTGTCGAATCCCGCGAGGTAGTGCTCGTACCGCGTCCGCTCCTCCTCGACGAGGGGGTGCGGTCCCGCGTAGACGTGCCGGAAGATCGCCCCCGGGTCGGGGTCGGCCATCGCCCGCACGCGCCGGCGCACGTCGCGCGCCAGCTCGTCGCTCTCCGCCGCGACCGTGTCGAGGAACGCCTGGTCCGCCCAGCCCTCGCGCAGCAGGTACCGGCGCACCCGGTCGATCGGGTCGCGGGCCGCCCACAGCTCCTCCTCGGCCCTGGTGCGGTAGCGGCCGGGGTCGTCGGAGGTGCTGTGCGCGCCCATGCGGTACGTGAACGCCTCCACCAGCACCGGTCCTTCGCCCCGCCGGGCGAGGTCAAGCGCCCACCGGGTCACGGCCAGACAGGCCAGTACGTCGTTGCCGTCCACCCGGACGCCGGGGAAGCCGAAGCCGTCGGCCCGCCGGGCCAGCGGGACGCGCGACTGGCGTTCGGCGGGCTCGGAGATGGCCCACTGGTTGTTCTGGCAGAAGAACACCACCGGCGCGTCGTACACCGCGGCGAAGGTGAAGGCCTCCCCGACGTCGCCCTGGCTGGAGGCGCCGTCGCCGAAGTAGGCGATGACTGCCTGGTCCCCGCCGTCCCTGGCCACGCCCATCGCGTAGCCGGTGGCGTGCAGGGTCTGCGCGCCGATGACGATCGTGTAGAGGTGGAAGTTCTTCTCGTCGGGTTCCCAGCCGCCGTGGTTGACCCCGCGGAACATGCCCATCAGGCTCACCGGGTCCACCCCGCGGCACCAAGCCACCCCGTGCTCGCGGAACGTCGGGAACGCGTAGTCGGCCGGGCGCAGTGCCCGCCCCGAGCCCACCTGGGCGGCCTCCTGTCCCAGGGACTGGGTCCACAGGCCCAGTTCGCCCTGGCGCTGCAGGGCCGCGGCCTCCCCGTCGAAGCGGCGCACCAGCACCATGTCGCGGTAGAGGCCCCGGACCTCCTCGGGCGTGGGGTCCAGGGGGAAGCCGGGGTGGGCCGTGCGCTCGCCCTCGGGGGTCAGCAACTGCACCATGGGGGTCGGTTCAGTCACGGTCACGTCCTCGCTCCTGTCGGTGGGAGCACGGGGCGGCACGGCCGCCGGCGACCGGCAGGCCCGCGCCGTCGACGGCGGTCACCGCGAGCGCGCCGCCGGCCGCGGGCAGGTCGCGAACGGTCAGGGTGGCACCCTCCGCGGGCACCGTCAGGGGCCGGGAGAAGCGCAACTGCAGCTCCGTGCGGGCCGTTTCGCCGACGGTCCCGGCCAGGTGGTGCGCCACCAGCGCGAAGGTCAGCATGCCGTGCGCGATCAGGTCGTCGAAGCCCCCCGCGCGGGCGGCGTCGGGCGAGAGGTGGATCGGGTTGTGGTCGCCGGAGAGCTCCGCGTACCGGCGTACCAGCTCCCGGGTCACGGTGTAGGAGGAGCAGCGCGCGCCTTCCGGTGCGGCCGGCGGGGCGGCCGGGCGAGCGGCGGCCGGTGCCGGCCGTGCGGCGGGTCCGGGCGAGTGCACCAGCAGGGACACGGACTCGGCGACGGCCGAGCCGTCGCCGGCGGTGAGGGCCACCGCCACCTCCGTCGCCGTGCCCGTGCCCAGCGGCCGCACCGAGCGGACCTCCGCGCGGGAGACCAGCGGCTCGCCGACGGCCGCCGCGCGCTCCACGCGCAGCCGCTGCGTGCCGTGGACGGCCACCAGGCCACCGGGCGCGGGACCGGTTTCCAGCAGCCGCTCGCACATGCGCAGGGCGACGGCCGCGAGCTGGGCGGGCGCGACCGTGCCGGGCACGGCCCCGGTCAGCGGCACCGCGGAGGCGACCGCGCACAGCGCGCGGAACGCCTCGGCGTCCCGGGCGGTCACCAGGTGACGTCCGGTCAGTACGGTGCCGGCCGCGACGCCGTGGGACGGCGCCGGTGAGAGGGTCGGGGCCATCGCTCAGCGCCCCGGACGCCTGCGCAGCAGGCAGGTCAACCGGGCCGTGGAGACCAGTTGGTCACGGTGGTCGCGCACGGTGATCTGGTACGTGCCGACCTGGGTGCCCTGGTGCAGCGGCTCGCACACGCCGGTGACCAGGCCCTCGCGGGCCGCGCGATGGTGGGTGACGTTCAGCTCCAGCCCCACCAGCATCCCGTCCGGTGCCACGTGGGCACCGGCGGCCAGCGACCCCAGGGTCTCGGCCAGGGCCGCGGTCGCCCCGCCGTGCAGCAGCCCGAAGGGCTGGAGGTTGCCGCGCACGGGCATGGTCGCGACCACGCGCTCGGCCGACCATTCGGTGATCTCGATGCCCAGCTTGGTGATCAGCTGTTCGGCCACCAGCTCCGGCGGCATGAAGGCCATCAGCTCTTCCAGGGACTGCTTCATCGTTCCTCTCCCAGGGGGCGCCGCGCGCGCTCGGTCAGCGCGGCCAGGCGGTACAGGTGGCCCGCGGCGACGTCCGGGCCCGGGTCGGCCGTCCCGGGCTCGGCGGGCACCGCGGTCCGGTCGTCCGCGCCGGGTCTCCGCAGCAGCAGGGCCACCGCGAGGTCGGCGGCCGGCGGACGCCCGTCGTGTCCCAGGGCGGCCAGCCGCTCGAAGGCGGCGGCGGTGCGCGGGTTGGCGGCCAGTTCCACGCCGATGACGAGGACCTGGTCGATCGTGTCGTCCAGCAGGAGCAGCTCGGCCGCGTCCAGGGCCGTGGTGTCCGCCCCGTGGTCCGCGGCGACGCAGTGGATGGGGCCGGTCAGCCCGTACTCGATCGCCAGGTGCCCGACGATCGAGGTGGTCACCGACTGGAAGAACAGCAGCGGGTTGTGCACCCGGCCGGAGACGAGCTTCCGGCTGGCGGTGTCGGAGGTGGTCGCGTCCGCGGCCACGGTGGCCAGCACGATCGCGGTGCTGTCCGGGAACGGCCCGGTCAGCGGGTTCGGCACGTCCGGCGTCCCGGGATCGCCCAGGCAGCGCCGTACCGTCTCGCGGACCAGCGGGTTGAAGGCGGACACCACGAACCCGGGCACGCCCGGCAGTTCCCCGTGCTCCGTCGCGGTGTCCACCACGGCCGCCGCGACGACGGCCGGCTGCCGGACGGAGGTGGTGCCGGTGGGGGTGACGGTCACGGCTGCTCCAGGATGATGGCGGTGTTCAGGCCCCCGAAGCCGGCGTTGAGCGAGAGCACCCGCTCCAGCCGCGCCGTCCGGGCCTCGTTCGGTACGCAGTCCAGATCGCACTCCGGGTCGGCGTCGTCGTAGCCGGAGGTGGGCGGCACGGCCTGCTCCTCCAGCGCCATCAGGCAGATGACGAGCTCCACCGCTCCGGTGGCCTCGAGCATGTGGCCCGTGGTGCTCTTGGTGGAGCTGACCGGCAGGCGGTCCGCGTGCGCGCCGAAGGCGCCCCGCAGCGCGGCCGTCTCGGCCGGGTCGTTCAGCCGGGTGCCGGTGCCGTGGGCGTTGACGTAGCCGATCTCCTCGCCCGCCAGGCCCGCCGAGGCCAGCGCCCGGGTGATCGCCCGGCCCATGCCCGCGCCCCGCGGGTGCGGCTGGACCACGTGGTGGGCGTCGGCCGCCGCGCCGAAACCGGGGACGCGGGCCAGCGACCGGGCGCCGCGCCGCAGCGCGTGTTCGGGCGACTCCAGGACCAAGGCGGCCGCGCCGTCGCCGAGCAGCATGCCGCTGCGCCCCGCGGCGAAGGCCCGCAGCCGACCGTCCCGGGCGAAGGTGCGCCCGGAGTCGAACTTGGCGAACTGCTCCTCGTCGACGAGGTAGACCCCGCCGACCACGGCGACGTCCACCTGCCCGGCGGTGATCATGCGGCACGCGTGGATCACGGCGCTCGCGGAGGCGACGCAGGCGTTGATGAAGGCCGCCCGCGGTCCGGTCAGCCCCAGGCCGGCGGCGACCGCCTCGGGGATCGACCCCGCGAAGCTGCGGTGCGCCTCGGCCGGGTCGCCCGGCCGGCCGGCGGCCCGGTCGGCCCAGAAGGAGTGCAGGCCGGTGAAGTCGCCCTGGGTGCCGATGAGGACGGCCGTCCGGGCCGGGTCCAGGTCCGCCGGGTCGAGCTTGGCGGCCGCCAGCGCACCGCGTACGCAGTCCTGTACGGTCTCCAGCTGCCGGGGCGCCTGCCCGGGGCCGCCGTACGTGGCCCCGTAAGTGTTGCGGAACGGCACGGTGTCGAAGCGGGTGATGGGCGCGAACGCGGGACGGCCCGCGAAGACCCGCTCGCGCAGGACGTCCGCACCGGCACCGAAGGCGGAGAACGTCTCGTATCCGGTGACCCGGACGTCAAGCGGCATCGATGCCTCCTTCCGTGAGTGTGCTCAGGTACGTGTGGATCCCGCGGACCGAGGTGAAGAACTCCAGGTCCGGCCCGTACGGGTCGATGCTGATGCCGTGCTCCTCGTCCAGTACGTGCTGGAGCCAGACCAGGGCCAGGGAGTCGAGGGTCAGGGGGGTGTCCTCGCCCAGTTCCTCGAAGTCCTCCGGGACGATCTTGTGGTGGGTGAGGAGCCGGCGGATCTCGGCGCTGTCGATCACGCCGCGGCCTCTTCGGCCGCGCCGTCCCGGGCACGCTCGACGGCCGCGACGAACTGCCCCAGGGTGGCGTCCGGCTGGGCCGCCGGGTCCTCGTCGGCGATCTTGGCGCCGAACTCGTGCTCGACCTGGACCAGCAGCTCGACCAGGGCGAGGGACTCCAGCTCCAGGCCACCCGGGCCGAGCGGCAGGTCGTCGGAGACGTCCTCGGTGACGCTCGGGGCGATCTCGCTGATGATGCCGATGACGAAGGAACGGATCTCGGACACGGCGGTACTCCTTGTCGGTGGGTGCGATCGGTGCGGCGCGCGGTGTGGGGTCCGGGCACCGGGGGGCTGAGCGGGTCGGGGGGAAGGAAGCGGGGTGCGGGCGCTCAGGCCGGGGAGAGGGCCGGCCGCGCCGGCACGAGCACGGGATCGGTCAGCTCCCGTACCGGATCGGTGTCGGCCGCGTAGTCGACCGAGGGGAGCCCGAAGCCGTTCAGGGCCAGCCACTCCGCCCGGTGCGCGCAGGGCGCGCCCAGCTCGGCGACGTTCTCGCTGGTGACCAGGGCCAGCCGCCGGTCCACCTCCGCCTGCACGTCGGGCCGCAGTTCCAGGTCGTCCAGGCGCAGCCGGCCCAGTTCGTCGGTCGTGGGGTGCGGCGGCCCCTCCAGCAGCCGGGTGTCGCCCCCGGAGTAGAGCCGCTTGGTCAGGAGCCGGTGCGCCTGCTCGATCGGGCCCTCCTGGAGGCCCATCTCCAGCATCACGCGGGTCAGCACGACGGTGTACAGGGTCTGCGCCGGGATCACCGAGCTGGCCTGGGTGACCATGGCCCGCATCACGGCGGTCAGCGCCCGGCCGCCCCGCGGGCGCAGCACGGCGTCCAGTTCCCGCCCGGTGGCCTCCAGGTCCTCCTTGGCCAGACCCAGCGTGCCGCTCCGGTACGTCGGCGCCAGCCTCGTGTTGCCGACGTAGCTGAAGGCGACCGTCACGGCCTGCGGGGCGAGCACCCCGCCCGCGCTCAGGGCGTGGATCCAGCGCCGCCAGTCGTCACCGCCCATGACCGCGACGGTGTCCTCGATCTCCTGCTCGGTGGCGGGCTCCACCGTGGCGGTCGCCACCTCGCGGGTGGCCGCGTCGTACGCCTTGGTGGTGAACGGCCAGCCGAGGGTCTTGAGCGCCGAACGGTGGGTGTGCCCGGTCGCCGGGTGGGTGCGGCGCGGCGCGGCCAGGCTGTAGACCACCAGGTCCACCTGGCCGAGGTCGTCGCGGACGGTGCGCACCGTGTGCTCCTTGACCGCGTCGCTGTAGGCGTCGCCGACCACAGTGCGCCCGTACAGTCCGGCCCGGGCCAGCTCCTCCTCCAGCGCGGCGGTGTTGTACCAGCCGGCCGTGCCCGTCCGCTTCGCGGTGCCGGGGGACTCCTGGCAGACGTTCAGGGTGGCGGCGCCGGCGCCGAAGGCCGCCGAGATCCGGGTCGCCAGGCCCAGGCCCGCCGATCCCCCGACGACCAGGACGTTGCGCGGACGGTCGGGGCCGGTCGGGCCGGGCCGGGAGCGGACCGCGGCGATCTGCGCCCGGACCCGCTCGGCGCAGCCGTCGGGATGGGCGTTGGCGCACAGCGTGCCGCGCAGCATGGGCTGGACGATCACCGCACACCTCCGACCGGTCCGGCCGGGGCGACGGACCTCGTCGACGGGCCCATACGGGCCAGCAGCAGTTCGCGGTTGCGCACCAGCTTGCCGTTGCTGGTCCGGGGGATCGCCGGAGCCAGCTCGAACCGGCGCGGGATCTTGAAGTGGCTGATCCGGTCGCGGCACCACGCCTGGAGCTCCCGGGCGGTGACCCCGCCGGTGACCCCGACGAAGGCCTCGATGGTGCCGCTGAACAGCACCACCGCCTCGGTCACGGCCGGGTGTTCGGCCAGGGCCAGCTCCACCTCGCGCAGGTCCACCTTCAGACCGCCGATGACCACCAGTGAGTCGCTGCGCCCCCGCACCGACAGCGCGCCCGTCTCCGGGTCGAGCGCCGCCAGGTCGTTGGTGCGCAGCCAGCCGTCCGCGTACCGGCTCGCGATGTCGTTGATGTACAGGTAGGGCGAGACGTCGGCGCGCACCTGCAGCTCGCCGTCGCGCACCCGGACCTCGGTGCCCGGCACCGGGTGGCCGACGGCGGGCGGTGCCAGACGGCCCGTCAGGTCGGTGGCGATGATGCCGGTCTCGGTCATGCCGTACGCCTGTCCGATCCGCACCCCGTACCGCTCGTGGAAGCGCTCGTAGACCTCGGGGCCGATCACCTCGCCGCCGGACACGGCCAGCCGCAGGCCGGGCAGTGGGCTCCAGTCGGTGATGCGGGTGAGCAGCTCGAAGTGGAAGGGGACGCCGAAGAGCACGTCGGCCCGTGACTCCACCAGGGTCGACAGCAGCGTGCGGGGCTGTGCGTTCGGCGTGAACACCAGCGTCGCGCCCGCCCGCAGCGCGTGCAGGAAGCCACCGATCAGTCCGAAGGAGTGGGTCAGCGAGTTGCTCAGCAGCACCCGCTCGCCGGCCTTCGGCATCTCCGGCAGGGCGGCGAAGGCGTCCAGTTCGGCCAGCAGCGACCGCGCGGTCCGTCCGATCACCTTCGGGTAGCCGGTCGAGCCGGAGCTGAACTGCAGCAGGACGTGGGGGTTGCCGACGGTGTGGCCGGTGCGCCGGACCTCGACCTGCACCTCGCACTCGTCCTGGAAGACGACCCGGACCACGCCGGAGGAACCCGAGCTGATCATGAACCTGGGTTCGCACAGGTTCAGCAGCCGGTCCACCTCGGCGCGGGTGAGCCGCGAGTCCATCAGGATCACCTGGGCGCCGCGGGACCACAGGGCCAGCACGGTCCACAGGTAGGTGAAGCTGGGCGCCATCTGCACGGCCACGGTCGAACCGGGCCGGATGCCCTGGAGCTCGAACAGCCGCTCCAGTTCGGTGACCCTGGTGCGCAGGGTGCCCCAGGTCACCTCGGTCCGGGCCCGGGCCCAGACCGTGTCGGCGGGCTGCCGGCGGAGCATGTCCGCGATCCAGCCCTTGAACCGCGCGTTCTCCATTGACCTCTCCGAAAGTGTTCGGGCGGCCGGGTCGGGTGCGACCCCGCGGGGGGGGGCGGGGCGCACCCGCCGGACCGGCCTGCTTCCCGGGCCCGGGCCGTCCGGGCCCCGGCCTACTTCTCGACGCAGAACTCGCCGACGGGCCAGCCGACGTGACGCTTGTCGGTCGCGATGTGGCCGAGGACCTGGTCGCCCTTCTTCAGCTCGGTGACGTTGAGGACCTTGGCGCCAGGGCCGAGGACGCGGACGTGCCAGTCGTCCTGGACGATGAGGTTGACCTCGACGCCCTCGGGGGACGTGGCGTGGATGCTCAGCAGCGGGCGCGACTCGAGCTTGATGCGGCCGACGGTGATGCGGCGGGTGCGGCCGTCGGCGCCCACGGCGAGGACCGGGTGGCCGGCCTTCAGCTCGCTGAGGTAGTTGGTGCGGTTGTCCTGCCCGAAGGTGTAGGAGTGCAGGGCGCCGGCGTTGATGCGGAAGGGCCGGGTGGGCATGTAGGGCAGCGGGTGGGTCTCGCTGACGCACAGGATGAACCCGTGTGCGTAGGAGCCGATGAGCATGCCCTCGTCCTGGTCGAAGTGCGAGGTGGTGTCGATGCAGACGCGGTCGCCCAGGCCCAGGTGCTCGATGCGGTCGACCGTCAGCGTAGTGAGGTCGAGGTCGGGGGTCTTCACCCGCAGGGCCTCGACGAGTTCGAAGACGTCGTTGGCGGTGGTGGGGGCGATGAGGACGCCCTCGGAGCCCTTCTCGAGCACGTCGATGATGACCTTGGCCTCTTCGAGGTCCGCGGCCCTGCAGACGAGCTGGCCGGGCGAGCGGTCGGCGGCCGCGATGACGATCTCGAGCGGGATCTTCGTCGGGTCCTTGAACTCCACCAGGGTGTAGGGGAGTTCGATCGCGGTCTCGCAGGCCAGCGTCAGCGTCGGGTCGTCGGTGACGTTGACCCGTCCGGCGATGTTCTTGTCCCCGGCCTGGTGGCGGGTGCGGAGGCCGGTCAGGGCGCTCCGGTCGGCGACGTCGTGGAGGACGATGAAGTCGTCGCTCTCAACCCGGCTGTCGGCGAGGATGCGCTTCACGGTGGTGGGCAGCGTGGTGAGGAGGGCGGGGTCGTCCGAGACGATGCCGTCGACGCGGGCGTGGATGGCAGCGTCGACGATGGCCCCACGGTGCTCGGGCGAGGCGGAACGGACGTCGATCCAGGCGAACTTCACAGGAGTCCCTATCGGAAGAGGTGGAGGAGGACGCGGACGCGGGCCCTCGGCGGGGGACGGGCCGCGCCGGTCAGAGCGTGACGGCGGTGCCGTACAGCTCGGGCACGTCCACGGAGAGGTCGACCGGCTGCTGCCGCGGCGCGTGCACGATCGCGGCGAGCTCGCGGACCAGGGTCTCGGGCTCGGGGTCGGTGAACACCCGGCGGCCCACGGCCAGCCCCGCGCACCCGGCGTCGACGGCCGACTGCGCGTACTGGGCCAGGCTCCGGCCGCTGGGCTGGCCGCCCGCGACCAGTACCGGCACCGGGCAGCTGGCCACCACGTCCGCCATCGCGCTCATGGGCTCGGCGGCCGAGGTCTTGACCAGGTCGGCGCCGAGGTCCACGGCGATGTTCACGACGTGGGCCAGGAGTTCGGGTTCGTGCGGGTCGGAGATCCGGGGACCGCGCGGGTAGATCATCGCGAGCAGCGGCATCTCCCAGCGCGCGCACTCCGCGGCGACGGCGCCGAGGTCGGCCAATTGCCGGCTCTCGGTGTCGGATCCCACGTTGACGTGGACGCTCACCGCGTCGGCGCCGAGTTGTACGGCCTCCTCCACGCTGGCGACCAGGACCTTCTGGTTGGTGTCGGCGGCGCGGGACGTACCTGCGCTCAGGTGGACGATCAGCGCGCACTCCCGCAGGTGGCGGGGGGCGATGCCGCGTGCCCTGCCCTTGTGGACGATCACCGCGTCGGCGCCACCGGCGACGAGTGACCCCATGAGCCGATCGAATCCATCGGCGTTGACGACCGGTCCGTCCGACACGGAATGGTCCAGCGGAATGAACAGATAACGCTCGTCGCCGTGCCGCGAGAGGCGGTTCAGGCGAATCTCCCTCCCACTGGAAAGGGAATGTGGCATGGGAATGACCGCCCTTTCTGGACGATGAATTCGAATCCGCGGAGCACCTGGGGAGTGATGTTCCCCAGCGGTGTCACATGGTCGGCAGGATCGCTGCTGGCGAGTGCGGTGCAGCGGATGGCCAGGAACTTAGGCGGCCGTTTCCGGGCGGGTCAAGGGATCCGGGTCCCCACCTCCGTGCGGTGAAAAGGCCTGGCCGGGCGTGGGTCACCGGGCGGTGCGCCCCGGGGGTGCACCCCGAACGGGTACCCGGATGGGGCTGGCGCCTTTCCCGCCCGAATGAAGGATGGAGCCATGACTAAGAGGAAGGCGGGTGGCAATGAATTCGGCCGTTGACCACGAGCGAATACGCCCGGACCGGGCGGAGTTTCGCCGGGCGATGGGGCGGTTCTGCACCGGCGTCACCGTCGTCGCCTGCGGCTCAGGTCCCACCACCGAGGCGATGACCGCCAACTCCCTGGTGTCGGTCTCCCTCGACCCCCTGCTGCTGCTGGTGAGCGTGCGCACCGCCGGGCGGCTGCACCGGCGGCTGAGCGACGGCGAGGACTTCTCCGTCAGCGTGCTGGCCGAGGAGCAGGGCCCGCTCGCGGCCCTGATGGGCCGCTCCGAGCGCCCCCGCGGCACCGAGGCGTGGCACCGGCTCGGCTCCTGGCACGGCCGCAACGGCGCGGCGCTGGCGGTCGGTTCGCCGGCGGCCTTCGAGTGCTCCGTCGAGGCCGCCCACCCGGGCGGTGACCACACCCTCTTCCTGGGCCGGGTGACCGAGGTCCACCTCGGGCGGCCGGCCCAGCCGCTGCTGTTCTGGGCGGGCGGTTACCCCAAGCTCGCCGATCAACTGTCCGTGCCTGCGCCGAGCAGGCCCCGTGAGGTGGAGAGCACCCATGTCTGAACCGTCCGGCACCGAGCACGGCCCCCTCCCGCGGCCGGCCGGTCCCGCCGACCCCGAGGTCGCCATCGTGGGCGCCGGGCCCGCGGGCCTGCTGCTCGGTCTGCTGCTGGGCCTGCGGGGCCGCCGGGTCCTGCTGATCGAGCGCGAGAAGGAGCCCGTCCCCGGCGGTCCCGGCAACGGGATCTGCCCGATCCTGCAGCCCGCCACCCTGGGCATCCTCGACCGTCTCGGCCTGCTGCCCGAACTGGCCGCGAACACCACCCCGGTCACCCACGGCGAGGTCGCCGCGGGCGGCGCCACCGTCGCCTCGTACGCCTACGCCGACCTGCCCGGCGCACCCGTCGCCCACGCCCTGCCCACCTCGATCGTCCGGCTGCGCGACGTGCTCGCCGCCGCCGTCCGCGCCCTCCCCGGCACCGAGCTGGTGTACGGCGCCACGGTGCGCGCCCTGGTGCGGCGCGACGGGGCCGCCCCCGGGGTGCGCGGCATCGAACTCGAGGACGCCCAAGGCGTGCGCACCCTGTACCCGTCGCTGATCGTGGGCTGCGACGGCAAGCGCTCGGCGGTCCGGGAGATGGTCGGCATCGGCGCCCCGGCCCGCGCCTTCAAGTGCGGCTACACCGAGCTGCGCCTGCCGCTGCCCGGGTCCTGGGGGCCGGTGATGCGCGCCGCCTTCACCGCCGACGGCTACGTGCTGGGCACCCCGATCGCCGACGAGACCCTGCTGTTCGCTTGGATCACCGACCCGGACACGGCCGGCGCGGCCGTCGACGGTCCGCTCGAAGCACTCGCCGAGCGCTACGCGCGGGCCGCGCCGCAGGCCGCCGACTGGATCCGCGAGCACACCACCGACCGCTCCCAGGTCCGTGAGTTCCTGCACCACATCGTGCGCCCCGAGCGCTGGACCGACGGCAACGTCGTCCTGGTCGGCGACAGCGCCCACGGCGTGCACGTCTACGGCGGCCAAGGGCTGAACCTCTCCCTCCAGGACGCGGCCTGCGTGGCGACCGCCGCCGACGAGGCCATGACCGCGGGCGACACCGCGGCCCTGCACCGCTTCGAGGCGGTGCGCCGGCCCTTCACCGAGGCCTTCCAGGACATGCAGGAGGCGCACCTCGACGCCCTCGCGGCGCGTGCGGGCCGGGCCGCCGGAGGGGACGCGGGCGACGGCGCTGGCCACCTGCCGGACTTCGCCCCGCTGGCCCTGGGCCAGAGCGAGCTGCGTGCCGCGTTCGCCGCGGCCGTTCCCGAGGGCGTGCCGTCCCTGTCGGCCGCCGTGTCCGCCGGGGCCCGCCCGTGAACCTGACCGGCCAGCAGCGGCGTTCGTACCTCGCGCGCATCGGGTACGACGGTCCGCTCGAACCGACCCTCGACGTGCTGACCGCGCTGTGCCGGGCCCATGTGCGGGCCGTGCCCTTCGAACTGCTCGACGGGCCCGACGGCCTCGTCCCCGGCATCGACGCGGCCAGCGTGTACGAGAAGGTCGTGGTCCGCCACCTCGGCGGGGCCTGCATGGAGGTCAACAACCTCTTCGCCGCCCTCCTCGGCGACCTCGGCTTCGAGGTGACCACGCACGCCTCCCGTCCCTGGCTGCCGCAGGACCGCGCGTACACCGACACCGGCGACCACATGATCCTGGTGGTCCGGGTCGAGGGCGTCGGGTACCTCGTCGACGTCGCGTACTCCCAGCTGACCGCCGTGAGGCCGCTGAGGCTGGACGGCGGCGAGTGCACCGAGCACGGCTGGCGCTTCCGCGTGCTGCGCGACCCGGACGGCGGCGACCACATCGCCCAGCGCGCGGGAGCCGGCGGCCGGTGGTCCCCGATCCACCGGTTCACCCTCGAACCGCGCGGCGGTGAGCACTTCGCCACCATCCTCGACCTCTACCTGACCCCCGGCACCGGCTCGCCCATCCCCCGCACGCTGATGTGCTCCCGGGTGACCGGCACCGGCAAGGCCACGCTCGTCAACGACGTGCTGATCGAGACCTCCGACGGCGGTACCGAGCGCAGCAGCCGGGTCGACACCCCCGAGGCAGCCCGGGCCGCCCTCGCGCTGATCTTCGTCGGCCATCCGACCCTGGCCGAGCGCGGCGCCCGCATCTGGCAGCGCCTGGTGGGCGATCCCGCCGGCACCCCGGCCCGCGCAGCCGGCCCTTCCGTCCCGACTCTTGAGGAGACCTCCGCATGACCCGGCCGCAGATCGGCTTCGGCGCGTTCCTCTCGCCCCTGCACCCGCACGGCGAGAGCCCCACCCTCCAGTTCTGGCGCGATCTGGACCTCGTGCGGTGGCTGGACGAACTCGACCTGGCGGAGGTGTGGGTGGGCGAGCACCACTCCGGCGGCTGGGGCACCGTCTCCTCGCCCGAGGTGTTCCTCGCGGCGGCCGCCGAGCGCACCCGCCGCATCCGCCTGGGCACCGGCGTCACCAGCCTGCCCTACCACCACCCCTTCCACGTGGCCTCGCGGATCGTCCAGCTCGACCACCAGACCCGCGGCCGCGTGATGCTCGGCGTGGGAGCGGGCTCGGCGCCCGGTGACGCGCACATGCTGGGCATCCACCCCTCCGAACAGCGCCGGATGACCGGTGAGTCCCTGGAGGCCGTCCTCGAACTCCTCGCCGGCGAGGGCCCGGTCAACCGCGCCACCGACTGGTTCACGCTGCGCGACGCGCGCCTGCAGCACCGCCCCTACCGTCCCGGCGGCATCGAGGTGGCCATCTCCAGCGCCGCCTCCCCGCACAGCATGCAGCTGGCCGGCCGGCACGGCCTGAGCCCGCTGTCCTTCGCATCGCCGCGCCCCGGCGGCACCGCTCCCGACCTGCGCCGCCAGTGGCGGTACGCCGAGGAGGCCGCCGCGGCCGCGGGCCGCACCGTCGACCGCGCCGACTGGCGCCTGGTGGTCAACGTGTACGTCGGCGAGTCCCGCGAGCGGGCGCTGGAGGAGCTGCGCGAGGGCGCCGCGGCTTGGCTGCGCGGCTACTGGGGCGACGTCGTCGGCCTGCCGGTCGACGCGCTCGGCATCGAACCGGGCCGGGAGATCGAGTACCTGGTGGAGAACGGTGCCGCGATCGTCGGCTCGCCGGACGAGGTCGCCGCGGGCGTCGAGGAGCTGTACGAGAGCAGCGGAGGCTTCGGCACCCTGCTGGTCGCCGGCGCCGACTGGGCGTCCCGGGAGAACACCCGGGCCTCCTTCGAGCGCCTGGCGCGCTTCGTCGCACCGCGCTTCGACGGCTCGCTGGAGGGCTTCGAGACCTCCGCCGCGTGGGTGCGGGAGCACAGGTCCGAGTTCGTCGCCCAGGCCGTCGGCGCCTTCCAGAAGGCGTTCACCGACGCCGGGGTGGCCGCGCCCGCCCTGCCGGTGCCCGAGCCGGCCGGCACCGGCTCCCACTGAGCCGCCCCCGGCACCGGGGCCGTCCGCCGCGCACCCCGCGCGGTGGACGGCCCCGACCCCTGTCCAGCCCCGCCGGTCCCGGAGCGGGCCCGGTGTTCCCCCTCGGAGGTCAGATGAGTCCCCTCAGCCCCGCGTCCCCGGCACGCGCCGGCCGTCCCGCCGTGCCGCCGGCGCCTTCGCGAAGCTCGCCCGCCAGGAGCGTCCCGGTGCCCGCGAACTGAACCTGCTGGCCGGCCGCGGCTCCCGGCTGGATTCGCTGACGGGCCTGTGCTGGTGGGCGGCGCTGCTGGTGTTCGGGGAACACCTGGCCGCGCTGAGACCGGGCAGCGAAGTGGGGTCGGACGACACCGGCCCCGCCGACACGGTGCTGCACTGGTTCTTCGGCACCGGCACCATCGGGGTGAGCTGCTTCTTCATCCTCAGCGGCTTCGTGCTGGCCTGGACGTACTGTCCGGAGACCGACACCGTGAGCCGGTTCTGGCGGCGGCGGTTCGCGAAGATCTACCCGGTCTACTTCGTCTTGACCGTGCTGGCCTTCTTCATGTTCGCCGGTATGGGCCGGACCCCGTCGGGCACCAACGTGGTGCTGCACCTGACGCTGCTGCAGTCCTGGACCCCCGACCAGTCGCTGTACTTCGGCCTTAATCCGGTGACCTGGTCGCTGAGCTGCGAGGCCTTCTTCTACGCGATCCTGCCGCTGCTCTTCGTCGCCTTGCGGCGGCTGCCCGCGAGCGCGCTGTACGCCACCGTGGCGGCAGCCGTGGCGGGGGCCTTCGTGCTGCCGTACACCCTGGGCGAGCTGGTGGACCTGCCCTACCCGGCCGAGGAGATCATCTCCACCGGCCCGGTCGGCGGTCCCTTCCCGTACTGGTTCACCTACGTCCTGCCGGCCTTCCGCGCGCTGGAGTTCGCCGCCGGCGTCTGCGCCGCCCTGCTGGTGCGGCGCGGCCAGTGGCGTGGTCCGGGTGTGCCGTTCGTCCTGCTGATCGCCGCCCTGGCGACGGCGGACGTGCGCGGCACCTGGTCGCCGCTGCGCGGGCGGGTGATGCGGTTCCTCGGCGAGATCTCGTACTGCCTGTACGTCTTCCAGCTGCTGCTCCTCGCGGTCGTCTCGGGCGCGCTGCGCCCGGCGCTGGCCGCCGCGGGGGTGCTGCCCGACGAGGAGGCGGCCCTGCCGGCCTGGCTGGTGGGCCCGGTGGGGCTGGGCTGCCTCACGCTGTGCGTGCTGGTGGCCTGGGCGGCGTACCGGTGGATCGAGGTCCCGCTGATGCGGCGGCTGCGTCCCCGCTCCGCCGCCTCGGCGGGCCCCGGAGGAACCGAGCGGTCCCCGGACGCGGTCAGCGCGGACCGTACGCCCGCATGAACATGCTGATGCCCCGCTCCACCACCGCGTCGATGCCGGCCTCGTCCAGCGGGACCTGACCGAGCGTCGACTCCAGCTGGGCCTCACCGATCAGCAGGGCCCGCAGCTGCCGGGCCGCCGCCTCGGTGTCGTCGACGTCCAGGTAGCCAGCCCGGCCGAGCAGCGCGAGCTGCTCGGCCACGGCACGGATGCCCGCGTCCCGGTCGAGGCCGTGCAGGACCCGGCTCAGGGACTCCTCCAGCGGGGCCTCCGCCAGGATCCGCCGGCGCAGCGCGGCGGTGTCACCCAGCATCAGCCGCACCCAGCGCCGGCCGAAGTCCCGGAACTGCGCCGGCAGGTCGGTGCCGTCGTGGGCGGCGATGGTCTCGCGCACCAGCGTGTCGAACTGGCCGGCCAGCGGGTCCATCGCCGCCGCCACCACTTCGGCCACAAGGGAGTCGCGGTCACCGAAGTGGTTGTAGAGGGTCTGCTTGGCCACCTTCGCCTCGGCGGCGATGGTGTCGACGCTCGCCCGCGCGAAGCCGTCGCGGACGAACACCTCTGCCGCCGCCTGGAGGATCTGCGCCCTGCGGTCCCGTCCGCCGTGCGTGCGGCGCGGGCGGGGCCGGGCCGTCTCCTGGGTCTTCGCCACCGCTGTTCCTCCTGGGACGTCCACGACTTGATTTATGGACGGCCTAGTCTACTATTCAAATCTAGATGGGGTAGTCCAAGTTTCTGCCCCGCCGTGTTTCCGGAGGGGATCCCTTGCCATGAACCGACCCACGCCCGCGCCCACCGTCGCGGAGCAGGACGCCCGCATCGACGGCTCGTTGTGGTGGCTGTGTGGCGTCCTGGTCCTGGGCGCCGTGACCACCCTGCTCGACGGCACGATCGTCAACGTCGCCGTCGAGACCCTCACCCGCGAACTGGACGCCCCGCTCGACGCGGTCCAGTGGAGCGTCACCGGCTACCTGCTGGCTCTCTCCCTCGTCGTCCCGCTCGCCGGCTGGGCCATGGAACGCTTCGGCGCCAAGCGGGTGTGGCTGGCCGCCCAGGTCCTCTTCCTCGCCGGGTCGGTCCTCTCCGGCCTCGCCTGGTCCGTGGAGAGCCTGGTGGTCTTCCGCGTGATCCAGGGCCTCGGCGGCGGCATGGTGATGCCGATGGCGCAGGCCATGCTCGCCGGCGCCGCGGGCCCGGCCCGGCTCGGCAGGGTGATGGCCGTGGTGTCCGTGCCCGCCATGCTCGCCCCGATCATCGGCCCGGTCGTCGGGGGGTACTTCGTCGACGAGCTGAACTGGCGCTGGATCTTCTTCATCAACATCCCGATCGGCCTGGCCGCCATCGTGCTCGCCTGGATCAAGCTCCCCGCCGACCGCCCGCGGACCGACCGCCGGCTGGACACCCTCGGCCTGCTGCTCCTCTCCCCCGGCCTCGCCCTGCTCCTGTACGGCCTGGCCGAGGCCGGCAGCGGCGGCTTCACCGACGCCGGGAGCCTGCCCTGGACCCTGGCCGGCGCGGCCCTGCTGGCCGGCTTCGCCGTGCACGCCCTGCGCACCCCCGGCACCCCGCTGATCGACCTGCGGCTGTTCGCGGACCGCGGCTACTCCGCCGCCGTCCTCACCCAGTTCACCCTGAACGCCGGTGTGTTCGGCGCGATGTTCCTGCTCCCCCTGTACTTCCAGCTGGACCGCGGCGCCACCGTCCTCGAGGCCGGACTGATGCTCGCCCCGCAGGGCGTCGGCTACGTCATCGCCATGGCCGTGGTCGGCAAGGCCACCGACAAGGCGGGCGCGGGCCCCCTGGCCCTCGCCGGCGTCCTGATCACCCTGCTGGGCACCCTGCCCTTCGCCCTCGTCGACGACGGCACCGATCAGGTCCTGCTCGCCGCCGCCATGGTGGCCCGCGGTATCGGCGTCGGCGTGGTGACTCTGCCCAGCCTCGCGGCCGCCTACCGCTCGCTGGCCCCCGCCGCGATGCCCCGCGCCTCCAGCGCCATGAACATCTTCCAGCGGCTGGGCGGTTCGGTGGGCACGGCCGCGGTCGCCGTCGTCCTGCAGAACGGCCTGACCGACGGCAAGACCTCCGGCGCCCCGGTGTCCGACGCCTTCGGCACCTCCTTCTGGTGGGTGTTCGGCCTGACCGCCGTCACCCTGCTGCCCGCGCTGTTCCTGCCGCGCACCGTGCCGGCGCCCGCCGCCGACGCCCCGGTGAAGGAGCCCGCCGCCGCCTGAATCCATCCCCCCGTCGGCGGCGGCGACACTTCGGCCCGGCCCCTCCCTTCAGGAGGAGCCGGGCCGGAGTCGTCGTACCGGGGAACCGGGCTCAGGGCACCAGCACGACCTTGCCGAACAGCTCGCCCGCGTCCATCGCCGCCAGTCCCTCCCGCACCCGCGACAGCGGCAGCACCCGGTCCACTACCGGCCGTACGCCGGTGCGCACGCAGAACGCCGCCAGCCGCGCCAGCTGGTCGGCCGTCCCCATGGTCGAGCCCACCACCGACAACTGGTTGGCGAAGATCCGCCCCAGGTCAGCGGGCGGCAGGCCCCCCGTGGTCGCCCCGGAGAGCACCAGCCGCCCGCCCGCGCGCAGCGCCTTCAACGAGGCCGCGTACGTGGCCTCGCCCACGGTGTCGATCACCGCGTCCACCTTGTGCGGCAGCCGCTCGCCCGGCGCCATCACCCGCTCCGCGCCCAGCCCGGCCAGCCGGCGCCGCTTCTCCGCGGACCGGCTCACCGCCCACACCCGCAGCCCCGCGGTGCTGCCCAGGCGCACCGCGGCTGTGCCGACACCACCGCCCGCACCCTGCACCAGCACCACACCGCCCGGCTCGACCCCGGCCTTCTCGAACAGCATCCGGTAGGCCGTCAGCCAGGCACCCGGGAGACAGGCCGCCTCGGCGAAGCTCAGCTCGGCCGGCTTGGGGACCAGGCAGCGGCGCGGCACCGACACCCGCTGCGCGAGCGTGCCGGGCCGCTGCACGGAGAGGAACTCCACCGCCGGGTCGAGGGTCTCGTCCCCGCCCCCGGCCAGCGGGTCCCCGATCACCGGGTAGACGATCACCTCCCGGCCGTCCTCGTCGACGCCCGCGGCGTCACTGCCAAGGACGACCGGCAACTGCCCGGGCAGCACCGCCACCCCGCGCAGCGTCCACAGGTCGTGGTGGTTCAGGGCGGCGGCCCGCACCTCGACCGTGACCCAGCCCTCCGGGGGCCGCGGCTCGGGCCACGGCCCGGTGCGCAGCCCCGCCAGCGGGTCCTCGGGCACGGAGCGCTCGGCCACGACGGCGTACACCCGCGCTCACCCCGCCCGCAGGCAGAGGGTGCCCCAGATGAACCCGGCTCCGATGGCCGAGACCACCATCAGCTCCCCCGGCGCCACCCGGCCCGCCTCCATCGCCTGGTGCAGCACCGTGAAGACGGTGGCCGCGCCCGTGTTGCCGTACCGGTCCACGCTGATGCCGGCCCGCGAGCGGTCCACCCCGAGCGCGTCCATCGCCTCGTGGACGATGTTCAGGTTCGCCTGGTGCAGCATGTAGTGATCCACGTCGCCCGGCCGCAGGCCCGCCCGGCCCAGGGTGGTCAGGATGCTCTCCGGCAGCCGCTTGGTGGCCTCCGTCCACACCGTGCGCCCGTCCATCTTCAGGAACTGGCCGCGCGCCGCGACGGTCTCCTCGGTCGTGGGCCGGCTCGCCCCGCCCGCCGGGATCTCCACCGCGTACGACAGCGAGGCGTCCAGGTCCCAGGACAGCAGCCCGAAGCCCGGCTCGGTCCGGCTCATCACCACGGCGCCCGCGGCGTCGCCGAAGAACACCCGCGTCGAGCGGTCCTCGGGGTCGGTGACCCGCGACAGGCACTCCGCGCCGATCACCAGCACGTTGCGGATGCGGTCGTTCTGCAGCAGGTGGGCCGCGGTCAGCATGCCGTACACCCCGCCCGCGCAGGCCGCCTGGCTGAGGTCCAGCGGGAACGCCCGCGTCGCGCCGAGGGCCTCCTTCACGATCAGCGCGGTCGACGGCAGCGGCTGGTCGTAGGTGAACGTCGCGACGATCACCGCGTCGAGGTCCGCGGCCGACCGGCCGCTGCGCTCCAGCGCCTCCCGCGCGGCGGCCACGCACATGTCGGAGGTGGTCCGCCCCTCCTCCAGCCAGCGCCGCTCGCCTATGCCGGTGCGGCTCCTGATCCACGCGTCGGTGGTGTCCAGCGTCGCGACGAGTTCCGCGTTGGGAACCACCCGCGAGGGCACGTGGCAGCCGGTGCCGACGATTCCCACCGGAATGCGCAGGCCACCGGTGTCGGTGCGGGAGAGGACGGGGCTCTCCGTGGTACTGGCGACGGTCATGGGCATGTCTGCTCTCTCCCGGAAGAAAAGGAGACGCCGGTCCGAGGGGGCGCCTCCCAGGTCCGCGGAACCATAGGCAGCCGCGCCGCGCCGGAAGAAGACGCGAAAGTCCAGCAAGGACGGTGCGTTCGAGGCCCATGTCCGGTGCCGCCGGACGTGGCCGCCACCCGCCCTGCCCATACGGGCAGGGCAGCCACCGGCCCCGGTGGGGGTGGCGATGGGCCAGTCGGAAGGAGCCTTCCCGCCCTCGGGGGCGGCGGAAAGACTCGGCCCCATGGAACCCATCGCATACGACAGGCCCCGGGGCGTGGGCATCCGGGCGATCGGCGGCCACCTGCCCGAGCGGGTCGTGACCAACGCCGACCTCGAACAGCGGCTGGACACCACCGACGCGTGGATCAGCGAGTTCATCGGCGTACGGACCCGCCGCTGGTCGGCCCCCGAGGAGTGGTCCTCCGACCTGGGCGCCAAGGCCCTGCTCGACGCGTGCGAGCGCGCCGGGGTCAGCCCCCACTCCGTCGACCTGGTCATCTGCGGCACGTACACCCCCGACAACCTCATCCCGGCCACCGCCGTGGCCATCATGGGCAAGGCCGGCATCCAGGACGTGCCCGGTTTCGACGTCAACACCGGCGGCTGCCCCGGCGGCACCTGGGCCCTGGACGTCGGCGCCAAGTACGTGGCCTCCGGCGCCTACCGGCGGGTCGCCGTCGTCCTCGCCGACGTCAGCACCAAGACCTTCGACCCCGAGGACCGCACCGTCGGCGTCATCTTCGGCGACGGCGCGGCCTGCTACCTCCTCGAGCCCGTCGAGGCCGGCAAGGGCGTCTCCTCCGCCGTGCTGCGCAGCGACCCGTCCGCCTACACCACCGCCTACGTCAAGCGCGAGAAGCGCACCTGGGACGACGGCACCCCCAAGCAGTCCGCCTTCGGCGACAACTTCGCCCACATGTACGGCCGCGGGGTGCGCGACTTCGCCCTCGAACGGGTTCCCGGCTTCGTGGAGGAGCTGGTCAAGACCAACGGCATCACCCTGGACGACATCGACCTCATCGTCTTCCACCAGGCCAACTACCACCTGATCCACCTGCTGATGGAGAAGCTGGGCCTGCCCGCCGAGAAGACCATGACCAACGTCCAGGAGTACGGCAACACCTCGGGCGCCGGCGTACCGCTGGTCCTGCGCGAGGCCATGGACACCGGCCGGGTCGCCCCCGGGGACAACGTCGTCATCGTCTCCTTTGGCGCGGGCATGAGCCACGGCGGCACGCTGATCCGCTGGACCGGCGCCGACGACTTCGGGCAGCGGCCGTGACCGTCGAGGCCCCCCGCCCGGCCGCGGCCCCGCGGGTGCCGGCCGGCCCGGTCGCGGTCGTCGGCGCCGGCACCATGGGGGCCGGCCTGGCCCAGGTCGCGGCCGCCGCCGGACGCCCGGTGGTGCTCTACAGCCGCACCCGGGAGTCCCTGGACCGCGCCCGCGCCGCCATCGAGGACTCGCTGCGCCGGCTGGCCCGCAGGGGTACGGCCCCCAGCCTGCCGGCGCCCGCCGACCCCGCCGGGGTCCTGGACCGCGTCCGGCCCACCACCCGCCTGGAGGACTGCGCCGGCGCGGCCCTGGTCGTCGAGTCGGTCACCGAGGACCTGGCCGTCAAGCAGGAGGTGTTCGCCCGGCTCGACGCGCTCTGCACGGACGCGGCCCTGCTGGCCAGCAACACCTCCGGCATCCCCATCGGCGCGATCGCGCGGGCCACCGCCCGCCCCGAACGCGTCGTGGGCACCCACTTCTTCTCGCCGGTCCCGATGATGCGGCTGTGCGAGATCGTCCGCGGCCCCGCCACCTCGGAGCACGTCCTCGCCCTCGCCCAGGCCTTCGCCGCCGAGATCGGCAAGGAGAGCGTGCTGGTCGAGCGCGACACCCCCGGCTTCATCACCACCCGGCTGCTGACCGTGCTGATCCTGGAGGCGGTCCGGATGGTCGAGGACGGCACCTGCAGCCCCGCCGACCTCGACCGGGCCTGCCAGCTGGGCTTCGGCCACCCCATGGGGCCACTCGCCTCCGTGGACCTCAGCGGGATCGACGTGTTCCACGACGTGGCGGCCGCCCTGCACCGCGCCACCGGCAACCCGGCCTTCGAGGCCCCCGCCCTGCTCGGGGAGCTCGTCGCGGCCGGCCACCACGGGCGCAAGAGCGGACGCGGCTTCCACGACTACCGCGCCGCCGCCGACACCGGCCCGGCCACGACAGGAGCACGATGACCACCGACCCCGCGGCCCGGTTCCGCCGCATCCAGGTCACCTGGGAGAACGGCGTCACCCACCTGCGCCTGGCGCGCCCGGAGCGGCGCAACGCCATCGACCTCGGGCTCGCGCAGGAACTGCTGCGCGCCACCCTGCTGGAGCCCACCGCCACCAGCGGCTGCGTCCTGCTGACTGGCACGGGCGACCACTTCTGCGTCGGCGGCGACCTCACCTCCTTCGAGCAGGCGGGCGACCTGCCCAGCCATCTGATGGAGGTCACCAGCTACCTGCACGCGGCCCTGTCCCGGCTCGCCGCGATGCCCGCCCCGCTGGTCGTCGCCGCCCAGGGCCATGTGGCGGGCGCCGGCCTGGGCCTGGCCTGCCTGGCCGACGTCCTGCTGACCGCCGAGGGAACCACCTACCGCTCCGCGTACGGTGCCCTGGGTCTGACGCCGGACGCCTCGACCAGCCACCTGCTGCCCCGGCTCGTCGGACTGCGCCGCGCCCAGCACATCACGCTGCTGGGCCAGGTGCTCAGCGCCGAGGACGCCCAGTCCTGGGGCCTGTCCACCGAGACGGTGCCGGCCGGTCTGCTGCACAAGCGGGCCGTGCAGCTCGCCCAGGAGATCGCGGCCGGCCCCACCCGGGCGTACGGGCAGACCAAGCGGCTGCTGCGGGCCTCGTTCGCGCGCTCGCTGGCCGAGCACCTGGAGGACGAGTCGACCACGCTCAGCGCGGCCGCGGCCACCGCCGACGCCGTGGAGGGCATCGCCGCCTTCCACGCCCGCCGCAGCCCCCGCTTCGCCCCGGCGGGCACGGCACATGCCTGGTCCGGAGGCGCCGCGTGACCACCTCCGCCATTCCCGCCGTCCCGGGCACGCCCAACGCCCCCGCCACCCCCGACACCCCCGATATCCCGGGCATGCCCGACGCCCCCAGCACCCCCTCCCCGCTCGTACGGTTCGAGCGCCGGGGTCACATCGCCGTACTGACCCTGGACCGCCCCGCGGCCCGCAACGCGGTCGACTCGGCGCTCGCGGCCGCCCTCGGCGCCGCCCTGACCGAACTGGACCGCGACCCGGTGCTGCGGGTGGGCGTGCTCACCGGCGCCGGGCCGGTCTTCTGCGCCGGCGCCGACCTGAAGGCGCTGGCCGCCGGCGGCGTCGTACACGACCCGGACCACGAGGAATGGGACTTCGCCGGCATCGTCCACCACCCGGTGCGCACCCCCCTGATCGCCGCCGTCGAGGGCGCTGCGCTGGGCGGCGGCCTGGAGATCGTCCTCGCCTGTGACCTGGTGGTCGCCGCCGAGGATGCCCGGTTCGGGCTGCCCGAGGTGACCCGGGGCCTGCTGGCCGGGGCCGGCGGACTGATCCGGCTACCCCGGCTGGTGCCCGTACGCGCCGCCATGGAGGCCGCACTCACCGGCGATTCGGTTTCCGCGGCCACCGCCCGTCAGTGGCACCTGGTCAACCGTCTCGCCCCGCCCGGCCACGCCCTGCACGCGGCCCTAGAGCTGGCGGAGCGCGTCGCCGCACACGCGCCGCTCTCCCTCCAGGCCGCCAAGCGCCTAGTGCGGGCCGCGACCGGGGGGACGTCCGAGGACGAACTGTGGCGGATCAATGCTGAGTTGAGCACCCGACTGCTGGCGAGCCGGGACGCGCGGGAGGGCATGACCGCCTTCGCCGAGCGCCGCCCGCCCGTCTGGCACGGGTACTGATGGGAGGCACCACCATGAACATGCACGACAGCGTCGCGCTGGTCACCGGGGGCACCTCGGGGCTGGGGCTGGCGGCCGTCCGGCGGCTGGCCGCCGAGGGCTGCCGGGTGGTCTTCACAGGCCGCGCCTCCGAACGCGCCGAGAAAATCACCGCCGATCTCGGCGACCGGGCCGTGTTCGTCCCCGGCGACATCACCCGCACCGAGGACGTGGCCCGCGCCGTCGACACCGCGGCCTCGCTGGGCCGGCTCGGCGCCGTGGTGAGCTGCGCGGGGGTCGCGATGCCCGGCCGCACCCTGGGCAAGCGCGGCCCGCTGCCGCTGGAGACCTTCGCGGAGGTGGTCCGGGTGAACCTCCTGGGCACCTTCGACGTGGTCCGCCAGGCAGCCCGGATGATGGCGGCTAACGAGGCGGTGGACGGCGACCGGGGGGTGGTGGTGTGCACCTCCTCGATCGCCGCGTACGAAGGCCAGGAGGGTCAGGTCGCCTACACCGCCTCGAAGGCGGCAGTCGCCGGCATGACCCTGCCGTTGGCCCGAGACCTGGCCCGGCACGGTATCCGCGTGGTGACCGTTGCTCCGGGGCTGTTCGACACGCCGATGGTTGCGGGGCTCGCCGACGAGGCCCGCGCCTCGCTCGCCGCGCAGACCCCGCACCCCGTCCGGCTGGGCCGGTCCGAGGAGTTCGCCTCGCTGGTCGCGCACATCATCGACAACCCGATGCTCAACGGCGAGGTCATCCGGCTGGACGGGGCGGTGCGCCTTGGCCCGATCTGACGACGCCTCGGCCCCTGGCGTCCGCGTCTGGTCGGCCCGCACCGACCGCCCCGTGGCGCAGGAGGAGGCCCTGCTGGACCTGCTCACCCCAGCCGAGCGCGACCGGTACGCCGGGATGCCGTGCGAGGCACGCTCCCCGTACGTCACCGCCCACGCCCTGCTGCGCCTTGGCGTGGCCCGGGTCCTGGACGTGGCGCCGCGCCGGCTGCGCGTGGCGCGAGACGCCGTCGGCCGACCGGTGGTCCCTGCTGCCCCCTGGCTGCGGCTGAGCCTGTCTCACACCAAGGGCGCCGCTCTGGTGGGCTGTTCGGCCGGGAGCCCGCTGGGCGTGGACATCGAGCGCGTCCGCCCGGTGCGTGGGGAGCGGGAGCTGGCCGCCCGGGTCCTCGACCCGTCGGACCTCGCCCGCTGGTTGCGGCTGGACCGACTGGTGGCCCGCCCGGCCCTGCTCGCCCGCTGGACGTGCAAGGAGGCGGTGCTCAAAGGACTCGGCACGGGCCTGGCGGGCGGGTTGCGCCAGGTGAGGGCCGAGCCAGCCGATCCGCACCGCTGGTCCGTCGCGGGGGCACCCGTCCCCCATTGGCGCACCACTCCCCTGGCCGTCGGCCCCCGTCACGTGGCCGCCCTGGCGTTGCCCACGGTCGCGGGTTCAGACCAGGCCCTCCTGGAGGGCGAGCGCCACGGCCAGTGTGCGGTTGGGGGAGTTCAGCTTGGCGAGCAGGTTGGTGACGTGCCGTTTGACCCCGTGCTCGGAGATGGTGAGCCGTCGGGCGATCTGCTTGTTGCTCATGCCCTGGGCGAGCAGCGAGAGCACCTGCTGCTCACGGGGGGTGAGGGAGATCTTGCGTGAGGTTCCCGTCGGCCCGGCTCCGCACACCCGCACCATCAGGGACCGTGCCAGACCCGCGGGCAGCGGCATCTCGCCGCGCTCCAGGCGCACAACGGCTTCGTGGAGGTTGCCGGCCGTCAGCTCGGACTGCATAAGGAAACCGTGGGAGGAGAGCATGACATCCTCGTCGATGGACTCGAGCCGCAGGTCCTCCAGGAGGAGCAGCACGCGTGCCTCAACGGTCTCGGCCTCCCGGATCAGTGCCTGTGCCGGTCCGCCGCTGCCGTGGCAGA
This sequence comes from Streptomyces shinuiensis, assembly GCF_043660855.1. Lineage (NCBI taxonomy): Bacteria > Bacillati > Actinomycetota > Actinomycetes > Kitasatosporales > Streptomycetaceae > Streptomyces > Streptomyces shinuiensis. The sequence continues at coordinate 138,650 of NZ_JBIHML010000004.1, read as the reverse complement.
GCACGATGTCTGGCCGGTGCTCGGCGAGCAGTTCGCGGGCCGCGACCGGACCGCTGCACGCCCAGACGTCCCGGACCGAGGGGACGGTACGCAGCAGGGTGGTAACACCGCAGCGCACCAGCTCGTTCTCGAGCACCACGAGCACCGACGTCCGCACCGGGCCGGTCGCCGTGGCCGCCGCCTGCGTCTGTGTCACGGTCATCCCTCACCTCGTATCAGCGCCCAGGTCAGATCGGCGACCTCGGTCACGCTCATGCCGTTCTCGTCCTCGCCGTCGAACTCGCCGCGGGCCCACCGGCCGATGACCGCCAGCAGGGCCCCGCCGAGGAAGTGCGCGCGCACCAGCAGTGCCGTCTCGTCGAACGCGTCCGGCGGGGTCTCGGTCAGCAGCTGCTCGAACCACGCCTGCGCCAGGAGCCGTTCGAGGCGGGCGGCGAAACGCGGGCTGCCGTCCTCGCCGAGCATCCGGCGGTAGACGGCGCGGTGCTTGTCGACTTGCGTGAACAGGCTGATCAGGTGCACCGGAGCAGTGTCGGGCAACGCATGCGTGTCCGAGATCAGTCGGCAGCCGCGGGCCGCCTCGACCACACTGTCCATCGTCGACTCGGTGGCGTCGAGGAGCAGGTCCTCACGGTCCTTGTAATGCAGGTAGACCGTGGCTCGGTTCACCTCCGCGCGCTCGGCGATGTCGCTCATGGTGATGCCGTCCAGATCCTTCTCCATCGAGAGGTCCCGGACCGCGGAGCGCAGCAGCGCCCTGGTCCGCCGGGCGCGGGGGTCACGTGAGGAGCCCCGGGTGTTCGAGGTTTTCGGCATGGGACCACGGTTCCACAACACGCGACATGAATGCAACACCCGTCTATTAAACGACGCGTGTCGTACAGTCGGGGAGGAGCCGGCCGCACCAGGCCGTGCGCACACCCCGCAGTCCACCCATCCCCTGACAAGGAACACGGTTGAGATGAGCACGCTATCCCAGGCCTACATCGTCGACGCGGTGCGCACCCCGGTCGGCCGCCGCAAGGGCGGACTCTCGGGCGTCCACTCCGCGGACCTTGGCGCCCACGTCCTGAACGCCCTGATGGGCCGCACGGGCGTCGCCCCCGCCGCCGTCGACGACGTCGTCTTCGGCTGCCTCGACCAGCTCGGCTCGCAGTCCGGGGATATCGCCCGCACCAGCTGGCTGGCCGCAGGACTGCCGGAGAACGTGCCAGGCGTCACCATCGACCGCCAGTGCGGCTCCTCCCAGCAGGCTGTACACTTCGCCGCCCAGGCGGTCATGAGCGGCCTGTCCGGGCTCGTCGTCGCTGGCGGCGTGCAGAACATGTCGCAGATCCCGCTCACCGCCGCCGCCCTCGTCGGCGACCAGTTCGGTCACCCCGACCCGTACTCGGGCTCCCGCGGCTGGCGTAAGCGGTACGGCGACCAGACCGTCAGCCAGTTCCACGCCGCCGAGCTGATGGCTCGTCATTGGAGCATCTCACGCGAGGAGATGGAGGAGTTCGCCCTGACCAGTCACCGCCGGGCCGCCCACGCGGCCGACTCCGGCTGGTTCGAGCGCGAGATCGAGCCCTACGAAGACGGCGAGCACACCCTCGCGGCCGACGAGGGGCCCCGCCGCGACACCACGCTCGAGTCGATGGCGCAGCTGAAGACGCTGGACCCCGCTGGCCGGATCACCGCCGCCACCGCCTCCCAGATCTCCGACGGCGCGGCCGCTCTCCTCATCGCCTCCGAGGAGGCGCTGCGCGAGCACGGCCTAACCCCCCGGGCCCGCATCCATCAAATGACCGTCCTGGGCGACGACCCGATCATGATGCTCAGCGCCCCGATCCCCGCCACCCGCAAGGCACTCGCGGACGCCAACCTCACTGAGGACGACATCGACACCGTCGAGATCAACGAGGCCTTCGCCCCCGTCGTCCTGGCTTGGCAGCGCGAGATCGCCATCGCGCCCGAGCGGGTCAACCCCGTCGGCGGCGCGATCGCCCTCGGCCACCCCCTCGGTGCTACCGGCGCCCGGTTGATGACCACGATGCTGCACCACCTGGAACGCACCGGTGGCCGCTACGGCCTGCAGACCATGTGTGAAGGCGGCGGCCAGGCCAACGTCACCATCATCGAACGCCTCTGACCACGCGCGGGGCCCGGACTGCTCGAAGCGGACGCTGTTGGTTAATTCGGGCCCTTGCGTGACGTCGGCTCCCAAGACCCGGTTGTGGTCTTGGGAGCCGACGTTGTCGTATGGGGTGGGTGTCGATGTCCATGCAGCCGAAGGGGCCGGGGGAGATCCCGGCGGAGACGGTGCGGGTGGCGCGGGCCGCGTTCGCGAAGGGGAGCCTGGCGATCCGGGTCCGGGACGAGCTGGGTCCGCTGTTCGCTGACGAGGAGTTCGCCGACCTCTTCCCGGCGCGGGGGAAGCCTGCTTGGTCACCGGGCCGGCTGGCGCTGGTGCTGGTGCTGCAGTTCGTCGAGGGGCTCACCGACCGGCAGGCCGCCGAGGCGGTGCGGGCGAGGATCGACTTCAAATACGCCCTCGCGCTGGAACTGGCCGATCCCGGCTTCGACTTCTCGGTGCTGTCGGAGTTCCGGGACCGCCTCGTCGAAGCGGACGCCGGGCGGAGGGTGCTGGACGGCATCCTGGCCGCCGCCCGTGACAAAGGCCTGCTGAAGACGTCAGGCCGGGCCCGGACCGACTCCACGCATGTGCAGTCCGCGGCTCGGGAACTGTGCTGGCTGGAGATGGTCGCGGAGACGCTTCGTTCGGCGTTGAACGCGCTCGCGCAGGCCGCCCCCGACTGGCTGGCGGAGATCGCCGAACCGGACTGGTTCCGGCATTACGCCACCCGGGCCGAGGACTCCCGGTTCCCCACGGCCCACACCAGACGGCAGGAGGTCGGCCGACGGATCGGGACGGACGGGATGCGGCTGCTTGAGGCCGTCTTCTCGACCCGGGCACCGACCGCGCTCCGGGAGCTGGAGCAGGTGAAGATCCTGCGGCAGATGTGGGTCCAGCACTTCCACCCGGTCGGGGGCGAGGTGAGGCGACGGGACCCAAAAGACCGACCGCCGGGCGCAAAGCGCCTGGTCACGCCCTATGACCCAGAAGCCAGGGGCAGCAAGAAACGCGACATCCTCTGGGACGGATACAAGACCCATCTGACCGAGACCTGTGAGCCGGACACCCCACATCTGATCACGAACGTGGCCACGACCGTCGCCACCGTCCCCGACAGCGTGATGAGCGAGAAGATCCACAACAGCCTGGCCGAACGGGACTGTCTGCCGGGCGAACACTGGGTCGACACCGGATATGCCACCGCCTCCCAGATCGCGGCCGCCCGCCGCGAGCACGGCATCGAGCTGCGCGGACCGCTCCAGGCGGTCACCGTCGCCCAGGCGAAGAACGGCAGCGGCTACGACCAGGACGCCTTCACCATCGACTGGGACCAGCAGCACGTCACCTGCCCGAACGGAGCCACCAGCACCCAGTGGGCTCTGCGCAGCTCTCAGCAGCAGCTTCCCGTGATCCGGGTCAGATTCTCCCCGGCCGACTGCCGCCACTGCCCCGCACTGCGCGACTGCGTCAGCTCACCCAAGGCCGAACGCAGGGAACTCACCCTGCGGCAGCACGACGAGCACCAGGCCCTTCACCGCACCCGCGCTCTCCAGCAGACCGACGAGTGGAAAGCCCGCTACCAGATCCGCGCCGGCGTCGAAGGCACCATCTCCCAAGGCGTCGGGCGCTGCGGCCTGCGCAGATCCCGCTACCGGAGCCTGGCCAAGACCAGCCTGCAGCACCAGCTCACCGGCGCCGCCATCAACCTCGCCCGCATCGACGCCCACGTCACCGAAACACCCCGGGCCCGCACCCGCACCAGCCACTTCGCAGCACTTCGCCCCGCCGACCAAGTCGACGGGGCGAAGCAACAGGGCCCGAATCAACCAACAGCGTCTGCTCGAAGCGGCCCGGGCCCTTTCCCCTCACCCACGACGCCGGGGACATACGCCGCTCACCCGGCCTTCCTGTACTCGGGGTTCATCGCGGCGGCGATCCGCAGATGCTGCGCCGCCTCCTCCCCCTCCCCCCGTCGCTCCAGGGTTCGGCCCAGTAGCAACCGGGCGTACGCGTCGTCCGGGCTCTCCGCCACCAGCCTCTCCAGCCCGCTTTGCGCCCGCGACAGCTGCGCCGAGTGGTAGTAGGCACGTGCGGCGAGCATCCGTACGCTCCGATCCTCGGGGTGCTCCGCCATCAGCGCGCCCAGCAGCGTCAGACAGCCCAGCGGATCGCCCTTGTCGAGCAGCGCCTCGGCCAGCCGCAGCCTTTCGACCTCGGCCGGCAGCTCGCGTCGCGGTTCGGCCACGGCCCGTGCCACGAACCGCGCGATCACCTCGGGCGCGTGCGCCCCGGCCAGCGCCTCCCCGCCGATCACCAGGGTGGGCGAGGTCGTCACCCCGATCGCCTTGCCCCGCAGCAGGGCCTCCCGTACGTACTCCTCGGCCCCACCCCCGTCCAGCAGCCGGGCGCCCTCGGAGAAACCGGCGGCGGAGGCGACCTCCTGGAGCGTCTCCGTCCGGCTGATGTCCCGCCCCTCCACGAAGTGGGCCCGCAACACCCCCTCCAACATGACGTCCTGAAGGGCGGCCCCACCCTGCTCGTAAGCTAGGGCGACAAGCCGGTGCGCGTCATGGCTCGAGGCCCGCCACGCCGCTCCCCAACGGGGGCCCAGCCCTTCGGCGACCGCGATCTCCGAGACCCTGACCCGGTTCTCGGCCGCGCTCATTCCGGGTGCGCACCCCTGCAACGCCGCATCCACCACAGGGTCCCGCAGCACCTCCTCCAGCGGCTGCGCCCGCGCCGGTGCCATCGGGTCGATCCGGAACGGTCGCCACAGCACCTCGACGGGCTCGCCGCCCCATCCTTCAAGCGCCCGCGCCAACCGCCGCTTGCCGATGTACGCCCAGGCGCAGATCACGTCCGCCCACACTTCGATGTGCCTCATGCCCCCAAGTTATTCAACATATGTCGTTTATTCAACAACCATCGAACATACTGCCCGGAAAGCGACCCTGGCCTCAGGACTCGTGAGCTCGCATGTCGAGGTGTCGCGTATTCGACACAGTGTCAGGAAGATGGTCGACGCTGGCTACCACGTGGTACGAGCCGGACCTCGGGGAGTCGTAGAAAGTGGTGCGCTTCAGGGTCTGCGTGACGGCTGGTGCATGGGGTACGCCTTCGGCCTCAGCGAAGCGACGCAACATGGCAGGAGCAGTGAAAACCTCTTCGCTGGCCCCTGGCGAGGTGATGGTGCCGTCGGGCAGCAGGCTGTACAAGCCCGTACGCCTCCAGTCCGCGTCCGGCTTCACAGCTCTCAGAACGAAGTCGGGGAGCAACTGCACCCTCCGCTCGAGCAGGGGACGCCGGTCCGCTGCGCCCGGGAAAGACGAGACCGAGACATCGGCGTGAGCAGGTGCTGGGGCGACCGGCGCGAGATCAGTGGTCCTTACCTTGGTCATCGGTTTGGTTCAGCCATTCGTAGGGTTGGGGCATCCGAGGGGCGCGAGGTGTGGCTTTCAGTGGCCTGCCGACCGTGGCTTCCCATGACTGGCCGCCTCGCGCCCCGCGACGACTCGGCCGCTGATTAGGATTTGCGAACAGATCGCTGTGTAAGAGGGCAGTTCGTGAGTTGATGTCCGTTTCGAAGTGAGGTTAGGGCAGGGCTGCTGATCACGTGTTCGTCGGCTACTGCTTCCTGGCGAAGCTGCCGGCGTCGATCTCGGTGAGGATGCCGAGTTTGACCAGACGTTTCAGCTTGGCGCGGGTGCCTTCGACGTTCTTCGGCAGCAGCTCATGATCGAGGGCTTCGCAGACGTCACGGGCCCGCAGCGGGCCGGTGGCCTCGTGGAAGACGGCGAGGATGCGGGGGTAGTCCGGGTGCTCGGGCAGGTCCGGTGGACCGGCCGGGAGCCGGTCGGCAAGGCCGGTGACGGTCTTCCGGGTGATCGCCAGGTGTTCGAGGTGGGTCTCGGCCTCCCGCAGCCGGCCCTGCAGTTCGCCGATCTGTCCTCGCAGGTCGTCAGCCAGGGCCCGGGCGGCATCCTCCTGGAGGTCCAGCGCGTCGAGCAGGGGCCGGAGGTTCACGCGGTCACCGCCTGCGCATCGCGCCAGGTGGGAGTGTTCGCGCCGGTGAGCTGGCGGGCCATGACGTGGGTCATGGCCCAGTAGACGCGGGAGGCGGAGGAAGCGGGATGGTGCTCGTAGTCGCGGACCAGGCGCCGGTGCAGTATCAAGATCCCGTAGGTCTGCTCGACCCTCCACCGCTTCGGCTGCGGCACGAAGCCGGTGTCCTGCGGGTTGCGCTCGACGATCTCCACGTCGATGCCCAGGCCGACGCCATGCGCGACGACCTGGTTCTTGAAGCCCTGATCGACCAGGGCTTTCTCGACGGTGCCGCCGGTGTGCGCGGCGACCTGGTTCAGCAGGGCGATACCCGCGGCGTTGTCGTGCGTGTTCGCGGCCAGCACGACAACCGCGATGACCAGACCCAGCACGTCCACGGCCAGGCCCCGTTTGCGGCCCGGCACCCGCTTGGCCGGATCGAGGCCGGTCGTGGAGGAGGGGACCCCGGCAGCCACGTGGACGCTCTGGGTGTCCAGCACCACCAGGGTCGGGTCCTCTAACCGGCGGGCCCGCTCGCGGACCTGGCAGCGCAGCAGTTCATGGATGACCTGGTCGGTTCCGTCGTCGCGCCAGGTGGCGAAGTAGTAGTACGTCGCGCTCTTCGGCGGCAGGTCGTGCGGGAGGTAGGCCCACTGACAGCCGGTCCGGCTCTGGTAGAGGATCGCGTTGACGATCTCCCGCATCGAGTATCTGCCCTGGTGGCCGCTGACCGAGCGGTGCCGGTCCTTCCACGCGGTGATCACCGGCTCGATCAACGACCACTGCTCGTCCGATAAGTCACTCGGGTACGGCTTGCGTCCATTCACCTCATCACATCAACAGATCAGCGGCCTCGGGCCGACAGGTTCCGCTCACACTCACACCATCAGGCGACGGCGGAACCACTCAAACACTCACGAACCGCCCTCTCAGAAGTTTCTGTCAATCCGGATTCGGGGTGTATGCCTTCCCTTGAGTTGGAGACTGCGGTGAGCACACTGCCGTGTGTCTGTTTGGGTGATGTGATGTCAGGTGACTTCGGCCATAGGCAAGTTCCTTTTACTCCGGCGGCGTGTGCCAGCGGAGGGCTGTTCAGTCGAGGAAGCGCACCACTTCGCGGCAGAGTTTGTCGAATGAGGGCGCGGCGTGGCGGGCTGCGTCGAGGTCAAAGTGCTGGACGAGGGATGGCTGGTGGGCGGGGGGCTGGTAGGTGCTACCCGCTGGCATGCGGTCGGACAGCCACTCCTTGGCGCCGCGGATCGACTCCGGGTTAGGCGGTGGGGCGAGGTCGTGAGGCAGTCCCATATGCCCGGCCAGTCCTCTGGCTCCGGCGAGGAACCATGCTTCGAACTCTCTCACGGCCACGACCGCGATCAGAGGGGTGTTGGCGTGGCTGTTCTGCGCCAGGCGGTGTACCTGAGTGGCCAGGTCGACGGCGCAGTCGTCGTCCGCGTCCAGCAGGACGAGCACGGCGGTGGGCGGCGGCTGGCGGGCGGTGACGATGGTGAGTGCCTTGGCGAGCGGTTCGGGTTTGAGCATCTGGTCGCGCGGGAGACGGTAGGCGGGCTGGATGTGTGCGTAGGCGCCTTCGCGGAGGTGAGGGACGAGCCGCTGCAGGAGGCCACGGAGAGCCTTCTCCTCCCCGTGGCCCTCTACTACGGGGGCGATCACCGGGTAGGTGCTGGTCATCTCGGATCGCCTTCCTGCCTGTCGCGCGGGAAGCCGGGTTCCGGGCGCATCTCTCCGCTGCGTAGGAGTTCGGGCAGGGTGAGCACGCCGTCGGTCAGCAGGCGGCGTCCGGTCTCGTCGATCGGGCCGATGGTGCTGCCGTGGCCGTCGTCTCTAAGGACGAGGAGGTGGTCGGGGTCGGCGGCAGGGTTGTCCAGAAGGTCGGCGCTCTGGGTGGTCACCATCACCTGGGTGTTGTGCGAGGCGGCCAGGAGGGCGTCGTAGAGGGCGCCCAGCATCGGCGGGTGCAAGGAGATCTCGGGCTCTTCAATGCCGACGAAGGGGATCGATCCCTTCAGTGCTCGGGGCTGGAAGAGCGCGGCGAGGACACCGGCCAAGCGGAGTGTTCCGTCGGACAGCGACCGGCGGTCGACCTCTTTGTGGCTGCCGTCTTCGTGGAAGCGGCCGACGACGTAGGCCAGGTCGGCTTCGTCGACTTCCTTGCCGTCCAGACCTGCCGCGTTCTCGATCATTGTCGAGATGTAACCGTCGATGGCTTCCTTGGCCCAGGGCGTGCTGCGGGCCAGGGAGGCGAGCACGCGTGCCAGTCTCTCGCCGCGTTCACCGAGCACGACGTCGCCCCGTTGGCGTCGTGTCTGGTCGATGTCTCGAAGTACGGGGGTGTGCAGTTCGTAGAAGCGCATGGAGTACAGGCGCCGGGAAACCTGGGTGAACTCGTGCCTGTCCTTGGGGGACCGTGACAGCGCCAGATGCTCCCGCCAGCTTTCGTTCGGTTCCTGGCCCGGCGTGGGCGGTCCGGAGAACAGGTAGGTGCCTCCAGGGGTGGACAGCTCTTCGCGTCTGACCGCGGGCCTGCCGTCTTCTTCGGGATCGGCTCCCACTTCCACGAGGTAGGAGGCGTCGAACGTGCGCGGCTCGCCGCGGGGCCCTGGTGCGGAGACGCTCAGGTCCAGGTGGATGCGGAAGAAGGCGGCCTGGCTGCCCGCCGGAGACCTGTGGAGAACCTCTTCCAGACCGCCGCGCTGCTCCAGAGCGTGTGCTGGTGTCGAGCTCAGGGCGTCCCGGACGAAGCGCAACGCGTCCAGGAAGTTCGATTTGCCGGCTGCGTTCGGCCCGGCGAGGACCGTCAGCGGGCGGAGCGGCACGTCACACGCGGCGATGGACCGGAAGTTTTCGATCCGCACCTGTTTCAGGAACATGGGCGCACCCCGTACGTGTGGGAGACGCCGCGCACTGTGCGGCGGTCTGGCAGTTCACCGAAGGCCAGCCGGTCGGGCACCGCTGCAGGTGCGCTGCTGTTCACGTGTGTCCCCGCTTCCTCGTCCGTTGTCGGTTTACCGGCCACCGTCCTTCACCAGCAGAGTGCATCGCCGTGTGGCAATGCTCCGGTGCCGAGGCCGTCCATGATCGGGTTGGCCCGCGTCTGCAACCCTACCGAGGCCCTCATCGCCCTTTCAGCTGCCACTCCCCCGCAATCACCGGCTCGGCCCGCGCCTGCAGTGGTTGCGAGGCTGTCGGCTGGCTTGGGGACCTCATCCGTTTGGGGCGTCTGGCCGGCTCCGGCGAAAAAGGGCGGAGCGGGGCGCGGCTGGTCGGCGGGGTGCTGGTGCCCGGCCTGGGCACTAGGAGGTGGTCCATTTGAACGTCATGAGGGCCGGGCTGGGTGGTCATGTACCGGGGCCCGGCCGCGCCCGGGCTCCGGCTTCACCACACGGTCGCTGATCGTGAGTTGCTGAAATTGCGGACCGGGTTGTCATGGGTGCGCCGGCGACTTGGCAGCGGCATGTGACGCCTTGAGTTCAGTCGTGGTGCTGGTGCCACCAGGTCACCCCGAGAGCAGTGAGAATGCCGCCCAGGTGCCGGAGGGCGCCCGTGAGAAGTGCCGTGGACACCAGGCGCGTCCAGGGCACATCGTGGTCGCGGCGCTCGGTGGAAGCAGGGGTGCGGGAGGTCCGGTTTGTCTTGGGCATGACGGTGTCCTTGGGTTGATCGGGCAGGGGTGCAGCGGCACGTCTGCCGGGGGTGCGCAGTGAGGACCGGCCGGTGGCCGGCGAGGGCTGTGCTGCTGTGTCTTGAGCGTGGCAGCACCCGGTCGGCTGAAGCATCCTCAACCGTCCCCGGTCTGCTCCGGAAACGATGTAATTTCCAGCGCGTGCACACCTGGAAGGACATCACCGAGCCCGGCACCATCGATGACTTGATCGCGGACGCCCACGCTGCGGGCTATCCGGAGATGAATGAGCGTTTGCTCCACTCCTGGATCGCCAAAGGCCTGCTGGATAAGCCTTTGCTGCGCCCTTTGCGGCGCGGCTCGCAGAAGGCCGAGCACAGCGTCAACCAGCGCCGGCTGCTGCTTTTGCTGCTGGACAAGCGGAGTCAGGTCGCGCACTTGAGTGCGCTGGCGCAGGTGCCGCTGGCCATGTGGCTGTGGTGGGACGGCTACGTGTCCACCCGGCAGGCGCAGCGGGCGTGGGTGACCTGGGTCGGGCGTGGCCGGCGCAGCCAGGAGGTGGCGCGCGAGGGCGCCCTCGGCCTGCTGGAGCAGGTCGGGCATCAGATGGCCACGCCGACCGCGCGGGCCCGGTTCGTCCGGATCATCACCGAGCTGGGCAACGGCAAGCCCCTGACGGTGCGCGGACGGGCCGAGCTGCTGGACGCCGTGCGGGACGTGATGGAACCGGACACCGTGTTCGCCGCCAGCGGCCTCGTCCGCGCGCTCGGACCCGCGCAGACGCCGATGACCGTCGAGGCGGTCATCGGCGTTGTCGAGGCCCTCAGCATTGCGCTGGGCCGCACCCTGGAGGGGACGGTCGACGGAGCGCTGCTGGAACGGGCCAAGGCCGTCTACCGCGCGTCCACGGCCGACTACCTCGCCCAGCGCGGTGACCTCGCCACCGAAGCCGGACAACTGGCTCACCTTTTCCGCGAACCCACCCTGCAGGAGCAGTTCGACCAGGCCGGGCGACAGCTCCTGCTCGTCCTCGGCATGCACCTGCTCCACCGCCGCACACGCGTGGGCTGAGGCTGACGCCAGGCGTAGTTGTGGCCGAGTGTGCGGGAGGAGCCGGCACCGGCGGTGCGGGCTCGGGGAGGCGATTTTTGGTGGCCGTCCCGTCCGGCTGCCCGGCATGCTCCGAGGATGAATACTCCTTCTGGCCCGCTTCCTGTCGTCTACGCCGATGAGTCCTCGAACTCCGGGCAGAACCTTCTCGATCCCCATCAGCCGGTGTTCACTCTGGCCGGGGTGCATCTGTCCGACGGGCTGGCCGCGTCGGTCGTGGATGAGGTCCGCTCCCAGCTTCCTCCCACCCAGGGAGAGCCCAAGTACGGTTCGCTCGCCCGGTCGTCAAAGGGCCGGAGGGCGTTGAAGCGGGCCTTTGAGCGCCTGCCGGAGGGAAGCGTTCGCAGTTATCTGTTGGACAAGCGGTTCATGGTGGTCACCAAGCTGGTCGATGTCCTGGTGGAGCCGCTGGCCGATGCGGACGGTGTCAATCTGTATGAGGGCCAGGGTGGTCTGGCGTTGGCCGAGTTGCTGCGCCTGGGCGGCCTGGCCCTCGGCGACGCTGCGGCCTTTCACCAGATGCTCCAGGCCTTCGTCGACTGGGTGCGTCAGCGGGGGGTGGCGACCGACGAGTTGTTCACCGCCATAGCCGCCTACAAGGCGTCGATTCCGGAGGAGCATGCGGATTTTGCCGGATGGATCGAGTTGCTGGAATGCTGCCGGGAGGTGGCCGATGCGACCGCCGTCGACCTCGCGACTGGCGAGCAGCGCGACATCCTGGACCCTGCGGTCCCGGCGCTGTACTGCCTGTGCAGCAGCTTCGGTGAAGCTGTCGGACAGTTCCGTCTCGTCCATGACACCTCAAAGGTGATCGACCGGAATGCGACGCTGCTGCGCATGGCGCACCTCCTCCCGGACCTCGCCAACCCTGGGCGCTTCAATGACCCGTTCCCGGCCGTGCAGATCGACTTCGCGGACAGCACTTCCCGCCCCCAGCTCCAGATCGCGGACTGGGCAGCAGGAGCGGTACGGCAATGGGCCGCCCACCTGGCAGTCGGTGGCGGTGACCGGTTCTCGGAGGAACTGGCGGACGTGGTGAAGCCCTGGGTGGTCGGCGCTGTATGGCCGACCGGAACCGTCGATCTGCGCGCGTCCGGGCCAGAAGATCGGTGACCACGCTGCGTTCCGGGGCCAGCGTGACAGTCGAGCGAACGGGTGTGCGAATGTGCGCAGCCGCGCGCACAAGCTGTCCCGCAACTTCTCGGCCGCGTCCCGGAGTGTGGAGGCTTGCTCCCTCTTGGCTGCCCACTGTTCGTGCTCGATCACCACACGGAGCTGAGGGACGCGTTCTCCCGCCGCCGGCCGCGGGCCCGGGCCGGGGCGCAGGTGGGGTGGCCGGGCAAGCCGGAAGCGTGGACAGGGTGACCCGCCGACGGCGGAGTTCCTGCCTATGGGCGCGCCGACCCCCTGTGCGACATCCGGCATCACCGCCCATCGCCAGGACTTTCCCCCGGCTTATTAAGCTCTGCCGGGAAACAGACGGACCACAGCAGGCGCAACCGCTGGGCACAGGCATGGGCCGTGACTGCTATACGGTTCCCTCCCTGCCCCAGGGACGCCACCGCCTGCGGCCGCCCACCGAGGTCCCGCGCTCGCCGGCAGGAGGATCGTCCCGTTCTGCTTCTGAGTGGGCCTGGCCGAGCACGGCGGCCTGGACGGCCTGCCAGTGCTGCGTGCGCCACCAGTGGAACAGGTCGCCGGAGGCGAGCACGGGAAACGGGAGCTCGTCGACGACCCTGCGCTGATACACCTCGGCAGGACGCTCGGCGGGGTCGAGGCGATGCTGGTGGTTGACGATCAAGGCGGCGCACGTGGCAGGCCGGTCGGGCCGCAGCTGCGGCCATTTCTCCCGATGGCGTTGAAGCTGCGAGATCAGCTTCTCCCCTGCGGCCCCGGCGGCGGCCTTCACCTCGACCAGGCAGGTGGACCCGTTCAGCTCGGCGAGCAGGTCCGCCGACAGGGTGCCGCCCAGTTCCTTGTCCAGCTCGGTGACGGTGAATCCGGCGGCACGCAGCACCACGGCCACCGCGTCTTCCAGTTCGCTGCCCGTGCCGTACAGCAGACCGTCCCGCACGGGGTCGGCCTCCTGCCGTGCTCGCGCCAGTTCGTCTTCCAGGCGGGCCTTGTCCTCCAGGTAGCGGCGCTCCAGTTCTTCGAGGGAGCTGCGTGCTTGCGTCTCCGCAGGGGTCTGCAGAGCGGGGTCGGCATGGTGGCGTGAGCGGATGCGGCGCAGTGCGTTCGGTACGTGCTGGGGAAGGGCATGTCGGACGATCCAGTCGATGACCTGGTTCCAGTCGACATCGTCCGGGACCACGTACCAGATCTGCTCGCTGTCGGTGGGCGTCCAACGGGCGACGACGGGCTTGCCCAGGCTGTCGACGAGGATCGGGATCAGGTCGCCCTCGGGCTGGTGAACCGTCGTTCCGCGCGCGCCCTCCAGGGCGGTTGCCTGCACGGTCATCGTCCACCAGGGGGCATCGGCGGGGCGGTTGAGCAGTCTCAGTCCGAGGTCGCGGTCGGCTGCGTGCAGACCGGGAGCTAGGGAGACTTCCGCCCCTGCGAGCAGCCGCTCGCCCACGATCGCGCCGGTGAAGTGGCGGAAGTCCACGCGGCCGCCGGGCGGGCCGAAGACCGACCGCACCCGGTCCTGGTCATCGTCCGCCGTGCCCATCGTCGCGATGATGAGCGCGGGCTCGCCGCGCGAGGCCGCCCCGGACAGGAACCTGTCGAACTCGTCGGCACCGTGACCGGAGAAGTGGCTCGGGTTGATGGCGGCGGCGCAGGTGCCGGTGTCCATGCCGAGCCAGCGCGGCTCCACCCCATGCTCGGTCCAGGAGATGCCCGCGTACTTGGTAGAGGCCGCGAAGCGGTCGCGTACGTAGTCGTTGGTCTGCGGACCGGGTTCTTCCATCGGGGCGGGTTCGTGGACAGCAATGTGTACGGGAACGAGCCCGTTGGGACCCGAGGTGCGCGCGGCCATGGCCGAACCGTAGCGGCCCGGTGTGACACCAGTGCCAAAAGGACACAGCCCAGCTCGTTGCAAGTGCCCGGGGCGCGGCATCACCACCCGGCGGGGCAGGGCGGACCGACGGAAGGGCGGCGGGCGGGATGAGCCTGCGGCGGCTGGCCGACTCGCCCGTGTCTGCGGGCCGCCTCTCACTCAGCGCCGCCGCAGCCTGCGGCCCTGGCGAGGAGCGCGCCGCTCGCCGTCCGCGCGCGGACCCCGGCCGGGCCCCGGCCCGGCTCTCGGTGGTGTACCCCGTGAGGCGTCGCCGAGGAAGCCGAGGCGCGGCTCGAGCAGGCTGCGGCCGTGCGTCACTGGATCCCGGACGAGGCGGAGTCCGAGTAGCTACATGAGCGGAGTGGATCGGGTGTTTCCTTCCGAGAAAAACTTTTGGTGATCTGGATTCGGCCGGGCTCGAGGCAGAGGGGCGGCTCGGCGCCGACAGGGCGCCAAGGCGCCCTGAGGCTCCCTACGGGCTCACCCGAAGCGGTTGGTGAGGACCCGGTCGCGGTCGGCGTCGTCCAAAGACGCGAGGAGCGCGGCGCACTGTTCCAGGACGGCCTTGCTGCGGGGCGGCACCTCGCTACAGGCCTGAGGCGCTCGCGCAGGTGCCGCTGACCATGTGGCTGTGGTGGCACGGCTACGTGCCCACCCGGCAGACAGCGGGCGTGGGTGACATGGGTAGGGCGCGGCCGGCGCAGCCAGGAGGTGGCGCGTGCGGGGGCGGTCGGTCTGCTGGAACAGGTCACCGTCATCACCCCTCCCCCAGGCAGTTCGCCGAGCTCCTGGTGGTCTGCCTCGAGCCGTTCTACGACAACCTCTACGAGACGCTCATGGAACAGCTCGCGGAAGACCTGGCCATCTTTCGTGTCCCGGGCGATGAACCGGGGGTCGTCGGCTTCGGTGAGGCCTGGCTGGGGGCTGTACGCGAACTGCCGGCCCGGGGCGGGCGGTGAACGGCGACGACGACCCTGGTGGACGGTCCGCTGAAGAATCTTGAAAGAGTCGGTACCCGTCCTGGTCGGTTCGCGCGATGTAGAGGGTGACAGGCGAGTTCGACGAGGAACGGGGCGGTGGAGATGGTCCAGGGGGTGTGGGGGCCTGAGGGGGTGAGTGCCCTTGTGATCATGGTGGTCGTCATCGTCGCGCGCGAGTGGAGGCGGGTGCAACTGGCCCGGGAGCGGCGCCGGGAGCGGGAGCAGGAACTGTTGGCCGAGATGGTGAGCGGGGTCGCCGAGGGTGACCGTGAGGTGCGGGTGCACCACGGTGGTGCGGCCGGCGTCTGGTCGCTGACGGGCACTGCTGGAGGTCGCCCGAGGGGCCGTGCGGTGCCCTTCGAGGATGCGGCGCCGGTGCGCGGGCGTACGGTCACGACAAGGCGGCGCCGGTGACCCTGCAGGACCAGTCAGGCATGGTGGCTCCCGGCCTCGGAGCGGCCGGGCCCCCCGGAACGGTCAGGGCCGTTCCCGTGGCGCTCGGCGAAGCCGAGTTCGGCGCGTTCCACCACGCACACGTCGACAAGCTGTTCGCCTTCCTGTCGCGCAGGACGGACCGGGACGTCGGCAAGGAGTTGGCCGATCTTGTCTTCGAGCAGTTCTTCATCTGGTGGCAGCAACACCCGGACCAAGCTGAGCCGGTTGGGATGCTGTTCCGTCTCGCCAGGTGCCGTCTGTACGACTACCTGCGCCGACGGGGACGAGAGCTGACGGTCGAACCGAGCGATCTTCAGGACCTCGCCGGAGGGACGGACGGTGATGACTTCGCGGCCGTGGACCGCCACCATGACTTGCGCAAGGCGCTGGCGACACTGACCGAGCAGCAGCGGCAGGCCCTGCTGATGAAGTACGTGGCCAACCTGTCGGTCGCCGAGTGTGCCGAGACGCTCGGCACCGGCGTCGACAACATGAAGAAGATCTTGGGCAAGGCGCGGGAAGCCCTGCGGCAGGCACCGGGCATGGACGCCTACAACAGCGCTGTGACGGCAAAGGAGGTGCGCGGGTGACCCCCCGGGAGCACGAGGACGGTATGCGGCACAAGCCCACGCTGAGTGCCGACGAGAAGGCGGACGGCTTCGCCGCGGTCATGCAGCGCTTGCAGAGCCACAGCCCGGACGACCGCGCCCGGCTGCAGACGCAGGCCGAGGCGGCAGCGCTCGGGCACGAGGCCTACGCCCTGGGCCAGGAGCACCTCGAGCGCGGCGACTTCGAGGCGGCACGGCGGTGGCTTCGGGTGGCCACCGGCCACCACATCCCCGGCGCAGCCCGGGCCCTTGAAGAAATCGCCCTGCGGCAGCCGTTCGAGACTTTTATCGATGTGGCGACCATCGGTGGCGATCACGCCACGGCAGGCACCGTGCCCTGCGAGACGATCCCGTCGCCCCTTCGACCGTGGACGGAGGACGGCCAGCATCGTCTTGGTGCTCTGGCATGGACCTCGTCCGCAAAGCAGCTGTACGTCGATCAGGCCGTGGCGGCTGCCCGGCAGCAGGCCGGGCGGATCACCGCGCAGGCTCGGCGTGAGGCCGACGCAATCCTCACTGAGGCTCGGAAGCAGGCCGAACGTACGGCGGCCGCCTGCGCGCACATCGTGCTGGAGACGGAGCAGGAGCGTGCGGAAACTGCGGAATTGCTGACCGAGGCCCAGCAGCAGGCCGAAGGTCTACAGGCTGCCTGCGCGGAGATCATGCTGAAGGCCGAGCAGGAGCGCAGGGAAGCTGCAGAGCTGCTGGCCAAGGCGCGGCAGCTGTCTGAGAGCGTGCAGTCGGAGGCCGCGGAGATTGGCGAAAAGGTCCAGCGTCGCGCCCACGAGACGCTGGCCGAGGCTCGGGAGCAGGCTCTGCTGATCATCGACGACGCGCGGAAGGGAGCCGCTCAGATCCGCCGCAAGGCCCGGCGGCATGTCGGTGGGCCTGATGTGGGTCACACCCAGTACGGATGGGACCTCCTCCGGGATGTGGAGGAGGCTCTCAAGCTCACGGAGTGCATGCGCACGCCCGTGGGCTCCCCCGTCAACGGCATGTACCGGGGCATCGTCGAGCGCTCTTCGCGCAGGCTGCCGGTGCCCCTACGGCCGGGGCAGAACGCTCTCGCTGGGACTGTCGTGCTGTTGGTGGAAGGAGGAGGCGACTCGCGCAGCTTGCGCTGGATGCGGGTATCGCAAGAGCGGGACGGTCAAGGCTGTGCCGGGCCGGAGAGCTGGAGCGGCTTGTGGCAGTGGCTGGTCATCGAGACAGCCGGGTGCGGTGTAAGTGCTGACGCTTTCGAGCGAGCTGGCCGTGCGTGCGGTGACGTCATGGTCGTGCGGCAGGACGGGGCGGCCCTATTCGGCATCGGCGTGATGAACACCGATGGCGACGGCGGTGGCGGTGCTGAACGCGAGGCGGACGGAGTGCGCAACCCAACCAGTCGATGACGCGGGGAGCGGGGGCCGTTGGGGGGGAGGGAGCGCATCGGCCCGGGTCCCTCCACGGCGAAGGAGCCGCCTTGATGGCAGGGACCGGGCGGCAGGCAGGCGGGTCCCCAATGGCGCCGTGCCGGTGTCCGCTACCGCGAGCACTGGCACGTTGGGTGCCTGCCGCCGTCGACCGGGGTGGGACCGCCAGAAGATGAGGGGGCCCACCCCGACGGGACGCGGCCGGGACGGGCACGGCCGGCGGCCGCTGGCCCTGTGGCTTCGGGCGGGAGAGCGATGCCGGCTCGGTGAGTTCGACGTGTTGGGCAGGGTGTGGTGTCAGTGGGGGTTCGTAGGGTGGGCCTGTGGTGAGAGTTCCGTGGGAGAGGCTGGCCGAGAACGCCAGGCTGTCGGAGTCCTTGGTGACCTTGCTGGTGATGCGGCTTCGGGAGCGGGCGCAGCCGGTCGACGGGACGGGCGGTGACGGCGGCCGGGATCTGTTCGAGTACACCGATGACGGCGAACTGGTCGTGTACGAGGCGAAGTCGTTCACCGGCCGCATGACGCCCGGCCGCCGGCAGCAGGTACGGAGGTCTCTGGTGTCGGTGGCCCGTCACCAGCCGGATCACTGGGATCTGCTCGTCCCGATCGATCCGAACCCTGCCGAACAACGCTGGTTCGACGGCTTGCGCGCCGAGTTCGGGTTCGTGCGGCACTGGCGGGGGCGCAGCTGGCTGGAGGAGAAGTGCGCGGCTCATCCCGATCTGGTGCGCTACGCATTGCAGGAATCGGCCGACTACATCCTGGAGCGGATCGCCCAGGCGCGTGCCGAGCGCGACGTGCTGACCGGCGGGATCAGCGACTACCTCGAGCGGGCCCGTGCGCTGCACGGGAGGGTCCAGGAGATCTCCCCGCACTACGCGGTGCACACCTCCCTGGACGCCGACGGCCGAACGGCCGTGCACCTGACACCCCGCGGCCCCGACCCGGACGGGCAGAGCGCGATCCGGTTCACCGGACAGGTCCGCTTCGCCGAAGATGACCCACAGGAGACCCGCCGAAGGCAACGGTTCGAGGAGGTCATGCGCTTCGGCGGCGAGGTGGAGCTGAGCGCGGACAACCTCGCCGAAGCCACACTGTCGGGCCCCGCCGGGCTGGGGCTGGAGCGCATCGCGGTAGGCGGTGTGCGCATCACTTCGCCCCGGCAGGAGCTGACGCCGCCGCTACGGGGGCAGGTCGTCATCCAGCTGCCCTCGGGCGTTCCGCTCGCCTCCCTGCCCGTGTGCTTCACACAGCGGGTGAGCGGCTTGGACGGCGGGACCCTGCACGGCAGCGACGCGACCGGGGTGATGCACGTACGGCTGCGCTACAGCCAGCGCAACCACTCCGCCCAGCTGAAGTTCACCTTCCAGCCGCCCGAGGCGGCGATGCCGCAGACGCTGGTGCCGGTGCTGCGACTGCTCAGCCAGGCCACGCCCGGTCATGTCATGCAGCTCGCCTTCGCCGGGGAGCCGGCCGGCCGAGTGCAGGCACCGGTCAGCACGAGCATGACGCCTCAGGGCTGGGATCCGGACGAGGCCCGGCTGTGGGCCGACGCCTTCGACGACCTGAGCCGACTGCAGAACAGGACCGGCCGCTTCTTTCCCGTCCCCGAAAACTTCACCCAACGCGATGCACGCGAGGTCAAAGACATTCTCGCCCTTCTCGACGGGGAAGAGACCGTGCTGCGGGGCGGCACCGTGTCGGTGGGCGTGGACAGCGTCGAGGCCCTCGACAAACTGGGCGACGTCCGCGCCGGGATGTTCCGTGTCACCGCCGGCTACGAGGGCATGCTCTTCACCCTCGGCGAGCACCAGATCGACCTCGGGCCCTGCACCGAGATTTACACGATGGACAAGATCCTCAACATGAAGGAGGCGCGGCGGGACCTCGCCGCGCACGGGCACGCGACCGTGACGATGCGCGTTGCCAAGCGCTTCCCGCCCGTGCGCTATCTCGGGCCCCTGCGCGACGGCGGCACCCGGGGGTGACAGGCGATACCGCCGTGCCGGATCCCACGGGCACGATCAGACCGTGGGCGCGGCGGTTCGGCAGTCGTGCGGGGCGCGGCCATGGCGGGCAAGGCCTCCCCACCGAGTCCCTGCAGAGGACGGTGGTACGGGAGGCAGAGGAGACGACCGCGGGGAAACGGACTCTGGCAGCCGTGCTGCTGACGGGCCGACGATGTCCTGGAGGATCACGACAGGGGTGGCATGGAGCTGGCGGCGTTTTTCAGCAGCGGTGACGGATGGGCGCAGCCCTGGGTGCTCGACGTCGCGCTGGTCGAATCCTTGCGGTTCGGTCCGCCGGCCGGGCACACCGACTTGGACGTGGCGATCGCACTGACCCAGCTGCTGTACAGCGACTTCGTCTCCTACGGGACCGACGGCCGGGACAGGCGCTTGACCAACGAGACCGTGCCTGTCGTCATCAAGGCCCACCGCGCCGTCATCGAGCGTCTCGCCCTCGAGCCGCCGGTGTGGCCGTTCCGAACGTTCGACGGCCCGCGCGGCTTCGGTTCGTACTGGCGCGACAACGACATGAGCGGCAGCTGGAAGGCCCGCCGCGACTGCGTGGAAAGGATCCTCGGCCCGACCAGGGACGCGCTGGAGGAACTGCAGGAACTGGAGTACGAGGCCCGGTTCCGGGGCGGCCCGGCGGGCAGCTTCAAGAACCTGATCTTCGCCGCCGACGGCGAGAAGCCCGAGATGGTGCTGCGGGACGCGGTGAACAACGACGTAGAGATCGTCCGCAACGCGCACACGTGCCTGGTGCTCACCGATCCGCTGCCCCCGCAGGGGCTCACCTGGCGGCAGATGGTCGCCTGGTGGCAGAAGAATCACCAACCGGACGGCGACGAGAAGACGGCCGCAAACGGCCTGTACCGGCGCCTGTACCGGTCTCTGGACTCCGTGCCCGAGCAGCTGGTGATGCGGACCTACTGCGCCCGCTACGCCGAGGACGGCGGCTTCGACCTGCCCGCGCTGATCCCGCAGGTCTACCTCCACTACGATCCCTACACCCGCCGCAGCGGCAAGCAGTCCGGCGCGCTGCCCCGCCAGCGCATGGACTTCCTGCTCCTGGCCCCCGACCGCGCCCGCATCGTCATCGAGGTCGACGGCGTCCAGCACTACAGCCGCCCCAACCCGCCCGACGACAAGGGGCGGATCACGCACACCGCCGTACCGCGGCTGTACGCGGAGATGGTCGCCGAAGACCGCCGGCTGCGGCTGGCCGGGTACGAGATCTACCGCTTCGGCGGCTGGGAGCTCTCCCAGCCGCACGCCGAACGGCTAGTGGCGGACTTCTTTACCGAGCTCCTCGCACGGCACCAGAAGCCGGTCCCATAGACCGGCGCCATCTCGCTGTGGGTGGCGCGGTGGAATGCGGTGAGCAGCGGACCGGGGCCGGGTCACCGTCAGGGACCAGCGGATGGCTTCGTTCGAGGCGTCCACGTGCATGGTCACCGAGCCCACGCCGACACGGCCTGGGGCAGGTCGTCAGCCGCCGTCGTGGGCGATCCGCCTGCCGATGGCGGTCCACACCGGCTCGGCCGCTTCCTCGGGTACGGCGCCGGTGAGGCCGTCGAGGTGCTCGACGGCCTCACGGGTGATGTAGCGGTCGGGGTCCGGGGACTGCAGGTAGCGGCGCAGCAGGTCGGCGTCGAGGCCTTGGCGCTGGAGGTGGGCGGCGAGGGTGCCGACCAGGAGGTGGTTGTGGGCGAGGGCGTCGGTCAGGGCGTACAGGACCAGGCGCTGCCACTGCTTCATGTCATCGCCGTGCAGAGTCTGCAGGTGCTGGGATCGGGCGAGGTAGGCGCTGATGCGGCGGCAGTGGTGGGTCACCAGGGCCAGCAGTTGCGGTGGCACCTCCTGGCCCGCCGGGCGCGGGGCGGGCTCGACCGTGCGGGGTTCGGGTGCGGGCGGCAGCGTGTCGTGGATCTGCTGCAAGCCCGCGGTCTGCTGCGGGCCGCGGGGGATTTCGCTGCGTCGCTGGGGTCGTTTGCGGGGGTGACGGATCCCGGTGCCGGGGCGGCGTGTGAAAGCCCCGGGCTGGGAGTGCCGCGCGCTGCGGGGCGGGGACGTCGCCGTGCCCGGCGTGCGACGGGCGTTCGGGGCCTTAGAGGGCGGTTCGTGAGTGTTTGAGTGGTTCCGCCGTCGCCTGATGGTGTGAGTGTGAGCGGAACCTGTCGGCCCGAGGCCGCTGATCTGTTGATGTGATGAGGTGAATGGACGCAAGCCGTACCCGAGTGACTTATCGGACGAGCAGTGGTCGTTGATCGAGCCGGTGATCACCGCGTGGAAGGACCGGCACCGCTCGGTCAGCGGCCACCAGGGCAGATACTCGATGCGGGAGATCGTCAACGCGATCCTCTACCAGAGCCGGACCGGCTGTCAGTGGGCCTACCTCCCGCACGACCTGCCGCCGAAGAGCGCGACGTACTACTACTTCGCCACCTGGCGCGACGACGGAACCGACCAGGTCATCCATGAACTGCTGCGCTGCCAGGTCCGCGAGCGGGCCCGCCGGTTAGAGGACCCGACCCTGGTGGTGCTGGACACCCAGAGCGTCCACGTGGCTGCCGGGGTCCCCTCCTCCACGACCGGCCTCGATCCGGCCAAGCGGGTGCCGGGCCGCAAACGGGGCCTGGCCGTGGACGTGCTGGGTCTGGTCATCGCGGTTGTCGTGCTGGCCGCGAACACGCACGACAACGCCGCGGGTATCGCCCTGCTGAACCAGGTCGCCGCGCACACCGGCGGCACCGTCGAGAAAGCCCTGGTCGATCAGGGCTTCAAGAACCAGGTCGTCGCGCATGGCGTCGGCCTGGGCATCGACGTGGAGATCGTCGAGCGCAACCCGCAGGACACCGGCTTCGTGCCGCAGCCGAAGCGGTGGAGGGTCGAGCAGACCTACGGGATCTTGATACTGCACCGGCGCCTGGTCCGCGACTACGAGCACCATCCCGCTTCCTCCGCCTCCCGCGTCTACTGGGCCATGACCCACGTCATGGCCCGCCAGCTCACCGGCGCGAACACTCCCACCTGGCGCGATGCGCAGGCGGTGACCGCGTGAACCTCCGGCCCCTGCTCGACGCGCTGGACCTCCAGGAGGATGCCGCCCGGGCCCTGGCTGACGACCTGCGAGGACAGATCGGCGAACTGCAGGGCCGGCTGCGGGAGGCCGAGACCCACCTCGAACACCTGGCGATCACCCGGAAGACCGTCACCGGCCTTGCCGACCGGCTCCCGGCCGGTCCACCGGACCTGCCCGAGCACCCGGACTACCCCCGCATCCTCGCCGTCTTCCACGAGGCCACCGGCCCGCTGCGGGCCCGTGACGTCTGCGAAGCCCTCGATCATGAGCTGCTGCCGAAGAACGTCGAAGGCACCCGCGCCAAGCTGAAACGTCTGGTCAAACTCGGCATCCTCACCGAGATCGACGCCGGCAGCTTCGCCAGGAAGCAGTAGCCGACGAACACGTGATCAGCAGCCCTGCCCTAACCTCACTTCGAAACGGACATCAACTCACGAACTGCCCTCTTAGAGCTGCGGGTCGAGGCCGAACTGGTTCATCACGTCGGTGAACAGCTCCTGTGCGGTCTCTGCACGGGCTTCGGTCTCGTCGAGCGGGGTCAGTGTGGCGGTGACGGGCTGGATCCGGCGGGGGTGGCGGGCGTGGTCGGGAACGTCGGTGAAGCCGCCGAAACCGGTAACGACGGGGACCAGAGCGGGCGGCGGCGTCGTGGGAGATGAGGTGACGACGGTGAGGGTTGCGGTCAGTTGCAGCGCGCTGTCCACCCGGAGCCGGCGGGCCAGTTCCCATGCGGTGTTGGTCAGGTCGCGGCAGCAGGCGCCGATGAAGTCCTGGGACACCGCGACGCCCGTGTCGGGTATGTCGTCGGTGCCAAGGCTGCGTGCGGCGTTCCAGGAGACGTTGGCGGCCAGCAGCACGGTACCGTCGTGGTGCAGTTCGGCGTGGACCTCGCGGGCACCGGACAAGAGGAGAGTGCTGAGGACCCAGCGGCGCAGGCCGGGACGCGGGTTGCCGGTGACGACCTCCAGGCTGGCCAGGGGGCCGGGCCTCATCGGATCAATTCCCCGGCGGCGGGCGGCCAGGGCCACGGCGGTCATCTCTTCGCGGGTCAGGCGTGGAGCGGTGCGCGGCAGCGGGCGCTCGGGGCGGGCCAGGGCGAAGAAGTAGGCGGCCGGCTCGCTGTGCTGGGCGGACACGGTCTCCTTGGCGTGGGTGAGCAGGTGGTGTGCTTCGTCCTCGGCGTGCTGGGCGCGGGTGAAGCGGTCGCGGTAGGCGCGTTCGAGTTGGTGTTCGGCCATCCAGGCAGTGTGGTCGCGGTCGCGGTAGGGGGCGACGGCGGCCTGCTGGTCCTTGTCGCGGGTGGCGGTGCCGTAGACGAGGTGGGGGGCCATGGGGCTGGCCGGGACGTCGGCCACGAGCACGCTAGTGGCGCGGTCGGCCGAGGTGAGGACCGTGAAGGTGAGGTCGGGCAGGTAGGGCTGGACGTGGTTGCGGACCCACTGGGCGTACTGCTCGATGTTCACCTCGTCTGGGTCGATTCCGACCAGCTCGCACGTGGCATCCCGCACGCCGAAGATGATCAGGCCGCCGCGGGTGTTGGCCATCGCGGCGACGTCCTTGGCCAGTTCGTTCCAGCGGCCCTCCCGCGGGGGCTGAGGAAGCTGTTCCTTCCAGTCCAGGTCGTCGGATTCCGCCAGCCGGTCGGCAGCGGCCTTGGCTACCATGCCGAAGTCCAGGGGGCCGGGCGCAGCCCCGAGGTGCTCATGCAGTCGTGTCCAGGAGCGGGCCATGGCCGGCACCCTACGGCGCGGCACTGACAGCGCCGGCCGGCCGAGGCGAAGGCGCATCCCTGGCTCACCGCCGGTTGGGGTACTGCGGACCGGCGGCCCGCACGAGGGTGGCGAGTTGTCCGTGCTGTTTATCCGTGGTGACCGGCAGGGCGTGTGGGGCGGACCGGGCGGTCTCGAGGGGTGTGGCTGAGGGTGCTACCGCTTCGGGCCTGGCGAATTGGATAAAGAGACGGAATTCCGTGTCCGCACTGCCGCTGACCTGCGGTGGGGCGAGTTGAAGGCCTCGCGCGACGACGGTACGTCCGTGTGGACACAGGTGTCGGAATGCGTGTGATCGGCCTGGCCCGCCGGGCTGGTCAGGTGCCACGATCGAGGCCTCGCCAAGGGCTGCGGGCGCTTCGCCCCCAACAGTCGTGCGGCGAGCTGCGTCTGTTGTGCCATCAGTTCGAGGAGCATCATGTTCGTCTTCTCCGCCCGCCTGGCCACGGCCGGTGCGGTCGTCGCGGTGACTGCCGAGTGCGGCATCGCGTACCCGCTCGCCGACCGTCTCCCGGCCGGCGACGCCGTCGTCATCGTCATCGTCGTCCTGGCCGTCACCGCGCTGGCCGCGACCGGCCACGAGGTGCCCGCCGTGCTGGGGGTGCTGGCGGCCGCGGCCGCCGGCCAGCTGGCGCGGGCCCGGCCGGGGCTGCCCCTGGACGTGCGCCGCGCGTTCGTCGGGGCGCTCTGAGATGGCCGGCCGACCGCTCGGCCCCATCCCGGCCAGCACGCCCCCCGAGCTGCGGGCTCTCGTCGTGCGGCTGCGCGACGCCAAGGAGGCCTCGGGCAAGACCTTCGAGGCGCTCGCCAAGGATGGCGGGGTCTCGGAGAGCGTCGTACGCCGCGCCCTCGCAGGTAAGGGGGTGCCCCCGCTGGAGACCGTGAAAGCCATCACCCACGCCTGCGGCCGCACGGTGGACGACATGGCACGGGCGTGGCATGCCGCGAAGGCGGAGGAGGTCCTGCCGGGCACGCGGGAGCTGGGCCCGAAGATGGTCAGCTCGCGTGCCGAGCTCGTCGAGTCGATGATCTACATGAGGATCACGGGCGGGTATCCGCCGCTGCACCAGCTCGAGAAGGACGCGGGCAGCGACGAGAACGGCCGGACGCGCTTGCCCCACTCGACGCTCCATAAGGTCCTGAAGGGACGGATACCTCCCACCGAGACGCTGTTCACCGCCTTCATGGAAGCCCTGTCCGTGCCCGCCGCCGACAGCCAAAACTGGCTGGATGCCCATCGCCGCCTCTTCGCCGACGCCCCCGCGCGGCGCCCCTTTGGACAGCCGCCTCCCGTCGTACGCGACGAGCCGCCTGCAATCACCTCGTGTGAGGCGGCCGAACGCGCACTCCCACGCATGGAGCGCGACGAGGAGATCAAACGGAAGACCGGACAGCTGAAGGAGCCGGACGACTACGAACTCCTCGGCCTCGGCTACCTCAACGCCCCCGCGCCCGACTTCCTATGGCCGGAGTACGACGAAGACGAGCTCGCCGCCTTGGAGGCCGAGGCAGCAGCCCAGCAGCCCGCTCAGCAGCATGTCGACCTGCGTGAGAAGCTGCGCGCCATCATCGACCGCAGCGCCCCGGCCTGACCCCCGGGCACGGACAGCCACCTCGCACCAGCCGGCCTCAGCACAGCGGCTCCCAGCCGCATGCCAGCGCCGCGCGGCTCGGCGAAGGTGCGGGCAGCATGTCGAGGGTGTGCCGGGCTGGCCCCCGCGGGCGGCCCGGAGACACCGGTCGGCACGTCTGCGTCGACCGTGAGAGGGATCCATCAGCGACCTGCGCTCCTATCAGCTCGACGACACCGCTCACAGCCTGCGCAACAACGACACCCCCTGCGGCGCCTGACGGCCACCCGAAGAGGGACGGGCCGATATGCCGCCTGCGCCCCCGGCCGTCCAGGTGGTGCGCGTCCGGCGGCGCGCGGAGGTCCACCGGTAGATCGGCGGAGGGCGTCACCCAAGTCGGGGCAGGGTTTACGCCAGGACGGCCGGGACGACGTCCTCGGCTGTCCAGTCCCCCTCGAACAGGGCAGCGATCAGGCGTACATGGTCCTCGGGAAGCTGGCCAGCACGGTGCTTGGTACGGGCCTTGGCGAGCCAGGCGCCGAGGTTGACGGTGTCGCCGTCGACGCGGATCGTCTCGCGGGCGGCGGGGGCGCGGCCTTCGCGGTGCAGGAAGAGATCCAAGAGCTGGACGGTTTGGGCGAAGGTGCGGCGGGCCCGGCGGGCGGGGGCGAGCGGGTTGGCTTCGGGGGTGAGGCCCAGGGCGGTCATCAACTGCTGCTGACCGTCGGCGAGGGCGTGCCAGGTGGTGAGCTGGCGGGCCAGCCAGGAGCCGAT
Organism: Streptomyces shinuiensis; assembly: GCF_043660855.1. Lineage (NCBI taxonomy): Bacteria > Bacillati > Actinomycetota > Actinomycetes > Kitasatosporales > Streptomycetaceae > Streptomyces > Streptomyces shinuiensis. The sequence goes on along the minus strand of NZ_JBIHML010000004.1, from coordinate 112,099 downwards.
CCTCACCCCGGCCAGGGTCGTGTCGCGGGTGAGCGCGGCCGGGTCGGCGCCGGAGGCGAGATGGGCGCGCAGCAGGTGGTATTTGCGGTGCCAGTCCGCGCCGTGCGGCAGGCGCCAGTCCGGTGCGAGGGCGGTGAGGGCGTCGGCGCGGGCGGCATCGAGGGTGTTCCTGGCGGCGAGGTGGCGCTGCTCGGCGAGCCAGGCGCCGACAGGGGTGGTGGCGGGAGCGGCGAGGTGACCGTGCGCGGCGTGGTAGTCGGCTGCTTGGGTGAGGCGGGCGCGCCAGGCGGCGTCGTGCTTGTCCCAGATCATGCCCAGCGCGTCGAGTTCGGCGATCCAGTCCGCCTCGAGGCGGCCGGCCCTGCGGGCGTCGCGCAGGGTGGTGATGAAGGTGCCGAGACGAAAGCCGGTGGGGTCGGTGTGGTCGGCGGGGACGTCGAGGTGGCCGTAGTGGTCGCGGTAGGCCTGGGCGGCAGCCAGCCCGAGGCGGCGGGAGCGGGAGACGCCTTGGTCGCGGGGGTCGAAGGAGGCCAAATCCATGGCGCGGGCGATGCGTTCGGGGTGGACGGTGAAGTCGAAGTGCCAGCGGCGTTCGATGACGGTGCTGGTCTCCTTCGGCAGGCGGTTGGCCTTGTCCGGGAGGCGCTCGAGGATGCGGTGGTCGTGGCTGGCCAGGGCGCAGGCGATCGCCCACACCGGCTCGTAAGGGGTGCCGAGGATGTTCTCGCCGTCGGCGCCGGACGGAACGTAGACGGGCACGATCAGCGAGGCGGTCTTGCCGGAGACGTCCAGGCGCAGGGCGCGGCCGAGGGCCTGGACGCAGCGGATGACGCTGCGGGTGGGGTCGGCGAAGACGACGGCATCCACGCTGGGGATGTCGACGCCCTCGGCGATCAGCCGGGAGTTGGCGAGGATCGCGCAGTCGGCGGCGGCGAACGCGGTGAAGGTGTCGGCGCGCTGGGCGGGGGTGTGCTCGCCGTGGGCGAAGAACAGCTGCGGGGTGAGGTCCGGGACGAGGCCGGGGTCGGTGCGGGCCAGCAGACGCAGCGTGTGCGGGAGCTCGCGGGCGAAGCGGCGGGCGTCGGAGACGAGGTTGAAGTAGACCAGCACCTTGTTCAGGCGGTGCTCGGTCATGGCGCGCAGCACCGCAAGGTGCAGGGCGGTGGTGCGCAGCGCGCTGTCCGGCTCCTCGCCGCTGCCGTCGCCGGGAGGGCGGGCGGTGGGGAGGTTGAGGCGGCGGCGCAGGTCGGCGTCGGTGAGGGTGGGCACCACGATGCGGTAGTCCGCTGCCCGGCCGTCGGCCACTGCCTGTGCGAGGGGATACTCGAAGATTTTTTTGCCGTACACCTGTTCGTTGTCCATGGAGTTGGCGAACGCGTCGACGCCCCGCCCCGCGGCGGGGCGGCGGCGTGGGCGGGCGGTGTCGGCGGACTCGGCCAGCTCGGGGGCGGCGAAGATACGGGGGGTGGCGGTCATGTAGAGGCGGCGGTCCGCGCGGATGCGTCCGTTGTCGTTGACGATCGCCCACTTCTTGTCCGCCCGGCCGGCGATGCGGTGCGCCTCGTCCATGACCGCCAGGTCGAAGGCGGGGACGTCATCGCGGGTGCGCTGGGCGGTTTCGACCTTGGGCAGGGAGTCGTAGGTGCAGATCACCGTCAGCGCCGCGAGTGCCCCCTCGCCCGCCGCGGCCAGGGCCGCGGCCAGCCCGGCCGCGTCCCCGGTGGAGCCGACCCCGGCGGCGGCCAGGTCCGGGCGGGCGCAGGCGTCCATCGAGGAGACGATCACCATCGGCTCGCGGCGGTGGTCGGCGCGCCAGGCCAGCGCGGTCTGCGCCGCCAGGTCCAGGGTGGGCACCGTGAACAGCACCAGACGCGCCCCCAGCTCCTCGCCGATCCGGCTCGCGACCAGGGTCTTGCCCGTCCCCGTGGCCGCCACGTACAGCCCGCGGCTGCCCGGGCGGCGCAGATGCCGTACGGCCGCATCTCTGCCCCGGATCTGGTCCGGGCGCAGCACCGCCCGCTCCGGTCGGGCGGGGAGGTCCACCAGGTCCATGGTCGGTGTCGTCCTTACCGGGTGAGCGGGGGTCAGGGGGCGGTCGGCGGGGCGTCCTGGAGGAGGGCGGTGTAGCGGTGGTGGGTGTCCAGGGAGCGCAGGAGGGGGCCGGTCAGGCGGGCGGTGACCGCGCCGGGGGTGGAGGTGATCTCCGCCCAGGTGGCGAGGGTGGCCTCTTCGTAGGTGTCCTGGTCGTAGCGGGCCGTCGGTCCGTCCAGGGGCCGGGTGTTCTGCTGCTGGATGGGGCGGCGGCCGCGGAGGCGGGTGGCGCCCACCGCGAGCGCCCAGTTTCCGCGGTAGCCGGCCTCGGCGGCCGCGGCCTGGACCAGGGCCAGCAGGCGCCGGGTGAGGTTGACCACGGCCGCGTCCAGCAGGATCTGCTCGCCGGAGGGCAGCTGGTCTGACAGGCGGCTGGAGAAGAGGCGCAGGCCGCCGTCCTCGAAGACCTGGACCTCGATGACGTCTGGGTCGTGGCCGTCGCGCGGGGCGTTGTAGATGCGGCCTTCTCCCAGGGCGGGGCTGGCCTTGGCCACGCCGCGGGCGCGGCGGTGCCCGTTGGTGGCGTGGGTGAGGCCGGGGGCGACCTGCACGTCGCGCAGCAGGGTCTCCAGCCCGGGTGTGGAGGCGTTCTGGATGAAGTGCCACAGGCGGGTGTTCCAGTTCGGGTCGCTGGTCAGGTCCAGCAGCATGTCGCGCCGCCCGGCGGCCGGCTGGGCCAGGAGGAACAGGTGCGACTGGTCGCCCGCCCCGGCCAGGGGGTCGCGGCCGATCTCCTCGCGCAGCAGGGCCAGGGCGTCGTCTTCGGCGGTGCGGCGCCGCTGGTGCAGGCGGACGACGTCGGCGTCGGCCAGGGGGTGCTTGGTCTTGTCGCCGCGGCCGAAGTAGCGGCCGTCGACCATGTGGGGGGCGGCGGGGCTGGGCGGGATGTGCACGATGAGGTAGCCGCGGGCGGGGTCGGTCTCGGAGGGGATGGGGTCGGTGAGTACCGGCAGCGGCGGGTCGGGCAGGGTGCGGGCGATGTTCTCCACCCGTTCGGCCAGGCCCGCCAGCGGCTGGGGGGCGAGGGTGAGGGTGCGGTGCTCGGTGTCCTCGGCGACGCCGATCAGCAGGGTGCCGCCGTCGACGGCGAAGGAGGCCAGGTCCCGGGCGAGTTCCTTGTTGGAGCTCTTGCCCGCTGCCAGGGCCTCCTTGGCGTCCAGGTGGTGCGACTCGCTGATCAGGCCCTGTTCCAGGGCGGCGCGCAGGTCGGCTTCGGTCTTCGGCGCCCAGCGGGGGGTGTCGGGTGAGAGGTAGATCGACATCGGCCGGGCCTTCCTCACGAACGGGTCGGCGCTGTGCGCCCGGACCGGCACGGTAGCGGACCGCACCGATAACACCGCCGGGACCGTTGCGGCACAGGCCCCCTCCCCCGTTCCTGCCGGCCGCCCCCCGCCGGTGCGGGGGCAGGTGAGAGGGGCGCCGGTCTCCGCCAGGGGGTTACCAGTTCCCGGTGCTGTCGCGCCACGCCGTCCCCAGCGCGGTGAACTCCTCCAGCCTCTCGGCCGGAAGGCCGTGGGGGCGCTGCTGCCGCACCTCGGCTGCCCCAGGTGCGGGGTCCGGCAGCGGGGAGGGCTAGCAGGCGGCACTGCACCTGGCCGGGTCACCGGTCTGCCGTGCTCCGTGGAGACGTTCGTATCCGGTGCAGCCACCGTCGGCAGGTCTCGGCGGTGACCGGTTCGAACAGCTCCGGGGTGGAGATCTCGAGCAGGAACTGCGTCAGCAGGTCCTGGTGCGCCTCGTCGATGTCGACTTCCTCCTGGAAGTGCACCGCCTGGGCCCAGGCGGTGAGCTGGTCCGGGCCGGCCAGTCCGGCGAGGGTCTTCTCCAGGGCGGCGGCGGCGTGGCCGCGGGTGAAGGCGGCGGGAGTCGACGCCCTGTAGCGCCGGGCCGCCCGGAGAAGCGCGGGCAGTTCACCACGCCAGTACAGGAGATCCTCGGTAGGGCTGCATCGGTCGGCGTCCACGGCTCCCATCCTGGCCCAGCACACCAGCCGGCAGGTTTCCGCCACCGGTGGGGCCCGCGCCGGGGCAGGCCGGTGGTCAGGGCCCGGGGAGCCGTCCGGCCGAAGAGGGGTGGGCGGGGTCAGGTCCTGTTCCAGCGGTAGAAGAGCTGTTCTCCCGGTCCGGCGCCCAGGCCGATCGGGCGGCCGGTAAGGACGTATCCGATGTCGGTGCTCCGGCCGGGCGGGAGCACGGTGAAGCCGGAGCGGGCGTAGAAGGGCCCCAGCGCGCGGCCGACGTCGAGCTGCCCGTAACAGCATCATGAAATCCAGCTGCCAGTACACCTGGACGCAGCGCGTGAGCAGAGGGCCACCCCGAGTCCCTGGCCCCGGGTGTCCTCGGCGACCGCGAGTGCCTTGATCTTGGCGTACTTCAGCATCGCCAGCAGGGCGTGCTGCTCTTGACGCCCTCTCCCCCTTCAGAGGGAGAGAACATCAAGTGTCAGTGGTCCCAGACGGGTGGATGGACTCTCCCGGTGCTGTGCGGCTGCGCCGATAGTAGGGGTGATCTGTGTCGATTTGCCTTGCCAGGCGGAGGGGGGTGGGTTCGATTTGGCGGCCGTCCCAGCCGACGCCTTGGTTGATGAGGACGACGCCCGTCTTTCCGATGAGGTCGGCGTCAGCGTCGTCCGAGGTGGGAATGACGGTGAGGCGCACGGCCGTGTGCGCGTATCCGTTCTTTCCTTGTCTCTTTTCAGCTTGTGGGGTGAATCGCGAGAAGTCCGCGCCGAATCGGCCTGGGGGGCCTGCGGCCCAGGGGCGGGGCACGGTGACGAGGAGGAAGTCGGGGAGGTAGCTCGTGCCGTCGTCCGACACGAGTTGGAAGGGGGCTTCGGTGGTCTTGGTGCGGCGCCATACTCCGGTTTTTCCCCGGATGTAGGCGCCGGTTGGTCGTCCGATGCGTTCGAGGTCGTTGATGGTGCGGACGACGGCGAGTGGTCGTTGGGCTCGGGGGAGGCCGTGGCCGGGCAGCCAGGAGGCGGGACGGGGAGAGGCTGCGGGGGGCTGCTGTGCGAGGTTTTCGTCGCGGAGGCCCGCCCAGATGTACTCGGTGGTATCGCCGTTCACGTAGATGACCATGGGGCCGGGGAGAGGCAGTTGGGTGCGGGCGGTGATGAGCGCGGCTTCGGTGATCTGCGCCGCTGCCGAGGCCTGGTGGCTTTCGTCGCCGATGGTGGGGAAGTCACAGACGTCGAGTCCGAGGTTGGTCGAGTGGACGGCAAGGCGCGTTTGCCGGTAGGGCTCCCACTGTGAGGTGACGGGCGAGTAGGCCCATGCGGTCCATGGCTCGTTCGGGCCTGCGACCGGCCGGATGGCTGTGAGGGTGATGGTGAGGGGGGCGGGTTTGGTGTTCCGCTGGCCGTATCGGTGCGGCTGGGCGTGTCGGCGGACGTGGATGCCGATGTGCCACCAGGGGTGGAGTGGGAGGTTGCCGAACGCGGTGCCGAGGCGGTGGTCGATGACTCCGAGGCCGCGGAGGGCGTCGCGGAGCGCGTTCTCCGTCGCGTTGGCCAGTCCGCTCTCTCGTGCTTCGGTCGCCTTCTTGATGTAGTACGGCGAGCAGGGTTCGCCGTTCTTCTTGAGCGTGGGCACGGGGGGTGGGGCCTGTTTGATGTATTGGGAGCTGACGTTGAGCCGGGCCAGCGCTGCTTTGGAGGGCCACTTGCCGTCCTCGGCCTCTGCCCTTTCCTTCTCTTCGGGGGTGGGGTACTTGCGGGTGGGGTCCCATTGCGTCTCGCAGAGGGTGGTGATGACCCGGCCTTCTTCGCGGAAGGGGTCGAGGAGGTCGGCGAGCTGCTGTTGCCGGTGCTCTGCGGTGGCGGGGCCGTGGGCGAGGGCGCCTGCCTTGTCCTGGAGGAAGAGCACGTCCACGCGGCCGGGGATGACGTCGGGCTGCACGCATCCGTCGGGGGCGGTGAAGTCGTCGCCCAGGTGCCATTGGCGTGCGATCTCGCGTTGGATCCGTGAGCGGACTTCGTCGGTGTGCCACAGCACCGCCAGGAGCAGGCGGTCGATGCCGGCGGCGTCCAGTGCGGGGGGCAGGTGCTGGAGGAGGATCGGGCCGCTGATGCGTACACCGGTCCTGGTCGTGGGGACTGACAGGCCGGGTACCTCGATGTACACGGGGGTCTTGTCCCGGTAGCGCTCGCAGTGCTGGTCGATGTGCTCCTCGATCCGGCGGAACATCTCCATTCCGTGGCCGCGGCCCAGGCCGGGCGTGGTGGTGTTCTCGGGAGCCACGGCCCGCACCGCTCCCAGCTCGGCCGTGGCCGCGATGGCGTTCTCCTGGAGTGTCTCGGGGAAGGGCGGCACCCGGCGGGTCAGCCGCGGTAGTCCGGCCAGGCGTCGGCTGGCGGCCACGGTGGGCACGTTCAGGCGCCGTTTCCAGGGCGGCCCGTCGGTGTGGGCAGCGACGGCGAGGGGCTGGTCGGGGTTGGAGAGCAGGACCGTGGCGACCCCGTACCAGCGGGTGGCCAGCAGGGTGGTGACGGCGGTGACGGTGACGGCGTGGCGCGTGGAGTGTCCCGACGCCGCGGTGCCGATCTTGATGCGGGGAAGCAGGCGGCGTACCCGTCCCTCGGCATCCGGTGCGCTGGGCAGTTCGTGGCCGATGGCGGCGAGGGTGCCGTCGGTGCACAGCGTGAAACGGATCGGTTCCCTGCCGCCGAGCTGCCATGGGATGGTGGCCAGGGCCTCGGCCAAGCGCCAGCGGGCCAGTTCGCCCGGCCACCAGCTCGCCGCGCGCCGCCCGGCCACATGGCGCGGCAGGGCGGGGTAGGGCAGGGCGGGGGCGGCGGCGATCAGGTCGGCCAGGCGCCGGACGGCTTGGGATCCCGGCCCGTTGGGAAGGACGGCCTGCCCCCAGGCGAGGAAGACATCCCGACGGTCCTGGTCGGGCATCTCAGCACCGGTGAGCAGCTGCACCTGTCCGCTGCCGGCATCCCAGCGGGCCCAGGTGCCCGCGACGGCGCGCAGGATGGCTTCCAGTGCGTGGTAAGGCGGTTGGACGTCCTGCTTTCTGTCGCCGATCCGTTGTTTGTAGGCGTGGCGCAGGTCGTGCCACAGCTCGTGGGCGGCCGGGCCGGGGCGGTAGGCGAAGACGGTGCCCAGGACGTCGGGGTGGGTGCGGTACTGCAGCAGGCCGGCGCGCTTGCGGTGTTCGTCGCCGGGCGGGCATGCGGTCATGCGGCCACTCCGAAGTGGTCGGGGTATCCCTTGCGCAGCCCGGTGAGCAGGTGGGGGGCCTGGGCGTAGTGCAAGAACTCCTCGGCGGTGTGGCCGTAGGTGCGGCCGGTGCCGGCGAGTTCCTGTGGGCTGTAGCTCTCGTACAGTTCGCGGACGAGGGTGGGCAGATCGGTGTTCCAGGTGGTGTCGTGGAAGGCGCCGTCGATGAGGTGCAGTTCGACGTGGGTCTGGCCACGTCGGCCGCGTCCGGCGAGTTGGATGCACTGCCCCAGGAGCGTGGCGATCAGTTCGCAGCGCAGGTCGTTGGGGAGGGCGGTGAAGCGCTTGGGGGCGGCGAGGATGGCCCCCAGGCGGGTGCGGGCCGTTGCGCGGATGGCGGCCAGGCGGGCGGCGGGGGTGCCGCGGCGGGGTGTGGAGCGCCAGGCGCAGGCGGCGATGCTGGCGGACAGGGCGGCGGGTTCGTCGACCGGCATGACCGGGCGGATGGCGAGGCCGATCAGGGTGATGGCGGATTCGCGTTTGCCCGAGGGGGCTGTGGTGAGGATGTTCAGGCCTCGTTCGGTGCGGGGCAGGGGGGAGATGAGCACGTCGCCGCCCCGGTCGGCGAGCTGGGAGAACTGGTCGCGGGTGACCAGGGTGACGGCGTCGGGTACCGGCGGCAGGTCGGGGTCGTCCCTATCCGGGGTGGCCACGAAGATGTTCAGCTTCCGGCCGAGTGCGAGGGCGGCCTCGTACAGGGCGGCGGCGAACAGGCGGGCTTGGGCGTAGGAGTTGACGGCGATCAGAGCGCGGGCGCGGTGGGCCGTGGCGGTGTCGGTCGCCAGGCGTTGGAGGTCTTTTACCAGGGTCGGTGCGTAGCCGCGCGCGAGGGCGGCGACGTGGTGGGCGCGCTCGCGGTAGGGCGTGCTGCCCACGGCCAGGGGGAGGTTGTCGGCGGTGGGGGTGCTGCGGAAGATACTCAGTCCGCCGCGCTGGGCGTCGGGCATGGCCCATTGCGGTTCGGCCAGCAGGTGGGTGCGTGCGGCTCGCGGGAGGTATCCGGTGGCCGACATCCCCAGGACGACCCGGCGGTGGCCGGCCAGCGCCAGGGACACGATGTCGCCCAGGTAGGCGGTCTCGGTGTGCGGGTCGCCGCGCAGGACCTCCATGAGCAGGCGCGGCTTCGCGGTGGGGTCGTCGAGGCCTTCGAAGCGGAAGCCGCTGATCTGCCGGCCCAGTGGCCCGAAGGGCACGACGTTGCCGGTGTCGCGGTGGCCGATCGTGTCGGCGAGGGTGGAGGCGCCGTCGATGGCGTGCCCGGCGAGTTCTCCGGCTCGGTCGGCGAGGTCGAAGAGGGTGTGGTTCAGCGCGCTCAGCCACGCTTTCATCATCACCGCGTGGAACACGCCACCCGCGAGGACCGGGATGGGTGGTTCGTGGGGTGGATCTTCGTCGTTGCGGTCACCGTCGGCTGCGGGCGGAGGCCGTCGGCTTTCCTGCGGGGGGTGTGCGCGGTCCTTGGCGAGTTGCCTGACGGCTTTCTCGATGACCGTCCGCAGTTCTTCCTTGACCGCATCGAGTTCCCACCGGCCGCTCTCATCCAGGCTCAGCATTCTCTGCAGCAGGTCGGGGATGGGGCGGAGCCGTCCGGTCAGGGCGGCGGGTGGGAGGCGGTCTTCGGGCCGGGTGGCGACCGGCGGCAGGAGTGCCTGCAGTTGGTCCATCTGCTGCGCGCCGGCGGTGGCGTCACTGTCGACTCCGATGAGGTTCTCCAGCAGTTCCCGGTCCCAGCGGTGGGGCTGGTACCAGCGTCGCCGGTCCCGCAGGATCTGCCGCATCCGGCGCGGGTCCTTCCCGGCGGCCAACGCCCGGGCCTGGCCGGTCTCGGTGCAGATCTCGCCGCTGCCGACCAGGTCGAGGAGCTGCTCGGCGAGCCAGACGGCTCGGGTGAGTGGCCCGCGTACCTCCACTCGCAGGGCCGCGGGGGCGCGGTGGACGTTGTCGCGGGCCTGGCGCAGAGCTGTGTTCGGTTCGCCGCTGGATGCCAGCACCAGGCTCTGTGAGGATTCGAAGCCCCTGGACTGGTAGGCGTCGACCTCGTCGATGATCACCAGGTGGGCGCGGCGCAGCAGCAACTCCCGCACACTCATCTGCCGGCGCATCTCACCGTCGACGAGCACGGGGATCTTGACCATGCCGCGCTGGAAGCAGGCGTGCGTGGTCACGATGATCTGGGCGGAGCAGGCGGCACGGATGTGTGAGAACTTGTCGCACCGGTTCACATACGGGCACAGCGCCGCCCCTTGTGGTCTGGTGGGGTCGGCGTGGCGCAGGCTCGCGCACGGTTCCCTTCCGGTGCCGAATCGGTCGTGTCCGTCCAGCTGGGCTGCGGCCGCGCAGCCGTAGCCGGCTTCGGCCAGCCGGTCCATGAGCTCGTCCGGCATCTGCGACAGGGGCGTGTGGTCATCGACGGCCTTGTGCGCGGTCTGCAGCGTGAACTCGTGGCGGCTGCCGGGTGCGATCAGCGGTGTGGCCGCGACATCCAGCCTCAGCGCTGTCAGCTCCCGGCGCAGCGTCGCCACCTCGGCGAAGACGTCGGCGTTGTCGCTGACCAGCAGAGCAACGGTGTGGCCCTGCCGGGCGAGCTGCGTGGCCTGGGCGCGGGCGAAGACGTTCTTGCCCACCCCGGTCGGTGCGCTCAGGTGACGCATCGGCCCCGGGTTCATCCGGACTGAGGACTGCGGCACTTTCGTGCCCGTGCCCATCGTGCCGCTCAGCAGGAGGCCGACTTGGTGCTCGCGGAAGGCGGGGCCTTCCATCGCCGCGTCGGTTGTGCGGGTGAGCCACCCCAGCACGTTCGGATCGAGGGGGATCGGCCCCGTGGCGTCCGCGGTGGTGACCACGGGCGGCACATAGCCTGCGCCGGCCGTGTCGAAGGCGAGCTGGATCGGTCCCCGGGGGCTCGCGGCCACCCAGCCGCCGCCAGCGGCCATCTCGATGCGTACCTTCCGCTCCTCGGGGACCAGCAGCCGGTCCGCCGAGGTCAGCGGGTGCTGGCCGTGTCGCGGGTGGACCTCCAGCATGCGCCCGTCTTCGCGGGCACCGGGGGCGTAGCGGTGCACGACCGGGTCGTCCCACTGCTGGTCGAACCCTTTGCGGACCCGCCGCTGCAGGGAGGCCAGGTCGGCCTCCCCGCGTGAGCGTTGGGCGACGAGCCGGCCGAGGCGCTGCTGCTCGTCGTACGGCAGGCGGTCCCACCGCGGCCACACCCGCGCGGCCTGCCCCGACAGCAGGACGTGCGCGTCGGCGAGCCGGACCACCGCCCGACCTGCGGTGTCCTTGGCCGGGAAGTAGTGCTCGGCCAGGGCGAGTGCTGCGGCCAGGACCCGGCTCATGCCGCGCTCACCTCGTCGGTCAGCGTCACATCGGTGATCACCCGGGCGCCGTGCGGGCCCAGCACACGTGTGAGGACCTTGGTGTATCCGCCCAGGTGCTCGGGGATGACCACAGTCAGCCCTGCGCACCCCTCGGAGTCCTCTCGCATCCGCTGCGCGATGCCCTGCGGGTCCGCCCAGGTCTTGACATCAACACGCCAGACGGCGCCGTTCTTCGTGATGTGCAGGTCGTAGCTGTCGCCGTACGGCCACAGACGCACCTGCGCGCCAGCCTCCTCGGCGCGTTCTTTCAACTCGATCTCCAGCAGGCCTGGCAGGACGATCCACTGCCACAGCCCGTACGACAGGGCGACCCGTCCCTCCACCGGCTGCAACTGCGGCGCGTGGCGGATCTCCCCGCCGGCGGGGTCGAGCCGCCACTGCCCGTCCTGGGAGGTCATCGCGAACCGGGCGCCGCGTTCGGTGTGCCGGACGTCCTCGCACCGCAGGTCGGCAGCATGGTGGCCCCGGGGGACGGCGCGCATGGTCCACCGGCACAGCGGGCACGGGGCCCACCATCCGGCGAACTGCCGCATCGGCGAGATGGCCGTGTACACCCCGAGGTCAGCCAGTTGCGCGTGCCGGGCCAGGGCGCGCCGTGCCATCACGGGCGTGGTGACCAGCGCTTCTCGGCCTTCGGTGTACGCGGTGAAGCCGGCCTGTCGGAGTGTTTGGAACACCGCGTGCTGCACCACCTCGGCCGTGATGCGTGACAGCCGTGCGCCCGTCGGGAGCTTGCCGAGCGCCCGCAGCACGCTGTGTACGTGTCGCAGATCCGCTCCCATTCCGGGCACCTGCTGGGCCGGGGCCGAAGCTTCCATCGCCAGCCGCGCCAGAACCGGTGCCGCGGTGCCGTCGTCCTCGAGCAGCCGCACGTCCCAGATCCTCGACCACGATCCCGGCCCGGGTAGCAGCTCGCCGACCGGGGCCCGGCGCAACCGGCCCAGGAAGTCGGGGAAGGACGCGGCCCTCCCCGATACGCCGCACGCGCGCAGGTAGCGGCCGTAGCACTCCATCAGCAGCCGAGCCCGGGCACGCACATCCCCGCCCGGAGTGCACCACGTCATCGCCGCGATGACACACGCATCCAGGGCGTCCTGTTGTTCCGGGTCCAGTTCCCCGAGCTCGGCGGGAACGACATCAGCAGTAAGCACAGGAGTTCCTCACCCGTTGACGGGCCGTCGGGCACTCGACGGCCTCCCATTATGGAGGAAAAGATCATCATTGTGTGCTTTTGCGTGTTCGGGGAAGCGGCGGCGCGCCGCTGTGAAGCGCGGGATGGCCTGGTAGAAGAGGACCACGTCGACGGCAGGGGACGACAGGTGGGCGAATGGACGTGTGAGGCATGCGGGCGTCCTGTGGCACAGGCCGAGGGAGTAACGACGGCCGCCGCGGTACGGGCCCACGCCCGGCAGGCAGGGCACGGTCAAGCGAGTGTGCGGCGTGTGACGCCCTCAGGCGCAGTGCATCGCTGGCGTACCGAAGCCGAGCGGGAGCGGGAACGGGAGAAAGCCGAGGAGCGTGCGCTGCGGGCTGAGGAACGGCGCCGTTGGGCGGAGTTACGGACGGAGGGACAGGGACGGCGGACGAACCGGATCGCGTCCCCGAAGCGCTCGGCCCTGCCGGTGGCCCCGACGCCTCCCCACGTATGGCCTGCGCTAGGTGGCCTATGCGCGGTCGTTCTGGGGTTCATTCTGCTTGAGGTGGGCGGCGAAGCCGGACGGTGCGCAAGACACTCGGGCAGCGAGAGCAACCACATGTTCGCGTTCGAATCATGTTCCCACGCCTTGGGGAACGCCTCCGCGTTCGAGGTCTTCGCTGGCCGCGTAGGGGGCTGGGTACTGCTCGCGGGCATCATGTCCCTGGTCATAGCGGTGGTGCTGTGGGTACGGCACCACATTGCACCGGGAGACCGAATGCAGTTCAGCATCGTCGTACTGTTGGCAGTCATCTCCACCGGAAGACAGCTCAGGCGCAACGCACGCGGCTCATCATCCTCGGCGCAACGGCGACGCGCTCCCCGTGGTCGCGGGTACGGCGACGGCGATGTGAATGATGACGGTGGCTATTGGTGACCAGCGCAGGCACGACGACTGAACTGTCCCGAGCGCTGGGGAACCCGGTGGTGCGCCCAGCGGACGGATCAAGGTCTGAGCAGTACGTCGAGGCCCGGCTACCGCCACGGGTTGCCGGGCCTCCGCACGCCGTCAGTCTGAGAAACTCAGCGGCTGGAGCGCTCATCCACGCTGAGATAAGACCGCCAGCCGTCCCCCCGGGACTCGGAGGCCGGTGGGCGAACTCGACGGAATCGATGCCGGTGAACCCCGCCAGCGCCGAGGTGCGGTGGACGCCGCCATAGAAGCAGATCTCCTGCAGGCCAGCGGCTGCTTCCCGGGTGCGTCGACCTCTCGGCCGTGATCGCACCGATTGAGGCTCTTCCGTACGGCCGGCTTCCGCGCCCGCAGTCACACCCACCGCGGGGCTGCAGTGCGGAACCGTTGACCGGTCCCGTCCTGGGACCAGGCACAGCGCAGGCCTGCCTGCTTCGGACCGGCGAAGGTCAGGGGGCGGGGGTGTAGGAGAGGCGGGTGTCGGGGCAGTCGGCGGCGAGGTCTTCCAGCGCCGACCGTTCGGCGGTGTCGGCGGTCAGGGACCAGCGGAGCTTGGTCGCGACCCAGTCGGCCGCATAGTCACAGTGCGTGTCGGTGGCCGGGGGAAGCCATTCGGCCGGGTCCTGGTCGCCCTTGGAGCGGTTGGTGGAGGCGGTGACCGCGATCAGGGCGTAGTCGGCGTCCAGGTCGTTGGCGAAGGCCTCACGCCGCTGGGCGTCCCAGGCAGAGGCGCCCGAGTCCCAGGCCTCGGCCAGGGGGACTGTGTGGTCGATGTCGAGACGGGCGGGGTCGGTGACGGTCTGCTGGTCGTAAGGAGAGTGCCAGCGGCCGCCGGTCAGCGCACACCCCTCGCCCTGCTTGGGGGGCTCGGTCGCTTCGGCGAGCAGGACCTCCCGCCGGGTATCGCAGCCATCCTGGTCGGTGTCGCTCCAGTGGCGGAACTTCTCCCGCTCGTAGCCGTCGCGGGACTCTGGCGCGGTCTCCAGCCGGGCGAGGGCCTCGGCCAGTCCCAGCCCCTCCCCCGCCCCGCCGGTGTCCGAGGTGGCGGGTGCGGTGGCCGGCGCGGACGGTTTGGCGTCATCGACCACCCCGCCCGGTTCAATACCGCACCCGGCCACCGCCAGCAGCAGCGCGGCGGTGGCGGGCAGAACGGACAGGCGGCGGGGTGAAAGCACGTCACATCTCCAGGACACGGGCAGTTTTGGCTGCCTTATCGTCCCAGAGCACCCTGGTGGCTCTCCATCCCGCATCCCGCGGTGGTCGGCCTGCCGCGAGGCGCTGTGCGCACCCGGCCAAGCCGAGCTGGCCCAGGTTAGGTCGAGCCGAATCGGGCCGGGCGTGCCGGTCTTGAGCGGTGGCGCGCCCGGGGGCTTCGGCCGCCGGTGGTCATTCCAGGGCCGCCGCGTCGACCGTCGCGGGCCCGGCGGTCGGGACGGCGACCGTGGTGGTGGGGTGGGGATGGGTGAGGCCGCAAGTGCGGTGCAGGCGGTTGCGGGCGGTCACCTGCCCGGCCAGCGCCTCCAGATGGACGGCGTGGGCCAGGCCCGCGAGGCCGGTGTCGTCGAGCTGGAGGCGCCAGCGGTTGGTGGCGGTGTCGTAGTGGGCCTCGATCAGGGCCTCCCATAGGGTGCCGGCCGCCGCCGGGGCGGCGGCCAGGCCGGGCAGGAGGTGGGTGTAGCGGCGCAGCAGGAGCATCTCGTGCGGCTGGAGGGCGACCTCTTGGTAGGCGGGGTCGGCCGCCTTCGTCGTCCAGGCCGGGCACGGCCGGTCGGCGTTGGTGCGGTGGTGGTGCCAGGCCAGCGCGTCCATGCCTTCGGGGGTGATGCGGGCGGCCCGGGCCTCGGGCGGGCGGGCGGTGTGGGCGCGCAGGACCTCGTGTGCGGGGACGGTGCGGCACAGCCCCATCCATTCCAGCGCCCGCACCGCCCGCTCCTCCAGGGGGCCGCCCACCGGCAGCCAGGCTTGCCGCACCGTCTCCCCCGCCCGCTCCGCAGCAGCGAGATGCTCCAGCACCGCCCACTGCCCGCCGGTGATCTTGTCGGTCATCCCCGCCCGCTCTCCTTCCTCGCCGACACGGTGGGGCCGCTGCCCCGAGCCCACCCGGGGGATCATGGCCCACCACGCACCGGCCGGGTGGTGTTTTCGCCCGTACACCACCTGTACAACTCCCACCTGTCCGCGCCGTCACGCCGCACCACGGCAAGGTGGCGGTCAGGCAGTCACCCGGCGTGGCCGTCTTCTCGTGGCAGACCTTGCGGGCCGGGCGACCGCCGGTGCCAGGCGCTCCACAAGAGAGGCCGGATACTGCCGTCAACGGGTGCACTCATCAGTCCGACGTGACGGCTGGGAGTGAGTCGACAGACCCGCTCACGACGGGTGAGGTCATCCACTCCAGGGGACTCTTGCGAGAACGAGTCCCCGGACGTCGGCAGCACCGGTCGCCCGGAGCCGGCGCGCGACGTACTGGAGTTGCGATCCGCTGGTGAAGACATCGTCCACGAGGAGGATGGTGGCCCCCTTGATGTCGCCGGTGTCTCCGGTCCAGGTCAGCGCGGCGGCATGCGCGACTGCGGCCGCACGCTTCTCGTCCAAAGTCCGGTTCGCGGACCGGGGCGTCTCGGCATGCTTTACCAGCCGGTGGTCGCCTGGCGGGCTGAGCGGGAAAGCTCGGGTCATGTCCTCTGTGTAGGCGGCGTCCATGATCGCCTCAATGTGCTGGAGAGGCTGGCGGCCCGTGTGGGTGGGGTTGCCGACGACGTGGTCGACACCTCGCATGGCCTCGGGGTGGCTTTCCATCCAGCCGACGAGGAGCCGACCGAAGATCATCGCCCAGCTGGCCTTTCCTTCGTACTTCAGTCTGTGGATCTTGTCGCGCAGGGCTCCGGAGTACATGGCCACCGCGTCGACGCGGGAGAACCCTCGCTCGGTTTCCGGCAGCGCGCACACCCGGTTGCCGCACTGCCTGCCGGGCGTGAGGGCCTGGGAGCAGACCGAGCAATGGGGCTCGGCGACGGGCTGGAGGGTGCGGCCGGCACAGCCGGAGCACAGGCGGGCGGTGCCGGTGACGGCGTAGGCGCACACTGGGCAGTCGGGGAAGCCTGCCGGGTCGGGGAGGCCTGCCGTCACAGGTCGGTCAGGGCGAGCTGCTGGCGCTGCTGTCCGGCGGCCTGGATGTCCGCGGCCTGGCCGAGGCGGTCGGTGATGTCGCTGGAGGCGGTGACCAGGATCGCCCGGTCCTCGTCCAGCATCTTCTTGGCCCAGGGTTGGGTCTCGGCGAGGGAGCGGATCAGGAAGACCAGCTTGCCGTGCTCGGCGGCCAGGCGGGCCTGCATCTTGGCGCCCGACGTGCTGGAGGCCTCGATGACGACACTGCCCAGGGTGGTGCCGGAGGTGACGATGTTGCGGCGCGGGAAGGTGTACCTCGCCGGGGGGCTCTTCGGCCAGAACTGGCTCAGCAGCGCTCCGCCGGAGGCGAGGATCGCCTTGGCAAGCGGCCGGTTCTCGGCCGGGTAGATCGGGGCGGCGATGCCGGTGCCCATGATGGCGAAGGTCCGGCCGCGCGCGGTGAGGGTGGCCTGGTGGGCGGCTGCGTCGATGCCCTTGGCGAGGCCGCTGGCGATCACGACGTCGTGCTCGACGAGCTCGCGGGCCATCCGGGCGGCCCGGCGCAGCCCGGCCTCGGAGGCTTGGCGGGTGCCGACGATGGCAATGGAGCGGGCATCGCGCTGGTCGAGCTCGCCGCGGTAGAAGAGGAACGGCGGCAGGTTGCCGATCACCCTGAGGTTTGCCGGGTAGTCCTTGTCCAGGACCGTGACCAGGCGCGCGCCGGCCTTGCCGGCCGCGGCCAGCTCGTCGTCGACGCGGGCGCGGGCGTCGTCCAGGCCTGTGGCTAGGGCCTGCTGCAGCAGGGGCCGGTTCTTCGTCGCGGCACGCGAGTCCTCGCGCACTTGTCCGTCCATGAGCGCGGCCAAGCCCTCAGGGCTCTGGGCGCTGCGGGCGAGCAGGCTCCAGTCGAGGGTGGCGTCGCCGGTGCGCAGCGCGCACAGGGTTAGCAGATCGTGCTGCTCAGCGGTGATATCGAGGTCCATCAGGGTTGTCCTTCTACTCGTGGCCCCGGGATGTTCGAAGGATGAAGCGAGGTACTCGGGCCACTTCCATCATGGCGTACGCGGTCCGCGTACGGGAGGCAAGGGCACGGTCGACTCGATCCTCGGTACCGGTCGCCCGGGCCGCGCCGGCTCCGAAGGCCGGACAGCGGGCAAGATCATTCGGTGCTCTGCGCGGCGGCGATGAAGTGGGACATCGTGGCCTTCAGAGCGTCGTCGGGGCCCGGGCCTGCGGCTCCGGTGACGGGCGTCGTCACGAAGTTCGTGGCGGCCAGGTGGTAGCTGACCTGGAAGGGGTCGATCGTCGTGCCGGGTCGCAGCTGGTAGGCGGTGTGGCGGGAGGCGCCGTACTTGCCGATGGTCAGGGCGATGACCTGCTCCGCCTTGGCGCTGGTCAGGAGGATACGGGCCCATTCGATGGACTTGCCTTCGGTGGTGAAGTCGTCGAAGACGATCACGGTCTTGCCTTTGAGCCTGCCCTTGTACTTGGGGTTGATCCGGACGGTGCGGGCCTGGGCGCCGATCGAGATGTCCGCCGTGCTCACCTCGCCGCGGCTCCTCCTCCACCGCTCCAGGCTGGTGTCGGGGGCCTGGCCGGTGCGCTCGAGGAGGTCTTCGCGGTAGTAGGAGCCGACCATGACCTTCGCCTTGGTGAGGAAGCCGGCGAGCTGCTGGCTGACCTGGCCCGGGGAGCTGCTGGGGTAGACGCAGAAGAGGCTGCGGTGGGGCAGGGTGCCGTCGAGGTAGGCGGAGGAGAGCAGCCGCAGCATCAGGATGTCGCGGGCGTCCTGGGTGCCGACGGTGATGCTGCGGCCGCGGGTGAAGACGTCCTGGAGCTCGAAGGTCCGGCCGGAGGCCTGAGGGAAGCGCACGTTGGGAGGCAGCAGCGAGCGAATCTTGAAGGAGCGGGTGTCATCGTTGTGGCTGAAGGCCCAGCGAGGCTCGTCCAGGAGGAAGTGCTCCAGGAGCTCACCGACATCGGTCGGCTGGTCCGCCGACAGGGTGATCATGCCCTTCGCGTTCCGCACATGGTTGGCCCAGCGGGCGAAGACGTGGACGACGCCGGCGTTGATGCCGGTACGCCAGTCCAGCTCGGAGGTCCCCACGATGACGAGCTGGTTTGCGCGCAACTTGAGGCGGTCGGCGACCGTCAGCAGCCAGGCTGCGCCGCCGCGGGCCGGCTGGCCGGGGATGTCGTCACGGCACAGGTGGAGGGCGGGCGCGGGCAGACCCGCGGCCCTCATGGCAGCTTCGGCGTCGAGGGAGTCAGTCGTGAGCAGCACGAAGGAGATGCCGTGTTCGCCGAGCCACTGCAGGAAGTCAGCGATCCCTTCGTAGGCGCGCCCGGGCGAGCGCAGGATCGCCTTGTAGTCGATCGCGACCGCGCGCACCGTGTTCTTCTCGTCCATCGCCGCCCCCACTGCCGTGCCATGGTCATCAGCTGACCCTCTTGCCATGATCTCAGCCGGTCTGACCGCGCACCTGAGGTTCCCAAATTTCCCGGCTCCAGCTCCCGTGGCAGACGGCCTTGCGGCCCCGCAACGTGGCCGAGGCGTCAAGCACGGGGGTGTGTCAATTTGCTGGCTCTGTCTCGCATTCGGTGGCGAAGAAGGGTGAAGCCCGCTCGTCCGTGCATCTGGCGCGCGATCCGCTTGGTCTTGGTGTTGACGCCTTCGGTGGGGCCGTTGTTGTACGGCAGTGTGAGCGTGGCGATCACGGTGTCACAGTCTCGGCCCAGGCTTCGGGTGAAGGCATGCAGATGGGGCAGATCGACTGCGCTGGCCTGGGGCCGAGGCCTGTGAAAGCGTCGGCAGATGGGGGCGGGCTACGGGGTGTTGGTGGTCAGGGAGATGTGCGGGCCGCTCTGGCGGCTGGTGAGCTCCGGTTTCGGCGCCTCGGTGGGTAGGCCTCCAAGCCATCAGCGCCATGAGGGTGACGGCCATGGTGCCCAGGGCTTCGGCGTAGTCGCGTGACGCCCGGTTTGTGATCACCCGAGGCCGAGGACTGCGAGGGGCCGTCGGGGGTCGCGGGCGTTGTGCCGGAGGCTGGCCGCGATGTTCTTCACTCCGGCTGTCCGGAGGGCGCCGATGGCGAGGTTGCGCCAGGTGGCCATCGCGCGGGGTGCGCTGCCGGTCCGTACTTGGGAGGCGTCTTCGGCGAAGGTGGTGTCGCGGACGTGGTGCAGGGCCTCGATGGTCCAGTGATCGCGGACGAGTCGGGCGAGCTGGGACGGGGTGACCTGCCCGGCGGTGAGGCTGGTGACGGCGTAGACCGTCTTGACGGTGCTCTTGCCGGTCTTGCGGTCGGTGCGGCGGCGCTTGATCTGGACAGCCTGGCGGGCTCCGGGAAAGAGGAGGTTGTTCACGGTGGCGACCTTGATCCGGCGGATCTCCGAGCGGCCGTGGCCGACACCCTTGGTGCGGCCCTGGAGCGGGATGTCCTTCCAGGGAAGGGACTTGAGCTGTCTGCGGAGCTTCCTCTGATTGCCCTTGACGATCACGATGTAGTGCGCTGCACGGCCCAGAAGGTAGTCGGCGTGTTCGCGCTGGGTGTGCATGGCGTCGCTGGTGACCACGGTGCCGGCCAGGTCGGCGACGGTGTCCAGCAGCGGCTGGAAGCACGTGATCTCGTTGGTCTTCTCACCGACGTCCAACTGGGCAAGGGCGAGGCCGGTGGTGTGCTCCAGCGCGGCGAGCAGATGGATCTTCCGGTCGTTCGCCCTGGCCGCGCCGCGCAGGCTCTTGCCGTCGACCGCCAGACCGCGCAGCCTGGTGGCTCCGGTCGTCTTCGGCCGGCGGTCCGCGAGCCAGCTCCCGACAGCCAGGTCCAGCGCATCGCCGTCGATGCGGGCCAGCAGCCTGCGGACCGTGGTCTCGGCGGGCAGGGCCCGCCCGGGCAGAAGCGGATCGGGGTCGGCACCGACCCGTTCCAGCACATGTGCAGGGGCATCGGCGATCCACTCGCCAACCGCCAGCAGTGAGGTCGCTCCGGCCAGCACCGCGCACGCGGTGAGCGCGAGCACGACGGACAGGCGGTGGCGCACCCCGCGCGGATCACGCGGGTCCGGCACCTCGGCCAGCCTTTCCAGCAGGCCCGGGACCTCTGAGGGTCCGACCTGCGGCTTCTCGCGCAGTTGATCAAGGGCGGGCGGGATCAGCGATGATGCGTCGGCAGGCACGGTCTTCCACTCGGATCACGGGACGTAGAGAACTCCATGATCTTGGAAGCCGTGCCTGTCACGTTCCGGCCCCGCCACTCACCTGACGGATCACCACGAACCGGGCGTCACGCGACTACGCCGAAGCTCTGCCATGGTGCCCGGCAGCCAGGGCGTGGGCGGCGCGCAGCCCGTAGCCGGACAGCGCCCAGTACCCGGTCAGCAGAGCCTGCTCGGTGCGGGAGGTGTCGTCGGTGTCGTGGCGGCGCATCTCGCACTCGCCGTCGGCCCGCGAGGCCAGGAGGCGTGCCCGTCAACTTCGCGCATTGCGCGAGCGTGCCAGACGCTGCCGCTGTTTACCCATTCTCACCGGACCGCCCCCCGGATGCGTGACGGAAGATCCTCCATGGAACAAGTCCGGCCATTTTTTGACACGCCAGCCAGAAGCCTTTGAAGGCTCATGCGATAATCGTACTAATGTTTTTCCCTCCACTGGGAACGCCCATTTGAGGGACACCGCCGCCGACCCCGCTGCGCCTAGAATTCCAACCATTCTCACGAGTCTGTGAAAATTTCACGGCAGTGTGAAAACAGGACCATGCATTGAGATCAGGAAGGTCGGCGGCCAGGTGTTGCCGTCGCCCGAGGCGGAAGGCAGGTATGACGCGTTCATGATCCACAACGGTATGGCGGCCGATGAGATGACCGGAGCGCTGTGGGTGAAGGCGACCGCGAGCGATGCGTTGAACGACTGCGTCGAGCTTGCACGAGTCGGCGAAAACGAGATCGCGGTGCGTAACTCTCGGTTTCCCGGCGGGCCCGCGCTCGTCTTCACACGCTCGGAGGTCGCAGCGTTCATCGACGGGGCGAGCAAGGGGGAGTTCAACGAGATGACTGTCTGAAATGAACAGGTCGGTACTTGCCTTCGGACCCGTGAGCCGTCCACGCTGAGCGCGCGGTGGGAAACTGCCGCCGACACGCAAGGAGTTCACATGTCCGGTCGGATTCTGGCCCTGGTGGGCCAGGAGGGGCAGACGCCGCCGTCCACGCCGAGGGCCGCAGCACAGCTCATCGGAGCTCTGCTGCGGCACCTGCGTGTTCAGCAGGGTCTGAACCAGGGTGACGTCGCCGGCAGGGTCCCGGGCATCGGATCGGTGCCGACACTGAGCCGCTACGAGAACGCCACCGTCGACCAGAGGGCGGAACGTATCTTCGCGCTACTCCGTCACTACTCGGCCTCGGAGGAGATCCTGCGGGAGGTGGAGGTGTTGATGCGGCAGTCCCAGGGACGGCAGTGGTGGTCCAGCTTCTCCGATGTCGCCGGGGAGGTGCTCACCACCCTGTTCGCTCTGGAGTCCACCTCCAAGGTCATCCGGACCTACCAGGAGCTCAATGTCCCCGGGATGCTGCAGACCGCTTACTACGCGCGGGCCCTGATGGAGGACTACTTCCGCGCGCAGCACAATCCCGAGATACGGCAGAAGAACTTGGCCACGGTCGGCCGCCGCCTGGAGTTGCGGTGCCGGCGGCAGCACCTGCTCGACCAGCCCGACGCTCCCGTCTTCCAGGCTCTGATCGCAGAATCGGTTCTGGCCAAGGAACTGGGCGGTGCCCAGGTCATGCGGGAGCAGCTGCGGCAGCTGTACAGCCTGGCGGAGAACAAGCCCAACGTGCACATCCGCATCCTGCCGGGCTCCGCGATGCGGCAGAACTCTCCCATGCACCCGGCGATGACGCTGCTCAAACCGCATGACAGCGAGACCGGCCGGACCGTCTACCTGGAACACAAGAACCGCGGCGGCGAGTTCCTGGCCGACCCGAGCGACGTGGAGACCTACCAGGCGTCGATGGACGACTGGTGGGATCGGGCGCTGCCGAAGCAGGAGACCATGGAATGCCTGCAGAGGTACATCGACCGGCTCGCCGCCGAGCCCCAGGCATAGTCATCCGATACGGGCGACCCCGCCGTACTCGATCCACTCCTGGGTCCGCTGCCGGGGAGCGAGGTCGCTGTCCGGCAGCCAGCGCGAGACATCGACCGGCCTGTCGGCCTCCAGCAACTGGAGTCCCTCGAAGAACTCGCCGACCCTGTCCACCGACCGGACCTCTCCCCAGGCGCCGCCGGTGATGTCCTGCATGAACTCGGTGAGACCGCGGCGGATTTCGGGGTCGTCACTGGCCAAATGCGAGATCACCAGATAGCTGCCGGGCGGAAGCCGGTCGGCGACCTTGCGTACCAGCCCCCACGGATCGTCCTCGTCGCGGATGCAGTGGAGCACCGACACGAACAGAGCCGCCACCGGCCTGCCGTCCCGCAGCAAACGCTTCGCTTCCGGACTGCGGAAGATCTCGTCGGTCTCGCGCATGTCGGCGTTGAGGACGGCTGTGGTACTTGGATCCTCCGCCAGCATCATCCGCCCGTGGGCGAGAACGATGGGGTCGTTGTCGATGTACACGACCTGGCTTGTGGGGTCGATCTCCTGTGCGACCTGGTGCACGTTGGGCCGCGTCGGTAGTCCGGAACCGTGGTCCAGGAACCGCCGCACGCCGCAGTCGCGTGCGAGGTATCGCACGGCGCGGACCAGAAAGGCCCGGTTGACCCGTGCCAGCTCACGTGTGCTGGGAGCAAGGCGAAGCAATTCGTCGCACGCGTCCCGGTCGACCTGGTAATTGTCCGTGCCGCCCAGGAGGAAATCGTACATTCTGGCAATGCTGGGCTTGCTGAGGTCAAGGATGAGGCGCTCCCCATGCTCGCGGCCGCGCACGCCCCTCTTGGGCGCTGCGGATCTCCAGAGGCAGAGATCCCATGCTAGAAGGGCGCTTCACCTCAGGGCTACCCCCGCCCACCAGCGAACGAAACACTCCGAAGCAAATCAACCGCGCCCGCAGGACCGAGCGCCCCGGCGCACACCTCCGGCACTCGACAAAGGCATATTCACGCGGCGGCGGGAGAGGTGAGATTACTCAAGGCGCGGTTGCGTAGTAGTTCGAATTGCGCTTCCGGCAGCCCCATCGCACGACCGGCCTGCTCGTTCGACAGGCCCAGTTTGTAGCGCAGAACAAGTGCATCCGCCTCGAGTCGGTCGAGCAAGCGGTGCAGCCTGCGGACGGAATCCGTCTGCCAGGGAGCTGTTTCCACCGACAGAAGGTTCCAGGCGAGTGCAGCCGGCGAGCTACTGCCCAGCGCTGTGTGCCAGTGCGCGGCGAGGCCGCACAGCGCGACCACGGCGAGCTCGCCGCCCCGCTGGAGGGATCCTGCGGCAACTGCGCCAAAGCGCCGATACACCGGCCAGCGGTCATGGCAGAAAGCGGCATAGGAGACAGGCAGGCTTGGTGTTCCCCCGCCAAGGGGAACCGCCAACTCCGGGTGCCACTCGCCAAGTTCGACATCAGCGCGCAGCCGGGAAGGACTGTGGCGCATCAGCATGTCGCCTAACCTCGCAGATGTAGAGGGAATGCCGGTGTGATGCCGCCCGCAGGCGGCATCACACCGGAGAAGATCCGCCCCGGCCCGGCTCGGAGGCGGGACCGGAGTCGGCCGGGTTGCCGGATACCTCGCCAACCGAGCCGGCACACAGCCCGCACCCGGACCCCGCCTCCCACAAGGAAAAGGAGCCCGGGCACGTATCAGGACATGCCTGATGCATCAGACGACATGGCGAACCCTCAGATAGGAGACCGCGCTGCGGTCGGACCACGCGGCGACCGTCATCGTCATCAAAGCCTCGAGCGAGACAGCCTCCGGCCGCACGACCGCCGCCACGGCGACGCCGGCGACGAGCACCGAACCGAATCGGAGCGTCAGCAAAAAGATGCCGGCAACAGTAGTTTGCAGAACAGCCGACAGCGGAATGCTAGCCTCGGGCGCTGCCGGAATCATGCTTGCGAGCTTCCGGCGAACGTGCTCAATCATTCTCGTACTCCTCGGTGTGCGAATGAGTGGGCACGGAGGAGAAGGGCTCCGACGCTGACGCCAACCAACTCGGAGCCCTTCTCCGTGCCCGTTCGCACACTAGTAGCGCTGCCCGACTCCGGCACGGGCCGACAATCGTGAAAGCGGAGCCGGGAACTCCCCATGGAACACCGCGGCCGGCCCTGCTGCGCAGCATTTTCCAACCGATCCGGTCCACCAGCGGAAACCAAACCGCCAGCTTCGGTCGACACCGATCAGCAACAACGAAGCACTCCTGAAAACCACATCCGCCCCTGTCCGAAGAAGCCCCCCATTCGGGTGAAGGTGCCCGCAGCGGCAGCACCCGCACTGCAAACCCGCCAGCCGCCCCGTCCATCTACTGAAGTCGAATTCGCGGTGTCATCTGAACTGACGGTCCTTGATCCCTGCGGCATGCCGGTGAGACGCGGTACCCAGGCGCCCCGGCCACCGAGCGGCAGGGGCTCCGGGAACGGTTACGGCTCCAGGCGGCCGAGCGGTTCACCTGGGGCGAGACGAACGCGGGGATCGCCCATGAGCTGCGGATCAGCGCGCGGTCGGTGCGGTCTCCACCCACACCGGCAAGCACCCCCAGCCCTCGGACCGGGCACAGCGCCCTCCGGCCCGCTGTGACGGCTTGCCCAGGCGGTACCGTCCGGGCCCACTGCCACTACCGCCAAGGCCGTCGCCGGTACCGGCCGATAGCCTGACCGGCATGAGTGGCGGCATCGCGTGGATGGGCGCACACCACCACACTCCTCCATCGGCCGGGCCCGGCATGCTCGGCCGTATCTCGCTGACCCTGGCTCGAGGCGTGGAGACGGACGAGTTCCTCATCAACCTGGGCGCCGACCTTGACGAGCTCGCCGCGCGCACCCCGTGCGGGCGGCTGCGCGTACCGGCCGGGCAGCCGGGCCGGCCCTCCCCTGGCCTCAACCGTGCCATGTACGGCGCGTGCGGTGCGTGGACGTACGTGCTGGAAGACTGGGGCACGGCGACCTGGGCGACCGACTTACCAGGGCAAGGTGGAGTCGATGCTTCCCCGCGAGGGCGAGGAGTTCCTCTGCCTGACCGCCAACCGCTTCAGCCCTCCGGCCCAGATCATCCATGCGCCCGGTGCCCGCGCGTACCGGGCCGACTTCGGCACCGACACCGGGCAGGGATCGACCCTCGATACCGCCCTCGGCGCCGCGGGAGCGGTGTTCCCGTCGATGCCCGAGACCGGTGGCGCAGCGGTCGCGATGCTCCTCGCCCTCTTGCTCACCCTTGGGTCCGGCCAGCCGCCAGCTCCCGCCGCACCGCCTGCGGCTCCGGCTCCGGTCAAGTCCGCCCGGTAGGCGACCATCGGCCCACTGTCAGTCGACGAGGTAGTGGGCTTCGATGTAGGCGACGGTGGAGTCGTACGGCTCCCCCACTGGTTTCAGGGCGTAGCGGCGGAAGACCGCGGCGGTGGCGCGGCGGACGCCGCGGTTGCGGGCTTCGGCGTTGTCCCAGGAGCGGGCAAGGGTGTGGGTGACCACTTGGTCGATCTCTTCGGCCAGGTTCCTCTCGGTGATGGTGAGGCCGGGGGGTGCGTGGTCGTGGATGATCCGCGACAGGACGCCTATGTGGTCGTCGTCCAGGACGACGGGTTCGTCGGGGTGTTTTCCGGCGTCGACGATGGCGCGGGCGACCCGGAGGGCTTCGGCGAGGAAGTTCAGGGCGTCCTGGGCGTTCTGGATGAGGCGTTCCCGCAGTTGTCTGATCCGCTCGGCGAGGGCGGTGTACTTCGCGGAGTTTGGGTCGATGTCCTTGTCGAGGGCGGCCTTGATGTGGTCCAGGATCTCGGCCGCGGATGGCGGCCTGTTGTCTTCGTCATCGTTCTTGCTGGTTTTGGGGCGGACGAGGGCGAGGAGTTCTTTGAGGATGGCGATGCCCTGGGCGTCCAGGACGAGGGGGTCTTCCTGGGAGGCGACCACGGAGAAGGAGTGGACGTGGGCGTTGATGATGTCCAGGACCATCGGCCCGAGCTCGCTGAGGCGTTCCTTGCGCTCCTGATCGGAGGACTTTTTGAACAGGGTGGTGTAGACGGAGCCGAACAGGGCGAAGCCGTCGCGGTACTTGGCGGTCCGCTTGTCGGTGTTGATCAGTGGGTACAGGCGGGCCAGGAGGCGGTAGTCCTGGGCGAACACCTCGGCGGCGCCGGGGTGGGTGTCCAGGAAGGTGTTGATGGCCCGCACGGACTGGTAGCCGTGGGCGGTGGGGTCGAGGCCGTCCACGTCCGCGAGGAGGTCTTCGAGGCGGGCGAAGGTGGTGCGGAACTCGGCGACCAGCTCGGTCAGGTCGGTGACGAACCCGCCGCCCCTGCCCGCCGCTCCTGGCGTGGTGGGGTCGGTGACGGCTCGCTGGACCTCTTCGGCCAGGCCGATGTAGTCCACGACCACGCCGGTGGTCTTCACGAACCCGGTCGGGGAGATCCAGGTGCGGTTCGGGCGGGTGATCGTCTGGAACAGGGTGTGGGCTTTGAGCGGCTTGTCCAGGTAGAGGACGCCCTCGTTGGGGGCGTCGAACCCGGTCATCAGCTTCGCGGTCACCACCAGGAAGCACAACGGATCATCCGGGGCGAGGAACCGCCGCTTCTGCTCCTCCTCCTCGGCCTCCGAGAGGCGGAAGGGCCGCAGAGCGGGGTCTTCGTCCTTGGCGTCGGAGACGGAGATGTTGACCTCGGCGGTGATCCGGTCGTGCTGGCCGACCTCGGCGAGGACCTGGGAGACCTCGAAGCCGGCCAGCAGCTCGTTGATCTTGTCCGTGTAGGCCACGGCCAGCTCACGGTTGTAGGCGACGACCTGGGCCTTGAGTCCGTTGCGGTAGGCGCCGGCCAGGTAGTGGTCCACGATGTGCTGGCAGACCGCGTGGATGCGGTCGGGGTTGGCGAACACCGACGTGAGGCGCCCGAACTTGCGGGACAAGGTCTCGCGGTCGGGGTCGTCGAGGTCGAAGTCGTCGGCGAACTGGTCGAATTCGGCCTGCAGCGCCTGGTCGTCCATCTCGAAGGCGACCGGGTGCGGTTCCAGCATCACCGGGACGGTCGCCTCGTCCCGCAGGGACCGGGTGACCGAGTAGCGGTGCATCACCCGGCCCGGGTCGCTCTCCTCGCCGAAGAGGGCGAAGGTGTCGGTGGCGAGGTTGCGGACGGGGGTGCCGGTCATGCCGAAGAACCTCGCGTGCGGCAGCGCCGCGCGCATCTGCCCGGCCAGCGACGTCGACCGGGCGGACTGGGTGCGGTGGGCCTCGTCGACCAGCACGATGATGTTGCCCCGCGCCGACAGGTCTTTGCCGGCGCCGGCGAACTTGTGGACGGTGGTGGAGATGACACCACGCACATCATCGGCGAGCAGGGAGCGCAGCTCGGCGCTGGTGGCGGGCTGGTGGAAGTAGGCGTCCCCCATCGCGGAGGTGAACACCCCGGAGGTCTGCCGGACCAGCTGGGTGCGGTCGGACAGCAGGATGATCGTGGGTGACTCGGTGCGGGTGTCGGCCAGCAGCAGCGAGGCGGCGAACACCATCAGCAGCGTCTTCCCCGACCCCTGGTGGTGCCAGATCAGGCCCTTCGACCCGCCGTCCAGGACCCGCTGGTGGATCAGGTGCGCGGCCTCCATCTGCGGGTAGCGGGGCAGGTACTTCTTGTCCACCCCGCCCCCGGAGGTGTCGAACAGGACGAAGTTGGCGAGCATGTCCAAGACCGTGGCCGGGTTGAGCAGCAGCTCGATGGAGCGCTGCACGTCGGTCTGCCCGGACAGGTTCTCGTCGTCCGCGGTGGAGCGGAACGGCTGCCACAGGTTGGTGGGCGCGCCGGCGGCCCCGAACCGCAGCTTCAGCCCATCACAGGCGACGGCGAAGACGTTGGGGGTGAAGAACCACGGGTACTCGGCGGCGTACACGTCGTTGATCTCCCGGGCGGCATCGGCCCACCCGGACTTCGCGGTCGGCGATTTCACCTCCACCACCACCAGCGGCAGCCCGTTGACCCAGTACACCAGGTCGAACCGGCGGGAGGTCTTGCCCGGCACGGTGATGGTCACCTCGTCCGAGACGATCAGGGTGTTGGCGGCCGGGTCCTCGAGGTCGATGACCTTCAGCGCGTGCCACACCCCGTCACGGTCGCGGAACTCCTTCCGCCCGCGCAGCAGGCGCAGCACCTGCTCATTGGCCCGCACCAGCCCGCCCTCGACAGCGTTGACCGTGGCGACGATCTCCGCGACCACCGCGTCCACGTCGAACCCCCCGACCACCTCCGGGTTCAGCCGGACAATGGCCTCCCGCAACTGACCGACGATGACCGTCTGCGTCGTCTCACGCGGCAGTAACCGGCCCGCCGTGAAACCCCACCCCATCGGAAGGGACCACTGGATCACCAGATTCTGGAACTCACGCTCCCGAACACCCCCCGCCACCACTCACGCCCCCAGCTCGGCAGACTCAACCTCGACAGTCCCGTCCAGCAAACCCGACAGCAGCCCCGCCCGCACAGAACGAAGACGGGCAACCTCGGCCCGGATCGCCGCGACGACCTCGCTCACCGCATCGAGTTCTGCCGCAATGCGCTCCTGGTCGGCGAGACTCGGGAGTCGCACTGGCATGCGGGCCGCCCGCTTGGCTCCGATGTGCTTGATGTTGGTTCCGCCTGCGACCTCACGAAATTGCCCGGACTCGTATGCCCACAGACACCAGTGCTTGACGAACGCCGGAATGCTGACGCCTTCGACGGCGCGGTAGCGGAGCAGAGTGTTTTGGAAGCAGATCGGAGCGGATATTTCACCCCGCCACATGGCTGGCATTCCGACTGCTGTCTCGCTCGCGCTCCCTTCAGAGACGAGGACATCTCCGTACCGAAGCCCGAAGCTCTCACGCTCGATTGGGTTGAAGTCCATCTCAAGTATGTCGGAGAGGTCGAG
Organism: Streptomyces shinuiensis; assembly: GCF_043660855.1. NCBI lineage: Bacteria > Bacillati > Actinomycetota > Actinomycetes > Kitasatosporales > Streptomycetaceae > Streptomyces > Streptomyces shinuiensis. The sequence continues at coordinate 83,171 of NZ_JBIHML010000004.1, read as the reverse complement.
AGTTCCATAGCCGACATTGGCAGACCGGAGGTAGGGAGTCATGTACGGGCCGGTGGCACGTTGTGGTGAGCGCTGGCGTCCCATCATGATGCAGAATGCCTCGTCCGCTCGGATTTCATCGGTGGAACCGTATGCCATCAAGTCGGCACGAAGGCGACGAAGAACGTCTCGCATCGCATTCGCCTCGGTGTCGAGCGCGGTGATCTGGTCATCGACCGCACCGACGACCTCGACGATCCGCTCCTGCAGCGGCAGTGGCGGAATGTCCATGACGATGTTGAGGAAGTCAGCGGGCTTTACCCGCTCACGCCTGCCTCCCATACCCTTGGACGCTCCTTGAAGGGCTTCCCACATGTGCCGCGTCGTAGTGAGAATGCGAAAGAATTCGGGGTCCGCTTCGGGTGCGAAGGTGAAGGTGGGGAACTCCTGTGAAGCGAACATTTCTGGCAGGTCGTCAGGCGTGACGGTAATCGCGCCCTCGAATGCCTTGAGTCGACTGTAGACGAGCACACCTGGGCCGATCCGGTTGAGTTTCTTGTAGGAGGTCGCTTTCCCGGCGACAGGATCGCGGTAGAGCAGCCCTCGCCCCCTGTTCAGCACTCCCACGGTTGGGTACGTCTGTTCCGGGTCCACGTCTACGGTCTTCACGTTCAGCTTGAGGAATCGTGACAGGGGTGCTCGAACCCAGCCTTTCGCCGTGTTAACGACCTGCTCGCTTTGCACCGCGTTACTCATTGAAGCCCTCGATCCCGGCGGCGGCGAGTACGGCGAGCATGCGCTGCTCGGTCTTCTGTCGCTCGGCGCGGGCAAGGTTGTACGCATCAATGAGGGTGCCGAGGTCTTCGGCCTCGGCGGCGGCCTGCTTGATGTAGCGGCCGATGTTGAGGTCGTACCCGTTTGCCGCGATCTCCGTGGTGGGCACGAAGCGTGCGGCCAGGCTGCCCTCTCCGTCGGGGTCTGCCGGGTTGCCGTCGGCGTCGAAGTCCGAGTGGTAGGCGGTCACCACATCGGCGATGTCGGCTTCGGTGAGGATGTTGCGGTTCTTGGCCTTGGTGAACCGCTGGGAGGCGTCGATGAACAGCACGCCGTCCTTCCGCTCCGGGACCTTGGTGCCGGGGGCGCGGAATACCAGGATCGCCGTGGGGATGGAGGTCGAGTAGAAGAGGTTGGGCGGCAGCCCGATCACGGCTTCCAGGAGGTCGTCGTCCAGGGCGCGGCGGCGGATGGCGGCTTCCTGGCCGCCGCGGAAGAGGACGCCGTGGGGCAGGACGACGCCGGCGCGGCCCTTCTGCGGGTCCATGCTGGCGATCATATGCTGGACGAATGCCCAGTCCGCCGAGGACTGCGGGGCGACGCCGCCGATGGCGCGGGGGTCGTTGGTCCAGGGCTTCCACTTCAGGGAGTAGGGCGGGTTGGCGAGGATCACGTCGAACTGCGCGACGGACCCGTCCGGCTTTGTGAAGCGGGGGTCCTTCAGGGTGTCGGCGACCTCGATCTGGAACTGGGTGAGGTTGTGCATGAAGAGGTTCATGCGGGCGACACCGGCGGTGTCGGAGACGGCTTCCTGCCCGTACAGGCTGAGGGTGTAGCCGCGTCCGCCGCGGGTCTTGAGGAGGTTCGCGGAGGCGATGAGCATGCCGCCCGATCCGCAGGTGGGGTCGTATACCGACTCGAAGGCCTTGGGGTCGAGGATCTCGACGATCAGCTCGACGACCTCGCGCGGGGTGAAGAACTGGCCGGCGCGGGTGCCGGAGCCGTCGGAGAACCGCTTCAGCAGGTACTCGTAGGCATCGCCGAGCACGTCGTGGGAGAGGTTGCCCTCGTGCATCTTCGGGGTGCGGTCCATCGCCTGCATGACCGCGGCCAGGACCTCGGGCGGCAGGACCTCTTCGGAGGTCCAGGTCATGGAGCCGAACAGGCGGGAGAACTTGTCGGGGTTGGCCGTCTCGATGGCTTGCAGGGAGGAGCGGACCCGTTGGCCGAGGCCGGGCTGGGTGATGGTGGCGAGGATGGATGACCAGGAGGCGCGGCGCTCGGCGGCGGTGCCGGGGTAGATGAGCGGGATCTCGAAGCTCTGGTAGTCGCGGTACTCGATCTCGCGGGCTTCCTGTGGGGAGAGGCCGTCCAGGCCCGCGTTCTCGGCCAGGAACTCCTGGTGGCGGTGCTCCCAGGTGTCCGACAGGTACTTCCAGAACATCAGCGGGAAGACGACCGAGGCGTACTGCGCTTCGGGCATCGCCACGCGCAACTCGTCGGCGGCGTCCCACAACCGGCTCTCGATCTCCTGCTGCGTCACTGCCATCAGTCGGGGGTGTCCTTGCTCGTCAAAAAAAGGGGGCGGCGGCCCGAGGGCCGTGGTGTTCCTGCTGTCGCCCTGCTCCGGGAACACGCCGGCGCGGGCACGCGGGACGTGGCGTCCTCGGCGGGAGCGACTCGCCAACGGTATCCCCCTCCAGGACCATGGGACATAGTGAACGGTCCAACTAGAGGACGCAGCACACAGCAGTACCCCCGGTTGTTGATCTTCTCCCCCGCTACATCGGTCTGCCCATCGGAGTCACGCCGCCACGCTCCCGGACCAGGTGCGCGCCACGGTGACTGTCCTGCCATGTCAGGGCTCAACGACCGCGCTGGTCTCGGTGGCCGACCGCCGCGATCGAAGCCCTGTCCGCGAGCGTCGTCGCGATGTAACCGACAAGACCTGCGGGGCGCCGGACACCGTCGTCACCGTGCCTCTGGCAGAACCTGTACACGGCGGGACGGAGCCTGGGCTATGGTCGTGGCCTTCTACCGCTGCATCGCTGAAGTAACCAGGCCCGCCAGCGAGGTGCCGACGACAGGTCAACCGTGTACAAGGGTGGTCTTTGGCCCCTTTGGAACCCCGTCTCCTCCCCTGCGACCTGGCCGTTTACCAATGTCTCTCATGGGGACAGTTGTGGCGGCGGAAGGCTGAAGGTGGGGACGGATCTAGGCACGGTGATGCTGCTGGTCTTGCTGGATGCCTTGGGCTCGTGGGTGGCGTTCGTTATCGGCGAAGCAGGACTGCTCCAGCTGGTCGGCGCGGCGGCCGTTGCTCTGAAGGTATACCTCCTTCACTCGCTGACACTGGCCGTGGCGTACTGCATGGCGGGCTGGTTGTCGCTCTCCTGCAGGACCCGTAGGGCGTTGTGTGGTGCTACGGAGCCTGGTGGGGATTGCGCTTCTTGTGCCGGTACACGGCAATGCGGCGGAGGTTTTTCGGTCAGATCGCCGGGTGCGGCGGACTCGGGCATCGGGAGTGGACCATGATGGAGTGTCACTTATTCGATACGGGAGGTTACCGTGAGTGATCACCGGAAGCCGGAGCCCGACCCCGGGCAGGGCACTCCGCCGCCGGGGAACGCCGACGGGCAGGTGCCCACCCCGCCGCCGGGCAGCGGCAAGCACAAGAAGGACTGACCCGGTGCGCCTCGACGAGCGGTCCGCCCATCTGGCCGAGGCCATGGCGGAGCGTGGTCTGTGGCCCGAGCGCTCGCCGTGGATCCGCCGGGCCGTCGGCGCTCTGCCCCGGCACCGGTTCGCCCCCGACCGGCTGTGGTCCTGGGACGGGTCCGCCGGTGTCTACGTGCCGGTGGACCGGGCGGCCGATCCGGGGCGGTGGGCGGCCGAGGTCTACGCCGGGCCGGACGCCCCGGCCGTCATCCAGATCACCGGCGGCCGGGCGTCTTCGAGTCTGTCGTGTCCGGCGGTCGTGGTGGACATGCTCGACTCGTTGCTGCTGGAACCCGGCCGACGGGTGCTGGAGCTGGGGACGGGCACCGGCTGGAACACCGCGCTGCTCGCCCACCGCGCCGGCCCGGACCGAGTCACCTCCGTCGAGGTCGACCCGCAACTGGCGGCCGCGGCCCGCGAGCGGCTGGCCGCGGCCGGCACCAGGGTGGAGGTGCGAGTCGGGGACGGTACGGCCGGGTGGCCGCAGGGCGCGCCGTATGACCGGGTGATCGCCACCTATGCGGTCGAGGAAGTTCCGTGGGCGTGGGTGGAACAGACCCGGCCCGGCGGTCGGATCGTCACCCCCTGGGGCCGCCTGGGCCACGTCGCACTCACCATCGCCCCCGATGGGCGGTCGGCGTCGGGGTGGGTGCAGGGTCTGGCCCAGTTCATGCCCGCCCGCGGCACCGACCCAGGCGCACCGTTCCACCACGTCCGCGACCGGCAACCCCCCGACATCGAGGGCCCCTTCCCCCGCGCCCTGGGGCCGCTGACCGGGCCGGAGCGAGGGCACCTGCTGTTCGCCCTGCGCGTGCTGCTGCCCGACATCCACGTCACCGCCGGGGCCGGGCAGGCGGGGACGGTGGTGTGGCTGCACGACGGCCACACCTCCTGGGCCACCCTCACCCCCCGCACAGGAACCGACGCCGGCCCGGACGCGGACGTAGTGGCCCGCCAGGGCGGGCCCCGCCGCCTGGCCGACGAAGTACTGCGCGCCTGGACGGTGTGGGAGGAACGCGGAGCGCCGGTGCTGTACGACTTCGGCCTCACCCGCACACCGAACGAGCAGTGGGTCTGGAGCGGCGACCCGGACGGCCCCCGTTGGCAGCCGATGGCCCCCGCGGCGGTGCGCTGACCTCCGCGGGCGGGCGGGCCCGTGGCCGGGCGGTTTCTGTGCCGCCGCCTGGATTCGTCGCCTTCCGGCAGCCCAGCGGTCGAGGAGGGTGGCTTTGCTGCTCCCGGCGCGTAGGTGCCGGTTGCCGGGGTAGCAGCAGGGCCGCCGTGCGGTGCCGGTCCTAGACGGTGGGGTTAGAGGTCGGCTTGGGGGTACCGACGAGCTGGATCAGCGGTTCTGGGTTCCCGTGCAGGGCGGTGTGGAGCGCGGCGGCCAGGTGGCGGGCTCGTGCTTCGTCCGGCACGCCGTAGAGGGTGATGTGGACCGGGCCCGGTGATGAGCCGGAGTCGATTGCGCGGTCGCGTACTAGGTGAGTGACGGCCGTGCGGATGGCCTCGCTGGTCGCGTCATCGAGGGTGTGGCGCGGCGCGGCGGTGAGAGTGTCGGCGCGCACCGTCCACGCTCGGCCGCTGCGCTCGACTGCGATGAATACCGCCGACTGGGTCCGGGCGGCCCGGTAGGCGGTGTTGAAGGCGTCGGTTGCGGTGACGTCGGGGACCTGCGGGGCGGGGCAGGGGATCGGCAGTGGGCGCATGGGGGCATGGTGCCAGGAGGCAGGGGTTTCTGGCATCGGTGTCTCCCGGAGGGCCCGCCATCGGCCCCGCCCCTCGGGGCGGGGCTGCCAGGGCTGAGCCCACACGGGCCACGAGTCGGCCTCATCCGCACGCTGCGGTGGTTGGGATACCACCGGATAGCGGTGCCGTTGATGGTGATGGAGGAGCTGGTTGCCCAACCCCAGGTCCTTCTGCGACGGAGAGCACTCTCGGGTCGCTTCTCACCGTCCATCCCGAACCCGGCGTTAGTGGTGTGATGAATCGGAACATTGCTGAGCAGCTCATGTCGTCTCCGCCCGGGGTCAAGCGTTCCGGAGGAGATCGCCGAGATCATCGCCTCCTAGCAGAGGTGCGGCCTCGGCAGCCTATTTCTGCGAACGCGGGTGAACAGCCGTCTTCAGGCGCCGGCGGCAAGGGCAGCATGAGGGACTGCGTCTGAGCCGTCCCCTGGTCGCTTCTGCGGCCCAGGGGTCCGAGCGGGAGTGTGCTGCCCGGGGTGGCGGGTGGCGGTTCGGTTTCGATTCCACGGGAGGGACGCATGCGGTTCATCGTGTTGGGTGACGGCGAGCGGGTGCAGGGCGGGCCTCGAGCCTGTCTTCTGGTGCCGCGGCGGGACGCTGGGGATGACGGCTACATGACGCTGTACCGCCTGTGGTTCCGGGACGGTGGCGGGGCGGTTGTCGAGCTGGGGTCGGTCAAGATCGGCTATGCCGATCTGCTCCGGGGGGAATGGCCGCTGGAGGCGGGGGAGTTTCCCCGTCTGGAGGGACTGGGGCGCCGGCTGTACTGGTTCTCGGTGGGACAGAACGATCTCTACTACGAGAACATTCGGCGGCTCGGCCCTCGGGTGGGCAGGGAGATCCTGGACGGTCTGTGCGATATCGCGCTGAGCCCGGGGCGCTTCGGGCAGGCGGTGCAGTGGGACGTGACTCAGACGTCGTTGCTGCGCAGCGTCGAGCCGCAGACGGTAGAGGTGCAGTTCCGGCGGATCGCCCAGGGCGGTACCCGGCTTACCGCGTACCGCTTCGACTACGTCGCCTCCTTGGCGGACACCGGACAGGAAGACGAGGACGGGTCCGGGCGGTGGCGGCTGTCGTTCTCCGTCACCCCTCATGCGCAGCCCCCACCAACGTGCATGTGCTGATCGGCCGCAACGGGGTGGGCAAGACCACCCTGCTCGGTGATATCGCCGCGGCGGTGGTCGGCTGGCAGGAGCAGCGGGAGGGAGCCGGGGAGATTGTCTGGTCCGGCGGGGCGGCTGGGGCGTTCACCAACCTGGTCTTTGTGACGTTCAGTGCTTTCGATCCGGCCCGCAAGCAGGAGGAGGACGAGGTCGGGTTGCCCGGCTGGGACGCGGACAAGGACGTCAGCGGTGGTCAGGAGGCGCCGCCGGCCGAGGCCGGTCCTGCACCGGTGTCCTTCACCTACGTGGGTCTGGCCACGGTGGACGAGTTGGGGCGCCCCACGCGGGAGCGCAAGACGCGTAAGGAGTTGAGCGAGGAGTTCGGCCGGAGCGTGGAGGAGGTGGTGGCCGCCGAGCGGGTCGGCCGGTGGATCACCGCGCTGGACACGCTCGGCAGCGACCCGTATTTCTGTCACTCCCCCGTCCACGTCTTCGCCCGGGGTCTGGCGACGCGCGGGGCGTTCTGTGAGGAAGACCTGACCACTGCGCGGGAGATCTTCTCCGCGCTGAGTTCGGGGCATGCGATCGTGCTGCTGACGCTGACCCGGCTGGTGGAGACCGCCGCCGAGCAGTCGCTGGTGCTCATCGACGAACCCGAGGCTCATCTGCATCCGCCGCTGCTGGCCTCCTTCGTCAAGGCGCTGTCGGATCTGCTCACCGACCGCAACGCGGTCGCGGTGCTGAGCACCCATTCCCCGGTGGTCCTGCAGGAGGTCCCGCGCTCGTGCGTGTGGAAGATCGGCCACTGGGACCGCCGCCGGCCCGAGCGGCCCGCGATCGAAACCTATGGGGAGAACGTTGGGGTCCTCACCCATGAGGTGTTCGGGCTGGAGGTCCGGCAGTCAGGCTTCCACGCCGAGATCGAACAAGCCGTGGGCGAGCTGGACACCTACGAGGAGGTGCTGGACCGCTTCGGCGGGCAGCTCGGCGGAGAGGCCAAGGGGTTGGTGCGGATCCTGCTGGCGCACCGGGCCGCGCGGGGAGGGGCCTGATGTGGCCGCTGGATCCCCCGGTGATCTCTGCCCGCTCCAGTTACGAAACCTGCGTGGGCGGCACCCGGGATCCCGGTCGGCGCGGGCGGCTGCTGGCCGCCGCCGACCATGTCGCCGACGCAGGTGAGCGCTTCCGGGACGCGGCCCGGGAGGGTCTGCTGCACGCACTGTGCAGCGCGGCCTTCGCCGTGCCGGGCATCCCAGCCGCCGATGTGGTGGCGTGGGCGTATGAGAACGGCATGGTCGGCGCCAAAGCCGGCCGGGCCTTGTACGAATGAGGGGCCTCGCGTTTTCCGGACAGGTAATTTAGCCGGTTATTTCATGCGGCGAGGCGGAGTCGTTCATGCTCGGCGCGTGCTTCTCGTGGCGGGCGATAACCGATCGCCGAGTGAAGACGCTTGCGATTATACCAGAACTCGATATACCGAATAATGTCCCGCCGGGCCTCCGCTCGGGTGTGATACGTCACGCGTGACACACGTTCGTTCTTCAGGGCGCCGAAGAACGATTCGGCCATGGCGTTGTCAAAACAGATTCCGGTCCGGCCGGCCGAGCGCCGCAACCCGAGTCTCCCGAGGACCTTCCCGTACTCGGCCGACATGTAGTTGCTGCCGCGGTCGGAGTGAAATATCGCGCCCTTTGCGAGCTTCCTGTTGCGGGCCGCGTTCCGGATCGCCCGGGATATCAGCGGTGTCTGGTAGTGGTTGTCCATGGCGTAGCCGATGATCTCTTTGGTGCAGCAGTCGATGACGGTCGCCAGATAGAGCCACCCCTCACCGGTCGGAATGTAGGTGATGTCGCCGACGAGTTTTTCTCCGGGCGCGTCGGCGGTGAAGTCGCGCCCGACGAGGTTCGGCACCGGGCCCGGCGCCGTCCGGGTCAGCGCCCACCGCTTCGGCCTCGGTTGGCAGGGCACCAGGCCCGACTCCCGCATCAGCCGGCGGACCAGTTCCGGGCCGGCGGCGACGCCCCAGCGCAGCAGCTGGGCACGGACGCGCCGGTAGCCGTAGGTGCCGTCGGACATCTCGAACGCTTTGGTAATGAGGAGCCGCAGTTCCTCGCGCCGCTGGGCGGTCGCGGAATCGGGCCGGTTTCGCCAGTCGTAGTAGCCGGAGGTGGATATGCCGAGTTGTCTGCACATGAACTCGACGGAGTAGGCGTACTCCGCGTTTCCGAGTCGCATCGTTTCGATGAACTCGTACTTGCTCGCTACCGGGGATCCTTCGCGAAGTACGCTGCGGCTTTTTTCAGGAAGGCGACTTCCATCTCCAGCTCACGGTTACGGCGTTCGAGTTCCTTCAGTCGGGCCCGGTCGTCCACCGGCAGCGGGCCATCCTGCCGTCCGTTCTCGCGCTCGTGCTGGCGCACCCAGGTGCGCAGCGTCTCCGGGTTCATCTCGAGTTCCCGGGCCACATGTGCGATGGGCTTGCTGGATTTCAGCGCCAGCTGGACCGCTTCTTCACGGAACTCTGGCGAGTACGGACTTGGACGTGCCACGTGCTTCTTCCCTCGATTCCCTACAGGACAACCCTATTGGGTCCCTGTCCGGGATCTTCGGGGCCCCTCAGAACGGCTGCTGGCGGCTCCGCAGGACGAGCGGTGCCCGCTGTGCGGCCACGGCGTGGTGCGCACTCTCGATCACGTCATGCCCAAGAAGGTGTTCCCCGCGTTGTGTGTCGATCCACTGAATCTGGTGCCGGCCTGCGCCGACTGCAACCGGGCCAAGGGGGAAGCGGTGCCCTCGAGCGCGGAGACCACGCCGCTACACCCCTATCTGGACCGTATCGATCACGATTCCTGGCTCAATGCGCGGGTGGTGCACGGCGATCCTCTCTGGCTGGAGTTCTTCGTCAACCCTCCGCCGACGTGGGACCGGGTCCTCATAGGCCGGGCCCAGTACCACTTCGAGCTGTTCGGGCTGGGCCGGCTCTTCGCGACCCAGGCCAACCGCACGCTGAGCGGTATCCGCGGCCAGCTCACCGCCATGCTGGAGGCCGGAGGCGCCCAGGTGGTGCGCGCCTACCTGACGGGCGAGGCCGCGACCCGTCTGGCCGACCGGCCCAATGGCTGGGAAGGCGTCACCTACCGTGCCCTGGCCGGGGACGACCGGTTCTGCAGCGGCACCTTCCGTGCATAAAGCCCATCGGCTGCCGCCCCGCTCGGCCCCGGCCACGCACAGGTGTCGATCGCCTCCCTGATCGGGATGCGTTCGTCGGTGCGCTCGGGCCGGGCGTGCAGGCGCTGGGTGATCTCGGCGGTCCGGATGACGCCGGTCTCGGGGTCCGGCTCCCGGTAGGGGCGCAGCTCGAACTGGTGGTGGCCTGGTGCGCGGTGTCCGCACGCGGCGGGAACGTAGCCGGCCTGCGCGGCGGTTTCGGCGAACTGCTCGACAGTGATCACGGAGGTCTCCCGGATGTCGGTCGGCGGCCGCCCGGCGGTGTCGCCCGTGGTGGGCGGGGGCCGCCTGTTTGTGGCAACTTCAATTGGCCCCACTCCGGCACTGGAGTTGGCCCCACTCGCTGGCCCTGACCGGTCGCGTGGGGTGCGTCAACCTCGCTCCGGCAAGTTGATTTGGCCCCACCCCGAACGAGTGGGTTCCCTGGCCGTGGGGAGGGGCCGGAGCGGTAGCGTGAAGCACATCGGATCCGGACTGGACGACGGGCCCCGACAGCCCGCCGGACCACAGGATCTCGACCGTGTTCGATCCGGGACCGACGGATTCTCCGATCTGTGGTGGACGACGAGGACGGGCATTGGCACGACCGGCGGAGAACGGCTCGTGCCTAACCGGGCCGAGGCCGGCGCCCCGCATGGGCGTCGGCCTCGGTTCTTGAAGCGGGTGGGGTCAGCTTGTTTTTAACCTCGGGAAGCCGGAGCCGGATGTTCCCAGGTGAGCAAGTCGTAGGTCCGTCCCTTGTCGGTGACTGTCTCGGGTTTGACGTCGGTGAGGCGGAAGCCTGCGGATCGGGCGACGGCGATGCTGGGGTGGTTGTCGGGCTCGATCTCGAGGATCACCCGGGTTAGGCCCGCGGTGTGGTGCGCGTACTCGGTCATGGTTCGAAGTGCTCGCGCTGCGAGGTGCTGGCCTCGGTGGGCGGCGCCCACGATGTAGCCGATGCCACCAGTGGTCAGGTTGAGTAGGACTTCTCCCATGGCCTGTTGCCCGTCGGTGGTGATGGCCAGGTGGATGCGTTCGTGTTCGCGCCGTGCCTGGTGCGCGCTGTGCAAGTACCGCCGTGCGGCGGCCTGGTCGAACGGCGACGCCAAGGGGGTCCGGTAGGCGACGTCGGGGTCGTCGAACAGTTCTTGCAGGAGGGCGAGGTCGTCGCTCGTCCATTCCCGGAGCAACAGGCCGTGAGCGGTGAGCCGGAGGGGATGCATGTCCATGGGCCCGTCATTCTGCCCTGAAGTCGATTGCTCGTTCGGGTGATCACGGGACTGGCGGGCGGTCTTTGGCTGATCCTGTAACCCGCACCTGATCAATGTGGGGGATGGGTCTGCTGCATCATGCTGCCCAGCGCGAGACGCTCGCGGTGGCGTCGTGCGGCGAGACTGAAGCCCCGCGCAACTTGGCATGCGGGGCTCAGACACCTTTTCAGGACTTGCGGTGCTTCTCCTGGGTCTTCTTGAAGCGGAAGCTGTCGGTGCCGGTCTCGACGATGTGCGCGTTGAAGGTCACCCGGTCCACGATCGCCGCGCAGAGCCGGGGATCGGTGAACGTCTGCTTCCATTCCGAGAACGGGGCGTTCGAGGCGATGGCGATCGCGCGTCGTTCCTCGCGTTCGGTGAACACCTGGAACAGCAGCTTCGCCCCGGCCTTGTCCAGGTCGAGGTAGCCGAACTCGTCCAGACAGAGCAGGTCAACGCGTCCGTAGCGGGCGAGGGTGCGGCCGAGCTTCTTCTCGTCCGCCGCCTCGGCAAGCTCGTTGACCAGGTTCGCTGTGGTCGTGTAGCGGACCCGCATCCCGGCCTCGGCGATCGCGGTCCCGATGCCGATCAGCAGGTGTGACTTGCCGGTGCCGGAGTCCCCGATCAGGCAGAGCGGCAGGCTGGCCTTCACCCAGGCGGGGTCGGCCAGGGTGCTGACCTGCTCGGGGGTCACGTTCGGGTTCTTCTCGAACTCGAAATCCTCCAGCCGCTTGGGGCGGGGGAAGTTCGCCTCCCTGACCAGCCTGGTCTTCTTCCGCTCTTCGCGCTGGAGACACTCGGCTTCCAGCAGGTCGGCCAGGAAGTCCTTGTAGCTGGCCCGCTCCTTCAGCGCCGTGCCCGCGATCTCCTCCCAGCGTGAGCGAATCGTGGGCAGGTGAAGGGCCCGGCAGGCTTCGTCGATCACGGTCTCGACGGCGCCGGCGGCAGAGGCGTCCTTGCGAGGCCCAGGGACTCGCTCACCGACGTCGAAGAGGGCGGTGCTGTCGTTCATGCGGAACCTTTCGGAAGACGGGTCAGGAGCTGGTCATAGACGTCCACCGACGGCGGGGGACGGTTGTCCTCGGGCAGTTCGGGCCGGCGGGTGGGAAGCGTCAGCAGCTGCCCGCCGGGAATGTCCGCCCAGGGCGGAGGATCGTTCTCGTCGTCCTCCGGCTCAGGGTCGCGGGCGGCGGACTCGGCCTTGCGGGCCTCAATGGCCACCACGTCCGGGCTGACCGACCCGGCCTTGATCGCGGCCGACATTCCGACCTGGACCGCCTCGGAGGGCATCCGCCGGTGCAGCAGCAGGACCTCGATCAGGGCCCGGGTGCCGGCCGCGTCCCCGTGCGCCTTCAGGGCGGCGGCCCAGAACGCCTCATGGATGGCCGTGAAGGAGCCCTCGGCCCGTGCGGCGGCCAGCGCGGTCGACCCGGCCATGGCACCCGGTTTGACCAGCAGGATCTCCAGGTAGTGGTCCAGCACGTCGCGATATCCGTAGCGTTTGGTCAGCCGCGGATGCCGGGCGACGATGTTCCGGCGCTCGAAGACCAGCAGCTCGTTGCCCCGCAGCAGAACGCGTACCCTCTCGCCGATGAATCGGGCGGGCACCGAGTAGTGGGACTGGCGGACGGTGATCCGGCTGGTCCGGTCGACCTTCGGAGTCAGCGTGATGCCGCACTCGAAGTCCTCGGTCGGTAGCGGGGCCAGTTCTTCGGCCTCGATACGGAAGTTGAAGCCGATCGAGGTCAGTTTCCCGCGCAGGATCCGCTCGTCCTCCGCCTCGTCGATCGTGGCGATGCGGGCGTTCAGCTCCTCCAGCGACGGGACGTCGGGGACCGGGACCAGGTGGGCCCGGCGGAAGCGTCCGCCTTCCTGCTCGACCCCGCCCTTCTCGTGGGCGCCTTCCTCACCGGGAATGCAGTAGAAGGCATCGAACCCATAGTGCGAGCGGAAGGTGGTCCACCGCTCTGATTCCACCCGGTTACGGCCGGTGCAGACCTGCCGGACCGCGGGCTTGAGGTTGTCGTAGCGGATGTGCTTGGTCGGGACACCGCCCAGCACCCGGAATGCTGCCGCATGGCCTTCCAGGAACGATTCCTGGGCCTGTGAAGCGAACACCCGGTGGACGGCCTTGCCCGAATGCGACAGCCGCAGCGTGAACAGATGGCACTTGACCACCTCGCCGGCCACTCGCACCCACACGTCGGCGAAGTCGACCTCGGCTTCCTCGCCGGGCAGGTGTGCTTGGGGCACCATTCCCTCCAGATGCTGGCGGCCCTCACGGTCCTCTGCCACGATCTCCGGCCGCCGTTTGCGGACGTAGTTACGCAGAGTGGAATACGACGCCAGGTCGAAGTCGTGCTCCTCGGCCAGACGCTTCTGGATCCGCTCGATGGTGTGCTTCTGCTTCCGCGGGGCCTTCAGGTCGGCCCGCAGCATCGCGTCGATCCACCCGGTGGCCGGGTCCAAGATGCGGAACTGCCGTTGGCCGGATTTGCGCGGCGGCGGGATCGCGGAGGCCATGGCCTGCCGGACGGTTCGGCGGTGAACGCCGTACTTCGCCGCCAGGGCCCGCTGCGAGATCGACGGATCGAGGCGGACGTCCCGACGGATCTGTTCGAACAGCTCGACACGCGAAACACGCAACCCGGCCTCCCGACACGGCCATGACCCACAGCACGGCCTCCGACATGACCGTGAACGACGGACACACCCTGTCGGGATCGGGCAGACAGCCCAGACCATTCACTCGGACGAGGGCATGTCGTCTCAGAGCTGCACAGGTGGGGCCAAATCAAATGCCGATCAACTGGGGCCAGACCAGAGTGCCGGAGTGGGGCCAGCGAAACCTGTCACAAACAGCCGCCGCACGCGGTCTCGGCGAGGGCGGTCCGGCTGGGTGCTCCTGCGGTCTGCGGCTCCCTGCGATAGGGGCTGATGGCGGCCAGGGCGCGCGCCGCAACGGGGACGGGCAGGACGAAGTCGCCGTCGATGGTGGTGTCGGGGTGAACGGTCAGCCGTTGGGTGCGCCGGTGGCGGCGCGCGGTGAACTCGCCGGGGCTGGGCGGGCGGCCCAGGGAGGTCTCGGTGATGAACGGAGTGATGTGCACTTGGGCGTGGTGGCACAGCTCGCGCATCACAGCGGCTGGCAGACCGCGCGCCTGCAGGTACAGGCGGTCGGTCTCGTCGCCGAGGTGGGCCGAGACGTTCCCGCCGCCGGGCAGGTCGCAGGCCAGGTGCCGGTGGGGTTCGACATCACCGTGGCGCGGGCGCAGGGTGGGCAGGGCCGAGCGCAGCAGGGTGGCCGTGGCCAGCCGACAGGCGTCGCGGGAGACACGCCAGGCTTCCTCGGCCGTGGACAGAAGGTCGGAGACAGGGGTCATGGGGCGCCTTTCGCAGGAGGCTGGATCGGGGAGAAGGAAAGGGCTGACGCCGGGCGCTGCCGGTAGCGGTCAGCCTTCGTCGAGTCGGGTCATCGTGGGGGTGCCGTCGACGAGGACGGCCCGCCAGTCGTCTCCGAGCGTCACGTCGTTCGCGCACTGGTGGCACAGGTCGTCGATGTCCACCTGCTCGGTGGCCAGCTCGGCGATCTCGTACGGGTCGGTTGCGTCGGTCTCGACGACCACGACAGTCTCCGCCGCCGTGGTCACCGGCACGCGGTACCAGGCCAAAGAAGTCACCTCCTCGTCATCGCCGCTCCCGGCATGGCCGGGGGCGGCACAGGGGAAGGGGTTGCCCGGCCGCCACGCGACGGCCGGGCAGGAGCGGGTTGCGGCCGCCGGGGTCACAGCTTCTTGACCTCGTCACCGGCGGCGAGGCAGAGCATCAGGCTGCGGTCGTTGTGCGGGGCGTCCCAGTCGGCGGCGAGCTGACGCAGTTGCGGGTGCGGATTCCAGTGGGTGACGGTGCCGGTCGCCCCGGCGGGCAGCGGGTCGTGGTCGTCGGTGCACTTGATGACCTGGATGCGGTCGCCGGGCTCGAACTCCTCCGGCTTCTTCACGGTGGCTCCTTCGGAAGTGCGGGGGGCGGCAGGGCCAAACATCTTATCGACTCTTAAGACAATACATGAAGGTGCACGCGAAAGCAGCCTTAAGAGCCACTCTGGAGTGATGGGCCGATCATGGCGCACGGACAGCGGCATTACCGGCTCGCAAGGAGGCCGACACGAGCGGCCGTAGCGGAGAGAGACCCCGGAGGGGCCGGCAGAGCGTACCCGGTGGCACGCATCCACGCCCGGTGGCCCTGGCGGTCAGCCTTGAGGTCGACATGGCCGGGGGCGGGTCAGGCGCAGCAGGCATCGCCAAGCACTGGGACCCGGATCCCACGAACATCGAGAGGCCCGACGAGGAACCCGGCGGCGACCGCGAGCGGACCGTATGGCGGCTCGGGCGGCATGCACAGAGCGGCGTGCCCTCAGGTGCTGCTCACGGGGGAAGCCGCACCTGAGGAGCACTGCCGTGCCAACGTATCTCGCCCCCAGGGCATCTATCGCACATTTTCGCCAAACCGGCGCGGAGCGGTGCGGCGACGGAATGGAGAGGCTCCTGGTCAGTGCCACGCGGACGCACTGCCACCCGCGGGCCGGCCGCGCCGGGGTCGGCTGCGACGGCACTGCGGGCGAGCTTCGATGAGCCGCCCCCCCCCAGTGGCGCCGACCTGCCTACTTGCCCAGCCGCGCGCGGGGTCGGCCAAACCCCTCTACGAATCTTAAGGCTTGCATTCTGGCGCAGCGCTATGTATAGTCTTAAGAGTCAACAGGGCGGAGCTGGTCCGCCACCCGACAACGGACTGGGAGAGTTATCTTGTCGCACGGCCTTGAGATCCACGCTGACGGTTCGGCTTCCTTCGTCTCCGCCCGCCTGGACGCATGGCACCGGCTCGGCACCGTCACGACGGGCGCCCTCACGGCCGAGGAGGCACTCGAAAAGGCGTTCCTCTCCAACTGGAACGTCCGCAAGGTCGGCGGGGTCCACGCGTACGAGATCACCGAGCACGGCGTCACCAAGATCGAGTCGGACGACTACTTCACGGTCCGGACCAACCCCAAGACCGGCATGACCGAGCGCCTGGGCACCGTCAAGGAGAAGTACAGGCCGGTGCAGAACGAGGAGCACTGCGAACTGCTGAACCTGCTGGTCGATGAGTCGGGCGCGCACTTCGAGACTGCCGGGTCGCTGCGCGGCGGCCGGAGCGTCTTCGTCACGATGAAGCTGCCGAAGGCCATCTCGATCGCCGGAGCGGACGACATCGACCTGTACCTGGCGGGTCTCAACAGCCACGACGGATCGTCGGCCTTCCGCTTCAACGTCTCCCCCACCCGGATCGTCTGCGCCAACACCCAGCACATGGCGATCTCCAATGCCGTCTCGCACTACCCCGTGCGTCACACCGCCGGTGCCAAGGCGAAGATCGCCGAGGCCCGCAAGGCGCTCGGGATGGTCTGGGAGTACGCCGTGGCGTTCGAGCGCGAAGCCGAGAAGATGATCAACGAGACGCTGAGCCTCGGCGCGTTCGAGCGGGTCTGCGAGGAGGTCTGGGGTCCTCTGGAGCCGAACCCGAGCGTGCGCACCCGGAACAACCACACCCGCCGCATGAACACTCTGCGCCACCTCTTCGAGAACGCCGACACCCAGGCCAACATCCGGGGCACCCGCTGGGCCGGTTTCCAGGCCATCGGCGAGTACCTGGACCACTACGCCCCCGCCAAGGACGCCGAGGTCCGCGCCCACCGCGTCCTGACCTCTTCGGACATCACGAAGAAGAAGCAGGCGGCGTACGAGCTGCTGATGGCCGCCTGACCGGACTCGGAGCCTCCGGCCGGTCCGCCCCGCGGTGGCGGACCGGCCGGGCCCGCCCCTCTCCCCCTTTCCATCGCCAAGGAGCGCACCGCCCCGCATGACCGCAACGCACGTGAACGGTCTCGCCGTCGTTGAAGACCAGCCCGCCCGGTCCGGCATCAGCCGGCCCGGGGTGAACGTGGTACTCGAACAGACCCGGCATCTGTTGCTCGCCGACGGCTCCGAGGTGTACGGCTGCCTGCATTGCAACTACACCTCCGAGAACAAGCACTCCATCAGGCCGCACCTGAAGAAGCACAAGAACAGGGCCGAACCGCGCAACCCGGTAAAGCGCCGCAGCAGCGTGACCGCCGCCGAACCGCCGAACCACCGCGAGGCGGCTCGCCCGCCGCGCCGTGCTTCGGAGACGTCCGGCCCGGCCGCGCGTGACCTCGCTTCCTTGAACCTGGGCCAGCTCGTCGAACGCGCTCAGCTGGCGGAGCGGATGCGCAGCCAGCGCGACACCGCCCGCACAGAGGCTGCGGCCGCCCGGCGTACGGCGGAAAACTGGAAGGAAAAGGCCGCCGACTACCGGAAGCAGTGGCTGGAGGCGAAGAACCGCGCCGAGCGGGCAGAGAAGCGGCTCGCAGCGCTCCGCGCATTGCTGCGGTAGGCCGAAGTTGGCTGCCACTCCTGGTGGTTGCCGTGCAACCCGCGCGGCGCGACAAACACACTAGTTCCGGCTCTTAAGACTTGCATTCGCCGCCGACATTCCATATAGTCTTAAGAGTCAGATACGCTGCCGCTCTCAAGGAGGTATGCAGCATGCACCGGCAGGCCAACCGCGCCCGCACCGCAGCTGTGCAGAACCGGCGCCGCTCCAACGCCGCAGGCACGCACGCCAGTGGCCCTCGGCGCGCCCGTGGCCGCAGGAACGCTCGCCGGGCGGCCATTCGCGACTCCGCCGCCGATTGAGCGCCCGGCGACTCGCCGATACCTGCTCTCACCGCAGCACGTCGCCGGTGGGGCGTCAGAGGTCTTCACGGCCACGATGGGCGGCTGCGGCCGTGATGACGCATCCGCTGGCACCGGCCGGCCTTGGGCGCCAGGCGCGGCAGCCGGGACACACCAAAGCCATGCGGGGCGTCCCGCTCCCGGCCGCCGCGCTCGCCCTGCCCGTTAGCGCCTTCCCCCTCTACTCGTCTGGAGTTCCATGCCCCCTCCCGCCCTCGCTGCCTCCGCCTCCTGGCAGCCGCTCACCCGCGTCGACGGCGGTCTGCTCCGATCGCCCGCCTACCGCATGAACGTCGCCGGCAGCAACGGATACCCCTACTGGGTGATCTCCCGCGCCAACCTGCTGGCACGGGTGAAGCAGTACGCATGGGACCAGGGCGGCTCGGCCGTCTGCAACCCGGGCACCGACACCGTGCGCTACCGGGGCAAGGCCAGGAACGCCGACACCTGGGAGTTCCAGCCGGCGCCGGCCCGCAGCGGGGACGCGGAATGCTGCACGTGCGGCCAGTACGCGCGGGAGCACGGGAACCTCTTGGAACTGTCGTGCGGCGACTTCCGCCTGGCCGACCCGCCCCACGACTCGGCCGACATGCCGATCCTGCCGTACAGGACGCGGCGGTTCGTCGTGCTCCACGGCGACGAGGTTCTGGACAACGTGGAGTTGCCGGTGCACGACCGACCGTTGGAACGGTTCTGCGTTCGCCGTGTGATGGAGAGGACTGGCCCGCACACGCCCGGCACCGTCTACCTGTACTTGCAGCCCGGTGAGATGCGGTCCCCCCGCTGGACCGGTGACGCGCGTCTGCGCGGCACTTGGGGGAACTGACGGCCCCCGGCCCCTTCCGCTCCCGGGCGTGAGCACCGCCCACCGCGGTCCCGTCCGGCCGCCCGCCGCGTGGTCTGCCAACGCGGAAGATCATCCGCGCGACCGCCTTGGCGACCGGACAGGAGCCGCCCCGCCGACCGCCGCCGATCGCCAAGGCCGGGGAGGATCCGCCCGGCCCCGCCCTGTCCCCCATGCAGCCGAAGTGGGCCCGCATGCTCACCCCCTCTTCTTGTCCATCCCCCTTGAGGAGCACCTCGTGCCTGTCTTTCTCGCCCAGCCCAGCTACGGCCCTGGCGGCCCGGACGGCCAGGGCTGGAACCGGCTGTCCCTGTGCGCGCATTTCGACGAGCGCCACCAGTGCGGGCTGCTGCCGACCACCTACGCGACCTTGTACGAGTCCATGACCGGTCGGCAGGGGTGGGGCGACTTCGAGCGCTGCCCGAAACTCGCTCCCGGCCACTGCCCCGCCTGCCCCGTCCAGCGCGGCCACCTCGAGCACCAGGGCATCGCCTGGCCCTCGGGCACACCGCTGCTCCTGGTCCGCGTCTGCCCTCTGCCGCCGACCCCCGAGGCGATGTTCGCCGACCCGATGGCCGGGCGCAGCATGCTGCATCTGCACTCCTGGCAGGGCGACGCTGTGGACGTTGAGGCCGACTGGCAGACGGTCCGCAACACCCCTGGTATCCGCCTGGGTCGCGCCTTCTGGGACCGGCAGGGGCAGGCGTTCTGGCTGGTGCGCAACAACCCCGCCGCAAAGTCCGCGACCGTCCGCAGCAGACGGTACAAGACCCATGTCCGCCACGCGCTGTACGGCGGCGAGGGGAAGCCGCGCCTAGCGCTGCTGACCTGCCATGACCGTTGCACGCACTCGGCCGACGATCTCCAGCACCTGGCCGCCGATCTCGCCGACCGCTCGTCCAGCCACGTGTCGGCATCCGCCCCCGTCCTCCCCAGGCGACTTCCCGGTGCTCCCGGCATCGACTTCCGGCAGGAGAGCGGGCGGGCCGCGATCCAGCGTCACGGCAGCACGGCCCACCTCAGCTGGGACGTGCCGGACGACGCGATCGTCATGACCGCCCTGGCAGCCCATGCCGTCCGCCTCACCTCGGCCTGACCGACATCGACAGTCCCTCAGTTCCACCCCATCTCATTCACGAAGGAGCATCGTTTGTCCATGAGGACCTGGCATCAGCAGTCTCCGAGGGATTCTGCCGCCGGAGGCGCCCCCTCCGGCCCGGCCAAGCCGCGAAGCATCTGCCGTCGCTGCCGACACCCCATCGATCGCTTCAAGGGGCTGTGGTGGTCCGGTGACGATGACTTCCTGTGTCCAAACGGTGAGCGCCAGCACGCCCCTTCCCGGGAGCCGCGCGTGTCGGGCCTCGACGAGCAGTTGGCCGCCGTGGTCGACCGCATCGCGCGGACGAGTGACAGCGCCGCTCTTGCCGACCTTGTGTGCAGAGCCGCTGACCTCTTCGCCGCGCTGGAGGGCCACGGCACCGTCGGTGAGGTGCCGGAGGCCTTCGCGGCCACGATGGCAGCCGTGGCCGCGACGTCACACCTGCCGACGCTGGCCGACCTTGCGCGCCGGGCGCGGCAGTTGTGGAAAGACCCGGCCACCGTCGCGGGCGATTCTGCCTGTGCGTTCGTCGGCTGCCTGCCCGAGTACGCCCACCACCCGGCCGTCGTGGCGGCCTCCGCCGCCGCCCGCCGGGCGGGCATCCCGCTTGCGGTGTTCCGCCATGACTGGCGTGACGCCTACGGCCAGCACGGCGCCCAGGGCCTGTATCTCTCTCCCAGCGGGGAGCGCGGTGTCGAGGCTTTCTGGTGCATCGACGGCAGGGACAACGAACGGGCGCTCGGGCGCAGCCGCATTACGCGCGACCGCGCGACGCGCAACACCGCCCTGATGACCGTGCACGACACCCTCGTCGCATCCGGCTGGAGCGTGTACGTCAAGCAGAGCACGAACACGGCCACCCGCCGGATCCTGAGCATCCCGGCTACCCTCCCGCGGTGATGACCAGGCGCGAGCCGCGGCCTCGTGCGGCAGGAGCACGGAAGCCGATCAGCGGTGCGGGCAGGGACGTGCTCTCACCTGGAGGGCTGGTGCGCGCTCCCTCAACCGGCGAACTGCACCTTCTGGCGGTCGGGGAACCGCCACCGCGCGCTCTGACAGCCGATGTCCAGCTGCTGTGCAGCGGCCGCGGGCCGACGGTGCCGGCCGTGCGCCCGTACTCCGGCCCGTTCGACGAGTACAGGACCTGCCGTACCTGTCTGGCCGTCGCACGCGGTGAACCGCCCCAGGCTCGCGGAGTGCCCCAGCAGCTACCGGGTAGTGAACCCGCTCTCCCTGAGGGGCGTGCTCCCCTGCGGCTGCCTCTGGAGCACCGCGGCCGGCCGGTGGCCTGGGGTCCTTGGAAGGACATGCCGTGGATGTCGCACGTTCCCCGGCACTGCGAGGTGTGCGCCGACCCCGGGCCGGTGCAGTGGGCGCATGGAACCAGCAACCAGCCGCCCGCCCGGTACTTCGCAGTTTGTTACGCCGTGTGCGGTCACGCTCAGGCTTTCGCCTATCGGGCCGATGGCAGCCCGGTGCCGATCTGGGCGCAGCGTAGAGGCCGGCGGTGATTACTCAGGTCGTAGAAGCCCGTGCGATGCCGCGCTGCCGGGGCGCGCGGACGGCGCGGGCCAGTGGCCAGCACAAGGCGGCGCCTAGCGCACCGGTGGCGAGATGCGACGCACCGACCAGGTCGGGGCCGCCTTGTTCGAGGGCGAGAGTGGCCAGCATCGGCGCGACGACAACGGCGCCGGCCAGGGTCGTGCCCCAGACACCGGCGTACAGGCCGTGAGCGCCGGGAGGAGCTATGCGCATCAGGATGTCGCCTGCGGCAACGAACGCGATGATCTCGCCCGGAACGACCAGGGCCGCGGACAGACTGAATCCGATCACGGTCGAGGCAAGGGCCGCGGAAGCCATACTCGTGCCCAGGACGAGCGCGCTGCCGGCAAGCAGGCCGGTCATGGGTTGCCCGTTCCCCGCTCGTCTGCTGAGCCAGCGGTTCATGAAGGGTGAGAGAGCCAGGACAGCGACCGCGTTGGCTCCTTGCGCCCAGCCGTAGTCCGCAGCACTCATACCCGCCTGGGTCATCAGCAGGGGGAGGCTGGAGAACAGGCCTGCGGCGGCGGTGAGGGTCGCCAGACTCACCGTCAGCAGGAGCCACAGCCGGCGGTCGCGCAATGCGGTCTGCAGGGGCGTTCGGTTGGAGCGGACACCTTGGGGGTCGACATGGGTCCAGGCGATGAACGCGCACACCGCGCAGGCGGCGGCGTTGGCCCACAGCAGGCCTGGTATGCCAATGGGGTCGGCAAGCAGGCCACCGCTGGCGCCGGCGATAGCGGCGGCGACGTTGACGGCGAAGTTTCGGTGCGCGTTGACGGCGGCACGGGACTCGTCGTCGGGATATCGCGCCGCGATGGCCGCTGAGAAGACCGGGCGGGTGGCGTCGTAGACGACGCCTGCGACGCAGGCGGCGGCCATGACGCTGTTCGTCTCTTGGGCTTGGGCAAGGAGAGCCAGGGTGAGGGCGGCCAGCGCCATTGCGGTGACCAGGGTGTCACGGCGGCCGATGCGGTCGGCGAGCCATCCCCACAGGACGGAACCGATGAGCCAGCCGACACCGAAGCCGGTGAGGGTCATGCCGATGGCTTGAGGGTCCAGGTTGAGGGCGTCGAGGTGGTAGGGGAGGAATGGGTAGCAGAAGCCGATGGCTCTGGCGATGAACGTTGCCGCCAGCAGCGCGCGGATTTCGGCGGGCCAGGTCGTCAGACGAAGGGCTGCTGGGCCCGCTGGATGGTGAGCGGTGGTGGTCACTTCGCTCCAACAGGTGTCGGATATCGGTACCTCGCGGGCGCCGTGGAAAGGTGCGCGGGTTGGTGCCAGCCACGCCGAGAGGCCAGTTGCTGAGGTGTGGCTTACGTCGGTGATGGGTGCCGCTCACTCGAAGGCGGCGCCAAAGGACGCTAGGACGGTTTGCCTGTGGATAGATTTCGCCGTCGTCTGCTCCGTAGAGAGGGAGCGGCGGAGGGCGGCAACCCGACATCAGCCGGTTCTTAAGACTTGCGCTAACGAATCCCATGACGCATGGTCTTAAGAGTCAATAAGTGGGTTGCCTCGAAGGAAGGAGTCAGCGTGACGGCCGTGGCCAGTTTCAAGGCCACTGCGGCTGACGGCCCGTTGCGAGACCTCCCTCTGGGCTGCCCGGTGGCACGTCGCCGCCCTGCGGGAAACCGACCTCGTCGAGGACGGCCTGACCCACTGACCCACCGGACTGCCGCCACAAACGCGGCGCTCCAAGTCGCGCCCCTGCCTGGGTGCGGCGCAGCGGCTGGCTCTCCCCTGCCAGCCAGTCGGTGCCCATCGGCCCGCCCGCGTACTCCCCCTCCTCGGCGCGGGCGGGCCATGGCCACACGCCCGCCCCCTACACGGCAAAGGCTTCATGGCATGCACGACGACCGCTGCGCAAAGCGCGACCTGGGCCGCTTCGGCCTGCTGCAGATGACCTCATCGGCCGACTCGGCCACCGGCGCCGTGCGCTACTGGTTCACCGCTCCGCACATGCGAGGAAGCGTCGTCCTCGTCCCGGCTCTGCTGTTCGCCGACCCCACCCGGCCGGAGAAGTGTCCCTGCGACCTGTACATCTTCGCTCGCCTGGACGGCCCCGGACGCCCCGAGCGCCCACTCACCGTCAACGGCATCGAGCTCGTCGGCCGCAGCGCCGTCCGCACCGACGCACTCGACCAGATCAAGACCTTCCGACTCGGCAAGACAGGAGTTCCCGAACAGCTCCCTCCACGCTCCCGCCTCCTTGCCCGCGCCGTCCTAGGCGCAGCCGCCGAGCACTGGAGCAAGCGGAGCGACCGCGACGTCCTCGACGCCCTGGCCGTGCGCTCGACGGCACAGCACTTCCTCGGCCGTTACGAAGCAGAGCTTGAACGGCGGGAAGAGGCCGTCCGCCGCGCGCAGCAGGCCCTGGCCGACACTCGCCTGCGCCTCAGCACCCTGCGCGGCCTCATCGAATCCGCAGAAGCCGTCTCGCGGTAGTTCCCGTCCGCAGATCGAATCCCCCGCTCCCAGGAGACCCTTGACCTTCCAGAACGTCGCCGCCCGAGCTGACCTACCCCTGCCGGGCATTGGCACTCTCGCCGCCCGTGTAACCGTCCTCGAGCACGGCTGCGTCCGCTACGTGGTGCATGGCCCTCACATCCGCGGCACCTTCGTCCTCATCCCCGAGCACTTCCGTGACGGGACCATCCTGCCCAGCACCGTGCGTGTGCAGTACGGCGACGGCACCGGGCCGTGCGGCTACGCCGAGCACCGGCCGGACGAGCCCGTCATCTACGGCGTTCGCCTGCACGGCTGGACCGGCGGTATCGATCCCGCCAACGTGCCCAACGGATACTTCCTCGGCCGATACGCCACCAGTCTCCGCGCAGGCGGCGTGCACCGGGAACTGACCAGCGCCGTGCGTCGGCGTACAGAGGCGGTGATTCGCTCGGTCACCAGACACTGGCGCAACTTGCCGCACCTTCACGATCTGCTCACGGCCGCCGCCCGCCCGAACGCCAAGGCTCTGGCCAGCCACGAGGCCGACCTCGCCGCCCAGGCCAAGGCTGAGGTGGCTGAACTGCGGCAGGCCCGTGCTCGCGCCTGCCACCAGCTGAACGTCATCACCGGCATCATCCGACGCGCCCCGCGGCCGACGCTCGCCCCTGACCCTTCCCCTGTGCGTCTGCCGCTGGTCGACAGCCGGAAACGCCCCATGGGCACCGTGACGGTGCGGGAGGTGGCTGTCAACGACGACGTGGCCGGAGCCGTGGTCTACGAGGTGCACGGCGCCCGCGTGCATGGCCGGTTCACCGTCGGACGGGACATCTACCGGCCGCTTCCGATGCCCGAAGGGATCTGGGTGGCCTACGGCCATGCCCGGCAGCGGTACTTCGAGTACGAGCGCTCCCATGAGCCGACCGTCAACGGTGTGCGGCTCGACGGCGAATGGAACCGCAGCACCACCGATGGTCTGACCGCGGCGACGCCCGCCGACCTGCCGGCCCACGTACGCCTCACCCGGACGACGGGGCACTCCGCTCCTGCGGCCACGGCACGCCGCGCCTCAGCCGTACTGCGCGCCCTCGCTCTTCACTACCTCAGGCGCCCGGACGTCGAGGCCCTGCGCTTGGCAGCCGCTCAAGACCACGCTCCCCCACATCTTGGGAACACCCGCACCGAGATCCGCGACCTGCGCCGCCAGCAGGAAGCCGCCGAGCGGCGTGTCCGCCGGCACCTCGCGCGGGAGGAGCAGTACCGCGCCCTGCTGACCGCCGACGCTGCGGCCTCGTCCCGCCCGCAGACCTCCGCTGCCTGACACCCACCACTCGAAGGAGACCATGCACCCCACCGAAGAGATGCAGCACGTGCATGACCACTACGACGCCCTCGGCCGCGCCCTGGCCGAGGTCCTCAACCACCGCAATATCCAGGGAGGCGGCTGGACACACGAAGCCAGCTGGAACATCCACGGCTCCGTGTCCCTCTCCCATCCGGCGGAGCTGGGCTTCTTGCTCCACCGCACGAACACCCACCGCAGGGGCGATGCAGGCCGGCGCCTGACCATCGACGGCGTCTACCCGAGCTGCTGGGGTGGGCCGCGGGCCGCCTCCATCACCGTCGGCATGAACCGCCCCGTGCCCCGGATCGCGGACGAGATCGTGCGACGTCTCCTGCCCGACTACCTGACGACAGTCCAGGAAGCCCTGGCCCAGTTGCGCGTCGACGAGGAACACCGCCGGGCCCGTGCCGCCATGAACCGGCGCATGGAAGCCATCCTCCCGGGGCTGGGCTCCGCAGGTGGGCCGCGCCATCCGGAGCCAGACCGGACCCGCTCCTACTGGCATGGCGGCCGGTACGGCCTGAGGCCCCGGTCAGCGGTCGCCTCCGGGAGCGTGGCGCTGAACGCTGATGCGTCACACATGGACATGAAGCTCAGCGGTGTCCCGGCAGATCTCGCGCTCACCATCCTGGCGCTGCTCGCCTCCACTCCCGTACCGGAGGGCACCGTTGCGGCTGGCACGTTGCCGGCGGAGCGGAAAACCCTACCTTCCGTCAGCCGGGCCGTCTGCGGGGAGGGCATCAGCAAGTCGCCGGCCGGCCGGCAACACGCAGGCGCCACGCTCAGCATCGACGCCGATTCTGCGGCCCGGGCGCATCCGGCCTAGGCCGGATGCGCTTGCCCGGCCGTCTGGGCGCTTCGGCCGCCGGCACGGTTGGTGCATGGTGGGCCGGAGCCAAGCCGCTCTACGCGGACGTCGCAGGCGGGAGCCGGGTGTCCGCAACGCGAGCGGTCTCGCGGACCACCTCGCGGTTCCACCCGGGAGCGGGCGGGAGCGAGCGAATGTAGCGGCGCAGCTTGCTGGCCTGGACGATGGTGACGTCGCCGAGGTGGATACGGCCGCCGGGCACGCGGGCTCCGTGGACGGCGATGACGGCCCGGACCGGCCAGCCAAGGATCCGCTGTGCCTGATCGGCTTCCCAGCGCACAGTGGCCACCGCCCGACCTTGGGGGAACCTGCCGTACCAGAGCTGCCCGTCCGGTGCGAGGCGCACCTGGGACTTGGTGGAGGTCCAGTTCTTGGTGTCCACGTAGACGGGGCCGGTGCGGCCGATGACGAGATGGTCGAGGTTGGCGCGAGAGCGCGGTATCGCCCGGTCGTGGAGGACTTCGTAGTGGTGCAGCCAAGTCAGAGGAGCGAGTATACGGGCCGTACGTCGTTCGCCGGCCGCTCCGGTGGACCAGGAGTTCACGCCGCTTCGATACACCTGGCGCAGTCCGGTGACCAGCGCCGCGGTCGTGGCTGCGGCTCCTGCGGTGGCCCCCAGGGCCTGGGTGATGAGGAGACCGATCGCAAGAGCGGCGATTCCGGCGATCGGAAGAGCTATCAGGGGCCGGTTGTGTCCGGTGCGGCGCTGACGTGCCATCTGCTGAGCGCTGGCGCCAGCTTTGTTACGGCGGCGGGCCTTGTTCAACGGCGATCCCCCTCGTTGACAGTGTTCCTCGGACCGTACGGCGGCGGACCTGTGGACAGATTTCGCTGCCCGGCCCCAGCAGCGACCGAAGCGACTGGCGCCAGGGGCGTAGCCATCGATTCCGGTCGCTGCCCGGACTCGTGACAGGAGTGCCAGGATCCACCATTTCGAGGTTTTCAACGCATTCCTTCAGGCCCTGGTATTCAGTGCCGGTTGACGAGCAGGCCGCCTCAATCAGTGACTCTTAAAACAATACAAGGCGACACGCTTCGCGTCTAGCCCTAAGAGGGCGGTTCGTGAGTGTTTGAGTGGTTCCGCCGTCGCCTGATGGTGTGAGTGTGAGCGGAACCTGTCGGCCCGAGGCCGCTGATCTGTTGATGTGATGAGGTGAATGGACGCAAGCCGTACCCGAGTGACTTATCGGACGAGCAGTGGTCGTTGATCGAGCCGGTGATCACCGCGTGGAAGGACCGGCACCGCTCGGTCAGCGGCCACCAGGGCAGATACTCGATGCGGGAGATCGTCAACGCGATCCTCTACCAGAGCCGGACCGGCTGTCAGTGGGCCTACCTCCCGCACGACCTGCCGCCGAAGAGCGCGACGTACTACTACTTCGCCACCTGGCGCGACGACGGAACCGACCAGGTCATCCATGAACTGCTGCGCTGCCAGGTCCGCGAGCGGGCCCGCCGGTTAGAGGACCCGACCCTGGTGGTGCTGGACACCCAGAGCGTCCACGTGGCTGCCGGGGTCCCCTCCTCCACGACCGGCCTCGATCCGGCCAAGCGGGTGCCGGGCCGCAAACGGGGCCTGGCCGTGGACGTGCTGGGTCTGGTCATCGCGGTTGTCGTGCTGGCCGCGAACACGCACGACAACGCCGCGGGTATCGCCCTGCTGAACCAGGTCGCCGCGCACACCGGCGGCACCGTCGAGAAAGCCCTGGTCGATCAGGGCTTCAAGAACCAGGTCGTCGCGCATGGCGTCGGCCTGGGCATCGACGTGGAGATCGTCGAGCGCAACCCGCAGGACACCGGCTTCGTGCCGCAGCCGAAGCGGTGGAGGGTCGAGCAGACCTACGGGATCTTGATACTGCACCGGCGCCTGGTCCGCGACTACGAGCACCATCCCGCTTCCTCCGCCTCCCGCGTCTACTGGGCCATGACCCACGTCATGGCCCGCCAGCTCACCGGCGCGAACACTCCCACCTGGCGCGATGCGCAGGCGGTGACCGCGTGAACCTCCGGCCCCTGCTCGACGCGCTGGACCTCCAGGAGGATGCCGCCCGGGCCCTGGCTGACGACCTGCGAGGACAGATCGGCGAACTGCAGGGCCGGCTGCGGGAGGCCGAGACCCACCTCGAACACCTGGCGATCACCCGGAAGACCGTCACCGGCCTTGCCGACCGGCTCCCGGCCGGTCCACCGGACCTGCCCGAGCACCCGGACTACCCCCGCATCCTCGCCGTCTTCCACGAGGCCACCGGCCCGCTGCGGGCCCGTGACGTCTGCGAAGCCCTCGATCATGAGCTGCTGCCGAAGAACGTCGAAGGCACCCGCGCCAAGCTGAAACGTCTGGTCAAACTCGGCATCCTCACCGAGATCGACGCCGGCAGCTTCGCCAGGAAGCAGTAGCCGACGAACACGTGATCAGCAGCCCTGCCCTAACCTCACTTCGAAACGGACATCAACTCACGAACTGCCCTCTAAGAGACAACCAGGGGTTGCGGGGGTCGTTCCCCGCACAGACGGGACACCCGCGGGCTTCGGTGGACTTGCCGACGAAGCAGGCGGTGGGGTACTGCCAACCGTTCAGCTCGCCCCTGCGGAGGTGGGCGCCAGCGGAGTCGCTGGTAGCGCGAGATGGTGGCGTTCGAGGCCAGCCCTTCCTCATGACGTGCGACCACGGAGAGCCGCGGTCTCCTCGGGGAGGGGTTCCCTGAGAGGTTGAGGGGTGCCGTGAGGCTGACCTGCGGCGCATTGCCTTCAGGCAATGGGACACCGCCGGACACGGCCAGCATCGCAGGGAGGCCTGACAGGCGCGGAAGCGGAGTTCGGGATCAGCTACCGGCCTTCCATCCCCTGAGCTCGAGGTGGGTGATCTTTGATCCCTCGGCGAGGCGGCCGGTTTCCACCATCCATTCGGCGATGGCCGCGGCGACGTCTCCCCCGTTGCGGGTCACGCGTTGCTGCCACTCGCGGGCGTTGAGGCCGGTGCCCCCGTTGCCGTAGCTGCGTTCCTCGGTTCCGTCGGGACGCTGGACAACGTGGCTGGCGGCGAGCGGCCCTGGGTATTCACGGTCGGCGGCGAGGAGGAAGCGGCCCTTGGAGGCTCGGATGGTGAAGGCGATGGAGCCGCCGGCGTCCGCGGCGGAGTCGACGATGGGTTTGAGCCGGGAGGCTCCAGAGGAGATGTGCTGCCGGCCGGCGCGGGCGATGCCGGAGGTCCACCGGTTATCGGTGGCGTGCTGGACGGAGTCCTTGCCCCTGACTCGGGCTTCGCGTCCGGACTTGGTGCGGCGCCGGGTGACGTACTGGCCGGCGAGGTTCCTGAGGGATTCGGGATCACGCGGACCGCCAGCCTGGACCTCTTGGACAACGGCGTGCAGAGCTTCCACATAAGCCTGCCCGGATCCGGGGCCACGGGTGTAGAAGTGGCTGACGATCGCGGAGTTGCGCCCCAGGATCGTGGCGACCTGGCGCTTGCTGAAGCCCTCTTCAAGGAGGATGTTGGTCAGGCGGGCGGCTTCGCTGGGGGCCGCGTTGTTCCGGCGGCTGCGCCTGCGCGGGGGCATGGTGATCGGTCTTCCTCGTCGTAGCGGTCTGGTCCTTCTCAGCTGTGTTCGTGCTGCTGCTCCTGGAGCAGGGCCCGGCCGAGGGATTGCAGGGTGTAGAACTCGCTCTCTGTGGTGGGGGCCGCCACCGGGTAGGGCAGCGTGCCTTTGAGGCGGTAGTCGCCGGGTTCCCCGTTGTACGGCCAGTCGGGCATGGCGGTGGTGTAGATGGCGTCGGTGCGGAAGGCGACGATACTGCCGGGTGGTAGGTGCAGTGCGCCGACATGGAGGGTCCGGCCGTCGGCGCTCTTGGCGCGGGTGGACAGCAGGGCGGCGCGTGCTGCGGACCAGACGCCGGCCGCCCACTCGGGGTGGGCGTTGGGGTTGCGGCTCATCTGTGTCCGTTCCCAGGTGACGGTGTCGTCGCTCATGGATTTGATCCGGGCGCCGACGGGGATCTGGGTTTCGCTGCCGATGGGCACGGTCCCGGTGGTCGTGGTGGGGCGCTGAGCGAAGCCGCCGATGCCGTACAGCAGGATGCTGCGCACGGCGCGGGAGGCGAGTTTGTATGCCTGGCGCAGCTCGTCGTCGCCGGTGACGGCGGCCGCGGTCGACAGCCCGGCCCAGGCCTTCTTCAGCTTCTCCGACCACTCCTTGAGCGGGGTGCCGCTCTCCCACAGCAGTCCGTCGAGGATCTCCACTTTCCACGGGGTGATCGGGTTGCGCAGCGCTGCGTTGACCTCGGCGCCGCCGGCCCAGGTGACAAAGGTGCGGCCGGCTTCATGGGGGTAGATCCATGCTCGGTCGCCCTCGATGGCGAAGGGCAAGATGCCGACATGGTTCCAGTCGTCGGGGATGGTGACCTTGACCTGCCAGTGGCTGGGAGCGAAGAGCGCGTCGGTCTGC
The DNA here is from genome assembly GCF_043660855.1 of Streptomyces shinuiensis. Lineage (NCBI taxonomy): Bacteria > Bacillati > Actinomycetota > Actinomycetes > Kitasatosporales > Streptomycetaceae > Streptomyces > Streptomyces shinuiensis. The sequence goes on along the minus strand of NZ_JBIHML010000004.1, from coordinate 53,016 downwards.
TGCTTCTGGCTCCAGGAGGCGAAGGTGCTGGCGGTGACGCGCTGAGGCGCGCCCACTCCGCTGGCCCAGGTGTGCTTGCCGTAGGCCAGGGTGCGGTCGAGCTCGTGGAGCTGGGACAGTTGGTCCGGAACGCGGGGCGGGGTGATCAGTTCGGTGCGGCCCTGCCCTGAGGTGGCGTGCAGCAGCTGGCGGATCTCGTCCGACATCACAGGGTAGCCGTCGGCCCACTTGGCACCGGCCTTGGTGGGGATGGTGCGGGCCCACAGGTCGCGTCCGGTCTGGCTCGGCGATCCCATCAGCACGACGTCGGGCCAGTCCTTCTTCAGCGCCTGCCACAGCAGGGCGAAGGCGTGCCGGATCGTGGCGACGTCGGCGCCGTCGGGGTCGAACCATTCGGCGACGCTGCGGATCTCGACGTGTTGGTCGCCGCGTTCCCATCGGCCGACCGGGTTGCGCTCGTGCAGGAAGTGGCCGGCCATGCGGTCCTGTCCGCGCCGGGACTCCACCTTCCAGCCACCGGGCATGGGAGCGTCGAGCCAGGCGCGCACGGCGTCCTTGAGGTAGGGGTAGCGGTCAGCGTCGTGGTGCCAGGGGTCGCCGGCGGTGATGTAGATGCGCTCGACGGTGTCGGGGACGTGGGCGTAGACCGCGGTGAGGATCTCGTCGGCGCTGCCGTGGCCCAGGTCGAGGCGGATGCGCTGGTCGCGGTGGATGAGATCGCCGGTACTGGCGTCGAGGAAGACCGTGGGGCGTGCCTGCTGGGTGAAGTTGGGGCGCTTCGAGACGAGGTTGGAGGCCACGGCGAACCAACGATCGCCGGCCTCTCCGCCCGGGATGGTGGGCAGCTCGCGCGGAGCGGTGGCGACTGCCGGAGCGGGAGGGGCGGGCTCGCTCGCGGCCGGGACGGGGGTGGTGTCGCCGTCGTATGCGGCCGGGGCCGGTTCGGCGGGTGCGGAGGTCGGCGTGGTGGTGGCGGGCTGAAGGGCGACCGGTGTCATGGTCGGTGCGGCGGCCCCGTTCTCCTGCATAGCAGCTTCGTCTGCGACCGCTGCGGAGGGGGTGGGCTGCTGCGTCTGACCTGCGGAGGGCTGAGGGGCCAGGTGCGGGGCGCGCTCAACGACCTCCTTGACCGACAGACCGGCGGCCGGGGCAATGCGCTCCGCCTTGGCCTTGTCGTAGCTGGCCACCGTCTTGAGCTGGCGGTCGCGCTGGCCGTACAGCTTGTTCAGCGCCTTCTCGGCCTTCTTGATGTCGTCGCGCAGACCGCGCAGCACTGCCAGGCCCTCGTTGAACTGCTTGGTATCCATGGCTCAGTGGCTCCTGTCGTGAGGCGCGCGGGTGGTGACGGTGATGCTGTACTCCGGTGGGATCGAGACGGTGAGGTGGCTGGAGCCGCTGAGTGTGATGACGGCTTGTCCGACTACCACATGTCGTTGTGGTGGTTCGGATGCCTCGCGGTCCTGCGGCTGGTCGCCCTGGAGGAGGGCGTCGAGGCCGAGGACCTTCACAGGGGTGCCCTCGCCCGCTTTCCAGGTGGGGGCCGGAGCGTGCATCTGTGCGGCGTAGCGAGCGGAGGGACGTCCGTGGAAGATGATGCGCTTGCGCGCGCCGTCCCCGGTCCAGTGCCAGCGCTGGCCCTGCTCGTCGGGCAGGACATCGTAGACGGCCATGGTCTTGCCGCGTCGGCAGGCGACAACGACGGCGATCCGGTCGGGGTCGAAGTGGCGGATTGTCGTCGACCGGCCGACCCAGGGCGACCAGGCTCCCAGGACGACGTCGGATTCGGCCGCGCGGCCGGCTTCGACCTCGCTCCAGCGTCGGTTGACGTTGACGGCCAGGACCTGGTCCTGGCCTATGGGCTGTTCCGCTGGCATCGGCGCCTCTTCAGGTCAGGTGTGGGCACTCCTCACTCTAGAATACTCAGGAATGGCTACGCAATATGTATTGATAGGTCTCTGGAGGGCTCTCGGCCTGAAGAGGCCAAGCCCGCGCGTGTGGTCGCCGTCAGATGGCGGAGGGCTCCTCCCCTTGCGTCAGGCCAAGCCGACGGCTGGACTCCAGTGGGGTGACGGCTTCTTGCGGCAGGTCCAGGACTCCGGTCAGCAACTTCCGGACCTCCGTCATCGCCACGGGCTGCTCGTGCGGGCCACCGCTGGAGTCCTGAGCCCGGTACAGCAGTTTGTGGAGCTTGGCGTACAAGCCGTCCAGGACGGGGTCGGTGATCGTCGACGCGGTGTAACGGGACCCGACATCAGCCAACGCCGAGGCAGCCGGTGGTGCTGTCTTCTGCTGGAGTTCGTGGAGCTTGGCGTACAAGCCGTCCAGGACGGGGTCGGTGATCGTCGACGCGGTGTAACGGGGCCCGGCACCGGCCAACGCCGAGGCAGCCGGCCCGCTGGTCACCTCGGTGACGAACGTGCCGCTGCCGTGTGCGGTATGGGCGCGATCTTCGCCTTGCCGCACGTGGATTGCGCTGCGGGAGTCAGGTCCGTGTGGAACGCCGGACCGGTGTGTGGATCGATCGTCGGTGGTTTGCCCGTGCCGGGCGCTGGCGGTGGTCCGATACGGAGGCTGGTCGGTGTCAGCCACGGGAGTTCCCCTTACGGTCGGTTCGGTCAGCCACTGCGGGATTGCCGCGCTCGGCCCGCTCGCTGCGGGCCCGGGCGAGTGCCTGGGCATGGCTGCCAGCGCACGACAGTGCCGCACGTCGACGAGCGAGTTCTTGGGCGAAGGCCTCGACCGGCTCGCGTATCGGTGTGCGGGGCGCGTGTTTGTCCGGTGCCGACTCGGTGGACATCGCATCGCGGGTGATGAGGTAGGCGGCGAGGGCCCGGCGATAGCCCGGCGACGCGGTCTCGCGGGTGACCACCGGCCCGACGGACGGCGTGGGGAGGGGTGCTGGACCCGGTGCCGGCTCGGTGGCCTCGGGGGGTGGGCCGGGCCTGCTCCGTACGATGTCGCGGACGACATTGGGGCCAAGCGCGCTGCCGAAGCGGGCCAGTAGCGCGGGGCGCTCCAGCCGCAGTTGTGTGTACCAGACGTCGGAGTCGGCCCGGACCTCGAGTGCGCCCAGGTCCGCGCGGAATCGGACCGCGTGGACGTGCGCCGCCAGCTTCTCCCCCGCGATGGAAGGCCACCGGTCTACGGCACTTCCGCCGGCGGCCGGGATTTCCCAGGCCCGGTCTGCGATCAGGCCTTGGATGACCGCGCCGAACCCCATGGGATCGCGGCCGTCCGCGTGCCGCCGCGGCGGCCGGGGGCGGCGGCGTGGCCTGCGGGACTCGGTGGCACCGCCGTTCTTGCGCGCTGCCTCTCTCGCTGCGTGCAGAGCCACCCGAGCCAGGTCGACGCCCGAGGGCTGCGCACTGGTGTCGGTGGTCATCAGTGCCTCCTACCGGTGGGTCAGGGACATTCGAGGGCTGCGGCGTGACAGGTGCAGCGCGCGCTGGACGAGGTCGAGCCCGTACATCGCCTCAGCGGCAGGGCGTCCGAACGCCTCAACGGCGGAAGTGACGAGGGCGGTATCGCCCTGCATGTACTCCGCCCAGGCCGCATCCCGCATCGCCTGCAGTTCTTCGACGGTCAGATCCTGCGGCCCGTCGAGGGCGGGGAGCGTCTCTGCTGCCGTGTGGGCTTCGGGTCGGGGCGCGAAGGCCTCGGCGACCAGTCGGCGGACAGCAGCACTGCGGGGCGCTTGCCAGTCGCCGTCGTAGCGCTCCGCGCGCGCCCGTACCTGCCGGATGCGGGCACGGCGGGCTGCCTCGACGTCTTCCCGCCAGCGGTTGACCGCGTCGGCGCGCTTCGCCGCCGTGCCGAGCACGCGTTCGGCACCGCGCAGCAGGACGGCCAGCAGCCCGGAGGCCCGGTGCACATGGGTGGCTTCTCCGCGGAAGTGCAGCCAGGCACGGACTTCCTCGGCGCTCCAGCCAGCGTCGGCGAGGTCGCGTGCCACCCAGGCGATGCGGGCCACGGAGCAACCACGTAGCCAGTCGACCTGCTCAACCAATTCCCGCGCCAGCTGGTAACGGCGGCCGACCGCGTTGAGGGTGCGGCGCCGGTTGTTCCTGGACTTCTTCGGGGCGGGGCACTTGCTCGCCCCGTGACCGAGCTTCGCCTCAGGGGGGAGAGGAGTAACACCCGCAGTCGAAGAACTTTCTGAACCACCCTCCATTGGGGTGCAACGCGTGGTGCTGCGTGAGCGAGTGCGGGATGGGCGGGTGGCGCGGCTCCGGCGGGGGCGCCGCATCAGCTTGCGGGCCATCTTCCCGAGCCGCTTCATCAGCGTGCGGCCTTCCTCGGCGATGCCTTGCAGGGCCCGGATGTATCGGTCGCAGGTTCGGGTGGTGAGGCGGAGAGCGGTGTCGAAGGCGGGCGGGATCGTCCAGACGAACTCGCTGGCGCGGCCGCCTTCGCCGCGTACTCGGGTGCCCTTGGCGCGGTAGGCGAGCAGGCCTGCCTCCCGCAGGATGCCCAGGTGGTACTGGACGGTCCGCTTGGAGAGCTTCAGGACGTGCACGAGGTAGTCGATCCCGGGGCGGCAGGGTGCAAGGCGGGCGAGTTCAACAGCCACGCGCAGGGTGGTGTCGCCGATGTGCTGGGGGCCGTGGCCGCGGGTGGCCCGGTAGGTGCCGTCGATGTGTGCCCAGCAGACGGCCTGCATCCACGAGTAGCCGTCTGGGGCGATACGGCCGGTGGTCGCCGAGACCCACTGGTGGGCTGCGGGAACATACAGCGGGGCGGGCAGGGTGACCTCGGTCGGGCAGGAAGAGTGCAAGGGTGGCGTGGTGGGCACGGAGGTCCGTTTCCGGGTAGCGCGAGATAGACCCGCGGCGAGCAGAGCTGCTGCGGGCCTGGCAGGGCCTGGGGAGGTAAGGCCGCCGCAGGCGGCTCAGGGAGGTCTCAGATACAGATCAAGGAGAGCTGCTCTGGTTTAGAGTCTGCGTCGACAAGGGCCCTCGGCTCGGGGGGCGGGGACGCGGTGCTCTCGCTTTTCGGGATGTCGTTGCTCTCGGAGATCAGCCCATGCGCCGGCTTCGGGACGACTCGGATGCGTGCCGGGCGGCGCGGCCGCCTGTCGCGCAGGACGTTGCGGGGCTTGGCCGGATTCTGGGCTTCTTCGGCAACCAGCTCAGCCAGGCGCTTCAGATGTGCCCAGCTCAGGTGGGTGCGCTGCTTGATGCGGGGCAGAGGAGTTCCTGCGACAAGCATCTGCATGGCGGCGAGCTCAGCGCGGGCGTGGTCGGCCTCGTACGTCGGCCAGGTGGCGGCCGGCTGCACGGTAACCATGGCGGTTTTCTTCGTCTCGCCATTCGTCATGTGGCACCACCCCCCGCTGAGGTGAGGCCGGTTTCAACGACGACGTGCTTGCTGTGGCCAGTAGCCGGTCCGTACCCGTCGGCCGCTTCGTATCTGCCGGGCTCGGCATCCGCGCGGTAGGCCAAGCCACCGACGCCCGACAAAGTCTGTCCCGGAGGGCCGTAGACAACGATGTGGGAGGCACCGGGGATGCCGAGACTGGCTGGCATCAGACATCCCGGGCCCCACTTATCCGCCGCGGTCGCCGAGAGGGCCAGGAGCAGATCAGCTCCCAGAGCCACCGACGTACCCAGCACGATCGGGTATTGAAATCTGGCGATCGCCTGCCGGGAGGCAGACGATGGTGTCACACTCATGCACGTCTCCTGCGAAGAGGGACACCGGGTCCGGTCAGCGGGTTTTCCAGGCCAACAGTTGACCGGATCCGGCATCTAGCACCTGCAGCGGCACCGATGTTCTGATGGGAAGTGCCTTGGACGGCGCCGCACAGGGCATGATGTGCAGGGCCACCAAGATCCTCGATAGAGCAAGGTACGTTAGGTGCCATGAGCTATCAAGTCGGTGGCTAAGGTTGTTCACCAAACGTTCAACAAGATCAACCGTTGCATCAGGAGTTCCGTAATGCCCGCACGCCGTTTCGAGGGTCGCGTTCTGCGCCAAGCACGCAGGGCGGCGGACATCACCGCAGCCACTCTGGCGAACCGGATCGGCGTAGCGCGTCCTCAGATCTCGAAGTGGGAGTCCGGCAAGTCCTTCCCCGCCCTGGAGAAGCTGCCCGCCATCGCCGAGGCCCTGGGGAGGGACCTGGACGACATCTTCCCTCGGTCGGGCGAGCCGGACCTGCTGGATCTGCGCTGCGACGCCGGCCTGACGCAGAAGGAGGCCAGCGCCAGAATCGGAACCAGCCACATCCCCGTGATCAACGCGGAGAAGGGCCGCCGGCGGCTGGATCCGCAGTACGTTCCCCTGCTCGCGCAGGCCTACGGCGTGACCGAAGAGGAACTCCTGGGAGCTCAGGACCGAAGTTTCGGAGTCGTCACCGCCGCGCCGAACATCGCTTCCACACCGCTGCCGCGGACGCTGGCCGAGAAGATCGACTATCTGTTGGCCAGCACCTACGCCCCAGCCGACGTGCCGGGGGACACCGACCTCACCGAGTGGGTCAACGCTCGGGTCGGCCGTGCCCTGCTGACACCTGAGCAGTTCACCGCACTGCGGTGCGGCAGGCGTACTCTGGCCGAGGTTTTGCCCGAGCACAGGGAACAGTCGGCCTTCTACGGTGCTCTCGGTGAGACTCTCGGGGTCTCTCCGCTGTTCTTCCAACCCGACGACGCGGTCGCCCGTCAGGTCATGGAGGGCATCAGGTTCCTGGCCGCCGGTGGCAGAGATTTGGCCCTGGCCGCCCGTGGCGCGGAGGAACTCGGGGTGTCGCCAGCGATGCTGGCGCAACTGACCGCTCTCATCGAGCAGGCCAAGCTGGAGAACCCGTCCACCGGTGACTGACCCGGCTACAGCAGCCACAGCGTGGCCGTCGCCGTGCCGAGTGCGGAGCCGGCCGCCGTCTGGGCGATGGTGTGGTAGGAGAGGGCCGTGCGGGTCCAGCACACCAGGGCAACCAGGCTGTAGGCCAGTGTCCACCAGGGGGTATGCACCACCGCCAGCATCGTCACCACGGACGAAGCGACCGCGGCATCCACGCTGATCTTCCATTTGCTGCCGTCATTGACGGCCAACAGGCCGACCGTCATCGCCCACAGGGCCACCATGGCCACAACGACGTCGCGTGGGGCGTGGGCCGGCAGCATCACTGCCAAGGCCACACCGATCGAGGCAAGGATCACCAGGAAGATCGGGCGGCGCTGGGAGCGGTCGACGACGTGCCGGTCACCCCAGGTTCCCCGCTTGCGTTCCCAGTTGATGTACGAGGCCGGAACGACGCCGGCGAAAACGGCGGCGAACAGCCCCCATGCGGCTCCGCTCCAGGTACCGGCTGAGGCCGCGCCGATGCCAGTGAGGCCGGCCAGAAGCACGTGCATGGGCTGCAGGATGTCAGTGATCCTGCGTGCTGCTCTCTGCCGGGCACTGACCAGTTGGGCGGTGGTGGTCACAGCGCGGGCTCCTTCGCGGCGTCCAGCAGGACTCGGCCGTCATCGGGGGTGAGGGCGGCGCGGGCGGCCTGGACACGCTCCAGCCAGGCAGCTTCGGCCTCAGGGTCGGCGATCGGTTTGGGCGGCAGTGCCTCGGAGGCTTCCGCGTAGCGCTCGCTGGATGCAACGCCGACCAGGACCGCGTTGATCCAGTGGGCTTCGGCGGCTGCGGGGGCGTCCTCCTGGTCCGCCACTTCCGCCTCCGCCACATCCAAGAGGAGCGGGGGTGCGTAGTGGCGCAGCTGATCGACTGCGTCGGCGATGTCTTGGACCCAACGGTCCAGGCGCACGCCCACCGGCGGCGTGGCACGGGCGATCTCCCGCAGGCGGGAGGTAGGGGGGGTAAAGGAGATCCCGGGCACGGCTTTCATCAGGTCCCGCCACAGCGGGTATAGCCTCCACAGTGACCGCCATGCACGCCACCTCGATGCCGCAGCGCTGGTGGTGGGGATGCTGGCGCCGGCGGCGAAGAGGAAGAACAGCGCGATCTGCAGGCCCTCGGTGGCGCTGCCGAAGGTGAGCTCGGTCTCGGTGCTCAGTGGCACGGCGATGGCCACCCACATGAACGTCACTCGGGAGACCACGTAGGTGACTCCGAGCGCCATGGCGATCGACATCAGGATCAGGCCGGTGCGCAGCAGGCGGGTCTCAGCCCGCCGCGCGGCGCTTGTCCACTGGTAGCCGCAGACGGCGCTGGCCGCCCCCAAGTACAGGTAGAAGACGGACATGTAGGCGGTGGCACCCCACTGGCCGGCGTGTTCGGCCACGAAGTCGGTGCTTGGCCGGCTCCGGTCGACCACGGTGAAGAACAGCACGGTCATCAGCACCATCGAGGCGATGGAGGCCTTGTAGGCGACGCGTTCGATCCACCGTGCGACAGCGACGTGGCGGGGGATCTCGTCCTGATCGGACCTGCCGTAGCTGGCTACGACATAGGTGAGGATCGCCAGGATGGCGGCGGTTGATACGTAGTGCTTGATCAGGATCGACAAGTCCGTGATGGGCGAGTGGTTCAGAGCATGCTTGATGGCCGGGGTCTTCAGCCACAGTGCTGCGGCGAACCCGGCGTAGCAGCCCCACAGGGCCCGGCGGTGGGTGTCTCCGTAGAGCACCGCAGGAAGCCGCCACACAGCGACCGCTGTCATCGTGGCCGCGACGGCGTAGGCGAAAAAGGCGAGCATGCGATTCCTCCGCTACTTCCGTCGCCGCAAGGGGGCAACCGGGTGGGACAGACTGTTCTCCAGCAGGCTCACCATGTCGTCTCCTTGCGGTCCCTGCCGACGGACCAGGTCCTTGATGAGAGAGGCCGACAGTTCCGCCTCGCGCTCCTCCACGGAGTCGTAGCGGGCCCGCGCCTGCACGACAGCAGGCGCGCCCAGCCGGTCGATGAGGTTGCGGCGGATGTGGCTTGGCACCAGACCCTCGAACTGCTCTGAACTCAGATTGGTGCCGTGGTCAAAGAACTCATGAGCCAGCTCGTGGAGGACGGTATGGCTGGTCTGATTCTCGGTGGGGCGGCGTCGATAGAAGATGTAGGTGTGGCTCTCGGCTCTGGCTCTGAGCCCGCACGCGGTGCGCAGGTCCGTCGCTCTGTCGTTGAGCTCGATGAGCGTGATGCGCCGACCTGACTGAGCTTCCAGATTCGCTACCAACCCATCGATGCTGAACGGTTCGGGCAGCGGGAAGTCGGTCAGGCGCCTCCGTAGCCTCCGCATCGACAAAAAGCTCATTTCCCCTCCAACCAGAGCTTGCTGGCTGCGTGCACTTTGCGTCTCCCCATGCGATGCGGAACGGCAGCCGAGACCTGTCCGGCGCGTGTGGTCTGTGTCCTGGTGGCCCGCCCGTCACTACCAGGGCAGGTCCGAAAACGAGAGATCAACGTCTGCAACGCCTTCTCGCTCGGCCCCGGGGGCCACGCGCGAAGCAACGCCCTGCAGGCAGGGGGGCGGACGTAACCACCTCGATACATGCACACGGCGCCGCAACGCTGGAACCCACCTCAAAACGCCGAGGGAAGCGCGGCAACCCGACTTGTGCGCCAGGCCACACCAGCCTAGGTACCTAGATGAAAGGGCAAAAAAGGTCTTGCAGTGCACTGATGCTCCAAGGTCTCCCGCCCGGGTCGACCGCTGCTCCACCTCGTGTCGCGAGGCAGTAGTGGAAGCCAGGCCGGCGCGCGCGATCGGCTCTGCAGCGGTCGGGCCCACCCCCGTGAAGCCCGGCCAAGTCTCAGCGGCCGGCGCCCTGCTCATCCTCTCGTTCAGGCAGGAGGAGTCGACCGGGCCTTCCGCGATGCGCCGTCTGACCAGTAGTCCACTTACGTCGTCAACTGGCGTGGATCCGATCGTGAACACCTAGCTGCCTGTCCCCCGTAGCAACGGTCCCCGCTTCTTATGCCACCGGGGAGGTGTAGTTCTCCGTGCGCGGCGGCGGTCCTCACCGACGGTAGGTCTACACCAGCTTTCCGGTGATGAGTCGAACGTATGCAGATCACTCTGGCATAGTCAACTGAGATGGATGAGGAGTGAGAGGTGACGCTGATCCCATGAACCCCCAAGACCCGACGGCCGCCAGCGGTGGGAACGAGGGTGCAGAACCTGTCTGTGATGGAAATCCCTCGCTCGCGCAGAGGCTCACCCACCTCTTCGAGAGCATCTACCCCAAGGGCCGGGGCCCGTACAGCACACAGGAAGTGGCCGAGGCGCTGCAAAAGCGCGGAGGGCCGACCGTGTCGGGTACCTACATCTGGCAGCTGAAGACCGGGCGACGGGACAACCCGACCAAACGCCACTTGGAGGCTCTGGCTCAGTTCTTCGGGGTCCCAGTGGCCTACTTCTTCGACGACGAGCTCGCCGAGCGCCTCGGTGAGGAACTCAAGACCTTGCAGCTGCTCCGCGACGGAGGCGTGCAGCAGGTCGCGCTACGCGCGGTGGGCCTGTCGTCGAAGAGCATGGACACGGTCCTGGCCATGATCGACAGAGTGCGGGAGTTGGAGGGGCTGCCCGTTGAGCATGACCGCCCCGCCGACTGAACCGGCACGGCCACTACCGTTGTCAGGTCCTCCTGGAAGGAACCCCCCACATGAGGCCTACACGACGCGCCAGCAAGGCTTACGTGCGCGACCTCGCACTTCCCCCAGCAGCGAGCATCCGCGACCTGATCCCGGAGATCGAGCGGCGGTCAGGTCGCTCGGTGTGCCTGCTGCCCGCAGAACTCGAAGGATCCGCACCCTGCGGCATGTACGTGGCGACAGAGGGCACCAACTACGTCTTCTACGACCCGCGGACGAGTCCGGCCCACCAAGACCACATCATCGCCCACGAGTTCGCCCACATCCTGCTGAACCACCAAGGCGGCACGACGCTCCCGAACGCCGGCGCCAGCGGCCTGATCACGCTGATCGACCCGGCTGTGGTGCAGATGGTTCTCGGGCGCACCGACTATGACGAGGAGGACGAGGCGGCGGCAGAGTTCGTCGGCTCTTACCTCCAGGCCCACGTTCGCTCCGTCGGCCCGGTAAGGCCGCAGACACCAGAAGGATCCGACGTTGACCGAGTCGCGTATACGCTGCTGCGTCCGCAGAGGTAACACCGCATGAAGGACCTCCTGCACCCGCTGTGCCTGGCCATCGCGAGCGCGGGGTTCCTGTTCCTCCTGCGGGATCTGGGCAAGGGCCGCAGAGACGCATCCGTGGTCGCCTTGAGCCTGGTCTTTCTCTCGTCCGCCCTGAGCTTCGTCTTCTCCATCACGCCCGTCTGGGTACGCGTCGACCACTTCTTCGGGGTCACCAACATCGCGGCTCCCATCGCACAGAGCTGCGTCATCGCGGTGCTGGTCTTCCAGATGAACCTGCTGGCGCACTGGGGCAAGCCTCCCGCCAAGGCGCGGCGCCGGATCCGATGCCACGCCATCGCCGGAACAGCCGTAATCGCAGGGTTGTTCACGCTGTTCGCGATGCTCTCCCCGGCCGTCCAGCAGCCGACCTCCTTCGCCCTTTACTACGCACACGACCCCTTCTACAAGGCGTACCTGACGCTCTACATCAGCGCATACGCCGCCGGAGAGATCCTGCTCGCCCGCGCCTGCTGGACCTACGCCCGCCGGGCGCAAGACGTCTGGCTCGTACGCAGCCTGCGCATGGTTGCCGTCGGCGCCTCCATCACCCTGGTCTACAGCGCGATCCGCCTCAGCGCCCTCGTCGGCGAAGTGGTCGGCTTCAGCGTTCACTCACTCGACCCGATCGCCTGGGCGTGCGGCGACATCGGGGCTGCCCTGACCTTGATCGGTTTCTTCCTTCCCACCCTGGCGGCGCGGGTCAGGAACGTACGCGGCTGGGTATCCGGTCACCTGGCCTACCGACGGCTCGGCCCACTGTGGGAGGCGATGCACCGCGCTGTGCCGTCCATCGTGCTCATGGAGCCCCCTTCGCAGCTGGCGGAGCTGGCTCGCCTTCGATCCGTGGACTTTCTCCTCTACCGGCGAGGAGTGGAGATCCGGGACGGTCAGATCGAGCTCCGCCCCTACCTGGACCCAGACGTCCGTGAGGCCGCCGAGCAGCAGCGCCGCGCTCAAGGTCTCACCGAACCGGACCTGACCGCCGCGGTGACCGCGGACCAGATCCACCACGCGCTGATCCGTAAGGAGCACCGACAGCCGGTCGATACACCAGCCGAGTACGCCGACGAGCGCCTGCCGGTCCCGCCGAAGCAGGAGAGCCAGCACCTTCTGCGCATCGCGTCCTTCTTCACCCCGCCCATGCCGAGCCAGCCTGTGCACCAGCAGAAAGCCAACGCACCTCAGTGATCCGTCGAACCTTCCTGACCACCTCGCTCGCCGCAGCGGCCTGCCTGCCCCATGCGGCCATCGCTCACACTGTGCCCCGACGCGGACGGACTTCCATGCCCAGCACACTCCACCTTGCCCCCGCAACCGACCAGGTCTGCGCCCTGCGCGAGGGGCGTATTACCAGCCGGGAACTTCTGGAGCGGCAGCTGGAGCACATCGCCAAGATCAACCCCGCCCTGAACGCAGTCGTCACGTTGGACGCCGACGGCGCCCGGGCGGCGGCCGATCGCGCCGACCGGCACCTGGCCCGCACCGGCAAGCCACTGGGCGCCCTGCACGGTCTGGCGATCACGGCGAAGGACGCGCTGGAAACCGAGGGCATGCGCACCACCTGCGGCACCCCCGACCTCGCCGACCACATCCCCACCACCGACGCGGACGCGATAACCCTCCTGCGCCAGGCTGGGGCGATCATCCTCGGCAAAACCAATACCCCGGCCTTCTGCCAGGACATCCAGACCTCCAACCCGCTGTTCGGGACGACCGCGAACCCCTACGGCCAGGGCCGAACAGCCGGCGGATCCTCCGGCGGGCCGGCCTCCGCCGTCGCCGCCGGACTGACCAGCCTCGACGTCGGCAGCGACCTCGCCGGTTCCCTGCGCCTGCCCGCCGCCTACTGCGGGACCTACGCCTTGCGTCCCAGCCACGGCCTGACCTCCACCCGCGGCCACATACCCCGCCTGCCAGGCTGGCTGACCAGCAGCGACATGGTTACCCTCGGGCCCATCGCCCGGACCCCAGCCGACCTGGACCTCCTCCTGGGCGTCCTCGCGGCTCCCGCGCCGGCCGACGCTGGCGCATGGCGCATCGAACTTCCCGCTCCCCGGCGCTCTCGGCTGCGGGACTACCGCATCGGCATCTGGGCCGACGACCCGTACTGTCGCGTCGACGCAGCCACCCGGGAGCTGATGCGCACCCTCACCGACCGGATCCGCACAGCCGGTGCCCGCGTGGACGACACCACCCAACCGGTGGACATGGGAGAGTCCGACCGGGCCTTCCAGAACCTGATGTACGCCACGTCGACGGCCACCACGCCCGACGGCGCCTTCCAGAACGAGGTCGACCAGGCGGATGCGCTCGCCGAGGACGACACCTCACCGCGCGCCTTTTACCTGCGCGCCCGCACCCAGCGGCACCGCGACTGGCTGATCGCCAATGAGGCCCGGGAGAAGCTGCGGCAACAGTGGGCCGCCTACTTCGACGACCATGATGTCCTGATCACCCCTGCCGCTCCTACCGCGGCCGTGGAGGACCAGACCTCCCTCCCCATCTCCCAGCGCTCGATCACCGTGGACGGCACCCAGCGCAGCTACTACGACCAGACGACCTGGGCGAACCTCACCAGCCAGGTCAAGCTGCCTGCCGCGGTCATCCCCGCCGGAACGACGCCCGATGGACTCCCCTTGAGCATTCAGATCATCGGCCCCTACCTCGCCGACCGCACCGTCACCGCGGCAGCCAGCCACCTCGCCCGACTGCTCCCGAACCCCGCCACCCCGCCCGCACTCGTAGAGTCCGACGGCTAGCCATCAACGAAGTACAGCTCCAGGGGCCCGCGGCCGACCCGGACGGCTGCGGGCCCCTGGACTCGTCCTTCAGGAACAGGTCGGCGCGATTGGCTACGTTCACGACTTCAGGTTCTGGCTCAGCCTCTGTTTGCACCGTGAGGCGCTGCTCCACACCTGCTCACACCCGTCTGACCGGGGAGGAAACCTGGTGCTCCTAGAGGAGTTCGTAGGCGTACGCCCCCGCGGTCGCCGCGGCCGCGGCGACGACGGCCCAGAACACCAGCGTGAAGCCCCTGCCCTCCCGTGCCGCGCGAACGCCCCGCCGAAGGCATATGAGGAGCAGGACGAGGACGAAGAGGCCGAAGAGGCCGGGGCTGAGTTCGTCGTCGAACCGCGAGGGCGGCAGGGAGGCGAGGATCGCCGGAGCCGTCATGTGATCGCCCTTCTCATCCGAGGCCGTTGTGGAGTGCCAGGGCGCGCAGGAGCACCACGGCGAGAAACCCGGTGGGCGCGGCGACCAGGGCCGGTACGTACAACGGCCCCCAGGTGCCGCCGCCTGCGACGGTCGCCCGGCGGGGGCGGGCCGGATCGTAGCGGACCCCGACCGGCGCGCCCTCCTCGTACCCGAGGGCGCCCGGCCGGTCCCTGAACTCCACCGTGTCCCCGTCCGGGGTCCGGAAGGCGAAGACGAACTCCGGACGGTGGCCGCGGACACCGTCCGTGCCCGCTCCCCACGCGGCCATCCGGCGCCGCGCGCACCACCCCCGGGCCCGCTCCCCGCGCGCCACCAGCCACAGCACCACCACGATCCTGCGCAGGCACAGCAGGCACACGGCCGCCGCCGTACCGGCGATCAGGAAGACCGCCTCCATCCCGCCCCCTCCCGGACGCCTACTTCAACTCGACACTGCCGGCGATGTCCGCGACATCCCGCTCGGACAGGGCGCCCTTGACGGAGTTCACCGTGATCAGGTAGGGCCGCTGCTCGGTGTCCACTCCGGCCAGCATCACCCCGTCCATCTCGGTGCCCTCGGGCGGCCCGCCCTCCTTGCCCCGGAAGGTGAAGGAGTAGTCGATGCGGCGGGCCTCCTCCCGCCCCCCGGGGCCGGCCACCTCGATCTCGGTGGTCTTCACCGGGGTCGCTCCCAGCTGGATGCGGGCCTTGGCTCCGCCCGCGGCCATGTCCGCGTCGTTCAACCCCTTCCCGAAGTCGAACTCGACCGTCATCGAGGCCGTCATGCGCCCCTTCTCGGTCAGAGTGGCCCGGGCCACCTCGTACGGACCGCCGTCCCGCGAGGCCGTCTCCTCGAACCCTTGCGGATAGGCGACGGTCAGCCGCTCGGTCTTCAGCGTGCCCCAGCCCTCGGGGACCTGGGCCGCCTCACCACCGCCACCGCAGCCGGTCAGCAGCGCACCGACGACTCCGGTTGCCGTCAGGGCACGCAGCCCGCAGCGGGTTGTCTGTCTCATAGCTGCCTCTTGTGGTCTCAGTTGCCTACGTGTCGGTCCGGCCATCGCGGGGAGTTGGGTTCGCCGATCACCGTCGGCGGGGGCCGGGCGCCGGAGGGAAAGTAAGGCGCGTGCCTGCTGGGTCAGGTGCGGCACACTGGGCCGCTGCGTTCTACGGCCGTGAGCCGGGCGCGCCGGTGGCAGGCCCCACGCTTCGGCCATATCGTCCTGCCGCCCCTCGGGCAACTCTCCGTCAATTCCCAGCTAGCTGGTGCCACCGGCTGTCACATCAGACCGTCGGAGTCCCCTGCGGGAGGGGATCCGTCCCGATGTGCATCCCGCACTTCCTGCTGTGCCGCGCCGAGATCGGGATGCAGATCGCTGCCTCCCCAGATGGAATCGCTCTCGAACGCGGACTCGAAGACCGTACCAAGTGGAAGAGTGGTCATCGTGATTCTTCCCCCAGGGTGCAGCGGTCGCCGGTGTGCCGGTGGATCAGCGGGAGGCTTCCGCGGTTGTAGAGCCGGGGCCAGGCTGGTTCGGGCGCGTCGGCGCTACGGGCCAGAGCATGGGCCAGAGCTTCTTCGAAGGCGCGCACGTACGCACCGCGCATCGCGGCGCGTCGCCGCCATGCCCTTCCCATCGGGGTGCGGGCGGCCGTGACGTACCGGTCGATGATGGGCTGCATCAGCGCCTGCCCGGCCCTAAGGTGGTCGGCCGCGCGGCGTGCGCCGTCCTGGGGCTGGAGGCCGTACGCGCGCGGCATGAAGATCAGGTCGAAGGCCTGCAGACTTTCGCGGGCCACGGCCCGCCATGCGGCGGTCTCGTCGCGTGCCTCGGTGTGGTGTCGTCTCACAGCGGTCGGCCCCCCGCATCGAACAGCTCGCCGGTGCCGCCGCGGTGCGGCCGGAACTCCACTTGGTCGGTCTCGGCCTCCTCGGCCAGTCGCCAGGCGAGATACTCCTGCCGGACGTAGGCCCGCGCCTCTCCGACGCCACCCCAGGACCGAGAGTCGGCGCTGATCGGCCCGAGGGTGTAGGCGCCCTGGTGGCGGCTGTCGAATCGGAGGAGCTCGTCGGCGGCGTGCGCAGCCTTCGCGCCGGCGTCGTCGGCGCTCTCGGTGGTGTACCTGCGGCAGAACCAGCCGAGTTCGACCTTGTGCGCGGCACGGTCCAGGTAGGCGGCTTTGCGCAGGAGGAAGTCTCGGTGCTCGCTGCTGTCGACGGCGGGGCCGCGGCCAGCAAGCGCGGCGGTGGAGCGTTCCTTGATGTCCTCGGCCAGGAGCAGCAGCGCCAGTTCCTCGTCCGTCAGGTCCGGCACGCTAGAGGAGGGGTAGGCCTGTTCATAGCTCGGTCCGTCGCACGCTGGCGTGTCGGAAGCCTCCCAGCAGAGGCCGCAGAAAGTGCAGGTCAGCGTCGAGACGTCGGTGCTGCCGTCGGAGCGGTGGGTGAGGACGCCGACCAGGTCGGCCCCATGGCACTGCGCGCAGCGGATGGACGGATTGTGCAGCATCTGGTTCTTTCTCCTCGGTGAGGCGGGACGCGAGGTGGCGACTGCGGTCCGGCGGCCATCTGGTTGCTCACCTCGTGGTGGCCTGGGTGGTGTCGACGAGAGCAGCGAAGGCAGCCGCCTTGCTGTGCGGCATGTGAGAGGTGCTGTTCTGTGGGCGGGCTGCCAGCGGGTTCATCGGGCAGCGAGGCGGATGTGCGCGGAGAAGTGGTACGTCAACCACCGTCGGTGCTGTTGCGCCAGTGATGTCCGGCCGGGCACTGGGGCACGTGATTGCTCAGCAGCTGATGTGGACCGCGGTCGTCCCAGTGATGGGTGCCGGCCGAAGCCGTCCGGCCGCAGTCGTCGTGCGGGCAGCGCCAAGCGGCCAGCTCGTACGGCTCCAGAGGGCGCGGCCCGGACGAGCGTGACGGGGCCGCGGGCGGGGGAGATGCGCTGGGCGTGCTGTCCGCAGGCCGGAGGTGGAAGGCCACCGTTCCGGTGCCGATGCCGCGCTCTTCGTACGGGATGCCGGAGGCGTCGAGCTGGGTGTGAGTGAGGGGGAGTTCGGAGGTCTTGCCGGACCCCGTCCGCCTTCTGAGGAGCGCGTTGTGAAGGGGTGTGGGCAGGATCGGTCCGAGAAGGCGATTCACGGCCTGTCGGCTCCGACGGGACCGCTTGTTCTGGCTGTCCATGGCAGTTCTCCTAGGCGAGGTAGGTCGTCAGGCCGCACTGCAGGTGGGTGGTGACGATCAGGTCCTGAAGCTGGATGGCCTGCAGAGTCACGCCTGGTCGCCGGCGGTGCCGGCCAGGTGTTGGCGCAGTTCGTCGAGGCAGACCGCAGCGCTGAGCGGGAGGCGCCGGGAGAGCGCGGACTTACCGGCTCCGGCCGGGCCCACAGCGCAGACGAGGATTCCAGCCGGGGGTGGACAGGGCGCTGGAGGTCATCGCTTCACCGCGATTCCGATGGCGAGGCAGGCTGTGGCGAGGATGCTGGCAGCCAGAAACAGGGACAGAGGGTCGATGTGACCAAGCAAGGAGGGCTCTCCCGAGGAAGGGGCGGGTGGCGGGGGCAATGAGTCTGAAGCCCTGGTGAGGATGGCCCTGGTAGGCCGTCCATCCGGGGTTCAGGCCTTGGTGATGCGGCCGTTGCGCGAGCCGGTCGCCGCGTTCCGTCCAGTGACTCGTCCGGCCGCTTCTCTCATGATCTGCCTGCCGTCGGGGTGGGCGTGGACAGTGGTGATGATGCTGTCCGTCCATTCCCGCAGACCTTGGTAGTGCCGCCGGGCTGTGTCACGTTCGGAGCGAGCGGTGGCCAGTTCATCGGCCAGGGTGGGGCAGTCGCAGGAGTCGGCGTCGGGGTCGTGCATGCGCGCCATACAGCCTGGGACGAGCCAGCGGGTTCCGTCGGGTTCGTGCACCCACTGGCACCGCAGTGGCGTACCGCCGGTGGGCTTGTCGGAGCGGTCGGCCACGAGGCCTACCTCTCGCGCCGGCGGGCAAGCACCACGCCGAACCAGAGCATCACGGCTGCGGTGGCGGCTACGGCCAGGCCTCCCGGCCCAAGAGCGGCGAGGCCGTCTCGAGCTGCGAGGAGGACCGCGCGCGCGGGTGCGATCAGCGCGGCCAGGAGTGCGGCTCCTAGGCCGTAGAGCACAAGCCGCATGGTGATGCGCACAAGCGCGCGAGCGATGAGAACGCGGCAGATGAAGCACATAGAGTTCCTCGTCGCTGCTTCCGCCACTTCGGCGGGCGCAGCAGGTCGTGTTACCGGCCGGTTCAGGGCCGGCTTGAACGGTCACTGGCGGCGCGGGCACGCACGATGGGCGGGTGTACGGAAGATGACCGCCGATCGGTGCACCCGTGCGTATGGGCTCCGAGTCGACGCTAAGTCGTCCGCGCTGTGGATAGATTTCGCTGGCTCGGACCGGCCTCTGGAGGCTTTGGACTTCCACGGGCGGGGTGCCCTCCCGGCCTGGCAAGAGGATCTGATTGACCACCGTGCCGCCCCGGCTGGGGCGGGCCGGGGCGACACGGGCTGTCCGTCAGACCGTGTGCAGGCCGGTGAGGTCGTCGGCTCCCTCGGCGGTCACAGTCGCGGCGGCGGCCGGGAGGCCGACGGCGCGGGCGGCGATGTGGTGGCGGATCTGGTCGATGCCGGTGATGGCCACCGGCTGGTCACCGTCACCAGTGAGCAGCGTGAAGCTGTGCTCGCGGCTGTACTGGCCCTGCTCGGCCCGGTAGTGAAGCCAGACGCCGGGGGCGAGGTAGAAGGAAGCCTCACCGTTCTCGTAGCCGCGCCAGCGGCCCTCGTCCTGCAGGAAGCCACCCTGGCCGATGCGGAACGCGGCGCTGGCGGCGCGGCGTGCGGCGTCGTCCTCGGTGGCGCGGATCACTTGAGCCAGCCCCTCGTCCAAGGTGGCCGGGACCTGCGAGGCAGAGTGGGCGGACGCGCTCCGGGCAGTGGAGTTGGCCTTGGCGAGCAGGCGGCGCAGCGGTGCGAAGATCAGGTCGGTCAGGCCGTTGACGGTGATGGCGCCGATGACCGCGATGGCCCCGGTGGCCACGAGGCGCCAGTCGCTGGACCAGGTCTCGGGGTAGTAGGTGTAACCCGTCCAGGCGCCGATGGCACCGCCGGCCAGGACGGTGGCCATGTCAGCGCCTTCGATCGCCGAGTCGGCGACGGTGAGGGCGGCGCGGCGTACGGATGCGTTCATGATGGTGGGGCTCCTTCTTCTGTCAGTTGCGCTCTGGGAGGGGGAAGGGGTAGCGCTCCGAGGCGGCCGAACCTGCACGCTGGCGGCCGTTTCGGGCGCTTCATCGGCCGCTGGCCAGGTGCTGCGGGCTCAACTCTCAGGGGGTGGGCCGCCGGTGCATCTCCTCGGGTGTGGTGGGGCCAGGCGGCCTGGCCCGCGCCCGGCGCGCCACGTCGGAAGCCGGGGCGAGGCATCCGGCCTCAGCCGTTGAACCGGTTCCGTTTGAAGACGGCCTTGCCGATACTGACGACTGTGCCGCTCGCGGCCTTCTGCGACGGCTTGGCGCACAGTGCCAGGCACAGGACGACCACGAGCGCCGTGACGCCCATCACGACCTGGCCAGCGGCAGCGAGGACATCGTCGAGGACGGACAGGCCCGGGGCAGCGGCGCCGACGCCGTAGCCAGCCAGGGCGATGCCGCCGCCGGTCGACAAGGTGATGGCGCTGTACTTCCAGACAAACGCCGGGGCGGTCGCCCTTTCCGGCCGCGGCGGGGCGGAGTGGGTGAGTGCGGGGCACTGCGCCTCCTGCGCGGGCGCGGCACGCATGCGCAAGAGGCGTGCCTCCTGCGCGATCAGGTCGCGGACACGGTCCAGATACTGCTCATCCGGCAGTGCCCGAGCCGTCTCCGGTGCTACCAGTGGATGCGGGGCAGGCAGCGTCTGGCCGGTGCGCAGGTGCTCTTCCGCGAAGAGTTGCGCGATGCGCTGGAGTTCCGTGTACGGAAGGCCGCTGGCAGAACTGGACTCGGCCAACCGGGCGCCGAAGGTGGTCTGCGGGTCGGGGACGGTGAGGTCGCGGGTCTCCACGGCGGGCTCCTTGAGGGTATGGGCAGACGGAAAACCCGCCCGGCTTCGGCCGAGCGGGTCTGTGGAGGCGGCCGCATCGGCCGCTGGACAGGTGGGGCTTACCCCAGGGAGAGGAAGGCGAGGAGCAGCGCGAAGGCTCCGAGAAGGGCCTTGGCCCACCCCGGCCCAACCTCGAACGCGGCCCACGCGGCGCCGGCCGCGACGGCGCGCAGAGCCGACCGGGCGAAGAAGCCGAGCGGCCGCCGTTCTTGCAGTTCCCTGATCCGGGCCGTCCGCCGGTCCATCTCCTGCTGAAGGTGGGCGCGGGTGACGGTGTCCGCCTCGGAGGTGTTGGCGAAGGTCATGCTGTAGCGGTGCCGTTCGGCTTCGAGGCGCGCGATCTCCTCGTCTGCGGTTTCCACTGTCGTATCACTCCCCTGCAGCGGCGGCGCTGACGGAAGCCAGCCCGAGGGAGGCCAGGTCCGTCTCGGCGACGCCGAGGTCGGCAGAGAGCTTACTGATGGTCTCCGGCAGGTCCTGCTGCTTCACCAGGACCTGCCGTGCCTTGGAGCCGTCCGCCGGACCGACGATGCCGCGACGGTACAGGTGCTCCATGAGGTTCTCGGCGGCGGCGAAGCCGATGCGCAGCTTGCGCTGCAGCATGGCCGCCGAACCGAACTGCGTGGAGACCAGCAGCTCGGCGGCGGTGAGGACCAGGGTCTCGTCGACTCCGTCGGGCAGTTCCTCCGAGTTCGACGGTGCGGTGGCTGCGGAGGGCTCGGTGCGGGCGAAGTAGCGGGTGTACTGCCCGGAGGTGTCGGCGAGTGCCTTGCCCTCCTTCGCCCAGTTGGACAGCCAGCCGCCGACCGTCCGCGGGGCCGGCACGCTGGCGTTCTCGCCGGCCGTCTTGTGCACGGCCTGGGTGAGGGCGGTGTGCAGTTCCTTGGGCGCGTAGCCATCGCTTCCGGCGGCGACGAGGAGTTCCCACCCCAGCTGCCGGACATCCAGCGGCCGGGTCGGCCGCGGCACGGCGGCCGCCGGGACCGGCCCGGGACCCGTGGACGATGTACCGGTGGACTGCGGCGTGGGGGTGGTGCCGTTGATGGACGCCTCGACTGCGGCGAAGAGTTCAGCGGCGCCACCGAACCCTTCGTACCCCTGCGGCGCGGCGGCTGCCGGGGTGCTGCTGGCCGGGCCCGGTGCGGGATGGTGCTCGGCCAGCAAAGACGCGGTCTCGACGATCTCGCCGGCCTCTTCGACGGCGCGCTGCGCAGCCTCGGTGAGCTGTTGCCCCTTGTACAGCACGGGCAGGGTGCGCGCCCAGCGGCCCGGGTAGGCCGCTGCGCTGGGGACGTCGAGGGTGATGGCATCGAGCTTGGGGCGTCGGGCGGCCGTGGCGGCGCAGACCCTGTCAGTGAGCTCGTCGTAGATGTGCCAGCCCTTGAAGGGGGTGGGCTTCTTCGGTCCGAGCCGGGTGTGCAGGTTCCAGCCCGATCCGGCGACCGGGGCGTCCTTCGGATCGATCTTGACGTAGCCGGGGAAGAGGTAGGCGAGTTCCTCAGGGTCGGAGACGGTCATGCCGACGCGCCATTTGGCCTGGAGTTTCATGGCGGCGGTGATGACGTCCTGGGTGGCGCGCAGGCCGCAGATGAGGACGCGGATGCGCATGGCGCGGCCTTCGTTGATGATCCGGTCGAGCATCTCCTTGATGTCGTGGGGCAGGGAGGCGGTTTCGTCGACGAGGAGGACGATGGCGGGGATCTCGTGGCTGACGGGGAGCTTGTTGTCGGACTTCTTCTCTCGCATCAGCTGCTGGTAGCCGGCCTTGCGTGCGGCGGTGCCCTCGATGGCCATCGTGCACATCAGGCGGGCCTCGTCCTCGTTGTGGGCGATCCAGTCGACGATGGGCGCCTCTGCGGTGCCTTCCGTGGCCCACGGGGTGATCCAGGGCAGGGCGACGCCGCCGCCGGTGGTGTCGATCGCCCAGATCAGCACGTCGGGCATGCGGGCGAGCTGGGCGGTGACGACACGGAGCTGGTTGGTCTTGCCGGCGTCGGTCTCGCCGATGAGGATGCCGCAGTCGTTGCACAGGGCGCCCAGCGCGAAGTCGCCGTTGCGGTGAACGCCTATGGGGAAGCGCTCGGTGATGGTGAGCTCGCTGAAGTCCTCCGGGTAGCGGATGTCCTGGGACATCACGTCCTTGAGGGTGACCTCGATGAGAACCGTGCCGCGGTTGGCGCCGGGGAAGATCTCCACTCCGCAGCCGTCCGGGAGCCGCATGTCCGCGGCGAACTTGGGGCCGTATCCGCCCAGGTCGTCGGCGGTCGTCCCGCCGGCGGGGAGGTTGATCTCGACGGTGTAGCCGACCTTTCCTGGCCAGTGCACCACGTCGACGCCCTGACTCCCCTCGATCCGGGCAACGCGGGCGAGACGGTCCTCCCAGTCGCGCAGGATGCCGACGGACTCGCGGCGCAGCCTCAGTAGCGCCTTGCGCTCCTTGCGGCTGTTCTCGCTCGTAGTGGCGCTCGCGTTGAGGGCGAGGCCGACTGCGCCGAGC
Organism: Streptomyces shinuiensis; assembly: GCF_043660855.1. Lineage (NCBI taxonomy): Bacteria > Bacillati > Actinomycetota > Actinomycetes > Kitasatosporales > Streptomycetaceae > Streptomyces > Streptomyces shinuiensis. The sequence goes on along the minus strand of NZ_JBIHML010000004.1, from coordinate 30,159 downwards.
CCGAGTCCGGTGGCCCAGCCGGTGATGGACAGCGGCGCGGTGGCCAGCGCCCACGAGCTCCAGGCGGCCGAGGTGATCCAGGTCAGGGCACGGGTGGCGATGGTGCCCGCCGTGGTGCCGTGTCGAGCGTCGTACGCGGAGCCGGCCAGTGCGGCGCTGGACAGCGTGATAGCGGCGGCCTGCCACGGCAGGCCGGTGAGGGGGGCGAGCATCACCATCGACGCTGCCGTTTCGGTGGCGTAGCCGAGGAGGGCAGGGTGGCCGCCGCTGGGCTTCGACCAGTCCCAGTGACGCATCGACATCAAGTTCTCCATCCAGATCCACACGGGGCGGGTACGGGGAAGCCGCAGGCGCCCCGCACCTGTGGGTGAGAGGCGCCTGCGGGCGCGGGGCCAGGCGGCGGGTCAGCGGGAGGTGTTCCACATCGACTCGGCGGCGGGACCCTTGCGGGGGTGGGTGTTGTGGCTGATCTCCTGGTGGTGGTCCTCCACGAACAGGGTCGCGGCCATGGCGGCGAAGTCCGCGGCGGCCCGGAGGTTGCCGGTGATGACGCCGATCTCGTTCGTGACGCGGTCGTCGACCGGGTAGAGGTCACGGGTGCGCTGGTGCAGGACGCCGACGGCCTCGGCCAGGGCGGTCAGGCCGTAGCCGATGCCCTGGAACTCAGACCCGGCCTGCATCATGTGCACCGGCTGGTAGGAGCGGTAGAGCACGCCCATGAGGACGCATCCGGCCTCCAGGCGGCCGGGCAGGTACATGGCTCCTTCGGGGGCGTCGACACCCGTGGGGGTCACGTTCCACATCCACTCGTTGGTGCGCGGGTCGCGGAGGCGCTGGATATCGAATCCGTGCGCGGTCCGGAAGAGCGTGACCATGTCCTCGCTGCGGCGGGCGGTGGTCAGCAGAACCGAGTAGGTCTCGGTGAGCTTGGCGATGGCCCGCTTCGAGCAGGGCATCTTCTCGTCCGCGGAGACGGCCATGTAGCGGACCGCCTCGGCTACGGCCCGGATGCCGTTGGGCAGGCCCGCGTACTCGGCGGCGACCTGCGTCATGTGATGCGGCTGGAAGCCGGTGTAGCCGTCGCGGGCCGCGTTCATGGCGAGGGCGAACTTGCTGTTCTTGCCGTCCAGCACCGCGGTGCCGGCGACGAGAGCGGATCCACTCACGGGATCGGAGTCCTTTCGGGGGTCGTTGACGGTCAGAGTCAGGGCGTCCGCCTGGGCCTCGTTGTCGTGCCGGGCCTTGGAGCGGCGGACGAAGAACCGCCAGATGCGTCCGGCGATGCGCACCGGGAAGGCGAAGCCGCCGAGCGAGTTGCGGTGTTTGGTGAGCAGGCGCAGCGAGCCCCAGGTGATGCCAAGCGGGAGTGTCAGCAGACCGCCGAGCACAGCCAGAAAGCCCGCACCGGCGCAGCGTGCCCAGTGCCCCAGCTTGCGGGCCGCCAGACGACGCAGCCGGTGAAGACGGCCACCCGCGCGGTTGCCCTGGGCGCCGTCTGCGGCGGCGAACCGACCGATGCGTCGGCGCAGCCGCCCGCCGGCGTCGTGGACACGCTGCCACAGCCGCCGGCCGCGGCCGCCGTGCGCGGTGTTCGAGCCGGAGCTACCGGTTCCCGCCCCGGCCGCTGTGCCGGTGCCGGAGGTGCCGTCGGAGCTGCTCGCGCCGTGTCCACGCCAGGCCTTGTTCGCCCACCTTCGCAGAGTCTGCCACGCCCTGCCCCTCTTGGAGGAGGCGGCACCAGGCCGCTTGGCGGAGTTCGAACCCACGCCACGGGGCCCCTTGTCGGAGCCCTTCGTACCGGGGGCCGGCCCGCGAGAGCCCTTGCCAGCCTGGCCCGCACCGCCAGGCGACGGGCGGGGAGCGGTGTGGCGGCCCGCTCCCCGCCGACGCCCACTGCCGCTGGTCTCCCCGGTGGTCCCGCGCGGGCGGCTCGACCCGCCGGTGCCCGAGCGGCTTCCCCGGCCGGTCAGCGCACCGCCTCTGCTCCCGCTGCCGGTCCGTCTAGTGCCGCCAGAGTGCCGCAGGCCCGAGCCCGGGGATCGGTTGGCGGCCGTATGGGCAGCGGCCCTGCGCCCGGCCGTCCCCGCACCGTGCCGCTTGCGGCCGGTCAAAGTCGCGGCGCCGATCGCTCCCCCGGCCAGAGTGGCGGCGACGAGTCCCGGCACGCCCGCAGCCGTGTAGGCGGCCCCTATGGCGATTCCGGTTGCGTTCGCTCCGTGGATGATCAGTGGCACCGCTCGAGGCCTGCCGCGCCGTTCTGCCCGGGGCTCGGCGATCGGCTGCTCAGGCTCTTGCGAGGCGGGCTGAAGGAGGTGCTCCTCCGTTGTGGAGGCGTTGGGGGAAGGAGGCGCCGAGGCGCTCTCGGGCTCGGTGGTCGCGGTGTCTGCCACGACGAATCTCCTCACTTTAAGTAGCGGAAAGTAGCGGCGAGGCGAGGCGAGGTAACAGGAAGCACCCCCGGAATCCCTGATGAGGGGCCAGAAAGTGGGGGCGGAGGGGGTCTATCCACGTGCGTCGCGTCGCGTCGCCTCGCCTCACCGCTACTTTCCGTAGTGGGGCTTGGGGAGGGCTTGCAGGCGTTCCGGCTGGGTGATGAAGCGCTGCGCCGCACCGTACTGCCCGGCTTCCCCACCGCTCGTCGGCGGCCTGGCAGAGGCGCTCGCCTCCCCGCGGGCGGCAGGGAGGCGAGCGGTCGCGCCGGGGTGCTGACCAGGTCAGGTGGTGCGGTTCCGCTTATGCCAGGGCAGGCAGGAGTTCCCGGGCCTGGGGGTCGGCCAAGAGCTCCTGGGCACGCTGGATGCGGTTGTGCGCGGTGCCGGTGGACACGCCGAACTCCTCAGCGACCATCTCGACCTTGACTCCGTCGGCGCCGCGGGCCTGGATCATCGCCGCGACGCGGTGGGCCTGCCACTCGGCCGGCGACATCTTGGCCCAGGACGCGGCTTCAGAGGCACGGGCCTCGTATTCAGCGGCGCGGGCGCGGTGTTCAGCAGCCTCCTTGGCCGCTTGGGCTTCCCGCAGCTGCGAGGCAGCGATCTCCTCGCGGGCGCGCTGCGCCTCCTCGTCGGCCTTCAGCGCCTTCGCTTCCTGTTCAGCGGCTCGGGCACGGTGTTCAGCGGCCTCCTCGGCCGCCTGCGCACGGGCCTTCTCGTCCTCGTCGACCTGGCGCTCCTGGCGGGCGGTGGCCGCCTTCAGATCGGCCTCCTCCTGGGCGGCCCGGAGTCGGTTTTCAAGCGCCATCCGACGCTCTTCCTCGCGGGCCTCGTTGATCAGTCGCTGCTGCTCCACCTGCCACTTAGCCTGCGCCTTCTCCGCCTCGATGGTGGCCAGCGCCTGGCGCTTGTCGGCCTCGGCGGCCAGTTCCTGGGCTCGGGCCTGGGCACGCTCTTGAACGAGTTCGAGGTCGGCCTGACGCTCGGCCTCGGCCAGTTGAAAGGCCGCCTCGGCCTTCTGAATCTCGGCTCGGGCAGCCTGTTCGGCGGCCGTCTTGGCGATCTCCAGTTCGCCCTCCGCCTGGATACGGCGGACCTCCGCTTGGATCTGCGCGTTGCGGATCTGAACGTCGGCGTCGACCTGCTGAATCGCCGCTTCGGCCCGCTGAAACGCCGCGTCGGCCTGGCGCTGCTGCTCACGTACTTCTTCGAGCAGCGGCTGCGCGAGCGCCTCCTCGACTGAAAGTCCGACCCGGGCCAGTTGAAACGGAGCGAGTTCCTCCTGAGAGGCCTTATGGCGCCACCAGCGGGTCCCGTACTTCGCGGCCAGGCGCTGCCGGTACACCAGCCAGCTCTTGTGGAGGGCGAGCGCCTGCGCGTAGGAGGTGATCTCATCCAGCCGCATCAGGCGCCAGATCCGATACGTCGTGAACGGCGCGAGGACCCAGCGCTCCAGCCGGATCTTGTCCATGCGGCGCACGCCGTCGGCCGCGCCGATGTGCGCGGCGTACAGGTGTGCCGCGATCTCGCTGAAGACCACCCACAGAGCGGCGAGTGCCGCGTGCCCGATCTGAGCGGGGAGAGTGTTGGCCGCCTCCCAGTTCAGGTAGATCGTGACGACGGTCCCGCCGCGCGGGACCCACTTGACCCACCACAGCTTCTTCCTGGCGCGGATCAGCAGCAGGTTGACGATGCCGAAGGCGAGGATGCTCGCGTCGATGCCGACGGGCAGGATCCACGGGTCGGACCACTCCCAGCCGCCCTCCTCGGCCGGCAGGGCGGCCTTGGTGTAGAGAGCGCCGAAGCTGCTGTAGAGGCCGATGGTGGCAACGCCGGTGCCCACAAGGACGCCGAAGACCGCCAGGGCGATCTCCCAGCGGGCGTACGCGCGAGCAGCCGGCGCCGACTGCCAGTCGTCGGCAGCGATCTCCTCGGCCGGCTCCTGGTACTCGGCGACATCGGTGGTGGCCCGGGCGGCGGCTCGGTGCTGCGGGTGCTCGCCGGTCTCCGGCGGGCGGATGTCGACGGGGGTACTCATGAACTGCTCTCCGGGACGTCGTCGGGCAGAGGTGGGCGGTAGGGATCGAGAGCGAGGCCGACGCAGAGGCGGACGGCGCCGAAGACAACCAGAGCGACGGTCAGGTGGACGAGGGTCTCGCCGATCCCGTTGGCGAAGAGGTCGACGAGGGCGAGCACCGCGGCAACCAGCGCGATGAGCGTCGCCAGCAACGGTGCGAGCGGACCGTGTGAGGGGGATACCTCGGGTGCTTGCTCGCTCAGGTCGGGAGTGGCTGCGGCGGCGCTCACTGGGCACCTCCGCTGGTAGCGTTGAGCATGCGATTCGCTCCTTCACAGCGGTCGCGAACAGGAACAAGAAGAGGCCCCCTTGCCCGGGGCCTCTTTCTCTTGTGGTGGTGCAGCGCGGTGCCTGGTGCGCACGCCCCTTGGAGAAGGTGGGCAGTTGTCAGCCGCGGTGCTCGCGCAGGTAGATGGCGAGCAGGGTCTTGGCGGTGGCTTCGCTGCTGAGCGCGTTCATCGCCTGCCAGACTCCCCGGTGCTGGGGGATCTCCTGCAGCAGCTGGTAAGCCTCGAGGACCAGGTCGTCGGGGTCGGTGTCGATGCGCCGAAGCGGCGAGGTGAACCGGCCGATGATGCTCATGCGGAGATGTTCCTTCTGTTCGGGGTTCCGATGTGGGCGGGGCCGGTCAGGCCGAGGCGTTCCGGGCCCGCCGGCGGGCGGCGCGGTGGCGCATGACGCGGCGCTCGTCCTCGGACAGGCCACCCCATACGCCGTGGTCCTGGCCGTGGTCGAAGGCCCACTGCAGGCAGGTCTCCATCACGGGGCAGCGGCGGCAGACGGCCTTGGCCCCCCCCCGATCTGCAGCAGCGCGGGGCCGGTGTTGCCGATGGGGAAGAAGAGCTCGGGGTCCTCTTTCCGGCACGAGGCTCGGTGGCGGAAGTCCATGAGAGTGCCTTTCATTCACAGCGAGGGATCGGCGGTGGGTGGTGCTGGTGTCCCAGGTGGGGCGGAAGCCGGTGATCGCGGCCGCTGGCTGCGGTTGACCTGCCTCTCCCGCCCCGGCCTTGGGGAACGGCTAGGAGGCGATCAGGCAGCGGACCCGCTTGCCGACGGCGATGATGTCGGTGTCGATGTATTCGCACAGCAGGCCAACGATGGACAGGCCCCGACCGGACTCCGCGTCCGCGCTGTCCAGCCGGGCCGCGCCGGGCCGGGGCAGGTGGTCGGGGTCGGGGTCGGTCACGCTGACGCTGACACGGCCGGTGTCGGCGCGGACCTCGACGATGAGCGGAGCGCCGTCGCCGCAGGCCCGCACGGCGTTGCCGACGAGTTCGGAGAGAACCAACTGCGCGGTGTGCGCGGTCTCTGCGTCGATACCGGCGTCCTGCAGGACCTGGACGGTGGCAGCGCGGAGACCGCTGAGGACCTCGGGCCCGACGGCCATATGCGCCAAGAGCGTGCCCGCGCGTATCTGCATCTCCAGGTCGAGGCCGTCATGCTGCGGTTTCGGCTGCTCGGTGACCATGGGTCCGGTTCCGTACGCCGTCGGGTTGGTCACCGCGCACCTCCGCTCTTGCCGGCGAGCACGCGGCGCAGCGCTTCCTCAATGGTCGGGTCGTGCGGTGTGTCGTCGTCCTGTGCGGTGTTCAGCTGGGCGGATGCCATGCTGGAGGTCACGGGCGGGGTCCTCTCTCGCGATGGGGTCGACCGACAGCGGCCCCGGGGTGCCTCCCGGGGCTGTCGCCGTTGGGGCTGTGCAGGGTCTGGCGGTCTGGGGTGTCACGAGTGGCCGCGGCCGTCGGCGCCCTCCGCCAGGGCAGGCGTCGGCGACCGCGGTTACTGGTGAACCGGTGCGCGTTTCCAGCGCGCGTTGACCTCAGTCGGCGCGGGCCGCTCGCGCCCAGGGAGGCCAGTCCCAGGCGGTCGTGGCAGCAGAAGGTATGCCGCACCGTTCTTTCAAGCCGGTTGCGCGATACGTCGTAGGCGGGTGCCTTTCTCGGCCGGCTGGTCTCCACTCGCCTGGGCCGGTGTTCGCGGCCGTCGTGATGCGGTGGATCACGCTGTGGAGTTTTCAAGGTGCGGCCGCTTCCTTCAGGCCCCGGCCGTGGCTGGGGCCCTCCGGGCGGATAGCCGCCCCGGCGGTTGGCCGGGGCGTAGGGCGGGGCCTTGCCCGCTCCCGATGCGGAGTTGGCTTGGCGGCCGTCTCCTCGGTGGCGCTGGTTCGGTGGCGAGCCGAACCATGAGCTACCTTGTGCACAAGGTTCAACCATGTGCACAAGGTTGTCAAGGAGGAATCTGATGGCGGAACAGTCCGTTCGGCTGGTAGGGCCGTGTCGCGTGTGCTGCACTAGATGCAGCTTGCACATCCATGTGCACAAGGACCACGCACTAGAAAGGCGCACAGTGGGCGAGACTCTCGGCCAGCCCGAGTACCGCAGAGTCCGGGACGACCTGCACAGGAAGATCGCGGACGGCGAGCTGAAGGTCGGGGAGCCCATTCCGTCGACGAGCAAGTTGCAGGAGGAGTACGGCGTCTCGGTCACGGTGGTGCGCCGTGCGGTCAACGAGCTCCGCAGTGAGGGCCTGCTGTACGGCCAGTCCGGCAAGGGTGTCTTCGTCCACGCCAAGCCCGACACAGCCCGCGGTGAGCAGGCGACCCTGGAGCGTCTCGCCGAGGGCTTCGCCAACCTGGAGCGGCGAGTCGGCGAGCTGGAAACCACCAACGCCGACGGAGTCGCCGCGCTGCGGGCCGAACTTAATGAGATGAAGAAGCACGTGGCGTCCTTGCAGGCCCATCTCATCGATCTGTACGGGCGCACGGGCCAGCCGTACCCGCACCACATCCAGCCCGCTGCCACCGACACGCACGGCGACCAGGCCGCCGGCGCGTAGCCGGCCTTCCGAGCCAGGGGGACTCGTCCTTGTCATCCGAAAACGCAGCCGTCGTCCCGCTCCACGGCCGCCAGACCTACCGGCCCGACCTGCAGAGCATCGCGCGTGGACAACTGGCCCAGGCCCGGGCGGCCAAGGGCCTGTCCTACGAGGACTTCGCGCACCTGCTGTCGACCATGCTGGGCTGGCCGGTCAGACCCGACACGGTCAGGGCCTGGGAGACCGACTCCGTACCGCCCGGCGACGTACTCGTAGCAGCGGAACTGATCGTCCGGCAGACGCCGAGGAGCCTGACCGATGGCGAACCGCACGATGCGCTCACCCAGATCGTGGGCGACCAGTTCGCTGACCTCGCAGGCGTCTTCGCCAGCCGCTCCGAGTTCCAGGCGAAGCTGTCACCATCCGAGCTGCTGGACGACGCACGCGAGATCCGGGCCTGCGGCCTCAGCCTGAACCTTCTGTGCCAGACCTACTCCGAAGCCCGGCTCAGAGAGATCATCGAGAGCGGGACGAGCCTGCGCTGTCTCTTCCTCAAGCCGGACGGCCGCTACATCGCAGAACGCGAGAAAGAGGAGGGCTACCCCGCGGGCCGACTCTCCGCGCTCACGGCCATGAACCTGACCATCCTGCAGGAACGGGTCTACGACCGGCTCTCCCCCGCTGCGCAGGGCAGGCTCGAGATCGGCGTGTACGACGAGCCGATTCGCTTCAACGTGCTCCTCATCGACGGCCAGCTCTGCGTAGCGCAGCCCTACCTGCCGGACGTCCGCGGTGTCGACTCCCCTACCTTCCTCATCCGCAAGCGCCGAGTGTCAGGCGGCCTGTACGCCACCTTCGACCAGATCTTCTCAACGCTCTGGGAAAGGCGGCTTGACCAGTGACCGACCTGCGCGCACTGCTGGACATCGCCAGCCAGGCCGTCGACCAGGCCGCTGCGGTCGTCTCGCAGAAGGCGGTCGGCACGGTGACCGCCAAAGGCGACCGGGACATGGTCTCGGAACTCGACCTGGCGGTGGAGGAGCGAGTGCGGACCTTCCTGCACACCGAGACTCCCGAGATCGGGTTCCTGGGAGAAGAACAGGGCGGCCAGCGCCTCGGCAACCTCACCTGGTCCCTTGACCCGATCGACGGAACCGCCAACCTCGTCAGCGGCATCCCGCTGTGCGGCATCTCCCTCGGACTTCTCCGCAACGACACAGCCGTCCTCGGCGTGATCGACCTGCCCTTCCTCCAAGACCGCTACCAAGCCGCCGAAGGCCAAGGCGCCTACCGCTTTGGACAGCGCATCCACCCCAGCCGCACAACCCGGCTACACGAGGCCATCGTGGCAGTCGGCGACTACGCCGTCGGCGAGAGGGCCGCGGAGCACAACCGGCAGCGCTTGAAGATCACCCAACTGCTCGCGGAACGCGCCCTACGCGTACGCATGCTCGGCTCCGCCGCCATCGACCTGGCGTGGGTAGCCTCAGGCCGGCTCGACGCGAGCATCGCCCTGAGCAACCACCCCTGGGACACGGCCGCTGGCATCGCCATCGCCCGCGAAGCCGGCGCCCACACCATGGACACTGCCGGCCGACCGCACGAGATGACATCGACGGCCACCATCACAGCCGCGCCCGGCCTGCGGGACGAAGTCCTGCGGCTTCTCCAGGACAGCGCGAACACCAGTGCCTAGCCGCGTGACCAGAACCCCGGGGCCACAGCGCCTCTCATGCCGCCTGAGATCCGGCCGCTCAAGGCGCGCGACCTTCACGACGGATTCCAGCCATAGTCACGGAAAGCTTCTCTCTTTGAGCTATCCGTCACGTTACGGTCTGGAGGATCGGACTGACCATCGGGAGGCGCCTCATGGGTAAGCACCGCTCTCCAGTCGGGGACGACGGCCACCAGCCCGGCCGTCCGATCCCTCCGGCGGAGCCGACTCCTGCACCGCCCCAGCCGGAATCGGACGAGGAGTGACAGCGCACACCGCGCTGTCGCCCCCGGCGAACAGCAGGAACGACGGGCTGGCGGCCGAGATCACCAAAGCGCTGGGGCACCCGGTGCCCGCAGAGTGGCAACAGGCGCTGCACGCTGCCCCCAGACACCTGTTCCTGCCGCAGGTGCTGTGGCTGCGGGACGGCAACGGCGGCTACGCCCCGTGCGACCGCGGCAGCGATCCCGAGCGATGGTGGGCGGCCGCGTACTCAGATGCGCCGCTGGTCGTCCAGTTCACCGAGGAGGAGGACGGATACCAGGTGCCGTCCTCGTCGGCGTCCGCGCCGAGCACGATGATCCGGATGCTGGAGCAGGCCGAACTCGGCGATGGGATGCGGGTGCTGGAAATCGGCGCCGGTACCGGGTTCCACGCCGCGCTGCTGTCGGCCCGACTGGGCAGCGAGCGTGTGGTCTCCGTCGAGATCGACTCGGAACTGACCGCCCAGGCCCGCACGAACCTCGCCGCGGCCGGACACGCCCCCACCGTGCGATGCGCGGACGGCGCGCAGGGCTGGGCGGCAGGAAGTCCGTACGACCGGATCATCTCCACCTGCGCGGTGCGGGCGGTACCGCCCGCCTGGCTGGAGCAGACCCGGCCTGGGGGCCGACTCGTCATCCCGTGGAACACCGCATGGGTGGGATACGGCACGCTTACCCTGACCCGGCACCCGGACGGCAGCGCCTCGGGCCCGTTCGCGCCGTTCGGTTCCTACATGGTGATGCGTGGCCAGCGCTCCGGCATCGAGCTGGGTCGGGACGTGCTCCGCGCGGGGCAGGTCCCGCAGGTCTCCCACACCACGATCTCGCCCTGGGCGGTGGCCGGCAACGACCTTGACGCCCTGTTCGCGGTTGGCCTGGCCGTACCGGATGTGTGGCACTCCTGGGATACCGAGACCAACGCGGCGCACACCCGGCTGTGGCTGGCCGACGACGACGCCACCTCCTGGGCGACCGTCGACTACGACGGCCACCAGACCGACACCTTCCGGGTGTCTCAACACGGGCCACGCCGACTGTGGGACGAGGTGGAAGCCGCGCACCGGTCATGGGAAGCGGCCGGTCGGCCGAGCGTTGACCGGTACGGGCTGACCGTCGCCCCGGACGGCACCGCCACAGCATCGCTGAACCTCCCCTGACGGACGCCGCCGCACTCCCGCATCCCTGTCTCCCGCCGCCTGGCAGCCAGCCGTCATCGCACCAGCGGACCGGTGTGTTCGGTCTCGGTCGGCTTCCGCCCGTCGGCCGAGCCGGGCTCGCATACCACCGTGACGCAGCTGTTCGGCGGGCGGCGGATCACCGCGGCTGGTTGCGGCAGGTACGGCCGGGGCGGGCCGGTGATCAGGACCCGAGGAGCCGTCCGGCCGAAGAGGGGCGGGCGGGGTCAGGTCCTGTTCCAGCAGTAGAAGAGCTGTTCCCCCGGTCCGGCGCCCAAGCCGATCGGGCGGCCGGTGAGGACGTATCCGATGTCGGTGGTCCGGCCGGGCGGGAGCACGGTGAAGCCGGAGCGGGCGTAGAAGGGCCCCAGGGCGCGGCCGGCGTCGAACTGCCCGTACAGCATCATGAAGTCCAGCTGCCAGTACACCTGGACGCAGCGCTTGAGCAGGGCCGGCCGCCCCGAGTCCTTGACCCCGGGCGTCCCCGGCGACCGCGAGTGCCTTGATCTTGGCGTACTTCAGCATCGCCAGCAGGGCGTGCTGCGGATAGCCGGTGTCCCACACGGCCTGGACCACCGTTTCCCGGCGGCAGCGCGAGCAGCGCACCGGCGAGGGTGCCGTCCCGGTCCTCGGCGACCAGGGGGAGGGCCAGTGCCAGGGCGGCGTGGGACAGGTTGCCGTCGGCGTCGGCGCGGACCAGCGGTTCGAGCAGGGCCCCGGCCGGCACCGAAGGGCCGCCGCTCGCTGTCGGCCAAGGTGCCCGCCGCCGCGCAGACGTGACCGCTGGCCGGGCACGTCGGACCAGAACCTCTGTGAACGCGCAAGGCCCCCGCCTGAATTGGGCGGGAGCCGAGTGCTGCACCCCCACCACCGGGCGAGGGTACCGTTCTGGTGTCGAGTCAGAACGGAGTACCAGTATGCCTGAGCATGCCCACACCAGCGCCCTCACCTTCGGTCAGCGCGTCCGCCGGCTCCGCGAACGCCAGGGCCAGACCCGCCCCGTCCTCGGCGGCCTCGTCGGCCGGTCCGCCGAGTGGGTCAAGGCCATCGAGACCGGACGCCTCGGCGTCCCCCGCCTGCCCCTGCTGCTGCGCCTCGCCGACGTCCTCGGAGTGAAAGACCTCGCAGAGTTGACCGGAGAAGAACGCCTGACCGCCTCCTCCTACACCAAGGCCGCCCACGACGCGCTCCCCGCCGTCAAGGGGGCCCTGACCACCTACCAGTTCACCAGCCCAGACGAACAGCCCGAGACCGTCGAGTCCCTCCTCGGCCGTGTCCGCGACGCCTGGTCCCTGTGGCACGGCACCGGCCGGCACCGCACCCGCATCGCCGTGGTCCTCCCGGACCTGCTGGCCGACTTGCAGCACGCTGCCCGCGTCTACGGCGGCACCGACCGCCGCCGCGTCCAGGTCGCGCTGGCCGAGACCTACCACCTCGCCCAGCTGTTCCTATCCTTCCAGCCCGCGCCCGAGCTGGTGATACTCACCGGCGACCGGGCCATGGCCGCGGCCCAGGACGCCGACAGTCCCCGCGCCATCGCCTGCGCGGCCTGGTACATGAACCACGTCTTCCGCGACGCCGGGGAGCGGCACGAGGCCCGCGTCGATCTGGCCATGCAAGCAGCCGACCTCCTCAACCCCGACCGGGACCGGGAAGACCTCGCCCGGTGGGGCCTGCTGCAGCTCGCCGCCGCCCTGTCCTACGCGAAGATCGGAAAACGAGGCGACGCCGAACGCTACTGGGACCGGGCCAACGACGCCGCCCGCCGCCTCGGCGACACCTACGCCCACCCCTACCTGATCTTCGGACGGAGCATGGTCGACGCCTACGCCATCACCATGCACACCGACCTCGTCCGCAGCCGGGAAGCGACAGAGACCGCCGACCGCATCGACGTCGCCTCCATGCCGTCGGCCACCCGCCGCTCGTTTCACCTGATCGAGACCGCGAGGGCCTACAGCCTGCAGAACGAGCCGATCGCTGTGGTCCACCTGCTGAAGAAAGCGCACCGAGCGAGCCCGGAGACCGCGCGGTTCAACCTGTTCACCCGCAGCGCGGTCGCGGAACTGGCCGACACCGGGCCGGCCGTCGTACGCGACGACGCCCGGGCGCTGCGGCGAGATCTGGGCCTCCCCATCGCCGCGTGATCACACAGGGGTACAACCTGTACCTCTCCGCGAGGGGGTACAGGTTCTACCCCCCACCTCACCACAGCCCCCGTACGTTCGGTGATGAACCGATCACCGACGCTCGGGGGCTTTCGTGCAACCCGCTTCTGACACGCTCACACCCGCGCCTGCCTGCGCGAGCGGAGGCCCCGCTCCGGTCGATGTCACCGCCATCACCGCGACGATCAACCGGGCCCTGGCCGCCCACACGGTGCCACCCCGCTACGACGAACTCGTAGACCTCGAGACCTACCTGCGCGGCCACCTGCAGCTGCTGCTGTCCACCGTCCGCACCGCCGGCCCGGCCCGGCGCGCCACCACCGCCGCCCAGCTCGACCGCGGACTCGGCCCGGGCCTGCGCTCGGCCATCGACCAGGTCCTCCTCCTCGCGCTCGACTGCCGCTGGCTGCTACGGCACATCCCAACCGAGGGGAGGCCCGCACGATGACCGCCCCGCCCTGCACCCTCGGAGACCGGATCCACCGCACCGTCCTCGCGGCCGCCACCGACGGCTACCTGCCGCTGGACTGGCTGCACGGAGCTAGCCGCACCGACGCCGTCACCGCCGCCTGGGCCCGCGGCGCGCTCGCCGAAGTCCCCTCCGGCCTCGCCTGGGACGTCGTCCGCATCCCCCTCACCCTGGCCATGGAGACCGTGCGCCTGCTGCGCGCCGCCTGCGTATCCCTCGGCCCGGTCCTCGTCGGCCCGCCCGGCGCCGAGTTCATCGTCACCAGGGGATCCGCGCACGGCTGGACCACCGAGGACGGAGAGGTCCTCGCCCCCGGCCGCCTGGTCCTGCTGCCCCACCCCAGCTTCGTCGACCCGTTCCGGCTCGGCGACCGCGGCTGGCTGGTCGGCCCCACCGACCACGGCCTCACCCACGGCCCCCACCTCGAAGCCGCCTACCGCACCGCATCCGAAGGGTTACCTGTGCTCCCGCCCGTACCGCGCCTGTCGACGGTCACCTCCGCGGCGTCCACGCCCCACAGCCTCCCAGTCGACTGGGCCAGCCGCTCCAGTTCGGCCCGCCTGTCCAACCAGCTGCTGGGCGGGAAGGACCACTACGAGTGCGACCGGCGCCTCGCCGCGGAGCTGTTGGCGGTCGCGCCGGGGCTGGAGACGGCCGCGCAGATCAACCGATCCTTCGGCCATCGAGCCGTTCGGCTCATGGCCGACCGGGGCATCGATCAGTTCCTCGACTTGGGGTGCGGCCTGCCGTACGGGGAGAGCCTGCATGAGACGGCCGCCGCCCGGCATCCCGGCGTGCGGTTCCTGTACGTCGATCACGACCCTCATGTCATCGCCCATGCCCGAGCCCTGATGACCGCGCAACGGCCTGCGGTGACCGCGCACCTGCTGGCCGACATCCGGCAGACGGAGACGGTGCTGTCCTCGCCCGAGGCTGCCGAGGTCCTCGTCCCGGGCCGGCCGGTGGGGGTGTTGGTGCACGCGGTGCTGCACCTGCTCGGCGACGATGCGGTCGCCGCGCTGCTCGGCGCGCTGCGGGGCTGGCTGCCGCCCGGGAGCTGTGTATCCGTCACGCACCCAGCTGCGGACCTGCGGCCCCAGGACGCCCGGCACGAGGCCATGCTGTGCGCTGCCGAGGGCCTACCCCTGTGGCACCGCACCCGGCAGGAGGTCGCCGATCTCCTGGGCGGGCTGGAACTGCTGGAGCCCGGCATCGCCCCGACCGGGGCGTGGCTGCCCGACCACCTGGTCGGCCACCTGGGGCTGTCCGCGCCTGCCGCGTGGGCCGCCATCGCCGCCGTGCCCTGAACAGCGGCTCTTCTCGAGACCGGCCGCCGGGGCGCGATGCGCCCCCGGACCGTGCGGCTTCCCCCGTGGCCCACGGCACGGACACCGCTCGCTCCCCGGCGGCCTCCCATCCGACCCCAGCTTCGTGAGGACCTTGATGAATCTCCTGGTGACGGCCGTGGTGCTGGCCGTCCTTCTCGCCGCCGCGGTGGTGGCGCTGATACGGCTGGCTCTGGCCCGGCGCCGCCTGGAGCGGCAGCACGCCGCCGATGTGAAGCGACTCAGCCGCATGCTGGGGCTGGCCGAGGGCGAGGTGTGGCACCTGGCCCGCGAGCGGGTGCCGGCCATGGTGGCGGGACTGTGGGACAGCCAGAGCCGTGAGGTGCCCGGGCTGCTGCATCCGGAGCTGGAGGGCACCCGGTTCGTCGCCGCGGTGGACGCGGTGCTCGCGACGTTCGGTGAGGTGCCGGAGCAGGCCGCCCGGCGGGCGGAGGACGCGGCGCGGGCGGCGGTGGCGACCACCTCGCGGTCGATGGCCGCTCTGGTCCAGGAGGTCCAGGCGGCGGTCTGGGCGATGCTGGAGCGGCACGACGACCCGAAGGTGCTGGAGGACGTCAGTCGGATCGACCACACCGCCAGCCAGCTCGGCCGCCGCGTGCAGGTCATCTCGGTCCTGGCCGGGTCCTGGCCCGGGCGGCAGCGCGAGGACTCCCCGCTGCTGGACGTGGTGCGCGGCGCGGTCTCCCGCATCCGGGACTACCAGCGCGTCAGGGTCACTGGCGAGCCGCCGGTTCTGGTGAGCAGTCAGGCGGTCGAGGCGGTGATCCTCGCGCTGGCCGAGCTGCTGGACAACGCCGCCCGCCACTCCAGCCCCAGCACCCATGTCCAGGTGGCGTTCACCACCGGCCACAACGGGGTCACGATCGTCATCGAGGACGCCGGGATCGGCCTCACACCCGAGGAGAGGACGCGGGTGGCGGCGCGGCTGTCGGGCCAGGCGCCGGTGCTGCTGACGCAGATGCCCAACCCTCCGCGCTTCGGGATCCCGGTGGCCGGTGTGCTCGCGGCCCGGTACGGGTTCCGGATCAGCGCGGACCAGGAGTCCGCCTACGGCGGGGTGCGGGCCGTGGTCTACCTGCCCAACGACCGGCTGGTGACCTCCACCGCCCGGCAGGCCCAGCCGTCCCCGCCGCCGGCCGCTCCCGGCACTCCGCCGGCCGAAATCCCTCAGGCTCCCGTGCCGGTCCCGGAGCGTCCCGACGGTCTGCCGCAGCGTCGGCGCCGGGCCCGGCATGCCGCCGGACCGGTACGGCCGCAGCGTCCGGTCATGCAGCCCCCCACCGGGGCGGGCGAAACCCTCGGGGCATTTACCCGGGGCCGCCGCGCCGCCCAGGACAGCCCCTCGGACTCGCCCGCCTCGCTTACCGATGAAGGGAACACCACGCAATGAACGCACACGACAAGTCCGCGGACCTCGGTCTCATTCTGGACGAGGAGCTGGTCAAGGCGCTGCCGGGTGTCCTGCGCGCCGTGCTGCTCTCCCGGGATGGCCTGGTGGTGACCACCTCCGAGGGCGTGGAGCGGGACCTGGCCGACACGATGGCCGCCGCCGCGTCGGGGCTGCTGTCCCTGAGCCGGGAGGGGGCGGCCTTCGCCGACTGCTCCGACAGTCCTCTGGAGTTGACCCTGATTCAGTACGGGGACGGCTACCTGGTGGGCATGGCCGCTGGCGCGGACACCTATCTGGTGGTGGCCGCCGGCCGGGAGGCCGACGTCGGGGCCCTGTCCTACACCGCGCAGAAGACGGTTGACCGGATCGGCCGCGTGATGGGCGTGGGCGCCCGGAGCGCAGCGGACCCGCGGTCATGACCCCGCCCCGGCGGGACCGGAATACGGGGCTGGTGCGGCCGTATGTGGTCACCGGCGGCCGGTTCGCTCCTAGCCGTAACCATTTCGACCACATCACGCTGGTGGTGCGCGGCGCGCGGGGCCTGTCGCGCGCCGAGCTGGGCCCCGAACAGTGCCGGGTGCTGGACCTGCTGGGGTCCGGGGCGCTGTCGGTGGCCGAGATCGGCCACCACCTGGGCCTGCCGATCAGTGTTCTGCGGGTGCTGCTGTCGGAGCTGATGGAGCACGGCCACATCACCACCCAGTCCACCATCCTCACCCCCTCGGGGCCCCTCGCCGATGGCCCTGACCGAGAACTGCTGGAGGCCGTCCTTGCTGGACTCCGCGCACAGCTCTGAACCGGCCGCCACTCACCTGCGCGGTGACGAGACGACCGTGAAGATCCTGGTCGCCGGCGGCTTCGGGGTCGGCAAGACCACCCTGGTCGGTGCGGTGTCGGACATCGAGCCGCTGCGGACCGAGGAGACGATGACCGCCGCCTCCGTCGGCACCGACGACCTGGCGGGCCTGCCGGACAAGGAACGCACCACCGTGGCGATGGACTTCGGCCGTACCGCCCTGAGCGACAGGCTCGTGCTGTATCTGTTCGGGGCGCCCGGCCAGGAGCGGTTCTGGCCCCTGCTGACCGACCTGGCCTACGGCGCGCTGGGCGCGCTGGTGCTGGTGGACACCCGCCGCCTGGCCGATGGCTTCCCCGTCATGGACCGGCTGGAGCAGCTCGGTCTGCCGTACGTGGTGGCCGTTAACCAGTTCCCCGACGCCCCTCACTACGGAGAAGACCAACTGCGCGGCGCGATGGACCTGGAGGAGCACACTCCGCTGCTGCTGTGCGATGCCCGCGACCGCGCCAGCTCGATCACCGCCCTGATCGGCCTGGTGTCCCACCTGCTCAAGCCCACCCCGGAGTCTTCCCGATGACCACCCCGCGCGCCTTCGACGTCTCCGGGCCGCCCGCCGGCTGCCCCCACCGCAGTGACCGGGCCGTGTCCGCCGCGGTGTGGCCGCTGCCGATCCACGGCCCCGCCTTCAGCGCCGACCCGCACGCCACCTACGCACGACTGCGGGAGATCGGGCCGATCGCCCCGGTGGAGATCGCCCCCGACGTCCACGGCTACCTGGCCGTCACCTACGACGCCGCCCTCCACCTGCTGCGCAACACCCCGGGCAAGTTCGCCAAGGACCCCGCCCAGCACTGGCGGGCGCTGCGCGACGGGCAGATCCCTCCCGACAGCCCGGCGCTGATGATGATGCAGCCCCGCGACAACGCGTTGTGGAAGGACGGGGTGGAGCATGCCCGGCTGCGCGGCGCCATCACCGGCAGCCTGGCCCGGGTGGACACCCACGCCCTGGCCGCCACCGTCGCCCGCATCGCCGACACCCTCATCGACCGCATCGCCGCCCAGGGTCATGGCGATCTGATGGCCGACTACGCCGACCCGCTGCCCATGCAGGTGCTCATCGAGCTGTTCGGCTGCCCGCCCGAGCTGGGCATGAGGATCGTGCGGGCCATCGCCGCGCTGTTCGACACCGCCGCCGACGCCGCCGCCATCAACGCCGAGCTGGGGGCCGCCTGCCTGGAGCTGGCCGACCTCAAGCGCCGCCGGCCCGGCGCGGACGTGACCTCCTGGCTGCTGGCCCACCCCGCCGCCCTGACGGACGCGGAGATGGCCCAGCAAGTCCTGCTCGTCATCGGCGCCGGCACCACCCCCACGACCAATCTCATCGCCAACGCCACACTGCTGATGATCAGCGACGAAGAGTTCAGCGGAGACGTCTTCAGCGGTGTGCGGCCGGTGTCCGACGCGCTGGACCACGTGCTGTGGACGGACCCGCCGGTGGCCACCTACTGCCCGCTGTACGCGCGGGAGCCGGAGACCTACCGCGGTGTCCGCCTGGAGCCGGGCGTCCCCATCCTCGTCTCCTTCGCCGCCGCCAACACCGACCCCGGATTGAGGATCGACCCCCGCCAGCGGTCCGGGAACCGCGCCCACCTGGCGTTCAGCGCCGGGGTGCGCGGCTGCCCGGCCCCGAACCTGGCCCGCGTCATCGCCGAAACCGCCGTCGAGCACCTGCTGGACCGCCTGCCCGGCCTGGACCTGGCCGTGCCCGCCGACCAGCTCACCCGCCGCCCCGGCACCTTCCACTCCGGCTGGGCGGCCCTGCCCGTGACCTTCCCGACCACCGCGCCCGCCCCTGGAGGCACCTCATGAGCATCCAGCCCACCACGCCCACACCCGGCTGCCCTTACCGCCTCGACCCCGACGCGGCCGACATCCACGCCGAGGCCGCCGCCCTGCGCGCCGCCGGCCCGGCGCCGCTGGTAGAGCTGCCGGGCGGCATCACCGCGCGGCTGGTCACCGACCCCGGCCTGATCAAACGGCTGCTCACCCACCCCCAGGTCTCCAAGGACGCCTACCGGCACTGGCCCGCCTACCGCAGCGGCCAGATCCCCGAGGATTGGCCGCTGCGGGCCTGGGTGGATGCCCGCAATGCCCTGACCGCCCACGGTGAGGAGCACACCCGGCTGCGGCGCCTGATCGCCCCGTCCTTCAGCGCCCGCCGCATCCGCGCGCTGGCCCCGGTCATCGAGGAGATCACCGCCGACCTGCTGGACGGCCTCGCCGTGCTCGACACCGGCGGTCCGGTGGACCTGCGCGGCTACTTCGCGTGGGTCCTGCCGCTGACCGTGGTCAACACCGCCCTCGGTGTCCCCGCCGACCTCCACGACGGGCTCCGCGACACCATCGGGAACCTGTTCGCCACCAACCTCAGCCCCCAGCAGGCGGTGGAGAACGTCAGCGCGGTCTACCGGCTCCTGGCCGAACTGGTCGAGATCAAGCGGGCCCGGCCCGGCGACGACGTCACCACCGACCTGATCCGCGCCCGGGACGAGGAGACCGGCACCCGGCTCTCAGACCAGGAGCTGCTGGACAGCCTCATGCTGCTCATCGGCGCCGGCCACGAGACCACCGTCAACCTCCTCACCCACGGCACCGTCGATCTCCTCACCCACCCCGGTCAGCTCGCCGCCCTCCGAGCCGGCTCGGCCCGGTGGGAGGACGCGGTCGAGGAGATGCTGCGCCACCAGCCGCCCATCGCCAACATCATCATGCGCTTCCCCACCGAGGACATCACCGACGAGACCACCGGCACCCACTTCCGTACCGGCGAGCCCCTCGCCATCAGCTACGCCGCCGTCGGCCGCGACCGGAGTCTGCACGGCGAGAGCGCCGACACCTTCGACATCACCCGCTCCACCCGCCGCGACCACCTGTCCTTCGGCCACGGCCCCCACTACTGCCTGGGCGCGGAGTTGGCCCGCCTGGAAGCCCGCATCGCCCTGCCGGCCCTGTTCGACCGCTTCCCCGACCTCACCCTGGCCGTGCCAGCCGAGGAGTTGCGCCCGCTGCCGTCGTTCATCTCCAACGGCCACCAGACCCTGCCCGTCCACCTCACCCGCCAGGCGGCACGATGAGCGCGGCGCCAACGGGTGATGGCAGCGGCATCCTGGACGGCCACCGTTTCCACCACCAGGTCCAGGCGAAGGGGCCGGTCCGAGTAGTGCTCTACGCCTGCACCAAAGGCGGCGAGTGGCCGGGGATGTGGCCCCTGCGAGACCACGCCCACCAACAGGGCTGGACGGTCGTCCACGAGGTACGCGAACCCGCCCCTTGGCACACGCCGATGGCAGGCCGCCACGCGTGGGACCGAGTGCTCGAACTGATCGTTCCCGGCCGGGTGCGCGGCGTGCTCGTTCCCGCCCCCCGCCACATCACCGGCGGCCTGCCCCCGGGCGACAACCTGACCACCTGGTGCCGGCGCAACAGAGCGTTCGTAGCGGCCCTCGCCACAACGGACCGTGTGCCGGACCTACTCCCAGCGCCCTGAACAGCGCCTCTTCGCAACCAAGCCCGCGCCCTCCAACGCCATCCCCGACCGCAGCAGCAGAAAGACCTCCCATGCCGACCGCCGAGCCCGCCACGCCCCCGGACACCGTCAACCGCGCCGAGCTGAGCCGCTACGCCAGCATCACCTGGCGCACCGACGGCCCGCACACCCTCGTCACCGTCACCGGCTCCCTGGAGGTCCACGAGGGCCCTCCCCTCCGCAAAAGGCTGTGGACACTGGTCGAACAGGAATCCGGTGACCTGATCCTCGACATGCGGGGCGTCGATTTCATCGACTCCACCGGTCTGGGAGCGCTTGTCGGCACGGTGAAGAAGGTGCGGCCGCAGCCGGACCGGAGCGTGCGCATCGTCCCCAGCGACCACGTCCGCAAGGTCCTGCGCCTCACTAGCCTGACCAAGGTCTTCCCCATCCACGAGACCCCGGATGAGGCTCTGACCGCCGCGGCCTCCGCTCCGGCCGATGGTCCTCCACCACCGGCCGAGGTCGTCCTGCTCGGCGAGAGCGAGTTCACCGCGACCGGCCCCTACACCTCCGTCCACCTGCGGATGCGGGAAGGAGCAGCGGCGGTCAACGCCGTCCGCGGCCGCGGCGGCCGCGTCGGCCCGGTGCTGGTCTGCCACGACCACGGCCTCGTGCAGGTCCTCCTCGCTCCCGGCGCGGCCGAGATCCTGCACGGCCTGCCCGCGGTCGTGGCCCTCACCGAGAACAGCGCCGAGTGCGGTAGTCCCCATCGGCGCCCGCCCACCTGGGCCGTCCCCCGCCACGGCCAGGGGGCGGCGGACCGCACCGACGCGGACGCGCTGCGCGCCGCCCTCACCGGTCCGGCGCCCGCCACCGGGAGGGCCGCGTGACCTCTCCGTCCGCCGCCCCGGCCTCCTCATCGCAGGTGTCGGCGGTCCTGCCGTCCGCCGGGCCGTGCGGCCCCGCGCTCGGGCATGGCCATCGCGCGCCCATAGAGCTCGTGGTCGGCCTCTACCTCAAAGCGCTCCGCGAGGCCGCCCGGATGACGCTGCACGAGGCCGCCCACGCGGCGCGCACATCCGCCGCGACCATCAGCCGCCTGGAGAACGGCAGAACGCCGCTGCGCGGCGACGCGGTTGACTGCCTGCTGCGCGCCTACGGGGCGGCGGACTGGAGGCTCTCCGCGTACTTCCAGCAGCACCTGCCGCCGGTGAACCCGCGCGAGCGGGAGAGAGAGGAGAAGGCAGCCGACAAGGCGTTCCGCAGCGCGCCGTGGGACGTCTTCGCGGACATCGCCCCAGGCGCGAGTGAGCGGTATGCGCTCTGCCACCGGGCGGCCACGGCCGTGATGACCTACACCCTCCAGACGATCCCCGAGCCCTACCGGACCGACGCCTACGACGCGGCTGTCCGTACCTCGGAGTGGTCGATGCCCTCCCTCGACGGCATCGAGCCGTCCCCGGTGCCGGTGGAGACCGGCGTGCCGGGGCCGGGGAGCGGGCAGGAGATGACGCTCCTCTTGGACGAGCAGGCGCTTCGGGCCCCGGTCGGCGGGGCGCGGGTGATGGCGGGACAGCTCCGGCACCTCCTGAAGATCATCGAATCAGGAGCCGCGACCATCCGGGTCGTTCCGTTCGGCGCCGGGTGGCTTCCCTCCCCCACCCACGTGTCCGAGCTGGTCGTGCACGGCCACCGCCTGATCGCCGCGCACTCCCTGACCCCGTGGTACAGCACACGCTCGCGGCACGCCCGAACCATGAGCCAGATGCTGCGGGAGCTGCGCGAGGACCTCACCGCCAGCGACTCCTACGACCAGATCAAAGCGGTGGCCGACGCCATGGCCGCCCAGGACGCGCGAACCGGACCGACCGGCGGGCCCTCACCCGGTGTCCGGGCCTCCGCCGCGGATACAGCCGACGAGGAACGAGGCCGACGGCCATGAACAGGCAGCCCAACGACTTCGCCCGGCCCTCCGTGGCACGGGTCTTCGACCACCTGCTGGGCGGCAGCGACAACTACGCGGCGGACCGGGCCCTGGCACAGCGCCTGGCCCAGATCGCTCCCGAGCTGCCGGACATGATCAGGATCAACGCCGACCACGGGCCCCGTGCCGTCGCCACCCTGGCATCCGACCTGGGCATCCGGCAGTACCTGGACCTGGGATGCGGACTGCCGGCCGGCCTCTACGGCCACCGGACCCCGCACGAGGTCGCCCGCGCCGTCCACGGCACGGCCCGGGTGGTCTACGTGGACAGCGACCCGGTGGTGTACGGCCACGCCAACATGGTCCTGGCAGAGGAACCCGGCACTGCGGCCCTCCGCGCGGACATCCGGGAGATGGACGCGCTCCTGGGCGCCCCGGCCGTCCGGGCCCTCAACCGCAGCGAGCCGATCGGCGTGCTGCTGCACGACGTCCTGCTCTGGGTCACCGACGACGAGGCGCTGACCGTCCTGGAGACGCTGCGCGCGTGGCTCCCCGCCGGGAGCGCCATCTCCCTCACCCACGCCACCGCCGACGCGGCTCCCCAGATGATGCGAGACCTGACCAGCTGCTACGCCGAGGCCGGCATCACCTACCGGCCCCGCTCCCGCCACCACATCCGGGCACTCCTGGACCCCTGGGCGCCCACCCCGCCGGGCATCGTCCCGATCCCCCAGTGGCGGGCCGCCGAGCACCTCCGCCACCTCCCCGCCACAGGGCACGCGCACGCCCACGCCGCCGTGGTCCGGGAGAGGACCAGAGCACCGGACGAGCCGCGCGGAGCCGGCACGGAGCGTTCTCAGCCAGCCGCCCCTTGAGCACAGGGAAGCCACGGCCGACACCCTGCCAAACCCCGACCCGCACCCGCCCTTGGACCTGCAAGGAGGCCCCCTGTGTCCCGCCCCGCTACCGGCCTGAGCCACGGAAGCGACCCCGTCCGGATCCTGTCGTGGAACATCGAGCACGGCCGCGCCGTAAAGGAGGCGAGGCGCTGGATCAGCAGACTGTCCGCCGAACCGGACGTGGTGTGCGTGCAGGAACTCCGCCCCGGCGACGAAGAACTCCTGCAGGAACCCTGGGGCACGGGCTACGTGGCCGAGCCCCGGCCCGGCTCGTCCCACGCCAACGCGATCTTCGTGCGCGAGGACGGTGACGCGGCGTTCGTGGTGACCGATGCCTTCGATCACCCGGCGGTACTCGGGCATGCCCCGGCCAACGTCGCGGTCCGCCTGCGCGGTCCGGACGGATCCCTCAGCGACCGCGCCCTGAGCCTGTTCTGCATCCATGCCTCCTTCAACTCGCCCGCCACCCGGCTGATCGAGGCCGAGTTCCTGAACCGATTCGCGCAGCCCGGATGGCTCACCGTGGTCATGGGGGACTTCAACGACGCGCCCGCCGGCACCGTCGTGGACTGGGATGAGGTCACCGACCGGGCGTTCTACGCCCACCGCACCTACCCGCTCGCAGGCGGGGAGCGCCCAACCGATGACCGGGCCGACCGCACCCTGCGCGCGGCCGGGTACATCGACCCCGCTGCCTGGGCCGCCGAGCACCTCCGTCTGGAGAAGGATCCGCTGGCGCCGACGGCCGGATACCGCCGGCCCGACCAGGGCGGCCTGCGCCGGGTTGACCGCGCCTACGTGACCGGCCCGCTCGCACCGGCCATCTGCGGCTACTGGGTCGGCGACCGCATCGAGGACCCCGAGCTGGAGGACATCTCCGACCACCTGCCGGTGATGCTGGAACTCGACCGTACGGAGCTGTCCCGGCTCATGAGCAACCGGCAGGCGAGCACCGCCGCATGACCCCTGTCCCCGGCCGCGACACCTGTTCTCCAGGTTCTCCCACACCCTGCGGCCGGGGACAGGCACCGACCCTTTTCCCTGTCGTGGCCCTGACGCCGCGGCGGCACCACACCCGCGCGGGCTTCCCGCTCTGCCGACCGACAAGGAGACATCTGTGCCGGACACGTTAGCTCCGCACCAGTTCCCCCATTTGGAAGCGGCCTACCTGGCCGTTCTCGGCCACATCAGCCGGACCTACGAGTACCGCAATGCACCCCGCAAGAACGCCGCCCGGGAGTGCCTGGGGCTGAGCTTCCAGATCGCCAATCCGCGCGAGCGGCTGCCGTACCTGGCTGCCCGCCGGACCAATCCGGCGTTCTGCTTCGCCGAGGCGCTGTGGTATCTCGCTGGCCGGGACGACCTGGGGATGATGGCCTACTACGCGCCGCAGATCGCCGCGTACTCCCCAGACGGCCGGACGCTGGTCGGCTCCGCGTACGGGACGCGGATGTTCCGCACTCCGCCCGGTGCGGCGATGGCGCCGTTCGACCAGGTGCTCAGGCTGCTGGGCAAGGAGACCGACAGCAAGCGGGGCGTGCTGCCGATCTTCGGCGCCGAGGAGCTGGCGGTGAAGGGCAACCCGGATGTGTCGTGTGTGGTGGCGCTGCACCTGCTCGCCCGCGAGGGCCGCCTGCACATGGTGTGCTACATGCGGGCGAACGACTGCTACCGCGGGCTGCTGTCGGACGTGTTCTCCTTCACGATGATCCAGGAGTTCGCGGCGGTGCGGCTCGGGCTGCGGATGGGCGCCTACACCCACCACATCGGGTCCGCGCACATCGGCGACCGCGACTTCGACCGCGCCCAGACCGTGCTCGCGGAAGCCGCTGGCCCTGGGCGGCCGGCGGTGCAGCATCCGCCGTTCCGGGCCATGCCGGCTGACACCACCTTCGACACCCTGGCTCGCGTGCTGGAGCACGAGGAGGCGCTGCGCACCAACCAGGCGCAGTACGGGCCCGCCGAGGTGGCCGCCCTGGGGCTGGATGTGTACTGGCAGCAGGTGCTGCTGGTGTTCGAGGTGCAGCGGCAGATCCGGTACTGCACGGCCGACCCGGTGGACGCCGACGTGCTCCAGACCCTCGATCCGGGGCTGCGGTGGCTGGTGGCCCGCCGGTGGCCCACGCGCATGCCGGACGCGGCGGGAGCGGCCCGGTGAAGCGGCGCCCGCGGACGAGCGGCGGCGTGCTCGCCGGGATCGACTGGTCTCGTTGGAGTGTGGTCCTGTGCAAGCCCGACTGCGTCCGCCGCGGCCTGGTGACGAGGTGCTGGGGCGGATCGACGCGGTGGTGCCGGTCATCGGCGGCCAGGACGTTCGTCGTGGCCGACTGGCAGGTGTTCGTCCACTACTGGGACTTGCTGGTGGACCGCGACTGGTACGACGTGGACACTCCGGCCGTCCTGCGGGAGATGTACGCCGGGAAACGGGTGACCGTCGCCCTCGCTCACGGCCCGGCCGGGACCGACACCCCGGCGCTGGTGCTGGTCCCTGCTCGGCCACTTCGACCCCTCCCAGGCCGCCGACTCCATCCGGCGGCGCCCTGGGGCACCGAACAGCCTCACCGCGGCCCGCGCCGCCGGGCGCCTGGTGGAGACCTGGTCCACTCCCCGGACGATCCGGCGGCCACCTCGCCGGGACTTCCGGCACGTGGTCACGGCGCCGACCGAAGTACCGGCTCCTTGACCCGCCGCCGGGCGCCCTGCCGGGCCCACGACGCGGTCGGCGCTCCCCCGCGCGGCCCCTGAACCGCCCCGTCCCGGCTTCCTCACCTCCTGAGGACTCCCACGATGGCAACTCCTACCCGCGCCCGGCGAC
The DNA here is from genome assembly GCF_043660855.1 of Streptomyces shinuiensis. Classification (NCBI taxonomy): domain Bacteria; kingdom Bacillati; phylum Actinomycetota; class Actinomycetes; order Kitasatosporales; family Streptomycetaceae; genus Streptomyces; species Streptomyces shinuiensis. The sequence goes on along the minus strand of NZ_JBIHML010000004.1, from coordinate 4,345 downwards.
CCCTGCCGCTCCTGACCTCCGAGCAGGTCGCTGGCCTCAAGCCGGGGCTGGCCGACCCGGTCGAGTACCGCAAGTCCGGGCTCTCCCTGAATCACGTCGTCGGCTGCCCGCTGGACTGCGGCTACTGCGTGCGGCACCTGTTCGACAACTTCGAGATGAAGGCCCCGCGGGCCCTGATGAGCGACGAGGACGCGGTAGCCGCGCTGGTCGGGCACCGGTACTTCCGGCCGCACCGCACCCCGTTGCAGGTCTTCAACCGGGCCACCGACCCCCTGCTGCCGGTGGTCAAGCCGCACACCTTCAACGTGCTGCGGCTGCTGGACGCGCAAGGCCTGACCAACCACGTCCTGATCATCACCCGGTGGCGCGTCGAGCCCGAAGACTGCGCGGTCCTCAACTCCTTCCAAAACCTGCGGCTGACGGTGCTGGTCACCCACTCCGGCATCACCGACGAGCGGATCGAGCCGGTGGACTCCCGGATCGCCGCGGCCAGCCTGCGGACCCTGTACGAGCACGCCGAGCGGTACCGCACGGTGCTGTACTGGCGGCCGATCGTCCCGGCCCTGAACGACACTTTCCACGCTACCTGGACGGGCGTTTCGAGCTGTCCCAGCACGCGCCACCCCACGATGTTCCCACCGGCCTGTTCTTCCGCCAGGAGAATCGCGCGACTACTACGCGAGCGCACGGCCTGCCGGGCCAGTACCGAGGACACCGCCCGCGCGCAAGGATCAATGCCGCAGGAGTCCGAGCAGCGGGATACCTGGACCGGCTTCACCGCATCCGGCCGACTCCGACTGCCCCGTGGGGGCCGCTGATTCGCTAAGAACCTCCTGCCGTCGGGGTTGCCTACGCCCACGGCGAGGGCGACTACAACGCCACTACGGCTTCCGCGAGCTTGTGCGACATCTGCCCGCCGGCGCAGAATCGCCGCTGTGGCGCCGGCGGGGTCGGTGGCACAATCCCGATCCGCCGGTCCGTCACCCGCCCTAAGCGCGGGAACTCGGCGCGTTCGGCGCGCGTGGAGTGTCACCGACCGGGCCATCATCGTTGGAGGGCTCTGGGACGAGCGCGCCGCGGTACTTCCTCCGCACGGGCATCGGCTACCAGGGTTCCACGACCCCGCCCAGGCCGCACCCGCTTTACTCGCTCGCCACGGCTGCGCGCCGGAGATTCGCTCGCGCCCTGGACCGACTGCGCAGATGAAGTAGGACCGAGTGGACACTGGATGCACCTGGCCCCGCCTGCTTGGTCGGTGCGTGCGAGGGCAAACTGGCGCCACCCGCGCCCGACTGTCTGGTGTAGGCGCGCCGTCTTGCCCGTCGTGGACGGGCTGGCCTGCGACACCGGCACGGCCGGGCACTGGCTCGTCTCGGCCGCCCCGCCCGGGTTGACGCGCCCTTCGCCGCTCGCTGTCCACGGCCCTGACCGATCCTATCCCCTCGCCGTGCTGTCGCCGCCCTGGCAGGCCGTCGCGCCACCGGAGCACGGACCCTTGCTGGCGGTTGCGTGGATCATGGCGGCGCACAACGCTGGCACGTGGCGATCACGGGGCGTCCTCACCCGCGACCTGCCCGGCTGGGCGGCCGGCCGGAGTGGCGTGACCCCACCCTCCGGCTGGTCCCGCGCCACCTTACCGCGTGGCCCGTGCCCTGCCGCTCGCTGCGACGCCGGGCTTGATCGAGCACGAGCGCCTGACCTGGCCGGCGCGCCCCGCTCAGCGGCACCGACGCCACGTTGTCGAACGCCTACGCCACCGCGCTGGCTGCTGCTGTCGGCGGCCCGCTCACTACCCGACCCGGGACGCCATGGCCGCCGTGGCTGGGTCCCCCCGGGCTGCGCGGAGAGGCCCCAACGGTTAGCAGGAGCCTTCACCCCTGTGCGGGTGAAACGCCCTGTGCTATCGGCTCGTCGGTTACGCCACTCCACCGGCAAAAGGACCCTGCATGATGCGCCGCATCGAGGATGAAACTGCCGCGCCCACGGCGTCTCTCGGTCGCCCGCGTCGGCGCCTGGGCAAGAAGGCCGCCGCGCTCGGCCTGCCGAAAGAAGATGCAGCGCCCACACCGAGCTGTCCACCCGAGTGGATTCATCACTCACCGGTGCCGCCGCGGAACTGACCCGCCGCCATCGACTGCGAGGTGGTCTTCCCTCGCCGACCAGGCGCCCCGGGCGCTGGCCGACTACACTTGACGGCGCTCACGTTCCGTGAGGAACAGCCGGCCCCGGAAGTCCTGGACCGGCTGGGCGCCCTGGTCGCCACCCGGCTCCCGAAGTACGACCTCCTGCTGGCCACCGTGCTGGACCCGGACGAGCCGGTGACCGGCCACGGCTACGAACCGCCACCTACCGGACCCTGGTGACACCGAGATCCAGCGGCCTACTCGCCGGCCCACGCCCTGCCCGCAGCGTGCCCGGTCACCAACGACGACGAGGGCCCGCGACCGCGCGCCGTCCCGCGCCCTCGACCTGGTGGACGCCCGGGAGGCCGCCGCGTGACCCGGACTACCCCCGCTGTTGCCGTGCGGCGCCATCGCCCTCGCCGGCCGCGTCGTCTCCCGGCTCGGCCTGGGCACCATGCGCCTGGCCGGCCACCGTTCACCTGGGGGCGCCCCGCGGGGACGCCGACAGCGCCATCCGCGTCCTGCGCGAAGCCCGTCCACGGTCCACGCATCAAGCCACCTCGACACCGCTGACGCCTACGGCCCTCACACCGTCGAAGAAACTCATCGCCCGCGCCCTTGCGGCCCTACCCCGAGCACTGCTGATCGCACCAGGTCGGGCATGTTCGCCCCCGCCGCCGAACGTGTGAAGCCGCTGGGCCGCCCCGAGTACCTGCGGGCGGCCGCCGAGATGAGCCTGCGGCGCCTGGGCGTCGAGCGGCTGGAGCTGTGCTACCTCCACCGCATCGACCCCGCCGTCCCCCTGGAAGACCAGATCGGCGAACTCCGGGACCTCCAGAGCGAGGGAAAGATCGGGCACATCGGCCTGTCCAAGGTCACCGTGGCCCAGATCCGTGCCGCCTCCACGGTGGCGCGCATCGCGGCCGTGCAGAACTGCCTCAACCTGGCCGAGCCGGACGACCCGGCCCTGGTCTACTGCGCGATGCAGGGCATCCCCTTACGTGCCCTACCGGCCGCTGGACGCCGGAGCCCTGGCCACCACCGGTTCTCCCGACAAGGCCTGGGTGGCTGCTGCGCCTCGGCCACACCACCGCGACCGATTCCCGGAACGAGCTTCTCCCCAGCACCTTACGCGAGAGGCTCGCGGCGGCCGTGTACGGTCCGCGTCCGGCTGTGGCCGGCCCCCAACCGTCGACGGGGCGGGCCGCAAGAAGTCAAGTTCGCGTAACATGGCACCCGACAGGATGTCGCGGCCATGTCGGCACACATCGCGCCTGGTCACGCCTCCTGTGGTGGGCGCCGGGTAGCTGGCGGGAGGCCCGTCCTCGACTTTCTGCACGAATGTCCTTCGTCTGGAAGGTGACGCCGGTGTCCACGGCCAGGGGGTGGCGATTGTCGTGCAACCGCCCGCCTCGCTGCGGCTGATTCAGATTCGCGGGCCAGGGTCTCGTAGTCCTGGTGCACTCATGCAGGCGCACCGGTAGCCGCCCGGCCTGCCAAAAGCGAACTGCCGCTTCGGGGAAGGTTCGCCAAGCTCCGGGCTTCCGGGCCTGCCTGCTCAGCCGGTGGGCTGCCCCAGCGCCTTCTTCGCCTGCTGCTTCAGCCGGTGCGGCCGCGACCCGGCCGGCCGCTGAAGGAGTCCCAGAACGGAGTGCGTTGGCCAGCGCTGCGGCGAGGTCGCGCATCTGTGTGCCCGCAAGCCGTGCCTCGGTCTCGGGCGACGGCCTTTCGGCGGTAGTGCCTCCACAATCGGCGGGCGGTCCAGCGCCTCCAGCTCCGCGTTCGCCTGTTTGGAACACGGCCGCGGCCTGTAGTAGATCCGTAGGGAAATCGAATCCCCGCTTTCCGCTCACGGGTTCGATCGTACGGCGCGCCCAGACAGACCGGAGACGGCGCGCCGCACCGCCGGGTTGTCGGCTCGTATCACTCCCGCATGGATCCCACGCCAAGATCCACGGGGAGACAGGATGCTGCCGCGCGCTCGTCGGAATTCGATCCCGCCCCCCGCAGCAGGCAGCAATTACACCGGCGATGCTCCCTGTAAAAAGCAAAACCACGTACGGTAGGCATGTGTCCGTTATCCGCTGCGGACCTGTACTGTGCGCGCCTGCCACACACGCCCTTCAGCACCGCCCTACCCTCTACCGCCAAGGGGCCGTCCCAGCCGATGAGTTGGGCCCAGCCGTTCAGCCACGACACACTCATACGATGCCGCCTCGGTC
>NZ_JBIHML010000003.1:0-65131 GCF_043660855.1 Streptomyces shinuiensis | reverse complement strand
GGGCCGGAGCGCACCGCAACCGAACGGGACGAGCTTCTGTCATGTGCCGGGCGCAATCGAGGATTACGCACTCATATCGGGGATCATGGCAGACCGCCGCCATGGTCTGTCCGGAGGACGCCGTCAGACGGTGGAACCGGCGCTGTGTCTGCCCAGGTGCGACCTGCGCACCGCGTCTTCGCCGGGCCCTGGGCACGCGAGGAGCCGCTTCTGGCCCTGGGCCCGCCACCCCGCGGCCAGGAGCCGGCTGGCTGCCATGCCGCCGCGGCTACCTGGGAGCGATTCCTGGTCCTGAGTCGAGTGGGTACACCCCGCGTGCGGGACGGTGCGTGGTTGATGACTTCATGCGGCCGCCGGCGAGCACCACGCGCCGCAGCTCATCCGCAATCGTGGAGGGCGTCAGCGGGCCGCGTGCCGATGCGGCTCGGCGCTGCGTGATGCGGTTCTCGTCTACGGCTGGGTGGTGTCGTGGGGGCACAAGGTGGATCGGCAGCAACCGTCGCCGTTCGCCGGCCGGACTCCGTGTGGGTGGACACCGAGGCCGACACCCTACGGGAGGAACCTGACGCACCTACGTCCGCCTTCAAATCCCGTCGAGCGGCGACCGGGTGGCCGATGACCATCAGCTGGCAGCCCTCGCCACAGGCTCCCCCGGCGTGCCGGCGGGAGCCGGAGGCGTCCTGACTGGCGACCGAGGACTTCTGGCGCGACCTGGGTGCGTCCATGTGCAGTCTACCACGGCCGCCTACCGGAGCAGCGGTGGTCCGCTCCTGATCACGCTCAAGGGCGCTCACCTACGCGCCGACCGGCGGCATCGTCGCGGCCCCACACCGCTCGGCCCGAGCACATCGGCGTGTGCGCATGGGACTATACCTGCCCTTACCTGGCTGCGGACGCGGCGACACCTTCTGTCGCTGCTCGCGCAACGTCGGCTAGCCGGTAGCGAGGCCGCTGGCCTGGGCGGCCGCAGGGTGGCTGCAGCCGGGCGTCGCCGGGACCCGGAGAACCTGCATATCATGTACGGCAATCGCCGCGAGCGCTGAGCTGGGCGAGACGGAGCTGTCCTGGCTGCCGGTCTACGAGAACCTACCAGCCGGATGCGGGTCGGCAACGGCGCCGGCCTCCAGTTTCCTCTCAGCTCGACGTCTATCGGCGAGGTCATCGAGGCCCTCGCACAACTGGCCCGCCAGGCAAGGCCGAGCCCTCAGGAGCACCGCCGCCTCCCTGCAGACCAAAACTCATCACGTTAACCTTCGAGCGAGCACTGGATGGAGCCTTGGACGAAGGGGATATGGGAAGGTGCGCGGCCCGCCCGCCGCCACTTCGTCCACTCCAAGGTAGGCCTGGACGGCGGTGATCCGCACCATCCGCCTGAATCGAGTCGGCGCGCGGACGGCCCGCTGGAGCGGTGGAGCGCGCGCTGCCGCGACTGAAGATACACCGCGACGTCTGCGAGAACGGCTACGACCCGAGCGAACACCTTCACGCCAGTCTAACGGGTCCAATGGAGCTTGGACGCCTCCCTGTCGCTGATCGTTCCGCAGGTGGGGCTCTGCCCCGGACGTACAAGGCGGGTCATCGCAAAACCCATCGGAGGCCATTCCAAGCGCGAGCTGTCCATACCGGACGGCTCGTGCTGGCGACTTATCCCCCGATCCTCTCGACGGGCGCTGAGCAACGTATGTCCGGGCGTGAACGGGGGCTGGGAGAGCGTACGGAGGAGCTGCTCTATCCAGCTGGGCCTGCTCCTTCTGGCTGGAACCGCACAGCAGACCCTGAGCGACTTGAGTCGGATGCCGCGTGACGATGGAGCACGGCGGCTCTTCGAGAAGCTGCTCCGCTGCGCAACGGACCTTGGGACCGCTTCGCCGGCAGGGAGTGGGATCTACCCGCGCATGGACGCCATGGTTGGACAACTTCGCGCGCAGGGCGTTCAGACCACGTCCCCTGAATCGAGCACCGCCCTGTCGGCTGACCGCCTCGGGCGCCTCGCGGAGAGCCTCCTCCGCGCTCCCTCTCAGCGAAGCGGGCCAGCGCGCTGAGCGCAGCGGTGCCTGTTTTCTAGAGGTCATCCCAGGACACGCGCTGCGCTGCCATTGCCCACGATCTCCGTGGCTTCCCGGGGAATAACGGGCGCGAGCGGGAGCCACCCGGGCCGTATGGCCACGGGTTCGACGCGGAGTGCCCTCTGCGCATAGCTCGCTCACTTTCTGTTTGCCGAATTCGGGGCCCGACTCATGCCTGCCTTTTCGTGGAAGCCGGGCGGTCAGCGCCACGACATCTCCCTTCTTTCAACAAGGAGTATGAACCGTGGACGAAACGGAGACGTCGCCCATCCGGGTCGCCGACTGGCGTTGCGCTGTACGGGGCCGCCTGCCGGACAGCCGGCCACTGGACGACGAGACCATACAGGCGCTGGAGGTCGCTTGCTGATCGATCCGGGCCGCCTGCGACCCGCCTGAGGAGGCACCTGCGCGGGCACGGCGCCGGGTGCGGGTGGCGGGGCACTGCTGGAGCGACGTCTGGTGCTGCTGCAAGGAGAGCCGGGCGTGGCGCCCTGGTGGGCCTGCTTGACGCTGTCCGGGCCTGCCGACGGCACCCCGTACGGCGGGCCGGCGTGGACGCGGCGGCCTGGGTGGAGAATCGCCGACTGCCGGACTCTGTGGCTGTCGCCGGTCCTGCTCACATGATCAGAGGCGGCGGAGCGGCGGCTGCGGCGGCCCGATGTGCCTGCTGGGCGCGCTCTACCACCCGAGCACTTCCCGCTGCCCCCGCTTTTCCGCTGGGGATCTCCGATGTGGCGCGGGGCCGCGCAGAACGGAGCACTTCTCATGGGCACGGTGACCCTGACCTGACATGCAGTTAGGCGCCGAACCACTGGAGGGTCTGGCTCGAGCAGATGCACCGCCGCCCCGCCGGACCTCCTGGGCATCTGCGGCGATCGGTTCGGGCAGCAACGAATCTTGATGACACGCTGCTGCTGAGAGTGGGGCGTTCGGCGCTCTGCCGGCCCCGCCGATGGTCGTGGGTCGGGGGCAGCCTGACCGCCCGCAACGAGGGCCTGCTGCTGGAGCGCTACCCGGATCTGCTGGTCGCCCGGGGCAGCGGCGAGGCCACCGCCGAGGGGCTGCTGGCCCACTGGCACGGCGACCTCGACCGCAGCGAGGTGCCCGGCCTGGGATTCAACGGCGCCGCACGCGGCGGGGCCCTGGCCATCGGCCGGCCACGCCGGACGGCCAAGCCCGTCGCCCGCGAGACCGCCGATGACATCCTGCCCGAGCTCGATCTGCTGCCCGCCACGTTCGAGCACCACGGCGTCGCCCAACTGGAGACCAGCCGGGGCTGCACGAACTTCTGCAGCTTCTGCCCGCGGGGCCACAAGGGCAGCTGGGCCGGCGCCGCCCCGCAGAAGCTGCCGTGGATGCTGGAGCAGATGCGGGCCGTCTTCGACCGCTACCCCGACGTCTCGCGGACGTTGTACCTGGTGGATGAGGAGATCATCGGCCGCGGCGACGGGGCGGTGGAGCGGGTGCTTGAGCTGGCCCGTCTGGTGCACGGTGCCGGCTTCCGGTGGGAGTCCAGCTGCCGTGTCGACCAGGTGGCCGACCTCGGCCGGGATGAGGACTGGCATGTGGAGCGGGCGCAGATGTGGCGCACACTGCTCGCGCGGGGGCTGCGGCGGATGCTGTTCGGTGTCGAGTCCGGCGTCGACTCTGTCCTGGACCGGTTCAACAAGGAGACCAGCGGCGAGCAGAACGCGCTGGCGATCCGGACGCTGTCCGTGCTGGGCATTCCGACCCGCTACACCTACATCACCTTCGATCCGCTGATGAGCCTGGCGGAGCTGAAGGCCACCTACGCCTTCCAGGGCCGCACCGACCTGCTGCTGCGCCCTCAGCCCGGCCTGCCGGCGGTGGAGGTGGTGCGCGGGGTGCGCGATGCCGCGTGGGTCGCCGAGCACGCCGCCGGGCGGCCGCTGCACACCGGGATCTCCTACATGCTGGTGTCCATGGAGTGCCTCGTCGGCGCCGCCTACACCCGCACTGCGGAGCGGGCCGGGCTGACTGGTGAGGTGGAGCCGCTGATGGGGCGGGTGGCGTGCCGGTACGCCGACTGGCGGATCGGGGTGGCCAGTAGCTGGGCGCAGCGGTGGATCGACCGGCACTTCGCGCTGGACTACACCCTCAAGAGCCTGGAGAAGGTCCTCGACGGCGCCCCCCGGCACGCGGTGCGGCAGGCCCGGGTGGTGCTCAAGGACGCCGCGTACGCGGTGCTCGGCGACATGATCGCCGCCATCGAGGGCTTCGCGCCGGGCCGCCCCGGTGCCGGGGAGCTGTCGAGCCGGATCCAGACGGCGCTGGAGGCGCGGGTGGAGGTGCTGCGCGGCCAGATGGCGCCGGTGGTGGACCGGGTCGGGCGGCAGCTGCGCGGCGACCAGGCGGTGATGCTGCGCCGGGAACACCAGCGGTGGGAGTTGGCCGCGACGTGGTACCTGATCAACGCGGCGGACCCCTGTGGCACGTGAGCGGGTGCCGGTGCCCCGCCGACCGGGCGGGGCACCGGCTGGATCAGGCTCCGGTCTTCTCCGGGATCGGCACCCAGTTGAACTCGTCGCAGAAGCGGGCGTAGGTGACCAGCTTCCAGGCCGCGTACTCCTCCAGCCGGCCCGAGGAGCGCAGCAGGTGCTTGACCCAGGTGTGGGCGATGCGCTCTTCGCGAGTCATGGTCTGGTCGATCTGGTCCAGCATCCGGCAGGCGACGGTGAAGTCGTCGACCGTCAGGGCGCTGAGGTCGATCTCGATGCCGTCGAGGGTGAAGGAGAAGACCAGGCGGGAGGTGGCAAAGCTGGTCTGGCGCTCGCCGAGGAAGGTGGTGTGACCGGCGAGGACCTCCTTGAGCCGGTCGCGGTCTTCGACCGGGTAGCCGATGCCCAGGTCGAGGTCGGAGGTCTGAAGGTTCAGCCGGGTGCCGAAGGAGCCGACGTCGCGGGGGGCGTGGCCGGTCCACTGCTCGATCCGGTCCGCGGCGGCGGCCCGCACGCGGTGCAGCCGCTCGTCGTGGGTGCGCATCGCGTTGTAGAAGGCGGTCGCGCGGGCGAACTCGGCGTCGGAGAAGTCGCCGCGGTCGGCCCAGCCCTTCCGCGTGATCGCGGTCAAATCCAGCTCGGTGGCGGGGTGTTGTGTTGTCACGTCCGGCACCTTAGCCACTCCCGCTCCACTCTCGCCCCTGTTTGTGATGGAAAGAGAAGAAAGAGGTGATCGTTGTGGGTACTGCGTCACCCGGTGTGCCGCGCCGCACGCTGGCCGGCGGACTGCGCGTGCACCCGATCGGGGTCGGCGGCTGGGCCCTGGGCGGGCCCGGCCACAACCTCGGGCTGCCGATGGGGTGGTCCACCGCCGACGACGCCGCCTCCCGCCGCGGCCTGGAGGTGGCCTACGAGCGGGGGGCGAACCTGATCGACACCGCGGACGTGTACGGCCACGGGCACTCCGAGCGGATCATCGGGGACTTCGCCGCCACCGTGCCCCGGGAGAGCCTGGTGCTCTCCAGCAAGGTCGGCTACTTCCGCGGCACCGCCGCCCACTCTTACCTGCCTGCGGCGATGCGCCGCCAGCTGGAGACCAGCTTGGAGAACCTGCGCACCGACTACCTGGACATCTACTTCTTCCACCACTCCGACTTCGGCCCCGACGACCGCTACCTGGAGCCGGCCGTTGCGCAGATGCGTGCCTTCCAGCGCGAAGGGCTGATCAAGACCATCGGGATGCGCGGCCCGCACCGCTTCGCGACTGAGCGCCTGACCGTCCCCAAGCAGCAGCGCGACGACAAGTACGCCCGGTTCGCGCACCTGGCCGAGGTGATCCGGCCGGACTACCTGGCGGCCCGGTTCAACGCGCTCACCCCGCCTCCGGCCGGCGGGCGGCCGGACATCTTCGCCCTGGCCGCCTCGATGGGGGCGAGCGTGCTGGTCAACAAGCCCCTCGCGCAGGGCCTGCTGACCGGCAAGCACCACCCCGGCCGGCCACCGGTCTTCGGTGTTGGGGACCACCGGCTGCGCAAGGCCTGGTTCACCCCGGGCGCCCTGGCGATCGTCCACGACCACCTGGCGCCGCTGCGGGACCGCTTCGGCCACGCGCCCGGGCAGCTGGCCCGCGTCTTCGTGCACTACTGCCTCCGCCAGGCCGACCATGCCGCCGTCCTGGTGGGCTTCACCCGCCCCGAACAGGCCGCCGAGAACCTCGCTCCCCTCGACGCCGAGCTCACCGCCGACGACCTGGCCTTCATCAGTCAGATCACCGGCCGCCTCCAGCAGGCCCTGGACGCCCACACCGAGGTCTTCGTCGATGAGAAGGGCACCGAGCGATGACCACCGCAGACCGGCAGCTGTCTCTCCTGAACCCCGGCGCCCCGCCCCGCCCGGGCGCCACGGGTGCCGCGCAGGTGCTGCTGTTCAACACCCAGCACGCCGCCCCGGCCCGCGCCCGCCGCCAGGTGGCGTGGATCGCCGCCCAGGACCGCGCCGACCTGGTCGTCCTCACCGAAGTCAGCTCCACCGCCGGCGGGGAGGCCCTCATCCAGGCCCTCACCGACCACGGATACACCACCGTGATCGAACCCAGACCCGCCGCCCCGGACTACCGCACCGTGCTGGCCTCCCGCACCGCGGCGATGCGCGCGCTGCCCAGCACGGTGGAGTACCTGCCGCACCGTGCGCCGGCCGCCGCCGTCACGATCGGCGGCCACGCCCTCGGTCTGCTGGGCCTGTACGTGCCCTCCCGCGGACCGAAAGAGCGCCGCAACGAGGCCAAGCGCGCCTTCCAGGAGGCGGTCACCGCCGCGCTCCCCGCCCTGGTGAAGGAGTGCGGGGGACTGGTCATCGTCGCCGGCGACCTCAACGTGGTCGAGCCCGGCCACACCCCGCACCACGCGGTGTTCGGGGCGTGGGAGTACGCCTTCTACGACTCCTTCGCCGCCGCCGGCCTGACCGACGCCTTCCGGCACCTGCACCCGCAGGCGGCCGACCACTCCTGGTTCGGCCGCTCCGGCCGCGGTTTCCGTTTCGACCACGCCTTCGTCACCACCGGCCACCGCGACCAGATCACCCACTGCGCCTACGACCACACCCCGCGCCGGGAGGGCTTGAGCGACCACGCCGCCCTGACCCTGACCGTGCGCCTGACGCCCAGAGAGCAGCCTGCCTGATGAGCTCTGTCGCCCACACTCCGCCCGCCGTCGCGGCCATCCCGCGCCAGCCCGGCCCCGCCGCGCCCCGGCCCACCGTCCCGGTGCACACCGTCGAGGTCCGCACCCACCCGCAGGACGTCCCGGCCCTGCCCGGGCAGGTGATGGACGCCATCGGGCAGGTGGTGCCGGTCGCCGCGGTGGAGCCGATGTCCGGCGGCCTGACCGCGCATCTGGCCGACGGGGCCCGCATCCGTGTCCTGGCCGGGCCGCCGGCCCAGCCCCGCTCCCGCCCGGCCGGCACCGTTCAGCTCACCGTCCTGCTGGAGGACCCCGGCCGACTGCCCCAGGAGACCGCCGACCGGCTCCTGGATGCGGTGGAGCGGATACCGTTCACGGCGCTGGAGTGCGCGGAGCTGGCCGGGCAGATGCCGCTCACCCACCACCTGCCCGAGCACCTGCCCTCCGGCGCCCTGACCGGTATCGCTCCGGTGCTGACCGTCCACCACATGTCGGACTTTCTGGTGCTGGTCGACGCCGTGATGCGGCTGGGCGTGCCGGCCCAGGCCATCACGGTGCTCGACAAGGGCTACCGCTACCTGCACACCGCCCGGGTCGACGCGCATCTGGCCGCGCTGGGGGTGCGGGTGTGGCCGTGGGAGCAGGCCGCCGACGCGCTGGCAGACCACACGCGGCGGGCCCGGGAGATGGGGCTGCGCGGCCTGCTGGTCGACGACGGCGGCTACACCCTGCCGGTGTTGATCGAGCAGCGCCCTGACCTGCTGGATGCCTTCTGCGGGCTGGTGGAGCAGACCATGTCCGGCATCACCAAACTTCAGCCCTACGGCGACCGGCTGCCGGTGCCGGTGTTCTCCGTCGCGCAGTCCCGGCTGAAGGCCACGATCGAGCCGTACGGGATCGCGGACGCGGCCTGGCGCAACCTGGTCCGGCTGCTCCCGCAGGAGAAGTTCGAGGGTCAGGCGGCTCTGGTGCTGGGGTTCGGGCGGATCGGCGCCCAGCTCGCCGAGGTGCTGCGCACCCGCCGCATGCGGGTGGCCGTCCACGACCGCTCCACCGCCGCGCTGGTGGCGGCGATGGAGCACGGGTTCACCACCGGCCCGGTGGTCACCGAGCTGCTGGAGGAGCACCGGCCGCTGCTCATCGTCGGCTCCACCGGCCGGACCTCTCTGGCCGGTGAGCACACCGCCTCCCTGCACCGGGACTGCTACCTGGTGTCGGTCACCTCCCGCGACCGGGAGTTCGCGCTGGAGGAGATGCGGCAGGCCGCCACCGCCGTCAGCGACGCCGGCCGGCTGGGGTTCCGTCTCCACCTGCCGCAGCAGATCACCGCCACGGTGATCGCCGACGGCTACCCGATCAACTTCCACTACGCCGAGTCGCTGCCCAACAAGTACGCCGACCTGGTGCTGGCCTCCCTGATCGTCGGCGCGGTCACGCTCGCCGCCGACGGTCACGGCTTCACGCCCGGGCACAACGTGGCGCGCACCGATCAGGTGCTGGAGGGCAGCGGGCTGCTGGAGCGCTACTACGCCCGTTTCGGCCCCCAGGAGGGCAACCGGTGACCAGCGAGAGTGAGCGGCGCTTCGCCCTGGCCGACCTCGGCCTGATCCTGCGCGAGGTGCGGACCGGCCCCGGCTACACGGTCGCCTGCGACCAGGCGCCGGACGGCGCCGACATGGCCGGGTTCCGGCCCCGTACCGAGACCGCGGTGTGGTGGATCTCTTGCCACGGCGTGGCCGAGGCCGCGCAGCGCGCCCTGGCCGCATCCGCCTCACCCTCTGGTGCGGTGGCCTTCCCTGCCCGTCCCGGGGGAGCGGTCCCGCACGAGATCGGGCTGGCACTGGCCTTCGCCGACCACCTCACCGCCTGCCGCAACGGCCGTCCGGTCGGGCCCTGCAGCCCAGGTCTCGTTCCGCCGCCGGTCCCAGACAAGGCGGTGCGGCTGCCGCACCTGGTGTGGGCCGCCCGGCCGCCCCACGGGCATGAGACGGCCACCGTGGTGTGGGAACTGCTGCCCCGCCTCGCCGCCGAGCAGTGGCTCGGCGCGCCACTGCCCGACCAGGCCTTCTTCGAGGAGCGTCTGACCGGGCTGCTGCACCTGAAGCAGCGCGCCCGCTTCGGCCTGCCGCCGGACGTGCCCGCCTGGCGGCCGCTGGCCGACCTGCTGGCCGGCGGCCGCTACCTGTCCATCCGCCTGGTCTACCAACACCCCGGCCTGTTCCACGACCTGCTGACGGAGGCCCCCGCATGACGAATTCCTGGACCACCGGCGGCGATCTCGCCGCCTCCTACACCGAGCACAGCAAAGATCTGCGCGGCGCCCTGCGGCACGCCCTGGTCACCCGCGCCCTGGCCCACCACCTGCCCGCCCGGCCCCAGCGGATCCTGGACATCGGCGGCGGCAGCGGCATCCAGGCCCGCGCCCTGGCCGCGCGCGGCCACCACCTCACCGTCCTCGACCCCGACCCGGCCATGCTGACCCGCGCCGAACACGCCTGGGCCGCCCGCTCCGAGGACACGCCCGGCACGCTCCGCCTCCTTCACGGCCGCGGCGAGGACGCCCCCCGCCTGGCCGGGACCGGCTGGGACGCGGTGCTGTGCCACGGGGTGCTGATGTATCTGGAGGATCCCGCCCCGCTGGTGGAGGCGCTGGCCGCCTGCACCCGCCCCGGCGGAACGCTCTCGATCCTCGCCAAATCGGCCGAGGCGATGGCGATGCGGCCGGCACTGGAGCGGCGCTGGGCCGACGCCCGCCGTGCGCTGACCGACCGGACCGAGACCGGCCGACTGGGCGCGGTCAGCCGCGGCACCCCGCGCGCCGCCCTCCAGGACTGGCTGGCCGAACACCGAGTCAACGTGACGGCCTGGTACGGGGTGCGGTGCTTCACCGACCACCTCGGTGAGGAGCCGGCCGGCGCCGACTTCGCCGAGATCCTTGACCTGGAGTGGGAGGCCGGATGCCGCTCTCCGTACCGGGACATCGCCCGCCTGTTCCACCTGATCGCCCACCGTGAGCAGTGAGGTGACCGCCCCCGTGCCCTTCCCGTTGACGCTGCCCGCGGTCGTGGCCACTGCCCGCCGCCACTGCACCGAGCGCTGTTTCGCCTACCACGCGAGCTGGCGCATCTTCCGCCGTGCCGGGCTGAAGGGGCACCCCGGCTGGCACACCGGCTTCTACCAGCGCGCCCTGACCACCCATCCCCTGCCCGCACACGGCCGGGTGCGGGTACTGATCTGCGGCGCCTCGGATGAGGCGATGCTCGCCACCCTGGCCCGCTTCCTTCCCCCCGAGCACCTGGAGGCGCACCTGATCGACGCCTGCCCCACCCCGCTGCACCTGGCCACCGCCTACGCCCGCCGGACCGGTATCACGCTCACCACCGGCCTGGACCGCGCCCCGGCCCTGGCCGGATGCACCGGACCGTACGACGTGATCGTCACCGATGGGCTGCTGTCCCTGCTGCCCGCCCCTGGCGACCGCACCGCCCTCCTGGCCCGGCTGGCCGACCTGCTGGCCCCCGGCGGGCTCGTCCTCTACACCGCCCGGATCGCCGGAGCGGCCGGAGTGCTGGAGTACGACCGCATCGGCCGCCGCCTCCAGGCCGCCACCGCCCGCGCCCTGTGGCCGGCGCCCGCCGACCAGCGGCGCCACCTGGCCGGCCAGATCCTGGCCCGCCCCTCCCGGCCCAGCCCCTTCACCGCCCCCGGCCAGGTCCGCGCCGCCTTCACGGCCGTGTTCGGCGACGTGCGCTGCTACCTGCGCCGCACCCCGCCCACCCTCACGCTCGCCCTGGCCCCCACCGTGCGGGCCGGGCAGGGCAGCACCTGCGTCGGCATCGCCGCCCGAGCCCCCCGGAGCCTGCCATGACCTACCCCAACCCCCGACTCGCCGCCTACCGGCCCGGCACCGGCCTGGACGACCAGCTCGCCGCCCTCGGCTACGCCTGCATCCACGGCTGGCCCGACCAGCGCCCCATCACCCCCGCCCTGGTCCGCTCCCGGCTCCGCCCGCCCAGCAAGGCGGCCGCCCTCACCCTGCTCGCCACCGTCCACACCACCGGCGGGGAACTGATCGCGGCCGCCGCGCTGCGCCACTCGGCCGCCCCCGGCGGGACCGGGCGCCTGTGGGGCCCGCTGGTCCACCCCGCCCACCAGCGCCGCGGCCTGGGCACCCGCCTCCTCCACACCCTCGCTGAGCCGATCGCCGCCTTCCCCGGCACCGCGGCCACCGCCGAGATCCCCGCCCAGCGCACCGCCGCCGGTGCCTTCTTCACCCGCCACCACTGGCAACCCACTGCTGGCGCCACCCTCCTCAAAGCCACCCTGCCCCTGCCGGCGGCGCCGCCCGCCAATCCCGCCATGGTGGCCCTGCGCGCTCCGCGCCCCGGGGAGGACCTGACCGAGCCACTGGGGCAGCTGTATGCCGCCGCCCGGCCCGAGGAACCCGCCCCGGCGGCCACCGGAGCCTGGGACCGCTGGCGATCCGACGAGCGCTACACCCCCCACTGCCTGACCCTCGCCCACGACTCCACCGGCTGCCTCCTGGCCGCCGCCCTGGTCTACCCCCTGGCCCACACCACTCCCGGCGAGCCGGCCGAAGCCCTCCTCGGCGACCTCCTGCTCCGGCCACCCCTGACGCCCGACCGGCTCGACACCGGCCGCCAGGCCGCCGCCCACGCCGTGGCGGCCGCCCACCGCCTCGGCGCGGCCACCGCCCGCGCGGTCATCCCCGACCACCACCAACCGGTCGCCGACTGCCTGACCGCCCTGGGCTTCACCACTACCGCCCCGATCGGCTACTGGCACGCCCCGACCGCAGCCCGAGCGAGGAACGCCGATGAGTAGCCCCACCGGCCTGCCGGGCAAGCGACGCCTCATCACCAGACGCATCGACGCCGTGTTGAGCGCGGCCGTCCTGATGCTGCTGCACCTGGTGGCGGTGTACCTGGTGGCCCTGGCATACGCGGCCGGGCACGCCTCCCCGTGGGAGCGGGATGTGGTCGCCCACTCCGGCGTCCCGGCAGGCCTCGCCCTGATGGCTGCCGCCACCTCCGCCCTGCTGACCTGGTCAGGCGTCAGGGGCCGACTGCCGCGTCGAGGGTGGTACGCCCTCCCCGTGGCCCTGGCCGCCGCCCTCCTGCGGTTGGCCCTCCTCGCCCCGGATCCCTGACACATGCGGCACAGCGGGTGCCGCGCCGGGATGCCGGCGCCCTCACTACTCAAATTCGAACCCATGACCGGGGTTGCGCCTCTTGATGGCGTGACGGGCCCGGACAGGTCCTCGTTAACCGATCACCTGCACGAACACGCTGCTTCAGGAGACCTCTTGGCCATCACCCCCAGTGTCATCGGCGCGCATCTGCTGTTCGAACGCGATGGACGCATCCCGCTGGGCAAGCGCACCCCGGACGCGCTCTACGCCCCCGACACCTGGCACGTACCGGCAGGCGGTGTGGAGTACGAGTCCGCCACCGCCAGCGCGGCCCGCGAAGGCTGCGAGGAACTCGCCGTCATCATCCGCGAAGAGGACCTGGAGCTGGTCCACACCGTCCCCATGCTCGACCCCGGCGGCGACAGCGTGCCGAAGCTGCAGATGTTCTTCCGCGTCCATGCCTGGCAGGGCAGCCCGTACATCGCCGAGCCGGACAAGTGCTCGGAGCTGGTTCGCCTGGGACTCGTTGCCAACGCCGCTGGTGGCCTACACCCGCACCGCGCTGGACGGCGTCCGGGCCGGCCGCACCTTCACCGCACTGGGCTGGCCGGCCGCCGAAGCCCCGTACCAGGCTGTCGCGCTGCCCACTCCCGCGCCAGTCGAGGAAGGGACTCGGTGACGGTACGCGAGGGGAGTACAGCGCCCACCGTTCAGGGAACCGGCTGGTGCGATATTGCCGGGCCAGGTGATGCTGGGACGGACATGCCGCAGGACCTGCGCAGGTGGTTGATGGCCCAGTGCGGCCAGGCGGTGCAGGTCACTGATGTGTCCTGGCCGCGGGCCACCTCGCGGGTCTGGCGCGTACGGTGCGGCGACACCGCCACCACGGTCTACGTCAAGGTCGCTCCGACCGCCCGGCACTTCCAGCGCGAGATCCACACCTACCGCCGCGCCCTGACCGGGCTGTGGCCCGGAGGTGCTCCGCGTCTGCTGGCCGACGAGCCGCGGCTGCACGCGCTGATGGTCTCTGCCCTGCCCGGCACCCTGGTCCACCACCTACCTTCCGCTACTGCCGACAGCCGTGCCATCCACCGTGCGGCGGGGCGGCTGCTGCGCCGACTGCACGGCGCAGCTCTGCGCGTCTCCCGGGCACGGCAGCAGGTGGACGCCACCGCACACCGCGCCGTCACCCGCTCCGAAGCACACCTGGGGCGGGCCGGTCATCTGCTCACCCGCGAGCAGCGGGAGCTGGTGCACCGCAGCCGGCAGATCGTGGGCGACCTGGCCAGTCGGCTGCCGGTGGCCTGGCGGCACGGCGACTTCCGGCCGCGGAACTGGTTGTGGCAGGCCCGCGGCGAGAGCTTGGGCGTGATCGATTTCGAACGCTCCGAGATCGGGATCGCGGTGGCGGATCTCGCCCCGTTGGCGGCCGGACCGTGGGCGGTCCGGCCCGCGCTGCGGGAGGTGTTCCTCGAGGGCTACGGACGCCCGCTGACCGAGGACGAGGCCCGGGCGCTGCCCGCGTTCACCGCGCTGGCCGCTCTGGACGACCTGCAGTGGGCCAAGACCTGCGGCGCCACGGACGAGGCGGCCCAGGCCCACGACGCGCTGACCCGGCTGGTGGACGCCCACCGGCGGGCCGGCTCCGCCGCACGGCTCGCCCACTCCCGAAGACGCCCGACCTGACCGCCGCACCAAGCCCCCATCCGTCCTGTGCCCGTTCTTCACCTTGCCGGAGGTCTGCCTGTGCACTCCTGCCCACCGCCCACCCCTGCCACCCCGCCCGTCGGTAACGGTCACCCCGCCCCCGCAGATCACAACGGCCTGGAAGCCGCGGCCGCCAGAGCGGCCCTGGTGGCCCGCCTGGAAGCCGACGGCCAGTTGCACGACCCGCTGGTGTGCGCCGCGCTGCTGGCCGTGCGGCGCGAGGTACTGCTGCCGCGGGCGTACGTGCGCCGCAACGCCCCCGGCGCGCAGCCGGGTGTGTGGCAGCTGCTGGACGGCGCCCATCCAGAAGATCAGACCGAGTGGCTGAAAGTCATCTACGGCGGCGGCTCGGTGCTCATCCAGCACGACGGCGAAGACCTGGCCGCCCAGCGGCGCGGGACGGTGACCGGTGGTGCGATCACCGGACTGAGCAGCGTGGTGGCCATGACCGCCCACACCCTCCAGCGCCTGGAGCTACGGCCGGACCTGCGCTACCTGGAGCTGGGCACCGGCGCGGGGATCACCGCCGCCCTGGCCGCCCACCTCCTCGGCCCCGGCGCGGTGGTCACGGTCGAGGCCGACCGGCACCTGGCCGCCGCCGCCCGCCGACGGCTCGCCGAGCACGGCCTTCCGGTGCGGGTGGTGGCCGGTGACGGTCTGGCCGGCTGCGCCGACGGCGGCCCCTACGACCGGATCCTGTCGACATTCGCCGTGCCGTCCATCCCGCCCGCCTGGCTGGAGCAGCTGGCCGAGGGCGGCCGGCTGCTCACCACGATCACCACCGCCTCGCCCGGCTGGCCCGGGGAGTGCCTGGTGCGGCGCACCGGCAACGGATTCGAGGCGGTCCTGGAGGGGCGGGAGTGCGGGCACCGGCCGGTGGCCGGCCACCGCTGGCTCTCCGTCCAAGACCACCGCCACCTGGCAAGCCAGGAGCCTGCCCGGCGCCGCACCACCGACGTGCCCCCTCCAGAAACCGACGCGCATGGCTTCTGGCTGGCTTTTTCTCACCTCGCCCCCGGGGTGGTGCGGGACTTCACCGCCGACCACCTCACCCTCATCGCCCCAGGCGACGCCTCCTGGACCCGGGCCGCTCCTGACGGACCCGGCACCTGGCGCATCGAGGAAGGCGGTCGGCGGGAGATCTGGGCCGAGGTCGAGGAGATCCACCGGCGGTGGGTACGCGCCGGGCGGCCGGACACCTACCGGCTGGAGTTCCCCGACGGCCGCCAGCACGCCGAGGCCGGACACGGCACGGACACCATCGGCTGGAACCTGCCCACCTCGTCGGCGCCGCAGGACGGAGGCCGCGCATGAAGGACACCATGAACACCACCTCACCCGCTATGGAAGCGCCGGGCATTCCGCGTCAGCACGGCGGAGCGCTGTCACTGCCTCTGCCTCCGGCGTCCCTCCCGCCCAGCCCGGACAGCGAGGGCCTCACCGACGGCATGAAAGAGGCCTACTGGTCGGTGTACGACGGGGCCGCGGCCCAGGCGAGCGTGCGGCAGCTGCTGGGGCGGCTGCCGCGGATCACCGGCCAGGTCGGCGCTCTGGCCTGGCGGGCCGATCCCCGGGCGATGGCGGCGGTGGTGGCGCTGCAACTGGCGTCCGCGGCCATGGCGGCCTTCGGGCTGATGGCGTCGGTGGCCGTACTCCAGGAGCTGTTCGCCCACGGCCCCACCCCGGACCGGGTGCGCGCCGCTGCTCCCCAACTGCTGCTGGTGGTCGCGTTCTTCACCGCCCGCGGACTGCTGGAGACCGGGGTGGCCCTCGGCCAGGCCCGACTGACCCCGAAGATCCGCACCGCGCTGGAGACAGAGTTTCTGTCCCTGACCGCGCAGGTGCGGCTGGAGGCCGTCGACGACGCCGACTGGCACGACGAGATCTACCGGGCCCACGACCGGGGCCTGTTCTACGCCCGGCAGATCGTCGGCCAGATCGTCTCTCTGGCCTCCGCATCCCTGGGCCTGCTCGGCACCGCCTCGGTCCTGGCCGTCCTGCACCCGGTGCTGCTGCCGCTGCTGCTGCTGTCGGTGGTGCCGGTCGGAGCGGCCGCCATCCACGCCTCCCGCGCCCGGTTCACCTCCTTCACACGGTGGAACGCCATGCAGCGCCGGGTGCGACTCTTCTCCTGGCTGCTGCTGGACCGCGACACAGCCGCCGAGCTGCGCTCGGACACCGCCGCCCCCGCCCTGCTGGCTGAACACCGGCGCATCACGGGCCTCATCGCCGCCGAGGACACCCGCCTGGGCACCGGCGCCGCCGTCACCAACCTGTTCGGCCGGACCCTGGGCGGGATGGGCACCGGCCTGACCTACCTCGCGCTCGGCACCATGCTGATCGCCGGCTGGCTTCCCCTGGCCGCCGGCGCCGGGGCGGCCCTGGCCATCCAGACCGGCCAGCGGGCCCTGACCCGGCTGGTCGATGTCGCCCACCTGGTCTACGAGCACGCCCTGTGGGTCGACGACCTGCTGTCCACGATGGAGCGCTGCCGCGCCCTGCTGCCCCGCCGCACCGGACGGCCCGCACCACCCGCCGTGCGGGAGATCACCCTCACCAACGTCTCCTACACCTACCCCGGCAAGGACACCCCCGCGCTGGACCGTGTGTCGATGACCCTGCGGGCCGGGCAGACCGTGGCGTTCGTCGGCGCCAACGGCTCGGGCAAGTCCACCTGCTCCCGCCTGATCGCCGGGCTCTACGACCCCAGCGAGGGCACCATCGGCTGGGACGGAACCGACGTGAGGGAACTGGACGCCGAGTCCCTCCAGGCCCGCGTCGCCGCCGTCCTGCAGGACCCGGTGCGCTTCCCCTTCTCCGCCCTGGCCAACATCACCGTCTCCTGCGGCACCCTCACCGACGCCGACCCTGAGCGCGCCCACACCGCCGCGGTCGCCTCCGGCGCCGACCAGGTCATCGCCGCCCTCCCCGGCACCTGGGCCGCGCTGCTGTCCAAACGCTTCAAGGACGGCCAGGAACTCTCAGCCGGCCAGTGGGCCAAGATCGCCGTCGCCCGCGGCCTGTACAAGGACGCCCCCGTCCTGCTGCTGGACGAGCCCACCGCCAGCATGGACCCCCGCGCCGAACACGCCGTCTACCAAGCCGTCCTCCACGGCCGGCGGCGGGAGGACCGCATCACCGTCCTCATCTCCCACCGCCTGGCCTCGGTGGTCGACTGTGACCAGATCTTTGTCTTCGACAGCGGCCGGATCACCGAGTCCGGCACCCACCACGAGCTGATGGAGCTGGGCGGCGAGTACGCCCAGATGTTCGCCCTCCAAGCTGCCGCCTACCAAACCGAAGCCTCCACCGCCGACCGCAGGTGACCACCGCCACCACCTCTCTTCGGTACCGGACCTATCAGGAGCCGCTCACTCATGAGTCACGACAACCCCGATTCCTGGAATGTCCACTACGCGCGGGGAGAGGGCTTCCGCGCCCTGTCCGATACCGAGCGCACCCTGCTCAAGGAGCACCTGCCGCCGCCCGCCAGAGGCGGCCGCGACCGCAGGCGCCGACCACGAGCGTCTGCATCAGCTCGCTGTGGCCAGGTCGTGCAGCAGCCGATCGACGCCGCCGACCGAGCGGTGTGGCGCGAGCTCGCTGGCCAGACTGCGGATCTGCTGAACGCAGCGGGAGGCACCCATCTGCCGGGCCAGGTGGAGGGAGCGACGGGCCAGGTGAGCGGCCTGCTCGGCCTCGCCGTGCTCCAGCGCGCTGCCGGCTTCGTAGGCGAAGAACACAGCCTTGGTCTTGTTCCTGGCCTCCGGCAGCAGCCGGATCCCTTCGCTGATCTGCTCGTGGGCTCGGCGGGTCTGACCCAAATCGCTCAGGCAACGCCCGGTGTCCACCACCAGGTCGGCCGGACCCATCCATGCACACCACGCAGGAGCCTCCCCAGAGGCGGTGTTCAAAGAATTCTCGGCCAGCGCCAGGGCGCGGTAGCAGTCGCGGGCCTCGCCCAGCATGGCGTGCGCCCTCGCTTTGCGCACCAGCAGCAGAGAGCGGGCGGTGGCGGTGGCGGTGCGTGACAGCGCGTGGTCGAGGATCTCCACGGCCGGGCGGGGGCGTCCGAGCCAGATCTGCTGGTACCCCAGGTCGGAGAGCACCCCGGCTCCCAGGTCGGTGTCGCCGGCTTGGTGGGCAGCGTGCACGGCGGCGTGCCAGTACCGGCTGGCAGCTGCATGGTGTTCATTGTCGAAGCGGTGCCAGGCGATGGTCTGGGCCAGCGCGGCGGCGAGCGCATGGAGCCGGGCGCCAGTGGTGGGGCTGTAGCGTCCGTGCTCCAGCAGATCGACGACGGTGGTCAGGTGCCCGTCCAGCAGCGGGCCGGTGTGCTGGCGGTGTGCGGTCGGCAGCGTGGTCAGGTGCCGGGCGGCCGACTCCAGCCAGTCCACGAACGCCAGGTCGACCTGGCGGCGGCCGACGGCTCCGGCGGCCAGGGCCGGATCGAGGGCGGCCCACTGCCACGCGAGGGACCCCAGGGCGGCCGGGGCGAAGGTCAAAAAGGCGCGGCGGTCGACAGCCATCTGCGCGGCCCCTCTCAAGACGGTGATGGTCAGCCCTTTCCCCAAGGGGGCGAGGGCGTCGTATCCGGGCAGCCAGTGCGGCCAGCTCACTGCGGACACATGGTCGTGGGAAACCCCGAAGACGTCGGCCAGAAGCTCTTGGGAGAAGGCATCCGGGGTGGTGCCCTGCTCCCACAGCGACACCCGCTGCCGGGTGGTGCCAGCCCGAAGACCACGGCGCCGGGCGGCCGCTCGCACCTGGTGGGCGAGATCGGTCTGGGACCAGTCGCGCAGCCGCCGCGCGTACGCCAAGGGGTGCCGGATGAGGTCGTCCACCCCCTCATGACAGCAGCCGGCGACTGCCGGCGAGGACATTTCACAAGAAGCGGGATGACAGGGGGATGACAGGCCGACGGTAGTGCGAGCAACAGATCTTGTCTTGTAATCGGCTGATCGGCCGGCCGCCTCTTCTCTTCTGCGAGCCGACTCGCTTCCCTTACGGCTCTCCTCCATGTCGCACCTCCTGATTGCCCGAAAGGATCCATTTCATGGCTGTTGACGCCGTGCAGGACCACGCTGTGGCGCAGATGTCGGCCGCGGCCGAGCAGGTCACGTTGACGTTGGGGGACTTCCGCCTCCGTGTCCTGGCCGAAAAGCCTCATCTCCTGGAGTCGGTGGTGGGCATGCTGGTCCCGGCCTGCGCCATCGAGGGACCTGCCACAGACCCGCAGTGGAGTCTTGTGCTGGACGAGCACGGGTCAGCAGAGACTGCGGGGAACTCCGTCTCCTTCGATGGCCGCCTGGTGCTCGGTCTGCCATACGGCGGTCGCCAGTTGGCCGTGGCGGGCATGAGCGGCGGGGTGATGCGGGTCATGGGCCGCTACCGGCCTGGTGCGGCGCCTGTGGTGATGGAGGTCGACGCGCTGCGGCGGACCACGCGGCTGCGGGTGGCGCCAGGGGATGCAGTGGGGGTGCGGTGGGCGGACTGGCTGGCCCGGGTGTTCTTCGCCTCCCGCCTGTTGGCGTCGGGGTGGAGGATGCTGCACGCCTCGGCGGTGGCTGTCGACGGTGCGGCGCTGGTGTTCTTGGCCGACCGGCACGGCGGGAAGTCCACGCTCGCCCACCGTGCCGTGCGGGAGTTGGGTGCTCGCTTCCTGGCCGACGATTTGGTGCTGATCGGCCCCGGCGGCATGGTGGTGGGGTGGCCGACCCGTATCGCGGTCCCGGCGGAACTCGCCGCGGGCGGCGGGCGGCGCCAGCGCACGGTCGTTGACGGTGTGGCCCGCGACCGCATCCTGTACACACCGGCGCAGCATCGCGCGGCTCTGGGAATCGCCTACGCGCTGCCGGTGCCGCTCGGCTCGGCCGTGCTCGTGGAGGGTGCCGGCGCGGCCGCTGGCAGCAGCCGGGCGCACCGGGCGGAGATCGCCGCCGTGCACCACGCCGTGACGCGAGCGGCGGACATCGCCGAGCAGCTGCTGTATGTGAGCGATCCGCTGGGGCTGATGGGCGGGCCGCGTCTGGCGGAGCAGGCGGCCGCGGGGCGGGAGCTGGACGGGCTGCTGCGCCAAGTGCCGGTCGCCGCGCTGCGGGTGGCACTCGGGCAGCTGCCGACGGCGCCGGTGTGGCAGGCCCTGAACGGCGTCATTCCCCAGCTGGGGAACCTGCGGTGATGCGTGCGAGAGAGCGGACGTATGAACTGGCCAGTGCCGGACGGAGCCTGCTGGTGCGGGCGGATGGCTCCCTCGCCGCCCAGTGGGGGAAGGTCGCGCCGCATCTGCCCGGGGTGGCACCCGGCGATCTACGCCCCGGTGCCGGGCCGGCCGCGGTGCGGCTCCCGGACGGCGCGGAAGCGGGGGATGCGCGGCGGTTGCTGAACGCGCATCTGCATCTGCTGCACCTGGCACACGGGACGCTGTGCGCGCACGCTGTCGCCCTACGGCACCCGGAGCGAGGGTGGGCCGTGGTGTTGCTGGGCGGACACGGAGCGGGCAAGACCCTGGTGGCCCTGGCCTTGGCCCGGCGGGGCTGGCAGATACGGGCCGGGGACGTGACTCTTCTGGACTGCTCCGGTCACCCGCTTGTGCCCCGCGTGCTGGGCGGCACGTCCGCATTCCTCGCCCGCCGGGAACCGACCCGCCGCTGGTTTCCCGACCTCCCGCTGCCGAAGGCGGGTGCGCACCGGGCGGACCTGGCCGTTCTCCTTGGGCTGCCGACCCCGGAGCCCGGGGCCGCACCGGAACCGGTGCCGGTGACGGCAGCCCTCACAGTGGACGTCGACGGTGACCGGCAGGCGCGGCACGCGGCCGTCGAGGCACTGGATGCGCACACGGCCGCCACCGTGTGGTGGCGTGCCAGCGGCCACCTGCTGGAGCGCCTCCTCGACCACAGCGACCTGGTGCTGCGCCGTCTGGAGACCGATCCGGACGCCGCTCGACGTCTGGCCCGGGTGCGGGCGCTGGCCGATCACCTGCCGTTGCACGCGGTGTGGGGAACCCCGGAGGCGATCGCCGACCAGGCCGAACACCTGACCCACACGCCCTTACGGAACACGACGGCGGAAGAAGGAGGATGTCGATGACCGGGAGGATGCGCGGGCGGCGCCGGTATGCCGGTGCTCGTCTCCGCGTCGGCGCCGGCCGCGCCCGGCTGCTGCCGGCAGCAGCGCCCGAGCCGGACATGGTGGCCGGCCGGTTCAGTGTGATCAGCCCAGGCACCGAGCGACGGCACCTGGCAGGCGAGGACCGCGAGGCCGGCTACATGACCCTCGGCCGGACAGGCGACGCGGCCGGGTGGGTGCTGGCCCCGGTACCGCACGGTGCGGCCTTCGACGCGGCCTGCCCGGGCGCGGTGACCGCCCCACCGCAGGTGCCGCCGCGCCTGGTGGCGCTGGCCCGGTTCCAGCAGATGGCCTGCCTGGGCCTGGACCGGCTGCCCGCGACGGACCTGTCGACGGTGACGGTCGTCGGCTCCGGCCCCGTCGCGCTGGGCTGCGTACTGGAGCTGCGGCGCCGCGGCGCCACTGGCATCCAGGTGGTGACCTCGCGCCGGTACCCGCCGATCGGCCGCGCCCCAGGCGTCACCTGCGTATCCCCCGGTGCCGCAGAGCCGACACAGCTGGTCATCGACGCCGCCGGGCTCCCACGGCGCGCGGCCGACCTGACCGCACCCGGCGGCGTCCTCGGCCTGCTGGGCACCCCTGACGAGGAGGCCGCGCTACCGGCACTGCCGGTGCACCGGGGCGGATGGACGGTGCAGGGCATGCACGAGCTCGCCCCCACCGCTCCGGACACCTACCAGAAGGCCTTCACCCAGGCGGTGACCTGGCTGACCGACCACCTGGAGCCGGCGCTGGCCACCGCATGGTGCCGGACCGTGCCCGGCGCGCGGGCACCGGAGCTGTTCGCCCTGCTGGAGTCACCCGGCCGCCCGGCCGAACCGGTGCTGCTGCTGGACTGGAGGGACACGTGAGCACACCGGTGGGCCTGTACAGCATCGGCGTGCGCGGCCTGCGCGTGCCCGAACTGCTGCAGTGGGCCGGGAGTGAGAGCATCCCGTTCGTGCACCTGCGGGGTGGACCACGCGGCTGCGATCTCACCGGGCAGCCGAGGCAGACGCTGCACCACTGGCGGCACCTGGCGCGACAGGCCGGCGTGCCTGTCACCGGGGTGACCGGCGACATCGACGTGGGGGAGGTGTTCGCTCCCTCCCGCACGGTGCGGGAGCGGGCCCGGGCCGAGCTGGAGCGGCTCGCGGACGCCGCCGCGGTGCTGGGCGCGGGGTGGGTGCGGCTGCTGGGCCGCACCGTGCCCCGACCACCCTTGCCGCAGGAGGACATGCCAGCGCCGGCGGTGCCGGTGCTGGTCGAACTCCACCACCCCGCCTGGCTCACCCCGGCCGCGCTGGAGACCCTGCACATCTTGTTGGAGCGTCGGCCGCGGCTGCGGCTGCTGGCCGACATCGTCCAACTGGCCGCCGCCCTGCCCTCCGCCGGAAGCCAAGCGGACGCGGCGCTGGAGCGGGTGCTGGACGCCACCGGTGTGCTGCACCTGTCCGATGACGGGGCCGGGCTCGCCCGGCCTGGCCGGGAGCGGGTCGCGGCGCTGGCCGCCGCGCGGATCGCCCGTGGTCAGGACATCGAGGTCGCCGTGGAGTGGACCGGTCAACCTCGCACCCCTGCGGCGTGTTTGGCGCGCTACCAGGCCGCCCGTGCCTGGTGGGCGGAGCGGACCGCCTCACCCCTCAACAGGACGTAAAGTACCTAACCTGTCACTAAAAGTAATCAGGAGGGGTTGTGTCGAACCCGGATGCGCGCGTGATCGCCGAGGTGCTGGAGGATGCCTACGGCCTGCCCGGCGCGTTGCTGGAGCGGCTGCCGATCGGTCAGGTCACCGTCAACTACCGCGCCCGGCTCGGGCGCCGTGTGCTGTTCGTCAAGCACTATCAGAGCGGGGCGGACCTGGCCGCCGAGCAGGCGGCGATCGGCCAGAGCCGACTGGCCGGTGAGCACCGGGTGCCGGTCGCGTCCGTGCTGCCCTCGATCGGCGGGCAGGACATCACTCAGCGCGGCCCGGTGGCGGTCTCGGTATGGGAGTGGAGGCCCGGCACCGTGGTCCAAGACGGCCTGAACCCTGTGCAACAACGAGCCGCCGGAGCGGTGTTGGGCCGCCTCCACAACGCGTTCGCCGACCACCCCGCTGGCCGCCGCCCGTCGACGAAACTGGACAAGTGGATGCGCCCGAACGTCGGACGGCTGGAGGAGACGATCGACAAACTGCTGGGCATCGCCGGAGAGCGGGCGCAGCAGGACACCTTCGACGAGGAGGCACTGCGCACCCTGGCCGAGCGGCACGCGGTGCTGCCCCGCATCCCCGACCTGCTCGCCGGCCTACCGCCGCTGACCAGTCAGGTCCTGCACGGCGACTACTCCGCAGTCAACCTCCTCTTCGACGGCGACGAGCTGACCGCGGTGCTGGACTTCCTGCCGCCCGACCCGTTCCTGGCCGCCTATGAACTGGGCCGCATCGCCTTCGACGTCCGCACCGTCGTGCTGGATGAAGACTGGATCACCTCCGGCACCCGTCTCGTGGCCGCCTACCTGGAGACCAACCCCCACCTGCCGACCGCCGATGTCACCGCCTGCGCCCGCGCGGCCCTGCTGCAGCTGCTGACCAGCCTGTACGGCGTCAAACAGCACTACCTAAGGCCCGGCCTGCTCCAGGACGACCTGGATGAGTTCTGGCTGCTGCGACACGCCGCATCAATGCGGCTGTTGGAGCGGCTGGACGAGGTCGAGGCCGCCCTGACCCAGGTGGCACGCCACCGCTGACCCACCCCTCGCCCGGCGGGCGGGGACGAGCACAAGGGAGCACCCACCAGATGTCCGTATCGGCCATACCCGACGCCGAAGGCCCGGCAAGTTCGTGGACGGTCCTGCGCGGACCGGTCACCGGCGAGACGGTCGCCGCCACCGCCGCCGCGGTCGCCGCACGCCACCGCCTGCGGTGCGAGCACCCCGCCACGGACGCGGTTCGCCTGACCGATCCGCGCATCTCGCGTACCGTGGCGGAGGTGCGGTGGAAGCCTCTCCCGCCGCAGGCCCCGCGCACGCTGGGGTTCCAAATCCCGGCGCCGGAGGCCGTGGAGATCCTGATCGACCCCGCCCCCGACGCGGGACGGCTCGCCGCCGAGCTCCACGACGCGCTGGCCGCCCGTACCCTGCCCTACACCGGCAGCGAGCTGGAGAGCATCCGCGCCTCGATGCCGCTGCTGCAGCGCTACAGCGCACCGCAGCCGGCGTTCGACGGCGGCTGGGCGCTGCTCTTCCGCGACCACTACCTGGAGCACAGCGCCGGCTTCCTGCTGGCGATGGAGCGGGCCGGTATCCCTGCGCAGTGGATCTTCGCGCTGGACAAGGGCGACCGCACCTGGAACCGGGAGCGGGTCCACGCCACCTTCACCGCGCGCGGCTACCGCAGCGACGTGCTGGACAACAGCGCCGTCAACGCCCCGGCCGCCCACGCCGCCGACCTGGCCCGAGTCGGCGGCGGGATCGACGCGTTCCTGGACGCCGCCCGTACCGCCGGGCGCCGGGTGCTGGTCATCGACGACGGTGGGCTGCTGGCCCGCGGCTACGGCGCCGTCGGCGCCCCACGCACCATCGACGCCGCCCTGGAGCTGACCATCAGCGGCGTCAAGCGCATCGCCGCCGCCGGGCCGCTGGCGATCCCGGTGCTGAACCTGGCACGCTCCCAGCTCAAGTCCCGCCTGGGCTACCGTGAGATCGCCGACTCCTGCCTGCGGCGGCTACGCACCATCCTGCCCGACCGCAAGTTGATCGGCCGCCAGGTCCTCCTTCTGGGCTACGGCACCCTCGGCTCCCGCCTCGCCGTCCAGATGCGCGCCCTGGGGTGCCGCGTCGACATCGTCGACACCGACCCGGTCGCCCTCATCGACGCCGCCGAGGCCGGGTTCGCCACCCACCGCACCACCGGCGACGCCCTCGCCGCCACCGACCCGTTTCTCATCATCGGCACCACCGGCGAGATCGCGCTAACCGATACCGACCTCGACGTCCTGCCCGACCAGGTGCTGCTGGCGCCGTTCGCCACCCGCGACTTCTCCGCCCTGGCCGAAGGGCAGCTTCGCCGGCACGCCACCGAAATCCCCGGCGTCGGCATCCGCTTCCCCCTGCCTGGCGGCCGGACGGTCACCCTGCTGGGCAACGGCCGCTCCATGAATCTCTTCGAGGCCGACTCCATCCCCAACCAGGGCTACGACGCCTACCGCGCCGGCACTCTCATCGCCGCCGCAGCCCTGTGCGCCGACCCGGGCCGCGTACCGGCCGGGCTGCACACCGCCCCGGCCGATGCCGCCATCAAGGCCGCGGGCCTGTGGCAAGCCTACTACGAGCAGTACATCGCACCGCCCGTGCCCCGTCGCCTGCTCGGCGTGCCACCCCAGCGCCACGCGCCGAAGACCCAGCTGAAGCATGCCGCGGTCGTCGGCTACGGCATCGCCGGACGCCTGCACACCACGATCCTCACCCGCCTCGGTGCCGACCTGGCCGTCATCGACCCCAAGCACCAGGACCTCCCCACCTCCGTGCGGTCCTTCCCCCACGAAGTCGGCGACCTGTCTCCGGCGGTGGCCGCAGGCATCGACCTGTGGTCGATCTGCTGCCCCACCGCCGACCACCTCCCGGTGCTGCGCGCGATCCTGGCGCACAACCCGGCCGCCCGCGTCCTGCTGGAGAAACCGGCCTGCCGGGGCCATGAGATCGACACCTTCACCCGCCTGCTGGCCGACCACCCCCACGCCCGGGTCGTCGTCAACGACCAGTACCAGCACGCCGCCGTCCTACCAGCATTCATCGACATCATCACCCGCCTCGAGCCCGACGCGGCCATCGAGAAGGTCTCGGTCACCTTCACCAAGGACCGCCGTCCCGACGCTGCCGCCGGCCGCTTCGTCGACCGTGACTACGGTGTCCTGGGCTACGAATGGCTGCACATGCTCGCCGTCCTGCACGGCGTCCTCCCCCCACCTGTCTGGCAGGCCTACCTCGCCTCCGACCCGACCGCCGCCCTCACACCCACCTACGATCCGCGGTTGTTCGTCGCCGCCCTAACCGAGCACACCACCGTCGCCCACCTCGCCACCGGCGGCCGGATCCGCCTAGAGCTGACCTCCTCCATCCTCGGCCCCCGCCCCGCAGGCGGCATCCCTCCCGCACCAGGGCACCCCTGGCACCGGGGGCTGCGCCCGGCCGACGACCGGCAGCGGCACGTCACCGTCCACGCCGGCCGTACCCGCTTCACCCTCCACCTCGACCCCGTCACCACACCCGGCAACTGGCAGCTGGAACGCAACCACCACCGCATCACCGCGACCCGCAACGGCACCGTCGTACACGACGAGGTCCTCCACGACTCCCCGCTGGAGACCTCCGTACGCCACGCCGCCGAGACCCTATTGGCCGACACCCCCCTGCCGGTGCCCGAGCTGGCACCGCTGCGGCGCATCGCCCACATGGCCGCCGTCCTGCGCGCGCAGGCCCCCGACGGACTCCAGCCCCAAGATGCGGCACCCGCCGGCGCCCACCCCTCCTGCTGCGGCCCGGCTGACGGGCCCACCGGAAAGGCAGCCTCCTCGTGACCTACGCGCTCGCCCTGGACGCCGACGGGCACACCGTCACCATCCGCTCCAACACCCCCACGGTGACCGACTGGGCGGCCCGCTACTTCGGCCCTCACTGGACCGTCACCCCCGGCGACAGCGACGGCGTCACCGCCCCAGTAATCACCGCTCTTGACGGCGGCGCACCCACCGGCGACCCCACCACCCACCCTCGGCACGCCGTCTTCGCCCGCGACCGCATCGGCTACACCCGACACCCGGACGGCACCGTCACCGCCCACACCCTCACCGACCCCACCCTCGCCTACCGCTACACCCCCACCACACGGCACCTAGAGATCACCTCCCACCTCTACCTGGCAGCCGGCTCCACCCCCGGCCGGCCCACCCGCCTGGCCACCGCCGTCACCCGCCTCGCCCGCGAGATGATGCGCGCCCAACTCCTGACTGACGGCTGGACCCTCCTCCACGCCTCCGCCGCCGTGCTCCCCGACGGCCAAGCCCTCTTGGCCCTCGGCAGATCCGGCGCGGGCAAGACCACCACCGCACTCACCCTGGCGGCCACCGGCGCCGCGCTCCTCGCCAGCGACTGCTGCTTCGCCCGCCCCAACCGCCACGGCACACTCGACCTCCTACCCTGGCCCGCGGCAGCCGCCATCGGCCTCGGCCTGCTCGACGCCCTCTCCTACACCACCGCCGCCCGCGCCCACCTCACCAGCGGCGAACCACCCCACCCCACCCAGGACCAGCGCGTCACCAACGCCCTCATCTCCGCACACCCCACTCCCGTGAGAACTACCTCCGGCCGCGAGCTGAAGGCCCACATCTGGCCCGACCAGCTCATCCGCTGGTTCGGCCTGTCCCTGGCCGCCACCGCGGCCGCGACCACCGTGCTCCTTCCCCGTATCACCCCCTCCCCCGGCATTCCGGCACAGGCCGAGCAGGCGCGGAGCCAGACCGCCACCCCAGACGTCTTCGTCACCTCGGAAGACGAAGAGCGCTACCCGGACCTCTTCGGCCTCGTCCACGGCAGCGCCGCCGGAAACCCCACGGCGCGCACCGCAGTCCTGACCGTGCTAAACCACCTGCCCAAGCATGCCGTCAACCTGAGCCATGATCACGCCACCAACGCCCAGGTTCTCTCCGATCTGGTCCGGCTGACCCACAACGGGCCCGGCTAAGAGAGTTTCTCGAAACCGAGTGTGGGGCTGGGGGTTCCGTACGGGTGTGCTGTTCGGGTGATGGTGGCCGCGCGGGGGCATGAAGGCAGGGCCTCTCGGTAGCACAGAGGGTGTCTACGCCACTGCTCACCGGGAGGCCCTGTTGCCGCAGTTGTATCGGTCTGCTGTGAAGGAGTCCATTCCGGACACGCGTACGTGTGACTGCTTCGCCCACACGTACGGCAACGCCGCGGACAATCCGTCCGGCGGGCACTGCTGTCCGACCGACATGAGGGACACGGAGTGGGCCGCGGTCCGCGACATGATCCCGAAGCCCGCGTGGGCCGAGGGCCGGGGCGGCCGACCGGAGGAGTACTGCCACCGGGACATACTCGATGCGATCAGGTACGTGGTCGACAACGGCGTGAAGTGGCCCGCGCTGCCCGCCGATTACCCGCCGTGGAAGGCGGTGCACCGGTTCTTCACCCGCTGGCGCGGGCAGGGGCTGATCGGCGAGTTCCACGACCGGCTCCGCGCCGCGACCCGCCAAGCGCAGGGCCGGGATGCGGAGCCGACGGCCGGGGCGATCGACTCGCAGTCCGCGAAAGGCACGTCCACGGTCGGGGCCGCGACCAGCGGCTATGACGGCGGGAAGAAAATCAAAGGGCGCAAGCGGCACATCGTGGTGGACACCCTCGGCCTGATCCTGGCGGTCATGGTCACCCCCGCCTCGACGGGCGACCGCCACGCCGCCCAGGACCTCCTGACCCAGGCCGCACGGCGGCATCACCGCCTTGGGCGGGTATGGGCGGACAGCGGATACACCGGCATGCTGGTGGGCTGGTGCGCGACCGCCCTGAACCTGATGCTGACCGTCATCCGCCGCAGCGACAGCCAGGCAGGCTTCGTCGTGCTGCCCAAACGGTGGCTCGTCGAGCGGACGTTCGCCTGGCTCACCCGATCCCGGCGCCTCGCCCGTGACTACGAGCGGCTGCCCACGTCCTCGGAGGCGATGATCCTGTGGTCGATGACCATGGTCATGACCCGCCGTCTCGGCCGTCGCCGCAGGCGAACCGGCCCGGCACCGGCTCGTGCGCCCATCCCCGCGCAACGAGCCGCTTGAGCTTGCACCGCACACCCTCAATTTTCGCCGGAACCACCTCCAGCCCCGCCAGGGCAGTGATCTCACGGCAGTTCAGCGGCTGGCCACCGGCGGCGCGGCGTTCGACCAGCAGGCCCATGACCTGCTGATACTCCGGCGCCAGCACCTCGACCGACAGCCCCTCCCGCCAGATGGGAACCACCGACCCGGGCCGCGCCGCCGACGGCGTTCCGGCCTTGTTCCCCTCCGCCGTCTTCCCCGCCACAGTCTCCTGGCCTGCACTCTCACCCGCGTCCCACACCTCACCGACCCGCCTGCGGGCGATCAGCCACTCGTCCCACTCCGACTGCGCCGCCTCCAACTCGGCCTGCAACTCCTCCACCCGCTTCCGGGCCGCCCGCTCCCGCTCCTCCAGCCGCCCCAGCACCGACGCCATCACACACCTCCAGCACGCCATCTCCACGGACGCACCGGACCTACCTCACCCGCCCCGACACCATGCCTCACCAGCACAAACCCAGCCCCCACACTCGGTTTCGAGAAGCCCTCTAAGGCCTGCCCAAACGTGTCGGGGCGCCGGGTGCCGGGCGTGGCGGTCTTGAGCGGTGGCACGCCCGGGAGTTTCGGCTGCCGGTGGTCATTCCGGGGCCGCCGCGTCGACCGTCGTGGGCCCGGCGGTCGGGACGGCGGCCGGGGTGGTGGGGACGGAGTGAGGGTGGGTGAGGCCGCAAGTGCGGTGCAGGCGGTTGCGGGCGGTGACCTGCCCGGCCAGCGCCTCCAAGTGGACGGCGTGGGCCAGGCCGGCCAGGCCGGTGTCGTCGAGCTGGAGGCGCCACCGGTTGGTGGCGGTGTCGTAGTGGGCCTCGATCAGGGCCTCCCACAGGGTGCCGGCCGCCGCCGGGGCGGCGGCCAGATCGGGTAGGAGGTGGGTGTAGCGGCGGAGCAGGAGCATCTCGTGCGGCTGGAGGGCGACCTCTTGGTAGGCGGGGTCGGCCGCCTTCGCGGTCCATGCCGGGCACGGCCGGTCGGCGTTGGTGCGGTGGTGGTGCCAGGCCAGCGCGTCCAGGCCTTCGGGGGTGATGCGGGCGGCCCGGGCCTCGGGCGGGCGGGCGGCGTGGGCGCGCAGGACCTCGGAGGCGGGGACGGTGCGGCACAGTCCTACCCATTCCAGCGCCCGCACCGCCCGCTCCTCCAGGGGGCCGCCCACTGGTAGCCAGGTCTGCCGCACCGTCTCCCCCGCCCGCTCCGCCGCGGCGAGATGCTCCAGGACCGTCCACTGCCCGCTGGTGATCTTGTCGGTCATCCCCGCCCGCTCTCCTTCCTCGCCAACACCGCGGGGCCGCTGTCCCCGGGCCCACCGGGAGGGATCATGTCCCACCGCGCACCGGCCGGGTGGTGTTTTCGCCCGTACACCACCCGTACAACTCCCACCTGTCCGCGTTGGCAGCGGCGGGGATGGCGCCGGGTTCCGTGCGGGCCCGGTCAGGGCATGTCCCCGCACCAGTCCCATCGGTGCGCATCGCCTGGGCGGGGCTGATAGGTGGCGCGGCCGCCGGGTCCGAACGCGCCGATCTCGGTGGCCAGGGCCACGCCCTGGCTCAGTCGTTCCTCGTCCCAGCCGGTGACGTCGAGCAGCAGGCCGTCCAGTGGCCCGCCCACCAGCTCCCGGTAGACGTGGCCTGCCCGGGGGCCGGGGTGGGGGTCGTCGTGGTCGGTGCCGTAGACCCGGCCGCGCATGAATTCCTCCGCGTCCATGCCCGGCAGCATCCCAGCTGGCACCGACACTGCCGCAGCGAAGCGGGGCGAAGTGGCTGGGTGAAGGGGCTGTGGCCTGTGAGTGCCGGGGCGGGGACGCGGCGGCGGTGGCGAGGCCCTTGGGGGGGTGTGTCGGCCGTGTGGCGCAGGCGGCTCCCCGCATGGCCCCTTTTCCCGGTGCGGGCCGGGGCCGGGGCTCGTCCGTCCGGGTGAGTGCAAGGCCCGACTTCCCTCTTCGGGGCCGTGGCTCCTCTAGCGTGCGGTCATGGACGACATCCAGATGCCCGAGCCGCTGCGGCGGGCGGTTCACCAGCTGGTCTCTGAGGCGGTCTCGAACTGCCAGGAGGTGCTGCGGTACACCGAGCCCGACCAGGCGCACACCTGGAAGCGGATGACCCTGTACCGGGCCACGGACGCAGCAGACACTATGGACACGGTGGCCCTGCTGATCGCCGCGTACTGCGAGCACACTGGCATGGACCCCCACACGCTGCAGAGCTACCTCCAGGCCGGGCAGCAGCAGTTCCGGTCCGCCGGCCCGCAGGAAGAGGACCGCGCGCACCTGGCGGGCCTGGGAGGCGAGGCGCTTTCGTACGAGGCGATGCGAGCACCGGCGAACCGGATGCGGCACAGCCGGGGCCAGCGGCAGGCCGAGCAGGCGCAGCGCCCCGAGGACGACCCGCAGAAGCTGTTCACCGAGGCATGCCTGCACGGGCTGAAGGCGCGGCTGTGCGACGACGTCGAGGCGTTGGACAGTTATCTGCCGCCCCGTGTCGCCGAGTTGGCGCGGAAGGTCGCCGAGGTACTGGAAGAGACGCAGCCGGCCCCTGCGTGACACCGAGCGGTGCCGCTGGACAGCATGTGGTTCTCTCCGGCGGGTGCCGTGGCTGATCCCCGAGGGCCGGTGGGCGTGCGTTGAGTACTGGTGTTTCGCCCTTCGCCGATCGGGGCCACCGGAAAGATCACCGGCAGCGGTCCGGGGGGACCCGGCCGGCCGGGCCCGGGTCTACTCGGGTGTGGCGCGGAACCATCCGTGGGCGGCCATGGTCTCGCTCTCCCAGTCCTCGAACAGTTTCGGCAGCGCCGTCGGGTCGCGGTCGGGGTCGCGGTGCCAGCGGATGAGGGCGCGGGCGGCGGGCCGGTGGGCGTCGCAGGCCGGGCACAGCTCCATCCACACTCCGGTGGCCAGCGGACCGTGCCAGTACAGCAGCAGCTCACCGGGGCAGCGCGAGCACGGGCGGGCCGATTCGGGGTCCTGGCCCTCGCCGCCGATCGCGGTGTCGAGGCGGGCGAGTTCCTCGTCGCTGACGTTGTCGAGGGCGCCGTTGATGTTGGCGACGCGGGTGAAGGAGCCGTCGGGGCGTACCCGGTAGCGCCACTGCAGGGACACGGCTGTTTCCCCCTTTCGGGGCATGTTTCGCGTGGCTCATTACGGTGCGCCCGCTGTCGGCGCGGCGTCAAGAGGAAGGTGCGGGACGCCTCGATGGGCGGTGGGCTGCGGAGGTTGGCTCGGTACAGGGACGGTGGGTGGCGAGGTGTGGCAGGGGCCGGGGGTTATAGCCGCAGTTCAGGCGGTTGGTCCGGCTTGCGCTTTGCGTGATGATCTTACGTATGGTCTCCAGCTGTGATCACAGGGTGATTTTCTTTGGGCTGGCATGCGTGAGCGGCCCGGAAAATCGCTTAGGTGGGTTGTGAGGCCCCCTCAGTGGGCCTCCGGCACCGGCCTGTTGGGGTCGGTGCCGCCCTCAACGGCGAGGAAACGATGATCATGATGGTTGACGGTGCCGGGCGTGTCCCGGCCGCAGGCGGCGTCCCGGCGGGCGGAGGGAGGTCCTGATGGTGGCCGACGATCTCTCCCCGGGCACGGGCCAGACAGGTCTCGGCCGGCCGGTGCACACCCCGGTGAACCTTCCGCTGGACATACAGGCGTTCTACCTGGGTCACCAGGAGCTCTACCACGACTACGCCGAGGCCCAGCTCGGCGACCGCGCCGCGGCCGAGGATGCCGTCCACGACGCTTTCTGCGAGATCAGGGCCAGCTGGGAGGAGCTGCTGCGGGAGGGCAACCTCGAGCAGCGGGCCTGGGCGGTGGTGCGGCGGATCGTCGCGGGTCGGCTGGAGGCCGAGGACCGGCCGCCGGCATTCGTCCTCAACGGGCCCGTCGCCCGGGCGCTGCGCGCTGCGCAGGACCAGTTCAAGGTGATGCACAGCAGCCGGGGTTTGTATGAGGCGATCGCCGAGCTGCCGCCGCGTCAGTTCGACGTGATTGTCCTGCGGTACGTGCTGGGCTACCCCACCCAGCGCATCGCCTGGTTCATGGGGCTGGGCGAGCGGACGGTGGACTACCACGGCCGCCGGGCCAAGGAGCACCTGCGGGTACGGCTGGGCCTGCCCGCGCAGACCGCACGCAGGAAGAAGGAGGAGGGGCGATGACCGGTATCGACGAGTTGCTGGCCGACGCGAGAGTGCCGACGTCCTCAAGCTCTTTCGACGTGGCGGCCGGGCTGCGGCGGCTGGCCGCCGACCGGGCCGGGGCCGGCAGCGGCCGGGAGCTGGCGCAGGCGGAGCGGGCGCGGCAGAAGCTCGCGGTGGTCACCCGGTGGGCGCTGGCCCGCCCCGATGCCGCCGACCGTCTGGAGCGCCTGGTCGACGACCCCGCCCGCAGCCGGGAGGCGGCCGCCGAGCAGCTGGATGTGGAGGGCGCCCTCGTCTTCGCGTGCCTGCTGCACCTGACCGGGCACGCCGAGTCCGCCCAGTTCTGGTGGCAGCTGGCCGCCGGGGCCGGGCACCGCACCGCCGCCTACTGCCTCCACCTGCACCACCTGGAACTCGGCGAGGTGCGCGAGGCACGGCACTGGCTGGCCCAGGCCACCAGCGCCCCGACCGAACCCGACGCGACCACCGCACCGCCGGTGGACGGCTTCTTCGAACTGCTGGACGTCTTCGCCCGCTACGTGCGCACCCACGGCTCGGCCGCGTACGTGCCCACCGAGGCGCTGGAGGCCGAGGTCGACCGGCTCGCTGCGCGCTCCCCCAGTGGCTGCGGCATCGTCACCCGCCCGGACCGGCGGCTGGCCCGCCAGCTGGCCGATCTGGCCGACCGGCGCTGAACAGCACCCTTAAGCAGGCGTCAGGGAGCCCCGCGGTAGGCGGCCGGAACCGGTCGGCAGGCCATATCCCAGCCCGGGCAGGGCTCCCTTCGACGCACCCCCTCCGCAGAAGGAAAGGACGCTCTGCCATGCAGGACAGGCCCGCCCCCGGTGCGCCGGGCAAGAAGCACACCCTTTCCCCCGCCCGCTCCCTCGCCCTGTGATGCTCCGCGGGGCCTGCTACGGCGCCGGAACCGCCGCCGCCGGCCCGATCGGGTTTTGGCTCCAGTACCGCCTGTGACACCCCCCAGCCCGGTCGGCAGTGAAGGTCGGGCGTCACCGACGACGCCCCGGCCGGCGACCGGGGGCCGGGCGTGGGCAGGCCCCGTGTGGGGGTGCGGGGCCTGCCCAAGGGCGCGCTCCTGTCACCGGCCAAGATCCGAGGGCTCTACGCCTTAGCACGCCATGACGACCATATGACCGGCTGCCGCTTGATGGGTATAGGCGGGTCCGCGCGTCGGCGCGTATGGCCCGGGTGGCCGGTGCCCCGGGCCCATGCCGCTCCGGTGTCCGCGCTGCACTACCGGGCGGCCGGTTCGACAGCAGTGGCGTCGATGGTGTTCCAGAAGCCTGCCCGGACCGCGATGCGGTGATCGTTGCCGGTCTCCGCTCTCTGGTCGTCGAGCAGACCGAAGCGGGCGGCGTAGCGCAGCAACTCGCCGTCCAGTGCGCGGGGGATGCGCGGCCGGATCTGCCGGAGAGCGGCGAGGATCTGCGGAATCTGGCTGGCGGGCAGGCGCTCGGCCCAGCGGCGGCCGAAGACGGTGCCGACCTCGTGCGGCAGGCCGGTCACATTGGTGAGTCATCCTCGCGGCCGCGTCACTGCCGCTCGCGGCCGGCGAGGTGTTGGACTACTGGCCGGACCCGCTCGCCAGCAAGCCGCCGCTCGGACACTGCATGCTGCTGACCGATATGCCCCTTGCCCGGGCAGTCGGACATGGCGGGCTCCACAAGAGGGAGGATTACGCCTATATTGCTGGCATTTGCGCCCGCTGGGCGGGAGAATTGCTGCCTGACGTCGTGTACCACCGAAGGGTGCACTCCGAGCAGTGGACTGCCGAGGACTCGTACCGTGATCAGGCCGAATTCGACGCTCGAACGCATGCATGGTTGAAGGGGCACGCAGAGCGGCAGTTGCTGGCTGAGCGCGCGGTGTCACAAGCCACCTGAAGCGACTCTCGGCTCGCAGTTCTCGTTGCTCTCGGCGGGCGCTTCACTCTCGTCGATGTGGTGTTCGGGATCCCGTCCGATGCTCATCGGGCGGGGCGGCTAGGTTATCGACATGGCTGCCTCTTCCTCGCCCAGATCGTCGTTCCGGACCGCCGAATACTGGACAGCGCTGGAGGCCATCGCGGATGACCTGATCAACCACGCCGTGGACGACGCCGCGCGCCGTTCCTGGGATGCGCCTGCCACCCTCCAGAGGCTCTCGGGCCGAGGATTCGGCCCCGTGAGCCTCTTCGACCTGTGCGCCTTGCTGGTCCTGGCAGCGCCTCGGCCAGCCGTAGAGCCTGCCTTCTCCGCGGCCGGTGCTCCGGGCGTTGCGCCTCACGTCGCCCCGCCGCCGGGCACCGCCCCGATCACTGAACTCAAGAGGGGCCCTGTGACGGTGACGGCCCATCCGACAGACCGCCACGTCCAGCACCTGCAGGAACTCGAAGGCGCCGTGGCTGAAGCCCGGTTGGTCGACCCGAAACACCCCAAGGCGCGCGACGCTACCCGCCGCGCGCTCATGGCCAGAGGCCGGACGGTCCAGGATGCCACCGCGGTCTACGGGATTGTCTGCGAACTGTTCCTTCCTGTAGTCACCTGAGCCCCGAAGGCGCGGTCTGTGCCCCGGGTTGGCCAGACGCCCCGCCACACGCTCTGGGCCGGGACGGTATCCGTTGAGAAGCACCTGCCTCCCGCACCGGACCGGCCAAAGCGGCGCTGCCCCACTGTGAAGATTTTTCATCTTGATCAGTTGGCGAGTTCGAGGGCGACGACGGCTCGGACGATGGCGGTGATCCGGGTGGTGCTGCAGCGGAGCTTCCGCAGGAGCCGCCAACCCTTGAGGACCGCCATGGCGCGTTCGCCGATGCTGCGGATCTTGGCATGGTCCCGGTTGTGACGCCGGTGCCAGCCGCGCAGGTTCCTGCCCCGAAACGGGACGCGGATGGCGGGGCTCGCACCCTGGTACGCCGTGTCGGCCCAGCACTTGATGTTGTCGGCGGCCAAAGCGGCCGGGATGTCGTGGGTCCGGGCCGCGGTCAGCTCGTGCGTGGATCCCGGCAGTGCGTCCGACGCCCAGATCAGGCGACCGGCCGGGTCGGCGAGAACCTGCACGTTCATGCCGTGGTGCTTCTTCTTGCCCGAGTAGTACGGGCGGTCGGCGGCGATGCGGTCGGTCAGCAGGAGCGTGCCGTCGAGGATCACGTAGGCCTTCCTGCGGACCGTGTCCATGGCCTGCTCCAGTGTCGGTGCGAGCGAGGCCAGGAGATCGACGGTCTCGCGTATGTAGCGGTAGGCCGTGGCGATCCCGATGCGGAAACCCGCCGCCAGGCGGGCGTTGGGGGTGCCCCCGGCCGGAGGCTGGGGGAGTGTCACCGCAGCGCAGGTGCGCGAGGACGAGCAGGGCCTGCCGGCCAGGTGAGGCGGCGCCAGCGGGAGCCGATCCGACGCCGGTGCCCCGCGAGCAGACCGGCGAGACGCTGCAGGGTGCGCCTGGACAGATCGATGGCAGACGGGTAGACAAGCACGAGAGCTCCTGGCGGACTGGTGATCTTGGTCGTGAACCCGTCTACCAGGAGCTTTCTTCATGCCCGCCACCGGGGTCACCGGTCCAACCACTCGTCAGGTTGGAAGAGGCTCCTTTTGTCGGAGAGCGAGCGCGCCCGTACGGCTGGCTTGGTTGGCGACGGCCGGCGCAACCCGGGTCGAGGACGATGCTGGGTGGTGCCGGGAACGCGGATGGGGTTATGCGGCCTTGGGATTAGTTGGTCCGCTGCTGCTCACGCCGGGTGGCCCGGCCTTGATGATCTTCTTGCGGTAAGCGGGATCGGTGCCCCAGACGGTGCGCGACTTGGCCTGGTGGTAGCCGTTGGTGCACTCGCCGAGCCACGAGCGCCCGATCCGCTCGATGCCGCGTGCCCAGGCGTCATGCCACAGGTAGGGGCCGGCTGCCGCGTCCTCCTCGTTACCGAAGGCCGACTCCCAGCCGGTCCACAGCGCGGTCAGTTCGGCCACCACAGCGCCGTGCTCCCACCAGCAGGCGTGCGGAAGCTGCTCGGTGGTCAATTCGTAGGTGTCGGCCATGCGGATTACCCAGGCGGTGAACTCACCCCACAGCTCGGCACGTTCTTCCTCCTTGACTTTGTGCCACACGACGGGCGCACCGCGGACGCGGGCGCTGTCATTGCTGCCGTCCTCACCGGAGGCGCCCTGCTTCGCCCCGCCCCGTACTGCGCCGGCGTCCTCAAGCCGGGCCAGGCGTGCGGCGAAGCCAGTGAGCTCGCCGTTGATGGACTCCAGCGCGTCGAAGAGCGGGCCGAGTGGATCAGGCACGTGACACCGCCTTTCGTATCCGGCGGCTCCGCGCCGCGCGCACGGTCGCGGCGGCGGGCGAAGAGCGCGCCAGCCGCGGTGACCGGGGGATGGGCTGGGCCCGGAACACTGCGTCTTCAAGTCGGGTCAGGCGTGCGGCGAAGCCGGTGAGCTCGCCGTTGATGGACTCCAGTGAGTCGAAGAGCGGGCCCAGCGGGTCGCTGCCCTGGCGGACAGGCGGCGTGGCAGCATCCAAGACCTTCTCCTCGAGGCGCTGCAGGCGCTTGAACACCACACGATGCTCGTTGTTGAAGGCATCTAGCGCATTGAGGACAGCATCGAAGAACTCATCGGCCTCATTGGAGCGGCGCGGTTGGTCGGGGCCCGGGGTTGAACATGCCTCCAGGCGGGCGACGCGTCGCGCGAGGTTGGACAACCTGCCGCGCACGGACTGCAGGACGGCCAGGGACCACTCAGTTGCTGGCGACATGGCTGTTCACCTTCTTTAGGGCTTCCTTGGTGGCTTCGCTGATCTCCTTGGCCCGCGGGCCTTCGTGGATTCGCTCGAACTTGACCCGTGTGACGGGCGTTCGCCGATGCACGACCAGCCCTTCGCGCTCCTTGATCTGCCGGATGTCGCCGGGCTCGAGTACCGCCCGGCGCCGGGTGGAGATGCTGATGGAGGCGCGGTCTCCGTCATCACTGATGGACTCGGTGTCCTCTTCGAACTCGCCAGCGAGCTGGGAGTACGTCTTGAGCTCCTGCTCGTCCGAGACACCACCCAAGATGACCTTGATAGTGGCGGCCGCGAACATCTTTCTGACGCCCAACTCACCCCACCTCTCGTGCGCCTGGGCGAGGTTCTGCAACACGGAGACCATGAAGATGTTCTGCGAGCCGGAGACCGACATCAGGCTCGGGATCTGCGGCAGCGGAGCCACGTTGGCCAACTCGTCGCCGAGTAGTGCAAACGGAGGGTCCAGGCGGCCGTTGGGCATCCGGGCCGCGATGACCTTGGCTGTGTCGAGGATGGCCCGTGAGAACGCCGCCAGGATGGGCGCGAGCGAGCTTCCCTCATCCTCCTCGCCGATGAGGAAGACGGTGCCGCCCTCGGTGAGCCACCTCGTGATGGAGAAGTTGTTCTCGTCGCGGGCCGACTTGCCGAAGATGGCGGCAACCTTCTGGTCGTACAGGGCGAGGATGGACTGCTCGGCGGTGCGCCAGCTCGCCGACCGTTCCTCGGGCGCCGCGGCGTGCTGGGCGGCCAGGGCCCGGGCGAGGTTCTCCTGGCCGTGGGCGGCCAGGATGTCCACCGGCTGCCGCTCGGTGGGAGCGGTGGCCCAGCGCAGGATGTCCATGCCGCTCAGCCCGTCGAGCGCGGCCGCGTGCAGCCAGCACGTCATCAGCATCTGGGCGTTCATGACGAAGTAGCCGCCGTTTTTGGTGCCTTCGTCCGACTTCGCGGTGCCGGTGAGGGTCTCAGCGCGCTTGCGGGCGACGGTGAAGTCCTCACAGCCGTCCGTGATGGCCCACTGCAGTTGCAGCGGCCAGTTGGACAGGCCCGTCGGGTCGAGCACCATGACCGGTCCGTACTTCTCGCGGCTCTTGGCCGTCGCGTACAGGACGTCGGTCTTGGAGGATGTGGCGAGCACACTGCCGGGGAAGTCGAGGATCCACGGCATGATCAGCTGACTCGTCTTGCCCTCTCGGGGAGGGGCCACGATCAGGACGGTTTCCTCGAATGGGATGTACAGCTTCACGCCGGTCGGGATCGCGGTGCCGCAGAACACGGCGACTTCGCTCACCGGCACGTCGGTCACCCGCGGCGGTGCGCTGGAGCGCCACGGCAACGCCTTGGACGGTGCGGCTGCCTTGTCGAGGGAGGGCCGCGGGGTGGCCAGGCTCGGGCGCAGGGCTCCGAGCCTGGACAGGGCCTTGGCCTCGCCCATGGCCTCCTGCAACTGGGCGGTCGTGGCCAGGCCGTCGGTGCCCTCGTCCCGCGTTGTGCGCCAGCGTCGCCATCCGGCGCGGGCTCCCCAGCAGGTGCTGGCCGCCGCGGCGAGTAGCGGCGGGTAGAACGCGAACGGACCGCCCACGCCGGATCCGGCCGGGTAGGCGTCCTGCGGATGCAGGGGGTTGGTGACCAGTGCGGGGATGGCGGCCGCGGTTTCGTTCCACGACACCATCGCGGGTGAGGCGTGCGCGAGGAGGCCGGAGAGGATTGCGGCCACCCACGCCCAGAGGGTGAGAGCAACTGCGGTGATGCACAGGGCGATCCACCAGGCGTCCTTGTAGACGTGCAGACGGTTGCCCGAGTGCGGTGTAACAACTTTGGCCACTACCGAGCACCCCCACTGGTGGATATCGAGGCGGGGACGGCCGCGTGGCTACGGCGCGCCGCTGCCCTGCGGGGGCGGGCGGAGGGCGAAGCGGACAGGGCCGGGGTGTGCCGGCCCGGTGCGCGGGCGGTGAGGTTCCAGAGGGTCATCAGGCGGCGCTCTTTCGCATCGAGATGAGCGGTGCTGCGGGCGCCTGGCTCCCGGAGGCGGATGTCCGTAGGCCGCTGAGTTCG
This sequence comes from Streptomyces shinuiensis, assembly GCF_043660855.1. Lineage (NCBI taxonomy): Bacteria > Bacillati > Actinomycetota > Actinomycetes > Kitasatosporales > Streptomycetaceae > Streptomyces > Streptomyces shinuiensis. Next base: position 25,162 of record NZ_JBIHML010000003.1, on the reverse strand, counting down.
TTCAGGGCTGGGGTGGCGGGACTGGGCTGCAGGCCAGGTGGCATGGGCTGCCCGTCCGAGGCGGGCGAGTTTGAGGATTCGTCGGAAATCCTGAAACTCTGCCAGTAATCTCGACTCAGTCGTTGTCTCGCTGAACTGAGTGGCCCATGGCACTGGCAGTCATCCGGAACATCTCCTCGACTCGCGCGCTGCGGACGCAGCGCGACGTCGAGGACTTCGAGCAAGAGATCGTTGATCAGTTCGCGCTGTCCATGGCCGCGGCCAACCTGACCGACAGCCACATCAGCAACGCACGGGCGGCCATCTTCGAGTTCGCACGCGACCTCAGGGGCCCGCTGTGGACTGCGTCGTGCGACGACGCCGACCGCTTCCTGACCGGTCAGCGGCTGGAGGGCCGGGCTCACAGCACGCGAGCGGGTAAGGCCGGCATGCTTGCCCACTTCTACGACTTCGTGATCAGCCGCTATCAGGGCGACATCCACGCCTTGACCGGCTGCGTGGTCCAGCAGCCGATCGACGAGTACAACCGCCCCAGCAGTCCGGTCTTCGCGAACCTGCGGATTCCGCCCTCCGACGCGGAGGTCGAGCAGCTCTTCGGGCAGTGGCGGACGTCGGTAGCCGAGGCCCGCAAGTACCTGCCGGCCGCCAGGAACTACTTCGCTGCCTCGCTGTGGCGGCGTCTGGGGCTGCGGATCAACGAGGCACGCATGCTCGACATCCGCGACTGGCGCCCTGACCTGGGAACCTTCGGCAAGCTCCATGTCCGCCACGGCAAGGGCAGCCGTGGCCGCGGGCCCAAGCCCCGGCTGGTCCCGGCGATCAACGGAGCCGACCGCCTGATCGACTGGTGGCTCACCGACGTCCGCCACCAGTTCGGGCCCGACTGGTCCTACCCTGACGCCCCGCTGCTGCCCAGCGAACGTCGTGACGAGCTCACCGGCAATTGCATGCGGATCCACCACAGTTCCCTGCGGGCCGGCCTGGCCGGCGCGACCGAGCTGTGGCTGCCCGGTTGGGCGGGAAGGCTCACGCCCCATGTCCTGCGGCACTACTGTGCCTCCTCTTTGTACGGGGAAGGGATGGATCTCAAGGCTCTGCAAGAACTCCTCGGTCACGAGTGGTTGTCGACGACGACGCGTTACATCCACGTCCATAGCGAGCACGTCGAGAGAGCGTGGAAGAGTGCAAACGAGCGGCTCGAAGCGCGTCTGGGAGAGGTGTGAAACCGTGCAGTGGAACCTGCGGCTGAAGGCCGCCGAGCGTGGTATCTGGAAGTCCACCGAGATGCGTCGGCTCCTGGCAGAGGCCGGGCTGGAGATCAGCGCGGGCAAGATGTCGGCGCTGTGGACCGGAACACCGACCTCGATCCGGCTGGACGACCTGGACGTGATCTGCGCGGTCCTGGACTGCGAGCCGACCGCGCTGCTGATCCGCGAACCGGAGAAGGTCGCGGCCCGCCGACCGCCGCAGCAGGACACCGCCGCAGCCTCCGACGCGGGCCCGGTCGTCGCCCCGCGGTTCGGCCGTCCGCGCTCGCAGCCGCCGCTATGAGCACACCGCCGCCCCCGAAGTGCTCGGTGTGCCAGGCCAACCGCGTCGCCTGGAGCAAGCCGCGGATGGACTTCTGCTACAGCTGCTTGCCCGGCGGACCGATCACACCGCCGCCGTGCCGGGCCTGCAACAGCCCGGACTACTTCAGCCAGGGGCTGTGCACCCGCTGCCACCCTGGAGCCCCGCTCCACGTCGGCGCCTGCCGAGGCTGTCTGGCCTGGGGCGTGTACCGCTCCCACAGCTGGCGCTGCTGGAGCTGCCGCTGGTGGTTCACCCACTACCCCGTCGACGTCTGCGAGTTCTGCGGTCGCGAGAGCCGGATCAACGGCCAGGGCGCGTGCCGACTGTGCTGGGAGAATGCCCGCCTGCACCAGCAACCCGGCCGGGCCCCCAACCTGGAGACCTCCAACCAGCACGGGCAGCAGCTCTTCTTCGCCAACCTCCAGTACGACAAGACCGGAACCGCCCGACGGCGAGCCGCCCGTGCTCGCCAAATGCACCAGCAGCGGCCACCGGCACTTCCCCGGAACATCACCGACGCCCGCCAGTTGCTGCTGTTCCGTATGCCTCCCGGCCACGGCGCCATCAAGGACCGTGCACTGACCAGCGACTCGCAACTGCTGCGCTACTGCGAGCCCGTCCTGCGCGAGCATGCCGAGCGACACGCGTGGACACGGCGCCAGACCAACAGCGTCGCCCACACGCTCAAACTGCTGGACGCCCTGCAGGACTGGCCAGGCGCGAAGATCCTCGCCAGCGACGTCGCCGCCAGCCTCCGATACGGCGGCACCCAGACCTCGACACTGGAGATCCTCGCTGCGGCCGGCCTCCTGGTAGACGACCGCACCACCGCCGTCGAACAGTACTTCGCGAAGAAGACCACCGGCCTGCCCGACGAGATGACAGGGCAACTGAGGCTGTGGTTCGACGTCATGCTCACCGGCAGCGCCACCGCACCACGGCGGCGTCCCCGTCATGAGCAGACCATCCACCTCCACATCCAGGGCATGGCCCCGATCTGGCGCCGATGGGCCGATCAGGGACACACTTCCCTCGCCGAGATCAGCAGGAAGGACTTCGTCGAGGCCCTCCCTGCCGAAGGTGCCAGCCGCCTCTTCGCCGACCAGGGCTTGCGCTCGGTCTTCACCGTCCTCAAGTCCCGCAAGAAGGTCTTCACCAACCCCACCAGAGGCGTCCCCGCTGCCCGGACCAACACCACCGTCCCCGTGCCTCTCGACACAGCGAAGATCCGCGACGCGCTCAACTCGCCCGACCCTGCTGTGGCCCTGGCTGTCGCGTTGGTCGCCTTCCACGGACTGACCGGCCCGCAGCTCGCAGCCATCCAGCTCACGGACATCAGCGACGGCAAGCTCACTCTCGACGAGAAGGCCATTCCGCTCGCTGGGCCGGTCCGCAGCCGTCTGACCGCTTATCTCGACCACCGGGCACGGAGCTGGCCCAGTACCCTCAACCCCCACCTCTTCGTCAACCGCAAAACGGCCCCACGCATGACACCGACCAGCAAGCTCTACGCCTGGCGGAACCTCGGCGTGACGCCCCAGGCGCTGAGAGAGGACCGCATCCTGCAGGAGATCTTCGCGACCGGCGGCGACGTACGCCGCATCTGCGACTTCTTCGGCATCGGCATCGACGCGGCCATGCGCTACACCCTGGCCCTCGCGAAAGCCGACCCCGAAACCGACCCCGAGCGGTAGCCGACGGGAACTCAGGACCTCACCTAGACTCATCACTGCACCTCACGGAGGCGGAGAGGCAGCAAAGGGGCTTCAGTTTTCGTGAACTCGGCGCTTTTCTCGGTCATCTTGCGGTTGGTATTGGTCAGCTCCGACTCGGTTGCGCTGCGGATGTGCTCCACCAGATGCATCCGGTTGCCCACCTGCCACACGGCTCGTCCCGGGGAGCAGCGACTCGCGCCGTCGACCAGCGCCTCGCGCGCCCAGTCGGGCAGTTGCAGGTAGTCCGCCGTGATATCGGCCTCGGCCTTGTCCATGTGGTACAGCACCCGGGTGGCGGTCAATTTCAAGATCGCCGCGGCCTCGGGTGCCTCGTCAACCATCAGGTCGCCGAGGTGGTGCAGGATTGCCCAGAAGGAGAGGCCGAGCCGCCGCCCGTACCGGACGAACTCCTCGAAGAGCCTGGCCACGGGCCGGTGGGACAGGATGTGCCACGCCTCTTCGACGATCAAGGTGCGCTTGATGCTGTCGCCGGGCTTGATCCACGCGTAGCGTAGCCACGGGCCGATCACGCTCATCAGCAGCGGCATGGCCTCGCCCTCACGCGGTAGGCGTGTGAGGTCGAAGACGATGAGCCGCGCGTCCAGGTCGATCCCGGGCGTGGTGGGACCGTTGAACAACCCCGCCAGATCCCGGGTGGGGCTGCACAGTTGGTCCATCGCGAGCGAGGCGGGCTGGCCCCACTCGACCATGTCCTCGACGCCGACCTGGCGTCGGCCGAGCATGGCCGGCTCGGGGTTGGTCAGCGCGTCGTGGATGTCGGACAGGACCGCGACCCGGTCCTCGGCCGCGGCCCGCACCTGCGCGGCCGCGTGGGCGACCGATAGAGAGAACTCGCTCTCCCTGCTCAGCGGCCCGCCGATGATCTCCACCATCGAGCAGAGGATCTTGAACTGGTACTGGGAGGGAATCCGCGGGTCGAGCGGGTTGAGCCGCACCCCCTCGCCGTCCTCACCGCCGTACACCAGGCGGATCGGGGTGACGCCGAGGGCGCGGGCGATGCTGTCCCACTCACCCACCCCGTCCTCACCCTGCGCGTCCAGGATGCAGAACGAACGGTCGCGGAAGCGCAACTGCCTCAGTACGTAGCACTTTTCCAGCGAGGACTTGCCGAACCCGGACTTGCCGAGCACGAGGGCGTGACCGCTGGGGAGGCGTTCGCGGGCGGAGGGGTCGTAGAGGATGAACGGGTCGTAGATGTAGGCCTTACCGGAGTAGATCTCCCGGCCGATGATCACGCCTCGGGGGTCCGAGGAGGGGGCGCCGACCGCTGGGTAGAGGCCGGATGCGGTGGCGGTGGTGGTGCGCAGGGCGCGCCGTCTGGTCTGGGACTGGCGGCGTACGAGCTCGAGCATGGCGTCGCCTCAGTCCTTCAGCAGTCCGGTGACCATGGGCAGGGTGTTGGCGAAGGCGCGGTACTGCTCGGAGTCGCACCACTCCAGCGCCAGCTGGCTCTTGACCGCGGCCGCCCGCACCGTGTTGCGGTGCTGCACGAGCAGCTCAGGGTCGGGCGCGGTGACGGTGACCCATCCGGTCAGCCGCACGCCGGCCGCGCCGTTGGCGAGGTCGTGCATGGTGGAGGCGGACGCCCCGAGCTCCCGCTCCTCGCGCGGGTCGATGATCTTCCCGGGGTGGTTGTCGGCTTGCCCCGCCTCGTTGGTGACGTCCGCCATGGCATCCTCGAGGGCCTTGTCGGCGGGCAGCAGCCGCATTGTCACCCCGACCGTCAGGATCACGTCGGAGACGTAGAGCAGCAGCGGGGCCATGAAGTTGACGCCCACCGGCAGCACCGGGAACTGCTTGATCCAGGCCGTGGCGGTATACCAGGGATCGGCACCTTCCCAGCTGCGGGCCGCCATGCGGGTGGGCTCCCGCGCGTCCATCTCGGCCGGCCAGCAGGACGCGCGGTCCATGCCCCGGGTGTCGTTGATCCAGTGGTCGGGCGCGTAGGCGTGGTGGATCAGAGACGCGAGAGCGGGCTCGTCGAGGTTGCGCACCCAGCGCAGCTGCGCACCGCCCAGCCCGCGGATGAACTGCTCGATCTCCTTGCCGAGCACCTCGCCGTAGCCGTCGTGCAGAGTCTGGTAGGTCAGGGCCTCTGCGGACAGCTCCTGGGCATAGGGGATGCCCAGGACCAGGAACAACCTGCGGTCCTCGGCGTAGATGGAGACCATGTCGACCAACTGGTCGTAGGAGTCGCTCAGCCAGGACGGCGCCGACGGATCCCGCCGTGCGGCGGCATCGTGTGCGTGCGCGTTGGGGTCGGTGGGCAGCAGCCGCGCCAGCCACTGCACGTACTCGATCCGCCCGCCTGACTCCGCGGTCTCCTTGAGCAGGTACTCGTAGGCGGAGATCAGCGCTTCCTTGTCCGCGCCGTCCAGGCCGCCGAAGTTCTTGGCGCCCTCGACCTCGATGCACGCCACGAACATGGACTCGGTGGGCTGGAGCAGGACGGCGATGTCTCCGTAGGCGGTCTTCGCCGTGATCCACTCCAGGGACGCCGGGACGCCCACCGGCTGTTCCACCGGTACCGGGGTGCCGTCCCGACGGCGGCCCGCGAGCGGGGCGGTGGACTTGTACAGGAGCCTGCCGTCGCACAGCAGCCGCCGGTGGGTGCGGCGGATCTCGTACCAGCGCAGGAAGGTCCGCCCCCTGTAGGGGACCATCGTGACGTAGATGCACGTCCCGGCCGCGCCGAGGCATCCGAGGATCTTCAGAGGTATCCCGGGCAGGCCGACCAGCAGTCCGACAGCCAGAACGATGCCGCCGAGCAGGACCAACTGCTCGTCCATGTCGAAGCGACGCCCCAGCAGACCGCGCGGCCGCGGTCGGGGGAAGCTGAAGACGCGGTCCATCGCGACTCCTTACTCAAAGCGTGATGGGAGAGGGGAGGGCTGCCGCTAGCTCGCGGGCGGCGGCGGGGGAGCGGGTGCCGGAGGCGGGGGCGCCTGGCCAGCCGGCCGGGGCGGTGGAGGCGGAGTAGCACCCCCGGGCCGGGACCCCGGTGCACTCGACCGCGGAGGCGGCGCGGGAGCCGGACGCCGGGCACCACCTGGGGCACCGCCACCGGAGCCGCCGCGGCTGCCGCCGCGCGGGCTGCTCCCACCACCGCCGGGGCCGCCGCTCTGCTGGCCGCCACCTTGCTGGCCGCCACCGCCACCGTCGCCGGATGCGTTGTTGGCGCCGTCCTTCGCGGCCTGCACGGCCTGGTCGCGGACCTGGTCGCTGGCTTCCTTGACGGCCATCGCCGCGGCGGCAGGTGGCGCGGCCTTGCTCGCCGCTCCTGCGGCACCGCCTCCACCGCCGGCCGAGGGCTTGGACGCGGCCTGTGTCTGCAGCTCGTTCTGCTTCTGCTTCCCCTGCTGATGCGCGGCCTTTGCCCGCTGGCCCGCCTCGTCTTTGACCTGGGACATGGCCTGCATCTCGTCACCGACGATGGGCAGCCACTTCGAGATCTGGAAGGGTATGAAAAGGGCGATGAAGAGTAGGGCAATGAAGGTGATGCAGGAGCCGATGGCCTGCGGCAAGGTCATGTTGTGGCTGGGGTCGGCGACGCCGTCCAGGAGGGCGCCGGCCAGAGCGAGAGCGAGGTAGATGCCCAGCTTGCTCGCGATGACCCCGCCCATGACCCCGACCCATTTGCGGGTGTGGCCCCACAGGTCCTTGTCGACCAGGCCGGAGAAGACGATCGGGCCGAAGACCAGCCCGAGGAGGATGAGGGCGTCGCGGACGACCAGCATGACCCACAGGCCGAACACCGCAAACAGGATCGCCAGACCGATCGGAATGGCGATGACCACTCCGAATCCGGGCACCAGAACGGAAATGGAGGCCAGAGAAGAAAAGATGACCAGTCCACCGGAGAATACTTCGGCGATGTAGTCGCCGAGAATCTCCTCAGCCGCACTGTCGATGAAATCGACTGCGGTCATCACCATGGCCGGCATGAATCCCGCCACGGCCACGGACATCAGCAGATAGCCGACGTTCTCCATAGCGGCCTGCGCGACAGGCACGCCCCGGACCACCCGCTTCACCACCGAGATCAGCCACTGGACCATCGTGAAGACGACCGCGAGGGCAAAGACGAGACCGTAGAGGCGAATGAATCCGGGGTTCCCCCAGTCGATTTCCGTCACGACTAGTCCCCCTTACCCTTCTTGGCCTTGCCCTTCTTGGGTTCGTTCGGATTCTTGCCGGTGAGTTCTTCACCGAAGGCGCCGAACATGCTCTTGGTTCCGGAACGCAACTTCTGTTCCAGGTAGCCGAGCGGGTCACTTGCGAAGTCGACGGCCTCGCTCACACCCTCCACAACGGAATCGGCCCCCGACTTGTCGTAGATCCACTTGGCGCCCTCCTCCGCCTTCTTGCAGGCGGTCTTTCCGCCCGGCAGATTGCACGGATTGATCCAGCCGGGAATCTTAACGTCCGCGTGAGCCTGGGGGGCTGCTGGCCCGGCCACCACAATGGAGGCAGCGAACACGGCTGCGGCGATCCCCTGCGCCATGCGTCGCCGAACGAGATCAGCCTGCATAGCGCGGTGCCTCGAATTCCTTGTTGGCCAGGCGCATCTCATCGGTGGACGACGCCGACTGGTCGGGCGAGACCAGCGGAGTGGGGCCCTCGGCCTGGTCGATCGTGGCGACCTTCCAGTCGCCGTCCTCCCACTGCAAGATCAGCGTGTAGGTCGAGTACGTGCCGGAGACTGGCATCTTCGACTTGTCAGTGGGCACCCCGACGACTTCGCTCATCCAGACCCGGACCGTCGCCGCGTCGTCGGAGTAGGAGCGCACGCTCGTACCGAGCGAAGCAGCCCGCATGACCATGTCCGGCGCCGACTGCTCGGTGACGCCGAGTGCCGCCATCAGACCCTTGACCGACTGGTCGTCCTGCGCCTGCTGAGTGGCCACCGCCGAGGATGTCATGATCGTCTTCAGCACCTGATGACGCAGCGCCTGGTCGGTGAAGTACCCCGGCGCGGACCGGGCGACCTGGTAGTTGACCGCGGCCGCCACGGCGCCGTCCTTGGTGCGCGGATACCCCACCGGGACACCGGCCTTGACGGTCTTCGCCTTAGCGCCGGGCCCGCTGCCGCCTGCCTGGGACGTGGGCGTGGAGTCGGCGGGTGTCTCGGGAGCGGCCTTGTCGTCCGTGCCTCCGCTGCCGCCGAACAAGGTCAGCGCAATCCCGAGCGCCAGCACGGCACCGAAGATGATCGAGCCGACCTTGAGCCTGCGCCAGGGGGATGCCTCTCCGGCGCCGGGAGTTTCCGACGCCTTTGCCGTCAGGTTCCGCGTTCCGGTCTGCTTCTGGTTCCCGGCCATTAGATTCCAAACCCGTAGACGATGCCGAAGAGCGTCGACATGGAGGCGACTGCGAAAAGACCGAGAAGGGAACTGGCGACCATCGTCTGCCCCTTCTTCGTCTCCATCGTGTTGTGTTGCTGATTTCCGACACGAATGTGTACGGCGCCGACGATGGCGCTTCCGAGCAGGAAGAGAACGGCGCCGGCCATGACCACGCCGACGATGATCTTCGCTTTGGTTCCGATGGCGCCGAATACGGCCCAGTCGGGCTTAATCCCGTCCGTGATGCCACCTATGCCGCCCTCGGCAGCGAGCTGCATCACCTGCTGTGTTACCTGCACGAATCCCTCCCAGGCCGCGAAGCCTGCCCCAGTCCGCGAAGGACCTGGGCAACTGGTCGACGACAGAGCGGAATGCGAACCGTGCATCGAATAATCTCCAGCCGAATATGGGGAGGCGGCTAAAACGCCTCCCCAGCAGATGCGTTGACGCATCGGCGATTCAATGCCTTAGAATTCGGTGCAAGTTGTCGATTCCCTGCTGCCTTCACTCGGCGCAGACGCTAGCCGCGCAAAACGCGGCTATGTAGAGGCGCATTCGCAGCCCTGGGACGTCCGGCTAAACGGGCTCACCCCATGGCACGGGAATTGCGGTTTCCGTCCCTCGTGGCGGGATGCGCATCGACGACTGGGGATCGAAACATGAGCACAGCCACACGCATCGCCGGGGGCGGGATCGCGGCGATGTTCGCTGGGGTCCTCTGCCTGCCGCTGATGCTGGGCGCCGGCGGATCGGACGACGGACCGGCATGGGAGGACTCCTGCACATCCGGCGACGGCGCCGCCATGCAGGCGGCCAGTAAGGAGCAGGAGATACCGGCCGCAGAGCCCGGGGAGCAAGTCACGGTGCCCCTGAACCCTCAGGGCAAGCAGCAGAGCGTCAACTGGACGGAGGAGCAGAAGCGCAACGCCAGCGTGATCACCAACGTCGCACGCAGCCGCAACCTGCCGCCCCGCGCGGCGGTCATCGGCGTCGCCACCGCGATCCAGGAGTCGATGCTCAAGAACATCCGCTACGGAGACCGCGACTCCCAGGGCCTCTTTCAACAGCGCCCCTCACAAGGATGGGGCACGGTCGCCCAGGTCACCGACCCCATCTACGCGTCCAACTCCTTCTTCGAACGCCTGGCCAAGGTCGACAAGTGGCAGGTCAAACCGCTCACCCAGGCCGCTCAGAACGTCCAGCGGTCCGGCTTCCCGGACGCGTACGCGAAATGGGAGAAGGCCGCCGGTGAACTCGTCGTCAAGAGCTGGGGCAAGAAGGCCGTGCTCTCCACCACCTCCGGATGTGACGCGGTCGAGAACGCCGCCAACGCCACCGGCGCCAAGGGGAAGGACGGATGGGCATTGCCCGTGGAGAACTCCCGCGTCACCACCCCGTACAAGGCTGGCGGCGGCATGTGGGCCTCCGGCAGCCATACCGGCATCGACTTCCCCGTCGCCACCGGCACCCGCGTCCAGGCCGTCGGCACCGGCACGGTCGTCGAGGCAGGATGGGGCGGCGCGTACGGCAACAACGTCGTCATCAAGATGAGCGACGGCAAGTACACGCACTACGCCCACCTCTCGAAGATCACCGTGAGCAAGGGGCAAACCGTCAAGGCCCGACAGCAGATCGGCCTCTCCGGCTCCACCGGCAACTCGTCCGGACCGCACCTGCACTTCGAAGCCCGCACCGGACCCGCGTACGGATCCGACATCAACCCCAGTGCCTATCTCCGCAGCCACGGACTCTCGCTCTGACCTACCCCTGGAGGAGGAGTGCCCGCGGCGCCCCGCCACGGGTCACACATCATGAACACCAGCACCCGCTACCAGGTCCACATCAGCCGTGAAGGCCAGCTCCACCTCGACAACGAGCCGCAGGTCGTCCCCTACGGAGTCGACCCCTCGCAGGTCGTCGTCCAGGTCCTCCACATCGAGGCCGCCGGCAGCGGCCAGCCGGTCCTCGTCCAGGTCCAGGACGAGCGCACCGCATCCCGCTTCGACATGCAGGTCATGCCCGACGGCACCACTCAGGCCGCAGGCACTCCGCCCGCGGCCCCGCAACCGGCGCCTATCCCGACGGGGCAGCCGCCGAGCAGCCTCTTCGACCGGCTCGCCGCCGCACAGGCCGCAGGCCGCGCACACGACTTCGACACCGCCATAGCCGCGGCCGACGACATCCTGCAGCAGCTCACCGCGGAGCAGGGCGAGACGGCCTCCGCGACCCTCGAGGCGGCACAGTTCCGAGCTGACCTGGCTTACCTGAGCGGCGAGTTCGCCTTCGCCACCGCCTCGTGGATCTGGCTCGCCCTCGCCTGGTTCGACCGCCTCGGACCGGGCAAGCGGCGCACCCAGATCGCGGCGCAGAACGCTGCCCAGGCATGGATGCACCTTCCCCCGCAGGAGGCCGGCCCTCTCGCCTCCGACCTGGTCAACATGCTCATGGAAGTGACCGCGCCTGAGAGGACCGTAACCATCCGCGCTCAGATCGCCGAGCGGCTCGGGTAACCCACCAACTAGCAAGGCTGTCAAGGCCTGACGAGCCTTGACAGCCTTGCAATATCATCAGACTGCTACAGTCCTCTGTCACGAGCACAACAACTTTTGTATGCGCAAGGGCTCGACGGCAGAGGAGGCAGGACTAACCATGTGGCGCCCGATGGTGTTCTTCCAGGCGGTCCTTGGGCTCGGCGTCGTCGTCATGTCCCTGGTCAGCGGCCTGATGGTGGTCCGCCACGACGGACCGAGCGTCGAGCTGGCACAGTCTGTTGGCCTGCTCGTTCTGCTCCTCGGCCTGCTTCTGGTCACCGGGCGCCGGATGACCGGGCGATGGTTCAGGTGGTCGCGCCGCTGACGCCAGCCCTTCCGACGGCGGTAGACGGACCAGCCCCGCTCCACCACCGCGCATGCCCGACGGAGCCCCGCCCCACGGCGGGGCTCCGTCATTCCGGCCGTCGCTCATACCGGTGGCATCGGGACCGTGGCCGTGTGCACCGTGAGCGAGGCGCGTACGCGGTCAGGGCAGTGGGCGCGGCACCGTCGCGTCATCCGAGAATGGGCCGGTCAATGTGCCGGTGCTCGGTCTCAACGCAGTAGCCGAAGGGCCCGCAACAGGGTGGCGAGTTCCTCGGCGACGACAACCGAGCGGTGCCGGCCTCCACCACACAGGACATGGATGTCGACCCGGAGGTGGCCGGGCAGAGCCAGCAGCGCCGTGGCGCGGTTGAGGCTGCGCTCGATGAGCCGGTCGGCCCCCGGGGTGGCCAGGACGTAGGTGCGCACGTCGGGGTCGAGGCCGTTGGCGCGCAGCTCCTTGCCCGGACGGTGGGGTCCTCCGGAGGGTTGCGCAGAGAGCGGGCATCGACGTGGAGAGCGTTGCCACGAGGGGCGTCGTGATGGCCGTCGCCGTAGCTGGTGATGACGGACCGGATCAGGGCAGGCGAGGGTTGGGCGTATTCGCCGGCGGGAGTCATGAACCAAGTCTCAGGGCCGTAGACGCGGGAGGGGCAGGCCCAACCGGTTGTTGCCCATTGCCAACCGAACGCTGCTGGTCAGCCCTCGAGTTGCATGTCGAGCGGTCCCGGGCGGCCGCCGGAATGGTTGCTCCGGCAGGTGTGGGCAGGCGCCGGAACAAAAAGAGAGACCAGCCATACCTGCACCCGTGAAGGCGCAGAATTACACATGCCCAACTCGTCGGATGAGCTCTGGAGATGGCTGGTCTCGAGATCCAGTTAAGCACACATTCCGCGCCGGCGGTCAAGCCGGTAATGCCCACCCCCACGCGATGGGGTCCCACCGACGTTCTGCCCAAGGCCACCCGCGAGCCTGATTCCCGCAGAGTGGGACGCGCCACGAAGAATCCGCGCGCATCGCACTCACCCCTTGGACCACACCCCGGATTCGGCTTGTTGGCCGGTGGATCACGACGCAGTCTGCCTGGAGTCCACCGTCCTCGTCCGAATGGAGCCGACCATGGCCGAGCCCGGCAGCCCCACAGTCACCTGGGCTGAACGCATGGAGCTCCTCAAGGACTCGGCGCAGCAGAGGGTCTTGAACGCGCCGATGCCGCCTGCCGCCATGGAGCAACTCATCGCCGATGAGAAGGCCGACGTGCTCGGTCGGTTCGAGGACAGCCCGGTGCGCTACATGGGCCGATGGTGGCGGCACAACGAAGAGGGCTGGGTGGCACTCGATGAAGCCGCATCCGCTCAACTCGACCTCCACGCCAAGCGCTACCGGGCCGCCACCGCGGCGGCCGGCGCACCTTCCGAAGCGGACGCCGAGCTGGGCGAGATACCGCCAGCCCAGCCTGAGGCGGGGGCAGCGTGAACAACGCACAGTACGGGGCGCCGCAGCACGAGCTCAACGTCCTCAGCAGCCTGCTGCGCGATGGCTCCGCGGCGTACCAACTCGTCGATTGGAACCGCGGCGGCGGACCCCAGTACTGGCTCAGGCCCGACCACTTCCAGACGACCTGGCTCGGCGACGCCTACGAAGCACTGCTGCCCGATGGGCTCGCCGACATCGAGCAGCGGCTCCAGGTCTACCCGGGCGCCGATCGGGCACAGGTCGCCGCCGACGCCCTTACCGCCAGGATGATGACCCTCTACCAGCAGCGCGCCGCGGCGGGTGACGCCAACGCACAGTGGGCCGTCAACCAGGCGTACTACACCCACTCAGAGTTCTGGGCGGGCCTCCACGGCACCTTCCGCCATCTGGCGCAACCCACCTGGCCAGCAAACCCCGAGCACGCCCGTCACGACGCCTACGTCACCGCCCGCGCCGCCCAGCACTCCTCCACCACCGACAACGTCCCATTCGAACTGACCCGCCCACGGGGCTACGACGGTGACGCGCGCTCTCGAGAACTGGCGGTCATCGGCGCGATCCTCAGCAACCCGACACGAGCCCAGCAATTCCGGTACTCCCCACAGAGCCCCGACGCATCACCCTACTGGCTCCAGCCCGAGGACTTCGGCGACCCCGCGACCGCCGAGATCTGGGACGCCCTCGTCACCGGCCCGGACCCCGCCATCGCGCTGCCGGCGGCAACCGACCCCAACCTCACACCGCAACAGCGGGCCACCGCAATGATCCAGCACATCACCACACGTCTGACCTACAACGACCACCACCGCTCCACCGGCGACCCGGCAGCCCAGGCCCGCCTGGACGCCAACGTCAACCAGGCCATCGGCGCCTGGCTGGCCTACGCGAGCTCCCCGGACTTCCGGCCAGATCCCAACGCTCCGGACTTCCGCCCGAACCCCGACCACGCCGCCCAGTACGCGGTCACCTTCATCCTCGAGCCGAGCATTCCCGCCGCCGTCGAGGACCTGGCAGGCCGCGTCCGTAACTATGGACTGTCTGACGCCTCCCTGGGCCAGATCGGCCTTGAGCTCAGCACGACGGAGTACGCCCTGGACCAACTCGCCGAGCGTCTCGACAACGCGCCTCGCACCCTCGCTGGCTACAGCACACCGGACCAGACCGCAAAGCCCGCACCCGAGCAGCGCGAGGAACAACCGAGCTACACCTCCCTGCCCACCGAACGCCGAGTCCTGATCTCTCTCATGCAGGATCCAAGCCAGCTGCACCAGGACGGCCCCACCCGCTCCCTCGCCGAACAGGACTTCACCCAACCCGAGCACCGCTACCTCTTCAAAGCTATTCAGTCGCTGCCTCCGGATGCCGCCCAGGACCGCTGGCTGCTGAACAACCAGGCCCAGCAACTGGCCCGTTATGACGGATCCCCACCGCTGGACTTCCAGGAGCTCGGCAACATCGGGCTAGCGGCGCGCACACTGAAAGTCGCCCCCGCCGACCAGGGGGCCGGCCACCTCGTCACCATGACGGTCCGCCGCACCGCACGCGACGCCAGCACTGCGGTCGAGGCGGCCGCGAAGGAGACGCTCGACCCACGCGCCCTCATCGACCACAGCCGCGAGCAGCTCCAGCAGGCAACCCGCGAGGCACTGCGCTACCACGAGCAGTCCGTTCCACAGCCCACCCCCTACAACGCCCAGCAGGCGAACGTCGCGTGACCGCGACCGCCGCAACCAACGGAGCGTCCCGTGGCTGCTGACGAACCCGCTACCCCAGGGGCGGGCGAATCCGCCCGCCCCCCGGGGGACAACGTCCACAAGGCCATCGCCTGGTTCGCCCAGGACCGTTCCCGCACCCGCCAGAGCATCGAACACCCCGGGGGTGTGATCGCCCCAGGACGGCTCCTCGAATCAGCCCTCTTCGATGTCCAGGTCAACAGACTCCTGGACGGGCGGGCCTCCGAGCAGGCCCAGGCCCTCGTCGACGCCCAGACCGATTGGCTCATTCGGCAAATGCCAGCCAACCACCAGCCACTCTCCCTGGACAGCGCACAACAGGCAGGCCGGGCCTGGGGCATCCTGATCACCTCCGACACCGATGTCCTGCCCGACCAGGACGTGCTCGCCGAGGTGAGTAAGCGCACCAAGATCACCGTGCGCGCGGCCGAGGAGATTCGCCACCAGGCCCGGAGCACCAGTGCCGCCTACAACCGGGCTGACCTGCTCATCCCGTACGACAACGCCCCGGACGAGGTCCTCATAGCCGACTGGAACCGGCTCGCCGCCTGCGGCCCCGAGCTCCCCGAGGCAGCCGAACGCGCCCAGGACGTCCTGGAACTGCTCACCGCCCGAATCACCGGTACCGACGACCACGACTGGATGGAGGCCACCGCGCAGCACGCCGCGCAGGTCTACGCCAGCGTCATCCGCGCACAGCCACTCCTGGCCGTCGCCGCCGCGGTGATCCCCAGCCGCAACCACCCCGACGCCGAAGCCGAACAGGCCCGCCTGGTCGAGCTCGCCCAGCAAGGCCACCTCGCCACCGCCGCTACCGCGGCCGCCCGCGCACGGGCGGTTCAGGAGTGGGGCGCACCGGACGGCGCGGCTGCACCAGACAGGATCAGAACCGTGGGGGCGGCGGCTCCCGGGGCGCGCACCCTGCGCGACCTGAACGAGACGCTGGCGACCTTCGCCCCGGCCCTCGGCCCGGCCGCCTTCACCGCACTGGATCCCCAGCGCGTCGCCCAGATCGTCGACGTGATCGGTCAGCTGTCCGCCAGGATGAAAACAGTCCTCCGCACGGCCAACACGCTGCCGTCGGCATCCCGCGAACAGCCCACCCCACAGCACCAGCAGCCGCCCAACCCCGGCCAGAACCCCAGAGGCGCTCCCCCCAGGGCCGCGCCCTGAGCGGCGCGGCCACGGCCCCGGAATCCGAGGAGGCGCGACTGGTGCAACAGAGCCTTCGGCAGCTCAGCACCAATAGGACTTCGCGTCATCTGCGACACCACCCGGAGAGTGCGGGGCGTCGGCCCGCCACTGGGGATCGCCGCCGCCAGAGGTATCAGCAGCAGGTGCGGCCACGATCCGACGGATGCCGGGCATGGAGTCATCCGGCCCGAACAAGACCTCATCCCGCGTTCCTCCTACCCACGCGTTCCAGCAGGTAATGATCAGGCCAAGCTGGTGGGCAGAGGCCTGCCTCCCGCGCGCCCCGGCGCCGTGAGCCAGGAACCAGGCGTGCACGTCCCAGCGCGGATCTTCACACTCAAGATGACGTGCGGCGATCAGCCCCTGGAGAAAATCGGCCGCCAGCGGGCGGACACCGGACGCGGCCTGAGTGATCAGACAGGCGATCGCGAGCGAAGCGGGCGGGGTGGACCCGAGTCCGCTGCGTGCCCTCCGAACGGCTGCCTCGCGCTCATCGCACCCGCTGGATGTGGGTCCGGAAAGCGCCCCTCAGCGGCCTTGCGGCACTAATCGACACAGCTCCTACGGTCTAGTCACCAGGCGCCCTAGCGATCTTGGTCGAGCCCCAACGGGATCCCTCGACTGGCCAGTTGCGCCGCCACCAGACCCCAGGAGAGCTTCCATGCTGGTGAAATACGTGATGCCCCATGTCCGCCGTATTGCCGCAATCACCACAACGATCCGCACGGCGATGACCCGCTGGTTCGACCGCAGGGCCTCGCCGTCCACCGAATTGCCGCCGCACCGCGAACTCCACCAGGCCACCCGGTTCTGGCCGGCCGAGGCGGCCGGCTACGACGGAGAGGACACCCTTCCTGCACTCGAAGAGAGAGGCGTCCTCGTCTTCATCTACTTCGACTCTGATGCCTCCGAACTCCAGTTCAGCATCGACCTCGACACCGTCGACCCGCGCCTCGCTCGCCACGACGGCACCGTCCCGATGCACATCACCGTCCAGGGCGACACCGTCTTCCGTGCCTGAATCGGAAGCAACAACTGGCGCTCCCAGCCGCTGGCCGGCTCACGCCCCTTGCCCCACCAGTCCTTCAGCAGGCCGCCGACCCGCAGCCCTCACACATGCTGCGGACCCGCCACACATCGAATACCGAGAGGATCTACCCAACATGCGCACCTTCCCCCTCGCCTGGAGGGACAAGTCACACCGCACCGAAGAGGCGTTTTCCGGAAACTGGCCCGGTGCCTTGTTCAGCCTCAGCCCTTCGATCACACGAGGCGAAGGGTTCTCCCTCACCACCCGCCTCCCCGCACGTATCCCCCAGCACGGCCTCTTCCCGACGAAGGAGGAAGCGAAGAGCACCGCGCAACGCCTCTTCAACTGGTTCGTCACCAGCATCGCACCCACCACCCACCCGACCGCGCCCGCGCTCACCTTCGCCGCGGTCCTGAGAGCCCTCGCACCGCAGCCGCTCACCGGAGGCGGCCTGCCGACCGACGCCACCCACCACCGCCTCACCGCCGAGCTGAGCGGCAACGGGACGCCCCACCGGGAGACTGGTGACTCAGCCGGACAGTACGTCGTGGTGGACCTCCCTGGATCCCACGTCATGCACTTCCACAACCCGCTCGGCCCCGACTACGGGTATGACTGGGACGTCACCGACGCCGAAGCGCGGCAGCTCCTCACCGGAACGGTGCGGCTTGGAGCGGCCGACACGGCCCACCGCATTCGCACCCTCCTGAACATCCTGGGCTGAGGGTAACCACCCGTCCGGTTCAAGCCCCAGGACGAGCCCGTCCCGTCTCACGCGCTCCGCCAGCGCCTACCGCTCGGGCCCGCACGAACGTGCGGGCCCGAGCGCTGTCCCACACGGCGCCCACGGGCTCTCGCTCCACCAACCGCCGCCAGACCGCGCCCCGCGCGGGCGCCCGGCGGCACAGCTGCGCCGCTTGGCAGGCACCCTTCGACTGTGCGCTCCACCGGGCCGCCGCACCGAGGCGCGCTCGTCATCACCGATCGACGACAGGAGCCCCATGTCTTCGCAGTCCCCTGCAACCATTTGACTGACCTGCGAGGGGCGACGATTCTCCTTTGAATAACCGGTAGCCATCAAGGGGGACGTGATGAGCGGCAACGAGCGGGTGCACGGCAAGGACGACTTTGGCTGGGGCGCGGCTCCGTCCGGCGGCGCGCTGCGCGAGCGGATCGAGATCATCCGATGACCGACACTGAGCACTTGGCCGACGACACTACGCATTCCGACGATCCGGGAGTCGACGCGGATGCGACGGAGGCCACCGACCGCACCCAGCGCCCGGGGCCCCCGCAGGTCGACTTCCCACCCGTACGCAATGGCATCGACTACCTGACCAGCGTGATCGAGCTTCTGGATGCAACGCAGCCCTCAGCTCGCGACCTGAAGTACGCCGTGCTGCACCTCCAGGCGGCCACCGAGGTGCTGCTCAAGGCCCGGCTTCAGACCGAGCACTGGAGCCTGATCTTCACTGAGCCGCTCAACGCCACCCGCGAGAAGTTCATCAGCGGCGACTTTGTCAGTTGCACCGTCGAGGAGACCATCGATCGCCTGCAACGGCTCGCCGGTGTCCGTTTCGAGCCCAAGCACCTCAGGGCCATCAAGAACCTGACCCAGGACCGCAACAAGCTCCAGCACTACGGGCTCACCCACAACGCCCTGGCGATCGAAGGCCGCGCCGCTGAGGTGCTGCATTTCCTCTTGGACTTCGTCCACCTGGATCTGTCCCGGCACATCGACAGGGAGGAGTGGGAGCGGATGGACATGGAGCTCAGCATGGTCCGGAGGGGCCTGGGGCGTATGGGGAAGTTCGTCACCACCCGGATGAACGACCTCAAGGACGAAATCGCCGAAGTCGCTGATCACATCGTCCAGTGCCCAGACTGCGACCAGTGGGCTGCCATTGTTCTTCACGGCAGCCGGTGCGCGTTCTGCCATCAGGTGCACGATGACGCCGCATTCGCGGCGTCCTGGTACCAACGCGCTCGGGAAGAGATCCAGGGCGAAGACTGGACGTACCAAAACGACTGCCCCGACTGCGGGGCAGAGCACGCTTTCATCGGGCCGGTCTTCTTTGAGTCAGCCCGCGACCAGCCTCGGTTCGCCTGCTTTCACTGCCAGTTCACCGCTGCCACCGCCCTCTGCACGCGCTGTGCCCGCCCCTTTCCCGCCATCGGCAGCCGGAGCGAATGCGGCACCTGCATGCCGCCATCACCGGCCGTGACCACCCCGAGGAGCAGCCCCTGACAGCCAGGGCAGGACACGATCGTCACGCGCCACAGCCAGCTTCGGCGAGCGAGGGCCGTGGGGCCGCCCGCCCGTTGAGTGTTCGGCCCGGCTTGCCCCGTCAAGGGCGCCTCCGGCGTCGCTGACGCGAGCGCCGCGCCCACCATGCCGGCCCTGGTGACGGTCCGACTGAGGTGCGAGGACGGAGACGGCCTCCGGCCGGGAGGCTCACGATCGGGGGCCGTATGCGCAGCGGCCACTCAGCCCCCAGAGCGTCCGGGCTACGCGAGCGGGGCGTTGGCGCCTCGGCCGCGCCGAAGGCGAGGCGGTCCAGGAGCTCCGCACGGCGGCCCTCGCCGTGGCCGACGAACCAGAGGCGGAGGCGGAGCCGGAGCAACAGCCGGAGGAGAGCGTGTTGTTCTGAACAACACCACCGGCCGGGCCGCGCGCCACCCCAGGGGACGCCCTGCCCGCAGGCCTTGCAGGGCTAACCCCGACGCGGCCCACGGTCAGCGTGCTCGCTCACCGAAGCCGCACGCGTCGTCCGTGAGCGAGCCTGCCTCTGCCCCGCACCCGAGATGAGTCCAGCCCATGCCTCAGCTCTCCACCCTGCCCACCGCCGCCGAGCTCGACCGGCAGGTGCACCGCTTGTACGCCGTCGCCCGCCGTGCACGCACCATCGCCGGCATCCTGGCCCACCCACAGGCAACCGGTGACGGCGTCACCTACGCTTCCGCCCGCATCCCGCGAGCACTGTCGGCAGCCCGGCGTCTGCTGGCCCTCCCCGGCGTCGCCGACCACGAAGAGACGCCCTACGCCCTCTCCTTCCTTAAGGAAGCCGAGCACCAGCTCAACGCCCCGTCGACCAAGCTGCTGCGCCTCGCCGCCGCAGCCCGGCAAGCAGCTGCTCGAGCCGATGACGCCGACGACGATCTCCGCGTGGTCGTCTTCCAGCACATCGAAGGGCGCTGCCGCTTCCTGATCGACGCCGCCACGGTCGCACCGGTCCTCGGCCGACGAGGCTGGACCGACCGCGAGCACCAGGCCAGCGACGCGCTCCAGCAGCAGGCCGCTCGGTGGGGACTGACCGATGACGCCGACGACGTACGTCCCACGCCGCCGACCGTGCCCGCGTACCTGTCCCAGCAGGCCGCCGAACGAGCCGCCGCCCGTGCTCGGTGCGCCGCCGGGATCCGCTGCACCGAGCCCACCTGCCTAGCCTACGGAGCTGTCAAGGTCACGTACCTGGGCGACAGCTGGCTGTGCGCGGACTGCATCAAAGCCACGAACACCCAGTTGGAGGCCGAAGGCCGTGCTCCCGAGACCATCCGTCCCGTCCCCGGAGGCACCCCTGAGCGCGGCCGCTACACCGTCACGCTCTACAACGCCATCGGCAAGGGCGCTCGATCGGTGAAGTGCTCGACCCCGCAGCGCGCACAGTTCATCGCAGAGACCGTACGCCCCTTCAACAACACCGGCTACACGATCCACGCCACCGCACCGGCCGCGAACTGAGCGCCACAACCGCCACTTGGGCCTTCCCCGCCATCCGGCGCGGGCGGGCCCAAGGGGCCTTGTCGTCTCCCGACCCTCAGCCCCGCCTGCCACAGGCGCTCCGCCTCTCGCGCCAGGCCGGACCGCCCCAGCACGCGCTTGCGCCCCTTGCCCGCCGCCATCCCACGCTGCGCCGGCGGCCGGTCCACCGAACCGGCCCCTGACCGAGAGGCCACGCCATGGGATGGTTGTTCTACCGACGCGATAAGAACGCCGAAACCAACGAAGAGCACTTCGCGAAGAAGCTCGACGACCGTTACAAGATCATCGCGCGCGGCACCGTTGAAGGCGTCTTCTACGCCGCCGTCCGCGACCAGATCACCAGCGAAGTCACCGCGTTCATTGCCCTGACCCGCTGGACCAAAGATCCGGACTTCAACTTCGGCTACAAGGACATGGATGAGAACTGTGGTCCTGGCGATCATAAGGCGCCCAAGTCGGTGCTCAACGCACTGACCCCGACCACGAACGAGTCCGCACTCGCCTGGCGCGCGCAGTGCCGTGCCCACCACGCGCAACGCGATTTTCTGCGCCGCTACTTGAGGCCGGGCACCCAGGTCCGCCTCACCCGCACCCTGACGTTCACCAACGGCACCCGCAGCGACACCTTCACCTATGCCCGACGCGACCGAGCCCCCGGCTTCCTGGTCCTCGGCCGCAGCCGATGCCGCATTCCGAACTGGCGTGACAGCGTCGCTGCCCTCATCACCCCAGACCACCAGGAGGTCCTCACCCCGGTCGGCCAGCAGCAGACCAACCAGCCGACCACCGCCACCGAGAGCGCCCTGTTTGCCGCCTGAAACCGCCTTATAGGCCCGCTCTCTCCGCCACTGTCCGGCCGCTCGGCCCCGCCCCGCCAGGGGCGAGGCCGAGCGCATGGCCATGTTCTGCCAGCAGCAACTGGACGCCACCGCGGCGGTTGCGGAGCTAAGCCCTACCTCGCGCACGGTCCACCCTGCCGCCCCGCCCCTTTGTGGAGCGGCTCCTTCTGGCCCACCGGCCGACAGGATCACACTTCGGGAAGGACTCCGCGTGTTCACGACGCACGACGCCCTCCACCAGGAGCTCACCGCCACCGGCACCTTCAGCGGCTTCTACACCGCGCTCATGGCCTCTGAACCGCCCCTGGCCATTCGATCGCACACCGACTCGGAATTCGGCCTGGTGTTCTTTGAGCAGAGCCCCCGCCATCGCAACAGCCCGATCAGAGGCTCCATCACCTTCAACACCGACTCTGGCGCCGTCATCATCGCCGCCGACGGCTACAACGCTCCTCGCTGGCTTACGGCACTGGAGCGCCTCACCACCCCGACGGCCACGTGGTCCTGGCAGCCCGCCAGCGACCACAAGCTGGGCACCCTCGAGGGCGTGCTTCGGCTCGGACCGAGCGTCACCGCCGAGACCCGCCTCGGCGGCTCCCCCCAGGGCTATGCCGCCGATGCAGCCCTCGCGGTCATCCCTGCCGACCGCGAACACTGCGAGCCGGTCTGGGCTCTGGCAGTGGCCGCCGTGGGCGTCCTGGTGACCGAGGACCCCGCCTACCGTTCTCCCGTCCTGCCGGCTCCCGACCTCAGCACGCTCACCGGCCCTGCCACCAACTACCCGGCCGCCGTCGCCACCGTCGCGGAAGCCCTCGCGCTCCTGGACGAGAACGTGGACTTCGGCACCGCTCGCGACCACGATCCGATCTGGCCGACCGTGGCCGAAGGCGCGGCCGTCCGAGCCCTGCGTGACCTCCGAGACGCGCTCATCAACGCCATCCCCCTCCAGCAGTCTGAGCAGCTCGATCCTGAGCCCGACACCGCGGACGCCGACGAGCGCGGCGGTACACGGGCGTAGCCGCCCACGGGGCCCTCGGCGTCGCATTCGCGGAGCCGAGGGCCCTCCTCGCGCTTTGTGGGCACCGCAGCCGACAGCCACGGGGCGCTCGTCCCGTCCAGGAAACGCGAGTGGTTGCGTCGGTAACCGCGCGCCCGGCCACGGTCCCTCCCAGCCGCATCACAGCGGCCCCGAAGACCCAGCTGAAGGGCTTTCCCGTGGGCTACACCCTCAACCGAGACCGTACGAAGCACTCCGGGACCAGCACGATTCCCACCGACCGCACGCCCCTCGCGTCCATGACTGCTGACGAACTGGACACCCTAGCAGCAGCACTCGACACCGCCCGCGCGCTCGTGGACGACATCCGCAACGAGCGCAGTCCCGAATCCCACTGCGGACAATGGGACCACCCCGGCCACCACTGGACGCGCTACGGGCGCTCCCGCTACTGCTGGGGCGACGGCCCCTTCGTCGACCGTGAGGTGTACGGCAGGTGCGGCGCCGACTGGCCGCATCCCAGCCATGACCTGGGAAATCACCTCCGGCCCTGCCCCGGCGTCCCGGTTGACCGCGCAGTCCCGCAGTCACCCACGGGACGAAACACCACTACCTGACCGACGGCACCCGCCGCACCCGTGCCCACCGGCCGGGCTGGCGGGTGCCGCGTGTCTCGCTACTCCTACCCCCGGACCCCGGCCCCGTGGCCCATACGCGGGGAGCCTCAACGGCCGGTCCTCACAGCCCGATCCGCCAGTGCCCGCCCCGCGGTTGCTGCCCTAGCCCCGCAGCAGCCGAGAGTCACGTCAGCCGGAACACCCCTGCATGAAGCGGCACACAGTCCTCCGTACCCCCACCGAACCGAGGGCCGGGGCGGCAATGTCCCACGGGCACTGCGTAGTCCGGCGTCCGAACCCCACCTCACGCTGCACCAGGGAGGCCCCGTACATGCCCACTTCAGTACCGACGTCGAGCCACGAGGTTGCGACCCAGGCTCTTGACCGAGCAGTCATGATCAGCACTCGTCGGGAACGCAACTTCACGCCCGAGCTCGTCACCGCGACGCTCCATGCCGCTGACGAATCGGTCGTCATCGAGGGCAGCCCCCGCGGCCCCCGCATTCCGGCACCCGGCTTCTTCGAGCTACCGCTGTCCACCTACGTGTTCGCAGGGGAGATCACGGGGTACTACGCGGCGACGGACCTGGGCACCTTCCTGTCTGCCTTTGCGAAAGCCCTCGAACAGGCAGCGACCAGCACCGACCCCCGCGTCGTCCTCGCGATCCACGCCGAGGTTCTCGGAAATGACATCGCCGACGCCTACGCCTGGCGCTACGACGTCCACACCCAGGACTTCATCCCCCTCGCGCCCCCTGAGGCCGCGAACTACCTCCACGAGGACACTCATGTCCTGACCTACCCCCTGGAGAAGGCCCCCTTCGCGACCGTGCCCACCCTCTGGGCTGCTCCTGAGAACCCGCCCAAGAGTAGCCCGGCGTAGGGACGGTTGCCTCCCTTGCCGGCTGCTGGGCCACGTTGCGGCCCCCGCACGGCGGCAGGAAGGCCCAAGGTCCTTCCTGCCCCTCTTGCGGGGGATCTCACCCCACGCAACCGAGAGGTCTACATGTCAGAGCACACCCGAACCAGTCGACAGCCGCCGTCGCACCACCGATGTGTGGACGAGCCGCCGGTTCTACCATCCCGCCAAGTTCCGCGAGGGTGTGCCCGACTGGGTACAGGCCCTGGTCGAGCGGGTCCTCCCCGATCAGCCCCCGCCCCGCGCGCCGCGTGATCTCCCTCCCCGACCAGCCGAAGCCCAAGGCTCCGCAGCCCCCGGCGGCTCGCCGGCGGGTTGCGGGCCTTGGCCGCCTGCTTGAGAACCTCCGGTTGCCGCAGACGTACGCCACTGGCTCCCGGCCGGACCGCTATGCCCACCGCTTACGCCCGCCGCTCCTTTCCCTCAGCCCGACACACCCCCAAGCGAGGGGGCTTGTTCAGCCGCCCGGCCCGCGCGGGCCGGGCGGTCACCGGACGGAAACCACGTATGCCAAGCAGAAGGAGAAGCCACATGGCCACCGACCAGCGCCGCGCATTCGCGGCCGAGATCGCCAACCTTGCCAGGAAGTACAAGGGCGCCATCAGGGCCCAGGCCACCACGAAGAATGGGTACACCGTCCTCTTCACCGGCATGTGGGGTGAGGACGTCGGCGCCATCGTCATCACCGACCCGGACGGCCATGAGGTCCGCCGTGCCGACGGCTGGAAAGTCGCCAAGACCGCCGAGGTCGCCGAGTTCCTCTGGGACGTGATGCAGCGGGACAAGGCCCGGGCCGCCGAGCGCGAGCGCCTCGCGGGCCTCAAATCCGTGAGCATCACATCAGCGGATGCCACCGGTCGGGTGTCCAGCAGGGACACCAGCAGGTACCACCTCACGCCTGGTCAGCTTGTCGAGCTGCTCACGCTGGCCGAGCAGATGGCCGCCGCGAACGAGTCTGCGCCCCGTTGACGCTTCTGACCATCAGCGCCGCACTCGCTCTGGAAGCGTCCGTCACATCTGACCTTCGCGCCCCGTCGCCTGTGCTGGTTCGGGGCCCACCCCCCTGGGGGTGGGCCCTTCGCGTCC
>NZ_JBIHML010000002.1:0-156210 GCF_043660855.1 Streptomyces shinuiensis | reverse complement strand
TCCGCCTACTCGGTGGCCGCCGCCGCCCGCCCCGTCTCCGACGTGCGGGAGATGGCCGCCCGCACGCAGGGGCCGCACCGGCCGCACCGTCGCATGGCCGAGGTCACCGGCCGTGCGGGACATGGTCGCGTGCCTGTGGAGATGGCGCGCGCCACGGCGGTCAGTCACGGCCGCAGCGACCTGGTCCGGTACTGTAGCGACGACGTCGCGCCGCTGTGCAGGGGGCCGGTTCCGCACCGAAAAGCCCGCCGCCAAGATCTCTCGGCCGCCTCCGGGGCGTGCACCTCTGCTGGGCCTGGAAGGCCTATGACGCCGGACAAGCAGGGCCTGGCCCAGCGCTAACTACTCCAGTCCTCGGCCCTGGCCTGCCGAGTCTCGGCATCACCGGGCACGGAGGGTTGTGATGCGCACCATGGCCATGCAGGGCCTCAAGCTTCCAGGCCCAGCACTGCCTGTGCCCTGGCCGCGACGGGCTCTGAAACCGCGCCAGTGGGCAAGGTGGGCGGCCAGACCGAAGCGCTCTCCGTGTCGTCTACGCCCATACCGCTGGAAAGCCCGGCAGGCCCGCCCCGCCTCGCCGCAGACACGACCGCGCTTCGCGCCGCTGGGCCGGCCGGCGCGGACGCGGGGAACGAAGTGCCCTTCTGGGCGCTGGCCTGGGGACGCCGCGAGCCTCGGTGCACTCGCGCACCGCGATAAGGTCTTCGAGACTCTCGGCGACACCACGGGCCGCCCTCGGCAGTAGCCCGCAGCCGCGCATCCCGCCGGCCGGCAACGTTACGCCCGCATCGTCGCCCTGGACACTGGTCGCGAACCAGATGCAGCTCAAGCAGGGACGGTTTCGAGCAGGCGTGCAGCCACTCTGGAATCAGGCGATGGAACCACATGGACGGGGCGTGCAGTCCGCCGCACACCGCAGGCGATTTTTTTTCAAAGAAAAAAAAAAAAAAACAAAAAAATAACGGGTTTTTATCGGCAAACAGCCTCAGCCGGTTTCCGTGCCGCGTCGCCTCCGCTGTGCCGCCCGACCATCGACGACCGCGCAGCCGGGTTCCTGGCATCTCCTGACCGCCGGCGCCGGGGCCTATGTGGCCAATGCTGCATGTCCCGTGCTCGGCGCAGAGTCTAACGCGGTACAATCCGAGGTCGTGATGAGGACCTCGGGCCTTTCCAGCTGAGGCGACTGCGTAAGCGGATCAGCCGTCAGGCAGGCCCATCACCGGTCATAGAGGTCTGCGTCCAGCGGAGCGGCCTGTTCGAGGGGTTGGCCGCGATGCCTGCGCAGACTTCTCCCCAGTTGTGAGACTGGGCTTGCGCCGGGAAGCTGGGTGACACGCGGCGGCGGCTGCCTTGCTGAAACCGTTTTAATCGGTGGACTGCCACGCAGAAGTCAGCCTAAGGCCGCGTGAGGACGTCACTGGCGGATACAGTCCGATCTCCTGGCCTTGCGCCCTACTGCTGCCTATCCTGCTGGCCTGGGAGGCGCGGGGGGAAGCGAGAGCCGCAGCGACCGCCCTGTACTCGGCGTCAAGCCCTTCTGCAGGCGTGCGGGTCAGCGTCCCGATGGTCAATCTGCGGCGGCCTCATCGAGCGCGGGCGTTCCACGCGGTCCGGAACTCCTCGCGTATCTACCGCCGGGAGGGCTTCGTGGACCGAGGGCGGCATCGTATGAGTGTGGGTCGTGCTCGAACGCTGGGCACTCATGGCGGACGGCCCCCTTGGGGCTAGAGGGTAGGGCGTGTGCTGGAAGGGCGTCGTGTGGCAGGCGCGCACGCAAGTACAGGTCGCAGCGGAATACGGACACATGCCTACCGTACGTGGTTTTGCCTTTTTCAGCGGAAGCACGCCGTGTAATTGCTGCCTGCTGCGGGGGCGGGATTCGAATCCGACGAGCGCGCGCCAGCATCCATGTCTCCCGTGGATCTTGGGTCGGGATCCATGGCGGAGTGTACGAGCCGCACCCCGGCGGTGCGCGCGCCGTCCTCCGTCTGTCTGGGCGCGCCGTACGATCGCAACCGTGAGCGAAAGCGGGCATCGATTTCCCTACGGATCCTACTCCAGGACCGCCCGCCGGTTCCACCACGGCGAACGCGGAGTGGATGGACGCTGGACCGCCCCCCGTTTGTGGAGGACTACCCGAAGGCCGTCGCCGAGACCGAGGCACGGCTGCGGGCACAGTCGCGACCATCGCCGCGGTGCCACGCCCCGTTGTCTGGGAACTGTCCTTCGCGGCCCGGCCCGGGTCGCGGCCCGCAACGAGCTGAAGCAGCAGGCGAAGTAGGCGCTGGGCGCAGCCACCCGGCTGAGCAGGCAGCCGGAGCCCGGAGCGTTGGCGAACCTTCCGAAGCGTTGCAGTTCGGGCAGGCCGGGCGGCTACGTGGCCCGATGAGCACCACGGACTACGAGACCCTGGCCCGCGATCTGATCAGCCGCACCGAGGCGGCGGTGCACGACATCGCCACCCTGGGCCGTGGACACGGCGTCAACCTTCAGATCGAGGACATCGTGCAGA
Organism: Streptomyces shinuiensis; assembly: GCF_043660855.1. NCBI lineage: Bacteria > Bacillati > Actinomycetota > Actinomycetes > Kitasatosporales > Streptomycetaceae > Streptomyces > Streptomyces shinuiensis. The sequence goes on along the minus strand of NZ_JBIHML010000002.1, from coordinate 153,698 downwards.
AAGTCGAGAGACGGCCTCCCGCCAGGCTACTCGCGCCACCACAGGAGGCGTGACCAGGGCGATGTGATCGCCGACATTGGCGGCGACCATCCTGTCGGTGCCATGTACGCGAACTGAACTTTTGCGGCCCGGGCCCCGTGAAGCGGTGGGCCGGGCACAGCCGGACGCGACGCTACACGGCCGCCGCGAGCTCTCGTAGGTGCTGGGGAGAGCTCGTTCCGGGAATCGGCCGCGGTGTGGTGGCCGAGGCCGCAGCCACCCCAGCGCTTGTCGGAGACCGGTTGGTGGCCCAGGGTCCGGCGTCAGCGGCCGGTAGGGCACGTAAGGGATGCCCTGCATCGCGCAGTAGACAGGGCGGGTCGTCCGGCTCGGCAGGTTGACGCGCCACGTTCTGCACGGCCCGCGATGCGCGCCACCGTGGAAGGCGGCATCGGATCTGGGCCACGGGTTGACCTGTGGACAGGCCGGATGTGCCTCGTTTATCTTTCCTCTGCTCTGGAGGGTCCGTGAGTTCGCCCGATTGGTTTTCCAGGGGGATCGGCGGGTCCGCTGAGCGGTGGAGGTAGCACAGCCTCCAGCCGCTCGAACGCCAGGCGCCGAGGCTCATCTCGCGGCCGCCCCGAGGTACTCGGGGCGCCAAGGGCTTCACACGTTCGGGGCGGGGGCGCACCATGCCGATCTTGTGGAGATTCAGCACGTGCTCGGGGTAGGGGCAGGGCGCGGGCGATGATTATTCGAGCGGTGTGAGGCCGTTAAGGCCGTCAGCTTTTGTGTCGAGGTGGCTGCTGCCGGGACTGTGGACGGCTTCGCGCAGGACCGCGAGGCGCTGTCCGCGTCCGCGGGGCGCCCCCAGTGCCGGGACCGGCCAGGCGCATGGTTGCCCAGGCCGAGCCGGAGACGACGCGGGGCCGGCGAGGCGATGGCGCGCCCGGCACAGCGGCGGAACCCCGGTCACGCGGGCGGCCCCGGGCGGTACCACCAAGGTTCGGGGCCGCGCGGACGGCGCGCGGTCGGCGGGCACTCCGTCCGTCGTTGGTGACGGTGGCACGTGCGGCAGGGCGTGAGGCCGCGAGGTAGCGCGTGGATCTCGGTGTCTCCACCAGGGTCCGGTAGGTGGGTTCGTAGCCAGATGGCCGGTCAGCCGGCTCGGCCGGGTCCAGCACGGTGGCCAGCAGGAGGTCCGTACTTCGGGAGCGGGTGGCGGACCAAGGCGCCCAGCCGGTCCAGGGACTTCCGGGCCGGCGGTTCCTCACGGAACGTGAGCGCCGCAGGGTAGTAGGCCAGGCTGCGCCGGGGGCCGCCTGGTCGGCGAGGACCAACCTCGCAGTCGAGGCGCGCGTCAGTTCCGCGCGGCACCGGCTGGTGACGATCCACTCGGTGGACAGCTCGGTGTGGCGCTGCATCTTCGGCAGGCCGAGCGCGGCGGCCTTCTTGCCCAGGCCGCCGACGCGGGCGACCGGGACGCCGTGGGCGCGCAGTTCCATCTCGATGCGGCGCATCAGCAGGGTCTTGCCGGTGGAGTGCGTACCGACGATGCCGATACGCACAGGGCGTTTCACCACAGGGTGGGCTCCTGTTCTCGTTGGGGCTCTCCGGGCAGGCCCGGGGGGACCGCCACGGCGGCCATGGCGTCCCAGGTCGGGTAGTGGCGGGCCAGCGCCAGCAGCAGCAGCGCGGTGGCGTAGGCGTCGAACGTGGCGCGGTGCCGCTGAGCGGGCGCGCCGGCCAGGTCCAGGCGCTCGTGCTCGATCAGGGCGTCGAGCGAGTGGCTGGGCAGGGCCGGGTAGGTGGCGCGGGCCAGGCGGAGGGTGTCCAGCACTCCGGCCGGCGCCCAGCCGGGCAGGTGCCGGGTGAGGACGCCGTGATCGACGTGCGCGTTGTGCGCGCAGATCCACGCACCGCCCAGCAGGTCCGTGCCGGTGGGCGACGGCTGCCAGGGCGGGCATCGGCCGAAGGGATTGGGTCGGTCAGGCCGTGGACGCGAGCGGCGAGGGCTCCCGGGCGGGCGGGCAGACGACCAGTGCCCGGCCGTGCCGGTGTCCAGCCGCCCGTCCACGACGGGCAAGACGGCGGCCTCCACCAGATCGGGCGGGGTGGCGCCGTTGCCCTCCACATCAACGACCAGCAGGCGGGGCCAGGTGCTCGTGTCCATCGGTCCTCTTCTCTGCGTCGGTCCAGCCGATCTCGGCGCGGCCGTGGCGGCGGTAGCGGTGCGGCTTGGCGCGGTCGTGGACCTGGTAGCCGTGCCCGTGCTGCAGGAAGTACCGCGGCGGCTCGTCCAGGCCCTCCACGATGATGGCCCGGTCGGTGACCTCCACGGCGCCGATCGCGCCGAGTTCCCGCGCTTGGGCGGTGACGGCCGCGAGGTCGGGCTTGTGCCACGCGCCGGCGCACAGCGCGATCTGCGCCGGCGGGCAGATGTCGCACAGCTCGCGGATGCCGTAGTGGCCGTTGTAGTCGGCCTCGCCGTGGGCGTAGGCCACCGCGCAGGAGGTCTTGCGGAACAGCGGCCCCCACGGGGCATCGGAGTCGGCCGGGCGGTGGAAGCGGTCCAGGATCCGCTGCTCGGACTCCTGCGGCATGATCTTGCGGCGGGCGGTGTCCTCGTACGGCACCGGCAGGCCGTGCGCCGCGTAGTAGTCGGCGATCTCCTGGCGGAAGAACAGGCCGGTGAACACCGTGGCGTGCGCGTGCTGGGACAGCTCGAACGCCACGTCCAGGTGCGTGGAAGTGTCGTTCAGGCCGGGGACGATCGGCCGCCAGTACAGCACCGTGCGGTACCGCTCGGCGTGCTCGTACAGGGTCCGCAGGCTGGCCGCGGCGATCCGGGAGTCCACCGGCTCGATCCGCTCGTCGGTGATGCCGGAGTGGGTGACCAGCACCGTCAGCCGCAGGTTTTGGAAGGAGTTGAGGACCGCGCAGTCTTCGGGCTCGACGCGCCACCGGGTGATGATCAGGACGTGGTTGGTCAGGCCTTGCGCGTCCAGCAGCCGCAGCACGTTGAAGGTGTGCGGCTTGACCACCGGCAGCAGGGGGTCGGTGGCCCGGTTGAAGACCTGCAACGGGGTGCGGTGCGGCCGGAAGTACCGGTGCCCGACCAGCGCGGCTACCGCGTCCTCGTCGCTCATCAGGGCCCGCGGGGCCTTCATCTCGAAGTTGTCGAACAGGTGCCGCACGCAGTAGCCGCAGTCCAGCGGGCAGCCGACGACGTGATTCAGGGAGAGCCCGGACTTGCGGTACTCGACCGGGTCGGCCAGCCCCGGCTTGAGGCCAGCGACCTGCTCGGAGGTCAGGAGCGGCAGGGGTCGCCGGGCGCGGGTAGGAGTTGCCATCGTGGGAGTCCTCCAGGAGGTGAGGAAGCGGGACGGGGCGGTTCAGGGGCGCGGCTGGGGAGCGCCGACGCGTCGTGGGCCCGGCAGGGCGCCCGGCGGCGGGTCAAGGAGCCGGTACTGGTCGGCGCCGTACCACGTGCCGAAGCCGGCAGGTGGCCGCCGGATCGTCGGAGGAGTGGACCAGGTTCTCCACCAGGCGCCCGGCGGCGCGGGCCGCGGGGAGGCTGTCGGTGCCCAGGGCGCCGCGGATGGAGTCCCGGCGCGGCCGGGAGGGTCGAAGTGGCCGAGCAGGGACCGCTCCAGCGCCGGGGTGTCGGTCCGGCCGGGCCGTGAGCGAGGGCGACGGTCACCGTTCCGGCGTACATGCTCCGCAGGACGGCGGAGTGTCCACGTCGTACCAGTCGGGGTCACCAGCAGTCCCATTAGTGGACGAACACCTGCCAGTCGGCCACGACGACGTCCTGCCGTCCCGAGACCGGCACCACCGCGTCGATCCGCCCAGCACCTCGTCACCAGGCCGCGGCGGACGCAGTCGGGCTTGCACAGGACCACACTCCAACGAGACCAGTCGATCCCGGCGAGCACGCCGCCGCTCGTCCGCGGGCGCCGCTTCACCGGGCCGCTCCCGCCGCGTCCGGCATGCGCGTGGGCCACCGGCGGGCCACCAGCCACCGCAGCCCCGGATCGAGGGTCTGGAGCACGTCGGCGTCCACCGGTCGGCCGTGCAGTACCGGATCGCCGCTGCACCTCGAACACCAGCAAGCACCTGCTGCCAGTACACATCCAGCCCAGGGCGGCCACCTCGGCGGGCCCGTACTGCGCCTGGTTGGTGCGCAGCGCCTCCTCGTGCTCCAGCACGCGAGCCAGGGTGTCGAAGGTGTGTCAGCCGGCATGGCCCGGAACGCGGATGCTGCACGCCGGCCGCCCAGGGCCAGCGGCTTCCGCGAGCAGGTCTGTGGGCGCGGTCGACAGTCGCGGTCGCCGATGTGCGCGGACCCCGAATGTGGTGGGTGTAGGCGCCCATCCGCAGCCCGAGCCGCACCGCCGCGAACTCCTGGATCATCGTGAAGGAGAACACGTCCGACAGCAGCCCGCGGTAGCAGTCGTTCGCCCGCATGTAGCACACCATGTGCAGGCGGCCCTCGCGGGCGAGCAGGTGCAGCGCCACCACACACGACACATCCGGGTTGCCCTTCACCGCCAGCTCCTCGGCGCCGAAGATCGGCAGCACGCCCCGCTTGCTGTCGGTCTCCTTGCCCAGCAGCCTGAGCACCTGGTCGAACGGCGCCATCGCCGCACCGGGCGGAGTGCGGAACATCCGCGTCCCGTACGCGGAGCCGACCAGCGTCCGGCCGTCTGGGGAGTACGCGGCGATCTGCGGCGCGTAGTAGGCCATCATCCCCAGGTCGTCCCGGCCAGCGAGATACCACAGCGCCTCGGCGAAGCAGAACGCCGGATTGGTCCGGCGGGCAGCCAGGTACGGCAGCCGCTCGCGCGGATTGGCGATCTGGAAGCTCAGCCCCAGGCACTCCCGGGCGGCGTTCTTGCGGGGTGCATTGCGGTACTCGTAGGTCCGGCTGATGTGGCCGAGAACGGCCAGGTAGGCCGCTTCCAAATGGGGGAACTGGTGCGGAGCTAACGTGTCCGGCACAGATGTCTCCTTGTCGGTCGGCAGAGCGGGAAGCCCGCGCGGGTGTGGTGCCGCCGCGGCGTCAGGGCCACGACAGGGAAAAGGGTCGGTGCCTGTCCCCGGCCGCAGGGTGTGGGAGAACCTGGAGAACAGGTGTCGCGGCCGGGGACAGGGGTCATGCGGCGGTGCTCGCCTGCCGGTTGCTCATGAGCCGGGACAGCTCCGTACGGTCGAGTTCCAGCATCACCGGCAGGTGGTCGGAGATGTCCTCCAGCTCGGGGTCCTCGATGCGGTCGCCGACCCAGTAGCCGCAGATGGCCGGTGCGAGTGGGCCGGTCACGTAGGCGCGGTCAACCCGGCGCAGGCCGCCCTGGTCGGGCCGGCGGTATCCGGCCGTCGGCGCCAGCGGATCCTTCTCCAGACGGAGGTGCTCGGCGGCCCAGGCAGCGGGGTCGATGTACCCGGCCGCGCGCAGGGTGCGGTCGGCCCGGTCATCGGTTGGGCGCTCTCCGCCTGCGAGCGGGTAGGTGCGGTGGGCGTAGAACGCCCGGTCGGTGACCTCATCCCAGTCCACGACGGTGCCGGCGGGTGCGTCGTTGAAGTCCCCCATGGCCACGGTGAGCCATCCGGGCTGCGCGAATCGGTTCAGGAACTCGGCCTCGATCAGCCGGGTGGTGGGCGAGTTGAAGGAGGCGTGGATGCAGAACAGGCTCAGGGCGCGGTCGCTGAGGGATCCGTCCGGGCCGCGTAGGCGGACCGCGACGTTGGCCGGGGCATGCCCGAGTACTGCCGGGTGATCGAAGGCATCGGTCACCACGAACGCCGCGTCGCCGTCCTCGCGCACGAAGATCGCGTTGGCGTGGGACGAGCCGGGCCGGGGCTCGGCCACGTAGCCCGTGCCCCAGGGTTCCTGCAGGAGTTCTTCGTCGCCGGGGCGGAGTTCCTGCACGCACACCACGTCCGGTTCGGCGGGCAGTCTGCTGATCCAGCGCCTCGCCTCCTTTACGGCGCGGCCGTGCTCGATGTTCCACGACAGGATCCGGACGGGGTCGCTTCCGTGGCTCAGGCCGGTAGCGGGGCGGGACACAGGGGGCCTCCTTGCAGGTCCAAGGGCGGGTGCGGGTCGGGGTTTGGCAGGGTGTCGGCCGTGGCTTCCCTGTGCTCAAGGGGCGGCTGGCTGAGAACGCTCCGTGCTGGCTCCGCGCGGCTCGTCCGGTGCTCTGGTCCTCTCCCGGACCACGGCGGCGTGGGCGTGCGCGTGCCCTGTGGCGGGGAGGTGGCGGAGGTGCTCGGCGGCCCGCCACTGGGGGATCGGGACGATGCCCGGCGGGGTGGGCGCCCAGGGGTCCAGGAGTGCCCGGATGTGGTGGCGGGAGCGGGGCCGGTAGGTGATGCCGGCCTCGGCGTAGCAGCTGGTCAGGTCCCGCATCACCTGGGGAGCCGCGTCGGCGGTGGCGTGGGTGAGGGAGATGGCGCTCCCGGCGGGGAGCCACGCGCGCAACGTCTCCAGGACGGTCAGCGCCTCGTCGTCGGTGACCCAGGGCAGGACGTCGTGCAGCAGCACGCCGATCGGCTCGCTGCGGTTGAGGGCCTGGACGGCCGGGGCGCTCAGGAGCGCGTTCATCTCCCGGATGTCCGCGCGGAGGGCCGCGGTGCCGGGTTCCTCTGCCAGGACCATGTTGGCGTGGCCGTACACCACCGGGTCGCTGTCCACGTAGACCACCCGGGCCGTGCCGTGGACGGCCCGGGCGACCTCGTGCGGGGTCCGGTGGCCGTAGAGGCCGGCCGGCAGTCCGCATCCCAGGTCCAGGTACTGCCGGATGCCCAGGTCGGATGCCAGGGTGGCGACGGCGCGGGGCCCGTGGTCGGCGTTGATCCTGATCATGTCCGGCAGCTCGGGAGCGATCTGGGCCAGGCGCTGAGCCAGGGCCCGGTCCGCCGCGTAGTTGTCGCTGCCGCCCAGCAGGTGGTCGAAGACCCGTGCCACGGAGGGCCGGGCGAAGTCGTTGGGCTGCCTGTTCATGGCCGTCGGCCTCGTTCCTCGTCGGCTGTATCCGCGGCGGAGGCCCGGACACCGGGTGAGGGCCCGCCGGTCGGTCCGGTTCGCGCGTCCTGGGCGGCCATGGCGTCGGCCGCCGCTTTGATCTGGTCGTAGGAGTCGCCTGCGGTGAGGCCCTCGCGCAGCTCCCGCAGCACCTGGCTCATGGTTCGGGCGTGCCGCGAGCGTGTGCTGTACCACGGGGTCAGGGAGTGCGCGGCGATCAGGCGGTGGCCGTGCACGACCAGCTCGGACACGTGGGTGTGGGAGGGCAGCTGCCCGGTGTCGAACGGAACGACCCGGATGGTCGCGGCCCCGGCCTGCATGATCGTCAAGAGGTGCCGGAGCTGATCCGCCATCACCCGCGGTCCGCCGACCGGGATGCGAAGCGCCCGCTCATCGAGGAGAAGTGCCATCTCCTGCCCGCTTCCGGGCCCCAGCGTGCCGGTCTCCACCGGCACCGGGGACGGCTCGATGCCGGTGAAGGACACCATCCACTCCGAGGCTCGGACGGCCGTGTCATAGGCGTCGGTCCGGTAGGGCTCGGGGATCGTCTGGAGGGTGTAGGTCATCACGGCCGTGGCTGCCCGGTGGCAGAGCGCATACCGCTCACTCGCGCCTGGGGCGATGTCCGCGAAGACGTCCCACGATGCGTTGCGGAATTCCTTATCGGCCGCCTTCTCCTCTCTCTCCCGCTCGCGCGGGTTCGCCGGCGGCAGGTGCTGCCGGAAGTACGCGGAGAGTCTCCAGCCCGCCGCCCCGTAGGCGCGCAGCAGGTGCTCGATCGCGTCGCCGCGCAGCGGCGTTCTACCGTTCTCCAGGCGGCTGATGGTGGACCCGGTCGCGCGTAGCGCGTGGGCGGCCTCATACAGCGTCATCCGGGCGCTGCCGCGGAGGGCCTTGAGGTAGAGGCCGACGACGAGTTCCGCGGGCGAGCGATGGCCTGGCCCGGGCGGGGAGCCGCACGACCTGGCAGAGGAAGGGACCGCTGGCGTCCGCGGTGAGGAAGCCGGGGCGGCGGACGGGTAGGTCACGCGGCCCTCCCGGTGGCGGGCGCCGAGGAGGTGAGGGCAGCGCGCAGCGCGTCCGCGTCGGTGCGGTCCGCCGCCCCCTGGCCGTGGCGGGGGACGGCCCAGGTGGGCGGGCGCCGATGGGGACTACCGCAGTCGGTGGTGTTCTCGGTGAGGGCCACGATCGCGGGCAGGCCGCGCAGGGCGTCGGCCGCGCCGGGGGCGAGGAGGACCTGCACGAGGTCGTGGTCGTGGCAGACCAGCACCGGGCCGACGCGGCCGCGGACGGCGTTGACCGCTGCTGCTCCTTCCCGCATCCGCAGGTGGACGGAGGTGTAGGGGCCGGTCGCGGTGAACTCGCTCTCGCTGAGTAGGACGACCTCGGCCGGTGGTGGAGGGGCGTCGGCCGGAGTGGAGGCCGCGGCGGTCAGAGCCTCATCCGGGGTCTCGTGGATGGGGAAGACCTTGGTCAGGCTAGTGAGGCGCAGGACCTTGCGGACGTGGTCGCTGGGGACGATGCGCACGCTCCGGTCCGGCTGCGGCCGCACCTTCTTCACCGTGCCGACAAGCGCTCCCAGACCGGTGGCGTCGATGAAATCGACGCCCCGCATGTCGAGGATCAGGTCACCGGATTCCTGTTCGACCAGTGTCCACAGCCTTTTGCGGAGGGGAGGGCCCTCGTGGACCTCCAGGGAGCCGGTGACGGTGACGAGGGTGTGCGGGCCGTCGGTGCGCCAGGTGATGCTGGCGTAGTGGCTCAGCTCGGCGCGGTTGACGGTGTCCGGGGGCGTGGCGGGCTCGGCGGTCGGCATGGGAGGTCTTTCTGCTGCTGCGGTCGGGGATGGCGTTGGAGGGCGCGGGCTTGGTTGCGAAGAGGCGCTGTTCAGGGCGCTGGGAGTAGGTCCGGCACACGGTCCGTTGTGGCGAGGGCCGCTACGAACGCTCTGTTGCGCCGGCACCAGGTGGTCAGGTTGTCGCCCGGGGGCAGGCCGCCGGTGATGTGGCGGGGGGCGGGAACGAGCACGCCGCGCACCCGGCCGGGAACGATCAGTTCGAGCACTCGGTCCCACGCGTGGCGGCTTGCCATCGGCGTGTGCCAAGGGGCGGGTTCGCGTACCTCGTGGACGACCGTCCAGCCCTGTTGGTGGGCGTGGTCTCGCAGGGGCCACATCCCCGGCCACTCGCCGCCTTTGGTGCAGGCGTAGAGCACTACTCGGACCGGCCCCTTCGCCTGGACCTGGTGGTGGAAACGGTGGCCGTCCAGGATGCCGCTGCCATCACCCGTTGGCGCCGCGCTCATCGTGCCGCCTGGCGGGTGAGGTGGACGGGCAGGGTCTGGTGGCCGTTGGAGATGAACGACGGCAGCGGGCGCAACTCGTCGGGGGGCACGGCCAGGGTGAGGTCGGGGAAGCGGTCGAACAGGGCCGGCAGGGCGATGCGGGCTTCCAGGCGGGCCAGTTCGGCGCCCAGGCAGTAGTGGGGTCCGTGGCCGAAGGACAGGTGGTCGCGGCGGGTGGAGCGGGTGATGTCGAAGGTGTCGGCGCTCTCGCCGTGCAGACTCCGGTCGCGGCCGACGGCGGCGTAGCTGATGGCGAGGGGCTCGCCGGTACGGAAGTGGGTGCCGGTGGTCTCGTCGGTGATGTCCTCGGTGGGGAAGCGCATGATGATGTTGGCGATGGGCGGCTGGTGGCGCAGCATCTCCTCGACCGCGTCCTCCCATCGGGCCGAGCCGGCTCGGAGGGCGGCGAGCTGACCGGGGTGGGTGAGGAGATCGACGGTGCCGTGGGTGAGGAGGTTGACGGTGGTCTCGTGGCCGGCGCCGATGAGCAGCATGAGGCTGTCCAGCAGCTCCTGGTCTGAGAGCCGGGTGCCGGTCTCCTCGTCCCGGGCGCGGATCAGGTCGGTGGTGACGTCGTCGCCGGGCCGGGCCCGCTTGATCTCGACCAGTTCGGCCAGGAGCCGGTAGACCGCGCTGACGTTCTCCACCGCCTGCTGGGGGGTGAGGTTGGTGGCGAACAGGTTCCCGATGGTGTCGCGGAGCCCGTCGTGGAGGTCGGCGGGGACGCCGAGGGCGGTGTTGACCACGGTCAGCGGCAGGATCCACGCGAAGTGGCCGCGCAGGTCCACCGGCCCGCCGGTGTCGAGTACGGCGAGGCCGTCCAGCAGGTCGGCGGTGATCTCCTCGATGACCGGGGCCAGCGCGCGGATGCGGCGGGCGCTGAAGGACGGGGCGATCAGGCGCCGCAGCCGGGTGTGCTCCTCACCGTGGGCGGTCAGGGCGTTGCGGGCATCCACCCAGGTCCGCAGCGGCCAGTCCTCGGGCAGCGTGGGGTAGGCGGGCCAGTGCCGGTGGGCGTCCTTGGAGACCTGGGGGTGGGTGAGCAGCCGTTTGATCAGGCCGGGGTCGGTGACCAGCCGCGCGGTGATGCCTCCCGGCAGCTCTACCAGCGGCGCCGGGCCGGCGGCGCGCAGGGCGGCGGTCTCGGCGTGGATGTCGGCCGCGTCGGGGTCGAGGCGGTAAGGGCAGCCGGGCGTGGGCGTGGTGGGTTGGATGCTCATGAGGTGCCTCCCGGGGCGGGTGCGGTGGAGGGGGCGACGGGCGGGAAGGTCACGGGCAGGGCCGCCCAGCCGGAGTGGAAGGTGCCGGGGCGGCGGGTGAGCTGGTCGGCGGGCACGGCCAGGTCCAGGCCGGGCAGGCGGTCCAGCAGGTGCTCGACGGCGGTTTCGGCGATGACGCGGGCCAGGTTCGGAGCCGGGCAGCCGCGCACCCCGGTGCTGAACGCCAGGTGGGCGCGGTTCCCGGACCACTGGCGGGGGCCGATGCCCAGCGCGGGGTCGGTGTTGGCCGCGGCGAAGGAGACGAGGATGGGGACGCCCGGCTCCAGGCGGACACCGCGGTAGGTCTCCGGCTCCCGCGCGTACAGCGGGCAGTAGGTGGCCACCGGCGAGTCCGTCCACAGCACGTGGTCCATCGCGTCGGGCACCGGCCGTACACCGCTGAAGACGTCTCCGCTGAACTCTTCGTCGCTGATCATCAGCAGTGTGGCGTTGGCGATGAGATTGGTCGTGGGAGTGGTGCCGGCGCCGATGACGAGGATGATCTGCTGGGCCATCTCCGCGTCCGTCAGGGCGGCGGGGTGGGCCAGCAGCCAGGAGGTCACGTCCGCTCCGGGCCGACGGCGCTTGAGGTCGGCCAACTCCAGGCAAGCGGCCCCCAGCTCGGCGTTGATGGCGGCGGCGTCGGCGGCGGTGTCGAACAGCGCGGCGATGGCCCGCACGATCCTCATGCCCAGCTCGGGCGGGCAGCCGAACAGGGAGATGAGGGTCTGCATGGGCAGCGGGTCGGCGTAGTCGGTCATCAGATCGCCATGACCCTGGGCGGCGATGCGGTCGATCAGGGTGTCGGCGATGCGGGCGACGGTGGCGGCCAGGGCGTGGGTGTCCACCCGGGCCAGGCTGCCGGTGATGGCGCCGCGCAGCCGGGCATGCTCCACCCCGTCCTTCCACAACGCGTTGTCGCGGGGCTGCATCATCATCAGCGCCGGGCTGTCGGGAGGGATCTGTCCGTCGCGCAGCGCCCGCCAGTGCTGGGCGGGGTCCTTGGCGAACTTGCCCGGGGTGTTGCGCAGCAGGTGGAGGGCGGCGTCGTAGGTGACGGCCAGGTAGCCGTGGACGCCGGGGGCGATCTCCACCGGGGCGATCGGCCCGGTCTCTCGCAGTCGTGCGTAGGTGGCGCGGGGGTCGGCGCTGAAGGCCGGGCCGTGGATCGGCAGCGGCCACACCGCGGCGGACACGGCCCGGTCACTGCGGTGGGGGCAGCCGGCGGGCGGCCCGGAGACGTCGAAGGTGTGCGGGGTGGTCATCGGGCGGGCTCCGGGGTGGGCTTGAGCAGGTGGGACACCAGGCCGATCAGGGCGGTGAGGGAGCTGGTGCGGTCGCGGGCATCGCACAGCAGCAGCGGGGTGTGCTCCTCCAGGTCCATCGCGCCGCGCAGTTGGTCTTCTCCGTAGTGAGGGGCGTCGGGGAACTGGTTGACGGCCACCACGTACGGCAGACCGAGCTGCTCCAGCCGGTCCATGACGGGGAAGCCATCGGCCAGGCGGCGGGTGTCCACCAGCACCAGCGCGCCCAGCGCGCCGTAGGCCAGGTCGGTCAGCAGGGGCCAGAACCGCTCCTGGCCGGGCGCCCCGAACAGATACAGCACGAGCCTGTCGCTCAGCGCGGTACGGCCGAAGTCCATCGCCACGGTGGTGCGTTCCTTGTCCGGCAGGCCCGCCAGATCGTCGGTGCCGACGGAGGCGGCGGTCATCGTCTCCTCGGTCCGCAGCGGCTCGATGTCCGACACCGCCCCGACCAGGGTGGTCTTGCCGACCCCGAAACCGCCGGCGACCAGGATCTTCACGGTCGTCTCGTCACCGCGCAGATGAGTGGCGGCCGGTTCAGAGCTGTGCGCGGAGTCCAGCAAGGACGGCCTCCAACAGGTCTCGGTCGGGGCCATCGGCGAGGGGCCCCGAGGGGGTGAGGATGGTGGACTGGGTGGTGATGTGGCCGTGCTCCATCAGCTCCGACAGCAGCACCCGCAGAACACTGATCGGCAGGCCCAGGTGGTGGCCGATCTCGGCCACCGACAGCGCCCCGGACCCCAGCAGGTCCAGCACCCGGCACTGTTCGGGGCCCAGCTCGGCGCGCGACAGGCCCCGCGCGCCGCGCACCACCAGCGTGATGTGGTCGAAATGGTTACGGCTAGGAGCGAACCGGCCGCCGGTGACCACATACGGCCGCACCAGCCCCGTATTCCGGTCCCGCCGGGGCGGGGTCATGACCGCGGGTCCGCTGCGCTCCGGGCGCCCACGCCCATCACGCGGCCGATCCGGTCAACCGTCTTCTGCGCGGTGTAGGACAGGGCCCCGACGTCGGCCTCCCGGCTGGCGGCCACCACCAGATAGGTGTCCTCTCCAGCGGCCATGCCCACCAGGTAGCCGTCCCCGTACTGAATCAGGGTCAACTCCAGAGGACTGTCGGAGCAGTCGGCGAACGCCGCCCCCTCCCGGCTCAGGGACAGCAGCCCCGACGCGGCGGCGGCCATCGTGTCGGCCAGGTCCCGCTCCACGCCCTCGGAGGTGGTCACCACCAGGCCATCCCGGGAGAGCAGCACGGCGCGCAGGACACCCGGCAGCGCCTTGACCAGCTCCTCGTCCAGAATGAGACCGAGGTCCGCGGACTTGTCGTGTGCGTTCATTGCGTGGTGTTCCCTTCATCGGTAAGCGAGGCGGGCGAGTCCGAGGAGCTGTCCTGGGCGGCGCGGCGGCCCCGGGCAAATGCCCCGAGCGTCTCGCCCGCCCCGGTGGGGGGCTGCATGACCGGACGCTGCGGCCGTACCGGTCCGGCGGCATGCCGGGCCCGGCGCCGACGCTGCGGCAGACCGTCGGGACGCTCCGGGACCGGCACGGGAGCCTGAGGGATTTCGGCCGGCGGAGTGCCGGGAGCGGCCGGCGGCGGGGACGGCCGGGCCTGCCGGGCGGCGGAGGTCACCAGCCGGTCGTTGGGCAGGTAGACCACGGCCCGCACCCCGCCGTAGGCGGACTCCTGGTCCGCGCTGATCCGGAACCCGTACCGGGCCGCGAGCACACCGGCCACCGGGATCCCGAAGCGGGGAGGGTTGGGCATCTGCGTCAGCAGCACCGGCGCCTGGCCCGACAGCCGCGCCGCCACCCGCGTCCTCTCCTCGGGTGTGAGGCCGATCCCGGCGTCCTCGATGACGATCGTGACCCCGTTGTGGCCGGTGGTGAACGCCACCTGGACATGGGTGCTGGGGCTGGAGTGGCGGGCGGCGTTGTCCAGCAGCTCGGCCAGCGCGAGGATCACCGCCTCGACCGCCTGACTGCTCACCAGAACCGGCGGCTCGCCAGTGATCCTGACGCGCTGGTAGTCCCGGATGCGGGAGACCGCGCCGCGCACCACGTCCAGCAGCGGGGAGTCCTCGCGCTGCCGACCGGGCCAGGACCCGGCCAGGACCGAGATGACCTGCACGCGGCGGCCGAGCTGACTGGCGGTGTGGTCGATCCGGCTGACGTCCTCCAGCACCTTCGGGTCGTCGTGCCGCTCCAGCATCGCCCAGACCGCCGCCTGGACCTCCTGGACCAGAGCGGCCATCGACCGCGAGGTGGTCGCCACCGCCGCCCGCGCCGCGTCCTCCGCCCGCCGGGCGGCCTGCTCGGGCACCTCGCCGAACGTCGCGAGCACCGCGTCCACCGCGGCGACGAACCGGGTGCCCTCCAGCTCCGGATGCAGCAGCCCGGGCACCTCACGGCTCTGGCTGTCCCACAGTCCCGCCACCATGGCCGGCACCCGCTCGCGGGCCAGGTGCCACACCTCGCCCTCGGCCAGCCCCAGCATGCGGCTGAGTCGCTTCACATCGGCGGCGTGCTGCCGCTCCAGGCGGCGCCGGGCCAGAGTCAGCCGTATCAGCGCCACCACCGCGGCGGCGAGAAGGACGGCCAGCACCACGGCCGTCACCAGGAGATTCATCAAGGTCCTCACGAAGCTGGGGTCGGATGGGAGGCCGCCGGGGAGCGAGCGGTGTCCGTGCCGTGGGCCACGGGGGAAGCCGCACGGTCCGGGGGCGCATCGCGCCCCGGCGGCCGGTCTCGGGAAGAGCCGCTGTTCAGGGCACGGCGGCGATGGCGGCCCACGCGGCAGGCGCGGACAGCCCCAGGTGGCCGATCAGGTGGTCGGGCAGCCACGCCCCGGTCGGGGCGATGCCGGGCTCCAGCAGTTCCAGCCCGCCCAGGAGATCGGCGACCTCCTGCCGGGTGCGGTGCCACAGGGGTAGGCCTTCGGCAGCGCACAGCATGGCCTCGTGCCGGGCGTCCTGGGGCCGCAGATCCGCGGCTGGGTGCGTGACGGATACACAGCTCCCAGGCGGCAGCCAGCCCCGCAGCGCGCCGAGCAGCGCGGCGACCGCATCGTCGCCGAGCAAGTGCAGCACCGCGTGCACCAATACCCCCACCGGCCGGCCCGGGACGAGGACCTCGGCAGCTTCGGGCGAGGACAGCACCGTCTCCGTCTGCCGGATGTCGGCCAGCAGGTGCGCGGTCACCGCAGGCCGTTGCGCGGTCATCAGGGCTCGGGCGTGGGCGATGACATGAGGGTCGTGATCGACGTATAGAACCCGCACGCCGGGATGCCGGGCGGCGGCCGTCTCATGCAGGCTCTCCCCGTACGGCAGGCCGCACCCCAGGTCGAGGAACTGATCGATGCCCCGGTCGGCCATGAGCCGGACGGCTCGATGACCGAAGGATCGGTTGATCTGCGCGGCCGTCTCCAGCCCCGGCGCGACCGCCAACAGCTCCGCGGCGAGGCGCCGGTCGCACTCGTAGTGGTCCTTCCCGCCCAGCAGGCGGTTGGACAGGCGGGCCGAACTGGGCCTGCGGGATGGTCCCACCGGCCCGTAGGCCGGAGGCGTGGCAGCAGGGAAGGCGACTGTGTTCATGCCGCGCTCCGGCCGGAAACCTCGGGCACCGGACGGCCGGCGTCCTGGAGCCGGTGCGGGAGGACGACCTGGCCGTCGGCGAGCAGCAGGCCGGTGTCTTCGAACAACACGGCGCCGTCACTCCGCAGCGCCCAGCCCTGCTCGGGGTGATGCACCACGAGGCGGGCGTCCTCCTCACCGGTGTCCGCAGGCGGGCAGGGAGGCTGGTGCTGGCACACAGGTCGGTCCTTTCGAAACGGTGCGGGAAGTTCTCGGGGGCGAGCGGGGCACGGCCACCGCACGGCAGAACAGGGAGGGGCTCGGTGCGTTATCCGCCGAAGTAGAAGGTGAGGAGCGGCCACAGCCCCCATACGCCGAAGCTCAGGAGGACCCCCCAGACCAGAAGGGCTCCGAGGTTCTGTGTCGCCGAGCGCCAGGTGCTCCCAAGGCACCCGGCCCGGTCGCTGCTCTCACCGGGCATGGAAGACCTCCATGCGGACGCACTGGCGAGGGCAGGCGCATGACGGGCGACCGCTGACCGCCGCGGCGGGAAGGAAGCGGACCGCACGGGCCCGCCAGGCGATCTCGGCTCCGTCCCGGTAGACCGTCAGCCAACAGGAACGCCCCCGGTCCAAGCGGGCGAAGTCCTCCAGGGAGGCGGGGCCGTGCACCCAGTGGTCGAGCACGTATCCGCGCTGGAGACGACCGAGGGTCGGCGTCACCGTCTGCACCGAACTCCGCATCCAGCGGATGGCCTCGCAAGGGGACGGTGCCGCGTAGGCGTCCCACCGCTGTTCAACCTGTTGCCCTGCGCCGGTGCCGTCCTTGACGGTGACGAGCGCCTCGCACCACACCCCTGCACGGGCGAGTGTGGCGCACCTGCTGCCTTTTGTGGTCTGCAGCGTGACTGATGGTGTGCTGGGGAGGACGAGGTGAGTAGCACCGTCTGCTCCGCCGCAGCCGATGTCTTGCTGGGCAGGGTCTTTGGTGGGTGAGAAGCGGTAGAGGTCTGCGACGGTTGGCGCGGAGTGGGCCGTTGTCGGGGTCACCGGTTTCCTCCTTTCTGTGGTCGGATGCGGCGGGGAGTGGATACGTTGAGCGAACCGCGAATCACGTGGTGTGGGTATGCCGTCGAAGGCGGCAGTGCCGTTAAACCCGTTAAAGATCGTTTTGCGGATAGGGGTGCACCGTGGCGCGCACGCGGAACACCAAGCTCGCGGCCGTGATCGCACAGACCGGCTGGTCGCAGACCCAGATCGCCGCACGGTTCGTCCGGGTCGCCGCCGAGGCCGGCGTCGAGGAGTGGACGGGGGCGACCCGCTCGCACATCGCTCAGTGGATTCGTGGAGTGAAGCCGAGCGGCCAGGCGCCCGCTATCTTGTGCGAGACGCTGTCCCGGGGACTGAAGCGCCCGGTCACGCCGGCCGACATCGGTCTTTCCGATCCGGACCCGGCTGCCGCCACGGCGCCCGACTGGGCCGTCGATACGCTGGTCGCGCTGAACGCTTTGGGGAGACAGGACTTGGACATGGAGCGCCGACAGGTCCTGGGGACCGCCGCATACTCGGTCGCCGGTCTCGCCCTGCCCACCCAGGTGTGGTGGCAGCAGGCACCCCAGCGCGCTGGCGCACGCGGAGGCGCGTCCGGACGCAAGGTCGGTGACAGCGAGGTCGAGGCCATCGAGGAGATGGGCGGCTTCTTCTCCCGCCGCGACCAGCGCCACGGCGGCGGCCACGGCCGTACCGCCGTCGTCGCCTACCTGGCCTCCGACGTCGCCGACTGCCTCAACGGCTCCTGTGCCAGCGAGCAGACGCGGCGCCGCTTGTTCTCCGCCGCCGGCGAACTGGCCTACCTCAGCGGCTGGATGGCCTTCGACGACTCCCAGCACGCCATCGCCCAGCGCTACTTCGCCCTCGCGGTGAAACTGGCCGCCGAGGCCGGCAACCCGGCACTGGCCGCGCACATCCTGCGGGCCATGGCCCACCAGGCCGTCGACCTCGGCCATCCGCAACAGGCCCTGAGCCTGGCCGCGGCCTCCGTGGACGGCGAGCGCTACCGCCTGGCCACCCCACGGGAGAAGGCCCTGCTCGGCGTCGTCCATGCCCGAGCCCTGGCCGCCGCCGGACAGAAGCGGGAAGCGGCCGCCGCACTGCTGCGCGCCGAGGACGATCTGGCCGACGCCCACGACGGCATCGAGGACCCGGGCCGGGTCTTCTTCTTCGGCGAGGCCAGCCTCGCGCACGAAACCGCCTGCACCCTGCGCGACCTCGGCGACCTCACCGGAGCCCAGAAGCAGTTCCACCGCAGCGTGCGCACCCGCAAGGCGGCGGCCTTCAGCCGGACCCACGCCGTCACCCTGGGCTACCTCGGCGCCATCGAAGCCCGCCAGGGCAACGTGGAAGCCGCCTGCGCCACCTGGTCGCGGGCCCTGGACGCGATGAGCGGAGTCCAGTCCGGGCGAGCGCGCGAGACGGTTCTGACCATGCGCCGGGTCGTCTCGCCTTTCCGCAACCGCGGCATCGGCGCGGTCGCCGAACTCGACGCCCGCACCGCCGCCCTGCTGCGCACGGGTAGTTGAGGCGGCACCACCCGACCACGACCGGGGCACGCGGGCTCCGGTCCTCTCCACGACAGGAAGGCCAACCGCATGACGGAGACATTCGAGCTCCGGAGCATCGCGACCGTCGTGGGCGGGCGTAAGGAGCCCACCGACGACTTCTGGGGCGGAACCCAGTCCGTCATCCGGCTCCACCCCGAGTACCCCGTCGAGACCCTCCAGGGCATCGAGGAGTTCAGCCATCTCACGGTGGTCTTCCACTTCCACCTGGTCCGCCGGGCCGAGGAGCACATCGGCGTCCGCAGCCCCCGGAACAACCCCGACTGGCCGGAGACCGGCACCTTTGTACACCGCAACATGCGCCGCCCGAACCGACTCGGCCTCGCCTTCCCCCGCCTGCTCAAGGTCGACGGGCGCGACCTGCACGTCACCGACCTGGACGCCGTCGACGGCACCCCGGTCATCGACCTCGCGCCCTGGTTCAACGAGTTCGGACCCCGAGGGGAGGTACGGCAACCGAGCTGGCCCACCGAGATGCTCCAGGACTACTGGAAGACCCCGGAGCAAGGCTGAACGAGAGTGCCGCCTTCGTGTCCGAACCCGGAGGCTGAGTGCGTTGATGCACGTACACGTGCCCTGGCATCGCCGCCGGGCAGCCGCCTTTGAAGAGGGTGCGAGGGTGAAGGACTGCGGTGCCTCGGCCATGCCGGGGCCCCCTGCCGGACAGTGACGTACCCACACCGGGAGCGCAGGGCGCTGAGCAGTGGTCATGTCATGTATATCCAGCTTGTAAGGGCCGGGCAGATCGTTCCATGAGCCGCGTAGGTGACGCACGCTTGCGCTTGCCGCCACTGCCGACATGTACAGCCCCTTGGCCTGTACCGCAGTCAGGGTTTTCGTCCGCTGCTCAGCGGCGCTTTGGAAAGGCCCGTGCGCAGATCTGACGTAGTCGAAGAGAACCGCTTCGGCGAACATGCCTTCGAAGCGGGCAAGCGGTGGAACTCCGTGCACACCTTTCTCAACTGCGAGCGGATTGGAAAACGCACACAGACCGCTTCGCAGGGAGGGAAGCTTGCACCCCGTCGAGGTTGACGCCTTCGCCTGCCCTGAGACCGACAGCTCCCCCAGGCCGCGGCTATCCGCTCGCAGGAAGCGCGCCGGGGAGCCACTCTGAGGTGCGTGTGGCGAGGTCCACATGGCTGCGTTCTCCTCCCTCGGCGTGCGATCCCGGGCACCGGTCGCCATCCCCTTTGACGGCCGGCAATTGCCTGCGGAGGCAAGTCCGGGGGATGACTGCTTTCACCAGAACAACAGCGATGACCATCTCCGAGACAGGGGTGATCCCCGTGATCTTTGAGAACATTGAGCCGCGAGTGCGAAAATCTGCGAATTCGCACCAGGGGCAGATCGGCTGCCCTATCGTCCAAGCGTGAGGACTTCGAGCAGCACCGCACCGAGCGATCCTTGCGCTTCGGGGGATCAGCACATGAATCACACACTGGCGGAAGCCCTTCGCCATGCTCAGTGGTCACCGCGCGAGTTCATGCGCGCGCTCAACCCAAGGCTGACAGCGGTCGGTGAACAAGCCCTCCACCTCACCACGCCCCAAGGTTGGCTCCGAGGAGGCCGCCCCCGATCCCAGACAGTGCGCCGCTTGGCCGCCGCTGTGCTCGCCGAAGCCACTGGCACCCCCTACACCGAGGCAGATTTATGGGGAGACCAGCAAGCAGGCTCCGCAGAAGACAAGGTCTCCACTAGCGGTCTGCTCGGACGGCGCCCGCTGAACGACATCTTGGACACAGCCACTGCGTGGACCACCGCCGACCCACGTGAGCAAGCCGCCTTCCGTACCGCTAGCGAGGCGGAGTTGTTCAGCGCGGTGTGGGATGCCGCTCATCAGCCTCCCCCACCAGCGCGCCCAGGCCCCGGGAAAGAGCAAGTCCTTCCACCACTGATGGATGTCCTGGAAGGTCACCTGCGTGACCTCCGCCGCCTGGACGACACCGCTGGAGGCGGTGCTCTCTCCCAGCGCTACGTGCGGACCGAGTTGATCGGCGCCCTTGATCTGCTGCGCAACAGCCGCTACACCCCCGACATCGGTGTTCGCCTGCTGTCCTTGGCTGGCGGTATGGCTCAACTCGCCGGCTGGATGGCCTTCGACGCCGATCTCACCGCCGCCGCTCAGCGCTACCAGCTCCTGGCCATCCGCCTTGCTCGCGCAGCCGACGACACCAACTCCGTCGCGAACGTCCTGGGTATGCTCGCCTACCAGCACGCGGCCTCTGGCAAGCCCGCAGCGGCACTCCGCTATGCGGAAGCAGCCGTCGAGCACACGGCTCGCAGCCTGCCGATCGTCCGTGCCCGCGCCCTGGGCCGCCTGGCCACAGCCCATGCCGCCGCCGGCGACATCAATGCCTTCCGATCCGCAACGGACCGCTGCCGTGAACTCCTCGAACACCGTAGGGGCGACGACTGCCCCCCGGCCCTGTACTACTTCACTGCCGAACAGGTCGCCGCAGAGTCCGGCCACGCCCTTGTGGAACTCGCCACAGCCAACCCTGGTAAAGCACGACGTCTTCTTGCCGAAGCTACCGAGAAGCTCTCCCCGCTCGCCGACCATGGACCAGCCAACGGCTTCAAGCGCTCCGCGCTGCTCCACGGCATCCACCTCGCCCGCGCCTACCTGCTCACTCGTGACATTGAGGCCACTGCCAGCACCCTGCTCCGTCTCGCCGACAACGTGCCCGATGTCCAGTCGATCCGCTGCCGCACTCTGCTCGATCAGCTACAGCGCCATATCCGCTCCCGCGTCCATTCTCCCGCCGCCGCGGATGCGCTTTCAGCAGTGGACAGGGCACTATCGGCTCCATGACGCATCTCGGCCCTGCGCCATCTCGCTCACGGTCCACTCATCTCTTGACGGCAGTCCCTTACAGCCATCCCGAAGCACGGCGCCTCACCCGAGCACTCCACACAGAACAGACCGCTATCTACGGATTCGCCGATGACCCCGACGACACCCCTCGGGAGGCCTTCACGCCGCCGCGTGGACTGTTCGTCATAGCTCACCGCGCCCATGTGCCAGAGGCCGTCGGCTGTGGCGGGTGGCGCCTTCTGGATCCAGAGACGGCGGAAATCAAAAGGATGTACGTAGCGGTCTCAGCCCGCGGCGGGGGGTTGGGGCTGCACATCCTGGAGCACTTGGAAGAGCAAGCTGCGGCATGCGGTGTGAAGCGTCTCGTACTGGAGACGGGTGTTCGGAACGAGGCTGCTCTCGCTCTGTACCGGCGTTGCGGGTACGGCCCCAGCCCGTCCTATGTCCCGGGACGGGACATGGCGATCAATCGCGCCATGAGCAAGAAGCTGCCCTGCTCTGCATGAAGAAGACTTCGGGAGGCGTCCTTATCTGGCGCAATGCGGGGGATGTCCTTGCCTGGTCTGTTGCTCACTGTCGTGCCCGCTGGCGTCCCGCAGAGCTAGAGACAGACGGATCATCTCGGCGACCTGCCGGACCCAGGCTTTGCTCATGCCGTGCTTGTCGCCGAACACGGCCGCTTCGGCGGCGGCCTCCTGGGAACCGTCCAGGGGGCGGGCGAGGATGCTGCGGACGGTGAACCGAATACACCGATCTGCTGATGCGATGACGGCTGGCTGCCAGGCGGCGGGAGACAGGGATGCGGGAGCACGGCGGCGTCCGTCAGGGGAGGTTCAGTGATGCTGTGGCGGTGCCGTCCGGCATGACAGTCAGCCCGTACCGGGCAACGCTCGGCCGACCAGCCGCCTCCCATGACCGGTGCGCGACTTCCACCTCGTCCCACAGCCGGCGCGGCCCGTGCTGAGACACCCGGAAGGTGTCGGTCTGGTGGCCGTCGTAGTCGACGGTCGCCCAGGAGGTGGCGTCGTCGTCGGCCAGCCACAGCATCGCGCGGCGCTGCCGCAGCGTGTGGATCTCCTCGAGCCGGGGTTCGCCGCGCCGGTGCTTGGGAGTGATGGCCTGCCGCTCCCACAGCACGCCCCAGGAGTCGCGGTCGTACGGCGTCTCGTCCGCGAACGCCAGATGCTCCGGGCCCGCCCCGATCCGCCAGCGGACAACGGGCGGAGTGGTGAAGCGCCGCGGGACCAGGCGGTGGTGACGGCTTCGGTGCGGCCGGCTCCAGCCAGCCAGTCCAGGGGGAGGTAGCCGTCGACGATCAGCGCGAGGCCGGACACCTCGGCGTGCCCGTCGGCAGCGCCGTCCTGGCCGGCGCACACGAGTGGTCCGACGATCAGGGCGTCATCTGCCACGGCGAGTGGTGCCTGTCGGCGAAGCTCACCATCGGCTACGAGTACGAACTCTGACGGCCGGACACGGCGCCCCGCAGGTGCGGGGCCAAGGCGCTCGAAGCTCTACCGAGAGCCATCCCCGCCAGTGCGGGGACCACGTTCCTGCCGAGGCAGAAGAACGGAACATCCCCGCGAGTGCGGGGAGCACTCCGCTTGCGCAGAGAGACCGCTCATCGCCGTAGGCGACAGGCGGGTCACCCCCGCTTGCGCGGGGACAAGGAGCCGATCAGGGGAACGACCTGAGCCCTCATCGGTCCACCCCCGCAGGTGCGGGGAACACGATCGTTCAGGTGCTTGGTGAACGGATTATGTGGGTCCACCCCCGCAGCGACGGGGACACGGACAGCATGCCACAGCCAGCACTCTGTCCGCAGTCACTCGGCCGGGTGGCCGCTCAGTGGACTGGAACCAGTCCGAGGGTGAACTGCCCGCTGTTCATGCTCTGGTCGGAGTGGTCCTCGACACCGACTGCTGGGCGCATCGGCAGGTAGGTGAGCATCAGCACGAGCTCGCCTCGGCGCTGCGCGACCTGCCGCAGTTCGGTGCTGCCCGGGTGCTGGACGTGCTCGCCGTTGGGGAACCGCAGATCGATCCACCCGTCGGTGAAGGTGACGTGGGTGTCGGCGGCCAGCTTCTCTGTCATCGTGCGCGGACGGGGGTTGAGGCCCAGTTCGCGTGCCACGGCCTGCATGGCGTCGGCGGTCGGGGCGCCGAGCGATCCGTTGCCGGGGGTGCCCAGGTACAGGAAGGCGATGTCGTCGCCGTTGCGTGGGTCGGTGCCGATCCAGCCGGACATGATGAGCTGGCCGAAGCGGCCGCCGAGCGGGGCGTTCACAGGGCCTGCTCCTTGCGGGTGGTGCTGGTCTGGCGGAGCTTCTCCGCCCAGCGGCGGTCGGCGTTCAGGTCGCGCTGCCGGTCGGCGATCTCCTCGTCCAGGACGTCCAGGCGGCGGGTGCGGCTCTCCGCCGCTGCTCGTTCCCGGAGGTCGGGGAGGATGTCGTCGCCGGCGTTCGGCAGCACGTTGTCGACGTGGTCCATGCAGACGCTCGTGGACAGGCGCCGGCCGATGCGCTCGTTGTGGCACCCGGCGGTCACGCACAGCCGGGTGAACCGCAGGTCCTCCTCGATGAGGTAGCGCAGCACGCCGTGGACGACGACGACCGGGGCGTCGTCCCACACCTCCTCCAGGGCGACCGAGCACTGCGGGAGGTCGGGGAGCAGACCGAGGGACATGTCGATGCGGTCCTCGTCCACGGTGGCGGCGACGCGAGCGGCTCCGGCAAGGCTGATGGGGGTGCCGGCTCCATCAGGTGTGGTGAGGGTGGCGGTGCCGCCGGCGGCGGCGGTGATCAGGTCGGCGAGGTTCATGAGGGCTGTCCTTCGCTGGAGTGGCGGGCGGGGTGTTCAGCTGCGCGGCTCGGCCTTCCACGTGCCGTCCAGGAAGGCGTCGATGGTCTCTACCTTCCACTGCGGGGTGCGGCCGACGTAGCGGTCCGCCTGCGGCGCCTGGCCCCGGGTTTTGGCCGTGTAGGCGCTCCAGGTGGACACCGAGATGTCCCGGCCTCGGGCCCGCATGTACGCCAGCACCTCGTCCCGCGTCAGATAGCGGTCGTTCTTCGCGGCCTCGAGGGAGGGGACCGGTGTGCGGGGGGACGCGCCGAGGACGTGCCAGCCCAGCGGGATCTTCCGCGCCTCCCGCTCCAGCCACTCCACGGCGGTCATCTTCGAGGTGGCCGGGAACGTCGACCAGCCGCGCCACGGCCGGCGCTCGGGCTGGCTGGCCTGCTCTTCGGTGTACCAGTGGTGCCAGTCGGGGTTGCGGTCGCGGATCGGGTCGTCGGACTCCACCCAGATGTCCAGCGGCTGGCTGCCCGGGCACTGGGCGATGGCCTCGGCCAGTGCCCGCGCGCGGGGGGTGAGCTGGTCCAGGTCGACGTCCTCGCGGTAGCCGGAGACGGTGTACGGCTCGGCTCCCTCTCCGGTGGAGTCCGGGCGCCAGTCGGTGGCGTCGGTGCGCAGGTTCAGGCTGACGATGGTGGGCATGGCCGGGGGTTTCCTTTCAGCGGCCGAGCTGAGCGGCGGTGCGGCGGGCGGTGGCGAGCTGGTCGTGGGCGAGGGCGGTATCGACGGTGGGGTCGGCGGCGGCGCGCTCGAAGGCGTTGGCGGCGGCCAGGGCGGCGTTGCGGCCCCGGCGGGCGCCGCTGGTGCGGTCGCGGTGGCCGCCGATGCGGTCGGCGGGGTGGCAGTCCTTGGCCGGGGTGAGGCGGGCGTGCAGGTCGCGGGCCTCGGCGGCGAGCGCGGTGTAGTCGGCGGAGCCGGCGGCGGGCTTCTCCCACAGCTGGGTGCGCAGGCGCTCAGCGAGGTCCAGGACGGTGTCGACGGGGAGGCCCTTGGTGCCCTGGTAGTGGGCGGCCAGGCGGCCGTCGTCACGGGTGGCGATCATCGCGGAGCCGATGTCCCGAGGCTTGTCGGCGATGACGATGGAGGCGCCGGAAAGGACTTCAAGAGTGTGGAGGCGGTCGCCCTCGTCGGTGATGGCGTCGATCTGGCCGGCGAGCAGCGGGGCGAGGCCGCGGACGGTGGTGAGGGTGACGCCGTTGCGATCGCGGGTGCGGACCTTGGGGGTGATGACGGTCGGGGTGCGGCCGCTGGGGTAGGTGACGGTGTAGGTGGCGGTCAGGTCGATGTGCGGCACGGCGGTCTCCTTGCGGGTGCGGCGGGCGCCGATGGCGATGCGGTGGGCGAGGGAGGCGGCGTCGATGACCCACCGGCCGGCGGTCTTCACGGCGGTGACCACGCCGCGGCGGCACCAGATGCAGATGGTGGCGGCTGCGGCGGTGTTTATCGCGGGTTCCTCCCTCTCGACACCCCGAAGCTACAGCCTCACGCTGTACAGTGTCAAGCTGTACGGAGTTGTCAGGGGAAACCACAAGGAACACCTGGGCGGCTGAAGCAGCCGCGACCGACCGGCGAGACCCCGCCTGTTCCCCGGGCGAGGCCTCGTGCTACTCACCGGCCCGTTCGGCCGGCGGTCACCCCAGCGCGGCGGTGACTGAACACACCGATCCGCTGATGCGATGACGGCTGGCTGCCAGGCTGCGGGAGACAGGGATGCGGGAGTGCGGCGGCGTCCGTCAGGGGAAGTTCAGCGATGCTGTGGCGGTGCCGTCCGGCATGACGGTCAGCCCGTACCGGGCAACGCTCGGCCGACCGGCCGCTTCCCATGACCGGTGCGCGGCTTCCACCGCATCCCACAGCCGGCGCGGCCCGTGCTGAGACACCCGGAAGGTGTCGGTCTGGTGGCCGTCGTAGTCGACGGTCGCCCAGGAGGTGGCGTCGTCGTCGGCCAGCCACAGCCGGGTGTGCGCCGCGTCGGTCTCGGTATCCCAGGAGTGCCACACATCCGGTACGGCCAGGCCGATCGCGAACAGGGCGTCAAGGTCGTTGCCGGCCACCGCCCAGGGCGAGATCGTGGTGTGGGAGACCTGCGGGACCTGCCCGGCGCGGAGCACGTCCCGACCCAGCTCGATGCCGGAGCGCTGGCCACGCATCACCATGTAGGAACCGAACGGCGCGAACGGGCCCGAGGCGCTGCCGTCCGGGTGCCGGGTCAGGGTGAGCGTGCCGTATCCCACCCATGCGGTGTTCCACGGGATGACGAGCCGGCCCCCAGGCCGGGTCTGCTCCAGCCAGGCGGGCGGTACCGCCCGCACCGCGCAGGTGGAGATGATCCGGTCGTACGGACCGCCTGCCGCCCAGCCCTGCGCGCCGTCCGCGCATCGCACGGTGGGGGCGTGTCCGGCCGCGGCAAGGTTCGTGCGGGCCTGGGCGGTCAGTTCCGAGTCGATCTCGACGGAGACCACACGCTCGCTGCCCAGTCGGGCCGACAACAGCGCGGCGTGGAACCCGGTACCGGCGCCGATCTCCAGCACCCGCATCCCATCGCCGAGTTCGGCCTGCTCCAGCATCCGGATCATCGTGCTCGGCGCGGAAGCCGACGAGGACGGCACCTGGTATCCGTCCTCCTCCTCGGTGAACTGGACGACCAGCGGCGCATCCGAGTACGCGGCCGCCCACCATCGCTCGGGATCGCTGCCGCGGTCGCACGGGGCGTATCCGCCGTTGCCGTCCCGCAGCCACAGCACCTGCGGCAGGAACAGGTGTCTGGGGGCAGCGTGCAGCGCCTGTTGCCACTCTGCGGGCACCGGGTGCCCCAGCGCTTTGGTGATCTCGGCCGCCAGCCCGTCGTTCCTGCTGTTCGCCGGGGGCGACAGCGCGGTGTGCGATGTCACTCCTCGTCCGATTCCGGCTGGGGCGGTGCAGGAGTCGGCTCCGCCGGAGGGATCGGACGGCCGGGCTGGTGGCCGTCGTCCCCGACCGGAGAGCGGTGCTTACCCATGAGGCGCCTCCCGATGGTCAGTCCGATCCTCCAGACCGTAACGTGACGGATAGCTCAAAGAGAGAAGCTTTCCGTGACTATGGCTGGAATCCGTCGTGAAGGCCGCGCGCCTTGAGCGGCCGGATCTCAGACGGCATGAGAGGTCCTTGCGGCGCCGGGGTTCTGGTCACGCGGCTAGGCGCTGGTGTTCGCGCTGTCCTGGAGAAGCCGCAGGACTTCGTCCCGCAGGCCGGGCGCGGCTGTGATGGTGGCCGTCGATGTCATCTCGTGCGGTCGGCCAGCAGTGTCCATGGTGTGGGCGCCGGCTTCGCGGGCGATGGCGATGCCAGCGGCCGTGTCCCAGGGGTGGTTGCTCAGGGCGATGCTCGCGTCGAGCCGGCCTGAGGCTACCCATGCCAGGTCGATGGCAGCGGAGCCGAGCATGCGTACGCGCAGGGCGCGCTCAGCGAGCAGCTGGGTGATCTTCAAGCGCTGCCGGTTGTGCTCCGCGGCCCTCTCACCGACGGCGTAGTCGCCGACTGCCACGATGGCCTCGTGCAGCCGGGTTGTGCGGCTGGGCTGGATGCGCTGTCCAAAGCGGTAGGCGCCTTGGCCTTCGGCGGCTTCATAGCGGTCTTGGAGGAAGGGTAGATCGATCACGCCGAGGACGGCGGTGTCGTTGCGGAAAAGTCCGAGGGAGATGCCGCACAGCGGGATGCCGCTGACGAGGTTGGCGGTTCCGTCGATCGGGTCAAGGGACCAGGTGAGGTTGCCGAGGCGCTGGCCGCCCTGTTCTTCTCCCAGGAACCCGATCTCGGGAGTCTCGGTGTGCAGGAAGGTCCGCACTCGCTCCTCCACCGCCAGGTCGAGTTCCGAGACCATGTCCCGGTCGCCTTTGGCGGTCACCGTGCCGACCGCCTTCTGCGAGACGATCGCGGCGGCATGGTCGACGGCCTGGTTGGCGATGTCCAGCAGTGCGCGCAGGTCGGTCACTGGTCAAGCCGCCTTTCCCAGAGCGTTGAGAAGATCTGGTCGAAGGTGGCGTACAGGCCGCCTGACACTCGGCGCTTGCGGATGAGGAAGGTAGGGGAGTCGACACCGCGGACGTCCGGCAGGTAGGGCTGCGCTACGCAGAGCTGGCCGTCGATGAGGAGCACGTTGAAGCGGATCGGCTCGTCGTACACGCCGATCTCGAGCCTGCCCTGCGCCGCGGGGGAGAGCCGGTCGTAGACCCGTTCCTGCAGGATGGTCAGGTTCATGGCCGTGAGCGCGGAGAGTCGGCCCGCGGGGTAGCCCTCCTCTTTCTCGCGTTCTGCGATGTAGCGGCCGTCCGGCTTGAGGAAGAGACAGCGCAGGCTCGTCCCGTCCTCGATGATCTCTCTGAGCCGGGCTTCGGAGTAGGTCTGACACAGAAGGTTCAGGCTGAGGCCGCAGGCCCGGATCTCGCGTGCGTCGTCCAGCAGCTCGGATGGTGACAGCTTCGCCTGAAACTCGGAGCGGCTGGCGAAGACGCCTGCAAGGTCGGCGAACTGGTCGCCCACGATCTGGGTGAGCGCATCGTGCGGCTCGCCATCGGTCAGACTCCTCGGCGTCTGCCGGACGATCAGTTCCGCTGCTACGAGTACGTCGCCGGGCGGTACGGAGTCGGTCTCCCAGGCCCTGACCGTGTCAGGTCTGACCGGCCAGCCCAGCATGGTCGACAGCAGGTGCGCGAAGTCCTCGTAGGACAGGCCCTTGGCCGCCCGTGCCTGGGCCAGTTGTCCACGCGCGATGCTCTGCAGGTCGGGCCGGTAGGTCTGGCGGCCGTGGAGCGGGACGACGGCTGCGCTTTCGGATGACAAGGACGAGTCCCCCTGGTTCGGAAGGCCAGCTACGCGCCGGCGGCCTGGTCGCCGTGCGTGTCGGTGGCAGCGGGCTGGATGTGGTGCGGGTACGGCTGGCCCGTGCGCCCGTACAGATCGATGAGATGGGCCTGCAAGGACGCCACGTGCTTCTTCATCTCGTTGAGTTCGGCCCGCAGCGCGGCAATTCCGTCGGCGTTGGTGGTCTCCAGATCGCCGACTCGCCGCTCCAGGTTGGCGAAGCCCTCGGCGAGGCGCTCAAGGGTCGCCTGCTCACCGCGGGCTGTGTCGGGCTTGGCGTGGACGAAGACGCCCTTGCCTGACTGGCCGTACAGCAGGCCCTCACTGCGGAGCTCGTTGACCGCGCGGCGCACCACCGTGACCGAGACGCCGTACTCCTCCTGCAACTTGCTCGTCGACGGAATGGGCTCCCCGACCTTCAGCTCGCCGTCCGCGATCTTCCTGTGCAGGTCGTCCCGGACTCTGCGGTACTCGGGCTGGCCGAGAGTCTCGCCCACTGTGCGCCTTTCTAGTGCGTGGTCCTTGTGCACATGGATGTGCAAGCTGCACCTAGTGCAGCACACGCGACACGGGCCTACCAACCGAACGGGCTGTTCCGCCATCAGATTCCTCCTTGACAACCTTGTGCACATGGTTGAACCTTGTGCACAAGGTAGTTCATGGCTCGGCTCGCCGCCGAACCAGCGTCACCGAGGAGACGGCCCCAGGCCGATTCCGCATCGGGAGCGGGCAAGGCCCCGCCCTACGCCCTGGCCAACCGCCGGGGCGGCTATCCGCCCGGAGGGCCCCGGTCACGGCCGGGGCCTGAAGGAAGCGGCCGCACCTTGAGAACTCCACAGCGTGATCCACCGCATCACGACGGCCGCGAACACCGGCCGAGGCGGGTGGAGACCAGCCGGCCGAGAAAAGGCATCCGCCTACGACGTATCGCGCAACCGGCTTGAAAGAACGGTGCGGCATACCTTCTGCTGCCACGACCGCCTGGGACTGGCCTCCTCGGGCGTGAGCGGCCCGCGCCGACTGAGGTCAACGCGCGCTGGAAACGCGCACCGGTTCACCAGTAACCGCGGTCGCCGACGCCTGCCCTGACGGTGGGCGCCGACGGCCGCGGCCACTCGTGACACCCCAGACCGCCAGACCCTGCTCAGCCCCAACGGCGACGGCCCCGGGAGGCACCCCGGGGCCGCTGTCGGTCGACCCCATCGCGAGAGAGGACCCCGACCGTGACTTCCAGCATGGCATCCATCCAGCTGAACACCGCACAGGACGACGACACACCGCACGACCCGATCATTGAGGAAGCGCTGCGCCGCGTGCTCGCCGGCAAGAGCGGAGGTGCGCGGTGACCGGCCCGACGGCGTACGGAACCGGACCCATGGTCACCGAGCAGCCGAAGCCGCAGCATGACGGCCTCGACCTGGAGATGCAGATACGCGCGGGCACGCTCTTGGCGCATATGGCCGTCGGGCCCGAGGTCCTCAGCGGTCTCCGCGCTGCCACCGTCCAGGTCCTGCAGGACGCCGGTATCGCCGCAGAGACCGCGCACACCGCGCAGTTGGTTCTCTCCGAACTTGTCGGCAACGCTGTGCGGGCCTGCGGCGACGGCGCTCCGCTCATCGTCGAGGTCCGCGCCGACGCCGGTCGTGTCAGCGTCAGCGTGACCGACCCCGACCCCGACCACCTGCCCCAGCCGGGCGCGGTCCGGCTGGACAGCGCGGACGCGGAGTCCGGTCGGGGCCTGTCCATCGTTGGTCTGCTGTGCGAGCACATCGGCATCGACGTCATCGCCGTCGGCAAGCGGGTCCGCTGCCTGATCGCCTCCTAGCCGTTCCCCGAGGCCGGGGCGGGAGAGGCAGGTCAACCGCAGCCAGCGGCCGCGATCACCGGCTTCCGCCCCACCCGGGCCATCAGCACTACCCCACTGTCAATCCCTCCCTGTGAACGAAAGGGCACCCTCATGGACTTCCGCCACCGAGCCTCGTGCCGGGAAGAGGACCCGGAGCTGTTCTTCCCCATCGGCAACACCGGCCCCGCGCTGCTGCAGATCGAGGAGGCCAAGGCCGTCTGCCGCCGCTGCCCCGTAATGGAGACCTGCCTGCAGTGGGCCTTCGAGCACGGCCAGGACCACGGCGTGTGGGGCGGGCTCAGCGAGGAAGAGCGCCGCATCATGCGGCGCCGCGCCGCCCGCTGGCGGGCCCGGAACGCCTCGGCCTGACCAGCGTACCGCCGTAGCCGGAGGCGAAGCCCTCTGGCGCCCCGCGCTCTTTGCGGGCATGGCCCTGACCCGAACCCCTCCAGCAGAGGAGCTCGAACGGTGTCCCACCCCACCGACGCATTCTGCATCCCCCCACAGCCGGAGCAGGTTGCACCAGCACCCCCTTGCCCGCTGATCGCCCAGTCGGGGGCAATCGCTGCTGCCGTCTCCCCCGAGGCGATTGCCCTCGCCGCTGAGGCTGCGTCCGCGCACGTCTCCGCCCTCTGCGGAGGTGACCGCTGATGCCGTGCCTCGCCGGCCGGGTTGCCGAGGCCGGCGTGGTTCACGGCGGCGTGGT
Organism: Streptomyces shinuiensis; assembly: GCF_043660855.1. Taxonomy (NCBI): domain Bacteria; kingdom Bacillati; phylum Actinomycetota; class Actinomycetes; order Kitasatosporales; family Streptomycetaceae; genus Streptomyces; species Streptomyces shinuiensis. Next base: position 122,545 of record NZ_JBIHML010000002.1, on the reverse strand, counting down.
GCCCGATGGCGCCCCGGGCCAGGAGCGGAACCTTCCCGGGGCAGGGGGTACGGCATGACAGCCGACGTTCCGTTGCCAGACCCCATTTTCCCCAGCCTGGAGGAGTTTGTGAGGCTGGCCGGAAACAGCCTCACCGCTACCTCTCCGGCCGCCCGCCGTACTGAAGCCGTCGCGGCCGCCCGCGCCTTGCTGGCCGAAGCCATCGGGCTGCCGTTGAAGGACCTGACGCCCGACGAGCTGGTCACGGTGGTCTTGCACTTGCGGGCCGGGCTGGCGCGTCTGCTGGCCGCGGTGGCCCCGGCTGCGGTGGCGCATCACCAGCCTCCTGAGGAGGAGGACGACACTCTGATCGCCAGCCTGTTCCACCTGCTCGGCGACACCGCCGGTTTGGCGGCCGAGGTCGACGTGCACGTCGGCCGCCCGCTGCCGGCCTCGCGCCTCAGCGCTCTCATCCACACGATCCGCACACCAGACCTGCAGGTGATCGGCGACCAGGTGGAGGCGACCGGTATCTGCGGCAGCTCCACTGTCCACATCACCGCTGCGGCGACCAACGATCGATAACGCCGCACCACCTCCATGGGCCCGCGGCCCAACAGATGCGCTGGCTGCGCCCAACAGCCCTGCGACCAGAGACGAAAGAGACAGCACGCAATGCCGCTGGACTTCCGCTTCGCCGATCCCTCCCAGCACGGCGGCACCGGACGCAGCCACTCCATGGAGTGTGGTCACAAGGACGCCCGTACCGCTGACCGGATGGGCTGGAAGAACCACAACAAGACCGAGGCGTCCCTGCTTGGTTCGTACCGGTCTGGCCGCAGGAGACGCACATGAGCACACCGCGCCGACCCCGCCTGGTGGCCGCCGGGCGGATCACCGGGAGGCACATGGTCCTATACCGCTTCGACGCGGGCACCGGCGCTGCCCTCCCTGCCGGCAAGGTCGGCACCGCGCTCGCGCCGGAGCGCGAGCACCGCGAGGCATCCCGCGGCCGGTCCCCGACCACCGCAGTGCTCCCCCGGCTTCCGGAGCGCAACGAGACGAAAGCAGGTGGTGCCCCGGCCACTGCACTGGAGTTGTCCTGATCAACCGGCCGGTCCCCGGCCACCGCAACGCGGGCCAGCCCTTCCACGGGCTGGCCCGCGTGTTTCATGTGAGAGGAGGCGCGGCGTGGCACGTCGCACCAAGACCAAGGCGAGGCAGCGGCCTTCCTCGCCCCGTCGGAAGGCGGCGCCCGCCATTGCATCGGCCGCGGAGCCGGCCGGGCCGACCGCAGCGACGACCTCGTTCCCGGAGGCCGACGAGCAGGTCGCCAACGACCGCGATCGGGCCGCCGACCTGGTGGGCGCCGCCCGCAACGAGGCCGCCGCGATGCGGGCGGATGCCCGCCGGGACGCCGAGAGGCACATGTGCCAGGCCCGTTCGCAGGCCGACCAGGTACTGGCCGACGCCGAGCAGCAGGCCGCGGACCTGATCAAGCGGGCTGAGCACAAGGCCCGTGAGGCAACGGACACAGCTACCGCGGCTGCGCGGCAGGAGGCTGCCCGGATCCGGGATGCCGCGCAGCACGAAGCAGACGTTCTTGTGGACCGCGCCCAGGCGCAGGCCGAGGCCCTCCGCGCAGAGGCTCAGGAGCGGGCCCGCCGCCTGGTGCAGGAGGCCGAGGACCGTGCCGAACAGGTGACCGCCGAGGCCGGGCGGGTACGTGAGGACGCCGACCGGACCGCTCAGCGGCTGCGGCGTGATGCCGAGACCGACGCCGACCGCATCCGCGCGCAGGCCCAGGAGACCCTTGAGGACACCAGACGGGAACTGGCCACGGCCAGGGACGAGATGACGCGTCTGCGGCAGCGCACCGAGGGGGATCTTCGCCGCCAGGCCGATCAGGCTGATGCGCAAGCCCGTGAGGTCATCGCCCGGGCCGAGGAGCGTGAGCGGGAGGCGGCCGCAGCCGTGGACGCCGCGGAGACCAAGCTCGCCGAGGCCGACGAGCGCTGGCGCAGAGCACTGTCGCGGACTGAACGGCGCCTGGAGCGCCGCCGGCTCCGGCAGGAGGCGCGCGACCAGCGCCGCAACGCGGCCCTCCGGCGCCGGGAGGCAGCCCGGCAGCGCCGGCACGAGCGCCGGTCAGCCCGCCCCACCTGGGGCAGCAGGCTGTCCAGGGCCGGGGCCTGGTTCCGACGCCTGGTGCGCAACCAGGCCCGGCGGGTTCTGGTCGGCGGGCCGATCCTGGCCCCGATGGCGGTGGCATGGTGGTCCCAGATGACCTACGCGCGCGAGGCCTTCGACTGGTGGACGATCTTCGCGCTCGGGTTCGCGGCCGCATGGGAGCTGACTACCGCGTTCACCGGCTGGATGTACCACCAGGCGCGGCAGGTGGGCGACTCCGGCCTGATCTACCGCGTCATGACCTGGGTGTTCGCCTCCGGTGCGGCGGGCATGAACTATGCCCACCACTGCGGGCCGGGTGGCGCGCCGACGCAGCCGGCGATCGCGTTCGCCACGATGAGCATCGTCGGCATGGTGCTGTGGGAGCTGTACGCCCTGCTGGTGCACCGCCAGTATCTGCGCGAGCAGGGGATGCTGCCCAGGCCGCGTCCCCGGGTGGGCCTGATCCGCTGGGTCCGCTACCCCCTCCAGTCCTGGACCGCCTGGTCGCTGATGATCACCGACAGCTCGCTGACCACCTTGGACCGGGCCTGGACCGCCGCCGCCCGGGAACTGCAGGTCCGGTCCGGGGACCGGACCGTGCAGCGGGCGGACCGGGCCGCACAGCGGTCCGGACTGGCGCTGCACCGCGTCGTCATCCCCCGCGTGCGGACCGGTGACCACGGTCCGGCGGCCATCCCCGCGGTCCACTCCATCTCCCCGATGGACCGGACCGGAACGGACACCGCCCGGTCCGCATCCGACCCGGACCGGAACGCTGCGGACCGGACCGACACCGGGTCGGCCCTGTCCCGCACCGGGCCGGACCGGACCGCTCCCGAGCCGGACCGCTCCCGGACCGGCGGAGCGGACCGCGCCGCCAGCCACGGTCCGGTGGACCAGACCGACGCCGCCCTGGACCGACCGCACGAGCCGGGCCAGGCACAGGACCGGGGGACCGCCCACCCGGCCCGGTCCAGCCAGCTCGGTCCGGACCGGGCCATCGGCGGAAGCGGACCGGGCCGGACCGAGGCCGCTCCCGGCTCCCGCCCGGTGGGCCGCACGGACCGGACCGCTGGGGCGGACCGCGGTCCGGCAGAGCGGACCGGCAGAGCGGACCGCCGGTCCGCTCTCCACGCCGGTCCGGACCGCGAGACCAACGGACCGGACCAGGTCCTGGTGGCCCTCACCAAGGTGGAGCGACGGGCGGTGGAACAGCTCCAGGCCGAGGGCAACAAGACACCGGGCAAGCGCGCCATCGCCCAGAAGGTCCGCGATCTGAAGGGCACCATCGCCTCCGACCGGGCCGGGGAGATCGCCAAGGCCCTGAAGGAGGACCGAGCGCCCGCCGGTGTCTGACCGCACGCGGCCACCGCGCCGCACGCCGCTCTGGCCGCCGCGCGGCGGCCAGAGCGGCCCCACCTCGCTCTCACCGCACCCCCTTTCCTTACAAAACAGCAGGTAAGAGACTTGTAGGTGGAGTAGGTGGCGCTGTAGACGGCCTCCACGGCCACCCACGTCACCCCCGGGGGAGAGGGGCTGACGGGCCCGCTCTGAGCCTCTGCCGCAGCCCGGTCACCCCGCCCTCCCGACACTGGCCCGCGCCGCCACACCCCACCTCGTCCCCCCTTTGTCATGGAGTCCCCATGTCTTCACACCTCCGTGCCGCCCGCCTTTCTCGACGCCTGCTGGAGGACCGCCGGACCGGCACCGCCGCGGGCTCTGTGTCCCACAGCGGACCGGCGGACGGTCCGCGGACCGGCAGTGAGACCACCGGCCCGGACCGGCAGACCGGTCCCGTCGACGACATCCGCGCCGTGCTCGGACCGCAGCTTCCCGACGGCTTCTCCTGGCACCTGCGGCCCTGCCCGGCGCCGGTCCGCGACGACCCGACCCAGCCCGGACCGGACGAGCTCCGGGCCCGAGATCTCATGCTCACCGCAATCGCCCGCTTCGGGTGGGAGAGGTACACCGCCACATGACCACCGACCAGAGGCAGACATCGGCCACAAGCGCCGACGGGACTCTGGCCACCCCCGCCGACATCTCGACCTCAGGCAGCGAGCAGACCACACCGGCCCCGGCCGGCGTGAGTCATGACGCCGTAGCTGATGGCAGGCACAACCCCAGCGAGCACGCTGCCGGAGAACCCATCACCGCACCTGCGACCCACCCAGCCGCAGCCACACAGGGCCGGAGTGCACCGTCCCAGACTGCCGAATCCCGTTGGTGGGACGACCTCTACTGGAGCCAGGACGCCGACCTGGACACCAACACCGGCAACCGTCCCGCCCAAAATCCTGCGGCCGGCCAGACTCAACACCCCGCAGCCGAGCCGGATCCCGGCCCGGCCCCGGCGCCCGTAGAAGACGGAGACGGCGAAGACGCCGTCTCCTCGGACGCCGACCACGCCAGCCTCGGTGAGGTGCAGAACGCCGACCCGACGTGGCAGCGCCCGTGGCAGCTCGTCCACAAAGAAGCCCCGCAGGCGCCGGTCGCTCCCGCCGGCACCATCGAGGCGGCCATTCGGTCGGCCGCGCTGGAGCAGTCCGGCTGGCACGTCAACCGCATCTGGTGGGTCCTGCGGTGGGGCACACCCGCGCTGCTGGGCTGGGGCTTCGGGCTCATCGCCCTGATCGGCGACCAGCTCGCCGGCTTCCACGGCAGAGCTGAGGCCTGGCTATGGATCATCGCCATCCCCGCGATCCCGTGCGGCCTCCTGGCCTGGAGAGCCCGCGCGTTCTGGCCCCCGCTCGGCTGGGTCTGCCGGATCCCTCTCGCAACCTTGATCGTCACCGCTGTTGTCCACACACCGGTCGAGCGCCGGGCCGATACAGAAAGACCTCACATGGACGGACACGTCGTCGTGCTCGCCGCCGACCTCGGCGGCGGCCTGAACCTGGGCACCATCACGGCTGCCGGCCTCGCGGCCATCATGACCGCTTTCTGCGTCCTCTACCTCAAGAGCGGCGGCAACAACAAGTACGTCCGCTGGGTCAACACCGAGATCCTCATCGTGCTCGGCTTCGCCTCCTCCTCCTTCTACGAATCCGCAGGATGGGTGGGACCTTCAAATCTCATCCTCCAACTGTCCAGCGCTCCGGCCGCCTCCTGGGGCTACGGAGCGCTGGCGGTGATCATCACGCTGTTCCTCTTCATGCGGAACCACTCCGACCTGCGCGCTGTGATCGGAGGCTTCACCGCCTCCACCCTGTTCGCGGCCGCCGGCGGCTCCTGGGCCTGGCCGGAGACGCTGCTGACCATACTCGCCCAGGCGATCGGGCTGGTGTAGCGCGGTGGAAGAAGTAGCAGCGGACAAGGCCGCGGCGAGCTCTACGGCGCCGACCGCAGAGCACCATGTCCCCTCACGCCCGGCTCGGCGGATCCGCCGAGCCGGGCGTGCCGCCCGCCGTGCCGGGACGGCTCTGCTGGAGATGCTGTGGGACAAGGACCTGGCCACGCAGCAGAAGACGGCCGCCGGAAAGGACCAGCCCAGGGAAACATCCCAGCCGAAGGGGTGGGGGGAGATCCTGCGGGAGCGGCCCTGGGCGCGCGCGGCGGCCCGCCTGGAGCGCGGCATGCTGCCCGCGATCGGAGAGGTCATCCAGCTCGCTCTGCCCCGGGGCGGAACCGCCAAGGAGAAGGCCGAGCACCTGGCCATGGCCGTCCTCGTGGCAGCCGCTGCAGGGTCGGCCATCGTGACCACACAGGAGTTGGGCATGCCGCTCCTGGTCGGCTTCCTCCTGTGGCGTGCCTGGGTGCGAGGTGCCCCCCAGAGGCCTTCCCCAGAGGCCGAAGAGGCGGTGGAAGAAGCCTCCGCCGACAACGGCTCACCCCCTGGTGATCACGATGGTGCGGGGGAGCAGCACCGGAACGAGCCGGTGCTGGACGGCGAGACCTGGCTGCGCAGGCACATCGAGTACAGCGTCGCCAGAAACCACGCCCTGGGCTTCAAGGGCATGCACCTGGTCGAAATCCTCACCACAGCCCAGGCGGACCACGACTGGCTCATCGGGTGGGATGTGGCCCAGCTGCGGAAGGAGTGCCAACGGCTCGGCATCCCCGTCAACAACGGCATCAACCTGCGGGGAAAGAACACCATCGGCATCCGTTACGACGAGCTCTCCGAGCACCTCGGCCGCAGCCCCCGACTGCCTCCTGAGCTGGTGCCCGACCGCACCCCGTCCAGGCTCTCCGAAATCACCGCCCCCACCCTGCGGAAGACCCTCACCGAGCCCGACCGCTGACCCCCTTCCTCCCCGGCTGGGGGCCGCCCCTGGAGGAGCCGCTCCGAGAGGAGGAACCGCACCTCCTCGGGGGCGGGCCCGCCCACGAGGAAAGGCCCGGGCCGAGGGCTGGGAACCAGCTCTCCTCCCCCGGGCCCCACCTAGCCTCTCTTTTCACCTACCTAACCCACCTACAAGGCTCTGACCTGCAATATCTACAACGCACCTACGCTCACCTACAACGGCGTGTAGGTGCCTTCGCGCAGGCCGAACCCCCGATTCGGGAGACGCCAAGCATTCCCTCTGGGCATCCTCTGAGGTAAAAGTCCCACCACCGCGAGGGTGCCGATGTACCGCTACACCTGCTCGAACCCCACCTGCCGACACCACCACAAGAGCGCAAGCCGGCAAGCTGCGCTGGATCATCAGATATGGCACCACCGCACGGCCCATCGGGAGGACGTACCGTCCACGGAATGGGTGTACTTCCGGCGCGAGCCGCAACGCCCCCGCCTTCACTATGTTTTGCTGCCCTTCGTCATTGGCTTCGTTATCCTGGTCGTCGACTGGTTCGAACGGCTTTTCCGGTAGACGAGGCTGTTGTGTCCGCAGCGAGCAAAGCTGCTCAGAAAACGGCCGCATCTCGGACCAAGGTGGCTCGCACACAGCCACACACCGATGGACGCCTCGCCAAGCGACTGGCGCCTCATGGCCACCGGAGCCATCGCGGTCATCGGCGCCATCACCGTCAACGGCCTGACCGACCTGGTCTTCGCACCGCTGCGCCGCCTGCTCGCCAAGGCCAACTCCACGGCCCGGAGCGCGCCCGCCCGCTCTGCCCCGCAGGTTCCGGCCACCTTGGCTGAGGGGCTGGCTCAAGTGGTCCACGCGGCCGAGGACGGCGCCGCATGCCGCGCCGCCAGCGCCGCGTTCCGCATCGACCAGGACGGCTGGCTTCGCTACCAGGCCGAGTAGGGTCAGTACAGCCGCAAGCACAGCTTCACTCTGCTCACCGGTGACGGTCACGGTCACCGGATCCCGGTGTAGGAAGGGCCGGGCAGCTGCGCATAGTGCTGCTCCTCGGCGGGAGGCACCGCGGCCTGATGCGCCTCGTCCTGGGCTTGGCGTTCCTGCTGCTGCAGCCGCAGATCCGCCGCGATCTTCCTCGTGCGGCGTTCTTCATCCTGCTGCTCGCGCAGCCGCGCTAGCCGCCGGAGCTCCTCGAGCCGTACCTCGTCCATTCGGTGGGTCCTCTCGTGCAGGGATGGGTGGGTCGGTCAGCTCACGCCCACGCCGACGGACTGCTGGGCCTGCTGGGCGTTGTGCTGCGCCTCGTCCACGCTGGTGGCCTTGGCCGACGTGCTCTCGTGGGGCGCCGGATGGGCGGCGGCGCGGGCTTCGGTCCCGGCCATCAGCTTCTGGCTCGCCTCCAGCAGCCGGTCCTCCTGGCCCTCGAACAGCTTGGCGAGATCCTGGTCGCTCGTGGTCGCCGCCTGAGGGGTGGGCCGGGCAGTGAGGTTGCCCGGGTGGCGCCGTTCGGCCGTGCGGTCCCGGCGCGGCAGTGCGGGCGCCGTCGCCGCCGGGGCCGGCTCCGCGGGTGCCGATGGTTCGGGTGCGGCCGGAGCTTGCTGCTGCTCCGGCTCGGCGGGCGCCGGTGCGGGGTCGGCGGTTTCGGGCGCCGGGGTGGCTTCCGCCTGCACGGCCGGTGCCGGTGCCTCGGGCGCCGGGGATGCGGAGATGGCCGCGGCGCCCTTCTGCGTTTCGAGCAGGTTCGGCGAGCGCTGCTCGAGCAACTCCAGTTGGCCGGGGAGGTCGTTGCGGGACACGGTGAGGGTCTCGCGTGGCTTGAGGCCGTTGGGCGGACCAACCACATTGAGGGTCTGGAGCACGGCGAGGGCCCGCTCGGCCTGCGCGTGGGTGAGGTTCAGCTCGACGGTCTCGCTCAGCACGAGCGGCGAGGCGACCGTGCCCTGCTCGACCACGTGCGCGGCCACCGCACGGACCTGGTCGGCGCTGAGCTCGGCTTCCAGAGCCTGGGCGGTGAGCTCGGGCGGTCCGGCGATCTCCTGGGCGAGACGGTCGGCGACCTTGTTGAGGTACTGGGCGTTGCGGTCGAAGGGGTTGTTCTCCACCCGGCGGCGCAGCGCCGTGATCAGCGCGATCCGGGTCTCGACCGGCTGGTTGGTCTGCAGGCCGGCCACGAGGTCGCTGGGCGGAAAGACCGCCCGGGTGCCGAACCCCTGCTCGCCGTCGGCGGCTGCACCGATCGCGTTCTGGGCGAGGAGATAGCGGATCTGCAGCTCCGGACGGTCCTGCGGCCGCAGGTTCTTCGAGCTCAACTCGGCGCGAACGGTGCGCGACTCCTCGTAGAGCGCGTCCAGGTACCGCTCGGGCGGCTCCGCCTCGTAGTGGCCGAAGTCCCGCTGCTCCTCCGCGCCGAGGGAGCCGCGCATCCGCTCCAGGCGCTGCTCTGCGTAGTGAAGGACCATGGCGGCGATGTTGCGGCGCCCAGAAGTGTCCTGACCCTGGTTGTCGTAGCGGCGCATGACAACCCGCGCGATCCCCGAGATCATCTCGAAGCCGCGGAGCTGAACGGTCTCCACCAGGCCGTGCAGGCGCACGTCGAGGGTGAGGCGGTGTCCGGCGCGCCGGGCCCGGCCTGCCATCTCGGTCAAGGCGGTCATCAGCTGAGATGCCTCGGCCAGTTCTGGGTCGATCTTGGCCCCGGTGGACAGCGCGCTCTCCAGTTCCAGGTCGTCAACATCGTCCAGACCGAGGTCCGTCTCGGGATCGTCCGGCTCGGCCCTGCGCAGCTCCCGGTTGAGCTTGTGGACGTGCGCTATCAGCAGACGCGGACTGTCCAGGGCCTGTACGGAGTCGAGCCCGGAGGCCCGAGCCGCGTGGTCCTCGGCGGCCCGGGCGAGGGTGCGCATGGCCTGCCCGCCCGCCGTGTTGCGCTGCTCCCACTTGTCGAGGTGGGCGCTGACTTTGGCGGCGTGGCGGGCGATGAGGCTTGCCGCCAGCGTGGTGATCTTGGCAGCCTGGACCGCGGTCTGGGGAGTGATCTCCGCCTGTTCGTTGAGGCGTACCAGGACGTCGTCGACCTGCTGGCGGATGTCGCGTATGGCGTGCCAGTCGGGGTGGCTGAAGTAGTAGGCCTGGTTGTCCTGCGCGGCAGCCATCGCGGCGTTAAGGCCTGCCAGATCGCGAGGGCCTGCTTCGGGAGGCGCATCCGCGGTATCCAGCGCCCGGGCACGGCGCATGCCGCGCTGGAGGTTGACCAGACGTGCGTAGCGTTCGAGTGCTTCCGCGTTCATGCCCGCGGTCACGTCGGTGGACAACTTCGGTACGGGCGGGGTTGGTTCGGTCTGCAGTGGGGTCGGTGTCGTCATCACGGTCTCCGCGTCAGGACTGGCTTGGGGCGAGTGAGGCGGACTGACCTGCGGCGAGAGCGTTGTCTGCGGCTTCCTGGTGTGCGCTCTTGCGCAGGTTCTTGCGCACACGTGATGCAGGCGTGGCGCTGTCGTCCGGCTCGGGCTCGCCACCGGTCACGCTGCGTGTCTCCTTGTCGGCGATGATCTTGCTGAGGAGCTCCAGGAGCCGGGCCATGACGAGGTCGTCGGCCTCCGCCTCCGGAGCGTCCGCCGCTGTAGAGGCGGGGCTCTTCGCAGTCGGCGCGGGGTCGGTTGCGGCGGGTGAGGTGCGGGATCCGGTCGGGGTTGCCGGCCGGGCGAGGAGGGTGTCGATGTCGGTGGCGCGGGCCAAGACGGTGCGCGGTGCGTCGGCCCGGTAGGGGCCAAGGATCTGCTGCTCCTCCAGGCGGTGCAGGAGCCGGTCGGCCCGCTCGGCGGTGACGTTCATGGTGCGCCGCAGGGTGAGCGGGGAGGCGTTCCGGTGGGCGGTGACCGTCAGGGCAGCCTGCCGCAACTGGGCCGGGGAAATGGGGCCTTGCGGGTCGTCTCCGGTAGGCACGATGCCGATCAGACGCTGCTGGTAGGCCCAGGCCACACCGTTGAGGAGGTCGGCGGTGGGCTCGTAGGGGTTGGCGTCCTCGCCGGTGTGCGGGTCGGTGTCACGCAGTTCGGCGACGCGGACGGCGAGCCGGTCCAGCAGCAGTTCGTGTGCGGCGATCAGGTTCGGGACGGGCGGGGCGCCCGCGACCAGGCCGTTGTCGGGCAGGAAGTCCCCGCCCGGGGGCTGGCCGTTGAGCTGTTCGTAGCGGGCACGCCAGCGTGCCCGGTTGATGATCCACTGTTCCTGGAGTTCACCGCGCTCGGCGAGCGTGGTGGTGGGGGACGCCATGCGGCGTTCGAGGTCGCGTTCGATATGAGCGAGGTCCTGCATGCGCCGGTCGGTACGCACCGCGCGCGGGACAGTCTGCTCGTCCGGGTCATGGCCGCGCAGGCGAGCAACGGTGCGTTCCAGGCGGTCACCCAGGCCGGTGAGCCGGATCTTGGAGGCGACGGTGGCGAGTCCCTCAAGGATACGGACGACGCACCTCTTGGCCCGGTTCATCAGCTGTTCACCGCCGGGGCCGTGCAGCCGGCGCAGCGCGGGCTCGCCGGCATCCATCTGGGCTACCAGGTCGGTGATCTTCTCGTAGAGAGTGTCGGGCAGGCCGATGGAGTACGGGCGCAGTGCGGCGAGGGCTTCGTGCGCACTGTGGTGGGCGACGGTGAGATCGGCCGCCATCGGGGTCTCGTCAGCGGGCGGGAGCTCAGCGGCGGCTCGGGTGATGTCGGCGAGTTCGACTGCCTCCTGGCTGAACCCGTTGTCGAGTTCCTCCCAGGTCTGCTGTGTGGCCTCTTCCTGAGTCCAGGAGCCGTCGTTGCGCAGGACCCAGATGTGATCGTCGGCCGCCAGGACGTCCAGAGCCATGTCCGGGTGGCCGGCCGTGTACGCGGAGAGGGCCTGTTCGGCACGGCGCCTGGTGTGCTCCTGGTTGCCATCGGTGCCCTGGGCGATCGTGTCGAGGAGATCAGCGAGCTGGGCGGGGGTGGGTTGGGCCGGGAACGCGGCTGGCAGGATGCTGCGCACCGCTGTGCGCCATGTCTGACTCAGGGGGGTGCCGAGGAGTCCGGCGGCTTGGGCGGCGCGCCACTCGATGGCGGCGAGCAGTTCAGGGCCGCTCATCTCCACGAAGCGGCTGTACGACATGCGCAGCGAGTCGGACCGGGCGGTACCGAGCCACACCACGACCGTGGGGTCCTCGCTCGCCTGGTCGTCCCCTGACGTGCTCAGGTCGACGCCGTAGACGGTGCCCAGCTGCAGCGGCTGCGGAAGCCGGTTGGGCTCGGGACTCTCGATGGTGTGCTGACCGAGGCGTTCGTGCACGGCCGCGTGCAGGGCATACGCCGCGGTGGTGCGGTCGGTGTACTCGACCGGCCGTCCGTCGACCGGTGAGGGCAGGGACATCCTCAGCACCAGTTCCCCGGATTCGAGGACTGGTTCGTTGGTCGGCGCACTGGTGGGGGTTGCGGATTCGCTCGCGCGTGTCCCCGCGGGCCACTGCCCGGGCCGTCGGCCATCTGCGGCTTCTGCGCCGGATTCCGTTGCGGACGGCGTCGCCCAGACGGATTGGCGGCTACGGACATGGGGGTCGTTCGCGAAGTACCCCTCGGGATCGGCTGCGAGCAGGTCCAGGGCCTGCTCGTAGACCTCGTTCTCGTAGTCCTCGTGGTGTCTGCCCGGCCCGAGCAGCACCGCTGTGGCGGTCATGTACCCGGGAATGCCCCACTCCTGGTCGAGTCGCTTCGCCCAGGTGAGCGCGGCGTGCTGGAGTGCGGTCGTGTCGCCGGGTGCTTGGGTCTGCACCGCCTGGTGGATGTAGCGCGCAGCCTCGGCGGCAATGAACCGGGTGCGCGGGGGGAACGCGGCCGAGTTGAGGGCGTGGTTGGCACGTTCGGTGTCGTCCGCGTTCTTCAACAGGACCGCTTCGACGGCGGCGTCGAGAAGTGGCTGGTGCTGTTCCAGGGCCTGCAGGACGGATGCTGCTCCGTCGCCGCTGGCTTCGATGCCCTCTTCCCACAGCTTCGCGGCGTCCTTGGCATCCGGAGCGGTGGTCACCCTCGTCGGGCCGGCTGCCTTCACCAGCAGGTCCCACTTGTCGAGCAGTACCTTGCGACCGCTCTCGTCCGCGTCCAGGAAGGCGATGTGGGGGCGCGGGTTGTCGGTGTCGAGACCCCTGAGGAGCGTGAGCTGGCGTTCGGTAAACGCTGTGCCCATCGGGGCGCCGACCACGGGCCGCTGCTCGATCGGTACGGTGGCAGCCGCCCGCGCAACAGCGATCACGTCGAGGTAGCCCTCGACGCTGACCCGGGGCCCGCTGCTCTGGTCCAAGGCCTGTGCCTGCGCAGGGTGGTGGAGACCGAAGACCAGATCGCCCTTGTTGAAAAGGTCCGCGTCGTTCGAGGTGTTGAAGTACTTCGGTCCCCCGCGCTCCTTGGCCTGTTCCTCCGTCTCGCCGGGCCGGTCGACGCGCCGCCCGCTGAAACCGACGATGTCCCCGTTCTCATCGTGGATGGGGAACATGATCCGGTCGGTGAACGCGTCGATGAGCGTGCCGCGCTTGCTGCGGGTGGCGAGGCCTGCGTGAAGGAGTTCTGCCTCGGTGAAGCCCTGGGCTGTGAGCTCATTGACCAGCACGTCCCAGCGGCCGGCGCCGCGGTCCGAGGGCGCGTACCCCAGGCCCCACTCTCGCTGCACCTCGGCGGGAAGGTGCCGTTCCTCGGTCAGGTAGGTGCGTGACAGTTCGGCGTTCGGATCGTCCTGCAGTCGCTCGGTGAAGAGCTGCGCGGCCGCACGATTGGCGGCGATCAGCCGTTCGCGTGGCACGACGGTCCCTTGCGGCGCGCCAGCGGCGGGCAGAGCGCCTTGTCCGACCTGGGGCGTGTGCTGGAGGTCGACGCGGTAGACAGCCAGGCGCTGGTCTGGATGCTGGCGTATCGCCTCATGGAGGGCGGGCCGGAGTTGATCCGCGATCTCGCGGTCGCGCTCGGCATCGCCGCTGGCCTCCAGCGTGATCACGACGGTGCGCTCGGCGGTGGCGACACCCGTCGCTCCCAGCGTGACCCCGAGGTCGGTCAGGACGGAGCGGGCCAGCTCCGTCATCTGGTCGACCGGTTCGGCGGGGGCGGGCGCGGGTCGCTCGGTAGTCGCGGCAGGGGTGGCCTCTTCCGGCGGGGTGCCGCCCTGTTCATGCTGCTGTGCTGCGTCAGGAGGCGTGGCGGTGTTGTCCTCCGGCGCAGTGGCACCTGTGCTGGTCGAGGCCACGGTCTGTTTCGTGGCGGCGCCAGCCTCCGGTGCTGTGGGGGACTCCCCCGCCAGGGGTGTGTCCACTCCGGCAGACGTGGTCTGTGCGCGGGTTTCTCGCGTGGTTGCGGTCTCGGGCGCATTGGAAGCTGGGGGCTGTGCGGATTCGGCGAGGGTTTGCGGCTCGGGCGCCTGTGGTGCGGTGGCTGTGGCGGCAGGCTGCTGCGCCTCGGCCGGCCTTGCGGTCCTTTGGTCCGACGCCAGGGGTTCAGGGTTCTCGGCAGCTTCGGAGGGGGCGTAGTCCAGGAGGGGACGACCTCCCTCATCACTCGCGTTCAACCATGCCGTGACTGCGGTCAGCAGCGTTGCCGGAGCGGTCACGGCAAGTTCGTGGCCCGGAATGGAGACGGCCCGTGCGTTCCCCGGATCGTCGGCGGCAGTGAGCCCGAGCACGAGGACGGGTGTGGGCGTGTTCGCCTGGCCGACCATCGCGTAGACCGGACGACCATGGATGTGGGCGAGTATCGAGACGACTGGGTCGCCAGCGGCCAGGCGGCTCTGTGTCTCGGCGAGCAGGCGGGGGGCGGCCTCGGCCGCGGACATGATGCTCTCGCCTGGCACCTCGAAGACGGGCAGCTCGCTGTCGTCGTCCTGGTCCACAACCACGGTGGTGGCCTCCTGTGCCGTCTGGGGAACCGGTTCGGCGGGGTTCTGCACGCCGACGGGTTCGGATAGCTGGGCGACCTGCTGAGCGCGGATCGGTAGGTACTGGCCGAGCTGCAGCCAGCCGTCCTCGGTCTGCTGACCGAGGGCAAGGAATTGGCCCTCGGCGGCCCTTTCGTACAGATGGCGAAGCACGTCCGTGCTGCTTGTGCGCGCGACCTGAGCAAAGAAGATCTTCGCCATGTTCATTTGCCCGCACCGGATGTGGTGGTTCAGCCGCTGCGCAAGCTGCTCGCGCTGGCCGTCCTCGTCCAGGCCCTGGTCAAGCGCGGCTTGCAGGGCGAGCAGGGCGGCAAGGCCAGGACTACCGAGGTCTCGGGAGTCCGCCAGAATGGTTGCTGCTTCCGCGGCGGCCGGGGTGTGCGCCAGCCACTGCTCGTGCTGGTCGAGTTCTGTCAGCAGGGCCTCGTGGGCAGCGGTGTATGCAGCCGCGTCCGGATAGGGCGCCGGGGCCCCGAGGTCCGACTGTGTTTCGCGTGTCCTGGTTCGGCCGGGGACGGCGGCTTCCTCGGGGAAGGCCGTGCTCGGGGAAGTACTGGTGGCCACGGTGCCCTCCTCACGTACAGCGGCCGGTCGGGGGTGCGGGTTGTTCCCGTCTTCAGGAGCGATGCTCAGCGGCCGGTCGCCGACCTCATTGGCGGCCTCCGCTGCCGGGGCAGCAGGGTGGATGCCGGGTGGCTCCTCGGCGGCCTCGCTGATGGACGTGCTCTCGTCCGGTAGGACGGGGCCATCAGGCGCGGTTTCCTGTGCACCGTCGGGCGCGCCAGGCCCGGGGGTGGTCGGTGTGGTGTTGGCGGAGGCCGCCATCGTGACCGGAGTGTCGGGTTTCTGCGGCACCGGACCGGTCTCGGGCTTCCTGGCTGCGGCCGGGCCTGCGGAGAGAGCAGTCTCAGGCGGACCGGCTTCGCCGCTGTCTGTCGGTGCCGGCTGCGTCAGCACCGTCTCTGTGCTGCTTGCTTGATCTCCTACGGCCTGGCCCTGCCGGTTGTGCTGCGAGGTGCTGGTGCTCTCGTCGGGCGGGGGCGTTGATGTCGCCTCGCTTCCGACGACGCTGTTGTCGTTGGGGGTCGGCTCTGCCGTGGTGTCTCGGGTATCTCCGTCCAGCGGCGTGTGAGGCCCGCCGTCGTCCACCGGAGCTGATGTTGGCGCAGAAGGCGCGCTGGCTGGACCGACCTGGTCGGACGCAGCGGGACCGGACTGTGTCTGGGCATCGACCGGAGCGACATCGGCAGGGCCCGGGTCGGGTGCGTCACCGGTGGGTGTGGAGGGGGCGGGCCTGGGCTCCAGAGCGCGCCAGGTCGCGCGGCGGTCTGCCACGGTGTCGACCGTGTCGGTCTCGCCCAGCGCGTAGGCCCGAAGTTCGTTGGCCACGTGCTGAGCGGCTTCGGCGACGTGCTCGGCTGCGGGCAGCTGCGGGAACTTGACTGCCTTGTTGCCGAGCGGGACCAGTTCGCCCGACCAACCCGCTGCGTCCTCCAGCACGTGGACGATCGCGTCTGCGTCCAGGCCGTACTTCCTCGCGTGGTCGCGGACGGTGTCGAGGTAAGTGATGACAATGCCGCGTACCCGTACCCGGTGGACATCGTCCGCCTGTACGCCCCTGGCGGTCTTCCACTGCGGGTTGCGTACGTTGCTCACGTAGTGGTCGGCCGCTTCCTTTCCCGCCTCCTCCAGAGCGGCGCGCAGGTTCAGTACGGCGCGGGCGGCGTACTCGTGGGAGACGGGGTCGGTCAGCGTCTCGAGCGCGGCGGCAGCGTTCTCGTCGTACTGGGCCAGCGGATACTGATAGGTCCAGTACAAGTGGTCCGGGCCCGCTGTGAGGTCCGCGACGTCACGGGCGGTCGGCTGGGCGGCCCGCGCGGCGGCTGCGGCCGCCATGGCGTAGGTTTCCTCGATCTCCTTCTTGGACCGCCTGCCGGTCTTGTGCCAGTCGTCCCGCAGGGGTGCCGGGGCTGGTGGCCGTGGGGCGCTCCCGCTCTCCTCGGGCACTGGGAGGGCGCCCAGGGGCGCGTAGTCGATGGGCGGCAGTGGCGCCTGGTCGACGGTCTCGAGGTCCCGGGGGGCACCGGGCACGGGGAGGTTGTGGCGGTTGTACCAGGCGTAGCCGTGGTCGGAGAGCTGGATCTGCGTGCCGGCGCGTTCGGCCAGCCCTTCGTTCAGGAGGGCGCTGATGCGCTGCGGTGAGCCCGCCGGGTGGACGGAGCGGCGGGGAACGCGCTGCATGAACCGGCCGTCGACTTCGGTGATATTGCCGCGGGCGATGTCGTTGAGGACCTGATGGCGTTCTCGGGAGTAGCGCGGGAGTTCTTCCGCCAGCTCGGTCGCTGTCGTGTCAGATGCTGCTGTGCCGTCCCGGGCCGGCGTCGGCACGGAGAACAGCTCGGTCTGTTCTCTGGCGCTGGGCTGAAGTGCCTCGGTGGCAGGATCCTCCTGCGGCCCGGGCGCTTTTGCGGGCGCCGAAGGAGCCTTGTGATCGTCCCAGGACGCCACCGAGGGTGCCTCGGCCAGGCCGGAGGGGACGTCGGCCGACCAACCTTCTGGCTCGACGGGGTCATCGACGACCTCCTGGGGGCGGTGTTGCGGGGGCGTCACGTCGGCGGCGGGCAGGTTGCTGACGCCATCGGCCGTCGTACCGACAGTGGTCGTGGAGAAGGTTGTGTTCGCCCCTGGGGGATTCTGGCCTGGTGTCGGCGGCAGTTCGCTCAAGGGTGCTGCGGACGTGTGCTCGGCACCGCTGGCGTCCTGCCCCCGTTTATCGGCCACCTCTTCCGGCTTCTGGGGCGCATCTGCGGCTGGGGTTTGGCCTTCGATGACGGCGGACCGCTCGCCACGGCTCATCGCCGCCCAGCTCCAGAGCCGCTGTGCCAACTCCGCCATGTCAGCATGCCGGGCGGCATCCTCCGAGCTGATTTGGGGGACCTGGCCGTCATCCAGCAGCACCGGCTTCTCGCGGACGGCCCGCATTGCGTGAGGGTCCAACGGCGGCAGTCGCCGAGCCGCCGACTTGCGTTCCTCGTTGTTCATCCACGACCGACGCGAGGCCTTGTACCGTGCCTCATAGGCGGCGCGCTCATCCTCGTGGAGCCCTTCCGGGTACAGCGTCGCGAGGTACAGCGCTTCTCGCCCCATGTCCGAGGGGTGCAAGAGCGTCAAGGTCTCAGCATCGCTACCTGTCACCAAGAACCCGGCCGCGCGCAGCATCGCGACCCGCTCGGCATTCACCTTCCGCCCTGCCACGACGTGCCCGTCAGCGGTCCGCTTCACCAGATGCGGGGCGCCGGTCTCATCCAGCCACAGTCGCCCCTGGTGTGCGTGAGCCATGTCCGCGGCGACTGCCGGCCACCAGCCCAGTTCGGGCACCGCACCCTCGGCCCGCCACCGGGCGCCTTCCAGCAGGTCACGATTGGCGGCGTCCATGCGCGTCACAGCGCTCAGTTCCCGGTCGCGCTCAGCCCGCAGCATGTCGAGCATCGCCTGCAACTGTTCACGCGCCTCGGCCTGCCGGGCTGGCTCTGTAGCCAGCTTGAGCTCTTCGAGAACCTCCCTCAAGGTATCCGCGGTCGTGGCGACGCCAGCCGCCCGCTGCGTCTTCACCGCTGCACTGATCGCCTCGGACGCGTAGTACGCCAGCCGCGACTCCTCTCCGTCAGCGTGTGCCCGCCGCGCCCCGCTGTGATGGTGCTCAGCGTCGAGCCAATGTGCGTGGGCGGCATGCATGACCGCCTCCAGACGCTCCTCATTCCGGGTCGAGGACCTTGACAGGGCTCGCTCCGCCCCGTTGGCCGCCTCGTCCGCGTACTGGAAGGCCCGGTCGGCCACGTCCATGAGAGCGGCGAGGTAACCGTCTCGGTCGAGCTCTTCCAGCTCCTCGCCCACAGATGCGGGCGCGTCGCTTCCCTCCCCTGGGCCTGTGGCCACCGGGGTAGTGTGCTGCCTCTGCCAGACGTTGGCTTGCTGCTCCGGCGCGGCGCTCTGCTCGTCCGGCTCGGTATCAGCGGCGTTGGGTATTTCACCGTTCGGCGCCGGGTGGCTTCGGGGGATGCCGTCGCCGGCAGTCCCGGGCACGGTGGAGCGGACAGGTGAGTCTGGGTCACCGCGTGCGTCGGCGTCTGTCTCCTGGCTGCCGGTGCTGTGGGGGCTGCGCGCCGCCGTGCGGGTTTTCCCCGCGGCCGCACGCGCGTTCGTCTGAGCCGTATCGGAGGTGTCGATGGGCCTGACCTGCTCCGGAAGGTTGGGGCGTGCGGATCGGCCCGGATGCCTGTGTACGGGGGCGAGGACGCGAGGTACGTCATCGTCGGCGGACCAACCCGAGGCTGGGGCAGCCAACCCGGACGGCGCTTCGTCCTTCGCCGTCCATCCGGAGCCGGCCGCAGTCGTTGAATCCGGCTCCACCGCAGACAGGTCCAGCACGCGCGGGGCGTCGTCGGTGCTCGCCCACCCCTCGGCCACAGGGCCAAGTGCCGACGGTGCGTCCTCCTCGCCCCAAGCGCTATCCGTGCTGCTCGTCGCAGCGGTGCCGTCTGCTTCCCCGCCGTCCTGCCCGGGCGCGAGAACACGAGGAATGTCGTCCGTCGCGGACCAACCCGTCACCAGTTCGGGAAGCACCAACCCCGACGGCGGCTCCTCCCCTGCGGTCCAACCCGGGCCCGGCAAGGTCGAGGCGGATGCCTTTGAAGCGGATGGGTTCAGGACGCGCGGGGCGTCCTGGTCGCTCGCCCATCCGTCCGGCACAGGGCTAAGGGGCGAAGGTGCGTCCTCGTCTCCCCACGCCCCATCCGGTGTAGTGCGGACAGCTGAATTGTCTGCCTCCGCGGCGTCCTGTCCGGGGCCGAGTACGCGGGGTACATCGTCCGATGCAGACCAGCCCGTGACGGGTTCGGGAAGCGTCAGACCTGACGGAGCCTCCGATGCCCAGTGCGGGTCCGGTGCCAGGGCGCGCGGGGCGTCGTCGGTGCTCGCCCACCCCTCGGCCACAGGGCCAAGTGCCGACGGTGCGTCCTCCTCGCCCCACGCCCCGTCCGCGCTGGCGGTGACGGCTGAACCAGCCATTCGCCCAGCGTTCTGCTCGGGGGCAAGGACGCGCGGGGCGTCGTCATCGCTCCCCCACCCCTCGGCAACAGCGTCAAGGGCGGAGGGTGCATCCTCCTGGCTCCACTCCTCAGCGGCAGTCGTGCCCACAGCGCGGCCGGCTGCTCCTCCGGCATCGTGCTCGGGTGCCAGCGGGCGAGGTGCATCGTCCGCGGCAGACCAGCCCGGATCCACGTCGGCAAGCGCCAGACCCGACGGAGGTTCCTCGGCCGCCGTCCAACCAACCGGTTCGACCGCGGCCGGGGATGCCAGCTGCCTCGCGACCGGGTCCAGGACGCGCGGCGCGTCCTGGTGACTCGCCCATCCAGCATTGCCGGGGCTGAGGGCGGAGGGAACGTCTTCGTCTCCCCACGCGCCGCTGCCACCACTCAGGGCGGCGGGGCTGGCTGTCTCCCCAGTGGTCTGTTCAGGTCCAGGGGCGAGTACACGGGAAGCGTCGTGCACGGCAGACCAGCTCGGAGCCTCGCCGGACACCGCCAGACCCGACGGAGGTTCCTCCTCCGTGGCCCATCCTGTGTCGGGTGGCAGGACTCTGGGTGCGTCGTCCGCGTCCGTCCATCCTTCGGCCGCAGCATCAAGCGCGGAGGGGGCGTCCTGGTCTCCCCAGCCGCCCTCTGCACTGCGGGGCGGGATCGAGAATTCCTCCGGGGCGGTGGCCAATTCGTCACCTCGTTGAAGATCACGGGTGGCGGCCGGGCCGCCTGCAGTCCCTGGGGCAGATCAAGTGCCTTTCGACGCTAGGGATCACGGGTGTTCGAGGGCGCTACCTCCTTGCGGGCCTCCCGCCTGGGGGGATTCGTGACTCAGAAATCTGGTGACCGATTCCCCCAGGCGGTCCGTGACGCCTGCGCCCTCGGTCAACGGGTCGGGGAGGAGGTCGGTGCGACCGGGCGTTCCGTCTCGTCGGGGCGCGGCTGCTGCGATCGCCCGGAGGGCGCAACAGTGGAAGGCATCTGGGGCATCTGCCGTTGGCGGGCTCCGGCCTGCAGGCGGTCGCGGAGCTGGCGCGCACGGTCAGCATTGAGACGATCTTGAACGAATGCCTCCCCGTAGCGCTCAACGATCTGGACCACCTTGGCGCTGGTGGCACCGTGGAGGTCATCTCGGGTGAAGAGTCCGGCAGGCGCGGCCTTGGCATCGAATCCGAAGCGCAACACGTTTCCGTGCTGCGGGTGGCCGGTCACCGCGACGTACAGGTTCAGGGCGCTCATCGTGTTCTGGAGCGTGGGCACGCTGGGCGCGTGCGGGTCGTCCATGAGCTTCAGGAGGTCATCGCGCAGCCGGTCTGGGACGATGGGCCCGGGATCCTTCGGGCTCGGCTGGCGCTGGGATGCCGGGAGGCGGGCCAGCACACCGCGCAGTACCTGTTCTCCGGTGGCGCCTTCGAGCTCCGCGGCCGTGAACTGCGCAGCCGCGCGGGGTGCGTTGGGGTCGAACCCGAACTGCACAACCTGTCCGTGCCGGGGGCTCTGGGCGACCCGTACGTACAGCGGCGCGCCGCCGACGATCGCGTGCTCGGTGGGCGTGGTGGGTGCCTCTCGGTCGTTGAGCAGGCGCAGCAGGTCACGGCGTAGTTGTTCGCCCTCGGACAGCTTGGTGGGAAGCTCCGTTACATTCTGCGCCTCGGCTTCCCCCTGTAGCTCCGGCTCCGCCTCGGCTTCCTCGTGCAGCTCGGTTTCCGGTTCGCGGTCTGCTTCGTGCTCGGACTCCAGGTCGTCGGCTTCGATCTCCGGGGCGTCCTCCGGCTCGTGCTCCGACTCCAGGTCGGCCTCCGGGTCTGCACCGGCCTCGTTTTCGAGCTCGGATGCCAGTCCCAGCACAGCTGCGAGCTCCGCCTCGAAGTCAACGTCCTGATCGGCGTCAGCTTCGAATTCCGAGGCCAGCTCCGCCTTGAGTTCGGCCGTCAGCTCCGCCTCCATCTCCGCGCCCATGTCCGGCCCGGCCTCTGTTTCCGGCTCGGGTGTGATGTGCGGCTGAGGAGCCGGCCGGGCCAGGGCGGTGGGTTGCGGCTGTGCCTCTTGCGGTGCGAGCGGCGCCCGCAGGGAGAGTCGGTAGACCGTTTCGGGCAGTTCGAAGGCCGTGGCCTTCAACTCGACCGAGGCCGGCTGGATGTCCGCCCCGTTGACGATGGTGGCGTCCATCAAGTACGTCCGCTCGCCACC
Source organism: Streptomyces shinuiensis (assembly GCF_043660855.1). Taxonomy (NCBI): domain Bacteria; kingdom Bacillati; phylum Actinomycetota; class Actinomycetes; order Kitasatosporales; family Streptomycetaceae; genus Streptomyces; species Streptomyces shinuiensis. The sequence continues at coordinate 100,947 of NZ_JBIHML010000002.1, read as the reverse complement.
GCCGTGGGGGTGGTTGTGGGTCACCATGGCGCGGCCGCGGAGCCGGAGGGTGTCGGCGGCGGGTGTCCCCGCGGCGCCGCTCGGCACGAGCGGCGTGCCGTCGGCATCGAGGTCGAATTCGATGACGTCGTCGTTGAGGACGAAGTCGGCGGGCAGGCGCAGGCCGATGGGCTCGCCGTCTGCGTCGTGGATGGTGTCCTGGCCCGGGTGCTGTACGGGCAGATTACGGGGCAGGTGCCAGGTGCTGTCGTCGTCCAGGGTGATCGCTACGGTGCCGAACCCGGTGTCGGCGCGCTGGATGACTTCCCAGGCCTTGTCCTCGTCGTTGATCCTCAGCCAGACCCAGTCGCCGGGGGTGAGCGCGTCTGCCCAGCGCATGGTGTCAGTGTCCTGCTCGGAGCGCTGGGGCTGGTCCTCGAAGAGCTGCCACATGGCGTCGCTGGGGGAGTTGGCGTTGTCGTGCGCGCGGTCGTGGTGAGCGCGCTCCTCCAGGACCGTGTGGTTGAGGTGGACGAACTCCCCTGCGGACAGCCGGGCACCGAGCTGCGGGTCGCTCCAGTCGATCGGCTCCCCGTCGCTGGTCCGCAGCTCGGTGAGGCGGCCGGCGAAGTCGCGTGCTTCTTCCAGGGAGGGCAGCCCCTCCAACGGTCGGGGGGTGACGGCGAGGTCGCGGGCGGCTTCGGGGCTGAGGTAGAGATCGGGCAGGAGGCCGTCGAAGGGCAGGCCACTGCCGGCGGGGAGCACCTCGAAGGTCTCGCCATTCCGGCGGATGGCGAACTGGCCGTCATCGGTGAGCTCCACCAGTTCGCGGTCCTTGGCGAGCTTGCGCACCTCGGTGCGGCGCCCGGGGCTGAGTCCGGGGATGTTCGCGGCCATCAGGTGGGTGCGGACCTGGCCGAGGGAGGCGAAGCGCCGCTGCACTACGCCCGTCTCCCCTCCCGGTGTCACGGGTGCAAGCGGGGTGGCGACCATGACGTGACTGGTGGAGCGGATGTTCTGGATCAGGTTGCCGGTGGCGGCGTCCAGGACCCGCCCCCAGCCGCGTTCCGCGCCCTTCGCATCGGCGGATTCCTCGATCCGCACCAGGACCGGGACGTCCAGGGGTTCCAGGTTAGAGCGCAGTTGGGTTGCCTGCGGGTTGTTGACCTCGCCCTTCCACCAGAAGGTGCCGTCGGCTGCTGCCACCTCGCCGAGGACCTTTTTCACAGTGGTGATTACGAAGTTGCCCGGCGCCGGCATGGAGGGGTCGGTCAGCTCAGGAGCGGGCCGGGGCGCGGTCTGAGGAGCAGGCGCGGTCAGGCGGCGGCCGGTGCTCTGGTAGTACTCCTTGGCGTAGCGCCGGTCCCGCTCGTCGAGGCCCTGGGTGACCAGGGCGTGCAGGATCGCCTGCTTGATGTCGTGGCCGTGCTGGTCCTTCCAGTGGAGGGCCTTCATGGGCAGGGCCCGGAGGGTGGGGTTGGGCATGTCCCAGGGGAAGGGGCGGCCCTGTTCGTCGCGGATGCTCTCCAAGGCGTCCGCGATCCGGTTGGCCCGCTCGCGGGTCTTGATCTGCTCGCCCCAGGGCCCAAAGACCTTGGTGAGCCGGTCCGGTGCCCGCACTTCGTAGCGTTCGGGGGCGACGGTGATGATCGCGAGTCGTCCGCCGGAGCTCAGGTGGGTTCCGGCCTCGGTTTTGCCGTGCTTGCGGCACCGCTCGACGATCATCTGTTGGCTGCGCTGGTCCGGGTCGGCCTTGTAGTGGACGACGCTGCTCAGGTGGGCCTTGAGCAGCATGTTGGAGTCGGCCGTAGGATCGGCCTTCTTCTCCTCGGGGGTAAGGAGGAAGCGCGGTGCCGGAATCGGGGCGGGTCCTGCGGGCGCCTTCAGCGGCTGGTTCTCGGGGACACCGGCGAGGAAGCGGCTGAGCGCGACCGCGGCACCTTCGGGGCTGGCGTAGGCGGTGCCCTCAGCCAGGGCCAGTTGGCCGTCCGGGACGAAGTGGTGGCCCGCGGCGCTCGCCACAACGGTGCCGAGCCGGGTGCCGTTGCGCAAGATGCCCCGGGCGCCGCCGGGGTCGGCCGCCTCCAGGATGAGGTCGGCCAGGTCTTGGCGGAAGGCGTCCATGCCGCCGAGCTGCTCGGCGTCCATCCGGCGCAGGCGGCGCTGCTCCAGCTCGGTACGAAGCGCGTCGCGCAGCTCGACGGCGCGGACACTGTCTGCGCTGTCGCCCTGTGCCGCGTACGCGTTGAGCCACTGGTCCAGGGCGGTGGCCCGGCTCTCGAGCTCGGCGGACCGCAGGCTCTGCGGCGGGCTGGAGAACAGCGGGGGCTTGGGCGTGCGGTCCTGCACCAGCACGGGTGCCACCGCGCCCGGGCGGGGGGCGCGCTCGGGGCGGTCCTGGAGGGTGACGAGCTGTGTGGCGTCCCGCCAGGCCAGTACCTCTTCGAGCCCGTGGAAGTGGCCGCGCTCGTCGCGCAGCGTGTACGGTCCGACCTCGACGGCCTGGGCCCACTCGCCGCTCTTGCGCAGCAGGACTTCGACCCGGGTGCCGTCCGGGCGCGGCTCGAGGTCGGCGACCGTCCACCGGTCGGCCCGCTGGGCGTAGGAGAAGTCTTTCCTCAGTGTGGCGAGGAGAGCAACGGAAACGTCTCGTGCGACGGCATCCTGTTCGGTAACCGGCGCCGGGGCCTGGGCGGTTTGCTGCGGCTGGGCTGCGCCGTCGCCCGGTACCGCGACGACCTGATCGCGGGTGAAGACCAGGACGCGGCCGTCCGCGCTGGTCCCGGCGTACGAGCTGGTGTCGGCCTCGGCCAGCTCCACGGTGACCGTGCTGTACAGCTGCTGGGTGCCCGGCTGGCTGGCTGCGTGCGCGGGGTGGTGCGGGTCGAGGATGCGGACCCGCTGGCCCACATCGAGGGTAGGAGAAGCGCTCGGGTCGGCGGGTATCCAGCCCTCGGGGGCGGGCCGGGTGAGGTTGCGGCGATCGTGGGCGGCGGCTTCGCCTTCCACCGTGCCGCCCTCGACGGAGGTTTCGAGCCGTCCGTGGAAGGCGGTCTCGGCGCCCAGGGTTCCGGAAAGATAGACCGGCTGGTGAAGTTGGACCTGGTCGGCGCCGACGGGGTTCCAGGCGACGTAGACCCGCAGGCCGCTGGCTTCGTCACCGACCTGGACCTTCACCAGCTGGTCGGTGCCGCGGGTGTCCTTCGCGATGACCGTGCCCAGGACCGGAACCAGGGCCGGGCCCGCCTCGTGCCGCTGTACCTCGCCCGTACCCGGGGCGGTGGTTGCCAGCTCGGGGGCGGAGACACGCAGGCTGGGCTCGCTGGCGAGACGCTGGCGGATGCCGTCGGCGTCTTCCTTGGTCTCGAAGACGGCTTCGACGGGGTCCTGGTCCTGGTTGCGGATCCAGACGACGTCCCTGCTGGTGCGGTCCACGACGACCCAGCGACGGCCGGCGTCCGTAGCCCGGGCGATCACCTTGAACGACGGCGCCGACGCGGCGGTGGAGGCGGGTTGCGGGCTTTCGGCCGCAGGCGATGCGTCACTGGCGGCGGGCGGCGCTGCGAGACTCTGCTCCCCGTCGACGGCGGGGTCCTGGCCTGCCGCCGCGGCGGTGGTCGGCTGCTCCTGCTGCTCGTTGCGGAGCGGTGCGGCGGCGAAGAACGGCGTTCCGGTGCGGATGCGGTCGACGTGCGTGCCGGTGACGGCGTCCTCGACGTCGACGACGCCGCGCGGCCCGAACTTCAGCCGGACGAGGATGGGTTGTGTGATCGACTTCTTGCGCCCGGCTGCCCGGCCGCCCCACCACAGGGTGCCGTCCGCCCCGGTCAGGGCACTGGTCTCGTGCGGCTTGAGCGCGGTGAACGTCTCCCGGTCAGGGGCCGTCTGCGGCATGTCGTCTGCGGTGGTGGGCGCCGTCTGAGTCTGCTGCTCGGTCCCGTCCGGTGTGTCCACGGCGGCTTCCCCCCCGACGCCGTCTGTAGCAGACGGCGTGTTCGGTGCCTGCGGTGCCTGGCCGTCGGCGCTGGGCGCGGCGGCAGGACGGGGCGTGGTCTGCCGGTCCGGCGAGGCCGTGCCGGTCGGGCTGGGGGTTGTCAGCGGCACGAAGCCGTTGTTGAGGGCCTCGTCCAGTTCCTCGTCGCTGGCCACGGGCAGCAGGGGGCGGTTCTGCCCGTCACGGCGGACGATCTGACCGGTGACGACTGTCTGAGTGCTGCCGTCCTCGGCGCGGACGATCAGCGCGGTGCCGTCGCGCTCCGCGACGTGACCGTCGAGGAGGTTCTCTCCGTCCTCGCTCCAGAAGGTGAGGTGGTTGCCGGGCTCGAAGTCGTCGACCTGCCATGCGCGCCGATAGATTCCGTCTGGCTCCTGCATCGGGTCGTCATCGCGGGTGACGTCGAAGATCCAGCCGAGCGAGCCGGCATCCAGGATGTCGGTGGCGCGGGTGACCGCGACGTAGGCCAGGCGCAGTTGTTCGTCCTTGGGGATGGTGTCCCAGTCGATGCCACCGCTGGCGCTCTCCTTGGGGCCCTTGAAGTCGCCAGCGATCCGGACGCGCTGCGACTCCATGCCCTTGGCCTTGTGCGCGGTGGACACCAGGAGGTCATGCGGCGCGGTCTGGTCGACGACTTGCCCGCCGTTGTCGCTGGCGGGGGCGGTGTAGTGGTCGGTGATGTACTGCTCGACCCGCTCGCGCAGCCGGTGGCGCTGGGCCTCGGTCGCGGAGGTGGCGGGCTTTCTGGGCGGCGGGAAGCTCCACCGCTTGGCGTCGCCGTCCCATCCGAAGCCGACGCTCTTGCTCTTGAGCCACTCCTTCGTGGTCCGGAAGTTGCCGTCTCCGTGGGCGAATTTCACGTACAGGCGCTCGCCGTCGTCCTCGACGAACGGCCGTGGCATCCGCACGGACTCCAGCAGCGCGTCGAGCTCCTCGCTGTGCCGCTCCATCAGCTTGAACATGGAGTCGAGCTGCTTGAGTTCGGGCTCGCTCTCGGCGGTCTCCAGGATTTCGTCCCAGGCCATGCCGTTGAAGCGGGCCAGTTCCTGATGGCTGGTGCGCTCACCCTCGCGCAGCGCTTCCGCGGCTTCCAGGAACTTACGCAGGTCAGCCAGTCCCCCGGACACCGCGACCTTGCGGCCCGCGCGCAGGCCTTCGACGGCGCCGAGGACCACGCCCGCGTTGGTGCGGGCGATGAGCATCGTCTCGTCACCCGGGTCGATCTCTTTAAGGCGGGAGGACTTGCGGTCCCAGCCCGCCAGCCGCATGCGGGTGCCGCCCAGGCGTAGGAAGCGGTTGCCGATGTCGGCGACGGCATCGCCGAACCGGAAGGTCTGGGTGAGCGTGGCGGTCGCGTCTGCGGGCAGCCGCCCCAGGGCGTCGGTCGCTCCGCGGAAGCCGTAGATGGCCTGGTTGCTGTCGCCGACCGCCACGACCTGGATGCCGGCTTCGCGGACGTTGGCCACGATCGACTCCATGACCGGGTTGACGTCCTGTGCTTCATCCCACATCAGCACGTCGGTGTCGGGGACCCGGCCGGAGAGCGCCCACATCTTGACGGTGTGATCGAAGGACAGCGGGAGGTCGCGGTCCTTGTTGGTGGCCTTCGGATCGGTGAGGTTGTCCCACATCTCCTGCGCGAGGGGGCGGATCGCGGCGAAGATCGCATTCCGGTTGTGCGAGATGCCGTCCGGCAGGTGGTGGACGGCGAAGTCGTCGTCTGCGGACTTCACCCATTCCGACAGCAGCCGGTTGGCCAGGTACGCGGCACGCTGCGGGGTCAGCGAATCGCCTCCGGCCGGGATCCGGGAGCGCCAGCGCATCCGGTCGGCGATCTGCTGCTCGTTGAGCTTCGGCCAGTTCAGCCGGGTCAGCAGGGCCTCGTCGACCATGCTGTTGGCGTAGGCGTTCGCGGTGGTGGGGGTGAGGTTGTCGCTGTACTCGCCGCGCTGCTGCGCCTCGATCGCCTCGTCGGCAACCGACCGGTTGAAGGCGAGGTACAGGAGGCGCTTGCCGGGCATGCGCCGCGACAACATCTTCAAGGTGGTGGACTTGCCGGTGCCGGCCAGCGCCATCACCCGCAGGTCCAGGCCGCGCCGGGCCGCGGCCTCGATGATGATGTCCTGCTCAGCAGTGGGCGGGAATTCCTCCGCCGCCGCGGCGGCCGCGACGATCTCCGCCCACCGGGCATCGCTGTACCCGCCGGGCTTCGCGGGCGGCAGGTCGTCCACGCTGGTGACGGCGCCCTGGGCCTCGTTGGGGTTGAGCCGGTAGCCGTCGGCCCGCTCACGCAGGATCTGCCCGCGGGACGGCTCGACCAGGTTGCCCTGGGCGTCGTACTGCGGTTGCGGTACCCAGTCTTCGGCCTCCTGGCGCAGCAGAGCCCAGCGGCGCCGCTCCGCGCGCAGCCGGTAGGCCAGCGACAGCGGATCGGTGGCGTCCCTGAGCGCATCGAGGGTCTCGTCGAGGTCATCGATGTCCATCGCCTCGATCGCCATGCCGTGCGCAGCCTCGCCCTGGGACATCTGGCCAGAGGGCCCGCGCATCGGGGTGGGGCGCTCCCTCTGTGCCGCCGGTGCCGCACCGTCCTCTTCACTGACGTCGGCCGCGTGTCCAAGTGCCGCGGGGGCCGGGGCAGCCGTCTGTGCCCTGTTGGCGGCTTCGGCTTCCTGCTTGGCCTCAAGGCTCTCGAAGACGGGTATCTCGCGGCCGCGAGCCGACAGCATCGCCCGCAACGCGTTGACCTTCTCGGTGCGGGTCTCGTACGTCAGGTTCTTCGGCATTGCGTGCCAGTACATGCCGTGCTGACGGTGCGCCCCGTCCAATTTGCGCCGGTTGAAGCCGCGCGGGCCGCCGGCGACCTCGAGCGCGAAGATGAGCTCGCGGTACTGGTTTGAGGCCCCCCACACGTGGGTGTGGTCGGGGTGGTGCTCGATCCACACGTTCAGCCACGTCTGGTCGTTGGGCACGTCGTTGAGTTCGGCGTGCACCTCCACCAGGTGCCGGACGGAACGCTCGATGGTGTCGTGGCCCTTGATGGGGCTGTCGTCGCCGTACAGGGTCTTGTGCTTGCCCTGGTTGTAGGTACGGTTCTCGACCGAGCCGATCTTCCGATCGCTCGGCCCGTATACCACGGTGCCAGGGTAGGCGCTGACCTGGTGGTATCCCGGGTAGCCGGGCACGGGGACGGCGTCCTCGGGCAGTTCGCCCTCCGCTACAGCGGGCGCCTGGTCAAGGCCGAGTTCGCGGGCGCGGTCCTGGCGCTCCTGGCCGGTGGCGACCCACTCGTCGTAGGACTGGACAACCTGGGCGACGGCGCCCGACACGGTCTCGAACGGATGCCGCGTCGTCCAGTTCTCGATGGTGGTGGCGGCGTATCCGCCGTCGGGTCGGGTGACGACGGAGCCGATGGCCTCACCGTCCAGCAGCACCGGGGCACGCAGGAACTGGCCGTCGGCCGCAAATTCGCCAACGGTGACGCGTGCGAGCAGAGCACGGGTCACCTCCTGGCCGCCGAGCCGCATGGCATCGTAGATCGACACCGGCCTGTCGTCCGGCTGGTCCTGGGCCGGGTCGATGCGGGGGGCCGCCTTGTCCGGCTGCGCTGGCTCCTGTGCGGTTGTCTCGGAGGCGCCGTCGGCCGGTGCGGCCGCCTCGTTCTCGGGCTGGTTGTCCTCGCGCGGGAGGTCGGCGTCGGAGGGGTCGAGGTTCAGCTGGCCTTCCGGCACTGCCCCGCTGTCCTGTGCGGCAGATGCCGGGGCGCTGTCGAAGTCCTCGGGGCGCATCTGCGTCCAGGACCCGCTGGCCGGCGTCTGCTCGCTGGACGGCGGGGCGGCGGAGGGTGCCGCTGCTGCAGGCTCCGGGGCGGGCTCCGCCTCCGGTGCCGGGGAGATGCTGATCCCCTGCAGTTGCTGGGCGGTGGTCTCGACGTCCTCGAAGGCGTCGGCCCACTGCTGGGCCACCGCGTGGGCTGCCTGGGCGCGCTGCGCCACCTCGGGCCACCCGGTCCGCTCGGCGTCGGCCGCCAGGCGGGCGGCAGCGTCCCGGGCGCCCGCGATCTGCTGACGCAGGGCGGAGATCGGACTGGGACGTGCGTAGATCGCGGCCAGTGCGTTGCGGACGGCGTCCAGTGCGTCGGTGAGCTCAAGGCTGCTGCCGGGGAGCACAATGTTGGTGTGGGTGTGCCGCAGGGCCTCGATCAGCGCTGGGCGGGCGGCACGGGCGACGACGGTTTCCGGGCGCACCTCCCACTGTCCGACCGCCTCCCGTAGCGGGCCCGGCAGGGCGTGGACCCGGTTGAGCTCGTGGCGGACGAGGTGCCCGTCGCGGGTGCCTTCGACGGTGAGGGAGCCGTCGGCTCCGCGGTGCATGCCGGTCAGGGTGAGTGGCTGGGACCAGTTCTCCGGTGACAGGCCCTTCTCCGGTGACTCGGGCAGGCGGATGACGGTGCCGGGCTCGACCTGAGACCAGTTGGTGCGCCGCCATCCGGCTGGTGCCTTGGCGCTCAGACGGTCCTCGCGGCGGATCGCGTCGCCCTCGGCGTCTCCCTTGCGCTCCAGGGGGATGAGGGGGTTGCCGTCCAGGTCGATGAACCAGAACTTGTCGCCCCGCAGGCGCGGCATGTTCTCCAGGGACTCCTTCTTGACGACGGCGCCGAGCGGCTCGCCCCACTCGTTGGCCAGCAGCTTCCCGCCGTGCTCCTTGAGTGCCTTGGGGTTGCCGAGGACCGCCTGGAGGCGGGCACGCCGCTTCTCCGTGGCCGCGAGGTTGCCCGAGACCCGTTCCCGTTCGGTGGTGATCTGGGCGCGGCGGGCTTCGACGAAGGGAGCGTGCGCGGTGTCGGCCAACGGCAGCTCCAGGCGGGCCTCTTCGACCTCAAGGACCTCGGGGGACTTGTCCCGCAGGTTGCGGGTGCCGGGGCGGGCGGTGGTGATCTCACCGACCGGGTCGGCGGCGGTGAGCAGGTCCTGGCCGCGGCGGCGGGCCAGGACGTCGCCGTAGTCGGCGCTCTCCAGCTCGACGGTGAGTTGTCCGGGCTGGACGTCGGTGACGGTGTGCCACCAGCTGTGCGATCCCTTGAGGAGGACCTGGTCTCCTGCCTGGAACTCGATCGGGCTCCAGTCCCTGCGCTCCTCCTCGGTGAGCGCGTCGAGTTCGCTGCGCCGGGTGACGTCGAGTTCGGGCAGGGTGGTGTCGGCGGGCGCGCCGTCGCGGTGGTAGTGGACGGCGATGGAGCGGCTGTGCTTGAGCATGCGCCGGACGAACAGGCCCGTCTTGTAGGCCCGGGTCTCGGGCCGGATGCGCGGGTTCTGCACCCATGCGCCTGCACTGGGCTTGCGGATGAAGTCCTCCGCCTCCAGGGCGGCCAGGGCGTCCTTGTCGGTGTCGGCGACTCCGAACACCCACGTACGGTTCTCCCCGCCGTGCTCGCGGTCGTGGCGGATCCACACGGTTTCCGCGGGCCGGGGACCGGTGAGCTGAGCGGCTTCCTGCAGGGCCTGATGGCGTTCGGCGATCTTCTTGGCGCTCGCGAAGGGAGTGCGCTCCCCGGGCATGTAGTCCGTGCCGACCGCGACCGTCCACTTGGTCTTGCCGTCCCAACCGTTGGGGCCGTGCCCGTGGCCGATCTGCTCGCTGCCGTAGCCCACGGTGATGTGCTCGACGTCGTCGCGGGCGCCCTCGCGTGGCGGCTCCAGCCGCCACCAGTAGCCGGGCATGCCGGTGATTTCCTGCGCGTCGAACGGGATGCCGGGGCTTTCGTCCGTTTGCCCGCCAGACACGGCGGCAGGAGCCGCAGCCACGGGTGCGGCCTGCTGCTGAGCCTGGTGGCGTGTGGCGAGCAGCTTCGCGCATTCCGCCGACGTCTGCCCGCCGTGCACCGGCTCGGTGTCGTCGGGGATCGTCCAGCCGGTTCTGCCCTGCCACCCGGGCCCGTGTACCTCACCGATCGTTTCATCTCCGAAGCCGACGGTGACACGCTCGGTTGTGTAGCGGTCGGTGGCTTGCGGAGGCTCCTCGCGCCACCAGTAGCCGGGCATCCCCTCGATTTCCTGGGTGGCGTAGCGGCTGTCGGCCGTCGGGGCCGGCGTGACGTCCGATGCAGCGGCGCTGCTCGGGTCGGCGGACGACGTGGCGACCTGATCCGTAGCTTGCGCAGCGGCCTGTTCGGCAGGTTCGGGCGAGTCTTGTTCGGCCAGGGCGGGGACGGCTTCGTAGCGGCGCATGGCGTTGAGGGCATCGGCCACGGTCGGGTGTACTTCGCCACCGCGTGGTCCGGTGCGCCTATCGGGCCACCAGGCCCAGGACCGCTCCTTGTCGGCGGCGTAGCGGCCCTTTCGCAGCCCCCATTCCAGGCCGAACTTCCAGTGCCCGACAACGGTGCGGGCCTCCAGGACGACTTTGAACCGGTCGGTGCTGTAGCTGCCGGGGATGGTTTCGCGCGTCATGCTCCACCCGCGGGCCTGGGCGGTCTTCCACAGCTCCTCGACGGTGGCGGGGACCGGGTAACCGGGCTCCCAGACCCCACCCTCCGTTATCGGTATGTCGTCACCGGGTGCAGGGGCAGTGGTCATCGAGGCCTCCGGTGCCGGGGCCGCCGTCTCGGGCATCGGCGCGGCATCTGGTGCAGGTTCGGGTGCGGGGATGGTTCGGCTGTCGACGAAGGTGCGCAGCCGTTCGGGCATCTCGTGGACGTGTCCGGACAGCACCCGCACCAGCCCGTACAGGTCGCTGGAGTGCTGCTGATCGTTCTCGAGCTGGGTGCGCAGCGCGGCCACGGCGGGGGCGAGACGCTCGATGGCCTCGGCCTTGGTGCGGATCTGGCTGTCGTCGAACTGGATCCGGTCGTGCGCCTGCACCTGGTCGAGGGCGTCCAGGACGCGGGTCAGCGTGGGCTGCTGGGTGTAGGTGAGCGGCCAGGTATGACGGGCGGCGGTGCGTAGTGCGGCGGCAACGGGTTCGAGTTCGGCGAAGGCCCAGGACACGCGCATCGCGTCGGGGTAGGTGGTGTGGCCGGGCAGCGGCTGGCCGCTCTCCTCGGCCCAGACGCGCAGGGCGTTGAGGACCGCGTGGTGGAAGTTGCCCGACCCATACGGCTGCGGGGGCAGGATGGTCAGCGGCTGGTCGGTGTGTCCGGGCAGGTGCTGTCCCATCACGGTGTGCCAGCCCGAGCCCTCCTTGACGAGGGTGGCCACGATCGTGTCGTCGGGCGTGCGCAGGGTGTAGGCGGGGCCGCTCCAGATGGCTTCCTGGACGACGGTGTAGTCGTCGGTGCCCGGGACGCGGTAGCACAGCCGGTCGGGGTGGCCGGGGTGGGTGATCTGCTCGTATGTCTGGTTGCCGAAAGCCTCGTAGTCGCCGAGCTCCTCCGTGGGGAGAGTCGCGAGGGGGCGTCGGCGCGGGTCGGAGTAGCCCAGGCGCGGCATGAGGAACGGATCCTCGTACCAGGGTTCCATCGCGGTGGGGAACACCTGCCGCCACGCTTCGCTCCATGCGGTGGCGGCCGTCCTGTCGGCGTGCCGCCGGGCTTGGTCGGCGAGCGCGGTGAAGACGGGATCCAGCTCTGCCGGGAGGGCTTCCCGAAGGGCGGGGTTCTGGGTGGCGCGGGCCAGCATCAGGATCGGTCGGACGACTTCAGAGGGCGTGCTGGGACTCAAGGCCCGCACGGCTGCCATCGCCTCGCGCAGCTGGGAGGTGCGCGGGTCGGCGGCCGGCCACAGCGGATGAGCGGCCACTGCCCAAGCCGCGGTGATCATGTCCGTGGTGGCGCGGGTAAAGTCTTCGAGGCTGGTGTAGGGGCCGTCCTGGGGGGAGGTGGGCTCCAGGTCGAACAGCGAGTCCGCTTCCGGTGACGCGGCGGGGGCCAGGTAGCGGTTCCAGGACGCGGCAAGGGCCTGGGAGGTCGGGGCGCCGGAGGCTCGCACAGCGTCCCAGACCGTCGCTTCAGCGTTGCGAAGACGGGTCCGGTCGGCCCTGCTGTCCGGGGTGACGGCGAGGGCGGTGACATACTCCTCGTCGGCGTCGAGGAGTTCGCGGCGCGCCTCGTCGCTCAGCCCCATCTGAATCCAGGCGGACAGTTCCTCCCAGCGCATCACCATGCGGACCGTCGGCCAGGTGCGGCTTCCTTCGGTGGTGATCAGGATGCCGTCGGGGGCGGGGTCGAGCCGGCCCACGGCGCGCAGGTCCTCGGGGAGGTTGGGTCCTCCGAGCCAGATGCCGCGGCCGGAGCCGACCAGCTCCTCGCGCCAGGCGTGCCACTGGGCGGGGTCGTCCATCCGCCGCACGAATGCCGCGAGTCCTGATCCCGGCTCGCCGACGGCGAGCACTCCGTAGGCGTCGATCATGGTTCGGATGACGGCGTGCTGCTGGGCGAGGGAGATGCCGGGCACAGCCCAGTCGGCGATCTCGAGACCCGCCGGTGCGGCAGGACTGTCGGCCTCCGGACCTGTGGTCGCGGAAGCGGGTGCCTGCTGTGCCTGCGCACCGGCGGGGCGCGGCGCGTTGTCGAACAGGGACTCCCAGGCGTCCGTGGTGGCGGTAACCCGCCACATGGCGGTGAAGGAGTCGGCTGCTTGCACCAGCTCGGCCAGAGCCTGTGCCGCATCGTCGGGCACCGTCGTACCCGACCATGCGCTCTGCACGGCGATGACGGCCGCGTGGACAGCTTCGACGGCCGCGTGGAAGTCGTGGGGGTCACGCAGGGAGACCCGACGGAAGGTATCCAGGGCCTCGCGCAGCGCCGTCTCGGGACCTGGCTGAGTGGCCTGTTGCTTGAAGTGGGAAGTGCGGGCCACTGCCCGGATGGCGTCGTTGAGAGCGCGGCGTGGTGCGCTGATCTCCTTGAAGTGGGTGAAGGCCGTGGCCTGCGGCTGCTTGCCCCCCGGCTGGTCGGCGGGCTGGTCGGCCTCGTCGTTGCCGCCAGGTGCGGGGGGCGGCGGAGTACCGGGGCCGGCGCCGCCCCCGGAGAGCGGCTCGGCTGCCCGCTGGTCGTGGCCGCTGCGTTGGCCCTCGCCGGGCCCGGCGGCGGGACCGGAGGGTGCTTCGCCCGCAGGGCTGGCACCGGACTGCGCCTGAGCGGCCAGTGCTGTCTGCGGCTGCATCGCAGGTGCTGGGGCCACGGCGGGAAGGTTGTTGTTGTCGGGCTGGTGCGCTCGGTCGGGCGACGTTGGCAGCCGCAGGAGACGCGGCGCCCGCTCGACCAGCCCGGTCAGCGGCACGAGCACTTGACTGAACGGGCGGCTCATGGTGTGCGCGAGCGTGTAGTTGCGTCCCTTGCCGTACCGGCTGGGGAAGACACTCAGCCTGTCGCCGGCGGCGGTGAAGCTGCCTGGTGCGGTGACGCGGCCGTGGACGTTGCTGGTGCGCTGCGAGGTGGAGCTCTCAAAGCCATCCGCCCAGACCTCGTCACCGGGCTGCAGCTCCCAGGGGTAGACAAGGTCCCAGCCGTGGCGGCCGCGTCCCCGAGCAGCCCTCTCGCCGGGCGGGTACAGGTCGGCGGCCGCGGTGATGTCGTCCGCCAGCTGCCGCGCGTGCTGCCGTGTCTGGGCGTAGGAACCGGAAGCGGTCCCCAGACGCTTGTCGAAGTCGCGGAGCAGGTCACTGATCAGGTGCAGGTCCTGGAAGGGATCGCCGCTGTAGCTGACGCCCTGCGCCAGCCGGGTCAGGGCGTCCTGAGCCAGGCGCCAGGGGGCGCTGGGCTGCACCTTCTTGAACAGGCGGCGATCGGCGTCGCCGTCCGGCGCCGGGCTGTTGGGCAGTCGGTTGAGGAACTCAGTGGCTCGTTCCTGCAGGAGATGAGGCATGCGGGCGTGGCGCCGCAGTTGGTGCCGGGCCGCCGGTCCATGGAGCCAGGACGCGGGTCCGCTGCGTCCTTGGTGGTCGATCCAGGTGGCGTCGTCCAGGCTGATGACCCTGTGCAGGTCGATGGGCTGGCCATGCTCGTCGGTGCGTTCGCGCAGGTTCGGGGCTGTGGTGACGGTGCCCCGCACAGTCACCCACTCCCCCACGGCGGGCGCCGTCGCGCCAAGCAGGCGGCTGTCGGCCACGTCGGTCGCGGTGACCTGGTGGCGGAAGCTGATCCGGTCGCCGGGGGCGAGGTCCCGGATGGTGGCGATCGTGTTGTAGCCCGCGGCGAGTTCGGTGTCCTGCCGGGTGCGCCGGGCTTCACCGTCGTGCTCTGTGTCGGCCGGCAGATGCCCGTCTTCGACCGCTGTTGCGTGCACCACCTCCTCGACGGTGTCACCGGAGCCGGTGCGCCACAGGCGGGCGACGTGTCCGGCCAGGGGGGAGGTGAATGGGAAGGCGGTCTCGGAGGGGCCGGCCAGGACCGCTTCGACGCGGGCGGCGAACCGCAGGGCGGTGCGCTTGTCGGCCAGGGCCGGGGCCCCGGGAAGGTCGGCCATCGGACCGGGCAGTGCCACGTGCCACTGCCGGTCGTCGGGGTGCTCGTAGACGGCGAGGTTCCCGCTGGGGGTCAGGGCCAGGCTGCCGGAGTCGGCGATCGCCCTCAGGTGTGCGGCCCGGTTGGGGGCGAGGGTGCTCTGGCCGGGTTCGGCCAGCTCCGGGCTGTCGGAGCGAAGGTGGTCGAGGAGGTCGTCGAGGAGTTCGAAGCGGGCGCCGTCGGCGCTGGCGGCGAACCGCGGCAGCGTCGCCAGGTGGTCCAGGGTTGCCTGAGGATCCAGGGGGGTGAAGATCAGGCGGTGCGTGCGTACCGCGCCCGGGTGGGCCGGGATGTCGACGACGACCGTGCCGTCGGTGTCGGTGTAGGCCAGGGCCCCGGCCGCGATCAGTGACCTCGCGGTGTGCGTGACGTCGTGGCCCTCCCAGGGCCCGGCGTCGGTGCCACTCGCGGGGGCATACAGGCGCCAGGGATCTGCGGTGAACTCGTGTGAGCGTGTGGCGCGCTGCGTACGGCGGGCGTTGCGTTCCCGGGCACCGGGCGGGACTCCCTGGGGCAGGGAGGCGGACAGGTGCTTCCAGTGGCCGTCCGCTGCGGTCTGCTGCAGTCGTTGTGCACTCTGTCGCATCACGGCCGCCCATGCCCTGGCCTGTCGCCGGACGTGGTCGGATGCGCCCTGGTCTGTGAGGAACGCATCGAGCGTGTCGGCGGCGTCGGCGAGCTGGAACGCGTAGGGGACGGTGACCTCAGGCGGGGCCGGTACCTCGCCCGGATGCAGGGCGAGGTCGTTCAGCCCGGTGGTGAACAGCAGTGCGTGTGCGACCGGGTCGGCCGCTCGGAAGGCCTCGGCCAGGTCGTGGTCCGCGTCCCAATGCAGCGGCGACACGGGCACTTCGGCGAGGTGGTCGCGCCATTCCCTCGCGCTTGAGTAGGGACGCACCGTCTCCCCGGCTTCGCGGGGAGCAGGGGCGCCCGCGGCCGGAGAAAGGGCCCTTTGCTGGTCGTCCTCGGGGACTGTGTCGTGCTCGGCGCGCGCCGTATCGCTGGACGGCGCGGGGCCGGCCGTCGGCTGGGCGGCCGGGGTAGGTGCGTGGTCGGGGGTGCGCTGTTCCTCTGCCCACGTGGGGTGGGGGTTGGCGAGCCGGGTACGGGCCACGTCGTCCCGGCCGCTGGCGTACGCGTCCAGCAGGCGTTGCAGCGTGGAGGCGAGGCCGCGGACGAAACGGTCGGCGCCCTGCCCGTGTGCCTCGACCAGAGCACGCTCGAGGTCCTCGTTGCGGCGTGCGCCCTCGCGCTTCAGGAGGTCGAGCAGGCGGTAGGCGGGGGTGCGCTGCAGGGTGTGGCTGCGGGCCGACTGGTCCAGGACGCCGGGCGGGTTGCTGGCCAGGGGGAAGTCCTGGTCGAGCGCGGCCAGCTCTGCGTCCAGGCCGGCGAGGTCGTCGAGGTCGGGATGCCGGTCCGGAACGGCGGACAGCAGGGTGGTGAGCTGCGCGCGCAGCGGTCGCAGGGCGGCCTTGACGGCGGTGAGGCGCACCGTGGCGGGCCGGGTGTTGTGGGCGGGGCTGTTCGGTCCGATGGGCACCGCGCCCTGTGGCCAGCGCACCACCACGCCGCGCGCGCCGAGGCGTTCGGTGGTGTACCCGGCGCGCTGGAGGTCGGAGTCGAGGGTGATGCGTCCGGTCGCGATGACGGCCGTGGCGGCACCGGCGCCGGGAAAGTCCCGCTCGGTGGCAGTGCGCACCTGGAAGGTCTCGGTGGGGTCGGTGCGCCGGCGGTGGGCGTCCAGGACCGCGTGGACTTCGGTGGCGAGCTGGTGGCGTTCGGCGTCCAGGCCTCGGGGCGGGGTGACGGTGACGTGGCGGGCCTCGCCGCGGTGGGCGCTGCGCGGGTTGTCCTCGACGACGGTGACGGGCTGCCAGCCCAGGTCGTGCAGGCTCCCGATGCGGGCATCGCGCACATTGGGTGCCTCGAACGGCATCATCGTCATGGTGATGGCGACGGTGCCGTCCAGATGCGGAACCAGGGTGTATCCGCCGCCGCCCCATGCGGCGGGCACCAGTCCACTGTCGTCCAGAACCTGGGCGATGGCGCGCTCGGCCGCGGTGACGGTGCCGGTGGGGGCGGTGGCCGCCGACGGCGGGCACAGCGGGGCCTGCGCGCCGTCGGGGAAGATCCGCGGCTCGTCGGCGGAGGCGATCCAGTCGGCTGCCAGCTCCTGTGCGGACGCCGCCAGGGCGGCGATGACCTCCTGGTCGGCGGTCGGGAGCTCGTGGTGAGCGGCGCGTTCGGCGAGGTAGCGGGCGGCCCGGGCTACGTCGAGGGTGGCCCGGTAGGCGCTCTCGCGATCGTTGAGGTTCTCGTCACGGGCGAGGATGCGCGCCGGGCGGCGCAGTGCCGCCGCGCCGAGGTCGTCGGTGTGCGGGCTGGCGAGCCTTTCGCGGACCGCGTCCAGGGCAAGGACCTGTTCGATCTGGTCCAGCAGCGGAGCGCGCCGGTTACGGAACGCGGTGATCGACCGGCGCACCGTGCCGCCGGGGAACTCGGCTTCCAGTGCCGCAGTGACGGTGGCCGGGCGGCTGGCCTTCAGCGTCTGCCACCAGGCGGCGAGCGGCCCCTCCCCCAGGACGTCTGCCCCGCTACGGGCGATGAGGTCGTTGAGCAGGGTGATCTGCTCGGCGGGCAACTCGTGCTGCCACGCGGTGCCGGACAGCCAGTCGGCCGCGGCCTGCCGGGCGGCCCCGGGCTCGGCACCGGGCTCGGCGTGGGCGACGAGCGCGGCATCGTTCTCGGCCCGGCGGCGCAGTTCGAGCAGGGCCAGGCGCAGGCGGGGATCGGCGTCCCGCTCGGTGGCGGCCACGGCTCCGGCGTGCGCTTCGGCGGCCTGGGCCGCGGCCTCGAGCACGCTCCCATCACCGGTCTTGTCGAGTCGGTGCAGGTGCGCCTGCTCGCGGGCCTGTTCGGCGAACGCGGCCAGGGCCTGGTGGCCGCTGTAGACGATGCCGTGCTCGCGGGCCTGCGTGAGGCGGGCGAGCACGATGGGCGCGGGTCCGTGGGTGAGGGGCCGCTGGCCTTCGAGGACGGCGGCGCGCACCAGTTCCAGGAGGTTGTCCTGGGCGGCGAGCCCGTGGGCGGCATCGGCGTAGGGCTGGGCGCCCGGCGGCACGGGCACGCTCTGGGCGGCCGGGCCGTCGGGGGTGGGTGCGGGGCGGGCGGAAACTGCGTCGGCGGGCAGGGTAAGCAGATGGCTGGCGATCCGGTCGACGTGGTGGCGCGCCAGGTTGTGCAGCGCGAGCGCGAAGAAGCCGCGCTGGGGTCCACTGTTGTTGAGCACGGTCTTGGCGGCGTCCGCGACCTTCTGGTGGCGGTGCATCTCTCCGGCGAGTCCGCCGACGTCACGGTGCCCGTCACACAGGCGCAGTGCTGACGCAAGGTCGTGGCCCGCCTCGGCCGGCATGTCGTCGTCGAAGGGCAGGTGGTCAAGGAGGTAGGCGAGCGCGGTGATGCGGTCCCGGTCCTGCTGCAGCTCCTGAACCGGGTAGGTCTCTCCGGTGGCGTTGGTGCGGTCGGGCACCAGGTGTTCGGCAAGCTGTTCCGCGGCCTGCTGGACGAGGCGCACGGCGTGGTGGGCAGGCTGTGCCGTGTGGCGCCCGCTGTGCCTCCCGATGACCTCTTCGACGGCGTGCAGCGTCTGCGCGGTGAGCGTCGCCAATTCGGTTGCCTGGGCGGCCTGTGCGTGCCAGGGGCTCGCGCCGCCGATGAAGGGCAGGGCCTGCTCGAACGCGGTGATCGTCTCGTTGTCGTCAAGGACGGTGCGCAGGTGACGCACCGCGTCCTTGTGCAGCGCGTACAGCGCGGCGCCGGCCTCGTCGAGTTCGGCTCCGGTAGTGATCGGCTCGGCGAGGGTGGCCTCGAAGGTGCTGGCGCGCTCCTCCAGGGGGGCGTCGATGGGGCGGCGCAGGGCCAGGCGCATGGTGTCGTCGGCCGTCTCGCCCACCGGAGTGAACAGGTGCGGCCCGTCCTCGCTCCCGGCGACGGTGAGGACTCCGTTGTCCCAGACCGGGAGCTGGGCGCCGGTGCGCCGGGCGAGCGCGTACAACTCGGCCGCGGTGTAGGTGACGGTGTCGTCCCAGGTGGCGGAGCCGGCGGCGCGCATGAGGTGCGAGGCGGGAAGGTGGGCGGCGATGGTCTGGGCGAGGACGCGGGCGTGCTGCTGCTCGCCGTCCTCGGCGCCGTTGGGCCAGGTCTCCTCCCCCGTGGCGGCCAGGGTTTCGGTGGTGAGGTGCATGCGGGCGGCGTGCTCGTAGGCGGCCGCCGCCAGGTTGCTGATGCTGGGCTCGGGGATGCCGTCGTCGTCCAGGCGTGTCTGGAAGGCGTGGGCGAGGTCGACGAGCGTGCGACACCAGCGCGCGGCCTTGGGGTGGGTACCGATCTGTTCGGCGGTCGCGTCCTGCCACAGCGCGATGGCCGCCTGGTCGGCGACGTCCTTGACGGCCTTCTCGCTGACGTACTGGTGACCGCTCCAGGTCCGGCTGAACTCGCCCAGGGCGGCGATGAGGTGCAGGGCGCCGGTACGGGCGGCGGCCTGGTCGGGGTAAGGGTCCTCGCCCTCCCCCATGCCCTGCGGGTCTGCAAGGTGCCAGGCAGCCAGCGCAGCCGCCGGGAGGGGAGCGCCGGGGGCTGCGGTCGCGGCGTTCAGGCGCGCGGTGACCTCGCGGACCAGATAGGCGTGCAGGAGGTCGGCGGCGGTGGTGGGCGCGTCATCGGCGCCGAAGTACAGCCTCAGCAGCCCGGCCGGAAGGTGGTCCTGGAGCGAGGCGAGGTGTGCCTCGGTGAAGCGGCTGATCAGGTCGTCCGCGTCGTCGCCCAGGCTGCCGGTCAGGCGCAGACGCAGGTCGATGTCGCTGCTGGCCGCGTCCGCGAGCTCGGCCACCTGCTCGGCCCACGGTTGCCACCGCTGCGGAAGGTCGGTGCCGGCGGCGGGCAGCGGGCTCAACTGTGCTGCCGCGTCGGCGGGAGCGGCTTCACGCAGGGTGTGCCACATGGTGCCGAACAGGCCGACGAAGTCGCCCATGGGTCCGATGTCGCTGTACAGGGCGCGGCGCAGGCGGGGCGACATGTCCTGCTCGCGCTGTTCCAGCCACGCCCACAGGGCGGGTGCCTGGGGCACCTCGGCCGTCGATGAGGCGTGGTGGTGGATGATCGACAGCAGCTGGTGGTCGGCGCGGGCCTGCGCGGTGAGGGCTTCAATTTCGCGCTTCAGGTGCGGGTCGGCTTCGTCGACGAGGCTCTGGGCGACCCTCGCGTGCCGGCCTGCGGTGCTGTCCAGGTTCATCAGCAGGTCGCCGTGGCCGAACTGGCCCTCGTCGGACTGCTCGTGCCACACCTGCTTGGTGAATTCGCTGATCTGGTGGCACAGGGCGGGCAGGACCGGGGAGACGCCCGCGGTCAGGTCGCCGTGCTCGCCGGCAAGGTGCTCCAGCAGGCGGAGCAGGGTCCGCTCGGCGGCCGAGGCGTCGGGGGTGAGCACGCCGGATTCCGTCACCCGCTGCGCAAGCCGGATGAGGTAGTTGTGGAAGGCGGCGAAGTCTTCCTGGCTGGTGGGGGGTTTGGCGGGGCCCAGGTCGGGCCGCGTCAACTGCAGGATGCCGCTCTGACGTGCGGTGGCCGCGGCGAGGTCGGGAGCGTGGGCGACGGTGGCGGTCCACTGCCGCCGCATGTCCGTGGCCACGCTGTCCAGCGCCTGCCAGCCGAGCATGCGGTCGGAGATATCGCCGGCGCGCAGGCGGGTGATGTCGATGACCTGGTCGAGGAGGGCGGCCCAGCTGGCCGGAGTGGCGCCGGGCCGGGGCGTCTCCAGCAGGGCGGACAGCGCAATGACGGAGTGCCGCTCCGCCGAGGGGAGCTGGCCGAGCGGGCCGACCTCCTCGGCCCACTCGCGCCAGGCGGCCTGCAGGCCGGCCAGGGCCGCGACCGCCTGCTCGGGGCTCGTGTACGCGTTCTTGCCGCTGGCCCGGCGCAGGGAGGCGCGGCTCAGCTCGGGCATGCCGCGGGCGGCGGCGCGGTCCAGGTAGTTGTCGCTGTGCCGCAGCAGGATGGTGAGCTGGGTCAGGGCCTGGTGCAGCGGGCGGGCTTCGCCCTTGTCGGTCAGTTCCGCACGCAAGAGCAGCAGGTGCTGATGCACCTCAGACATGGCCCGCCAGTGCTCGGCCGGCCCGCCGTTCTGGCCCGGTTCGGGCAGGCTCGCGGCGGCAGCCAGGGCGTCCTCGGTGGCCTGGGCGTGCCATGGCGTGACGTCTTCGATCAGCGCGCGGTGCTCGGCCAGCCACTGCCCGACGTCGGACAGGAGCTGGTCGGCGGCCTGGACGGCCTCCGGTCCCGGCGGGAAGGGAGCGGGGTGGAGGACTTCCAGGGCCCACTCCCCCGCCTGCTCGGCGCGCACGAGGAGGGCGGTGTCCCACTCCTGCACGGCGGCGCCCGGCCGCGCGGTGGCGAGGTCCTCGACGTACGCGTTGAACGGGTCGGTGTCCGGCCGCGGGGTGGCGGCGTATTCGATGAGGGCCCGGAAGATATCGGTGTCGATGTCGATGTCGGGGCCGGACAGGCCGGGCCAGCTGTCAGGCTGGTTGGACAGCAGGGCCCGGGCGTCGCTGGTGGTCAGGCCCTTGGCCATCGAGATGAACCGGGCGGCGTCCTCCTGCGCGGGTACTGCCTGGAGGGTGCCGGATCGGCCGCCGTCGTGCGACCACAGGGTCCATGGACCGTCGCCCTGCCAGGAGATCCGCTGGCCAGAGTCGGTGCCGAGACGGTCGTGCAGCTCGGCGCCGCGGCACACGAACACCTCATGGCCGCGCTGCACCGCGTACAGGGTGTCGTCCCCGGGCTGCTGGGCGAGCCGGGCGCTCTGCGCGGTCTGCGCGGTGACGTGGACAGCGAGCAGGTCGAGGTACGCGTCGTCGCCGAAGAACGCCCGCATCAGGGCGGTCTTGCGTGCACCGTCCGCACCGTCGAGCTCGTCCACGACCTGCTCCTGGATCCAGTCGCGGACCAGGCCGACACGGAGACTGTCGAGGGGGTCGTTGCTGACGGTGAGGCCGACGGTGTGCGGGTCGCGGGCGGCGGCGTCTAGGAGCCGGCCGATGAGCTCGGCGTGCTGCTGCCACTGTGGCGGCAGCGGGAGACGGCCTGCGCCGGTGGCGGGCTGGGTTCCGGTGGCGTGCTGGGCGACGGTGGCCGCCAGGCGGGCGAAGGCGCCGGTGAAGCCGCGCGGGGTGATATCGGCATGCAGGGTGTGCCGCAGGGCCGGGCTCATCTGCTCGGCGCGTGCGCCCAGCCAGTCCACCAGGGCCGGGGCGAACGGCACGGGGGCGTGACTGGTGAGCGGGTGGGCGGGGATGTGCGTCGAGGCGAGCAGCTCGGAGTCGGCGAGTGCCTGCTGGGTGAGGGCCTCCAGCTCGTCGTCGAGTCGGCCGTCGGTCTCGATGAGGGTGGCGTACAGCCTGCGGGCCCGCTGGGTCGCGGTGGCCGCGAAGTCGCGGAAGTCGCCGCTGCGGGAGTGGCGGTAGCCCTCGTCTTCGTGTTCCCGGATCACGCGGCGGGCTAGGTGGGCGGCTTCGTCGAGCAGGTGGGGCCAGGCCGGGTCGATGTGGCCGTTGGGCGCGGTCAGGGGGCGGCGGGCAAGGTCCTCCAGGAGGTGGGACAGGCGCCGTTCGGTGGCCGACTTGGTCGGCCTGAGCTGGTTGTGGATGCTGCGCACGGCGGTGCCGCCACGCGGCCCGTAGTAGCTCTCCAGTTCCTCGTAGTCGTAGCGGCCGTCGGTGTCCGTATAGGGCGCTGCCGGGGTGAGGTCGCGGGCGGCAACTTCAAGCGGGCGTGGCCCGGGGGCGAGGAGGGTGTCGGCCAGATCGGGATCGGTGAGCACCGTCCGGGCCAGGCGCCCCAGGTGGGTGGGGAGTTTGCCGGTGGCGCGGGTCAGATCCGTGGTCCCGGTGGCACGGGCGAGGCCGTAGAGGGCGTGCAGGTGCGCTGTCGCGCCGCCCGGGACGCGTGCGGCGGCCACCTGGGCCTTCAGCAGAGTGCTCTGCGCCTCGGTGCGCTCGAATCCGTTGGGCGTGGTGGGCTGCGCGGCGGCCTCGGCCAGGGCGTCGAGGGCCTGCTGGACCTCGGCCGCGTCCGCGTAGGGCGTCTCGAAGCGACGGGCCGTCTCGCGCAGCCACGTTTCGTCGGGCGCGGACGGCGGGGTGTGGGCGAGGCGGTCGACGTGGAGGGCGGCGGTGCGCGCGAGGTGGCGCAGCCGGCCGATGGCCCGGTCGGCGGTGGCGCGGCGGTCTGTGGGCGCGCCGTGCAGTTGCCCGGCCAGCGTTTCGGCGGCTATCTGAACCCGGGTGTACGCCTGGAGCTGCAGGCCCCAGTCCGCGGCTGGAGTCTGCTGCGCCTGGTTCCAGGAGTCGGTGAATTCCGCGATGGCCGCTGCGAGTTCCTCGCCGGGTTCGGCCGGGAGTTCCTGTGCGTAGTCTTCCTGCCACTGGTCGTGCAGTGCGTGCAGGTCCTCGCGTGCTCGGGCGGCGGAGTCGTGCTCGTTGTCCGTGGCGTACGGTGCGGGGCGGTCTTCCCCGAGAATCCAGCGCTCCTGGGTGCTGGGGCCATCGTTCTTGCCAGTGTCCTGCGCGGGCTCGTCCACGCGCTCCTCCGCAGGGGAGGGGGCGGGGGGCTGGGATGCGGTGTTGGCGGTGGGGTCAGCCGCGGCGAGGGTGCGCACGGCGTCTTCGTCGCCGTCGCGGATGGCCTGGATGAGGGGCTGGTTGTTCTGGCTCCAGGTGGCGATGGACTCTTCGAACTGGGCGCGCTCCTGGGCCTCGATGGTGCGGGCCAGGTCGTTCTCGTCGGCGTGCTGGGCCAGGGTGGCGCGGTGCCGGTCGAGGAAGGTGCGGGCGAGGCGGGTGAAGTGGCTCAGGGGCCCTTGCATGGTGGTGCGGTCGCGGCCCTTGAGGGAGCGCAGGAGCCGCTCGGCCTGGTTGAGGGAGTTGGTCAGGGCGGTCTCGGTGTCGTGGCCGTCGCGGTCCTCGTGTGCGGCGACCGCCTGGAACAGGTCGTGGCGCAGCTGGCTGAAGGCCCGGGGGATGTTCTCGCGATCCCAGGTCTGGCCAGCGGCGCGGTTGAGCTCGATTTCGGCGGCTTCCACCTCGGCGAAGGACTGGTTCCATTCCCGCTGGGTGGCGAAGACGGGCGCGGTTGCGGGTGAGGGCTCGGCGGCGGGCGGCGGCGCAGCCGGCACGCCGGTGGCAGGCGGGGTGGGTGCGGGCTTGCCGGTGGCCGTTGACGGGGCTGCGGTCGGAGTGCTGGTCGTGGTGGGTGTTTGCGCGGGGCTGTCGGCCGGGTTCTCGGTCGCGGAGGTCTGGGCGGCTTCGGGGGTTTCGGTGACAGAGGGTGCGGCGCGGCGGGCCAGGCCGGTGAGGCGGGCGTCGTTGGAGACGGCTTCGAGGCGTGATCCGTCGCGGCGGCGGGCGGTGAGGTGGCGGCCTTCGCTGCTGATGGTGTGCAGGGCTGGGCTGTCCTGCATGAGGCGGCGCAGCAGGGTGTGGGCGGCGAGGGTTTCGGTGCCGACCGTGTACTTGGCGGACAGGCCGAGGTCGTCGAGGCGGACGTACTCGCGGCCGTCCTCGGCGCCGGACTGGTCGGTGCGGGGTTCGTCGGAGTCCTCCCACTGGGCCAGAGCCGAGGGGGTGGCGAGGGTGGCGGTCCAGCGCTGTTCGTGCAGGGTGGCCAGGCGGCCGAGCCGCTTGAGGTCGGTGGCCATGGGGTTGTTCTTACCGAGCGTCTTGGTGGCGTCCTCGATGGCGGTGCGCCACAGGTCGGGCGGCACGATCGCGGCGGCGGGTGCCAGCACCTCGCCCGCCAGACGCTTGGCCCGCAGGCTGAGGCTCTCCTCGTGCAGCTGGGTGACGGCCTTGGTGAGCTTGCGGGCGCCGGGGCTGTTGACGGCGTCGGGGTGGGATTCGATGACCGCGCGCAGGGCTTCGGCCATCAGCCGCTCGGCGATCAGGGTGCCGAGCCGGTCGGTGTAGTGGGGGAAGTCCTCCTGCTCCTCATCGGCTCCGGTGGGGCCGTCGGCGGATGCACCGGAGCCGCCGCTGCCGCTGGAGCGGCGGCTGGAGCGTCCGCCTCCTCCTCCCCCGCCGGAGCGGACCATGGCCGCCCCGTCCTCGACGCCACCCGCGTAGCTGGGCACGGCGCCGGCGGGGCCGCTGCTCTGGGCAGGGGCTTCGGTTTCCAGCTCGGCCATCAGGGAGGCGAGCTTCGCCTTGGCCTCGATGAGGTTGTCGTCGTCGTGGTAGACGGTGCCGAGGTACTGCTGCGCGTTGGCAACCTCGGCCAGGGCATGGGCGTGCTGCTTCTGGGCGGTGGCGAGGTCGTCTTCGAGGTGGGCGAGGCGGTGTTCGAGAGACTGGATCGTGCCGGAGACGGAGGCGGGTTCGGTGGTGAGCTTCTTGTGGTCGACGGACACGGGCTTGCCGGCGCCGAAGTCGAGGTGGAGGTCGAGGAAGTCCCGGCGGGCGAAGATGGGCACGCCGCCGAGTTCGGCAATCTCCAGCGGCGGGTGGTTGCGCTGGCCGCGCAGTTCGTCGAGGGCGCCGATGAGCCGGAAGTGCAGGGCGCGCGCGGCGTCCTTGCGCTTGGTGTAGGTGCGCTTGGTGCCGGTGCGCTCCACAACGGTCATGGAGAAGTCGGTGTCGCGGGTGGAGCGGCGGGTGCCGGGCGTGGTGGCGTCGCCGAGGATGGTGGTGAGCCAGGAGATGCTGGCCTCGAGCTGCTCGGCGCGCAGGGTCTCGGAGTCGATGGTGTGCCGCAGCCCGTACTGGGCGGCGTTGTGGGCGTGCTTCTCGGCCTCCATGCCGAGGATCTCGTTCTGGAGGGTTCCGACTTCCTGCAGCCGCGGGTCGCCGGCGCCCATGGCGACGGCTTCGACCATGTACTCGTTGAGGTCCATCGCGATGTCGTCGATGGTGCGGTCGGTGAGCTTGCCGCTCATGAGCTGCTGGATGAACTTGGCCTTGCCCAGGACGAGCTGCCACACGTAGGCGTCGAAGGAGTTCTCGGTGACGTAGTTGTAGACGTGGACCTCGCGGCCCAGGTGGTAGTTCAGGTTCTTCTGGCGTACGACGCGGCCGGTGCGCTGGTGCAGGTCGACGGGACGCCAGGGGCAGTCCAGGTGGTGCACGGCGATCGCACGCCGCTGCACATTTGTCCCGGTTCCCATGGTTTCCGTGCTGCCGATGAGCACGCTGATCTTGCCGTTGCGGGCGTCGCGGAAGAGGGCTGCCTTCTCGCGGTCGCTCTTGGCTTCCTGCATGAAGCGGATGCCGTCGGTGGGCACGCCGCGGGCCGCAAGCTCCATGAACAGGCCGTCGTAGACGGTCCACTTGCCCTGCTTGAGGGCGTCCTTGGAGGGGGTGCCCAGGTCGGCGAAGACCAGCTGCAGGCTGCCGGGCAGTTCGTCGGGCGCCTCGTCCTTGGGGCCCTGGTAGACGTCGTCCTTGTGCTTGAAGTACAGCTCGGCGATCTTGTCGGCGGCCTTCGAGATCTTCGTCTGTTCACCCTCTTCGAGGGCGTAGCCGATCAGACGCGGGTCGAGGGCTGCCTGCCGCATCCAGGACGCCAGCTTGAGCATGTTGTCTTCGCTGGGGTCCACCGAGCGTGAGCGAATCGCGCGGGCCCGGCTCTTGGCCGTCTCGGCTATCTCGGCGTTGACGCTGGTGGGCGGGCACGTAATGATCTGCGGGCCGCCGCCGAACACGTCGGGAACCGGGAGGCCGAGGTCTTCGGCGGTCTTGACGTCGGTGGGCACCCACCAGGCCGTCAGCAGCTCCGGCATGTTGGTGAAGCGCGCGAAGCGGCTCTTGGTCTGCAGCCCGCCCTCGGGGGCGATCTCGATCTTGGTGTCGATCTCGGCGTGGTTGGCGACCCAGTCGTCGAAGTTGTCCAGGCCCTCGGCGGCCAGGATGTCGGGGCGCAGCAGCTTCATCCACACGTACGCCTCGGCGATGGAGTTGACCACCGGCGTCGCGGAGGCTCCGGTGATCACACGGGCGCCGTACTTGGCCCGCATGTACTCGAGCTTCATGTGCAGGTCGGTCGCGCGGATCGACCCGGCAATGCTCAGCCCGGCGTTGTTGGACGGGTTGTACAGATTTTTGAAGTTGTGGATCTCGTCGACGAACAGGTAGTCGATGCCGAGCTGCTCCCAGCTCAGGCCGCCCTCACGGATCGAGCGCATCCGGGCGCGCAGGGCCTGTTCGCGGACCAGCTTCTTGCCCTCAACCTCCTTGACGGTGTCGTCGTTGTTGGGGTCCTCGCCCTCGGCGATGAGCTTGGCGCGACGCCGCTCCAGGTCTCGGTCGAACTCGGCGAGCTGGTTGGCGATGTAGTTCTCGTGCTCGGCCGCGGAGAGCGGGATCGCCTTCATGACGCCGTACGTCATGATGATCGCGTCCCAGTCGCCGGTGGCGGCCTTGGCCGCGAACCGCTTGCGCTTGCGGCGGGTGGACAGATCCTTGGTGGAGGCGGTCAGCACCTTCGCACCGGGGTAGGCCTGCAGGAACTCCCTGGTCCACTGCTCGGCCATGTGGTTGGGCACCACGATCGCGGGCTTTCGGGCCAGGCCGAGGCGGCGCAGTTCCATGGCGCCCATGGACATCTCGAGCGTCTTGCCGGCGCCGACCTCGTGGGCCAGCAGCGCGGACGGCTCGTTGAGGATCCGGGAGACCGCGGCCTGCTGGTGGGGGCGCGGGTCGAACGCGGTGGACAGGCCCGGGAAGGACAGCTTGGGCGCGTCGTCGTAGTTGCGCAGGACGAAGCTGTTGAAGCGGGTGTTGTAGAGGTTGGCGAGGTGCTCGGCGCGCTCCTCGTCCTTCCACAGCCAGTTGCGGAACTCCTCGTTGATGCGCTCCGCGTACTTGTTGGCGATGGTCGTCGCGGTCATCGCCTCGGCCCGGAGCCGGGCCTTCTCCGCGGCGGTGGCCTCCTCGGGGAAGGAGGGGACGATCCGGATGGGCCGCTGGTTGAGCAGGGCACGGACGATCTGGACCGCGTTCATCTCCTGGGTGCCCCAGACCGCGGTCGTCATCACGTTCTGCTCGGTGTTGCAGTCGACCGTCCACGTGGAACCGGCGGCCCGCTCCACCTTGATCGACTCGTCGCGCAGCAGGCCGCGCAGGAACTCCTGCACGTAGGAGGCGTCCACCCAGGGCGCGCCGAGCTTGACGCGGATCTCCCCGGGCGGCACGTCCTTGGGCTGCACCTCAGTGAGCGCAGCGACGTTCGCGACGAACCGCTGATCGACAGCCGCGGCGTCCTGGGCCTGGGCGAGCTTGAGTCGGACGTTGCCCGACAGGTACTCGGCGGCCGGCACCAGCCGCCCGGTGTGGGGCTCCTCGAACACCACCCCGAACAGCGCGTCCCGCGCCGCCTGCTCACTGTCCAGCTCCAGCAGCCGGGCGATGACGTCGAGGCGGATCGTGCCGTGCAGGTCGAGGCTGATCGCGGCGGCCTCTTCGGGCGTCTCCGCCCTCTCGGGCAGGGTGCGCGGGGCGGAGACGCGCTGGGTGAAGATCTCGGACTTGCGGGCGGTGCCGGTTTCCTCGTCGTAGTCCTCGAGCGCGTAGACGAGCGGCGCGTGCGGGTCATCGGCGAAGCCGCCCTGCGGCGGCGGGACCCGCGCCCAGACCTTCAGCTTCCCGGTGTCGCGCATCTCGTCGCGCACCGCTTGCACCTCGGCCAGCGCCTCGCGCAGCGCGGCCGGGGCCTTGGTGGCATCCCAGCCGAGCAGGACCTGAAGGTCGGCTTCGGTCATCACGCCGTCGCCGAGATTGTCGATGGCGGCCTGCTGCTTCGAGCCGAGCCGGCCCGTCACCTCCAGGGCCGCGTCCATCAGCTGCTCGGACAGCTCCTCGGGCACGTCGTCCCAGGTGAGCTTGCGGGTGCGCTCCTGCCGGGTGAACCGGCTGACCGCCCCGTACTTCTCGACATACGCGTCGTAGTGCGCGTTCAGGGTCGAGCGCAGGAAGGTCAACCAGGCGTCATCGGCATCCGGGGAGGTCTCGGCGTCCAGGAGCTCGGAGACCGCGTCGCGTATCAGCAGCAGCGCCCTGAGCTCGTCGCGCTGGGTCTTGGGGCAGGGGTGCGGCTCGCTGTCCTCCAGTCGCGCCGACCAGAAGCTCCCGTCGTCGAGCTCGATGATCCGCCCGTCGAACCGCTCCGCGTTCTCCCCGAACAGCTCCTGCGCGCCGGGCCCCTGGATCTCTTCCTCGCGCCGTGCGGGGTTCTCGGTCATGACGAGGCCAGCCTCAACGGCGGCCGCGATCTCCCGCTCCAGCGCCCTGTTCAGGGCGGCAGCGGTGTCGCCGCCGCGGGCGCGGACCTCTGGGCGGTGCTTGCCGCCGCGGGCCCGGCCGGGGATCAGGGTTCCCAGGACGTTGCGCGGATGGGCCTGGTAGTACTCGTTGACGTCCATCCGCTTGTCGTCTTCGGTCTTCACCTCCTCGGTCTTCGCGAAGACGGCGCCTTGTTTCTTGTGGGAGGGCGCCTTGCGGCGGAACACCAAGAGGTCGGTGGCCACGTCGGTGCCGGCGGCTGCGGCATGGGCGCCGTTGGGCAGCCGGATCGCGCATACCAGGTCGGCGAGCTCGCCCATCTCGGCGCGGGCGGCCTTGGAGGACTTGTCGAGCGTGCCGGTGGAGGTGATGAACGCGGCCACTCCCCCGACCCGCACACCCTCCAGGGCCTTGATGATGAAATGATCATGCATCGGAAAATTGCCGGGATTGTGACGGGGGTCCGTCAGCCGTGCGGAATGGAACGGCACGTTTCCGATCGCGGCGTCGTACTCGCCGGTCCTGACCCTCGACTTCTCAAAGCCCTCGTTCAGGATCCGGGCCTGCGGATACAGGGCCTGACTGATCGCCGCAGTCACCGGGTCGAGCTCGACACCGGTCATCTCGGCCCCCTCAGGAGCCATCCCGATGAACGTGCCCACCCCGGAGCCCGGCTCCAGCACCCGGCCGCCCTTGAACCCGAGTGCTTGCAAGGCCCGCCAGATCACCTTCACGAACGCCGCGTCCGTGTAGTGCGCGTTCAGCGTGGTCCGCCGGGCGGCCTGGTACTCCGTCTCGCTCAGCAGGTCCCGCAGCTCCGCCTGCGCCGCCTCGTACTTCTCCCGGTGACTCTTCGTCCGCTCCCGCGAGGGGGCGAACAGGTTCGGCAGGGCACCCCACGACGACCACCGGGCCAGGACCCGGCGCTCCTCGTCGGTCGCCTCCCGGTTCTCGCCCTGGATGAGCCGCAGCACGCGCAGCGCGGCGAGGTTCGCCTCCAGCCGGGCCATCGGCGCGGCCGGAGCAAGATCGTTCTGGTCCTCGGGGCGGAACGCCCCCTCCTGGCCCGCCATTTACAGCAGCCCCTGACGGCCAAGAGCCTCATCCGAGAGACCGGTCAGCTCCAGCAGCCGGGCCGGAGCACCAGCCCGCAGCCGTTCACGCTCCGAAGCGCTGAAGTCCCCCGGCCTACTGCGCCCGGCCAGCAGGTCGTGTAGATGCTGCTCACGCCACTGCTCCTCGGCCACCTCGGCCTCGCTGAGGTGCGGATCGTCGGCCAGGTCGACGTCGTCTTCGGCCGGGAGGAGCACGAGCTCGCGCAGTACCTGAGCCTCAGCCTCGTGCCGCAGTTGCTGCAGACGGCCGGCACGCTCGAGATAGGACTCCCCCGCCACCGCAGGCGCAGTCACACGCTCCGCGGCCCAACGGCTCCGCACCTCGTCCTGGACATCGATGCCCAGCTCAGTGAAGAACGCCTCGGGGTCATCGATCTCCGCGATGCGCCCGGGCCGGAACTCCTGCCAATGCTGCTGCGCTCGCCGCCCGTACTGATTCACGTCCACACTCCCCACGTCCGGTGGGCAGCGCAGAACGATCAAGGACTAAGAGAGGCTCCTCCTACGCCGCCAGCAACCGATGCTCGACGGTGGCAGAGGCCCAAAACGGGTCTGAGCTGGGCGATCCCGTCGAGCGGGACCAACGAAGGATGGATCTGTTGCTGTGGTCCGCACTGCGGACCTGAGGTGGTTGATGGACAGCATCAGAAGGCTTGAAATCAGCACGTCTCTTGACGGTTTGCCTGCGGACCGTACATCCCAGGGGCGCTGCCCCTGGACCCCGCCAGGGGCCAAGCGGCCCCTGGACCCGCATGGCGGGGGCGCTGCCCCCGACCCCGGCAGGGGGCCTACTCGCCCAATGCAGTTGCTTTAATCCGGACCTGTGCCCCCTCCCACCCCTCGACCTGCACCACCGAAAGTCCGCCACGACGATGCGGTGCGCCGACGGAACTTTCATGAAGGACGACAAGGTCGCCTCCCTCGGCACGACGCTGCTGGACTCCGAGCAATACTCGGCGGCCGAGCTGGTCGCGCTCTACCGGCAGCGCTGGGAGATTGAGCTGGCCTTCGACGAGATCAAGAACCACTTTGGCCCCAATGAGGTTCTTCAGCGTGGCCATGAACGGGTGACGGGCAGGGCCGCGTAACGAGCGAGACCCCCGGGCGGTTGGTCGAGGTGTCTGACGTCTCAACTCGCCAGCCAAGGTGTCTCGTTGCCGACCTGTCCTGCCGCACTCGACCTGCCGCACGCGCTGGTGGAGTGGGTCACCGTGCTCATCGTCACCCGCGCGGGTGACCGCCGCTGCAAGCTCCGCCCCTCCCAACGGGCCATGGTCGTCCTGGTCCACCTGCGCGAGCACACCACCCTCGCCAAGGTCGCCGCAGGCTTCGGCATCAGCGAAGCCACCGCCCACATCTACGTACACAGCGTGACCGCACTGCTGGCGGACGAGGCTCCCTCCCTCACCCGCGCCCTGCGGCGGGCCAGGCCGGGCTGCATGCTGGTGGACGGCACCATCGCCGAGTGCGACCGGGTCGGCGACGGCGACTACTCCGGCAAGGCCCGGCAGCACGGCGTGAACATCCAGGCTGTCACCGGCCCGGCCGGCGAGCTGATCTGGTACTCACTGGCGCTACCGGGCCGCACGGTGGACATCACCGCGCCGCCCGTACCCACCGCATTGTCACCGTGTGTGAGCGCTTGCGGATCCCGGCCCTCGCGGACAAGGCCTACGAAGGAGCCGGCGGCACCTTCTGCACCCCATTCAAACGGCACTGCGGACGCGACCTCACCGTGCACCAGAAATCCGTCAACCGCACACACGCCCGCCTGCGCAGTCCCGTCGAGCGTGCCTTCGCCCGCCTGAAGGACTGGCGGATCTTCCGTCACGCCCGCTGTAGCCCCAACCGGCTCACATCAATCGTTCAAGTCGTCCTCACCCTGGAGCAGCACCGCTGAAGAACCTCAATGGTCCGATCAGGTCGCGGACCCCGGAAGGCATCCGGCAAGTACTCTGGGCTTACCTTGCCGTTCACCACGCGATCCGTCAGTTCGCTCATGCAGCCGCGTTGTCGGTCCGCCCCTCGACGCCGACCGCATCTCCTACCTGAAGTGCATCCGCATCGTCCACCGAAGGATCCCATCGCAAGCCGCAGCCACTGCTGCGAAACTGACGCGGGGCCTCACTGAAGCGGCCCAGGAGGCACGCAGCTGCCTACTTCAGGCCCGCCGGAACCGGAACTGCCCACGAGCGATCAAGAAGCCCAACAGATGGTCAGTGTTCAGAACCCGCGCAGGACGGAACACCGTCGAGCCTGGCCGCTGGATCCTCAACCAGACGAAGAAGCCCAAGAGTACTCGACAGGCTGGCAGACCAGTGCAGGTCAACGGCGTTTTGCGCTCTGGAGACATGGGCGAGCGGGGGGCGGTAGCTCCTCAGCCCTGGCGGGCTTGCGGTGCCCCGCCGGGGTGGTCGTTCGCCGTGGGCGGCGAGCGGTTCCGTTGGGGCCTTCAAGACAGGAAGTGCGGCTGAGACCGGGAGAGGGTTGCTGCAACATACGCGCGCCTGTTCCGTCGGCGCACCGCATCGTCGTGGCGGACTTTCGGTGGTGCAGGTCGAGGGGTGGGAGGGGGCACAGGTCCGGATTAAAGCAACTGCATTGGGCGAGTAGGCCCCCAGACCCCCAGGCCAGGCCCTTGCCGGCCTGGCCTGGACCAGCCCACAAGCCTTGCGCCGGCTCCTAACGTCGCCGACGCACCACTTGGGCGCTGGGCGCCCTCTTTGGGCACGTGGGCCTGATAAAGGTCGGCTCGAAGTAGCGGCTGGTGGGTCATAGGGGTGCGCCACCCTGAAGAAGTTCAGCGGCGTGGAGGTGACGAGCAGTGGTTACGGTCGTCCATGGGTGGGGATACGAGTGCGAGGAAGCAGTGCGTGGTGAAGCGCTGTCTGAGATGCAGCAGGTTGGTGCTTGACGTGGATACCGTGGTGAGGTATCACGCGCGCGCACACGATATAAGAGCTAGGGCTCCGCATCGTTGCAGGTCAGAGGGGTGTTACTGATGGGTAAGGTACGCCCCAGGCAACATATCGGCCCGCCAACGTAGCCTCTCGCGAGTCATCGGAAAGGGTTTTGCAACATATAGTTGCATCACGGGCGAGGGAGGTCCGTGGTGCGGCCGAAGCAGCACAAGGTGCCCATGGTTCGAACTGGCGATCTAGACTCAGTCGGGACGCCTTGCATGAGAGTCGGGTAGGTACCTCAGGGGCTACATTCGACACGCGGGATGCCACTATGCATGGCGTCTTTGCCACTTATAGTTGCGCTGGATAGGGTGCTCTTCGTCTGGTATCGATCATGAGGAGCACATGCACCCATGTCAGCACTCCCCTCCGAGGACCCGCAGCGGCAGCGGGCTCCCGATAGAGAGGCAGCGCCAAAGCCGAAGCGGAACGCACCTGCACCCAGCTCGTACCGCAGGCCTCGCGGAGTCCCGAGAACGAGGCCTGCCACGATCGTCAAGCTGCCTGAAGGCCATCGCGCGATCGTGGAGAAGAACCCCACCAGCGTGGGGTTTCTCGGCGGTGCCTTCAGCATGGACAGCCTGGAGTTCCTGAAGTGGATGGCGATCTACTTTCATGACGACAACGCATGCCTTCGGTCCCTGCTCTACCTGATGGGGAGCCAGCAGCCAGGGGGCACGATCAGGGCGACGCAGAAGGAGATCGCCCACGCCCTCCAGCTCAACCGAGTACACGTGAACAGGGCCATCGGTCGTCTCTTCGGCCTCGGACTCGTCCACATGGTTCAGCGAGGCCTCTACCAGCTGAACCCACAGGTCGCGCTTAGGGGTGGGACGATTGAGGTAGAGAAACCCGGTCGATCGGCGACTAGGAAGCCTGCAACACGGAAAGTGGATCAACTCGAGCTCATCGAGGAATTGGCTGAAGACCCGGCTGTCCCTGAGGAGTTCACACAGCTCATGCTTCCCAACAGGGCACCAAAGAAGCCCAGAGCGTCGGAGGGATAGATGACAGCTCAACCTGCCGAGGAGCGCGCTCCGGAACTCTGGACGTCTCCCAACGCTTTCGCTTATGTCCCCAGTGTTCCTGGTCCAGCACTCCGCGTGATGCTGTTTCTACTGGGCGTGCAGGAGCCGGGCGGCCGCATCGTCATCACCCAGGAGGACATCGCGTCGGCGCTGGGAATGAAGCGCTCAGCTGTCGGCCTGAGTCTCCAACATCTTCAGTTTGCTCGGATCGTTTGGAAGGAGCGACAGGGTGTGTACCAGCTGAACCCGCAGGTGGCGGGCTTCACCACGCCGGCGGAGGCGGAAGATGCGATTCGACACATGGACGAGTCGTTCTACTTGGATGTCGAAGACTTCGAGGAGCGCTACCAGGCCGCCGTCGAGGAGCACCAGGAGGCGCTGAAGCGGAAGGCAGCGATGCGTAAGGCGCCTGTCCTGCCGCCCACGGACCTGATCGCGCACCGTCAGCGCCGCAGCCGCCGGGTTCAAGCAGCCGCGGCTGAGTAAGCACCCAGTTCAACAAACACCGGGGCCCCCGCAAGAGCGGGGGCCCCGGTGTGTCTGGTATCGGTAAGAGTGTAGCCATCGACCACAGGAGTAGCTAGTCGGTCAAAGCCCCTCCAGTCGCGCACCTGTCCGCCTCGGCACTCACCAAGAGGCAGGGTGGGGCTACTCGACCGGAATCAGCCCTTCGACCTGTAGCTGCAGCAGGCCCTTACGAGCTGTCTCGCGGGTGACTCCGTACGTGCGAGAGAGAGCGAGTTCGGACGGTACCTGGAACTTCGGGTCTGCCTCGAGCTGTGGCCGGAGCTGTCCTGCGATGTACATCGCCCCCCCAGGCAGGAACTCATTGAGGGCGACCGCGATGAGTACGCCTGGTGAGTCCCTCACGCTCGCTTCGGTTGCCATTTCAAGGAGTACCTGCCTGTCCCCCTTTGTCGGCTGCCACCAGCGCTGCACAGGTCCTGTCCCCTTCAGGGGACCCTTGCTGCCCCTGGCGGCGAAGCGGCTGCGCTTCGGGATCACCCGAGCCGGCATCTTGGCACGAGCCATGACACCCGGCACATCCTCGGCGACGTAGTCGAGGGCTTCGATTACAACCTCGGTGACCGTCAGATCGTTGGCCTGACGGTATTCCTTGAGCCGGTCGGCGACCTCCTGGCTCACTCGGAAGCCGCTCTGCCCATTGCGGGCTTCGGCATCATCGCTCCCCTGCTCGTCGATCGGAGCGACCATAGCCTGCGGTGGCGCAGCAGGAACGACGGCTGGTACAGGGCGAGCAGCAGGAGCTGGCGCCACGCTCGGCGCAGGGGTGGCCCCCCAGCTGCTGAACGGATCGTCTGCACCGGCGTCCGGTGCGTCGAAGAGATCCTCCAGCTCTCCAGGAGCTTCCTGCTCTTCGGTGTCCTTGGTTGCCACAACTGCCTCCTCCGACATCAGGCGGCCTGCCTAAACTCGGCTGCACGCTGAAAGATCTGCGTCACGAGGACCTCGTAGTCGTTGGACAAGTGCTCTGCCGCTTCGGGGATGCCTCTGGCGCCGCCCTCCCGCTCCAGGTTGAGCTCGAATGCAGTCCTTCCGCGGTCTCGGATCAGACCGGCCATTGTGGACGAATGCCCCACCGCCTGAGGAAAGACGTATGCATGCTTGCCCAGGACCTTGCGTGAGCGCTTCTCGATCTCCCTGTGGATCTTGGTCGAGCCCCGAGGGGAGAAGCAGTGGGCGACTCCCAGGATCCTCAACTGCCGGTTGACCTGAACGGCCATCTTGAAGGCCTGGCCGAAGTCCTTGAGGCCATCATCGAGAGATGCCGCGTCGTACTTCACAGGCACAACGGCGTACCTAGCCGCAAGGAGGCACAGACGTAGCAGGTCAGGGTTCTCCGGAGGAGTGTCCAGGAAGATCACCTTGTATCGAGGGAGCAGCGGCGCCAGGCACACGGCCAGTCTCATGTAGGCCGCCATGAAGCCGTCGGTGCGCGCGACATC
This sequence comes from Streptomyces shinuiensis, assembly GCF_043660855.1. NCBI lineage: Bacteria > Bacillati > Actinomycetota > Actinomycetes > Kitasatosporales > Streptomycetaceae > Streptomyces > Streptomyces shinuiensis. The sequence continues at coordinate 65,139 of NZ_JBIHML010000002.1, read as the reverse complement.
CGTGACGATCCCGTTGATCTTTCGAATCTCCGGACCTCCGACGATCACGTCGAGGTTCTCGCGGACCCCCGTGAGGGGCACGAGGGGCTTGCCCTCAGCCATAGACTCGGCGAATGCCTTGCCCTGGTCCTGTTCCCCATACCCCAGGTCACGGTGCATGTTGCCCTGGCCGTTCATGTCGATGGCAAGGGTAGGCAGCCCTTGACGCGCAGTCTTGGCTGCGGCGTTGGCGCTCAGCGTGGTCTTCCCTACACCACCCTTGCCATTGCCGAACATGAAGACGTTTCCGAACTGGTCGTAGTCGATTCCTAGATCGACGGCGGGAAAAGTCATGGGGGCAGGCTCACTTCTCAACGGTGGGCGAGGCTCGTATGGGCACCCGCATCATTGCAGACCTTCAGGTCTGCCCGCGTGGCAACACGCAGGTTGACCTGCAAGATCGAAGAGTGAGGCTACACACGGTGCCGCAAGCTGTCTAGCCTGTGGATCACCGCCCCTCTTAACGCCCCGCCCTACGGGCGTAGCAACCTGTGACCACGCCAACTCGCCAGTGCTCTTGAGGGCACGTGATCACGCAGCCCTATCCACCTGCCGTGACACCTTCACATTCCCACGTGTGCAGCGCCCCCCTCATGCATGCGCTAGGGCGAGTTTTGCAACACGCTTGTACGCATCAACAGTTGCACTCATAGATACAGAGGGGTACGCGAACAAGCAGGAGGAACATGAAACAGGCTGGTCTACATTAAGAGGCGCGAGTCGTTCAACGGGTGTATATGCGCTTGAGACCGCATTGGTTCGCACATGCAGTCCACCAAGCGCGCCAACAGTGCAACACGCGTGCAGGCACCCGTGTAGGAACCCATCAGATTCAGCCTTCAGATAAACGCACGCTGGCACATGACGCCTTGCCTTTTTGGGCGCGGACGTAAAGGCATGCTGATCTACACGTTTCATAACACGCACCTCATCGTGCTTTCCTGCGTGCACGCCGGCATGTAGCCACACAAACGATATAGAAGGCAGCAACCCATGTGTTACAGCCAGAACCTCAACTTGCCTGGACGCCCGTCTGCCCCCATGCGAGCAAGCACACGCACATACCTGCGCACAAACAGGCCGCCTCACCGGAGTTGCAACCTGCGCAAGGCTGCGCATGTATCGATGGGTTGACAGACCTATACCTGCATGCGATCTAACCTGCGTAGATGCAGGCGAGACAGTACACGAGAAGAAGTGTATGGCTACCTGAATGTGGCGTCGCATAGCTGGTCCTAGATGGCACCACATGTCCCAATGTGTGTTGACACACATGTCTGCCTGGTTGTCAGCGCCCATTGTATCGTGTTTGTTGTCGTGTTTGTTTCGGTGTTTGTTACTGATGGGTATCGACCCTGCTCCTCAGTATTATTGCAGGTCAGAAGCCACCAAGGTGCTGGGCTGCGATGGTTCACGCCGTTCCGAGGAGGCTTGCCATCGATCACGCTCAAGCCTCCCAGAGTAGCCTCGTCGAGGCCGGACAAGGTGGCCCTTTGAGTCTAGCCTGGCGGTCCACCAGGTAGCGATCTAGGGCTGACTCTGGGCCCACTTGTAATGCAACCAAGTAGTGAGGATGGACATGGTTTCAGGACGTCGGTGCGACCGGGGGGGGGGGCAGGAAGCCAATCGCGCCCGATGGCAGATTCCATCAGGCAGACTCTCTCTATTGCCGCTGCTGCCTTGAGTTCCGACTGTTCTCGTCGCTCCCTCCACAGGTTGGCACTGGTGCGTGAGTCAAGGCAGCCTTGGCTCGCTTAAGGCGGACCTACCCTTTGAATCTCGGGCTGGAGGTAGGTGCAGTTGTCGGGTGACTCCTCGATATGCTGTTGCAAGGTGGCCTGGCCGCCAGAATGCGTGTCAGTTAAGGAGAGCGGTCGGCAAGGGCTGTCTCGCCCGAGCGCGCAAGTCATCTGTGCAGCATTTTCACCTCAAGGGTTGCCTCTCATCGAGGGCAACGGGCACGTTCAGAGTCTCAAGTCCTCGTAGAGAGCTACTGCAGATTAGGCATCGGGCGTGCCCTAGCAGTGCCATTTCAGGCGACTGTCTTTGGGTTTAAGGAGGTCGGGGAAGTCCACAGCGTGTTGCTGTAGACGCGACGTGGCGGCATGGGCGGGACTGTTTCATGCTATGAATCCCAGGAACACAAGGGCGGCAGCCGCAGCTACACTCAACCGCTTCGTGCCGCAATGGACGAAGACAGTGGAGAGCATGGTGTAGACATCTGCGCGTCGGACCTTGCACACGACTACCTGAGGCAGCGTGTGGATCTCAGGAAATCTCAGGTGACAGCCCGGTGCTCGCGCTGCACTCAGCGCCTCCCAAGTCGTCGATGAGCCGAGGCAGCGACGGGGAATCCGATCAGCTGGCGATGTAGTGGATGGAAGGGAACAAACGTCAAGTACCAAGTGCTCTCCCCGCGGTGCCGCAGTGGCTGTTGCCCTTGCGCTGCCCCCTGCTGAAGCACCAGGTATGCGGCGATCTGGAGCGGATGAGGGGGACCGGTATCGGCATCCCCCGGGCAGGCAAGGCGAGTTCATCTCGCTCTCAGTGCGCAGCTAGGCCCTTGGCGTACGCGACTGCTGCTGGCATGTGGGCTCTCAGGCGACCTTGCTGACGCCTCTCCGCGCGGTGATCTCTGACCACAACGAAGGCTCGCAAGGTCGGCGCGAGCAGGTGGCTCGCAGGCCTGTGGCTCGCGCGTCGACGTGGTCCGGCAAGCTCTTTCGGCCCCGGGTCTAGTTCCTGATCCTCCTTGCCAGCAAAAGGGCAATTCCCCCAAATGGCGCACTCATTCAGCGTTTCCCAATGCCCTGACCTGCACTTTTGCCGGAATTCCCGCCTGGCGGCCTGTCAGGTCACCGTCGGGGCGATCTGTCGTCTGGGGTACTCGGGCCGTTAGGTGGCCCTTCAGGGCGCTTCTCGGCCTTGCCTGGTGCTGGCCATGCCACAGGGTAATGACTGATTGCCTTAGCGCCTATTACCTGTCGTGACCGCCTGCCGTAGTGCCCAGCATGCTGACTCGGATCGTCTGACTGTCGGCTCATCCCCATACCCACCGTCCGTCCGTAGCGGCGTAGAGCCTCGGGATGATCTCGCCAGTGGCAGGATTGATGGCGCAGCCGTCGGCACGCACATACTGGGGCAGGGCCACGGCAGGGTGGGGGAGGGGGGACTGCTGTGCGGTGCGGCGGCGCTCGGCGATGCGTACTTGTTCGTGACGCCAGTGGGTTCGTTGGGCCTCGTGGTGTCGGCGGCGTCGTTCTGCTGTGCCGGCGGTGCCCAGGCGCTCGGCGGTCTCGGTCCAACTGGTCACGGGGTCGGTGCAGTGCTGCGTCGGCGCTCCGGTGCCTTCCAGGGCGGTGGGGGAGAGGTGATAGAGCTCTCCTTCGTGGCGGACGAGGCCGAGGTTCTTGAGCTTGCTGAGCTGTCGGTAGGCGGTGGGGCGGGATATGGAGGCGCTGGCCTGGAGCTCGGTGAGGCTTTGTCCGTCTTGCTCGGCGAGGGAGGCGAGGATGGTGAGTCCGCTGCCGCCGAGTCCGTGGTGGGCGAAGGCATCAAGGTGCATCAGGCGGCTTGCCGTCCTGGAGTCGAGGTTGGCGTTGGTGTTGGTCTGTCTCACGGCTGGGCCACTCATGGCCCCCCCAGCCTCCGGCCCTTTGGGGGTGGACCAGTGGTGAGACGTGGTGGAGGGCAGTCGGGAGATGAGCATCCAGCGGGCGCCTTCGGTGGGGGAGCCGTTGTCGAGCTGGCGCAGCATCTTGGTGGCGAGGAGGCGTTGGTTGGAGTTGTGGGCGGTGGTCCGGCTGCAGCCCATCCTCTCGGCGAGGTCGCGTTCGGAGACGGTGTGGTCCCAACTCCCGCTCTGAGAGCAGATGTCCATGCGGGCGATGAGGTTGCGCAGGTCGGTCTTTCCGGTGATGCCCTTCCACGGGGTGCATTCGATGCGTGCGCGGAAGGCGGCCAGGGCGGCGTGGAAGTCCTGGCGGGTGGTGAGTGGGTCGGTGGAGTGGACGTACTGCTGGGCGCCGTCCCAGGCCCTCTGGAGCCATGCGGCGGCCTTGTCGTAGCCGCGGCGGTGTTGGAGGATGCGGGCGTGCTGGCCGGCCTTGTAGGGGCCGTCGAGCATGACTTGGACGAAGGCGGCGCGGTTCCATCCGGCGCGGACGGCGTCGGCGGCTATGGCGCGGGTGATGGCCCAGGCGTGGTCGGACGCGGCGGTGTTCTTCCCTCCGCGCTGGAGGTTGCCTGTCGCGTACGCGGCCTCCTGGTCGCCGAGGACGAGGAGCTTGTGCATCCGTGCGGAGAGCGGCGGGAGCGGGGCGAGGAGCCCGGTGCGCGGCGGCGGAGCCCCGAGGCGGGTGGGCGCGGAGGGCTTCGTCTGCCGCTGCGTCAGGTACGCGTGCTGGGACGTGAGCGCGGCTGTGCTCGCGGTGGGGGAGTGGCGGGGTGCGGGTACTGGCAGTGTGGTTGCTGCGGGGAGGACGGCTATCGCAGTGTCCATGATCACATCGCCCCTGCGGAGGGCCGTGGGGCAAAGGTGGAGCCCACCCTCGGGGGTCGCGGAGGTGCTGCGGCACCACACCGCGCACTGCTGTGCGGAGGGAGGTGAAGCAGGTCCGAGGAGAGGGCATAACTAGACGTTTCGGACAGGGGTGGGTGACAAGCGGCAGCCGTCTGCTGCATCATGAACGCGATCCGTTCCCGGTGTTGTTGTGGAACGTCGAAGCCCCTTGGCAGGGGCGCGAGCTCCGGAGTGGGAGTGATTTCGCCCGGACCTTCCAAAGCGGAGAAGCCGGGACTCGCTCGACTGGCAGGTCGGGCGATGACGATGGGCTGGCGGTTGATGAGGTGGTGGCACACCACATCGGGCGCGAGGCCGGGCCCGGGTGTTGAGCAGACAACACCGGGGCCGTTGGGAGCTAGGTCATCGGGTGCTCCCCGTTCGGGGGTCTGCCGTTCGTGACTGACACGTCATCCTCCTTGGCTGGTTGTGGCCTGCGTCGAGGCCTACGTGCGTACGCGCCCGCCAGCGCGGACCGCTGTGCGCACGTCGAAAGGGCCGGCGTGCGGCCCGGGGCGGGGGCACGCGGCCTGGGCGACAGCGAACTGCGGGTGGGTGATGACGACGCTGGACTCGATGGCCGTCTGGACGGCGTTGCGCATCAGCCGCCCGTAGGCGACCAGGGGATCGCCGTGCGCGTGGTCGGGGGCCAAGATGCTGACGGCGGCGACCACGTGGGGCTCGGCACCGGGCATTGCCGGAGCGCCGGGCAGGCGGCGGACCGGAACGGAGACGAGGATCCAGCCGGGCAGGGGTGCCTTGGTGAGTGCGACCTGGGTGGACCGGATCTGCCGCAGGTCTTCGCGTAGCGGGGCGTCGTGGCCGGCGAGGTTGGCGAGCATGACCAGACCCGGTGCGTCGGAATCGAGGGGAGCCCGGCGCAGTCGGTCTACGGCCCGGGGAGTGAAGGCCAGTTCGCGGCGCAGGCGCACGTCGTGGGTTCCGGCGGCGCCGATGCACAGGCGTTCGCCGGTGATGGGGGAGTAGGTGTGCAGCAGCACGGCGTGCTCGGTGCGGCTGTGCAGGCTCTTGAGGAGGAGGGCGGCGTCGAGCAGGGGAGTGGCGCTGGGATGCACGAGACCCGGGGTGTCGGTCGGGGCGGCAGGGGTGGAGCGCAGCTCCCAGTACCCGGAGCGCGGCCGGTAGCAGACCTTCGCCTTGAAGAGCTGGAGCAGTCGGCGCCGCACTTCCTCCTGCCCCATGGTCGTCCGGGCGGTGATCTCGCTCGACTTGTGCGGGCCGGGGCCGAGCTGGAGCAGGGCATGGAGCACCGCGTTCGTGCGGTCGCGCTCCCTGCGCTGATGTGAACTACGTATGCTGATGCCCACAATTCCTCCCCGTTGCGCCAAATCAGCACGCCAGCCAGGGCAGTTGGTGCTGTTGGTCCGTCTACAAGATCTCTACCTGGGCGTATAGGGAGTGACCAGGAACACCCTCTTCCGGAAGACCCTTTTCCTGTGACGGATCGTGAACAGAGAACTGGATCTTGTGGTGGAAGGCGCGGTTTTCGGGGTATTCGCTCTTGTTGCTGTCCGTCAAGTGTGTGGAATTTTTCACGTGCTTGACGTAGTAAAATGTCGATACATGGTCGCCGCCCGCCGTGTGGATTGGCGGTGCGCTCACCCGTAGAAGCGGGCATATCGCGCAAAATGGCATGGCAGTGGTATAGGTCTCTACTGCCGTGCAGGCCGCCACGACCAGCCGTCAGCGAACGCTTCTCATCCTGAGCGCCAGGCGATCTCGATGGCGTGAACGGCGGTGACCGTGCGACCGATGCGGTTGGTGCCGCACTGGGCCTTGCGGAGGATCCGCCATTGCTTGAGGCGGGCGAAGGCGCGTTCGCCCGGAGCGCGCAGCCGGGCGTGGTCCCGGTTGTACTGCTGGTGGTGCCCGGGCAGGTCGTGGTGGCGGTAGTAGGGGGTGCGGACGGTCGCGTCGGCACCTTGGTAGGCGCGGTCGGCCAGGACGAGGAGCTGACGGGACAGGCGGGCTTGGATCACACCGTGGGCGCGGGCTGCGGTCAGGTCGTGCGTGCGTCCTGGTGTCGCGCGGGAGAACCAGAGCGGGGTGCCGTCCGGGTGGGCGATGACCTGCACGTTCATCCCGTGGCGGCGGTGCTTCTGCGAGTAGTACGGCTCGTCCGCAGCGATGTCTCCCGGCCTTCGGCCGGGAGGTGCCCCCAGTCAGTGGCGATCAGGGGGCCGTCGAGGATGACGAACCCCTCCGGCGGCAGCTCGCGCAGGGCTTCGTGCAGGCTCGGGGCGCGCTCGGCGAGGAGGTCGACCGTTTCGCTCACATACCGGTCGGCGATGGTGGTGGAGACGCCGAACCCCGCTGCGGCCTGGGCCAGGGTCTCGTTCTTGCGCAGGTGCACCAGGACCAGCAGGGCCTGCCGGAAGCAGCCCAGCTTGCGCCAGCGGGAGTTCAGCTCACATCTTCGGGCGTAGATGAGCCAGGAAACGTGCTCCACGACCTCGTGCGGGACGTCGAGCATGGCTCGATACGGGACCAACAGGACTCCTGTGTCGGGACGTTGGCGAGTGAGATCACCAGCCGCAACGACCAGAAGCCCTGCCGCGTTACGGCCCCCGACCACCAGCCGCCATCACCCACGAACCACAGGATGAGAAGCGTTCAGCGACCTGTATTCAACCAAGTCCTGCGGACCCATGCAGTTTTAAGTGGAACCAGCGGGAACATCCGGATATGCGGGGGCGGTTGTCAGGGGCGGGCACCTACGGTGAATGTGATCGGCGGGACCGCCCTGTCGGCATGACCCGGTCCCAGCCGGTCGACGCTGGTGGCGGCCCGGTAGATGGTGCGGCACAGCGCCCGGCCGGGAGGGTTTTCTCGGCTCCACCAGCGGCCCCGGCGAGCCGCCACGTCCATCAGTTCCGCGATCTCCAGCCCGGACAGTTTCACGCGCGCGAGCCCAGTGCCATCCGGCCGCTCCATGCCGTCGGCGAAGTGCGCGGTGCCGTACCGATGCGCGCACCGGGTGAACAGCGACGCCCACACCGAGGGCGCGCACAGCAGCTCGATCCGGACGATGCCCGCGGTGACGTCCAGCCTGCGGCGCCGTCGCGTACCTCCCAGTCCTGGACCACGGAGTGCCAACTGGCCTGCGTGGCACCGCCCAACCCACTCACGCGTACGGCGGACTTGACGGCCATCTGGTCTCCTCAGTGGCAGCGGGCGGGAGCCGATCTCAACTGGTGTTCCTCCCGGCGGGAAGAAGCGCTCCGGCACGCCGATCACCCGTGAGTCCTTGGGCACGCTGGCCATGACCGCACCGAACCAACCGTCCAGCAGGGGAGACATTGCAGCAGGCGGGCGTGAGCAAGCAGCCGTAGTCCCGCGGTCGAGGGGGCCGACCAGAGCGCCGGATCCGCGATGCCGCTCACCTCCTAGTCCCGCATCAAGTCCAGGCTCGACGCCGCGAACAGCACAGCCCACCCGGTAGTTGCTCAGATCAGGAGGCAAGCAAGCAATGCACAGCCAGCCGGCAGGGGGAGACGCGGGCTGGGTCCCGAGCGTACAGAGCCAGCCGATCAACGGCGACGACGCCGCTCCCGACCACGGGCCCTTCGCCGTCACCTATACAGGCCCGGCCTGGTACGGCCAGGCTGCCACCCCCCAACTCGCTCCCGCCCCTGCGCCAGCCGCAGTCAACCCGCCCGCTCCCCACCCGCAGCAGGACTTCGTGCCCACAAAGCCCGAACCCTGGCCCGTTCAGCAGCCGGTGCAACCCGCGCCGGCGCAGACCATGCCGTCACCGCCCCCGGCCTCCCCAGGCCCGCCTCCCGCGGCCGCGCTCCAGCAACCCGCACCGCCTCCCGCTCAGGCCGGATACGGATACCCGCCAGCCGTTACCTACACCGCCCTTGCGGGACCGGCGTTCCCCACCGGCGGCCCCGCGCAGGCTGCCGCGGCCTGGCCGCCGCAGCTCCCCGCCGCGCCCGCCGCGATGCCAGCCACCGCGCAGCCGGCCCACCAGGCTCCCTACGCGGCGCCGCATCCGGCGCCTCCCGGCCCGGCGCATGCTCCCCTGGGGCACAGCGCCGCGACCGAGCTGTCCTCCGAACGGCTCCTGCGCGGTGCCCCGCCCAAGCCGCGCAGCGCCCGCCCTGGAACCCGCCCCTCACGCTTCCGCATCGGCGGCGCGCGCGAGGACGCCGAGACGCAGCGCAAGCTCGAACTCATCCGCACCCCGGTCCACGCCTGCTACCGGATCGCGGTGATCAGCCTCAAGGGCGGCGTCGGCAAGACCACCGTGACCACGGCGCTCGGCGCGACGCTCGCCAGCGAGCGCCAGGACAAGGTCCTGGCCGTCGACGCCAACCCGGACGCCGGCACCCTCGGGCGCCGAGTGCGGCGCGAGACCGGAGCAACCATCCGCGACCTCGTGCAGGCGATCCCAACTCTGAACACCTACATGGACATCCGTGCCTTCACCTCGCAGGCCCCCTCCGGACTCGAGATCCTGGCCAACGACGTCGACCCGGCCATCTCCACCACCTTCAACGACGACGACTACCGCCGCGCCATCGATGTACTGGGCCGCCAGTACCCGATCATCCTCACCGACTCCGGCACTGGCCTGCTCTACAGCGCCATGCGCGGTGTCCTGGACCTGGCCGACCAGCTGATCGTCGTCGCCACCCCGTCGGTCGACGGAGCCTCCAGCGCCAGCACCACCCTGGACTGGCTCAACGCTCACGGCTACAACGACCTGGTCAGCAGGGGCCTGACGGTGGTCTCCGGCGTACGGGAGAAGGGCCGGATGATCAAGGTGGAGGACATCGTCGCCCACTTCTCATCCCGGTGCCGCGGGGTCGTCTCGGTTCCCTTCGACGAGCACCTGGCGGTTGGCGCCGACGTGGACCTGGACCTGATGCGGCCCAAGACCCGCGAGGCCTACCTGAACCTGTGCGCCCTCGTCGCCGAGGGCTTCGCCATCCGCAGAACCTCAGCACCTGCCGCCGCCCCTGCCCTGGTGGCCGATCCCTTCCCCACCCAGCAGGCAGAGCACCACGGCTACCACATGACGCCCGAGTACCCGCAGCACAGCTTTTTCCCCCCACAACCACGCTGACCGCCCTGCACACAGGCCACGGCCAGAGACGGAAGGCGTCCAAGCCGTCTCCCGCCTCACGGAAAAGCCCGGCGATTCGCGGCCAGCAGGCCCTTGTGGGGGCGCAGGCTGCTCGGAGCCACCGTCACTCCTGAGGAGTACCCGCTTGCCCCCACCACCGCACCCCGCCTCTGCGTAGCACGAGCTTCAGCCGCTGTCCTCGGGCTGGCCGCCTCCTGAGTCTGGCCGCCTGCGCGAGCGACGCCTTCCGGAACGACCGCGCACCGGACTCCCACAAGCCTTTCGCCACTGCGAGCCCCGTCCCTCGGGGCGTTGTCACGGTCAGCGAGGCCAACAAGATCCTTGACAACTACCAGCACGTAAACAACCGTGCGAACGCGACCCGCGACGCCAAGCTCTTGGCCACTGTGGAAGAAGGTCATCTCTGTCTTTCCGAACAAGGCCCTGCCTTCGGTGCAGACCTCCGGCGGCGTTGCCCGCACCGCACCAGTGAACCGTTTTCATCCTGTCCTGTAGGGATGATGCTGCAATTCAGCAGGGTGGTGTGACGAGGCGAGGCTCTTGGTCGTTGCGATGGTGCTCTCTACGCACCACGCTTTGTCCGAGGAGCCTCGCTTGGTCCCCTATCGAGCCACGCTCCACGTCCCGCATGAGCTGGTCGAGCACGTCTCATGGCTGATCCATGCCCGAAGGCGTGAACGCGGCACGCGGTGGCGCAAACTGGGCTGTTTCCACCAGGCTCTGCCGGCGCTGGTGCACCTGCGCAAGAACGAGACGCTGCCCCAGCTCGCGGCGGGGTTCGGGATCTCCACCGCAACCGCCCGGCGGTACGTGGACGAGACTCTCGAGGTCTTGGCCTCCTGGGCGCCCGGCCTGCAGGAGGCACTCGTCGGCCTGGGCGAAGGAGACGTCGTCATCGTCGACGGCACGCTCATCCCCATCGACCGCATCGCCGCGGACGAGCCGCACTACTCCCACAAACACCGCAAGCACGACCTGACCGCGGCCCGCGCTCACTGGGGGTCGCCCCCTCTGGGGATATCGTCCAAGCCTGCCTCACCCGGCAAATCCTCGTCCTCGCGGACCGCGCCTACCAGGGCGCCGGCGCCACCTTCCGCACGCCGTACTACCACTACAGCGAACAACCGCAGCGGTACCAGCGGTTCAACCGCGACTACGCCCGACTCCGAGCCCCCGGCGAACGCGCCTTCGCTCAACTCAAGGCGTAGCGGCTACTGCGGCGATCCCGCTGTTCCACCCGCCGCATCGGCACAGCCGTCCAAGCCGTCCATGCCCTGCTGACCTGCACATATTCAGGATGAAAACGGTTCAATCAGCGCTGTGCGCTTTGCCACTCATCTGCGCGCAGAGGCGGGGCATCGAGGTGCGGCTTCTTGCGGCCGACCAGCATGGGCCAGAGCATGTCTACCGAGAACAGGCGAGTGGGGGGCCTCCGCAGGCTCATCACGTCCAGGAGGGCACCCAAAGCGCGAGGGTTCCTCGAGCCGGTTACCACGCAGCGATCGACGTATCGGGCCAGAAAGCGTTGTACAGGGGTGGGCGGATTGTCGGTGGCTCCCGGGTAAAAGGCGTCTTGCCCCACGGCCAATTCCCAGGCCGCGGCAACGGGGCGGGCGGCGGCCTTCTGGAGGCGTTGAGCGGTGCCGCGTGTGGTGACGGGATGAGAGCGCAGGACATTTCGGATGGCCACGGCGCACTGGGCCGCGACGGTCAGGCCGTGTCCGTAGACAGGGTTGTAGCCGGCTATCGCGTCGCCGACGACGATGAATCCGTCAGGCCAGGGCTTCACCTTCTCGTAGTAACGGCGTTGGTTGGTTGTGCTGCGGGTGGTGACGACGTCACTGACAGGCTCGGCGTTCTTCAGTAGATCACCGATGACGGGATCGCCGAGGTTGAGGGCGAAATCGACGAAGGCGTCGGGGTCGCCGGTCGGCTCGCCTCCTCGGGTGCCGGACAGGGTGACGATCCAGCGGCCGTTTTCGATGGGCAGGATGATGCCGCCCTGACCCGGAGATTTGGCCGGGTTGGCTTGGATATTGACGAGAGGGAAGGAACCCGTAACCGCGCGGGGTGCTTCGTACAGGCGGGTGGCGTAGGCGACGCCAGCGTTGACTTCCCGCTCGGTGACCTTGGGCAGGCCAAGGTCCTGGAGCCACTGGGGGGCGTGCGAGCCTCGACCGGACGCGTCGACGACAAGGTCGGCGGTCAGGGTCTCCTCATGGTCGCCCTTTCGAACGCAGAGGCCAGTCACACCTTCGGCGGTGCCCTCCAGACGGACAGCAGTGGTGTCCTGGAGAAGCGTGATCCTGTGGTCGGCCAGGACGCGGTCGCGCAGGGCAGCGTCGAGTAGGGCTCGGGAGCAGACCAGATTGGAGTGGTCGGTGCTGGTGAAGCGTCGGAACCACACCTCGTTGGGAGCCCTGCTGACCATGTCGCCCATGATGCGGACGAGACGGCCTCCCCGGGCCACCACGTCATCGACGACTCCGGGGAGGAGGTCGTTGAAGGCCTCGACCCCTCCGCTCCAGACAAGGTGTGCGTGGCGGGCCTGGGGGACACCGCGGCGGACCTCGGGGCCCTCCGGGAGAATGTCTCGGTCGATGACGAGGACGTCAGCCTGCTCGGTGAGCGATGAGGCGGCGAGGAAGCCGGCCGCGCTCGCACCTATGACGACAGCGGTCGGGCGCCGCCGGGTGAATCTGTCAGGCATGTGAGATCACGCTTCTTTTGCTGGGCGCAACTTGTTGGCGGATGCTGTCGACGATGTGAGGGCGGTACAGCGCTCGTGAGATGGCGGGGAGGTGGCCGGTGATCTCCTCGCCGATCTGGGCGGGTTCGTCCCTGGATGTGCGCGGACTGCTGTCCTGGTACGCGCTGAGGGCTTCACGAATGGCGACGGCGCCGGCGTAGCCACGGGCGCGGCTTTCGCCGTACCGGGAGGATGCGACGGCGTAGGCCCGGTGGTAGGCGTCGTGGTCGTAGTAGGCGGCCAGCCGGAGCATGCAGTCCTCGATGCGTTGCTGACGCTGAAGCACGCGGAGGTCGAGCGGTGCGAAGCGGCCGACTTGGGCCTTGGCTGCGGAGGGAGCAACGTGGCGGATGGCTCGGGCGAGGGGCAGCAGAGCCCAGTAAGTGGCCTGTTCCCGGGGCCATTTCTGCAGGAATGGCCCGATCACGGGAAGAATAAAGCCGATACCTACGAACGTGGCGTCGAGGATCGCGAATGGCGGAGCGACATCCGTGCTGAGGAAGTCCCAGTCGGTGCCGTTCCAACGAGCTGCGACGGCGGTGAGCTTGGTCACGTCGAAGACGAGACCAAGTGCGTAGCCGGTCTGCAGCAGGAACAAACTGAACTTCAGCCAGCCGGAGCTGACTTCGGGGATCCACTTCCAGATCATCCCGGCAGCGACCAGCGCCGACACCATGTGGGCGATCAGATAGAGCAGGATATGCTCGCGCATCCACGGCGTATTGGCATAGTACGTGTCAAGGTCATAAACTCGTTCAACGGGAACATCCGCTAGCAGGAAAGTACTCCACAGCGCGACGACGATGCCGGTGTAGATCGCGATCACCCGGCGCACCTTGGTCCGGCGCCTTGCGGAGGGCGCCTCTCGCCAGGTGATGATCATGGTGATGCAGGAAGCGCAGAACGCGGTGAGCAGCGAGTACGTCCATGGTGCGGCGAAGTTCGGCACGCCGGAGATGTCGTTGATCTTCGCCAGGCTCGTGGGTGCGACAGAGAAGAAGACAGCACAGGCCCACATGAGAAACAGCCAGGTGGCGCGCTTGTCGGGGTCCCGCCAGGAACGGACAACGGTCGGCACCTTTAAGATGAGCGCCACTGTCAGGAGCAGAGCGGGCAGCGCATAAGATATGTGCAGGTCGGACAGGTTCATAGCTGTCAGCCCCCGCGGTTGGTCAAGGTGGAGGCGATCCGGCCCTCCACGGTAGATGCACTGAGCGAGCCCAGTGCGTAGGGTCCGGTGATCCATGTGCGGACCTCAGCTCCGAATCGCAGACCGAACGTCTCGGCGTCGGCCTCGTGGTCGTCGGAGGAGTCGGCGCGCGCTGCGACGGTAAGGAAGACCTTGTGGGGGACCTCTCTGGAGTCCATGACCTGTTGCACGGCGCGCTGAAGGAGTTCAGGCGCTTCCCCTGCGGGGAGGGTACGTCCGGCCGCCGAAAGTCCGCCCACGTGATGTCCACAGTGGCCCTGCTGCTCGTGCCACAGCTCGTGTCCCAGGATGACGAGCTGCTGTACAGGCGTTGCTCGTTCCTCAACCACGATCAGTGAGTTGTCGCCGCAGTCAAGACGCATTCCGGTGACCGGAGTATCGGCTGGGAAGGCCCGGAAGAGAAGCTTGATCGGGCGCCCGGTCTGCACGCTCATGGCCCTGCAAAACGCTTCCATGACGACCCGCGGTTCCGCCGGCCGATCGATGCTCTTGTCGGCCTCCCGACTGAGGGCAACCAGGAGCCGCTTCATGGATTTGATGTTCATTGGCCGTCCTCGCTCGTCGGGAAGATGGAGCGGAAGACGCCTGCAAGGATGCGGTCGAGCTGTTCAGCGTTCAGCGGCCCGTGTCCATGCAACCGGAAGTCGGTGCCGACGACACCGTAGCGCTTCATCAGCGCCTCCATGGGGTCCTGCGCTTCGCTGCCTTCAAGGCGGCGAAGTTCCACCAGGAGCACCCGGTTGAGGGCTGCGGGAGCAGACGCGGTGAAGAACTGTTCCCCGCCCTCAACTTGGAAAAATTGTCCCAATCCATGCAAATAGGCGACATTGGGCACTTTCTTGCCGGTGAGGAGCTGACGCGCCCACATCTCTGAGATGTCGATGCCCTGTTGTGCGAAGTGCCGGACGACAGCGGAAATCAGGTCAACCAACCTGCTTCCGGTGCGCGTCATGTAGTCATTCGCGAGCCTCACGATGCGAGTGCATACGCGCGCTTCTACCGTATCGGGTGGCGCACTGTCGCCCTTCAGGAGGGCCTCGACCACCTCCTCCGGCAAGGCCGTTCGCTCTGACAGCTGGCGGGCGTTAAGCGGTTCCAAGCCCTGCTCGCTGGTCCGCGCGTTGAGGCGCTGCAGAGTCTCGGGGAGTTTTGGTTCCACCAAGGCGCTCCCGGGTGTGTGGTGGGCATCCGTTGACGTGAACACTACGCGGTTCCGGATCGCTACTCAACGATCGTTTCCTGACTGGGAAGCGATCGTTGACATGTTCGCCGCCACGTAGCAGGATCCAGGTGTCAGAACCGGTGCGTCTGAACACCCGGTGTGATAATCGCTGGGTGGAGGCGTTCTCCGGGGTGCGGATGCCGCAAGCCGATGGATCGAACATAAGTTCGTATCGCAGAGCTGATAGGACGAAGTCGTGACGATCTCCGATGTGACATCTCGCAGACCGCCCACTGCCCACGACTCGGAATTGTCCGAAATGTTCCAGTAGTCGGTTGGGGTGCCCTCAAGTACCAGGGAGGGCACTGACCACATCATCAAGGGGGAGCGCACATGCGCGCGGGTACCTACTTTGACGCTGGCGAGCAGGAGTCTGCGCAGTCGGTAGCAGCGGAAATGCAAGCCAAGAGACTGCAGGATTTCCTCAAGGGCAGACGCGATCACCTGGGCCTCAGCCAGGAGGCTATTGCCGAGCGGCTGGACATCAGCGCCCGGGCCTACGGGAACTGGGAGCGGGGCCGGGTCAAGGAGTGGACGGATGCAAAACTCTACGCTTTGGCGGAAGCTCTGGAAATGTCTGAGTTTCAGACAGCCCGGCTCTTTCAGTACGCCGCTGGCCGAGTCCCGCAGCCGGAGGTGCGCACCAGACTCCGACGCACTGAGTCATCCGCGCAGGATTCATCGGCCTTCCTGGGTGACTACACCGTCATGATGAACGCGCTCGCGCTGCCTACCTTCGTCATTGATCCGGCGTGGGACATCACGATGGCGAACAAGGCATACCGCGACCTATTCCGCAACGTGCGGTCCCACCCGACCGCGATGCCGTCGCGGAATTTCCTGAGGTTCGGGCTCTTCCACCCCGATGCCCCGGCCATCCTCGCCGACCACCTCAAGTGGCAGCTCGCCATGCTTGCGCAGCTCTCGTCCAGCCTCGAGCAGCACAGTGAGGACAACGGGCTCCAGGCCATCCGCCGAGATGTGTACCTGCACCCCGTGCTCCGCGATGCCTACCTCACCGACATGCCTAACTGGGTCTTGGGCACCGGCGCCGATCTTGTCCATCACGAAGGCGCTGTCCGCGAACTGCGTCATCCCGACCCGCGCCTGGGCCTCCAAGGATGCCGACTGGTCGAGGAGACCCCGCGGTCATTGAAGAGTCTCGGACTCATGCGCCTCACCCTGGTGCTCGTCGACATCGATGAGCAGATCGTGCCTGGGAGTTGCGGCACGTACGACTACCACGCCGCCTGACACGCTGCGTGCGAAGTTCGTTGCGGAAGCACGGCGGCAATCACTCGCCATGTACACCGGATGAACGCCGAGCAGTCGCAGTTCAGCAGCGAGTGCCGCCCCCGCGCTCCCGAGCACGGACGGCGATGCGAAGCAGCCCGCTGCCAGGGCTTGATCAAGTTCCCTGAGAAGCCATCCGCTTACCGATCAACGGGCTGGTCTGGTCGAACGAGGGTCTTGACCGGGTGATCGCGGCGGGGTCGGCGCATGACGGCAGGGCCTCTTGGTAGTTCGGGGTTCTCGAAGCCAACGAGCACGAGGAGGCCCTGTTGCCGCAGTCTTTCGCGCTCGCGTCGGAAGAGTCCAGCGCACCGTCTCCGTCGTGTGACTGCCTCGCGCACAGGTTCGGCAACGCGGCGGACAGGCCGGACCGTGTGCGGTGTTACGGCTCGGACCTGACGGACACGGAGTGACAGGTCATCCGGCCGTTACTGCCGGTTCCGGCGTGGTTTCAGGGACGGAGAGGCCGGCCGGAGGGCTACCGCCATCGCGTGATGCTGGACGCAGTGCGCTACGTGGTCGACAACGGGGTGAAGTGGGCCAACCTGCCTGCGGATTTCCCGCCGTACCGGCGGCTGCACGCCTTCGCTCGCCGCTGGCAGGTGACGGGCCTGCTCGCCGAGTTCCACGACCGGCTGCGCGACCGCGTGCGGGAGAAGGCGGGCCGCGCGGTGGACCCGACGGCTGCGATTGTGGACTCGCAGTCGGTGCGGGCAGCGGCGAACATCCCGCGCTCAACATCCGGCTGGGACGGCGGGAAGAAGGTGGGCGGCCGCAAGCGGCACCTGGTGGTGGACTGCCTTGGCCTGGTCCTGGCCGTCGCGGTGACCGCGGCCAGTGTGCAGGACCGCGACGCCGCCGTCGGGCTGCTGCAGCGGCTGCGCGAGATGTACTTCTCCATCCGCCTGGTGTGGGCGGACGGCGGCTATGCCGGGCGGCTGGTCGACTGGGCTGCCGAGAAGTGCCGGCTCACCGTGGAGATCGTCAGATGCTCCGACGACATGGCGGGGTTCGTGGTGCTGCCGCGCAGGTGGGTGGTGGAGAGGACGCTGAGCTGGCTGATGCGTTCGCGTCGTCTGGTGCGTGACTACGAGACGCTGCCCGTCATGCACGAGGCCATGGTGCGGTGGTCCATGACCATGCTCATGAGCGGCCGCCTGGCCGGGCGCCGCCCAGCTGCGTTCAACCGGACGGCGCCACGAGCGCGGTGAACATCCCCGGCCGCACCTGCACGGCCCATCCTCGCTCCACTAGGCGTTTCGCCTTCGACCGCACACGCTCGACCTTCGCCGGTACCGCCTCAAGCCCGAGGGCCGCAGCCAGCTGCTGGCACCGCATGCCCTCCACGCCCGCTTCCGACTCCAGCACCGACACGATCCGCTGGTAGTCCGGCGGCAGGACCGACACCGCCATGCCGTCGGTCCGGTGCGGCGCCACCGACCCCGCCACCGCCGTCCGCGCCGGTTCCGCGGCAGGTGGCTCGGCCAGTACCTCGGCAACCGTCACACGGGCATCCACCAGACGCTGAAGCGCGCGTTCCGCCTCACCGAGCGCGGCCTGCACCCGCTCCGCCTCCTCACGCAACCGCGCGACCTCCTCCCGGACCTTCTTCTCCTGGGCCTCCAGCAGACCGAGAACCGACGGCATGAGCAACCTCCACCAGCGACACGAGCGGACCAAACGCCCCATGCCTCCCGTCGCAGTCGCGACTTCATGCCCACCCAGGCCGAACCAACGGATCACGTTCGGAAAGCGGATCAGAGAAAACCTCAACGCATCTCAGCTCACAAGGCGCATGGCACCGCTGCCCAGCTCGCAGCGGGCGCTTAGTCGTGCGGCGCAGGCCAACGCGGCCGCGGCGTACTCGCGACGGTTACGTTCCATCTGCGGGCGCAGCCCCATGACCACGAGCGAGCCGTACACGGTCGAGCCGCGCCACAGCGGCACACCGAGCATCTTCCAGTCCGGCAGGGGTGACTGGGTCAGCACGTACCCCTCGGAGCGGATCTCCCGCATCAGGTGGCTCTGCGGAGCTCCATCGAGGTGCGAGAGGATCGCCAGCCCTGCCGCGTCCGCGGTCAGAGGCGCGTACCGCAGGGCCACCTTGGTGTCGACGTCGGCGTGGTTGAAGGCCGCTTGGAAGTCGCTGCGGCGTCCGTAGGTGTGGTCGAGCATTAGCCGCCCCGGGGTGTCGTCGATCAGGACGGCGCTGAACGCCATTGCGACCTGGGCGGTCTGCCGCTGCAGCACGGTGGTCTCACGGTCAAGGGCGCTGTCGTGCGGCAGATTGAGGTGGACGCTCGCGTCCGGGCGGTGGTTGGCCACGTCGGTGGCGATGCCGTAACGGCCTGGTGCGCGGTAGATCAGGTGCTTGGCCTCCACACCAGCGCGCAGGATGCGGTGGACGGTCGACTTGGTGGCTCCGGATTCGTCGATGATGCGCCGTAGCGGGTGCAGTCCGGGGCCCATGCTGTTCAAGGTCTGGAGTACGAGGTAGACCCGGGCGTGGGCGGTCATGCCGTCGTCCACCGTGCCGGCGGCCTCGACAAGCTCGGCGTCGATCACTGACTGTCCCTCCTGGTTGGCACAAGCGGGGTTTGATCCCGCCTCACGGGGCCCGCCAACCACATCTCTACCGTGCAGATCCGGTCTTGTGGAGGAACCGCCTCTTCTAGGAAGAGGGTCTTCCAGTGGCCTCCCAAGCCCGCGGCCGACCTCGGGAGTTGCCTGCGGCGGTGTTATAAAGCAGCAGGTCAAAGCCAGTTTCGCAGCGGCACGCGACCGCGCGCAGTGCAGCGGAACGCGAGAGCACCACCTGGTGGTGCCGAGTGCCACCCCATGGGCCATCGTCCCATTGATATCCCGCGTGACCTGTGGAAATACCGCTATCTCCCATGGCGTGGACCGTGTCCCGCCAGCAGCAATCGGAAATTCGATTCACGTCCCGCTATGCGACACAACGAGCCGCATGTCGACCGTCGCCAGGGAATCGGCGCGAGGAGCCATTGCCCCGCCCTGACCGCCCGGCGAGAGTGACCACACCCTCTGGCAACGCCAGCGAGCGCACTACTTCCTACCTTCTGGAGCACCGCCCGTGAACACCCATGCGCCCCACCGGGACGACGGCCCCGCCGGGCACCTCGTCGTCCTGGGCAGCGGGCCGCAGGCGGAGTGGGAGTACGCCATGCAACGCCTCGCCGCCCTGGGGTCGCTGCTCCTCATCGATGCGGAGCCGCCCACCTGGCAGCAGCCCCTCCTCGCCGAGGCCCGGACCGCCAACCTCATGGACCCGTCCCAAGTCCTCAGCACAGTGCAGAAGTTCGCCAGCACCCAGTCCCTCGCCGGCGCGCTCACCTTCCACCCCGCCCAGGCCCGTACCGTCGAACTGCTCCGCCGCGAGCTCGCCCTGCCCGCGCCGCCCACCGCGACGATCGAAGCAACCACCATGCGCCACCGCATGGCCCAACTCCTCACCGATGCAGGCATAGACAACAGCACAGCCCTCCACGCGGACACCTATGACCAGGCCCTGGAAGCAGCCCACCAGGTCGGCTTCCCACTGGTCTGCAAGCCCGCCTCGCCCCGCAGACGGTACGCCGCGCGCCAGGTGAGAGGCCTGCCCGAACTGGCGGAAGCCTTCTCGGCGGCCACCGCCGCCACCTGGCACGGCACCGGAACGGTCATCGAGCCTCTGCTCGATGGCATCGAGGCGACCGCGTACACCGCCGACTCCCCATCCGGACACAGGGTCGTCGCGATCTCCCACGCAACCTTCGACCCGCAGGCCGAACCTGCCCTGGTTCCGGTGGAAGTGGTCGTCGACGCCGACGACGTCTGCGCACCCGCCGTTGAGGACACCGTAAGCCGCGCGCTGGCCGCCCTGGGACACCGCTCGGGACCGGCTCAGATCCGCATGCGGATCACCTCTACCGGCCCACGCGTCATCAGCGTCGCAACCCACCTCACCGATCCCCTGCTCGGCATGCTCATCCAGCAGGTGACCGGGGTCGACCTCATCTCCCGGGCCGGCCACCACGCCCGCGGCCGGGCCCTGCACGGCGAGGAGAGCCGTCTGGGGGCAACCGCCGTGCGTTTCCTCCAGGGGCCCGGCAGCGCCGCGCTGCTGTCGCCGAGCGCGGCGACACACCCCCACATCACCCCGTACGCAACCCTCCACCCGTATCCGGCCGAGCACTCAGTGGGCCCCCTGCAGCGCACCGGACACGTCCTCGTCTCCGGCGCCGACTACCCGCAGTGCACCGCCCGTTTGCGCACCGCCGCCGCCGAGATCCGCTCAGCACGCCTTTCCGTATAACCTACCGACCCGACAAGGAGCCCGAACGTGTGCTCGCGTGCATTCTTCACCGCCGAACTCCCCGCCTCCCCGCCCACAAGCCGGGGCTCGTCACTGGCGCAACGCCCAGCCTCACCCGCGCAGGCAACCCCCATGCCCGGCCAGGTCCCCGGAGCACCCCGCCGGGCTGCTGACGGCGGAGGACCCCACTGCACCGCGAAACACCCTGAGCGAGAAGATGGCGGCTGCTCACGTACATCCCAGAAGGGGTTTCACCATGCGCAGCGCCGTGAACGAGGCACTGGCGGACATTTGGGTTGAGCTGGCCAGGAACTTCCTGGGCAGCCCTGCGACGGGCACGACCTCTACGTCCTGGCCTGACGTTCTTAAGCAGTTGGAAGCCACCGGCCGCTCCGTCGTCCCGCGCAGCATCCCCAAGCAGCCGACACGCGAAGTCCTCACCTTCCGGCTACAAGGCACCTTCGGATCAGCGCACCCGGGATCATCCTGGCGGGCCTGAACGCGGCCCACACCGACGGCGAGCACGGCGCCGCCCTCCTGTACTTCCACCCCGCCACCGTGGCCCAGGCGCTCGCCCTGGGCGAGGCCCGCCACGAGAGGCGGTAGCCGCCAACCCAGCGCCCGAACAGGCGAGCACCCCCGGCCAGCCCTTTACATGCCCGGAGCCGCCTTTAGGCCGCGCAGGCCTGCCGAGCCGACTAGGCGGGGGCCACCTCACCGGTCTCACGCAGCCGGGCGAGCACCTTCTCGGCGAGTCCGGCCCCATTGTCCCGGTCGTACTGACCGACTTCGACCGTGTCCTTGCCGAAGACCAGATCCAGCGAGTGGCCGCGCAGGTAGCGACCCCTGCGCACGCCGCCGCCCGGCTCGATGTAGGCACGGCCCGGCACGGGAAGATCTGTGAACGCCCGGGGTTCCACCGCGTCCAGAGACCGCTGCGCCTCCTGAACCGACAGCTTCGTGTGGACGAGCGAGCCATGGGCGCCCATCCCGAGCGGCCCCGTGTGATTGAACAGCGCCGCCAACATGGCCGCCCAGTCCAGTCCTTCGACGTTCAGCTTCGCCATGGACGACAGCCTCCCACCCAGGGCGGCCGCGAAGGACTGACTCCCTTGCGATGGGCCGGTATCCCGCCACGGGGTACGGCGCCGCAACTGGCCGTGCCGGACCCCGGTCAGTAGCCCTCCCGGGGGCTACCGGCGGTTGCGGCAGTCCAGCACCGTGTCCTGAGCCCCCGCTTCCCCGTTTCTAAGCCGAGGACTACTGTGCCCACCCTTGCCCCGATGACCACCGCACCCCATCAGCCCGTCCTGCCGCACACCGGGACCGGGACCATCACCCGCCCCGCGACGCTCGACGACTTCGACGCTGTGAACGCACTGCACGACCGCTGCTCGCTCGCGACGCGCTTCGCCCGCTACCAGGCCGCCCGGCACTCACTGCGCCTCGCCGAGTTCCACCATCTGACCCGCCCCGACCGCAGCCTCACCTGGGTCACCTACCCGGAGGATGATCCGCAGCAGCTTATCGCGACCACCAATCTGGTCCGCACGACCGATCCCAACACCGCCGAGCTCGGCATCATGATTGAGGACCCGTGGCAGAGCCGGGGCCTGGGCACCACGTTGGCGCAGTACGCCCAGGCGCAGGCCCGCGCCCTCGGCTGCACCTCCATGACCGTCATGATCGGCTCGGACAACGCGCGCATGCTCAAGATCATGAAGACGCTCGGTGCGACCCGGCCGGCGATTCACAGCTCCACCGTCGACCTCACGGTCCCCGTCGGGTAGCACGATGGACCTGACCGAACAGGCAGAACTGCACCACCTGACGCGACCGGACGGCGCGCGCCTGGCCGTCTACCGGCGCGAGCCGAGCGTCCCGTCCGAGGTGACGCTGGTACTGGCGCACGGCTGGTCAGCCTCCGCCGCCGTGTGGGACGACGTGATTCGGCACCTTCCTGCCGACGACCGGACGCGCATCCTCACCTTCGACCAGCGCGGACACGGAGCCTCCACCCCAGGCCATGCCCCGGCGGACATGCGCGTCCTGGCCGATGACCTGCAGGCCGTGCTGAGCGCCTTCAGCCCGGATACCCCGGCGATCGTGGCCGCGCACTCGATGGGGGCGATGGCCGTGCTGACGGGCGCTGCGACGCGCGGACGCACCGCCGCCGCGCGGCTGGTCGGCCTGCTGCTGGTGAGTGCCAGCAGCGGCCAGATGGACCTGCGCCTGGCCGGACACCCGCCGCTCACCCGCGTCGTTGGCAGCGCGCGCACCGCCATCGCGCAGGCCTGCACCCGGGCGCCACGCTCCACCCGCTACCTGCGCGACCTCCTGGCCCCCTCGGTGGCACCGCGGCCGACCACCGACGTGGCGGCCGCCTGGTTCCGGGCCATCCTGGAATTCGATGTGGCGGGCCACCTTACCGCCCTGCGGAACATCCCCGTCCATCTGGTCACGGGAGCGCAGGACCGGATCATCCCGCCCGTGCACACATGCCGCCTCGCTGCCGAGCTCGCCCACGCGCGGGTGCATGTGCTCGAGGGTGCCACCCACCGGGTTCCCAGCGAGCAACCAGCGCTGCTGGCCATGTTGTTGACAGACCTGGTGGAGGCTGCTCGCGGCCAACGGCCGACGTCGCCGAGCGCCACCGACACCATCCTGCGGGCCGCCACCCGGCTGTTGTTCACCAAGCGCGGGGCGCTCGGCGCCGGAGGACGCCTCCCCTGGAACGAGCACTGGCTCGCTCGACGCAGCGCGACCGCGACACGCGTGGGCCGGGAGGAGATGATCTACACGAGGCAGTAGTGTCATGTCCCGGCACTCGGGGAGGGAGTTGAGCCACATGATGCGCATCTCAACGTCCGGGACGCGACGACGATGGATGCTGGGCACCGCGGTGTGCGGCGTACTGATCACGGGGTGCAGCAGCGGGGGAGGAGACGGCGGCGACGCGAAGCCGAAGGCCAAGCCAGCAGCTGAGGCCAAACCGCTCGACGAAGGCGCCCTCCGCCCCCTGCTGCTCACCCAGGCGGACCTCGGGTCCGGCTACGTCCAGGTCCAAGAGGAGCCCGGCGGTGAGAAGTTCGACGACATCTCGGTGCAGGGCTGCCCTGCATTGGAGAAGCTGAGCCAGAGCGGCGAGGAGGACATGTTCGCCGCGAAAGCGCAGGCCAGCTTCACCTACGACCGGGACGCCACGCTGGGCGAGGAAGTGCATAGCGATCGCCCCTCGGTGCTCTCCAGCAAGCTGCGGGAGCTGTTCGGCGCCTACACGTCATGCCCCACCTACACGATGACGTCGGGCACCACCCCCATCGAGGTGAAGGTGTCCAAGTCGGTCACTCCGGAACTGGGCGATGAACAGTTCGCCTACACCTCGACCATGGAACTGCCCTCCGGAGCGCAGGTGCTCAAGACTATGGTGGTCCGCAAGGGCAATGTCGCGGTCATGCTCGTGGGCGCCCCCGCCTTAGTGGACCGTCACATCAAGACTGCCGTCGGCAAGCTCCCCGCAGGCAGCTGACCGAGACCGGCGCCGCGGCACCGGTCACCGGGCAGGCGCGCTACGCGGCGCTGGGGAACTCCTCCAAGAGCTTGGCGCGCTGGGCATGCCCCAGGCCCTGAACACGGCGCCCCTCGGGGATGCCCAGGGCGTTCATCGACCGGGTGGCGCGGACCTGGCCGATACCGGGCAGCGCGGTCAGGAGCTGTCGCACCGGCATGCGGCCGACCACGCTGTCCGCCCGGTCCAGCACCTGGGCGAGCGTCAGGGTCCCGGCCTTGAGGCTCGCCCGCACGGCGCTGCGTGCCTGCCGGGCGAGGATGGCCTTCTGGCGCGCTGCGTCGCGGTCGTCATCGGTGAGGGTGGGAAGGGGCATGGTGTCCTACCTTTCTCGGTGAGATCTCGCGGTCGCGGACCTCGGCAGAATGGGGCGAACCGCCGGTCGTGGTTCCCGGACGGGGCCGCGACGGGGCGGGGTCTTTTACGAGGGCCGCGCCGTTCCGGGCGAGACGAGCACCAGGCCGTAGCCGCGCTCCGCCAGCGGAGGGCGAAGTGCCGCCCGTTGCCACGGCGGCCGACACGGTCACGCCGCCCGGCGGTAGCGGGGGAGGAGGTCCTCGCGCAGCGAGGCGAAGACGCCGATCGCCGCCTCCAGCACGCCGGGGGTGTGCGCGTCCGTACAGGCGATCCTCAGCTGGCAGCCCTCGCCGGCGGGCGGCAGCACGGCGTTGGTGTACACCCCGTGCTCGACCAGGAGGCGCTGTGCCGACAGCATCGAGAGCTGATCGGGGAACCGCACCGGGATGACTGGGCTGGCGCTTCCGGCCACGTCGTAGCCCAGTGCGTCCAGAGCGCGACGCAGGTACTCGGCCGCCGCCAGCGCGTCCGGCTCCGCTTCCGCGTGTCGGCGGATCTCGCGCAGCGCCGCGTGCGCGGCAGCGGTGTCGGCCGGACTCAGCCCGGCCGAGAAGAGCTGCGGCCGCGAGGTGTGCCGCAGGAAGTCGACCGTCTTGGCGTCGGCCAGTACCGCGCCGCCCTGCGACGCCAACGCCTTGCTGAACGTCAGGGTCATCAGCGGCACCCGGCCCCGCATGCCGACCTGCTCGATTACCCCGCGGCCCCGCCCGAGCACCCCCACCCCGTGGGCGTCGTCGACCAGCAAGGTGGCGCCGAACTCCTCGCACACCGAGACGAGTTCGGCCACCGGCGCCAGGTCACCCTCCATGGAGAACACGCCGTCCGTGGCGACCAAGGAAGGGGCCGTCGGCGAGGCCGCCAGCTGACGGGCCAGATCGTTGGGGTCGTTGTGAGCAAACTGCCGCACCACCGCGCCGGAGACCTCGGCCAGCCGGGCGCCGTCGATCAGCGAGGCATGGGCCTTCTCATCCAGGAACACCTGGTCGCCGCTACCGGCCAGAGCGGACACGACCCCCAAGTTGGCCATGTAGCCCGTGCTGAAGATCAGGGCCGCCTCGTAGCCGAAGAAGTCGGCGAGGTCCGCCTCAAGGTTCTCGTGCAGATCCAGATTCCCGTTCAGCAGCCGGGATCCGGCCGCGGACGTCCCGTACAGGGCGATCGCGTCCTGCGCGGCACCGATCACCTGCGCATTCACGCTCAGCGCACGGTAGTTGTTGCTGCCGAGCATGCAGACCTCGGCACCGTCCAGCACTGCCTGACCGCCTTCGGACGGGCCCTGAAAGGCCGGGTAGAACGGATAGAGCCCAACATCGCGTGCCTCATCAGCCCGGGTAAAGGCACGGCACTTCTCCAGCAGGTCCATCAGAAGGGTCCGATCTCTATCGCGGGTCGACCGAGTTCCGCACCACCCTCACCGCACCGCGCGCCGGACAGGCTCGCCAGAGGAGAACGTCCCACGCCCTGGCCTTGCGATCTGCCCCCGCGTTCCACCCTGCGGGACAGAGCCACCGGACCGCGGACGTGATTGACCCACGTGCCCCGTGGCCGACAGCCGGAAAACGGTGCCGCCCCGCTGCGCACTCACGGCACGGTCCGTGCCACGGAACCGGCATAAAGATCATCTCCCGCCAGGTGGCGCCATGCGCAGCCGCCCGCCCCGATCCCTTCACGACCACCGCATCCTCAGAACGAACCCGCCCGGCCCCGCTGCGCGGCAGACACAAGCGCACATCTGCGCCTCTCACCCGTCCAGGATTCGCTCTAGGTCAAGGAGCAGCGGTGGCCCGCGACAACCGCCCCACCCTCCAGGTCCGCCCTGCTCCGCTTCGGCTTCCCGCCGCATACTGGACGCTGGTGGCCGGCTTCACCATCTGCCGCAGCGGCTGCGTCGTCGTGCCGTTCCTCTCCCTGTACCTGGTGCGTCAGCAGCACTTCAGCGCGGCGGACGCGGCCCAGGTCAGTGCCGCCTTCGGGGCGGGCTGGGCCATCGGACCCGCCATCGCGGGATGGCTCGCCGACCGCATCGGCCGACGCCAAACCCTCCTGGTGACCCTGTCCGCTGTGACCATGGTGTACCTCCTGCTTCCCGCCCTGCACACGCTCCCCGTACTGACCGCCGCCGCGTTCGCCGTCGGCCTCCTCTTCGACGCACCCCGCCCGGCCGTCCTGGCGCTTGTCGCCGACTTGGTCCCTGTAGGCCCGCATTTGGAATGGCCCGTTCCGTCGTGACGACCAGGACCTTCCCAACTGTCTCACTTGGGGGACATGGTCTTCTGTCTCACGATCTTGTCCCCTGAGTTTGTCTCGTGGCCCCTTTCCAGGTTGCGAGGAGCGGTGCAGGACGCTTGGGCGGGGGCATTTGACTGGAGGGGAGCTGGTGGTCGCAGACCTCGTTCGCGGCGCTGGTCGCGGTCGAGTGCCACCGGAGCACTTGCCGCCTTCAGCGTGCCTACGGTAGAGGGCACCCGTAGGGTTGATGTGGCGCCGAGGTGCCACATGGAGAGGGGTGGCTCGTGACCTTTCAAGCGCAAGTGCTCTCTGTGCTGATTGCTTCACCAGGGGATACGGCTTCCGAGCGCGATGTGGTCGAAGCTACGATTCGCAGCTGGAACAGTGACTATGGCCCGGATCGAAAAGTCGTTCTTCTTCCGCTGCGCTGGGAACTTGATGCCACTGCACGTGTGGGGGCGGGGGACGGCCAACTCCAAATCAACAGACAGCTTACGGAACGAGCTGACATCATCATCGGGGTATTCCATAGCAGGCTTGGGCAGCCGACTAAGCGAGGTCTTTCGGGGACGGTCGAGGAAATTCAGCACGGTCTTGACACTGAGAAACCGACGCACGTCTTCTTTGCCGATATGCCGCATCCATCGGATGTCGATGGCGCGCAGCTAGCTGCTCTGCGCGAGTTTAAGCAGTCTCTATTTACTCAGGGGCTCGTCCTCGACTATGTGTCCTTGGATGACTTGTCCACGCGGGTGAGGTCTGCTTTGGAGGCGGACGTCAGGGAGCTAGCGGAGCCATCTCAGGAAGCCGCGCACACGGCCCGCGCCGTGATTCGCGTACAGAACCAGAAGACCGGGAAGGGGGGACAGCAAAACCTGAGAGTGGAGAACATCGGAGAGACTGCCGCAGACAATGTACGTGTCACAATTGAGGCGACGAGTGAAGGAAAGCCGCCTGAACATCTCTATCCCCTGACGGCTGACCGCATCACTCCGCACAATCACGTGGACTTTTTGCTCCTCACTGTGGATCAGGTGGCACCGACCTGGAAAGTTTCCTATCGGTGGGAAGATGACGGTGAGGAATACGAGGACTTTCAGACTCTCAATGCTTTCTAGCCGAGCGAGGTGGGTGCAGGGGAACTTCAGGCCTCTGCCGTCTCCCCCCGGCAGTGCCCATCCTTCTGCGAGCTTGACCGCAGGCTGTGCCTTCTCAGACGGGGCTACGTCTCACCGCGCTGTCCCTTGGGCCGGACAAACGCCATCGTCAATGAAAAAGGGACACAGGAAATGCGGACCTACAGTCCCCGAGGACGCCCGAGGACGGGCGTACGCCCGCCTCTACTGGGCCTCCAACATCGGCGCAGGCGTGGCCGGCTCTGTCGGAACGCTCATCGCCGACCGGCACATGACCGCCCTCTTCTACGTCGCCGCCGCCTCTACTGAGGTTGAACTCGTGGTGTCGTAGGGGTTCATCCGGGTCGGATGGTCAGGCCGGTCTCGGCCAGGCAGCCGTCGATGAGGTCGCTGCGGTACTGGATGTGCCGCAGGCCCCGCCGGATGCGCTGGATGAGGTGTTCGGGGGTGGTGAAGGCGGTGTTGGACAGCCATCCGCGCCGCAGCAGGGACCAGATGCCCTCGACCGGGTTGAGGTCGGGCGCGTAGGGCGGCAGGTAGAAGATGGTCAGCCACTCGTGCCTCTCGGCGAACTCGCGCAGCCCGGCGGCTTTGTGCACGTTCAGGTTGTCCCAGACGAGGACGATGGGGCCGCCGAGCTGCTGGTGGGCGGCGATCAGCAGGTCGCGGTAGTCGGTCCAGGCGAAGCTCTTGCGCCCGTCGCGGCGGCCGTCGTCGCGACGGGGCCGGTAGATCAGCCGGGACCGGTGGCCCGGTTTGTAGCAGGTCAGGGCCGCTATCGAGACCCGGCGGCGGGAGCGGCCGCGGACCCGCACCACCGGGGTGTGCCCGCGCCGGGAACCAGGTTCTGGCGTGCGGCGGCGTCATGGAGAATCCGGCTTCGTCCTCGAAGATCAGCCAGGCTCCACGGGCCGCCGCGAGCCTTCCGCGCGGGGCCACGTCTCCTTCACCCATCCCGTGACGGCGTCGTCGTCGCGCTCGAGTGCGCGGCGGGCCGGGACCTGGCAGGACCAGCCGCCTCGGACCAGGAGCTTGCGCACGCCCTGGAGGGTGTAGGTGAGGTGGAAGCGCCGACCGATGACCGTCTTCACACGGTTCAGGGTCCAGCGCTGGTCCTCCCAGCCGTGCGCGGCCGGCCCCTTGGCCAGCTCTTTCTCCAGAGTGGCGAACTGCTCCTGGCTCAGCCGCGGCAGCGAGGCCGGCCCCTGCGAGCGCAGGGCCCGCGGACCACCCTCGTCCCAGGCCCGGCGCCAGCGCTGCACCGAGCGGACGCTGACCCGCAGGTCCCTGGCGATCACCGAACTCGCCTCACCCCGGGCGAACCGCTCGGCCGCCTTCAGCCGTAGCTCCTCGCGGAACTGTTGTCGTTCGGCGGTCAGACCGCCGCCTTGTGGATACCGCATCCCACCGGCATACCGCAGGGATCAAGGACCGTCAGCCCCTACGACACCACGAGTTCAACCTCAGTAACCTGGCCTTCGCGGTCACCGTGCTGATCCGCAGGATCGGAACAGGCTCACGCCCGACAACACCCAGGAGGCACTCCGACTCCCCGGCCACGGGGCTACCAGGCCCTGTTCCGCGACGGGCGGTTCCTCGTCCTCACCGGCCTCACGCTCCTGTATCTCTGCTCGTACCAGCAGGTCTTGTTCGGACTGCCCGTGGCCATGGACCACGACGGGCTGAAGCCCTCGGCCTACGGGATCATCAGCCTCATCAACGCGGTCGGAGTCGTCGCCTTCCAGCCGCTCCTACAACCCTGGAACGACCGCCGTACCCCCCTGGTGGTGTGCGCCACCGGCGCGATCACCCTCGGCCTGGGCATGGGCGGAAACCTCGGCGCCCGACAGTCCCTCATCGGCTACGGCCTTGCCGCTGCCGTCTGGACCCTGGGCGAGGTGCTGTTCTTCAGCAGCATCATGATGGTGGTCGAACGTCTTGCGCCCGCCGATGCCCGGGGCCGCTACACCGGCATCTGGGCATCCACGATGGGCATCTCCGCTCTGATAGCCCCCCTCATCAGCTCCGCCGCCCTCAATGCTGGCGGGCCGGAGCTCATGTGGGCGACGAGTCTTGCCCTGGGGGCCCTCGCCGCCGCCGGCCTTCTCGCACTGAAGCGGCGCATCGACACTGCCCCCACCGTGCCCGGGCCCGACGCCGTGGACCTGGGCCTCGCGCCCGGCCGGACGTGACGGTTGCCCGGCTAAGGCGGGCGCTCCCTAGCGTCCCTCGCGCGCCTGCCGGACCGACCGGCAGTACCGACTGCGAGGAACACATGCCTGCCATCACCCGCATCGACCAGATCCCGCCGTCCCACACGATCTTCCCGGCCAGCAGCCACCCCGACCTGCAGCAACCCGGAGTCGTGCACCACGGCTGGAACACCGGCCGCCAGCTTCTGCTGCACGTCGTGGGAAGCCCCCTGGCCAACCCGATGACCAGCTGGCCCCACCCGCTCCGGCAGCAAGCGATCATGCGCCTGCGCGCCCTCACCGAGCACCTTGACGACGTGGCCGGACCGCTGACGCTCGCCCTCCACGTCAGTGCCGTCCAACAGCCTCCTGCGGACGCGGACACCACCACCCTGACCCCGCTGGTCGGTGAGGCTCTCGCCGACCTGGGCGACTGGGGTGTTCGTGCACCGCTGCCCGAACAGCTGGACCTGATCACCCGAGCCGTCCAGGTGATGCAGCCCTGCATGCCCCACTGACCGCCCTCCTAGGCGTTTCGGGGTGCTGTTCCGCACGGCGGAACAGCACCCCCAACCACGGAGCCGAGCGGTGAGACGCTCACCCCTCAGCGCCGTCGCGACCCCGCGAACTCTGGTTGCCTCCCCGCATGAACGCGACATGGCGCGGCACACTCCAGCCACCGGCCGGACCCGTGCCCGACGCACCCGCCCGATTCGACCAGGTGCTCGCGCACGCCCGCGCCGACAACCGGGCGGCCCTGGCCACGTATCTGCCCGCCGGCTACCCCACCCAGGCCCAGAGCCTGCGGATCCTGCACCGCCTCGCTGAAACCACCGACGTGATCGAGCTCGGCTGGCCCTACAGCGAGCCCAGCCTCGACGGCCCAGTAATCCAGCGGGCCGCCGCGCAGTCACTCGCCGCCGGATTCCGCGTCGGGCACCTCCTGGAGAGCATCCGGTCCCTGGACACGTCCCCGGCGAGCGTCCTCGTGATGGCCTACTATCCCCCGCTGTTCAAGTACGGCCTCGAACGGGCCGCGCATGATCTGGCGCAAGCAGGTGCCGCCGGAGTGATCCTGCCCGACCTACCGATCGAAGAGGCCGACGGTTGGCTCACCGCGGCCCGAAGCGCCGGACTGCACACCGTATTCGTCGTCGCCCCATCGACAGCCGACGCCCGCCTCACCCGCATCTGCAGCGCCGCCGGCGGGATGCTCTATGCCCCCGCCGTCCCGGGAGTCACCGGCTCCACCGGCCCCCTGCACCACGCGCTTCCCACCTTCGTGAAGCGCCTGCGGGCCGCCAGCGACTTGCCCATCGGGGTCGGCATCGGCATCTCCACCCCCGCGCAGGCCCAGGAGGTCAGCCGCATCGCCGACGTCACCATCGTGGGATCCGCCCTCATTCGCACCATGGAAGCGGCGCATGGGTCCCGGCAGCAAGCCGACGCCGTGGCCAGCCTCGCGCGTACCCTCACCGCCGGGCTCCATCGCCCAGACACCCCGCGGGCCGCAGCGTGAGGCGACCGCCGAGCAGAGACACGCCGCGATCGCCCCTCCGGTCTCGTGACCACGGCGTTCAGAGGTACTTCCCCTGTAGGCACCCGGAGAAGCCGCCGACGAAGGCGATCTCTTGACAGCCGCACCTGGACTGCCTATCCCCCTAGCCGGTGTACGCCGCCGCCCCCACCGAGGAGGCCATGCCCATGCTCTATGACGACCGAGGTGCCTTCGCCCAGCGCCTGATTCGTGAGATCACCCTGGGGCTGCTGGACTCTGCGATATCCGCATCCTCGCTCGCCGTGGCGACCACAAGCGGCACCGCCGCCTATCGAAGCGTGTCGGCACACCACGGCCACTATGTCCGCCTCGCTGCGGCCCTGGCTGCTGGCTTCACCGGCGGAGTGATCACCGAGGGCCTGCTCGACGTCGTCACCGCCGGAGCGCGGCGGCGCCTGAACGGCAGAGATCCCAGCGGGCCCCAGGCACACCGGGCCGCGATGATCGAGGACTCGGGGCTGGCTCATCGCAAGACTGGGAAGAAGAATGCCGCTGCTGGTCACCAGGCATCGTTGGTCGACGACGGGCAGCCGCCGCTGGTCGCAGCGCCACGAAAGTCCGAGGACGGGGGAGTGCCATCGGAAGGCGAGAGGACGGCTGGCGTCCCCGGCAAGTCCCCGTTCGTTCCGGGTGATGAGGAGGAAGGCGTCGTTGCGTCCCCCTCGTCTGCGGGGGATCACGAAGTGGTGCTGCAAGGTTTGTTCACCAAGGCTGACGCTGTCCGGTACGCGATCAAGGTGCTGGACAGCACTCATACCCCGAAGATCGTGAAGTGGCTCAAGGGGCATGGACGGGATGTGAACCGCGGCCAGGCGCACAAGATCACCAAGGCGGAAGCTGCCAAGCGCCAGAAGTCCCGCACGCGGATGGTCAGGACCGCACCCCCTCCCCGCTGACGGCTTGTCTCTGATGACGAGCTGCACCCTGGACTTCGAGCCACACAGCCGCGCCATGACGTACCCGGATGAATGGCGATGGGCCATCTTCGTCGTGGGGCGTCCTCTGGCCCCAGAGGGAGGGACGGACGCAGCGACAGCAGAGCCACCGCTTGGGAACGCAGGCCCCCCGGCTCTCTCCTGCGGGACTGGAGGGTTGCCCGGTCACTGCCCCGTCGCGACGCTGTTCTGCACACGATCGCGGTCGGCGCTAGAGCCGGTCCTGTCCTCCAGGAAGGTCCGTCGTGAACCTCTTTCCCCTCGTCCATCGCACGGCCGACCCCGCGCCCACGGAGACATCCGCAGCCGCAGTCAGCTACCTCATGCGGTATGTGAACCGCGACGCGGTCTCCGCTTGCTCCGGACCCGGCCCCGCCTTCGCGCCGATCGGGCAACTCTTCTATCTCGACTGCGGGATCAAACTGCGTGAGGTCGACGGCTGGGTCCAACTGCGCCTGCGCTACCGCTCGGCGTCCGGTCTGGCGGAAGGCGCCACGGCCTGGCTTCCCGAGGCATGGACGAGCCCTTGCACGCCACCGGGACACTGACCCGCCCATTGAGCACCGCGTACGTGGCCGGGCACGCCTGCTTCCTGCCCTGGCAGCCCACACCAGCTCCCGTACAAGTACGGCATGCCGGCGCCCTGTGGCAGTGTCGGTGTCCTGTGTGAAGTCCGGCGTCCGCCCGTGGCCGCCGATCACCCGCCGTCTACGAGGAGATCCCGGTGCCTGAAGCTCACCCCGCCCATGCGGACCTGCCCGCTCTGTACCGCGCGGAGGCCGGTGTGTTCCGCGGGCGATGGACGATGTCGGTCATCGGCCCGGATCTGGACGTGACCGTCGGCCCGAACGTCGACCTCGGCCCCGCTGAGGAACTCACCGATGCACGGCCCGGCGACCCGGGGCGCTACCTGGTCTCTGTCAGCGGCAGGGTTCCGATCCTGCCGCGGGAACGGGCTGTACAGATCCTTGAGTCGCATGGCTACGTCGTCGAAGCAGCCGCCCGCGACGACGTCCGAACCGACCGAGGGTGGAGCCAGATCTCGACATCGCAGTGGACGGCTCCCTGCCAGCCCATGCACGTACACACGGCGTGATCACCCCGAACCCACGGAAGCACGATCTGCCCGCCCCCGGAAGGACTGGATGAACCGAACGACTCGGATGAAAAGGGCGGACAACCAGCGGAGCCAGCCGGTCGATGACCATCCCAGCGCCTACGCCCCCATCGCACTGCTCATCGGCCGCCGCCTGAAGGGCGAGGAGATCTGGGCAACCATCGAGGTGGCTGATGACCAACTGCTCTGCGCCCACGGATGCGTGAACGAGCGGCGCGCGCCCTGACCGGAAGGGCGAACCGCGGCTCGACGCCCGTGACCGCCGTTGCGGTGTGCTCGTCGGAGACTGCTCGAAGCATTCGGTGGCGGACCCCCGCCTCCGCGGATCCATGAGGTGTCGCACCCGCACCTCAAGGGAGCCGTACACGAGCCCAGGGCCCTGGCGCCCGCCTGTAGAAGGTCAGGGACAGGCCGGCTCCTACGGCGGAGGCGTCTTTTCGGCCTAGGTGGAGGCAACCGCGATCTCGATCTGCTGACGGATGTAGGCGGACAGCTTGCGCATGGCTTCAGGGTCATCCGGCAGGCTGCCCTGACACGCCTGAATCTCGAAGCCGTCCCGGCGAAGATCCAACCGGATGCCCTCCGCTTCTATCCGCCGCAGCATCTCGGCATGGGGTTCGTCGGCGAGTACGTATGCAGCCGGAATGCCTCCCAGGCGGCTTGTGACGGCCTCCAGCTCGCCGGGGCCCAGCTCAACGGTGCGCCCAGCACGCAGCTCACCGAAGAAGACCGGTTCGGGCCCCACCGCCTCATCGAAGGAGAACCCGGCAGCCCACAGCGCGGCTCGAAGGCGCTCCACCCGGACGAGGATCTGGGCGTCCCCCAAGACGGGCGGTGCAGCGGCCAGCGCGACCCGCTCCGGCTCATGAACGGCGGTACGGCGCTGACGACGGCTGCGGAACGTGGTGAACATCCCCCGATCATGCCGATGCAATCCAGCCGAATCCATTGCCTGGCCCTGTGACCTGCTGTGATGCGTCCCACGCGTGCGCTGTCCCTGGCGTGGAACCACCTGGGCTCGGTGGCACTCCGTCGCGTTTGCCGGGCTAACCCCCGCGCCTCCTACCTTCGCCGTCGTCGCCCCGCTCCTTCAGCGAGGTCACGCCGAAGGTGGCAGAACACGCCGTCCTCACCAGCAACCCGACCATCCCCTTCCAAGGAGAATTGTCATGCCCTCGACATCAATCGTGGTGGCGGACCCCCGCTTCCTCAAGGCCCGCGAAGCCGTCACGCACGCACTCGCCTCGCAGAGCGGCACCACACAGGACATCAGCGCCGACGTCGCACTCAAGACCGCCCTCGACGCCTACGCGATTCCCTCCGAGTTCTGGCACACCGGTGGCGGCTGCACCGCCCGGTACGTGGCCTTCGGGCCCGACAGCCAGATGTCCGAACACCAACTGCACATCGCCATCACGGACGACGCCTCGGTGGACCACCCCGTCGCGCACCACAGCGGATGGCTCGCCATGTGGTGCGGCCCGGAACTCGACGGCTACGCCGACAACGAGCTCTACAACAGCGAGTTCTCCCTGACCAACCCCACCCTCGCCGACATGGCGCACGACAGCGCCAGCTGCGCGCGCGCCATCCGGGACTGGTTCGACGGCTCCACCACCCAGTGGATCCGCAACGAGGTGAGCCTCGAGGGCATCGCGGGCCCGTACCACTGCCAGACCCGGCCGGAGCACTGGGACGGATACTGCGCCCCGCGCTTCACCCGCGCCGTGATGCGGCAGATCTGCGCGGACACCCAGACCGCGCACCGCGCGGGCCGCTGGAACGCACCGGCTCACTTCGAGGGCGACGCCGTGGTGATCGTGACGCCACACGGCCGCGCCGAGGCCCTCCCGGACCAGGACGGCTACTACCGGCCCGGAGCCTTCCACTGGCCCTGGACCGAGCACACCGACCGCGACACCTCCCAGGTCAGCGAGCTCGTACGGACCATCCGGTGGAACTACGAACGCGAAGCCGACTCCTGGACCGTCCTCGCCGCCGACCACGGATGGCGGGTGAAGGTCATCGGCATCCTCCCCACCCCTTCTCACCAGAAGGCCCCGCACGTCGCTGACGCCCTCTACAACACGCTCTACACGGCGGGCCTGTCCTCCTACCAGGTCACCGCCAACGGCCCGGGCGAGGCCGCGGCCGCCGTCCGCGCACACTTCGCGACCACCCGCGCGAGCCGCGACCCGGACGCCACCGTCGTGATCTTCGACCTGCCCGGCGTCCACCTGCCCACGCCCCACCCGTAACACCCGGCAACGCCTCGTGGCCGGGCCGAACAGGCCCGGCCCTCGACCGTCCCACCGCATCCACCACCAAGGAGCCCAACGTGAGCACCAAGAACGCCCTGCGCACCATCGACGTGATCCGCCGCGCCGGCAAGGCCGCCGACGCCTACCGCACGGCCCAGCACGCCGTCCGAGAAGCACACGACGACCACGGCGCCGCCCAGGCGCAGCTCCACCACTGGCACGACCGCATCCCCGCGACGGGCGGAACCGACCGCGCCTCCTCGCTCCTCGCTGCCGTCCAGGAGCACCAGGAGGCCGAGCAGAAGGTCCGCAAGGCCGAGGCCCGGCTGCAGCGCGCTGCGGCCACCCTCCAGGCGCACCGGCCGGCGCTCAACCGGTACCCGACCGAACGCCTCCGGCGACGCGCCACCACCGTGCTCCTGGACCGCCTGGCCGACCACCCCGTCGACCTCATCCAAGCCGCCGACTTGATCATCATCCAGACGAGTAGCGGTAAGGACTCACTGGTGGCAATGCACCGTACGGTGGCCGCGGCCAAGGCCGTCGGCTGCCTGCACAAGGTGCGCGTCATGCACTGCGACCTCGGCGCCGAGTGGCCAGGGGTTCCCGAACTGGCCCGGCGCCAAGCCGAGCGCTACGGCATCCCGTTCCTCCTCGTGACCCCCGACGGCGGCTTCCTGGGCATGGTCGAGAACCGCCAGATGTGGCCCGACGCCAAACGTCGGCTGTGCACCTCCAGGCTGAAGCGGGACCCCACCGGTCCCGTCATCACCACCTGGGTGAGAGAGCTCGGCCTCGACCGCCAGGCCATCGTGCTCAACGTGATGGGGGTCCGCGGAGCCGAATCCGCCTCGCGCGCCCTCAAAGCACGCCTGGCGCTCGACACCCGCACCACGAGCGCCAACCGGCTCGTGCTGACCTGGAACATCATCCACGGGCTGTCCGAGCAGGAGGTCTGGCAGGACATCGCCAGCAACGGCCTGGAGTACCACCCCATCTACGACACCGGACTCGAGCGCTTGTCCTGCGTCTACTGCGTCCTTGCCGGACCGGACTGGCTCATCCTCGCCACCCGCGTCTGCTTCGCCCTCGAGCTCCCGCACCCGAAGATCTTCGCCGAGCTCGAACGACGAATCGGCCACAGCTTCAAGCAGGACTTCACCCTGAACGGCATCGTCGCCGCGGCCCGCATGCTCGACGCACTTGACGGGCCCATCACCTGGCGTCGCGGCGACGCCGTACGCCGTCACCTCGGGCCGGCCGCAGCCGACCAGTTCCTCGCCCTCACCCGCTAGCCTGTCCAACCACCCTGCCCCACCGCCACCTCACGAAATGAGCCCACGATGACCAGCACCCTGACCGAAACCCCGACCGCGCTGCAGGAGAATGACTACCTCCCGGGCCACAGTCCCATCATGGAGCCGCCCGAGGGCCCGGATAGCGCCCTCGCGTGCACCTGCGGCGGCCTGCTCGTACCCAAGCCGGACACTCAGCCCGCCCAGAAGGTCGTCTTCGACCTGCACCTGGAAGAGGTTCGGGGCGAATCGCACTTCGACTAGGAACCCGGCCTGCCTGCCTTTACACGCCCCCCGGTGATGCACCCCTTTCGGATGCACCACCAGGGGGCGTCTGCGTGCAGGGGAGCAGCGCCAACCACCGAGCCTCGGGATCAGAGCACATCCGCACATCAGTCGCTTCAGTCGCTGTGGGCACCGTCCGACACGGGTGCGGCGTGCGCGACGGCGCAATCCCGGGAGGCGGAACAGCAACCGCGATCGCCAATCCAGGGTGCGGGACAGAACGCCGCCCCCGGCTGAGACGAGCCCGCAGACCCAGCAAGCTCGCCGTGCTCTCACCCACACCGCAACGTGAACGGCCAACTATCCCAGGGATCCGCCCAGATGACGTGCCACCGGACCGATCCACCCGGACCCGCCAACACGGCGTGTTCCCGCGGCTGATGTACGGCGTTCCGCAAGAGCACAAGTCAGGCGCGGGTTGCGGCGCTAACCCCCGGGCCCGCCACGGTCAGCTCACTCGCCCAACCCGGCCTGTCTGACGGCCGGCTGGCGGCCGACAGGAAGCACCAGCCACTTCATCGGAACAGGAGCACAGCGATGCCTGCTGCCCGCAAGACCACCAACAGCGAGCCCGGCACCACCGTCCAGCCCACTCCCCGGTCACGGCGCAACCGCCGCCTTGCGATCGGCGGAGCCATCGCGGCCACCCTCACCCTCGCCCTGGCCGGGTGTGGCGACAAGTTCGCCGAGCCTTTCAAGGACGCGCCGCGCTCCGGGAATGAGAACGGTGCGCCGATGGACCTGATCAGGATGGCCGACGGCTTCTCGAACGTCGGAGCGAAGTGTGACGGGCCCAACCGGGTCTACGTCGTCTATCACGGGGACAACAAGTACGGGTCGCTCGCCGTGGTAGCGAACGACCCGAGGTGCACCAAGTGACCCGCCGTTCACGAAGGCGCCGCCGCGATCGTTCCTGGATCGCTGACCTCGTCGAAGGCGTGGTCGAGGCCATCGTCAGCATCTGGAAGAGCTGACACACCGCGCAGTGCCCCGGTCGCCGGTACCCCCTGGCGACCGGGGCACCACCATGCCCGGGCCCGGCCAGCCCGCAGCGCAGCGGGCTGGGGTCCTCTTGTCGTCCTTCCCGATCCGTTGCCCGAGCAGTGGGACGAGCTCTTCGTCAGCGCGCCTCCACTGACCTGGGACGAGTTGGAAAAGCTCCTTGCGGCCGCCCAGAGTGCGCGGGTCGCGTGGGCCGAGCCCCTTCTGGTCTGGCCCGACGCAGCCGACGCCCGATACGCGCTGATCACCTACGACCTCCCCGACGGATCACGTCGCGCCTCGCTGTCCGAGGACATCGACTTCTTCGCACTGCCCACAGAGCGGCCCACCTAGGGAGACGTGATCGTCTGGAGCCTGGCCGACATCCGCGAGGCCGGTGAACGACTGGCCCACACCGACCTGGCTCTCCAGCGCCTGGCGGCCGAGGCGGCGGCAACCATCACCTCCTGGGAGAACGAACGAGCACGCCTCCTCGCGGACCAAGGACTGGAGCCGGACGAGCAGCCGGAGGACGCCTCCTTCCTCGACGATGCCATTCGCCCGTACGAGAAGGACGCCATGAATGTCCTGCAGGCCCTCGTGCACCTGTCTGCCGGCCGCTGTCCGGTGTGCCGGCTGACCGAGTGCGACACCAAGGGCGAGCAGCCGATCGCCCTGTGCCGCTGCGGCCAGCACTTCCACACCGCTCACGCTCCCTCGGGCGAGTGCACCAGGTTCCGAGCCGTCACTCGCTGATCACCTGACGCCTGGCCATCCGCACTCCCAGCGCCGACCCGCACCCTGGACCCACCCCTGCGAGCCCGGAGGCGGTGATAGGTCCTCGGCCCGCTTGCCACCAGCTCGGCGGCAAGCGGGCCGCAGCCGTTCCTGCCGGTGCAAGACGAGCAGTTGCGTGCCTTGGCCCGGGCCCGCCCACCGTACGGACAGCCGTCCGAGCTGAGCCCAGACAGGCTCGCTCACGGCACCCCGGCCCGCCACCCGCGCCCGGGGATCACCCCTTGAGGAGCTGAGAAACTCATGACGAAAACCCCGGCTGGTCGGCACACCACCGCCACGTCGGCCCGCGTCGGCCGCCTGATGCGGAACACGGGCGCCATCGCCCGCGCGGCCTGGCAGGGCTGCCCCGAGGAAGAACTCCCGCCCCTGCGGAAACTGCGGCGGCCGGGCTGGCTGGGCCAGGTGCGCATCTCAGGTGAGCACACGGACCCCTGCGAAGTGCAGGCCGGAACCGAGACGGTCACAGACTGGCGTACCGCCTACACCGCCCACGGGGGCAAGGACCCAGTCGCGAACGAGTACTACGGACTCCCCGAAGACCTCTTCGACCCCGACGACGACGGCGCCCTGGACCGCGCGGTGGACGCCATCGCCCACCTGCCGGTAGTGCTGCTCAGCGGCCTGTACCACGGCATGGAAGACGGGCTCGCCCGGACCAAGGCAGCGCACGCGGGCGGCACGGACGGCTGGGACCTCATCGAGGCGTACGTCCGGCTCGGTCTGGTGCCCCCTGCCAACGTCCTGTACCTGCCGCACCTCCCGGACCCGGACCGCGCCGAGCGGCTGACCGCCTATCTGATCGCGGCGTACCTGCACGGGGCGTGCCGCCAGGCGGCCGGACAACTGCGCTACGACGCCCGCATGGCGCGGCGGCTCCTCTCCCTGCCCCGCACCCCGGCCGCGTAGCCCACACCGCAGCGCACCGCCACCAGGAGACTCCGCTCCCGCGCTCGCCCGCGCGGGAGCGGACCCACCCCCGAATGCCACCCCTGGAGGCCTCACATGCCCACCACCCCTCCGTCCGCGCTCACCACCCCGAGCAGCGCGGCGCCCACGCAGACCACCCCGGCCCACACCGCGAGGGAGTGACCATGTCCAACAAGATGGAGCGCGACACCTTCGGTGAGCTGCTGTTCCGAGAGTTCGGCGCCTACGCGGCGGCTCTAGACGAGCACGGCGAGGACTGGGCGCAGACCTGGCCCTCGGCCACGTGGCCGCCCCACACCCCGCTGGCCGCCCTGCAAGGCCGGTTCGCCGTCGCCCGCGAGGCCGCGGCAGCAGTCGGCGTCGAGCCCAGCGACGCCGCCATCACCGAGGAGCACCAGGTGCGCCTGGAGTACCGGGCGATGTTCCGCGACGGACCACCCGCCCTCATCAGCTGATCCGCCCACCCCCCGGCGCGCGCCTACTCCAGCCCCGGCCTGCCCCTCCACATGGCAGCCCGGGGCCCGCGCGTTACCCGCCAATGCCGGGTGAGGACCTGGGCAGTTGCGCTGCTTGACCCCACCCCCCGCACGGTCCGGACGATCACACACCACCCCGCGGATCACCGCCCGGGGTGCCCACCGGACCCGAGGAGCAGCAGCATGCAAGTAGCCCACGACGTACGACAAATCCTCGCCCGCGCCTCCTGCGAGGGAGTCACCGTGCGCCTGCCCCCGGACGTGGATCCATCCTGGCCCGGGTTGGGAGAGCGAACCGCCCGGGTCCTCACCGCCGCCGGCGCACTCTTCAGCCACCGGCGACAGGCCTTCGTTTTCGCCGACCTGTTCCCCCTTCGGGCAGGCCCAGCCGCTGATCGACGACATGATCGCCAACAGGAAGACGGCGCCTCGGCCCTACCGCGGTGAGGCGCCCTGCCCGCCAGCCGTCGCGGAGCAGATGTGCGACGAGCTGGGCCTCCACCCCGACTGGACGGTCCTTGAGCCCTCAGCCGGACACGGCAACCTCGCCGCCGAAGCCGCCGATCGCGGCTGCGCCGTGGACTGCGCCAATAACCCCCATCTCCACCTCGACTCGGTCCAACTGGGCGCTGGAACGGTGACCGTCCATCTGCACGGCACGCACTCCCTCGAACACCTCGCACACTGGGAGGACGTCCTGGGCAACTGCGCCCGCAGCAGCGACAGCTTCCCCAGCTTGCATGACTCGCGCCTCCACTACACCGAGCGCCGCACCGCAGTAGTCGCGGGCATCGCGTTCGAAGCCGCTGCCTTCCACGACGGCCCCGGCGCGTACGACCCACACCAGATGGTCCGCTCCGCGATTCCCCCGGCGCCTCTCGCTGCCCGGACCGATACCGCCCAGGTTCCGGTCCGATCGAGCGGCGCCGCCCGCCGCTGTGCCGTGGCTCTCGATGTCACGGCGGCCCTGGCGGCCACGGCTGTCACCGCAGCCGCCATCAGCCAGCGAGCGAAGGCGCCCGGCTTGTCGCGCCCGTTGGTGAACTGCTGATCCGGAATGCCCTGGGGATGAGCGACAGCGATCTGCGAGTCCTCGCACGGCCCGTCGGCTGAACACGACGACGGGCCATGCGGCCCACCAGCTCGCCCCATGCGAAGGGTGGCGGGCTGGTGGGCACCTGCGCAGGCCGACGCCGAGGCAGTGGGAAGCCAGGCAGTTGCGCGGGTAGCAGCGAGCGGCACCACGGTGCTCCGCACGGAGCCGGGATCGTCGGCGCCGCACCCAGCAACCGACCCCTGGAGCTGAACTGCCATGGCCGCGTCCACGGTCCGCCCTCGCGTGATCATCGTGTCGTGCGGGGGACGCAAGAACACGACCGAACAGCCGGTACCCGCAGGCGAGATGTACTGCGGCAGCTACCACGTGGCCCTGCGCCGCGCGGCCGACGCACTCACCGTCCAGGACGGTACCGCTCGCGTGTTGATCCTTTCTGCCCTCCACGGTTTCGTCGACCTGGACGAGGCCATCGCGCCCTACGACCTCCGCATGGGCGACGACGGTTCGGTGACCGGCGAGAAGCTCCGCCAGCAGGCCGCTGACCTGGGCGTTCTTCACGCCGACGTCACTGTCCTGGGCCCCCGTGCGTACGTAGAGGTCTGTCGTGCCGTGTGGCCGAAGCTGACCGATTCGCTCGCGGGAACACGTGGCATCGGTGAGCAGCTCGCCAAGCTGGCTGACATCTACGCCCCCGGCCGCCGCTCCCAGACGCCGACATCCTCCGCCCGCCCGGACGACACCACGAGTCGCGGAAGCACCATCGAGGAGATCGAGCGCCGGGCGGACGCACGCCAGAACATCGAAGAGCAACGAGTAGCCCGCAAGCGGGCGCGCTACGCCACCTACTCCCGGCTCGTTATCGAGCACGCCGGCCGGGCACAGGGCATCCTCACCTTTCCTGGCGACGCAGCCAAGAGTGCCGCCCGCGCTGGAGCTGCCTGCCGCTTCGCCGCCCTCTACCGCGTCCAGGTGCACGGGCGTCCCGACGACGCTCGCACCGTGGACGTGCACGGCACACCCCGGGACGTCGCACGCTTCCTGTCCGCGCTCCCGCGGGCACTGGAGACGACCGAGACCCGAGCCTCCGAGGCAGCCCGCCTGTACGGACGCTGGGAGCGCCACTCCGCCGCTCGCCCCCACCTGGCGGACATGCCCACCGCCCAACGCCGAGCTCGGGCCCGCGACTTCCGCGCCGCAGCCTTTCAGGTGGTGATCGACATTCTCCTCGACCGTCCAGACACCGTTCCCGAAGCCATCGACGGCATCCCGCCGTGGGACCAGGTCTACTCCCTGGCCGCAGGTATCGCGCACTACTACTGGGCCGATCTCGCTGCACTCGCCGATCCCGACGAAACCGCGCGCATCCTCGCGACCGCAGAGCGCCGTTGCGGTACGACCCCGGCGACGCCGTAACCAACCACGCCGGGCGGGATCGGTGCGGGGATGTTGCCCGGCTAGCTGCCTGCTTCAGCACGGTCCTCCCTACCACCGGGCCGTGACGCCCCGGGCACCCGACGACGACGCACCCCTTGGAAGGACCGCCATGGGATCGAACTCTTCCCACGCCGCTACAACGGAGCTGGCCGCCCACGGCCGAGCGCTCCTCACCGATTTCCTCCGCCGGTGCACGACCGCTCTGGCTGGCCAGGACGGCGCGGAAGCCCGCGTCCTCAGCCTCCTGCGGGACCAGCTGGAGGCCACTCTGCGAGAGCAGCGGGTCCCTCCGGTCCTCTCCTGGACCGGGCACGTCACCCACCCCGGTACACAACCCGACCCCACGGTCGTCCACCTCACTGATTCCGCGGCATGCGAATACGCGCTCCACCTCGACGACAACCCGCGCGAGATCCTCGGCCTGATGCTGATCGAGCCGCCGGACCCAGACGAGGTCGCCGCCGAGAACGCCGACTGTGATGAGCCGGATGGCCCCCTACTCGAGGACGAGACAGCCGCCGCCCTCTTCACCTACCTCGTCAACGAATCCGAGGACTGGCAGTCCGGGACGGCCCACCAGGTGGCGGCCCTTACCGAGCCGGAGGCCCTCGACTACCTCCTGGCACGCGGCCCCCTGCGCCCGCACGAGAACCGCGCACTGATCACTGCTATCCGGCTCCTGCACCCCGAGCGCTTCGGCCACGCCTGAGCCGCCCCCGACCCCACCCATTCCCGACGCGACACAGGCCCGCGCACCACCGCGCGGGCCGACGCCGCTCACCCACACCACAGGACTCCACCCCGATGACCGACACCTCGACCAACGTCACCCCCTCGCCCTACCAGGCCGAGCTGCTGATGGCCGCACTGAAAGACCGCGCGCACCGCCTACCCACCGATGCCAAGGCAACCACCCTCGATCTCATGCTCCGCCGGCAATGGATCCGCGAGCACCGGGCCGACGGCCGCCTCCTGGGAGCCGACACCGACTCCACGGGCCCCACCCACTTCCGGCTCTCCCACGCAGGTGTCCGCACGGCGAAGAGGCACCAGCAGATCCAGCTCACCAGGACCCACACGATCGGAACGATCGCCGCCTACCAACCGGCGCACGCCAAGCGCTACCAGGGCATCGTTACCGTACAGAGCCGTCCCGACAACGACGGCAACGTGAAGGTCCTCAGCGGCCAGTTCCGCAAGCTCATCACCGTCGCGCTCACCGACCTCAGGCCCGCGCCACCTGCGGCTCTGGCGCCTGGAGAGCT
This sequence comes from Streptomyces shinuiensis, assembly GCF_043660855.1. Classification (NCBI taxonomy): domain Bacteria; kingdom Bacillati; phylum Actinomycetota; class Actinomycetes; order Kitasatosporales; family Streptomycetaceae; genus Streptomyces; species Streptomyces shinuiensis. The sequence continues at coordinate 20,763 of NZ_JBIHML010000002.1, read as the reverse complement.
CACCGACACCTGGGCCGTCATGGACGAGCACGGCACCTGGCTGCTGATCGTAGTGGGCACCACCTACAACGCCGCCCGCCGCGCCGCCCGCCGTCGCTCGCGCGCCGGAGGCAAAATCCCGATCCCTGCGCGGTGTCGGTGTCGACTTCGAGATTCCGCCCACCTTCGCCGAACTGCACGCCGCTGTCGCCCAAAGCGCCTAGCCGGCCGTCCAGCGGTGCCCGCGCAACTGGCCCGCGTGGAGGGGCGTGCAGATCTCTCCGGACCATAGGCCAGGACAGTTGCAGACCTAACGCGGCGGCGAGCCACCGTACAACACGCCAACCGGACCCAACGCCCGGCCACAGCAACCACGTTGTCACCCACCAAGAGGGGAACTAGCGACATGAACAAGGCCCAGCTGATCGATGCCATCTCCGACAAGATGGGCGGCCGCCAGCAGGCCACCGACGCCGTCGAACACGTCCTCGACGCGATCGTTCGAGCCGTCGTCCAGGGCGACCGCGTCTCGATCACCGGCTTCGGCTCCTTCGAGAAGGTCGACCGCCCGGCCCGCTACGCCCGGAACCCGCAGACGGGCGAGCGCGTACGGGTCAAGAAGACCTCGGTACCCCGCTTCCGCGCGGGACAGGGCTTCAAGGACCTCGTCTCGGGCTCGAAGAAGCTCAAGAAGAACACCCTCGCGGTGAAGAAGGCCCCCAAGGGCAGCTTGACCCGCGCCGCCTAACCCTCCGCGCCACAAGGCCCCGGCACCCCGGTCCTCGAACCGGGGCGCCGGGCCTTCGCCGTCCACGCGAACCCCATGGACCAGCCGATAGAGAGTGCGCTATGCCAGGCCATCGCTCGGGGCTGACACGGTTGCCCCGCTCTCGTCCACGCTCCGCGTCCCCGACCAGACGAAGGAGCATCCCCATGCCCGCTACCGCACCGAGGACCGGCGACGCGACCGTGTCCGAATGGAACATCGGCCTGGGCGAGACCATCGACCGCGCCGAACTGCATCAGCGTTACGGCGGGCGTATCCATCCTCGCATCAGTCCCTCACGTGCCTCCCAGAACGTCTTCCTCTTCACCACAAACATCTCCATTTTCGACGCGCCCGCTGCGCTCTTCGACGGATGGACCGGCGAGCACGTGCACTTCACAGGCGAGGGAGGAACGGCGGGGACCGACCAGGTACTCACCCACGGGAACAAGTCGGTCCTGCACCACCATGCCGAAGGCCGCGCCCTGCGCCTCTTCCACCAGCGGCCCGACACCACGAAGGTGACCTACCTCGGACATCTCCACCTGGACAGCGACCGCCCCTTCGTCTGGGCCGACGCGCCCAGTGACCCCCGCAGGCCGCTCGAGATTGCCCGACGCCTGGTCTTCCGGCTCCGACCTGTGCTCAGCCCTCCGCCCAGCTTCCTGCCCGCCACGCCCCCGGCAACCTGGACACCGCAGATCTGCACGGACTCCAGCCCAGCGCTCCTCCCCGACCCGAGCCCGCCCCAGCGCGCCGCTGCAAGGCTCCTGGCCTCCTACAGCCGATACCTGCGCGCGGCGCACGCCACCGACCTGGTCCACTACCGGGTCCGGCCGGCGGGGACGCTCACCGAGGTCTCCACCCACCACGATCCCTGCCGCAACGAACTCGTCGCCGTCCGCCCCACCCTGGCGCGCACCGTCATCTGGGCCGCCCTCGGCGAGTTCCAGGACGTCGCCCGCTTCATGGACCAGCGTCCCGACCGGGCGCTGCTCCTGCCCGCCGCGCCCGACCACGACCTGGCCGAGCTGCTGCACCACGCCCGCGCCGCCGCCATCTGGCCCGTCGACCGCCACGGCTTCGCCCGCACCCAGCCGCCGAACCGCGACGAGCACCACTAGCCAGCCCACACCGTCCGGCACGGCCATCCCGCACACCAACCAACAGGGCCCGCCCCGAGCCGTCACCCCGGCCGGAAGCGGGCCCTGACCCGCTTTCCGGATCGCTGCGCAACGGGCCCACTTCCCTGCACCAGCAGGGAGTTGCGCGGCTTGCCACGACCCGAGCGAGGGTGAGCGCGCTGGGCCAGCCCGCCGCGCCGCGAGGCACATCCCTTCCATCCCAGTGGAGGGCCGGTCCAGCTCGTTGCGCAGCCCACCCCACCGCCAAACCACCGCCGACACAGGGCCCCGGTCCGCAGTCCGGCGTCCGCGAAGGGCTCGGGCGCTGGCATGGCACCGAGACAGCACCGTGGCCCGCGGTCGGGCCGTCTCATCGACTGCCTCCTACACCGCACACCACCCATCCGAACTCCCTGGACTCGTGGAGTGCCTCATGGCCACCGACTGGCTGCTCTCGCAGAACGACCGAATGAAAAAGCAGGGCATCTTCAACTGGACACTGCCCGCCTGGGTGGTGCAGCTCACGGATACCGCCCCGGATGGCACCACCACCGTGCGCAGGGTCAATGTCTGCCCATCGGCCGGGGTCTGCGCCAAGCACTGCTATGCGCTCGGCTCCGACTCCGGGTACATCCGCTTCCCGGCCGCCCGCGCCCGCCACCTGCGCAACCTCCGCATGGTGCTGGACACCCCGCTCCGGTGGCAGAAGCGCATGGCCGCCGAACTGCGCCACCCTCGCTACCAGCCTGACCCCGAAAAGGGCAAGCTGGGCCATATCAGAATCCATGACGCCGGCGACTTCTTCGACGACGCCTACACCCTCATGTGGCTCGAGATCATGAGAGGCGCACCCGAGGGTCTGACCTTCTACGCGTACACCAAGGAAGTCAGTCGGTTCCGGCGCCTCGTCGAACCGAACTCACCCGCCAACTTCAAGTACGTCTTCTCCCGCGGCGGCAAGGAAGACGCACTCATCGACCCCACCCGCGACCGTGACGCGGACGTGTTCCTCACCCTGGAGGACCTGGAAGCCGCAGGGTACTCCTCGCAGGCCGCCTCCGACCTCCTGGCCGTACACGGCCCGCCCCGTGTCGGGATGACCGTCAACCGCCACCGCAAGGGCATGACCGCGTCCTTCGGAGAGCTGCAGCGGCAGCGAGACGCCGAAGCCGTCAAGCGGCGCGCACGCCAGCAGAGCAAGGCCCGCTCCTCCAACTGACCGAGCAACGCCCCCAGCCCGCCCCGTGCCGTCAACCCGGCCCCGGGCGGGCTCACTGCGCTCCCCGCCGAAGAGCGTCGACCACCAGGTTGCCGGGCTAACCACACGCGCGGCCAGCGTCGGCCGAACCCGACGCGGCCCGCCGCCGCGCCCGACCACCTGGAGACCCGCATGCGGTTCCTGATCACTGACGACTCCCGGCGAATCCTGACCGCCCTCGACGTCCCCGACACCCCCGAAGGCGAGAGCACCACCATCGGCATCGAACGAGCCGACCGGCCCGACCTGCTGTACGTAGGCGCCGACCTACACAACGACGGCACGGTCGTCGTCGGCCACTGGCCCGACGGCGAGGACTGGGACCGCCTGGTGCGCACCGCCGGCGTACCCGATGCCTGCGGCAACTCCACCCCGGCCCACCCCGCAGAGCCGACCTACACCCGCGCACAGGTCATCGCGGCCCTCGCCAGCGCCCACACGCGTCTGGCGCCGAACGAGGACCCGTCCCTGACCGAAGCACTGATCCGGGCCACCCTCGGCTCCCTCCCCGCACAGACCGGGTAACCGAGCCGAGCCCGCCACGGGCCCGCTCCCACGCCGCGACCGGCGCCGGAGCGGGCCCTTCGGCATCCGGCCACAGCGGCAGAGCAACAGCGTCCGGTCCCGCCAGGCAGATTGCGCGGCTAACCCTCGCTGGCCCCACCGTCACTCCAGCCAGGCCGCCACAGGAGGAACCCCTCCACCAGCAACGGGCCCGACTCCATCGCCGCCCATGGGCCGCAGCAGACCACCTCTCAAGCGCTGCTGCCACCTCATCGCGCGGCACGTCTATCCACGGAGGAACCCATGCCCGAACCACCCGCACTCGCAACCGCGTCCACCCCCGCCCTGACCTCCTTCCAAGCCGTCCTCACACTGCCCGGCGACGACGGCGACGACTGGGACCCCATCGACACTCTCCGCTGCACCCGATGTGGCCTCCTGATCCGAGCCGGAGCCGCCGCCACCCTCACCGACCTGAACACTGTCGCGTTGGAGCACACATGCCTGAGCACCTGACCGAGGCCACGATCCTGCCCGCGCAGGTCACCACGGCACGCAACGAACTACGTGAAGCAACCGGCCAGACCGCCGAGATCCAGCGGACCTCCCCGCTGCACTACCGGCTGGTCCTGACCAGCGAGCGAGTCGAACTCACCCTCACCTGGCGCCGCAACTACCGCGGCTCCTGGAAGTGGAACAACTCGACCCTCACCGTCGACGGAACAGCTCGCGAACTCGCCCGCGATCTGGACGACTTCACGCGCATCTGGAAGGACCCCGACGTACTGTCGAGGCCCGGCGCTCGTTCCGAGGTCCCCTCCCTCACGCCGGTGGCCGACGAAGCGCAGCTGCCCGGCATGGTGCGCCGATCACTTGACAGGATGCGCAGCCACGCCGAGCGTAAGGCCAACGACGGAAGCGTCCAGGTCATCGCGGCGGCGACCGACACCGGATACACCATCGAACTCGCCAGCCCCCGCGGCACGCTCCACCTGCGCTACGCGCCGCGCCGTCGCCCCGCCGGAGCCTGGGACCTGGACGAGCGCAACGGGTTCCAGGTGTTCGACGCGAACGGCATGGACACGACCAAGAAGTTCGCCGGAAACCTGATGGCTGCGCTCGCCGACCTGTTCGGACTCGGCGCAGCACCCGCCGTGCCCGGCCAGACCGGGCAGGCCCGCCAGGCCAGCGTCAACAACTCCGTACGCGTCCGCCGTCACTCGGTCATCCGGGTCTGACCCGCCCCCGGCACCGCTCCTCCGACCTGGGCCCGCTCCCGCCGTGACCGGCTGGGGGCGGGCCTCGCCAGTGCCCGTCCCGAGAAGTGCCGGATGCCGAGTGCGCAGCAGGGGCCCGCCGAGGGAGCCGTCCATAGGCGCGGTTGCCCAGCTAGGCCCCCGCCGGGCGATCGTCCTCACCGCCGGACAGCACCAGGCAGAACCAGGTCCTGGAGGAAGAACCGGCGCCCCCCATCACCGTGAAGATAAGGATCACCGCGTCCATGTTCCGCACACGAACTGCCCCGTCCCTGCCCGTGCTCGCGCTCGCCGGGGCCATTCTGTTCATCGCCATCCTGCTCGTGCTCGTCGCGCTGCTCGCCGGTTCCGGCAACGGCACCGGCCACTCCCCGGTGCGCTGCACCACGGCCCCCACGCTCGGCGCCCCGGCAGGTGCACACCCGTGCGCCGCGCACACGACGGGGAGCGTCCCTGGCCGAGGGAGCACTACGGGAGCGCGCCAGCCCGCAGGCCCGGGACGGAAGGGCCCCGCTCCGAAGCCCAAGGCCCCGGCCGCTCCGAAGGCGCCCGCCGCGCCCAAGCCCCTCCGCTGACCCCTCCCGCTCAACCAAGCACCCCAAGGCCCGCCCCGCCGACCCCGGCCGGGCGGGCTCACGCACGTTCAGCGAGGCACTGTCTCCCGCCTCGGATTGCGGAGCTAACTCCCGGTGCGGCGACCGTCCACCGTGGCCGGGCGATCCCGGCCGGTGAACGAACCCACCCACGCAACGGAGAACCATGGGCGACAACCACTCTCTTGACCACGCGATCGCGGCCGTCCGCGCAGCACTGGCCACCGCGCACGACCTCCGCCAGCTGAACGTTCGGCGCACCGCCGACCCGGACACCTACATCACGGTCACCCACTGCCCCGACCCGGCCGCCAACCACAACCAGGCGGACCAGCACGCCGCCTACACCGCGACGCTGCACGAGGCGGGCTGGGACCAGGCGCTCAGCCTGGGGCCACTGGTCCTGATCCCGGGCATCCCCCCGAGCGACACCGCGCCGGACACCTACACCGCAGCCTGGGCGACCACCCTCGATGGCCTCACGGACCCCGTGGACGCCGCCTACGAAGCGCGGGGACAGCAGCACGACTACGAACTCACCGAAGCCGTATTCACCGTCACCGACGCAACCGGGCGCCCCCACGTCATCATCACCGACGACGACCTCGAACCCGAGCCCGAGCACGCCGGACGCGTCGAGACCCACATCCCCGCCTACAGCCACGCCCACACCGCATAGCCACACCCCGCGCCACCGGGCCGTCCTCCGCCGCCAGGCGAAGGACGGCCCGGTGGCGTCCCGGCCCAACCCTCACGTGCGGGGCTAACGACGGCCCAAGCCAAGGGCACGGCAGCACCCATGCGTACCTGCCGGGCGCAACGCCCCGGCGACAGGAGCATTTCGGCCGGAGCGCGCCATCTCATCTCCTCGATCCCGCAGGGCGGACCCGCCAGGCAATTCCCCGAGGAATCGCTCCCGCAGCATGAAACCGCACAGCACCTCACCACCCAACCGCCCTCGGACCTGCGCAGACTGCCCGAGCTGCGAGGCACGGAGGCCGGCGGTAGAGGAGCCACCGGCGTGGTTGCGGCGCTAACCCTCCCCGCCGCCACGGTCCTCCCGGCCCGCCACCCAGGGCCACCGCAACCGCCCGCCTCGCCCAGAGGCCGGGCTCCGGCGCGCAGGCCGTTCACGGCCCCCAGCGCGCCCCATCTGTCAGGGAGGCCCCGAAATGACCAACTTCGAAACCGTCAAGCGCGACGCCCAGCAGCTTCCGGCTCAGGCCGAGTCCCCGCTGCCGGACCGCATGGTGCTTTCCGGCGCTGCCCAGTCCGGCTCCGAGGCACTGGCCACCTTCACCGGTGACGACCAGCAGCCCGGCCCCGTGCTGGCCACCGTCACCGCCCAGGACGCCACCGTGTGGACCGCCGTCGACGCCAGTCTGTCGGTGCCGACAGTCCGCGTGTACTGCGCCGACCCGAGCAGCCCGTACGCCGAGGCCGCCCGCAACACCCGCATCCAGCACCACGGCAACGAGCTGACCATCACCGTTCCCCGCGTCACAACGCCGTCGCGGACCATCCGCCACGGCAGCACCTACATCTCCGGCTCGGGCAACGCCTACTCCTTCACCTCCGTCGGTGACATGCACATCAACTCCTCCGGCGTCACCATCACGTCGTCCACCGGCGGCACCGTCATCAACGGCCATCAAGGCATCGAGATCGAGCTCCTGCTGCCCGCTGGGTCCGGACTGCGCAGCACCACCAGTTCCGGTAGTGTGCACAGCTACGGCCACCTGGCAGGAGCCCGCATCGACGCCTCATCTGGATCGGTGAGCCTGGAGAGCGTAGGGCGTGCGGAGATCCAGGCCGCCTCCGGATCGGTGCGGATCGGCGCGGTCACCGAGTGGATCAGCGTCAACGCCGCGTCCGGCTCGGTCAGGGTCGCCCGGCACTGCGGGCAGCGGGCTCGTGTACGAGCCGCATCAGGGTCCGTCACGCTCACCATCGCCGCCGAGGCGACCGGCGCCGTCGATGTTCACTCCGCCTCCGGGTCTGTCACTCTGCACGGTTCGCACCGACGCGACATGACCATCAACGCCACGGCCTCCTCCGGAAGGGTCCGGCGCCCTTGACCATCGCGCGCCCCACCAGGTCGCAGTTCTGGGATCGACGCAGCACAGCTACCGTGGAGCGACACCGCGACCACCGTCCACCAACCCTCAGCACCACGCGGAGAGTCATGATGAACGAGCCCGAGCCGGAGATCTGCGACGAGTGCAAGGAGGCCATCCCGCCTGCTGACGGTGGAGGAATGGCCAACCGGCATCACGCCAAGTCCTGCTCGCTCTACGACCCCACCTCTGCCTGATGAACCGCGCTCTGTCGCAGCCCACCACCCATCGCCGTCGAATCAGCCACCGCTGACGCCGGTCTAGCAAACCGCGAAACGGCGCGACACCGCCGGACTCAACACCGCCTCTCCGGGCCCGTCCCCGCCGCACGCCGGTGGGGACGGGCCCGGTTCGCTTCCGCCACGGACATCTTGCCCGGCTAAGACCCCTGCCCGTCACGGTCACCCAGGCACTCCCGATTGCCCCGCCCGGACAGGGCGCGACGCGCGCCCCTCTCCGTCCGCGCGAGCCTCCACACGGGCCCCACCAGGTGGAACAGCCACCAGTGGGCTCGTCATGTCCCTGGAAGGACGATCCCCATGGACCAACAGAAGCCCGTCCTCGAAGAGGTTCCCGTTGGAATGCACTTCGACTACCCCGCCGACCAGCCAGTGACCACCTATGAGCAGGACCGGCGCGAACTGCTCGGCCGGTACACCAGTTTCGCGCAGGGGCGCGGGCGGCTGCTCAAGAGCTACCTCATCCGGCCCGCAGGCTCGACGGACCAACTGGTGGTCGAGCTGTTCGACGCCACCCACGCCCAACTCGTGGTCACCTGTGCCACGTTGCAGCGCGGTGGACCGGGCGTGTGGTACGCGATGGGAACTCTCGCCGACCTGGCGCGCTTCCTCCCCTCGCCCGCGCGGAACGTCCTGGTGCTGCCCACCGAGCCGGACAGCGACCTCGATGGCCTGTGCACGATCCGGTCGATCATGCCGGTGTGGCCCGGCACCGACGGCTTCACCAGCCACCTGGAGAACGAGCCGCCCTCCGACCCCATCGGTGAGCCGCCACTCTGACCAACTGCTCCGGCCCGCTCCTGCCCCATCCGTTGGAGCGGGCCCGCCGTACGCAGTCCCCCGCCCGCCGGCGCTTGCCCGGCTAGCCCACGGGCCGACCACCTTCATCCTGCCGAGGCACGCGCCCGTGCGGCGCCCTCTTCCCCAGGCCCGGCACCCGCACCGTCCCTCCCCGAAGTAGGAGACATGAGCGACACCACCGAGCGCACTCCGCTGTTTCACGGCACCTGCGTCCAGATTCAGCTGGGCCGCAACCGCTACGAAACCCGCGCCGTCGATCCCGGCCGCGATGACGCCGACGGCCAGGACCTGGCGGCCGCCCAGTACTACCCCTCCAGCAGCGACGGAGAGGGGATCACCGAGTGGATCGTCTCCGGCACGAGCAGTGACCACTACAGCGAGCCCATCGACAGCCAGGACCAGGCACTGAAGCTTCTGCACGACGTCACCCGTGCCGAACGTGTTCTGCTCCGCCGCTACCCCAAGATCTACCCCGCCGTCCCGCCTGTCGCGCATGAGCAGATCCGGCGCGACTTCCCCGAGATGCGCCGCCTCAACCAAGGCAGCTGAGCCAGGCAACGAGCTCTTCCGCAGGGGGCGTCCCGCCGCGAAGCCCGCGGCCGGACGCCCCCGCCGTCGTTCCCCGGCCTTCCCCGACAGCCACTGCCGCAGGCCCGAACGGAAACTCCCGGCCGTACCCGATCCGCAACGCCCACGGCTGTGCCGCACCCAGCGCATCGGGTTGCGCAGGTTGCCCCAGCACCGGTCACCAATCCCGGGCCAACCACGCCCCTTCTGAAGGACCACCCGCCGTGACCGACACCAAGATCACTCGCACCACTACACACCAGAGCACCAGCCCTCGGCGGGACGACGCCGACCGAGGCCCGGACCTCGACAATGCCGACCGAGAAGCCGTGCGCAGGCCCGCCCGGAGCGCCGGAGGCAATCCCGGCGGCAAGCAGCCGCACACGGACGGCGAATCAGACACCTACCGGGGACCGACCAGCTCCCAGGTATGGGAGATCGCTGATCTCCTGGTCGGAGCAGGTGTCACCCTCCCGCTGGACATCCTCGCTGCCATCGCCGACGCCCGGTCCTCCTGGCAGGACGACCTCGGCGGCAAGGCCGCCGCCTCCCAGTACCGACACTGCGCCCACCACCTACGGCAGGCCGCAGAAGCCCTCGACCGCGCCGAGCACTCGACCGACGAAGAGGAACGAGACGCGGCCGCCGCCCTGGCCAGCGCCTACGTCGAAGCCGCCGCGACGCACGCTCGGGAAGCCGACCTGACCATCTGACCCGACCACCCGCCGCCCCGCCCTGACCCCAGGGCGGGGCCGCGCCACGTCTCCGGACTAGGGCTCCACGGCCCCGCCCGCCTCTTCGCGGCACCTGTTGCGGGGCTTGCCCCGCCGCCCACCACGGTCCGGCCACCGGCCCGCCGCTGCCCCACGGCTGCGCGCCGGTGGCCCACATCCCACCATCATGTGAGGACAAGACCGTGCCCAACAGCACCCTCAAGTACGACCCGACAACGCCCGAAGGCCAGGCCATCAGCCGTCTCTTCCGCGAAGTCAAGAGCATCGAGGACGGCGACGGCGGCTGGAACGGCGGCGACACCGTCGACCTGGTCGGTGACTTCTTCATCCGCCTCGGCATCGACATCAACCGCGGCGACTACCAGGTCGACGCCGTGCCACCGCAGGCTGTCTCGCCCGAGGCCGCACCCGACACCGTCGCCGAACTCCTCGCGGCGCATGAAGAGTTCACCACCAGCGGCTACCCCACGGGAAACGAAGGCTTCTTCTACGCCGAGTCCGGCGATGACGGCTTCACCGACTTCACGCTCCTGACCTTCCCTACCGCCTCAGCCGCCCGCGTCCGCAGGGCCATGAGCGTGCTGCGCGCCGCCGGATACACCGCCACAGGGCAGGCCCCCACCAGCCCCGAAGCCGCAGTCCGCACGGTCCGGGTCGAGGACGGAATGCTCCGCGCCCTGCCGGACGACGCCACGACCGCCGAACGCGTGACCCGCATGCTGCAGGATGCCGGATTCTCGCAGCATCCGGACACCGGCGATCGGGCCCAGGTCGTCAGCTACAGCACCCCCACGCCCGTGATCTGGCGCCCCAACTGGGTGCAGATCGACGTCACCGCTCCCCGGGCCACGGGCCGCGACGCCCGTGAAGAGGTCGCCCGAGCCATCGCAACCACCCTGACCGACGCCGGCTGGACTGTCGACGTACGCGGCACTGAGACGCTCCACACCACCCCGCCGACCGCCGAGCCCACCCCTACACCCGACCCGCAGGCCACGCCCGAACCCGTCGGTGATCCGGAACTCGTCCCGGCCGACGTCATCGCCAGCGTCCACAACGTCCTCGAATACAACTGGACCACGGAACAACTCGACTACGACCAGCAGGACCCCGAGGGCCAGAAGAACCACATCGCCAACGACCTGAACCGGATCGCCAGGCACTGGGACCTCTACCGAGTCTGAGCCCCGCCGAGCGACCCGCACCGGCAACCGCCGGGCCGCGGGCGCACCCCCAGGTGCGCCCGCGGCCCGGCGTCATGCCCTGCGCGTACGAGCTGTCCCCCCACAGCCAGCCAGCGCCCCGGTGCCCAGCACTTGGTGCTCTTGCCGAGCTAAACCGGCCATTCGGCCACCATCCCCTCGCCCCGCCAAGACGCAGGGCTGCCACGAGAAGGGACACCCGACCATGACCGCGCCCGACCTCAATGCCGGAGATCTCCCGCACCTGACCGCGGACCGCCCCTGCTACCGCTCGGCAACTCACCGCACCACCCGCGAGCTGTTCGGCCACGACGAACAGTTCTTTACCGTCCCCGGCACATTCCCCGGTGGCCTGCCCGACCACATCGGCTTCACCGACGCCGTCTACGCCGTACTCCACGCTCCCAACCCAGCGACCGGCGAGGCCGAGTTCATCGTCCGTGACGTCAACGGTCAGCGCCTCACCCTGGGAACTCCCGCCCCCGACCAGGACACCGCCATCCGCAGTGCCCTGTCCGCCCTGGCCGAAGACCGCCGCGCCCTCGCGCAGCGGGTCGAGCACAACCGAGTCCACATCCTCGGCCTGGCCGCGGCGCCGCCCGTGCGCATCGGTCACACCGAAGCAGGCACCTGCGTTGTCCACGCCAGCTGCTCCTGTCCGCAGGTCGAGGGGCTCGCCGCGCACTACGAGCACGTATCCCTGGCAGCAGACGGGTGGCTCGACGAAGCCCCCACCTCCCCCTGGAGGTTCTGCCCCACCTCCCCGACCCAGGTCATCACCAAGATGGGTACCGGCCGCCTGACCAGCACCTCTCGCAACGACAAGGGCCAGGCCGTCGTGCAGGTCCAGCACACCGACGGGCGCCACGAGGCCATCGCCCTTGCCCACGTGAGCGACATGACCTGACCCCCGCCCCCTCCGAGTCCGGCAGCCGGCCCACGAGCGTCCCTCGCATTCGCGGGCACGCGCTCAACCGCCCCGCCACCCCAGGTGGCGGGGCCTTCCCGCCCCCTGCGCCGCCCGCTGTCTACCGCCGAGCTGACACCAGCCGGTTCGCCCGGCAACGGTCCATCCGCGCTGGTGAAAGGGAGGTTGTGGGGCTTGGTGTCTCAGCGCCGAATGTGCCGTCACCGCCCGGCCGAACCAGGCCGCGCTCCCCAAACCCCGCATTCGGAAGGGAATTGCTGCGATGACGGCCCTGTTCGACGGCCCCACCTCAGTGCACTTCTTCACCGGCGGCTGCGGTGACATGCGTGGCTTCACCGACGCCGGATTCCTGTCCCTGTACGCAGCCAATCACCACCCGGCCAGCGTGGAGACGGCACGCATCAACTGGCCCGGCCTCTTCGTGAACCCGGCCGACGTACAGACCATCGACATGCGCTGCGTACCCTCAGCCCAGGTACTGGTCGCGTCGCCGATCTGCACGGAAGCATCCCCGGCAGGCGGCAAGGCCGCCCCGCGCAAGGCCGTGGAACTGGACGAGAACGGCCGCCCGAAGCCAGGTCCGGACTGGCCGCAGACCCGCATCACCATGTGGGAGCCTGTCCGCTACGCCGAGGTCCACCGCCCCATGGCCTACGTCGGCGAGAACGTCGCCCAGTTCGGCACCTCCCCACTGTTCAAGGCATGGCTGACCGTCTGGGAAGCCCTCGGCTACACCCCGGTCATTGCGTCGGTGAATGCCGCCCACCTCAAGGTCGACGGGATTCCTCCACTGCCTCAGTCTCGGGACCGGGTGGTGTGGTGCTTCCTTCGCAACGACATTGCCAAGGCCAACGGACTCCCCGACCTCCGGCCGACCTGCGACGCCATGTGCCCCACCTGCGGACCCGTCGAAGGCGTCCAGCGCTGGAAGAAGAACCCCGAATTCCCAGTCGGCGAATACGGCCGCAAGAGGCAGTACACCTACGCCTGCCCCAACGTGCGCTGCGGAGCGCATGTCGAGCCCATCACCCGAGGCATCGGCGAGGTCATCGACCCCACCGTGCCCGGCTCCAGGTTCGGCGACGGCTACTACGACCACTTCACCGGCAGCCGCAAGCCCTACGTAGCGGCCACGCGAAACCGGGTCGCCATCGGCCTGGAGAAGTACCGCGGCAAGCCGTTCATCGTCACCCTGCGCAATCACTGCGACGCCAGCTCGCTCGATGACCCGATCGGCACGCTCACCGCCAAGGGCGGCGGCCACCACTACCTCGTACGCCCCACCGCGGACCTGAGCATCGACGAGTGCGAGTACCGACCGCTCACCAACCGCGAGAAGGCCAGGGCGCAGGGCTTCCCCGACCACCACATCTTCGCCGGGGAGGAGGACGACCTCCGCCTGCAGGTCGGCAACGCCGTCCCCGTCAACGTCGCAGCCTGGCTCGCCCGGCGCGTCAGGGCCGTCCTGCCCCGCTGATCCACCCTCGGGAAGAACTCCCCACGCCACGCCGCCCCCGCGCCCACCGGCCTGGAGGCGACGCCAGTCTGCCTGCCGCTCCACGTCCAACCACCACTGCGCCGGACCCAACCCCCAGTGCCCTCCTGCTCGCCCACCGGGGTTGCGGTCCTAACCCCGCCGGACCGCACCGTGTGGTCAGCCGAAACCGCACCGACCCCCTCGGTGCCCGATGGCAATCGGCACCCGCCGGGCCGCGCACCTCCGCGCCCCGATGCGCCCACCGCGCGGCCCAGCCTCCCGGCCAACCCCCGGCCAGCGACCCCGCCCACGCCGCGCAGCTACCCATTCCACCCAGCCACCCGCGCAGGGTGCCGGGCCGTGGCGCGGCCACCGGCGGTGTCCACACGCGAACGGAGAGAAGGACCCGTGAAGCACACCAGCCAGACGATCGCCACCCGCGTCTGCATCGACGACATTCTCGGCCCGCTCGACTGCACTCTGGACCCGTCCAACTTGTGGAACGGCTTCATGAGCCCCCACTTCGCCCTTGAAGCGGTCCACGAACTGTCCGCTCAGACACTCCGCCTCGCCGAAGAGGACGGATACGACTGCGTCGACACCATCCACGTCATCGAAGGGCGCGCGGACAGCCAAGACACCGTCCACCTCATCGAGGGAGGCGGTCGCCGCCACTACGACGAGGAAGGCGACGCAGAGGAAGACCTGGCCATCGCCGTCCGCATCCCCTGGCGGTCCCTGAGCCGGGGCGCGACCGCCACGATCGCCCCCGCCACCCCGCAGGCCCGCAAGGCGGCCCGCAAGCGCAAGATCACCGGACGCGGCGCCGCCCGTGTCGTCGTCGTACACATCCGCTGGCAGTACCTGGACGAAGGCAGCGACACGGCGGCCAACGTCGTCCAGCCCGACGACGAGGGCCTGTACCCGATCGGCGGCTGGGAGTGGACCTGGAGCCTCGCCTCCTGGTGGTGCGCCTGCGGCGAATCCTCCGACTGGCACGAGATCCAGTGCCCGTGCGGCCTCACCCGCGACGCCCAGCCGAACGCCCCGCTCGGGACTGCGGGCGTCGAGGTCGGCAAGATCCTCCGAGCCGTAACGCCCCAGGCGACCTCGGCCCTGGTCGACATCACCGGCCTCGCCCGCGTGTGCGCCGTATTCGCCGGGGATCGCGAAATCGACACGGCCGACGACACCGGCCCCTTCGACACCGAGACCCTCGGCTGGGCCGACGAAGTGCTGCGCATGGCCATGGACGAAGCCGTCCCCGAGGACATCGCCGCGTCCGGCTGGGAGCTCGCCCCCGACGAGAGGTCCGCCGCCCTGTACCGGATCACCTTCCCGACTCCGCTCGCAGACTGATCAGCCGAGCCCCGCTCCGAGCAAACCGCCCGGAGCGGGCCCGGTCGCCCCGCCGGCCGCCACCCGGGATTGCGGGTCTAGGTACGACGGTCTCGAGAGTGACCTCCGGCCGGAAAACCTCCGCGCACGACGCAGACCGGACTCGGTACCCAGGCCGGGCCGCGCCTCACGGAAGGACACTCCCACGGCGCCCGCCCTCTGCCGCACCACGGACCCGGCCCCGCCCCCTGGCGACCGTGGAAGCTGTCGGCAGACAGGGGAGGGGAGTTGCCGGATTAACCCCGGCCCGGGACACGGTAGCCCCCGCCCCGGGGCGGAGCCCTTCCCTCACGTCCGCCGCCCCGGCTTCCCGAAAGGAGCCCCGCCGCCATGGCCCCGCACCACCCCGCACCACCCCGCCCCGTTCCGGCCCGCACCCGCCAGGTACCCGCCTCCGCCCTGATCTGCGGGCCGGAGCCGGGATGGGTGCACGACGCGGCCGAACGGGAACAGTTCACCGCCCAGGTCCGGGCCGCGGCCGCGGACAAGCCCGGCCACGCCGCCTACGCCGAAGCCCTCATCACCCACTACGCCGCCGGCGGCACCTTCACCGGAGAACCCACCGCAGACGGCATCCGCGGACTGTCCCAGCGCGCGGCCACCGCCCTGTCCCGCGACATCGCCGCGATCCACGCCCCTGCCACCGGTAACGCCCTGCGGGACAACCACAGAGCCTACCGCGCCGCCTACCACCACCTGAGAGAGGCCGACCGGCTCCGCCGCCGCCGCGCCGAGGGCCAGCGCCGCCGCTGGGAAGAGGACAACCCGCTGGCCGCCCTCCTCACCCTCTGACCCGCCCACGCCCGACCCCGTCCCGGCCGTCCGTTCCATGCGGGCGGCCGGAGTCGTTGTGCCCGCGTCTCCCGACGCCGGGGGCCGGGGGAGTGGTACCCCCTCTTCTTCCCACTGTCTGCTCCGGCCCCGGTCCGCGCTTCCGCCCGCCTGTGTGGGCTCGCCGCTCGTGTGGGGGTTGCGTGGCTTGCCGCCGTTCCGGCCAGCGTGGCGTCCCGCACAGCACGCCATCCCGCACCGCTGTTCACCAGCCGTGCAGCCACGCCTTGAAAGGACGCCCGCCATGGCCACCGACCCCACCCAGTTCCAGCTCCGCCAGGCCCAGGAAGCAATCGAGCGCCTGACCTGCCGTCTCGCCGAGCTCGGCATACCCGCAGCAGCGATCCAGGCCATGACCGACGGCACCGACCCCGGCCCGTGCCACAACGTACGCGGCGGCGCCATCTGCCAGCTCGACCTCGGCCACCCGCACCAGAACCACCTGGCCGTCTACCCTCCCAACCCGGGCACGAAGACCCAGACCGAACAGGCCAGGACCTGGTCCGACAACGACTCCGAGAAGCACTTCTCCTACGACAGGCTGTTCACCCTGCCCGCCCCGGCGACGCCCGCCATGCGCGCGCACGCCGAGCTCGTCAACGAGCCGAGGGTGTTTACCTGCCAGCCCGTCACCGACACCCTGCTGTATGTCCACATCAGGCTCGGCAGGAACGACACCGGCCTGGCCTCATGGCTGCGCCGCATCGGCCTCAAGCGCGAGCAGGCCACCCGCACCGAACACGGCGACTACCTCGCCCGCGGCCACCTGAACGAGGCCCGCGTCGCACTGATCGCGCACGCCCACTCCTACCGCTGACCCCGCCCCACGACGCGCGGTCGAGCTCCCCAGGCTGCCGGGCCCCCACTTTCCGGGACGGCCCGGCAGCGCGCCTCCTCACATGTGCTGCGCTCCCCTCCTACCGCTCTCCAACGGCCGGGGGAAAGACCCGGGCTTGCGCCACTTGCCCCCGCGCCGGGCAGCGTCCCGGCTACCGGAACGGACGCCCCGCACACCGGATGTCACCGCCCCGGCCCGCCACGTCGCTCCTCGCCCTTCCCACCCCACCACCGTGAAACACCCCCGCCGCGCCCCTGGCGTGGGCCCAGACACGGAAGGAACCCCGTGACCGCCCTCACCGCCGTCTACGCACATACCCACCTGGACGACCTCACCCTGCGCCAGACCCACCGCGCCCTGCGCACCGCCCGCTACTGGCGGGAGGAAGCATCCGCGCCCCTGTCCTACTACCGGCCCAGCCAGTGCCGCGCCTGGGCCCGCCAAGCCCTGGCCGACGCCGCCCGGCTGCGCCGCCAGCTCACCGCGCTACGCGCCCTGCCCGGCCGCTACGTCACCCGCGAGCAGTGGGCGCGGATCACCGCCCACGCCGCCGGTCACCACAGGCAGCGGCAGTGACGGCATCCCGCCACGCTATCCCGCCCGCCTGTGGCTCCGGCCCGGGAGTCCGGGCCGGAGCCACAGGCGGGCGGGGCCCTGACCACCATCCCCGCGCCCGGCACCCCGCCCGGACTGCGTGCCGCACGGAAGGACACCAACCACATGTTGACCCCACCACCGGACATGTACCCCGGCTGCACCTGGGCCGACCGGCCCGTGACCGCCACTACCGCCTTCGGCATCGGAACGGCCGCGGCCGTCGAGCCCCGGACGGGACTGACCACCCGCTACACCGTCCACGCCTATGATCCGCGCGCTGGAACCGCGCTCGTCGACCCTGACCAGCGGGAGGACCGCGCCGGCGTGGTGCGCTCCGTTCCAGATGCGGAGCGCGCCCGCCGCCAAGTTGCGGTCAGCGACCTGGACGACCTGCGTCTCGTCCACCGCCGGACCCGCGACGACATCACCTGGCTGCACACCAACCATTGCCGCCACACCATCAAAGCGGCCTTCACCGCCGGGGGAGATCGGGGCGTCCCCGAACACCGCCGGGTGTACCGGATGTGGATGCAGACGACCGAGGAGCGCACCTACCGGTTCCTCGTTCGTGCGCCGTCCCAGGAGGCCGCGTACGGCCTGGCTCGCTCCTGGTGGCAAGGCACTCCGAGCCCCACCGGATACGTCGGTGGCCACCTGGAGGACGGCGAGCTCATCGACCTTCTGACCTGCGAGGGCGCCCGCGACATGCCGGTCTGGCCCTACGCCGACGCGATCGCCGACCCGGTCTACTGAGGTTGAACTCGTGGAGTCGTAGGGGCTGACGGTCCTTGATCCCTGCGGTATGCCGGTGGGATGCGATATCCACAAGGCGGCGGTCTGACCGCCGAACGACAGCAGTTCCGCGAGGAGCTACGGCTGAAGGCGGCCGAGCGGTTCGCCCGGGGTGAGGCGAGTTCGGTGATCGCCCGTGACCTGCGGGTCAGCGTCCGCTCGGTACAGCGCTGGCGCCGGGCCTGGGACGAGGGTGGTCCGCGGGCCCTGCGCTCGCAGGGCCCGGCCTCGCTGCCGCGGCTGAGCCAGGAGCAGTTCGCCACTCTGGAGAAAGAACTGGCCAAGGGGCCAGCCGCGCACGGCTGGGAGGACCAGCGCTGGACCCTGAACCGTGTCAAGACGGTCATCGGCCGGCGCTTCCACCTCACCTACACCCTCCAGGGCGTGCGCAAGCTCCTGGTCCGAGGCGGCTGGTCCTGCCAGGTCCCGGCCCGCCGCGCACTCGAGCGCGACGACGACGCCGTCACCGGATGGATCAAGGAGACGTGGCCCCGCGCGGAAGACTCGCGGCGGCCCGTGGAGCCTGGCTGATCTTCGAGGACGAAGCCGGATTCTCCATGACGCCGCCGCACGCCAGAACCTGGTCCCGGCGCGGCCACACCCCGGTGGTGCGGGTCCGCGGCCGCTCCCGCCGCCGGGTCTCGATCGCGGCCCTGACCTGCTACAAACCCGGCCACCGGTCCCGACTGATCTACCGGCCCCGTCGCGACGACGGCCGCCGCGACGGGCGCAAGAGCTTCGCCTGGACCGACTACCGCGACCTGCTGATCGCCGCTCACCAGCAGCTCGGCGGCCCCATCGTCCTCGTCTGGGACAACCTGAACGTGCACAAAGCCGCCGGGCTGCGCGAGTTCGCCGAGAGGCACGAGTGGCTGACCATCTTCTACCTGCCGCCCTACGCGCCCGACCTCAACCCGGTCGAGGGCATCTGGTCCCTGCTGCGGCGCGGATGGCTGTCCAACACCGCCTTCACCACCCCCGAACACCTCGTCCGGCGCGTCCGGCGGGGCCTGCGGCACATCCAGTACCGCAGCGACCTCATCGACGGCTGCCTGGCCGAGACCGGCCTGACCATCCGACCCGGATGAACCCCTACGACATCACGAGTTCAACCTCAGTAACACTCGCTGCCCCGCCCCATCCCGCCCCGGCTGTCTGCTCCACGACGGCCGGGGCGGTTGCCTCCAAGCCCACCACACCTGACCCGACTACTGCAGTTGCCCGGCTAACGCACCACGCCACGACGGTCCCCTTGCCGCGGCTGATCGCCGCCTCTCCTCACCCAAGTTCCCGAAAGGGCCCGTCCGTTTATGATCAAGTACACGTTGCGCGTTCGCAACTTCGCAGTCCAGGCCGCGAATCTCACCTCCGAGCCGGATCTCACCGGCTCCGCCCAGACCCCGACGGTTGACGATCCGCGCAACCCCACCCGCGTCACCGTCTACACCACCACCGGAGCGGCCGCCGCGCTGCGCATCGCCCAGCGCCACCTCAACCTCGTCCACGCCAGACTCGCCTACAACAACCCTGGCTCCGTCACCTGCACGGCCACCGACACCGTGTACGCCGAAGCGCGCTCCCGCGCCGAAGCCCTCACCCCCGAGCAACGCCGGGACGAGAGCTTCCACGCCCTCCACAGCGACGACGACGCCCTGCGGATGGACGCCCTGAACGACGTCATGGAAGAGCTCGGAGAACTCGACGCCTAAGCCCGTCTCCTCCGAGAACAGAACATCGCCCCCGGCGCCCTCGTGGCGCCGGGGGCTCGTGTCGTGTCCGCCTGCGGCACTAGACCCCGCGAGCGCTCCGGAGGCGCTGAGGCTGATGAAGTGCCGACTCCTGCTTGCGGGTCTTGCTGGCCGCCGTAGCACGGTACGGACAACCACCCCCGAGAAGCGGAGACCACCCAGCGCCCCGTCCTTCGGGCGTGACTCCTCCCGGCCGCCACCTGCACGTATTTCTCCCGTGCGCTGCGCGCGACCGCTTTCGCCCGTGCCGCCTTCGGCACGCACCCGCATCCATTCCTCTCCCCGGAGTGACCTATGAGTTCCTCATGGCGGAACGTCCCCATACCGGCCTCTGTCGCTCGCCTGCCCCGCAACAGTGCCGGACGTCCCGTCCCCGCGAACGTCGCCTGGTACGAACCCGACGACGACGGATCGATCCTGGTCGACCGCGACCCTGAACTCGGCGGACATGTCGCCTGCCCGTGCACGCCGGGTCGCGGTACACCGAGGTTCGGTGAACAGTGCCCCGCCCGGCAGCGGCAGTTCATGCTCCAGCGGCAGTGCGGACTGTGCACTGAGACAATCGCGCCCTCAGCACAGTTGGCGTTCATCGGCGAGATCAACGCTCAGTACTACCTGGAGCCCCCACTCCACCAGGTCTGTGCGGCCTACGCCCTGCGGGTCTGCCCCGTGCTGCACGCGGCTGGCGAACACATCGAAGTGGCACTCACCGCCTCGTACACGCTGGCCGAAGACAGGATCACAGGAGTTGCAGCCGACGGAGCATTGCGACGCAGTGTCTTTCCGCTCGGCTCCCCTGCTGCCTACCACCTGGCGGTTCTGGAGTTCTATCTCGCCTTCCCAGACACCCCCGAGCGACATGCCGCGCCGACATGGCTGGCCCTCTACGCCCCGAAGTAGCTCCCCCAGCCCTTACCACCTAACCATCCGCCCCGTCTCCCGTGCGCCGGGCAGCGGGGCGGCCCCATACCCGACCACAGGCGATCGCCCTCCGGAGGATGGGGGCCGCGGTGC
>NZ_JBIHML010000001.1:3760000-5931859 GCF_043660855.1 Streptomyces shinuiensis | reverse complement strand
GCCCCGGCCGATCGCCGGTTGAGGTTGCAGCCCCTGCTGGGGCGGTGTTGGTGCTGTTGGAAGGGGATGTTCCCGCGCTCCCTCTGCCTGCGGTCGGGCCCCCGGTTGCCGGGCTGCTCTCACCTCCGCTGGGGCGGTCTGGTGCGCTGCTTCCACGGCGTATTCCGTTCGGCCGCCGGGCGTGGCCTGCGTGGTCTCCGGCTGTTCCCGTTCTCGTTCTCGGCCGGGCTCGGTCCCCGCCCGGCCGGTGCCGGGTGCCGGGGGTGAAGTGGCCGCTCGCTGTGTGGGTGTTGGGGGTTTGTGTGGGTTGGTGGGGTTTCTGGCTTTCTAGTCGTGTTCATGTCACGGGGGCCGTGTCCGGTTCTTGGTGACGCCGTGACCAGGAATCGGGGGACTCCCCATGACGACGATGAAGGGCGCCGCTTGTGACGCCCGGGTGGAGATAGTTGATCTGTTCGGCGGGCCGGGTGGCTGGGATGTGGCCGCGCAGCGCCTCGGTCTGCCGGTGACCGGGATCGAGCACGACCGTGCGGCGTGTGAGTCGCGGCGGGCCGCCGGGTTGGACACCGTCGAGGGTGACGTCCGCGCCTACCGGCCCGCCGATTTTCCCACCGCGACCGATCTGATCGGTTCGCCGCCGTGTCAGCCGTACTCGATCGGCGGGAAAGGCGCCGGACGCCGCGCGTTGGACACGGTGCTGCATTTCGCGGACCAGTTGGCCGCGCGCCGGGATATCCGGGCGGGTCTGGCCACGCTGGACGACGAGCGCACCGGTCTGGTCCTGGAACCGCTGCGGTGGACGCTTCAGGCCCTGGACGGCGGGCGCCCGTACCGGACGGTGATGCTGGAGCAGGTGCCCACCGTGCTGCCGGTGTGGGAGGCGATGGCCGCCATCCTGCGTGTCGAGGGCTACACGGTGGTCACCGGCCGGATGAACGCCGAGGAGTACGGCGTCCCGCAGACTCGGGCCCGCGCCGTGCTGGTCGCCCGCCGCGTGGGCGCGGGCGAGGCCGCTCTGCCCGCTGCGACCCACCGCCGCTACTCCCGCACCACCGACCAGGACGGCGGCAACCCCGATCTGCTGCCGTGGGTGTCGATGGCGCAGGCGCTGGGCTGGGGGATGACGCACCGGCCCGCGCTGACCGTCGCGGTCGGCACGGGGGCCGGTGGCCCGGACCCGTCCTGTGTCGGCGGGTCGGGCAGCCGCGCCACCCTGTACGGGGAGCGGGACGCGGGCCGCTGGATCGCCGACACCCGGCTGGTGGACGCCGATGAGCTGCCCGCCTACCGCGGCGGCCGCAAGGACATGATCCGGGTGTCCGTCGCCGACGCGGCCGCGCTCCAGACGTTCCCGCCCGGCCACCCGTTCCGGGGCTCGCGGACCAAGCAGTACGAGCAGATCGGCAACGCGATGCCGCCGCTCCTGGCCGGGGCCGTCATCCGGCGGGCGATGGCCGCCGAGCTGGCCGCCCGCACCGGCACCCAGGCAGCCTGACCCGCCCCCTCCCGGCCCCCGGCCCCCGGCCCCCGGCCCGCGCCCCGCGCGGACCGGGGGCCGGGGGCCGGTGTGGTGCTGACGCCCCCGCGTCCCGCCCTGCCTGTCGTGCCACGCATGACGCGGCCACCCCCAGCCCGCTGGCGGCTGATGATGTTGCGTCGCTTACCTCGCGCACCGCCACGGTGCGGCCCGCCGGCCCTTCGGGGCGGGGGAGGTGCGAGCGCTCCTCACACCTCGATCAAGTCGACGGGAAGCAACACGAAAGTTGGTAGTCGCTATGGGAAATGCGTCGAGGCCCGGGACCGTCCCCGCCCGCGAGATCGACCACAACCTGTTCGAAGTGGACGGAGAGCAGTATTTCGTCCGCGAAACGGTCTGGAACGGCATCGACGGCCGTTCCTACGACCTGGTGCGCCGCCGTGACGACCAGGAGCTGACCGAAGACGAGTCGTTCGGCAGCTACCCCACCGACGCGCAGATCGCCGCGGCGCTCGAAGAGCACGGGATCGACGTCGAGCTGGAGACGTGCAAGCTCTGCCGAAAGGAGATCCTTCTGGCCACCGCGAACCGGCACGACACCGGATGGGTGGGCACCCGCCATGGGACGAGCGGCTGCGCATGACCGTCTGAGTCCGCACGCGAGCGCCCCGTCGCCCCGGAGTCCATCCGGTTGCGTGGCTCGCAACTCCGCGCCGCCCCGTCTGACGGCCCCTCCCCGGCATCTGCCCGGGGGCGGGCCGTCCTGCGTTCCCTCCGCCAACTCCCGTTTCTTTCCCTCGTGTTGCGGGGGTTGGTGTGTGCCGGGTCAGGGTGCGGTCACCGGGCCGGAAAGGGGGCGGTGGATCACCCTGCCGCTCTTCCTCGGCCCGCTCCATCCCGACGCCGTCGCACACGGCACGCTCGAAGGGACGCCCATGCCCCGCCTGACCCGCCAGCAGAACACGCAGCTCGACCGCGTGGAGCACTTCCTGAACCTGGCCCTTGCGGAACTCACCAATGACCGGACCGTCGTCGCGATGAAGTCGGCCGGAGCCGCGACCGTGGAGTTCTACAACGAGCGCAGTGACCAGTGGATCGCGCCCATCCGCCCGGCATCGCTCGCCTACCTCGATCACGCGATGCGCGCTGTCGAGTCGATGCGCCGCGACGCCGCGCCCAAGAAGACCGAGCCGCAGCCCTGATTCTCGAGCACAGCCCGTGCCTCCGGTTCGTGGCCCCCGTCGTCCTCGTGGCGCCGGGGGCCGCCCTACGCCCTTCTCCCTGCGTCGCACGTTCGGTCCCGCCCCCGCCGTGCCGTGCTGCGCGCCGACACCCAACTCCGTGTCTGCGTCGTCGTGTTGCGGGGGTTGGCGTGTGCCCCGTCACGGTGCGGTCACTGGGCCGGGGGAGCGGCGGATCACCCTCCCGCTTTTCCCCGGCCCGCTCCACCCCCCCTTTCCGGCGGCCGTCTAGCGGCCCGGCTGCGGTCCGGTGGCGGGCCGGTGGTGTTGCGGGGCTTGCCCCGCGCCCCGTCACGGTGCGGGCCGCCGGCCGCCAGGGGCGGTGACCACCATCCCGCCCCGCGCCCCGGCCCGCCCACCCGATCAACCCGATTGCGCGCACCGCGCGTTCGAAAAGGAGAGTCCCGCATGTCCATATCCGCCCCCGCCACCCTGACCACGGCCACGACCGGAGAGGCTGCGACCGCCACGGCCAGGGTGCCGCGCAGGGAGCCCCGCTACCCTCACATCCCCGCCGTGGCGGGCAACGCCAACGTCCGCGCGCTTCTCGGCCAGGGCATCCACCCCGCCAGCGGACAGCCCCTCGCCGATGCCCCCGGCGCGGACTGCGGGAACTGCCTGCTCGCCTACCGCATCCAGCTCCCCGGCCGTGACGGCACCGGCGCCAGTGAGCGTCTGAAGTGCTCGAAGGCGCCGATCAGCCGCCGGGGCCGCCAGGGCATCGACCTGCGCCCCGCCACCGGCGACCAGCCCGCCACCCCCGCCTGCACCCTGCACTGCACCTTCGCCGACTGGCCGTACGAGCCCGACGGCCGCTACGACACCGGCGCCGGTCAGATCGGCACGGGCCGCGACCACACCGACGACTGGGGCGTCCACGCCGTGTACCGGATCTTCGGCATCGACCTGGAGCACCAGTGCGTGTGGGTCGAGCTCGAAGCCGAGATGGTCCCGGACACGACCGCACCCGGCGGCTACCGCGCCCGCGTGCCCGAGCCCCAGCGCTCCCGCCCGGACCAGCCGCACCTGTACCGGTTCTGGACCGACCTGGCCCGCCTGCACACCGCCCAGCTCACCCACACAGCCGACACGGGCCAGTGCACGCACGAACTCGTCCGGGGCGGCCGCGTCCTGATCGCCCCGACCGGCCGCTGACCACCCCGCCCCCTGCCGGCCCCGACCACGCCGCCCGGCCCGCCCCCGCACCCCCTGCAGGGCGGGCCGGGCAGCGTGCCCGCCCCGTCACCCGCGCGGGCCGGACACCCCGCCCCGGCCGCCCCCTTGCACGGCTAGCCGGCCGCCACGCCACCGTGCGCACACCCGTCACGGGCCACCGGCCCGACCCCGAAGCGACAGGAGCCGCATCGTGTACGAGAAGCCCGACCTGGACACCCCGCTCGCCGCCCTGCGCACGAACATCACCGCGTGGCAGGCCAGCCTTCAGCGGCACCTGTCCGACGAGCGCAAGAGCCAGAGCATCGCCTTCGACGTCCAGCTCATGGAGGACCGCGACGACATCGCCGCGAAGATCGTGGAGGACTTCACCGCGATCGACACGGAGATGTCCAAGCGCCGCGTGACCGACGGCGCCGCCCCCTCGGCGTGGAGCATCGAGCGCCTCACCGACGCCGAGCTCGCCGCCGCCAAGGCCGACTGGCCGGAACTGGCCCTGTTCAACGACGCCACCCTCCGCCTGGCCACCGACGTCCTCGGCATCCACATGGTCCGGGACATGGCCCGGCAGGCCGTACGCAACGCCCCCGGCGTCCTCAACAACTCCCGCACGAAGTAGAGCGAGCGGCCCGCTGCCGCCCCGTCCCGCTCCGCTGCGCCCCGGCCACCGGCCCACGCGCCGCTCCCCGCTACCGCCCACAACCCGGAAGAGGCCCCACCGTGTCCGAACGCATTTTGACCCTGCCCGGCAGCACCGACCGATTCATCGTCACCGACCGTCCGGAACCCACCCTCACCGACCGGTACCAGCCCTTGCCCGACGGCATGAACACCAGCCACGTCACCGTGGTCCGCGCATACCAGATCCGCGCCGGTGACATCGTCGTGGCCTCCTTCACCGACGGTCCGGGCACCCGCTACGCGGAACACGTCGGGACTGCTTTCGTTGCCGACCCGCGCGGCTACACCCGCTGCCTGGACTACTGCGAGGAATGCGAGGACATCGCAGCTTCCGGCCTCACCGCGGACCGGTTCGTGTGCCTGGCCCCCTCCAACAGCAGCTACGACTGCGTCACCGTCTTCCGCAACACCCCCGTCGCGATCATCCCCGCCGACACTGCAACCCGCTTCCCGTCCCTGGACTCCGTCCCGCTACTGCCGGACCTGTTCACCCTCGACGGTGAGCACGGCCCCTACGAGGCGCTGCCAGTTTCCCGCACCTGGGGCCCCTACGACGCGATCAGCGTCACCCGCACCACGGCCGAACAGATCACGGCCGACCTGCCCTCCAGCCGCGCCGGCCGCCACCTGAGGTGTAGGTGGCTGAGGAAGGCGCTGCTGATCACCTCGGACCCGCGACTGCGCCGCGAGCCGGGCCGCAGCCCAGGGCTGCTCATCCGGCCGGACGCGGACGGCCGGTACCGCATCGGGGGCCTGTGGCGGTGGGTGGAGTGGCCCGCCGAGCAG
Organism: Streptomyces shinuiensis; assembly: GCF_043660855.1. Classification (NCBI taxonomy): domain Bacteria; kingdom Bacillati; phylum Actinomycetota; class Actinomycetes; order Kitasatosporales; family Streptomycetaceae; genus Streptomyces; species Streptomyces shinuiensis. The sequence continues at coordinate 5,926,501 of NZ_JBIHML010000001.1, read as the reverse complement.
GACGATGACGTCGACCAGAGCTGACGTGACCGCACCCCGCGCTTTGGCCTGAGCGACGTCCCGCCGGACCGCCTTTCACTCCCGGGGCGGTCCGGCACCCCGTCCGGCCCCGACCGTGGCCGCCCGGCCTCCGGCCGAAACCGCCCCCATGCTCACCCCTGGCCTTCCGGGACCCGGGCGCCGCGATCACGTGTCCTGCCCTGAACCCCGGCCCACCACACCACCGAGGAGAACCAGCCCATGCACATCAGCCTCGAACGCAAGGCCCTGCCCGACCGCCTCAAGGAAGCCGGATGCCCCGGCGACCGCCGCGCCCCAGGTGCCCGCCCGGGGCCGGGGCCGCCGCACGTACGGCTGGCTGCCGAGTCTTGTGGGGGCTTGCCTCGCGCCGGGGGAGCGGCGGTGGTGCCGGAAGACGCTCCCGCACGAGGTGATCACCCGTGGCATGATGCTGATGCCCGGCTGGCAGGCGGACCCCGCCGAACCCGCCGGCGTACCGGTCACATACACCCCCGCACCGCAGCCCGCCAGCGTCTGAGGCTCTGCTCCGCGCCGCCCCGACCCGCCCCCGGGCCGGGGCGGCTCTGCCGCGTCCGCTGCTGCGCGCCGTCCGTGCCGGTTGCCGTGCTTGCCCCGCGCCGGGCCCGCCGACCGCCCTGGGCCGCCCCTGCGTCGCACCCCACGTCACCGAGCGGAGAGAGCCTTTCATGGGATACATCACCTACGGCCACACCGAGTTGGACACCTACCTGCGTACCCACGCCATGAGCCGGGCCGGGACCCTGTGCAACCTGAAGGACATGCTCGCCCACGTGCGCGAACTCGCCCCGCTGTGGTGGGAGCACACCGGCGCCACCCTGGGTGCCCTCCGCTTCACCGGCGGGTTCATGGGCAACGCGCTGTCCGCCCTCTTCGATGACGACGAGCTTTTCACCAGCTGCGCCGTCTCCGGCATCGAGCAGCTGCGTGCCGGGCTCGTCCCCGACCGGACCCGCCGCGTCCTCTACGGAGACGACCACGCCGACCGGCTGCTCCTCAACTTCCAGTTCGACACCTTCCACATCGCCGACGCCGACGATTCCTGCCGGTTCTTCGACGGCTCCCGCCGCCCCGTCGCGGCCAACACCACCGTGGCCATGCTGCACATCGACCGCAGTCCCTCGTGGGTCCAACCCGGCGAATTCGGCCCGGGTGACCTGCCCGGCGCCGAGACGCGCATCACCACCGTGCTCGCTCCGATCGACCAGAAGACCGCGGTCCTGAACGGATGGTGCGCGGCCATCGACGCCCGATAGCCCCCGCCTCGAGAACGCCCCCGGCCCCCGGGGCTCCGCGACCAGCGCGGCGCCCGGGGGGCTCACCCATGCCCCGCCCCGCCGCTGGCCGCCGGGCGGGTGCGCTGGTTGCCGTGCTTGCCTCGCGCCGGGCCACCGTGCACCCGCCCCGCCCCTTTCACACTCCCGGAGCCGACCACCATGAACACCACCCTCGCCGCCGTCGAGCAGGTCCCCGGCACAGCCGACACCGACACCACGATCGACCTCACCGCAGTCACCGCGTACACGGCGGGCATCGTGCGTCTCGCCGAGGCGAAGGGGCTGCGCCCCGCCTGGGGCCAGCCGCACGGCCGCACCCGCCGCATCATCCTCAACGCGGTCGGCCCGCACGGCGCGTTCGGCTCCATCGTCATCGGCCGCACCAGCGGCAAGGTCCTGCGCGCCGAGGTCATCCACGGCAACGACGCCAAGGTGCCCCGCCGCGCCACGGGCACCAACGCCGTGCGGGCCCTGCTCATGGAGGTGACCCCGTCCGCCTGCCGCCAGGGCTGCACCGCGCAGTCCTCGACCGCCTGCCGCCCCTGACCCACGGGCGGACACTGCCCGCCCCCTGCCTCGGCCCGCCTCCCCAACATCCGGGGGCGGGCCGTCGGCATGTCCGCACCCGCCCCGCCTGCGCCGTCCCCGCTGCCCGGCCCTGGCCGCGTCCGGCGCGATGGTTGTGCTGCTTGCCGGCCGCGGCCGCAGGGTGCGCTCACCCACCACGGGCCGCACCGGCCCGTCCCCGCCGGAGACGGCGCACCGACGAAGGAGTCCACCTCATGAACTGGGCCGAACTGCTGAACGCCCTGCTGGTCGCGGGCATGGTCATGCCCCTGCTGCTCATGCTCCTCGGCCTGCTCGCCGCCACCCGGGCCGTCGCGATTCAGATCGCGGCACTCACTCTGCTGACGGTCTCAGCGTTCTGGCGCGGCGACGCCGACGGCACCGTCTTGTACGCCTCCGCGAACATGGTTCTGCTGCTGATGCTGCGCCGCTCCCGTGCCCGGGCGAAGGCCCGCACCCAGGACCACGACAAGGACCAGGGAAAGAACCCGGACCAGGACCAGGACCGGGGCACGGATCAGGCCCCCGTCATCACCACCGTGAAGAAGCTCTGACTCTCTGCTCTCCTGATTCGCCCAGCAGATCCCGGCCCCGGTTCCGCGCGTGCGGTGCCGGGGCCCTCCCGTGCCCGCAACCAAGAGCACGGGGACGTTCGTGGGGGTTGCCGGGCTTGGCCGTCCGCGGGCCAGAGTGCAGGCACCGACGACGTAACTCCCACCCCGTGAGGAACCATGCCCTTCTCTGACGCACGCGCCCCCTACACGCCCTTCCTCGGGCTTCCGGTCGAGGGTGCCGCCGAATACGGCATCCGGCAGCGGCCCGTTGAGGAACTGCGCCCGCAGTTCGAGGCGGTGCTGCACGATCCGACCGTCATCGAGTTCGGGTGGCAGCAGTACACGCCGTACGACCCGGGCCCCTTCGGCGTCCACTACATCTGGGTGCGCACCGTCGAGGAGCCACCCACCGCGACGGCGCGGGATCTGTGGCTGATGGACGGCGGCTGCCCGAGTCTGGGCGACACCTACGGCCCGAACCGTGAGCACTACCGGGGCCCCGACCGGGGCCGCTTTGAGCGTGTCATGGCGCTCCACCACGCCCTGGAGGGAGGTGGTTTCGACGACGCGCTGCGGCAGGCCTTCGGTGACCCGACCGCCGTGACGGTACGCCGCGACGGCATCCGGGTCGCCCCCTGCGACCACGATTGACCCCGCTCTCGGGCCCCGATCGCCGATCCCCTCTGCCCCGCCCACGCCCGACCCCGTCCCGGCGCTGGCCCGCGTGCCTTCGGCTTCCTGCGCAGCAACGCCCCGGACTCCAAGTGGTTCTCCGCCGCCCTGAGCCAGGACGACTTCGGCAAGTGGACCCGTGTCCCCCAGGACCTCGTCGCCTCGACCGGCGAAGCGGACCGGACGGCTCCTGCCACGTCCTGACCAGCGCGAGCCACCCCCGCCCGGCCGACCACATCATCACGGTCGGCCGGGGCCCACGTTGCGGGGCTTGCCGGCCCCGCTCCACGGTGCACGCACCCGGCGAGCCGACAGCCGAGGCGCGAAAAAGGCCGGTGGGCTCGCCCAAGGCTTCCAACTACGCCCGCTGGGCTCCTTGCCCCGGGCAGTCCCGTCCGCCGAATCCCCGACCCCGCAGAGGAGATGCCGTGCGCTTCCTGGCCGACACGCTCACCATGCCCCCGGCCGTGGCCGCCGCCGTCTATGAAGCCGACGGAGCCGACACCGACTTCATGACCCAGTGGACGCCTGGCCGCTCTCTGGCCGACTGCGAGTGGATGCGCACCTACCGCACCACCGCCGAGACGGTCATGGAACGTGGCTTGGCCACCATCGCCCTGGCCCAGTCCCTCGACCGGATGCTCACCGCAGCAACTGCCCGCGCTAACCACCACACCTCCACTATCACCCGCCGGGCTCTGGCCGCCCTGACCGACGTGCGCGACGCACTCACCAGCCCCGACCACGACCCCATGGGACCGCTGCCGACCGGGCTCATCAGCGCGCTGGAAGACCAGTGCATGCAACAGGGCCTGATCACACTGCAGGAACGCGCCACCTGCCCCGAGCACCTGCGCCCTGTCGACGAATGCGTGGGCCGCCCCCACTGACGTCTGCCCACGTCCCTGCGCCCGCCCCCGGTTCTGGCCCGCCGAGGGCGGGCGCGCGCTGTTGCGGGGGCAGCCCGCTGGGGCGGCCCGGCATCCCCAAGCCCCCGCCCGGCCCCGGTCCGCCCTCGCGGCGGCCGGGGCCGCTCCCGTGCCCGCCGCATGCTGCGGGAACGCTCCGCCCGCGTCCGCTTGCACCGCTTGCCGGTCGCGGCCGCACGGTGTGCTCACCCACCACGGGCCGCACCGGCCCGAGCCCGCTCAACGCGGCGCATTGACGAGGGAGTTGGAACATGGACGACTGGATGTGGCCCGACGGGAGTGCCGGGGTCGAGCTGCTGCACCCGGGCCAGATCAAGACGGGCCAGCGCCTTGCCCGTGAGGTCACCGGTGCCGACGGGTCCGTCGGCACCGAGTTCACGCCGGTCTGGGGCATCAGCGTGGGAGGCACCCACGAGACGTACGGTGGCTTCGGATACAGCTTCCGCACGAGCGACGGCGAGCTGCGCCCTGCGCCGTCGAACTCCCGCGTGTGGGCCCACCCGCAGATCCGCCCCGAGGACCTCCCGCCCCACGAGGGCCGGTGGATCACCCACCAGAGGTTCGGCGCACACGACCACAAGCCCGGCGTGCTCGGTGACCGGTACTTCTACGAGCGCACCCGCGCCATTGACGCGTTCACCGCACCCGACGGCCGGGTCTACCGGCTCCTGTGCGGCCGCAGCACCCGGCAGGACGACCGCCAGGACCCGCAGGGCCGATGGAGGTGCTACTGGGTCTACCGCTGGGACCACGGAGTGAAGTGGCTCGGTCCCAGCCGCGAGAACGCTGATCTGGCATACGAGCAGTTCGAGCTCATTCGCGAGGGACGCGCCTGGTGACCGCTCCCGGCCCGCCCCCAGCCTCCGGGGGCGGGCCGTCGGCGGGCCCGCGCTCGGCCCGCTCCCGATCCCCCGAGGGCGGGCCGTCGCCACCCCCTGCCGCGGCCCGCCGCGGCTTGCGGGGCTTGCCGGCCGCCGCGCCACGGTGCGCGTGCACGACGTTGCGTGCACCGTCCGACCCGTCCAGGAGCAGGAGGCCACCCCGATGAGCGTGACCCGATGGTGTGTCAGCACCCACAGCGGCAGGATCATGACCACCCTGTGGCCCGACCGCTCGTACGCCCCGGTCAACGTCTACGACAACGGCTGGCTCGTCCGGGTCAGCGCCCGCGTCCGTACCGGACACTGCCGGACCTGCCTCGGCGCCGGATGCGGCAAGCCCGAGGTCAAACCCTCCTACGAGGGCCCCTGCTCGCGCGTCCCGCACGAGCTGATCACCCGCGGCCGCATGCTCGGGCCCGGCTGGCAGGCGGACCCCGCCGAACCCGTCGGCGTCCCGGTCATGTACGCCCCCGCACCGCAGCCCGCCAGCGTCTGAGGGGACGCCCAGCCCCAAGCCCCGGCCCGCGACGGGCCGGGGCTGCGTCATGCCCGCCGTCCCGCGCGGGGCGGCTCTGCCGCGTCCGCTGCTGCGCGCCGTCCGTGCCGGTTGCCGTGTTTGCCCGGCGCCGGGCCACCGTGCAGTTGACCTCTGCCCCAGCCGCCCGGCCCAGGCGCTGAGCGGCCCTATCGGAAGGATCCACCCCCGTGGCCACTACGCCCACCGACGTGACCGCCGTCCTGAACCGCCTGATGACTGCTGCTTCCCCTTACGAGGAGATCGCCGTCACCGACGCCATGATCACTGCTGGCCTGATGTGGCGCTGCCCTTGCGGCGGCACAAACGCCTACAACGACATCGTGTGCGACCTGTGCGCCGCTGACCGGCTGTGGATCGCCGACCAGACTCCGCCCCGGTACAAGTGCTGGAAGCTGCTGGACGATCTCCGCGAGGGGCTGAAGGACTGGTTCGATGACCGGGCCCGCGTCCGCCGCCCAGCCGCTGTCGGCTTCCGTGTCACGAACGAGTACGGCGACGACCCGGCATGGGCGACCTCGGGCGCCACCGTTTATTTTCCGGACTCGCCGACCGGGACCGAGTACCCTCACGACTTCGCGCACTCTTGGGTCGCGGACGCCCTGGTCGAGATCAGCGAGTTCGACCGGCCGCAGCCCGGCGACAGCCTCCGCATCGTCGTCCCCGCCGTCTAACCGGCCAGCGGCCCGCCCGCCCCGTCTTCACCCGCTGCCCGCCGTACCGCTTCTCAGTACTCACCACCCAGCGGCGCCCCGCGCGGGCGCCGTGAGACGGAGAATCCCGAGTCCATCCCGCCCATGGACCTGGCCGCCGCGAACCTCACCTGACCGGCCCCTCGGCCCAGCCCCGGCACCACACTGACCGCCCGCCGAACCGGCCCGCACTCCCGGGAGTGCGGGCCGGTGGCGTGTCCGGAGCCGCCGACTGCCCGACTCCCCGGAAATCCGGGCACCGCGCCACGGCGTCGCCCTCACCCCTGGGGGTTGTGCCGCTTACCCACGGCCGGGCCACCGTCACAGCCCAAGCCCGCCGTTTTCCCGACAGGAGACGCGGCCTGACTTCTCGCTGTTCCCGCCACCAGGAGCCATCCACCATGCCGGACACCACCAACCAGCCCGACTCCCTCACTCCTGCCCCCACGGGGAAGCCCTCCCATATTCCAGCCGAACCCCACGACGGCACTCCCAACCCTCCCTCGGGCCTGACTGGTGAGGACCGGGCGATCCTGGCCCTGGAGAGCCGCTCCTGGCCTGCCCCTGGGCCGAAGGAACGCGTGATCCGTGAACGACTCGGCCTCTCACCCACCCGCTACTACCAGCTCCTCAACGCTCTGCTGGATGACCCCCGCGCTCTGGCCCACGATCCGGTGACCGTCAACCGGCTACGCCGTCGGCGCGAGGAACTGCGCCGACGGCGCGGGGACCGGTGAACAACATGCTGACCCCGCTTCCTCACATGCCCAGCACCTTGCGCCCGCGCGCTCGTTGGTCGTTGGTTTATTGCGATGTTTGTCCCGCTCCGCTCAGTTTCACGATTCGGTCGTACTCCGGGCCCGCACTCGTCTAACGGCCCACGGTCTTTCGGGGCTTGCCCAGCCCTGTTTCACGGTTGCGGCCATACCCCGGCGCCCTGCCCGCCGGGTGCCGAGGCGTGACTGAAGGAGGCCCCTGTGACCAAGACGAGTTCGCCTGCCCCGACCCTGACCGGCGCCCCACCGATCAAAGGAGCCCACCTTCCGTCCCGGCCCCGCACGCACCGCGCGTGCGGGGCCGGGACGCGTCGATGTAACGCCCCTGCCGCGTGCGTCTCCGATCTCCGGCCGGCTGCTTGCGGCGCTAGCCCGACGTCCGGCCAACGTCCCGCCTCGTCAAGGGGCGGCCAGCCCCGGCAGCAGCGTCGGAGGGACGAACGATGACCACCACCACGGCCCAGCCCCCGCGGACCCGCATCACCGACGAGAAGCACGCGCCCGGCAACCGGGCGATGAAGAAGATCTGGATGCTGGAGAACCTGGTCTTCCACTCCCGCACTGGCGAGGAGGAGCGCGCAGCCGCCTCGCGCATGCTGGACCGCGCCATCGCCGCCGCCCAGGAGAAGGGCCAGCTCACCACGAAGCAGAGCGGCGGCGATGGAGTCTGGCACGGCTACCGCCTCCCCGACATCCGCTACGGCGCCCGGTATGAAGAGGTCAAGCACCTGTCCACCACGGAGATCGCCAGGCGCATCCGCGCCGACATCAAGCTCGCACGCAAGGTCGAGGCGAAGTTGGGCAAAGCGACCGGCTCCGAGGTTGCCCTGACCGACTCGCTCACCGCGCTCGCCACCATGCCCAAGCAGATCAAGGTCTCCGTCCGCACCGACTACTTCTCCGGTGGCAGCGCGATCCGCGTGAAGGTCTACAGCCTCCCGGAGAAGGGCTGGGGGTACGTCCAGGAGACGGACATGTGGGGGGAGCCGCGCTGGGTACCGGGCCCTGAGCTGAGCGCGATCCTGGCGGCCCTGAAGGAGATCCACGGGGCCTACAACTTCGACGGCTCGGACCTGATGGTCGAGTATCACCACGTCAACTACTACGGCCAGGTCGGTGCGGCCTGAAAGCCGCTCCGGTCCAGTGAAGGCATACCAGAGGAAGGAGGCCTTCCCCGCCAAGTGACCAAAGTGGCGGGCCCCCGGCGAGGCGTGCAGGACTGGCAACAGACCTGTGCGAAGCCCTCGTGAAGAAGCCCCAAGGACACGCAGGCTGCTGCGGGTTACAGGGCCAGGGGGGAGAGCTGAAGGGTGAACGCAAGTGAACCTCTGATGAGGTCCCGTGACCGTAAAGGCCGGAGCAGTGCAGAACGCCGGCCCAGGGCTACTGCTGAGAAGCGAACACGGCGCGACGGTCCGATCTACGTCGCGTGTGGTCACCGTGGCCCCGGGATATAGGAGGCACCCGACCCAGCTCGCAGCTGGACGGAGCGGAACAGGACAACCCCGTAGAGGTCCGGTCGCATGACCGGTAGGCCGATGGCAACTGAGGCTCAACTCCTCTGCGGGCGAAGGAAGGCCCGAGAAGCAAAGGCCGCTGGGGTGAAAGCCCAGGGGAAAAGGTGGACAACGGCACCTCAGCCGCCGCCCATAACCCGGCGGATACCAGTCAACTGGCTGGGCGCGAAAGCGAGCTGACGCGGGCCTGGTGGACCTTTGAAGATGCCAAAGCAAAGAGACCGAAAGTCAGGAGACCGGAGTGGACGCGGAGGTGGTGGACGTGACTGTATTGACGGAATCTGAAACAGCCAACGTGACAATGGCCCTGAGCGACGCCGAGCAATGGCGCAGTACCGACTGGGCCAAAGCGGAGGCGGACGTGCGGCGACTGAGGCGGCGGATCTTCAAGGCAGCACGTGAAGAAGACCCGAAGAGGGTCAGAAATCTGCAAAAGCTGATGCTGAGGTCACGAAGCAACACGATCGTTTCGATCCGCAGAGTGACTCAGCTCAGCGCAGGACGCCGCACTCCCGGAGTCGACGGGGCGGTCGTGGTCAACGAACGGCAACGAGGTCAACTCCTGCGAGAGTTGACTGACGAACCGCGGTTCATGCCACTACCGGTGCGGCGAGTGCATATCCCCAAGGCGAACGGCAAGAAACGTCCACTGGGAATCCCCACGATCCGGGACCGAGTGGAGCAGGCCAGGGTAAAGAACGCCCTGGAGCCGGAATGGGAGGCGCGCTTCGAAGGGCGAAGCTACGGTTTCAGGCCCGGACGAGGATGCCACGATGCGATCGGCGCGATATTCCAGACGCTGGCCCGCAAGGGCGCCAAGAAGGTCTGGATTTTGGATGCTGACCTGTCCAGCGCGTTCGACCGCATCAATCATGATCGCCTGCTGGAGGCCATCGGCGACTTCCCGGCCTACCGGGAGATCAGAGGCTGGCTGAAAGCCGGGGTAATGGAGAACGGCAGGTTCGCCCCTACCGAAGAGGGAACGCCACAAGGCGGGGTGATCAGCCCCCTGCTGCTCAACATTGCACTCCATGGCATGGAAATCGCTGCCGGATACGATCCGAGCCTCACGCAAGTGCAGAGGTCACGGAGGAACATCCCTACGCTGGTCCGCTATGCCGATGATTTCGTCGTCATGTGCGCGACGGAGGCGGAAGCATGGCAGATCAAGGAGAAGCTCACCGACTGGCTGGCGCCGAGAGGGCTGACCTTTAACGATGAGAAGACCCAAGTGGTCCACGCATCGGAAGGGTTTGACTTTCTTGGTTTCAATGTCAGGAGATACGGTAAGAAGCTCCTGATCAAGCCCAGCAAGGCAGCGGTGCAGAAGGTCAAGAGGGAAATTTCTGATCGGTGTCAGCACATGGCAGCGGCCAGAACAACGGATCTGATCCGTAATATGAACCCTCTGATCAAGGGGTGGGCCACCTACTACCGAAGCGCCGTATCCAGCGAGACGTTCAAAAAGCTGGATTGGTGGCTCTACAAGCGGGAGTACAGGTGGGCGAAGAGGCGGCACGCACAGAAATCGCGCGGCTGGGTCAAGAGCGCGTACTTCGGCCGATTCAACCCAACCCGACAGGATAACTGGGTTTTCGGTGACACGGAGACCGGTGCTTTTATGGGCAAGTTCGGATGGACGAGCATCCAACGCCACGTGATGGTGAAGGGCGACGCGTCCAAGGATGACCCCAAACTGGCGGAGTACTGGCGGGAGCGAACGCGCAAGCGGAAACACCCGCAAGCAGACGGCAAGCTTGCCGTCAATCTCGCAGCCAGGCAGAAGGGGCTTTGTCCGTTGTGCGGACTTGACCTGATCGACGGAGCGACGTACGAACCAGACTCAGTCCGTGATTGGGCCAACTGGTTCCACGCCAGCTACCGGACGGTTCACAAGCATCATCTGATTTACCGCTCACGTGGTGGGTCAGATCGGGTGTCCAACCAAGCCTTGGTCCACTCCGACTGTCACCGGAGGCATCACGCGTCCCATGACTACGGTCAAACGCAGAATCACGCGCAGTCCAAGGGGTCTGCTTGAGCCGTGTGCCGCGACGAGTGGCACGCACGGTTCTGAGGGGGGCCTCGTCCCGAGAGGGGCGGGGCCTACCCGACAAGTCGACTGGCGCGAGCGCCCCTGACCCAGCCGAACCCGGCCCCGGCCCGCACGTGCCCGGCCACCTGACCGGCGCCGCGCCCCGCCCGATCTGACGGCCCGCCCCCGGCACACCCGGGAGGCGGGCCGTCCACGTCACCCTGCGGCATCGCTGCTCCCGACGCCGGAGGTTGCCCGGCTTGGTCGCCTCCAGGCCAGTGTGCGGGCATCGAGAACGCGGCTCCCGCCCCCGGCCGATGGGCCGACCGGACGCGCTCTCGCACTCTCCCCGCCACCCCACCCTGGAGTTGTCATGCCCGCGCCCATCCGCCCGACGGCTGCCGCCCCGGCAGAGCCCGCCTACCCGGCCCCCTACAACGGCCCCCGCATCGCGGCCGCCGACTTCTTCACCTTCGCCCGCACCGGCCGGGCGCAGACCACGCTGCCGCCCCTCCGCGACGGCGACAGCGCCAGCTGCCCCCAGGGGACCGAGTGGGTGCGCCACGACGGCCGGTGGATCGTCCCCGGCCGGCCGGGCGGCCTGACCCTGGACGACCGGACGGTCACCGGCTGGTGGCACACCCGACACAGGCCCGCCAGCAAGTTCGTCCTGGTTCACCGCCTCAACGCCGACGAGACGGACCGGATCACCGGCGACCGCTACACCAGCCGCAGCCACCTGCTGAGCCTGCGCGACGGCGCGTTCACGTACACCGAGCCGGTCTCCGGCCCGTGGCTGCGCCAGCTGGCCCGGCAGGCCGCCCGAACCCACACCATCAGCGTCCACCTGGAACTGCCCACCGGCATCGTCACCCTCCACTCGCGCCTGGTCGGTGACGTGTTCTTCCACCCCGTCGCAGCCGCCACCCCGGCCCTCTGCGCCTGACCACCGCACCCCGGCCTTCTGGAGCCCGCCATGCTCACGCCTGCCCTGCCCGACGTCCACCGCCGCGCGGCCGCCGTCCTTGCCGCCGCCAATCTCACCGTCCTCGACACCGCAACCGACACCGGCACCGACGCCACCGGCCTGCGGGTCCGGCCTGCGCCGCGCTCTCCGGAGCACACACTCGTCGTTCCCGTCGTCAACGGCCTGGAGGAACTTCCCCCGCCCCTGCCGCAGCACAACGACCGGCGCGCCGCATGGGTTCGGCTCATGCAGGCCGCCCGCAATACCTTGACCGCCACCGGATGGGAACGCCTGTGGGAGACATCGACCGGCGGCGAGTTCCTTCCCCCCGACGAGGACCGCGACGTCGGCCCCGCCGCACGGCGCGCGTCGTGCCCGACCACCCGTAGCCGGACCTGACCCGCCTCCCACACCCCGCCGACCCGGCCCCGGCCCCCGCGCCCTGCGGGCGCCGGGGCCGCCTCATCTCCGGCCCGTGCGATGCCGCTTGCGCTCGTTACCGGCCGCCAGCCCGCCCTTCGCGCCACCGGCCCGGGGGAGCGGTAACCACCACCCGGCCCGCTCCCGGACTCCGCGCCCACACGGCCTTCGAGGACGTCGTCACGGCCGCCCCGCTCCGCACCCACCGCGCCACGCCGACCACCCCCTCCGCCCGCCCCCGCGATCCCCCCGAGGAACCACCCCGGGTTCGGGACCGCCGCATGTCGCCCGCACGCCCGCCGCCCGTCCCGCCACGGTCTTGCGGGGCTTGGTTCCGTGCGGGGCAGCGTCAACCTCGCCGGAAAGGATGCTCCCGCACCCCCCCGTCCCGCCCCGGCACCCCTCACGGCGCGCCCCGGCCACCGGCCCCGCGCCGCTACCACCCGCGACCCGGAAGAGGCCCCATCGTGCCCGATCCCACCCTGACCACGCCCGGCAGCACCGACCGGGTCGTGCTCACCGAACGCCCCGCCCACCCGGTAGGCAGTCGGCGCGAGCAGGAGGAACCCCCCACGAGCACCACCACCGCGAAGGACGTCATCCGGGTCGTCACCCGCGCCTACCGCAACGGCAACAGCCGCGGCGTGCGGACCTACCTGCACATCAACTGCGGCTGCCGGATCGCCTCCTCGCTGATGGGCACGTACGACAACATCGAGGACGCCCGCCGCAAAGGCGCCGAGCTGGTCGAGGGCACCGGCGACTACTACCGGACGTGCTCGAAGTCCGGCCTCGTCAAGGCTCAGGCCCTCGGCCGCTCCGTCCGGTACTTCGACGACACCATGCAGGCCGCCGCCTCGACGTTCAACGGCGCCGGCGTCCGTGACGGGGATGTCGTCGTCGTCGCGAGCGAGGGTGTCGTCGCCATCGCCATCCGCGCCGCCGTCATCGCCATCACCGCCAAGCGCGGCCACCTGACCAGCCTCGACACCTCCGCCCGCACCTTCCGGGAAGGCCTGTACGCCGAGATCGTCGACCGCGCCGAGGCCGAGGCCCGCAAGATCCGCGCCACGGTCGACCCGCTCCACGCGGCCCCGGCCGCCGAGGAGGCCCCCGCCACCCCCGCCACGTCCTGACCAGCGTGAACCCCCGAGCCCGCCCCGCCCCGACCGCATCACGGCCGGGGCGGGGCCATGTTGCGGAGCTTGCCCGGCCCCACTCCACGGTGCGCCCCAGGCACCCGGGCGGCCCGCCCGGTGCGCGGCCATCACGGCCGAACCCTGCTATCTCGCGAGGAGAGTTCCCCCTTGTCCTTCCTGTTCATGCTCATCACCGTCCTTCAGACGGCGTCCGCCCTGGTGGCTCTGTTCACGGTCGTCAAGCCCGGCGTCTCGGAGCGGACCCGGCAGACAGCGTGCGGCATCCTGACCGCCGTGACGCTGCTCGCCGCCGTCGCCCACCTGATGAGCGGCCACACACTCTACGGAACGCTGCTCGCCGCCCTCACCGCCCTGCTCCTGATCACCTGGAGCCAGGCGCCCCGGGTCCTGGCCCGCTGGATCCGGGCACGCAAGGACGAGAAGCCCACGAAGTAGCGAGGCGAGCACCCCGCCTCACCCCCGGCCCCGGCCCGCCCTCGCGGCGGCCGGGGCCGCTCCCGTGCCCGCCGCACGCCGCGGGAACGCCTCACCCGCGTCCGCTTGCCCGCCTTGCCGGCCGCCGCCGCACGGTACGGCCACCAACGACCACCGACGGCCCGGCGCCGTCCCACGGACAGGAGTTGAACCCATGACCACCACCGCCACCACCGTGACGACCGCGGCCGCGAGCGTGATGACCGCCGACGAGGCCCTGGCCCTCGCCGACCCCTTCACCCCCTTCGGCTTCGCTCCCGACTGGTACGCGGAGATCTGCTTCTACCGCTGCCGCGACTGCGGAGCCCGGGGACCGGTCGGCCGGGCCCTGCTCGGCGGTGACTTCAACGACCTGCCCCCGGCGGAACAGGCCGCGCACACCTGGCCCACCGACCACTTCAACGCCACCGGCCACGAGTACTCCGACCGCATCACGCTCTCCCGCGCCCCCGCCCGCACCACCACCATCCGCCGCATCAGCAAGACGCCCCGGTCCGCCGCCCGCGCCTAACCCAGCGCGGCTCCGCGCACCCGCGGCCCGGCCACGGCCGAACAGCCCGTCCCGCACCAGGGGCGGGCTGTTCGGCCGCGATATACCCGCCTCACGCCGCCGCGCCGCACTGCCGCCTTGCCCCGCTTGGCCTCCCACGCTCCACAGTGCGGTTCACCGGATCGGGCCGCACAGCACGCCTCCGCCGACCCAGCCGTACTCACCGCACGGCGTATCCCACCTCACCACCCACCACCACGGAGTTACCTGTCATGTCACGAATTGTCGATGTCGTACTGCTCGCTGTTCTCACCTTCACCGCGCTGGCGTGGGCGCTGGACCGGGGGAGCCGAAAGACCCATCTGATGATTGCGACCGGTGTGGTCCTCGCCCTGGACGCCGTGGTCATCTGGCAGGACAAGCCCTGGTACGTCTGCGCCGGCTACGGCGGCCTGACGGGCCTCCTCCTCCCGGCCCTGCGCCGGGAGAGCATCCGTCGCAAGGCGGCCAAGACGGTCTCCGAGCCGAGGCCCTGACCCTCGCACGCAGCACCCCCGTGTGGCCTGCCCCGGAACACCCCGGGGCAGGCCACACGCGGCGTTTCCTCCCTCCCGGAGACCCCGCCCCGCCCATGGACCCGGGGCCGCCCCCCGTCGCGGCTGCCCGCTCGGCTCACATCCCCCCGCCGCCGCATGTCGCCGCCCGGCACCGCACCGCTTGCGGGGCTTGATCCCATCCGGGGCAGTGTCGGTGCTGCCGGAAGGCGCTCCCGCCCCCCTCCACTGTGCGGTTGAGCCCCCGGCCGGCCGGGCCGCCCCCCACCCCCGGGGCGGCCCGGCACCCCACCCCCTGATCCGGCGCCCCGTGCCACGCCGACCCTTCCCTTCATCGACCAGGAGCCCCACGTGAAGATCCGTCTCAGCACATCCGAGGCCACGTTCACCGTGTCCGGCACGATCAGCCGCCCCCAGCTCCTCGCCACCAGCCGGGACGGCACGCACCTCATGCGAGCCGAGGAATTCGAAGCCGAAATCCGCCCGCACCCGGTCGAGGACGCGCCCGGCACCCTTCAGTGGGAAGTCGACACGCTCACCATCTGGGGCTGCAAACTCGATGAGCGCCGCCGCACCACCGAAGCGCGGACGAGCCGCCTCTTCCACTACCCCGGACAGTTCCGCGACGACGCACCCGACTGGGTACAGGCCCTGGCCGAGCAGCTCCTCCCCGACTCCCCGCCGCCCCGCCTTGCGCGTCGCGTCTTCTCCCTTCCCGACCCGCCCAAGCCCGCCCCCTGACCGCCGGCCGCCTCCGGCGCGCCCCTTGTGCGGCCGGCGGGGTCGCGGGCCTTGGCCGCCCGCTCGAGAACCTCCGCCTGCCGCACCGGCACGTCACCGGCCCCGGGCCGGAGCGCCGCGACCACCACGTGAACAAGGGAGACGCACCATGCCCGATATGCTCGACACCTTCTGGGCAGTGATCGCCGAACAGCTCCAGGAGCTGCGCACCGCCAAGACCGCAGACGACGTCCTGCGCACCCTGGCCACCGACCAAGACCCCAACCGCGGGTTCTTCGCGGGCTCCGGCGGAGACGAGACCGTCAGCGACGCCCTGCACACCGCGGGCTGGGAACTGGTCTGGGCGGAGTCCTCCCTCTGCTACACGATGCGCGCCCCCGACGGATCGATGATCACCTACATCGAGAGCGACATCCACCGCGGCGACCGCCACGGCAACAACCCCGACCAGACCGGCCGCCCCACCAACTGACCTTCCACGCACCGCGCCTGCGCGTACCAGGCCCACCTCTGTCGAAAGGGGTGGGCCTTCGCACTGCCCCGCTCCTGCCCGTCGCGTTCCGCCTTGCTCGGCTAGCTGGGTGGCATCACACCGTACTCCCCGTCAACCAGCTGCCCCACCGAGCGAAGCCGAGGGAGCCGAACATGACCAAGCCGCCTGAGAACTCGTGGACGGAACTGACCCAGGAGCGGCGTGACGCCATCGACGCCCGTGACCTGACCCACTGGTCCCTGCGGCAGCTGCGAGCCGAAATCAGACGCCGGGAACCCTACGCCCAACAGGAGCCCGTCGCGTACTGGCTGCACCGACTCGCCGCACGAGCGGCCGAGGTCCGTACTGAAAACGAGCTGCGTAACCTGCCTCGGCACCCCGGACTGCGCGTCGTGCCGAACCGAGCCCGTTCGCCATGGACGTACGTGATCACACTGCGCGAGAACGGACAGAGCCTGATCGGGCTGGACTACCCAGAGTCCAACATGGCCCACGAGGCCGCGGACCGGCTGGTAGCCGCCTGCGACTGGACGGTCCCGCCCGCTGAACACACCCCGGAGCACCGGGCCGCCGCTGCGGCCGAGCACGCCCGGCTGGAGAACCGATTGGGATTCTCATCGTGGCCGGAGCCTCCCACCAGCCCCGAGGGCATCTGAGGGGGCACACCCCGCCCGCTGACCTTCCACCCCCCGTCTCCTGGCCCGGCCCCGTCCTGCACCCTCGCAGGCGGGGCCGCCTGCCGTCCGCCGCGCGCCGCCCCTCCCTCTCGACGCCCTGCCGCTCATACGCCCAACGCTGCTGCAACCCGCTCGGGTTGCCGCTCTAGCCGGCCGCACCGCGACAGTGCCGCCACCGTCCGCCGCACCCCACGCCCTCAGGGCGACCTGGCGCGGCCCCCGGCCTCCCCCCCCTTCCCGAACCCGAGAGGCAGCCCGGCATGTTCCTGCACCTGACCACCCTCCTCAACCTCGACCAGGACCCGATAGCCACCGTCGACGCCCAGTTCGTCGGCGGTGCCCTCTCCAACACCTCCATGGTCGTCGCCACCGACCCCGACCGCACCGGCGGCATGGTCGCCCTCCACTCGTACGGGCCGTTCGCCACCACCGACGACGCCCGCGCCTGGGCCGTCGCCCACCTCACCCCCTACAGCAGCTGGACCGTCGCCTCCCTCGCCACCCCCTACACCAACGCCGAGGGCAACGCCGGACGCCGCAAGCCGGTCACCCACTCCACGACCACGCGCCCCGCCCGCGCGAACACCATCGCCGCCTACCTCAAGGTCCACCAGCTCACCCGACTGCGCTACGGCACCCGCACCGACACCCCCCGCCAGGGCTTCACCGCCCGCGAACTCGACCACCCCCAGCTCGGCCCCGTCGTCGAGCTCACCGCGCTCGGCCCCGACGCCTACCAGCGCGAGAGCGACCACCACCGCATGCGCACCGTGCTGCGCCACGAGCACGCCCGCTACGAGGTCACCGACCACCACACCCACCTCCTGGTGCGGCGCCTGTCCGACGCCGAACTCCACGCGGCCGCCGACCGGGCCGCCGCCCGCGTCGCCCCGCACCTGACCCCCCTCACCTCCGGCGCCACCGAACCGACGGCCGCCGAGGAGGCCGCGCACACCCTGTTCGACGCCGTCCTGAGGGCCGCGCGCGAGGTGGCCTCCGACCATCCCGACGACGCCGACCTCACGGACGAGATCCGGGACATGGACGCCCCCGCCGCCCTGGCCGCCCTCAAGACCGCGTCCCTGCCCTCGGACATGATCGGCCCCATCGCGGACGCCCTCACCCTCCTCGCCCCGCACACCTACAGCCCGGCGCACTGACCGCACGCCCCGGCCACCCTTGCGGCCGTTGGCTCCGACCCGCCCAGGGTCAGCACACCGGCCGGGGGAGCGATGACCACCAACCCGCCCCCCGGCCGCCCCACCCGCCCCCCGGCCGCCCCACCCGCCCGCCAAGTGGCAGACACCAACTCAGGAGGCCCCGTGATCCGCAACCCGCTGCGCCGCCCCGTCAACGTCGGCGAGCTCCTGCGCGCCGCCGACGAACGACCCGCCCCCGGCCACATCGTCCAGGTCGTCACCGAGTGGTCCGAATCCTGCGCGTGCGGCGGCAACTTCCTCGGCCACGAGGAGGAACCCTGCCGCCCGGACTGCACCGGCTACTACCCCGTGGCCGGATGGAGCTACGTGGCGGGATCGCGCGGCGGCCCCCAGGCAGCCGGCCAGCCCGGCGACAGCTACGGCCCCACCATGGCAGCCCCCTCCTACACCTGACCCCCGGCACCCCGCACCACCCCCGCACAAGAGGGAGACCCCACCCATGAGCCAGCTCACCTACCCCCGCACCGCAGCTACCATCACCGCCCGCGCACGCATGGCCCTGGCCGCCTACCGCGCGGTCCCCGGCCACGAGGCCACCCACCAGCTCGAACGCTCCCTCCACGACATGTGGCAGTACGGCTACTTCGCCCTCCGCAACGACGACACCTCCACCTCGCCGTGGACCCAGACCAGCCAACAACTCTTCGACGCCCTCCAACTGCTCAAGCCAGCCGCCGCCCAGCCCGCCCACACAGCTCGCGCCGCCGCCAACGCGATCCACCGCTTCGAACAGACCACCGGCATCACCCCCGGCACCGCACCAGAGCCCCTCTACACCCGCACCGAAGCCGAACAGGCCGCCCACGCCGCCTTCGAACGCCTCCGCCTGTACATCAAGCTCGACCACGACCACGACCGCCAGTTCGTCACCGAAGCCTTCCTCGCCTTCCTCGACAACCCCGACAGCCCCTACCCCTACAAGAGCCACGACCCCGACGACGAAGAGAACGACGGCGACGAGCCGGAGCTGAGCCCCGCCGAGACCGGGGAACAAGAGAACTCGCTGCTCTACTGGCTCGGCCGCCGCACCGACACGCCCCCCAGCAGCACCTGAACGGCCTCCCGACCGCCCCACCACGGCCCCGTGCCCGGACCCCGTCCCGGCACGGGGCCGCCTCGCGTCCCCGCCCCCACCCACGCCGCTGTCGCCGTCGCGGGTAGCCCTGGGGCCGCGCGCTGCTCACCTCCGCCCGGTCCGGCGGTTGCGGCCGTTGCCGCCCACCCGGCCAGGGTCAGCGCGCCGGTCGGGGCAGCGGTGATCACCACCCCGCCCCCGGCCGCGCCCCTGCCCGATCCCCAAACCGCGAAGGGTCCCGCCATGACCACCGCTCCAGCCCCCGCCGCCTCGCCCGAGACCGTTGCCGCCTCCCTGTCCGTCGGCGCGTTCAACTCAGTGTTCGAGGACGACCCGAGCATGACGATCGCCGTGCACCTGACCACCGGGTCCAGCATCGCCGTCACCGGCCGACTCGGCGACGACTACGACATGCACTTCAGCCCCGCAGAGGTGTCCGCCGCCCTGGACTGGCTCACCCGCGCCGTGGCCACCGATCCGCGCGCGGTCATCGCTGTCACCGCCGACCGCGACGACGAGAAGAATTCGGCACACGGCTGGGCATGGTTCGTCGACACCGGTGAGGCTTTGCCCGCGAGTGCGGCCTCCTCACTGTTCCCCGACCACGTCGAACTGCTCGGCGCCCAACAGCCGTGGGTCACCCTCGGAGGTCCTCGGCCGCTGGTCGACACGAGCGCCGACGGCCTGGCGTACACCGCGCTCAACGACGACGTGAAGACGGTCGTCACCGCGCACGGCGAGCCGAGGCGGCCGGCCGCCGGTCACCGGATCGCGCTGCGCCTGGACGGCACGGTCACCGTCCACGTCAACGCCGCCGACGTCCCCGCGGCCCAGGCCGCGCTGGAAGAGATCGGCCACGAGGATTTCGACATCGACCTGACGACTCGCGACGGCCACGTGATCGGCCACATCACGCTCGGCGACGCCGACGGCGCCGAACTGGTCAGCATCGACGACGTTCCCGCCGACGAATTGTCCGACGACGACATGCGCTGACGGGCCCCGCCCTTTCCCCGAACGGGGCGCGGTGAACTGCCGCGCCCCACCTTCACCGCGCTGCTCCCTCACACACCCGGCCCAGCGGCCAGTGACCCGTCCGCGCAGGGGAGGCCCGCCCCGCCTCCGGGGCGGGCCTCTCACGGTCGCCGTACCGCCTGCCGACCGGACCCCGACACCTTCGACCCGCTCTTGCGGGGCTTGCCCCCGGCTGGGGGAGTGTCGGTGATGCCAGAAGGCGCTCCCGCACCACCCCCTCACCCGGGTGCGGTCGAGCCCCCGGCCGCCGGACCGCCCCTCCCCCCGGGGCGGTCCGGCACCCGCCATCGGCCCGCTGAAGGGAACCCCACTCATGCGCACCTACGCCACCGCCCAGCACACCGGAACCGACCCCGGCCAGTGCGACGCCACCGCCGTCCGCACCTCCCCGGACGGAACCCGCGCGTACGTTCTCCTGGACGGCATCGGCCGACGCGAGACAACCCACCGATGGGCCCTCGGCGCCGCCCGGCAGATCGCCCGAACCGCCGCCCACCGGGGCAGCGCGGAGGCCGGACTGCGGCACGTGTACAACCTGTGCCGGCAGGACGCCATCCACGACGGATCCAGCGACAAGGCGGCGGCCGTGGTCGCCGTCAAGGCCCCCGGCAAACCGTTGACGGTCGCCTGGTGCGGCGACTCCCGCGCGTACCTGATGGAACGCGGGATCGCAGTGCGCCTCACCGAAGACCACAACAAGCGCCGCGTCTACCCCCCCACCGCCACCTATCCCTACAGCGGCAACCGGAACCACATCACCTCCTTCCTCGGTTCCGACGCCACCGACGAGGACAGACAGCGCCAGTACGGTCACCCCGCGATCGAGACCACCACCCGGAAAATCACCGGCCCCTGCCGCCTGCTGCTCGCCTCGGACGGCGCGTACGAGCCCCACGAGGACGCCCGACACTGCCTGTTCACCGAGTGCGACGGCGACGACCTGATTCCCACCGTCCGGGACCTGGTGAACCTGGCTGTCGACACCGCCGTCAAGACCAGCCGCGCCCTGGACCCGAACCAGGTCTACGCGGACAACGCGACCGCCCTCCTGGCCGACCTGGCCCCCTGACCACCCGCCGCCGCTGACTCCGCATCCGCGTACCGGCCCTGTTCTGCACCCGCAGGCGGGGCCGTCCGCGTCCGCGCCCCGCCCTGGCCGCCGGGCCACACCCAGCCCAGTCCCGCTCTTCCGGTTGCTGCTCTAACCCCCGGCACCCGGAAGAAGCAGCCCATGCACCCGATCCCTCAACGCTGCGCTCACCGACCCCTCGCAGGCGGACTGGTCGTACCGTACGTATCCCTCATCCACGGCGGCCACGCGGCATTCGGCACCCTCGACGCCGACCGAGCCCGCGCCGCCTTCCTCGACCGCCTCTGCCAGATCTGCGGCCACCCGCTCGACGAACGATGCTGGCTGATCGTCCGCCCCGCCGACATCGCCCGGAGCCACTCGCCAGAACCGGCACTGCACCCCGAGTGCCTGCCCTACACCGCCGCAACCTGTCCCATGCTCAACGGCCAGGCCACCCACTACCGGCAGCGTTCCGTCCTGGCCAGCCACCCGGCCGGGCGGCCCTGCACCGACCCGTCCTGCCCGTGCCCCTCCCGCACGCCCGACAACGGCCACGCCGCCCGCAGCGGCCGCCCCGCCGACCGGTACGAAGCATGGATGATCGACACCCGCCACTACCAGCTCGTACCGCAGCTGGACACACCCGACGTCCCCGCGGGCATCAGCCTCAACGTGCCCATCCTGCGCAAGCGCACCCTGCGCGAGGCCACCCCGACAGCCGCCCGGTCCGCCTTCCTCGAACTGATGCGCTCCGCTCTGGAACTCGGCATCGCGGCCGACTGCCCAGCCTCCGCCGATAACGACAGCTGACCGGCGGCCCCTCACGGCCCCGTGCCCGGACCCCGCCCCCGGCACGGGGCCGAGCCCTGCTTCCGGGCGGACGACGACCTTGCAGCCGTAACTCCCCGCCCGTTCACGATCGGGCCCACCGGAGCCCCCGGGGGAGCAGCGCCCCCCTTCGGCCTCAGCCCTCTCTTATGAAGCGGAGCATCACCGTGACCACCCCGACCAGCACCGATGCCGTCGCCCTGTGGCAGAACCTTGCCGACGCCCTCAACGCCCTCATCGCCGCCGGACAGTTCCCCGACTTCCACGACCTGTACGGATCGCGCAACCACTGGCAGCCCCAGCCCTACGCCTCCACCCCCGTCCACGCCGATGCCTCCTGGGTGGTCTTCGACCTGACCACCCGGCAGTTCACCGTCTCCAGCCGGGAGCGGACCCTCGGCGGCGAGCACTACCGGCGCCCCTCGCGCCAGCGCCGCTGACTCCCCGGTCCCGAAACCCGCGCTCACCCACCTTTCCCGCCCAGGAGCCGACCGTGCGCACGCCCACACCGTCCCCCCACACCGACCCCGTCAACGAGTTCATCCAGGCACTGACCACCTGGAATCAGAAACACCCGCACGCCATCTCACCCGACGACAGCGACACCGACTACGTGCCGATCACGGTCAACGCGACCACCACCGTCGACATCCACCCCGGACTGCTGCGCCTGCTCGCCGATGAGATCACCGCCGCCCTCACCCCCCAGCGCGACCTTCCCGACCTCGACCCCGCCGACCTGGACCCCTACACCGGCAGCGACGGAATCATCTACCACGGCAACGGCGAACCCGACTTCGAGGCCACCGCCGAGGCCGCCGAGGACAGCGCCCCCCGCGAAGACTGCAACGGCCGCGCCGTGTAACCGAACAACCCCACGGCCCCGCGCCCGGACACTCCCGTCCCGGCGCGGGGCCGTGGGGTTGTTCGGCCGCAAGGACCGCCGCCGGCCGACCACGCCGCTCCTTGCCCGCGTAACCCCCCGCCGCCCCACCGTCACTCCCGTCAACCAGCCGCGCCCCGATGGGAGTACCCGCCGTGACGACCGCCGTGACCCGCCCCCTGACCGTCACCGCCCGCATCGACGCCACCGACGCCGTCGGCAGCGCCCCGGCCCCGGCCGTGTACACCGCCACCGTCTACGTGAACACCGCCCGCCACAGCTTCGACGGCTACCAGCCCCGCCACCCGCTCGCCGCCGCCACCCACCCCGACGGCAGCCCCCTGCGCCTGGTCTTCCACGCCAGCGACCGCGTCCGCGACCACGAGACCGCGGCCGACGCAGCCTTCGTGGTCGGCAACCACCAGGGCGCGGACGACAACGGCCAGACCTGGCCCGCAGACATCCGCTCCGTCTCCGTCGGCGACGTCATCAAGGTCACCGGACCCGACCACTGGATCGTCCATCTCAGCGTCGACCACACTGGCTTCTCCGCCGTCCCCGAGCCCACCCACCTGACCGACCTCGCCGGGTCCCGCGCCTCCAGCCGCCGCTGACTACCCCCGCCACACCCCGCTACGGCCCCCGGGCCGGGACACCAAGTCCCGGCCCGGGGGCCGTTTCGCGTACGCCCACACCACGACTTGCCCGGCTAACCCCGCGCCCCCGCACGGTCACACCACCAGCCGCACCCCCGCCCCCCGGGGCTGCGGTCCTTCAACCGGAAGGCGAACTGCCCCGATGACCGTGACCGTCGAAGAGATCCCCTTCACCCCCGTCCCCACGCAGGAGGACATCAAGCCCGGCCGCCGCGTCCGACTGGTCAACATCTCGCCCGCCTCCCTGAACGGGCTCACCGGCACCACCCAGACC
The DNA here is from genome assembly GCF_043660855.1 of Streptomyces shinuiensis. Classification (NCBI taxonomy): domain Bacteria; kingdom Bacillati; phylum Actinomycetota; class Actinomycetes; order Kitasatosporales; family Streptomycetaceae; genus Streptomyces; species Streptomyces shinuiensis. Next base: position 5,903,008 of record NZ_JBIHML010000001.1, on the reverse strand, counting down.
AACCCCAACCCCCGCGTCACCCGCCTGGACGTCCTTCTCGACGAGAGCTCCACCGAATTCCTGCGCCGCGACCGCCGCGCCCGCGCGTCCAGCAAGATCAGGGTCCCCGCTCCCGACGTCACCCGGCAGCTCCTCACCCGCATCCCGAACGACTGCATGTTCTACGCCGGGAACGACAGCTGACCAGCCCCGCCCTCACGGCCCCGTGCCCGGACACCCGTCCCGGCCCGGGGCCGCCCCGCATCCTGCCGGGCTTGCCCCGCTAAGCCCCGCCGTCCCGACCGTGTCGCCCGCCGACCGCCCCGGCCACACCGGCCCGCGCGCTCGGCAGCATCCACCACCGACACCCCGGGACCAACTCATGACGACCGACCCCCACACCCCCTCCAGCCACCTCAAGGACGTCGAGGCGCTCCTCGCCCTCGACCCCGACGACCGCCCCCAGTGGTTCCGCGACCTGACCGCCGGTATGACCGGCGACGCCCCCGCCGCCCTGGGCGACCCGGCCAAGACACGGCGACTGCTCGCCCTGCCCGCCGACCAGCGCCCCGACTGGCTGAACGAGTTCCTCGGCAACATGACCGTCCCGCCGATCCCCGACACCAGCACCAACCCCCTGCTGGACGTCGTCACGGCCAACACCGCCTACGGACAGAAGAACGCCACGCTCGTCTTCCCCCTCACCAAGGTCCTCGCCGCCGCCGAGCACGCAGCCGCCGCCGACAAGCACAAGCTCGGCTACGCGGAAACCAAGGCCGCGCCCCGCCTGTGGTGGGTCAAGGACGACGGCACCTACCTCATGAGCAACGGCCAGGACCCCACCGACACCCGCGATGACAACGGCCGCCTTCCCCACGTCGTCCACGCCGACGGCTGGGGGCCAGGCACCGATGCCCGCTCCGTCCTCGGCGGTGACGACTTCCGCGAATCCATCGACCTGACCACCCCTGTCTCCGAGGACGGCACCACCCTGCTCGGCATGCTCCGCAAAGCCGCCGCCGAGGGCGCCACCCGCTTCCTGCTGAAGGCCGCCTTCGACGACACGTACATGGAGCTGACCTACATCACCAAGTAACCGAACAACCCCTACGGTCCCGTGCCCGGACACACGTCCCGGCACGGGACCGCCCGCGTACCCTGCCCCCTCCACACCCCACGGTGCCGGGCCAGCACCCCCGGCCCGCCCCCGCACCGGGCCGAAGCCGCCCCCGCCCGCCTTGTCGCCCTAACGCCCGCGCCCCCGACCGTGTGCCCCGCCGAGCCCCGTGCCGGCACACCCACCCAGCACCGCACACACGAGGGGCACCATGACCACCCACGCTCAGCCCACCCCGACCGACCAGGCCCCCGACACGGAGTACGCACTCCTCGTCCCCGGCCTGATCACCGTCTACGTCACCGCCCCCACGGAAGCCGCAGCCCGGGAAGCACTGACGCTGGAGACCGCGGACACCATCGAGCTCCACGACCTCACGGTCGGCCGCCTGGCCATCACCGGCCTCGACCTAGTCCCGGCCGCCGCGAAACTCGACAAGATCGACGACACCCTCATCGACGGCTCGCTCCCCGACGCCGACTTCCACATCTCCGACATCGCCCGCGTCGCCACCCGCACCCTCGGCGACAACTGGACCGCGACCGCCGGAACGTACGCGGTCACCGGCTACCTGGAGAACAAGACCCGCCGCACCGGCACCTACACCCTGTCCGTGGTCGAGGGCACCCTCCAACTCCAGCACGAGCGGTGGGCCGACCCGTGCGCCGAGTTCGACGGCAACGACCTGCCCACCCTCGCCGAAGCCGTCGCCACCGCAATCCTGGACGACCTGTGCCGCAACGAGGACTGCGGCGAGTCCACCAGCGACGGCGAAGGCTACGACGGAGAGTGCGGCAGCTGCGCCGACCGCACCGCCCGCTCCGAAACCCCCGAACCCGAAGACGACTGACCCCGCCCAACCCCACCCCCGGCCCCCGCATCAGGAGGCCGGGGGCGGGGCCTTGTCGCGCTAACTCCCCGCCGCCCCACTGTCGGACCCGCCGCGCCCGCCCCGGCCCCGCGCCGCCGGCGACCCCGCGCGCCCATCCACACCGACCGATGCCAGGGATCCGACATGACCGAACCCACCGCCCCCGAGGACTTCGACGCCCTGCTCCGCGAAGTCCTCGGCGAGGACTACCAGCCCCCCGCCCGGCAGGACTGCACGCTCGCCTTCCCGCTCGACAAGGTCCGCTCCATCGCCGAGCTCGCCGTCGCCGCCCGCGAGCACGCGATCGGCCCCGGCGACCCCGACGCCCGCCCCCGCCTGTGGTGGATCAAGGGCGACGGCACCTTCCTCATGAGCAACGGCATCGACAACACCCCCCACACCCGCGACGCCGACGGCAACTGGCACCACATCGTCTACGCCGACGACTGGGGGCCGGGCACCGACCCCTCCACCGTTCTCGGCGGCGACGACCTCCACGAGACCCTCGACCTGACCCAGCCGCTCCCCGACGGCCAGGTCCTGATCGACATGCTGCGCACCGCTCCCGACCACGCCACCCGCTTCCTGCTCCACATCACCCACGACGACGAGGGCATGGCTCTCACCATGACCACCAGCTAGCCCCACCCCTTCGCGGCCCCGTGCCCGGACACCCGTCCGGGCACGGGGCCGCTCTCGTGTTTCCCGCCTGAGGCACCCGCCACCCCAACCTGCATCCCGCCCCCCGGCACCCGCGCACCACACCCGCCCCACCCGCTCCCCGGGCCGCCTACCGTCCCAAGCGAACCCGCAGGCCCAGGCCACAACCAGAAGGGGGGGAGCGCCGTGAAGCACGAGACCACCATCAACGAACTCGCCGCGTACGCAGGTCTCTTCAGCACCGTCGACCACATCACGGTCCCCGAGACCCACCCGGACACCGACATCACCGAGGAGGTCACCCTCCCCCCGCCGCTCATCCGCCGCACCCAGCGCCGCGACGACACCGTCGTGTGGATCCTCACCCCGCCCGGCATCCACGAACGCATCTTCGTCGCCGACCAGGCCCCCGTCACCGTCTACCTCAAGGACGTCGACCCCGGCCGCTTCACCGGCCACGTCCCCCAGCAGGCCGCCGCGCCCCAGCAGACCACCGCACCGGCCGCCTGGCCCCAGCAGCAGGCCGCCGCGCCCGTCGCCTACCCGGCCCAGCAGCAGGCGCCCGCCCCCCAGGCCGCCGCCCCGCAGCGGTCCGCCGCACCCTGGTCGAACCAGGGCTGACCCCAACCCCGGCCCCGGCCACCGCCCCGCGCGGCAGCCGGGGCCGCTCCATGCCCGCACCTACCGTCACCGTGACGACTCCGGCCACCCCGGCCGCGCACCGACCGCACCGCCCGGCGCCCTCGAAGGCCCCGCCGGCGCAGCGGTCGAGGGAACACCCGGAGCAGCGGCCGGAGCAGCGGACCGGACCGGAGCGGTCCCAGACGCCGGGGGAGCGGCCGGAGCCGTCACCGGGGAAGCGGCGACCGGCGCCGCGCCCGCGCCGCGCGACCGGTCGCCCGCCTGCCCCGGACCGCGCCCACCATCGAGCTGCTGCTCCCCGCCCGGCCCGCCCGCCGACTCCTGCTGCGGCGCCACCGTCTTCTCCGGGCCGCCCGCCTTCCCCTTCCCGGGCGCCGCGCCCTCGGCGGCCAGGACCTCCCGCGCCAGCCGTCGCAGCTCCTTGACCCGCTCCACCCCCACACCCAGCCGCTGCCCACACCCGGCCACCGTCTCCCCGGCCTCACCCATCGCCAGCACGACCCGCGCCGCCGCCGCCTTCGCCGCGTCGATCCGCACCTGGCCGCGCTCACGCACCTGCCGAACCTCCTCCTCCACCTTGGCGGCCGCCGCGGCCTCGTCCTCCACCGCCAGCTCGAAGTCGGCCACCAGCTCGTCGAACTGAGCCTCCTTGCGCAGCCGCTCCGCCTCCGCCTCCTCCGCCTCCCGCCGCTGCTCGGCCATCCGCGCCGCGGCCCGCGCCAGCGCCGCCTTCCGGCGCGCCAGCGTCGCGCTGTTCTTCCCCTTGCTCTTGGTCCGGCTCGACGCCACCACAGCCACCTCCCGGCATCTCGCGCCCACCCCTGCGGCAGGCCGCGCCCGGTCAGTCTCAGCCGCCCGCAGCCCCACCAGGGCGGCCAAGGCGCCTGCGTCCCAGGCCGTAGCACGCCCGTCGCTGCGCCCGGTCCCGCTCACGGGACGCCCCCGCAACGGTGGGGGGAGAGGACCCCGGGCAGGGGCGGACCGTGAGGAGGGTGGCGGCGGAGCCCGGGATGTCGGTGGATGCCGGTGGTGTGCGAAGGCCGGGGTACCGGGTCGGTGGTCGGGATGGGTGAGGGCGTGGGTGTGTGGTCGCCGGCCGGTGGCGGGTCGATCCCCGTACACCTCTGGCACTTTTGACGCCTGCCCGTGCTCGAGGGGTGTTTTCCCTTCCGGCGGGACGCGTTCGAAGGTCGTTTCTCGGGCCCTGGGAGGTTCGGTCCTCCGGGCCGGTCTTCGCCCGCACTGGCCCTGTACGCGGTGATCTTCTGGCGTCGTGGGGATGACAGCGAACGCGTTCACCGCGGGGCGGGAGCGCTACTACCGGCGCAACATCGCCCGCGGCGACGGCGCCCAGGGCGCCGAGCTGACGGTGTCCTCCAGCGTGCCCGGGGTGCCACCCGGGGTGTGGCACGGGCAGGGAGCGAAGGCTCTGGGGCTGTCCGGGATCGTGAGCGACGCGCAGATGCGGGCCCTGTTCGGGCTCGGCATGCACCCCGACGCCGAGGAGATCGCCGCCCGCGAACTGGCCGCCGGGGCCTCGCGCAAGCGGGCCATGAAGGCCGCCAAACTCGGGCCGGCCGTGCCGAGCCTGGCCGAACTCTCCCCGCTCGACCAGGAGATCGAGCAGGTACTGGAGCACGTCAGCCAGCGGCTGTGCCGCCCGCTGACGAAGGCCGAGACGCGAGACGTGCGGATGCGGTGTGCGGCGCGCGCCTTCGAGGCCGAGTACCACCGCACTCCTGCGGACGGCGCCGAGCTCGGCCGATACCTGGCCGCCCGCAGCGGCCCGCAGCGCCGCGCCGTGACCGGATACGACCTGTGTTTCTCCAACGAGGAACTCTCGCTGCTGTTCGCGCTCGGCGGCCCCGAGGTACGCCGCATCGTCCTCGAGGTCCTGGCCCAGGCCCGCACCGAGGCCCTGGCCTGGATCGAGCACAACGCCCTCGCGGTGCGCACCGGCCCGGGCGGCGTGGCCCAGCAACGGGCCGACCCCGGGCTGCTGGCCACCGTCTACCTGCACTACGAATCCCGCGCGGGCGATCCGATGCTGCACGAGCACGTGGTCATATCCCCGCGCGTGAAAGGCCCCGACGGGCGCTGGCGCAATCTGGACTCCCGCCTCCTGCTGCGCTACGTCGTGGCCGCCAGCGAGCTGTTCAACCAGCGCGCCCTCGAACTCGTCTGCTCCCGGCTGGGGCTCGCCACCGAAGAGGTCGAGGTCACTCCCGGCCAGCGGCCGGTGATGCAAATCGTCGGCATCGACCGGCGGCTGCGCGCCGCGTTCGCGCAGCGCTCCCATGCGGTGCGCACCATGGCCGACTCCCTCTTCGACGCCTACCGGCGCCGCCACGGCCGCCAGCCCGCACGGCCGGCCCGGACCCGGCTGCAGTGGCAGGCCACCGTGAAGACCCGCCCGCCCAAGCGGCAGGCGCGCTGTCTGGACGACCTTCTCGCCGACTGGCGGGCCCGGGCGATCGCGGCCACCGACCGCGAGGGCGTCGACAACCTGCTCGCCACCGCCCGCGCCGCCGCGGGGGAGCGGTCCGCCCCAGCCGTGTTCGACCTCGCTGCGGCGGCCGAGGAAGTTCTGGCCGCGGTGACCGAGCGGCGTACGACGTTCCGCCGCCGCCACGTCCTGGCCGAGGCGCGCCGCTACCTGATGCGCACCCTGGCCGGGGCCACTGCCGCGCCGCAGGCGGCCGAGCAGATCACCGAGAAGATCCTCGCCCACGGCGACTGCCTGGACATCACCCCGCCCGAGACCAACCCCCCGCACCCAGACCTGCAACGCCCCGACGGCACCAGCATCTACCAGCCCATCGGCTCAGCTACCTACACCACCCACTCCCTGCTCGCCGCCGAGAACCGGCTGCTGGCCGCCGCCCGCACCAGCGTGATCCCACCGGTCGGACGGGGCACCTTCAACCGCGTCGCCGCCCTGGGCCGCGGCCCGATGGACGCCGGACAGCGCGCGCTCGCCTCCTCCTTCGCGTGCTCCGAGCGGCTGCTGCTGGCCGGCCTCGGCCCGGCGGGCGCCGGAAAGACGACGGCCATGAAGCTGGTGGCCCGGGCCGTGGACGCGGCCGGCGCACGCCTTGTCCCGCTCGCACCGTCCTCCCGGGCGGCGAAAGTCCTCGGCAGCGACCTCGACCGGCGCGCCCACACCCTGCACTCCTGGCTCCACCAGCGTGGTCGCGCCGCCGACGGCAAGACGGTCGGCAAGGACTTCCAGCTGCGTCCCGGCGACGTCGTCCTGGTCGACGAGGCGGGCATGGCCGGCACCCTCCTGCTCGATGAGATCCTCGCCGACGCCGCGGCTGCCGGGGCGGTGGTGCGCCTGCTCGGCGACCCCCACCAGCTCGCCGCCGTCGAGGCCGGGGGAGCCCTCAGGCTCATCTCCCGGGCCGGCGGCGCCATCGAGCTCGACCAGCTGCACCGCTTCCGCGTCCCCGGAGAGGCCGACGCCTCCCTGATCCTGCGCGACGGCGAGGAGCCTCGGGCGGTCTTCGACTGGTACCGCGACAAGGGCCGGATCGTCGCCGGAACCTACGACGCGATGTGCGACATGGTCTTCGACGCCTGGGCCAAGGACCAGAACAAGGGCCTCACCTCGCTGATGACGGCCGCCGACACCGCGACGGTGACCGCGCTCAACCTGCGCGCCCAGGCCCATCACATCGCCGCCGGCACCGTCGACACCAGCCAGTCCGCACCCTTGCGCGCCGGGCAGCGCGCGCACGTCGGCGACATCATCGTCACCCGTCTCAACCGCCGCCGCATGACCGTGCGCGGCGGGCGGGACTTCGTGAAGAACGGCGACACCTGGACCGTCCAGAAGATCCTCCCGGACGGGGACGTGGTGGTCCGCCACACCCAGCACCGCGGCCGCATCCGCCTGCCCGCCCACTACACGGCCGCCCAGTGCGAGCTCGGCTACGCCTCCACCATCCACCGCTCCCAGGGCATGACCGTGGACACCTCACACGCGATCGCCTCGGCCCGCTCCAACCGCGAAGGCGTCTACGTCCAGCTGACCCGCGGTGCGCGCACCAACCGCCTCTACGTCGCGATCGAGGACGGCGACCGCCTCGACGACATCCTCGCGGCGATCGCCGCCCGGCGCCGCGCCCAGCTGTCGGCGACCGAGTCGATTGCCGCCCTGCAGCAGGAGATCGCCGCGCCCGGGCAGCTGTCGGCCGAGTTCGCCGACGTCGCCGAGCGCGCCACCACCGCCCGGCTGACCGGCCTGCTCGAGCACACCCTCGGCGCCGACCGGGCCGCGATGTTCATGGCCGCCGACGCCTACCCGGCCCTCATCCGCGCCTTGCACGACGCCGAGCGCGCCGGATTCGACCTGCCCCGCCTGCTCTTGAACACCGTGCCCCGGCGCGGCTTCGGCGGCGCGGACGACCCCTCGGCGGTGTTGACCTGGCGACTGCGCGAACGCCTGAAGGATGCCGCCGAAGCCCAACAAGAGGGCCGCTCCCGCCCGCTGACCGCGCTCACCCTGACTCAACTGCACACCCTCACCAAGCTCGCCGCCACCCACCGGGCCGCCGCCCGCGAGGCGCTCAAGGCGGCCGACGCCGCCTTCACCCACCTGCCCGCGCCCGTCACCACCCGCGCCGGCCACACCCACCCCGCCTGGGACCAGCGCCCCATGGGCGAGCTGACCCGCCGCGCACTGGCCGCCGACATGGCCATGGCGCGCACCCAGATCCGCCACGCCCAGAAGAACAAGACCCCGCTGTCCGACACGGCCCGGCGCGTAATCGCCGACCTGATGCGCGAGTCGCAACTGCGCCGCGCCCTTAACTGGCGCGACGCCGCACGCGAGGACTTCCAGCGCGAGCGGGCCACCTCCACCGCGGCCCCCGGCGCCACCTCGCAGGGCGCGATCCGCCGTACCCTGGCCACCCGGCGCACCGCCACGGCCGACCGCCAGCGCTCGGCGCGAGCCGCGCTGGCCCGCGCCGACGCCGTCTCCGACAAGATCTACGCCGAGCTCCGCTTCCGCGAACGCCTGCCCGACCACGCCCCGCACCGACCCAACCACCGCGCACAGATCCCCGACTGGGTCGCCGACTCCCACGCCCTGGTCCACCCCGACACCCCCGAGCGCTGGGCCACCTACCTCGCCGAGCGCCACCGCATCCTGGCCCGCTCGCTCGCCAACCGCGGCCACACCCTGGCCGCCGCCCCGCCCGCCTGGACCCGCCCGCTCGGCAACCCGCCGCCCACCAGTGCCCCGCGCCGCCGCCACGCCTGGGCCACCACCGCAGCCCTCGTGGAACTGTGGCGCACCCGCCACGCCATCACCGGCGTACCCGGACTGGGCCCGCGCCCCGCCGACCCGAACGACGCGGCGGCCTGGGACGACCTCGACGCCCGGGTCCGCTCCCTGACCGGACGCCGCCGCCCGGTGCACCTCCCGCCGCCCGATGCCCCCGCCTCCGTCATGATCGAAGCGGCCCTCAGCCACCTCGATGCGCCGCCACCCGGCGGCCCGCTGCCCGACCACCCGGCCCTGCGCGACCCCCTCGGCATCGCCCCGCTGTCCCACGGCGCGCTCGATGCCCGCCTCGCCCGGCGAGCCCTGGCCGCCGTGCTCGCCGGTGAGCCCCTGCCCGAAGCCTGGATGGAGGAGATCACCGCCCCCGGCGAAGACGACGAGGACGAACAGCGCACCTACACCCGGCTGCTGACCGCCATCGGCGACTACCGGCGCCGCCACCACCGCGCGGGCCCCGACGTGCTCGGCCCGCGCCCGGCCGGCCTGGACGGTGAGGAATGGGACCACCTCACCGACGCGATCGACCTGTACACCCACGCCCGCGTCGAGCGCCGCCTCGAAGAGATGCGAGCCCGCACCGCCGCCCAACGCGCCGTCCTGCTGCCGCCGACCTCACCGCTGCGCCAACAGCCTCCGCCCGACACCAACCGGCCCGGCCACCGGCCACCGACCCTCTGAACAAGGTGAGCATGCACCCCACGTCCGGCTCCGGCCGCATCCAACTGGCGAGCCGCACCGTGCAACTGGCCTGGCTACGCGAGCACACCACACAGGCCGCCGGTCTGTTCGCCCGCGCCCGCGCCGAGGTCGGACACGCCTGGTGCCTGTGCCGTCGCCCGGCCCTGCGCTTAGTGATCCGCTGCACCCGCGCGGGCCGCTACCACCTCGCGGGCTGGCCCGGGGAAGGCGACCAGCACGAGACCACCTGCCCCTTCCACAAGCTCGGCCCCCGGACACTCCGGCCGCGACCGCTACAGCACGCAGGCCATCAAAGAGGCCGACGACGGCGTGCTCATCCGCCTCGCCACCCCCCTCGCCCGCAACCTGAACCACCCCGAAACCCACGAGAACGCCACGGACGAGCCCCCCGACGACCGGCACGCGCGGCGCACCATCGGCTTGCTCGGACTGCTCCACTGGCTCTGGGAAGAGGCCCACCTCAACACCTGGCAGCCCCGATTCCGGCGGCGGACATGGCACCACTGCCACGCCCTGCTGCGCCGCCCTCTGCGGGAGGCCACCGTCAACGGCCAAGGACTCGACTCCGTCCTCTACTTCGTGCCGCCCTTCACCCCAGGCCGCCGCCGCCAACACGGCAGCCCTGGAAGCATTCCGCACCCGGCTGGGGCGCCACGGACCAACCGAACGACGCGGCCTGCTCCTGGGCCAGGTCAAAGAAGTCGCCCCCACCCCGTACGGCGTCGCCTACCGCATCGCCCACCAGCACACCCCGCTCTACGCCCGCGCGGCCCTGCACGCGCGGGCCGCGCGCTCCTATCGGCACGCCTTCGCCAAGACGGCCGCCGCACGGATTGCCCTGTTCGTGGTCGAGCGCAGTCCCAAGGGACACCTCATCGCCGTCGACGTGGCCGCGATGCTCACCACCGGCACCTACATCCCGGCCGACTCCTCCCACGAGGTCGTCATGGCCGCCGCTCTTGCCGGCCGCCGCCACGCCTTCATCAAGCCCTGGCGCTACGACACCACCGCCACCGTGCTGCCCGACTTCGTCCTCACCGACGTGACGCCCGCGGCGTACGTCGAGGTCTACAGCATCCACGGCCGCGAGGACTACGAGCGGCGCAAGGCCGAAAAGCGCGCCTTCTACCAACGCCAGCAGGATCGGCTCATCGAGTGGGACATCACCCAGCCGCTCCCCGACCTCGCCCATCCCGAGCGGCGCCGCCCAGGGCCGAAGGCCTGATGCACGCCGCAGCACAGCAGCTACAGCGGGTGCCTTCCCGCCTCCGCTGCACCACCAACTGGCGGCCGGTTCCGTGGCCGGCCGGAGGGCGGGACACCGGGACCGACCGCCAGCTCACCGTCTGGAACCCACACCACTCGGTGCAGAAAACTGCTGCCCGACGACCCATTGGAGGACACATAGTGGAGCAACATCACCAAGCAACCCAGCAACGAGAACGGACGGCCGTGACGACCGCCTACAGCGAATCCCCCACCGAGCGCACCCCCGGACGGGCCTGGACGGTCCGGATCCTCGGCCACGGCAGCCGTGCCGCCTCGGTCACCTGCAGCACCGCGGCGTGCCGGATGCCCGCCCGCTCCGAGAACCTCACCGCGTTGCGTACCTTCGCCGCCGCGCACGCCGCCGCGCACGCTAAGGCAGCGACCATCAACCCCCACGCCTACTGCCACTGCGGCTCCCAGCGGTGCGGCGCCCACCCAGACACCAGGACATCCTGCGCGGGCGGGGTGGTGCTGATCCTGCGGCACGACCCGATGGTGCGACGCGTGTGGAGCGTGGAGGAGGTCTGCGAGACGTGCGCCCCACTCATCCCGAACGCCACCGTCCTGGCACGCGCCGCGCGGCCGAACCGCACCACCAGCCCCACGAACCGGCCCGCCACAGCCGGCGGACAGGTACCGGCCCCCGCCCGGCCGAGCATCGCGGGCGGCTTCTCCTCCGCCTCCGGCGAAGGCGATCCGGCCCCCGCCTGGCGCCCGCGCCGCACCCCGCAACGGCCCCGCCGGCGGCCCAGGCAAGGACGCTGACCGTGCAGGAGGAGACGCACAACGGGAACCGGATGCCGCCCCACCCCGACTACGCCGACAGCTCCCTGGGCTTCGTCTACACGTGGATCTGGTACGCCGACGGCCGCGATGCACGGTTCGGCGCGTACCTGATGGAGCAGATGGCCGGGGCCCTGGAGGAGTACGCCCGCGCCCGCGGCGCGCGACTGATCGCGCAACCGCAGCTCGACCTTCCCGCCCCCGCCAGGCTGCCGCGCCAAGCACAGCGCGAAGTGGCCCGCACGCTCCCACACCTCGTCATCCACCCCGCCAGCACGGCCTTGGCCCGCGGCGGACCGGCGCCCGGCACGGTCGGCCGGACCCACGTCCGGTACGGCAAGAGCCTGCGCCACCACCTCCCGCTCGACCCGAGGCCCGGCCGCGGGAAGTCCCAGAAGAACAGCAGCCGCCTGCCTGATCAGAACCCCGGCGTCGTCCAGCAAGGTGTGTGCCCGCCCATAAGCGTGCAGATCGATCCGCCCGAGGGCCCCGGCCGCCTCGGGCAGCTCGGTGACCAACTGGAAGGCCGGGGCGTCGATCAACTGATACGCCCGCTGGGGATCGCGCTCAACGACCTCGCGCAGGAACGCCCACAGGGAGCAGCAGCGGACGCATCGTGAACAGGGGGAGACAGAAGGGCGGTCATGCCTGCGTCCACGACCGCACGCCGTCCAGGCAACGCTCCCAGCCAGGCGGCTTCGATCGCCCCGCCCCGCGCCCGCTCCTTTCCCGGGTCGCGTCCCGTCTCACGGGACGCGCTTGCGGTTGGTCTCCTTCCGGTTCCCGCAGGGCGGACCGGTCGCGGGGGCCCGGCCGGTGGAGATCATCGGCATGGGCAAGCTGCCGCCAGCCGCCGTCCACGGGCCGCGCGGCACTCCACCGCCGAGCAGAAGGTCCCCTCGATGAGCGAGCAACCCACCCCCCTCCCCGACGACTTCCGCCCCTGGCTGGCCGAGCGAGGCCAGGACGCGTACGCCCTGGTGTGGGTGGCCGAGGGCAGTGAGCCGGCCGGCTTTGAAGGCACCGAGGCTCCCCGGGCCGGGGAGAGCGGGATCGCCCGCGCAGGCGCCGACCTCACCCGCATCGCACTGCAGGACGTCACCCACGGACGAGCCGAGACCCTGCGCCGCTGGCTCCAACTGGACGACGGAGCACGGCACCTGGCCATCCTCACCATCGAGTCCGGCGTCCTGCGCGAGCACACCCCCGGCGAACTCGCCGCCGAGCTGATGCACGGTCCGACCAGCGACGAGGCCCGGCTCACCGAGCAACTGGCCAGCTGGTTCTACCGCAGAAACGCCGAGGCGCAGCAGGGACTCGAACTCGGGTGGATCGCCGCGGCCGCCGCTTGGACCTGCCACATGCGCGCCCTGACCAGCTATCCGCCGCCCTCCGTCCTCACCCCGAGCCTGGAGCGTGCCGGAGAACTGGACGAGCCCACAGCCGACCTGGTTGTCACCACAGGGCTGAGGATCGTCGAGCTGATCGACCGCCTGGAGCTCCCCTACCGCACCCGTACCGAGCTGATCGAGGACTGGCACGCGGTCGAGTCTCTCACCGCCGACGTCCCGGCACTCGCGCCCATGGCCAACTGGCTGCTCGACCAGATCGCCCTGCGCGATGCGCACGCCCAGCAACTGCGGGCCGTCCTCGAGCCCGACCTCACCGACTACCTGCGCGACCGGCGAGTCGACGGCGCACCCTTGGGTACCGCCCCAGTTCTCGACGAGGCGCGCGCCGCACACCTCGCCCAGGCCCGCGAGACCGTTCGCGCCTACACCGCCGCCGCGCACTCGGGCCGCGAGAGCGAAGCCAGGCAACTCCTGGACACCTTCCCGATCCCGGCCCGCGACCTGTCCACCAGCGGCCCGGCCGCCGCCTGGCGGGAGAACTCGGCCACCGCAGCGGACGCCGTCGAGGACCTGGCCGCGCAGCGCGCCGCCACCGCAGCCGAGGACAGCACCGACTACTTCGCCGACCCGGAACTGCTGCACGCCGCGACCTCCTACCTGGCCGCCCGCGAAGGCCAACTGCACCTCATGCACGACGCGCTCGGCCGCCTGGCCTTCCCCGCCCCCGCGCCGCGTGATCTACCCGAGGCGCTCGCGCCGATCGCCGCCGCACAGACCCAGCGCCGCGCCATCGAGGCCTTCGGCACACTGGAGCGCGCGGCCGAGGCACTGGACGGCCAGATCAATTACCAGCTCCAGCAGCCCATCCCCGCCCATCGCCGCGCCACCACAGGCACCGAGAGCAACCTGCTCAACCGCGCCCTCGACGCCCTGGAACACACCCGAGCTGCCAGCGTGCCCTTCGACGAGGAGGACATCCGAGCCCGCCTGCAGGAAGCCATGGCCCGCCCCACCGCCCCGGCCACCGCGGGCCCGGCGGCGCCCACCGGCCACGACGAGGCCCATGCCCAGGCCCTGGCCGCCAGCCCCGCCGCGCCCGGAGTGGACCGGTGACCTGGATCCTGAACACCGTCATCCGTCTGCTGCTGCGCGCCGCCGGGCCGCTCATCCGGCGCGGCCTGCCGCATCTCGCCCTGGCCGCCATGGCCACGCTCGTGTGCGGAACCGCCCTCGTCGCCGGGTACGGACTCCTCGCCCTCGCCCTGTGGCTGTCGGCCGTGGCATGGCCGCTGGTCACCGTGGTGCTCGGACTGCTGGGAGCGGTGCTCCACCTCGCCGCGCTCGTCGGCCTGGCCGCGGTCGGCCTGCTGATGCCGCTGGTCATCGCGGCCGACATCCTCACCCGGTCGCCCGGCGCCCGCGACGAGCACTCCACCAGCGCGCCGTAGCGGCCCGAGGCGGTGGGGGTTGGCCGGATCCGGCATGGCTGTCAGCGCGCCCCAGTACCGTACTGTCCACCGGATCCGTCACGTGCTGGGGGCTCGAAGTGCCGATCGGCAACCAGGGCAGCGAACCCAAGGAGAACAGCAGCACCCCCGAGCCGGCGGCCCGCGTCGTCACCAACCTCCCTGGCGGCACACACCTCACCCTCCGCTCCCGGGGGCGCGGCAAGACCACCACCTCGATCGAGATGGCTCAGCTCCTGGCGCAACATGGCGGCAACCGCGTCCTTCTCATGAACCTCGACCCGGCGCCCTCCGCCACCATGGAGGGCATCGAGCAGCTCCGGGAGGAGCTCGGGCAGCGCTACGACCCGATCATCCTCGACTACCCCGGCGGTCCCAGCGTCCCGGTGAGCCCGGAGGTGTGGGAAGAGGCCCGGCATACTCTGGGCCTGGACGCCGACGACCGCCCCACCGCGTAGGCGTTCCCCGCCTGCGCTCAGGGAGCGTCCCCCTGGGAGGCTTCTTCCGCCCGGGCGGCGTTGCCTTCGAGCGTCCCGGCGAGCTTCGCCTTCGTCTCCTCCAACCGCTCGAACACCAACTGCCGGCGCACCTGCCGCACGACCTCACGGGCCATGCTGGGAACATCCACCCCGTATGTGCCGCCGGGCAGGTGCTGCTCGATGGCGCGCTCGACGACGGCGGTCAGCCGGTCGCGTCCCGGTGCCCCCGTCATACGGACGGGCCCTCCTCGCCCAGACCTGCCTGACGAGCCCGGAACAACGAGGCGATCGTCACCGCGTCGGTGATCTGACCGGTCAGGGCCATCTGCTCCGCCTCGGCGAACGCGACGACGCGCACCCGGCGGACCCCCGCGCCGTGCGCGAGCTCGCCCAGGGCGTCGATGCGCGCCGCGTACAGCATCACCGCCTCGGCCAGGATCGCCGGGTCCGGGTGAACCCGGCCCAGGCCGATCACTTCCGAGGCGCTCGTACCGAGTAGGTCCTCAAGCTGCTCGACCGCGTTCTGGGCGTCGCCGACGTCCCCCGCACCGGCGCCCCTGAGGATTTCCCAGGTCCAGGTGCGGGCCGCGTGCCGGAACCGGTCGACGAGCACGACTTGACCGTCGAGCAGCGGGAGCACGGCCACCGGCGGCTCCGGCCGCGCGGCGAGGATCCGCAGCAGGCGCTCCTGCCGTCCGTCCGGGAGGACCACCGGGTCTTCGAGGACCACCCGCTCCTCGTCACGGTGCAGGACCTGCCCCTCGGCCATCGGCCAGCGCGTGATGCCAATCGCGCCGTCGCCGGCCGGGCTGGAGAACAACGCGGGGCGGGTGTCGCGCAGATGCGCGTACGCGGACTCGGGAGTGTGGTCCATCAGATCACCGACCTCGGCGGGCAGGGCGAGCAGCCAGGGGGGCAGCGGAACGGCGGGCATCACGCGGCAACTCCCTGACGGGCAGCGGACAGATCGGCGGCGAGCTCGTCGACGGCGGTGTACGTCATGGGCCCGGTGGTGACGATCCGCGCCCGGTCCCCGCTGTAGTGCAGGCTCCACTTGTCGACCACCCACCGGGCGGGCCGCTCGAAGGTGACCGTCAGCGAGCCGGGGAAGCGTTCCGGTGCCACCCCCGCGGCTTCGAACTGCGCGAGCGCGTAGGCGGCGATCTCCTGACACCGGGCCACCACGGCGGCCATGCCAGCCCGCCCCAGGGAGCGCAGCCGCGTCCACAGCAACAGTGCACTGAGCCCGCTGCGGGCGCCGACCAGCAGGCGGTCGGGCGCCGTGATCGGCAGGTTCGTGGGAGGGGCCTGCACGCGCCGGGCCAGCGAGACGCCCGCCGGGACGGGCAGCCCCAGAAGAGGGTGCCCGGACAGGGTGATGGAGTGCGCGCCGTGTGCGAGTGACCACGGCGGCACCAGGTCGGTGTGCGCGGCCGCCAGTCCACCCGCGCTCGCATCGACATGGATGTGCACCGGCCCGAACGCGGCAGCGGCGCGCAGTTCGGCCACGTTGTCGATCGCGCCGTGCAGGGGAGTGCCGCAGGTGGCTACCACCAGCGCCCCCGCCCCGCGCCGCATCCGGGTCTGCAGCCGCAGATCGTCCGAATCCATCGTGCCGTCGCCCAGCGCATGGACCCGCACCGTGTTCATCCCCAGCAGCTCGCAGGCCCGCACGACGTCGTAGTGGGCCTGCTCGCTGATGTAGACCGACGGCTCCGGCAGCCCGCGGCGGGCCATGACCAGGCCGTGCAGGAGCGCCTCGCGCGGTGAGGCCGCCACATAGCCGTGCGCCTCGTCGAGGGAGGCGCCGACGAGCGCGGCGAAGTAGGTGAGCACCGCCTTCTCGTGCGCTCGGGTGCCGTCGGCGAAGCGGGTGTCGTCGTACGGGCCGTCCTGCTGACCGTTGAACAGGCCGAGCAGCTGGGAGAGTTCGGCCATCACCTGGCCCAGGTGGTCCGGGAGGCCCAGGAACGGCCGCTCGCCCGGCGCAAGGGCGCGCTGCAGCTGGTGGAGCGCGCGGGTGTCCGCCGCGGGCGGGGACGGCTGGAAGCCGATGGCCAGGTCCTCGTCGGGCGGAGTCAAGGCGGTGCGGGGACTCACGTCATCGGCTCCATACGGGTCGCTCGGGCTATGGGTGCCACTCCATCTACGCCCGCCCGCAGCCGCTGAGGGCCGCCCGGGCGCCGAGCACGCCGCGGGGCGGGAGGATGCGCTGCACAACCCGGTTGCACCTCCCGCCCCGCGGACTCGACGGCCCCGGGCGCTGCCGTCGCGCCGGTGCTGGCTACCGCGCGGCGGACTCCGCCGGCCGGGAGGGCAGGATAAGTCGCGGAACCCGTAGGTGGGACCGCTGCCGATGGCCGACGGCGTCACCGCCGTATCGGCCGCCCAGGATCGGTCACGTCCGGACCTGAGGGTGCGCATCCCTGCCAGGGCGTCGAAGTAGTAGCCGAGGGGCCCCAGGAGATTTCCAAGACCACCAAGCCGTGCGCTCTCGGCGCGGCCGGCTGCGCTCACCCGCGCAGCCGGCCGCACTGCTACTCCCGCCCTGCGAAACGGCAACCCAGGTCGCCGTTGCATGCTGCGGGAGCCGGGCGGCCGATCCGCTCACCGCCCGTGCCCTGGTGCGCAGCATCGACCCCCAGGCCACTTCCGCGCCACGTTCTTCGAAAGGGCTCCCCGATGATCTGCCGTATCGCGACCCGTGCTGCCGTAGCCCCCGCCGTCATGGCGTTGGCCGCAGCAGCAGCCAACGCCACCTGGGACTCCTCGACCGCCTGGAGCAGCTACTCCGGGAAGCACTGCGGCTGATCAACCCGAACGTCTCGGGCATGGAAGAAGAGAACGAAGGGTAGGCGGCCAGGCTCAGCCTGCGGCCAGTGCTACTCAGGGGCACCTTGCCGTGCCGGAGACCGGCCGTTTCCGGGCTGTTCCTGCACTTTCAGCCGTCACCGTGGGGCTCGGATCCGCCGCGGACCCGTCGGCGGCTCGGCCTCCTGACTCCAGGACTCTGCCATGGCGATTCACACCAGCGAGGCTCCGCAGGGAAGCGCTGACAGCACGTGTGACGACGGCTGCGGGCTGCGAAAGTTCGAGCGCGTCGCTGAGGACCTCAGACGCCAGATCGCCGATGGAACCCTCAAGCCGGGGTGTTTCCTGCCGTCGCACGCCGAGCTCATGAAGGTTCACCAGGCGTCCAGCCTGACGGTGCAGAAGGCCATCCGCCTCCTGAAGAACGAGGGGCACGTGGTCGCCCGCCAAGGGCGGGGAACCTTTGTTGCGCATCCTGGGCTCGCGCGCACCCCCCGTCCGTCCGATGAACAGGCCAAGCCGCTAACTGAGTTCGCGGACGTAGTGCGGGAGCTGCACGGTGTTCTGTTCGGCATGGCTCAACTGCTCAAGGAGCTGAACAGGGGCGTTTCAGCCTTGGAAGGCATCGCCGGGCGTGTTCCCGAGCAGCGGCGCTGACAGGCCGCACCGGGGGGTGTGCCGACGCGTCCGGAAACGACGCCGCCCCGGGAACGGCAGGCACTCTCGGCCGCAGAGCTCGATCAGCAGCAGAAGGCCCCCGTTCCAGACCACTGGCATCCCCGCTGCTCGCCGCCTATCGGCCGGTCACCCCGAGCGTGACTCCGCCCACGCACACCGATTCCGGCATGCGGATTTGCCCCGGGCCGGGCAGACGCAGCGTGCCGAGTGCAGCGAGGAGCCCCTCCAGTCCGCGCGGAGCAATCGCCGGACACGCCAAGGGCGTCGCGTGGCGGACCGATGTGCCCGACTGCCGCCCCAAGGGGTGGGAGGGAGCACAGATGCTGTCCGCCCTGCCGGAAGCGACGTTGAGGGCAGCCTGGCAGCCTGCTGGGCTTCTCGCCATGGCGGATGGACCTCTTTCGCCGCTGCCGCCGTCCGTACGCCGCCGCCTGCCCCCCTGGGCCCCGGCGCACGGACGGCGGCCTTCTCCCGCACCCACGATCTCCCTTGCAGAGGCAGGCAGGCGATGGCCCACGCGCAGGTCCGCGACGTCCCCCGCACCACCCAGGCGCCGATCCGCGCACCGCAGCCGTCACCCCCGCCTGCACCGGCCGACGATCCGGCGCCACGGACCACCCCGCCAACCTTCCGCGATGTGCTGCGCCGCCGATATTGCAGCCGCCTGCTGATTTCATCGGTCGTGGGCCGCCTGTCGCTGGGCATGGTGCCCGTCGCCCTGATCCTGGCGGCACAGGCGGACGGCCACTCCCTGGCGACCGCCAGTCTGCTGGCCGCGCTCTACGGCATCGCCCCGGCGTTCGGTCTGCCGCTGCTGGGGCGGCTGGCCGATCTGCGCGGCCTTCCCCTGCCCTGCCACCTCGGCGCCGTCCTGGTCGCCACCGCGCTGGGCATCCTGGCCCTGGTGGGCACCTCTCACCTACCGCTGGCCGCCGTGTGCGTCGCCTTGGCCGGAGCCGGATGCCCGCCGCTGGAGGGCGGGCTGCGATCGCTGTGGCACGCCGTACTGCCCGATGACGCGCACGTGCGCACCGCCTACACCCTGGACTCCTCCACCCAGGAGATCGTCTACGTCACCGGCCCCGCCCTGGCCATCGTGATGGCCACCTGGCTCTCCCCGGCCGCGGCCCTCGCCCTGGCGGCTGCCGTCACCATGGCCGGCTCTCTCGCCTTCGCCACCACCCGCCCCGCCCGCACCTGGCGGGCCACACCGCGCCGCCGGCAGCGGCTCGGCGTACTGCGCCCGCCCGCCATGCGGCCCCTGCTGTTCTCCCTGGTCTTCCTCGGCGCCACGGTCGGCGCCCTCGACGTCGCCGGGATCGTCGTTGCCGAACGGCAGGCCGCGCCCTGGCTCGCGGGCGCGCTGCCCGCCGTGTTCGCCGCTGCGGGGCTACTCGGCGGCGTCATGTTCGCCCGCTTCCAGCCCGCGACTGCTCCCCGGCCGCGGCACCTGATGCTGCTGGGCGCCGCGTTCGCCGCCGGATGGCTCCCCCTGCTCGCCCCGCTCCCGGCTGCGGCAATCCTCATCCTGGCGATGCTGCCCGGCGCCTTGTTCGTCCCCCTGCTGACCGTTGCCAGCCTGACCGTCACCTCGCTCGCCCCACCGGGCACATCGACCGAGGCGGTCGGCTGGATGTCCAGCGCGATCCGCCTCGGCCTGGCAGGCGGCACCGCCCTGGCGGGCCCACTCGGCGGCCACTTCGCCGTTCCGCTGATGGCCGCCGCTTTGTGCGCGCTTCTCCTCTCGGCCCGCACCGTGCCCGCCCCCACCACGGCCGAGGTGTAAGGCGGACGGACCGCAGGGCACCGCTCCCGCCCTCCGGAACGGACAACCACTTCACCTTCGACAACGCGCGCTTCCATCTTCAGACCAAGAAGAGCGTGAGCGGCACGGACCCGGTCGTGCAGTACAGGCATCGGGTCATTCCCTCCGTTGTGGCATTCGGCCACCGAGCCTGGCCGACCGGGAGGTCGCTGTCGGCTCCGCCGACGCACGTCGGGTGTGACCGCCGTCACGCCGTGGCCGCGCGGTGGGCGACCCGCCGGACGGACCGGGACCACGGCGTCGGAGAGATTTTGTCCCGCAGCCGAGACCGTCGCGACAACTCGTATCCCACTCCCGGGGATTAGCAGAGTTTGTCAGCTTTTACCTCTGGTGGTGCGGGGCCCGTCCTGCTGAGATCGCCTCTGTCCAACCGACGCTTCACCACCGTCTTCTCCGAGGAGCCTTCGAGATGATCCAGCGCCCGTACAAGTCCCGCCCGCTGTCCGCCGCCCGCCCGCGGACGTCCGCCCGGCCGGGCGAGGACCTCGCCGAGCGCCCGCTCGCCGTGCTCACGGCGCGCCCGTAGCCGCACAGGACCTCCCCTCCCCAGCGCCCGCCCGGGCCCCCGTTCATCCATCCGCCCGGGCGGGCGCTGCCGTACCTGGGCCCGCATCACCCCTCCCTGACCAAGGAGTTCACCCCCGTCATGCACGCACCTCTCGTCCGCGCGTCGTCGCGCCTGGCCGCCACCGTCATCGCCGCTGCGGCGGCCGGGACCTTCGCCTGGTCGCACGCCCACGCGGCCCCGGGACCGGCGGCCGACCACGACAAATTCGGGCCGGGCTATGCGATCCCCGACAGTGACGGCCACGCCGCCAGCTCCCACATCGGCGCCTACGGGCCGCCCGGCATGACGGTGTACGGCAACTACGAGACGTTCTGCGCGGACCCCGAGCGCCGTGGGCCCGACCAGGCGGGCGGCTACACCGGCCCGAAGACGGTCGAGCACTGGACGTCCTCGGTCACCGGCCGACCCGTCCCCGACGCCCATCTTGCCTACGCCTCCTACGTCGTGGGCAAGTACGGCCAGACCCGTAACGCGGCCCAGGCCGCCGCGGTGGATGCGGCCGTGTACGAGTGGCTGGCCGGCGGCGCCTACGGCATCGACGGCGCCCGCGGCAAGCAGCGTCTGGCCTACCCCAACGTGGACCCCTCCGCCCGGACGATGGCGCTCGGCTACCTGGCCGAGGCCAAGCGGTACGCGGGCCCCTACCGACTGACCGTCACCCCGAAGGTGACCCAGACCTCGGTCGGGAAGAAGGTCATGGTCACCGTCGCGGTCACCGCCCAGCTCTCCGGCGCCAAGGTGCCCGGCGTCAAGGTCGCACTCGCCGAGGCGGGCAAGGACGGCGAGCACGGGCAGGTCACCACCGGCCAGGACGGCACCGCCGAGTGGGAGTTCACCGCCGACACCAAGGGCACCGCCACCGTCCGCGCCACCGCGTCGAACCTTCCCGGCTCCGAGCTGAAGATCCTCACGCCCCGCGACAGCAAGGCCCAGCGGATGCTGCTGGCCGGTGACACCACCACCGCGAGCGCCAACGCCGCCATCGCGGTCACCCCCGCCCCGGGGGGCGTGACCATCCACAAGAAGGACCCGGGCGGCGAGCGCCTGGTCGGCGCCGCCTTCCAGCTCACCGACCCCGACAGCGGCCGGGTCGTCGCCGAGGGCAAGACCGGCGCCGACGGCACCCTGGCCTTCGACGACCTCGCGCCGGGCACCTACCGGCTGCGCGAGACCGACACCGGCAGCCGCCTGCACGAGCGCGTTCCCGACCAGGGCATCACCATCACCGAGGGCAAGCGCGCGGCCGCCAACCCGCTCACCATCGTCGACCCGTTCAAGCAGGGCGAACTGCTGGTGAAGAAGACCGACAAGGCGACGGGCAAGCCGCTCGCCGGAGCGGTCATCACGATCAACACCGACACCCTCGACGCCTCCGGCAAGCACACCCGGGGCAAGGAGATCGCCAAGCTGACCACCGGCAAGGACGGCACCGCCAAGCTCAAGCTCAATGTGCAGCTCAAGAACGGCACCTCGTACTGGGCGAGCGAGACCACCGCGCCGGACGGCTACCAGGCCGACGCCGCGCCCCAGCGCTTCACCGCCCGCCCCGGCGCCCAGGTCACCGTCACCTTCGCCGACACCAAGACCCCCGCCAGCCCGCCGGCCACTACACCGCCCCCTGCCCCCACACCGCCGTCGGCCGCGCCCCAGCCGCCCGCGCCCACCGCGGAGCTCGCCCACACCGGCGCGGCCTCCACCACCTGGCTCATCGGGGCGGTCGGTGTCCTGGTAGCAGCCGGAGGCGGCGCTGTCTGGGCCGGATCCCGCCGACGCCACGCCCACACGCCCGACAACCGGTGACCGCCCGCCGGACGGGGCCCATCGCGAGCCCCGTCCGGCCGGTCACCCGCGCAGTTCCCGCCTGCCGGGACGGACAGCCAGAACGTTTCCCGCCCTGCAGGAGCCCCGGGACTCAGGCCGGTCAGTCCTCGGCGCGCACGTACAAGGTGACTCACATCGCCCACACCAACGGCGCGCGACCCGCCGGACCCACCTCTCCGCGCGGCCCGTATACGACGACTCCCTGAGAGGAAGGCCCTATGCGATCTCCCCGACAGCTGGCCGCCGCTGCCGCTGCCGTCGCGGCTGCCTCAGTACTTGCAGCCTGCGGGTCCAGCGCGCCCTCCAACGGCCCGCAGACGCCCACGGCGCAGCCCCCGAAGGCCTCGGCGACCCCGAGCACCGCCGCCGACGCCCCGCCCAGCGCAGCGCCGAAGCCGACCGGCCTGCCCTCCACCGATCCGATCGCCCAGACCCGGGGCGATGACGACATCGTGGGCCTGATCTACCGAGTGGAGCGGCGCGATGGGATCGTGACGGTCTCGGCCGGGGCCCGTAACGACGGCCACAAGGACTTCTACGCCTCGGCGTGGTCGTACAGCCTCGAGGGTTCCTCCCTCGTCGACAGGAAGGGCAAGAAGCGCTATCTCCCGCTGCAGGACGCCAAGGGCACCTGCCTGTGCACCAAGATCAAGAGCATCATCGAGCCGGGGGAGACCCGCCTGCTCTATGCGTCCTTCCCGGCTCCGCCTGAGTCGACCACCGAGGTCGACCTCCAACTGGCGAACACGCAGCCCGTCGTAATCACGATCCCGGCAGAGTGACCATGGCCGCCACCACGACACTCGCCCTCATGGCGGCCGCGCTCATCACCACCGGGACGGCAGCCCCGACCCCTCCCGGCCCCGAAGCCACAAACCTGAGCGGTCTGACCAGCCGGGTGTACCCGCTCGTCTTTCAAGTGGAGGACTTGGCGGGAACCCAGCGCGAGACCCAGAGCGACTCGGAGACCAAGTACACCCTTCAGGCCTCTCTCCTGTTCGCCAAGGACAGCTCCACGATCTCGCCAGCCGCGCGGTCAGCCCTGGACGACGTCGCACGCAAGATCGCCGCGGCACGCCCGTCCCGGCCCGTGAAGATCATGGGCTACACCGACGATCTCGGCACTGCCGAGCACGGACTGAAGCTGTCGAAGGAGCGCGCTGCCGCCGTCAAGGCTCTCCTGCAGAAGCGACCGGAGCTCGCTGGCGTCACATACACCACCGAAGGCCTCGGTGAGGCCCGGCCGATCGCCGACAACGGCACGGAGGCGGGAAGGAAGCGAAACCGCCGTGTCGAGATCGTTGTGGCGGCATCAGCCGGTTGACCGACGCCGACCGCCTGGGATCTCGTTGTAGGGTCTCAGATTTCGTGGCCAAATCTCACGAGCGATGGCCAGGCGATGGCAGATCTGACACGAGTTTGAGATCGGCAGGTCAGGCCCTTCACTCATACGGGTGAGCGGGGTCTGATGCCGCCCCGCTACGGAATCTGCGCCAACGACTGGCCGGAACCCGGGGAGGCGTTCAAGGCTCACCGGCGGCTCCGCGCGGTCAACGGCGGCAGCGACGACGAACAGGAGGCGTGATGCAGAGCAGTGCGGAGAACACCGATGTTGTGCTCAGGATCGTGGACACCATGGTCGCCTACCGGAAGGCGCACGGCGGCCTACCTGCCGACACGGACGGCCTTGAGAACATGGCCGTGGCGATCGTCGAGGCCTTGGAACGCGACGACTTCCGCATCGTGGACGTCTTGAGTGGCAGCCGGACCGAGACGCCCACACCCGAACCGGCCTGATGGCACGGCAGCGGGGCGCCAGCCACTCCGGCCAGCGCTCCGCTTGCGTTCTGCACTCCGTCAGCTGGTGGTTAGCCAGCGAGCTGACGAGCCAGCAAGCCAGCCGTCCCGAGGATTCGGACACGATCGTGAGACTGGACAGCTGGCCAAGCCGTGAGACACGACGACAACTACCAGGTCACGGCACCGCCGCCGACCTCCTGGGCGTCCGCGCTGAGCTGAGTGGCGTGGCCGCCGGCCTGGGGCTGGCGGCCATCGCCGCCTACGGGACGGCCAGGACGCGCAGCGGCCTACCGTGCGAGGCCATCGCCTGGCTGGGAGCCGGGTGCGTCGCGGGCATCCTGAGCTGGGGCCTGGGCGAGGACTACCCGTTCGGCTTCGCGCCGGCGGCCTTCCAGCTTCTCGTCGGCGCGGTGTTGCTGCCCGGGCACCTGCAGCGCTCGGCCCGCCGGACCGGCGCGGATGCCCGGGCGGGCCACAGCGGAGGTTAGACCTCCGCCGGGACCTTCTCGGCAGCGGCTTCGGGAGCCTGTCCGGTCTCGCCGTCCGCAGCAGGCGTCGCATCTGCGTCGGTGTCCACGGACGCGGTGTACATCGTGTTCCGCCGCTGGGTCGACTTCTCGGCGAGGCCCTTCTTGACGAGGATCTCCAGGTTGTTGCGCACCGTCTGGATGGACGTCGCCCGGTTGGGATGGAGCTGCGCGAGCTGGTCGTGGACCTCACGGACCACGCACGGCTGCCCGGGGGTCTTGAGGAGGATCTTCAGGGTGAGCTGCCACAGCGGCGGCCCCGACTTCTCCTCGGCCGCGGCCGTGTCCGCCGGTGCTTCCGCGGCGGCGGCCGACTGTGCCGGAGCCTCCTTGGCCGTCGTCTTCTTCGCGGCGGCCTTCTTCACCGTCCTCTTCGCTGTCGTCTTGGCCGTGGTCTTCCTCGCCGTCGCCTTGGCGGCCTTCTTGCTCGCGGTCTTCTTCGCGGGCTTCCTGGGCTGTCCCCCCTTCACCGGCTCGTCCTGCCGCTGCGGCGGAACGGCCTGGGTCGCATCGGCGATCGTCTCGGCTGGCGCGGAGGCTTCGGCCTCAGCGGCGGCCGGCTGGGCCTGGGACACGCTCGGCGCCGGGACCTCGGGCAAACTGCCCTGCGCCTGGGTCAACCAGTCCTCCTCCGCCTTGAGTTGCTCCAGGCGCTCTTGGAGACCGGCGATCTGCGCGGTGAGGTTGCCCTGCTCCTTGCGGTTGGCTGCGAGGTCGTCGGCGTACTGCTGCGCGTACTTGTTCTGGATGGGGGTCTTTGCGGGCTCGTCGGCCACGACAGCACTCCTTGTACCTGGTTGTTGCTGCCGGATGTTACTCACTGTGAGAGGTCGGCAGTTACTCTCCCGTACGATCGCCACCCTTGCGGTGAGTGTGGAGACCGGCTCGCGGCCCGGCCTCCATGTTCACCGGCGGGCCAGGTGGTATGCGCTGACGTCATTGGGGCAGTTGCGCGTGGGCCTCGTCGCCCAGTTGGCGTGCGGCGTCTTCCCAACGGGCCAGGGATGCGGGCCCGACGGCGTTGCCGAGGTCGGGCAGGACGGTGGAGGACAGGCGAAGGTCCTGGGCCGCGCATGCCTGACGGAGGGGGCGGAGCACGTCGGCGGGCATCCGTGTGGTGGGGGCCAGCCAGGGTCGGCGCCGGCCGGTGAAGATCGGCAGGTCCCACAGCACCTCGTCGGCGGCCTCGGCGACCCTTGACCGCAACGCGGCCTCCCACTCCTGGTCGGACAGGGTGCGCGTGACACGCGCACCCGCCGTCTCGTCCCAGCCGGTGGCGTTCTGGTTCCGCAGGTGCGCGATCTATCCGGCCCGCGCCGGTTCCCACCGTGCTCCTCACCGCTGCCGGCCGGCCTCGTCGGTGTCGTTCAGGAACAGGCGCCTGGCGCGGGTGTCCTCAAGCTCGTCGTCAGCGGCCTGCACGCCGTGTTACCGGGCGAACTGGTCGAGGCGCTGTTCGTACGCGGTGTAGTCCTCCAGTGCGGCCGGGTCGGAGTTCTCGAAGTCCCGGTGGGCGCCTTCGATCCAGGCCCGCTCCTCTCCTTGCAGGCGAGGAGCGGGCCCGGTAGATTCCGGCGGCCCTGCACGCCGCTCTCCACGGCGACCTGGCCCCGCTGGCCCGCGCGGTGCCCGCCGCCTGAGCCCGCCTGTCGGCGCCGGACCCACGATCCGGCCGTCCGGTCCGCCAGGCGGGACGCCCCCGCACCTGCTCGTGCCAGATGCCGGGACTAGGCGCCCCGCGGCGGCATCGGTCGCTTCCCCGAACGGCAGGGTGAGGGGACCTCCTGTTCTGGGACGGATTGGGGAGAGCCCGGGGCGGCGGTGGGGGCTTGCACGAGATGCCGCCGCCCTGGGTGCCCGAAGGGATCGAGTTGGACGAGGGGCACCGTGACGGATCGAGCACCCCTGGCGGCCGGTGAGCGGATCACCGGGGACGCCGGAGCGCGCGAGGGGGCCGTGGAGAACTTCACGACCGACGACATCGCGGCCATGCGCGAGCAGGGGGATCTGCCCGCGTTCATGCGCCTGCAGATCCGCCCTGTGCGGTCCTCCGTCCGGGTCGTGGCGCTGTGGCAGAGATTCTCAGCCCCCGCCGGGCACAAGCCCGGCGCCTGGCCTTCGGCCGCGCCGCTGGGCCCGGACTACCGGAGGGCTCCGGGTGAGCCTGAACTGTGCGACTGCGCGCGGTGCCTGGCGCTGGCCACATCCAGCGAGGGCAACCCTTGCCGGTGCCCGCGGTGCGGCACCGCGCACGCCCCGGCGGCGTGACGAGCTCGCACACCTCAAGCCGGGGCGGGCCGGGTTCGCCGGGGCTAGTCCAGTCCGGCGTAGGCGATGCTGAGGACGGTGATGGTCCGCGTCTGGTCCCCGATCAGGAGCGCGACGGCAAGGTCGCCCGAGGCCCACAGCCTCATCAGTCCGTCATCGACGTCCCCGTACGGACTGGTGGCCGCCCGGGGATCGTTGACCGAGCCGAGCAGGAACTGAGCGACACGGGCACGCGCTTTGTCAGGAAGGTCCCGGTATGCGGCATGCAGTGTGGAGTCCATGTAGAGCCGGTACATGGTTCAGGCGGCCCGACTCTCCACGATCAGGTCGGTGACGTCCGTGTACCGCTTGGGGAGCTGCCCGCCGTGCTGCTGCTGGTAGGCGTGCAGCTCACGGCCGCGTTCGGCAGCGGCCTCCAGGTCCTTGATGACCTTGATCCACTTCTCGCCGAGTGCGGCGAGCCCCGACAGCGGCGTGGTGTTCAGCTGCCGCACGAACTCCATGCGCATGCCGGCGTCCGGCAGAGCATGGGCGATGGAGTCGGGGGTCCAGTCGTCGCTACCCATGATCACCTCGAAGGTCGTCGGCACGTGCCGCTGCTCTCCCAGGGTAGCGGTCCGGCCGTGACCGGCGGGAGACAACCGGCACGCGCTCCGGCACTCCACAGGCCAGAAGCCCCCGGGCAGACCCGGCACCGGCGCAGAAGCTGGTCGCCGCCGGACCGGACGAATATCCCGCCGGGCGGGACAGGCGGCCCGGACACCGTCGCAGAACCTGGGAAGCAGTCCGGCACCAGCCGCTCGGTGCCACGAGGAGCTGATTGCCTCTGAACGGTCCGGCACCACGGCCGGGCCCCGCCTGTTCAGGAGGACCGGATGAAGTCGACGCGTATGCGCCTGGCTCGCGCCGCCGTACCCGCCGTGGCGCTGGGTGCCCTGATGGCGACCAACGCCGGAACCGCCTCGGCGGCGACCACCTGGTGGTACAACGGCGGCCCGCACGGCAGCGGCGCCGCCGCGACCTTCCGCGAACAGGGCGACCGGCTGGAGGTGTGCGACGTCAATACCGACGGCTACCGCGCGCTGGTGGACGTCCAGACCGCCGCCGGTGCGCACGTCTACCGCGTCACCGACAGCTACAACGACAGTGAGTGCACCGTCGTGAGCGCCGTCGACGGCCGCCACAACATCGCCGAGAAATACTCCTACAAGCTGCGGGTCTGCGTGATCAAGACCGGGCAGCGCCCCTCGTACTGCAAGACCTCCGCCACCTTCTACAACAACCACTGACCGCGGCGAAGAGGGGAATGATCGCGTGGACAGCAGCGTGCTGAAGCACCCGCGGATCGCGGAGACCGTCGAGACGCTCGTGGCCGCCGGGGGAGGCCGCCTCACCTACGACGTCGGCTGCGGTGGCCGGGAGACCCTCCTCGCCGCCGGCGCGCGGCTGGCGGCCGAGACGAACGCCCCGCTGATGATCGTGGAAGCCCGCAGCCTCCAATCCGACGTCCGCGCCTTCGTCCGAGAGGTACAGCCGGAGGCGCGCAGCGCGGTCATCTCCGCCGAAGAGGCGGCCTTGCAGCCGACCGGAAGCATCAACGGCGTCCTGGCCGTGCACGCCGACATCCTGCGCGACGCCGACGTGCGCAAGCCGCTGCTCGCGATGGCCCACAGCGCCGACCACCTCCTCGTGGCGCGCCACGACTACAGCGACACCACCCTCGACGCCCTCGCCACCCCCGGCCTCGTCCTTCGACTCCGTGACCTGATGCCTTCAGCTCTCCGTCCGGCGCCGACTACCCTGACGCCCCCGCCGATGGACATGAGCGTGGCCCTGCGCCTGGTCCGGCAGGCCAACCGTGACGTCCTGTCCGACCAGGACATCGCAGTCTTCGACGAGATGGCCGAGGTGCTGAAGAGGGCGGATCCCGCCGAGGTCAGACAGCGCGTCGGCGAACTCCGCAGCAAGTACGAGGCGACCATCGAGCCGGCTCGCCAGCGCCGAGCCGCGACCGTGCCCACCGATCCGTCACGGACACCCCGAGACCACGGCCAAGAGCAGTCCGCCGCACACCAGCAGCACCGGTCCCAGGAGATCGGCCGCACCTAGTCACCTGTCCGGACCGGCTCACGGCAAGGAAGACCGAGCCGCCAGCCGGATCGCGCCCAAGAGAACCCGAGAAGGCCCCACATGACCGATGCGATCGACCACCCCGAGGCGGCACAGCTCATCGACTCGCTGGTGGCCTCCGGCGGAGGCCACGTCACCTACGATTTCGGAGCCCCCGGCCGGCAGATCGCGGT
Organism: Streptomyces shinuiensis; assembly: GCF_043660855.1. Taxonomy (NCBI): domain Bacteria; kingdom Bacillati; phylum Actinomycetota; class Actinomycetes; order Kitasatosporales; family Streptomycetaceae; genus Streptomyces; species Streptomyces shinuiensis. Next base: position 5,873,797 of record NZ_JBIHML010000001.1, on the reverse strand, counting down.
CGCCGCGGGAGCGCACCTGGCCGCCCGCACGGGCATGCCGCTGACAGTGATCGACTTCCGCCACCTGCTGCCCCAGATCCGTACCACCGTCACCGAGCTGCACCCGGACCTCGCCTGTACTCCCATGTCCGCCGACGAGGCGGTCCAGCATCCCGAACGCAACACCGGCGGCGTCCTGGTCGTGCACGCCGACCTCCTGCACGACCCCGGCACTCGCGAGGCACTCCTTGCGCGGACCGCCACAGCCGACCGTCTCATCGTCGCCAGCCGCGCCGACGACGCATCCGCGCTCCACACCCTTCCCGGCCCCCGCTTCGCCGTGAGCGCCCGCGCCCCGATACCGCCCGCCCCCCCCAACGCCTCGGGCCTCGGCATCCACACACGATCCGAGGCCACCATCGGCACGTCGTACCCGCACTGGCTTGCCGAGATGCGGGAGCGCAAAGAGCGCCTCATCCGACAGATCAAGCAGGGAGCACCGGGTGCACACGACCCGGTGGGCTTCGAGGAGTTCGACGTCAGCTCCGAGGAGCTCACCGAGGCGGTGCAGAACGCGGACCCCGACGAACTCCGGCGTCGCATCGCACGAATCCAGGAACAGCACAGGCGGCGGGCCGTCCCTCCCGCCCCGGATGCGACGCAGCCGCCCACCCGCGACCACGGTCAAGGCCAGGCGCACGCCGCTACACAGCATCAGCAGGGCTCCCGGGGCGTCAGCCCCACGTAGAGACGCTGTCCGACGCGGAGTAGCTGATGCCGAGTTGCCATAGGCACCGACGGGACTAGATCACAGCCAGCTCCACAGGTGGTCGCTCATGTACTGCTCCTCGCCTGCCACCAGCCGCGAGGTCAGGCCCTCCATCCAGTGGCGGCTCAGGTCGATGACCTCGGTCAACTCCTGCGAAACATACAGGCGTCTGCGGGGGTGTCGCCCGGATGCTGCCCACGCACCTGTCCGAAAGCCGCCCCCGCACCACACCGACACCCGTACGAGCCCCCACCGCCCAGCCCGCCGGTACCTGTACCGCTGCCGCGCGGAGGGCAATTACCCCCCAGACCGCACCACCTCTCCCGCCAGGCGGGACACCCACGACCAGCCCGCCACCGGCCAACCCGCCCGCGCCCACACTCAACCCATGACCCCCTGGACAGCCCCCGGCGTGCCTTCCGGCGGAGAGGAGCCACACTCAGTGACCGGTAACCTGCTCACGTCCGCCCACGCCGCGCATTCCGCGTGACTGCCGCCCTCCCGTCCCGGAGGAACCCCCGCGTGCCGGACACCGCCACCTCCTGCCGCAGTGCCAGCCCCCCGCTGCCCGGCAGGAACCCCTACTGGGAACTGGTCGAACGACTGCCATGGGAATCAGACGGCGACGGCAGCCCACCCCAGCCCTATGCCCGCGACCGCCGCACTCACTGCGCGCACTACAGCTGGGCCATCCCCACCCCCTCCACGCTGCGGTGGATCCGCCAGGCAGTCTCCCGGCCCGTCCTGGAGGTAGGCGCCGGCGGCGGCTACTGGGCCAGACAACTCCAGCAACTGGGCATGGACGTCCTGCCGACCGACGCCGTCGCCCGCATCGGAGGCTGGACACCGGTAAGACTGTGTGACGCCGAACAGGCGGCAGCCACCCACCCCAACCGCACCCTGATGCTCTGCTGGCCGCCCTCGGTAAACGAGATGGCAGCCCGCGCATTGACCGCCTACCGCGGTCCGGAAGTCCTCTACATCGGCGAACCCGCCGGAAACAGCTGCGCCACCGACGCCTTCTTCACCACGCTGGACCGACAGTGGACGCCCGTGGCACACCCCACCGGCCACATCAACTGGTGGGGCACCCACGACACCGTGACGCTCTACCACCGCCGCCCCTCACCCCGCCCGGAGGCAAGATGACCCGCCTGCGTGTGGACCTCCTGGTAGCAGAGGACCCGCCCCAGGACGGCGTGGCGCAACTGCTGGACGCGCACCACCGCCTCGGGCACCACACCCGCCTCATCCACCTGACCAGAAAACCCTCCAGCCACCGAAACGGCCCGGCGCCAGCTCAGCGGCCAGCTGATGTGGCGCACTCGCGTGCCTCATCCCTGTGGGCCCTCCCCCTACAACGCCAGATGGAAGACGAGGGCCTGCTCATCGTCAACACCACCGACGCCCAGCGCGTCGGCCGCGACAAGCAACTGTGCGCCCAACTACTAGCTGCCGCCGACGTGGCGACGCTCCCCGCTGTACTGACCTCTTCCGACACCACCGCAGCCTCTGTGGTCGAGCAACTGGGCGATGACGTGGTGATCAAACCGCTTACCGGACACAGTGGCCACGGGATCACTCGGGCCCACGGCCTAGAAACGATCACCCGCGCCCTCGCCCGCGCCAACGGCCCTCGCCTGGTGCAACCCTTCGCCGACACCGGCGGCCAGGACCTGCGACTGGTCGTCATCGGTGACCAGGTGGCCGCCGCCTACCGGCGCACCGCTCCACCAGGAGACTTCCGCACCAACAGCGCCCTGCCCGGCGCCCGCATGGAAACCTGCATCCCCCCAGCCGAGACGATCGGCCTGGCACGCAGCGCCGCCCGCGCCTGCGGACTCGACATCGCCGGCATCGACATCAGCATCACCAACCGATACGGCCCCGCTGTCCTGGAAGCCAACACCAACTCCGGTATCGCCCAAGGCCTGCCCACACTTACCGGCCGCGACCTTGCCACCGAAATGGCTCGCCACGTCGCCACCCTGGCCGTCAACAGACGCCCACCGACCGGATGACACGGCCGACCTCCCACCAACAGATCGGCAACACCAGTCGCCGACGACCTGCCCCACTCGGCGACGGCAGGAAGCCGACCCGAAACACGAGACCTGCAGAACCGATGCCCTCGTGACCAGCTGGTGTTCACACCGCCGCACCAGGCACTCACCGCTACTGGCTCAACGCCTCTCCCGCCCCCGGGACCGCCCCCGCACCGCGACGCACCACCTCTCCCGCCAGGCGGGACATCCACGCCCGGCCCGCCACCGGACAACCCACGCGCGTCCACACTCAGCCCATGCCCCTGGACAGCCTTGCCGGACCTTCCGGCGGGAGAGGAGCCACGTCCCCTGGTGACCGATACCGCCCCGCCATGTCCCGCGTGCACTTCGCCGCGCACCACGCAGACCATCGACATCACCACCGGGGGCCGCGACCAGATGTGCGCCACCTGTGGCCACCACTGGTACCCAGCCCCACTGCACTCGGCCCTGCCCGTCTGCTGCGGGCACACCGTCCAGTCTCACCCTCGCCCCCGCACTCCAGGCAGCATCCTGCGTTGCCAGACATGCCACCAGACCCTGGTGCTGCACCGTAGCTGGCGCCTGCGCGACGACGACTCGGCACAGACCTACTAGCCTCCGCCACACCACCCATCAGGAGCTCTCCTACCGTGACCACCCTCGCCTCCTCGCCCAGCCCCGCCGACCTTCCTCCCACCCAGGCCCCCGACCTGAACGCAGGCACCCACACCAGCCGCCTGGCCCAACAGCGCATCCTGACCGACCCCCACGACACCGACGCCTGGCGCACCCTGACCACCACCTACGCCGACCAGGCCCCCATCTGGAAAGCATGGTCTGGGACCCAGCACGGCTATGACTGGCCGGTGCGCGCCGGACTGGCCCGCACCCGCCCCGCCCCCTGGGCACTGGAACTGTGCTGCGGCACCGGCGAGGCCACCACCGCCCTGGCCCAGGCAATTCCCGCCGTAGTCGCCACCGATATCAACACCGAGATGCTCACCCGCTGCGGCGACCTGACTGGTGTGCGGTGGCGCAACGCCGACGTGCGCTTCCTGCCGTACGCAGACCACACCGTGCCCCTGGTCGTCGCCCTCAACGGAGTCTTCTTCGCGCCCGAGTTGCGGCGCGTGACCGCCAGCGCCGGACAGGTGCTGTGGTGCACCTCCTTCGGCCCCGGCACCCCCCTGTACGTCGCCCCCGAGCAACTACACCAAGCGATTGGCGCCGACTGGCACATGGCCAGCGGACAGGCCGGGCACGGCCAGTGGATTCTGCTGACCGCTCCCGCGTACTAACCTCGCGAGCCGGATGAGGCATGAACATTGTCTCGCAGAACCGGTTGGACATCACGAACCCGATCGCAGCCACAACCGACGCTACTGCGGACCACGCCTCCGACTCCCGCGTAGACGACTGCTGGTGGTGTACTCCCGGGCACATAGCGGCAGGCGCCCTGCCGACACGGGGGAATCGGCAGGGCACCGACTCCTCAGTGTTCCACCACCGCGCGGTCCGCGGGGGCCTTTCAGCCCAGTCGTCTTCCCCTAAGAGCCGACTCACCGCGCGGGTCCAGCACATAAGACCGTCGCTGAGAGCGGCGACCGCCTGGTGCAGGTACTCACCCTCCGCACAAGGGACGATCCGGTACGGGCTGCGGGCCAGTCGCTGTTCCTGCACTTCCCGGCAGGGCAGGCCCGGCTCGTCGTCGCTGTCGCCGGGCAGCAGCGGGTATATCTGGCGCAGCAGCGCTCGGGCCGTCTGCTCATCGGCCCGGCCCCCGGCAGTGAAGCGTGGCTTGGCGCACAAACCACGCTCGGCCTCCTCTGCCTCCAGCTTGGCGACGATGCGGCCGGGAGCGGCGACGACGGCCGCATACGACAGCCCGGGCAGACCCCCGTCATCCCTAGGACGAAGGCGTCAAGGCTGCCGGCCTCGCCCCTCGTTCCAAGCAGGCCACCGCCCCGCCGGCGCGTTCGAGTAGATGCGGGGCCCGGCGACTGCCCGGACGCCCACCCGGCCACCCGCAGGCGGCCTGAGGCCCCCTCGCCTGCCGCTGCCCCAACCCCTGACCGTCACTGATCACCGTTGTCGCGGGACGCGTCCTGGCCGCCGTCCGTACCGGGTCCGGTCGCCGTGCTTACGGGCCCGGTACGGACGCTGCGGCGCGACTGTCCGCTGCCCTGGCGGCTGGCCCGCCCCTGCCTGAGCCTTCTATCTTCTGGCCCTGCGGTGGTGGACCCGGCGGGCCGCACAAAGGTGCGGCCCGCCGCCGTCCCCCCACGGAACGCTGCGGCAGGCCGCACCCCGCCCCCTCCTCGCGCCGCGCCCGGGCACCACACGCGGACCGGCGCAGAGGCGGGCTATTCGAAGGCCGCCCGCGGCGTGGAGGGACGGCCTTGGGGACATCAGTCGTAGCAGGAGGGGTACTCCGGCAGGCAGGTGCGGACCGGCTCGTTGATGTAGCGGGTGGCGACCCAGCCGTATCGGCCGCTGTTGGCGCCGGAGGTGGCCTTCAGGTAGGACCAGGAGCCGCCGGAGGCGGTGCAGTACACGTACACGTCGGTGTTCCGGTAGAGGAGCCCCTTGGAGGTGTAGCCGGTGGACGGGCCGCTGCGCAGGTGGACGGCCGAGGCGGTGATGTCGCCGCTGTAGTTGGCGATGTTCTTGGTGCAGGCCGAGGAGCCGACCGCGGCGGCCGACGGTGCCATGGCGACCGCGCCGCCGGTGAGCAGGGCCACGGTGGCGGCGCCGGTGGCGGCGCGGCGCAGGAGGGTTCGCATGCAGAGTTCTCCGTTCGCAGGTGAGATCGCTGACCTGGTGCGTATCTGCAGCCTGAGGCCGCGACCGGGGCCACTTACGGGAACGGGCGCGAAGATGCCAAGGGGTGGGATGCGGGATGCGGGCTCGGTCCGGGAGGCGGGAGGAGGCCTCAGCGCCCGCACAGCACTCTCGAGGGGGAACAGCCGGCCCTTTGGCGGCTCGGCCAGGGTGTGTTCGGGTGGACCGGGGCGGTTGTCGGCCTCAAGACGCCTTGGCCGTTGGGCTTGTGTGAAGGGGGGCGGGCTGCCGGGCCGGTGGACGACGGCGTGCGTCGTCGTTGGCCGAACTGCTGGAGGTGCTGGGCGGCCCTAGCGCCTTGCAGCACCGGCCTTGCGTGAGAGGCGACAGCGCCCGTCCCGGGTCGTCCTCGTCGGAACCGAACCGGATCAGGGCGCCGGACAGCACTGCCGCACCGCGTGCGAGCGTGTCGACGAAGGAATCAGCGAGCGCGTCGACCCGCTCGCGCCCAGCACCTTGGCCGTCGTCATAGATGCCAGAGCCGAGCCACAGGTGATCGCGGAGTTCCGTGACCCCGGCGCGAACCCAAGGCGCGCCAGGCCCTGACCGCCGGCCGCTTCGCCTGCTCGGTCGAACGCCTGACCGCCTACACCGAGGCACTGTGCAAGACGACGCACCCCGACGCCCGACGCCGCTGGCGCACCGCCGAGCCGCGCTGCGCCCCGGTGCTGCAGGAGATGGACTTCTCAGCACCCCACAACGCCCAGGCCGAACAGTGCCACGTGTTCCGGCAGGCCGCGGCCGCTGCCGAACGCGACCACCAGAACTCGCGGCAGGCCAGACAGGGGCGCCCCGCCGGACAGCACCACGGCAGAGCTCTGAACAGTGCAGGCGACACGGCTTCACAAGCCGTACGGCTGCGGTGAAGTGAGCAGATGCTCTTGTCCCGGTGCGCCGTCCCCACTCCCCGCCCCTGCCCGCAGCGGACCAGCGGCGGGACGGTCAGGGAGACGGGCGGCCCGCTTATGCCTCCGCCTGTGCGGGCCCTCCAAGATCGCAACTCGCCAAGGCACCGCTGGGCCTGCCGGGCAGGAGAGGGCATTCGCTGCTCCCGCCTCGGTATCGGGCCCTTGGCCCGTCTTCGGGATAGCTGCTCCAGTCTGTGCGCCGGGTGTCTGCCGGGAGCATGGTCCCGCAGGCCGGGAGCGGCAGCTCGCAGCATCCGGCTGTCGTCCCGCCAGGCGGAACGGCGACGCGCACGCCAGTCCTGCCCCATGCCGCCGTGGCACGCTTCCCGGCGTTCGGTAGGCGGGCGTCAGCTGCGGCAGACCTCTAGGGCGGGTGGACGATGGGCAAGGCGAGCAGGAACAAGAAGGAACGCAGGCGCAAGGACGCCCGAGGATGGGACCCCGCTGTCGCAGCGCGCGACGCCTTTCGCGACCGGAAGGCCACCATCCGGCTCCTGGAGGGCAACCCCTACGCGGCCGCCTACTTCGCCGGGGCCACCGAGCGAGTGTTCCAGGAGGCCATGTGGCAGCACATCCGTCTGGGACTGGCGCCCGCGCAGGCCTGGCACGAGACGGCTGCCTGGATGATGGGCGAAGCCGGATTCCCGCGTCCCTGGCCGCACGACACTCAGTTCATCGCCGACTACGCGGTCTTCGAACGCGAACAGCAGCTCGCACTGCTCCGCGACGGCGAGATCTGCGTGATCTCCCCGGCCGCCCACGCGGCCGTCATCGCAGCCGCGCTGACCCTGGACGCCGACGACCTGCTCACCCTCGACCGGGACACCGACATCCCCCTGCGGGCCGCGCTCGTCGTCATGCCCGAGCCGGTTGTCCTGAACCGCCACAACGGTGCTGCGGGCGACCTCAGCGTGCTCGGCTGGAGACACAGCACGATCTACGGCTCCGCCGGTCAGGAGTACGCCGCGGTCGGGGTCAGCGCGATGCTCCGCCCCGACGGCCCCATCCAGACACCCGATTGGAAGGAGTTCCTGGCCGAAGCGCAGGCCGACGGTTACCCAGCGCCCCCGTGGTTCCCCGCAGGCACCAACGGCATGCGTGCGGATGCTTCCACCAGGAGCATCTCCGCGCGCACGGAAGCGATCGAGCACATCCGGAGGCGGCACATGCTGCACAGAGACGTCGCGGACCTCCTCCGCGCCGACGACGCCCTCTGGGCGCCGGAGACAGCTCAGTGGAGCGGCGAGCCGGTCGCCGACCCCCACAACGACTTCTCCGAACGGTACCTCTTCGCGTTCTGGCGGCTCGCCGCACAAGGCATCACCGTCACTGCGGACCCGGACCCGGACCCGGACCCGCGCCACCAGCCGTCCTCCGGCAACGCCGCGTCCTTCGAGGGCTCCACGGGCATCCGTCTCGTCGACCTGCGCCGGCCCACGGAGCGTCATCCAGGGACAGATGCCGCGTCCTCCGCGCGCCACTACACCCACCGGTGGCCCGTGAAGATGCACAAGGTCAACCAGTGGTACCCCAGCATCGGCCGCCACAAGATCCGCTGGCGCGGCCCGTACATCCAGGGCCCGGCCGGCGCCCCGCTCCGGGTGAGGGAAACCGCCTACCACCTGTCCTGAACTCCCGCCCGCCGCCCGCCCGTCGAGACAGACGGGTCAGGTCAGGCTCCCGGAGACTGGGCCCGTCCTGGTCTCGGGCCTTGAATCCGAGGGACGAGTCACCCTGACAAGGAGCTTCCTATGGCCGCTCAGCCCGCTCTCCCGCCTAACGGCGACCCCTCCGCTCTGAGGCTGCATGTCGAGTACACCGCCTCGCTTGTGGACTCTCCCGCGCTGGACATCTGGCAAGTGCGGATACAGGCCGGGGAAACCTCCGTGGGCAGTCTCCGGGCCGTCCGCGGACTGTACGGGGGACCGCCCGAAGGGACGGACACGTGGAACGAAGGGTGCTCCCTCATGGACGGCACGCCCGACGCGCACTGGGTAGCCACCGACGGCCAGGAGATCCTCTTCGAGGGAAACGAGCATCTGGCCGACCTCCGCTCCCGGTTCTCCGCGCAGGGAGGACTGTGCGCCGTGGTCGCCGACCAGCTGCTGAGCGATCAAGAGGTGGGGCTGAGGGAATGGGGATCGCGCCATGTGCTCGTCTTCGACCAGCTGACGCTGTCGGCTCCCTGGAACGACCCCGCCACCGCAGCCTGCGTGATCTCCTCCGTGGCCTCCCGCGCGGCCCCCGGCGACTTCCTGCTCGTCTTCCCTGCCAGAGCGGCCCCTGCAGAGACAGACACCGCTCTCCTGGAAGCAGCAGGATGCGTGCTGTGGGCGGAGCAGTACACCGATGATCTGTACTGCCTCGACACCAAATTCGATCAAGGAGAAGGCGTCGCCGATGCGTGGGAATCGCTGCTCTCCCGTGTTCGCCACTGATCCGCGCACCGCCGGATGCCGGCTGGCCGGACGCGCACGCAGCAGGCAGGCACCGCCCCGCGCGCCCGGGGCACGGCCGGACAGCGGCGGCAGGGGCGCGGTAGGGGGAATCCCGGCCGGTGGCCGTGCCGGCAGGACGCTGTCCGCTGCGGGAACCTCGAAGCTGCTCATCGGCGTCATCAACGGCGCGCCCCTGTCGGCCTGTGGCTGTAGAACCGGTGCACTTGGTGGACGGGTAGGGCAGGCCGCGTACCGCCACCCAGCAACCCGCGCACCGTCGACGTCCCCGTCTCCTGCTTCCATGCCGCAAACACCACGATGGCGGGTCGCCGCAGGGGAGTGCCCACCCCCTACGGCGACTGCGTCCTGTTCCGGGAGCCCGGCGCGCGGCTCGGGGCCACGGCGGAGGCCGAGGCGTGGGAGCGGTGGGAGCTGACCCTGGACAGCGAGGCGATGCTGGAGGTCCAGGACGCGGCCATGCCGTGGCACGGAGTCCGGGCCAGGGCACGCAGCGGGATGCACGGCCGGCTCGACGGTGTGCCCTTCACCGCGCGGGCACAGCGCCGGGCGATGCGGCCGTCCCGCCGCGGGATACGTGTCGCCCTGGACGACGGCCGGGCTCTGGTCTTCACCGCGCACCGCCTGCACCGGCACCTGGTGCTGGAGACGGGCCGGGGCCGGGAAGTGATCGCCTCCTCCCGCGGCACACGGTGGCAGACCGGCCGGCTGGGGCGGCCGGAGACAGCACTGGTGTGCTTCACCGCCGTCTCCGGCCTCGACGCCCTCCTCGCCTCGCCCCTGCAGGGCCTGCCGCTGCCCCTCTGACCGGGCTCGGCCAGGCACACCCTGCTGCACACCCCGGGTTTGACGGCGTCTGCTGCGCCGCAGGGATGGAAAGGGAAACCACCCTCGGCCCATCTCGGCCCGACACAGCGAAGGAGAAGCCACCGTGAGTCAGGTCCGTCCGGTTGCCAACGGTCTGCGCACCGATCACCCTGTTTTGGGCCTGCCGTTCATCAACGACGAGCGGCTGCCCCTGGACAACCCGGACGCGATCGAGCGCACCGGCCGGAACCAGGGCGAAGGCCTGTGGGGCCGCACCGACTCCTTACCCGGCGGGGGCTGGGTGGCGTTCACCACCGAACCGAAGAACCCCGCCTACGCCTGGGCCGTCCACCGCCACCCCGAGCACGGCCGCACCGTGCTGCTGATCCACGACCGGGATCTGAGCTCCCTCCACCACGACTGGGTGTACGGGCGCAGCGGGTTCCTCTACCGGCACGGCGGCTACTGGTGGGACGGCACCGCCTGGCACCGGCCCGGCCAGGTACTGGACCGCGCCTTCGAGCGGTTCGATCCCCGCCCCGTCCACGACGCCGCCACCGTCACCGCCGCCGACCTCCTGGCCCGCCCCGGCACCCCCGGCAACGCCCAGATCGCGAAGATCGCCGCTTTCGCCGCTTCGGAGGAGCCGCTGCCCAACTGGCGCGACCACCTCGCCTTGTGGGCCCAGCGGCGCCCGCGGGACGCCCGGCCGCTGGAGAAGTGCGTCGTCGACCTGCGGGCCCCGGAACTCCAGCCGGCCCGCCTGGTCGGCCGGGCCGGGCTGGCGAAGATCGCCGGCATCGCCCCGGAGGACCTGCCGCACCCCCAGTACGAAGCGCAAAAGCTCCCCCCGGCCCAGGCCGAGACACCCGACGGCCCGCGCTGGTCGGAGCCCGTCGCCCGGGACTGGGCCGAGCAGCACCACAGCACGCACGGTCCCAAGGCCCTTCTGGCCGCCACCACCACCTTCGGCACCACCCAGCCCCGCGGCCTGGTCGCCGACCACAACCGTCTGACCGAGATCATCCGCCACAGCCTCGAGGACAACAGAAGCGGCAAACGACGCTCCACCTCCACCGGCAGGGGCCACCCCCGGGAGACCGCCGAGACCCTGGCCTGGTGGCCGGCGGTCGCCCTCGCCCAAGGCACCGACAGTCTCTTCCCCACCGCCGCGCTGCGCACCACGGTGATCGAGGCCGTCCTCGGCGGCCTCGCCCAGGACGTCGAAAACACCCGGGGGCGGGAGAAGGCCGAGCTCTCTTTGGGGGACATCAGACCCGACGTGGTCAAGCTCATCGACTGGTACATCCAGCGAGACCCCGGCGCCACGTCCGGACTCCTCGGCGAGATCTGCCTGCTGGCCCGCCTCCGTCTCGCCCTGCCTCCCCTGGAGGTCGGCCGTCTCATCCGGCGGTCCCTGCACCTCGACAGTGAACTGGACGGCACAACCATCAACACCCTGCTCGACCTGGCCCTGCCGCCCTCCGCGAAGAAGACCGCGGACAGCTGAGAACCGCCGGCCCGGCCATACCGACTGTTCTTGAGTTCGCTCAGGAAGAGTTCACGGGGGAGCCGGGCAGGCCTCACGGCGCGACACTGCCGGGCGAGCGCGCTTGGTAGCGTTCGTGTGACAGTCAGTGGTACCGGGGTGCGGCGTCTGGTGCGTGTCGCGTCAGCAGCCGTCAAGCAGGACATCGAAGTCCTCCATCGCACGAGCACAAGGGAGTACCTCAGTTCCATGAGAAAGGCGACCATAGCCGCGGTGTTCGCGGTGATCCTCTCTGTCGCGGGCTGTGCCGACAACGACGCCAGCGGAAACGCTGACGCCAAGCCGGCGTGGCCCCAGAGCCAGGCGCCGCAGGGAACCGACGATGGGGATCCAACGACGCGATCGATCGGCCAGACCGTGACCCTGGATGACACCGAGGGGCGCCCCATGCAGGTCACGCTCACCGGCATCGCCTACCGGGACGCATTCGCCAAGGACGAGACTCTCGCCCTGACCGGCCAATACGCCCTGGCCATCGCCTTCACCATGAAGTCCAAGACCGGCGGCATGCTCGGAGAGCAAACCGACAACCACATCAAGTGGGCGCACGGCGCGGACACGGCCGAGGGCCGGGACTACACGGACGCGCCGTGGCAGGGCTGCATCGACGCCTACACCCCCTACGCCGAGATCGAACCCAACCGTGAGTACCAGGCCATCACCGACATGAACGTGCCAACGAAGGGCGGAACTCTGATCATTGAGGACGCCTACGGTGGCGTCGCCCGCTGGCAACTCCCCGAAACGGACGCAGGCAGCGGTACCGAGCCCGCGACCAGGTACACCACCGAGAACTGCTGAACACCCTGGACACCATGGCCTGGCTTCTGGGCGAGATCCTCGCCGACTGGTCGCAGCGGGCCGCCGGGGCCGTCGCCGCCGACCGTGCGGAAGGGCACGGGCCGCCCGCCACCGCCGACGTCACCCGGGCCCTGACCCCGGTCGTGCTCTCCCTCAAGGACGGGCCGATGCGCGGCAGCCCGCCGCCCCCCTGCGCCCGCGCCCACAGGGAACCGCGGCTGCCCGTGGTCCCTGACGGCAAGAGCCGCCACGGACGGACGGACGTGGCGGTCTGGGTGCCCGGCGGACCGAACGCCGTGATCGAGACCGGCTCCGCACCGACCCCGGCTTCCGCCAAGAAGCTCCTTTTCCTCGCCCGCGATGCCGGTGCCTTCCCGCCGTGGGTCCGCTCCGGAAAAAGGGCAGCATCGAGAAGACCGACGGTGTGATGGTCCTGGACGTCCGTGGCGCCGTGCGGGGTGTGCGCGAGGCGGGAGCCCGACAGGGCCGTTGCTTACGGGGTGCCGCCGGCGCCTGATGCCGTGGCGTTCGGCATGCCGACCTTGCGGCGGTAGCGGCCCTGGGCGGCCTGCTCGGACTCCACGCCGAGCGCGGCGGCGATCTGCTTGAACGTCAGCAACGGTTTGCCGGTGCGGGTGCTGGCCGTACGGGCGGCCAGCAGCAGGGCGGCCTCCAGGTCTTCCAGGTCGTCGCGGGCGACCTGGAGCAGCGCGAGCGCGGCGGCGACGTCCTCCGCGCGGTCCTCGGGCATGTCCGTGACGCCGGCGGTCTCCCGCCAGCGCGGGTCGGAGGCGAGCAGGCGGCGGGCCTGGTGGGCGTGGACCGCGTGCAGCAGCACCGGCACCGACGCCTGCGGCGTACGGTCCCGGACCTCGGGCAGGGCGCTGGCGTAGGCCTCGGAGAGCCGGGCGAGGAGCCCGGCCTGCTCCTCGTCCATCACGTACGGGACCGGCCGGGGCGCACGGGGTGGCTTGTCGGTGTTCGTCATGCCCCTCACCCTCCCCGCACAGCACCACGCTGACAACGCCTCGCTGTCAGCGCGGCGTTGCGTTTTGGGGGGCGTACAGGCGCGCATCCCGCGGGCTCGCCTGTTCCAGTCCGCCTTCCTCAGCCTTTCCTGCAGGACCGATCCGTTCAGCTGCCGAACGACGGTGAAAGGAACAGCAGGCACACCGTCCGTGCGTCTCGGCCTGGTCGACGGCCAGCTGGAACAGACCGCCCAGACGGGAGCGGCGCCGCTGCCCGTCGGCGCAGGCGGCGCTCAGCAGCGCGCCGCTGGACAAGATCCGTTCGCTTCCGGTGGCCGCAGGGCCAACGGCGGATCCGGAGACGCTGTCGAGGAACACCACCGAGAAGAGCCGCGGCACGGCACAGGCCGGCGGAGCCCGCACCGCCGGACAGGCCGCCCGGCCCGGCGCGCGCCCCACGGCGGGGTGCACCCCCGTACCGCCGCTGTGCCGGCACAACGGCCCGGCAGGCACCGGCCCGGTGACGCTGCCGGAATCGGGCAGTGCCGCCCGTCCGGCCGCGTGGAAGCATCAGGCCCGCCCGGGGGGCCGAGCACATCAGGGCGATGCCCCTGCGGGTGAGGAGCGGCACAGGCACGGGGCGGGCGGATGGCGAAGACGAGAAGCAAGAGCATGCGGGCACGGCGGGCCGCCCGGCGCAGAAAGACCGCGGCCGCACACCGGGGCGGACACCGCGCTCCGGCCGCCGCATACCGGGCGCCGGCGGGCAGCCGCGCCGATCTGGAGCACCAACTGCGCCGGGCGCGTAGTCGGCGGACACCGCCCGGCCGGATCAAACGGGCCCTGTGGTGGTGCATGGCCGCAGCCCTGCTGGCCGGAGCGGCGACCACCGGCACCTTCACCGCCTCGGCCGCCGGCTGGGCCGGAACCCCCGGGACACTGACCGCGCGGGAATGCCATCAGAAGTCCAACGGCAAAGGCGGACACAGCACGGTGTGCTCCGGGGTGTTCGTCTCCGACGACGGCCACTCCACCGACCCGCGGGCGAGCATGGTGTGGCACGGCGGCGAGGCGGGCGACACCGTACGGGTCCGCACCGTGGCGCCGGGCGGCTACCAGCAGCAGGGCGTCGACGAGGTGGGGCTGCTGGTGACACTGACCGGCATACTCGCCCTGTCCGGTACGGTGTGCGCCTTCACGGGCCTGCCCGGCACCGGCCGGGACCGGCTCGCCTCCCACCTGCCCGACCGGGCCTTCGCCCGCTACGTGAACTGGCAGACCTGACCCCTCCCCGGCCGCCGCGCGGACAGCCCGGACCGGGGCGCGCCATGCGGCAAGACCCGCACCGGAGACGGAAGAAACCATCGCCCCCTGGCCGCGCCGCGGCCGACCGCCCAGGAGAAAACCCCCGGGGGAGAGGCGGCCGCGGCTCACTCGGGAGCGGGCTCGAGATACGCGTCCAGGCCGAGCTCGGCGTAGGAGGGCTGCTCGCGCTCCAGCTCCCACACGGCGCGGTCCGCGGCGCGCACCACCTCGGCCAGCATGTCGAGCGTGGCCAGCACACGGCCGGCCCCCAGACGGACTCTGCCGCCCACCTCGGAGCGCTCATAGCTCTCCAGCCCGCTCTCGGCCTGATCGTCGCGGAACTTCTCCACCAGCTTCTGCGAGCGCAGCTCACCGTTCTGGTGGGTCAGCAGGTGCCGCAGATCCCGGGCCCACCTGACAGCGTCGGTGTCGACGACGGTGCCCAGCGCCCGGTGCGCCTTGACCAGGGTCGACCAGGGCGGGGACTGATAGTGCCCCGGAGTCTCCAGCCGCAGCGCGCGCCGCCGGCCGCCGACCGTGACCCGGAAGCGGCGGGTGAGTTCCAAGACGGCCTTCTCCAGATACACCTCGAACGCGCTCACGCCGTTGCGGACCACCAAGGACTCCGTCATCCAGGCGTAGGAGGACGGCCACAGCCCGCCCACGGCCCGGTCGAACACCTCGACGTGCTCGTCCCCGTCGTGCCGGTCGGGATCGAAGAACTGGTTGGCGGTCTCCAACGCCTTCCTCTGCTCGCGGTCGTAAGCCTCCGCCGACCAGCGGGCGGAGAGAACCAGGAAAGCCCGGTTCTCCTCATCGGTACGCCGCCAGTCGAAGAACGGCCTGCTGAACATCCCGGTGCTCTCGTCCCACCTCACGCCGGTAAGCGTAGAAGCGGCAACTCCCGCGCGCCGCTGACTTTCCGCCGTGTCCGCCCCCGGAGGGCACGAGGGGGCCGCGCCCCGGCGCACTGTCACAGGCTCCTGCAACGATGAAGCTGTCACCCGGCGGCAGGAGACACCAGCACTCTCCTGCCGCAGAGAGCCGTGCCGGAACACACACAGGAGCAGCGGTGGAGAACTTCAAAGTCGAGTGGACCGACATCCACGGCGCCCCCCGCCGGTCGGTCGTCTCTTACAGCAGGACCTGCGCGGCCGAACGCGTCGCCGAACTGAAAGAACAGGGTCTGACCGACGCGAAGGCGGTACCGGTCCCGCCCGGCCAGTAACCGACAGCCCCCGGCGGCCGGCACCCTGTGGGAGGCCCTGACCGAGGCCCACTACGACACCGCCACCAACCGGTGGCGCCTCCAACTCGACGACACCGGCCTCGCGGGTCTGGCCCACGCCGTGCACCTGGAGGCACTGGCCGGACAGGTCACCGCCCGCAACCGCCTCCACCGCGCCTGCGGCCTCACCCACCACCCCATCCCCACCACCCCGGCCCCCTGACCCCCGCCCTGCCTGCCCGCGCCAACACCATCGAGGACAACCGGCCATGAGCACCCACAACCACAGCGCATACGCCCCGCCCATCGGCGGGATGAAGCACACCCTTCCCGAGCTGACCGACCCCTGCCGCCCGCCCGGCGAGCGCACCTACCCCGAGCACGCCTACCCGGCCGCCGGGGAAGCCCGGTGCCGCCGCTGCAACGCCACCGAGAACAACCACTCGTGAGCGGCATCGACGCCCCGGCCACCACCAGGCAGCCGGGCGGCCCGCCCCGCTGCGCCACAGACCACGAACACAACCGGCGGGTGCGCGCCCGCCTGGCCGAACTGGCCGCCCGCCACGGCATGACGGCCGAGGAAGTCCTCCAGGACATCAACGCCCGCCTGGCCGCCGGACAGCCCCCCACCTCCGAGGCGCCGCCCGCCCCGGCGGCACACCCCGCCCCGCGGCCCAGCCCACGCGTGGTGGCCCACCGGCCCGCCGACGACACCTGGGGCGTGACCGGCGTGGCGTACGACGGCCCCCCGGCCGCACCCCGCCGCCCCTGCGCAGGCGCAGAACCCTGCCCATGGCGCCGGGACGCCCCCCGCGGCCAGTTCCCGCCCCAGGCCTTCCTCCACTCCGCGCCCGGCAACCGCACCGGCGGCCCCACGGGCCGGTTCGGCTGCCACGCCGGCACCCCCGCCCGGCCCCTGCTCTGCGCGGGCTGGCTCCTGGCCGGGGCCGACGGCAACCCCGACGTGCTGGACCTGCTGCGCTCCGGCGCGCTGCCCACGCCCCAACTGCCCGACGGGACGACCGTGTACGGCAGCTACGCCGAGATGGCCGCCGCCAACGGCGTCGACCCCGCCCTGCCGGCCCTGTACCCGGGCGCGGCAACGGCGAGTGAGGAGGAGGACTTCGTTGCGATGAACGCCCTCGCCGACGGGCGCGAGGAACCGTCCCGGAGCGACTGAGGCGACAACACCGGCGGACAGCCTCCGGGGCGGGGCGCTCGACTCGAGTCCGCTCGGCCCGTGTGCAGGATGCCGATGCCCCCGCCGTCCAGGCCGCCGGCCCCGGAATGCTCCGCAGCAGCCCCGTAGATCACCGCGCAGCATCCGCGTTCCGGCGCTGACGGCACCGCTCGGCGGCGGCGTTCGGACGCCCCCGCCGCCAGCGCTCCGCCCGTTCCTTGACCCGTCCGCACCTCCGATGGCAAGGCTTCAAGCCGACTGGCGCTTTCGAAAGCAAGGACGCGGACCGTGGGCGGCCCTGCCCCGCCGGGGTGTGCCTGGCAGGCCGGAGCACCCAGGCCCGCACCGGCCGCGCAGCGGCCCGTCCTCTGGCCGCCCTCCGGCGGCCGGCGTGCCCTGCCCGGCGCGCGGCAGCACACCGGGGCGCCCAGACCGGGCCCGCCCCCCAGGCGAAGGAGAGTGCTCTGCCCGGTTCCCTCGTCGGGGGGAACCCTCCCGGCTTCCGGCCCCGCACCAGAGCGGACGCTGCCATCCTCAGCGGCCATGACCTCCCAGCCGACGACGCCGCACGACCACGCCGAGCGTCTGGCCGCCCACGCGGCCGCCGGAGCACGCCGCGACGGCCGCGTAGGCGCGGTCGCCGCGGTCAACGACCGGCTGCGACGCCCAGGAGCGGTACCCCGCCCCCTCCACCACGACCCGGGCCGCGCCCTGTGGCGGGCGGCCGTCAACCGCGTGCTGCGCGACCACGGCTGGCCCGAGGCCGCCGACCACGAGTTCCACCCTGCCCCCGACCGCTCCCTGCCCACCACCCCGGCCCGGCCGGACACCCCCGCCCACCGCCCCGACCCGTGGCGGTGGACCACCGCACACGCCATCTCCCGCGCCGCCTGCCAGGGCACGGTGCACCGGGTGGTCTTCGACCGCGGCCGCATCACCCACCCCGACCACCCCGACGGCACCTGGCAGACCGCCGCCTGCCACCGCTCACCCCACCTGCGCGCGGTCAAGGACGCCCAGGACGCCGCCGGGCCCCTGCGGTACTTCACCCCCACCTGGTTCACCGACCACGAGGTCGAAACCGTCCCCTGGGAGGAGGCGGCGATGCACTGGGGACCGGTCCCCGACCTGCACCCCGACGCGGACGACGACCGGTTCTGCCAGCGCCGGGCCGCCACCCGCCACGACGACGACCTGCACGAAGCGGTCTTCCCCCCGGTACAGCACCTGGTCCTCCACGACCCGCTGCGCCCGGACCTGACCGGCATCACCGCCGGCCGCGGCACCGGCCTGCCCGACGGAGCCTGGTGGCAGGCCCCGGGCACCCTGCACCTGACGGTGTGCCTGTCGGCATGGTGGCCGCTGGAGGTCGCCGCCCGCCCCTGGCACCACATCCAGTCACTGACCGCCCTGGACGTCCTGGCCTGGGACCTGGAGCGATGTGCCCCCCACCAGATGCTCCTGCTGGACTGGACCGACGACCCCGCCGCCCGCCTGCTGCACCAGCTGGGCCCCTGGGTGGAGGAGACCGGCGGCCCGCTGGCCCCGGTCCTCCTGCGCGCCGAGGTCACCGACCAGCCCGACGGCACCTGGCACATCACCGCCGAACTCGACCGCACCCCGGTGACCGCCCCCTGACCTCCCGGGGCCTGCCGCCCCGGGCCCGCGCAACCGCCCCGACCCGGACGGACACCCCCGCCGCACCGGCCGGTGCCAACCGGTGTGCTGGGCCAGGATGGGAGCCGTGGACGCCGACCGATGCAGCCCTGCCGAGGATCTCCTGTACTGGCGCGGAGACCTGCCCGAGCTCCTCCGGGCGGCCCAGCGCCACAGGACGTCGACTCCCGCCATCTTCACCCGCGGCCACGCCGCCGCCGCCCTGGAGAAGACCCTCGCCGGACTGGCCGGCCCGGGCCAGCTCACCGCCTGGGCCCAGGCGGTGCACTTCCAGGAGGAAGTCGACATCGACGAGGCGCACCAGGACCTGCTGACGCAGTTCCTGCTCGAGATCTCCACCCCGGAGCTGTTCGAACCGGTCACCGCCGAGACCTGCCGACGATGGCTGCACCGGATACGAACGTCCCCACGGAGCACGGCAGACCGGTGACCCGGCCCGGCGCGGTACCGCCTGCCAGCCCTCCCCACTGCCGGACCCCGCACCTGAGGCAGCCGAGGTGCGGCAGCAGCGCCCCCACGGCCTTCTGGCCCAGAGACTGGAGGAGATCACCGCGCCGGGGACGGCGTGGCGCGACAGCACCGGGAACTGGTAACCCTCGCGGCGGCGCCCACCGCGCCGTGCGGCACCACCGCCGTCGACGCCCCGTCGTGCCGCAGACCCCCCGACACCTCTGCGGCCGGGTGAATGGACACAGCCTCGGGGTGGCAGGATTTTCTCAGCGCACTTACGCCGACCGCGCACCCGGAGGGGGAGGGGGCTTCTTGGACGTCCTTGCCAAGCTGCTGGGCAGGGAACCGCCCTACAGCGACTGGCCCAAGAGCTACGACAGCTTCTGCGGCGACATGGCCAAGGCCGCCGGCGTCGCGGTGGCACGGGTCCGCTGCCACCGCAACACCTGGGCCTACCTCCAGGAGAACGTCCCTCAGGACACCGAGACGACCATCACCGGCACCGAACGAGGCCTCAGCGCCGCGTTCAAGCCGCCCGCCCAGGACGAGATCACCTCC
The DNA here is from genome assembly GCF_043660855.1 of Streptomyces shinuiensis. Lineage (NCBI taxonomy): Bacteria > Bacillati > Actinomycetota > Actinomycetes > Kitasatosporales > Streptomycetaceae > Streptomyces > Streptomyces shinuiensis. The sequence continues at coordinate 5,854,294 of NZ_JBIHML010000001.1, read as the reverse complement.
GAGGAGGATGGACTGGTCACCGTGCCGCTGTCCGGCACCACCCTCGCGGCGGTACTCAGCTGGTGCCACAACATCCAGCCCAACACCCTCGGCAGCCCCTGGACCGCCCTGGACCGGTCGATCGCCCGCCGCGTCGGCGCCGCGATCTCCCAGGCCCTGGACCACGTGGTTCCCTCCTCCGACGCGAACGGGCCAACGGCCGTCATCTACCTCGACGACCGCATGACCGCCAAGGACGCCACCGCATAGGCACTGGTGTGCTCCGCCCTGGCCCATCATGGGGCGGGTGACGATGCCTTCCCCGGACGAAGTCGAGGCCGCGCGTACTTTGGCGGGCGGCTGGACCCGTGATCAGCTCGCCGCCTGGGGCGTGCCCTGGCCGCCCCCGAAGGGCTGGAGGCAGCGCCTGGCCGACCAGTGGCACGCCGCCCAGCAGGAACCGCACCGGAACGCCGCACCCTCGGGGCCCGGTGGGGGAGAGAAGCCCGCAGCCGCACCTGGCACGGGTGTGGTCCGGGTGCCGGGGCCGGAGGCGGACTGGCAGCCCGCGACCGTTCCGCCGTACCACGTGGGCAACAACCCCGTCTCCCAGGTGAGCCCGTGGCAGTACGCGGCGAGCTTCTACCGGATCGTCGCCGGACTGACACCGCCGCTGGAGACGGTCGCGGCCCGGCTGCGCCTGGAAGTGGAGCGCACCTGGGAGGAACTGGGCGAGGTGGATGTGGCCCTGTTCCGCATCCAGGGCACGGAGTTCGCCCTCAGCCGGTTCGCGCACCGCCAGGATCCCCACCTGTTCGTGTGGCTGAACCGCTCACAGCGCGACATCGAGACGGCCCTGGACCTCCTCCTCGGCACGCTCGGGGTGGGACGCGAGGCCGTGGCCTTCATCGAGGACCAGGAGGGCGACCCGTCCGGCACGCCCGGCTGACCCCTTCCCGTCTCCGGCAACGCACGGCCACGGGGGCCACAGCGGACGGCTTGCGGCGGCAGGAGCCCTGGCCCCGCACACCGCCTGACCACCACCGCCGGGCCCCGGCCACACTCCACCCCACAGCACACGGCCACAACGGGGCGGCCCCCCGCCGCCCGCCCCGCCCCGGGCCGCCAACGCCGGGCGGCGAGACCGATACCCCACAAGTACGGTCCCCCGCTCCCTGGCCCTGCTGTGGGCAACGGCCGGACACCGGGCCGAACCCGGCCTCTAGGCTGTGGCCGTGCGGAACACCAAGGCGTTCAAGGAAGCCGTTGCCCAGACACTCGCGGAGCTGGCCCGCCAGGGGGTGACCCTCGCCCCGGCGACCGTGGAGGACACCATCGAGCAGCAGATCACCACCATCTCCGGGCGGCTCGGCATCCAAACGCGCTCCGCCTGGCGCTACTTCGACGCCAAGAGCACAGCCGACCGCCTGGCGCAGAGCCTGTCCTCCCACGAGCACAGCAGCAACACGGGTGTGGGGCAGGCCCCGATGCCGCCGATCGACAACCCCGAACTCGCCCTGGTCCTCGCCGGGGTGCCGGACTCCCTGGCCCAGACCGGCGGCGACCTGTACGCGGTCATCATCAACGTGGCCGTCAACGCCTGGATGGCCGGCCACATCCACGGCGAGGACGGCTGCCCCGGATGCGACGGCAGCCGCGGCCCGGCCGGACACGACTGGGAGGCCCGGATGCGCACCATCACCGAGATGCAGCCGGACATCACCAAGTGGTTCGACCGCGGCGTGTGGACCCGCGCCGTCAACGACACCGGCTTCACCGTCACCCGCCGCTGACACAGCCCGCAGCCTTGGCCTGTCCGGGGGGCCGGAACGAACTTCATCCACCCCACCGGGAACCGCCGGCACCCTGGGGGCAACCGGACCCGCGCCACCCGGGGCCGGGCCGCCGGGGGAAGCGCACCATGCTGCGCGGCCCCGCCCAGGTCCTGGGCGCCCTGTGTGATACGCAGCCGGAGCACGGCAGGGCATTCCGGCCCACGCCCGCCTGACCCCGCCCGACAGAACTCTCTGCCCCGCTCGCTCTCACCGGCGGGCCCGCCGATGGCCGCCTGCTGCTCGTGGCGCGGGCCGGCACCGCGAAGGCGGACTCGCCGCCGGTCAGGCACTGCCTGACGCGGACACCGTCCTGCGCGAAGGGCCGTGCGCAGGTGCTCAGCCTGGCGGCTGAGCACGGCGAAGGTGGGCGCCTCCGGGATGCGAGCACGCCGGTCGCAGAGCAGCTACGCGTCGCCGTCCTCGTCGTCGCCGGGCCGTTCGAGGTCCTGGTTCAGCGCACGCAGCAGGGCGTGGGCGAGGAGGATCGCCGGCAGAACGAACTCCGGACGGTAGGTGTCGGGCGAGGCCTGGTGCGCTCCGAGGTGGCGGTTGAAGGTGTCCTGAGTGGCGCCGGGTCCGAAGGCGTTCCGCATGCCCGCCACCACCAGATAGTGCTTGAACTGCAGCAGCGTGAGATCGCCCCAGTCCTCCGCATCGTCCAGGGCACTGCCGATGGTGCCGTGATGCCCGGCCCTCGACGGGTAGGCCACCTGGGGGAAGGAACGCCGGATCCAGGCGTTGCCGTGCCTGCTCATCGCACTCTCGAGGACGTTGCCCGCCAGGGCCTGGGCGCCCTCGCCGAAACCGGCCCGCGCGGTGCGGGTGGCGGCGCTCAGGATGGCGACCATGCCGGTGAGTTCGGGATGGGTGACGATCCGGAGGCTGGCGTCGATGTCGTCGAGAACGTCGTCGCGGCGTTCGGCCAGGAGGGCGTAGCGCTCCTGGCGCGTCCCGAGGGGGAGCAGGGCTTTGACGATCCCGGTCCGTGGTGCCCACGCCAGGGACAGTCCGTCGTCCCCACCCATCTCCAGGATGGTGCGGAGCTCCTCGGTGTCCAGACCACCAAGGTTGGCGGGCAGGAAGAGGGCCGCTGTCGCTGCGAGTCGTTCCAGCAGTGCGCGGGGGAGCGACACGCTGCGCACGACGTCGTTGATGCGGCTGTGCCAGTCGTAGATGTCGCTCAGGCTGCTCTGGAGTGCCAGGACGGGCTCGGTAACCGCCCGGTACTGTCGTTGGGCGTCCAGCGCGACCTGATAGACCGTGCCCGGCCCCATGACGCTTTCGACGGTCCGGCGGGCGGACTCCAGCATCCGGATGTGACGGCGGGCGGGCTCAAGCGCCTTGTCGACGGAAGTGAGCCAGGCCGAGGTCTGCCTGAACTGCTCCATGATGCCGGGCAGGTCGCTGCCGGCGCTACGGGTCTGGCGCGGCCCCGCTTCCCGGCCGAAGCCTTCTCCGCCGTCTTCTGCGCCCGGGGTGTCCTCGTCGTTCATACCCTCATGATCCCGATTCCGCCACGGGCGGGCACCGGCATTTGCAGATGCTGTGCCCTGCACAAGGCGCCGGTGCTGGCCGCACCGCCGATCGACCGGTCATCCACGTCGATGGTTTGGGCCCCAGCCACCGGCGCCGCCCCGTACTCAAGGACACGTACTGCCCAGCACGCCGTCGGCAACGAGCACCCAAAGCCGGTGCGGCCGGCCGCGGACCGGTGCCACACTTCCGGGATGTACACCAGCTCCGCCGACCTGCCGTGGCCGGTGCCGGACCCGCGGGCCCGGCACTGGGCGGGCCAGTTCTCCGACATGCACACCATCGTCGAGCCGCTGAAGGTCCCCCAGAGCCTGCCGGTCAATGTCCAGCGGCTGTTCGAGACATGCCGGGAACTGCTCCGCTTCAGCTACTACCACCTGGAGTTCGGCCCGGCCGCCGTCTACACCTCGATCACCGCGGTCGAGGCCGCCCTGAGGGAGCGCTACCAGGGCCGCAACCTCAACGAGATGATCGGCACGGCGCTGGCCGACGGAACCCTCACCGCCGAGCAGGCCGACCGGCTGCACGCCGGGCGGCAGATCCGGAACCGGTATTCACACGGCCGGACGATGCACCCGGCCATGGCCATCCCCTTCGCTGTGCAGCTGGTGGCGGTAGCACTGGAGGTAGTGGCGCTCCTGGATACGAGCGACTCCGGCGAAGACGTCGGCACGCACCCGGCCTGAATGCTGTCGAGGAGCCCCAGGGAGAGTACGACAGGCTTCCCCGATACCCGCGCAGGCGCTGCCTGGCCCAGGTCAGCGGGGTTCTGGGTAGCCGTCCAAGCCGAGTGGCACCGGGGCCAGCGGCCGGTCGTCGCCACTTCGACGGCAGATGCGGTAGTGCTCGCCGCCGGCGGGGCGGAGCACCACGCGGTGCCCGGCGGCACGCCCGGCATCGAGCGCGGCGAGCGCGGCGTGGCCGTCCTCGGCGGTGACGCGGGGGTGGAAGACGATCACGGGGCCGATGTCCAGGCCGCGCCCGGCCACCGTCACGGGGTACTCGCCGGTGACCACGCGGACCGACCGCGGCTCGCCCCCGAGCAGGGACCGCAGATCAGGGCCGTCCTCTCCGCTGAGGGTGATGGTCAGGGTGCGGGCGAAGGGCAGGGCCACGCAGTGCCCCTCGATGACCAGCCGCGCGGCGCGCACGGTGACCCGCTCAGCTGCCGATATCTCCTCGGGCAGGGGGAAGTACTGCTCGCAGTGCCGCTGGAGCACCTCCATGTCCTGCGCGTACAGCCGCAGCTGCTCCACCTGCGCCACCACGGCGGCGTCCTGGCCGGGGGACAGGTACCCGGACGCCGCGGTCCTCCCCTCGGCCCGGACGGCGAACGCGCCTCCGGCCAGCACCCGCCGGTACAGCCCCAGCAGCTTCAGGGCCTCGGCCGGATCGGCCCCGGCCAATCACCGGAGGAAGGACCATTCTGCATCGGCGCGCCCCCTCGATAGGGGCAAACAGCAGCCCCGCAAGCGCGGCCCGGCACATTGTCCACCTCCACCGAGCGGCCGATACTGCCGGCCCCCAGCGGCTGCGCCCACCGCGTCCGTGCGGCACCACCGAAACCGTCGGCGGTCCCGTTCGTGCCGCCAGGGGCCCCCGACGCACTTCCTCTGCGGCCGGGTGAACAGAACCCCACCCGAAAACCCCTTCTCGCGCCGCTATGGGCCACTTGACCGTAGCGGCGGAGAAGGGCAGGGCCGCCCCCCCCGACAACCGGACACCCGACGGGTCACACACGGCTCCGGCGCTACCCAGTGGCGATCCACCGCGCGTGCAGGCAGTCGTCGCGGCGGATTTCCTACGCCGACCGCAGGCAAACGGCGTTCTCGCAGGCGGGCGCACTCCCGCACGCCCAGAAGACGGTCTCACCGCAGGTGGAAAGCACAGATCGATCCGGGTTCTCGGTGGCCGGCCGCGGTTGAAGCACCGTACGCCACCAGAGCCTCGACGTCGCAGAGCGGGCACCCAATACACCGGATTCCAGCCCGCCGGAAACCGCCGACCACGTGGTGCGGCCGAGGACCTCGTACGCGTAGGCCAGCGCGATGTCTTCAGGCCCGCGCCGCTGGTGGCAGTAGAGACAGGAGCCGCCCTCCCCGGCCCCGACGACCAGAGCGAACTGGCCGCACTCCCAGCACACGACGGTACGGGACGTCACAGGGCCGAGACGGGGACGCAGCCGCCGCATCCCGCCGCCGCGACGTAGCCTGCGAATCTCGTCGAGCCCCTTCGCGGATCCAAGCCAGCGACGCGGCGGCATCCCCGCCCGGCGGGCCGATACGGGGCAGCAGCTCCGAGTCCACGAAGTGCATCAGGAACTCCAGCACGCTCACGGCGTTCGCCCCGATCACGTACCGGTTGACCTTGGCGTCGTTGCGGGCGGCCCGTAGTGCTGGAGGCTGGTTGCGGAGCCTGCCCAAGATCCTTGAGGCTTCATCTCTCCTCCTTCGGCCGATGGCGACGCCCGCGAGTGTGACGAGGCGGCGTGTACCGTCTGGTCCACGGTGCAGCTGTCCAGGCTGCCGTCGTCCAGCTTGCTGTACTTGGCATCACCGGGGTTCTTGAACACCAAGCTCCAGTGCTCCAGCTCCAGCCGGTACTTCAGCAGGCACTCCACAGCGGCCTGCAGGTGCACCACGGCGTACTTCAGCTCCCGGCGGGCCGACCTCCTCACCGCGCAGGGTGATCGACCCACAGCTGACCAGATAGTTCCAGGCCGTTGTCCAGCGGCGGGTAGTGCACCCTCGGCGGACCAACTGCCCCGCCGGTGCCACGGTGAGCGCTGCCTGCCCGGCCGGCGCACCGCGCACCTTCTTCCCATCCCTCACAGCGGGAGTGCCTCCCTCTTCGTTCCCCACCACACCTGGCGGGCTGACGGGAGACATCATGCGGTCCGCCCACGAACTCTCGGCAGGCCATGCCCCCTTCCCTCCCAGGGGGCGACAGAGCCGCGGCGCGGGCCGGACGCACCGCATCATCTCAGCGGCACCCGCTCTACGCTCGGCACCTTGCTCGCGCTCAGGTCCGTCGGCGCCCCGGCGCCCGGCTCCGGGGCGCGAGCCGCCAAAAAGGGGCTTGCGGGAAGAAGCTGCTTCAAAGACGGGGCCCGCCGCCACGCACCCCCCAGGAGGCTGATGGTGGATGTTCATCGACATCGACTATCTCGGAGCTCACCCACTAGGCTTTCCGCCATCTGCTGTTCAACGATTCCTTGAGAGCTTGCGGAAAAGAAGGACGGTGAAAGACTCGTGGCTGCAGTGTGGATGGCCGGTCGTTCCGCACATTGCCGCGGATCGGTTGGGCACAGCGCACCGCACCACCTTTGACGGGGCGCGGTTCGTCAGCAGGAGGTAGTCGAGTGACGCGACCGAAGCGCGATCGAGTGGACCGATGGCCACCTGGAAACCCCCACCACCGGATGCGAACCGGCGTTCTCCGCCGGCTGCGACAAACTTGCTACGCCCTGACCCTGGCCAAACGGGACCTCAAGGGCCATCGGGAGCACCCAAATAACCAGAACGACGGCGACCCCGCGCACCTCCGGCCCCGGCTTCGACGTCACCCCTCCACCCCCGAACTCCCTCACCGTCCCCTGACGGCTGCGAAGAGAGCCCGCGGGTTGGTGTTCGTCAATCTGCCATGTCCGACCTCTTACCACGCCCGCGTTGCCGCATGGACTTCGTCCGGACAGGTCTTCCAGGTGATGGCCCGACACCGCCGCCAGCACCACCTTACCAGGTGCTGACCAAACGGGCCCGCCGCCTTGCGGGCAGGTCCTTCCGGCAGGCTTCAGTGCCGGCGGAACCTGTGGGTGGGGCGTCTCCGTCGAGTCCGATACCGACACTTGACCGCGCGTGGACGACCTGCGGCAGGTGCCGGCCCGCGGAGTGCGCGTTCCACTGTCCTGGCAACCACTGCTGGGCCCGCTTGCCGGAGCTTGAACCTGGACGGGATCGGACTGGGTCATCGCCGGCGGCGAGTCCGGCCCCGGCCACTCGGCCGATATGGTCAGGCGTTGGGTACCGGCATCCGGGACGCCTGCCAGGAACAGAACCACCCTCCTTTCTTCTTCAAGCAGTGGGGCGGCCCGCAACCCCCAAGGCCGGCCGGGCCGCGAACTGGACGGGCGCACCTGGGATCAGATGCCGCTGTCCGCCGCGGCAGTGTGGACTCAACCGCCGCGGGCGGTTCGACGACCAGCGGCCCGGATCTTCTCCCTGTTTCTGCTCACCCCGGTGCTGCGGCCGTCTTTGCCCTGTGGTGGTCAGGTGCTTTGATTTGGAACCGCCGCGGGCGGCTACTTCGGTCACCTGCCCGTAGTAGTTCACCGAAGGACCTCCAGCGCTGTGGTCGACCCAATTTGACCGGTCGGCCACACAGCGCAGGAAGCCGTTTCCAGTGTTCTGGGCCATGGGCTGGCACCGCCGCCTTGGCGGACCATCCTCCCGGGTCGGGGACGGAATCAGCGAAAGCGGTGGAGAACACAGCACGTCCGGACTCTCCCTGTTCCTTCTACCACTTCCAACTTCTCCACCAGCGCGTCACGGGCCCGCGGCGGCTGCGTCGCCGAAGACCCACAAGCCGTTGCTGGCGCCATGGCTGCCGCTACAACCAGGTGGTAGACCGGCTTGTGGGCGGGCCTTCGCCACCGGCACCGACCGCACCAAGCCATGCCGGTGGCGGCCGCCAGCCGGCGGGGGCGTACTCGGCGGCCAACCGCCTTCGTCCGCATCCGGGGCCGGCTCCTTCCCCGGGCAGGGAAGAAGTCCCCGCCCACCCAGCCGGCCCCCCGCACACACCTCGTTCGAAACCGTTCCGAGGACCGGCTTCCACGCCTTTGGCCGACCGGGCGTTCGCCGGCCCAGACGGCCGTAGCCGCGACCTATGCTGAAGGTTCATCAAGAACTCCGTAACGGTCCGCCGGTTACGCCCGTCCGGCGCAGCGCCCATAGCCTGCAGTCGAGCCTGATGCCCAGGGCAGGGACCCCAGCCCGCACGGTATCGAGGAACCAAAAACAAGCGGCAGGCCGGCGGGCGGTGCGCATGCACCCTCGTCCAGGACCTGGTCGACCCTCGCCGTGGGATGCACCCGAAACGTCCACAACCCTGGCCCCTGGTAGATCGCGGCGATCTCCTCCAGACGGGTGACCCGACTTGCGTTCCCGCTCGGTGGAAGAGCCAGGGTCCAGCGCAGCCCGTGCCGGGACAGGTGCCTTGGAAGCCACCCGACAATCGCGATCTCCGCCGACCGCGGCCTCGCCGCTTTTCGTTCCGGCCCTCCCGCGGCGTATCCGTCCAGGTACACCACCCGGCCGTCCCGTGAGCCCCGGTCATTCCCGCCGAAAAACTGACGGATTTGTACCGCCCCAGAAGAGCTTGTGGCTTGAACACGCTCGGCAAGCGCTTTGCTCCGCCCAGTACGCCCCGCTCGTTCCCGTCGACATTGCCAAGCCCCCCTCAGCCCTTCGACACCTCGGTTACCCGATGGTGGAATGCTTCGTTGTGACTGCGTAAGAGAGCTGCGTCGGGGTGTCACCTCGCCCCCGCGCGCCTGGCGCCTTACGCGGTGCCCGGGCCCGCTGTCCAAAGTGACGCGCTGACCACTTTGTCCTCACCGGCGATGAACGTTGACGGTGACCTGCAGGGTCCCTCCTGCCAACGCGGTCACACCGAGCGTGGCCACCGAAGCGATCTCGTCTGTGCGCCCCACCGCGATAAGGAGCACTATCCCGATCGCCGACATCAGAGCCACCATGCCGGGCAACCATCGAAGGACGCGCGAGAGTCGGTGTCCGCGAGTTACCGCACCATCGTTTGTTGTCTGGTCAACCACTTGTGCTCCACATGCTTGCTGGATCTGTTAGACCTTTGAGCCGGGGGACGGTCCTGCGCAGCGGCAACCCTTCTGTGTTCCAGAGGTTCGAAGAAACAGGAAGCCGTCCCACCGGGGCTCTTGCAGAAGGTAATTCGAGAGGGTTCACCTTCAAGCTTCGCTAGCTGGATAGTTGGGCTTTATCCCGGGAGACAAACGCAGGGTTGTTCGGCGACACCCGGAGTAGGGAACGGCAAAGATCGTGGGGGGTGAGAAATCGAGGGCGTCGGGGTCGCCCATGGGCGCCAGCACGAGGTTCCGGTGTGCGAGATCAACGATGGCTGGTTGCACCTCGTCCAGATCGTGGCTGGACCATGCCGCGGCTGTCGGTTGCGGTCTTACACCATCGGCTGACTTCCGCGAATCATTTCCATGACGGCTATGGTGCCCGAGCTCCGGAAGCTGCGTGACCTGGCTGGCGGGCGACGGGCTCGCCTTGACTCTGGTGGAAAGCGATCCGCGGGACGGCTGTTTCCCGCACGAGATGCACCAGGAGGGCCACCCGACAGCTTCTCCCGGGCGAGAGAAGCCTGTGGGAAGCCGCGCAAGAACGAACCGACCCCCCTGGTGGGCCGGGACAAACGAGCCTGCGTCACCTCCCGGGAAACTCATCGAAGCCGCAAAGAGCGCCACCATCGCGGCCTACGAGGAGATGTGAACCGGGCCAGGCAGGCCTACGGAGGGCCAATGCGAAGGCGGGGGGCGTGCGCAGGGCTCTTCAGGTGGCCACCTGGTCTTTGGCCCTGCTGGGTCAGCGCCCAGGCCACCGCATTGCCGACCTGGACTCGCCACAGATCGACGCGCTGCTTCCAGGCCCGCCTCCGCCAACCGGGGAGCTTGGGGATCCTGCAAAAAGCGCCTTGGCAGCGGGCCCAAGGACCAGGAACACCGGCCTTTCGCGAAACAACTGAGCCGCGCCGAGGGCAGGAGCGGGATACCGCCCAAACAGGTGGCCGACCACGCCGCGCGCCGCATCCAGGGCCCTGGAGGAAACCTCTCACGCCGGAAGGTGGCGCACCCGGCCAAGCGGCAGCCTCAACGGCCTGCTCCCGGACCGGCGGCCGATCTGTCCATGCCCACAGGCCTGGGGCCCCGGACCCGGGACGAGGTGGCTCTGGTACATGTTCGACAGAGCCCTTGCAAAGAAGTTCCGCTCCGGCTCTTGGACCAAGAGCACGAGGCCGTCCAAGAGGGCCGCCCGACCGAAGTGGGGCTGGCACGCCACACCGCAGTCCGCCAACCGGCCCACACGGACCCAATCTCGTCCCAGGCGAGGTAGTACCACCACCACCGAAACCATCCGCCGCCTCTGACCGCCGGCCCAGCGGCATTTACGGCAGGCGTACGTCGCCTGCCGCCGGAGGGTTGTTCCCGGGACAAACCTCGAACAACCTCCAAGAAGGTCGGCGCTCCATGGGAGCAGGTTCACCCGTCCCTCCTGGGCCGAGAATGCCAAGTGGCCAAAACCATCATGCGGTTCGCGAGTGCAGCCCAGCCGGCCGCATCGCCCGCGGCGTCGATCTGGACGAGGCCGTTGCTCGGGCGTGTTTGCCGTGCCGAGCGTCCCGGGCGTTCATCCGACGAAATTCCCTGGTCTATCTGCGCGCGATCCGCTGCCGGTGGATGGACGAGCGGCCCACCGGGCCCTTCACTGCTGCGGCTGCGCCGTTACCGACCGGCTGGGCCGACCATGACCCGTCGCCCCGGGCCTCCGCCGACGGTGACCCCTCCGAGACCAACGAGCGTGCCCATGCCGGTTGCTCGTCGGCCCACCAAGAGAGATCCTTGTCCGGGTCCGGGAGATGATCGAGAGTACGCGGCGGCGGCCCCCTCGCGGAGGTGCTGCGCGGAAGTACGGTCCCCGCTACTAGGCCAGCTACAGCCGTCGGATCGGCAGCGCTGACTGAGCTGCTTCAGCTCCCTACAGACTCCAAGCATTTTATTTTCCTTGGGGCCACACGTCATTCCTCGCCCCCGCTGCGGGCCGCCGCGGGTCCATCGGGCGCGGCCGTTTCCTGGCGCCGCAACCGACCGGGACCGCCTTCTGAGGGCGAACGACCTGCTTGGCGGCCCGCGCAACTGGCCACCCAGACCGCGCCTTGGGCGTGGACAAAAACAGTGGCTCTACGGGACGCGAGACCGTACATTTCGGCCGACGAACTCCATGCGCACCATGCTCCCCAACGAGCTGCCCCCATCCCACCGGTGTGACGCTGGCCAGCGCCTACCTCCCCGCTTCTCAGACAGCCCGGTGGGCGGCGACTGGTTACGACGCGTACCGCTGCCCGAGCGGCCGGGTGGGCCCTGGTCGTCGGCGACGTCATGGGACCACTCCATTGACCTCCGCGGGGCCGATTCATGGGCCAGCTGCGCACCACCGCCCCAGACCCTGGCCGGACTCGACCTGCCGCCGCAGGAAGGTGCTGCACCAACCTCGACGAGCAGGCCCAGCGCCTGCGGCAGCGACCGCATGGCGACCTGCCTGTACGCCGTCTACGGGACCCCGTGGCCCCAGCCGGATCGTGGGGGGGGTGGCCTAAGCGCCGGGCACCCGCCGCGGTGATGCTGCCACCGCGACGGGCCACCGGCCGAGGTGCTGCGGCGTCCCGGCACGGAGCCCCCATCGGGGTGGTGGGGGCGTGGGACTTCGAGCGCGGGGAGCTGGGACGCCCCGGCCGGCGGCCCACCCCTGCTTGCTCTACACCGACGGCCTGGTGGAGTCCCGCCACCGGGACGTGTGGACCGGGGATCGAGGCAGCTGCGCGAAGAAGCTCAACCGACACCGCCGGGCTGACCCGCCCAAAAACGACACCCGCGCCGCCGCTGGAACCGCGTGTGCGACGAGGTGCTGGACATCCCTACGGCCCGGCGACCGGCACGCACGACATGTCCGCGGCTGCTGGCCGCCCGCTTTCGACGGCTATCCCTGCCCAGGCGGACGTGGCCTACTGGCACCGTACGACCCGGACAAACCGAAAGCCGTGCACCCCAAAGCCCGTCGCCTTGGCGCGGTGCGCGCTGGAGCGCTGGGAGCTGACCGGATCTGATGGACTAACGGTGGAAGCTGCCTGGTCAGCGAGGTGGGTCCAACGCCGTTCCGCTAACGCCGAGCGGCCCATGCACCGCTCGCATGGCTGCTGCGCCACCGACATGCTGCGCCTTGCGATGTCGGGGACGACCGTGCCGCAGCTGGCCCAGGCTTGCGGCAGGCCAGGGCGACCGGACGAGGGCGGGCGGGGCCTGCTACCTGGTCAACCCGGGCTGCCCGGCGCTGTTTTCGGGGCGCGACTGAGCTGCGCACCGCCAAGGTGGTTCTGGTTCGAGCTTGGACCGTTGCCCCGCTCTTTTGCGGGGCGTCGTGCCCACCTGCGGCAACCGCACGGCCATTCGCAACGAATACCACTGACCTGCTGAAGCTGCGAGGATTCCGGTGGTGATATTGCCGTCGTCCTCTGCCGGCTCGGGTCCTTCAGACAGGCGCGGAAGCGTCGGCCGGCTAGCTGCGCAAGGGCGCCGGCCGCCTGCAGGCTGCCCGCCCAATCACCGGCGTGCCGGTCAGCCGCCGTCGGCAACGGCAGACCAAGGCCTGCTGAAGCAGCGCGATTCCGCCTTCGCTTGGAGATGGCAGTGGAGTACGTGAACTTGAATTCGTATGTCGTGCAGTCTGAGAGTCAGGGCCGTGAGCCGGCGAGCAGCCGTCGACCACGTTCGGAGCGGTACGGGACCTTCCCTCGGCCCGCCGGGTAGGCCCGAGGCCGTGCCTGTCATCAGGACCAGGAGCGACCCGCCCGGCTGACCCCGTTTCCCCGCCGTGGCTCGCGCGCGCACGGCCCACAGGGCCCCACCCTTTGTGAGGGCGGCCCTGCGCAGCCCAAGGCCTGCCCCCAATAGCGCTCGCCAAAGCCTCGCAGACCACGATGCGTGGACGACCAAGGCAACCACTCCGGCCTTCGCCACTACGGCCGGCCGATCGAGGAGGTCAGTGCACTGGCTTGCGGTCTCCAGTTGGCTGCCCATGGGCCGTCCGCGTCGCCTGCTCCAATCCACTGCTCGTGTTCGTGCGGGTGAGCCGAATCGACAGCCCCGGCGCCCCGCGCTCCCCCACCACTGTCCAGAGCGCGCAGTACTTCGTCGGCCAGGCGGCGGGGGCCGCCCTGGCGGGCCACTACCCCGCGACCCGGGCCGGCGTCGCGTTCCCGCGCGGGGGCGAGTGGCCCAGGGAGTGTGCCGTCGTGCACCACGCGTTCACTCGCCTTCTGTCGCCGTTTCGGTGAGTTACCTCGGGCAGAAGTACCCCAGGGCGAACGGCAGGTGCCCGCCCTCCGGCCCGGCCAAGGCATCCAAGGACGGGGGAAACGGTCCCTCCACCTTCCAAGGATGCGTCGCGGATGCGTGACAACGGCCCCTGGCCGTGCCGCGGCAGGCATGAAACATTCTCCAGCCCCTGCATTCCACCCCGACGCCGCCCGCCCCACCGTCCGCGACGGTGAGCAGCGAACGTAGCCCCAGCCGCCCCCAGGTGACATCCGCCCCCCGGCCGCGTCTGCTCCACCCACGCCCAACGGCACCTCCTCGGACGGCGTAGTTTGGCGATCACCCGGGTCATACGGCGCGTCCTTGCCCATCCGGCCGTTACCTCCCCGACCTGGACCGGCCAGCCTTGCGCGCCAGCCGCTTACCAGCCGAGTCCTCAGGCGCCGGCGCGCCAGGGATGCGTCGACCTCGACGAGTGATCCCGGCCGGTCCGGCGCGGTGGCGCGAGCAGGCTGCTTCCAGCGGTGCCCCGTCCCCACTCCAAGCAACCCGCCGCCGGGTTCCAGCAGCAGCGAGTCGAGCATTCCACCACGACCCCGGGACACCGACAGTACTCGAGGACGGGCCCGGCCGCCGGTATCGGGTGACGGCCGGGGCGTCCGCCCCGTAACCTCGGGCCGCCCACCGCCCCGATTTCGGCCGCCCGGCCACCGGCACGTAGGGACACCGGCGGACCCAGTCCCAGACCACAGCCGTCGGGGGCGAACCGTTGCCGGCAGGTCCTCGGACGGGCCCGGCGATCACGGCGCTCGCTCGGGCCACAGACCACGCTCCGCCATGGCCTCGGCCAGATGGCGGGCTGGCTGCGTCGAGCGGGCACCGGGTCAGTCCTTCTTTGCTTGCCGCCGCCCGCGGCGGGGTGGGCACCTGCCCGTCGCGTTCCCCGGCGGCGAGTTGCCCTGCCCGGGTCGGCTCCGGCTTCCGGTGATCACCCACAGCAACCTCCCATGTTGGAAAGTGACGCCCATCATGGCCCAGTGTCCGCCCGGGCCGCCGTATCCGCAGATCCGCCGAAAACCCACCCCGCCGCGCGGCTCCGGACCCCGCGCGCGTTCCGGCAAAGGCGGGCGGCCCTGCCGGATGCGGCAACCAGCACGGCTGGACGAAGTGGCGGGCATGAGCACCCGTGCGGCCGCAGGAGGACTGCGACACCAACCGCCGAACATCACCGGCCGGCGTGACGTGTCCGCCGGCGGCTGCGATGCGAGCCTGCGTCTGCTCGCGCAGGTGCGGTCCAGGTCTCCAGGGAAGCCGTTGGCGCGGTGTTGTCCCGGGCCAGGCCAGAACGGTCCGTTCGGCCTGGAGCTGATCCGTCAGGCTGTGAGTCGTGCCATATCGGGTCCAGCAGGTCAGGAGCTGTCGTGCGAACTGCCGGGGGCCGGGGTAGGTTTTTGTTTTCCCGTGTGAGATCATCTGTGAGGACGGGCCCAGGCCGCGTTCGTCTGATCCGGGCGCGCAGGGCGGCCAGGGCGGGGGCTTGTCGGGCCGCATGAACAGGCCGGCATCACATTACACGGCCGTAGGAAGGGCCGCAGCCCGTCAGCACGTGCGCCGTATTCAGCTCTTCCCAGCTCCCTGCCGGCCTGCTCCAGGGAGGTCCACGCGGCCGACGGGCTCCAGTCCCATCGCGGGCGCCTCACGAGCTCGCCGCCCAGTATCTGCTGTCCAGTTCCTCCGCGTGCAGGCCAACATCCCCATCGCGGCGAAGCCTTCGCCAGGCGTCTGCGCCACTTCTTCCGGCCCAGCCGATCGTCCGCGGCCAGGGCACGATCCCGCCGGCAGCGGCCCGTCGTCGTGGGCAGGTCCTCATCTGCCCACAGCGCTGCCCGCCACCCGGCCAGGATGCGGCGAAGCGTGATACGGGCGGGAAGCGACCATCTCCTCGCGACTGTATTAAAGGCATCCGGGCCCTCTCCCCCCTACCGCAAGCCTTTCCGGCCAGTCCATCAGGTACTGCTACGTGAGTGGCCGCCGCCCAGTGAGAGCCCGGACGACCGCGGCCTCGGCGGCTCGGCACCACCGCCGCACCGGGCAGCCGGGCGCGCCCGCCCGGCGAACAGGCGAGCACCGCCAGCCGCCGTCACGCCCCTGCCGGGTGTGCCGGCCACGCGGCCGCCTCTTCCACCACCATCGTTCAATCGCGTCCCACCTGCGCTTCCCCGCCCGCGCCCCAGCCCCCCGCCGCGGTGCGCTGCAGCAAGCCCTTCCCGGACGCCACCCCTCCAACCGATGCCTCACCACTCAGCTCACATGCGGCGAGCTTCATCGATGACCTGGCTGATCTGGCCCAGCTCGGCGCTCCCGTACACCTGACCTTACAACCCCGAAGTGCCCCCGCGCAGCAGGAAAAGCATCTGGCTCACTGGGCCCACCAGCAGCCCCCCCCGAGATGGGCACGACCGCAAGTAGCCATCCCATGACCGACCGCCAGCGCACTCATCCGCACACGGGCCGCCGCGCCCTATGCACCACCATCACCCTCGCCCCTCCTGGCCGCATCACCCACCCCGGCCACCTGATGGCGACTCCTGCTCCCCTCACTGCCTGCTGGCCATCACCGCCGTCATCGGCCCTCGCCTCGCCTTCGCCGCACCCCCGCCACCCGCACCCGCAGACTGCAAAAAACCCTCGACCTTCCTGCTGCGCCTGTCCCTGTTACACCCCGGAACTACCCCACCTCACCCCGCGACACGGAAAGCGAGCCCGCAGAGACACGGGACTCGCATACCCGGAAACACGAAAACTGACTACCCGTCCTGGCCCGGCATCGAGCGGTTACCGGTACGAAGTGGACCCGCCCCGGACCCGCCACGGGCTGGGTGAGGCCGAAGGACTGGGCGGCAGTGTGAGGGCTGGGTGTGGGGCCGTTAACGTGCGCCCGTTGATCGTTGGAGGCGGCCCTGTTCCGCCACCGACGACGAGCGCGACACGGCTGTACTCCTACCCCCTGGCCGGCCCCGACCGGACCGTGCGGTGTGGTTTGCCACCCGGTCGGCAGCGACGTGTTGCGTCGAGATCTCAACGCTGTGCCAACGCGAGTACGTATCAGGGCCGACACCCTGCTGTCCGCCTTCGCCACCACCTGAACTCCTCGCGGGCCGTCAGGCGCGTATCCGCGTACTCCTGAACGGCCGCCCCACCGCTGTCGGCTCGGCGCCCTCGTGAAGACCAGCAGCTGCGCGTCATCGCTGCCGAGGGCCTCGGTGAGGCGGTATTTCCGCGACGGAGGCCGCCGCGCCCGCGGCTTGGACGTGGAGTTCACCGACGTGGAGCATCTGGAGTTCGAGCTGCAGCAGCCACACCGCACAGTTGTGAGCCCCGGACGAATGGGTGTTGTGGTCCGGAGCTTGCCCACGCATGTGCGGTGATCGGATGTCATGCGGCTGCGCGACGACCTCGGAGCCCGGCTTGTCTTTGTCTGGTTCTGAGTTGCCGGTGCATCCACGCCAGTCCCGCGTGGGGATGCTTCTTCATGAGCGGGGTGGTGGCGCGGGGCGGGTGGCGAGGTGGTCCTGGAGTTCACGATGACGGAACTGCCATGCGTTTCCGGACACGCGCAGGATGCCGAGTTTCGTAGCAAGATGTTCCCAGGAAGCGGCCGCAGTCGCCACTGGCAGCTTCCTGCCGCGTGCGAGGAGGAGCACGAAATACCCCGCGAGGGCTGCGACGCCTCCTGCGGCAGGGTGCCAAATATCAAGATGCCGATCATTAACCCCATGAAAAAAATACCCAAAGACCGACGCAATTCCAGCTGCCGGACAGGAGTCGAATCTGCGGGACAAGGGCATGAAGACACGACCCCGGGACCATGCTCACGGGACCGGACCACGATTGCGGCCGGTGAGGTCCATGCGGATTGAGAATGGGCGCGGACCGGCTCCCACATGATCCTGGCTTGGTCATGATTCCGCGAGCAGAGACCAAATTCACAAGCCGATCGGGACGCCGAACAAGACCCCGAAATGATAAACCCGCTCCGAGGGCAGTACTTCTGGGCATTCCGTTGAGTATTCAGCCATCGCGACCAGGCCCGCGATGATCAGGAAAACGATAGCGAAACCGACCGTGGAGCTCACTGTGAGAGCGCGTCGGCCGGCAGAGGTGCGAAGACGGCCAAGGTCGATCCGCCGTGGCTTGGGCCATGCTGGTCTGTCGAGCACCGCGAAGCAGAGGAGGAACGACACCCCGCCAGTCACCACGACGGAGGATTCTTCCCCACAGCAGCGGGCCCGAACAGCGCCGTGAGTAGCGCTGTGAATCACGGGCTCGTTCGGTCGACCCGTGGTCGGTACTTCCCCGGCCAGGGGCCCACAGTTCGTGGAAGGACCCGGTCGGTGCTGCTCAGCGGCGGGGCTGCGACGCGGCGGGGTGGGAGCCGTCTGCCGGGCCGTTTGTTGTCGTTGAGGTAGCGGGCGAGGAGTGGCCAGGCGGCGCCAGGTGGCGTCCGGCCATCTCAGGCGTGGACGGGGTGTCGGTGCCCGGCGGCCGGGAGATGTCGTCCGCCCCGACCAGTGAGGTGCGGGCCAACGCAGGGCACGATGTACTCGGTTTTTAGAAGGTACTCGTAGAGGTGCCCGCCCGTGGCCAGCGCGAGGAGATCGGCGGGGTCACGCACGTATCGCCCGTCGGTGGTGCGCTCCTCGAAGACGGTGGCGGCCAGGGTCAGTCGCCAGGGCGTGTCCAGCGTCTGGGCCAGCAGGGTGTGTTCCGCTGGAACGGGGCCGGCCGGATCTGCCGCCACGGTGTCCAGGGCGGAGAGGACCGGCTGCCAGCGGGCCCGGCCCCGCTCCGTGCCGGCGACGCGTTGCGACAGGTAGCGGTGAGCGCGGGAGGCATCGACGCGGGCCACGGCGATGCGTGCCACGATCCGAGGTTCCGTCCCCGCTTCCACCAGGGCCTGGTAGTGGGCGTGCCGGCAGGTCACGACGACCGGGCAGTGTGCACCACCGTGCTCGAACCGCTCCATGCAGCGCAGGAGGTCGGCGGCACGTGAGGTGTAGCCGGGAGCCGTACCCCGGTCCATTTCGTCCAGACCATCGATGACCGGCAGGACGAGATTGGCCTCCACCAGGCGGGCGGCTTCACGGCGGGAAAGACGGTAGACATCGGCCAGGTGCGTCCGTAACCAGTCACGGATCTCATTGCCGGGCCAGGACGCCGCGGACAGTCGTACCGGCACCGGCTCCTGCGGGGAACGCTCCCTGGCCAAGCCCAGGATCAGGGACAGGGCGAGCACAGTCTTACCCGTTCCCGCGTCACCGCCACTCCGCCCGCCCCGGCCACCGGACGGCGTACCGGTGATGACCATCCGCCCAGGCCGCAGACCCCGGTAGAATAGCCGGCGAGTCTCCCCCACCGTCCCCTTACGGCCGCGACACCAGGCCTCAACCCCGCTCGCGTCCGTGGGCAGTGAAAGGGAGGCGCGATCCGCCCGTCCGGCGCCGCCAGCCAGCGCTGCCCAGCAACTGCCGGTTCTGCGCACGCTCCGACCGACGGCCACCAGCCCGGCGAGTCCCTCCGCGATCACCAGGGCCGTGCGCTGGGACTGCAGGGCCCGGATTCCCGCCCACACTCCCCACCCGCCGAGGACCGCACCCACCAGGCTGGGCAGGAAGGCCAGCACCCCCGCCGGGTCGGACTCCTCCTCCGCCCCCGACAGCGCCTTCACCGTCCACCACAGGCCGGCCAAGCACACCGCAACGCTGAACACCACTGCCGAGACCACCCCGGCCCGCCCCCGACGCATCATGAGCACATCCTGCCGCAGAGAACAATCGCTCGCCCCGGCGAGGGCTTCACCTATGCCACCGCCGAATGCATCGGCAGGCTATCCATGGGGAAGGGTTCGAACCCGTTGGGTCCGGGCCCCCTCGGCTACAGCACTCCCAGTTCCTCCAGTACGGCGGCGTGTTCGGCGTTCAGCCGGTTCCGTCGTTGGCGTTGGTTGCTGATCCACACCCCGAGTCGGATCGGGTGTTCCTGCCCGGCTTGGTCGTGGATGGTTTCGATCCATTTGCGGGGCACCCTCACGTGTCCTTCCCGTGCCTGGTATTGGCGGAGGGCGGCGAGTGCGCGGTCCCAGGCAGAAGCACCGGCGGGTACTACCACTACCGCCGTCCCCGCTGTCTGGTCTCCGGCGCCGGCCTGGTCGCCCGGTGCTGTCGCGGTTGGCTGGGCGCCCAGCGCTTCCAGGCGTTCGCGTTGTCCGTCGGCCAACTGCTCCCACTGGGTGCGCTGCCGGGCCAGCCAGAGTCCGACGTCCTCTCCGCCGACGGTGACGCCGGGCCGGATCTCCTCCAGGGTGGCGCCGCCGTGGATACAGGCCCGCACGGCTGCGTACTGCCGCTGCCAGTCGACCGTCCAGCCGTTTTCCGCGGGGTTCCAGTCCGGGTCGATCTGGGCCAGCCGGGCGGCCCGCTGCGCCGCCCGCTGCGGGTCTTTGCCGAGCCCTTGGGGTCGGCGGCAGTTGGGAGCCACTGCCCGATGGGCCGGCCCTGCGCGACGGCGGTCCGGGGCGCGCACAGGGTGCCGTGTCATCGGCGGTAAGTTGGGCCGGGCCGGCGGGCGAGGTTTCTCCCTGAAGGCGGCGGTCCCGGGCACGACCAACACCATGTGCCCTGGCCTGGCTCTCCAGCCAACTGGGGGCCCAGGTGCCGCCAATGTTCGCCTAGCGTCCGGGAGGGCCGGTGAGTGGCACGGCCGCTGCCTCGCTGATCCACTGCCCCAGGGAGAAGGTGCCGACGCCGGCCATCGAGCAGCACCGCTAACCGGCGTGTGCGAGCCATCGCCGGCGGACGCGGGCCCTTTCCGGCTTCCTCGCCCTTCCCACGGTTGGTGAGTGTTCTCCGGATATCCCAGTTGTCGTTCGTACGAGTGGTTCGCACGGGCGGCTCCTGGGTGGTCGCACGTGCACTGACTCCATGGTCCCTGCGCACGGCTGTCCCTGGCCTAGCATACGATGCCCGCATTACCACCCTGGCTCTCGGTGCTCGCGCCGTGCGCGAAGGCCTCGTTCCCGTTCCCGTCCCTGCTTCCCCCGTGCTGCGTTTCTGTTGTTGGTTGCCAGTTCTCCGTAGGCGTTGAGGCCCCGGTTGAGCCAGACCTGGGATTCGGGCGGCTGACGCGGGTGCGCCACGAAACTGCGCGACCAGCATTGCGGGCTCGCGGGGCGCCACTCTTACCCGGCCGTGGAGAACCGCACGCAAGTGGCACCTCCTCCAGTGCTCCACTCATCCCCACTCTCGCCACCCACTGCCGCGCGTAGGGGGTCCGAGTCGGCCACCGACGCGGGCCGGCCAGCGGCTGTGCGCGGAGCGCGACCGGCCAGCCTGCTCCCCACGACGCCTCCGAGTAGACTGCGCAGCCCCTGCAGAACAGCCCACCAAGCGGTATTGGTAGAGGCGGAGGCGACGCGATGTCGCTCGGGTGCACTCCCCTTGGCTCCAGGAAACACCGGCACGACCGCGTGCCCGACCTTAGCCCTGGCCGAGAGCTTCTCTGGCGTAGCGGCCGGCCGACCGGCTTTGGGACCGATGTCGACGGGCCGAAGACCGCGCAACGTCCGCGAAGAGGACGGCCGTCGACACCCGCCTTGCCGGTGATGTCGACGCCTTCGCCCAGACAGCGGACGTTGGCCAGGCCACTTGCCAGTTCGGATCTTCCCCAGCCCTGCTCTATAGTCGACCCCCGGTCGGCGAACCCGGCCGAGGCACCGATCCGGCGGTGGGCGGGCTCGTGTTCTCCGCACAGCCAGTCGCCCACACCCGCCCGCGGATAGGTCAAGCCGGCATCCTCCTCGTGCACGCGCGCCGCGGTCTGTGGCCAGGGCGCGCGGCGAACGCCCATCGCCTCACGGTGCGGTGGTGGAAGGCTGATCAGCGACCGCACCCGGTGGCGGGTGCGTGTCTTAGACCAAGCAGCGGCCTGCAAAGGCGGCCAGCGCGGCGCCGCGCTTCTCCTCTCCGCTCCCGCCTTACACCCAGATCTGGCGGGCGGATCTACGAGGACGTCGATCTTCGAACCGACGCCAGGACACCCCGTCGATCGACCTCGGTGGGGAGAACGGAAGACGCAAAGACCCTCCGCTACCAACCCAAACCCACCCAAACCACACCCAACAGCGGGCTGACGGCCCGTAGAGCCGCTCATCGTCCATGCTCGCGACCAACTGCCCGGGGACAGCCGCAACGGCCTCCGAGCGGCCTTCTGCGGCCTCCTGGGCTCCGTTCCCGCCCTCTGCGGCCTCTGTCCCGCCCGAGCGTCCGGCAGGCTCCCAGATGCGTGGTGTGGCGGTGAGGTACAGCCGTCGCGCTGCCGGGATCCGTGCTTGGTCGTGGATGGCGGCCCAGGGCTTGGCCAGATCCCCACTGGTTCGGTGCGCCT
Organism: Streptomyces shinuiensis; assembly: GCF_043660855.1. Taxonomy (NCBI): domain Bacteria; kingdom Bacillati; phylum Actinomycetota; class Actinomycetes; order Kitasatosporales; family Streptomycetaceae; genus Streptomyces; species Streptomyces shinuiensis. Next base: position 5,832,376 of record NZ_JBIHML010000001.1, on the reverse strand, counting down.
CATCGACCACCGCAAGCCCGAACGGTGCCAGTTGCTGCCCGTACGCGCCCTGGAGGGCGGCCTCCAGTGGTCCGGGCACCTGGACCGGCTCCCCGCCCGGATCGTCCGGGCTGGGGTCCTGGCGGGGCGCGAGAGAGGCGTAGGTGGCGAACACCGTGACCGGCCCGCTCCCGGCCCACAGCGCCAGCCGGATCGCGTTCGTGGTGCACCGCACCCCCAACGCCTCCAAGGCCGTGTCTCCTTCCAGGGAGCACACCGCGACCGCCGGGCCGGTGTGGCCGGCCATCCGCCACGCCTGGACGGTCTGGGTGAGCAGGTCCAGGGTGGGCACCATGACCAGCACCCGACCCCGCGGCTTCCAGGCGACGGGCCGCCCTCGGCGGCGATCACAGGGTCTTGCCGCGCCCCGGGGCGGCGGCCACCCGGCAGGTTGAGCCCGCAGCGCCCCTCCGCCGGCACTTCGCGTCCTGCCGCGGTAGTTCCAAGCCGTGCGGACTAATCGGCGGTCGACCGCTTCCACTTGATGCGCCGGAAGCCTGAGTACCCGCCACGAAGATCCCTCCCGTCCTTTTCCTTTTCCCTTGATGCGCTCTGCGTTTTTCCGTGTCCGGAAGTCGATGCGAATGCGTTCTTCGAAAGAACAGGCTTGAATTCCTGTCAGGTCACCTCTCGGTGTCACTCGCGGCGAACGGCGCCACCTCGATCAGCCCTTCGCTGGTGGTGCGGGCGCGCTCGGCGAGCAGGCCGACCAGGCGCTGCGGGGTGACGCCCTGAGCGGCGGCATAGGTCCGCAGCCGCCGGGAGGTCTCCGCATCCAGCGGGAAATCCAGCATCAGCTCGTCGACACGATCCTGCCGGGCCTGCGCCCGGCGCTCCCGCTCGGCCTCCTCCCCTCGAGCCCGCTTCCAGGCGAGCGGCCTGCCCCTCGCGCGCCCACCGCAAACCGCCGTGGGGATCACGCCTCGCGGCTCGTAAGTCCCCCAGCCCTTCTTCCTCCATCACGTATCCGACGCGGCGCCATTTCGGTGTGCCTTCGGCCACGCGATACGATAGCGCGGGCATCCTCGTCACTCTCGCAGACCTTTGAGCGAATCCGCTCCCGCATGCACGCCTCGTCCGTGGCCTTCTCGACCTGCTCCACCGTCAGGCCCGTCGCCCTGCGCCGCACCGCAGTGCGTGCGCGGATTTTCGGTCCCTCCCACCTGTCGTGCACGGTGCCGTTCCTCGCTCTTTCGGGGGTGGTGTGTTTTCCCAGACTCTACACACTGATGCATCCCCAAGCATCGGGAACCGGCCAACCCAACCAGCCTCACCCCGCGCCCCGTGACCACCCGGTCACCCAGCACCGCCCCCGCACCCTTCCCTCCCGTGCCAGCCCGGCCCCGCGCAGCGGGCCCAACCCCACATCACCGCTGACGGCCACCCACCCAGCCACCCGCGCGGGTGGCTGGGGGTGGAGCGCAGCGGAACCCCTCGCCCGCAGCGCGGGGCGCTCTTGGCCGCCGGGAAGCGCAGCGGCGGCGGCCGGCCCTGGCGCGCAGCGCCAGCCTTCGGCTCCCGCAGCGAAGCGGAGGGAGCACCCGTGCGCAGCACGGAGCCGAAGCGCAGCGAAGGCCCGACGCGAAGCGTCGAGCGGCGAGCGCAAGCGAGCCGCAACCGCGGCGGCGCAGCCGCCGGTTCGCTGCTTCCGCGCGCCAGCGCGGAGGTACCCTCGCGCTGGCGCGCGGAGCAGCGAACCGCGGCGCTGCGCGCCGCGGTTGCGGCTCGCTGCGCTCGCCGCTCGACGCTTCGCGTCGGGCCTTCGCTGCGCTTCGGCTCCGTGCTGCGCACGGGTGGCTCCCTCCGCTTCGCTGCGGGAGCCGAAGGCTGGCGCTGCGCGCCAGGGCCGGCCGCCGCCGCTGCGCTTCCCGGCGGCCAAGAGCGGCCCGCGCTGCGGGCCGAGGGGGTTCCGCTGCGCTCCACCCCCAGCCACCCGCGCGGGGTGGCTGGGGTGGGTGGCCGTCAGCGGGTGAGTGGGGGTTGGGCCCGCTGCGCGGGCCGGGCTGGCTACGGGGAGGGAGGGGTGCGGGGGCGGTGGTGTGGGTGACGGGTGGTCACGGGGCGCGGGGGTGAGGCTGGTTGGGTTGGCGGGTTCCCGATGCTTGGGGATGCATCAGTGTGTAGAGTCTGGGAAAACACACCACCCCCGAAAGAGCGAGGAACGGCACCGTGCACGACAGGTGGGAGGGACCGAAAATCCGCGCACGCACTGCGGTGCGGCGCAGGGCGACGGGCCTGACGGTGGAGCAGGTCGAGAAGGCCACGGACGAGGCGTGCATGCGGGAGCGGATTCGCTCAAAGGTCTGCGAGAGTGACGAGGATGCCCGCGCTATCGGTATCGCGGTGGCCGAGCACACCGAATGGCGCCGCGTCGGATACGTGATGGAGGAAGAGGGGCTGGGGACTTACGAGCCGGAGCGTGATCCCACGGCGGTGCGGTGGGCGCGCGAGGGGCAGGCCGCTCGCCTGGAGCGGGCTCGAGGGGAGGAGGCCGAGCGGGAGCGCCGGGCGCAGGCCCGGCAGGATCGTGTCGACGAGCTGATGCTGGATTTCCCGCTGGATGCGGAGACCTCCCGGCGGCTGCGGACCTATGCCGCCGCTCAGGGCGTCACCCCGCAGCGCCTGGTCGGCCTGCTCGCCGAGCGCGCCCGCACCACCAGCGAAGGGCTGATCGAGGTGGCGCCGTTCGCCGCGAGTGACACCGAGAGGTGACCTGACAGGAATTCAAGCCTGTTCTTTCGAAGAACGCATTCGCATCGACTTCCGGACACGGAAAACGCAGAGCGCATCAAGGGGAAAAGGAAAAGGACGGGAGGGATCTTCGTGGCGGGTATCAGGCTTCGGCCGCATCAAGTGGAAGCGGTCGACGCGATTGTCCGCACGCTGGAATACCGCGCAGGACGCGAAGTGCCGGCGGAGGGGCTGCGGGCCACCGCGGTGGCCGCCACCGGGGCGGGCAAGACCCTGATCGCCGCCGAGGCGGCCCGTCGCCTGGAGCCGCGGGGTCGGGTGCTGGTCATGGTGCCCACCCTGGACCTGCTCACCCAGACCGTCCAGGCGTGGCGGATGGCCGGCCACACCGGCCCGGCGGTCGCGGTGTGCTCCCTGGAAGGAGACACGGCCTTGGAGGCGTTGGGGGTGCGGTGCACCACGAACGCGATCCGGCTGGCGCTGTGGGCCGGGAGCGGGCCGGTCACGGTGTTCGCCACCTACGCCTCTCTCGCGCCCCGCCAGGACCCCAGCCCGGACGATCCGGGCGGGGAGCCGGTCCAGGTGCCCGGACCACTGGAGGCCGCCCTCCAGGGCGCGTACGGGCAGCAACTGGCACCGTTCGGGCTTGCGGTGGTCGATGAGGCGCACCGAACCAGTGGGGATCTGGCCAAGCCCTGGGCCGCCATCCACGACCAAGCACGGATCCCGGCAGCGCGACGGCTGTACCTCACCGCCACACCACGCATCTGGGAGCCTGCCGGACGCTCGGGCGGGACAGAGGCCGCAGAGGGCGGGAACGGAGCCCAGGAGGCCGCAGAAGGCCGCTCGGAGGCCGTTGCGGCTGTCCCCGGGCAGTTGGTCGCGAGCATGGACGATGAGCGGCTCTACGGGCCGCAGCCGCACGTCTTCACGTTCTCCCTCACCGAGGCGATCGACCGGGGTGTCCTGGCGCGGTTCGAGATCGACGTCCTCGAGATCCGCCCGCCAGATCTGGGTGTAGGCGGGAGCGAGGAGGAGAAGCGCGGCCGGCGCCTGGCCGCCTTGCAGGCCGCGCTGGTCAAACACGCAGCCGCCACCGGGGTGCGGTCGCTGATCAGCTTCCACCACCGCACCGTGGAGGCGATGGCGTTCGCGCGAGCCCTGCCACAGACCGCGGCGCGGCTGCACGAGGAGGATCCGGCGACCTATCCGCGGCGGGTGTGGGCGGACTGGCTGTGCGGAGAACACGAGCCCGCCCACCGCCGGACGGTGCTGGGCCGGTTCGCCGACGGGGTCGATGAGCAGGGCTGGGAGACCGAACTGGCAGTGCTGGCCAACGTCCGCGTCCTGGGCGAAGGCGTCGACATCACCGGCAGGCGGGGTGTCGACGGCGTCCTCTTCGCGGACGTGCGCGGCTCGGCCGTCGACATCGTCCAAGCCGTCGGCCGGGCGCTACGCCAGAAGCCCGGCCAGGGCAAGGTCGCACGGCTGGTCGTGCCGGTGTTCCTGGAGCCAGGGGAGGCACCCGACGACATGCTCGCCTCCGCCTCCTACAAACCGCTGGTGGCTGTTCTGCAGGGGCTGCGCAGTCACTCGGAGGCGGTCGTGGAGCAGCTGGCGGTCGCGTCCGCGCCCAGCCGTGGCCGGCCCGCGTCGGTGGCCGACCTCGACCCCGCACGCGGCGGCAGTGGTGGCGAGAGTGGGGATGAGGGAGCACTGGAGGAGGTGCCACTGCTGCGGTTCTCCACGCCCCGCGACCCGCAGCTGGTCGCGCAGTTCGTGCGCACCCGCGTCATCCGGCCCGAATCCCAGGTCTGGCTCACCGGCCTCAACGCCCTACGGAAATGGCACCAACAACAAAACGAGCACGGGGACAGGGACGGGAACGGGAACGAGGACTTCGAGCACGGCGGCGAGCACGAGAGCCAGGGTGGTAAGGGGCACGAGCAGGGCCAGGACAGCGTGCGCAGGGACCAGGAGCAGCACGGCGACCACCAGACCGCCCCGTGCGAACACGACGACGACAACGGGAACCGGGAACACCACAACCGTGGGAAGGGCGAGGAAGCCGGAAAGGGCCGCGCCGCCGGCGCGGCCCGCACACCGGTAGCGGTGCCGCTCGATGTCCGCGTCGGCACCTTCCCCCTGGGGGCATGGATCAGCGAGCAGCGGCGTGCTTACCGGGCTGGGACGCTGGCGAAATGGCGGGTGGAGTTGCTGGAGGAAGCCGGCATGGTGTGGTCGGTGCCGGACGCCGCCTTCGAGGAGAACCTCGCCGCCGCCCGCGCCTACTACGCCGTGCACGGCACCCTGTGCGCGCCCCGGACCGCCGTCGCGCAGGGCCGGCCCATCGGGCAGTGGCTCACCAACTGCCGCCGACCCCAAGGGCTCGGCAAAGACCCGCAGCGGGCGGCGCAGCGGGCCGCCCGGCTGGCCCAGATCGACCCGGACTGGAACCCCGCGGAAAACGGCTGGACGGTCGACTGGCAGCGGCAGTACGCAGCCGTGCGGGCCTGTATCCACGGCGGCGCCACCCTGGAGGAGATCCGGCCCGGCGTCACCGTCGGCGGAGAGGACGTCGGACTCTGGCTGGCCCGGCAGCGCACCCAGTGGGAGCAGTTGGCCGACGGACAACGCGAACGCCTGGAAGCGCTGGGCGCCCAGCCAACCGCGACAGCACCGGGCGACCAGGCCGGCGCCGGAGACCAGACAGCGGGGACGGCGGTAGTGGTAGTACCCGCCGGTGCTTCTGCCTGGGACCGCGCACTCGCCGCCCTCCGCCAATACCAGGCACGGGAAGGACACGTGAGGGTGCCCCGCAAATGGATCGAAACCATCCACGACCAAGCCGGGCAGGAACACCCGATCCGACTCGGGGTGTGGATCAGCAACCAACGCCAACGACGGAACCGGCTGAACGCCGAACACGCCGCCGTACTGGAGGAACTGGGAGTGCTGTAGCCGAGGGGGCCCGGACCCAACGGGTTCGAACCCTTCCCCATGGATAGCCTGCCGATGCATTCGGCGGTGGCATAGGTGAAGCCCTCGCCGGGGCGAGCGATTGTTCTCTGCGGCAGGATGTGCTCATGATGCGTCGGGGGCGGGCCGGGGTGGTCTCGGCAGTGGTGTTCAGCGTTGCGGTGTGCTTGGCCGGCCTGTGGTGGACGGTGAAGGCGCTGTCGGGGGCGGAGGAGGAGTCCGACCCGGCGGGGGTGCTGGCCTTCCTGCCCAGCCTGGTGGGTGCGGTCCTCGGCGGGTGGGGAGTGTGGGCGGGAATCCGGGCCCTGCAGTCCCAGCGCACGGCCCTGGTGATCGCGGAGGGACTCGCCGGGCTGGTGGCGCGGTCGGAGGGTGCGCAGTACCGGCAGTTGCTGGGCAGCGGGCTGGCGGCGCCGGACGGGCGGATCGATCTCGCTTTCACGGCCACGGCCACGGGGGTGAGCGGTTCGCGGGCCGAGGGGACGTTGGAGGGGATCGCTGACTATTACCGGGGTCTGCGGCCTGGGCGGATGGTCATCACCGGTACGCCGTCCGGTGGCCGGGGCGGGCGGAGTGGCGGTGACGCGGGAACGGGTAAGACTGTGCTCGCCCTGTCCCTGATCCTGGGCTTGGCCAGGGAGCGTTCCCCGCAGGAGCCGGTGCCGGTACGACTGTCCGCGGCGTCCTGGCCCGGCAATGAGATCCGTGACTGGTTACGGACGCACCTGGCCGATGTCTACCGTCTTTCCCGCCGTGAAGCCGCCCGCCTGGTGGAGGCCAATCTCGTCCTGCCGGTCATCGATGGTCTGGACGAAATGGACCGGGGTACGGCTCCCGGCTACACCTCACGTGCCGCCGACCTCCTGCGCTGCATGGAGCGGTTCGAGCACGGTGGTGCACACTGCCCGGTCGTCGTGACCTGCCGGCACGCCCACTACCAGGCCCTGGTGGAAGCGGGGACGGAACCTCGGATCGTGGCACGCATCGCCGTGGCCCGCGTCGATGCCTCCCGCGCTCACCGCTACCTGTCGCAACGCGTCGCCGGCACGGAGCGGGGCCGGGCCCGCTGGCAGCCGGTCCTCTCCGCCCTGGACACCGTGGCGGCAGATCCGGCCGGCCCCGTTCCAGCGGAACACACCCTGCTGGCCCAGACGCTGGACACGCCCTGGCGACTGACCCTGGCCGCCACCGTCTTCGAGGAGCGCACCACCGACGGGCGATACGTGCGTGACCCCGCCGATCTCCTCGCGCTGGCCACGGGCGGGCACCTCTACGAGTACCTTCTAAACCAGTACATCGGTGCCGCGGTGGCCGCACCTCACTGGGGAGCGGACGACATCTCCCGGCCGCCGGGCACCGACACCCGTCCACGCCTGGATGCCGACGCCACCTGGCGCCGCCTGGCACTCCTCGCCCGCTACCTCAACGACAACAACGGCCCGGCAGACGGCTCACCCCGCCGCGTCGCAGGCCGCGCGCTGAGCAGCACCGACCTGGTCCTCCACGAACTGTGGCCCCTGGCCGGGAAGTACCGACCACGGGTGACCGAACGAGCCCTGATCACAGCGCTACTCACGGCGCTGTTCGGGCCGCTGCTGTGGGGAGAATCCTCCGTCGTGGTGACTGGCGGGGTGTCGTTCCTCCTCTGCTTCGCGGTGCTCGACAGACCAGCATGGCCCAAGCCACGGCGGATCGACCTTGGCCGTCTTCGCACCTCTGCCGGCCGACGCGCTCTCACAGTGAGCTCCACGGTCGGTTTCGCTATCGTTTTCCTGATCATCGGCGGCCTGGTCGCGATGGCTGATACTCAACGGATGCCCGAATACGCCCTCGGAGCGGGTTTATATTTCGGGGTCTTGTTCGGGCTCCCGATCGGGCTTGTGATTGGTCTCGCTCGCGGAATCATGACCAAGCAGGATCATGTGGGAGCCGGTCCGCGCCATCTCATCCGCATGGACCTCACCGCCGCAATCGTGTCCGGTCCCGTGACATGGTCCGGGGTCGTGCTTATGCCCTTGTCCGCAGATCGACTCCTGTCCGGCAGCTGGAATGCTCGGTCTTTGGGTATTTTTTTCATGGGGTTAATGATCGGCATCTTGATATTTGGCATCCCTGCCGCAGGAGGGTCGGCAGCCCTGCGGTATTTCGTGCTCCTCCTGCACACGCGCAGGAAGCTGCCGTGGCGACTGGGCCGCTTCCTGGACATCTGCTACGAACTCGGCATCCTGCGCGTGTCCGGAACGGCATGGCAGTTCCGTCATCGTGAACTCCAGGACCACCTCGCCACCCGCCCCGCGCCACCACCCCGCTCATGAAGAAGCATCCCCACGCGGGACTGGCGTGGATGCACCGGCAACTCAGAACCAGACAAAGACAAGCCGGGCTCCGAGGTCGTCGCGCAGCCGCATGACATCCGATCACCGCACATGCGTGGGCAAGCTCCGGACCACAACACCCATTCGTCCGGGGCTCACAACTGTGCGGTGTGGCTGCTGCAGCTCGAACTCCAGATGCTCCACGTCGGTGAACTCCACGTCCAAGCCGCGGGCGCGGCGGCCTCCGTCGCGGAAATACCGCCTCACCGAGGCCCTCGGCAGCGATGACGCGCAGCTGCTGGTCTTCACGAGGGCGCCGAGCCGACAGCGGTGGGGCGGCCGTTCAGGAGTACGCGGATACGCGCCTGACGGCCCGCGAGGAGTTCAGGTGGTGGCGAAGGCGGACAGCAGGGTGTCGGCCCTGATACGTAGCTCCGCCGTCTGCACACCGGAGATCTCGACGCAAACCACGTCGCTGCCGACCGCGGTGGCCAACCGCACCCGCACGGTCCGGTCGGGGCCGGCCAGGGGGTAGGAGTACCAGCCGTCGTCGCGCTCGTCGTCGGTGGCGGACAGGGCCGCCTCCACGATCAGCGGCCGCACGTTACGGCCCCACACCCAGCCCTCCACCACCTGCCGCACCAGTCCCCTTCCGGCCTCACCCCAGCCCCACCGTGGCGGGTCCGGGGCAGGGTCACTTCGTACACGGTAACCGCCCTCGATGCCCGGGCCAGGACGGGTCAGTCAGTTTCCGTGTTTCCGGGTATGGAGCCCGTGTCTCTGCCCGGGCTCGCTTCCGTGTCCCGGGGTGAGGTGGGGTCAGTTCCGGGGGGTGTACCAGGGCACCAGGCGCAGCAGGAGGTCGAGGGTGCATCTGGCCGCGGTGCGGGTGGCGGGGGTGCGGGCGAAGGCCGAGGCGAGGGCGATGACGGCGGTGATGGCACCCAGCAGGGCAGTGAGGGCGAGCAGGAGTCGCATCAGGTGGCCGGGGTGGGTGATGCCGGCCAGGAGCAGGGCGAGGGTGATGGTGGTCAGGGCGGCGGCGGCCCGTGTGCGGATGCGCCTGCGCTGGCGGTCGGTCATGGGATGGCTCCCTTGCGGTCGTGGCCCATCTCGGGGGCGGGGCTGCTGGTGGGCACCAGTGAGCCAGATGCTTTTCCTGCTGCGCGGGGGCACTTCCCGGGGTTGTAATGGCCAGGTGGTACGGGGAGCGCCGAGCTGGGCCGATCAGCAGGTCATCGATGAACTCGCCGCATGTGAGCTGGTGGTGACGGCATCGCGGTTGGAGGGCTGGCGTCGGGAAGGGCTGCTGCAGCGGCACCGGCGGCGGGGGCTGGGGCGCGGGCGGGGAAGCGCGGTGGACGCGATTGACCCGATGGTGGTGGAGAGTGCGGCCGCGCTGGCCCGGCACACCCGGCAGGGGCGTGACCGGCGGCTGGCGGTGCTCGCCTGGTTCGCCGAGGCCGGCGCGCCCCGGCTGCCCGGTGCGGCGGTGGTGCCCGAGCCGCCCGAGGCCGCGGTCCGTCAGGCTCTCACCTGGGCGGCGGCCACCTCACCGTCGCAGTACCTGATGGAACTGGCCCGGAAGGCTGCCGGTAGGGGCGAAGAGGGCCCGGATGCCTTCTATACAGTCGCCGAGGAGCTGGTCGCTTCCCGGCCGTATCACCTTCCGCCGCATCCTGGCCGGGTGCGGGCAGCGCTGTGGGCCGATGAGGACCTGCCCGACGACGGGCCGCTGCCGGCGGCGATCGTGCACCTGGCCGCGGCGATCGGCCTGGGCCCGGAAGAAGTCGGCGCAGACGCCCTGGCCGAGGCGTTCGCCGCGATGGGGATGTTCGGCCTGACCGCGGAGGACTGGACGCAGATACTGGGCGCGGCCGAGCTCGGTGAGGCGCCCGCGGTGGACTGGAGCCCGCTCGGCCGCGTGGCCCTCCCGCTGGAGCAGGCCCGGCAGGCGAGCTGGGAAGAGCTGATACAGGCCCGCACCGTGCTGACCGGGCTGCGGCCCTTCTACGCCCTGTATGTGATGCACGGCCTGTTCATGCCCGACACCCCCGCCCTGGCCGCCCTGCGCGCCCGGATCGACGAACGCGGCCTGGGCCCGCTCCTCACCCAGATGATCTCCACCGACACCGGCCCCCGGCAGTTCGCCGACACGCTCCTGACCTGCCTGGACCCGATATGGCACGACCTCCACCAAGCCCTGACGGATCAGCTCCAGGCCGACCCGGACCCGTTCTGCCTGCCCGGAGACAACACCCGCGCCACCGGCTTCATGGAGACCTGGACCCGCACCCTGCGCGAGCAGACGCAGCTCGCTCGCAGCCGCCGGCGGACACGTCCGCCGGGCCGGTGATGTTCCGGCGGTTGGTGTCGCAGTCCTCCTGCGGCCGCACGGGTGCTCCTGCCCGCACTTCGTCCAGCCGTGCTGGTCTGCCCCGCATCCGGCAGGGCCGCCCCGCCTTGCCGGACGCGCGGCGGGGTCGGAGCCGCGCGGCGGGGTGGGGTTTTCGGCCGGATCTGCGGATACGGCGGCCCCGGGGCCGGACACTGGGCCATGATGGTGCGTCACTTCTCCAACATGGGAGGTTGCTGTGGGTGATCACCGGAAGCCGGAGCCCGACCCCGGGCAGGGCACTCCGCCGCCGGGGAACGCCGACGGGCAGGTGCCCACCCCGCCGCCGGGCGGCGGCAAGCACAAGAAGGACTGACCCGGTGCGCCTCGACGAGCAGCACGCCCATCTGGCCGAGGCCATGGCGGAGCGTGGTCTGTGGCCCGAGCGAGCGCCGTGGATCCGCCGGGCCGTCGAGGACCTGCCCCGGCACCGGTTCGCCCCCGACCGGCTGTGGTCCTGGGACGGGTCCGCCGGTGTCTACGTGCCGGTGGACCGGGCGGCCGATCCGGGGCGGTGGGCGGCCGAGGTCTACGCCGGGCCGGACGCCCCGGCCGTCACCCAGATCACCGGCGGCCGGGCGTCCTCGAGTCTGTCGTGTCCGGCGGTCGTGGTGGACATGCTCGACTCGCTGCTGCTGGAACCCGGCCGGCGGGTGCTGGAGCTGGGGACGGGCACCGGCTGGAACGCAGCCCTGCTCGCCCACCGCGCCGGACCAGGCCGGGTCACCTCCGTCGAGGTCGACGCATCCCTGGCCGCCGGCGCCGAGGCACGGCTGGTAGCGGCTGGCGCGCAGGTGGCCGTCCAGGTCGGGGACGGTACGGCCGGATGGGCACAGGACGCGCCGTATGACCGGGTGATCGCCACCTACGCCGTCGAGGAGGTGCCGTGGGCGTGGGTGGAGCAGACGCGGCCGGGTGGGCGGATCGTCACCCCCTGGGGGCGGCTGGGGCACGTCGCTCTCACCGTCGCGGACGGTGGGCGGGCGGCGTCGGGGTGGATGCAGGGGCTGGGAATGTTCATGCCCGCCCGCGGCACCGGCCAGGGCGCCCCGTTCCACCGCATCCGCGACCGGCATCCCTTGGAGGTGGAGGGGCCGTTCCCCCGCTCCTTGGATGCCTTGGCCGGGCCGGAGGGCGGGCACCTGCTGTTCGCCCTGCGGGTACTTCTGCCCGAGGTACACATCACCACCGAAACCGGCGACAGAGGCGGAGTGACCGCGTGGCTGCACGACGGCCACACCTCCTGGGCCACCCTCGCCCCCCGCGCGGGAACCGACGCCGGCCCGGGTGCGGGCGTAGTGGCCCGCCAGGGCGGCCCCCGCCGCCTGGCCGACGAAGTACTGCGCGCCTGGACAGTGTGGGAGGAGCGCGGGGCGCCGGGGCTGTACGACTTCGGCCTCACCCGCACCGAACACGAGCAGTGGATGTGGAGCGGCGACCCGGACGGCCCCCACTGGCAGCCACTGGAGACCGCAGCAGTGCACTGACCTCCTCGATCGGCCCGGCCGTAGTGGCGAAGGCCGGAGTGGTGCCTTGGTCGTCCCACGCCATCGTGGTCTGCGGGCTTTGCGAGCGCTTTGGGGGCAGGCCTTGCTGCGCAGGGCCGCCCTCAAAAAGGGTCGGGGCCCTGTGGCCGTGCGCCGCCGGAGGCGGGAAAGGGGTCAGCCGGGCGGGTCGCCCTCCTGGTCCTCGATGAAGGCCACGGCCTCGCGGCCTACCCCGAGCGCGCCGAGGAGAAGGTCCAGTACCGGCTCGACGTGGTCGACGGCTGCCTCGCCGGCACCGGCCTGACTCTCAACGACTGACCGACATCACGAATTCAAGTTCAGTACTCCACTGCCCATCTCCAAGCGAAGGCGGCATCGCGCTGCTCCAGCAGGCCTTGGTCTGCCGTTGCCGCACGGCCGCGATGACCGGGCCCGCCCGGTGTTCGGGCCGGGCAGCCTGGCAGGCGGCCCGCCCTTGCAGTAGCCGGCCGACGCCTCCCGCGCTTCTGAAGGACCGACCGGAAGACGGCAAACACCACCAATCGCACTTCAGCAGGCATGAGGTCGTTATCGCGCACGAGGCCGAAAAGGAAGGTCCAGCTCGAACCAGACCACCTTGCCGGTGCTCAGCCTCGTCGCGCCCCAGCGCCGGGCCAGCCGGTTGACCAGGTACAGGCCCCGGCCGCCCTCGTCCGTCGCCCTGGCCTGCCGCAGCCTGGGCAGCTGCGGCACGTCGTCCCCGACCTCGCAGCGCAGCATGTCGGTGCGCAGCAGCCGCAGCGTGATGGGCCGCTCGGCGTAGCGGACGGCGTTGGTCACCACCTCGCTGACCAGCAGCTCCACCGAGTCCATCAGATCCGTCAGCTCCCAGCGCTCCAGCGCGCACCGCGCCAGGCGACGGGCTTTGGGCACGCTTCGGTTGTCTGGGTCGAGGTGCCAGTAGGCCACGTCGCTGGGCGGGATGCCGTCGAAGCGGGCGGCCAGCAGCGCGATGTCGTCGTCCCGGTCGCCGGGGCCGAGGATGTCCAGCACCTCGTCGCACAGCGGTTCCAGCGGCGGCGGGGTGTCGGGGCGGGTCAGCCCGGCGGTGTCGGTGAGCTTCTCGCGCAGCTGCTCGATCCCGGTCCACACGTCCCGGTGGCGGGACTCCACCAGGCCGTCGGTGTAGAGCAGCAGGGTGGCGCCGGCCGGGGCGTCCAGCTCCACCGCCTCGAAGTCCACGCCCCCCACCCCGATGGGGGCTCCGGCCGGGACGCGCAGCACCTCGGCGTGGCCGTCGCGGTGCAGCATCACCGGCGGCGGGTGCCCGGCGTTGGCCACCACGATCCGGTGGGCCACGGGGTCGTAGACGGCGTACAGGCAGGTCGCCATGCGGTCGCTGCCCAGGCGCTGGGCCTGCTCGTCGAGGTGGTGCAGCACCTCCTGCGGCGGCAGGTCGAGTCCGGCCAGGGTCTGGGCGGTGGTGCGCAGCTGGCCCATGATCGCCGCGGAGGTCATGGAGTGGCCCATGACGTCGCCGACGACCAGGGCCACCCGGCCGCCGGGCAGCGGTATCGCGTCGTACCAGTCGCCGCCCACCCGAGCTGTCTGAGAAGCGGGGAGGTAGCGGCTGGCCAGCGTCACCCCGGTGGGATGGGGCAGCTCGTTGGGGAGCATGGTGCGCTGGAGTTCGTCGGCGATGTACGTCTCGCGTCCGTAGAGCACTGTTTTGTCCACGCCCAGCGCGGTCTGGGTGGCCAGTTGCGCGGCCACCAGCAGGTCGTCGCCCTCGAAGGCGGCCCGGTCGGTGCGGCGCAGGAACACGGCCGCGCCGATGACCCGGCGGCGGCCCCGCAGCGGGGCGAGGATGACGTGTGGCCCCAGATGCTTGGAGTTGTGGGAGCTGAGCAGCTCAGTCAGCGCTGCCGATCCGACGGCTGAGCTGCCTAGTACGGGACGTACTCCGCGCAGCACCTCCGCGAGGGGGCCGCCGCCGCGTACCTCGATCATCTCCGGGACCCCGGACAAGGATCTCTCTGGTGGGCCGACGAGCACCGGCATGGCACGCTCGTTGGTCTCGGAGGGGTCACCGTCGGCGGAGGCCGGGGCGACGTCATGGTCGGCCAGCCGGTCGGTACGGCGCAGCCGCAGCAGGAAGGGCCCGGTGGGCCGCTCGTCCCCCACCGGCAGCGGATCGCGCAGATAGACCAGGATTTCGTCGGTGAACGCCGGGACGCTGGCACGGCACAGCCCGAGCACGGTCTCGTCCAGATCGACGCCGCGGGCGATGCGGCGGCTGGCTGCACTCGCGAACCGCATGTGGTTTTGCCACTTGGCTTCTCGGGCCAGGACGGGTGACCTGTCCCCTGGAGCGCGACCTTCTTGGAGGTTGTTCGAGGTTGTCCCGGACAACCCTCCGGCGGCAGGCGACTCGCCTGCCGTATGCGCTGGGCCGGCGGCAGAGGCGGCGGATGGTTCGTGGTGGTGTACTACCTCGCCTGGGACGATGGTCGTGTGGCCGGTGGCGGACTGCGGTGTGGCGTGCCAGCCCACTTCGTCGGCGGCCTCTTGGACGGCCTCGTGCTCTTGGTCCAAGACCGAGCGGAACTTCTGCAGGGCTCTGTCGACATTGTCCAGAGCCACATCGTCCGGGTCGGGGCCCCAGGCTGTGGGCATGGACAGATCGGCCGCCGGTCCGGGAGGAGGCGTTGAGGCCTGCGCTTGGCCGGTGCGCACCTTCAGGCGTGAGAGTTCCTCCTCCAGGGCCTGGATGCGGCGCGCGGCGTGGTCGGCCACCTGTTGGGCGGTATCCCGCTCCTGCTCGGCGCGGCTCAGTTGTTCGCGAAGGCCGTGTTCCTGGTCCTTGGCCCGCTGCAGGCGCTTTTGCAGGATCCCCAGCTCCCCGGTGGCGGAGGCGGGCCTGGAACGCAGCGCGTCGATCTGGCGAGTCAGGTCGGCAATCGTGGCCTGGGCCTGACCCAGCAGGGCAAAGACCCAGGTGGCCACCTGAAGAGCCTGCGCACGCCCCCGCTCGCTGGCCTCGTAGGCCTGCCTGGCCCGGTTCATCTCCTCGTAGGCCGCGATGGTGCGCTCTTGCGCTTCGATGAGTTCCCGGGAGGTGACCGCAGGCTCGTTTGTCCCGGCCACCAGGGGGGTCGGTTCGTTCTGCGCGGCTTCCCACAGGCTTCTCGCCCGGGAGAGCTGTCGGGTGGCCTCCTGGTGCATCTCGTGCGGGAAACAGACGTCCGCGATCGCTTCCACCAGGTCCCAGGCGAGCCCGTCGCCCGCCAGCAGGTCACGCAGCTTCCGGAGCTCGGGCACCTTGCCGTCATGGAAATGATCGGGAGTCAGCCGATGGTGTAAGACCGCAACCGACACCGCGGCATGGTCCAGCCACGATCTGACGAGGTGCACCAGCTCGTTGATCTCCACACACGAACCTCGTGCTGGCGCCCATGGGCGACCCCGACGCCTCGATTCTCCCCCCACGTCTGCCGTTCCCCTATCCGGGTTGTCGCCGAACAACCCTGCGTTGTCTCCGGGATAAAGCCCAACTATCCAGCTAGCGAAGCTTGAAGGTGAACCCTCTCATTACCTTCTCAGAGCCCCGGTGGGACGGCTCCTGTTTCTCGAACCCTCTGGAACACGAAGGGTGCCGCTGCAGCAGGACCGTCCCCGGCTCAAGGTCTACAGATCCAGCAGCATGTGGAGCACAAGTGGTTGACCAGACAACAAACGATGGTGCGGTAACTCGCGGACACCGACTCTCGCGCGTCCTTCGATGGTTGCCCGGCATGGTGGCTCTGATGTCGGCGATCGGGATAGTGCTCCTTATCGCGGTGGGGCGCACAGACGAGATCGCTTCGGTGGCCACGCTCGGTGTGACCGCGTTGGCAGGAGGGACCCTGCAGGTCACCGTCAACGTTCATCGCCGGTGAGGACAAAGTGGTCAGCGCGTCACTTTGGACAGCGGGCCCGGGCACCGCGTAAGGCGCCAGGCGCGCGGGGGCGAGGTGACACCCCGACGCGCTCTTTACGCAGTACAACGAAGCATTCACCATCGGTAACCGAGGTGTCGAAGGGCTGAGGGGGGCTTGGCATGTCGACGGGAACGAGCGGGGCGTACTGGGCGGAGCAAGCGCTGCCGAGCGTGTTCAAGCACAGTCTTCTGGGGCGGTACATCCCGCAGTTCGGCGGGATGACCGGCTCACGGGACGGCCGGGTGGTGTACCTGGACGGATACGCCGGGGAGGGCCGGTACGAAAGCGGCGAGGCCGGGTCGGCGGAGATCGCGATGCGGGTGGCTTCCAAGCACCTGTCCCGGCACGGGCTGCGCTGGACCTGCTTCTTCACCGAGCGGGAACGCAAGTCGGTCACCCGTCTGGAGGAGATCGCCGCGATCTACCGGGGGCAGGGTGTGGACGTTCGGGTGCACCACGGCGAGGTCGACCAGGTCCTGGACGAGGTGCTGCGCACCGCCGCCGGCCTGCCGCTGTTTTTGTTCCTCGATCCGTGCGGGCTGGGTCTGCCCTGGCATCGGCTGACGCAGGCTATGGCGCTGCGCCGGACGGCGAACCGGCGGCCGACGGAGTTCTTGATGAACTTCAGCATGGTCGCGGTACGCCGTCTGGGCGGCAACGCCCGGTCGGCCAAAGGCGTGGAGCGGTCCTCGGAACGGTTCGACGAGGTGTGCGGGGGCCGGTGGTGGCGGGACTTCTTCCCTGCCGGGAAGGAGCCGGCCCCGGATGCGGACGAGGCGGTGGCCGCCGAGTACGCCCGCCGGCTGGCGGCCGCCACCGGCATGCTGGTGCGGTCGGTGCCGGTGGCGAAGGCCCCGCACCACAAGCCGGTCTACCACCTGGTGTACGGCACCTGGCGCCAGCACGGCTTGTGGGTCTTCGGCGACGCAGCCGCCCGGGCCCGTGACGCGTGGTGGGAGAAGTTGGAAGTGGTAGAGGAACAGGGAGATCCGGACGTGCTGTTCTCCACCGCTTCGCTGATCCGTCCCGACCCGGAGGTGGTCGCCAAGGCGGCGGTGCCAGCCATGGCCCAGAACATGGAACGGCTCCTGCGCTGTGGCCGACCGGTCAAATTGGTCGACCACACGCTGGAGGTCTTCGGTGACTACTACGGGCAGGTGACCGAAGTAGCCGCCCGCGCGGCCATCAAGCACCTGCACCACCAGGGCAAGACGCCCAGCACCGGGGTGAGCAGAAACAGGGAGAAGATCCGGGACCTGGTCGTCGAACCGCCGCGGCGGTGAGTCACACTGCCGCGGCGGACAGCGGCATCTGATCCCAGGTGCGCCCGTCCAGTTCGCGGCCGCCGGCCTTGGGGGTGCGGCCGCCCCACTGCTTGAAGAAGAAGGAGGTGTTCTGTTCCTGGCAGGCGTCCCGGATGCCGGTCACCCACGCCTGACCCATCGGCCGGTGGCCGGGGCCGGACTCGCCGCCGGCGATGACCCAGTCGATCCCGTCCAGGTTCAGCTCCGGCAGCGGGCCCAGCAGTGGTTCGCAGGACAGGAACCGCACCGCGGCCGGCACCTGCCGCAGGTCGTCCACGCGCGGTAGTTCGGTCTCGGACTCGACCGAGACGCCCACCCACAGGTTCGCCGGCCACTGAAGCCTGCCGGAGACCTGCCGCAGGCGGCGGGCCCGTTTGGTCAGCACCTGGTAGGTGTGCTGCGGGGTGTCGGCCATCACCTGGAAGACCTGTCGGACGAAGTCCAGCGGCACGCGGGCGTGGAAGAGGTCGGACATGGAGTTGACGAACACCACCCGCGGGCTCTTCCAGCCGTAGGGGACGGTGAGGGAGTCGGGGTGGAGGGTGACGTCGAAGCCGGGGCCGGAGGTGCGCGGGTCGCCGTCGTTCTGGTATTTGGGTGCTCCCATGGCCTTGAGTCGTTTGGCCAGGGTCAGGGCGTAGCAGTTGTCGCAGCCGGGCGAGACGCGGTCGCATCCGGTGGTGGGGTTCCAGGTGGCCTCGGTCCACTCGATCGCGCTTCGGTCGCTCACCGACTACCTCCTGCTGACGAACCGCGCCCCGTCAAGGTGGTGCGGTGCGCTGTGCCCAACGATCCGCGGCATGTGCGGACACCGGCCATCCAACCATCAGCCACGAGTCTTTCCGTCTTCTTTCCGCAAGCTCTCAAGGAATCGAACACAGATGCGGAAGCCTAGTGGGTGAGCTCGAGATAGTCGATGTCGATGAACTCCACCATCAGCCCCCGGGGGGCGCGGCGGCCCCCGTCTTTGAAGCAGCTCTCCCGCAGCCCCTTTGGCGGCCGCGCCCCGGAGCCGGGCGCCGGGGCGCCGACGACCTGAGCGCGAGCAGGTGCCGAGCGTAGACGGGTGCGCTGAGTGATGCGGTGCGTCCGGCCGCCGTGGCTGTGCGCCCCTGGGAGGGAAGGGGGCATGGCCTGCCGAGAGTTCGTGGCGGACGGCATGATGTTCCGTCAGCCGCCAGGTTGGTGGGAACGAGAGGGAGGCACTCCTGCTGTGAGGGATGGGAAGAAGGGCGCGGCGCCGGCCGGGCAGGCCGCGCTCACCGTGGACGGCGGGGAGTTGGCCGCCGAGGTGCACTACCCGCCGCTGGACAACGGCCTGGACTATCTGGTCAGCGTGGTCGATCACCTGCGCGGTGAGGAGGTCGGCCGCCGGGAGCTGAAGTACGCCGTGGTGCACCTGCAGGCCGCTGTGGAGTGCCTGCTGAAGTACCGGCTGGAGCTGGAGCACTGGAGCTTGGTGTTCAAGAACCCCGGTGATGCCAAGTACAGCAAGCTGGACGACGGCAGCCTGGACAGCTGCACCGTGGACCAGACGGTCACCCGCCTCGTCAACCTCGCGGGCGTCGCCATCGGCCCGAAGGAGGAGAAGAACCTCAAGGATCTGGCCAGGCTCCGCAACCAGCTCCAGCACTACGGCCGCCCGCACGACGCCAAGGTCAACCGGTACGTGATCGGGGCGAACGCCGTGAGCGTGCTGGAGTTCCTGATGCACTTCGTGGACTCGGAGCTGCTGCCCCGTATCGGCCCGCCGGGCGGGGATGCCGCCGCGTCGCTGGCTTGGATCCGCGAAGGGCTCGACGAGATTCGCGGCTACGTCGCGGCGCGGATGCGGCGGCTGCGTCCCCGTCTCGGCCCTGTGACGTCCCGTACCGTCGTGTGCTGGGAGTGCGGCCAGTTCGCTCTGGTCGTCGGGGCCGGGGAGGGCGGCTCCTGTCTCTACTGCCACCAGCGGCGCGGGCCTGAAGACATCGCGCTGGCCTACGCGTACGAGGTCCTCGGCCGCACCACGTGGTCGGCGGTTTCCGGCGGGCTGGATCCGGTGTATTGGTGCCCGCTCTGCGACGTCGAGGCTCTGGTGCGTACGGTGCTCACCGCGGCCGGCCCCGAGAACCCGGTCGATCTGTGCTTTCACTGCGGTGAGACCGTCTCTGGCGTGCGGGAGTGCGCCCGCTGCGAGAAGCCGTTTGCTGCGGTCGGCGAGGAATCCGCCTGCGACGACTGCCTGCACGCGGTGATCGCCACTGGGTAGCGCCGGAGCCGTGTGTGACCGTCGGGTGTCCGGTGTCGGGGGGGGCGGCCCTGCCTTCTCCGCCCGCTACGGCAGTGCCCATAGCGGGCGGAGAAGGGGTTCGGTGGGGTCTGTTCACCCGGCCGCAGAGGCGTCGGGGGCCTGCGGCACGACGGGACGCCGACGGCGGTGGTGCCGCACGACGCGGTGGGCGCAGCCGCTGGGGGCCGGCAGTATCGGCCGCTCGGTGGAGGTGGACCTGTGCGGGGCCGGTTGCGGCTGCTGTTGCCCTACGAGGGGGCGGCGATGCAGATGGTCTTCTCCGGTGATCTGGCCGGGGCCGATCCGGCCGAGGCCCTGAAGCTGCTGGGGCTGTACCGGCGGGTGCTGGCCGGAGGCGCGTTCGCCGTCCGGGCCGAGGGGAGGACCGCGGCGTCCGGGTACCTGTCCCCCGGCCAGGACGCCGCCGTGGTGGCGCAGGTGGAGCAGCTGCGGCTGTACGCGCAGGACATGGAGGTGCTCCAGCGGCACTGCGAGCAGTACTTCCCCCTGCCCGAGGAGATATCGGCAGCTGAGCGGGTCACCGTGCGCGCCGCGCGGCTGGTCATCGAGGGGCACTGCGTGGCCCTGCCCTTCGCCCGCACCCTGACCATCACCCTCAGCGGAGAGGACGGCCCTGATCTGCGGTCCCTGCTCGGGGGCGAGCCGCGGTCGGTCCGCGTGGTCACCGGCGAGTACCCCGTGACGGTGGCCGGGCGCGGCCTGGACATCGGCCCCGTGATCGTCTTCCACCCCCGCGTCACCGCCGAGGACGGCCACGCCGCGCTCGCCGCGCTCGATGCCGGGCGTGCCGCCGGGCACCGCGTGGTGCTCCGCCCCGCCGGCGGCGAGCACTACCGCATCTGCCGTCGAAGTGGCGACGACCGGCCGCTGGCCCCGGTGCCACTCGGCTTGGACGGCTACCCAGAACCCCGCTGACCTGGGCCAGGCAGCGCCTGCGCGGGTATCGGGGAAGCCTGTCGTACTCTCCCTGGGGCTCCTCGACAGCATTCAGGCCGGGTGCGTGCCGACGTCTTCGCCGGAGTCGCTCGTATCCAGGAGCGCCACTACCTCCAGTGCTACCGCCACCAGCTGCACAGCGAAGGGGATGGCCATGGCCGGGTGCATCGTCCGGCCGTGTGAATACCGGTTCCGGATCTGCCGCCCGGCGTGCAGCCGGTCGGCCTGCTCGGCGGTGAGGGTTCCGTCGGCCAGCGCCGTGCCGATCATCTCGTTGAGGTTGCGGCCCTGGTAGCGCTCCCTCAGGGCGGCCTCGACCGCGGTGATCGAGGTGTAGACGGCGGCCGGGCCGAACTCCAGGTGGTAGTAGCTGAAGCGGAGCAGTTCCCGGCATGTCTCGAACAGCCGCTGGACATTGACCGGCAGGCTCTGGGGGACCTTCAGCGGCTCGACGATGGTGTGCATGTCGGAGAACTGGCCCGCCCAGTGCCGGGCCCGCGGGTCCGGCACCGGCCACGGCAGGTCGGCGGAGCTGGTGTACATCCCGGAAGTGTGGCACCGGTCCGCGGCCGGCCGCACCGGCTTTGGGTGCTCGTTGCCGACGGCGTGCTGGGCAGTACGTGTCCTTGAGTACGGGGCGGCGCCGGTGGCTGGGGCCCAAACCATCGACGTGGATGACCGGTCGATCGGCGGTGCGGCCAGCACCGGCGCCTTGTGCAGGGCACAGCATCTGCAAATGCCGGTGCCCGCCCGTGGCGGAATCGGGATCATGAGGGTATGAACGACGAGGACACCCCGGGCGCAGAAGACGGCGGAGAAGGCTTCGGCCGGGAAGCGGGGCCGCGCCAGACCCGTAGCGCCGGCAGCGACCTGCCCGGCATCATGGAGCAGTTCAGGCAGACCTCGGCCTGGCTCACTTCCGTCGACAAGGCGCTTGAGCCCGCCCGCCGTCACATCCGGATGCTGGAGTCCGCCCGCCGGACCGTCGAAAGCGTCATGGGGCCGGGCACGGTCTATCAGGTCGCGCTGGACGCCCAACGACAGTACCGGGCGGTTACCGAGCCCGTCCTGGCACTCCAGAGCAGCCTGAGCGACATCTACGACTGGCACAGCCGCATCAACGACGTCGTGCGCAGCGTGTCGCTCCCCCGCGCACTGCTGGAACGACTCGCAGCGACAGCGGCCCTCTTCCTGCCCGCCAACCTTGGTGGTCTGGACACCGAGGAGCTCCGCACCATCCTGGAGATGGGTGGGGACGACGGACTGTCCCTGGCGTGGGCACCACGGACCGGGATCGTCAAAGCCCTGCTCCCCCTCGGGACGCGCCAGGAGCGCTACGCCCTCCTGGCCGAACGCCGCGACGACGTTCTCGACGACATCGACGCCAGCCTCCGGATCGTCACCCATCCCGAACTCACCGGCATGGTCGCCATCCTGAGCGCCGCCACCCGCACCGCGCGGGCCGGTTTCGGCGAGGGCGCCCAGGCCCTGGCGGGCAACGTCCTCGAGAGTGCGATGAGCAGGCACGGCAACGCCTGGATCCGGCGTTCCTTCCCCCAGGTGGCCTACCCGTCGAGGGCCGGGCATCACGGCACCATCGGCAGTGCCCTGGACGATGCGGAGGACTGGGGCGATCTCACGCTGCTGCAGTTCAAGCACTATCTGGTGGTGGCGGGCATGCGGAACGCCTTCGGACCCGGCGCCACTCAGGACACCTTCAACCGCCACCTCGGAGCGCACCAGGCCTCGCCCGACACCTACCGTCCGGAGTTCGTTCTGCCGGCGATCCTCCTCGCCCACGCCCTGCTGCGTGCGCTGAACCAGGACCTCGAACGGCCCGGCGACGACGAGGACGGCGACGCGTAGCTGCTCTGCGACCGGCGTGCTCGCATCCCGGAGGCGCCCACCTTCGCCGTGCTCAGCCGCCAGGCTGAGCACCTGCGCACGGCCCTTCGCGCAGGACGGTGTCCGCGTCAGGCAGTGCCTGACCGGCGGCGAGTCCGCCTTCGCGGTGCCGGCCCGCGCCACGAGCAGCAGGCGGCCATCGGCGGGCCCGCCGGTGAGAGCGAGCGGGGCAGAGAGTTCTGTCGGGCGGGGTCAGGCGGGCGTGGGCCGGAATGCCCTGCCGTGCTCCGGCTGCGTATCACACAGGGCGCCCAGGACCTGGGCGGGGCCGCGCAGCATGGTGCGCTTCCCCCGGCGGCCCGGCCCCGGGTGGCGCGGGTCCGGTTGCCCCCAGGGTGCCGGCGGTTCCCGGTGGGGTGGATGAAGTTCGTTCCGGCCCCCCGGACAGGCCAAGGCTGCGGGCTGTGTCAGCGGCGGGTGACGGTGAAGCCGGTGTCGTTGACGGCGCGGGTCCACACGCCGCGGTCGAACCACTTGGTGATGTCCGGCTGCATCTCGGTGATGGTGCGCATCCGGGCCTCCCAGTCGTGTCCGGCCGGGCCGCGGCTGCCGTCGCATCCGGGGCAGCCGTCCTCGCCGTGGATGTGGCCGGCCATCCAGGCGTTGACGGCCACGTTGATGATGACCGCGTACAGGTCGCCGCCGGTCTGGGCCAGGGAGTCCGGCACCCCGGCGA
Organism: Streptomyces shinuiensis; assembly: GCF_043660855.1. Taxonomy (NCBI): domain Bacteria; kingdom Bacillati; phylum Actinomycetota; class Actinomycetes; order Kitasatosporales; family Streptomycetaceae; genus Streptomyces; species Streptomyces shinuiensis. The sequence continues at coordinate 5,809,397 of NZ_JBIHML010000001.1, read as the reverse complement.
GGACCAGGGCGAGTTCGGGGTTGTCGATCGGCGGCATCGGGGCCTGCCCCACACCCGTGTTGCTGCTGTGCTCGTGGGAGGACAGGCTCTGCGCCAGGCGGTCGGCTGTGCTCTTGGCGTCGAAGTAGCGCCAGGCGGAGCGCGTTTGGATGCCGAGCCGCCCGGAGATGGTGGTGATCTGCTGCTCGATGGTGTCCTCCACGGTCGCCGGGGCGAGGGTCACCCCCTGGCGGGCCAGCTCCGCGAGTGTCTGGGCAACGGCTTCCTTGAACGCCTTGGTGTTCCGCACGGCCACAGCCTAGAGGCCGGGTTCGGCCCGGTGTCCGGCCGTTGCCCACAGCAGGGCCAGGGAGCGGGGGACCGTACTTGTGGGGTATCGGTCTCGCCGCCCGGCGTTGGCGGCCCGGGGCGGGGCGGGCGGCGGGGGGCCGCCCCGTTGTGGCCGTGTGCTGTGGGGTGGAGTGTGGCCGGGGCCCGGCGGTGGTGGTCAGGCGGTGTGCGGGGCCAGGGCTCCTGCCGCCGCAAGCCGTCCGCTGTGGCCCCCGTGGCCGTGCGTTGCCGGAGACGGGAAGGGGTCAGCCGGGCGTGCCGGACGGGTCGCCCTCCTGGTCCTCGATGAAGGCCACGGCCTCGCGTCCCACCCCGAGCGTGCCGAGGAGGAGGTCCAGGGCCGTCTCGATGTCGCGCTGTGAGCGGTTCAGCCACACGAACAGGTGGGGATCCTGGCGGTGCGCGAACCGGCTGAGGGCGAACTCCGTGCCCTGGATGCGGAACAGGGCCACATCCACCTCGCCCAGTTCCTCCCAGGTGCGCTCCACTTCCAGGCGCAGCCGGGCCGCGACCGTCTCCAGCGGCGGTGTCAGTCCGGCGACGATCCGGTAGAAGCTCGCCGCGTACTGCCACGGGCTCACCTGGGAGACGGGGTTGTTGCCCACGTGGTACGGCGGAACGGTCGCGGGCTGCCAGTCCGCCTCCGGCCCCGGCACCCGGACCACACCCGTGCCAGGTGCGGCTGCGGGCTTCTCTCCCCCACCGGGCCCCGAGGGTGCGGCGTTCCGGTGCGGTTCCTGCTGGGCGGCGTGCCACTGGTCGGCCAGGCGCTGCCTCCAGCCCTTCGGGGGCGGCCAGGGCACGCCCCAGGCGGCGAGCTGATCACGGGTCCAGCCGCCCGCCAAAGTACGCGCGGCCTCGACTTCGTCCGGGGAAGGCATCGTCACCCGCCCCATGATGGGCCAGGGCGGAGCACACCAGTGCCTATGCGGTGGCGTCCTTGGCGGTCATGCGGTCGTCGAGGTAGATGACGGCCGTTGGCCCGTTCGCGTCGGAGGAGGGAACCACGTGGTCCAGGGCCTGGGAGATCGCGGCGCCGACGCGGCGGGCGATCGACCGGTCCAGGGCGGTCCAGGGGCTGCCGAGGGTGTTGGGCTGGATGTTGTGGCACCAGCTGAGTACCGCCGCGAGGGTGGTGCCGGACAGCGGCACGGTGACCAGTCCATCCTCCTCGGAGGTGATCTCGTCCTGGGCGGGCGGCTTGAACGCGGCGCTGAGGCCTCGTTCGGTGCCGGTGATGGTCGTCTCGGTGTCCTGAGGGACGTTCTCCTGGAGGTAGGCCCAGGTGTTGCGGTGGCAGCGGACCCGTGCCACCGCGACGCCGGCGGCCTTGGCCATGTCGCCGCAGAAGCTGTCGTAGCTCTTGGGCCAGTCGCTGTAGGGCGGTTCCCTGCCCAGCAGCTTGGCAAGGACGTCCAAGAAGCCCCCTCCCCCTCCGGGTGCGCGGTCGGCGTAAGTGCGCTGAGAAAATCCTGCCACCCCGAGGCTGTGTCCATTCACCCGGCCGCAGAGGTGTCGGGGGGTCTGCGGCACGACGGGGCGTCGACGGCGGTGGTGCCGCACGGCGCGGTGGGCGCCGCCGCGAGGGTTACCAGTTCCCGGTGCTGTCGCGCCACGCCGTCCCCGGCGCGGTGATCTCCTCCAGTCTCTGGGCCAGAAGGCCGTGGGGGCGCTGCTGCCGCACCTCGGCTGCCTCAGGTGCGGGGTCCGGCAGTGGGGAGGGCTGGCAGGCGGTACCGCGCCGGGCCGGGTCACCGGTCTGCCGTGCTCCGTGGGGACGTTCGTATCCGGTGCAGCCATCGTCGGCAGGTCTCGGCGGTGACCGGTTCGAACAGCTCCGGGGTGGAGATCTCGAGCAGGAACTGCGTCAGCAGGTCCTGGTGCGCCTCGTCGATGTCGACTTCCTCCTGGAAGTGCACCGCCTGGGCCCAGGCGGTGAGCTGGCCCGGGCCGGCCAGTCCGGCGAGGGTCTTCTCCAGGGCGGCGGCGGCGTGGCCGCGGGTGAAGATGGCGGGAGTCGACGTCCTGTGGCGCTGGGCCGCCCGGAGGAGCTCGGGCAGGTCTCCGCGCCAGTACAGGAGATCCTCGGCAGGGCTGCATCGGTCGGCGTCCACGGCTCCCATCCTGGCCCAGCACACCGGTTGGCACCGGCCGGTGCGGCGGGGGTGTCCGTCCGGGTCGGGGCGGTTGCGCGGGCCCGGGGCGGCAGGCCCCGGGAGGTCAGGGGGCGGTCACCGGGGTGCGGTCGAGTTCGGCGGTGATGTGCCAGGTGCCGTCGGGCTGGTCGGTGACCTCGGCGCGCAGGAGGACCGGGGCCAGCGGGCCGCCGGTCTCCTCCACCCAGGGGCCCAGCTGGTGCAGCAGGCGGGCGGCGGGGTCGTCGGTCCAGTCCAGCAGGAGCATCTGGTGGGGGGCACATCGCTCCAGGTCCCAGGCCAGGACGTCCAGGGCGGTCAGTGACTGGATGTGGTGCCAGGGGCGGGCGGCGACCTCCAGCGGCCACCATGCCGACAGGCACACCGTCAGGTGCAGGGTGCCCGGGGCCTGCCACCAGGCTCCGTCGGGCAGGCCGGTGCCGCGGCCGGCGGTGATGCCGGTCAGGTCCGGGCGCAGCGGGTCGTGGAGGACCAGGTGCTGTACCGGGGGGAAGACCGCTTCGTGCAGGTCGTCGTCGTGGCGGGTGGCGGCCCGGCGCTGGCAGAACCGGTCGTCGTCCGCGTCGGGGTGCAGGTCGGGGACCGGTCCCCAGTGCATCGCCGCCTCCTCCCAGGGGACGGTTTCGACCTCGTGGTCGGTGAACCAGGTGGGGGTGAAGTACCGCAGGGGCCCGGCGGCGTCCTGGGCGTCCTTGACCGCGCGCAGGTGGGGTGAGCGGTGGCAGGCGGCGGTCTGCCAGGTGCCGTCGGGGTGGTCGGGGTGGGTGATGCGGCCGCGGTCGAAGACCACCCGGTGCACCGTGCCCTGGCAGGCGGCGCGGGAGATGGCGTGTGCGGTGGTCCACCGCCACGGGTCGGGGCGGTGGGCGGGGGTGTCCGGCCGGGCCGGGGTGGTGGGCAGGGAGCGGTCGGGGGCAGGGTGGAACTCGTGGTCGGCGGCCTCGGGCCAGCCGTGGTCGCGCAGCACGCGGTTGACGGCCGCCCGCCACAGGGCGCGGCCCGGGTCGTGGTGGAGGGGGCGGGGTACCGCTCCTGGGCGTCGCAGCCGGTCGTTGACCGCGGCGACCGCGCCTACGCGGCCGTCGCGGCGTGCTCCGGCGGCCGCGTGGGCGGCCAGACGCTCGGCGTGGTCGTGCGGCGTCGTCGGCTGGGAGGTCATGGCCGCTGAGGATGGCAGCGTCCGCTCTGGTGCGGGGCCGGAAGCCGGGAGGGTTCCCCCCGACGAGGGAACCGGGCAGAGCACTCTCCTTCGCCTGGGGGGCGGGCCCGGTCTGGGCGCCCCGGTGTGCTGCCGCGCGCCGGGCAGGGCACGCCGGCCGCCGGAGGGCGGCCAGAGGACGGGCCGCTGCGCGGCCGGTGCGGGCCTGGGTGCTCCGGCCTGCCAGGCACACCCCGGCGGGGCAGGGCCGCCCACGGTCCGCGTCCTTGCTTTCGAAAGCGCCAGTCGGCTTGAAGCCTTGCCATCGGAGGTGCGGACGGGTCAAGGAACGGGCGGAGCGCTGGCGGCGGGGGCGTCCGAACGCCGCCGCCGAGCGGTGCCGTCAGCGCCGGAACGCGGATGCTGCGCGGTGATCTACGGGGCTGCTGCGGAGCATTCCGGGGCCGGCGGCCTGGACGGCGGGGGCATCGGCATCCTGCACACGGGCCGAGCGGACTCGAGTCGAGCGCCCCGCCCCGGAGGCTGTCCGCCGGTGTTGTCGCCTCAGTCGCTCCGGGACGGTTCCTCGCGCCCGTCGGCGAGGGCGTTCATCGCAACGAAGTCCTCCTCCTCACTCGCCGTTGCCGCGCCCGGGTACAGGGCCGGCAGGGCGGGGTCGACGCCGTTGGCGGCGGCCATCTCGGCGTAGCTGCCGTACACGGTCGTCCCGTCGGGCAGTTGGGGCGTGGGCAGCGCGCCGGAGCGCAGCAGGTCCAGCACGTCGGGGTTGCCGTCGGCCCCGGCCAGGAGCCAGCCCGCGCAGAGCAGGGGCCGGGCGGGGGTGCCGGCGTGGCAGCCGAACCGGCCCGTGGGGCCGCCGGTGCGGTTGCCGGGCGCGGAGTGGAGGAAGGCCTGGGGCGGGAACTGGCCGCGGGGGGCGTCCCGGCGCCATGGGCAGGGTTCTGCGCCTGCGCAGGGGCGGCGGGGTGCGGCCGGGGGGCCGTCGTACGCCACGCCGGTCACGCCCCAGGTGTCGTCGGCGGGCCGGTGGGCCACCACGCGTGGGCTGGGCCGCGGGGCGGGGTGTGCCGCCGGGGCGGGCGGCGCCTCGGAGGTGGGGGGCTGTCCGGCGGCCAGGCGGGCGTTGATGTCCTGGAGGACTTCCTCGGCCGTCATGCCGTGGCGGGCGGCCAGTTCGGCCAGGCGGGCGCGCACCCGCCGGTTGTGTTCGTGGTCTGTGGCGCAGCGGGGCGGGCCGCCCGGCTGCCTGGTGGTGGCCGGGGCGTCGATGCCGCTCACGAGTGGTTGTTCTCGGTGGCGTTGCAGCGGCGGCACCGGGCTTCCCCGGCGGCCGGGTAGGCGTGCTCGGGGTAGGTGCGCTCGCCGGGCGGGCGGCAGGGGTCGGTCAGCTCGGGAAGGGTGTGCTTCATCCCGCCGATGGGCGGGGCGTATGCGCTGTGGTTGTGGGTGCTCATGGCCGGTTGTCCTCGATGGTGTTGGCGCGGGCAGGCAGGGCGGGGGTCAGGGGGCCGGGGTGGTGGGGATGGGGTGGTGGGTGAGGCCGCAGGCGCGGTGGAGGCGGTTGCGGGCGGTGACCTGTCCGGCCAGTGCCTCCAGGTGCACGGCGTGGGCCAGACCCGCGAGGCCGGTGTCGTCGAGTTGGAGGCGCCACCGGTTGGTGGCGGTGTCGTAGTGGGCCTCGGTCAGGGCCTCCCACAGGGTGCCGGCCGCCGGGGGCTGTCGGTTACTGGCCGGGCGGGACCGGTACCGCCTTCGCGTCGGTCAGACCCTGTTCTTTCAGTTCGGCGACGCGTTCGGCCGCGCAGGTCCTGCTGTAAGAGACGACCGACCGGCGGGGGGCGCCGTGGATGTCGGTCCACTCGACTTTGAAGTTCTCCACCGCTGCTCCTGTGTGTGTTCCGGCACGGCTCTCTGCGGCAGGAGAGTGCTGGTGTCTCCTGCCGCCGGGTGACAGCTTCATCGTTGCAGGAGCCTGTGACAGTGCGCCGGGGCGCGGCCCCCTCGTGCCCTCCGGGGGCGGACACGGCGGAAAGTCAGCGGCGCGCGGGAGTTGCCGCTTCTACGCTTACCGGCGTGAGGTGGGACGAGAGCACCGGGATGTTCAGCAGGCCGTTCTTCGACTGGCGGCGTACCGATGAGGAGAACCGGGCTTTCCTGGTTCTCTCCGCCCGCTGGTCGGCGGAGGCTTACGACCGCGAGCAGAGGAAGGCGTTGGAGACCGCCAACCAGTTCTTCGATCCCGACCGGCACGACGGGGACGAGCACGTCGAGGTGTTCGACCGGGCCGTGGGCGGGCTGTGGCCGTCCTCCTACGCCTGGATGACGGAGTCCTTGGTGGTCCGCAACGGCGTGAGCGCGTTCGAGGTGTATCTGGAGAAGGCCGTCTTGGAACTCACCCGCCGCTTCCGGGTCACGGTCGGCGGCCGGCGGCGCGCGCTGCGGCTGGAGACTCCGGGGCACTATCAGTCCCCGCCCTGGTCGACCCTGGTCAAGGCGCACCGGGCGCTGGGCACCGTCGTCGACACCGACGCTGTCAGGTGGGCCCGGGATCTGCGGCACCTGCTGACCCACCAGAACGGTGAGCTGCGCTCGCAGAAGCTGGTGGAGAAGTTCCGCGACGATCAGGCCGAGAGCGGGCTGGAGAGCTATGAGCGCTCCGAGGTGGGCGGCAGAGTCCGTCTGGGGGCCGGCCGTGTGCTGGCCACGCTCGACATGCTGGCCGAGGTGGTGCGCGCCGCGGACCGCGCCGTGTGGGAGCTGGAGCGCGAGCAGCCCTCCTACGCCGAGCTCGGCCTGGACGCGTATCTCGAGCCCGCTCCCGAGTGAGCCGCGGCCGCCTCTCCCCCGGGGGTTTTCTCCTGGGCGGTCGGCCGCGGCGCGGCCAGGGGGCGATGGTTTCTTCCGTCTCCGGTGCGGGTCTTGCCGCATGGCGCGCCCCGGTCCGGGCTGTCCGCGCGGCGGCCGGGGAGGGGTCAGGTCTGCCAGTTCACGTAGCGGGCGAAGGCCCGGTCGGGCAGGTGGGAGGCGAGCCGGTCCCGGCCGGTGCCGGGCAGGCCCGTGAAGGCGCACACCGTACCGGACAGGGCGAGTATGCCGGTCAGTGTCACCAGCAGCCCCACCTCGTCGACGCCCTGCTGCTGGTAGCCGCCCGGCGCCACGGTGCGGACCCGTACGGTGTCGCCCGCCTCGCCGCCGTGCCACACCATGCTCGCCCGCGGGTCGGTGGAGTGGCCGTCGTCGGAGACGAACACCCCGGAGCACACCGTGCTGTGTCCGCCTTTGCCGTTGGACTTCTGATGGCATTCCCGCGCGGTCAGTGTCCCGGGGGTTCCGGCCCAGCCGGCGGCCGAGGCGGTGAAGGTGCCGGTGGTCGCCGCTCCGGCCAGCAGGGCTGCGGCCATGCACCACCACAGGGCCCGTTTGATCCGGCCGGGCGGTGTCCGCCGACTACGCGCCCGGCGCAGTTGGTGCTCCAGATCGGCGCGGCTGCCCGCCGGCGCCCGGTATGCGGCGGCCGGAGCGCGGTGTCCGCCCCGGTGTGCGGCCGCGGTCTTTCTGCGCCGGGCGGCCCGCCGTGCCCGCATGCTCTTGCTTCTCGTCTTCGCCATCCGCCCGCCCCGTGCCTGTGCCGCTCCTCACCCGCAGGGGCATCGCCCTGATGTGCTCGGCCCCCCGGGCGGGCCTGATGCTTCCACGCGGCCGGACGGGCGGCACTGCCCGATTCCGGCAGCGTCACCGGGCCGGTGCCTGCCGGGCCGTTGTGCCGGCACAGCGGCGGTACGGGGGTGCACCCCGCCGTGGGGCGCGCGCCGGGCCGGGCGGCCTGTCCGGCGGTGCGGGCTCCGCCGGCCTGTGCCGTGCCGCGGCTCTTCTCGGTGGTGTTCCTCGACAGCGTCTCCGGATCCGCCGTTGGCCCTGCGGCCACCGGAAGCGAACGGATCTTGTCCAGCGGCGCGCTGCTGAGCGCCGCCTGCGCCGACGGGCAGCGGCGCCGCTCCCGTCTGGGCGGTCTGTTCCAGCTGGCCGTCGACCAGGCCGAGACGCACGGACGGTGTGCCTGCTGTTCCTTTCACCGTCGTTCGGCAGCTGAACGGATCGGTCCTGCAGGAAAGGCTGAGGAAGGCGGACTGGAACAGGCGAGCCCGCGGGATGCGCGCCTGTACGCCCCCCAAAACGCAACGCCGCGCTGACAGCGAGGCGTTGTCAGCGTGGTGCTGTGCGGGGAGGGTGAGGGGCATGACGAACACCGACAAGCCACCCCGTGCGCCCCGGCCGGTCCCGTACGTGATGGACGAGGAGCAGGCCGGGCTCCTCGCCCGGCTCTCCGAGGCCTACGCCAGCGCCCTGCCCGAGGTCCGGGACCGTACGCCGCAGGCGTCGGTGCCGGTGCTGCTGCACGCGGTCCACGCCCACCAGGCCCGCCGCCTGCTCGCCTCCGACCCGCGCTGGCGGGAGACCGCCGGCGTCACGGACATGCCCGAGGACCGCGCGGAGGACGTCGCCGCCGCGCTCGCGCTGCTCCAGGTCGCCCGCGACGACCTGGAAGACCTGGAGGCCGCCCTGCTGCTGGCCGCCCGTACGGCCAGCACCCGCACCGGCAAACCGTTGCTGACGTTCAAGCAGATCGCCGCCGCGCTCGGCGTGGAGTCCGAGCAGGCCGCCCAGGGCCGCTACCGCCGCAAGGTCGGCATGCCGAACGCCACGGCATCAGGCGCCGGCGGCACCCCGTAAGCAACGGCCCTGTCGGGCTCCCGCCTCGCGCACACCCCGCACGGCGCCACGGACGTCCAGGACCATCACACCGTCGGTCTTCTCGATGCTGCCCTTTTTCCGGAGCGGACCCACGGCGGGAAGGCACCGGCATCGCGGGCGAGGAAAAGGAGCTTCTTGGCGGAAGCCGGGGTCGGTGCGGAGCCGGTCTCGATCACGGCGTTCGGTCCGCCGGGCACCCAGACCGCCACGTCCGTCCGTCCGTGGCGGCTCTTGCCGTCAGGGACCACGGGCAGCCGCGGTTCCCTGTGGGCGCGGGCGCAGGGGGGCGGCGGGCTGCCGCGCATCGGCCCGTCCTTGAGGGAGAGCACGACCGGGGTCAGGGCCCGGGTGACGTCGGCGGTGGCGGGCGGCCCGTGCCCTTCCGCACGGTCGGCGGCGACGGCCCCGGCGGCCCGCTGCGACCAGTCGGCGAGGATCTCGCCCAGAAGCCAGGCCATGGTGTCCAGGGTGTTCAGCAGTTCTCGGTGGTGTACCTGGTCGCGGGCTCGGTACCGCTGCCTGCGTCCGTTTCGGGGAGTTGCCAGCGGGCGACGCCACCGTAGGCGTCCTCAATGATCAGAGTTCCGCCCTTCGTTGGCACGTTCATGTCGGTGATGGCCTGGTACTCACGGTTGGGTTCGATCTCGGCGTAGGGGGTGTAGGCGTCGATGCAGCCCTGCCACGGCGCGTCCGTGTAGTCCCGGCCCTCGGCCGTGTCCGCGCCGTGCGCCCACTTGATGTGGTTGTCGGTTTGCTCTCCGAGCATGCCGCCGGTCTTGGACTTCATGGTGAAGGCGATGGCCAGGGCGTATTGGCCGGTCAGGGCGAGAGTCTCGTCCTTGGCGAATGCGTCCCGGTAGGCGATGCCGGTGAGCGTGACCTGCATGGGGCGCCCCTCGGTGTCATCCAGGGTCACGGTCTGGCCGATCGATCGCGTCGTTGGATCCCCATCGTCGGTTCCCTGCGGCGCCTGGCTCTGGGGCCACGCCGGCTTGGCGTCAGCGTTTCCGCTGGCGTCGTTGTCGGCACAGCCCGCGACAGAGAGGATCACCGCGAACACCGCGGCTATGGTCGCCTTTCTCATGGAACTGAGGTACTCCCTTGTGCTCGTGCGATGGAGGACTTCGATGTCCTGCTTGACGGCTGCTGACGCGACACGCACCAGACGCCGCACCCCGGTACCACTGACTGTCACCCGAACGCTACCAAGCGCGCTCGCCCGGCAGTGTCGCGCCGTGAGGCCTGCCCGGCTCCCCCGTGAACTCTTCCTGAGCGAACTCAAGAACAGTCGGTATGGCCGGGCAGGGGTTCTCAGCTGTCCGCGGTCTTCTTCGCGGAGGGCGGCAGGGCCAGGTCGAGCAGGGTGTTGATGGTTGTGCCGTCCAGTTCGCTATCGAGGCAGCTACGGCCGCGTCAGCGCCTACCTGCGAGAGAAGCGCACCTCGCCACGGCCGGTCACCGCGCAACCGCCGGCACCCCGCGTGGTGACGAGATGGATCCTCAGCCGACCCGAGACGCTGACCGAGATCGAACAGCTCCGGCTCAAGGCCGTCCTGGCCAACTGCCCTGAACTCGACGCCCTGACCGGTCACGTCCGGTCCTTCGCCCAGATGCTCACCGAGCGCCAGGGCGAACGACTCCCGCAGTGGCTCGACGCCGTCCGCCAGGACGACCTGCCCAGCCTCCACACTCTCGCGGCCGGCATCGACCGAGACCGCAACGCCGTCACCGCCGGACTGACCCTGCCCTGGAACTCCGGAGTCGTCGAAGGACACGTCAACCGGATCAAGATGCTCAAGCGCCAGATGTTCGGTCGCGCTGGCTTCGCACTGCTCCGCAAGCGGGTCCTCCTCGCCCCATGACCGATGTCAGTGGCTCCTGGAACCATGCCTTCGTCCGAGACAGCCGTATCAGGAGCCATGCATGGGAACGTGGGGAACCGGCCCGTTCGACAGCGACCTCGCCGCAGACTTCGTCGATCAACTTGAGGGACTCACCAACCAGCAGGTCATCGACGTGCTGGAAAGGGCATTCCAGCGAGTCACCGACTCGGGAGAACGCGTCGATGGCGGAGACGGCGCCGAAGCTGTTGCCGCTGGCGCTCTCGTCGCCAGCGCCCTCCCGGACAGCCCCATCGTGATTGACCCGGACGACGGCCCCAGGGAACCGCTGCCCGAACTGCCAGTCTCCCTTCGCGCGTCGGCGGAACTCGCACTTGACCGGGTTCTCCAGGATGGATCAGAAATGGCAACCGGCTGGGTGGACAGCGCTGACGCTGACCAGTGGCGCCAGGAAGTACGACAGATCCTCCAAGCACTCGAAACACCCACTGATCACTAATCGTGACCGCTTCACGGAAGTCGTGCCAGAACCCGTTCCCGAACACGCTGCAGACCACCGCCGATCCAGTACCGGGGCATCCGGAGGCAAGCCGGCCGGCAGCACCGGCGCATCTTCAAGCCACCGGCCTGGAAGAAGCCCGAAGCCCACCGACCAACCGCGCGGGCCGGTGCGGCGGCGGACCGGCTCTCCTCCCAGGTCTCCTGCGAGTTCTTGTCACCCGGACGAGCCGAGCCGACGTCGGCGCACGGGCCCGGTCAAGGGGCCGCCACCGCCGGCTACCTCCCGGAGCCGCTGATCCGCCTCTCTGGCGGATCAGCGGCTCCGGTCCCGCGGAGGCAGGATGGGGCGACCGGCGTGACGGACTTCCCTCTCCGACCGGCCCGTCACGCCTGTCAGCGGCGCAGCACCAGCGCAAGGACAGCCACCAGCACCGTCCCCACGGTGGCCGCGGCCACCACCGGCGCGTTCAGCTCGGGGTGCTGGTGGACCAGGTAGGCGGTGAACGCCCCTGCCAGGGCGAGCACGCCAACGAGTGCCAGTGCTCCCGGGCTCAGCGTCACCGGCGCCGAGTACGGGGCCGGTGCGGGCTGCTGCGGGCCGGGCTGGTGGTTGTGCGGGGCAGTGGACATAGACGGCTTCCTCCGGTGCCAGGCGCACGGAACCGTGCGCAGTGGGCCATGTGACGTGCTCCGCCCCCTTGAGAGGCCAGCGGAGACAGCCAGACAGCGCCCTCGCCGTAGTTCCCGCGAGTCGTTTGCCTGGCAGACGGCACGGTGGAGGACCGGCGGGTTAGCCGCGCAACCCCGCATCCGGAGACCCCGGCCCAGAGGAGAACCCGCGAGGAACTACCCGATGAACACCCCGCCTGCCGCAGGCCCGAGACCGCGCGCGCCGCATCCGCGTACGGGCCGTACATGGCGATGGCCAACCCGCGGCCCTTCGCCCAGACCACGGCGGCGCGCAGCAGGACCGCCTGCGGAAACGGGCTCATGGTGGCGGCCGGGTACAGAGGAGGCAACCGAGCTGAGGCTGCTCCTGGCCCGGACAGAGGAACCGCCCCGCGCCGACGTCCTGCCTTTCACTACCCGGCCAAAGCCCGGCCAAGGTCCCGGAAGCGGGGGCCAGCGCTTCAGGTGTCATCGCTCTCCGGCCACCGCACAGCTGCAGGCACTGCATCGTGCAGCCCCAACCAGCGCCGCCCGATCCCGACATCCGCGCCCTCACCGCCCTCCCCCGCTCCGTCACACAACGGGCTGGGAGCGGAGGCGAGGTGGGGTGGTTGTCGCGTAGCTGGGCCGTCTTCTGCCTGCTTCCGGCAGGCTCGGGCTGAGGCTGTCGGGGCTCTCAGTAGGTGGTGTCGACGAACTCCCCGGTGACAGCGTTGATGAGGATGGTGACGTGCCCGGGTCCGTCCTGGAACTCCTCGGTGGGCTTGGGGGTGGCGTAGGTGATGGCCCAGCGGATCTCCCAGCGCCCTTCAGTGGTCTTCGACAGGAAGAGTTCCGAGCCGATCACCTTGCGGCTCTTGGTGTGTTCGGCTGCGGCCTGGCGGGCCTGTTCCTCGGTGATCTTGTGTGGGGGGAGGTCGGCGGGGGGCTTTTCGTTCCGGGCGGTGAAGGCGGAGATCCTGCCGGTGGGTTCGACGACGACGTCCATGCGCATGGGCATCAGGACGCCGTCGACGCGCTGGCGCCAGGAGACGGTGCGGGCCGGACCGTCGGCGACGGTCGGGTAGACCATGGTTTCGCTGTCCTTGAGGGCCCAGGGGAAGCGGGTGCGGACGAAGGCGGTGGCCTGGCGGACGGCGTCTTCGTCGTTGTCGACTTTTCGGTTGGGGACGCCAGGGAGGGCGGGGGCGTTGGTGGAGCCGCTGATCAGTTCCTGGCCGGGCCAGAGGATCTGCAGCAGGCCGTCGTCGAGGGCGACCGCCAGTTCACCGGAGTCGGCGTCCGGGCCTTTGAGGTATTGGACGTTGGCGATGGTGTGGGTGTCGCCGAAGATGTCGTGGACGGCTTTCTCCGCGGCCTGGTGCTGTGCGGTGCTGGCCTGGGTGATTTCGTTGACCTCGGCGAAGACCGGGGTGACGGTCAGGTAGCCGGCCAGGGCCAGGAGCGCGCCGCCGGCGGCGAGGACGGTGCCGCCGCGAGTGAGGTCAGTCTTGGTGAACACCGGTCCGGTTTCGGCTGTTCGGCGGCGGGAGCCGAGCAGGTGCAGTGCGGCGGCCAGGCCGACTCCGACGGCGGTGCCGAGGGTGTTGGCGACCACGTCCTCCGAGGCGCAGGAGCGGCCGCTGTGGGGGTGACGGCTTGGAGGAGTTCGGTGGTGCCCGACAGCAGGATCCCGCCGGCCAGAGGCAGGGCGTAGCGGCGGAAGGTGGTGGCGGCGAAGAATGCCACGGGGATGAACATGACGATGTTCATCAGCCCCTGCTGGCCGGTCAGCGGGGTGAGCAGGTCGCGGTTGAGGGTGCACACCTGCGGTGCTCCAGCGCCGGGGTGCATGGGGTAGAGGGTGGCGGTGGCTTCCGCGGCCAGTGCCAGGCCGAGTAGGACGGCGTGGGTTCGCGGCAGGTGGTGGCGCCGTGCCAGGAGGAACAAACCGGTGCCCAGGACTAACCCCAGGAGACAGAAGGTGGGGATCAGCCAGGGGTGTGACTGGACGATGGCGCGGATCACGGAAACCTCGGAATGAGTACGCGGTGGGTGGGCGTGGGGTCAAGACGGTGCCCGGGCCGCACGCGGTTGCGCGCGGTCCGGGCACCTTTCAGACCACGAGCAGGCGGTGGTGGCGACGCTGAACCGACAGTTCACGAGCGCCGACCGTTCAGCGGGGTCGGCGGTCAGGAGCCAGCGGAGCTTGGTGGCGATCCAGCCGGCCGCATAGGCGCAGTGCGCATCGGTGGCCGGGGGAAGCTATTCGACCGGGGCAGCGGGGCCGAGTGCGGGGCTGGCCGCCCCGGCAGCACCAGGTGTTTCCCGCCCGGTATGCGAGCGGTGCCGCGGAGGCGGTGCGGGGTGGGCGGTGGGCATCGTGTCCTCACGTTCCTCCGGCCGCACACGGCCGACTCGGTGGCCAGATAGGGCCGCGCGCGAGACGGCGCAAGCTTCCGGTGGCCACCATGCGAAGGCACCCCTGGTCTGCGGGCTGACCACCTGCGGCCGACCGCGCCCGCTACGTCCCCGAACACCCCTTGCCCGACCGGTTTGCCCATGACCGAGAACACCTCCCACGCGATAGTGGGCTGAAGGGCTTCCAGATCGGCACCATCCGGTATCAGACAAAGCTGCACGCCAGGAGATCACCGCCACTCCATGATCACCACAGGCGCCGAGGCACTCGCATGGCTTGACCGCGATCCACTCGGGAGCGACATCGACTTGATCAGCCCAGGTCAGACCGTCTGTTTCTGACCGCCTCCTTGGACGGTGCCGGAGGGAATCGGGGTGCTGTGATCAACGTGACCTAAAACTGATTGCTATGAGTGATCGATCAGTGATGCAGTGTTCACGCCCGGCCCGCCTGACAGCACCCCAGACGCACAGAAGCCGCCTGGAGGTACTACCAGGCATGCCCGAAATAACCATCTATGAGGGGGAAGTCCTTGCGTACGAAGCGCCGCTCGTTACGTACCGCTGCCGTGGCGGTCACCGCCATCGCGAGCCTGGCGGGTATCACGCAGGCCCAGGCGTCTGAGCCGCCTGGGGTAGACGACCCTGCAGCATCCACCGGGACGCTGCAGGAGTCCATCGATGAGGTGCTCGCCAACACCGAGGAGGGCACGCAGATCAGTGCCTACGAGATCTCCTGGGAGGGCGGAGCCGTCATCATGTCCTTCCCTCGCCCGGGAGAGGAAAAGGCGCCGGACAGTTCGCCCGCAGCGCGCAAGCTCCAGGCCAAGCTCGCCGGGGAGCCGCAGATGGGCACCAACGGCGCAGAGTGGGCAGAGTGGGTGGCCGGCGATCACGAAGGCTGTCCGACCGAGGTGTTCGGCAACGACTGGTACTGCTTCTACCAGTACGAGAACTACGGTGGGCGACGTCTGCAGTGGAACGCCTCTCATGAGGAGCGGGTCTACTTCTCCAACTACGACTTCATCAACAGGACATCCTCGTGGGTCAACGGCGGGGGGATGACCATCGGCGTCTACGGGCGGACCCGCAGCGGCGACGACAGCAGCTGCACCGATCAGCTGTGGTCTGAGTCCAAGCACATGAAGGACAGCTACGTCGGTGGTGTCGTCGACAACCGGGCTGACTGCTTCCGGACTTTCAACTAGCTTGCCCGTTGACCCCCGGCACTGTTCCTCCGCCCTCCTGCCGTGTACGCGGCGGGAGGGCGGAAGGGGTTCTGTGGCCGTCGCTCAGTCGCCGCGCGTGTAGCCGTGGTCGAGGTGGGTGACGTACTCGGTGACCGACGGGATCTTCACGTTCAACGCCCCGGCGTCTTTCGTGAGCATCTCCTCGTACGCCAGGAGCTTGCCCGTGTCCGGGGCGAGGATAACGGTCTGCTTCTTCGGCAGCCCGCCGAAGTCGGAGTCGACGGAGAAGGCCAAGCCCGGCCTGCCGGAGCGGTCCCGGACGGTGCCGTGGTACTCCATCCCGTCGAACGTCGCCAGCGCGCGTAGCACTCCGGCCTGCTGGCGCGGGGACAGGATCGTGTTCAGAGCGCGTTCGTTGAAGCGGCTGAGGAACGCGCCCGCTCCCCGGCCGTCGCCGCGGGAGAGAATCCAGTCCTTCATGGCTTGCGCGCCCCCGTCTGCGGGCGGCCGGGAGGCGGACTGCTCTCCCGCGGGGAAGTCGTCCGCCTCCCGGCCGCCGTCCCAGGTGATGACCTGGCGGGTGGACCCGTCGGGGCGGTGCCAGGTTTCGTAGCGCTGCGGGACGACCTCGGAGGTGACCCGCTCACCGTCGATGGTGGTGAACAGGGACCACATCTCGTATTCGAAGTGCGCGGTGGTGTCCTGGGGTGGGGCCGGGGCCGTTTGCTGTTCCGCCTTGCCCGCCAGTTGCCGGAGCAGTTGCGCGGCCGGGGTGCCTGCGGGGTCCTGCAGGCGGAGCGGGGCCGGGGTGGCGGCGTAGGCGGGGGTCTGGGCGGGGCTGTCCAGCAGGCCGATGCCGCCGACCACCGCCAGGGCCGTGACCGCGGCTGCCGCAGTCCACACCAGCGGACGCCGGCGGGTCCGCGCGCGGGCAGGCTGCGGCCGGCGGGGGGTGGCGGTGATACGGGCCAGGAGCGCTTCGGCTTCGGTGTCGTTCATCACCGGGGTGCTGTCACGGGCGGGGTCCAGGTCGCGTAGCAGCCTGTCAGTGTCGCGCATGGGTGACCTCCTGCTGGACGGATGTGCTGGTCGGGATGGAAGCTGCGGGATGCGCCTGGAATTGCCTGCGCAGCCGGCCGCGGGCGCGGTGCAGCCGCACCCGCACCGCCACGCTGCTCTGGCCCAGCACGCGGGCGATCTCCGCGGGGGTCAGTTCCTCCCACAGCGCCAGCCGCAGCACTTCCTGGTCCGCGGTGCCGAGCCGGCCGAAGGCCTGGGCCAGGTCGGTGCGGGCGGCCACCTCCTCCGCGTGTCCGGCATCAGGCCGGTGCGGCTGGATGGCCAGTAAGTCCTCCAGGTCGGTGCGGCGCCGGGCGGCGCGGCGGTCGTTGGCCAGCACCCGCCGGGCCACGCCGTACAGCCACGGCAGTGGGTCCGCGGGTATCCGGTCGAACCGGCGCCACGCGACCAGGAAGACCTCTGCCAGCACATCCCCCACCTCCTGCGGCCCGGCCCGCCGCAGCACGTACCGCTCCACTGCCTCCCGGTGACGCCGGTACAAGGCGGTGAACTGTTCCTCGATCGTCGATTCCATCTGCCCTCCACCCCGGTAGATGTCCGGCACCCCTGCACCTGTTACACCCGGCCCGAAAACATCGGGCCGCTGGCAGCGGCCCGGGCCGCCAGGAGAACGAGGACGAGCGGACGCCGGTGATGCCGCTGACCTGACCGGTGCGCGCGCCCGCAGCACACCACCTCGCAAGACCGGGAGGAATACTTGTACGCCCAACTCCCCGCCGGGTTGTGAACCAACGGATGGATCGTGGAACTCCCCGGCGCGGTGATCGCCATGTATCTGATCCTTCTGCACGAGCAGCGGGGCCAGGAAAAGAAGGTGTGGCTGTCCCCGCGCAGCGGGCGCGAGCGGTACGACCTCAGCGACGAGACCCCATGAACTCGCCCAACGCGGCCTGGCCGAAGTCTCCAAGCATCCCTGCACCAGAGCCTGTTCGAGGACCACTACCGCAGCCGCAACGTCTACGACTTCGACCCCCAGCAGCTCAGCCTCCGGGAACCGCCGGAGACCGGAAGCCGCCTCGTGGGGCTCTAGGGAAACTCTCCACAGCCTCTCTGGGCGCGCTGGCGCGACAATGAGACGGCAGCGCAGCCCCGGCCCTCCGTCAGCGGCGCAGCACCAGCGCGAGGACAGCCACCAGCATCGTCCCCACGGTGGCCGCGGCCACCACCGGCGCGTTCAGCGAGGGGTGCCGGGCGACGAGATAACCGACGAATGCCACCGCCAGCACCACCACACCAACGAGCGCCGCCACCCCCGAACTCGGAACCGCTGGCCTCGGAGACGAGGGCGGCACGGGTGGCTGCGGATATTGCCGGTTCTGCGGAGCGACGGGCATCACAGTCTCCTTCGTCTGAGTCAGGGCGCGCGGGCACACACCGGCGCCACTTACCTTGTTGTGGTTGCATGCGGCGGAAACGCTCGCCCTCACGCGTGATCCGGGGGCGAGCCACTACAGCAGGCAGCACAGTGAGGGAGGAGAGGGCTAACCGCGCAACCCCCTGCCCGGCCTTCCCGACCTGCCCCTCACAGAGCCATCAAGGAAGACGGCCTGCTACTTCACCGGAAGATCCCCCTTGGATCGCCCTGCGGCGGCTGCTCAGAGACCTGCCCGTCCGGCCCCTGAACAGCCCCCGTACACGGCCACGGGCATAACCGCACAAGCCCCGCCCGACGAGTAGGCTCGCCGTACGGTGCGCCTCAACATACCTTCGAATCGAAGGCAGAAGCTAACTCTCCCCTTAGTTGTGGTGCATAGGCAATACGATTAAGGGTGCTTTCAGTGCGTCTTGGCAAGTCAGAAGCCTTCGAATCGAAGGTGCGAGAAGGGGTCCGCCTTGTACACGTACGCCCACCGGCAGACCCGGAGCCCAACCGACCCTCCGGGGGAGCAGAGCGGGCGAACGGGTCGGACCGACGCAACGGAAGCGAGCAAGAAGGATGTGGGGCATGACTACGCGCCCGATGCTGACCCAGCAGAAGGCCACCGCCGCATGCAACGTCAGCCGCACCACCACCCGCCGCGAGGCCGGCGAACTCCCCGGCACAGTCCAGAACCCGCAGGCGACTGAGCCCGTTCCAACCTGGCCGCCGGGCAGGTCAGTTGGGATGACAGACAGGTGAAGCCCCTGGCAGATGGGTTTTCGACCAAGAAGAACCGTCTCCACCAGAGGCTTCGTGTGCTTGTCTACCCGTCCGGCGTCGACGTGTCCAGCTCTGCCCTGCGCTTCCTGTCCGCCAAGCTCCGTCAGCGCCGCCGGGAGCTCGGCACCCGGTGGCGGCGTCTGAGTCCGGGCCGGCAGGCCCTGCTCACACTCGCCCATCTCCGCAACGGCCACCCGTACGCCCAGCTCGCAGCCGGATTCGGTATCGGGACCACCACCGCCTACCGGTACGTCACCGAGGCCGTCGGGCTCCTGGCCGCGCTCGCCCCGACTCTTGCGGAGGCGGCCCGGACGGCATCGTCGAAGGCGTTCGTGCTGCTGGACGGCACCCTGCTGCCGATCGACCGCGTCGCCGCGGACCGCCCCTTCTACTCCGGGAAGCACAAGGGGCACGGGATGAACGTGCAGATCCTGGCCGATCCCACCGGTCGGCTGCTGTGGACCTCACCGGCTCTGCCCGGAGCCGTCCACGACGTCCGGGCCGCCCGCGAGCACGGCATCATCGCCGCTCTCACGGCCACCGGCATCACCTGCTGGGCCGACAAGGGCTACCGAGGCGCCGGAGGCACGGTCCGTGTCCCGTACTGGGGACGCTGGGAGACGCTCTCCCAAGGCCAGAAGGCCGTCAACCGGTCCCACGCCAAGATCCGGGCCCTGGTTGAGCAGGCCGTCGCCACCCTCAAGTCCTGGCGGCTCCTCCGCAAACTGCGCTGCTCGACCACCCGCATCACAAGCCTCGTCCAAGCCGTCCTGACCCTGCATCTGGCCAGCTCAGACCGATGATGGAAAGAGCTCAGTGGGTGTTGACCGTTCACTCAGGCGTGGCTATGGTTCGTCCGGCCATGATCCGCGGATACCGCTTTTCCTTACGACTGCGATCGACTCAAATCGCGTTCATTGCAGTCGGCCGCCCGGCCGCTCTTAGGGCATCGACCGTCCGGAGTGGGCCGTTTCCTGCGAACATCCATGCCGCCAGTCGACTCGAAGTTCCCCGGCCGGACCCGGAGGAGACAGGTCGGTGACCGATTTCGACGCAACTAATCACAGCCTATTCGACGGCCTGTTCGCCGAAGGACGGGGCGCCTTGACGGAAAGACATCCCCATTCACCCGGAATACGGCTTGGGCACCGCGTCTCGTCTCGTTCGTCCGAGACCGGCTCCGGAACACAGATTCACCCTCAAGTACTGACGAGGTAGCATGACTGCAGTCAACGACACCCCCGGTACCAATCTCTGGGGGCAGGCCGGATTCCGCAACCTGTGGATCGGGCTCACCGCCTCCGAGTTCGGCAGCCAACTCACCAAGGTGGCACTTCCCTTGGTGGCCGTGCTCGCGTTGGACGCGTCCTCCGAGCAGGTCGGCCTGCTTGCCGCGGTGACCCAGCTTCCCTACATCGTGGTGGCGCTGGTCGCGGGCGTTCTCGTCGACTGGTTCTCCCCGCGCCGGATATTGGTCGGCGCGGACCTGGGCCGACTCATGCTGCTGGGGGTGGTCCCGCTGCTGCACATCACCGGCGTGCTCGGCATCGGTTGGCTCTACCTGATCGCCTTCGCCGTCGGCACGTGCACGGTGCTGTTCGACATCGCGTCACAGGCCCAGCTGCCGCTGATCATCCACCGCGACCAGGTGGCCTCGGGCAACGGGGCCCTGGAAGCCAGTCGGTCGGCGTCGACCATCGCGGGCCCCGCCGCGGGCGGTGCGCTCGTGCAGGTCCTCACCGCGCCGTTGGCCGTTGTGGCCGGGGCCGCGGCCTACTTGGTGTCGGTGATCGCAGTGTGGCGCACGCCGGCCACCGGCGGCACGGGCAGCGGAAAGACCGTGGGCGGCGTGGTGATGCAGATCCGCGACGGGCTCCGCGTCGTGTTCGGCAACGAAGTGCTGCGGATCATGGCAATCGTCGCAGGCATCTACAACATGTTCTTCGCCGGCTTTCAGACCGTCAACCTGCTTTTCCTGACCCGTGAACTGGAGTTGTCGGCCAGCGCCGTGGGGATTGTGCTCGGCGCCCTCGGGCCCGGCCTGCTCCTCGGCGCGAGCTTTGCCGCGTGGCTTCCACAGAAAATCGGCTACGGGCCGACCATCCTCCTCACCGCCATAGGCGCCAACGGGATAGTGCAAGCAATATCTCTGGTACACGGCAACGGAATGCCTTCCGTCGCGGCATTGATACTGATCAATTTTCTGTTCGGAGGATTCGGCCTGGCTCACTCGATCGTGATGCGCACCATCCGACAGGTCATGACCCCGAATACCTTCCAAGGCCGGGTGGCCGCGACCAACCGCTTCCTCGCGCAGGGGGCAACACCGATCGGCGCACTGCTTGGCGGCTTGTTGGGCGGGCTGGTCGGCTTCCGGAGCGCGCAGCTGGCATTGACGCTGGGAATGCTATCCGTAGTGGTTCTCCTAGCGCTGTCGCCGTTGCCCCGGATCGGCAAAAACCTATCGCAGGTGGAGGCCTGATCAACACCTTCCGCACACACGGTCGGCCTCCGGCAGGGACACCGTCCTCGCCGGAGGCCGGCCGGCGCTCCCCGGCCCCCGGCCCCTCCGGTCACGTCTCGCAGCGCCTGCCC
The DNA here is from genome assembly GCF_043660855.1 of Streptomyces shinuiensis. Taxonomy (NCBI): domain Bacteria; kingdom Bacillati; phylum Actinomycetota; class Actinomycetes; order Kitasatosporales; family Streptomycetaceae; genus Streptomyces; species Streptomyces shinuiensis. The sequence continues at coordinate 5,788,584 of NZ_JBIHML010000001.1, read as the reverse complement.
GTCAGAGATCGCGACCAGGACGGTCTCATGTGAGGGTCCCAGGTGCCGCGCGGAGAGTCGCGGCCGTCATACCGCCACGGCCTGGCCCGTGTTCCCGGGCCGCCACGCCGCCGTGGGTTGCACCGGCACCTCGTCGGCGGAGCCACTGAGGTGGGACTCGCGGTGTCGTAGGGGCTGACGCCTGCCGAGCGGTAGCGGTGAACCGCTCCGGGTCGACTGGAGACTCGATTTCATGCAAGGACCGAGTCATGGCACGACCTTCTCCCTACCCGCCTGAGCTGCGCAAGCGCGCGGTGCGCATGGTCGCCGAGATCCGCGGCGACTACCCGACCGAGTCCGCTGCGATCAACGCGGTCGTCGCAAAGCTGGGACTCGGCTCGCGCGAGACGCCGCGCAAGTGGATTCGCCAGGACCAGATCGATTCCGGGCAGCGTCCGGGGACGACGACGGAGGAGTCCGCGCGGATCAAGGCGCTGAAGAAGGAGAACGCCGAGCTGAAGCGGACCGACGAGATCCTGAAGGCCGCGGCGAGTTTCTTCGCGGCCGAGCTCGACCGGCCACATCCGCGCTCGTAACGTTCATCGACGGGCACCGGGACCGCTTCGGCGGCGTCGAGCCGATCTGCCGTATTCTCACCGACCACGACTGCAAGATCGCCCCGTCCACCTACTACGCCCACCACAAACACCTGACGTCACCCCGGCCCGCGTCGTCCGCGACACCGAACTGAAGATCCTGATCCAGGAGGCATACAACGCCAACTACCGCGTCCACGGCGCGAGGAAAATCTGGCGGCACCTGAACCGCCAGGGCTGGACGGTGGCCCGCTGCACCGTCGAACGCCTCATGCGCGAGCTCGGCATCACCGGCGCCGTCCGTGAAGGCCCGGACGCTGACGGAGTCGATCGCGCACCGTGACCAGTCCAGCTCGCCCCGGGAGCCGAGTTCGTCCAGGATCAGGCGGTGGAGCTTGACCCACACCCGGGCCTCGGTCCACTCGGTGAACCGTCGGGAGGCCGTCACCCCGGGCACCGCCCTGAGGATCAGCGGATGCCGAAACTGGCACCGCCGTACCAGCCTGACTTCTCCCAGGTCGGCCCATCAACCGCAAGCGGGTGGCACGGCTGATGCGCGAGCACGGTATCGTCGGCCTCCACCTGCGCAAACGCAAGCGGACGACCGTGCGGGACCGCGCCGCGCCGCCGGCGCCGGACCTGCTCGAGCGGGACTTCACCGCCGCGACGCTCGATGTCCGCCGGTGCGGCGGCATCACGTACATCCCGGTCGGGTCGTCGTGGCTCTATCTGGCCACGGTGATCGACATCTGCTCGCGCCGGGTGGTCGGCTGGTCCATCGCCGATCACATACGCGTGGACCTGGTCGTCGATGCGATGGAAGCGGCCGTGGCCGCCCGCGGCGGGAGCGTCGCGGGTGTGGCGTTCCACAGCGATCGCGGGGCGCAATATACGAGTCGGGCCTTCGCTGCGGCCTGCCGCCGGCACGGCATCCGCCGTTCGATGGGACGTGTCGGATCCAGCTACGACAATGCCCTGGCCGAGTCGTTCTTCCGGGGGCTGAAGCGGGAGTTGACGCACCAGCTCCGGTGGACCTCGAAGGCCGACGCCCGGCTCGGTCTGTTCCGCTGGCTTTCGTACTACAACCACCGCCGTCGGTACTCGGCTCTGCAGTACCTCACACCCATCGAGTTCGAACAGCGGTTGATCGACTCCGCTGGCCTCGACCTCACAGCATGGAACCCGGTGTCCACGCTCGGGGTGCAACCTCAAGGTGTTCGACGCGGGCCTTCTTGGCCGCGTAGTCGGGGTCGCGGGGGGGGCTTCCAGGTCTTCAGGCGTTGGTAGGAGACGCCTTCCTCGCGGAGCAGGGTGCGCAGGCCCTCGTGGCTGATGTCGTCGACCACCCCCTCGGCAATCAGGAAGTCCGCCAGCTCGGTCAGGCTCCAGGTCGAAAAGGGCAGGTCGTGTTCGGTCGGCTTGGACTTCGCGATCTTCTTGATCTCGCGGCGCTCGGGCAGGGCGAAGGTCTTGGGCCGGCCGCCCTTGTACTTCGGCTACAGGGAGTCGAAGCCGTCGGCGTTGAAGTTGTGGATCACGTCCCGGACCCGGTCCGCGCTGGTGAAGGTCACCTCGGCGATCTTTGTCACCGGTATGCCCTGGGCGGACAGCAGGACCATCTGGGCGCGCCGCCAGGTCACCACCGACCCGGTTCCCCGGCGGATGATCCGAAGCAGCCGTCTGCCTTCGTCATCGTCGATCTCGCGCACTCGTACCGGTTCTGCCACCCGGACAGGGTGACGGCCACGCGCCGCCCGGCACGGCGGACGGCGCGTCACATCACAACAGGGCAAACGTTGCCTGCTACGGCACTACTTCGGTCTCCAGATCGTCCCCTCGTCGGGAGCCAGAACCGGCGAGGTGCTGCTCACGGAAGCGGCGGGGCAAGTGGACAGGAGCCGTTCCCAGCCGCGGTCACCGAGGACCTGGCCGATACTGATCGCGCGATCAGTCAAGTTGAGCGTGATCAAGAGGGTTTCAGCCTCTGGGCGTCTGGAGCGCACATAGGCCAGCACTTCGGTGGGGCTGTCGAGGAACTCGATCAGGCCGGGTCCGAGGGCCTCATGATGGCGGCGCAAGTCCAGCAGCGCCCGTGTGAGCCTGAGTAGGGACCGGGGATCATCTTCCTGCGCTGCTGCGGTGCCTCCAGGGGGAAGCGCCAGGGGGAGCCACGGACTTGTGTCTGACGTGGTGAATCCCGCTGTCGGGCCGTCGTTCCAAGGCATGGGAGAGCGTGCGGGATCGCGGCTCAGTTCAGGGACGCGTGTTCCCCAGGGGTCCCGTACGTCTTCGGGAGCGATGTCCGCGTCCGGTAAGCCGAGTTCGTCGCCATTGTACAGGATGGCCGTGCCGGGCAGGGTGAGCAGCAGCAGCATAGCGTTGGGGGCTTGTGCCATTCCGACGCGTGAGGCAACCCTCGGGTCGTCGTGGCTGCCCATGACCCAGGTCGGCACCGCTGTGCCGGGGAGCGCGCGGATGACCGCGCGGACGAGGTCTCTGACGGCCTGGGCCTGCCAGGGAGTCTGCAGCAGGCCGAAGTTGATGGGGAGGTGGATTTCGTCGAGGTCGCGGCCGAAGTAGCGGCTCCAGACCGACCAGTCGTATTCGTGGACCTCTCCCAAGGAAATACGATCGCCCGCCCTGTCTCCGTAAGAGTCGAGTAGCTTGCGGAAGTCGCGGAAGATCTCGTGGACATCCGGATGGGCCTGGTCGTAAATGTGTTGCTGGCTGTCATAGTCACCCATGGGACGGTGATGGGCCGTGGCACCCGTTGGCGCCGGGGGGTTGTCTCGCAGTTCGGGGTCTTTGGCTAAAAGCGTGGCGCAGTCCACGCGAAATCCATCGACGCCACGGTCGAGCCAGAAGCGTGCTACATCGAACATGGCATTCTTGACGGCGAGGTTACGCCAATTCAGGTCGGGCATGGACGGCAGGAATGAGTGGAGATAGTACTGGCCGCTTTCGGTGTCCTGAGTCCATGCGGGTTCCCCGAACAAGGTGATCCAATTGTTGGGTGGTCCACCTCCCGGTGCCGGATCTCGCCATGTGTACCAGTCTCGCCGGTGGCTGTCCGGTCCTGTTCTTGATTCGCGGAACCACGGGTGTTCGCTGGATGTGTGATTGGGCACGTAGTCGATCAGCACACGCATTCCGTGACTATGCGCCGTGCGGATGAGAGCGTCGAAGTCCTTCAAATCCCCGAAGAGCGGATCGATGGCGGTGTGATCCCGGATGTCGTACCCGAAGTCCTCCATGGGGGAGGAGAAGAAGGGCGACAGCCACAGCGCGTCGACTCCGAGGGAGGCGAGGTAGGGGATCTGACTGCTAACGCCGCACAGGTCGCCGACGCCGTCGCCGTTGGTGTCGAGGAAACTCCGCGGGTAGACGTGGTAGATCACAGCGCCGTTCCACCAGGACCGCGTCGTCATCGGCTGTTGATCCCGGCCGCGTTCAGAAGGAGCCGGTCTCGCAGCGGCGGACCCAGTCGGTCGCTGCGATCGCGTAGGCGGGATCGGGGTTCAGTTTGTCTTCGCGCTGGCAGGCTTCCACGTACTTGATGGCGTGCGGGTCCTCGGTCGCCAGAGCGCGCTCGGCGAGTGTGGCGTAGTCCTGAACCGGCTCCTCGGGGTGATGCTCGCGTTGCCCGGTGCCGTAGGCGCTGCGGATGGCTGCCGAGAAACGCACGGCGGCGGCGACGCTGGGCCAGTGGAGTTCGGTGGGCAGGCTCGGCAGGACCAGGCGTACCGCCGCAGGCGTGGTGAGCGCGTGGACGAAGGCCATGGGAGTCTTGTGATCGTCCGTGAGGTAGCTCCCGGCGGCGGCCCGGGTGAGCCGGCTCAGCGCCTGGTTGGCGTCGTTCTCGGGGAGCAGGGAGTCCACGGCCGGCGCGAAGTCCGGTTCGAGCCATACCGTTTCGAGCCGGATCCTGAAGATCATGCCCATGCCCTGATCGCTGCGCAGCCTCGGGACCGCCTCCCACGCTTGCGCCAGATCCCGATTGCGTGGTGTCGACGGTTCCTCGGGGAGTTCCTGGTACCGGGCGGCCCAGTAGCCCAGTCCGCGGGCGAGTTCCTCGAGACGCCATGGGGTGTGGGCCTCCCCCAGCATCCGCACCGCGTGCCCGGTGCGGATGACGCCGTGGCCACCTCCTGCCGCGAAGCCTGGCAGCAGGCGCGGCCACCAGCGGGCGAGGACATCGGTCCAGGCAGCGCCGTCGAGTTGCCGCCGGAAGAATTCGGTCCAGTCCCCGAGGAGGCGCATGTTGCCAAGGGCGGGGCGCCAGTTGTCGTGGGTGATCTCGTGGAAGCGCCCGTACGTGTCCTCGTAGAGGATCTTCCGGTACGAGGACACCCAGGCCCCGATCGCGTCGGTGTGCCCGAGTTGCCCGAGGGCTTCGGCAGCCATGGGACCGTGGTTGCTCACACCCGGGCCGAACTCGGGCCCGGAGCCGCTGAGGTACTGCAGTGCGCCGTCTAGATCGTCCACCGTTCTCCCTAAGATCGCTTCCTCTCCATTGAAGGATGCGGCGGCCTCTTCGGCAACATGGTCGATACATATTGACTCATTCCGGGGCTGCCGGAAGGCTCGTGACCGGCATCCGCCCGGCACCGACGGGCGGGTTTCGGCAGTGGACAGGCGGAGCTGCGATCATGCGTATATGCGAGTCTTCGCAGGCGGTGACAGGTATCGTCAGGGACGCACTCATACGATCTTGGCTCGTTCCAGAGGGCTTTTCAGATCGACGGAAGCACGCGATAACGAGACAGTTGCCCGGGCGGCGTTGACTTGGGCATTTTCCAAAACTACAGTCCTTCCTCGACCCTAATGTGGTCCCTCACCTGCGTCCGGCTCGAAACCGATCCGCGTTTCATTTGAACGCCTCTCATTGACCTTTCATTGAGCGGACTTCATCCGCACCACCAATTTGGCGTCATCGCACCGTAGGGGGCACACCTGTGCCCGTTTACGGGAGCTGACACGTGACGACAAGGAGAATTCATGATTAAGCACACATCGCCGATCAGTGGAATCGACGCCCACGGCGGCCTTGTAGTGACCGCCGGCTACGACAACCGGGTCATTCTCTGGAACGCGTCGACCCGCACCGCCATCACCGAGGCACGCCACGACCACCTCGCCAATCAGTGCCGGTTCTCCGCTTCGGGCCGCATCGTCGTGACATCGAGCAGTGACTATTCGGCCCGCTTATGGTCCGTGCCCGACCTGCGTCTCATCACGGTCCTCACGGATCAGAAGGACGACGTGGAGATGACTGTGGTCTCGCCCGACGAGACACGGGTGGCCACGGCCTCACGCGACCACATGGCGCGGATCTACGACCTGGACGGACGGCTGATCCACCGCCTGGAGGGGCATGAGGCCGACGTCCTGTCCGTCGAATGGGTGCGGGACGGCACCGAGTTGGTGACCACCAGCGACGACGGAACCGTCCGCCGCTGGGACGCAGGCAGCGGATCCCTGTTGAGCACCATCGACCTCGGGGACGTCGAGACGGACACGGTCGCGGTTTTGGGTGTGAACCGCTTCGCGCTCGGTAACGACGAGGGAGAGCTGATCCTGATCGGCCCGTCGGGTACGAGGCGCCACCGTGTACACGACGCCGGGATCAAGCGGCTCGCCTACGATGCCGAGGGGGGCGTCCTGCTCAGTTCCAGCTACGACCGCACGGTGCGGCTGTGGCGCCTGAGCGAGAAAACGGATCCCGTCCATCTCCTGACGAGCGAGGTGCCGGCCGACGTCTGGCTGCGGTCCTGCGCCAAACTGGACGCCACTCGCTGGGTCTTCGGGACCTTCGGATCGAGTTACGCGGTCTTCGACCGGGAGGGCGGGAGCTGGGACCTGACCGGTGTCGAGCCCACGCCGGGCCTGAACGCGGTCGCGCAGACCTCTCTCGGGCGGTTCACGGTCGGTGACAGCGGCACGGTCCGGCACGATGACGAGATCTCGGCCGAACTCGGCAGTTGCTGCAACTTCGTCACCCCGGTCGCGGGCACGGTCGTCAGCGGCGGCCAGCTCGGTGCCCTCTACGACGCGACCACCGGGGCGGTGCTGTACCAGCACCGCTCCCCTCTCAACTGCGCGGTCGTGCACACGACATCGGACGGCGACGTGTTGGTCGTCGGCACCTACACCGGTGAGGCGCTCGTCCTGCGCGACGAGGCGGGTACCGGACTGAAGCTGGTCGGCCAGCACCGCGTCCAGGAGAACGCCGTCAAGGGCATGGCCGTCCAGGGCGACGTGCTCTTCAGCGTGTGCGCAACCGGTGCCGCGAGGTGGCACTCCATGCCGGATCTGAAGCTCGTCGCCGACAACGACGAGGCACACGCGCGCATCGCCAACGGCGCGGCGGCTCTTCCGGACGGGCGGTTCGTCAGTGTGAGCCGCGACCTGACGCTGAGGATCTGGACCGCTGGCGGGGAGCAGCAGGCAGTCGTGCCGACTCCGCACCGCAACAGCATCAAGTGCGTCGCGGTCGACCCGCACACCAGTCTGATCGTGACGGGCGGCTACCACGGCCGGGTCGCCGTCTACGACCCCGTTGCCGGTGAGTGGGTGTACGACGAGCGGCCGACGACCGCCGGCATCTCGGCACTGGCTGCCGCCGGTTCACCGGGACGGTTCCTGGCCTCCTCCTATGACGGCCGTGTGTACGGGATCGACGTACCTGCGGCCGTTGAATCCGCCAGCCGGAACAAGTAGGAGCCACCTGATGACGACATCCGATGAGACGGTGGTGGCACGCCTCGCGAGTGCCCCCGTCCCGGTCGGCTCCACCAGCATGCAGCTGACCGTCTTCGGGCAGGTCGGCGCGGACGGCCAGGAGACGGAGGAAGTGGTCACCCTGCGGACGGTCGCGCCGCGGAGCGAATCCGCCGCCCCGCCGGTCGCGCGCATCCACAGCGCCTGCTTCACCGGAGACGTCCTCGGCTCGCAGAAGTGCGACTGCGGTCCCCAGCTGTCCGCGGCCCTGGGCGTCATCATCCAGTCGTACAACGGAGTTCTCGTCTACATGCTCCGCCAGGAAGGGCGGGGCATCGGCCTGGCGAACAAGATTCGCGCTTACGCGCTGCAGGCGGCGGGGCACGACACCATCAGCGCGAACCTCGCCCTCGGCTTCCCGGCGGAGGGCCGTGACTTCCGGATGGCCGCCGATTGCCTGCGGCATCTGGGCATCACCCGGGTCCGCCTCATGACCAACAACCCGGAGAAGGTCGGACAACTCGCCGCCCAGGGGGTCGTGGTCGAGGACCGGGTCCCGCTCGGAGGCTTCCGCACTCCCTTCAACGAGGCATACCTCGAGGTCAAGGACCGGCTGATGGGCCACCTCGACGCACTGGGCACGACGGGTCCGCCCACCGGACTTCCCGTCGGTGTCTCGAGGCAGGGGGCACCGTGACACCCGATTCTTCCGAGGACGGACAGACCTTCACCGACGGGGAGCGGGCCGCGATGGCGCGGGCCGTGTCGCTGGCCCGGCGCGGACTGGGCACCGTGGCGCCGAACCCGGTCGTCGGGGCAGTGGTCCTCGACCGTGAGGGCCGACAGGTCGGCGAGGGCTGGCACCAAAAAGCCGGGGCGCCGCACGCCGAGGTCCACGCACTGCGCGCGGCGGGATCCCTCGCCGAGGGCGGCACCGCCGTGGTCACCCTGGAACCCTGCAGCCGACAGGGGCGTACCGGCCCCTGCACCCAGGCCCTGCTCGACGCCGGGATCCGCCGAGTGATCTTCGCGGTCCCCGATCCCACCCTGTCCGGCGAGGGCCCGGCAGCACTGCGGGCAGCCGGAGTCGATGTCCGGTCCGGGCTCTTCGAGGAGCGCGCCGCAGAGGTCAACCACGCCTGGCTGACCTCTGCGGTCACCCGGCGGCCGCACGTCACCCTCAAACTCGCGGCCACGCTCGACGGGCGGATCGCGGCGCGCGACGGAAGCAGCCGCTGGATCACCGGCCCACCGGCACGCCGGGACACCCACTTGCTGCGGGCCAGGGTGGACGCGATCGCGGTCGGCAGCACCACCGTTCTGATCGACGATCCCGAGCTCACCGCCCGCAGCGCCGCCGGCCGCCTCAGGGCACGACAGCCGGTCCGGGTGGTCTTCGACCGTCGGCTGCGCACCCCTGCCGACTCGCGCCTCGCCTCCGACGGCACGGCCCCCACCTGGATCCTCACCACTCGGTCAGCGGGGGGCAAGCCCCTGGGGGAGGCCGAGCTGATCACCGTGGAACCCGGCCCGGACTACCTCACCGCTTCCCTGCACGAGCTGTACGACAGGGGCATCCGGTCGCTCCTCGTCGAGGGAGGCGCCACACTGGCCGGCGCCCTTCTGACCGAGCAACTGGTGGACCGGATCATCTGGTACAGCGCCGCCAGGCTGCTCGGACAGGACGGCGCACCCGCCATCCGCGGTCTCGACGTGCCGTCCTGCGGCGTGGCACCGAACTTCCGCGTCCTCGGCACGCGACAGCTCGGTGAGGACGTACGCACGGTTCTGGAGCCGGAATCCGCCCGCAGGAAGTAGGAGCGACGTGACGTCCCACATCGTGCACGCGAACCTGGTCGACGCCGACATCAACTCCCTGACCGACAGAGCAGCGATGGGGCTGCCCGAAGGCTACGTGGAACCCAGAGCGGAGCGCCTTGATCACTTCGCCCAGGTGGCCGGCCATCCGCCGACCCAGCTGGCCGGCCTGGTCGGGGACGCGTCGCTCCCCCTCGAACACCGTCTGGCGGCCGGAACCGCCCTGGCCCTCGCGGGCGACCCCCGAATTCGCTGGAACGCCCCGGACATGCTGCACATCCCCGCAGGCCGAGCACTCCTCGGAACGCCTGACAGCGAGGTCGACGCACTGCACGCCGACGCCGCCCAGTTCGGCGTGCAGCGGTCCTGGGTGGAGAAGGAATGCCCCCGCCACACACTCCGGATCCCGGCCTTCAACATCGCCAAATACCCGGTGACCAACGACGAGTTCGCAGTCTTCCTCAAGGACACCGGCCATTCCGAGATCCCGAGCAACTGGAACTACGGCCGGTTCGACCCCGCTGCCTCCAACCACCCCGTCTACACGGTCACGGCACAAAGCGCCGACGCCTACGCGAACTGGCTCAGCCGTCGCACCGGCCGCCGCTTTCGTCTGCCCACCGAGCAGGAATGGGAATACGCCGCAGCAGGGCCGGAGGGACTGCGCCATCCCTGGGGCGACACCTGGAGCGCCCAGGCGGCCAACACACTGGAAACCGGCCTGCTCATGACCAGCCCGGTCGGGGCCTTCCCCGAGGGCCGGTCATGGTGCGGCGCCCTGGACATGGCGGGCAACGTCGAGGAGTACACCAGCAGCACCTACGGCCCCTACCCGGGCGGGGAAGTGGTGCACGACGACCTGTACGTGAGGCTCGGCGCGTACCGCATCGCCCGGGGCGGAGCCTTCAACCGGTTCCGTGATCTGGCCAGATGCCAGCGCCGGCACGGCCCCTACCCACGATCGCTGTACGCGATGGGCTTCCGGCTGGCCGAGGACGTTCCGGCGTCCGGGAAGGACTGACGAGCTGTGCGAATCGTCCACGTCCACTGGACCGGACTACCGGTCACCGGTGGTGTAGAGAGCCATCTGAACGCGGTCGTCGGCCAGCTCGGCGCCCTGACGTGCGAGATCCAGGCCGTCGTCGGCACACAGCACTCACCCGGCTGTGACTACGACCCGGCCCTCGACATCGACGAACCCTTCGTCCCCGACCGTGCCACCGCATTCGCCGAGCGGTGCCTGGACGCCGACATCGTGCACTGGCACAACCCGCAGTGGCACAGGCCCGAGGTCGTGACCACCGTCGTGGAGCGACTGCGTGAGCGCCGGTGGCGCGGCCGCCTCGTCCTCGACCTGCACAACATCGACGAGCGCCCCGAACAATGGGAGTTCCTCGCCACGCTCCCCGGCCCCCTGGTCGCCCACTCCACCTTCGTCGCCGACGAGGTCAGGCACAGGCTGCCCGATGCCGAAGTCACCGTCCTCGCGCTCGCCCTGCCCTTGGAAGAAGCCCCCTTCCGGCTCCCCGGGGCGGGCGGCACCAGAGTGCTGCAACCCAGCAGGATGACCCGTTGGAAGGGCTCCCACCTGAGCCTGGAGGCGTCCTTGACCCTGCTGGACGAAGGCGCCGATCTGCACTTCGTCCACGCGGGAACCCAGCACCTCATCTGGCCGCCCGGCATCCCCGAATCCCTCCTGGAACGGGCCGGCGTCTGGCAGGAAAAGGGACGCGTGCACTTCACCCACTACCGTCCCCAGCAGAGTTGGGCCGCCATCCGCGCGAGCGACATCATCATCCATCCGACCATCGACCGAGGCGCACACGGAGAGCCCTTCTCGCTCTCCGTCGCGCAGGCCGTCATCTGCGGACGACGCGTCATCGCCAGCGACTCCGGGAACCTGCCGCTGCTGCTCAGCGACTACTCGGCCGCCACCATCGTCCCCGCCGGCGATGTCCAGGCACTGACCAGTGCACTCAGAGAGGCCGCGCAGCGCCCGCCGGTCGTGCCGACGGCGGGTGACCGCGCCCTGGCGCAACACCTCCGCGACGGTTTCGCGACCGCCGGCCAGCGCCACCTGGCCTTCTACCAGACCCTCGCCCATGCGGCATGACCAGGCCGGCGCCGCCACCGCCGAAGCGGGGACGCCGATTTGCCGCAGACCCCCGATCGAACACCTGGAGTCCCCATGCCCACCCCCATCATCCTGGACTGCGATCCCGGCCACGACGACGCCATGGCCATCCTGCTTGCCGTCGGCGATCCCCGCGTGGATCTGAAAGCGGTCACCACCAGCGCGGGCAACCAGACCGTGGAGAAGACGGCCCTGAACGCACGGCGCATGTGCTCCCTCGCCAAAGCCTTCGACGTGCCCGTCGCCGCCGGATACCCCAAGCCGCTCACCGGCAGGCTGCTGGTCGGCGACGACGTGCACGGCGAAACCGGTCTGGACGGCTGGGACTTCCCGGAGCCGGAGGTCCTGCTCCACTCCGCGCATGCCGTGGATCTCATCCACAACCTGCTGGCGGACAGCCCCGAGCCCCTCACCCTGGTGGTCACCGGACCCCAGACGAACATCGCGGGACTCCTCGCCCTCCACCCGCAGGACAAGGAGAAGATCAAGGAAATCGTGTGCATGGGAGGGGCCACGCACCGCGGCAACACCCTGCCCTACTCGGAGTACAACGTCCTGGTCGACCCCGAGGCCGCCCACGAAGTACTCGCCAGCGGCATCCCCCTGACGTACTGCGGCCTCAACGTCACGCACCAGGCGTCGGTCACCCGCGACGTGCTGCAGCGGATCACCGACGTGGGCACGCACATCAGCAAGGCGTCCGCAGCCCTCCTCGAATTCCGCTCCGGCACCTACGACCAGATCTGGGACCTGCCCGACGCGCCGCTGCACGACCCCGTCGCCATCGCCCGCGTGCTCGATGAGAGCCTCGTGGAATGCGTCGAGGCCCCCGTCTCGATCGAACTGCACGGGGAGTTCACCCGCGGCGCAACCGTGATCGACCTCTACGGTGTCACAGGCAGGATCCCCAACGCCCAGGTGGCGGCGCGGCTGGACACCGAACGGTTCTGGGACGTGTTCATCGCGGCGCTCACCGCCCTGGGCTGACCAGTTGACCTACGGAGGCTGACCGACCGTGCCCGTTTCCCCCCATCCGACGCCAGGTGCCCGCTTACTGACGGCATTGGCCGGGGCACAGCTGCTGGTGGCGCTCGACTTCTCCATCATCTACGTCGCGCTGCCCGATATCGGGACAAGCCTCCATTTCTCCGCAGTCGCACTGCAGTGGATCGTGAGCGCGTACGCGATCTTCTTCGCCGGATTCCTGCTGTTGGGCGGGCAACTGGCGGACATCTTCGGCGCCGGCCGGGTGTACCTCACCGCTCAGCTGCTCTTTGCTGCCTCCTCGGTCGGTGCCGCACTCTCGTCTTCCGCCGCGGTGCTGATCGCCGCGCGTGCCGGACAAGGGGTGGCGGCGGCCCTGCTGGTGCCCGCGACGCTGGGTCTGCTCAGCTCCGCCTACCCAGCAGGCCCGGAGCGCGACCGGGCCCTGGGCGTGTGGGGCACCACAGGGGCGGTCGGGCTCGCCCTCGGGGTCACGGCTGGCGGAGGCATCCTCGCGGCGGCCTCCTGGCAGTGGATCTTCTGGATCAACATCCCCATCGTGGCGGTCTGTCTGCTCGCCGCCGGGAACGCGGTCCGTTCCACCGCCACCGGGGCCCGGGCTCCCGTCGCCAGCACGGCCACGCTCTCGGCCTGCGCCGCGGTCGTGGCCGTGGTCCTTGCCTTCACCGAACTCTCCCGCGCCCAGCCCTCCCTCCCCGTTGTTGCCGCCGCACTAGCAGTGGCGCTCCTGGCCGGAGCACTCCTCGCGCTCAGCCAGAAACGGCGCAGGCCGCTGGTGCCCCGCGCCCTGTTGCGCGTGCGGACCCTTCAAGTGGCCTGTCTCGTAGCGGGTTTGTATATGGCGAGCTTCGGAGCGGAGTTCTACCTCGTCACCCTGTACCTCCAGGACGTACGGGACTACAGCGCGCTCGCTGCGGGCATGGCCTTCCTCCCACTGGCCGGTGCCATCACCGTGGGGAACACCGTGGCCGGCCGACTGGCCAGCCGACTGCCGTTGCGGAGGCTGCTGTCCACGGCGTTCCTCACCGGTGCGGCCGGCCTTCTGGTACTCGCCCTGGCCGTCGGCACCAAGGGCGGCTACGTGCCCGGCATCCTGCCGGGACTACTGCTCAGCGGCCTGGGACAGGGAATGGCATTCACCGGAATGTTCATCACCGGAACCCGTGACCTCCCGCAGGCGAGCAACGCGACCGGGAGCGCCCTGATGACAACGGCGCAGTACATCGGCGGCTCCATCGGCCTGGCGCTGCTCGTCCTGCTCCACGGAGAGCACCCGGCAAGCCCGGACTTCGTCCGGACGTTCTGCGTCACCGCGGTCATCGCCGCGACGGCCGCGCCATCGGCGCTGTTCCTCCTCGCCCGTACAGGGCGACAGCCCGCCCCGGTGTCGCGACAAGACCAGCCTTCACAGCACAGGACCGGAGGTCATCGATGAACACTGCCCGCTTACTCGACAGGACCGGACTCCTCCCGCAGGCCCGGCAGACGGTGGACGACTTCGAGAAGGCACACGACACGTACTTCAGCCACCTGGTCCACTTCGGCCCCCGACTGCTGGAGTCGCTGCACGCCCCCGGCGCGCTGCCGGACACCATACATGTCGCGTCCACCACCAATCCTGCAGTGATCGAGCGGATGTCCACCGTCACCGCGGTCGCCAACCTTCCCGAACACCATGAGGCCGATCGCAGCCGCTACCTACAGGCGCTCCTCGACATCTACGGCATGCTTCCCGTCCAAGCGCAGCACGGCGCCTCCGAACCGGGAACGACGGTCATCGCGCCGGAGCGCGAGGGGCGCATCCTGGCCGAACGCCTCGACGTCCTGCCCCGGAAGCGGGGCTGGACACCACACGCCAAGCGGATGCCGGTGGCCGGGGGACTGCTTGTCGGTGTAGACGAGTGGCTGCCCTCGCAGGCAGACCGGCTGGTCATCGTCGACGGCGTCGTGGCCAGCGGAGTGACCCTCATGGCGATGCTGCAGCTGACACTCCGGCCGGGAGCCGACGTCGAGATCTTCACCTGCCACTCCACCCGGCAGGGCGCACTCGCCCTGGCGAGGTACGCCGAACAACTGGAGGTGTCGCTGACCCTCCACGTCGGTCACGTGTCCGGGGCACTGAACGGAAAGTTCTATGCCGTGGAACCGGACGCACCCGACCAGGTACTGCTGGGCGACGTCGGAGACACCATCAGCCCCGTCACCCCCACCTTTCCACCACGCGGACAACGACGTGACCGCGCCTGACCGCCCAGGAATCAGGCCGAAGCCGGTCTCAGACACCCCCGTCTCCGGCCACGGAGCCGTCGACCGGTACTTCTCCCTGAGCGCGAGGGGATCAACCTGGCGCCGCGAGATATTCGCCGGGATATCGACGTTCCTGGCCCTCTCCTACATCGTGGTCCTCAACCCGGCCATCCTCAGCCAGGGAGGCATCCCCCACGCCGCCGCCTTCTTCGCGACGGCAGCGGTCGGCGGCCTCGCCACCATGGCCATGGGACTGTGGGCGCGGCTCCCCTTCGCCGTGGCACCCGGCATGGAGATGAACGCGATGATCGCCTTCTCCGTGGTCGGTACCCTTGCCTACACCTGGCCCGAGGCACTGGGAATGGTGTTCTGGTCCGGCATCGCGATGCTCGCGGTGTCCCTGCTGCGACTGCGCGAGGCCGTGATCAACGCGATCCCCCCGCAGATGCGTTCGGCGCTCGCCGCTGCGGTCGGCACGTTCATCGGCCTCATCGGCCTGCAGATCGCCCACCTCGTCACCACGTCCGACGGACGGCTGTCCGGCCTGGGCGACTGGACGGGGCCACCCGCCATCGCCCTGTACATCGGCCTCACTGTCGCCCTGGTCCTGGACGCCCTGGACGCCCGTGCCGCAGCGGGCCTGGGCGGCATCGCAGCCGCCGCGCTGTACTGCGCGTATGCGGGCATCAGCACCGAGGCCGTCCACGACGGCGTCCACGGCAGCGGCGCCGCACTACTCCGCTTCGACCTCACCGTCATCACCGACCCGAGGGCGTGGAGCATCGTCATCGTGCTGTTCGCCCTCGACTTCTTCGGCAGCATCGCCAAAGTGGTGGGCCTGTCGGCGCGCACCCCCCTGCAGGACGTCAACGGACAGGTGCCCGGCATGCGTCAGGTACTGCTCGTCGACGCCGGCGCCACCGTTGCCGGATCCGCAACCGGATCCTCCAGCTTCGTGGCCTTCGTGGAGAGCGCGGTCGGCATCCGCGCCGGCGCCCGCACCGGGATCGCGGCGATCGTCACCGGACTGCTCCTGTTCTCCTGCCTGTTCCTCGGTCCCCTCCTGGCCCACGTCCCCGTCGAAGCCACCACCGGTGCTTTGGTCTTCGTGGCGGTCAAGATGCTCACCTCACCCCGCTCAGGTGGAGTGGACAGCCTGGGTCTGGCCGTCACAGCAACTGCCGTGGGTGTCACGATCGTCACCCTCGCGATCGACCAGGCCATGGCCGTGGCCTTCATTGTGAGCACGGCCGCGAGCGTACTCAGCCGCCGACGACCGCGTCCCGCTCTGTGGGTGACGACGTTGGTCCTCACGGCCAGCGTCCTCCTGCAATACCTCAATCTCTGAACAGCACACGTATGAACCCCCTCAAGGAGCCTGCCATGCCCAACGACGACACCCCCCTGCTCGCCACATCGGTCCAGCAGCCCGACGGCACCCCCGACAGACTGCGCCGCCAGATCGAGTTCATCATCGAGGTGGACCGGCTCAAGGACATCTTCCGGCAGAGCCCGCTGCTGGCAGCGGACCGCAAGGAGAACGACGCCGAGCACTCCTGGCACCTCGCCCTGATGACCCTGGTACTCGCCGAATACGCGGACGAACCCATCGACACGAGCAAGGTCCTGGCCCTCGTAGTCCTCCACGACCTGGTGGAGATCTACGCCGGAGACACCTTCCTGTACGACAATGAGGCCGCCGCCGACCAGGAAGCGCGGGAACAACAGGCAGCGGACAAGCTCTTCGCCCTCCTGCCTCCCGACCAACGGGACTATTTCCGTTCCCTGTGGGACGAGTTCGAGGAACGCAGCACCCCTGAGGCACGATTCGCCAAGGCCATGGACCGGCTCCAGCCCCTGCTTCTGAACTACGGCAACCGCGGCGGGACTTGGCGCACCCCGGGAGTCACCGAGCAGGACGTGCTCGCCCGCAAGTCCGTGATCAAGGACGCCTCCGCAGGCCTCTGGCAATACGCACAGGACCTGATCCGTACAGGAGCCGCCAACGGCTGGGTCCCCCGCGCCCGTCCCGGCGCCTGAAGAGATTCCGAGTCGGCCGCCCCCTGTCCTGCTCCTGGGCGTTTTGCGGTCCAGCCGCATGTCGGACGTCTCGTTCGCCATCATGGTGCCGTATGCGAAGGACGAGCGGTGCGCGGCAATGGCGAAGGGGCTTGTGCCGCTCTTGGCGCGCAGCGGGCCTGAGGGCGCTGGCGGATACGGCGGAGCCCTCAGAGCTCATCTCATTCGGCTGGGCAGGCTCTTGGCCGTGACAGGGATCGTTGAGCGGGTGGTGCCGGAGGCGCCGATGCGGCCGCAGGACGGCGGCCGCGTCGGCACGGTGACCGGGAGGTGCCGGCCGCGATCATCTTCGTGGCCACCTCGGGGGTGTACCTGGCAGCAGCTGCCCACAGCATCGTTCTGGCCGTCCGGGGCCAACACCCACGACGGCCAGGCCCTCATCCCGCTGGTGCAGGGCACACCCCCGATCCGCTCCCGCCGCGGTCGGCGCAGGCCCGGCAAGCTCCACGCGGACAAGGGCTACGACTACGCTCACCTGCGGCGATGGCTGTCCCAGCGGGGCATTTGGCACCGCATCGCCCGCAAGGGCATCGAGACCTCGCAGCGGCCGGGCCGGCACCGCTGAGCCATCGAACGCACCATGGCCCGGCTCACCGGCTGCCGCCGGCTCCACCGCCGCTACGAGCGCAAGGCCGAGCACTTCCTCGCCTTCAACAGCATCGCCTGCACCCTCATCTGCTACCGGCGACTCACCAAATGAGATGACTTCCTGGCAACACGAGGCCGACACCTCGAACCAAGGGCACACCGGCAGCGTTCACGTGGCCTCGTCCGCGTGGCGATGGTCCACGGCGCCGATGGGCGCGTCGGCCCCCGTGTCACGGTCGGCACGGCAGAGGACGACGGCGAGCAGCAGGACGCATCCTCCTCCGCACCACAGCAGCAGGGTTCCTGCACCCACTGCCTCGGCCACCGTGCCGGAAAGCGCGGTCGACAGCGGCACCGGGCTGAGGGAGAGGAACCAGTCGGGTGAGGAGGTGCGGCCGATGAGCTCGCGCGGTACCCGGCGCTGCAGGACGGTGACCCAGACGACATTGCCGTACTCTCCCGCCGCGCCTGCCAGGGCGTACGGGAACAGTGCCAGGGGCAGCGCGCTCACCAGGCTCAGCGCTGCGAGGCTGGCGGCCGAGCAGATGAAGGCCAGGTAGAGCAGCAGCGCCCGGCTGTGGTCGCCGGGGACGGCTCGGGCGGTTCCCAGGGCGGCGAGGCCGCGCCGGCACCGTACGCGGCCAGCAGCCCCAGGGTGGTGGCGGATCCCTGGAGCCGTGCCTCCGCGAGGACCGGCACCAGGGTGACGGCAGGGCCGGCGATCAGCAGGTTGACGGCGGCGAAACTCAGCAGCAGGATCCTCAGCCAGGAGTTCGCGCGGACGTAGCGCATGCCCTCGGTGTTCGCGCCCCGAGCTTGGGGGCGGCCCCGTGAAGGGGCCGGTGGGGGAAGTCCACGCGGAACGGCAGCAGGCCGGCGAGGGTGTAGGCCGCGGTGATGAGGGCGAATGCGGGCCAGGCGCCCGCGAGGCCGACCAGAAGGCCGCCCGCGGCGGGGCCGGCGCCGCACGAGGAGGACGGCGGCCGGGGCCACGATGCGGGAGAGCCGCGTCGCCGGAAAAGGGAGAAGGCCCGGCCGGTCCGGTGCCGGCGGAGAGCCGGTCGCGCGAGCGCGCGCGGACCCGGTGGCCGGGGTCATGACTCCTGCTGTTCTTCCTCGAACTTCCGCCGGTCGAGGACGGCGATCCGCAGCAGCTGCACGAGCCGGGCGCCTTCCGGGCGCCGCGCGGGACAGAATCGCCTGTCCGAAATTGACCGTACCTGCCCGCCTCTCTGGCTACGATCAAGCCGATGCATGGCCAGGGGTGGGGCGGTCTGTCACGAGGGGGCGCAGTGGGGGGTGTCGACCGACACTTCCGCGTGCTCGTGTCCGCGTATGCCGTTTCCACGTACGGCAACTACCTGAATCTGATCGCGCTGAGTCTGTTCTCCTACGAGGTCACGGGTACGGCGTTCGGCGTCGGCATCGTGATGGCGTTGCGGCTCTTGTCGGGCTTCGCAGCCGGCCTCGCCGCCGGGGCGCTGCCGGCCCGGGTCACCCGGCGGACCGTGATGATCTGCACCGATCTCGCCCAGGGCGCCGCTGTGCTGGTCCTGGCGATGTTCACGGTGCGTACGCCCCCGTGGCTGCTCATGGGAGTGGTCGTCGTGCTGGGGGCTGGAAACACGTTCTTCGTCGTCTCCCTGCGCAGCGCGACTCCGGTGATGGTCGGTCAGGAGGCCCGGGCCCGGGCCAACGGGCTGCTGGTGACGGCGCGATCTCTGGCCACGGTGCTCGGGTTCGCCTCGGCGGCCCCCGTGATCGGATTCGGTGGTTTCGCCGCCGCGTTCGCGCTCAACGGTGCCAGCTTCGCGGTGTCCGCCACAGCACTGCTGGTGTTACGGCCCCGCACCGACGATCCGGAGGAGTGCGTGCCGGCGGATTCCGGCACCCGCGGGGAGGCCCGGTCCCCCTCCGGTGGAGGCCGCGTCGCACGCCTGAGGCACGCGGCGGCGGGTGTGCCGCTCATCCTGCTCGGCATGGTCCTGCTCAGAGGGATGGACGCCCTGGCGTCCTCCTCGCACAACGTCGCGCTCCCCTTGGTCGCGCACGCCACCCACCCGGCCGAGCCCGCGGTGTTCATGACCCGGTTCTGGGCGGCGTGGGCGGTGGGCACCGTCTTCGCTCATCTGGTGCTGAGACGCAGACGGGGCGAAGGGGCATGGGGCGAGCGGGCTTTCGCCCTCGGTACCTGCGCCATGTCGGTCTCGTTCGTGGTGGCGTTCCTGGGACTGCCCGCGTTCGCGCTGGTCGTGGCGGCCCTGGCGGCGGGATTCGCGGACGGCTGGACCGAGATCGTCTACACCTCGCGCCTTCAGTCGGCCTCCGGTCGGCAGCGCGGCCACCTCTTCGGGCTGTCGGCCATGGCGGAGCAGTCCGGGTTCGCCGTGGGGACGCTGGCCGCGGCGGCAGCCCTCGAGGCGCTGCCCGCCCCAGCCGTCGTGGCCGCCTTCCACGGGGCGGCCCTGTGCGGAGCACTGGCTCTGCTGCTGTGCACCTTCGAGCGGCGCGGCGCGACCGGGCCACAGCCGTCCACGGGCGGAGAACACGGGGAACGAGGAGAGGACTCGCATGGAACGAGTACAGGGACAGGCGCTCTGCCGGGGACCTGAGCCGGATCTCGCCAACGGCGATCCGCGCGACGCCGTGCAGGCGCTGCTGCGGGCCGCGCGGTCCGCTCCGGGCAGGGGTGTCGTCACCGTCTCCGCGGACGGGACGAAGGCCGCGCAGTCGTACTCCGATCTGCTGGACGGTGCGCGGCGGATGCTCACGGGGCTGCGGGCCCACGGACTGGCTCCCGGTGACGCGGTGGTGCTGTGCGGGCTGCCCCTGGCCGAGTTCTTTCCCGCCTTCTGGGCCTGTGTGCTCGGCGGAGCCCGTCCCGTGGCCATCGCGGAGCCCCCCGTGCCGGGCTCTCCGGCCTTCGAACGCCTGCTGCACACCGGCCGGCTACTGGACCGTCCCCTGGTGATCGGTGACGCGGTCGGCGTGGCGGTGCTCACCCGGGCTGCCCCTGAGCTGCGCGTCGCGGTCGCACGGGACTGGCTGAGCTCGCCGCCCGCGGACGACCACATCGAGCCGGCCGCTTCCGACACCGCCCTGCTGATGCTGTCCTCCGGCAGCACCGGGGCCCCCAAGGCCGCACGGCTGACGCACGCCGGCCTCGCGGACTTCGCGGCGAGCGCCCGACGGATCCTGGACGTGCGCCCGGAGGACACCGCGGTCAACTGGCTCCCGGTCGACCACAGCGGCGCCTTCCTGCTGTACCACCTGCTCGCGGTCTTCGCCGGCTGCACCAACGTCCACACACCGACCGAACGGGTGCTGGCCGACCCCCTGAGCTGGCTCGACCTCCTCCACGAGCACCGGGCGCAGCACAGCTGGGCGCCGACCTTCGCCTACCGGCTCGTCGCGGACGCGCTCTCCGAGGGGGCGGACCGGCACTGGGACCTCGGCGGTCTGAAGTCCCTGGTCTGCGGCGGCGAGCAGATCGCACTGCCGGTGCTGCGCCGTTTCCTCGAGGCCACGGCTCCGTACGGGGTCCGCGAGGAGCACATCGTCCCGGCGTGGGGCATGGCCGAGACGGTCACGGCCGTCACCTACGGCCGACTCGACCGACCGGGCACCGTGCACCGCCTCCTCAAGAACAGCCTGGACGGCGATCTGGTGCGAGCTGACGAGCAGACACCGGACGACGAGTGCGTCATCTTCGTCGCGTCCGGCTCCCCAGCGCACGGCGTCACCCTGCGCGTCGTCGAGGACAGCGGCGACCTCACGCCCCCGGGCAGGATCGGCCGCCTGCAGGTCCACTCACCCACACGCCTGACCCCCGGCTACGTGGGCAACCCGGAGGCGGACGCGGCGGCCTTCCCCTCCGGGCAGGACTGGCTGGACACCGGAGACCTGGCCTTCCTCGACAGCGGCCAGGTCGTCATCACAGGCCGGCGCAAGGACATGCTCATCCTCAACGGGCACAACGTCCACTGCCGCGAGGTGGAGGAGGCCGCCGCCGCGGTCGCGGGCGTCCGGCAGGGCGAGGTGGCCGCCTGCGGCGTCCCGCACCCGGACCGGGGCACCGAGGAGTTGGCCGTGTTCTTCGTCAGCCGTGGTACCGACGAGGACACACGGATCGCGGGCGAGGTGAAGGCGGAGCTGTTCACGAGGCTCAGGCTCACCGCCGCCCACGTCCTGCCTGTCCCCCGGGACGAGTTCCCAAGGACGCCCGCGGGGAAGGTCCGCCGCACCGAGCTCCGGGACCGCCTGGCAAACGGCGGCTTCGACACGTTCTGGGTTCCGACCCCGCCCGCACGGCCGGACTCCGACGCGGTGGCGCGTGCGGTGCGGGAGGAACTCGCCGCCACGCTGGGGCGTCCGAACGTGGACGCCGACCTGCCGTTCTACGAGCTCGGCCTGACCTCCGTGCTTCTGGTGCGCCTGCGGGCCCGGCTGGAGGAGCGGATCGGGACGTCCATCCCCCAGACGGCGTTCTTCGAGCACCCGACGGCCGGCGCCCTCGCCGCTCATCTGTCCGGTGCCGCCGTGCCCGCCGAGCGGCCGTCCGGCGCGGTCGAGGCCCGGGCGGAAAAGGCCGGGGGGGAACGCTTGCACGACGACACCGCACCGGTGGATACCGCCGACCGGCGCGTCGCGATCATCGGACTTTCGCTGCGCTTCCCGGGCGCCGACTCACCGGATCGGTTCTGGGCCAATCTGCGCGACGGCGTGGACAGCACCCGGGTCCTCGGCGATGAGGAGCTCGCGGCGGCGGGCCTCACCCCGCAGCAGCGGCGTTCCCCCGACCTCGTGCCCGTCGCCGGAACCCTCGACGGCGCCGACGGGTTCGACGCGGACTTCTTCGGTATCAGCCCCAGGGAAGCCCGGCTCACCCACCCCGCGCACCGTCTGTTCCTGGAGTGCTGCCACCAGGCGCTGGAGGACGGCGGATACGCGGCCGCCGGGCCGGGCGCCAGGATCGGGGTCTTCGCGGGTTCCGGGATGAACCTGTACGACCACCAGCAGCCGGCGGCGGACGGTGAACCGTACGACCCGGCCGATCCCGCCGCGGGCATGCAGTCGGCGATCGGACGGCAGCCGGACTTCCTCGCCACCCGGGCCGCCTACCGCCTCGGGCTCACGGGACCGGCCGTCGGCGTGCAGACGGCCTGTTCCACCTCGCTGGTCGCCGTGCACCTCGCGGCCCAGGCGCTGCTGAGCGGCGACGCGGACCTGGCCCTGGCAGGCGCCGCGGCCGTGCACTTCCCCCAGGAGACCGGCTATCGCAGCCACCCGGGGTCGATCCTGTCGCCCACGGGACGCTGCCGCGCCTTCGACGCGGAGGCCGACGGCACGGTGGGCGGCAACGGCGTGGCCGTCGTCCTGCTCAAGCGGCTCGACCGGGCGCTGGCCGATGGCGACACCGTGCACGCCGTGATCCTGGGCTCCGCGGTCAACAACGACGGCACGGGCAAGGTCGGTTTCAGCGCACCCGGCGTCGCGGGGCAGGCCGAGGTCGTACGCCAGGCTCTGCGCAGGGCGAATGTCCCGCCGGAGACGATCTCGTATGTGGAGGCGCACGGCACCGGTACCCGGCTCGGGGACCCGGTGGAAGTGGAGGCGCTCAGCAGGGCACTCGGCGAGGGCGCCCGGCGCACGGGGTTCTGCACGGTCGGCTCGGTGAAGCCGAACATCGGGCACCTCGACTCCTGCGCCGGAATGGCCGGGCTGATCAAGACGGTGCTCATGCTCCGTCACCGCACCCTGGTGCCGACGCCGCACCTGAACCGGCCCAACCCCGAGCTCGCCCTGGAAGGGGGGCCATTGACGCTGGCCGCCGAACTGCGGCCGTGGTCGGTGCCGGACGGCATGCCGCGCCGGGCCGGGGTCAGCGCGCTCGGCGTCGGCGGCACCAACGCCCACGTAGTCCTCCAGGAAGCCCCACCCGCAACTTCGAAGACCACGCCCGTATCCGAACTGCCCTTCCTCGTACCGGTGTCGGCCCGAGATGCCGAGGCCTTGGACGAACTCACCGGACGGCTCCGCGACCGGCTGCGGCAGCGGCCGGACCTCCGGGCCGCCGATGTGGCCGCCACTCTGGCGCTCGGCAGGCCGCACCATGCGATGCGGACCGTGGCCGTCGGCCGCACAGCCGGGGAACTCGCCCGCGCGCTTCGGGATCCGCGGCCCGGGCCGGCCGCTGCGCTCGGACCGGTCGCCTTCGCCTTTTCAGGGCAGGGCAGCGCACGGCGCGGTATGGCGAGCGGTCTGTACGCCGCGTATCCCGCGGCCCGGCGGACACTCGAGAGGTGCGCGGAGGTCTACGCAGACGAGTTCGGCGGCGCTCTGCTGCCTCTCCTGCTGGAAGGGGACGCTCCCAGCGGTGGGATCTGGCCCACCGAGACGGCTCAGGCGGCCCTCTTCACCCACCATGCGGCTCTCGCCGACACCTGGCACGACGCCGGCGTCCGTCCCTCGCTGCTGTTGGGCCACAGCGTCGGCGAGTACGCGGCGCTGTACGCGGCCGGCGCTCTGACACTGGAGGACGCGTTGCGGCTCACCGCGTGGCGCGGGCGCCTGATGCACACGCTCTGCCCTCCCGGTGGCATGCTCGCGGTCCGCGCCGACAAAGAGACCGCGCAGCGCATCGCACGGTCCGCCGGCGCCGAGATCGCCGCGGTCAACGGCCCGCGCGCCCACGTGCTCTCGGGCGCGCCGCAGGCTGTGGAGGAAGCAGCGCACCTGTGCGACCGGGAGGGGCTGCGCAGTCGGGTACTGCCCGTCGACCGGGCGTTCCACTCGGCCGCGACCGAACCTGCGCTGCGCGCGTTCCGGGCCCGGGCCGGGGAAGTGGCCTACCGGCGAATACACACCTCACTGGTGACGACGGCCGACGGCGAGGTGCGCCGCGCGGGCTGGACGGTCGACGCGGACCATCTCTGCCGTCAGGCGAGGCAGCCGGTCCGTTTCGACCTGGCCATGGCCGCGGCCGCTGCGCGGGGCTGCGAGGACTTCGTGGAGATCGGGGCCGGAGACACCCTCACCGGCCTCGGCCGGCACTGCGTGCCGACGAGCCGCTGGCTGAACGGGCAGGGAGAAGGCGACGCCGCGGCGGATCAGATACACGGACTGCTCACCGCGCTGGGCTCGCTGTACCGCAGGGGAGCCGAGCCGAACTGGCGAGCGCTCACCCGCGGCGGAGGCCGCATACCGCTGCCGGGCCATCCGCTGCGACGGCTCCCGGTCACGTTCCCCGCCGTGCGGGCCTCCCACACCACAAAGGCGCCCGAGCCCCCCGCGCACCGGCCCACCGCTTCGCGGACCTCGGCCGCATCCGACGGGTTCCTCGCATCCGTACGGCAGCTGGCCGCCGACAAACTCGGCAGGCAGGTGGCGGACGTCACACCCGACAGCTCGTTCTTCGAGCTGGGCGCGGACTCGCTCTCGCTGATGAGCATGACGAGGGAGCTGGAGCAGCGGTACGAGGTGCGCGTCCCGGTCCGCGAGCTGTTCGACTCGGCGGACACCCCGCGCAAGCTGGCCGAACACCTGGCGCGGAAAACCGACCGGGAAGTGGACGCGCAGGAGGCGGCGGGGCCTTCGACACCTGCGGCGCCCGCGGGGTCTTCGAAACCCCCTGTACCCCCGGCACCCCCGGCCCTCCCGGCGCCCTCGGCGCCCTCGGCGCCCGGAGCATCTGCGGAACTGCACTCCCTGTTCGGACAACAGCTGGGACTGGCGGGCCGACTTGTCGACCAGGTGAGCGAGCTGCTCTCCCGCCAGCTCGACGTGCTCGCGTCCAGCAGCCCGACACCGCCGCCCGCTACCGCCCCGGCGCCCCGGCCTCCACGCCTGACCCCGGCACCGATGCCGGCGCCGGCCCCGCACCCTGTGCCCGTACCGGCACCCTCCGCGGGCTGCGACTTCAGCCTCTACTTCTTCGGCGACTACCCCGACGCCGCCGCCCACGACAAGTACGCGCTGATCATGGAGGCATCGGAGTTCGCCGACCGGCACGGGTTCCACGCCCTGTGGTTCCCCGAGCGGCACTTCAACTCCTTCGGCGCGCTCTTCCCCAACCCGTCCGTGCTCGCCGCCGCGCTTGCGGCCCGGACGAGCCGGATCCGGCTGCACGCGGGCTCCGTCGTGCTGCCGCTGCACCATCCGGTCCGGGTCGCCGAGGAGTGGTCGGTCGTCGACAACATCTCCGGCGGCAGGGCGGGCCTGTGCTTCGCGAGCGGCTGGCACGCCACCGACTTCGCGCTCGCACCGCAGAACTTCGGCCGGCACCGCGAGGTGATGTACGAGCAGCTGGCGACCGTACGGCGGCTGTGGTCCGGCCAGCCGGTAACAACGGCAGCGGGCGACGGCGAGCCCGTCGACATACGACTGCACCCGCGCCCCGTACAGCGGCGACTGCCCATGTACGCGGCGGTGGTGGGCAGGCCGGACAGCTACCGCCGGGCAGCCGCCGAGGACCTGGGTGTGGTCACCAACCTGATGACACAGACCGTCGAGCAGCTGGCGCAGAACATCGCGTTGTACCGGCGCACCCGCGCCGAGCACGGCCTCGACCCGGCGGCGGGGCGCGTGGTGGTGCTCGTGCACACCTACCTGGAGGAGGACGCGGAGCGCGCGCGGGCCGAGGCGTACCGGCCCTTCGTGTCCTACCTGCGCTCCTCGCTCTCCCTCTTCGACCAGGTGACGAACAGCCTCGGCTTCGAGGTGGACCTGGAGAACACCCCCGCGGAGGATGTGGAGTTTCTGCTCGGGCGTGCCTATGAGCGCTACTGCGCCTCGCGTGCCCTGATCGGCGACGAGAGGACGGCCGCCGAGACCGTGCGCCGCCTTGTGGACGCCGGAGCGGACGAGATCGCCTGCTTCGTGGACTTCGGTGTGCCGAGGGAGAAGGTCCTGGCCGCGCTGCCGGTGCTCGACCGGGTCCGGAGCCGCGAACGGACCGAGGCGGCGGGGGAACGGGCGGCACCCGTGGCACCGGGGCGGATGCCGCTCACGCCCGCACAGCGCCGCATCTGGTTCCTGGAGCGGCTGCACCCGGGTACGGGCATGTACCACGAGCCCAAGGCCGTCCGCCTCGACGGGCCACTCGACGTGCCCGCACTGCGGTGGGCGCTGCAGCGCGTCGCGGACCGGCAGCCGGCGCTGCGCACGGTGTTCGGCGAGCGGGGAGGAGTGCCGTACCAGGAGATACGCGACCACATGCGGCTCGACTGCCCGGTCGACGACCACACCGGGGCGTCGGACGAGGAGGCCCTGCGCACCGCTTTGGAGACCGAGGGGCGCCGCGTCCTCGACCTGGCCACCGGACCGATGGTCACGGCCCGGCTGCTGCGCCTGTCGGAGGAACGGCACCTGTTGTTCCTGCTGGCCCACCACATCGTCTTCGACTCCTCCTCCACGGCCGTACTGGCCCGCGACCTCGCCGCGTTCTACCGCGCACGCACCCGGGCGCACGGTGTTCCCGAGCTGCCGCCGCTTCCCGAGCCGCCCCCGGCCGAGCGGCCGGACACCGCCGGGCTCTCCGCGTCCCTCGACTTCTGGAAGGACACACTCCGCGACTCCCCGAGCCTCTCCCTGCCCACCGACCGGCCCCGCCCGCCGGTCAGGTCCGGAGCGGGCGCGAGCCTCACCCACGCCCTGGACGCCGGTCTCGTCGGCAGACTGCGGACGTTCGCCGCCGGACACCGCGCCACTCTCTTCATGACGCTGACCAGTGCCATCGGCGCGGTGCTCGGCCGGTTCAGCGGGCAGCAGGACGTGGTACTGGGCACCGCGGTCGCCGCCCGCCCCGCCGGGGCCGAACACCATGTCGGTCTTTTCCTCGACACCGTGCCGCTGCGGCTGGACCTCACCGGCAACCCGGACTTCCCGACGCTGCTGCGCCGGGTGCGCGAGAGCAGCACGGCGGCGTACGAGCACCGCGGCGTCCCCTTCGACGAGCTGGTCGGCGCGCTGAACCCGCGCCGCGACCCCGGCCTGAACCCGCTGTTCCAGGTGATGGTGGAGTATGAGAACGAGGGCGAGGCGGAGTTCGACCCGCCCCGGCTGACGGCCGCCCTGCTCGACGTGCCCAGCGCCCGGGCCCCGTTCGACCTCAGCGTCTATCTGACGCACCACCCAGGTGGCGTGCGGTTCATGGTCGAGTACGACACGGCCCTCTTCGACGAGACCACAGTGCGCCGCTTCGTGGACTACGTCGAGCAGATACTGTGCCGGGCCCTTGACGCCCCCGGCACGCCGCTCGACGGTCTGACCGCCGTAACCGGCACCGACCGCACGATGCTGACCCGGCTGGGAAACCTGGACGAGACAACGCCCACCGCCGGGGACACCCTGCACGGCCTGTTCGAGCGGCAGGCGCACCAGACCCCGGACGCCGTCGCACTGATCAGCGGCGACCGGCACGTCTCGTACGGGGAGCTGGACGCCCTCGCGGGCCGGCTCGCCCGGCTGCTGCGCGACCGGGGTGCGGGGCGCGGACAACGCGTGGCGGTACTGCTGCCGCGCGGCCCGCGGCTGATCACCGCCCTGCTGGGCGTACTCAAGAGCGGAGCCGCATACCTGCCCCTCGATCCATCCGTGCCCACCCCACGGCTCACCGCGCTTCTCGACGACGGCGCCCCCGTCCTGCTGCTCGCCTCCGAGGCCGCCCTCGCGCAGCACCCAGGACTCGCGGCACGGCTGCCCGTGCTGTCGACCGACGAGGCCGACGGCATCTCCCCGGCCGACCCGTCCCCGGGCGGCCCGCTTCAGGACGGGGCCCGGCCCGAGGACCCGGCGTACTGCATCTACACCTCGGGCTCGACCGGCCGCCCCAAAGGGGTGGTCGTACCCCACCGCGGCCCGGCGAACCTCGTCCGCCGGCACCTCGACCGGCACCCACCGCTGCGCACCCTGCAGTGGACATCGCCCGCGTTCGACGTCAGCGTGCAGGAGATCTTCACCACGCTGGCCTCCGGCGCCGGGCTCGTCCTGATCGACGACTCGACGCGGCACGACCCCGCGGCCGTGGCCGAGGCGGTGCGCCACCACGGGGTACAGCGGGTGTTCATGCCCTGCACCCCGCTGAAGTACCTGATGGAGACCGACCCGCGGCTACCGTCCCTGCGGGAGCTGTTCTCGGCCGGTGAAGCGCTCCAGCTCACCGGCGCCTTCCGTCGCTTCCTCACAGCGCACCCCGACTGTGCGCTGTACAACCAGTACGGGCCCACGGAGGCATCGGTCATCGTCACCTCCCACCACGTCACCCCGGACGCCGGGGAGTGGCCGGCCATCGGTACGCCGGTGCCGGGAGCGCGCATCCGGCTGCTGGACGGCACGGGGCAGGAGGTACCGGTCGGGGCCGTGGGCGAGATCCACGTGGGCGGGATCCCGGTCGCGTACGGTTACCACGACCGGCCAGAGGAGACCGCCGCCGCGTTCCTCGACGACGGCACCGGCGGGACGCTGTACCGGACGGGAGACCTCGGGCGCTGGCTTCCGGACGGCACCCTTCAGTACCGCGGCCGGGCCGACGACCAGATCAAGATCCGCGGCCACCGGGTCGAACCCGGAGAGGTCCAGGCTGCGCTGACCGCCCTCCCCGGTGTACGGGACGCGGCCGTCGTACCCCACCGGGACCGGCACGGCGACACGCAGATCACCGCCTATGTGGTGCCCGCCTCCGCACCGTCCTCGCCGGAGGAGGTCCACCGGCTGCGCGCCGCGCTCGCCGCCGAACTCCCCGACCACCTGGTTCCGCGCCACTGGGTGCCCCTGGAGCGTCTCCCCGTAAACGCCTCCGGCAAGCTGGACCGCGCCGCCCTGCCCGAACCCACGCCCGACACCGACGTGGCGGCCCCGAAAACCGACGCCGCGCCCGCCACCCCCCTGGAGAAAGAGTTGCACGAGGTGTGGTGCGATGAACTCGGCGTCCGGCAAATACCGGTGACCGCGTCCTTCTTCCAGCTCGGCGGCCACTCCCTGAGCGCGATCCGGCTGCTGAACCGCATGACGGAGCATCTGGGCCCCGGCCTCACCATGGCCGACTTCTTCCTCGATCCGACCATCAGGGGTGTCGCGTCCCGCCGCGAACGGCCGGCGCCCACGGGGCGGGTGGTGGACACCGCGCCGATGCCGGCTGCCCTGCGCCGACTGTGGCGGCGACACCACGAGCGCGCCGACCCCAGCGTCTACAACGTCGCCCACCGCGTGGACCTGCACGGCGACCTGGACCCCGGCATCCTGGCCGGGGCTCTGGAGGACCTGGTGGGGCGCCACCACGCGTTGCGCAGCCGGGCCGTCCGACTCGACGACGGGCGGCACGTCGTCGAGATACTGGCCGAAGTGCCTGTGGATCTGCCGGTCACCGACCTGCGCACACAGGCCGAGGGCGGCGACGCGACCGTCGAACGGTGGTGCCGGGAGCAGGCATCCCGGGCGTTCGAGATGGACCGCGCACCGCTGTTCCGCTTCCGCCTGGCACGCACCGGCGCGGACCGCTGGGTGCTGGTGACCGTGTTCCACCACGCGGTCTGCGACGGCTGGTCCCTGGGGATCATCTGGCGCGAGCTGCAGGAGCTGTACAACACACGGCGGTCCGGCACCGGCGCCCGGCTTCCCGGTCCCACGGCCCAGTTCACCGACTTCGCACGAGCCGAGCACGCGCTGAGCGACGAGGACAGGGGGAAGCTCGAACAGTTCTGGCGCACCGAACTCGACGGCGTGACGCTGTGCCCGGCCCTCCCCCGTGACCGGCCGCGTCCCGAGACGCTCTCCGGCCGGGGCGCCCTGCACACCCGGGCCATCGAGGGCGACACGCTCCGCCACGCCACCGATACCGCGTCCCGTCTCGGTGCTACTCCGTACTCCGTGCTCGCCGCCGCGTTCGCCGTCTGGCTGGCCGAACTCTGCGGCGAACCCGGCGACGTGGTGCTGGCCGCATCCAGCTCGAACCGCACGCGGCACGAACGCGCGGATGTGGTCGGGCCGCTGGGCGACGCTGTTCTGCTGCGTGTCCGTATCGGCGAGGCGGCCACCTTCGCCGACCTCGTGAAGCGGCTGGGCACCGCGCTCTTCACAGCGCTGGACCACCAGGACCTGCCGCTGACAGACGTCGTCGAGCTGGTCTCGCCCGGGACCGGAGACGGGTTGTTCCCCACGGCGCTGTTCACCGTGGTCACCACACCACCGCCCGCCCTCGACCTGACAGCGGTGTCCGCCTCGATACACAGCCTGCCCGTGGCGGGAGTGGCGCGGAACGAACTCTATGCCGTCCTGTCTCCCGGTGAGGACGCCCTCACCGCCACCTTCGAGTACTCCACGGACCTGTTCACCCATACGACCGTTGAGAAGTGGGGGCAATCCTTCATCGATCTCCTGAGAGCGGCGGCAGAGGACCCCGGGCGTCCGCTGGAGAGCTTGCGTGGCGCCGGCCCGGGGGCAGGGCCGCACCATTCCACTTGAGGACCCGGTTCAATCATGTGATGCCGGTGGGGATGAAGGGGGCAGGGCTCCGTCGTTCCCGCGGTCGCGCCCGGTCGATGAGGGCTGAGTGCCCTGTGAGGCTCGGTGACCGGTTGCCCGGACCGGACGCGGAGGCAGGCACGGCCTCCGGTGATCACGAGGTGTCGAGTCCCTGATCACC
This sequence comes from Streptomyces shinuiensis, assembly GCF_043660855.1. Lineage (NCBI taxonomy): Bacteria > Bacillati > Actinomycetota > Actinomycetes > Kitasatosporales > Streptomycetaceae > Streptomyces > Streptomyces shinuiensis. The sequence continues at coordinate 5,757,779 of NZ_JBIHML010000001.1, read as the reverse complement.
ACAACGGAAGACCGTGCCTGCCCGCTCATCACCGCCCATCCCGCCCGGCCTGGGTCAACTCCTCGGCCCGCCCTGCAGGCAGCCCGGCGAGACCGCCGGGCTGCCTGCCCACCTGGCCGCCGTGCTCGACCCGCTCGCCACCGGGCCGTCGCCATCCGCTGGTATTCGTCGTAGCCCTGGCAGCCTGTACGCCCCTGACCGGTGCCACCTCCCTCACCGCGATCACGGAATGGGTTGCGGACGTCCCGCCGGTTTTGCCGACCCAGCTCGGCCATCAGCCGCTCGACCGTGCAGCGGGCCACGTGCACACCCTTGCGCCGCAGCGCGCGGGTGATCCGGCGGACGCCATAGGTGCCGCCGGGCTCGGCACGGACCTGTTCAATCAGCGGCATGAGCTGCTCATCACGCAGCCGGCGGGCCGACTTCGGCCGCTTCCTGCGCTCGTAGTACGCCGACTCGGACAGCCCCAGCGCCCGGCAGGCGAACCCGGCCCCGAGGTCCCTGTCCCTGAGATACTCGATCACTCCCCCGAAGGGAGCGCCCCGGCTCGGCCTCGTCCGGGGACGGTCGAGTTCCGCCGCGAAAACGAGCTCGCGGCCTTCGGAATCTCGTTTGCCCGCCTCGACTCCGCTTTTCCCCGCAGGTCCTTCGCGACATGCGCGATCGGACGGCCAGTGGTGCGGACCTCGCGGACAGCCTGCTCGCGGAGTTCGTCCGGGTACTTGCGTGGTGCTGGCACTGCTCGTGGTTCTCCTTCGGGCCAGGATCGCAAGCCTGGCTTCAGGGACTCCACGAAGCACTCGTACAGCCGGGTGCCACGGACCCGGGCCGGGCGGGGCAGGCGGGTGGCGAGGCGCTGGGGGGAAGGCCCGCCGGAGCGGCCCCGGTGCCGCAGCCAGGAGGCGATGCGACGGACCCCCGATGCCAGCGCCGCACTGCTGTCGTCGAACATCGGTGGACTCCTCACACCAGGTCGTATCCCAGATCGGTGCAGTGCACGCGATCGATGAACAGCCAGTCCTCCGGCCCGGCGGCTTCGGCCAGTGCCACGTTCATGTCCAGGAACCGCACGCCGAGCCGGGCGCATCCGGCGGCCAGCCGGTCCGCGTAGGCCCGGCCCACCTCCATGGTCGAGATGTCGCTGTGGAACCGACGGAAGTTGGACACCTCGTCCAGTTCCTCGAAGAGGAGCTTCTCGCGGGGCAGCGGATCCTCACGCACCCAAGGAGCCAGCGGCTGGAGTACGAAGGCCGGCCGAGCGACCAGGGCGTTCGCGAGCAACCCCCACACGCCCAGGTGGCGGAGCGTCAGTTCAGCCGCATGCTCGACCCTTCGATCCGGCGGCGGGACGATATCGGGGGCTGGCCCGCAGTCGAAGAAGGCACCGTGCCGCCCCTGCTTCTCCTCCGGTAGCCGGCTGAGCACCAGGTTGTTGACCCCGGAGAGCAGCATGGTGTCTTCGATCGGCGGGAGTTCGTGCTGGAAAAGGGTGAACAACGGCCAGGGCAGCCGGGGCGCATGGGGGTTCCACAGCCGTTCGGTGATCGTGGCTGCGTCACCGGTGGCGCCGACGAAGTCGATGACGCGACTCGGCCGGGGACAGGCGGACGTACTCGCAGTGGACGCCCATGGGGGGGCGACGCTGAGGGGAGTCCGGAATCTCAAGGAGGGGAGGGCCCGAGCCGGTCCGCCAGTGCGGCGAGGGCCTCCGTGCCCACCAGATCCCCCGGCAGCAGCGGCACGTCGAGCAGGGGGACGTCCGGGACCCGCTGCCGCAGCCGGGCGAGGTGCTCGTCCTCCAGTATCCGGCGGCGGTCGAGCAGCTCACCGGCGTCCGCCGGAGAACGGCGGTTGGCGACGAGTGCGGCCACGTCGACACCGAGGCCGGTGAGCTTCTCGTACACCTCCATGGTCTCGGCGATCGGGAGCAGTTCGGCGGTCAGTACGAGCACGAATCCGGTCCGCGCCGGGTCCGTCACCACCTCGCGCAGCCGGGAGAAGCGGTTGCGTCGGCGTAGCAGGATGCGGCGCAGCTCGGCGTCGCGGCCGGTCTCCCCGCCGCCGCCGAGACCGCGCACCGCGGCGCCGAACCGCTCGGACCGGTCGCGGTTGGCGAGCAGGGTCTCGGTCCAGGAGGTGAGCTGCTCGGGCAGCGCGAGCAGCCGCAGTGTGTGGCCGGACGGCGCGGTGTCGAAGACGACCAGGTCGTAGGCCTCCTCCCCGACTTCCACCGCCTCGGCGATCCGCTCCAACACCGCCGACTCGTGGGTGCCGGGCGCCTGCCGGGCCAGTTGGAGGTGCCGGGCGGCCGGTGCGTGCATCCGCTCGGGGAGCAGCCGCCGCATCGTCTCGGCGACCGCGGACAGGTGCTGCTCGACCGTGCGCTCCGGGTCGATCTCCAGCCCGTCGACGTGACCGGCCGTCCCCGCCCCGGGGACAAGGTCCCCGGGGCCGGCGAGGCGCACGGGCTCGTCGCCCACGGGGCGGCCCCAGAGGTGGCCGAGGTTGTGGGCGGGGTCGGTGGAGACCAGCAGCACGCGGGCGCCCGACCGGGCACGGCCGAGGGCGAGCGCCGCGGCGACGGACGTCTTGCCGACCCCGCCCTTGCCGCCGACGAAGACGGCCCTGCGCGAGGTGATGAGGTCTAGCAGCACCCGACATGCTCCAGTGGTGAGCGGTCCATGCCCATGCGACGGTGCCAGGCGTGGAAGTCCTCGTAGAGGGCGGGCATCAGTTCGGCGGTGTAGTACGCCGCCGGGTCCGGTACGCCCAGCGCCTCCGCGAGGACCACCATACGGAAGAGATCGTCCTCCTCGCGCCGGGCGCGGGCGAGGGTACGCCGGTAGGGTCCGGCGTAGAACTCCTCCAGCCCGGCCCGGAACGAGGCCCAGCGGGAAGTCACTTCATCAGCCCGGTCTTCTCCGTCAGATCGGCGTCGAGAGCCTCTGGCGGCTCACGGGACGCCCGCCGCATCGCGACGACCGCCTCGAAGGCGACCCACAGTGCGGCGACGATGATGACGAGGTCGATGATCAGCAGCAGCCAGTCCTGGGCGTCGTAGAAGTCGCCGAGCTGCACGACCGCGGCCCAGAACGCCATGACGAACACGACCGCGAGCGGGATCAGCGCAGGCGCCGGATTGCGCCGCTTGCGGATCAGCATGACGGCGACGATGGACAGCGTCAGAGAGGCCAGCAGCTGGTTGCTGGTTCCGAACAGCGGCCAGATGCGGAGGCCTCCCTCGCCCCCGGCGCCCTGGCTGAAGGTGAGTCCCGCACCGACGGCGAGCGTGATGAGAGTGCCTGCGACATTGCTGATCCTCACCTTCACGGCCTCGCCGGCCTCCTGGACGACGAAGCGCAGCAGACGCACGCCGGTGTCCATGGTGGTGGCTGCGAACAGGATCGCCATGGTGGCCAGGACCGTCGAACTCAGCGATACGGGCAGGCCCAGGCCACTGTTGAGGATCGCGCCACCGCCCGTGACGAACGCCGCGACGCCACCCTCGCCGAAGGCGCTGTAAACGGCCTCCCAGTCGGCCAGGGTGCGGTAGCCCGCGGTGGCGGCGATGATCGCGCCGAGTGCGAGCAGACCCTCGCCGACCGCGCCGAAGTAGCCGACGAAACGGGCGTCGGTCTCCTTGTCCAGCTGTTTCGAGCTGGTGCCGGAGGAAACCATGCCGTGAAAGCCGGAGATCGCGCCGCACGCGACGGTGACGAAGAGCAGCGGCACGAGATCCGGGGTGCCCGCGGGCACGGCGTCGTTGAAGGCCGGGGCGACGATCGTCGGAGCGCTCAGCAGCACCGAGACGAACAGGATGCCGAGCCCGATGAAGAGCTGGACGCCGTTGATGTAGTCACGGGGCTGGAGCAGCACCCACACGGGCAGCAGGGAGGCTATGCCGGCGTAGACGAAGAGGGCGACGATCCAGAAAGTCGCCGGAGACATGCCCAGGACCGGGTCGGGCAGCTCCACCGGGACGGCGTCGCCGAGGAGGATCAGGCCGTAGAGCGCCGCGACGCCGACCACGGTGACCAGGCCGAGGCTCATCTTGTAGCGGTAGACCGCCTGGCCGATCAGCAGCGCCACCGCGACCGCGCCCCAGGCGGGGATCACCGCCGAAGGTGTGGAGATCAGTAGATTCTTGATCACCACCGCGAAGGCCGCGACCACCATCAGGAGCAGCAGGAAGATCACGACGAGGAAGAGATTGGCGCCCCGGCCGCCGATGTAGCGGCCGGAGAGCGTGCCGATCGAGCGGCCCTTGTTGCGCGCCGAGGCCCACAGGGCACCCAGGTCGTGCATGCCCGCGAAGAAGACCGTGCCGAGGGTGACCCACAGGAACGCGGGCAGCCAACCCCAGATGACGGCGACCGCGGGGCCGACGATGGGCGCTGCGCCCGCGACCGAGGTGAAGTGGTGTCCCCACAGCACGAACTTGTTGGTCGGGACATAGTCCACGCCGTCCTGCAGTTCGTGCGCGGGCGTCTGAAAGGACGCATCGAGCTTGTAGACCCGGTTGCCCAGGAATCTCGAGTACAGGACATATCCGCCCGCGAACATCGCGAGGCCGATCAGAAGCAGGGGAAGTGCATTCATACGAGAGGCCCTCTGAGGTCTGGAAGATGGGGTGCCGGTCTGCGCAGAACGTGCACCCGGCAGGCAGACAGCGGAGACGGTGGGACGTGGCCTTCCTCGGCCGGGGCGGACCGGCGGAACCGGCTACGCGCGCCCCTTTCACACGGCTTGGCGGCGAGCCCGGACGCGGTGCGCCGCGCCTGGGTGGCGACTGTGCCACAGCCCTCGGTGAGCAGCTCGCCGAGACGAAGGCCGGCCCCGAGCGCCTCGGCGGCACTGCTTCCGCCATGCACGCCGTGGTCGGCGTCGCCGCCGACTCCGACCTGAATGCCGGATTTACCGATGTTGACCGAAAACGCTCCCTTCATGGTCCGTTCATGCTAAGCGACCGACCAGGCGATGAGGAGCCCCCGAAGACCGGGAACGACCAGCACACTGGGCAGGCACCGCACTCCCAGCCCATCCCGTTTATCCAGCTGGCACACATTGAGCCCTTTCCAACCTGTCGTTTTGGAGGGGCAGTTGGGCTGACAGACGGGTGAAGCCCCTGGTAGATGGATTTTCGACCAAGAAATCCGTCTCCACCAGAGGCTTCGTATGCCTGTCTGCCCGTCGGGCGTCGACGTGTCCAGTTCCGCCCTGCGCTTCCTGTCCGCCAAGCTCCGTCAGCACCGCCGGGAACTCGGTACCCGCCGGCGGCGCCTGAGTGTCGGCCGGCAGGCCCTGCTCACCCCCGCCCATCTCCACAACGGCCACCCGTATGCCCAGCTCGCAGCCGGATTCGACATCGGGACCACGACCGCATACCGGTACATCACCTAGGCCATCGAGGTCCCGGCCGCTCTCGCGCCGCCCCTTGCGGAGGCTGTCCGGACAGCATCGTCGAAAGCGTTCGTACTGCTGGACGGAACCCTGCTGCAGATCGACCGGATCGCCGCAGACCAGCCCTACTACTCCGGGAAGCACAACAGGCACGGGATGAACGTGCAGATCCTGGCCGATCCCTTCGGCCGACTGTTGTGGACCTCGCCCGCCCTGCCCGGCGCCGTCCACGACGTCCGCACGGCCCGCGGACACGGCATCGCCGACACCCCTGCCGAGGCCGGCATCACATGCCGGGCCCCATTCTCCGCATGATGGCGGCGGGCCAGCTGAATGAAGCCATATCCCGCCAGATCGGCATATCGGCCCGCACCACCCGCCGGATCATCAGCAACCTGACACGCCGTCTGGGTGCCAAGAGCCGATTCCAGGCAGGAGTCAAAGCCGTCGCCTGCGGGTGGATCCCGTAAACGCCAAATCGGGGGCGAAACGGTCACCTTCCGCACAGGACTGCCAGCACTCGCACTCCCTCGTGCGGAACACTCGGTGTGGCACGATCACAAAGTGGTCCAAGCTTGTCTGAACGGCCGCCGCTCGGTGGCGGACCACGTCGCGGTGCCCCTTGCCCCAGGCAGGTGGCCGCCGCCGCACGTGCGGCGTTGGCTGCCGGCGCCAGCGGCGTGCACCTGCATCCTCGGGGCGGAGATGGACAGGAGACCCTGGACGTCGCACGGGTGGGACCGGCCGTCCGTGCGGTACGCCGGGCCTGTCCCGGACCGCCCATCGGAGTGTCGACCGGTCTGTGGATGTGCGGAAAGGACGCTGCGGCCCGGCAGACCGCGGTACGGCGATGGGCCGTAGCAGGGGACCGGCCCGACTTCGCCTCCGTGAACCTCAGCGAGCCCGGCTTCGAGGGCATGGCCGAGACGCTGGGAACACTGGGCATCGGCGTCGAAGCGGGAGTGTGGTCCGAACGCGACGCCGCCGATCTGCTCGACAGCACCCACATGACCTCCTGCACCCGAGTGCTCGTGGAGTTGCTCAACCTGCCTGTCCCCCAGGCCCTGCACATTGCCGACCGGATCGTGGACCAACTGCGGCGGGCAGGGAGGACTGTTCCGACCCCGCTGCACGGGGAAGACGTATCCACCTGGCCGGTTCTCGACAAGGCCACCGTCATGGGCCTGGAGACGCGCATCGGCCTGGAGGACACTCTCACAGATCCGAGCGGGAACGTGGTGACGGACAACGGCACCTTGGTCCGCATCGCTCTGTCCCGTGTGACCTGAGTCGAGAGGGCCCCCTCGCACCCACGCCTGTGGCGCGGCGGCGACGGTGACGCGCACCTGCGGCGCCCGAGGTCCCCGCCCGCGTCCCAGCCCGCCGCCGGGCTGTTCAGGGAAGGAGGACCGCACGGAGGAAGTGGTACGCGCTGCAGGGCCGTTCCTAACGTGACGAGTGCTGAGGCATGTCCCGTGTGCTGGCCCGGCACGGGTGCAAGCGCCGCCTGTCACCGGAGATAGGGAGGGCCTGTGGATCACCTGCCAGGAATGAGTGGTACACCGGGTGCGGGGATGGCGGTATCCGCCGTGGACACGGTAGGAGCCGTCTTCATCATCTTGTGGATGGTCGTGATGTGGTCGGCCGTCGCCGTGCTGGCGTGGGCCAACCGGGGGCCGGTGCGTCCCTGGGTCCACCGCACCGCCGTCGGCCTGATCATGGTGGGAGCGGTCGGCCAGATCGGTCACTTCCAGGAGCACGTGGCCCAGGCCGGTTACTGGGTCCTCCATCCGAACTCGCCGGCCTGGATGACGCCGTGGGGAGACAGCATGGCCCGCGGGCTGGGGCAAATCGACATGACCAAGCCGTCGCTGGGCATGGAGATCCTGCATCTGGCGGGCAACTTCATCTTCCTCGCCGGCCTGGTCGGGATCATGCAGATCACCCGGCGGTCCGCACAACGTCTGAAGTCCCGCAAGTGCGCCCGGATGGGGGTGTGGATGCAGGGGCTCCACGGTCTGGAGCACGCGGTGCTGACCGTGTCCGTGGCGCTGGGGGCGAGTCGTGCGGTCGGTCTGTCCACCTGGTTCGGGACGATCGAGCCCGGTCCGGCACTGACGACCTACCGGTTGTGGTGGCACTTCGTGGCCAACCTGGTCGGCACGGCCATTCTCGTGCTGTCCCTCTACCACCTGTGGCGTGAGAGGCACGATGTCCGGGCGGACTACGAGCCGGACGGCACCGGGGAGGAGTCCGCACGCGCCGGTACCGGATCCGCGGGTCGGCCGCTGCACGGCCCCGATGCGAAGCCGGGTGCGGTGACGGACCCCGTGCGGAATACGGTCCTGGCCGGGGGCAGCGAATAGTGCGCCCGTCCCGCCGCTTCGGGGTCCGCGTACCGCGGAGGTCGTGGTGGCGTGCACCGGTTGTTCCCGGGCGGCGGGGACCGGCGGTTCCGCCGCTGTCCTGCAGCGGCGGCAGACCGAGGAGGGGAGCGGTGGACCGGCGCGGTGCGCGCACCACCGTAAGGGCGTGAACTCCCGCCGTCGCGCCTCGGCGGCGCCGGCCGCGGCCTCGGCTTCCGCGGGGACGGCGCGGCGTCCGGCGGGCCGGTGAGCAGCTCACTGACCATCACGTCCTCGCGAAGCAATCAGGTAAGCGGCCCGCGCCGGCCGGCGGTGGTCGCCGTCACCTACCCGGACCCGGGAGTACGCGGCAGAGCCCGGCGGGCGCGGTCTGCCGGCTGCGCCACTCGCGCGGGTAACCGAGCGACACCTCACGGTGAGGCACTCCGTCGCACTCGATCGTGCGCGGGATGTGCAGATGCCCGTAGACGACGGCGGCCGCGCGGTACCTCACGTGCCAGTCGGCCGTGGCCTCGGTGCCGCACCACAGCGCGAACTCCGGATAGCGCAGGATGCGGGTCGGCTCGCGCACCAGCGGGAAGTGGTTGACGAGCACGGTGGGCAGTGCGGGATCGATCCGGTCCAGCCGCGAGCGGGTGTAGGCCAGCCGCGCCCGGCACCACGCCTCACGGCTGGGGTACGGATCGGGGTGCAGCAGGTACTCGTCGGTGGCGATCACACCCGCCGCGTGGGCGGCGTCGAGCGCCTCTTCCTTGTTGTACGTGCCTTCGGGCCGGAACGTGTAGTCGTACAGCACGAACAGCGGCGCGATCACGACCGGCCCGCCGGTTCCCCGCCACACCGGGTAGGGGTCCTCGGGCGTGACCACTCCGAGGCCTCGCAGGGTCTGGACCAGGTGGAGGTAGCGCTCCTCGCCACGGAACCGGACCGGGTCGTTCGGCGGGGTCCACAGTTCGTGGTTGCCGGGGGCCCAGATGACCTCGGCGAAGCGGTCGTTCAGCTTCCCGAGCGCCCAGACGACGTCCTCGACGGTCTCCGCGACATCTCCGGCGACCACCAGCCAGTCATCGTCCGACTCCGGGCGCAGACCTTCGACGATTTCGCGGTTCTCGGCATGGCGGACGTGAAGGTCGCTGATGGCGAACAGATTCATCTCAACGCCCCCGCCGCACCGTGACTGCCGCATCGCTCGTCCTCGTACACACCGCTCCCCCGTCCGTCTTCTCCGGGCCCACTGCCCCTGCGCATGTCCTGCCCACGCGCCCACCCCGTGATGCGGGGCGGCACATGATCGCTCCGCTGAACGTGTCCCGGACCGCGAGGGCCCCGCACGGCACCGTCAGGAGTGTCCGCAAGGGCACGACGCCCGCCGGGCTCCGTGTCCCGAACGGGTCTTCGCCGCACGGCCCGAATGCGGACGGGGACTGGTTCGGAGGGTGTTCGCGTCACGGGGCGCGGGCTCGCCACGCGCTCATACGACTCCGGCGCCCACGTCGATCACCGGGGCCGGCCCGTTCGCCCGCGTCGGCCTCGGCCCTGCCTCACCCGGTCCCGCACCGCGGTCTCGGGCAGGTCGAAGTCCTCGGCGACCTGCCCGGCCGAGCGGTCACCCCGTCGGTACAGCCCGACGATCCCGGCCTTGAACTCCGGCATGAACGAGCGGCATGAACAAGCGGCGAGGGCGAGGCTTCTTCTTCCCCCGTGCTCTCCGTGACGGACATCGTCCTTCCGGGACCGGAGCCCCTGGCCCCCGGTGTCCGGCAAAGCGGATCAAGGCCGGTCGGCCCTGCCCCGGTGCCACCGGTTCTCCGGGCGCCCCCTTCCCTTCCGGCCGCCCCGGGACGGGTCGCGCGGGATCGGGCCGGGCCGCCGCACCGGCACGGTGCGCCGTTGCGCCGGTCGGTGGGAGCGACCGGGCACGGCCTGTTCCGTACCCTGGCGGCATGCGCGTGCGCCCTACTTTGAGCTGGACGCCCACCGGGGACCCGCCGCCGGGCACCACGGACCTGGAACCGGTCGCCGACACGCTCGGCACCGGCGGTGTGCTGGTGCTCAGCGGGGCGGGCATCTCCACGGAGTCCGGCATCCCCGACTACCGGGGTGAGGGCGGGAGCCTGAGTCGGCACACCCCGATGACCTACCAGGACTTCACCGCCGGCGCGCAGGCCCGGCGCCGGTACTGGGCGCGCAGCCATCTGGGCTGGCGTACCTTCGGCCGCGCCCGGCCCAACGCCGGGCACCGGGCCGTGGCCGCGTTCGGGCGGCACGGGCTGCTGTCGGGCGTGATCACCCAGAACGTCGACGGTCTGCACCAGGCCGCCGGCAGCGAGGGCGTCGTGGAACTCCACGGAAACCTGGCCCGGGTCGTCTGCCTGTCCTGCGGGGCCCTCAGCCCGCGCCGCGAACTCGCCCGGCGGCTGGAGGAGGCCAACGCGGGCTTCGAGCCGGTGGCCGCGGGGATCAACCCGGACGGTGACGCCGAACTCACCGACGAACAGGCCGGCGGCTTTCGCGTGGTGTCCTGCGCGGTCTGCGGCGGCATCCTCAAACCGGACGTGGTCTTCTTCGGCGAAGCCGTTCCGCCGCCGCGGGTCGAGCACTGCCGCGAACTGGTCCGCGAGGCGGCCTCGCTGCTGGTCCTGGGGTCCTCGCTGACGGTGATGTCCGGGCTCCGGTTCGTCCGCCAGGCGGCCCAGGAGGGCAAACCGGTGCTGATCGTCAACCGGGACCCGACCCGGGGCGACCGGCACGCCCTCACCCGGGTCGCGCTCCCGCTGGGAGCGGCCCTCGCCACCGTGGCCGGCCGGCTGGGCATCCCCGTCGACAGCCCTGCTCCGGGACGGATGAGACGGTGACGGGCTGTGGGCGGCGACCGAACGGCTGCCGCCGAGGGAAGTACGAGGGGCACGTCGTCCCGGGCGCGGGCGGTATCCGGCCAGGCCGGTGGACGGGGTGAGGGGTGGCCCGCCCCGGGCCGGCTTGCGCCACAGGGAGAGCCGCGGTGCTCCTGGCGGGCGAGTACGGAGCTGCCCGGGCCCGGGTTCACATCTGCCCTCCGCCCGGTTCGGCGGGCGGCTGGAGTGGATACGGGACCGGCGCCGGAGGGTCGGGCCAGTCGAAGGCGACCGGCGGCAGGCTCCGCTTCGCCAGGTACTTGCTCAGTTCCCGGCCCTGGTTCCGCTCGTCCCGTGTGGTGGTCGGGCACGGGAAGCCGAGCGCGCGGTAGAGGCCGGCCCGGTGGAGCAGGAAGGTGTCCTCCGCGGCATCGCAGTACGCGTCCACCGCCCCCGCGACCGCCCGGCAGGTGAGCAGCACCAGGAGCAGGCAGCCGGCCGCGTAGGCGCCCCGGGCCCACCAGCCCGGCAGCAGCGAAGTCCACACCAGCAGGCCCGCGGCGAACAGTACGGTCTGGACCCGGGCGACGATCAGACTGGACGCGGTCTCCAGGCGCGCCCGTGCGGTCTGGTCGACCACCTGGACGAGAGGCCGCCAGCACAGCTCCAGATCCAGCCCGTGCCGCTCCTCGACCCGCTGCTCGGCGGCGGCCAGGGCGTTCCCGATACGGGTGGGCTGGAGGGCCGCACTGCCCTTGGGGCAGCGGCGCCGGGCCACGGAGGCGGCCGCGGCGCGGCGGACCGTGAGGACGTCGTCCGTCGCGGGCCGCATGGTCTCGACCAGCTTCCTGCGCCGCTCACGGTGCGCCTCGATGCGCCGCCGCGCCCACCACCGCAGCGGCGGCACGTCCGGCCAGGCGCCGCTGAGCACATTGAGCACCCCGGGCGCGAGCCAGACGGTGAGCAGGGCGGATACCACGACGATGCCCAGGGCGACGGTGGCGGCGACACCGATGCCGAAGCCGCCGTGCCGTGTCACCAAGCAGGCAGGGTGTGCCCCCGGGGCGCCGTCACAGCCGCTGCCGAGACGGCCGGGCGGTGTGCGGGCCAGGTAGAGGACGACGCCCACCAGCCAGAAGCACACCACCGCGCCGCCCATGGCCCTGCTCCAGCGGCGGGCGAGCGGCTCGACGAGTCCTTTGGCGAGGTCTCCCATGTCCGGCCCGGCTCATTCCACACGTTCGAGGGCCAGGGCGGGGTGGAGGGGGCAGCACTCGTCCTCGAACGGGCCGTCGTCGTCCCCCGGCGCCCGGTGCGCGCACTGAGGGTTCGGACACCGCCAGTACTCCACCTCGGCCGGAGCACGCCGGGTCGGGAAGATCCGCTCGCGCGGGAGGGGCGGGGTCGCCCGCGAGGCGCCGCCGGGACTCCGCGCCGCTTCCCCCTCGCGCGTTTCCCTCTCCCGGTCAGGTGCCATGAGTTCTCCTCTGCCGTGGTGGATGAAGGCTGCCCAGACATAGGGATCGGCAGGGTCGGTGCCGCCGTTCCCGCGGCCTTCCTCAACGGGTCCTCGCCCCTCCGCCTCTGGCCGGGCGGCGTCACGGGGTGTGCGCAGGGCGGCGAGCTGTGCCTCTCGCAGGGCGTCGGCGGCTGCCATGCCTCTCTCCCGCAACCGCTGGTGGAAGTCCAGCATGAGATCGGCGGTCCGCTCGTCGTCGACGAGCCAGAGAGAGCCGATGACGGCGGACGCGCCACCGGCGAGGAAAGCGGTGGCGAGGCTCAGCGCCTCGTCGTGGTCCCCGGAGGCCACCCCTGTGGTGCAGGCGGACAGGACCGCCAGGGGCCCGGGTTCCCGTCCGGCCCGCCCGGAACGCCGGGAGGGGTGCGCCAGCAGACGGCGGACGGTCAGCCGCTGCCCGCCCGCGAGCAGCAGATGGGATTCGGTCGGCGGCCGGACCAGGGCACCGTGGCATGCCAGGTGCAGCAGAGCGCATGGGGCGGAGCCCCGGCCGGGCAGGGCCGACAGGACTCGGTTCGGTGTCGCCGGGTACGCGTTCGGAGCGCCCCGGCCCCCCAGGACCGTTGCGGGCCCGGGCCAGCCCGCCCGGACGCCTTCGGCCTCCCGGCGGGCGTGTTCCAGGTCCCCGGTGGGATCCTGTACGACGAGCGCGGCGCCGTCCGCTCCAGCGGACGGCCGGTCGGCTGCCTCGACCAGCTCGCGTCCGGAGGCCGCGTACGAGAAGGCCGCGTCCTGTACCGCGTACCGGTACCGTCCGGGCCCGCTCTCCGGCCTTCGCGCGGCGTGCCACGGCACCAGTCCGAGCGGTCCGGTGGGAACCAGATAGAGCCGGGGACAGCTCCCCGGTGCGGGGCCGGCGGCGCGCCCGCGGCCCGGCGGAGTGCCGTCTGCGCCCAGCCCCTGACCGAACTCCCGCAGGAGTGGGCTCACGACGGCGGGCCAGGCCCAGTCGCACACCGCGTGCAGGGCGGAACGCCACGCGGTGTGCGACCGGCGGCGGTCGCCGTCCGTCCCGGCGGCCACGTGGGTGTCGTGTGCGGCCAGGAACGCGGCGAGCGGCCCCGTCCGCGCGAGCCCCTCGAGAGGGAGGACCCGGCAGCTCCCGTCGGGTCGTACGAGCAGCGCCCACCCCGAACCGCCCTGCTCACCGGCGACGAGGTAGACCAGTCCGTCCGCACCGAGCAGGGTGAGGGCCTCGCCGATACGGGCGCGGGAGGGGGCGCGGACCAGGGGCGTCACCGCCTCGCCGCCGGTGTGGCGGTACAGAGCCTCCAGCGCCCGGTGACGGATGTCGTCGGGGATCACGGGCGTGTTCTGCGCGGGGTCGGTGTCTCCGGAAGCGATCGGGACGACGCCGGGTGGGCCCATGGCGTCGCCGCTCGGACCCGGTGCGCCGCGTGGCGGGAGGCGGGCGAATCTGCGGGCCGCGCTCCGCCGGGAGGCCTGCCGCCAGGCTTCGGCGAGTCCGGGCTCCCCGGCTTCCTCCAGCAGTTCCGGCACGGTGGTGGACGCGCTGCCCGCGAACAGGACGAGTGCCCGCACGGACTCGGCCGCGGCCACCGCGTCCTGCGGCGCGTCGTCCTCCAGGCACCAGTGCAGAACCTGGGCGGCGGCCTCCGCCGCCCGCCGGGCGGCCCGCAGTCCGTCGTCCGTCCCGGACTGCAGCAGCACGTCCCAGGCCCGGTCGGTCAGCATGCTCAGCCCGGTGGCACGGCCGAGCGCGTACCTGCCCCGGGCCCGCTGGGCCACCGCGAGCCGGTGCCGTGTCACGGTCCGCCGGGTGTCGCCGAGGGTGTCGCCGAGCCGGGCGACGGCTTGCTCGAGCGCCTCCTCGGCGCGGCGGAGGTCCTCGGGATCGGCGCGCGTCCCGTAGCGCTGCAGGAGCACGGCTCCCTGCAGCTCGAGTGCCATCGCCGTGTCGGCGGCCGTGCGGCCGGGGACGGCCAGGGCCGTCTCCAGGTCCGCCAGGGCCCGGTCCAGCAGGGCCGTCTCCCCGGCCGCGTCCCGTGCCCCGGCGTGGTGCGCCTGCGACAGCACCTGGGCCCGGTTCCGGGCGATTGCCGCCCTGGCCGTCTCCTCCCCCGTGAGCGATTCCAGGGCCTCGTCGAGCACGGCCGCGGCCCGCGCGAGTTCGGCCGTGTCCCCGGTGTGCGCGTATCGGGTGGTGAGGAGTGTCGCCCGGTTGTTGAGGCAGCCCACCCGGTCCGCGGAGCCGGCCGGCAGCAGGATGAGGGCTGCTTCGGTGTGCCGCAGCGCCGCTTCCAGGTCGGCCCACTGCTCCAGGTGGACGAATCGGGTGTGCAGGGCGGTCGCGAGGTTGGCGTGGTACTGGCCGCGTACGAGTCCGCTCGGGGGCAGGTCGGCGAGTGCTCCGGTCATCAGGCGGACACCCGCGTCCAGGTCCGCGACCGCTCCGTGGACCTCGAAGCGCAGCACCATGACGAGCCCGAGGTGGGCTCTGCGGACCGCTGTGTCGCGGTGCCCGTCGGCGGCCTCGACGGACCGTCGGTAGCCCTCGACGGCCGCTTCCAGGTCGGCGGGGTCGCCGGTCAGTCCGAAGCGCTGCTCCAGTGCGGAGGCCAGGTTGCCGGTCCACAGGTCCCGGTGCGGGTCACCCGGCGGGCCGAGAACGGGGGCCCGCCGCAGGTGCTCCACCGCCTCGTCGATGTCGTCCGCGTCGCCCCGCCGCTGGAAACGCAGCAGCAGACTGTTGCCCAGGCTCCCTTCGAGCGTCGCGGTCTCCGGATGGCCGGAGCCGGCCGTGGCCAGGGCACGGCGCAGGGTGCCGACCGCCCGGTCGAGGAGGTCCAGGTCGCCGTCGAGCCAGAATGCCTCCGTGTACGCCACGCCGAGGTGGCGCAGCCGCATGGCCAGGTCCGGGTCGCCGGCCGGGGTGCTCTCCACCGCCTGTGCGAGGGTCCTCACTCCCTCCCGCAGGTCCTGCGGGCGGCCGTGCTCCCCGAACCGCATCACCAGGACGTTGCCGAGGACGGTCGCCCACAGCGGGCCGGCCGGGTGGTCCGGCCCGGTCAGCCCGTACGCCTCCGCGACGGCCGCATACGCCCGGTCCAGGTCCTGCGGGCCGCCGTACCGCCCGAACCGCGTGCACAGAGCGTTGGCGTAGTTGCCGGTCACCGCGTGGCGGGCGGGGGCGTCGGGCGGTGTCCGTTCAACGGCGGCTTCCAGGCGGAGCACCGCCTCCTGGAGGATGTCGTCCTCGCCTTCGTACTCGTACGCGTACAGCAGGGCGTTGCCCAGGCTGCTGAGGTACCGGGCCTGCTCCGGGCCGGGCTCCGCCAGGTCGGCCGCCCGGCGGTAGTGCCGCAGCGCTTCGGCGAGGTCACGCGGATCCCTCACGTGCCGGGCTTCTTCCGGGCCCGCCTCTACCGGTGCGGCCGCACGGGGGTATGCGGTCGGGTCGCCCCCCGGAGACCCGGCGAGCGACTCCGCGGCCCGCCGCTCGGCGGGTCCGTCGTCCTCCGCGCCGTGGGCGAACTCGAACCGTGCGAGCAGAACGTGTCCGGCCAGTTCGTGGAGGAAGTCCCGATCGCCGTCCCCCACGGTCAGGGCGCTCCGCACCGCTGCCAGGGCAAGGTGCCCGTGCCTCGGCTCGGCGAACCGCTCGTACGCCTCGAGGGCGTCCCGCGCGAGGCCTTCCAGCCGGCGGCCGCGTTCTTGTTGTCCGTGCGGTGTCAGCTCCAGCGCCCGCAGGCGGGCGACCACCGCCGCCTCGGCGAGTTCTCTTTCCCGCCGCCGCCCGAACTCCATCCCGTACTCGTCGGCGAGCTCGTCCCACACCTGCTCGGGCGGGCCGCCGTGCCGGCCCGACGCGGCGACGAACTCCCGGTCCGGATCAGGAGCACGGTCCTCCCCCGGCGGCGCGTCCTCGTCCCCGCTCCCCGTCTCCATCGGGAAAGGGTCGCCCGGACCCGCTTCACACAGCAAGCGGGTGATCGCATTCGACTGTTATGGCACGCATCCCGATCGACAACCGCACAGACATGTCCCACCGGGCCGCTCGGAGACAGCCGTCAGGCAGGTTGCCCGCTGCTGAGCCCTGGGGCAGCCGAGCGCGGCGGCGAAGCGGTCGTGCGATGACCGATGGCCATGCTCACGAGCCGCTGCTGAAGCCGGTCCGCCGGCTCATCGGGGCCGTGAACGGCTCCCTCAAGGGACAGCTCGCGCTGGAACAGCACGGCGCCCGGCCGGCGCCCGGCCGCCCGGACGTTGCGGTGGCGGAGGCGGAACGGAGCTGCGAGGCTGGAGCCATGAGCGGACACGGGCCCGGGGTCCGGCACCCCTCGACGCGGAGCGCGGGCCGCCCCCCGGACGTGCCCCGGCCGCATCCGGAGCTTCCGCCGCGGTCCTCGCCCACGGCGGTGGAACCCGGCTGGTGGTCCGCCACCGTGAGCGCCTGCCCGCCCATCCGGTGGAGGCGGTGTTCCGGGAGCCGGCCCGCCTGGATCACGCAGCACCGGCGGCTCCGCGGTCCGCGGGCCCGCGTCGGCGCGCAGGCGTGACGCCGGACGGACGACTCGGGAGGACGCCATGACGGAGTCAACGCCGCGGGCCGGCCTGGTCCGGACGCTTGTCGAACAGGCGATCCGCGCGCCGTCCTCGCACAACACACAGCCGTGGGTCTTCCGTCGCGCCGCCGACGGCACCGTCGAGCTGCGGGCGGACCGGTCCCGGGCCCTGCGCGTCAACGATCCGGACGAGCGCGAACTGTTCATCAGCTGTGGCGCCGCGCTGCTCAACCTCCGGGTCGCGGCACGGCACCACGGCCTCGCCGCCGCCGTCGACCCGCTGCCGGACCCGGCCGACGACGCGCTCTGCGCCCGCGTGACCCTGTCCGAAGTCCGCGCCGGCGGCACCGGGGACGGCGGCACCGGCGACGACGAAACGCTGTACGCCGCCATCGCCCGGCGGCACACCTACCGCAAGCCGTTCGCCGACCGGCCGGTCCCCGAGGCGACGCGGCACCGGATGCGGCAGGCGGTGGAACGGGAGGGCGCCCGGCTGTCCCTCGTTCCCGACGGGATGCGGGAGCACGTCGCGGCCCTCGTCGGCGAGGGCGACCGCCGTCAGTTCGCCGACCGGGCCTGGCGCCGCGAGCTCGCGTTCTGGATGCGCCCGCCCGCGCGGGGCGACGGGCTGACCGTGCCCACCCTGGCGGCGCCGGTCGTCCGTACCGCGGTCCGGTCCCTCGACCTCGGCGCCCGCGTCGCTGCCCGCGATGCGGCCCTGCTGCGCACGGCACCGCTGGTCGCCGTGATCGCCTCGCGGACCGACGAACGCCCGGACTGGCTGGCCACCGGGCAGGCCTGGCAACGCGCGCTGCTCGTCCTGGCCGCGGGCGGCGTCCTCACCGCCTACGCCAACCAGCCCTGCCAGGCCGGCGAGCCGCTCCGCACCCGCCTGGCGCAGGCCCTGCCGGACCTTTCCGGCCGTCCCCAGCTCCTCTTCCGCGCCGGTTACCCGCGCGGCGGCGTCCGCCCGTCGCCCCGCCGTCCCGTGGACGACGTGCTGATCCGGTGACGGACCCCCAGGAGCCGCCACGGCGGCCTGCGCGGCGCCGGGGAGCCGGGCCGTGGGCCCGGCTCCCCGGCCTCTCCCGGAGGCCTCCCCGCTCCTGTGCCGTCCGGCTTCGCCCGGACACGTCCACTCGGCACGGCGGCGGGACTGAACGGCGAACCGGTCCCGGTCTTCCGTGACGGTCCGCCGGCGGAGTCGGCGGACCGTCACACGTTCCAAACCTGATGGTGGACAGGCCGGCTGCCCGGCCGTCGAGCCGGGCGGACGCCGGATTCCACCACCGCCCGGGCGACCGCACCGGGCGGCAGGGCGCCGGTGCGCCGCACGGCCCTGTTCGGGGTGCCCTGGCAGGCACCCCGAACAGGGAGGGCATGTGCGGCTGCCCGGCACCGCCCGGCGCGGCCTACCGTGCCCGGGCGCGGGGGCGCGGGGCGTCCGCACGCGCATGACGGCACGACTGCGGACCGCGGGAGCGACATGTTCGACGTTCGGAGGACGAAGCGGACCTGGGCCCTGGCGGTGCTGTGCGCGGCCCAGTTCGTGTCCATGCTCGACATCACGGTGGTCAACCTGGCGCTGCCCAGCATCCGCCGGGACCTCGGCACCGGTGTGTCGGGCCTCCAGTGGATCGTCGGGGCCTATGTGCTGGCCTTCGCCTGCCTGCTGCTGTCCGGCGGCTCCCTCGGTGACCGGCTCGGCCGCCGACGGGTGTTCCTGTGGGGGCTGGTGGTCTTCACCTCCGGCTCCCTGTTGTGCGCGGCGGCACCGACGCTGGAGATCCTGGTGGCGGGCCGGGTCTGCCAGGGGGTCGGCGCGGCCCTGTTCGTACCGGCCACCCTGGCCGTCCTCACGCACCTGTTCCCGGAGCCGGGCGAGCGGGCCCGCGCGATGGGGGTGTGGTCGGGTGTCTCGGCGCTGGCCCTGCCTCTGGGTCCCCTGCTCGGGGGCGTCCTGGTGGACACGCTGGGCTGGGCGAGCGTGTTCTGGATCAACGGCCCGTTCGGTGCGGCGACCGTGGTGGTCGCGCGCCGGGTCCTGCCCGGGACCCCCACAGTCCGGCGCGGGGTGGACGTTCCCGGTCAGGTCCTCGCCGTCGGCTGGCTGGGCTGCCTGGCCTACGCGCTGATCGAGGCCGAGCGGTCGGGGTGGTCCTCCCCGCGGATCGTGGCCATGCTCGGCCTGGCCGGCGTGCTGCTGGCGGTGTTCCTGGCGGTCGAGCACCGTTCCGCGCAGCCGATGGTGCCCCTGGCACTGTTCCGCGACCGCCGCTTCGCGGCCTGCAACGGCATCCTGTTCACGGTCGCCTTCGGCCTGCTGGGCTCGTTCCTGTTCCTGTCCCTGTTCGTGCAGCAGGTGCAGGGGTACACACCGGCGCAGGCCGGGCTGCGCATGCTGCCGCTGCTGCTGCCCGCCGCGGCGGCGGCCCCGGTCGCCGGCCGGCTGGCGGCACGTCACGGCCCGGCGCTGCCAATGGTGTGCGGGATGACGAGCACCGGCATCGGGCTGCTGCTCCTGGCCACGGTGGACGCGACCACGCCGTACGCCCTGTGGTGGCCGGCTCTGGTACCGGTGGGCGCGGGAGTGGGGCTGACGATGGCCCCCACCAACGCGGCCCTGATGAGCGGTGTCGCGCCGCCACGCGCCGGCATCGCCTCGGCGACCTCCATAGCCAGTCAGCAGGTCGGCAACGTGCTCGGTGTCGCGGTCGTGGGAGCCGTGGTGGCCGCGGGGTTCTCGGCCGCGCTCACCGAGCGGGCCGACCGGCTCGGGCTGTCCCCGTCGGCCGGCCGGGAGCTGGTGCGCCAGGCCGTCGACGGCAGCCTCGGTGCGGAAAGCGCGGCCGGCGGGGAACGGGGGCCGGAGCTGAAGGATGCGGTGGACGCCTCGCTCACCGCGGGCATCCACCGCGGGCTCGCCGTGAGCGGCGGTGCGTACCTGGCCGGGGCGGTGGTCGCGGCGGCCCTCGTCCCCGCGCCCCGGCGCCCCCGTGCGGCGGACCCGGCTCCCGGGGAGGGGGGCGGGGGGTCGCGGGAGAAAGGCCGGGGGCAGTTCAGACGCTGACGGCCGCGGACAGTTGCTCCAGCAGCGCCCGCTCCTGCCCGTGCAGGAAGAAGTGGCCCCCCGGCAGCACCTTGAGTGTGAAGCCGGCGTCGGTGTGCCGCCGCCACTGGGCGACGGAGGCGACCTTCACCTCCTCGTCCTCACTGCCCGCGAAGGCGGTGATCGGGCAGGTCAGCGGCCTGTCCTCACGGTGGCGGTAAGTGTCGGCCACCGCCAGGTCGGCGCGGAGCATCGGGATGAACAGCTCCATCAGGGACTCGTCGGCCAGCACCTCCTCGGGAGTGCCCCCGAACACCCGCAGCCGCTCGCGGAACTGCGGTTCGGGCAGGTCGTAGTCGGGGAGGGTGGTACGCGGCAGGTGCGGGGCGCGGAAGGCGCCCACGAGCAGGCGGACCGGGGGACGGCCGTGGCGTCGCTCCATCACCCGGGCCAGCTCGAAGGCGACCAGCGCGCCCAGGCTGTAACCGAAGAGGGCGTACGGCGCGTCGTCGGCGGCCAGCAGATGCGGCAGGAGGTCCTCCACCAGCGGCTCCAGGCGGTCGTGCGGGCGTTCGGCGAACCGGCTGCCGCGTCCCGGGGGCTCGACCGGCCTGACCTGGACGAAGGGGGGAAGATGCCGCTCCCAGCCGGCGTAGATCCGCGCGGAGCCGCCCGCGTAGGGCAGGCAGAACAGCCGCAGCGGGGCCCCGCCACCGGTGCGGGTGGCGGGGCGGATGCCGGTGTGGCGGGTGCGGTCCACGGTGCTCACTCCTCACGCTCGGCGCCGGATCCGGGGGCTTGCGCGGCGTTCCCCGCCAGCAGCGAGACGATGGTCTGGAACTGGATGTTGGAGGTGCCCTCGTAGATCGCCCCGACCTTGGCGTCGCGGTAGAACCTCTCCACCGGGTGCCGGGTGGCGAAACCGTTCCCGCCGAGGGTCTCCACGGCCTGCGAGGCCGCGCGCTCGGCGATCCGCGAGGCCACGTACTTGGCCATCGAGGTGGCCCTGAGCCGCTCGTTCTGCGGCGCTCCGTGCTGCAGGAGCCGGGCGGTGTCGTACAGCAGGGTGCGCGCCGCCTCCAGTTCGGCCGCCAGCCCCGCCAGGGGGAAGCCTACTCCCTGGAAGTCGATGACGCGGGTGCCGAACTGCCTTCTGGCGCCCGCGTAGTCCAGCGCGTACCGCAGGACGCCGTCGGCGAGGCCGACGAGTTGGGCGGCGATGCCGAGCTTGCCGATGCCCAGGGTCTCCACCATCAGTACGGTGCCGCCGTCCGGGCGGCCCAGCAGGTCCTGGCGGCCCACCCGCACACCGTCGAGGACCACCTCGCAGGTGGAGCTGGCGCGGATGCCCATCTTGCCCACCGGCTCGCCGACGGTCAGCCCCGGGGTGTCGCGTTCAACGAGGAACGCGCCCAGACGGGGCGCCCGCGCGTCGCCGCCGGTGCGGGCGAAGACCAGGAACAGGCCCGCCTCCGCCGCGCTGGTGATCCACTGCTTGCGGCCGGTGAGGCGGTAGCCGTCACCGTCCGGTTCGGCGCGGGTGGCCAGGGCGAACGCGTCGCTGCCCGCATGCTCCTCGGAGATGGCGTAGGCACCGACCAGAGCGGTGGCCAGCCGGGGCAGGAAGCGCCGCTTCTGGTCGCCGCTGCCGTGCCGCAGCAGGGCGCTGACGACCAGCGCGTTCTGCACGTCGACGAAGACGGCCACCGCCGGGTCGACCCGGGCGAGTTCCTCGACGGCGAGCACCATCTGGAACAGGTCGCCTCCCGCGCCACCGTACGCACGGGGGACCTCGATCCCCATCAGTCCGGCCCGGAACAGCTCCTGGACCAGGTCGTCGTCGAGCCGCTCCGCCTCGTCCATGGACCGCGACCGGGGCGCCACGGCGGTACGGGCGAAGTCGCGGACCGTTTGGCGCCAGTCGGCGGCGGGCCCGGGCAGCACGGTCAGCGGCGGCGGGCAGCCGGGGGGTGCGGTCGCGGTCATCACGATCCTCTCAGCGGTGCGTGGACGGGGGCCGGCCCCGGTCGGACGGAACGGGGAGGGAATCGGGCAGCCGGGGCGGGCGCTGCAGGGCGCGCCACATCTCCTCCTGACCGCGGCGGGCGAGGACGCGGGTCAGGCGCACGAACAGCGGACGCAGCAGCGGATTGTCGACCCGGGGCGCGCCGCCCACCTTGAAGACGCACTCGCGCACCCAGCGGACGCGCTCCTTGCGGAGGCGCTCGTAGGAGCGCAGGGCGGAGACCGGGTCGGCCGGAGCGGCGGCCAGTTCACCGGCGAGGACCACCGCGTCCTCGATCGCCTGGCAGGCGCCCTGGCCGAGCACCGTCGGCATCGCGTGGGCGGCGTCCCCGAGCAGGGTGACCCGCCCCTCGCCCCAGGTCTCCCGCCACAGGCGGTAGTACAGGTCGGTGCGGATGATCGACTCCTCGGGAGTGCCCGCGACGAAGGCGCGTGGCGGTCCCTCGAAGCCCTCGATGAGGCCGAGCACCCGTTCGCGCAGCGTGCCCGGCTCGTCCCGGCCCCCGGCCGGGGCGAAGTGGCCCACGGTCCACGCCACGCGGTCCTGCCCGACGTGCCAGGCACCGCCGTTGACACCGCGCGGCCCCTGGAAGAAGTGGACGGTCTCCGCAGGCACCCCGCCGCCGGTGTCGCTGACGCCGCGATAGGTGGTCACTCCGGTGTAGACGGGTTCGGTCTCGTCCGGCAGCCGGGCCGCGATACGGGAGCGGATGCCGTCCGCGCCGAGCAGTACGTCTCCCTCGGCCTCGGTGCCGTCGTCCAGCAGCAGGCGGACCCGGTCTCCCTCGTCGCGGTGGCCGGTGGCCGTGCGACCGAGGACGATGTCGGCCCCGGCGGCCTCGCATGCCTCCAGCAGCGCCCGCACCAGTTCGCCCCGCGCGAGGGTGACGCCGGGGCTGCTGCCGGGTGCCGTGTAGCTCTGGACCGGTATGCGGACCATCGGGACGTTCCGCTCGGACATGATCTGCCCGCGCTCGATGCGGGTGGTGCTCGCCTCCAGGCGCGGGCCGAGGCCGAGTCGGGCGAGCACCGTGGCGGCGTTGCTCCAGATGTTCAGTCCGGTGCCGCCGGTCTCGATACCGCGGCCGGTCCTGCGCTCGTACAGCCTGACCGGGAAGCCGTACCCGCGCAGGGCCAGCGCGGCGGTCAGACCGCCGACACCCGCGCCGGCGACCAGGACGGTGGGACGTTCGGTCATGCGGTGCCTTTCGGGGAGTGCGGTGAGGGGGGCGGGGGGAGGAAGCCGGTGGCCGCCAGGGAGCGCAGATAGCGGTCCAGCAGGGCGGCGTCCACCACCGCGGGGCGCAGCCCGCCGGACGCCCGGCGGGTGTTGGCGGTGTCGAACACCGGCTCGCGCAGACCGCGGCGGTCGTCCTCGACACGCTTGCCGAACAGCGACAGGGTGGGGCCGAGTCCGCTGTCGGGGTGGGCCTCGGCGTGGCGCCGGCAGGTCTCGTACCAGTCGGCGAAGGGCATTCGGCGGGCCGGGTAACCGGCCAGGTCCAGCGCCTCGGCGACGGTGTCGAAGCCGAGCCGCCGCGCGCCCGCGAACTGGTAGGTGCCACCCAGGTGCGCACGGCCCCGGGCGACGCGGGCGATGACGGCGGCGATGTGGTCCACGGGGACGATGTCGGTGCTGAAGCCGAGTTCGGGCACCGAGCCGGTCACCGCGCAGGCGCGCAGTACGTGGCAGAACACGTCGTCGGTGCGCCACACGCCGCTCGCGCTGTCCCCGGCGATGCGGCCGGGGCGGTAGACGGAGACCGGCACGCCGCGTTCCCGGGCCAGGGCGACGATCTTCTCCGCCACCCACTTACTCTGGTTGTACCCGTTGTCGTCCGGAGGGGGCGTGGCGGGCAGTTCGTCCTCGTACGCCTGCGGGGCGCCCTCGCCCCGCAGGGAGAACACCGAGAGGGTGGAGACGTGGTGGACGGGCTTGACCGGACCGGTACAGGCCAGCCGCAGGATCTCCCGGACGCCGCCGACGTTGGCCTCGCGCAGGGCCGTGTAGGGCTGCCCGAAGTTGACGCTCGCGCCGCAGTGGTGGATCTCGTCCACCCCTGCGGCCAGTTCGGCGAACTCCTCCTCCCCCAGGCCCAGCGCGGGCCGTGAGAGGTCGCCCGGCAGGGCCCGCGCCCGGGTGCGGGCCCGATCGTCCCACAGGCCCAGGCCGCGCAGGTGCTCCTCCAGGCGGGTGGCCGCCCGCTCCGGCCCGTCGGCGCGGACCAGGCACAGCACCTCGGCGGAGGTGGTCTCCAGCAGGGCCCTCAGGAGGAACGCGCCCAGGAAGCCGGTGGCGCCGGTGAGCAGGACCGTGCGGGGGGCCTCGCGCCAGGTCCAGTCGCCGGTGACCCGTACGGCCGGGTCCAGTAAGACGTCGGCGGCCGGGTCCGGGGCGCGGTGGCCGTCCGGGCCGCCGGTCACCGCCTCGGCGACCGCCTCGGGGGTGGGCCGCTCGAAGAGTAGGCGCAGGGGCACGCGGGCCTGCGGCCACGCGTCCCTGACCAGGGCGTGCAGTCGGGCCAGGGACAGGGAGTCGCCGCCCAGGGCGAAGAAGTCGTCGTGCGCGCCGACCCGTTCGGTCCCGAGCACCCGCGCGAAGAGGGCGCACAGCCGTTCCTCGGCGGGGGTGGCCGGCGGAACGTACGCACCGCCGGTGTCGCCGGCGGGCGCCGGCAGCGCCGCCCGGTCCACCTTGCCACTGGGGGTCAGGGGGAACGCGTCCAGGAGCACCAGGTGCGCCGGGACCATGTACCCGGGCAGGTGCGCGCGGGCCAGTTCCCGCAGTTCGCCGATGAGCCGGGTCTTCGCCTCCTCGTCGAGCGGGGCGGCGGCTCCGCGGAGGACCACGTGTGCGACCAGCACCCGGTTCCCCGACGGGTCCTCGCGGACGACGACCGCGGCGTCCCCGACGGACCGGTGGCCGCGCAGCACCGCCTCCACCTCGCCCGGCTCGATCCGGAAGCCGCGGATCTTGACCTGCGCGTCACGGCGGCCGAGGTATTCCAGCTCACCGGTCGGCAGGTACCGCACGAGGTCGCCGGTGCGGTAGACGCGCCGGACGGGGTCGCCGGGGTACTCGGGGTCGGGGAGGAACAGATCCGCGGTCAGTTCCGGCCTGCCGAGGTAGCCACGGCCCACGCCCGCCCCGCCGATCCGCAGTTCCCCGGGGGCTCCGACGGGCACCGGCCGCCCGTCGGGGTCCGTGACGGACAGCCGGGCGTTGGGCACGGGGCGTCCGATCGGTGGACGGCGGTCGTCCGCCAGGGCCCGGGAGAGGGTCGCGTAGACGGTGGTCTCGGTCGGCCCGTAGGCGTTGACCAGCCGCACGTGCGGGGCCCAGCGGGCGGCCACGGCGGCGGAGCAGTCCTCTCCCCCGGAGACGACGGTGCGCAGCGAGGGCGTGTCGGCCGGATCGAGGTGGGCCAGCAGTGAGGGCGGCAGCAGGGCGACCGTCGCGCGGTGGTCGCGGACGGTCGCGGCGATGCCCACGCCCGCCGCGGCGTCGTCGGCCGGGGGCAGCACCAGGGCGGCGCCGCCGAGCAGGGCCATCGTCCACTCCCACACGGAGGCGTCGAAGCTGGTGGAGGCGAAGGCCAGCACGCGGTCGCCGGGCCCGACCGGGATCAGGTCGCGGCTGAGGTGGAGTGCGGCCACGCCCCGGTGGGTCACCATGGCGCCCTTGGGGCGCCCGGTGGAGCCGGAGGTGTAGATGACGTACGCCAGGTCGTCGGGCCCGGCGAGCGGTTCGAGATCCGCCGCGTCCTCGTCCCCGGCGCCGGTGTCGTCCCGGTGGTCCCGGTCGAGCAGCACGACGTGGCGGTGCGGCGCGCCGGGGAGACCGCCGAGGCGCTCGTGCACGTCCTGCTGGGTGAGCACGACGGGCGCGGCGCTGTCGGCGAGCATGAACCGCACCCGCTCCCGGGGGTAGCCGGGGTCGACCGGCACGTACGCACCGCCCGCCTTGAGGACTCCCAGGATGCCGGTGTAAGTGTCGGCCGAGCGGTGCGCGCACAGCGCGACCAGGGTGCCGGGACCGACCCCGAGGGTGCGCAGCCTGCGGGCGAGCCGGTTGGCGCGGGCATTGAGCCGTGCGTAGCCGATCTCGCCGTCGGGACAGATCAGGGCGGTGGCGTCCGGGTGCTCGCGCACCCGCTCCTCGAACAGCACGTGCGCCGGAACCCCGGCCAGGGGGCGCTCCGGACCTCGGCCCCAGCGCTCCAGGTCGGCGCGGTCGGCCGCGCGGGTGGCCGGCAGTTCGGACAGCTTCCGCCCGGGTGCCTCGGCGACGGCGCGGAGGAGCTCGGTCAGGTGGTCGAGCAGGCGGTCGGCGGTGGCGGCCTCGAACAGGTCGGTGTTGTACTCCAGGGTGGCCCGCCAGGCACCGCCGCGCGGCACGACCTCCAGGACCAGGTCGAACTTGGATGTCCCCGGGGAGACCTCGTCCGGGCGGATGTCCGCCCCGCCCATGCGGACCTGCGGAATGTCGGTGTTCCCGAAGGAGAGCACGGCCTGCACCAGCGGGGTGCGGGACAGGTCCCGGGAGGCTCCCACCTCGTCCACCAGCCGCTCGAAGGGCACGTCGGCGTGGGCGTAGGCCTCCAGGCAGGTCTCCCGGGCCCGGTCGACCAGCTCGGTGAAGGCCGGGTCCCCGGAGACGTCGGTGCGCAGCGCCAGGGTGTTGACGAAGAACCCGATCAGATGCTCCAGCTCGGGCCGGTCCCGGCCGGCCACCGGGGAACCCACCGCGATGTCCTCCTGCCCGCTGTAGCGGGACAGCAGCACGGTGAAGGCGGCGAGGAGGACCATGAACAAGGTGGCGTCGCCCCGCCGGCCCACCTCCTCCAGGGCACGCACCAGTTCCGCCGGCAGTGTTCTGCCGCGCCGTGCGCCGCGGAAGGTCTGCACGGCCGGACGCGGCCGGTCGGTGGGCAGGTCGAGCGCGGGAAGGCCGCGCAGGCGGTCCCTCCAGTGGGCGAGCCGCCGGGCGGCCTCCGGGCCGTCCAGGCGGCCGCGCTGCCAGGCCGCGTGGTCGCCGTACTGCACCGGCAGGTGCGGCAGTTCCGGTTCCCCGCCCTCGAGCAGGGCTTCGTAGGCGGTCACCAGCTCGCGGACGAAGACGGCGACGGACCAGCGGTCGCACACGCAGTGGTGGAAGACCACCGAGAGCACGTGGTGCTCCGGCCCGGTGCGCAGCAGCACCACCCGTACCAGGGGCGGGTGGCCGAGGTCGAAGGGCGAGATGGCCGCCTCGCGCAGGATCCGCTCCCGCTCGGCGGCGCGCTCGTCCTCGGGCAGGGAGGTCAGGTCGACCGGTTCCACGGGCACGTGCGCGTCGGGCGCGACGGCCTGGAAGAGCTCGCCGTCCACCTCGGCCAGGGCGGTGCGCAGCGTCTCGTGCCGCCGCACCAGCAGTTCCACCGCCCGTCGCAGGACGTCCGCGTCCAGGGGCCCGTCCAGCTCCACCCGGCCGGGCATCAGATAGGCACGTGCGCTGTCCGGGTCGAGCCGGTGCAGGAACCACAGCCGTTTCTGGCCGGGGGAGGCGGGCAGCAGGTGGCGGCCCCGGTGGGGGCCGTCCGACTCCGGCAGCCGCGGGACCGGTACCGGTCCGTCACCGGCGTCCCGGGGGCCCGCGCCGAGGCCGTCGAGGGCACGGGCCAGCGCGTCGACGGTCCGGTGGTCGAACAACAGCCGCACGGGCACCTTCCGCCCGTACTCCTCGCCCAGCCGGCCCGCCGCGCGTGCGGCGAGCAGCGAGTGCCCGCCCAGGGCGAAGAAGTCGTCGTGCGCCCCGACGGCCTCCACTTCCAGAACCTCGGCCCACACCGCGGCCACCCGTCGCTCGGCCGCCGTGCGGGGCTCGGTGAACCCCTGCACGCGGTCGCGGGGTGCGGCTCCGGGCGCGGGCAGGGCGCGGCGGTCCACCTTGCCGTTGGGGGTGCGGGGGAACTCGGGCAGGACGGCCACGGCGGCCGGGACCATGTACTCCGGCAGGCGTTCGCGGGCCGCCTCCCGCAACTCCTGCGCCAGGGCGTCGGCGTCGTACGGCGTGCCGCGTTCGGGCACGGCGTAGCCGACGAGCCGCCGGTCCCCCGGCGTGTCCTCGCGGACGAGGACGACGGTGTCGCGCACCGCGTGGTGCTCGCGCAGCACCGCCGCGATCTCGCCCAGCTCGACGCGGAAGCCGCGGACCTTCACCTGGGAGTCCGCGCGGCCGACGAACTCCAGTGCGCCGTCGGCCCGGTAGCGCACCAGGTCCCCGGTGCGGTACGCGCGGCCGTTCCGGTCCGCGCCCAGCGGATCCGGCACGAAGTGGCGCTCCGTCAGCTCCGGCTTCCCGTGGTAGCCGCGCGCCACGCCCGGGCCGCCGATGTACAGCTCGCCCGGCACGCCCAGCGGCACCGGGCGGCCGTCGCGGCCCAGAACGCGGAAGCGGGTGTTGGCCAGCGGACGTCCCAGCGGCACCGGGTCCTCGCCCTCGGTGTAGCGGTGGCAGCCCGCCCACACCGTGGTCTCGGTCGGTCCGTACACCTGCCAGACCTCGACCCCCGCCCGGGCCATCCGCCGGGCCAGTGCCGGAGGCAGCGGCTCGGCGCCGCACAGGCCCCGGAACGGTCCCCGGGCCCGCCAGCCGGCGTCCATCAGCAGTTGCCAGGCGGCCGGTGTGGCCTGCCAGTAGGTGGCCCCGGTGGCTGCCATCCGGGCCGCGAGCCGTTCGCCGTCGACCGCGTCGGCCCGGGGGACCAGCGCGATGGCGGCGCCGGTGGTCAGCGGCAGGAAGAAGTCCAGCACCGACATGTCGAAGGCGTGTGTGATGGTGGCGGCCACGACGTCGTGCTCGCTCAGGCCGGGCTCGCGGCGCATGGAGTCCAGGAGGTTCGGCAGCCGCCCGTGGGGGACCATCACCCCCTTGGGGCGGCCGGTGGAACCGGAGGTGTAGATGACGTAGGCGAGGTCCTCCGGCCCGTTGACCGTCTCGGGGTACTCCGCGCTCTCGGCCGCGACGGCCTCCCGGTCCCGGTCCAGGAGCACCAGGCGCACGTCGTGGTCCGGAAGCCGGCCGGTCAGGCTCGCGTGGCCCACCAGTACCCGCGCGCCGGAGTCGGCCAGCATGTACCGGATGCGCTCGGCCGGGTAGTCGGGGTCGACCGGCACGTAGGCGCCGCCGGACCTGAGCACGCCGAGCAGCGCGACCAGCAGGTCGGGGGTGCGCTCGGTGAACACCGCGACGCGGTCCTCCGGACGGACGCCGAGCCTTCGCAGGTGGTGGGCGAGGCGGTTGGCGCGCTCGTCGAGTTCGGCGTAGGTCAGGCGGGAGTCGTCCAGGAACACCGCGGTGCGCCCGCCGGCCCGCGCCGTCCGTTCCCGCACCATGTCGTGGACCAGGACGTCCCGTACGGGGGCCGTCTCCGCGGTGCCCCACCGATCCAGCAGCCGCTGCTCGTCCGCGGGGAGGGCGGGCAGCGCGGACAGCCGGCGGTGCGGGTCGGCGGCCGCCGCCTCCAGCAGTGTGCGCAGGTGGGTGAGCATCCGGTCCGCGGTCGCGGCGTCGAACAGGTCGGTGTTGTACTCCAGTTCGGCGCGGAGCCCGCCGCACTCCCCGTCGCCGTCCCCGTCCGGCAGGAGGGTGAGGAACAGGTCGGACTTCGCGGTGCCGGGGTCGAGCCGTACGGCCTCGGTCTCCAGGCCGGGCATCCGCAGGTCGTCGCGCGGCGTGTTGCCCAGCATCAGCATCACCTGGACCAGAGCGCCCCGGGACAGGTCCCGGGGCGGCCGGAGTTCCTCCACCAGCCGCTCGAAGGGCACGTCGGCGTGGGCGTAGGCCTCCAGGCAGGTCTCCCGGGCCCGGTCGACCAGCTCGGTGAAGGCCGGGTCCCCGGAGACGTCGGTGCGCAGCGCCAGGGTGTTGACGAAGAACCCGATCAGATGCTCCAGCTCGGGCCGGTCCCGGCCGGCCACCGGGGAACCCACCGCGATGTCCTCCTGCCCGCTGTAGCGGGACATGAGCACCGAGAAACCCGCCAGCAGCACCATGAACAGGCTGGCGCCCCGGTCCCGGCCCAGGCGCCTCAGCTCCCGCACCAGCGGGGCGGGCAGACCGGCCGCGCGGACCGCGCCGCGGAAGGACTGCGCGGCCGGGCGCGGCCGGTCGCAGGCCAGTTCCAGCACCGGCAGGTCCGCCAGCCGCCGGCGCCAGTAGGCGAGCTGGCCGAGTAGCTCACCGCTCTCCAGCCGCTCGCGCTGCCAGGCGGCGTAGTCACCGTACTGGACCGGCAGTTCGGGCAGTTCGGGCTCGGTGCCGGAGGCGTGGGCCCCGTAGCAGGCCGCGAGCTCGCGTACGAGGACCGCCCCGGACCACATGTCGCCGATGCCGTGGTGGAAGGTCACCACGAGCACGTGGTCCTCGGGGGCGAGCCGGTAGAGGGTGACGCGGGCCAGCGGGGCGGTGTCCAGGCGGAACGGGCGGGAGACCTCCTGCTCCGCCAGGGTCCGCAGCTCGGCCTCGGGGTCGGCCGCGGCGGACAGGTCGGTCACCGCGACCGGCAGCCGGCACCCGGGGTGCACGAGCTGTACCGGCTCGCCCTCCTGTTCGGCCAGGGCGGTGCGCAGCGTCTCGTGCCGCCGCACCAGGGTGTCCACCGAGCGCTGCAGCAGTGCGGTGTCCAGGGGGCCGCGCAGGCGGGCCGCACCGTGCCCCAGGTAGGCGGCGGCACTGGCGGGGGCGAGCTGGGCCAGGAACCACAGCCGCCGCTGTCCGAAGGACGTGGGCAGGACGTAGCACTCCCCGTCGGCGCCGTCCGGCTGCGCCAGGGCCTCGGGCCCCGGTTCCCGGACGTCGCGGGCCTGTTCGACGGTCACGGGCGCTCCTCCCCGGACGCCGGGCGGCGGGCCGGTGTGCGGGGCCTGGCGACGAGGGCCGGCCCATCGGCGGCCGGGGCGGCCTGCGGGGCGCGCAGGGCCTCGGCGAACGCGGAGAGCACCGGCCGGTCGAACAGGGTGCGCACGCGGACCTCCCGGCCCAGCGCGGCACGCAGCCTGCCGACGACCCGGGTGGCGAGCAGCGAGTGCCCGCCCAGGGCGAAGAAGTCGTCGTGCGCGCCGACCCGGTCCACACCGAGGACCTCGGCCCACACCCGGGCGATCTCGGTTTCCAGCTCGTCCCGGGGGGCGGTGTAGTCCCCGGCGGTGCCCGGACGGCGCCCGTCCGGCGCGGGCAGGGCGCGGCGGTCCACCTTGCCGTTGGCGGTCAGCGGCAGCTCCTCCAGGAACACCACCGCGGAAGGCACCATGTACTCCGGCAGCCGGTCCCGGGCCAGTGCGCGCAACTCGGCTCCGAGCCGCTCACCGTCGCCGCCACCGACGTCGCCGCACGGAACGGCGTAGGCGACCAGGCGCACGTCGCCGGGGGACTCCTCCCGGGCGGCCACCAGCACCTCCCGAACCCCCGGGTGTTCCCGCAGCGCGGCGGCCACCTCTCCGGGTTCCACCCGGAAGCCGCGTATCTTGGCCTGGTCGTCGGCCCGGCCGAGGACCTCCAGTTCACCGTTGTCGAGCAGCCGGGCCAGGTCCCCGGAGCGGTACATCCGCGCGCCGCCGCCGGCATGGGGATCGTCGAGGAAGCGCTCGGCGGTCTGCTCGGGCAGGCCGCGGTAGCCGCGGGCCACCCCGGGGCCGGAGACGTGGATCTCGCCGCACACGCCGGGCGGTACGGGCCGCCCGTGCCGGTCGAGCAGGTGGATGCGCAGATCGGGCAGGGGGCGCCCGATGTTGCTGCGGACGCCCGAGACGGTGTCCGCGGCGGTGACGCGGTGGAAGGTGGCGTGCACCGTGGCCTCGGTGATGCCGTACATGTTGACCAGGCGGGGCTCGTCGTCGCCGAAGCGCTCGATCCACGGGGCGAGCGAGGGCACGTCCAGGTACTCACCGGCGAGGATCACGTAGCGCAGGGGCGGCTGCCCGCCGCCGTGGTCCAGCGCGTGCCGCGCGTAGGGGCCGAACGCAGAGGGGGTCTGGCCGAACACCGTGACCCCCTCGCGCTCGAGCAGGGCGTGCAGGGCCTCGGGCGAGCGGGCGGTGTCGCGGTCCACGACCACCAGCCGACCGCCGGTGGCGAAGGCGCCCCAGGTCTCGAAGACCGACACGTCGAAGGCGTAGGAGTGGAACATGCTCCACACGTCGTCCGGGCCGGTCTCGAAGAGGGTCTCGGCGCCGCGCACCAGCCGGACGACGTTGGCGTGGGTCAGCTCCACCCCCTTGGGACGACCGGTGGAGCCGGAGGTGAACAGGACGTACGCCAGGTTTCCGGGATCGGCCCCGGAGTCGGGTGCCGACGGGTCGTGCGCGGCGATCTCCTCCGCGTCGCGGTCGAGGTCCACCACCGGTCCCCCGGACGGCGGGACACGGTCGGCGGCCGCCGCGTGGGTGACCAGGATGCGGGCTCCGGCGTCGCCGAGGACCTGGGCCATCCGCGCGGCGGGCTGGGCGAGGTCCAGGGGGACGTACGCGGCACCGGACTTGAGGACGCCGAGGATGCCCACGATCTGGTCGGCCGAACGCTCCAGGCACAGCCCGACGCGCTCCTCCGGCCCGGCCCCCAGCTCCCGCAGTCGGCGGGCGAGCCGGTTGGCGCGCTCGTCCAGCTCCCGGTAGGTGAGCCGGTCGGTGCCGCAGACCAGGGCGGTGGCACCGGGGGTGCGCGCGGCCTGCTCGGCGAAGATCTCGTGCAGGCAGGGGGCGGCGGCGATCCGCCGCGGCTCGCGGTCGCCGCCGAGCAGCCGGATCCGCTCCTCGGGGGTGTAGGGCTCGATGTCGCCGAGCCGGCCGCCCGGGGTGGCCGCCATCTGGGCCAGGAGCTGGTGGAAGTGGTCTGCCATCCGTCCGGCGGCCGGCTCGGCGAAGCGCCGCCGGTCGTGGACGAGCCGGGGCGGCAGGCCCTCCTGGGGGAAGACCACCATGGTCAGGGGGTAGTGCGGGCGGCCGTCGTAGGCGAAGTCGACGATCTCCAGCCCGTGCAGGGCCATCTCGGGCGCCGGGGTGTTCTCGAAGGCGAGGTCTGTCTCGAACAGGGGGACCCCGCCGCCGGGCAGTCCGGCCCACCGGTGGAACAGGTGCAGGGGCACGTCCGCGTACTCGCGTGCCTCGGTCATCTCGTCCTGGAGCCGCCGCAGCCAGGGCAGCAGGGGCCGGTCCGGGTCGATGCGGGCGCGTACCGGAGTGGTGGTGATCATCGGGCCGACGATGGTCCCGGCGCCGGGCAGGTCGGCCGGACGGTGGGTGGAGGTGGCGCCGCTGATGACGTCGTCGCGTCCGGTGTAGCGGGACAGCAGCAGCATCCAGGCGCCCTGGACGAGGGTGTTGAGGGTGAGGCGGTTGTCGCGCGCCAGGGAGTCCAGGTCGCGCACCAGGGAGCCGAGCGAGCGGTCGGGGACGAACCCGTGGCCGGGGCCGTCGTCGGCGGGCGGACGCGGACCGACCTCAAGGGCCTCGGGCGGCTCGTACCCCGACAGCGTCCGGCGCCAGAACTCCTCGGCCTTGCCCAGGTCCCGCCCCTTCCACCAGGCGACGTAGTCGCGGTAGGGGCGGGCGGGGGCCAGCGAGCACCCGGTCCCCCGGGCGCCGGCGGCGTAGAGCTCGGCGAACTCCTGGAGGACCAGGCCGAAGGACCAGCCGTCCATGACCAGGTGCGGGAAGCTCCAGAAGAGCCGGTGGAGGTCGTCACCGAGGCGGACGAGGGCCACCTTCATCAGCGGGGGCCGCCTGAGGTCGAAGCCCCGGCGGCGGTGCTCGGCGGTGAACTCCCGGTACCGCCGGTCCTGTTCGTCCTGCGGCAGGCCGCGCCAGTCGACCTCCTCGACGTGCAGTGCGGCGTGGCGGTGAACCGCCTGGAGGGACTTGCCGACCTCCTCCCAGTGGAACCCGGTGCGCAGGACGGGATGCCGGTCGACGACGCCCTGCCAGGCCCGCCGGAAGGCCTCGCGGTCCGGTGTGCCGCGCAGCGTGAAGGTGAGCTGCTCCACGTACACGCCGGACTCGGGCGCGAAGAGACTGTGGAAGAGCATGCCCTCCTGAATGGGCGCCAGCTCGTAGACGTCCTGGAGTGTGTCGGGCTTCATCGGGTCTCCTCGGCGTGTGCCTGCGTGCTGTTCGGGGCGGGGGCTTCACCGCCGTCGGTGCGGGCTTCCTCGCCGGTGGGCGGGTCGTCGTCGCCGAACGCGTCGATGAACGCGGTCAGTTCGTCCGCGTCGAGGCCGGCCAGCGGGAAGTCGCTGGGGCTGAGCGATCCGGCTCCCGGCGTGCGGCAGTGGTCGGCGATGCGCCGCAGTGCGTCGCCGAGTCCGTCCACGAGGGCGGCAAGGCCGTCGGGCGGTGCCTCCCCGGAGCGGCAGTCGGCCGTCACGCGCAGCACGCCGCCGGTGACCTGGGTGGTGACGACGAGCGGGTGGCCTCCCTCGGTGACGGGCGGGTGCAGCGGGGTGAGCACCGCTGCGGGCCGCGTCGTCTCCCCCAGGTGGCGCAGCAGGACACCGGCCGGGTCGCCGGCGGCCTGCGGCGGGGCGGACCGGCAGGACTCCTTGGCGGCGGCCAGGGCCGCCTCCGGATCCGCCGCGGCGGTCAGGGCCAGTGGCCGTACGGTGGCCAGGCTGCCGACCGCGCGGGCGTCGCCCGGGTCCGACCGGTCCGCGGTGCGGGGGTCGTGCTCGACGTCCGCCCGGACGGCGCCCTGCGCTCCCAGCGCGCCGACGGCCAGGCAGAAGGCGGCGGCCAGGGTCTCGGCAGCGGTGGCGCGGTAGGCGGCGGCGGTTCCTTCCAGGAGGTCCGAGGTCTCCTCGGCGGTCAGCCCGGTACCGAGCCGGTGGAGCGTGTCGCCGTCGCCGAGGGGCAGCGGTTCCGCGGCGGACGGGGCCTGCTCGGGGGCCGGTCCCGCGGTCGCGCCGGACGGGGCGGGCGGTGCGTCGGCCGACCGGACCAGCCGCCGCAGGACTTCGGGGTCCTCCGCGTCCGGCGCGGGGTCCTCTCCCCGGGCCGCGCGGCCGGCGGCGCGGGCCAGGTCCTCGAACAGCGCCGGCCAGGAGGGGCCGTCCACGGCGGCCTCGTGCACCAGCCACACCAGGCGGCGGGTTCCGGTGCCGAGGTCGAACAGGGCCGCCTTGGTGACCGGGCCGCGCACCGGGCACAGTTCCTCGCGCATCTCCGCGGCCATCTGCGCCAGCGCGGCCTCCCGCCCGTCCTCGGGCAGGGAGCCCAGGTCGATCAGCGGTACGGACACCGGTGCGTCCGCACCGCCCGAGTCGGCCGGGACGATGCGCCGGGACCAGCCGCCGTCCTGTTCGGCCAGACGGGTGCGCAGGGCGGAGCGCGCGGCGACCACGGCGGCCAGCGCGCGTTCCAGGACGGCGGGGTCGAGTTCCCGCTCGACCGACAGTTCCGCGCGGTGGACGCTCCGCGGCACCGACCCGAAGGCCAGGAGCTGCGCCTGCCGCGGGGTCAGGGCCGTGGTGCCGCCCGC
The DNA here is from genome assembly GCF_043660855.1 of Streptomyces shinuiensis. Classification (NCBI taxonomy): domain Bacteria; kingdom Bacillati; phylum Actinomycetota; class Actinomycetes; order Kitasatosporales; family Streptomycetaceae; genus Streptomyces; species Streptomyces shinuiensis. Next base: position 5,722,550 of record NZ_JBIHML010000001.1, on the reverse strand, counting down.
CCCGCCGAGGTCGGCGCCCCGGGCCTCCAGCAGGGCTGCCAGGTCCGCGATGGTCTCCTGCTGGAACAGGTCGGCGGCGCTGAACTCCAGCCCCTCGGCGGCGGCGCGGGAGACGACCTGGATGCCCATGATCGAGTTTCCGCCGGCCGAGAAGAAGTTGTCCCGCGGGCTGATGCCGGGGGTGCCCACCACCTCCGCGACGATCTCGGCGAGCCGGGCGGCCAGGGGGCCGGCCTCCGCACCGCTTCCCGACGTGGAGCGGGTGGGGTCGGGGAGGGCGGAGCGGTCCACCTTGCCGTTGGAGCTGAGCGGCAGCCGGTCCAGGACGACGAAGGCCGCGGGGACCATGTAGGCGGGCAGGACGCCCTCGGCCAGCGCGCGGACCTCGTCGGTCAGTTCCCGGTCGGTCTCCGCTGTGCGCTGCCGACCGGACGCGGCCGGGACGACGTAGGCCACGAGCCGGCGGTCGTGCCGGTCGCCGGGGGCGGCGACGGCCGCCTCCCGAACGCTGTCGTGGCGCAGCAGGGCCGCCTCGATCTCGCCCAGCTCGATACGGAAACCGCCCACCTTGACCTGGAAGTCCTCGCGGCCGAGGAACTCGATGGTGCCGTCCGGCCGCCGCCGGCCGAGGTCGCCGGTGCGGTAGAGGCGCTCGCCGGTGCCGGGGTGGGTGACGAAGGAGGCGGCGGTGCGCTCCCCGTCGCGCCAGTAGCCCTCGGCCACGCCGGCGCCGCCGATGTACAGCTCGCCGACGGCCCACACCGGGCACGGCCGCATCCCCTCGCCCAGGACGTGGAAGGTCTGGTTGCGCAGCGGCGTGCCGTACGGGACGGAGTCCCAGTCCGGGGCGGTGTCCGCGTCCGGGTCGACGGGGTGGAATATCGACCACACGGCGGCCTCGGTGGCCCCGCCGAGGCTGATCACCCGCAGGTCCGGGACGAGTCCGCGCAGCCGGCCGGGCAGGTCGAGGGGGATCCAGTCGCCGGAGAGCAGGGCGAGCCGCAGTGGCAAGGGCCCCTCGCCGCCGTCCGTCCCGGACAGGTGCTCGGCGTACATCCGCATCAGGGCGGGCACGGAGTTCCACAGGGTGACGCCGTGCCGGCGCACCAGTTCGTCCCAGTGGCTGGGATCGCGGCTGGTGCCCGGGCGCGGCAGGATCAGCCGGCCGCCGGCTCCCAGGACGCCGAAGATGTCGTAGACCGACAGGTCGAAGCTGAGTGAGGACAGGCCGAGCACGGCGTCCTCCTCCCCCACCCCGAAGCGCTCGTTGACGTCGACGAGCGTGTTCAGGGCGGCCCGGTGGGAGAGCACGACGCCCTTGGGCTCACCGGTGGAGCCGGAGGTGAAGATCACGTACGCCGGGTCGGCGGGGGTCTGGACCTGCTCGGGCGGGGTGCCGTCGGCGCCGGGTGCGTCACCGGGGTCGGTGTCGAGGTCGACCTCGACCGGGCGCACGCCCTCGGGCCAGTCGCGTTCCGGGCCGCCCCGGCGCGTCAGCACCAGCCTCACCTGGCCGCGTTCGCACAGGTGGTCCTGGCGTTCGGCGGGCAGGTCGGGGTCGATGGGCAGGTAGGCGCCGCCCGCGAGCTGGACGGCCAGGGCGGCGGTGATCTGCTCGCAGCCCTTGTCCGTCGCCACGGCCACCAGCCGGCCGGGCCCGGTGCCCAGTGCGCGCAGCCGGTGGGCCAGGACGCAGGCGTGCCGGAGCAGTTCCCCGTAGGTCAGCTCCCGGTCGTGGGCCACCACCGCGGTGCGGTCGGGGTGGTGTGCGGCACGGTCCGTCAGCGGCCCGTACAGCAGCCCCCCGGGTACGGGTCCCTCGGTGGCGTTGACCCCCTCGATCAGCTCCCGCTGGTCGGCGGGCAGAGGGCACCGGGCCGTACGCCGCCAGGCGTCGTCCGAGGCGGCCAGGTCCTCCACCAGGGCGCGGAAGGTGTCGAAGACCGCGTCCATCACCCCCGCGGGGAAGAGCTGCCGCACCCAGTGCCAGCTCAGCTGGACGCCCTCGGCGGTCTCCATCACCGCGAAGTCCAGCCACACCTGCGGTGTCTGGGCGATCTCGTGCAGGACGGAGCCGAGCCAGCCGAAGATCGAGGCGTCCTCGGCCTCGTTCTCCTGTACCAGGGTGCTGGTGAACACCACGGGCATGACCGAACCGCTGGTGCCGCCGCGCACGCGGGCCATCTCGCGCAGGATCTCCACACCGTTGAGGTAGCGGTGCTCCAGGTCCTCCCAGCTCTGCCGTTGCAGCTCGGTGGCCAGCTCCGCTACGCCGGGGGCGCCGGCCAGGTCCACCGGCAGCAGGTCGAAGGAGGCGAACTCGCCGACCAGGTCGCGGACGTCCTCGTGCACCCGAAGGCGGTTGATGACGGTGACGTTGAGGGTGAAGCGGGGCTCGCGCGCCCAGGTGCCCAGGGCCGCGGCGTACGCGGCGAGCAGGGCCGCCGAAGGGGTCACCCCGGCCGCGGCGGCGCGCTCCTTGAAACCCTCCCAGGCGGTGGTGGGCACGATCGCGTCGCGGGCGGTGAACTCGGGGTCGGTGAGGGCGGCCGGGTTGAGTGCCAGGGGCAGGTCGGGCCCCGGCGGCAGGTCGGCCACCCGTTCGCGCCAGTAGGCCAGGGACCGCTCGTACAGGGCCGTGCGGCGGACCTCCTCGGAGGCCAGGACGTAGTCCCGGTAGGAGATGCGCAGGGGGCGGATCTCCTCCTCGCGGCCCTGGTAGTACCTGCGCCAGTCCCGCACCAGCAGGCGGATGCTGCCGATGTCGGCGATGAGCAGGTCGAAGCTGAGGTGCAGCCGGGTGCGGCCGCCGGCCAGCAGGCTGACGCGGATGTCGAACAGCGGCCACCGGTCGGCGGGGCGGATCTCGTGCGAGAGGTCGGCTCGCAGTTCGTCCAGGGTGCGGGCGCTCTCCCCGGGATCGGCCTCGCGCAGGTCCAGCACCGTGAAGCGGTAGGGGCCGGTGTCGGGCAGGATGCGCTGGCGTCCGTCGTCGTCGATGACGGCCCGGAGCATGTGGTGGCGGTCGACGACCTGCTGCCAGGCGGCCTCCAGGCGGTGGACGTCGACGTCCTCGTCGAGGTCCACCTCCCAGTAGACGTGCGCGGCGACCCCTCCGCCCTGGAAACTGCCCATGCGGCCGATCCACTGGGCCTGCTGCATCTCCGACAGCGGGAACGGCTCGTGGAGGTTCCCGGGGTCGGGAACGGCGTCGGGCAGCCGGTCGCGCTCCCGCTCCGGCCCGGTGCCCGTGCCCGCGTCGGCGCCCGCGTCAGTGCCGCCCAGAAGGGCGGTCAGGCCCGCGATGGTCGGGTCGGCCAGCAGGTCGCGGAGCTTGACCGTGGCCCCGAGATCGGCCTTGATCCGCTCGGCCACCCGGGCGGCGAGCAGCGAGTGGCCGCCCAGCTCCATGAAGTTGTCGTGGATGCCGACGGGGGCGACGCCCAGCAGGTCCTGCCAGATGTCCGCCAGCCGCCGCTCGCGTTCGTCGCGCGGCTCGGTGTAGGGGGTGGTCAGGGGCGGGCGCGGGTCCAGGTCGCCGGAGAGGGCGAGGGGTGCCCCCGCGTCGGCGCCGTCCGGCTCCGGCGCCTGGACCTCGTACGGCCCGGCGGCCCGGTCGCCGGTGGCCGCCGGCTCGATCCAGTAGCGCCGCCGTTCGAAGGGGTGGGTGGGAAGGGCGATCCGGTCGCCGCTCCCGCCCTGGACCCGCTCCCAGTCCAGTTCGGCGCCCGCCAGCCACAGCCGTCCCAGCGCCTCGGCGAACCTCAGGGCCTCGTCCCGTCCGTCGCCCTCCTCACGGGCGGCCGGCATACAGGAGACCGCGGTGGCTCCCCGGCCGCGGGCGGCGGGCCGCGCCATGGCGGACAGCACCGTTCCCGGACCGGCTTCGACCAGCACCGCCGGCCCCTGTTCGGTCACCAGGCGTATCCCGTCGCCGAAGCGCACCGGCTCGCGGACGTGGCGGGCCCAGCACGCCGGGTCCGTGGCCTCGGCCGCTGTCGCCCACCCACCGGTGCGGTTGGCCGCGTACGGGATCCGCGGCCCGTGGAAGGCGATGCCGGACAGGGCGGAGGTGAACTCCTCCAGCATCGGCTCGACCATCGCCGAGTGGAAGGCGTGCGAGGTGTGCAGCTCGCGGCCGCCGACCCCCTGGTCGGCCAGGTGCCGCGCGAAGGCGTCGAGCTCCGCGGACGGGCCGGACACCACGCACAGCTCCGGGCCGTTGACGGCGGCCAGGGACAGCCCGGCGGGCAGCATCCGGCGCACCCGCTCCTCCGCCAGGGCCACCGAGAGCATGCCGCCGCCGGGCAGTGCCTGCATCAGCCGCCCGCGGACGGCGACCATGTGCAGTGCGTCGGGCAGGGACATCACGCCCGCGCGGCAGGCGGCGACGATCTCGCCGACGCTGTGCCCGATCAGCGCGTCCGGCCGCACGCCGAGGCTGTCGAGCAGTTCGGCCAGGGCGTAGGAGACGGTGAACAGGGCGGGCTGGGCCATGTCGGTGCGCCGCAGCCGCTCGGCGGCGGCCCGGGGGTCGGTGCCGGGGCCGGGCAGGATGACCTCCCTCAGGTCCACACCGAGTTCCCCCGCCAGGGTCTCGGCGCACAGGTCGACCTGCTCGCGGAAGACGGGTTCGTCACGGTAGAGACCGGCGCCCATGCCCGGGTGCTGGCTGCCCTGGCCGGGGAACATCAAGACGATGCGGGGCGTCTCGGAGGCCCGGTGGGTGGCCACCCGCTCCGGGTCCCGTTCGCGCAGGGCGCGGGCGGCGTCGGCGGCCTCGCGGGCCACCACCAGGCGGCGGTGCGGGTGGGCGGCGCGTCCGCGCTGGAGGGTGGTGGCGGCTGCGGCCGGGTCGCGGCCGGCCTCGCCGTCCAGGGCCGTGGCCAGTTCGTCGGTGGCGGTCTCCAGGGCACCGGGGGTGCGGGCCGACAGCGGCAGCAGGTACAGGTCACGGGTCGGCGGACGGGACGGCGGCAGGGCCGGCCCCTCCTCCAGGACGGCGTGGGCGTTGGTGCCGCCCATGCCGAAGGAGCTGACGCCCATGCGGCGCGGCACCGCGTCGGTCCTCCACTCGGTCAGCTCGGTGACGACGTGGAAGGGGCCGGATTCGAGTTCCAGCCGGGGGTTGGGGCGCTCGAAGTGGAGGGAGGGGGCGAGTTCCCGGTGCCTGAGCTGGAGCACGGCCTTGATCAGGCCGGTGATGCCGGCCGCCTCCGCGAGGTGACCGACGTTGGACTTCGCCGATCCGATCGCGCAGGAGGCGGCGCCCCCGGCCCGCGGTCCCAGGGCCCGGGCGAGCGCGGTGATCTCGATGGGGTCGCCGAGCGGTGTGGCCGTTCCGTGGGCCTCGATCGCGGTGATGGTCTCCGGTTCGACGTTCGCCACACCCAGCGCGGTGGCGATGGCCCGGGTCTGGCCGTCGACACCGGGGGCGGTGTAACCGACCTTGGCAGCGCCGTCGTTGTTGACCGCCGTTCCCTTGATCACCGCGTCGATGCGGTCGCGGTCGGCGATGGCGTCGGCGAGCCGCTTGAGCACCACCACCCCGACCCCGCTGCCGAACATGGTGCCGCTGCCGGAGGCGTCGAAGGGGCGGGTGTGCCCGTCCGCGGAGAAGATCATCCCGTCGCGGTGGAGATAGCCGCGCCCCTGCGGCAGGCGCACCGAGGCGCCGCCGACCAGCGCGACGTCGCACTCGTAGCCCAGCAGTCCCTGCGTGGCCAGATGCAGGGCCACCAGCGAGGAGGAGCACGCGGTCTGCACCGCCACGGCGGGGCCGTCCAGGTCCAGGCGGTAGCTGACCCGGCTGGCGAGGTAGTCCTTGTCGTTGGTGACGAGCAGTTCAAGGGTCTCGGCGACGTCGGAGAAGCCGGCGCGGCCCGCCAGGAGGTTGGAGACCAGGTACGTCGACAGGCTGCTGCCCGCGTAGACGCCGATCGCTCCGGGGACGGCGGACGGCACACAGCCCGCGTCCTCCAGCGCGGTGTGCGCGGTCTCCAGCAGGAGCCGCTGCTGGGGGTCGAGCATGGCCGCCTCGCGGGCGCTGTATCCGAAGAACGCCGCGTCGAACAACTCCACGCCGTCCAGGACCGATCCGGCCCTGACATAGGCGGGATCGGCGAGCAGTTCGGCGGGCACGCCCCTGGCGAGCAGTTCGTCGTCACCGAAGAAGGTCACCGATTCCACGCCGTGGCGCAGGTTGTGCCAGAACTCCCGTACGTTCGGCGCGCCGGGGAACCTGCCGGCCATTCCGATGACGGCGATCTCCCCGCCGTCGAGCCGGTCGGCGGTGCCGTCGTCGGGACCGTTGTACCGGGGGGTTGTCATGCGCGGGGACCTTCCTGATGCGGCGTCGGCGCGTTGGGGGGCATCGGACGGCGGCCGGGTGCCCGGCGTTTCGCGGCCCGCCGCAGGCGGGCGCGGTCGTGTCCCTGCCGGACCGCCTCGGTGGTGTCGGCGCCGCCGTCGAGGAACTCGGCCAGGCGGCGCACCGTGGTGTGTTCGAAGAGGCTGAGCAGCGGGAAGTCGCGGCCGAGTGCCGCGCTCAGCTCCCGGTGGACCTGGACGACCATCACGGAGGTGGCTCCCAGGTCGAAGAAGTTGTCGGTGGCCCCGATCGTTTCGATGCCCAGCGTCCGCTGGGCGACCTCCTGGACGGTGCGCTCCAGGTCGCCTTCGGCGGCCACGTACGCGCCGCGCCGTGGCGCGGCGGAGGCGGAGACGGCCAACCGCCCGCGGTCCACCTTGCCGTTGGCCGTCAGCGGCAGTGCGCCCACTTCGGTGACGGTGGCCGGGACCATGTAGGACGGCAGCAGGGACGTCAGGTGCTCGCGGAGCCGCTCGGCCAGCGGCCTGCCGTCCGCGGGACCGGTCGCCGTCGCCGGGCCGGCCGGCCCGGCGGGGTCCCGGACCGGGCGCAGGCCCCCGACCAGTGCGTGCAGCACCTCGTGCCCGTCCTCCAGGCGCAGCGCGGCGCGCAGGCCGGGTGTGGAGCGGACCAGCCCCAGCTGGCACAGGCCCAAGGGCCCCTCGGTCGCGGCCGTGTCGAGCGACTGGGCCATCAGGCCTGCCTCCAGCAGGCAGAAGTCCCGGCTGCGGCGCCCGTAGAGCGGCTCGATCGCCTCGCGGCGGGCGACGAGGAACACGGAGAACGCCGATCCGGCGAACGTGGCCCGGTTGGCCTCGACGTGGATGTCCTGCGACAGACGCGCCCCGGGCTCGACCGCGACCAGCTCGTGCGTGGCGGGGTCGGCGTAGTACGTGCCGCCCGGCAGGCCCTCCACCCGGCCCTCGGCCGCGTAGAGGTACACCTGCACCGGGTAGAGCGAACCGGCCGAGGCATAGCGGTACTTGGGGAACGGCCCTTCGTCACGGCTGCTCAGCGGCTCCAGCAGCCGGGCGAGTTCGGCCAGCGGCACCGGGCGGTCGTCGTAGCGGCGGTGACTGGCCCGCCGGGCGCGCCCGGCGGGCTCCTGGTCGGCCGTCCGGGGCAGGGCGTGGCGCGGACCGTCGAGATCGGTGCGGCGCCCGGGGCGGCGGGCCTTGAACGCCAGCCGTTCGACGGGGTCGGTGACCACCTGCCCCAGCTCCTCCGCGTCGTAGGCGTCCTGCCCGTCCGCGGCGCCGGACGCGGTGGTCACGACGTGGGCGGCGAGCGTACGGGAGTGCCGGTCGGTCCCGGTGGCGACCACGGCGGCCTGGGCGACCTCCGGGTGGCGCAGCAGGGCCGCCTCGATCTCGCCCAGCTCGATGCGGAAGCCGCCGATCTTCACCTGGAAGTCGTCGCGGCCGAGGATCTCCAGGTTGCCGTCCGGCAGCCAGCGGCCGAGGTCCCCGGAGCGGTAGAGGCGCTCGCCGGTGCCGGGGTGGGTGACGAAGGAGGCGGCGGTGCGCTCCTCGTCGCGCCAGTAGCCCTCGGCCAGGCCCGCTCCCCCGATGTACATCTCCCCCGGGACCCCCACGGGGCACGGCAGCATGCGGTCGTCGAGCACGTGGACTGTGTGGTTGCGCATCGGACGGCCGTAGGGGACGGAGTCCCACCGCGGGTCGACGTCGCCCAGGGGGTTGGCCACGCACCAGATCGCCGTCTCGGTGGGCCCGCCGGACGCGGTGACGAGGGCGCCCGGGGCCAGCGCCCTGATCCGGTCGGGGAGGTCCACGGGGATCCAGTCGCCGGACAGCCACACCGAGCGCAGTGTCTCCAGCGCGGGATGGGGGTCGCTTCCGGACGTGCCGGACAGGTGTTCCACCAGCATCCGCAGCAGGGCGGGCACGGAGTTCCACAGGGTGACGCCGTGCTCGGCCATCAGCTCCAGCCACCGGCCCGGGTCACGGGCGGCGGCCGGTTCGGGCAGCACCAGGGTCCCGCCCGCGCCCAGCACCCCGAACACGTCCCACACCGACAGGTCGAAGCCGAGCGAGGACAGCCCCAGGGCACGGTCCCCGGGCCCCACCGCGAGGCGTTCGCGGACGTCGGCGAGGGTGTTGAGGGTGGCCCGGTGGGTCTGCACCACGCCCTTGGGTTCGCCGGTCGAACCCGAGGTGAACAGCACGTAGGCCGGGTCGGTGGGTTTCTGCACCGGGTCCAGGGGGCCGCCGTCCCCCTCCGGGGGCGCGTCGAGGTCCACGGGGACGGCGGTGACGTCCGCGGGCAGGTCCGTGTCCGCGCCGGACGGTACGAGCGCCAGGCGGACCAGACCCTGTTCGAGGATCGTGTGCCTGCGCCGCTCCGGCAGGTCCGGATCGACCGGCAGGTAGGCGGCGCCCGAGAGCTGGGCCGCGACGGCGGCGACCACCTGTTCGGCGCCCTTGGGCAGTTGCACGGCGACCAGCCGGCCCGGTCCGGCGCCCAGAGCGCGCAGCCTGCGCCCCAGCCGGGAGGCGTGGTCGTACAGTTCGCCGAAGGTCAGGCGGCGTTTGGGGGCGATCACCGCGGTGCGGTCGGGGTGGTCGCGGGCCTGGTCGGCGATGCCGGAGAACAGATGCCCCCCGGGCACGGGGCCGGTGGTGTCGTTGGCCTCCTCCATCAGGGCCCGGTGAGCCGCCGGCAGGGGGTCGAACCCGCCGGGCGCCCAGGCCTCCTCGCTGTCGGCCAGCTCCCGCAGGAGGGTGCGGTAGGCCGCGAACATCTCCTCGACCATGCCCGCGGGGAAGCGGTCGGCCACGGCGTCCCAGTTGTAGGACAGCGCCCCGGCGTCCTCGAAGACCTGGTGGTCCAGGAGGACCTGCGGGGTCTGGGTGACGCCGACCACGGTCTCGCCCATCCAGCGCGTGCCCCACTCCCCCTGGGAGAACTCCTGGTCGCGGCCGTGCTCACGGGTACTGGCGAACACGACGGAGGCGAAGGCGGAGGCGGGCAGACCGCGGGTGCGGGAGATCTCGCGCATCACCTCCACACCGCTGAAGTAGCGGTGCTCCAGGTCCTGCCACAGCCGGCGCTGGATCCGGGCGGCCAGACCCTCGACGCCGTCGTCGGGACGCAGGTCGACCTCCAGCAGCGTCACCGAGGTGAAGTCACCGAGGATGTCGTCGATCCGCTCGTGCAGCGGCCAGCGGCTGAACAGCGGTACGTCGAGGGTGAAGTGGCTGGTGGCGCTCCAGGTGCCCAGGACGGTGGCGTAGGCGGCCAGCAGCAGGGCGGAGGGGGTCAGTCCCCGCGCCTGGGCACGCTCACGCAGAATCCTCCAGTGCTCGGCGTCCAGGCGTGCGCGGTGGCGCCTGCGCACCGGGACGCGCGGCGCGGTGTCCTCGGGCACCGGCAGCAGCGGCAGCTCGGGGCCCGGGGGCAGGGTGGGCACCCGTGCGAGCCAGTAGTCGCGGGACGCGGCGTAGACCGGGGTCCGCTCCATCTGCCGGGAGGCGAGCACGAAGTCGCGGAAGGAGACCTCGGGGGGCGGCGGCTGGGAGGCGGGGTCGGTGTAGAGGTCGCCCCACTCCAGGAAGAACAGCCGCACGCTCGCCACGTCGAAGGCCAGCAGGTCCAGGCTGATGTGGACCCTGTGGCGGCCGCCGCCCAGCGCGGTGGCACGGATGTCGAACATGGGCCAGGTGTCCAGCGGCAGTACCTGGTGGGCGAGTTCCCCGCGCACCGCCTCCAGGTGCCGCCGTCTCTCCTCCTCCCCCGCTCCGCTCAGGTCGTGGCAGGGGATGCGCACCGGGGGCACCTCCCCGGCGGGCAGGATGCGCTGGTGCCCGTCGGCGCTGACGACCGCCCGCAGCATCTCCTGGCGACGCACCAGACGGTCGAGCGCCTCGCGCAGCCGGTCGAGGTCGATCCCCTCGGTCTCCACCTCCAGGTAGAGGTGGATGGAGGAGCCGCCCAGGTCGTACGCGGTGCTGCGGCCGACGAGATACGCCTGCTGGATCTCGGTGAGGGGGAACGGCTCGTGGCGGTGGGCCGGGTCGTCCACCAGCGCGGGCCAGGGTGTACCGCCGTCCCCGTCGCCGGTGTCCCCGGCGATCCGCGCGGCGAGGTCGGTGACCGTTCCGCGCAGGAGGCCGGCGGTGGGCAGGGACACCTTGAAGTCCCGTTCCAGGCCGTACCGGAGCGCGATGACGCGGAGCGACTCCAGGCCCAGCGTGACCAGGGGGGTGTCGTCGCCGATGGTGTCGGCGGGCAGGCCGGTGGCCGCCGCGAGGCGGCGGCGGACCTCGGACGCGGTCACGGGGCCGCGCAGCTCGGCCGGGAGGGAGGCGAGCAGGGCCCGCAGCGCACCGTCGGCTCCGAGTGGGGCGCCGTCACCGGCGGGCCGGTCCGTCGGGGGCCCGGTGGTGTGCAGCGCGGTCAGTTCTCCGTCGGCGTACGCCTGCCGGCAGCCGGTACGGCGCACCTTGCCGCTGTCGGTGTGGGCGATCTGCTCGGGCGCGACCAGCACGACTTCCGCCTCGACCTCGTGGTCGGAGGCGACGGCACGCCGGATGCGGTCGGCGAGGTCGGCCGCGTCCGCGGGACCGCCGGACTCCGGCGACGCGGGAACGGGCACGGCCTGGACGACGACCAGGCGCTCGCCCTCCTCGTCGTCGACGGAGAAGGCGGCGACGGGCAGCGCCTTCAGCTCGGGCGCGGCCGCGCGGGCGGACGCCTCGATGTCCTGCGGATGGAGGTTCCGCCCCCGGATGATGACCAGCTCCCGCGAGCGGCCGCACAGGAAGACACGGCCGTCGTGGCTGAAGGCGAGGTCACCGCTGCGCAGCCACTGCCTCTCCGAACCCTCCAGCCGTCCGCCGAAGGTCTGCGCGGTCTCCCCCGGGCGCCGCCAGTACCCGCGGCAGACGGCGGGGCCGGCGACCCACAGCTCGCCCACCCGGCCGGGTTCCGCCTCGGTGCGTGTCCCGGGGTCGACCACGATCACCTCGGCGGAGGGCCCGGGGCGTCCGCACGCGGCCAGCGGGCGGACGCGCACGCCGTCGCCCTCCTCCGCCGCCCGGGCGCGACCGTGTTCGAGTTCCGCGGCGTCGACGGTCAGGGTCCTGGGTCCGTGCTCGCCGAGGACGATCTGCATGGCCTCGGTGAGTCCGTAGGCGCAGAACAGCGCCTCGCTCCGGAAGCCGGCCGGTGCGAAGGCGGCGGCGAACCTCTCCAGGGTGCGCGGCTGGATGCGTTCGCCGCCGACCAGCGCGGTGTGCCAGGAAGACAGGTCGAGGGAGCGGACGCGGTCCTCCCCCACGGCCTCGGCGCACCGCTCGTAGGCGAAGTTGGGCCCACCGCCGAGCACCGGACCGGAGGCGTCGCTGATAGCGCGCAGCCAGCGGCCGGGGTCGTCGACGAAGTCGTCGGGAGTCATGTACACGCCCTCGCCCCCGACGTACTGGGCCAGCAGAAGGTGCCCCAGGCCCAGGGCGTGATAAACGGGCATCCAGCTGACCACCGACGCGCCCTCGGGGAACCGGGTCAGGGCCCGGAAGTTCTCGATCTGGGCGGTGAGTGCGGCCTGGTCGACGACCACGGCCTTGGGCCGCCCGGTGGAACCTGAGGTGTACTGGAGCAGCGCGGGAGCGTCCCCGGCCCCGGCGGCGGACGGCCGCCATTCGGCGCCGTCCTCCTGCGGGAGGGTGTCGGCCTCGACCCAGTGGACGGGGTGGTCCGGCCGCGCCCGGTCCCACGTCTCCCGCAGGGCGGCAGCGAAGCCGGCGGTGGTGACGACCGCGCCGGCCCCGGCGTCCTCGGCGATGTCCGTGATCCGGCCGCCGTCCTCCGTGGCGCGCGGCGGCGGGCAGGGAACCGCCGTCACCCCGGCGTACAGGCAGCCGTGGAGGGCTGCGAAGAAGTCGTGGCCCGGCGGCAGGACCAGCAGTGCCGTGGCCCGCCCGCGGCCGAGCAGGCGGCGCAGGCGCACGGCGACGGCCCGGGCCCTGGCGTCCAGCAGCCGGCGGGAGATCGCCGAACCGCGTTCGCCGGCCCGGTGGCCGGGAGGCAGGAAGCGGTAGGCGGTGGCATCGGGGTCGCGCCGCGCGTGCTCCAGGATGGTCCCGAGGAGGGTGGGGGCGTCGGTTCCGAACGACCTGGTGGTGGAGTCGGTCATCCTCGCTGGCTCCTGTTCCTGCTGCGGAGGCTCGACAGCACGTTCCGGGGCATGGCCGTGGCGGTCAGGTCCGGTCGGTGCCGTCCGCCGCGGTCCCCCCGGACGTCGTGCCGTCCCCGGGCAGGGCGCGGGACGGGTCCTGCCCGGTCCCGATCATCTGGTTCTTGCCGTCGACGAAGACCACCCGGGGCTCGTGGTCGGCGAGTTCCTCCTCGGAGAGCTGCGCGTATCCGATGATGATCACCAGGTCGTCGGGCTGGACGAGTCGCGCAGCCGCGCCGTTGACGCCGATGACCCCCGACCCGCCGGGGCCCTCGATCACATACGTCTCCAGACGCGCGCCGTTGTCGATGTCGACGACGTGTACGAGTTCGCCGGGCAGCAGGTCCGCGGCCCGCATCAGATCGGCGTCGATCGTCAGCGATCCCACGTAGTGCAGATCGGCCCGGGTGACGGTGGCCCGGTGGATCTTGGACTTCAGCATCGTCCTGAGTTTCATGGTCATCCCCGCTGAGAGGTTGCGGCCTGGCCAGCAGCATGCGTGAGCGGTGCGAGCCGCCCCAGCCCCCTTCAGGGGGGCCGATGGGGCACCGGCGACGGTGGCCCATCGGGCACCCCGAGGGGTGAGAGCCGCCGCGTACGCGGGTGCCGTCCCGCACGGTTCGGGTACGGTGCCGCGAGGGAGGGGTGATCGCGGATGGCCGAGGAGAGGCGGGCCCTGGTCCGGACACTGCGCGAGGAACTGGGCCGGTTCAGCCGTGCCGAACGGCGGGTGGCGAGGGTGCTGCTGACGGATTATCCGGAGGCTGGGCTGACCACGGTCGCAGCGCTGGCCGCCCGCGCCGGGGTGAGTCCGCCCACAGTGGTGCGCTTCGCACGGCGCTTCGGCTTCGCGAGCTACGCCGACTTCCGCAGTGCGCTGCGTGGGGAACTGCACAAGCGGGAGGCCGCCCCGCCGAAGCGGTTACCGGCCCGCCCGGCCGGAGACCCGGCCGCCGGCGGGTCCGGCCGCGGCGGCGAGGCCGCGGGCCGGGAGACGGACCGGCTGCTGGACCACGCCGGGGAGGTGCTGTCGGCCGGTACGCGGAGCACTCTGACATCGTTGCCCCCTGATGAGCTCCGGGCGGCCGTCGACCTGCTCTCCGACCGGTCGAACCGTCTGACGCTGGGCGGCGGACGGCTCACCCGGCCGCTCGCCCACTACCTGGCGCTGCGTCTGATGCAGTTACGGCCCGGGACCAGACTGCTGCCCACGGACGGCGTGGAACTGGCTACCCTGCTGGCCGATTTCGGCCGGCGCGACGTGCTCGTCCTCTTCGACTACCGGCGTTACGAGCAGGACGCCGCGGAGGTCGCCCGGTACGCGGGTGCGGCGGGAGCAAGGATCGTCCTGTTCACCGACCGCCGGCTGTCCCCGATCGCGGGGACGGCGGACGTCGTCCTCTCCTCGAGTGTGGAGGCACCGTCCCCGTACGACAGCATGGTACCGACCCTCGCGGTGGTGGAGACACTCCTCACCCAGCTGGCCCGGACCGCCGGGGGCACGGCGCGGTCCCGTCTGGCGAGGGTTGAACGGGTTTCACGGGAGATCCGTCCGCGGTGATGCCGAGCACCGTCTTCCATCGGACGAATTCCTCCACCCTGTTGCAGAAATCTTCTCCTCGAAGGTGTCAGCGGCGTTACATCTTCCTTCTATAGGACATCAGTTGTAACGTCCCCGCCTGTGGCACGGTTGGCGCGACGTGCTTCCGTCCCCCCATTTTATCGATCTAACACCAGAGGAGGGTGATCGATGAAGGAACAGGCGCTCCATCACCACGATGTCATCGAGTTGAGAGATCCCCTACATTCCCCGCACCTTCTCGATGTGGCGGTCCTGCACGAGGACGAAGTCATCCGGCGCGGCCTGGAGACCCTGCTGGGCCAGATGACCGACGTCGGCTCGGTGCGCGTCGCCTCTTCCTCCACACTGCTCGGCGGCGTCCTCACCCGCCGCAGGGCCGATATCGTGCTGCTTCCCACGTCCCTGGAGACCCCCACGCTCCGGGAACTGGTGCGGGCAGCCCACGAGGCCGGAGCCAAGGTCCTGCTGCTGCTGAGCGCTCTCGACCGCGACAGCGTCCGGCGTGCCGGCGGACTGGCCGCCGACGGTTTCCTCCAGGAGTCCGGACTGAGCACCGAGACGCTGCGCCATGCGGTCCAGGAGGTCGGACGCGGTGAGATACCCGTGCCACCGGACCTGGTGAGGGAGTTGTTCTCGGTGGCGAAGGCGGGGGAACACCACAGCCGCGGACCGCAGCTGACGCCGCGTGAGGAGGAGGCACTCGCCCTGCTGGTCCACGGAATGAGCAACAAACAGATCGCCCGGCGGCTGGGCATCTCCGAGCACGGCGCCAAGCGTCATGTCTCCAACGTGCTGGCCAAACTCAACTGCCCCAACCGCACGGTGGCCGCGGTGGTCGCCGTCCAGGCCGGGATCATCGCGGCGCCCGCGCACTGACGTGCCGGCGGTGCGAGCGGCGTGGCACGGCACTGGGGTCCGACCGGGTACCCCGCCCGGGGGCCCTGCACGCCCGCTCCGTCCGGCGGTCGTCCGCGGCGCATCCGCCTCCTAGCGTGGCGCGGGGACCGGGAGAGCGCTCCGGCTCCCCTCACCGGCTCACGCCCACCACCAGTTGCGAAAGGCGGCCTCCCATGCGGAGCACCAGGACCGACCGTTCCGGGCCCTCGGACCGGGAACGCGGCCGTCCGCCGCAGGTCGGCGCGGACGCCTTCCGGTCGCTGATGAGCGGTTTCCCCAGCGGGGTCGCGGTCGTGACCTCCGTGGACCGGCACGGGGCACCGCGCGGACTGACCTGCACGTCGATGTGCAGCGTGGGCCTGACCCCGCCGAGTCTGCTGGTGTGCCTGGACAACCGCAGTGGCACGCTGCGGGCGCTCCGTGAGAGCGGGGCCTTCGCCGTGAACCTGCTGCACACCGGAGGACGGAGTACGGCCGAGACGTTCGCGGCCCCGGGCCCGGACCGGTTCTCCAAGGTGGCGTGGGAGCCGACGGCACGGCACCTGGTGCCCAGGCTGACCGACGACGCCCATGCGACGGCCGAGTGCCGGGTGCTGCACACGCATCCGGCCGGAGACCACACCGTCGTCATCGGAGCGGTCGAGGATGTCGTGGCCCGGCCCGGGCCGCCGCTGCTGTACGGGCAGCGTCGTTTCGCCGACTGGTCCCGGCTGGCGGAGGTCACCGTCGAGCACTGAGGTTCACGGGCCGGGTGCCGACGCCCTGCGGGGCGGAGTCCGGGGCAGGTCAGCCCCGGGCTCCGCCCCGCACGCCGTCGGCCTCAGCGGTGCAGCCGCGCCAGGTATTCGTGCTGGCCGGGCAGTTCGGCGGCCAGGCGTTCGCCCTGCCGGCGCACCTCCTGGAACTGCCGGCGGGCCCGGGCGTCGTCCAGCAGGTCCAGCGCCGGATGCGAGCGGGCCGGCCGGTGCCCCAGACCGAGCAGCATCACGGCGTACGAGTAGGACTCGAAGCCGTGGTAGTACGGGTAGACGGAGCTGTCGTCGGGCAGCCGCGCCTCCCAGCTCCGCAGCCGCTCGGCCATCCCCTCGGGCAGCCTCCGCTCCTTGGTGGCCTTCCAGTACGGGGTGTCGGCGCGGGCCGCGGCCCTGTAGTGGAGCGTCAGGAACTCGCGCACGCCCTCCAGGCAGCGGGCGACACTGTCGTTGTAGCCGTCGGCCAGCGCCGGGTCCCAGTCCTCGCCGGGGAAGTGCTTGACCAGCTGCTCGATGCCGTGCTGGATGAAGAAGATGCCGGTGGACTCCAGCGGTTCGACGAATCCGCTGGACAGGCCGATGGCGACGCAGTTGTTCACCCAGGAGCGCCGGTTGCGGCCGATCCGCATCCGGATGTGGTTGGCCTCCAGTCCCTCCGCGCGGGGCCCGACGAACCGCCGCAGTTCCCTCTCGGCCTCCTCGGGCGAGGAGTACTGCGACGAGTAGACGTAACCGGTGCCGATCCTTCCGAACAGCGGGATGGTCCAGATCCAGCCGCTGTCGCGGGCCGACGCCGTGGTGTAGGGAGCCATGCCCTCGCGCTCGACGTCCACCGGGACCCGCAGTGCCACCGCGCGGTCGTTGGGCAGGACGTCCTGGAAGGACACGAAGTCCTCGCCGAGCGTCCGGTTGACCAGCAGTCCGCGGAAGCCCGTGCAGTCGATGAACAGGTCTCCCCCGATCTCCCCGTGTTCGCGGGTGACCAGATGGGAGATCCAGCCGCGCTCGTCCTGCCGCACCTCCACCACGTCGTCCAGGACCCGGCGCACCCCGCGCCGGGTCCCGAAGTCGGCGAGGAAGTTGGCGAGCCGGGCGGCGTCGAAGTGGTAGGCGTAGGGGAACTGGGTGTCCTGCTGGCTCATCGTCGTGCGCCGCGGCCGGTCACCGCCGTCGTGCAGCGAGCGCTCGAACAGCTCGCCGTCGAGGTGCTTGGGCGAGCGCCTGGCCTCGCACAGCGCGGGCAGCACGTAGCAGGCCTCGTCGAATCGCAGTCCGTCCCGCCCGCCGGCTTTCAGCCACCAGTCGGCGAGCGAGAAGCCGTCCGCGACCCGCAGCCGTTCGAAGGGGTGGTAGAAGTACTCGCCCCGGCCGCGCCAGTTCTCGAAGCGGATGGCCAGCTTGTAGGAGGCGTTGCAGGAGGGCATCCACTCCTGCTCGGCCAGGCCGAGGTAGTCGAAGAAGTGCCGGACGGTGCTGAAGGTCGCCTCGCCCACCCCGACGGTGGGCACATCCGCCGACTCCACGAGGGTGACGGACAACCGGTCGCCGAAGGTGGCGCGCAGGTAGGTGGCCGTCATCCAGCCCGCCGTGCCGCCGCCGACGATCACCACGCTGTTGACCATGCGGTCTCTCTCCTTCCAGGATCTGCCGGTCTCCGGGCCCGAGTGCCGGGAGTCATCCGGCGGTCCCGCCTCTTGGGCCTTCCTCGCCGGCCGGGGCGGCGGCGAGCGTGTCGCGCGACTCCCACAGGTACGGGAAGAAGCGGTGACGCAGGGTGCGCTCCAGATAGTCGATCGCGGTACCCCCGGTTCCCCGGGTGGATCCGCCGATCACGCGCCGTACCAGCGCGACGTGTTCGGTACGCCATCGCAGCCACAGCTCGTCGTAGTCCATGAGCTGCTCGCTGAGGACGTACAGCGTCGTGGCGGCGCGCTCCTCGGTGTACAGCGCGGACCAGTCGCCCAGCCCCGCACGACGGGCCGCGTCCCGGTGGGCCTCGGCGACGCTGCGCTGCCCCAGGCTCCGGACGACGGCCCCGGGAAGGGCGCCGCCGCAGACGGCGCGCAGATCGCGCAGATAGCCTTCGTCCCGCAGCCCCGAACACACCTCCAGCTCGCGGAACTGCCCGGACTGGAAGCCGCTGGCTCCCCCCAGCAGACCGCGGAAGGCGTGGAAGCTGTGCGGTGGCAGATCCCGCAGGCTGCGCATCTGGGCCAGCAGCGCGGTCATCGCGCCGTTGACCCGGCGCATGACGGTGCAGGCCTCCGGGAGGCGATCGGCGTCCAGCAATCCGACGATCCGCCGCAGATCGTGCGCGAGGAGCTTGAACCACAGCTCCGTCGACTGGTGCACGACGATGAAGTGCAGTTCGTCGGGGTGGGTGCTCAGCGGTCGCTGCAGGCCGAGGAGGGTGGTCAGTCCCAGGTAGTCGTCGTAGGTCAGCGCGCGGTCGGCGGCGGTCTCGTACCGCCGGCCGGTGGCCGTCACCATGATGTGGTTCCTTCCGTCCTGGCTTGCGTCCTGGCTTCCGCTCCGGCCGGTTCGGGTCGCCCGGCGGACTTCCGGAGGCATGGCGGGGTACCGCCGGCGCGGCGTCACCGGTCGGCGCCGCGGTGGTGGAGCCCCGCCGCACGGGGACCGCCGGCGGGCCGGAGGGGACCGGTCCCGGCGGTGCGGGGAGGGCGGTCGGCTCTGATGCGTCGGACATGCGTCCCTCCGGCGGTCGTCACGCGGCCCGGCCGCGGCCGCGTGACCGACCCTTCCCGTTCCGCGCGGCCCGCGGCAGCCCCGGTGGAGGTGGCAGACCGGACGCTTGCGACGTACCCGTTCAGGTACGCCGACCGCGTCCGGCGAGGGCTCTCACGAACCGACCGACAGCGGCGCCGCGGTCTCCACGTGCGTCTGGCCGACGGCCGAGAGACTGACCACCGGGCCGGCCGGTTTCGTCGCGGGCGGTCCGGGCCCGGGCACGCAGTACCCGCTGAAGCCGGCGGACGCACCGCTGTCGGCGATTCCGGTCGCGGTGCTGTTCTTCTGCTTCCAGCGGCACTCCACGCGCGGCGCGGGAGCGGGCGCGGTCAACCGGGGCCGCCGGTGGAAGGCCTCTCCGGCCTTCACCTCACCCCGGCCAGGTGGCCGCTGCTGTCATGGGCCGTCTCGTAGGCGGTGCCGATGCGCAGCAGGTCGGGTTCGGCGAGCTGACCGGCGATGAGCTGGAGTCCGACGGGCAGGCCGCTGTCGTCGAACCCGATCGGCACGGAGAGCGCGGGAAGGCCGGTGACATTGGCCGGTGCCGTGAGCCTGACGTACATGTCGGTGACGGTCTCCGTGGAGCCGTCGCTCCATCGCACCGCGGGTTGTCCGCGTCCGGTCGCCGTGCAGGCGACGGTCGGTGTCGCGAGCACGTCGACGGTTTCGAACATCTCCCGCCAGGCGCGGCGGATGAGGGTACGGGAACGCTGGGCCCGCAGGTAGTCGCCGGCCGGGATGAGCCGTCCGGCCTCGAGCAGGGTCCGCACGTCCTCGCCGAAGAGGTCCGCGTGGTGCAGGAGGTGGTGTTCGTGGGCGGAGGCCGCCTCGGGGCTCATGTGGCCCCACAGGGTGGGCAGGAGGTACTCGGTCAGGGGGACCTCGATGTCGACTGGTGTCGCGCCGAGTTCCGCGATGCGCTCGACCGCGGCCCGCACCGCCTCCTCCACCTCGGGTGCGACGTTGTCGAAGAAGTGGTTCCGGGGGATCCCGACGCGCAGCCCCCGCAGATCGGCGGATCGTCCGCGCCCGCGGTGGAGGTTGGGCGAGACGATGCTCGCCGGGTCCCGGAGGTCGCGGCCGGCGACCGCGTCCAGTACCAGGGCGGCGTCGCGGACGCTCCGGGTGATGGGCCCGACGTGGTCCAGGGACCAGGACAAGGGCGCTGTGCCGTGGCGGGAGACGAGGCCGTAGGTGGGTTTGAGCCCGACGACGCCGTTGAGCGCCGCGGGGACCCGGATGGAGCCGGCGGTGTCGGTTCCCATGGAGAAGGTGGCCGAGCCGGCGGCCACCGCGACCGCCGAGCCGCCGCTGGATCCGCCGGCGATCCGGCCGGTGTGCCATGGGTTGGCCGTCTGGGGGGTGATGAGGCCGTAGGCGAACTCGTGGGTGTGGGTCTTGCCGACCAGTACGGCGCCCGCCGCGGTGAGGCGTTCCATCACAGCGCTGTCCCGCGTGGGGAGGCGGTCGGCCCAGACGCGGGAGCCGGCCGTCGTGGGCACCCCGGACGCGTCGATGATGTCCTTGAGCGCGAAGGGGATGCCGTGGAGAGGGCCGCGGTACCGCCCCGACAGGATGTCCCGTTCGGCCTGTGCCGCCGACGCCCGGGCGGCTTCGGCGGTGACGGTGGCGTAGGCGTTGAGGGTGCCTTCGGTCTCCTCGCACCGCCGGAGGACCGAGTCGGTGAGTTCGGCCGGCGAGAGGTCCTTCGCCGCTATGGCCGCGGCCGCGTCGGTGAGGGTGAGCTCATAGGGCTGCATCGGCGGCTTCCCGGGGCGCGGTCGCGACGTGGTCGGCCACCCGGAAGACCGGCGCGGGGGCGGTGTCGGCGAGGTCGAGACCGTGCAGCGCGCCGATGTCCAGGTGTATGCGGTCGGCGAGGGCCGCGGCCTCGGCGGACCGGCGGTCCTCCGGCCGCTCGCCGGCGCGGGGTTCGTGCGGCGTCCGCGGGGTCGCGGGTCCCAGGGGGGTGGTGGGCGGGGACACGGTGTGCCTCCTCTCGGCAGGGGCCCGGGGGAACGGGCCCGTGCGACGTCGTGGTGCCCGGCGGCCCCGCTGGTACGGGGGAAGGGCGCGGGGCCGCCGGGCGGTCTCAGCTCCGCGGGCCGGTCACGGCCGACGGGTGCGAAGGGACCGTGCGGAGATGGCTTCCGAAGCGGGGTCCGGTCACAGGTCCAGGGTGACGTCGTAGGACTCGAGCCAGGCGTTGAGCGAGAGCGGAACCTCCAGATCGATGCGGGTGATCTGCGTACTCTCCGAGCTGACGGGCCGGTTGAGGCGGTCCCGTACCCGGTCCAGGTCGAGCAGGGGGAGGATGGGGGCGTCGCCGCTGGAGATGATCTCGGCGAGCCGGTCGCGCAGCTTCTTCTCGTAACCGGAGTCCTGGGTGCTCGGGTAGGGCGCCTTCACCCGTTCCACGATGGACTTGGGCAGGATGTCGCGGGTGGCGGCACGGAGCAGGCTCTTCTCTCGCCCGTCGAACGTCTTCATGGACCAGGGGGCGTTGAAGACGTACTCGACGAGCCGGTGGTCGCAGAAGGGGACCCGCACCTCCAGGCCGACGGCCATGCTCATGCGGTCCTTGCGGTCGAGGAGGGTGTTCACGAAGCGGGTGAGGTTGAGGTAACTGAGCTCCCTCATCCGCTTCTCCAGACCGGTCTCGCCGGGGAGGGCGGGGACTTCGGCGATCGCCTCGTGGTAGCTGTCGCGCCGGCGGCCGGGTATGTCGAGGCTTCCGATGAGGCCCTTGTCGAAGAGCGGGGTGCCGTCGTAGAAGGGGCCGGGGGTGGTGGTGAGCCACGGAAAGGTCTCGGCGGTGAGGACCTCGGGGTCGTGGAACCAGCTGTAGCCGCCGAAGAGTTCGTCGGCCGATTCACCGGACAGGGCGACGGTCGAGCGCTCACGGACGGCCCGGAAGAGCAGGTAGAGGGAGGGCCACAGGTCGCCGTACCAGACCGGGGGGAGGTCGGTGGCCCCCAGGACGGCGGCGCGGACGGCCGGGTCGCTGAGGTCGTCACTGTCCAGGAGGATCTCCCTGTGATCGGCCTCGACGAGTTCGGCCAGGTCACGCACGAAGGGAGCGTCAGGGGTGCTGCGCAGCGGGTCGGGAACGAAGTTCTCGGCGGCTCCGACGAAGTCGACGGAGAAGGAGCGGACAGGGCCGGCGCCCTGGTCCTTCAAGGCCTTGGCGGCGAGCGCGGTGACGGCCGAGGAGTCCAGTCCGCCGGACAGGAGGCTGCACAGCGGGACGTCGGAGATGAGCTGCCGGGACACGATGTCCTCGAGGAGTTCCCGGACGGTGCGCACGGTCCGGTCCAGGGAGTCCGTGTGCTCCACGGCCTCGAGCGCCCAGTACCGGTGCTTGCTCAGCCCCTGGCGGCGCACGCGGACCAGGTGCCCGGGGCGGACCTCCGACATGCCCGTGAAGATGGCGTGCTCGGGGGTCTTGACCATGTCCAGTATCTCGCGGAGCCCGTCGGCGTTCACACGGCGGGGGATCTCCGGGTTGGCCAGGATCGCCTTGGGCTCGGAACCGAAGAGGACGCCGTTGGGGGTGGGGTGGTAATAGAGCGGCTTGACGCCCAGGCGGTCGCGGACCAGGACCAGTTCCTCGCGGCGGGCGTCCCAGATACCGAAGGCGAACATGCCGTTCAGCCTGCCGACCATGTCCTGGCCCCACTCCAGGTAGGCCCGCAGGACGACCTCCGTGTCGCTCTGGGTCCGGAAACGGTGGCCGCGGGAGGCGAGTTCGGAGCGCAGTTCCCGGTAGTTGTATATCTCGCCGCTGAAGGTCAGCACGACCGGGGGGAGACCGCCCTCCTCGCAGAGCATCGGCTGCCTTCCGCCCTCCAGATCGATGACGGAGAGCCTGCGGTGGCCGATGGCCGCGTGGCGGTCGAGCCAGACCCCCTCGGCGTCCGGGCCGCGGCAGGCCATCGTCCGGGTCATGGCCTCCGCGGTGGCGCGCTCTTGGGACAGATCACGTTCGAAATCCACCCAACCGACGATTCCGCACATGTACGTTGTCCTCTCCTTGGTGTGGTCGCTCGCGGCCCCTGGGCCGGCCGGCCCAGGGGCCGCGCACCGTGCGACCGGGCGAGTTCCGGGGCGTTTCGGGGGTTCGGGGGTGCCCGGGGCCCCTGTGGTGGTCAGACGCCGTCCGACCACGTCAGACGCCGGGCGAAGTGGGCCCCCACGGCCACGACCATGAGAGTGGCGGTGATGCCGCCGAGGGTCATGACCGTGGAGGGGGAGGTGCGGTCCAGGGTGAAGCCGCCCACCAGCGCACCGAGCGAGATCGTCGCCTGGAAGGACGCGGTGAACAGCACCGAGGCCGCCTCGGGCGCGTCGGGGGCCGCCTTGGCGAACCAGGTCTGGGAGGAGACGGGGACCGCGCCGTACCCGACGCCCCAGACGACCAGCAGGGCCACGACGCCGAGCTCCCAGCGCCCCAGGACCGGCAGCAGCAGGGCGGCGACCGCGATCATGCCCGCGGCGGTGCCGAAGGCGGCCCGGGGACGGCGGGCGACCATGGCTCCGCCCAGGAAGTTCCCGGCGATGCCCGCGGCGCCGTAGATCAGCAGGAAGACGGTGATCATCTGGGGGCCGATGCCGGTGACCTGCTCCAGGAACGGCGTCACGTAGGTGTAGGTGCCGAAGTGCGCCAGCACGACCAGGAAGGTCAGCAGCAGCGCGAAACGCGTGTTGACGTTGCCGAACATGCCCCGCAGCACGCTCAGGCGGGTTGCCCGGTCCGGCGGCAGCGGCGGCATGACCAGCATCAGCATGACCAGCACACCGACCGTCAGCACGCCCATGACGACGAACGCCGTGCGCCATCCGGCCAGGTCGCCGATGAAGGTACCGGCCGGCACGCCGAGCACCGAACCCAGCGGCACCGCGGAGAAGATCACCGCCGTGGCACGGCCGACCGACTCCGCGGGCACCAGGCGTTCGGCCAGTCCGGCACCGATCGACCAGAAGCCGCCGATGACGATGCCGACGACGACCCGGGAGAGCAGGACGAGCCAGTAGTCCGATGCCACGGCGGCCAGGAAGTTCGCCCCGGCCAGCAGGAGCATGAACACGCACAGCATCAGGCGGCGGTCGATACGCGCGGTCGCCACGGTGACCACCGGTGCGGAGACGGCCGCGAGGAAACCGGGCATGGTCATCATCAGGCCCGCCATCCCGTCCGAGATGGTGAAGCTCGATCCGATCATGGTGAGCAGGCCGATCGGCAGGATCTCGGTTGTGACGATCGAGAAGATTCCCAGCATCACCGAGACCACGGCCAGCCATCCGACCAGCGGGGACCGGGCCGGCAGGCCGGTTCCGCCGGGGTGGTGCGTGACGGCGGTGTTTGTCGAGGCCATGGGTTCCATCCTGTGAAGGGCCTGTCGTTGCGTGATCAGTTCAGCAGGCTCCGGGCGACGAAGGCTGGCGGATCCGCGACATCACCCTTGCGGTACGAAGGTGGTGTCGCGGACCCGCCGAACCGCCGCCGGATCATCACCGCTGGTCAGGGGATCCGGTTCCAGAACTTCGCAGTAGCGGCCCCTGTCGGGCGAGCAAACCGCAGCCATGGGAGACTTGGGCAAGTCGGCGGTCCCCCCCCCCGCCCTCCGGAGCGGTTCGGTTTGCTCCCGTTCCGGCGGATTCCGGGGGGCGGGCGCAGAAGCGCGCCGGAGGCCGCGGCCCGTCCGGGGCCTCCGGGAAGCACTTCCCCGAACCCGCCTCCACGCGGTCGCACTTGTGTACTACTTCGGCAAGAAAGCATTGACCTGGGAAGACGCGAAGGCGACGGTATGGATCATGCCGATTTCTGTGGCCCTACTTCTCGCATCGGGGATCTCAGGTCTCGACGCCTCGGCGGCACGTGAGATTTTCGGCGTCGACCGGACCTATCTGGCGGATCCGTGGTACGACTTCGCCGTCCACGTCATGGACGACACACAGAGCTGCGACACCTGCCGCGTCGAACGACTTTGCAGTCCGGAACAGTTGACCGCGACGCACACCGTCGTCGTTCCGGCCCTGTCGGACGTGCGGCAGGCGCCCCCCGCCGCTCTGGTCGGTGCGGTGCGCGACGCCCACGAGGCCGGCGCGCGCATCGTCGCCACCCACACGGGGACCTTCATCCTCGCGGCGGCCGGTCTACTCGAGGGACGGCGGGCGACCACGCACTGGGCCCACGTCGGCGCCCTGGCCGCCCAGTACCCGCGGGTGAGGGTGGATCTGGCCGCGCCGTACGTGGACGAGGGGGACATCCTCACCTCCGCCGGCCAGGCCGCCAGTCTCGACCTGTTCCTCCACATGGTGCGGCTCGACCACGGTGCGGCCGTCGCCAAGGCCCTGGCTCACCGCCTCGTCATGCCTCCCCGGGCCGCCGCGGAAAGGGCGGCGCACCCGCCCGCCCCTTCCGGGCCCGTCGGCGAGGACCGTATCCTCACCGACGTCCTGTCATGGGTGGCGCAGCGTCTGGACAGCCAGGTGACGGTGGACGACATGGCGCAGCAGGCCAACGTCAGCCGCCGCACCCTGACCCGCCACTTCCGCGCCAGCACGGGGATGGCCCCCCTCCAGTGGCTCCTGGCGCAGCGCGTCCAGCTGGCCCAGCGCCTCCTGGAGACCACACGTCTGAGTGTGGAGCAGATCGCCGTTCAGACCGGCATGGGCACGGCCGCGACCCTGCGCCGGCACTTCGGCCGCACGGTGGGGGTTCCGCCCGAGTCCTACCGGCGGTGGTTCCGCACCCGGGATAGGACACAGGGGTGAGGCCGGCGGGCGTCCCCGTCGCCCCGGGACACTGATGCCCGCGGCCCGGAGACCGGGCCGGGACGCCGCGGGCGCACCCGCGGCGTCCACACGTGCGTCGCCCAGGTCAGGCCGGCCGGGTCACGGCCGGCACCACGTCCGAGTCCGTCGTCGATGAGGAGCACACCCTGTGAACACCGCGGACCCCTCCACTCCGGCCGTCCTGCCGGAGGCCTTCTACCACGATCTGGGACACGGCCGCTATGCGAGCGGTCCGGCCACCGCGGGACCCTGGAGCCCCAAGTGGCAGCACGGCGGGCCGCCCTCGGCCCTGCTGGGAAGGGCGATGGAACTGCACGAGCCACGGCCGGGCTTCCGGATCGCCCGGGTGACGGTGGAACTGCCGCGTCCGGTGCCCGTCGCCGACCTCCGTGTCAGCGTCCGGACCGTGCGCTCGGGCCGTCATGTGGAGCTGCTGGAAGGGGAGATCGACTCGGGCGGGGAGACGGTGATGCTGGCCCGTGCGTGGCGGATGGCCGCCAGCCCGCCGGACACGCCGTCCCTGCGCTCAGCGGCCCCCGCGCCGCCCCTGCCCGGGGCCCAGCCGGAGCACACCATGGCCGGCGCGCACCTGGCGGGCTACATCGCGGCCATGGAGTGGCGCTTCGAGCCGGGCACGGGATTCGACACCCCCGGGCCCGGCACGGCCTGGGCGCGTCAGCTCATCCCGCTGCTGGCCGGGTGCGAGGACACACCGCTCACCCGTGCGCTGACCGTGGCGGACAGCAGTTGGGCGGTCGCCTTCGAGTTGGACCACCACCGCCGGCTCGTCATCAACACCGATGTCACACTCGCCCTGCACCGCGACCCGGTGGGCGAGTGGCTGTGCCTGCGGTCGGCCACGGACGCCAGCCCGCACGGATCGGGGCTGGCCGTGGGGCGCCTGGACGACACGGCCGGCGACTGCGGTCGTGTGGTGCAGACGCTGCTGGTCGGCCGGCGCCGGTGAACACCGACCGCGCGCGGACGCCGCCGGTCCTCGGGGTGCGCGAGGACCGGCGGCCGGGGGGTGGTCCGGGGCACGTGCGGCGGTTCGAGGGCACGGGCGGCCGGAGCCCGTCACTCGGGCCAGTGGACCAGGAGCTTGCGGGGGCCGCGGAAGGACACGTTGGCGGGGAAGTCGAAGTCCTGGTCCTCGACCATGCGCATCCCGGGTGCCCGCTGGGCCAGGAGGTCGAGGGCGATCCGCGCCTCCATACGCGCGAGCGCGGCACCGATGCAGTAGTGGATGCCCTGCCCGAAGGCGAGGTGCTTGCGGGCGTCGTCGCGGTGGATGTCGAAGGTCTCGGGGTCCCCGAAGTGCCCGGGATCCCTGTTGGCCGCCCCGAGCAGCAGGAGCACCTTCGCGTCCGCGGGGATTTCGACCCCGCCCACGGTCACTTTCCCGGTGGTGATGCGGCGCCAGGCCGGAATGCTGCTGTCGTAGCGCAGCACCTCTTCGACGGCCTGGGGAATGAAGGACCGGTCGGCGCACAGGTCGTCCCACTGCCGGCGGTTGGCGAGCAGTCTGCGGACGGCGTTGCCGGTGAAACTGGTCGTGGTCTCGTGCCCGGCGAAGCTCAGCCCGTAGGCGACGTTCGTGATGTCCGGAATCGAGAGGCTCTCGGGATCGTCCTGGTGGATCCGGATCAGGTCGCTGGTGAAGTCGTCCACGGGGTCGGCCGCGCGTTTGGCGACGAACTCCTCGCAGTATTTCCAGTAGTTGACCATGTTGTTGGCGATGTCGCGCTGCTCGGCGGGGGTGGGCTTTCCCCAGCTGAAGGCGATGCGGTTGCCGCACCACGACTTCAACATGTCCATGTCCTCGTCGGGGAACCCGATGAACGTGAAGATCATGTATGCGGGCAGGGGGTAGGTCAGCGCCGACACCAGGTCGACCACACCGGGCTCGATCGCGTCGACCAGTTCGGTCGCCTTCGCCCACACCTTCGGCTCCAGGACCGAGATCCGCCGCGCGGAGAAACCTTTCTGGTTGTGCCGGCGTATGCGGGTGTGGCGCGGGGGGTCGCAGTCGGACATCACCGGATAGGCGTGGAATCCCTCCTTGATGATGGACCGCGCCTCCCCGGTCAGGGGGAACACCGGGCGCTGCCCGACCGCAGCGGAAAACGTCTTCGGATCCATCAGGGCGCTCTGGATGTCGTCGAAGCGGGTTATGACCCACATGTCGATGGCCGGTGCGTAGAATGCCGGCCCTTCCTCGCGCACGGCGGACAGGATCGGATAGGGATCGGCGACATAGGCCTCGCCCAGCGGATCGAATTCATGATTGACCGGGCACGCCATCGCGTTCTCCATAACGGAACCTCCTGGGTTCGGCGGCCTCCAGTCTCACCCATCACCGACTCCCTTGAAAACGTGAATAACCTGGACACCAATCGAGGTTTTTCTGATGCCTGACCGGATGAGTTTGCGGCAGCTGGACTATTTCGTGACGGCAGCCGAGACCGGGACGATGACAGGGGCGGCGCAGCGGCTGTACGTCTCGCAGTCCGCGGTGTCGGCCGGCATCGGGGAACTGGAGCACCACCTCGGGGTGCAGCTGCTGATCCGCGCCAAGGCGAAGGGGCTGACCCTCACCGCCGCCGGCCGGCTGTTCCTTCCGGAGGCCCGCGCCCTGCTGGCCCGCAGCGAGGAGCTTCGGTCGGACATGCGGGAGGTGGGGCAGACCGCGGCCGGCCGACTGGTGGTCGGGTGTTTCACCACCCTGGCGCCGTTCCTGCTGCCCCGGCTGCTGGAGGAGTTCCCGGCCGCCTGCCCCGATGTCACCCTGGACTTCCTGGAGGGATCCCTGAACGAGTTGCAGCGGCTGCTGCGTGAGGGCCGGTGCGAACTGGCCCTGCTGTACGGGGTCGACACCGAGCCCGGCATCGTCTTCGACCGGCTCTACTCCACCGTGCCGCATGTCCTGCTGCCCCGGGAGCACCCGCTGGCCGACCGGGAGGTGATCCGTCTGGCCGATCTCGCCGACCACGACATGATCATGCTGGACGTGCCGCCCAGCCGCCGTTACTTCAGCGAGGTCATGGCCGACGCCGGGGTCAGACCGGTCGTCCGCCACCGCACCGAGAGTTTCGAGCTGGTGCGCAGCCTGGTCGCCCGCGGCGCGGGGTACTCCCTGCTCATCCAGCGGCCCGTCCCGGACATCAGCTACGAGGGACGTGCCGTGCGGATACGTCCCATCGCCGACGAGGTCGCCCCGCTCCCCGTCGGGCTGGCGCGGCCCTCCGGCATCCTTCCGACCCGGCGCGCCACGGCGTTCGCCTCGTTCTGCCGCACCGTCTTCGCCGGCCGTCCCGGGTCGGGGGCGAAGGAGGCGCGGACGCGGACGGACGGGCCGCGGGGGTCATGTCGCAAAGCTGCCAGCCTGGCCTCGGCCACCGGGGCATGCTGGGCGAATGCATGAAGATGTGGAGCGATGTGTCCGGGCGGTGCAGTCCAAAGACGCTCGGTTCGACGGCTGGTTCTTCACCGCGGTGTTGACCACCAGGATCTACTGTCGGCCCAGTTGCCCGGTGGTGCCGCCCAAGCCCAAGCACATGAGCTTCTACCCCAGTTCCGCGGCCGCCCAGCAGGCCGGGTTCCGGGCCTGCAAGCGGTGCCGGCCCGACGCGACACCGGGCTCGCCCGAGTGGAACGAGCGGGCGGACCTGGCGGCCCGTGCCATGCGGCTGATCAAGGACGGGATCGTCGACCGGGAGGGAGTGGCCGGGCTGGCGGCACGGCTGGGGTACTCCACGCGCCAGGTCGAGCGCCAGTTGCAGGCCGAGGTCGGGGCCGGGCCCGCCGCGCTGGCCCGGGCCCAGCGCGCCCAGGCGGCGCGGCTGCTCATCGAGACCAGCACCCTGCCCATGGCGGACGTGGCCTTCGCGTCCGGGTTCTCCTCCGTCCGCACCTTCAACGACACCGTGCGCGCGGTGTTCGGCCTGTCCCCCACCGAGCTGCGCCGCCGCGGCCGTCCGGCGGACGTGACGAGCGCGGTGTCCCTGCGGCTGCCGTTCCGCGCCCCCCTGTGTCCGGACAACCTGTTCGGACATCTGGTCGCCACCTCGGTGCCGGGCGTGGAGGAGTGGCGTTCGGGGGTCTACCGGCGCACCCTGCGCCTGCCGCACGGACACGGGGTCGCCGAACTCCAGCCCACCGGGGCCCCGTACATCCAGTGCACGCTGGCCCTGTCCGATCTGCGGGACCTGACCACCGCCATCAACCGCTGCCGCCGTCTGCTGGACCTGGACGCCGACCCGGTGGCGATCGACGATCTGCTGGGGCGCGACCCGGTCATGGCCCCCCTGGTCCGCAAGAACCCCGGCCGCCGTATCCCGCAGACCGTCGACGGCAAGGAGTTCGCCGTTCGGGCGATGCTCGGTCAGCAGGTCTCCACGGCAGCCGCGCGCACCCACGCCGCGCGCCTGGTGGCCGCCCACGGCGAACCCGTCTGCGATCCCGGCGGAGGACTCACCCACCTGTTCCCCGCCCCGGCCGCCCTGGCCGGTCTGGACCCGGCCGCCCTGGCGCTGCCGCAGAAGCGCAAGGACGCCCTCATCACCCTGATCAACACCCTGGCCTCGGACGACATCGACCTGGGCACCGGCAGCGACTGGCGGGAGGCCCGCGCCAGGCTGGAGGACCTGCCCGGGGTGGGGCCGTGGACGGTGGAGACCATCGCCATGCGCGCGCTGGGGGATCCGGACGCCTTCCCCGCCACCGACCTCGGCATCAAAGCGGCGGCCGGCGGGCTGGCCCTGCCGACCGCCCCCTCAGCACTGGCCCGCCACGCCGCCGCGTGGCAGCCGTGGCGCGGCTACGCCGCGCAGCACCTGTGGGCCACCGGCGACCATCCGATCAACGAGATGCCCACCCGCGACGTCGTCGGGGCGCCTCGGTCGATCGCAGCGGCGGCGGCCGCCTCCTCCGGCGGCCGGCCGACGGGCGCCCCGTGAACGACGGCGTCTCCCCGAAGGCGCGCGGCACGGCCGGACACCCGCCTCCGTGACCGTCGGGTGGCGGTGCCTGCGCTCGGGCCGCGCCGCCGGCACCGCTACCCGACGGTCCGGGAAGCGAGGTTCAGGCGGTGAGATCGACGAAGTGGGCCGAGCTAGCGCCGATGGCCTCGCCGACGGCGTCGAGCACGGCGGCCGGGACCGCGTTGTCCACCGTCAGGGCGACCGCCGCCTCGCCCCCTTCGGTGATCCGCGCGACCTGCATGACGGCGATGTTGATCCCGGCCTCCCCCAGGATCCGCCCGATGGTGCCGATCATGCCGGGCATGTCCTTGTACTGGAGGAAGACCATGTGATCGGTGATGCCCAGCTCGATGTCGTAATCGCCGATGCCGACCAGCTTGCCGGCCTGCCGGGGTCCGGCCGGCGTGCCGGAGACACCGACCTCACGGCCGTCGGGGAGCGTTCCGCGCACGATGACCACGTCACGGTGGCGGGCGCACTCCGAACTCGTGGTGAACCACACGTCGTGGATCCGCTCCCGGGCCAGCAGCGGGGCGTTCACCGGCGTGACCGTCGCGTCACCGAGGCCCGTCAGCACTCCTTTGAGGGCGGCTCGTTCGAGCACTGCGACATTGTGCCGGGTGATCTCTCCGCGGACCTCGACGTGCAGACCGGCCGGGGGCAGGCCGCCGGCGAGAGCGGTGAAGATCCTGCCGAGGTTCTCCGCCAGTGGCAGGAGCCGGCGGACCTCTTCCGTGACGGCCCCACCGTGGACGTTCACGGCGTCGGCGACCAGCTCACCCGCCAGGGCGCGCCGTACGGCGTGCGCGACGGCGATGCCCGCCTTGTCCTGGGCCTCGACGGTCGAGGCGCCGAGGTGTGGGGTCACCACCACGGTGTCGAGGCCGAACAGCGGTGAGTCGGTGCAGGGTTCGACGGCGAAGACGTCCAGGCCCGCGCCCGCCACGTGTCCTTCCCGCAGAGCCTCGGCCAGCGCCTGCTCGTCCACGATGCCTCCCCGTGCGGCGTTGACGATCCGCACACCCCGCTTGGCCCTCCTCAGTTCGTCGCGGCCTATCAGGCCGATCGTCTCCGGGGTTCTGGGCAGGTGCACGGTGATGAAGTCCGCCGTCTCGAACAGGGTGTCCAGGGGGAGCGGCTCGGCCCCCGCCTGCTCCGCCTGGTGCGCGGACAGGTTCGGGTCGTGGGCGACGATCCTCATGTCGAAGGCCGCCATCCGCCGTGCCACCAGCTTGCCGATGCGCCCCAGGCCCACGACGCCGAGGGTCTTGCCGGCCAGTTCCACGCCCACGTATCTGCTCCGCCTCCACTCCCCCGCCCTGAGGGCCGCGTCCGCCCGGGGGATATGGCGGGCCAGGGAGATGATCAGGCCGCAGGCCAGCTCGGCGGCGGTGACGGTGTTCGAGGCGGGGGCGTTGACGACGGCGACGCCCGCCCGGGTGGCGGCGTCGACGTCAACGTTGTCCAGTCCCACCCCCGCCCGCGCGACGATCCTGAGGTGAGGCGCGGCGGCCAGCACCTCGGCGTCCACACGGGTGGCGGAGCGCACCACCAGCGCGTCGGCCCGGCCCACCGCCGCGAGCAGGGCGGCGCGGTCGGCTCCGTCACAGCGCCGGACCTCCACATCCGGGCCCAAGGCGTCCACGGTGGCCGTTGCCAGGTTTTCGGCGAGCAGCACGACGGGCTTGTCCATCAGGGGACTCGATTCGTCAGGGGCGGCGCAGAGGTGCGTCACCGGGTGGACCGGTCGGACGGCTCGGCGGCCACCACGGGGTGGTCGGTCTCGAGCGGGGGCTGGGCGGCGGCACCGCCGGGCGAGCCGACGTCGGTGAAGAAGTCCCGGTCCGCGGTCGTGTAGTCCCCCCATCGGGAGGGGAGGGAGTCCTCGTAGAAGACGGCCTCGACCGGGCAGACCGGCTCACAGGCCCCGCAGTCGACGCACTCGTCGGGGTGGATGTACATCTTGCGCGGGCCCTCGTAGATGCAGTCGACGGGGCATTCCTCGATGCACGCCTTGTCCTTGACGTCCACGCACGGCTGGGCGATCACATAGGTCATCAACGGCTCCGGATACGGTGGAGGGAACGGGGTGCTGCCCGGTCACACGACGGTCCAGGTGTCGTTGCCGGTCAGGAGGGTGCCGAGGTCGCCCTTGCCGTGCTGGACGACGGCCTGTTCCAGTTGCTCGGTCATCAGGGTGTCGTAGACCGGGCGGCGCACGTCGCGCAGGACGCCGATGGGGGTGTGGTGCAGGGTGTCGGGGTCGGCGAGGCGGGAGAGGGCGAAGGCGGTGGTGGGGGAGGCGGTGTGGGCGTCGTGGACCAGGACGCCGTCGGTGCCCTCCGCCGTGACGTCGACCACCTTCAGGTCTCCGGTGGCCCGGTCGCGGGCCACGCCCCTGGTGCCCAGGCCGTCGGCCGCGGGGGCGCCGAAGCGGATGGGCTGTCCGTGTTCCAGCCGGATGACGGCCTCCCGGGCCTGTTCCCGGTCCTTGAGGGCCTCGAAGGCGCCGTCGTTGAAGATGTTGCAGTTCTGGTAGATCTCCACCAGGGCGGTGCC
This sequence comes from Streptomyces shinuiensis, assembly GCF_043660855.1. Taxonomy (NCBI): domain Bacteria; kingdom Bacillati; phylum Actinomycetota; class Actinomycetes; order Kitasatosporales; family Streptomycetaceae; genus Streptomyces; species Streptomyces shinuiensis. The sequence goes on along the minus strand of NZ_JBIHML010000001.1, from coordinate 5,689,666 downwards.
CGGGTGGGCGGCGGCCGCGCGCAGCACGCCGGTGAGGTGTTTGCGGTCGGAGTCGACGGTGCGGGCCACGAAGGACGCCTCGGCGCCGATCGCCAGGGAGACCGGGTTGAACGGCGCGTCCAGGGAGCCCATCGGCGTCGATTTGGTGATCTTGCCGATCTCGGAGGTGGGGGAGTACTGGCCCTTGGTGAGCCCGTAGATCCGGTTGTTGAACAGCAGGATCTTCAGGTTGACGTTGCGGCGCAGGGCGTGGATGAGGTGGTTGCCGCCGATGGACAGCGCGTCGCCGTCGCCGGTGACCACCCACACCGACAGGTCCGGGCGGGAGGAGGCCAGGCCGGTGGCGATGGCCGGGGCGCGGCCGTGGATGGAGTGCATCCCGTAGGTGTTCATGTAGTACGGGAAGCGGGAGGAGCAGCCGATGCCGGAGACGAAGACGATGTTCTCCCTGGCCAGGCCGAGCTCGGGCATGAAGCCCTGGACGGCGGCCAGGACGGCGTAGTCGCCGCAGCCGGGGCACCAGCGGACCTCCTGGTCGGACTTGAAGTCCTTCATGGTCTGCCGGCCGTCGGCCTTGGGGACCAGGGAGAGCGCCTCGACGGCGGGCGCCGGCGGTGTGGTCTCAGCCATCGATGGCCTCCTTCAGAACGGTGGCGAGCTGTTCGGCCTTGAACGGCAGGCCGGTGACCTGCGTGAACGACTGGGCGTCGACCAGGTACTCCGCCCGCAGCAGGGTGGCCAGCTGTCCGAGGTTCATCTCGGGGACGATCACCTTGTCGTAGCGGTCCAGCACCGCGGCGAGGTTGCCGGGGAAGGGGTTGAGGTGGCGCAGATGGCTCTGGGCGACCTTCTCGCCGGCGGCGCGCAGGCGGCGCACCGCGGCGGTGACCGGCCCGTAGGTGGAGCCCCAGCCCAGCACCAGCACCCGCGCGTCGCCGGTGGGGTCGTCGACGGGCGCGTCGGGCACCTCGATCCGGTCGATCTTGGCCTGGCGGGTGCGGACCATCAGGTCGTGGTTGGCCGGGTCGTAGGAGATGTGGCCGGTGCCGTCCTGCTTCTCGATGCCGCCGATGCGGTGCTCCAGGCCCGGCGTGCCCGGCACGGCCCAGGGGCGCGCCAGGGTCTGCGGGTCGCGCTTGTACGGCCAGAAGGCCTCGGTGCCGTCGGCCAGGGTGTGGTTGGGGCCGGTGGCGAACCGTACCCGCAGGTCGGGCAGCTCGCCGGGCTCCGGGATCCGCCACGGCTCGGAGCCGTTGGCCAGATAGCCGTCGGACAGCAGGAACACCGGGGTGCGGTAGGCCAGCGCGATCCGGGCCGCCTCCAGCGCCGCGGTGAAGCAGTCACCGGGGGTGGCCGGGGCAACGATCGGCACCGGCGCCTCGCCGTTGCGCCCGTACATCGCCTGCAGCAGGTCGGCCTGCTCGGTCTTGGTCGGCAGCCCGGTCGAGGGGCCGCCGCGCTGGATGTCCACGATCAGCAGCGGCAGCTCCAGGGAGACCGCCAGCCCGATCGTCTCCGACTTCAGCGCCACCCCGGGGCCGGAGGTGGTGGTCACCGCCAGCGCCCCGCCGAAGGCGGCGCCCAGCGCCGCCCCGATCCCGGCGATCTCGTCCTCGGCCTGGAAGGTGCGCACCCCGAAGTTCTTGTGGCGGCTCAGCTCGTGCAGGATGTCCGAGGCCGGGGTGATCGGATAGGAGCCCAGATACAGCGGCAGGTCCGCCTGCCGGGACGCGGCGATCAGCCCGTAGGACAGTGCCAGGTTGCCGGAGATGTTGCGGTAGGTGCCCGGCGGGAACGCGGCCGACGCCGGGGCGATCTGGTAGGAGACGGCGAAGTCCTCGGTGGTCTCCCCGAAGTTCCACCCCGCCCGGAAGGCGGCCACGTTCGCCTCGGCCACCTGCGGGTTCCTGGCGAACTTCCGGCGCAGGAAGGACTCGGTGGACCCGGTGGGCCGGTGGTACATCCAGCTCAGCAGGCCCAGCGCGAACATGTTCTTCGCCCGCTCGGCGTCCCGGCGGGCCAGCCCGGAGTCCTTCAGCGCCTCCAGCGTCAGCGTCGTCAGCGGCACCGGATGCACCCGGTACGCCGCCAGCGAGCCGTCCTCCAGCGGGCTGGCCGCGTAGCCGACCTTGGCCATCGCCCGCCGGGTGAACTCGTCGGTGTTGACGATGACCTCCGCGCCCCGCGGCAGGTCGGGCAGGTTCGCCTTCAGCGCGGCCGGATTCATCGCCACCAGCACGTCGGGCGCGTCCCCGGGAGTGAGGATGTCGTGGTCGGCGAAGTGGAGCTGGAACGACGACACCCCCGGCAGCGTCCCGGCCGGCGCCCGGATCTCGGCGGGGAAGTTCGGCAGCGTGGACAGATCGTTGCCGAACGCCGCCGTCTCCGAGGTGAACCGGTCACCCGTCAGCTGCATACCGTCACCGGAGTCGCCGGCGAAGCGGATGACGACCCGCTCCAGCCGCCGAACCTCCTTGGCACGGCGTACCGCACCCGCGGCTTCCGCGAGTGCGGTGGCGGCGTCAGCCATGCCCCGCCCCCGTCCGCGCCTGCGCCGGTCGCGGCGCACGGGGGGCGCCGGCGGGGTGTTCGCTCCAGACCTCGGCCGTCAGGCCCCCGGCGAGCACGGCGGCCTCGGGGGTGTGGCCCTGCGTGGCGGGCACGATCAGGGCCGCCCGGGGCTGCGGGGCACCGTGCGGGACCGGTGCCGGCAGACCGACCAGGAGCAGGTTTCCCACGATCGCCGTCCGTGCCGGGAAGGGCCCGGTCAGCCGGGGGCGGGCGACGGCGGGGACCTGCAGGAGCGTCTCGTAGAGCCGGACGGTGTCGAGGAAGTCCGCGTCCTCCACGGCGCGGCGGGCCAGAAGCCGTATGCCGGTGGCCGGGAGGTCGGTGCGTGCCGCGCCGAAGGCCGCGGGTCGAGGGCGTTCGCCGTCCCAGGGGCGGTGTTCGACCAGTTCGGCCAGGGCCCCGTCGGGGTAGCGGACCCGGGCCCGGGCTCCCGGCAGGATGGGCTCGGGCGGTTCGAGGACGGCGGTGCCGGTGCCCTCGAGCAGGTCCAGCTGCGCCTCCAGCGACGGCACGATCAGGGAGTAGGCGGTCTGCCGCTGGACCGGTGTGAAGGCACGGGCGCTGGCGATGAGCAGAAGACCGCCCACGGCGGCCAGCTCCAGCCCGCCGAAGTCGGGGATGGGCATCCGCAGGTCGGCCGGCGTCCCCAGCAGGCGCTCGTAGTGGCTGATGTCCTCGTCCAGCTCGGCGACGTCGATCAGCGAACGGGCCAGCAGTCGGGGGCGTTCCAGCTCGGAGGAGTCGGGGCGGGTACGGAACCAGCGTTCGGGGTCGGCGGGTCGCCGGGGCACGGGCATCGGTCAGCCTTTCCTCGTCTCGTGGGCCGTGGTGGACCACCACGGCCGCGCCGTCAGCCCCCATGCCGCGAACTCCTCGGCGACCAGCCGGTGCAGGGAGGCGGAGTCGCCGAAGTGGGCGGGCATGCCGGTGACGGTCACCGTCATCCGGTGTCCCACGCGGAACAGGCACAGCGACGCCCGCAGCCGGGCTCTGTCGGGGACCAGTCCGGGCACGTTCATGGTGCGCACGGCGACGGAGTCGGCCGGGTGGCCGGCGAAGTGGATCACGGCGTCCGACGCGTGCCCGAAGTTCGAGGCCACCACATCGGTCTGCTGCGCTCCGGGGTTCTTCAGGGCGGCGGCGTGACGGGCGGGCAGCAGGTGCCACAGCGGTTCGGGCACGAGTGTGGCGCTGTGGGCGCCGGTGTCCCGCAGCAGTGCTTTCGCCGCCTGCCGGGTGTCGCTCAGACCGCCGTGGCTCGCGGGACCGCCGGGCATGCCGAGCGGTACGACGACCAGGGCGTTCGCCCGCTCGTCGTCTGCCTCGTGGCGCAGGCTCGTCGGGATGCCGACCCGGATCCCGTCACGGTCCGCGCGGGGCACGCGGGCCCGGACGAGGTTGGCTGCGATCTGCAGGAACAGGGTGTTGTCCGTCCCTCCATGGCCGCGGGCGCACTCCTGCCACCGCGCCGCATCCACCGTGAAGATCGCCGTACTGAAGAACTGGGGCCGCGCCGGCGGGGTGGCCGCGGCGGGGGGACGGCGCAGCGCGGCGCCGATAAGCGCGCGTTGGCGGGGGTCGTGGGCCAGGTGCAGGAGCCAGCCCGCCGACTGGGCGACGGCGCGGGCCGCCTGGCCGAGTGCCTCGGCCGCGTCGCTGTCGCACGGTCCGCGCGGCCGGCGTGCGGGGGTGCGGGCCGCGATCGCGTTGAGGAGGCCCAGACCGTCGCTGCGGAAGTGGGGCACGGTCAGGGAGACCAGGCTGCCCTCGTGGTGGGGAGCGGCGGCCAGACGCCACAGTTCCGTGGAGTCCGGGGCCAGCGGCACCCGGACCTGGGTGTCGATCCACTGGGGCGCGGTGCCGTCGGTCAGGGGCCGGTCGTCCAGGTGGAGGGGATGGGTGTTGGCGGCCGGCACCCATTTGCGGCGGGCGCCGGGCAGGTGTGCGCGGACGGCGCGGCGGCTGAGCAGGCCGCTGTCGAGACGTCGCCATTCGGCCTGCAGCTCCCGGGCGGGAACGGGCACGGGAAGACGCCACAGGATCTGGACGACGCGGGAGGAGCCGAGGTCCGTCGCAGCCCGGTGCAGCATCTCGTCGGTGGAGTTCAGGCGCCATGCCGTCGCGTCGTTCACCGGTTCAGCACCTCGAGAATCCTGGCCGCCGCGTGGCGGCCGACAGCGGGGGCGAGTTTGAACCCGCCTCCGTTCCAGCCGACGGCGGTGACCAGCCCGCGGGGCCGCGGCCAGACCGTCACCGCCCCCGGACCGTCCGTCGCGAGGGTGTCGTAGGCGGTGACGCCCCCCGCGGCGCGGGCGTGCGCCAGTTGCGGGCAGCGGTGCCGGACGACGGCGCGGACGCGGTGCTCCTCGGCGGCCGGGACGCCGGCGCGCACGGTGGCGGGGACGCCGGTGCGTGCGCAGGCCACACCGGCCAGCACGGTGCCGCCGGTGTCCCATCGGCGCAGCCACGCGCCGGTGGTGCGATCGACCACCGTGGGCAGGTCGGCCGGGGCCTCGGTCCGCAGCAGGCAGTAGCCGATCGCCCTGGTGCGCAGCGGAAGGTGCACGCCCGCCGACGCGGCCAGGGCCGTGCTGCCGATCCCGGCGGCAAGCAGGACCGCGTCGGCGTGCACGGGGCCGGTGGAGGTGCGCAGGCCCAGGACGCGCGAGGAGGAGTGCAGCAGGCCGGTGGCCCGGGCGGTGCGCAGGCGCAGTCGGTCGCCCGCGTCGCGCAGGATCGCCCGGACCGTGTCCGCGGCCGGCAGCCATCCGGCCTGCGGTTCGAGGACGCCGAGCAGGTGGCCGGGCACGGTGAGGCCGGGAAACCGCCGGGTGATCTCGTCGGCGGTGAGGATGTCGGTCTTGTGTCCGGCGGCGTGGACCGTCTCCAGCGCGGTCGTCGCCTCAGCCAGTCGGTGGTGGTCGATCAGGGTCAGGCTGCCGTCGGCGCGCACGGAGGGCCAGGTGCCGCGCCAGCCGCGCGCCTGGTAGCGGGCGCAGCCTTCGGCGGCCCAGGCGGCGTGTCCGCTCTCCGGTTCGAAGGCGCGTACCAGTCCGCCCGAGGCGCTGGTGGCACCGCCGGTGGCTCCGGCCTCGTCGACGACGATCACGGAGGCGCCGTGGGCGGTGAGCCGTTCGGCGGTGGCCAGGCCGATGATCCCTCCGCCGACGATGGCGACATCCGCCGCGGCGGGGGCCGCGGTCATCGCAGGACCCGTTCGGCCAGGTGGCGCAGGGGTTCGGGCGCTTCGTGCAGCAGGAGTGATTCGGCGATGTCGGAGGCGCGCGCGGACAGCATGGCCAGGGCTCCGGCGTCGCCCATGCCGTGACTGGCCTCGCACAGGCCGTTGAGGTAGACCTTCAGGGGGCGTGGGCTGGACTCGGTCGTCTTGAGTTCGATCGCGTAGTCGCGTCCCACCACGGGGACGCCCTCCTCGTCCAGCGGCAGGCGGTGGGCCACGCCTTCGAGCAGCGGGTGGTAGGGCTCGTCGCCCGGCCCGGTGCCGAAGTCCTTGAATCCGGTGGCCAGAATGACCACGTCGGCGTCGACGGTGTCGAGGGCGAGGTGGTTGACGTCGCGCAACGTCAGGCGGTGGGCGCCGTCGCGGGGTGAGGCGTCGATTCCGGTGACCTCGGTGAAGGGCCGCAGGCGCAGGCGGTCCGAGCCGGTGAGCTCGTACTCGCGCTGGACGCCGACGAGCCGGTCGATCACGTCCTGGTCGCAGGCGGCGTAGTTGATGGAGCGCAGTTCGGCGCGCAGGCGTCGTTTCACCGTGGCGGGCAGCGGGTGGAAGTAGTCCACGAACTCCGGCAGGAACACCTGCCGGCTGTATGGGCTGGTGTCCTTCAGCCGGAAGCCGATGCCCCGGTGGATGGACGTGACCTGGCGTACGTTGGGGCGTTCCAGCAGGTCGAGCACGATCTCGATGGCGCTCTGGCTGGCGCCCACGACCGCCACCCGGATGTCCTGGTGCCTCAGGGCGCCGATGGACGACAGATACCGGGTGGAGTGGAAGACGGTCCGTCCCGCGCTCTCCGCGAAGGGGGCCGGGATGCGCGGGGAGCGGCCCGTGCCGATGACGACGGTCCGGCCGAGGTAGCGCCTGCCTCGCCCGGTCTCGACACAGAACAGTTCACCCCCGTCCTCGTCCCCGAAGAGACCGAGCCGGGTGGCGCCGTGCCCGTAGTCCACCGAGGCGGAGAACGCCTGGGCGACCCAGGCGAGGTAGCCGGCGTATTCGCGGCGCAGGGGGAACTTGGCGTTCAGGTGGAGGTAGTCGGTCAGGGCTCCGCGTGAGGCCAGGTACTTCACGAAGGTGTGGGGGCTGTCCTGGTTGCGCTGCATGGCCAGGTCGCGGAACGGGTTGTTCTGGATGTCCGCACCGGGCAGGAGTTGTTCGTCCTGCCACTGGAAGCGATCCGAGCGCTCGATGAAGTGAGCGTCCGCCAGGCGGCCGAGTTCGTCGAGCATCACGGCCAGGGAGAGGTTCGCCGGCCCGAAACCTATGCCCAGAATGGGGTAAACCTGTTGCTTCGTCACTGGTCACGCATCCTCGACTCGTCGTGCATGCAGGAACACGGGGAGGCGGCGGGGCGCCGGTGGAGTGTCGTGCCGGGGCCGGCACACGCGCTCTCGCGGTGCATGTGGGCCCCGTCTCGCACAGGCCCCGTCTCGCGGCGGGGTGGCCCGGGCCGCCGGTGGGACGTCCCTCGCTCGGCGGGGTGCCGGATGTTCCGGCGCCCCGCCGGCGGTACGGGCGGTGCCTGCCGGCAACGGGCCGGTGGTGCGCCTCAGGAACTCTGCAGGGTCGTCTCGGTGATCTCGTTCGCGTCGTTGACGTGGACGACCCGGGACTTGAAACCGCCCCGCTCCTCCTCGGTCAGCTGCGCGTAGCTGATGATGATGACCTTGTCCCCCCGCTGGACGAGGCGGGCGGCGGCTCCGTTGATCACGATCTGCCCGGCCGGGGGCTTGGGCGAGTCGTCCAGGATGGTGTAGGTCTCGAACCGGGCGCCGTTGTTGATGTTGACGATGTGGACCAGCTCGTGGACGCCTATCCCGGCAGCCTCGAGCAGTTCGGGCGAGATGGTGATGGAACCGACGTAGTTGAGGTTGCTGTCGGTGACGGTCGCACGGTGGATCTTCGAGTGCATGAAGGTGCGCAGCATGACGCGACTCCTTTGCGGCAGGTGGTGTACCGGTCGGCACGGGAAAGGGGGTACGGCGGGCCCGGTCGGGCCGGTGTCGGGCGGGGTCAGGCGGCCGGTGCGTCGTCCCGCGCACCGGAGGAGGGGGTGCGGCCGGCTGCGAGCCCTGTGAAGGCTCCCGGAGGCCGGTGGTCGAGTTCCGCCAGCAGGGGCGTGGTTCCCGCGGTCGAGGGGGCCTCGAAGGCGTTCGACACCTGCTCGCACAGGTCCGGGGTGAGGGGCCAGGCCAGGGTGCGCAGGGTCCACAGGAACTGCAGCGCGCCGCAGATGTCGCCGGGGTCGTCGGCGTCCAGGTCCGCGCAACGCAGGGCCAGGGTCTCCAGGTGCAGGGCGAGTGCCTCGGCCGCCTTGCGGATGGAGAAGGTCTCCAGCCGGTAGGCGTCCTCGAAGCGCCGGCGCGACGCCTCGAGCGCGGTCCTCCACCAGGCCGAGGGCTCGGCGTCGACGCGGCGTCCGGCCGCGGCGGCGGTGAGGGCCTCCGCGACGGTCCTCAAAGGGGTGTCGAACCGGGTGGCCAGGGTGAAGGCGGCCACCGGCTCGCTGAACTCGGACTGCTGAAGTTCCGGGCTGGTCAGGGACAGCACGAAGCGGGTGCGGTCGCGGCCGACGCTTTCCAGGAACTCCCCGGCCCAGCGCACGTCCCCCTTGCTGGTGGAGAACTTGCGGCCCTCCAGCAGGTAGTACTGGTTGGTGAGGGTGCGGGTCCGGGGCAGGTCGACCGGCAGTCCGTGGCGGGCCGCCAGCAGCGACAGCGCCACGTAGACGAACGCGTTGTAGAAGCCGTTGTCGATGCCGATGAACTGGACCAGTTCGTCGCAGCCGGCCTGGCGGCCCTCACGGGCCCGCCGCAGCCAGTACACGTGTCCCACGTAGATCTCCGGCCAGGCGTTGACGGTCTGGGGGAGGCCGTGGGGCACGTCCCAGTCCACCGTGATCCCCCAGGTGCCGGGATAGGTGATCGGTATGTACGGCAGGGGTCCGGCGAGGGTCTGGGCGACCACACGGTCCAGGTCGGGGCGCAGCCTCACGTCCGAGGACCGGTACCAGTTGGTGAGCATCGTGCGGTAGCGCTCCAGGTCCAGGACCCAGATGGGGACCCGGCGGGTGGGCAGGGCCGAGGCCGAGCCGGCCACGGACAGCAGGGCGCCGGGGAGGTTGTAGAGGCCGCACGTCTCGCAGACCCCGGCCCGGGCGTACGCCAGGCAGGTCGGGCAGCGCCCGGTGACGAACGCCTCGGCCCTGTAGGTGTCCGAGGCCGCGTCGTAGGGCAGGTCCACCTCGCGGCGGTCGAAGGCCCCGTGCCGCCACAGGCGGGTGAAGAAGTCCTCGACGAAGGCGGTGTAGCCGGAGTCGGGGCGCTCGAAGAGGTCGACGTCGACGCCCGCCAGTTCGAGGGTCTTGGTCACACTGTCGAAGGCGTGCCGGATCAGCGACTCGGGGTCGGTGCCGAGCCGCTCGGCCGTGGTGACGACATAGGTCTGGTTGTCGTCGGTGCTGGTGCCGAAGGCCACGTCGTGCCCGTGGATCTTCTGGGCGCGTGCGCACACGTCGCTGCCCAGCACCGGCCCCGACAGGTGTCCCAGATGGAGGTCACCGTTCGGGGTGGGCGGAGAGAAGGTGACGTTGATGCGCCGCCGACCGGGTTCGGTGCCGCGCGGGGCGTCGGTCATGGAGGACTTCCCCTCACTGTGCGGCGGGCTGGAGCCAGTAGATGCTGACGAAGGTCAGCGGATCGTCCGGGCTGGTGTTGGTGACGACGTGGTTGGTGCCGTGCGGGATGTAGATGACGTCGCCCGGCGCGACGTCGCGCTCCTCGTCACCGATCCGCACGTGCCCCCGGCCGCTGAGGAAGATGAACGTCTCATCGGTGTCGTGGCCGTGCGGGGTGCTGGACTCCTCGGGCCGGATGGAGCACAGGGTGCTGTTCCAGGGCGGGGTGACGACGCCGTCCCAGGGGTAGAGCTGGCGGATGTCGCAGCCGTTCTTGCGGATCAGCTCATCGCCGGCGGCGGTCCTGATGTGCATGTGGTTCCTCCCGTATGCGCGTTCGGTGTACACGCCGCCCTCGGTGCGGGGCGGCGTCCTGTACTGGTGGGCCGGCCTTCGGGTGCCCGGGTCATCCCAGGGCGAGGAGGCGCTCGACGACCTCGGGGTCGAAGGACTCGGCGGGCACCTGGAAGGGGCCTTTGAAGGTGGCCAGCCGCGACCCCGCCAGTACGGGGTCGGTGGGCCACACCTCCGCGTACGCCTTGCGGCGGGCGACGCCGCGGGGGGTGAAGGTCATGTTCATCGCGGTGCGCACGGAGCCGGAGATCCGCAGGCGGTGCATGCGCACCTCGCGCTCGCGGGCGTAGGGGTGGAGAATCTCCGGCTCCCAGGTGCCGGATGAGCGCAGGCAGTCGCGCACCATGCGCGCGTCCCGCAGCGCGATGGACAGGCCCTGTCCGACGACCGGATCGGTCCACCCGGCCGCGTCCCCGACCAGGACCGCTCCGGGCGCGAAGGGCGCGTCGGCCCAGGCGTCGTTCATCGGGTAGAAGGCGCAGGTCGCGGCGGGGGTGGCCTCGGCGAACATCTCGCTGTCGGGGATGCAGTGGAGCCGGAAGGCCTGAAGGAACTCGGTATGGCGGTTCGGCCCGGCGAAGCGGCCCTTCTGCGAGACGTCGTGCAGCAGGTACAGGCGGGCACGGGCGCCTTCGCGGGGGAAGACGAAGTACAGCAGGTCGCCTTCGGTGCCGATCGAGGTGACGTTCACGGGCCAGTCGTGCAGGTCCTCGACGAGCATCCCGCCACCGAGGGAGTTCGGCGGAGTCTGGGTCAGGCCGATGCCCAGTTGTCGGCGCACCGTGGACATCCGCCCGTCGGCCCCGACCACCAGGCGGCAGGGGACCTCGTACTCGATGTCGTTGTGCTCGTAGCGCACGGTGGGTTCGAGGCCGCCGGTGACCAGGACATCACCCACCCCGCGTACGACGGTGGCTCCTGACTCCTGGGCCGCGGTGGAGAGCGCCTCGCACGCCTCGGGGTGTCCGACATCGAGGACCCCCTGTATCCCGGGGAGCATTTTGTCCAGGTGCAGGGCTCTGGCTCTGGCGGTTTCCGGATCGACTATCTCGTCGAATCCGATGAAGCGGTCGACATAGGTACCGCCGGCTTTGAGAATGCATTCCTCAAGCCCCAGCCGGATAAGTTCCTCGACTCCCCAGCAATTGATTACCTCGCCTCTGACCTTGTCCCGGTAGACGGTCTGCCGCTCAAGGAGGAGCACTTGGTGCCCGTCACCGGCAAGGGCTGCCGCCAGCGCGGACCCGGCGATCCCGCCGCCGACGACGACTGCGTCAATGCGTTCAGATTTCGCCATGAATCCTCCTGGGGACCTCTGGTCGGGGGTTCCAAACAATGACGGCGGGACCTCAGCCGGGCTGTCGTTCCGGTTGGCTGCGGACTTAATCCTTGCCATTGGCGAGAGGTTGAGCGAGGGGGATAAGCGACATCCGCCGTCCACTTTGGGTCATGCCACCGGCAAGCAAAAGCGGATTGAGTCGTTCAACGAAAAGGAGGGCATGGCGAAGCGCCCCGAAGGGTGTTCCGGGGCGGCGTGCCGTACGGGGCGTGCTCCCGCGGACGGGCGGCGGCGCGCCCGCCACGCCCGCGGGGCGTTCCTGTGACGGGGTGGTCCGGGCACAGGTTTTCCCATCGCCCCCGTGGCGGCAACGCCGACTTGCTCAAGTCTCGTACGGGCGCCGGGTACGGGGTGGCTGTCGCGCCGCGTCCCGGCCGGGCCACGAGTCCGGTGGACCGTGGCCGCGGCCGGTCCGGTGGGTCATGTGTCGCGGTCGGCGCAGATACCGCGCAGAGCGATGCCCCACAGCTGCTGGAGCTGCTCCGCGGCGTCCGGCTTCCGCGCGGCTTCGAGGGCGGCACGGGTGGCCGTCTCGGTCCCGGCGAGCAGGTACGCCGCGAGGTTGGCCACCGCTGCGGGAGGTGTACCTGCGCGCAACTGGCCCATGCGCTGCGCCCGGTGGGCGAGTTCACGGACGGTCGGCAGCCAGCAGGCCGACCAGCCACCGGGGTAGGCGCCGGGCCGTTCGCGCGTCAGACGGGCGGCCGACCGCACGGTGGCGTCGTCCTCGAGAAGACGGGCCAGGCGCACGGTCAGTTCGACGACGAGGTCGAGCGCGGGGCGCGGGGCGGTCCTCACGCGGTCGACGGCGGCGCGGACCGTCCCGCACCCACGGCCCTGGACGGCATCGGCCAACTCGCTCTTGGAACCGAAGTGGAAGGTCAGGGCACCGGTCGTGATGCCCGCGGCCCTGCACACCTGCACCATCGACGTGCCGGCATAGCCATGGCGGTCGAACTCCGTGGCGGCTGCGTCCACCAGGGCCTGTCGTGTTCGCGCTGCTCTCGCCTGCATCTGATGCTCCGTGGTGCTAGCTGATCGTCGGGACCGTTGCCGGGGTGGACTTCCTTACCGCGGGGCTGCGGTCACGCAACGGGAGTCCACTCGGCACCATGGGCGCGGCGCGCACCGGTGTCGCGATGCCGTCGGCTCGGCGCACGGCACGGGTACCGACGTGGGATCCTCGGTCGATCTCGCAGGTGGGGGAGCACAGCGTCGCGTTCGCGCACCGACCGCATCAAGCCCGGCTCCCTGCCACGGGAGGGCGAGGTGATCTGTTCCGGCCAGTGGCGGACGCCCTGGTTCCGCGTAGACGGCGATTTACCCCGGCGCATGTTGTCCGATTCCCGCCCCACTCAAAACATAGTTGATTCAATTATTCTATGGCGGCCGAAGAGACGTCTCCCAGGGAAAGGACCGCCATGTCGTCGCTCCGTCCGATTTCCGCCAACGCACCAGTCACCCCCGACCAGTTCTCCGGCTTCGTGGACAGGGTGTTCGCTCATCTGCAGCGTGCGGACCAGCGGCGCTGGGGGCACGCTTACCTGCTGGGTTTACTGACCGCGCCGGGCAAGAAGACCGTCCGGCGCCTGGCCGCCGCCGTCACGGACTCCCCGACGGCGTCGCAGTCCCTGCAGCAGTTCGTCAACTCCAGTCCCTGGGAGTGGGAACCGGTCCGGCACGAAGTGGCCCGGTGGGCCGAGGAGCGGCTCAGACCCCGTGCCTGGACGATCGCGACGACGGTCCTGCCCAAACGGGGGGACCATTCCTGCGGGGTGCACCGGCGCTTCGTTCCCCGTCTGGGCCAGACCGTCAACTGCCAGGTCGGCGTGGGACTTTTCCTGTCCGGCGGCGGGTCCGCCGTGTCCGTCGACTGGCGTCTCCACCTCCCGTCGCGCTGGATGCTCCCCCACCTCCGCCAACAGGCCCGCATTCCTGGTGACATCCGGCCGCAGCCGGTGGGGAGGGACGCCTTCGACATGGCGGACCGGCTGCACCGGCACGCCGGTGTGACCCCGCTCCCCCTCGTGGCCGACCTGCGGGACGGCTGGCAGGCGGGAGACCTGGCCCGCCTGCTGGCCCGTCAGCGGCACGACTTCGTGGTCGCCGTGTCGGCCGACTTCCCGGTACTGCCCCTCGACGCGGCCGAACGGGATCCGTACTCCCTCACGACGCCGGGCGTCCGGCACGGTCTGCCTTCGGCCGGGACGGTGCGCGCGGGATCCGTCGTCGGTGGCTGCCTGCGCGGTACGCACCGGAACGCGGGCGCACCGGCCGATCTGGTCCGCCTGCCCGCGGCGGCGATGCCCGGTGTCCGGGAACGGCGCGTCTACCGCCTGTTCACCGACCGGCGCCGCCCCTCCGTCGTGTGGATCACGAACATAGTGCGCCGCCGCGCCGCGGAACTCTCCTCACTCGTCGGATGCTGGGCCGACACCGCCGACGCGGTACGCGATCTGAGGCAGGACTTCGGCCTGCTGGACTTCGAGGGCCGTTCCTATCCGGGCTGGCACCACTACATGACCCTGGTGTCCGCAGCCCACGCGTACCGGACACTCCTCGGCTCGCCGCCCCGATCCCCCGCCCGGGACCTGGAGCCGGTGCCGGCCTGAGGACGCCTCCTCCCGGCGCGTACGTCCGGCCCCGCAAGAGGGATGCCGCGCGATGCGGTTCGCGGCATCCCCCGCACCCCCGCCGCCGTACCGTTCAGACGGCGCCCACCCCACCGTCCACGGCGATCTCGGCTCCGGTGACGAACGAGGCGAGATCGCTGCACAGCCATGCCGCGGCGTTGGCCACTTCCGCGGGGTGGGCCAGCCTTCGCTGGATGGCCCGCGACCCGGAGGGCCTGCCCGCGGCCTCCCGGAGGTCCGCCCCCTGTTCCATGAGCGGAGTCCTGGTGCTGCCCACGACCAGGGCGTTGACGCGGATCCCCTGCCCCCCGTATTCGGCCGCGGCCGCCTTGGTCAGCCCCAGAACTGCGTGTTTGGCCGCGACGTAGGGGGCCACCGCGCCGGTGGCGAACCGCCCCGCGGTGCTGGAGGTGTTGACGATGGCCCCGCCCTCCCCCTGGTCGATCATGACGGGTATCTGGTGGCGCAGGCAGTTCCAGACACCGCGCACGTTCACGTCCATGATCTGGTCGTACATAGCGTCGGGGACCTCGTGGACCGCGAGCCCCGCCGTTCCCCATCCCGCGTTGTTGAAGGCCGCGTCCAGCCGGCCGAAGTGGCGCACGGCCTCGGCGACGACGTGCCGTACGTCGTCGGCCGACGTCACATCACCGGGTACGGCGAGCGCGCGCGCTCCGCCGGCGACGAGTTCGTCGGCGAGCCCCCCGATCAGGCCGGCCCTGCGCGCCATCAGCACCACGTGCGCGCCCTGTGCGGCGAAGACCCGCGCGGCGGCGGCGCCGATCCCGCTGGACGCCCCGGTGATCATGACGGTCCTGTCCGTGAGCATGCGGCCCCCGTTGTGTGAATGCTCCTGCGGCGAATGGAGATTGCCGCAGGAGCATAGTTCTCACGGCGCCTGTCCCGCCCGGGCGTTCGGCGTCGCGCCCGCGGGGTCCTGCCGGGGCCGGCCGCGGGCCTCGCTCAGCTCGATCCTGGCGAGCGTGGCCGGTGTGGCGATGGCCGGGAGCAGGCAGCGCCACATGTCCATCACGCGCCAGGGCAGATCCGCCCGCCCCGATTCCAGGTGGGCGTGCATCTGGGCTCCGGTGCAGGCGTTGACGATCAGCCGCGCGACGGCCTCCACGTCCGTGGCCGCGCGCACCTCCCGCCTGCGCTTGGCGAGCGCCAGCCCTTCGGCCACGACGTGGCTCCACTGCCGGTGGGAGTTCTGCTCCGAGCCCACGAAGAACTCCTGCTCCATCACCAGCCGGGCGCCCGCCAGCAGGAAGACGTCCTCCAGTACCTGGTGGGCCCAGCTAACGGTGACGTCCACCACGTACTGCAGTCCCGTCGAGTCGGCCGGTGTGACCACCCTGTCGGGCTGCTGCTGGACGATCGCCCGGGCGAGTTCTTCCTTGTTCCTGAAATGGAAGTACACCGCGCCCAGGGTCACTCCCGCCCGATCGCCGATGCTGGTGAGCGTGGCCCTGGAGAAGCCCCGCTCCGCGAAGACCTCCGCCGCCGCCCGCAGGATGTCCGCGCGCGTGCGCAGTGCCCTCTTCTGTTGCAGCGCGGCCCGCCTGCCCGTTACCCGAGTCATGTGTTCCCTCGTTTCCCTCTCGACAGAAAACATAGTCGTATTTACTTTTATGTTCAGGTGTTTCCAGAAGGAGACACGACACGAACGATGACACTCCGGGAAGGATCACATGATTCTCGGCACCACTCCCCTCCTCACCGACCTCGGCCGATGCGTGGGCAAGACCGACCCTGCCGAGGTCCTGGTCACGGGCTGGCTCCCGAACCACGACGGAACCTACGCCGTCACCACGCACTGGCCCAGGGTCCACCGCTTCTACACCCTGACGCCAGAGACGCACGGCCCCCACCTGTTCACCGAAAGCGTCCGCCAGGCTCTGGCACTGTTAACCCACGCCGCCTTCGACATCCCCGTGGGCTACCGGCTGGGCTGGGAGAGATTCACCTCCACCGTGGCGCCCGACGCCCTGCGCACCGGAGCGGACACGGCGGCGTTGCGCCTCGTCGTCGCCTACGAACCCGTCACGCGCCGAAGATCGGGGACGGCACGTCTGAGCGCCTCGGTCACCGCCGCACTCGGAGAGACCCTGCTGGGCAGCGCCCAGGTGCGGTACACGGCCTGTCCCCCGGCCATCTACGACCGGCTGCGCGGCCGGTACGCCGACGCCGGGCGGGCCTGTGCCCGGGCACTTCCCGTCCCGTCCCCCGTGGAACCCTCCCTGACGGGGCGTCGACGGCCGTCGGATGTCGTCCTCGCGACCGGCGACGAGCCCCGGACCTGGAACCTGAGGGTCGACACCGGCCATCCGGTCCTCTTCGACCATCCCCACGACCACGTACCCGGCATGGTCCTGCTCGAGGCCTGCGGCCAGGCCGCGGTGTCCGCCACCCGGCCCCACCGGACGACTCCCGTCGCCTTCGACACCGCCTTCTCGCACTACGTGGAACTCGACCGGCCGTGCCGCATCCTCGCGGAGGACACCGCCTCCGCCGACCGGGGCCGGGACCTGCACCACGTCCGCGTCACCGGTTCGCAGGACGGCAGGCAGGCATTCTCCGCCACCGTCACCCTCCAGTCCGTCACCACACCTCTGGCGACGGGATCCGTCACCGTCTGACCGTGATCACGGATCCGGACGGGCACAGCCCGCCGGTTCGCACGCGCCCCGCGCGGTTCGCGCCGCGACCTCCCGCACTCCGGTGGCGGTGACGCCCCCGCCGCCCCGGACGCCGGTCGCGCCCGGGGCGGCCCGCCCACGCTCCTAACCACCGGTCACCGCCCATGCCGATGACGCGGCTCGGCGCGCCGGCGAAACGGACCCTTCAGTGACCGACGTCGTGGTCGCCGGCTTCGACGAGTCCGCTCTCGTAGGCGAAGATGACGATCTGGATCCGGTCACGCAGACCGAGCTTGGCGAGGATGCTCGACACATGCGACTTGACGGTCGCGGCGCCGATGAGGAGCCGCTCGGCGATCTCCGAGTTGCTCGCCCCCCGGGCGACGGCGATGACGACCTCTCGCTCGCGTTCGGTGAGACGCCCCACACGGCCCGCGGCGGCCGCGCCGACGACGCGCCGCTCCGCGAACCGGTCGATGAGCCGCCGAGTGATCGACGGCGCCAGCAGCGCCCCTCCCTCGGCCACGGTGTGCACGGCTGTGGCGAGTTGCTCCGGCGGGATGTCCTTGAGGACGAAGGCGCTGGCACCGGCGCGCAGCGCCTCGTAGACGTACTCGTCCGGGTCGAACGTGGTCAGGATCAGCACGCGCACGGCCCAGTCGGCCTCCCGCAGGATCCGGGAGGTCGCTTCGAGGCCGTCCACGCCGGGCATGCGGATGTCCATGAGGATCACGTCCGGGCGGTGCCGGCGTGCCGCCTCGATCGCCTCGATCCCGGTGCCCGCCTCGGCCACGACCTCGATGTCGTCGTCGATCCGCAGAATCATGGTGAAGCCCCGGCGGACCAGCGCCTGGTCGTCGGCGACGACGACACGGACGGTCATACGGACTCCCCCTGGACAGGCAGACGGGCGGCCAGCCGGAATCCGCCGCCGGGCCGCGGTCCCGCATCGAGACTACCGCCGAGCAGCAGGGCCCTCTCCCGCATTCCGACGATCCCGTGGCCGCCAGCGCCCGCGCGTGCCGTGTTCGGCGCGGGCCGGGCGGCGGTGCCCCGGCCGTCGTCCAGCACTTCGACGGTGACTCCGCGGCCGCACTCGTCGTGCCGGAGGCGCACCTCGGTGTGTGTGCTCGGTCCGCTGTGTTTGAGCACGTTGGTCAGCGCCTCCTGGACGATGCGGTACACCGAAAGCTCCACGCGGGCCGGCAGCGGGGCCTGGAGGCCGTCGGTGACCGAGACGTGCAGCCCCGCGTCGCGGACCTGCGCGACGAGCCGGGGCAGGTCGGTCAGACCGGGCTGGGGGCCGAGCCCGTCGCGCTCGGCCTTCGGACGCAGCACTCCCAGCAGGTGCCGCAGCTCGTCCAGTGCCTGGCGGCCCGCTTCCTCGACCGCGGTCATCGCCTCGAGCGCACTTCGGGGATCCTCGGCGGCCACCATCCGGGCGGCACCGGCCTGCACGGTCATCATGCTCACCCGGTGGGCGACCACGTCGTGCAGTTCCCGGGCGATGTGGGTGCGCTCCTCGGCGACGATCCGCTGTGCCTCGGAGGCCTGCTCCCGGCGGACTCTGACGCCGCGCTCGGCGCGCAGCCACAGGCGCCGGCCGGCGTACCAGGCCCCGGACATGACCAGGCAGCCGAAGGCGGCTTCTCCCCAGGGAACGGAACGGAGCAGGCCGTCGACCGTGACCGCGGCGGCCGCGGCGACGGCACCGAGAGGACTCCACCGTTTTTCGCCGGTGTGCCGTCCGGCGCCGTAGAGCGCGATGACCGCGGTCCCGCCCAGGGTGGAGTAGCCGCTGCCCAGGGTCGGGGCCCACACCGCGAGCACCACGTACAGGACCGCGATCGGCCTGCGCCGACGCAGGTAGAGCGCCGCCCCGGCCACCGCGTAGAGCAGGAGGACGGGCAGAGGGACGTCGGTGACCGGGCGGACGGCCACGGTGTCCCCCGGAGTGTCCCGCAGGAACGCCGCCGACAGGAACGCGGCGGTCGCGAGGACGGCGTCCGCGGCCCGCGGCCAGCGGACGAAGGGACCGCGGAATCTGGCCGGCATGCTGCGGACCAGCGTCTCGGCGGGCTGCACCGTGCGGTTCATCATCGCTCCATCAAGAGGCGTCCGGTGCTCTGACCTCGATCGTCGACGCACCCGGCAGGACATCGTAATCGCAGGTCAAAGGCGCGGTAACCCGTCGGAAGGTGGACCCGGTCCCCCGCCGCCGGGGGGAGACGCCGCCTCGGTCCACCCGCCCCGGGCAGGAGCACCGAACCCCTCCGGCGGCCGGGGACAGCGGCGGCCGCGGCGCCCACGATGGATCCGCCCGCGTTTTCCGCCGTCGGCGCTGCGAGGAGACGCCGGCGGCAGCCCTCTGACAGGAGCCCACGCATCCATGAACCGATTCACCCGTCTCATCGGCGGGGCGAGCGCCCGCCGGCCGTGGGTCACGGTCGCCGCCTGGGCGGTCGCCCTGCTCCTCGTACTGCCCATGGCCGGCACGGTCGGCGGTTCGTTCGTCGACGACCTGACCGCTCCCGGCAGCCAGAGCGAAGAGGCGATGGAACTGCTCGAGGACCGCTTCCCGGAAGCGTCCGGAGGCAGCGCGATGGCGGTCTTCGCCGTACCGGAAGGGCGACGAATCGAACACCACCGGGCCGCCATCGACGAAGCGGTCGCACGGATCGCCGAAGTGGAGCACGTCGTCACGGTGACCGATCCCCTCACGGCCGGCACGGTCTCGCCCGACGGGCGGATCGGTTTCGCCCGGATCACCTTCGACGTGCCGCCCATGGACGTCGATCCCGCGCAGGTCGACGCCCTGGCCGATGCGGTCGGGCCCGTACGGGAGGACGGAGCCGTCGCCGAGCTGGGCGGCGACGCGATCTTCATCAACGCCGAAACACCGACATCGGGCGCGGAGGCGGCCGGCCTGCTGACCGCACTGATCACCCTGGTGGTGGCGTTCGGCACGGTCGTGGCCGCACTGGTGCCCATAGCGCTCGCCCTGGTGGCGGTCGCCGCGGGCCTGGGCAGCATCGCGCTGCTGGCCAACGCCATGGACGTCTCCACCGCCGCTCCCACGATCGGCGCCATGATCGGCCTGGGCATCGGCATCGACTACGCCCTGTTCATCATGGCCCGCTATCGCGAGAACCATGCCGCCGGCCAGGACAACACCACGGCTCTGTCCAACGCCATGGGCTCCGCGGGCGCGGCGGTCCTCTTCGCCGGCGGAACCGTCATCGTGGCGATGGCCGCACTCGCGCTGACCGGCCTGGGCTTTCTGACCTCGATCGGCCTGAGTACCTCGCTGGTGGTCCTCTTCGCCGCGGCGACCGCCCTCACGCTCCTGCCGGCCCTGCTGTCGCTCCTGGGCGACCGGGTCCACAAGCGGCGCGTCCCGGGCCGCAAGCGTCAGGCGGACGGGCCCGAGGGCACGGTGTGGTGGCGTTTCGCCCACCACGTCTCCGGCCGGCCGTGGCCGTACCTGATCGTCGCCTCGGCGGCGCTCCTCGCACTGGCGGCCCCCGCGCTGCGCATGGAGACGGGCTTCCCCGACGCGGGCGACGACGCGACCACCACCACCCATCGCCGCGCCTACGACCTGCTGGCGGAGGGGTTCGGTCCCGGCTTCAACTCCCCCCTGCTGGTCGTCGCCGATCTGCGAAGCCCCGGCGCGGACGCCCGGGACGTCCCGGCGCTGTCCGAGCGCATCGCCGCCGACCCCGGCATCGCCGCGGTCGGTGAGCCCCGCACGTCCGCGGACGGAGACACGGTGGTGCTGCCCACTCTCCCCGCCACCGCTCCCTCGGACGCGGAGACGTCCGCGACGCTCGAGCGCGTCCGCGATCTCGTGCCGGACAACGTCCTCGTGTCCGGCGTGACCGCCATGACCGACGACCTCACACGGCAACTCACCGACACCCTGCCGGTGTTCGTCGGCACGACTCTGGTGGCGTCGTTCCTGCTGCTGATGCTGGTGTTCCGCTCCATCGCGATACCGGTGAAAGCCGCCGTGACAAATCTGCTGTCCATCGGTGCCGCGTACGGTGTGGTGGTCGCCGTCTTCCAGTGGGGCTGGCTCGCGGGCCTGTTCAACCTCGAGGGGACTTTCCCGATCGTCTCACCCCTGCCGACGATCTTCTTCGCGGTTCTCTTCGGCCTGTCCATGGACTACGAGGTGTTCCTGCTCTCACGAGTCCGCGAGGAATACGACGCCGTGGGCGACAACACCGAGTCGGTGGCGCGCGGCATGGCGGCCACGGGCCGTGTGATCACATCCGCAGCACTGATCATGACGGTGGTCTTCCTCAGCTTCGTCGCCAACCCCTCGCCGCTCGTCAAGATGATGGGCCTGGGCCTGGCGACCGCGATCGTGCTCGACGCGACGATCGTCCGGATGGTGCTCGTTCCCGCGGCCATGGCACTGATGGGACGCGCCAACTGGTGGCTGCCCCGCTGGCTCGACCGCCGGCTGCCCCGCGTCGACGTGGAGAGCACCGGTGTCCGGCCCGAGCGGGTGGTCGCCCCCGCCTCCGGGAGCGACTGACGTCACAGCCGCGGCGTGCCGCGTCCCCTTCGGGCCGTCGAGTCCCGATGGCGACGGCCAAGCCGGGCTCGGAGTCCCCGGCGACCGCCTACCGCGGGGACGTGGCCGGGGAGGGGTCGTCCGGGGCCGCCGGCGGCCCCGGGCTGCCCCGGACTGCCCCGGACCGAGGTGATCGGCCGGGACCCGCGTGCTCGACCGGACAGATCTGTCACACGCGAAGTCCACGCTCTCCGGTCCCGGTAAACGCACTCCAATGGCCTCAGACCCGGTCCTCTGCCGAGCGCGCCGCCACCGCGGCCGCTAGCGTTGCCGCTGAAGGGTGGTTCGGCGAGAGGCCCGACGGTCCCTCTCCTCCGGACCGTGATCCGATTCTGAAGGAGAGTCCGCTCCGAGTAGATCCGGGCGAAAACCGTCACGACGAGGGTGAGCACGACGAACTCTCCCAGTGATGACGCGGGCCTCCACGTACGTTCGCGCCCACGGTCCCCGGACCTGCTCGGCCGCCTTTCTTCTGTGATGTCGACCCGATGCGTCGCCGTCCGGCGACATCGGCTCCGGAAAAACCCGGGCAGCCCTGATTCTGTTCGTCCCCGCAAACACGGAGGTGACCATGGGCTTCGCTGGCAGGTCCTTCATATTCCTCGCCGTCACGGCTCTCAGCGGCTCTGCCGGACTCGCCCTCATCGGCTCTGCTTCGGCCGACGTGGCCCCGCGGAAGACAGCCGCGACTGCGGCGCCCCACCCTGCCGACGCCTCCTCGGGGAAAAGCCGCACCATCCGCGTAGAGGCCCGGCTGCAGGTCGGCGAGGAGCTGGATCTGGGCGCAACGGGCCGCAGTGTCGGAGACCAGTTCGTCTTCAGCGGGAACCTGGTGTCGGCCGAGGGGCCGGAAGAGCGCTCCGTCGGTCGCTTCGGCGGGTTCTGCGTCATCACCGACCTCGAACGCAACGCGGGACAGTGCTCGTCGACCGCGGTACTTCCGGAAGGACAGATCACCGTCCAGGGCGAGCAAACCGGAATTCCGGCACCGGTCCCGGCCGTCAACGCGATCACCGGAGGCACCGGGGGGTTCCGTAAGGCGCGCGGCCAGGTGACACAGCGGGTGCTGACACCGGCGGCCTGGCAACTCGTGTTCGAGGTCTCCGACACGCAGCCTCATCGGACCGGGGGCGGCCGCGGTACGTCCGGGACACCGACGCCCCTGCCCCCGTCCTTCCCCGGCAAGTAGCCGCGCCGGGCGGTATCGGCGTCACCCGGGACGCAGCGACGGGGGTCGAACCGGGCGGAGGGCCCGTCGTTCCGGGCCGATGCCGGCACAGCCGCCGACCGGCCGTGAGACCCGGGAAATCGAGGACGACGCGAAGTGCCTCCGCCAACCGCGGCAATCACCACACATGGAGACGTCGTGATCGAGAACTTCCGCACACGCATGGGCCGGGGTGTCGCCCTGGCCACCGTCGCGGCCGCGACCGTCACGGTCGGCGCGACCAACGGCGGCCCGCCGAACCCGCCGCCGGCCGGCTCTGCGAGCCGGCCGGCGGCGGGTCAGGGGAAGGAACCGCGGACTGAACCTCGGGCGGCGGAGCGGCGACGGATCGCCACGTCGGTCCTGGGCCGGGACCTCAAGTTCACACTCACCGCTGTGAGGTCGCAGACCGATCCGCTCGCGGCATCCGTACGCCTCCAGGTCTTCGCCCTCAGGAACGGTGCGTGGAGGGAGTCCGACCGTGCTCTGATCGGCGAGGCGGGCGCCTGGTTCTGGTTCCCACTGACCGGCCGTCACGCGGTGTGCGAGTTCTCCACCGCCGGGACGGAGCCCGCACCGGTCACCGTCAGCCTGCTGGTCACACCGTCGATCGGCTGCTCACCGACTGAGGACTTCCAGGTGGAGAACGGGCTGATCACCCCCACCTGACAGCACGGCCATGGGCACCGGCCCCAAAGGACAGGAGGGAGCGTGACCGGTGTGGCCGATTGCCGGCTGCCCCCGAGCGCGCCACCCACCACACCCGTCGCCCCACCGGAGTCGTTCACCTCTGCCGAAGATCGCAGACCGGCGGAAGCCGACAGCCGGAGAGGTTCACGGAAGGTGGCGTGACGGATCCACCGAAAACGGGAGCAGGACCATGCGGGAGGCAGCGCAGATCTCGCGGCAGATCCTGGAACCCATCTCGGCGCCCGAACGGCTCGAAACACGACTGGGTTCCCTGGCCTTCCCCTCGGCACGCCCACCGGGGAGACGGCGAACCGCGTCTACGACCACCTCGGCCACGTGCGCGCGGTCGGTGCTTTCCTCGACGCGTACTCCGGCGTCAGTCTGTGGGCGTCCCGCAGAGGATTGCCCGAGGCGGGAATCGAGGACCACTCGGTCCCGGTGGGGCGGCCCGGTTCGGCCAGCCGGGTCGGTCGGACGGCGGCGAGGGCCGCGAAGACCTCGTAACGGTCCGCGACCGCTCGGAGCGGCCACAGCAGGGCGGCCAGCCGGGTCGGGGCCTTCCTCGCCGGCCAGCGCGGGTTCCCGACCTCCCTCGGCACCGGAGCAACGAAGCCCTGATCCTCAGGGCGGCCCGGCAGGCCAGCCCGCCCGGCCCGCCGGTGGGTGCCGCGCGGCGCCTCCGGGGTCTCCCGGCCGGAGCCGGAGGTGTCCTGATCTCACCCCTTGCCGCATTGGCATGTCATCGTCATTCTAGGCGACGCGGGCGACTTCTACCCGCATAGAAAAGGCCGTCCGCATCCGTGTACCACCCCTCACGTATCCGCCCCACTCCCCCACAGGAGATCCGTGTGATCAGACACCGGTTCAGAACCACGGTCGTGTGCGCCGCCCTTCTCTCCCTCGGCCTCGGCGGCACGCAAGGGATCGCCTCGGCCTCCGCTCCGCCCGACACCTCCCGGGGGTCCGGGACCGTCACCGCGATCGAGGACGGCACCGCCCGTTCACTGGCGGCCTCCCTCTCCGACTCCGCCTGGCGGGCCCGGATCCAGAAGGCCGCTCTCACCTCGGACGAGGTCGGTCTCGGCGATCTCGCGGGGAAGAACCCGTCCAAGACCGCCAAGGACTTCGGATCGGTGGTCGCCGACGCCGACCGGGATCTCGCGGCGGCCAAGGGCCTCGGCACCGAGGCCGGCCCCCTGCTGCGGCTCCGCCTCGCCGACGAGTCGATGCGCGAGGCACTCGAGGCCGGGGCCGAGCCGCTGGTGGCGGCCGCCCCCGCCGACGACGGCGCCACGAAGGTCACCGCCTACGACAGCACGGGCCGCTCCCACACGCTGGACGCGCACCGGCTCCCCGAACGCCCCGTCTACGTGGTCGGTGTCGACGCCGAGCGGGCCGTCACCGCGGGCATGGCCGTCCTGCGCGAGGAACTCGCCCGGCACGGCCTCCCCACGTCCGAACCGGTGGACTCCCCGAGCACCGCGAGCGATGGTTTCTGGACAAGCCGTATCACCTCCGTGAGGCTGTCCGACGACGAGGAGCCCTGGATCAAGGGCGACGCCGAGATCTACTCGCTGGTGGCCGGCTTCGGCCAGGACGGCAAGGTACGTGTCGACCCGGTCGACATGCCGTACCTGGACGAGGACGGCAGGACCTACCAGCCCAACCAGATCCTGGTGAACTGGTCGTACTACAAGTACAACCTCGCCGACGTGGTGATGATGGAGGAGGACGGCGGCACCAACTACCGGTCGCTCGCCAAGGCCCTCGCCGACGCCCTGCTCACCATCATCGACATGGGCGCCTACGTCCCGCTGGTCAACGCCGTGCTGGACGCCATGCCCGACCACTGGTGGACCGACGATCCCGACTACGTGGACTCCTGGTACACCCTCGCCCGGAACAGCACGGGCTCCTTCAGGGGCGCGCGGGGCAACGGCACCATGACGCTCGAACCGTACTGGGTCTCGGCCTTCTAGGACACCGCCCCGGTCGCAAGGGACCGGGAGCCGGAAGGTGCCCCACGGTGCCCACCCCGTTCCGAGACCGCGGGGTACGGGCGGACGGCGCCTTCCGGCTCCGCGGGCACAGCGGTGGTCGTGCCCGCGGCCGCTGTGCCGCCTCCGCCGTCGGCCGTCCGCCGTACCCGTGGGCTCCACGGGTGTGTCGATGCATCGCACGACCGCATGCGTCGCCGACCATGGTCGGGGCGGACGGCCGTCCTCGGGGGCGGTGCCGCGAACGCGCCGGCCCCGCGTCCCGAACGGCGGCGAGACCGCCGCACACCGCGATGTCGTCGGGAGAGGGAAGCCCAGCGATGACACCCTCCGCCGGTACGGCGGTCATCGGGATCGGCAACGAGTTCCGGAGGGACGACGGGGCGGGGTGGGCCGTTGTCGGGCTGCTGCGGGACCGGGCGGCGCGGCGACCGCTGCCCCCGGGCACCGTTCTCGCCGAGTGCGGCGGAGATCCCGGCCGGCTGATCGCGCTCTGGGAGGGCGCCGGTCTGACCGTCGTCGTCGACGCCTGCTTCCCCCCTTCGGCGCGCCCGGGGCGGATCCACCGGTGGTGCCGGGGCCCGGGCGAAGTTCTGCGCGCGGCCCACCCGGGGAGACACAGCACGCACGGATTCGGCCTCGCCGAGGCGTTGCGCCTCGGCGAGAGCCTCGGGCGCGGTCCCGACCGCCTCGTGGTGTACGCGGTCGAGGGGGCGGATCATTCGCCGGGCAGGGGGCTCACTCCGGCGGTGGCGTGTGCGGTGCGGCATCTGGCCCTGCGGGCCGAGGCCGACATCGGACGACACGCCGGGACCCCGGCCCGAGGCGCGCAGGCCGAGTGAGCACCGGCAGACGGAGCGGCGCGGGGAAGGCCGGCCCTTCGGCGGGACACGCCGAACCGCTTCGGAGGCCGCGGGCCGCGCACCTGGCACGCTGTCCGTGGTGATCACACGCCGTACGGCCGCGTCGCGGTGCGCTGTGACGGAGGAGCCCGCGCCTCCCCGGGCCCAGGGGCGCGGAGACGAGAGGCAGACCATGACCGACGCTTCAGGTGCCGCAGCCGTCCCCGGCCGACGAACCGAGGCGGTGCTCGACCGTGAGGGCCTGGACGCGCTGGTGCGTGTCCTGAGGCGGCGCGGTCGCACGGTGGTCGGCCCCACCGTGCGCGACGGCGCGATCGTCCTGGACGAGCTGGAGTCCGCCGACGAACTTCCCCACGGCTGGGGGGTCGAGCTGGAGGCGGGACGGTACCGGACCCGCCGCCGCGAGGACGGGGCCGCATTCGCGCACAGCGCGGGGCCGCAGTCGTGGAAGTCGTTCCTGCATCCCGAACGTGTCCGCCAGTGGAGCGCGGACCGCCGTCCCGACGGCGGGCTGACCGTGCGCGAGGAGGAACCGCGGAGTGTCCCTTACGCGTTCCTCGGCGTCCGCCCCTGCGATCTGCGGGCCATCCACATCCTCGACCGTGTCATGTCCGGCGGCCGCCACCGGGACCCCGCATACCTCTCCCGGCGCACAGGAGCCTTCCTGGTCGCGGTCGAGTGCACCGAGCCGGGTGCCACCTGCTTCTGCGTGTCGATGGGCACCGGACCGGCCGTGGACGGCGGGTACGATCTCGCCCTCACCGAGATCACCGACGACGCAGGCCACCGCTTCCTGTGCCGGAGTGGAAGCCAGGAGGGGACCGCGGTCCTCGCGGAGCTGCCTCGGCGCAGCGCCGACACCGCCACCCGCACCGCCGCGGCCGGTGCCGTGGACGCCGCCGCCGAACGCATGGGCCGGTCCATGCCGCCGGTGGACCTGCGCACGCTGATGCGGGACAACCTGGAGGCAGCACGCTGGGACGACGTCACAGCCCGGTGCCTGAGCTGCGGCAACTGCACCATGGTCTGCCCCACCTGCTTCTGCACCACCACGGAGGAGGTGACCGACCTGACCGGTGACCACGCCGAGCGCTGGCGCCGCTGGGACTCCTGCTACGACCTGGACTTCTCGCTCCTCCACGGCGGTCCGGTCCGGGCCACCCCGCGCAGTCGCTACCGCCAGTGGCTCACCCACAAGCTGGGCACGTGGCACGACCAGTTCGGCAGCTCGGGCTGTGTCGGCTGCGGCCGCTGCATCGTCTGGTGCCCCACCGGCATCGACCTCACCGAGGAGGCCCACGCCCTGTACCGGGAGGCCGGGCGCGGGGAGAGCGCGCCGTGAACCGGCGGCCGGGCGCGCATTCCGGCGAGGGGGTGCTCGCCGCTCTGTCCGCGGAGCACCGCGGGCGGCTGATGGCCCTCGCCCACGAGGTCTTCTTCCCCGCCGCCACGCGGATCTTCGAGGAGGGCGAGACGGCCGACCGGTTCTGGGTCATCCGCTCGGGCGCGGTCGCGCTCCACGTTCAGGTGCCCGGCCGCGGGCGCACCGTCGTCGAGACCGTCGGTGCGGGCGATCTGCTCGGCTGGTCGTGGCTGTGCCCGCCCCGGCAGTGGCACCTCGGGGCCGAGTCCCGGGAGCCCGTCCGCGCCTGGGAGTTCGACGCCGCCCAGGTGCTCGGCCTGTGTACCGAGCAACCGGCGCTGGGACTGTCGCTGGTCACCGCCGTCGCGGCGACCATCGGAGACAGGCTCAGAGCCACCCGCGTCCGGCTGCTCGACCTGTACGGGCCGCAGGGGGCCCGGGGAGGCGGGACGGCACCGTGACGCTCGCTCCCCTTCCGCACCGCGTGGTGGACCGGCGCGACGAGACGCACGACACGGTCACGCTCGCACTCGAGCCGGACGCACAGGCCCTGCGCCCCTTCGCACCGGGCCAGTTCGCGATGGTGTACGCGTTCGGCGTCGGCGAGATCCCGGTCTCCGTCTCCCGGGCCGCCGACGGACGGCGGCTGACGCACACGGTCCGCGCCGTCGGGGCCGTCTCCCGCGCTCTGTGCGGCCTGCGGATCGGCGACCGGACAGGTGTGCGCGGCCCGTTCGGCACGGGCTGGGACCCGGAGGCCGCCCGCGGCCGCGATCTGCTCGTCATCGGCGGCGGCATCGGGCTCGCCCCGCTGCGCCCGCTGATCGACACCGTCCTGGCCGAACCGCAGGCGTACGGACGGCTGAACGTGCTCGCCGGTGCCCGGACACCCGGTGATCTGCTGTACCAGGACGAGTTCCCCACCTGGGGAAAACCGTTCGCCGCCGTCACCGTCGACCGGCCCTCCCCCGGCTGGACCGGCCGCGTCGGAGTCGTCACCGCCCTGCTGGGCGAAGCCCGGTTCACGCCGGCGGAGACGACCGCCTTCGTCTGCGGTCCCGAGGTCATGATCCGTGCCACCGGCCGTGCGCTGGTCCACCGGGGGGTGCGCCCCGACCGCATCCGGATCTCCCTCGAACGCAACATGCGCTGTGCCACCGGACACTGCGGGCACTGCCAGCTCGGCCCCCTGCTGCTGTGCCGTGACGGCCCCGTCATCGGCCACGACCGAGCACGACCCCTGCTCAACGTACGGGAGCTGTGACGGACATGGGCACCGACACCGCACCGCCCGCCCGGCCCCGGCTCGGTGTGTTCAAGTTCGCCTCGTGCGACGGCTGCCAGCTCACCCTCCTCGACTGCGAGGACGAACTCCTCGGCATCGCCGCCGAACTGGAGATCGCCCACTTCCCGGAGGCGTCCAGCGATGTCGCCCCCGGCCCGTACGACCTGGCGCTCGTCGAGGGGTCGGTCAGCACCCCCGAACACCTGGAGCGCGTCCGCCGCATCCGCGCCGACTCCCGTCACCTGGTCACCATCGGCGCATGTGCCACCGCCGGAGGCGTCCAGGCACTGCGCAACCACGCCGACGCCGAGGAGTACCTGGCAGTGGTCTACGCCCGCCCCGACTACATCGAGACCCTCGCGACCTCCACACCGGTCTCCGCCCATGTACCGGTCGACTTCGAACTGCGAGGCTGTCCCATCGACCGCGGCCAGTTGGTGGAGGTCATCACCTCCTTCCTCGCCGGCCGGAAACCGGGCGTCCCCGACCACGCCGTCTGTTTCGACTGCAAGCGGCGCGGCAACGTCTGCGTCACCGTCGCCCACGGCACACCCTGCCTCGGTCCCGTCACACACGCCGGCTGCGGGGCCCTCTGCCCGGCCTACGGCCGCGGCTGCTACGGATGCTTCGGGCCCGCGGGCACGACGAATCTGCCCGCACTCGCCCCGCTCATGCACCGCGACGGAATGAGCGGCGAGGACATCGGCAGGTTCCTGCGCACCTTCAACGCGACCGCTTTCGCCGCCGTGGAGGAGCAGGGGCCGGGCACGACGGACGAGGCGGGGTCCCGGTGAGCGAGCCCGGGGCCCGGTCCCGGGTCCTGCGTGTTCCCGCGCTCACCCGGGTCGAGGGCGAGACCGCGCTGCATCTGAGAATCCACGACAAAACCGTCACGGAGGCCCGGCTGGGCATCTACGAACCGCCCCGGTTCTTCGAGGCCTTCCTCCGGGGCCGGGCCCACACCGAACCCCCCGACCTCACGTCCCGCATCTGCGGGATCTGCCCGGTCGCCTACCAGCTGAGTGCCTGCCGGGCCGTCGAGGACGCGTGCGGCGCCGTCGTGGACGGGCAACTCGCCGCCCTGCGCAGGCTGCTGTACTGCGGCGAGTGGATCGAGAGCCAGACGCTGCACATCCACCTGCTGCACGCACCGGACTTCCTCGGCCACGACGACGTGATCGGCCTGTCCCGCTCCCACCCGGTGCACGTGGAGCGCGGACTGCGCCTGAAGCAGACCGGCAACGCCGTCGTCGAACTGCTCGCAGGACGCGCGATCCACCCCGTCAACGTCCGTGTCGGCGGCTTCCACCGAGCCCCGGCCCGCGCCGAACTCCGCCCCCTGACGGAGCGGTTGCGCATCGCCCTCGACGACGCCCTGGACACCCTGCGCTGGGTCTCGGGCTTCGACTTCCCCGACGCCGAGTGCCACGCCGACCTGCTCGCACTCGCCGGGACCGGCACGTACGCCATCGAGTCCGGTGTACCCGCCGTGCTCCCGTACGACAGGACGCTCGCGCCGTACGGCTTTCCTCTGCACGACTTCTCCACTCACGTCGCCGAGGAGCAGGTCCCCCACTCCACCGCCCTCCACTCCCGGCTGGACGGCCGGAGGCATCTCACCGGCCCTCTCGCCCGCTACGCAGTCAACGGCCATCTGCTCTCCCCGCTGGCCCTGGAGGCGGCGCGGGAGGCGGGGCTGGGCGATCCGGCGCCCCGCACAGGCGCGGAGGGCGCCGCGCGGGGCGAGGTCTGCAGGAACCCCTACCGCAGCATCCTCGTCCGGGCCGTGGAGGTCCTGTACGCGGTGGAGGAGGCCCTGCGGATCGTCTCGGAGTACGAGCGCCCGGCCCGCCCGTACGTGGAGGTGACGGCCCCGGCCGGTGTCGGGCACGGCGCGACGGAGGCGCCGCGCGGCCTGCTCTACCACCGCTACGCGTTCGACGGCGGGGGACGTGTCGCCGACGCCCGGATCGTTCCGCCGACGGCGCAGAACCAGGGCGTCATCGAGGAGGACCTGCGCCGGCTGGTCCAGGCCGGACTCGACCGCGGAGAGGGGTCCGACGCGGAACTCACCCGGCTGTGCGAGAGGGCCGTCCGCAACCATGATCCGTGCATCTCGTGCTCGGCCCACTTCCTTGACCTGCACATCGAGCGAACGGCTTCCTCGGACGGCGGAGGGCTGCCGGTCGCCGGGGACGGCGACCACCGGAGGTTCCGGTGAGCCCCGGCCGGGCCGCGGCCCGGCCGCCGTGGCCCCGGGCCTGCCCGATACCGGACAGGCCCGCCCGCACCCTCCCGGGCTCCGCGGGCCGCCGCGTCCCGCGGGTTCCGGACCGCGCGGGTGCGAGGCGTGGGCCGGCGGCCCGGCGCCAGGTCACCTTGCGGAGATCTCGGCGCTTCGGCCGACCGCCCCGGGAGGCGGTTTCGAAACGCCCGATGACGATGACAACGTGTTGAAACCGCCCCCGGGGGGCTGCCGATGCGGGCGCCGGTTGGGCCGCGCTCCGGCCGGTCACGGGTGCCGGTGTGCGTCCGGCGGCCCGGCCGGCCGCCGCGGACGGACGGCGGGAGTACGGGTGACCAGGAGGGCGACCGTGCCCAGGGCCAGGGTCAGAGGCGAGTACAGGACCAGGTCCCAGAACCGGAAGGGCGCGGGGCCCTGGCCGATCACTCCGGACAGGACCAGGCCCGCGGCGCCCCGCAGGAGCAGCACGACGGCGACGATCCCGGTCGCCGCGTTCAGGATCCGGTGCGGGAGGAAGCCGCGCACGAGTCCGGCCCGGGCCAGGAGGAGCCACGCCGCCGCCGCGAGCAGGCAGGCGACGGCCAGGGTCATCCACGGCGGCGGACCCGAGGAGGGGTCTGTCCGGCCGACGACGGTTTCGAGGAATCGTTCCCGACCGGTCAGCGGCCAGGGCGACCTCAGCCAGACGAGGTGGAGGGAGGAGAGGGCGGCGAGCACGAGGGCGGCCACGGCGGCCGCGGGACGGTAAGGGTTCTCGGACATGGCGCGTACTCCTGTGGTGGGTCGCTCGGTGGTGGCCGCAGGTGCTGGGAAACCCGTCCGCGTGCAGGGTTTCCCAGCACCTCCAGCGGATCGGGGCCGGTGGCGGGCGCCCCGGCTCACGGCTCGCGCAGCAGGGCCAGCGCGGGTTCCACCAGTGCGCGGTACTGGTGTTGCGCGGCGAACCGCGGCAGTCGGCGGAGCGCCGTGTCACGCAGCACACGCGCCGGGCGGCTGTGCCAGTGCGAGATCCTCCCGATGCGCCGTGAGGTGAGCTGCATGCGGCGCACCCGGCGGTGGCGCAGGGCCCGGTAGCGCTCAGGAGCGCCGTCCGCGCCGGGGTCCAGGCTCAGGGCGAGGGCGTAGGCGTCCTCGATGGCCATGGCTGCCCCCTGTCCCTGGTTCGGCGTGATGGCGTGGGCGGCATCGCCGAGGAGCAGGATCCTGCCGTTGCCCCACACGGGTGTGTCCAGCTCCTCCAGGTCGTGGTGGAGGGGCGGGGCCTCGGTCAGGGTGCCGAAGAGCCGGGCCGCCTCGCCGCGGTGGTGGGCGAAGGCGCGGCGGAAGCCGTCGGGCCAGTCCGGCTCCGGGGCACGCCGGGGCGCGGTGGCGACGAGGTAGTAGTACAGCTTCCGGCCGGGCAGGGGCACGGCGCCGATGCGTGTGCCGGGCCCCCATGACTCCACGGCACCGGTGAATCCGGTGTTGTCGGTGATCCCCCGCCAGCAGGTGGCGCCGCTGTAGCGCAGCGGGACTGGGCCGGCGAGTTGCTCCCTGACGGCCGAGCGCAGGCCGTCGGCGCCGACCACGAGGTCGTAGGAGTGCACGGCGGGGTCCTCGGCGAAGCCGACCTCGGCCTTTCGCCCGGTGTCCCGCACGGAGGTGACGGTCCGTCCGGCGAGGAAGCGCACCTCGCCCGGCAGGTGGTCGTGGAGGGCCGTGTGGAGCGATGAGCGGCTGAGGGACCGGGAGGGTTCGCGGTGCCCGGCCGGATGCCGGGGCCGGATGCGTCGCAGTACGGTCCCGTCGGCGTTGGCCAGGTCGAACGAGGGCAGCGGGTGGCTGTGCTCGGAGAGGTCCACACCCAGTGCGGCGAGGACGTGCAGGGCGTTGGGTGCCAGGACGATGCCGGCGCCGGTCGCGGGAGGGCCGGGGCTCCTTTCGGCGACGGTTACGTGGTGGCCCGCGCGCCGGAGGGCGCGGGCTGCGGTCAGTCCGCCTATGCCTCCGCCCGCGACGAGGATGTCGAGCGCCCTCATGCGCGCTCCCGCCGGGGACGCGCGGTGAGGATTCGGGTGAGGGACGCTTCCAGCAGCCGCAGTTGGGCGGCACGGTCCATCTCACCGCGCAGTCCGGCGACGAGGATGCCGAAGTAGAGGGAGAAGAAAGCCGTGAACAGCAGTTCCGGGTCCGGGAGGGTGACCGCGCTCACCGAGGAGGCTTCCTCGAGTTCCCGCGTGACCCATTGGCGGAACTCGGCCATCCGCTGGTTCGTGGGGCCCTGGGGATTGGTGTGGAAGAGCGAGGCGGACAGGTACTGCCGGGCGAGGTCGGGTTCGCGGTCATAGCTGGCATAGAGCTCGCCGGCCACGTGGACCAGCCGGCCGACGAGGTCGCCGGCCGGGGGCAGGTCGCGCATCGCGGTCTCCAGGGCCCGGCCGACGTGCTCGTCGAGGAGGGTCTCGATCAGGGTGTTCAGATCGGGAAAGTGCACGAAGAACGTCCCGGCCGCGACGTTGGCCTCCGCGGCCACGTCCCGCGTCGTCAGCCCGGCGAGCCCGCGCCGCTGCAGCACTCGGCGTGCCGCTGCGAGCAGCGCCTGACGTGTCTGTTGTTTGCGCTGTCTGCGTATGCCGCCGGAGGGCGGGCGTGCGGAGATCTCATCCATTTCAGTGAGCATACTCAGTGAGTGCGCTCAGCGAAAATTCGGGTGGCCGGCGCCCCGGTCGGCTGCCGGGCCGGGCGGGGTCGCAGCATCACGCCGGCCGGACTGTCCGGGCTCCGGTCGGCAGCGGGACATCCACCGCCGACCGGGTGTACCGCGTCGTCGCGGGAACACCGCCCGTCCTCGCGGGGCTGCCGGCTTTCACCGGCACCCGCACGGACGTCGCCTGGTCCAGGATCTGTCCGGTGCTGCTGACCGGCCCGGCGGTTCCGCCGCTGGTCGCCGACCTCGCCTGAGGCATCGGCCCCGGAACGGCGCCCACAGGCCGCGCACATCACCCCGCCGACTGTGAGGGCACGGGCTCAGCCCGGGTTCGGGGTGAGCACCGCGAAGTCCGCGTCGGACGGGTCGAGGCAGACGGCCAAGCGGCCGATGCCCTCCGCGTCCTCCGGCCCCGTCCGCACGCTCCCGCCGTTCCCGGTGACCGCGGCGACCGCGGCGTCGCAGTCGGTGACCTCGAAGACCGGATGCCAGTAGGGCCGTCCGTCCGCCAGGGCGAGGTCCTCGGTGCGCAGCCCCATGATGTCGCCCTGCGCACGCTCCGCGGGAAGCCCGGCGGGCGTGACGACGGTGTACGTGCCCGCACCGCCCGGCAGCTCCATGTCGCTGAACCGCCAGCCGAGGACATCCCCGTAGAACTCCCTCGCCGCCGCGGTGTCGCTGGTGTACAGCTCGGTCCAGGACAGTGAGCCCGGCCGGCCCATCAGCTCGACGCCGGCGTTTTTCCCCGGTTGCCAGACGGCGAACTGGCCGCCCAGCTGATCGCTGTACTGCGCCATCCGGCCCCACTCCCCGAGGTCCGTCGGTGCCACGCGCACGGTGCCGCCCGCGCGCTCGACGGCCCGGGTCGTGGCGTCCGCGTCGGCGACGCGGTAGTAGATCATCCACGCCGAGCGCGCGCCCTCCTCGGTCAGCCTGCCGAGCCCGGCCACGGTCTTGCCGTCCTTCCGGAGCATCCCGCCCCCGGCGTCCTCCCCCTCCCCCATGGGCTCGTAGTCCCAGCCGAACACCGCGCCGTAGAAGGCCGCGGCGGCCCGGACGTCGGGGGTGCCCAGGTCGAGCATGCATGGGGAGCCGGGGACGAAGTCGGTGGTGGTCACGGCACTTCCCTTTCGCGAGTCCTGTACGACCTCAGCGTGACACCCGGCACCGGCACTCGCCCGCCGGCCCGGTCGTTCGGGTGCCGGGGAGCTGCGGCGGTGGCGGTGGTGGCGCGCAGCAGCAGCGTGGCCGCCTACCGCGCCTGTTCGAGGAGCGCGGCCGAGGGGCCGTCGACGGAGTGGAACGTGGTGTCGGAGAGCGTGAACGAAGGACGCTTGCAGTGGGTCACGGCGCACGCCGGAGTGCGGAACGGGGGCTCGTCACCCCGCCAGCCGCGCCCTGTCCCCACCGGGCCCCCGCCCCGGACGGTCCGACGGCGCATCACGCGGCCCTGCCGCCGCGGCCGGTGACTCGGTGCCGTCCGGGGTGGAGTGGCACGACGCGGTGAACCGGGCCCCGATCCGGTCCGACCGGAAGGAAACACGACACAAGATGTCGGGTTTCGGGTCGAGCATGGCCTCACCGGCCGGCACCGATGGCGAACGTGGGCCGAAGCCCCGAGGACGGACAAGGATCCCCATGCACGAAACACCGCGAGAACTCGAAGACCTCCAGACCCTCCTCGACTCCTCACTGTCCCACTCCACCTCGCACCTCCGCTCGATCATCAGCGCCGAGCGCACACTGACCGCGAAGCAGCTCACCGGGGTCCTCACCGGCATGCGCACCCTCGCCCTGGCCACCGTGACGGCAAAGGGCGAACCGCGGATCAGCGGCGCGGACGGGCACTTCCTGCACGGAAAATGGCACTTCGGCACGGCACGCGGTGCCGCCAAGGCCCGCCACCTCGCCGCGCGGCCCGCCGTCAGCGCCGCGCACATGCGGGGCGAGGACCTGGGGGTGTTCACGCACGGCACGGTGGAGGTCCTCAACCCCCACGGCGGCGGACCGGCCGCGGACTGGCCGGACCTGCTCTCGTACTTCAAGGGCTTCTACGGCGAGGACGCCTTCGACTGGGACGACGAGGTGGTCTACTACCGGCTGCATCCGCACTGGATGACCGTCTACGCACCCGGCACCGCGAAGCTCACCGCGGCGACACCGTCCTGACCGGCGGCGCGGTCGGCGCCCGGCCTCTCGGGGGTGAGGGGTGCGGGTAAGGGCGGCGGTGTCCGCACTCGGGGCGTGGCGGATCCCCGTGCCGGCGGCGGAGCGGGCACCCCACGTCGCGGGCGCCCGCTCCGCCGTGCCGGTCAGGCCGACGCGTCGACGGCCGAGCCCGTCCGGGCCGACTCCCGTACGATCCGGCGGCGGCGGACCGGCAGGCCGAGGGTCGGGTTGGCGACGCCCCAGGCCGAGCCCTTGCAGATCAGCTCCTTGTAGACGGCGGCGAGCCGGCCGGTCAGGGCCGCGCCGGTGGCCCGGTCGTCGGCGGTGACGTACTGGATCAGGCCTTCCCGGCGGCCCAGCGAGACGCACCGGTTGAAGTAGCGGATCGGGATCTTCGGGAGCTTTCCGCCGGTCAGACGTGCGGCGATGGCGTCGGCGGCCTGCCATGCGGCGGGGGTGCCCGAGGCGCACGACATCCGCAGCGGTTTGTCACCGGGGCCCATCGCCATGGCGGCGTCACCGACGGCGTACACGTCGGGATGCGAGACCGAGCGCATGGTCGCGTCGACCACGATCTGGCCCGTACCGGTGGTCTTCAGGGTGGTGGCCCGCGCGATGGGGTGGACCGCGAAGCCGGTGGCCCACACGGTGACCGCGGCCGGAACGGCCCCGCCGTCGGCGGTGGTGACCCGGCCGGCCTCGACGCCGGTGACGGCCGTGTGCTCGTGCACGGTGATGCCGAGCGAGCCGAAGACCTTCCGCAGATGGCCGCGCCCCTTGTCCGAGAAGTCGTCACCGAGGCCGCCGCGGACGGCGAGGGCGACCGCGAGGTCCGGACGGGCCTCGGCGATCTCGGCGGCGGCCTCCAGCCCCGTGAGGCCGCCGCCGACGACGACCACGGACTGCCCGGCGGCCGTGCCGGCCAGACGTTCGCGCAGCCGGAGCGCTCCGGACCGGCTCGCGATCTCGCAGGCGTGTTCGGCGACGCCGGGGACGCCCTGGTCGTTCCAGCCGCTGCCGAGGGCGTACACCAAGGTGTCGTACTCCAGCTCCTGGACGCCTCCGGCGGTGTCGGCGACGGCCACGGTCCTGCGGTCGGCGTCGACGCCGGTGACCTTCGCCGTCCTCAGCTCGACGCCGGTGCCCGCGAACATCTCGTCGAGCGGCCGGGGCCTGAGATCCTGGCCGGCCGCGAGCTGGTGCAGCCGGACGCGTTCGACGAAGTCGGGGGCGGCGTTGACGAGGGTGATGGCGACGTCGTCACGGCGCAGCCGCCTGGCGAGGCGGCCGGCCGCGGCGGCTCCGGTGTATCCGGCTCCGAGGACGATGACGCGGTGCTTCATTTTCCTGACTCCTGTCTGCACGGTTCCGCCTCCTGCGCGGTTTCGCCCCTTGAACCGGGCGGCACGCCGTTTCCTGACAGGAACGGGAAGTGAAGCAGGTCACATCTGGATCGGAGACGTCCGGTGCCGGAGCCGGGGGCCTCGCCCCGCGGTCAGAAGGCGTGCAACAGGGGCTCTCCGTGATCGGTGGCCGCCCACACCTGCGTCGCGCGTCCGAGCTTGTCGGGGTTGGCCTGGTTGAGGATCGCGGCGATGCCCTCGGCGGTGACCTCCAGGCACACGACGCCGACGACCCGGCCGTCCACGACCGCCACGACGGCGGGCCCGCCGTTGGCGGTGGTGATGTGGACTCCGGGCGAGCCTCCTACCAGGGCGCGCTTGGCCCGCGCGGGTTTGAACAGCCCCCGCATGAACTTCGCGACCGCGAGGGCGCCCTCGACCGGCCTGACGCGGGCCGGGATCTTTCCGCCGCCGTCACCGATCGAGACGGCGTCGGCGGTGAGCAGCCGCAGCAGCGGCTCGGTCCTCCCGCCGGCGGCGGCGGCCAGGAACTCCTCGACGATCCGCCGGGCGGCGGCCTCGTCGACCTCGGTACGGGCCCTGCCGTCCGCGATGTGCCTCCTGGCCCGGTGGAGGATCTGCTGGCTGGCGGCCTCGGTGACACCGAGGATCCCGGCGATCTCCCGGTGCGGATACTCGAAGGCCTCCCGCAGCACGTACACCGCCCGCTCGTGGGGGGAGAGCCGCTCCATGAGGGCGAGGACCGCGTACGAGACCGACTCGCGCTGCTCGGCGGTGTCGGCCGGGCCGAGCATCGGATCGCCCTCGAGCAGCGGCTCGGGGAGCCACTGGCCCACATAGGTCTCACGCCGCACGCGGGCCGAGGCGAGCTGGTTGAGGCACAGGTTGGTGAGCACCTTCGTCAACCAGGCCTCGGGGACCTCGATGCGCCCGGTGTCGGTTGCCTGCCAGCGCAGAAAGGTCTCCTGCACGGCGTCCTCGGCCTCGTTCGCGGAGCCGAGGAGGCGGTAGGCGATGGCCTCCAGGCGGGGTCTGGCGGCCTCGAACCGGTCCACGTCCTTCACGGTCAGCGGCATGATCCGGATCCTAGCCGGGCGGCGCGGGGGTCCGAGGTCCCCCGGGTCTCCGAGGACCGGCCGCCCGGCACGGCCGTCGAGCGGTCACGCCGGGCTTCCCGGGCCTCGCGGCGCCGACCGCGCCGACCAGGCACTTCACGGACAGGTTGGCGGGCTGACCGGGAGCTCCCGGAGCCGGGCGCAGGCCTTCGGCGGCCCTTCCCAGACTCCGGTCGGACCCTCCCCTCCGGCCGGGGCCGCACGGCGTGCGGCTTCCGTGACCAGTACCGCAAAGCCCGGTGTCCTCCCGCTCCAGAGGGGCGGGAGGACACCGGGGGCTCCACGGTCCACGCCGTACCGCGGGAGGCCCGCGCCGTCCTCAGAGTCCCTGCCAGTGCGGCTTGGCCTCGTAGGTGGCGCGGAAGTAGTCCGCGAGCTTCAGCCCGGACGCGGCCGCCTCGTCCACCACGACCGTGGCGTGGGGGTGCATCTGCAGCGCGGAGGCCGGGACCATCGCGGACAGCGGCCCCTCGACGGTCTGCGCGACAACCTCCGCCTTGGCCTCGCCGGTGGCGAGCAGCACCAGATGGCGGGCTTCCAGGATGGTGCCGATGCCCTGGGTGATGACGTGGTGCGGCACCTGGTCGATGTCGCCGCCGAAGAAGCGGGCGTTGTCGGCGCGGGTCTGCCGGGTGAGCGTCTTGATACGGGTGCGGGAGGCCAGTGAGGAGCACGGCTCGTTGAAGCCTATGTGCCCGTCGGTGCCGATGCCGAGCAGTTGGAGGTCCACACCGCCGGCCTCGGCCAGCTCCCTGTCGTATCTCGCGCAGGCCGCCGGGACGTCCTCGGCGGAGCCGTCGGGTCCCATGAAGGACGCCTCGTCCAGCCCGAGTGGCTCCACCACCTCGCGCAGCACCACCGAGCGGTAGGACTCGGGGTGCCCGGTGGGCAGGCCGACGTACTCGTCGAGCTGGCAGATCCGGGCGCGTGAGACGTCCACATCGCCCGCGGCGGCCTTGGCTGCCAGCGCCCGGTAGACGGGCAGCGGTGTCGAGCCCGTGGCCACACCGAGCAGCGCGTCGGGCTTGCGCCGCAGGAGGCCGGCCACGGCCTCGGCGATGATCTCCCCGCCTGCGCCGGCGTCCGGAACGATGACAACTTCCACGCTGGGCCTGCCGATCCAAGAGTGAACATCAGTGGTATAGACCACCATAGCAGGGAGGCAGCCCCGCACCGCACCCCGCCGCCCCCGTGGAACCGGGCGGTGGGCGCGCGAAGTCGCCGTCCGCGTCTTCGCCCGGACACGGCGGCCCGGAGGGCGCGGGCACGGCCCGGTCACCATGCGTAGAGCGACCGTCGCGGAATCGAGATCGGCGACCGGCGCCCGGATGGAGGCAGCGGTGGAGCGCTCCGGCATTTCGAACTGTCGCGGGAAGAGGCCGACTTCTTCGAACGGCATCGCACCTACGGCCGCTGCTACACCGCCGCCTACCTGGTGAACTGGCTGGTCACCGCTTTGTTCGGATACCGGATCGAGGACCGGGAGGGCCGCCACGCGCCGGTGCGCGCCTACGCCGGGGGCAGGCCCCCACGGGGTCCCGGAGGAGGCCGCGGCGATCATCGCCCGGCACGCGCCGGTCGCCGCCGTGATGTCGGACTCCAACCGCGAGTTCCGGCACGGGAGCAGGCAGACCCCGTGTCCGCTGGAGGATGTCCGGCGGATCGGCGGGACGGGCGTCTCGTCCACCGGCCGACGGCACACGCCGGGCGGCGACCGGTGGTAATCGGGATGCGCCGGAGCCTGACGGGGGTCCAGGGTCTCGGGCATGTTCTCCTTCCTTCAGATCTACGGCTGACACGGCCGGGGCGGCGCCCCGCCCGCTCTCCCGCATGTCCGTGCGCGCCGGTGTCCGAGGCTCTCGGACCGGCCGGCGCGCGGGCCTGCCGTGTCCCTGTCCGCCGTGGACCCGAAGTGAGTGATCATCCATGTCCCGTCGCCGTGCCCATATCGCGATGGCCGGCATCCCCGCCGTCAGCCACATCCTGCCCAGCCTGGCGGTCATCAGCGAGCTGGTGGCCCGCGGTCACCGTGTGACCTACGCCAACGACCCGTCGGTGGCCGACCTGATCGCGCCCACCGGCGCCGAACTCGTCCCCTGTGCCTCCGGGTTGCCGGTCGCCGACAACGACTGGCCCGACGACCCCATCGCCGCGATGGGCCTCTTCCTCGACGACGCCGTCCAGGCGCTCCCCCCGTTGCGCGCCGCCTACGACGACGATCCGGCGGACCTGCACCTGTACGACATCGGCGCCTGCGCCGCGCGCGCCCTCGCCGAATCGCAGGGCCGTCCCTTCGTACAGCTTTCCCCGACGTTCGTGGCCTGGGAGGGCTACGACCAGGAGGTCGCGGCGCACCTGTGGCGGCTGCCGGGCGCCGACGCCTACCGGGCCAGGTTCACACGGTGGCTCGCCGGCTGCGGGGCGTCCACCACCGACGTGGACGCCTTCCCCGGCCGTCCCGCACGGGCCCTGGCGCTGATCCCGCGGGCGATGCAGCCGCACGCCGACAAGGTCGACACCACCACGGTGACCTTCGTCGGGCCCTGTTTCGACATGCCCGCCGGCGCCGACGCGGGGCGGGTTCCGGCCGACGGCAGGTCCGGACGCGGCCCGTCAGCGGTGCCGGCGGGCGTTGAGCCGGGCGGCCTGGCGCGTCAGGTGGTCGCGTTCGGCGAGGTTGGGGGCCTTCTGCGCCGCCCGGGCGTACAGCCGTGCCGCCGTCGCCAGGTCGCCGTCGCGCTCGTGGAGGTAGGCCGCCACCGCTGCGTGGCGGGGCAGGGAGTCGTCCAGCACGGCGAGCTCCGCCAGCCCGGCGCGCGGGCCGTCGGCCTCGCCGACGGCCACCGCGCGGTTGAGTCCGACGACCGGGTTGCCGGTCAGGCGCACGAGTTCGTCGTACCACTCGACGATCTGCACCCAGTCGGTCTCCTCGACGGTGGGCGCGTCGGCGTGCAGGGCCGCGATGGCGGCCTGGGCCTGGAACTCGCCCAGCCGGTCGCGGGCGAGGGCCGCCTGCAGGACCTCCACGCCCTCGGCGATCAGTTCGGTGTCCCACCGGCCGCGGTCCTGCTCCGCGAGCGGAACCAGGCCGCCGTCGGGTGCGGTCCGGGCGGCGCGCCGGGCGTGGTGGAGCAGCATGAGGGCGAGCAGCCCGGCCGCCTCCGGGTGGTCGATGGCGGCCGCGAGCTGCCGGGCGAGCCGGATGGCCTCGGCCGCGAGGTCGATGTCGCCGGAGTAGCCTTCGTTGAAGACCAGATAGAGGACGCGCAGCACGGTGGTGACATCGCCGGGCCGGTCCAGGCGTACGCCGGCCACGGTGCGCTTGGCCCGGCTGATCCTCTGCGCCATGGTCGCCTCGGGCACCAGATATGCCCGGGCGATCTGGCGGGTGGTCAGTCCGCCGACGGCGCGCAGTGTGAGCGCGACCGCGGACGACGGTGTCAGCGACGGGTGGGCGCACAGGAAGTAGAGCCGGAGGGTGTCGTCCACCGCGGACGCGGGCCCGGGCTCCGGTTCCTCCTCGATCCGTTCCTCGCGCCGGCGGCGGGCGGCGTCCGCCCGGGCCGCGTCGAGGAACTTGCGCCAGGCCACGGTGACCAGCCAGCCCTTCGGGTCCCGCGGCCGGTCGGCCGGCCAGACACGGAGTGCCTCGAGAAGCGCCTCCTGCACGGCGTCCTCGGCCGCCGCGAAGCCGGCTCCGCGGCGGCCGAGGATCGCGAGCACGCCCGGTACGAGACTCCGCAGCGGTGACTCGTCCATCCGAGGGGTCACTCCGTGATGGTGGGCGGCGCGGTCAGGAACGGGCGCAC
The DNA here is from genome assembly GCF_043660855.1 of Streptomyces shinuiensis. NCBI lineage: Bacteria > Bacillati > Actinomycetota > Actinomycetes > Kitasatosporales > Streptomycetaceae > Streptomyces > Streptomyces shinuiensis. The sequence continues at coordinate 5,647,835 of NZ_JBIHML010000001.1, read as the reverse complement.
CTCGAGCCACTCGTGGATCGGTTTCCCGCCCGACCCGGGGGCGGCCGACAGTTCCCCGGCCAGCTCGACGGCGCGCTCGTGGCTGTCGACGTCGATCACCATCCAGCCCGCGATGAGGTCCTTGGTCTCGGCGAAGGGGCCGTCGGTGACCGGCGGGCGTCCCTCGCCGTCGTACCGGACGAAGGTCCCCTCGGGGGCGAGCGCCTGGCTGTCCACGAACTCGCCGGTCTCCTCGAGCCGGGCCGCGAAGTCCCGCATGTACCGCACGTGGGCCGAGATCTCCTCCGGCTTCCACCGGTCCATGGGCACGTCGTTGACCGGGGCCGGGGCGCCGCGGTAGTGCTTGAGCAACAGGTACTTGGCCATCGTGTCTCTCCTCGTTGCCGGTGCGGCCCATTGTGGCCGCGCTCACCCCGGGGACGGAGCCGGCCGCGGGTTCTCGACATCACGGCGCGGGACTTTTCGGCCCGTGTGGACGAACCCGGACGAGCCGTCCCGCTGCGCCCGAACCCGAGCGCTGCCGCGACCGTCCCGGCGACCGCCCGGGCCTGCCCCGGCTGCGGGCCGGACTCGGTCGCCCGCGCCGCAACGGGTTCGCCTTCGGCCGGGAGCGCTCCGAACACGGGCTCGTCGCCGTCGGCGTCCCCCTGCGCGACCGGGACGGCGCCGCGCCGGCCGGTCTGTCGGTGTCCATGCCCGGCGTGCGCCGCGCCCCCACCGGCGCGGGCACCGGAGGCTGACCCGGCCGGGCACGCCTGGTCCTCGTGGCACCCGGTACGCGGTGCGTGCCCGCCGGTGCCTTCAGCTACCGCCGGATGAGGCCGAGTTCGGTGGCGGCCGCGACGGCGGCGGTGCGGGATTCGACGCCGAGCTTGGCGTAGACACGGGCCAGGTGGGACTTGACGGTCCCCTCCGTGAGATGGAGCCGGGCGCCGACGGCCTGGTTGGACAGGCCCTCGGCGACCAGGGCGAGCACTTCGGTCTCCCGCCGTGTCAGGGCGGTACCGGGGGTGCGCAACCGGTTCATCAGCCGGTACGCGACGGCCGGGGCCAGCGTGGTGCGACCCGCGGCGGCGGTGCGCACGGCGGCGGCCAGATCCTCCGGCGGGGCGTCCTTGAGGAGGTAGCCGGTCGCGCCGGCCTCGATGGCGGGGAGGGTGTCGGCGTCGGTGTCGTAGGTGGTGACGATCACCACCCGGGGCGCCGACGGGCGGGCGGTGATCGCGGCGGTGGCCTCGGCGCCGTTCATCCCCCCGCCGAACTGGAGGTCCATGAGGACGACGTCGATGCCGCCCCCGGCGGCGCGGGCGACGGCCTCCTCGGCCGTGGCGGCCTCGGCCACCACGTCGATGCCGGGTTCGGTCTCCAGTACGGCGCGCAGCCCCGCCCGCACCACGGGGTGGTCGTCGGCCAGGAGCAGGCGGATGGCGGGATCGGTCACGGGCGTGCCTCGGGATCGGGTGCGGGATCGGGGTCGAGGCCGGGCAGGAGCCCGAGGTCGGGTTCGGGCCCGGAGCCGTCGGGCCGGCACAGAGGAAGCCGGGCGGTGAGGACGGTGCCGCGGCCGGGGGCGGATTCGATGGTGAGTTCCCCGCCGAGGGCGTGTGCGCGGGCACGCATGGCGGCCAGTCCGAACCCGCCGGCCTCCGGGTCGGGGGCGGGCAGGCGGTCGGGGTCGAAGCCGCGTCCGTCGTCGGCGATCTCCACGGTGACGTGGTCGCCGAGGTGGCCGAGAGTGACCTCGGCGCCGGTGGCCTCGGCGTGGCGGACGGTGTTGGACAGGGCGGACTGGGCGATCCGCAGCAGCGCGACCTCGTGCGCGGTCGGCAGCGGTACGGGGTCGCCGGTCAGATGGAGGTGCGCGGTGATCCGGTGGCGGGCGCTGGTGGTGGCGCACAGGCGTTCCAGGGCCCCGGCCAGCGTGGTGCCCTCCAGGGCGGGCGGGGCGAGGGCGGCGACGAAGCGGCGGGCCTCGGCGAGGTTGTCGACGGCACTCCGGCGAGCCTGGTCGACATGTCGGGCGGCGGTCTCCGGCGCGCCGGGCAGGGCCCGTTCCGCAGCCCGCAGCAGTAGCTGGATGCTGGTCAGGCCCTGGGCGAGGGTGTCGTGGATCTCGCGGGCCAGGCGTTCGCGCTCGGCCAGCACACCGGCGGTGTGCTGGGCCGCGGCCAGATCGGCACGGGTGGCCGTGAGCTCCTCGATCAGCCGCCTGCGCCGTTCGCTCTCCCGGTACAGGGCCTGGTATCCCCACGCCACCGCCACCGCCACGGCGGCGCCGAGGGACGGCCCGATCGCCATCGCCGCGCCGAAGGAGCCCCGGTGGGCGGCGAAGCCGCCGGTGGCGGCGGCCGCGGTGGCCGCCACAGCGGCCAGGCCGGCGCGGCGGGGCAGCAGATGGAGCTGGAGGAAGTACAGCGGGAACGCCAGCCACACCCCCTCCGCGGAGCGGGCCAGCAGCATCAGCCAGGCGGCACCCACGGCGGCCAGCCACAGCACGGCGACCCGCCGCGAGCGGCTCACCCGGGGCAGCAGCGGGCCGGCCGCGTACACCAGGCCGAACACCGCCGCCGCGGCGACGACCGCCGCGGCGTGCGGGCGGCCGTCGGCCACGGCCCGCCCGGCGGCGAGCGCGAGCAGCCCGACGACCAGCAGATGCAGGCACCAGGTCAGTGCCCGGGCGGTGGGGGCCGGAGCGGGGGCGGCGGTGTTCACAGTCCTCCCATCCTAAGGAGGCGGCCCCGGTCGGGCCTCTGTCGAAAGTTGGAACCGTCACACCGACTTTCGGTCCGCCGATTGCCGCCCTGGGCCAGATGCCCGCCCTGGGGGCGGTGGCCGAAGGTGGGGCGTACCGCTTACCCCTGGTGTCCTCTGGAAGGGCAGGCCGCACCGTGTTCGTCGCGTGGAGAGATCTGAGGTTCGCCAAGGGGCGCTTCGCCCTGATGGGTGCCGTCATCGTGCTGATCACCCTGCTGGTCGGCCTGCTGTCCGGCCTGACCGCCGGTCTGGGCCGGCAGAACATCTCCGCGATCACCTCCCTGCCCGCCGACAGGATCGCCTTCGCGGCGCCGGGCGAGGGCGGAGAGCTGTCGTACGCGGACTCCACCGTCACCGAGCGGCAGTGGCGGCAGTGGGCCCGGACGCCCGGCGTGAGCGGCGCCGAGCCGCTGGGCATCACCACCACGAAGGCCGCCACCGGGAGAAGGAGCACCGGGGTGTCCGTCTTCGGCGTCCGGCCCGGCTCCGCGCTCGCCCCCGAAGGCGGCGGGCCGGGCGGCGACGCGGTGGTCCTGTCCGCCACCGCCGCGCACGATCTCGGTCTCGCGGTGGGCGACGCCTTCACCCTCGCCGGGCGGCGGGCGACCGTCGCCGCCGTGAGCGGCGACGCCTTCTTCAGCCACACCCCGGTCGTCTGGACCGGCCTCGGTCTCTGGCGGGAGATCACGCCCCCCACGGCTGGGGACGACGGGCCGACGGCCACCGTCATCGCCCTGAACACCACCTCCGCCACCGGCGTCGAGGCCACCGACCGGGCAGCGGGCACGAGGACGGTCACCAGGGACGACTCCCTGTCCGCGATCGGCTCCTACGCCTCCGAGAACGGCTCCCTGCAGCTGATGCGCGGCTTCCTGTTCGTGATCTCCGCCCTGGTCGTCGGCGCCTTCTTCACCGTGTGGACCATCCAGCGCAGCGGTGACATCGCCGTCCTGAAGGCTCTGGGAGCCTCCACCGCCACCCTGCTGGGGGACGCGCTCGGCCAGGCCGTCGTCCTGCTGGCCGGCGGCACTCTGATCGGCACCGGCGCGGCCGCGGCCGTCGGTGCCCTCGTCTCCGGTCTGGACGTGCCTTTCCTGCTCACACCCGCCACCGTCCTCGTCCCGGCCGCCGTGATGACCGCGCTCGGGACGCTCGGGGCCGCCCTGTCCATCCGCCGCATCACCTCCGTCGACCCGCTGACCGCCCTGGGGAGCGCCCGATGAGCCTGCACCTGACCGACGTCACCCTGACCTACCCCGACGGCGACTCCCGCCTGACCGCCCTCGACGGTGTCACCCTGGACGTTCCGGGAGGCAGCCTGACCGCGGTCGTCGGTCCCTCGGGCTCGGGCAAGTCCAGCCTCCTCGCGGTCGCCGCCACCCTCATCACACCCGACCGCGGCACCGTCTCCGTCGACGGCACCACGACCACCGGCATGACCCGCGCGGACCTCGCCGAGCTCCGCCGCCGGAAGATCGGCATCGTCTTCCAGCAGCCCAACCTGCTGCCCTCCCTCACCGCCGCCGAACAGCTCCAGGTCATGGCACGGATCGACGGGCGCTCCCCGGACGGGGCCCGCGGCCGGGCCATGGAACTGCTCGACGCCGTCGGCCTGGCCGGCCTGGCCGGCCGGCGCCCCCACCGGCTCTCCGGCGGCCAGCGTCAGCGCGTCAACATCGCCCGCGCCCTGATGAACGACCCCACCGTGCTCCTGGTCGACGAGCCCACCAGCGCCCTGGACCACGAACGCGGCGCCGCCGTCATCGACCTGATCACCCGTCTCACCCACCGGCAGGCCACCGCGACCGTCCTGGTCACCCACGACCGCGCCCACCTCACCGCGGTCGACCGGGTCGCCGAGATGCACGACGGGCGTCTGCGCCTTCCCTCCACGGCCCGGTAGGTCCGCACGTCCCCGCAGGCACGGCGCGGCGGCCCCGTCCGCGCCATGCCGTACACCGGGGGCGATGACCTGGCGGGTAATGGCCCCCGGCACGTCCGGATGCGAGGATCGGCCGCGTGCGGAGCCCGACCGACCGGAAGGACGCCATGCCCGCCTACGCCATAGCCCATCTGCGGGAGGCAGCCCCGCACCCGGAGATCGCCGGGTACATCGAGCGCATCCCCGCCACCTTCGAGCCGTACGGCGGCCGCTTCCTCGTGCACGCCGCGCGGCACGAGGTGAAGGAGGGGAGCTGGCCCGGGCACGTCGTGGTGATCGGCTTCCCCGGGATCGCCGAGGCACGGGCCTGGTGGGACTCACCGGCCTACCGGGAGATCGCACCGCTGCGCTCCCGGCACGTCGTCGGCGACATCATCCTGGTCGAGGGTGTTCCCGGGGGATACGACCCGGCCGCCACCGCACGGGCGATGCGGGAGACCCTGCCCGCCGGGTGAACCGGACCGGCCGGGAAGCGGTCAGGGCCAGGGAAGCGCGAGTCGCGGCACTAGCCTGACCACCATGGACATCACCATTCACACGACCTTCCTCCCGCACGACGACCCGGACGCGTCCCTGGCCTTCTACCGCGACGTCCTCGGCTTCGAGGTCCGCACCGACGTCGGGCAGGGCAGGACGCGCTGGATCACCGTCGGCCCCGCCGGCCGGCCCGGCACGTCCATCCTCCTGGCGCCGCCGGCCGCCGACCCCGGGATCACCGAGGACGAGCGCCGCGTCATCGCCGAGATGATGGCCAAGGGCACCTACGGCTGGATCCAGCTGGCCACCCCGGACCTCGACGCCGCCTTCGAGAAGGTGCGGGCCGGCGGCGCCGAGGTCGTCCAGGAGCCGGTCGAGCAGCCGTACGGCGTCCGCGACTGCGCCTTCCGCGACCCCGCGGGCAACCTGGTCCGTATCCAGGAGCTCCGCTGAGCCGCCCGGCCGTCGGCGAGGAGGAGTTCCGCCGTGTGCCGCCCGGCGTGGAGACGCGTACTCGTCCAGGCGCAGCGCCTGAGCGGGTTCGCGTGACTGCGCCGTGTCCGCGACAGGACCGGCCTGGAGTACGCGCGGCCGCTGAACGCCGAGGCGCTCGCCCGCGACGCGGGCGTGTCCGTCGCGGACCTCAGCCGCTGGTTCCGCCCGGCCCGCGGCAGATCGCCGTACGCGTACCCGGCCCGCCGCACGCCGGAAACGGTGCCGGGGGTCCCAGGCGCTGTGGGATGGTGGTCGTGTGACGTTGGAGGATCTCGTCCGGCTGCGCCGGGCCCGCGACCTGATGGACCGCGACTACGCGAAGCCGCTCGACGTCCCGGCGCTGGCGCGCATCGCCCTCATGTCGCCGGGCCATTTCTCCCGCAGCTTCCGCGTCGCCTTCGGGGAGACGCCGTACAGCTATCTGATGACGCGCCGGATCGAGCGGGCCAAGGCGCTGCTGCGGCGCGGCGACCTGTCGGTGACGGAGGTCTGCTTCGCGGTCGGCTGCACCTCGCTGGGGTCGTTCAGCTCGCGGTTCACCGAGCTGGTCGGCGAGAGCCCGGGCGCGTACCGGGCCCGCCGGCACGACGAGGGCGCCGCCGTGCCGGCCTGCATCGCCAAGATCCACACGCGGCCGGTCAGGAACGGAGAAGCGGACCCCGCTCCCCGTCCGTAGCGTGAGACCCATGGACATCAAGCTCTCACAGTGCTTCATCGCCGTCGACGACCACGACGAGGCGCTCGCCTTCCACCGGGACGTCCTCGGCCTGGAGGTGCACGACGACGTCGGGTTCGAGGGGATGCGCTGGGTGACCGTCGGCGCGCCGTCGCAACCCGGTGTGGACATCGTCCTGGAACCTCCCGCCGCGGACCCGAACGCCTCTCCGGCCGACCGGCGGGCCATGGCGGAGCTGCTGGCCAAGGGCATGCTGCGCGGCGTGATCTTCTCGACCGAGGACTGCGACGCCACCTTCGAGCGCCTCAGCGCCGCGGGGGGCGAGGTGCTGCAGGAGCCGGTCGACCAGCCGTACGGCGTCCGCGACTGCGCCTTCCGCGACCCCGCGGGCAACATGCTGCGCTTCGTCCAGCCCCGTGCGCGGTGAGCTCCGGCCCCGCGCCGGTGGACGGGAAAACGCACATACCGCTCGAACCCGGCCGGAACGAGCCGGACGACACATGGGGGACACGATGAGCACCGCCGCGAGGACGGACACGCGGGCGCCCGAGCCGCACGCCGCCGACAGCCACGACCTGATCCGCGTGCACGGCGCGCGCGTGAACAACCTCAAGGACGTCAGCATCGAGATCCCGAAGCGCCGGCTGACGGTGTTCACCGGGGTGTCCGGCTCGGGCAAGAGCTCGCTGGTGTTCGACACCATCGCCGCCGAGTCGCAGCGGCTGATCAACGAGACCTACAGCACCTTCGTCCAGGGCTTCATGCCCACGCCGAGCCGGCCCGAGGTCGACGTGCTCGAAGGGCTGACGACCGCGATCGTCGTCGACCAGCAGCGGATGGGCGCCGACCCACGCTCCACCGTCGGCACCGCCACCGACGCCAACGCGATGCTGCGCATCCTCTTCAGCCGACTCGGTCAGCCGTACGTCGGCCCGCCCGCCGCGTTCTCCTTCAACGTCGCCTCGGTCTCGGCGAGCGGCGGGTTCACGGTCGACCGCGGCGCCGACAGGACCAGGACCGAGAAGGTGTCCTTCAGCCGCACCGGCGGCATGTGCACGCACTGCGAGGGCCGGGGCACGGTCTCCGACATCGACCTCACCCAGCTCTACGACGACTCCAAGTCGCTCTCCGAGGACCCGTTCACCATCCCCACCTACACGGGGGACGGCTGGGTGGTGCGGATCATCGCCGAGTCGGGCTTCTTCGACCCGGACAAACCGATCCGCAAGTACACCGCGAAGGAGCGCCACGACTTTTTGTACCGGGAGCCGGTCAAGGTGAAGGTCAACGGCGTCAACCTCACCTACGAGGGGCTGATCCCCAAGATCCGTAAGTCGTTCCTCTCCAAGGACCGGGAGTCGATGCAGCCGCACATCCGGGCCTTCGTGGACCGGGCGGTCACCTTCACCGAGTGCCCCGAGTGCGACGGCACCCGGCTCAGCCAGGAGGCCCGGTCGTCGAAGATCAGGGGGATCGGCATCGCCGACGCCTGCGCGATGGAGATCCGCGACCTGGCCGAGTGGGTGCGCGGCCTCGACGAACCCTCGGTGGCACCCCTGCTCACCGCACTGCGGCGGTCCCTCGACTCGTTCGTGGAGATCGGGCTGGGCTATCTCTCGCTCGACCGGCCGTCGGGCACACTGTCGGGCGGCGAGGCGCAGCGCGTGAAGATGGTCCGCCACCTCGGCTCCTCGCTCACCGATGTCACCTACGTCTTCGACGAGCCCACCATCGGCCTCCACCCCCACGACATCCAGCGGATGAACAGCCTGCTGCTGCGGCTGCGGGACAAGGGCAACACCGTCCTGGTCGTGGAGCACAAGCCGGAGACGATCGCCATCGCCGACCACGTCGTCGACATCGGCCCCGGCGCCGGCACGGCGGGCGGCGCCGTCTGCTTCGAGGGCACCGTCGAGGGACTGCGGACCGCAGGCACCCTCACCGGCCGCCACCTCGACGACCGGGCCGCCCTCAAGAAGACGGTGCGCGAGCCCGCCGGCGCCCTGGAGATCCGCGGCGCGAGCACCCACAACCTGCGCGACGTCGACGTCGACATCCCGCTCGGAGTGCTGTGCGTGGTCACCGGCGTGGCGGGCTCCGGCAAGAGCTCGCTGGTGCACGGGTCGCTGCTGCGGCAGTCGGAGGCCGGCGGCGCCGGCGTGGTCTGCGTCGACCAGACGCCCATTCGCGGCTCCAGACGGAGCAACCCGGCCACCTACACCGGACTGCTCGACCCGGTCCGCAAGGCGTTCGCCAGGGCCAACGGCGTGAAACCGGCGCTGTTCAGCGCCAACTCCTCCGGGGCGTGCCCCACCTGCAACGGCGCCGGCGTCGTCTACACCGACCTGGCGATGATGGCCGGTGTCGCCACCGTCTGCGAGGAGTGCGGGGGGAAGCGGTTCGACGCGTCGGTGCTGGAGCACCGCCTCGGCGGACGCGACATCAGCGAGGTGCTCGCGATGCCGGTGGCCGAGGCCGCGGAGTTCTTCGGCACCGGCGAGGCGCGCACCCCGGCCGCGCACCGGATCCTCGGCCGGCTCGTCGACGTCGGCCTCGGCTACCTCACCCTCGGCCAGCCGCTCACCACGCTGTCCGGCGGCGAGCGGCAGCGGCTCAAACTGGCCACGCGCATGGGCGAGAAGAACGGCGTCTACATCCTCGACGAGCCGACCACCGGTCTCCACCTCGCCGACGTCGAGCAGCTGCTCGGCCTGCTCGACCGGCTGGTGGACTCCGGCAGGACGGTCATCGTCGTCGAACACCACCAGGCGGTCATGGCGCACGCCGACTGGATCATCGACCTCGGCCCCGGCGCCGGACACGACGGCGGCCGGATCGTCTTCGAGGGCACCCCCGCCGACCTCGTCGCCTCCCGCTCCACCCTCACCGGTGAGCATCTCGCGGCCTACGTCGGCGCCTGAGGCGGGGCCTTCGCAAACGTCCGGGACGAGTCGTCCCGCCGGTCCCGGTCCGGCCCGCCGCTGCGGCGGGCCGGACGGTCGTTCGGAAGGACACGTCGATGCGGTCGATGTCGGTGAAGGCGGCTTCGAGGCGGTCGGCGATGTGCCGGGGCGGATTCTTCCGTTGGCCTCTGCGGTGGCGCTCCACCGAGCGACGGCTCACCCCGATTCCGGCGGCCACGGCCCGGGTGGTCCCGGGCTTGCCCGGCGGGAGACCGGTCCGGACCCGGAGAGACCCGGGGGCGGGTGAACGCCTCCGCCCCGGCCCGGCCGCAGCCCCGGAAGCCCCCTTCTGCTTCGTGTTCTGCTTCCTGCCAGGCATCCACACCCCGTTCGGCAGGGACCGGCTCGACCGGCTGCTCCCCTCGCACACCGGCTACGTCTGCGCCGTCCGCCCCGGGACGGGCGAACCGGCCCCTGCGGGCTGCGCGTTCACCCGTCCGGCAGGCGCCGCCCGTCCTCCGGGGCGCACTCCCCCGCCGGGCGGGCCAGCGCGTCGACGGCGGCGGAGAACAGCCACGGCAGCCGCTGCGCCGCGGGGACCAGCGCCGCCCGGGCGGGGGACGGCCTGGTCGCCGCGAGCAGCGCGTGGGTCAGCCGGCGGTAGCGCCGGGTGAGTCGCCGCCAGTCCCGTTCATAGGCCGTCAGATCGCCGCCGGTGATCGCCCGTACCGCCGCCGGCGCCTGTGCGAGCGCCAGCGCGACGCCCTCACCGGTCAGCGCGTCGACGTAGCCGGCCGCGTCGCCGACGAGCAGCACCCGGCCGGCGGTGCGCGCCCCCGCGCTCCGGCGCAGCGGTCCGGCCCCGCGCACCGGTCCGGCCGGCCGGGCCCCGGACAGCCGCTCGCGCAGTTCGGGGAAGGCGGCGAGGTGGTCGTCGTAGGACCCACGGCCGGCGGTGAGCACCGCCACGCCCACGAGGCCGTCGGCCACCGGGGTCACATAGGCCTCCGCGCCGCGGGCCCAGTGCACCTCGACATGGTCGCTCCAGGGGGCCAGCGCGAAGTGTCGCCGCAGTCCGTACCGCGGGCGTGCCCGGTGCGGCCGGTCCAGGCCCAGTGCCCGGCGGATCGGCGAGTGCAGGCCGTCGGCCGCAACGAGGTGGGCGGCCCGGACCCCGTCGGCCACCACGCCCTGCCCGTCCTGCTCGACACCGCGCACGGTGCGGTGCTCGATCCGCACGCCCGCGGCCAGCGCCGCCTCGCGCAGCGCCGCGTGCAGTACGGTTCGGCGCACCCCGCGGCCCGGTCCCGCCCGGAAGGCGGCGACGGCCCGGCGGTGCCCGGCGACATACCGGACACCCCGCAGTTCGTGCCCCTCGGGACGCACGCCGAGCGCGGCCAGGGCGGCGACCGCTCCCGGCATCAGCCCCTCGCCGCACGCCTTGTCGACGGTGCCGGCGCGCTGTTCGAAGACGGTGACCTCGAGTCCTGCCCGGGCCGCGTGCAGGGCCGTGGCGAGCCCCGCCGGGCCGCCGCCGACGACGAGCAGGTCCACGTCGGTCCTCCTCTCGGTCATCTCAGGCCAGTCGCGCCAGCGCGGCGTCCTCGGTGCGGACACGGGCGGCCAGCAGGACGGCGTTCAGCACGGTGAAGACGGCCGCCGTGATCCAGGCCGAGTGGACCAGCGGCAGGGCCAGTCCCTCGACGGCGACGGCGAGGTAGTTCGGGTGCGGCAGGCGGCGGTAGGGGCCGCCGGTCACCCGCGCGGCACCGGGCACGACGATCACCCGGGTGTTCCACTGCCGCCCCAGGGTGGCGATGCACCACCAGCGCAGCGCCTGCGAGGCCGCGACGAGGACGAGCATGGTACAGGCGAGCACCGGTACGGTGTCCGGTCGGCGCGCCCACACCTCAACGAGCGCGCCGGCGAGCAGGCCCGTGTGCAGCGCCACCATGAACGGATAGTGCCCCTGTCCGAGTTCCACACCGCCGCGCGCGAAGCTCCAGGCGGCGTTGCGGCGGGACACGGCCAGTTCGGCGACCCGCTCCAGGCCGACGGCCACGACCAGGGCGGTGAACAGGAGTTCGCCGCTCATTCCGCACCGCCCGGGGCGCGCAGGAGGACGAGCTCGGAGCAGAAGCCCGGACCCATGGCGAGCATCAGCCCGTAGGAACCGGGCCGGGGCGGGCGGTCGGCGAGCGTGTCCGCCATGACGTGCAGCACCGAGGCGGAGGACAGGTTGCCGATCCGGCGCAGCGAGTCCCAGGTCACGCCCAGGGCGTCCTGCCCGACCCCGAGCGCGTCCTGCAGCGCGTGGAGGACCTTGGGGCCGCCGGGGTGCGCCACGTACCAGCCGAGGTCGCCGGCGGTCAGCCGGTGGTCGGCGAGGAAGTCGCGGACATCACCGCCGACGTGCCGGCGCACCAGGTCGGGGACCGATGCGTCGAGCACGATCCTGAACCCGCCGGGGCCGACGTCCCAGCCCATCGCACGCTCCGAGTCGGGGTAGAGGCGGCTGCGCGAGGCCAGTACGAGGGGCTGTGCGGGGTCCTCGGAGTGCGCGAGCGGATGTTCGGGGCCGACGGCGACCACCGCCGCGGCGCCGTCCCCGAACAGGCCGCCGGCCACGAGGTTGGCGACCGAGGCGTCGTCGCGCTGGAGTGTGAGCGAGCACAGTTCGACCGACATCAGCACCGCGACCCCGTCCGGCCGGCCGCGCAGCAGGTCGTGCAGGCGGGCGAGGCCGGCCGCGCCGGCGACGCAGCCGAGGCCGACCAGCGGCAGGCGCACCACGTCGGGGCGCAGCCCGATCTCCGCCGCGACGCGGGCCTCCAGCGAGGGGACGGCCAGGCCGGTCACCGTGCACGACACGATGTAGTCGACGTCGGCCGGGGCGAGACCGGCGTCCTTGAGCGCTTCGACGACCGCGCGGCCGCCGAGCTCGGTGCCGGCCCGGATGAAGGCGTCGTTCGCCCGGCCGAAGTCCTCCAGCCGGGCGTAGTCCTCCAGTGGGAGCGCGGTGTGCCGGGTCTCGACGCACACGTTGCGGTGCAGCCGCTCGACGACGCCGCGGTCGGCGGTGCCGACGGCCGGCACGGTGGTGAGGAACTCGGTGATCTCCTCCTGCCGGTGGCGGTGCTCGGGCAGGGTGCCGCGAACGCTGAGGACGCGTGTACTCATGCTGGCTCCCGGGTTCGGCCGGTCGGGCGGGCGGTTACGGCGAGCGTCCGGCCGAGGCCGAACGCGAGAGCGGAGGTGAAGCGGCCCCGGGCCAGGCCGAGTTCGACGAGGTCGTCGAAGACGCGCTGGTCGGCGGCGGAGGCGCGCAGGGCGGCCTCGACCGTGTGGCGGCTGCGGGCGAGACGGGCGGCCAGGGCGGTGTGGCGCAGGTGGGGCATCAGGATCCGGGCGGTGGCGCGGGCGTACCGCGCCCCCGCCCGTTCGGGACTTCCGTCGCGGCAGGCCGCGGCCGCCGCGCGGCCGGCCGCGATGCCGGTGGCCACCGCGTAGTAGATGCCCTCGCCGGTCAGCGGGTTCACCAGGCCGGCGGCGTCGCCCGCGAGCAGCACCCGGCCGGCCGGAGGGCGCCAGCGCGCCGTCGAGAGCGGCAGGTGGTGCCCGACCCACTGCTGCCCGCCCTCGGCCGCGCCGGGCAGCAGCGCCTCGAGCCGTTCGAGCAGCCGGGACCGGGCCGGCGCCGTACGGCCGGTGTGGAGGGCCTCGCCGTACCCGATGTTCGCGAGGCCGTCGCCGCGGTCGAAGGACCAGGCGTACGACGGCTGGTGCCGGGTGCCGAACTCGATGACCTGCGCGCCGCGCCGCCCGGGCGCGACCGGGGCGTAGCCGCGCAGCGCCAGGGCCATGGGGCCGCGGGGCAGGCCGAGCGCGCGGCGGACGGCCGAGTGGGCGCCGTCGGCGCCGACGACGACCGCGGCGCGGATCTCCCCGTCCAGGACCACCGCGCCGGTGTGCTGCCGCAGGCCGCGGACCCGGTGCCGCAGGAGGCGGGCGCCGGCGGCGACCGCGGCGCCCGCCAGCCGGGCGTCGAGGACCCGGCGCGGCACCACCCACGCCGGGCGGGTCATCGGCCGCTCGGCGGTCAGGCCGCCGCGGCCGAGACGGAGCCGGCCGACCGGGATCCGGTCGCCGACGAGACCGGTGACGCCGACCTGGGCGAGGAGATCGAGGACATGCGGGGCCACCGCGTCACCGCAGGCCTTGTCCCGGGGGAACTCCGCCCGGTCCAGGAGGGCGACGCGCAGACCGGGGTCGGTGTGCAGCGCGCCCAGGGCGGCGGCGGCGCCGGCCGGCCCGGCGCCGACCACCACGAGGTCCCAGTGAGCGGTCGGCGCCATCAGCCGGCCGCCACGAGCAGTACGACGTCGAGCAGGGCGACGGCAACCGCGGCCCGGAAGGGGGTACGGCCGTGTGCGGTCAGGGTGAGCACCGTGAGGACGGCCACCGGTACGAGGGCGGCGAGCGCCCAGGCCGGAGCGCTTCCGGCGGGGCCGAGCACGGCGAGCAGCGAGGCGGCGGCCAGCAGCACGGCGGCCAGGGCCCGTGAGGGGCGTTCGCCAATCCGGTGCGGCAGGCCGCGCACTCCGGCGCGTTCGTCGTCGGCGAGGTCGGGCAGGGTGTTGAGCAGGTGCGCCCCGACTCCGAGTGCGGCGCCGGCGCCGGTGGCCCACGGCGGCGCCCACTCCTGGGCGGGGCCGGCGAGAGTGACCACCGAGGGCAGCGACCCGAAGGCGCAGGCGTACGGCGCCCAGGACCACCTGGTCGCCTTGAGGCCGAGGTTGTAGGCGTGGCCCGCGCCGGCGACGAGGACGATGTTGACCAGCGCGGCGCGCGGGCCGGCGAGCGCGGACAGCACGAGGCAGGCGAGCGCTGCCACGGCCAGGGCGCGCACCACCGCGCCTGCCGGGAGGTCTTTGGTGGCCAGCGGTTTGTCGGCACGGCCGGCGGCGCGGTCACGGGGGAGATCGCGCAGGTCGTTGCCCCAGCCGATCGTGAGCTGGCCGGCGAGCACCGCGGCGGTGACGGCGGCGGTCTCCGGCGGGCGCAGCCCGCCGCGGAGTGCGAGCAGGCCCGTGATGGCGGTGACCGCCAGGGCCGGCCCGCCGTGGGCGGCGGCGAGCAGCGCGAGTGCGGGCGGCTGCCCGGGGCGCGCCCGGACCTCTCCTGCGGTCACGGGCACCGCCGTACCGCGACGCGGTTCCCAGCGGGCCGGTCGCACGGTGGGCCGGGCACGGTGGGTGGGCGCCGGGCCGGGTCGGCACCGCCGTACGCGCCCTCGGCACGCGGGCGGCCTTCGGCGGTGGGGCCGGTGTTCCCGGTCGCTTCGGTGATCGCGTTGCGCATGCGGGATCGGTGCCCCCGCCGCCGCCCGCTCACACGGGGCACTCCGGCATCCGGCGGACACCGGCTGCACCCGGATGGACTGCCGGGCCTTCGTCCGGGTCCCGGCGGCGGCAGCGGAGCAGAGCCTCGGCCGGCGCTCGGGCGGATGACCGCGCCGGCGGGGACTACGGTGACCGCTCGGGCCCCGCGCCCGCGGCCGGGGCGCGTTCGATGCCGCGCCGTAAGAGGGCACGGGCCCGCATCGCCCGGCGGACACGCCGCAGAGGGCCGATCGGTCCGGGATCGGCGTACCGGCGCTCGCGGGTGCCGCGGACCACGTCCGCGGGCGCACCGAGCGCCGGCAGTTCCGCCAGGGCCTCGCCTTTCGTGATCAACCGCCCGTCGCGCAGCGTCACGGTGGCGCGGGCCAGGACAAGTAGACACAGATCCACCCATACGTCCCGGAGCCAGAGCCGCGGTCTGGCCGTGGCCGGGAGCCAGAACTCCGCCGGGTCGCGCCGGATGAACTCCTCCCACCGCCCCGGGGCGAGCGGTGGGAGCAGTTCCGGCGGCGGGTCGTGGAGGGTGGGGCCGCCGCCGGGCGGCTCCCGTCGTCGGGTGACCGGTGTGACCGGGTGCTCCACAAGCGTGCCGTGCGCCTGACATGGGCGGCCTCGGCGTCGGAGAGCGCCGCCTCGGCCATGTGGGAGCAGTACGGCCAGGCCGCTGCCGGCTCCTCCTTCGGCAGCCTTCGGTGAATGCCGGTCAGCCGTTCTCGGTGCTCGCCGTCCAGGGCCCTTCGACCACCGCGATGAGGTCGAGGGCGCTGCGTCCCGGCCGTAAGTCGCCCATCGCGGGTGAACCGTGCGCCCGGACGGCCGCCGTCGGCACCGCCGGCCGTATGCCGGAGACGAACCGCTCCGGCACGAGATCCGTTTCGGTCGCCGCCATCGGACTCCTCCGGAAGGGGGCCTTCGCCTGGCGCCGGGACCGGGGCGGCGGATCGGGATGTGCGCGCCCCCGCAGGCGTCCCGGGCGGACCCTACCGCGTACGCTGCCGCGCGAGCGCCCGTCCGACGGCGCGCGCACCGTCGGGGAAGGCGCCGGGGTCCGGTCCCGAGTAGTTGAGCCGGAGGTAGGCTCCGGTCGGCTCGGCGGGGAACCATTCGCCGCCGGGGGCGACGAGGACTCCGTCGCTCTCGCAGTCCCGTACGAGCCGTGCCAGGTCGGTGGCGTCCGGCAGCCGGACCCAGATGTTCAGCCCTCCCTGCGGCACCGCTTCGAGGCGGGCGGTGGGCACGTGCTCCCGCAGTGACGCGACGAGGAGGTCCCGGCGGGCGGCGAGCTGGTGGCGGAGGTTGCGCAGATGTGTGCGCCAGGCGGGCTGGGTGACGACGTCGAGTGCGGCGGTCTGGAGGACACCGCTGACGTACATCGACTCGGCCTGGGCGTCGGCGAGGATGCGCGTCCGGGCCGGGCCCCGGGCGACGACCCCGGCGATGCGGACGGCCGGGGAGACGCTCTTGGTCAGGGAGCGCAGGTAGACGACGTGCCCGCCGTCGTCCCGGGCTGCGACCGGGACCGGCTCGGCGCCGATGCCGAAGTCGTGCGCCCAGTCGTCCTCGATCAGGAACGCCCCGTGCCCGCGGACGGTGCCGAGGACCCGGTCGGCCAGACCGGGTGACCACCGGGCGCCGGTGGGGTTGGCGAAGTTCGGCTGGGCGTAGAACGCGCGCGCCCCGGTCCGCTCGAACGCCCGGGCCAGTTCCTCCGGGTCGGGCCCGTGCGCCCCGCTGGGAACGGGCACGATCTGTACGCCCGTCTGTGCGGCGGCGAGGATCGCGCCCCAGTAGGTGGGTGACTCCGCCAGCAGTGGGCGGCCCGCGCCGACGAGGGCGCGGAAGGCGGTGCCCAGTCCGCTCTGGCTGCCGGGGAAGACGACGACGTCGCCCGGTGTCGGCGGCGTGGTGCCGGCCGGTGTCGCGGTGGCGAGTTCGGCGGCGAACCACGCCTGGAGTTCGGGCAGTCCCGCGGCCGGGGGGCGGCTGACGGCGGCGTCACCGCGGGCCGCACGGGTGAACGCGGCCCGGACCAGGCGCTCGGGCAGCAACTCCCGGTCCGGATAGCCCGAATGAAGCGCGATCACGTCGTTCGGGGTGGTCCGCAGTGCCGTGGAAAGCCGCGGTGCGCGGTTGCGCGGTGATCCGAGCGCCGCGGTCTGCCACCCGTAGTCGTTGGGGCGGGCCTCGCGGATCGCGCGGACGAAGGTCCCCACGCCGGGGCGGCTCTCCACCGTCCCCTGCGCCGCCAGGGCCCGCAGCGCCTTCTGGACCGTTACGGGGCTCGCCCCGTAACGGGCGACCAGTGTGCGTGTGGAGGGCAGTCTCGCACCCGGGGCGGCCGATGCGATCCATTCGCGGAGATCGGCGACGATCCGCGAACTGCTATCGTTGTCCATGACAGACAACAGTAGCGCTACTCTCCTTGAAGCCCGGGCGCTATCCCCGTCCCACACCGGTCTCGGGTGGGGGCTGCTCGGGGTCGGAGCGTTCTCGTTCACCGTCCCGTTCACCCGGTTCGCCGTCGAGGGCGGCGGGATGTCACCGCTGTTCGTCGGCTCCGGTCGTGCGGTGGTCGCCGCGCTGCTGGCGACGGCCGCGCTGGTCGTCACCAGGCAGCGTCCGCCCCGCGGTGCCCAGTGGGGCCGCCTGGCGGTCGTCGCCGGCGGTGTGGTCGTCGGCTTCCCCGTGCTGACCTCCTACGCCCTGACCACCGCCTCGGCCGGCCACGGCGCCGTCGTGATCGCGCTCCTGCCGGCCGCGACCGCGGTGATGGCCGTACTCCGCGGGCACGAACGCCCTCCGGCCCCGTTCTGGGTCATGGCGGCCGTCGGCGCGGCCGCCGCGGTCGTGTTCGCCTCTCTCCGGGGAGGCGGGTTCGGCGGGCTCCACTGGTCCGACCTGCTCCTGCTCTGCGCCGTCGCGGCGGCCGGCACCGGCTACGCGGAGGGCGGGATCCTCGCCCGCGAGCTCGGCGCCTGGCAGACCATCTCCTGGGCTCTCGTGCTCTCCGCACCGCTCATGGCGGGCCTCGCCGTCCTCTCGGTCTCGTCGCGCCCTCCGGCCGGGACCTGGGCCGAGTGGTCCGCGTTCGCCTACCTCGGGGTGGTGAGCATGTTCCTCGGTTTCTTCGCCTGGTACCGCGGACTCGCGATCGGCCCGATGGCGCAGGTCGGCCAGGTGCAGCTCGTCCAGCCCGTGATGAGTATCTGCTGGGCCGCGCTGTTCCTGCGCGAGCAGATCACCTGGTCCACCGTCCTCGGCGGCATCGCCGTGATCGCCTGCGCCGGCGCCACCGTGCGCACCCGGCCGGGGCGCCCCGCGGGCGCGGACTGAAGTCCCTTCCGGGCCTGCCCGTTTCACCGGGGGCCGTGGCGTGCCGTACAGTGGTGGCACCGCCGCGGGGTGGAGCAGCTCGGTAGCTCGCTGGGCTCATAACCCAGAGGTCGCAGGTTCAAATCCTGTCCCCGCTACTGGAAGGTCCGGCCCCGGTGCATCCCGCACCGGGGCCGGACCTCTTTCGTGCCCGCTTTCATGCCCGCGGGCGTCGCGCCGCTATCGGCCGGTGCCGAAGTTCTGGGTCCACCACGGGCCGCCGTCACCGAAGTGGACGCCGACCCCCAGCTCCTCGAGGGCGCAGTTGAGGATGTTCGCGCGGTGGCCGGGGCTGTTCATCCACGCGTTCATGACCGAGGCGGCGTCCGGTTGTCCCTGGGCTATGTTCTCGCCCAGGTTGCTCCAGGCGTACCCGGCCGCCTCGACCCGGTCGGCCATCGTGGAACCGTCGGGCCCCGTGTGGGACAGCACGCCGGACGCGGCCATGGTGTCGCTGTAGCCGTCCGCGGCCCGTGCCAGCCGGGCGTCGGCGGTGACCGGGCGGCAACCGGCGGCGGCCCGTTCCCTGTTGACGAGCTCGAGCACCTGCGCCTGTGGCCCGCTGTCCTCCGGCGCCGCGTCCGCACCGGTGGCGCCGGAGGCGTGTTCCCCGCCACCGGACCCGGCGGTGTCTTCGGAGCCGCCCTTCCGGCCCTGGTCCCGCTCCCGCCCGACCGCCCTGTCCGGCTCCGCTCCCCCGGCGGGGTCCGGGGCGGAGCCGGACGCGGGCGCGGAGGGGGCGGCGCTGCGTGCGGTCTTCCCGGACTTCCCGGCACCGGGCGAGGCGGACGTACTCTCCTGCGGGCCGGACGAGGCGGGAAGGGACGCGCCGCCGGCGGTCCCGCCCTCCGTGCCGGGCGCGGTGCCGGCCGCGTCCGCCGCCACACGGTCGGCCGGTCCGTCCTGTCCCCCGCCCGCGGCCACGGTGAGGCCGGCGCCCGCCGCCATGGTGACCACGCTGAGCGCGAGAACGATGTTGCGCGCCGGCGGGGCGCCCTTGGGACGGGCGTGGGCGCGTTGGCGGGAACGGTCGGCCCTGCGGGAGCTCATGCGGAAGATACCTCGGGGGTCGGTCGGGGAGTCGGTCGGCCCGGAGAAGGATCCCGGCAGGCGCGACCGCGCCTGCCGGGATCCCTGGAGGGGGTCGAGCGAGAGCCTAGGCAGGTCCGGGACCTGCGGGGCGCCCGGTGAGGGCTTCTTCAGGAAGCCCTAAGGAAGTCATGAGGTTCCGCCCGGGCACGGGGGCTTCCGGCGGTGGCGGGCCGGGGAGGCGGAGCCTCCCGCACCCGGCGATCTGACCCGCGTCCTCCGCGAGCTGGAACGCGCGAAAGCCCCCGCGGGCGCCGACGGCACCGCGGGGACCCGGGACCCGGCGCCGCGGGGAGGCACCCCTACCGCGCGGTGAGCAGTACCTCGGCTCCCGCCGGCCGGAACCCGGCCGTCTGGAAGGCCCGCACGCCGCGCGCGTTGCCCGCCGCCTGCTGGGCCCAGAGCGGCTCCCCGTCCGGCACGAGGTGCCGGGCGGCCCTCGCCGGCGTCCGGCCCAGCCCCCGGTGCCGCACCCCCTCGTCCGCCTCGACCGCCACCTCCCAGCGGCCCGCCACGCCCCGGCCGAGGACGACCAATCCGCCGGCGGCCGCCCACACCCGCACACCGTCACGGCGCTCACGCGCCCGGGCCACCCGCGGGTGGTCCGGATCGGCGATCTCGCGCAGTTCCAGCGGAGGGGCGCCCGGCAGGGAGCGGGCCACCGTCAGCAGGTCGACCGTGCCGGCCGACCGCCCGGTGCGCGTCATGAACGCGGCCAGGAAACGGGGTTCATGGTGGCCGCCGGCTCGTCGCACTCCACGGCCGCCGGCATGCCGTGGACCCACCGGGGGTCCCCGCCGGTGAACACCACGGAGTGCGCGGTGAACGCGATCACTCCGGTGTCGCGGCGGTTCGGCCGCGGCACCACGGTCGTACCTCCGTCCGGCGGCGGGAACCGCCCCCGGGCCGCCGCGTCCGGTACCTCCGCCAGAGTCCGCGCAGCCGCTCCCCCCCTCGTCCTGCCCCGGTGATCCGGTTCAGACCGTCACACCGGGAAGTCACGGCTCCCGAGCAGATGGGGGGCGGAACGCCGGCGCGGAGGGATGCCGGCGCGGAGGGTCAAAGCCCGGCGGCGAGGGTGCGGATGGCGTCCGCCTCGGGTTCCGCCCCGCTCTCCGCCTCCGGCCGTGCTCCGATGCCGAGCTTCTCCTTGATCTTCTTCTCGATCTCGTCGGCCAGATCGGGGTTGTCGCGCAGGAAGTTGCGGGCGTTCTCCTTGCCCTGCCCGAGCTGGTCGCCCTCGTAGGTGTACCAGGCGCCCGACTTGCGGATGAAGCCGTGCTCCACCCCCATGTCGATCAGCCCGCCCTCCCGGCTGATCCCCACCCCGTAGAGGATGTCGAACTCCGCCTGCTTGAACGGCGGAGCCACCTTGTTCTTGACCACCTTCACCCGGGTGCGGTTGCCCACCGCCTCCGTGCCGTCCTTGAGCGTCTCGATCCGGCGGATGTCCAGCCGCACCGAGGCGTAGAACTTCAGCGCCCGGCCACCGGTGGTCGTCTCCGGCGAACCGAACATCACCCCGATCTTCTCGCGGAGCTGGTTGATGAAGACGGTGGTGGTCTTGGACTGGCTGAGCGCGCCGGTGATCTTGCGCAGCGCCTGGCTCATCAGCCGGGCCTGCAGACCCACGTGCGAGTCGCCCATCTCGCCCTCGATCTCCGCGCGCGGCACCAGCGCGGCCACCGAGTCGATCACGATCAGGTCCAGCGCCCCGGAACGGATGAGCATGTCGGTGATCTCCAGCGCCTGCTCGCCGTTGTCGGGCTGGGACAGGATCAGGGAGTCCACGTCCACCCCGAGCCGCTTGGCGTACTCCGGGTCCAGCGCGTGCTCGGCGTCCACGAAGGCGACCGTGCCGCCCATCCGCTGGGCGTTGGCCACCGCGTGCAGGGTCAGGGTGGTCTTGCCGGAGGCCTCCGGTCCGTAGACCTCCACCACCCGGCCCCGCGGCAGGCCCCCCACGCCCAGGGCGACGTCCAGAGCGGTCGACCCGGTCGGAATGGCCTCGATGGGGTCCCACGCCCCGTCGCCCAGGCGCATCACCGCGCCCTTGCCGAACTGCCGTTCAATCTGTGCGAGCGCGGCGTCGAGCGCCTTCTCGCGGTCCTTTTCTTTCACTGGGTCCACCTCGGTGGGTCGGGTTGCGCCGTCGCGGCGGGCGGCTTGAGGTGTCGGTACGGCCGCCCGCCGACGCGGCGCCGGGTTCCGCGGTCTCGTGGAGGACCGCCGCGGTCAGAAGGGGAGTCCACTCTCCCCGGGTGCGTGCCGCTCGCCGCCGTCCCGGCCGGGCGGGCCGTCGGCCGCCGGTGCGGCGCCGAAGCGGTCGCCGGCGGGGGCGCCCGTACGCGGGCCCCTGACGACCGTCGCGCTGGCGAACCGCAGGGAGGGGCCGACCTCGTCCACCTCGCACTCCACCACGGTGCGCTTCTCGCCCTGGCGGGTCTCGAAAGTCCGCTGGCGCAGTCGGCCCTGGACGATGACGCGCGTACCGCGCGTGAGGGACTCGGCGGCGTGCTCCGCCTCCTGCCGCCAGGCCGAGCAGCGCAGGAACAGCGTCTCGGCGGAGTCCCTCCACTCGTTGCTCCGCCGGTCGAAGGTGCGGGGCGTGGAGGCGACGGTGAAGTGGGTGACCGTGTCTCCGGAAGGGGTGGTGCGGATGTCGGGGTCGTCGGTCAGGTTGCCGACGACGGTGATGACGGGCTCACCGGCCATGGGTGGCTCCTCTCGTGCGGCGGGTGTGCGGCGGGTGCCGGGCGGGCACGCCGTGGACGCGCGGTGCCGGGGGTCATCGCTCCTCGCCCCGGACCTCGCCACGCCCTTCACCGCTGTCGAGGGTGAGCAGCCGGGGCAGGTCGATCTCACCGGTGCGCCAGGCCCGGGCGACCTGCTCCGTTCCGCCCGGCACGGGCCGGAGGCTGAACGAGCGCGGCTCCGGCGGCGGGGCCGTTTCCAGGCCCGGGACCACCTCTCCGGTGTGCGGGTCGGTGGCCGGCCCCGGCCAGGCGGTGAGCCGGGCGGTGAACTGCCTGCGCCAGCTGGGACGCACCCGGACGAGCGTCTCCACTTCGTCCGGGTGGTTCTCGGCAACCCAGGTGGTGAAGGCGTCCTCGTCGGCGACCACGACCTCCGGCTTGGGGTCGATGAGCGTGATGGTGGCGATGGGCGTGCCGTCCCGCAGGGTCACCCGTATCGACTTCAGCGCGTACTCCTCGCGGGCCGCGCGCAGTTCGTCGAGGACCTCGCGGCGTGTGGCCTGGTACTGCTCCTCCACCGCGTCGCGCAGCACCTTGAGTACGGCGACCCTGGCCGCGTGCTCCTTGAGGTTCATGCCGCCACGGCTTTCCGCTCGGTCTCCTTCCGGGTCTCCCCGGCTTTCCCGGCCTCCTTCCTCGCCTCGGTCCCGCGGCGCACGATGAGGTCGCCCAGTGTGGTGGGCTCCCCCGCCGGGTCCAGGACGGCGGCGGCGAGCAGGTTGTGCCGGCGGGCCTCCTCGTAGAGGGCGCGGAGTTCCTCGTAGGTGGTGTTCGGGGCGGTGACGGTGGCGAGGTAGTCGGACGCGCTCGGGGTGGGCTTGCCCGCGTTGAGCCAGTCGAGGACGGAGCCGGCGAACTCCGTGCCCGGTTTGCGGATCACCAGCCCGGACAACGGCTTCGCCCGTGACTTGGAGATCACCAGGGTGTTCTCGTGGTCGAGGTCGCCGACGATGTCGAACTCGTACTCGATGCCCTCCCGCTGCTCGGGCTTGAGCCCGACCTTGCGCGGCACCTTGCGCCCGCGGTCGTCGGTCTCTACGACGTACTCGGTCTTGGTGCGCATGGTGACGATGAGGTGGCCCGGATAGGCGAGCAGGGCGTCGATCATCGCCCGCTCCATGGGTCGGGTCTCCTTCCAGGCTGCGAAGCTGCTGCCCGTCCCGTAGCGTTTCGCGGCGTTGTCGACCTGTTCGAGCACTCCGCCCGCACCGGACCAGAAGTGCGAGAGCGAGTCGACGATCACGGTGTCATAGCCCTCGTGGGCGGCGACCGCGAGGACGTCGATGAGCCCGGTGGGCTCGAACGAGGTGAGCTGGAGGGTGTCGAAGGCGAACTCGTCGGCGTACTTGGACGCGCTGCCGTGCTCGGTGTCGACGAGGGCCACCCGGTCGCCGATCGCGGTGCCGGTGATGAGCGCGGTGTAGGTCTTGCCCGATCCGGTCGGCCCGGTGAGGGCGATGCGGGCCTTGGCCTGCTCCTTGGTGGCGGGGGTGAAGGTGAAGGTGCTCACGCCATATCTCCTCTGGCGCATTCGACGGCGGTTCGGGGTGGGCTCGGGGGTGGCGGGACGCGGTCCCGGCCCGGCAAGACGTGCACCCACGCGGCCGAAGCTTCAGTTCGAATCCATGTTCGAAATCTGTCCTGAGTCAGAGACTAGGCACATATTGTCGATAAATCAATACCTATCGGGCGGAAAGTCCCGCCGGCTCCGACGCCCGGACCGCCACCGCCCCCGGACCGCCGCATGACCTGCGGACACGGCACTCCGAAGCCCCCACTCCCCTTTTGACCAGCTCTTTTGTCAGTGGTTCGCAGTAAAATGGAAGGAAGATCGAGACGGCCGGACGACCACCCCCAGGAGGAAGCCGATGACCTCTGCCGCGCTCGCCGCCGAGCACCGTTCGAAGGTCCCGACCACACCCGCCACCACCGCGCTGACGACCCTGACCACCCTGCCGAAGAAGCCGCTACCGGCCGGCCGGCCCCGCGAGTGGTACGTCTCGCACAACCGCCGCCTGAAGGCCATGCGCCTGGCCATAGCCCTGCTCGACACCGGCGTCCACCGCCCGGAGCAGGCCTCCGACCGCAGGATCCGCACCACGGCCGAGCAGATCGGCGTCCACCCGCCCTCCGGTGCGACCTGCCGCATGGTCCGTTCCCTGATCCGCCACGGCGACCGCTGACCGGGGACGGAAACGCCGCCCCCGGGACACCGGTGAGGACGGAGGGCCCCGGCGCGCACCCTCACGGGTGCGCGCCGGGGCCCTCCCGACCGCGGCGGGGTGCCGGGGGCGCCCCGCCGCGGTTCGTCAGTCCACGGTCATCACATTGCGCGGCACCCCGGCCGGCCAGGCGAACGTTCCGCCGAAGTCGTTTTCGACCTCCGCCTTCTCCGCCGCGTTCGGATAGGGGTTCGTGCACGCGATCCCGGCGCTGGAACCGGACATCAGGCTCGAGCAGGGGCCGGGCTTGCGGTCCGGCAGGCCCAGGATGTGACCCAGTTCGTGGGAGGAGATGCGAACGGTGTTGTAGCCCTGGTCGACGGCCTGGCGGCCGATGTACACGATTCCGTTGCCCAGCGAATAGGTGTAGGCGCGAGGCCAGCCGTTGTCGGCGAGGATCCGGATGTTGGCACGCTGCCCGGCCGCCACCGGCCTCAGCTCGACGGCGTCGACGCTCTCGTTCCAGATCGCCGCGCCCCGGTCGACCGCGGCCCTGAACTCCGCCGCCGCGCTCGCGTCGTAGGTGAGGATCCGCGGGGCGAGGGCGCGGTCCTCGGCGACGGGTGCGGCCGGCGCGGCGGCGGCCTGACCGCCGGCCAGTGCGAAGGTGGCGGCCAGGGCAGCGGTGAAGCCGCGGACGAGTGTGCGGACGTGCATGGTCGTCCTCCTTGTGGGGGGTTGAGCGTGCTCATGACACGCTGCAAACTCCCTGCCCAGCCGTGGCGCGCCCCAATCCGTCAATCGGCACGGTCCCGGCGGCGGCCCCGGCCGGGTGGCGGGGCCGGCCGCTGTCGACCGGCACCGCAGCCCTCTCACAAGGCGGCCTGCGAGGGGTCAGCCCGCCCAGACCTCGGCGTCGTCGGCCGGGACGGTGGTGGCCAGGCCGAGCTCCTTGCGGGCGGCGACCGTGTCGTTCGGGTCCAGGCCGGTGAAGGCGGGATCGTAGGCGACGTAGAACGCGTCGGCGTCGCCGGCCTTCGCGGCGTCCTTCCAATGGCCGGCGGCCTTCTCCAGCCGGGCGCGGAGCTTGCCGGTCTCCGCCCCCTCGATACCCCGCAGACCGTCGAGGTGCGCGTCGAGGGCGGTGGCGACGGCGTCGGCCTGCGCCTTGTAGCCCTCGAGGTCCTCCTCGACGTTCTCCGCCTCGGGCTGGTTCGCCCACAGGGCGTCGTAGACGGCGTTCGCACCGTCGAGGTAGGTCTTCTGATCCGGCTTCAGCGACTTGGCACCGGCCTTCAGCGAACCGGTGAACTCGCCCGACTCCTTGGTGTAGGTGCAGCTCACGGCCCGGTCGCCGGTGGCCCAGCTCTCCGCGGTGGGAGTGTAGTAGTAGAGACCGACCCCCTCGGGCAGCACCCAGGTGTCCGGGGCGAACTCGCCCGCCTCCCCCGGGCACCGCTCGTCGGCGATCGCCGTGACCGCCTCGTCGCCGGGGAACTCCCCCTTCTCGTCGATGTCGAACTCGCCGACGACCTGGCTCCGGTGCGGCTCGCCGCACGGCACGAGCTCGATGGCGAACGCCTCACCCTCGATCTTCCTGCTGTTCGGGTTGTAGCAGTCTCCGGTGGACAGCGAGAACACCGACCGCTGGCGGGCCGCCTTCGTCGCGCCGTTCTTGGCACTGTCGACGAGGTCGGAGCACCCCGCGGCCCCGATCGCGAGCAGGGCGACGGCGGCGGATATGCCGCGCGGAGAGCGGAACGGCGCACGGATTGTCATGACACGTACATCCTCTGGGGGAAAATCATGAATGGTGCGCGCATCTTATGCCACTGTCATGACAAGCTCGCACGCGGAGGCCGCTCCAGGTCAGGAGGGGTGCCGGGGCCGGCCCCCGCCTCTCGGCCGGCCCCCGCAACGGCTCGTTGAACTCCCGCGGCGGACACCGTGAAGTGCGCTCAGTGCGGCGTGACCGGCCTGGAGCCGGGATTCACCGATGACGCGGGCGAGAGTTCGCGCGGTTACGCACGCTGGAGCACCGGACCGCTGGAGCACGGCGTGTTCGGTGGCGCCGGGCGCATGAGCCGCCCCCGGTGGCGGATCGACACCCACCTCTGCCCCGGGTGCGGCCATCCGGAACTCTTCGCCCGGCAGCCGGTCCGAGCCCGGTCTCCGCCCCGGTGACGCGCGGGGACGGGCGGAACCCGCGCGTCACCGGGTCCGGTGTGCCGGCGCGCCGTCAGCGCGTACCGGCCCGGCGCACCGCCGCGGTCGCCTTCCGGGCCGCCACCAGCACCGGGTCCCACAACGGGGAGAACGGCGGCGCGTATCCCAGGTCCAGGGACGTCATCTGCTCGACCGTCATCGACGCCGACAGGGCGACCGCGGCCACGTCCACGCGTTTGCCCGCACCCTCGCGCCCGACGATCTGCACACCCAGCAGGCGCCCCGTGCGGTGCTCGGCGAGCATCTTCACATGCATCGGCGCGGCGCCCGGATAGTAGCCGGCGCGGCTGGTCGACTCGATCGTCACGGTCACGAACCGCAGTCCCGCGGACCTGGCCTGGCTCTCCAGCAGGCCGGTGCGGGCGATCTCCAGGTCGCAGACCTTGCTGACGGCCGTGCCGACGACGCCGGGGAAGGTGGCGTAGCCGCCGCCGATGTTGGCGCCGATGACCTGGCCGTGCTTGTTGGCGTGCGTGCCCAGTGCGATGTGGCGATCGCGGCCGGAGACGAGGTCCAGGACCTCGACGCAGTCTCCCCCCGCCCAGACGTTCTCCCGTCCCCGTACCCGCATCGCCAGATCGGTGAGCAGGCCGCCGGACTCCCCCAGCGGCAGTCCCGCCTCGCGTGCGAGCCCGGTCTCGGGCCGCACGCCCAGCCCGAGGACCACCAGGTCGGCCTCGTACTCGGCGTCCTCGGTGGCGACCGCCCGCACCCGGCCGTCCTCGCCGGTGCGGACCGCGGTGACGACGGCTTCGGTGACCGTCTCGATGCCCATACCGATCATCGCCTCGCGCACGAGCCGGCCCATGTCGGGGTCCAGCGTGGTCATCGGCTCCTCGGCCCGGTCCAGCACCGTGACCCGGTAACCGCGGCGGACCAGCGCCTCGGCCATCTCCACACCGATGTAGCCGGCGCCGACCACGACCGCGCGCCGCGGGGTGCGCGCCGCCTCGGTCTCCTCCAGGGCCTCCAGCAGGGACCTGCCGTCGTCCATGGTCTGCACGCCGTGCACACCCGGCGCGTCGATGCCGGGCAGGCCCGGGCTCAGGGGGCGGGCGCCGGTGGCGATGACCAGGTGGTCGTAGCCCAGCCACTCCCCGGGGCCGTCGCCGCCGCGGACGCGGACGCGGCAGCCTCCCGCGTCGAGCTCGGTGACCTCGGTGTGCAGCCGCAGGTCGATGTCCCGCTCGCGGTGCTGCTCGGGAGTCCGTGCGATCAGGTCGCCGGCGACCGGGACATCGCCGCCGACCCAGTAGGGGATGCCGCAGGCGGAGTAGGAGGCATAGCCGCCCCGTTCGAGGGCGATGATCTCCAGCTCCCCGGGCCGCTTCAGTCTGCGTGCCTGCGAGGCGGCCGACATGCCCGCCGCGTTGCCTCCGATGACCACCATGCGCTGCGCGGTCGCCATGGTGTGCACTCCCTTCGCCGTACCGGGCACGCGTCGGCCCCGGTCTCCGTATGCCCACGCTACGCCCCGCCACCACCACCGCCCGGTCTCCCGGCGCCTGCCGGCCGGTGCGGCGGCGGACATGGCGGCGGATACGGCGGTGATGCGGCAGCGATGCGGAGGTGGCACAGCTGATGCCAGGTCACGATGCGTTCACGTCCGCCTCTTCCGGGCCGCCCGGGCACACAACGGGACCGTCCGGGAATTTCGGCCCGGCAGGCCGGGGATCGGTCGGGTCGCTCCTCCCGGCGGGGCGTCAGTCCCGCGGGGCGGCGCCGGCGTCCAGGAGGGGGCCGAGCTCCCGCGCCACGGTCTCAAGGGCGCGTACGTCGCGCTCGGCCCTGGCGATGACGATCGCCCCCTCCAGCGAGCTGATCATCAGGGTCGCCAGCGAGGTGGCCCGCCCGGCCGGCACGCCCATCTCCGTCAGCGCCCGCGCCACCGGGCGGTTCCAGGCGGCGAACGCGGCGGCGGCGGTCTCCCTGGTGGACTCGGCGGAGCCGGCCCGGTCCACCGTCGCGGCGACGACGGGGCAGCCCGTCGCGAAACCGGCCGACCGGTACTCGTCGGTCCACTGGCGCACCATCGCCTCGAACAGGCGACTCGGCGACGGCTCGGGCATCTCGGCCAGGAAGCGGGCCACGCGCTTGGCCGCGTAGCGGCCGGCCCACTCCACGGCCTCGTTGACGAGCTGCTCCTTGCCGCCCGGGAAGTAGTGCCGCAGCGATCCTCTCGGGGCCTGCGCGTGCGCGACGATGTCGCGCACGCCGGTCGCGGCGACCCCGTCGCGCCGGATGAGCTGGGCCGCGCTGAAGACCATCCGCTCGCGCGGTCCCCGCCGGGAAACCGCCATCGCCGACCTCCGATCCCCTGGCGAACCGGGCGGGCGGCACTCGCCCCGCCGGTCCGACCAGCCTATCGGTACCGCCCCGACCGCCCGGTACGGGAGAGGTCTCACGCGTTCCGCCCCGAACCGGCTCGCGCCCGCGTCGCGGCTATGACACACGTCATAACGACCGCTACTATGACGGCTGTCATGGACAGCAGGACCGGCAGGCCGGTGAGGGCCACGGCCCTCCGGCCGGAAGGGCGGCACAGGGTGGACGTGGGTTTCATCGGCCTCGGCGTCATGGGGCAGCCCATGGCGCTGAATCTGGCCCGCACCGAGGCGGCGCCGATCGTCTGGAACCGCACCGCCGCCAGAAGCGAACCGCTGCGCGCGGCCGGGGCCGAGGTGGCGGCGAGCCCCTCCGAGGTCTTCGATCGCGCCGGCACCGTCTTCCTGATGCTGGCCGACGAGGCGGCGACGGACGCCGTACTGGGCCGCGGCACACCGGACTTCGCCTCGCACGTCGCCGGGCGCACGATCGTGCACATGGGGACGACCTCGCCCCACTACTCGCACGGGCTGGAAGCCGACGTCCGCGCGGCCGGCGGCGGTTACGTCGAGGCCCCCGTATCCGGCTCGCGCGTGCCCGCCGAGGCGGGGCAGTTGGTGGCGATGGTGGCCGGGGAGCCGGCGGCCGTGGAGCAGGTACGCCCGCTGCTGCGGCCGATGTGCCGAGAGGTTTTCGTGTGCGGGCCCGCTCCGAACGCGCTGCTGATGAAGCTCTCGGTGAACCTGTTCCTGATCACCATGGTCACCGGCTTCACCGAGGCGTTCCACTTCGCCGACCGCCACGGCCTGGACCGGCGGCTGTTCCTGGACGTGCTCGACGCCGGCCCGATGGCCAGTGGCGTCTCCCGCATGAAGGCGCCCAAACTGCTGGCGCGCGACTTCGGCGTCCAGGCCGCCGCCCTGGACGTCCTGAAGAACAACCGGCTGATCTACGAGGCGGCCCGGGAGGCCGGCCTGGCCTCTCCCCTGCTGGACGTCTGCCACACCCTCTTCGGCGAGACGGTCGCCCTGGGGCACGGCGAGCGCGACATGGTGGCCGTTCTGCACGCCCTCGAGGCCAGGACCGGCCGCGGGCGGCGGCCCGCTCCCTGACGCTTTCCACAAAGGGGCCGCCACCACCGGTCCGGGGCCGCCACCCGTCCCGCTCCGGACCGGGAGCCCGGAGCGGGACGGGTGTTTCAGCCCGGAAACCGCCGACGGCCGCGGGCCGCCGCCACCAGTTCGGGGACGGTGGCCAGCTTCTCCCGGGGCCGCCCGGCCCGCAGCCCGCGGGCCACCTCCACCCGGTCGATCGCGGCCTGGCCGCGGGCGTCGACCAGGCGGCGGTTGCGGCCTCTCGCCAGTCCGCGGAAGGCCCTCGCACCGTGCTCGGGCGCGGGCAGGGCGCCGTCGAGCGCGTCGGCGAGCAGGGTGCCGACCGTCTCGGCCGCGCAGGCGCGGTTGGCTCCGATGCCGCCCCAGGGCCCTCGCTTGATCCAGCCCACGACGTACGTCCCCGGCCGCCCGGTCACACGCCCGCCCTCGTGCGGGACGGTGCCGGTGGCCTCGTCGAAGGGCAGCCCGGGAACCGGCGCGCCGCGGTAGCCGACCGCCCGTACCACCAGGCCGGCCGGTATCTCCAGCTCCCCTTCCGCCGCCGTGGCGCGCACCGCCCGCACGCGCCCGTCGCCGAGCACCTCCACCGGCGCGCTGTGGAAGCGCAGCACGATGCGCCGCCCCGGTGCGGGCGGGAGGGACCAGTCCACCGCCTGCCGGGAGACGCCGCGCAGTACGGCCGCCTTGTCCCCCGGCCCGGCCGCGTCGATGCCCCCGGCGATGCGGGGGTCGTGGTCGTCCACGATCAGTTCCACACCCGGCAGATGCTTCAGGGCGAGCAGTTCCGGCCTGGTGTACGCCGCGTCCGCCGGCCCCCGGCGTCCGAGGAGGACCACCTCCCGCACCTTTCCGGCACGCAGCGCGCCGAGCGCGTGGGCGGCGATGTCGGTGCCGGCCAGTTCCTCCGGATCAGCCGTCAGGATCCGGGCGGTGTCGAGGGCGACATTGCCGTTGCCCACCACGGCCACTCGATCGGCGCACGGGTCGACGGCGTCCGGGGCGGTCTCCGGATGGGCGTTGTACCAGGCGACGAGCGTGGTCGCGGAGATGCTTCCGGGCAGGTCCTCGCCCGGGATACCCAGGCGGCGGCCGGCGCGGGCTCCGACGGCGTAGACGACCGCGTCGTGGTGCGCGGCGAGTTCCTCGGCGGTGACGTCCCCGCCCACCTCAAGACCCAGGTACATCCGGACCCGCGGGTGCGCGTACAGCCGCGCGAAGGTGTCCCCGGCCCCCTTGGTCCCCGGGTGATCGGGGGCCACCCCGTAGCGCACGAGGCCGCCGGCCACCGGCATCCGGTCGATGAGGGTCACCTCGGCGCCTGTGTGGAGCAGCAGGTCCTCGGCGGCGTACATGCCGGCCGGGCCGGTGCCGACGACCGCGATCCGCAGCGGCGCGAAGTCGGAGGGCAGGGTTCGCTCGAACGTCGGCCTGCCCCAGGCGTGGAAGTTCGGTCCGTGGTCGGCGGGTTCGGGACTCTGCCCGCCGTCCGCGCGGCTCTCGCGGTCCTCGAAGTACGCCGCGTTGACGGCGGCGTACTCCCGCTGCGCCCGGGAGAGCCGGTCCTCCGGGAGGATCGCGTCCACCGGGCAGGCGTCCGCGCAGGCGCCGCAGTCGATGCAGGCGCTCGGGTCGACGTACAGCATCTCCGTGCTGCCGAAGTCCCTCTCCTGCGGGGTCGGATGGATGCAGTTGACCGGGCAGACGGCGACGCAGGTGGCGTCGCCGCAGCAGTTCTGGGTGATGACGTGAGTCATGTCACGGCCCGCCCGGTCTCAGACGAGGTCGGCGCGCCGGTAGAACACCAGCGCGGGCTTCGTCAGCAGGCCGGCCGAGGCGAGGAACTCCATCAGGCCCGAGCAGCTGGAACGCATCATCGCCTTGTGGTGCTCGTTGGCCCTCGCCTCCCGCACCGCGCGCTTCTCGTCGAGCCCGGCGTTGGCGTACACCCTGCGGTTCACCATGCTGGTGACGATGACGTAGGCCGCGATCGAGATCACCAGTGCGTGGATCCGTCGGCGCAGCCGGCCGGCACCCGCCAGGCGCTTGCGCGTCTCGTCGCGGGCGAACTTCATGTGCCGGGACTCCTCGACGACATGGATGTTGTTGATGGTGCGGACGAACGGCACGACCCGCTCGTCGCGCATCCAGTCGCGCTGCATGACGTCGAGGACCTCCTCGGCGACCAGGATCGCCGCGTACGCCGCCTCACCGAACGCCAGCGTCTTGAAAGCCCGGCCGAGTTCGAAGGCGAGCCGGTGCGGACGGTACGGCGGGGCGCCCAGCTTCCGGGCCCCGCGCGCGAACATGATCGAGTGCCGGCACTCCTCGGCGACCTCGGTCAGCGCCCACTGGAACTCGGCGCTGGTTGGGTCCTTGGAGTAGATGTCGCGCAGCACCATCTGCTGGAGGATCATCTCGAACCAGATGCCGGTACTGGCCACCGAGGCGGCCTCCTGCCGCGTCAGCTCCTTGCGCTGCTCCTCGGTCAGCTCGTCCCAGTACGGGGTGCCGTAGAGGGTGCTCCACTCGGGGCTGGTGCCGTGGAAGTCCTTGTCCAGCGGCGTCTCCCAGTCCACCTCGACGGCCGGGTCGTAGGCCAGCCTCGCCGCCGAGTCGAGCAGCCGGCGCGCGACGTCCTGCCCGTCGTGCCGGTCGTGTTCCGCCGGTCGTCCCATCGGTCGGACAATGCCGGTGCTGCTCGCCATGTGCGCTCCTCGAACCGTGTGCGACGTTCCCTGTCCGCCCGCTGCGCCGGGGGCGGCCGCCGGTCCGCTCCCGCGTCCCGCGGCCTGCCGGGGCACCCCCACGCTTGTTAGACAGAATGTAAACCAAGGGGTGCCGCGCACGCTACCCCCGGTAACACTTCCGATGACCCTGCAGGGGAAGCGCCCGCGTACGGCGCCGGCCAGACGCGCAGACCGCGGTGCACAGAACATCGCGGACCGCCTCGACCAGACCCTCCCTGCAGGTCCGCGACCCCTCGGCGGCACGCAGGGCGTGGTGCTCGGCGGCGGCACGGAGGGCGCCGCCGGCCATGGCCGCCCCCACCGCCACCCACATTCGACCCGAACACGCCCCGGCTCCTGCTCCTGCTCCAGGAATGTCGACACACCAGGGCACATGGAGCCGACCGCGCGCGGTGACGCCCGGCCGGTCGCCACGAGTCCGGCACCGGCGCCTCACCCCCGCGCCCGGGCGGCCGGACCGGCGCGCGGCACAGACTCCCGTGACATCCGTCACAGCACATATCGGTACTACACCCACCGGGTAGTAGGTGGCGCCCGGTGGACATAGAGCATCCGTCCCACCCGAAACGGTCATACCGTGCACACGGTTCTGCGGGCCGCGCCCCGCTTCGCGCGTTCCCCCGTGCACGGCGGCACGGGACGGATCCTGACGGAGCGACAGGACATCGCCGCCCACCCCCGGCGCCCGCCCGGCACGGGACCGTGCCGGGCACAAGGGGCGCTGGAACCTACGAGCCGGCGTAGTACCAAGGCTCGTTGCCCCGCCCGTCGAGCGGTCCCGACAATGACGGCCCGCACCGCGTTCCCGCAGCTCAGAGGCGGGCGCCGTGCGGGTCGTCCACATCCGGGGGGATCCGCGATCCGACGATTGGGGTCACACATGAGCAAGCACCGCAGAACGAGGCGCTACCGGAAGATATCCGTCGCGGCCCTCGCCGTGACCGCCCTGGGAGTGCCCACCGCGGCCCTGGCATGCGTGGACCGGCCGGCGACCGCCGACGACCGGGACCGCTCCTGGCAGAACCGGTACTCGGACGACCGGGACCGCTCCTGGCAGAGCCGGTACTCCGGCGAACGGTCGCCGGAGTACCGGTGGACCTCGCGGCCCGCGGCGGAGACGACCCGGACGCCCGCCACTGCCCCGAGCGCCTCCCCCACCCCCGATGCCTCCGCGCCTTCCGCGCCTTCCTCGCCCGCCCCGGCCGACGATGCCGCGGCCCGCGTCGTGGAGCTCGTCAACAGCGAGCGCGCCAGGGCAGGATGCGCACCTCTGAAGGTGAACGAGAA
Source organism: Streptomyces shinuiensis (assembly GCF_043660855.1). Classification (NCBI taxonomy): domain Bacteria; kingdom Bacillati; phylum Actinomycetota; class Actinomycetes; order Kitasatosporales; family Streptomycetaceae; genus Streptomyces; species Streptomyces shinuiensis. The sequence goes on along the minus strand of NZ_JBIHML010000001.1, from coordinate 5,614,107 downwards.
GCTGACCGGGGCCGCCCAGGCCCACAGCCAGGACATGGCCGACCACCGGAACATGTCCCACACCGGCTCCGACGGCTCCGGTCCCGGAGACCGGATCGAGCGGGCCGGCTACGAGTGGCGGACCTACGGCGAGAACGTCGCCTACGGCTACCGGACTCCCGAGAGCGTGATGGACGGCTGGATGTCCAGTCCCGGCCACAAGCGCAACATCCTCAACTGCTCGTTCGAGGAGATCGGCGTCGGCCTGGCCCAGCCCGGCCACTACTGGACGCAGGCCTTCGGCACCGCCCGATAGGGCGGCACCGGGGAGCCCGCGGGCGTCCGGGCCATCCGACGACCGGTCTCACGCCCCGCCCGCTCCGGTGGCGGCGCAGGTGGGGTGGCCCCAGCCGTCGGGGGTCTTCGCGATCGTCTCGCCCTTCGCGTACGGCCGGCCGCAGCGGCACCGGCCCGGAAAGCGGGCCTTGAGCGACCTTCCGGAGGAACGGCCCGAGGACCCGGGCCTCCGGGCCGGCTTCGCCCCCGCCGCACGGGAACGTCCGCCGGCGGAGGCGGTGCCGGGCTCAGGCGGCGGCAGGTCGTCCCCCGCTGCGGAGCCGATCGGCCGCTGAGTGCGGGCGCTGTGGCTCGCGGCGCGGTCGGCGGCGTCGTTGAGCCGGTCGCCGTCCGCCCGGTGGGCCGGGGTGTGGACGAACTCGACGTCCCGTCCCGCCAGCAGTTCGTCGATCCGCACCACCAGATCACGGTTGGCCACCGGTGTGCCGGCCGAGGTCTTCCAGCCCTTGCGGCGCCAGCCCGGCAGCCAGGTGGTGACCGCCTTCATCGCATACTGGGAGTCCATCCGCACCTGTGCCGGTACGGCCGGGTCCAGGGCCTGGAGCAGTCTCTCCAGTGCGGTCAGTTCCGCCACGTTGTTGGTCGCCCGGCCCAGCGGGCCGGCCTCCCACCGCGCCACATCGCCGTCCGCTCCGGCGATGACCCATGCCCAGGCCGCGGGCCCGGGGTTTCCCTTCGAGGCGCCGTCGCACGCGGCGATGATCCGTTCCAGCACCCTGCGATCCTGCCATCCACGCACCATGGTCACGGTCACCGGCCCCGGTGTCCCCCGGTAATCATCCGGTGCGTGCGGAGCCGTTGGTCGTCGCACACACCGCGGCGGCTCGCCGGGCTCTTCCGGGACCTGCCGGGACCTGTCGGGGCCGGGATCGGCCGGACAGGGGGATCCTGCCCGCTGTCCGCACTGGCGGCCACCGGCGCGAACGTCCTGCCCGGCCACGGGCCGGTGCACCGGGGCCCGGTCCGTGCCGCAGCCGGCACAGCAGCGTCTCGGCGGGGCGTTCGCGCTGCTCCGTTCACGACCGATCAGGACAGGTGACCGGCCGCCTGCGGCTCGCGGGCGCGGCGCCGCGCCGCGGGCACCACCAGCGGAGTCCCGGTCTCCGGGTCGTTGATGACCCGGCAGGGCAGGCCGAAGACCTCCTCGACCAGTTCGGCGGTCACGATCTCCTCCGGCGGTCCGGAGGCCACTACCCGCCCGTCGCGCATCGCGATCAGATGGGTGGCGTAGCGGGCCGCGTGGTTGAGGTCGTGGAGGACGGCGACCAGGGTGCGGCCCTCCTCCTGGTGGAGGCGGGCGCACAGGTCCAGGATGTCGATCTGGTGGGCGAGGTCGAGGTAGGTGGTCGGCTCGTCCAGCAGCAGCAGCGGGGTCTGCTGGGCCAGCGCCATGGCGATCCACACCCGCTGGCGCTGCCCGCCGGACAGTTCGTCCACCGAGCGGTCGGCGAGATCGGCGACGCCGGTGGAGGCCATGGCCTCCGCGACGACGCGCTCGTCCTCCGCCGACCACTGGCGCAGCAGGCTCTGGTGCGGGTAGCGGCCCCGGGAGACCAGTTCGGAGACGGAGATGCCCTCGGGGGCGGCGGAGGACTGCGGCAGCAGGCCGAGGGTGCGGGCGACCTGCTTGGCATTGGCCGAGGAGATGTCCCGGCCGTCCAGGAGCACCGCCCCGGCGGCCGGCTTCAGCATTCGCGACAGGGCGCGCAGCAGGGTGGACTTGCCGCAGGCGTTGGGGCCGATGACGACGGTGAAGGAGCGGTCCGGTATCGCGACCGTGAGGTGCTCGGCTATCGTCCGCCGGTCGTAGGCGAGGGTCAGGTCCTCGCCCCTCAGCCTCGTCCCCCCGGCTGCCGGGGTGCCGTGGTCGCGGTGGTCGCCCTGCGTCATCCGTTCTGCTCCGTCCTGGGGGTGTCCGACCGGGTCCTGGACGTACTGGGGGTCCCGGACCACCGCGTGGGTGTTCATATCCGTCCCGCCTTCCGCTGGGTGGCCAGCAGCCACACCAGGTAGCAGCCGCCGAGGAGGCCGGTGACGACGCCCACGGGGATCTGCCGTCCGGTGAAGAGGTTCTGGGCGGCCCAGTCGGCGATCACCAGCACGGCCGCGCCCATGCAGGCGGCGGGCAGCAGGTTGGGGCCGGGGGCGCGGGTGAGCCGCTTGGCGAGCTGGGGCGCGGTGAGCGCGACGAAGGAGACCGGACCGGCGCAGGCCGCGGCGAAGGAGACCAGGACGACGGCGGAGCCCAGCGCCGCGGTGCGGGCGCGCTCGACGCTCACGCCGAGGGCGTGTGCCGCGTCGTCGCCCATCTCCGTCATCCGCAGGGCCCGTCCGCAGCCCAGGACGATGACCGGGCCAAGCACCGCCAGGGCGATCAGCAGCGGGGTGAGCTCGGGCCAGCCGCGGCCGTCGAGGCTGCCGGTGATCCACAGGATCGCGCGGGACGCCTCCATCAGCTTGCCGCGGGTGAGCAGGTAACCGTTGACGCCGGTGAGCATCGCCAGGACGCCGATGCCGGTGAGCACCAGCCGGTAGCCGTGCATCCCCTGGCGCCAGGCGAGGGCGTGGATGAGCAGTCCGGTCAGCAGCCCTCCGGCGATGGCGCCGCCGGCCAGGGCCGCGCTGCTGCCGCCGGCCAGGACGACGAGCAGCGCGCCGGTGGAGGCGCCCTGGGTGATGCCGAGCATGTCGGGGCTGCCGAGGGGATTGCGCACAACTGACTGGAAGACGGCTCCGGCCAGGCCGAGCGAGGCGCCGGTGAGGAGAGCGGCGAGCACCCTGGGCAGCCGCAGTTCGTTGACGATGAAGTCCTGGGCGGGGGTGCCGCCGCCGGTGAGGGTGGTCAGCACCTCGGCGGGGCTCATGGGGTAGTCGCCGCTGCCGATGGTGACGACGCCGGCGGCCAGGGCCGCGAGCAGGCAGACCGCGGCTGCGGCCAGGGCCCGGGGGCGGAAGCGGAGACTGAGCGCCGGCCCGGCGCGGAGGGTCCTCATACCGGTCCTCGTGTCGTTTCCCGTACCGGTTCTCATGCCGGTTCCCGTGACGGTTCTCATGCGGCGGCCACCTTCCGCCGCCGCAGGACGTGGAGGAAGAGGGGGCCGCCGAGGACCGCGGTGACGACGCCGACCTGGAGCTCGCCGGGGCGGCCCAGCAGCCGGCCGAGCACGTCGGAGCCGAGCAGCAGCACGGGGGCGAGCACCGCGCAGTACGGCAGCATCCAGCGCAGGTCGGGGCCCGTGATCGTGCGGACCAGATGCGGCACCATCAGCCCGACGAAGACGATGGGGCCGGCGGCGGCGGTGGCCGCGCCGCACAGCAGGGTGACGGCGACGATGCAGGCGGCACGGACCTTCTCCGGCCGGGCGCCCAGGGCGCGGGCCTGGTCGTCGCCGAGCGCGAGGGCGTTGAGCGGCCGGGCCAGGGCGAGTGCGGCCAGGGCACCGGTGGCGATGAACGGCAGCACCTGCACCACGGCGTCCATGCGGGCAGAGGCCAGCGAGCCGACGGTCCAAAAACGCATCCGCTCCAGTGACGCGGCGTCCAGGATCATCGTGGCGTTGACGTAGGAGTACAGGGCGGCGTTGAGCGCCGCGCCGGCCAGCGCCAGCCGCGCCGGGGTCGCCCCGCGCCCGCCGCCGACGGCGTAGACGAGAACGGAGACGGCCGCCGCGCCGACCAGCGCGAACCACACGTAGCCGGTGAAGCCGGTCACTCCGAGGAAGGCGATGGCGGTGACCACCGCGGCCGAGGCGCCCGCGTTGATGCCCAACAGCCCGGGGTCCGCCAGCGGGTTGCGGGTCAGCGCCTGCATCACCGCGCCGGCCAGGCCGAGGGCGAGGCCGACGAGCAGCCCGAGCAGGGTGCGCGGCAGCCGCATCTCGTGCACCACGCTCCAGGTCGCGGAGCCACTGTCGAGGAGTCCGGACCAGACCTCGCCCGCCGACAGCGGCCGGGCGCCGAAGCCGAGGCTCAGCACCAGCAGGACGAGCAGGAGGGCCGTGGCGCCCGCCAGCCCGGTGGAGCGCAGGGCGGTACGGGTTCGCGTGGGCGGCCCCTCGACGGCGGAGGACGGCGCCGGTGCCGTTCTCTTCCCCGCGGGGTTCGGTTTGATGAGTGACACGTGCGGACTCCGGTGTGCCGGGAGGGAGACCGGCGATCGCCCCCCTTGGGCTCGAACTTTGGTTAGGTTAACCTAACAGCCGCGGCCGGTCGTCTGAACACCTGTCGCGTCCTTGTGCGTTGCTCAGAGAGGCCCAGTCATGTCCTACGCAAGAACCGCCAACCTCTCCCGCCGGGGCATTCTCTCGGCGGGCGGTGCCCTCGGTCTGGGCGCTCTGCTCGCGGCGTGCGGGGACGGCGGTTCGCAGACGTCGGGCAGGACAGCCGAGAAGGACGGCGGCCCCTGGTCGTTCACCGACGACCGCAAGAAGAAGGTCACCGCCGACAAGACCCCCGAGCGCATCGTCGCCTTCACCGGCACCGCCGCCGCCCTGGCCGACTTCGGCCTGAAGGACCGGATCGTCGGCGTATTCGGCGAGACGGTCCTGGAGGACGGCTCGGCCCACCCGCAGGCCGGCGACCTGGATGTGAAGAAGATCGAGGTCATCGGCAACGCCTGGGGCGAGTTCGACATCGAGAAGTACGCCGCACTCAGCCCCGAACTGCTGGTCACGCACCAGTACGACTCCGGCTCGCTGTGGTACGTGCCGGAGGAGAGCTCCGGCAAGATCCTCGAGCTCGCCCCCAGCGTCGCCGTCCAGGTCGCGAACGTCTCCCTGCTCAAGCCGATCCAGCGCTACGCCGCCCTGGCCGAGTCCCTGGGCGCCGACCTGAAGTCCAAGCAGGTCACCGACGGCAAGGCCCGTTTCGAGGCGGCGGCCGAGAAGCTCCGCAAGGCAGCCGGGGCCGGCGGCGGGCTGCGGGTGCTGGCCGCCTCCGGTAGCGCGGACTACTTCTACGTCTCCACCCCCGCGCCCGCGGCCGACCTGAAGTACTTCGCCGAACTGGGCGTCAACTTCGTCCTCCCCAGGGACGTCAAGGCCAGCGGCGGCTACTTCGAGAGCCTGAGCTGGGAGAACGCCGGGCAGTACGAGGCCGACCTCATCATCCTGGACAACCGCAGCACCGCCCTGCAGCCCGAGGACCTGAAGTCCAAGCCCACCTGGGAGGCGCTCCCGGCGGTCAAGGCCGGCCAGGTCGCCGAGTGGGACCCGGTGCCGCGCTTCTCCTACCAGGGCGCCGCCCCGCTGATGGAGAACCTCGCCGACGCCATCACCGGGGCGAAGAAGCTCCGCTGAGCAGGGGCCGGGAGGCGCCGCGGCGCCTCCCGGCCCGTACCGCGCCGCCCCCAGACCGCGCAGGACAGCAACCTCCGAGAAGGAGAGCCCACAGATGACACCGCGCACCGCCACCCCCGTCGCCCCTCCCGTCGCCGCCTCTCCGGCGGCCCGCAGGACGCCGGCGCACCGCCGCGCTCCCGCCGCCCGGCCGGTCTCGCCGTTCGGCTTCTTCGAGGCCTCGGTCGTGCGCAGTCTGCGGCTCGGGCCCTCCCTGGTCCGGATCACCTTCGGCGGGGAACGGCTCAGGCGGTTCGCGGGCGGCGGAAGGGACCAGAGCTTCTCGCTCTTCCTGCCGCAGCCCGGCCAGAGCGAGCCCCTCGTCCCGGTGGAGATGGGCGACGGCTGGTTCGCGGCCTGGCGTGCGATGGACCCGGCGGTGCGCGCGGTCATGCGCTCCTACACCGTCTCCGCGCAGCGCCCGGAGGCGGGCGAGGTGGACGTCGACTTCGTCCTGCACGGCGACACCGGACCCGCGACCCGCTGGGCGCGTCGCGCCCGGCCGGGCGACCGGGTCCGCATGCTGGGCCCGGTGACCGCGGAGAACAAGAGCGTCGGCTTCCGCCCTCCCCCCGGCACGGACCGGGTACTGCTGGCCGCCGACGAGACGGCGCTGCCCGCCGTCGCCGGGATCCTGTCCTGGCTGCCTGCCGGCGTCCGGGCACGGGTGTGGGTGGAGGTGCCCCGGGCCGGGGACGTACGGCCGCTGCCCACCGCGGCCGACGCGGAGGTCACCTGGCTGGCCCGGGAGGACTCCCGGCGGCACGGCGCGGTGGTCGACGCCGTACGCGAGGCCGTGCTGCCCGAGGAGGCCTGGGGCGGCGCGTACGCGTGGCTGGCGGGCGAGGCCGGTGCAGTGCGCGCGCTGCGCCGCCATCTGGTGTCCGAACGCGGCTTCGCCCGCGGCCGGGTGGCCTTCTCCGGGTACTGGCGGCTGGGCGCCTCGGAGGAGGATCTGCGCACCGAGGCGCTGACCGGCGCCGCCTGACGCGGGATCAACCCCGCACGGAGCCCCACGTACTGCCCGCGGTACGAGGGGCTCTCACATGATCAGAGCAAGTTAGGATAGCCTTACCTAAGTTCCCTGCTCCCCCGATTCGGAGGACCCGCGCGTGAGCCCCCAGGGATCCGCCTCCCCTCTCGCTCCTGCCGACATGGCCGGCCCCGTCGGCGGCGACCCCCGCTCCCATCTGCTGAACGACTGCACCGCCGGGTACTACCGGCGGCTGGTCTCCGAAGGCGTGGCACGGGTCGCCCGGACGGTCGCCGGAACCAGCCGCCCGTTCACCGGTGTCACCCCCGGTGAACTGGCCCCGGTGGTGGACGGCATCGACCTCGACCGCCCCCTGGGCGATCCGGCAGCCGCCCTCGACGAACTGGAGCATGTCTACCTCCGCGACGCGGTCTACTTCCACCACCCCCGCTACCTCGCCCACCTCAACTGCCCGGTGGTGCTTCCCGCCCTGCTCGGTGAAGCCGTCCTCTCCGCCGTCAACTCCTCCCTGGACACCTGGGACCAGAGCGCCGGCGGCACTCTGATGGAGCGCCGGCTCGTCGACTGGACCGCCGCCCGCATCGGCCTGGGCCGCGCCGCCGACGGCATCTTCACCAGCGGCGGCACCCAGTCCAACCTCCAGGCGCTGCTGCTGGCCCGCGAGGAGGCCCTCCGGCTGCTGCGGAAGAACTCCCCCACCCCGCCGCCGGTCTCCGAGATGCTGCCGCAACTTCGCGTCCTGACCTCCGAGGCCGGCCACTTCTCCGTAATCAAGGCCGCCAAACTCCTCGGTCTGGAGCCGGGATCGGTCGTCTGCGTCCCCTGCGACGGCGACCGCCGGATGCGCACCGACGCCCTCGCCCGCGAACTGCGCCGCTGCCGGGAGGAGGGCCTGACGGTGATGGCCGTCTCCGCCACCGCCGGCACCACCGACTTCGGCTCCATCGACCCCCTGCCGGAGATCGCCGAGCTGTGCCAGGAGGCCGGGACGTGGTTCCACGTCGACGCCGCCTACGGCTGCGGGCTGCTGGCCTCCACCACGCGCCGCCATCTGCTGAAGGGCATCGAGCGGGCCGACTCGGTCACCGTCGACTACCACAAGTCCTTCTTCCAGCCCGTCAGTTCCAGCGCCGTCCTCGTCCGCGACGGCGCCACCCTGCGGCACGCCACCTACCACGCCGACTACCTCAACCCGGCCCGCAGCGCCGAGAAGCGCATCCCCAACCAGGTCGACAAGTCCCTGCAGACCACCCGGCGCTTCGACGCGCTCAAGCTGTGGCTGACCCTGCGCATCATGGGCGCCGACGCCGTCGGCGCGCTCTTCGACCAGGTGGTGGACCTCGCCGCCGACACCTGGCGGATCCTGGAGGACGACCCCCGCTTCACCGTCGTCACCAGGCCGGCGCTGTCCACCCTGGTCTTCCGCTGCACCCCCGGCGCGGACACCGGCGCGGTCGCCGACGAGACGGCCGTGGACCTGGCCAACCTGCACGCCCGCGAGGCCCTGGCCGCCTCCGGCGAGGCCGTGGTCGCCGGAACGGTGGTCGACGGCCGCCACCACCTGAAGTTCACCCTGCTCAACCCGGAGACGACGACGGACGACATCCGCGCCGTCCTCGACCTGATCGCCGGGCACGCCCAGGAGCATCTGGCTTCCTCCGCCGCCCGCCGGAACGGCTCACCGGCCGCCTGAACCACCGGATCACCAGACCCACGGAGACGACGTGTCCACCCCTCACGACTTCATAGCCATCGGACTGGGCCCCTTCAACCTGGGGCTGGCCTGCCTGACCGAGCCGGTCGACGACCTCGACGGGCTCTTCCTGGAGAGCCGCCCGGAGTTCGACTGGCACCCCGGCATGCTGCTGGACGGCGTCACCCTGCAGACACCCTTCATGGCAGACCTGGTGACCATGGCCGACCCCACCTCCCCCTACTCTTTCCTCAACTACCTCAAGCAGTCCGGGCGCCTGTACCAGTTCTACATCCGCGAGAGCTTCCATCCGCTGCGTGCCGAGTACAACGCCTACTGCCGCTGGGCCGCCGGCCGGTTGTCCTGCGTACGCTTCGGCCGCGAGGTCACAGCCGTCTCCCACGACGAGGCCGAGGGGCTGTACACCGTCACCGCCCGCGACACCTCCACCGGCGAGCACAGCGAGCACCGCGCCCGCCACCTGGTGCTGGGCACCGGCACCCCGCCGTACGTCCCCGAGTCCTGCGAGGGGCTGGGCGGCGATGTGATCCACAACTCCCGCTACCTGGAGCACAGGAAGGCGCTCCAGGCCAAGAAGAGCATCACCATCGTGGGCAGCGGGCAGAGCGCCGCCGAGATCTACCACGACCTGCTCTCGGAGATCGACGTCCACGGCTACCGCCTGAACTGGGTCACCCGCTCCCCGCGGTTCTTCCCCCTGGAGTACACCAAGCTGACCCTGGAGATGACCTCCCCCGACTACATCGACTACTTCCACGCCCTGCCCGAGACCACCCGGCACCGGCTGGAGGGCGAACAGAAGGGCCTGTTCAAGGGCGTCAACGAGGCCCTGATCAACGACATCTTCGACCTGCTGTACGCCAGGAGCGCCGCCGGCCCCGTCCCCACCCGGCTGCTGACCAACACCGCGCTGACCTCCGCCTCCCACGACGAGACGAGCGGCTCCTACACCCTGGGCCTGCACCAGGTCGAGCAGGACAAGGAGTTCACCCTCACCACCGAGGGCCTGATCCTGGCCACCGGCTACCGCCACCGCGTCCCCGACTTCCTGGACGGGATCCGCGACCGCCTCCGCTTCGACTCCTCGGGCCGCTTCGACGTCGCCCGCAACTACAGCGTCGACGTCACCGGCCGCGGGGTCTTCCTGCAGAACGGCGCCGTCCACGCCCACAGCGTCACCTCACCGGACCTGGGCATGGGCCCGTACCGCAACTCCTGGATCATCCGCGACGTCCTCGGCCGCGAGGTCTACCCCGTCGAGAAGTCCATCGCCTTCCAGGACTTCGGCGCCCCCGAGGGAGGCATCGCGTGAGCGACGTCCTCTTCCACCGCGAGGACCCCGGGCTGGGGGGATTCTCCGTGGTCGCCCTGGACCCGGCCGCCGACGCGCCCCTGCTGCACTCCTGGGTGACCCATCCCAAGGCCGTGTACTGGATGATGCAGGACGCCGGCGAGCGGCAGGTCGCCGACGAGTACCGGCGGATCGCCCAGCACCCCCACCACGACGCCTTCCTGGGCCTGCACCACGGCATCCCCGCCTTCCTCGTCGAGCGCTACGACCCCGCGTATGTGGAGCTGGCCGGGCTGTACGACCACCGGGCGGGAGACGTCGGGATGCACTTCCTCACCGCTCCCTGCGACACACCCGTCCACGGGTTCACCCTCGCCGTCATCACCACGGTGATGGCGATGCTCTTCGACGACCCGGCCGCCCGCCGCGTGGTCGTCGAGCCCGACGTCCGCAACACCGCCGTGCACGCCCTCAACGCCGCCGTCGGCTTCGAGGTCGTGGGCCCGATCGCCAAACCGGAGAAGGAGTCCCTGCTGAGCGTCTGCACCCGCGAGCGCTTCGAGGCCGCCGTACGAGGAGCCGCCCTGTGACCGCCGCCTCCCCCCGGGCCGTACCGCACCCCGATCCGCGGGAGGCCGTGGCCCATCTGACCCCCGGCAACTGGGAGGCCGCCGTACGGCTGCTGCTGCGCAAGGCCCTGTCGGAATTCTCCCACGAACGCCTGCTGGTCCCCGCCGAACTGGGCGGCGGACGCTACACCGTCACCGGCGGCGGGGACGGTGGGGAGGTCGAGTACCGCTTCACGGCCCGCCTGATGGCGCTCGACCACTGGCAGATCGACGCCGGCAGCATCACCCGCCACCGCGGCGGCGCCGAACTGCCCCTGGACGCCTTCGCGTTCTTCACCGAATTCCGCGGCGCCCTGGGCCTGAGCGACGAGATCCTGCCCGTCTACCTGGAGGAGATCAGCTCCACCCTGTCGAGCACCGCGTACAAACTGGCGAAGGAGCCGGTCACCGCCGCCGAGCTGGCCGGCGCCGGCTTCCAGGCGATCGAGACCGGCATGACCGAGGGCCATCCCTGCTTCGTCGCCAACAACGGCCGCCTCGGCTTCGGTGTCCACGAGTACCTGGCCTACGCGCCCGAGACCGCCGCCCCGGTGCGGCTGCTGTGGGTGGCCGCCCACCGCGACCACACCACCTTCACCTGCTCGGCCGACACCGACTACCACACGCTGCTGCGCGCCGAGCTCGGGCAGGCCGTCCTCGACCGGTTCGACTCCGTCCTGCGCGGCCAGGGCCTGGACCCGGCGGACTACCTGCTGATCCCCGTCCACCCCTGGCAGTGGTGGAACAAGCTCGCCGTGACGTTCTCCGCCGAGGTCGCCCAGCGCCGGATCGTGCCGCTGGGCGAGGGCGAGGACGAGTACCTGGCCCAGCAGTCCATCCGCACCTTCTTCAACACCTCCGCGCCGGGCAGGCACTACGTCAAGACAGCCCTGTCCGTGCTCAACATGGGCTTCATGCGGGGCCTTTCGGCGGCCTACATGGAGGCGACCCCCGCCATCAACGACTGGCTGGCCGATCTGGTCGCCAAGGACCCCGTCCTGCGCGCCACCGGGCTGGAGATCATCCGCGAGCGCGCCGCGGTCGGCTACCGCCACGCCGGCTACGAGGCCGCCACGGACCGCCACTCGCCCTACCGCAAGATGCTCGCGGCCCTGTGGCGCGAGAGTCCCGTCCCGCGGCTGGGGGAGGGGCAGCGCCTGGCCACCATGGCCTCCCTGCTCCACACCGACAGCGAGGGGGGCTCGCTGGCCGCCGCGCTGATCGAGCGCTCCGGCCTCACCCCCGAGGCCTGGCTGGGCCGCTATCTGGATGCCTACCTCGCCCCGCTGCTGCACAGCTTCTACGCCTATGACCTGGCGTACATGCCGCACGGCGAGAACGTCATCCTCGTACTGGAGGACGACGCGGTGGCGCGGACGGTGTTCAAGGACATCGCCGAGGAGATCGTCGTGATGGACTCCGGCGTGGAGCTGCCCCCCGAGGTGGAGCGCATCCGCGCCGAGACACCCGAGGACATGCGGCTGCTGGCGATCCTCACCGACGTCTTCGACTGCTTCCTGCGCCACCTCGGCGCGATCCTCGCCGACCGGGGCGTGCTGACCGAGGACGCCTTCTGGCGCACGGTCGCCGAGGCGGTGATCCGCTACCGGGAGTCCGTGCCGGAGCTGGCCGGGCGGTTCGAGCGGTACGACATCTTCGCCGAGGAGTTCGCGCTGTCCTGCCTCAACCGGCTCCAGTTGCGCGACAACCGGCAGATGGTGGACCTGGCGGACCCCTCCGGCGCGCTCCGGCTGGTCGGTGACCTGAGGAACCCCATCGCCCCCTACGCCCCGGGGAGGGCCTGACACACCGTGGTGACGACAGGGACGGCGGCAAGGTGATCGCATGGTGACGACCGACCCGGCCACCGGCGCCGGCCCGGCGGCGGCCGGACCGCCCGGCGGGCACCCCGCCCGCTGGGCGATCCTGGCCGTGGTCTGCCTGGCCGAACTCGTCGTGGTGCTCGACAACACCGTGCTCAACGTGGCGATCCCGTCACTGACCGGTGAGCTGGGCGCTTCCACCGCCGACGTGCAGTGGATGATCAACGCCTACGCCCTGGTGCAGGCGGGCCTGCTGCTCGCCGCGGGCAACGCCGCCGACCGCTACGGACGCAAGCGGATGCTGCTGGCCGGGCTGGCCCTGTTCGGAGCCGGCTCGCTGGTGGCGGGACTCGCCTCCTCCTCCGCCCAGCTCATCGCGGCCCGCGCGGGTATGGGGGTGGGCGCGGCGCTGCTGCTGACGACCACCCTCGCCGTCGTCATGCAGGTCTTCGACGCGAGCGAGCGGCCCAGGGCGATCGGCCTGTGGGGCGCCGTCAACGCCCTCGGCTTCGCCTCCGGGCCGGTCGTCGGCGGGCTGGTGCTCAGCCACTTCTGGTGGGGTGCGATCTTCCTGATCAACATCCCGGTGGTGCTCGTCGGCCTGGTCGCCGTCGCGGTCCTCGTCCCCGAGAGCCGCGATCCGCGCGGCGGCCGCCTCGATCTGCCGGGCCTGGTGCTCTCCGTCACCGGCATGACCTGCGTGGTCTACGCCGTCATCACCGGGCCGGAGGAGGGCTGGGGCTCTCCCCGTATCCTGGTGCCGGCCGTGCTGGGCGCCGCCGTCCTGACCGCCTTCCTGCGCTGGGAGCGGCGCACCGAGCATCCGATGCTGGATCCGTCCCTGTTCCGCAGCCGCCGCTTCACCGGGGCCGTGACGGGTGTCGTCCTGATCACCTTCGGCAGCGGCGGTGCCCTGTACCTGCTCACGCAGCAGCTCCAGTTCGTCCGCGGCGACAGCCCGCTCCAGGCGGGTCTGGCCGTCGCGCCCTTCGCCCTGACGGTGGTACTGGTGAACTTCACCGGCGTCTCCGCGCGGCTGATCGCGCGCTTCGGCCTGCCGGTGATGATCGCCTCGGGCATGGCCGTGATGGCGGCCGGTCTCGCGGTGGTCGCCCTCGTCGGCGGCGGAGGCTACGGCGGGATCCTGTTCGGCCTGGTGCTGATGGGGGCGGGCTGCGGCTGCGCCAACCCGGCCATCGCCGAGGCCGTCATGAGCTCGATCCCCAGGGAGAAGGCCGGCGCGGGAGCCGGTGTCAACGGCACCCTCACCGAGATGGGCGCCGGCCTGGGCGTCGCCGTCCTGGGAGCGGTCCTGGCCTCCCGTTTCGCCGCCCTGCTGCCGGACTCGGCCGGCGCCGCGCAGTCGCTGCCCGCCGCGCTGGCCCGGGTCTCCCGGGAGGCGGATCTGGCCACGGTCGCCGAGGCGTTCGCCTCCGGTCTGCGGACCGGGCAGCTGGCCGGCGCCGCGGCGGTCCTCGCGGGCGGCTGCGCGGCCGGTCTGCTGCTGGGCCGCGCCGGGCGGTCCGCCGCACGGGGTCCGGCGGCGGACCCGCGCCCCACCGCCGGGAAGGAACGCTGACACATGGCCGTGAAGGTCTACCGGGATGCCTGGGGCGTACCACATCTGCGCGCGGACGGCGCGAACGAGCTGGCCTACGCCCAGGGTCGCAACGCGGCGGCGGACCGCGCCTGGCAGATCGAGGTCGAACGGCACCGCTCGCAGGGCACCACCGCTTCGTTCCTGGGCGCGGAGGCCGTCTCCTGGGACCGGTTCGCGCGGCGGGTCCGGCTGGACGACACCGCAAGGCGCTGCATGGACGCCCTGGAGCACGAGGATCCCGGCACCGCCGCCTGGGTCCGCTCCTACGTCGACGGGGTCAACGACGGGCTGGCGGAAGGGGCCCGCCGGGCACCGGAGTTCGCCGCCGCCGAACTCGCCCCCGGCCGCTGGCGGCCGTGGACGCCGCTGGGCGTCTGGCTGTCGGCGCACATCCTGTTCGCGGGCTTCCCGGCCAAGCTCTGGCGCGACGCCGTCGCCCGCCGCCTGGGGCCCGGGTGGGTGGGGGTGTTCGCCACCGACGGGCCCGGCGCCTCCGGCAGCAACGGCTGGCTCGTCCCGGCGGACCGCACCGCCACGGGCTCGGCGGTCCTCGCGGGCGACCCCCACCGGTTCATCGAGGCCCCGGGCGTCTACCAGCAGATCCGGCTGGCCTGCCCGGAGTTCGACGTCGTCGGCCTCGCCGTCCCCGGCGTCCCCGGCATCGCCCACTTCGGCCACACCGGTCATGTGGCCTGGGCCATCACCAACGCCATGGCCGACTACCAGGACCTCTACCGCGAACGGCTGCGTCGCACCGGGCCGGGCGGGGAGCGGGTGGAGGCGCTGGGCCCGGACGGGTGGCGGCCCGCCGAACGCCGTGTCGAGACGATCGAGGTGGCCGGCGGCGAGCCCGTGACGGTCGAGGTGATCGAGACCGAACGCGGCCCCGTCATCGCCGACGGCGACGAGGCGGCGCACTGGGCGGATCCGGACTCCCCGGCCCAGGCCCCCTACGCGCCGGACGTCTTCGGCGCGGTCGCCCTGCGCCACCCCCCGCGCGTCAGCGCGGACCTCGGCTTCGGTGTGCTTCCCGCCCTGCTGCGGGCCCGCGACGTCACCGACCTCGACCGCGCCCTGGACGGCTGGGTGGAGCCCGTCAACGTCGTCCTGGCCGCCGACACCTCGGGCCGGACCCTGCACCGGACGGCGGGCTCCGTCCCCGTGCGCCATCCGGACAACCGGGTACGGGTCGTGCCAGCGTGGGAACCCCGGCACGCCTGGCGGGGCCGGCACGGACCGATGCCGCGCGAACGCGTCGGGGGCGTCGCGGTCATGGCCAACCAGCGCGGGATCGCAGAGCCCCTCGGCGTGGAGTTCGCGCCGCCGCACCGGGCCGGGCGCATCCGGGAGCTGCTGGCGGAGCGGACCGTGTGGTCCGCGCGGGACATGGCGGCCGTCCACCGCGACACCCTGCTGGCCTCGGCCGCGCCCCTGCTGGACCTGCTGGCGCGCACCGGCCCCGGGGAGCTGGGACCGGCCGCCCGGCGGTTGCGGCAACGGCTGCTGGACTGGGACCGCCGCATGGACGCCGGCAGTGCCGCCGCCTCCTCCTTCGCCGCCGTCCGCACCGCGACGGTGCGGCGGCTGGCGGAGCATCCGCTGCTGCGGCCGCTGGCGGACCCGCCGCCCGCGCCGGAGGTCTTCCGGCCCTGGCTCGCGCTCGTGCCCCGCGTCGGATACGCCCTGGAGCACCTGCTGACCACGGACCGTCTGCCGCTCGCGGACCGGACCGGGGCCGTACGGGCCGCCGTCGAGGAGGTGGCGGCCCGCGAGGCCGCCGCGCAGGGACCGCCGGTTCGGTGGGGCGACACCCACCGGCTCGCGCCCTGGCAGGCGCTGCCGGCCGACCCCGGTGAGCCCTGGCCGGCCCTGGCCGGTGACCACGACTGCGTGCTGGCCACCTCCAGCGTGCCCGGGGTCACCGACCTCAGCGCCCGCGCCTCCGCCGCCCGCTACGTGTGGGACCTCGCCCGCCGCGAGGACAGTGCCTGGGTGGTGCCGCTCGGCGCCTCGGGTGTGCCGGGGGATCCGCACCACCGCGACCAGCTCCCGCTGTGGGCGCGCTGCGAGCTGGTTCCGGTCGTCACCGACTGGGACCGGCTCACCGAGGAGCCCGCCGCGCCGCCGGTACCATCCGTACCGTCCGCAGTCTCCGACCGAGGAGAGAAGTGACCGACCCGGCCGCCCCCTCCACCTCCTCCGGCGCCTCCGCGCACCGGCGCCGCGAGGCCGTGTACGAGGCCCGCGTCGAGGGCTTCGGCACGGTCCGCGTCGTCCCCGTGGACCCCGCCCGCGACATCGGTCTGCTGTACGGCTGG
Source organism: Streptomyces shinuiensis (assembly GCF_043660855.1). Taxonomy (NCBI): domain Bacteria; kingdom Bacillati; phylum Actinomycetota; class Actinomycetes; order Kitasatosporales; family Streptomycetaceae; genus Streptomyces; species Streptomyces shinuiensis. The sequence goes on along the minus strand of NZ_JBIHML010000001.1, from coordinate 5,598,087 downwards.
GTGTCCCGGGAGCGGGCCCGCTTCTGGGGCATGCGCGACCACACCCGCGAACAGGTTCTGGAGATCTACGGGTATCTGGACTCCCTGTCCACACACCACGCCTATCTGCTCCACCTCGACGACCGCCCGGTCGCCCTCTTCCAGACCTACGAGCCGGGCGCCGACCCGGTCGGCGAGTACTACGAGGTGCGGCCGGGGGACTTCGGCCTCCATCTGATGGTCGGCCCGGCGGACGGCGGGGCCCGGCCGGGCTTCACCGGCACCCTGCTGACCGTCTTCCTGGCTTATCTGCTGGCCGAGGACCCCGGCCGCAGGCGGATCGTCGCCGAACCGGACGCCCGCAACGAGAAGGCGGTCTCCCGGCTGCTGCGGACCGGTTTCGTCCTCGGCCCCGAGATCGAAATGCCCAACAAGCGGGCCCGGTTGGTCTTCCTCGACCGGGACGCCTTCCTCTCCCGCGCCGCGTCCCGGCACTCCTGAGGGGACGCGGCGCCCCGGCACGGTCCGGACGTGTCGGTGGGCGCGGCTACGGTATCGCCGTGATCGATTCCGACGACGTCCGCCGTATCGCCCTGTCCCTCCCGGAGACCGTGGAGAAGGAGGCGTGGAGCATGCCCACCTTCCGGGTGTCCGGGAAGATGTACATAACCGTCCCCGACGACGAGACCTCCGTCGCCGTGCGCTGCCCGCGCCACGAGCGCACCGAACTGATCGCGGCCGAGCCGGAGAAGTTCTGGGTGCCGCCGCACGAGGCGCCCTCGGCATGGGTGCGGGTCAGACTGGCCGCTCTGGAGGACATCGCCGAGCTGCGGGACGTCCTCGTCGACTCCTGGCGGCAGGCGGCCCCGGAGCGGCTGCTGGAGGCCCATCCGGGTCTGGTGCCGGGCGGTGCGGTGGGCTCGGAGGCGTAGTTCGGGGCTCGGCCCGCGGGCAGGTGTCCGGCCCCTCACCGCCGTCGGCCGGACGCCTCCACCGTGTCCCCGCGCCCATCGGCGTCGGCGCCGGTACCCGCGCCGGTCCCGTCGCCGCGCTGCCGCAGGACCTTCAGGGCGGTCTCGCACCACTGCAGGTTCTCGCGCTCGAAGACGATGCCGCGCAGCAGTGTGAGGTAGGGGCCCACGCGCCGGGCCCGCGCGAAGTACTCCTCCTCGGTGCGCCCGTCCAGCAGCTTGGCGCGCCCCCGCTCGTAGCGGGCCAGTTTGGCCGCCGACCACTCCAGTTGCGTCTCGACGGCGGCCCGGACTCCCTCGATGTCGCCCACGTCGGCGCTCTGGACCTTCACCAGCAGTTCGTCGCGGATGACGGTGGGCCGGGCGAGGGCGGCGGCGGTGTAGTCGCGCAGTGCGGCGTATCCCGCCTCGGTCAGGGAGAACAGCCGCTTGTTGGGCCGGCGCTCCTGCTGGACGACGCGGGCGGCGACGAGCCCCTCCCGCTCCATGCGCTCGAGTTCGCGGTAGAGCTGCTGGGGAGTGGCCGTCCAGAAGTTGGCGACCGAGGAGTCGAACCCCTTGGCCAGGTCCCAGCCCGATGCCTCGCCCTCCAGTAGGGCTGCCATCACCGCGTTGCGCAGAGCCATCCCCGTATTGGAGCACGGGGGCGACCTGCCGACAAATCGGCTGTTCCCCGTCGACCCGGCGCCGGCGGGCGCGGCTCCGGCCCGGTGTGGACAGACTTCCCGCCAGGATTTACTCTCCAACGCACCTAGTAAACTTTTTGTCTATCAAGGTGGTCGGTATGAACCTCTTCCGGCGCGCCGTGGAGGCCCGCGACGAGCAGGCCCTGGCGGACCTGCTGGCCGATGACGTCGTCTTCACCAGCCCCGTCGCGTTCAGGCCCTACGAGGGCAAGGCGATCACCGCGGCGATCCTGCGCGGCGTGATGCGGGTCTTCGAGGACTTCTCCTACACCCGTGAGTTCTCCGGCCCGGACGGCCGGGACCACGCCCTCGTCTTCACCGCCACGGTCGGCGGCCGGCGGATCCAGGGCTGCGACTTCCTGCACTTCGACGAGGACGGCAGAATCGACGACCTCACCGTCATGGTCCGCCCGCTGTCCGCCGCACAGGCGCTCGCCGATGCCATGGGCGCACAGTTCGAGCGGATCTCGCGCGAGGCCGCCGACCGCTGACCGCCGGCCCGTCCGGCCGTCGCACCCCACCGTCCCGTCCCGCCGCACCGCCCTTACCCGCACCGAACCGGGAGACCGACCGCATGACCGCCTACCCCCATCTGCTCCGGCCGCTGGACCTGGGCTTCACCACCCTGCCCAACCGGGTCCTCATGGGCTCGATGCATGTCGGGCTGGAGGAGGCCCCCGACGGCTTCTCCCGGATGGCCGCCTTCTACGCCGAACGCGCCCGCGGCGGTGTCGGCCTGATCGTCACCGGCGGCATAGCACCCAACGAGGCCGGACGCCCCTACCCCGGCGGCGCCATGCTCACCACCGAGGAGGAGGCCGAACGCCATCGCGCCGTCACCGGCGCCGTCCACGCCGAGGGCGGCCGCATCGCGATGCAGATCCTCCACTTCGGCCGCTACGCCTACCACCCCGACCTCGTCGCCCCGAGCCCGCTGAAGGCCCCGATCAGCCCGCACACCCCGCGCGAACTCACCGACGCCGAGATCGAGCAGACCATCGAGGACTTCGCCCGCTGTGCCGCCCTCGCCCGGTCCGCGGGATACGACGGCGTGGAGATCATGGGCTCCGAGGGCTACCTCATCAACGAGTTCATCGCCTCCGCCACCAACCACCGCACCGACCGCTGGGGCGGCTCGTACGCCAACCGCATGCGCTTCCCCGTCGAGATCGTGCGCCGGGTCCGCGAGCGCGTCGGCGAGGACTTCATCGTCGTCTACCGGCTGTCCATGCTCGACCTGGTGCCCGGCGGCTCCACCTTCCCCGAGGTCGTCGAGCTCGCCCGGGCCGTGGAGGCCGCGGGCGCCACCATCATCAACACCGGCATCGGCTGGCACGAGGCGCGCATCCCCACCATCGCCACCTCCGTGCCCCGCGGCGCCTACACCTGGGTCACCCGCAAGCTGATGGGGTCCGTCTCCGTCCCGCTGGTCACCTGCAACCGCATCAACAACCCCGGGCTGGCCGAGCGGATCCTCGCCGGCGGCGACGCCGACATGGTCTCCCTGGCCCGCCCCATGCTCGCCGACGCCGACTTCGTCGCCAAGGCCGCCGCCGGCACCCCCGAGGCGATCAACACCTGCATCGGCTGCAACCAGGCCTGCCTCGACCACACCTTCAGCCTCAAGATCACTTCCTGTCTGGTCAACCCCCGGGCCTGCCACGAGACCGAGCTCGTCCTGGAGCCCACCCGCCGGGCCAGGGACATCGCGGTGGTCGGCGCCGGACCGGCCGGGCTCGCCTTCGCCGTCTCCGCGGCCGAGCGCGGCCACACCGTCACCCTGTACGACGCCGCACCCGAGATCGGCGGGCAGCTCAACACCGCCCGCCGCGTTCCCGGCAAGCAGGAGTTCGACGAGACCCTGCGCTACTACCGCCACCGGCTCGACGCCCTCGGTGTCGGGCAGCGCCTGGGGGCCGAGGTCACCGCCGGACAGCTCGCGGACGCCGGCCACGACGAGATCGTCCTGGCCACCGGCGTCACCCCCCGTGTCCCCGAGATCCCCGGCATCGACCATCCCAGCGTGGTGGGCTACCTCGACGTCCTCCACGACCGCAGGCCCGTCGGCCGGCGCGTCGCGATCCTGGGCGCGGGCGGCATCGGCTTCGACGTCGCCGCCTATCTCACCCACCCCGGGCCGGACGGTGGTCCGGAGGAGACCGAGGCGTTCCTCGCCCGCTGGGGCGTCGACACCGAGCACCGCTCCCCCGGCGGCCTGACCGAACCCGTCCGCCCCGCCGGCGGACGCACCGTCCACCTGCTCCAGCGCAAGACGAGCAAGGTCGGCGCGGGCCTGGGCAAGACCACCGGCTGGATCCACCGCACCGAGCTCAGGCAGCGCGGCGTCACCATGCTCCCCGGCGTCGCCTACGAGCGCATCGACGACGAAGGTCTGCACATCACCGTCGACGGGCGCTCCCAGGTGCTGCCGGTGGACACCGTCGTGCTGTGCACCGGGCAGGAGCCCCGGCGCGGCCTGTACGACGAGCTGACCGAGCGCGGTGTCAGGGCCCACCTCATCGGCGGCGCCGACATCGCCGCCGAGCTCGACGCCAAGCGCGCCATCGACCAGGGCACCCGCCTGGCGGCCGCTCTCTAGTGCCGTGTCAGGCCGGCGGCCGCCCGTCCTGCCGCGGAGCGGGCGGCCGTCAGCCGCGCAGGGCCGCCTCGACGACGGCCGCCCACTGGGCCACGACCCGCTCGCGGCGGGCGCCGTCGTCGGTCAGGAGGTTGGCCAGGCCCAGGCCGCGGGCCATGTCGAGCAGGCCCTGCACGGTCTCCCGCACTCCGGGCACGCTCTCGTCCGCGCCCAGCAGACGCACCGCCATCCGGTGCGTCTCCCGGCCGATGCGCGCCTCCAGCGCGGTCACCCGGGGCGCGAGCTGGGGCTCGTTGGAGGCGGCCACCCACAGCTGGAGTGCGGCGCGGAAGAGTTCGCCGGTGTAGAGGCCGACGATCGCCTCGACGGCCTCCCGGACGCCGGCGGGTCTCGGCAGGTCCCGCAGGACGGCCGACCGCTCCTCGGCGACGTGCTCCACCGCCGCCGTGAACAGGTCCTCTCGGGTGGGGAAGTGGTGCTGGGCCGCCCCGCGGGTGACGCCCGCGTGCTCGGCGACGACCGCGACCGTGCTGCCCGTCCAGCCGCGCTCGGCCAGGCAGGCCACGGCCGACTGGAGCAGACGCCGCCGGGTGGCGCGGCTGCGGTCCTGCTTGGGCGCGTTGCCCCGTGCGGTCAGTGGTGCACCCATCGGGGGTCCCGTCGTTCGAGGAAGGCGGACATGCCCTCACGCGCCTCGCTTGACGCGAACAGCCTCGCGGAGAGCTCCGCCAGGCTATCGGTGTCCCGGTCGAACACCCGCAGCACCTCCGCCGTGACCAGGCGTTTGGACTCCGCCAGGCCCTGCGGCGAGGCACGCCTCAGCCCGTCCAGGACCGGCTCCAGCTCGGCGTCCACATCATCGGCCGCCAGGGTGACCAGTCCGATGCGGGCCGCCTCCGCCGCGCCGAACCGCTCGCCGGTCAGGTAGTACCGTCCGGCCGCCCGCGCGTCCAGCCGCGGCAGCAGCGGCAGGGAGATCACCGCGGGGGCCAGTCCGAGCCGCGCCTCGGTGAAGGCGAAGGTCGCGCCGGGGCCGGCCACCGCGATGTCGCAGGCGCCCACCAGCCCGGCGCCGCCCGCCCGTACGTGCCCGGTGACACGGGCGACGACGGGCTTGGGGAAGGCCACGACCGTACGCAGCAGCCGGGCCAGGCCCAGGGGTGCGTCGGTCGGGCCGGACGCCGCGCCCGCCTCACCCAGGTCTGCGCCCGCGCAGAAGGTGGTGCCGGTGTGGGTGAGCAGCACCGCCCGGGTGTCCGGGTCGCGCCCGGCCGCCTCCAGGTGCGCGTACAGCTCGCCCACCAGCCGGGCGGAGAGCGCGTTGCGGTTGTGCGGCGAGTCGAGGGTGAGGGTGGTGACGCCCCGCCCGGCCGAGCTCCGCACCGGGACCCTGCTCTCGCTGCCGTCCGTGTCCGTCATGCCGTGGCGCCCTTCTCCCCGTCCCGTTGCCGTTCCCGGGCCCGCAGTTCGCGCCGCAGGATCTTGCCGCTGGCGGCGCGCGGCACGGCGTCGGTGAACTCCACCCGCCGCGCCTTCTTGTAGGGGGCGACGTGCGCGGCCACGTGCGCCAGCACGTCCTCGGCGGTGAGGCCGGCGCCCTCGCGGCGCACCACGTATGCCTTGGGCACCTCGTTGCCGTCCTCGTCCGGGACGCCGATGACCGCCGCGTCGGCGATGCCGGGGTGGGCCAGCAGCACTGCCTCCAGGTCGGCCGGGGCGACCTGGTGGCCCTTGTACTTGATGAGCTCCTTGACCCGGTCGACGACGTACAGCCAGCCGTCGTCGTCCACCCGTCCCACGTCGCCGGTGTGCAGCCAGCCGTCGGCGTCGACCAGGGCGGCGGTCTCGTCCGCGCGGCCCAGGTAGCCCTTCATCACCTGCGGCCCGCGGATCCAGATCTCGCCCTCCTCCCCGGCGCCCAGGTCACGGCCGGGATCGTCCAGGGCGGTGATCCGCATCTCGGTGTTCGGCAGCAGCTTCCCCACCGTCCCCGGCGGAGGGTGCTCCTCCGCCAGCGGCACCACATGGGTGCCCGGTGACAGCTCGGTCATGCCGTACGCCTGCCGCACCGTGGACAGGCCCAGCCGCCGGGCGCACTCCTGGGCCAGGCCGGCGTCCAGCGGGGCCGCGGCGCTGACCACATGGCGCACCGAGGACAGGTCGTAGGAGTCCACCGCCGGGTGCCTGGCCAGGGCCAGCACGATGGGCGGCGCCACGTACAGGCTGGTGACCCGGTGCCTGGCCACGGCGCCGAGGAACTGCTCCAGGTCGAAGCGTGGCAGGACGACGACGGTGGCGCCGTGCCGCAGGGGCGCGTTCATCAGTGCGGTCAGCCCGTAGATGTGGAAGAACGGCAGCACGGCCAGCAGCCGGTCCTCCGGGCCGCCGGGCGCGACCGGCTGGAGCTGGGCGAGGTTGGTGGCGATGCTGCGGTGGGTGAGCATCACGCCCTTGGGCGCGGCGGTGGTGCCCGAGGAGTAGGGCAGGGCGGCCAGGTCCTCGCCCGGGTCGATGGCGACGTCCGGCTCGGGGTCGTCGGTGAAGAGCATGTCCTGGACCGAACGGTGTCCGTCGGCCCGGTCGCACACGACGATCTCCCGGATCCCGCCGGCGCGGTCGGCCGCCTGCCGGGCGGTGGCCAGCAGGGGTGAGACGGTGACGATCCAGCGGGCTCGGGAGTCGGCGAGCTGCCGGGCGAACTCCTCGGCGGTGGCCAGCGGGTGGACGGTGGTGACCGCGGCGCCGCACCGGGTGGCGGCGTAGAAGACGGCCGGGTAGGCGATGGTGTTGGGACTGTGCAGGGCGAGCACATCGCCCTTGCGCAGGCCGGAGGCGGCGAGCGCGGCGGCGATGCGGCGGCTGAAGCCGTCGAGCTGCGCGTAGGTGAGTTCGGTGCCCTCCACCCCGTCGACCAGCGCGGGGTGGTCGGCGAAGTCGCGGGCGGACGTTCCCAGCACGGCGTCGTGGACGGGCTGGTCGAGGAGTGGGACATCGGCGTACTCGCTGCGGAACACGGTGTCCTCCGGAAGGTGCGGGGATATCTCAGTAGGACCTGGGCAGTCCCAGGGTCTGGTGGGAGACGAAGTTGAGGATCATCTCCCGGCTGACCGGCGCGATACGGGCGACGCGGGAGGCGGTGACGAGGGCCCCCAGACCGTACTCACCGGTCAGGCCGTTGCCGCCGAGGGTGTGCACGGCGCGGTCGACGGCCTTAGCGCAGGCCTCCGCCGCCGCGTACTTGGCCATGTTGGCCGCCTCGCCCGCTCCCGCGTCGTCGCCCGCGTCGTACAGCAGGGCCGCCTTCCGCGTCATCAGGCGGGCCAGTTCGATCTCGACGTGCGACTCGGCCAGCGGGTGGGCCACGGCCTGGTGGGCGCCGATCGGCTCCTTCCACACCTGCCGGGTGCGGGCGTAGTCCACCGCCCTGCCGACGGCGAAGCGGCCCATGCCGAGCGCGAACGCGGCGGTCATGATCCGCTCGGGGTTGAGTCCGGCGAAGAGCTGGAGCAGTCCGGCGTCCTCGTCACCGACGAGCGCGTCCGCGGGCAGCCGTACGTCGTCCAGCACCAGTTCGAACTGCTTCTCGGGGGCGGACAGTTCCATCTCGATCATGCTGCGGGAGAAGCCGGGGGCGTCTCCGGGGACGATGAACAGGCAGGGCTTGAGACGGCCGGTACGGGCGTCCTCGGTGCGGCCCACGATCAGGGTGGCGTCGGCGATGTCCACGCCCGAGACGAAGACCTTGCGGCCGGTCAGGACCCAGTCCCCGCCGTCGCGGCGGGCGGTGGTGGTGATGCGGTGGGAGTTGGAGCCGGCGTCCGGCTCGGTGATGCCGAACGCCATCTTCCGTCTGCCGTCGGCCAGTTCGGGCAACCAGGTGCGCTTCTGCTCCTCGGTGCCGAAGCGGGCGATGACGGTGCCGGTGATGGCGGGGGTGACGATGAGCATCAGCAGCGGGCAGCCCACCGCGCCCAGCTCCTCCAGCACGATCGACAGCTCGGTGATGCCGCCGCCCCCTCCCCCGTACTCCTCGGGGAGGCTGACGCCGAGGTAGCCGAGCCTTCCGGCCTCCCGCCACAGCTCGTCGGTCTGCCCGCCCGCCCGTCGCACCCGCTCGAAGTACTCGCGGCCGTAGCGTTTGCCGAGCGCGGTGACGGCCGCGCGCAGCGCCCGCTGCTCGTCGGTCTCCAGCAGCGCGGTCGCCGTGTGCCCCGCGTGTCGGTCGGTGGTCATGTCGCTGCCCCTTCGTCGGTTGCCGGACTCGCCGGTGGTCCCCCGCCGCCGGTGCGGCCCCGCTCCCCGGAGTCGACGACCGCGAGGACGGCACCGACCTCCACGCGCTGTCCGGGGGTCACCCGCAGCTCCCGCAGCACCCCGTCGGCCGGTGCCGTGACGCGGTGCTCCATCTTCATCGCCTCCAGCCACAGCAGCGGCTGTCCCGCCGTCACCGCGTCGCCGGCGGCGAGGCGGTCGGCGACGCGCACGACCGTGCCGGGCATCTGCGCCAGCAGCGAGCCCGGCTCGGCGCGGCCACGCGGATCGGAAAAGCGCGGCAGCGCCGTGAGGGCGTACGCGCCCAGCGGCGAGTCCACATGGACCCTCGCCCGCTCCTTCCCGCCGCCCGCACCGTCCGGATACGCCGCGACGCCGAAACCGTGCCGTACGCCGTCGACCTCCAGCTCGACGTGGTCGGCGGCCACGCGCAGGGCGCGTACGCCCGGCAGGTCCTCGGCGAGCGGCGGGTTGCCGCGCGCGGGCCGGTAGCGCACTTCCAGCTCCGCCCCGCCGGGTTCGGCCCGGTAGCGCTTGGTCTGCGGACCGGAGGGGAGGCTGCGCCAGCCGCCGAGCCGTCCGGAGACGGTCCGCGCGGCCGCGCGGCGCGTCTCGGCGTCCGCCAGGGCCGCCGCGAACGCCGAGACGCGCAGGCGCCGTTCGCCGTCCGGGGGCTCCTGGCACAGGCGTGCCAGATGACGGTCGTAGAAGCCGGTGTCCATGCGTCCGGAGGCGAAGTCGGAGTGCCGCAGCGAGCGCACCAGCAGGTCGCGGTTGGTGGCCGGGCCGTGGACCTGGGCCCGCTCCAGCGCGTGGGCCAGTTTCCGCACGGCCTCGGCGCGGGTGGGCGCCCAGGCGATGACCTTGGCCAGCATCGGGTCGTAGTGGACGGTGATCTCGTCGCCGCCGGCCACCCCCGCGTCCAGCCGCACCCCGGGGCCGCCGGGCACCTCCAGACGGTGCACCCGTCCGGTCTGCGGGCGCCACTGCCGGGTCGGGTCCTCCGCGTAGAGGCGGGCCTCGACGGCATGGCCGCTCGGTTCGGGCGGCCGCGCGGCGGGCAGCGGGGCGCCCTCGGCGATCCGCAGTTGCAGCGCGACGAGGTCGAGGCCGTACACGCACTCGGTGACGGGGTGCTCGACCTGGAGGCGGGTGTTCATCTCCAGGAAGTACGCCCGCCCGTCCGGTGCGAGGAGGAACTCCACCGTGCCCGCGCCCCGGTAGCCGACCGCGCGGGCGGCCCGCTCGGCCGCACCGCGCAGTGCGGCGCGCTGCTCCCCGGTCAGACCCGGCGCGGGGGCCTCCTCGATCACCTTCTGGTGGCGGCGCTGGAGCGAGCAGTCGCGGGTGCCCAGGGCCCACACCGTGCCGTGGCCGTCCGCGAGCACCTGCACCTCCACATGGCGGCCGCGCTCGACGTAGGGCTCGGTGAAGACCTCACCGTCGCCGAAGGCCGCCTTCGCCTCGGCCGACGCGGCGCGGATCTCGCCGTCCAGCGCGGCCGCCTCGCGCACGATCCGCATGCCGCGCCCGCCGCCGCCCGCCGCGGCCTTGACCAGCAGCGGCAGGTCCTCCTCGCGTACCTCGCCGGGCCGCACCGGTTCCAGCAGCGGCACCCCGGCCTTCCTCATCAGCTCCTTGGCGCGGGTCTTGGACGCCATGGCCTCGATCGCCTCGGGCGGCGGGCCGATCCAGACCAGCCCCGCCTCCAGCACCGCCCGGGCGAAGCCGGCGTTCTCGGAGAGGAAGCCGTAGCCGGGATGGACCGCGTCCGCGCCCGCCGCCAGCGCGGCCGCCACGATCAGGTCACCGCGCAGATAGGTGTCGGCGGGTGCGTCGCCGGGCAGCGACACGGCCGCGTCCGCCTCCCGTGCGTGGAGGGCGTCCGCGTCCGCGCCGGAGTGGACGGCGACGGTGGCGACGCCCAGCTCCCGGCAGGTGCGGAAGACGCGCCGGGCGATCTCGCCGCGGCCCGCGACCAGGACGGAGCCGATGGCCCGTCCCGCGTCCGGCTGTGCCGACATGTCCACTCCTCACATCCGGAAGACGCCGAAGCCGCCGCGCGCGCCCGCCACCGGTGCGGTGTGCACGGCCGACAGGCACATGCCGAGCGCGGTGCGCGTGTCGCGCGGGTCGATGACGCCGTCGTCGTAGAGCCGCCCGGACAGGAACATCGGCAGCGACTCGGCCTCGATCTGCTGCTCGACCATGGCGCGCAGCGCCGCGTCGCCCTCCTCGTCGTAGGACTTCCCCCTGGCCGCCGCGGACTCGCGCATCACGGTCGAGAGCACTCCGGCGAGCTGCTGCGGGCCCATGACGGCGGACTTGGCGCTGGGCCAGGCGAACAGGAAGCGCGGGTCGTAGGCCCGGCCGCACATGCCGTAGTGGCCGGCGCCGTAGCTCGCTCCCATCAGCACCGACAGATGCGGCACCCTGGAGTTGGAGACCGCGTTGATCATCATCGCGCCGTGCTTGATGATGCCGCCCTGCTCGTACTCGGTGCCGACCATGTAGCCGGTGGTGTTGTGGAGGAACAGCAGCGGGATGTCGCGCTGGTTGGCGAGCTGGATGAACTGGGCGGCCTTCTGGGACTCCTGGCTGAACAGCACGCCGCGGGCGTTGGCCAGGATGCCGACGGGGTAGCCGTGCAGAGCGGCCCAGCCGGTGGTCAGGCTGGTCCCGTAGAGCGGCTTGAACTCGTCGAAGTCGGAGTCGTCGACGATCCGGGCGATCACCTCGCGCGGGTCGAAGGGGACCTTGAGGTCGCCGGGCACGACGCCCAGCAGTTCGTCCTCGTCGTGGCGCGGCGGGCGTACGGCCGCCGCGCCGGGCGCGGGGTGGGCCTTGGGCCGGTTGAGGCGGGCGACGACGCGGCGGGCCTGGCGCAGCGCGTCGGGCTCGTCCACGGCGAAGTGGTCGGCCAGACCGGAGACGCGGGCGTGCATGCCGGCCCCGCCCAGTTCCTCGTCGTCGGCCTCCTCGCCGGTGGCCATCCTCACCAGCGGCGGGCCGCCCAGAAACACCTTGGCGCCCCGGTCCACCATGATCACGTGGTCGGACATGCCGGGGACGTAGGCACCACCGGCGGTGGAGTTGCCGAAGACGACCGCGATCGTGGGGATGCCGGCCTCGCTGAGCCGGGTGAGGTCGCGGAAGAGCGCACCGCCGGGGATGAAGATCTCCTTCTGGCTGGGCAGGTCCGCCCCGCCGGACTCCACCAGGCTGATGAGCGGCAGCCGGTTGGCCCGGGCGATCTCGTTGGCCCGCAGGGCCTTCTTCAGTGTCCAGGGGTTGCTGGCACCGCCGCGCACGGTCGGGTCGTTGGCGGTGATCAGGCACTCGACGCCCTCGACCACGCCGATGCCGGTGACCAGCGAGGCGCCGACGGTGTGGTCGCTGCCCCAGGCCGCCAGCGGGGACAGTTCCAGGAAGGGGGTGTCGGGATCGAGCAGCAGCTCGATCCGCTCGCGGGCCAGGAGTCTGCCGCGTCCGCGGTGGCGGGCGACGTACTTCTCCCCGCCGCCGGCCAGGGCCCTGGCGTGTTCGGCCTCCAGTGCGTCCAGTCTCGCGAGCATCGCCTCGCGGTTGGCGGCGTACTCCGGCGCCGTGGTGTCCAGCGCCGAGCGCAGCACGGTCACAGCAGCTCCTCGGGTATGTCGATGTGGCGGGAGCGAAGCCACTCCCCCAGCGCCTTGCCCTGCGGGTCGAAGCGGGCCTGGGAGGCCACGCCCTCGCCGAGGACGCCGTCGATCACGAAGTTCAGGGCGCGCAGGCCGGGCAGCACATGCCGGGTGACGGGCAGCGCGGCGGTCTCCGGCAGCAGTTCGCGCAGCCGGCCGGTGGTGAGGGTGTGCGCCAGCCAGCGCCAGGTCTGCTCGTCGCGCGCCCACACGCCGATGTTGGCGCTGCCGCCCTTGTCCCCGCTGCGCGCCCCGGCCACCGTCCCCAGCGGCGCCCGGCGGGTGGCGTTCAGGCTCTCCCCGGGCAGCGGCTCGGGCAGCGGGGGCCCGGCCACCGGCTCCAGGGGCCGGGTGATGCGGGGCGGCGGCAGCGCGATCCGCCGCCCGTCCGGCAGTACGGCTGTGTGCGGCACCTCGGCCGCGTCCAGGTACGCCGCCTCGAACACCCCGTACGGCGCCCCCCTGCCCGGTGGCGCGGTGACGTGGAAGCCGGGGTAGCTGCCGAGCGCCAGCTCGACGGCGGCGCCGCTGACGGCCCGCCCCACCCTGTCGGCGTCCGCGTCCCGCACCACGAGGTGGAGCAGGGCGCTCGCCTCCTGCTGTACGGGCGCGTCCGCGCGGTCGGTGCGGGCCAGGGTCCAGTGGACCCGGGCGGGGCGGCCGCCGGGCGCGGCGTCCAGCCGGTCCTCCATCTGCTCGCGCACCAGCGCCGCCTTGGCCTCGACGTCCAGGCCGGTGAGGACGAAGGTCACCTCGTTGCGGAAGCCGCCCAGGCGGGTCAGGCCCACCTTGAGCGCGGGCGGCGGCGCCTCGCCGCGCACGCCTTCGATCCGCACCCGGTCCTCCCCGTCGGCCCGCAGCCGTACGGTGTCCAGCCGCGCCGTCACATCCGGTCCGGCGTAGCGCGCGCCGGCCGTCTCGTACAACAGCTGGGCGGTGACGGTGCCGACGGTCACCGCCCCACCGGTGCCCGGGTGCTTGGTGATCACCGAGCTGCCGTCGCGGTGCAGTTCGGCCAGCGGGAAGCCGGGGCGGCGCACATCGATGCCCTCGGAGGCGAAGAAGGCGTAGTTGCCGCCGGTGGCCTGGGTGCCGCACTCCAGCACATGCCCGGCGACCACGGCGCCGGCCAGCGCGTCGCGGTCGGCGGGGTCACCCGCGTCCCAGCCGAAGCGGGCGGCGGCGGCCCCGGTGACCAGTGCGGCGTCGGTGACCCGGCCGGTCACCACCACGTCGGCGCCCGCCACCAGGCAGGCGGTGATGCCGGCCCCGCCGAGGTAGGCGTTGGCGGTGAGAACGCCCTCGCCCCAGCCGCCGCGGGCGGTCACATCGTCGCCCTCGACGTGCGCCACCCTCGCCGGCAGGCCGAGCCGGGCGGCCGACTCCCTTACCGCGTCGGCCAGTCCGGCCGGGTTGAGTCCGCCGGCGTTGACCACCAGCGGCACACCACGCTCGACGGCGGGGCCGAGGGTGTCCTCCAGCTGCCGCAGGAAGGTCTTCGCGTATCCGAGGCCGGGGTCCCTCATCCGGTCCCGGCCCAGGATCAGCATGGTCAGTTCGGCCAGGTAGTCGCCGGTCAGGACGTCCAGCTCGCCACCGGTGAGCATCTCGCGCACCGCGTCGAAGCGGTCGCCGTAGAAGCCGGAGGCGTTCCCGATCCGCAGCACCCCGCCGGCGGTGGCGGACGTCATCGCGCGCCTCCGTACCCGCGCGCCCCCGGCGCCCGCCCGGCGCCGGGCGGGCCCGCGAAGGCCTGGGCGACGGAGAGCCAGCGCTCGGCGCCGGCCCCGGTGGCGCGCAGAGCGGTGTCGTCGCGGTGGACGCGCCGGATGACGAGCAGGCAGAAGTCCAGCGCGGGCCCGCTGACGCGCTGCGGGGCGTCGGCGGGGCCGTAGGCCCAGAGCTCGCCGGGGCCGGTGCCGACTGCCGGGGGCGGGGTGAGTTCGACGCGGAACGGCTCGGGGGGCGGCTCCAGCCCGTTCACCAGATGGGCGAAGTCCCGGGTCCGCACACCGAGCCTGGCCACATGGCGCAGACGGGCGGTCGGCTCGCGCCGCACGCCGAGGGCCTCGGTGATGTCCTCGCCGTGCGCCCAGGTCTCCATCAGCCGGGCCGTGGCCATGCCGGCGGGGCTCATCGACGGCCCGTACCAGGGGATGCGGCGCTTGCCCGGCCGTGCGGCCAGTTCCTGAAGCGCGCCGGCGAGCGTCCGCCGCCCGGATCGCCACAGGGCCAGCAGCGCGCCGGGGGGCAGCTCGGCGCCGCGGCGGGCCCCGTCGTCGACGTAGGTGTCCACGGCGGCCGGGTCCTCGAACGCCGCCTCGGCCTCGCTTCGGAACGCCCCGGGATCGCGGGCGGCGAGCAGGGCGCGCTCGTCGGTCCAGGCCAGGTGGGCGATCTGGTGGGCGACGGTCCAGCCGGGCGCCGGGGTGACGGCCGTCCACCGCTCATCGGCCGCCTCGGCCAGGGGGGCCACGAGCGCGTCCAGTTCCTCGCCCTCGTGCCGCAGGTCCTCCAGCACCTCGTCCGCAGCCGTGCCCGGCATACCGACCTCCCTCGCCTCGGCCGTGTGAGCCTCCCCGTCCGGCGAGCGTGACAGCGAACCCGGAAACAATCAAGCATGAATGCATGCTTTTCTGCGGCCGATGCCGGACGAGACGAACGGTGAGCCGGGGAACAGACCCACCCGGCGCCGGGGTTTCGCAGGAAGCCGGCCCGGCCGGGCCGGCACGGGCGCGACCGCCGCCCCGCGCGGGCGGCTGCCGGTCGCCCCGCCCGACGGACGCGGAAGGACAAGCGATGAAGATCGGCATCATCGGCGCGGGCAACATCGGCGGCAATCTGACCCGGCGGCTGACCGCACTCGGCCACGACGTGTCGGTGGCGAACTCACGCGGACCGCACACCCTCACCGCGCTGGCCGAGGAGACCGGAGCCACCCCGGTCGCCGCCGCCGAGGCGGCGCACGACGCGGAGGTCGTGGTGGTCACCGTCCCGCTGAAG
The DNA here is from genome assembly GCF_043660855.1 of Streptomyces shinuiensis. Lineage (NCBI taxonomy): Bacteria > Bacillati > Actinomycetota > Actinomycetes > Kitasatosporales > Streptomycetaceae > Streptomyces > Streptomyces shinuiensis. Next base: position 5,582,897 of record NZ_JBIHML010000001.1, on the reverse strand, counting down.
GCCGTGCCCGACCTGCCCTCCGGGCTGCTCGACGGGGCCGCCCCCGGGGCGGCCGTCATCGACACGGGCAACTACTACCCGCGGCAGCGCGACGGCCGGATCGACGCCATCGAGGACGAGGGGCTGACCGAGAGCCGCTGGACCGAGCGCCAGATCGGCCACCCGGTCGTCAAGGCGTTCAACGGCACCTACGCCCAGGACATCGTCGACAGGCCGCGCCCCGCGGGCGACCCGGAGCGCATGGCCCTGCCGGTGGCCGGGGACGACGAGGACGCCAAGCGCCGTGTGCGGGACCTCGTCGAGGAGATGGGCTTCGACACCGTCGACGCGGGTGGCATCGACGACTCCTGGCGCCAGCAGCCCGGCACACCCGTGTACGGGCTGCGGGCCGGCGCCGAGGAGGTAGCCGGCGCGCTGGCCGAGGCGTCCCCGGAACGGCCGGACGACTTCCGCGCCTGACGCCGGGACCGCGCAGGGGCCCGGTCCGCCGCGGCGGACCGGGTGTCCCGCGCCGGCGGCCGTCAGCCCCCCGTCCAGCTCCCCGGGGTCACGGCAGGCCCCGGCGGCCGTACGCCCGCCCGCCGCCCTCTGCTCCCCGCCTTCCTTCCCGCCTGCCGCCCCACCGGCCCGCCCCTCTTCCCCGGCTCCTCGCGCCGCGGCCCGTTCGCGGCCATGCCCGCCGCCGTCGGCATGAAGTCACTGAGCGGTTCGTGGGCCTCGCGCACCGGGGACCGCAGCAGGCGGAACCGGGTCAGGGGTGTCGCGGGGGCGACGATCGGCGCCACGCGCTCGGCCGGGCGGCGGCTGTTCGCCGAGCCCTCGGAGCGGTCGTAGACCCGGAACAGGACCACGCCCATCCGCTGGAGCCGTCGAAGCGGGCCGGAGACCGGGCTCCACCACCGGGCTGCAGACCTGTTCTCGAACACGTTCAGGTCGCTCGCGCGGCAAGGGGACGGGGCCGGAGACGCCCGGCCGACGGACGGCTCGCACCGGCCCGCGACGAGCGCCTGACGCGCCGGGAGGGGCGGGTGCGTCAGGGTGAACGGCGGCACCTCCGCACGGCTGCGCACCTGCGCGGCGCGGGAGGGCCGCCCATGCCGGACCCACCGAAGGAGAAGACGCCGTGAAGAAGATCGCCGCCCGGCTCTGGCACCGCATCGGCGGCCCGCTGCAGTGGCGCCTGCTGTGGCTGGCCAACCCGAAGTTCATGGTGGGCGTCACCGGCGTCGTACGCGACGCGGACGGCAACGTGCTCCTCCTCAGGCACCGCCTGTGGCGCGCGGACCGCCCCTGGGGGCTGCCGACGGGGTACGCGAAGAAGGGCGAGACCTTCCGGGAGACGGTCGTCCGCGAGGTGCGCGAGGAGACCGGACTCGACGTGCGCGTCGGCGAACTCGTCCGTCTCACCAGCGGGTACCGGCTACGGGCGGAGGTCGCCTACGAGGCACGGCTCACCGGCGGCATGCTCGAGATCGACCCTCTCGAGGTCCTGGAGGCGAGGTGGTTCGCGCCCGGCGACCTGCCCGAGGGGCTGCAGGAGTCCCACCGGTCGCTGATCGGGCGCGAGTCCGCCGGGCCTTCGGGCGATTGACGGGGCCGCCTGGGAACTCCGCTCCGCGTGGCGGATGATGGAGCCCTCACCGCACGGCGCGGTCCGTCGCGCCGCACCACACCGATACGGGGGACCACCGCTTGCTGACCGGATTACTCAGGAGACATCTGGCCCCCTACCGGGGAGCGATCACCGCCCTGGTGCTGCTGCAGTTCCTGCAGACCTGCGCCACCCTCTACCTGCCCGCCCTCAACGCGGACATCATCGACGAGGGCGTGGTGAAGGGCGACACCGGCCGCATCCTCGCCCTCGGCTCCGTCATGGTCGCGGTCACCGTCCTCCAGGTGGTGTGCAACGTCGGCGCCGTCCTCCACGGCGCGCGAACCGCCGCGGCGCTCGGGAGGGACGTCCGGGCCGCGGTCTTCGACCGCGTGCAGTCCTTCTCGGCGCGCGAGGTCGGCCGCTTCGGCGCCCCCTCGCTGATCACGCGGACCACCAACGACGTCCAGCAGGTGCAGACGCTGGTGCTCACGGGCTTCACACTCATGGTGTCGGCTCCGATCATGTGCGTGGGCGGCATCCTGATGGCCCTGCGGCTCGACGTGCCGCTGTCCGCGGTGCTGTTGGCGACCGTGCCGGTGCTCGGCGTCTGCGTGGCCCTGGTGGTACGGCGCCTGCGACCGCTGTTCCGTGCCATGCAGACACGGCTCGACACGGTGAACCGGGTGCTGCGCGAGCAGATCACCGGCAACCGCGTCATCAGGGCCTTCGTGCGCGACGCGTACGAACGCGAACGCTTCCGCACCGCCAACTCCGAGCTGACCGAGGTGTCGCTGGGCACCGGGCGGCTGCTGGCGCTGATGTTCCCGATCGTCATGACCGTGGTGAACCTCTCGTCCGTCGCCGTGGTCTGGTTCGGCGCGCACCGCATCGACGGCGGGGACATGCGGATCGGTGCGCTGACCGCGTTCCTCGCCTACCTCATGCAGATCGTGATGAGCGTGATGATGGCCACCTTCGTGTTCATGACGGTGCCGCGTGCAGAGGTGTGTGCCGAGCGCATCGAGGAGGTCCTGACCGCATCCACCAGTGTCGTGCCGCCCGCGCAGCCGGTGCGGGAACTGTCCCGCCGCGGCCGGCTGGAGATCCGCGGGGCCGGGTTCCGCTACCCGGGCGCCGAGGAGCCGGTCCTGCGCGATGTGCGCCTGGTGGCCGGGCCCGGCGAGACCACCGCGGTCATCGGGTCGACCGGCAGCGGGAAGTCGACCCTGCTCGGCCTGGTGGCCCGGCTGTTCGACACGACCGGCGGCGAGGTCCTGGTCGGCGGCGTGGACGTACGCGACCTGGACCCCCCGCTGCTGGCCAGGACGGTGAGCCTGGTACCGCAGAAGCCCTATCTGTTCTCGGGGACGGTCGCGACGAACCTGCGCTACGGCAACCCGGAGGCGACGGACGGGGAACTGTGGCACGCCCTGGAGGTGGCCCAGGCGGCCGACTTCGTCCGGCGGATGGAGGGCGGGCTGGACGCCCCCGTCTCACAGGGCGGGACGAATGTCTCCGGCGGCCAGCGGCAGCGGATCGCGATCGCGCGCGCTCTGGTGCGGCGCCCGGAGATCTACCTCTTCGACGACTCCTTCTCGGCCCTGGACTACGCCACCGACGCGGCGCTGCGCGCCGCGCTGGCACGGGAGACCGCCGAAGCGACGGTCGTGATCGTCGCCCAGCGGGTGTCCACCGTCCGCGACGCCGACCGCATCGTCGTCCTCGACGAGGGCCGGGTCGTGGGCATCGGAGACCACCACGAGCTGATGTCGGTCAACACGACGTACCGGGAGATCGTCCTCTCCCAGCTGACGGAAGCGGAGGCCGCCTGATGGCCATGGGCCGGATGACGGCCGGAGCCCCGAACCAGCGGTCGGCGGACTTCGGGGGTTCCGCCCGGCGGCTGCTGGCGCGGTTCCGGCCGGAGAGGACCGCGCTGTCCGGGATGCTGCTGGCCGTGGTGCTGAGCGTGGCGCTGTCGGTGGCCGGGCCGAAGATCCTCGGACGGGCCACCGATCTGGTCTTCGCCGGGATCGTGGGGCGCGGGATGCCTGCCGGAGCCGACCGGGAGCAGGTCCTGGAGGACATGCGCCGGGAGGGCCGGGACGACGAGGCCGACATGCTCTCGGGCACGGAGTTCACCCCCGGCGAGGGCATCGACTTCACCGCCGTCGGCGAGGTCCTGCTGCTGGCCCTGGGGGTGTTCGCCGCGGCCGGGCTGCTGATGGCCGTGGCGACCCGCCTGGTGAACCTGGCGGTGAACAACACCGTCTTCCGCCTGCGCGAGGACGTGCAGGCGAAGCTGTCCCGGCTGCCGCTGTCGTACTTCGACGGCCGGCAGCGCGGTGAGGTGCTCAGCCGGGCCACCAACGACATCGACAACATCGGGCAGACCCTCCAGCAAACGATGGGCCAGCTGGTCAACTCGCTGCTGACCGTGGTCGGGGTGCTGGTGGTGATGTTCTGGATCTCGCCGCTGCTCGCGCTGGTCGCGCTGGTGACCGTGCCGCTGTCCGTCGCGGTGGCCCGGTGGGTCGGCAAGCGGTCGCAGCCGCAGTTCGTGCGGCAGTGGCGCTCCACCGGCAGGCTCAACGCCCACATCGAGGAGATGTACACCGGGCACGCCCTGGTGAAGGTCTTCGGGCGGCAGGAGGAGTCGGCCGCGACGTTCGCCGAGCAGAACGGGGAACTGTACGAGGCCTCGCTCCGGGCCCAGTTCAACAGCGGGATCATGCAGCCGCTGATGTTCTTCGTCTCCAACGCCAACTACGTCCTGGTGGCCGTGGCCGGCGGTCTGCGGGTCGCCTCCGGCTCACTGTCGATCGGCGACGTGCAGGCCTTCATCCAGTACTCGCGGCAGTTCTCGACACCGCTCACCCAGATCGCGTCGATGGCCAACCTGGTGCAGTCGGGCGTCGCCTCGGCCGAGCGGGTCTTCGAACTCCTCGACGCCGGGGAGCAGGAACCCGATCCGGTGCCGGGCGAGCGCCCCGGCACCGTGCGCGGCAGGGTCGTGCTGGAGAAGGTGTCCTTCCGCTACACCTCCGACAGGCCGCTCATGGAGGACCTGTCGCTGACGGTGGAGCCGGGGCAGACCGTGGCCGTGGTCGGCCCGACGGGCGCGGGCAAGACCACCCTGGTCAACCTCCTGCTGCGGTTCTACGAGACGACCGGCGGGCGCATCACGCTGGACGGGGTGGACATCGCCGCGATGCGGCGGGAGGAACTGCGCTCGCGGATCGGCATGGTGCTGCAGGACACCTGGCTGTTCGGCGGCACGATCGCGGAGAACATCGCGTACGGCGCCTCCCGCGACGTGACGCGGCAGGAGATCGAGGAGGCGGCGCGCGCGGCCCACGCCGACCGCTTCGTGCGCACCCTCCCCGACGGCTACGACACCGTCCTCGACGACGAGGGCTCGGGGGTGAGCGCCGGCGAGAAACAGCTGATCACCATCGCGCGCGCCTTCCTGTCCGATCCGGTGATCCTGGTGCTGGACGAGGCGACCAGCTCGGTGGACACCCGTACCGAGGTGCTGATCCAGCAGGCGATGGCGCGGCTGTCCCACGGCCGCACCAGCTTCGTGATCGCGCACCGGCTCTCCACCGTCAGGGATGCCGACACCATCCTGGTGATGGAGGACGGCTCGATCGTCGAACAGGGCGGGCACGAGGCGCTGCTGGCCGCGGACGGCGCGTACGCGCGCCTGTACCGGGCGCAGTTCGCGCAGGCCGCGGCGGAGGTCGACTGACCCCTGACCGCATCCCGGTCAGGGCCGGGATGCGGGGCCGGCCGCGCTGGTCCACGATGGAAGGCGTGACCGACGAGACGCCGTCGCAGCCCCCGATCATCGTCTGGGGCGTGACACACGGGGAGCGGCCGTTCCGCACGGTCCAGCTCAGGGACGGGACGGTCGGACTCGCCCATGACATCACCGACGTGGTCCGGCTGGCGTACGACGCGGGGCTGAGCCCGGTGGACCTGGACGACCCGGCCACCGTGCGGTGGGTGGGCGGGGGCAAGTACACCTGGACCTGATGCCACCGCCCCGCTCAGGGAGCCCGGCACCGCCTCACACGTCGTGCCCCCGGGCGGCAAGCCACCGGTGGACCGCGGCCTTGTCGGCCACGCTGACGTGCGCGGGCCCCTGCCTGGAAGGTCCCTCGTCCTGGTTGAACCCGGTGTCGGTGACCCGGGCCGTCACCCAGTCGGCCAGTTCCCTCGCGGCGTCGGAGGACAGGCGGCCCTGTTGCCACTCCTGCCGGGCCCGCCCGGCCGCTTCCGCGTCATGGCGGGCGGCCTCCTCCAGCCAGACCGGCACCAGACGCCGGACGGCCTGTTCGTCCGCCGGGTCGGTGGGAGGTGTGCTCGGTGAATCGTTCATGGTTCGACGTGTGACCGGCCGGGCCGGATGCCATGCCGGATTCCCCCGTCCATGCCCCGGCAGGGTCAGCGAAGAACCCGCGGGGACCAGCGACGAAGCGGTGGGGAGTCAGCGGATGTCAGCGGGGAAGAGTCCCGGCGCCGCCGCCCGGGCTGGTCTCCGGCGCCCACCACCACACGGTCCGCGCCACCGCCCCCTCCGGCCGACGAAACGGTCCAGCAGCCACACAGCGCCGTTCAGACCCCAGGTGAGCAGGGCCGGGGCGGCGATGGGCGCGACCACCAGGCCGAGGATGAGAACGATGGTTTCCGTCACGGTGCCTCCTGAAACAACCGAACCGGGCTGTCATCGACCGATGCCCCGTACGGAGGAGAACACTCCTGCCGGCTCGCGGCCGCCCCGGCCGGGCCTCGCGGTGCGGGCACCGGGCCGGGGGCGTCACCCTGGCTGGTCGCTGTCCTTCAGGGAGCCCCAGCCGTGCCAGCGGTCGATCTCGATCCAGGCGCTGACGCGGCGGCGGTCCCGCCGCGGATACGGCTCGCCGAGGTAGTGGCGGGCCAGCCGGTCGATGTCGGCGAGCTCCGGGTCGTCGCGGATCTCGGCCACGCGGCCGATGAGGCTGAGGTGCGTGTACCAGTTGCCCTCGTCGAGCACGGTGAGGGTGACACGGGGGTCGTTGCGCACATGCCGCAGCCGTTTGCGGGCCTCGTCCATGTTGACCAGCACCCGGCTGTCTTCCCACAGGTACCAGGTGGCGGTGGACACCGGCTGGCCGTCCGGCCGCAGGGTCGTGATGACGGCCGGGTTGGCCTTGCCCAGCATGGTCACGGCCGCTTCCGGAAGCGGTGGTTTCGACATGGATGGCTCCCCTCGGCACATCGCTGCACGTCGCTGTACGCCGTCCGACCGGCATGGTCCCGCTCAGCATCACACACCGCCGGCGCCGATCACGGGAGCACGCACGGGCGCGGGCGGCGGGGAGCGGCCAGGGCCGTGGTACCTCCGTCAACGTCCGGCCGGGGGACGCCCCGCTTCGGCGGGCTCCGGCCCTACGAGTCCGCCACCGTGGAGCCGACCGCGGGCAGCCTGCCGGCGCTGTACACCGACGGCCTGCTCAAGGAGGGCCGCGGCTACGGCGACCCCGACGCGCGCATGGGGCTGCTCACCTCCGCGCTGCGCGGCCCGGAGCCGCCGCCGGAGCCGTCGCTGGAGCGGATCTGCGCCCGGGTCACCGGCGCCCTGCCGCCCGGCGGCCCCCGGGACGACGTGGTTCTGCTGCCGGCCCGTGCGCACGTGCTGCCCGCCGACCGGGTGGCGTCCTGGGAGCTGCCCTCCGACCCGTCGGTGGTGTCCGGGGCCAGGACGCTGGCACGGCGGCAGCTGGACGAGCGGAACCTGCCGGACCCGGAGTACGGCACCGGCCTGTTGGTGAGCGAACTGGTCACCAACGCCGTGCGGTACGGCGGTGGGGGCCTGTACGGCTGCGGCTGCTGCGCGGCGCGTCCCTGCTCTGCGAGGTCTCCGACCGCAGCAAATCCTCTCCCCGCATCCGGCGTGCCGGAGTGGCCGAGGAGGGCGGGCGCGGCCTGTTCCTGGTGGCGCAGTTCACCAGGAACAGGGGGTGCGCCACATGCAGCGGGGCAAGACGGTGTGGGCCGAGCAGGTACCGCACTCCGGCCGGGAGGAGCACGCTCCGGAGGAGGCGGGGGAGCAGGCGTCGCTGGCCGTGTTCGACGACCTCGGCTGAAGACGGCCCGGTGCCCGCCGGAGCGACGGCTCACCGGGCCGGCAGAGCGGCGGGTCAGTGCGGCCAGACCGGCGGTTCGGTGGTGAAGTGGCCGCCCAGACAGGCGTGTTCCGGCCTGTCCGGATCGAGTTCGCCCTGTTCGGCGATGAGCTTGGCCGCATACGGCTCGGAGTCGTCCTGCGGCTCGTATCCCAGGGCCCGTGCCGAGGTGAGGTCCCACCACAGCCGGGTGTTGGCGGAGGAGCCGTGGACGACGGTGTGCCCGACACCCTCGGCGGTCAGGGCGGCGTGCAGCAACCGGGCCCCGTCGGCGGGGCTCATCCAGACCGAGAGCATCCGAACCGTCGTGGGCTCGGGGAAGCAGGAGCCGATGCGGACGGAGACGGTCTCGATGCCGTGCCGGTCCCGGTAGAGCTGGGCCAAGTCCTCGCCGAAGCACTTCGACAGCCCGTAGAAGGTGTCGGGGCGGCGCGGGGTGTCCACCGGAATCAGCGGATCGCCCTCGCGCGGACGGGGGGTGTAGCCGACGGCGTGGTTGGAGGAGGCGAAGACGACGCGTCCGACGCCCTCCTCGCGGACCGCCTCGTAGAGGTTGTAGGTGCCCTCGATGTTCGCCCGCACGATCTTCTCGAAGGGGGCCTCCAGGGAGATCCCGGCGAGATGGATGACGGCGTCCACGCCTCGTACGGCCTCGCGCAGCGCCGTCCGGTCCGCGAGGTCGGCGGTGATCGTCTCCTCGGCCCGCTCCCCCGCTCCGGGGAGCGGTTCGACGGGGGCGACGTCGAGGAGCCGGAGGGTGTAGCCGTAGGAGGGGAGCAGGCCCCGCATCAGGGTGCCGAGGCCGCCCGCGGCGCCGGTGAGCAGGACGGTTCTGGGGGCGGGCATGGGCTGTCTCCTCGGTGCGGTGGGGAGGCCGGCGCGCACACGCCGAGCGGGATCGACGAAGGAGCGATTCACCGAACGTCATTCACAACTGTGGAGACGGTAGGAGCTCGCCCCAACATCGTCAAGTATATGGGAAAGCGCTTTCTCGCACTCTTGCGCGGGCAGCACTCCCGCGATGACAGACCACCTTGACCGCGGCGAACCACTGTCCTACGGTAGCGATGTTCATAGATATGGACAGTGGTCGTGAGTGTGTACACCATCTGCCGCCCCGCGACACCCAGGGAGTGCCGTGACCACACCTCCTCTCGCCGCCCGGCTCGACGGCCTGCTCTTCTTCCCCGTCACCGCGTACGGACCGGACGACGCCCTCGACACCGACGTGTTCCGCGCGCATGTGCGCGGCGGCATCGACGCCGGTGCCGCCGCCGTCTTCGCCTGCTGCGGCACCGGCGAGTTCCACGCCCTGACCCCCGAGGAGTTCGGCGCATGCGTCTCCGCGGCGGTGACGGAGGCGGCGGGACGGGTACCGGTGGTCGCGGGCACCGGCTACGGAACCGCCCTCGCCGTGCGGTACGCCCGTACCGCCGAGGAGGCGGGGGCCGACGGGCTCCTCGCCATGCCCCCCTACCTGGTCGCGCCCGACCAGAAGGGGCTGCGGGCCCACTACACCGCCCTCGCCGACGCGACCGGACTGGACGTCATCGTCTACCAGCGGGACAACGCCGTCCTCGCTCCGGCCACCGTGGCCGAACTCGCCCGCCACCCCAGGATCGCGGGCCTGAAGGACGGCGTCGGCGACCTCGACCTGATGCAGCGGATCGTCAGCGCCGTACGCACCGCGGACCCCGGCCGCGAGTTCCTGTACTTCAACGGGCTGCCCACCGCCGAGCTCACCTGCCCCGCCTACCGGGGCATCGGGGTCGGCCTCTACTCCTCCGCCGCCTTCTGCTTCGCGCCGGAGATCGCAGTCGCCTTCCACCACGCCTTCACCGGGGGCGACGACGCCACCGTGCGCCGACTCCTCGACGGCTTCTACCGCCCCCTGGTGGAGCTGCGGAACAAGGGCCGCGGTTACGCGGTCTCGCTGGTCAAGGCCGGGGTACGCCTGCGCGGTCTGGACGTGGGCGGAGTGCGGCCGCCGCTGAGCGAACCGGACGGCGCGCACATCGATGAGCTGTCCGCCCTGATGGAGCACGGACGCACCCTGCTGGCCTGAGACGGGCGCGGAGGCCCGGACAGGGCCTCCGCGTGGGCACCTTCTCCCGGCAGGGAATGGAACTACGTCCATGTCCATGAACTTCGCCCCGGGCGCTCGACCCCCCTCAGCCTTCTCGTCGATCCATCCTTTCGTGCGTATTGACGCCCCGTGAGGGCGCTTCTACTGTGACGGCACATATTCATAGAGTTGACAGAAGTTCATATCTATGAACAAAAGGAGCCGTCATGGCCGCACTGGACTGGACCGTGCTGGGCGCGTACTTCCTCGTGATGGTGGGCATCGGCCTCTGGTCGAGGAAACGCATCCACACCATCGCCGACTTCTTCACGGCCCGCGGCCGTATCCCGTGGTGGCTCTCCGGGATATCGCACCACATGTCCGGCTACAGCGCGATCATGTTCGTGACCTTCGCCGCGGTCGCGTACGACCACGGCGTCACCGTCTACTTCTGGTGGCCCCTCACCATCGGCCTCGGCATAGGCATCGGCGCCTTCCTCTTCGCCGCGCGCTGGAACCGGCTGCGCGCCAGACACGGCGTCAACTCGCCGCTCGCCTACCTCTCCGTCCGCTACGACCTGCCCACCCAGCAGGTCCTCGCCTACAGCGGCACCGCACTCAAGGTGGTGGACATCGCCGCGAAGTGGGTGGCCATCGCCCTGCTGCTCCAGGGGTTCACGGACATCCCGCTGGTGTGGGGCATCGCCCTGACCGGCGCCTGCACCATGCTCTACATGGCCTTCGGCGGCCTGTGGGCCGACGTCCTCACCGACTTCGGCCAGTTCGTCATCCAGGCCGTCGCCGGGTTCGCGATGCTCTTCGCCCTCTTCGCCCACCTCGACGGGGTGGCCACGCTCTGGACGATGTGGGACGACCTCCCGGCCGACCGCGGCGACCCGGTCAGCGGCCCTGTCACCACCGGGCTGATCATGGCGTTCCTGCTGGTGAAGACCTTCGAGTACAACGGCGGCATGTGGAACCTGGCGCAGCGCTACATGGCCGCGCCCTCCGGCTCCCGGGCCAGGAGGTCGGCGCTGCTCTCCAGCTTCCTGTGGATCGTGTGGCCGTTCATCCTCTTCGTCCCGATGATCGCCGCCCCTCTCGTCGTCCCCGGTCTGGACGACGGCGAGAGGTCGTACATCATGCTCGCCCAGGAGCTGCTGCCCGCCGGCCTCATCGGACTGCTCCTGGCCGGTTTCTTCTCCCACACCATGGCCATGGTGGCCTCCGACTCCAACGTCATCACCGCCGTCATCACCCGCGACCTCGTCCCGGTGATCGTCCCCCGCGTACGGCGCCTGACGGAGGCCGGCCAACTGATGTTCGCGCGGGTCACCACGGTCGCCTTCGTCACCTTCAGCATGGCCCTCGCCCTCCTCGCCGACCCGGACGGCTTCATCATGACGGTCGTGGTGAGCATCGTCGCCGCCACCATGGGACCGATCTCCATTCCGCTGATGCTGGGCCTGCTGCCCTGGTTCCGGCGCCACGGACCGCGCGCGGCGCTCACCTCCTGGGCGGGTGGACTGGCGGTCTGGGCCTACCTCTACCGGGGAGTGGAGGACGCCGGCCAGACCGCGAGCGTCGGCCTGCCGGTCCTCACCTCGCTGACGCTGTACATCGTCGTCGGGCTGGTGCGGCCCGAGGGCAGCACGGCGCGCGACGCGCTGCTCGACTCCCTCGGCAGCGACCCCTCGGAGGCCGAACGGGCCGAGGTGGAGCGCAGGCTCGTCGACCATCCGCCCTCCTCCGACGGCGACACCGTGTCGGGCACGGTCACCACCCGCTGAACGGGAGCCGCCCCGGGAGCGCCGCGCCCGGGGCGCCGTCGCACCCGGGAGCGGCCATCTCCGTCACTCGGTCCCCGGCATCCCGGAGACGGGGCTCCCACCGACCCCCATACGGAGCTATCGTAAATACCAGGCAAACCAGACAGAAGAAACAGCCCAACCCATGGACAGTAGGTGTCTGCGATGTTCCAGGGACTCGCGGCGGCGGGGATCGTGCTGCTCTGCGCCTGCGCCGTCTACGTCGCACTGGCGGCCCGGGTGGTCAAACAGTACGAGCGCGGAGTGGTCTTCCGGCTCGGGCGGGTCATGAAGGACGTACGCCCACCGGGCTTCACCATGATCGTTCCGTTCGTCGACCGGATGCGCAAGGTCAACCTGCAGATAGTGACCCTGCCGGTGCCCGCACAGGAGGGCATCAGCAGGGACAACGTGACCGTCCGGGTCGACGCCGTCGTGTACTTCAAGGTCGTCGACCCCGTCGACGCGATCGTCCGGGTGGAGGACTACCGCTTCGCGGTCTCCCAGATGGCGCAGACCTCGCTGCGCTCCATCATCGGCAAGAGCGATCTGGACGATCTGCTGTCCAACCGGGAGAAGCTGAACCAGGGCCTGGAGCTGATGATCGACAGCCCTGCCGTGGGCTGGGGCGTCCACGTCGACCGGGTCGAGATCAAGGACGTCTCCCTGCCGGAGACGATGAAGCGGTCGATGGCCCGCCAGGCGGAGGCCGCCCGCGACCGGCGGGCCCGCGTCATCAACGCCGACGCGGAGTTCCAGGCGTCGAAGAAGCTGGCGGAGGCCGCGCAGCAGATGGCCGACACGCCGTCCGCGCTGCAGTTGCGGCTTCTGCAGACGGTGGTGGCGGTCGCCGCCGAGAAGAACTCCACCCTGGTCCTGCCCTTCCCAGTGGAACTGCTGCGGTTCCTGGAGAGGGCGCAGCAGGGCCCCCAGCCGGGCGAGGCGCCCTCCGCACAGGCCGCGGTCCCGCCCGCGCAGGCCCCGTACGCGGCCGCCTCCTCCGCGCGGGCCCCGGCAGACTCCGGGAGCGACGGACAGAGGGCCGGGGGAAGCTGAGGCACGGCCCCGGCGGCCCGGTCCGCACCCGGGCCGCCGGGCGCCGCGGACGTACACGGCCGCAATCGCCACGGGACACCTCGCCCCCTCGGACGGGCCCGCCGATGGCACACCCGACACTGTCGGCCGAAGAGGACCACATCGCTTTCCGGTCCCGGTGAGACGTCCGGACGGGGCGGCCCCGTTCACCGATCCGCAAGTGACGGTCTTCCCACCGGGAGCCGCCCCTTCCTCTGTTCGCGCGCCGGACACGTTCCCGCAGGGGATCGGAGGGCCCGGGTCCGCCCCGATGCCACTTCGGGCAACCGGTCCGTCGCCGAAGGTGACCGGAAGTGGTCCATCCGATGTACGCTCGCCGTTCGCCCCGGCAAGACCCCTGTTCGGAATCCGCCGAGCCGAACCAAGAAGTGTTCGAAATGCGGTACGCCATCAGGGGCCTGGGAGTGAGCACCGCTCTGGCCGCCACCTGCCCGGCGGGCTCTGCGGTCACGGCGGCCGCTTCACCCGCGCAGCCCGAAGGGCTGTACGCGCCCTCGGCCCCGGTGCTCAGCGTCGGCAGGGGGAGGACCCGGCGACGGCCACCGTGTGGCGTGCGGCGGGCTGCGTTCCGCGGACGGCGAGTTCGCCCCACTGATGGAGCCCGGCGACCGGGTGTGCCCCGAAGCCCCGGCCTGGATCACCGGCCCGGGCCCTGGCGCGTGCCGGGCGGCACCGGAGGCCGCCGCCGTGGGGACGGCGGCGGCCTCATATCGGTGGACGGGCCCGGTGGACGGACCGGGTGGCGCACGGGACCGGTGGCGCCGGGGCCGTCAGGGGCCGAGGTCGCGCAGGCGGGTGGCCTCCGCGCGGATCTCCGGCAGCCGGTCGTACAACGCCTGACCGGGGCAGTCGGTCTGGTGGCTGTCACGGTGGCCCGCGATGACGTCGAACGTCGCCGCCTCACCCTCGTCGTAGCGGCTCTCGTCGTTCGTCGAGACCAGCCGCACCCTGCCCCGCGGGTTCGCGCCGGGCCGCAGCTTCCACGCCGCGACCTCGGCGACCGCGTCGATCACCGCACGCGGCACCGCCTCCCCCGCACCGAAGGTGCCCAGCGCCGCCACACCGACGCTGTTGCGGTTGAACCCCTTGGTGTGCGCGCCGTACACCGGGCGTCCGATGCCGCCGCCCCGTCCCTCGTAGATGGTCCCGCACCTGTCCACGACGAAGTTGTAGCCGATGTCGTCCCACCCCTGGCCCTCGATGTGGTCCATCTCCAGCGCCCGCAGCATCTGCGGGACGTCCGAGCAGTCGTATCCGTTGGGGTGGCCGGTGTGGTGGACGAAGACGGCGCTCACCGGGCCCGTGTAGCTGGCCTCCTCCCTGACCAGGCTCTCGTCGGCTCGCCAGGCCTTCCGGCTGACGACCGCGGGCCGTGGCGCGGTGTAGGCGGTGGCGGGGCCGGCGGTCTCCGGCACCGGGGGGTCGAGGAGATGGGCGGGAACGTCCCGCGCCGCCAGCAGTGCCAGCGGCAGAAGGGCGGCGCCCAGCACGAGTCGTGGGTACCACATGCCCCCACCCTGCCCCCGCTCGCCGCAGATCTCGCGGCCGGCAGGGCCGGTCGGGTGACGGCGCACGACCGCCCGGAAAGGTGTTTACGCAGCTCACGGGGCGGGGGAGGGGAATATCCGAGGGCGGCCCCGCCGTCCTTCGGGCCGGTCAGCGGGGTGACGCGCAGTCCCAGCGCGAGCGGCTCGTCCAGCAGAGGGCGCCGCTCCAGTCGCGCACGGCGGCGCTCGCCGACCGCCGCCGTGCCGTTGCGCCGGTCGAACGCGGCGGTCAGCTCGTCCGCCTCGGCTCCGATCTCCTCGTTCAGCGTCCGTGCCGTTCACTGCCGCCCGGGCGGCCCGGCGACGGGTGTGCCGGCGTACCCCTGCGCCACGAGGCGGCCGAGCAGCACCTGGACGCCGGTGAGGAAGGCCGGCCGCGCGCTGGGGGCACCGGCCCGTACGGCCGCCTGCCGGAGAACGACATGTTTCCGCCATTTGCCAGCGGTTAGGCGATACAGGACAAGACGGTACGACACCACCGCGAGGAGGCCGTTATGGGCAAGCTGGGCGACATGGCGAACAAGGCCAAGAAGATGGCCAAGCGCCACCCCGACCAGGCGGACAAGGGCGTCGACCGCGCCGATCAGACCACCGACGAGCGCACCGGCGGCAAGTACGACGCCCAGACGGACAAGAGCGCCGAGTCCGTGCGCCGCGCCTACGGCAACGACGAGGACCAGCAGCGCTAGGGCGAGCGGGAGCGAGGCTTCCGTACGGGCGGCGGGGGCCGCCGGCGCCCGGAGCGCCGGCGGCCCCGCTTCCTGCCCGGTCCGCGGGTGACGGCTACCTGCGACGGGTACCGGAAGCGTGCGCGAGCGAACACGACACCGTCGAACACCGGCCGCCTCGGGGCGGCCGTCCGCCGCCGCTCACGCCACCGCCTCAGTCCCCGGTGATGTCCCGGCGTTCGAAGGCCGCGACGCCCGCCAGTACGGCCAGCAGCCCGAGAGAGGTCATGACCGCCGCGGGCAGCGGCTCGAACGGCTCGACGGGAACGGTGGCCAGGTGGTGGAACGGCGACAGGTCCAGCACCTCCCCCGGCCAGTCCAGCGCCGTCCCGATCGTCTCCACCAGATAGGCGGCGACCGCGACGGCCACCGGCAGGGCGACGGTGAGCCGGGGCGCGGTGCCGTAGACCAGCACGGCCAGGCCGGTCAGAAGCACCACCACGGGCAGGGTGTTCAGCACCGACCCGAACGCGCCGGCCGCCTCCACGTCGGCCCCGCCGGCCACCGAGCCGGCCCACACGGTCAGTGCCGCGGCGGCCGCGAGGAGCAGGGAGGCGGCCAGGGCGAGCAGGACGTGGCCGCCGAGCCAGCGGCGCCGGGAAACCGGCCTGGTGAGGGTCGACTCCAGCCGCCCGGCGGCCTCCTCGGCGCGCGCCGCGCCGATCCGCCAGCAGGCGTGGAGGGAGAGCAGCAGACCGAACAGCAGGCCCATGGTGCCCAGATACCCCTCGGTGACCCGCTGCAGGTCCCACCCGAGCCGCTGGAGCATCTCCCGGTAGGACGCCTGCTCGGCCACGAAGTCGGTGACCGCCTTGGCCACCGATCCGGTCACCAGGGCATAGAGGGTTATGCCCGTCAGCCAGCCGGTCAGCATGCCCTGTGTCCCGCGCCAGGCGAACGCCGTCGGACCGCCCAGCAGCCCGAGCCGGGCGCGGCGGCTGTCGGAGCCGGCGATCAGGGCGCCGCCGGTGTCGCGCATTCCGCGCAGCCGTACGGCGACGGCGCCCAGGAGCACCGGCGCGGCCAGCAGCAGGAGCAGGGCCGCCCACCGGGGGTCGCGGTAGGCGTGGAGTTCGTCCATCCAGCCGAACGGGGTCAGCCAGCGCAGCCACCCGCGGGAGTCGCTGCTGTTGGCGGCCATCCTGAGCAGGAAGGACGCGCCGAGCACCGCGGTGGCGGTGCCGGTGGCGCGGCGGCGCACCTCGAAGACCTGCGCGGTGACGGCGCAGACCCCGGCGAACGTGGCCGCGAAACCCGCGATGCCCAGCCCGAACAGCGCCGAGCCCGCCGCGGCGGCACCCGACAGCGTCAGCGCGACCGCGATCGCGGCGCCGACCGCGGCGATCGCGGCGGCGAGGACCAGCAGGTGCGTCAGCAGGGCGCGGCCCGCCCGCACCGGCGCCGCCAGAACGGACTCGGCCCGGCCCGTCTCCTCCTCTCCGCGCAGCAGCCGTCCGGTGGTCAGCACCGCCCAGATCCCGGCGATCGCGGCCAGGATCCAGCCGGCGTCCCAGGCGGCGAAGCCGCCGGGGGTGTCGACGGCGTGGGGGATGCCCTGGAGCATCCGCACGGCCGGGTTGTCCTGGAAGGTGGAGATGGTGCGGCGCGACGCGGCGTCGGGGTAGGCGGCGAGGTAGGTGAGGACCTCGACCACCGCGTAGACGGCGGTCGACAGGGCCAGCACGAGGGTGCCGCGGCGGATCAGCCGGGCCGCCAGCCGGGCGATCGCCGCCTCCGCGTGGTGCCGCCGCGCCGGTCGGGCGGCCGGGGGTGCGGGCGCTGTGGCCATCGGTACCGCCTCCTACCGCGGGTCCCGCGGACTCGGTGCGTCCTGCGGATCCGGCGCGTCTCGTCCCTCCCGGACGCCGGGGCCGGCGCCGTCCGGCGGGGCGCCGTGCGCGGCGGAGACGGCCTCGCGCTGTCCGGAGGTGGCCTCGTAGTAGGTCAGGAAGATCTCCTCCAGGCTCGGTTCCCGGCTGCGGAGCCGGACCAGTCCGGCCGAGGCGAGCCGGGAGAGCGCGGCCGACGGCGGCCCGGTGACGGACACCCGCAAACCCCGGTCGATCCGCTCCACGGCGACCACGCCCGGCACTCCGTCGAGCCGGGGCGCGGGGCCGTCCAGAACCGCCTCGAACACCGTGGTGTTCAGCTTGCGCAGATCCTCCAGCGCCGCGACCTCCACCAGCCGCCCCGCCCGCAGGATCGCCACGCGGTGGCAGATGTCCTCCACCTGGTCCAGCAGATGCGAGGAGAGGAAGACCATCTGGCCGCGGTCGGCGGCCTCCCGGGCCAGCGCCTGGAACTCCGCCTCCATCAGGGGGTCGAGACCGCTGGTCGGTTCGTCCAGCAGCAGCACGTCGGGCCGGGTCATGAACGCGGCGGTCAGCGCGATCTTCTGCCGGTTGCCCTTGGAGTACGAGCGGGCCCGCACGCCCGGGTCGACCCTCAGCCGTTCGATGAGCTCGTCCCGGAAGGCGTCGTCTGCGCCGCCGGACAGGTTGGCCAGATGGGTGAGGATCTCCATGCCGGTCAACTGCGGCCACAGGGAGACGTCCCCCGAGACGTAGGAGACGTGCCGGTGGGCGCGCTCGACGTCCTCGACCGGCACTCCCATGATCTGCGCCGTCCCGGCGGTCGGGCGGACGAGGTGGAGCAGCAGGCGGATCGTGGTGGACTTGCCCGCCCCGTTGGGGCCCAGGAAACCGAAGATCTCGCCCTGCTCAACCCGGAGGTCCAGATCCTCCAGGGCGGTCACCGTGCCGAAGTGCTTCGTCAGCCCCTCGGTGTGTATGGCCGGAACGCGCATGCCGCACCTCCGAGGTCCGAAAGGACACCTCCCACGCTACCGGGTCTGTTCGCAGTGGGCCGGGCTTCAGCCCGGTGGTGAAGCGAGGCTGGGAACTGCTCTGGCCTCGGCTGTGTGCACGGATCGGCACTGTTCACCTCAGCCCAGGTCACAGCGCCCGGTTCTGCCGCTCGATGTACTGCTTCACGATGCTGAGCGGTGCACCGCCGGCCGGCCCGGCGAAGTACGGGCCGGACCACGGGCGCCGTGCCCGCCAGTAGTGGCGGACGAGGTCGGGAACTCCTGGCGGAGCCTGCGCGAGGACACGCCCTTTGAGGGAGTTCACCAGCAGGTGGGCGGGGTTGGCCTCGCCGTTGAACTCCACCGGCTCGGCCTCGGAGTTTCCCCGCACACGGCCCGTGTGATCTCCTCGCACCGCCGGCCGGCCCGGCGAGGACGGGGTGCCGGTCCTCCGTGCCGGGGCCGGGGAACGCGCAGGCGGACGACACGGTGACGACTCTTCCGCATGTTCTGGTCGAGGTGGGCGGGGGTGCTGGATAGCGTGGGCGGCGTGCAGCTTCCGTCTGTATCCGAGCGCCGGTCAGCGCACGGCGTTGGTGCGGGCGTTCGGGTGCGCGCGGGTGGTCCACAACGACGCGCTCCGCGCTCGGGAGACCGCCCGCGGCGCAGGCATGCCGTTCCCGAAGACCGGGGAGCTGTCCAGGGCACCGGTCACCGAGGCCAGGCGCACCCCGGGACGGGCCTGGCTGTCCGGGGGCTCCGCCCTCGTACTGCAGCAGTCACTGCGCGACCCGGACACCGCGTACCGGAACTTCTTCGACGGGCCGGCGGGCAGGCGCCCCCGCGCGGGCGCGCCCCGGTACAAGCCCCGCAAGGACGCCCGGCAGGCCGTCCGCTTCACCGCCAACGCCCACTGGCCGATCACCCCGGGGCGCAAACTGCGCCTGCCGAAGATCGGCGACATTCCGGTGCGCTGGTCCCGCTCCCTGCCGTCCGCCCCGTCCGCGGTCACGGTGGTCCGGGACAGCGCGGGCCGGTACTCCGCGGCCCTCGTGGTGGAGACCGGACCCGGGGAACTGTTGCCGGAGACGACGCCCGGGGTCGCGCCCGAGCTGGGATTCGGTCTCGGGCCGACCCACTTCGCCGTCCTCTCCGACGACACGAAGATCGACTCCCCGCGGTTTCTGCGCCGGGCCGAGAAACGCCCGAGGAAGGCACGGCGGGCCCTGTCCCGCGAACAGCAGGACAGCAGGAACCGGGACGAGGCCCGGGGCCGCGTCGCACGGGCACACGCGAAGGTCGCCGACGCGCGCCGCGAGTTCCTCACCCCCATGGCCTTCGGCACGGGAGTGCCCCGTCCGCCTCTCCACCGGGATCGTCCACGAGAACCAGGCAGTCGCGGTGCAGGACCTGTGCGTGCAGGGACTCGCCCGCACCCGCCTGGCCAGGTCCGTGCACGACGCCGGATGGTCGGCGTCCGTGGAACATGCTGGAGTACAGGGCCGCCCGCTCCGGGCGCACCTTCCTCAAGGCCGGCCGCTGCGGGCCGACCGGCCGGGTGTGCTCGGCCTGCGGCGCCCAGGACGGCCCCGGGCCCCTGCACGTCCGGGTGTGGACGTGCAGGGCGTGCGGAGCCGTCCTGGACCGGGAGGTCAACGCGGCGGTCGACGTCGCCAGGGCGGCCGGACCGGCCGTGCCGGCCCGTGGAGCGCAGGCAGGACGGGCGTTTCGTCCCGGCGCAGCGCGGAGAGGCGGGAACCCACCCGACACCGCGGCCACAGGCGACGCGGTCGACGGGAATCGCCGTCCCTCAGGGCGGCGAGGATGTCAAAGATCTCCCCGGCCGACGGCGGGGCGGAGGACCCCCGCGGCCCCGCGACGGTGGTGACCACCCGCACCAGGGCGGGTGTGCGGGGCGCGGAGCCGAACCCGAACCGCACCGGTGGGTCGACCGGCGCGAGCGGACCCAGGTCCCGGCCCTCCCAGAAGGCCCCGACCGCGGTGATCCCGCGCAGGTCCCGTACGCCGTACCACTCCCGGTATCCGCCGCCCGCGCTGCCCCTGGTGCGCACTCCGGGCATCAGCCGGGCGGGGAGGTCGGTGAGCGCGACCCAGGCGGGCCGGGCGGCGAGCGTGGCGGGCACGCAGCGCAGCAGCAGTCCGAGCCCGCCCCGGCGGCCGGTGGTGAAGCGCATCCGCAGCGGTCCGGCCGCAACGTGCCAGTGCCGTCCGGCCGCCTCCACCGCCACCGGGACGACCAGCACCCGGTCGAAGCGGTAGACCGCGGCGACGAAGTCCGCGATCCGCCGGGACGGGGCCAGCAGCAGCCGCTGCCCGTCGGCCCGCTCCAGCATCACGTCGCTGAACGGGCCGAACGGCGACCGGGGCCAGTGCCCCAGGACGATCCGCGTCCCGGAGGACGTCCCCACACCGGCGATCCACCCGTGGAACCGCTGGGCGTTCCTCACCATGAGCACCCTTTCCGGCGAGAGGGGGTGTTCCCGGCGGACCACCCCGTGAGGTCCAGGATGCCCGGCCGGGCGCCCGGGCCGCCGCGTTCCGGCCTGGACTCCCCGGCGCGCCGCCGCCGTGTGCCACCATCTACCCCACCGAAGATCCGCTCACGGACGGCACACCGAGGTGACCACGCAGATGACGACACCGGACGGCTCACCGCGTCGGGCGGTCCTCGGCACCTGGCCGACGCCGC
Organism: Streptomyces shinuiensis; assembly: GCF_043660855.1. Classification (NCBI taxonomy): domain Bacteria; kingdom Bacillati; phylum Actinomycetota; class Actinomycetes; order Kitasatosporales; family Streptomycetaceae; genus Streptomyces; species Streptomyces shinuiensis. Next base: position 5,562,374 of record NZ_JBIHML010000001.1, on the reverse strand, counting down.
TCGAACCCGCGCCGCGCCTGGCCCTCGCCCTCGGGCTGGAGGCGGAGGACCTGTGGATCAAGCGGGACGACCTCACCGGCCTCGGCGGCGGCGGCAACAAGGTGCGCAAGCTGGAGTGGCTGTGCGGGGCGGCCCTGGACGACGGCGCCACCGTCCTGGTCACCACCGGCGCGCCGCAGAGCAACCACGCGCGGCTGACGGCGGCGGCCGCCGCCCGGCTGGGCCTGGGGGCCGTGCTGGTGCTCGCCGGCCGTCCGGGGACGTCCTCCTCCGGAAACCTCGCGCTCGACGGGCTCCTCGGCGCCCGGGTGGTGTGGGCCGGTGACACCGACGCGGCCGCGCTCGACTCCGTCGCACACGAGATCGCCGAGAGGCTGAGCCGGCAGGGCGCCGTTCCGGCGCTCGTCCCCTTCGGGGGCTCCAGTGTGCTCGGCGCCCGGGGCTACGCCGAGTGCGGGCGCGAACTCCTCGCCCAGGCTCCCGGCCTGGACACGGTGGTCGCCGCCGTCGGCTCCGGGGGAACCATGGCGGGGCTCGTCGGCGAGCTGGGCGCGCACCGGGTCCTGGGCGTCCATGTCGGCGCCGTGTCCGCCCCCGCCGTCACCGTCTCCCGCCTGGCGTCCGGCCTGACCGGCACGTACTGCCCGCCGGAGTCGCTGCGGCTGCGCACGGACCAGGTGGAGGCCGGTTACGGCACGCTGACGGAACCGGCCCGGTCCGCGCTTCTCCTCGCCGCGCGCACAGAGGGGCTCGTGCTCGACCCCGTCTACACCGGCCGGGCCCTGGCCGGTCTGGCGGCGGCCGTCGCGGACGGCACGGTCCGCCCCGGGCAGCGCACGGTCCTGCTGCACTCCGGCGGCCTGCCCGGTCTCTTCGGCCACGCACCGGCGCTGGCCGCGGCCGAGTCCGGGCTGACCACCGAGGACACGGACGAGGACGGCGCCGAGCTCTGAGCCGCCTCCCCTGCCTCCCCGGAGCGGCGTCCGCCCGGCCCGGCCGACTGCCGAATTTGATCAACAGACCTGCTGCCACGGCGAGTTCGAGCGCGTAGTTTGACGGGAGCAATCGCGCAGGACCTCAGGAGAGGGCTCTCATGACAGATGGAACGACCACGTCCGAGCAGGTGTCGGCCCGGATCGACACCACCGTCCCGCACTCGGCCCGGATGTGGGACTACTGGCTGGGCGGCAAGAACTACTACGAGGTGGACAAGGCCGCCGGCGACCAGGTCCGCACCATCCACCCGGGCATCCTGGACTACGCCCGGGCCGACCGGGCGTTCCTGGGCCGCGCGGTGACCCATCTGGCCGGCGAGGCGGGCGTCCGGCAGTTCCTGGACATCGGCACCGGTCTGCCGACCAGCGAGAACACCCACGAGGTCGCCCAGCGCATCGCGCCGGACGCCCGGATCGTCTACACCGACAACGACCCCATCGTGCTGGCGCACGCCAGGGCCCTGCTGACCTCCACTCCCGGGGGCGTCACCGACTACCTCGACGCCGATCTGAACGACCCCGACGCCATCCTGCGGGAGGCGGCCAGGACTCTGGACTTCACCGAGCCGGTCGCGGTCATGCTGCTGGGCATCGTGATGTTCGTCGAGGAGACCGACCGGGCCCGCGCGATCGTGAAGCGGCTCGTGGACGCGGTCCCCTCCGGCAGTTACCTGGTGCTGTCGCACACCATCACCGCGCCCGGGCTGGACGACGTGGACGCGGCGGTCGAGTACTGGAACAGCGTGGGCACGCCGAAGCTCCACCAGCGCACGCCCGAGGAGGTCGCGCGGTTCTTCGACGGGCTGGAGCTGCTGGAGCCGGGCGTGGTGTCGTGCTCGCGGTGGCGGCCGGAGCCCTCGCCGTCCGGTGAACTCCCCGACGAGGTGGCCTTCTACTGCGGCGTGGCCCGCAAGCCCTGACGGACGCCGGGGACGCCTGGACCGGCCGCCGTCGGGCGGTGCCTGACGGCGGCCGGTGAAGACTGCGGCGGGGGCGGAGGCACAGCCGCGTGCGGGGCAGGGCTCGGGGGATCTCGGACACGAGACGGACGGGAAGGTGACTTTTCACTTTTCGCGTTTTGATGTCCGGTTCGCAGGTGACGAGTGTGCCGTTGTCCGTCTGCCCCCCACGGAGGAGCGAACATGGAACAGCAGCACCCCGTTCCCGGCCGCCCCGGTCCCGAGCCGCCCTCGCTCGAGGAGCCGACCGAGCCCCGGGGGCCGCTGCCTCCCAAGCCCGACCAGAGCGGCCCCGAAACCGTCAGCCCCACAGGGCAGCCCACCGGCGCGGACCGGGCGGTGATGGCACAGGGCGGGGAGTACCTCACCACCGCGCAGGGGCACCGGCTGCCCGACACCGACCACTCCCTGAAGGTGGGCGCCCGCGGGCCGGTGCTGCTGCGGGACCACCATCTGCGGGAGAAGATCACCCACTTCGACCACGAGCGCATCCCCGAACGCGTGGTGCACGCGCGGGGCGCCGCCGCCCACGGCGTGTTCCGGGGGTACGGCACGGCGGCGAGCGTGACCAGGGCCGCCTTCCTGGGCAAGGACGTCGAGACCCCGGTCTTCGTCCGCTTCTCCACGGTGCTCGGCTCCCGGGGGTCCGCGGACACCGTCCGGGACACCCGGGGGTTCGCCGTGAAGTTCTACACCGGCGAGGGTGTCTTCGACCTGGTGGGGAACAACATCCCGGTCTTCTTCATCCAGGACGCCATCAAGTTCCCCGACGTCATCCACGCGGGCAAGCCGCACCCGGACCGGGAGATCCCGCAGGCGCAGAGCGCGCACGACACGTTCTGGGACTTCGTCTCCCTGCACACCGAGGCCACCCACCACACGCTGTGGAACATGTCCGACCGGGGCATCCCCCGCTCGTACCGGATGATGGAGGGCTTCGGCGTACACACCTTCCGGCTGGTGAACGCCGACGGCGGAACGACGCTGGCGAAGTTCCACTGGAAGCCGAGGCTCGGCGTGCACTCCCAGGTGTGGGAGGAGGCCCAGATCACGGGCGGCGCCGACCCCGACTTCCACCGGCGCGACCTCGCCGACGCGATCGAGGCGGGTGCCCACCCGCAGTGGGAGCTGGGCATCCAGACGTTCCCCGACGCACCCGAGCAGACCTTCGAGGGCATCGACCTGCTGGACCCGACCAAGATCGTCCCCGAGGAACTGGCACCGGTTCAGCCGATCGGACTGCTGACGCTCGACCGCAACCCCGGCAACTTCTTCGCCGAGACCGAGCAGGTCGCCTTCCATCCGGGCCATCTGGTGCCGGGCATCGACGTCACCGACGACCCGCTGCTGGCCGGGCGGCTGTTCTCCTACATCGACACCCAGATCACCCGGCTGGGCGGCCCCAACTTCGCCCAGTTGCCGATCAACCGCCCGCACGCACCGGTCAACGACATGCTGCGGGACGGCATGCACCAGACCGCCGTGCACCGGGGTACGGCTCCCTACCGGCCCAACTCCCTGGACGGGGGCTGCCCGTTCACCGCGGGAGCCGACGCTGGCGCGTACGTCGAGGTCCCCGTCGAGGTGCCGGCCGGCCGGAAGGTGCGTGAGGCGCCGGCCTCCTTCGCCGACCACTTCAGCCAGCCGCGGCAGTTCTGGCTCAGCCTGTCGCCGGCCGAGCAGGAGCACGTGATCTCCGCCTACACCTTCGAGCTGAGCCGGTGCTACGAGAACACGATCAAGGAGCGGGTGCTGCGCACACTCGCCAACATCGACCCCCGGCTGTGCCGGGAGGTCGCCGAGGGACTCGGGCTGCCGGTCCCCGAGCCGTCCGGGCCCCTGGCCGATGTCGCGCCCAGCCCGGCGCTCTCCCAGGTGGGGCGGGAGTGGCCCGTCACCGGACGGATCGTGGGGATCGTCACCGACGGCAGCGGCGATCCGGAGTCCGTGCGCGCGGCCCGGCAGGCGGTGCTCGACCAGGGCATGGTGCCGCTGGTGGTCGCACCCACCGGCGGTGTGCTGGGCGCGGACACCGGTGACCCCGTCACCGTCCAGCGCACCTTCGCGGCCGCCCGCTCCATCGAGTTCGACGCCCTGCTCCTGGCCGGCGCGCCCGCTCCGGCCGCCGACGCCCACGGGGCCCGGGACGCCAAGGCCGGCAGCGGGAACCGGAGCGGGGACGCCGGCTCGGCGGTCGACCCCCGGGTGGTTCTGCTGGTCGGCGAGGCGTACCGGCACTCCAAGGCCCTCGGCGGCTGGGCGGGCGCCGAGCGGGTCTGGCAGGCGGCGGGCATCGCCTCCGACGCGCCCGGCGTGGTCGGCGGTGACGACGGCCGGGACGTCCTGCCCGAGGTCGTCCGGCTGCTGACCCGTCACCGGGTCTGGGAGCGCTTCCCCACGGCTGTCTGACGACCGTCCCGCGCACAGGGCCGGCCTTCCGGCCGGCCCCGACGGGGCTCTGTGTGTTGCTTGGAGATCGGGGAGATCGTCCGGCTGGAGGTGTAGCCGCGCACGGGGGGTGTTTCCCGGTGTGCCGGGCCGGTCACGGGAGCGGCCCGGCACATGGGCGCACCTCCGGCGGCGAGGACGGGTACGGTGCGGTACCGCGCCTCACACGTCGGGGACGCGCAGCTTCTTCCATCTGGTGCGGCCGGGGATCCCGTCGGCGTCCTTGCCGGTGAGACCCGGCTTGCGCTGCCAGGGGGCGTAGGACTGCAGGTCCACCTCGGTCCACCTCGGTCCACAGGGGGCCGGGGCCCGCCTTGTGACGCCCGCAGCCCTCGGCCACCAGCCGCTTGCCCATCGCGGTGACGGTCGCGCTTCTGCGGCCGCCCCGGAAGAAGTCCGCGCCCGGGTGCGGCTCGTACCGCGCGGGCGGCCTGGGCGCCGGCTCGGCGGGGCCGTCCGCCTTTCTGCCCGGGCACCCGGCGATGCGGCCCCGCGTGGTGCCCATCGAGAAGCCGCGCGGGTCCACTTTGCCCGGCTGCCACTCCCGGTGGCCGATCACGGACTTCTCGTTCCAGCCGTGCGCGCGGCAGACGGCGGCCGCGGCCTTCTCGATCGCCGGTTTCTGCGCCTCGGGCCACGGGTCCTTCCCGTCGCCGGGGTTGACGCACTCGAAGCCGTAGAAGTGGCGGTTGCCGTCGGTGTCGGCCTCGTCGTCGCCGGGGAGGGCCCGCTCGGCGATGACGGCTCTGAGCACGTCGCCGTCGCCCGGCCCGGCGTGGTTGGCGCGGCCGTTGCCGACCAGGTGCACCATGCCCTCCTTGTCGATGACGCCGTGGCACGGCGGGCCCGGCAGCGTGGAGTGCCCCTCTCAGCACAGCTCGACGGTGTGGCCGGTGCCCCTGGTGACGGTGTGGTGGATCATCACCCCGTTCACCGGGCCCCAGGGCCCTTTGTGGCTGCGGTTGTGGGTGCGCCAGCCGCGGTGCTCGCGGACCTCCGGGCCCTCGTCCCGCAGTGCCCTGACCAGCTTGGAGGCGCTCAGGGGTGTGGCCATGCGTCACTCACCCCTCTCGGGTGTGCCCGGTGTCGTGTCCGTCCCGCTTCCCGGCTCCCCCTGGGCGGCCGGCGCCCGCGCCCCGGCCTCCACCCGGGCTTCGGCCGCCAGCTCCTCCTCGGTCGCCGACGGGACGGGCCCGGCCAGGGGGCCGAAGGACAGCCGCAGGTCGGAGACGCCGTGCTCGCCCACCACCCAGGCCAGCGGCGCGTGGTGCACCCGGATACCGGCCGGCGCGCGCAGCAGCGGTTTGCGGGCGGCGTTCACCGGCCACTCCACCGCCCCGGTGGCGGTACGGGCCGGGACCAGCCAGTGGTCTCCGGGCCGGTAGGCGCCGCCCGGTTCGAAGTACACCTCGACGCCGTCCTCCAGCGGCAGCCAGCGGCCCTCCTCGACCCGGACCGCACCGCCCCTCAGCCGGCCGCGTCCACCGCGCCCCGGCGCCTCGCGGTGGTCCCAGCGGCGCAGGTACGGGTGCAGTTCGGGACGCCGGCCCACGCCACCGCCGGGCTCCCCCGACAGCCTCACGCGCCGCCCGGGCAGGTCCACCTCCTCCACCCGCAGCAGCGGCAGCGGCTCGCCGCGGCTGGTGTGGGCGGTGTCGGCGAACTCCACCCGGTCACCGGTGTTCAGGTCGAGCCTGCCGTCCTCGCCGAGCGTGGCCAGTTCCGCCCAGGTGCCGTCGAGGCCGTCGACGGGCAGGACCACCGAACCGTTCTCCCGGGACCACTTGAAGGTCGCCTCGTCCGCCGTTCCGCCCTCGTGGACCTCCACCCGGTAGAGCTGGTTCTCCGGGCCCCGGTAGCGGGCGTCGGGCCGCAGCAGGCACGGGTCATCGTCGGCGCGCTCGGGGCGCCGGCTGCGCGCCGCCATGCGCGACTTCGGCGTGGAGCGCTCGTCGGCCCACCGGCGGAATGCGGTTCGCAGAGCGTCCTTGTCGGTCTCGCCGTCCTCCACCCCCAGTTCGGAGCCGGGCAGCGCCAGCACCTGCCAGACCACCTTGACCCGGGCGGCGGTGTCCGCCACCGCCGGGCCGAGCGCCACCTCGCGCAGTGCCGGGTCCTCGGCCGCGGTCACCGTCCGCTCCCACACCTTCAGGTAGGCCAGATAGGGGAAGGCGGTGGGCAGCCGGTCGCCGGGCCGCTCGGGGTCGCGGTGGCCGTCGGGCTGGTCCCAGTAGGTCCAGTGGGCGGGTGTCCCGTCCGCGTCTGCGGCCTGGTTCCCGGTCCGGTCTCCCACTCTGTCCCGGCCGCCGCCGTCCTCACCGCCGGGGCCGCCGTCGTCCTCGACGGCCTCGCCAGGGGCGGGACGGGAGGCGTCGCACAGGATGCCGTCGACGTAGTAGCGGCCGCCCCCGATGGTCAGGTCGTCCAGCTCGTGGCCGCGGCTGTCGAGCCCGATGGCGAAGCCGGTGGCGCCGACCGGCCCGCCGTGCCGTCCGATCAGGTCGGCGGCGATGGTGCGGGCCTGGTGCAGCTGGATCGCCGTCTGCTCGTTGGCGTCCGCGTCGAGCTGTACGCGGCCCTGCTGGGCGAGCACCGCCGAGTAGTGCCGCTCCGGCCGGAAGGTGATGCGGGAGAGATCAGCGTGCATGGAAGGGGTCCCCCTCGAAAGGTTCTCCGTACGTCTGCGAGGTCTGCGGATCCGGGCTCCTGGCCGGCCGGTGGTTCAGGTCACGAACAGGACCCCCGCGTCGGTGCCGGCGGGCGTGTACTCGGCGAGCCGGGCGCGCAGGCTGTCCTCGCGCTGCGGCAGGTACAGGTCGTGGAAGGCGCCCATGGAGGCGCCGTCCTCCGCGCCCCGGAGGATCTCCGGAGGGCAGTCGTCGGCCAGTTGCGCGTACGCGGGCGTGCCGTAGCGCTCGCTCGCGAACAGCGGACGCACCCGTTCCGCCTTCCCCCGCTCCGCCGGGTGGCCGGGCACGCAGCGGTACCGGCGCGGGGTGCGCGAGCCCGGCGGCACGTACGAGTGTCGCAGGCAGCCGGTCCCGCGCCGGGCCACGTGCATCCGTCCGGTGAACACGCTGTTCTCGCCGATGGCGACGGCGTGCGTGTACACCTCGCCGATGACGGTGGTGCGGTGTGAGTGCAGGACGGCGTGCGCGTGGCGGCAGTCGGGCGCGGACAGCGCCTCGCGGTCGTGGCCGGTGGCGTCCAGGACGCTGTCGCGGATGTGGATCTCCAGCGGGTCGGCGCTCACCTCGTCGCCGATGACCTGGACGGTGCCCAGGATGCTGCGCTCGATCCGCACGCACGCGGTGGTGCGTTCCAGGAGCAGGCTCGGCTCGTCCGGCGACCGCGGTTCGCACTCCGGCTTCAGCGACCAGCCCGGTACCAGGGTGCAGTGCCGGATGACGACCGTGCCGACCGGTCCGGTGACGTTCAGGCCGCGTCCGCTGACCAGCAGCCCGTCCAGGGTGACGCGCGGCGCGTCCCGGCCCGGGGCGCACTCCTCGTCCGCGCGGATGTTGAGCGCGTCCGGCCGGTTGCTGTACCAGTCCAGCAGGCGGATCACCGGGCGGGTGCCCTCGGCGGCGCGCAGCTGGAGCCGGTCGCCGGGGCCGAGGTCGAAGTCGAGCTGCTCCTGGTAGGCGCCGCTGTGGGTGATCTCGATGACGCCCTCGGGGCCGCAGCGCCCGGCCCGCCGGTCCCCGCGCCACCGCGCGTAGGCGTCCATGATGCGCTGGTGGGCGCGCCCGGGGCCGACCCGGTAGACCGCGGCGGCGTCGGGGGTGGTGCGGCCGGGGCGGGCGTACTCGCCGCCGCCGGTGTCGTCGGGGAAGGCGTGGTGGTAGTCGACCCAGACGCCCTGGCGCGGCGCGGAGCGGGAGCCGAAGGCGATCCGGCCGAGCGCCGGGTCGACCACGACCTGGCCGCGGCGCGGGCGGTAGCGCCAGTCGGTGAGGTCGGCGACGGTGATGTCCGACGGCGGCACCGGCTCCCCGTCCCGCCGGATCACGAAGGACTTGCCCGGCCCGTAGTAGTCCGCGAGCCTGTCGCTCAGCTGTCGGCGGCGGATGTACGCGGGGACGTTGTCGATCGCGGCGATGTGAGTGGCCGACGGCTCCGGTTCGGGCCGGGTCGCCAGCGGGGTGTCGTTGCCGAGGATGGAGAAGGTGTAGAGGCTGCGGGCCCGGTCGACGCAGTAGGCGGGTGCGTTCGTCACCGCGTACGGCTTGAGCCGCCACACGTACAGGCCGACTCCGGCCGGGGTGTGCCCGCCGGGCGTGCGGCGTGAGTCCGCGCGCCGCACGTCGGCCGAGCGCGCCGTCGTGGCGAAGGGGCCGCCCGCCAGGTCCAGCGCCGCCCCGTCGCGCAGGTCGGCCAGGCGGCCGCGTGCAAGCCGCCGCCGGCCGGCCGCCGCGGTGCCCGTGCCGTGGAGCCCGACCGGCTGGTGGTGGGCGGTCAGCCGGGAGAACTCCACCACCCGCGCGGGCCAGTCCGCCGCCGACCGCGCCAGTTCCTCCAGCAGGTTGGGGGTGCCCTTGCGGCGCCGGTTGGCGACCGTGGACGCCACGTCCCGGCGCGGCGCGAGCGCGCGGGCCAGCCGCCGCCGCGAGACGTCGTCCGGACCGCCGTCCCGCAGGCCGGTGGCCAGGACCCGCTCGTAGCCGGGCAGCGGCCGGTAGCCGACCAGATCGCCGAGGTAGGGCAGCACCCAGTCGGCGGCGGTCTCCACGAACCAGTCGTCGTATTCCTGCTCCACCCCGGTGCGTACGAGGTCGGCCTGTTCGGCGATCACGGCGAGCAGGGCGCGCAGGGGCCCGTCCTCCGCCCCCCGCGTCCCGCGTCCGCCGTCCCGCAGCCTGTGCCACTGCGGCAGCAGTTCCGTGAGCCCGTCCGGCTCCCTGCTCATGGCCGCGTCCTTCCGTCGTTCGTCGGAATCGTGGGGGTCGTGGGGCTCACCGGGGGGCCTCCGTGAGGATCAGCGTGTCCGCCGCCGCGGGCGAGAACATCGCGAGCTGGGCCGGGCGGACACCGCGGAAGACGTACACCGAGCGGCCCCTGGGAAGCGGACGGGTGTCGGTGATGTCGGGATTGAGCCGCAGCAGTTCGGAGAGGGTGATGCCGTGGCGGGCGGCGATCGAGCCGAGCGTCTCGCCGTCCTCGGCGGTGACGGTGTGGACGCGCTCCTCGTACCGGGCCGGGCGGGCCGGCACGACCTCCCGCGGTCCGCCCCGCCCGCCGTCCGGGAGGACCGGCCCGCCGGGCAGGTCGGACGCGGCCACGCCCGAGAAGACGTCCACGTCCACGTGGTCCACGCCGGGCACAGAGTGGGCCGTCGCCAGGACCTCCGACAGCCTGGCCGGCTGCCCCAGCTCCCTTCCGTGGAAGCCCATCGCGTCCAGCAGCGCCTGCCGCAGCCGGGGCTCGACGACGGCCCAGGAGTGGTCTGGCCCGACCGCCACCCGGGCCGCCAGGAGCAGCAGCACCGGCTCGCGCACGTCCACGCGCACCGGCAGCCGGGAGTCGCCGTGGGCGGCGAGGGCCGCGCGCAGGGCGCGCAGGATGTCGGCGTCCGCGCCGATCGGTGCGTCGCCCGCCCCGGCGACCGTCACGTGCAGCACCTGCCGCCGCCCGTCGAACACCTCCCGCGCGCCGGCCCGGCCGATGCCCGCCCGGCAGCGGGTGAAGTCCTCGTAGTCCCGGACGGAGACCAGCCGGTCCAGCGCGGAGACCGCGAGCGGGATGCCGCGCCTGGTCGCCTCCGGGCCGTCGGCGTCCGCGCCGCCGGTCGCGGGCAGCGGGTTGGTGACGGCGGTGACGCCCAGCGGCCGGGAGACGGCCTGGGTGATGCGGCCGGCCGCGACGTTGGCGGCGCCGCCGGTGCCGAAGCGGTAGCGGGCGCGGACGTTCTCGTGCCCGGTGGGCAGCCGCGCGCCGTTGAGTCCGTCGCCGAACGTGACGGTGGTACGGCCGTCGGCGTCGGTGCCGATGACGTACACCCGCTCCTGCGGTCCGCGTCCGGCGAGGCTGTCGACGGGATGCCACAGCAGTCCGTCGACGCGTACCTCCAGGGCCGGCCGGGCGCCGTGGGGACACCCCCGGCCGGAGGCTGGGGGAACGTCGTCCGCGGGCAGCCAGGTCAGCGGCGCGTTCCAGAGGGCGAACGTCTGGCCCGCCCGGCTCGCGTCGCCGCTGCCGACGGCCTCGTCGCGGGTCTCGCCGTGCGTGGCGGGCACCACGTTGCCGTGGATCACCAGGGTCTCGCGCCGGTAGCGGTGGGCGAGGTCGGCGGTGAGGGTGAGCACGGTGTGGACGTGGTCGCCGGGCAGTTCCGGGTCGACCCGCTGTCCGACGGCTGCGATCACCGCGAGTTCGGTGCCGCGCACCCCGGTGGTGCCGGGGACGTCGGTGCGCTCGCCGGAGATGATCAGCGTCCGGCCGGGCCGCAGCCCGTCGTACAGCTCCGCCAGTTCGAGTTCGTTGCCGCCCACGTCGTCGCCCAGCGGCTCGTCGGCGGGCCGCAGCGGCTCGCCCGCCGCGTGCACGGTGGCGTCCCGGATGTGGGACAGCAGCACGTCGTGCTCGTCCAGCCACGGGTCGGCGAGGGTCAGCTCGGTACCCCGCCCGGTGATTCCGTACCGGGCGCAGGAGCCGGTGCGTACGGCCTTCACACGGGTGGTGACCAGCGAGAGCCCGCTGTCGCCGGGGACGCCGTCCGGGGCCCCCTTGCGGGGGCGCTCGATCGCGACCCAGCTGCCCGCGGTGATCTTCTCGTGCACGGTGTCCAGGGCGAGGACGTCGCGGTGGACGGGCTCGGGAACGGTGGCGATGCCGATCTCCACGGCCGCCGGCCCTCCGCCGGTCCGGTAGACGACGGTCAGCTCGTGACCGCCGTACGTGGCCCGCTCCGGCCTGTCCGGGGCCAGGTGCCACTGCAGCGGCGGTTCGCCGTTCCTTACGGCTACCTGCACCCGGGCATCCGTCCCCGGCCGGGAGACGAACAGCGTCAACTCCGGCAGGCCGCCGATCAGTTCGGTCGTGACCCCCGGTTCCTGGGAGTCGACCGGGCGCCGCCGCAGCCGGCTCAGGTCGTTGTCCTGCCCGGTTCGGGTGGACAGCCGGACCTCGCCGGGGCCGAAGGCGAAGCGGACGTCGGCGGGGAGGTTCTCGGCGCGCTGCACCGACGCGGTCGTCCCCGCGTGCACGAACTCGCTCCTGACCGGCACCTTCCCGGCCGCGTCGAACACGACCCGCACGGTGGTCAGCGTGTTGCCCGTCAGCGGCCAGTCGGACTGCCGGATCACCCGGCCGCGCTCGTCCTGCACCGGCTTGAGCGGTGCCGTCGAGCCGAAGGGAGCGGCCGTCACCCGCATCGCCAGCAGATCGGTGAGGACCGCGGGGGCCGGGGGCGCGGCCGGCACCGAGCGGCGCCAGGCCTGGTGGAGCTCGCCGGACAGCGATGGGTCCAGCGCGACCGCCAGCCGTGCGCCCAGGTCGGACTCCGGGCCGAACCACCGTGCCGGGTCCGCCGGTTCGGCGCCGGCCACGGGTGGGCGGTGCGCCGCCCCTCCCCTGCCCGCGCCCCCGGAGCGCAGCGCGGGCAGCAGCGCGCCGAGCGCGCGGGCGGCCGCGCCGCCCGGCCCTCCGCCGCCCCCGGCCGCGAACCGGTCCTCGGCGCCGTCCGGCCGCAGCGGCTCCAGTTCCGCCGCCTTCTCCCGGAGGTCGACGAGCACGGCGGCCAGCCGCTCGAACCATGCGGCGCTCTCCTGGTGGGACTCGGCCAGCGCCCGCGCCTCCTCCAGCCGGTCCACGGGTTCCTCCAGGCGGCGGGCGAACGCCGCAGGGGTGTCCAGCAGGTCGAGGTCGGCCCGCAGCCGGCTGAGCACCTGCTCGTCGAACTCCTCCACGAGCAGGCTGCCCACCGGCCGCGGATTGGGGCTGTCGGCGGCCGGTGTGATCCACCGCTGCAGCTCACCGACCAGTTCGGCCAGGGTCGGGGGCTGCGACACGGGCAGGCCGAGGGCCGTGCTGTCGTCGTCCCGGTCGACGCGGATCCGCGTCACCGGCAGCAGCAGGCGCCGCCCGGAGCCGGCAGGATCCGCGGGTTCTTCAGGGCCGTCGCCGCCGAAGACGAACAGCAGCCGGTCGCCCACCGAGAGCGCGTTGGCCGTGCCCGCGACGTACAACTCCGACCGCTGCCGCAGATCCTCGGGGTTCAGCGGGGCCGGGCGGCGGCGCCGCGCCCTCAGGTCGTTCCACGACCAGCGTGCCGTCAGGTCCTCGGTCGTCTCGAACGTCTGCGCCTCCTCCCGGGAGGAGGCGGGCACGCTGCGGCTGCGCGAGCCGCGCGGGATCAGCACGGGGACGTCCTCGCGGCTGCGCGGGTCCCGGTCCACCGTGTAAGCCAGATGGGTGTCGGCGGCGATCCCGGGGCGCGGCCGGTACCCGACCAGCCGGCCCAGCCGTACCAGCGAGCGGTGGTCGTCGGCGGTGCGCAGATAGCCCTCGTCGGCGATCCTCTCGGAGTGGAAGGTCAGCAGGTCGCCCAGGACCGCCCAGGCGTCCAGCATTGCGATCGCCGGATCGTCGGGGGTGCGGACGGTCAGCCGGCGCAGGGCCGGGTGGGCGGGCGAGGCCAGCCGGTCGAGCATCGCCGCCAGGAAGGAGCCGTACTCGCCCACCCGGTAGTCGAGCGCGGTGCGGCCCGGCGGGTTGTGAAGGGTCCGCGGCGCGCGGCGCTCGTCGTGGCGCCCTCCGCCGTCGGGTGCGCGGTCGCGGGGACAGCCGCAGGAGCGGCCGCCGCGGTGGTCGCCGGTCATCGCGTACCTCCCAGCCTCAGGGCGAGGCGGCCGTTCTCGGGCCGTTCCGGGTCGTTGTCGCATCGGGCGGTCTCCAGCGGGGCCAGCCGCAGCACGCCGTCCTGTGGTACCGGGTCGGGGGCGCCGGTGGAGGCGTCCGCGAACAGCCGCCGCAACCTGGTGACGCGTACGCTCTCCACGCCCCGGACGGCCGCGGCGACGGCCACCAGGCGGCTGAGCCGCACCGGTTCGCCGAAGCCGAGCGCGTCCGGGTGGAAGAGGCCGAGCCGGCCTCCGGGCAGCCGGCGGTTACCGAGGGCCCGGCGCAGATCGGCCAGGATCCGGCCCGTCTGGTGGCCGGGCGTCACGCACACCTCCACCTCGATGTCGAGCGGCACCGGCCGCGCGGGCCCGACCACCAGGTCGTGGCCGATGAGGCGGTAGGCCTCCAGGGACTGCGACACCGCGTCGAGGAGTTCCGCGGGCGCCTGTCCGGTGCCGTCGGCGTCGACGGCGACATGCGCCTCCCGCACACTGCCCGTCCAGCGGATCTCGGCCGCCGCCCGCTGTACGCCGGGCAGGGCGGAGGCCAGTTCGGCGTAGTCCTGCGCTGTCACCGCGCGCAGCCGCACCCGTCCGAGGGCCGTCGGCGCGAGCCGGCGCGCCTGGTCGACGGACTCCGGCTCGGTGCCGCCGGCGGCCGGCAGCGGGTTGCGCACCCCGGCCACGGGCATCGGCTCGCCCGCGTCCCCGGCTTCCCCGGCTTCCCGGCACAGCACCAGATGGTTGATTGCCTCGGCGCCGACGTTGCCGGCCGTGCCGCCGCCCAGCCGGTAGTGGACCTCCAGGGTGGTGCCCGGTTCGGGCCGGGCGCCGTGCAGTCCGTCGCCGAAGCGCAGCGCGAGCCGTCCGTCGTCCTCCAGTTCACCGACGAAGTGGCGGTCGCGGGGGCCGCTGCCGAGGAGGTCGCGGCGCGGCTCCCACAGGGCTTCCTCTCCGTCTCCGCCGTCCCCGCTCCCGCTTTTGGCGCCTCCGGCCGGCCGTACGGCCGGGAGCGCCCCGCTCGGATCAGGGGTCAGCGCGGACGCGGGTCCGTGCAGCTCCGGCTCGTCCGGGTGGAGTCCGGCCGCGTACACCGGGCCCCAGCCGTGCGCGATCTCCCAGGCCGTGCGCCCGTCCAGGACGCGTCCGGCGCGCGCCCGTGACGTGAGCACCTCCAGCCGGCGCAGCTTCGCCGCCAGCAGCCGTTCGCCGCGGTGGAGCAGCTCGCGCAGGGCGGGCACCGGACGGCGGCGCAGCTCCAGACGCTCCAGCGTCTCCAGCCCGAACAGCACGGCCAGTTCGGCGATCTCCCCCTCGTCCAGCCCGTCACGGTCGCGGGCGCTGCGCCACAGCTCCACCAGCCGCTGCCGCACCCGTCCGGGGATGGCGGCCAGCCGTTCGGCCTGGCCGGCCGAGACATGGCGGGGGTCGGGGAACGGCACGGCCTGGGTGACGGGGAAGCGGTGCAGGCAGGGGCGGAAGCGCGGGGCGATGCCGGGGTGGACGGACTGGGCGAGCAGCGCCTCCAGCGCGGCCCCCTGCTCGTAGGCGGTGCCGGGCACCGCCTTCTCCCCCTTCCGTCCCGCCCTCTCCACACCGAGCCCGGCCCGCCGTACCGCCTCCTCGCCGACGGCCTCGGACAGTTCGCGGATGTGCGCCGGTGTCAGCGGCCGGCCGCAGCCGGTCTGTCCGAGCCGGTCCAGGATCAGCCTGCCGGGCCGGTTGCCCTCCGCCGCGTCCGTGCCCGTTTGGCAGCCGGACGCGGGCGGCTCGCAGGACGGGACGACGGCGGGCACCGGCGGTACGTCCAGACGCTCGGGAAGGTGTCCGCGGAAGGTGAGCGAGCGGCCGTGGTCGACGAGGGCCACGTTGCCGCGCGCGACGGTGACGTCCTCCACAGGCTCGCAGTCCCGGCCACCGGACGTGGTCAGATGCAGCGGGAAGGCGAGCGCGTCCTCGCGGGCCCAGGTCACCTCCAGCACCGGCTGGTCGCACAGCCGGTCGACGGCCGGGGTGACGGAGGTCAGCCGTACCGCCTGCCGACGGGTGGGGTCGGCGTCTCCGGGGGTGCCCGAGTTCGGGCCCCTGACCTCTTCCAGCACCAGCAGGTCGCCGGGGCGCAGGTCCAGCCGCCGCTCCCGGCGGCCCTCGCCGGCGGCCTCGTCGCTCCCCTCACAGGCCCACTCGTCGCACAGGGTGGCCGAGGTGGCGCCCTCGGGCAGTGCGCACTGCTCGCCGTCCCAGGTCCACAGGCGGATGGCGTTGTGCTCGGGCCGCAGCCGCAGCGGCGCATCGGTGACCGGTTCGAAGACCTCGACCGAGCCGCGCTCCTCCAGCACCGCCAGGTCACGGTCGTCGATGACCGTGCCGGTGCGCGGCCGGTCGCGCGGACCGAGGGTGCGCACGTCCACGGCGGCGAAGCGGTACGTCCCGGCGAGCAGCGTCAGCGGCCGGGCCACCTCGACGGCGACCAGCGCGCGGGCGCTGCAGCCGTCGTGCATCGGGTAGTCGACGAGCCGCACATGGCGGCGCACCGAGACGCGGCGGCGGGCGGTGTCCAGATACGCCTCGGTGGCGACCGCGTCCTGCTGGTGGCTGATCTGGTCGGCGGTGTACGCCAGCAGCTCGACCAGGGTGGTGCCCAGGTCGGCGGGGTTGCGTTCGGTCCGGTCGGGCGCCGTCAGTGCCAGGCGGTCCATGACGAGCCGGCGCAGGGTGTCGTAGTCGCGGGCGGTGTAGTCGATCACGGGGGCGGGCCGGAAGGCCCCGGGCACCTCCGCCGCCTCTTCCGTCTCCTCCGGCTCCCGGCAGTCGATGGGCGGAGGGCAGTCGGGCCGGAACGAGAACTCGGCCGCGTGGTAGCGCTGGTCGAAGCCGGGGAACGGCTCGGTGCCCGGGCGGCCGTAGGGGTCGGTCCCGACGATCGCCAGCCGGTGGCGGCCGAAACCCCCCGTCCGGTCCACGGTGACGTACAGCCGGTCGTCGAGTTCGGGGGCCTCCTCGCGCTCGACCTCCACGGCGACGGCCCGGATGTCCGTGCCCCCGCGGCCCGGTTCGATGCGGACGTTCTCCGGGCACAGGCCGTGCGGCGCCTTGCCCAGGAAGGTGACGGTGAGGGTGAGTCCGTCGTCGCCCACCTCCACCGCGTCCACGCCGTTCAGCCGTGCCGCGCGTACCCTGCCGCGCCTGCCTCCCCGGTGCGGGACCGTCGTTCCCGTACCGCCGCTCATGCCACGGCCCTCCCCTCGAAGACCTCGTCGCGCCTGCTCGCCGTGGCGCGCACCGTGTAGCGCAACCGGACGCGGACGGTGTTCTCCCCGCTGACCACCTCCAGGTCCTCCACGGCGATCAGCTCGCCCAGCCAGCGCTGGAGCGAGGCCTGCACCGACAGCTCCAGCGCGGAGGCCAGCTCCGGGCTGTTGGGGGTGAACACCAGGTCCAGCAGCCCGCAGCCGAAGTCGGGGCGCATCACGCGCTCGCCGGGGCTGGTGAACAGCAACTGCTCGATCAGATCGTGCACATGCTCGTCGTACGCCGCGTGCGCGGTGCGTCCGCGCCGGTCGACGCGGAAGGGGAAAGCGATGTCCCGGCGTGCCGCCCCGGCCCTCATCCGCAGGTCACCCCCTTGCGCGCCGCCGGTGTGACGGCCGGCTGCCCCTGCGGCACGAGCCGTGCGGTGAGGCACACGCCCGGTGTGCCCTCCGCCAGCAGCGGCGAGCCGTCCACCGTCACCCCGCCCTCCGCCGGCGTCCAGCGGACTGTGGTGCACGGCACCGGCACCCCGGCGACGGTGTGGCGGCAGCCGGTGACGGTGTGGACGAGCGCGCCGGTGGCGGTCGGCAGGCCGTCGACCAGCACCCCGTGCGCGCCGGCGCCGACGGCGCTCGCCCGGCCGCCGTGCGGGCAGCCGACCACGGTTCCCGTGTGCATGACTTCTCCCGGCAAGACTCTTCTCCCCCGTTCCGTTCAGCGTTTGACGGGCACGATCAGCCGGCCCTGGTTGACGTCGACCCGGTCCCCGGCCACCGAGACCGAGGCGCCCTGCCCGTTGTCGATGTGGATCCCGTCCCGGGTGACGCGGATGTACGGGCCCGGCCTGCCCCCGCCGGGGCCCGGCGCCTGGAGCAGGATCCCGGTCTCCGGGTCGTCGGAGACCACGATCTTGTGCCCGCCTCGGGTCTGGATGACGACCGGTTCGGCGCCCGTACGCGTCGCGGCCCGGGCGTCCTCCGGCAACTCGCTCGCCTCGCCGTACCAGCAGCCCGTCCAGACCGGGTAACTCGGGTCGCCCTGCTCGAACTCGATCCAGACGCCCGCCCCCCGCCCCGGGACCACGTACTGGCCGGACCGCTCGCCCGTGAAGGGGAGGCAGGGCATGGCCCAGGTGGAGGCCTCGTCGCCGAGCACGTCCGGGATGTGGGCGGTGATCCGGCCGATCCCCAGCGGGTCGTCGTTGTCCGCCACCCGGCCTCTGAACTTGCCGAGGAAGCGGTTGTTCGGTGCTGGCGCCATGAGGACTGCTCCTGGTCGGTCTGTGTGGTCTCGGTGGCCTCTACGGGCGGACGGTGTCCCCGCGCGCGATCAGGCCCTCGCGCGAGAGCGTGAAGTTCTGCCGGTACGAGCCGGGCGTGAGGTTGTGCGTGACGGAGGTGACGTAGTACTCGCCGTCGTAGGTCACGCCCGCCCCGCGCACGCCGACGAGCTCGCGCGGACGCAGTACGTAGCCGTGGCGGTTGACGTCGAGCTGCCCGGAGCCGGAGATCGCGTCGGCGGACGTCGCGGCCCGCGCCAGCGCCTCGGCCCTGGCCTGCGCCTCGTCCTTCTTGGCGGTGCCGGTCAGCCGGCGGCGCTTGAGCGCCGGGCTCGCGCGCCTGCCCAGCGGCGGCCGCAGCGGGCTGATGTCGGGCTGGGGGATCAGGGTGGACTCGCGGGTGCGCGGGTCCTGCCAGTGGGCCTGCGGCTCCTCGCGGGCGGCGCCGTCGTAGGCGAAGGTGAGCTGGTCGACGGTGGAGTGGACGTCCATGTTGACGTTGAGCGCGTGCTGCGGCAGGCCAACGCGGCGCTGCGGGCCCCAGTAGGCGGTGGAGCGGCCGGGCCGCGGGCCGGGCTCCAGGTAGAAGACGTAGCCGTTGGCGCGGGCCAGTTCGTTGACGTAGGCCAGGTCCGTGCCGGTCTGGTAGTCCACGCGGTGCTCGGCGCGGGGCTGCTGGACGATCTGCTCGGGGTGGACGTCCGGGTGGACACCGTAGTCGGCGTACCTGGCCAGGATGCGCTCGACCCGGCGGGCCGGGGAGAGGTTCGGGTAGCGGTCCACCCTCTCCTCCAGGTCCATCAGGAGCGAGAGGTCCTCGCCGGTGACGGTCAGGGTCGTCTGGCCGGGCTGGTTGCTCGCCCCGACCTCCTGCCGCACGATCAGGCCGTCGAGGAGGACGGTCTGGGTCCCTTTGATCGCTGTGGTGACGATGACGCGGGTGCGCGGGTCGAAGAACCCCTCGGGCAGCAGGTTCGAGATGACCGCGCCCTTCTTGGTGAGGTCGAACGCCAGTTGGAAGCCCGAACGTTCACCCGCGGTGCTGGTGATCTGCGCGGACAGCAGCGCCTCGCTCACCGCCTGGGGCACGGTCCGGGCGAGGTGGGGGCCCATGCTCAGGGTCAGGTGGATCGGCCCGCCACCGGCACGCTCATCAGTCATGCGCGCCTCCCCGGGGGAAGCCGCCGGGCAGTGGCACGTCGATCTCCTGTCCCGGCTCGGCGGTCAGCTCGCGCGGGTCGAGGACGGGGTTGACGTCGGCGATCCGCCACCACTGGGTGGGGTCGCCGAAGTAGCGCTGGGCGAGCTGGTCGGGGCGCTCGCCGCCGCTGACGGTGTGGACGGCGGTGTCCTCGTCCCTCTCCGCCGGTAGCGGGGGCAGCAGCCGCCGCCTGGCGTAACGGACTTCGGCGCCGTCGGGCATGCGGTGCACGGCGATCTCGGCGTCGTGGTACCGGCTCGTCCTCGGATACGGATGCGATCCCGGGATCCCGTCCAGCGGGCTTCCGTGGGCACCGTTCTCATCGGCCATGGCCTCTCACACCCTCCCCATTCCGATGTCGGCCCCGGTCAGCCCGAGCGCCCCCGGCGTCCCCGCCCGCGCGGTGCCGGCCAGCCGCTCCTTCTGCGCCAGATGTGCCAGGTACAGCTCGGCGCCGCGGTGTCCGGCGGGCAGATCGCTCACCGTCAGCACCTTCATCCCGATGCCCAGAGAGGCCCGTATCGGGTTCAGGTTCACGTCGAAGGCGGACTCGTTGACCGACAGCTCCGTCAGCCGTACGGGCATGACTCGCTTGCTTCCCCAGGTGAACAGGGTCAGCGGCATCTCGATCGGGCTGATCTCGATGGCGCCCTTCTTCGACAGCCGCGTGGCCTCTCCCAGCTGGGCGGTGGTCGGCTGCACGAGCATCTCCAGCGTCGCGAGCTGCGGATGGATCCCGTCGGGCGCCGCCAGCTCCAACTGGTCGGTGGCGTCGACCTCGGCGGTGAACTTCCACGTCTCCTGCGCCGGCCCCTTCAGCCGCAGCGCCTCGTTTCGGTCCCCTCCGCTCCCCCCGCCCCCGGCATCACCGCTCCCGCCCGCGGCCTGCGGGCTGATGCTGCGCTCCAGGGTGTCGGGGTTGAACTGCAGCACGATGATGCGCTGCGGTATCCCCCGCTCGGGATCGACGATCACGATCCCGGACCGGATGGGCTTGGGAATGTCCGCGTACCGGGTCACGATTGTCCTCCCCCGTCACCGATCTGCGCAGTGTCTGAAACTTGCTTGCTTACCATGTAGATAGGGTTCCCGGAAAATTCGACCCTGTGGGCGGTGAGTGTCTCGGTAACTCTTCCACTGAAAACCAGAAATGGCGCCACTGGGTAGATCCTTCCCGCCACCTCGTAAGCCTCTGCCCAGGCGATGCCGCATTCCTCAAGAAAATCGAGGTTTCTCTCTGTAAGGGTCATGCGCCCGTCATGTGAAACCATCCACAGGCCCGTGGCGCCTTGATCGAATCCGTAAGCACCGCTGAGTGTCACCGGATCGGGGATGCGCGGAGCGTGCGCCAGTTCCCGAAACTTGCCCCTATTCCGCGCAGACCAGTCCACCTGCTGAGTGATCGGATCCAGTAGATCGATCAGCGCGCCGTTGGCCAGAACCGCTTCCTCGTCCTCAGTTTCACAGATCATCGGCGGATCTTCTTCAAGATCCACGTCATCTGCGCAGATCAAGCCAAGCTGAGCTGCGTAACCATGACTTGAGTCGCTGCTCTCGGGAAAGAAATCGTACATGACATAGTACCGTTCATTTCTTTCCCGCAGCGCGGCCGCAGCCGACAGGATTACCTCGGGCGGGCCGGTCCAGCACCCAGGTCGGGACGGTTTCGCTCCCAGGTCCTCCATGAGCGAGTCCGTCTCGGCACTTGGCATGCTCAAAATGCTGTGGTGTGTACGCACGAGCCCCTATTTCTTCTTCGCCTTTTTCTTGACCTGCGGCTTCGCGGTCTTCTTAATCTGCTGGAACCGTCCGCGCCCCTTGTCGTAATCCACAATTGTGTAACCGAGGTCGCTGATGCAGGCCAGACCCCACCGGCGATGGATCAGGGAGGAAGCCCCTGAATCTTGGAGGAACTTGCGGACAGACTTCTTTCCTGTGGACGGCAAGAGAGTTCCGTCGGGCGCCACGGTGGCCGGTTTGGGTCCTGCCATCCAGCCATTGAACTCCTGGTTGGCGTAGTCCCGGGTATAGGCCAGGTTGTCAACGGTGTTCGGACCGTTCGATGCCTGTTCGTGGATGTGGTGCCAGTTCCAGAGGCGTCCGCCCGGGTTCTTGAACTTGTAGGCTTTGCGGTAGTTGAGCGACTGGCGCGCATGCGGTTCGTACTGCGGCCATGGATCACTGTTCCTGAAGGCCTCGAAGTCCTTCCCGTATTTGAAATTACCCGGCTTTTGAATCTTTGACCAGGCGGCTTTGTTCTTTGTGGCTACATCGAACACTGCAGGACCGTCCCTGCCGTGCCCGTAGAAGGAGAATTTGCTTTCCCCTACATTTTCGATCTTTCCCATGTGGCTCCTTCCGGTCAAGGGGCGCCGTGCGTAAACTTTCATCCCTTCCCTGGGTCTCGGGTGTTCGTCATCCTCTTCCTTGTCCTTCTTCTCGTCATATACGACGGGCTGCCTCTGAGACTTATTGGACGTATTTTCGGCGGCCTTGGGGTCCTCCTCTGGCCGGTCGTTGCTGTTCCCGGCCTCCTGGCCCAACTGCCCGGACTCCTCAGGCTTCTCCATGTCCGGCGCTTCCATCGCCCCCGGCATTGGGTCCTGACGGTATCCCTCTCCGCCGTCAGCCACAGGGTTTAGCTTCGCGCGGAAGTCTACTTCGGGGTTGCCGAAGTAGGTGAGGCTGGAGAGTCGGTAGTGACGGCGCAGCGCGTCCAGAGTGGGCTGCACGGAGCGCTCTGGAATCCCCTTTTCGAGTCGCTTTTTAAGGTTTCGGCGCAACTCGATGATAATCTTGGCAAGCCGTTTGCGTTTCGAGTTATTCGACTCTTCGCTTTTCTTACGGTTTCCCTTTCGATTGCTCTCGATTCGCCTGCGATCATTCTTGTTGTTGCGCATTTTCGTGCGCTTCTTCTTGAAGAAGTCCCGCAGCTTGGTTCCGGTCTTCTTCAGGGCCTTGCCGATCCCGCTCCTCCGGAGCTTCTTGCCCAGGGTCTTGGCCGCGTTGCGGATCTTCTTGAGGGCGGCCTTGACCTTGCCCCTGACCTTCTTGAGGGCCTCGCCGAGCGGGGAGGTCGGCTTGCGCGGCTTGGTGCGCTTGGGAGCCTCGGTCTCCTTCTTCTTCGGAGTCTCCGGGGCCTTGTCCTCCTTGCCGTCGGCGTCCTTCCTGCCCTCGGGCTTCGATTCCGGGGACTTGTCCGAGCGGCCGTCCGGGTTCTGGTCGGAGGTGCGGTCCCTCAATCCGGTGGTCTTCGGGCCTGCGGACTCGTCCGTGTCCTTGCGCTGCTCCCCGTCTTGCTTCGGGGTCTTGCTGTTCGGGCGGTCGCTCGTCGCATCCTTGCCCTGGCTGCGGTTGCCGCCCGGGCCGCGGTCGGACGTCTCCGAGCGGTTCTTCGGGACCCGCGGTCCCTTCGGCCTGGCGGGCTTCGCCGGCTTGTTCAGGGCCTCCTGGGCCTTGCGTGCCGCGCCCCGGGCCTTGTTGACCGCGTTGCCCGCGGCCTTCTTCGCGCCCTTGCCCGTCCTCTTCAGGCCCTTCATGATCTTCTGGGCCATCACCTTGAGCCGCTTGCCCACACCCTTCGTGGCCCTGGACAGCCGGACCATCAGGAAGTTGGCGATGAAGTCCAGCAGCGCCACGATCCCCGCCGCCACCGCCTCCGCGAACAGGCACGCCGCCGGGCCGGCCTTGACGGCCTTGAGATACGCCCAGAACTTGCCGAACGCCGTCAGGATCGAGCTGAGACTCTGCCAGGCGGCCATCAGGCCCTGGACGACCGTCAGGATGGCGCCGGCCGCCGGGACCAGCATCGAGACGACCTTCTCGATCACGATCGAGGCGATCATCATCGGCAGTGACGCGATGATCGCGTCCCACGCCATCTTCCCGATCTGCTTGATCGAGACGCAACCCTTCACCAGGACGTTGATCACGGCCTCGCCGAGGCCGAGGAGGCCCTCCACCTTGGTGTCGAACCACTGTTTGACACCCGTCTTGACGGCGCCCCACAGATGGTCCGTGATGCCGGCCTTCGCCGAGCTGCCCGCCCTGCTCAGCCAGCCGCCCACGTCCGGCGCGATGTCGGCGACCAACTCTGCGAACTTGCCCAGCGCCTCGATGGCCGCCTCGGCGAACTTCAGCGCGCCGATGATCGCGTCGCGGTACAGCTTGATGGCGAACTTGATGCCGGCTTCCAGGACGTCCAGCAGGGCGTTCAGTCCCGCCGCCAGCGCGTCCAGCAGGGCGTTGACCGCCTTCTTCAGGCCGTCCGCCAGCGTGTTGACGGCGTCGATGGCTGCGTCCCGCAGGCTCTCGATCGCCTTTCGGAACTTGTCACGCAGCTCCGGGAAGGCCGCCAGCAGTACGTCACAGACCGCGATCAGCGCGTCCGCCAGGGCGTTGATCGCCGCGATGGCCAGATCGCGGACGAAGTCGATCGCCGCGTTGGCGAATTCCTTGAACTTGTCGATGACGCTGTTGATGGCCTCGCGAGCGGCGTCGAAGATCGCGGTGACGGCGTCCAGCAGGGCCGAGAAGAAGTCGCCGATCGCGTGGATCAGCTTCCCGAAGAGGCTGTCGGACTCGTTCTTCTTCTCCTCCTTCTTCTTCTCGGCGTCCTTCTCGGCCTTGTCGGCCTTGCTGTCGATGTCCTTGTTGTCGGCGTCTTTGCGGTCGCTGACTTCCTTGTCCTTGTCGTCGCGACCCTTTGTGATCTTCTTGTTCTGCTCGCCGTGTTCCCTCTCGGACTTCTTGTCCGCGTCCTCGATCTTCTTGTCCTGCTCGTCGCGCCACTTCGTGCGCTCCGCATCGGCCTGTTCGGCGGACCTGCCCCGTTCCGCGGTCTGCTTCTCGGCGTTCTGCTGGACCTCGCGGTCCATCTGCGCCTGCTTCTGCCGCTTCTCCCGCTGCTCCCCCTGCTGGTGTTCCTTCTCCTTGGCGGCCAGCTGCCCCCGGGCCTCGCCGGAGGCACCGCGGATCTCGCCGCCCCGCTCCTGCTTGGCGACGGCGCCGACATGCGACTTGGCCTCGGGGCCCGCCGACTGCCTGCCGCCACCCCGGCCCTTGCCGCCACCGCGCACGTCACCGCGCAGCTCTTCCCTGGGGGCATTGGGGAAGATCTTGTCCTCGCCCATCGGCTTGGCGGCGTCCTCGCAGCCCGTGCCGTGGATCTTCCCCTGCTTCTCCTTGAGCTTCTCGGCCTGCTCGTCGGTGCGCTTGGGGTCACTCTTGCCCGTCAGCTTGATCTTGGGGGCGGGGCCGACCGTCTTGTTGCGCAGCCCCGGGTCCGTTGTCGGGACCTGGTCGGCGGCGGCCTCGATGCTGCCGGCGTCGCCCGCGCTGATCTTGCCGTCCTTGCCGGGGTTGATCTGCGGCGGCGGTACGCCCTCGGTCGGTTTCTTGCCCTTGGCCTTCTCGCCACCCTTGGCCTTCTGCTTCTCGCCCTCGTCCTCCGGCCCGACCTTCTCCAGCTTCCCCGTCTCAGGGGCCGCGGGCGCCGCGGCCTTCGGCGGAGCGGACTGCGTCTGCGGGGCGCCCGAGGGCCGCTCCCGCTTCGGCGGGTTCTTCGCGAGCCGCCTCCGTTCGTCGTTCGCCTTCTTCTCGCCCGCGGCGTCCACGCCGGGCAGCGCTTTCTGCGCCTGGTCCGGCGGCAGGGAACTGAGGGTGCTCAGCGCGGCCTTCGGGTCCTGGGCCGATACGTCCGGCGGCTCCTTCTGCTTCTCCTCCTTGGCCGCGGCACCGCCGCCCCCGCCGCAACCGCCCTTGCCCTCTTCCTTCTCGGGTGCGGGCTCCGGAGGCGCACAGCCGCCGTCCTTCTCCAGCGAGGCCTCGGGCTTGGCCTTGGCGCCCTCCGGTGCCGGAGCACCCATCTTGCCCGGCGCCTCGGCCTGTTCACCGGCCGGGCTGACGGACGCGTGCGCGACCGAGGGCGCGCCACCCGGCCCCGCCGCAGGGGACGGCCCGGAGGGTTCACTGCCGCCCACGTTGCCGCTCGGGGCGGCCCCCGGGCCGGTCTCCTTGGGGATCCGGCTCTTCGGCCCGGACGCCTCGTTCTCCGCCTTGGTGGAGTCCGCGACACGACGGGCGGCGGGTGAGGGGTTGCGGTCCTCGACGGCCGTCTTCTCCGTATGGGCGCCCGCGGGAGGTGCCGCGCTCGGCTCGGGGCTCCTGGAGGAAGCGGAGTCGCCGCCGGACGGTGCGGACGTGGGCTTGCCGGCGGCCGCGCCCTCCGGCTGTCCCTTCGCGGCCTCCTGCTTCTCCTCCCGCTCGGCCTGTTCCTGGCGCTCCTGCTGCTGCTCCCCGGCGTCCTTGGCGTCCGGCTCCTCCTGGCCGTCGGCCTCGGTGCCCTTCTCGTCCTCGTCCTGCCGTTCCGCCGCGGTCCTGGCCGACTCCTGGTCCTGCTGCTGCTCCGGGCCCGGCTTCTCGGCCTCCGGTTCGGGATCCTGCCTCTCCTCGGTCTCCGGGTCCGGGCCGACTTCCTGGTCGACCGGCTTCTCCGGCTGGAGGTCCTTCTCCGTACGGTCGCCGGCCTCCGCCGCCGGGCTGTCGGCCGGCTGGGGTGCCTCGCCCTCGACGGGGCCGATCTCGGCACCGGGCGGCTTCAGCTCGGACTCCGGGGCGTCCTCGTCCTCTTCCTCCTCGGCGTCGTTCTCCCGCTGCTCCTGGATCCGCTCGGCCCTGGTGGGCGGCGGAGCGGGGAACGTCGGCACCGGGGCGTCGGGGTTGTCGGCCGTCGGTACGGCCGACAGATCGAGGTCCGTCTCCGGCAGGTAGTCGTCGGGCTTCAGCTCCGGCTCACCCAAGCCGACGCCGCCTGCGGTCTCCTCGCCCTGCTCACCGCCGATCTCCCGGTCGGCGCCCGCCTCCAGACCGAGCGGCTGCTCCTCCTCGCGCGGGTCGCCCTCGTCCTCGTCCTTCTCGTGCAGCCCGTGTTCGGACAGCGCGCTGTCCCGCTGCTCTGCCCGCTCGTCGACCTTCTCCGGGCGCACGGGGCCGGGCTGCCCCTTCGCCTTCGGGCCGACCTCTTCCTGCTTGGAGCCCGCGACCCGCTTCTTCGCGTCGTCCTTGCTCTTCCGCTTCTCGCCACCGGGCGCGTTGGCCTGCTCGGGGTCCTGCTCCTCCCGCTCCCGCTGGGCCTTGCGCTCCTTCTTGGCCTGCTCCGTGTCCTGCCCGCGGTCCTCGGCCCTCTCCTGGTCGGCCTGATCCGCCTCCTGCCGCTCCTGAGCCTGCTTCTCCTCGGCCTGCCGCTGTTCCTGTTCGGTCCGCTCCTGCTCCTTGGCGCGCTCGCCCTCCTGTGCCGTGCGTTCCGCGGCCTCCTTCTTCTCGGCGGCCGCGTCCTGGGCCTCGCGGTCCTGCTCGCGCTCCCGGTACCGGCGGCCGCCCTCGGCGCCGTTGGCCCGCTTCTCCTCGCGGGCGTCCTCGGCCCTCCGCTCGTCGGAGCGGTGTTCGCTCGCGGCGGCCCGCTCCTGCGCCGCCCACTCGTCCTGCAGCTGTTCGACCGTGTCGGGGACCGGCTCCGGCACGAGGGCCGGGCCCAGCTCGGGCGGGTACTCCACGGTGTCGCCGACGAGTTCCAGCAGTCCGTTGTACTCAGGAGTCGGCAACCGCACCTCGAGCCGGTCCAGCACCGATTCCTGGAGGCCGGGCGCCATCCGCGCCAGCTGCATCCGGACCCGGCCGGACCGGTCCTGCGGGTCGCCGCGCAGGGAGCGGAGCACGCCGTTGGCCAGGCGGTCGACGAGGGTGGCCGGGTCCATCTGCTCCATGCGCCGCTGGTCGGCGTCGACCGTGGCGTAGCGCAGCCAGCCCGGGGTGGCACGGCCCTCCTCGACGCGCTCGGCCGCCGAGCCGCCCACCCCGCCGTCGCGGGCCGCGTCCTGCGCCGCGGCCTCCGCCTCGCGTTCCACCGTCTGCTGCGGCAGGCTCACCGCGCCCAGGTCGCGGCCGACACGGAGGGTGCCGAGGCCGTCGGGGTTCTGGACGGTGTGGAGCAGTTCGTGGGCGAGCAGGCGCATGCCGTCGGCGGTGCCCGGGCGGTACGCGCCCTCGCGGAAGAAGATGTCCCGGCCGACGGCGACGGCGTCCGCGCCGAGCAGGTCGGTGAGGGCGGCGGCGTCCCTGTCGGTGTGCAGGCGTACGCGGCCCAGGTCGTGGCCGAGCCGCTCCTCCAGTTCACGGCGGACGCTCGCGTCGAGCGGCCGGCCGGCGCCGCCGACGATGTCCTTGGGCTCGGGCACCGGGGACTTGGCGCCGCGCTCCTTGCGCTCCCCGCGCCTGCGGCGTTGGGCGTCCTGCGCCGAGCGGGTCTCCTGTGACGCGGTGTGCGAGCTCATCGGCGCCTCCTCCCCTCCGCGGGTGCCGTCTCGCCGCGCCCCGACAGTCCCGCGTGCACCGCGCGTGCCAGTGCCTCGCCGAGGCGGGCCGGTGAGGTGGTGGCGGGCAGTGGCGGCAGGCCCGACAGCGCCTCCAGCGCGCGTCCTTCGCCGTCCGCCGCCAGCGGTACGCCGCGCTCGCGCACCAGTCGGGTCAGCTCCGCCTCGAAGGCCGCCGTCACCCGTTCGGGGTCCACTCGCGCGTCGAAGCCGTCGAGCACCAGCTCGCCGATGTCCACCCGGACCGCCGTGTCGCGTGCCGTGCCGCGCGTGGTGTCACGCGGTGTCTCGTTCACACCCATCCGCGGACCTCCGAGGGCGTCAGGGAGCGTTCCAGCTTCAGGTACTCGGTGCGCGCGGCGGCGAGCATGTGCCGCATCCGCAGTACGTCCCCCTCCTCGGCGGCCAGGAAGGCCGCGGAGAGGGCGATGTTGCGGATCGAGCCGCCCGCGACCGTCAGCCGCGCCAGCAGCTCGGGGTCGATGTCCTTGGCCGGGGCGCTCTCGGGCAGCACCCGTCGCCAGATCTCGGCCCGTTCGGCCTCGCCGGGGAAGGGGAAGTCGACGACGAAGCGGATGCGGCGCATGAAGGCGGTGTCGAGCGCCTTCTTCATGTTGGTGGTGAGGATCGCCAGACCCCGGTAGGCCTCCATCCGCATCAGCAGGTAGGAGACCTCGAGGTTGGCGTAGCGGTCGTGGCTGTCCCTGACCTCGCTGCGCTTGCCGAACAGGGCGTCGGCCTCGTCGAACAGCAGCAGTGCGCCGCCGCGTTCGGCGGCGTCGAAGACGCGGCGCAGGTTCTTCTCGGTCTCGCCGATGTACTTGGAGACCACCTGGGAGAGGTCGACGACGAACAGGTCGAGCCCCAGTTCGCGGGCCATCACCTCCGCGGCCAGGGTCTTGCCGGTGCCGGAGCCGCCCGCGAACAGGGCCGTGACCCCCAGGCCCCGGCGCAGGGTGCGGGCGAAGCCCCACTCCTGGTGGACGGTGCCCCGTTGCCGTACGTGGGCGACGATCTCGCGCAGGACGCGTGACTGGCGCTCGGGCAGGACCAGATCGTCCCAGCCGGCCTCCGGTTCGATGCGGCGGCCCAGTTCGTCCAGGCCGGTGCGGGCCTCGGCGAGCCCGGCCCGCCAGGCCAGTGCGGGGATGTCCGCACCTGGGCCGGTCTCCCCGGCCTGCCGGCGTACGGCCGCGGCGGCGGAGCGGATGATGTGCGGCGGCAGCGCGAACTGTGCGACCAGTCCGCGCAGTCGCCCTTCCCCGATCCGCGGCATTCCGGCGAGGGCGTCGGCCCACAGGCCGAGTTGCTCCTCCTCCCCCGGGGCCGGCACGGTGACGCGCTCGGCGCGCGTCCGCTCAGTCCGCCTCGGATCGGAACTTGAGACGGCGAGCGGTACGGCGGCGGAGGCGGCGAACGCGTCGACCGCGGCGTCCTGTTCACGGTCCGGCTCACCGGCCTCCAGCAGCAGGGCCGCGGGCAGCAGGATCGCCTCGCGCTGCCACAACCGGGCGAGCCGGTCGCGTTCGGTGTGGTCGGTGGGCAGGTCCTCGGCCTTCAGGGTGTAGAGGCCGAGTCCGCAACTGCGGGCGGCGGCCGCGGCGATGTCGTGGCGGCTGTGCCGGTCGCCGCCGGTGAGTTCCACTCTCGGCGGCGTACCTGGGCCGGCCCCGGCCCAGGCCGCGGCGACGCGGCCCGCGACGCGCTCGAAGGAGGGCGGCAGCCCGTCGGGCGCGGTGGCGCGGGTGAGCATGCCGTGCAGTCGTGCGTCGAGGTACGGGGAGCCGAGGAGGAAGTGCAGGATGCGTTCGTCGAGGCGGATCCGGGTGGTGGTCAGCCTGGTCTCGTCGTCGAGTTCGACCAGGCGCCAGCGGCGCAGCGGTGCGACGGGGGTGAGGGCGCTCCAGTGGGGCTCGCCGAGGGCGGCGAGCGCGAGGGAGAAGGTGGGGTGGGCGCGCTCGGGGTCTTCGCTCGCGGCGGCGCAGCGGCTGGCGGTGGTGGGCTCCAGTTCGGCGGCGGCCAGCAGCAGGACGATCTCGCGCTCGAAGCGTGTCAGCCCGAAGCAGCGGACGAGCGCCTCGAGCGCGGCGGGTTCCGGGGCGCGGCCCGGTTCGGGGGCGCCTGTGGGTTCGGGGGGCTCCGTGTCCGCGTCGCACCCGCGGGCGCGGGCGGCATGGGC
Source organism: Streptomyces shinuiensis (assembly GCF_043660855.1). NCBI lineage: Bacteria > Bacillati > Actinomycetota > Actinomycetes > Kitasatosporales > Streptomycetaceae > Streptomyces > Streptomyces shinuiensis. The sequence goes on along the minus strand of NZ_JBIHML010000001.1, from coordinate 5,532,852 downwards.
GTCGAGACGGGCCAGGACGGCGCGCATGGCGGCGGCCAGCGCCGGGCCCTCGGCAGCGCCCGTCCCGCCGGCAGTGCCGTCCATGTGCCTGTCCGCCCCCGTCGTCGTCACCTCGTCTCAGCCCTCCTGGTCGTTCGTGGTGCCGTCGTCCCTGCCTGCCGGTGTGCTCCCGCCGCCGCGTGTGGAGCCGGTGCCGGGCCGCTTGCGCGTACGGGGCCGGGAGGCGGCGGTCCTGGTCGTGGCCCGCCGTTTGCCCGCGGCCTTCCTGGCGGGCGTCTTCTTGGCCGGTGCCGACGTCTCCGGCTCGCCCTCCGCCCCCGCCCGGGGTGCGGGCGCGGTGGATCCGGCGGCCATGCCGCTCGTCCGGCTCGCCCGGGCGGCCACCTTCCGGGCAGCCGTCCCGGATGAGCGTTCCACGGGCGCGGCGGCGGGTGCGGCGCTGTCGGTGCCCGGCCGTCTCGGGGGCTCCGGCGCGCCCGTGGCTGCGAAGGGCAGCGCGCGCACCGTGTGCCGCTGGACCGGCCGGGGCACGACGGGCTGTTCGCGGCCCTCGATCAGCACCAGGGCCGCCTGGTAGGCGACCGACAGCGAGTACGGCGTCTGGTGGAGCATCCCCCACAGCCTGGAGGTCTCGTCGATGTCCATCCGGGTCGGTGTGAAGCGCACCCTCTGGACGGCTTCCGCCAGATCGCTGCCCGCCAGGTAAGGCCGTTGCGCGGCCTCCTCGATCAGTTCCACCGGCAGTACCGGGAACTCGTGCAGGGTGCGCACCACACAGCCGATGAGCCGCTGCCCGACCAGCTCCGCCTCGTTGCCGTAGGCGCTGATCAGGTAGTGCAGGTCCAGTGCCGCCGCCGGGCGCTTGAGCAGGGTGCCGTCCGGGGCGCGGGTGGGCAGGTCGTCGTTGCGCCGGGAGGCGTTCGGGGTCACCTGGTGGAGGAAGACGGTGATGGTGGCGTCGTCGGTGGCCTCCGCTGGTGGCCGCTCGGTCTTCACCGCGACCTGCATGTCGATCTCGGGCTGCAGATTGTGTTCGATCAGCAGGGCCAGTGCCTGTGTGACCGTGGCGATGGCGAGTGCGTTGCTCATCCCCTCAGTCCTTCCGCTCGCTGCAGGCCAGGTAGTCCGCGAGGCTCAGCGCGGGCGCGGGCCGCGCCGGCCGCTGCGGCCGGCCCGCGCCCGTGGGGCCCGCGGCCGGGGACGCGGCGCTGACCTCCAGCCGGCCGATCTGTACGTGTACGGTCCGCTCCGCCGTCCGGGGCCGGCGTCTTCCGCCGGCGTCGCGTGCGGCGTCGCGTGCGGCGTCGCGTGCGGCGTCGCGTGCCGCCCAGGCGCCGGCGGCGCTGGGCCGCAGGGGCACGGTGGCGGGTGCGCGGGCGGGGCCGATGTTCCGGAGGGCGGGGGCGGGCGCCGCCGCGGGGGGCGTGTCCTGTGCCGCACGCGCCGGGACCGTACGCCCGCCACTCCGGGGAGTGGGCTCCGTCCCGGGACGTGGCGGGGCCGCCGCGCGTCCGGCGGTCCGCGGCGGCCGGGCGGGCCGAGCCGACGCGGGCGGTCGCGCCCGGTCGCCGTGTGGGGCGGGTTCGGTCCGCACCACGGTGCGGTGCTCGGTGCGGATCTCCCGCTCGTACCGGACCGCCGTCCGCTCCTCCCCGCGCTGCACGGCCGGACGGGGCGCGGGCCGGAGGAAAGGGTCTGCTTCCTCCGGTCCCCGGGAATCCGCCCGCAGTGTCTCGACGCGCTCGTACGGCTCGGGCAGCCGCGGGCGCACCCGCACGGGGATGTCCGGCCCGCCGCCCGGGGCGGCCCCGGTGCCCGGGACCGCGGGAACATGCCGGGTCAGCAGCCGGTCGAAGTAGTCAGACATCGGCACACAACTCCAGGTAGTAGCGGCGGCGCAGTGGGCTGAGCGCCAGGATCTCCGGCTCGGTCCAGCCGTACGCGCCGGCGAGCAGATGGACGTCGAGGAGCAAGTCCCTTGCCCAGGAATCGAGTTCGGCCCACAGAAAGGAGGCGATGTCGAGCTCGGCCCGGGTCGTTCCGCCGCATTCGGGGCAGTGGACCCCGAGTGTCAAGTCGGCGGCTGGGTCGGCCTGTTCGGCGGCCTCGGCGACGCGCCGCAGCACCGTCCCGGGCAGCAGGGCGGGCAGCCGGTCGGCGGGGACCGGACGCCCTGCGCGCCGGGCCGACACGGTGCAGCGGGCGGCCAGCAGGGCGCGGGCGGAGACCCCGTCCGGCTCCCGTCCGGCTCCCGTGCCGTGTACGGCTTCCGCGGCCCGACCGTCTTCCACGGCTTCGGCCACGGTCGCAAGGTCGGCGATGGTCGGCAGCCGGAACTCCACCTCCCAGTCCTCCGCGGCCACCCTCAGCGGGGCCTCCCGCCGGGGCGGCCGGGCGGCCAGGTCGTCCGTGCCGAGGTCGAACTCCATCGCTTCACCGCACGGTTCGCACTCCACCCGCACCTGCATCCGCTCGCCGAACAGCACCCGGCGCAGCGCGAACAGATCCGCCTCCCGCTCGCCGACCGGCGCCGACAGCAGTTCGCCGTCGCCGGCCTCCGGGCGGGCGGTGCGGTGCAGCAGGAGGGCGCGGCCGGGGCCGGCCAGCCCCAGCCCCGCCTCCCAGACGGCCAGCAGGTCCGCGGGCCCCGCCGCCACCGTCGCAGCCGTCGCAGCCGTCACCGCCGTCGTCGCTGTCACCGCCATCATCCGCCGTACTGCCCGCTCAGGGGTTGGTGAAGGAGGGTTCGGTGGGCTCGGGCACCTCGTAGTCTCGCTCCCAGCCCTCGCACTCCAGCTTGAGGCTCTGGATGGCCACCGCGTTGGCGTTGGCGTCCAGCTCGCCCAGCACCTGGTACTCGCTCGGCCAGGTCCGGTAGAGCTTGTGCGAGACGGCCACCTGCCCGGCCTCGTTGAGGACCTGGATGACGATGTCCTTGCGGAAGTCGGCGAGCGACACCTCTGCGCCGAGACCGGCGCCGACCTGCCACACCTTGTTGGCCCAGCGGTCGAACTCGGGGTCGTGGGTGACGCCGCGCTCCAGGGTGACGCCCTCGAACTCGGAGCGGCCCGGCGATTTGCGCGGTGAGCTCGGGTCGCCGCCGTGCCGGTGCTTGACCACTTCCGTGGTCCGCTTCAACGGGCTGATCTTACTGACGCCCGCGACCGTGCGCCCACCCCACAGCACCAGGAACTTGAAGTTCTTGTAGGGGTCGAAGCGCTGCGCGTTGACCTGGAATTCAGCCATCGGAATCCTGAATCTCGAACTGTCCGGCGGTCTGCTGGATCTTGACCACCACGAATTCGGCGGGTTTGACCGGCGCGATTCCGACCAGGACGTTCACCACACCGCGCGCGACGTCCTCGTCGGTGGTGGTCTCCCTGTCGCACTTGACGAAGTACGCCTCGCGCGGGGTGGCGCCCTTGAACGCGCCCTGCCGAAAGAGGGTGTTGAGATAGGCCGAGGCGTCCAGCCGGATCTGCTGCCACAACTGCTCGCCGTTGGGTTCGAACACCACCCACTGCAGTCCGCGGTACAGGCTCTCCTCGATGTGCAGCGTCAGCCGCCGCACGGAGACGTACTTCCACTCGCTGTCGAGGGCGCCCGCGCCCTGGAGGGTACGGGCGCCCCAGACCACCGTTCCGACGGCCGGCAGGGTGCGCAGGCAGTTGACGCCGAGCGGGTTCAGCAGGGTGTTCTCACGGTCGGTGAGACGCACGCTCAGCGAGCGGACGCCGGCCAGCCGCGTCCCGGTGCCCGCGGGCGCCTTCCACACACCGCGTTCCGCGTCGGTGCGGGCGCAGACGCCGGCGATCGCGCCCGACGGCGGGAAGGAGCGCAGCCGTCCCGTGAGCGGGTCGTTCATCTGCAACTGGGGGAAGTACAGAGCCGTCCGCCCGTCCCGTACGGGGTCGAAGGCGCTCAGCCCGGCGCGGGCGCCGTCGACGTCGGCCCAGGAGCCGGGTGCGTCCGCGAGCAGGAAGACCCGCCGCTCCCGGCAGAGTGCCTGCGCGGCCGAGATCACCGTGATCATGTCGTCGGTGGACTCGTAGGCCGCGAGTTCCGGAAGGGACAGCAGGCTGACGTCGTCGACGTCGCGCAGCGCGTGGAGCCCGGTCTTGCCGGCCTCGTCGCCGATGATGTCGCGCGGGCCGGGCGGGTCCCCGTCCACGCCTCCGGTCAGTGGGAAGACCGGCGGGTGGACGGTGGCCTCCAGGCCCAGGTCGTTGGCGCACTCGCCGACGAAGCGGACGGTGTCGCGGGGATCGGTGGAGCCCGCGACGACCTGGAGGCGGCGGCCGAATGCGGTGACCTCCGCGCCGGCGAAGGCCCGCTTGCCGGGCGCGTCCGGCAGGGCGCGCAGCTTGCGCTCCAGGAGCAGGGCCAGCTCGGCCACGTTCCGCGGGGGCTCGCCGTCCCGGTCGGGGTCGTGGAGTGTGAACTCGCGCTCCACGTCGCCGATCTTCACGGTCAGGTCGACGGCGAGGCCGGGCAGCTCGTCGGCGAACGGCTTGGAGACCGTGCCCGAGGGGTCCGGCCTGCCCTCGCCGATGGCGTCGGCCCTCACCAGCGCGGAGCCGGCGTTCACCACCGTCTCGGCGTGGCGGCCGTGGTCCGGATCCATGGACAGGCCGGTGAAGGTCTCGCGCGTACTGCCGTCCGCGTCCAGGATCCGCAGGTTGAAGGTCTCTTCGGGCGCACGGGTGTCGTGGTCGACGGCCAGGCGCAGCCGGGAGCCCCAGACGCCGGGCTCCTTGGCTTGCACGGTCATCACCGGGTAGGCGCCGTGCCCCTCGGTCGACTCCAGGGTGGCACCGGCCTCCTCGCCGGTGCCGGCCGCGGCGACGCGCACGACCACCGCGGTGGTGCCTCCGTTGCCGAAGAACTGGTGTACGGCGTAGGCGACGGCGCTCTGCGCGGTGAGACCGCCGAAGCGGCGCTCGAAGTCCGCGAAGCCGGTGACCCTCACCGGCTGGTTGAGCGGGCCTCGGCGGGTGTGGCCCACGAAAGCGGTGACCGCGGTGGTGACCGCCGAGATGGTGCGGACGCTGCTGGGAAGTTCTTCGATGTACACACCGGGATGGCCCGTTTGCACCGGCATTCCCCTCCATTCCCTTCACACGCCGAGGAATGAGGGGAAAGGGTGAAGAGAATGCACGCAGGCGGCAACGTGCCGCGCGCGCCTTGTTCAATTCCCCCGTCACACACCCCGTCATACACCCCGTGCACGGTCGGTTTCGCACGGCCGGGCCGGGCGGCCCGCAACCCCTGATGAATGAGCTCTCCAGGAAGTGTCGAGCCCTGCCGTACGACGGGTCAAGGAGTGATTTCGGTCATCCGGAAGGATCGATCGGCCGGCGCGCCGCATCCTCGAATTCCGCCCGACCGAGCCGGTTTATGGAGATTAAAAGATATGGAAATAAGATCAATGAGGAACCCGTTCCGTGAAATCGGGCATCGACAGCAGGACGAATACGCAAGCCCTTCGCCGCGTCGGTTTGCGGCCGACGCGGCCCGGGGCCGGTCGTCGCCCGCCACCGTGGCCGGAACCGGCCCCCGCCCTGTCCGGCCACCGCACCCCGTGCCGGACATCCGGGTGCGTACGGCGGCCGTCACCCCGCGCCCTTCGAGGGCCGGGCGCGTACGTGCATCCGCTCGCCCTGCGGCCCGAAGATGCTGATGAACTCGACGGGGCCATCCCCGGCGTTCGCGAGGCCGTGGGGGGTGCGGGTGTCGAACTCGGCGGCCTCCCCCGCGCCGAGGACGAGGTCGTGCTCGCCCAGGGCAAGCCGCAGCCGTCCGGACAGGACGTAGAGCCACTCGTAGCCCTCGTGCGTCTGCTGTTCGGGCCGTCCGCTCCCGCCGTATCCGGCGGGCATGATCTGCTTGTAGGCGTGCAGGCCGCCCAGACTGCGGGTCAGCGGCACGAAGGTCTGCCCGTACCGGGTGAAGGGGCGGGAGTGGACGCGGGGGTCGCCGGTGGCGGGCGCGCCGACGAGTTCGTCCAGGGGGACGTTGTAGGCCCTGGCCAGGGGGAGCAGCAGTTCCAGCGTGGGTCTGCGCTGCCCCGACTCCAGTCGGGAGAGGGTACTGAGCGAGATCCCGGTCGTCTCGCTCACCTGGGAGAGTGTGGCGCCACGCGCCTGGCGCAGGATGCGCAGCCGGGGGCCCACACCGGTCAGAACGTTCTCGAGGTCTTCGTCGGCCATCCTCCCATTTGCCGATCCGGCAAAGATGTTTGTCAAGTGGGCGGGCGCGGGCGGAGGCTTGCCGCATGACGGAAGGAGAGACATGACCGGATGTGACGGACGCTCGGCGGCCTCACTCGTCCAGGGCGCCGAGCGACTCCACGACGTGGTGGTCGTCGGGGGCGGCGCCGCCGGGTTGAGCGGGGCGCTGACCCTGGCCCGGGCCCGCCGCTCGGTCCTGGTGGTCGATTCCGGGCGACCGCGCAACGCCCCGGCCGCCGGTGTCCACGGCTACCTGGGGCTCGACGGCACACCGCCCCCGGAGCTGACGGCCGCCGGGCGCGCCGAGGTGCTCCGCTACGGGGGCGGGATCACGTCAGGCACCGTCACGGCCGCCGAGCGCCTGACCGCCGGGGGTTTCCGCCTCCTCCTGGACAACGGCACCGCTGTGGCGGCGGGCCGGCTGCTGGTGGCCACGGGCCTGGCCGACGAGCTGCCCGGGGTGCCGGGGCTGGCGGAGTCGTGGGGACGCGGCGTCCTGCACTGCCCGTACTGTCACGGCTGGGAGGTGCGCGACCGGCCGGTCGGCGTGCTGTCCACCGGGCCGGCGGCCGTCCGGCAGGCGCTGTTGTGGCGGCAGTGGAGCGCGGATGTGACCCTGCTGCGGCACATCGGTCCCGAGCCCGGCGACCGGGAGCGCGAGCGGCTCGCCGCCCGCGGTGTCGCCGTCGTCGACGGCGAGGTGACCGGCCTGGAGGCGAACGGCGGCCGTCTCACCGGCGTACGGCTCATGGGCGGGCGGACCGTGCCCTGCCGGGCGCTGGTGGTCGCCCCGCGTTTCACCGCCCGCGCGGGTTTCCTGGCCGGCCTGGGCCTGGAGACCGCCGAGCAGACGGCAGGCGGTCGCGTCATCGGTGAGCGTGTCACCGCCGACGCGACCGGTGCCACCGCCGTCCCCGGGATATGGGTGGCCGGGGACGTCACCGATCTGAGCGGGAAGGTCATCGGCGCCGCCGCCGCGGGTGTGAACGCCGCCGCGGCGATCAACGCCGATCTGGTGGAGGAGGAGACCGACCGGGCCGTCGCGGCCCGCGCCGGTCTCGGAAGGGAGGTCCTGCGATGAGCGGCGACGGTGTGGACGGCACCTCGGCCGGGGAGTTCTGGGACGGCTTCTACGGTGCGGGCGAGCGGGTCTGGAGCGGCGAACCCAACGCCGTCCTGGTCCGCGAGACGACGGATCTGGCTCCGGGCAGCGCCCTGGAACTGGGATGCGGTGAGGGGGCGGACGCGATCTGGCTCGCCCGGCGGGGCTGGCGCGTCACCGCGGTGGACGTCTCGCGGATCGCCCTGGAACGCGGGGCCGGGCGGGCGCGGTGGGCGGGCGTCGCCGACCGGATCGAATGGCAGCGGCACGATCTGGCCGAGTCCTTCCCCGGCGGCGTCTTCGATCTGGTCTCCGCCCACTTCCTGCACGCCCCCTCCCCCGTCGAGCTGCCCAGGGAGCGGATCCTGCGCGACGCCGCGGCGGCCGTGTCACCGGGTGGCGTCCTGCTCGTCGTCGGGCACGCCGGCCCTCCTCCGTGGGCGGCCGACCACGGCCACGACGACCACCCGCCCCTGCCCACGTCGGCTGAGGTACTCGACTCGCTCGGCCTCCCGGAACAGGAGTGGGAGCCGCTGGTGAGCGGGGAGTACCGGCGTGAGGCGACCGGGCCCGACGGGCAGCGGGCCGTCCTCGAGGACGCCGTGCTCAAACTGCGGCGGCGGCCCGGCTGAAACCTCCGGGCCGGTCCCGAAGACAGGACCGGGCCAGCCGGGAACGCGTGCGCGTTCCCGGCCGGCCCGGTGGTGCGCGGGGCCGCGCCCCGACTCCGCGTCAGGCGAGCCGGGCGTCCAGGGTGATGTTCTTGACGCCGGACAGGGCCTGGCTGACCGGGCAGTTGGCCTTGGCCTCCTCGGCGGCTGCCTGGAAGTCCTCCTCGGACAGCCCGGGGACGGTGGCGCGGACGGTCAGCTTGATGGCGGTGATGCCCTCGCCCGGCTGGAAGGTGACGTCGGCCTGGGTGTCGACCTTCTCCACCGTGTGGCCCTTGCGCGCCAGGCCGCCCGAGAAGGCCATCGAGTAGCAGGAGGAGTGGGCCGCCGCGATCAGTTCCTCGGGGCTGGTCTTGCCACCGGGCTCCTCGGCACGGGCGGGCCAGCTCACGTCGTAGGTGCCGATCCTGGAGGACTCGAGGGCGACGTTGCCCTCGCCCTCGAGGAGGTTGCCTTCCCAGTGGGTCTTGGCGGTACGGGTGGTTGCCATGACTGTCGCTCCTGACAAGTTGTGAGTGGCGAGAAGGTCTGCGGTGATCAGTTTATGCGGCGGGACCGCCCCGGCCCGGTGAACCGCTCCAGGTCCGGCGCGTGCCGTACCGTCCCCGGGCCGCCCGGGGACGGATAACCGGACAACCGATGGCCTGCGGCCCGTGGCACCGGTACCGTCTCTTCCCGCCCGACGCGGCGGCACACCTGCCTCCCCTGCTCCCCGAACAGCCGATCTTCTGCCCGGTGCTGAACCAGGACTACACGGTCAGGACCGCCAGGGACTGGAACGTGAAGCACGACGGGGCGGGCTTCGTCACACGCTTCGAGGTCGGGACCGGCTTCCTGTCCCGTTGTCCGGTGCGGCGGGCCGGCGGCCGGCGGCCGGCGGGGAGACCATCCTCGAACTGTGGGTCCCTGCAGAGGAGCTCGACGACTTCAACGCCCACATCGTCGGGCGGACCCGGGTGGTCCACGAGTTCCGCCGGGCCGCCGGGCGCCCGTCACCGGACGCTCCCGCGCTCCCGCCCGCAGGCCCCGCGCTAGGGTGCAGCGTGCTCCTGCGATCCCCTCACGGCTCCCTCGCCGACGTACGCGTCCTGCACCACCGGGAGCAGGGCGGTTCCTGGCCGATGCTGTTCTGGCGGCCCGAGTCCGAGCGGCGGATGATCAGCAGCGCGCTGCTGGGCGGCGGGCTCGGTGAGCGCGGCTGGGTGCTCAACGCCCAGGTACCTCCGGGCTACGCGCGCCTGGACGCCGAACCGCACCTGGCCGAACTGGCCGGGCGGGCGGGCGCGGAGGGCCCCGGTGTGGGCCTGATGACCGCGGCCCGTGTGCTGGACCACTGCGTCGCGGTGGACGAGGGGGTCGAGGCCCTGGTCACGGCCGGGATCGGCGTACACGGCTGGGCCGCGGCGCCGGGCGCGGGCAGCGGCGGACCGCTGCCCGCCGGCACCATCAACATCGTGGCCTCGGTGCCGGTCGCGCTGTCGGACGCCGCCCTGGTCAACGCCGTGGCCACGGCCACCGAGGCCAAGGTCCAGGCGCTGCGGGACGCCGGTGTGGACGCCTCGGGCACCCCGACCGACGCGGTGTGCGTAGCCGCCGCGCCGCCTCCGCCGGGCCGTCCGACCGCCGTCGAGCCCTTCGCAGGTCCCCGCTCCCCGTGGGGCGCCCGCCTGGCCCGCGCCGTGCACCGGGCGGCCTATCTGGCCTGCACCCGTACGGCGGCGGCCGACGGCTGACGGTCCGTCCGGCTCACAGGACCGCCCGGCTCACAGGTCTGCTCAGTTCACGGGCCTGCTCAGTTCACAGATCCGCGCAGATCCCGCGCGCCCGCTCCAGGTCCTTCTTCGCCCGCGCGTCGAACTCGAAGACCGAGTTGAACCGGTGGTGCGCCCGCCGGAGCGCCTCCGCGAGCGGCTCGAACCGCTCGTCGCCCGCGGCCGCCGAGGCGGAGAGGGCCTGCGCCGCTCCCCAGCGGTTGAGCGCCGCCTCACCGGCCGGCCCCTTGTCCGTGTACCGCGACTCGTCGAAGCGTTCCAGGGCGCCGCACGCCGCCCGCGCGTCGGCCTCCGGGCCTCTGGCGCCGCCGCTTTCGACTGTGAGGGCCCAGGCGGCCCCGACGCCAGCGCCGCCGATCACCAGCCCGGCCGCCAGTGCGGCCAGAAGCGGGCCCGTGCGGCGGCGGGCAGGGGGCACCGGGACTTCGGACGGCTGCTGCATGAGCCCGAAGCGTAGCGGCAGGCCGCCGCGCCGCGAGAGGCCACTCCCCCTGCGAACCCCCCTGTCCGGCGGCCGAGTTGCCCGGCGCGCGATTCGCCCGGCGAACGGTTCGTCCCCGCTGCCGGCGTCAGGCCGCACCGTGGAGGCGGCGGCGCAGTTCGCGCACCTCCACCGCGGCACCGGACGCGATCTCCTCCACCGGCAGCGTTCGCACCGGCGGCGCGGGCACGCCCGGTTCGTCCAGCCGGGAGGCCAGTTGTGCGAAGGGGCTCGCGTGGGCGGTGCGGCCCAGTCCGACCCAGGCTTGTACGGCGGCGCACACCGGGCAGTGCTCGCCGGATGTGCACACGGTCGCGGCCGCGCGTTCCTCCGGGATCATGCGGGCGGCGGATGCGGTCGCCGAGGGCGGCCCGGTCGCGGTCCTCGGCAAGGACCGTCCCGTCCCCGCCGACGAGTACGGAGCCGAACGGTTCGCCGCCCGCCTCCAGCGCCTCGGTCGCCAGCTCCACGCAGCGGCGCAGATGGCGCAGCCCGGCGTCGTCCACCATGGCGGCCTCCCCGGCGTGTGATCCCGCGGCCCGGACGCCCTGCGCTCTCCCGGCCTGGCTCACCCGCGCCGCGCACCCGTTCCGGGGAGGGCGGGGGCGGACGCCCCCGCCCGGCCGGGTCAGTACATGGTCGCCTTGTAGGCGCTGAGCGCCTCGGGAACGGGCTGGTAGAAGGTGGTGCCTCCCCTGCGGCAGTCACCGCTGCCGCCGGAGGTGATGCCGAGGGCCCTGGAGCCGTCGTAGAGCGGGCCGCCGGAGTCGCCGGGCTCCGCGCAGACGTTCGTCTGGATCATGCCGCGGACGGTGCCGCTCCCGCTGTAGCGGACCGTGACGTTCAGCGCGGTGACGGTGCCGCTGTGGGTACCGGTGGTGGACCCGGTGCGCTTGACCGACTGGCCCACGTAGGCATCGGCCGGTGTGAAGCCGCCCGGGTGGCCCAGGGAGGTGTTGTCGTAGCGGACGAGGGCGTAGTCGTTGCCGGGAAAGCTCGACTTCACGGTCGGGCCGATGAGCGTGCGCTGGCCTGAGTCGGCGTACCAGGTGTCGACCACGTCGCCGCAGTGCCCGGCGGTGAGGAAGTGGTACGTGCCGCCGCTGAGGACGTTGAAGCCGAGCGAGCAGCGGTAGCCGTTGCCGTAGATGGCGTCGCCGGCCGAGCCCAGCGGGGCGATCACGCCCGGTGTCCGCTCGATCCTGATCGCGCCCGCGTCCGCGCCCGCGGCCTTCCGCAGGGCGCCGACGTCGGCGGGCGAGACCGTGCTGTCGGCGGTGACGACGACGCGTCCGGTCCGGTCGTCGACGTGCCAGGCGATGCCGTCGACGTCCGTCTGGAGCACGGCGTCGCTCACCCGGGAGAGTTCGGCCGCGCCGTAGGCGCGCGGGGCGGCCGCGGTGGCACTCGGCGCGGTGGTCACGGCGGCGATGCCCAGGCCGATCGCGGCGGCGAACAGCCGGGTGCGGCGGGTGGTGCTCCATCTGGTGGTGCGCCTGGTCCTCACGTGGTCTCCTCCTAGTGGTGGGGAAGCCGGTGGGCGACGGCACGTGGGGGGTGTCGCGCGGCGCGCGGAGACGTGTCCACCGGAGGCCGTTGATGACGTGCACCTGACATCAACGGAGTGAGTATCGGGCCGCTCCGGCGACCGGCACAAGACCGCCTCCCGCCCCCACACCCGGCCGCCTCTCAGCCGCGCCGGGCCACGACCAGCCGGCAGCGGGGGACGCCGTCCGCCCGTCGGCCGAGCTCCTCCAGCGGCAGCGTGCCCACCTCGAACCCCGCGTCGGCCAGTTCACGGCACACCCGGGGAAGGGGGAACGTGCGGTAGTACATGACGAACCGCGGACGCCACAGGGCGTTGCGCACCCGCATCGCCGCGTCGAAGCCCCACAGCGTCCAGTACGCGCGCGACCCGACCCGGGGCGGCGCGCCGACGGGGAAGGCGAACAGGCCCCCGGGCCGGAGCGCCGCGTGCACCCCCGCGAACAGCCCGGGCCGCTCCTCTGGCAGGAAGTGCCCGAACGCCCCGAAGCTGACGGCCAGGCCGAAGGCCCCGGCGAAGGGCAGCCTCCGTGCGTCGGCGCGCACCCAGCCGACCGCCGGCCCGCCGGGGGCCTCCGGGTGGGCGGAGCGGGCCTCGCCGAGCATGCCCGCGCTGAAGTCGACGCCGACCGCGCCGCTCTCACACAGCCGCCGCAGAACGCCCACGCCCGCACCGGTCCCGCAGCACACGTCCAGACCCGTCCCGAACGGCCCCAGCGGTTCCAGTGCGCGCGCCACGGCGCCCAGCAGACGCTCTGAGGTCCTGAACGGCGTCAGGTCGAACTTCGGTGCGAGCAGGTCGTAGCCGCGCTCGACGGACGACAGCGCCTGCACGGCGAGTTCGGGGAGGGTCGGGCCCTGGGGCGTGAACATGGCGCCCACCGTAACGGGCGGGTGGCGGAAGATCCCCAGGGCCGCCGGGCCGGGGCCCCGGCCCGGCGGCGTGCCGCAGTTCACCGGCGCTGCCGTGCACCTCGTGGAAAGCCTCGCCGGGTGTCGGCCCGCCTTCCCGCACCGGGAGGTCCGGACCTCCCGGGCGCGTTCCACCCAGCAGGCCGGCGGCGCGGGAGAGGACCCTGCGCGCTCTTTCCCGGGCAGGGCCGCCCGGTCTGGCCGGGGGCCCTGCGCCCGCCGACGTGTCGAGTGCGGCGGTCCCGGATTCCTCACACGTGGTGATCTCTCAACCGGCCAGCGTTTCGTTCCGGACGGCGGTGGTCACCTGCGCGCCTCGCCCTCTTGTTCGGCGATGGGTCTCCCGGCGAAGGACGGCCGGGGCCCGGCCGGGTGTCTGTTCCGGGTCAGCACGGCGGAGGCGGCGAGCCGGCCCTGGCCGCTGTCGACGGAGAGGTTGATGTCCCCGCGCAACACCGATTCGGCGAAACGGGCGACCTCGTCCCGGAAGACGACGGTGTACGGCCCCCCCACCGGTCCGCGCACTTCGATGTCGTCCCACCGGCAACTCAGACGGGGAGGGGCGGCCAGTGCCCTCAGCACGGCCTGGCACACGGTCCAGCGGACGGCCATGGCCTCCGGCGTGCCGTCGTGCCCGGCCGGAAGCCGGAGAGCCCGGTGTCCATGCCGTGCGACCAGCTTCTTGAAAGCATCGATGCGCAGCGAGTACGCCCCTACACGAACGGCCGAGCGCCTGCTGTCCCACGTACCGCGGTGGCTGCCCGTACTGGAACGAGCCGATTCCGGCCGCCATGACGAGGGCAGGCCGCGCGGCTCTCCTAAGTCCTTACCGACCATACAGATTGCTCCATTCCGGCTGTCGCGCCTTTCCCAAGAAGATTCGCGGTCCGGCCGAACCGGACACCCGAGATGGTCATCCGGTCGATTCGGCGGTCAGGGGTCACGCCCCCGCCGTCCGGCGCGGGAGGCCCTGGACGCCTCGTGGCGGTCCTGGGAGCCCCGGCGGGTACGCGTTCCGCCCGGAGGGGTCGGAGCGTCACCACCACCGAGTTCCTCCGGGCTCGGCGCGAGGGCGTGGCCTTCGCCCCCGTTCCCCCGTTCCGCGTGGGTACGGAGGTCCGCCCGGGGCTCCTCGCCCTCGCCGTCCGCGCAACCGGTGAGCGGTTGAGGCGCACGGTGGCCCGGCGGTCACCTGTGCGCCCCCGGCCGCGCCGCCGGAACCGATCCCGTCCGGTCCACCGGATCTCCGACTCGGCAGGGGGCGGAGAGAACCCAGGCCCGCACCGGGCAACTGCGGTCGGTCCCAGCTTCCGCTTCTCCACTGCTGGTTGACATCAGCTCCCTGAGTAATCAACATGCATGCATAACAAGTAAGCGTGCAGCCCCGTCAGGCAGGTCATGAGGCATGCTCATCACCAAGGCCCGAAACAGCTACTCGCCCAACCCATCGACCGAGTCGGCGGACGATATCGGGCCCAACCCGCCGCTTCCGTCCTCCCGGTGCGACCGCAGCGGTCCCGCGGGGCCGTGCCACCCGGCCGCCGGCTTTGACCGGACCGGCTCACGGCCTCCGATCGGCCCACCGGCGGGCACGGCCCCGCCACGGACAGCCCCTTCGGCCGAGTGCCTCCGTCTCCACGTGGCCGCCGCAAGGCCGACCCGTATCGGCGCGGCCTCCGGCCCTCCCCGCAGACCTGCCGGGCCGGCGCCCGCACCGCAGCGGCCTCCACCCCCGCCGCGGTTCCCTGCCTCCGTGTGCGACGACGACCCCACCGCGTCGCCCGACCCGGAAAGTACGAGGCTCCGCCCCTCCCGGTGCCGCCCCCGGCACCGGCCCCCTGCGAACGTTCCGCGGAAACACCGCCGCTCCACCACGGTCCGACGGACTGGCGATCTCCTCGCTCACCAGCCCTCCCGGGCTCGTGCCTCCCCATACGGCACGAGCCCTGCCCCCGAGTAAGGACCTCACGATGAGACGCACAGCGGTACGCCCCCCCACACCGGACGATCGCGTGCGGGTGACGCCCCTCCCGGGCCGCCGGGAAGGAACCGCCCGACACCCGGAGGCCGCACTGCGGCCATCGCCGCCTCCTCCCCGCCTCCGGCCGAGGCGCCTTCGGCTACCTGACACCGGGAGGCGCTCGGGCCCCGCCGGGAAACCACGGGTTCGGATGATATGTCCTTGCATAACCGTAATCTATGAGTGATTTCCACTCCGGAGGCGACCTACCCGTTCGAACGATGCCTGGCTCCTCATAGGGGCGGGGTACGGCGTGTCCCGCGGCCGAGCCACCCGCCCCCGGGCGCCGCCCCCTGCCACGGGGGCCCGGCGCACGTCGTCCGCGGTACAGACCGTCCGCCGTCCGCGCTCTCCACGGGTGATTCCACCAGCCGGCGCCCACTCCTGTGCCCCGCCCTCCGTTCCACGGTACTCGGGCTGCACCACCGCCACGATCGGCCCGATGGGACGCCGCACGACGCCTGACACCCTCAGCAAGGTCCCGGCGCCACGCCGTGCCTCCGCGGCGCCGGCGACGACCGGCGCGCCCGGCTTCTCCCCCCGGGAGCGCGGGCGCGGCTGTCCACCGGGTTCGTGCCGACCGGAGACAGGCCGCGATCACAACCGAAGCCTGCTTCGCGACCGGTCCGTCCGGGTCTTCGCGCCAGAAGCCCGACCGCGCTCACAGTCGAAAGGAAACCATGTCTGGCCAGAGAAACGCGGACCTTTTGTCGGGCTGCATCCAGGGAGAACAGGAAGCCTGGGAGGAGTTAGTCGAGCGATTCGGCCGACTCGTGTGGTCGGTGGTGCACAAGTACCGGCTGAGTCCCGCGGACGCCGAGGACGTGCGCCAGTTGACGTGGTTCCGGCTCGTGCAGAACGTGCACCAGATCCGCGACCCCGAGCGGCTCGGCGACTGGCTGGCCACCGTGGCGAGACGGGAATCCATAAAAATCTCGACACGCGGGAAGCGGCTCGTCCTGGTGGGCGACAGCGATGTCCTCGACGTGTTCACCGGGCACGGCGAGAGCGCAGAGCAGATCACCTTGCGGGCGCATCGCAACGCGGAGGTGATGAACGCGATAGAGGGTATGTCCGAGCAGTGCCGCAACATCCTGCTGATGACCCTCTGCGACCCTCCGGCATCGTACGAGCACGTCTCCACCGCCTTGTCGATGTCCATCGGTTCCGTCGGCCCCATCCGCACCCGCTGCCTGCGCCGACTGCGCAGGGCCCTGGCCGAAGCCGATGCGGGCGAGGAGCCGCGGACCGTCGACTGCACGGGCTGCCCCGCCGGGAAGTCCGCGCCCAGGGGCCGGCAGTCCGTCACCGGCGACCGGACTCCCACGGGAGTCAGCGGCCGGGTTGGAGGGTGACCCGCATGCCTCGGCCCGCCATAGGGGAGTTAGTGCGGTCGGCCGTCATCGATTCGACGGGGATCGAGCCGCACGAGTACAGCACGGAGCTGGCTTTGGGCTCCAATCTCGGACTCGGCTCACTGGAAATACTCGACATGTTCTTCCGTATCGGGCGACTGATACCCCAAGCCCCGTCCATGGAGGAATTCGGGAGACACCTGCAGGGGCCCGTACCCGACGAGGAGTTCTGCGACGAGCGGGGAATGGTCAGCCAACGCGGCCTGGAGTGGCTGCACACGATCATGCCGCAAATCGACCCCGCCGCCTGGCACGAGAAACTCCATCTCGTCCAGATACTGCCGCTGATAACCATCGGCAACGTCATCGCCATGCTCGAGGAGCTGTCCGGGAGGAAGGAGGAGATGGAGGGATCCACATGACAGGACAGGCGTCCCACCGGCCCCCGGGGCACATCGTCACCCCGGCGAGTGCGGCGGCCGGATGACGCGGAGGCGGGCGGCGCGCACCGGCCGGGACGCCGACCGGCCGGGGGCCACCGCGAGTGCGGCGCCCGGGCCGGTCCGGCGGAACCCCCGCCCGTACACGCAAGACACACCTCGGGATCGGAGTCCGCGGCATGACCGGTCCGCCCCGGACGCCGCCTGGAGCGCACCTCCGGTTTCCGCGCCCCCACAGCCGGCGGGGCCGACCCCGCCACCGGATACCCCTCCACCCGAACGGACACGGCGGCGGAGCACACCGACGACGATCAGAGGATGACGATGAGCAGACGCCTCACGGCTCGGCCGATCACGGTGATCTCCGTCGGCCACGCGGCCGTGGACTTCTACCAGGGGGCCGTACCCGCGCTGGTGCCGTTCCTGGTCGCCGAACGGCACTACAGCTATGCGAGCGCCTCCGGGATGGTGCTGGCCGCCACTCTCCTGTCCTCGCTCGTCCAGCCCCTGTTCGGTGCGCTGACCGACCGGCGGGCCAAACCCTGGCTGGTCCCGCTGGGGACCATCGGCGCGGGGCTGGGCATCGCCCTGTCCGGGCTGAGCGACTCGTACGCGGTCACGTGGCTGGCGGTCGCCCTGTCCGGCATCGGGGTCGCCGCCTACCATCCGGAGTCCGCGAGACTGGCCCGCGCCGCCAGCGGTGGCAGTCACGTCGCCATGGGCTGGTACTCCCTGGGCGGCAACGTCGGCTTCGCCGTCGCGCCGCTCACCGTCGTCCCGGTGCTGTCCGCGGGAGGGCTGAGCGCCTCCCCGTGGCTGCTGGCGCCCGCGGTGGCCGGCGTCCTCCTCACCGCGCCCCTGCTCCGGCGGCTGGGCCCGCGTGCGGCCGTCCCCCGGCCCGCCTCCACGTGCGGCTCCGCGCCCGGGGCCGGACGCGACGACTGGAGGACGTTCCTGCGGCTGTCTGCGGTCGTCGCCTGCCGCTCGATCGTGTGCGTGGGGCTGAGTGCCTTCATCGCGCTGTACGCGCAGCAACGGCTCGACGGCTCGGCGGTGGGGGCCGTCGCCCTGTTCACGCTGTTCGCGGGCGGTGCCGTCGGAACCGTTCTGGGCGGACGCCTGGCCACACGCTGGGGGCGTGTCCGCACCGTCCGCACCGCCTACGCGCTCTGTGTCCCCGCCGTCGCCGGCGTGGTCCTCGTTCCCGGACCGGCGCTTTTGGGATTCGTCGCGGTGGCGGCAGTCGTCCTGTCCGTGCCGTTCTCCCTGCAGGTCACGCTCGGCCAGGACTACCTGCCCCGGCGCATCGGCACGGCGAGCGGCGTCACGCTGGGGCTGGCCGTCAGCGTCGGCGGTACGGCGGCCCCGGCCATCGGCGCGCTGGCCGACGCCACCAGCCTGCGGGTCGCGCTGTTCCCGCTGGTCGCGCTGTGCGCACTCACCTGGTTGCTCTCCCGCGGGCTCACCGACCCCAGGGAGCCGGGGAGCGGCGGGAGCGCCCCTTCGTCGTCCACCCGGACCGCCGTCCCCCCGGTCCGCTGACAGCGTGGCGGGACACCTGCCGAGACCCCGCCCGGCGAGCCCGGGGGGGGGCGGAGCGGCGACGCGTGCGGGGCCTGCTCCGGCCGGCCGCGGCCACCGGACCCCGCACGGGGAGGCCGTGCGGGGAGATCAGGAACCGGAGGACGGATCGACGATCGTCCGCAGAGCGGGAAGCATGATCCGCTCCAGCTCCTCCCGGTCGGCCTGTGCGACAGCCGGCATCCGCAGCAGGTAACGCGCGATGGTGAGCCCGAGGGTGCAGGCGTTGAGGACCCCGGCGCGCAGTTGGGCGTCGTCACCGCCGATGGCCGAGGCGACGATCGTCTGGGACTCGCCCATCACGAGGTCGCGCACGACCTCCTGTGCCCCGGGGTGCGTGAGGCAGCTGCGCAGCAGCGCGGCAGCGCTCTCGCGGCGGTCGGGGTCCTCGAAGTCCGCGAACAGGTGTTCAAGCGCCCTCCGGGGCAGTTGTGCACGTGTCGCCCGCAGCAGCGCGTCGTTGTCGACGGTCGAGCGGGCAGCCGCCGCGAACAGTCCTTCCTTGTTGCCGAAGTACTGCATGACCAGCGACGGGTCGACGCCCGCCGCACGGGCGACGGCACGGATGGTGGTGCTCTGGAAGCCCTGCCTGGCGAACAGTTCCCTGGCAGCGGTCAGAATCACCGACTCCGTGTCCCGGCGCCGCTCCTTGCGGGACGGAGGCTTCGGCTTCTCGGTTCCGGTCACGGGACCCAATCTACGTCCGTTGACCGGATTTCACGGTTACTCTACGCTTGTTGAGCCAACGCGCGAAGGAGAGGCCGTGTCGACCGCTCACGACCCACCCGCCGTCGATGGACGCGCGGCCCCCCCGGCCCCGGGCAAGCGCGATGCGCGCTGGCTCGCCCTGGCGGTGCTCGCCGGAAGCCATCTGCTGATCGTGCTCGACGCGACCATCGTCAACGTCGCCCTCAACTCCGTCCGGGACGACCTCGGCTTCGCCCACGCCGATCTGCAGTGGGTCGTCACCGCATACACCCTCACCTTCGGCGGTTTCCTTCTGCTCGGCGGGCGCCTGGCGGACCGCCTCGGCCGGCGTCGGATGTTCGTCTGGGGCGCGGTGGTCTTCGCGCTGGGCTCCTTCCTCGCCGGACTCGCCGAGTCCCAGCACCTGCTGATCCTGGGCAGGATCCTGCAGGGACTGGCCGGGGCCGTCCTGTCCCCGGCGGCGCTCTCGCTGCTGCTGGCCGTCTTCACCGAACAGCGTGCCCGCGACCGAGCCCTGGGCGTGTGGGCCGTCGTCTCCGCGGGCGGCAACGCGCTCGGCCTGGTCCTCGGCGGCGTACTCACCCAGATGCTGTCGTGGGAGTGGATCTTCTGGATCAGTGTGCCCGTCGCCCTCTGCGCCGCGCTCTGCGGACGCTTCGTGCTCCCGGAACGCGTCGACGCACAGGTGCGGCAGTTCGACATCGCGGGAGCGATCCTGGGCACCGTCGGTCTCGGGGCCCTGATGTACACGCTCGTCAGCGCCCCCGAGACCGGCTGGACCTCCCCGGGGACGTGGCTCGTCCTGCTGGTGGCGACCGGGCTTCTGGCGGTCTTCGCCCACCTGCAGAGGACCCGGTCCAACGCGCTGCTGCCGTTGCGTGTACTGCGTGACCGCAGTGTCCTGGGCGCCGACCTCGTCGGACTCCTCTTCGGCGCCGCCGTCTACGCGCTCTTCTACTTCCTCAGCGTCTTCATGGGCGAGGTCCTCGGTTACACACCGGTGGAGATCGGCCTCGCGATCCTCCCCATCACCGCGGCCATCACCGTGGCCGCGTGGTGCGCCGACAAGCTGGTGAGGCGGGTCCCCCCGCAGGTCATGATCATGACAGGTACCTCGCTCGCGGCGGTCGGCCTCGTCAGTCTGACACGCATCGCACCGGGCTCCGGCTACGCCGACACCCTGCTGCCGGGACTGGTGTGCGTGGGCCTCGGCATGGGAACGGCCTTCGTCGCCCTGACCTCGGCCGCCGTCGGCGAAGTGGCCGAGGAGGACAGCGGTGTCGCGTCGGGCCTCTTCAACGCCGGACAGCAGATCGGCGGCGCGATCGGTCTGGCGGTGCTCACCGCGGTGAGCACCGCCCGCACCCAGCGCCTCGCAGACGAGTCCGGCACCGTGACACCGGGCGATGTCACGGGGGGCTGGTCGCTCGGCTTCCTCGTCGCCGCGGGCATGATGCTCCTGGGCACGGCCGTCACGGCACTGACGATCAGGGAAGGCAAGAGGGCCGCCTCGAAGACCGCGCCGGAAGCCACCGGTTAGGACCCGGCCGCGGAACCGGGCCGCGCCGCACACCGTGAACGGCACACGGGGCGCCCCGGCCTCCTGCGGCACCGCACGACGGTGCCGCAGGACCGGGCGCGGCGGGGGCTCCGGGACCGCTTCGAGGAGCGCGCGGCCAGCGGGTGCGCGACCCGGCACCTGTCCGGGAAACCGGGAACGGCCGGCCCTGAAGGGCCGGCCGTTCCCGCGCGCGGACGCTTCCTACACCGGCCGTGCCCGCAGCACCGACTCGCTGTCCGGGAAGTTCCAGTGGTCGGTCACCGTCAGACCCACCTGGTCGAAGAGCTGCTGGTACTCGTCGGGGGAGCGGAGACGGGCACCCAGCAGCGCGAACATGTACAGATCGAGTTGGCGCGGGTAGTGCGTGCGGTCGTTCTCA
Organism: Streptomyces shinuiensis; assembly: GCF_043660855.1. NCBI lineage: Bacteria > Bacillati > Actinomycetota > Actinomycetes > Kitasatosporales > Streptomycetaceae > Streptomyces > Streptomyces shinuiensis. The sequence continues at coordinate 5,512,095 of NZ_JBIHML010000001.1, read as the reverse complement.
CTGGGCATCTGCCCCACGATGACCAGGCGGTCGTCCGTGTCCATCGCGGAGCGGACGGACCGCAGGATCCGCAGCGAGTCCTCGTCGTTCCAGTTGCCGATCACCCGGGACAGCAGGTAGACGTCCCCGGACTCGGGGACCGGGTCGAAGAAGCTGCCCGGCACCAGTGTCACCCGGTCGGCCACACCCGCTTTCTCCAGCACCGGTTCGGCGTTCGCCACGACGTGCGGCAGGTCCAGGAGCGTTCCCCGCAGCTCCGGGTGGCGCTGGAGGACGGCGGCCAGCATGGCCCCCCGGCCACCGCCCACGTCCACGACGTGACGGGCCCCGGAGAAGTCGTAACTGGCCAGCAGGTTGTCGGTGGCCGCCGACGAGACCATCGCCTTGTCGAAGAGGGCCGCGAAGTCGCGGTTGTCGGCCATGTACTCGAAGAAGGACTTGCCGTGGGGCACGGAGAAGCTCGGTTCGCCCGTGCGCGCGGTGTGGATCGCGTGCGACCAGGTGCGGTTGAACTCCTCGCGGCACGTCAGCGAACACATCTTGCTCATGCTGTTGGGCGAGTCGGTCCGCAGCACCCGGCCCAGCTCGGTCAGTTCGAAGACCTTGGGCGTCGGCTCGTCGAGCACTCCCGCGGCGCACGCGGCACGCAGGAACGGCAGCAGGCCCTCGGGGTCGGCGGCGGCGTCCTTGGCCAGCTCCGTGTGGGAGCGGGGGTCGTCCAGGAAGTCGGGCACCCGCAGATCGCACAGCACGGATATCGCGTGCGCCAGCAGACCGGCGGTCATCAGCTCGCGGACCCGCAGGGCCGCCGGAACCGGTTCGCTGCTCTTCGGCGTGGTCACGTTGTCTTCTCCTCCAGCACAGCGGCCATTCCCGCGATGGTCAGTCGGTCGTTTATGTACATCTGCCGAATGGACATGGTGACGGTGAAGTGCTCGCGCAGCTTGGCGACGATGCGCATGAGCAGCAGGGACTCACCGCCGATCTCGAAGAAGTTGTCGTCCACACCGATGGCGTCGAGGCCCAGCGCCTCGCGCCAGATGTCGGCCACCCGCCGTTCCAGGTCGTTGCGCGGCCGTGCGTACGGCGTGCTCAGCGGTGGGCGGGCCCGGCCGCCGTCGGGGTCATGGGTACTCGGGGCGTCCGGCGCCGCCGGGCCGCCGGCGGCCCGGCGTTCCGCGGCGGTCGTCGCCCCGCTGCCCGCGGACACGGTGAGGACGGGGTGGCCGGTGGCACGGAGGGCGGCCGCGAACGCGTCGGCTCCCAACCGGCCGCGTGCGCTGATCCCTCCGGAGTCGCCGTCCGTCAGTTCGTCCCGGTCGAGCCACTCGGGGCCCTTGCGCCACCGCAGAAGGCGCCAGGCCAGTCCCTCCGCGGCGGCCGACTCGACGCAGGCCTCCGCGAAGGAGCCCACAGCCGCCTGCTCGGGCGAGGGCCGGTCGCCCACGGGATCGACCAGTACCACGGCGCCGAAGCGCCGCTCGTCGCGCTGCCGCCACAGGTCCTTCAGCCAGGCCGTGGTGCGGGCGGCCGTTTCCGCGTCCGGTTCCTCGTCGAGCACCCTCAGCAGGGCCGGCCGGGCACCGTCCGCCCCGGTCCCCCCGACACGGGCCCCCAGGCGCTCCAGCAGGGCCGCGCCGTGGTCGCCGGCATCCGGCCGGCCGCCGGTCTCCCCCGCTTCCGCGGTGATGGCGACCTCGCCGTCCGCGGCCGCGGCGAGGAAGGCCGCGTAGCGCAGCGCGGGCATCCGAAGTCCCCCGTGGACGGCCCAGTCACGGGGCAGCGCGCCCGGGCCGTCCTCCTCCGGGGCCACCGCGGTGGTGTGTGACGTCCACCGGTACCTGCCGCGATAGGCCACCGCCGGTCCGGGGTCCGGGTCGCCGAGTTCACGCAACAGCAGGGGCCACACGCCGTCGTCGGCGGCAGGCGAGCTGTCGAGGTCGACGACCGTGGCGTCGACCCGGGAGTTCTCGTGCCGCCAGTGGTGCGCGAGGCCGTGCGGCAGGCGGTTCTCCGGCGAAGGCCGCCGCCCCGTCAGGTCGAAGGCGTCGTGGCTGACCGTCACCAGCCTCAGGGGGTCCTCCCTCTCGCCGAGCGCGGTGAGCAGGCCCTCGACGAACCGCGCGGACTCCCGGACCCGCTCCAGCGGGTCCGCGTGTCCGGTCACGGCGCTGAGGTCGAGGACTCCGACGCGGGCACCCCGGGCACCGTCGGGCCACACCTCCTCGCACAGGGCCCGTACGTCGAGGGGACGCGCCGGGTCGAGCACGTGGGAGTCCGTCCGCGGACCGCCGGACCGCTCGCCGAACCTGACGGTCACCACGCGCGTGCCCGTGTCCCGTACGGCGGACGGGGGGACTTCCAGCTCCCCTCGGCCGAGCAGGACCAGTGCCGTGTCCACGGGGGCCGTGCGAGGTCCCCCCGACGGCGCCTCCGGGGCGCCGGAGCCGCTCCATGTCCTGGCGGTGAGCGGCGAACTCCCGGCCTGCTCCGGCCGGGCCGCGTCCGCCGGGGAGGCCGCGCGTTCCACCCAGAACCGCCGGCGCTGGAAAGGGTAGCCGGGCAGGGGTACGGAGCGTGCGGACCGCTCCCCGCGGGCCGCCTCCCAGTCGACGTCCACGCCGTTGGCCCACAGCCGGGCCGCGGCGTTGAGCAGTACACGCGCGTCGGCCTGCTCGGCGTAGGCGTGCCGGATGGCCGGGACCGCGGGGACGGAGTCGCCCAGTGTGTACTGGGCCAGCTTGATCAGTCCCCCGCTGGGCCCGGCTTCGAGCAGGACGGGCGGCCGCTCGGCCGGCACCGACCGCAGGCACGCCGTGAACCGCACGGTCTCCCGCGTGTGCCGGACCCAGTACTCCGGGTCGCACGCCATCTCGGGCGTGAGCCGGTCCCCCGTCAGGTTCGAGAGGACCGGGATCTCCGGCGCCCGCAGGGACACGCGCTTCAGGGCGTCGCGGAGGTCGTCCAGCACCGGGTCGAGAGCGACCGAGTGGACCGCGCCCGGAACGCGCAGCCGGTGCTGGTCGATGCCCTGGGCCGTCAGTCGCTTCTCCATCTCCAGGATCGCCTCGGAGGCGCCGGAGACCGTGCACATCCCCGGGGCGTTGGTGCCCGCCAGCGACGTGCCCGGCAGGAGGTGGGCGCCGATCTCCTCCTCGTCGAGCAGCACGCTGAGCGTCATGCCTCCGGCCCGCCGGATCAGGCGCTCGCGCTCGGCGACGAGGGGGAGCATCTCCTCCAGGGTCATGACCCCCGCGACGCAGGCCGCCGTGTACTCGCCGAGGCTGTGGCCGATCATCATGGCGGGCCGTATCCCCCAGGACGCCAGCAGAGCGGTCAGGGACCACTCGGTGGCGACGATCGCCGGATACCGGCAGGCCGGCAGGTCGACGTTGTCCCTCCTCGGCGCGGCGTCCCCGGCCGGGTAGAGGGCTTCGAGCAGGTCCATGCCGCAAGCCGAGGAGACGATCTCCGCGCACCGGTCCATCTCACGGCGGTACACCGGGTACCGCCGGTAGAGCTGCTGGCCCATGCGCTGGTACTGGGAGCCGGCCCCCGGGTACATGAACACCACGTCCCTGGGCTGCCCACCGGTCTCCGCCCGGTGGCCGCCGGCGGCCGCCAGTGTCCCGGCGAGTTCCCGGGGGCTGTCGGCCACCACGGCACGCCGCAGGTTCATCGGCCGGCGACCGCTCTGGAGCGTGTGGGCGAGGTCGCCGAGATGGACGCCCGGCTCCCGGGAGACGTGTTCACCGAGCCGCTGTCCGAGGTCGTCGAGCGCGCCGGGCGTGGCCGCCGACAGCAGGACGACCTCCGGCCGTCCGTCGTGCTCCCTCACGGGCTGCGGCGGTGCCTCGGCGAGCACCACGTGCGCGTTGGTACCTCCGACACCGAACGAGCTCACCCCGGCCAGCCGGGGGACGCCGGACCGCGGCCACTCTCGCAGGGCGTCGGCGACGACGAACGGCGAGCTCTCGAAGTCGATCAGCTTGTTGGGCTCGGAGAAGTGCAGGGTCGGCGGGATCGCCTCGTTCTCCAGCGCCAGTACGGCCTTGATCAGGCCCGCGATGCCCGCCGCGGCGTCGAGGTGCCCGAGGTTGGACTTCACGGACCCGAGCGCGCAGAAGCCCGTCCTGTCGGTGCTCGACGCGAACGCCTTCGTCAGGGCACTCACCTCGATGGGGTCGCCGACCGGTGTGGCGGTGCCGTGGCCCTCGACGTAGCCGATGGCGTCCGCCGACACCCCTGCCGCGGTCTGCGCCGCCACGATCACGTCCCGCTGGCCCTTGACGCTGGGCGCGGTGAAGCCGACCTTCCGGGACCCGTCGTTGTTCACCGCCGATCCCTTGATGACGGCGCGGACGGTGTCGCCGTCGGCGAGGGCGTCGGGCAGTCTCTTCAGCAGGACGACACCGACTCCGTCGCCGGGTGACATACCCGCCGCGTCGGCGGAGTACGGCCGGCAGTGGCCGTCCGGGGAGAACGGCCCGTCCGGCACGTACTGGTAGCCGAGCCTCGCCGCGGGGTTCACCGAGGCGCCGCCGGCCAGAGCGAGGTCGCAGCGGTAGTCCAGGAGATCCTGGCAGGCCATGTGCACGGCGACCAGGGAGGTGGAGCAGGCGGTCTGCACCGCCACGCTCGGGCCCGTCAGGTTGAGCAGGTAGGAGACCCGGGTCACCAGGGCGCTGCTGGCGTTGGCGACCGAGCCGATGTAGGAGTCGACGGTCCCCGGTCTCCGGGCGTACGTCGGATGGACGTTGTGCAGGTAGTACTGGCTCTGGGAGGCGCCGGCGTAGACGCCGATCGCCCCGTCGTAGTCGCCGGGCACGCACCCCGCCTTCTCGAAGGCGTGGTAGGCGCACTCGATGAAGATCCGCTGCTGCGGGTCGAGCAGTTCGGCCTCCGCGGGCTGGAAGCCGAAGAACTCCGCGTCGAACAGGTCGATGTCGTCCAGTGTGCACTCGACCCTGACCAGGTGCGGGTCGGTCAGTCCGGCCGGCGCCCCGCCGGCCGCGAGGTAGTCCCGGTCGCTGACCGGCCGGATGGACTCCCGTCCGTCCTTCAGCAGTTCCCAGAACTCCCCGATCGACGGTGCGCCGGGAAACCTGCCCTCCACCGCGACCACTGCGATGTCGGACTCGGCACTGTCGAGGGTGTCGGTGCTCGTCATGGCGTCTCCTTCGAAACGGCCGCGCGGCCGTGTCCTGCCCGTGCCCGCCTCTGCCGGTTCACCCGGCTTCGAACCCGTTCCAGTTCCCGCGCCTCCTCGTCGTCGGCCGCGGCCGTGTCCGTGTCGAGGTACCTGGCCACCGAGGCGACCGTGGTGTTCTCGAAGAGGGCGACCACCGGCACGTCGCGGCCGAGTTCGCGGCGGATCTCGTTCTGCACCTTCACGACCAGGAGGGAGTGCCCGCCGAGGTCGAAGAAGTTCTCCTCGGCGCCGACCCGTTCGACGCCGAGCGTCCGCGCCCAGATGTCGGCGACCGTACGCTGCAGCGTGCCCCGGGGCGGCGAGTACACCGCTCCGCCCCGGTCGGCCTCGGGGACGTCCGTCGAGGACAGCGCGTCCTTGTCGACCTTGCCGGAGTTCTTCAGCGGCAGTTCCGGCAGGACGATGACGGCGGAGGGCACCATGTAGGAGGGAAGGCGGTCCGCCAGCCAGGAGCGCAGCGCGTCCGGCTCCGCCGCGGTCCCGCCGGTGGCGGCGAACGCCACGAGCCGCCGGCCGTGCCGGCCCCTGGTGCGCAGCAGCACCACGGCCTGGCGGACCTGCGGGTGGGCCGCCAGTTTGGCCTCGATCTCCTCCAGTTCGACACGCCGGCCGTTGATCTTGACCTGATTGTCCGCCCTGCCGACGAACTCGATCTGCCCGTCCCTGCGGTAGCGGGCCAGGTCACCCGTTCGGTAGAGCCTCCCGTCGCCGCCGAAGGGGTCCCGCACGAACCGCTCGGCGGTGCGCACCGGATCGTTGAGGTATCCGCGCGCCAGGGGGAGCCCGCCTATGTGGATCTCCCCCAGGACTCCCGGGGGGACCGGCTTCCGCCTGCCGTCCAGCAGGTAGACGCGCGTGTTCGGGTTCGGCCTGCCGATCGTGATGTCCCGGACGTGGTCGGCGCTCTCGTAGGCGCGGCAGGTGACGCCTATGGTCGCCTCGGCCGGACCGTAGCCGTGGTACATCCGGGCGCCGCACCGCCGTCTGAAGCGCTCGTAGAGTTCCGGGGTGAGCACCTCCCCGCCACACCAGACGTGCCGCAGGTGGCGGAACGCCTCCGTCGCGTCGTCACGCTCGACCATCAGGTCGAGCATGGAGGAGACGAGGTAGACGAACGTCACGCGGTGTTCGGCGATCGTCGACAGCAGATACGGCACGTCCCCTTCCCCTCCGGGTCTGGCCAGGACGAGTCGGCACCCGCTGACCAGCGGCAGGAAGATCTCGTTGATGGAGATGTCGAAGCTGACCGGTGCCTTGTGCAGGACCGCGTCGCTCTCGCGGAGACCGAGCATGTCGGCCTGCCAGGGCAGACGGTTGACGATTCCCTGATGGGTGATCATCGCGCCCTTGGGAACCCCGGTGGAGCCGGAGGTGTAGACGACATACGCGACGTCGTCCAGGGCCGTGCCGGCCTCCACCGGGTGCCGCCCGCGGGCGGCGATGGCGTCGGCGTCGGCGACGACGTCCACATGGGCGGCGTCCGGCGAGATCGCGGCCAGTGTGCTCCTCGGCATCACCGCGTCGGTGGTCACGCACGCGGCGAGGCCCGCCTCCGCGATGAGTTCCTCCTTCCGGAGCGCCGGCCACGCCGGGTCCAGGCAGACGAAGGCGCCGCCTGTCCTGAGCACCGCCAGCATCGCCACGATCAGGTCCGGAGACCGTTCCAGCAGCACCCCGACGAAGTCGCCCGGACCGACGCCGACCGCCTTCAGATGCCCGGCCAGCCGGTTGGCCCGGGAGTCGAGCTCGCCGTAGGTGAGCCGCCGGTCGCCGTACACGACGGCGACGGCGTCCGGCCGGCGGCGGACCTGCTCGTGGAACAGCCCCGGCAGGGTGGTCCTGGGGAGGTACTTCGGGCTGTCGGTGGCGTTCCAGTCGCGCACGACGCGGTCGTACTCGGGGCCGGGCATCAGCGGCAGTTCGCTGAGCCGGCGGGACGGGTCGGCCAGCACCCCTTCCATCAGGGTGCGCACATGACCGAGCAGGCGGTCGAGGTCCTCGGCGTCGAACAGCGTGCGTGACCCCGTCGCGGTCAGGACGACGCCCTCCGGGCCCTGCATCACCTCGACCGCGAGGTCGAAGCGCGTGCTTCCGTTGAACACCGGGCGGTCCGACCATTCCTGGCCGGGGAAGTCGATGCCGTCGGGAAGCGTCTGCCCGCGCTGGGTGAACATCACGTTGAACAGGCCTGATCCATCGCGCTGGCGCGGTGGGCGGATGGCCTCCACGACCTGGTCGAAGGGCACCTCCTGCCGACCGAACGCGTCGACGCACACCTTCCGGACCTCCTCCAGCAGGTCCAGGAAGCGGGGATCCCCCCCGGCATCCACGCGCAGCATCACGGTGTTGCCGAAGTTGCCGATCAGCGGTTCCAGTTCGCGGCGTGGGCGGTGCACCGCAACCGTGCCGACCGCGATGTCCGCGCTGCCCGAGTACCGGTGGAGCACGGCGGTCAGGCAGGTCAGTGCCGTCATGAACAGGGAGGATTTGGTGTCCTTCGCCAGTTCGGCGATGCCGTCGCCGGTCTGCGGCGGCAGGAGCACCCGCCGTCGCAGGCCCTCCACGCCCGCCTCCCCGGTCCCGCCGCCCGCCGCCGGAAGCGGGACCGGAGCCGGCCACGGATCGAGCCGGCCTCGCCAGTAGGCCAGCGGCTCCGCGAAGCGGTCCGAGGCGGCACGCTCCCGCTCCCACGCGGCGAACTCCGCGTACCGCACCTCCAGGGGGGAAACGGTCGCGGGTTCCCCGGTGCCGTCCGCCCGGTAGTGCGCGGCCACCTCGCCCAGCAGCGGCGCCCAGCTCAGGTCGTCGACGGCGATGTGGTGCACGATCATCAGCAGGACGTGCTCGTGCGGGCCGAACTCGGCCAGCACCAGGCGCAGGGGGCAGTCCCGTGCCAGGTCGAACGCCCTGCGACCGTGCCGCCGTGCCAGTCTGTCGACCTCGTCCGCGGCGGCGTCGCCCGAGACGTCCCGGCAGTCCACGGCCTCCCAGGACAGGTCGGCGGAAGGGAGGACGGTCTGTACGGGCATTCCGTCGGTATCAGTCCGGTACACCGTCCGCAGGATGTCCTGGCGCGCCACGACCGACTCGAAGGCCCGGCGCAGCGCCGCCGGGTCCAGCTCACCGCGGATGTCGAATCCGACGCATATGTTGTACGCGGCGCTGCCCGGATCCCGCTGCTGGGCGAACCACATCCGGCGCTGGGCCGAGGACAGGGGAGCGGGGCCGGCCCCGAGCCGGGGGAAGGAGCCCTCGCCGGCCGCGTCGTCCGTGCGGCCGAAGCCGCGTTCGGCGAGCATGCGGCGGATACGCTCCTGCCTCGCCGTCGTCGCGTTCGTCGGGTCAGGTCCGTCCTGGTCCCGCCCCGGATGCTTCTCGGTCACCGATACCCTTGCCTTCCGTCTTGGCGGATAACTCACTTGTGGAGAAACGGGCAGACCGGCACCTTGGCCTCGTTCTCGTCGAGGAGGAAGTACTGCCGCCATTCCCGGTTCTCCGGGTCGCCGTAGTGCCCGAGTTCGGGTGAGGGCTCTCCCCCGTCGAACGCCCGCAGACGGTTCCGGATGACTCGCCGGGCCGCCTCACCGCGGGTCGTCTCCGGACCCAGGTGCTCGAACACCCATCTGGGCTGGAAGGTGATCATGAAGCAGGGATTCGTCCTGCTCTTCCGTTGTACGTGTGCCGGTGTGTTGCAGACCACGAAGATGGGCGTACCGCCGAAACTGAACTCCCACCGGCTGTCGTCGGTGTGCTCGGGGATATCCGTCGGCCACGGCTCGGGGTCCCGCTCGTGCAGGAACTGCAGCACGTCCCAGAACTTCCGGTAGTAGTCCTCCACCTCCCCGGTCTCCTTCTCCGGCCGGAACAGGACGATCAGGGAGGTCTCCCTGGAGATCTGCTGGTAGACCTCCAGGTACGAGGAGATGATTCCGGGCAGGACTTCCCAGCTGCGCCGGTCGTGCAGGTCTTCGACGAAACCGAACCGCAGTCCCGACTTCTTGGCCGCGGACACCGCGAACGTGCACGGGAACGGGGATTCGGAGGAGAGCAGGGTGCCGAGCAGTTCGGTGACGCGGGGTGCGCCCCAGTCGGGCAGGTCGCCTATCACCTGGGACGTGAGCTGCCCGTCGGCCGGCAGAATGTTTGTGGATGGCATGGACGAACTCCATATCTCGCCAAATGTCCGCCTCGGAGACTCAGATGATCCTGACGAGCATGTCGTCGGGGATGATCGGCTGGTGGTACGTGCACTCTCCGGACAGGACGGTGGACCCGTGCAGCCGGGACACCGGGATCAGCAGTTTGTCGCCCTGGTTGAGCTCGATCTTGTGCGTCACGTTGTTCCAGAAGTGCATCTGGCCGGCCTCGATCATGACCAGGCGGTGCTCGTCGTGCACATGGGTGGTGGACGTCTCCTCCCACGACTCGACGAAGGTGTCCAGATCGACCTCGATGTCCTCGTCCTTCAGGTACCTGTCGATCTTCTCGGCCCTGTCCTGGTACTCCTCGATGCTGTCGGCCCACACCAACTGCTCCCGGAGGTCGGCCTCCCAGAGGTCGGTGTACCGGGCCGCGTCCGCGAAACCGCGGTGGAACCCCTGGACGGCCTGTTCGCCGTAGGTGTCGGCGAACGGTGCGAGCAGCCGGTCGACCAGCTCCGTCAGACCGGTACCGGTGACGTCGCGGACGCCCTGGAAGTAGTCGGCGTCGGTCGTCAGGCACTCCGAGAAGACGGACCGGAACCGTTCCCGGGTCAGGGCCTCGTCGATTCTCTTGTGCACGAGGGCACCGAGGAAGGCGAAGACGTGCTCGCGGTTGACCGACGTGTAGTGCAGGTAGTTGCCCCTGGCCAGCGAGGTGCCCAGGTACAGCTGCCAGTACGCGGCGGCGGCGGGCTTCAGACCGGCGTCGCCGAGCAGCCCGCCGTAGGCCTGCGAGGCCGTCACCCACGCCCGGTACTCGTCGAGCAGGAAGGAACGCAACGAGTCGTGCGCGAGGTCGTACTCACCGAGCGCGGCCCTTCCGATCGCGGTGTTCATGGCGGGGAGGAAGGCGCTCAGCTGCAGCAGGAGGAAGGTGGCCGCCTCGCGTCTGTCCCTGGTGCTCAGCACGGTGTCGATCGCCGTGCCGGGGTCGGCCCTGCGCCGCTCGAAGTACTCCAGCACATGGCGCCCGGCCGCCTCGGCCGTCGGTTCCTCCAGTGGTGTCCGCTCCCCGTCGAGGAAGGTGAACAGGTGCTTTTCCAGCACCGGCTTCGCCAGGGCGCTCAGCATCCTGTTGCGGTCGGAGTAGAAGGCCTCCTGGTCGGGTCTGACGGTGGGCGAGTCGGCCGGCGGGAGGTACAGGGCCTCAAGGTCGTAGACGTTGCGCAGCATGCGGTGGCCGAGCAGGCCGCTCAGCTTCAGCGCCTCGGAGACCGGCATGGGCCTGCTGTAGTCGAGCCAGGCCAGGTCGTCGGGGCGGACCGGCCGCCGGTAGGGGTTCTCCTCGGTCGTCAGCTCGTCCCATTCGGCGGCCCGGAACGCCCTGTTGGCGGCGAACGCCTTCAGGATGTCGTTGGGATCGTCGGTGCCGAGAGGCAGGGGGGATTCGTCCGGCGCAGTCACCTGCACGTGTCCTTTCGGTTGGAGGGAGCAAAGAGTCACGTTCGTCTCCGGGACCGCGGGCCCCGGTCCGTTCACCGCCCGGCTCGCGCTTCGGCCAGCACTTCCTCGTCGGACATCGAGGCCACCTCGCGGTAGATGCGCGCCGCCTGCTCGATGCGCCCCGGTGTGCTCTGCTGCCCGGCCAGGCGTGCGGCCAGATCGCGCACCGTCCGGCCGGCGAACAGATCCGTCACCGTGGGCTCGGAGGTGTCCAGCCACTCCCTGATCCGGGCGATCACCGTCGTCGCCAGCACGGAATCGCCGCCGAGGGAGAAGAAGTCCTGTTCGGCTCCGACCCGGTCGGTCCCCAGAACTCCGGCCACGATCTCCGCGAGCACGATCTCCAGATCACCGGTGGGCGCGGTGCGGGACTCCTGAGGGGCGGCGGCGGCCCGGAGCGTGGAGCGGACCGCCCTGCGGTCGATCTTCCCGTTGGAGGTCAGGGGGAAGTCGTCGAGGATCTCGAGCCGCTCCGGGACCATGTACGGCGGCAGGAGCCGGGTGAGGGCCTCGCGGATCGCCGCCCCGTCCGAGGGTTCGGTCAGGGTGACCGCGGCGACCAGCTTCTGCGTCCCCTCGCCGACCACTTCCGCGATGGCGCGGTGCACCGCGGGGACGGCCCGCAGTGCCGCCTCCACCTCACCGAGCTCGACCCGGTGGCCCCGGAGCTTCACCTGGTGGTCGCGCCTGCCGAGGAACTCCAGGGTGCCGTCCGGCCAGTACCGGGCCATGTCGCCGGTCCGGTACCAGCGGTGTCCCTGGTGGGTGACGAAGCGGTCGGCCGTCCGTTCCGGGTCGTTGCGGTAGCCCTTCGCGACTCCGTGGCCGCCGATCCACAGTTCACCGGGCACCCAGTCGGGGCAGTCGGCCCCCGCCGCGTTGACCACCCGGCACCTGACGTTCCGCAGGGGGACGCCGTAGGGCACCGCGTGCCACTGGGGCGGAACCCGGTCGGTCACCTCGCATATGGTCGAGTGGATCGCCGTCTCCGTGGTGCCGCCCAGCCCGGCGAACCGGCAGTGGGGGGCCTGCCGGCGCAGCCGCTCGGGGAGGTCGGTGCCCACCCAGTCGCCTCCCAGGACGACCGCGCGCAGGCCGTCCCCGACACCGTCGGAGCCGCCGCCCGCCAGGATCATGTCGAGCAGGCCCGGGACGCAGTTGAGGATGGTCACGCCCTGTGTGCGCATCAGGTCGGCGACGCGCTGGCCGTCCCGGCGGACCTCATCGTCCGTCAGCACCACGCAGCCTCCGGCGGAGAGCAGGCCGAAGACGTCGTACACGGACAGGTCGAACTCGAACGGGGACAGGGCGAGCGACCGGTCGCCGGCGTTGACCCCGAAGGTCTCGTTGAGGCAGTCGAGGGTGTTCATCACCGCGGCGTGCGGCATCTCGACGCCCTTCGGCCGCCCCGTCGAACCGGAGGTGAACATCACGTAGGCGATCGACTCCGGGCCGACGGCGACCGGGGCCTCCAGCGGCTCGCCGAAGCGTGCGGCCTCCCCGATCCCCAGCGCGGTCACCCGGCCGCCGTCCGAGGTCCGGCCGCCCCCGTGCAGCGCCAGGACCACGTCGCCGGTCGACTCGATCTGCTCGCGCCGCGCGTCGGGCTGGTCGATCCCGATCGGCACGTACGACGCGCCCGCCGCGAGCACACCGAGCGCCGCGACGACCTGGTCGGGCCCCTTGGGCAGCTGGATGGAGACCGCGTCCCCGGCCCGGACCCCGTGGGCGACGAGCGCGCCCGCGACCCTCAGTGCCCGTTCCCGCAGTTCCGCGTAGGTCATCCGGCCCTCGGCACCCCACACCAGCGACGTCGCGTCCGGCACCGACGCGGCGTGCTCGAAGAAGCCCTGGTGCAGCAGGCGCCCGGGCGCCGGGTGGTCCGTGGCGTTGACCCTCGCGCGCACCTCCGCCTGCTCCGGCGGAAGGCCCTGGTCGACGCGCCTCTCCCAGTCCGCGTCGTCGCCGAGCAGTTCCTCGATCAGCTCGCGGTGGCGGCGGAACATCATGTCCATCATGCCCGCGGGGAAGGCGTGCTCGCGGACGTCCCAGTTGAGCAGCAGGCCCCCGCGCAGCTCCACGACCTGGGCGTCCAGGACGACCTGCGGTCCCTGCGAGATGATCCACACGGGGTCGCCGAACGACTCGATGACGGAATCGCGGAAAAGTTCTCCCAGGTTCAGCCCGCTGGTGTACACCACCGAGGCCAGCACGGGTTCGCCACGCAGGCGCCCCAGGTCCCGCAGCACGTCGAGCCCCGGGTAACCGGCGTGCGCGGCCTTGCCGTGCAGGTTCTGCTGGAACCGCCGCGCACGGCCGAGCAGGGTCTCCGGGGCGGTGACGTCCACGTCCAGCAGGACCGAGCTGCTGAAGTCGCCGACGAGCTTCTCGACATCCGGGTGGAGGGGTTCGCGGTTGAACAGCGGCAGATTGAGCAGGAACCTCTGGTCGCTCGACCACCTGCCGACGACCTCGGCGAAGACCGAGGCCAGCACCGTGGCCGGCGTGACGCCGTGCTGGTGGGCGCGCTCGATGAGCCTGCGCTTGCGCTCGGGGTCGAGCCAGTGCTCGTAGCGCACGCTGCGGAGCGGGTCCTCACGTTCCGACTCCGGCACCAGGGGAAGAGCCGGGGCGTCGGGCATCTGCGGGAGGACGTCCTGCCACCAGGCCCGCTCGGTCTCGCGCGCGGGCCCGTTGAGCGCGGCGTAGTCGGACAGGTAGCTGCGGTAGTTGTACGACAGCGGCTCCAGGCCCTCTCCGTCGCGGGCGTAGAACTCCGCGAGGTCCGCCAGCATCAGACGGTAGCTCAGGGCGTCGGCCGCGAGCATGTCCACGTCCACGTGCAGTCGCGTCCGCCCTTCGGGCAGCAGCGTCAGGGAGATGTCGAGGACCTGGCCGAGGTCCGCGCGCATCCGCTGGTGCGTCTTGCGCTGACGGATCTCCTCCAGGCGCTGTTCCACCGCCGGGGCCTCCTGCGCGCGGAGGTCGGTCACCGACCAGACGGGCACGCCGGGCTCCTCGAGCACGCGCTGGGTACCGTCGTCGAGGAACTGGCTGCGCAGCATGCCGTGACGGCGTACCAGGTTCGCCACCGCGCGTTCCAGCCGGCCGGGGTCGACGTCCCGGCCGTCGAACTCCGCGTACAGATGCGCCGCCACGCCACCGAGCGCCTGACCGTCCGCCCGGCCGATCCAGTACCCGTGCTGCATGGTCGCCAGACCGAAGGGCTCGCTCTCGGCCAGCGGTCCGCTCCTCGCCGGCTCCTCCGGCTCCGCCGGCTCTGCCGCGTCCGGCCTCGTCCGGCCCCGGGAGCGTTCCGGCACGAGGGCGGCCCACTCCCGGACCGAGGGCCGCAGCGCGAGGTCCGCGAAGTTGACACGGATTCCCCGGCGGCGCAGACCCGCTGCGATCTTGATCATTCGCATCGAGTGGAGGCCCAGCGTGACCAGGTCGTCGTCGAGGCCGACGGCGGCCGGCTCCAGTTCCAGTTCCCCGGCCACGAGCGCGCGGATCTCCTCCTGGCCCAACACAACGTCTCCCACGGGTGTTCCTCCGGTGGTTGGCACGGTGTTCGCGGATCATGGCGGCGGTCACCCGGCCGGCACGGCCGCCGACGGCGGCGTCCCACGGCTCGGGTCTTCCGGGCGCGGGCCCGGGAAGCCGGAAATAACCAGTGGGCCGCTGCGCGCCAATAAACTGCTCCGCACGCGAAAGCACATGACGTGGACCCCTGTCGATTACAGCGGCCCTGCTGCGCAAGAGTATGACTCGGTCGAACACCCTGTCAATGAAATGAACAAGTCGGCGAAGCAGCACGAATTACCGGAGTAATTTCCTCGCGGTATCTTCCCTTAAGGATTTTCCCCTACAGGATTCTCCGCCGCCCGCGAGGGGCGCCGGCAACTCGGCCGACACCCCTGGCGAACAATGGAGAAAATATTGCCCCCCCTTCAGGCGTACGCTACAGTCAACCGGCGAAACAGCCCGAACGCCCTTCGCTCAAGCCGAATCACTTGCCCGTCGAGTCGCTCCCCGTACACGGCCGCCGACGCGCCACAGAACAAGTTCCGCACTTCAGGATTCCCGCATGCGACGGCGCCGACAGGCCGCGACACCAGACTTTTCGCAACGAGTGAGTGGCCGGCGAATACGTGTGCGGCCGGAACAGCATCATCGAAGGGAGTCTTTTCCATGACCGCCGATGTAATACCCTGGCCCGACGCAGACGCCGAGAGATACCGAGCGGCGGGGTACTGGCGAGGGGAGACCTTCGCCCAGTTCCTGGCCGCACGCGTACAGGCCCACGGCGACCGTCCGGCCGTGGTGGACGACCGGACGCGGCTCAGCTACGCCGAACTGGATGACCGGGCCGACCGTGTGGCGCACGGTCTGCGACGGCTCGGCATCGGCGCCGGAGACCGGGTCCTGGTCCAGCTGCCGAACCGCGCCGAGTTCCTGCTCCTCTGGTTCGCCCTGATGAAGATCGACGCGGTGCCGGTGCACACCCAGCCGGGCCACCGCAGCAGCGAGATCACCCATCTGGCACAGCTCTCGGACGCGGTCGCCTACGTCATCCCCGACATGCACGCGCAGTTCGACCATCGCCGACTGGCCGAAGCCGTGCGGTCGGCCAGCCCGGCCCTGAAGCACGTCGTCGTGGTCGGCGATCCGGGTGCCGGCACCGGGTTCACCTCCTTCGCGGACCTGCTGGCGACCGAACCGGCCGGAGAGGCGGTCGAGTCCGCCGCACGCGGCGGGGACATGGCGCTGCTGCTGCTCTCCGGGGGCACCACCGGACTTCCCAAGCTGATCCCCCGGACCCACGACGACTATCTGTACAACTCGCGTACCGCGGGCGAGGTGTGCGGCCTGGACCGGAACACGGTCTACCTGGCGGCCCTCCCGGTGGCCTTCAACTACACGATGAACTGCCCGGGCGTGCTGGGGACGCTCGCAGTCGGCGGCACCGTCGTGCTGGCGAGCAACCCCGATCCCGGCTACTGCTTCGACCTCATCGAGCGTGAGCGTGTCACCATCGCCGCCATCAACCCCCAGCTGGCGCCCGTCTGGCTGGACGAGGCGCAGCAGTCCGACGCCGACCTGTCCAGCCTGCGGGTACTGCAGATCGGCAGCGCCCGGCTGGCCGACGAGATGGCCCGGCAGATGATCGCCGGCTTCGGCTGCACGATCCAGCAGGTGTTCGGGATGGCCGAGGGCCTGCTGTGCCTGACCAGGCTCTCCGATCCACCGGATGTCGTCAGCACCACGCAGGGCAGGCCCATCTCCCCCGCGGACGAGGTGCGGGTGGTCGGCCCGGACGACCGGGAGGTGCCCGAGGGAGAGGTGGGCGAGCTCCTCACACGGGGCCCGTACACCCTGCGCGGGTACTACCGTGCGGCGGAGCACAATGCCAAGAGCTTCACCCGGGACGGGTTCTACCGCACCGGCGACCTCGTGCGCCGCCTCCCCTCCGGGCACCTCATCGTCGTGGGACGGTCCAAGGACCAGATCAACCGCGGCGGCGAGAAGATTCCGGCCACCGAGGTCGAGGGCCACCTCCTGGCGCACCCGGCGATCCGGTCCGTCGCCCTCCTGCCCGCCCCGGACCCGGACCTGGGCGAGCGTTCGGTCGCCTTCGTCGTGCCGGCCGGCGGGCAGGCTCCCGGCCGGCAGGACCTTGCCGCGTTCCTCGCCGAACGGGGTGTGGCCGCCTACAAGGCACCCGACGAGGTGCGCGTCCTCGACGCGATGCCCCTGACCCCGGTCGGGAAGATGGACAAGAAGGTCCTGGCCGAACGGCTGAGGAACGGGTCGGCCGCATGACGTCTCCTCCCTCCCGGCCGGCCCGCCTCGACGGCCTGCTGGCGGCTGCGGCCCGCGACCACCCGGACGCGGTCGCCGTCACCGACGGCAGGAGGGCGGTCACCTACCGGAGCCTGGAGCAGACGGTCCGCGGCATCGCCGGTGCCCTGTCCGCCGCCGGTGTGCGCCCCGGCGACCGCGTCGGGGTGTACCTGCCGAAGGGCGTGGACGCCGTCGCCGCCGTCTACGCCGTACTGAGGTCCGGCGCCGTCGCGGCTCCGCTCGACGTGGGAGGGCCGCACGAGCGCACGGCGCGGATGGTGGAGAACGCCGGCGTCGGTTTCCTGATCACCTCACCGGATACGGAGGCTTCGGCCGCGCAGGTCGGGGAGCGGGTGGGCCACGGCCCGGCACCGGCCGGACACCTGGCACCGGGCCTGTCGGTCCTCCCGCTCGTCCGGCCCACGGCCGACCTCCCCCAGGCGACCGGCGGCGGGTACCTGCTGTTCACCTCGGGCAGTACGGGATGGCCCAAGGGAGTACTCCTGTCGCACGGGAACGTACTGCACTTCGTGCGGTGGGCCGTCGACGAGCTGGGGGTGCGGTCCTCGGACCGGATCGGCTCGCAGTCGTCGCTGACCTTCGACCTCAGCACCTTCGACATCTTCGGCAGCGCGATGTCGGCCGCCCGTCTCGTTCTCCTGCCGGAGCCGCTGAAGGCGTTCCCGCGCGACGTGGTGCGCTGGCTGGCCGCCGAACGGATCTCCGTCTTCTACGCCGTACCGACCCTGTACCAGGCCTTGCTGCACAAGGGGGGCGTCGAGACCACGCCGCTGCCCGACCTGCGTGTCGCGGCGTTCGCCGGCGAGCCCTTCCCGGCGGGGGACCTGGAA
Source organism: Streptomyces shinuiensis (assembly GCF_043660855.1). Classification (NCBI taxonomy): domain Bacteria; kingdom Bacillati; phylum Actinomycetota; class Actinomycetes; order Kitasatosporales; family Streptomycetaceae; genus Streptomyces; species Streptomyces shinuiensis. The sequence continues at coordinate 5,494,543 of NZ_JBIHML010000001.1, read as the reverse complement.
CGCTGCGTCAGCGTCCTGAAGGCGGCTGAGTTCTACAACCTCTACGGTCCGACGGAGACGAACGTCTGCACATTCGAGAAGTTGCCGCCCGGGTGGACCGCCCGGGACGCCCTGCCCGTCGGCAGGGCCATCGCGGGGGTCCACGTCAGCCTCGTCGACCGGGAGCACCGCGTCACTTCGGACGAGGGGGAGATCGCCGTCGCCGGCCCGACGGTCTTCCTCGGCTACCTACAGGACGGTCGGCTGCGCGAGCACACCACCCCGATCACACTGGAGGACGGCACCACCCGGCGGGCCTACCTCACCGGCGACCTGGGCCACTACGGCGGCGACGGAAGGATCCATCTGCGCGGGCGCCGCGACCACCAGGTCAAACGCCGGGGGTACCGGATCGACCTGCTGGACATCGAGAGCGTCGTGCAGGAGATCCCGGCGGTGCGGTCGTGCGCCGCGGTGTGGACGGACCGGGACCGCGGCGGGGGGCGGATCAGGCTCTACGCCGTTGCCGACGGCGTGTCGGAGCAGCGGCTTCGCGAGGCCGTCTTCGAAGTGCTGCCCCGGCACATGATGCCCGACCACGTGCACCTCGTGGACCGGCTGCGGCTGACCGACCGGGGAAAGATCGACCGCGAATCACTGGCTTCGGCGGAACCGACACAGGGAAGAGACCATGGAAAACGTCGATGAGCTGTGCAAACTGATCCAGGAGACCGTCGGCGAGACCCAGGGAGCGGCCGGTGAGGAGATCAGGCCCGACACGCCGCTTCTCGTGTCCGGGCTGCTGGACTCCCTGACGATCATGAAGATCGTCACCCAGGTCGAGGAGCGCACCGGGGCACCCTTCCCGGAGACCTCCGTCGTCGCGGCGAACTTCCGCACGCCGGCCGCGCTGTGGGACGCCGTCGAGGCCGCCAGGGGCGCCGCGAGCAGCGGGAGCGCGCTGTCATGATGTTGTCGGCCCAGGACACCGAGGTCGAGAGCTCGGTCGCGGACTGGGCGCGCCTGGCCGAATCCGCGCTCACCGGTCTCGACGACGCCGATTTCCGCACCCGCTGGCGGGCGCTCGCCGCGTTGGGAACACTGGGCGACGCACCGTCGCCGCGCAGGGACGAAGTTCCCCGACCGGGGCCGGTCACCGGGGCCGTGGCCGCCGTCGAGGGGATCGGCCTGGCCGGGACGGAGGCCGGACTGTGCTACGCGATGGCCTCGCAGCGGTTCGGTATCCAGTTCCCCCTGCGCGCCGTGCTGCCCGAGCGGACCTGGCGGGACCTCGGCGATGTGGAGGGCGGTGAGGTGCTGCTGTGCCACGCCCTGACCGAGGAGGGCGGCGGCAGCGATCCCCTGTCGATGACCACGCGCGCCGAGCGCCAGGCGGACGGCACATACCTGCTCACGGGCCGGAAGTCGTTCGTGACGGCCGCTCCGGTCGCGGACGTCGCCCTGGTGTTCGCCCGCACCGCCTCCGAGCGAAGTCCCTTCGCCCTGTCCCCCTTCCTGGTCGACCTGCGCGCACAGGGGGTCGAACGGGACGGCCCCTTCCCCAAGACCGCGCTGGTCGAGGCGCCGATGGGTTCCCTGGAGTTCACCGGTGTCCGTCTTCCGGCGGACCGGCTGGTCGGCGAGGAGGGTTCGGGACTCGCCCTGCTGACCGTCACCACCGCCTGGGAGCGCGCCCTGCTCCTGTCCTACGCGCTCGGGCCCATGCGCAGAGTGCTCGCCCGTACGGTCGAGTGGTGCAGGTCCCGGAGGCACTTCGGGCGCAGGATGGGTTCGAGTCATCTGGTCGCGGCACGCGTGTCCGACATGGCGCTCGCCCTCCACCGCTCCCGGGAACTGGTCTACCGGATCGCCGCGCGCCTGGACGGCGGCGCACGCCCCCGGCAGCTTTCGGCCGACGCCGCGCTGACCAAGATCTCCGTGGCCGAGGACTACCTGAGGTTCGCCCAGCAGGCCGCCATGCTCGGCGGCGTGCGCTCCTTCATCGAGGAGTCCGGGCTCACCGCCGATCTGCTCACTCCGATGGCGGCGTCGACCTATGCGGGCCCGAACGACCTGCTGCGTGTAACGGTCGCCCGTGAGCTGGGGCTTCCCGTCGAGAACTGACTCCGCTGGACCGGACGAAAAGAGTCACATGCACACCATCGACGCACAGGACTCCGGAACCGTCACCGAACGCGTCCGCGCGGTCGCCGAGAAGCTGGCGACCCGCGCGGCCGATGTCGACCGCGGTCTCCTGGAGCCGCACCACGGCTACCGGCTGGTGCGGGAGGCGGGGCTGCTGACGCTCCTGGTTCCCCGGCAGTACGGCGGTGAGGGCCTGTCCTTCCTGGACTACACCAAGGTGCTGGAGACGCTGGCCACCGGCGACGGGGCCACCGCCCTCGGCTTCAACATGCACAACGTGGCCATCGGCTCCCTGTGCGAGACGGCCGGGACGCGGCTTCCCGAGGCGGCCGAGCGGTTCCGGGCCTGGACCTTCGACCAGATCGTCCGACACGGGCGGATGTTCGCCTCGGCGACCTCCGAGACGGGGTCCGGCGCGAAGCTCCGAGGCGTGCAGGCCACCTACCGGGCCTCCGACGACGGCTTCGTGCTGAACGGCACGAAGTCCTTCGTGTCGCTGGCCGGGGTCGCCGACCACTACGTCGTGGCGGCCCGCGCGGAGAGTGCCTCCGAGGCCGACGAAGTCTCGCACTTCGTGGTCGCGAAGGACGACCACGGCGTCACCTTCTCGGGTGTCTGGGACGGTGCGGCGCTGCGGGGGACGCAGACCGCGACGATGTCGATGGACGACGTAGCGGTCCCGCGCGACAGGCTGTTCCTCGGAGTGGAGGGCATGTCGCTGTTCAAACTGGTACGCGAGCCGCACTGGATGGTGTCCGGCTACATGGGCGCCTACCTGGGGATCGCGGAGTCCGTCCTGCGGTTCATGGTGGATTTCCTGAAGGGCAACGAACGCCGCCGCGCCTCGGCGGTCGTCCAGTCGGAGGTGGGCGAACTCGCCGCGCGGCTCCAGGCCGCGCGCGCCCTGGTCTACTCGGCCGCGCGGCTGGTCGATGAGCGGAAGGGAAGCCTGGAGGCCAACACCGCGGTGCACGCGGCCAAGTACTGCATCGGCGAACTCGCCCCGCGCCTGGCACTGGGCGCCGTGCGGATCTGCGGCGCCGGCTCACTGCGCACGGCCAGCCCCCTGGACCGCCTGCTGAGGGAGGCGTCCTTCTGCTCGGTCATGCCGGCCAAACCGGACGAGTGCCTCGAGTACATCGGGAAGGCGACGCTCGGCTTCAACATGTTCAACACCCGTAATTTCGCCTGGTAGACCACGAGGAGACAGCAGGGTGCCGGAGATCGAACTCACGGACGGGCCCATCGAGTACCGCCTGATAGACGGGCCCGCGGACCGGGAACCGCTGGTGTTCCTGCACGAGGGACTCGGCTGCGTCGCCATGTGGGGGCGGTTCCCCGACACGCTGGCGCGTGCGGTCGGCCGGCCGGCGCTGGTCTACTCCCGGCACGGCTACGGCGGTTCGGGACCGGTAGACGGCCCGCGGCCGGTCACCTACATGCACCGGGAGGCCTCCCGGGTGCTTCCCGAGCTGGTGGAACGCCTGTCACTGGAGCGTCCCGTCCTGGTGGGACACAGCGACGGTGCCTCCATCGCCCTGCTGTACGCCGCCGACCGCCCCGTGACCGGACTGGTCCTCCTGGCGCCGCATGTCTTCGTCGAGCCCGAGACGCTGGCGGGGATCAGGGCCGCCCGGGAGCTCTACCGCGAGAGCGGGCTCGCCGGGCGGCTGGCCCGGTTCCACGACGACCCCGACGCCACCTTCCGGTCCTGGTCGGACGTCTGGCTGTCCCGTGCGTTCCGCGACTGGAACATCGAGGACAGGCTGCCGCACGTCGAGGCACCGGTCCTCCTCGTCCAGGGGGACCGGGACCAGTACGGCACGGTCCGCCAGCTGCGCGCCGTCGAGGAGGGCGCGGCGGGGCCGGTCGAACGGGCCGAGATCGAGCACTGCGGGCACTCCCCCCACCTGGAGCGGCCCGAGGAGACCCTGGAAGCCGCGGTGGACTTCCTGGGCGCGTCCTCGGCGGGTACCGCTATCCCCCGTCGGTGACCGCGGTGTGCAGCCGCCACCCCCGGACGCGGCTGCGCTCCTCCCAGAACCTGCGGTAGAGCCCGTCCTGGGCGAGGAGTTCGTCGTGCGTCCCCGACTCGGTGACCCGGCCCCCGCTCAGCACGAGGATCTGGTCGGCCGCCACCACCGTCGGCAGCCGGTGTGCGATGACCAGCAGGGTGCAGCGTCCGGACAGGGCACGCAGGGTCTCGGAGATCGCCACCTCGTTGACCGGGTCGAGGGCCGCGGTGGCCTCGTCGAGCACCAGGACGGGCGCCTGCTTGAGGATCGCCCTGGCCAGGGAGACGCGCTGGCGCTCACCACCGGACAACGCGGTGCCGCCCTCCCCGACGGGGGTGTCCCACCCCTGCGGCAGCCGTTCGACGATCTCGTCGACGCGAGCCAGCCTCGCGGCGTGTGCGACGTCCTCGTCGGTCGCGTCGGGCCGGCCGACGCGCACGTTGTCCGCGATGGTGCCCTCGAACAGGTAGACGTCCTGGAAGACCATGGCGACGCTGGAGGCCAGGTCGCCCGCGGCGAGCTGCCGCACGTCCACTCCGCCGATGCGCACCGACCCCTCGTCGACGTCCCAGAAGCGGGCGATCAGCCGGGTCACGGTCGTCTTGCCGGAGCCGGAGGGCCCGACGAGGGCCGTCATGCCCCCGGCCGGGATGGTCGCGTCGAGGCCGTCGAGGACGGGGGCGTCCGCGGTGGATCCCGGATAGCGGAAGCGGACCCCCGCCAGTTCGATGCCCGCGTCGGCCGGCCGGCGTGGTCGTTCGGGTTCCGGCAGCGGAGGCGTCCGGAAGAGCTCGTCCAGCTGCTCCAGCCTGTTGCGCACCGCCCGCAGGGCGCCGCCGGCGTCACCGAGCGCGGCCACCGGCTCGCTGAACCGCACCACGAGCACGGCCAGGGCGATCAGTTGCGCGGGATCGACGGTGCCGGTGAGGGCGAGCCCCGTGGCGACGGCCAGCAGGAAGGTCACTGACAGCTGGACGGTCACACCGAAGGCCCCGCGTGCCGCGGACGTCCGCCGCAGCTGCCGGCGCCCGGCGTCGTGCTGCTCGGCCATCGCCTCGTCGAGCCAGTCGTTCTCCGCCCGTTCCCGGCCGAAGGCCCGGATGACGGGCTGGGAGCGGGCGAACTCGAAGATGCGGTCGTTGGCGCGGGCCACGGCCTCGTCGACCACCTCGTCGGTGTGCCCGATCGCCGCCGCGGACCGGCGGTAGGTCAGGTGGAGCAGCGGGATGGTGGCCGCCATCGCCGCGGCCAGTCTCCAGTCGAGGAACAGCATGGCCACGAGGACGGTCAGCGGGCTGACGATCGCGGTGACCAGGGGCGCGAGGAGGTGGGCGAACAGCATGGTGATGTCACCGACGCCGGCCGTGGCCAGCCGGGTCAGGGAGCCGGGCCTGGCCGTGGCGAACCATCCGACGCTGAGCATGGACAACCGGTCGCCCAGGCGGCGGTAGAGGACTCCGGTGGTGGAGACGGCCGTCCTGAAACCGAGCAGTGCCTGCACGTAGTACGCCAGGCAGGTGGCGGCGGCGACGGCGGCGAGCAGGGCCGACCAGCGGACCGCGCCGGCGGTGTCACCGCCGAGCAGGGCCCGCAGCACCGGCACCAGCAGGGCGAAGGCCACGCCCTGGAGCACCGCGTAGACGATCACGGCCGCCAGGTGGGCCCTCATCGGCCGCAGTTGTCCCGGGCCGACGACACGGACGAGTTGACTGAGCACGGTGCTACCTCCGGATCAGCGGTTCGTGCGCGCGGCCGTCGGCGCCCGGGTCGGTGTACGCCTCCCACAGCCGCCGGTAGGCGCCGTCGGAGCCCAGCAGTTCGGCGTGCTTTCCACGCTGCACCACGCGCCCCCGCTCCAGTACGACGATCTGGTCGGCGTCCACGATGGTGTGCAGGCGGTGGGCCACGAAGAGCACCGTGCGGCCGGCCACCAGGGCTGACAGGGCGTCGTAGATGCTCGCCTCGGCCTCGGGGTCGACGAATGCGGTGGCCTCGTCGAGCACGATGATCGGGGTGTCGGCCAGCAGGGCCCTGGCGATGGCGACCCGCTGCGCCTCGCCGCCGGACAGCAGGGCGTCCTCGCCCACCACCGAGTCGTAGCCCCGGGGCAGGGCCGTGATGCGGTCGTGGCAGCGCGCGGCGCGGGCCGCCGCCCGGACGTCGGCGAGCGGGGCGTCCGGGCGGGCCATCCTGATGTTGTCGGCGACGGTGGCCCGCAACAGGCGCACATCCTGGAAGACGAAGCTCACCTGCCGGTAGAGGTCCTGCGTGGACATGCTGCGCACGTCGACCCCGCCGACGCACACCGAGCCGCGGTCCGGGTCGAAGAAGCGTGGCAGCAGCGCGGCCACGGTCGACTTCCCCGCCCCGGAGGGGCCCACCAGGGCGGTGACGGTACCGGGTTCGAGGACGATGTCGACATCTTGCAGGACGGGGCTGTCCGGGTTGTAGCCGAAGGTGACCCCGTCGAACTCGACCCGGGGTCCGGAGGGAGCCAGCGGGTGCTCGGGCTCGGTCAGAACCGGTGCGGCCAGCAGTTCGGCGATGCGGTCCGCGGCCTGCCTGGCCCGGCTGAACGCCTGCGGAGCGTACGTCACGATGGACAGCGGGGCCGTGACGGCCAGTCCGAGCAGCACGAACGGCAGCACGTCCACCGGGCGGACCCAGCCGGCGGCCGCGAAGGCCGTGCCGCCGCACAGCGAGGCCGTCAGCATGGCGGCCGGGGAGACCGACGCGTAGGACAGCGAACTCAGCCTCAGGATGGGTCCCTTGACCGCGGTGAAGGTGGCCATGTACTCGTCGACCGCCTTCGTGAAGCGCTCATCGGCACGGTCCCGCTGGCCGAAGGCCTTGATCACGGAGATGCCCTGGACGAACTCGATCACGGCCGCGTTGACACCGACGATAGCGGCGGCCAGGCGCTCGCCCTGCCGTCCGCTGCGCTTGCCCGTCATGCGGAACAGCACGCCGAACACCGGTGTCGTCACCAGGGTGACCAGCGTCAGGCGCCAGTCCAGGGCGAAGAGGTAGACCAGGGCCGCGACCGGCGTGACGACCGCCATCGTCAGGTCCGGCAGAGCGTGCGCGACGAGGTAGTGCATGGACTCGACGTCGTCGGCGAGCGCCTTCTTGACGGTCGCGCTGTTGCGGCTGGAGAACCAGCCCAGCGGCACCCTGCCGAGCCGGTGCGCGACGCGCCGCCGGAGACGCAGCTGGAACTCCATGTCCGCGTCGTGCAACAGGACGTAGCTCAGGGACTGGGCCACGAACCGCACCACCAGCGCGACGGCGGCGAACGACACGACCCACCACGCTCCGGCATGGTTCGGTTCGCTCGGCAGCAGGGCCAGGGCCAGTGGGTAGATCGCGATGAACGAGCCCAGCGAGCCGACCGCGGCCACGCCCTGCAGCACGACCCCGAGGATCATGCGGCCGCGCACCGGCCGCAGCAGGGCGCCCAGCGCGCCGCCCTCCCCCGGGCCGCCGCCGGACAGCCGGTCGCGGGCTTCCGAGGACCTGGGCATCACGCCTCCACGCCGTGCCGGGCCGTCTGCACGGCCGGCCGCCGCCGCGGGGTCCGCCCGCCGCGCGGTCCGGTCACGAGGAGGACCGGCCGGCCGGTCACTTCGATCTGTCGCGTGCTGGGACACATCGCATCACACACCCTCACGTTCACGTCGTTCCAGGCAATCCGCGGCGACCGCCGCGGGGAGGATCGGCAGCGTCCACGTACGGGCACCGGGGCGCACGGGGCCGGCGCCCTCTGCCTGCGGGAGCCGGCCGGAACCCTGTCCGGGGCCGGTGGGCCCGGCCGCCCGTGCGGTCCGGACACGGCACCCCGGAAGCGGCGGTGCCGGGGGAGCCCCCCGCGTTCCGCGCCGGGCGCGGTGCGCGCATCGCGGGTCCTCCCCGGTACGTCGGTCCGTGCGGTGATTCGGGGCGGGACCGTTCCCGCACCTCACCCCACGGCGCCGAGCGGCGACGGCCGCAGTGCCGGTCCGGCGGCCGCCGGCCGGAGTGCACGGACGGCGAGAGCGGCGGAGAACTGGTCGACGACCTGTTCCAGCGCCTCGAACGCCTCCGGAGCGATGGTCAGAGCACCGCTCTGCGCGACGTCGATGTCCGTGTCGAGCGTGAACCAGCCCGGGACGACGTGCGCGGCGCCCATCGCGCTGAGCACGGGCCGGAGCGCGTAGTCGATGGCCAGGACGTGTGCCTTGGTACCGCCGGTGGCCAGTGGCAGCACGGTCTTGCCGGCCAGCGCGTACTGCGGCAGCAGGTCGAGCAGGGACTTCAGCAGCCCCGAGTAGGCCGCCTTGTAGACGGGGGTACCGACCACCACGCCCTCCGCCCGCTCGAACAGGGCCGCCGCCTCGGCGATCGCGGGGTGTCGCGGGTCGGCGCCGAGCAGTGCCTCGGCGGGGAGGGTGCGCACGTCCAGCGGGACCACCTCGTGCCCCTGGGCGATGAGCCGGGCGTCCAGGTGCCGCAGCAGCCGGGCGGTACGGGAGGAGACGGAGGGGCTTCCGGAAACAGACAGGACAGTGGCCATTCGGGACCCTTTCGGGAAAACCGGGTGGACGGCGCCGGCGACGGCACGGCACGGAGCGGCCGCCGCAGTGGTCTGCCGCGGACTCGTGGACTTCCTCCTGGAGATCGCTGGGGCTCGGAGAGCTTCGGGCGGAACGGCACCGCCGCGGGGAACCGGGGTCCGAGGCCGGCCGTGAGGTCATCCACCGACCCGGGGGTACAGGTCGTCGGGGAGCTTCTGGCCGGCTTCCAGGTCACCCGGCTGTTCGACCCCGGGCACGGGCCGGTACGTCGCCTCCGCGTCGATGAGGGCCACGACGTAGGAGAGACGGATGGCCTCGGTCGTGTTGGCCGCGGCCATGTGGGCCGTACGGCCGTGGTGGAACGTGCAGTCCCCCGCCCTCAGCGGAACGGTGACCTGGGCGTTCCACCTCAGTTCCGGCCAGTGGCGGAACATGTAGCCGTCCGGGTCCGCGCTCATCTCCGAGATGTCCACGCGATCCGGGCCCGGGCGCTCGTGCGAGCCCTGCAGGAACGTCATGCACCCCCGTTCGACGGGCACGTCGACCAGCGCGATCCACGCCGTGAGGCTGGCCCGGGTGTCGAAGGGCAGGAACGTCTCGTCGTCGTGGAGGTTGGTCCGTGCGCTGCGGCGCGGTTCCTTGAGGAGCACGTCGCCACGCCACACGCGCAGCGGCATGCCCGCCAGCTCCTCGGCGGCGGCGCCGATGCGGGGGTGGAGCGCCAGGCCGCGCAGGGTCTCGTCGGTGCGCCAGACGTGTTCCGTGGAGACGATCTGGGTGTTGCCCGGATCGTCGCGCTTGCTGTGCTCGGCCACGGCCTCCAGCGAGGCTTCACGGTACCTGGGCACCTCGTCCCCGGAGAGGACGGCCGGAACGTGCACGAAGCCGTCGCTGCGGAAGTCCTGCGCCGCGTGATCCGGCAGGCCGTGCGATGCGGTGGGGCTGGTCACTGTCGTCATGTCGATCGATCTCCTCCGGCCACGGGACGCAGCACGCCGTCGGTGGCCAGCCGGGCCTCGAGAGGCGGGTGATCGGGTCGGCGCTCCGTCGGCGATAAGGACCGGAGGCACCGCGCACATCCTTTGCAACAGAGTGTCAGAAAGTAACCCGCCTTCACAATGCCTCCGGGGAAGGGACATCACCGGCTCCGGTGCCGGCGGGCGGCCGCGCCGTCCAGGAACAGGTCCAGTTTCCGCTCGAACCAGGCCTTCGGCGGGCCTGCGACGGCCGCTGCCAGGGCACCGCGCAGCCGGGGATCGTACTCCTCCATCCACGGCCCGAGCAGCTCACGGCGGCGCCGCTGCGCCGCACCGGCGGACGTGTCCCGCGTCCCGTCGCCGCCCACGGCCGGCGGAACGGCGAGGAACGCCTGCGTGACGAGCTCACCGAGCATGTCCACGATCAGCACCGCGTCCGCGGCGGCGAAGCCGAACTCCAGCAGCGCGAGCCCGATCCGGTTGCCGCGGTGCACCAGCGCCCGCCCGGTGAGCCGCAGGCCGGTGACCTCCTGCGCCAGCCCGGGATGGGCCGCGTACAGCCGCCAGTGCGCCCACCCCGTCGCCGCCAGGAAGGCACTCCAGTCGTCCCCCGGCTCGGGCCACTCGACCCTGTGCACGGCGTGGTCGACGGTCGCCGCGGCGAGCGCGTCGCGACTGGGAAAGTAGCGGTACAGCGTCGAGTGCGAGACACCCAGGCGTTCGGCCACGGCGGGCATCGTCAGCCGTGAGAAGCCGACGTCCAGAGCGGCGCGTACGATCGCCTCCCGGTCGGCCATCGGGGGACGCCCCATCCGCCGGGGCCCCGCACGTCCCGGCCCGCCCTCTTCGCGCCGCACTCCCATGGCACCTCTCCTTTCCCTCCCGCCGACCCCCTCCCCCGACCCCGCGGCCATCGTAAGGACGGCAAGGACGGTGCCGGGGGCCGCCTGCGCGGCGGCCCCGCCCCCGGGCGGGGCAGGGACGGGCCGCCTCCGCGGCGCCCCACCGGACGTCCTCCTACCTCAGGCCCGAAGGACTCATCGGAATGCCTCCCTCCAGCAGCCACTTGGCCACGATCCCCGCCCTGCTGCGCACGCCGTACCGGTCGTAGAGGCGCTGCAGGTGGGAGTCGACCGTGCGGATGGATATGCCCAGATGCTCGGCTATCTGTCTGTCGCGATGGCCGGCCGCGATAAGGGAAAGGATCTCGATCTGCCGCGTGCTGAGATTCATCGTCATCACCCTCATATTCGAGTTGCTCCACGAGACCCGGCCCGTCCGTCACCCTCTGCGGTGAAAGCCTCGTCCGCGCACGCGGTCGGATCCGGGCCCGCGTCGGCTCGCACGGTCCTGCGGGCCGCAGGGGAAGCGGATCCCGCGCCGCGTACGGTCGGCGGCCCGGCGGGCGGCCTCGGCGTCGGGGTGCCGAAGCGGGGGGTGCGCACGCCGGCGTCCGCGAGCGCCTTGCGCCGCATCCCCTGGCCGGAGCGGTGCTCGTCCGCCGAGGACCCCGGCCCGCTGCGGGGTGGGGTCCTCCGGCATGCGGAGCGTCCGGTCGGCGTGGCCGTCGATGACGGTGGTGGCTGCCATCTCTCAGATGAGCTCTGCCGGCGCCGGCCGGACCACGGTGGCGAGCAGCACCACACGGCCGTACCTGAAGGCTCCGCCGTAGCCGTTCCGGTCCGGGCACTCCCCGAGGGGCGTGCCGGTGCGCTCGTGCGGGAAGTCGCGGGGCGCCTCCCGGTGGAACCGCTCCGCGTCACGCCGCAGCGGAAGGGAATCGGAGGGGGAGCGCCCGGCGACCTCGGCCTCACTCGGTTCGCAATCGGCCGCGCCGTGGTCCAGTCCCCGGTCGAGGCCGGGGAAACCGGACCCCCCGGCATGGTCGGGAGCGGTCGCGCCGGCCTCCTGAGAGGAGGCGGACAGGCCGGACATCCCGGCCCCTACGACGGCAACGCGGATTGTCATGACAGGCCTCTCGACTCGAAAGGTTCATTGGGAACCAGTAGCGACGACGTGCGACCGCGGGAGAGCAGAGGGCTGAAACCTCTGAATGCGAGGGCCGACCGGACATCACTCATCGAGAGGGACCAGCAGCGATGTGGGGAACGTAGGACGCCTCCGCCCCCGAGGTCAAGCCCCCCGGATCCGCCGGTCCCGGAGCGCCGCCCGGATCCCGCACCGGGTGTCCGGACGGGCGTCCGGGCGGCACCGCGTGCGCGATGGCCGAAAAGCACCGCGTGCGCGATGGGACGACTTGGGGCAGACACCACCGAGTTTTTCCGTTCCGGGTATCCGGATCCGCTGTCAGCGCGCTCTTGTGGGTATGACGAACATCACTTCGGATTCCCGGCGCCTGTCGACCGGTGAGAAGGCGCACACCACGCGGACCGCCCCGGGAGTTCCGGAACCGCACGCGGCGGCGGGCACCGGGGACCGGTTCCGTTGGCACCGCACGCGCCGCCTCCGCGTTCGAGGTCACCCGGGCCGGGAGGCGTCCGGCGCCGGGAGGACTCCCGTCACGCCTCCTCCGCCAGGAACTTCAGGATCAACTCGTTGACTTCCCCGGGACGTTCGAGGTAGCCGAAGTGCCCGCAGTCCTCGACCTCCTCGTACCGGCTGCCCGGGATCGCGTCGGCCACCTCGCGGCCCAGGTGGGGAGGCGACACCAGGTCGTCGGCGAAGGAGACGACCATGCACCGGACCGTGATCCGGCGGTAGTCCTCCAGCCGGTCCGGGAAGTCGGCCAACGCCAGCTGGGCCCGCTCGCCGGCGGTGACCGACGTCCCGGAGAGCGCGAACAGGTCCAGCCAGTCCTGCACCTTCGCGGCGTCGTTGAGCGTGCGCCGCGAGAGGTTCTGCATGGCGGCGACCGCAGCGTGGTAGGCCGCCGGCAACTCGACGCCCTTGTCGAACAGAGCGCGCTTCCCCGCCGACAGCGCCGACTGCAGAGGGTCGCTCCGCCCCCGCACCGCCATCATCACCGCGTGCGACACGAGGTCCGGGCGGGCCAGGGCCAGCTCCTGCACGACGCGCGCGCCCAGTGACGTCCCCACCACCCGGGCCTTCCCCCCGCCCAGGAACTCGATCAGTGCGGCGGTGTCCCGCACCATGTCGTCGATGGTGAATCCGTCCGGGCGCTCCTCCGAGGGCGGGATGCCGCGGTTGTCGAACGTCGCCACCCGGTAGCCGGCCGAGACGAGCGCGGGAACCTGGTGCGCCCGCCACACCGTGCCGGAGCCACCGGTGCCCATGACCAGCACCGCCAGCTCCCCGGAGCCCTCCACACGGTAGTTGATCCGGATCCCGTTGATCTCTGCGACTGGCATGGCGCTCCTTCGGTACCGGGCGGACGTCCGGCGGCCGCGGCCGTGGTGGTACCGGGCCGGTCCGTGCGGTGTCGGAAGATCGTAGCCCGGAGGGGATCACCGCGGTACAGGGCGGAACGGAGAAGCCCGGGGAGTGCCACCGGGCCGTTCGCGGCGAGTGGCCGGTGCCGCCGGAACGGACGTGTCCACCGGGATCGCCGGGCGGCGGGCGGCGGGCGGGGTCTGCGGTACGGCGCGGGAAACGGGCGGGGCCGGGTCACCCGGCGCGCCCCGGGAGCGCCGCCAGCGCGCCGGGCAGGTCGTGCAGCGGGGCCGCCGTGCCGGGGATGGCCGGGGGCCATCCCGGTCCGGCCGGGTGGACGGGGACGGGGACCGTCTCCAGTGCGGTCCGCAGCCAGGAGAGGTCGGCCGTTTCGGGTGAGCGGGCCCACAGCACCACGGCGCCGGGGCGGGCGCGGACGAGGGCGTCGGTCAGGGCGGGGGCGGGCAGATCGCCGGCCAGCAGGACGGTGCGGCCCTCCTCCGCCAGGGCGGCGGCCAGGGCCGTCAGCGGCAGTGTGTGGTGCTCGGCCGGTGCGGCGGCCAGGAGTACGGGACCTGAGGCGCCGGGGGCGGGCGGGAGCACTGCGGCGCGGTCCTGGGCGTGTCGGCGCAGGGCGCTTTCGACGATGCCGCTGGTGACGTGCTCCACTTCGACCCCGCGGCCGGTCTCCTCCCAGTGATCGCCGATGGCGGCGAGGGCGGGCGCGAGCACGGTCGTCCAGGCGCCGGCGGCTCCGAGCCGGGTCAGCGCGGCCGACACCACCGCCTGGACGGCGGCGGTGTCCAGCGCGTGCATGGCCTCGGTCAGCTCCGCCGCACCCGCTCGTGCGTCCGGCGGGCCGGCCGCGCCCACCGCGCGGGCCGCGTCGGCGGCCGGTACACCCCGGCGGACGAGCGTACGCATGTGCTCCAGCCGCTCGAAGTCCCGCGCCGAGTAGCGGCGGTGTCCGCCGGGGGTCCGTCCGGAGGGGGCGAGGCCGTAGCGGCGCTCCCAGGCGCGGAGGGCGGCGGTGCTCATCTCCAGGCGCTCGGCCACCACGCCCACCGGCAGCAGGAGCTGATCCACCTCCTGTCCGAGGGCCGGGTGCGCGGCGGCGCGGGAGGGGTGAGCGGAAGGCATGGGGCAATCGTCCGCCGAGGTCGGACCGGGCGCAAGTCACCGGCTGTACAAGTTGTGCACAAGTTTGTTTGACTCTGCCGGACACGGGCATCCGCGAAGCGACGGGCCGCCCCGAACGACCTGGCGCGCCTTGGAGGGGGCTGTCACACGTGCGTCGGCACCGCACCCTTCCTGTCGCCCATCCGCGCCGCGCGATGCCTCCGCTTCACCCATCCAGAGCGCCCGTACTGAGAACATTGTCTTCAATGTCCGGGTGTGAAAACTTCTGTCCGTACGTGCGCCGGGCGTCTCGGCCCCGCGCCGGGAAGGAGCCGCGATGCGGCACCAGGCCACCGACCTGGCCCTCGTCCCTGCCAGCCCCGCACCCGCACGTCCTGCGTCGGCCGCCCTGGGAGGAGAGCGATCCGGCCGGGCCGCGCCCCGGTCGCCGCACCGCCCGGACGAGGCCCGCGCGGAACGCCCCGCGGAACGCTGCCCCCTCTCCCGCGGTCCCGACCGCGACATCGCGGCCGCCGTCGACGCCGTGCTCACCGAGCATCTGACGCTGCGCCGGGCCGACGCGCGGCAGATCAGCGACCGGTTCACCGCGGACGTCGCCGACTGCCTGATCGATCTGGTGCGGCGCGGCGGCAAGCGGCTGCGCCCGGCCTTCCTGTGGTGGGGCTGGCGGGCGGGCGGCGGCACGCCGGAGCACGGCGACGCGGAGGCGGTGCTGCACGCGGCCGCCGCGCTGGAGCTGATCCAGGCCTGCGCGCTGGTGCACGACGACCTGATGGACGACTCACCGCTGCGCCGCGGCGCGCCCTCCGCCCATGTGGCACTCGCCCGCCGGCACCGCGCCGGGGGCCTGCGCGGGGACGCGGACACGTTCGGGGCGTCCGCCGCCCTCCTGACGGGTGATCTGGCCCTGGTCTGGGCGGAGGACCTGTGGGACGCCGCGTCCCCGTCCGAGGAGGCACGGCGGCGGGCCCGTCCCGTCTGGCGGGCGATGCGCACCGAGATGGTGGCCGGACAGTACCTGGACCTGTACGGGCAGGCGGCCGGAGCGCCCTCCCCCTCCTCCTCCCTGCGCGTCGCCCATCTCAAGAGCGGGCTGTACACCGTGGAGCGCCCGCTGCACCTGGGAGCGGCACTGGCCGGCGCGGACGCGCACACCACCTCGGCGCTGCGGCGGGCCGGGCGGTGCGCCGGGGTGGCGTTCCAGCTGCGCGACGACCTCCTGGGCGTCTTCGGGGACCCGGCCCGTACGGGGAAGCCCGCGGGCGACGACGTGCGGCAGGGCAAACCCACCCATCTGATGGCCCTGGGCCTGCGCCTGGCCCGCGTCCGCGGCCGGCGCGCGGACCGGGAACTGCTGGAGCACTCGCTCGGCGACCCCGCGCTGTCCGAGGAGGAACTGGACCGCGTACGCGCCGTGCTGACCAAACTGGGGGCCCGTGAGGCCGTGGAACGGCGCGTCGGCGGCCTGGCCGCCGACGCGCTGACCGCGCTGGAGGAGGCCGCGCTCGACGGGATTCCGGCCCGGGAGCTGTCGGCGCTGCTGTACGCCGTCCTGGGCGAACCGGCCGCCGCACGCCACTGCCTGGGCGGCGCCCCTCGCGACACCGCCGCTCTCCCCACCAACTGACCACCTGCCTAAGGAATCCGGATGAGAAGACTGCACGGGCCGGGCGATCACGTCGTCATCGTCGGGGCGGGGCTGGCCGGGCTGTCCGCCGCACTGCACCTGCTGGGCGCCGGGCGCTCGGTCACCGTCGTCGAACGGGAGGACGGGCCGGGCGGCCGGGCCGGGCGCGAGGAGTGGGCGGGGTACCGCGTCGACACCGGCCCCACCGTGCTGACCATGCCCGACCTGGTCGACGAGGCCATGGCCTCGGTGGGCGAGAAGCTCGCCCACCACGTCGAGCTGATCGGGCTCCACCCCGCCTACCGCGCCCGTTTCGCCGACGGCAGCTCCCTGGACGTGCACACCGACCCGCACGCCATGGAGGCCGAGATCGCCCGGGTGGCCGGGCCTGGGGAGGCCGCCGGGTACCGGCGGCTGCGCGACTGGCTGGAGCGGCTCCACCGGGTGCAGATGCGCTCCTTCGTCGACGCCAACTTCGACTCCCCCCTGGGACTGCTGGGCGCCGACCTGGCCAGACTTGCGGCGCTGGGCGGGTTCGGCACCTGGCACGGGCGCGTCGCGCGCTTCCTCCAGGACGAGCGGCTGCGCCGCGTGTTCTCCTTCCAGGCGCTGTACGCCGGGGTGCCGCCCACCCGGGCGCTGGCCGCGTACGCCGTCATCGCCTACATGGACACCGTCGCCGGAGTGTGGTTCCCGCGCGGCGGCATGCACGCCGTGCCCCGGGCCATGGCCGGCGCCGCCGCCCGTGCCGGGGCCCGTTTCGTCTACGGCGCCGAGGTGACCCATCTGGAGCGCTCGCCGGGCGGACGCGCCGCGGCGGTGCGCACCGCCGGCGGGGAGCGCATCGCCTGCGACGCGGTGGTCCTCACCTGTGACCTGCCGGTCGCCCACCGCCTGCTGGGCGGCGCGCCGCGCCGCCCGGTACCGCTGCGGTACGCGCCCTCGGCGGTCGTCCTGCACGCGGGCGGCGACCGCACCTGGCCCGAACTGGCCCACCACACACTGTCGTTCGGCTCCGCCTGGGAGTCGACGTTCCGGCAGCTCACCCGGACCGGCGAGCTGATGAGCGACCCCTCTTTGCTGATCACCCGGCCCACCGCCACCGATCCCGCGCTGGCCCCCGAGGGCAGGCACCTGCACTACGTGCTGGCGCCCTGCCCCAATCTGGTCACCGGCCCCCGCGACTGGGACCGCGTCGGCCCCCGCTACCGCGACGGACTGGTCGCCGAGCTGGAGCGCCGCGGACTGGAGGGCTTCGGTGACGCGATCGAGGCCGAGCACCTGGTCACCCCGGCCGACTGGGCCCGCCAGGGGCATGCGGCCGGCACCCCGTTCTCCGCCGCGCACACCTTCGCCCAGACGGGCCCTTTCCGGCCGCGGAACCTGCCGCGCGGCTGGGAGAACGTGGTCCTGGCCGGCTGCGGCACCACGCCCGGCGTGGGCGTGCCGACGGTGGTGATCTCCGGCAAGCTCGCCGCCGCCCGCATCACCGCCGGCACCGGCCGCTCACGCCCGCCCGGGCGCGCGGCGCAGGCGCCCGCCGGTTCCGGCGCGGCCGAGGAGGCGGCCGTATGACGACGCGTGAGCTGGACGCGGCCGGCGTCCACGACCCGGTGCTGCGCGCGGCCTACACCCGCTGCCGCGAACTCAACGCCCGCCACGGCAGGACGTACTTCCTGGCCACCCGGCTGCTGACGCCCCGCCAGCGTCCGGCCGTCCACGCCCTGTACGGCTTCGCGCGCTGGGCGGACGACATCGTCGACGATCTCGACCCCGCCCTCGACCCCGGGCAGCGCGCCCGGGCGCTGGCGGAGCTGGACGAAGAGCTGTCGACGGCCCTGCGCACCGGACGCGGCGGGCATCCGGTGATCGCGGCGCTGGCCGACACCGCCGCGCACTACGCCATCGACCCGGCGCACTTCACCGACTTCATGCGCTCGATGGGCATGGACCTGCACGTCACCGAGTACCCCACCCTCGACGACCTGCGGATGTACATGCACGGTTCGGCGGCCGTGATCGGCCTTCAGGTGCTGCCGGTGCTGGACACGGTCGTGCCGCGCGAGGAGGCCGCACCGCACGCCGCGGCTCTCGGGGTGGCCTTCCAGCTCACCAACTTCCTGCGGGACGTGGGCGAGGACCTGGACCGCGGCCGGATCTACCTGCCGCTGGACCGGCTGGCCGCCCACGGCGTCGACCGCGATCTGCTCCTGTGGTGCCGCCGCGCCGGGCGCACCGACGCCCGGGTGCGGGCCGCCCTGCGGGAACTGTGCGAGACCACCCGGGAGGTCTACCGGGAGGCCGAGCCGGGCATCGCCATGCTGCATCCGGTCTCGCGGCCCTGTGTGCGCGCCGCGTTCGTGCTCTACCGCGCCATCCTGGACCGGATCGAGGCGGCCGGGTACGCGGTGCTCCACCGGCGTGCCGTGGTCCCACGCCGCCGGAGGGCCGCCGTGGCGCTGGGCGGGCTGGCGGACGTCGCCGCGTCGCGCGCCCGCGGCGCCCTGACCGGTGACCTGCCGCGGGTGCCCGGCCGCCCGCGAGACCCTGCGGAGAAACCAGAGGAAGCCCCGCGGACCCGTCGGCGGGACGCGCAGCGAGGAGGAGTGCTGTCTTGACCAAGCGCCGTGTCGGGGGTTCGACCGGTTGGCGCGGCCCCCTGCGCCTGATGTCCGACCCCGGCTGGAGCCGGCAGGAGCCGACGTGGCGGGCGGCCCGGCCCCAGATCATCGCCGACGCCCTGAAGCGGGCCGCGGCCCGCCCCTCGGGCAACTGGTACGTGGTGGCGGCCAGTCGTGAGGTCCGTCCCGGCCGCCCCTTCGGCAGGACGGTCGCCGGAGTGGAGCTGGTGCTCTGGCGCGCGGAGTCCGGGCGCCTGGCGGCCGGTCCGGGGGCCTGCCCGCACCTGGGCGCGCCGCTGTGCGACAGCGTGGTGGAGTCCGGGCGCCTGATCTGCCACTGGCACGGTCTGGGCCTGACCGAGCGGGGCGTGCCCGGCTGGGACCCCTACCCCGTGTACGACGACGGGGTGCTGGTGTGGGTGCGGCTGGACCCGGTGGGCGGCGAGGAGCCGCTGGAGCGGCCCTGCCTGCCGCAGCGCCCCGACCCGGCCGCCTCGGTGGACGCGGTGACGACCCTGGTGGGTGCCTGCGAGCCGGAGGACGTCATCGCCAACCGGCTCGATCCCTGGCACGGGGCGTGGTTCCACCCATATGCCTTCACCCGGCTGACGGTGGTGGAGGAGCCCGATCCCGCCGTCAACGGCGACCGGTTCCTGGTGGACGTGGCCTACCGCGTCGGCCCCCGGGCGGACGTGCCGGTGCGGGCCGCGTTCAGCGCGCCGGAGCCGCGCACGCTGGTGATGCACATCGTCGACGGCGAGGGCGAGAGGTCGGCCGTGGAGACCCACGCCACGCCGCTCACCGCCCCGGGCGACCCGAACCCGCGCACCGCCGTGATCGAGGCCGTGCTGGCCACCTCCGGCCGGCCGGGCTTCGCCGTGGCGCGGGCCGCCGCACCGCTGCTGCGGCCGCTGATGCGGCGGGCCGCGGCCCGGCTGTGGCGCGACGACCTGGCGTACGCCGAACGCCGTCGGCTGCTGCGCGGCCAGGGCCGTTTCCCGGGGGCGGTGTGAGGGCCGCCGGGGCGGCGGCCCTCACACCGGACCTCTCGTCGGACCCCCCGCTGGGTCCCGTACCCGGCTCAACGGGGGGCGCGGGCGAGGAGGGTGTGGAGGATGCCGTACTCCCAGCCCGGCAGCGGCACCGTGCGGACGAGTTCGAAGCCCGCCGCCGTCAGCCGCTCCGCCAGTTCCGGCGCGGTGTCGAACTCCAGGACGCTGCGCCACAGATGGCGATACAGGCCCGCCCCGCCCGGGCCGAGGGAGCCCGCGGGGATGATCACCGAGCGGCACACGGCCGTCCAGACCAGGCGGTGCCGCACCGCGCCGGACAGGGCGTACTCATGGACGGCCAGCCGTCCGCCGGGGCGCAGCAGGCCCCGCAGCCCGGTCAGCACCTTGTCCGGATCGGTCAGGTTGCGGACCAGATAGGCGGCGAACACCGCGTCGAACGGTCCGTGCACCCCTGCCCGCTCCAGCTCCTCGGCGGGCGTGTGGACGAAGGTGACGTTCCCGGGCCATTTCTTGGCCGCGGCCCGCTCCAGCATCCCGGCCGAGGCGTCCACCGCGGTGATCTCGGCGTGGGGCGCGGCGGCCAGCAGCGCGGCGGTGGAGGCACCGGTTCCGCAGCCCAGGTCGAGTACGCGCAGGCCCTCGCCGCCGTCCGGGAGGGCCAGTCTGCGTGCGGAGCGGCGCAGTTGCCGGTGGTAGCCGGGGTTCGCGCCGACCAGGCGGTCGTAGGCGGTGGAGGCACCGTCGAACGCCGCGGCCAGCGTGCCGTCCTGCAGGAGGGTCATCGCGTCCGTCCTTCCACCCGTACGGGCCGGGGGTGTGTGGTCATGGCCGCACGCCTACCCGGCGTGCGGCACCGGGAACGCGCCGGGAAGAGCGCCGGGGGCGCCACCATGGGGAGGGGTCGCGGATGAGCCGCCCGGAGACCGCCGCGGGCCCGGGCACAAAGGCCGACGCGGACGTGGTCGTGGTCGGTGCGGGGGCGGCGGGCCTGTCACTGGTCCGCCACCTCCTCGACGCCTCCCCCTCGCCCGCCCCCTCGGTGGCGGTGGTGGAACCGCCGCCGGGTCCCGTCCGCAGCCCCGAGCGCACCTGGTGCTTCTGGGAGGAGGAGGAAACGAGTCCCGGCGGGTCCGGTGCCGGGCTCGGCGCACCCGTCACCGCCTCCTGGCATCGGCTGCGGGTGCGGGGCCCCGGCGGGGAGACCCTGGGCGGTGACAGCCCCCGGCGCTATCTGATGGTCCGCTCCGCCGACTTCACCCGGGCGATGGACACCCGTCTGGCCGCGTCCCCCGCCGTCACCCGTGTCACGGGCACCGTCACCGCCGTCGAGGACGGGCCGCGCGGTGCGCGGGTGAGCGGTACGGACGCCGTGGGGCGGCCCTTCGCGCTCACCGGCCGCTGGGTGTTCGACTCGCGTCCGCCGCGGGTCCTGCCGCCCGCCCACACCACCTTGCTGCAGCACTTCCGGGGCTGGTTCGTGCGTACCGGCGAGGACCGCTTCGACCCGGGCACGGCGGAGTTGATGGATCTGCGCACCCCGCAGCCGCGGCGCGGGCTGTCCTTCGCCTACGTCCTGCCCCTCACCCCGCGCGAGGCCCTGGTGGAGTACACCGAGTTCTCCGCCTCGCCCCTGACCGTCCGGGAGTACGAGGCCGCGCTGCGGCACTACACCGAACGCGTCCGCCCGCTGGGCGAGTTCACCGTCACCGGCGCCGAGCAGGGCGTCATCCCCATGACCGACGGGCGCTTCGCGCGCCGGGCCGGGCACACGGTGTTCCGCATCGGCACGGCGGGCGGCGCCACCCGGCCCTCGACCGGCTACACCTTCGCCACCGTCCAGCGCCAGAGCGCACAGGTGGCCGCAGCGCTCGCGGCCGGGCGCACCCCGCTGCCGCCCCGGCCGCACGCCCGCCGCCATCTGGCCATGGACGCCGCGCTGCTGCGCGCCCTGGCCACCGGCCGCGTGGACGGTGCGGACTTCTTCGCCCGCCTCTTCCGCCGCAACCGGCTGGACAGCGTGCTGCGCTTCCTCGACGGCCGCTCCGCGTTCCGCGAGGAGGTCGCGATCGGTCTGCGCTCCCCCATGTGGCCGATGGCGCGCTCGCTGGCCGAGCTTTCCCTCCTGCCGCGCCGGCCGTCCGCCGCCGTGCCGCGGCCGTGCGACCCCCATCAGCGAAAGGCCTCCAGGTGACAGACGCGAGAAACCCGTTCCCGTACCCGCTTCCGGGCCGGGACCGTACCCGGCTCGCCCGTGACCGTTACGCCGTGCACCGGCCGGCCCCCGCCGGGGCGGCCCGCGTCGGCGACCGCGGGGTGCGCGCCGCCGTGGTGGGCGGCGGCATCGCCGGGCTCACCGCCGCCACCGCGCTGGCCGAACGCGGTGTGGCCGTGGACCTGCTGGAGCGCCGGGAGGTGCTGGGCGGGCGTGTCGGGGGCTGGTCCACGGAGCTGGCCGACGGCACGTCCGTCACCATGAGCCGCGGCTTCCACGCCTTCTTCCGGCAGTACTACAACCTGCGCAATCTGCTGCGGCGTATCGACCCGGCCCTGTCGATGCTCACCCCACTGCCGGACTACCCGCTGTGGCACAGCGGCGGAGCGCGGGACAGCTTCGCGCGGGTGCCCCGCACCCCGCCGTGGAGCGTGCTGGGCTTCACCGCCCTCAGCCCGACCTTCACCCCCTCGGGGCTGGCGGGCATGAACCCCCGCGCGGCGCTGCCCCTGTTCGACGTGCGGGTGCCGGAGGTCCACGAGCGGCTGGACGGCGTGAGCGCCGCTGAGTTCCTGGGCTCCATCGGCTTCCCCGAACCGGCCCGGCACCTGGCCTTCGAGGTGTTCTCCCGCAGTTTCTTCGCCGATCCGCGCGAGTTGTCGGCGGCCGAACTGCTCCTGATGTTCCACATCTACTTCCTGGGCTCGGCCGAGGGGCTGCTCTTCGACGTCCCCGACGACCCCTTCCCCACCGTCCTGTGGGATCCGCTGGCCGCCCGGCTGGAGCGGCTGGGGGCACGGGTGCGCGCCGGTACCGCCGTGGAAGTGGTGCGGCCCGAGCGGGACGGCTTCACCGTGGTGACGGCCGGGGGCCGGGGGCCGGGGGCGGAGCGCGGCGAGCGCTATGACGCGGTCGTCCTGGCGGTGGACGGCGCGGGCCTGCGCGCCGTGGTCGACAACTCCCCCGGTCTGGGCGGCCCCGGCTGGCGGGCGTCGGTGGGACGGCTGCGCGAGGCCCCGCCCTTCCTGGTCTCCCGCTACTGGCTCGGCCGGCCCGTGGCCGCCGACCGGCCCGGTTTCCTGGGCACCAGCGGCTACGGCCCGCTGGACAACGTCAGCGTCCTGGAGCGGTGGGAGGGCGAGGCCGCCCGCTGGGCCGCGCGGACGGGCGGCAGCGTGGTGGAGCTGCACGCCTACGCCGTCGGTACCGGCGCGGACCGTGCCGCCGTCCAGCGGGCGGCCCTGGCCGAACTCGCCCGCGTCTACCCGGAGACTGCGGGCGCCCCGGTCGTCGACGAGCGGCACGAGTGGCGGCAGGACTGCCCGCTGTTCGCCACCGGCACCTGGCGGGACCGGCCGGGGGTGCGCACCGGCCATCCCCGGCTGGTGCTCGCCGGGGACCTGGTGCGCACCACGTTGCCGGTGGCGCTGATGGAGCGGGCGGCCACCACCGGTTTCGAGGCGGCCAACGCCCTGCTGGCCACCTGGGGGGTGCGCGGCCACCCGCTGCTGACGGTGCCGCGCCGGGGCCGCTCGGCGCCGCTGCGCCTGCTCGCCTCGGCCCTCGGCGGCTGACGGGTGCTCAGAAGGCGGGGAGCTGCAGGGCCCCGGCGGCGGCCGGCAGGGCGCGCTCGTGCTCCAGCAGCGCCCGTTTGCGCTCCACTCCCCCGCCGTAGCCGGTCAGGGCGCCGCCGGCTCCGATGACGCGGTGGCAGGGCACGATGACGCCGACCGGGTTCCTTCCGTTGGCGAGGCCGACGGCGCGGGACGCCGTCGGCCGGCCGATGTGCTCGGCGAGCCGGCCGTAGGTCCAGGTCTGTCCGTGGGGGATCTCGCGCAGCGCGGCCCACACACGCCGCTGGAACGGCGTTCCGTGCAGCCTCAGCGGCAGGTCGAAGCACTCGCGGCGTCCGGCGAAGTACTCCTCCAGTTGCCGGGCCGTCTCCGCGAACGGCGGCCCGGCGGGCTCCGGCAGCCGCTCGCCGAAGACCGAATCGTCGGGCCGGTACCGCTGGGCCTCCATGTAGAGGCCCACCAGGTGCTCTTCCTCGGCGACCAGGGTGAGCGGGCCGCAGGGGCTGTCGACGACGGTGTGTGCGCGCCTTTCGGGCGCCTGGGGCACGGCGGGCACGTGCTGGGTCTCCTCTCGGCCGCGGTCCGGATGGACCCGGTCCGCTCGGCACCAGCATGGCCCGCCGCCCATCCGCCGACCGGCGGTTTCCGGACATCCACCCGTCCCGCCCCACCCGCCGGGGCGGGACGCACGGGGGAGCCGCGGTCAGAGGGCGCCGAACCGCCGCTTCGGCTCCCCGGCCTGCCCCGGGGGCTCCTCCCCGGGCGGTGCGGTGAGGTACTCCAGGGTGCCGGTGATGTCCAGGAACCGCTCCAGGAAGGAGGGGCGGTTGTCGAGGTGGAGTCGGGTGCCGTGAACTCCGGTGAGGCGGTGGATGAGCAGCAGCCCGGACAGTCCCGTGGAGTCGCAGGTGCTCAGCGCGGCGAAGTCGAGGCGGAGGTCGTCCGGTGCCGGCCGGCCGCCGAGGTGCAGGCGTACGGCGCCGACCAGTTCCTCGGTGGTCTCGTAGTCGAGGTCGCCGGTGATGCGGAGCCGGGCGGTGCCGGGGCCGGTCTCGGCCGCGAGTGCGAAGGAGGGACGGTGCATGGGTGTCATCCGGGCTTTCCGTGACCGGTGGTGTCGGGAGCGGGGGCGGATCCTGTGCCGAGTGCCCGGCGGGCCCCCTCCAGCAGGCGGGTGGCGCGCGGGAAGTCCTTCAACCGCCCGGCCAGCAGGTCCAGCGCCGGGTGCAGGGAGTGCGCGGGGACCTTGCGGGCGGTGAGGATCTGCGCGGTCCAGGTCATGAAGCCGGTGAACAGCTCCTCGTCGTCGACGTAGAGGGCGGTGGACAGGAAGTCGACGATGTGGGCGACGTCCTCGGCGGTGTGCAGCCGCTGGCGTTCGGTGTAGTCGCGCATGGCCGGGAATCGCTCCTCCAGCCCGGCCATGGTCTCCCCCACCAGCCGGAGGGCGGTGCGGGAGACCATCGTGTACTCCTGGTCGGCCAGGTGGGGCAGGTCGTCGACCGGGTGGTGCGCGGAGCGCGGGCCGGACAGCGGCAGCACGCCCTCGCCCAGCCTTTCGGCGGCGGCGCGGGCGTCGGGGGCCCAGGCGTCGGCGCCCAGCAGGCGTGCGTAGCGTCCGTCGGGGCCGAAGGCCGCGCCGCCCGCCAGCACCGGGGTGCCGGCCGCCTGGCAGGCGGTGATCGCGGCGTGGGCGGTGGGCAGGCGGGTGGGGACGGAGGAGGACAGCGCGACGGCGCAGGGCCCCGTGCGGTGCAGGTGCGCTATCAGGTGCGGGGCGGGGACCTGGGCGCCGAGGAAGTCGACCTGCCAGCCGCGCAGCGCCAGCACCTCGGCGAGCAGCCGGGCGGGCAGGGAGTGCCACTCGCCGTCCACGCAGGCGACCGTGACGCGTCCCGCCCCGGCGCCGGGCCGTGCTCCGCCGTGCACGCGGTGGGCGAGCGCGGCGATGATCCGGTCGTTGATGGCTGTGGCGGCGTGCTCCTGCGCCACGGTGATGCGGTCGGCGGCCCACTCGGCGCCCACCTCGCGCTGGACGGGCGCGATGACGTCCAGCAGCACCGCCTCCGGGTCCGCGCCGGCGTCCAGCGCGGCGAAGACGGCCTCGGAGGCCGCGTACTCGTCGCCCTCGCGGACGGCGGCCCACAGCCTCTCCCGTACCACGCGCGGATCGGCCGCGGACCTCGCGGCGGTGGAGGCCTGGTCTGTGCGGGTGATCATGTTGTGTACCTGCCCCGAGTGTGGCCGTCCACCGCGCTGAGGTGCACGGTGCGCGGCGCGGTGATGGCGACGACGGCCATGTCGTCGTGGCTTCTCCCGGCGACCCACTGGCCCGCGAGCATCTGGACGCGTTCGAGCACCGCCTCCGCCGGCATGGCCGCGCACTCCGCCAGCGCGTCCTTCAGCCGTCGCTCCCCGAACATGTCGCCGCCCAGGGGCCCGCCGCGGGCCTCGGTGACGCCGTCGGTGTACAGCAGGCACGTCTCGCCGGGCGCGAGCCCGACCGTGGCCGTGCGCGCCCTGATCTTCGGCAGCACGCCGATCAGCGACCCCCGGGTGTCGGCCTCCTCCACGCCCCCGTCGGCGCGCACGATCGGCGGAGGGGGGTGGCCGGCGCTGGTCAGCCGGAGCCTGACGTGGTTGCCCACGCGGACGGCGGAGGCCAGTACGAGGGTGGCGAAGCGGGTGTGGTGCGAGTTCACCAGTGCGCCGTTGAGCAGGCCGAGCACGCGCGGATGGTCGCCGGCCATCGGCAGCAGCGCGTGCAGCGTGTTGCGGATCTTCCCGGTCAGGACGGCCGCCTCCAGCCCCTTGCCGCACACGTCCCCCAGGACGATCAGGGACTCCTCGTCCGGCCCGGCCGCGGGGTGGAGGCCGTAGAAGTCGCCGCCGACCCACTCCTTGAGCTCCGACGCGCGGTAGCCGCCGGCGAACTCGACCCCGTGCACCTGGCGCAGCTCCGGCGGGAACAGCTCACGCATCAGCGTGGCGGTGATGGCGGCCTGCTCGGCGTACAGGCGCGCGGCCGGCAGCGCGGCCCCGGCCCGGGCGGCGAACAGCCTCGCGAAGGTCTCCTCGCTCTGGCTGAACGCGGCGTGATCGGTGCGCCGCAGCAGGACCGGCGCCCCGACCGGGACGCCGTGGCCGGGCAGCGGGGTGACCACCACCGAACCCGCCGGCCCGTCGAACTGAGGCGGTACGACCCAGTCGGGCAGCAGCGCGGGGGCGATCCAGCGCGAGGGCACCGGCGGAAACCCCTGGAGCGCCTCGCTCAGCCCCGGCACCGTCTCCGGATCCGCCTCGACCGTGCCGTGCACCGGGCCTTCGGGGGTGCTGTAGGTGACCGGGAGCCTGCGGCCGGCCGCCGGGGCGATCAGCACGGCCGCGTCCGCCAGGTGCTGCACGGCCAGGCGCGCGGTCGCCTCCATGCACCGCTCGACGTTCAGGGTGGCCGACAGGGTCTCGGACACCTCCGCGAGAAAGGCGGTGCGTTCCCGCTCGCTGCGCAGTGCCTCCTCGGCCAGGCGCAGCTCGGTGTCGTCGACCAGCCACCACACCACGTCGCCGTCCCCGCCGCGGGCCGGGTGCCCCCGCAGGACCCGCCCGCCCGCCTCGCCCCTGGGCGCCTCGCCCGGCCCGGAGTCCGGGGCGGAGGACGCGATGAGGCGCCGGTGGGCGTCGGCCAGCCAGTGCGGTACCGCCTCCTCCAGCGGTGCGCCGGGCACCGCCTTCGGGAGGAGTCCGGCGGCAACCGCGTTGGCCCCCGTCAGCGCGCCGGACGGGTCCACCACCACTGCGCAGGGCGCGTCGTCCCACGCGGAGCCGGTGCCGGTGCCGTGTGGCCGGGTGGATGAATCCTCGGAGATCGTCACGACCGGGGGTCCGCACGCCGCGGACCCCACCACCTTCCTGCTGGATGAACTGGACGGAACGCCTGGTGGGACGCCGAACAGGGAACTGCCGTCCGGCAACCTTCCCCCGGATGCCGCAATCAGGGCAACCGCGACGCCCGGGGGCGCCCCGCTTTCCCGGTCGGGCCGGGAGCCGCCCGGGGAAGCGGGGCGCCGACGGGAGAGTGCCTCGTGCACGGCTCCCACCTGCCCCATGACAACAACCGGCGGGGGTGGGTTCCGGGTGGAAAACGAGGTTTTAGCAGATAATGTGAGCAACCTCACCGCCCCCGCCGCACCGCCGGATTCCGGCGGTGCGGCGGGGCGGGCGGCGGGTCCGTACGGGGCAGCGACCGCGGGCCGCCCTGGGGCCGCACGTCCCCGCCCCGGAGCGGCGGCCGAGGCCGTACGTCCCGGGCGGCGGGGCCTTTCGGCCCTGATCGCCTACCGGCGCCCGAAAGCGCGGCCCGCCGCTGCTAGACAGGTCATGGCCGCACGTCAGCGGCCGACGACCCCGTGCCCCCTCCTCCTAGGAGCGTCATGCTTTCCGCCGAATCGGCCTCGGTGATCCGTGCCACCCTGCCCGTCGTTGGCGGGGCGCTGGACGAGATCACCACCCGCTTCTACACGACCATGTTCGCCGACCGCCCCGAGCTGCTCGACGGCATGTTCAACCGCGGCAACCAGGCCAGTGGCGCGCAGCGGCAGGCCCTGGCGGGTTCCATCGCCGCCTTCGCCGGCGCCCTGGTCACCGAGCCCGGCACCCGGCCGGACACGCTGCTGGCCCGCATCGCCCACAAGCATGCCGCCGTCGGCGTCACCGAGGACCAGTACACGATCGTGCACAAGTACCTCTTCGCCGCCATAGCCGATGTGCTCGGCGACGCGGCCACCCCCGAGGTGGCGGCGGCCTGGGACGAGGTGTACTGGCTGATGGCCGGGGCCCTGATCGCACAGGAGGCCCGCCTCTACCTCATGGCGCAGGTCAGGCCGGGACACCCCTGGCGGCAGTGGACGGTCGTCGAGCGGCGCGAGGAGACCCCCGACACGGTGTCCTTCCTGCTGCGTCCCTCCGACGGGGCGCCCGCGCCCGCCGCCCGGGCGGGCCAGTACGTGAGCGTGCGGGTGCGGATGCCCGACGGCGTCCACCAGCTGCGCCAGTACAGCCTCTCCTCCGCCCCCGGGGACCGGACGCGCCGGATCACGGTCAAGCGGGTGCACGGCGACGGCGCCCCGGAGGGCGAGGTCTCCGGGCTGCTGCACCGCACCGTGCGGGCGGGCGACGAACTCACCCTGTCCGCCCCCTTCGGGGACGTGGTGCTGGACCGGTCCGACCGGCCGCTGACGCTGGTCTCCGCCGGAATCGGCTGCACCCCCATGGTCGGCATGCTCGAGCACCTCGCCGTCACCGGCTCCACCCGTCCGGTGACGGTGCTGCACGCCGACCGCTCCCCCGGCGACCACGCGCTGCGCGCCGACACCGAGCGGCTGGTCGAGCGGCTGCCGGGAGCGCGCTCGGTGTTCTGGTACGAGCGGCCCGGCACCGAGGAGCCCTACGCCCGCCGGGGCACGATGGACCTCGACGAGCTGGAGGTGGACACCGACGCGAGCGTGTACCTGTGCGGTCCGCTGCCCTTCATGCGCTCCGCGCGCGAGCAGTTGCTGCGCGCGGGGGTGCCGGCCCGGGAGATCCGGTACGAGGTCTTCGGCCCCGACCTGTGGCTGGCCGACGCGGCGGCCTGAGCCACGCCCGGTCCTTACTCCCCGCGGCCGTACGGACGCCGGGTCCGGGAACAACCGGAGCCCGGGCAGCGCTGCTCCCTATGCCCTTGCGGTATGAGTGGTATGAGCGGAAAGGTGTGGGAACAGTGGCGGAGACAGGACGGGCTCAGTCCCACCCGGCGGGCGAGGAGCCGATGGTGACCTCCTGCGACCGGCGGATCGACGTGAAGTGTCTGCATCTGGCCACACCGGGCCGGCCGATCAGCCGGGTCACCCTGGACCTGGGTCCGGGCCGCGGCAGCGCGCCGGGCACCTGGGCCGCGCTCACCCCCCGGGAGGCCCGCGAACTGGCACGTCGGCTCCTGGACCAGGCGGCTCTGGCCGAGCGTGAGGCTCCCACGGCGCCCGGTGCCCTTCCGTCCCCGCCCTCCTCGGCGTCCTTCGGGCCCGCGTCGCCCGGCCTCCCCTCCTTCTGACCCGGTCCTCCCCGGCGCCCGGCGCGGTCGGCACGGCCCGGCCGCCCCGTCCCCGGTGAGGGACGGGGCGGCCGGGCCGTCCCCGGTGAGGGACGGGGCGGCCGGGCCGTCTCGGGCAGCAGCAGCCAGGCCCCGTAATCGCCGAGCAGACCGAAGACGTCGTCGCGGCCGGCGTTGCGGAGCAGGCTGGCGGCGGCGGAAGAGCGGTGGCCGCCCGCGCAGTGCACGGCCAGGGGCCGGTCCCGCGGGGCCGGTGAACAGGGCGTCACCGGTCAGTACGCCGTACGCGACCTCATCGTCGGCGTGCTCGTACACAGTGGGTGTCGATCACGGCCTCGACGGTGAAGCCGTGCGCGTCGGCGAGGCACTCCGACACGTCCCGGCGCGGGTCGACCACCACGGCCCTGCCGGTCCTCTCGTCGGCGATCATGTACGAGGCCTGGGAGAGGCAGTCGAGGTAGTACTGGGCGAAGAACACGGAAGCCTCCGTCGAGGGTGACCGGAACCCGGTGTCCCGGGTGCCGGGGTGTCCGGTGTGCGGGAGGGGACGGCCGGTCCCCCGCGGCGGTGGGGCGGCCGCCCGGGCCGAGGGGGACGCCCGGGCGGCCGGTCACAGCCGGCCGGTGAGCATGCCGCGCCAGTACACGGGCGGCAGGCCGTACCGCTTGAACAGCCACATGTCGCGGCGTTCCCTGGTGGTGTCGATCAGCGGGAAGCTCGGCGCGGGCTTCAGATCGTAGTCGAACTCGGCGAGCAGCATCCTGTCCCGCGCGGTCACCAGGGGGCAGGAGGTGTAGCCGTCGTACCGGTGCGACGGCTCGGCCCCCCGCATGGCGTCGAGCAGGTTGCCGGCGACGACGGGCGCCTGCTTGCGGACGGCCGCGCCGGTCTTGGAGGTGGGCAGGTTCGCGACGTCGCCGATGGCGAAGACCTCCGGATGGCGGGGGTGGCGCAGGGTGTGCTTGTCCGCCTCGACGAAACCGTGGGGACTGGCCGGGTCGGCCAGCGGACTCTTCTTGACCCAGTCGGGGGCGCTCTGCGGCGGCACCGCGTGCAGCATGTCGTAGCCGAGCGTCTCCTCGGTCCCGGCGGCGCGGTCGGTGAGGGTCACCGTGCGCCGGCCGCCGTCGACGGCGGTCATCTCGGTGTTCAGCCTGACCTCGATGCCGTACCGCCCGGCGACCCGCTCCAGTTCCCGGTTCCACACCGGCACCTTGAACAGGGCCGGGTCCGGTACCACCAGCACCACCCTGATCCGGTCCAGGACACCCCGCCTGCGCCAGTGGTCGGCCGCCAGGTAGGCGATCTTCTGGGGCGCGCCACCGCACTTGAGGGGGGTGGCGGGATGGGTGAAGACGGCGGTGCCCGAGCGCATGTCCTTGATGAGCTCCCAGGTGCGGGGGGCGTACTCCGGCGCGTAGTTGCTGCTGACACGGTCGTGGCCGACCGCCTCGGCCAGGCCCGGGACGCCGTTCCAGTCGAGCTGGATCCCGGGGGCCGTCACGAGGAAGTCGTAGCCTGCCTCGGTGCCGTCGGAGAGGGTGACGGTGCGGGCGTCGGGGTCGACCGCCTCGGCCGCCTTCCGGATCCAGCGCACTCCCCGGGGGATGACGGACGCCTCGGGCCGGCCGGTGACGCGCAGGGGCGCCTGGCCGCCGCCGACGAGCGTCCACAGCGGCTGGTACCAGTGGATTTCGGAGGGGTCGAGCACGGTGATGTCGCGGACTCCCGCGCGCCGCAGGCGTGCGGCGGTGCTGATGCCGGCGCTGCCGCCGCCGACGATCAGCACGCGCTGGTCCTGGGCGCCGGGCCCGGCGCCGGGGTTGGTTCTGGGGGACATGGGGTGCTCCCGTCTGCGATGGGTGCGGATGTGCCGGCGAGCCCGGGGGCTCGCGTCGTCGGGACGAGGAGGCCGACGGCTCGGGTGGGAGCCGCCCGGGCCGGGTCCGCGGCGGGCGTCCCCGGGCTTCTCCGGACACGCCGAGCACTTCCTGACATACCCCGGGGGGTATTGCAGAGCCGAGAATAGAGCATCGGCCGGAGAGATGGCAAATACCCCTGGGGGTATCTATGGACAGTGTCGCCGCACCGGCCGGACGGGGCCGGAAAACCCCCGGGCAAGGCGAGAGCGGCCCGGGCCGCTCCTCCCGGACCGCTCTCGCGCCCCCAATCCGGCTCCCCACAGCCGCACGACGAGCCTGCCTCCCCCGGGCCCGGCGGCCACAGGGCCGAAAAGGGAACACCCCGGGGACCAACGTCCCTCCCCACCCGGCCGACGGGCCCCGCGAGCCTGCCCGGCAGGATCGGCTCGCGTGGTGGCGCGGCGCCACCCCGCGAGCCGACCACGCATCAGAAAGGCTGCCCGGAGGCCGTGTTGCACCGCATGCGGACCGTTACTCCGGGTACCCGGCATGCACGGCGCGCTCCGCGTGCCGCACAGCCGACGGCCGACCACGAACCGGGGGTGCGACGGATGAGGCGCGGCCTTCCGCCGAGGAGTACGAGCGCGGGCACGGACACAGCGGTGCGCGAGGGTCCCGCCCCGCCCCGCTCGCCCCTGGCGCGGGCGCTGGTGATGGCGGTGGCCGTGGCTGCGACGGTGCTGTTCGCCGTGGTCCTCGCCAAACTGACCCTGACACCGTCGTACGCCTCGGAGGCGCTGACGCACAGCAACCTGCGGCCGGGCGACTCCATCCGCAACTACCTGAACCAGCCCGCGTTCCGCGACACCGTCAAACAGCTCGGCGGCAACATCGCGCTGGGGGTGCCGTTCGGGGTGCTGCTGCCGGTTGCCTGGCCGCGTGCCCGCGGACTGCTGCGGGTGGTCCTGCTGACCACGGTGGTGATGGTGACGGTGGAGCTGGTACAGGGGGCCGTCGTGCCGGGCCGGGCGTTCGACATCGACGACGTCATCCTCAACACCACCGGCGCGCTGCTGGGTTATCTGCTGCTCGGCCGCCGCATCGGCCGCGCCGTCCATCCGCCACGCCGCCGCCGGTGGCAGCGGAGCGCGAGACGGGAACGCACCGCGGCCGCCGGGTCCGGGAAGGCCTGAGGCGCCGGCGCCGCGGCACCGGCTGGACCGGTGCCGCGGCGCTCCGCTCCTCCCTCACCGCCGGTCCGGCGGGAGGTCCGATCTCACCAGATGGCCTCGACCCACTCGGGGCGGTCGATGAACGGGTTCCGGTTGTGCTGGTGCTCGTTGTAGATGACTTCGTTGCGGTTCCGCTCGAAGGAGTCGGGCGGGTCCTCCAGGTGCCACTGCTTCAGGACGCTGATACGCCCGTGGTAGGGCGCCGAGCCGTTGCCCACCCGGTCGTTGGGCTCCAGATCGGCGAAACCGTCCTCGCCCTCGTAGCGCACGGCCATGTAGAGGATCATGCGGGCCACGTCGCCCTTGACCGCGTCGCGGGGCTCGAAGCTGTCACCGTCGGTGTAGTTGCCGGGGGCCCCGGAGACCGCGCTGCCGCCGTTGTCGAAGTCCTTGTTCCCCCGGATGCTGTTGACCCGCACGTCCGTGGGGCGCAGATGGTGCAGGTCGGTACCGGGCCCGATGCTGGTGCCGAAGTCACCGTGGGACTTGGCCCACACGTGCTCGCGGTTCCAGTCGCCCAGATTGCCGCCGTGCTCGGTCTTCGCCTGGGAGCGGCCGCTGTACAGCAGGATCACGTTGTCCGGGTCGGAGGGATCCTCGTCGGTGTCTCCCAGCGCGTCCCAGAGCCGGCTGTAGGAGAGTCTGGTCTGCTCGCTGATGATGTCGTTGAGTGCCGCCTTGAGGGCGGTGCCGGTCTTCCCCTCGGCGGAGGCGTAGTAGGTGTCCGCCGAGGAGGACGGGAGCGCGGCGGACGAGAGGGGAGCGGGAGCGGCCGAGACGGAGGTGGGGGCGGCCACGGCCAGCAGGGTGGCCGCGGCCAGGGCTATGCCTCCGGCGGTGGAACCACGGGAACGGGACATGTGGGGAAGTCCTTTCCGGTATGCCCCTGGCCAGGGGCTGTCGGCGGGCGTCGGTCGGACCGGAGCCTTCCATAACCGTCATGCCCCTGCCAACTACGCACCGGCGACATCCGGCTGAACGGATGACCGACGACGCCCGGAGCGCCCGTTCCGCACGCACCGGCTTCCCCGCCCCGGGCTCCGCGGCCGGCCCGGGCGTTCGCGCAGGGCGGCGGCACGGCCCGCGGAGCCCGTACCGGTCAGCGGACGGCGACACCCCACACGGCCGTGTTGACGGGCCAGAACAGCGAGTTGCGCAGTTTGCGCCGCTCGGTGCGTACCTCGGAGAAGCCCGCCCGGGCCACGGTCTCCACCGTGCGGCGGCCCGGGTCGCAGCCCTCGAAGACATAGCCCCACGGCCGGCGGACGAGGCGCTGGACCGCGTACCTGACCCCCTGTCCGGGGGCCGCCACATGTTCGACGAACCTGAACCTGCCGCCGGGCCTCAGCACCCGGCGGATCTCCGCCAGGACCTTCCCGGGATCGGCGACGGTGCACAGCACCAGGGAGCAGATGACCTCGTCCACGCTGGCGTCGGGAAGCGGGATCGCCTCGGCTCCGGTGGGCAGGACGACGGCCTCGACCCCGGCCGCCCGGCACGCCCGCTCCAGGCGCCGGTGCATGCGCAGGCTCGGCTCCACCGCGTACAGGCGGGTGCCGGGGCGCAGGTACCCCAGGTTGGCCCCGGTGTCGGGTAGGACCGCCGCATTGCTACGGCGGTCCCCCCTCAGAACCGTGCGTGCCACTCGTCGCGGCACACGGCTCAAGCGAGTCCTATTGGCCCGGGAAAGACGATGCTCGCAGGTGTGCGGGAGGCTGCCGCTCCAGCCGTTTTCCGCAGTGTGCATGGACGAGTTGTTCGCGTGGAACCTTTCGATCGTTTGCCCTGGTGGATTCCGTCAGCAAGGTGACCGCTTGAAAGCGGATCGCTTTACGGATTCCCGTGAGCCACGTCGCCCAGTCCTCCGGGTGTTGTGGTTCAGTGTCGGCGTAGAGCAGGTATTCGCCGCAGAGCGGGCACTTTCCGTTTTGGCGTTGCATCATCCGGATGCGTCCATCACTGAGCGGCGGCTTGTACTTCTTCCGTCGCTGCGCCCAATATTCGGCAAGATCTGGGTCATCCGGAGAGGCGCTCCCATTGACCATCACGTGCCGGACGATCGGTGTCCAGGCAAGCTTGGTGAGATATCGGCCCGTGACTCGGTCGCCGAATATCCACCGCGCTTGACTGGCGGAGTTGAACGCACCAAAGTAGCGGTCGCTGACCCACTGCTTCGATTTGTTCGGATGGCTGCGGGCTGCCCAGCGAAACACGGCCCACCAGAGGTAGTCGTCAATATCGCTGAAGACCCGCTTGGATACTCCGTTCCGGTAGTAAGCAGCCCACCCTCGAAGGATCGGGTTAAGTTTAGTGATCACTTCGAGTGCGTTGGCTCCACGAAGAATGCGCAGTTCAGTGCGCAACCTGTTGCGGAACCGGGCCACTGCCGCAGGACTCGGCTTGATCAGTAGCTTGCTTCCTTTATATTGGCGGATGTTGCACCCGAGGAAGTCAAATCCTTCGTTGAGGTGGACGATGCGTGTCTTCTCCTCATTGAAGGTCAACCCTCTCGGCATCAACCATTCAGCAAGCCGCGCCTTGACTTCTCGCGCCTGGCCATAGGAATGACACAGGGCGACGTAATCGTCGGCGTACCTGATCAGCACCGGGCTGCCAGGTGCCGTCTTTCCGGCGTGGACACCATCTGTGCGATACCTGACGCCTGCGGCCTCTTCCATTCCATGGAGAGCGATGTTCAACAGCAGCGGACTGATGACTCCCCCTTGTGGGGTTCCTTCCGCTGTGGGAGCGAACTTACCGTTCTCGATCACTCCGGCCTTGAGCCATGCTTGTACAAGTTCCCTGGCCGGGAAGGTGTCGAGCGAGGCGACAAGGCGCTGGTGATCGATGCGGTCGAACGCTGCTGCCAGGTCAGCATCGAGCACCCATCTGCGCTTGGAGAGGGGCCCCCTCGTCACGCGGAAGATGGCTTCGATCGCGTCGTGGCAGCCACGGCCGGGCCGGAATCCGTAGGACCTCGGCTCGAACCGCGCCTCCCATTCGGGTTCCAGCGCGTTCAGGACCAGAGCTTGCATAGCCCGGTCCCGGATCGCCGGAATGCCCAGTGGGCGCTGTTTCCCATTGCTCTTCGCGATATACACGCGCCTGACCGCTATCGGCTTCCAGGTTCCCACCCGGGACTGTGTCCACTCGGCCAGAGCCGCCTTGGACCTGTCCCGCAGAACGGTGTACCCGTCCACTCCAGGGGTCTTGCGCCCTGCATCGATCTCCGTTACACGTCTCACCGCTACCAGAGCGTTCGACCGTGAGCGGAGCATCAGCTTCTGCAAGTTGCGGACCTTCTTCAGGTCCCCTTTCCTCGATGCCGCGAAGATTCGCTGACGCAGACGCCGTACGTCGTCCTCGACCGTGTTCCAGTCAACCGACTGCCAATCGAAGAGTTCGTCGTCAGGTCCGTTCGCTTCCCGGTTCCCGGGAGCGTCCAACTTGTCCATCGGTTCCGGAGTCGTCGTCATCGTCTGCTTCGCAGACTCACCAGGCCCGCATGGGCTCCCTTTCGGGCCAGGCATGGAGCCTGTATCCGGCCGGTTATCCGGACAATCGGCGGAGGTGCCGCATCGCCTCATCCGGTTTCCCGTTTCCTTTCGGCTGCCGGCCTTCGCTTCTCGGGCCTTCCTATTCCCGCTGGAGAGTTGGGCCTCCCTTGCGGTCGGCTTACCAGGTGTGTGCACGTCTGGACTCCAACGGGGTTTCCACGTTCCGCACATGCAAGATGCGGCCGGTTTGGGTGCCCTCTATACCCCGGAGCAGTGGTGCTCCCCCGACCGACACTGGCTCATCGGTCGGCACTCGCCGCTTTTCAACGGCCAGCCCTGTACGGCCCATTACGCATCCCATCCACGAGCCTTGATCGTAACGAGGCATCAACGAGGGTTCACTTCCGTTCACCCGCTCGGCCTTCCCCGGCCTGTGGCTCCTGGATGGAACAGCAGCCCTTGGGCCTGTTGTCTCGGGCTTCGCACCCCGCGATTACTCACGACGCACGCCGAGGTGGGGACAGGTCTTGAGCACTGACCTGAGACAGCGATATTGGCTAATTCAGAGAGCCAACCTCCTTATCGTGTCCTACTTGCAATGTGCGACCTCGTGTCGCACGCCCGCACCGATCTCCAGGACCGTGTCGGCCCCGATGCCGCCGAAGGCGGACTGTTTGTGGTGCCGGGCGGCATGGTTGAGATAACCCCGGAACGCGGAGAAGAACCAGGCGTTGAAGCGGCTGACCGCTCCGTGGTCGAAGGCGAGGTCGGTGCGTATCGCGGTCGTCGGCGGGGCGGGTCGTTCGGGGGTGCCGTCGGGCCGGGGACGGGTGCTGCTCATGGTCGTGGCTCCTCGTTGTCTCTGCTCTGTTCTTTCCGGCGTCTTCGTCGCCGTGTTCCATCACCCGTCGCGGCGAGGGCCGCGTCTCCCCGGCGGCCCGGCACCGGCCGGGGGCGGGGGTCCGTCACAGGAGACCGGCGAGGGCGGCCGCGGCGCGGCGCGCCCCCTCGCCGCCGACGGACCGGTAGTCCGCCGTGGTGCGGGTGAGTTCCTCCGCCATGGCGGCGGCGAGGGCCTCCGGGGTCGCCGTGGCGTAGTCCATCGGGCGCCCCGCCCGGTGCCGCCGGAGCCGGTGCCGCACGTGGAACTGCTGCTCGAAGTGGTTTCCGAGCGGGAAGTACAGGAAGGGCCGCCGGCAGGCGGTGAGCTCCATGGTGGTGGTGAGACCGCCCTGCACCACGGCGAGGTCGCAGGCGGCCAGGTGGCGGTGCAGGTCCGGCACATACGCCCGCTTGTCCACGCCGGGCGCGTCGGGCAGCGCGTCCGGGTCGAGCCGCGGACCGGTGACGACCACGGTGCGCAGACCGGGGATGTCCGCCGCGGCGAGCGGGTGCGCGGCGATGACGCGCCTCAGCAGGGAGGCGCCGACCCCCGAGCCGCCGACCGCGGCGACCACCACGGTCTCACCGGGGGCGTAGCCCAGCTCCGCGCGCAACTCCTCCCGGTCGCCGACGTCCACCGGATCGAACCCGGTGATGTAGCCGGTGAACCGGTAGTGCTCCTCGGTCCAGGACCGGATGTCGGGCAGGCCGGGCCCGAACGGCATGGACACGACGTCCTCGGGATCGCCGACGAACAGCGAGGCGTCGCGCACCCGGGGGCGGTTCTCGATGTGGCCGATCATCTCCGCGTTGTAGTCGGCGGTCAGCAGGCGCTCGCGCTCGCCCCCGCCGGGCATCGGGAGGTAGCCGACGAAGTCGGTGAGCCAGGCGAAGCGGGCGCGCTTGACCGCCGGGTCCTCGTGGAGGAAGTGGTCCACCTCCCACGCCTCGTCACCGACCACCAGGTCGTAGCGGTCGTTCTCCAGGACGTCGAGGAACGTCATGAAGTTGGCGACGAGGATCTCGTCCATGCGCCGCATCGCCTGGAAGACGTGGAGGTCATGACCGCAGGACTCCGCCTCGATGTGCCGCGACTCGCTGGCCAGCAGGGCGCTCGCCGGATGTACGCGCTCCCCGCGGGCCGCCAGTACGCGGGTGACCGGGTCCTGGGCGAGCCACTCGACGTGTGCGTCCGGCACCACGGCGCGCAGCTCGTCCGCGATGGCCAGGTCGCGCCGGGCGTGGCCGAGGCCGATCGGGGAGGAGAGGTACAGCACGCGGGGCGGGCGCGACGGGCCGCGGGAAGCGTTCCGCGCCCCGGACGGTCCGGTCCCGGCGGCCGGGAGCGCCTCGCCCCCCGCCTGCCGTCCCCCGGCGGCCGGACGGTCCGCGGCGATGCCGGTCCCGGTCCCGGCACCGCGCTCGGCGGCGGGCACGGTGCGGTCGACGAACCGGCGCAGCAGCCGGTTGACCCGCACCGGGTGGCGTGCCTGCGGGCAGTGCCCGGCCCCGGGCAGCTCGACCAGTTCGGCGCCCAGCAGCGAGGCGAGGGAGCGGCCCAGTTCCACGGGTGTGATCTCGTCCCGGTCCCCGTGCACGACCAGCACCGGGCAGCGGACCAGCGGCGCCATGGCGCGCAGCACCTCCGCGGTCCTGGCGGGCGGCACCGCGACCCGCGGGGAGAGCGTCGCGGCGAGCGTCTCCGGAGTCGTCTCCAGCCCCCAGGAGACCCCGTCCTCGATGTGCTTGGTCGAGTGCGGGTCGTTGAACGCCCGGCCGACGAAGAACTCGACGAAACCGGCGAAGTCGCGGTGGAACGAGTGCCGGTTGTAGCGGTCCCAGCCCTCGTCCGTGCCCCGGTCCTCGTCGAAGCTCAGCAGCGCCCGGGCGAGCGGGTAGTCGTCGCGGCCCTCGACGTTGAGGGTGGTGCCGATCATCACGGCGCCGCGCACCCGCTCCGGGTGGAGGGCCGCCAGGAAGTAGGCGAGGGCGGTCCCGAAGGAGTTGCCGACCAGCACCACCCGGTCCGCGCCGACGGCGTCGAGCACGGCCACCGCGTCCCCGGCCTGGACGCGCACGTCGTACGCGGCGGGGTCGGCCGGACGGCCGGAGGCGCCGTTGCCGCGCGGGTCGTAGACCACGACCCGGTAGTGCTGGGCCAGATAGGGGACCTGTGCCTTCCACAGACGGCTGTGGACGATGGCCCAGGCCGGGAGCAGCAGCACCGTGGTGTCCCCGTCCCCGTGGACCTCGTAGTGGATGGCGACACCGTCGTGGTCGGCGGTGCCCTCGGCATCGGGCTGTCGGGCGCGCATCGGCGCTCTCCTCCGTCCGTCGGATCTCTCGGTCTTCCCTGTTCTCCCGGATCTCTCCGGTCCGTGTCCGCCCGGCCCCGCCGCGCCCCCGGCCACGCCGCCCGTCACGGCCGGTCCCGGTACCAGAGCGTGAACCGGGACAGGGGCAGGAAGCCCGCCCGTTCCGCACCCGGCCGGCTGTCGTCGCTGAACAGCGCCGCCGACGGCAGCGGACCGGCCGCCTTCAGCCGCTCCCTCACCAGCGCGTACCAGTGGCCCTCGCGGCGGGCCCGCGGGAGTGTGACACCGAAGACGAACTGCGCGATCCCGTGCGCGGTGAACAGCGCGGCGGCCGACGCGGGGACGCCGTCCTTCAGGGCGAGCCACATCCGGAACCGCTCGTCGCCGAGGATCGCCGGGTCCAGGAGGGCGCCGGGGAGCAGCGGGAGGACGTCGTCGAAGGGGAAGCCCTCGACGACGGTGCGCTCCCAGGCGCGCACCCCCTCCGCGTCCTCGACCGGCACCACGCGCGTCCCGCGGTCCGGGAACGAGGGCGGCTCTCCCGGCGGGCGGAGGAGCAGCGGGGGGTGACCGGACAGCTTCCAGCCGTACTCGGTCAGGTCGGGCGTGGGCCATGGGCTCCACAGCAGTACCTGCCCGGTGCCCTGCCCGAAGAACTCCTCGATCGGGGCCAGCGCCCGTGCGGTGTCCCGGCCGGCGAGGGGCTGGAGCAGGGTGGCCGAGTTGTACAGCCCGCTGGGCCTGCCCAGGTCGGCCGCCGCGAACGCGTCGGTGCGCAGCGTGCGGCCTCCGGCGGCCCTGACGATCGCGTCGACGCAGTCGGCGTGGTTGTACACGTAGCGGCGGGTCAGGGTGTCGCCGACGGGGGTCGTGGGCTTCCAGCCGGTCTCCAGTGCGGCGCTTTCGGCGTCCACGGTCCTCTCCTCTCCGGTGTCCTGCGGGGGTGCTGTCCGGGCCGTCGCGGCGGTCACGCGTCGAACCGGTAGAAGTTCCACATCCCGTGCTCCACGCCGAGCGGTTCGACCGTGCGGTAGCCCGCGCGCCGGCCGTACTCGCGCACGGTCGGCGGGCGCAGGACCGTACCGGCGTCCTCGACCGCCCCCTCGGCCCTGGTGGCGGGCAGGCAGTGCAGGACGCTCGCCGCGTAGGCGAACTGCTCCATCACCGGGGCCGGGGCCTCGAACCGCTCGTTCACCTTCTCGTCCGCGACGAGCAGCACCCCTCCCTCGCGCAGGCTCTCGCGCACCGAGGCCAGCACTCCGACCGGGTCCGCCATGTCGTGGAGCGCCTCGAAGACGCACACGAGGTCGAAGCCGCCGTGGCCGGACCGCGCCGCGTCGCCCACGTGGAAGGCGACCCGGTCGGCGACGCCCTGCCGGGCGGCGTGGGACCGGGCGTCGGCGATCGACGGCTCGTCGAGGTCCACCCCGGTGATCCGCGCGTTCGGGAACGCCTGCGCCAGGGAGATGGCCGACCAGCCGGACCCGCACCCCAGGTCCAGTACGTCCACCCGCTCCCCGGCCGCCAGCCTGGCGTGGACATCGGGGAGGGCGGGGAGCCAGTCGGAGGCCAGCGCCGAACTGTACCCGGGGCGGTTCATCCCCGCGATGCCCTGCCGGACGGCCGTGCCGTAGGCCCCGTAGGGGACGCCGTCCCCGGTGCGGTAGCAGCGCAGCAGCTTCGGGAGCACGTCGGCGATCCCGGTGAGGAACTGCGGGGCGGAGCCGAGGTAGGCCGGGTGCTCCTCGTCCAGCAGGACGTCGCGGTGCCCGGCCGGGAGGCGGAAGGAGCGCAGACGGGGGTCGTCGTGATCCCGGCCGACGGCGAGCACGCCGGCGGCGGCCTGCTGCTCGAGCCACTCGCGGGCGTACCGGGGGTGGACGGCGGCCCGCTCGGCGACCTGGCCGGGCGTCCTGGCCTCGCCGTCGGCCAGTGCCTCGTACAACCCCAGCCGGACACCCAGGTACACCGTCAGGACGTCCATGCTCGCCTTGACGCCGTCGAACAGGGTCTCCGCCAGTGCGGCGGCGTCGGCCTGCCGGCGGTCGTCGTCACCGGTGGTGACGGTGTCGGCGGGGGCGGGGAACTCGGTGGTGCTCACGGCCCTCTCCTCGTGCGGTGCGGAACACGCTGTCGGTTCCACCGTCGCGGGAGCGCCTGTCAGCCCGCTTTCACCTCGCTGTCAGCCGTCCCCCGGAAGGTGGTGGTCGGGATGCCGCGTCTCCGGGAGGCGGTGTCCTCCTCCACACGGGCGAGCGCCTCCTGCGCGGCGCGCAGCGCGCCCGCGTCCGTGGTGGCCATACCCCTGGTGGTCAGCTCCGCGAAGCGGACCTCGCCGAGACGGCCGGCGAGCAGCCGCTCCGCCCCGCCCAGCCGCTCCGCGTCCGAGCCGTACACCGGCGCCGCGCTCGTCCGGTTCCGCAGCGCACCCAGCAGCAGGGCCGCGTCCTCGTCGCGGCCGAGCCGCACCAGGACGTCGACCACCCCCCGGACCGAGGTCCACTGCTGCGTCCAGTTGCCGGAGCGGTGCCAGTGGTCCAGCACCTCGCGGAAGAGCGGTACGGCCTCGGCCGCGTGCCCGGTGCGCGCCCGCATCGAGGCGGCGGACACCAGGGCCACCCCCGCCAGGAAGCGGTCCCCCAGCTCGCGGGCCCTGCGGACCACGTCCTCCAGCAGCGGGCCCGCCCTGTCCCACTCGTCCTCGGGCAGCGCCTCGGCGAGGACGTAGTGGGACCAGGCGAGCATCAGCGGGCAGGACGCCCGCCGGACCATCTCCTCCGCCTGCTCCACCGCCCGTTCCCGGTCCCCGCCGTAGGCCAGCGCCAGGGCTTCCACGCTCCAGGTGGTGTAGACCCGGAACTCCTC
Organism: Streptomyces shinuiensis; assembly: GCF_043660855.1. Classification (NCBI taxonomy): domain Bacteria; kingdom Bacillati; phylum Actinomycetota; class Actinomycetes; order Kitasatosporales; family Streptomycetaceae; genus Streptomyces; species Streptomyces shinuiensis. The sequence continues at coordinate 5,452,595 of NZ_JBIHML010000001.1, read as the reverse complement.
CCCGAGCCGCTCCGCGAGGATCCTGGCCCGGCCGGCGGTCTCCCGCGCCTCGGCCAGCCGGCCGCTGAAGAACGCCGCGTCGCCCAGGGTCTCCGCCAGGCCGATCTGGGCCGGGTCGTCCGGCGGCAGCAGGGCCCGGGCCCGTTCGGCCAGGGCGGCCCCCTCCTCCAGCGCACCCTTGAGGATCGCCCCCCTGGCCGCGACGGACGCCACCCGCCCCAGCAGGGCCCCGTCCGCGGGCGGTGCCCCGGCGCAGCGCCGTATCGTCTTGCCGGCCCAGGAGAAGACCTCGCCGAGACTCTGCAGCTCCGCCCAGTCCCGCAGCCTCCACACGAGTTCCGCCGCGACGCCCGGGTCGTGCTCCAGGGCCCATTCGTGGGCCGCGCGCAGGTCGTCCAGGTGCCGGGCCACCTCACGGACCCAGTGGCCGCACTCGGCCCCCGCCATCCGGGGGCGGCTCTCGTCCAGCAGCCCCATCAGGTAGCCGGCGTGCGCGCGGAGGGTGACATCGGCGTCCCCGCGCTCCCTGAGCCGGTCCTGGCCGTAGGAGCGCAGCGTCTCCAGCATGGTGTAGGTCGTCGCGGTGGTGCCGGGGCCGGCGGACGCCTGGATCACGGCCTTGTCCACCAGGGCGGCCAGGCCGTCCGCCAGTTCCGCCCGGTCCAGCCCCGAGACCGCCTGCGCGTCGGCGAGGCGGAACCCCCCGCTGAAGACGGACAGCCGGGCGAACAGCTCCTGCTCCTCTTCGGTCAGCAGGGCGTACGACCAGTCCACGGTGGCCAGCAGGGTGCGGTGCCGCTCCGCCGTCCGCCGGTAGGTGCCGCGCAGCAGGTCGAACCTGGCCGACAGCCCGGCCAGCAGCTCGGACGGCGTCATGGACCGCACCCGCCCCGCCGCGAGCTCGATGGCCAGCGGAACGCCGTCGAGCCTGCGGCACAGTGCGGCCACCGCCGCGGCCGTCTCCGGGTCGTCCACCGCGAAGCCCGGTGAGGCGGCGCGCGCACGGACGTGGAAGAGCCGCTCGGCCGGGGAGAGCGGCCCCCCTCCCGGGCGGTCGCCGGGTTCCGGGACCGGAAGCGGCGGCACCGGGTAGACGCGCTCGCCGGTGATGGCCAGTGGTTCCCGGGAGGTGGCGAGCACGGTGAGGCCGGGGCATCCGGAGACCAGCGCCTCCACCAGGTACGCCGTCTGCTCCACGACGTGCTCGCAGTTGTCCAGGACGAGCAGGGCCCGCTGTTCCTGGAGGTACTCCGTGAGGCGGTCCAGGGGATCGGCGCCCGCGCGGGGGCGCAGGGACAGGGCGGTGCCCACCACGTCGGCGACCGGCGCCGAGGACGGTACGGACGCCAGCTCCACCATCCGGACCCCGTCCGGGTACCGGTTCTCCGCCTCCGCGCGCCTGGCGACCGCCAGGGCGAGCTGTGTCTTGCCCACGCCGCCGGGGCCGAACAGGGTGAGCACCCGGTCGGTGCGCAGCAGCGAGCCGAGCTCGTCCACGGCGCGGTCGCGGCCTATCAGCTCGATCGCGCCGCCGGGGACGGCGCCGCGGTGGCCTGCCGCCGGGCCGCCGGGCGCGGCGGTTCTGGCGGGAGGGGATGCGGTGGCGGGAGGCGGCGCCGGGGAGGCGCCGTTCGCGGCGAGGTTCGTCCAGCGGTCCAGGGACGGGTCCTGCCGCAGGACCGCGGCCTCCAGGCTCCTCAGCGGCGGCGAGGGGTCCAGCCCGGTCTCCTCCCGCACCGTCCGCCGGTGGGCGCGGTAGACGTCGAGCGCGTCGGACTGCCTTCCGGCGCGGTAGAGCGCGACCATGAGCTGGGCACGGGGGCGCTCCCGCAGGGGGAAGCCTGCGACCAGGGGTTCCAGCAGGGCGACGGCCCCGGCGGTGTCGCCGAGGGCGAGCGCCGCCTCCGCGCGGTCCTCGGCCGCCGCCACCCGCAGTTCCTCCAGCCGGGCGGCCTCGGCCATGGCGAACGGCTCGTCGCCGAGTTCTCCGTAGGCGCGGCCGTGCCACAGGGCCAGGGCCGCGTCCAGGTCCTCGGCGGACGCCGCCGGGGAGTCGGCGAGGCGACGCCGCCCGGACTCGGCCAGTTCGGTGAAGAGCAGGGCGTCGAGTTCCCCGGGGGCCGGGTTCAGCACGTAGCCGGGCGGGCGGGTGAGCAGGACGTCGCGGGCCCCGCGGTTGCCGAGGGCCGTCCTCAGGCGGTTCACCAGGTTGTGCAGCGCGGCCTCCGCGTGGACCGGCTGCCGGTCGCCCCAGACCGCGTCGGCCAGCCAGTCGGACGAGGCCACCGCGCCCGACCGTACGACGAGGGCCGCGAGCAGACGGCGTACCCGGGGGGCGACCAGCGCCCCGGGCGGCTCGGAGCCGGCGGTGAGGGGACCGGGAGCCAGGGCCACGGTTCCCAGGACACGGATGTGCATGCCTCTCCCCGGGGTGCGCCGTTCGCGGTACCGCCCCGTGCCGGGACGGCCGTCCGCTCCCATCCTCGGCCAAGCCGGTGGCCGGGACAAACGCCTTCGGGCCGGGCGGGGTGCGGCACCCTGTCCGGCCCGAAGGCGTTCCTTCCGGCGGCGCTACTTCAGATAGGGACCGTCCGTTCCGATCCTCCCGGTGCCGTTCAGGACGTAGACGCGCAGATTGCCCTTGCCCGGGGCGTCCACGGCCAGCCTGCCGTCGGTGACCTGCCGGGTGTCCCCGGTGACGGCGTCGGTGTAGGTGCCGTCGGGAATGCCGGTGTAGGTGGCGCCGTGGGTGACGGTGACCAGCGCGAAGCTGTCCGTGGAGCCGCTGGTGTAGCGGCGCTTGAAGGCCATCTCGCCGCTGACCCCCTCGGTGGAGTACTGGCCCGTCTGCAGCGCCGGCACCGCGCGCCGGATCCGGTTGAGCCGCTGCACATGTCTGACCAGCGGCTTGTCCAGGGTTTCGGCGACCGCCCCGGTGGCCGACTCCACCTCGGAGAAGTCCGAGGCCGTGATGCTTCCGGCGAGGTGGTCGCCGTAGTAGGCGCGGCCGGTGGTGTCCAGCGGGCAGCTGGGCCCGCAGTCGATCTCCGCCCCCTTGCGGAACTCGATCTCCGAGCCGTAGTACAGGGTGGGGATGCCGCGGAAGGTCCACATCAGCGACATGTTCTCCGCCCAGGCGTCGGTGCCGCCGGTGTAGCGCTCGCCGCTCTTGTTGGGCCCGTAGTCGTGGCTGTCGACGTAGACGACGTTGTACGTGGCGTCGTTGTAACTGTCGTCGGAGTCCTTGCCGTTGTGGAAGGCGTTCCGGGCGTCGCCGAAGTTCATGTGCATGCGCATGTCGATGACGTTCATGCCCGAGAACCGGCTGTGGTCCGGGGCGTGGTGGGCGTTGCCGTGCAGGAATGCGTTGTCCGATGTGGGCTGGCCGGCCGGGCCCTGCGCCTGCTCCCACTCGTACATCTCCAGCGCGGCCTCGGCGTCGTCGGGGCTGTACTCCTCGCGTTCCTTCCAGGTGTAGAACTGCGCCGAGTGGTTGACCGATCCGCGGTTCCACTTGTCGTTGACGAACGCGGCGACCTCGCCGAAGACGAAGAAGTTCTTCGCGGCCTCCGCGCCGAACCGCTGCGTGACGCGCTCCTGGATGGCCGGCAGGAAGCGGCGGTTCCAGGTGGTGCGCGGAATGTGGACGGCCGTGTCGACGCGGAAGCCGTCCACGCCCATGTCGATGTACTTGTTGTAGGCGCCGATCAAGTGGTTCTGCACGGCCGCGCTCTCGGTGTCGAAGTCGGCCAGGTCCTCGTGGATCCAGCAGGAACGGGAGTCCTCGCCCTCCCAGTTGCCGATCCAGCAGTCGTGGTACAGGGCCCGGGGGAACATGCCTGACGTGGGGCTGGGCCACTGACAGTTGTAGATCGTGTACCCCTCCGGGCTCCTGGCGCCGGTCGGCTCGCCCCAGTTCAGGCAGGTGTTGCCGGCGGGCTCCGCGGTCGACCACAGGTCCCCGTTGTAGTGGGCCCTGCCGGACTTCGGGTCCACCGTCAGACCGTCGTACTCGAACCCTTCGTTCGGCTCGTCGTAGTACCAGCTCCACTGGCTGTCGCGCACCCCGTAGACGGTCGGGGTGAACAGTCCCTTGGCGCCCCAGCGGGAGGAGTGGTTGTAGACCACGTCCTGGTAGATCTTCATGCCCTTGGCGTGGGCGGCGTTGATCAGATCCTGGTAGGAGGCGCCGGCGGACTCCAGGCGGGGGTCCACCCGGTAGAAGTCCCAGCCGTGGTAGCCGTGGTAGTCGTAGTCGGAGCGGTTGAGGACCACGGGGGTGATCCACACGGCGGAGAAGCCGAGCCCCTTGATGTAGTCGAGCCGGTCGATCAGCCCTTTGAAGTCGCCGCGGAACATGGGGTCGTCGTTGGCGGCGTTGCCGGACTCCTCGTGCTGGTTCCCGCCGCGGTTGTTGGAGGCGTCGCCGTCGTTGAAGCGGGCGGTGAGGACGAAGTAGATCGGATCCTTGCGCGGGTCGGTGCCCAGCGGCCTCCCCCGGGCGGGCGCGGGCGGCTTCTCGCCGGTGGTGGCCCCGGCCTCGGTGGAGGGGGCCGAGAGGTTGCCCGCCGCGTCCACGGCCCTGACGGTGTAGGCGTAGGCGGTCCTCTCCTCCAGATCCGTGTCGGAGAGGACGGTGGAGCCGACGTCGGTGACGACCGTGCCCTCGGCGCCGCCGGTGCGGGTCACCTGGTAGCCGGTGACTCCCCGGTCGTCGGTGGACGGTTCCCAGGTGACCACCACCGAGGTGCCGTCGGCGCTCGCGGTCACCCCCTCGGGCGCGGTGGGGGCCCGTGTGTCGGGCTCCTCGTCGGCGCACGGGTCCGCGGCGTCCTCGGTGACGGTCCGGTTCTCGACGGTGGCGACTCCCGCGGAGATGGTGTAGTCGGCCCCGTTGTTGTTGTCCCAGACCCCGTTGCCGTTGTTGAAGGCGGCCTTCATCGAGGTGGCGCCGCCCAGGTCCGCGGTGTGTCTCCACCATCCGGTGCAGGCGGCCTCCATGCCGGCGCCTGGCGGTTCGGTCCACACGCCGCCGTCCGGCCGGTAATGGATGTTGGCGGTGGACCAGCCCAGGGCGGCCGTCGAGTAGTAGACCGTGGCGGTGCTCCCCTCGCCGTCCCCCTCGCCCGGGTCGGGACCGGCGCCCGCGCAGGGGTCGGAGTGGGCGACCACGCCGTCCCTGACGGTGATGTTCCCGGTGCCCAGGTCGTAGTTCTGCCCGCCGTTGTTGTCCCAGGTCCCCGAGCCGTCGTTGAAGGTGGCCTGCAGCCCGGACGCGGCGCCCAGTTCGACGGTCTTCTTCACCCAGTCCGTGCAGGCCGCCTCCATCGCCGTCCCCGGCACGGTCGTCCACTGCCCGCCGTCCGGCGCCCAGTGCAGGTTGTACTCGGGCCAGTCCCTGGTCCCGGTGTGATAGAAGACCGTCGCGGTGTTCCCGGCCTCCGCCGCGACGGGCACGGCCTCGGGACCGGTCTCGCCCGGCGGTGCCACCGCCGGCAGGGCCAGCAGGCCGCTCGCCAGGACGGCCGCCGTCAGCGAGTGCCGCAGTGGTGGGGGTTTACTGATCTTCAAGCGCGTCTCCAGAGCAGGGCCGCGGCTCCCGAAGCCGCGGCGGTCGTCGGCTGCGCGGATACCGGCGTATCCGCGCGGCCCCCGTGAGGACCGGACCCTGACGCGCCTCGGGATCCGGCCGGGCAGTGCGGTGAAACGACAGAGTTGAAACGGCGGTACCGAAACGGCAGGGTTGAAGCAACTGCCGGAATCTTTCCGCAAGTTGTTGCAGTGAAGAATTTATCCGTACATGACATCCACGTAAAGGGCCGCACGGCCCTCCTGCCCGTGACGCCTCACGGGCAGGGGGCGGCGGGCAGGTCCGAGACCAGTTCGGACCATCGGTGGGTCCGCCTCGCCCGGCAGACCTCGGCCGCCACCTCGGCGGCCTCGCTGGCCAGCAGGAAATCCCGCTCCAGCGCGGTGAGGCCGGCCCCCGCGCCGCCGAGCCGGTCCCGGGCGGCCGCGAGCCGGGCGCCCCGGTGGAGGGCTCCCACGTCGCGGTCCAGGGAGTGCCAGGCCTGCGCGGCCTCCGTCAGCTGCCGGTGGACGAGCAGCCGCCGCCGGTCCGCCTCGGTCCAGCCGCGCAGCCGGGGCCACGCCGCGATCAGCGCCTCGTGCGCCAGGGTGACCGTCGAGCCGTCGAGGGTGACCAGACGGGCCCGCGCCGTCCGCGCCCAACTCGCCGCGGCCGGTGGGCCGCCGGGTGTCGGGCACTCCCTCGCCGGGGTTGACCAGCCGCAGCAGGATCGCGCGGGCGGCGGCGGCCTGGCCGGGGTCCAGCCGGGTGTAGAGGTCCTCGGTGGCCTGGGCGATGGCGCCGCGTATGCCGCCGGCGGCCTCGTAGGCCGCCAGGGTCAGCGCGCGTCCGCGGCACCGGCGCCAGGTCTCCAGCAGGACGTGGGACATCAGCGGCAGCCCTCCGGGCTCGCCGGTCGCCTCGTCCACCAGTCTCGCGGTGAGGGCGCGTTCGACGATCAGGCCCGCGTCTGTCCCCGCCCGCGATCGCGGCGGCGCACCACATCTCACTGAGCCACCTGCACCGGCTGTTCCGGGACGAGGGCTCCACCGTCTCGGCGTTCCTGCGCGACCAGCGGCTGCGGCGCATCCGGCAGGACCTGTCCGACCCCGCCCTGCGCCGCACGCCCGTCCACACCGTCGCCGCCCGGTGGGGTCTGACCGACCCCTCCGCCTTCAGCCGCGCCTTCCGCATCGCCTACGGCATCTCGCCCAGCGACCACCGGCAGCGCGCGCTGGCCCGCGGCGGTACGCCGGCGGCCGCGCGGGGCGGCCTCGTGGCGAACGCCGCCGGCCACTGACACACCGTGCGGCCCACCGACCGGTATCAGCCCATGTCCAGCCGGGCGGCGACCTTGCGCAGCATCCCCGCCTTCTGCTCGACCGGCTTCTGCTGCTCGCCCTGGAGAGCGCTGACGACGGTGAGCGCGCCGGTCAGTACGGGGATGCTCCACTGGGCCCAGCGCAGCTGCCGCTCGGCGTCCTCCATGGAGGCCGGGTGGTGCTGGGCCCCGGCCGCCTTGTCCGGGTCGGTGGAGGTGGCCATCTCCAGCTTCTTGCCCATGACGCGGCCATAGGCGGTGGCCGCCAGGGCCGCGCCGGTCAGGATGGTCTTGATCGCCGAGGAGGCCCCCACTCCCCGCTGGTGCTCCACGCGGTACATGTTGGACGCCAGCAGGGAGACGGCGCCCGCGAGGTGGGCGGCGATGGCCAGTCCGTTGACCGGCGTCCACTTCGCCCATCCGATGCTCGCGATCCTGTCGCCGGTCGCGGCGTCCTCCCACTCCCTGGCGACGCCGTTCAGCCCCACGGCGCCCATCAGGGAGCCGCCGAACCATGCGCCCATGCCCAGATCGTGCAGGCTGCGGGCGAGCGTGTTGCGTTCGGACACGATGATCTCCAGTTCGCCTTGTCCCGTTAAAGCGGCACCCGCGAAATTCGAGAAGTTCGCGGCATTAAAGGCATACCAGAGGTTCCCGGGGGGCGCCGCCCGGAGCCGTGCGGCCGGGCCGCACTCACGCCCGCGCCCGGAGCGCCGTACGCCCCCGGGCGGGCCGGTGGGCGTACGGCGGGCTCGCGGCGGGCCTCTCAGCTGCAGGAGGCCGTCCGCTCGTACCAGCCGGGCTCGGTCTCGGTGAGGGAGGTGACGGTGTAGATGTTCCACAGCCCCAGCGCGTCACCGGAACCGACCGCGTAGGTGTACCCGTAGCGGACGGTGGCGCGGCCCTGCTGCACATGGGTGTAGTTGCTCGCCGTGAAGCAGGCGGGCGTCCCCGGGTCGCCGGGGTCTCCCGGGTCTCCCGGGTCGGCGTCGCCCAGGCCCCAGTCGGCGGTGACGTACGCCGTCGAGCACATCAGGTCCGCGGTGTACGAGCCCGTCGTGCCGCAGCCCTCGGACGGGCGCACCGGGACGGCGTGCCCCATGCCGGAGACCCGGTAGTCCCGCACGACGGTGCCGGCGGAGGAACCGTAGTCCTTCCGCGTCACCCCTCCGGGCAGCGAGGCCGAGCCGTCCGCGGTGGCGTCCGTGCCGTGCACGTTCGTCCACTGCTTCACCAGCTCGTCCGCGTTCGCCGGGGCGACCGTGGTGTCGGAGGTGCCGTGCCAGACGGCGACCGACGGCCACGGGCCGCCGTACCCCGGATTCTGGACGCGGACCAGGTCGCCCCACTGGGCGGCGGTCTTCGACACACCGGGGTTCATGCAGCCGAACGCCCCGACCATGCTGGTGGCGCAGCCGTGCGGCACACCGGCCAGCACCGCGCCACCCGCGAACACGTCCGGGTAGGCGGCGAGCACGCTCGCGGCCATCGCGCCGCCGCCGGAGAACCCGGCTACGTACACCCGGGAGGGGTCGGCGCCCACCGCACTCACGGTATGGCCGACCATCTGGCGCAGCGACAGGGCCTCGCCGCGCCCGCGCGAGGTGTCGCCGCTCTGGAACCAGTTGAAGCAGCGGGAACTGTTGTTGCCCGTCTCCTGCTGGGCGGCGACGAGCGCGAAGCCGCGGCTGTCGGCGTACGTGCGCCAGCCGTAGGTCGTCACGAAGCCGGGCGCGTCCTGGGTGCAGCCGTGCAGGACGAGGACGACCGGGGCGTCGGCCGGCAGGTCGTCGGGGACGTAGCGGTACATGGTCAGCGCGCCCGGATTGGAACCGAAGCCGGTGACGCGTTCGAGGTCTGCGGCCGCCGCCGGGGCGGCGGACAGTCCGGTGAACGCCAGCGCGAGCGTGCCCAGCAGCACACCCGCGCGGCGCAGGAGGTTCATGGCTCTCATGAGGGGGGTCCTTACGCCTGAAAGGGACCTGACAATCAATGCCGGTACCGTAGGGCGTGACGCAGGTCACTCGAACATGCCGGAGCCACAGGGTCGCCGCCGCGCCGGTGGCCGCCGCCCACATTGCCCCCGGGAACCCGCGGACGGCCCCTCCGGCCGGACCCGGCGGCACCGGCCGGGCCCGCGAGGGGCTGCCGGCGCCTCCGTCAGCGGGGCCGCGCGGCGGACGCCTCCTCCGGCCCCGGGCGGACGGGGGCGAGACGTACGGCTTGGGGGCCCGGAGCCCGTCGGCGGCGAAAGCCGCCGACGGGGTGACCGCGATGCCGTACCGGGCCGCGACCGGCCCCGGTCACGAGGCTTCGCGCCCGCGCCGCACGTACGCTCCCGCGCTTCGACCGGCACGCGGGAGCACGGAAGCGCTCCCGGGCCGCCTTTCCCGTCACCACCGCAGGGCGAGCGCCCCGTCCGGCTCCCGGTCGACGCGCGAGCCCAGGCCGCGGCCGGCGCGGTCCAGGACCGCCCGCAGCCACCCGGCGTCCTCCGGCGAGGCGTGGCACAGCCGTATCCGCCGCGCCTGGAGGGGCACCATCCGCACTCCGGCCGTCCGGCCGTCCGGCTCCAGCCGGACGAAGTACAGCAGCCGCAGGTCGTCCCGGTACCGCTCGTATCCGGTGATGCCCTCGTAGTCGTTCACGAGGTCGCCGCAGCCGTACAGCACGAGCCTGTCCCGGTACACCTCCAGGGGACGGGGATGGTGCGAGGAGTGACCGTGGACGACGTCCGCGCCGCCGTCGATCAGGGCGTGCGCGAAGCCGGTCTCCTCGCGGGAGACCTCGTAGCCCCAGTTCGGTCCCCAGTGGACCGAGACGACCACGACGTCCCCCGGCCGCCTGATCCGGCGGATGCGCTCGGTCACGGCGGCAGCGGCGGCCGGCGAGGGCTCGTCCACGACGTCCACGCCGGGCCGGCCGGGGCCGGCGGACCAGGACGGCGGTATGCCGCTGGAGGGCATGCCGAAGGCCAGGACCACCACCCGCCGCCCGCCTTCCAGGGGTACGGGCACGGGCCGCCGCGCGGCGGTGAGGTCCCGCCCCGCCCCCGCCGCGGCGGTTCCCGCGCCCGCCAGGGCGTCGAGCGTCTCCTCCAGGCCGGGGCGGCCGAAGTCCAGGACGTGGTTGTTGGCCAGGCCGCAGACATCGGGGCGGGCGGGCGGCAGGCAGGGGATGTTGGCGGGACTCATCCGGTAGTGGACGCCCTTGCCCGGGGCGAACGCGCCGCTGCGTGTGACGGCGGTCTCCAGGTTGACGATCCGGGCGTCGGGGGCGGCCCCGTCGATCGCCGCGAGCGCATCGCCCCAAGGCCACTCGAAGCCGGCCGGCCGGGGAACCGGGCCGTTGACCGCCTCCGCCAGCTCGACGTAGGTGCGGGCGTCACGGACGTACGCCTCGCGCAGCGCCGGATCACCGGGGTGCGGGAGGATCTGGTCGACGCCCCGGCCGAGCATCACGTCACCGCAGAGGAACAGGGTGACCGCGGCCCCGCTCATGTCTCCAAGGGTAGGACCTCCCCGCCCCCGCTCCGGGGCCGGCCGGCCCCGGAGCGGGGGACCCTCGGCCCTGCCGCCCCGGCCCCGTGCCCGGTGTCCTGGTGGTGGCCGTCGGAGGCGGCCACCGGACGCGGAGAAGCGGAGCGAGACCGCGCACCGCGCACCGCGCAATCGGAGCCCGCGAGAGGCGGGTGGCCTCCGGCAGGCCCCGTGTGCCCGGCGGAACCCCCGTACGCCGGGCACACGGCGTGGGCGCCGCTACGCGCCGTCCCGTTCCCGCCCGGCCCCCTCCAGGGTCGCGGCGTGGTCGGGCACCAGGGTCTGCGTCTCCCTCGGCGGCCGCCGGTAGCCGGTGGACGGCGGCCGGGGCGGCAGGCTCAGCCGGGGCGGCTCGACCTCGTGATACGGAACGCCGGACAGCAGATGGGCGATCATGTTGATCCGCGCCCGCCGCTTGTCGTCCGCGTCGACGACGTACCAGGGGGACTCGGGGGTGTCGGTGTGGGCGAACATCTCGTCCTTGGCCCGCGAGTACGCCTCCCAGCGGACCCGGGACTCCAGGTCCATCGGGGACAGCTTCCAGCGCCGCATGGGGTCCTCCAGCCTCGACCGGAACCGCCTCTCCTGCTCCTCGTCACTCACGGAGAACCAGTACTTGCGCAGCAGGACGCCGTCCTCGATCAGCAGCCGCTCGAAGACGGGGCACTGGCGCAGGAAGCGCGCGTGCTCCTCCTCCGTGCAGAACCCCATGACGCGCTCGACGCCCGCGCGGTTGTACCAGCTGCGGTCGAACAGCACGATCTCGCCGGCCGCCGGAAGCTGCTCGGCGTAGCGCTGGAAGTACCACTGGGTGCGCTGGCGTTCGGTGGGCGCGGGCAGGGCGGCGATACGGGCCACGCGCGGGTTGAGGTACTCGGTGACGCGCTTGATGGCTCCCCCCTTGCCCGCCGCGTCACGCCCCTCGAAGACGACGACCAGCCGGGCGCCGGTGGAGCGCACCCACTCCTGCATCATCACCAACTGTTCCTGGAGCCGGAGCAGTTCCCTCTCGTACACCGGGCGGGGCAGCCGGGCACGCCGCCCTCCGGGCCTCTTCGGCGGCCGCTTCCCGCCGTCCTGTCGCGGCATACGCGCCCCTTTCCATGCCTTCCGGGACCTTCCGGGTCCCTGCCGTGTGCCGACAGCAGGGACCGTCTCCCCGGTACCCCGCCGGAAAACACGGAGGACCGGCCCGGCGTACCCCGCACCGGCGCCCCCGAGCGCGCCGGAGCCGGCGCGGCGGTCACCATTGAGGCATGTCCCGACGCCGATCCCGTCCGCGCCAGAAGGCTCCATCCGCCTCCCCCGCCCTCTCCCCCGGCGCGCCCTGCCCGTGCGGGCTGCCCTCCTCCTACGCCGGCTGCTGCGGCCGGTTCCACCGGGGGCCGGCCGCCGCCCCCACCGCCGAGGCCCTGATGCGTTCCCGCTACAGCGCCTTCGCCGTCCGCGACCGGGCGTATCTGCTGCGGACCTGGCATCCGGGCACCGCGCCGGAGCGGCTGGAGCCGGACCCGCGTACCCGGTGGCGGCGTCTGGAGATCCTCGGCTCCGCCGGCGGCAGCCCCTTCCACACCGAGGGGACCGTCTCCTTCCGCGCCCACTTCACCGAGCGGGGGCGCGAGGGGGTCATGGAGGAGCACAGCCGCTTCGTCCGCCACGCCGGCGCATGGGTCTACCTCGACGCCTCCGGCGCCCCCTGACCGCCTCCTCCCGTCCGAGGACGTCCCGGGGCGTGAGGAGACGTGAAGAAGCCGTGTGCCGCCCGCGCACGACCGGCTCCGGCGCGGCCGCGACCGAGTAAGGTCCCCTCCGGGGACCATCCGTGAGCGATCGCGTACTCTGCGGCGCGGTGGAGTGCGCGTCCGCCGCAAGGCGTTCGCGCGCCCGCACGGCGGTCCCCTCCGCGCCCCGCCGTGCGGGCGCGGAGGAGGAACAGGAGGGGGAGATGGCGTTGGGTCCCGACCCGAGGCCGCGGTCGCGCCGTCCGGCTGCCGGGGAGCCGCGGTCCCTGGGCCCGTGGGACCGTCCGGCGCAAGGCGCACCACAGCGGTCCGGTGGCGGCGCGGCCGGGGGCGGCGACACGGCCGGGATCCGGGACGCGGAGGCCGGCGGCTCCCACCGGGGCGGCCCGGACGGTCCGGCCTGCTCCGTCGCACCCCCCGAGCCGCGCACGGGCTTCCTGACAGGGCGCCGCGGCCCGCGCACCACCGCCCTGGTCCTGACCACCGGCGCGATCGGCTCCGCTCTGGCGACCCTGCTGGTGGCCTCCGGTGTCCTGACGCCCACCGACCCCCGCCCACCGCTGTCCGGCGGCCCGCCGCCCTCTCCGCAGCGGACGGTCTCCGCGGCGGACGGCCCGCCCTCCGCGTCCGGCGCGCCGGCCCCCGGGCCGTCCGCTCCCTCCGCGTCCCCGTCCGTCCCGTCCGCCCCGGACGGGACGCCGTCCGGGCCCGCACGGCCTGTCCGCACACCGTCGGCGTCCGCCACGCCGCCGCCCAACCCCGCCTCCCAGCAGTCTCGGCGCCCCGTCCCCGGCATGCTGCGGGAGGGCGACAGCGGTCCGGAGGTGGAGGAACTCCAGCGGCGGCTGCGGCAGATCCAGGGCATCTACCCCGGCGGCGAGGTCGACGGCCGCTACGACGCCGAGGTCACCGAGGCCGTGGCCCGCTATCAGCAGTGGTACGGCGTCCGGGGCGACGAGGAGGGCGTGTACGGCGACGACACCCGGCGCGACCTGGAGTCGCGCACCTGACGGACGCACCGGCGCGCCGTCTCGCGGACGCGCCACTCGCTCACCGCCCGTGCGCCCTGAGCCAGGACTCCACCCGGTCGCCGTCCCACGCGCCGTCCGCGACGACCACGCGGTAGCGGTAGGCGAAGCTCTCGCCCGGCGGCAGCTCGAACTCCTCGAAGAAGGCCCAGGAGAAGGCCACCACCGGGGTCGGCTCGGAGCGCACGAACCAGTGGGAGGCGTGGATCGCGTCGGCGTTCCCGGGCGCGTGGGCGAAGACCAGGGTGCTGTGCGCGTCCGCCGCGTCGCGTTCGGCGGTGAAGGCCAGCCAGGAGGCCCGGGTACCCATCATGGCCGCGGCGCCGGCCTACCCCTTCCCGCCCCGGCCGCCGGGGCCGAGGACGTCGCCGCCGGTGAAGTCGCGCGGCCCGCGCCAGTGGAGACCCGTGCAGCCGGCCATCTCGCGTCCGGCGGTGGTCGGGGATCCGAACACCAGCGGCTCGGCGCGGATGTTGGTGAGGTGGACCGACCAGTCCAGCGCCCAGGCGCCTTCCTCGGGCTCGGCGGAGTGCACCTCGACGGTGTGCGTCTCGCGGGCCCGCTCCCGCCCGCCGTTCTCGATCCACGTCAGCCGTTCGGCCGTGCGCACCCGGTCCCCCTCCGGGCCGAGGACCTCCACCGCGTCGAAGCCGTCGTGCCGCATCCACCCCACCCTGTCGCGCAGCGGCGGGTAACCGCGGCCGTGGACGCAGGAATCGCCGCCCCGGAAGTTCCGCCCGGACAGATGGCTGGCGGTCATCTGCAGCCCCTTGTGCCAGCGGTGATCGCTGGGCCGGTGACCGGTGACGGTGCGGCCGGCCAGGGTGCGCAGCGGGTGGGCGTACGGTTTGCGGGACTCGAAGGCGTCCGGGTCGGGCCGGTGCACATAAGCCATCAGCTCCACTCCGCCGCAGGCGACGGAGATCCGCTCACCGTGGGTGTGGGTGACGGTCAGCGGCGCGCTCATCGGGTCGCCTCCTGCGCAGGGGCGCCCGGCGCCCAGTCGGGGTGGCCTCATGTCCTTGCCGAAGACGGCGCCGTCGCCGCCGGCCAGGTGGGCCGGGGCGAGCGGGGCGTGGCCGAACCAGGGCGATGTGCGGGGCACGGGAGGGGCGTCGCCGAGGGCGGCGGCCGGCCGCCGGGCATCGACGAGGCAGCGGTACCGGGGCAGCGCGTACAGGAGCCCTTCGAGGGTGTTTGGCGGCGGGTGTCCACGCCCCGGCGCCGGATCGCGCCCGGGGCCGCGGCCACGAGGGCGTACGCCCGGCCGAGCCGGGCACCCACCAGCGCGCCGGCACTCCACCACCCCAGTGGCGTCCCCGCCCATCCGCATCGTGCTCCTGTTCCGCCGGAGAGGGGAGTTGCGGGCGTGGACGAGCGCCGGGCCACGGTCGGCCAGGGCGATCACACGGGCGGTGAACGGGGGCGCGGGCGAGGTGGCGTTCGCCGCGTCGACGAGAGTCACGCCCGGCTCCTCGACGACCGGCGGACCCTCCGGGCCGCCGAACCGGAGGTGCACCCTGCGCGAACGCGGATGAGACTCCGCCGGCCGGAGGCCGGCCGGTCCGGGGAAGGCCCGGCGCACGGTCCGGCACGGGTGTTCCCGGGCCCCGACGAGCCGACACCTCGCTTTCGTGTACATGCCATGACCGCCGGGGAAGGTATGGCCCACCGGTCTCGGCGGCCGACCGCGGCCGTCCGGTACGCGGAAGGGGCTCGTGCGAGTGCAGTTGGGAATCCTGGGGCCGGTGGAGATACGGCACGACGGCGCACGGCTGGGCCCGCGCGCGGGCCGCGAGAGGTCCCTGCTGGCGCTTCTCGTACTCAACACCGGATACGTGCTCCCCCACGACCGCATCGTCGACCTGCTGTGGGAGGAGCCTCCCGGCAGTGCCCGCGCCCAGGTGTACAACCTGGTCAGCGGGTTGCGGCGGCGGCTGCGGGCGGACGCGGGCGGCGCGGAGCGCGAGGCTCTGGTGACCACCGACGGCGGCTATCTGCTCAGGTCCGGAGCACACACCATCGACCTCGCCGTCTTCCGCGACCACGTCTCCCGGGGCCGTGGCGAAGCGGAGGCGGGCCGGTTCGGCCGGGCGGCGGAGCTGCTCTCCGCCGCCCTCGGCTGCTGGCGCGGCACGGCGCTCAGCGGCTGCTCGGAGCCCTTCGTCCCAGCCGCGCGCCAGGGGCTGGAGGAGGAGCGGTGGCGGACCGTGGAGGCCCTGCTGGACGCGCGGCTGGCCCTGGGCGAGTACGAACGGGTGCTCGAGGAGGTCGATCCGCTCCTCGTCCGGCAGCCCCACCGCGAGGACCTGTACCGAAGACGGATGCTCGCGCTCGCGGGGCAAGGACGGCGCGCGGACGCGCTGGCCTGCTACCGCGAGGCGTACCGCAGGCTGGGCGACGACCTGGGCGTCGCGCCGGGGGCGCAGTTGCGCGAGCTGCACCGGCGGATCCTCCGGGGAGCGGCGTTCGGCGCGCAGGACGGAACGGACGGTACGGGCGGCGCGGGGGCCGTCCGGCGGGGACGGTCCGGGAAGCCGGGGGAGCCGGCGGACACCCCGGCGAGTGCGGCACCGGGGACAGCGGCGGGAACGGCGGCGTCGCGGTCCGCGCCGCCCGCACAGCCCTCGCCGGTCCCCCGCCAGCTGCCCGCGGTGACGGGAAACCTGTACGGGCGCGACCGGCTGCTGAGCGGCGTACGGGCGGCCCTGCGCGGCGGCGGGGTAGCCGTGCCCGTGGTGGTGCTGACCGGACCGGGCGGCGCGGGGAAGACCGCGGCCGCCCTGCACGCCGGGCACGCGCTGGCGGGCGAGTTCCCCGGCGGCCAGCTCCACGCCGATCTGCGCGGCTCCCGGGAGACGCCCGCCGACCCGTACGACACGGCCGCCCGGCTTCTGCGCGGCTTGGGCGCGGACGGCCAGGACATCCCCGCCGACCCCGAGGAGCGGACCGCCGAGCTGCGCAGCCGGCTCGCCGGGCGCCGGGTGCTCCTCGTGCTGGACGATGTACGCGACGAAGCCCAACTGCGTCCGCTGCTGCCCGGCACCGCCGACTGCGCCGTACTGGCCACCTCCCGCCGGCGCCTGGCAGCCCTCGCCGGCGCCCGTGCGTTCACCGTGTCCACCCTCGCCCCCCGGGACGCCGTCCTTCTCCTGGCCCGTCTGGTGGGCGCCGGGCGCACCGCGGCCGAACCCACCGCCACCGCGGAGGTGGCGCAGTTGTGCGGCCACCTGCCACTGGCCCTGTGTATCGCGGGCGCCCGGCTGGCGGCCCGGCCCGACTGGACGATCGGCGGCTTCCGCGACCGTCTGGCGCGGCACCGGCGGCGGCTGGACCAGCTCGCCGTCGGTGATCTGGACGTACGTGCCGGCATCGCCCTCGGATACCGGTCCCTCGCCCCCGAGCTGCGTACCGCCCTGCGCAGGCTGGGGCTGCTGGACGCGCGCAGCGTGCCCGGCTGGGTCCTCGGCGCGCTGGCCGGGTGGCCGGGCGGCGCGGCCGACCGGCTCACCGACCAGCTGGTCGAGCGCCACCTGCTGGAAGCCGTCGGGGCGGACCGGTCGGGTCAGCCGCGCTTCCAGCTCCACGTCCTCGTCCATGACTTCGCCGCCGAACGGGCCCTGGCCGAGGACTCCCCCGACGAACGCGACGCCGCCGTCCTGCGGGTGCTGCGGACCTGGGCGGCACTGGCCTCCCGGGCGGCGGGGCGACTGGGCCACGGCGGCGCCCTCGACCCCGTCGAGGACGCGGGCGAGTTGCCGGCCGACGCGGCGGAGGCCGCGCTGAGACGGCCCGCCGACTGGTTCTCCGCCGAGCAGGCGAACCTGGTCTCCGCCGTCTCCCTGGCCGCCCGGCTGCACCGTCCGGAGCTGGCCTGCGACCTGGCCCTCCAGATCAACGGCCATCTGCTGCTGCGCTTCTACGAGAAGGAGCGCGAGGATGTCATCCGCACCGCGATCGGCTGCTGGAACGACGTCTCGGCCGGCGACCGCAGGCTCTGCAGACTGTACTTCGCGCTGTGCTGGGCGCTGTACCAGCAGGACCGCTACGACGAACTCCTCCGGACCGCCGAGCGCGCCCTGGCCGCCGCCCTCGGTCTGGGCGATCCGGAGATCGTCGCGGACGCGACCTGGCAGGTGGCCAAGGCGACCGCGCTGAGGGGGCGGCTGCCGGAGGCCGCCGAGCACTACGTGCGCTCGGTGCGCGAGTGCGAGCGGCTCGGCCTGTCCGACCGCGCCCGGGTGTACTCCCTGACCGGGCTCGCCAACACCCTCGCCGACCTGGGCGACGCCACCGGGGCCGTGGACCACTACCGGCGGGCCCTGGAGCGGCACCGTGCGGCCGACCGCACCCGGGTGGTGATGCTCCTGCGCTGCGCGGAGGCCGTCGCCGACCGCGGGGACGGGCCGGAGGCCCTGGATCTGCTGACGGAGGCCGGGCGCATCGCCGCCGGGATCGGCGACGAGGTCGGTGCGGCCCATGTGGAGCGGGTGCGCGCCCTGGTCGCCGTCCTGCGGCACGACTGGCCGCGCGCACGCTCCGCGCTGGCCTCCGCCCTGGAGGTTCTGCGGGCGCACCGCGAGGCGTCGGGCACCGCACAGGCGCTGCGGAGCCTGGGGGACGCCGAGATCGGGGCCGGGCGGGCGCAGGAGGCGTGCGGGGCGCTGCGCGAGGCGCTGTCGCTGTACCGCGGGATGCGGGCGCCCGTCGAGATCGCCCGTACCGAGGCCCGGCTGAGCGCGGCACTCGTGCTGGCCGGGGAGCCGCCGGCGGCCGACGGGCACGCGGCGGCCTTCCGGAACGCACTCGACCGGTACGGCCTGCCGCCGGCCTGTCTGCGTCTCCCCCCGCACGTACGGGGGCTGCTGCCTACCGCGGAATGAGTCATTCCGGCACAGGACCCGGGCGCGGGCCGGCCGGGCGGGCGGGCACGCGGCGGCCCGGGCGGTGTCCCAGCCGCCCGGGCCGCCGGCCGAACCGCCGTACGGTTCGGTTCGGTTCGGACCAGCACACGGTCCTGGTCGCCGTACGGCTCAGATCGCCGTGTCGCTGAAGCCGTGCCGGGCCATGCGCGCCAGCATGTTCCGCCATGCGGCGACCTCGGAGTGCGGATCCCCGCTGATACCGAGCCGGTTCTTCGCGCGGTTGAACCAGGTCTGGGTGTTCGGACCCCAGATGCCGTCCACGGCCAGACCGGCGCCCATGAAGTTGTTGCACATGGCCTGGACGAACACGGTGTCGCTCCGGGAGCCCTTCTCGCACGTCGTGGGCAGGCCGCCGAAGTCGGCGTGGATGTGGTCGTGGTGGGCGGAGTTGTACCAGCCGTCGAGGACGTAGCGGAACCGCCTGCGGCACACCGCGTCCACCGCCAGGTAGCGGCGGCGCAGGGTGCGGCCCTCGGCGTGGTGGCGGTCGAGCGGCGAGCAGCGCCTGCCGCCGGCCCAGCGCACCATGTCCAGGTCCATCGCGGTGCCGGCGCCGTGCTGGCCGCTCCGGTTGACGTAGAACCCGGCGGACACCAGGAAGTCGACCTTGCCGAAGCCGCCGTCGGCGGAGAGGCTGCGCAGATCGCGTATCCACAGCACCAGCCGGTCGTAGAACGCCTCGGTGCACTGCCAGTTGCGCAGGGTGTTGTTGCCCCGGTCGCCGCGCCAGTAGTAGACGGGGGTGCCGTCGATCCTGCTGAACGTCCTCATCGCCAGGACCGAGGGCGCCTGCATCTCCCGGGGCAGCGCGGCCGTCGCCGGGCCCTCGGCGGCCTGCGCCGCCGCGCCCGCCGAACCGACCGCGAGCGCCGTGGCCGCCGCGCCGACCCCGCCGAGGAACAGCCGCCGGTCGATGCGCGGGAAGAGGTCGGCGGGGGCGGACGGCTCGGCGGTGTGCTCGGAGGCGGGTCTGTCCACTGGTTCCTGCATGGTGTGCTCCTCTGCTGTACTCGTCGGTCCTGTTCCGGGCGCCCGGTGGCGGGAGGGGCACGAAGCCCCGGCCTCCGGCCGGGACCGGCTCCGGACGTGCCCGCTGTCCCGGAAGGGCGGCGGAGCGCGGGGCCGGGAAGGACACGGAAGGGGGTGGGGGGCCGCCGGTCCCCGTGATGGTCCGCGGCACGCCTACTGCCGGTCTCATTTCCGTCTCACTCGCCCCGCCGCGGCCACGGCACTGCGGCAGAAGACGAGTGGGGGCGGCGGGGAGCGGTGGAGGCAGGTGCGGGAGAACGTCCCGGATCCGCCGCAACGCCTCCTGCGCCGCCCCGTCCAGCGGCTATGGTGCGGTCACCGGTAGGGCGAGGGTCGCGAGGGGGCGGTATGGCGGGCGAGGCGGTCGCGGACGGCGGCGCGTGGACGGGGCCTGACGCGGAGTCGGCACCGGAAGCCGTACTGGAGTCGGTCCTGGAGTCCGTGGTGGTGCACACCGTCGGGGCCGTGTGCCTCCGGCGCGCCCGCTGCGCCCTGCCGCCCGGTCTCCCGGCGGCCCCGGACACGGCCGTGCGCGTCCGGGTGGAGGGGCTGCCGATCGCCCTGGACGACCACTCGCTGCGCGGCCGGGTCGTCTCCGGCCCGTCCGGGCTGCGGGTGACCGACGCACGGCCGGTACGGGCCGCCGCTCCCCGGCATGACCGCGAACTCCCCGCGCTGCGCCTGGAGCTGGAGGAGGCCGAGAACCGGCTGGACCGGCTGCGCGAGCGGCACGACCGGCTCACCGCGGAGATCGGGAGGGTGGCCGAGCTGCGGGCCGTGCCGCCGCAGCCCCGCCGCGGTGACCCGCCCCGCTGGGCTCCGGTGGAGTCCCTGCTGGCGCTGGCGAACTTCGTGGACGGCCGGCTGGCGCTGCTCCATGAGCGGCTGCGGGCGGTGGAGGCCGAACTGAGCGGCGCCGAGCACGATGTCGGTGTGCTCGTCCACCGTCTGGAGACGGCCTCCAGCGCGCTGCCCGCCGGGCGGGCGGGCGAGTCGGCCGCCGCCGTCCTGACGCTGGAGCGGGCCGGAGACGGCGCGCCGCACAGCGGCGGCGGGGAAGAACAGGGGCCCGCCGAGGCGGAGTTGGAGGTCGAGTACCACGTGCCCGGGGCCACCTGGTCGCCGGTGTACCAGTTGCGGCTGGACGGCACGGACTACGCCTCCGGCGGGACGCTGGTCCTGCGGGCCTGCGTGGCCCAGCGCACCGGCGAGGACTGGACGGGCGTACGGCTGGGCCTGTCCACCGCCGACCTGCTGCGGCCCGCGGACGTCCCCCGGCTGCGGTCGCTGCGAATCGGGCGGCGCCAGGAGGAGCCCGCCGCGCGGGGGTGGCGCGAACCCCCGCCCGGGCTGGATGAGTTGTTCGCCGGGTACGACGCGGCCGTCCCGCCCGGGCCGCCACCGGGGCCCGCCCCGGCCCGGCCCGGCGGGATGCCGCCCGCCGCCTCCGCGGCCCCGCCGCTCCTGGCCGGGGCGGCTCCGGCACCGGGCGCCGCGGCGGAGGCGGACACGAGCCGGACGCGCCGTGAGGCGGGCCGCGGGTTCGCCGCGTACGGCGCCCCGGCCGCGGCCTCCGCGCCGCTCGCCCCGGCCGCCCCCGGGGCTGCGTCCGTCCCCCAGCCGCCGGGCCCGGCCGAGGGCATGCTCGACTACGCGGGCCTGACGCTGGCCGGCCCGGACGAGCCCGGCCGGCGCGGCAGGCTGCGGCCCGCGCCGGAAGGGCGGGGCACGGCCGTCGCCGAGCACCGGCGGCGGGCCGAGTCCGTGGCACGGCTGGCGCGGCCCTCCCACGCGGTCGGCGTACGGTGGTCCGCCGGCTCCTTCCACCACCGCTACGACACGGCCGCCCCGGTGGACGTGGCCGCGGACGGGGCGTGGCACACCGTCCCCGTCCGCGAGATCCCGGTGGAGACGGTGCCGGAGTACGTGTGCGTGCCGTCGGTGGACCCGACCGTGTACGGCACGGTGCTGCTGACCAACGCCTCGCGCCACCCGCTGCCGGCCGGGCCGGCCGATGTCGTCGTGGACGGCGGCTTCGTCCTCACCGCGCCTCTGCCCACCCTCGCGCCCGGAGAGCGCCGCAGGGTCGGGATCGGTGCCGTCGAGAGCGTGAAGGCGGCGCGGCGTACGCGTCTGCGCGAGTCCGCCGCCGGGCTGCGCGGCGGGACCACGGTGCTCGACCACACCGTCGAGGTCGAGCTCGCCAACCGCCTCGGGCACCGGATCACGGTGGAGGTGCGCGAACGCGTGCCCGTCAGCACCGACAAGGAGGTGCGGATCGAGGAGCGCCCGGCCGAGCCGCCCTGGACGGCTCCCGGCGGGCCGCTCGACGACCCGGACGGCGGCGACGGCCGCCATGTGCGCGGGGCACGGATCTGGCGGGTGGAGCTGGAGCCGGGCCGGACCACCGCCCTCAGGGGCGGGTACGAGGTGCGGATCCCTGCGGGGAAGGCACTGGTCGGCGGAGACCGGAGGGGCTGGTCCACACCATGACGGAAGCACCGCGGGACACGGCCGGCCACGGCGCGCCGGCCTCCGGCCGGGAACCGGTCCCCCTGCCGGTCACCGCCGTGACGTGCATGGAGGACCGCGCCCAGGTCGAGCGGCACGGGAGTGCCGAACTGGCCGCGGGCGCGCAGCGGCTGCTCGTCGGCCCGGTGACGCCGCTGGTCGTGGACCACTCTCTGCGCGCGGAGGTAACGGCCGGGGACGGCGGCGCGGGCGGCGTCCGGGTCGTCGACGCCCGCGTGGTGCGCACGTACGCGCCCCCGCGCCCCGGGCGCCCCGGCGACGACGCGTCGGAGCTGCGCCGCAGGGTCCACGACCTGGAGGAGGAACTGCGCGGCGCCCGGTGGCTGCGGCAGCGGCTGGAGAGCCGCCTCGCGGTCGTCGCCCAGGCCGGGGCGGACCTGTACCGCGACATCACCGAGGGCGCCGGGGCCGGCGCGGCCGACCCGGAGCGCTGGGCGGACCGTCTGGAGCGGGTCGACGAGGAGGACGAGGCGCGCACCGGGGAGCTGCACGCGCTGCGGCGCCGGCTGCTCCGTGCGGAGGGGGAACTGGAGGACGCACGCCGGGCTCTGCGGCGCACCGAGGAGGAGCCGGGGGAGCTGACGGCCGCCGTCGAGGTGGTCGTCGAGGCCGACCGCGCCGGGCCCGCCCTGCTGCGCCTGACCCATCTGGTGCCCTGTGCCCTGTGGCGGCCCGCGTACCGGGCGGCGCTGGCCGGGGACGAGCGGTCGGTGCGCCTGGAGACCGACGCGGTGGTGTGGCAGCGCACCGGCGAGGACTGGAAGGGGGTGCGGCTGTCGCTGTCCACCGCCAGGCCCACCCTCGCCGCCGGCCCCCCGTCGCTGCACGAGGACGAACTGGTGCTGCGGGAGCGCTCGGCCGGGGAGCGGCGCACGGTGGAGGTGGATCTGCGCGAGGAGGAGGTGCACACGGTCGGGGACGGGTCGCCCGCGGACGGTCCCGCCGGGGCGGACGCGGAGCTTCCCGGGCTGTCGGACGGCGGCGAGGTGCGGGTGATGACCGCAGCGGCGCCCGTCGACGTGGCCTGTGACGGGCTCCCCCACCGGGTGCGCCTGTCGGCGTTCACCGCGCCGTGCCGCACCGGGCTGGAGTGCGCCCCCGAACTGTCGCCGCTGGTGACCAGGGTGGCCCGGACGGCCAACGCGGCCGGGCACGTGCTGCTGGCCGGGCCGGTGGACCTGGTGCGCGGCGGCGGGTTCACCGGGCGCGGCGAACTGCCTTTCACCGGGCGGGGCGAGGAGGTCTCGCTGGCCTTCGGCAGCGAGGACACCCACCGGGTGGTGCGCCATATCGAGGAGAGCCGCGGCACCGCGGGCCTGGCCGGCGTCAACCACCGCACGGTGATCACGCGTACGGTGCGGCTGTTCGTCTCCCGGCTGGACTCCTCCCCGCGGGGGGAGACGGCGGTCGTGGTGGTCCGCGAGCGCATCCCGGTCTCGGAGGTCTCCGCCGTCGAGGTGCGGCTGCGCAGGGGGGCGTGCGTGCCGGAGCCCGACGAGGCCGTCGACGCGGAGGGCATGGTGCGCTACACGCTCCGCCTGGCTCCGGGCGAGAGGCGCGAGATCACGCTGGAGTACGAACTCACGGCCGCCGACGGCGTCGTGGGGCTCTGAAGGGCGGCCTTCCCTACCGCATCCGGCATGCGGTTCTCAAGACCCTCCCGGTGGTCCGCTACGTTCGCCGCATGGACTTCTCCGCAGCCCTGGAACTTCTGAGGGACGGCCGCCGCATGGCGCGCCGCAGCTGGATCCAGCCGGGCAAGTACGTCTATCTGGAACCGGAGTCGGTCTGCCTCTGCCCCGACGGGCGGAGCCGGCCGCTCGCCGCCCATCTGCGGTTCGTCACCGCCGACGGCACCGTGCAGACCGGGGTGCAGCCCTCGCACGCCGGACTGCTGGCCGACGACTGGTACGACGTCGAGGCGCCGGAGGAGGCCGGCGGGGGCTGAGCCGGCGGCGGGGCTGAGCGGCCGCGCCGCCGCACCGGGGGCGGCGGCCGGTGGACGGACCTGCCGTGGAAGGCGGGCGCCGCCCGACCGGACCGGGCCGCCCGGCCGGCTCCACCCGTCCGGGCGGACGGGCCGGCCCCGCTCAGGTCCGCAGGTAGGAGGCCCCGTTCAGGTCCAGCACGGCGCCCGCGCTCCACTGTGCCTGCGGGGACGCCAGCCACAGCACCGCCGCGGCCACCTCTCCGGGCGAGGCCACCCGCCCGTACGGGCTCTGCGCGCGTACGGCGTCCCCCTCGGGGCCGGTCAGCCGGTGGGTGACGCGCTCGGTGTCGATGAAGCCCGGCGCCACCGAGGTGACCGCGACGCCGTACGGGGCGAGGGCGACGGCCAGGGACTGGCCCAGCGCGTGGACGGCCGCCTTGGTGGCGCCGTAGGCGGGGTGGTCGGGTTCGCCGCGGAACGCCCCGCGCGAGCCGATGTTGACGATCCGTCCGCCGGTGCCCTGGCCGATCATGTGGCGGGCGGCGGCGTGGCTGAGGTTCGCCGTGCCGAGCAGGTTGACGTCCACATGCCGCCGCCAGGCCGCGCACCAGTCGTCGTAGTCCGTTGCCGCGGGCGGGTGCGGGGTGTTGACGGCCGCGTTGTTCACCAGGACGTCCAGGCCGCCCAGTGCCCGGGCCGCCGCGTCCGCGAGGTCCGCGGTCTGCCGCGGGTCGGCCAGGTCCGCGCCGAGCAGGACGTGGCCGTCACCGGACAGGGAGGCCAAGGTGTCCTCGGCGTCGCGCCGGCGGCTGCCGTGGTGCACGGCCACCGTGTCCCCGTTGGCGGCGAACGCCCGCGCCACCGCCCGGCCCAGCCCCCGGGACGCGCCGCTGACCAGCACGCGCCGGCCGCTGCCGGGGAATCCGGTCCCGCCGGCGGGTGTCTCACCGGCGGCGGGTGCCTCGGATCTGTCGGGGTACTGCACGGCGGGGCTCCTCGGTGGGTCGCGGGTGTGGCCGTCGGGCCGTCGGGCGCCCACACCCTAATCCGGGTGCGCGGGCGGGTGAGACCGGGCGGCGTGGAACGCGCCGCGCAGGACTTCTTCGGCGCCTGCGGGCTGGGCGAGGACGAGCCGCCGCCTGGTGCCCCTGCCGGTGTGCCGTACCCGCGCCGTGCGCGGCTTCCTGCGGGACCGGGCCGCACGCGGCGTCCAGCCGTGGACGAGGGCCACGGGGAGTCGTGGCGGCGCGACGCCGAGTACACCGGGCGGCGCGAGCGGATCCGGCCGGCCGCCCTGCTCGACGGCTGAGGCCGCGCAGCCCGGCCCTCCCCGTGCGCCCCCCGTACGGCTGCGTGTGGGCCACCCGCCGCAGGGAAACCGTGAGGAGCGCGCCGGGGCGCATCCCCTCGGCCCGGCACCGGAGGGAGTGGTGGTGACTCCGCCCGCGCGTGACCGTGCGGGCTTCCCGCGCCGGTGGCTGGGCCACGCCGCAGAAGGCCGGCCCGGCCCTGCCGAGGATGTCCGCCGCGCCGGCGCGGTCCGCGTCGGCGGTGAAGCCGCACGCCGTGCACCGGAACGCCGCCCGGGTGACGCGGTTCTCCTTCGTGACGTGCCCGCAGCCGCCGAGGCGCGGCGGACACGTGATCGAGGTGTTGCGGGGGTCCAGCCGTGGCCTCAGGTGCGGGAACTCCGTGCGCGGCACCCGGGAGGTGAAGCCCTTGAACCGGTTCGCCACATACGAGGCCGAGGACTTCGGGTCGTGCTGGACGAACAGGTGCACGTGATCGGGCATGACGTCGAGCGCCACGACGCCCCACCCCCGTTCGTCCGCTTTTTGGCGGACCAGTTCGTCCAGGCGTGCCGCGACCCGGCCCTCCAGGACCGGGCGGCGGTACTTCGGGCACCACACGACGTGGAGCCCGGGGTCGTACACGCCGCCGGAGAACCGGCGAACCCTGCTGGTCAGGGTCACACGTCGACCATGCGTGCGGTGCCCGTCCAACGGGAGCGGCGCGCCGTGGCCGAGGGAACAGTGCGGACCCGCGCACACCGCTGAGGTCAGAGCGGTTCGAAGAAGCAATCCCCCCGCCGGCCGAAGCCGGCGGTTCCCTTACCAGGAGGATTGATGGCGACTGGCAGTCCCGTGGAATCGTCGGCCGGTACGGGCACGGTCACGACGTCCGTACCGGCCCGGCTCGACCGCCTGCCGTGGTCGCGCTGGCACTGGATGATCGTGATCGGGCTGGGCACGGTGTGGATCCTCGACGGCCTGGAGGTCACGGTCGTCGGCAACATCGCCGGGCGGCTGGCGGAGGAGGGCAGCGGACTGCCCATCACCTCCACCGAGGTGACCGGCGTCGCCGCGGCCCTGTACGTGGCCGGCGCCTGTTCGGGGGCACTGTTCTTCGGCTGGCTGACCGACCGTTACGGCCGCAAGAAGCTCTTCGTCATCACACTGGCCGTCTATCTGGGCGCCACCGCGCTGACCGCGCTGTCCTTCTCCAGCTGGTGGTTCTTCGCCTGCCGCTTCATGACGGGCTTCGGCATCGGCGGCGAGTACGCGGCCATCAACTCCGCGATCGACGAGCTGATCCCCTCCAAGTACCGCGGCCGCATCGACCTGGTCATCAACGGCAGCTTCTGGCTGGGCGCGGTGGGCGGCTCGCTGCTGTCCATCGTGATGCTGGACACCGACGTCTTCGCCCCCGACGTCGGCTGGCGGCTGACCTTCGCCCTGGGCGTCGTCTTCGGTCTGGCCATCCTGCTGGTGCGCCGCCATGTGCCCGAGAGCCCGCGGTGGCAGTTCATCCACGGGCAGGGCGACAGGGCCGAGAAGCTGGTGAGCGGGGTCGAGGAGGGCATCCGCGCCGAGAAGGGCACCGAACTGCCGCCGCCTGCCGGTGAGATCACCATCCACACGCGCCGCGGCATCGGCTTCGGGACGATCGCCCGCACGGTCTTCTCCCACTACCGCAGGCGGGCGGTGCTGGGGCTGTCGCTCTTCATCGGCCAGGCGTTCCTCTACAACGCCATCACCTTCGGCTTCGGCGCGATCCTGACCACGTTCTTCGACGTGGGCACCGGTTCGACCGGCTACTACTTCGCCGTCATCGCCGTCGGCAACTTCTTCGGCCCGCTGCTGCTGGGCAGGTTCTTCGACACCGTCGGCCGCCGCGTGATGATCTCCGGCACCTACATCCTCTCCGGCCTGCTGCTCTTCGTGACCGCCCGGCTGTTCGACGGCGGCCATCTGAGCGCCACCACACTGACGGCCTGCTGGTGCGTGGTGCTTTTCTTCGCCTCGGCCGGGGCCAGTTCGGCCTATCTGACGGTCAGCGAGGTCTTCCCGACGGAGACGCGGGCGATGGCGATCGCCTTCTTCTATGCCATCGGTACGGCCGCGGGCGGCATCAGCGGTCCGCTGATCTTCGCCAGGCTCACCGAGTCCGGCGTCGTCGCGGACACCGTGCTCGCCTTCCAGACCGGCGCCGGCCTGATGACCCTGGCCGGGCTGGTGGCCGTCCTCCTGGCGGTGCCGGCCGAGCGGCGCGCGCTGGAGGACATCGCGGTGCCGCTGTCGGCCCAGGTGACGCCAGCCCCGGGCAAGCGCGAGTGACCTCGGCCCCGGAACGGGTCGAAAGGGGCGCTCCGGCGACACAGCCGGAGCGCCCCTTCACCGTGCGGAGGGAAGGTGCGCCCGCCGTTCAGGACCCGGCTCAGGACCCGGCCCGGCGCGGCGACAGTGCGCGGATGCGCTGGTCCAGCTCGCCGCTGTAGAACTCCAGAAAGCCGTCCGGGTCGGGGCCTGCGTTCATCAGCACCAGCCGGTCGAAACCCGCGTCCACGTACCGCTGCGCCATCTCCGCGAACCTGGCCGGGTCCGGACCGCAGGCGAAGTTGGCCAGCATGTCCTCCTCGCGGACGGTGGCGGTGGCGGCCGCGAAGTTGACCGGGTTGGGCAGCTCGCTCATCACCTTCCAGCCGGTCACGGCCCACCGTGTGGTCTCCAGGACGGCCCGGGCCGCGGTGTGCTCGTCGAGCGCCCAGGCCACGGGCACCTCGGCGTAGGCGGGACCGGAACCGCCGGCGTCGTGGTACCGGCGCAGGATCTCCGGCTTGGCCTCGGTGGCGAACAGCCCGTCACCGAGCTCGGCGGCGATCCGCGCCGACGGGCGGCCGCTGGCGGCCACCGCGATCAGCGGAAGCTCCTCGGGGAGGTCGAAGATCCGCGCGTCCTCCAGGTGCAGGTGCTTGCCCTCGTAGGACCGGTATCCGCCGCGCCACAGCAGCCGGATGATCTCCAGTGCCTCGCGGAGCATCTCGTGGCGCGCGGTGACGGCGGGGAAGCCCCGTCCGACGACGTGCTCGTTGAGCCGCTCGCCGGCACCGACGCCGAGGACGAACCGGCCCTCCGAGAGCAGGGCGAGCGTCGCGGCGGCCTGGGCGATGATCGCCGGGTGGTACCGCACGGTCGGGCAGGTCACGCCGGTGGCCAGTCCGATGCGCTCGGTCCTCGCCGCGATGGTGCCCAGGACCGTCCAGGCGAAGGGCGAGTGGCCCTGGTTGTCCAGCCATGGATGGTAGTGGTCGCTGATCTCTACGAAGTCGAAACCGGCCTGCTCCGCACGGACCGCCTGCCGGACGAGTTCGGCGGGCCCGAACGCCTCCGCCGCCAGTTTGTAGCCGATCTGCATCTGTCCCTCTGTCCCTCGCCGTACGTCGCCGCACGTGGTGCCGTTCGGTTGCCGCTCGCGGTGAGTTCCCGCGGCGCGCGATACGAAACGGCGTGGTGGGCCATGTGGACGAGGGAGGACGGCGAGGACGGCGAGGGTGACGTGGTGATGGGGCCCCGGAGGCCCGCGGGTCAGAGGTCGAACTCGTGCGGGGGCAGGTCCAGCGCCTGGCAGACCTCGCGGACCACGGCCCTTTCGGCGAGGTCGAAGCGGCCGTCGGCGCCGCCGATGACGATGCCGATCTGGACGACGGCGCGGGCCTCCGGCGGTTTCCTCCTGACCCTGGCGACCTCCTGGAGGGCGTCGGCCCTGCCTCGCTCACGGTCGGCGGCGATCGCGTCCAGCCGGTCCTCGAAGAGGCTTCGCAGCTCGTCGGCGGGGAAGTTCCTCAGTATCTCGTTGTTGGCGATCAGATAGGCGACACGGCGCCGCTCGGCCGGCTCGACCGTGCCGTCCGCCGCGGCGACCAGCGCGCACATCGCCATGGACGCGTCGCGGAACGCGCCGCCTCTGAGTTCGTTCCTCCTGTCCTCCAGTTGGGCCTGCATCGTCTGTGCGGATTCCTTGAGGCGGTTCCACAGGGCCATGGGCACACTCCGTACGTCGCTTGGGGGATCCGGGCCGCGCGCCGTCCGGACCGTCCGCCCGGCGGGGGCGGCGCGGAGCCACGGCCGTCCGCGCGCCGTCCGGCTCCGGAGGAAGGATAGAAGTGCTGCGCCGGCTCCGGTGACATCGCCCCTGGCCGGAGGGACGGATACGCCGACCGGGTGATGCCTCGTCACAGTGCCTGCGGGAGTTGTCCGGTGGAGCCGGTCCGGGGAAGACGGACGCGGATCGCTTTTCCACGGCCGACCGGGTGTGAGCGGCGGATCGCCGGGCATGC
The DNA here is from genome assembly GCF_043660855.1 of Streptomyces shinuiensis. NCBI lineage: Bacteria > Bacillati > Actinomycetota > Actinomycetes > Kitasatosporales > Streptomycetaceae > Streptomyces > Streptomyces shinuiensis. The sequence goes on along the minus strand of NZ_JBIHML010000001.1, from coordinate 5,423,363 downwards.
GCACGGTACGGCCGCGCCCGCGACGCCCCTCCCCCTCGTCGCGGCGCGGCCTTGCGCCGTGCGGCGGGCCCGGGGGCCGCGAACGGCACACCCACCGGCCCGGCGGGAACGGCACCCTGGCCGCCGGCTCCTCAACCAGCGCCGGCTTCACGGTGATGGCCGACGGCGGCCGGGGCACACCCGGGCTCGGTTCCTGCACCGCCTCCCCGGCCCCCGGTCACGGCGGCTCCCGCCCGCCCCTCTCCCCCGCAACCGGTGGTGCGGCGGCCTTCGGGCCGCCGCACCACCGCCGCACCCGCTTGCCCCCTCCTCGCCCGGTCCGCCGCCCGCCCGAATTCACCGGGCGGGCGGCGATGAGTTCCGGCGGCCCGCCCGGTCCACCCGTCGGAAAGCGTCCGGTATCCGCACGCCAGGAGGGCACGCCATGCAGAAACAGAAGATCACGACCTGTCTGTGGTTCGACGACCGGGCCGAGGAGGCCGCCCGGTACTACACCTCGCTCTTCCCCGACTCCCGGATCACGGATGTCCAGTACTACGGCGAGGCCGGACCGCGCGAGCCGGGATCGGTCATGACCGTCACCTTCGAACTCGCGGGGCGTGAGTTCATCGCGCTCAACGGCGGCCCGGAGTTCGCCTTCAGCGAGGCAGTCTCGCTCTCGGTGGACTGCGCCGACCAGGCGGAGGTGGACGAGCTGTGGGCCGGGCTCACCGACGGCGGCGAGGAGAGCCGGTGCGGCTGGCTGAAGGACCGCTACGGCCTGTCGTGGCAGATCGTGCCGCGGGAGCTGCCCGAGCTGCTGAACCACCCCGACCCGGCGGTGTCCCAGCAGGTCGTGAAGGCCATGCTCGGCATGGGGAAGATCGACGTCCGGGCCCTGCGGGAGGCCGCCGGGAAGTGACGCCCGACGCCCCCGCGCGTTCCGGACCGGGGCGGCTCAGGCCGGGCGGGGGCGCTCCATGCGTACCAAGGCGTCGACCGCGTGGGCCTGTCCGCCCTCGGGGCCGGCCACCGGGCGGCGCACGCGTTCGGCGCGCCGGGATTCCAGGCCCGAACCCGCGAGGTCGTCGAGTACGTCGCCGGGTGTGAACAGCACGGCGGCGTCCTGCGGTCCGCCCACTCCCTCGGTGAGGTTCACGGTGTCGTGCCCGACGACCAGCAGCACGCCCCCGGGAGCCACGGCCTCCGCCGCGCGCCGCAGCACGGCGCGGCGTTCGTCGGCGGGCAGGTGCAGGTAGATCACCAGCACCAGTTCGAAGGCACCGGCACCGGGGCGGTAGGAGGCCACATCGGCCCGGACCCAGTCGAGGCGTTCGCGGGCCTCCGGCGGCAGGTTCCCGGCCAGCCGCGCGCCGCGTTCGAGGGCGACGGCGGAGAAGTCGACGGCGGTCACGCGCCATCCACGGGCGGCCAGCCACAGGGCGTTGCGCCCCTCTCCGGCCGCCAGGTCCAGTGCGAGGCCGGGGGCGAGCCCCCCGGCCTCGCGGACCACCCAGCGGTTGGGTTCACCGCCCCAGACCAGATCGGCGGCCGCGTACCGCTCGTCCCACGCCCGGCTGTCCATCGTCTCTCCGCTCCTTTGCTCCCCGTCTTCCTCCGGCACCGGCCCCTCCCCCGCCCCCGGTCCCGTGCCGACCGCGTACGGCACCCCCTGGACATTCATACCCCCCAGGGTATAGAAACGGGGGTGGCGTCCGCGTTCCGGCCTCTCCCACCCCACCCGCCCGGCGGAGGAAGGGAAGATCCACGGCCGACACCGTCCTGTACGCTGCCGAGTGTCCCCGGTTACCCGGTGGACCGCATGTTCCAAGCCGACCGAGCCCTGCGGGAAGGGAGAGCAGAAGCGGTGTACGCCTTCCGCCGCCCCGGCCTCTCCCCATGGGCCGTCTGCGCCCTGAGCCTGGCCCTCACGGCCCTGCTGACGGTGCTCTGCGCCCAGGCGCCGGCCTCTTCGGCCCACCAGGGCCGCGCGCTCGCCTCCGCCGCGCCCCCACCCCTCGCGGAGGGGACCCAGGCCTCCGGGGTGCCCGCATACGCCGACCGGGCCATGGCGGCTGCGGCGACCGCGCCCATGGCGGGCGACAGCGACTCCCCCTCGTGCTCCGGCGACGAGGGCGCACCGGCGATCGTTCCCGCCACGGGCGCGGGAGACCCCGTGGCGGCCCCCGGGGTCCACGGACGCCCGGTGTCCGCGGACCCCGACGTCCACGGTGCCCGGGCGCCCGCGGGCCGGGCCGGACCCGTCGCGCACACCCCGCACGCCTTCACCGTCCTGAGGATCTAGACCTGTCCCGGGGCCGCCTTCCGCGGCTCCCGCCGTCGCCATCGTTCACACGCGGCCCGCCCACGGCCCTCCCGGCCCCCGGTTCCGCGTCACGACAGGACAGGATCTCCTTCATGCTCTCCTCCATCCCGCGCACTCTGCGCACGGCCGCCGCCGCCCTCGCGGCGTGGACCCCGCTGCGCTGGGGCGCCGCGGCGGGCGGTGCCGCCCTGACCGCCCTGCTGGTCGGCCTCCCCACCGCCGTCATCCCCAATCCGCTCTTCTCCCGGATGACTCCGACGCTGTGGTGGAACTACCCGACGCTCGTCGCCACCGCCCTGCTGGCCGGCGTCGTCATCGCCACCTATGTCAAGACCCCCGCCGCCCCCCGGGCATCGCGCTCGGGCTCCGTCGGCGGTGTGCTGTCCTTCCTGGCCGTGGGCTGCCCGGTGTGCAACAAGTTCGTCCTCATCGCCCTGGGCACCTCCGGCGCGCTCAGTGTCTGGGCCCCCGTCCAGCCGTTCCTCGCCCTCGCCTCGGTCGCTCTGCTGGCCGTGGCGGCGGTGAAGCGGCTGACCGGTGAGATCGCCTGCCGCACCCCCGTACAGGACGCGGCCCCCGCGGCCTGAACGCCTTCCCCGCAGGGCTTCCGGGCAGACCTCTTTCCCCTCGCCCTCCCTCTGCTCTCCGCCGTTCCTCCCCGTTCTTCCTGGAGCTCCGCCATGCCCGCCATGTCCAGCACGTCCACACGCCGCAGGCGCGGCGTTCTGGCCACCGTCGCCGTTCTCGTCCTCGCACTCGCCCTGGGCCTGGTGTCGGCCCTGGGCGGAGCCCCGGGCTCCGGCGACGGGAAGCCCGCGGCCCGGGTGGAGACCCCCGGCGACACCGCACCCCCCGATGAGGACCTCCTCGCCCTCGCCCGTCGCGACGACGGCGATCCGAAAGCCCTCGGCAGCCCCGACGCCCCCGTGGTGCTGATCGAGTACGCCGACTTCCAGTGCCCGTTCTGCGGGAAGTTCGCCCGGGACACCGAGCCGGAGCTGATCGAGAAGTACGTCGAGTCCGGCGTGCTGCGCATCGAGTGGCGCGACTTCCCGATCTTCGGCGAGGAGTCCGAGAACGCCGCGCGGGCCGGGTACGCCGCCGGCCGGCAGGGCAGGTTCTGGGAGTTCCACAAGCTCGCCTTCGGCGAGGAGCGCAAGACGAACAGCGGCCACTTCGCCGAGGACGAGCTCGTGGAGATGGCCGGCGAGGCCGGGGTGGAGGACCTGGGGAAGTTCCGCTCCGACATGGAGAGCGACGCCGCCGGCAAGGCGATCGAGCGCGACTCCCGGGAGGGTTACGAACTGGGGGTCACCAGCACTCCCGCCTTCCTCGTCAACGACCGGCCCATCCTGGGCGCCCAGCCGACCGAGGTCTTCACCGACGCGGTCGAGGACGCGAAGAAGGCGGCGGAGGCGCACGGCAAGTGAGCGACATCGGATATCTCGCCGCGTTCGCCGGCGGGCTGCTCGCCCTGCTCAGCCCCTGCAGCGCCCTGCTCCTGCCCGCCTTCTTCGCCTACTCCTTCAACAGCCCGGCCCGGCTGCTGGGCAGGAGTGCGGTCTTCTACGGCGGCCTGTGCCTGACGCTCGTACCCCTGGGCGCCGCGGGTTCCTTCGCCGGCCGGCTGTTCTACGGCAACCGCGACCTGCTGGTCACCGTCGCGGGCTGGACGGTCATCGCACTCGGCGTCGCCCAGATCCTGGGCCTCGGGTTCGCCTCGCGCCGGATGCGGACGGCCGCGGCCGGCGTCCGGCCCTCCTCGCCCCTGTCGGTCCTGGCCCTGGGCGCGGTGTACGGGCTGGCGGGTTTCTGCGCCGGGCCCATCCTGGGCAGCGTCCTGACCGTCGCCGCCGTCGGCGGCAGCCCCTGGTACGGCGGCGCCCTGCTGGCCGTCTACGCACTGGGCATGGCCGTGCCCCTGTTCGTCCTGGCCCTGTTCTGGGACCGGTTCGAACTGGGGCGCAGGAAGTGGCTGCGCGGCCGCCCCCTGCGCGTCGGGCGGCTGGAGACGCACAGCGTCTCGCTGCTGTCCGGGCTGTTCTTCATCCTGCTGGGCGCCCTCTTCCTGGTCTTCGACGGCTCCTCCGCGCTGCCCTCGCCGCTCGACGTCGACCAGGAGTTCGCACTGCAGCGATGGGTGACGGACTGGAGCGGCGGCATCCCCGACGCGGCGGTACTGGCCGGGGTCGCCGCCCTGGCGGCCGCCGTCCTGCTGTTTTGGGCATGGCGCTCCCCCCGGCAAGGCGGCGACGGTGACGGCGGAGCGGCCGACGCGGAGCGGAGGCAGGAGAGCACCGGCCGGACCGACTGAGGCGGACGCCCCTCCCCCGGCGCCCCCTCCCCCGGTCGCGCCCCTACGGCGACGGCCGGGGGGCGGGGGCCCGGGTCGCCGAGGGCCCGCACGTCAGGTCCCGGCGGTGGTCCAGGCCCGGCGGAGCTGCTCGAAGCGGGTGGGCAGCGGGGGACGCCGGCCGGCGTGGGCGGCGTTGGTGCGGTACACGAAGCGGCGCCAGGAGAGCACCAGGCCCTGCCGGGTGATGGGCAGCCCGGCCGCGACCGTCACCCCGTTGTCGTGCGTGTGGTGGACCGTCAGCAGCAGCGCCTCCGGGACCGCCCCCTCCAGCTCGGCGCACAGGTCGGCGCGGACCTCCGTCCAGCGGCGCAGCACCAGCACCGTGCCCGCGTCCAGGCCGTGCCGCCGCGGGACGCGGTGCTTGCCGTGCTCGACGTCCACCCACCCCGCCCCCAGGTCCAGCGACCGCACCGTGCACCGCAGCAGGTCGCCGTAGCGTGCGCCGCTGGCCCGGGCCAGCCCGGTCACCACGGCCAGCCGCACCGTCTCCGGCTTCGCGCCTTCCTCCACGGCCTGGGACGCCAGGGTCCGCCACACCCACTCGGCCTCCTCCAGCGACACCGGAGGCCTGGGATAGCGGGCCTGCGCCGCTCTGTCAGGCCCCTTCGCCTCTTCCGCACGCCTGGCCGCCATGGTCTCCGTCCCGTTCGCGCCTGCTCGGATCCTTCGGAGCTATCGTATGCTTGGCACATTATTTTCTGCCGACTGTGCCCCGTTCCGGCGGGACGGTCATGCCCCGGCGGTCAGTCGGTGTGGATGCGGCGCCCGGTGACGCGTTCGGCGCGGACGACCACCCACAGGTCGCGTTCCTCTCCTCCGGCCCAGGGCCCGCTGGGCTCCTGGTCGGCCAGGTGACGGGCCTCGTCCTCGCCGGCGGCCCGGGCACGGCCCACGACCAGGACGCTCCAGCCGCGCCGGAAGGCGTCGTCCACGTAGTCGACCTCGAACGCCGCCTCGTGCCCCACGGCCGCCGAGGGCGCGGAGCCGGGTTTGGTGCGGAAGGCGATCGCGCCGTCCGCGACCTGGTAGTTCACCGGGATGATGGCGGGCCCGTCGGCGGTGGTGACCGCGATGCGCCCCACGCCGTGCGTGGAGAGCCTGGCCCAGCACTCCTCCTCGTCGAGTTCGAGGTACCGGGGGCGGCCCGCGGCCCGCCCCCGCCCGGGCGGGGTGCCGGTGCCGCCGCCGCGCAGCCACTCCACCGAGGTCTCCAGGGCGGCGGCCAGCCTGAGCAGCCCCGGCCCGCTCGGGGCCGAGGGGTGCTCCTCCAGGTACTGCAGATATCCCGGCGCCATACCGGCCCGTACGGCGGCCTCCTCCCGGGTGAGGCCCAGCCGCTCGCGCTGGAGGGCCACCCGCCGGCCGATGTCCCCGGGGTCCGGCAGCCCGTGGGGCTCCTTGTCGGGCACGGCCACCACCTCCTTCCTCGATCCCCGCGCCTGGTGCGGGCTCCGCCGTGGCGATCGGGTACCCGTGCACGGGTACCCGATCACGCCCCGCTCCATGGGGGCCGAAGGGGCGCACTCGCGGACGGCGAGTGGCGGACAGCGGGTGGCGGGTCAGACCTCGGCGGTGGGCACCAGCACCGCCCGGCCGTCGACCCGGCCGTCGCGCAGCCGCTGGTAGACCTCGCCCGCCTCACCGAGCGGATGCACCTCCACGTGGGGGCGGATCCGTCCGGCGCGTGCGAGGGCGACGACCTCGGCCAGTTCCGGCCGGGCGCCCCAGTACGGGATCGACACCGTGGCCTCGAAGGGCACGGCCCCGAAGGTGACGGGCAGAGTGCCGCCGGCCAGTCCGACGACGGTGATGTCGGCCTCCACGGCGGCGCACGCGGCGGCGGTGGCCATCGTGGCGTCGGCACCGACGCAGTCCAGCACCAGGGTGGCGCCGAGGCCGCCGGTCAGCGTGCGGATCCTGTCCGCGGCCCCCTCTCCGGCGGGCACGCAGTGGTCGGCGCCCGCCCCGGCGGCCAGGTCGAGCTTGTCCGACGCGACGTCGACTGCGATGACGTCGACCGGGCTCAGCGCCTTGAGCAGCTGCACGGCCATGTGTCCCAGCCCGCCCACGCCGATCACCACCGCCGCCGTTCCCGGCACCAGCTTGTGCAGGGAACGCTTGACGGCGTGATAGGGCGTCAGCGCGGCGTCGGTCAGCGGGGCGGCGGTGCGCGGGTCCAGGTCGCCCAGCGGTACGAGCAGCCGGGCGGAGGGGACGAGCATGTACTCGGCCATGCCGCCGTCCAGGCCCAGCCCTCCGCCGGCGGCCCGGAGTTCGGCGGCCCGGCGGCAGTAGTTCTCCGCTCCCCGGGCGCAGGCGGGGCACACCCCGCAGCCCCAAGGGCCGTAGACCAGCACCGCGTCCTCCTCGCGCAGCCCGGTGTTCTGCGTACCCGGCCCCAGGGTGTGCACCCAGCCGGAGGTCTCGTGGCCCAGGGTGAAGGGCGGGTCGTAGGGCAGCGCACCGGCGGGCCAGTCCATGAGGTGCAGGTCGGAGTGGCACACACCCGCCCCCGCCACCTTCAGCAGGACCTCTCCCGGGCCGGGCTCCGGCACCGGGACCCGGGTCACCTCAGGGGGTTTCTGCCAGCCGGTGAGCCGCACCGCGGTCATCTCGGACATCCGCTTCCTCCCATTCGTACACGGCCTCGAAGCCGTCCCGCCCCGCGGTACCCGTGGAGTGCCTGTGCGACACCACCGGACCGCGAGGGGCTGGGACGTACGGGGGAGGGGGCGGGGCGCGCGTCAGCCGGCCAGGGCGGCCAGGGTGGCGTCCAGATCGGCGGGCCGGGGACGGTTGTGGGGCAGTCCGGCCAGTACGCGGGCCATGCCGCAGGTGTCGGTGAGGGCGGAGAAGACCAGGCCGCCGGCGATGCCCGCGGAGATCAGGCGCGCGGCCGGCCTGCGGCGGCCGGCGATCAGGCCCAGCAGGACCAGGGAGCCGGCGGTGAGCCGGACCTGCCGCTCCATGGCCCAGGCGGTACGGGTACCGGCGGGTCGGTGCAGGTCGTGGCCGCGCTCGGTCCAGGCGGCGGTGCCGCCCTCGAGGGCGGCGGCGGTGATGCCGTGCTCGGCCAGGACGGCGCAGGCGGTCGCCGAGCGGGCACCGGAGGCGCACACCACCAGCAGGTCCCTGTGGGCGGAGGCGGTCCGCAGGGCGGGCAGTGCCTGCTGGAGGCGGTCCAGGGGGATGTTGTGGGCGCCGGGCAGGTGGCCGGACGCGTACTCGCCGGGGGTGCGCACGTCGACGACGGTCAGCTCGTGTATGCGGGAGCTGCTCTGTTCGACGGTGAGTGCGGGGGCGGTGGACATGTGTGAGATGTTTCCTTCCGAACGCGGGAGAGGACGACCCGGCAGGTAGGGTACCCGGCGGGGTATGGAAGGGGAGGTTCCGTGGAACTGGCGATGGCGGCCGAGGAACTGAAGACGGTGGTCAACCGGCTGCGCCGGGCGCAGGGCCAGATCGCCGGAGTGATCAAGATGATCGAGGAGGGGCGGGACTGCGAGGAGGTCGTCACACAGCTCGCGGCGGCCTCCCGGGCGCTGGACAAGGCCGGTTTCGCGGTCATCGCCACCGGTCTGCAGCACTGCCTGACCGAGAGCCCCGACGGCGACCCCGCGGCCGCCCTCGACCGCGAGCAGATGCGGGCCCGGCTGGAGAAGCTCTTCCTCTCCCTGGCCTGATCCCAGGTCCCGCGGGTCCCGGCCGCGGGACCCGCGGGGGTCGCACCAGGGCATCGGCGGTCATCACCGCGGCCACCGTCGGCGCTACGGCCGCGGAGATCCGTTGCAGGGCGCGGGCGGGGCCCCGGCCGCCGACCGCATGCCGTCCCGGGTGCCCGGGACCGCGTCACCGGCGAAGGGCGGCAGAGCCGCCCGGCGGACGCCGTCGGCGGTGCCTCCACGGGCGGGTCCTGGTGGCCGGCCCCGGTCCCGGCGGCCGGGGCCGGGGGCGGTCATGCGACGGTGCCGGGGCGCCCGCGTCCGTCGCGCACGGGCAGACCCCGCCTCTCCCAGGCGGCCATGCCTCCGGTGACGTCCACCGCGTCCACGCCGCGGTCGGCCAGCAGCCTGGCGGCCTTCTGCGAGCGGTTGCCGGAACGGCAGACGGCCACCACGGGCCTGCCCTTCAGGTGACCGGGCAGTTCCGCGCCATCGGCCAGGCGGGACAGCGGCAGATGGACGGCGTGCGGAGCGTGGCCGGCCTTCCACTCGGCGTCCTCGCGCACGTCCAGCAGGACGGCGCCGCCCTCGGCGGTACGCCGGTTGGCCTCGGCCGGGTCGACACGGCCGGGGCCGCGGCGGAACAGGGACATGGCGCTCTCCTCCGGTGGGTGGTGCGGTTGGTGCGGACGAGGTGGAAGGTGCGACCGGTGCGGACGGGGTGGTCGGCCGGCCGGGGAGCACTGGGCCCTTCGGGACTCAGGGCCGTACGACGGTCAGCCCGGCCTCCTCGGCGGCGTCGAAGGGATCGTCCACGGCGACCACCTCGCGGCCGGCCGCGTCCAGCATCGAGGCGGCGATCGCCGCGCGCATCCCGCTGGCGCAGTGGACCCAGACGGTCCCGTCGGGCACCTCCGCGACGCGCCCGTGGAGCAGGTGGACGGGGATGTGGACCGCCCCCTCGACATAACCGTTCGCGCGCTCGGAGTCGCGTCGCACGTCGAGCACCACCACCTCCTCGCCGCGCTCGCGGACGCCGGCCAGCCCGGCGAAGGCCGCCCGGAGGAAGGACCGCGGCTCCTCACCGTCGCCGAGCCAGTCGGCGGGGCCGCCGGTGGCGGCCGCGGCGGGGCGGTCGACGCCGACCCTGGCCAGCTCCCGCTGGGCGTCGGCGAGCTGCTCGAAGCTCTCGGCCAGCAGCGTGACCGGCTTGCCCCAGGGGATCAGCCAGGCCAGGTAGGTGGCGAGCTTGCCGTCGGCCTCGAAGTTGAACGCGCCCGCCACATGCCCCTCGGCGAACGCCACGCGGCTGCGCAGGTCCACCACCCACTCCCCCGCGGCCAGCCGGGCGGCGATCTCCTCCGCGTCCGCGCGCCGGGGCGGGGTGAGGTCGATCGGTTCCGGTCCGGCGGAGTTCACCGGTCCCATGTGGGTGTAGTACGCGGGGATGTCGTCCAGGCCGGCGAGCAGGTCGGCGACGAACTCCTCGACATCCTTGACCAGCGCGTCGTTGGCCGCGCGCTCCTTGCCGATGGTGGTGGAGCCGCCCTCGGCCTGGGTGGAGGAGCAGAAGCTGCCGAAGCCGTGGGTCGGCATCACGGGCACGTCGTCGTCCAGCTCGTCGGCCAGCCGGCGGGCGGAGGCGTGCTGGGCGCGGGCCAGTTCGCGCGTCATGCGCGGCTCGACCAGGTCCGGCCGCCCGACGGCTCCGATCAGCAGCGAGCCGCCGGTGAAGACGGCGACCGCGCGCCCGTCCTCCTCCAGCACATAGGAGGTGTGGTGCGGGGTGTGGCCGGGGGTGGCCAGCGCGCGCAGCGACAACCCCTCCCCGACGCCGGCGGTGTCGCCGTCGGCCACCGGCGTCCGGGGGTAGGACACACGGGCGCCGGCGGGCACCAGGTACTGCGCGCCCGTCACACGGGCCAGCTCCAGACCGCCGGTGACGTAGTCGTTGTGCACGTGGGTCTCGGCGACGAGGGCGATCCGCACCTCCCGCCGCGCCGCCGGCGCGAGAATCCGGTCGATGTCCCGCGGCGGGTCCACCACGACTGCCGCCGACCGCCCCCCGGCCAGGTAGCCGCGATTGCCCAGTCCCCGGATCTCCACGGTGTCGACGAAGAACACAGTGCTGCTCCTTCCGGATCGCTCTGCCCCGGGGGATGTGATCACCACCGTAACACATACCCGTGGGGGTATTTTGGGAAGCAGGGCGCCGCGTAGCCCCTCCTCCGGCGGGTACCCGCCGGGGCGAGCGGAAACGGACGCCGCACACCGGCCCGTGACACCGGCGGGCACCGACGAGCACAGGAGAGTCACGACGTGAGCTACGACCGCACCGTCCGGGTGAGCACCGACTTCGACACCACCGTGGCCGCCGTGCGCGACGCGCTGGCCGAGCAGGGCTTCGGCGTCCTCACCGAGATCGACGTCACCGCCACCCTGAAGAAGAAGCTCGACCGGGACATCGAGGACTACCTGATCCTGGGCGCCTGCAATCCGCAGCTGGCGCACCGGGCGCTGGAGAACGACCGCGACACCGGCCTGCTGCTCCCGTGCAACGTGGTCGTGCGCCGCGACGGCGACCAGACGGTCGTCCAGGCCCTCGACCCCGGCACCATGGTGACCCTCACCGGACTGCCCGCCATGGAGCCCGTCGCCTCCGAGGCCACCCGGCGCCTGGACGCGGCCCTGGGTGCCCTGGGCTGAACCGGCCCGGCTCCCGGGGATGCGGGCCCCGGGGAGGGAGCGTCCGCCGGACGAGTGGCGGGGCGCGGGCGGTGGCGCGATGCTGGAGGCATGAGCGGACACCGGCGGGGAGCCCGCCTGCTCCCCCTCACCACGACCTCCGCGGCCTCCGCGGCCTCCGCGCTCTACGCGCTCTGGCTCCGCCCCCGGCTGCTGACCTGGGGTGCGACCGAGGAGGAGACCGCGAGCACCTGTCCCGGCGACGACCTCGTCCCCGACGCCACCAGTTCGTCGACGATGGCCACCACCCTCCCGGCGCCGCCCGAGGAGGTCTGGGCCTGGCTGGCCCAGATGGGGGGCGACCGCGGCGGCTGGTACAGCTGGGACAGGCTGGACCACTACGGCGAGCCGAGCGCGGACCGCCTCGTACCCGAATGGCAGGGCCTGGCGGAGGGGCAGCGGCTGCTCACGACGCGCGACGGCCGCGCCTGGTTCACCGTGGCCCTGCTGGAACCGAACCGGACACTGGTGCTGCGCTCGGACCTGGAGCTTCCCTCCGGCCACTCCTTCGACATGCCGACCGTCGCCCCGCCCCGGGCTTACATGGACGGCATCTGGGCCTTCCACCTGCGGCCGGCCCCGGCGGGCGGGACGCGCCTGGTGGTCCGTACCCGCGGCCGGAGCCGGCCGCGGGGGATCACCAAGCCGTTCGACCTGCTGATGGGCGAACCGGCGCACTTCATCATGCAGGTGCGGCAGTTCCAGAACCTGCGGGCCCGCGTCGGCGCGGGAGTCTGACACTCGGCACGGTGCCCCGGCCTCGGAGCTGCCCGCCGGACGCATGGGCTGCGGGCGCCGACGGCCGCCGTACGCCGGACCGCGGCCGGCGCGGTGGCGGGTTCTCCGGCGCAGGCCGCGCGGCCCCCGGTCGGCGGGCGTGCCCGGCCACCTCGCCACGGGCGGCCTCGGCAGTCCGATCCGCGGAAAGCCGGCCCGGCGTCCCGGCCGCGGCTCGGAGCGGTCGCCGCAGCCCACCGGTGCCTCTTTGGCGGCGGGTGCGCCTCCCGGGAAAACGGGGGTCCGCCGGGCGTCCCTGGAGGCGGGGCGGCCGGCGGACCGTTCCGGACGGGTGGGACGGACGGGTCAGCGGGCCAGGCGGTGGGCCTCGGCCAGGTGGCGGATCGCCTCGGCGTAGTCGCCGGAGGCCAGGGCGTGGTCGGCGTCCGCGGTGCGGGACACCGCGCGGTCAGGGGCGCCGTCACCGGCCTTCAGCAGGGTGGCCTGGGCGATGTCCCGGGCCACCGAGGTGAGTTCGTCCGCCTGGAGGTAGGAGTCCGCCCTCGACTTCTCCAGCGGGGCGGCGGCCATGGAGAGGCGCTTCAGGACCGCGTCCGCGGCGCGGACCGTGCCGTCGGCGTTCCAGTGCCGGTGCCCGAGGGCAAGGCGGATGTGGACGGCCGCGACGCGGGAGGCGGCATCGTGGCGGTCCCGCAGTTCGTCGCGGACGTCCTCCAGCCGGTCGCGGGCGCGGTCGGTGCGCAGGCCCCAGCCGTACGGGTAGAGCGGGTCGTAGGAGGCGTCGCCGACGTTGACCGGGACCTGGGCGGCCGAGCGCGGCCAGCTCACCGGCAGGCGGCCGGTGAAGGGCCGCTCGCCGAAGAGGGTGTCGGCCACGCCCGTGCCCTCGGTGCCCGGCAGCCAGGACGCCACCAGGGCGTCGATGTCGCCGAGCTGGTCGGTGATGATCTGCGGGCGGCCGGAGACGATCAGCACCACGCACTCCATGGCGCCGCAGACGGTGTCGACCGCCTTCCTGTCGGCCTCGGACAGCTGAAGGTCGTGGCCGTTGCCGACGTCGCCGACGCCCTCGGCGTAAGGGGTCTCGCCGACCACCACGATGCCCGCCCGGTGTCCGTCGGTGGGCGCGGAGGCGTCCTCGCTGAAGGTGACGGAGGCGTCCGGGGCGGCCCGGCGGATTCCCTCCAGGATGGTGGTGCCCTCGGTGATGTCACCGGAGGAGCCCTGCCAGGAGATGGTCCAGCCGCCGGCCTGGTTGCCGATGTCGTCGGCGTTGGAGCCGGCGACGTAGAGCTTCCCGTCACCGCTCAGCGGCAGCAGGTTCCCGTCGTTCTTCAGCAGCACCTGGGAGTCGGCGGCGGCCCGGCGGGCCAGCTCCCGGTGGGGGTCGGAACCGACGGAGTCCAGGTGGGTGCGGTCGGCGTAGGGCTCCTCGAACAGGCCGAGCCGGAACTTCTTGGTGAGGATGCGGGTGACCGCGTCGTCGATCCGCGCCATGGGCACGGCTCCGGAGTCGACCTGCTCGCGCAGAGTGGAGGTGAAGCCCTTGTAGTCGTACGGGACCATGATCATGTCGAGTCCGGCGTTGACCGAGGTCCGCACGTCGGAGGCGTAGTCGCCGGGGATCTGGTCGATGGCCTGCCAGTCGCTGATCACGAACCCGTCGAAGCCGAGGTCGCCCTTGAGGACGTCCGTGATCAGGTCGGCGTGGGCGTGCATCCTGACCGGTCCCTCCCCGTCGCCGAGGAAGTCCACGCTGGAGAAGGACGGCATGACGGTGCCGACCCCCTGGTCGACCGCCTCGGCGAAGGGGGCGATGTGGACGGCCTCCAGTTCCTCGCGCGTCGTCCTCGTGACACCCTGGTCGATGGTGTACGTGCCGGTGGTGGAGGAGCCGAACTCGGTGCCGCCGTCACCGACGTAGTGCTTGGCGGTGGCCAGCACCCGGTCGGCGTCCTTCAGGTCCCGGCCGTCGGCGCGGCCCTGGTAGCCCTCGACGGCCGTGGCCAGCCGCGTGACCAGCGCCGGGTCCTCGCCGAACGCCTCGTACGCCCGTCCCCAGCGCTCGTCGCGGCTGACGCACAGGCAGGGGGCGAAGTTCCAGGGGACGCCGGTGGCGCGGACCTCCTTGGCGGTGGCGTGGGCGGTGTCCCCGACCAGTTCCGGGTCGCGGGCGGCGCCGAGGCCGGTGTTGTGCGGGAAGACGGTGGCGCCGACGACGTTGTTGTGGCCGTGGACGGCGTCGACGCCGTAGATCAGCGGAATCTGCAGCCGGGTCTGCTGGGCCCGCAACTGGAAGCCGTCGATCATGTCGGCCCAGGCTTCAGGGGTGTTGGGGGCGGGGTTGGAGCCGCCACCGGACAGCAGCGAGCCCAGTTCGTAGGAGGCGATGTGGTCCTGGGCCTCCAGGGCGCCGCGCTCGGCCTGGGTCATCTGGCCGATCTTCTCGTCCACCGTCATCCGGGACAGCAGGTCCTCCACCCGCTCCTCCACCGGGAGCCGTGGGTCCTGGTACGGCAGGCCGTGCGCGTCGATGACGACGGTGGGCGGGTCGTCGGGGGCGCGTGCGCCGTCGGCGGAGAGGCTGACGGGGATGGCCTTGGCGGTGGCGGGCTCCGCGCTGCGCTTGGTGTCGACGGTGAAGGTCCTCGCCGTGCCGGAGGGGGTGCCGGCGGGGAAGGTGAGGGTGCCCTCGACCGGGATGTAGTCCTCGCCGGGCTCCGCGGTGCCCTCGCCGGTGGCGTAGGTGACGGTGACGGGCTCGGCCAGCGGTACGCCGCCGGTGGTGCCCACCGACACCTCCACGGTGGCGGTGCCGCCGTGCTCGACGGTGTAGACGGGCCGGTCGGTGGCGACGCGGGCCCGTACCCCGCCCACGCCGTACAGCTCGACCTGGTCGAACTCCAGGGTTCCGGAGGCGGTGGGCAGGTTGACGGCGTAGCCCCACATCCGGGTCAGGTCCAGCACGCCGTCGTCCGGGGCGCCGGCGGGCTGGTAGTCGGGGCGCCGGACGAAGTCCTCGAAGGGAGTGCGGACCTGCTTCCAGCCGTCGGTGTCGTCGGTGAGGTAGCCGGCCCACAGCTCGGCCTGCCCGGCGTTCGGACCGCCGTCCTTGACCTCGAACTGGACGCGCTCCCCGCTGCCGGTGCCCTTCACCCAGAAGGAGAAGCCCTCGTGGCCGCTCCAGTCCTCGGCACCGGTCAGGGCGTGGTCGAAGCCGCCCCAGGCGGTGATGTCGTACTCCACTCGCATGGCGCGGTTGGAGGCGTTGGCCCCGGGGCGGGTCTCGGCTGCGACCTGGCTCAGTCCCGGGGTGTCCCGGGGGGTGCTGCCGTAGGTGCCGATCGGGCCGGGGACGGCGCCGTCGAAGTCGTCCAGGACGCGGTCCTGCGCGGAGGCCGACGCGGTGGGGGTCAGACCGGAGGCGAGCAGGGCGAGGAGGGCGCCGAGGACTCCGGCGGCCGTTCGTCGGCGCCGCCCTCGCCAGCCTCCTCCCCCAGGTCCCGTTCCAGTGTTCGGCGGCTGTCCCATGGCGGCTCCCTCGGGCGCGGTCGGAGTTTTCATCACTCGAACACACGGAGGCACAGGCGCACTGTCGTGCGCACGGCGCTGATCCTGTACGCGACCGGATGGGGCGTCAATACCCCCGATTCATAAACCTCTTGAAGACGGGAGCCCTCCCATGCCCCTCACCGGCCGGAAATTGAGAGCGCTCTCGGCGTCGTGGCAGACGAGGGGCCTCCGTGACGCCGGCAACCGCCCCGAAGGTCCCCGGCACACCGGCCGCCCGGCGAACGGTCAGTCGTCGCCCGGGTAGCGGACCCCGGCGCGCTCGCGGACGGCGTCCAGCGTCGCCATCACCGCGAGCGTCCCGTCCAGCGGCACCAGCGGGGACTCCGTCTCCTTCTCCCGCAGGCAGCGCATCACCTCGGCCGCCTCGGGCCCGTAGCCGGCGCCGCCCTCCGCCCGCGGCACCCGGATCTCCTCGACCTCGCGCCCCTCGCGGTGCAGTACGAAGGATTCCGGGGCGAAGAAGCCGTGCGGCAGCTCGATGCGCCCCCGTGTACCGCTGACGGCCGCCACGGTGGGACTGGCGGAGGCGATGGAGCAGGAGAGGGTGGCGACGGCTCCGCTGTCGTAGCCCAGCAGGACGCCGGTGGTCTCGTCCACGCCCTCGGGCGTCAGATGGGCCCAGGCGGCGACGGAGGAGGGCTCGCCCAGGACGAGATGGGCGAAGGAGACCGGGTAGACGCCCAGGTCCAGCAGGGCGCCGCCGCCCAGCCGGGGGTCGCGCAGGCGGTGCGAGGCGTCCGCGGGGGCGACGATGCCGAAGTCGGCGTGGACCGAGCGCACCTCGCCGATCGCGCCGTCGGCGACGAGTTCGAGCATGCGGCGGACCACCGGGTTGCAGTAGGTCCACATGGCCTCCATCAGGAAGACACCCCTGCGTCGCGCCAGTGCGACCATCTCCCGCGCCTGGGCGAGGTTGAGGGTGAGCGGCTTCTCGCACAGCACCGCCTTCCCCGCCTCCAGGCAGACGGTGGCGGCCTCCAGGTGCGCCGAGTGGGGCGTGGCGACGTAGACCACGTCCACGTCCGGATCGGCGGCCAGCTCGGCCCAGCTTCCGTGGGCGCGCGGGGCACCGTGCTCGTCGGCGAAGCGGCGGGCGGACTCCGGCGAGCGCGAGCCGACCGCGAGGAGCTCGCCGCCGGGCAGGGCCGCGAGGTCGCGGGCGAAGGCTCCGGCTATGCCGCCTGTGGCGAGGATGCCCCATCTGATCGTGTCGTCGGTGCGCGTCATGTGCTCCCCCGGGTGCGGGCCGGTCTGGCGTGGGCGTGTCGGCGATCACACTACGGCGGGCGCGCGGCGCTCGGGCGGGCTGTCCGCATGGTGTACGCGGCCCGGCGGGGAGCGGGGCGGCGGGGCGTGCGGGCTACGGTGGGAACGTGCTTGTGCTGATCATGTCCGACACCCACATCCCCAAGCGCGCCGGGCGGCTGCCCGGCGAACTGCTGGAGCGTGTGGCGGAGGCTGACGTGGTGGTCCACGCCGGTGACTGGGTGGACACCGCCACCCTCGGCCTCCTCCTGGAGCGCTCCCGGCGCCTGATCGGGGTGTACGGCAACAACGACGGCCCCGGACTGCGCGCCCGGCTGCCGGAGGTGGCCCGCGCCGAGCTGGACGGGCTGCGCCTGGGCGTCGTCCACGAGACGGGCCCGAAGCAGGGGCGGGAGAAGCGGTGCGCCGAGCGCTTCGACGACCTGGACGTCCTGGTCTTCGGCCACAGCCACGTCCCCTGGGACACCACCGCCACCACGGCAGGCGGCACGCCGCTGCGGCTGCTCAACCCCGGCTCGCCCACCGACCGGCGCTCCCAGCCGTACCGCACCTGCATGACGGCGGTGGTGGAGTCGGGGCGGCTGGACGCGGTCGAGCTGCACCGGCTGCCGCCGCGCGGCTGAGCGCCGCCGTCTCCGGGCGGGAGGCCCCGCGCGTTTCCGCCCGGGGACGGCGAGCAGAAGAGGGAGGAGACACCGTCCCGGCCCCGGGCCGCCGACCGGACTGCGAGCGAGGAGGCGCGTTGGAGACCTGGCAGGTCGTACTGATCGCCGTCGGCGCGGTGCTCGCCGCCGCGACGCTGGCCTTCGCAGCCGTCCTGCTGGTCAGGCTGGTGCGCACCTACCTGTTCCTGCGCGGCGCGGACATCCCCGTGAGCGCCAGGGCCGCGTTCTGGGGGGCGCTGGTCTACACGGTCTTCCCCGTCGATCTGCTCCCGGACCCGGTGTACCTGGACGACGTCGGACTGCTGCTGCTCGTCCTCCACCACCTGGGCGCGGTGGCGCGGAGGTACGGGCGGGCCCCCGGGGAGGCGGAGGCAAAGCCCCCGAAGGCCCCGGAGCTTCACCGCCGACGCTGACGGACGCGTACGCGTCCGTCCCCGTTCCGGAACTACTCTCGTCGCATGACACAGCGGGACGAGGGGAGAAGGGGGCGGTGGGTCCGGTGGAGGACACGGCCTCGGTGATCGATCTCAACGCCGATCTGGGCGAGGGCTTCGGACGGTGGGAGCTCACCCACGACGAGGCGCTGCTCTCGGTCGTCAGCAGCGCCAACATCGCGTGCGGCTTCCACGCCGGGGATCCCTCCACCATGCGCCGGGTGTGCGCGCAGGCGGCCGAGCGGGGGGTGGCGATCGGTGCCCAGGTCGCCTACCGCGACCTGGCGGGCTTCGGGCGGCGGCCGATGGAGGTCCCGGAGGACGAGCTGGCCGACGAGGTCGCCTACCAGATCGGCGCCCTGCGGGTGTTCGCCGAGTCCGCCGGGGCGCGGGTGGCCTACGTCAAACCGCACGGCGCGCTCTACAACCGCGCGGTGCACGACGAGGGCCAGGCGCGGGCGGTGGTGTCCGGGGTGCTGCTGGCGGGCGGGGAGCTGCCGGTGCTGGGGCTGCCCGGGTCGCTGCTGCTCAGGGCCGCCGAGGAGGCCGGGCTGCCCGCGGTCGCCGAGGCGTTCGCCGACCGCGGCTACACCGCGCGGGGCACGCTGGTGTCCCGGCGGGAGCCGGGGGCGGTGATCCACGAGCCGGACGCCGTGGTCTCCCAGGCGCTGGGCATCGCGCTGCGCGGGAGTGTGGCCACCGGCGACGGCGGGGAGGTGGCCGCCGGCGCCAGGTCGCTGTGCGTGCACGGTGACACCCCGGGTGCCGTCGCGCTCGCCCGGCGGGTGCGGCAGGCCCTCGCGGAGGCCGGGGTGCGGGTCGAGGCGTTCGCGCCATGAGGGTGGCGAGGGTGCTGCCCGTGGGCAGGCGCGCCCTGCTGCTGGAGGTGGGGAGCACCGAGCGGGCCCAGGCCCTCCACGGCGAGCTGGTGCGGCTGCGGGAGACCGGCGAGCTGCCCTCGGTGGAGGAGATCGTCCCGGCGGCGGCCACCGTACTGCTGGACGGACTGGAGGATCCGGAGGCGCTGGCGCGGTGGCTGCGGGACAGGGAGTTTCCCGGCGCCGCCCCGGCGGACACCGTCGCGGTGGTGCTTCCGGTGCGCTACGACGGCCCCGATCTGGCCGAGGTGGCGGCGCTGTGGGGGGTGGGCGAGGAGGAGGTGGTCGCGATCCACACGCGCACCGAGTTCCGGGTCGCCTTCTGCGGGTTCGCCCCCGGGTTCGGCTACCTCACCGGACTGCCCGGGGAGTTGGGCGTGCCCCGCCGCGCCGTCCCCCGCACCTCGGTGCCGCCGGGCTCGGTGGGGCTGGCCGGGGCGTACACGGGGGTGTATCCGCGTACCTCGCCCGGCGGCTGGCAGCTGATCGGCCGGACGGACGCGGTGCTGTGGGACGCTTGCCGGGAGCCGGCCGCGCTGCTGGCCCCGGGCGCCCGGGTGCGGTTCGAGGCGGTGGCATGACCGGCGCGGGTGTGCTGGCGGTCCTGCGGCCGGGGGCGCTGACCACCGTGCAGGACCTGGGCCGGGCGGGCCTCGCCCATCTGGGGGTGCCGCGTTCGGGGGCACTGGACTCCCCCGCCCACCGGCTCGCCAACCGTCTGGTGGGCAACGCGTCCGGTGCCGCGACACTGGAGACCACCCTCACCGGGTGCGCGGTGCGCCCGGACCGCGCCGTGGTGGCGGCGGTGACCGGTGCTCCGTGCCCGGTGCGGATCGACGGCCGTCCGGCGCCGTGGGGCGCGGCGGTACGGGTGCCGGGCGGGGCCGTGCTGGAGGTCGGCGCCGCGCGGGCCGGGGTGCGCAGCTATCTGGCCGTGGCCGGTGGCGTCGGCGTCGAGCCGGTTCTCGGCAGCCGTTCCACCGATCTGCTGTCCGGGCTCGGCCCGGTGCCGCTGTCGGAGGGGGCGCGGCTGCCGGTGGGGCCGGCGCCCGGGCCCGTCCCCTGGGCCGGCGCGGTCGCCTCCGCCGCGCCGGGGCCGCCGTCGGGCGAGCTGGTACTGCCTATGGTTCCCGGGCCGCGCGACGACTGGTTCACCCCGGCCGCGCTGCGCACCCTGGCCCGGGGGGTCTACCGGGTGTCCGCCGAGAGCAACCGCGTCGGGCTGCGGACCGAGGGGCCCGCCCTGGAGCGGTCGGTGAGGGGCGAGCTGCCCAGCGAGGGCATGGTGACGGGCGCGGTGCAGGTGCCGCCGGGCGGTGAGCCGATCGTCTTCCTCTCCGACCATCCGACCACGGGGGGCTATCCGGTGATCGGCGTGGTGCCGCGGGAGGCGCTGGCGGCCGCGGCGCAGGCGGTGCCGGGGCTTCGGGTGCGCTTCGTCCCGCTGCGGCGCTGAGCGGGCCGGGGGCGCCGGGGGCGTCCGGGCTGCACGCGCCGGGGCTCAGCCCGCGGGCTTCCGGCCGGAGTGGGCTCCGGGGCCCCGGTCGGCCGGGTCGGTGCGGCGCTCGGCTCCGTGGCCGCGCTCGCCCTCGCCCTGCTCCTGGTGCCTGTTCGTCTCGCCCATGGCCGTCGTCCTCACGGTGTGTCGCGTTCGGGTGCACGGCGCAGGTACCCGGTGCGCGGGACCGGAAACGGCGGCCCGGCGGGAGCGGTCCGGCGGAGGCGGGGCCGCCCGGGCCGGTCAGCGCATCAGGACGCCGACGACGCAGGTGTCGTCGTCGGTGTCGGAGTTGCTGTAGGTCAGCAGGCGGTCGAGTTGCTTGTCCAGGGTGGCGCCGAAGTCCCGGGCGAGGGCCATGAGCTGGTCGGCGGACTCCTGCAGGGAGCGGTCCCGGCGCTCGATGAGACCGTCGGTGTACATCAGCAGCATGTCTCCGGTCTCCAGCACCAGCTTCTCCTCCTCGTACCCGGCCTCCGCGACGGCGCCGAGCAGGAGTCCGCCGACCAGCGGCAGCGTGGCCGCCTCCCCCCGGCGCACCAGGACCGGCGGCGGGTGGCCGGCCCGGGCCCAGCGCAGCGTCCGGGTGTCCGGGTCGTAGAGACCGCAGACGGCGGTGGCGGTGACGTTCTCGGTGAGGTGGTGGGCGACGGTGTTGAGCCAGGCCAGGATCTGCGCGGGCCCGGCTCCGGTGGTGGCCAGACCGCGCAGGGCGTTGCGCAGGACGACCATGCCGGTGGCCGCCTCGATGCCGTGGCCCGCCACGTCGCCGACGGAGAGCAGCACCTGGCCGGACGGCAGGACGACGGCGTCGTACCAGTCGCCGCCGACCAGATGGTCCTTCTCGGCGGGGCGGTAGCGCACCGCGATGTCCAGCCCTCCGGCGTCGATGGGACCCCGGGTGGGCGGCATGATGGCGCGCTGGAGCTGCGGTGTCATGCGGTTGCGCTCGGCGGCCTGCTGCTCGGTATGGGCGAGCTGGTCGCGGGTGGCGCCCAGCGCGACCTCCGTCCAGTGCTGTGCGGAGACGTCCTGGTAGGCGCCGCGTACCGCGACCAGTCGGCCCCCGTCGTCGAGGGCCGGTTCGGCGACCACGCGGATGTGCCGCACGATCCCGTCGGTCCGCTGGAGGCGGAAGGCCGTGGAGGCGGGGCGGCGGTGGTGCAGCAGGGTGCGCAGGAACCGCCCGATGGCGGCCTCGTCGTCCGCGTGGGTGTGGGCGGGAAGCTGCTCCAGGGGGATCGGCGCGGCGGTGGGCGGCAGTCCGTGGAGGGCGAAGAGCCGGCTGTTCCAGACGATCTCGCCGGTGACGAGGTTCTCCTCGAAGCCGCCGATGCGGCCCAGGCGCTGGGCGTGCCGGAGCACGCTCGCCAGCCGTGCCGCCTCGTCCTGGACGCGCCGGATCAGCAGGACGTTCTCGCCGTGGCGGCTGATGCTGACGGCCGCCTCCACCGTCAGCGGCACCTGGCCGACCAGGGCGCGCAGCACCATCCGTTCGGCGCGGAACGGCTCGCCGGTGGCGTGGACGTGCTCGATCTTCTCGAACAGGCCGCTCTCGCCCACCGCCATCGGGTAGGCCTCCAGCAGCAGTGATCCGGCGACGGCGCCGCGCGGACGGCCCACCGGATCGACGAAGTGGGCGCTGACGTGGTGGATGCGGAAGTCGGCGAGCCGGCCCTCGGCGTCCGGCTGGGGCACCAGCACCAGGGCCGGGTCCAGCAGGCCGTCGGCGAAGTCCACCAGTTCCGAGGCGCCCGGGTGCCGTGCCTGAAGAACATCCCCGGAGTCCGCGGTGTCCGCGGCGCGGCTGTCCAGGGTGTGGGCACACAGTTCGGCCAGGGCCTCGATCTGCCGCTGGACCTGCGGGGACTGCGGCTCCAGCGGGCCGGGCCAGCAGATCTCCAGAACGCCCAGGATGCGGCCGCCGTTATCGGCGGGGACCGTGACCCGGCAGCCCTCGGGCGCCTGCCGCCGGCCCAGGAAGTCCTGGTGGAGTGCGGTGAAGGGGGTGACCGAGGCCAGCTCGATGACGCCGAGCACCTGGTCCTCCGCCGTGATCGGCAGGACGATCAGGCCGGTGGGCTCGGTGGCGCCCGGGCCGGAGGAGACGGTGACGTAGCCGGCGGGCAGGTCGTCGACTGTGATGGTGCGGCGGCTGCGGGCGGCCTGGCCGGCCAGGGACTGACCGAGCCCGAAGCGCGGCGGCTCGGCGCCCTCGGCCACCGCGGGGTGGCCGTAGGAGCCGACCAGGCGCAGCTCGGTGCCCCCGTCATCGTCCTCGGCGAGGTAGAAGGCGCCGTACTGGGCGCCGACGAGCGGGGTGAGCTCGTCCATGATCAGTTCTGCGACGACGGCGAGGTCGCGGTGGCCCTGCATCAGGCCCGAGATGCGGGCCAGGTTGGTCTTGAGCCAGTCCTGCTCCTGGTTGGCCCGGGTGGTCTCGCGCAGGGACTGCACCATGAAGTTGACGTTGCCCTCGAGGTCGGCGACCTCGCCGGAGGCGTCCACGGTGATCGAGCGGGTCAGGTCGCCCTCGGCGACGGCGCCGGTGACCTCGGCGATGGCGCGGACCTGGCGGGTGAGGCTCCCGGCCAGCTCGTTGACGTTCTCCGTCAGGCGCTTCCAGGTGCCGGAGACGCCCTCGACCTCGGCCTGGCCGCCCAGGCGTCCCTCGCTGCCGACCTCGCGGGAGACACGGGTCACCTCGGAGGTGAACAGCGACAACTGGTCCACCATGCCGTTGAAGACCGTGGCGATCTCGCCGAGGACTCCCTCGGCGCCGTCCGGCAGCCGGGTGCCGAAGTCGCCGTCCCGGACGGCCGTCAGGCCGGCCAGGAGCTGCCTCAGCTCCCGCTCCCCCGCCTTGCCGGTGCTCCTGCCGCGTTCCGCCGGGCGCGGCTCGCCAACCGTGGTGTCAGCCATGTCCGCCACCGGATTCGTCACGTGCCGTGCTCCTCCGGTCGTCCCCGGACGGGCAGGCGGTGCGTTCACACCACGTTCACAGGCCGTCACGTTTGTCATCCGACAAACGTGCAGACACGGTGAGATCACCCCACCGCGGGGCGGCCACCGAACCTCTGCCTTTACGAACATCCGCGTACATGTCAGAAGTTGGGTGCCCGCGCCCCGCGGCGGCCGGGCTCGCTCCTCCAGGCCGAACGAGCCGTGGCGGGTCGGCCCGGCCACCCGGTAGGTGTCGGTCGCCACCCCGACGGGGGTCGTCCTGCCGCCGGTGCACCGGAAGTCATCGGTCTGCCGGCACCTCCCTTCCTCCGCGTGCCGTTCGGCACCGGTGGCGGCCGTCCGGACGAGGGTGGGGAGATGCTGCTGGCCGAAGTCGCCCAGGTCTCCCACCGGGTCGCGAGGACCCCGTCGCGTACGGAGAAGGTCGCCCTGCTCGCCGGGCTGTTCCGCGAGGCCGGTCCCGCGGAGGTCCCGGTCGTCATCACCTGTCTGGCGGGCAGGCTCCCCCAGCGCAGAACCGGGATCGGCTGGAAGGCGCTGAGCCGGGCCGTTCCCCCGGCGGACGCACCGTCGCGGTCGGTGGCGGACGTGCACCGGACCCTGGAGGAGATCGCCGCCGTCTCGGGCCGGGGCACGCAGGCCGAGCGCGCACGGCTGCTGCACGGGCTGCTGTCCGCCGCCACCGTCGAGGAGCAGCGCTTCCTCGTCCGGCTCATCGGCGGCGAACTGCGGCAGGGGGCCCTGGACGCGTTCGCCGCCGAGGGCCTGGCGGCGGCGGTGGGCGCGGAGCCGGCCGGGGTGCGGCGGGCGGTGATGGTCGGCGGGTCGCCGGGGCAGGTGGCGCCACCTCACCCGACGGCTGGCCGAAGTCGGCGGATGAGGGCGCGGGCGGGCCGTGTCCGCCCGCGCCCGCCCGTAGCCTGGTCGGCGTGGAGCACCGCGGCACCGCCTTACCGCGAGGAGGAGCGCACCGTGACCGAACGCAAACCGCCCGGGATCGACTTCGAGACATGGGCAGACCGGCAGATCCGCGAGGCGGCCGAACGCGGCGAGTTCGACGAACTGCCGGGCATGGGCAGGCCGCTGCCCGACCTGGACCAGCCCTATGACGATCTGTGGTGGGTCAGGAGGAAGATGGGCCGCGAGGGGCTGACCTGCCTGCCGCCCGCGCTCGCCCTGCGCAAGGAGGCGGAGGACACCCTGGCCGCCGCCCGCCGGGCCCGCTCGGAGCCGGAGGTGCGGCGGATCGTGGCGGGGATCAACGAGAGGATCCACGCGGCGCTGCGGATGCCGCCGCCCGGGCCCCCGCTGGGCCTGGAGCCCTTCGACACCGAGGAGGTCGTACGGGGGTGGCGCGAGGAGCGTGAGGGGCGCGGGGAGCCGGGCGGGCGGCGCCCCGCCTGACCTCCGGGAACGGCCGGCCGCGGGCCCGGCCGACGGATCGGGGCCGGGCCCGCGGCCGGGGCTTCGGGGCGCGGTCATGCCTCCGCGCCGGGCTCCGGAGGCAGGGCGCCGTCGCGGACCACCTTCGCGTACCAGCGGGCGCTGGCCTTGGGGATGCGCCTGCCGGTCGCGTAGTCCACGTACACCGCGCCGAAGCGCTTGCTGTAGCCGTACCCCCACTCGAAGTTGTCCAGCAGGGACCACAGGAAGTAGCCGCGCACGTCCGCCCCGGCCCCGATGGCCCGGTGCACCGCCGCCAGATGGCCGTGGAGGTAGGAGATCCGCTGCGGGTCCAGGACACGGCCCCCGGGGTCGGCGTAGTCGTCGAAGGCCGCACCGTTCTCGGTGATGACCACCGGCATACCGGGGAAGTCGTCCCGGACTCTCAGCAGCAGGTCGTACATGCCGGTCGGGTCGACCGTCCAGCCCATGGCGGTGGTCTCGCCCGGCGTCCGGTGGAAGGCGACGTCGTCGCCGCCCGGCCATGGGCTGTGCTCGCTCGCGCCGTGCCCGTCGGCGTTGTGGGAGCCGGGGCCGGAGGCGGCGGAGACGAGGGTGGGGCTGTAGTAGTTGACGCCCAGGAAGTCCAGCGGCCGGTGGATCCCGGCCAGGTCCCCGTCCCGCACGAACGACCAGTCCGTCAGGTGCGCGGTGTCCCGCAGGACGTCGCCCGGGTACTCGCCGCGCAGCATGGGGCCGGTGAAGACCCGGTTGGCGACGCCGTCGATGCGGCGTGCGGCGTCGAGGTCGGCGGGACCGCCCGTCAGGGGCCGCACATGGTGGAGGTTGAGCGTGACGGAGGTCTGCGCGCCGTCGGGGAGGGCGGCGCGCAGGGCCTGGGTGCCCAGTCCGTGGGCGAGGTTGAGGTGGTGGGCGGCGCGCAGGGCGTCCGCCTGGTCGGTTCGGCCGGGGGCGTGGACGCCCGAGCCGTAGCCGAGGAAGGCCGAGCACCAGGGCTCGTTGAGGGTGGTCCAGGTGCCCACCCGGTCTCCGAGCGCGCCGGCGACCAGGGAGGCGTACTCGGCGAACCGCTCGGCGGTGGCGCGCTCCGGCCAGCCGCCGGCGTCCTCCAGCTCCTGCGGCAGGTCCCAGTGGTAGAGGGTGACGACGGGCTGGATGCCCTTGCCCAGCAGCCCGTCCACCAGACGGCTGTAGAAGTCCAGTCCCTCACGGGAGGCGGGACCGCTGCCGCCGGGCTGGACGCGCGGCCAGGAGACGGAGAAGCGGTAGGCGCCCACACCGAGGCCGGCCATGATCTCCAGATCCTCGCGCCAGCGGTGGTAGTGGTCGCAGGCGATGTCCCCGGTGTCGCCGTTGCGCGTCCTGCCGGGGGTGCGGGAGAAGGTGTCCCAGATGGAGGGGGTGCGGCCGCCCTCGGCGGCGGCGCCCTCGATCTGGTAGGCGGCGGTCGCGGTGCCCCACAGGAAGCCGGGCGGGAACACCCGGGTGCTCCGGGTCGCCGGGGCGGTTTCGGCCGTACGGGATGCGGTGGCCACGGAGGTCCTTCCGGATCGGTGGTGTCGGGGAGTGGGACCGGGAGCGGGAGGGGTCCGGGACCACGGGGTCGTCCGGTCCTCCCGAACGGTGTGTTCAGCCCTTGACCGCGCCCTGCATGATGCCGCCGACGATCTGCTTGCCGAAGACGACGAACATCGCCAGCAGCGGCAGGGTGCCCAGCAGCGCGCCGGCCATGATGAGCGACTGGTCGCGCACGTATCCCGCGCTGAGCTGGGTCAGGGCGACGGGGATCGTGGGGTTGGTCATGTCGAGCACGATGAACGGCCAGAAGAAGTCGTTCCAGGCGTGCACGAAGGTGATCATGAAGACCACCGCCATCGCCGGGCGGGCGACCGGCAGGACGATGCTCCAGAAGATCCGCAGGCTGTGCGCACCGTCCACGCGACCGGCCTCGACGAGCTCGTCGGGCAGTGCCTCCAGCAGGTACTGCCGCATGAAGAACACACCGACGGCGCTGACCAGGGTGGGGAAGATGACGGCGGGCAGCTTCTGTCCCCAGCCCAGCTCGGTCATCATCATGAACAGGGGCACCACGCTCAGTTGCGGCGGCACCATCATCGTGCCGATGACCAGCATCAGCAGGATGTTGCGGCCGCGGAAGCGCAGCTTGGCGAAGGCGAAGCCGGCCAGGGTGGCGAAGAGGACGGTGGACAGGGCGATCGTCATGGCGACGATGAGGCTGTTGACCAGCGCCGTGCCCATCGCCGCGTCCTCCCAGGCGGCCGAGAGGTTCTTCAGCAGGTTGGGGCCGGGCAGGAACGGCGGCGGGGTCTGGGAGACCCGGGTGTTGTCGGTGGAGGCCGCCACCATCGTCCAGTACAGCGGGAACAGGGAGAGCAGCGCGGCCAGACCGAGCAGCGCGTAGGCCACGGGCCCGGCCTTCCGCTGCTGCCCGGCCCTCGGGCGCAGGGACAGGCCGATCCGGCGGCCGGTGGGCGCGAGGGTGCCCGCGAGCGGCTCGGGTACGTCCGCCCGGGGGCGGGCGGTGTCGGTGGTCATGGGGTTACCGCTCCCTGGTCAGGATGTGCGGGACTTGACGCGCTTGACGACGCGCTGCAGGACGAAGGCGAGGACGAGCAGGAGGAACATCGCCCAGGCGACCGTGGCGGCCCGCCCCATCTCGTAGTTCTTCCAGCCCTCCTCGTACAGCAGCAGGCCGAGCGTCTGGTACTGGTTGTCCGCTCCGCCGCTGACGCCGTTCGGCCCCTGTCCGAAGATCAGCGGCTCGCCGAAGAGCTGGGTGGCCCCGATGGTGGACAGCACGATGGTGAAGACGATCGTGGAACGGATGCCGGGGATGGTGACCTTGGTGAACTGCTGCCAGCGCGAGGCGCCGTCGATGGCCGCCGCCTCGTACCGCTCCTGTGGGATGGCCTGCATCGCGGCCAGGTACAGCAGGGCGTTGTAGCCGGTCCAGCGCCAGATGACGATGGAGGAGATCGCGAACTGGGCCGGCCATCTGCTGTTCTCCCAGTCGACGTTGTCGACCCCGAACAGGCTCAGGAACCAGTTGATCATTCCGAAGTCGCGCTCGAAGAGCATGGTGAACACCAGCGCGGCGGCGCCGATCGAGGTCGCGTAGGGCGTCAGGGCCGCGACCCGGAAGAACGCCGAGCCCTTCAGCCTGTAGTTCAGCAGGTGCGCCAGGCCGAGGGCCATCAGCAGTTGCGGAACGGTGGAGATCACGCCGATGGTGAAAGTGTTCGCCAGCGCGTTCCAGAAGCGGTCGTCCCGCCAGAGCTGCGAGTAGTTCCCGAAGCCCTCCCACTCCATGATGTCCATGGTCGCCAGCTCCACGTCGTGGAGGGAGATCCAGGCCGTGTAGAGCAGCGGATAGAGGCTGAAGGCGCCGAAGACGACGAAGAAGGGGGCGACGAACGCGTAGGGGGCCGCCTTGATGTCGAAGCGGTGCGGAAGGGTGCCCCGCGACCGCCGGGGACGCGCCCCGCCTGGGCCGTCGGGGCTCTCCTTCGTGGGGCCGGCCGGTCCGCTCTGCGGCCCGCCGAGGCCGGATGCCGGGGTGGAGGTGGCCACGGAGGGCTTCCTTCCTGGGGAGTGCGTGGTGGGAGACGGTGAGGACGGTGGGGGCGGAGCCCCCGGCGGCCGCGCGGGGAGGCGGTGGCCGCCGGGGATCCCGGTGAGGGGAGGCCGGGTCAGTCGACGGCCTTCCTGATGCGCTCATCGGTGGTCTCCCACGCCTCGGCCGGGCTCTTGCCCTGCTCGACGAGCTGGAGGCCCTGGGAGAAGGTGTCCTTGATGGTGCCGTCCTTGGGGCCGAGCACCTGCTCGTCGGGGATGTCCTGGGCCGCGGCGCCGAAGACCTCACCGATCGGTGCGCCGCTGAAGTACTCGGACTTCGCCCCGGTCACCGCCGGGGACTCCAGGGCCTTCGCGGAGGACGGGAAGTTGCCGATCTCCTCGAAGATGTGCTCCTGCCGCTCCGGCGCGGTCAGCCAGGCCACCAGCTTCATGGCCTCATCCTTCACCGGGCTGTCCTCCATGACCCCGAGGAAGGAGCCGCCCCAGTTGGCGCCCTCGGGCGCCTTGGCGACGTCCCACTTGCCCTTGTTGGCCTCGCCGGCCTTCTCGCTGATGTGGGCGAGCATCCACGCCGGGCAGACGGCGGTGGCGAAGCTGCTGTTGGCCAGGCCCGGGTCCCAGCCGGGCTGGAACTGGCGGAGTTTGGCCGTCAGGCCGTCCCCGGCCGCTCCGGTGGCCAGCTCCCAGGCGTCCTTGATGACCGGGTTCTCCCGGTGGATCAGTTCCCCGTTCCTGTCGTAGAACTGCTCGGAGCTGCCGTAGATCATGGCGTTGAACAGGCCGCTGGCGCTGTCCATGTAGGCGGCGTCGCCCTTGAAGCCGTCCTTGAAGTCCTTGCCGACCTCGACGTACTTCGCCCAGTCGCCGTCCCAGAGCGCGGCGACCTCCTCGCGGTCGGTGGGCAGGCCCGCCTTCTCGAACATGTCCTTGCGGTAGCAGACCGCCATCGGGCCGATGTCCGTGCCCAGGCCGATCACCCTGCCGTCGCCGGTGGTGACCTGGCTCTGCTTCCAGGGCAGGAAGTGGTCGGTGTCCGGGACACCGGAGAGGTCGGCGAACTTGTCGGCCCGGGTGTCGGCCAGCTCCTTGGCGCGGCCGACCTCTATGCCCTGGATGTCCTTGAGGCCGCTGCCGGCGGCCAGTCGGGTCTGCAGCGCCGTGTAGTACGTCTGCTCGTCACCGGCGATCTCGGCCTTGACGACGACGTCCGGGTTCTCCTCCATGTACTTCTCGAGGAGGCCGGTCTCCTCGATGCCCATGACGCCGAACAGCCCCATGGTGATGACGGTCTCGCCGTCCTCGGTCTTTCCGCCGCCGCTGTCGCCGCCCGAGCAGCCCGCCACGAGCGTGAGGGCGGCGGCCGACGCGACGGCCACGACTCTTGTACCGAACAGCTTGCGGGCACTGCCCATGGCGTCCTCCTTGCGGGCGGCGACGGGATCACCGCGGTGCGGCCCCGCCGGGCCGCACGGGTCCGACGGGTGGAATCGTTCCCACTCGAAAGTGGGAACGTTCCCATCAGGTTGTGGAAGACTGTCCGCAGGAACGGTCGCTGTCAAGGACGGGAGTCGGATCCGTTACCCGCCGAGGCTCCCGCGAGCACCGACGCCACACCGGTCGCCGCACGGCCGTCTGGCACAATGCGCTGGTGAGCGCCGTGCGCGGCGCGACGGAAGCAGAGGAGGCGGGGACGCCATGGGGGCCACTCGGCGGCCGACCATCAAGACCGTGGCCGCCCGGGCCGGAGTGGGGCGCACCACCGTCTCCCGGGTCCTCAACGGCTCGGCCCTGGTCAGCGACGAGGCCAGACAGGCGGTGCAGACGGCGATCGCCGAGCTGGGCTACGTGCCCAACTCCGTGGCGCGGTCGCTGGTGACCAGCAGGACCGACTCCATCGCCCTGGTCATACCCGAATCGGAGAGCCGGCTGGGGTCGGAGCCCTACTTCTCCGCCGTGATCCGCGGGGTGAGCAACGGCCTGGCCGGCACCCAGATCCAGCTGCTGCTCACCCTGGTCCGCGACCAGCGGGAGATGGACCAGCTCACCCGCTTCCTCACCGCGCGCCGGGTGGACGGCGTGCTGCTGGTCTCGGTCCACCGCGACGACCCGCTGCCCGGCCTGCTGGAGAAGCTCGGGCTGCCGACCGTCCTGGCCGGGCGCCGCTCCCCGGCCGAGCCGCTGAACCATGTCCACTCGGACAACGTCGGAGGCGCGCACGGCGCGGTGCGCCACCTGATCGAGCGCGGGCGGGGCGAGATCGCGACCATCACCGGCCCGCTGGACATGGACGTGGCCGACAGCCGCCTGCGGGGCTGGCGGGACGCGCTGGACGGGGCCGGGCGGGAGGCCGGCGGGGAACTGGTCGCCCCCGCCGACTTCACCGAGGAGGGCGGACGCCTCGCCATGCGCGAACTGCTGGAGCGCCGCCCCCGGCTGGACGCGGTCTTCGCCGCCTCGGACGTGATGGCGGCGGGCGCCCTGGCCGAACTGCGCCGCCGGGGACGGCGGGTGCCGGACGACGTGGCGGTGGTGGGCTTCGACGACTCGATCGTCGCCCGGCACACCGACCCGCCGCTGACCACCGTGCGGCAGCCCGTCGAGGAGATCGGACGGACGATCACCGAACTGCTGCTGCGGGAGATCGGCGAACCCGGCGGCATGCGGCGGCACATGGTGCTCCCCACCTCGCTCGTCGTCCGCGACTCCACCTGACGCCGTCCGCTCGCGGCTCCGTACGCTTCTGCCGAACCGGCTTGTGAGCAAAGAGCGTTGAGCCCGGCCGGGCCACCGGGGCGCACCGCGGGAAGCGGCCGGCCGGTGTTCGCCTTTCCGCAGCGAGGAGGGGTCCCGCCTGGCAGCATGGATCCCCACTCGGCGGGTGCCGCCCCGTTCTCGACACATCTCCCAGGCGGAAGGTTGTGAAGGCCCGGATGAACCAGTCCAGGGAACCCCTCACCAGTAAGATCGACGTCACAGTCCCCACGGCCGCGCGCATGTACGACTACTACCTGGGCGGCAAGAACAACTACGCCGTCGACCGGGAGGCGGCCGAGAAGCTCCTGGATGTCGTTCCCAGCACCCAGGCGCTGGCGCTCAACAACCGCCGCTTCCTGCAGCGCGCGGTGCGCGTCCTGGCCCGGGAGTACGGGATCCGGCAGTTCATAGACCACGGCTCCGGCCTGCCCACCCAGGACAACGTCCACCAGATCGCGCAGCGGGTGGACCCCGAAGCGCGCGTGGTCTACGTGGACAACGACCCGATCGTGCTGGCCCACGGCCGCGCGCTGCTGGCGGAGAACGAGAACACCACCGTCATCCAGGCGGACATGTGCGACACCGACGGCATCCTCGACCACCCGGACACCGCCCGGCTGATCGACTTCGGCCGGCCCGTCGCCGCCCTGTTCAACTCCGTCTTCCACTGCGTCCCCGACTCCGCCGATCCGGCAGGCGTGGTCAAGCGCGTGGCCGGCCGGCTGGCACCGGGGAGCTTCTTCGTGATCTGCCAACTGGTCAGCGAGGACGCGGAGACGCGCAGGTCCGTGACCGAGTTCATGGACAGGAGCACCGGCGGCAACTGGGGCAGGGTCAGGGAGCCGCACGAGGTCGAGCGGTTCTTCGAGGGGCTGGAGATCCTCGAGCCCGGCCTGGTGGAGGTCTCCACCTGGCGGCCGGACTCGGACGTGGGGCCCAGGCAGCGCACCTGGGAGTGGAAGGAGTTCGGAGGCGTCGCCCGCATGCCCTGAGGCCCGCCGCCGGACCGTGTGCGGGGCTGCCCCTCCCCGAGGGAGGGGCAGCCCCGCACACGTGAACGGGTCGTTCCCGACCCCGTGTTCAGCCGAGCCTCTCCAGCAGCCCTTCCAGGAAACCCACGCTGTTCACGGGGGTCTCGGCGACCGCGCACAGCCGGTCCATGATGGACAGGTAGTAATCGACGTCCTCCTCCTTGTCCAGGTAGAGGGCGCTGGTCAGCTGCTCCAGGTAGACGACGTCGGGCAGGTCCGGCTCGGGGAAGCGCAGTATCGTCACCGGGCCGCCCACCGCGGCCAGGCCGCCGGTCTCGAACGGCGCGACCTGCAGCGTGACGTTCGGCCGCCGCGCCGCCTCGATCAGGTGGCGGAGCTGACCGCGCATCACCTCGGTGTCGCCGAGCGGGCGCCGCAGGGCGGCCTCGTCCAGGACCGCCCACAGGCGCGGGGCGTCCGGCCGGGTGAGCAGCGCCTGCCGTTCCATGCGCAGCCGGACCCGCCGGTCGTTCTCCTGGACGGAGGCGTGGGGGTGGCACAGGCGGGTCACCGCGTGTGCGTACTCCTCCGTCTGCAGCAGGCCCGGGATGAACTGCACCTCGTAGGTGCGGATGACCTCGGCGGCCTCCTCCAGACCGAGGTGCCGCTCGAACCACTCGGGGAGGACGTCGCTGTAGCGGTGCCACCACCCGCGGGTGTTCGTCTGGCGGGTCAGGGCGAGGAAGTCCGCCCGCTCGCCCTCGTCCAGCACACCGTAGAGCGTGAGCAGGTCCGCGACATCGCGCTCCTTGCACGCGCCCTGGCCCCGCTCCAGGCGGCTGACCTTGGCGGTGGAGCCGCGGATCGCCTTGGCCGCCTCCTCCAGGTCGATGCCGCGTTCCTTGCGCAGCCGGCGAAGCTGGGAGCCGACCACCAGGCGCAGCACCGTCGGGCTGCCCTTGGGATGTCCGATATAGCGCTTTATCGACAAGGAGCGGCTCGGTTCGGCGGCCATGAGTGCTCTCCTGAGTGAAGGGACAGACACCCAGTGTGCCACCGGCGCCACCGCGTCGTACAGCGGTGCCCCCGGTCGGCCGCCGGTTCGGCCGACCCCGCGGAAGCCCTCCCTCCGGCCCCGCCCGGCCTCGGCTCAGCCGACCATGTCGTCGAACTCGCCGTCCTTGGCGCCCCGGAGGAAGGCCGTCATCTCCTCACGGGTGTAGACGAGGGCGGGGCCGTCGGGGTGACGGGAGTTGCGCACGGCCACCGCGCCGTCCGGCAGCGGGGCGAGTTCGACGCAGTTGCCCATGCTGCTGCGGCGGCTCTTGCGCCACACCGCGCCCTCGAGATCCCCGGCCGGCATGCCGTTGACGGTCTGCTGCACTGTCGCCCCTCACCGGCCGCGGCCTTCCCCTCGGACCGGGCCTCGGCCATGACGTTCCGTTGTTCCGCGTATCGGCGTCGACGTTTCTGCAATTACATCTGCAAGCGCAGATGTAATTGCAGCAATGTGCGACAGTCGAGGATGGTAGCGCCGCGGGCGGTTCCCGTGCCAGGTTCTCCGGCAGACTCCGGAAAACCGGGCGACGGCCGCCCGGCCGACGGCCCGCTGCGCACGGTCGCCCTTCCGGCGAAATGGGAGCGCTCCCAGCAGGAACACCAAGCCGCCGTGCCGACGGCGCGTCAAGAACCGGCTCCCGGGGACCGCTCCTCCCCGCCCCGGGAGCACCCCGGGGACGGCTGCCCTACCCTCGGAAGACAGGGCGGCGGTGCTCGCCGCGGAAGGGTCCGGAACTCCCGGAAAGCAGTTCACGGCCGTCTGCCGTGTGCGATGATCGGCACCCGTCAACGGTCGCCGAAGCCCCGGGGTGGGCCGACGGAAGCGGAGCAGGTGCCTCCGTTCGGCTCAGCGCTCCTCTTCCCGACAAGCCGCCGCCCACGGCCTGGAAGACCCTTGAGGCACCAGTGGCGGGGTGCGAGTGGGGAGAGTCGTGACAGCGAACGGCAGCGGTGGCCACCGGCGGCATCGGCCCGTGCGGAGCGGCCGGACGCCCGTGCGCATGCGCCGCGCGACCGCCGCCCTGGCCCGCCCTCGTGCCTCCCGCAGCCGCCTGGCGTGGCTGAACCAGGCGAGCACCGTGATCGGCACGACGCTCGACCTGGAGCGGACCGCACAGGAACTGGCCGACTTCGCCGTACCGCGACTGGCCGACGGGGCGGCCGTCGACCTGCTGGAGTCGGTGCTGCGCGGCGGGGGCGGCGAGCGGTGGACGGGAGCGGAGCCGCCGGTTACCCGGGCCGTCGCGGTGTCCTCGATCGTCGAGATGGAGGAACTGGAACCGGACGAGCCCGGCGAGCTCTCCGTCCACCCCCAGACGCTGCTCTCGGTCCACTGCCTGCGGGCCCAGGAGCCGGTCCTGCTGAGCCGGATGAGGCGCGACGACCACGTGCGGGTGGCCCCGACGCCCAGCGCGGCGGCCAAGCTGCGCCAGGCGGGGGTGCACAGCTACATGGCCGTGCCGCTGACCGCCCGCGGTGTGCTGCTCGGGGTCGCCGACTTCATCCGCGGCCCCGGCAGCCCCCCGTTCACCCGCGCCGACGTCGAGCTGGCGACGGAGCTGGCCTCCAAGGCGGCGGTCTTCATCGACAACGCCCGCCTCTACGGGCGCGAGCGCGAGCACGTCCTCTCCCTCCAGCGCAGCCTGCTGCCCCGCGCCACCCCGAACACACCGGGCCTGGAGGTCCTCACCCACTACACACCGAGCCTGGATCCCAGCGGGGTCGGCGGCGACTGGTTCGACGTGGTCGCCCTGCCCGGCGGCCGGACGGCCCTGGTGGTGGGGGACGTCATGGGCCACGGGGTGCCCGCGGCGGCCACGATGGGGCGGCTGCGCACGGTCGGCCGCACGCTGCTGGCGCTGGACACCGCCCCCGACCGCGTACTGGCCCGGCTGGACCTGGCCGCCCGCGACCTGGAGGACGACCAGGTCGCCACATGTCTGTGCGCCGTCTACGACCCGGCCACCGCGAACTGCACCATCGCCGGCGCGGGGCACATGCCGCCGCTGCTGGTGGACGCCGACGGCACCGTCTCACGGGTCGAGGTGCCCGCCGGGGCGCCGCTGGGCGCCGGGGTGATCCCCTACGACTCGGCCACCGTGCGGGTGCCCGCCGGAAGCCGCCTGGTGCTGTACACCGACGGCCTGGTCAAGACGCGCCGGGGGGACATCGACGTACAGCTTCGGCGGCTGGCGAAGACCGCTCCGGAGCTGGTGGACCGGCTGCTGGAGCACCGGGATCCGGACGGGATCGCGCCGGGGAGCGGGGAGCGCCTGGACGAGTCCGTCCTGCTGGTGGCCGCCGGCGGGAAGCTGCCGCCGGGCACCGACCTGTGCGTGTGGCCGCTGCCGCCGGACGGCACCGCCGCGTCCGCGGCCCGCTCCCTGGTCACCGAACGGCTCGCCCTCTGGGGCCTGGAGGAGCTCTCCGACATCGCCGAGCTGGTCGTCAGCGAGCTGGTCGGCAACGCCCTGCGGTACGGCGGCGGGCCCGGGCAGCTTCGTCTGATGCGGCACGAGAGGCTGACGCTGGAGGTGTCCGACACCGGCCCCGACCTGCCCCAGATCCAGCACGCGGAGCTCAGCGACGAGGGCGGGCGCGGCCTGCAGCTGGTCAACATGCTCAGCCGCAACTGGGGTTCGTGCCGCACGCCCGGTGGGAAGGTCGTCTGGGCGGAGCAGGACATCCCCCGCACCGTCTCCTGAGACGCCCGTCCCGAGGGGCGGGGGCAGGCGGCGTGCGGGGCCGAAGAAGATCGGGAGCCGGCGTGGAGCGGGCGCGGTACGTGCGTTTCCAGAGTGCGGACCGGGGCGGACGGGATGTCCACCCCGGGGTTTTCGCACTGGTCAACAATCTGGCCCGGGCGGGCCGGCTGACCACCGGGCAGGAACTCTTCCGGCGGGTCAACAACGCCTGGTATGACGCCAACTTCACCAACCCCACCTCGGTGGACCCCACGGTCTACGACCCCGCGGTGAACCCGGGCGCGGTGGCGTGGTTCAAGTCCTCGGCCCGGCACCTGATCGAGCGCGTGGACGGCTATCTGGAGATCCTCGCCGCGCACGGTGTCGCCTACCGGTGCCTGCGGTCCTCGGACCCGGGGCGGATCGTCTACGAGGACGACGACCAGGTGATCGCCGTACCGCACCCCCGCTCGGGATAGCACACGGCCGGCCCGGGCGGCCCGGCGGTACGGCCGGTCAGTACGTCAGTACGGCCGTGCGGCCTCC
Source organism: Streptomyces shinuiensis (assembly GCF_043660855.1). NCBI lineage: Bacteria > Bacillati > Actinomycetota > Actinomycetes > Kitasatosporales > Streptomycetaceae > Streptomyces > Streptomyces shinuiensis. Next base: position 5,387,264 of record NZ_JBIHML010000001.1, on the reverse strand, counting down.
TGGTGGTCGAAGGCGAGCCGGGGCGCCTGTTTCCGGGGGAAGCTGACCGTCTCCGGGTCGCCGTCGGAGGTGTACGGCTCGACCGTGCCGTCGCCCAGCTTGTCCAGCCAGGCCGAGGAACTGTACGCGCCCTCCTCGGTGTCGGTCTCCTGGGAGCGGATGCGCGGGATGGCACCGGGATCGAGGTCGGAGGAGTAGGGCGAGGGAGCGGGGCGGCCGCCGGCCAGGTAGACGCCCTGGTGGCGGTAGCGCACGCCGCCGTACTCGCCGGTGAGGGCGAGCTGCCGGTTGCGGGGCACGGAGCCGTAGGGAAGCGCCATCGACACCACCGGCGAGTCGGGCAGCGCCTTGTCGATCAGCCACTGGTTGGAGGCGATGTCCCACTGGACCATCGCGTCGTCGGCGTCCTCCAGAGCGCTGTGTTCCAGAGTGTGGTTGCCGACCTCGAACCCGTGGTCGTCCAGCCACTTCAGCGTCTTGCGGCCGCCGGGTTCGCCGAACGGGTCGGCGTTGACGAAGAAGGTCGCCACGGGCCGGAAGCCCGGGTGGTTCTCGGCCACCTCCAGGAGGATGTCCACCGCTGTGCCGGGGGCGGGGCGGCCGTCCTCGCCGAGCCGGAACTGGCTGGGGGTGGAGTCGTCGAAGGTGAGGACCACCGGGTGTGTTCCGGCGGGTATGTTCATGTCTCCTCCGGTGAACTCCCTTGCGGTGACCGGTACGTAGCCCTCCCGCGCCAGCCGCTCCAGCTCGGCGCGGAACTCCTGGGGGGTGCGGTCGTCGATGCTCTGTGGTTCGTCCGTGATCTGGTGGTACATGAGCACCGGTACGGCGCCCAGTTCGTTGGCCCGCACCGCCGCCGGGTCGGTTTCCCCGGAACCGCCCCGTGCCCCCTCGGATCTGCCCCGCTGCGGGTTCTGGTGGGAGTCCTGCTGTGCGTTCCCCGGCGCCTTCGGCGCCCGGTCGTCGGGTGTCGCGGGGGTCCGGGAGCCGGCCGTCGCGGAACAGCCGGCGAGGACTATGGCGATCGCGGCCAGCGCCGCGCGGTCACCTCGGATGATGTGGCGCATGGTGCCCTCCGGGTGTCGGGAAGGGTGACGTCCGGCGGGTCGCCGGGCCGTCTCCCCCAGGCTCCGGCAGCTCTGCCTTCTTCTCCTGTCACGCTCGGCCGATCGGCGGAGGGTGGGCCGTTCGGCCGTCACACGCGTGGGGCCCTGCCCGTGCGGCCGGTCCCGGCCGCACGGGCAGGGCCAGGACCGCGTGGGCGTGCACGGGGCAGGCGGGGCCGCGGGGCGCCACCGGCCTCGCGCGTACGTGGTCGGCGCCCTGCTCGGGGCGCGGGTCGTCCTCGCCCCCGCCGGGCCACAGGGACATCGCCGCTCCGCCTGGGCGGTGTTGGTCGGCGACGGGTTGACGCCGAGGTTGGCGGGAGACGGCCGAACCGTCCACGGCCGAGATGGATGGATGCGCCGGATGCCGTACAGGCCCGGCGCCGGGGCCCACGGGTAGTTCCCCGGCTCCCAGGAGTTCCTCGGCAGCGTCCGGCGGGTGAAACGCCGCCCCGCCTCCAGCACCCCGGCCCGGTAGCCCTTCTCCGTCAGCCGCGGCGCGGACACCGGACCGCCGGAACCGGAACCGACCACGATCACGCCGCAGTCGTACGCGCGGCCGGTTCCGCGGTGGTGGTCGCTCATGGCGGTGCCCCCTCACTTCCGGTAGAGGGCGTCGATCCGGTCCGCGTGGACGGCGGCCACGACATGGCGCTTGACCTTCAGCGACGGGGTCAGCAGGCCGTTGTCCTCGGTGAACTCCCCGTCGATCAGGGCGAAGCGGCGGATCGACTCCGCCCGGGAGACCGCCTCGTTGGCGTAGTCCACGGCGCGCTGGACGTCGGCGAGGAGTTCGGGGTCCTTGTCCAGCTCGGCGAAGGGGGTGTCGAGGGGGCGCCCGCGCACCGACAGCCAGTGCTCCAGGGCGTCGGGTTCGAGGGTGATGAGCGCCGCCGCATAGGGCCGGTTGTCGCCGACGACCATGCACTGACCGATCGGCGGCCGGCTGCGCAGCCGGTCCTCCAGCACGGCCGGGGAGACGTTCTTGCCGCCGGAGGTGACGATGATGTCCTTCTTGCGGCCGGTGATGGTGAGGTAGCCCTCCTCGTCCAGAAAGCCGATGTCTCCGGTGGTGAACCAGCCGTCCCGCAGGGCCTGCGCGGTGGCCTGCGGGTTGTTCCGGTAGGAGTCGAAGACGACGCCGCCCCTGATCAGCACCTCGCCGTCGTCGGCGATGCGCACGGCGGTGCCGGGGATGGGCTGCCCCACCTTTCCCGGGCGCGGGTCCAGGGGCGGGACGAGGGTGGCGGCGGCGGTGGTCTCGGTGAGGCCGTAGCCCTCGTAGACGATGATGCCGCAGGCGGCGAGGAAGAGGTTGAGGCGGCGGTCCAGGGGGGGGGGAGCCGCCGCTGATGGCGTAGTGGAGCCTGCCGCCGAGCTCCTTGCGGACGCGCCGGTAGACCAGCAGGTCGTACAGGCCCCGGGCGAGGGAGAGTCCGGGACGGGGGCCGGTGCCGGTCCCGGTGCCGCGGAAGGTGTCCATGAAGGCCTCGCCGTAGCGCACTGCGATGCGGTCGGCCCGTTCGAAGGAGGAGCCGCGGCCGATCTTCTCCGCCGTGGCGCGTCCGGTGTCGTGGATCTTCTCGAAGAGGTAGGGCACGCCGACGAGGAAGGTGGGGCGGAACCGCTTGAGTTCGGGCCGCAGTTCGTCGGGCTTGATGCTGGGCCAGTGGCCGAGTTCGATGCACGCCTGGAGACAGGCGATCTGGATGGTGCGGCCCAGGATGTGGGCCAGCGGCAGGAACAGCAGGGTGGAGGCCTTCTTGCCGGTGGCCGCCTCGAAGACCGGGTGCAGCAGCCGCACGGTGCTGTAAGCCTCGGCCTGGAGGTTGCCGTGGGTCAGCACGCAGCCCTTGGGGCGGCCGGTGGTGCCGGAGGTGTAGCAGACGGTGGCGACGGTGTCGGAGGTCAGGCCGGCACGGCGCTCGGTCACCTTCTCGTCGCCCACCTCCCTTCCCAGGTCGGACAGTTGGGCGACGGCCCCGGCGTCGATCCGCCAGGTGCGCGGCGGTTCGGGGACGGAGACCGCGACGGCCGCGGCGGTGACGGCGTTCTCCTCGGTCTCCACGACCAGGAAGCGGGCGCCGGAGTCGCGCAGGATCCACTCGGTCCGGTCGGCCGAGGAGGTGGGGTAGACCGGTACGGTCTGCCCGCCGGCCGCCCAGACCGCGAAGTCGAACAGTTCCCACTCGTAGCGGGTGCGGGACATCAGCGCGACCCGGTCACCGGCCCGGAGCCCGGCTGCGATCAGCCCCTTGGCGACCGCGTTCACCTCGCGTGCGAAGGCCGCCGCGGTGACCGGGGTCCACCGGCCGGCCTCCCGGCGGCGCAGCACCACCGCGTCGGGGCCTTGTTCGGCGGTGGTGAAGGGGATGTCGGCGGTGGTGCCGGGGGGAGAGGCGGGCCCGTACGGACGGTGGCTCGTACGGGCCCGGCGGTCAGCGCTCCAGGAGTGCGGTCACGCCCTGTCCGCCCGCGGCGCAGATCGATATCAGGCCGCGTACGGCCGGCTCCCCGTCGGCCGCGGGCCCGCCGCGTTCGGCGGCCTTCTCGTGGAGCAGCTTGGCGAGGGTGCCCACTATCCGGCCGCCGGTGGCTGCGAAGGGGTGTCCGGCCGCGAGGGAGGACCCGGCGACGTTGAGCCGGTCGCGGTCGACGGTGCCCAACGGGCCGGGCAGGCCCAGACGACGGGCGCAGAACTCCTCGTCCTCCCAGGCGGCGAGGGTGGCCAGGACCTGGGAGGCGAACGCCTCGTGGATCTCGTACAGGTCGAGGTCGCCCAGTTTCGGTCCGGCGTCCCGGAGCAGCTTCGGTACGGCGTACACCGGTGCCATGAGCAGCCCGTCGGGGCCGTCGACGAAGTCGACGGCGGCGGCGCGGGAGTGGGTGAGGTAGGCCAGTACCGGCAGGCCGCGCTCCGCGGCCCACTCCTCGCCGGCCAGCAGCACGGTGGAGGCGCCGTCGGACAGCGGGGTGGAGTTGCCGGCGGTCATGGTGGCCCTCTCGCCCTCGCCGAACACCGGCCTGAGGCGGGCGAGTTTCCCCGGCGTGCTGTCCGGGCGCAGGTTCTGGTCGCGCTCCAGGCCCCGGAAGGGGGTGACCAGGTCGTCCAGGAAGCCGCGCTCGTAGGCTGCGGCCAGGCGCCGGTGGCTGGTGGCGGCCAGGGCGTCCTGGTCGGCGCGGGCGATGCCCCACTCGGCGGCGGTACGGGCGGCGTGCTCGCCCATCGACAGGCCGGTGCGCGGCTCGGCGTTGCGGGGGACGTCGGGGACGGCGTGCCCGGGGCGCAACCCGGCCAGGGCGCCCAGGCGCCGGGGCAGGGAGCGGGCCCGGCGGGCCTTGAGCAGCAGTTTCCGCAGGTCGTCGTTGACGCCCAGCGGTGCGTCGCTGGCGGTGTCCACGCCGCCGGCGACGCCGCACTCGGTCTGCCCCAGGGCGATCTTGTTCGCGACGAGGATGACGGTCTCCAGACCCGTTCCACAGGCCTGCTGGACGTCGTACGCGGGGGTGCGGTGGTCCAGCGCGCTGCCGAGCACCACCTCCCGGGCGAGGTTGAAGTCCCGGCTGTGCTTGAGGACCGCTCCCGCGGCGAACTCCCCCAGCACTTCGCCGCGCAGGCCGTGGCGCTCGATCAGGCCGGCCAGCGCGGCGGAGAGCATCTCCCGGTTGGAGGCGGTGGCGTAGGGCCCGTCAGCCCGGGCGAAGGGGATGCGGTTGCTGCCGACGATCGCGACGCGGCGGACGGCCGTTGCCATGGCCACCACTCCTTGTGGTAGGAAACCCTTCTACTTACTTCGGAGTAAACTTACTCATGCGTAAGGAGAAATCAACGGTGGATCGCTACCAGAAGCTGACGGCCTCCGGACCCGGGGCGCTCCTCGCCCGGCGCCTGGGGCTGCCGCGCCCGGAGATCCTGGAGCGCCACCGCCCGGGCCGCCCCGTCCTGTCCGGCCCGGTGGTCGTGGACGGCGCCGGGGGCGGCCGGCTGACCGGGCCGCTGCGCGAGCTGGTGGCCGCGCTGCCGGGCGCGGCGAGCGGCTCCCCCGCCCCCTCCCGTTCCTCCGGTCCGCAGGAGGCCCCCGCCGCACTGGTCTTCGACGCCACCGGCATCGCCGACAGCGGCGGGCTGCGCGCCCTGCACGACTTCTTCCATCCGCGGATCCGCTCGCTGGCCCCCTGCGGCCGGGTCGTGGTCCTGGGCACCCCGCCCGAGGCGGCCGGCGGGGTGCGGCAGGCCGTCGCCCAGCGGGCGCTGGAGGGCTTCGTACGCTCGGTCGGCAAGGAGTTGCGGCGCGGGGCGACCGCGCATCTGCTGCTCGTCGCGCCCGGAGCGGAGGACGCGGTGGAGTCCACACTGCGCTTCGCGCTCTCGGCCCGCTCCGCCTACGTCTCCGGCCAGGTGGTCCGGATCGGGGAACCGGTCGCGGGGACCACCGCACCGGCCGACTGGGAGCGCCCGCTGGACGGGAGGACGGCCGTGGTCACCGGAGCGGCACGCGGCATCGGCGCGGTGGTGGCCGAGACCCTGGCCCGGGACGGGGCGACCGTGGTCTGCCTGGACGTGCCCGGCCAGGGCCGGGAGCTGCGCGAGCTGGCCGGGTGGATCGGCGGGGACGCGCTGGAGCTGGACATCACCGCCGACGATGCCGCAGGCGCCCTTGCGGAGCACCTGAGCGACCGCCACGGCGGCGTGGACGTCGTGGTGCACAACGCGGGCATCACCCGCGACAAGACCCTGGGCCGGATGGACGCCGCGAAGTGGGACTCGGTGATCGCGGTCAACCTCACCGCGGTGGAACGCCTGACCGAACGTCTGCTGGAGGCCCGGGGCTCCGGGGAGCCGGCGCTGCGCGAGGGCGGCCGGATCGTGTGCACCTCCTCCATCAGCGGCATCGCGGGCAACGTCGGGCAGACCAACTACGCGGCGAGCAAGGCCGGTCTGATCGGGCTGGTCCAGGCCCTGGCACCGGTCACGGCCGGGCGCGGCGTCACCGTCAACGCGGTGGCCCCGGGCTTCATCGAGACGAGGATGACGGCGGCGGTGCCCTTGTTCGTGAGGGAGGCGGGCCGCCGTATGAACAGCGTGAAGCAGGGCGGGCGGCCCGTCGACGTGGCCGAGGCCGTCGCCTATCTCGCCTCGCCCGGCAGCGGCGGGGTCAGCGGCCAGGTGCTGCGGGTGTGCGGCCAGTCCCTGCTGGGAGCGTGAGGGTGTGACAGACGTGGAGGGCGTGGAGGACATGGAGGGCACAGAGGGCCCGGACAGCACGGGGGGCGCCGGCCGCGGGGGGCCTGAGACGCTGGAGATGTCGTCCGCGCCGGACACGGCCGGGCTGTACGTCCGCGCGGTGCTGCCCAGGTCCGGCGGCATGCGGGGCGGTACGGTGCCGGCGCGGCGACTGGTGCTGCGCGATGCCGCGGCCGACCCGGGGCGGCTGCGCCGCTACGCCGGGGTCTGCGGCTTCGCCGACGCCTCCCGGCTGCCCATGACCTACCCGCACGTCGTCGCCTTCCCGCTGGCGATGTCGCTGATGACCCGGCGGGACTTCCCGCTGCCGCTGCTCGGGCTGGTCCACATCGCCAACCGGATCGACCGGCACAGGCCGATCGAGGCCGGGGAGCGGCTCACCTACCGGGTGTGGGCCGGGGACCTCCGGCCGCACCCGAAGGGCACCGCCTTCGATGTGACGGCCGAGGCCGACGACGGCGCCCGTACGGTGTGGCGGTCGGTCAGCACGTATCTGCGCCGGGAGCGCGCGGCGGCCGGTCCCGCGCCGGGTGCCGAAGCCCGCTCAGGCGGGGCCGCGTCCGACAGGACCGCGTCCGGCGCCGCCCTGCCCGACGGGGCGGGCGGCCCGGTGCTGGAGGAGCGCTGGGAGGTGACCGGCTCGGCGGGGCGCGCGTACGCCGCCGTCTCCGGTGACCGCAACCCGATCCATCTGCACCCGCTCAGCGCGCGGCTGTTCGGCTTCCCGCGCGCCATCGCGCACGGCATGTGGACCAAGGCCCGCTGTCTGGCGGCGCTGGAGGAGCGTGTGCCCGGCGCCTGCCGGGTGGACGTCTCCTTCCGGGCCCCGGTCCCGCTGCCCTCGGCGGTGCGCTTCCGTGCCACGGGGCCGGCCGCGTCGGCCGAAGCCGGCGCACTGTGGGACTTCGGGCTGCGCGGGGACGGCGACGCGGGGCGCGAGCACCTGCGCGGCGAGGTCTCACTCCTGGACTGAGTGCTCCGGGCCCGCCGGCGCCCCCGGTGCCCCGGGCCTCCCGGCGGAGCCCGCCGGAGGTGCCCAGACCTCCCCGGCCAGCACGTTGCGCATGCCCACCCACACGATGTTCATCAGACGCCGGGCGACCCGCTCGGGGGGCTCCCCGGGATGGCGCTCCATCCAGTCGGTGAGCGAGTCCGCCGCCCCCACCAGTGCGTGGGCCACGAAGTCGGCCTCCTCGTCGGCGACCGGGACCGGCCCGAGCGCCTCGCCGATCCCGTCCCGGACCAGGCCCGCGACCTCGGCCATGACCGCGCGGCGGGCCTGGGCGACCTCGGCGGTGATGGCCTCGCTGAGCTGCGACGCCTGGCGGTGGAGGACGACCCAGCTGTCACGGTGCTCGGCCACGAAGGCGAAGAACGCCGACAGCCCGGCCCACAGCCGCAGTTCCGGGGTGCGCACATCGCGCGCCGCGCCCTGGAAGGCCGCCACCAGCCGCTCGGCCTCGCGGCGCAGGCAGGCCAGGAACAGGCCCTCCTTGGAGTCGAGGTAGAGGTAGACCATCGGCTTGGAGATGCCCGCCAGCTCGGCGATCTCGTCCACCGAGGCGGGATGGTATCCGCGCCTTGCGAAGACCTGGACCGCCACGTCGATGATCTGCTGTTCCCGGACCCGCCGGGGCACCCGTCGCCTGCGTTCGCCGCTCACTCTTGCCAGCCTACCTACCACGTCGTAATCTTACTCACCAGTAAATTTACTCTTGGGTAAGAAGAGTGAAGGGGAACCACATGACCAACGGCGTCAGCCGGGAGCCGGCCGACCTCGCCGACCTCGACTTCACTGCCGTCTCCCCCGAGGAGTTCGCGCGGATCGTCAAGGGCCTGTCCAACAAGGAGATCGCCGAGATCATGCGCGGCGAACTGCGGATGCGCGTGCTCGGTGAGGTCTTCCGGCGCATGGAGCGGCAGTTCCGCCCCGAGCGGGCCGGATCGCTGGACGCCGTGATCCGCTGGAAGGTCACCGGGGAGACCGAGGTCGTCCGCGAGATCGCCGTCTCCGGCGGCTCCTGCACCGTCCGCGAGGGCCGCGGCGACACCGACCCGCACGTGACGCTGACCATGGGCGACGCCGAGTTCCTCAGACTCGTCTCCGGCAACGCCAGCCCCGTGACGATGTTCATGACGCGCAGGCTGAAGCTGGCCGGCGATGTAGGCCTGGCCTCCGGCCTGACCCGCTACTTCGACATCCCCAAGGCATGAGGGGCAAACCCGGATCATGAGCGGTTTCTGTCCCGACCTCACCGAGGAGCAGAACGACCTTCGCGAGTGGGTGCACGGCTTCGCCGCCGACGTCGTGCGCCCGGCCGCCGCCGAGTGGGACGAGCGGGAGGAGACCCCCTGGCCCGTCATCCAGGAGGCGGCGAAGATCGGCCTGTACGGCTTCGAGTCCCTGGCCGACATGTACGGCGACCCCTCGGGCCTGTCCCTCCAGATCGCCAACGAGGAGCTGTTCTGGGGCGACGCCGGCATCGGCATGGCCCTGTTCGGCACCTCGCTCGCGGTGGCGGGCGTCTTCTCCGCCGGCACCCCCGACCAGCTCGCCGAGTGGGTTCCGCAGTGCTTCGGCGACGAGAGCGCCCCCGAGGTGGCGGCCTTCTGCGTCTCCGAGCCCGAGGCCGGCTCCGACGTCTCGGCCATGCGCACCCGCGCCCGGTACGACGAGGCGAGGGACGAGTGGGTGATCAGCGGCCAGAAGGCGTGGATCACCAACGGCGGCATCGCGAACGTGCACGTGGTGGTGGCCTCGGTCGAGCCGGAGCTCGGCGCACGCGGCCAGGCCGCGTTCATCGTCCCGCCCGGCACACCCGGCCTGGAGGCCGGACGCAAGATCAGGAAACTGGGGCTGCGGGCGTCGCACACCGCCGACGTCTTCCTGGACGAGGTGCGGGTGCCGGGCCACTGCCTGCTGGGCGGCGGGGAGAGGCTGGAGACGCGCCTGGCCCGCGCCAGGGAGGGCGGTCGGGCCAGGGGGCAGGCCGCCATGGCGACCTTCGAGGTCAGCCGGCCCACCGTGGGCGCGCAGGCGCTCGGCATCGCGCGCGCCGCCTACGAGTACGCCCTGCGGTACGCGGGCGACCGGGTCGCCTTCGGCCGTCCCATCGTCGAGAACCAGGCCGTCGCCTTCGCCCTGGCCGATCTGCGGACCGAGATCGAGGCCGTCCGCCTGCTGATCTGGCAGGCGGCCTGGATGGCGCGCAACGGCCGCGCCTTCGACGCGGCCCAGGGCTCGATGTCCAAACTACGCGCCGGCGAACTGGCCGTCGCCGCCACCGAGAAGGCCGTCCAGGTCCTCGGCGGCGCCGGGTACAGCCGGGAGCATCCGGTGGAGCGGATGTACCGGGACGCCAAGATCTACACGATCTTCGAGGGCACCAGCGAGATCCAGCGCCTGGTGATCGCCCGCGCGGTCTCCGGCCGCCACATCCGCTGAACCCGGCTCCCGCCGCTCCCCGGCATCGTCCGTCCGCGTTCCCGGTCGCCCGGGGCGCGGACGGACGCGTTCCGTTCCGCGGTCCCAACTCGCCTTTCCCTCAAGCCTCTTGTGACCCGCGTCACCCCGTGACTAGACTCCCGCCCGCTGCGATTCGCACACGGTTTCTTCGCATGTCGACCATCGGATCCGGCCTTCACGGACATCGCGTGGAGGTCGAGTGGAAGGGCTGCGCGTGGAACAAGGTCCGGTATCGCGAGACACGGGCGCTTTACCCGCGTTGATCCGCCTGGGCGCACGTCCTTCCGCGCGGCTCTCCGCCCCGCGCGCCGCGACGTGCACCGCCCCGCTCCCCCCGCCGCGCCCCCGGTCCGGCCGATGAGGCGGGCCGCGGCCGGCGGGCACCGGCCCTCCGCTCCGGGCCGTGACGTACGGCTGCTGTGGTGGGCCAACAGCTCCGACGCCCTGGGCACCCAGGTCTCCGGCCTGGCCCTCCCCCTGCTCCTGCTGGGCCTGGGGTACTCCCCCGCGCTCGTCGGAGCGGTCGCGGGGGTCTCCACCGCGCTGGGGCTGCTGCTGGGCCCGTTCGCCGCCGTCCCCGCCGACCGGGGCGCCCGCCGCCGCGTGATGATCCTCTCCGCCGCGGTGTCAGCCGCCGCGCTGGGATCGCTCGCAGCGGCCCTGGCGCTGGGCCCGCTCCATCCGGCGCACCTGTTCGCCGCGGTCCTCGTCGAACGCGTCGCGACCTCCTGCCAGGAGGCGGCGGCCCGCGGCACCGTGGCCCTGGTCTGCCCTCCGGACGACCATCCGGGAGTGGTCTCGCGGCTCCAGGCCGGCGAGCAGGGCGCCCTGGTGCTGGGGCCGCTGCTGGGCGGGCTGCTCTACCAGGCCGCCCGGTGGCTGCCGTTCCTGGCGGACGCCCTGTCCTACCTCGTCGCCGCGCTGTGCGTGCGCGGCATGCGCTCGGACCTCGCCCCGGCGGGGACGCAGGGGCGGGACACGCGTCCTTCGCGGGCCCGGTGGGCGGCCTTCGCCTCCGAGGCGGGAGCGGGTCTCGCCCTGGTCCTGCGCTCCCCCGTGCTGCGTCTGGTGCTGGTGTGGACCGCCGCCGCCGGCGGGCTGCTGGTCGCGCTCCACTACACCATCGTCTTCGCCCTCCAGGACGGCGGACGGGGCCCGGCCGCCGTGGGGCTGGTGTTCTCCGTCGCGGGCGCCGCCGGCCTCGCCGGGGCGCTGGCCGCGCCCTCCGTGGTCAGGCGGCTGACCGCGCCACGGACGCTGGTGGCGGTCTCATGGCTGGTGGTGGCGCCCGCCGCCGGACTGGCGGCGGGAAGCGGCCCCTGGTCGTACGGGCTGCTGTTCGGCGCGGTCTCCCTGCTGGTCCCGGCCGCCGTGGTGGTGCTCCAGACCCGCGTGCTGCGGGTGACGCCGCCCGCGCTGCAGGCCCGCACCGGAACGGCGCTGGCCACCGCGGCGGGGATCGCCGCGGCGGTGGCGCCCCTCGCCGCCGGGACGGCCGTGGCCCGGGTCGGGGCCGCGCCGACGATCGCGGGGTGTGCGGCGCTGCTGGCCCTGCTCGCCGCGGGCACCACGCTGGCGGTGGCCCGCGGCGCCCTGTCCGTGCCCTCCTCCGGGCCGGCCGTGACGGCGAAGGGAGCGCCATGAGCACGACCGCCGCCTCCGCACCGGACGCGGGCCGCCCCGCCTCCGGCTACCGCGTCTACCGGCCGGTGCTGCCGGAGGTCTGTCCGGGCGACCCGGCGCTGATGGTGCTCACCGGTGACGCCGGCGGCCGTTGCGAGGTCTTCGCCCTCGACGCCCGTACCGGCCGCGCCCGGCAGGTCACCGACCGACCGCTCGGAACCCTGCACTGCGCCATCGACGCCGACGCCGCCGTCTGGTGGTTCGACGAGGACGAGAACGGCCGCGGCCGTTGGCTCCACCAGGACTTCCACGGCGGTCCCGTACGGCCCGGCCTGACCGGCCTGCCCGCCGCGACCCCGCGCGGGCTGGCCGTCGGCGCCGACGGGACGGTCGCCGTCGGACTCGGCGACGAAAACGGTCTGACGGTCCACCTCGGCCGGCGCGGCGGCACGGGCCGGCCGGCCGTGCGGGTGGAGGGGCACGCGGTCCTCTCCGGGCTCTCCCCGGACGGCCGACTGCTGGTCGTCACCCGGTCGGCCTCCTCGGAGCGGGCCGTCACCGTCCACACCGCCTCCGGCGAGACGGTGGCGGAGCTGTCCGGCCGGGGCGGCGGGCTGTGGGCGCTGGGTTTCGCCCCCGCCGCCCCCGCCGCTCCCGGCAGCAGCGGAGACGTCGAGGCGGAGCTGCTGCTGGTGCGGCAGGACGGCGACCGCTACGAGACCGCCACCTGGCGTGCCGGGGACGGGGTACGCCCGCACCGGTGGTGCGCCTTCGACACCGAGATCACCGCCCGCTGGTACCCCCGGGGGCGCCGCGTCCTGGTGCGCCAGGACCGCCGCGGCCGCAGCCTGCTGTTCACCGCCGACCTGGACCGGCGGACCCTGACCCCCGTGCCGGTGCCCCGCGGCAGCGTTCTGGACGCCGTGCCCCGGCCGGACGGGGACGTGCACTACCTGTGGACCGACACCGCCACCCCGCCGCACGCCCGTTCCGCCTCCGGCGCCCCGCCGCCGGCCGCGGACGCGCCCGCCGTCCGGGTGCCCGGGCGGCACACCGAACTGTGGACGCCCGGGCCGGACGGGGACGTGCACACCCTGCTCAGCCTCCCCGAGCGCCCCGCCGTCCGTCCGCCGCTGGTGATGCTCGTCCACGGCGGCCCCGCCGACCACGACCGGGACGCCTACGACCCGGTCGTGCACTCGCTGGTCGCCTCGGGCTTCGCCGCGGCCCGGGTCAACTACCGCGGCTCCACCGGCTACGGGCCCCGCTGGCGCGCGGCGTACGGCCAGGGGGTGGGCCTGACCCAGGTCGCCGACCTCGTCTCGGTCCGGGCCGACGTACTGGCGCGCGGGCTGGCCGATCCCGGCGCGGTGGGCCTGTGGGGCACCTCCTGGGGCGGCTACCTCGTCCTGCTGGCACTGGGCACCCGGCCCGGGCTGTGGCGCGCGGGGGTGGCCGTCAAACCGCTGGCCGACTGCGCCACCGCCCACCGCACCGGTACGCCGGCCCTGCGCGCCCTGGACGAGGCACTGTTCGGCGGCACCCCCGAGCAGGTGCCCGAACTCTACGCACGCAGCTCCCCCGTCCACTACGCGCACCGGGTGCGGGCGCCGCTGCTGATGGCCGCCGCGCTCCACGACGTCAAGTGCCCGCCCGAGCAGGTCCGCACGTACCTGGCCGCGCTGCGCGCCTCGGGAGTGCGCCACGAGGAGATGTGGCTGGACTCCGGACACGACGGCTACCTCGGCGGTGACCACGTCGCCGTGCTGCGCCGGGCCCTGGGCTTCCTGGACCGGGAGCTGCGCGGCGCCGGCCGGGCGACCGGCCGCGATCACGACTCCCCGCCCCGGCCGGGGCGGGGGCAGGACCGGCCGCCGGCAGCGGCGGCCGGGGACCGAGTGGACCACGAGAGGAGGTAGCCATGCAGAAGGACGTCATCAACAACGACCCGCTCGCGGGCGACGAGGAGAACCGCAAGCCCTCCGTCGGCATCACCGTCACCATCCCGTTCCGCAACGCGGAGGACACCGAGGAGGAGTGACTCCTCACCGCCCGGTCCGGCCTCACCGCCGGGCCGGGCGGCCACCGGCCCTCGCCGCCGCCCGCTTCTGGCCACATCTTCCGTACCGAGGAGCTGCCATGCGCGTCCTGCTGGTCAACATGCCCTGGTCACCGATCGATCTGCCGTCCCTGGCGCTCGGCATCCTCAAGCGCAGCGTGGACGAGCGGGTTCCCGGCGGCCGGGCCGAGGTGCTGCACGCCAACCTGGAGTTCACCGACTGGATCACCCGCCGCATGGAGTTCACCGGGGACGACTACGAGTACTACGCCCTGTCCTCCTACTTCATGGGGTGCGGCGACTGGGTCTTCTCCTCCGCCCTCTACGACGATCCCGAGTGGCGGACCGAGGAGTTCACCTCCGTGATGAGCGGGAAGCTGCGGTCCTCCCGTCTGCGGCTGACACGGGAGCTGCACCGGATCGCTCCGGAGTTCGTCCGGGAGACCGCCGAGCGAATCGTGGCGTACGGCCCGGACGTGGTCGGCTTCACCTCCACCTTCCAGCAGAACACCGCCGCGCTGGCCGCCGCCCGGCAGGTCAAACTGCTGGCCCCGCACATCGTGACCGTCATGGGAGGCGCCAACTGCGACGCCGAGCAGGGCGCCGCCGTCCACCGCAACTTCCCCTTCGTGGACCACGTGGTGCGCGGTGAGGGCGAGGTGGCCTTCCCCCGGCTTCTGACCGCGCTGGCCGAGGGGTCGGACCCGTCGGACATACCGGGACTGTGCCACCGGGGGGCGGACGGATCCAGCACCGCCAGTCCGATGAGCACCTCGCCGATGCCCCCGTCCGCCATTCTGCCGCCCGACTACACCGGCTACTTCGAGCGGCTGGCCGCCTCCGTGGCCCGCAACTGGGTGGAGCCCAAGCTCGTCGTCGAGGGGGCCCGCGGCTGCTGGTGGGGCGAGAAGCACCACTGCACCTTCTGCGGGCTCAACGGCTCGTTCATGCAGTTCCGCAGCAAGAGCCCGGAGGTCTTCCACGACGAGATCATGGAGCTGGCCCGCCGGCACCGGGTGCTGGACATGTACGTCGTCGACAACATCCTCGACATGGGCTATCTCAACACGGTGCTGCCCCGCGTCATCGACAGCGGGTACGACCTGCGGCTGCACATCGAGATCAAGGCGAACATGCGCCGCTCCCAGCTGCGCACCCTCGCGGACGCGGGTCTGATCTACGTCCAGCCGGGCATCGAGAGTCTCAACAGCCGTGTGCTGGGGCTGATGGACAAGGGGGTCAGCGGCTGCCAGAACGTCCGGATGCTGCGGGACGGCGCCGAGACCGGCCTGTCGGTCTCCTGGAACTACCTCCACGGCTTCCCCGGCGAGACGGCCGCCGACTACGAGGGGGTCATCGCCCAGATACCGGCGCTGGAACACCTGAACCCGCCGGTCGATCTGTCCGCCCGCATCGCCATCGAGCGTTTCAGCCCGTACTTCACCCGCCCCGAGCTCGGCTTCTCCGGACTGCGCGCCGAGGAGCACTACCGCTTCACCTACGACCTGCCCGAGGAGGAGCTTTACGACCTGGCCTACGTGTTCGAGGCCCCGGCACGCGGCATCGGCGAGGAGACCGTGAAGTCGCTCAACGAGGCGCTGGCCGCCTGGAAGAAGGCCCATACCGACAGCAGGCTCACCCACGCCGACCTGGGCGACCGGATCGTGCTGGTCAGCCGCCGGAGGCTGTTCGACTGGGGCGCGCTGGAACTGAACGATCCGCTGGAGGTCGCCGCCTTCCGCCTGCTGGACCAGCCGCACACCCCCGCGGCCCTCACCCGGAAACTCACCGCCCGGCTGCCGTACGCCGTGGAGGGGGACGCCGTGGGGGAACTGCTGGAGCGCTGGCTGGGGCTCGGTCTGGTCTTCGCCGAGGGCGGCCAGTACGTGCACGTGGCCCCCGCGGCGGTCAACGAGGACCTGCTGCGGCTGGACTTCATGCGCCATCTGCACGCCGCGCCGCGGGAGGGCGGCTCCGTACCGGCGCGGCCGACGGCCGGTGTCTGACGGTCCCACAGGCCGCCGGAGACCGCAGACCACCGGCCACCGGCCGGGCAGACCGACGAGGGAGAGGACACGTTGAGTACGACGATCACGGAACACACCGGCGGCCCGGCGCCGCTGACAGTCACCGCCTGGCGCGACTACGACCCGCAGGCGTGCGCGCTGCCCGGCATGCGCCTGGGCGATGTGCGGATCGAGGGCCCGGTCGCGGCCGCGGTGGACCGGCTGTGGGAGTCGGGCGCCCGCCGGGTGCGCCTGCCTCGCACGGTGGACCTCGCCGCCGCCGGCGATCCCGGTGCCGCTGCCCGTGCCGTCCGCGACCTGTGCCTGGTGCGCGACCTCACCGCACGCGCGGTGTTCGTCGAGTGGCGGCTGCGGCTGGCCCCGGAGCCCTCCGGCGACTGGGAGGTCCTGGGGCACCTCCAGCCGCCCGGTGAGCTGGAGGGGCCGAAGGACGCGGCCGACGCGCTGGCCCGGTGGCGCGAGGGGCACTACCTGTGCAAGTGCCTGTGGCGGCAGGGTCCGGGTTTCGTGCAGATACGCGACCGCCGCTGGGGGGATCTGCGCCGCTTCACCGCCGACGGGCCCGAGTACCACGCGGCCATCACCGCGCTCGCCTACGGCGCCCGCGCCGGTGACGTGCCCGCGCCGGTCCTGGCGGAGTTCCGCGAGGAGCGCCTGGTGGCCGATGTGGGGCCCCTGGTGCTGTGGCTGCCCTACCGGGTGCGGCGGTGGATCCAGGAGGCCATGGCGATCTGACGGAGCTGCGGTGCTGCCTGACGCACCGGGGCCCGGCCCGGCCCCGGGCGGCCGTCGCCGCCGCGGCGGCGACGGGGTCGTCCGCCACGATGACGGGCCGGTGGTCGTGGCCGGAGTGCGGGGCCTCCACGGTCACCCCGGCGTCGGCCGGAGCGCGGGTGATCGCGCCGGGCTGCCCCGGGCGCTCCTGGTCCAGTCGCCGGGTGAGCGCCTTCCGGCAGCCGGTCACCGGTGTCCCGGCGGCCCGCGGCACCGAGCACGCCGCCTCGCCGTCGCGCAGCAGGAAGCGGGCCACCGGCCGGCCGCCGGCGGCGAACACACCGCCGCCCTCCACACTGACGCCCGCCGCGCCCGCCGTCTCTCCCCCCACCGACGCCAGGGCGTCCCGCCCGGTGCCCGGTCCCCCGGTCACGTCGTACATCCGCTTACCCCTTCCGTCGTGCGCCCGCCCGGAAGGCGTGGCGCTCATACGGGAAACGACAGGGGCGCGACCCCTCGGTGTTCACCGAGGGGTCGCGGCCCGGGGGCGCCCGCAGTCGCGGCAGGTGCCCGTCAGCCGAACGGGACGACGGCGACGGGCGCCTTGGAGTGGTGCATGACCGCGTGGGCGACCGGTCCGATGTGGAACCCGACCGGCGAACGGCGGATGCGGCGGCCGACGACGACCAGCGAGGCGTCCTCGGACGCCTCCGTCAGGTGGCGGGCGGCCCGGCCCACCACGGCCTGCGCCTTCACCTCGACGTCCGGGTACTTCTCCCTCCAGTGGCGCAGCGCGTCGTTCAGGGCGCGGGAGCTCTCCTGGGCCAGGTCGGTGGCCAGACGGGGGTCGACGGCGATGGGGTCGACGCCGTAGACCAGCGGCGGGTTCCAGCCGTGGATGACCCGCAGCGCGGCGCCGCGCCGGGCGGCGGCGTCGAAGCCGAACTCGATGAGCTCGTCGGCCGGCCGGTACAGCTCCAGTCCCATGACGACATCGCGGGGCGGGGCGGGGGGCTCGGCGCTCTCCGGTCCGCCCTCCTTCGACGTCTCGGCCCGCACCAGCACCACCGGGCACTCCACACGGGCGACGGTGGCCTGGCCGATGGAACCGACCAGGAAGCCGGCCACGGGTCCCAGGCCGCGTGTGCCGATGACCAGCACCTCGGCCTGCTCAGCGGCCGCGGTCAGCACCTCGGGGGGACGGCCGGTGAGCTGGTCGGTGGTGATCTCCAGCTCCGGGTGGCGGCGGGCGAGGCCGTTCGCCGCCTCGCGCGGGATCCGCTGGGCCCAGTGCTGCCGGGTCTCGGGGTCGGCGAAGGAGTCCGGAGGGGTGAAGGGGTCGGGCTCCCGCACGTGGACGAGGTGCAGCGGCGCCCCGCGCCGCGCCGCCTCCCGGGCCGCCCAGTCGGCGGCGGCCAGGCTCTCGGCCGAGCCGTCCACTCCCACGGTGACCGTACGTACCATCACAACACCTCCGTTGACGGGCGGCTTTCCACCGCTCTCGTTTCCATGATCGGTCCGGGTACCCGCGTTCGGCAGGGGTCACTGGTCCCTTCCGCGCGGGCCCGAAGTCCCGCGGGTCCCGCGCGGCGGGGAAACGGCCGGCCCGCGGCGTCCCGGGGCGCCGCGGGCCGGTGGTCCGCTCCGGGGCGGCGGGCTCACCGCAGCCAGGGGAGGCCGCGGACCAGGGGCAGCCGGGCCCACCACCGGCCCAGCCCCCAGGTGTCGCCCGCCGCCGCGACCGCCAGGACGATCAGGACGGCGGCGTACACCACGTGGTAGTCCACCACCGGGTTGGTCGACATGCTGGGGCTGCCGTCCGACAGGTGCCGGGCCAGGGGCCACTCCGCCGCCCACATCAGCGCCATCATCACGGTGCCGGCGACCGCCGCGAGCCGCAGTGCGACCCCGGCGGTCAGGGCGAGACCGATGCCGAGCAGGCCCAGCATGAACAGCCAGTCCGCCCAGGCGGCCCCGGCGATGCCGTGGAAGAACGACTCCAGGGGGCCGACGGCCACGCCGCTGAGGAAGCCCTCCGTGGGGGAGCCTCCCCCGGTCCAGGCCCGCTCGGCGGGGGTCGCGTAGCCCAGGCCGAAGGCCTTGTCCGCGAACGCCCACAGGAAGACGAACCCGGTCGCGAAGCGGACCCCGGCCAGGACGCGGGCCGCGGCCGATGCCGCCGGCACCACGGCCGCCGCGGCCGCCGTCTCGCCGGACGCGGGTGCGGTCCGGGTGGTGCGCCGCACCGGGAGGCGGAACCCCCGGTGTCCGTGCGTGTGGCCGTGGACTGCCATGTCGCTCATCCCCTTCACGGAAGAAGTCGGCCCGCCGGTCGGGCACATTCACACCGTCTCGCGGCGGCGGCCGGCGCGGCAGGGGTCCGCGGGCCCGTGCTCGGGGGCCGAAGGTCCCGCCCCGGGGCCCCGTGCGGCCCCTGCCCCGGCGGGGCGGGAAATCCGACGATGACGGCGAGGCACCACTTCCCGGCCGCGGGAGTACAACGGGAGTAGAGGGAGCGGCGGCGGACCGCCACGACGCCCGGCCGGAAGCGGACGCCTGCACGCACACCACCCACTCACCGCCAGGGAGGCCCGCGATGATCGTCACCGCCAACAACCTGCTCGGGGCACTGCCCCCGGAAAGCCGCGAACGGCTGCTGGAACTCGCCCGCGAGGTCTCCTTCCCCGCCGGCGCCCGCATCTCCGAGGAGGGCCACCGGGCCGACCGGTTCTGGGTGATCCGCACCGGCTCGGTCACCCTCGACATGCGGGTGCCCGGCCGCCGCCCCGCGGCGGTGGAGACCCTCTCCCACGGCGACCTGCTGGGCTGGTCATGGCTCTTCCCGCCCTACACCTGGCAGCTGGGCGCCGAGGCGCTCAGCCCGGTGCGGGCCCTGGAGTTCGACGCCGCCCGGGTGCGGGAGCTGTGCGAGGCCGACCCGGTGCTGGGGCGAGCGGTGGCCCTGCGGATGGCCGAGATCATCTCGCACCGGCTGCAGGCGGCCCGCACCCGGCTGCTGGACCTGTACGGGCCCTACGGCAGCGGCCCCATGCCGTGACGCGCGTCACGGCGGACGACTTCGAGGAGGAGCCCATGGACAGCATGGACGGCGCGGACGGCGCCCCGCGCACCCCGCACACCGTCAGCGATGTGATGAGCCAGACCGTCGTCTCCGTCGGCCGGGACGCCCCGTTCAAGCAGATCGTGATGACCATGGAGCAGTGGAAGGTCAGTGCTCTGCCGGTGCTGGAGGGCGAGGGCCGCGTCGTCGGCGTCGTCTCCGAGGCGGATCTGCTGCCCAAGGAGGAGTTCCGGGACGGCGACCCCAGCCGCATGGAGCAGTTCCGGCGCCCCCAGGAGCTGTCCCGGGTGGGGGCGGTGACCGCGGGCGAGCTGATGACGGCGCCGGCGGTGTGCGTCCACGCCCGCGCCACGCTGGCCGAGGCCGCGCGGATCATGGCGCACCGGCGTGTCAAGCGGCTGCCCGTGACCGATGCCGACGGCCTGCTGGTCGGCGTCGTCAGCCGCGGGGACCTGCTGAAGGTGTTCCTGCGTCCGGACGAGGACATCGCCCGGGAGGTGCGCCGTGAGGTCGTCGGGCCCCTCTTCCCCGGCGGGGGCCGGAGCGTGGGGGTGCGGGTGGCGGACGGCGTGGTGACCTTCACCGGCGAGATCCGCAACACCGCCCTGGTCCCGGTGGCCGCCCGGATGGCGCGGTCGGTGGAGGGGGTGGTGGACGTCGGGTTCGACCTGGGGCGGCCCGCGTGAGCCGTCGGCGGCGCAACCGGCGTACCGGGGCGGCTGCCGGGACCGGGCGGCCGCGGGCTCCCGCGCGGACGGGCGGCGGGGCCGTTGGGCCCTGGCGCCGGACGGGCGGGTCGGGGCAGGATCGTGGGGCAGGGGGCGTGCCCCTGACCGACAGTGCGAAGGATCCGTATGACCCAGGCCCAGCAGTTCTCCCCACAGGACCCGATCCGGGTGTTCCTCCTCGACGACCACGAGGTGGTACGGCGCGGCGTGCACGACATGCTGGACGCCGAACCCGACATCGAGGTGGTCGGCGAGGCCGGCACGGCCGAGCAGGCCCTCGCGCGCGGCCCGGCCCTGCGCCCGCACGTGGCCGTGCTGGACGTGCGCCTGCCCGACGGCAACGGCATCGCCGTCTGCCGCGAGCTGCGCTCGCGGATGCCGGAGCTGGCCTGCCTGATGCTGACCTCGTTCGACGACGACGACGCGCTGCTGGACGCGATCATGGCCGGTGCCTCCGGCTACGTCCTCAAGCAGATCAGGGGCTCGGACCTGATCGCCGCCGTGCGCACCGTCGCCTCCGGGCAGTCCATGCTGGACCCGGCGACCACGGCGCGGCTGATGAACAGCCTGCGGGTGCAGGACACCGAGGAGCCCGCCGAGGAGCCGCAGGACGCCGCGCTGGCCTCGCTGACGCCGCGCGAGCGCGACATCCTGGCCCTGATCGGCGAGGGGATGACCAACCGGCAGATCGGCCGGCAGCTCTACCTGTCGGAGAAGACGGTCAAGAACAACATCTCCCGGCTGCTGGCCAAGCTGGGGGTGGAGCGGCGTGTCCAGGCCGCCGTCATCGCCACCCAGACCGCCCCGCACTCCTCGGGGCAGCAGCCGCGCTGAGCGGGATCCGCGGAGGCGGCGGGAAGCGGCGGGGCCGTCGTACCGGGGCGGGGCCCCGCCCGTTTTCGTCCCGGATGGGGCCGACCGGCCCTATCCCCGCCCGGGCGGCGCGCGCACCATGGACGCATGCACCGACACGACGGCTTCCGCGAACTCGACCGGCGGGAGTGCCTGGACCTGCTGGCGCAGGTCCCTCTGGGACGCATCGTCTACACCGAGAACGCGCTGCCCGCCGTCCTCCCGGTCAACTTCTTCCTGGATCACGACCAGGCCGTGGTCCTGCGCACCTCGGGCGCGTCCCGGATGGCCCGCGCGGTGGACACCAGCGTGGTCGCCTTCGAGGTGGACCGGTTCGACGAGGCGACGCGCTCCGGCTGGAGCGTGGTCGTCACCGGGCGTGCCTCGCTGGTGGCCGATCCCGGCGAGGCCGAGCGGCTGAGCCGGTCCGGGCCGCTGTCCTGGGCGCCGATCGAGGACGGGGTCCATGTGCGGATCGAGCCCGAGCTGGTGACCGGCCGACTGCTGGAGGACGTCGCCTCCGGCGTGCGGTCCCCGGTCACTCCGGAGGCGACCGGCGCCGCCTGAACCCCGCCGCCCCGCGCAGGGGCCCCGGAGGTCAGGCGGCGGGCACCCGGGAGCGCACCGGGCCGCTCTCCCGGCGGTCCTCCCGGCGGCCGGGCGCCGGAAGGGGCATCCGGCGCACCAGGCGCGTCGCCACCGCGCCGTACGCGATGCCGACGGCGAGCGAGGCGAACAGCGCCAGCAGCGGCGAGTGGTCCTTCAGATGCGGGTAGACCTGCCAGTGCGTCAGGTATATGTACAGCGAGCTGCCCGCGAGCAGGCCCGCCAGGCGGTTCAGCGGTCCCAGGCTCGGCAGGCTCGGGAGCCACACCAGCAGCGTCAGCCCGGCCACGACCACCGCCTCCCGCGCGGGCTGGCCGAAGAATCCCGGGACGGTGACCAGGATCGCCGCGGTGACCAGCAGCCGCTGCCGTACGGTGACCGCCCTGGCCGTGGCCCAGCCCAGCGCGAACAGCCAGAAGACGACGATCGGCGTCAGGTGGTGGCCGCGGATGTCGAGCCCGGGAAGGTCATAGCGGGTGACCAGGCCCAGCGCCGCCAGGGCCGCCGGGAGGCCGAACGGGAACCTGCGCTCCATCCGGTCCAGTGCCGGGACGGACAGCAGGACGGTCATCGCGACCAGGAAGTAGACGAGCGTCTCGATGAACCAGTAGTGCCACTCCGTACGGCCGTCGCGCGGTCCGACGAGGCTGTTGAGCAGGAAGGCGTTGGCGGTGTCGTACGCGCCGGTGACGAGCACCACCGGGACGATCCAGAGCAGGCTGGGCACGGCGACGCGCGCGATGGCGCGCCAGGCTCCCAGGACGCGTTCGCGCCGCCGCGCGGAGGTGAGGTGGAAGCGGGCGAAGTTGAACCCCGCGACCCCCAGCAGCACGTGCGCGCCGCCCTGGACGAAGAAGACCGGGATGTGCGAGCCGGCGATCAGGACGATCGCGACGGCGCGCAGGGCCACGCCGGTCTCCAGGGTGCGCCGCCGTGCGACGGCCGGCCTTCCCTCCCGGCGGGGCCGCAGGTCGCGAATCGGCCGGGTGTGCCAGTCGGGGGGCAGGGGGCCGAGCACCTCCTCCAGCCTCAGCGACATCTCGACGTAGCACAGCGAGTCACCTCCCAGGCCGACGAAGCTGCTGTCCTCGGTGACATCGGCGCGGTCGAGGACATCGGCGTACAGGCGGCACAGGTCCACGGGCCCGGCGTCCCGGGGTACGTCGGGCTCCGGCGCCGCCGCGGGCCCGGGCGCGTTCCCGGCGGCCGTCCGCGCCAGGTCGCGCACGGCCCGGTAGTCGGGCTTGCCCGTGGCGAGCCGGGGCAGTTCGGCCAGGACGTGCACGCTGACGGCCCGCTGCGGCAGACCGCACTCGCCCGCCACCAGCCG
The DNA here is from genome assembly GCF_043660855.1 of Streptomyces shinuiensis. Taxonomy (NCBI): domain Bacteria; kingdom Bacillati; phylum Actinomycetota; class Actinomycetes; order Kitasatosporales; family Streptomycetaceae; genus Streptomyces; species Streptomyces shinuiensis. The sequence goes on along the minus strand of NZ_JBIHML010000001.1, from coordinate 5,364,426 downwards.
GCGGACGTCCGCGGCGTTCGCGCCGCCGGAGACGGCCACGACCAGTTCGCCGTCGCCGCCGACGCAGCACGAGGGGAGGCCGCGGCGTTCCAGTACCGCCTCGACCTGCTGCGGGTCGACCCGCAGGCCGAGGATCTTGGCGAACCGGCTGCGCCGCCCCACCAGTTCGTACAGCCCGTCCTCCGCGCGCCGGGCGATGTCCCCGGTGTGCAGTTCCCGGACGGTCCGGCCCAGGCGGAGGTCCGACGGGGTCTCGGCGTAGCCCAGCATCACGTTCGGCCCCGCGTACACCAGTTCGCCGGTGTCCGGGCCGGGACGGTCCGGGAGCGGCTGGAGCCGGAAGGAGCCGCCGGGTACCGGGACGCCGATGGCCTGGGGGCGGGAGGCCGCCAGCTCCGGCGGGAGGTAGGCCATGCGCGCGGTCGCCTCGGTCTGGCCGTACATCACGAACAGGTCCCAGCCGGACCGGCGCCCCAGGGCGGCGTAGCGGGCCACGCGGTCGGGGGCCAGCCTGCCTCCCGCCTGGGTGACGTACCGCAGGTGGGGCAGGTCCATGTCGGCGAATCCGACCCGGTCCAGCAGGTCGAAGGTGTAGGGGACGCCGGCGAACGACGTGCCGCGGCCGGCGCGGAAGAGGTCCCAGAAGCAGGGATCGGCCACCGACAGGTCGGTGAGGATCAGCGCCGCGCCGCACAGCAGGTGGCTGTTGACGACGGACAGGCCGTAACAGTAGTGCAGGGGCAGGGTGGTGGCGGCCCGGTCTCCGCCGTGGATCCCCAGGTACCGGGCTATGGACTCCGCGTTCGCCTGGAGGTTCTCGTGCGACAGCCGGACCAGCTTGGGCGACCCCGTCGATCCGGACGTGCTCAGCAGCAGCGCGAGGTCCGGGTGGAGTTCGTGCGCGGAGACCTCGCGCCGCTCGTCGACCACCCACTCCCCGCCGTCCGGCCGCACCACGACGTCCGGGTCGTACGCGGCGGTCAGCGACCGCACGGCCTCGGGGTTGTCGCCCGGGACCAGCAGGACGGGGTGGCCGGCGGCCAGTGCCGCGAGGTAGAAGACCAGGGCGCCGGTCCGGTTGGCGCCGGCGAGGAGCACCAGCCGCCGCCGCTGTCCCAGCCGCCGCGCGGTGGCCGCCACTTCGGCGGCGAGTTCGCGGTAGGACATCCCGCCGTCGGCGGTGATGAGCGCGGTCCGGTCGCCGTGGGCGTCCAGGGCGCGGGCGAACGGGACCGCTCCGGAGCCGGGGTGAGGGTGGGGTAGGGATGTCACATTCGAATACTAGGTAAGGCTAACCTTACGATCACGCCCGGGGGGCTGGTTTTCGCGCATCAAGTCAAAGGAAATGTCCAAGTTCATACATATAAGACCTCATTGCACCGCGCCTGGGGTCAAGAGTTTCAGCCACTCAACTTGACCTTTAGGTTAGGTTTACCTTAATCATGGGGCGTTGACAGTTCCTCCTCGGTGCCGGTGCGCCGTCCGCCCGGACGCACCTCGCGGCGACGGAGGCGAACCCGGTAAGGAAGGCCCCGCCATGCGACGCCCATCGGTCCGCCGTCTCGCCGCGATCCTCGTCGCGGCCGTGCTCCTCCCCGCCGCCGCGGCCTGCGGCGGGGGAAGCGGGAGTGAGGAGGACGGGTCCGCGCTCGTCGTCTACTCGGGCCGCAACGAGAAGCTGGTCAAGCCGATCCTGGACGAGCTGGAGAAGGCCGTCGGCACCGAGGTCGAGGTCCGCTACGGCGACAGCGCCGAACTCGCGGCGCAACTGCTGGAGGAGGGGGACAAGAGCGAGGCCGCGCTGTTCTTCTCCCAGGACGCCGGAGCGCTGGGCGCCCTGGCCGAGGAGGGACGCCTGGAGAAGCTGCCGCGGAGGACCCTGGAGAAGGTAGACCCCGCCTACCGCGCCACCGGCGGCGAGTGGACGGGCGTCTCCGGACGCGCCCGCGTCATCGCCTACAACCCGGAGAAGGCCGCCGAGGCCCCGGACAGCGTCCACGACCTGACCGACCCCCGCTGGAAGGGCGAGATCGGCTACGCGCCGACCAACGCCTCCTTCCAGGCGTTCGTCACCGGTATGCGCGTCCTGGAAGGCGACGGGGCCGCCCGCGCCTGGCTGGAGAAGCTCAAGGCCAACGGCAAGGTGTACACCAACAACATCGCCGTGCTGGACGCGGTCGACTCCGGGGAGGTCTCCCTCGGCCTGATCAACCACTACTACTGGTACGAGCGGGTCGCGGAGAAGGGCGTCGACGCGGTCACGGCCCGGCTCCACTTCCTGCCGGGCGGCGACCCGGGTGCCCTGGTCAACGTGGCCGGGGCGGGCGTCCTCAAGGACAGCGGCCGCGGCGAGGAGGCCCGCGAGGCCGTCGACTTCCTCCTGTCCGAGAAGGCGCAGAACTACTTCGCCGACGAGACCAAGGAGTACCCGCTGGCCGCCGGGGTCACCAGCTCCGTGGAGGACCTGCCGCCGCTGGAGTCCCTGGACTCCCCCGAGATAGACCTGGGCGAGCTCGACTCGCTCCAGGAGACCCTGGCCATGCTCCAGGACGTCGGGATGGTCTGAGCCACCGTGCGCGCACCGCAACCCGATGCCCGGACACATACCGGCGTCCGCCCGGCCGGCCCCTCCGGGCCGGCCGGGCGCCGGCGTGCCGGGAACAGACCCCCCTTGATCCTGGTCGTCCCCGCCACGGTGGCCGCGGCCTTCGCGCTGCTGCCCCTGGGCTACCTGACCGTGCGCTCCCTGGAACGGGGGCCCGGTTACGCCTGGGACGTCGTCGCCGACGAGCGCACCGCCCTGCTGCTCGGCCGCAGCCTTGGGCTCACCGCCGTCGTCGTGTCCGCCTGCCTGGTGCTGGGCGTCTCCCTGGCCTGGCTGACCGTGCGCACCGCCCTGCCCGGAGCCCGCGTCTGGTCGGTGCTGGTGACCCTGCCGCTGGCGGTGCCCAGCTACGTCGCGGCGTTCGCCTGGCTGTCGGCCGCGCCCGGGGTCGCGGGTTTCACCGGAGCCGCGCTGGCGCTGACGCTGGTGAGCTTCCCGTACGTCTACCTGCCGGTCACCGCCGCCCTGCGCGGCACGGACCCCGCGCAGGAGGAGGTGTCCCGCTCGCTGGGGTCCGGTCCGGTACGCACCTTCGTCCGCGTCACCCTCCCCCAGATCCGCCCCGCCGCGGCCGGCGGAGGACTGCTGGTGGCGCTGTACGTGCTCTCCGACTTCGGCGCGGTCTCCCTGCTGCGCTACGACACCTTCACCCGCGCCATCCACACCTCCTACCGGGCCAGCTTCGACCGCACCCCGGCCGCCGCGCTCAGCGTCGTCCTGGTGCTGATGACCGTGGCCCTGGTGGCCGCCGAGTCGCGGACCCGGGGGCGCGCGGCCCACGCGCGGACCGGGACCGGGACCGCCCGGCCCGCCGTCCCCCACCCCCTGGGGCGCTTCCGCGTTCCCGCCCTGGCCTGGTGCGGTGCGGTCACCGCCGTCGCCGTCGCCTTCCCGCTGGGCACGCTCGGCTACTGGCTGGCCGTCGGCAACTCCGCGACCTGGGATCCTGCCCGGCTGGCCGACACCGCGTGGACCACCCTCGGCGTCGCCGCCGCCGGGGCCGCGCTCACCACCGTGCTGGCCCTGCCGGTCGGCGTGATCGCCGCCCGGCACCGGGGGCGCGCGGTCCACCTGCTGGAGCAGACCGCCTACGCGGGGCACGCGCTGCCCGGCATCACCGTCGCCCTGTCCCTGGTGTTCTTCGCCGTGCGCTACGCATACCCGCTCTACCAGGAACTCCCGCTGCTGATCTGCGCGTACGCGGTGCTGTTCCTGCCGGTCGCGGTGGCCGCCACACGCGCCGCCGTGCTCCAGGCCCCGCCCGTGCTGGAGGACGTGGCCCGCTCGCTGGGCCGCTCGCCGCTGCGGGTGCTGCGCGAGGTGACCGTCCCCCTGGCGGCGCCCGGCGTGGCGGCCGGAGCCGCCCTGACCTTCGTGGTGTGCATGAAGGAGCTGCCCGCCACCCTGCTGCTGAGCCCCACCGGCACGGACACCCTGGCCACCCGCCTGTGGACCGAGACCGGCTCCGGGTCGTTCGCCGCCGCCGCGCCCTACGCCGCCGCGCTCATCCTCCTGGCGGCAGTCCCCTCGTACCTGCTCGGGAGGCACCGCACATGACCGAACTGCGGATCGACGCCCTGTCCAAGTCCTACGGCGGCGCGGCCGTGCTCGACGGGCTGGACCTGGCCGTTCCCGCCGGCACCCTGGCGGCCGTGCTCGGCCCTTCCGGCTGCGGCAAGACCACCCTGCTGCGCGTCATCGCGGGCTTCCTGCGCGCGGACTCGGGCACCGTCACGATCGCCGGCCGCCCGGTCGAGGGCCCCGGGACGCATGTGCCGCCCGAGCGCCGCCGGGTCGGCATCGTGCCGCAGGAGGGCGCGCTCTTCCCGCACCTGAGCGTGGCCCGCAACGTCTCCTTCGGGCTGACCGGCCTCGACCGCGGCGAGTCACGCCGACGCGTCGGGGAGATGCTGGACCTGGTCGGTCTGGCCGGGTACGGGGACCGGATGCCGCACGAGCTCTCCGGCGGCCAGCAGCAGCGCGTCGCCCTGGCCCGCGCGCTGGCCCCGCGGCCCGAACTGGTGCTGCTGGACGAGCCGTTCAACGCCCTGGACAGTGCCCTGCGCGCGGGGGTCCGCGCCGACGTCCGGGCCGCTCTGCTCGCCACCGGCGCCACCGCGCTCCTGGTCACCCACGACCAGCAGGAGGCCCTGTCCACGGCGGACCTCGTGGCGGTCGTGCGCGGCGGAAGGGTCGCCCAGTGCGGCACCCCCCAGGACGTCTACCGGCACCCCGCCGACCTGTGGGTGGCGGGCTTCGTCGGTGACGCCGTGCTGCTTCCCGGCTCGGCCGAGGACGGCGCGGCCGCCACCGCGCTGGGCCGGATACCGCTCACCGCGCCCGGCGGGGACGGCGCCGAAGCGGGCGGTCCGCCCGGCGGCACGGTGCTGCTGCGGCCCGAACAGCTCCACCTCGTCCAGGACGGGGCCGAGGGGGTCCGGGGCACGGTGACCGACGTGTGCTTCTACGGGCACGACGCCATGGTGACCGTCCGCGTCGACGGGCTGGACGATCCCGTGGGCGTCCGTGTCGCCGGGCCGGTCGCCGTGCGCCCCGGTCAGCAAACCGGCGTCCGCGTCACCGGGCAGGCGACCCTGCACCGGTGACCGGCCCGGCGGCGCGCGCCGGGGGAGAGCCGACCGCGACCATGGCGGACACCCCGTCGCCGCCGCGGTCCTCCGGTACTCGGTGCCGCACCGTGCGCGGGGTGGGTGCCCTGCGCACGGTGCGGGAGCTGCGCCGGCCGGGGTCAGTCCAGCCGGACGGTGAGCAGCACCAGTGCGTCGGTGCCGGCGGTCAGCCGGTGGCGCTCCGCGGGGATGGCGATGAGGTCCTCCGGGCCCAGCTCCCATTCCTTCTCGACGGTGCTCAGCGTCACCCGGCCGGTCAGGCACAGCAGCGTGGCGGCCCCCGGCGTCTGGTGCTCGGCCAGTCCGTGGCCGGAGGCCAGTGCCATCAGGGTCACGCTGAGTCCGGGGACCTTGACGACGGTCTGCGCCTTCCGCCCGGAGTCGGCCGCCCCCGCCTCGGCCAGCAGCCACTCGCCCTGGGCCTTCAGTCCCGCCACCTCTCCGGCGGGGTGCTTCTCGCGGTCCGGCTCGGGACCGCCCTGCGGAGTGATCATCGGACACGCTCCCATCCGCGCCGTGTGGCACGCGAGCCCAGCTGCGTGTCCCGGCTGCGGTAGACGATGTAGGGACGGGTGAGGTACCCCAGCGGAGCGGTCAGCATGTGCACCAGCCGGGTGAAGGGCCAGACGGCGAACAGGGCCAGTGCGCTGAGCGCGTGGAGCTGGAACAGCAGTGGCACGCCGGCCATCAGCGAGGGGTCGGGCTGGAAGTAGAAGACCGACCGGAACCAGGGGGAGATGGTGGTCCGGTAGTCGTAGCCGTCGTCGACGACGTTGGCGGCCACCGTGGCGGCCAGTCCCAGCACCAGCGCCACGGTGAGCATCAGGTACATCAGCTTGTCGTTGCGGGTGGTGGCGCTGAAGACCGGGCCGACGGTGCGGCGCCGGTAGATCAGGATGGCCAGCCCGCCCAGTGTGCTCACGCCCGCGATCAGGCCCAGCACGACGGCCGTGACGTGGTAGGTGTGCTCGCCGACGCCCGCGGCCTCGGTCCAGCGGCTGGGGATGAGCAGGCCGATGACGTGGCCGACCAGCACCACCAGGATGCCGAAGTGGAACAGGGGGCTGCCGATGCGCAGCAGCCGGCCCTCGTAGAGCTGGGAGGAGCGGGTCGTCCAGCCGAACTTGTCGTAGCGGTAGCGCCAGACGTGCCCGCCGGCGAACATCACCAGCGCCACGTACGGCAGGATCACCCACAGCAGGATGTGGAGCGCGCCGGGGTCGGCGGCGTTCCGGGCCAGGTGCGTCATCGGCGGCCTCCCACCGGGTCGGGCATGTACTGGGGCGGGGCGAAGGGCGCCAGGCCCACCTCCTCCTCGGGCGGCCCCTCGGCGGCGAGGCGGGCGACGGCCTCGCGCTCGTCGCCGCCCAGCGGCGGCAGGGTGGCCGAGACCGAGTCCAGGACGTGCGCCCAGGGCGCGCCGGCGTCGTGCAGGGCCAGGCGCAGCAGCTCCAGACCGGCGCGGTGCTCGGTCAGCAGTTTCCGCCCGGCCCCGGGCTCACCGGCGGCGAACTCCAGGACGACGGCCAGGTGGTCGGGCAGCTCCTCGTCGGTCAGGCGCAGCCCGGCGGCGGCGTAGGTCCGTTTGATGCGCAGCAGCGCCACACCGCGCTTGCGGGTGTCGCCGTGGGCGTAGTAGGTCAGGAACGGGCAGCACCGCCTGCGGTGGTCGAAGACCTCCACGTACTCGGTGGCCAGGCGGGCGGCGCCGGTGCGCTCGGCGTGGTCCAGGAAGCGGTGCAGGGGGGCCGCGACCGGCTCGGGCAGCGCGGCCGCGACCCGGCGGGCCAGCCGGACGCGGCCGTCCAGGTGCTCGTCGGGGTAGGCCAGCAGCAGCGACTGGATCTGCCAGGCCGGTGCGGGCAGGGGGGTGTCCTGTCCGGACGTGCGGTCGGAGGTGCTGTCGGTGGTGCGGGGGGTCATGGCTTCGGCTCGCTCTCGGCGTTCGGTTCGGTGCCGTCCATCGGTTCCTTCGGGGGTGCCTCCCCGCTGCCGGGGCGGTCCGGGAACAGCCCCTTCGGGCGGCCCTTTCCGTCCCAGTTGAGGAGGTTGACCCGGCCCGCCTTGTCCGCCGGGTCGGTGAAGGAGTCGGTGGTCTGGCGGGCGTGGAGCATCCGGAAGTTCTCCACCGCCACCGGGTCGGGCCCGCCGGACGCCTCGCCGAAGGGGCCGGAGCCTCCCATGCCGGGGCCGCCCTCGTAGTCCAGGCTGCACTCGGTGGCCAGTTCCTCCAGGCCGTGCGCCTGCTCGGCGTGGGCGGGCGGTATGACGTACCGCTCGTCGTACTTGGCCAGCGCCAGCAACCGGTACATCTCGTACATCTCCTCCTCGCCCATGCCGACGGCGGCCGGAATGGAGGCGTCGGGCTCGCGGCCGAGGTTGATGTCGCGCATGTAGCTGCGCATGGCGGCGAGCCGCCGCAGCACGGCGTCGACGGGGGCCGGGTCGCCGGCGGTGAACAGCTCGGCGAGGTACTCGACGGGGATGCGCATCGTGTCGATGGCTGCGAAGAGGTTGCCGCGGTCCTCGGCGTCGTGGCCGGTTCCGCGCACCGCGTCGACGACCGGGGACAGCGGCGGGATGTACCAGACCATGGGCATGGTGCGGTACTCCGGGTGCAGCGGCAGGGCCACCTTGTAGGTGTTGATCAGCAAGTGGACGGGGGAGCGCCGGGCGGCCTCGATCCAGTCGCGGGGGATGCCCTCGCGCTCGGCCGCCGCGATCACCTCCGGGTCGTCCGGGTCGAGCAGGATGCCGCGCTGCGCCTCGTACAGGTCCTTGTCGTCGGGAGTGGAGGCGGCCTCCAGCACGCGGTCGGCGTCGTAGAGGACCAGGCCGATGTAGCGCAGCCGCCCGACGCAGGTCTCGGCGCAGACGGTGGGCAGTCCGACCTCGATGCGGGGGAAGCAGAAGGTGCACTTCTCGGCTTTGCCGGTGCGGTGGTTGAAGTAGACCTTCTTGTACGGGCAGCCGGTCACGCACATCCGCCAGCCGCGGCAGCGGTCCTGGTCGACCAGGACGATGCCGTCCTCGCTGCGCTTGTAGATCGCGCCCGAGGGGCAGGAGGCGGCGCACGAGGGGTTGAGGCAGTGCTCGCAGATGCGCGGCAGGTAGAACATGAAGGTCTGCTCGAACTCGAACTTCACCTTGTCCGCGATCTCGGCGACCAGCACGTCCCTGCTTCCGTGCTCCGGAGCCCCGCCGAGGTTGTCGTCCCAGTTCGCCGACCAGGTGATCTTCATGTCCTCACCGGTGATGAGGGACCTGGGCCGGGCGACGGGGGTGTGCTCCTGCAGGGGCGCGTTGGTGAGGGTCTCGTAGTCGTACGTCCACGGCTCGTAGTAGTCGTCGAGGGCGGGCAGCCTGGGGTTGGAGAAGATGGTGATGAGCTTCTTGAACCGGCCTCCGGCCCTGAGCTTCAGCCGTCCCCGCCTGTTGACCTCCCAGCCGCCCTTCCACCTCTCCTGGTCCTCGTAGCGGCGCGGGTAGCCCTGGCCGGGCCGGGTCTCGACGTTGTTGAACCAGACGTACTCCACGCCGCTGCGGTTGGTCCACGCCTGCTTGCAGGTGACCGAGCAGGTGTGGCACCCGATGCACTTGTCGAGGTTCATCACCATCGCCATCTGGGCCATGACCTTCATCAGTAGGTCACCTCCTGCGAGCGGCGGCGGATGACGGTGACCTCGTCGCGCTGGTTGCCGGTGGGGCCGAGGTAGTTGAAGGCGAAGGAGAGCTGTGCGTAGCCGCCGATGAGGTGGGTGGGTTTGATCAGCAGCCTGGTGAGGGAGTTGTGGATGCCGCCGCGCCGCCCGCTGGTCTCGGCGCGGGGCACGTCGATGAGCCGGTCCTGCGCGTGGTGCATGTAGACGGTGCCCTCCGGCATGCGGTGGGAGACGATCGCGCGGGCGACGACAACGCCGTTGCGGTTGACCGCCTCGATCCAGTCGTTGTCCGCCACCCCGATCTTCTGTGCGTCCTCCCGGCTCATCCAGACGGTCGGCCCGCCGCGGGAGAGCGAGAGCATGAACAGGTTGTCCTGGTACTCGGAGTGGATGGACCACTTGTTGTGCGGGGTCAGATACCTGACGGTGACGCCGAGTTCACCGGTACTGCCGATCTGCGGCTCGCCGAAGAGGGCGTGCATGTTCAGCGGCGGCCGGTAGACCGGCAGCCACTCGCCCAGCTCCGCCATCCAGTCGTGGTCGAGGAAGAAGTGCTGGCGTCCGGTGAGGGTGTGCCAGGGTTTGAGGCGTTCGACGTTGATGGTGAACGGCGAGTAGCGCCGCCCCCCGGACTCCGATCCGGACCACTCGGGGGAGGTGATGACGGGGACGGGCCGGGCCTGGGTGTCGGCGAAGGTGACCTGCTTGCCCTCGTGTTCGGCGGCCAGGTCGGCCAACCGGGTGCCGGTGCGGGCCTCGACGGTGCGGAAGCCCTGGGTGGCCAGGTGTCCGTTGGTGGTGCCGGACAGGGCGAGGATCGCCTCGCACGCCTGGACGTCGCGGGCGATGGAGGGACGGCCGTCGGCCGCGCCGCCGCGGACGGTGCCGTTCTTGCTCCGCAGGTACTCCAGTTCCCGGTCGAGCTCGAAGGTGACGCCCTTGGTGGTGGCGCCCAGGGTGTCCAGCAGGGGGCCGAGGGCGGTCATCTTCTCCGCCACGGCCGCGTAGTCGCGTTCGACGGCCACCAGCTTGGGCATGGTGCGGCCGGGGACGGGCTCGCACTCGCCGGCCTTCCAGTCCCGTACGCGGCCGTGGGGGGTGGCCAGTTCGTCCGGGGTGTCGTGGAGGAGTGGAGCGGCGACCACGTCGCGGACGGTGCCCAGGTGGTCGGCGGCCAGCCGGCTGAAGGCCTCGGCGATGGTGTTGAAGGCGTCCCAGTCGGTGCGGGTCTGCCAGGGCGGGGAGATGGCCGGGTTGAACGAGTGCACATAGGGGTGCATGTCGGTGGTGTTGAGATCGTGCTTCTCGTACCAGGTGGCGGCCGGGAGCACGATGTCGGAGTAGACGGTGGTGGACGTCATCCGGAAGTCCAGCGACAGCAGCAGGTCGAGCTTGCCGGTGGGCGCCTGCTCTCGCCAGACCACGTCGCGCGGGCGGGCCCCCTCGGGCGCCTCCTCGGCACGCACGGAGGAGTCGGTGCCCAGCAGGTGCTTGAGGAAGTACTCGTTGCCCTTGGCGGAGGAGCCCAGCAGGTTGGCCCGCCACACCGTCAGCACCCGGGGGAAGTTCGCCGGGGCGTCCGGGTCCTCGGCGGCGAACCGCAGCCGCCCGGCCTTGAGTTCGTCCACCACGTACTCCCCCACCTCGCGGCCGGCCGCCGCGGCGTCCTCGGCGACGGCCAGCGGGTTGCGGTCGAAGGTGGGGTAGGAGGGCATCCAGCCCAGGCGGGCGGACTGGGCGATGACGTCGGCGGTGCTCTTCCCGGCGAAACCGCCCCCGGCGGAGGCGGCCGAGAGGGTGTCGGCACCGAAGGGGTCGTAACGGAACTGGTCGGTGTGCAGGTACCAGTACGCGGTCTGGATCATCTGCCGGGCGGGCCGGTTCCAGTCGGCGGCGGTGGCCAGCGCCGAGTAACCGGTGATGGGGCGGACCTTCTCCTGGCCGACGTAGTGGGCCCAGCCACCGCCGTTGACACCCTGGCAGCCGGTGATGGTGGTCAGGGTGAGGAAGGCCCGGTAGATGGTGTCGGAGTGGAACCAGTGGTTGGTGCCCGCACCCATGATGATCATGGACCGGCCGCCGGACTCCTCGGCGTTGTCGGCGAACTCCCGCCCGATGCGGGCGGCCTTCTCCGCCGGGACCCCGGTGATGGCCTCCTGCCAGGCGGGGGTGTAGGGCTGGGAGGCGTCGTCGTAGCCGGCGGGCCAGGTGCCGGGCAGCCCGTCGCGGGCGACGCCGTACTGGGCCAGCAGCAGGTCGAAGACGGTGGTGACCGTCTTCCCGCCGACCCGGCGGACGGGGACGCCGCGGCGCAGCGCCGCGGCCCGGCCGTCGGGGGTGTCGAAGCGGGGCAGTTCGACCTCGACGGCCGCCTCGCCGCCTCCGGCGGCGGTGAGCAGCGGGTCGGTACCGCCCAGTTCGAGGTTCCACCTCCCGGCGCCGGACTCGCCCCAGCGGTGGCCGAGCGAGCCGTTCGGCACCACGGGGTCCCCGGTGGCCGAATCCAGCAGGACGGTCTTGAACTCCGCGTTCTCCGCCTCCGCTTCGGCACCGCCGAGGTCGGCGGCGGTCAGGAACTTGCCCGGCCGGTACACACCCGCCTCGCCCTCCTCCAGGCGGACCAGGAACGGCAGGTCGGTGTAGCGCTCGACGTAGTCGGCGAAACGACCGGCCCGCCGGTCGACGAAGAACTCCTTGAGGATCACATGCCCCATCGCCATCGCCAGCGCGCCGTCGGTGCCCGGCTGCGGGGCCAGCCACTCGTCGGCGAACTTGACGTTGTCGGCGTAGTCGGGGGCGACGGCGACGACCTTCTGGCCCCGGTAGCGGGCCTCGGCCATCCAGTGCGCGTCGGGGGTGCGGGTCACCGGCAGGTTGGAGCCCCACATGACCAGGTAGCCGGCGTCCCACCAGTCCCCGGACTCGGGGACGTCGGTCTGGTCGCCGAAGACCTGCGGGGAGGCCACCGGCAGGTCGGCGTACCAGTCGTAGAACGACAGCATCGCCCCGCCGAGCAGGGAGTAGAAGCGGGCCCCGGCGGCGTGGGAGACCATCGACATCGCCGGGATCGGGGAGAAGCCCGCCAGCCGGTCGGGGCCGTACTCCTTGATGGTGTGCACATGGGCGGCGGCGATCATCTCGGCCGCCTCCTCCCAGGTGGCCCGCACCAGCCCTCCCCTGCCGCGCACCGACTTGTAGCGCCGGGAGCGCTCGGGGTCGGAGACGACGTCGGCCCAGGCCGCCACCGGGTCGCCCAGGCGCTGCCTGGCCTCGCGGTACATCTGCAGCAGCACCCCGCGCACGTACGGGTAGCGCACCCGGGTGGGCGAGTAGGTGTACCAGGAGAACGCGGCGCCGCGCGGGCAGCCGCGGGGCTCGTACTCGGGGCGGTCGGGGCCGACCGAGGGGTAGTCGGTCTGCTGGGCCTCCCAGGTGATGATGCCGTCCTTGACGTACACCTTCCACGAGCACGAGCCGGTGCAGTTCACGCCGTGGGTGGAGCGCACCACCTTGTCGTGGGACCAGCGGTCGCGGTAGAAGGTGTCGGCCTGGCGTCCGCCGATGCGGTACAGGGCCCGGCGGTCCCCGGAGACCTCGGCCCGGGTGAAGAAACGGCGGCTGCCGACCAGGGCGTCGGCCAACTCACCGTCCAGCCGGGGAGGGCTCTCCGGCCTCGCCGTCGTTTTCCTGTTCCTCGCTCGCACCAGGGGTTCCTCCCGTGATCGAAGACCGGTTTACGGCACCGGTCCCGCTGTGGGGCCCGGGCCCGCACTCCGGCGTTGGCTACCCGGGCGTGAAGATCTCACACGGGAGCGGCGAAAGACGTCTGCGGCCCGTGTGACGTACTGTCAGGAAGTGGCGGCGGGCACCCCCGATCCGGCGCGGCCTCGGGCGGCGGCGACCGCCTCCCAGTCCTCGGTGTCCAGGACGGACAGGGCGGCGGGGAAGACGCCGTCCTGTTCCTTGAGGATGTGCTCGCGCAGTAGTTCCAGTGCCTCCCACAGGCGCCGCGGCCAGTCCGGATCGGCGGGGGTGCCGCCCTCCGCCTGCGCCAGCACCGACCCGATGCGCCGGTGTTCGTCCTCCAGTGCCGCGATGTGGTCGGGGAACTCCTCCTTCATCGCGGGGAAGAGCCCGTGCTCCTCGACCTCGGTGTGCGGGCCGAGGACCGCGGCGATGCTCCGGGCGGCCCGGGCCATCCGGGGGACATCGCCGTCGCTCCGGGCCGCACGCACCTCGCCGATCATGTTGACGACCGTGTCGTGCTCACGGGTCAGCTCGCCGATGGCTTCCAGGGACTGGCAGCCGCAGTACTCGCACATCTCCTCGTCCCTCTTGTCTTTCGGGTGCCGTGCCGTCAGGCGTTGTGCCGCTCCACGGCCCGCCGCACCCCGGTGAGGGTGAAGACCAGGGCCGCCGCGGCGACCAGGGCCAGCAGCGCCAGACCGATCGCGTAGGAGCCGGTGGCCCCGTAGACCGCGCCCATCACCAGCGGCGGCAGGAATCCGCCCAGGCCTCCCGCGGCGCCCACCACACCGGTGACCGAGCCGACCTTGTCCGCCGGGGCGGCCAGCGAGACCAGGGCGAAGGTGGCGCCGCTGCCGGCGCCCAGGGCGACGGCCATCGACAGGAAGGCCACGGTGCCCTGCGGGGCCAGGTCCATGGTGAAGGACTGCATCACGGCCCCGGCGACCACCACCGCCAGGGAGGCGGCCAGGACGCGCACCGGGCCGAAGCGGTCCGACAGCCACCCGCCGATCGGGCGCATCAGCACCGCCAGCACCACGAACCCGGCCATCCGGTTGGCCGCGTCGGCCTGCTCCAGTCCGTAGGCGGTCCTGAGATAGACCGGCAGGTAGACCGAGAAGGCGACGTAGCCGCCGAACGCCACCGCGTACAGCGCCGACGCCTGCCAGGTGATCTCCAGACGGGCGGTGGCCGCCAGCCTGCTGACCAGGGGCTGGGAGGGCACGCTGCGGCCGGGGGCGTCGCGCAGCACGGCGTAGGCCAGGACCGCGTAGAGGGCGAGGGCGACGGCGGTGATCACGAACGGGGTGGCGGTTCCGTGGTCCTTGACGAGCTGGACCGTGGTCAGGGCGCTGATGGCGGTGCCGCCCATGCCCGCGCCGAAGATCCCCACCGCCAGACCGCGACGCTCGGGCGGGAACCAGGCGTTGACGAACGGCACGCCGATGGCGAAGGCGGTGCCGCCGATGCCGAGGAAGAAGCCGCCGATCAGCAGCCCCGCCAGGGAGGTGTGGCCGGACAGGCCCAGATAGAGGACGGGGACGATGGTCGCGGCGGAGACCAGTGGGAACATCACCCGGCCGCCGAACCGGTCGGTGAGCGCGCCCACCGGGATGCGGCCCACCGAGCCGACGATCACCGGCACCGCGACGATCAGCGACTGCTCCATGGAGGACAGCTCCAGGATCTCCTGGAACCGGGGGCCCAGCGGGCTCAGCAGCGCCCAGGCCCAGAAGTTCAGGGCGAAGCCGACGGTGGCCAGGGCCAGCATCAGCATGCGCTGTCTCGCGGCCCCGTCGGCACCGCCGACTCCGGCGGTCACCTCGGCGCCGCCGGCGGACGGCTGGACGGTCGCGGCCGTCCCGTGCGACTCACGGTCCATGGTGGTGTCCGTATCCGTTCCGTACGGCAGTGCGGTCATGTCGTCCCCAGCCGGCTCGTGGTGGCTCCGTGTGCGGGCCGGAACCGGCTGTGTGCCCAGGTGCCCTGGGCGGCCGGTGCCATGCCCGCACCTCAAGGGTCTTCACACCTCTGTCCGGCCGTAAGGGGCCATCAGGTCCCGTAAGGGACCATTGGTCTCGCCTTTGCGGGGCCGTCCGGCGCGCCCCCCGCGGCACGGCGCCCATCAGGTGACGGGCAGGGCCGCCGCCAGGAGCACCACTCCCAGCGAGCCGACCAGGGAGGTGACCGCCAGGGCGCGGGCCAGTTCGGGGCGGCCCAGCGAGTGGGCCCGGCCGTGCAGCGCGGCGACAGCCATCACGGCGGTGAACAGAGCCAGTTTGGCGGCCAGGGTCCGCCCGTAGCCGGGTTCGGCCAGTGAGGCCCAGGTCACCCCCTTGTGCCAGGCCATCGCCACCCCGCTGGCCAGCTGGAGGGGCAGGAACACCGCTCCGGTGAGCTTCCCGAAGCGGCGTCCGGCCTCCCGGACGAACCGCCCCCGGGCCTCGGGGGCCAGCGTCCGGCGGGCCAGAGGCAGGATCACCAGGGACAGGGCCAGTTGCCCGCCGACCCACAGCGCGGCCCCGATGACGTGGGCGAAGCGTACGAGGGCCCAGGTGTCCACCCCGTTCACCTCCTCACCCCTGTCGTACCGTGGGCGCCGGCCTTCCGTACGGCGATGCGCATGCTCATGCCCGCGTCGCGGTGTCCGGCCACGGTGCACCAGGCCGCGCGGTCGGCGGTGACCGTCCCGACGTCCAGCCGGGCGCTCTCGTCCAGGCCGAGCACCGGAGTGCGCGGGCCGCCCTCCACACGCAGGTCGTGCCGCATGGCGTCCCGGTTGACGACCTCCAGGACCAGGCGGGTACCGGAGGGGACCTCGACGGTGGTGGGGCTGACCCGCATGCCCGTCAGCTCCACCCGCACGGTGCGCGTCCCGGAGGCGGCGGCACCGGCGCCCCGGCCGTCCGCCGCCCCCGCCCCGCCGCCCGGCGTCCCGGCCACCAGTACGGCCAGTACGGTTAGCAGGACGCCGGCCATGGCTCCGGACAGGGGCGCCCGCCACGAGGTGCTCGTGGGCGGAGGTCCGCCGCGCGGGCCGTGCGGTTCGGACGGGTCGGGTATGCCCGGTGACGGGGCGTCGGCCGCCTCGGCCGTGGGCGGGGTGGTCACATGCGCTCCTCAGGGTCCCCTCGCGGTCGCGGCGGGTGATCGGACGTCGAGGCCGATTGTCGTTCCGGGGTACGCCGACGTAAGGGCGGCGAAGGTCCCCCGCGCCGGGACTTCCGGCCCTCGGTCCCGTCCCGGGGGTCCCGGGCACGGGCGGAGGGCGGCCGTGTCAGTGGTGGGTGAGGCGCAGGCGCCAGGCCTGCGGGCCGCGCTCCAGGTACTCCACCGCGAAGGCCCCGCCGGTGCGCTTCTCGATCTGGGCCAGCAGGGGCAGCGGGTCGTGCGGCGCGACCAGCACCATGGACCGGCCCTCGGGGACGGCCTCGAGCGCTCCGAAGACCGTGGCGTGGCGGATGGCGTGCGGGACCTCGCGCACGTCCAGCTCGGGCGCTTCCCCGGCGTCCGTCTCCCCGCAGGCGCAGCCTCCGCCGCAGCCGCCCTCCTCGCCGGTCCCGCCCGTCCCCCCCGGCTCCTCGTGGCCGGGCTCCTCGCGGCCGCCCAGCAGTTCGTGCATCCCGGCGAGCATCTCGGCCAGGGAGACGTCGGGCGCGGCGGCGATCAGCGGCAGCACCAGGTCGTTCTCCTTGTCCAGGTGTTCCTCGAAGAGGACCTGGAGCGCCCGTGCGTCGGCCGCCGCGCGGGCCGGGGTGAGCGGAGCGCGCAGTGCGTCGACGAGCGCTCCGATCCTGCGGTGCTCGGCGAGCATGCCGTCGACCAGCAGCCGGGCCTCGGCGGTGCGGTGCGCGGCGGGGTAGAGGGCGGACTCCTCGGCGGCGGCGTGCGGGAGGAGTTCGCGGTCGCAGAAGGCGATCAGATCCGCGCGGGTCTCGTCGGCGGCGGCCGGGTCGCGGTCGGCCGCGTCCAGCAGCATCGCGACGCGTCCGGCCAACCGATCCGCGAGTTGCGCGTGGTGGGCCTCGACGGCTTCGACGGCCGCGGCGTCCCGGGGGTCGGAGGCGAGGGTGAGAGTGCTCATGGCTTTCCTCCCGAGGGTGGGCGGCCCGCATCAGGTCCTCCGGGGCCGACGCTCGCAATATACTACGGACATGTCCGTGAAAAATAAGGGTCCACTGCCGGGCGGCGGCCCGGACGGCCATCCGCCGGTCTCCCGGCAGCGCAGGGCGGTACTGCTGCATCTGCGCGGCCGGACGGAACCGGTCACGGCCGCAGGCCTCGCGGCGGAGTGCGGGCTGCACGCCAACACCGTCCGCGAGCACCTCGACGCCCTGGTCGACGCCTCCCTGGCCGCCCGCGAGCGGGCTCCGGCCGACGGCCGCGGCCGGCCCGCCTGGCTCTACCGGGCCCGGGCTCCGCAGCAGTCCGCCGTACGCGAGTACGCCGGGCTGGCCACCGTCCTCGCCGCGCGGATCGCCCGCTCCAGCCCCGACCCGCGCGCCGACGCCCTGGCCGCCGGGGAGGAGTGGGGCCGCGCCCTGCTCGCCGGGCAGGGGCCCGCGCGCGATCCCGGGGACGCGCGCGTAAGGGTGCTGGCGCTGCTGGAGGAGATCGGCTTCGCCCCGCAGCCGGACGAGGGCGCCCGTGAGGTGCGGCTGCCGCGCTGCCCCTTCGTCGAGGCCGCCCGCGAGTACCCCGGCGTGGTCTGCGCCGTCCACGAGGGCCTGGTCAGGGCGGGTCTCACCGCTCTGGGCGGGGACGCGGAACGGGTGGCGCTGCATCCCTTCGCCGAACCGGACGCCTGCCGGCTGAGCCTGGACACCGGACCGCGCGGGCCGTCGGGGGACGACGACGCCGAAGGAGCCCGGTGACCGGCGCCGGGGCGGCACCCGCGCCCGCCCGTGCCTCCGCCGCCGCGGCCCGGCGTACGGGTGCCCGCCGCGCCGTCCTGCTGCTGCCGGCCGGGCTGGCCCTGCTCGCCGGACTCGACGCCGCCCTGCTGCTGCTCGGCCTGCCCGCCCCCGTCGGCGCCGACCGGCTGCCGCGCGCGCACGGGGTGCTGCTGGTGCTCGGCTTCGCCGGGACACTGGTGTCGCTGGAGCGGGCGGTCGCCCTGGGCGACCGCTGGGGGTACCTCTCCCCCGCCTGCCTGGGCGCGGGCGGCCTGCTGCTGATCACGCCCGGCGGGCTTCGTCCGGGCGGGCTGCTGCTCGCCTCCGGCGCCGCCGTCCTGCTCGCGGTCTACGTCCGGCTGTGGCGGCGCCAGCCCGGCCCGGCCCTGGCCGTGCAGGCCGGGGGCGCGGTGGCCGCGCTGGGCGCCGCGCTGCTGTGGCTCGGCGGACTCGACGTGCCCCGGCTGCTGCCCTGGCTGGCCGCCTTCCCGGTGCTGACCATCGCCGGGGAGCGGCTGGAGCTGTCCCGGGTGGGCCTGCTGCCGCCCCGCGCCGAGCACACCTTCCTCGCCTGCTCCGGCGCCGTACTCGCCGGGGCCGTCGCCACCCTGCTGTGGCCCGCCGCCGGCACCCTGCTGCTGGGCGCCGCGCTGCTCGCCCTGGTCGGCCGGCTCACCGCGTACGACGTCGCCCGCCGGACGCTGCGCTCCACAGGGCTGCCCCGCTTCGGCGCCGCGTGCCTGCTGGCCGGCTACGCCTGGCTGGGCCTGGCCGGGGCGCTGTGGCTGGTGTACGGGCCGATCGCCGGCGGGCCGCGGTACGACGCGGTGGTGCACTGCGTGTTCCTGGGCTTCGTACTGTCGATGATCATGGCCCATGCCCCGGTGATCCTGCCCGCGGTGCTGCGCCGCCCCCTGCCCTACCATCCCGCCCTCGCCGTACCGGCCTGGCTGCTGCACCTCTCGCTGGCCCTGCGCGTCCTGGTGGGCGACCTGCGTGGCGTGGAGTGGGCCTGGCGGCTGGGCGGGGCCCTCAACATCGCCGCCGTGCTGCTGTTCGCGGCGGTGGCGGCGTCCCTCTCGATGGTCGCCGCCCGACGTTCCCGGACCGCCCGGACCTCCCGGCCCAGCCAGTCCGCCCCGGAGGTCTCCCGGTGACGCTCCTTTCGCCCCGCCCCCCCTCGCCCGGCGGCCCGCCCCCGCCGCCCGCCGGGCGTTCACCGCGCGCCTCCTGGCACCTGGGCGCGAACGCGGTGGTGGCGCTGTGGCTGGCGCTGTTCGCCGCCGCGGCGGCCGGGCACCACTTCCTGCCGTCCGCCCGCTGGCTGATGGCCCATCTGCTGCTGCTCGGCGCGGTGAGCAACGCGATCGTCATCTGGTCGGGGCACTTCGCCGCCTCGGTGCTGCGGCTGCCGGAGGCGAACCGAGGGGCCCCGGCCGTATGGCGGCTGGTCTGCCTCAACGCCGGCGCCGCCGCCGTGATCGGCGGAATGGCCGCCGGGGTGTGGCCGGCCGTCCTGGTGGGCGGGGCGGCCGTGGCGGGCGCGGTGGCGGCCCACGCGGTGTGGCTGGTGCGGCTGATGCGCCGCGCCCTGCCCGGCCGCTTCACCATGACCGTGCGCTACTACATGGCCGCCGCCTGCCTGCTGCCCGCGGGTGCCGTGCTGGGTGTGGTCATGGCCCGCGGTGATCTGTCCGGCGGCCTCCACGCGAGGCTGCTGACGGCCCATGAACTGGTCAACCTGCTGGGCTGGGTGGGCCTGACCGTGGCCGGGACGCTGATCACCCTGTGGCCCACGATGCTGCGCACCAAGGTGGCGGACGGCGCGGAGCGCGCGGGCCGCCGCGCCCTGCCCGTACTGCTCGGCGGGCTCGGCATGACCGTCGTCGCCGTGCTCGCCGGCCCGCCGCCCCTGGCCGCCGCCGGGGCCGCCGCCTACGCCGCCGGGTGGGCCGTGGCGGGTGTGCCCTGGACGCGCGAGGCGCGGGTGAAGGCGCCGCACTCCTTCGCCACCTGGTCGGTGGCGGCGGGCGGGGTGTGGCTGCTCGGCTCGCTGGCGGGCCTGGTCTGGATCCTGCTGACCTCGCCTTCCTGGCCGCAGGCGGCGGCGCGGGTGCCGGCCCTGACCGCGCCGCTGGCCGCCGGGTGGATCGCCCAGACCCTGCTGGGGGCGCTGACCTTCCTGGTGCCGGTCGTGCTCGGCGGCGGGCCGGCCGCCGTACGGGCCGCCTCCGCCGGGCTGGAGCGGGGCGGTCCCTTCCGGCTGGCCGCGGGCAACGCCGCGCTGGCGCTGTGCCTGCTGCCGGTGCCGTCGGTGGTCCGGGTGGTGGGCTCGGTGCTGCTGCTGGGGGTGCTGGTCGCCTTCCTGGTGCTGCTGGTCCGCACCGTCGTACGCGGGCTGCGGGCCCGCCGGGGCGGGGCTTCGGCGCCTGACGCACGGTCTTCCGCGCAACCGCCCGCACCGTCGGCCGGGAAGCAGACCGCAGAACCCCGCCCGCACCGCGTCCTGGGCGGCGTCGCCGCGGGACTGGCGGCGGTGGTGCTGGCGGTCGCGGTCGGCGGCGCGGCGGATGTGCGCTCCCTTCCGGTCCTGCCCCGTGCCGCGTCGGGCACGGCGGACGGCGCGGCGAACGGAGGTGCGGAGGCCACCGGCGAGACCACCACCGTGGAGGTGGTGATGCGCGGTATGCGGTTCCACCCGGCATCCGTCGAGGTGCCCGCCGGGAACCGCCTGGTGATCGAGGTGCGCAACGAGGGCGAGGACAGCCACGATCTGGTGCTGGAGTCCGGCGCCCGCACCGGCCGGCTCGCCCCCGGCGAGCGGGAGACGCTGGACGCCGGAGTCGTCGGCCGTGATCTGGAGGGCTGGTGCTCGGTGGTGGGGCACCGGCAGACGGGCATGGTCTTCGGCGTACGGGTCACCGGCGGAAGCGGCGGCGGTGCGGCGGCCGGAGGAGAGAAGCCCGCAGAGTCCGCGGAGCACGGGGAGAAGGGGGAGTACGGGGAACAGGGCGGCGCCGGCAAGGAGTCCGCCGCCTCCGCGTTCGACCCCTCGGCCGAGCCCGCCCCCGGCTTCACCGCCCGCGACGCCGCGCTGCCGCCCGCCGACGGTTCCGGGCCACGCCTGCAACGCCGGACCCTGACGGTGCGCGAGACCGTGCGCGAGGTCGCCCCCGGGGTGCAGCAGACCCTGTGGACCTTCGGCGGCACCGCGCCCGGCCCGGTGCTGCGCGGACGGGTCGGCGACACCTTCGAGATCACCCTGGTCAACGACGGGTCGATCGGCCACAGCATCGACTTCCACGCCGGAGTCCTGACCCCCGACGAGCCGATGCGCACCATCGCCCCCGGCGAGTCGCTGACCTACCGGTTCACCGCCGAGCGCAGCGGGGTGTGGATGTACCACTGCTCCACGATGCCGATGTCGCTGCACATCGCCAACGGCATGTACGGGGCCGTCATCATCGACCCGCCGCAACTGCCCGAGGTCGACCGGGAGTTCCTGCTGGTCCAGTCCGACCTGTACCTGGGCGGGCAGGGCGGCACCGCCGACGCGGACAAGGTGGCGGCCCTGCGGCCCGACGCCGTGGTCTTCAACGGCTACGCGAACCAGTACGCCTACGACCCGCCGGCCGTCCGCGCCGGCGAGCGGGTACGGATCTGGGTGCTGGCGGCCGGGCCGAACCGGCCGAGCGCCTTCCACGTCGTCGGCGGCCAGTTCGACACCGTCCACCAGGAGGGCGCCTACCGGCTGCGGCCGGACGATCCGGGCAGCGGCGGCGCGCAGGTGCTGGATCTGGCCCCGGCCTCCGGCGGGTTCGTGGAGCTGGCCTTCCCCGAGGCCGGCACCTATCCGTTCGTCTCGCACATCATGAGCGACGCCGAACGCGGCGCGAAGGGGGCCTTCAGGGTGACGGACTGAGCCTCTTCTCGAACCAGTGGTCGGCGTACTTCCCGCCGTTGTAGTCGGGGATCTCGGCGTAGCCGCCGTGCGCGTACAGGGCGCGGGCCTCGACCAGGTCGGCGCGGGTGTCCAGGCGGATCACCCGCGCGCCCAGCACCTCGGCGGCGGCGCGCTCGGCCGCCGCCAGCAGCCGCGCGCCACCGCCCGTCCCCCGTGCGCCGGGGAGCACGAAGAGGCGGGTCAGCTCGGCGGTCCGCGCGTCCAGCAGGCGCAGGCCGGCGCACCCGGCGGGCCGCCCCTCCCACCGGCCCACCAGGAAGCGGCCGGTGGGAGGGGCGAGATCGTCGCTGGGCTCCTCGGCGAGCGCCGCGTGGACCTCCTCCCGGGTGGCGCGGCGGCCGTGGTAGCGGCCGACGATGTCGTCGTAGTACGCGCGCAGCAGGGCCGCGGAGTCGGGATGCCCGACGGGCAGGGGCGCGATGTTCCAGGAGTCTCGTGGTCCGCCGTTCACACGCCTGATCCTCACAGGCCGGCCCCTTCCGCCGCATCCCGGTTTCCGCCCCGTCCGGGTCCTGGGCGGGGCGGAACGGGACGGTCAGGACGTACGGCCGCCCGCGCCGGCGGCCCGGGTGTGGGCCAGGAGCGCGTCGGCCAGCGGCGGCACGGCCGCGCGTCCGAGCGCGTGCCCGAGCCCGGGGACGGTCACCAGCCGCGCGGAGGGGATCGCGCGGGCCAGCCGGGCCGCGTGCGGCGGGGGCGTGACCGGGTCCTCGGGCGCGTCGACGACCAGCGTCGGGACCGTCACCCGGGCCAGTTCCCCTCCCCTGTCCATGCCGGACTGGTCGGCCAGGGCGTGCGCGGACGATTCGCGCCAGGTGCCGCTGTGGGCGGCGACCCGGCGTTCGAGGTCGCGGAACTCCTCGGCGTCGAAGGGCATCACGCCGCCGTTGAGCAGGCGCCAGTGCTCCACCCGCCACTCGAGTTCGGCCTCCTGGCCGCGTTCCTGCCCCATCCGCTCCCACATCGCGAGCAGGCGCGGGTCGGGGCCGGGCAGGTCCTCGTCGGGGATCTCCGGGTCGGGGCGCGCGCCGCCCAGTACGGAGGTGCCCCACAGCGCTGCGCTGAGCAGCCGCTGCGGGTGGTCCAGGAGCAGCAGTTGCACCAGGTAGCCGCCCATCGACATCCCCGCCACGTGCGCCCGGTCGACGGACAGCGCGTCCAGCACCGCCACGGCGTCACCGGCGAGGTCGCGGACGGCGTAGGGGCGCTCCTGGAAGGCGCGGGTGGAGCGGCCGGTGTCGCGGTGGTCGTAGCGGATGACGCGGTGGTGCCGCGCCAGCCGGGCCACGAGTTCGTCGGGCCATCCGAGGCCGCAGGCGCCGGCGCCCATGACGAGCAGCAGCGGCGGCAGGTCTTCGTCTCCGGCGGTCTCGGCCCACAGCCGGTAGCCGTCCCCCGTTTCGGCGAAGGTCCCCGTCATGCTTCCTCCTTCATTCCGGGCCGTGGTGTCGCAGACCGTTGAGCGCGGTCTCCAGCAGCGCGTCGGCGTACTCCTCGGTCAGCGGCCCGCTGCGGGTCAGCCACCGCTGCGCCATCGGCGCGAAGATCGCGTCGACGGCGATGTCCAGGTCCAGGGAGGCCGGGAGCTGGCCCGCGCGCTGCGCGGACCGCAGCCGGGCCCGCTTGGCCTCCCGGGTGGGTTCCTCCACGCGGACCCGGTGCTCCTCGGCCAGGGCCTCGTCCTCGACCAGCGCGACCGTCAGCGCCCGCAGCGGCCGGTCCGCCTCGGGGCCGGCGAGTTCCAGCGCGGTGGCCCGCAGGACGGTGCGCAGGTCCGCCTCCAGATCCCCGGTGTCGGGCAGTGGCACCGGCTCCTCGGCGTCCCCGAAGCTGCGCACGAGGATCGCCTCGAACAGCACCGCGCCCTTCGAGGGCCACCACCGGTAGATCGTCTGCTTGCCGACCCCGGCGCGCGAGGCGATCGCCTCGATGCCGAGCCTGCCGTAGCCGACCTCGCCGACCAGTTCGAAGGCCGCGTTCAGGATCGCGGCACGGGAGGCCGCGCTGCGCCGGGCGGCCGCCGGTTGTCTGGACATGACGGAACCGTACCACTTGACGAGACGATACGTCTCGTCTCGTAACACTCTCCCGCGCCTGCCGCCCCCGGCGAGACACGGACTTTCCCGTCCGGCCCGGGACTCACGCGGCCACCGGCCCGCCGCGGGCGGCCTCCGCTTCCGCCCCGGGCCGAAGGGGGGGGAGGCGCTACGCCGACAAGGCGCGCCCGTCTTCGCCGTCGTCCCGGACACAGGCGGCGGTCAGGCCGTCCAGGGAGATCCCCAGTACGGCCGCCAGGGCCGCCACCGTGAAGAACGCCGGAGTCGGCGCCCGTCCGGTCTCGATCTTCCGCAGCGTCTCCGCCGACACCCCGGCCGCTGCGGCGACCTCCACCATGCTGCGTCCGCCGCGCGCCTCGCGCAGCAGCGCGCCGAGCCGCTCCCCGCGCTGCCGCTCCCACGGGGTCAGAGGAGTTCTCACCATGGCCGTGATACTAATACCGGTATAAGAATTGGGTCGCGCCGGTCCTGTGCGATGCGGACGGCACGGTGCGAACGGCACGGCGGGAACAGGGAGCGGTGGAACATGGTGGAGATCAAGACCGACGCGGCGCTTGAGGCCATGCGGGAGGCCGGGCGCGTCGTGGCCCGGGCCCTCGCGGCCGCCCGGGATGCGGCGGGCGTCGGCGTGTCCCTGCGGGAGCTGGACGAGGCGGCGCGCGCCGTCCTGGCCGGGGCGGGGGCGCGTTCACCCTTCCTGGGCTACCACCCCTCCTTCGCGCCCACCCCGTTCCCGGCGGTGGTCTGCGTCTCCGTCAACGACGCGATCGTGCACGGTGTCCCCGGCGGCTACCGGCTGCGCGACGGCGATCTGGTCAGCGTCGACTGCGGCGCGGAGCTCGACGGCTGGACCGGCGACGCGGCCGTCAGCTTCGTCGTGGGCACTCCCCGGCCCGCCGACCTGGAACTGGTCAAGGCCACCCGGGAGGCGCTCGACGCGGGCATCGCGGCGGCCACCGCCGGAAACAGGATCGGCGACATCTCGCACGCCGTGGGCGCCGTCGCCGAAGCGGCCCACTGCGGCATGCCGCGGGATTTCGGCGGCCACGGCATCGGCCGCCGCATGCACGAGGACCCCCACGTGCCCAACCGCGGGCGCCCCGGGCGCGGCTTCCCCCTGCGCCACGGCCTGGTCCTCGCCATCGAGCCGATGCTGATGGCCGGCGGGAGCGACGCCTACCGCACCGACGCCGACGGCTGGACGCTGCGCACCGCCGACGGCAGCCGGGCCGCCCACATCGAGCACACCGTCGCGGTCACCGACGAGGGCCCGCGCGTGCTCACCCTGCCCTGACCGGGTGACGAGACCGGGGGGACGTCAGGCTCCCGGCCGGGCCGGGGGCGCGGGCTCCGCGGGTTCCCGGGGAGCGATCAACTGGAAGAGGCGGCCGGCGTGCCGGTGGGCGGGCCGGTCGGTGAGCGCGAGTTCCAGCCGCTCCGGGCCGGCGTAGAAGGCCGGGGCGTGCTTGCGCTCGTCGTCGGTGATGTAGTCGCTGACGCTGCGGATGCCGTAGTGCGCCGCACCCGGGCAGCCCAGGCCCTCCAGCCGGGAGGCGATCTCCTCGGCGATGTACAGCGTCATGCCGGTGCCGAAGGTGCGGCCGTCGGCGCGGTCCCGGCCGAGGGCCGCCAGCGCGGCGGCCGGGTCCAGTTCGCGTACGGCCGCGACCGGCGGGGCGCAGTGGCGGTTGACGGCCATCACCGACAGCACGCCGCCCTCCCGCAGTGGCGCCACGGCCGCCGCCAGTATCTCCTCCGCCGCGGCCGGAACCTCCGCGTAGGGCGGGAGGTTGTGGCACAGCACGGCGTCCCAGCCGCCCGAGGCGATCTCCCGCGGCAACTCCTCGGCGCGGGCCCGGACGCAGGTGACGGGGTCGGCGACTCCGGCCGCCCCGGCCCGGCCCTCCGCGACGGCCAGCATCCCGGGGGCGAGGTCCACCACGGTCACGCGGCGGCCGCGAGCCGCGAGCCGGACGGCGTCGCCGCCGTCTCCCCCGGCAAGGTCCAGGATCCGCAGGGGGCCGTCGCCGAGTCCGCCCAGATGACGCAGGAGGTCGGCCTCGGCGAGGGTGAAGCGCAGACGCCCCCAGGGGGCCTGCTGCCACTGCCGCCAGGCGGCCATGGACGAGTCGAACCCCTGAGCTGCCCCGGACACGCGCAGAGCCCGACCCGGGCGCCGACTCGGCGACCGCACACCGGAATTGTGGTCCGTACCAATCCCCCGCCGATGTATTGCCCCCGCGTACCGGGCGGCCCAAGCTGTCGGGCATGGACCTGGAACTGCGGCACCTGAAGACGATCCGGGCGATCGCGGACGCGGGCAGTCTCACCCGGGCGGCCACGGCGCTGGGACTGGCCCAGCCGGCACTCAGCGCACAGCTCAAGCGGATCGAACGTGCCCTGGGCGGGGCGCTGTTCGTCCGCGGCCGGTTCGGGGTCCGGCCGACCGCGCTGGGCGAACTGGTGCTGGACCGTGCCTGTGTGCTGCTGCCCGCGGTGCGCGAACTCCAGGAGGAGGCCGTACGGTTCGCGCGGGCGTGGGAGGGCATGCCGCGCTTCCGGCTCGGCGGTACGCACGGGCCGCTGCTGGGCGGCCTGGTGGACCGGCTGGCGGAATCCCACCCGCAGGTCGCGGTGACCACGCGCACCTCCTGGTCGGAACGGGAGATCGCCGCGCTGGTGGTCGAGGGGCGGGTGGACTTCGCCCTGGTCGGCGCCTGCGGGGAGAGTCCACCGCCCGCGGCGGACCGGCTGGTGTGGCGTGAGATCGCCGTCGATCCGGTGTTCGTGATGCTGGGCCGGGACCACCCGCTGGCCGAACGGCGCGAAATGGAACTGGCCGAGCTGGCCCGGGAGTCCTGGACGGACGTGCCGGGGGACGGCTGCTTCGCGGACTGCTTCGCCGCCGTCTGCGCCCGCGCCGGGTTCACCCCCGCCCGCGTCTACGAGACCGACACCGCCTCGTGCGTCCATCTGGTACAGGTGGGGCGGGCGGTGGGACTGTGCCGGGCTACGTTCCCGCCGGCCCCGGGCGTGGTGACCCGTCCACTGGCCGGGGCTCCGCTGCGCTGGCGGCATCTGGTCGGCTGGCATCCGGGCTCGCCCGCGGCGGACGTCGCGGGCCCGGTGGTCGCCCAGGCCCGCGCGGCGCACACCGAGGCCGCCGCCCGCAGCGCCAGTTACACCCAGTGGCTGGCCGACCACCCCGGGTTCGGCGCGACTTCCCCGGCGGCGGTCGGATGACCGCGGGATGACAGTCGGACGAGACGGCCTCGCACGACACGCCGGGGCACCTGGCCGGCGCCACGGCGGCCCGCCCGGCCCCACCGCCAAGAGTCCCGTAGCAGAACGGAGTTGCGCGGCGACCGGCGGGCCGCTGGTCGGGGCGTACGCCCGGACGGATGCGGAGTGCCGGTACCACCCCCACGATGACATCCCCCGGTCCGCTACAGTCCGTCGTCCTGGGAAGTGCCACAAGGGGGCTGAATGCGTCGCGATACATGCCCGGTCTGCGAGCAGCGGGCGCCGGTGACCGACGGGGTCATCGGCCACCACGAGAGCGAAGGCCGAAGCTGCCGAGGAGCGGGCCGGACCGCCGCGAAGGCGCCGGTCCCGCAGGGGGACGCTCCGCGTCCCGCCGAGGAGAACCGTACGAGGACGGCCGCGCCTCTGTCCGCGGCCCTGGGGCTGGTCGGCCTGCTCCTGCTCGCCCTCGGGGCCGTTGTCGGCTCCGTACCGGTCCTGACGGGGGGCGCCGTCCTCCTCGTCGCGGCGGGGGCCGGTGTCCTGCTGGGCCGCCGCGCCCCGGCGGGCGGGCGCGGTACCGCCCGCGGGACGGCCGGTGAGCGGACCGCCGAGCAGGGCGGGGCCGAGAAGGCGGCCGAGAAGGCGGCCGAGGAGAAGGCCGAGGAGAAGGAGAAGACGCCGGAGGAGGAGAAGACGCCGGAGGAGGCGGCCACCGTCCAGGCCGAACCGGAGCCGCGGACAGAGCCGCGGCAGGAGGCGGAAGGCCGCGAGTACGGCAGGGAGAGCGTCTCCGGTTCCGTCCCGGTGGAGGCGGTCTCCGTGGAGGAGGCCGCTCCGGAACGGTTTTCGGTCGGCGGTCTGTTCATCTCCGATCCCGCCGACTCCGCCCCTCAACCGGACCGTTCGGAGAGCCTGGACACGGCCAGCCTGGACACGGCCCCCCAGACGCCGGAACCCCGTGCCGATGAGCCCGCCACCCCCACGGTGGAGGCGGTGAAGGCCGAGGCGCCCGCCCGGGAGACCGAAGCCCCCGCCGAGATCCCCGCTCCCCGGGCCGAGGAGGCCGCACCGGCAGCCCCGGCCGCCGTGGAAGCCGCCGAGGCCGCCGAGGCCGCCGAGGCCGCCGACGGCAAGGTCGCGGTTCCGCAGCCCTCCGCCGGAAACGAACCCTCCGCACCCGCCGAGGCGTCCGCGCCGGACACCGATGAGGCCGCCGAGGCGCCCGCCACCCCCGTGGCCGAGGACCTGGCGCCCCGTACGCCGGAGCCGGAGCCGGAGCCGGAGCCGGAATCAGAGTCGGGGCCAGAATCAGAGTCGGGGCCGGAGCCGGCTGCCGAGGACGTCGACGGTGCCACGCCGTCCGCACCCGCCGCCACAGCGCCCCCCACGGTGCCCGCCGGGGACGTCGACGACACCGCCCCGGAGCCCGGGCGGACCGCGGACGGGGCCGCCGGTGCGCCCACCGCGCGCATCGTGAAGCAGGCGGCCCCGTCGGCCGAGGAGACCGAAGCCCCCGAGGCGCCTGCCGCGGCCGCCGAACCGCCCGCCGAGCCCGAACCGGCCGCTTCCGGATCCGAGTCCGCCGGCGGTCCGCTCGCCCGGGGGGCTGAGGCCGCCGGGATGGACGCCGAGACGCTCCGCGAGATCGCGCAGGCGGTCGTCACCGAGCAGAACGCCAGCATGGTCTACGTGCAGCAGCGGTTCTCCCTCTCCCGTACGGCCGCCCGGCGCGCTCTGGACGCGCTCGAGCAACTCGAAGTGGTCTCCGCCCCGGCCAAGAACGGACGGCGCAAGACCCTGGCCACGTCCCTGGACCACCTCGCCCCGGTGGGCAAGCGCTGAGCCGTACGCGGCGGCGCAGCGGAACCCGCAGGCCACAAAGGGTACGGCGGCTTCCATAACGCGGTGGGGGGAGGAGAGTTGACAGCTCCTCCCCCCACCGCTTCCGCGTCTACGGTTTCGGTCACCCCGACGAAACCGAGGAGAACCACATGCTCCACAGACGCGTCGCAGGCGCGTGCGCGGCCGCCGTGGCGGCCGGCGCGCTCGCCCTGACCGGACTGCTGCCGGGCACCGCGACGGCCGATCCCGCCGCGTCCGCCCCGCGGAAGGCGGACGCCCACCCTGCCCCGTCCGCCCTGTCCTCCGTACCGCCCGGCCTGCTCAAGGCCATGCAGCGCGATCTCGGTCTCACCGCCGGCCAGGCGAAGGACCGGCTGGTGAACGAGAGCAGGGCCGGAACGGCCGCCGGGAAACTGCGCCTGGCGCTCGGCGGCGACTTCGCCGGCGCCTGGGTGGCGGGCGACGACGCCGCGACCCTCACCGTCGCCACCACCGACGCCTCCGAGGCCTCCGCCATCACCGGGGCGGGCGCCCGGGCCAAGGTCGTCGAGCACACCCTGGCCGAACTCGACGCCGCCAAGGCCGCACTGGACCGGGCCGCCGAGAAGAACGCCACCACCGCCGCGCCGGTGTGGTACGTCGACGTCAAGACCAACTCCGTCGTCGTCCGCGCCTTCGACACCGGCAAGGCCCACGCCTTCGCCGAAGCCGCGGACGTGGACGGCGGCCTGGTGCGCGTGGTGAGGTCCGACGAGCGGCCCCGCCCGCTGTACGACCTGCGCGGCGGCGACGCGTACTACATGGGCGGCTCCGGCCGCTGCTCGGTCGGCTTCCCCGTCACCAGGGACAGCCGGCAGGGCTTCGCCACCGCCGGCCACTGCGGCCGTACCGGCACCAGCGTCTCGGGCTACAACCAGGCGTCGCTGGGGACCTTCCAGGGCTCGTCCTTCCCCGGCAACGACTACGCCTGGGTCGCGGCCAACTCCAACTGGACCGCCACCCCGTACGTGAAGACCTCCAGCGGCAGCGTCCAGGTGGCGGGCTCCACGCAGGCGGCGGTGGGCTCGTCCATATGCCGCTCCGGTTCCACCACCGGATGGCACTGCGGCACCATCCAGCAGCACAACACCAGCGTCACCTACCCCGAGGGCACCATCACCGGCGTGACCCGCACCACCGTGTGCGCCGAGCCCGGCGACTCCGGCGGCTCCTACATCTCCGGCAACCAGGCCCAGGGCGTCACCTCCGGCGGATCCGGCAACTGCCGCACCGGCGGCACCACGTACCACCAGCCGGTCAACGAGATCCTCTCCGCCTACGGCCTGACGCTGAAGACCGCCGGCGGCGACCCGGACCCCGAGCCCACCGACCCGCCCACCGACCCGCCGGGCGGCACCTGGCAGGCCGGCACCGTCTACTCGGTCGGCGACCGGGTGACCTACGGGGGCGCGACCTACCGCTGCCTCCAGGCCCACCAGGCGCAGCCGGGCTGGGAGCCGCCGAACACCCCGGCGCTGTGGCAGCGGGTGTGAGCACCGGCCCGGCCCCGGTCCGAGCCTGCCTCCGACTCCGCTCCTGACCGCCACCTCGTGCCGCCCGGGTGCGCGGGCGGCACGAGGCCGGAGGGCGCCCCATGGGGGGAGCGCCCTCCGGCCGCGGTCGTGCCCGGTGTGCCGTCGCCGAGCCCGGCCCGCCCGGAGAACTCACACAGGGGAACGGTTTTTGATCAAGCCCTGGGCAACAGGGGCGTTCATCGGTATTTTTCGCCCCCTGCCGCCCGGAACGCGATGCGGCAGAGGTTCGGTGATGGGGGTACCGTGCGCGACTTCAGTCTTCCGCCCGTGGTGGAGCCGGTGCGGAAGGGAGGGCTGGCGGACTCGGTCCACGAACTGGCCGAACACGAACCGCACTTCGCGCAGCTCGCCCGCCGTGAGAACCCGGCGGGCGGTGAATGGGCCACCGTCACCGCCGCCGCCTTCCGCGACGAGGTGAGGGTTCTGGCCAAGGGCCTGCTGGCCGACGGCATACGGTTCGACGACCGGGTCGCGGTGATGGCCCGCACCCGCTACGAGTGGACGCTGTTCAGCTACGCGCTGTGGACGATCGGCGCCCGGGTCGTGCCCGTCTACCCCACCTCCTCCGCCGAGCAGGTGCGCTGGATCCTGGCCGACGCGCAGGTGGCGGCGGTCGTCGTCGAGCACGAGGAACACGCTATGACGGTGGGTTCGGTGTGCGACGCGGCGCCGTCGCTGCGCCGCATCTGGCAGCTCGACACCGGCTGCGTGAGGGAGCTGGCCGAGCTGGGGCGCGGCGTACCCGACGATCTGGTGGACCGCCACCGCCTCGCGGTGACACCGCGCTCGGTCGCCGCCGTCACCTACACCTCCGGCACCACCGGGCGCCCCAAGGGCTGCGTGATCACCCACGCGAACCTCGCGGCCGAGTGCGACATCCTGCTCGCCGGATGGCCCGGGCTCATCGCTGCGCAGGGCGAGCGGCCCGCCATCCTCGCCTTCCTGCCGCTGTCCCACATCTACGGCCTGATGGTGCAGGTCTTCTGCATCCGCAACCGCGTACTGCTGGGCCACCAGCCCGAGATCGCGCCCGCCGAGCTGCTGCCCGCGCTCGCGTCCTTCAGGCCGACGTTCGTCTTCGCCGTGCCCTACGTCTTCGAGAAGATCTACCGCAAGGCCCGGCAGGCCGCCCTGGAGGCAGGCAAGGGCGACGTGTTCGACCGGGCGACGGACGTCGCGGTGCGCTACGCCGAGGCCGTGGAACGGCACAACGCGGGCGCGGGCCCAGGGCCCGGCCCCGTGCTCAGGGCCTCGCACGCGGTCTTCGACCGCACCGTCTACCGGAAACTGCGGGCGGTGCTGGGCGGGCGGGTGCGGTACGCGGTCTCGGGCGGCTCCACGCTGCGCCGCGAACTCGGCCTGATCTTCGCCGGCGCCGGGATCACGGTCTACGACGGCTACGGGCTGACCGAGACCACCGCGGCGGTGACCGGCCAGCCGATGGGCCGCGTCAAGTTCGGCACGGTGGGCCGCCCGATGCCGGGCCACTCGATCCACATCGCCCGCGACGGGGAGATCTGGGTGCACGGCGACGTCGTCTTCGCCGGCTACCTCAACAACCCCGGGGCGACCACCAGGGTGCTGCGGGACGGCTGGTTCGCCACCGGGGACGTCGGCCACCTGGACGACGAGGGCTATCTGGTCATCACCGGACGCAAGAAGGACATCATCATCACCAGCGGCGGCAAGAGCGTCGCCCCGCAGGTCCTGGAGGACCGCGTCCGCGCCCATCCGCTGATCTCCCAGTGCCTGGTCGTCGGCGACGACCGCCCCTACGTCGCGGCGCTGCTCACCCTCGACCCCGAGGCACTGGAGCACTGGTTCCGGCTGCGCGAGAGGGAACCGCTGTCCCCCCGGGATGTCCTGCGCGACGGGGAACTGCACGCGGAGGTCCAGCGGGCGGTGTCCCAGGCGAACAACGCGGTGTCACGGGCGGAGTCCATCCGGGCCTTCCGGATCCTGCCCACGGAGTTCAGCATGAGGGAGGGGCTGATCACGCCGTCGCTGAAGATGCGGCGGGCGGCGATCGCGAAGATGTACGAGGCGGAGATCGAGGCCCTCTACTCATCCTGAGCCCGGCGCCCAAGCCATACCGTGACCTCGAACGACCCTCTTCATAAACGGAGTTGACGCCCCCGGTGGAACCACGGCACCATCCGCCGGGTGGAGATCACCGACCTCACCCGGGCCGAGCTCCGCGTGTGGCGGGCGTTCCCGCTCAACGAGGGCGTCGACCTGCGCGAGAGCGCGGACGACGACCCGGCGGACGGCGCCTCGTGGGGCCCCGGGCGCACCGTCCGCGCCAAGGTGCTGCAGGCACTGCTGCTCGACGGCCCCGCCACCGGCGGCGAGGTGCCCGGCCTGAAGCTGACCGGCGCGCGCATCACCGGCCGGCTGGATCTCATGTACGGGACGGTCGAGCACGCCGTACGGCTGCGGTCCTGCCACTTCGAGCAGCCGCCGAACCTCTACGGGGCGCGGATGCGCGCCCTCGTCCTGAGCGATTCGGTGCTCCCCCGCCTCACTGCCGGGACCCTGCGCGTCGACATCGTGCTGCGGATGACCGGCTGCCGGGTCACCGGCCCCGTACGGCTCGCGGGGGCACAGCTGTCCGGGGCTCTCTTCCTCGACGGCGCGGTGCTGGGCGTCCCCGGAGCGCAGGACGGCCGGCCACCGGGCCCGGAGCGGGAGGGCTCCGGGGAACGGCCGGAACCGGTCCTCCAGCTCGACCACGCGACGGTCGGCACCGACGTCTGGGCCGCGGGGCTCACCGCATACGGCCGGGTGCGGATGGACGGCGCCACCATCGGCGGACTGGTGAACCTCGACGACGCCGAGCTGCACGACCCGGGCGGCCTCGCCCTGGAGGCCGAGACCCTGGCGGTCGGCACCGATCTGCGCGCCGCCCGGCTGCGCGCCCGCGGCATGGTCAACCTCAGCGGCGCCACGATCCCCCGTCGGCTCGTCCTGAACTCCGCCCGGCTCTCCAACCCCGCCGGCCAGGCGCTGCGCGTCAGCGCCTGCGCCGTCGGCGAACTGTGGCTGCGCGGCGCGGCTCCGGTCCGGGGCACCGTGAACCTGCGCGGCGCCCGGCTCGACCTGCTGGACGCCGTCCCGGAGGTGTGGCCCGAACGGGTCAGGCTCGACGGGCTCACCTACCGGCGGCTGACCCCTCACCTGCCCGCCGAGCGGCGGCTGCCGCTGCTGGAGCGCGAGGAGACCGGCCATCTTCCGTACTCGTACGAGCAGTTGGCCACCGCGTACCGCACCGCGGGCGACGAGGCGGGCGCCCGCACCGTGCAGCTCGCCAAACTGCGCCGCCACCGCCGCTCCCTGCCCCCGTACGCCAGGTTCTGGGGACATCTCCAGGACGCGACCGTCGGTTACGGCTTCCGCCCGATGCGGGCGGGCGGCTGGCTGCTGGCGCTGCTGCTCGCCGGCACGCTGGTCTTCGCCGGGGAGCACCCCCGCCCGCTCAAGGCCGACGAGGCCCCCGACTTCACCCCCCTCTTCTACACCCTCGACCTGCTGCTGCCGGTCATCGGTTTCGGCCAGGAGGCCGCCTTCGCGCCCCAGGGCGCGTACCAGTGGCTGGCGTATCTGCTCGTCGTCACCGGCTGGATCCTGGCCACCACCACCGCGGCGGGCATCACCCGCGCCCTCAGCCGCCAGTGACCGCGCCCTCAGCCGGGCGGCCGGGGCCGGGAGCCGCTTCCCAAACGAGCTCTGGGCCGACCAGTCGTTCCCCGGTCCCGCTCCGCCCCGGCCGGCCAGGCGTCCGGGCCTCAGGACGCCCCGGCCCTCCAGAGCGGACGCTCAGCCCGCCCGGGCGGCGGCGAGGTGGGCCCCCACCGCGGCGACACCGTCGATGCCCTGGCACAGGGCCACGACCACCGGGACCAGGCGCGGTTCCGGGACGTCTCCACGGAGGGTGACGACCCCGTCCCGGACCTCGACCGCGACGGCGTCCTCGTCCAGGCCGAGGATGTCCCCCAGAACGTCCTGCTCGACCTCGTCGCGGATCTCGGCGTCGGAGCGGATGAAGACGTCGAGCAGGTCGCTGCGGGTGACGATGCCGGCCAGGAGCCCTTCGTCGTCGACCACCGGCAGCTGCTTGACGTGCCGCCTGCGCAGTTCCCGCGCGACCCGGGGGATCGTCCAGTCGGCGCGGGCGGTGAAGACGGGGCTGCTCATGAGCGCGCCCGCGGTCCGGGCCCGGGCCTTGCCCCAGGAGCGCTCGTCGTCCCCGTCCTGACCCTGCGGATCGGGCATGCCGGTCTCGTGCCGCAGCACGTCGGAGGCGGAGACGACGCCGACGGGAGCGCCGTCGTCGTCTACGACCGGAGCCGCGACGATGTCGTTCGCGTCCAGCAGGGCGGCGGCCTCCGGCAGCGGTGTGTCGGGGCGGAAGGTGACCACGTCCTCGGTCATCACGTCACCGACCGTGTGGCGGTACAGCATGGCATCGGCCTCCTCCGCTTCACGGCGCCGGCCGCCGCGCCTCGCCGGCCCGTCCGCGCCGTCCTCCCCCCCATGACAACACCGCGCCTCCCCGGCGGCCAGTGCCGTTCGGCCCGAAGGGGAGGCCGACGGTCCCACGACCAGGGCCGCTGTCCTATCGTTGGCCGATGCGCTTACCCCCTATCGACCGCCCGGCCGATCTCGACGTGGTCCGTGAGTCCTATGACCGGGCGGCCGACAACTACGTTCACATGGTGCTGACGACGGGATTCGGCGACATCCGCACCCACCCCTGGCTCAAGGCGTCGATCGACGCCTTCGCCGACACCGTGCGCGGACTCGGGCCCGTCCTCGACGTCGGCTGCGGGCCCGGAACGGTGACCGCCTACCTCGCCGAACGCGGACTCGACGTGTCCGGGGTCGACCTCTCCCCCCGCATGATCGAGAACGCGCGCCGCCTCCACCCGCACTGCCGCTTCGACGTCGCCTCCGCCACCGACCTCGACCTCGGTGAGGCGTCCCTGGGCGGCGTGCTCGGGTGGTGGTCGCTGTTCAACCTCCCCCGTGACGTCCTTCCCCAGGTCCTCGCCATGTTCGCGCGCGCCCTGAAGCCGGGAGGGCACCTCATCACCGCGACACACGTCGGCGACGAGGACGTGGCACGCACCGAGGCCTACGGAGGCGTCCCCGTCCGCTGGACGACCCACCGGTGGCGGCCGGAGCAGCTCGTGGAGCTGATCGAGCGGGCCGGCCTGCACCCGGTCGCCGAGCTCCGCCTCCCCGCCGACGAGCAGACCGGCCCGGGCGTGGTCGTCATGGCCAGGCGCCCCGGCTGAGGAACAGGCGCCGGGCCCCGTCGTCTGCCGCCGCCGTCCGTCCGGGTGCTCCCCGACCTCCAGCCGAGGGCGGCGAGCAGTTCGCGCTCGCGCCGGGCGCTGAGGCCGGCGCGTCGCGACCGGTCCAGGCCCTGCCCGCGCTTCCAGGCGGGGGTGTCGGCCAGCATCTCCTCCCGGGGGCGGTGGCGGAGGAGCCCCGCGGCGCGCGCAGCGGGGCCCCGCGGACCTGATCCGGGAACGTGTGGACGGCACCACCGGCGCCTGAACGGCGCCCACACACGCACCGCTCCCGTGGGAAGCAGTGCACCGGCACGAGCGGCCTCGGCCTTGAGCCGTGTGCGCAACGGACTCCGGTCAGGCCTTGTCCTGGAACCGTGGCGGGTGATGCGGGTCTCCGGGCCGGCACCCGCACCCCCGACCGCCTCCGATCCGACGACTCCGACCAGCGGGGGCCCGCTTCTTCGATCAGGCGAGGGCGGCACGCCCCTTGATAGGCAAGTAGAAACTTGCCTATGGTGTTGGCCGTGGCGGAGGACCTCTTCAAGGCACTGGCCGACCCCACCCGCCGGCGCATCCTCGATGAGCTGGTGGAGCGGGACGGCCAGACCCTCTTCGAGATTTGCGCACGGCTGGCGACCAAGCACGGTCTGGGGCTGTCCCGCCAGGCGATCAGCCAGCACCTGGCCGTACTGGAATCCGCCGGTCTGGTCGTTTCACGGCGCCAGGGCCGCTACAAGTTCCACGACCTGAACACCGAACCCCTTGAGCTCATCGTGACCCGATGGCTCAGGCCCGACACCCCGGAGAGCACACCATGAGGATCCACCTCACCAGCGTCTTCGTCGACGACCAGGACAAGGCCCTGCGCTTCTACACCGACGTGCTGGGCTTCGTGAAGAAGCACGACGTCCCGCTGGGCACGGACCGGTGGCTGACCGTGGTCTCGCCGGAGGATCCCGACGGAACCGAGCTGCTGCTCGAGCCCTCCGGCCATCCCGCGGTGCGGCCGTACAGGACGGCACTGGCCCAGGACGGCATCCCGGCCGCCTCTTTCGCCGTGGACGACGTACGGGCGGAGTTCGATCGGCTGCGCGGGCTCGGGGTGCGCTTCACCCAGGAGCCGCTGGAGATGGGCACGATCACCACGGCGGTCCTGGACGACACCTGCGGCAACCTGATTCAGATCGCGCACAGCGGGTAAGGCACCGGCCCGCGCCTCCCGGCCCTGGGCCTACCCGGTAGTCCCGGCACCGCGGGAGACCACGAGTGGAGCCCCGACCGTGCGCGGCGACCGTCCGGTCCGGACGGCAGCGGCCCCGTTTCGGGGATGATCTACGAGAGGACGCCCGAGGAGAGGAAGCACATGACCACGACACCGGACGGCCGCACCGTCCCGCCGCCGCACGCCGACGAACGCACCACGCTGGAGGGCTGGTTGGACTTCCACCGGGAGACCCTGGTGCTGAAGTGCTCGGGGCTGGACGACCGCGGGCTTCGCACCGCCCCGCTGGAGCCGTCGCAGATGACGCTGCTGGGCCTGGTCCAGCACCTGGCGGAGGTCGAACGCAACTGGTTCCAGCGGATCTTCGCCGGCCTCGACGTGCCGCCGGTCCACGCGGACGCGGGCCGGGACGGCTTCGGGCTCGTCCCGGAGCGCGGCCTCGACGAGGCGCTGGCCGCCTGGCGCGCCGAGGTCGCGCGCGGACGCGAACTGACCGCCGGCGCCTCGCTGGAGGAGATCGGCAGGCTCTCGGAGCAGGAGGCCGCACACCTGGGCAGCGAGGAGGTCTCACTGCGCTGGATCCTGGTCCACCTGATCGAGGAGTACGCGCGCCACAACGGCCACGCGGACCTGATCCGGGAACGCGTGGACGGCACCACCGGCCCCTGAGCGGCGCCCGCACCGACACCGCCGTGGCGTCACAGTGCCCGGCGCATGCAGACCCGCGGCCACCGGTCCAGGCCGTGGGCCGCTTCACGCTCGCGGATCTTCCGCAGACCGGGAGTGAGCCCACCGTCGTCCATGATCCGGAAACCACAGCGTGCGTAATAAGGGGCGTTCCACGGGACCTGGGCGAACGTGGTGAGGGTCAGGGCGGGAGCGCCCTGACCCCTGGCGTGTGCCGCCAGATGCTCCAGCAGCGACCGGCCGACACCGCGACGCGCGCTGTCCGGATGCACCGAGACCTGCTCGACGTGGAGGTTGCCGTCGACACGGTCGGCGATCAGGTAGGCGACCGGGACATCGGCGCCGTCGGCCACGACCCAGGCCAGCCCGGCACGGTGGTAGCGGGCCAGCTCGCCGAGCGGGAGCGGCTCGTCCTCGGCGATCTCCGGCATGCCGATGTCCCGGAAGCACTGCCCTGCGGCCCTCTCGATGTCCTGGAGGACGGGCAGCTCGTTCAGGCGCACGGCTCGAATGGACATGCACGCATTCTCCACGGCACACCGGAGGGCGCCGGCAAGCACCCCGGCACAACCGCCCCGTCCTCGCAGTGGTCCCTTTCAGCGGCCTGGACCGCCACTTGCG
Source organism: Streptomyces shinuiensis (assembly GCF_043660855.1). Classification (NCBI taxonomy): domain Bacteria; kingdom Bacillati; phylum Actinomycetota; class Actinomycetes; order Kitasatosporales; family Streptomycetaceae; genus Streptomyces; species Streptomyces shinuiensis. The sequence goes on along the minus strand of NZ_JBIHML010000001.1, from coordinate 5,326,377 downwards.
CCCAGACCGTCTTGCCGACGGAGTCGCGCGGGACCGCACCCCAGCGGGTGGCGAGGATGTCCACCAGGAGCAGGCCGCGCCCGGACTCGTCGTCGGCGGACGGTGAGGGCGGGGCGGCCGGAGGCCGGACCGGGGAGGCGTCCGAGACCTCGATACGGACCACGTCCCCCCGCAGTTCGAGCGCGAGGCGGAAGTCGCGTCCGGGCACGCGGCCGTGCCGTACCGCGTTGGCGGCCAGTTCGCCGACCAGCAGGGAGACGGTGCACGAGGTGTCCGACGCGGCAGGCCACCCCCACTCCTCCATGCGCCGCACGGCGAGTTTCCGGGCGAGCCGCGCCCCCTTCGGTGATGACGTGAACCGCATGGTGAACGGCAGGGGTCCGGTGTCGCCCGGGTGCGCCGCGCCCGGCTGCGGGTCCTCGTCGGGCGTGGTCGTCGTCATCAGCACGAAAGTCGTCCTTCGCTTCCTCGTTCGATCCGCAACGTAGGCGGATCACTACGTTCCGTGCTTCAGGATCGACCGGCGAGCCTAGGCTCGGAAGGGGATGAAGCCTTACCTTCCAGTCTGCAAGAAACGGAAGTGATGTTTTGGCCAAGGATGTTGATCCCGGGGCATCGATGGCGGCCCTGTTCGGCTCGCGGGTGCGCAGACTCCGCGCCGCCGCCGGGCTGACCCAGGCGGAACTGGGCGAGAAGGCGCATGTGGTCGCCAGCCGGATCACCCAGGTCGAGCGGGCCTCCGGGGCGAGACCGACGCTTGATCTGGCGCGCACGCTGGACGACGCCCTCGGAGCGGACAACCTGCTGGTCGATCTGTGGCCGTACGTCTACCGCGAGACATTCCCGAACTGGTCGCGCAGGTTCATGGAGTACGCGGAACGGGCGGTGTCCATCTGCGAGTACGCGGCACATGTGGTGCCCGGCCTGCTCCAGACCGAGGACTACGCGCGAGCCCTGCTGAGTGTCGGCCGGACGCTCAGCGGCAAGGAGCAGTTGGAGGAACGCGTCGCGGCCCGGATCGGGCGGCAGGCACGGCTGTGGTCACCGGACCACCCCGAACTGTGGGTGATCCTGGACGAGTCGGTGCTGCGGCGCCCGATCGGAGGCCGGGCCGTCATGCGAGGCCAGATGGTGAGCCTCCTCGAAGCCGCCGAGGAACGTCACATCACCGTGCAGGTGCTGCCGTTCGACCAGGGCGAGCATGGTGCGCTGGGCGGTTCCCTGACTCTGCTGACGATGCCGGACGGCCCGGAGACGGTCTACACGGAAGGCACCGACTACGGCCAACTCGTCGAGGAACCGGCGGAGATCAGGCCGTACAGGGAGACATACGATCGACTGCGGGCGGCAGCCCTGCCCCCGCTCATGTCGCTCGACATGATCCGATCCGCGCTGGAGGACAACCGTGAAGCGAGTGTCCCGTCCCGATCTCAGCGGCGCCGAGTGGCGCAGGAGCAGCTACAGCAACCAGGAGGGTGGCAACTGCGTGGAGATGGCCGACGGCTTCCCCGGCATCGTCCCCGTCCGTGACAGCAAGGCCCCGCACGGGCCGGTGCTGGCGTTCCCGTCGGCGTCCTGGGCTCCCTTCATAAGCGAGTTGAAGGCCGAACGCCGCGCCTGAGCGATCCGGGGGCCGGTACGTATCGGCTTCCCGGGCCCGCCGGACCCTCGCCCACGAGGGTCCGGCGGCCCACGAACTCCCTTAAAGAACCGGGAGAAAGAACCTCCCACCCACCCACCCTTTCCCCTCATCACCCGTACGGGTGATGAGCTTGCGGGTTTGAAAAGCGAGTGGTTACGTTCACCGCGACAACCGCAAAAAGTTGCGGCCCCCGGCCGGGACTGGCATCCCGATCGAGGGCCTCACCGATCAGGAAGAAAGCACCTTCCCGATGGCTGACTCGCAGTTTAGCGCGCCCACGCGCGCCCGCGCCGGTGCACCGACATCCGGCGTGATTCACGTACGCACCCGCCTCACCGCCAACTTCACCGTCCTCGCCAACGCACTCGCGCAGCGGCCCGGCAGCGCGGTCACCATCGGGGTCGCGGCCTACATCGCCTCGCTGCCGGACGGTGCTCCGGTGAGCATCACCGCGCTGTGCGAGCACTTCTCCGAGGGGGAGATCCTGATCTCCCGGGCTCTGCGGGAGCTGGAGGCGTCCGGGTACCTGGAGCGGCGGCGCGAGCGCGGGCCGGACGGCCGGGTCCGTACCCGTACCTACTTCCACGACGTACCGCCGGGCGACGACGACCCGGACCCGACCCCGCCGCCCGGCCGCCGGCCCCGTCCCGCACCCGTCCACGTGCCCGCGCCGCGTACGGCCTCCGACCCGGCGCCCCTGCCGTCTCCCCCGGCACCGGCCACCGCTCCCCCGGACCCGCTCCCGGCCGTGGTGCGGTCACCGCAGGCTCCGCCCGCTCAGCCCGCTCCGCTGGGTGATGCCGATCCGGACGCGGTACGGGTCCTGGCCTGTCTCCGCGCCGCCGACCCCCGGCTGATCCTCTCCGGGAGCGAGGCCGCCCGGATCACCGAGACGCTCACCGCAGGCCTGCCCGAACGGCTCCTGGCCCGCCCTGCCCGCATCCTGGCCTTCCGCCTCGGCGAGCCGCCCCTGCCCGCGCCCGCCTCGGCCCCGTCGCCCGCCAAGCCCGCCGTCCTGCCCCTCCAGACCTGCGACGGCTGCGAACGCGCCATCCGCGCGGCCCGGCCCGGCCAGTTGTGCCGCGACTGCCGCACGGAGCGGGAGGAACTCCGTGCGACCGGCTGATTCACCGGGCACGGGGCCCCGCACGGCAACCAGGAAGGTCACCGTCACGATCCCGGAGGATCTTCTGGAGGAGATCCGGCCCGAAGTGACCGAGCGCGGCCTGTCGGCTTGCTTCACCGAGGCGCTGCGCCTGAAGCAGGAGCGGGCCCGGCTCCGGGAACTGGCCGACTGGTTGGAAGAGGAGCACGGGCCGGTCACCGAGAACGAGCGCGCTGCGGCACTGCGGGAGCTGGAAGACCTCGACACCGAGCACGACCGCCGTCGCGCCACCACACGAAACCGCCCCGGAGAGACCGCGTAAGACCGAACGCGCGACGATGCGAGCCCTGACGCCAACGGGAGGCCGATCATGGTCGACAGGTTCACGGACGGACTGCTGACGCCTGCGGAAACCTCTACCTACCTGGAGATCCCGTCATCGACTCTCGCGTCCTGGCTGAAGGGGAAGGCCGCCGGCGCCCCTCTGGTCCACCAGGTGGAGCCGATACGGAGGGGGCAGCCCTCCGTACCGTTCGTCGCCGTGGCCGAAGCCCACGTCCTGCGGTCCCTGCGCTCCCTCGGCCTGCGGACGAGCGAGCGCAGGGAGGCCGCGACGGCCGTGCGGAACGCCTTCGCCACCCCCTACGGCCTGGTGTCGAAGCGGATCGCCACGGACGGTGTGGACATCCTCGCCGAGCACGGTTTCGGGGATCTGCGCAGGGCCCGGGACGGGCAGGCCCCGATTCACGAGGTCGTGTCCGACTACCTCCGTCACCTCTCCTGGGACTCCGACGACGACTTCCCCACGAGTCTGCGGCTGAGGCAGTATCCGCAGACCGTTCCCGTCGTGATCGATCCGCGATTCGGCCACGGCCGTCCTGTCGTCGCGGCCAATCGCGTCCCGGTCAAGGCCATCACCGATCTGTGGGAGGCCGGGGAGTCGGTCGAGGACACCGCCTACGACTTCGACATGTCCCCCGAGCAGATCGACGCCCTCTGTCATGCCGTGGTGCGCCTTGCAGCCTGAGTTCTTCCTCGTGTGAGTGCGGGCCGTCCTGGCCCGCGTAGGGTGACGGCCATGGCATGCCGCATCAGCGAACTCGTCATCGACGCCGCCGATCCCGAACGGCTGGCCGCGTTCTGGAGCGAGGTCCTCGGATACGCCGAACTCGGCCGGGAGGACGACGGAAGCATCGAGATCGGCCCGCCCGAGGCCGGTTTCGGAGGCCCACAGCCCACCCTCGTCATCAGCCCCACCGGCGACCCCCGACCGGGGAGACTCCGGCTGCACATCGATGTCAGCCCCACCGACCGCGACCAGGACGCCGAGCTGGAACGGCTGCTCGCCCTCGGCGCCAGGCCCGCCGACGTCGGCCAGACCGGTACCGAGAGCTGGCACGTCCTGTCCGATCCCGAGGGCAACGAGTTCTGCCTCCTGCGCACCCGCCTCAAGCCCCTGTGACGACCGCGCCCGCCCTCCGGGCGAACCCAGTCCTTCCGCGCTGTACTTCGATGGCTCGAACCGGTGGCCGCGGGCGAGGAGGCAGCGCTCTGCCCGGGGCGAGTACAGGGATGATCCGGCAGGCGAAGACGGCCGAGGAGGGGGTCGCCTCGCTCCGGAGGAACAGCCCCCGGCGGCGCGGGTGGTGGGGAAAAGAGTTGGAGGCGGCGCGAGCGCGGGTGGGAGCGTGGCCCCATGAGCACGATCGACGATGTCATCGCCCTGGCCGCCGTACACGGCCTTCACCTGTCCGCGCGGGACGCCACCGTGAACGAGGCGGGCCTGGACTACCGGGTCGTCATGGCCTTCGACACGAGCGGCCGGAGGTGGGTGCTGCGCGTGCCGCGTCGCGCCGACGTCTCCGAGGGCACGGCCGCCGAGAGACGCATCCTCGAGCTGGTCGCCCCCGTCCTGGCCGAGGACGGTGTCGCGGTCCCCGACTGGCAGGTCCGCTCCCCCGAGCTGATCGCCTACCCGGCCCTGCCCGGCGCCCCGGGCCTGACCCTGACCGACGCCGGGGAGCCAAACTGGCACATGGACCCCGCCAGCCCGGACTACGCCGAGCGCCTGGGGCGCCTGCTGGCCCGTCTGCACTCCATCGCTCCGGAGCGGGCCGGGGCCGCGGGCGTCGAGGTCCGCGCACCGGCCCGGGTACGTCAGGCGTGGCGGGACGACATCGCCCGCGTGAGCGAGGCCTTCACCGTCTCCCCCGCCCTGGCCGAGGCCTGGCGGGCCTGGCTCGAGGACGACACCTGCTGGCCCGAGCGGACCGTGATGACCCACGGCGAGATCTACCCCGCGCACGTGCTGCTGGACGAGGAGGGCACGATCACCGGTGTCCTGGACTGGACCACCGCCCGCGTGGACGACCCCGCCCGTGACCTGTCCTTCCAGTACGGCGCCGCGGGCGAGGAGATGCTGCAGGCCACTCTCACCGCGTACGAGCGGGCGGGTGGGCGCGTCCACCCCGGCCTGGCGGCCCAGGCGAAGGACCTGTGGGACGCCTCCCCGATCGGGTACGCCCTGTACGCGCTGACCACCGGCGCCGAGACCGACCGGGCCACCGCGGCGGCGATGCTGGACCCCGAAGCCTGACGTCCGACCCGGGGCGGGAAGGGTGCGCCGTCGCCGTTTCCGGAGAGCCGCGGGGACAGGGCCGGGTTCGTCCCGCATCTGGACGCGTGCTTCCTCGCCGTCGACGGACTCCACCGGATCGTGTTCACCAACGCGGTGGACAGCGCCTGGCGTCCCGCGGACCCGGCCCCGGTCGCGATGACCGCCACGATCACACTGGCCGATCACCCGGAGGGCACGGACTACCGGATGGCCGTGCGGCACGGCTCCGCGACGGGCTCCGCGATGAGGATCGCCCTCACCGCCTTCACCACGCTCGACGGGGTCAGCCAGGGGCCCGGCTCGCCGGACGAGGACACCAGCGGCGGTTTCGGCCGCGGCGGCTGGCTCGTCCCCCACATGGACGGGACGTTCGTCCGGCGTGCCTCCGAGTGGCTCGACCTCGCCGACGGCCTGCTGCTGGGCCGGCGCACCTACGAGGCGTTCGCACGCGACTGGCCGGCGATCACCGACCCGGCCGATCCGTTCGCCGAGCGGATGAACACACTGCCGAAGTACGTCGTCTCCAACACCCTCACCGAGGGGGCCTGGCATCCCACGACCGTGCTCAGGGGCGATCCGGTCCGCACGGTCGCCGAGCTCAGGGCACGGCCGGGGCGGGAGATCCAGGTCCACGGCAGCGCCCGCCTGGGAGACGCGCTGCTGGCCGCGGGCCTGGTCGACACGCTCCGCCTCGTTGTCGCGCCCACGGTGCTCAGGGCCGGCCGCCGCCTGATGTCCGGCCCCGGCGCCCCCTCCGGTCTCCGTCTGGTCCGCCACGAGGCGACGCCGAACGGACTGCTGCTCATGGAGTACGAGACGACGGGCCAGGCGTCACAGGGCACGTACGAGGGCGTCACCGCCTTCGTACGGTAGCCAGGCGGCACACCCGGCGCGGGCTACAGCGCCGCCGTGTCGCGGGAGGGGGCGGCGGTGCTGGCGCGGACGGTCAGGGTGGGGGCGGGGGCGCGGCGGTGTTCGACGCGGCGGCCGGCGGCCACGGCCCTGAGCCGGCGGGCGGCCAGGGCGCCATAGGCGGCGATGTCGCGGCGCAGTGCGGTCAGACCGGGGTGGACCAGTTCGCACAGCGGTGAGTCGTCCCAGGCGACCAGGGAGACGTCGGCGGGGACTCGGACGCCCAGGCTCTGCGCGGCGCTCAGGCCGGAGACGGCCATCACGTCGTTGTCGTAGAGGATCGCGGTGGGGCGGTTCTCGCCCTCCAGCAGGGCCCGGGTGGCGGCGCAGCCCTGTTCGCCGCTGTAGTCGGCCTCCACGCTCCGGCCGGTGACGCCGCGCTCGACGGTGGCGGCGGCGAACGCCTCGGTGCGCAGGAGGGTGTGCCGCAGGGCTGCGGGGCCGGTGACGTGGGCGATGGAGCGGTGCCCGAGGTCGGCGAGGTGAGTGACGGCGGTGCGCACCCCCGCCGCGTCGTCACTCCACACCGTGGGCAGGCTTCCGGTGCCGACGGGTGAGCCGATCACCACGGCGGGCAGGCGCAGTTCCTCCAGGACGCGTATCCGGGGGTCGTCCACCCGCAGGTCGACCAGGAAGACGCCGTCGACCTTGCGCTGCGCCCACCAGGCCCGGTAGGTGGCCGTCTCGGCGTCCGCGTCGGGCGCGACGGTGAACAGCAGGGAGGTGCCGTCCCCGGACAACTCGCCCTGGATGCCCGAGACCAGTTGCATGAAGAACGGCTCGATACCCAGGGAGCGGGCCGGGCGGTCCACCACCAGTCCGAAGGCCCCGGCCCTGCCGTCCGAGAGGGCCCTGGCCGCGCTGTTGGGCTGCCAGCCCAGCTCCTCGGCGATGGCGAGCACTCTGGCGCGGGTCGCCTCCGACACCCCCGGGCGGCCGTTGAGCGCGAAGGAGACCGCGCTCTTGGTCACTCCCGCACGGCGGGCGATGTCCACCATCGTGGGACGCTTCAACGCTTCTCCCTCCCGCCCGCGGTCGCCGGCGAACCGGGGCTCATCCTAGAGCGGCCCGCTCACGCCCGGAACACGCCTCCCGAAGGCCGTGGGGCGCGGCTCCGGGGACACCCGCACATCACCCGCGCCCGCCGGGGTAGGAGGCGGGAGGACAACCGAGCGCAAAGGGTGCGGCTCGCCACGGCGAGCGCCCGTGAACAGCTGGAGGAACCGTGCCGGGCATTCTGAGCAAGATCGCCATGTTCGCCCGAACCCCGCAGGGTCGCCGACTGACCCGGCAGGCCAAGAGGGCGGCCTCCGACCCCAGGAAGCGGGCCCAGGCCAAGCAGGCCCTGAGCAGGCTGCGCGGCCGGGGGCCGGGGCGCCACTGAGGCGTACCGCCCCTGCCCGGCCCGCCGCCCCCGAGCAACGCCGCCCGCCGCCGTGGGGACACGGCGGCGGGCGGCGCCGTACTGCCAGGATGGGGGCATGACAGGCATCAGGATCGGGGACGGCGGTGGTTCCGGCGGGATCGTGCTCGTCCACACGGCGGATCTGGGCGCCTCCGTCCGCGCGGCGGCCCGGTCCCTGCTCGAGGAGGTGTTCGAGGGGGACATGACCGACCAGGACTGGGAGCACGCCCTGGGCGGTGTGCACGCGCTGGCCTGGGAGGGGCCGGAGCTGGTGGGCCACGCCTCGCTGGTCCAGCGGCGGCTGCTGCACGGCGGCCGCGCGCTGCGCGCCGGCTATGTGGAGGGGGTCGGGGTCCGTGCCGGCCGGCGCGGACGCGGATACGGGGCGGCACTGATGGGGGCGCTGGAGCGGGTGGTGCGCGGTGCGTACGACCTGGGGGCGCTGGCCTCCACCGACGAGGCGCTGGGCTTCTACGCGGCGCGCGGCTGGCTGCTGTGGCAGGGGCCCACCTCGGTGCTCACCACCTCGGGCGCCGTGCGCACGGAGGAGGACGACGGGTGCGTCCACGTCCTGCCGGTGGCGGGCGGTCCGGTCCCGGACCTGTCCGGTGAACTGGTCTGCGACTGGCGCGAGGGCGATCTCTGGTAGTCGGCCGGCCCCCTGCGGGGCCGGGTGTCTCGCACGGCGCGGCCTCGGGGCGGGCCGTACCCGCCCAGCGGTCCCGCCGCCCGGTCCACCGCGGCCCGCGCGGGCGGCCCGCAGGAGGCGCGCCGGGCTCACACCGGAGCGGTCGCGGGCGGCGCGGCCGCTTCGGCGTCGATCCCGCGCAGACGGATTGTCTGCGGATGCCATGGGTGTCATGCTCGCAACACCTGTCGGTAAACCGGCGGTAACCCCCCACAGCACCGTGAGGAGCCGCACGTGAGCGATCCCCGAACCCAGCGGCGCACACCGTCCGGCGACGCACCGGGCGCACCGGACTCCCCCGCCCGTACGCCGGGCAGCAGCCGCCGCGGTGTCCTGCGCGCCACCGCCGCGACGGCCGGACTCGGCCTCGCCGGACTCCCCGCGGCCGCGGCCCGCGCCGCCGGGAGCACCACCGCCGGCCACACCTCCGCCGCACCCGGGCAGGCCGGCGGGGCGGGGGACGGCTCCTACCTGGTGGGACGCGGCATCGCGGACGCCACCGGCGAGGTGGCCGAGGTCGGCATGATGGGCTACGGGCGCACCGACCAGCAGGCCCAGGGCCTGCACAACCGGCTGCGGGCCCGCGCCTTCGTCATCGCCGACCAGGCCGGGGACGGGAGCGCCGGGGAGCGGGTGGCCCTCGTCGTGGTCGACTCCCCCATGATCTTCTCCAGCGTGCACCAGGCGGTGCTGCGTGCCCTGGACGAGCGGTACGGCGGCCTCTACAACGCCCGCAACACCATGGTCACCGCCACCCACACCCACGCCGGGCCGGGCGGCTACTCCCACCACCTGCTCTACAACATCACCACGCTCGGCTTCCACGCCAAGACCTTCGACGCGGTCGTACGCGGCATCGTGGAGGCCGTGGGCCGGGCCCACGCCGATCTCGCGCCCTCCGATCTCTCCCTCTCCCGCGGTGAGTTGCGCGGCGCCAGCGTCAACCGCTCCCGTACCGCCTTCGACCGCAACCCGGCCGGCGTCAAGGCGCACTTCCCCGACGCGACCGACCCGCTCACCACGCTGCTGCGGATCGAGCGGCAGGGCCGGCTGGTGGGCGCGGTCAACTGGTTCGCCACCCACTGCACCAGCATGTCCGGCGACAACCGGCTCATCAGCGCCGACAACAAGGGCTACGCCGCCCACCGCTGGGAGCGCGAGGTGGCGGGCGCGGACTACCTGGCCGGTACCGCGCCCGAGGTGATCGCGGCCTTCGCGCAGACCAACGCCGGGGACATGTCCCCCAACCTCGACCTGGAGCCGCCGACCACGCCGGAGGACTTCGAGCGCACCCGGGAGATGGGCCTGCGCCAGTACGAGGCAGCCGTGAGGCAGTTGGACCGGCCCGGCACCCGGCTGTCCGGCGGCGTGGACTCCCGGCTGGTGTACGTGGACCTCTCCGACGTCACCGTGGAACCGGAGTTCACCGGCGACGGGCGCACCCACAGGACCGCCAGGCCCGCGGTCGGCGCGGCCATGGCGGCGGGCAGCACGGAGGACGGCCCGGCCTTTCCCGGCTTCTCCGAGGGCGACAACCCCTTCTGGGACGCCGTCTCCCACTCGGTGATCTACACCGTCTCACCGGAGCTGCGCGACGCCCACGCGCCCAAGGCGATAGCCGTGCCCATCGGGGAGATGAACCGGATCTACCCCTGGGTGCAGGAGACCGTCCCCGTCCAGCTCGTGCGGATCGGCCGCCTGTACCTGATCGGCGTCCCCGGCGAGGTCACCATCGCGGCGGGGCTGCGGCTGCGGCGCACCGTCGCGGAGGTCACCGGCGCCGACCTGGACGACGTGCTGGTGGCGGGCTACGCCAACTCCTACTTCCACTACCTCACCACCCCCGAGGAGTACGACGCCCAGCACTACGAGGGCGGCAGCACCCTCTTCGGCCGCTGGCAACTGCCCGCCGTCCAGCAGATCTCGGCGGAGCTGGCCCGCGCGATGCGCGAGGGGCGGACGCTGCCGGCCGGCCCGGAGCCGCCCGACCTGTCCGCCGCGCCGCTCGCCCTCCAGCCGCCGATCGTTGTGGACGCCCCGCAGATCGGGCGCTCGTTCGGGGACGTGCTGACCCAGCCGCGCGAGGGCCACCGGGCCGGCGAGCGGGTCACGGCGGTGTTCGCCGGCGCCCATCCCGGCAACGACCTGCACAGGGGCAGCACCTATCTGCGGGTGGAGCGGTACGAGGGCGGGGTGTGGCGCACGGTCGCCGACGACGGCGACTGGTCGACGGCCTTCCGCTGGGAGCGCGACGGGATCGCCGCCTCGAAGGTGACCGTCACCTGGGACGTGCCCGACGGTACCGCCCCCGGCCGCTACCGCGTCCGCTACCACGGCGACGCCAAACCCCTGCTGGGCGGCGCCCGCTCCTTCTCCGGCACCACGCGCGCGTTCACCGTGCTGGCCTGATCCTCCCCGGCGGCCGGGGAGGTGGGGGGAGTGACGTACGAGCCGGTACCGCCGCACCGGCTGGAGGTGCCCGCGCCGAACGCGCTGCTGTTCGCCGTGGGCTCCTTCGACACCATCGGGCCGCCGTCGCGCGCCGGCTTCCCGCGCCGGCACGTCTTCCACGAGATCGTGTACGTCACCGGCGGCCGCTGCACGCATGTGGTGGACGCGGTGCCGTGGCGGCCGAGCCCGCCGAACCTCTGCGCGGTCGCCCCCGGGCAGGTGCGCCCCTGACGCGGGGTCCCGGGCCTGAACGGCTGGGTGGTGCTGTTCACCGACGACTTCCTGCTGGAGCACCCGGAGGACCGCGAGACGCTGCGGGGTCTGCGGAAGCGGCCGTGGCTGCGGCCGCCGCGTGCTCACCACCCGGCTCTACTTCCCGGGCGAGCCGCGCAACGGCACCGACGCGATCCTCGACCCGGTGCCGTTCCGGCACACGGCGGCCGGCCGGCCCGCCCCGGCGGCGAGCGCCGTCGCGGTCAGCCGGCCGCCGCGGCCTCGGCGTCCGGGCCCCGGTGGGAGGTGAGGCAGGCCAGGAGTCCGGCACGGTGCAGCTCGGCGATCGGCGCCATCAGGTCGGGGTGCCGCAGCAGGGGCACGGCCTGCCGGTCGAGTCCGTCGGGAGCGGCCAGCCTGCGGAAGTCGACCGCCAGCCCCCGCGCGTGCTCGCTGCGCAGGGCACCGGCCACCGCCTCCTCCACCAGGTCCGGCGAGGTCAGCAGGCAGGCCGCCCAGCTGGCGAGGACCTCGTCCACCCAGGTGCGCCAGGCGCTCCCCGTCTCACCGGGCTCGCGGGGCACGGGGATCCACGGCAGTCCGGCGGACGCGCCGGCGAGGTCGCCGGAGCTGCCGGGGCCGCCGGACTCGTCGGCCCTTTCCGGGTCCCCGGGGCCGGCCGGCTCCGGGGCCACCACGCCGGTGATCCGGTCCAGCCGCAGGGCGCCGCCCGGTCCGGCGACCGTCACCAGCGCGGCGTCCAGCGGCGTCGGATAGCGCAGCCAGGCCGCGACCGTGACCGCCTGGCGCGCCTGCGCCTCGGCAAGGGAGGCGCTGAGCACGCCGCCGGCGGTCGGGTAGGAACGGACCAGCCACCGGGTGGTGGCGGCTATGACGGAGGAGAGATCAGCAGACACCTTGGTCCCGCATTTCGGAAGAGCGGATTCCGGTATTCGGTACCTCGATGGTAGCGAGCCGCACCCGGGCCGCCGGGGTGAATTGCGACACCGGGCACCCGGCGGCGCGCGGAACACCGCACCGGGAGGCGGATCAGGTAGGAGGGCGCGCGGAGGGGTCTCGTCACCGGCCGTACGCCGGGCTACGGTGACGTGTGACAGCCGCGCCTTCGGTGGTGACCGCACCGGCGGCGCGGACGGACCCGGCGGGACACGGCGGGAGGGGAACTGCCGTTGAACTGCACCACATGCGGAGCCACCGTGATCCAGGGCCCCGACGGGCGCTGGTCCTGCGGCAACTGCGGAGCAACCGGATGAGCCCATCACACTCCGACGTCCCGGCGCACGACGTGGCCGTGATGCACTGCGCGCAGTGCGGCTGGTCGGTCCAGGAAGGGCCGCGCGGCGGCTATGTGTGCACCCAGTGCTTCCACACCGTCGAGCCGCCGCTGGACTTCGGCAGGGGCTGACCCGGGGCCGTCCGCCGCGCACACTTCTTCCCGCCCACGCCCCGCTCTTCCCACCCGTATCCCGCCCTGCTCTTCCCACCCGTATCCCGCCCTGCGTCCGCCTCATCCGCGCGCCCGGGGTACGCGCGGCGCGGTGGTGTGCGGGGCGGGCCGCCGTGCGGCCCGGAGCGGGCCGGGCACCGCGGCCAGGGCGTGCTCCGGCGGCCCGTCCGGCAGGCCGCCCGCGGCCTCAGCCCGGCCGTCGGCGTGGCCGGGCGACGGTGCGCCGGACCGCACGGCGGCGGACGGCGCGGGGCCGCCGCCCGGTGAGGGGAGCAGCGGGCTGCCGTGGCGCAGCAGCCACCAGCGGTAGGCGGGGCTGGCCCAGGCGACCTCGGCGTAGGCGGCCATGAGGTCGGTGCGCAGTCCGCCGATCTCCGCCGCCAGAGGGCTGTCCGACCGGCAGGTCAGTAACAGCCGTACCGCCAGCGGGTCGTCGCGCAGCGGCCGGATGACCATTCCCTGGCGCTGCTGCGAGGCGGGCTGGCACACGCTCACAGCCTCACCCCCGGCGATCAGCGCCGCGGCGGTGGTGTTGTCGGGCACGTGGACCATGCGCGGGTTCAGTCCGGCGGTCGCGAAGGCGCGGCGCGTGGCGGCCCACTCCCCGTCCGCCGTGAAGTCGACGATCCACTGCTCCTCGGCGAGGTCGGCCATGTCGACCACCCGGCGGCCGGCCTGGGTGTGGGTCTCGGGCAGGGCGATGAACTGCGGTTCCCTGGCGACCAGGACGTGCTGTTCCACGCCTGGGGGGAAACGCAGCGGAAAGCCCTCCGGCTCGTGGACGAACGCCACGTCCACCTGCCCGTCGGCGACCGTCTGGAGCAGCGAGTTGGCCGAGACGTCGATGTGGATCCCGGTCTCGGCGCCGGGGTAGCGGGCCCGGAGCCTGCGCACCCATCCGGCCACGGCACGGCTGGCCGTGCTGCCGATCCGCAGCCGCGCCCCTCCGGCCAGCGCCGCCGCGCTCCTGGCCTCGCTCACCAGGGCCGCCATGTCGGCGACGATCGGACGTGCGCGGCAGAGCACGGACCGCCCCAGGGCCGTGGGGCGGCTGCCCGTGCGCTCACGGGTGAACAGCCGTCCGCCGATGGCGTTCTCGATACGGCGCAGCTGCGTGGTCAGGGAGGGCTGGCTCATGCCCAGGCGCAGCGCCGCCTTGCGGACGCTGCCGGCGTCGGCGATGGCGCACAGCACACGCAGATGCCTCACGTCGAGCTCCACCCCTGGAGGATAACGACGCCCCAACAGGCGGCACCAGCCGCCCAAACGCCACCGAAACGGCATGCCCGGCGTTCCCGGCACGCGACTTCGGCCGTCCCGGGCCGTTCCGGTGGTCCTCGGCACGCCTCTTCCGGTCGGGGGATCGAGCGGTGCGATCCGGGTGATAGCCCGGCGCTATCGGCTGTTGGCATCATCCCGGCGGCGCCGAGGTCGAACACAATTCTGACTGAACGAAGTTCCTCCGCCGGACCCGGCCCCCACAGGTTCCGCACCCGGGTTCACCGACGAGAAGGAGACCCCCCACATGAAGTCCTCCAGAGCGGCCTTGGCCGCGGCGCTCGGCCTGGGCACGGCCCTGAGCCTGACCGCGGTGCCGGCCTCCGCGGCCCCCGCCCAGGCCGACCGGCTCCCCGCCTCGATCGCCGCGTACTCCGGCTCCGCCACCGACCAGGCCAACACCAGGGCCTTCTTCGAGGCCGTGATGGAGTCCGCGCTGTCCAAGCAGCGGACCACGGGCGCGCAGGCCGTCACGGTGGTCTACGACGCCAGCCGGGCGCCCTCGTTCGCCACCGAGATATCCCGCAGCGCCCAGATCTGGAACTCCTCGGTCAGCAACGTGCGCCTGGTGTCGGGCAGCAACGCCGACTTCCGGTACTACGAGGGCAACGACTCGCGCGGCTCCTACGCCAGCACCGACGGCCGCGGCAACGGCTACATCTTCCTGGACTACCGGCAGAACCAGGTCTACAACTCCACCCGCGTGACCTCGCACGAGACCGGCCATGTGCTGGGCCTGCGGGACAACTACTCCGGGCCGTGCAGCGAGCTGATGTCCGGCGGCGGCCCCGGCCCGTCCTGCACCAACGCCTACCCCAACGCCGCCGAGCGCAGCCGGGTCAACCAGATCTGGGCGTACGGCCTGAGCGCCTTCCAGAAGGAATCCGCCGCCAAGGCCCGCTGACGGCAGGGCGGCCACCTGGTGAGCCCGCTCACCGGGCGACCGCCGACCGGCGCGGCCACCCGCCCGCCGGCCCGGCGTTTTCTCCCCCCACGGACGCCGGTCCGGCGGACTCGCTCCGGCGCCGGGCAGGAGGGACGAGACCCTGCCCGGCGCCGGCGCCCACGGCCCGCACAACCCGTACGGCCCGCCCGGCCGCCGCACCGGCGCCGCGTCACGGGCGCAGGATCAGCCGAACCGGGTTGCCCTCCTTGCGCAGCAGCCGGTCCACCGCCTCCCGTGCCTCCGCCAGCGGCAGCACCCCGCTGACCGACCGCGAGAAGTCCAGCCGGTGCCGCCGCACCAGTTCGACGAGCTGCACCACGTGCTCGTCGGAGGAGCCGTAGTGGCCCAGCACCTGCTGCTGGAAGTAGCTGAAGGCGGTGCCGTCGCTGATGGTCAGCGGCTTGTCGGTGAGCCCGACCAGCACCAGCCTGCCACCTGGCCCCAGGCAGCGCACCGCCTGCTCCCGCACCGTCGGCACACCGGCGAAGTCGAAGGCGACGGCCAGCCCGGCCCCGCCGGTCTCCCCCCGCACCCGGGCGGGCAGCTCGGGGTCGTCCGGCGAGAAGGCCATGTCGGCGCCGAAGGCCAGGGACCGCTCACGCGCCTCGGGCAGGGGATCGACCGCGATGATCGGCGCGGCGCCGACCAGGCGCAGCAGTTGCACGCCGTGCGCGCCCAGACCGCCCGCGCCCCAGACGCCGGCCGGGCGCGCGGGCTCGGTGCGGGCGGTGGCGGTGATGGCGGCCCACGGGGTGGACACCGCGTCCGGGATGATCGCGGCCTGCTCGAAGGGCAGCTCGTCCGGGATCCGCACCAGCGTCGACTCGGTCGCCACCGCGTACTCGGCCCAGCCGCCGTCGTAGTCCACGCCGCGGGTCCACACCGCCCCGTCCCGCTCCTCCCCGGCCTGGAGCAGGACGCGCTGCCCCGGCCGCCACCGGGTCACGCCCGCGCCCGGTTCGGCGACGACGCCCGCGACCTCGTGGCCGAGGGTGACGGTGTCCCCGGGCAGGTACAGCGGGGTGAGCGTGCCGTCGATCAGGTGCACGTCCGACAGGCAGACCCCCGCGGCCTCCACCTTGACCAGCGCTTCTCCCGGCCCCGGGCGCGGGGTGGGCACCTCCTCCACCGAGAAGGCCCGCGTCTTCACGTCCAGCCGTCCGGCGAGCACGGTGACCACCTGTTTCCCACGTCGGTGCCTGCGATCGTCCTGCGTCCCCGCCGGGGTACCCGCGCCGGAGACGGGAAATCCGGGGCCGGGGAACGACGCGGAATGACGGGGAACGCGGCCCGGCAGGCGGTTTCACGCTCCGCCTGCGCCGCCCCCGCTCCCGGCACCGGATCCGGTGCCGGCCCGGCCCGGGGCGGGGATCTCCTCCGCCGCGGGCGGCGGGCCGGGCGGGGTCCCGTCGCCGAAGGGCCGTCCGCCCAGCTCCTCGCGGCGGTGCGGGGCCGACCACCCGGACAGGTCCGGGCCCAGCGGCACGATCTGGGTGGGGTTGATGTCGGTGTGCACCTGGTAGTAGTGGTGCTTGATGTGGTCGAAGTCGACCGTGTCGCCGAAGCCGGGGGTCTGGAAGAGATCGCGGGCGTAGGCCCACAGCACCAGGTCCTCGGTCAGCTTGTTGCGGTTGCACCTGAAGTGGTTGTGGTAGACCGCGTCGAAGCGCACCAGGGTGGTGAACAGCCGCACGTCGGCCTCGGTGATGGTGTCCCCCACCAGGTAGCGGCGGTCGGCCAGGCGCTGTGAGAGCCGGTCCCAGCAGGCGAACAGGTTCCGGTAGGCGCGCTCGTAGGCCCGCTCGCTCTTGGCGAACCCGGCCAGGTACACGCCGTTGTTCAGATTGCGGTAGACGTCCTCCATCACCTCGTCGATCTCGTCGCGCAGCGGCTCGGGGTACAGGTCGGGCGCGCCGTCGCGGTGCAGCGCGGTCCACTCGGTGGCCAGGTCGAGCGTGATGCGCGGGTAGTCGTTGGTGACGAGCACGCCGCTGGGGACGTCGACGATCGCCGGGACGCTGATCCCGCCGTCGTAGCCGGGTTCGCGGGCGGCGTACGCCTCGCCGAGGAAGGCGATGCCCAGCACCGGGTCCCGGCCGTCCGGGTCCAGGGTGAAGCGCCAGCTCCGCTCGTCCTGCAGGGGGTCGGCGACCGCCAGGGAGATCGCGTCCTCCAGGCCGAGCAGCCGCCGCACCACCAGGGCCCGGCTCGCCCAGGGGCAGGCCCGGCTGACCACCAGCCGGTACCGTCCGGCCTCGGCCGGCCAGCCGCCGGCGCCGTCGGCCGTGATGCGGTCGGTGAAGTGGCTCGGGGACCTCTTGTACTCGGCTGTCGTGCTGCCGGGGTTGCCGACGCTGGTCGTCATGGGGGCTGTCTTCCTCTCGGGCTCGCCGGCTCTCGGACGCCCGGCCGTCCGGCCGTCCGGTTGACCGGTTGACCGGTTCTCGGGGCGCGGGAACCGGACGCCTACCCGCTCGCCCGCTCCGGCACCCGTACGCCCGGCGGCCCCGGCGGATCCCGTCAGCTCCCGGCGGCGGCCCGCGCCGGACGCGCCGCCCCGCGCGGCTCGCCGCGGTAGGTGCCGAACTGCCAGCGGTTGCCCTCGGGGTCCCGTACGGCGAAGTCGCGGGAGCCGTGGCCGGTGTCGTACGGCTCCCTCAGCACCCGCGCACCGGCGCCCACGGCCCGGGCGAAGAGTTCGTCGGGGCGGGCGGTGACGACGTACGCGCCGAAGCTCCCCGGCTCCAGGGGCCAGGGGTCGTCGTCGCCTCCGCGTACCGAGCCGAGCATGATCCCGCCGCCCTCGGGCCAGTCCAGTTGCGCGTGGTGGACGGTGTCGGCGTCCGCGCCCTCGCCCCTGACGACCAGCGTCTGCCGGAAACCGAACGCGTCGGTCAGGAAGCGGATCAGCGCCAGGGCGTCGCGGGCCCGCAGCGTCGGCCACACCGCGGGGTCCGGTGCCGTGGGTTCCGGTGTCGTGGGTTCCGTGCCTGCCGTCATCTCCGCCGCCCTCCTGTGCCGGGTTCCGCCGGGTTTCTCGCGGCTCACCCCTTCTCGGTGAGCCCCCGCACATCCCACTGTGGCGCCGCGGCGTCCTCGGCGGCTTGGACGTTTCGGAACAGCGTGCCGTGCTCCTGCTCCAGCCAGCGGCTGGGTGCGCAGCCCGCCAGTGCGCGGAACTCCCGGGCCAGATGGGCCTGGTCGAAGTAACCACACTCCACCGCCAGTCCGGCCGGTCCCGGCTCGCCCGCGACCGCCGCACCGGTTCCGGCGGTCCCCGCGGCCCGGGCCACCAGCAGCCGGCGGGCCCGGTCGAAGCGGACCACCCGGGCCGCGGTCCTGGGCGTGAGTCCGATCTCGGCGCGGAAGCGGCCGGTGAGGTGGCGGGTGCTCCAGCCGGCCTCCTTGGCCAGCTCCGGGACGGCGGCGGTGCCGCCGGAGGCCAGCAGCCGGTGCCAGGCCCTCGCCACTCCGGGGCGCACGGTCCGCTCCGGGCGCAGCAGGTCGGACAGGGCGCGGTCCAGTACGGCGAAGCGCTCCGGCCAGGTCGCGGCCTGCCGCAGCCGGTCGTGGAGCTCGGCGCAGCGCCGGCCGAGCACGGCGTCGGCGGGTACGTCCAGATGCGCCAGCTCACCGGCGGGCGGGCCCAGCAGGGCCCGTGCGCCCAGCGGGCCGAGCGCGATCCGGACGCCCGACTGCCTGCCCTCGTGGGCGATCAGCGCGGGCGCCGCGTGGAGGCCGCCGAGCAGCGTGTCGTAGTGGGCGGGCGGCTGCCGGGGGTCGGGGTGGGCGGCCACGGTGAGCCGGTCGTCCAGGGTGAGGATCAGCGTCAGGTACGGGGAGGGCAGGCCGCGGTGGAGGGTGGGCGGCAGACCGGCCTGGCGGTAGCCGGTGTACCCGGCGACGTACGGCCGCAGCGCGGGGGCCGGGCGGCGGCCCACGTACTCGTCGACCGCCCCGCCGGCCGCCTCGGGGCCGGCGGGGCGGGTTGGGTCGGTTCCGTTCGCGGTGCCCATACGGCCCAGTATCGGCCCCGGGCGGACGCGGCGGGCGGGGCGCGGGCGGATCAGTCGAGGCCGAGGGCGGCCAGGTGCCGGGCGAAGGGGACGACGGTCTCGCCCGCCCCGCCGGCCTCCCCCGCGATCGCATTCTCCCCGCCGGTCCCGTCACCGGGCAGCGGCCGGCCGCCGGCCAGCTCCGCCAGCTCCCGCGCGGCCCGGCCGATCCGGGCGGACAGCTCACCGGCCCTCTCGTCCCCGGCACCCCAGTCCTCGGAGGCCGCGTAGACGGCGGTGGGGACGGTGACCGCCCGCAGGTAGGCGAACATCGGGCGCATGGCGTGCTCCGTGACCAGGGAGTGCCGCGGCGTGCCGCCGGTCGCGGCCATCAGGACCGGCTTGCCGTGCAGCGCGGTGTTGTCGATGACGTCGAAGAAGGACTTGAACAGACCGCTGTAGGAGGCGGTGAAGACGGGGGTGACCGCTATCAGGCCGTCGGCGCCGGTCACGGCCCCGACCGCCTCGGCCAGGGCGGGACCGGGGAAGCCGGTGACCAGGTTGTGGGCGATGTCGGTGGCCAGGCCGCGCAGTTCCACCACCTGCACCTCGACCGGGCGCTCCCCGCCCTCCAGGTGCCGCCGGGTCGACTCCGCCAGCCGGTCGGCGAGCAGGCGGGTCGAGGAGGGGCGGCCGAGGCCGGCCGAGACGGCCGTGATCCGGATGGGTTCCATGGTTGTGCTCCTACAGGTCCTGTGCGGGGGCGTCCGGTGTGCCCGGTGGTGTCCGGGCGGGGTGCGGCGGTGGGGTCAGGCCGTGGCACCGGGGGCCGCGGCTTCGGCCCCGGCCTCGCGGCGGGCGACGAGGGAGGCGTGCGTGGGTGCGTCCGGCACCTGCGCGGGGCGCCTGGCGGCGAACTCCTCGCGCAGCACGGGCACGACCTCCTCGCCGAGCATGTCGATCTGCTCCAGCACGGTCTTCAGCGGCAGCCCGGCGTGGTCCATCAGGAAGAGCTGGCGCTGGTAGTCGCCGGCGTAGTCGCGGAAGGCGAGGGTCTTCTCGACGACCTGCTGCGGGCTGCCCACCGTCAGCGGGGTCTGCTCGGTGAAGTCCTCCAGCGACGGCCCGTGGCCGTAGACGGGCGCGTTGTCGAAGTAGGGGCGGAACTCGCGGACGGCGTCCTGGGAGTCGCGCCGCATGAACACCTGGCCGCCGAGGCCGACGATCGCCTGCTCGGCGGTGCCGTGGCCGTAGTGGGCGTAGCGCTCCCGGTACAGGGAGACCATGCGCCGGGTGTGCTCCTTGTCCCAGAAGATGTTGTTGTGGAAGAAGCCGTCGCCGTAGTAGGCGGCCTGCTCGGCGATCTCCGGGGAGCGGATGGAGCCGTGCCAGACGAACGGCGGGACGCCGTCGAGCGGGCGCGGGGTGGAGGTGAAGCCCTGCAGGGGGGTGCGGAAACGGCCCTGCCAGTCCACCACGTCCTCGCGCCACAGTTTGTGCAGCAGCGCGTAGTTCTCGACGGCCAGCGGGACGCCCTGGCGGATGTCCTGCCCGAACCAGGGGTAGACCGGTCCGGTGTTGCCGCGGCCCAGCATCACGTCCACGCGCCCGTCGGCCAGGTGCTGAAGCATCGCGAAGTCCTCCGCGATCTTGACCGGGTCATTGGTGGTGATCAGGGTGGTGGAGGTCGACAGGATCAGGCGCTCGGTGCGGGCGGCGATCCAGCCGAGCATGGTCGTCGGCGAGGAGGGCACGAAGGGCGGGTTGTGGTGCTCACCGGTGGCGAAGACGTCCAAGCCCACCTCCTCGGCCTTGAGCGCGATGGCGACCATGGCCTTGATGCGCTCGTGCTCGGTGGGCGTCCGGCCCGTGGTCGGGTCCGGGGTGACGTCGCCCACGGTGAAGATTCCGAACTGCACTGCACTCACATCCCAATAGTTGACTGTTCAATCACTTTATCGAACAGCCTGGCTCCCCCGCCTATTCCGGCTCCCCGTTCCAGCTGCTCCCCACCGAGGAGGCATGGACACCCGGGTGCGGGGAACCGCGTAGCGCGGAACGCCCACAACGGGCTGCCCGTACGGCCCGCACGCGCAGCCCGTACGAGGCAGGGAGCGAGGCACCATGTTCAAACGCCGCCACAAGGAAGAGCAGCACGAGAAGGACAGGCGACTCAGGCAGGTCGCCAAGGAGCACGTCCGCCACCTGTCCGGCGAGACCGCCAAGGGGCGGGTCGACCCGTCCACGACCGGGCGCGCCGGACGCACCTGGCGGAAGAAGGGATCCCCCGGCAAGGGCGACACGTCCCGCTGAGGGCTGCTCCGGCCCTGTGCGGTGGATCCCGGCCGAGCGGGCCGGGACCCACCGCACTCACTCCAGGATCTTCAGACCCACGACACCGGCGACGATCAGCACCAGGCAGAGCACACGTCCGGCGGACACGGGGTCACCCAGCGCGACCATCCCGTACAGCGCCGTGCAGACCGCCCCGATCCCGACCCACACCGCGTACCCGGTGCCGATGGGGATGCCGCGCATCGCGTAGGCCAGGCCGCCCATGCTCAGGGCGAGGGCGACGACGAACAGCACGCCGGGCCTGAGGCGGGTGAGGCCGTGCGACGCCGAGAGCGCCGCGGCCCACACCGCCTCCAGGAGCCCCGAGACGACCAGTACGACCCACGCCATGACGTGACCCTCCGCAGGTGATGTCGCTTTGCCGCGTATGACCTGCGCCGTCTTGTCCTGCCGGGTACGGCGCGCTCGTCCGGGGCGCGGGGCGCCACGGCCAACCTAGCACCGGCCCGCGACGCCCCCGTCCGTACCCTCGTCCGTACCCTCGTCCGCGCCCCCGTCATGCCGCCGCGCTTCCCGGGCACGCGTGGGTACATGCGCTACTACGCCGA
This sequence comes from Streptomyces shinuiensis, assembly GCF_043660855.1. Classification (NCBI taxonomy): domain Bacteria; kingdom Bacillati; phylum Actinomycetota; class Actinomycetes; order Kitasatosporales; family Streptomycetaceae; genus Streptomyces; species Streptomyces shinuiensis. The sequence continues at coordinate 5,304,754 of NZ_JBIHML010000001.1, read as the reverse complement.
CCTGCACGTGCACTCCCGGTACAGCAGGGCGTGCAGCCGCAACAGCGATCTGCCGCACCTGGCCTGGTGGGCGCGGCGCAAGGGGATCACCGTGCTGGGCACCGGCGACTTCCTCCACCCCGTGTGGGCGGAGGTGCTGCGCGAGTCGCTGGTGCCCGCGGAGCCGGGCCTGTTCCGGCTGCGCGACGACCTCGACCACGAGGTGCTGGAGGCCCTGCCGCCCTCATGCCGCGGCCCGCTGCGCTTCCTGCTCCAGGTGGAGGTCGCCACGAACTACCGGCGCGGCGACCGGGGTCGCAGGATCCACCACCTGTGCTACGCGCCCGGCTTCGACGCGGCCGGGCGCCTGGCCCGCGCCCTGTCCCCGTACGGCGACCTCGCCTCGGACGGGCGGCCCGCCCTGGCGATGGACTCCCGCGATCTGCTGGAGGCCGTCCTGTCCTGCGGCGAGGGCTCCTATCTGGTCCCGGCGCACGCCTGGACGCCCTGGTTCGGCGTCCTGGGCTCGAAGTCCGGCTTCGACGGCGTGGACGAGTGCTACGGCGACCTGGCCGGGCACGTCTTCGCACTGGAGACGGGCCTGTCCTCGGATCCGGAGATGAACTGGCGGGTCTCCCGCCTGGACCGCCTCCGGCTGGTCAGCCACTCGGATGCGCACTCCCCGCCCGTCCTGGGCCGCAACGCCACCGTGTTCGACACCGGGTTGGACTACTTCGCGATCCGCCGCGCCCTGGAGACCGGTCAGGGGTACGCCGGCACCGTGGATCTGTACCCGGAGGCGGGCAAGTACCACCTGGACGGGCACCGTGCCTGCGGGGTGCGGCTGGAGCCGGCCGAGACCAGGGCGCTCGGCGGCAGGTGCCCGGTGTGCGGCAGGAAGCCGACCGTCGGTGTGCTCCACCGGGTCGAGGAGCTGGCCGACCGTCCCCCCGGGCGGAGGCCGTCCACCGGCGGGGAGGCACTGAGGATCGTCCCGCTGCCGGAGATCACGGGCGAGGTCCTCGGGGTCGGGCCGAAGACCAAGGCCGTCGGGCGGGCTCTGGAGGGTCTGACCGCCGCGCTGGGCCCGGAGCTGCCGCTACTGCTCCAGGTGCCGGTGAGCCGGGTGCGCGAGGCGGGCGAGCCGGAGACGGCCGAGGCGATCGAGCGGCTGCGCGCCGACCGGGTACGGCGCGAGCCCGGCTACGACGGCGAGTACGGCTCGATCTCGCTGTTCGGGCCCGAGGACGCCGGGGAGCCGCGGGAAAAGCGGGAGCCGGGAGGGCCGGGAGGGCGAGAGGAGGAACGGGCACCGGCGGGCGGGGCGGGCCGGTAGGGCGCCGGGCCCGCCTCCGGACGCATACCGCCGCGACCGGCGGGTACCCCGGCGGCGCACCGATCCCCACAGCACGGGAGGTGGCCGATGCTCCCCCAGACACTGAGGATCCCGACCGACGCGGGAGCCGCCCTGACCGGGGACCTCACCGTGCCCGACGGGGCCCGCGGCGTCGTGGCCTTCGCCCACGGCAGCGGCAGCTCCCGGCACAGTCCGCGCAACCGGGCGGTGGCCGGGGTCCTGCAGGACGCCGGGCTGGGCACTCTCCTGTTCGACCTGCTCACCGAGGACGAGGAGCGGACGGACATGGTCACCGCCGAGTACCGCTTCGACATCCCCCTCCTCGCGCGGCGCCTGGTGGCGGCGGTCGACTGGCTCGGCGGCCGTCCGGGCACCGCCCGGCTGCCGATCGGCCTGTTCGGGGCCAGCACCGGCGCCGCCGCGGCCCTGGTGGCCGCGGCCGAGCAGCCCGGCCGGGTGCGGGCCGTGGTCTCCCGGGGCGGCAGGCCCGACCTCGCGGGCGGCGCCCTGGACCGGGTCTCCGCGCCCGTCCTGCTGATCGTCGGCGGCGAGGACCGCGAGGTGCTGCGGCTGAACGAGCAGGCGGCCTCACGGCTGTCGGCCCCGTGCACGGTGCACGTGGTGCCCGGCGCCACCCATCTGTTCGAGGAGCCCGGCACCCTCGACCAGGCCGCCGCCGCGGCCCGCGACTGGTTCGTCCGGATGGCCCGGGAGACGGTGCCCGGGTGAGCCGTCCCGCCGCTGCCGCACCGGTGTCCGGCCTCCGGGCGGCGGGGCCGCCGGAAGCGAAGGGAGACAGATCATGCGCTTCCACGACCGCACGCAGGCGGGCCGGATGCTCGCCGAGCCGCTGCGGGACCTCCAGCGCGCCGGAGAGATCGGGGACCCGCTGGTCCTGGCCCTCCCCCGGGGCGGCGTTCCCGTGGGCGATGAGGTCGCCCGCGCACTGCACGCACCGCTGGACGTACTGGTCGCCCGCAAGATCGGCGCGCCGTTCAACCCGGAGTTCGGCGTCGGGGCCGTGGCGGGCGGGGGTCCGCCGCTGTTCGACGAGCAGTCCCTGCGGATGCTCGGCCTGACGGCCGGGGACCTGGCCGGGCAGGTCGGGCGGGAGCGGGCGGAGCTGCGCCGCCGCGAGCACCTGTACCGCGGCGGCCGTCCCGCCCTGGAGCTTCGGGGCCGCACTGCGGTGGTCGTCGACGACGGGCTGGCCACCGGCGTCACCGCGCGCGCCGCGCTGCACGCCGCCCGTGTCCTGGAGCCGGAGCTGCTGGTCCTGGCCGTCCCGGTCTCCTCCGTACAGGCGGCCGCGGCGATGGAGGGGGTGGCCGACCTCCTGGTGTGCCTGGAGACGCCGCCGTCCTTCCAGGGGGTCGGGCAGTGGTACGAGGACTTCCACCAGGTGGGCGACGAGGAGGTGGTCGCCGCCCTGAGGGCCTCGGCCGCCGCACGCTGAAGAGCGCGGCGGCCTGTGGCGGGACGCCGGAGCGGTGTCCCGGCCGGCCTGCCCGGCCGGCCTGCTCAGTCGGCGTCGAGGCCCAGGTCGGGTCCGAAGGACTCGTAGTGGATGCGGGAGGCGGGGACGCCGCGCTCCAGCAGCTGGGTGCGCACCGAGCGCATGAACGGCACCGGCCCGCACAGGTAGGCGCGGACCCCCTCGGGGATCTCGACGCCCGACAGGTCGACCAGTCCGGTGCGCTCGGCCGGCCACTCGCCCTCGGGGCGCTCGTACCAGACGTGGAGGGCGGCGTCGGACAGCTTGGCGGTGAGCAGTTCCGTCTGCTCGCGGAAGGCGTGCGAGGACTCGGTTCGGTCGCCGTGCACCACGGTCGTGCGGCGCGGGGATCCGGTGGCGGCCAGATGGGCCAGCATGCCAACCATCGGAGTGCAGCCGATCCCCGCCGAGGCGAGCAGGACCGGGTCGTCGCCGTCCTCCAGCGCCACGTCGCCGAAGGGGGCGCCGACGGTGAGCACATCACCCTCGCGGACGTTCTCGTGCAGCCAGTTGGAGACCTCGCCGGCCAGGGCGCCGTCGACGCGCTTGACCGATATCCAGCGGTCGTCGCCGTCGGGGGCGCAGGAGAGGCTGTACTGGCGGATCTGCCGCGCCCCGTCGGGCAGGGTGACCTGGACGGAGACGTACTGCCCCGGCCGGAAGGGCGGCACCGGGCGGCTGTCGGCCGGGCGGAGCATGAAGGTCGCCACCTCGGCGGTCTCCTCCATGCGGCCGATCACCCTCCAGGGCCGCCACACGTCCCCGTCGCCGAGTCCGCTCGCCGCGTACAGCCGCGCCTCCATGGCAATCAGGGCTCCGGCCATCAGCCAGTACACCTCGTCCCACGCCTCGGCCACCTCGGGCGTGACCGCCTCTCCCAGGACCTCGGCGATGGCGTCGAACAGATGGCGGTGGACGATCGTGTACTGGTCGGCCGTGATGCCCAGGGACGCGTGCTTGTGGGCGATACGGGCCAGCATCGCGTCGGGGCGGCGGTCGGGGTGCTCCAGCAGCATGGTGGCGAAGACGGCGATGGAGCCGGCCAGTGCGCGGCTCTGGGTGCCGTTGGCCTGGTTGCCCCGGTTGAACAGGTCGCGCAGCAGCTCGGGGTGGGCGGCGAACATCCTGCGGTAGAAGACCGGGGTGATGTCGCCGATGGCGGCTCCGATGGCCGGCAGGGTGGCGCGTACGACGGCGGTGGACTTCTCGGACAGCATCACTGACTCCTTAATTCGCACAGAAGATGCGAGTTTCAGGGCGCGCGGAATCACTCCACGGCACCTCGGTCGGTTCGCGGCTGGATCGGGTACGGATCGGGCCCGGGCGGCTACGCGGGGGACGGCGGGCCGGTGAGCAGACGGAGCATCACGGGCCCCGCCCGCCCGCCCACCAGATCCCGCACCGTCAGCGGGTCGAGCGTCGCGTAGAACGCCTCCTGGGCCTCGTGCAGCGCGGTCCGCAGGCGGCACGCGCCGCGCAGCGGGCACGGCGCGGACGGGTCCTCGCAGCCCACCACGTCACCGGCGCCCTCCAGTTGCCGGACGAGCCGGCCGACGGAGGCCTCCCGGCCGCGGGAGGTCAGCTCCAGCCCGCCGCCCCTGCCCCGCCGGGCCTCCAGCACGCCCATGTGCTGGAGCCGGCTCACCACCTTGGACACGTGCGTGTACGGCGCGGCCACCGATTCGGCGACCTCCCGGGAGGTGGGGACGTCGCCCTCGTCCATCACCGCCAGGCGCATCACCACACGCAGCGCCAGATCGGTGAACTTCGTCAACCGCATGCGATGACGGTATCAATGCGCATCCTGGATGCGAATTTGAGGATCGTGCGGAGGTCCGGTTCAGGCCACATGGAGCCGTACGGGCGCCGGACCGCCCCAGGGGCGCGGCAGCGGCCCGCCCCGGCCCGGTGTGATCGACCCCAGCACCCGGGCGTGGCGCGCGCCGGTGCAGGCCGGGAGCGTGCCGGGCAGGCCGAGGGCCGTGAGGAAACCCAGCAGCGCGAAGGCGTGCGCCTCCTTGGCCCCGGAAGGCAGGCCGAGCTCGTCGGACACGCGCACCGGGATCCCGTCCAGGGCGCGGGCGAGCCGGGCCAGCAGCACGGGGTTGCGGGTGCCGCCGCCCGAGGTGATCACCTCGGTGCCGCCGGCGGCGCGTACGGCGTCGGCGACGGTGCGGGCGGTCAGCTCGGTGAGGGTGGCCAGCACATCCTCGGCGGGCAGTTGTCCGAAGCCGGCCAGGGCGGTGCGCAGATAGGCGGCGTTGAACAGCTCCCGGCCGGTGGTCCTGGGCGCGGGCCGGGTGTAGTACGGCTCGGCCAGCAGTCTGTCCAGCAGCGGCCCGCGGACGGCGCCCGCGGCGGCCAGCGCGCCGTCCGCGTCGTGGTCGGCGCGCCCCCCGGTCAGCTCCCGAACGGCCGTGTCGAGCAGCACGTTGGCGGGCCCGGTGTCGTACGCCAGCGGGCCGTGCGCCCCGTGCGCCACCGTGATGTTGGCGATGCCGCCCAGGTTGAGGGCGACGGGCGTCCCCGGCCGGCCGCGCAGCCACATCACGTCCAGGGCGCTCACCAGCGGCGCGCCCTGCCCGCCGGCGGCCACGTCGCGGGGGCGCAGGTCGGAGACGACCGTGCGGCCGGTGCGTTCGGCGATCCAGGCGGGCTGGCCGAGCTGGAGGGTGCCGCGGACCCGGCCGTCCTCCGTCCAGTGGTAACAGGTATGCCCGTGTGAGACGACCAACTCCGCACTTCCGGAACACAGTTCGCGGTCGGCGCGGTCGGCCGCCGCGGCGAGGGCCTGCCCGAGGAGGGTGTCGAGCCGGCAGACCGCGGCCATGGTGGTGGACGACGGCGGGAGTGCCGCGAGCAGTTCGCGGCGCAGCCCTCCGGGGAAGACGCACTCGCGGTCGCCCAGCGGCGTCAGGACGACGGTGTCACCCTCGATCCGCAGATCGGCGGCCGCCGCGTCGATCGCGTCGCAGGACGTCCCCGACATCAGTCCGATCACCCTCATGCCCGTGCCCTCCTCGTCCTTCGTGCCGTCCCTGTCCGTGCCCGCCGTCCGTGCCCGGTCAGTCCCGCAGCGCGCGCCGGTGGTCGTCGCCGCGCAGCGTGAGCAGCGCCGGCAGGCCCACCGCGCAGACGGCCATCACGTACAGCGCGGGGATGTCGGCGTCGCCGGTGCGCTTGATCAGCTCGGTGATGATGAGCCCGGCCGAGCCGGAGAACACCGCGTTGGACAGCGAGTACGCCAGCCCCAGACCGGTGTAGCGGACGGTGGTGGGGAACATCTCGGCGAGCATCGCCGGGCCGGGCCCGGCCAGCAGCCCCACCGCCGCGCCGGCTGCGAACACCGCCGCCGCCCTGGCCGCCGAGGAGGCGTCCGGGTCCTGGAGGAGGTTGAGCAGGGGGAGGGCGAGGGCGATCAGCGCGACCGTGCCCGCGGCCATCACCGCCCGCCGTCCGATCCGGTCGCTGAGCGCCCCGGCGGGGAGGATCGCCAGCGCGAAGCCCGCGTTGGCCACGACCGTGGCCAGCAGCGCCTGCTGGAAGGAGGCCCCCAGGGTGCTCTGGAGGTAGGAGGGCATCACGACGAGGAAGGTGTACCCGGCCGCGGACCAGCCCATCAGACGGCCGATGCCCAGTCCGATGGCCCGCCGGGTCGCGGCGGCGGACGGCGGGGGCGCCACGGCGTGGGCCGGGGGCGCGCCTTGTGGCGCGCAGGCCGCTCCCGCGCCGTGCGTGTGGCCGGTGGGACCGCCGGAGGCTCGCCGGAAGGAGGGTGTCTCCTCCAGCCGCAGCCGCAGCCACAGTGCGGCCAGCCCCATCGGCACGGCCAGCAGGAACGGCAGCCGCCAGCCCCACCGCTGGAGGTCCGCCTCGCCGAGCACCGCGGCCAGCAGGGCCGCCAGACCGGCGCCGGCGAGCAGCCCCAGCGCCACCGTGAACGACTGCCAGGCCCCGTACAGCCCGCGCCGGCCGGGCGGCGCGAACTCCGTCATCACCGACACCGCGCCGCCGAACTCCCCGCCCGCCGAAAGCCCCTGGACGACGCGGGCGAGGGTGAGCAGCCACGGCGCGGCGGCGCCCACGGTGCCGTACGTCGGCAGCAGGCCGATGGCCGCCGTGGCGGCGGTCATCAGCAGGACCACCAGGATCAGGGTGGGGCGGCGGCCGATCCGGTCGCCGATCCGGCCGAACAGGGCCGCGCCCACCGGGCGGAAGAAGAAGGCCAGGGCGAAGGAGGCGTAGGTCTTCACCAGTGCCTCGGCGTCGCTCCCGCCCTCGGGGGTGAAGAACCGCGCGGCGATGACGGTCGCGAAATAGCCGTAGACCCCGAACTCGTACCACTCGATGAGGTTGCCGACCGATCCCGCCACCAGCGCGCGCCGTGACGCGGGCGGCGTGCCCTCCCCGTCTGCGGCCTCTCCGTCCCTGGCCTCCTCGGTCGCCGTCATCGTCCCGTCCTCCCGGTCCGTCGGTGCGCGCCCTGCCGGGCCCCGCCGTGGGTGTCACGGCCAGTCATGCCCCGCCGGCGGAGAGGAGATGTCCGGAACCCGGACCTTATTGTCGGGGGCACGTCATCCCGTTCGCGCCCCGGCGCGTCGGCGCGTCGGCCGGGCGGGTGGTAGCGGTGCGCCGGTCGGAGCCCGGCCGCCGCGTCGCGGAGGGGCCGCCGGGCGCCCGCCGCCATCCTTGCGGCTGACCCACCCAGCGGACGACCGGCGGAAGGGACACATGTCATGAGCGTGTGCGAGGTGTGCGGCAACGACTACGAGATGGCGTTCGAGGTGCGCGCGGCGGGCGCCGTCCACGTCTTCGACAGCCTGGAGTGCGCGGCGCACCGGATGGCGCCCATCTGCGAGAACTGCCAGTGCCGCATCCTGGGCCACGGTTCGCAGTCGGCGGACGGACGGTTCTTCTGTTCCGCCCACTGCGCGCGGACGCAGGGGCACGCGGAGCTGATCGACCACGGCTGAGCGGCCGGACGGCCGGCCCGTACCCCGGTGCGGGGCCGGTGTGAGACCGTGGCGGCGTGAGACATGACGTCGTGACGACCGTGCCGCGGACCGTGCCGGGAGCGGCTGCCGGAGGTGGCCGGGCATGAGGCTCACCGTGATCGGCGGCGGCGGGTTCCGGGTGCCGCTGGTGCACCGGGCGCTGCTGGAGGACTCCGGGGACCGGGCCGGCCGCGTCACCGAACTCGTCCTGTACGACACCGACCGCGCCCGGCTGGACGCGATCGGCGCGGTCCTCACCCACCAGCGTGGCCGGCACACCGGCCGGCCCCCCGCGCTGCGCGCCACCACCGACCTCGACGACGCGCTGCGCGGCGCCGACTTCGTCTTCTCCGCCATCCGGGTCGGAGGTCTGGCCGGCCGGGTGCGCGACGAGCGGATCCCGCTGGCCGAGGGGGTGCTGGGGCAGGAGACGGTGGGCGCGGGAGGCGTGCTGTACGGCCTGCGCACCCTGCCGGTGGCCGTGCGCGTCGCCGAACGGATCGCCGAGGTCGCTCCCGGCGCCTGGACCATCAACTTCACCAACCCGGCGGGGATGGTGACCGAGGCGATGGCCGCCGTCCTGCGCGAGCGCGGCCTGGGCGAGCGTGTCGTCGGCATCTGCGACTCGCCCGTCGGGCTGTGCCGCCGCGCCGCGCGCGCCCTGGGCGCCGACCCGGACCGCGCCGGCTACGACTACGTGGGCCTGAACCACCTGGGCTGGCTGCGCCGCCTCACGGTGGACGGCCGCGACCGGCTGCCCGAACTGCTGGCAGACCCCGCCGCACTCGCCTCCTTCGAGGAGGGCAGGCTGTTCGGCGCCGACTGGCTGCGGACGCTGGGCGCGCTGCCCAACGAGTACCTGCACCACTACTACTTCAACCGCGAGGCGGTGGCCGCCGTCCGCGGGGCCCGGGAGACGCGCGGCGAGTTCCTGCGCGGCCAGCAGTCCCGCTTCTACGAGCTGGCGCGGCCGGACGACCCCGCGCAGGCGTACGGCGAGTGGGAGCGCACCCGCCGCGAGCGCGAGGAGACCTATCTGGCCGACAGCCGCGAGGCCTCCGGCGGCTGGGAGCGCGACAGCTGCGATCTGGAGGGCGGCGGCTACGACCGGGTGGCGCTGGCCCTGATGCGGGCGATCGCCCGGGACGAGCGCACCACGCTGATCCTGAACGTCCCCGGCCTCGGCGCCGTCCCCGGGCTGGACGGCGACGCGGTGGTCGAGGTGCCGTGCCTGGTCGACGCCTCCGGCGCGCACCCGCTGGCGGCCGGTGCCGTGGCGGCCGACCAGCTCGGCCTGATGCTCACGCTCAAGGCCGTCGAGCGGGCCGCGATCGAGGCGGCGCGCACCGGGTCGCGCGGGGCGGCGCTGCGGGCGCTGGCGCTGCACCCGCTGGTGGACTCGGTGGGGGTCGCCGGGCGGATCCTGGACGCGGCGGGCGGGTTCGGCTGACCCGCCGGTAGCGGGTCGGACGGAGAAGGCGGGGATGCCCGGCCCGGATGGGGGTACGCAGTGCCGGGTCCGATGCCGTACGACCCGAAAGTGGGATCCGGTGAGCGAGTACGAGCGTTCCCGCACCATGCCCGCCCTGCCCGAGCTGGTCTTCGACCAGGTCAGCGATCCGGAGCGGCTGGACCGCTGGCTTCCGTCGGACCTCCACGCCCATGTGGAGGATCCCCCGGCCGTGACCGTGCACGAGGACCGCACCGGGCACGACGTCCGGGCCCTGTTCCGCACCCGGCCCGAGCAGTTGCGGGCGGAGTGGGGCACCCGCGACGAGGGCGCGTACGCGGGCTGGCTGCAGGTGGCGGGCATCGGCAGCGGAGCCAGCGAGGTGACCGTGCACCTGTCCTTCTTCGACGAGGGCCATGCGCCCTCGCGGGAGGAGATCGGCACCTCCCTCGACCGGAGCCTGGAGAGGCTGGCCGAGGAGGTGCGGATGCGCACCGAGGACGCGGGCTGACGCGGGGGCCCGGCACGGGGCCTGCGGGAGGCCGGCCGGCGCCCGCGGGGCGTCACGCGTTCGGGGGCGCCTCCCGCCGGAGCGCACGGGTAGACCTTCCCCATGGCCCCAACCCAACAGGATCTGTACACCGCCCAGGCCCGCTCCCTGCACGGCACCGGCCGGGTGGACGTCTCCGGGAGGGCCGGCCTCCCGGTCGGTGCCCCGGGCGAGCTGGGCGGCAGCGGGCACGGGTACGACGCCGAGCAGCTCTACGCGGCCGCGCTGGCCACCTGTCTGCACCAGGCGCTGGTCATCGCGGCCACCGAGACGGGTGTGGACCCCTCCGGCAGCGAGGTGACCGCCCGCGTGCGGCTCAGCAACGGCGGCGCCCAGCACTACCGCTTCGACGCCACCGCCGACGTCTCGCTGCCCTCCGCCGAGGGGGACCGGCGCAGGCGCGTCATCGAACAGGCCCTGCGCATCTGCCCGATCAGCGACCAGCTGGATCCTCCTCCGGCGTAGGGGCCCGGGCCCCTCCCGGACCGAGGACGGCGCGGACGGCGGCTCGCGGGGCCGGCGGACCGGGATCTCGCCGACTTCGGCCACGTACAGGCGTCCGTCCGGCCTGATGCCGAATCCGTTGCGGGTGAGGCGGACCGCCCGCCGGCTGTACTCGCGGGGCCGGAACCGGGGTGCGTCGGTCCTCCCGGGTGTCAGTCCTCCCAGGTGTAGAAGCCGCGGCCGGTCTTGCGGCCCAGCTCGCCGCGGGCGACCTTCTCCCGCAGCAGCTCCGGCGGCGCGAAGCGCTCGCCCAGGGTGCCGTGGAGGTACTCGGCGATGGCCAGGCGCACGTCGAGGCCGACGAGGTCGGTCAGCCGCAGCGGACCCATCGGGTGCTTGTAGCCCAGGCTCATGGCGGCGTCGATGGCCTCGGGCTCGGCGACGCCCTCCTCCACCATCCGGATCGCCTCCAGGCCGAGGGCCACGCCCAGCCGGCTGCTGGCGAAGCCGGGCGAGTCCCTGACGACGACGTCCTTCTTGCCCAGTGCGCGGGTCCACTCCAGGGCCGCCCGCACGGTGTCGTCCGCGGTCCGCCCGGCCACGACCAGCTCCACCAGGGCGGAGGCGGGCACGGGGTTGAAGAAGTGCATGCCCAGGAACCGCTCGGGGCGGGCCAGCGCGGTGCCGAGTTCGGTGACTGACAGGGAGCTGGTGTTGGTGGCCAGCACCGTCGACTCGCCCACGGCCTTCTCCGCGGCGGCGAGCAGCCGGGCCTTGAGGGCGGGGTCCTCGGGGACGGCCTCGACGACCAGTTCGGCGCCGACGGGCAGGTCGTCCACGGCGGTGACCGTGGTGACGCGTGCCAGGACCCGCTCGGCGGGCTCCTCCAGCCTGCCGCGCTCGGCGGCCCGGCGCAGACCGGTGGCGACGCGCTCCAGGGCCGCCGCGGCGGCCTCCTCACCGCTCTCGACGACGACCACGGCCGAGCCGGCCGTCGCGAAGGACTGCGCGATGCCCGCGCCCATCCGTCCGCCGCCCACCACGCCGACGGTTCCCGGTGCCGCTGCCATGAGCTCTCCTCGTGTCTGTCGCGTCCGCTGCCGTGCCCGCCGTGTCCGCCGCGCCGCGTGTGCCCGTCAGCACGTGCGTGTGCCGCACAGGCACCGGGGCGCACGGCGGGGGCAGGGCGACCGTACCGGCGGGCGTCCCGTCCCTTGACAGGGGGTCCGGGTGTCGGTTTATCTGGCGTCGCCGCAAAGCTAACCGAATGGTCGGTCGGGCTCAAGAGCCGCGGGGCCGGGCCCGCTGTGCTCCATGACGGCCGACGACGGCCCACGACGGAAGTGGTGGAGGCGCATGACACAGCTCACGCAGGCCGGACAGGGCCCCGCCCAGCGGATGTTCGCCGCCGACCGGGCCTCCCGGGGCCTGGGCATGGAGCTGCTCCGGGCCGGCGACGGCTCGGCGGCGGTGCGGATGACGGTGACCGCGCACATGGTGAACGGCCACGGAGTGGCCCACGGCGGCTTTCTGTTCACACTCGCCGACACAGCGTTCGCCTGCGCCTGCAACAGCCGCGGCCCGGTGACCGTGGCGGCCGGCGCGGACGTCGTCTTCACCGCTCCCGCCCGCGAGGGCGACGTGCTGCTGGCCGTCGCCGAGGAGCGCGCCCGCTTCGGCCGCAGCGGCGTCTACGACGTGACCGTCCTGCGGGAGGCGGACGGCCTGGTGATCGCCGAGTTCCGCGGACGCAGCCGCGCCGTCGGCGAACGCGGCACGGGCGAACGCGGCGCCACGGCGGGGAAGGAGTCGTCATGAGCGGCGGGCCGGCCGCCGGCCCGGCCCCGCGACCGGGCCGGGCGCCCGCCCCCGACTCGCTGGACGCGGCCGAGCGGATGGACCGCGAGGAGCTGCGCGCCCTCCAGCTCGACCGGCTCCGCTCCACCCTGCGGCACGCGTACGACAACGTGGAGCACTACCGGCACGCCTTCGAGGAGGCGGGCGTCACGCCGGAGGACTGCCGCTCCCTGGCAGACCTCGCGCGCTTCCCGTTCACCACCAAGGCCGGTCTGCGCGACACCTACCCCTACGGCATGTTCGCCGTCCCGATGTCGCGGGTGCGCCGGCTGCACGCCTCCAGCGGCACCACCGGACGCCCCACCGTGGTCGGTTACACCGAGGACGACCTGGAGGTGTGGGCGGACGTCGTCGCCCGCTCCATCCGGGCCGCCGGCGGCCGCCCCGGGCACAAGGTGCACGTCGCCTACGGCTACGGCCTGTTCACCGGCGGGCTCGGCGCGCACTACGGGGCCGAGCGGGCGGGCTGCACCGTCATACCGGCCTCCGGCGGGATGACGGCCCGGCAGGTGCGGCTGATCCTGGACCTCCGGCCCGAAATCATCATGGTCACGCCCTCATACATGCTCGCCCTCCTCGACGAGTTCGAGCGCCAGGGCGTCGATCCGCGCGACTCCTCCCTGGAGGTCGGGATCTTCGGCGCCGAACCGTGGACGGAGGGGATGCGCCGCGAGATCGAGGAACGCGCCGGGCTGCACGCTGTGGACATCTACGGGCTGTCGGAGGTGATGGGTCCCGGGGTCGCGCAGGAGTGCGTGGAGACCAAGGACGGGCTGCACGTCTGGGAGGACCACTTCTACCCGGAGGTCGTGGACCCGGTCACCGGCGAGGTGCTGCCCGACGGCGAGGAGGGAGAGCTGGTGTTCACCTCGCTGACCAAGCAGGCCCTGCCGGTCGTCCGCTACCGCACCCGCGATCTGACCCGGCTGCTGCCGGGCACCGCGCGCCCGGCCTTCCGGCGCATGGAGAAGGTCACAGGCCGCTGCGACGACATGATCATCCTGCGCGGGGTCAACGTCTTCCCCACCCAGGTCGAGGAGATCCTGCTGCGGGTCCCCGGCGTCGCACCGCACTTCCAGATACGGCTCACCCGCCGGGGCCGGATGGACCACATGACCGTACGCGTCGAGGCCCGCCCGGGTGCCGGGCCCGAGCAGCGCACGGACGCGGCCGCGGCGATCGCCCGGGACGTCAAGGACGGGATCGGCATCACCGTCGATGTCGACGTCGTCGATCCGGAGACCCTGGAGCGCTCGGTGGGCAAGATCCGCCGCGTCGTCGACGCCCGCGAGGACTGATCCGGCGGCGCTGCGGGCGGTGCTCCGGGAGGCGGTAGGCCGGGCACCCGGTCGGCCGCCTCCCGACTGCGGCGCGCGGCGCGGACTGCGATGATCGCAGTCCGCGCCGCGGGGGACGGAAGGGATGGATGGGACACCGTGCAGACGTTCCTGCCGCTTTCCGACTTCGCCGGGACCGCCCGTGTGCTCGACGCCCGGCGGCTGGGGAAGCAGCGGGTGGAGGCCCTGCAGGCGCTGCGTGCCCTGACCGTGCCCGGCTACGGCTGGGCCCGGCACCCGGCCGTGCGCATGTGGACGGGTTACGAGGAGGCACTGGTCCGCTACGGCATGGAGATCTGCCGCCACTGGCGGCTGGCGGGGCGCGCCGACACCTGCGAGGCCACGATGCTGACCGATCTGCGGCACGCGACCGGCATCGCCGTTCCCCGCTCCCAGGGGGAACTGGGGGCGGCCGGTGAGCTGCCGCCCTGGCTGGGCGAGCCCTCCTTCCACCGCAGCCACCGCTCCTCCCTGGTCCGCAAGGATCCCGACCACTACGCGCCCCTGTTCCCCGGTGTGCCGGCCGGCCTGCCGTATGTGTGGCCCGCCTCCGACCGCGGCCCCCGCACCCAGGAGCCGGGGTGAGGTCCCGGCCCGGGGGTACGGGAGGGAGGTGGAGGCGGTCGGGGCCCGCGCGGGCCGGTGGCGGGGGGCGTGGTGGGACGGGTTTGCGCCCGTCACCCCCTCCGCGAGAATCTTGGCAGAGAGCAACCGTCCATCTGCGCCGACCGTCGAAGGGGGGACCGGGCGGAGCACCTCGGGTGCCGTGCCCCTGTTCTTCCGTGAGCAACCCTCCTCTCTTCCCAGACGTCCCCGGGGACGACCACGCCCGGACCGGCGGCGGTGACGGGCCCGCGGCCCCGCATCACCGCGGCCTGGCCGAGCCGGCGGTCGAGTCGGCGCCGGCGCCGGTGGTCGCGGTGGACCGGCGGGGACGGGTGTCGCTGGTGAACGCCGCGGCGCGCGCCCTGCTGCCCGGTCTCGTCCCCGGGGTCCCGCTGGACACAGGCATGGCGCCCGACTGGCTGGTCGCCGCCGCAGGCCGCGGACACGGCGGGCCGGACGCCGAGACGACCGAGGCAGCCGAGACGTCCGGGGCGAAGACGGCGACTACGGCAGCGACGGCGCACGGGCCCCTCCGGGGGCGTGCCTTCACCGCGCACGCCGCTCCTCTGCCGGACGGGCACACCGCCTGGTGGCTGTCGGACGTCACCGGCCGGGAGGACGCCGAGCGGTCGCTGCGGTCGGAACGGGAGAGCACCGCCTTCCTGGCCCGGGCCTCCGCCCGGCTCCAGGCCTCGCTCAACCCGCGCAGGTGCGTGGTGACGACCGCCCGGCTGGCGGCCGGCCACCTCGCCGACGCCGCCGTCGTGGTCCGCCTGTCGCGGGACCGCCGCCCGGAGGTGACCCGGGCGGTCTCCGACGGGCGGCTGGAGGAGGAGACCCTGTCCGCGTCCCCGGAGGAGATGCCGGGGCTGGCCGAGGCACTGGCGGGCTTCCCGCCGCTGTCCTTCCGGTCCGTCGACCCCGGCCGGGTCCCCGCGTGGCTGCTGCCCGAGGGGTTCGGCCGCCCGGCCTCGCCGACGGTCGTCCCGCTGCCGGGCAGCGGCGAGATCGCCGGGGCGATGGTGCTGCTGCGCCGTGCCGGGAGCGAGGACGCCGACCCGGGGGACGACACCGTGACGCGGATCTTCGCCGCCCGCGCCGGTGCGGCGATCTCGGCCGCCGCGCTCTACGCGGAGCAGGTCGCCACCGTCGCCGTGCTCCAGCGTGAGCTGCTGCCGCCCACACTGGAGCATCCGGAGGGCGTGGAGCTGGCCGGGGCCTACCGACCCGCCCAGGGCGCCCAGAGCGTCGGTGGCGACTTCTACGACGTGCACCCGGCCGGCGGGCCCGGCCGGGAGACCGACGTCGTGCTCGGCGACGTGGCCGGCAAGGGCCCGGAGGCGGCCGTTCTGACGGGGAAGGTCCGCAACACGCTCGCGGCGCTGCGGCTGGTCGAGTCCGACCACGTACGGCTGCTGGACCTGCTCAACCGCGCGCTGCTGAGCGGCCCCCAGAACCGGTTCGTCACTCTGGTGCTCGCCTCGTTCGGCGCCCCGGACCCCGGCACCGGCCGGGTCACCCTGCGGCTGACCTCGGCCGGGCATCCGCCGCCGCTGATCCTGCGGCGCGACGGGACGGTGGAGGCCGCCCGCACCTCGGGCACGCTGATCGGCGTGCTGCCGGATGCTTCCGCGACCACCTGCTCCACCACCCTCCTGCCCGGGGAGACCTGCCTGCTGTACTCCGACGGCGTCACCGAGGCCAGGGGCGGGCCCTACGGCGAGATGTTCGGGGAGGAGCGCCTGGCCGACGCGCTGGGCTCCTGCGCGGGCCTGCACGCCCAGGCCGTCGTCGAGCGCGTCGGGATGCTCACCTCCGAGTGGCTGGCGGGCCGGGAACACGACGACATCGCGCTGGTGGCCGTCACCGCGGCCCACCGCACCCCGCTGAGCGCGGTGGGCGGGACCGTCCGTTCGGGAGACGACCGGTGAGCCCGGGGGCGGAGTCCCTCGGGAGCCGGATGGAGAACTTCTGGACGGCGCTGGAGAACGCGGACGAGCACTGGGCCGTCGCCCAGGTCACCGAGGCGCTGGACCGGGGCTTCGCTCCCGAGGACGTCCTGCTGGAGGTCATCGCGCCCGCGCAGCGGCAGGTCGGCGTGCGCTGGGCGGAGAACCGGCTCACCGTCTCCCAGGAGCACGCGGCCACCGCCGTCAGCGACCGCGCCGTCACCGCGGTCGCCGGCCATCCGGCGGCCCGGGTCCCGGCCCGGCTCGGCCGGGTCACCGTGGCCTGCGCCGACGGCGAGTGGCACACGCTGCCCGCCCGGCTGGTCGCCGAGGTGCTGCGGCTGCGCGGCTGGCACGTGGACTTCCTCGGGGCCCATGTGTCCATCCGGCAACTGGTGTCCCATCTGCACTCCACCGGCCCGGACGCGGTGGCCCTGTCGTGCTCCCTGCCCGTACGCCTGCCCGTCGCCCACGCGGCCGTCACCGCCTGCCGGGCCGCCGGTGTGCCCGTACTGGCGGGAGGCGCCGGGTTCGGCCCGGACGGCCGCTACGCCCGTCTGCTGGGCGCCGACGGCTGGGCCGGCAGCGCCCGCGGCGCGGCCGAACGCCTCGCGGCGGGCATCCCGCCCCCGTCCGCGCTCCCCCCGACCGCCGAGGAGGCGCTGCCGCATCTGGCCGACCGCGAGCACGCCCTGGTCGACGAGGCCCGCCGTCGGCTCGTCGACGACGTGATGGCGGTGCTGCCCGAACGGTTCCCGCAACTGCGGGAGTACACCGGACGCCGGTGGGAGTACACCGTCGAGGATCTCCAGCGCGTCGTGGAGTACCTGGTGGCCGCGCTGTACGTCGACGATCCGGGGTTGTTCGAGGGCTTCACCGCGTGGACGGGCCGGATCATGACCGCCCGGAACCTGCCCGTCCACGCCCTGTCCGCGGTACTGGAGGCCATGGCCGACGCCTTCCGCGAGCTGCCCCGCGCCTCGGCGTACGTCGCCGCGGCGCGGGCCGCGCTCGAACGCGGACTCCGTTCCCCTTAACCGTGATCCGCCCCGCGGGTGGGGAGCGGCCCCTCCGGCCGGTGCGGCGCCGGGGCGCGGTCGGGCCGGGCCGGCTCGCGGTCAGCCCGCGACCAGCAGCGCCTGCGGGGCCGCCGCCCTCAGCCGGGTGTTGAGCCAGGACAACTGGCGGCCCGTCTCGCCCTCGCAGTGGTGGGCGAGTTCCAGCAGCTCGCGGTCGCGCGCCCCCTGGGCCGCCTGGGCGACGGCCGTCCAGGTCGTCTGGACGAGGGCGCCCAGCACGTACAGGTCCTGAAGGTCGCGCAGCAGCCCGACGGGCCCCTCCCGCACCCCGGCGAGCCCGTCGGCGTGCAGCCGCTCGGGCTCCTCGACGTCCTCGCCGGCGGCCTGCTCGCCGTAGCGGCGGGCGACGGGGGTCAGGCGGCGGACGTGCTCCTCGCTCATCCTGGCCAGGGTGTCGCAGACGTGGTACACGTCGGCCTCCGCGGCATGCCCCTCCCCCACGGTGCGCAGGGCCTCGGCGAGGGTCCGCTCGCTGCGGTGGAGCAGGCCCACGTAGACGGCCAGGTGGGACATCAGGACCTCCCCGGGGCGGCGACCTCGGCGATGTGGCCGGGGTACTCGGGGGCGGCGGCGGGGTCGCCCGGGTAGTCGGGGGTGGCGGCGGACTCGGCGGAGGTGTCCGCCTCCGGCCCGCCCCGGGTGGGCGGCACGGGAGCGCCGGCCGGCTCGGAGGCGGTCGTGGTGGGCGCGGGGGCGGGGCCGTCGCCGCCGGCGGCCTTCACCACCCGGCAGGCGGCCGTCTTGAAGTACGGCTGCTTGGAGACCGGGTCCCAGATGGTCATGGTCAGTTCGTTGGCCTGCCGGGGCGCGCCGTCGGACGCCGCCTCGTCCGGGTCCCAGCGGCCGTAGTGGAAGGGCGCGAACACCGTGCCCTCCCGCACATGCCCGATCCGGGCGCGTACCTCGATCGCCCCGCGCGGCGACTCCACCCGCACCCGGTCGCCCTCGGCGATCCCCAGCCGCCGCGCGTCGGGGACGGACAGCTCCACCCAGGCGTCGGGCGCGGCCCGGTTCAGCTCGCGGGAGCGGCCGGTCTTGGTGCGGGTGTGGAAGTGGTAGGCGGTGCGCCCGGTGGTGTACAGCAGCGGGTACTCCTCACCGGGTTCCTCGTGGGGCGGCACGTAGGCCGCGCCCTTGAGGAAGGCACGTCCGGCAGGTGCCTCGGCCCGGTACTCGGTGGGGGTCACCGTGCCGCCGGTGAGCAGGTCGTGGCCGTAGCTCTCGCAGTATCCGGGGTCGGTGTTGAACACGCCGTCCGCGTAGAGCCGGTCGGTGCCGTCGGGGTGCTCCTCGTCGCAGGGCCAGGGGATGCCGGTGGGGCCGCGCAGCTTTTCGTAGGACAGGCCGCTGTAGTCGCAGGGACGGCCGCGGCTGCACTCGCGCCAGGCGTCGAACGCCTCCTCGGGGGTGCGCCACTTGAGCAGCGGGGCGCCGCCGGAGTCGCGGAAGTCCATGGCGTCGGCGTACATCAGGAAGATGTCCAGGTCGCTCCTGGCCTCGCCGGGCGGCTCGACGGCCTTGTCGGACAGGTGCACGACGCGGCCCGCGTTGGTGTAGCAGCCGGTCTTCTCGCCCCAGCCGGCCGCGGGCAGCACCACGTCCGCCAGCTCCGCGGTCTCGGTGAGGAAGAGGTCCTGGACGACCGTGAAGCACTTCTCGCCGCCGAGGATCCTGCGGACGCGGGACGACTCGGGCATGGAGACGGCCGGGTTGGTGGCCGAGATCCACAGCAGTCCGATGGAACCCTGCTCGGCGTGGCGGAAGATCTGCATGGCGTGGGTGGGCGGGGCCCAGTGCGGGATCGTCATCTCGTCGACGTTCCACAGCTCCGCCAGCTCGCGGACGTGCGCGGGGTTGCCCCAGTTGCGGAAGCCGGGCAGATCGCCGTCGGCGCCGCACTCACGGGTGTTCTGGGCGGTGGGCTGGCCGTTCATCTGGAGGACACCGGCGCCCGGGCGGCCGATCATGCCGCGCAGCAGATGCAGGTTGTGCACGGCCACGGCGGCGGCGGTGGCCTGGTGCGACTGGTAGAAGCCCTGCAGCACGGTGGACAGCACCCGCTCGCTCTCCCCGAAGATCCGTGCCGCGCGCCGTACGTCGCCGGCGTCCACGCCGCAGATCCGGGCGGTCTCCTCGGGCGTGCAGGACTCCACCGTCTCGCGCAGCTCCTCCACGCCCAGGGTGTGGCGCCCCACCCACTCCTCGTCCACCCGGCCGTTCGCGAAGAGTTCCCGGGTCAGGCCGTTCATCAGGGCCATGTTGGTGCCGACCCGGGGCGCGAGGTGGACGCCGCCGGTGCGCTCGGCCTCCTCGGCGACCTTGGTGCGGCGCGGGTCCACGCACACCACCTTCGGCGGGTCGTCGGCGCGGGTGCGGTCCAGCACCCTTGTCCACAGCACCGTCTGGGTCTCGGGCATGTTGTGGCCGAAGAGGAAGAGCGCGTCGCAGTGCTCGACGTCGGTGTAGGAGCCGGGCTGCCCGTCGGTGCCGAAGGACTCCTTGAGGGCGGCGGCACTGGTGGCCGTGCACAGCCTGGTGTTGCCGTCCATGTGGGGGGTTCCCAGACCGGCCTTCCCGATCACGGCCAGGGTGTAGTACTCCTCCAGGAAGAGCTGGCCGGAGGTGTGGAAGCCGTGGGACAGCGGGCCCTTCTCAGCCAGCAGCCGCCGGGAGACCCCGGCGATCCGGCCCATCGCGGTCTCCCAGTCGGTCTCGGCCAGGCGGCCGTTCTCGCGCACCAGGGGCCGGGTGAGCCGGTCCGCGCTGTTCGCCCAGGGCCAGCTCCCGTACAGACCCTTGGGACCCAGCCGACCGTGGTTGACCACGTCGGTCGCCACCCCGCGCACCCCGACCATGCGCCCGCCCCTGACGGCGATCTCGCAGCCGCAGCCGTTGCTGCACAGCACACAGGCGGAGCGCACCCAGCGCTCGACGTCCTCCTCCGCCACCCCCTCCTCCAGACGGCGGTCGACCCGGGCGGGCCACACCGTCCCTCCGGCGTGCGGCGTGCGGGGTCCCCAGATGTCGGCGATCCGGTCCATGCGCTTCCTCTCCCTGCCTGCTCCCGGCCGTGCGTGCCGTGCCACGCGGTACCCCGGGCTGCGGCGGAAATGCGCACCCGGGGGCGTCTTCCCTCCGGGGGGCGGGCGGCCGGCGTACGGCGGAGGGTTCCGGGATCCTCAGGGCAGCGGCGGCCGGTCGGTTCCGTGGGGCGCCTGCGTGAAGACCTCGTCCGCGCCCAGCGCCTCGGCCCCCGGGGCCGACCTGGAGGGGTCCGCCGGGCTGTGCGCCGGTTCGCCGCGCGACGGCGGCGGGGTGAGGTCTCCGGGGCCCCCTTCCCCGTACCGCGGCAGCCGCAGGGCCAACAGGGCGACATCGTCGCCGCGGGGGTCCATGCGCTCCAGCAGCTCGTCGCAGAACTCCTCCAGATCGTGGCGGGCCAGGGCGGAGGCGTGGCGGCACAGCAGCTCCATGCCGGTGTCGATCGGCCTGGTGCGGCTCTCCACCAGGCCGTCGGTGTAGAACACCACCGTCGCCTCCGGCGGCAGCTCCTCGTGGGCGTCGGGCCAGTGCAGCCCCAGGTTCAGGGTCGCGCTCATGCCCAGCAGGGGGCCGTGGCCGGCTTCCAGGAAGCGGGTGCCGCCACCGGGCGCGACCAGCAGCGGCGGGGGGTGCCCGGCGTTGACCCAGTGCAGCCGCCAGGGCCCGCCCTCACGGCCCTCGATCCGGGCGAAGACGACGGTGGCCATGGGGGCGTCGCTGGTGTTGGTCATCGCCTCGTCCAGACGGCGCATGATCACGCTGGGCGGCTCCATGCGGTCCCAGGCCAGGGCGCGCAGCATGTTGCGGACCTCGGCCATGTGGGCGGCGGCCCTGAGGTCGTGGCCCACCACGTCCCCGATGACCATCGTGGTGACGCCGTCCTCCAGCAGGAAGGCGTCGTACCAGTCCCCGCCGATCTCGGCCGCCACCTGGGCGGGCCGGTAGCGGGCGGCCATCCGCAGATGGTCGACCTGGGGCAGCGGGGTCAGCAGCTGGCGCTGCATGGTCTCGGCGACATGCCTCTGCTGGTCGAAGAGGCGGGCGTTGTCCATGGCCAGCCCGGCCCGGCGGCCGATGTCCGCGAGCATCATCGCCTCGTCCTCGGTGTACGGGGGCGAGTCGCCGGTGCGCGCCGCGGTGAAGGCGCCGAAGACCTGGCGGCGGCTGTGCAGCGGCACCACCACGGCGCTGTGCCCGCCGAACCGGTCGAACAGCCGCCGATGGGCCACCGTGAGCGGCGTGTCGGGTTCGCGCGCGAGGTCCCCGGCGTCCAGCAGGACCGTCTCGGCGTCGCGCAGGGCGCGCACCGGGCCCGCGCCCGCGGACTCCGCCGCCGGCGGCGGCAGAGGTCCCTCCAGTTCACCGGCCGCTGCCGGGTCCGCGGCACTGTGCACGGCGATGCGCCGTACCTCCTCCGGCTGCCCGGTGAACACGTCCACCGCCGTCCAGTCGGCCAGGTCCGGCACCAGCATCCGGCCCAGCTTCCGGAGCACCTGGGGGATGTCCAGGCTGGAGATGAGGACGGAGGAGACCTCCGACACCAGGGTCAGCCGGGCGGTCAGGGCCTCCAGCGCCTCCAGGTAGGCGGCCGTCTGCCGCTCGGCGGCCCTGCGCACGCTGAAGTCGTGGAAGGCGAGGACCAGTCCGGCCGGTTCCCCCAACAGCTCCAGCGGGGCGGCCGACCAGATGACCGGGATGGTGGTGCCGTCACCCCGCAGCAGGTACTCGTCGCCCCCCTCACGCGGGCGGCCGTCGGCGAGGACCGCGAACATCCGGCAGCTCTCCCTGGGGATCTCCGCACCGTCCGCGTCGCGGTGCAGCAGGTCGTGCATGTCGCGGCCCAGCATCTCCGCCGCCGGCCGCGCCACCATCCGCTCGGCCCGGGGGTTGGCTGCGATCAGGCGGCCCGTGGCGTCCGTGGCGTAGACGCCCGCGCCCAGGCTGTCGAAGACCGCGCGCAGGACACCGGGCTCCCGCGTCCGGTCGGCCCCGCTCATCGCCCCTCCGTCCCTGCTGGTCCCACTGCCCTTCACCGCCTCCTCGCCCGGCCGGCCGCGGTGTCCCGCCCTGCCCGCGCCGGCACCGCGCACCCGCGTACGCCAGGGCCGCGGAACTGCCGGTTACCCGGTTCCCGCTTTCCCAGACATTCCGCACCGCCGGGCGGGCGTACTCCGCCCGGGTGGGCGGGATGCGACGGGCGGCCGGGGGCACGGCCATGGACCGCGGGGGGACGGTGGGAGGGACAGCCGGGTGGGACGGTGGGAGGAGAGCCGGTATCGATCTTTCCCGGACGGGAAGGGCCGTAGTGTGCCTGAAGTTCCCGAACCCGTGATCGAGCTGGTGCGGCGGCGCAGGGAGCCGGTGGTCGTCCAGGCCCTGCGCTCCACGGCGGCCGCGACGCTCGCCTACTCCGCCGCCCTCTGGCTGACCGACGCCCGGGCCCCGCTGCTGGCCCCGCTGACCGCGCTGCTGGTCGTCCAGGTCACCCTCTACGCCACGATCACCAGCGGCATCACCCGGGTCAACGCCGTGGTGACCGGGGTCACGGTCGCCGTCGGTTTCAGCGTCCTGGTGGGCCTGAGCTGGTGGAGTCTGGGCCTGCTGATCCTCACCTCCCTGGCCGTCGGGCACCTGGTGCGGGCCGGCGTCTTCATCCCCGAGGTGGCCATCAGCGCCATGCTGGTGCTCGGGGTGTCCCACGCCACGGACCTGGCGCTGAGCCGGGTGCTGGAGACCCTGATCGGCGCCGCGGTCGGCCTGCTGTTCAACTTCCTGTTCGTGCCTCCGGTGTGGGTGCAGCCCGCCGAGGAGGCACTGGTGGACCTGGCCGACCGGATGCGGCGGCTGCTGCTGCGCATGGGCGAGCAGCTGGGCGTCCCGACGCCGGTGCACCGGGCGGCCGCCCGGCTCCACGAGGCCCGGCGGCTGGACAACGACATCGCACAGGTCGACGCCGCGCTCGTACAGGCCGAGGAGAGCCTGCGCCTGAACCCCCGGGTCAAGGAGGCGCTGCTGTCCCGGGTCGTGCTGCGGACGGGCCTGGACACCCTGGAGATCTGCACCACCGTGATACGCGCGATGTCGCGGACCCTCACCGACCTCGCCAGGGCGCGCGAGGAGGAGCCGCTGTTCCCGCACGAGGTGGCCGAGGCCGTGGAGGAGCTGTTCGGCAACGTCGCCAGAGCTGTGCAGAGCTTCGCCGTCCTGGTCACCAGCACCGACAGCGCCAGTTCCGAGGAGGCGGAGGACCGGCTGGCGGCCGAGATGGAGGCCGGGCGCGCCGGGCGCGAGCGGGTCGCGCACCTGCTGCTCGCCCGCGTCCAGGAGCACCCGCGCCAGTGGCACCTGCTGGGGGCCCTGCTGTCGGAGTTCGACCGGGTGCTGGACGAGCTGGACGTGGAGAAGCGCTCGACGCGCCTGGCGGAGGAGCTGGACCGCTACACCCGCGAGGAGCGGGACCGGCACCCGGTGCTGTACGAGCTCAAGCGCCGTTTCCGGCTGCCCCGCGGCCGCCGTCGCCGCCGCGGTCCCGACACCGACCGGGCGGAGGTGTGAGCGCACCCGGGCCGCGTCGGGGCGCGATTGTCAGTGGCCGGTGGTTTGCTGGGAAGCGGTCGGCCAAAACCTCGGCGGGCCGGTCCGTGAGTGTTCCGCTCCCCCGCCGCCGGGCGGAGGGCCCGGACGAGGGGCAAGGGTCACAGGGAGTCTCGATGAGTGACGTCGCGACGGCGGGCAGCACGAAGGGCGCGGCCGCGCGCGAGTCCGCTCAGCCGGAGCAGGCGGAGCTGCGGCTGGAACGGCACCGGGTGGAGCTGACGGGCTACTGCTACCGGATGCTGGGCTCGGCCTTCGAGGCGGAGGACGCCGTACAGGAGACGATGGTGCGCGCCTGGCGCGCCCTGGAGCGTTTCGAGGGCCGTTCCTCACTGCGGTCGTGGCTGTACCGCATCGCCACCAACGTGTGCCTGGACATGCTCGGGGGCAGCGGGCGACGCGCCCGCCCCATGGACCTGTCGTCCCCCTCGGGAGCGGAGAATCCGCCCGGACCAACCCTCCCGGAGACCACCTGGATAGAGCCGATGCCGAGCGGCCGGATCCTGCCCGGCGGCGATCCGGCCGAGACGGCCGTGACGCGGGAATCGGTCCGGCTGGCCTTCATCGCGGCCCTCCAGCATCTGCCGCCCCGGCAGCGTGCGGTACTGATCCTGCGCGAGGTGCTCGCCTGGCGGGCGAGCGAGGTCGCCGAGCTGCTGGACACCACGGTCGCGTCGGTCAACAGCGCGCTCCAGCGCGCCCGCGCCACGCTCGCCTCCGCCGAGATCACCGCCGGCGGGAGCACGGATCCGATGGACGAGGAGCAGCGCGCTCTCCTCGCCCGCTACGTCAGCGCCTTCGAGTCCTACGACCTCGACGCCCTCACCGCTGTGCTGCACGACGACGCGACACTGTCGATGCCGCCCTACGAGCTGTGGCTGCGCGGCCGGGACGAGATACGGGCGTGGCTCACCGGGCACGGCGCGGGCTGCCGGGGGTCACGCCTGGTACCGGTCACGGCGAACGGCTGCCGGGCTTTCGGGCAGTACCGGCCGGATCCGGACGGCGGCTTCTCCCCCTGGGCGTTGCAGGTCGTCGAGGTGTCCGGCGGCCGGATCACCGCGCTCAACTCCTTCCTGGACACCACGCGGCTGTTCCCCCTGTTCGGGCGGCCGGCGCGCCTCGCCCCCCGCTGAGCACCCCCGGTCCGGGCACCGTGCCGTCGGTGGGCACCTCCTCGTCCGGCCCCGTCCAGGCGAGCGTCCAGGCCAGGAGGTGCGGCAGCTCGTCGCCGGCGTCGCCCCGCCGCGCGGCGGTCCGGCCCGGCGGTGCTCCGTACGGGTGAAACGGGCGGTTTCCGTCCGCCGCCGGACGCCCGTCCCCCGTTTCGGCCCTCTGCCGGAAGGGCACCCGGCGCGGACGCCGCAGCGGCCGCAGCGGCCGAGTGAGGAGGCAGCACCGTGGGCGAAGCGGTACGGCTGGACCTGGAGGGCAGGAACGCACTGGTGACGGGCGGCGCCCGCGGTCTGGGCGCGTCCATCACCCGGCGTCTCGCACGGGCCGAGGCCGCTGTGCGGGTGGTGGACGTACGCCGCGGGGAGGGCGAGAAGTTCTGCGCCCGGCTCAGCGAGGAGGAGGGCGCGGACGTCCGCTTCATGGAGGTGGACGTCCGCGACCCGGAGGCTGTCGGGGTGGCCTTCCGGGGGCTGGACGAGGCGTCCTGGCCACTGGACGTCCTGGTCAACAACGCGGCCGTGGACGTCTCCAAGCCGATCGAGCACCTGTCCGCCGAGGAGGTCACCCGGGTGGTCTCCACCAACCTGCTGGGGCCGATGTACATGTGCCTGGAGACCTACCGGCGCATGGTCGCCCGCGGCGGCGGACACATCGTCAACATCCTGTCCACCGCGTCCAACCGCACCTGGACCGAGGCCGGCCCGTACTCGGCCGGCAAGTCGGGGCTGCGCGCCTTCACCCACACCCTCTTCAAGGAGGCGCAGCGCGACTGCGCCGGCATCGGGGTCACCGGGGTGGTCGCGGGGGGTATGGAGACCCCGTTCGTGACGGAACGCTTCCCCGACGCGGACACCTCCAAGCTGCAGAGCCCCGACATCGTGGCGGACGCGGTCATGTGCGCGCTGGCGGTCCCCGAGGGCAGCGTGATACCCGAGGTGGTCGTGGTGCCGCGCAGCGAGACGTCCTGGCCGTGACCGGCTCGCGCGGCGTGCCGGTGCCTTCTCCCGCCCCTGTGGCGGGGCGGGAGCGGACGACGTCGTCGTACGGGGCCGGGCCGGTGTGATCGGCTTCCGGGGCTCGGTCACCCACTTCTCCCCGTCCCCGGGGCACTCCAGGCACAGCTCCCGCGCACAGGGGGCCGTGAGGGGCTTCAGCCGCCGTGCCCGGGGCCGCCCGCCGCGGAGCCCGGGGAGGCGGTGCCGCAAGAGGCGGGAGCACCGGGGGCGGTGACGCGGTCATCCGCGCGGGCGGCGTTGCGGGCGATGGCGTCGGCGAGGAGCGGCCAGAGCTGTTCGGGCAGGTCGTGTCCCATGCCGGGGACCATCAGGAGTTCGGCGCCGGGGATCGCGGCTGCCGTCGCCTCGCCGCCGGCGCGGTCGACGAGGGGGTCGTCGGCGCCGTGGACGACCAGCGCCGGAGCGGTGACGGTCCGCAGGTGCGGTGTGCGGTCGGGCGAGGCCAGGATCGCGGCGTACTGGCGCGCGAAGCCGTCGGACCGGGGGGAGCGGTCGTAGGCGGCCTCGGCACGCTCGCGCAGTTCCCCGGGGTCGGCCGGGTAGCCGGGCGATCCGATGACGGAGAACGAGCGCACGCCCCGCTCCCCCGCCTCCCGCCGGTCGCGGGGCGGTGGTGCCGCCAGCGCGGCCAGCGCCTCGGGAGTGCCCCGGCCGACGGAGCGGTCCCCGGTGGTGGACATGATCGAGCACAGCGAGCGTACCCGCGACGGGTGGTCGATCGCGAACTGCTGGGCGATCATGCCGCCCATCGAGGCTCCGGCGATGTGTGCGGCCTCGACCTCCAGGACGTCGAGCAGGCCCGCGGCGTCCCGGGCCATGTCGGCGATGCGGTAGGGAGCGGTGGAGGTGTCGCCCGCCAGGACGGCCCGGAAGTCCGGGGGCGGGCAGCCGTCCAGGAATGTGGACAGACCGCAGTCGCGGTTGTCGTAGCGGACGACGCGGAAGCCCCGGTCGGCGAGCATCCCGCGGAATTCCGGGTGCCAGGCGGTCATCTGGGCGCCGAGCCCCATGATGAGCAGCAGCACCGGCCCCTCCGGGTCGCCGAAGGTGTCGTACTCCAGTTCCATCCCGTTGGACAGGGCACGCGGCATGTGTTCCTCCTCGGCGGGGCCCGGCCGGGGCCGGGGCGGTCGGCTTCCGCGGCCGTCGGGCGGTACGCCGCCCGTCGCCGGGCCGTGCGGGGCCCGCCGGGCGGGTGCCACCTACCAGCCGGTCGGTACGATAGCGGGGCAGCTTCCCGGAGGGAACGGCGGAAGGCTCCCCGGCCGGGCGGCCTCCCGCGACCGCCCCGTGCCGGACGGGGCACACCGGCACCCGCGTTCAGCCGCGCCCGCCCCCTTCCTCTCCGAAGGTCACCGAGACCTGCTCGAACCCCAGGGAACGCAGCAGGTTCTCCAGCATGTCCTCGGTGTTCGCCTCGGCCCGCTTCGCCAGTCCGCTCTCCTTCGCGGCCTCGCCGATGTGCTCGACCGCGAGCCGGTGGACCTCCCGCTCGTCGCCCGGATTGTCGGAGAAGAGGTCGCCGAGCCGGTCGAGCAGGCCGCGTTCCTTGGTGACGGCGTACGAGCGCTCGGCGTCCAGCGAGGGCTTCTCCAGCCGGGCGTGCGGCAGCCGTACCGCGGCGCCCCTGCGGTCGTCGGTGACCGTGACGGCCTCCTCACCGAGACCGCCGAGGTCCACGTACGCGCCGACGCTGCCCGTGCCGACGAACAGCGTCCGGCTGCCGCGTACCGCGTCCGGCAGGAACTTCGCGTCCTTGTCCAGGTCGACGACGACCTGGAAGGTACCGGAGGCGCCCTCGTAACGGCTCATGTCCCTGAGGGACTTCAGCACCGCGGGGCCGGTGCGGTCCTCGGTCTCGGTGGCGAACGGGTTCCCCAGTTCGGGCAGGAGGCGGAGCTGCCCGGCCAGCAGCGCTCCGGCCAGCAGGAGGACCACCACGAGGAGCGGGGCGATCCATCTCGGGGAGGACTTGGACCTGTCGGGGCGGACCATCTGCGTGCACCTCCGTCGGCGGCGGGAGACTCCGTCAGATGAGGTGTTCCCCGAAACTTCCGCCGCATGGCAGGGAGTTGGGGCCGTTCCGGAAGAGGCGGGCGCGCCCGCGGACGCCGCGTCGCACCCGCCCGCCGGTCCGTCCGCCCCGCCCGTCCGCCCCGGTGCGCCCGGTATCGGCCGGTATCGAACGGACGACGGCGGGTACCGGTCCTCTCGTGGAAGCCTCCGGCCCCTCCTCGGCCGTACGGCCGAGGAGGCCGGGCCGGCACCTCGCGCCCGCCGACCGCGACCCCGGCGGTCCACCGGGACGGCGGCGCGGTGTCACGGCGGTGGGGAACGACGAGACGACCTGGAGAGCGGAGTGACTGTGACCGAGTATCCGGGCGAGGCGGCACCGGCCGAGCGGAACGCGCCGACCGCCCCGCGCCCGGCGACCGGGCCAGGCGGCGGACAGGGCGGCCGGCAGGACGGCCGGCAGGGGCCGGAGGCCGACGCGGGACTCGATGAGCTGCCCCCGAACCTCACCCAGGCCATTCTGGAGGCCACCAAGCAGGTGGCCTCCCTGCTGAAGGGCGCGGGGCATCCCTTCGCCCTGGCGGGCAGCGTCGCCGTCTACGCCCACGGCGGCCCGGGGAACCTCCAGCACGACGCCGACTTCTGCGTCCTGCCCGAGGACGCCGACGCGGTGGCCGCCACGCTTCGCGACGCCGGGCTGGAGGTGTACACCCCGCCGGAGGACTGGCTGCTCAAGGCCCGGTGCATGGGCCAGGACATCGATCTGATCTTCGAGCTGGCACGGCAGCCGGTGACCCGCGAACTGCTGGGGCGGGCGGGGGAACTGCCCGTGGAGTCGGTCCGCATGCCCGTGCTGTCGGTGACCGACCTGCTCGCCAGCCTGCTGAACGCCTTCACCGAGCACCACTGCGACTTCGGTGCCGTGCTGCCGATCGCGCGGGCCCTGCGCGAGAAGGTCGACTGGTCCCGGGTGCGGCGCGAGTGCGGCGCGGCGCCGATGCCGGACGCCTTTCTCTACCTGCTGGAACGTCTGCAGGTCATCTCACCGGAGGACGACGACCGCGGAGGACGGCCATGACGGACCCTGACACCGGCCGGGGCGACCGGGGAAGCGGCGCGGACAACACCGAGTACCGCATCGCCCACCTGCAGGAGAGGCTCGTGCGCGAGGAGGTCGCCGAACTCGGCATGCGCATCGAGTCCCACGGCGGCGCGGTGGTCGTCAGCGGCACCGTCCCCACCGCCGAGTGCCGCGACACCGTCGTGCGCGTCGCGAAGGAGGAACTGGGCGGCACACCGGTGCGGACCGACATCGTCGTGGCCGACCCCACCGCCCCCGACCGTCCTGAGGAGCTGGCATGATCCGCATCGCAGCCGTGGGTGACATCCACATGGGACCGGACAGCGGCGGAGTGCTGCGCCCCGCTTTTGAGACCCTGCCCGACTGCGCCGACCTGCTGCTGCTCGCCGGGGACCTGACCCGCCACGGCACGCCCGAGGAGATGAGTGTCGTCGCCGAGGAGGTCACGGGCCTGCGGGTGCCGGTGATCGCCGTGCTGGGCAACCACGACCACCAGGACGAGCGCCCCGAGGAGGTCACCGCCGTGCTGCGGGACGCGGGCGTGACCGTCCTGGAGGGCGAGGGGACGGTCGTGGACGTGGACGGCACCGGTGTCGGCGTCGCGGGGACCAAGGGTTTCGGCGGAGGGTTCGCCGGGCGCAGCGGCGGCGAGTTCGGCGAGCCGGTCATGAAGGAGTTCATCCGCTACACCCGCCGCTGCGCGGACGGCCTGCGGGCCTCGCTGGAGGAGCTGGACCGGCGGGGGTGCGCCGTACGGATCGCCCTGACGCACTTCTCCCCCGTGCCCGACACCCTCGCCGGCGAGCCGCTGGAGATCTACCCCTTCCTGGGCAGCTATCTGCTGGCCGAGGCGGTGGACGAGGCGGGCGCCGACCTGGCCGTCCACGGGCACGCCCACGCGGGCACCGAGCACGGCCTGACCAGCGGCGGGGTGCGGGTGCGCAACGTCGCCCAGCCGGTCATCCGGCGCGCCTTCGCGGTCTACCACCTGGAACCCGGCCCGGAACGCGGGGCCGGGGCGCTGGCCGGGGCCTCCCGCTGAGCCACCGCCGCGTCCGCCGGAGCGCCGGGGCGCCGTTCCGCACACCCGGCCCCGTGCGTACGAGAGGAGAGCAGGCCGTGCACGACGCCACCGGGTCCGGCCGCGGTGCGGCCACCTACGCGGAGGACAGCGCCCGGGCCGGGCTGGAGCGTGTCGCCGCGGAGGTATTCGGCTGGAGCGAGCTGCGCCCCGGCCAGGCCGAGGCCATGGAGCAGGTGCTGCGCGGCCGGGACACGCTGGTGGTGATGCCCACCGGCGCGGGGAAGTCCGCCGTCTACCAGGTGCCCGCGGTGCTGCTGCCCGGTCCCACCGTGGTGGTCTCCCCCCTCATCGCGCTCCAGCGGGACCAGATCGAGGGGCTGTCGGGAGGCGGGGCGCCGGACGCCCCGAAGGCCGTCGCGGTCAACTCCGCCCAGGGCACGGGCGAGACGGCCGAGGCCTGGCGGGCCGTGCGCGAGGGGGACGCGGAGTATCTGCTCCTCTCCCCCGAGCAGCTGGCCAAGGACGAGGTGGTGGAGCGGCTGGCACGGACCGGGCCCTCGCTGTTCGTGGTCGACGAGGCCCAGTGCGTCTCCTCCTGGGGCCACGACTTCCGGCCGGACTACCTCCGCCTGGGGCACGTGGCGCGGCGGCTGGGCCGTCCCACCGTCCTCGCTCTGACCGCCACCGCCGCCCCTCCCGTGCGCGAGGAGATCACCGAGCGCCTGGGCATGGAGCGCCCCGCCCGGATCGTCGCCGGCTTCGACCGTCCCAACCTCCGCCTGGAGGTGCGCGGTTTCCTGGACGGGGCGGACAAGCGCCGGGCCGTGGTGGAGCGGGCCGCCACCGAGCCCAAGCCGGGCATCGTCTACACCGCCACGCGCCGGGAGGCGGAGGAGTACGCCGGGCAGCTGGCGGAGCTCGGCCTGTCGGCCCTCGCCTACCACGCGGGCCTGCGGCCGGCCGAGCGCTCCCGCGCCCACGAGGCGTTCCTCGGCGGCGGGCTGGACGTGGTGGTCGCCACCTCCGCCTTCGGAATGGGCATCGACAAGCCGGACGTGCGGTTCGTGCTGCACGCCTCCGTGCCGGGCTCGCCGGACGCCTACTACCAGGAGATCGGCCGGGCCGGCCGCGACGGCGCCCCGGCACTGGCCGTGCTGCACTACCGGCCCGAGGACCTGGGGCTGCAGAAGTTCTTCTCCTCGGGGCACACCGACACCGGGACGCTGACCGACGTCGCCGAGGCGGTGCGCGGCCGCGGCGCCCCGCTGCCCGTGGCGCGGGTGCGCGAGCGGACCGGGTTGTCCGCCAGCCGCCTCACCGCCGCCGTCAGCCTCCTGGAGGAGGCCGGGGCGGTGGCCGTCACCCCCGGCGGCGAGCTGGCGCCCGCCGGGGAGCTCGGCCCCCGGGAGGCCGTCGGCCGCGCGGCGGAGCTGGCCGAGGCGCGGCACAGGCTGGAGCGGTCGAGGGTGGAGATGATGCGCGGCTACGCCGAGACCGCCGGCTGCCGCCGCCGTTTCCTGCTGGGCTACTTCGGCGAGGAGTACGAACCGCCCTGCGGCAACTGCGACAACTGCCCGGCGGCCGGGGAGGAACGGGAGCGGACGCGGGGCGGCGACGGCCGTGGGCCGGAGCGGTACGAGGAGCGCGGGGCACGCGGCCTGCCCGAACGGCCTGTGCCCCGCGCCGGAGAGGGGCCGCGACCGGACGCGGGCCGGTTCCGCGCCGGGGCACGGGTGCGCCACCGCGAGTGGGGCGAGGGCCTGGTGATGAGCGAGGAGGAGGACCGGATCACCGTCCTGTTCGACACGGTCGGCTACCGCACCCTGTCGCTGGACGCCGTGGTCGGGCAGGGGCTGCTCGCCCTCGGCGAGGAGACGGACGGCTGACCGGGCCGGGCTTCCGCCGGGCGCATGAGAGCACCTCCGGTCTCCGGTGTCGCCCCCGACGGTCCGCGCATTGATCGGACCACAGTTACGATGACCCGGGCGGGCATGCAGGCCATGCTCCGTGTGTTCGAGACGGGGAGGCGCCGGTGACGGCCCAGTGGCAACCCGTGCGCCGGTCGCGCACGCACGAGCTGGTGCTGGAGAGCATCGAGCAGCGGGTGCTCGCGGGTGAGCTCAGGGCGGGCGACCGGCTGCCGCCGGAGCGGGAGCTGGCGTCGGCACTCGGGGTCAGCCGGTCCGCGCTGCGCGAAGCGCTGCGGGTGATGGAGGCCATCGGGGTGCTGGTCGCGAACGTGGGGCGCGGCCCGGACACGGGCGCACGGATCGTGCGGAATCCCGACGACGCCCTCGGCCGGGTGCTGCGGCTCCATCTGGCCCTGGGCAGTTACGACCTCGAGAACGTGCTCGAGGCCCGCGTCGTGCTGGAGCGCTCGAGCTTCGAGGCCGCCGCCCGCCGCGCGTCCGAAGAGGACCTGGCCGAGGCGCAGACGCTGCTCGCCCGGATGCGCGAGGCGGGATCGGACGCCGCCGCCTACAACGAGCTGGACACCGCCTTCCACGTGCTGATCGCCCGCAGTTCGGGCAACAACCTCGTCTCGACGCTGACCTCCGCCGTACGGGAGTCCGTGCGCGGCCTGATCCTCCGGGCGGAGGAGGCCTCGGCGGACTGGTCGTCGACGGCCCAGGGGCTCGACGCCGAGCACGCGGAGCTGCTGCGGCTGCTGCGGGCCGGCGACGGGGCCGCGGCCGCCGACCTGGTGGAGCGGCACATCCGCGGATTCCACGGCGCCCTGGTGCGCCCGGAGGGGACCGGCACGGCCTAGCACCGGGAAACGCCGCCGGGCCTCGGCCTCCGAAGCGGGGCCGAGGCCCAGGTCACACCGGGTGTCGTGCGGTGTCCCCACGGCGCCGGGCCACCGGTCCCTCACTCTCCCCTCTCAAGGGCGGCTCGGGGCACGCCGCCCGTCACCGAAGTCCCGGAGCAGCGCGTCCGAACCCGGCCCCTGTCCTCCGACGACGAGAACATGTATGGTCCGACCAAAATTCGGTCCACCCTTTACGCACTCACTGCGCTCGGCATATGGTCGGACCACAAGTAGATTCGTGGAGGTCCTCATGCGGATCGGACTCTTCGCCACCTGTCTGGGAGACACCCTGTTCCCCGACGCGGTGAGAGCGACGGCGCTGCTCCTCAGCCGCCTCGGCCACGAGCTGGTGTTCCCGCCGGAACAGACCTGCTGTGGCCAGGTGCACATCAACACCGGGTACCAGCGCGAACCGGTGCCCCTGGTACGCGACTTCGCCGAGCAGTTCGGCGACCGCGCCATCGACGCCGTCGTGATGCCGTCCGGCTCGTGCGCCGGATGCGTGCGCCACCAGCACCGGATGGTCGCCGAACGGTACGGCGACCCCGCCCTGCGCGCCGGGGTCGCGGCCGTCGAGGGCAAGACCTACGAGCTGTCGGAATTCCTGGTCGACGTCGCGGGAACCGTGGACGTGGGGGCGTACTTCCCGCACCGGGTCACCTACCACCCGACCTGCCACTCGCTGCGTATGCTGCGTGTGGGCGACAAACCGCTGCGGCTGCTGAGAGCCGTCGAGGGCATCGACCTGGCCGAAATGCCCGAGGCGGACGCCTGCTGCGGCTTCGGCGGCACCTTCGCCGTCAAGAACGCCGCGACATCCTCCGCGATGCTGGCCGACAAGGTCGACCGGGTGATGTCCACGGGGGCGTCCGTGTGCACCGCCGGGGACACGTCGTGCCTGATGCACATCGGCGGCGGCCTGTCCCGGATCCGCTCCGGAACCCTCGCGCTCCACCTGGCCCAGATTCTCGCCGCCACCCGTACCTCGCCGTACCCCTTGTCGGAGGCCGCACGATGAGCAGCACCTTCCTCGGCATGCCCGCACCCCCTCCCCGCGCCCCCTACGGCGAGGGCCGGCTGCGCGGCGAGCGCACGTTCCCCGAGTCGGCCGTGGCCGGGCTGCGCGACGGGCAGCTCCGTGACAACCTCCGCAGGGCGACGCACACCATCCGTGCCAAACGCCTGGCCGCCACGGAGGAGCTGCCCGACTGGGAGGAGCTGCGCGCCGCCGGCGCGGCGATCAAGGCCGACGCCATGAGCCGGCTGCCCGAGCTGCTGGAACGGCTGGAGGCCAACGTCGCGGCGGCCGGAGGCACCGTCCACTGGGCGAGGGACGCCTCGGAGGCGAACGGGATCATCAGGGATCTCGTCGCCGCCACCGGCAGCCGGGAAGTCGTCAAGGTCAAGTCCATGGCCACCCAGGAGATCGGCCTCAACGAACACCTGCGCCGTCACGGCATCACCGCGCACGAGACCGACCTCGCGGAGCTGATCGTGCAGCTCGCGGACGACCGGCCCTCCCACATCCTGGTTCCCGCGATCCACCGCAACCGGGAGGAGATCCGCCGGATCTTCCTCGATGGGATGGCAGGCGTCGATCCCGCACTGACCTCCGTGCCCGCGGAACTGGCGGCCGCCGCCCGCGCCTGTCTCCGCGAGAAGTTCATGACCGTCCCCGTCGCCGTCTCCGGTGCCAACTTCGGGATCGCCGAGACCGGCACCCTGTCGGTGGTCGAGTCCGAGGGCAACGGCCGCATGTGCCTGACGCTTCCGCGCACCCTGATCACGCTCATGGGCATCGAGAAGGTCCTGCCGCGCTACGCCGACCTGGAGGTCTTCCTCCAGTTGCTGCCGCGTTCCTCCACCGGCGAACGGATGAACCCCTACACCTCGCTGTGGAGCGGCGTGACACCGGGCGACGGCCCCCAGGAGTTCCACCTGGTGCTGCTCGACAACGGACGCACCGCCGCGCTCGCCGACGCCGTCGGCAGGCAGGCGCTGAGCTGCATCCGCTGCTCGGCCTGTCTCAACGTGTGCCCGGTGTACGAGCGGGTCGGCGGGCATGCCTACGGGTCGACCTACCCCGGCCCGATCGGCGCCGTGCTCACCCCGCAGCTCGCCGGCATGCACGAGGCGGAGAACGACCCGAACGCGTCGCTTCCGTACGCCTCGACACTCTGCGGCGCCTGCTACGACGCCTGTCCCGTGAAGATCGACATACCGTCGCTGCTGGTGGAACTGCGCCACCAGAACACCGAACGGAGCGGCCGGACCGCCGAGCGACTCGCCATGCGGGCCGCCGCCGCCGTCATGAGCCGGCCGAAGCTGTACACGGCGGCGCAGAAGGCCGCCCGGCTGGGCCGGGTCGCCGCCGGGCGCGACGGGAAGATCTCCCGCCTGCCGCCTCCCCTCGACGGCTGGAGCGACAGCCGTGACACACCCGCACCACCCCGGCGGAGCTTCCGGGAGTGGTACGCCTCCGACGCGGGCCGCCGCGCCCTCGCCGACGCCGTGCCCGAGACCACCGACGACACCGGCGACACCGGCGAGGAGGAGCGGTGACCGCACGCGAGACGGTGCTGGGCCGTGTACGGGACGCGCTGGAGATCGCCCCGCAGCCGACCGTCACGGTGGAACGCGCCTACCTGCGGGACCGTGTCCTGCCGGACGGCGAACGCCTGGCACTGTTCACCGACCGGCTGGTGGACCACGGGGCCCGCGTCCACGCCTGTACCGCCGCCGGGACCGCCGCGACCCTGGCGGAGGTCCTCGACGGGCTCGGCGCCCACCGGATCGGAGTGCCCGCCGGCCTCGAGCCGTCCTGGCTCGCGGACTGGGACGGCACCGCCGAGGAGGACGGCGCCGATGTCCCCGTGGCACGGCTGGAGTCCCTCGACGCGGTCGTGACGGCCTCGGCGGCGGGCTGCGCCGAAACCGGAACGGTCTTCCTCGACGGCTCGGCCGGCCAGGGGCGCCGTGCCCTGTCCCTCGTCCCCGACGTCCATGTGTGCGTGGTGGAGCTGTCCTCGGTGGCCGCCGGTGTCCCGGAGGCACTGGCCCGGCTGGTCCCCGAACGGCCGACGACTCTGATCAGCGGGCCGTCCGCCACCTCCGACATCGAACTGGAGCGGGTGGAGGGCGTGCACGGGCCGCGCACCCTCGTGGTGGTGGTCCGCACGGACGTGTGAGGTCCGCACCCGCCGTCCCGTTAGACTGACGGCGGGTGGCCCCGGGGACGGCCCGGGCACAGCTCCGGAGCGTGGAGGAGAGATCCGGATGTCGGCATACGACGCGTCCGTCTCCGGTGACGCGGCCGGGGCGGACGGGCCGCCCGCGTCACCGCCCCGCCAGGTGCTGTCCGACAGTGTCTACGAGAACGTCAAGGCCATGGTCATGGACCATGAGATCGCCCCGGGCGCACGCGTCGGCATCGAGGCCCTGGCACGCACGCTCGACGTGTCCCCGACACCCGTGCGCGAGGCACTGGCCCGGCTGGAGGCCGACGGCCTCGTCGTCAAGCGCTCCCTGTCCGGGTACCGGGCCACCGAACTGCTGACCCGGCAGGGGGTGGAGGACCTGTTCGAGGTGCGGTTGCTGCTGGAGCCGAGGGCTGCCGCCCTGGCGGCCGAGAACATCGGCGGGGGTGCGCTGGACCGGCTGGAGTCGGTGATCGAGGAGATGAGGGGGCTGCCCGACAAGGGCGACAGCTACGCCGAGTACGGCCGCTTCGCGGCGCTGGACCAGCAGTTCCACGACGCCCTCGCCGCCACGTCGACTCGTCCCCTGCTGGCAGCGGCGCTGGAGCGGCTGCACACCCATCTGCATCTCTTCCGCCTCGGCGCCGTCAGGGGCGGAAGCCCGGCCACCGTCCTGGAGCACATCCGCGTCCTGAAGGCGGTGCTGCGGCGCGACCCCGAACTGGCGGCGCAGGCCATGCGTGACCATCTGGAGCTCAGCCTGCGACGCCACCTCGGCCGTTACGGCGAGGGCGCCTGGGGCCCCGGAGGCGGCGCGACGTCGTGACCGGCCCTTCCGTTCCGGATCCGGCGGCCCGGGGCAGACCGCGCGGTGGCGCGAGGCCGGGCGTGTTCGGTCGGCGGCCGGCCGAACACGACATCGCACAGACGCCCCTAGGGCGCCCTGTTCTCGACCGAGAACAGGGCGCCCTGCGGATCCCGGACGACCGCCTGCCGCCCCGAGGGGGTGTCGGCCGGGGCGGAGACCACCTCGGCCCCCAGCGCCTCCGCCTTCACCGCCGCCGCGTCCACGTCATCGACGCGGAAGTGGACGTGCCAGTGCGGCCGCACCTGCGGATCGGGCGCGTCCTCCACCGCTCCGCCGCTCAGTCCCGCCACGGTGCGCCTGTCGATGCGCAGGATCACCCGGTCGTGCTCGTAGTGGACGTCGTAGCGTTCGGGATCGCCCTTGTCCCAGCCGAACACCTCACCGTAGAAGAGCGCGGCGGCGAAGGCGTCGCGGGTGAGCAGTTCCAGCCAGGAGGGGGCGTTGATCCTGCTCCCGGCCTGCCACTCCGGGTCGATGCCGCCCTCCCAGATCCCGAAGACCGCCCCCGCCGGGTCGGCCGCCCACGCCACCCGGCCGGAGGCGAACCGCACCGGTCCCACGGCGACGGTCGCCCCTCGTTCGCGCACCCGCCCGGCCGCGGCGTCGACACTGTCGGAGGCGAAGTACGCGGTCCAGGCGGTGAGGGTGCGCAGGCTGTCCTTGGTCTCGCCCAGCCCGGCGACCGGGACGTCCCCGGCCAGCGCGACCACGTAGTGGCCGAGCCGCTGCGAGCCCGGCCGGTACCGCCAGCCGAAGAGTTCGCCGTAGAAGTTCTGCGCGGCTTCCAGGCTGGGAACCAGCAGGGTGACCCAGCAGGGCGCGCCCTGCGGCACGCGCTCGGTCTCCGTCACGGCCGATCACCACACCGTCTCTCGTCCGGGCCGTCTTGTCAGGCCGTTCTGCCGGGCCGTCCTG
The DNA here is from genome assembly GCF_043660855.1 of Streptomyces shinuiensis. NCBI lineage: Bacteria > Bacillati > Actinomycetota > Actinomycetes > Kitasatosporales > Streptomycetaceae > Streptomyces > Streptomyces shinuiensis. The sequence goes on along the minus strand of NZ_JBIHML010000001.1, from coordinate 5,266,919 downwards.
TCCGGGTTGCCCTGTCCGGGTTGTCCCATCCGGGCTTTCCTGTCCGGGCTGTCTTCCTGACCGGACCGCCCCGGACCGATGCTGCCCTCTCACGGCGCCTGGGGGAAACCGGCGTCCACCAACCGGAGCAACGGCCGTCCCCGGCGGGAGCGGTTCAGGGACGGCGCCAGGAGTCGTCCTCCAGGTGGGAGCCGGCCTGCGGTCCCATCCGGAGCATGCCGCCGTCCACCGCCCACGACGCACCGGTGACGTAGGCGGCGTCCGGCCCGGCGAGGAAGGCGACCACGGCCGCCACCTCACGGGCGTCGCCGGGCCGTCCCGCGGGGATGCCGGGCCGCTTCTCGGTGGTCACGTCGGTGTCCTGCCGGCCGGTCATCGGCGTGGCGGTCTCACCGGGCGCGACGGCGTTCACGGTGATCCTGTCGGCGGCCAGTTCCAGGGCCATGACCTGGGTGAGCAGGCCGAGTCCGCCCTTGGCCGCGCAGTAGGGCGCGGCCCCCACCCGCGGCTGGTGCTCGTGGATGCTGGTGATGTTGACGATCCTGCCGCCCTCGCCCTGCCGGATCATACGGCGGGCGGCGCGCTGCCCGCACAGGAAGGGGCCGACGAGGTCGACGTCGAGGACCTGCCGGACGGTGTCGAGGCCGATGTCGAGGAAGGGGATGGCGGTGCCGGTGCCGGCGTTGTTCACCAGGACGTCGATCCTGCCGAGTTCGTCGGCGAGGCGGTCGACCGCGTCCGCCGCGGCGGGCAGGTCGGTGAGGTCCATCCGCTCGACGGCGGCCCGGCGTCCGTGGGAGCGGACCTCTTCGGCCGTCTCCCGGGCGCCCTGCTCGTCCTCGTGCCAGGTGATGCCGATTCCCATCCCCTGCTCGGCCAGTCGTACGGCGGTGGCGCGACCGATCCCCGAGTCCGCGCCCGTGACCACCGCGACGCGAGCGGGGGAATCGCCGTGCGCGTTCATCGGGCCTCCTCGATCGTGCTCCGGGCCGGGTTCCGGTACCCGGGCACCTGCCGGCGAAACGGCCGGGGCCGAAGGCGGCCGGGGCCGTTCGGGCCGCCTCCGGGCTGCCGTTTGACCACCATTCGGCCTAATCGTGGTGACCTCCGGAATGGTCGGGCGTTGGTCACGGCACCACCGCCTCCAGTCGGGCGGATGGGTATTTGTTCGCTATAAGGAGTGACTCTTCATGTCGCGTATTGCCAAGGCTGTCGCCGTGACGGCCGCCGCCGGTGCCGCTCTGGCCGGTTCCGCCGGAGTCGCCGCCGCCGACGCCGGGGCGCAGGGCGCCGCCATCGGCTCCCCGGGCGTCATCTCCGGCAATGTCATCCAGGTGCCGGTCCACATCCCGGTCAACGCCTGTGGCAACACCGCCAACATCGTCGGTCTGCTGAACCCGGCCTTCGGCAACACCTGCGTCAACGGGCACCAGTTCCACACCAAGAAGGACCACGGCAAGAAGCACCACTCCAAGAAGGACCACGGCAAGAAGCACCACGGCAGCCGCTGACCGCGCCGCCGGCCACGTCCGGATCCATGAGAACCTCCGGGGAGGAGGCCCGTGAGAAGGGCCTCCTCCCCGGAGGTCTTCCGTTTCCGGCCTCCCCGCGCCCCCGTCCCGGTGCCGGGAGGCGCCGCTCGGCGTCAGGCGGTGGAGGGGACGGCGCAGCGCGCGGTGCTGCTCCGGGGTACGCACCGGGCGGTGGGCGACCACCGCTCGGCGACCGGGAGGCCGTCGACCAGTTCCAGCACCGACTCGGCCACCAGCACGCCGTACTGGTGCACGTCCACGCTCATGGTGGTCAGCGGCGGCGATGCCAGGCGGCACATCGTCGAGTCGTCCCAGGCGATCAGGCTGAGCCGCCCGGGAACGGCGACGCCCGCCTCCTTGGCCGCGCCCAGCCCGGCGACCGCCATCACGTCGTTGTCGTAGAGGATCGCGGTGGGCGGCTCCGGCCGGCGCAGCAGTTCCGCGGTGAGCCTGGCCCCCGACTCGTCGGAGTAGTCGCCCTCGACGACCACCGGTTCGATGCCGGCCTTCCGGCACCCCTCGACCAGCGCCCCGGTGCGGGCCCGGGTGTGCAGCAGGCCCGCCGGGCCGCTGACCCGGGCGATACGGCGGTGGCCGAGGTCGAGCAGGTGCGCCAGCGCCTCGCGCACCGGCCCCGCGTCGTCGGTGCGGACCGCGGGCACCGGTGTGTCGTCACCGCTGCCCGCGCCGACCAGGACCGCGGGCAGTTCCAGTTCACGCAGTACCGCCGGCCGCCGGTCGCCGACGGTGCGGTTGACCACCACCACCGCCTCGACCAGCCCGCGTTCCGCCCAGCGGCGGTAGGCTGCGATCTCGGCCTCCTGGTCCGCCACGACGTGCAGCAGGAGGGACAGGCCGCGCTCGGCGAGGCGCTCCTCGATGCCGGCGATGAACTCCATGAAGAACGGCTCGATGCCCAGCAGCCGCGCGGGACGCGCGAGCACCAGCCCGACGGCTCCCGAGAAGCCGGCGCCCGCCGTCCCGGTGTGTTCCGAAGCGTTCACTCAGACCGCACCACCGGAGCGCGCAGGCCGTTGGCGGAGCGCAGCACCGGCGGCTCCGTCAGCGCGGCGGGGTCGATGTCGGCCCCGGTCCGCACGGTGAAGGACCGGCTCTCCCCGGCGAGCAGGGACACCAGCATCTCGTCCACGACCGCGTCGGGGGCGACCCGGTCGGCCAGGATCGCGATGTCGCGCGCGAACGACGAGGCCCTCACGTCCACCCGGTAGCCGCCCGGCACGGCGACGGCCTCCGCCTTGAGCGGCGCGGGGTCGTAGTCCAGTTCCACGTCCTCGGCGAAGAGGTGCACGGCGCGCGCGTCCGGTGCGGTGACCACCAGCACCTCCCTGCGGGCGTCGTCCGGGCTGACCAGTGACGTGTCCGGTTCGGTGCGGGTGACCGAACGGGGCGGCACGTCGAGGGAAAGCTTAACGCTCCGCAGTACGACGCCCGCGAAGGTCTGCCGCTCCAGGAGCAGCTCGCCCCTCCAGGGCTCGTCGTGGTCGTTGACGGCGATCAGGGCGGGCCGGCCGTCGCGGGGCTGGACGGTCAGCAGCCGGGGGGCGTAGGCGTGGCGCAGCCCGTACCACAGCGGCTTGGGCCGCTCGTCACCGTCCACCGCCGCCCAGGAGATGACCGGCCAGCAGTCGTTGAGCTGCCAGACGACCGACCCGGCCGTCCTCGGCCACCAGGAGCGGAAGTGCTCGATGCCGAAGGCGACCGCGCGGGCCTGGTTGAGCTGGGTCGCCCAGTGCCAGTCCTCGAAGCCGCCCGGCTCGGGCAGATGGGGGGCCATGCCGCGGGCGAGCTTGTCGTTGCCCTCCTCGGCCTTCTGGTGCAGCAGGAAGGCGGGCGAGGCCGGCGTCATCGGCTCGTCGTGGACCCACTTCGTCAGGGTCGCCCACGTCGGGGGGCCCTGGAAGCCGAACTCCGAGCAGAACCGCGGGATGTGGTCGCGGTAGTGGGTGTAGTCGACGCGGTTCCACACCTCCCACTCGTGCCGGGTGCCGTGGTCCTGGTCGTTGGGGTGGGTCCCGTCGACCGGCGCGCCGGGGCTGTAGGGGCTGTTGGCGCTGTAGAAGCGGGTCGGGTCGAGTTCGGCCACGATGGAGGGCAGCAGTTCGGTGTAGTAGCGCAGGCCCCAGGTGCGGCCCTTCAGCCGCTCGGGCCAGCCCCAGTCGCGAAAGCCCCACATGTTCTCGTTGGCGCCGTTCCACAGGGCCAGGCAGGGGTGCGGGGCGAGGCGGGCGACGTTCTCGCGGGCCTCGGCCTCCACCTCGCTCCACAGCGGCTCCTCCTCCGGGTAGGAGGCACAGGCGAAGGGGAAGTCCTGCCAGACCAGGACGCCGCGCTCGTCGCAGACGTCGTAGAAGTCCTCGGTCTCGTAGATGCCGCCGCCCCACACCCGCAGCAGGTTCATATGGGCACCGGCGGCCTGGTCCACGCGGCGCTCGATCCGCTCGCGGGTGACCCGGGTCAGGAAGTGGTCGTCGGGGATCCAGTTGGCGCCCTTGACGAAGACGGGCCTGCCGTTGACGACGACGGTGAAGGGGGTGCCGATCTCGTCCGGCGCGGTGTCCACGGTGACGTTCCGGAAGCCGATGCGGCGCTCCCAGGTGTCCAGCGGCTCCCGGGAGCCCGCCTCCCCGGCGGCGCCGAGGGTCACCGTGAGGCCGTACAGGGGCTGGTCGCCGTATCCGGCGGGCCACCACAGGCGGGCGCGGGGCACGGTGACGGTGACGGTCGCGGCCGTCTCGCCCGCGGGTACGGTGACGCGCTCGGTGCGGCCGTCCACGGTGGCGGCCACCTCCAGGGGGACGTCCCCGCCGGCGCCGTCCGGACCGGAGCGCTCGACGTCGACGTGGATCTCGGCGCGCCCGGTGCCGTCCGCGTCCACCGTCACCAGCGGGCGCACCCCTGCCAGACGGGCGGTGTGCCAGCGCTCCAGGCGCACCGGCTTCCAGATGCCCGCGGTCTGCAGGTCCGGCCCCCAGTCCCAGCCGAAGCTGCAGGCCATCTTGCGGACCATGTTGAAGGGGTGCGGGTAGACGTGGTCGCGGCGGCCGAGGCTCCGCTCGACCTCCTCGGCGTACTCCAGCGCGGAGCGGAAGGACACCGCCAGCTCCTGGGCACCGCCGGTCAGGGCGCCGCGGACGTCGAAGCGGTAGGCGCGGTGCATGTTGGCCGTGCCGCCCAGCACCTTCCCGTCCAGCTCGATCGTCGCCACGGTGTCCAGGCCGTCGAAGACGAGGTCCACCCGCTCCCCCGGCTCCGCGGCGTCGGCCGTGAGGGCGAGCGTGTAGCGCCAGTCGGTGCGGTGGGCCCAGGCCAGCTCCTCCTCGGCGCGGTCCAGGTAGGGGTCGGGGATCAGGCCGGCCGCGAGCAGGTCCAGGTGGGCGCTGCCCGGCACGGCGGCCGGTACGGTCCGGCCCGCGACGCCTGCGGGGACCGGCCCGCCGGTCGCCGACAACTGCCAGCCGTCGTGCAGGGTTTGGCGGATCATCGGCGCTCACTCCTCGGTCGGCTCCGCGGTGCGGAGCGGCTGGTCTGCGAAGGCGTCCGGGAACGGACGGAAGACGGGGCGGGGACGGGAACGGGAACGGACGGGAGAATGCGGTCGGCCTCCGGTGGATTTCTCCCTGGCGGGCCGAGTATCGTCGCCCGAGATTCTTACGCCACCGAACAAAGTAAGTCAACGGCGCCTCCGGCGCCGGCACGGCCAGGACGGAGACACCACCGTGGCACCATCTCCCGCTCCCCTCCCCCTCGATGTGACACATCTGCGGGCAGCCGGCGTCAGCCTCGTGCTGGACCTGACCGGCGGTACCCTTCCGCGGGTCCTGCACTGGGGCGCCGACCTCGGCGCGCTCGGCCCCGGGGAACTGGGCTCCCTGCGGCTCGCCGGGGCGCCGCAGCCCATCGGCTTCTCCGTCGACGGCCCGGTCGATGTCTCCGTGCTGCCCGAGCAGTCGGCCGGCTGGCTGGGCACCCCCGGTCTGGTGGGCAACCGCGGCGGCCGGGACTTCTCCACCACCTTCGCCGTCCGCGAGGCCACCCTCACCGGGCCCGCGCGGGAGTCCCGCTCCTCCGGTGGCGAAGGCGACGGCACCACCGTCACCGTCCTCGCCCACGACCAGGCCGCGGCCCTGGATGTGGAGCTGGTGATCGAGCTGACCGCGTCCGGGCTGGTGCGCCAGCGCGCCACGGTCACCAACCGCGGCCCCTCCCCCTTCACCGTCGACGCCGTGAACCTCACGCTGCCGGTGCCCGCCGAGGCCGCCGAACTGCTGGACTTCACCGGGCACCACCTGCGCGAACGCAGTCCGCAGCGCACCGCCTTCACCCAGGGCCTGCGGGTTCGGGAGAACCGCACCGGCCGCACCGGCTACGACAGCGCCTATCTGCTGGCCGCGGGTACCGCGGGCTTCGGCGACCGCTCGGGCGAGGTGTGGGCCGTGCACACCGCGTGGTCCGGCAACCACCGCACCTTCGCCGAGCGCACCTTCCACTCGGTGTCGCTGCTGGGCTCGGGCGAGCTGCTGCTGTCCGGCGAGGTGTTGCTGGAGCCCGGGGAGTCCTACGCCTCCCCCTGGCAGTACGGCTCCTACGGTCGGCACGGCCTGGACGAGGTCTCCGCCCGCTTCCACCGATGGCTGCGTTCCCGCCCGCACCATCCCTCCACCCCCCGGCCGGTCACCCTCAACACCTGGGAGGCGGTCTACTTCGACCACGACCTGGACCGGCTGCGCGCCCTGGCCGACGCCGCCGCCGCTGTGGGGGCCGAGCGCTTCGTCCTGGACGACGGCTGGTTCGGCTCGCGCCGCGACGACCGGCGGGCCCTGGGCGACTGGTACGTCTCGGGCGAGGTGTGGCCGGACGGGCTGGGTCCGCTGACCGACCACGTCACCGGCCTGGGCATGCAGTTCGGCCTCTGGGTCGAGCCGGAGATGATCAACGAGGACTCCGACCTGGCCCGCGCCCACCCCGACTGGATCATGGCCGCCGGTGACCGGCTGCCCGGCGCGGCCCGCCACCAGCAGGTCCTCGACCTGGCCCGCCCGGAGGCGTTCGCGTACATCCTCCAGCGCCTGGACGAACTGCTGGAGGCGCATCCGATCGCGTATCTGAAGTGGGACCACAACCGGGACCTGGTGGACGCCGGGCACCGGCCCACCGGCCGCGCCGGCGTGCACGGCCAGACCCGGGCGGTCCACCGGCTGATGGACGAGCTGCGCCGCCGCCATCCCGGGGTGGAGATCGAGTCCTGCTCCTCCGGCGGCGCACGGGTGGACCTGGAGATCCTCCAGCGCACCGACCGGGTGTGGGTCTCGGACTGCATCGACGCCCTGGAGCGCCAGACCATCCAGCGCTGGACGAACGCCCTGATCCCCCTCGAACTCATGGGCACCCATGTGGGGTCGGACGTCGCGCACACCACCGGGCGCCGCCATCCCCTCGACTTCCGGGCGGGCACGGCGCTGTTCGGGCACTTCGGCATCGAGTGGGACCTGAGCGCCGCCGCGCCGGAGGAACTGGCGCGGCTGGCGAGGTGGGTGGAGCTCTACAAGGAGCTGCGCGGCCTGCTCCACACCGGCACCTCCGTCCACGCCGACCATCCGGACCCGGCCTGCCGCCTGCACGGCGTGGTCGCCGAGGACGGCTCGGACGCGGTGTACGCCCTCGTCACCACCGCCTCCTCCGAGCTGTATCCGGCCGGCGCGGTCCGGCTGCCGGGGCTGGACGCCGACGCCGTCTACCATGTGCGTCCGCAGCCCCCCGGCGATCTGCCGGACGGCAACGCCCACCACTGGGGCGTCCGTCTGCCCTGGTGGACGCCGGAGGGTGTACGGCTGCCGGGCCGGGTGCTGGCCGCGGCGGGGATCCAGGCCCCGGTGCTCCACCCCGAGCGGCTGGTGCTGCTGCGCGCGACCCGGGTGTGAGCCGTGCGCGCCGGGAGGGACCGCCGACCGGTCCCTCCCGGCGCGCCGCCGCGCGGGCGGGCCGGCCCTACGCGGTGGCGGTGCCTCCGGCCGCCGGACGGGCGCCGCGGCCGTCACCGGCGTGCAGCCAGCACTTCGCGTAGTGGTCGTAGCCCACCGCGAAGTCCTCCGGCACACGGGTGCAGGCGTCGAACGCCGCGGGGCAGCGGTCCCGGAAGGCGCAGCCCGGATCGTCGCCGGGGAGGGCGGAGCCGCCGGCCGGCTCGGTGCCCGGCGCCCCGGTGGGCCGGGCTCGGTCGCGTGCCTCGGGGTCGGGCGCCGCGGCCGCCAGGATCCTGGTGTACGGATGCCGCGGGTTGAGGATGACCTCGTCCGCCGGCCCCCTCTCCACCACGCGCCCGCGGTACATCACCAGGATGTCGTCGGAGAAGTGCCGCGCGGTGGCCAGGTCGTGGGTGATGTAGAGGACGGCGAGGTCGTCCTCGCGCTGGAGGCGGGCGAGCAGGTTGAGCACGCCCAGGCGGATGGAGACGTCCAGCATGGAGACCGGCTCGTCGGCGACGACGACCTGGGCCCCGGGCGCCAGGGCCCGGGCGATCGCCACGCGCTGGCGCATGCCGCCGGACAGTTCGTGGGGGCGGCGCTGGGCGATGTCGGCGGCCGGGGTCAGGTTGACGCGCTCCAGGAGCTGTCCGACCTTCTCCGCGACCTCCGCCTTCCCTCGGGCCCTGCCGTGCAGCTTCAGCGGGCGGGCCAGATGGTGCTCGACGGTGTGGAACGGGTTGAGCGAGGCGAAGGGGTCCTGGAAGACCATCTGGACATGGTCGCGGTAGGCGCGGTCGGCCACCCGCCTGCCGTCGGGACCGGTGGCGGTGATCTCGCCCGCGCTGGGCTTCTCCAGACGGGCGATCATGCGGGCGACCGTCGACTTGCCCGACCCGGACTCACCGACCAGTGCGACCGTCCGGCCGGGGTTGAGGGTGAAGGAGACGTTGTCAACCGCACGGAGGCGGGAGTGGCGCAGGCCGGAGCGTATGGGGAAGTCCTTGGTCAGGCCGCGTACTTCGAGCGTCGTCATCGCGAGCCCGCCTCCTTCACGATCGTTTCGGTGCCGGTCCCCGCGCCGGTGCGCTCGCGGGCGCCGGACTCCCCGGTGCGGATGAACGCCCCCCGCTCGCCGGTGAGGCTGGGGAAGGAGTCGAGCAGCCTGCGGGTGTAGGGGTGCTCCGGGGCGCGGTGTATCTCGTCGGCGGTGGCGTACTCGATCACCTCGCCCTCGCGCATGACCGCGATGCGGTCGCTCAGCTCCAGCAGCAGCGGCAGGTCGTGGGTGATGAAGACGACGGCGAAGCCCAGCTCGTCGCGGAAGCGCAGGATCTCCCTCAGGATGCCGCGCTGGACCACCACGTCGAGGGCGGTGGTGGGTTCGTCCATGATCATCACCTGGGGGTCGAGCAGCAGCGCCATGGCGATCATGACACGCTGCCGCATGCCCCCGGAGAGTTCGTGCGGGAAGGAGTCCAGTCGGCACGGGTCCACCCCGACCAGGCGCAGGACCTCGGCGCACCGCTCGCGGCGGGCCTGCGCGGACATCCCGGGGCGGTGGGTGGTGAGCACGTCCTCGAGCTGGGACCGGATGGAGACGACCGGGTTCAGGGCGTTCATCGCGCCCTGGAAGACCATCGACAGCTTCGACCAGCGGAAGGTGCGCAACTCCTCCCTGCCCAGGGCGAGCAGGTCGAGGTCGAAGCCGTCGCGGTCGTGGAAGACCACCGATCCCGAGGTGACCTCGGCCGGCGGCCTGTGCAGCCGGTTGATCGCGTACGCGAGCGTGGTCTTGCCGCAGCCGGACTCCCCGGCCAGGCCGAGGATCTCGCCGCGGCCGAGGGTGAGCGAGACGTCCCTGACCGCGTGGACGGGCTTCTCGCCCCGGTAGACCACGTTGAGGTTCTCGACGGTCAGGACGGCGTCGCGGCCGGACTCCTCGCGGCCGGGGACGGAACGGGCGGCGGCCGTACGGGCCCTGCGTTCTGCGCCGCCCCTGCCCTCACGGGCGCGGCGGGAGGCGGCCGGGACGGTGCGCAGCTTGGGGTTGATGATCTCGTCGATGCTGAAGTTGACCAGGGAGAGGCCGCAGCCGAACAGCGCGATTACCAGCCCGGGCGGGCCGAACCACCACCACGCCTCCCGCTGGAGGGCGAAGCCGTTCTGGGCGTAGTAGAGCATCGTGCCCAGCGTGTCGGAGCCCGAGGCACCCAGGCCCAGGAAGGACAGGCCCGCCTCGCTGAGGATGGCCAGGATGACGGCGAACACGAACTGCGAGGCCATCAGCGGAAGCAGGTTGGGCAGGATCTCCACGGAAACGATTCGCCAGGGCTTCTCGCCCGCCACCTTCGCCGCGGCGACGTAGTCGCGGTTGCGCAGGGAGAGGGTCTGGGCGCGCAGCACCCGGGCGGAGGCCGCCCAGCCGGTGATCGCCAGGACGACCGCGATGGTCCACCAGCCGCGCTGCTCCACGGGGACGAAGCCGGCGATGACGATCACCAGCGGCAGGCCGGGGATCACCAGCATCACGTTGGAGAACAGGGAGAACCCCTCGTCCACCGCACCGCCGACATAGCCGCCGATGACGCCGAAGACCGCGGACAGCACGGTGGCCAGGACGCCCACCAGCAGACCGATCTGCAGGGAGCCTCGGGTGGAGTGGGCCAGCAGGGCCAGCACGTCCTGGCCGGTCTGGGTGGTGCCCAGCCAGAACTCGCCGCCGGGCGGGGTCATGCTGATGTTGCGGATGGCGTCGGGGTCGCCGGTCAGCATCGGTCCGAGGATCCCGAACAGGGCGATGGCGCCCACGAGGCCGAGGCCGATCCCGAGCCTGGGCGACCAGCGCGGCACCAGGGAGCGCCAGCCGCCGGCGCCGGGGCGCGGGGGGGCCGGGGATGCGCCGGTGGTGCCGGCCGGGGTGTCCGGCGCCGCGTCGGCGGCCCCGGCGGGCGGGTTGGTGTTCGTCACGGTGTCGGTCCCTCAGCTCTCAGTTGCCGGCGCGGGTGCGGGGGTCGATGAGGCCGTACAGCAGGTCGACGACCAGGTTGGCGCCCAGCACGGCCACGGTGATGACCAGGAAGATCCCCTGCATCAGGGCGTAGTCGTTGTTCTCCACGGCCTGCAGCAGCCTCGATCCGATGCCGGGGTAGGAGAAGACCTGCTCGGTGATGACCGAACCGGAGACCACGAAGCCGAGGGAGATCGCGAAGCCGGCGACGGACGGCAGGACCGCGTTGCGCGCGGCGTAGCGGGTCATGATGCGCCGGTCGCGCAGACCCTTGGCCTGGGCGGTGAGGATGTAGTCCTCCGACACGGTCGAGACCATCATGTTCCGCATCCCCAGCAGCCAGCCGCCCACCGAGGAGATCACGATCGTCAGGGCGGGGAGGATGCCGTGGTAGACCGCCGAGGCGATGAACTCGCCGTCCCAGCCGGGGGTGAGGATCACGTCGTAGCCGCCGTTGAGCGGGAACCAGCTCAGAGCCGTGGCGAAGAGGGCGACCAGGATCAGCGCCAGCCAGAAGTAGGGCACCGCCGCGAGCACGGTGGTGGCCGGGACGAGCGAGTCCAGCCAGGATCCGCGCTTCCATCCGACGAGGGCGCCGAGTCCGACGCCGAGCAGGAACGACAGCGCGGTGGCGATGCCCACCAGCACGATCGTCCAGGGCAGCGCGTCCCCGATGACGGTGGCGACCTCCGCCGGGAAGACGCTCACCGAGATGCCCAGGTCGCCGCGGAACATGTTGGCCAGGTACGAGAAGTACTGGACCACCAGCGGTTCGCCGGTGTCGGTTCCGAGGAGGAGCTCGTAGGATCTGCGGACCGACGGGTCGGTTGCGCCGCCTCGCTGTTGCAGCTTCGCCATGAGGGTGTCCACCGGGTTCCCCGGCATCATCCTCGGGATGAAGAAGTTCAGGGTCAGCGCCGCCCACAGGGCGACGAGATAGAACCCGATCTTCCGGGCGTAGTACCTCACCGATCTCCGCCTATCACTGTCTGCTTCTCCTCGGAACCGTTCACTGCCGTGTCATCGCCGTGCCGTCACTTGCCGGCCGGCTTGAGGGCCTTGTAGATCTGCGCCTGGTCGGGACGGCTCCAGACCGCCGGGACGGCGTAGAGGTTGTACTCCGTCGGCCAGCCCTCGAACTTGGAGGCGTGGTACTCGCTGGTGGTGCCGGCGGTGAGGATCGGGATGTAGGGCATGTCCTCCTCGATCCGGGTCTGGATGACGTCGTACTGCCTCTGGCGCTGCTCGGCCGCATCGGGGGAGATCTTCTTCAGCTCCTTCAGCGCCCTGTCCACCCGCGGGTCGCTGTAGCGGGCGAAGTTCGGGTTCGCCGTCTCGCCGACCTTCGCGGTGGTCTCGCTGCTGAAGAAGTAGCTGTAGGTGTAGTAGGGGTCGGGTGTCGGTCCGGGGTACAGCGAGTCGATCAGCAGTTGGTACTTGCCCTGGCCGCGCGCCTCGGACCACTCGTTCCAGGAGGACTGCTGGGAGGTCAGCTTGATGCCGGCCTTCTTGAGCTGCTCGGCCATGGTGTCGACGGCGGTGATGTAGTCGGTCCAGCCGGAGACGACCCGGACGGTCAGGGACAGCTTCTTGCCGCCCTTGGCGTAGAAGCCGTCCGAGCCCTTGGTGTAGCCGGCCTGCTCCAGCAGCCGCGTGGCCCTGGAGACGTCCGGCTTCATCGGGGCCAGGTTCTCCTCGAGCTCGTCGGAGACGATCTCCTCGCTGCTCCCCGCCAGTGCGAACCCGGGCGATATCTGGCTGGATGTGTCCTGGAAGGCCAGCGAGTTGATCTGGGAGCGGTCCATGGCGTAGTAGATCGCCTTGCGCACCGCGGGGTCCGTCTGCGGGCCCTCGCACCCCATCTCCGCGTCGGAGCAGGTCATCAGGGCGGTCTGGTTGATCGGGACCGTGACGGCCTTGTAGCCCGGGTAGTTCTTCTCGACGTTCTTCATGTCCGGGACCGGGCCGGTCTGCCAGTCGATCTTCCCCGCCTTCAGCGCGTCCGCGCCGGCCTGGTTGCCCGACAGGGCGATGTAGCGGACCTGCCTGACGGCGGGCTCGCCGTCCCAGTAGTCGGGGTTGGCCTTGAGCGTGAAGGCCTGGCCCTTGAAGTCGCCCATCAGGTAGGGGCCGGTACCGACGGGCTTGGTGACGGTGTTCTTGGAGGGCTCCTTGAACTCCTTCCAGATGTGCTCGGGAACGACGAAGATCTTGCCCAGGATCTGCGGGCCGTCCATGTAGGACGGCTCGTCGAAGGTGATCTTCACATGGGTGTCGTCGACGGCCTCGGCCCTGCCCTTGTAGCCGGTGCCGTTCATCTCCTTGTACTTGGAGATCATGCCCAGCGTGAAGACGACGTCGTCGGCGGTGAACGCCTCGCCGTCCGACCATTCGACGCCCTCGCGCAGGGTGACCGAGAGCTCGGTGCCGTCCTCGTTCCAGGAGTACTCGGTGCCCAGGAGCGGTTCGGCGGGCTCGTCGCGTACCTGGTTGAAGTAGAAGAGCGGTTCGAAGATCGTGCCCGGCCCCTCGTTCATGGTCGGCGAGAACGGGTTGAAGTTGGCCTGGTAGTCGCCGGCCTGCCCCGTGAAGACCACCAGGGTCTCGCCCTCGGCGCCGCCGCTGCCGCCCGACCCCGAGCAGGCCGTGGCCAGCAGGGCGATCGCGGCCATCCCGGCCGCTGCGACGCGTGCACGGCGGCGTCTTGCTTGCTGGAACATGGTGGATGGTTCCTCTCGTCCTGGAGGGGCACGTCCCTGTGCCGTTCGGCCGCCTCGCGGGCGGCGGGTCGCTCAGTGGGGCGATTCTTAAGTCGCCGAAGAAAGAAAGTCAATACTCCTGCGACGCCACCGGTTCACAGAGACACAAGTGAGACCGAGAACCGGACGGGGACCGGGGGCGGCCGGGAGGCGGCCGGGAGGCGGCCGGACGGGGGCCGTTCACGGGGAGAGGCGCCGGACGCCCGGCCGGAGGGGCGCTTGCCCGTCTTCGATAGGCAAATAAACTAACGTTCCGTACACGCGCGGCGCGGACCGCGCGGAGCACATCGACAGCGCCCCGCCGCGGCGGGGCGCGGGCGGAGGAAGCAGTGAGCGGACCGGCTCGGGCCACGGCCCACGCGAGCAGCAGAGCGGCCGTCCTCGACGTGATCCGCGCGGCGGGCACCATCAGCCGGGTCGGCCTCATCAACGCCACCGGATTCACCGGTGCGACGATCTCGACCGTCGTACGCCGCCTCATCGACGACGGGCTGGTGGTGGAGACCGGGCGCGCGGAGTCCACCGGCGGCAAGCGCCGCGTACTGCTCCAGCTCAACCAGTCCTCCCGGTACGCGGTCGGAGTCCACCTCGACCACGCGGGCATCACCTACGTCCTCACCAACCTCGGCGGCTCGGTCGTCGCCCGGATGTCCCGGGCGGGGGCGGGGGCCGAGGACCCTCCTTCCGTCGTCGCACGCATGGCGGGCGAGGTCGGCGCCCTCGTCGAGGGCGTCGGAGTCGGGCGCGAACGGGTGCTCGGCCTGGGCCTGGTCTCCCCCGGCCCCCTGACCCCCACCAGCGGAATGCGGCTGACCCCGCCCCTGATGCGGCACTGGGAGGACTTCCCCCTCGACCGGGCCCTGAAGGAGGCCACCGGGCTGCCGGTGGTCTCCGACAACGACGCCACGGCGGCGGCCCTGGGCGAGCACTGGTCCGGAGGCGTCGGCGCGGCCGCGACCTTCGCCGCGCTGTACATGGGCACCGGCATAGGCGCGGGCCTGCTGGTCGACGGGATGGCCTACCGCGGCGCCAGCGGGAACGCGGGCGAGATCGGCCACAGCTGCCTGGCCGTGGACGGCCCTCAGTGCTGGTGCGGGGCCCGGGGCTGCGTCGAGGCCCTGGCCGGGCCCTCCGCCGTCGTCGCCGCCGCCCGCGCCGACCGGGCCCTGGCCCGCGCGGCCGGGCTGGACGGCGGCTCCGGACGCCGCCGGGCGTCGGTGACCGCGGACTTCGCGGCCGTCACCCGCGCCGCGCGCCGCGGCGAACCGGGGGCACGGGCCCTGCTGGAGCGCTCGGCGCGCTATCTGGCGGTGGCCGCACGCACGCTGGCCAACATCATGGACCTGGAGCTGCTGGTGCTCACCGGCCCGAGCCTGGCGATCGCGGGTTCGGTGTACCTGCCGGTGGTGCAGGAGGAACTGGACCGCGCGTTCTTCTCCCGCGCGGCGCACCCCGTCGCCGTCCGGCTCTCCCGGTCGGCCGCCACCGCGCCCGCGATCGGCGCCGCGGCCCTGGTGCTGCAGTCGGAACTCGTACCGCTGCGCCAGGGGCTGCGCCTGCCGGAGAACCTCGCCGACTCCGACCCCGCCCCGGTGGAGCGGTCCAGCGCCTGAGGCGTTCCGTCCCGCGCACCCGCCGCGGCCGGACCCCGCGGCGGGTGCGCGGGACCCGGCGACGGCCGCCTCAGGCAGCGGTGGCCCGCACCCCCTCGCCGCGGCCGGCGCGACCGGTGCGCGCGAACAGGGAGCCCAGCGACCACGCGCCGGGGCCGAGCGCGGCGACCAGGAGGAAGGCCCAGCAGAACATCGCAGCCGCCTCCCCGCCGTTCTGTATCGGGAAGAGCGCCTCGGTCTGGTGCTTGACGAAGTAGGCGTACGCCATCGAGCCGGAGCAGAGCAGCGCGGCGACACGGGTGCCGACGCCCGACATCACCAGGCCGCCGCCGACGAGCTGGATGACGGCGGCCCACCAGGCGGGCCACTGGCCGGCCCCGGGCACCTGGCCGCCGTGGGGCCCGCCGAGCACGTCGAACAGAGTCGCCGCGCCGTGGCAGGCGAACAGCAGCCCCACCACGATCCGGTAGAGCCCGAGCACATGGTCCCTGTACCTGTCCAGCAGTTCCATGGGGTGTCCTCTCTCGGCCGTCCTGCCGCCGCTCACCGCGTCCCCGCGGGTGCCGCGGCGGCCATGTCGTAAGCGAGCTGGGGGACGAACTGCCCGGCCGGTCCGGCGCAGCCGTCCGCCTCGCCGGGGAGCTTGACCCACAGGAAGGCGGCGATCCTCTCGTCGCCGGTCCGGTCGGTCGTCGGGGCGCCGATCGCCCGCCCGGACGGATCGCACCACTGGCCTCCGGCGGGCCCGTTGCCGTTGCGGCTGGTGTCGATCACCGCACGCAGGCCCGGTGATCCGATCGCGTCCAGGACCGCCCTGGCGTAGGCGGTCTCGTCGGCGGTGCGGTTGTAGTTGGAGACGTTGGTGGAGATGCCGTCGGCGCTCTCGGTGATCCCGGCCGCCCTCAGCCGGGACGCCATCTCCGCCGGGGGGTGCCAGTTCGAGTGCGCGGCGTCGAAGTAAACCTTCGCCCGGGAAGATGCCGCCTTGAGGGCCTTGCCCGCATAGGCCATCGACTCCCGGGTCTGCGCCTGCTCCCCGGCGCTCTGGCAGTTCGTCATCAGGGCCAGGACGTCCGGCTCGACGACGACGGCGGCCGGCCGGCCCTCCAGCCCGGCGGCCAGTTCGTCGATCCACTGCCGGTACGCGGAGTGGCTGGGGGCTCCGCCTCCGCTGGCGCCGCCGCAGTCGCGGTCGGGCATGTTGTAGACCACCAGGATCGGTATCCCGCCCGCCTCCTCGGCGGCCGTGACGAGCGAGTCAACCTCGGCGCGGACCGTGCCGGTGTCGGTCTTGGTGAACCACTGCCCCTGCGGGACGGAGGCGATCCGGTCGCGGATCACGGGCGCGCGCCGGTCTCCCGGGTTGGCCGCCACCCAGCGGGCCGACTGGGTGGCGGGGTTGACGTAGTAGGGCGAGGCCGCGGCGGCGGTCGCCTGCGCGGCCTCGGCCGGCAGGAACAGCGCCGTGCTGGCGGCCGCCAGCACGGCCGCGGCCGGCGCGAGCGCGCGACCGGTCGGGGAAAAGTTCTTGCGGAGCATGCGTACTCCTCGGTGGGGGGACACGGACCACCGCTCGCCGGCGGCCCGTCGCGACTCCGGACCTCCCGGCCCCGCTCCCGCACGACCGGAACGGAGTGTGTCCGCGTCACGCGGAAGCCCGGAACTCGGCCGGACGCGAAGACCGGGAGGGTACGGTCACCGGACCGGCGGTGCGGCGCCGCGGTGGACGCCGACCGTCGGCGGCCGACCGCCGATCCGGAGCATGTGATCTGGAACACTTCATGGGAGCGCTCCCACAAAGAGTAGCGACACTGGGTTCGGCGTCAAGGGAAACTGCGCGACAACCGAACGGCGACGTTTTCCTGAACAGGTATGAGGCAACAGACGGGGCGTCACGACACCCTCCGGGGGCGCCGCCCCCCCACCTGCCCCTTTGTGGGAGCGCCTCCAGAAGCGGGTCACGGGACGCCCCTTCGTCCCTTCCCGCCGCTTCCCCGGCCTCCGCTGCTCACGTGTCGGAGGGAGCACGCCGGGGCAGGGTGACGGTGTCTCTGACAGCCGCCGGCCGTCGCGGGCGAGGCGACCGGCGATGCGAACACGAAAACGGAGTGGTTCGTGGAAGCGATCGACCCGGCCTACGGAACGACGACACTGCTGCTGATAGCCGCAGGCGCCGTGGCCCTGCTGCTGTTCCTGATCATGAAGGTGAGACTGCACGCCTTCGTTTCGCTGGTCCTGGTGAGTGCGGTGACCGCGATCACGGTCGGTTTCCCCCTGGCCGACATCCCCGACGTGCTGATGTTCGGCTTCGCCGACACCATCGGCTCGGTGGCCCTCCTGGTCGCCTTCGGGGTGATGCTCGGCCGGCTGCTGGAGATCACCGGCGGCGCCCAGGTACTGGCCGACACCCTGATCAACCGCTTCGGGGAGCGACGGGCCCCGCTGGCGCTGGGCGCGGCCGCGCTCCTCTTCGGCTTCCCGATCTTCTTCGACGCCGGGCTGGTGGTGTTCCTGCCCATCATCCTGACCGTGGCCCGGCGCTTCGGCGGTTCGCTGCTGCTGTACGCCCTGCCCGCGGCCGGCGCCTTCGCCGCCATGCACGCCATCGTCCCGCCCCACCCGGGGCCGGTCGCCGCATCCGAGGTGCTCGGCGCGGACATCGGGCTCACCCTGCTGGTGGGCCTCCCGGTCGCAGTGGCGTCGTGGTATGTCGGCGTCCTGCTGGTCTCCCGCTTCCTCGGCTCCCGCATACACGTGTCGCTGCCCGACGTGGTCTTCGGCGAGGTGCGCGACGCCGACGGGCGCGGCGAGGGGGATCGCGCGAACGGCACCGGCGAGGGGCGGCTCGGCGAGCGGCCGCCGTCCTTCGGCACGGTCCTCGGCCTGCTGCTGATCCCGCTGGTGCTGATCTCCTTCGACACCGTCCTGAGCACGCTGGCCACCGCGGGCGTCATCGACGAGGGCGAGGACTGGGCGGAGTTCCTGGGCCTGCTGGGCTTCACCCCGGTCGCCCTGCTGATCACCGTCATAGCCGCGATCCTCGTGCTGGGGCGGCCGCGCGCCCCGATGGGGAAGGTCGGCGACATCATCGACGGCGCCCTCGGGCCGATCTGCTCCATCATCCTGATCACCGGCGCGGGCGGCATGTTCGGCGGTGTGCTGGAACTGTCCGGCATCGGGAGCGCACTCAGCGACTCCCTGTCCGGCCTGGGCATGTCCCTGATCGTCCAGGCGTTCGTGATCGCCACCCTGCTGCGCGTCGCCCAGGGCTCGGCCACGGTAGCCCTGACCACCGCCTCCGGCCTGATCGCCGGGGCGGCCCGCGCCGCGGAGCTGAGCGATCTGAAGCTCACCTTGCTGGTGGTGGCCGTCGCGGCGGGCGCGACGGTGCTCTCACATGTGAACGACTCCGGCTTCTGGCTGGTGAGCCGCTTCTTCGGGATGGACGTCAAGACCACCCTGCGGACCTGGACGGTGATGGAGACGACCCTGGGCCTGTCGGCGTTCCTGATCGCCCTGGGCCTGTGGACGGTGGTCTGACCCCGGCCCCACGCCGGCCCGCCGCCGGTGCGGGGCCGTCACCGGTCCCCGTCGGCGGCGGCCGGATCGTCGTAGACGAGCAGACCGTCCTCCCGCAACCGCGCTCCCGGCGTCGGCCGGTGCGGCATCAACCTGCCGTCGTGCATCAGGTGCAGGACGTCCGCTCCCGCGGTCAGGACCGCGGCGTCGGCGATCAGCCGGCGGTGGCAGCGCCACCACACCGACTCGGAGCACATGACCGCCGCGGTGTTCCGTGCGGCGTCCCTCAGCACCCCGTCCAGCGCCTCCCGGAAGGAGGGGGCCCGGGTGTGGGCGGCGTATCCCCGGAAGGAGGCGTTGCGCCACACGGTGTCGGGCGAGTCGGCCGGGGGCCTGCGGAAACCGCCCAGCGGTTTCTCCCAGCGGTAGCCGATGCCGTGTTCGGGCAGCCACCGCGCGAGCCTGTCCCGGGCGAGGTCCGGGTCGCGGCGGCTGCCCGGGGCGGTGCGCACGTCCACCACCAGGGTGACGCCCGCTTCCGCGAGCAGCCCGGCCAGTCTCTCCCGGCCGGCCGTGCCGTGCCCCACCGTGTACAGGACCGGAACCGGCTCCGGACCCTCCGTCATGGTCTCTCCTCCCGCCGTCCGCCGTCCCCGGCCGTCCTCCGCCGCCTTCCGGTGGCACGTGGGCGGCAAAGCGATTCCCCGCCCGACTCACGGGGTAACCGTCCGTCCTCGCGGTATGCGCCCCGCAGGGCCGGTACGCGGACGGCCGTCGTCATGCGCACAGGCTCCGGTCGGGGTTGAATGGCCGAAAGTAGCGTCGCACTCCCATGGAGCGAGGCAGCCGAGTGAACCCGACCACAGATCGCCACGACGCCGGTGCCGGCCCCGCGCGGGGCGGCGCGGTGGTGTTCGTGCTGGACGGGGACGGGGCCGTGCTGCAGTGCACCGCCGGCGTGCTGGACCTGATCGGCCGCTCGGCCGGCCAGGTCCGCGGACGGCCGATGACGGAGTTCGCCACCGACCCCGGGCCCTGGGGCAGAGCAGCCGGCCACCCCGGCTCCGAGCCCCTGGAGCTGCGCACGACCCTGCGCCACCGGGACGGCACGCCGGTCGAGGTGGACGCCGAGGTGCTGCCGCTGCCCGCCGACGGCGAGGCGCGCTTCCTGGTGTGCGCCGCTCCGTCCGCCGCCGGGCGGCGCTGGACGGAGGACCAGTCGCTCATCCGCGCGCTGTTCGGCCAGAGCCGTATCGGCCTGGTGGTCCACGACACCGAACTGCGCACGACCCGCGCGAACCTCGGTTCGGAGTTCTTCGGCGTCCCCCTGGCCGCGGAGCCCTGGCAGCACGTGCCCGGCCGGGACCTGCGGTCGATCCTCGTGCCGGAGGACGCCGCCGCGGTCGAGGAGCGGTGGCGGCGGGTCCTGCGGACCGGCGAGGCGGTCATCGACTGGGAGCACTCGGCGCGGCGCCTGAACGCTCCCGACCAGGAGCGGATCCTGTCCTCCTCGGCCTTCCGGCTCGAGGACAGCCACGGCCGCGCCATCGGGGTCGCCGCGGTCTTCACCGACGTCACCGAGCAGCACACCGCGCGGCGGCGGCTGGCCCTCCTGCACGCCGCCGCGGCGCGGCTGGGGCAGACCCTGGACATCGCCCGCAACTCCGAGGAGCTGACCCGCGTCCTGGTGCCCGACTTCGCGAACCTGGCCTGTGTGGACCTGGTGGAGAAGGTGTTGCAGGGTGATGAGCCCGGGGCCTTCTCCCCCGGGACGCCGTTGCGCCGGATCGCGGTGGCTCCGGCGGGCGGCGCCTGGCCCGCCGGGATGTACCAGCGCGGGGATCCCATCCACGCCAGGGATCTGGAGAGCGACGCCCTCCGCGACGGCCAGGCCGTCCTCGTGCCCGACCTGGCCGACCTGGCAAAGCGGCTGGCTCCCGACCCGGAGCGGCAGCGGCTGCTGTTCCCGGAGGGGGCCGCCTCGGCACTGATCGTCCCGCTGCGCGCCCGGGGGCGGGTACTGGGCGTGCTGGGCCTGTGGCGCGGCCGGGACCGGCTCCCCTTCGGGATGAACGACGTCCCCCTGGCGGAGGAGATCGCCTCCCGGGCCGCGCTCAGCGTGGAGAACTCCCGCCGCTACACCTCCGAGCTGCGCACCGTGGAGACGCTGCAGCGCAGTCTGCTGCCCCCGGCCGGAGTGGAGTTCACCGCGGCCGAGACCGCCGGGACCTACGTACCGGCCGGCACCGCCGCGGGAATCGGCGGGAGCTGGTACGACGTCATCCCCCTGTCCTCCGCACGGGTCGCGTTCGTCATCGGCGACGTGGCCGGGCACGGGCTGGGCGCGACGGCCACCATGGGCCGGCTGCGCACCGCCGTGCAGACCCTCGCCGACCTCGATCTCCCTCCGGAGGAGCTCCTCACCCACCTCGACGATCTGGCCACCCGCCTGTCCTACACCGAACCGCAGCCGGACGGCAGCACGGGCGGAGTCGTGGGGGCGAGCTGCCTGTACTGCGTCTACGACCCGGTCACCGGGCGCTGCGCGATGGCCAGCGCCGGCCATCCGCCGCCGATCCTGACCAGTGCCGAAGGGCGCACCCGCCACGTGGACCTCAAGCCCGGTCCCGCCCTCGGGGTGGGCGGCATGCCCTTCGAGCCCGTCGAACTCCACCTGGGCCCGGACAGCGTACTGGCCTTCTACACCAACCAGTTGGTGGCCCACGACGAGGCGTCCTCCGAGGGCCTGACGCGGCGGCTGCGCGAGAGCCTGCACGCCGCGGTGGAGGCCGGCGGCTCCCCCGCCGACATCGGACACACCGCCGTCGACCGCGTCCTGACCGAACCCGCGGCCGACGACATCGCCCTTCTCGTCGCCCGGGTGCGAGCACTGCCGGAAGGCGCCACCGTGGCCTGGCGGTTCACCGCCGACCCGACCGTCGTCGGCCAGGCCCGCGAGCTGGTCACCGCCCAGCTCACCGCCTGGGGTCTGGAGGAGATGGCCTTCACCACCGAACTGATCGTCAGCGAACTGGTGACCAACGCCATCCGTTACGCCGGCTCCCCCATCGGGCTGCGGCTGATCAGGGACAAGACCCTGATCTGCGAGGTGTCCGATCCCAGCCAGACCCAGCCCCATCTGCGCCGTGCCCGCCTGACCGACGAGGGCGGCCGCGGTCTGTTCCTCATCGCCCAGCTCGCACACCGCTGGGGCAGCCGCTACACCCCTTCCGGCAAGACCATCTGGACCGAGCAGGCGCCGGGCACCGTTCCCGATGTCCCCCTGGACGTGTTCTGAGCCTGTGCGTCCGGGCTCCGCCGGAGGCGGAGGCAGCCGGGCGGACGGCGGGGACGGGACGGCGGGCGCGGTGCCGCTCGCTCCCTGACACGGCCTCACGGTCGCTCCCCCTTGCGGCCGTTCGCGAGACGACTCCCGCAGCCGCCTCCGCGGGGCTCCGTGGCCGGATGCCGCCTTCGCAGGTGTCGGCCGCCCGTGACCGGCTACCCGGAAAGGAGAGCCGTCCCAGCATTTCTCGACAGCGCGGCCATCCGCCGACGCCGACGTACGGGAGACACGCCCGTGGCCCACATCCCGCCGAACACCACCGTGCCCGGCCCGGCCCGCCGCCCCGCGCGTACCGCCGGCGCGCGGCGGGCCGAACGCGATCTGTGGGGGCTGCTGCTGGTGGCGTGCGCGGTGCCGCTCACCGGATCGGTGCTCGACTTCGCCCGGCTTTCCGGCGCACCGGTGGACGGGTGGTCCGGCGCGGTGCTTCCGTGGCTGCGGCTGCTGTGCTCGCTGGCCGCGGGCTGCCGGCTGGCCGGGCTGCTCACAAAGCGCGGCGCGCCGCGGCGGCGTGGTGCCGCCCTCGCCGTGGTGGCCGTGGCCGGTGCCGCCCGCGTCGCCGATCTCGTACGGGCCGGTGAGGCCCAGGGGGTGGTGGGCAGCGTCGCCACCACCGTTCTGCTGGCCTGGCTCTGCGGCGAGTTGGCGGCGCGGCACGGGGCCGGGTGGCGCGGGCCGGGGGTCGGTCCGTCCGGTGCGCACCCCGCCGCCGAACGGCTGACGGCCGCGATGGTCTTCGGGGCGGTCTTCGTCCTCGCCTACACCACCGTCACCTGGATGGCGGGCCTCCGGATAGGTCTGCCGGAGGCCGCGCCCTGGCTGCCCGTCCTGGACCGCGCCCAGAGCGCGGCCCTGGGCTGGAGCGGCCCCGCGGACATGATGGCCAACGTCCTTTTCACGGGCGTCGCCGAGGAGATGGTGCTGGTGGGCGCCGTCGTGGTACTGAGCCGCGCGGCGGGCCGCCCGCTGTGGGCGGCCTGCGCGATCAGCCTGCTGCTGCGGGTGGCGGCGCACCTGTACCTGGGCGTGCCCGGCGTCGCACTGGTACTGCTCGGCTCGTGTGCCCTCCTGCTCTACCTGCGCTGCCGCAGGCTCACTCCGCTGGTCGCCGGGCACATCGCCTATGACCTGACGGCCTCTTTCGCCCCCTCCCCCGAGGTGCTGAGCACCTGTGTCCTCACCGTCCTGCTGGGTACCGGCGCGGCGTTCGCGGCATGGCTGCTGTGGTTCACCCCGGCCGGCCCACACGGCCGCGAGGCGCCCGGCGAGAGGGGCGGAGCGCGTACGGCCGTCTCCCCGGGTCCCGGCCGCCGTGCCGCGGCCGCTTCGGATTCCGGACGCCCGGAGGGCGCCGTTGCGGCCGACGGCCCGCGCGCGTAGGACACAAGACGGAGGACACGACCGCGGCATTCGTTCCACACGCCCACCGAAGGGTCAAAAGCCGGTGGAGCCGGGCGGCGGTGTTATCCACGTCGGGGCGGCCCGTCGGACGAGACCGCCCGTGTAGAGGACGGGAACCGAGGCCGCGGGTGCGCGCCGGACAGGCGTCGCCGCCGGGGCACCGGTCGGAGCTGGTGGGTCGAGAGGACACGGGCATGGCACTGCGGACGGACGAGCCGAAGCGGGCGCGGGAGCGGAAGAAAAGCGTGGGGGCGGTTGTGGTCGAGTGGCTGACCACCACCGACCACAAGAAGATCGGCACCCTCTACCTCATCAGCTCCTTCGGCTTCTTCACGGTCGCCGGCGTGCTGGCCCTGCTGATCCGGGCCGAACTGGCCCGCCCGGGCACGCAGATCCTCTCCAACTACCAGTACAACCAGTCGTTCACGATGCACGGCGCGATCATGCTGCTGCTGTTCGCCACCCCACTGTTCGCCGGCTTCGCGAACTGGATCATGCCACTGCAGGTCGGCGCGCCCGACGTGGCGTTCCCGCGGCTGAACATGCTCGCCTACTGGCTGTACCTCTTCGGCGGACTGATCGCGCTCTCCTCCTACCTCACACCCGACGGCGCGGCCGACTTCGGCTGGACCGCGTACACGCCGCTGTCGGACGACACCCGCACGCCCCAGGTCGGCGGCGATCTGTGGATCATGGGCTTCGGTCTGGGCGGCTTCGGCACGATCCTGGGCGCGGTCAACTTCATCACCACGATCATCTGCATGCGCGCACCCGGCATGACGATGTTCCGGATGCCGATCTTCACCTGGAACGTGCTGCTGACCAGTGTGCTGATCCTGCTGGCCTTCCCGCCGCTGGCGGCGGCGCTGTTCGCCCTGGAGTCGGACCGGGTGTTCCAGTCGCACATCTTCGACCCGTCCAACGGCGGCGCGCTGCTGTGGCAGCACCTGTTCTGGTTCTTCGGCCACCCCGAGGTCTACATCATCGCGCTGCCGTTCTTCGGCATCATCTCCGAGGTCATCCCGGTCTTCAGCCGCAAGCCGATCTTCGGCTACATCGGCCTGATCGGCGCCACCATCGCCATCACCGGTCTGTCGATCACCGTGTGGGCGCACCACATGTTCGCCACCGGCGGTGTGCTGCTGCCGTTCTTCTCCTTCATGTCCTTCCTGATCGCGGTGCCCACCGGCGTGAAGTTCTTCAACTGGATCGGCACGATGTGGAAGGGCTCGCTGAGCTTCGAGACGCCGATGCTCTGGGCGGCCGGCTTCCTGGTCACCTTCCTCTTCGGCGGTCTGACCGGCGTCATCCTGGCCTCCCCGCCGATGGACTGGCATGTGACCGACTCCTACTTCGTGGTGGCGCACTTCCACTACGTGGTCTTCGGCACGGTCGTCTTCGCGATGTTCGCCGGCTTCCACTTCTGGTGGCCGAAGTTCACCGGGAAGATGCTCGACGAACGGCTGGGCAAGATCACCTTCTGGGTGCTGTTCGTGGGCTTCCACATGACCTTCCTGGTCCAGCACTGGCTGGGCGCGGAGGGCATGCCGCGCCGGTACGTCGACTACCTGGCGGCCGACGGCTTCACCGCGCTGAACACGGTCTCCACCATCGGCTCGTTCCTGCTGGGCTTGTCGGTCCTGGTGTTCTGGTACAACGTCTGGAAGACGGCGAAGTACGCGCCGAAGGCCGCCGTGGACGACCCGTGGGGCTACGGCCGCTCGCTGGAGTGGGCGACCTCCTGCCCGCCGCCGCGGCACAACTTCGTCACCCTGCCGAAGGTCCGCTCCGAGTCCCCGGCGTTCGACCTGCACCACCCGGACGTCGCGGCCATCGACCAGGCCGAGAACGTCGGGCGCAGGGACATCGCCGATGCCTCGACGGAGCGGCGCGGTGACATGGGGTGACCGCGGAGCCGGACGCAAAAGATATACAAACGGTGTAATCCAGACATCCCCGGGAACGCGGTCCCCACGTCGGCGCACGCCGCCGACCAGCGCTTCGACCTTTCGGGAGGACGAGATGGCCACGCACGGGAAGAACAAGACCGGCCCCGCCCGGGACGACGAGCTCAAGCACGAGATGGAGGGCGAACTCCGCGCGGGCCGGTCGCTCCGCATGGAGGAGGACCAGGAGCTCCAGCCCTCGGGCGAGGACCAGCCCGATGTGGACCGCGCGCCGAACACCGTACTCACCGGCGGCACGCCTGCGGGGATGGACCAGAACGACGTCGAGGTGCGCAGTGAGCTGGCCCGGCACCTGGGCCTGGGGCTCTACCCGGCCGACCGCGACGCCGTGCTCGGCAAACTGCGTGAGAACAACGCCCCCGACCGGCTGCTGAGCCTGGCGCAGAGGCTGCCGGCCGGGCAGGAGTTCCGGAACGTCCAGGACATCGCCCGGGCACTCGGACTGGGCGTCGAGGACACCGGCCACCGCACCTGACGGCGACGGCCCGGGCGCGCCTCCCGCCGGGGACGGGCGGACGACCGCGTCCCCCCGGACGCCGCACCCGCCCGGAGCCCGAGGGCTCCGGGCGGGTGCGGCGTCTTCCGGGGCGGGTGGCGCGGCACCGCGGCCCGGCGGCCGCCGCGATCGCGGCGGCGGGGAAGGGAGCCGGGGAACCGGCGACACCGAGAGACGGAGAAGAAGGCGGACATGAACGACCAGGAGCAGCAGGACCCCACCCGGCAGCACCCGCGGCCGGAGTTCCCCCAGCAGGACCAGCCGCACCCCGGCCTGACCGGGCGGATGGAGCCGGAGCCCGACCACGGCGAGTCGTCCTACCGGGGCAGCGGCCGCCTGACGGACCGGAAGACGGTCGTCACCGGCGGCGACTCGGGCATCGGACGCGCCGTGGCCCTCGCCTTCGCGCGGGAGGGCGCGGACGTGCTGTTCACCTATCTCGCCGAGGAGGAGAAGGACGCCCGGGAGACGGCGCGGCTGGTCGAGGAGGCCGGCCGGAAGGCCGTGCCCCTGCTGTGCGACATCCGCGAGGAGTCCGAGTGCCGCCGGCTGGTGGACCGGGCGGTGGCGGAGTTCGGACGCATCGACGTCCTGGTGAACAACGCGGCCTTCCAGATGGCACAGCCCGAGAGCATCGAGGGCATCGACACCGAGCAGTTCGACCGGACGATGCACACCAACCTCTACGGCATGTTCTGGCTGTCCAAGCTGTCCCTGCCCCACATCCCCCCGGGCGGCAGCATCATCAACACCACCTCGGTGCAGGGCTACAAGCCCAGCCCCCACCTGCTCGACTACGCCATGACCAAGGGCGCCATCGTCACCTTCACCCAGGGGCTCGCCCAGTACCTGGCCGAGCGGGGCATCCGGGTCAACGCCGTCGCGCCGGGGCCGGTGTGGACCCCGCTGATCCCCGCGACGATGCCCGGCACCTCGGAGTTCGGCAAGCAGTCCCCGCTGGGCCGGCCGGCCCAGCCCGCCGAACTGGCCCCGGCCTATGTCTTCCTGGCGTCCCAGGAGGCGAGTTACATCACCGCCGAGGTCGTCAACGCCACCGGTGGGACGCCGCTGCCCTGACAGCCCGTCGGAGGAGCCCGCGGGGGCTGACGGACGTTCACCGAACACACCCGCATGGCCGTATCCCTTCCGGGTACGCGTGAGACAACGACACAAAGCGTCACATACCAGTCATCACAGCGAGAGAAGGGATGCCGGATGTCTCACGTCGAGGAGTCGATCGAGGTCCGCGTGCCGGTGCGCACCGCGTACAACCAGTGGACCCAGTTCGAGAGCTTCCCCGAGTTCATGGAAGGCGTCGAGCGGGTCGAGCAGAAGGACGACACACTGACCCGCTGGGTGACGAAGGTCGCCGGTGCCGAGAGGGAGTTCGACGCCCGTATCACCGAGCAGATCCCGGACGAGCGGGTGGCGTGGACGACGGTCGACGGCGAGGCCGGGCAGGCCGGTGTGGTCACCTTCCACCGGCTGGACGACAGCACGACCAAGGTGATGCTCCAGATGGACCACGACCCCGAGGGCGCGGCGGAGACCGTCGGCGACAAGCTCGGCGTGGTGCGCCACCGCGCCAAGGGCGACCTGAAGCGGTTCAAGGAGTTCATCGAGAAGCGTGGCGCGGAGACGGGCGCCTGGCGCGGCCAGCTCTGATCCGGTCCTGCGAACCGCGAGGGGGCTCCTCACCCCCTGTCATGTGGCCGCGGCCCGTGACCACCTCCAGGTTGGTCACGGGCCGCGGTTCTCTCATGCGCGCGGTGGGGGAGTACGGCATGCCGTACTCCCCCACCGCGCGCGGGCTCACTCCACCGGCCGGTCCGACGACTCCGAGTCCCCCGCCGGCTCCCCGGCCGACTCCGGCGGGGCCCACTGCGCCGACTCCGGCGCCAGCCTGCGCACCACCGGGGCCGCGGCGGCCCCCAGCAGCGTGGCCGTGGTGATCGATCCGAGGGTGATGCCCCAGGCGACGGGGCCGAGCGGGGTACAGCCGAAGAACTGGCTGACCCCGGGTGTCTGGATGACCCCCACCAGGGCCGCGGCCGAACCGATCCCGGCCGTCAGCACGTTGCGGTCCAGCCCGCCGGTGAGCAGCGTCTGCGCGAGCTGGGTGCCCACCACCGAGGCCAGGGCCACCGTGCCGGCGCGCCGTCCCCGACCGGTGAGCCTGGCCGCGCCCCAGGCCAGCCCGGCGCCGAGCGTGGTGGTGGCACCGCGCAGCAGCACCTCCTGGCTCAGACCGGCCCCCAGGGAGCGGTCCGGGCCCTCGCTCAGCAGCCGCTCGCCGGCCTCCGTCGCCGGTTCGCGCACCGCGATGGCCAGCGCCGGGGCGAGGTCGGTGAGGAGGTTGACGAGCATGATCTGACGGGCGTTCAGGGGGGAACTGCCGGTGAGTGCCGCGGCCAGCACGCTGAAGGCCACCTCTCCGAGGTTGCCGCCGACGAGGATGGCCAGCGCGTCGCGCACCGAGCCCCACATCGCGCGGCCCTCCAGCAGCGCGGCGATGATCGTCTCCAGCCGGTCGTCACCGACGACCAGGTCGGCGGCCGCGGTCGCGGCGGGCGTGCCGCGCCGCCCCAGCGCGATGCCCACGTCCGCCAGCCGGATGGCCGGGGCGTCGTTGGCGCCGTCCCCGGTCATCGCCACCACCCGGCCGATGCGCTGGTAGGCCTGGACGATGCGGACCTTGTGGTGGGGGCTGCACCGGGCGATGACGTCCAGCGTGGGCAGCAGTCCGTCGAGCTCGTCGTCGCTCAGTTCGTCGATCTCGGCTCCCGTGCACACCTTCTGGTCGGGGTCCTCGCTGACGGTGGCCGCGATGGCGTCCGCGGTCGCGGGGTGGTCGCCGGTGAGCATCACCGTCTGCACCCCGGCCGCCCGCAGCCGCGCGGTGGCCGGCGCGGCCGAGGAGCGCACCGGGTCGGCGAGGGCGACGAAGCCGAGGAACGTCAGGCCGGCGACGGCCTCGTCGGTGAGGTCCTCCTCCTCGTTCAGCGGGCGCTCCGCAACGGCCAGCACCCGCCGCCCGGCGCCGGCGAGTTCCTCGGCCGCGCCGGTCAGGCGCTCACGGGCCGCCTTGTCGAGCTCCTTCTCCTTCCCGGCGTTCTTCCCGGCGTCCCTGCCGCCGCTCCCCTCCCGCAGCCGGGTGCAGCGCTCCAGCACGTTCTCGGGCGCGCCCTTGACGCTGAGCAGCATTCCGCGCGAGGTCCGGCCGGCGGTGGCGTGGTAGGCGCGGGACGGCTCGAACGGCAGGGCGTCGGTGCGCCGCCACTGCGACGCCCCCTGGCGTACGGCCACCTTCGCGCGCCGGGCCCCGGCGACCACCGCGCGGTCGGTCTGGTGCTCCATGGGTTCGGAGGCGCGGGCCGGCGGGGTGGCGCGCAGCGCGGCGCCCAGGATCTGCTTGCGGGCGGCGTCGAGCCGGTCGGCGGGCAGCTCGCGCCGGCCGTCGCTGACGGCGGCGAGCTGCAGATCGCCCTCGGTGAGGGTGCCGGTCTTGTCGAAGCAGAGCACGTCGGCGCGGCCGAGCGCCTCGATGGTGCGGGGGTTGCGCACCAGCGCGCCGTGGTCGGCCAGGCGGCGGGCGGCGGCGAGTTGGGCCGCGTTGACCAGCAGCGGCAGGCCCTCCGGCACGGAGGCGACGGCCAGGTTCACCGCCGAGGCGAGCGTATCCGTCAGGGGGCGGCCGTGCAGCAGCCCGGATCCGGCGACTGCGGCGGCCGAGCCGAGTGCCAGCGGCAGGCTGGTCTTCGTCAGGGCGTGCAGCCGCGACTCCACCCCGGTGTCGGGTGCCTTCTGGCGGGCGGTGGCCAGGCTCCGCCCGACCTCGGTGGCCGATCCGGTGGCCACCACGACGGCCACCGCGGTGCCCGCCGAGACGGTGGTGCCCTCGTAGAGCATCGAGCGGCGGTCGGCGATCTGCGCGGCGACCACCGGTGCCGGATCCTTGGCCACCGGCAGGGACTCGCCGGTCAGCGAGGACTCGTCGACCTCCAGCCCATCCCCCCGCAGCAGCCGGCAGTCGGCCGGGACGACCTCCTGGGAGCGCAGCACCACCACGTCCCCGGGCACCAGGTCCCCCGCGGCCACCAGGCGTTCGGCCCCGCCGCGCCGCACCCGCGCGCCGATCGCCGAGCGGGCGAACAGCTCCTCCAGCGCCTTGTCCGTCCTGACCCGCTGGACGGCGCCCACCAGGGCTGACACGCCGGTGATGCCGGCCACCAGCACCGCGTCGGTGCGCGAGCCCACGGCCGCCGACAGGGCTGCGCCCGCCGCGAGCACCGGGGTGAGCGGGTTGGCCAGTTCCTCGATGAACGCGGCCGGCAGGCCGATGCGCGCCGGCTGCTCGGATGTGGTGTCCCGGCCCGCCCGACGCTCGGCCTCCTGCCTGGTCAGGCCCTCCTCGGCGCTGCCCAGCCGCTCCAGGGCGCGGTCGGCGGGCATCAAGTGCCAGGGGGTGGTCTCCACCGGCGGAGTGACCGGGCGGGACAGCAGTTGCCGGACCCGCCAGGTGCCCAGGCAGAACGCCGCGGTCCCGGCGCTGGTGCCCGCCGCGGCACCCCGGGCCGTCGCCCGGTCGGGAGGCGCCTGGAGGGCGGCGACGGCGCCGACGCCGCTGCCGCCCGCGGCCAGGAACCGGCTCTCCCGGTCGACCTGGGCGGCCACCCCGACCGCGTCCACGATCAGACCGGCCGACTCCAGGTCGGTACCGACCAGGATGTGCGCGCCCCAGGCCGGCGGCTCGCCCTCGCGGTGCACGCCGATTCCGCAGTCGGCGGCGGCCAGCGCCCGCCGGTCGCCCGACAGCAGCAGCACCACCGCGCCGTCCGCCTGCAGCCCGCGCAGGGACGCGGTGAGGCGGTCGCCGCCGGGGACGACGGCGTCGGCGAAGCCGAACGCCGGTTCCGGGCGGGTACCGGCCAGCACCACGCGTACCCCGGCGCGGCGGGCCGCGGCCGCCACCGCGTCCGCGCCCGGGGCCTTCTGCCGGGCCAGGCCGGCGACGGCCGCCAGCCGCCTGCCCCGGGCCAGACCCAGGACGCTCTCGCTGCCCTGCCTGCGCAGCCGGGCCGCCGCCCGCACCCCCCTGCGTCCGGTCAGCTCCAGTTCCTCCAGCGGCCCCAGGACCCAGCCGTCCTCGTCGCGATGTGTTTCGCCGACCCTCTCGGGAACGAAGAGCGCGAAGACCCGCTCGGCGGCCTCCCGGGGTCCGGCCCCCTCCAGCGGCACCAGGTCGGCCAGTTCGTGGTGGCTGCCGCTGAGCGCCTCCTCGTCCAGTACGACGGTGTCCGTCTGACCCAGCCTGCGCAGCACGCTCCGGTCCATGACGGTCGCCCCCCGCAGCGCCAGGGCGCGGCCGAGCGTGGTGGCGAAGCCCTCCCGGCCCGCGTCCGGGGCCTTGGGCACACCGGAGAGCGCCACCGCCAGCCCGCGCCGCGGTCCGGCGAACGGCGCGGTCGCCGCCCCGGCCGCGGCCGTCAGCGCCGTCGAACGCTCGACGTAGCGGTCGACGGCGTCACGGGGCGGGGGCACGGGCCGCTCCACCGCGACCGGGCCGGCCGCCGCGTCCCCGGGGCTGCCCACCAGCCTCGCCTCGGCCTCCTCCCACGCCCTGCGGTACGCCCCGGCCTCCCGCCACTGCGCCATGCGCTCCACGACGTCGAGCACGAGGCCGCCGCCGCGCGTGGCCACGCCCTGGGTCAGGGCGGTGAGGACCGGCAGCAGGGAGTCGGCCTGCTGCGGGTCGTGCAGCCCCCTGGCGACCAGTTGCCGCAGCCGCGGGTGGCGGGCGACGGCCCCGGTGAGGGCGGCCACCTCGGGCGGCAGCGGTGTCCAGGGGGCCACCCGGTTGAGCGTGGACAGCCCCAGCCCCACCAGGTCGGCGGTCAGGGCGGTGACGGACTGGCCGGTCCGAGGCCCCTCGCAGGGGTGGTGCGGCTCCTGGCACCACTCCTCGTGCTCCTCGTCCGCGCAGGGGACGTGCCCCTCGGCGCGCTCCACCAGCACCACCAGTTCGCGTTCGGGCGGCGGCGGGGACTCCAGTGCCACCACCACCCGCCCCGACGGCGCGTTCACCCGCGCCCACAGCACCCCGGGATGCCGCTCCAGGACCCGTTCCACGCGCCGGGCGGTCCGCTCGCCCTCGGGGGCGTTGATCCCGTGGACGGTGATGTAGCAGCGCCCCGGCCGGGACCACACGGCCCGGCGCGACAGTCCCATGAACTGCCCGGCCAGCCTGCCGGCGGTGTCCACCGCCCCGCGCGCTCCGGCCATCACCCCCTGCGGCACCAGAGCGGCCGGCGGAGACACCGGCAGACGCAGACCCGGCACACCCGGCAGACCCGACAGCAACGACATCGACCGTGCCCTTCCGACAGCGAACCGACAGACGAACCCACAGACCAGCGGCACCACCGGCGGGGACTGTGCCGGGCGGGGCCGCCCCGCCCGGCACAGTCCCCGCCGAAGGAGTCGCACGCTCCGGATAACCCCGTACGCCCGGCTCACACCTGCCGCCCGCGGCGCCTCCGGACAAGTGGGGCCGTACCCGACGTGTCGTACCTGCCCGAGGGGGAACCCCGGAGCACCGAGACAGACGCACCGAGACAGCAAGCGCGGCCCGGTCCGCCGGGCCGGCGGGATGGACATCTATGACCAGCGGGTACATGGGTCCCGAGGACTTCGGCCGGGATCCGCTCGGAGAGTTCCTCGCGCGCTTCCTGGGCGCCTCGTCGTCGGGCGGGCAGCGGCCGGGGCCCCGGTACTTCGACTTCGTGCGGCTGATGAGCGAGCCCGCCCGGCAGCTCGTCTCCTCCGCGGCGTCCTACGCCGCGCAGCACGGCAGCACCGACCTCAACACCGAGCATCTGCTGCGGGCGGCACTCACCACCGATCCGACCCGCGCCATGGTCTCCCGCGCCGGGGGCGATCCCGACACCATCGTCTCCGAGATCGACCGGCATGCCGGGGACGGTCCGCCGCGCTCCTCCATCTCCGTCAGCCCCGCCGTCAAGCGCGCCCTGATGGACGCCCACCAGGTCGCCCGCTCCTCCGGTTCGTCCTACATCGGCCCGGAGCACGTGCTGGTGGCCCTGGCCGCCAACCGGGACTCCGCGGCCGGCCAGATCCTCAACGCCGCCCACTTCGATCCGCGCTCCGGTCTTCCGGAGGGACCGCAGCCCGGCGGCCCGGGTCCGGCCGGCGAACGCCAGCCCGCCCCCGGAGGGCGCCCCGGGGGAACGAGCACCCCGAACCTGGACAAGTTCGGCCGCGATCTGACCGAGCTCGCCCGCGAGGGCCGTATCGACCCGGTGATCGGCCGCGACGAGCAGATCGAGCAGACCATCGAGATCCTGGCCCGGCGGGGCAAGAACAACCCGGTGCTGATCGGCGAGGCGGGCGTCGGCAAGACCGCCATCGTGGAGGGCCTGGCCCAGCGCATCGCCGACGGTGACGTGCCGGACAACCTGCTGGGCCGCCGCGTCGTCCAGCTCGACTTCGCGGGTGTGGTCGCCGGCACCCGCTACCGGGGCGATTTCGAGGAGAGGCTCAGCGGCATCATCGACGAGATCCGCGACCACACCGACGAGCTGATCGTCTTCATCGACGAGCTGCACACGGTGGTGGGTGCCGGGGGCGGCGGCGAGAGCGGCGCGATGGACGCCAGCAACATGCTCAAACCGGCCCTCTCCCGCGGCGAGCTGCACGTCATCGGCGCCACCACGCTGGAGGAGCACCGCCGTCACATCGAGAAGGACGCCGCGCTGGCCCGGCGCTTCCAGCCCGTCCTGGTCCCCGAGCCGGCCACGGCCGACGCCGTGGAGATCCTGCGGGGGCTGCGCGACCGCTACGAGGCGCACCACCAGGTCCGCTACAGCGACGAGGCGCTGCTGGCGGCCGTGGAGCTGTCCGACCGCTATCTGACCGACCGCTTCCTGCCGGACAAGGCGATCGACCTGATGGACCAGGCGGGCGCGCGGGTGCGGCTGCGCTCCTCCACCCGGGGCACCGACGTGCGGGCCCTGGAGCGCGAGGCCGAGCAGTTGCGGCGCGACAAGGACCAGGCGGTGGCCGACGAGGACTACGAGCGCGCCAAGGAGCTGCGCGACCGCCTCGCCGAGGTGGAGCGGCAGGCCGCCGAGGGGGACGGGAGGCAGCCGGTGGGCGACCGTATCGCCGAGGTCGGTGTCGAGGACATCGCCGACGTCGTCTCGCGACAGACCGGCATCCCCGTCAGCACCCTCACCCAGGAGGAGAAGGCCCGGCTGCTGGGCCTGGAGGAGCACCTGCACCGGCGGGTGGTGGGCCAGGACGAGGCGGTCTCCGTCGTCGCCGACGCCGTGCTGCGCTCGCGGGCCGGGCTGTCCAGCCCCGACCGCCCGATCGGCAGCTTCCTCTTCCTCGGCCCCACCGGCGTGGGCAAGACCGAGCTGGCCCGTGCGCTGGCGGAGGCGCTGTTCGGCACCGACGACCGGATGGTGCGCCTGGACATGAGCGAGTACCAGGAGCGGCACACCGTCAGCCGGCTGGTCGGCGCCCCGCCCGGGTACGTCGGCCACGAGGAGGCCGGCCAGCTCACCGAGGCGGTGCGCCGCCACCCGTACTCGCTGCTGCTGCTGGACGAGGTGGAGAAGGCGCACCCGGACATCTTCAACATCCTGCTCCAGGTGCTGGACGACGGGCGGCTGACGGACTCCCAGGGCCGCACGGTGGACTTCACCAACACCGTCATCGTGATGACCAGCAACCTCGGCTCCGAGGCCATCACCGGACGCGGCGGCACGCTGGGCTTCTCCCCCGGCGCGGCGGGCGGCGAGGGCGTCGAGGCCGAGGAAGCGGCCCGCCGCGAGCGGGTGCTGCGCCCGCTGCGCGAGCACTTCCGCCCGGAGTTCCTCAACCGCATCGACGAGATCGTGGTCTTCCGCCAGCTCTCCGACGAGCAGTTGCGGCGGATCACGGACATGCTGCTGGACGAGACGCGCCGGCGGCTGCACGCCCAGGACGTGGAGATCGACTTCACCCCGCAGGCCGTGGAGTGGCTGGCCCGGCACGGCTACCAGCCGGAGTACGGGGCCCGGCCGCTGCGCCGCACCATCCAGCGGGAGGTGGACAACCAGCTCTCGCGGATGCTGCTCGGCGGCGAGCTGGCGCCGCACACCCGGCTGCGGGTGGACGTGTCGGACGGCGCCCTGGTCTTCCACCGGAACCAGGCGGCCGCGCCGACGGTGCCATAGGCGGTGTCGCCGTGCCTCGGGCGCACGCGGGAGCCGTACGTGCGGCGGCCGCCGCAGGTGGCCCGGTGGGCGGGCTCAGTGGCCCTTGCCCCGGCCGGTGAGGGCGTCGCGGAGCCGGTCGACCATGCCCGCGCCCGCGTCCATGACCTTGTTGGCCGGCGGTGTGTCGGGGGCCGAGGGGTGGGGGCGCGTCGGGGCCGTCTTCTTCGCGGTGCGCGCCTTGTCGCCCAGCTTGTCCAGCCGCTCCTGGGTCGCCGCCCGGCGCAGCCGCGGGAAGAGGTTGCGCTCCTCGTCGGCGATGTGGGAGCGGATCTCGGTCGTCAGCTCGGCGACGAGCCGGTCGAACTCGGGGTCGTCGGCGCCGCACCCCTCCATCGCCTTCATGGTGCGCTCCGCCGCGGAGTGCTCCTCGATCTCCCTGTCGGCGATCTCGCCGCCGTCCGGCAGGATCTCCCGCACCGCCGGGTAGAGGTACTGCTCCTCGGCGACGGAGTGCCGCACCAGCTCCATGACGGCCTGGTCGGCGAACTCCTTGCGCCGCGCGTCTCCCACGGGCATGGCCTCGATCCTGCCGAAGAGCTCCTCGACCTCCCGGTGGTCCGTGCTCAGCTCCTGGATGATGTCTCCGCCGTGTCCCATGGCCGGTGTCTTCCCTTCGCCGTCTGTCACAGGCGTCCGCCGAGGCGGCGGACACACGCACCGTGTGCCCGGGGTCCGCGGTGGCTAACGCCCGGTGACCCACAGCCGTACGCGCCCCCTTCCCCGCGGGGATCCGGAGGGTCCCCGGCGCGTCCGGGCACGGCGACGCCGGGCCCGCGGCCGGGACGCCGGGCCCGCGTCGCCGTGCGCGCCACCCTCGGCGGGCGCCGGCCGTCCGGCTCACTTCTGGGTCAGCATGCCCTCACGGAGGCGCGCCAGCGCCCTGCTCAGCAACCGGGAGACGTGCATCTGTGAGATCCCCAGCTCGGCCCCGATCTCCGACTGTGTCATGTCGCCGCCGAAGCGCATCTGCAGGATGCGCCTGTCACGCTCGTGGAGCTGCTCCATCAGCGGCTTGAGCGCGTGGAGGTTCTCCACCTTCTCCAGGGCCGGGTCGACGTCACCGAGCTGGTCGGCCAGGGGGGTGTCCTTGCCCTCGTCACCCACGGGAAGGTCCAGGGAGCCGGCGACGTAGCCGTTGCTGGCCACCTGCCCCTCGATGACCTCCTCGACCGTGACGTTCATGAACTCCGCCAGCTCCTCGGTGGTGGCGGAGCGGCCCAGCCGGCGGCCGAGCTCCTCGTTCGCCCGGGCCAGCTCGATGCGCAGCTCCTGCAGCCGGCGCGGAACGCGCACGGCCCAGCTGGTGTCCCGGAAGAAGCGCTTGATCTCGCCCACGATGTACGGGACGGCGAAGGAGGTGAACTCCACCTCGCGGCTCAGGTCGAAACGGTCGATGGCCTTGATCAGGCCGATGGTGCCGACCTGGACGATGTCGTCCATGGGCTCCGCGCGGTGGCGGAACCGGGAGGCGACGTAGTTGACGAGCGTCAGGTTGAGCTCGATGAGGGTGTTGCGCGCGTACTGGTACTCGTGCGTCCCCTCCTCAAGCACACGCAGGCGCTCGAAGAACAGCTTCGAAAGCTGCCGGGCGTCGCGGGGCGCGACCTTGCCCGCGTCCTCGATTCTCGGCAGTTCGGGCAGATCAGTGGAGGCGGTCTCCTGCTCCTGGTCCGGCAAGACGTCACCGCTCGTCAGCTGAACCTCCGGGCTCAGGCTACGCATCATGCCCTCCTCTTTTGATCTGTCATGTGCAGCACGGCGCGTACCCGGCCCCGAACAACTCACACGCCCATCCGGGTGAGGTTTCGCCTACGTACACACGATGTCTGTTAATCGCCCGGGGCAAACGCCACCATAACGGATTTACTTCTCACAGCACGCAGGCGTGAATGGCATGTTCGCGGTGATCGGCGGGCCGCCGGAGCCGCTCGGCCTCTCGCCCGGCCGCGCGGCCACCGGCGCACGGAGGGCGACAGGTCCTAGGTTGTGCATGGCGGCCGGTCCGGCCGCCTACAGACAGGGCACAGGATCAGGAGGGTCCCATGACCGACGGCCGACCCCGCAACGACCGGGACGCGCTGCCCGCGATCGACCGCAGCATCCCGCACTCGGCGCGGATCTGGAACTACTGGCTGGGCGGCAAGGACAACTACACCGCCGACCGCGAGGCGGGCGACCAGTACCAGGAGATCTTCCCCGGAATCGTGGAACTCGCCCGCGCCTCGCGCGGCTTCCTCTCCCGCGCCGTGACGCATCTGGCCGGTGAGCTGGGCGTCCGGCAGTTCCTGGACATCGGCACCGGACTGCCGACCGCCGACAACACCCACGAGGTCGCCCAGCGGGTCGTCCCCGAGTCGCGGATCGTCTACGTCGACAACGACCCCCTGGTCCTGGCCCACGCCCGGGCTCTGCTGACCTCCA
Organism: Streptomyces shinuiensis; assembly: GCF_043660855.1. Taxonomy (NCBI): domain Bacteria; kingdom Bacillati; phylum Actinomycetota; class Actinomycetes; order Kitasatosporales; family Streptomycetaceae; genus Streptomyces; species Streptomyces shinuiensis. The sequence goes on along the minus strand of NZ_JBIHML010000001.1, from coordinate 5,229,590 downwards.
CCCCCGAGGGCTCCACCGCCTACATCGACGCTGATCTGCGCAGCCCCGACACCATCCTGGCCGAGGCCGCCCGGACCCTGGACCTCGACCGCCCGGTCGGCCTGATGCTGATGAACATCCTGGGCCACATCGAGGACTACGACGAGGCCAGGGCGACCGTGAAGCGGCTGATGGCCGCCCTGCCGTCGGGCAGTTGCCTGGTGAGCAACGACGGCACCGACGGCAGCGAGGCGTTCAACCGCGCACAGCGGTTCTACAACGAGATGGCCGGGGCCCCCTACCTGCTCCGCACCCCCGAGCAGATCGCCGGGTACTTCAGGGGCCTGGAGGTGCTGGAGCCGGGCGTGGTGCCGGTCTCGCAGTGGCGGCCGGATGCCCCGCCGACCGGCGCGTCGCTCTCCGGTGGCCTTCCCCCCGCCGTGGAAGAGTACGGCGGGGTCGGCGTCAAAGCGTGACGGCCGGGAGCGCGGGCCGGGGCGGGCCGGTTCAGCGCCTGGCGTGGCGGCCCCGGCCGCGCTTCCGCTCCGGGGGCGTGTCGGCCGCCGGTACCCCGGCCACACCGCGCAGGGTGACGGTGGTGTCGTCGAGGAGGATGCCGGCGGCGGGCGCCGCACCACCCGGCCGGCGCCGGGCACGCAGGTACTCGACGGCGATCGGGAGCACCGAGAGCAGCACGATGCCGACCAGGATCAGGTCGATGTGCTCGCGGACGAACCGGACCTGCCCGAGCGCCGCGCCCAGCAGCGTGACGCCCGCGCCCCACAGCACTCCGCCGATGACGTTGAAGAGCACGAAGCCGCGGTAGTCCATCCGGCTGACACCGGCGATGATCGGGGTGAAGGTCCGCACGATCGGCACGAAGCGGGCCAGCACCAGGGACTTGGGCCCGTGCTTCTCGAAGAACTCGTGGGCCTTCTCCACGTTCTCCCGCTTGAAGAACCGGGAGTCCGGCCGCCTGAACAGGGCCGGGCCCACCTTCCGGCCGAACAGGTAGCCCACCTGGTCGCCGGCGACCGCGGCGATGACGATCAGGGTGCACACCAGCCACAGCGGATGGTGCAGGTACTGATCGGTGGCGACCAGCAGGCCGGTGGTGAACAGCAGCGAGTCGCCGGGCAGGAAGAAGCCGATGAGCAGCCCGGATTCGGCGAAGACGATGCAGAGGATGCCGATCAGCCCGAAGGTCTGGATGAGGTGGTCCGGATCCAGCCAGGCCGGACCGAGCGCAAGGGGGGTCACTGGGGACGTGCTCCTGGGAGGGTCGCATGCGCCGGGGCGAGACCGCGGGCGCACGCGCTGCCCGGGCATCGTGGTGCCGGACGGCACCTGTGGCTGGAACTTACAGTGTGTTCGGCGGCAGTGCGGTTCCCGTTCCGGGCAACGGACTGCCGAGGCCCTTGTGGAGCACACGGGCCGGTGAACGGCGAACGGCACCGCCCGCGTGCGGCGGGCGGTGCCGTGGAGCGGCCGCGGGAGACGACCCGCGGCCCGGCCTGCTAGGGGAGGTACCTCTCGACGGCGGCGGCTCCGTGCTCCTCCAGCTCCCTGCGCGCCCTCTCGATCCGCTCCGGCGTGGGCTCGCGGCCGGACAGCCTGACCAGATCCTCCGGATCCACCGGCTGCTCGCTGCCGGTGCGCAGGTGCGTCGGCCGCGGCGCGGAGGACTCTTCCTTGTCGTGTTCACCTTTCACAGCGAGCCTCCTCTGCTCGGTTCCACCCCCGCGAGCGGGGTTGTCTGCTGCGTACCCCCACATTCCCGGCTGATTCGCCCGGGACGGTACACAGGGTCACGGGCCGGTCGGCTCCGGGCTCGCCCCCGAGGCGCGCCCGGCGGCCCTGAGCCGGTCGCGGCCCAGTCTCACCAGCGCGCCGGCCCCGGCGGTGTAGGCCAGCGAGAGCACAGCCGCAGCCTGCGCCGGGTGCAGGGCGGATTCCAGTGTCCGCAGCGCCGCCCGGTGGGCGGATCCCACCGCCAGCAGTGCGCACACCCCGGCGCCGCCCAGCAGCGCGCCGCCCGCACCCGCCCGCCGGACGGCGGTACGCAGTCCGGCGCCGAACCCCTGGAAGCGGTCGCGGAACAGCTCGGACGCCTCCCGGGTCACCTGCTCCACGGCGTCGGCGATGTGCTCGCCCGCGGTCCCGCTCTGCGGCATCGTCTCCCTCTTCCTCCGGGTCCGGGTCCGCCCGGTGCTCGTGTTCCCGCCGCGCCCGGCGGCGCGGCGCCCCGCTGATGCCCCGTACCCGCCGCGGTCCGTCCGATGCCCGCCTTTGCCGGGGCGCGCCCCGGCAAAGACGGCCCCCGGCCGGAGCGGCCGGGGGCCGGGGGCCGGGGGCCGGGGGCCGGGGCACACAGTGCCGGTGTCAGTCCCGGCCACTGGGGTTGTCATCCGGGAACTTGCGGGTGTCGCGCGGCTCGACGTAGGGCTCCTCGTCGACCGGATGTCCGTCCTCGATGGCCCGGCCGCGCTCGATCTCGGCGTTGAGTTCCTGGCCCAGCAGGATCACGATGTTGGTGATCCACAGCCAGATCAGGAAGATGATCACGCCCGCCAGGCTGCCGTACGTCTTGTTGTAGTTGCCGAAGTTGGCGACGTAGAAGGCGAAGGCGGCCGACGCCACGATCCACAGCAGCACGGCGACCAGGCTGCCGGGGCTGACCCAGCGGAAGCGGCGCTTGACGTTGGGCGCGGCCCAGTACAGCAGCGCGATCATGAAGGCGACGAGCAGGACCAGCACCGGCCACTTGGCGATGCTCCACACCGTCAGGAAGGTGTCGCCCAGGCCGAGGACGTCGCCGGCCCGCTGTGCGATGTCGCCGGTGAAGACCACCGCGACGGAACTCAGCGCCAGGAGCACCAGCAGGGTCAGGGTGACGCCCACCCGCACGGGCAGCGTCATCCAGATCGGGCGCCCCTCCTCGATGTCGTAGATGGCGTTGGACGCGCGCATGAAGGCGGCGACATAGCCGGACGCGGACCAGACCGCCAGGGCGAGACCGATGACCAGCGCGAATCCGGCGGCGCCCTGGTTGTTCTGGAGCTGTGTCAGCATGCTGTCGAGGATGTCGCGCGCGGCGCCCGGCGCGATGCTGCCGAGGTTGTCGATCAGGGGCTGGATCGCGGACTCGCCGATCACGCCGAGGATGGACACCAGCGCGAGCAGCGCGGGAAAGATCGACAGGATCCCGTAGTAGGTGAGGGCGGCCGCCCAGTCGGTGACGTTGTCGTCCTTGAACTCGGCGACCGTGCGCTTCAGCACGCCCTTCCAGGACTTCTTCGGCAGGTCGGTGGGCTCCTCGGGGGTCTGCCCCGCGGAACCGTCCCGCTGTTGCCGGCTCTTGTGGTTCGACATGTGGTGGCACCTCACCGGCTCCCGGCCGGGCCGCCCCCGTCCCCGGGGAGGGGGCGGCCGCCGCGGAGCTTGTCTCAGTGCGCCGGGCCGGGGCTCTGGCGGCGGGTCTCGTCGGTCACGCTCTGCCCGGACCGGCGGGCCTGTCCCTTGACCTCCCCGGCCTGCCCGCGGGCGTCCTCGGCGGTGGTGCGGGCGGCGTCCGAGGCGGTCTCCTTGACCTGCTGGGCCGCCTGCTGGCCGGACTGCCTGGCGTCCTCCTTCAGGTGCTCCACGGACTCCATCGCCGCTTCCTTCACCGGCCCGGCCAGTCCGCCCGCCCTCTCGGAGAGCCGGCCGACCGCCTGCTCCTCCTTCTGCGAGCTGCGCAGCATCGAGGCCGTCAGCATCCCGGCGCCGAAGGCGATCACCCCGGCGGCCAGCGGGTTGCCCCGGGTCTTGCGCGCGGCGTGGTGGGGGGCGGCCTTGACGGCCTCGCCCGCCTGCCCGGCTCCCTCGCGCGCCCTGTCCGCGGTGTTCCCGGCACTCTCACGGACCGACTGCGTCGTGTCCGAGGTGGTTCCCATGACTCGCTCCCGTACTACGGTCATCCTGCCCCGCGCCCGCTCCTTGCGGCGGCGGACGGCGTGGCGGGGGTTGGCGTGATCGGCAAGCCTGCCGACGTCCTCCGACAGCTCCTGCCGGGTGGTGTCGATCTGAGCCCTCAGCTCGTCGGGTGACGTGCCCATTCGGCGTCCTCCTTGAGGGTCTGGACGGTGCGCTCCGGCTTGGGGTGGACCTGCTTCATCTTCGAGCGGCCCACCACGTACATCACGGCCGCGGCCACGCCCCACAGGGCGGTGACGATGAGCGCCGCCCAGCCCCAGTCCATGACGTTGGCCAGACCGAAGGTGAGCGCCAGCGAGGCGAACAGGACGGTCATGTAGCCGGCGAACCCGGCCCCGCCGTACATGCCGGCGGCCTTGCCCGCCTTGGTGGCCTCCTCGCGGATCTCGGCCTTGGCCAGTTCCACTTCCTGCCGGAACAGCTTCTGCGCGTCCGAGGTGACCACGGAGAGCAGCTCGCCGATCGAGGCGTCTTCCTGCGTCGTCCCGCCCCGGGCCTCCGGGTCGGTGTCCGGCCGGTGAGCCGTGTACGCCATGTCAGCCCACCTCCGGACGACGGGGGAGGTCGGGGGTTCCGTAGGTGCCGGCGGTGCCCGGGGCGCCGTAGGAGTGCTCCCCGTAGGCGGGCATCTGCCGGACCTCTCCGCCCGGGCCCGTTGGGACCGCCGCGCCCGGGGACGGCGGGTAGGCCTCGTAACCCTGGGCCTGTGCCGTACCGGAGCCGTCCTGTCCCTGCTGGGCCGTCCTGGTGCCCGCCTTGGCCATACGCCCGATGGCGAAGCCGGCCAGTGCCGCGCCCGTCAGGAAGGCGGCCGGACGGCGGCGCGCGAAGGACTCCGCGCCCTCGACCAGACCGCCGACACCCCGCTCCTCCAGCGTGTCGGCGGCGCGGCGGCCGCCGTCGGCGGCCTGGGTCGCCAGGTTGCGCACCGGGGAGTCGGACCGGGTGTTCTCCGCCATGCCCGACAGGTCGTCGGCCCACTGGCGTATGGTGTCGGCCGTCCTCCTGGTCTGCGTGTCCGCCTCCCGGGTGGCACGCTCCCTGAGGTGGTCCGCCATGCCGACGACCTGGTCGCGGGCCTCCCCCGTCACATTGCGCGCCTGTTCCCCGGCGCTTCCGGCCACGGTGCCCGCGGCCTCCTTCGCCCGGTCGGCCGTGGCGCGGGTCTCCTGCTTCGCGGTCTGGCCTGTCTGCTGTGCGGGGCCGTTGCCCGTGCTCGGAGATTCACTCACCGGTGCCTCCAGTTGGTCCTACGAAATTTGCTTTTTGCGTCATATGTGACTAGTGACTCACGAAGGGCGAAGTACCCGGCCTTCGACCTGGCATTCACACGACACTCCCTTTCGCCCGGCACTCCGACGGTGCACCGGCACAGCCGGGGCCCGCACGGAAAGGAAGTCTCCGAACGGGCCCCCGGGGGGCGGAACCGGCGATTCAGCGGCGGCGACGCCGCTTGTCTTCGTCCGCCTCCTCCTCGATGCGCTCCTTGCGCACCTGCCCCTCGACGGTCTCCTCCTCGGTGCGCTCGTCGGTGGTCAGGCGCACCCGCTCCACCGGACGCACCTCGGTCTCGACCACCGGGTGCTCCTCGTGCAGGGTCACCTCGTGCTCGGCCTCGGAGATCTCCGGGCCGCCCATGGCCTCGTCCCTGTTCTCCTCGGTGATGGGCTCGCGCTCCACACGGACTTCCTCGCGCCGCACGGGCACCGTCCTGTGGACGTCCTCGGTGACGACGTACTTGCGCAGCCGGGCCGTGCCGGTCTCCTGGCGCTCGACACCGACACGCATCTCCTCCTCGGAGCGCGTCATGGCCTCGTCGCGGCCGCGGGTTCCGCCCGCACCGGTGCGGCCGGCCTCCTGCGCGTAACCGCCCCAGTCGACGCCGTAGTAGTCGTACAGCCGGCGCTCCTCCTGCTCGGACAGGTGCCCGCCCTGGTCCACGTCGACACGGGGGGCGCCCTTGACCTGGTCCTTGGAGTACGGCACCTCCAGGTGGTCCTCCACCATGGCCGCGTCGTGGATCGGAACGAAGGTCTCGTTGCTGCCGAAGAGCCCGGTGCGGACACTCGCCCACTCCGGCCGGCCCGTGACATCGTCGAGGAAGACGTGCCCCGCCTCTCCGATCTTCTTGCCCTCGGCGTCGTAGACCTGGTGGTCCAGTACCTCGGGTATCTGCTCCTTGGTGATCATGGGGCTCTCCTCGTTGCCGGTTCCTCTGGCTCCAAGACTGCGGATAACCACCCGAAAGGGCCTGGAAACCGGCAAAAAGGACAAAAATAGATCAAAATTCGGAATCCTCGCGCCCTCGGCGAAGCGCCGACCCCTAACCCGTCCGTGTAATGGCGGGAACACCGGGTATTACGGCCGTCGGCGACCCGAGAGGGCCGAAGGGAGACGCCACGTGCCGCTCCGGCTTGAGGACTACGCCCTGCTGGGCGACACCCGCACCGCCGCGCTGGTGGGCTACGACGGCTCGGTCGACTGGCTGTGCCTGCCCCGGTTCGACTCCGACGCGTGCTTCGCCGCCCTGCTGGGCCGCCCCGAGCACGGCCGCTGGCTGCTCGCCCCCCGCGACCGGGCCAGACCGCTGGCCCGTCGCTACCGGGGCGACAGCGCGGTACTGGAGACCGAGTACGCCGGCCCCGAGGGCCGGGCCCGGGTGACCGACTGCATGCCCGTCGACGGCGACCACCCCTCGGTGGTGCGCGTCGTGGAGGGCCTGGAGGGGCGGGTGCGGATGCGCTCGCTGGTGCGCCTGTGCTTCGACTACGGCGTCACCCCGGCCTGGCTGCGGCCCGAGGGACGAAGGCTGCGCGCCTACGCGGGACCGGACGTGGTCGTCCTCGACTCCGGCGCGGACTTCACCGTGGACGACGGCGAGTGCGTCGCGGACTTCACCGTCGACGCGGGCCAGAAGGCGGGCTTCCGGCTGGCCTGGAGGGGGCTGCGCCACGGGGAGCCGGACCGGCCGGACACCGCGGAGCTGGTCCGGGCCGTGGCCGCCACCGAGCGGTGGTGGCGGGAGTGGGCCGGCCACTGCGCCTACTCCGGCGAGTACCGCGAGGCGGTGGTGCGCTCCCTGATCACGCTCAAGGCGCTGAGCTACTCGCCCAGCGGCGGCATCGTGGCCGCCCCCACCACATCCCTGCCCGAGCAGCTGGGCGGGGTGCGCAACTGGGACTACCGCTACTGCTGGCTGCGCGACGCCACCTTCACCCTCATGGCACTGCTGGACTCCGGGTACGAGCGGGAGGCGGTGGCCTGGCGCGACTGGCTGCTGCGCGCGCTGGCCGGCGACCCGCGGCGGATGCAGATCATGTACGGCGTCGAGGGCGAGCGGCTGCTGAGCGAGACGGAACTGGACTGGCTGCCCGGCTACGAGCACTCCCGCCCCGTACGCATCGGCAACGCCGCCTCCGGACAGCTCCAGCTGGACGTCCACGGGGAGCTCATGGACGCCCTGCACCAGGCCAGGGCCCGGGGCGTGCCGCCGGACCAGGACGCCTGGCGGGTCCAGCGCGTGCTGATGGACTTCCTGGAGTCCCACTGGCGCGATCCCGACAACGGCATCTGGGAGGTGCGCGGCCCGCGCCGGGACTTCACCCACTCCAAGGTGATGGCCTGGGTGGCCGCCGACCGGGCGGTGAAGGCCGTGGAGCGCTTCGGCCTGGAAGGGCCCGCCGACCGGTGGAGGAACCTGCGGCGGGAGATCTTCCGGGAGGTCTGCGCGTACGGCTACGACGCCGACCGCGCGACCTTCACCCAGTACTACGGCTCCGCGGAGCTGGACGCCTCGCTGCTGCTCATCCCGTCCGTGGGCTTCCTGCCGGCGGACGACCCGCGGATGAGGGGGACCGTGGCCGCGATCGAGCGGGAGCTGCTCGGGGACGGCCTCGTGCAGCGCTACACCATGGGCAGCCGCACCGACTCCGTGGACGGCCTGCCCGCCGGCGAGGCGGCCTTCCTGCCCTGCTCCTTCTGGCTGGCCGACAACTACATCCTCCAGGGCCGCGTCCGGGAGGGGCGAGAACTGTTCGAGCGGCTGCTGGACCTGCGCAACGACCTGGGCCTGCTCTCGGAGGAGTACGACACCGGGCACCGGCGGCTGGTCGGCAACTTCCCCCAGGCCCTCTCCCACATCCCGCTGATCGACACCGCGCAGAACCTGGCCGGGGGCCGGGGCCCCTCCCGCCTCCGCTCCGGCGACGGGCGCTCCTGAGCCCGGCGCTCCCGGGCCCGTCCCGGTGGGCGCCGCCGCCCCCGCCCGGCCCGCTCAGTGCCGGGCGAGCTCGATGACCGTCTTGACGTCGTCCGGCCGCCACTCGAAGGCCTGGGCGAAGGACTCCAGCGGCACCCGGCGGGTGATCAGCGCGTCCAGCCAGCCCCGGTCCGCCTCGGCGAGGGCCGCGGCCGCGGCCGCGTAGTGCTGCCGGTTGGCGTTGACCGAGCCGACCACCACGGAGTTGTCCAGCACCAGCTCGCGGTTGAGGTACCCGGCGTCCACCTCCAGGGTGCGCCCGGCGGACGACAGCCCGGTCAGGCAGAGCACTCCGTAGGGGTCCATGGCCGACATCACCCCGAGGACGACCGGCGCGGCGCCGGTCGCCTCGATCACCACGTCCGGCCGCACCCGCTCCATGACCCGCTCGGCGTCCTCGCAGTGGTACTCGGCGTCCAGCCGCCGGACCAGCTCCGGCTTGGGGCCGCTCTCCACCCGGTCCAGGACGTGGACCTCCAGACCGCGCCGCCGCCCGAGCAGCGCGGCGAGCAGTCCGATCGGCCCGGCCCCCGTGACGAGCACCGAGTGCGGGGCGAACCAGGACCTCCCGCCGATGCGCTCCACCTGGTCCCATGCCTTGGCCACCACGGTGGTGGGCTCCATGAGCACCCCGATGTGCTCCAGCCCGGGTTCCAGGCGCACCGCGTAGTCGGCCTCGACCGTCCAGGAGGTCGAGGCGTATCCGTCGAGCCCCTTGATTCCGCGCTCGGTGAACATCCCGTTGCGGCACATGTCGAAGTAGCCGTGGGCGCACGCCCCGCACGGCACGGGGTCGGGCCGGCGGACGACGCCGACCACCAGGTCGCCGGGCACCCAGCCGCTGTCCGGCGGTGCCTGGCGCACCCGGCCCAGGGACTCGTGGCCGATGACCAGGCGCTCCCGGTTCGGCGGCGGGGCTCCGTGGCCTCCCGAGACGATCTCCAGATCGGTGCCGCACACACCGACGGCCAGGCCGTCCACCAGCAGTTCCCCCTCCCCGGGCTCGGGGTCGGGGAGGGTGTCGAGCCGCAGGGAGTTCTTCCGGCCGGGAGCCACGGTCAGCGCCTGCACGTCCACTCCATCCGTCGGGCGGGATCCGGTGTTTCTCCCCGGTACCCCCGGCCGCGCCGGACACGCGCCACACTGGGGGGCATGTGCCGCAGCATCAGGACACTCCGACCACCCATGGCGCCCGAGGTCGGCGACGAGGACATCCGCGCCGCCGCCCTGCAGTACGTCCGCAAGGTCTCGGGCTTCAGGACGCCCGCCGCCCACAACCGCGCCGCGTTCGAGCGCGCCGTCGAGGCCGTGGCCGAGGCGACCCGGGAACTCCTGGACGATCTGGAGGTACGCGGTCAGGACGGCGGCCCGCCCCGGCGGCCTCCGGCCCGCTCCTGACCCCCTACCCCGGGCTCCCGGCAGGCCCCGCTCTCCTGAGCGGGGGCCGCCGACGGCCGTTGGCCCGGGCCCGCCGTCGTGCGGCCGACCGGCACCGCCCCCGGCGGCCGTCCCCGCCGCTCCGACGCCACCCGGGCCGCCGTACCCCGCGAGGAGGCCGGGACCGGCGGGCATGGGTCCGTCAGCGCCCGCCGGGTCCGCCGTGCCCGCCGTACGGGACCAGCCGTGCCAGAGCGCCGGGCAGTTCGCCGGTGTGCACCACTGCCAGCCGACGGGTGGCGCGGGTGAGGGCGACGTAGAGGTCGTTCAGGCCGCGCGGCGAGGCGGCCGCGATCTCCTCCGGCCCGACGAGCAGGACGGAGTCGAACTCCAGGCCCTTGGCCCGTGCGACGTCCAGCACCGCCACCGTGCCCTCCAGCCGCACCTCCCGTCCGGTCTCCGCCCCGGGCACGGCCGCCGCCACCACGCGGCCCAGCTCCGCCAGCCGGGCGTCGGGCACGATCACCGCCAGCCGCCCCTCCCCCACCGCGGCCGCCTCCTTCGCCGCCAGCTCACCGACAAGGGAGGGCAGTTCACCCGGCGGTACGCGCAGACGCCACGGCCGTACACCGGTGGAGCGTACCGGCCGCGGCGGCTCGGCGGCCGTCCCGAGCGCGGCCAGCACGTCGGCGGCGACCTCCGCGATCTCCGCGGGGGTGCGGTAGTTGACCTCCAGCCGCTCAAGCCGCCACCGGTCCCCCACGTGCGGGGCGAGCGCCTCGCCCCAGGAGTGCGCCCCGCCCCGGGCTCCCGCCTGGTCGATGTCACCGACCAGGGTCATCGACCGTCCGGGGCAGCGCCGCATCAGCAGCCGCCGGTCCATCGCGGACAGCTCCTGCGCCTCGTCCACGACGACATGGCCGAAGGCCCAGGTCCGGTCGGTCGCCGCGCGCTCGGCCGGGGTTCGGTGGTCGCCCTCTTCGTGGCGCTCGGCCAGCAGCCCGGCGTCCAGCAGGTCGCGGGCGGTGAGCATCTCGGCCTCCTCGCCGGCCTCCAGATCGGTGGAGCGGGAGCCGTGGGCGGTGTCCAGCGCCTCCTGGGCGAGTGCGATCCGCTCGCGGCGCTCGGCCTCGGCGGCGGCGCGGGCGACCCGGTCGTCCTCCCCCAGCAGTTCGGCGGCCTCGTCCAGCAACGGCACGTCCGCCGGGGTCCACCGGTTTCCGGGGGCGCGCGACAGCAGCGCGCGTTCGGCGGACGTGAGCCGGGGAGCGGCGGACGCCAGCCGCTCGGGCGAGGCGTACAGATCCGCCAGCAGGCGCTGCGGGGTCAGATGCGGCCACATCGCGTCGATCGCCGCGCGCACCCCGGCGTCCGCCGCCAGTTCCCGGCGGATGCCCTCGACATCCTCCTCGCCCAGCAGCTCGGCCTCGGGGTCCTCGCCGGCCACGGGGGCGGGCTCGGCGAACGGCTCGCCGTCGTCCCCGAGGACGCCGAGCACCGACTCCGTCAGCTCCTCGGCGACCCGCCGGGCGAGGGCGTCCAGGACGAGCCGGACGAACACCGGCCGCGCCCGGTTGTGCGACAGCCCGGTGGCGCGGGCCCGCTCCAGCGCCCGCAGGCAGTCCGCACGGTCCAGCCGTACGGACTCGCGGCCGTGGACGGCCTCCAGCCCGCCGCCGGGAACGTGCTGCCGGTCGCGCACCGCGGCGGCCACGACCTCCGCCATCACCGCCCGGCCCTTGACCTCGGCCGCCCCGGGCGGCTCCTCGCCGTCGGCGGTGACTCCGGGGTACAGCTCACCCACCGTGGACAGCAGCACACTGGTCTCGCCGAGGGAGGGCAGCACCTCCGCGACGTACCGCAGGAAGACCGGGTTGGGGCCCACGACCAGCACCACGCTCCGGGCCAGCCGCTCCCGGTGGGTGTACAGCAGGTACGCCGCGCGGTGCAGGGCGACGGCGGTCTTCCCGGTGCCGGGACCGCCCTGTACGACCAGCACGCCGGCGTGGGGGGAGCGGATGACCCGGTCCTGTTCGGCCTGCACGGTCTCGACGATGTCACCCATCCGGCCGGTGCGGTCGGCGCTCAGCGCGGCCAGCAGGGCGGCCTCTCCCACGAGAACGCCGTCACCGCCGTCAGGTCCGAGCAGTTCGTCCTGGACGCCGGTGACCGTCCGGCCGCTGGTCCGGATGTGGCGGCGGCGCCGTACGCCCTGCGGGGAGATTCCGGTGGCGGTGTAGAAAGGGCGGGCGGCGGGGGCCCGCCAGTCGATGAGCAGCGGTTCCCCGTCCGCGTCCTCGCCCGCGATTCCGAGCCGCCCGACATAGCGCCGCACGCCGTCGAGCAGATCGAGCCGGCCGAAACACAGCCCGTTCTCCGCGGAATCCAGGCGGCTGATTCCCGCACGGTGGCGGGCGGCGGTCACATCCCTTTCCAGCAGGGCCTGGTGACCGGTCCCGGCCTGCGACAGAGCCGTCTCCAGCCGCCCGGCCTCGCGCTCGCGCAGCTCGTCGAGCCTGCGGTACAGGCGGGTGACGTAACACTGCTCCCCCTCGATTTCCTGCCTTGACAAGTCATTCCCCCATTCGCTATTCTCAGCCCACTCGGACTTTTCTTTTATTCCAGAAAAGACACGAGTCCGCGAATATAGCGAATGCGGGGTTCGTTCACCAACCCCGGGCCGCTGTCCCGCTGCCCCCCTTTTTTCCGTTGAAGCCGCGGGGGCCGCCGCCCCTCAGGTCAGCAGCGTGTGCAGCGAGGCGGTCATCGCGACTGCGAACGCTTCCCTCGTGCCCGCGTCCACCCGGTCCAGCGACAGGTAGGGGTTGAGGTCCTCCAGCTCCACGAGCAGTAGCTCCCCCTCCGCCGTGCGGCAGGCGTCCACACGCTGGATGCCGTGGTCGACGGCGTTCCAGTCCACGAACCGCTGGGCGAAGGCGAGGTCGTCCGCCGTGGGGGCGTACGGCTCCAGCTCCCACCGCCGCGCGGGGTCGGGGGCGTAGAGGGCGTACTGGAACGAGCGGTCGACGAAGTAGAACGAGACCTCGTGGCGGAAGACGATCCTCGGCTGGACCAGCAGGCCGGCGTCGGACCCGAGGGCGAGTCCGGCCAGCCGGTCCGCGGGGACGACCTCCAGACCGATGGAGTCGGCGCCGAGCTCGGGCTTGACGACGTACTCGGCCGCCGGCGGCAGCCGGTCCAGGTCCTCGCGGCGGTCGACGGTGGGGATGACCGGCTCCCCCGCCGCGCTCAGCTCGGTCAGGTACCGCTTCCCGGCCATGTCCGCCCTGCCCGACAGCTCGTTGAAGACCCGGGTCCCCCGCTCCAGCGCCCGGACACGGAAGTCCTCCCAGGCGTCCCGGTGGTGCAGCACGGGACCGCTGTTGCGCACCACGACCGCGTCGAAGGCGTCCATCAGCGCCGCCGCGTCGCGCGGGTGGCAGAGCGCGACCCGGAAGTCCTCGCGCAGGCGGGCCGAGAGGCGGATGTCCTCGTCGCCGTAGCGGCGGCCCCGGGCCTCGTAGGAGAGGTCGGTGACGTAGAGCAGTGCGGGTTCGCGGCGCATGGGTTCCCGTTCCCTGTCGCGTGTCGGCTTCCGGGAAGCCATCCCCCGGACGGAGCGGAGGAAATGTACTGATATCACCCTTCCGCCGCTTTCGGCACTCCGGACGCTCTGTGAAGCTTGAGGGACACACGGTGACAAACCCATCGCCACACAGGGAGTTGACCCATGGTGCTGTCGATCTCCGGTGTCCTGCTGCTCGGAGTGATCGTCTTCCTGTTCTTCCGCAAGGACAACCTCAAGCTCTCCCACGCCATCGTGTGCGCGCTCTTCGGGTTCTACCTGGCGGGATCGGCGATCGCACCCGGCATCCAGGCGGGCGGGGCCACCCTCGCCAACCTCATCGGAAACATCCCCTTCTAGGCGTCCCTCCCGGCGCGGCGTCCTGCCCGGCGCGGCCTCCCGGCGCCCCTCCCCGGTGCACCCACCGGACCCCCACACCCACGACCCTCAGGACTTCGAGCCCCAGGGCTCCGGACGGCAGGAGATTCGGCGTGGCCTGGCGGCCCTTCCCCCCGGCACTCACCCCGCTGCACGCTTCCCATCCCCACCCCCATCCCCACCCCGTACCGGGCGCCGCCCCGCCGGCCCGCGGGCGGGAACTGCGGCGGGCGGCCGCGGAGCACGCCCTCGACGCACTGCACCTGCCGGCCGTGGCCGCCCGCGGGCTGGGCCGCCTCGCCTCCGCGGGGCGGCGCCGCTGGGAGCGCACCCCCCGGGAGCGGCGGGGGCCGGTGCTGTTCGCCGTGACCGCCTGCCTGCTGGCGCTGTGGCTGACCCCGTACGGGCCGCTGCTGGGGGCGGTCGCCCTGGCGGGCGCCGCGCTCCGGCAGGGCCGCGACCGGTCCCCGGACACCGCCGGAGCCGAGCCGGGCGAGGCCGAGCGCGCACGGCTGCAGACCCTCTACGAAGCACTGGTGCCGCATCTGTCGCTCGCCGACGACCCCCGCCCGCAGCCCCTGTACGCCCACGACGGCGACTGGCGGCGGGCCTTCACCGGCTTCGCGTTCGCCGGGGAGGGACGGCTGGCCCGGCTGCGGCTGCGCTACCCGCCGCACTTCGGCGACGGCGATCCGGAGTCCCGCGCGCGCCTCCAGGAACTGCTGTGCGCCAAGGCCGGCCGGGGCCGGGAGTACCACTTCGCCTGGGAGGAGGAAGTGGGCGAGCTCACCCTGACCGCGCTGCCACCGCTGCCCGCCGGCGTCTGCGCGCAGCGCTTCGTCACCGCGCCCGGCGAGACCGTGCTCGGTTTCACCGACCTCCACACCGTCCGGCGCACGGTGCCGGTGGTCGCGGAGGGCGGCGAGCGGCGGGACGTGCCCCCGGTGGTGTGGCGTACGGGCCCGCGCTCCACCGAGCCTCACCTGCTGGCGCTGGGCCACCCGGGGTCGGGGACGACCACGCTGCTGCGGTCGGTCGCCCTCCAGGCCCTGCGGCAGGGCGAGGTGCTGGTCGTGGACGGCGGCGGAGCGGGTGAGTACGCGTTCCTGGCCGGGCGCGGCAGGGTACCGGCGGTGGAGTCCACGCCGGCCGGCGCGCTGTCGGCGCTGGAGTGGGTGGTGCGGGAGACGGAGCGCAGGCTGCTGGCCGCCAACCGGGTCCGCCAGACCGGGCGGGACGCGCCGGAGGACCTCTGCCGCCCGCTGTGGGTGCTGGTGGACCGGCCCTCGGTGCTCAGCCACCTGGCCCGCGCCGAAGGCCAGCGCGACCCGCAGGACCTGCTCCAGGTGCCCCTTCGGTACGGGCGCGCGGTGCGGGTGACCGTGGCGCTGGCCGACCAGTTCGAGGGCGCGGAGGAGCTGACCGGGGCCGTCCGCGCGTACACCCGGGCACGGGTGGTGCTCGGTGCGGCGACGCCGCAGGAGGTGCGGGCGGTGCTCGGTGCGGCACCCTCGACCACACCGCCGCCCGAGGTCCCCCCGGGGCGCGGTTACGCCCGGCTGGGCTCGGGACCCGTGCACCGCCTGCAGGTGCCCGCCGCCCCCGACCCCTTCGACGAGGAGGCGGCCGAGCCGCAGCGCCGGGCGGTCCTGGAACTGCTGCCGGAGCCGGTGGCCGGGCCGCCGAAGGCCCCGGCCCGGCGGCCGGTCCGCTGAGGCTCCGTCGCCTGAACCACCGTCGGCCCCGCCGCGCGGGCGGCGGGGCCGACGGTGGTTCAGGCGACGGAGCTGCGCGGGATGTCGCCCCCCGCGCTCCGCCCGTCGGCGACCAGCCGCGCGGCCGCCGCCAGCCGGGCCGCGGCCTCGGCGGCCACGGGGCCGGAGACCGTGAACGGCAGCCGCACATAGCCCTCGAACGCGCCGTCCACCCCGAAGCGCGGCCCGGAGGGGACTCGCACGCCCAGCCGCTCGCCCGCCTCGGCGATCCGCGAACCGGACAGATCACCGGTGCGCGCCCACAGGGTGAGGCCGCCGCGCGGGACGGTGAACCCCCAGTCCGGGAGGTGCTCCCGGAGAGCCCCGGTGAGGGCGGCGCGGTTCTCCCGGGCCCGCTCGCGGTGGACCTCCATGGCCCGGTCCCAGCCGCTGTCCCCGCCTTCCTGCCCACCGCTCCGCCCGCTGCCCTCCACCAGCAGCCGGGCGACGGCGAGCTGCTCCAGCACGGGGCTGCCCAGGTCCGCGTAGACACGGGCCGCGACCAGGCTGCGGATGGTCTCGGGCGCGGCCCGGATCCAGCCGATGCGCAGGCCGGCCCAGATGGCCTTGCTGGCCGAGCCGACCGTGACGACGGTGGAGCCGCCCGGGTCGAACGCCGAGACCGGGCGGGGCATCGGCTTGCCGGGCGGGGCGTCGAGGTCGAGGCCGGCCATGGTCTCGTCCGCCACCAGCACGGTGCCCGCGGCCCGGGCGGCGGCCACGAGTTCCCGGCGCTGCTCCTCCCCGGCCAGCGCACCGGTGGGGTTGTGGAAGTCGGCGACGACGTACGCCATCCGCGGCGCGGCGTCCCTCAGCACCCGGCGCCAGGCGGGCAGGTCCCAGCCGGTGAGCCCCTCGCCCATCGCGACGGGCACCAGCCGGGCGCCCCCCTCGCTCAGCAGGCGCAGCACGTTGGCGTACGAGGGGTGCTCGACGGCGACGCGCTCGCCGCGCGGCGCGAACAGCGCGCGGATCGCGGCCACCGCGCCCATGGCGCCGGTGGTGATCATGATCTGCTCGGGCATCGTCGGGACGCCGCGGGCTGTGTAGCGGTCGGCCAGGGCCTGGCGCAGGACCGGCAGCCCCGCCGGGTAGTCGCCGTGGGTGTGGGCGTAGGGAGGCAGATCGGCCAGGGCTCCCTGGAAGGCGCGGGTGAGCCAGGGCTCGGGGGCGGGAAGGGCGGCACAGCCCAGGTCGATCATGGTCCCGGCCGCGTCGGGGGGCAGGGGCGCCAGCCCGCCGGACGGCAGGGGGTTGCCGGCGGGCAGGGCCGTCCAGCTTCCCGCGCCGCGGCGCGACGCCAGGAATCCGTCGCCGCGCAGCGCCTCGTACGCGGCGGCCACGGTGGTGCGGCTGACGGACAGGGCCGCGGCCAGTTCCCGCTCGGCGGGCAACCGGGCGGCGACGGGGACGCGGCCCTCCAGCACCAGCAGGCGCACTCCGTCGGCGAGGGCCCGGTAGGCGGGCGTCCGCCGCGCTCCGCCGGCCTCGGAGCGGTGGGAGGAGAGGAGACGGGCGAGCTGCGGCGCTCCGACCGCCGAGGTCCACTGAGCCATCGGTTGAGTCCACCTTCTCGGGATTGGCCATGTCCGGGAACCGCTTACGGGCCACAGAGTGTCACGCATCGATCCAATGCGCCAGAAAGGACGGCTCCTTGTCCGGTTCCAGAGATTCCAGATGTCCCAGGGATCCGGGCGGTTCCGCCCCGCCCGCCGGCCGCCGTCCCGGACGGCGCCTCCCCGACCGCCTCGCCCGCCGCCTCGTACGGCTCTACGCCGGTCTGGTGCTCTACGGGGCCAGCCTGGCGCTGATGGTCCGCGCCGACCTCGGCCTCGGCCCGTGGGACGTCTTCCACCAGGGTGTCTCCGGGCACACCGGGCTGACCATCGGCACCGTGGTGATCATCACCGGCGCGGCCGTGCTGCTGCTGTGGATACCGCTGCGGGAGCGGCCCGGCCTGGGCACCGTCTCCAACGTGGTCGTGGTGGGTCTGGCCATGGACGCCACCCTGGCCCTGCTGCCGGAGCCGGGGGCGATCGCGCTACGGGCGCCGCTGCTGGTGGGCGCGGTGGTGCTGAACGGGGCGGCGACCGGCCTGTACATCACGGCGCGCTTCGGGCCGGGCCCGCGCGACGGCCTGATGACCGGCCTGCACCGGGTCACCGGGCGCTCGGTGCGCCTGGTGCGGACGGGCATCGAAATGGCCGCCCTGGCCACCGGCTTCCTGCTGGGCGGCACCGTGGGCGCGGGCACGGTGCTCTACGCCCTGGCGATCGGGCCGCTCTCCCAGTTCTTCCTGAGGGTCCTCGGCGCACCCGCCCGCGCCGGGGGCGGCACCGCGGACGGCTCGGCGGACCGCCCGCAGGAACACCGGCGGCGTCGCGCCATACTGCGTCCATGACGGCACCGGCCCTCCGCGCACCGCGCCCCGACCATCCCTTCTTCGACCACCCCGCCCCCCTGGCCTTCGCCCACCGGGGCGGCGCCGCCCCGGGGGCGGAGAACACCCACGGCGCCTTCGCCCGGGCGGTGGAACTGGGCTACCGCTATCTGGAGACCGACGTGCACGCCACGGCGGACGGGCAGCTGGTCGCCTTCCACGACGCCACGCTGGACCGGGTCACCGACGGCAGCGGGGCGATCGCCTCCCTGCCGTGGGCGCGGGTGCGGCGGGTCCGGGTGGGCGGCGGCGAGCCGGTGCCGCTCTTCTCCGACCTGCTGCGCGCCTTCCCCCGCGCCCGCTGGAACATCGACGTCAAGGCGGACGCCGCGCTCGCCCCGCTGCTGGAGATCCTGGACCGCGCCGACGCCTGGGACCGGGTGTGCCTGGGGGCCTTCGACGAGTCCCGGGTGGCCCGGGCCCGGCACCTGGCGGGCCCGCGGCTGGCCACCTCGCTGGGCACACGCGGTGTCCTGGGCCTGCGGCTGCGCTCGTACCGCCTGCCGGGCGCGGTCGGCCGCGGCGCGCTGTGCGCGCAGGTCCCGGTGCGGCACGGCGGGATACCGGTGGCGGACCGGGCGTTCGTCCGCCACGCCCACCGCAGGGGTCTCCAGGTGCACGTGTGGACGGTCAACGATCCGGAGCGGATGAGGGCGCTGCTGGATCTGGGCGTGGATGGCATCATGACCGATCACATCGAGACACTGCGCACGGTGCTGGCCGAGCGGGGGGCCTGGATCTGACGTCCGGCGGCCGGGCGGCACGGGCCGCTCCCCGCCCGCGACCCGCGTCTGCGCACGGGACGAACGAGGGGGCGCGGGTGGGCACCGAGACCGTGGCGGGGGCCGGGGGCGCCGGGGACGCCGGAGGAGCGGCGAGGAGCGCGGGCGGCGGCACGGAGGGCGCCGGTGACACGAGTGGCGCGGAGGGCTTCGCCGGGGCCGCCGAGCGGCGCCGCGAGCAGCGCGGCTGGTACTTCTACGACTGGGCGGTCTCCGTCTTCTCCACCAGCGTGCTCACCGTCTTCCTCGGCCCCTATCTGACCTCGGTCGCCGAGGCCGCGGCGGACGGCGCCGGCTACGTCCACCCCCTGGGCATCCCGGTCCGCGCCGGCTCGTACTTCGCCTACACCGTCTCCGTCTCGGTGCTGCTGTCGGTGCTGGTGATGCCGCTGGCCGGGGCGATCGCCGACCGGTCGGGCCGCAAGAAGCCGATCATGGGCGTGTTCGCCTACCTGGGGGCGGCGGCCACCACGGGGATGTTCTTCCTGGAGGGCGACCGCTATCTGCTGGGCGGCGCGCTGCTGGTGGTGGCGAACGTCTCCTACGCCACGGCCGTGGTGGTCTACAACTCCTTCCTGCCCCAGATCGCCACCCCCGGGGAGCGGGACGCGGTCTCCTCCCGGGGCTGGGCCTTCGGCTACGCCTCCGGGTCCCTGGTGCTGGTGGCCAATCTGGCACTGTTCCTCGGGCACGAGTCGCTGGGTGTGGACGAGGGCACCGCGGTGCGGATCTGCCTGGCCTCGGCGGGCCTGTGGTGGGCGGTCTTCGCGATCATCCCGCTGCGACGGCTGCGCGAGCGGCCCGCCGCGCACGCCCGCGGCGGTCCGGCCGGCGCAGGGATGTCCCTGCGGGGCGGCTGGCGGCAGCTCGCCGGGACACTGCGCGATCTGCGCCGCTACCCGCTGACCCTGATGTTCCTGCTGGCCTACCTGCTCTACAACGACGGTGTGCAGACGGTGATCACCCAGGCCTCGGTCTTCGGCGCCGGAGAACTGGGGATGGACCAGACCACCCTCATCGGCGCGGTCCTGCTGGTGCAGGTCCTGGCGGTGGTGGGGGCGCTGCTGCTGGGGCGGCTGGCGGTGCGCTACGGCGCCAAGCGCACGATCCTGGGCTCTCTGGTGGCGTGGACGGCGACGGTGGGCGCCGGATACGTGCTGCCCGCGGGCGAGCCGGTGTGGTTCTTCGTGCTGGCCGCGGCGATCGGAATGGTGCTGGGCGGCACGCAGGCGCTGTCGCGGTCGCTGTACGCGCAACTGGTGCCGCCGGGCAAGGAGGCGGAGTACTTCTCGCTGTACGAGGTGAGCGATCGCGGCACAAGCTGGCTGGGACCGCTGGTGTTCGGGCTCACCTACCAGCTCACCGGCAGCTATCGGGACGCGATCATCTCACTGGTGATCTTCTTCGTTCTGGGTTTCGTCCTGCTGTCGCGGGTACCGATCAGACGAGCGGTGGCGGCGGTGGGCGCCGCTGCGCCGGATCGGATTTAGGCCATCGGCCGAAGGGCGGGTAGTGTACGCCTGCAACTCGCCGGATGGACCGTTACCGCACGCCAAGGATAGGCGAACGTTACGTTACCTCCCTTGTGGGATGTGACAAAGCGGGCGGCTGCGGGTACCGCATATCCGACGAGGCAGCGGCACGACGGGCGACGCATGTCCCAGATCGGGAATCTTCACCGCCGACCGGACGTTGAACGGATGACGACGACAGCGACACCTGTCCTGTGGGCGACAAGCCCGGGAGGCACGATTCATGAGTGAGCGAGCTCTGCGCGGCACGCGACTCGTGGTGACCAGCTACGAGACCGACCGCGGTATCGACCTGGCGCCGCGCCAGGCCGTGGAGTACGCATGCCAGAACGGTCATCGGTTCGAGATGCCGTTCTCGGTTGAGGCCGAGATTCCGCCGGAGTGGGAGTGCAAGGTATGCGGCGCCCAGGCGCTCCTGGTCAACGGCGAGGGGCCCGAGGAGAAGAAGGGCAAGCCCGCGCGTACGCACTGGGACATGCTCATGGAGCGGCGCACCCGTGAGGAGCTGGAGGAGGTGCTGGCCGAGAGGCTGGCGGTCCTGCGCTCCGGGACCATGAACATCGCCGTGCACCCGCGGGACAGCAAGCGCAAGTCCGCCTGACGGCGGCACGCGGCGGGAGCACGCGGGCGAGGGGCCCGACCACCGGCCGGTGGTCGGGCCCCTCGCCCGCGTCTGCGTCCGTGCGCTCCTCCCGCCCGCTACCCGTCCTCGCCGCGGCGGGCGTCGCGCTCGTCGTCGCGCACGACCTCTCCCTGCACCACCCTGCCGTCGGGCCGGTGGATGCGGAACTGCTCCTCCGCCGTACGCGCCTGCCGCAGGGAGTCCCCCAGGGACCCGG
Source organism: Streptomyces shinuiensis (assembly GCF_043660855.1). NCBI lineage: Bacteria > Bacillati > Actinomycetota > Actinomycetes > Kitasatosporales > Streptomycetaceae > Streptomyces > Streptomyces shinuiensis. Next base: position 5,208,711 of record NZ_JBIHML010000001.1, on the reverse strand, counting down.
GGGCGAAGCCGGTACGACGGCCGAGCCGGCGCTCCACGCCGCGGCGCAGCAGCACGGCCGTCGGCGGGAAGACGCACAACAGCCCGGCAGCGTCCGAGATCAGACCGGGCAGCATCAGCAGCAGGCCGCCGAGCATGGCCAGTCCGTGCCCGCCGCGGTCCGCCCGCGGTCCGGGGCGCGGCTCGGCACCCGGCTGAAGGCTCTCGACGGTTTCGACCAGACCGCGCCAGGCTCGGCGTCCCGCGCGCTTGACGACCGCGGCGCCGAGTACCGCCCCGGCGACCAGGACGGCCAGGACGGCCAGTCCGTTCGCGGCGTCCGCCAGCAGGATCAGCAGCCAGATCTCCAGGATCACGAAGGCCGCCAGCCCCAGGGGCGCGAGGCCGCGCCCGGGACGGCGCCGGGGCCCTGTGCCGGGGGATCCCGGGCCTCCCGGCCCGGGCCGGGAGTGCCGCGGAGGGGGCTCGTACGGGTACGGTGCGCCGGTCGTCATGTCATCCAGTGTGCCTGCGGCCGAGCACCTGGTTCACACGGGACCGCACACCCCAGGCGGTGACCCGCCACATCGCCTCGGCCAGGATGTCGCGGCTCATCTTGCTGTCGCCGCGCTCGCGCTCGACGAAGGTGATGGGAACCTCCACCACCTGGAACCCGGCCTGCACCGCCCGGTGGGCCAGATCCACCTGGAAGCAGTACCCCTGGGAGGCGACGTCGTCCATGCCCAGCCCCAGCAGGGTCTCCCTGCGGAAGGCCCGGTAGCCGCCGGTGACGTCCCGCACCGCCATGCCGAGCACCGTCCGGGAGTACATGCTGCCGCCGCGGGAGAGGAACTCGCGGGACCTGGGCCAGTTGACCACCCGCCCGCCCGGCACCCAGCGCGAGCCCAGCACCAGGTCGGCGCCCTTGAGCGCGGTCAGCAGCCTGGGCAGCTCCTCGGGCTGGTGGGAGCCGTCCGCGTCCATCTCGACCAGGACGTCGTAGCCGTTGTCGATGCCCCAGCGGAAGCCCGCCAGGTAGGCGGCGCCCAGCCCCTCCTTGCCCTCCCGGTGGAGGACGTGGACCCGCTCGTCCCGCGCCGCCATCTCGTCGGCGGCCTTCCCCGTGCCGTCGGGGCTGTTGTCGTCCGCGACCAGGACGTGGGCCTCGGGGGCGGCGGTGCGCACTCTGGTGACGATCGGCCGGATGTTGTCGACCTCGTTGTAGGTCGGGATGATCACAAGGACCCTGCCGAGCGGATCCCTCCGGCGCTGCCCCGCGTCGTTCACTGCTGCCGCCTCTTCTCGTCCGTCCTGTTCACCCCGTGTGCCCGCCCCCGTCGGCCGGTCGCGAGGGCCGCGGCGCAGGACAGGACGCCCACCATAGCGAGCACCCACTCCGGTACGGGGCCGATCCGGTCGGCGGGGGTGGTCTCGTCGCGCAGCGGGAGGTCGGCGGTGATCACGTCCTGTGTGAACTCCTCCGTGCGCTGCCCGATCGTGCCGTCGGGGGCGACGATCGCGCTGATGCCGCTGGTGGCGGCGGTGACCACGGCCCGCCCGTGCTCGACGGCCCGCAGCCGGGACATGACCAGCTGCTGCTCGGGCTGGCCGGTGTTGCCGTAGGTGGCGTTGTTGGTCTGGATCACCAGCGCGCGGGCGCCGTCGTTGACGGTGTCGCGCACGATCTCGTCGTAGGCGACCTCGAAGCAGATGACGTCGCCGAGCCGGGCGGGGCCGACGTCCATCACCCCGGTGCTCTCGCCGGGCCAGAAGTCGCGCGGGACGCGCTGGAGGCGGGTGATGACCTTGCTGAGCTGGTCGCGGTAGGGAACGTACTCGCCGAAGGGCACCGGGTGCTGCTTCGTGTACGAGGCTCCGGGGCCCGCCTCGGGATCCCAGACGATGCCCTGGTTCTCGACGTAGCCCTCGCGCTCGGGGTGGCCGACGAGGGCTCCGACGAGGACGGGGACGCCCACGGCCTTCGTCGCCCGGTCGATGGCGTCGTACGCCTGCGGGTACCGGTGCGGGTCCAGATCCGAGGCGTTCTCCGGCCAGATCACCAAATCGGGCCGCTCCTCCCGGCCCGCCTCCACGTCCTCGGCCAGCTTCAGGGTGGCCTCGACGTGGTTGTTGAGGATCAGCATCGGGCGGCCGAGGAAGTCCATGCCGGGCTGCTGAACGTTGCCCTGGACGACGGCGATACGGACGGTGTCGGCCGCCGCGGTGCGGACCGGCACGGCGTGGCCGGCGGCGGTGACGGCCGCCGCCAGGGCGGCCGCCCCGGCGGCGGCGAGGGCCGGGCGCACCGTACGGGGGCCGCCACCCGCCGGGGCGGCGGTCCCCTCGGCCCCGCCCGTTCTCCGCCGTCGGCGGGCGGCGGCCGCGCCGTACGGGACGGCGGCGGCGAGCAGGGTGCCGGTCAGCGCGACGGCGAAGGTCACCAGGGGTGCGCCGCCCAGAGCGGCCAGCGGCAGGAACGGCGAGTCGGTGACGGCGAAGGCCAGCCGCCCCCAGGGGAAACCCCCGAAGGGGATACGGTCACGCGCCCACTCCTCGGCCACCCACAGGCAGGCGCCCCACAGCGGCCACAGCGGCAGCCGCGAGGTCGCGGCCAGCGCGGCGCCCATCGGGACGAAGAACAGCGACTCGACCAGGGACAGGCCGAACACCGCGTCCCGGCCGATCACGTGGAGCCACTTGAGCAGCACGAGGAAGAACGGCAGTCCCATGGCCAGACCGAGCCAGGCCCCCTGGCGGGCGGTACGCCCCCGGGTGAGGAGGGCGAGGGCTGCGACCGCGGCGATCGACAGCGGCCACAGGCCGTACGGGGGGAAGGCGGCGGCCAGGGCGGCACCGCTCACCGCCGCCGCCACCGTGCGCCACGCCCCGCGGCGTGCCGACCGGGCCAGGCGGACGGGAAGCCGGGGCGCTGTGCGGGTCCCGGCTTCGCCGGCGGCCGGGCCGGGGGCTCCTCCGGCCGCGGCGCGGTCCGGGGTGCCGGCCGGAACGGTCGTACGGCGGTGCGGCGGCTCGTCCGGACGGTCGGCGGCCGCGCCGCCGGTCTCGGCTTCGGCGGTGGTCTCGGGACCCGATGGCACGGTCGCGGCCTTTCTCGCAGGTCGTGCGGTGACGAGCCCGACCGTACAACGCCCGGCGGCTTCCACGGGTACGGGGTGGGGCGGATGCGGAGATTCCGCACAGGGGTGGGACGGGCGGCCCGCGCGGACCGCGGGCCGGACAGGGGCCTCCTCGGGATCGGGGCCCGGCGCCCTTCGGGCCGACCTGGGACCCGCTGGCTGCGGATCGGCCGAAAGTCGTTGTCTACTGAGCCTCCGGGCCCCACCCGGGTCGCACCGCCGACCAGCCGGGATCGCTCCGTCCCCGTGCCGCGGACGCTGGGTCTGGCTCCCGGCCGTACGCCGGTGCGACGCACCGCCCATGACCCAGCTCGCTCGACGACTGTGCGCGGAGGATCCCCGGTCGGACGTCCTGTGGTGGACCCGGCCGAACCTACCCGCCGACCGCCACAGCCTGTCAACACCCTCACGACCTGCGGCGTTTCTTCAAAGCAGCAGGTCAGTACCGAGAGAGCCACCGTGGGAGGGCAGACCTCGGGGACATCGTTCGGCGGTATGGGCCCGTCCCCCGTCACCCGTTCGAGTGTTCGTAGACCGTCCGTCCCCCGACCACCGTCCGCAGGCAGAGGGGCAGCGGGCGGTCCGGGCCGAGGTCCGGCAGACCAGGGGTGCCCGAGCGCGGGTCGGTGGACCAGGCGGCGATCCGGCCGTCGGGCACCTGCACCACCAGGTCGCCGGTGCGCCAGACCGCGTAGTCGGCCGGGGCTCCGGGTACGAGGACGCCGGCGTCGTCGCGGCCGACCGCCCGCCAGCCGCCGCGGGTGTGGGCGGTGAAGGCGGCACGAACGGAGATCCGGTGTCCGGGGGTGCGGTGGAAGGCGGCGGCGCGCAGGGTGCCCCAGGGGTCGAGCGGGGTGACAGGGCTGTCGGAGCCGAGCGCCAGGGGCACACCGGCGCGCAGCAGGGCGGCGTACGGGTTGAGGGTGCGGGCGCGTTCGCGGCCCAGGCGACGGACGTACATGCCCTCCTCGCCACCCCACGCGGCGTCGAAGGCCGGCTGGACGGAGGCGGTGAGGGCGAGCTCGGCGAAGGCGGCGATGGTGGCCCCGGTCAGCATCTCGGCGTGCTCGACGCGGTGCCGGGCGGCCCGCACGCGTTCCAGGCCGACCCGTTCGGCTGCCGCGCGCACGCCCTCGGTGACGGCGGTGAGGGCGGCGTCGCCGATGGCGTGGAAGCCGGCCTGGATCCCGGCCTCGGTGCAGGCGGCGACATGTGCGGCGACGGCGTCGGCGTCCAGGTGGCCGGTGCCGCGGTGGCCGGCGTCGGCGTAGGGCTCGTGCAGATGGGCGGTGTGGGAGCCCAGGGAACCGTCGGCGAAGAGGTCGCCCGCGGCGCCGAGGGCGCCGAGCTCCCGCACCCGCCGCGCGCCTTCGGGGGAGGTGATGTGCTCGGCCCAGTAGCCGAAGACGCGGGGTCCGGGCTCGGCGGCGGCCAGCTCCAGCAGGCCGGTGAGGTCGTCCTCGCTCGAGATCTCCGGCCCCGCGCACTCGTGGAGGGTGCCGATGCCGCGGGAGGCCGCACGGCGCAGGGCGGCGCGCTGGGCCTCGGTGCGCTGGGCGGGGGTGACGGAGGCGTGGGCGACGGCGCGCACCGCGTGGTGGGCGTCGCCGGTCAGGGCGGCGTCGGGGGCGTAGCCGGGCAGTTCCGTGATGCCGGGGGCGCCGGGGACGAGGTCGAGCAGCGCGGTGGTGACCAGCGCCGAGTGGACGTCGACGCGGGTGAGGTAGAGCGGCCGGTGGCCGGCGGCCTCGTCGAGTTCGGCGCGGGAGGGCAGCCGCTGCCCGGGCCAGGCGGCGGCGTCCCAGCCGTGGCCGAGCAGGATCCGGTCGCCGGGACGGGCCCGGGCGTGCTCCCGTACGCGGTCCAGGACCTCGGCCGGGGAACCGGCACCGGCCAGGTCGAGGCCGGTGAGCGCCAGGCCGGTCGCGGTGGCGTGGACGTGGGCGTCGGTGAAGGCCGGTGTGACGAGCGCTCCGTCGAGGTGGACCACCTCGTCGACGCCGTCGGCGAAGGAGTCCGCGGCCCCTTCCGAACCGACCCAGGCGATGCCACCGCCGTCGACGACCATGGCGGTGGCGAAGGGGTCGGCGGGGCTGTGGACCTCGCCTCCGCGCAGGAGGACGGTGCGGGGGCGGCCGAGGGGAGCCGTGCTGTCGCTCATGGCTGCCAGTCTCCCCCTCCCCCGCCGCCCCCGGCCGCCGGGGTCGCCCGTACGCGGCGCGGTGGCCCTCACACGCGGGGCGGCCGGGCCTCGTAGGGGGTGGACAGCACGACGGTGGTGCGGGTGGAGACCCCCGCCAGGGAGCGGATGCGCGCCAGCAGGTGCTCCAGTTCGATGGGGGTGGCGACCCGGACCTTGAGGATGTAGTTCTCGTCGCCCGCGACGCTGTGGCACGCCTCGATCTCGGGCACCTCGGCGAGCCGGTCGGCGATGTCGTCCGGGGCGCTGGGGTCGAACGGCTTGACCGAGATGAAGGCGGTCATGGTCAGCCCGACCGCCTCGGAGTCGACGACGGCCGCGTAGCCGCGGATGACACCGCGCTGCTCCAGCCTGCGAACGCGCTGATGCACCGCCGAGGTCGACAGGCCGGTGGCCCTGCCCAGGTCGGTGTAGCTCATCCGCCCGTCTCTGACGAGCAATTCCACGATGCGACGATCCAGCTCCTCCACGACAGGCAACCTACTGCGCCGGGCGCACCACGGCACACCGTTCGGCCTGTCGGCGACCCCGGGGCGCGAGCATGTGACGAACGCCACACTCGCGCTCCCGTGTCCGGGAGGGCGCGGAGATTACGGAAGGGCGACGGAGGGAAATGCTTGCTGTGGCCGGGACTCCCTCGATCGGACACCCGGCAGCCCGTCCAAGGGGGATTGCATGCGCAAGGTGAAGTCGCTCCACGCCGGTCACCCGGACACCGAGGCCCACGAGGAGAGTGCCGAGGCCTACGACGCCCACGAGACCTACGAGATCTTCCGGGTGGTCTGCCCGGACTGCGCGCAGCCGATAGCGCTGCTGGCGGACGAGGAGAAGCTCCCCGAGCACGCCCTGTGCCCGACTCCGTGGAATCCCTTCGGCCTGACGGTGTGCCAGGGCTCGGGGCGTCCGGTGGAGGACGCCGGGCCCGAGGGCTCCGGGCACGAGACCCGGGAGCAGGACGCCGCGACGCTGCTGACGCTGCCCGAGGGACTGCACTGGCGGATGCAGCCGTTCTCCCACGTCGGCGGCCCGGGTACACACCCGATGCGCGTTCCGCACGGGCGGCATCCGCGCCACTGACGGCTCGCGCCGCCCCGCGCGGGCCGGGCCGCGGTCCCGGCCCGGCCGTTCCCCGCCGACCGGTGGGAGAGCCTGAGCGCCACCTCCGGGAAGGGGTACGGGTATGTGGTGCGGGAGCCTGTGGCACGGCCCGCCGCCGGCCGCGCCCCGGCGGAGCCGACGGGCCCGGCGGCAGCGGAGCAGCGGAGCCGGCACGCCCCCGCCGAGGGCGGCGGGAAGGCGGCGTGGGGCCGGCGGTCCGCCCCCGGGGCCGTTCGGCGGGGCGGACCGCCGGTACGTTCAGCGGCTCTCGGGACCGGCCAGGTGGCGTGCGATGACCACCCGCTGGATCTGGTTGGTGCCCTCGACGATCTGCAGCACCTTGGCCTCCCGCATCAGGCGCTCGGCCGGGTAGTCGCGGGTGTAGCCGTAACCGCCGAGGAGCTGGACGGCGTCGGTGGCGACCTTCATGGCCGTGTCCGTGCAGAACAGCTTGGCCATCGCGGCCTGCCGGGCGAAGGGCTCCCCGGCGTCGCGCAGCCGGGCCGCGGTCAGGTACAGGGCGCGGCCGGCCTCGATCTGGGTGGCCATGTCGGCCAGCATGAACCGCACCCCCTGGAAGTCGGAGACGGGGCGGCCGAACTGGTCGCGCCCGGCGGTGTAGGCCAGGGCCTCGTCGAGGGCGGCCTGGGCGACCCCGATCGCACAGGCGGCGATGCCGAGCCGGCCGGAGTTGAGGGCGTCCAGGGCGATGGCGAAGCCCTGCCCCTCCTCGCCGATCCGGCGGCTGTCGGGGACGCGGACCCCGTCGAAGTGGACCTGGGCCGTCGGCGACCCGCCCATCCCCATCTTGCGCTCGGGGGCGGCGGCGCCGAGTCCCTCGGCGTCGCCCGGGACGAGGAAGGCGGTGATGCCGCGCGGTCCCTCTCCCCCGGTGCGGGCCATGACGGTGTAGAAGTCGGCGATGCCGCCGTGGGTGATCCACGCCTTGGTGCCGTCGATCACCCAGTCGCCGCCGTCGCGGACGGCGCGGGTGCGCAGCGCCGCGGCGTCGGAGCCGGAGGAGGGCTCGGACAGGCAGTACGCGCCCAGCAGCCCGCCGGTGAACATCGCCGGAAGGTGCTCGGCGCACTGCTCCTTGGAGCCGTAGCGGGCGAGTGCGTGGCAGGCGAGGGTGTGGACACTGACACCCAGGCCCACGGTGAGCCGGGCCGCGGCCAGCTCCTCCAGGATCTGCAGGTACACCTCGTAGGGCTGCTCGCCGCCGCCGAACTCCTCGCCGTAGGGCAGGGAGAGCAGGCCGGACTCCGACAGCAGGGCGAAGGTCTCGCGGGGGAAGCGGCCGCTCTCCTCCTCCTCGGCCGCGGCCGGCCGGATCTCGCGCTGGGCGAGTTCGCGAACCAGGGTGAGGAGGTCGCGGGCCTCCTCGGTGGGCATCCGGCGTTCCACCGGCTGGGGGCCGTACTGGGTCATCGCGGCGCTCTCCTCCCTGTCGGGGGCTGCGGCGGCGGGCGCTCGGGGTGGGGCGCCGCCACCGGGAAGTGGTGGTACCGGCCGATGTCGCTCCTCGGGTCGCGAGAGCGGCTGACCAGCGGCTGTGGCGATTGGAGTATGCCCGATCGGCGGCCCCGCGTCACCGCGGGGCGAAGACCGCGGCCGGTTGTCGGTCCGCGCTGCCACACTCCACCGTATGCGGGACGGCCACGGCCCCGGGCGAAGGGGCGGACGGGAGCGGGGGAGCGCGGCGCGCTGGGCGGTGGCGGTGACCGACGAGGGCGCGACCCTGCTGTGTCCGCTGGACGGGCAGGGGCGCGCGGCGGGCCCGGTGGTGACCGGGCCGGACGTGGCGCGGGCCGTGGCGGAGCGCACCGCGTCCGGCCCGGTCACCCGGTGGGTGTGGCGGTCGACGGCGCAGGTGTACCCGCGGCTGCTGGAGGCCGGGGTGCGGGTGGAGCGGTGCCATGACGTCGAGGCGTGCGAGGCGCTGCTGCTGGGCCACGAGGGCCGGTGGGGCGAGCCGCGTTCGCTGTCGGCGGCCTGGGCGCGGCTGCACCGGGCGCCGGTGCCGGACGACCCGCCGCTGCCCGCGGCCGACCGGCAGCCCTCGCTGTTCGCGCCGGGCCCGGTGCCGCTGCCGCCGGACACCGATCCGCTCGCCGCCCTGCTGGAGGTGTACGCCGGCCAGTTGCGGCGGGTGGAGGCGGCCGGACGACCGGAGCGGATGCGGCTGCTGCTGGCGGCGGAGTCCGCGGGGACGCTTGTGGCGGCGGAGATGAACCGCGCGGGGGTGCCCTGGCGTGCGGACGTCCACCGGGAGCTGCTGCGGGAGCTGCTGGGCGAGAGCTACCCGGGCGGCGAGCCCGCCCGGCTGGCGGAGCTGGCCGAGGAGGTCTCGCGCGCCTTCGGGCCGGGGGTGCGGGTGCGGCCCGATCTGCCGGCGGACGTGGTCAGGGCGTTCACGCGGGACGGGATCCGGCTGTCCTCGACCCGGGCGTGGGAGCTGCGGAAGATCGACCACCCGGCCGTCGCCCCGCTGCTGCGCCACAAGACGCTGTACCGGCTGCACACCGCGCACGGCCGGTCCTGGCTGCGCACCTGGGTGCGCGACGGCCGCTTCCATCCCGGGTACGTGCCCGGCGGCTCGGTCACGGGCCGCTGGACGAGCAACGGCGGGGGCGCGCTGCAGATCCCCAAGGTGGTGCGGCGCGCGGTGGTGGCCGACCAGGGATGGCGGCTGGTGGTCGCCGACGCCGACCAGATGGAGCCCAGGGTGCTGGCCGCCGTGTCCCGCGACCGGGGGCTGATGGAGGTGGCCGGAAGCGGCCGGGACATGTACTCGGTCCTGTCGGACCGGGCGTTCGGCGGCGACCGGGACCGGGCCAAGCTGGCGCTGCTGGGCGCGGTGTACGGGCAGACCTCGGGGGACGGCCTGCGGCACCTGGCGGACCTGCGGCGCCGCTACCCGGCGGCGGTGGCGTACGTGGACGAGGCGGCGCGGGCCGGCGAGGAGGGCCGGCTGGGGCGCACCTGGCTGGGGCGCACCTGCCCGCCCTCGGCCGCCCGGGAGGCGGATCCCGGCGACGGCGGGGCCGGCCCGCCCGGCCCGCCCGAGCCGGACGCGCCGGGCCCCTCCGGCGGCGGCGCGGCCCGGGCCCGCGGCCGGTTCACCCGCAACTTCGTGGTGCAGGGCAGCGGGGCCGACTGGATGCTGCTGGTGCTGGCCTCCCTGCGGCAGTCCCTGGCCGGGATGCACGCCGAGCTGGTCTTCTTCCAGCACGACGAGGTGATCGTGCACTGCCCCGCGCGGGAGGCGGACGCGGTGGCGGAGGCCGTCCGCGCGGCGGGCGAGCGGGCGGGCCGGGCGGCCTTCGGCGAGACCCCGGTGCGCTTCCCGTTCACCACGGCCGTGGTGGAGTGCTACGCGGACGCCAGGTGAGCGGAGTCACGGCGGTGTACCCGGGTACACCGCTCCTTCCCGGCCCCGCTCGGCCTCGTACCGCGTTCCCCGTGTCCCCAGGAGCCACACCATGAGCCACACCGCGCAGATCGGCGTCACCGGACTCGCCGTCATGGGCCGCAACCTGGCCCGCAACCTCGCCCGCCACGGCTACACCGTCGCCGTGCACAACCGCACGGGCGCCCGGACGAAGGCGCTGGTGGAGGAGTTCGGCGGGGAGGGCGACTTCGTGCCCGCCGGGACCCCGCAGGAGTTCGCCGCCGCGCTGGAGCGGCCGCGCCGCCTGATCGTGATGGTCAAGGCGGGCGGGGCGACCGACGCCGTCATCGGGGAGTTCGCGCCGCTGCTGGAGCCGGGCGACATCGTCGTCGACGGCGGCAACGCCCACTTCGCCGACACCCGCCGCCGCGAGCGGGCACTGCGCGAGCACGGCGTCCACTTCGTCGGCGCGGGCGTCTCCGGCGGCGAGGAGGGCGCCCTGCACGGGCCGAGCATCATGCCCGGCGGCTCGAACGAGGCGTACGCCGCGCTCGGCCCGCTGCTGGAGGACATCGCGGCGAAGGCCCCCGACGGCGCGCCCTGCACCGCGCACATCGGGCCCGACGGTGCCGGGCACTTCGTGAAGATGGTGCACAACGGGATCGAGTACGCCGACATGCAGCTCATCGCCGAGGCGTACGACCTGCTGCGCACCGTCGCCGGGTATGCCCCGGCCCGGGCCGCCGAGGTCTTCCGCGCCTGGAACACCGGGCGCCTGGACTCCTACCTCGTCGGGATCACCGCCGAGGTGCTGGCCCACACCGACGCGGCCACCGGGCGTCCCTTCGTCGACGTCGTCGCCGACGCCGCCGAGCAGAAGGGCACCGGCCGCTGGACGGTGCAGACCGCGCTGGACCTGGGCGTGCCGGTCTCCGGCATCGCCGAGGCGGTCTTCGCCCGCTCCCTGTCCGGGCACACCGGCCTGCGCGAGGCCGCCGCCGGCCTGCCGGGCCCCCACCGGTCCCCACTCGGCGAGCGGGACGCCGCGCACTTCGCCGACCAGGTCGAGCAGGCCCTGTACGCCTCGAAGATCACCTCCTACGCCCAGGGCTGGAACATGATGCGGGCGGCGAGCGAGGAGTACGGCTGGAACATCGACCTGGGGGCCGTGGCCGCCGTCTGGCGCGGCGGCTGCATCATCCGGGCCGTCTTCCTGGACCGGGTGCGCGCCGCGTACGCCGCGGACCCGGCGCTGCCCACGCTGCTGGCCGACGAGGAGTTCGCCGGGGAGACCGGCGCCGCGCAGGAGGCATGGCGGGCGGTGGTGGCCACCGCCGTCCGGTACGGCGTCCCCGTGCCGGGCCTCTCGGCGGCGCTGGCCTCGTACGACGCCCTGCGCGCCGGGCGGCTGCCCGCCGCCCTCACCCAGGCGCAGCGCGACTACTTCGGCGCCCACACCTACCGGCGCGCCGACCGGCCCGGCTCCTACCACACCCTGTGGGGCCGGGACCGCTCCGAGATCCGCACCGACGGCTGACCCCGGCGGCCCCGTTTCCCCCTCTCCCCGTCCCCCGGAGCGCCGGGCGGGGCCGCCGCCCGGGCCGGAGCGGTCTGCGTGCCGGGCGCTCCGGCGGCGGCTTTGCCGACCACCCGCCGGGAGCGAATGTGTGTTAAGTTTGACCACGTTGCAGTTTTGGTACCCATGAACTTTGTGCGCGCCTGACGGTTTGTGACCTTCAGGCGCCTTTGTTTTTCCGGCTCTTCCGGCGGGGTCTCATTGCGGCGACACGGAGATCCGCGCAGTGCGGATCTCCTGCACTGCCCCTATCTGGAGGAGAGAAAAGTATGGCTACTGGCACCGTGAAGTGGTTCAACGCGGAAAAGGGTTTCGGTTTCATCCAGCAGGACGGCGGCGGCGCCGACGTCTTCGCGCACTACTCGAACATCGCCACCCAGGGGTTCCGCGAGCTCCACGAGGGCCAGAAGGTCACCTTCGACGTCACCCAGGGCCAGAAGGGCCCGCAGGCGGAGAACATCCTTCCCGCCTGATCCCGTCGCGTTCGGCGAACGCGACGCGCAGCACCACGAAAAGCCGGGGCCCGCGCCACAGGGTGCGGGCCCCGGCTCGTGCCGCGTTCCGGTCCGCGGCCGTGCCGCCGGCCGGCCGGCCGCGCACCCCTCCAGCCGTACGCTCCCGGCCGGCCCGCCCGGCCGGTTTTCTCCGCGCAGCAGCGCGATCCGCTCTTTCACCGGCTCGTTCCCGCGACTCTCCGCCCGCTCACGCGCCGCGGAGCCTCCCCGGCACGCGCCGCTCCGAGGAAGGTCCCACCCCGCGTGAACCAGAGTTCCGGAACCCGTTCCGCCCGTCCCGCCCGCCGCCGTCCCCCCCGTTCCCAGGCCCCCGTGCGGCTCCCCGCCCAGAAGACGGCCTCCGGCCGCAGGGGCGCCCCGCGCCGGGACGAGCCCATGGCGCCGGCCGGCACCCCCGGGCTGCCTCCGGCCGCCTCGTTCGCCGAGCTGGACATGCCCGCCCCGCTACTGGAGGCCCTGGGGCGCGAGGGCGTCACCGCGCCGTTCCCGATCCAGGCGGCCACCCTGCCCGACTCGCTGGGCGGCCGCGACGTCCTGGGCCGTGGGCAGACCGGCTCGGGCAAGACCCTCGCCTTCGGACTGGCCCTGCTCGCCCGCACCGCCGGGCACCGCGCCGAGCCGCGCCGCCCGCTGGCCCTGGTGCTCGTGCCCACCCGGGAACTGGCCCAGCAGGTCACCGACGCCCTCACCCCGTACGCGAAGGCCGTACGGCTGCGGACGGCCACGGTCGTGGGCGGCCTGTCCATCGGCCGCCAGGCCGCCGCGCTCAGGAACGGCGCCGAGGTGGTCGTCGCCACACCCGGGCGGCTGAGGGACCTGGTCGAGCGCGGCGACTGCCGGCTGGAGGAGGTGCGGACCACCGTGCTGGACGAGGCCGACCAGATGGCCGACATGGGCTTCCTCCCGCAGGTCACCGCTCTGCTGGACCAGGTGCGCCCCGACGGCCAGCGGATGCTGTTCTCCGCCACCCTGGACCGCGACGTGGACCGGCTGGTGCGGCGCTTCCTGTCCGACCCGGTGGTCCACTCCGTGGACCCCCCGGCCGGCGCCGTCACCACGATGGAGCACCACATCCTGCGGGTGAGCACCGACGACAAGAACGCGGTCGCCACGCGCATCGCCGCCCGCGACGGGCGCGTGATCATGTTCGTGCACACCAAGCGCGCCGTGGACCGGCTGGTCAGGAGACTGCTGGCCAGCGGGGTGCGGGCCGGCGCGCTGCACGGGGGCAAGTCGCAGAACCAGCGCAACCGCACGCTGGAGCAGTTCAAGGACGGGCAGGCCACGGTCCTGGTGGCCACCAACGTCGCCGCCCGCGGCATCCACGTCGACAACCTCGATCTGGTCGTCAACGTCGATCCGCCCGCCGACCACAAGGACTACCTGCACCGCGGCGGCCGTACCGCCCGGGCCGGCGAGTCCGGCAGTGTCGTGACCCTGGTCACTCCCGAGCAGCGCCGCGAGGTCGACCGGATGGTGGCCGCCGCCGGTGTGTCGCCCCGGGTCACCCCGGTGCGGTCCACCGGCGAGGAACTCGTCCGGATCACCGGGGCGAAGGAGCCCTCCGGCGTTCCCGTGGTCATCGCCGCGCCGCCCGCCGAGCGGCCCCAGCGGCCCCGCGGCGGCGCGTCCGGCCGGAGCAGCTCCTCCAGCCGGAGCGGCTCCTCCGGCCGGGGTGGTTCCTCCGGACGCGGCGGCGCGTCCGGCGTCTCCCGCGGGCGCCGGGGGCGCCCGGCGCGGGGTCGGCGTGCGCCGGGCGCGGCGAGCAGCGCCTCCTCCTGACCCGCTCCCGGCCGCCGGGGCACCAGGCCGGCCGTACGGGCTGTGCAGCCCCGTGAGGAGGAATCCGATGGCGAAGATCAGCGACCCGATCGAGCTGCGGAAGGTCCCGGTCGGCGTGGACCACCCCGCCGGCCGCGAGTCCCTGGTGAGGAACGCCAAGGACAAGGGCGCGAAGAAGGATGTCGTCGAGGAGCTCTCGCCGCTGGGGAGGGACCGCTTCGACGGACCGGACGATGTGGGCAGGGCGGTCTCCGGCAAGGGCTGAGCCCCGACCGACGGCAACCTCCGGGGCGCGGCCGCCGAGCGGTCGCGCCCCGGAGGTGTGCGCGGGGCCGCTCGCGGGGCCCGGCGGCGGTGCGGCTAACTCCGCCCGCCCTCGCCCTTCTCGCCGGTGAGGTCCTCGCGGTCCACGCCGGCCTCGTTCATGGCGTCCTCCAGCTGCCGTCCGACGTTCCCGCGGTCCTTGTTGGCCTCCTCGGCCCGGCGGGCGGAATCCTGGCCCTGCTCGTCGAAGACGACCTGGTCGGTCTTCTCGGTCTTCGGCCGGTTCTCCTCGGGGGTGGTCATGACGGCCTCCTCGGCTCGATGGCGTACGCGGTCGTCCGCGACCGCCGGTGATCTCCTGTGCAGGAGGACGCCGTACCCGCTCAGGGGCACCGCATGCGCGTCCGCGACCCCGCCCGCCACCTCCGCGCGCTTCCGGCAGCCGGTGGCCGCGGCGTTCAGGCGGTGGCCGCTCGGCCGGCGTGCTTGAAGACCTGACGGTCGTGCCACTCGACGAAGACGGGGTCGACCGTCGGCCGTCCGGGGCGGGGCCCGGCCAGCGGGGCGCCGTCGAGCGCCTCGACGGCCCGGCCCGCCGGGCCGCGGGCGGTGTAGCGGGGGGAGACGCGGATGCGCAGGTCCGGGGTGAGGCCGAGCGCCCCCAGATCGAACAGCGCGTGGTGCAGGGAGCACAGCGCCAGACCGTTGGACGGCTCGTCCGGGCCGTCCTGGCTGTGCCAGCGCACATGGGCGGCCTCCAGCCCGACCGGGTGGCGGCCCAGCACCCCGTCGTAGCCGCACATCGCGCAGGCGCGGGCGTACGCGTGCAGCACCTGCCGGGCGAACTCCGGCCTGCGCGGGCGGCGCCTCCGCGCCCCGAGGGTGAGCGCGGCCTCCTCCACGGCCGTCAGGTCCAGTCCGGCGTCGGCGCGGATCGCGGGTTCGAGGACGGGGGTGAAATGGAGGTCCAGCAGGAGGCGGGCGGCGGAGGCCAGGGTGCCGGGGTCGGCCAGAAGGCGCTCGACGGGCGCGTGCAGCCGCCCGGTCGCGCCCCGGGCGCGCAACCAGGAGCCCCGCTCGGGGGCGGAAGGGGGTATGGGGCGGCCGTCGGCGTCCCGCGGATCCCACAGGGTGCGCTCCAGGTGCACGAAAGGCATGGCGGCGCGGTCGGAGGACCGCGCGGGAGGGCCGTAGTCGTCGATCATGCGGCCGACCGGCTCCTCGGCCTCGCCATAGGCCACCGCCGTGCTGCCGGTGGCCGCGAAGCGGCCCAGCAGCCACAGCAGCAGGAGCGGTTTGTGCGGTGCGCGCCGTCCTGCGACGGTCGCCCGTCTCAGTCCCGCCAGCGCGGACAGCAGTTCGTCCCCCGTCACCACGTCCCTCGTCACGGCGGCCACGGTGCCATGTCCCGGCCGGGCCGCGCCGGGGAACGCGCGGACGGGCCCGGCCGCTCGTCAGTCCCCGTCGGAGGAGGAGCCGCCGCGTGAGGTCCACGGGACGGTCGGCTGGAGCACGGCCTCGGTCAGCGCGCGGGTGCGCAGTGCGGTGACCTGCTGGTACTCGGGGTCGGCGACCATGCGGCAGAACGCCTCCCGGCTGGGGTAGCGGACGAGCAGCACCGCGTCCCACTCCTGCCCGTCCTCGGCGACCAGGGCCGTGGCGCCGTCGCCGGCGTAGAGCACCTCGGCGCCGTGGCGCTCCAGGAAGCGGTCCGCCAGGTGCCGCGCGTACTCCTCGTACGAGGCCCGGCCGTCCGGGGCGAAGCGCAGCAGGTTGAGCATGACGACCGGGCCGCCCGGGTCCTCGGCCAGCATCCGCTTGAGGTCGGCTCCCGTGGGGTCGATGGCCATGGGGGTCCTCCTTCCCGCCGTATCGGCGCGTCGGTGTGCCGGTGCACTGCCGGCGGGGTCGGCAGGAGCTTAGACGCCCCGCCGCCTATTGCATACCGTCTGGTCGGTCAGCGTCGGGGGCGGCAGTGTTCACCGGTACGGCCGAGCCTGTACCGGGCGCCGGGGGGTAGGCCCCTGTGCGCACTCCGGCGGACGGCTTCCCGTCCCCGTCCCCCAGCCCTCCCCACCCCTCGGCGGCAGGAGAACCCCTTGTCCTCCACACTGTCCCCCAGACCGTCTCCCGGACCGTCCCCCCGCCCGACCCGGCGTGGCTTCCTGGGCCTGACCGGCACCGCCGCGGCGGCCGCGGCCGGCGCCGCCGCGCTTCCGCCCCTGGGCGTCCTCGGCACCGGCGCCGCGGCCGGCGAGTACCGGCTCCCGGCGGTCACCCACCCCTACCACCCGGCCGCCCTCTACCCCGACGAAGCCGACGACGACGCCCCCGGCGAGCCCCTCAACGCCGGTGTGGAGTGCTGCCGGGAGGGGGTGGACGCCTGATGGCCGTCTTCGTCCCCCGCTCGGAATGGGGCGCCCGCGCCCCCACCAACCGGCCCTCCGGCATCGCACCGGGGAACGGCGGCACCACCGTCCACCACGTCGGCGGCACCCGTGTCGCCCGCCTCGACCACGGCGAGTGCGCCGGCCAGGTGCGCGGCATCCAGAACCACCACATGGACGGCAACGGCTGGGCCGACATCGCCTACACCTATCTGGTGTGCGTCCACGGCCGCGTCTTCGAGGGCCGGGGGCCGTGGGTGCGGACCGCCGCCAACGGCACCGACCCCGGCAACCGGGACTGGTACGCGGTGTGCGCGCTCACCGGCGGCTCCTCCTCCGACTACGACCCCGTCACCGAGGAGCTCCTGGACGCCTTCCGCTGGTCGATCGCCAATCTGCGCGACATCGGCGGCGCGGGCCACGGGATCAACCGGCACGGCGACCACCTGCCGACGTCCTGCCCGGGCATGCTCTCCTCCCATGTGCGGGACGGCTCGCTGGAGCCCGCCTCCGGTCCCCCCGCCTGGCCCGGCGTCTACCTCAGCCATCCGCCGGCCACCGAGCACCCCGCCGTGGGGCTGTGGCAGCGGCGGATGCGCGAGCGCGGCTGGTCCCCCGGCACGGGCGGGCGGTACGACGCGCGGTCCAAGGAGGTGTGCGAGCGCTTCCAGACACGGCACGGCCTGGCGGTCGACGGCGTCGTCGGCCCCAGGACCTGGGAGGCCTGCTTCGCCTGACGCTCCGCCGACCGCGGGCCTTCCCCCGGACGCCGGCGCACCCGGGGCCCTCGGCAGGCCCGGGTGGCCCGTTCGGCCCTGGGCCGGAGGCAGGCGTCCGCGGAAGGCTTGCGGGCAACGTGTTCCACGGGGGCGCGGAACCCCGCGCCCCCGCCGGCCCCGCACGGCCGGCCGGGCACGTACACGCGCGCCGGGAAGAGGCGCAGAACGAGGGAGGAAACGGTGGAGCAGACGGCGGAGGGCACGGCCGGGAGGGCGAAGGAGGCGGTGGACATCGTCGCCTACGGGGTCGTCGCCGACGAACGGCCCCTGCTGGAGAAGGCGTTCGACGGGCGGCACCGCCTGCGCTGCCTGGACCTGGTCCTGGACCGGGACACCGCCGCGACGGCCGCCGGGTGCGCGGTGGTGTGCAGCAGCGTCAACGACGTGCTGGACGAGGGGGTGCTGACCGTTCTGGCGGAAGGCGGCACCAGGCTGGTCACCCAGCGCGCCACCGGCTACAACAACATCGATCTGGACGCCGCCCGGAAGCTGGGCCTGTCGGTGGCGCGCGTGTCGCACTACTCCCCCCACTCGGTGGCCGAGTTCGCCTGGGCCCTGGCCCTGGCGGTCAACCGCCGGGTGCCCCGCGCGGTGGTCCGCACCCGCGACTTCGACTTCCGGCTCAACGGCCTGATGGGACGCGACTTCCACGGGCGCACCGCCGGGATCCTGGGTACCGGGAAGATCGGTGCGGCCTTCGCCCGCATCGCCGCGGGCTTCGGCATGCGACTGCTCGGCTCCGACATCGCGGAGAACCCCGAGTGCCTGGCCCTGGGCATGGAGTACGTCGACCGCGACCGGCTGTTCACCGAGTCCGACCTGATCAGCCTTCACCTGCCGCTGCTGCCCGACACCTATCACGTGGTCGACGGCGACGCCCTGCGCAGGATGAAGGACGACGCGATCCTGATCAACACCAGCCGGGGCGGTCTGATGGACGCCCACGCCCTGGTGGAGACCCTGCGCGAGGGCCGCCTGGACGGGGTGGGGCTGGACGTGTACGAGGAGGAGGCCGGTGTCTTCTTCTTCGACCGCTCGCTGGACGTGATGACCGACGACACCCTCGCCCGGCTGATGACCTTCCGCAACGTCCTGGTCAGCTCCCACCAGGCGTACTTCACCCACGACGCGGTGGGTCAGATCGTCCAGGCCACCGCCCTCAACATCGAGGACCATCTGGCCGGGCGCACGGGCGAGAACGTCCTCGTCCCCCCGCCCGCCCCGCGCTGACCGGGCTCCGGCCGGCCCGGCCCGCGTACGGCCGTCGTGCCCCGGCGGGCGCGACGGCCGTACGCGTGTGAGGCCTCAGGCCTGAGGCGGGCCGCCGAAGGGGCCCGCCGCGTCTCCCGCGGCGCCGCGCGTGAAGCGGCTCTCGAACCGGGCCGCGGCGAACCCGGCCGCGCCGACGGCCGCGACGGCCGCCAGGGCGGACGGGCCCAGTGGCCCGGTGCGGAGCACCTCCTCCAGGAAGGGCACCGTGACGGTGGCCGCGCCCAGCACCACCGCGGCCAGCACCGCCGCCGGCAGGAAGGGGTTCTCCCGCGTCAGCAGCCGCTCCCGCAGCCCCAGCACGATGCCGAGCTGGGCCGCCAGCAGGGCCAGGAACAGCGTGGTCTGCCACGGCTGTCCGGCGTCGCGCGCCCACAGCGCCGCCGCCAGGGAAGCGGCCGTCACCAGCGCGGCCAGCCGCAGGATCCGCAGCCACAGCCCGTCTCCGAGCACATGCCGGCCGGGAGGCCGCGGCGGGCGGTGCATGGCGTTCGCGGAGACCGGTTCGGCTCCCATGGCCACGCCCGTCAGACCGTGGGTGAGCAGGTTGATCCACAGGATCTGGCCCGCTCGCAGTGGTACCGTCAGACCGAGGAAGGGGCCGGTCAGCATCACCAGGATCTCCGCCGCTCCCCCGGCCATCCCGTAGAGCAGGAAGCGGCGGATGTTGTCGTAGACCCGCCGGCCCTCCTCCACCGCCGCGACCACCGTGCGCAGCTCGTCGTCGGCGAGCACCAGGTCGGCGGCCTGCCGGGCGACCTCGGTGCCCCGCCGCCCCATCGCCACCCCGATGTCGGCCTGCCGCAGCGCGGGGCCGTCGTTGACGCCGTCGCCGGTCATGGCCGTCACCGCGCCGCGTGCCTGCCAGGCCTGGACGATGTCCACCTTCTGCTGCGGGTCGGTGCGGGCGAACACGCGCACCGTGGACGGGTCGGCGACCTGCCCGGCGGCCAGCGCGCGGCCGGTCACCACCTCGGGTGGCTCGGTGGGCGCGGCCCCGTCGGTTCCGGTCGGTCCCGGGCCCCGGTCGAGGATGCCGAGCCGGGCGGCGACCGCACGGGCGGTGGCCGGGTGGTCCCCGGTGATCACCACCGGGATGATGCCCGCCTCCCGGCAGGCGGCGACGGTGGCTCCGGCCACCTCCTTGGGCGGATCGCTCAGCGCCGCCAGCCCCAGCAGCCGCAGCCCGCTCTCGGCCTCCTCCCAGCGGCCGGGCTCCCCGTCGAGCGGGCCGGACGCCACGGCCAGGACGCGGTACCCCTCCGCCGACAGCGCGGCGGCCTCGCGATGGGCTCGCTCCAGCCGCAGGGGCGTCTCGTCCAGGAGCAAGCCGTTCAGGACCGCCTCGGGGGCGCCCTTGAGGCACACCAGGCGCCCGCCGGAGGGTTCACGGTGGACGGTGGTCATGCGCTTGCGCAGGCTGTCGAAGGGCACCTCGCCGACCCGGGGGTGCTCGCGCAGCACCTCGGCGCGGTCCAGGCCGGCCTTGGCGGCCGCGGCCAGCAGCGCCGCCTCGGTGGGGTCGCCGAGCGCGGTCCAGCGCTCCTCGCCGTCGTGCGGGGGGCGCAGCGCGGCGTCGTTGCACAGCGTGGCGGCCGTCAGCAGGGCCCGTACGGCCTGTGCCGTCGCGGGGGCGGGCGGCCCGTCCTCGCCCGCGCCGCCGGTGCCGGTGCCGCCGTCGGACAGCAGCTCGCCGGCCGGCTCGTATCCGCCGCCGGTGAGGCGGGCGGTGCCACGGGGCGTCCACACCCGCTCCACGACCATCCGCCCCTCGGTGAGGGTGCCGGTCTTGTCGGTGGCCAGCACGGTGACCGAGCCGAGGGTCTCCACCGCGGGCAGCCGCCGCACCAGCGCGTTGCGGGCGGCCATCCGCCGGGCGCCGAGGGCCAGGGCGAGGGTGACGACGGCGGGCAGCGACTCGGGGACGGCGGCCACGGCCAGGCTGATCGCGGTGACGGCCATCGTCTCCAGCGACTGGCCGCGGGCCAGGCCCAGCAGCAGCACCAGCAGGCACAGGGCCACCGTGACCGCGGCGAGCACCCGGCCCAGGCCCGCCAGGCGGCGCTGGAGCGGGGTGGGGCCGCGGCGCGGGTGCAGCAGGGCGGCGATGCGGCCCAGCGCGCTGTCCGCCCCGGTGGCGGTGACGCGGGCCACCGCCCGGCCGCGTACGACGACGGTGCCCGCCCGGAGGGCGCCGGCCTCCGGGCCGCCGGCCCGGACGTCCTTGTCCACGGGCACGGACTCGCCGGTCAGGGCGGACTCGTCCACCGACAGGGTCCAGGAGTGCAGCGGCCGCGCGTCCGCCGGGACGATGTCGCCCTCGCCGAGCAGGAGCACGTCGCCGGGCACCACCTCGGCCGAGGGCACCTCCCGTTCGGCACCGCCGCGCACCACCCGGGCCACGGGGGCGGACATGGCGGTCAGCGCCGCGATCGCGTTGTCGGCGCGCACTTCCTGGGCCACCCCCACCCCCGTGTTGGCGATGATCACCAGGGCGATCACGGCCGTGTCGCCGTGATCCCCGGTCAGCAGTGTCAGCACCACCGCGCCGAGCAGGACCAGGATCAGCGGGTCGCGCAACTGTGCGGCCACCCGCGCCCACAGCGGCGTGCCCGGGGGCTGCCCCACCTCGTTGCGGCCCCGTTCCGCCAGCCGCCGGGCGGCCTCCTCCTCGCCGAGGCCGTCCGGGCGCGCGGCGGGGAGGACGGGCGGGTCCTGCATGGTCTGCTCCGGTTCGTCACGGTGGATGCTCGGCGGCGCGTGCGGGTCCGTCGCGGCCCGGCCCGGATCAGTACAGCGAGGCGGGCCAGGTCAGCGTCACGGCCAGGACGACGCCCGCGTCCAGCGCGATGCCCAGCAGCAGCCACGGGTTGAACCAGACCACCTTCAGCACCAGCCCGCCCGCCGCCGCCACCACGGCCGCCGGGGCCCACCAGTCGGCGTCCGCCAGCAGGGCCACGCCCGCGATGGCGTACAGCAGGGCCGTGACCGCGGCCAGGGCCGTCGCCGCGGCCCTGGAGGTCTCCTCGGTCACGTGGGCGGCGGCCAGCGCCCAGGAGTGGCCGGGGGCGAAGGGGGGCGGGTTCTCCGGGTCCTGCGGCGTCACCCAGACCCTGAAGTGCACCAGGGCGTGCGCGAGGAGGAAGATCACCGCCAGCGCTCCGATCACGGCGTGGGCTCCGGCTCCCTGCCGCCCTGGTCCAGCCGGAAGGGCGGGTAGGCGTCCGTCATCAGCGCCGCGTAGACCGTCACCCGCAGCACCCAGCGGTTGAGCCCGACCAGCAGGTCGAACAGGCCCCGGGGGTAGGTGTCGGTGAAGGCCTTGGCGATGATCGCGAAGAACGCCAGGACGCCGATGAGCCCCGTGTAGGCGAACCACCGCTCCTCGCCCCCGGAACTCCCGGCGAGGAAGGCGACCACGATGTAGTGCGGGATCGCCAGGAGCCACCACTTCACCAGCACCAGGCCGCGCGAGAGCCGCCCGGGGTAGTCGACTTCCAGCCGCGCCGGGTAGTCCGGCTCCGGGCCAAGGCTGAAGGGCGGGTAGCGGTCGGTGGCGAACGCGCTGGTGGAGTAGAAGGCCACCCGCCAGCTCCAGCGCAGCACACCGGTGTTGAAGTCGAACAACGGCCTGGGATAGCGGGCGGTGAACAGGATCGCGAAGAACGCGATCACGGTCACCACGAAGAACGCCAGCCACAGGAAGAACAGCACGACGAAGTGCGGGATCAGCAGGATCCACTTCACCAGCCACAGCCACCTCGACAGCGGTTGGTCCAGCTCCGCCTCCACCGTCACGGGCCGGCGGGCCCCGGTTGCAGCCATGGAGAACACGGTGATCAGCTCCTTCGTTCTCTGGTGCCCGCGGGCGCTCAGGGGCTGCCGGGGGCCGGGTGCAGGGAGCGTGCGACGGTGTCGGCGAAGGCGTCGACCGCCTCCCAGTCGCGGTAGTCGCCGTAGCGCAGGCCCATCGCCCGGAAGACCGCGCGTCCGGCGCCGGGCAGGTGCTCCGGTGCGACGACCCCGGAGAACATGGCGTGGTCGCGGGGTGAGAGGTCGGCCAGGACCTCCTCGGTCACCTTCGGCTCCTCCTTGGCGGCCATGGGCTTCCACGGGCCGCGCAGGGCCGCGGGCATGCCGACGCTGAAGATCCACACCGGCCGGTCGGCCAGCAGTTCCCGGTGGGTGTGGGCGAACCCGGTGGCCTCCGGCAGCCAGGCCATTCCGTGGACGGCGCTGCCCAGTACGTAGGCGTCGTAGCCGCCCGCGTCGCCCACCGCGTCCAGGGACGCGGTCTCGGCCTCGACACCCCGACCGGCCAGCCGGGCGGCGATGCGCTCGGCGATCTCGCGGGTGGAGCCGTGGGCGCTGGCGTATCCCACCAGTACGGTCATGCCGCTTCCTCCTCACTGTGGTTCCCGACCTGCTTTCCGGCGAGCGGGACCGGCACCACCAGCACCGGGCAGCGGGCGTGGTGGAGCAGGGAGTGAGCCACCGGGCCCAGCCGCATCGCCAGCCGGCCGCGCCGCCGGTGGACGGCGACCACCACCACGTCCGCCGCCTCACTGGCCTCGACCAGTGCGTGGGCGGCGCCGCCGTTGACGGCCCTGACCTCCGCGCGCACCTGCGGATAGCGGCCGCGGAAGGGGCCCAGCACCCCTTCGGCCGCGGCCGTCTCGGCGCGCGCGACCCTGGCGATGTCCTCGCGCCGCGGGCTGGTGGGCACCAGCGGCTCCCCGGGTGGGGCGAGGTGCCGGTAGACCCAGGCGTGCAGCGCCACCAGACGCGCCTCCCGGGCGGCGGCCTCGCGGAAGGCCAGGTCGACCGCGTCGGCGTCGGCCTCGCCCTCCACGCCCAGCAGCACGGTGTCGTGGGAGACGCGGTTGCGCTCCGGCGGCAGGTCGCCGCGTACCACCAGCAGCGGCCCGGCGGTGTGCGCGGCGACCCGCAGGCCCACCGACCCCAGCAGCAGGCCGGTGAAACCGCCCAGCCCGCGGGAGCCGACCACGGTCAGACCGGCCCGGTGGCTCAGGCGCACCAGGGCGTCCGGGGCGTCCTCGTCCACGGCCGAGGCCACCACCTCCAGCCGCGGGACCAGGCGCCGGGCGTGCTCGGCGGCCGACTCCGCCAGCGCCCGGGCGTCCTCGCGGGAGGGGGTGTGCGCCGCGGGTTCCGCCCCGGTCCGGGGGAGCGCGGCCCAGGGGCGGCCGTGCACGACCTCCAGCGGCACCCCGCGGCGCCGCGCCTCGGCCGCCGCCTGCTCCAGCGCCAGCTCGGCGTGCCGGGAGCCGTCCACCCCGACGGCCACATGGCCCCGGGGTCCGGCTGAGTTGGCGTCCATGGTCGCTCCTCCCGTTCCGCCGCACGGTGCGGGCGTCTCGCCCGCCTCGTCCAAGCCTTACCGGAAAAGTTCTTTTCCGCCTGGGGTCGGCCGCCCGTCCGGTGGGCCGATCGGCCCCGGGCGCCGTACACCCGCCCGGGCCGCTCCCGCCCGGTGCCCGTACGGGCACCGGGCGGGAGCGGCCGGAGGTCACGCGGTCGTCGACCGCTCGCGGCCGGGAGCAAGGGCCGCACGGGCCGCCTCCAGACGGGCGACCGGCACCCGGAAGGGGGAGCAGGAGACGTAGTCCAGCTCCGCCTGGTGGAAGAAGTGCACGGAGTCGGGATCGCCGCCGTGCTCACCGCACACCCCCACCTTCAGGCCCGGCCGGGCGGCCCGGCCCTCGTCGACCGCGATCCGCACCAGCCGGCCCACACCCTGCCGGTCGAGCGTCTCGAACGGCGAGTCCTGGAGGATGCCCCGCTCCAGGTAGGCGGAGAAGAACGACGCCTCCACGTCGTCGCGCGACAGCCCCCAGGTGGTCTGGGTCAGGTCGTTGGTGCCCAGGGAGAAGAAGTCGGCCTCGGCCGCGATCCGGTCCGCGGTAAGCGCCGCCCTGGGCAGCTCGATCATCGTGCCGACCGGGCAGGTGACCTCAACCCCCGTCTCCCGGGAGACCTCGGCCAGTACGGCGTCCACCTCGTCGCGCACCAGCCGCAGCTCGTCGGAGGTGTCCACCAGCGGCACCATGATCTCCGCCCGCGGGTCGCCGCCGTCGCGCAGCCGCCGCGCCACGGCCTCGCCCACCGCCCGCACCTGCAGGGCGATCAGCCCGGGCACCACCAGGCCCAGCCGCACCCCGCGCAGCCCCAGCATCGGGTTGTGCTCGTGCATGCGCTCCACCGCGCTCAGCAGCCGCACGTCGTGCGGGTCGGGCTCGCCCCCGGCCGCCTCGGCGGACGCCACCCGCACCGCCAGCTCGGTGTGGTCGGGCAGGAACTCGTGCAGCGGCGGGTCCAGCAGGCGGATGGTGACCGGCAGGCCGTCCATGGCCTCCAGCATGGCGGTGAAGTCCTCGCGCTGCGGCGGCAGCAGCGCCGCCAGCGCCTTCTCGCGCCCGGCGTCGTCCCCGGCCAGGATCATCGCCTCCACCAGACGCCGCCGCTCGCCCAGGAACATGTGCTCGGTGCGGCACAGGCCGATGCCCCGCGCTCCGAAGCGGCGCGCGCGGGCGGCGTCCTCGGGCGTGTCGGCGTTGGCCCGCACGCCCAGACGGCGCGTGGCGTCGGCGTGCTCCATCAGCCGGGCGACCGCGTCGACCACGCCCGGCCGACGCTCCCCCGTCTCGAAGTACCGCATCACCGGGGAGCCCACCAGGGGCAGCTCACCGATGTAGACGGCGCCGGCCGATCCGTCCACGGAGACCGTCTCGCCCTCGGCGACCACCGTGCCGTCCACGGTGAAGCGGCGCGCGGCGGCGTCGATCTCGACGGCCTCGGCTCCGCACACGCACACCCGGCCCATGCCCCGGGCCACCACGGCCGCATGGCTGGTCTTGCCGCCCCGGCTGGTCAGGACCGCCTGGGCGGCCACCATGCCGGGCAGGTCGTCGGGCGTGGTCTCGCCGCGCACCAGCACCACCTTCTCGCCGGCCGCGGCCCGGCGGGCGGCCTCGGCCGAGTCGAAGACCACCGCCCCGAAGGCCGCGCCGGGGGACGCCGGCACCCCGCGGGCCAGCGGCTCGCCGGCCTCGGCGGTGTCGAAGCTCGGGAACATCAGCCGGGCGAGCTGCTCGCCGCTCACCCGGTCCAGGGCCTCGTCCCAGCCGATCGTCCCCTCGTCCGCGAGCTGGGCGGCGATGCGGAAGGCGGCCTCGGCGGTGCGCTTGCCCACCCGGGTCTGCAGCATCCACAGCCTGCCGCGCTCGATGGTGAACTCGATGTCGCACAGATCCCGGTAGTGCCGCTCCAGCCTTTCCATGTACTCGCGCAGCTGCGCGTAGCACTCGGGGTGCAGGCGTTCCAGTTCGGCCAGCGGCACGGTGTTGCGCGCCCCGGAGACCACGTCCTCGCCCTGGGCGTCGGCCAGATAATCGCCGTAGATCCCCTGCAGCCCGGTGGCCGGGTCACGGGTGAAGGCCACACCGGTGCCCGAGTCCGGGCCGGCGTTGCCGAAGACCATCGTCTGGACGTTGACGGCCGTACCCAGGTCCTCGGGGATGTGCTCGCGGCGGCGGTAGACGCGGGCGCGCTCGGTGTTCCACGAGGAGAACACCGCGCGCACCGAGCGCCGCAGCTGCTCGGCCGGGTCCTGCGGGAACTCCTCGCCCGTCCGCTCGCGCACGATGCGGCGGAAGTCCTCCACCAGCAGCCGCCGCTGCCCCGGGTCGGGCCGGCGGGCCAGCGCGTCGGCGAACAGGATCCCGTCGATCCCCATCACCGTGGTGCCGAACATCTGGATCAGCCGCCGGTAGGAGTCCCAGGCGAAGTCCTCGTGCCCGGAGGTCCGGGCCAGTCCGTGCACGGAGGCGTCGTTCAGCCCGATGTCGAGGATCGTCTCCATCATCCCCGGCATGGAGTGACGGGCGCCGGAGCGCACCGACAGCAGCAGCGGATCGTCCGGGTCGCCCAGCCTCCGCCCGGCGGCCCGCTCCAGCGCCGTCAGGTGTCCGGCCACCTCCTCCACCAGCCCCTCGGGCTCGGCGCCGGTGGCCAGGTAGGCACGGCACGCCTCGGTGGTGACGGTGAAACCGGGCGGCACGGGCAGGCCGATGCGGGTCATCTCGGCGAGATTGGCACCCTTGCCCCCGAGCAGGTCGGCCTGCTCCCGGCCCCCCTCGGTGAAGTCCTGGACGTAGCGGGCCATGTCTGGTGTCTCCTCAGCGGCTCGGCGCCCGTGCGGGCCTGGGCCCGGCGGCGGAGCACCTCGGCGGATGGGGTCGCGGACCCGGTGCGGGAGCCTGCCGCGGTGGCCGGCCGCCGCACCGGGCACGGCTCAGTCGTGCGGTACGACGGCCACCGGCGCCGGCGAGTGGTGCATCAGGGCATGGGTGACCGGTCCGGTGTGGAAGCCCAGCCGGGCACGGCGGTTGCGGCGCCCCACCACCAGCAGGGAGGCGTTCTCGGCGGCCTCCAGCAGATGGTGGGCGGCCCTGCCGACCACGGCCTGCGGGCGCACCTCCACCTCCGGGTGCCTCTCCCGCCAGGGGGCCAGCACCCGGGTCAGGGCGTCGGACTTCTCCTCGGCCAGGTCGTCGATCAGGTGGGGGTTCACGGCCACCGGGTTGATGCCGTACACCGGCGGCGGATCCCAGCCGTGGACGACCGTCAGCGGCACCCCGCGCCGGGCGGCGGCGTCGAAGGCGAACTCCAGCAGCTCCTCGCGCGGCCTGGTCAGGTCCAGTCCCACCACGACGTCACCGGTGTCCTGCTCGGCGGTCCCGGCCCGTACCAGCACCACCGGGCACTCCACGTGCGCCACGGTAGACAGCGCCACCGAGCCCACCAGGAAGCCCGTCAGCGTCCCCCGGCCCCGCGAGCCCAGGACAAGCAGCTCCGCCTCGCCCACCGAGTCCCTGACCACCTCGGCCGGGCGGCCGGCCAGCCGCTCCACGGCGACCTCCAGCGGGGGGTGCTTGCGGGCCAGGTCGGCGGCCGTCTCGTCCGGCAGCGCCTCCCACCGCTCCCGCGCCTCCGGGTCCATCCCGGACAGCACCTTCGGATGGGAGTCGTTCTCCTTCACGTGTACGAGCCGCAGCGGCAGCGTGCGGCGCAGTGCCTCGCGGGCCGCCCACTCGGCAGCGGCCAGGCTCTCGCGCGAGCCGTCCAGGCCCACGGTGACGGTGCGGGTCATGGTGTGTACCTCCAAGCCTTCCCTGCGGAGCGGCCGTCCGCTCCACCTTCAGGCTGCGGCCGGGTACCCGCCACCGCGAGGGGACACAGGTCCCGACGGGCGGGACCGACCGGCCTGCCGGGCCGTCCCGCCCCGCCCGGGCCGAACGGCCCCCCGCCGGGCCCCTGCCGGCCCTGGGAGCGGCCCGGTTCCCGTACGACGCTGGAAACCGAGGCAGAAGGAGAGGGGACCGGCCATGACGGGCACCACGAGCACCACCGGAACAGCGGACACCACGGGCGCCGTGCGCCCCGTACGGCCGGCCCACGCGCTGCTGGCCGACGGCCGGACCGTGGAGATCCGCCCCGCCCGCCCCGAGGACCGCACCGGCGTCGAGGGACTGTACGGGCGGATGTCGCCCGAGAACCTGCGCCTGCGGTTCTTCGGCTCCGGCCGCGAGCTGGGCCGGCAGGCCGCCCGCCGCGTCTGCGGGCCGCCCCGCCGCGGCAGCCTGGCCCTGCTGGCCCTCCACGAGGGGCGGCCCGTGGGGATCGCCGAGTACGAGGGCGAGGACGGGAGCGCGGGCCGCACCGCGGAGGTCGCACTGGCGGTCACCGACGAGTTCCACCACCGCGGCGTGGGCACCCTGCTGCTCGAACACCTCGTCCACGCCGCCCGCGCCGCCGGCGTCACCACCTTCGCCGCCGGAGCCCTGGCCGACAACCACGCGATGCGGAAGGTCTTCGCCGACCTCGGGCTGCACACCACCCGCCGCCACGACGCCGGCGAGGTGCGCTGGACCATCCGGCTGGACCCCGACGAGCACTACCTGACCGCCGTCGACGAGCGCGCCCGCACCGCCGACGCCGCCAGCCTCCGCCCGCTGCTGCGCCCCCGTTCCCTCGTCGTGGTGGGCGCCGGCGGGCCGGAGGGTGCGGCGGGCCGCGCCGTCCTGCGCAACCTGCGCCGCGCCGGCTTCACCGGGCGCCTGCTGGCCGTCGCCCCCGGCGCCCGGTCCGTCGAGGGCGTCCCCGCCCACCCCTCGGTGACCGCACTCCCCAAGGCGCCCGATCTGGCCGTCCTGACCCTCCCGGCCCATGAGGTGCCCGAGGCCGCCGAGCAGTGCGGCAAGACGGGCGTGCGCGCCCTGGCCGTCCTCGGCCCCCGCCTCGACGCCGGGCAGGGCGCCGCCCTGCTGGCCGCCTGCCGCCGCCACGGCATGCGCCTGCTCGGCCCCCACTCGCTGGGCGCCGCCAACACCGAGGACGACGTCCGCCTGGCGGCCGTCCTCACCGCCGCGCTCCCGGCGGCCGGCGCCGGCGGCACAGCCGGGGTGGCCGTGCAGTCCGGCGGGGTCGGCGCCGCCCTGCTGGACGGGCTGGCCCGCCTGGGCATCGGCGTCTCCACCTTCGCCTCCCTGGGCGACAAGTACGACGTCAGCGGCAACGACATGCTCCGGTGGTGGGAGGGCGACGGCCGCACCGACCTGGCCCTGCTCCACCTGGAGTCCTTCGGCAACCCGCGCGCCTTCTCCCGCACCGCCCGCCGCGTCGCCCGACGCATGCCCGTGCTCACCGTCGACGCCGGACGCTCCGGGGCCGGACGCCGCGCCGCCGCGGCCCACACCGCCGCCGCGTCCGCCCCCGCCATGACCCGCCGCGCCCTGTTCGCCCAGGCCGGGGTGATCGCCACCCGCGGCATCGGCGAACTCCTGGACACCGCGGCCCTGCTCCACTCCCGGCCCCTGCCCACCGGCACCCGCGTCGCCGTGGTCTCCAACGCCACAGGCGCCGGGGTCCTGGCCGCCGACGCCTGCGCCGAGGCCGGGCTGATCCTGCCCCGGCTGCCCGGCTCCCTCACCACCGAACTGCTCGGCACCCCGCCCGCCGGCGCCTCCACCGCGAACCCCGTCGACACCGGTGCCGCCGACGGGCCCCGGCCGGCCGAGTGCGTGGGACGACTGGCCGGGTACGGAGGCGTGGACGCGGTGCTGGCCGTGCTGGTGCCCACCGCCCCGGCCGGCGGCGGGGAAGACGACGAAGAGGACGGGGAGGACGGTGGCGCCCCGGTCCGCGAACTGCTGCGCACCGCCTCCGCCCACCCCTCCCGCACCATCGTCGCCGTCCTGCCCGGTCAGGCCGAACGCGTCCGCCTGCTCCGCTCGGACGACGGCACCGCGCTCCCGGCGTACGCCGAACCACAGGACGCCGCCCGCGCCCTGGCCCACGCCGCCGAACGGACCCGCTGGCTGGGCCGCCCGCCCGGCGAGACCCCCGAACTCCACGGTGTGGACACCGAGGCCGCCCGCGCCCTGGTCGGCGCCTTCCTCGCCGACCACCCGGGCGGCGGCCTGCTCGGCCCCCGCGACTGCGCCCGCCTCCTGGACCACTACGGCATCCCCCGCCTGCCCCAGGCCTGGGCCGAGGACGAGGACGCCGCCGCCCGTGCCGCCGCCCGCCTGGCCGGGCGGGGCTGCGAACGCACCGTCCTCAAGGCCCACTGGCCCGGCCGGCAGCACGGGAACGGGGAGGACGCGGTCGCCCTCGACCTCCAGGGCGAGGACCGCGTACGGGCCGCCTGGCGGGACCTGTCCGCCCGCCTGGACGGCGCCATGACCGGCGCACTCGTCCAGCCCATGGCAGGGCGCGGCACCGAACTGGTCGCCGGCGTCGTCCAGGACGAGGTGTTCGGCCCCCTGGTCCTCTTCGGACCGGGCGGCACCGCCGCCGAACTCCTGGCCGACCACGCCGCCCGGCTCGCCCCGCTCACCGACCGGGACGTCCACGACCTGATCACCGCACCCCGCTGCGCCCCCCTGCTGCTCGGGCGCCGCGGCGGGCCGGTGGACCTGGACGCCCTGGAACAGATCCTGCTGCGCCTGTCGCGGATGGCCTGCGACCTGCCCGAACTCGCCGAGGCCGGCCTCAGCCCGGTCCTGGCCCGGCCCGACGGCGCCACCGCCGTCGACGCCCGCGTGCGCCTGCTGCCCAGGTGCGCCCACGACCCCCACCTGCGCCGGCTGCGCTGACAGGCCGCCGGAGAGAGAACACGGAGGACACCATGAAGCACAAAGTGGTCGGCGCCGTCATGACGATCGACGTCGTCAAGGCCCACCCGACGACACCCTTCAAGCAGGTCGCCCACCTGCTCTCACGGCACGGCATCAGCGGCCTGCCCGTCGTGGACGACGACGACAAGGTCCTCGGGGTCGTCTCCGAGACCGACCTCCTGGCCCACCAGGCGCGCCAGGGCTCGGACGGCGCCCCGCCCAGGGGGCGCCCCGGCCGCCGCAGGGCCGCCGCCGGACGCCCGCTGACCGCCGGCGAGCTGATGACCGCGCCCGCCGTCACCGTCCACGCCCTGGACTCCGTGGCACGCGCGGCCCGCACCATGGTCGCGCACGGCGTCCAGCGGCTGCCGGTCCTGGACGAGGAGGAGCGGCTGGTCGGCATCGTCACCCGCCGCGACCTGCTGGGTGTCTTCCTCCGCCCGGACGCCGACATCCGCGCCCAGGTCGTCGACGAGGTCCTGGTCCGGTCCCTGTGGCTGTCCCCGGACACCGTCTCCGTCTCCGTCGCCGACGGCGTGGTCACCCTCACCGGGCAGGTCGAGCGGCGCAGCGAGATCCCCGTCGCAACCGCCCTCATCCGTCGCCTCGACGGCGTGGTCGATGTCGTCAGCCGCGTGACCTACCGTCTGGACGACTCACGGCTGCGTCCCGAGGAACCCGCGCTGCACGGCCTCGCCGACCGGTGGCTGCGCAACCACTGACACACCCGCCGGCACGCCGCCGGCACACGACCGGCCCTCCCGGGCACCCGGGAACGTCCCGGACGCCCGGGAGCTCACAGGAAGGCGATCACGATGACACCACCACACGTACTCGTCGCCCACGGCTCGAAGAACGGCTCCACCGCGGAGATCGCCGAGTGGATCGGCCAGGACCTGCGGGAGAGCGGCCTGACCGCCGACGTCCTGCCCGCCGCCGAGGCCGCCGCGCTCGGCGGCCTCGACGCCTACGACGCCGTCCTGCTGGGCTCCGGCCTGTACGCGGGCCGCTGGCGCAGGGAGGCCACCCGCTTCGCCCGGCGCCACCGCCACGCGCTGGCGCGGCTGCCGGTGTGGCTGTTCAGCAGCGGCCCGCTGGACTCCTCCGCCGAGGAGCACGACATCCCGCCCGCCCCCGGCGCCGCACGCGTGGCCGCCCTGATCGACGCACGCGGCCACACCACCTTCGGCGGCCGGCTGGGGGAGGACGCACGCGGCTTCATCGCCCGGCAGATCGTAAAGCAGGGCAAGGGCGGCGATTTCCGCGACCGCGAGCACATCAGGCGGTGGACGCGCTCGGTCGCCGCCGAACTCACCCGGGCGGCCCAGGGCACCTGAACGCCTGAAGCCTCCGTGCCCCACGCGCGGGACACGGCCGACGGCACGGCGAAGGCCCGGCTTCCGGACGGAACCCGGAAACCGGACCGAGGACACCGGACCGCGGGTAAACACCGGGACCGAGACCGCGGCCCGGCCGCTCCCCTCGGCCGGGCCGCTCCCCTCCCCGCGGTCAGCCGATCCCGATGTCCACCCGCGGCGGCTGCCGCAGCGAGTTGTGCACCGTGCAGTGGTCCACCACAGCCGCCAGCGCCCGGGTACGCGCCTCCCCGATGTCCTGCGGCAGCA
Organism: Streptomyces shinuiensis; assembly: GCF_043660855.1. Lineage (NCBI taxonomy): Bacteria > Bacillati > Actinomycetota > Actinomycetes > Kitasatosporales > Streptomycetaceae > Streptomyces > Streptomyces shinuiensis. The sequence goes on along the minus strand of NZ_JBIHML010000001.1, from coordinate 5,176,507 downwards.
CCACGCGCAGCCGCACCTCCCCCACCCGCGCCGGCCGGTCGGTGGCCATCTCGTACTCCGTCTCCACCCGCAGCCCCTCGCGCGGCAGCCCGTGCCGCGCCAGGTAGCGGCCCGCGTAGAAGCCCACGCACGACGCCAGCGAGGCGACGAACAGGTCCACGGGTGTGGGCCCCAGCCCCTCGCCGCCGGCCTCCGGCGGCTGGTCCACGGTGAACTCGTGACCGCGCACCGAGACCCGGTAGGCATCGCCCCCCGACAGGGCCACCGACACCTTCTCCATGACGCACCTCCTTGACATCGCCCCCAGTCAACCGCCCTGCGCACCTCCGTGGCAGGGGCCGACCGGACGCGCCCGGGGGCCGTACGGCCCCGCTTTCCGGGCCACCCGGCCGCCCGGACCGGTCGGCGGCACGGAACGGGACCAACGGCACTGCCCCGGCGGGCGGTCGCCGGGGCAGTCTGGTGGCGGCCGGAACGGGAGGAGCACACCATGCCACCCACCACACTCGACGCGGTCGTCCTGGAGAGCCTCGTCTCCGCCGCCGTGGCCGCACCGTCGATCCACAACACCCAGCCCTGGCGCTACCGCCTGGACCCCTCCACCGCCACCCTGGAGGTACGCGCCGCCGCGGGACGGGGACTGCGCCACGCCGACCCCGTCGGGCGGGCCCTGCACGTCTCCGTCGGCGCCGCCCTGTTCAACCTCCGCGTGGCGGTGGCCCACACCGGCTGGGAACCGGCCGTACGCCTGCTGCCCCGCCCCGCCGAGCCGGAGCTGCTGGCCTCCGTGCGTCCGGTGAGGACCGGCGCCACCGATCCGCGCCACCGCCCCGACCTGTACGCCGCCCTGTGGCGCCGGCACAGCAGCCGCTTCCCCTTCTCCCCCCACCGCCCGCCCGGCGGGCTCCTGCGCGAACTGGCCGCCGCCGCCCGTGCCGAGGGCGCCTCCCTGTGGTTCCCCGGCGCCCGGGACACCGTCCGGATGATGCGCCTGACCGCCGCGGGTGAACGCCGCAACACCGAGACCGACGAACGCCGCGCCGAGAACCGCTCCTGGATGCGCGAGGGAGCCCACGACGGGCTCCCCGGCGCCGCCCTGGGCGCCCGGGACGCCACCGGGCGCCTGCCGCTGCGTGACTTCTCCGGCGTCGGGGCGGCCGGCACCCTCACGGCCCGGTTCGAGACCGGGCCCACCATCGCCGTCCTGGCCACGGCCCGCGACCGGCGCGCGGACTGGCTCCGCGCCGGCCAGGCGCTGGAACACGTCCTGCTGGTCGCCACCGCCCACTCGGTGCGGACCTCACTGCTGCACCAGGCTCTGGAGTGGCCGGACCTCAGGATGTCCCTGCGGCGCGTCACCTCGGGCCCGCGGTACGTCCAGATGCTTGTCCGCCTCGGCTACGGCCCCGAGGGACCGGTCACGCCGCGCCGGCCCGTGCGGGAGGTGCTGGAGACGAGGGCCTGACCGCGCCATCCGGTCCAGCCGTCCGGCCGCGCCGTCCCGGCTCGCGGGCCCCGGCGCCTCAGGCCCCGTCCAGCGGCACCCGCCACACCAGGCGGGAGCCGCCGGACGGCGGTCTCTCCACCAGCAGCTCGCCGCCGAGCTTCTCGGCGCGCTCGGCCAGGTTCACCAGCCCGCTGCGGCGACCGCCCTCCGGAATGCCCACCCCGTCGTCGGCCACCGTGGCGGTCAGGGAACCGCCCCTCACCACCAGCGAGACCTCGGCCACCGCGGCCCGCGCGTGCCGCGCCACGTTCGAAAGCGCCTCGGCCAACACCGCCACCACATGGTCGGCCACGGCAGGCGGCACATCGGTGTCCACCAGCCCCTCCATGCGCAGGGCCGGGGTGAAGCCCAGGTTCCCCACGGCCTCCTCCACCAGCCGGGCCACCCGCACCCGCAGTCCCTGCTGCCGGGCCCGGCCGTCCCCGTGGCTGCGCAGACCGAAGATCGTCGATCTGATGATCTTGATGGTCTCGTCCAGATCGTCCACGGCCCGCAGCAGCCGCTCGCTCGCCTCCTGGTGCTGGACGAAGCGCACCGCGCTCTGCAGAGTCATGCCCGTGGCGAACAGCCGCTGGATGGCCAGGTCGTGCAGATCGCGGGCGATGCGGTCGCGGTCCTCCAGCAGTGCCACCTGCTCGGCCGCCCGGCGCCGCTCCGCCAGCTCCATGGCCACCGCGGCCTGTCCGGAGAAGGACGCCAGCGGGGCCGTCTCCGTCTCCGTGAACGGCGCGCGCCTCTCCCTGCGCGCCAGCAGCAGCACGCCGCGCACCCCGTCGCCGGCGCCCATCGGCACCGCCACCGCCGGGCCCATGCCCTTCCAGCGTTCCGTACCCGCCGAGATGCGGGGGTCGTTCGCGATGTCGGCACTGGTGATCGCCTCGCCGGCGGCCAGCGCCGCCCCCACGAAGGATCCCTGCCCGGGCAGCACCAGCCCGCGGAACTCCTCTGCGCGCTCCCCCTGGGCCAGCACCACCTGGAGGTTCCCGGTGTCCTCCAGGGGCAGGGCCAGTACGCCCAGGTCGGCGGCGAGGATGTGGCGCGCGTGGTCGACGACCAGCGCCAGCACCTCCTGCTCGTCCGCCCCGGACAGCAGTCCGGCGGTGATCTCGGCGTTGGCCTCCATCCAGCGCTCGCGGTTGCGGGCCTGCTCGTAGAGGCGGGCGTTCTCGATGGCCACGCCGGCCGCCACGGCGAGGGTGGACAGCACCGCCTCGTCCTCGGCGTCGAACTCCGCGCCGCCCCGCTTCTCGGTCAGGTAGAGGTTGCCGAAGACTTCCTCGCGCACCCGGATCGGCACGCCCAGGAAGGAGTGCATCGGCGGGTGGTTGGGCGGGAAGCCCGAGGAGTTGCGGTGCTCGGCCAGATCCGGGATGCGCAGCGGCTCCGGGTGGCGGATCAGCTCGCCCAGCAGCCCGTGGCCCGACGGCAGGGGGCCGATGGGTTCGACCAGTTCCTCCTCGATGCCCACCGGGATGAACTGGGACAGCCCGCCGTCCTCACCGATGACGCCGAGGGCACCGTACTCGGCGTCGACCAGCAGCACCGCGGCCTCCACGATCCGCTGGAGCGCATGGGACAGATCCAGCTCCTGTCCCACCGACATCACGGCCTCGAGCAGACTGTGCACCCGGTCCCGGGTGCCGCGCACCGCGTCAACGCGAGCCTGCAGCTCGTCCAGCAACTCGTCCAACTGCAGCCGAGGCAGACGCCCTGCGTCCTTCTCGCTCCCCATGCCCACCGGTCCTTCCGTCAGGCCCCAGAGCCTTTACCCAAAGGTATCGGTTCACCCGGGCGGACCGCTGCCCCTCCTCGGAGTGTTCGGTTCCTGCCGTTCCTCCCGGCCTTCCCGGCTCTTTCGGTGCCGGGAGCGCCCGGATGCGCTCCTCCGTTTGCAATACGAACTGCTTGGCACATTATTTATCCGTGCAGAGGTCCGACGACCTCTCCGTGCTCGGCCCATCGGGTGAACTGCGGCGGTTCGGGTGCAGGCGCCTCCGCCCGGCCGGGAAAGCCTCCACCTCGGACAGCCCGGCCTCGGCCGGGTGCCCGAAAACCGAAAGCGCCCGAGGACACCCGAAGAGCACTGGAGAGATCCATGGACATGCCCGCTGTGACCGAATGCGCCGTGGAGTCCTGCGCGTACAACAGGGAGCACGCCTGCCACGCACTCGCCATCACCGTCGGCGACCCCCAGCAGGCCCAATGCGACACGTTCTTCACCGCCCCTCGCAAGGGCGGGAGCCCGGAGGCCGCCGCGCACGTCGGCGCCTGCAAGATGTCGGACTGCCGGCACAACACCGATTTCGAGTGCCAGGCGACCGGCATCTCGGTGGGCGCCCTGCACGGCACGGCCGACTGCCTGACCTACTCCCCGAACTGACCCGTTCCCGAGCCGGCTCCGCCGGCCCCCGTCCCGCCCGTCGCCGGAGGGCCGCACGGATCTCCCCCCTCGGTGGCGGGGTGCGGCACAAGGAGCGGTTCGCCGCCGGGCCTCAGCTGCGTCTTCGGTGCGGGGACGGGCGGGCCGGCCGTCGCGTACGACGGTGGCCGCCACGGTGCCGGGCGGCAGGTCGATGTCCGCCGGCGTCCGCCCGGCGGCGCGGGAGCGGGGCGTGATCGCGGTCTCGACCACGTCCACACCCGCCGGATCGGTGAACTGGTCGGTCAGCAGCCGCCGGGAGCCGCGGCGGGCGGCTGGGCGCGTACCTCCCGCGCCGTGCGGCGGCCTCGGCCCCGGTCGGGCCGCGCGGGGAGGTGCCCGGCGGTTGCGGGTACGGCGCCGCGGGGTACCCGATCCCGTACCCGGGGCGCACGGAGGCCGGACCACGGCATCGGGGGCGGGCGCCGGAGAGTTTCGGAGAGCGGTGACGACCATGCACGCGGAACTGGGAGACGAGCTGATCATCGAGAGCCCGGCCACGGGCGTCGCCAGGCGGGACGGCGAGATCGTCGGGCTGCACCACGGCGACGGGACACCGCCGTACGACGTGCGCTGGTCGGACACCGGCCGGGTGTCACTGGTCTTCCCCGGTCCCGACGCCCACGTCCGTCATCTGCACCACCACGAGGACCCGGGCGCCGCGGAGCCGGGCGGAGCCGACCAGGGGTGACCCGGCCGGATCCGGCCGTGGCGCGTCGAGCCGCGGCTCGACGCGCTACGGCTCGATGTCGAGCACCTCGCCCGGTGGGCGGCGCGGGGTGCCGGGCCCCGGCGGCCCGTATCCCAGCCGCAGCACCGTCTGCACCTGGCCCCGGCCCGACACCGGATCGCGCAGCGGCCAGCGCAGGTCGGGCCACTCCACGGGCTGGGTGGCCGGCGAGCCCACCAGGCCCTCCAGGGTGGCCAGCAGCAGGACGCGCTCCATGGCCTGCCCCGCCCTCAGCCAGTCACCGGGACGGTCCTTCACCGTGCTGAGCAGGGCGATCTGCGGACGCCGCTCGAAGGTCTCCGAGCGGCGTCCGGCCACGCGCCCGGTGCCCGCGAAGTCCCGTACCGGGGCGCGCCCGTCGAACTTGCGCGGCCCGAAGGCGTACTCGGGGACCCCGTCGCCGGCCGAGTCCGCCCCGCCTCCGGCGTCCGCCCCGGTGGTTGTGGCGGTTCCGGCACGGGTCCAGTGCGCCAGGTCCTCCGCCTCTCCGAGGTCGGCGCGGTTGCGGGCCTCGGCCTCCTCCACCAGTTCCAGCACCCACCGCAGATGCCGCGGCCCGGGGAAGTCCAGCAGGGCGCCCTCCCGCAGGGCGGCGTCGGCCAGCGCGGTGCGCAGCGCCCGGGGGATCCCGGTCTCGGTGAACGGCCGGCGGCTGGTGTGGCGGCGGTGGACGGCCGGGTGGAGCGCGCCGGTCCCGTCCTCGCCGCCCCCGCCGTCGCCGGGGCCGGCCGGCCGCACCACGGCGAGCAGGGCGGGATCGTCCGGGTCCGGCAGCAGCCGGGTCACCGGCCGCAGCCCCTCGTGGGCGAGCGCGACTCTCAGGTTGAACAGGGCGGCGCCGCAGCTGATGTGGAGGGCCCGCCCGTCGGGGTCGGCGTGCAAAAGCGCCCGGCCGAAGTCCGCGCGCACCTGGAAGGCGCCCTCACTCCTCAGATAGCGGAACCGCCACGGCTGGGTGTTGTGCACGGACGGGGCCGCGGCGGCGTCGCGGACCGCGGCCGTCACGCGTTCGTCGGACATCTCCCGTGTGCTCATCGGGCCTCCGGTCCTGGCGGCCCGCCGACCTGCCGGTGCGAGCGGCCCCCCGGAGGACGCGCCCGCGGGCCGGGAGCGCGTCCGGGGCCGGTTGAGCCGGGTGCCGGGCCGGATCCCCGGCCGGTGTCCGGGTGCCGGGGTCAGGGCCCGGGGTGCGCCACGCCCTCGATGTCGGTGCGCGCGACGGTCAGCAGCTTCTGTGCCAGGTCGTTCATCGCACGTCCCGCCGCGAGCTCGTCGCCGATCTCGGGGACGTCCCTGTCGTGCGGATTGCGCCGTGCGACGCCCTGCCCGCTGATCTCCGTGCCACCGAGGTCCAGTACCGCGCGGGCCTTCGTCGTGCCCTCGTCCTCGAAGAGGTGGAGGCGGACCTTCCAGTCCTGTGTATGAGCCATCGTCTGCTCCCTGGGGTGGTGCGGGGCCGATGCGGTCCGGATGCGTTCGGCCCGGTCCGTTGTCCGCGCCTGCCGCGGCCGTCCGCAGCCTTCTCGGCGCGGCCGTGTCTCCCGCGGCGCCCTCCGCCCGCCGGACCCGCCGGCTTCGCTGGTCGCCGCACCGGGCATCGCCGGCATCTCCCCGGCGTGGATACGCCTCCGGCCTCTGCCTCCCACGGTAACCCCGGCGCCGTGAGGGTTCCATCGGACGGCGTACGCCCCGCGCCCCCGCTCCGGGCGGACGGGGGTTTCCGAAACGGCCTCCCCGGTACTCCCCACCGGGTGGCGGCCACCGGCCCCGCCCGCACGGTCCCCGTACGACACCGGCACCACCTCCGACGCAGCCAGGGAGCCACAGGATGCCCACACCCCCGCACCCCGGCCCCGGCCCCGGCCCCGGCCCCGACATCGGAGCGGAAGCGGCGCACCCTCCGCGCGCGGGGGTCCAGGAGACCCACACCGCGGTGCTGTTCTTCCTCGGGGACCGTGTCTACAAGCTCAAGAAGCCGGTCGGCCTGGGGTTCGTGGACTTCACCACCCTCGCCGCCCGGCGGTGGGGGTGCGAGCGGGAGATCGAGCTCAACCGCCGTTTCGCGCCCGACGTCTACCTGGGGCTCGCGGAGGTCCACTGCCCCTTCGACGCCTCCTCCGGGCAGGGCGAGGACGGCGGGCCCGAGCCGGTCGTGGTGATGCGCCGTATGCCGGCCGGGCGCCGGCTGGCCGCTCTGGTGCGCCGGGGCGCGGACGTGCGGGAGCCGCTGCGGGCCGTGGCGCGGCTGCTGGCGGCGCGGCACGCGGACTCCCCGCGCGGCCCGGAGGTGGTGCGCGAGGGCACCCGGGACGCGCTCGCCGGGCGCTGGGAGGCGAACTTCACCGAGGTCCGCGCCCTGGAGGGCGCCATCGAGCTGCCCGAGGGGGTGATCGAGGCCGAGCGGCTGGTGCGCCGCTACCTCGGCGGCCGCGAGGTGCTGTTCGAGACGCGCGTCCGGCGGCACCGGGTCGTCGACGGACACGGCGATCTGCGGGCCGAGGACGTCTTCTGCCTCGACGACGGCCCGCGCGTCCTGGACTGCCTGGAGTTCGACGACCGGCTGCGCCACGTCGACGGCCTGGACGACGCCGCCTTCCTCGCGATGGACCTGGAGCGGCTGGGCGCGCCGGACGCGGCGGCGTTCTTCCTGGCCCGCTACAGCGAGTACTCCGCGGACCCCGCACCGCCCTCCCTGTGGCACCACTACGTCGCCTACCGCGCCTTCGTCCGTGCCAAGGTCTCCCTCATCCAGGCCGTCCAGGGCACGCCGGACGCGAGGGAGGAGGCACGGGGGCTGGTCACCGCGGCCCTGCGCCATCTGCGCGCCTCCGCCGTACGCCTGGTCCTGGTCGGCGGACTGCCGGGCCGCGGCAAGTCCACGCTCTCGGGAGCGCTGGCGGACCGGATGGGCGTCACGCTGCTCAGCAGCGACCGCGTCCGCAAGGAACTGGCGGGCATCCCGGCCGAGCAGCCGGCGCCCGCACCGTACGGCGAGGGCCTGTACACGCCCGAGCGGACGCGCGCCGTCTACGCCGCCCTCCTGGACCGCGCCGCCGCCCTGCTGGCCTCGGGCGAGTCGGTGGTGCTGGACGCGAGCTGGACGGATCCGGAGCAGCGGGAGGCGGCCCGGCGGACCGCCGGGCGCGCCGGTGCGGATCTGGTCGCCCTGCACTGCCGGACGCCGGGTGGTGTGGCCGCCTCCCGGCTGGCCGGCCGCGCGCCGGGAGCCTCCGACGCCGGGGCGGAGGTGGCCGCCGCGATGGCACGGCGGGAGGCGCCGTGGCCGGAGGCCGTCGCCGTGGACACCTCCGGGCCTCTCCGGGCGGCGGCCGACCGGGCACTGGCGGCCGTGTACCCGTACGGCGCCGGGCCCGCACCGGTCTTCCGCCGCCCCTACATGGAGCCGGACTGACGGGCCGACGGCCGGAGCGGTGTCCTGCCGGACAGGCCGCCCCCCGCGAAGATGCGCCGGGCCGCACACGGAAGGATGATTCGGACATGACCGGACAGATGGCCGTCCCAGGAGCGCTCACCACGGATCTGTACGAGGTGAGCATGGCCCTGGCCTACCTGCGCGAGGACATGACCGGCGAGGCCGTCTTCAGCCTGTTCGTGCGGAAGCTGCCGCCGCACCGCGGCTTCCTGGTGACGGCGGGGCTGGAGTCGGCGCTGTCGTATCTGGAGGGGCTTCGGGTCGGCGCGAGCGAGGCCGCCGCCTTCGCCGAGGCGCTGAACCGGCCGGTGGAGGACCTGGAGCCGATGCGGGGCCTGGAGTTCACCGGCGAGGTGCGGGCCGTGCCCGAAGGCCGGATCGTGCTGGCGGGCGAGCCGCTGCTGGAGGTGACCGCGCCGCTGCCGCAGGCGCAGCTCGTGGAGACCTGTCTGCTCAACCAGCTCAGCCACCAGACGGCCATCGCGTCGAAGGCCGCGCGCTGCGTCCTGGCCGCCGACGGCCGCCCGGTGGTGGACTTCTCGCTGCGCCGCACCCACGGGATCGAGGCCGGTCTGCGCATGGCCCGGCTCGGCGCCCTGGTGGGTTTCGCCGGCACCAGCGACGTGGCCGCGTCAGCCGCCTACGGCATCCCGGCGGTGGGCACCATGGCGCACTCCTTCGTGGAGGCGTACGAGGACGAGGAGGCGGCGTTCCGCGCCTTCGCCCGGGTCCATCCGGGTCCGGTGACCTTCCTGGTGGACACTTACGACACCGAGGAGGGCGTGCGGACGGCGGCGCGGGTGTTGCGCGATCTGGGGTACGGGCCCGGCTGCGCCGTCCGGCTCGACAGCGGCGATCTGGGCGAACTGGCGGTGCGCGCGCGGCGGATCCTGGACGGGGCCGGGCTGGAGGAGGTACGGATCACCGCCAGCGGCGGCCTGGACGAGTACGGCGTCGACCGCCTGGTGCGTTCCGGCGCCCCGATCGACACCTACGCCGTGGGCACCCGTGTCGGGGTCTCGGCCGACGCCCCCTATCTGGACTCCGCCTACAAGCTGGTGGCCTACGACGGACGGCCGGTGATGAAGCTGTCGGCGGCCAAGGTGACCGCTCCGGGGGCCAAGCAGGTCTTCCGCGGCCCGGGCCTCGCCGATGTCGTCGGGCTGCGGGAGGAAGAGGCGCCGTCCGGTGCCGAACCGATGCTGGAGACGGTGATGACCGGCGGCCGGCGCGTCGCCGCCCCCGCGCCCCTGGCGGCCGCCCGCGAACGCTTCGAGGCCGATCTGGCCCGGCTGCCCGGGGAGGCGCGGCGTGTGGTGGATCCGGTGCCGCCGGAGCCCGTCGCCTCCGAGGCCCTGTCGAACCTGACCGCCGGGGTGCGCTCCCGTATCGAGGAGCGGGTGTTCGGCGGCCGCAGGGCGGGCGGCTGACCCGCGGGACGCCGGCCGTACGGCGGCGCGGCGGGCCCCGGGCGGTTGCCTGGTCGCCGCCCGGGGCCCTTGGGGGAGCCGCCGCTCCCGGGTCAGTCGGTCACGGTGATCTGCGAGGCGGGGTCGGTCACGTCGGTGATGTCGTAGGCGGCGTTGAAGACGGAGCTGCTCGCGCTGGTCGGGCAGCCGAATCCGCCGACGACGTCGACGGGCACGGAGACGTCGGTGAAGGTGAGCTCGGAGGGCGCCCCGTTGGTCCAGGTGCCGGGGATCGAGGCGCCGGCGTCGGGCGCGGCGGTCACGGTGCAGTTGGCCAGGCCACTGGTCTTGACGACCAGGCCGCCGCTGGGCATGGACAGGGTCGCGGTGGACGGCGCCCCGTGCTGGACGGAGACGCCCCAGCCTCCGCTGGTGGTGACGGTGGCCCAGACGCCCGGCATGTTGGTGTGGCACGAGCTGTAGGTGGGCGCGTTGAGGGGGCCTCCGACCGGTCCGGCGGCGTTGCTGTTGTCCGGGGCCTGCGGGACGCGGTTGGCGTCGCCGGTGCCCGTGGGTGCGGAGCTGGAGACCGTGCAGGTCACCGTCACGCTGCCGGCCTTGAAGGTGGCGCTGCCGTTGAGGTCGGCGGCGAAGTAGTGCCCGGCGGGGGTGACGGTCGTGGAGCCCGCGACGGCGGCCGGCTCGGCCGCGGCGGTGCCGGCCCCGGCCAGGGTCAGGGCGGCCGCGGCGGCCAGACCGGCGCCGATGGACAGGGGAGTGCGGGAACGTGATGCGCTGAGGGTCACGCTTCCTCCTGGACTGAGGGGGGGTTGGGGTGGAGGGGTTCCGGCGCGGGCGCCGTCCCCGGCTGCCAGCCGAAGACGAGCCCGCCGCCGATGAGTCCGGCGACCGTCCCGATCAGGAAGCCGCCGAGATTGGAGAGGACCAGCGCGGCCGCGGCGATCATGGCCGTGAGGATGCCGGTGAGGGTGCGGTAGTACGGCGTGAACCAGGCCGACAGACCCAGCACGATCAGTACGGCACCCAGGAGGACGGACGCGGCGCCCGCGGCCCCCTGGTGCAGCATGACCTTCATCGGGGCCAGGGGGATGACCGCGATCTCCACGCCCGCGGCGACGGTGACCAGTCCTCCCCAGAAGGGCCGGCCGCGGCGCCAGCGCCGCCACCTCAGAAGCATTCGCGCTTACCCTTGGTGATCTTCATGCTGAGGTCGGCGAGCTTGAACGTGCCCGCGTTGGTGGCCCACGCGGTCTGCTTCAGATCGCTGATCTCGAAGGTGTCGGCCTGCTGGGAGAAGGCGTCCTGCATTCCCTGGGCTCCGTCGGGGCCCTTGTCCAGCGTGGAGGCGTCGCGGCCGATCTCGATGTTCTTGAACGAGGCGTCACCCGAGAGCTGGGTGGCGTCCACGAACAGGTCGGCGGCCTCCACCGGTTTGTCGCCGGTGCCGGCGGAGAGTCTGAGCGAGATGTCGCCGAGGATGGGCAGGGTGGTGACGACGGACTGGCACAGGCTCTCCATCTCCGCCTTCTTGATGCCGGTCACCGCGACGGGCAGCAACTGGTCGCGGGCGTTGATGTCCACACTGCCGTACTGCACGAAGCCGGTGCCGGTGAGCCGGTCCGCGGACACCTTGAACTGCTGGCCGGACACGGCGAACGACGCGGCGAGGGCTCCCTCGGCCAGCGCGACGGCCAGTACGCCGGTGACGGCGAAGCCGGGCACGCACACGGCGGCGAACCTGCGCCATCTGACGCGGCCGTCCACGGGTCTCTCCTGCTCGTCCTTCATGACACACCCTTCCGGCGGAGCCCGCGAACGTCTCGCGGACGTGCCTGTGGCATACGGATTGCGAGGTCCTGTGCTGGTGCGGTGCTGGCGTTCGCACCGGTGCGGCGCCGCCGCGCTGCTTGCCGTGCGCGGCACGGCGGCGGACCGGTGCGTACGGTGGCGCGGCTCCGCCCCGCGCCCGGCCGGGGCGCACGGGGAGGCTCCCGGTATTAGTGAACATGTCAATACCAGCGAGTAGGTTGACTCTAGGTACGCCACCGGTCACTGGCAAGGTTCCGCGCAGCCCCTTTTCGGCCATTCGGAGGCCGTTCGCACGGAGCCGCCCACACCGGGCCGCCCATACCGGGCCGCCGGAGAAAAGGCCGGCCCCGGAACCCTCCGGGGGTTCCGGGGCCGGCCCGGTGTACGACGCGCGGCGCTTGGGCCGCCTCGGTCTCAGCGGCCGCCGCGGCGGCTCCGGCTCGTCGTCGTCCTGCGGTATCCGAACGGGCCGGGAAGGTTCACCGACGTGGTGCGGCGTCCCCTGGACCCGAACGTGCGCCTGGGGCCATTCCCCCTGCCCAGGGTGAGCGACCAGGAGCGGCGGTTGCGGTTCAGTCGCACTCCGGGCAGGATCCGGATGCTCTTGCGGAACGTGACGGCCATACGGTCCTCCTCGGCTCGGCTGTCCTCGGCGTACCCGGCGGCGAACCGCCCCGCCGGGTACGGATGTTGCCCGTATGCCCGACTTCGGCTCCGCTGGACTCAGCCGCCTCCGTCCCCCCTGCCGCTCTCCCCCTCCCCCGGCGAAGCGGCGCGGCGGGCCGCCTCCGCCAGTGCCTGCTCCCTGCTCATCCCGACGAGCACTCCGGCGGGGACCGCCGCCGCGGCGCAGCCGCCGTCGTGGTCGTACGCCAGGTCGTCCAGGAAGCCCTGCCTGCGCAGGGACCACACGCGCGGACGCACCGTCAGCGGGCGCCCGCGCAGCAGCAGCGGCCCTCCGCACACGCAGCAGTGCGTCACCTCCGGCTCCCACGGGCCGCCGACGGCGCGCACGACGGACTCAGACATCGCGCCCCTCCCTCCTGCCCTCTCCCCGACCGCCCTCTCCCCCACCGGCCCGGGCGGCGCGCAGCAGCGTCCTGCGCGTCCACCACTCGCGCAGCGTCCACTCCAGCTCCGCCAGGGCTCCGGCCGCCAGCACGGCGCTCGCCGTCCAGCGGCACGCCGCGTGCCAGAACGAGGCGCCCTCGGGGGCCGCCAGGGCCAGCGCCCCGCCCGAGCCCAGCATGGCGATCCCCAGGTTGTAGGTCAGGGCCGCCCGGCGGCTCAGCCGCAGCCACTCCCCGAAGTGGCGGCGCTGCTCCCGCCGCAGCACCTCGCCGGAGGGCCTGAAAGAGTCCGGCGGGTGCCAGGACTCCACGTCCGCCGGGGAGTACAGGTGGCGGCGGGCGTGGAAGCCGTACTGCACACTGCCGACGAGCGCGGTGAAGGCGAGGGTGAGCAGCAGCATCGCGGGCCCTGGCCAGCGGAACTTCTCGGCGTCCGCGCCCAGCACACCGACGGTGGCGATGCAGGCGCCGGCCAGCAGCGGCGCCGCGACGAAGTGGGCCGCCTCGGACGCGCCGCCCTGCCCCAGAGGCACCGGTCTCCCCCAACTCCCCTGCCCCTCGGCCATGTTCACCCTGCTTCCTCCCCCGCGCCGTCCCCGCACCAGTTTCTCGGCCGGGGGCGCGGCCCGTAAAGCGCGTTCCGGCGCGGCGGACTCGTTCCCGGCGGCCGCTCTCCCCTGTCCGTGTACTACCCGGGTGTGGTGATCAGCAGCGGGTTGGACACGGCGGGGACGGGCGAAGGCAGATCCGCATAGGCGGCCTCGGGGTCCCTGCCCGCCTTCACCGCGCGGTAGGTGGTGCCATCCATCAGGACGGCGGTCAGGGGCCGCTCGGACCCCGGCGCGGTGGTGGTGAGGTCCGCCTCGTAGGTGTACCGTCCCGGCCCCTGCTGTCCCAGCTCGTACCTCAGGGTGTAATGGACGCGCGGCCGGTCCGGATCACCGGTCTCCTTGCGCACCACCCACGACAGGCGGTTTCCCGGACCGACTCGAGCTGTGTGTCGTCGTCCGTCCCGACTTCGCCCATGCCGCCCCTTTCCGTCACCGGGCGCAACGCGGCTCCGCGCCGCGTCACGACACGGCGCGGAGCGCGTACAACGGCCGCCGGAACGCCTACAGCTCGGCCCCGTAGGCACTCCCCGGCCGTCCGCGCGGGCAGGCGCCGCCGTCTCCCGCGGGGGTGCGGAGCCTGGCCGTGGCCGGTCGCACGCGGTGTCAGGAGCGAAGCGCTTGACCCCCACGTGGCGTCATGCCGCATCGTCGGTGGTGTGGAAGAGCACCTGACCGTGGGACGCGTGGCAGAGCTGGCCGACGTGACCGTCCGCACGCTGCATCACTACGACGAGATCGGCCTCGTACGGCCGTCCGCGCGGACGGCGGCCGGGTACCGGGCCTACTCGGCGGGCGACGTGGAGCGGCTACGGGAGGTACTCGTCTACCGGCGGCTGGGCTTCGGACTGCGCGAGATCGCGAATCTGGTTGACGACCCGGCCACCGACACGGTCGCGCACCTGCGCCGACTGCGCGGCCTGCTGCTGGAACAGCGCGACCGCACTGCTGCCATGGTGACGTCCATAGACAAGGAACTGGAGGTACGGGCCATGGGGGGCAGGACGACGCCGGAGGAACAGCTGAAAGCGTTCGGCGCACAGTTTTACGACGCCATCGGGTCCGCTTACCCCGCGACGCGGCGCACCGAGCCGCGGATCGCCGCGAAGGTCTGGGATGCGCTCGGGGACGCGCGGACGGTGCTGAACGCCGGGGCCGGCACCGGCTCCTACGAGCCCTCCGACCGCGACGTCACGGCGGTGGAACCGTCGGCGGTCATGCGGGCGCAGCGTCCCGTCGGCGCGGCGCCGTGCGTGGCCGCCGCCGCGGAGAACCTCCCGTTCGAGGACCGGTCCTTCGACGCCGCGATGGCCTTCAGCACCGTTCACCACTGGCAGGACCCGATCGCCGGGCTGCGCGAAATGCGGCGCGTGGCCCGCCGCGTGGTGGTGTTCACGCACGACGCCGGTGACACCGGATGGCGTCACCGGTTCTGGCTCACCCGCGACTACCTGCCCGAGGTCGCCGGCCTGGTCGCCGGTCGCCCCTCGGTGAACCGGCTGGCCTGCGCGATCGGGGCCCGTATGGACCCGGTGCTCATTCCGTGGGACTGTGCTGACGGCTTCTTCGAGGCCTACTGGCGTCGGCCCGAGGCGTACCTGGACGAACATGTGCGCCGCGCGATATCGGTATGGACCAGAGTCGGGCCGGAGGCCGAGCAGCGGGCGGTGAACAGACTCCGCGGCGATCTTTCCTCGGGCCGGTGGGCCGAACGCAACCGCGACCTCGTCGCCCTCGACGCGGCGGAGCTCGGCCTCCGCCTGCTCGTGGCCTGAAGCACCGTGCGCGAGAACGCCGGTCGTCTGACTTTGCACATGATCGACCGGACGGGTCGTGCGCTTCATCCGGTGAGTGGCCCGTTCACCTGGCGGGGCCGAGCGCTCCGGTCGGCGAGCTGAGCATCGCGGCTGGTGAGCGAGCCGATTCCTGTTCGGCGACGATGCGGTGCTGCGCTCCGCCAAGGGTGTCGGCCCGTACCTGGAGTTCCTCCGCACGCCCGGTGTGAAGACCGCACCGGACCGCGTCCACCTCGACCTGCTGCCGTACCCGGGTGACGACAAGGAGGCGGACGTGGCCCGGCTGCGGGCCCTGGGCGCCACCGACCTCGACCTCGGCCGGGGCGAGGTGCTGTGGACGTGCCTGACCGGCCCCGAGGGCCACGAGTTCTGCGTCTGCGCCCTGCCCCGACACCCTGACGCGGAGCCGCGACGACACCCCGGCACGGCGGGCCTCGTGTGCCGATGCGCCGTGCCCCTGGGCGGGCCGCGGGGTCCCTGAAAACCCCTCGCTCCCGCTCGTCTCGCCCGGTACGGTCACGGGCGTCCTGGCGGTTCCCACACCGAAAGCAGGTTTTCGTCGATGGCATGTCGTATCAGTGAGCTCGTGCTCGGTTGCCGCGACCCCGAGGTACTGGCGCGGTTCTGGTGCGAGGTCCTGGACTTCGTGGTGCTCGACCGTGAGGAGGGCTGCGTCGAGATCGGGCCGCGCGAGGGGTTCGGCGGTCCGCAGCCGACGATCATCCTCAGCCGCAGGGACGAGCCGGAGCCGGGGAAGTCCCGGCTGCACATCGACGTCAACGCCACCGACCGCGACCAGGACGCCGAACTCGAGCGCCTCCTGAAGCTCGGGGCGCGCCCGGCCGACATCGGCCAGACCGGCGAGGAGTCCTGGCACGTTCTCGCCGATCCGGAGGGCAACGAGTTCTGCCTGCTCAAGGCCCGCCTCAGCCCGCTCTGACGTTCTCCGGCCACGCCCGCCCGGCGCCCGGTGCCGGGGCCCCGGCCCGAAACCCGGTGTAGCGGGCAAGCCTTGGCCGTGAGGCGACCGCCGGGTCGGGCAGTTCGACCTGGCCGGTCGGCTCCACCAGCAGGCGGGATGGTCCGCGAAGCGGCACCGTCGCGCCGGGAGCCGGACCGTCAGCTGGCTGATGCCCCGCGCCGCCAGGGCGCCAACGCCAACGCGGCGACGGCCAGTACGGCGGTGGCCGCCCACAGCGTCGCATGCAGGCCGACCTGTCTGGCGACGAGACCGCCGGCAAGAGCCCCCAGGCCGGCCGCGCCGACGCCGAAAAGCCGGAAGGCGGAGACGACACGCCCCAGAAGGTGATCGGGCGTGAGTGCCTGACGGGCCGAACCCACAGCAACGCTGGTGAGGGTGGACGCGGCGCCGATGAGGGCCAGAAAGGCCCCTGCGGCGTAGGCGTTGGGGGAGACGGCGATCCCGAGCCAGGCGACGCTCTGGAGTGCTGTGGCCAGGGACATCGTCTGGCGGTAGGTGAACCGGCGGGTCAGAGGAGCGGCGCGCCAGCCGGTGACGACACCGCCGAACGCCGCGACGGCCAGCAGGACACCGTAGCCCACGTCGGAGACGTGGAGGTTCCTGGTCACGTAGAGAACGAAAGGCGCCATGGCCACGTTATAGGCGAAGTTGTAGGTCGCCATGCTCGCGGCGAGCACCTTCAGTTCCGCTGTCGCGCGCAGATGGGCGAGTCCGTCGCGGATGGCCGACATCATCGGCTGGCTGCCCCCGGCGGGCGGCATGGACGGCAGACGGCTGAGGCAGAGTGCGGAGAGTACGAAGGAAACGGCGTCACCGGCGAAGGGGAGCGCCCTGGAGACACTGAAGGCGGTGGAGCCGAGGGGCGGCCCGGCCAGTGACCGGCCCACGGTGTCGATGGCCCAGTAACGTCCGTTGACCCTGGCGAGAGCCTCCTTGTCCCGACCGACCAGGGTGGGGATGACCGCCTGGGAGGCAGCGTCGAAGAAACACCCCGCGATACCGACGAACAGGATCGCGGTCAGCAGAAGCGGAATGCCCACATGGGCCGTCAGGATGAGCACCGAGAGAACGCCGAGGACCGCGGCTCGCAGCAGATCGGCGGTGATCATCACCAGTCGGCGCGGCCAGCGGTCGACCAGTGCCCCGGCCGGCAGACCGGCGATCAGCCAGGGCAGGTAGAAGGCCGCGGTCACCGCGGAGACCGCCAGCGGATCGCGGGTGAGCGATGCGGCAAGGAGCGGTGCGGCGGCCAGGAAGGCTCCGTCTCCGGTGACCGAGACACCAGTCGCGAGGAGCAGAGGGGTCACCCGGCCGGACGGACGAGTGTCGGTCCGGTCTCCCGCCCGGGGCGTCCGGTTGCTGTGCTCGGTAGTCAGTTGTCAGTCCATTCCGGCGTGAAGTCGTCGCCTCGCAGGCCGTTCAGAAAGGATGTCCACACCGAGGGGCGGAAGGCCAGGACAGGCCCGACGCCGAGGTCCTTGGTGTCGCGCACTCCGATCAGGCGGGTTTCCAGGGCCACTTCGACGCAGCCGCTGTCCCCGCTTCCGGTTCCCTTGCGCCAGCGGGCGTGCTGGAAGTCCACGTCCGTCACAGGTGCCTCCAGAAGGTCATGGTGTGAGCCGTGTCCGACCGGCTACGGTGAGCATTACCACCCAAGCCGACCAGCGCCCGGTCCCACAAGATGTTTTGGCCGGAAACCGGTGCGCCGAGGCTCCTCCGGGGCTGCCGGGGAAGGGCGCTGCCGCTGACGGCGGACCGGGCCTTTCCAGGGTGGGCACGCTCTGCGCGAAAGCCACTGGGGGAGGAAGAGATGGACCCGGAGATCGCCGCGCTGGCAGGATCGGCGGGCACCACCGTGCTCACGTTGATGGTCACCGACGCATGGGAACGCGCCCGCGACGGCGTGGTCTCCCTGTGGCGCCGGGTGCACCCGGACCGGGCCGACGCGGTCGGCGCGGAGCTGGAGGCCACCCGTTCCGACCTGCTGGCCGCCGCCGAGGCCGGGGACGTTCGGCCCCGGGAAGAACTGCACAGCGAGTGGCAGGGGCGGATCCGCCGACTGCTGGCCGCCGATCCGCGGATCGCCGAAGATCTGCGCCGGCTGCTGGAGGAGATCGGTCCGGCCGACGGGCAGGAACCGGCACCGGCCGCCCGGATCCGGATGCAGGCCCGCGCCTCCGGACACGGCCGGGTGTACCAGGCGGGCCGCGACCAGCACATCACCGAGAAGTGACCGCTCACAACGTGCCCGAACGGGACATGGCGGCCGGCTCGTCGCTCCAGGGGCGGGCGGCCGGGCACGGCCGGGTGTACCAGGCGGCCGGGAACCAACTGATCACCGAGCACCATCACCACTACCAGATTCCCGCCCGGATCCCGGCCCGGAGCGCCGCGCCGGTGGTACCGGCCCCCGACTCCGTCCGTACGGCACTGGTCGAACGCCCCCCTCGGGTGCTGCGCAACCGTGCTTCGGTGCGCGCCGCTCTGGCTTCGGCTCTGGAGGAGCGCGGCGGTATCCACGTGGTACACGGCATGGGTGGCTGCGGCAAGACGTCCCTGGCCCACTGGCTCTTCCAGGAAGCCCGGCAGCGAGGGCTGGTCGGTCTGTGGGTGACCGCTTCGGAGCGTATGGCGCTGCGTGCCGCGATGCTCGCCGTGGCGGCCGATCGCGGCGCCGCCACCGTGGAGCTCGTCGCCGCGCACAACGGCCAGCGCGCGGCAGCCGATCTGGTCTGGCACTACCTGGATCATTCCCCCGAGCCATGGTTACTGGTCATCGACAACGCCGACGACCCCGCCCCCTTGGAGGAGGGCGGATGGCTGCGCTCAAGCCCCGCCGGCACCGTGCTGGTCACCACTCGGCGGGCCAACGCGCCGTTATGGCGGGGCACCGTGCTGCACCACCTGGACGTGCTGCCGCTGGACGACGCCGCCCAGGTCCTGCGTGACCTGGCTCCCGAGACCGGCACCTTCGAGGAGGCCCAGGTGGTGGCCCGCCGCCTGGGCTGCCTGCCCCTGGCACTCAACCTCGCCGGTTCGTACCTGGCCCGGCAACTCCTGGAGTCCTGGACGATGAGCGATTACCACGAGCACCTCAGAGAAGACGCCATCAACCTCATCGACCAGGGCGCCGATCCCGCCGCGGCCGGCCGGGACTCCCGCCATCTCGTCTCCCGCACCTGGCGGATCACCCTCGACGCCCTGGCCGAACAGGGCGTCCCCGAGACCATCGCGCTGCTGCGCCTGCTGTCCTGCTGGGGCCCCGACCCCTTGCCGCTAACCGTCCTGTCCCGCAGCGCCGTCGACGACGCCGACCTCGGCGCCGTGGAACCGTCACTGCGCGGCGACCGGGTGGAGCCCGCCCTACGCGCGCTGCTCGACCACTCCCTGGCCACCCTCCACCGCTTCCCCGGCGAGCGCCAGGAGACGGTGGTGCGCTGCGTGCAGATTCACGGCGTCCTCCTCGACAGCGTTCACGCGGACATCCCCGCCCACGACCGCACCGCCTACCTCCACGCGGCCTCCCTCCTGCTGGAAGCCACCCTTACCGACGGGCACACCCACGCGGTCGCCGCCGACCACATCCGGCTCATCGCCCCGCACGCGACCGCCCTGCTCCACCGCGTCGACCGCTCCACAGCGTCCGGTGCTGTCCGGCTGGCTGTGCGCGTCGCACAGCGGATCTACGAGGCCGGCGACTACTCCGCGGCCGTCG
Source organism: Streptomyces shinuiensis (assembly GCF_043660855.1). NCBI lineage: Bacteria > Bacillati > Actinomycetota > Actinomycetes > Kitasatosporales > Streptomycetaceae > Streptomyces > Streptomyces shinuiensis. The sequence goes on along the minus strand of NZ_JBIHML010000001.1, from coordinate 5,157,008 downwards.
CCCTGGCATCCCTGGCCGGTGACGTCTCCGAACGCCTGCAGGGGGCCGAGCACCCCGAAACCCTCTCCGCCCGCCACCAGCAGGGCGACTCGCTGCGCCGCCAGGGCGGGCTGCAGCAGGCCGAGGCCCTGCTGCAGCGGGTCCACGGACAACGCGAGCGGGCCTTGGGGGCCGACCACCCGGACACTCTGCAGACGGCCGCCGTCCTCAGCGTCCCGCTCTACCTCCTCGGCCGCCACGAAGAGTGCCTGGGCTGGATGCGCCGGGCCATCGCCGGGCAGCGCCGCGCCCTGGGCGACGACCACGCCGAAACCCTCAGGAGCCGCGCACTCATCCTGGAGTTCCTCGTCGACACCGGCCACACCGAGGAGTTCCTCGGCGACGGCCCGGCCACCGTCGCCGACTGCGAACGCGCTCTCGGGCCGGACCACCCGGTCACCGTCGTCGCCTACAGCAACTACGCCTACGGACTTCTCCACGCCGGAACGCCCGAGGACGCGGAGGCCGCCGCGCGCCGGGCGCTGGAGGCCCGTATCCGCCTTCACGGCCCCGACCACCCTCTGGTCTACTCGGCCGAACTCGTACTCAGCTGGGCGCTGATGCTCTGCGGCGTCCACGACCAGGCCGTGGCCCTGATGCGCGAGGCCGTCGAAGGACGCGAGCGTCTCTTGGGCCGGGACCATCCACTGAGCGTCAAAGCGCGTGTCCTCCTCGCCGAACGCCTGGCCGCGGCAGGTCAGGGCCGGGAAGCCCGGGAGCTCATCGCCGACAACCTCGCCGATGCGGAGCGCGTCTACGGGCCGGACGACCCGGACGTGAAGAGGATCCGGGCGACCTTCGCCACATGAGCCCCCGGAGTGCGGCGACGGCCCAGGGCGCCACCGGCCGTTCCAGAACCGGCTGACGACCTCCCCGCCACCGGACGACAGTTCCCGGAGGGTCCTGGCGGTCCACCACCACAGCCGAGGACGGCGGCCGCGGTGCGGTGGGCGTCACGGCCGGTTCCACTCATCCCGGTAACGCGGCCGCGCTCAGTCCCGGGCGGCGGGGCCGGGAGCCTCGCCGGTGGGCCGGTCTGCGCGGTAGACGTGGTGGGCGCGGCCGTCGGCCGGGTTGTCCGGATCCAGGTCGGCCGTGCCGACCCTGCGCAGCCCGGCCTTCTCCAGGGCCCGCCACGACGCGCGGTTGGCCGCGTTCACCGGGACGACGACGGCGGATGCCTCCGGGTGGTCGGCCCAGGTGGCCGCCACGACCGCCCGGACGACGCGCGGCCCCAGTCCCCGCCCCACCCGGGCGGGGTCACCGACCAGGTAGTCGATCGTGACCGCCGAGTCGGGCAGTTCGACTTGGCCGGCCAGCTCCGCGCGGTAGTCGGGGTAGTCCGAGAAGCGGCACCGCTGCACCAGGGCGACCGGTGTGCCGTCCTCCATGACCAGCAGGTCCTCGGAGGGCTCCTCACCGCGCGCCGCCGGGCCGAAGTCCCGCGCGACCGCCTCCGCGGACGTGTCGTGGTGCCACCACCGCGCCACGTGCGGCTTCGCGAGCCACTTCCGCAGCAACCCGAAGTCCCCCTCGGTCACCCGCCGCCATGTGAGCACCATGCCTCCCCGTCGTCCTCGGTCCGCACCGGCTCCGGCGATCCGCCGTGCCGGAGGTCCACCACGGGATCATCCCGGATGCGGGCGGCGGGAAAAACATGTGACGCGCGGCGCCCGGTCGTCGATACTCCGCGCGTGGCCATCTCGAACACCTCGAACGCGGACAGGACCAAACCCGGCACGTCCCCACCTTCCTCCCGGTCTCCCCGGTCCCCTCTGACCGCGTCGGCCGGTCGCCTCTTCGACGCGGTCCCGCCGACGGCACTGGTACTGCTCGGCATCGTCAGCGTCCAGGTGGGCGCGGCGCTGGCAAAGAACCTGTTCAGCGCGGCGGGCAGCTTCGGAACGGTCACGCTGCGGCTGTTCTTCGCGGCGGCGGTGCTGATGCTGCTGTGGCGGCCGTCGCCGCGCATGAACCGCCGCGCGTGGACGGTGGTGCTCGGCTACGGCGCGGTCCTGGGCCTGATGAACCTGTGCTTCTATCTGGCGCTGGCCCGGATCCCGCTGGGGATCGCGGTGACCATCGAGTTCCTCGGGCCGCTGGGGGTGGCCCTGGCCGGGGCGAGGCGTTGGCTGGACGCCTTCTGGGCCGTGCTCGCGGGAGGCGGCGTGGTGCTGCTGATGGAGGGACGCGGCGAACTCGACCTCATCGGCTGCCTGTTCGCCCTCGCCGCGGGGGTGTGCTGGGGGCTGTACATCCTTCTCGGCGCGGCACTGGGCCGCCACACCGCGGAAGGCGGCGGGCTGGCTCTGGGGATGGCCGTCGCGGCGCTGATGGCCGTGCCGTTCGGCGTGGCCGACAGCGGAACGGCACTGCTCCAGCCGTGGGTCCTGGCCGCGGGGCTCGGCGTGGCGCTGCTGTCGTCGGTGATCCCGTACTCGCTGGACCTGGAGGCGCTGCGCAGGATGCCGCCGCGTGTGTTCGGCATCCTGATGAGCCTGGAACCGGCGGTGGCGGCCCTCATCGGCCTGGTGGTGCTGCGGGAGTCGCTGTACTGGTCGCAGTGGGCCGCGGTGCTGTGCGTGGTGGTCGCGTCGGCGGGCGCCACCCGCGCCACCCGCCCCGACTCCTGACCGCCGGCGCCGGGCCGACGGGGCGGAGGCCGGAAAGCGAGCAGCCGGGCACGACCGGCGTTCGTACCGGTCCGCGAGGTGGCCGCGAACCACTTCCCACCCACGCCGCTCCCGGAGGAAAGGGGCACTGTGGTCCCCCTCGTGCCGGTGGTGGTCCTCACCGCCACCGCGTTGGTCCTCTCCCGCCTGATCCGGTGCGGAGTCGTCCTCCCGGGGAACGGGCACTGGTCCGGGTGGCGCCGTGCGGTCGCCGCCGCCTGCGCCTGCGCGGCCACGGCCTCGCACTCGCTGGGGGCCGTCGGCCCGATGACGACCGTGGCCGTGTCGCGGGACGGCGGGGCGCGGAGAGCAGCCGGCGGTGAGCGGCGCGGCTCGGCCGGCATCGCCAGGCGGGTCTCGACCGCGACGACTCCGGCGCCCAGCGCGACCAGCGCGCCGGTCAGCCTGCCGGTTCCGGCGCCGACGTCGAGCACGCGCCGGACGGGGGCGGGGACGGCGCCGGGGAGCCGGCTCAGTCGTCCGAGCAGGAGTAGGCGTCCACGTCGGATACGGCCGGCTTGTAGTGCTGCTCGAACTGCTCGTCCGCCGCGGCCAGTTTGGGGAAGTGGTTCCGGAAGGACTCGCGCCAGCGGGCGGAGGTGATGAACTCGCGCAGCTTCTCCGCGACGCGCCGGCAGTCCTCCTCCGCCCCCTCCTGGATGCCGACCCCGTAGAGCTGGGGCGAACCGATCTCCAGCCCCTCGACGACCCTGACGTCGTCGTGGCGCTCCACGAAGCCGTAGAGGACGGCCTGGTCCGTCCAGACCGCGTCGACGTTCCCGGCCCGCAGCTGCTGGACGCAGTCGGAGTAGTCCTCCTGGAGATGGACACCCGCCTCGGGCAGCAGTCTGGCGAGCTGCTTGCGGGTGGAGGGTTTGGAGTCACGCGTGTCGGAGGTGGAGCCCTGGACCGTGCAGACGACCTTGCCGGCGGTCTTCTCCCGGGAGTCGATGGAGCGGTCCTCGTCACGGACGAGCAGCCCCTGCCGGGTCTGGAAGTACGGCCCGGCGAAGTCGATCTCCTCGTCGCGGTCGTCGGTGATGGAGTACGTGGCGATCACCAGCTCGGCCGTGCCCTCCCGCAGGACCTTCTCACGGTCCTTGGAGGGGATGTCGTTGAAGGCCATGCCCTCGAACTTCATCTCCTTGCCGAGGAAGTTCGCCAGGTCGTTCTCGAAGCCGGCGTGGTGCCGCGTGTCGCCGTCCTCGACGTTGAAACCGGGCTGGTCGTACTTCACCCCGATGTTGACGCCGCGTGCGAGGATGGACGGCTTCTGCCGCGCCGCGGCGGAGGACGGCTCGTCGGAGACGCCCGGGGAGGGGCCGCCCGCGTCCCGGTCGGCGGTGCAGGCGGCCGTCAGCGTCAGTGCGCCGCACAGTGCCGCGGCGGTGAGTGGTCGGACTGTCGGTTTCATCATGGCTCCCGTGGGTCAGCGGTTCCGGAGAACGGCCTTCGTCACCTCAAGGGAGAGCAGACAACCGGGACCGGTCTCAAGCCTCACCTTCAGACGGACCCGCCGTTCACTCCTGTCGAGGTCGACCGACACCTCCCGGCCGGGCCTGGTCTTCTTCCGGCCGTCGAGGCCGGCTCCGGTCAACTGCAGAGAGCTGGACGGCACGCACGGCGAACCGAGGGGGTCCAGGTCCTCGGCGGCGAAGGTGACGCGCAGCTCGTCGCGGGGCCGGGGGACCCGCAGGGTCAGGTGGACCACCTCGCCGTCCCCCATCCGCTTCGGGCCGTCCTTCTCCCCCGTCACGGAGGTGAGCCCCACCTCGTCGGTCACCGTGACCGGACGCGTCTGCTCCACATGCCGCCACACGAGCAGCGCCCCCGTCACCAGGAGCGCCAGCAGTGCCAGGGCGCTGACCAGCTGCCAGGCCGAGAAAGTGTCGCGCACCAGGCTGAACAGCGCGAAGACCAGCAGAACGATGCTCCCCACGGAGGCGAGGACCGACTGCACGGCCGACGGGCTGCCCGGAAGCAGCGTCAGCGGGAGGACCGCCAGAACGATCGCCAGCACCACCAGGAGAACCACGGACCACGGTGTGCGGCGTACGACATCGACGAGCTTCACCCCAACCCCCGTTGGCGCACCGCTACGCTCGGTGCGTGTCCATAGTGACCCACCGTCTTCGCCATGGGTAGTGATTTCGCCGAATACTGCCCGCCCCGGGAAAGTTCGTCCGGTGTGATGCCGGGCCGCCCGCAAAGCCTCCCGCCCACCGCGTCCGCGCCCCTTCCCCGGACACAGCGTGCCGACGCCGCGCCGTAAGGCGATCCTCACGGTTCCGGCCCGACCCGCCCCGCACCGGACGGCGCCGGGGCGGGGGCACCACGAACCAGGGAACGAGGGGGAGGGGACGCCGCCGTGAAGCCCGGTCCGGCGGCCGCTCAGTTGCGGGGCGGTCTGACCGCAGGGCGCCGGAGCGGTCCCTCGGCCATCCCGGGACGGGGATCTTCCGGAGCCCGTACCTGCGCGTCAGGACGTCGTTCCACACCACCCGCGGCGGCCGGCAGTGGCATCTTCACCGAGGTCCTTCAGCGTTGCCGCTCCGGGGCGAGGGCGACTGTGGAGGTTCTGACCGCGCCAGAGCAGGGCACGCTGATCACAGCGCTGCTGCTCGACTTCGCCGCACAGGCGCTGTGGCCGCTGATCGGTTTGCTCCTAACCTGCTTGCGAGCTCCGCGATGCCCCACAAGCCGCCTCATGGCAGGCGGGCCCCCTCTGCTCGTCCAGTCCGGCCACCGGAAGGACCGCTCCATGGACTCCGAACCGGCGAACTCCGACGCCTGGACCGCTTACGGCGCGCATCACTTGGCGCGCGGCACCGACACACCCGAAGTGGACCGCCTCGCCTGGGGTTTCTGGCCGACCGGACCCGGTACCGAGATCCTCGGAAACGTCTCCGGTCACCGCGTGCTGGACCTCTGCTCCGGAACAGGCAGGTACGCCGCCCACCTGACCCGTGAACACGGTGCCCTGGTCGACGCGGTAGACGCCTCCGCCACCCAGCACGAACGCGCCCGCACCCGGTACGGCCGACGGCCCGGCCTGAACCTGATCCTGGCCGACGCCGTCGAACATCTGCGCACAGCGGAGCCGTACGACGTGATCTACTCCATCCACGGCTTCGCCTACATCGACCCCCGGCGGCTCCTGCCCGCTGTCGCCGCCGCGCTGTGTCCCGGCGGCCGCCTGGTCTTCTCCGTCCTGCACACCGACTCCGACGGACACGGACCCTCGGCCACCGTCACCGCCCGGCCGGAGACTTTGCCCCTGGCCGGCGGCGGCCGACTCACTGTACGGATGTGGGTCCTCACATCCGAACTGTGGGAAGGCCTGCTGGCCAAGCACCGACTCGTCGTCGACCGAGTCGTCGTCCTCGACGCCCCCGAGGACGACACTCCCGTCTCCTGCCGTCTCTTCCAGGTCCGTCACCAGACGGCGGGTCACCAACCACATGACCACCGGGGTGCCGGGATCACAACCCGCACGGCCTGCGACACAAACGGTCCGCCGTGTCCCTGAGCAGCGGCGTTCCCCTCCACGAGGTGTCGCGGTGGACGGGGTACGCGTCCACCGGGGTCACGGCGGACCGCTACGGCCGTCTCGCCTCCGGCGGCGGCAGGGGCTTCCGCCAGAGGCGGTCGGAGCCGTCTTCGGCGGCGGTGGGTCAGCGGATGCCGAGGCTCCGCAGGGCACGGCGCTGGGCCGGGGAGGGACTGGCCGGGAAGAGGATGTAGCAGATGCCTCCCGTACCGCTTCTGACCTGGCCTTTGGCGTTGTAGCGCTTCGTCCTCAGCCAGATGTTCTCGAACTGCCGGCGCTTGTAGACGTGACGGACGGACTCGTTGCTGTCGCTGGCCGGGTCGTTGGCGATGACGTCGCCGTCCTCGGTGAAGCCGATGACGGTCATCAGGTGGCCCGCGGTGCCGTAACCCGCGCCGTCGAGTTCGGACTCCATGAAGGACTGGGAGGTGATCAGGGGGATGCCGGCGCGGATCAGGCACTCGGCGGCCGCGAGGGAGTCCAGGCGGGTCACGATGCCCTGCATGTCGCGGTAGGTGGCCGCGTAGGCGGTGTTGAACGGCCAGTTGCCGCAACCGGAGTACTGGTAGTCGTAGGTGAAGCGGGCGGCGTGGCAGACCTGGGGGTCGGCGTACTCGGGGTTGACCCAGGACAGGTCCTCGGCGGTGGGCTTGCGGCCCCAGTACTCGATGATCATCTGCGAGGAGGTGGGGCTGCACCACGCCTCGCCGCCGTTGTCGTACTCCGGGTACTGACCGATGTGGGTGTTCTGCGAGTAGCGCGGGACGTCCAGCTCGATGCCCGCGGCCACGCCCGGCGCGGAGGCCGGGACCTCGAAACGGGCGGGGACGTCGGAACCCATGGCGCCCAGTCGCCAGACCACCGGGGTGGCGTCGGTACCGGGGGCGCGGTGAAGGGTGGCGCGCAGCCGGTAGGAGGCCAGGCGCAGGCCGGTGGAGGTGTCGTCGATGGCGAAGGTGTCGGTCCAGACGCTGGACTTGCCGTCACCCTGGTCGTCCACGGAGGTGCGGCGGATGTCCTCGTCGCCGGCGGCCCAGACGCCCAGGGTGTACCAGGGGGTGTCGGTGCCGTCGGTGTAGGTGCCCCGCATCTCGGTCCGGATCCAGGTGCCGGCCGGGGTGTGGGCGTTCCAGGAGGCGACGAGTTCACTCGCGGGCACCGGCAGGCGGTGGACGGGCGAGGTCCAGACGGCGTACTCCCAGGCGTCGGTGCGCCCGGTGTGCGGGTCGGTGTAGTCGGTGGTGCCCGCGGGGACGGCGATGGCGATGCCGGGGCGGCGGCCGGCCGACACGCGGGCGCCCTGCCCGGTGCCGGAGCGCCAGTCGGTGGCGGAGGTCCAGGCGCGGTAGTCCACGGTGGAGCCGGCCCGTGAGCCGCCCCGGCCCGCTCCGGGGGCGGACGGGGTGGCCGGCGGCGGGGAGGCGGCGGCCGGGGAGAGCGCGGTCTGGGAGGCGACGGCGGCCGCGGCGGTGGCGACGGCGGCGGCGAGTACGGTGCGGCGGGTGGCCGGTCTGCTGTCGGTCATGGCGGTGGGTACCCCGGTCCTTCCGTGGGTCGGTGCGCGTACGGTGTCGCGCGTGGGTGCTGCGCCGATACGGCGGCGGCGGTGCCGCGGACGCACCGCGGAGTGTCCACATCTTCCCGCCGCCGGATCTTCGGGGCCAGTGCTGCGGGCTCCGCACGCCCGAAAACATTGGTGTCGACCAGTGGCGTTGCCCGGCCGGTCGTACGCTGGAGCGGTGATTTTCCGTGCCCGCTCCGGTCCGGCCGGTCTCGCCCGGCGGCTGCGCGCCCTGCCGCCGTCGTGCGGGCCGGTGCGGCTGGTGGCGGTCGACGGGCACGCCGGGTCCGGCAAGAGCACGCTGGCCGGGTACCTGGCAGCCGAGCTGGGCGGGGCGCCGGTGCTCCATCTGGACGATCTGGCGAGCCATGACGCCCTGTTCGGGTGGACCGGCCGTTTTCTGGAGCAGGTGGTCGCTCCCCTCTCGCGCGGGGAGCCGGCCCGGTACGGGGTGTACGACTGGGAGCACCGGGTGTTCGGCGGGGCGCGTACGCTGCCGCCCGCGCCGGTGGTGCTGGTGGAGGGGGTCGGCGCGGGCCGCCGCGCCCTGCGCCCCCGCCTGGCCTGTGTCGTGTGGCTGGACGTGCCGCGTGAGGAGGCCTGGGTCCGGGGGCGGCACAGGGACGGGCCGGAACTCGCGGGATTCTGGGACGGCTGGGAGCGCGCGGAGGAGAGGCACTTCGCCGCCGATCCCACCCTCCCCCACGCCGACCTCCTGGCACAGCGGTGCGCGCAGGGGTATCTGCTGCTTCCGGGGCCGGGAGGAGAGCGGGAGAAACCCGCTGAGGAATACGGTGGGTGACATGGTGTCAGCGGTACGCGCCTCAACCGTACCGGGCCGTACGCTCCGTCCCGCACCGGCTTGACCGGCCCCGGCCCCTGGTTCTACTTTCTGCCTGGACGGCCTGACAGGCCGTTCCCGTACGAAGCCCCCGGTTGTTCCCCCGTGATCGGGGGCTTCGTCCTGTCCGGGTTCCGCCCGGAGGGCTCCGGCGCGTCCTCACCCTCCGTCACCGGACGGCTGCCGCCGGCCCGTCGGCGCTTGCCTCTCTCCCCTCCGGCCCGCCCATACGCCGTCTACGACCGGGACCGGGGCGCGGGTACCATGCCAAAGGCCGCGGACGGCCGGGGTCCTGCCCTGCTGCCTGCGACAACTCCCTTTCGCAGCATGGTCGTTGAGCGTCGTTGAGAACCACCGCCGCCGTCGGGTGACCGCCCGGCGCATACCTTCGGGGGACGTTTCGTGGGGGACGTGAGGGACTACGGCACGCAGGACGTCCACGATCCGCAGGCCCCCGCCGATCTCGCCTGGCTGCGCGGCGTCGACGCGTACACCGTGGGTTCCTACACCCACGCCGAGGAGGAGTTCCGCGCCGCCGTGCGCATCGACCCGGGCATGGCCGACGCCTGGCTGGGGCTGCACGCCCTGCGCGTGGACACCGCCACCGCGCTGCTGCGGATGCACGAGCACCGCCACCGCTTCGGCGAGCAGCGCGTCCGGCACGGCCGTGCCCTCAACTCCTGGTACTGGCTGGGCTGGTGGGTGCAGCCGGTGCTGGAGACCGAGCGCGACCTGCTGCTGGCGCACGCCTCGCACTGGCTGGACGGCCGCCGTGTGGCCGATCTGGACCGGGCGCTGGCCGAGTGCCCGCCGGTGGAGGCCGACTCCCAGGTGCGGTTCCTGCACGCCTGCCGCGCCTACCTCGCCAAGGACTGGGAGCTGCTGGTACGGCACACCGAGCCGCTGGTGGGCGATCCGCTGCTGGGCGTGGAGGCGAGCCTGTTCGCGGGCATGGCCCGGGTGCGGCTGGAGATGTACGGGCAGGCCGAGCCGCTGCTGGCCGCCGCCCTGATGCGCTGCCGCAGTGAGCAGCCGCAGCGCAAGGAGCTGCGCTACTGGCTGGCCCGGGCCCGGGAGGGCACCGGGCGCAGCGCGGCGGCGCTGCCGCTGTACCGGGCGGTGTACCGGGTGGATCCGGCGTTCATGGACACCGCCGCCCGGCTCACCGCCATCGCCGAGGGCGACGGACTGGGCGACGCGCCGGGGACGGCGGCCGAGGCCGTGACGGTCGCGGACGGTCCCGACGGGGCGGGCGACGCGTCGTTCGGCGGCCCGCCGGATGGCTCGCCGGCCGGCGGGGAGTGGTCCACCGACGGTGCGGAACTCGCCGATCCGGCCGCCGGGGGCCTGCGCTCCGCCGGCACGGGCGGCGGCACGGGCGGGCCCGTGCCGGTGGAGGCGGACCGGGCGCGGGAGCGGTCCTCCGGCCGGCGGGGGACGGCCGGGCGCTTCCCGGCGGGACCGGCCGATCCGGTGCTGCTGGCCCGCGCGATGGGGGAGCTGGAGCGCATGGTCGGCCTGGAGCCGGTCAAGCGCCAGGTGCGGGCGCTGTCGGCGCAGTTGCACATGGCGCGGCTCCGCGCCGAGCAGGGGCTGCCCGTCCAGCCGCCCAAGCGGCACTTCGTCTTCTCCGGCCCCTCGGGGACGGGGAAGACGACGGTGGCGCGGATCCTGGGGCGGGTGTTCTGCGCACTGGGCCTGCTGGGCGGCGACCATCTGGTGGAGGCGCAGCGCTCCGATCTGGTGGGCGAGTACCTGGGCCAGACGGCGGTCAAGGCGAACGAGCTGATCGACTCCGCGCTGGGCGGGGTGCTCTTCGTGGACGAGGCGTACAGCCTGTCCAACACCGGCTACGGCAAGGGCGACGCGTACGGCGACGAGGCGCTCCAGGTGCTGCTCAAGCGCGCCGAGGACAACCGGGACCGGCTGGTGGTGATCCTGGCTGGCTATCCGGAGGGCATGGACCGGCTGCTGGCCGCCAGCCCGGGCCTGGGCTCGCGCTTCACCACCCGGGTGGACTTCCCCAGCTACCGCCCGCCGGAGCTCACGGCCATCGGCGAGGTGCTGGCGGCCGAGAACGGCGACGTGTGGGACGGGGAGTCGCTGGAGGAGCTGCGCAGCATCAGCGGCCATGTGGTGGACCAGGGCTGGATAGACGAGCTGGGCAACGGCCGCTTCCTGCGCACCCTGTACGAGAAGTCCTGCGCCTACCGCGATCTGCGGCTGTCGGACTACCCGGGCGCGCCCTCCCGGGAGGAGCTGGCGACGCTGCGCCTGCCGGATCTGATGCAGGCCTACGGTGAGGTGCTGTCCGGCCGCGGCCCCGAGGGACCGCGGCGCGAACCCCCCTCGTTCGCCTGACCTCCGGGGCGGTGCGGGGCCGGGCCCCGCGCGGAGGGGCCGGGTCAGCGGGAGGACGGCCCCGCGCCGTAGTGCTCGGCCAGCGCGCGCAGCGCCCTCGCGTCCCGGATGGCCTGCTGCTTCGCGACGCCGGGCTGGATGCCCATGGCGGGCAGGCTGGTGCCGTCGGCGAGATCGAGGAGGACCCACGGGTCGCCGGGGCGGAGGTTCACCTTGACGATCTGCGCCCATTCCAGGTGACGGACGGTGGTGAGGTTGACGACCGTGACGCCGCCCTCCTCGGCGACCACCTTCGGACGGCTGAGCAGGGTGAGGACGCCGAGGAACAGCAGGCCGGTGAGGACGAAGGAGGCCCGCTCCCCCGGGCCGACGCCCTCCAGCATCATCGCGACCGTGGTGAGGGTGGCCAGGATCGCGACGCCGACCGACAGCAGGACGATGCGGGTGCGGGCGGGCCGGAAGGTCACCGGCAGTTCGGGGCCGGGGCCGGGGTCTGCGCCGGGCTCGGGGGCGGGGGCGGGCACGTGCGTCGATCTCCGGTGGGGTCGGTGCTTCGGTGGGTGCCGGCGGCCTCAGAGGCGGCAGGCGTGGATGCCGGTGGTGAGGATCGCCCGGGCGCCCAGGTCGTACAGGTCGTCCATGATCCGCTGGGCCTCCCCGGCGGGCACCATGGAGCGCACCGCGACCCAGCCCTCGTGGTGCAGCGGCGAGATGGTGGGCGACTCCAGGCCCGGAGTGAGGGCCACGGCCTGCTCGACCTTCTCGGCGCGGATGTCGTAGTCCATCATCACGTAGCGCCGGGCCACCAGGACGCCCTGCATGCGGCGGAGGAACTGCCGCACCTTGGGGTCGTCGGCGGTGGCTCCGGTGCGCCGGACGACGACGGCCTCGGACTCCAGGATGGGCTGGCCGATGATCTCCAGTCCGGCGTTGCGCAGCGTGGTGCCGGTCTCGACGACATCGGCGATGATCTCGGCGACGCCGAGCTGGATGGCCGTCTCCACCGCGCCGTCGAGGCGAACGACGGAGGCGTCCACCCCGTTGTCGGCCAGGTGCTTGGCGACCAGGCCGGGGAAGGAGGTGGCGATGGTCATGCCGCCGAAGTCGCCGACGTCGCCCGCCGTGCCGGGGCGGGTGGCGTAACGGAAGGTGGAGGCCGCGAAGCCGAGCTGGAGGATCTCCTCGGCGGCGGCCCCGGAGTCCAGCAGCAGGTCGCGGCCGGTGATGCCGATGTCGAGCTTGCCGGAGCCGACGTAGACGGCGATGTCGCGGGGGCGGAGGAAGAAGAACTCGACCTCGTTGTCGCTGTCCACCAGGACCAGTTCGCGGCGGTCCTTGCGCTGCTTGTAGCCGGCCTCATGGAGCATCGCCGACGCAGGCTCGGACAGTGAACCCTTGTTGGGGACGGCGATGCGCAGCATGGGGCGGTCTTCCTTCGCTTCTTCGGGCCGGTGCGTGCGGCACGGAGTGGGGTCGTACGGGTGAGGCGGTGCGGGTGGAGTGGTGCGGGCGGGAGGGCGCGGTCGGCGGTGACGGCGCCGGAAGGGGTCCGGGGGACGCTTCCTACAGGTGAGCGTATACGTCGTCGAGGCCGATGCCCCGGGCGACCATCATCACCTGAAGGTGGTACAGCAGTTGGGAGATCTCCTCGGCGGTGCGCTCCGCTCCCTCGTGCTCCGCGGCCATCCACACCTCGGCGGCCTCCTCGACGACCTTCTTGCCGATGGTGTGGACGCCCGCGGCCACCAGCTCGGCGGTGCGGGAGGTGGCGGGGTCGCCGGTGGCGGCCTTCTGCCGGAGCTCGCCGAAGAGCTCCTCGAATGTCTTGTTCGCCATGGTGCCCCCTACCCTACGCCGGTCGCGGACCCTCTCGCCCTCGGGGCTCGGCCGGTGCTCACCGCCAGGGTTCGGCGACGGTGCGCAGGACGGCGGCCGTGGCGACGGCGGCGGTGACCGCCTCGTGTCCCTTGTCCTCGCTGGAACCCTCCAGCCCGGCGCGGTCCAGGGCCTGCTCCTCGGTGTCGCAGGTCAGTACGCCGAAGCCGACGGGCACGCCGGTCTCCACGGAGACCTGGGTGAGGCCGGCGGTGACGCCCTGGCAGACGTAGTCGAAGTGCGGGGTGCCGCCGCGGACGACGACGCCGAGCGCGACGACCGCGTCGTAGCCGCGGGCGGCCAGCACCTTGGCGGCGACGGGCAGCTCGAAGCTGCCGGGGACGCGCAGCACGGTGGGCTCGTCGATGCCCAGCTCGCCCAGGGCGCGCAGCGCGCCGTCGAGCAGGCCGCCCATCACCTTCTCGTGCCACTGCGCGGCGATCACGGCCACGCGCAGGTCGCCGCAGTTCTTGACGGTCAGTTCGGGGGCGCCCTTGCCGCTCACGTTACTCCTCGTCTGTGGGTCGTTCGGTGGGTCGTTCGGTGGGTGGGTGTGCGGACGGGGGTGTCCGGCGGAGCCGGTGTCACTGGCCGCGGCAGACGGGGACCGGTTCCCCGTCCAGCCAGGGCAGGTCGTGCCCCATGCGGTCCCGTTTGGTGCGCAGGTAGCGCAGATTGTGCTCGCCCGCCTGGACGGGCACCGGCTCACGGCCGGTGACGTGCAGACCGTACCGGGCGAGGGCGCCGGTCTTGTCGGGGTTGTTGGTCAGCAGCCGCAGGGAGCGCACACCGAGGTCGGTGAGCATCCGCGCGGCGGCGGCGTAGTCGCGGGCGTCGGCGGGCAGACCGAGCTCCAGATTGGCGTCGAGGGTGTCGCGGCCCGCCTCCTGGAGCTGGTAGGCGCGCAGCTTGGACAGCAGGCCGATGCCCCGGCCCTCGTGTCCGCGCAGGTAGACCACCACGCCGCGGCCCTCGGCGGCCACGCGGCGCAGGGAATCCTCCAGCTGGGGGCCGCAGTCGCAGCGCAGCGAGCCGAACACGTCACCGGTCAGGCACTCGGAGTGCACCCGCACCAGGACATCCTCGGCGCCCTCGACGTCCCCGGCGACCAGGGCGATGTGCTCCACGCCGTCGGCGGTGGAGCGGTAGCCGTGGGCGCGGAAGTCTCCGTGGGCGGTGGGCAGGGAGGTGACGGCCTCGCGGCGGACGGCGGGGACGTCCAGGTCGGCGGGGGCGGTGGCAGCGGGGGCGGCGGGTGCGGGGACGGTCTGCTCGCGGGAGCGGCGGTAGGCGATCAGCGCCTCGATGGAGACGATCGCCAGACCGTGCTCGCGGGCGAAGGGCACCAGCTCGGGCAGGCGCAGCATGGTGCCGTCCTCGCCGGCGATCTCCACGATGGCGGCGGCGGGGCGCAGTCCGGCCAGACGGGCGAGGTCGACTCCGGCCTCGGTGTGGCCGGGACGCTCCAGCACCCCGCCGGGGCGGGCGCGCAGCGGGAAGACATGACCGGGGCGCACGAGGTCGCCGGCCTCGCAGGCCGGGTCGGCCAGCAGCCGGATGGTGGTGGCGCGGTCGGCGGCGCTGATGCCGGTGGTCACTCCGTGGGCGGCGGAGGCGTCCACGGAGACGGTGAAGGCGGTGCCCATCGACTCGGTGTTGTCGCCGACCATCTGCGGCAGTTCCAGCCGCTCCAGCTCGCCGGCCTCCATCGGCGTGCAGATCAGGCCGCGGCACTCGCTCATCATGAAGGCGACGATCCCGGGCGTGATCAGCTCGGCCGCGACGATGAGGTCGCCCTCGTTCTCGCGGTCCTCGTCGTCGACGACGACCACCGGGCGTCCGGCGGCGATGTCGGCGATCGCGCGCTCGACCGGGTCCAGCGCCAGGGCGTCACCGGCCGCACCGCCGAACGCGGCGGCCGCTGCCGCGGGGCCGGCGGGGGCCGTGGAGTCGGCGGGGCTCGGATTCCAGGTGTGCAGCACGGTCATGCCGGGGCTCCTTCCAGAGCGGAGTCGTTCGCCGCCTTCGCGCGGGAGCGCAGCCACCAGTCGCGCAGGCCCCACAGGACGAGGACGAAGTAGATGACGTAGACCAGGCCGGAGAAGGCGAGGCCGCTGCCGAAGGCGAGCGGGACGCCGACCAGGTCCACCAGCAGCCAGGCGAACCAGAACTCCACCCATCCGCGGGCCTGGGCGACCATCGCCGCCAGGGTGCCGACGAAGATGTACGCGTCGGCCCACGGGCTCCAGGACAGCTGTGGGTGGAGCATGAACAGCCCGCCGACGGCGAGGGTGCCGGCGGCCGTTCCGGCCAGCAGCAGGCCGCGTTCGCGCCAGGTGGCGAACCGTACGGTGATCCTGCCGTCGGCCCTGTCGCCCGCCGTGTCGCCGGAAGACGGCCCGGTCGCCGCGCTCCCGTGGTCCTCCGCCGGCGCGGAGGCGCCGCGCCGCCACTGGTGCCAGCCCCACACGGCGACGCCGATGACCAGCAACTGCTTGCCGACGCCGCCCGAGAGCTGGGCGGAGGCGTAGGCGGCGACCAGGATGAGTCCGGCCAGGAACTGCGCGGGCCAGGTCCAGATGGAGCGGCGCCAGCCGAGGGCGAGGGCGACCAGACCCATGACGTTGCCGACCATGTCGGACCACTTCACGCTCTGGCCGAACGCCTCGAAGACGGTGCCGTTTAGGACTCCGTCGAGCCACTCCAGCGCGCTCATCGGACGGCCCCGGCGGGCTCGGCCACCCCGGCGGCTCCGGCGGCTCCGGCGGCTCCGGCGGCTCCGGCGGCTCCGGCGGCGGCACGGTGGCCGAGCAGCCGCTCGACGTACTTGGCCAGGACGTCGACCTCCAGGTTGACCGGGTCCCCGACGCTCTTCACGCCCAGGGTGGTCAGGGCGAGGGTTGTGGGGATGAGGCTGACGGTGAAGTCCGCCTCGCCCGCCTCGACGACGGTGAGGCTGACGCCGTCCACGGTGATCGAGCCCTTCTCGACGATGTAGCGGGTGAGCCCGCCCGGGGCGTCGATCCTGACGATCTCCCAGTTCTCGCCGGGGACGCGCTCGGTGATGGTGCCGGTGCCGTCCACATGGCCCTGGACGATGTGGCCGCCGAGCCGTCCGCCCAGCGCCATGGGGCGCTCCAGGTTGACGCGGTCGCCGGCGGCCAGGGCGCCGAGGCTGGAGCGCTTGAGGGTCTCGGCCATGACGTCGGCGGTGAACTCGCCGTCGGCGGTGTCCACCACGGTCAGGCAGACACCGTTGACCGCGATCGAGTCGCCGTGCTTCGCCCCCTCGGTCACCAGGGGGCCTCGCAGCCGGAAGCGGCTGGATTCGGCCAGTTCCTCGACGGCGGCGACCTCGCCCAGTTCTTCGACGATTCCGGTGAACACTCAGAACTCCTTGGGCTCGTGGACTGCGGGGGCGGGAGCGGATGTGCCGGGTACGACGGGTACGACGGGTACGACGGGTATGGCGGGTATGGCGTCGACACGCAGATCGGGCCCGATCCGTTCGACCGCGGTCACCGTCAGTCGCAACGCGTCGGCGACGGTGGCGATTCCGGCGTCGGCGAGGGCGGCGGGCCCGGCGCCCAGGAGGGCCGGGGCGAGGTAGGCGGTGACCCGGTCCACGGCGCGGGCGGCGACGAACGCCCCGGCCAGGGTGGCGCCGCCCTCCAGCAGCACGGACCGCACATCGCGGTCGTGGAGGGCCGTGAGCAGCGCGGCGACGTCCAGGCCCCGGCCGTACCCGTCGCCGGCGCGCGGCAGCCGTACCACCTCGGCGTGCCCGTCGAGGTGGGCGGTGGCGGCGTCCGGCAGGTCGTCGGCGACGGCGACCAGGGTGGGGGCTTGTCCGTCCAGGACACGGGCGCCGGGTCGGACGGCACGCGCCTCGGTGTCGGCGACGACGCGCAGCGGCTGGACGGCGCCGGGGGCGCCGCGCACCGCGAGGTGGGGGTCGTCGGCACGGGCGGTGCCGGAGCCGACGAGTACGGCGTCGGCCTCGGCGCGCAGCCGGTGGACGTCCGCGCGGGCGGCGCCGGAGGTGATCCAGCGGCTGGTGCCGTCGGCGGCCGCGGTACGGCCGTCGAGGGTGGCGGCGTACTTCCAGCGCACGTACGGGCGGCCCAGGCGCACCGAGGCCAGCCAGGGGGCGTTGACCTCGGCCGCCTCCTCGGCCAGGAGGCCGCCCTCGGTGTCGATCCCGGCGGCGGCCAGGGTGTCCGCGCCGCCGCGGGCGGCGGGGGTGGGGTCGGCGACGGCGTAGACCACGCGGGCGATACCGGCGTCGATCAGGGCTCGGCTGCACGGACCGGTGCGGCCGGTGTGGTCGCAGGGCTCCAGGGTGACGACGGCGGTGCCGCCGCGGGCCGCCTCGCCGGCCTCGGCGAGGGCGTGGACCTCGGCGTGAGGGCCGCCGGCGCGCCGGTGCCAGCCCTCACCGACGGTCCGCCCGGCGGCGTCGAGGACGACACAGCCGACGACGGGGTTGGGGCTGGTGGAGCCGAGGCCGCGGGCGGAGAGGGCGACGGCGCGGCGCATGGTGTCGCGTTCGCGCTGCCGCGCGGTGGGCGCTGCGGCTTCGGTGGCCACCGGGTCCTCCTGCCTCTTCGGGCACGGACTCCGGGGCGGTACGGGAAACGAACGGTCTCGCGGGATGGACGGGACGCCGGACCGCGGACCGGATTCTCCGGGCCCGGCGGGGGCCCAAGGATCCGCCTGCGGCGGCGTACCGGCCGTCTCACGACCCGCCGCGCACTGCCTCCCATCCGGACTTTAACCGTCGGTCCAGGAATTTCACCTGGTCAACCGGCCGCTGGCAGCGGCCGGGTCGCGGACTGTAACCGCCGGTTCGGACTTTCACCGACCCCGGAGTGCGCTTGACGTTGGTACGCGACCAGTGTGCCACGTCCGGATCGAGCGGCGCTGGAGAGTGGCTGTGGGCTGACTCACAGAACCGGACTGCGGTCTGGTCCGGACCTATTGACCAATTGGTCTAGTCCTCTTAGTGTCTGCGGCACCTCCGAGGAGTCGGCCCGGGGTGTGCGCACGCACCGGGCCCCGAGCACCGTCCGCCCCGGCCGCGCCGGTCCGTCCGCCCGGCGCGGCCCGGGCACCTCTCACCCCGCCCCTACCGCACCGGAGGTCCGCACATGTCGTCCAGCGTGTCCGTCCCCGCCCCCCGCAGCAGACCGCCCCGCACCCGTACGCGCGCCGGGGCCGTGTTCGCCGCGACCGCCGCGGCCGTCGCCGGTCTGCTGCTCGGCACCCTGCCGGGTTCCCCCTCCCACGCCGCCGAGGACCACACGTCCTGCCGCCCCGACGGGCTGTACGCGACACCGGGCGTGGACGTGCCCTACTGCACGGTCTACGACACCGCCGGACGCGAGAAGATGGGCGCCGACCACCAGCGGCGCATCATCGGCTACTTCACCGGCTGGCGCACCGGCGCCGACGGCACGCCCCGCTACCTCGCCTCCGACATCCCCTGGGACAAGGTCACCCACATCAACTACGCCTTCGCGCACGTCGACGGCGGCAACCGGCTCTCGGTGGGACCGGACGGACCGGGGAACGCCGCGACCGGCATGACCTGGCCCGGGGTGGCGGGCGCGGAGATGGACCCGGCCCTGCCGTACAAGGGCCACTTCAACCTGCTCAACAAGTTCAAGAAGCAGCACCCGGAGGTCAGGACGCTGGTCTCGGTGGGCGGCTGGGCCGAGACCGGTGGCTACTTCGGCCCCGACGGCGAGCGGGTCGACTCCGGCGGCTTCTACACCATGGCCACCAACGCCGACGGCTCGGTCAACCGGGCGGGCATCGACACCTTCGCCGACTCGGCCGTGGACTTCATCAGGAAGTACGGCTTCAACGGCGTGGACATCGACTACGAGTACCCCACCACCATGAAGGACGCGGGCAACCCGCTCGACCGGTCCGTCGCCAACCCCCGCCGCGCCGGACTCGTCAAGGGCTACGCCGCTCTGATGAAGACGCTGCGCGAGAAGCTGGACCGCGCCGGCGCCGCCGACGGGAAGCACTACATGCTCACCGTCGCCGCGCCCTCATCGGGTTACCTGCTGCGCGGCATGGAGACCTTCCAGGTGCAGAAGTACCTGGACTACGTCAACATCATGTCGTACGACCTGCACGGCGCCTGGAACGAGTACGTCGGCCCCAACGCCTCGCTGTACGACGACGGACGCGACGGCGAGCTGGCCCAGGCGGGCGTCTACACCACCTCCCAGTACGGCGGGATCGGCTACCTCAACACCGACTGGGCGTACCACTACTTCCGCGGCTCGATGCCGGCCGGGCGCATCAACATCGGCCTGCCCTACTACACGCGCGGCTGGAAGAACGTCACCGGCGGCACGGACGGGCTGTGGGGGAAGGCGGCGGCGACCGAGTGCCCGGCGGGCTCGGGACTGACCAAATGCGGTGACGGTGCGGTCGGCATCGACAACCTCTGGCACGACAAGGACACCAGCGGCAAGGAGTCCCCGGCCGGCTCCAACCCGATGTGGCACGCCAAGAACCTGGAGAAGGGCATCGTCGGCGACTACGTCGACGAGTACGGCCTGCCCGCCGGCACGGAGTTGACCGGCACCTACGAGCGCAGGTACAGCGAGACCCTGACCGCGCCGTGGCTGTGGAACGAGCGGAAGAGGGTCTTCCTGTCCACCGAGGACGAGCAGTCGGTGAACGCCAAGGCCGACTACGTGGTCGACAAGGGCATCGGCGGCACCATGGTCTGGGAACTGGCCGGCGACTACGGCTGGAACGAGGCCAGGGGCCAGTACGAGACGGGCGACACCCTCACCACGGCGATGTACGAGAAGTTCAGGACGGCCGCGCCCTACGGCGCACAGCGCGCGAACACCGACATGCCCGACCGGGCCCTGGACGTCGACGTGGAGTTCGGGCAGTTCGCCCTGGGCGACTCCAACTACCCGATCAGCCCCAGGCTGAGGATCACCAACAACTCGAAGGCGACCCTGCCGGGCGGCACGGAGTTCCGGTTCGACTACGCCACCTCCGCGCCGGGCAACGCCAAGGACCAGTCGGGCTTCGGCACGACGATCGTCGACAGCGGCCACACCCGTACCGGCAACACCGGCGGGCTGGACGGCGACTTCCACCGCGTCTCACTGAAGCTGCCCGCCTGGCAGACACTGGCGCCGGGCGCGTCGGTCGAGCTGGACTTCGTGTACTACCTGCCGGTGTCCACGCCGTCGAACTGGACGGTGTCCTTCGACGGCATGACGTACGGGCTGGCCGGGGACCTGACGCGCGGTGTGACGGTGGTGGACGGCGACGGTACGGACGGCGGCACGACCGACGGCGGCGCCTCGGGCGGCGGCGAGCAGTGCGCCGCGCCCTCCTGGGACCGGGCCACCGCGTACACCGGCGGCGCCACCGTCTCCTGGAACGGCCACGAGTGGAAGGCCCAGTGGTGGACGCAGGGCGAGGAGCCCGGCACCACCGGCGAGTGGGGCGTCTGGCAGGACCTGGGCACCTGCTGACCGGGCTCCCACCCCGGTGAACCGCCCCCGCGGCGGGAGCCGTCCGCACCGCGTCACCGCGGTGTGAACAGCTCCCGCCGTGCCGCGTCCAGGGCCGTCACCAGGCCGCCGCCGAGCACCGGGCTTCCCTCGACCGTGCCGCACAGCACCTCGGTGGCCAGCGGGGACATCCCGGCCAGCCGGCCGGCCACCCGTTCCGCCAGCGGCTGCCCCCCGGCCCGTCCCACCTCGCCGCCGAGCACCACGCAGCCGGGGTCGAGGACCGAGGCGACGGCGGCGGCGCCCACGGCGATCCGCTCGGCCAGCGCGTCCAGGAACGCCTCGGCACCGGCTCCCGCCTCGCCGGCCACCGCGGCGCGGACCACAGCCTCCGCGGCGCGGACACCGTCCCCGGGTGCGTACCGCGGCGGCCGCAGGCCGTGCCCGCGCGCCAGCGCGCACACCGCCGCGGCGCCGGCCAGGGAGTGGAAGCCGCCGTCGCAGACGGTCGCGGACGGCAGTCCGGCGGTACCGGGCACCGGCAGGAAACCGACCTCGCCGGTGCCGCCGGAAGCGCCGCGGCGCAGTGCGCCGTCCAGGATCACCGCGGCTCCCACCCCATGCCCCAGCCAGAGCAGGACGAAGGTGTCGCGGCCCCGCGCCGCGCCGAGGCGGTGCTCGGCGATGCCCGCGAGGTTCACCTCGTTCTCCAGTACCACCGGGGCGCCCAGCCGTTCGCGGATCGCGGCCGGGACGCGGGCGTGCCAGGCCGGCAGCGTGGTGCCGCGGCCGAGGGCTCCGGTGGCCGGGTCGATCATGCCGGGGGCGCCGACGGCGACGGTGTGCAGCGTGGTGACGCCGTTCTCGCGCAGCGCCTCCCGCAGGGCTGTCACCGTCCGCTCCACGGGGTCGCCCCCGCCGTCTGCGCCGTCTGCACCGTCCAGGACGGGCGGTTCCGCCCCGCCGGCCGCGCCGCCCGCGAGGTCGGCCAGGGCGAAGGAGACGCCACCGGTGCGGACGTCGACGGCCGCGACGTGGGCGCGGTCGGCGACGAGGCCGTACAGCCGGGCGTTGGGTCCGCGGCGGGTCTCCCCCGCCTCACCGGCGGCCCGGACCAGTCCGTCGTCGGCCAGGCGCCGCAGCAGGTCCGCGACGCTGGGGCGGGACAGCCCGGTCAGCTCCTTGAGCCGGCCGGCCGTCAGGGGCCCGTGCTCCACCAGCAGTTCCAGCGCGATCCGGTCGTTGATGGCGCGGGCCGTACGGGGCGACGCGGTGCGCGCGGGACGAACCGAGGCGGAAGGAGCGGGGGGATCGGGTCGCGGGGGCGTGGTCATGCGGGAATCCTCGCAGATTTCCTTTTTCATTCAGGAAGCCTTCCTGATAGTTTACGTGCATGCCCTCCTCCTCCATCGGCCGGGCCCGGCGCTCGGTCGCCCTGGTCTTCGCCCTGCACGGCGCGGTCTCCGGCGGTTTCACCACCCGCATCCCCTGGCTCCGGGACCAACTCGACCTGAGCAACGGCCAGTTGGGATTCGCCCTGGCCTTCCCCGCGATCGGCGCCTCGCTCGCCATGCCGCTGGCCGGGCGCATCATGCACCGCCACGGCGGGCGGGCGGCCGTACGCGCTCTGCTCGCCCTGTGGTGCGCCTCCCTCGCCCTGCCCGCCCTCGCCCCCCACCTGGCCGTGCTCTGCGCCGCGTTCCTCGTTCTGGGCGCCACCGCCGGGATGGCGGATGTGGCCATGAACGCCCAGGGTGTGGAGGTGGAGCGGCGCCACGGCCGTTCGATCATGTCCGGGCTGCACGGCATGTGGAGCGTGGGCGCGCTGCTGGGCTCGGCGGCCGGCGTGGGCGCCGTCCACCTCGGCCTGGACGCCCGGATCCACCTCGCGCTGGCCGCCGCCGTCCTGGCCGCGGCCGTTCCGGCGGCCTGCCGCGGGCTGCCGGACGCACGCCCCGCGCCGGGGCGGGAGGCGCCGCCGCGCTTCGCGCTGCCGCCGCATTCGGCCCTGCTGATCGGCGCGGTGGGGATGTGCGCGGTGCTCGCCGAGGGCGCCTCGATGGACTGGTCCGGCGTCTACCTCCGGGACGTCACCGGCGCGTCGGCGACGGTCGCGGCCGCGAGCTACACCGCGTTCGCCTGCACCATGGCCGCTGCCCGCCTGGCCGGCGACGCCGCCGTACGCCGTATCGGTCCGGTGCGCACGGTGCGGGTCAGCGGTGTCCTGGCCACCGCGGGCGGCGCGCTGGTGGTGACCGCGCCCGGCCCGGTGGCGGGTATCGCCGGGTTCGCCCTGCTGGGCGTCGGGATCGCCGTGGTGGTGCCGCTGGCCTTCGCCGCGGCCGGGCACAGCGGTCCGGCTCCCGGGCAGGCCATCGCCGGCGTCGCCACCATCACCTACACCACCGGACTGGCCGCGCCGACCGTCATCGGCCTCCTGGCCGAACTGGTCTCGCTGCGGGCATCGTTCGCCCTGGTCACCGCTGCCACCGCCGTCCTCGTTCTGGCGGCCGGGGTGCTGGGCACCCCGGGTCGGGGCGGTGTCGTCGCCCGGGGCGCCGGGGAGACGCGGGCGGAGCTGCGGGGGAGCTGACCGGAGCGGCGAGGGCGGGCGAGGGAGGCGGTCGGGTTTTCCCCCGGCCGGACGTGACCGGTCCGCTCGGCCCCACTGCGCCGATCGGCCCCACGAAGGCGCCCCGTAGCATGTGGGCCGATCGATTCCGGTCACACCCGATCGCACCTCGGCGCGCCCCCGAAGCGTGCCGGAACGCACCACCGCACGAGCACGAAACGGAGCACCCATGGGCCTCGGTCTGCGCTGGACCCTGCACGGCGACGGTCGCACACCGGCGCCCGGAGCCGTCGTACGGCCCGACGAGCGGCTGTCGTGGCCGCGGACGGCCGGGCTGGGGGCCCAGCACGTGGTGGCCATGTTCGGCGCCACCTTCGTCGCCCCGGTCCTCATGGGTCTGGACCCCAACCTGGCCATCATGATGTCGGGTGTCGCCACCATGGTGTTCCTGCTCATGACGCGCGGCCGGGTGCCGAGCTATCTGGGCTCCAGCCTCTCCTTCGTCGGCGTCGCCGCGGCGATCCGCGCGTCGGGCGGCGACAGCGGGACGATCACCGGGGCGCTGCTGGTGGTCGGCGTGGTGCTGCTGCTGGCCGGCCTGGTGGTGCAGAGGTTCGGCGCGCGGGTCATCCACGCCGTGATGCCGCCCGTGGTCACCGGTGCGGTCGTGATGCTGATCGGCTTCAACCTGGCCCCGGTGACGGCCTCGACGTACTGGCCGCAGGACCAGTGGACGGCACTGCTGACCATGCTCTTCACCGGGCTCGCGGTGGTGGCGCTGCGCGGTTTCTGGTCCCGTGTGGCGATCTTCCTCGGACTGGTCTTCGGCTACGCCGTCTCCTGGGTCCTGGACCGCCTCTTCGGGAAGATCCACTCCCCGGCGGGCGGCGGGGAGGCCGTCGACCACTGGCGGCTGGACCTCTCGGGCGTCTCCGAGGCCGACTGGCTCGGACTGCCCTCCCTCCACGCGCCCGAGTTCCAGTGGTCGGCGATCCTGGTGGCGCTGCCGGTGGTGATCGCGCTGATCGCGGAGAACGCGGGCCATGTGAAGGCCGTCGGCGAGATGACCGGCGATCCGCTCGACGACAAGCTGGGCACCGCGATCGGCGCCGACGGCGCGGCCACGGTGCTGTCCACGGCGGTCGGCGGCCCGGCCACCACCACGTACTCCGAGAACATCGGCGTGATGGCCGCGACCCGTGTCTACTCCACCGCCGCCTACTGGGCCGCCGCCTGCTTCGCCGTGCTGTTCGGGCTCTGCCCGAAGTTCGGCGCGGTGATCGCCGCGATCCCCGGCGGTGTGCTCGGCGGGATCACCGTGATCCTCTACGGCATGATCGGCCTGCTCGGCGCGCAGATCTGGCTCGCGGGCCGGGTGGACCTGCGCAACCCGCTGAACCTGGTGCCGGTGTCGGCGGGCGTCATCATCGGCGTCGGCGGCGTCAGCCTGGAGGTCACCGACAGCTTCGAACTGAACGGCATCGCGCTGGGCACCATCGTCGTCCTCACCGGCTACCACGTGCTGCGGGCGCTGGCCCCGGCGCACATGCGCGAGCAGGAACCGCTGCTGGACGAGGGCACCTCCTCCTACGACGCCGAGACCGCGGACGGCGGCACGGACGTCGCCGGCGACACGGAGCCCGGCAAGCGGTAGGCGGCGCCGGCCGCCGCGCCCTCGCGGACAGGGGTTCTTCGCCGCTCGTTCGGAGGTCGCCCGATCCGGGGGGACTTTCCGCGCTCCCTCCTGCGCTCCGTCCCCGTCTGTCACTCTGATCGCATGACGATGACGCAGTCCGGGCCCGCCGCCGGGCCCGCCGCCCCGGACGGGGTGGACGGGGTGGACGGGGTGATCGCGCGGATGCGCGCGCTCCAGGAGGAACTGCCGTCCCACGACGGGGTGGCGGCCTTCAACCGGGTCTATCTGGCCGTGACGCTGTCGGTGCGCCACAGTCTCCTCGACGGCCTCCTGCCCCGCCCCCGTTCCGCGGCGGCCCTGGCCGCGGTCTTCGCCGGCCGCTATCCGGCCGCCGTCGACCTGGCCGCCGCCGGGGAGCCCGTCCCCGCCTGCTGGCGCCCGCTGTTCCGGGCGCGCCACCACACGGGCGTGCACCCCGCGCAGTTCGCGCTGGCGGGGGTCAACGCGCATATCGGGTACGACCTGGCGCTGGCCGTGGTGGACACCGCCCGGGCGCACGGGTGCGAACCCTCCGCGCTCCAGGGCGCGTTCGACCGGATCGGGGACGTCCTGGTGGAGCTGGAGGAACGGATCCGCGAGGACCTGGTGCCCGGCCCCGACCCGCTGGACGTCGCCGACCCGCTCACCCACCTGATCGCCGGCTGGAACATGGAGCGGGCACGGGACGCGGCCTGGTCGGCGGCGCGGCTGCTGTGGAGCATGCGGCGGCTGCCGGAACTGGCCGAGGAGTTCACCCACCGGCTGGACACCGGAGTGGGTCTGGTGGGCCGTTTCCTGCTCACCCCGCTGGAGCGCCGCCCGGTAGCCCGGACGGCCTGATCGCCCCGTCCCTGCTCAGCCCTTCAGCCCCGAGCGGGACACCCCCTCGATCACCCAGCGCTGCGCCACCACGTACAGCAGCAGTACGGGGACGCTGGCGATGACGGCCCCGGCCATCAGCAGGTCGTAGCGGATGTTGTTGGCGCCCTGGAAGTTGGCCAGCCCGGCGGGCAGGGTCAGCGACTCGGGGCTGAGCAGCACGTACAGCGGCCACAGGAAGTCGTTCCAGTTGGTCAGGAAAGACAGCAGCGCGAGCGTGACCAGGGCCGGGCGGGCGAGGGGGAGCACCACCCGGGCGAAGATCTGCCACCGGTTGCAGCCGTCGATCTCCGCCGCCTCCTCCAGCTCCCCGGGGAGGGTGAGGAAGAACTGCCGCAGGAAGAAGACGCCGAACGCGCCGGCCGCCGCCGGGACGACGATCGCGGGGAGGGTGTCCACCCAGGCCAGCTCGTTGACGATCAGGAAGTTGGGGACCAGAAGGATCACCGGGGGCACGAAGAGGGTGGCCACGACCCCCGCGAAGATCACGCCCCGGCCGCGGAAGTCCATGCGGGCCAGTGCGTACGCGGCCGGGGTGGCGGTGGCCAGCACCAGCGCGGCGTGGGCGGTGGCGGCCAGCAGGCTGTTGAGGAACCACTGCATGACCGGGCTGTCGGCGGAGCCCAGTACGTGGCGGTATGCGTCGAGGGTGAGCGGATCGGGTATCCAGCGCGGTTCGGTGGCCCCGGCCTCGCCACGGGTCTTGAGCGAGGTGGTCAGCATGTACAGCAGCGGGCTGAGGTACAGCGCGGCGACGACGCCCAGGACCAGGTGGAGCAGGGAGCGGCGCAGCCGCCGGACGGCCGGCCCGCCGGCCGCGCCCGCCCGGCGGGCGCCGGTCCGCTCCCCCGCGCTCCGGGCCGGTTGCGGCGCCCGGGGAGCGGATCGGTCCTCGTGCTTCCGGGGCCCGGCCGCCGGGACGGAGCCGGAGCGGACGGCGGTCATCGGTCCTCCTGGCGTTCGCGGAAGATGCGGAAGAGCACCGCGCTGGCGGCCATCAGCGCCAGGGCGAGGATGAAGCTCATCGCCGACGCGGTGCCCATCTCGAACCGGCGCAGACCGGTCTCGGCGATCAGGAAGATCGCCGTCTTGGTCTCGTCCGCCGGGGCACCGGTGGTGATCAGATAGGACTGGCCGAACATGTTGGCCGAGGCCAGGAGCGTGGCGTTGACCACGAACAGCAGCACCGGGCGCAGTCCGGGCAGGGTGACGTGGACGAACCGGTGCCAGGCGCCGGCGCCGTCGACGCGGGCCGCCTCGTACAGCTCGGCGGGGATGTCCTGGAGTCCGGCGAGGTAGATGACGGCGTTGAGGCCGAGCGTCCACCAGACCGTGACGCCCACCAGGCCCCACCAGGCGGCGGGCGTGTCGGTCGTCCACTGGATGTCGTCGGGCAGTCCGAGCACGCCCAGGTAGTGGTTGACCATGCCGATGTTGCCGTCGAGCAGGAAGCGCCACAGCAGGCCGACCACGGCGACGCCGAGCACGTACGGGGCGAAGTAGACCGCGCGGTACAGGTTGCGGCCGCGGAACCCGCCGTTCATCAGCATCGCCACGAACAGCGGCATGACCAGCAGGAACGGCAGGGACAGGGCGGTGAAGACCGCCGTCGCGCGCATCGCGGCCCAGAAACGCGGCCCTTCCACGCTCTCGAAGTCGAACAGTTCGCGGTAGTTGCCCAGGCCGACGAAGGGCTTGGCCGGGACGTTGATGTCCCATGCGTGGAGGCTGATCCACAGGCCGTAGCCGATCGGGGCGAGGACGAAGACGGCGAACAGGGCCAGGTGGGGGCCCATGAAGACGTACGGTGTCCACCAGCGGTAGGGGCGGGTGGCGACCCGTGCGGGGGCCGGACCCCGCCCGGGCCGCGCTCCCGCGGTGGTCGGCCGTGCGGTCAGCCGTGGTGCCACGTCGGATGCCTCACTTCGCGTACTTCTGCTTGTTCTCCGCAAGGAGCTTGTCGGCCGTCCGCACGCCCTCGGCAAGGGCCCTGGCGGGCGTGAGCCGGCCCAGGACGGCCTTCTGCACGGCCAGTTCGAGCGCCTTGGACTGGACGTCGCCGATGCCGGGGAGGGCGGGCAGGAAGTGGAAGACCTCCATGTCCTCAGCCAGCGCGATCTGCGGCAGCCCGGCGACCTCGGGGTCCTTGCGGGCGGAGTTGCGGGCGGGGATCATCCCTGCCCTGGCCCACTCGGTGGAGCGCTTGCTCATGTGGTCGATGAAGAACTTGGCGGCCTTGACCTTGTTCGCATCCTTCGCGGCCTGTGAGGTGAGCACGAAGTTGTGTGAGGCGCTCCAGGCGGCGGGGGTGTCGCCGATGGTGGGGATCGGGGCCATCTCCCAGCGCAGGTCCCTGGCGTTGGCCTTGAGGTCGTTGATCTGCCAGATGCCGTCCCAGGTGAAGCTGACCTTGTTGTTCTTGAAGGCGTTGTACTGGGCGTCCTGGGCGACCTGGGCGGGGCTGTGGCCCTTGGCGATCTGCTCGCGCATCCACGCCAGGGCCTCGACCCCGGCTTCCGAGCCCCACTCGGCGGCGGTGCCCTCGGCGTTGTACAGCTCGCCGCCGAACTGCCACAGCAGGGACATGAACATCAGGTGGGCGGGCCACTTGTTGGGCATCCAGAAGGGGTTGCCGATCCCGGCGTCGCGCAGTTCGGCGAGCGCGTCCTCGTAGCCGGAACGGTCGGTGGGCGGCGCGTCCAGCCCGGCGCGGGACAGGTGCCGGCTGTTGGCATAGTCGGCCAGGCAGTGCACGTCCAGGGGGATGCTGTAGCGCTTGCCCCGGTAGATCCCGGCCTGCCAGACCGCGGGGATGAAGTCGGACTCGGTCAGCTTCAGCGCGGAGACCACGTCGTCCAGCGGGACGAGGGTGCGGCGCGCGGCGAAGGTGGCGACCCAGTCGTTGTGGATGACGGCCACGTCGGGGCCCTTGCCCGCGGTGATGGCGGTGGGCATCGCCGGATAGAGGTCCTGCCACTGCCTGGTGGTGTCGCGCACCTCGATCCTGCCGGCGTACTCCTTGTTGAACGCCTTGAGCATGGTGCGCATGTGGGGGCCGTCGCCGCCGGTGAAGCCGTTCCAGTACTGGAGGGTGACCTTGGGGCCGTCGTACTCGCCGCCGTCGAACTCGGGCGCTTCGTCGGGGCCGCTGTCGTCGGCGCCCAGCTTGGTGCCCCCGCCGCAGGCGGTGAGCAGGCCGGTGCCGGCCAGCGCGCCCGCGGCGCCGAGGAAGGACCTGCGCCGCATGTTCGTACCGTACGGGGGTGCACTGCTCATTGTCTGCTCCTGGGAGGCGGTCGACCGTTACCGGAGGGGGCTGGGAGGCGAGGACGTGGGAGGGTCAGCGGGTGGTGAGGCGGATCATGCTCCAGGAGACCGGCGGCAGGTGCGCGGTGAGTGTGCCGTCGCCGGTTCCGGTGCCGTCCACCGGGCGGGGCCGGACGCGGTCGGGGCGCTCGGCGGTGTTGACCGCGCCCGGGTCGTCGTCGGCGAGCACGAGGTGTTCGACGACCCGGGCGCGGGGGAAGGGCCTCAGGTCGGCGGTGAGGGTGAGGGAAGAGGTGCGGTCGCGGTTGACCGCGAACAGGACGACCTCACCGTCCTCCTCGTCATGGGTGGCCGTGGCCCACAGGGCCGGGACCTCGCCGTGGCGCTCGGTCTCGATCACCGGTGAGTCCGGCTCCACACGCAGCACGGTGCCCCGGGCGTGGCGCGCCGTCTGCGCGAAGGGGTGGAAGATCGTCTGCCGCCAGGCGGGGCCGCCGGGCTCGGTCATGACCGGGGCGATGACGTTGGCGAGCTGGGCCTGGCAGGCGGCGCCGACCCGGTCGGCGTGACGGAGCAGAGTGATCAGCAGGCTGCCGACGACGACCGCGTCGGTGACGTCGTAGACGTCCTCGATGAGGCGGGGCGCGGGCCGCCAGTCCAGGGAGTCCTCGCCGCCGAAGCGGCTCTGGTACCACACGTTCCACTCGTCGAAGGAGAGTTTGATCTTCTTCCGGTCGCGCAGCCTGGCGCCGACGTGGTCGGCGGTGGACACGATGGAGTCGATCATCCGGTCCATCTCGGCGGCGCTGGCCAGGAAGGAGTCGGTGTCGCGGTCGGTGGGGTCGTAGTACGCGTGCAGCGAGACGTAGTCGACGAACGGGTAGGTGTGTTCCAGGACGGTCGCCTCCCAGGAGGCGAAGGTGTCGATGTGGGCGTTGGAACTGCCGCAGGCGACCAGTTGGAGGCCGGGGTCGAAACGCTTCATGGCGCGGGCTGTCTCGGCGGCGAGCCGGCCGTACTCGGCGGCGGTCTTGTGGCCCATCTGCCAGGGGCCGTCCAGTTCGTTGCCCAGGCACCACATGCGGACACCGTGCGGGTCGGCCACACCGTGGGAGCGGCGCAGGTCGGACAGGGCGGTGCCGCCGGGGTGATTGGTGTACTCCAGCAGGTCCAGGGCCTCGGAGGTGCCGCGGGTGCCGAGGTTGAGGGCCATCATCGGCTCGATGCCGGCCTTGGCCGCCCAGGCCATGAACTCGTTGAGGCCGAAGGCGTTGCTCTCCACACTGCGCCAGGCCAGGTCCAGGCGGGTGGGGCGCCGGTCGGCCGGGCCGACCCCGTCCTCCCAGCGGTGGTTGGAGACGAAGTTGCCGCCGGGGTAGCGCACGAGTGTGACGCCGAGTTCGCGGACGAGGTCCAGGACGTCCGTGCGGAAGCCGTCCTCGTCGGCCGCCGGGTGGTCCGGCTCGAAGATCCCGGTGTAGACCGACCGGCCCATGTGCTCGACGAAGGAGCCGAACAGGCGCCTGTCCACGGCCCCGATGCGGAAGCCTGGGTCGACGGTGAGACGGGCGGTGGGCATGGGAGCTCCTGGTGCTCAGGGGGCGGGACGTGCCGCGGACGGGACGAGGGGGAGGCCGGTCCCGTCCGCGGGGCACGCTCACCGCGTGCGGGACCGCTGCGACGGGCCGCCGACAGCGGTTCACGCCCGGTCGTTGGGAGGGACGAGCCGGGCGGATGGCGTGCGCTGATACGATTACATCGTTGAAACAGCGATGTAAATAGCCCCGGCACCGGTTCTTCCGAACCGGGCGGGACCCGGCCGCTGGGCCACGGAGGCCGCGTGCGGCACACGGCGCCGGGTCGGCCCGCGCCGCGCACCGGCGATGTGCCAGGGTGACCCGTACCGCTTCGTGAGCGGCACCGGTGGGTGCCGGGTGGAGGTGAACAGAGGTGGGCGCCAGCCTCAAGGACGTGGCCGCACGGGCCGGGGTGTCGATCAAGACCGTCTCCAATGTGGTCAACGGCTACACCTACGTGGCTCCGCACACGCGGAAGAAGGTCGAGCAGGCCCTGGCGGAACTGGACTACCGCCCGAACCTTTCCGCGCGCAACCTGCGCCGGGGCCGCACCGGCGTGATCGCTCTGGCCCTGCCCGAGCTGGACGCCCCGTACTTCGCCGAGCTGTCCCGGTTCGTCATCGACGCCGCCGCCGATCGCGGCTGGACTGTGCTGATCGACCAGACCGACGGTCTGGCCGACCGCGAGCGCGAGGTGCTCCAGGGCATCCGGGAGCAGCTCATCGACGGGCTCATCTTCAGCCCCATCACCGTCGGCCGCGAGGAACTGGCGGCCCGGACCGACAGCACCCCGCTGGTGCTGCTCGGCGAGCGCATCATGGACGGGCCCACCCACCACGTGGCCATCGACAACCAGCGTGCCGCCCGCGAGATGACCGAGCACCTGATCTCGCTGGGCCACACCCGCATCGGCGCCATCGGCGCCCAGGAGAACCCCAGCGCCAACACCGCCCACCTGCGGCTGGCCGGTTACCGGCAGGCGCTGGAGGCCGCCGGACTCCCCCACGACGAACGGCTGACCCCGCCGACGGGGTCGTACCACCGCGCCGACGGCGCCGCGGCGATGCGCCGGCTGCTGGAGCTGGACGAGCTCCCGCAGGCTGTCTTCTGCTTCAACGACCTCCTGGCGCTCGGCGCCCTGCGCACCGCGCTCACCTCCGGTCTGCGGGTCCCCGACGACCTGGCGCTGGCGGGCTTCGACGACATCGAGGACGGCCGCTACAGCACCCCGACCCTGACGACGGTCTCCCCCGACAAGGCCCGGATAGCGCGGACGGCCGTGGAACTGCTGGACGCCCGCATCAGCGGGAGTGGACGCGGCGGCCGGCCGGCCGGGGACGACGGGCGGCGCGAGGTGGAGGCGGACTACCGGCTGATCGTCCGGGAGAGCACCGTCAGCCCGTGACGCCGCAGGGTTTCCGGGACGGAGGGCGGGTGCGGGCCGTGGCCCCACGCCCCGCACCCGCAGCCGCACCCGCACCACGGGCCAGCCGTCCTACCAGTCCAGCCGGTCGATGAGCATCGGGCGGCGGTTGATGCCGTACGGCTCGTCCAGGCAGGGCCGTTCGCGGTCGGTGAACGGACCGCGCACCGAGCGGGAGCGTCCGGCGAAGGCCGACCATCCGGCGTCCTGGACGGACCCGGCCAGACGCGTGCGCGCGAGCCCCCTCACGCACAGGTCCTCCACCGCGACCGCTTGGTGCTCGCGGATCAGCCTCGTGGAGACTTGATGGTCGAACTCCCGGCGCGCGCCGGCCGCCCCGGCGGTACGGGACCGCCGGGACCGGGGCACCGCCCCGGGCGGGCCGGAGACCGGCAGGGGCCGGACGACGCGCCCCCGCAGACCGGTTCGGCCCGCCGGCCCGCTCAGTCCTCGGGGAGTTCGACCGGGGCGATCTCGTCGTAGACGTCGCCCGGTCCGGGGTTGGCGGGATCGGTGGAGCCGCCGAGGTGGTGCATCACGCCCCACACCGCGTTGAGGGCGGTCTGCACCGCGCCCTCGGCCCAGCCGGCCGTCCAGGAGATGTCGTCGCCGGCCAGGAAGACGCCGCGCTTGTCCTCGGGCAGCCGGTCCTGCGCGAAGTGGGTGAACAGCCGCCGCTGGTAGCGGTAGTGGCCCGGCAGGTTGGCCTTGAAGGCCCCCATGAAGTACGGCTCGTTCTCCCAGGAGACGGTGACCGGGTTGCCGGTGATGTGCTTGCGCACGTCGACGTCCGGATAGATCTCCCGCAGGGACTTGAGCATGACCTCCAGCCGCTCCTGGGGGCTGAGCGGCAGCCACTTGAGGGAGTCGTCGCACCAGGTGTACGACAGGCACATCACGGCCGGCCGGTCCGGGCCGTCGTCCAGCAGGTAGGTGCCCCGCGTCATGCGGTCGGTGAGCGTCATGCTCATCACGTCCCGGCCGGTGCGTTCGTCCTTGTCCAGCCAGAACGGCCGGTCCACCGGCACGAACAGCTTGGAGGACTCCATGTAGTGGGTCCGCTCGATCGCCGTCCAGTGGTCGATGGGGAACAGGTCGTCGTCACAGTCGATCTTCGACAGCAGCATCCACGACTGGGCGGTGAAGACCGCCGCCCGGTAGGTGCGCACGTCGCCGGTGGCGTCGGTGACGGTGATGCGGTTGCCCGCGGTGCGGTGCAGCCGGGTCACGGCCGGGCGCGGGTCGCCGCCGTGCAGGGACTTCAGCGAGGTGCCTTCCGGCCAGTGCACCAGCTTGGCCGGCTCGCGCTCCCACAGCCGCAGCGGAAGCTGCTGGCTGCCGCCGACGATGCCGCGGTGGTCGTCGTCGGCGCCGGTGTAGACGACCCGCAGGATCTCCAGGATGGAGTTGGGGAAGTCGGTGTCCCAGCCGCCGGTGCCGAAGCCGACCTGGCCGAAGATCTCCCGGTGGCGGAAGGAGGAGAACGCCGGGGAGTCGCACAGGAAGCCGTAGAAGGTCTGGTTGTCGAGCTTCTCCACCAGACGCGACCAGATCTCGCGGATGCGCGGCACGTCGCGCGTCCGTATGGCCTGCTGCATGCCGGAGAAGTCGGCGCCCTCCTCCAGGCAGGCGTTCCAGGCCTCCATGACCTGGTGGTAGACCTCCGGCAGGTCGCCCAGGGTGCGGGCGTAGTGGGACTCGCCCTTGAGGTCGACGACGGTGGAGGGGGTTTCGGGCGCCAGCGGGTTGGGGAACGGCTTCGTCTCGAGCCCCACCAGGTCCGCGTAGCGCCAGAAGGCGGTGGACGACGGCGGGAAGCGCATCGCGCCCATCTCTGCGGTCAGTTCGGGGTCGCAGCCGTCGAAGCGGGCCGTACGCAGCCGTCCGCCGATCCGGTCGGCCTCGTAGACCACCGGCTTCAGGCCCATCTTCATCAGCTCGTACGCGGTGACGATCCCCGACAGTCCGCCGCCGACGACCGCGACCTCGGTGCCGTGCTCGGTGGCGGGCACCTGGCCCAGGCCGGCGGGGTGGGCGAGGTAGTCGTCGTAGGCGAAGGGGAAGTCCGGGCCGAACATGGTGACGGGCGGCTCGGTCCGTGCCTGTGCGTGCTGCTCGTCGTGGACGGCGGCGGGCACCGTGGAGGTCATGGGTGGTTCTCCTGGTGGTACGTGGCGGGCTGTGTCCGGGCGGTCGGCCCGGGCCCGCGGCCGGCTGCGGTGCCGGGCGGGGGCGGGCGGGGCCGGATCAGGTGAGGGAGGCGTACAGCTCGGGGCGGCGGTCGCGCAGATAGGGGTTGTCCGCGCGTGACGCCCTCAGCCGCCCGGGATCGACATCGGCGGTGACCAGGTCCTCCCCCGTGCCCGCGCGGGCGCGGACCGTGCCGTCGGGGGCGGCCAGGCAGCTCAGTCCGGCGAAGGTGATCACGCCGTCGCCCCCGCTCCCGTCCGCGCCCTCGGTGCCGCAGCGGTTGGCGTAGGCGATGTAGAGCTGGTTCTCGAAGGCGCGGGCCGGCAGGAGGGTCTCGGCGACGATCTCGTACGGCCGCATCAGCGCGGTCGGCACCAGCAGCAGCTCGGTGCCGGCCAGCGCGTGGGCGCGGACGTTCTCGGGGAACTCCACGTCGTAGCAGACCAGCATCCCGACGCGGACACCGTCGAGGTCGGCCTGGACGACGGGGGTGTCGCCCGGACGGAAGACGGAGGTCTCGAAGCCGCCGTACAGATGGGTCTTGCGGTAGTCGGCCAGCCGGGCGCCGTCGGGACCGACGAGCCCGGCGGAGTTGTACACCGCGTCGCCGTCACGTTCGGGGTAGCCGTAGGCGACGGCGATTCCGTGCTCGGCTGCGATACCGGAGACCGCCTCGGCGCCGGAGCCGTCGGCGGGCTCGGCCAGCTCCGCCACCCGCTCCCCGATCGCGTACCCGGTCAGGTACATCTCGGAGGCGACCAGCAGCCGGGCCCCCCGCGCGGCGGCTTCGCGGGCGGCGCGGTCGAGGGCGGCCAGGCTGTCCGCGGTGGAGCCGGGGACACCGCCGGGACCCTGGAGCAGCGCGGTGCGCAGCGGCGTCATGGGACCTCTTCGCGTTCACGTCGGACAGCCGTACCGGGCGTGCCGGGGTACGGCTGCGGGATCTGGGGACGCCTCGACGGTACGGTCCGTCCGATGTGCCCCACAAGCCGCACCCGTTGCGCACCCTGTATCGATCCGTTGCGTCTTGGAGCCCTGGCACGTCGATTCGTTGCGCTTCCGGCCGTACGCCCGGCTGTACCTCCGGGGCGCCTCAGGCCGGCGCCCCCGAACCGTAGCGGCGCAGCAGCGGGGAGAGGACGAGCACCGACCGGGTGCGTTCCACGAACGGCTCCCCCGCGATCCGCTCCAGGACCCGCTCGAAGTGCCGCATGTCGGAGGCGAAGACCTGGACGATGGCGTCCGCGTCGCCGGTCACGGTGGAGGCGGAGGCCACCTCCGGATAGCGCGCCAGCCCCCGGCGGATGTCCTCGGGGGAGGTCTTGTGGCGGCAGTACATCTCGACGAACCCCTCGGTCTCCCAGCCGAGCACCGCCGGGTCCACCCGTACGGTGAAGCCGGTGATGGCGCCCTGCTCGCGCAGCCGGTCCACCCGGCGTTTGACGGCGGGGGCCGACAGCCCCACCTCGGCGCCGATGTCGGCGTAGGAGCGCCGGGCGTCCTCGGCGAGGGCGCGGACGATGCGTTCGTCGAGCTCGTTCAGTCGCACTGCGGGTGGGCCACTTCTGTCGTGCGGGCGGTACTCGGGGCGCCGCGGTGATCGCGCCGCCCCGGCAGCGAAGTACAACACACCAAACCGGCGGGGCGTTCCCTCGACGGCCCCGGGCCGCGGCGCGGACGGCCGGGGAATCCTCACCGAAGCGTCACCGGCCCGCCCCCCGTCCTGAAGAACGGGGCCTGCGGCCTTCAGGACCAGATCACACGGGGCGACGCCGCGGCCCGGTAGGGCGCATGTCCGGGTTTCCGGGCGCCCCTTTCCGGCCGCAACCCCGCGAACCGGGCGTCCCGGTGTCCGCCGGCGGCGGCACGGCGGTCCCGTCCCGGTTCCTTCCGCACAGCTCTCACTGGCGACCGGGAGACGCGTTTCTATACGGTGTGGCCCGACAGGCGGAGCCGGACGCGGGGGAGAGAACGTGTCGTTCGACGAGGAATGGAAACAGCTGGTGGAGGCAGCTGCCGAGCGGAAGGCCGTGCAGACGCGCCTGAACCGGCTCGACGGCGGCGGAGGAGGGGGCGTCTCGACGTCCTCCGGCGAACTCGAGGTGTCGCAGAAGGATCTGGCCGCCGTCGGGAACGCGGCGTTCGACCTCTACGACCGGCTGCGCAAGGACGGCGACCACGCCCGGGAGAGCAGCACCGGTGCCGCCGCGAGCCTGAGGGGCGACTTCGAGATCGGCGGCGCCCTGGACCACGTCGCGACCCGGTGGCAGGAGCAGCTGCGCACCCTCACCGACGCCTGTGCCCACATCTCCAACCACATGGAGTACAGCAACAAGGCCCACGCCAACGACGAGCAGCACATCAGCTCGCTGTTCAACAGCGTCTCCGCGCTCGACCAGGGCTTCGACGAGAGGACCCGGCGCCAGTGAAGCTCGACGCCCTCCGCCACGCCGACTTCTCCAGGCTGAGCGCGGCCGTCACCGACTGGTCGGAGATGGTCGGGAAGCTGAGCATCCTGAAGGACGACGCCCGCTCCCAGCTCAAGGGCAAGGCCGACAAGGCCGACTGGACCGGTCTGAACGCCGCCGTCACCCGGGAGTTCGTGGCCAAGACCGCCGGGGAGTTCGCCGACGCCCACACCCAGGCCTCCTCCATCCACAACATCCTCAAGGACACCCACGACGAGCTGGTCGAGTACCGCAGGCAGCTCAACGACGCCATCGAGCGCGGGCTGAAGAAGAACCTGACCGTCATCGCCAACACCGACGGCAGCTTCACCGTCACCATGAACATCCACCCCGACCGCGCCGCCGGGGGCACCGACGTCCCCGACCACACCCCCGAGGACGTCACCGCCCTGCGCGACGAGGTGCAGGGCATCCTCACCAAGGCCGCCGAGAGCGACTCCAGCGCCGCCGGGGCGCTCAGGGCCCTGGCCGACCAGACGCCCTACGGCTTCTCCGACGCCTCCTACGCCGACCGCGACGCGGCCGCCGAGGCGATGGAGGCCGCCGACCGGGCCGTCGAACTCGCCAAGGACCCCTCGGACATGTCCCCGCAGGAGTTCGACGACTTCAACTCCACCATGGCGCGGTACAAGGACGACCCCCTCTTCGCCGAGCGGTTCGCGACCGGACTGGGCCCCCAGGGCGTGCTGGACTTCTGGGCGGGCATCAACGACCCGCACACCAACATGCAGCTCGGCCAGGCCAGGGTGGACAAGTACGGCGGCCTGCAGGAGAACCTAGGCCTGACCCTGGCCACCGCCACCCAGTCCGACAGCCCCGCCATGCAGCGCTGGGAGCGGGACATGGTCGGGCTGACCGGCGAGTTCGTACCGAGCAGGGACAACCCCCGGGCCGTGGGCGCCCAGGTGATGAGCAACCTGATGCGCTGGGGCGACTTCGACGACAAGTTCCTGAAGAACTACGGCGACGAGCTCATCCGGGTCGAGAAGGAGCGCAGCGGCAACGGCCGCAACGCGGAGCTGGCCTGGCACTTCCCCATGGGCCCGATGCTCAACCGGACGGGCACCGACGAGGGTTCGGACCCGATGACGGGCTACATGATGGCCCTGGGCAGGAGCCCGGAGGCCGCCACCGACTTCTTCAACGGCACCTTCGTCACCAAGGACGAGGACCACGACTTCACCCGGGACACCGACGGCAACGGCAAAAAGGGCAAGATCGGCCTGACCAACTTCCAGTACCTCTTCGAGGAGCGCGACTGGCCCAAGCAGTACGACTCCGAGTTCAAGGAGAGCATCGCCGGGCAGAACGCCATGGGCTGGGCCCTGGAGGCCGCGGCGACCGGCCACCCGGCCGGCGAGCAGCCCACGCCGGACCTCCCCCCGCACACCCCGGAGCAGGCCCGGCTGGTGGAGCAGATCTTCGACTCCGTCTCGGCGGACACCGAACGCCTCACCGAGCGCGGCTACCTGTCGGACAGCATGGGCCAGATCGCGGCTGAGTACCTGCCCGACATCAACCGGGCAACCGCCGACGACAAGTACGGCAACTCCGACAAGCTCTTCCCGATCACCGGTGCCGTCGCCGAGATGGACCACAGCGACGTCACACGCTTCCTCGTCAGCGTGGGGCAGAACCCGGAAGGGTACGCGAAGGTCGAGGCTGGCCAGAAAGCGTACATGGCCAATCTGCTGGACTACCACCTGAACCCCGATCTCCCTGAGGACAAGCGCTACCCGCACTCCCCGGAGGAGACGGTCAAGGAGATCTCCCGGAGGTCCGCCGAGATCGGCGGCACGCTGGCCATCGGCCGTCAGGAGGCGGTCCTGGGCGAGGCACACCAGAAGGACGAGGACTACCAGAAGGCAGTCAACCAGGCGAAGAACGTGACTTCCGGCGTCATCGGCCTCGGGATCGGAGTGGGGACGAGTTTCGTCGCGACGCCCGTCGCCGGTGCCGCGGCCGGCGGAGCCGCCAGCACGGTCAGCAGCGTCGTTCTGGAGCAACTCTTCGGCTCCATGCAGCCGGAGAACCTCAAGAACGCCGGCCAGGACGCCGCCACGAGGTGGGAAGACACCAAGGACACGAACGTGGAGCTGAGTCAGCTGGCTGCCATGGAGGCAGCCAAGGCCCACGATTCCCCGCACTCCGATCAGGTGGCGGAATGGGCGCGCATCGGCACGGCGGACGGCTTCAACGACGCCTCCACGAACGCCGCTCAGATGGCGGACGACCTGGAGACCGAGATTCCGAACTAGCGTTCGCGGAGCACCCCGCCCGGCAGACATATCCCATCAGTCGACACAGAGGTCAAGGTGCAGCATCACACGGTACGTGGAGGTTCCCGGCCCCGGTCGGCCCATACGCTCGTCGGAGCGGTGGTGCTCGGTCTGTGCATGTCCGCTTGCTCGTCTTCGCCGGACAGGGAGTACGAGATTCCCGAGTCGCTGTGCGGCGTGACCGTGCCGACCGATCGGCTGGAGCCGTTCCTTCCTGGCGGCGAGGAGATCTCCGTGCGCCCCGGCGTCGCCGAGATCGACGGCATCGAGCGTTGCCGCCTCCATGTGGACGGCAAGGAGGTGCTGTCGTTCACCACGGAGTGGTGGGAGGAAGGAACCGGGCTACGCGAAGCCGCCACCTCGGCGGCCGGCCTCAGTGGCCACGACTCGATCGGCCTGGGCGGCGACGAGAAGGTGCGGGAGGAGCTGCCGTACATGTACTCGAAGACGGGGGCGCTCGCCGTAGTCTCCTGCGCGAAACCGCGCAAGGCCGACCAGGAGTTGTTCGCATCGGCACGGGTCTCCGCTGTCGGCAAGCCCGACGAGGCGGCGATGAAGAAGCTCATCGCCGCCTACGCCGAGACCGTCGGGAAGTCCGACGAGTGCGCCTGACGCCCGCCGGGCCGGGCACTACCGGCCGGCCCGGCCGGTGGCGCCCGGCCCGGCGGGCTCGTTGAGGCGCGAGTGGCGGATGCCGTAGGTGAAGTAGACCGCCAGGCCGCCGGCCAGCCAGAGGCCGAAGACGGTCCAGGTGACCGCGTCCAGGCCGGCCATCGTCCACACGCAGAACCCGAAGCCCAGCGCGGGCGGCAGCGGTGAGAACGGGACACGGAAGCCGCGGGGCGTCTGCGGGTGCGTGCGGCGCAGGACGACGACGGAGACGTTGACCAGCGCGAAGGCGAACAGCGTACCGATGCTGGTGGCGTCGGCGAGCCGGCCCAGCGGGACCACGGCGGCCAGGGTGCCGCAGAAGGCGGCCACGATCAGGGTGCCCGCGCGCGGGGTGCCGGTGCGCGGGTGCACCCGGGAGAACACCTTCGGGATCAGCCCGTCGCGGGACATGGAGAACAGGATCCGGGTCTGCCCGTACAGGACGGCCAGGACGACACTGGCGATGGCGACGACGGCGCCGAGGGCCAGCAGGACGGACCAGAAGGCGCGGCCGGTGACATCCTCCGCGATCGCGGCGAGGGCCGCCTCGGTGCCGGTGAAGTCCTGCCAGGGCAGGGCGCCGACCGCGACGGCCGCGACCAGGCAGTACAGCACGGTGACGATCACCAGCGACAGGACGATGGCGCGCGGCAGGTCGCGCCGGGGGTCCCTGGCCTCCTCCCCGGCGGTGGAGGCGGCGTCGAAGCCGATGTAGGAGAAGAACAGCGTCGCGGCCGCGGCGTTGATGCCGGCCACCCCCAGGGGCGCGAACGGGGTGTAGTTCCCGGCGCGCACGCCGGTGGCGGCGACGGCGCAGAACAGCAGCAGCGCGCCGATCTTCACCGCGACCATGGCCGCGTTGACGCGGGCGCTCTCGCGGGCGCCGCCGAGCAGGAGGGCCATGGCCAGCAGGACGACCAGCACGGCCGGCAGATTGACGAGCCCTCCGTCGCCCGGGGGCGCGGAGAAGGCGGCCGGGATGGTGGCGCCGACGGTGCCGTCGAGCAGTTCGTTGAGGTACTCGCCCCAGCCGACGGCGACGGCGGCCACCGACACCCCGTACTCCAGGATCAGGCACCAGCCGATCACCCAGCCGAGCAGTTCGCCCATGGTGGCGTAGGTGTAGGTGTAGGAGGAGCCGGAGACCGGGATGGCGCCGGCCATTTCCGCGTAGGACAGGGCGGAGAACAGCGCGGTCAGTCCGGCGAGGGCGAAGGAGACGGTGACGGCCGGACCGGCCTCGGGGACGGCCTCGCCCAGGACGACGAAGATGCCGGTGCCCAGGGTGGCGCCGATGCTGATCGAGGTGAGCTGCCACACCCCCAGCGAGCGCCTCAGCAGGCCGCCCTCGCCGTGACCGCTCTCGGCGACGAGCCGCTCGACGGGTTTGCGTCGCGTCAGCCGCGAGCCGGCCCCGCCGGGCCCCGGGGAGGGAGGGGAAAGGGGGGAAGCGGCGCCCTGGTCCATCGCGGGACGACTCCTCGGGAGATCTTTCGCACACCGGTCACACGCGGATCCCTCCGAGCCTCGCACACCGCCTCGCGGTGGCCGCCGTACACGCGCACGCGTGTACGCGACGGTCCGTTCCCGTCCCGCGCGTCACCCCGCGGGCAGGGCCCTCACCCAGGTCCGGTCGTCGGTGAGGTAGGAGTCGACGGTCAGTTCCGCGCCGGCCAGCGCCTCCTCGAACTCATCCCGGTCCAGCCGCCGGGAGAGGAACGTCTGGGCCCATGCCGCGTCCGGGAAGACGTACTCGCAGCGGATGGCGGACACCCGCGGGTCGTCGGTGGGGTCGGCGGCGGCGATCCGGATCAGTCCGCCGCCGGCCCTCCGCTCGCGGGGCACCCGCTCGTGCCAGTCCTCGCCCTCCCGCTGGACCAGCACGCATCCGTCGTCCGCGACGTGCCGGCGGCAGGCGCGCAGCAGCGCGTCGCGCACCCGGACGTCGCCCGTGTGGACCAGGAAGGAGGACAGCAGGACGGCGTCGAAGCGCTCGTCCAGCTCCAGCGTCTCGATGGGCGAGCACACGGTGCGGGCGCCGCGCACGTGCTCCAGCATCCGCGGCGACTCGTCGACGGCCGTCACCGCGAAGCCGCGCTCCAGCAGGGGGCGGGTCACCCTGCCCGCTCCGCAACCCAGTTCCAGCAGGCTCGCCCCGGCGGGCACGGCCGAGGCGATGACGTCGGGTTCGTCGCCGGCGGGGAGGCGGGTGTAGACCTCCACCGCGCAGCCGTCGGGGGTGATCGCCCCGGGGCCGGTGCCGCTGTGGCCCCGGCGGGTCTCCTCGTGCGCCGGTCCGCTCATGGACCCATCGAAGCAGCCGCGGCCCGCCCCGGAAAGAGGACCGGAGGGGCCGCGGGCACCGCGGGGGCGCGGGTCACCAACTGGCGTGCAGCGGCTTGCCCTCGGCGTAGCCGGCGGCGCTCTGGACGCCTATGACGGCCTTCTCGGCGAACTCCTCCAGGGTGGCGGCCCCGGCGTAGGTGCACGAGGAGCGCACCCCGGCGATGATCGAGTCGATCAGGTCTTCCACCCCCGGCCGGGCCGGGTCGAGGAACATCCGGGAGGTGGAGATGCCTTCCTCGAACAGGGCCTTGCGGGCCCTGTCGTAGGCGGACTCCTCGGCGGTGCGGTTGCGCACCGCGCGTGCGGAGGCCATGCCGAAGCTCTCCTTGTACAGGCGCCCGTCGGCGCTCTGCTGGAGGTCGCCGGGGGACTCGTGGGTGCCGGCGAACCAGGAGCCGATCATGACGTTGGAGGCACCGGCGGCCAGCGCCATGGCCACGTCGCGCGGGTGCCGCACGCCGCCGTCGGCCCAGACATGCTTTCCGTGCCTGTGCGCCTCGGCGGCGCACTCCAGGACGGCGGAGAACTGGGGCCGGCCCACACCGGTCATCATGCGCGTGGTGCACATGGCGCCCGGCCCGACGCCGACCTTGACGATGTCGGCGCCGGCCTCGATCAGGTCCCGGGTTCCCCCGGCGGAGACGACGTTGCCCGCGGCCACGGGGACCGGCGGGTCCATCGCGCGGATCGTCTCCAGGGTGGAGAGCACGGACTCCTGGTGACCGTGGGCGGTGTCCACGACGAGGGTGTCCACTCCGGCGTCGAGCAGTCCCCCGGCGCGGCCGGCGACATCGCCGTTGATGCCGACGGCGGCGGCCACCCGCAGCCGCCCGGCGTCGTCGGTCGCGGGGGTGTAGAGGGTGGCGCGCAGGGCGCCCTTGCGGGTGAGGATGCCGACCAGGCGGCCCTCGGCGTCGACGGCGGGGGCGAGCTTGCGGTGGGCGCCGTCCAGGCGGGTGAACGCCTCGCGCGGGTCTATGCCGGCGTCCAGGAGCAACAGGTCCCGGGACATGACCTGGGCGAGCTGGGTGAAGCGGTCCACGCCGCTCAGGTCGGAGTCGGTGACGACGCCGACCGGCCGCCGGTCGGCGTCGACGACGACGCCCGCCCCGTGCGCCCGCTTGGGCAGCAGGGACAGCGCGTCGGCGACGGTCGCGGACGGCTCCAGGACGATGGGGGTGTCCAGGACCAGGTGGCGCTGCTTGACCCAGGAGATGACGTCGGTGACCACGTCCAGGGGGATGTCCTGGGGGATGACGGTGAGACCGCCGCGGCGGGCGACCGTCTCGGCCATCCGGCGCCCGGCGATCGCGGTCATGTTGGCCACGACGATCGGGATGGTGGTGCCCGTCCCGTCGGGCGCGGAGAGGTCCACGCCCTGCCGGGAGCCGACCGCGGAGCGGTTGGGCACCATGAAGACGTCGTCGTACGTCAGGTCGTACGCGGGCCGCTGGTCGTTGAGAAATCGCACGTACTTCATTGTTGCACGACCGCCCCGCCCCCGGCCATGGAGAAAAGACCAGGTGAGCGGGGCCGTCGTCGTACGTTCCCACCAACGCCGGGCCCGGGCCGGGCTCCGCCGGTCCGGGCCCTCAGGGCGCGCTCTCGTCCGGGTCGGCCCTCTCCAGCGCGGCCCGGGGGCCGGGCGCTGTCTCGTGCAGCAGGTG
Source organism: Streptomyces shinuiensis (assembly GCF_043660855.1). Classification (NCBI taxonomy): domain Bacteria; kingdom Bacillati; phylum Actinomycetota; class Actinomycetes; order Kitasatosporales; family Streptomycetaceae; genus Streptomyces; species Streptomyces shinuiensis. The sequence continues at coordinate 5,113,613 of NZ_JBIHML010000001.1, read as the reverse complement.
ATCGGCGGCGGCGGTGTCGGTGACCAGGCTGGTCACCAGCCCGGAGCGGAGCACCGCACCGATCGCCTCGGCCTTGCGGCGGCCGCCGGCGATCGCGATGACCTCGGGGATGCGGCGCAGCCGGTCGGCCTCGACGGTGATGCAGCGCTCGCCGAGGTCGCGGCCGATGCGGCGGCCCTCGGCGTCGAAGAGGTGCGCGGACATCTCGGCGGCGACCCCGAGGGAGGCGTAGTGGGCGCGCTCCTCTTCGCCGAGCATGTCGTGGACGGTGGAGACGCCCGGCTCCCAGGAGCCGATGGAGACCGCGGCCACGGTCACCTTGTCGAAGTACTCGAACGCGGCGGCGATGCTCGTCTGGCCGCGCAGCGCGGCGGCGGTGGCCGCGTCCGGCAGCAGCATCGGCGCGTAGATCGGGTGGGCCTCGCCACCGGAGACGGTGGCGGCGCGGCGCACGGCCTCCACCGAGCCGCGCTCGGCGGTGCCCGCGTCGTAGACGCCGGTGAGCTGGACGACGGTGCACGGCGGGAGCCGGTGCAGCGCGGTGGCCATGTGGATGGTTGAGCGGCCCCAGGCCAGGCCCAGAACGTCCCCCTCGGTGACCAGCTCGCCCAGCAGGTCGGCGGCGACCTCGCCGAGGTTCTCCGGGTCGGCGGCGTCCTCGGCGGCGTCCGAGGGCGACTCGACGACCACGGCGTGGCGCAGCCCGTAGCGGGCGCGCAGCGCGTCGGACCGCTCGGCGTCCAGTTCGGCCGGGACCCGGATCTCGATGCGCACCAGATCCCGTTCCAGCGCGGTCTCCAGCACCCGGGCCACCTTGAAGCGGCTGACCCCGAACTCGTCCGCGATCTGGATCTTGGACTTGCCCTCCAGATAGAAGCGGCGCGCCATGGCCGCCGCCTGCATCAGCTCGGCGGGACCCATTCTCGTGGCTGACCGCCCGGTCGACACCGCACTCACCTCGCTACCGTTCCGCCGTACTCGTGTACGCGCCGTTCCTCACTCTGCGCGTTCATCCTCGCAGATCCGCGGCGGTCCTGATCCACTCCGTGCACGGTGCACCCATGCCCGCCTCCGCGCAGGCGTCCCTCAGGCGCCCCGGGCCGTCCTCAGTGGGCGCACGTGCCGGCGGCCCCGTTCGCGGCCTCCCGGGCCTGGGCGCGCAGCGCCTGCACCGCCGCGGCGGGGTCGTCCGCGCCGTAGACGGCCGAGCCGGCCACGAAGACGTCCGCGCCGGCCTCGGCGCACCGCTCGATGGTCGAGGCCGACACCCCGCCGTCCACCTGGAGCCACAGCTCGAGGCCGTGCTTGTCGATGAGCTGCCGGGTGCGGCGGATCTTGGGCAGCATGACGTCGAGGAACGCCTGGCCCCCGAAACCGGGCTCGACGGTCATCACCAGCAGCATGTCCAGCTCGGGCAGCAGGTCCTCGTACGGCTCGATCGGCGTGGCGGGCTTGAGCGCCATGGAGGCGCGGGCGCCCTTGGCGCGGATCTCGCGGGCCAGCCGCACCGGCGCGGCGGCGGCCTCGGCGTGGAAGGTGACCGATCCGGCCCCCGCCTCGACGTACTGCGGCGCCCAGCGGTCGGGGTCCTCGATCATCAGATGGCAGTCCAGCGGGGTGTCGGTCGCCTTGCGCAGCGACTCCACGACCGGGACGCCGAGCGTGAGGTTGGGGACGAAGTGGTTGTCCATCACGTCCACATGGAGCCAGTCGGCGCCCTCGGGTCCTCCGACGCGCCGCGCCTCCTCGGCCAGGCGTGCGAAGTCGGCGGACAGGATGCTGGGGTTGATCTGAGCCATGGCCCCAGTATGTCGTGTCACCCGTCCGGCCCCGCCGCCAGGTGCGCCCGCGCGCACCGCGCCGGCCCGTGGGCTCAGGTGCGGCGCAGCAGGGCGAGGTACATCGCGTCGGTGCCGTGCAGATGCGGCCAGAGCTGGATGTCGGGGCCGTCGCCGAGGGAGGGCACACCGGGCAGCAGCGGGCGGGCGTCGATCAGCCCGGCGCTCTCGTGCCCGAGCACGTCGTCGACGACCGCGCGGGTCTCGGCCGGGTGCGGCGAGCAGGTGGCGTAGCCGACGACGCCGCCGGGCCGGGCCGCGCGCAGCGCCTCGGTCAGCAGTGCGCGCTGGAGCGGGGCGAAGCCGGCCAGGTCCTCGGGGCGGCGGCGCCAGCGCGCCTCGGGGCGGCGGCGCAGGGCGCCCAGTCCGGTGCAGGGCACGTCGACCAGGACGCGGTCGAAGGAGCCGGGCCGCCAGGCGGGGCGGGTGCCGTCGGCGGTGACCACCTGGCAGGGGCCGGGGTTGTCGCGCAGGGCGCGGGCCACCAGGCGGGCGCGGTGCGGCTGCTTCTCGGCTGCGAGCAGGGCCGCGCCGCGTCCGGCGGCCAGCGCACCCAGCAGCGCGGCCTTGCCGCCCGGTCCGGCGCAGCCGTCCAGCCAGCGGCGGTCGGGCCCGTCCAGGGGCGCGTTCGCCAGCGCGAGGGCGACGAGCTGGCTGCCCTCGTCCTGCACCCCGGCACGCCCCTCGCGCACCGCCTCGATCGCGCCGGGCTCACCGCCCTCGGCGAGCCGGACGGCGTACGGCGACCAGCTGCCGGGCACCGCGTCACCGGTCAGCAACTCCTCGGCGGTGGCGCGGCCGGGGCGGGCGACCAGGGTGACCTCGGGCCGGGCGTTGTCGGCCTCCAGCAGCGCCTCGATGTCCTCACGCCCGCCGCCGAGCGCGTCCCACAGGGCGGAGACGATCCAGCGGGGGTGGGCGTGGACGACTCCCAGGTGCTCCTCGGGGTCGTCCTCGTAGGGCGGGGCGACCTTCTCCAGCCAGCCGTCCAGGTCGTCGGCGGCGATCCTGCGCAGTACGGCGTTGACGAACCTCGCCCGTCCGTCGCCGAGCACCACCCGGGCCAGCTCCACGGTGGTGCTGACCGCGGCGTGGGCGGGGATGCGGGTGCCCAGCAGCTGGTGGGCGCCGAGCGAGAGGACGTCCAGTACCGGCGGGTCCACCTCGCGCAGCGGGCGGTCCACACAGGCGGCGATGATCTCGTCGTAGGTGCCCTGCCGGCGCAGCGTGCCGTAGACCAGCTCGGTGGCCAGGGCCGCGTCCCGCCCGTCGATGTCGCCGCGCCCGCGGGCCTCGCGCAGCAGCGGGGGCAGGGCGAGGTTGGCGTACGCGTCGCGCTCGTCCACGGCCCGCAGCGCCTCGTAGGCGATCAGGCGTACGGGATCCTTCTTGGGGCGGCGGTAGGGCCTGGCGGGACGGCGTGGCCGGCTGCTCACGTGAAAGGTGCTCCGGGTGGTGTCGGGGGCGGCGCGCGGTGGGCGCGGCGTTCCAGCCTAATCCCCCGCGTCCGGGCCTCTTGTGCGGGTGACGCCGCTCCGGGTGACGCCGCCTCCCCGCCGGGGCGGGACGGACCGCCTCATTCCCCCAGCCGCTCCCCCTGGTCGATGCGCACGCCGCGCGCCCAGTCGGCGGCGGCCATCGGCTTCCTGCCCTGCGGCTGGACCCACAGCAGTTCGGCGGCGTGCGAACCGGTGCCGGCGTGCACGGTGTTCTTGCCGACGGCCAGCTCGCCGGGAGCCAGGCCGGTGCGGTCGGGGGCGAGGGCGGTCTGCCGCAGCTTGAGCCGCTCGCCGCGGAAGAGCGTCCAGGCACCGGGCGCGGGCGAGCAGCCGCGCACCACGCGGTCCACGCGCAGGGCCGGGGCGGCCCAGTCCACACGGGCGTCCTCGACCGTGATCTTGGGGGCGAGGCTGACGCCCTCGGCGGGCTGGGGGACGGCCCGCAGCGTGCCGTCCTCGATGCCGTCCATGGTGGCGGCCAGCAGTCCGGCACCCGCGAAGGCGAGCCGGGTCAGCAGGTCGCCGCTGGTGTCGGTGGGCCGGATCTCCTCGGTGACCACGCCGTAGACCGGCCCGGAGTCCAGCCCCTCCTCGATGAGGAAGGTGGAGGCTCCGGTGACCTCGTCCCCGGCCATGATCGCGTGCTGGACGGGCGCGGCGCCGCGCCAGGCGGGCAGCAACGAGAAGTGCAGGTTGACCCAGCCCCTGGCCGGGACGTCGAGCGCGACCCGGGGCAGCAGCGCGCCGTAGGCGACGACCGGGCAGCAGTCCGGGGCGATCTCGCGCAGCCGGGCGAGGAAGTCCTCGTCGCGCGGGCGGGCGGGCCTGAGGACCTCGATACCGGCCTCCTCGGCCCGCTGGGCGACCGGGCTGGCCACCAGGCGGCGTCCGCGCCCGGCCGGCGCGTCGGGCCGGGTGACGACGGCCGCGACCTCGTGCCGCTCCGATGCGATCAGTGCGTCGAGGGCGGGTACGGCGACCTCGGGGGTGCCGGCGAAGACGAGCCTCATCGGTGCGGGACTACCTCTCGGAGACGGGTGTGTCAGGGACGAGCGGGGGCGGGCGGATGCGTCGGGGGCGGGCACGAGGCCGCGCCGGGCGCGGGGATGCGCGCGGCGCGGAACGGCGCACCAGTCTACGGTCCGCCGCGGCGGCGGGCCCGGCGGGCGCTCCGGGCACCGATCGGGGCGTACGGGACCGGACACACCGCCCTCACGGGCTTTCTCACGCCCCCTCAGCGTGACTCCGGCGCCCGGTGCGGCGTTGGTCAATGCAGCTTGACCGAAACGGCCGCGGACGCGGCCGGCCGATCCCACGCCGGTTCGAGAGGCTTGACCATGGCCGACCACGCCACCCCCGACGCCCGGGCACGGGCCAGCCTGCACCTGCTGGTGCGGGACATCGAGCGGGTCCGCCGGCAGGTGGACGCACTGCGCACGCTCACCGCGCAGCTCGGCAACGTCTACCGGCCGCGGCGCACGGGTCCGTCCGCGGGCTTCGTCGTCTACGGCAGGGCGCCCGCGCCGACCGTACGGCTCGCCCAGGAGCTGCGCGACAGTGTGGAGACGCTGGTGACGGCGGCCGTGGAGTTCGACCGCTCGCTGGGTTTCTCCTGGGACGCGGTGGGTTCGGCCCTCGGTGTGACCAAGCAGGCCGTCCACCGCCGCTACGGCTCACGCCGGCCGGCGGCGCAGACGGGCGGCGCCGCGACGGCGCCCGCGGCCACCGCACAGACCACCGCACAGGCCGCTGCTCCGGTCGCCGACGGGACGGAGGCGGCGCGGCGGCCCGACCGGGACGGGGAGGGCGGCCGGGAGACCGGGGCCGCCGCACGCACCGTGGCCGCGGGACCGGTCGCTCCCCCGGCGCCCGGGCAGCGGGCGCAGCCGCCGGAGCCCCGCCCGGGTGCCCTCCCCTCCCCCCGCGACGGCTGACCCAGGGCCTTCTCCTCCTCCGCCCGGTGCCGGGGGTACCGCGTCCGGACGCTCAGCCGATGTCCTCCGGATCGACGCGGACGCGTACGGGCTCGCTCCCGCGGCGGGCGAGCCGGGCCGCACGGGCGGTCCTGAGCGCGGCGGCGAGCGCCGCGCCGCTGCCCGGCGGCACCCTCACCAGAGCCCTCTCCCACCGCTCGCCCGGCGGCGGGCCGCCCGGGCGCCGGGGCCGCCCCGCATCGGGCACGGGCAGCGGCACCGGACCCAGGACCTCGGCGTCGGGGGGCAGCCCGGCCGGGGCCAGCAGTTCGGCGACGGCTTCGGGCGGTCCGGTCACGGCGGCCATCCGGGACACCGGCGGGAAGCCCAGCTCGGCCCGCTCGGCCAGCTCGCGCCGGGCGTGTCCGGCCGGATCCCAGCGCACCAGCGCCTGGACGGGCCGCAGCGCCGGTTCGGCCATCACCACCACTGTGCCGCCCTCGCCGTGGGGGCGTACCAGTGCGGCGGCGTCCAGCCAGCGGCGCAGCGCCTCCTCCCCCGCGCGCAGATCGGGGCGGGACAGCAGCGCCCAGCCGTCCAGCAGCAGGGCCGCCGCGTAGCCGGGCCCCTCGGCGACCGGCTCCGCGCCGGGGGTGCTGACCACCAGGGCGGGCCGGTCGGGCACGGTGTCCAGGACATGGTCACGGCCGGAGGTGCGGACGGGCACGGCCGGGAAGGCCCGGCCCAGTTCCTCGGCGGTGCGCCGGGCTCCGAAGACCCGCCCCCGCAGGCGGGTGCCGCCGCACTCCGCGCACGCCCAGCCGGGCGTGTCGCGTCCGCACCAGCCGCAGCGGGGCGGGGCGTCGCCGCCGGCTGCCTCGAGGGGACCGGAGCAGTGGGCGCAGCGGGCGGGCTCGCGGCAGCGGTCGCACGCCAGCCGGGGTACGTAGCCGCGCCGCGGCACCTGCACCAGCACCGGGCCGCGTTGCAGGGCCTCGCGCACGGTGCTCCAGGCGAGGGTGGGCAGCCGGGCTGCGCGCGCGGCCGGGTCGCGTGCCTCGTCACCGTCGCCGACGGTACGGACCAGGGGGGCGCTCGCCCGCACCGCGTCGCGGTCGGCGGCCAGCGGACGGGCCCAGCCGGTCTCGACGAGCTGGGCGGCCTCCACGGTGCTGCCGTGCGCGCCCAGCAGGAAGCCGCAGCCCTCCCGGGCGGAGCGCAGCAGCAGCACCTCGCGGGCGTGCGGCATCGGTTCACGTGGGTCGCGGTGGCTGGAGTCCCCGTCGTCCCAGATCGCGACCAGCCCCAGGTCGTGCACGGGCGCGAACATCGCGGCGCGGGTACCCACGACGCAGCGCACCCGACCGCGGTTGACGGCCAGCCAGCGGCGGTAGCGGGCCTCGGCTCCGGCGTCGGCGGTAAGCAGGACGTGCCGGCCCTCGCCGACCAGGGCGGTGAGGGCTTTGTCCACCCGGGCCGCGGCCCGCCCGTCGGGCAGTACGGCGAGCGCGCCGCGGCCGGAGGCCAGGGCGGCGGCCAGGGCCCGGGCCAGCTCGTCGGGCCAGTGCGGCCCGGGCAGCGCCGTCCACACCGCGCGCGGGGACTCCCCACCGGCCAGCGCCCGCAGATAGCCGGGCCCGGCCGGGTAGCGCGCCCAGGAGGACGCCTCGGGCGGCGGGGGCGGTGGCGGGGGTGCGGCCGGGACCCCAGCGGCGGGCGCCTTCTCCGCGCGGGCCATGCGCGGGGGCACGGCGAGCTGGACGACGTCGGCCAGCGCCCCGGCGTAGCGGTCGGCGACGGCCCGGCACAGCCGCAGCAGGCCGGGGCCGAGGACGGGTTCCGGGGAGAGGACCTGGGCGATGGGGGCGAGGACGCCGGGGAAGTCGGAGTCCGCTCGGCGCTCGACGATGAAGCCGTTGACCAGCCCGCCGCCCTCGCGGCGTCCGCCCCGCTCCCCCGCGCCGAAACGTACCCGCACCCGCGCCCCGGGCCGGGCCTCGGCGTCCATGGCGGCGGGGACGGCGTAGTCGAAGAGCCGGTCGAGGTGGAGCAGCCCCTTGTCGACCAGGACGCGGGCGACGGGGTCGCGCTCGGCGAGCTCGGCGCCGCGCCAGGTGCGCGGCCGGGCGCGGGGCGGTTTGGCCCGGCGGACGGTCTCGCGGATCAGCGCCAGCTGCTCGCCTCCCGGCGGGTCCTGTGCCGGAGGCCCGTCCGGTCGCCCGTTCTCGCTGCTCACAGCCCTCAGTCCTACCAGAACCCACTGACACGGCCCGGCCCCGCGGCTCCCGGCGGGGAGTCGCGGGGCCGGGCCCGCGCCGGCGGGCGCGGGCGGGTGCCGTCGCGCCCGGGGTGTTACAGTCCGGCGGCCTTGCGCAGGGCGTCGGTGCGGCCGGTGCGCTCCCAGGTGAAATCGTCCAGCTCGCGGCCGAAGTGGCCGTAGGCGGCGGTCTGCGCGTAGATCGGGCGCAGCAGGTCCAGGTCGCGGATGATCGCGGCCGGGCGCAGGTCGAAGACCTCTGAGATGGCCTGCTCGATCTTCTCCACCTCCACCGTGTGGGTGCCGAAGGTCTCCACGAACAGACCCACCGGCTCGGCCTTGCCGATGGCGTACGCCACCTGCACCTCGCAGCGGGCGGCCAGCCCGGCGGCCACCACGTTCTTGGCCACCCAGCGCATGGCGTAGGCGGCCGAGCGGTCCACCTTGGAGGGGTCCTTGCCGGAGAACGCCCCGCCGCCGTGGCGGGCCATGCCGCCGTAGGTGTCGATGATGATCTTGCGGCCGGTCAGACCCGCGTCCCCCATCGGTCCGCCGATCTCGAACCGCCCCGTCGGGTTGACCAGCAGCCGGTACCCGCCGGTGTCCAGCTTGATGCCTTCGGCCACCAGGGAGGCCAGCACGTGCTCGACGACGAACTCGCGGATGTCCGGGGCCAGCAGCGAGTCCAGATCGATGTCGGAGGCGTGCTGGGAGGAGACCACCACGGTGTCCAGGCGCACGGCCTTGTCGCCGTCGTACTCGATGGTGACCTGCGTCTTGCCGTCGGGGCGCAGGTAGGGGATGGTCCCGTTCTTGCGGACCTCGCTGAGCCGCCGCGACAGGCGGTGGGCCAGGTGGATCGGCAGCGGCATCAGCTCGGGCGTCTCGTCGCAGGCGTAGCCGAACATCAGGCCCTGGTCGCCGGCGCCCTGCCGGTCCAGCTCGTCCTCGTCACCCTCGACCCGGGTCTCGTAGGCGGTGTCCACCCCCTGGGCGATGTCGGGGGACTGTGCCCCGATGGACACCGACACCCCGCACGAGGCCCCGTCGAAGCCCTTCTTGGAGGAGTCGTAGCCGATCTCGAGGATCTTGTTGCGCACCAGGGTGGGGATGTCGGCGTACGCGGCGGTGGTGACCTCGCCGGCCACGTGCACCAGACCGGTGGTGATCAGCGTCTCCACCGCCACCCGGGAGGCCGGGTCCTGCTCCAGCAGGGCGTCGAGGATGGTGTCGCTGATCTGGTCGGCGATCTTGTCGGGGTGACCCTCGGTCACGGACTCCGAAGTGAACAGGCGGCGGGACACATCGCTCCCTGGGTTTGCAGCGGCTGCTGGCTGACTTGGTGTGCGGATCCGGTCGTCGGGCTGGCCCGAGCGCGGTCCGCCGTCAGTTTATCCGCAGCTCGTCGCGGATCCGCCAGGACGTCTCGCACTCCGACACACGACCAACGTGCCACAAGGCTCCCGCGAAGGGGAGAGGCCGTGCCCGGAAGGGGCCCGCGGCCCTGGTGGCACGGCCATGCGGACCTTCCGCCTCCGGGGTCACCCGGCGTTCAGCATGTGGACGACTCTGTCCCACACCGTGTCGGCGAGGGCCTCCTTGGGGCCGTGCGGCACAGGTGTCTCGCCGCCGCCCGCGCCCAGGATGACGGCCTCGTTCTCCTCCGCGCCGAAGGTCCTGTCCTCCCCCACCTCGTTGACGACCAGCAGGTCGCATCCCTTGCGGGCGAGCTTGGCCCGGCCGTTGGCCAGGACGTCGTCGGTCTCGGCCGCGAAGCCGACGACCACCTGCCCGGGGCGGGGGCGGGCCGCGGAGAGCTCGGCGAGGACGTCGGGGTTGCGGACCAGGGCGACCGGTTCCGGTTCCCGCCCCTCCCGCTTCTTGATCTTCCCATGGGCGTAGCGGGCCGGCCGGAAATCGGCCACCGCCGCGGCCATGACCACCGCGTCCGCGTCCTTCGCGGCCTTCAGCACGGCCTCCCGCAGCTGCACGGCGGTGCCCACCGGCACCACGTCCGCGCCCGCGGGGTCGGGCAGGGAGGTGTTGGCGGCCACCAGGGTCACCCGCGCGCCGCGTGCCACCGCGGTGCGGGCCAGGGCGTACCCCTGCCGGCCCGAGGAGCGGTTGCCCAGGAAACGGACCGGGTCCAGCGGTTCGCGGGTACCGCCCGCGCTGACCACGACGTGCCGTCCGGCCAGGTCGCGCCCGGACGCGGCGCGGCGGGCGAGGAGCCGGCGGCAGACCTCGAAGATCTCGCCGGGGTCGGGCAGGCGCCCCTTGCCGGTGTCCTCGCCGGTCAGCCGTCCGACCGCGGGCTCGATGACGACGGCGCCGCGGCGGCGCAGGGTGGCCACGTTCTCGGCGGTCGCGGGGTGCTCCCACATCTCGGTGTGCATGGCGGGCGCGAAGACCACCGGGCAGCGGGCGGTGAGCAGGGTGTTGGTCAGCAGGTCGTCGGCGAGGCCGTGGGCGGCCCGGGCGAGGGTGTCGGCGGTGGCGGGCGCGACGACGACCAGATCGGCCTCCTGCCCGATGCGCACGTGCGGGACCTCGTGGACGTCCTCCCACACCCCCGTGGTCACGGGGTTGCCCGACAGCGCCGCCCAGGTGGGCTCGCCGACGAACCTCAGCGCCGACCCGGTCGGCACCACCCGTACGTCGTGGCCGGACTCCGTCAGCCTCCGCAGCAGCTCGCACGCCTTGTAGGCGGCGATGCCGCCGCTGACCCCCAGGACCACCCTGGGCTTGTCGGACCTGTCCATCCCTCGCCTCTCCCCGGCTCGGCGGCCCCGGCGGCCGCTCACTGTCGCGCGTCGGCGGCGGGCGCGTCGGGGACGCTTCCGCCGGTACCCATGACACACCACGGGCCCGGCAGCCGCGCTGCCGGGCCCGTGGCGGTGGTGGTGGTGCCGTCGTGCGGCCGGCCGGCCGCCCTGGGCGGCCGGGGCCTCACTGCGCCGGGTTGTCGACGGCCTCGGAGGTCAGCAGGCCCGCGTTGATCTCGCGGAGCGCGATCGACAGCGGCTTCTCGTGGACGTGGGTGTCCACCAGCGGGCCGACGTACTCCAGCAGGCCCTCGCCGAGCTGCGAGTAGTAGGCGTTGATCTGGCGCGCGCGCTTGGCGGCGTAGATCACCAGGCTGTACTTCGAGTCGGTGGCTTCGAGCAGCTCATCGATCGGCGGGTTGATGATGCCCTCGGGCGTGTTGATGGGAGAGGACACGCTCTACCTTCCGCTGCGGTGGATAAGACGGGCGGTGATCCGGCCGGACCCCGGTACGGGAGGCCTCCTGCCGGTGTCCCGGATTCCGGTGGCTGTCCCTGCCCGGCCCTCCGGCGACGATCACGAAACCTTCATCAAGGCTAGCAGCTCGCGGCTGACGTCCTCGACGGAGGTGTTGACCAGGGTCACGTCGAACTCCGACTCGGCGGCCAGTTCGACCCTGGCCGCGGCCAGCCGCCGCTCGATGACCTCGGGGGACTCGGTGCCGCGGCCGGTGAGGCGGCGGACCAGCTCGTCCCAGCTGGGCGGGGCCAGGAAGACGAGCTGCGCCTCGGGCATCGACTCGCGGACCAGCCGCGCGCCCTGGAGGTCGATCTCCAGGAGCACCGGCTCGCCCGCCTCCAGCCGCTCCAGCACGGCCCGCCGCGGAGTGCCGTAGCGGTTGCCCGCGAACTCGGCCCACTCCAGCAGCTCGCCGTTGGCGACCAGCTTGTCGAACTCCTCGTCGTCCACGAAGAAGTACTGGACACCGTGCTGCTCGCCGGGGCGCGGCCTGCGGGTGGTGGCGGACACCGAGAGCCAGATCTCCGGATGAACCTTGCGCAGATGAGCGACGACCGTGCTCTTGCCGACCCCGGAGGGGCCGGAGAGCACGGTCAGTCGCGGACGTTCACTCATACAGCGATTATCCCGGTTCCCAGGGGGACCTGGAAACGTCAGGCGGAACCGCCGCCGAACTCGCGCTCCAGGGAGGCGATCTGGTTGGATCCCAGGCCGCGCACCCGGCGGCTCTCGGAGATGCCGAGCCGTTCCATGATCTGGCGGGCCCGGACCTTGCCGACGCCGGGCAGGGACTCCAGGAGGGCGGAGACCTTCATCTTGCCGATGACGTCGTTCTCCTGGCCCTGCTTGATGACCTCGTGGAGCGAGGCGCCGGAGTGCTTCAGTCGGTTCTTGACCTCGGCGCGCTCCCGGCGAGCCGCGGCGGCCTTCTCGAGCGCGGCTGCGCGCTGTTCAGGGGTAAGGGGCGGAAGAGCCACGCCTACGTCACCTCGGATGTCGAACTGGTCGGATATTGGTCGGTGAGGAACCTAGTGGCCCCGCACCTGCGGAGCAACGAGCAACACGTCCCCCGGCGCCCCCGGACCTGCGAGGACCCCGGAATTCGCGGTGCTCTCGTCGGAGACTAGCGGCCCATCGCGCCTGAGTCAGCGAGAACAGGGGAAAAGTCCAGGTCAGACTTGAGCCGACCTGGACATTTCCGAACAAAGAGGCGTGATCGAAGGGTCGATTCCGCGGGGTTCCCCGGTTTTTCCGGACCCTCCGGTTCTGCCCCGGCTCCTCAGCCCAGGACCTCCCGCAGGGCGTCGGCCTCCCCGGCCGCGGCCTCCCGCAGGGCCCGCGGCGAGGGTCCGCGGCCCAGGACTCCCCGGCTGATGCTCGGCACAACGTTGCGCACCGCACCGCCGAAGACCCTCGGCAGGTCGGCCGCGGTGGCGCCCTGGGCCCCGAGCCCCGGCGCCAGCAGCGGGCCGTTGACCGCCAGGTCCACGCCGGCCTCCCCCAGCGTCGCCCCGACCACCGCGCCGACCGGGCCGAGCGGGTCGGCCCCGGCGTTCTCCCGCGCGATGTGGTCCAGCACCGTCTGGGCGACCGACGCACCGCCCCCGGCGGTGGCGCGCTGCACCTCGGCACCCTCCGGGTTGGAGGTCAGGGCGAGGACGAAGACTCCCGAACCCGCCGCCCGCGCCGCGTCCAGGGCGGGGCGCAGCGAGCCGAAGCCCAGGTAGGGGCTGACGGTGACGGCGTCGGAGAACAGCGGGCTGCCCGGATCCAGGTAGGCGGCGGCGTAGGCGGCCATCGTGGAGCCGATGTCACCGCGCTTGGCGTCGGTGAGCACCAGGGCGCCGGCCGAGCGGGCATCGGCGATCGCCCTCTCCAGCACGGCGATCCCGCGCGAGCCGAAGCGCTCGAAGAAGGCGGACTGCGGCTTGAGGACGGCGACCCGGTCGGCGAGGGCGTCCACCACCGTGCGGGTGAACCGCTCCAGGCCCGCCACGTCGTCGTCCAGGCCCCAGGCCGCCAGCAGCGAGGCGTGCGGATCGATGCCGACGCACAGCGGGCCGCGGTCGTCCAGGGCGCGGCGCAGCCGGGCGCCGAACGGCTCGGGGGAGCCGGAAGCCCGCGGGGCTTCGGGAACGGTCATCGGGAGGTCACCTTCCGGGTGTCGGCGCCGACGGCCTCGGCGAGGGTGGCGTACGGACTCGCGGCCAGGCGCGCGGCCAGGCCACGGTGGACGCGGCGGCACCACAGCGGCCCCTCGTAGACGAAGGCGCTGTAGCCCTGGACGAGGGTGGCCCCGGCCAGGATGCGCTCCCAGACGTCGTCGGCGGTCCGCACCCCGCCGACGCCGACGAGCGTGACGCGGTCGCCTACGCGGGCGTACAGGCGGCGCAGCACGGCAAGGGAACGGCCCTTCAGCGGCGCGCCGGACAGCCCTCCCGCACCGATGGCCTCGATCTGCGCGCGGTCGGTGGCCGGCCCCAGGCCGTCGCGGGCGATGGTGGTGTTGGTGGCGATGATGCCGTCCAGGCCCAGCTCCACGGCGAGGTCGGCGACCGCGTCGACGTCCTCGTCCGCCAGGTCGGGGGCGATCTTGACCAGCAGGGGGACGCGGCGGCCGGGCACCGCGGCGTCGGCGGCGGAGCGCACGGCCGCCAGCAGCGGGCGCAGATGCCCGGTCGCCTGGAGGTTCCGCAGGCCGGGGGTGTTGGGCGAGGAGACGTTGACGACCAGGTAGTCGGCGTACGGGGCCAGCCGGGAGGCGGAGAGCGCGTAGTCGTCGGCGGCCTCGCCCTCGGGAGTGGCCTTGGTCTTGCCGATGTTGACGCCGACGGTGGCGGGGAATACGGCCCGGCGCCCCGCCAGGCGGGCGGCCACGGCGGCGGAGCCGTCGTTGTTGAAGCCCATGCGGTTGACCAGGGCCCGGTCGGCGACCAGGCGGAACAGCCGGGGCCCGGGGTTGCCGGGCTGGGGGTGGGCGGTGACGGTGCCGGTCTCGACGTGGTCGAAGCCGAGCATGGTGAGCCCGTCGACGCCGACCGCGTTCTTGTCGAACCCGGCGGCCAGCCCGAAGGGGCCGCGCATCCGCAGACCGAAGGCCTCGGTGGTCAGGGCGCGCACCTGTGCCCGGCCCGGGGCCGCGGCGGCCGCGACGAGGGTGCGCAGGCCGGGGACGCGGGCGGCCAGCCGGATCAGGGCGAACGCCAGGTGGTGCGCCCGCTCGGGGTCCAGGCGCCTGAGGATCAGGTGGAACAGCAGGGGATACATGCGGGTCTTCCGTGCGGCGGGCGGTACGGGGTCCGGTGGCGGGGTGCTCTCGCGGTGAGGGGGACGCCGGCAGCGGCGTCCCCCTCACCCCGGTCACTTCCCGCGGGCGGCGGTCAGGTGTTCCGCGTGCTCCTGCAGGGAACGGACCCCGACCTCCCCGCGCGAGGTGGCCTCGATGCCCTGTACGGCGGCGGCCAGCGCCTGGACCGTGGTCAGGCAGGGCACGGAGCGGGCGACCGCGGCGGTGCGGATGTCGTAGCCGTCCAGGCGGCTCCCGGTGCCGTAGGGGGTGTTGACGATGAGGTCGACCTCGCCGTCGTGTATGAGCTGGACGATGGTCCGCTCCCCGTCCGGCCCCTCGCCCTCGCTCTGCTTGCGCACCACGGTGGCGTCGATGCCGTTGCGGCGCAGCACCTCGGCGGTGCCGGAGGTGGCCAGCAGTTCGAAGCCCATGGCGACCAGCTCCCGGGCCGGGAAGATCATCGAACGCTTGTCGCGGTTGGCCACCGAGACGAAGGCCCGGCCCTTGGTGGGCAGCGCGCCGTACGCGCCCGCCTGCGACTTGGCGTAGGCGGTGCCGAAGACCGAGTCGATGCCCATGACCTCGCCGGTGGAGCGCATCTCCGGGCCGAGCACGGTGTCCACGCCGCGGCCCTGGACGTCGCGGAAGCGGCTCCAGGGCAGCACGGCTTCCTTCACCGAGATCGGCGCGTCCAGCGGCAGGGTGCCGCCGTCGCCGCTCGCCGGCAGCAGTCCCTCGGCCCGCAGCCCGGCGATGGTCGCGCCCAGCGAGATCCGGGCGGCGGCCTTGGCCAGGGGCACGGCGGTGGCCTTGGAGGTGAAGGGGACGGTGCGCGAGGCGCGTGGGTTGGCCTCCAGCACGTAGAGGATGTCCCCGGCCAGCGCGAACTGGATGTTGATCAGTCCGCGCACCCCGACACCGCGCGCGATGGCCTCGGTGGAGGCCCGCAGCCGCTTGACGTCGTGACCGCCCAGGGTGATCGGCGGCAGGGCGCAGGCGGAGTCGCCGGAGTGGATGCCGGCCTCCTCGATGTGCTCCATCACGCCGCCGAGGTAGAGCTCGGTGCCGTCGTAGAGCGCGTCGACGTCGATCTCGATGGCGTCGTCGAGGAAGCGGTCGATCAGCACCGGGTGCTCGGAGATCAGGCCGGCGTGGCGGGTGAGGTAGTCCCCCAGCGAGGCCTCGTCGTAGACGATCTCCATGCCGCGTCCGCCCAGCACGTAGGAGGGGCGGACCATGACCGGGTAACCGATCCCGGCTGCGATCTCCTTGGCCTCGGCGAAGGAGAAGGCGGTTCCGTACTTGGGCGCGGGCAGCCCGGCCTCGACCAGCACCCGGCCGAAGGATCCGCGGTCCTCGGCGAGGTGGATGGCCTCCGGGGAGGTGCCCACGACGGGGACGCCGTTGTCCTTGAGCGCCTGGGCCAGTCCCAGCGGGGTCTGGCCGCCGAGCTGGACGATGACGCCCGCCACGGGGCCGGCCTGCCGCTCGGCGTGGACGATCTCCAGGACGTCCTCCAGGGTGAGCGGCTCGAAGTACAGCCGGTCGGAGGTGTCGTAGTCGGTGGAGACGGTCTCGGGGTTGCAGTTGACCATCACGGTCTCGTAGCCCGCGTCGCGCAGCGCGAAGGAGGCGTGGACGCAGGAGTAGTCGAACTCGATGCCCTGGCCGATGCGGTTGGGGCCCGAGCCGAGGATGATCACCGCGGGCCTCTCGCGCGGGGCGACCTCGCTCTCCTCGTCGTAGGAGGAGTAGAAGTACGGGGTCCTCGCGGCGAACTCGGCGGCGCAGGTGTCGACCGTCTTGTAGACCGGTCGCACCCCCAGGGTGTGGCGGACCTCGCGGACGACGTCCTCGCGCAGGCCCCGGATCGCGGCGATCTGGGCGTCGGAGAAGCCGTACCGCTTGGCCTCGGCCAGCAGCCCGGGGTCGAGGCGGCCGGCCTCGGCCAGTTCGTCGGCGATCTCCTTGACCAGGAAGAGCTGGTCGACGAACCAGGGGTCGATCCTCGTGGCCTCGAAGACCTCCTCAGGGCTCGCACCGGCCCGGATGGCGTCCATGACGGTGTTGATCCGGCCGTCGGTGGGGCGCCGGGCGGCGGCCAGCAGCGCGTCCTTGTCCCCGAGGTCCTCCGCCGGGGTGGCGAAGTCGAACTGGCTGCCCTTCTTCTCCAGCGAGCGCAGCGCCTTGTTCAGCGCCTCGGGGAAGTTGCGGCCGATGGCCATCGCCTCGCCCACCGACTTCATGGTGGTGGTGAGGGTGGAGTCGGCGGCCGGGAACTTCTCGAAGGCGAAGCGCGGGACCTTGACCACCACGTAGTCGAGCGTGGGCTCGAAGGAGGCCGGAGTCTGCTCGGTGATGTCGTTGGGGATCTCGTCGAGGGTGTAGCCCACGGCCAGCTTGGCGGCGATCTTGGCGATCGGGAAGCCGGTGGCCTTGGAGGCCAGCGCCGAGGAGCGCGAGACGCGCGGGTTCATCTCGATGACGATGACCCGGCCGTCGGCGGGGTTGACGGCGAACTGGATGTTGCAGCCGCCGGTGTCGACGCCGACCTCGCGGATGACGGCGATGCCGATGTCGCGCAGGGTCTGGTACTCGCGGTCGGTGAGCGTCATCGCCGGGGCGACGGTGATGGAGTCGCCGGTGTGCACGCCCATCGGGTCGAAGTTCTCGATGGAGCAGACGACCACGACGTTGTCGCCTGCGTCGCGCATCAGCTCCAGCTCGTACTCCTTCCAGCCGAGGATGGACTCCTCCAGGAGCACCTCGGTGGTCGGGGAGAGCGCCAGCCCCTGGCCGGCGATGCGGCGCAGCTCGTCCTCGTCGTGGGCGAAGCCGGAGCCGGCGCCGCCCATGGTGAAGGAGGGCCGCACCACGACCGGGTAGCCGCCGAGCTCCCCGACGCCGGCCAGGACCTCCTCCATGGAGTGGCAGATGACCGAGCGGGCGGACTCGCCGTGCCCGATCTTCCCCCGGACCGCCTCCACGACCTCCTTGAACTGGTCGCGGTCCTCGCCCTTGCGGATCGCCTCGACGTTGGCGCCGATCAGCTCCACCCCGTACTTCTCCAGGATGCCAGCCTCGTGCAGGGAGATGGCGGTGTTGAGTGCGGTCTGGCCGCCCAGGGTTGGTAGCAGGGCGTCGGGGCGCTCCTTGGCGATGATCTTCTCGACGAACTCCGGGGTGATCGGCTCGACGTAGGTGGCGTCGGCGATCTCCGGGTCGGTCATGATCGTGGCCGGGTTGGAGTTGACCAGGACCACCCGCAGGCCCTCGGCCTTCAGGACCCGGCACGCCTGGGTGCCGGAGTAGTCGAACTCGGCTGCCTGCCCGATGACGATCGGACCCGAGCCGATGACCAGGACGCAACGGATATCGGTGCGCTTAGGCACGCTGGCCCTCCATCAGGGAGACGAAGCGGTCGAACAGGTACGCGGCGTCGTGCGGCCCGGCCGCCGCCTCGGGGTGGTACTGGACGCTGAACGCGGGGCGGTCCAGCAGGCGCAGGCCCTCGACCACACCGTCGTTGAGGCAGACGTGGGAGACTTCGGCGCGCCCGTAGGGGGTGTCGCCGGGTGCGTCGAGGGGGGCGTCCACGGCGAAGCCGTGGTTGTGCGCGGTGACCTCGACCTTGCCGGTGCGGCGGTCCTGCACGGGCTGGTTGATGCCGCGGTGGCCGTACTTGAGCTTGTAGGTGCCGAAGCCGAGGGCGCGGCCGAGGATCTGGTTGCCGAAGCAGATGCCGAACAGCGGGGTGGACCGCTCCAGCACCCCTCGCATGAGGGCCACCGGGTGGTCGGCGGTGGCGGGGTCGCCGGGGCCGTTGGAGAAGAACACCCCGTCCGGCTCCACCGCGTAGACGTCCTCGATCGTGGCTGTGGCGGGCAGCACGTGGACCTCGATGCCGCGCTCGGCCATCCGGTGCGGGGTCATGCCCTTGATGCCCAGGTCGACGGCCGCGACGGTGAACCGCTTGGTACCGATCGCCGGGACGGTGTACGCCTCGGTGGTGGCGACCTCGGCGGCCAGGTCGGCTCCGGCCATCTCGGGGACGGCCTTCACCCTGGCCAGCATCGCGGCCTCGCCGGCGACCGCGTCGCCGGAGAAGATGCCGACCCGCATCGCGCCGCGCTCGCGCAGATGGCGGGTGAGCGCCCGGGTGTCGACGCCGCTGATGCCGACGACGCCCTGGGCGGTCAGCTCCTCGTCCAGAGTGCGAACCGAGCGCCAGTTGGAGGGCACGCGGGCGGGGTCGCGCACCACGTAGCCGGCCACCCAGATCCGCCTGGACTCCGGGTCCTCGTCGTTGACGCCGGTGTTGCCGATGTGCGGGGCGGTCATGACGACCACCTGCCGGTGGTAGGAGGGGTCGGTCAGGGTCTCCTGGTAGCCGGTCATGCCGGTGGAGAACACGGCCTCGCCGAGGGTCTCGCCCACGGCCCCGTAGGCGCGGCCGCGGAAGGTGCGGCCGTCCTCCAGGACGAGTACGGCGGGCACCCTGGAGGCTTTGCGGGCGGAGATCGTCATCGTGCGCCTTCCTCGTGGTGCGTGGTGGCGGCAGCGTCGGTGGTGCCGTGTGGTTCGTCTGCGGTGCCGGGGGCGCCGGGTGCGCCGGAGGTGTCGCCGGACATGGCCCGGAGCGCGTCCAGCCAGGCGGCGTGCTCGGCGGCGCGGTCGGAGCGGAAGCCGGAGTCCAGCAGGCGGTCGCCGTGCTCCCAGGTGATCACCAGCAGGCCGTCCTCGGTGAGGACCTTGCCGGCGATGCCCTTGTCGAGGCGGGCGCCGCGCAGCCGGCCGGCCGGGATGAAGAAGTCGTTCGCTCCGGGCCGCACCACGTCCACACCGTGCTCGGTGAGGGTGAGCTCGACACGGCTGCGGGCGCCCAGACCGTGGGCGACGATCCGCTCCAGCCACTGCCCGGCCGTGGTCGAGCCGTGGTAGCGGCCGGTCATGGTCAGCCTCGGCTCACCGGGGCCGGCGGGCGCCTGGGGCAGTTCGGGGAGGTCGGACTGGAGCACCGAGCGCCACTTCCAGCCCTCCCGCATCAGCCAGTACACCAGGGCGACGACCAGCAGGAGGCCGATCACCCAGGCGATCCGGGGCGCCCAGTCCGTGACCTGCTGCGACTCGGGCGCCGCGGCGTAGCGGATGGCGGTCGGTACCGGTGAGAGGTTCATACGAGCTTTCCGTCCATGACTGTCGCCCTGCCCCGCAGGAACGTGTGTGTGACACGGCCCGGCAGCTCACGCCCCTGGTAGGGGGTGTTGCGGCTGCGGGAGGCGAAACGTGCGGAATCCACCGCTCCACGGTAGGCCGGATCGACCAGGGTGAGGTTGGCGGGCTCACCAGCCGAGACGGGCCGTCCCTGGCCGGCCAGGCGCCCGATGGCCGCGGGGCGGAAGGACATGCGGTCGGCGACGCCCGCCCAGTCCAGCAGTCCGGTCTCCACCATCGTGTGCTGGACGACGGACAGCGCGGTCTCCAGACCGACCATGCCCATGGCGGCCGCGCCCCACTCGCAGTCCTTGTCCTCGTGGGGGTGGGGGGCGTGGTCGGTGGCGACGCAGTCGATGGTGCCATCGGCCAGCGCCTCGCGCAGGGCCCTCACGTCGGCCTCGGTGCGCAGCGGCGGGTTGACCTTGTAGACCGGGTCGTAGGAGCGCACCAGCTCGTCGGTGAGCAGCAGGTGGTGCGGGGTGACCTCGGCGGTGACGTTCCAGCCCTTGGACTTGGCCCAGCGCACGATCTCCACCGATCCGGCGGTGGACAGGTGGCAGATGTGCACCCGGGAGCCGACGTGCGCGGCCAGCAGCACGTCGCGGGCGATGACCGACTCCTCGGCGACGGCCGGCCAGCCGCCCAGGCCCAGCTCGGCGGAGACCGTGCCCTCGTTCATCTGGGCGCCCTCGGTCAGGCGGGGCTCCTGGGCGTGCTGGGCGATGACGCCGTCGAAGGCTTTGACGTACTCCAGCGCCCGGCGCATGATCACCGCGTCGTCCACGCACTTGCCGTCGTCGGAGAAGACCCGCACCGAGGCGGCCGACTCGTGCATCGCGCCCAGCTCCGCGAGCTGCTTGCCCTCCAGGCCGACGGTGACGGCGCCGACCGGCTGCACGTCGCAGTGGCCGGACTCCCGCCCCAGCCGCCAGACCTGCTCGACGACGCCGGCGGTGTCGGCCACGGGGAA
The DNA here is from genome assembly GCF_043660855.1 of Streptomyces shinuiensis. Lineage (NCBI taxonomy): Bacteria > Bacillati > Actinomycetota > Actinomycetes > Kitasatosporales > Streptomycetaceae > Streptomyces > Streptomyces shinuiensis. The sequence goes on along the minus strand of NZ_JBIHML010000001.1, from coordinate 5,093,345 downwards.
GGTGTTGGCCATGGCGTGCACGGCGGTGTAGCCGCCGGAGGCCGCGGCCCGGGTGCCGGTCAGCACGGTCTCGGAGTCCTCGCGGCCCGGCTCGCGCAGATGCGTGTGCAGGTCCACCAGGCCCGGCAGCAGGATCCGCCCGTCGGCCTCGACCACGCGGGCGCCGTCGGCGTCCAGGCCGGTGCCGACGGCCGCGACGGTCCCGCCGTCGATCAGGACGTCCTGCGCCTCGCCGCCCAGCACCTTCGCGCCGCGGATCAGGGTCTTGCTCATGGGTGTCACTTCTCCTCGGTACGGGCGGTGGTGTTGGCGGCGGTGCCGGTGTGCTCGGAGCCGCCGAGCAGCAGGTACAGGACGGCCATGCGGATCGAGACGCCGTTGGCGACCTGTTCGGTGACGGTGCAGCGGCCGGAGTCGGCGACCTCGGCGGTGATCTCCATGCCCCGGACCATGGGCCCCGGGTGCATCACGACGGCGTGCTCGGGCATCCGCTCCATGCGCTGTACGTCGAGGCCGTAGCGGCGGGAGTACTCGCGCTCGGTGGGGAAGAAGGCGGCGTTCATCCGCTCGCGCTGGACGCGCAGCATCATCACGGCGTCGGACTTCGGCAGCACGGCGTCCAGGTCGTAGGAGACCTCGCAGGGCCAGCCCTCGACGCCGACCGGCAGCAGGGTGGGCGGGGCCACCAGGGTGACCTGGGCGCCCAGGGTGTTCAGCAGGTCCACGTTGGAACGCGCGACCCGGCTGTGCAGGATGTCGCCGACGACGGTGATCCGCCGGCCGGCGAGGTCCCGGCCGAGTCCGGCGTCCGGGCCGATCAGGCGGCGGCGCATGGTGAACGCGTCGAGCAGCGCCTGGGTGGGGTGCTGGTGGGTGCCGTCGCCGGCGTTGACGACGGCGGCGTCGATCCAGCCGGAGGTGGCCAGCCGGTAGGGGGCTCCGGAGGCGCCGTGCCGGATGACGACGGCGTCCACCCCCATCGCCTCCAGGGTCTGGGCCGTGTCCTTGAGGGACTCGCCCTTGGAGACCGAGGATCCCTTGGCCGCGAAGTTGATGACGTCGGCGGAGAGCCGCTTCTCGGCGGCCTCGAACGAGATGCGGGTGCGGGTGGAGTCCTCGAAGAAGAGGTTGACGATCGTGCGGCCGCGCAGCGCGGGCAGCTTCTTGATCGGGCGGTCGGCCAGGCGCGCCATCTCCTCGGCGGTGTCGAGGATGCGCACCGCGTCGTCGCGGGTGAGGTCGGCGGCCGAGATCAGGTGACCGGAAGTCCGGGGGTTGCCCCCGGGGAAGAGCGGCATCTGGATGTGCTCCGGTGTGTGGAGGTTTCAAGGCGTGCGGACGCGCGGACGCGGCCGCGGGGCTGCCGGGCCGGGAGGGCGGGGCGGCGCAGGAGCGCGGGGCGGGGCGGGGGAAGAGCTACCGCTCGCCGGACGGGGCAGCCTCCCTCCCCCGGCCTCCGGCCGGGGGAGGGTCCACCTCGCGACGCTCGCCCAGGAGCACGCCGTCGCGGCCGTCCTCCTCGGAGAGCCGGACCTTGACCGTCTCCCGCAGCGACGTGGGGAGGTTCTTGCCGACGTAGTCGGCGCGGATCGGCAGTTCGCGGTGGCCGCGGTCGACCAGGACCGCGAGCTGCACGGCGCGGGGCCGGCCGATGTCGCCGAGCGCGTCGAGTGCGGCCCGGATGGTGCGGCCGGAGAAGAGCACGTCGTCGACCAGGACGACCAGGCGCCCGTCGACGCCCTCGGCCGGGATCTCGGTGCGGGCCAGGGCACGGGCCGGGCGCATCCGCAGGTCGTCGCGGTACATGGTGATGTCGAGCGAGCCGACCGGCAGCGGGCGGCCGGTGATCTCCTCCAGCTTGGCTCCCAGCCGCCTGGCCAGGTGCGCGCCGCGGGTGGGGATGCCGAGGAGCACCACGTCGTCGGCGCCCTTGGCGCGCTCGACGATCTCGTGGGCGATGCGGGTGAGGACCCGCGCGATGTCCGGTGCCTCCAGCACGGGGCGGACCGGGCCGGGACCGTTGCCGTCCAGTTCTCCCATGGATGTGTCCACGGTAAACGGACCTCCTTCCCCGCCTCACGGGACGGGCCTTAAAGGACGTCGGATGGTGCGCCGTCAACGGTACCAGCCTGTCCGGGCGGGCTGTCGGCGGCATCCGCTCCGGGCGCCCCGGGGCCGTTCCGCACCCGGGTGCGCAGGCCGCGCCTCACGCGCACCCCCCCCGGTATGGACCGGCCCGGCTTGACGCCGTACATTACGCTGCGTAACATCACAGTGAGTTACGAAGACGTCCTCCGGGGAGCCATATGTCCAGCGAATACGCCAAACAGCTCGGGGCCAAGCTCCGCGCCATCCGCACCCAGCAGGGGCTCTCCCTCCACGGTGTCGAGGAGAAGTCCCAGGGCCGCTGGAAGGCGGTCGTGGTCGGCTCGTACGAGCGCGGCGACCGTGCCGTGACCGTGCAGCGGCTGGCCGAGCTGGCGGACTTCTACGGCGTCCCGGTGCAGGAGCTGCTGCCGGGCAGCACGCCGGGCGGAGCCGCCGAGCCGCCGCCGAAGCTCGTTCTGGACCTGGAGCGGCTGGCCCACGTGCCCTCCGAGAAGGCGGGCCCGCTGCAGCGGTACGCCGCGACGATCCAGAGCCAGCGCGGCGACTACAACGGCAAGGTGCTGTCGATCCGCCAGGACGACCTGCGCACCCTCGCCGTCATCTACGACCAGTCGCCCTCGGTGCTGACCGAGCAGCTCATCGGCTGGGGTGTGCTGGACGCCGACGCCCGTCGCGCGGTCCAGCACGAGGAGGCCTGAGGCACTCCCCCGCGGCACCACCGCCACCGGGCGGGGCCCTCGTGCGAGGGTTCCGCTCCCGGTGGCGGCCGCATTGCGCGCCGTTCCCCGGGATCTGCGACGGCGAGGGGCCCGGGACACCTGTCGGGTGTCCCGGGCCCCTCGCTGCTTCCTGGGTACGGCTCCGGCCCGGACCGACCGCTCAGACGCGCCTCAGCGTCGGCTTGAGCTCCTTCAGCCGGCCCAGCAGGCCGTTGACGAAGGTCGGGGAGTCGTCGGTGGAGAACTCCTTGGCGAGCTGCACCGCCTCGTCGATCACCACCGCGTCGGGTACGGCGTCCTCCCAGATCAGTTCGTACGCGCCGAGCCGCAGGAGGTTGCGGTCCACCGACGGCATCCGGTCCAGCGTCCAGCCGACGGCGTAGGTGGCGATCAGCTCGTCGATCCGGTCCGCGTGCTCCGCGTACCCCTCGACGAGCTGAATCGTGTACTCGCCGACCGGCGGCTGCCGCTCGTCGGTCCGCGCGTGCCGGATCCAGTCCGCCAGCACGGCCGTCACGGCGCTGTCGCGCTGGTCGGCCTCGAACAGGATCTGGAAGGCCCGTTTACGTGCCTTGGTGCGGGCTGCCACGGTTAGCTGTTCACCCGGCCGAGGTACTCGCCGGAGCGTGTGTCGACCTTGATCTTCTCACCGGTGGTGATGAAGAGCGGCACGCCGATCTCGTAGCCGGTCTCCAGCCGGGCGGGCTTGGTGCCTCCGGTGGAGCGGTCGCCCTGGACGCCCGGCTCGGTGTACTCGATCACCAGCTCGACGGCGGCGGGCAGTTCGATGAACAGCGGGTTGCCCTCGTACACGGCGACCGTGCACTCCTGGCCCTCCAGCAGGTAGTTGGCGGCGTCGCCGACGACCTCGGGGGTGATGGGCATCTGGTCGTAGGTCTGGGTGTCCATGAAGACGAAGTCGGCGCCGTCCTTGTAGGAGAACTGCATGCCGCGCCTGTCCACGGTGGCCGTCTCGACCTTGGTGCCGGCGTTGAAGGTCTTGTCGACCACCTTGCCGGAGAGCACGTTCTTGAGCTTGGTGCGGACGAAGGCGCCGCCCTTGCCGGGCTTGACGTGCTGGAACTCGACAACGGACCAGAGCTGGCCCCCTTCGAGCTTGAGCACCATGCCGTTCTTGAGGTCGTTCGTGGTGGCCACGGTCGCGGAATCTCCTGAGACTGCTGCTGCGGAAGACCGAAGGACCACGCCCCCGTGTCACAGGGCGAGCAGTTCCTTGGTCGTGATGGTGAGTAGCTCCGGTCCGCCGTCTGCCTGCGGGCGGACGACGAGCGTGTCGTCGATCCGGACGCCGCCCCGTCCCGGGAGGTGGACCCCCGGTTCGACGGTGACCGGCACACAAGCGTCCAGTTTACCCATGGCCGTGGGCGACAACCGAGGGTCCTCTCCGATTTCCAGCCCCACACCGTGACCGGTGCCCGGTTCCAGGACGTCACCGTACCCGGCCGCTTCCAGCGGGTGGCGGGCGGCCCGGTCGACCTCACGGTACTCCGTCCCCGGCAGCAGCGCCTCCCGCCCGGCGCGCTGGGCCGCGAAGACCAGCTCGTACAGCTCGATCTGCCAGTCGGCGGGGGCCGGGCCGATCACGAAGGTGCGGCCGATCTGGCAGCGGTAGCCGTGGTAGCGGGCTCCCAGCCGCACGCTCAGGAAGTCCCCCTCCTCCACCCGCCGGTCCCCGGGCCGGTGGCCGGGCAGGCCGGAGTTGCGGCCGGTGCCGACACAGGTGGGGAAGGCGGGCCCGTCGGCGCCGTGGTCCATCAGGCGCCGTTCCAGTTCCAGCGCCAGATGGCGCTCGGTGCGGCCCACCAGGATGGACTCCAGCAGTTCGCCGAGCGCGTGGTCGGTGATCTCCGCGGCGACGCGCAGGGCCGCCAGCTCCTCCCCGTCCTTGACCAGGCGCTGCTGCTCCACGGCGCGGCCCAGGTCGGTCAGGCGCAGCCGGGGCGCGGCCGCGGCCAGGGCCCGGTGCCGGGCCACCGTGAGGTCGTGCTCCTCCACCGCCAGCAGCGCGGTGCCGGGCCCGGTCGCCGCCGCCAGCCCGGCGGCGACGGCCGGGTCGGGTGCGTCTTTGGGCAGGAGGGTGCAGCGCAGGCCGCCCGTGGTACGCGGCGGCCCGGTGCGGCCGTCGGTGACGGGGGCGGCCGGGATCAGCAGGGTGTCGCGGCCGTCCGCCCCGAGCAGCAGGACTGCTCCGGGGGCGGACCAGCCGGTCAGATAGCGGACGTTGGCGGGCCGGGAGACCAGGGCGGCCTCGCCGCCCGCCGCCGTCCAGCGGTCGCGCAGTCGGCTGCGGCGGGCCACGTACACCTCGGACATGTCCCCGAGCGTACGCAGGGTGACGCGCGGTGGCGTCCCGACACGTCCGGGCGCCCCGCCGTCCGGGCGCCCGGACGTGGGCGCTACCAGCTCGGCGGGCTGGTGAGCGCGCGGGCCACGGCCTCGTCCAGCAGGCGTGCGGTGGTGGCCACGCCCTGCCGGGAGTTGTCGATGATCGGCAGCCCGGAGCCGTACCAGCCGGCCATCCGCCCGTGGATGCGGGCGACCTCCTCGTCCGACAGCCGGCGGTTGCCGGTGCGTTCGGCGTTGCGCTCCAGGACGACCTCCAGACCGGGCAGCAGCACCACCGGGATCAGGCCGGGGCCGACGTGCCGCTTCCAGCCGCCGAGGCCGACGACGGGCCGGTCGGGGAAGACGGCGTCGTCCAGGATGCAGGAGATACCGTTGGCCAGGAAGTTCCGGGCGGCGAAGCCGCAGGTGCGGCGGGCGAGGCGGTACTGCGCCTCGGAGTGCTCGTTCCAGCCGGACCGGGGGTCGGCGAAGCCGGAGCGCACCCATTCGCGGACGTCGTCGAGGCTGATGTGCGCGGTGGGCACGCGGCGGGTGTCCGCCCAGTACCGGGCGACGGTGGTCTTGCCGGCGCCGGCCGGGCCGATCAGCAGGACGGCGACGGCGGCGGTGTGCGCGGCCTCCACCGTGACGGGACCGGCGGCCGGGTCGGCCGTACCCGATATCTGCACCGGCGCGCCGGGCGGCAGCCGGAGGTGGCCGGTGGCGTCCGGGGCCCGGGGCGGGGGTGCGGGGGTGGGCGCGGAGGCCGGGGGCGGAGGGGGCGGAGGCGGGGGAACCCGGTGGGGGGTGTTCCAGCCGGGGTGGGCGGCGGACTGCGGGTGCGCGTGGGGATGTGGTGGGTGTCCCTGGGGGTGGCCCTGGGGTGAGCCCGAGGGCGGGACGGGCCGCTGCGTCCCGTACTGCTGCATCCGGTCCCAACTCCGTTTCCGTCCGGTGCGCCGGCCGGGCGCGGTGGGCCCGGCCGGACGTCACCTCGTCCGTCCGGCACCGAACGGTACCTTCCCCCGGCCGGTGCCGTGTGAACGGTCGGCGGTTCCGGGGGTCCCGCGGCCCGTCCCGGCCCGCCTCAGCTCTGCGGCCGGTCGCCCGCCAGGGCACGCAGGGCCAGCTCGTAGGAGCCGACGCCGAAGCCGGCGATGGTGCCGGAGGCCACGGCCGCCACGACCGAGGTGTGGCGGAACTCCTCGCGGGCGTGGGGGTTGGAGATGTGCACCTCGATCAGCGGGGCGGTGCGCTGGGCGGCGGCGTCGCGCATCCCGTACGAGTAGTGGGTGAACGCGGCGGGGTTGAGGACGACCGGGAGGGACGCGTCGGCGGCCTCGTGGAGCCAGCGGATCATCTCGCCCTCGTCGTTGGTCTCGCGGACCTCGACGTCCAGGCCCAGTTCCCTGCCCAGCTCCGTACACCGCTCGACGAGCCCGGCGTAGGAGGTGGAGCCGTAGACGTCGGGCTCGCGGGAGCCCAGGCGGCCGAGGTTGGGGCCGTTGAGGACGAGGACTCTGCGGAGCGCGGTGGCGCTCATGCGGCGATCTCCGCATGGGCGGCGAGCAGCATCGCCGGGTCCGGTCCCTCCAGGACGGTGGGCCGGGCCAGGCCGTCCAGGACGATGAAGCGCAGCCGGTCGCCGCGGGTCTTCTTGTCGACCTTCATCGTCTCCAGCAGCTTGGGCCACTGGTCGCCCCGGTAGGTGACGGGCAGCCCGACGGCGGTGAGGATCGCCCGGTGCCGGTCGGCGGTGGCGTCGTCCAGCCGGCCCGCGATGCGGCCCAGCTCGGCGGCGAAGACCATGCCGACGGCGACGGCCGCGCCGTGCCGCCAGTTGTAGCGCTCGTTCTTCTCGATGGCGTGGGCCAGGGTGTGCCCGTAGTTGAGGATCTCCCGCAGGCCCGACTCCTTCAGATCGGAGGAGACCACCTCGGCCTTGACCCGGATGGAGCGCTCGATCAGCTCGGAGGTGTGCGGGCCCGCGGGGGTGCGGGCGGCCTCGGGGTCGGACTCGATCAGGTCCAGGATGACCGGGTCGGCGATGAAGCCCGCCTTGACGATCTCGGCCAGACCGCTGACGTAGTCGTGCACCGGCAGCGACTCCAGCGCCGCCAGGTCGCACAGCACCCCGGCCGGGGGGTGGAAGGCGCCCACCAGGTTCTTGCCCTCGGCGGTGTTGACGCCGGTCTTGCCGCCGACGGCCGCGTCCACCATGCCGAGCACCGTGGTGGGCACCGCGATCCAGCGCACCCCGCGCAGCCAGGTCGCCGCGACGAAGCCCGCCAGGTCGGTGGTCGCTCCCCCGCCGACGCCGACGACGACGTCGGTGCGGGTGAAGCCGGACTGCCCCAGCGCCTTCCAGCAGTACGCGGCGACCTCGGCGGTCTTGGCCTCCTCGGCGTTGGGCACCTGGATGGCGACGGCCTCGTACCCCTGGCCCGCCAGGTCCTCGCGCAGCACCTCGCCGGTCTCGGTCAGCGCCTCGGGGTGGATCACGGCCACCCGGCGGGCGTCGGGGCCGACCAGCCCCGGCAGTTCGTCCAGAAGCCGCTGTCCGACGAGGACGTCGTAGGGCGCGGTGCCCGCGGTGCCGCCGACGGTGATGCGGGTGGGAGGTGTGGTGGTCATGCGTCCTTCAAGTCGAGTGCGTCCAGGACCGCCCGGGCGGTCTCCTCCGGGTCGCGGCCGGCGGTGTCGACGACCGCGCGGGCCACCTCGGTGTACAGCGGGCGGCGCTGTTCCATCAGCGTGCGCCACTGCTTGCGGGGGTTGACCGCCAGCAGGGGGCGCGGGGCGTCCAGTCCGACGCGTTTGACGGCGTCGGCCAGTGCCACGTCCAGGAAGACCACGGGGAGTCCGGCGAGCAGCTCGCGGGTGCCGGCGTCCATGACGGCGCCGCCGCCGAGCGAGACCACCCCCTCGTGCTCGGCCAGGGCCGCGCGTACCGCCTCCCGCTCCAGTGCGCGGAAGTGCGCCTCCCCGTCGTCGACGAAGATCTCGGGGATGGCCTTGCCCGCGGCGGCCTCGATGTCCGCGTCGGTGTCGCGCAGCGCCGCCCCCAGCCTGCGGGCCAGTACGGTGCCCACGGTGGTCTTGCCCGCGCCGGGCGGGCCCACCAGGACCACGGCCGGACCGGTGCCGGCTCCCCGCGGCTCTCCGGCGCTCACCGGATCTCCAGGTTGTCGAGGAAGCCCGCCACGTTGCGGCGGGTCTCGGCGACCGAGTCGCCGCCGAACTTCTCGGCGACCGCGTCGGCCAGCACCAGCGCGACCATCGCCTCGGCGACGATCCCGGCGGCCGGGACCGCGCACACGTCCGAGCGCTGGTGGTGGGCGGGGGTGGCCTCGCCGGTGGTCACGTCCACGGTGGACAGCGCCCGAGGCACGGTGGCGATCGGCTTCATCGCCGCCCGCACCCGCAGCACCTCGCCGGTGGACAGCCCGCCCTCGGTGCCGCCCGACCGCCCCGAGGCCCGCCGGATGCCTTCCTCGGTGGGCACGATCTCGTCGTGCGCCCTGGAGCCGGGCACCCGGGCCAGCTCGAAACCGTCGCCGACCTCCACGCCCTTGATGGCCTGGATGCCCATCAGCGCCGAAGCCAGCCGGGCGTCCAGCCGGCGGTCCCAGTGCACATGGCTGCCCAGCCCGACCGGCACTCCGTGGGCGACGACCTCGACGACACCGCCGAGGGTGTCGCCGTCCTTGTGGGCGGCGTCGATCACCTCGACCATCGCCCGGCTCGCCTCGGCGTCCAGGCAGCGCACCGGGTCGGCGTCCAGCCGCTCCACGTCCCCGGGCTGCGGCAGCGTGCCGGCCGGGGCCTCGGCACCGCCCAGCGCGACGACATGGGAGACGATCTCGATGCCGGCCGTCTCCCTCAGGTACGACCGGGCGACCGTGCCCAGTGCCACCCGGGCGGCCGTCTCCCGCGCCGAGGCCCGCTCCAGGATCGGCCGGGCGTCGCCCACGCCGTACTTCTGCATCCCGGCCAGGTCGGCGTGGCCCGGCCGCGGCCGGGTCAGCGGCGCGTTGCGGGCCAGCTCGGCCAGCTCGGCCTCGTCCACCGGGTCGGCCGCCATGACCTTCTCCCACTTGGGCCACTCGGTGTTGCCGATCATGACCGCGACCGGGGAGCCCAGGGTCAGCCCGTGCCGCACCCCGCCGAGGAAGGTGACCTCGTCCCGCTCGAACTTCATCCGCGCACCGCGACCGTAGCCCAGCCGCCGCCGCGCCAGCTCGTCCGCCACCGTCTCCGTGGTGACCGGCACACCGTAGGGCAGCCCCTCCAGCGTCGCCACCAGTGCGGGGCCGTGCGACTCCCCCGCGGTCAGCCAGCGCAACCTGCTCAACAGTGCTCCTCAGTCCGGGCCTGTACGTGGTCGGTCCCGATCCTTTCACGGCACACCGCGGGATCGGCCGCTCGTCCAGTAAACGGGACGGGTATCTCGGCCGCCGGGCCGCTGTCTCAGGCCGTACGCGCCGCCAGGGCGGCCTCGCCCGCCGCGCGCATCGCGGTCAGCGGGGCCGGGGACCGGCCGGTCATCATCTCGACCTGGAGGACCGCCTGGTGCACCAGGAGGTCCAGGCCGCCCAGGACCCGGCCGCCGCGCCCGGCCCAGGCCGCGGCCAGCGGGGTCGGCCAGGGCTCGTAGAGGACGTCGAAGAGGGCGCCGGGCCGCTCGGGCACGGCCGCCGCCAGGGCATCGGTGGTGCCCGCGGGCGTGGTTGCGATCACCAGGGGCGCGGACAGCGCCCGCGGCGCGTCCGCCCAGTCGGCGGTCGCCACCGCCACGCCCAGCCGCTCGCCCCAGCCGCGCATCTCCTCGGCCCGCTCCCGGCTGCGGACGTACGCGGTGACCTCCCCGGTGCAGATCCGGGCGAGCGCCGCGAGCGCGGAGGAGGCCGTGGCCCCGGCGCCCAGTACCGCGGCGTGCGCGACGCTCTCCACGCCGCGTTCGCGCAGCGCGGCGACCATGCCGGGGATGTCGGTGTTCTCACCGAGGCGGCGGCCGTCCGCGGTGAAGACCACGGTGTTGACGGCCCCGACCGAGGCCGCGGTGTCGCCGATCCCGTCCAGCAGGGGGATGACGGCCCGCTTGAGCGGCATGGTCAGCGACAGCCCGGCCCACTCCTCGCCGCTCGTGGCGAGCTTCTCCAAAAACGGCGCGATGCCTTCCTCGTCCACCTCGAAGCGGTCGTACGACCAGCCGGTCAGGCCCATCTCCCGGTAGGCGGCCCGGTGGAGCACCGGGGAGAGGGAGTGGGCGATGGGCGATCCCAGGACCGCCGCCCGTCTTCCGGTTCCGGTGCCCGCGCTCACTGCTGGGCCGCCTTCTCGTACTCCGCCACGTTCTTCCGGTGTTCCTCGTAGGTGTCGGAGAACACCGTGTTGTCCTCCGTGATCGACACGAAGTAGTACCAGTCTCCCTCGGCCGGCTCCACCGCCGCGTGCAGTGCCTCGGCGCCCGGGCTGTTGATCGGGCCGGGCGGCAGGCCCTTCTTGGCGTAGGTGTTGTAGGGGTGGTCGAACTTGGCCATGGTGCTGGGCGAGGGGACGTCCAGCGTGTACTGGTTCTTGGCGAAGTTGTAGGTGGAGTCGAACTGCAGGTAGCCGTTGGTCTCCGTGTTGTCCGGCTTCAGCCGGTTGTAGACCACGCGGGAGACCTTCACGAAGTCGTGTTTGTACTTGCCCTCCGCCTGCACCAGGCTGGCGACGGTGAGCACCTGGAGCGGCGTCTCCAGGCCGAGCCGCTCCACATGGCCTTCCAGACCCGCCTTCTCGAACTCCCGGTCGGCCCGCTCCACCATCTTCCTGAGCAGGTCCTCGGGCTTGGTCTTGTCGCCCACGGTGTACTTGGCCGGGAAGAGGAGGCCCTCGGGTTCGCCATCCGCCCATTCGGGCAGGCCCAGATCGGCCTTCTCGGCGGCCTTCTCGGTGGTGCCCTCGGCCAGGCCGAGCTTCTCGTCGATCAGGACGTAGATCTCCGAGGCCCGCTTGCCCTCGGCGATGATCAGGGCGTTCTGGCTGGAGGGGTCGAGCATCATCTCGATGGCCGCCGCCGAGGACATCTCCTCGCGGAGCATGTAGACGCCCGGCTGGATGCTCTTGGCCTTGGCGTTGGCGTTCGACGCCTCGATGAATCCCTGCTGGCTCTTGACCACGCCGGCCTTCTCCAGGATGGCGCCCATCTGCGCCAGGCTGCTGCCCTCGGGGATCTCCACCTGGGTGTCGCCCTCGCCCTTGCCGGAGAAGTCGGGCGCGGCGGCGAAGTGGCTCTGGTAGAAGTCGTAGGCGAAGTAGCCGGCCGTGCCGACGCCGCCGACCAGGACGAGGACGACGGTCAGACAGGCGACGCCGTTGCGGCCCTTCCTTTTGCCCTTGCCCCTGCCCCTGCGTCCGGACCGGTCGCCGCCCTCGTCCTCGTACTCGTCGCCGCCGTCGTCCGAGAAGAAGGCGTGCTCGCCCTGGTCCGGGCCCGGGTCCCAGCCGGTCTCCTCGTCGGGCCCGGGGCCGGGGTCCGGCTCGTCGCGGCGCCGCCCCTGCCGGGACCGCGGGGGCGGCTGTCCGTACTCCTCGTGCTGCCCGTGCTGTTCTGGGTCTTCGGGGTGTCCGTGCTGTCCGGAATACCGCGAGTGGGCGTCCTGGGCCCCGGGGTGACCGGCGTGGTCCGCGTACTGCCCGCCGCCGTACGGATCGCCCTGCGGCTGCCCCTGGTGCTGCCCGTAGGGATCACCGTGCTGCTGGTGCTGCTGGTGCTGCTGGCCGTACGGATCGCCGTACTGCTGCTGGTGCCCGTAAGGGTCGCCCTGGTCCTGCCCGTGGGGATCACCGTGCTGCTGGTGCTGCTGGTGCTGCTGGTGCTGCTGGCCGTACGGATCGCCGTACTGCTGCTGGTGCCCGTACTGCTGTCCGCCGCCCTGGGTGTCCCAGTCCTGCTGCCCGTAGCCGGGCTGCTGGTGGCCCTGATGCTGCTGGTACTGCTGCTGTCCGCCGTAGGTGTCCCAGTCGCCGTGCTGGGTCCCCTGCTGGGGTCCGTGGTGGGCTCCGCCGTTCCACCCCTGGCCCCCGTAGAGCGGGTCGTCGGGGTGCCACGGTTCGGAGCCGGTGCCCCGGCCATACTCAGTCATCGATCCCCTAGAGCCGTCGGACGGCAGCCGGTTGCGGTACTCGCGGACGCCGCTGTCCGAACTGCCGTCTCCGGCGTACGGCTCGGTGTTCGAACGGCGCCGTCCGAAGCGGAACGTTACCGTACCGCTATCGGGCGGCTGCCTCGACGCACTCCCCCGGGGCCTGGCCGGACACCCGCTCGGTCTCCAGGGCGCTCTGCAGGATGACCACGGCCGCGGCCTGGTCGATCCGGCTGCGCCCCTTCTTCGACGAGACGCCCGAGGCGCGCATGCCCTGGGCCGCGGTGACCGTGCTCATCCGCTCGTCCACCAGGCGTACCGCCACCGGGGCGACGGCCTCGGCCAGCCCCCGGGCGAAGGCCCGCACCCGGGCCGCGGCCGGGCCCTCGCCCCCGTTGAGGGAGCGGGGGAGCCCGACCACGACCTCCAGCGGTTCGTACTCCGCGACGAGTTCGGCCAGCCGGCGACGGGCGGCCGGGACGTCGCGCCCCGGCACGGTCTCCACCGGTGTGGCCAGGAGCCCGTCGGGGTCGCAGGAGGCGACCCCGATCCGGGCGTCCCCGACGTCGACGGCCAGCCGCCTGCCGCGCCGCATCAGGCGGCCGCCACCAGGCGCTCGACGGCGGCGACGGCCTCGTCGACCGCCTGAGGGTTCTGGCCGCCGCCCTGTGCGACGTCCGGCTTGCCGCCGCCTCCGCCGCCGAGGGCCCTGGCGGCGGCGCGGACGAGGTCGCCGGCCTTCAGACCGCGGTCGCGGGCGGCGTCGTTGGTGGCGATGACGGTCAGCGGACGGCCGTTCGCCACCGAGAACAGGGCCACCACGGCCGGGCGTCCGCCCTGGAGGCGGCCGCGCACGTCGAGGACGAGCTTGCGCAGGTCGTCGGCGGTCGTGCCGTCGGGGACCCGGGCGCCGACGAACGCGGTCCCGTCGACGTCGCGGGCGGAGGAGGCCAGGCCCGCGGCGGCGGCCAGGACCTTCTCGGCGCGGAAGCGCTCGATCTCCTTCTCGGCGTCCTTGAGCTTGGCGAGCATCCCGGAGATCTTCTCCGGCAGCTCCTCGGGACGGCCCTTGAGCAGGTCGGTGAGCCGGGAGACGACCGTGTGCTCGCGGGCGAGGAAGTTGTAGGCGTCCACGCCGACCAGGGCCTCCACGCGGCGCACTCCGGAACCGATGGAGGACTCGCCCAGCAGCTTCACCAGGCCGAGCTGGGCGGTGTTGTGCACGTGGGTGCCGCCGCACAGCTCCTTGGAGAAGTCGCCGATGGTCACCACCCGCACCCGGTCGCCGTACTTCTCGCCGAACTCGGCGATGGCACCCTGCTTCTTCGCCTCCTCCATGCTCATCACCTCGGCCATGACGTCGAGTTCACGGGCGAGGACCTCGTTGATCCTCTGCTCGACGTCGGTGAGGACGGTGCCGGGAACGGCGGTCGGCGAGCCGAAGTCGAAGCGGAAGCGGCCCGGGGCGTTCTCGGAGCCGGCCTGAGCGGCCGTCGGGCCGAGCGCGTCGCGCAGCGCCTGGTGGGTGAGGTGGGTGGCGCTGTGGGCGCGGGCGATGGCCCGGCGGCGTGTGATGTCGATGGCGGCGTACGCCGAGGCCCCGACGGTGACCTCGCCGACCTGGACGGTGCCCTTGTGCACGGTGACGCCGGGCACCGGCTGCTGGACGTCGCGGACCTCGATGACCGCGCCGGAGTCCAGGCGGATGCGGCCGGTGTCGGGCTGCTGCCCGCCGCCCTCGGCGTAGAACGGGGTGCGGTCGAGCACGACCTCCACGTCGTCGCCCTCGGAGGCGGCCGGCGAGGGCAGGCCGTTGACCAGCAGACCGACGACGGAAGTCTCGCCCTCGGTGTCGGTGTAGCCGGTGAAGACGGTGGTTCCGGCGGTGTCGGCGACCTCGCGGTAGGAGCTGAGGTCGGCGTGGCCGGTCTTCTTGGCCCTGGCGTCGGCCTTGGCGCGCTCCCGCTGCTCCTTCATCAGGCGGCGGAAGCCGTCCTCGTCCACGGACAGGCCCTGCTCGGCGGCCATCTCCAGGGTGAGGTCGATGGGGAAGCCCCAGGTGTCGTGGAGCAGGAAGGCCCTCTCGCCGGGCAGGACGGCCCCGCCGGCGGCCTTGGTCTCGGTGACGGCGGTGTCCAGGATGTTGGTGCCGGCCCTGAGGGTCTTGAGGAAGGCGGCCTCCTCGGCGAGCGCGACGGTCTCGATGCGCTGCCGGTCGGTGATCAGCTCGGGGTACTGCTGCCCCATCGTGCCGATCACGACGTCGGCCAGCTCGCCGACGACCGGCTCGTCGGCTCCCAGGATGCGCATGTTGCGGATGGCGCGGCGCATGATGCGGCGCAGCACGTAGCCGCGGCCCTCGTTGCCGGGGGTGACGCCGTCGCCGATGAGCATGACGGAGGTGCGCAGGTGGTCGGCGACCACGCGCAGGGAGACGTCGGAGTCCTCGGCGGCGCCGTAGCGCACGCCGGTCAGCTCGCCGGCCTTGTCGATGACCGCCCGCAGGGTGTCGGTCTCGTACATGTTGCGCACGCCCTGCAGGATCATCGCCAGGCGCTCCAGACCGAGGCCGGTGTCGATGTTCTTGCTGGGCAGCTCGCCGAGGATGGGGAAGTCCTCCTTGCCCTCGCCCTCACCGCGCTCGTACTGCATGAAGACCAGGTTCCAGATCTCCACGTAGCGCTCGTCGTTGACGGCCGGGCCGCCCTCGGCTCCGAACTCCGGACCGCGGTCGTAGTTGATCTCCGAGCAGGGGCCGCAGGGGCCGGGGACCCCCATGGACCAGAAGTTGTCCTTCTTGCCCAGGCGCTGGATCCGCTCCGCGGGGACGCCGACGGTCTCGCGCCAGATGCGCTCGGCCTCGTCGTCCTCCTCGTAGACGGTGATCCACAGCTTCTCCGGGTCCAGACCGTAGCCGCCCCTGTCCTGAGGCGTGGTGAGCAGCTCCCAGGCGAGCTTGGCGGCGCCCTCCTTGAAGTAGTCGCCGAAGGAGAAGTTGCCGCACATCTGGAAGAAGGTGCCGTGCCGGGTGGTCCTGCCGACCTCCTCGATGTCCGGGGTGCGCACGCACTTCTGCACACTGACGGCGCGCTTGTACGGCGGGGTGGCCTCGCCCAGGAAGTACGGCTTGAAGGGCACCATGCCCGCGGGGACCAGCAGCAGCGTCGGGTCGTCCGCGATCAGCGACGCCGACGGCACGACGGTGTGCCCCCGCTCCTCGAAGAAGCGCAGCCAGCGGCGGCGGATTTCAGCCGACTCCATCAGTGGTCCTCATTCCGGTCGTACGGTCGGATGGCTCCGAGGGCGGGGCGGTGCGGGGCCCGCCCGGCGACCCCCCGGCGTTCTTCTGCCTGGCCGGCGGCCCCGGGGTCGGCGGGGGCCGTCAGTCCCAGTGCGTCGTTCAACTCGATCTCCCGCTGTGCCATTCCGGCGCGGACGTCGAGCGCGAAGTCCTTCAGCCGGTGCCCGGCCGCCACGGCCTGGTCCGCCGCTCGTACGGCGAGGCTGTCGGGCGCGAGGCTGCGCAGCTTGCGGTTGACCTTGGTGGTGGCCCAGACGCCGGTGGCGGCGCCGGCACCGAACCAGAAGGCACGGCGGAACACGGTGGGATCAGTCCTTTCCGTCGCGGCGCCGGCCGGTCCCCCGGCGCGCGGCCGGCACGGACCGGCCCACGACGACGGAACGCTTCGACCGCGGCGGGTCGCTCCTGCGGCCGAGGGCGCGGCGCACTCCGTAGCCGAAAGCGGCGACCTTCACCAGCGGGCCGCCGAAGGCCGTGGAGACGGTGGAGGAGAGCGCCGAGGCGTTGGCGGTGACCTCCTGGACGTCCGAGGCGATGGCGTCCACCCGGCTGAGCTGGCTCTGCGCCGAGCGGACGGTCTCGGACGCCTCGGTGAGGAGGGGGACCGCCTGCTCCGTCACGCCCGTCACCAGCCTGGTCGCCGCCTTGAGCGTCTGCGCGAGCCTCACCAGCACCACGGCGAGGAACGACACCAGGATCGCCCAGAAGACGGCCACCAGGAGGCCGGCCACCTCTCCACCGGACACGCTGCACCGCTTCCCTCGGGTCGTATGGGGTCGGCCGCCGCGTCCTGCGGTTCGTGGGGGTACCTGCCCACCGGTCTCACGGGTGCGACGGCGGATACCGACCTTATCGCGCCGCGGGCCGTCGCCCGTACCGCATTCCTTGCGGCCCGGCGGGCGGGGACGCCCCCGCCCGCGTCCCCGCGCCGGCGCGGGGTACACCGCGGCCCTCCTGCCGCGCGGTGCGTCAGGAGGGCCGGGGACCGGGAGGTCCGGGGCGTCCGCGCCGCCCGGGGCGGGCGGTACGGGCGCGGCGCCGGGTCAGCGGGCGTAGTACTCGACGACGAGCTGCTCGTCGCAGACGACCGGGATCTCCTTGCGGTTCGGGTCGCGGTCCAGGCGGAAGGCCAGCGCCTGGAGGTTGACCTGGAGGTAGCGCGGGGTCTCACCGTCGGGCGCGTAGCCGCCCTCGCGCGCCACCAGGAAGGGGTGCTTGGCGCGGCTGCGCTCGCGGACGGACACCACGTCGTCCGGGCGGACGCGGAAGGAGGGCTTGTCGACCTTGCGGCCGTTGACCTCGATGTGGCCGTGCACGACCATCTGGCGGGCCTGGTAGACGGTGCGGGCGATCCCCGAGCGCAGGACGAGCGCGTCCAGGCGGCGCTCCAGCTCGACGACCAGGGCCTCGCCCGTCTTGCCCTCTGTCTTGCGGGCGCGGTCGTAGGCGCGGGCCATCTGACGCTCGCTGATGTCGTACTGGGCGCGCAGCCGCTGCTTCTCCAGCAGGCGGACCTTGTAGTCGCTGTTCTGCTTGCGGCCCCGGCCGTGCTCGCCCGGCGGGTACGGGCGCTGCTCGAAGTACTTCACGGCCTTCGGGGTCAGCGCGATGCCGAGCGCACGCGACTTCTTGACCTTGGGACGCGACTGGTTCACGTTGAACGGACCTCCATGTAATTTAGGCGAGCCTAACCTTAGCGAAGGAGAACGCGTGTTTCGACCTGGGAGCCCCCTGCCCGGCACCGGTTCCGCACACGGCGGCCGCCCCGGCGGCGCCGCCGGGGCGGAGAGCGCGGGGAGGGGTCAGCCGCGTCCCGAGGCTGAGCCTGGCATACGGCGGCCGGGAGCCGCCGAGCGGATGCGTACCCTCGTCGAGTCGAACGCCTCGGCCGCCCTGGTCATTCCCGGTGCGGACCTGGGCGATCCGGAATGGCCGGGCCAGGGCGGCTGCGAGGCCCGCGCCGTCACCCCCGAGGGGGACGTGCTCCTGCTGGTCCCGGCCGGCTCCCCGGCCGCCCGGGCCGCGGCCCACGCCCGGGACGGCGATCCGGCCGCCGTGATGGAGATCACCGATGTGGCCCCCGTCGCGGTGCCCCACCGCGTCCGCGGCCGGGCCAGGGTGGCGGGCTGGCTCACCCCCGTGTCCGGCTGCGAGCGGGCGGCCTGCGCCCGGCTGATGGCCGAGCGGCACCCCTCGGGGCCCTTCCCGGGCCCCGTGTGGACACCGCTGCGGCTGGAGGTCGGCGAGGGGTGGATCGGCGACCTGCGGGGCGAGGGGCACGTCGAGCCGGACGAGTTCGCCGCCGCGTCACCCGACCCCCTGGCACGCCACGAGGCCGAACTCCTGCAGCACCTCGCCGCCGCCCACGACGACCTGCTGCGCGGGCTGTGCTCGCTGCTGGGCGAGCGGGGGCGGACCCGCGGCGCCCTGGAGGCGGTGGTGCCCGTGGCTGTGGACCGCTTCGGGCTGCGGGTACGGTTCCGCGCGGACGGGCGGAGCCTCGACGCCCTCTTCGACTTCCCCCGGCCGGTGCGGGACGTCCCCGGGCTGCGCCACGCGATCCGGGCGCTGCTCGAGGCGGGCTCCGCTCCCTGACCGGGCCGGGCACCACGGCGCCGGCGGACTCTCAGGGCTGGTCCGGCGGCGCCCCCTCCTCCCGCAGCCGGGCCCGCACCCGCTCCGCCACCTCGGCGTACCGGGCCTCCGCCCCGTACCGCGTCGGCTCGTAGTAGCGCCTGCCGTGGACGCCGTCCGGGGCGTACTGCTGCGCGGCGATGCCGCCGGGCATGTCGTGCGGGTACCGGTACCCCTCGCCGTGGCCCGTCTTCCGTGCGCCCTGGTAGTGACCGTCGCGCAGATGCCGCGGCACGGGACCGGCCAGGCCCGCCCGTACGTCCGCCAGGGCCGCGTCGACCGCCAGGTAGGCGGCGTTGGACTTCGGGGCGAGGGCCAGGGCGACGGTCGCCTGGGCGAGCGTGATCCGCGCCTCGGGGAAGCCGATCATCGCCACCGCCTGGGCCGCGGCCACGGCGGTCTGCAGGGCCGTGGGGTCGGCCAGGCCGATGTCCTCACTGGCGGAGATCATCAGCCGCCGGGCGATGAACCGCGGGTCCTCCCCCGCCTCGATCATCCGGGCCAGGTAGTGCAGGGCCGCGTCCACGTCCGAGCCGCGGATGGACTTGATGAGCGCGCTGGCCACGTCGTAGTGCTGGTCGCCGTCGCGGTCGTACTTCACCGCCGCCCGGTCGACGGCCTCCTCCAGCGTCGCCAGGGTGATCTCCCGCTCGCCCTTGTCCAGGGCCGCGCCCGCACCCGCCTCCAGCGCGGTGAGTGCCCGGCGCGCGTCGCCGCCGGCCATCCGCAGCAGATGCGCCTCGGCGTCCTCCACCAGCGCCACCGCCCCGCCCAGCCCGCGCTCGTCGGCGACCGCGCGGCGCAGCAGCCCGCGCAGGTCCCCGTCTGTCAGCGGCTCCAGGGTGAGCAGCAGCGAGCGGGACAGCAGCGGGGAGATCACCGAGAAGTACGGGTTCTCCGTCGTCGCCGCGATGAGGGTGACCCAGCGGTTCTCCACGGCCGGCAGCAGCGAGTCCTGCTGCGCCTTGCTGAAGCGGTGGATCTCGTCCAGGAACAGCACGGTGTCCTTGCCGTAGGCGCCCGACGAGCGCCGCGCGCCGTCGATGACGGCCCGGACCTCCTTGACCCCGGCGGTGATGGCCGACAGCTCCGTGAAGCGCTTGTCGGTGGCCTTGCTGACCACGTAGGCCAGAGTCGTCTTGCCGGTGCCCGGCGGCCCCCACAGGATCACCGACGACGGCCCCGCGGGCCCCTTCCCGCCCTCACCGACCAGGCGGCGCAGCGGGGAGCCCGGGCGCAGCAGGTGCTGCTGGCCGACGACCTCGTCGAGGGTGCGCGGGCGCATCCGGACCGCCAGGGGAGAGGCGGACGGGTCCTTCTCCTGGCGCTCCTCGGCGGCGGCGGTGAACAGATCCGGTTCCACGGAACGCAACCCTAGGTCACGCCGCCGACAGCCGTACCGGCAGCGCCCGCGCACCCGGACCGAACGGCCGAGGGGCCGAGGGGCCGAGGGGCCGAGGGGCCGAGGGGCCGAGGGGCCGAGGGGCCGAGGGGCCGAGGGGCCGAGGGGCCGCTCCGCGCCGGTGCCGGCGCGGAGCGGCCCCTCGGCCGTTCGCGGTTCAGCTCGTCCAGAAATTCCACCAGCGGGTCAGGATCAGCATGCCGATGATGCCGATGTGGACCGCCGGGATCACCCAGTGGAACTCCCGCACTCCCTCGCGCAGCCAGGCCGGGGCGGGCAGGAAGCCGTTGTGGATGTTGCGGAAGGTCGTGTACCAGAACATCAGCAGCGTGGCGACCCAGGCCAGGTTGCACCACAGGCACAGCGCGCCGATGTTGTACAGCGACTGGTACATCAGCCAGGTGCAGAAGCCGACGCCGAAGAGCATGCCGGCGTTCATGGTCAGCCAGTACCAGCGGGGGAAGCGCGCCCCGGCCAGCAGGCCCATGCCGACGGCGACGATCATGCCGTAGGTGACCAGGCCGAGCACCGGGTTGGGGAAGCCGAAGACCTCGGCCTGCGCGCTCTCCATAACGCTGCCGCAGGAGACGACCGGGTTCAGGTCGCACGCCATGTCCAGCGTGTCCCCGGCGAGCCTGGCCTCCAGCAGCCTGAACTTGTCGACCGTGATCACCCAGGCGGCGAGCACCCCGGCCAGGCCGGTGATCACCAGCAGCAGGGCGTAGGCGCGGCCCGCGCCCACGGCGCCCCGCGCGGGCGGCCCGTCGCCGTCGTCGCCGGTGCGGGCCGCTTCGTCCCGGGGTGCCGTGGTCGTCGTCATGGTCGAGTCATCCTGTCGTCTCAGGTGGGTTCTTCATTGTGCACAACGCACAACGAGTCAGGCGAGCTTCCGTCGCAGTTCCGCCACCACACCGTCCAGCGGCACCGGGACCTGCTCGCCGCTGTCGAGGTCCTTGACCTGGACGGCCCCCTCGGCCAGATCCCGCTCCCCGGCCACGACGGCGTACGCCGCCCCCGAGCGGTTGGCCGACTTCATGCCGTTCTTCAGACCGCGGCCGCCGTACGCGAAGTCCGTCGCGATCCCCTGCCTGCGCAGTTCGGTGACCACGCCGAACAGCGCGCGCCGCGCCTCCTCCCCCAGCGGTACGGCGAAGACCTGGGTACGCGAGGGCGCCGGGGGCTCCACGCCCTCGGCCCGCAGGGCCAGGACCGTGCGGTCCACGCCCAGCGCCCAGCCCACCGAGGGCAGCGGCGGGCCGCCGAGCATCTCCGACAGACCGTCGTAGCGGCCGCCGCCGCCGACGGCGGACTGCGAGCCGAGCCCGTCGTGGACGAACTCGAAGGTGGTGCGGGTGTAGTAGTCCAGGCCGCGCACCAGCTTCTGGTCGTCCTCGAACTCCACCCCGGCCGCCGTCAGCAGCCCGCGCACCTGCTCGTGGTACTCCTTGCACGCCTCACACAGGTGGTCGGGCATCATCGGCGCGCCGGCGAGCTGCTTCTGGACGGCCTCGCGCTTGTCGTCCAGCACGCGCAGCGGGTTGATCTCGACGCGGGCGCGGGTGTCCTCGTCCAGGTCGAGTCCGCGCAGGAAGTCCTGGAGGGCCGCGCGGTAGACCGGGCGGCACTCGCGGTCGCCCAGGGAGTTCAGCAGCAGCCGGAAGTTCCGCAGCCCCAGCGAACGGTACGCGTCCACGGCCAGGATGATCAGCTCGGCGTCCAGGGCCGGGTCCTCGGCGCCCAGGGCCTCGGCGCCGACCTGGGAGAAGTGCCGGTAGCGGCCGGCCTGGGGGCGCTCGTAGCGGTACTGCGAGCCGGAGTACCAGACCTTCACCGGCAGCGCGCCGCGGTGCAGGTTGTGCTCCAGTACGGCGCGGACGACCGGCGCGGTGCCCTCGGGGCGCAGCGCCAGACGGCTGCCGCCCTTGGTGGTGAGGGTGTACATCTCCTTGGTCACGATGTCGGTGGACTCGCCGACACCGCGGGCGAACAGCTCGACGTTCTCGAAGCCGGGCGTCTCGATGTAGCCGTAGCCGGCTCGCCGCAGCGGCGCGGCGATCGCCTCGCGCACCGCCAGGTAGTCGGCCGACTCCGGGGGGATCAGGTCGTAGGTGCCCCTGGGGGCGGAGAAGGTGCTCACGTCTTCTTCGTCGTCACATTCCTCGTCGCGGGGCGGCGGTGCCGCCTTCCGTTCCGAACGGGCCGCCTGCGGCCACCTCCCGCAGGAACGGGTTGGTGGCGCGTTCGCGGCCGATGGTGGTCTGGGGGCCGTGGCCGGACAGCACCACGGTCGAGTCGTCCAGGGGCAGGCACACGCGTGCCAGCGACCGCAGGATCTCGGCGTGGTCGCCGCCGGGCAGGTCGGTGCGTCCGATGGAGCCGGCGAACAGCAGGTCGCCCGAGAACAGCACCGGCGGGACGTCGGCCTGCCCGGGCGTCCGGAAGGTCACCGACCCCCTGGTATGGCCCGGCGCGTGCGAGACGGTCAGATCCAGTCCGGCCAGGGACAGCACGGCCCCGTCGGCCAGCTCCTGCACGTCGTCCGGCTCCCCAACGGAGAGCTCACCCATCAGCGGCTGCCCGATGGAGCGGCCCAGCCACTTCTCGGGATCGCTCATCATCTCCCGGTCCTCCGGGTGGATCCAGGCGGGCACGTCGTGCGCGCCGCACACCGGGACCACGGAGGCCACGTGGTCGATGTGGCCGTGGGTGAGGACGACCGCGACCGGCTTGAGGCGGTGCCTGGCCATGGCCTCCCCGACGCCTTCGGCGGCCTGGTGGCCCGGGTCGATGATCACGCACTCCTCGCCTGCGGCGGGGGCGACCAGATAGCAGTTGGTCCCCCAGGCCCCGGCGGGAAACCCGGCAATGAGCACGATCGTCCTTCGGTCGTCCGGCAGGGGATGCCGCGGCCGTCGCACCGGCCACCGGCAGCGGTTACAGAGCCTACCGGCGACGGGACGGAGCCCGCGAACCCGTATCCCGTATACCGTACGGCCCAAGCTGTGGCACACGTGTGCGTACGCACGCCTCGTACAGACGCCCCCAAGGATTCGAAGGAGACGATCCGTGGTCAGCAGTGAGCAGCGGCGCAAGCAGCTCGCCCGCGAGAAGTACCTGCGTCAGCAGCAGAGGCGGGCCGAGGCACGGCGCAAGGGGCGGATCCGCAACGCCTCCATCGCGGGCGGCCTGGCCCTGGTCCTGGCGGCCGGCGGCGCCTACGCGGCCGCGGGCGGCCTGGCGGCGGACGACGAGAAGACCGACAACGCCTCCGCCGAGCCCTCCGCCCCGCCCACCAGCAAGGCCCCGGACCCGTGCGAGAAGCCGGCGAAGGGCGAGCCGAGCGAGAAGCACTGGAAGAAGGAGCCGAAGATGTCGATCGACACCTCGGCCACCTACACGATGAAGCTGGAGACCACCTGCGGCGACATCGAGATCGAGATGGACGCCGCCAAGACGCCGCGCACGGTGAACTCCTTCGAGTTCCTGACCGGCGAGGGCTATCTCGACCACTCCCCGTGCCACCGCCTGGTCGACCAGGGCATCCACGTGCTGCAGTGCGGCGACCCGACCGGCACCGGCACCGGCATGTCGAAGGACGGCAAGGTCCAGCAGCCCGGCTACTCGATCCCGGACGAGAACCTCGACGACCCGAAGGTGGAGAAGGGCACCTATCCGGCGGGCACGGTCGCCATGGCCAACCGGTACAACGCCCAGACCAAGGAGGGGCGGGACAGCGGCGGCAGCCAGTTCTTCCTGGTCTACGAGGACAGCCCGCTCCCACCGGACTACACCCCCTTCGGCACCGTCACCGAGGGCATGGACGTGCTGAAGAAGATCGCCGACGCCGGTATGACGCCGGACCCGCAGACGGGCAACACCAAGCCGAACGCGACCGTGGTGATCGACAGCGCGACGGTGCGGAAGAAGTGATCCCGGCGGCCGGTGCCGCGCCCGTGCCCGGCGGCCGCTCCGGGCGGCCGCGCACCCGGATTTCGGTCGCCCGGGATGCGGACAGGGCGGGCACCGGTCGCCTATGTTGGGCGTTGTACAGGGTGCCTGCGCCGATGGTCGGGCAAACCCTCCGGCCGGGCCGGTCGCATCCGGCCGCCGGCCGTATGACAACTGTGGACGATGCCGGGGAGCGCACGCCTCCCGTCGGCATCATGTGGAGGAGGCGCTGTGAGCAGCGACCCGTGGGGCCGCGTCGATGAGACGGGGACCGTTTACGTGCGTACCGCCGACGGCGAGAAGGCCGTCGGTTCGTGGCAGGCCGGAGCCCCCGAGGAGGCCCTGGCCTACTTCGAGCGCAAGTACGACGGCCTGGTCGTGGAGATCGACCTCCTTGAGCGCCGGGTGAAGACCACCGACCTGTCGGCCAAGGACGCCCTGACCGCCGTCGGGCACCTGCGTCAGCAGGTCGAAGAGGCGCACGCGGTGGGCGATCTGGAGGCTCTGGGCAGGCGGCTGGACCAGCTCACCGAGCTGATCGAGACCCGCCGGGAGGAGCGCAGGGCGGCCCGGGCCCGGCAGGCCGAGGAGGCGCGCAAGGCCAAGGAGGCGCTGGTCGCCGAGGCCGAGGAGCTCGCCGCCAGCGACCAGTGGCGGGCCGCCGGGGAGCGGCTGCGCGCCCTGGTGGACACCTGGAAGGGCCTGCCCCGGCTGGACCGCAAGTCCGACGACGAGCTGTGGCACCGCTTCTCGCACGCCCGCTCGGCCTTCTCCAAGCGCCGCAAGGCCCACTTCGCGTCGCTGGACGCGCAGCGCGAGGAGGCCCGGCGGCGCAAGGAGAAGCTGGTCGCCGAGGCCGAGGCCCTGTCCGGCTCGACGGACTGGGGACCGACGGCCGCCCGCTACCGCGAGCTGATGCAGGACTGGAAGGCCGCGGGCCGGGCCCAGCGCGAGCACGAGGACAAGCTGTGGCAGCGCTTCCGCGGCGCCCAGGACGTCTTCTTCGCCGCCCGCGGCGAGGTCTTCGCCGAGCGGGACGCCGAGCAGCGGGAGAACCTGGCCCGCAAGGAGGAGCTGGCCTCCGAGGCGGAGAAGCTGCTCCCGGTCACCGACCTGAAGGCGGCCCGCGCGGCCTTCCGCGCGATCAACGAGCGCTGGGACGCCGTCGGCCACGTGCCCCGGGACGCCCGGGCCGGGATCGAGGGCCGGATACACGCGGTGGAGCGGGCGATCCAGGAGGCCGAGGAGGCCGAGTGGCGCCGTACCAACCCCGAGGCCAGGGCGCGGGCGGAGGGGCTGACCGGCCAGCTCCAGGACGCCGTGGACAAGCTCCGCGCGCAGATCGACAAGGCCCGCGCGGCCGGGAACACCGCCAAGGCCCAGAAGCTGGAGCGGGAGCTCGAGGGCCGGCAGGCCCTGCTGGACCAGGCCCTCAAGGGACTGCGGGAGTTCAGCGGCTGAGGAAGCGGAACACGCACGGGGGCGGCCCCGGCGCCTTCGAAAGTGAAGGCGCCGGGGCCGCCCCCGTGTGCGCGCCGGGCTACGACCGGCGGGCCGATGTGACGCGGTAGACGTCGTAGACGCCCTCCACCCCGCGTACCGCCTTCAGCACGTGCCCCAGGTGCTTGGGGTCGCCCATCTCGAAGGTGAAGCGGGAGATGGCCACCCGGTCCCGGGATGTCTGGACGGCCGCGGAGAGGATGTTGACGTGCTGGTCGGACAGCACGCGGGTGACGTCCGACAGCAGCCGGGAGCGGTCCAGCGCCTCGACCTGGATGGCGACCAGGAAGACCGAGGACTGGGTCGGTGCCCACTCGACCTCCAGCATCCGCTCCGGCTCGCGCGAGAGCGAGTCGACGTTGACGCAGTCGGCACGGTGGACGGAGACGCCGTTGCCGCGGGTGACGAACCCGAGGATCGGGTCGCCGGGCACGGGGGTGCAGCAGCGGGCCAGCTTGACCCAGACGTCCTCCACGCCCTTGACGATCACGCCCGGGTCCGCGCTGGAGCGCCGCTTGGTGCGGCGGCGCAGGGGCGGGGCGGTCTCGGCGATGTCCTCGTTGGCGGCCTCCTCGCCGCCGATGGCCTGGATCAGCTTCTGGACGACGTTCTGCGCGGAGACGTGGCCCTCACCGATGGCGGCGTAGAGCGCCGAGATGTCGGGGTAGCGCATCTCGTGCGCCTGCGTGACCAGGGAGTCGCCGGTGAGGATTCGCTGGATCGGCAGGTTCTGCTTGCGCATGGCCCGCACGATGGCGTCCTTGCCCTGCTCGATGGCCTCCTCGCGGCGCTCCTTGGAGAACCAGGCGCGGATCTTGTTGCGGGCGCGCGGGGACTTGACGAAGCTCAGCCAGTCGCGGGAGGGGGCGGCGCCGGGCGACTTGGAGGTGAAGACCTCCACCAGGTCGCCGTTGTCCAGGGTGGACTCCAGCGGCACCAGGCGCCCGTTGACGCGGGCGCCGATGGTGCGGTGGCCGACCTCGGTGTGGACGGCGTAGGCGAAGTCCACGGGGGTGGCGCCCGCCGGCAGCGCTATGACGTCGCCCTTGGGCGTGAAGACGAAGACCTCGTTGCGCGAGAGGTCGAAGCGCAGCGACTCCAGGAACTCGCCCGGGTCCTCGGTCTCCTTCTGCCAGTCCAGCAGCTGCCGAAGCCACGCCATGTCGTTGACGGCGTCGCCCTTCTTCGCGGGCGCGTCGGTGCGGACCTTGGAGGCGCCGGCGACGGCCTCCTGCTTGTACTTCCAGTGCGCGGCGATGCCGTACTCGGCGCGGCGGTGCATGTCGTAGGTGCGGATCTGCAGCTCGACCGGCTTGCCGCCGGGCCCGATGACCGTCGTGTGCAGCGACTGGTACATGTTGAACTTGGGCATCGCGATGTAGTCCTTGAACCGCCCCGGCACCGGGTTCCACCGGGCGTGGACGGTCCCCAGCGCCGCGTAGCAGTCGCGGACGGTGTCGACCAGGACACGGATGCCCACCAGGTCGTAGATCTCGGCGAAGTCACGGCCCCGCACGATCATCTTCTGGTAGACGCTGTAGTAGTGCTTGGGGCGGCCGGTGACGGTCGCCTTGATGCGGGCGCCGCGCAGGTCGGTCTGGACCTCGTCGATGACGGTCGCCAGGTACTCGTCGCGCTTGGGGGCGCGCTCGGCGACCAGGCGGACGATCTCGTCGTACATCTTGGGGTAGAGGATCGCGAAGGCGAGGTCCTCCAGCTCCCACTTGATGGTGTTCATGCCCAGGCGGTGGGCGAGCGGAGCGTAGATCTCCAGCGTCTCGCGGGCCTTCTGCTCCTGCTTCTCCCGCTTGAGGTAACGCATGGTGCGCATGTTGTGCAGGCGGTCGGCGAGCTTGATGACCAGCACCCGCGGGTCCTTGGCCATGGCGACGACCATCTTGCGGACCGTCTCGGCCTGGGCCGCCTCGCCGAACTTGACCTTGTCCAGCTTGGTGACGCCGTCCACCAGCAGGGCCACCTGGTCGCCGAAGTCGCGGCGCAGGGTGTCCAGGCCGTACTCGGTGTCCTCCACCGTGTCGTGCAGCAGGCCCGCCATCAGGGTGGCCGGGTCCATGCCCAGCTCGGCGAGGATGGTGGTGACGGCCAGCGGGTGGGTGATGTACGGGTCGCCGCTCTTGCGCTTCTGCCCTCGGTGCCACCGCTCGGCGACCTGGTAGGCGCGCTCGATCTGCCGCAGCGTGGCGGTGTCGGCCTTGGGGTCGTTGCTCCGGACGATCCGCAGCAGCGGTTCCAGCACGGGGTTGTAGGGGCTGGAGCGCTGGACGCCCAGGCGGGCCAGGCGGGCGCGGACGCGGTTGGAGGAGCCCGAGCGCCCGGAGACGCCCGAGACCGCGCGGGTGGCCGAGACCTTGTCCCGGGAGGCCGCGTCGTCGCGCTTCCCGCCCGCGGGCGGGGCGGTGGACGGCGACGGTTTGGGGGTGCCGCCGCGCTTCCCGGCCGCGGTGGCGCCTGCCGTGGAGGGCTTCGCCGGCCTGCCGGTGTCCTGCTGCTGCGCTGTGGTGAGCGGCTTGGCCTCGTCTGGCAAGGGCAACTCCTCGGTGGGCCCCTCCTCGCCGGTCCCGGCGTGCGGAGGGCGGTTCCGGCCGGGAACAGGCCGGACTGCCATGGTATCCACCCCGGCCCCGGAACGAGCCGGGCGCCGGTGCGGGGCGGTGTCGGGTGTCAGGCGTCTTCGAGGGTGTCACAGACGGAGGGCCGGACGCGACGCGGGGGATGGCCCGGAGTGCTCCGGGCCATCCCCCGCGCGAGGCCGGTGCCGCGGTGGCACCGGCTGCTCTCAGACGGTGATCACGACGTCCAGCGGAGCGCCTTCCAGAGCGGCCTCCAGTCTGGTCCGGCCGGGCAGGAAGCCCAGCTCCATCAGGACCGCGACCCCGGCGACCTGCGCCCCGGAGCGGCGGATCAGGCGCAGCGACGCCTCGGCGGTGCCGCCGGTGGCCAGCACGTCGTCGATCACCAGCACCCGGTCCTCGGCGGTGAGGTCCTCGGCGTGGATCTCGATCTCGGCGCTGCCGTACTCCAGCTCGTACGCCTGCGACAGGGTGGCGCCGGGCAACTTGCCCGCCTTGCGCACGGGGATGAAGCCGACACCCGCCCGCACCGCCGCCGGGGCGGCCAGGATGAAGCCGCGCGCCTCAAGGCCGACCACCTTGGTGGCGCCGCGCTCCCGGGCGAGGCCGGCCAGCGCGTCGGTGAGGGCGTTGAATGCCTCGGGATCGGCCAGGAGCGGGGTGATGTCCTTGAACAGCACTCCCGGCTTGGGGTAGTCGGGCACGTCGCGGATCCTGCTGAGCAGCAGGCCGCGCAGTCTCTCGAAGTCGGCCGTGACGGAGATCATCGGGTCATCGCCGCCGTCCGGAGGGGCGCCCGCGGCTGCCGGACTCCGGCGAGCGGGGCCCGCCGACGGACCCGGCCGCCGCGGCGGTCGGCTCCGCGGCCCGCCGCGTACCGGAGGTCGCGTTCTCGCCCGCCTCCTCGGCGTCCTCGGTTCCGTCGCCGCCCTTGGCCCGCTTGGCCAGCGTCCGCCGGTCGTGGGCCTTGATCTCCGGCGAGCGGAGCTTGAGGTCCACCACGATCGGGGTGGCGATGAAGATGGAGGAGAACGTACCGGCGGCAAGGCCGATGAACAGCGACAGCGAGATGTCCTTGAGCATGCCGCCGCCGAGCAGGCCGGTGCCGATGAACAGCAGTCCGGCCACCGGCAGCAGGGCGACCACCGAGGTGTTGACGGAGCGGATCACGGTGGCGTTGACGCCGAGGTTGGCCAGCTCGCCGTAGGTGTGGCGGTTCTGCTTGAGCAGGCCGCGGGTCTTCTCCTTGACCTTGTCGAAGACCACCACCGTGTCGTACAGCGAGTAGCTGAGAATCGTCAGGACGCCGACCACCGTGCCCGGGGTCACCTCGAAGCCGACGATGGCGTAGACGCCGATGGTGACGACCAGGTCGTGGACCAGGGCGCCCATGGCGCCCACCGCCATCCGCCACTCGAAGGCGATGGCCAGGTAGACGCTGACCAGGATCAGGAAGACGACCAGGCCCTGGATCGCCTTGCTGCTCATCTGGTCGCCCCAGCTCGGGCCCACCAGTTCGGCGTCCAGTTCCTGTGGCTTGAGGCCGAGCTCGTCGGCGAGGGCCGCGCGGGTCTTCTCCGACTGCTCGTTGTCCAGCCCGGTGACCTGGATGCGCAGCGCGCCACTGCCCAGCTCCTGGATGCGGGGCTCGGTCCCGGAGACCTCCTGGGTGGTCTCGCGCGCGTCCTCGATCGACATCTGGGTGGGCGGGGTGGTGAAGACGGCACCGCCCTGGAACTCGATGCCCATGTACAGGCCGCGGGCCCCCAGGCCCACCAGAGAGATCAGCATCAGCATCAGCGTGACGCCGTACCAGAGCTTCCGCCTGCCGACGAAGTCGTAGCTGGCCTCTCCGCGGTACAGCTTGCCGCCGAGATCACCGAATCTTGACATCTCAGGCCTCCTTCGGTTCGGCGGGGGCGGCGACCGCGGCGCGGCGGCCCCGGTACAGCGGCGGGGTGACCCCGAGCCGCTTCGGGTCGAGTCCGGACCACGGATGGCCGCTGGTGAAGAACCTGCGGCCGGCCATGATCGTCATCATCGGCTTGGTGAGCAGGAAGACGATGGCCAGGTCCAGCGCGGTCGTCAGGCCGAGCACGAAGGCGAAGCCCTGGACCGATCCGATCGAGACGATGAACAGCACGATCGCGGCGATGATCGAGACCACGTCGGAGACCAGGATGGTCCGCCGGGCGCTCGGCCAGGCCCGCTCGAAGGCGGCCCGGATGGAGCGGCCCTCGCGGATCTCGTCGCGGATCCTCTCGAAGTAGACGATGAAGGAGTCCGTGGTGATGCCGATGGCCACGATGGCGCCGCAGATGGCCGGCAGGCTCAGCGCGAAGCCGATGGCCGGGCCGAGCAGAGTCATGATCACGTAGGTGAGGGCGGCCGCGGCCACCAGGCTGGAGATCGCCACCAGCGCCAGCACCCGGTAGTAGAAGAGCAGGTACGCGACGACCAGCACCAGGCCGATGGCCCCGGCGATCAGACCCGCCTTGAGCTGCTCGGAGCCGAGCGTGGGCGAGATGGTGGTCACGTTGCTCTCCTCGAAGGAGAGCGGCAGGGCGCCGTAGGAGAGGATGTTGGCCAGTTCCTCGGCGGACTGCTGGTTGAAGCTGCCGGAGATCTCGGCGCTGCCGCCGCCGAGCCGCTCGGAGACGCGGGGGGCGGAGACGACCTCGCCGTCCAGCACGATCGCGAACTGGTTGCGCGGCTCGGCCTGGGTGGAGAGCTCCTCGGTGATGTCGGCGAACTTCTCGGCGCCGTCGGAGTCGAACTCCATGGTGACGATCCAGCCCTGGGCGCGCTGGTCGTCGAAGAGGGCGGCGGCGTCGGTGACGTCGGTGCCGGGGACGGCGACGGGGCCGAGCGCGTACTTGTAGAACCCGCTCTCGTCACATGAGACGACGGAGTCGGAGCTCTCCGCCTGGGCGGCGGCCCGGCTCGCCTTGGACCGGCCCTCGTCGGTGGCGCACTTCAGCGCGTCGAGCTTCTTCTGCAGGTCGGCCGGTACGCCGGCGTCCGGTACCGGGGCCGGCTGCGAGGGCTCGGGGTCGGCGGGCTCCTCGGCCTTCTCGTCCCCGGACGCGGAGGCCGAGGGGGTGGGCGACTCGGAGCCGTCGGCCAGCAGGTCCTCGGTGACGGCGCGGCCCTGGGTGGATGCCCCGGGCGAGGGGGTCGCGGAGGAGTCGCCCGACTTCTCGCCGTCCGTCGCCTCCTCGGCGTCCTGTGGCTTCTCGTCCTTCTCACCGGCGGCGCCGGACGGGCTTGCCGAGGGCTCCGGCTGGGCCGGGGCTCCGGACGCGACGGTGAGGACCGGGCGGAACGCGAGCTGGGCGGTGGTGCCGACCTGCTCGCGGGCCTGCTTCTCGTCGGTGCCCCGCGGGATGTTGACGACGATGTTCTCGGCACCCTGCGTCCGCACCTCGGCCTCGGCGACGCCCAGACCGTTGACCCGCCGCTCGATGATGGAGACGGCGGTGTTCATGTTGGTCTCGTTGATCGCCTCCTCCTTGCCCGGCTGGGCCTTGGCCGTGAGCGTGATACTCGTGCCGCCGGCGAGGTCGATGCCCAGGCGGGGCGTGGTGTGCCCGGAGAGGAACATGCCTCCGGTGAGCGCCACCATGGCCACCAGGATGAGCGCCAGGGAGCGCCACGACCGTCCCTGGGTGCCCGGTGATCTGCGACCTTTCTTCGGTGCTGCCACCTTCTCGTATCTCCCTGTCCAACCGCCCGCGCTCGAATGGTCGCCGCGCGGCGCGCGAAGTGGTCGTAAGGACGTGCGGCACCGCCGGGCCCGTCGGGGCCGGCGGCGGGGCGACTCACCTGGAGTCGGTGTCGCCCTTCCCCTTGGCGTCCCCGGTCTCCGCATCGTCGGCGGAGGAGTCCGTCTTGCTCAGGTCGGTCTTGCCCGCGCCGCCGTCCGAGACCAGCGAGGAGGCGTCGTCCGGGACGACGGGGGTGTCCGTGTCGTGGTCCGGTTCGCCGTTGACGATGCGCTCGTACTCGTCGGCCTCCAGCACCGCGCCGATGGCGTTCTTGGCGTAGACCGCGTGTACGCCCGGCGCGACCTCCAGGAGAACCGTGTCGGAGTGGACCTCCTTCACCAACGCGTACATGCCACCGATCGTACGGATGCCGGTGCCTGGCTCCATCCGGTCGCGCATATGCATGGCCTGCTGCTGCTTCTTCTTGGCCGAGCGCGTCATCAGGAGCATGGCCCCGATGAGGATGATGAAGGGGAGGAGAAGTCCAATATCCACGGCGGAAGGTTTCCTTCACACGACCGCTGGCAGGCGGCCTGGTATTCGGGGGTGGTCATGCCCTCCGGGACGGAAGGCGTCGGCGGAGTCTAAGCGAGCCCGCGCCTGGGGAACAACGTCAAGCATCGCACTGAGGTTCCGCCAGGGGCGAGTTCGCACGCCGTCACGACCCGAAGAGACCGGGTTGGCCCGGCCCTCCCCGAGCGGACGCCGACGGCTGCCGGGGCGGGGTGAGTCCCATGTGCTCCCATGCGGCGGGAGTGGCGATCCGGCCCCGGGGGGTGCGGGCCAGCAGCCCCTCCCGGACGAGGAACGGCTCGGCGACCTCCTCCACCGTCTCGCGCTCCTCCCCCACCGCGACCGCCAGCGTGGACAGGCCGACCGGGCCGCCGCCGAACAGCCTGAGCAGGGAGTCCAGCACCGCCCGGTCCAGTCGGTCCAGGCCGCGGTCGTCCACCTCGTAGACCGCCAGGGCCTGTCCGGCGATCTCCCGGGTGATCACTCCGTCGGCCCTGACCTGGGCGTAGTCGCGCACCCGGCGCAGCAGCCGGTTGGCGATACGGGGGGTGCCGCGGGAGCGGCCGGCGATCTCGGCGGCGCCCTCGGCGTCTATCTCCACGTCCAGCAGCCGGGCGGAGCGGTGGATGACCTGCTCCAGCTCGGCCGGCTCGTAGAACTCCATGTGGGCGGTGAAGCCGAAGCGGTCGCGCAGCGGCGGCGGCAGCAGGCCCGCCCTGGTGGTGGCGCCGACCAGGGTGAAGGGGGGCAGCTCCAGGGGGATGGCGGTGGCGCCGGGGCCCTTGCCGACGATGACGTCGACGCGGAAGTCCTCCATCGCCATGTAGAGCATCTCCTCGGCGGGCCGCGACATGCGGTGGATCTCGTCGAGGAAGAGGACCTCTCCCTCGGTGAGGGAGGAGAGGATCGCTGCCAGGTCCCCGGCGTGCTGGATGGCCGGTCCGGAGGTGATGCGGATGGGGGCGCCCATCTCCGCCGCGATGATCATGGACAGGGTGGTCTTGCCCAGACCGGGGGCGCCGGAGAGCAGCACGTGGTCGGCGGTGGCGCCGCGGGCGCGTGCGGCGCGCAGCACCAGGTCGAGCTGCTCGCGCACCTTGGCCTGCCCGACGAACTCCGCCAGGTCCTTGGGGCGCAGCGCGGCCTCGACGGCGGTGTCCTCGCCGTCGGCGGTGGCTCCGACCAGGCGCTCCGCGCTTCCGTCGGCGTGGCCCGAGTGGTCATCCCAGGTCATGTCGGCCTCCTCGGGCCGCCGGCCACCGGACCGGCTGCCCGCGCGGTGGCCGGGAGGGTGTTCGGGTCGACGGTCAGGGCGGGGGTCTGGTCCGTGGTACGGGAGCGGGGCGGGGAGTGCGGCGTCATGGTCGGTCTCTCGTCGGTCCGTGGCCGGTCCGTGCCGCCGCGGCGGCACGGACCGGCTTCTCAGCGTGCGCGGTTGAGGGTCTGCAGGGCGGCGCGGAGGAGCTGCGGCACCGGCGGCCGGCCGCCCTCGGCCAGCACCGCCTCGGCCTGCGGGGTGACGGCGGTGACCGCGTCCTCGGCCTCGCGGGGGGCGTAGCCCAGGCCCACCAGGGCGGCATGGAGCTGCTCACGCCAGCCGGGCTCGCCCGCGGCCGGGCCGGGGCCCCGCCCGGCCGCGGCGGCCCCGGTGCCCAGTGGCTCGCCGAGCCTGTCCTTCAGCTCCAGCAGCAGCTTCTGCGCGCCCTTCTTCCCGATGCCCGGCACGGCGGTGAGCGCCTTCTCGTCCCCGGTGGAGACCGCCAGCCGCAGCGCGTCGGGGCGGTGGACCGCGAGCATGGCCTGGGCCAGCCGCGGGCCGACGCCACTGGCGGTCTGGAGCAGTTCGAAGACCTGCCGCTCGTCGTCGTCGGCGAAGCCGTAGAGCGTCAGGGAGTCCTCGCGGACCACCAGCGAGGTGGCCAGCCTGGTGTGCTCGCCGACTCGCAGGTCGGCGAGGGTGGCGGGGGTGCAGTGAAGGGCCATGCCCACTCCGCCGACCTCGATCACGGCGGTGTCCGGGGAGAGGGCGGCGACCGGTCCGGATACGAAGGCGATCATCGGCTGTCCTTCGGGGTGAGCTGGGTTCGCCGGGCGGGTGCGGCAGGCGGCACGGACCCGGGTGCCGGGGCCGGTTCCGCTCCCGCCGCCGCGGACGCGGCCCGGGCGGCGCGGGCCTGCCGGCGGTGGAGCTGCTGGCGGCCGGCCTGCTGAAGCCTGGCCTGCTGGAGCCGGTCCTGGGCGGGGGCGCGCCAGATGTGGCAGATGGCCAGTGCCAGGGCGTCGGCGGCGTCTGCGGGCTTGGGCGGGGCCTCCAGCCGCAGCAGTCTGGTGACCATCGCACCGACCTGGGCCTTGTCCGCCCGGCCGGTGCCGGTGACGGCGGCCTTGACCTCGCTGGGGGTGTGCAGGGCGACCGGGAGGCCGCGCCGGGCCGCGCAGAGCATGGCGACCGCACTGGCCTGCGCGGTGCCCATCACGGTGCGGACGTTGTGCTGGCTGAACACGCGCTCCACGGCTACGACGTCGGGCCGGTGCTCCTCCAGCCACTCCTCTATGCCGCGCTCGACGAGCACCAGCCGGTCGGGCACCTCTGCGTCGGCCGGGGTCCGCACGACGCCGACCCCGCCCATTCGCAGCGGGCGGCCGGCCGTCCCCTCCACCACGCCGATACCGCAGCGGGTCAGCCCCGGGTCCACGCCGAGCACGCGCACCGCGGCCCCCTTCCGTCCACTGATCGTTCGATCACCTGTTCCCGCAGGCTATCGGCTGCCACCGACAACGCCGGAGGGCGACACGGAAGAGGGCCGGCGCCGGGCCCCGCACCAGGCGCTGGAGCGGGCTCCGGACCGGGCTCCGGTTCGGACGCCCGGAAGGTCAGGCCTCGACCTTGGCCATGACGTCGTCGGACACGTCGAAGTTGGCGAAGACGTTCTGCACGTCGTCGCTGTCCTCCAGCGCGTCGATCAGCTTGAAGATCTTGCGGGCGCCCTCCTCGTCCAGCTCCACCTGCATGGTGGGGACGAAGTTCGCGTCCGCCGAGTCGTAGTCGATGCCCGCCTTCTGCAGCGCGGTGCGCACCTCGACCAGATCGCCCGCCTCGCTGATGACCTCGAAGGACTCGCCGAGGTCGTTGACCTCCTCCGCGCCCGCCTCCAGGACGGCGGCCAGCACGTCGTCCTCGGTCAGGCCGCCCTTGGGGACGATCACGACGCCCTTGCGGTTGAACAGGTACGACACCGATCCCGGGTCGGCCATGGAGCCGCCGTTGCGGGTCATGGCGACGCGCACGTCGGAGGCCGCGCGGTTGCGGTTGTCGGTGAGGCACTCGACCAGGACCGCCACACCGTTGGGGCCGTAGCCCTCGTACATGATCGTCTGATAGTCGGCGCCGCCCGCCTCCAGGCCTGCGCCCCGCTTGACCGCACGGTCGATGTTGTTGTTGGGGACGGAGCTCTTCTTCGCCTTCTGGATGGCGTCGTAGAGGGTGGGGTTGCCGTCGGGGTCGGCCCCGCCCATCCGGGCCGCGACCTCGATGTTCTTGATCAGCTTGGCGAAGAGCTTGCCGCGCTTGGCATCGATCACGGCCTTCTTGTGCTTGGTGGTTGCCCACTTGGAGTGGCCGGACACAGCCTCGCTCCTTCATGTCGCCAACAGGGGAATCAACGGGCCGATACTACAGCCGGTGACACCGGCGGATCACCGTACGGCCGAGCGCACCATCGCCGTGAAGAGCCGGTGCACGCGGTGGTCGCCGGTGAGTTCGGGGTGGAAGGCGGTGGCCAGCAGGCGGCCCTGCCGCACGGCGACGGGGTGGCCGTCGAAGACCGCCAGCACCTCCACGTCCGCGCCGGTGGACTCCACCCAGGGCGCGCGGATGAAGACGCCCTCGACCGGCCCGCCCCCGACCCCGGCGACGTCGACGGACGCCTCGAACGACTCGTTCTGCCGTCCGAAGGCGTTGCGGCGCACGATCATGTCGATCCCGCCTACCGTCTCCTGGCCGGACCGGGGGTCGAGGATCTTGTCGGCGAGCATGATCATGCCCGCGCAGGATCCGTAGACCGGCATGCCCGAGCGGACCCGCTCGCGCAGCGGCTCCATCAGCCCGAAGGCGTTGGCCAGCTTGGAGATGGTGGTGGACTCGCCGCCGGGGATCACCAGGCCGTCGACCCCGGCCAGCTCCTCGGGACGGCGGACGGTGCGGGCCGCGGCGCCGGCCGCCTCCAGCGCGGCGAGGTGTTCGCGGACATCGCCCTGGAGGGCGAGGACTCCGATGGCGGGGGTGGTCACGGGGCGCACCTCTTCGGGGACGTACGGGATGGCGTGGGGAACGGGCGGGCGGGACGGCCGGGGACGGCCGGGGGCGGCCCGCGGTGCGCGGGCCGCCCGGCGTGAGAAGGGGGCGCGGTGCGCGCCGCGGGTCACCAGCCGCGGCCGGCGAACCTCTCGGCCTCGGGCAGGGTGTCGCAGTTGATGCCGACCATGGCCTCTCCCAGGCCGCGGGAGGCGTCCGCGACGACCTTGGGGTCGTCGTAGAAGGTGGTGGCCTTCACGATGGCGGCGGCGCGCTTGACCGGGTCGCCGGACTTGAAGATGCCCGAGCCGACGAAGACGCCCTCGGCGCCGAGCTGGCGCATCAGCGCGGCGTCGGCCGGGGTGGCCACACCGCCGGCGGAGAACAGCACGACCGGCAGCCTGCCCAGCTCGGCGACCTCGCGGACCAGCTCATAGGGGGCGCGCAGCTCCTTGGCGGCGGCGTACAGCTCGTTGTTGTCGTAGCCGCGCAGGCGGGCGATCTCGTTCTTGATCTGTCGCAGGTGGCGGACGGCCTCGACGACGTTGCCGGTACCGGCCTCGCCCTTGGAGCGGATCATGGCCGCGCCCTCGGCGATCCGGCGCAGGGCCTCACCCAGGTTGGTGGCGCCGCAGACGAAGGGGGTGGTGAAGGCCCACTTGTCGCTGTGGTTGACCTCGTCGGCCGGGGTGAGGACCTCGGACTCGTCGATGTAGTCCACGCCGAGCGCCTGGAGCACCTGGGCCTCGACGAAGTGGCCGATGCGGGACTTGGCCATCACCGGGATGGAGACGGCGTCGATGATCCCCTCGATCATGTCCGGGTCGGACATGCGGGCCACACCGCCGTCCTTGCGGATGTCGGCGGGCACCCGCTCCAGGGCCATGACCGCGACGGCGCCGGCGTCCTCGGCGATCTTCGCCTGCTCCGGCGTGACCACGTCCATGATCACACCGCCCTTGAGCTGCTCGGCCATGCCGCGCTTGACGCGCGCGGTGCCGGTCTCGGGGGTCGGTGCGGAGGCGGTTTCGGGCGTGCTGGAAGGCGTGGTGGACAAGGTGCGACCTCACTCGGCGACGGTGACAGCGGTTGGGGCGGGCCGGGACCGGCCGGGACGGCGAACGGTGGCGGACGGCACCGGCCGACGGACGATCCGGGCTGCCGGCGCGGGTGGGCGCGGCAGCCGTACGGTGAACCCATCGTAGGCCAGTTCGATTCCCTGTCGGGCCCACCGCCCGGTCCAGTTCACGGTGATCCCTGCTACAGAACCGATGAAACGGAACGACCGGCCCCTGCGAAAGGGCCAATCGGAAGTCAGTGGCCTTCCCCCAGCGGGCCCGTACGGTCCGCCAGGACCGCCGGCGGCTCGTCGTCCATCTCGAAGGCCAGCGGGAAGGGGGCGTGCCCGGCCAGCCGGAACCAGCGCACCTTGCGGTGGCGGCGCAGCGCGCGGGCGGCCCGCACCGCGTCGTTGTGGAAGCGCCGCGCCATCGGCACCCGGCGCACCGCGGCGGCCAGCTCCTCGGCGGTCGCCTCGCCCCCGGGCGCCGCCCGTACCGCCTCCAGCTGCGCGCCCTCGGCGAACACCGCGCGCAGGGCCTGGCTGAGCGCGCTCTCGGCGACCTCCCGCTGCTCCTCCTCGGCCTGCCGGGCATCGTGGGCGGCCTGGTACAGGACGATGGAGGCGGCCGGGTCCAGCACCCCCGCGGTGGCCAGCTCCTGTGCGACGGAGGCACGCCGCAGCAGCTGCGCGTCCAGGGCGGCGCGGGCCGCGTCGATCCGGGCGTGCAGCCGGTCCAGGCGACCGGCGGTCCAGCTCAGGTAGACGGCGACGAACAGCAGCGCCGCCGCGATCCAGACGATCGTGGTGGTCACGGTCGGAAGGTCTCCCTCGGCTCAGTCGCGGGCCAGGCCCAGCCGGGCCCGCAGTCCCACCCGCTCGTCCGGCGCGACCGAGACGGCGCCGTCGGTGACGGTCTCGTAGACGGACAGGACGTCCGCGCCGACGGTGGACCAGTCGAAGCGGCGTACATGGCGGCCGCCGCGCTCGCGCAGCGCCGCGCGGCGCTCCGGGTCGCCCAGCAGGCGCACCGCGGCGGCGGCCAGCTCCCCGGCGTCCTCGTTGGCGTACAGCTCGCCGGCCTCTCCCCCGTCCAGCACCTGGGCGAAGGCGTCCAGGTCACTGGCGAGCACCGGGGCCCCGGCCGACATCGCCTCCACAAGGATGATGCCGAAGGACTCACCGCCGGTGTTGGGGGCGATGTACAGGTCCACGCTGCGCAGCAGCCGCGCCTTGTCCTCGTCGCTGACCATGCCCAGGAACTCCACGCGGTCGCGCAGTTCGCGCGGCAGGCCGGCGACGGCCTCCTCCTCGTCGCCGCGCCCGGCCACCAGCAGACGGGTGCCGGGACGCTCGGCGAGGATGCGCGGCAGCGCCCTCATCAGTACGGGCAGGCCCTTGCGGGGCTCGTCGATGCGACCGATGAAGCCGATGGTGTTCCCGCCGTCGCGGCCCTGCCACCCGGC
Organism: Streptomyces shinuiensis; assembly: GCF_043660855.1. Taxonomy (NCBI): domain Bacteria; kingdom Bacillati; phylum Actinomycetota; class Actinomycetes; order Kitasatosporales; family Streptomycetaceae; genus Streptomyces; species Streptomyces shinuiensis. The sequence continues at coordinate 5,054,562 of NZ_JBIHML010000001.1, read as the reverse complement.
CTTGGGCTCGGCGCCCGCGAAGAAGTCCACGTCCACGCCGTTGGGGATGACGACCGCGTCCCCGCCCAGATGCTCGACCAGGGTGCGGCGGGCGTACTCGCTGACCGCGATCCGCGCGCTGATCTTCTCCAGCGCGGGCTGCAGGATCGGATAGGCGGCGATCATCGCCCGCGAGCGCGGGTTGGAGGTGTGGAAGGTGGCCACGATCGGCCCCTGCGCCGCCCAGCAGGCGAGCAGGGAGAGCGAGGGCGTGGCGGGCTCGTGGATGTGCAGGACGTCGAAGGCGCCCTCGTGCACCCAGCGGCGCACCCTCGCCGCCGAGAGGAAGCCGAAGTTCAGCCGGGCGACCGAACCGTTGTACGGAACGGGGACGGCGCGCCCGGCCGGCACGACGTACGGCGGCAGGGGGGTCTCCTCCTCGGCCGGGGCGAGGACGGACACCTCGTGCCCGAGACCGGTCAGGTGCTGGGCCAGGTCCCGGATGTGGAACTGGACGCCGCCGGGGACGTCCCAGGAGTAGGGACAGACGATGCCGATCCTCACCGCTCCCCCGCCTCCCGGCCGGCCGGTCCCGGGCCGGTTCCGGTCTCCGTCCCGGTCCGCGGTGCGAGGTCCGCCGACCACAGTCTCTGCAGCATGTGCCAGTCCTCGGGGTGCTCGGCGATGCCCGCCGCGAAGCCGTCCGCCACCGTCTGGGTCATGGCGGCGGCCTTCTCCTTGCGGGTGCCCTCGGCGGGCGCCTGAACCGGCGGCAGGACGCGCCCCTTCATCACGGGCGAGTCGTCGAACCACAGGTGCGCCGGGAGCAGCGCGGCCCCGGTCTGCAGCGCCAGCATGGCGGGGCCGGCGGGCATCCGGGCCGGCTCCCCGAAGAAGTCGACCTCGACTCCGGAGGAGGACAGGTCCCGGTCGGCGACCAGTGCCACCAGCCCGCCCGCGCGCAGCCGCCGGGCCAGGGTGCCGAAGGCCGCGCCGCCGGTGTGCGGCAGCACCTCCATGCCCAGACCCTCGCGGTAGGCGACGAAGCGGTCGTACAGGGTCTCGGGCCTGAGTCGCTCGGCGACGGTGGTGAACGGGATGCCCAGGCCGGTGGTGAGGTAGGCGCCGGCCAGGTCCCAGTTGGCCATGTGCGGCAGCGCCAGGATCACGCCGCGGCCGGAGCCGAGCGTGTCGGTGAGCCGGTGCAGGTCGGTGACCTCGACGCCGTCGCGGATGCGCGCCGCTTCCCACACCGGCAGCCGGAAGGACTCCATCCAGTAGCGCAGGTACGAGCGCATGCCCGCGCGGGACAGCTCGGCCAGCCGCTCGGGCCCCGCGCCGGGGACGACCCGGGCGTAGTTGGCCTCCAGACGCAGCACCCCCTGGCCCCGGCGCCGCCAGGCGGCGTCGGCGATGGCGCGGCCCAGGGCCGCGGCCGCGGGCTCGGGGAGGCGCTTGACCGCGCCCCAGCCCAGCCCGTACAGGACGTCGGTCGTCCGCTCCCTCATGAGCTGCCGCCCCCCTGCTCGGTCGCGGCGGCCCCGTCGCGTCCCGGTCCTGTGGCCTCGCCCCCGGCCCGGCCGGCCTCGGCCTCGGCCGCCTCCCGCCGGACCGTCACCATCCGCTGCAGGACCGTCACCAGGCTGCCCACGGCCACCACCCACAGGGCGACGGGCAGCAGGACCCCGATGTACGGGACGCCGAAGGCGGTCTCGAACCCGGCTAGCCCGGCGCACACCAGGGTGATCACCAGCCGCTCGGCGCGCTCGACCAGACCGTTGACGTTCACCGGCAGGCCGATGCTCTCGCCGCGCGCCTTGGTGTACGACACCACCTGGCCGCTGGCCAGGCAGAAGATCGCCACCGCGCACAGCACCTGGTCGCCGCCCCCGCCCGCGTACCACAGCGCGATACCGCCGAAGACGGCCGCGTCGGCGACGCGGTCGAGGGTGGAGTCGAGGAAGGCTCCCCAGCGGCTGGAGCGGCCCGACTGCCGCGCCATGGTGCCGTCCACCAGGTCGGAGAAGACGAACAGGGTGATGACGACGGTGCCCCAGAAGAACTCGCCGCGGGGGAAGAAGGCCAGCGCCCCCGCCATGACTCCACCGGTACCGATGAGCGTGACCGTGTCGGGGCTGACCCCCAGCCGGAGGAGCAGAGCGGCGAACGGTGTGAGAACACGCGTGAAGAACGCACGCGCGTACTTGTTCAGCATGGCCTTCCCGGAGGTCGAGGTGAGCCGGCGGCCGGGGGGCCGTCGGCGCGCCCATCGTAGCCAGCCGCGCCCGGAGCGCCGCCGGTGCGTCACGGCGCCCTCGATCGCGGGCGCGCGGGGGCGGGCGAAGACACCGCTCGCGCCCTTTTTGAGCGGTTTCGCCGATGAGCACCCCTTTTCGCATCATTACTACCGGTAGCGGTGAATGCCACGTATGGACGGACTCCGGTGGCGGTGGAAAGCTCGAAGGAGCACCCCTGGTGCGTTTGGTGCGATCCGGCACACGACCATCCGAACCAGCCGCGCGGACCGGAAGGCGGAGGACATGGGCGACAGGACGAGTACGCACACCGGGGCCGCGGGAAGGGCGCCGGTGGCCGACCGGCCCGGCTCCATACGGAACGTGGTGCTGGTCGGCCACAGCGGCGCCGGGAAGACGACACTGGTCGAGGCGCTCGCCCGGGCCTCGGGCGCGCTGGGCCGCGCGGGCCGGGTCGAGGACGGCACCACCGTCTCCGACCACGACGTGATCGAGCACCGGCAGCAGCGCTCGGTGCAGCTCTCCCTGGTCCCCGTGGAGTGGGACGGTGTCAAGGTCAACCTCCTGGACACCCCCGGCTACGCCGACTTCACCGGGGAGCTGCGGGCCGGTCTGCGGGCGGCGGACGCGGCCCTCTTCGTCGTATCGGCCGCCGACGGCGTGGACGGGTCGACCCGGCTGGTGTGGGAGGAGTGCGCCGCGGTCGGGATGCCGCGCGCCATCGTCGTCACCCATCTGGAGGCGTCGCGCGCCGACTTCGAGGAGATGACCGACATCTGCCGGCGGGTCTTCGGTGGCGACGACCCCGACGCCGTGCTCCCGCTGTACCTGCCCATGCACGGGGATCAGCCGGAAGGGCGGCCCGACGGGCACGCGCCGGTCGCCGGGCTGATCGGGCTGCTGTCACAGCGGATCTGTGACTACTCCGCCGGCGAGCGCGCCGAGCGCGCCCCGGACCCCGAGCACCTCCCCCTGATCGCCGACGCCCGCGCCCGGCTGATCGAGGGCATCATCGCCGAGAGCGAGGACGAGACCCTGATGGACCGCTACCTCGGCGGCGCGGACGTCGAGACGGAGACGCTGGTGCGGGATCTGGAGAAGGCCGTCGCCCGCGGTGTGTTCCACCCCGTCCTGGCCGCGGCCCCCGCCGCGGAGGGGGCCCGGCAGGGGCTGGGCACGGTGGAGCTGCTGGAACTGGTCACCCGCGGCTTCCCCACCCCCGAGGAACGCGAGGTCCCCCCGGTCACCTCCCCCGGCGGCCGGCCGCGCCCCCCGCTGGAGTGCGATCCCGACGGCCCGCTGGCCGCCGAGGTGATCAGGACGTCCTCCGACCCCTACGTCGGGCGGATGTCGCTGGTGCGGGTCTTCTCCGGCACCCTGCGCCCGGACGTCCCCGTGCACGTGTGCGGCCACGGTCTGACGGACCACGAGGGCGCCCCCGCCGGGCAGCCCCATGACGCGGACGAACGCGTCGGCGCCCTGACCAGCCCCTTCGGCGGGCAGCAGCGGCACCTGCCGAAGGCCGTGGCCGGCGATCTGGCCTGTGTCGCCAAACTCTCCCGCGCCGAGACCGGCGACACCCTGTCGGACAGGGGCGACCCGCTGGTGATGGAGCCGTGGGTGATGCCCGACCCGCTGCTGCCGGTGGCCGTCGAGGCGCACGCCAGGAGCGACGAGGACAGGCTCTCCCAGGGGCTGGCCAGGCTGACCGCCGAGGACCCCACCCTGCGCCTGGAGCAGAACCCCGACACCCGGCAACTGGTGCTGTGGTGCATGGGCGAGGCCCACCGGGACGTGGCGCTGGAGCGGCTGCGCACCCGCTACGGCGTCCGGGTCGACGCCGTGCCCCACGAGGTGGCCCTGCGCGAGACCTTCGCCGAGCGGGCCGCCGCGCGCGGGCGGCACGTCAAGCAGTCCGGCGGCCACGGCCAGTACGCCGTCTGCGAGATCACCGTGGAGCCGCTGCCGGCCGGCTCGGGCGTCGAGTTCGCCGACGAGGTCGTGGGAGGCGCGGTGCCTCGCCAGTTCATCCCTTCGGTGGAGAAGGGGGTGCGGGCCCAGGCCGCACGCGGGGTGGGCACCGGTCATCCGCTGGTGGACGTGCGCGTCACCCTCGTCGACGGCAAGGCGCACTCGGTGGACTCCTCCGACGCCGCCTTCCAGACGGCGGGCGCCCTGGCTCTGCGCGAGGCCGCCGCCGGCGCGCGGATCCACCTGCTGGAGCCGGTCGACGAGGTACGGGTGACGGTCGCCGACGAGTACGTGGGCACGGTGATGAGCGATCTGTCGGGGCGGCGCGGCCGGGTGGTGGGCACCGAGCAGATCTCCGGCGGCGGCACCCTGGTGCGCGCGGAGGTCCCCCAGTCGGAGATCGGCCGCTACGCGGTGGACCTGCGCTCCCTCTCGCACGGCACGGGCCGCTTCTCCCGCTCCTACCTGCGCCATGAACCGGTGCCGCGGCAGGTCGCGGAGCGGGTCCGCGGGCGGGTCGAAAGCCGCGTGGCGTGACCCCCCGGTGACGGTACGCTGAACGCCGTGGCGTCGGGCGCGGCACGGGCGGGCACCAACAGGTGTGCGGCGGGCCGTGGTTGGGAACGGTCGGTACGAGCCTGACGTCGGACGGCGCGAGCGGAGTGGGGGCACCATTGGCGGGCTTCGATGACGTCGAGGGCGGCGCGTACGACTTCAGTCCCGGCGCGCAGGTCCCGTTGACCGGCGCGGGCGGCGGGCAGACCGCCCCGACCCAGGCGCTGGCCTCGGCCGCCTACCGCGACGGTCCGGTGACGGACCTGCTCGCGGCGAACGAGGGCGCCAAGGTCTCCGCGCCCCGCTTCTCGCTGTTCGAGCCGAACCTGGGCGAGGCGTTCTCCCGCGCCGTTCAGTCGCGGATGCTCGGCGGCGCCCGCAAGGCGCTGATCCAGTCCTTCGGCTGCGAGCCGCAGGCCGTGGTCGAGCACTGCCTGGCGGCCAACCGCATCCGCCGGGAGCGGGACGCCCGGCTGACGGCGGTGATGGTGCTCTTCGGGGTCCTCTTCCTGCCCGGCGTCCTGCTGTGGCTCGGGGGCTTCCAGCTGCGCCGGACGCTGGCGGGCGCGCAGGACCGCCGGGCCGGGGCGCTGGGCATGGGCGTGCTCGTCGCGCTCGGTGTGCTGGCGGGGGTCTTCGTGCTGAGGCTGCCGTTCACCGGTTTCTGGGCGGTCTACCTGCGCGTGATGCTGGTCGCCCCGGTCGTGGGCTGGCTGCTGGCCAAGCAGATCTGCGAGCGCTACGCCAAGGACCTGCGCTCCCGCTGGGAGGGCCTGCTGTCGGGCGGCGGCATCGGCGCCAAGATCCCCGAGGCGGTGCCGCACGCCCCCGGCGACGCGGGCGCGGAGGGCATCAGGCTGAATCTGGCCAAGCTGACGGCCGAACAGCGCAGCAACGTGGTCTTCTACGCCGGCCCCAAGGGGATACTCGGCATGGGCCCCCGCTGGGGCAGCTGGCAGCTCGCCGAGGAACTGGTCCCGGCCTCCCCCGGCACCGAGATCAACCCCTTCCGGAGCTGGGACGTGGCGCGCGCGATCCACGACCAGCTGCGGATGCTGGAGCGCACCCCGCTGCACACCGGCGGTTTTCCCAGGCCCTCCGTCCGGCACTGGGTCGTCGTCCCGGTCGGGGAGGGCGCCTCGTCGGTCTCGCGCCCCGACGGCCAGAACGTGGACGCGTACAGCGTCAAGGAGTTCGAGGTCCAGCGGATCTGCAACGAGCAGCAGTTCGGCAGCGGCAACCGCCACTACCTCGGCGTCCAGTTCGTGCTGTGGGACGGCCAGCTCGTGCTCACCCTGCTGGTCAACGTCACCGTGCTGCACCACACCCTGCGCATCGAGGTCACCGGCCACGCGCTCGGCCCGGTCAACCCGGTGTTCTTCTCCAAGCCGTCACCGAGGAAGAAGACGGTCTCCAAGACCGTCCGGTTCTGGGAGACCAAGGACATCGAGCTGCCGCTGATCGAGGCCCCCGAGGTGGTGCGGCTGGCGGCGCGCGCCCCGCTGACGTGGTTCCCGCCGGTGCTGGACTTCATGGGCGGCAAGCTGTCCCTCCCCGAGCCCTTCGGGCTGCGGCACGTGTGGGCCGACAAGCCCTGGCGCCACCGCTTCATGGCCGACGACGCCCTGCGGGCGGCCACCCCGGTGCTTCGGGTGGTGCACGCGGCGGCCCTGAAGGTGCTGAAGGAGAACAACGTGGACATCGAGAAGTTCGGCGCCCGCTCCCTGAACCTCAGCGGCCAGGTGCAGTCGGCCGAGCCAGGCAACGCCGACGTCTACAACGCCTCCTGAACTGCCCCGCGCGGTCGTGTGCGGCGGGCCGGGCTCAGGCCCCGGCGGGCCACTTCTCGGCCAGCATGCGCCGGGTGTCGGCCAGCAGTTGCGGCAGCACCTTGGTGTGGCCCACCACCGGCATGAAGTTGGTGTCGCCTCCCCAGCGCGGCACGATGTGCTGGTGGAGGTGGGCGGCGATCCCGGCGCCCGCGACCTCGCCCTGGTTCATGCCGATGTTGAACCCCTGCGCCCCGGAGGCCGCCCGCAGCGCCTTCATGGCCCGCTTGGTGTAGTCACCCAGTTCCACCGTCTCCTTCTCGGTGAGATCGGTGTAGTCGGCGACGTGCCGGAAGGGCACCACCATCAGATGGCCGCCGTTGTAGGGGTAGAGGTTGAGCACCGCGTACACCAGCTCGCCGCGGGCGATCACCAGCCCGTCCTCGTCGGACTTGGCCGGGATCGTGCAGAACGGGCAGCCGTCACCGGCGCCCGGGCCGCTCGGCTTGTTCTCCCCCTGGATGTAGGCCATCCGGTGGGGCGTCCACAGGCGCTGGAAGGCGTCCGGCGACCCCACTCCGATCTGCTGCTCCGGCTCGCTGCTCATGCGGGCCAGCATAGGACTTCACCGGCCCGCGGCGGGCCGGTGGGGCGGGACGACGACGCGGGGCGTGCTTCCGGGGCGCCGGCACCCCGGAAGCACGCCCCGCGTGCGGTGGTCAGACCTGGACGCGGTCCTCGACGGCCCTGGCGATCTCCGCGACCGCCTCGTCGACCGGCACGCCGTTCTTCTGCGAACCGTCGCGGTAACGGAAGCTGACCGCGCCGTTGGCCATGTCCTCGTCACCGGCGATGACCATGAACGGCACCTTGCTCTTCTGCGCGTTCCTGATCTTCTTCTGCATCCGGTCCGAGGAGGAGTCCACCTCCACCCGCAGCCCCTTCGCCCTCGCCCGGACCGCGAACTCCTCCAGGTAGGGCACATGGGTGTCGCCGATCGGGATGCCGACCGCCTGGACCGGGGCCAGCCAGGCCGGGAAGGCGCCCGCGTAGTGCTCCAGCAGCACGGCGAAGAACCGCTCGATGGAACCGAACAGCGCGCGGTGGATCATCACCGGCCGCTGCCTGGAACCGTCGGGGGCGGTGTACTCCAGCTCGAACCGCTTGGGCTGCTGGAAGTCCACCTGGATCGTGGACATCTGCCAGGTCCTGCCGATGGCGTCGCGAGCCTGGACCGAGATCTTGGGCCCGTAGTAGGCGGCGCCACCCGGGTCCATCACCAGCTCCAGCCCCTGCTTGCCGGCCGCCTGCCGCAGGATCTCGGTGGCCTCCTCCCACTCCTCGGGCTCACCGATGAATTTCTCGGAGTCGTCGCGTGTGGACAGCTCGAGGTAGAAGTCGCTCAGACCGTAGTCGCGGAGCAGGTCCAGCACGAAGGTGAGCAGGCTGTCCAGCTCGTCCGGCATCTGCTCCTTGGTGCAGTAGATGTGCGAGTCGTCCTGGGTGAAGCCGCGGGCCCGGGTCAGGCCGTGCACCACACCGGACTTCTCGTAGCGGTAGACCGTGCCGAACTCGAAGAGCCGCAGCGGAAGTTCACGGTAGGACCGCCCGCGTGCCTTGAAGATCAGGTTGTGCATAGGGCAGTTCATCGCCTTGAGACGGTAATTCTGCCCCTCGAACTCCAGAGGGGGGAACATCCCCTCGGCGTAGTTCGGCAGGTGCCCGGAGGTCTCGAAGAGCCCTTCTTTGGTGATGTGCGGGGTGTTGACGAACTCGTAGTCCGCCTGCTCGTGCCGCTTGCGGGAGTAGTCCTCCATCACCCGGCGGACGGTCCCGCCCTTGGGGTGGAAGACGGCCAGGCCCGAGCCCAGCTCCTCCGGGACGGAGAACAGGTCCAGCTCCGCGCCGAGCCTGCGGTGGTCGCGCTTCTCGGCCTCGGCCAGGAACTCCAGGTACGCCTTCAGCTCGTCCTTCGACGGCCAGGCGGTGCCGTAGATCCGCTGGAGCTGCGGGTTCTTCTCGCTGCCCCGCCAGTACGCGGCGGCCGACCGCATCAGCCTGAACGCCGGGATGGTGCGGGTGGTGGGCAGGTGCGGACCGCGGCACAGGTCCTTCCAGCACAGCTCGCCGGTCTTGGCGTCGAGGTTGTCGTAGATGGTCAGCTCGCCCGCGCCGACCTCGGCCGCCGCCCCCTCGGCGGCCTCGGCCGCGTTGCCCTTGAGGCCGATCAGCTCCAGCTTGTACGGCTCGTCGGCCAGCTCCTCGCGGGCCTCCTCGTCGCCGGTCGCACGGCGGGAGAAGCGCTGTCCGCGCTTGACGATCTCCTGCATCCGCTTCTCGATGCGCTTGAGGTCGTCCGGGGTGAACGGCTCGGGGACGTCGAAGTCGTAGTAGAAGCCGTCCTTGACGGGCGGGCCGATGCCGAGTTTGGCCTCGGGGAAGAGGTCCTGCACGGCCTGGGCCATGACGTGCGCGGTGGAGTGCCGCAGGATGTCCAGCCCGTCCTCGGAGGAGATCTCCACGGGCTCGACCTCGTCGCCGTCGGCGACGGCGTACGCCAGGTCCTTCAGCTGCCCGCCGACGCGCGCGGCGACGATCGAGCGGTCGCCGGCGAAGAGATCGGCGGCCGTGGTGCCCGTGGTCACCACGCGCTCTTCCCGCTCGGAATCGCGTTGGATGATCACACGGACGTCCGCCACCGGTCTCTCCTGACTGCTGTCGTCTCGGGTCTCCCCGTCTCGGGATCCGCCCGAGGCGCGGACGATCGCCGCGCACCGTGAATCGTACCGAGCCGGACGCCCCCGCCGCGAAACGGTTACGGCCCGGTCCGGGGACGCCGGGGTTGGCCGCGAGCCGGGTGAGGTATCAAGACGGGCGACGGGCGTACGCGCCGCCGTGTGCGCCCGCCCGCCGGGACGGTCCCGGTCTCGACACGGAGGGGAACGAGAGCATGACGGTGTGGTACGAGGGACCGCTCGCCGCATTCGACACCGAGACCACGGGGGTGGACCCGGAGCGGGACCGGATCGTCTCGGCCGCGCTGGTGGTGCAGGACGCGCCGGGGGCTGAGGTGCGCGCCGTGCGCTGGCTGGTGGACCCGGGGGTGCCGGTGCCCGAGCCGGCGGCGGCGGTGCACGGTCTGACCGGGGATCACCTGCGCGAGCACGGCCGCCGCCCGGCGGAGGCGGTCGGGGAGATCGTGCGGGCCCTGGTGGAGCGTGCTTCCGAGGGGCTGCCGCTGGTGGTGATGAACGCGCCGTTCGATCTGACGCTGCTGGACCGGGAGTCGCGGCGGCATCACGGCGCCTCGCTGACCGATGCCGTCGCGTCCCCTCCGCTGCACGTGCTGGACCCGCGGGTGCTGGACAAGCATCTGGACCGCTACCGCAAGGGCCGCCGCACCCTGGCCGCGCTGTGCGAGCACTACGGCGTGGAGCTGGCCGAGGCCCATGACGCGGCCGCCGACGCCGCGGCGGCGCTCGAGGTCGTGCGGGAGGTGGGGCGCCGTCACGCGCGGCGGCTGTCCTCGCTGTCGCCGACCGAGCTGCACACCCTGCAGTCGGTCTGGCACGCGGCCCAGGCGCGCGGGCTGCAGGCGTGGTTCGCCCGCAACGGGTCCGACGAGAAGGTCGATCCGGCGTGGCCGCTGCGGACGGAGGTCCCGGCCGCGGTCTGAGAGCGTTCCGAGCCCGGCGCCGCCCCGGGAAAGCGGGCCGGGAGCGTGGGCGCGAAACACGGGAGGCCGGTTCCGTCGGACGGAACCGGCCTCCCGGGCGGTGGGCGATACTGGGATCGAACCAGTGACCTCTTCGGTGTGAACGAAGCGCTCTCCCGCTGAGCTAATCGCCCCTGCGGTGCCCTGCGGCACGACGAGAACCATACAGGGACCGCGTGTGTTCATCCAAACTCCTTCCCGCGCCCTCCCGGTGGCCCCTCCCCCAGCCGGCGGCGCAGCCCGCGGTGCCCGGCGCGCATCATCAGCGCGTGGTTGGCCGCGAACAGCGGGCGGCCGGGCAGCGCCAGCAGCCGCAGGAGGGGTCTGCGGGCCTCCACCTCCTGCTCGAAGACGGCCCGGGTGCCGGTGGCCGCGCCCGGGCGGCCCGCGTCGGCGGGGCCGTGCGGCCCTCGGTGCCGGCCGTCGCGCGGGGCGAGCCGCCAGCGGGCCCAGCCCTCCAGGTCACCGGTCATCTCGATCGCCAGGGTCCGGGCGGCGGGGTCGCGGAGAGTGAGCCGGACGCCGATCCGCAGGTCGTAGGGGAGCAGGGCGCGGATGCGGGCGGAGCCGGCCGCCCGGCCCCCTCCCCCGTCGCCGCCCTCCCGCCAGACGACCTCGCGCACCTGCGGCCACCACCGGGGGTACTCCCCGGCCCTCTCGAGGACGGCGTAGACGTCCCCGGGTGATGCCTCCAGGTCCCAGACACCGCGGAAGCGGTAGTGGTTCCGGCCCACCGCGTCCCCCTCCCTCCTCACCGGGCGCGGTGGTACTCAGACGGCCCTGAGTACCACCGCGCATGCCCGCTCGCCCTCGTATGCGCCACACTCCGCGCATGCCGAACCTCCCGCCGCCTGCCTACTGCCCCGGCTGTTCCCTGCCACTCGCTCCCGGTGCGCCGGGGGCCGCATGCCCCCGGTGCGCACTGCCGCTCACCGGTCCGGTGCCGCAGCGGGTGCGGGAGATCGACGCGGAGCTGTGGCGGCTGGAGGCCCGGCGCACCGAACTGCTCGCCACGCGCCAGGAGTTGCTGGCCGGGCTGCGCGCTTCCGGACCCGGGAGCGGTGGGCGGGCGGATGCCGCTCCGGCCGATCCGTCCGCCCCTGCCGCCCCGCCGGCCGCGCGGAACGTGCTGCTGGCCCTCGGCGGGGCGCTGCTGGCGGTCGCGGTCACCGCATTCACGCTGGTGAGCTGGGGCAGGCTGGGCATCGGGGGGCGCTCGGCGGTGTTGGGCGCGCTGACGCTGCTGGCCCTCGGCGTGCCCGTGGCGCTGCTCCGCCGCGGGCTGACCGCGACGGCCGAGGCGGTGGCGTCGCTGGGGCTGGTCCTGCTGCTGCTCGACGCCTACGCGCTGCACCGGGTGGCGCTGCCGGGGGCCGGCGGCGCCGGCTACGCGGCGGTGTCGGCGGCGGTGACCGCCGCGCTCTGGGCGGGGTACGGGGCGGCGCTGCCGCGGCTGCGCGGTCCGCTGCCGGTCGCCCTGTGCCTCGCCCAGCTCCCGCTGCCGCTGTGGGTGCTGGGCGCGGACGGCGGCCCGTACGCCTTCTCCTGGGCGCTGCTGGCCACGGCGTCCGGCGACGCGGCGGTGGCGCTGTGGTGTGCCGGTCGGTGTGCCGGACGCGGACGGCGGGCGGTGACGGTGACGGCTCTCGCCGCGGGCTGTGCGCTGGGGGCTTGGGGACTGCTGACCTCCGCCGTACTGGCCCTGACGGCTGCGAGGTGGGCCGAGTCGGCACACGCGGCGGCGCTGCTCGCGGCGGCCGCCGCGGTGCTGCTGTACGCGGCCCGCCGGCTCGCCCGTACCGCCGCCCGCACGGATGCGGCGGCGCCCGCGGCGGTGGTACCGGTCGCTGTGGCGCCTGCCGCTGTGGCGGGACTGGCCGTGCTGGTGGCGGGCGGAAGCGGGCTGTGGAGGGTGGGGGCGCTGCCGGAGCCGGGATGGCCGGTGCTGGGGTTCCTGCTGTGCGCGCTGGCACTGGGGGCGGTCCCGGTGGGGGAGCGGTCCGTGGCGGCGGGACTGCGGCTGGCGTCCGCCGCGGTGTGCGCCGGTGCCGCGCTGTGGGCGCTGCCCGCCGTGGCGCGGCTGGCGCTGGGGCCGCTGGGCTGGGTGTTCAGGGTGTGGGACGGTGCGCCGCAGGGCGCCCGGGCCGCGGTCGCTCCGGGGCTGGGCTGGCCGTACGGAATGGCGCTGCCGGCGGTACTGGGCACGCTGGCGCTGGCGGCGGCCGCGGTGGGCCGGGGCCCGGGTGCGGGGGCGTGGGTGCCGCGGGAATGGCGCACATGGGCCCGAGGGTGCGTGCCGGCGGCGGCGGGTGCGGCGGCGGCCGCACTGCCGGTGGTGCTGGATCTGCCGTACCGGGTGGCCGTGGTGCTGCTGGTGGCACTGGTGGTGCTGGTGGTGCTGCTGCCGGCCGTCCCGGTGGGCCCGGTCCGGCCGGGCACGGCCGGGACGGCTCCTGTGACCGCGCTGGTGGCGGCCGTGGCGGTGAGCGGCTGGTCCCTGGCCGAACCGGCGATGACGGTGGCCGTCCTGGGCGCGCTGGCCGCCGCCTTCGCCGGTGCTGCGGTGGTCGCGCGCGCCGACGCGGCGGTGGGTCCGGTGGCGGCCGTGTCGGCGGTGCTGTGGTCGGGCGCGTTCGCGGCCGCCCTCCCCCTGGCCCTGGGCGTACCGCTCCACCGGACGGCGTTCGCGGTGCTGGGCGTCGCGGTCGCCACGGTGCCCCTGGCGGCCCGGCTGCGGGCGCATCCGGCCGGGGCGGCGGTGGAGTGGGCCGGGTACGCCGTCGCCGCCGCGGCCGTCGCGCTGACGGTTGCGGAGCCCGTCGCGCTCTCCCTGGCCCTGGCCCTGTGCGGGGTGGCCGCGGGGGGTGTGGCACTGCGCGCGGAGCGCCGGCCGGTCGCGGCGTACGCGGGGGGCGCGCTGCTGGTGCTGGCCTGGTGGGTGCGGCTGGGGAGCTGGGAAGTGGCCTCGCCGGAGGCGTACACCCTGCCGGTCACCGTCCCCGCGCTGGCCATCGGCCATCTGCACCGGATCCGGCCGGAGGTCTCCTCCTGGGCGGCGTACGGCCCCGGGCTGGCGACGACGCTGGTGCCGAGCCTGGCGGCGGTCTGGATGGACGCGCACTGGCCTCGTCCGCTGCTGCTGGGCACCGCCGCGCTGGCCCTGACCGTGCTGGGCGCGAGGTCACGGCTGAAGGCCCCGCTGCTGCTGGGCGGGGGCACCGCCGCGCTGGTCGCCGTGCACGAGCTGGCCCCCCATGTCGTCCAGGTGGCCGGGCTCCTTCCCCGCTGGGCGACGCCGGCCGCCGCGGGCGTGCTGCTCCTGCTCGTCGGCGCGACCTACGAGCGGCGGCTGCGGGACGCCCGGCGGCTGCGCCGCGCGGTGGGCCGGATGCGCTGACGGGCGCGCCGTACCGGGCCCCGGGAGGGGCGGACGGGAGCCTGGACCGTCCGCCCCGGTCCGGTCGGCCTCACCCGGCGAGGAGGTCCCCGGCCAGGGCGGGGTTCCGGATGGCGGCCGGGCCGTACAGGGCCGTGGTGGCGGTGGGGCCTCGGCGGGTGCGGCGGGCGCGGTCCACTTCGGGGTGCCGTCGGGCCGGTACGCGGTGGGCCAGGCCCGGGCGGGGCACCGCCGGTCCTCCGGGCAGCAGCCCGGAGGAGACCACCCGCAGATCGAAGGCGAGCAGCGCCAGGGCGGCCCACCACAGCAGCGAGAACCGCCAGCCGGTGCGTACTGCGGCCGCCCACTCGGCGGCGAACGCGGGCAGCGCCGTCACCAGTGCGAGTGCGGCGAGCAGCAGCCACACCCCGGCCAGCAGGCACTCGGCGAAGAGCGCGAACCGGGTGGCGAGGGGCCGCCGGTCCGTGCCGGCCGCGGCGCCCGTGGCGGTGCCCGCGGTTGCGTCCGCCGCGGCGCTCGTCCCGCTCATCCCTTGAGCCCCGAGGCGGCCGCGCCCTCGACGAGGTGGCGCCGGAAGGCGAGGAAGAACAGCAGCACCGGCAGCAGGGCCGCCACCGACGTCGCGATCATGCCGCCGTAGTCGGCGAGGCTGTCCTGGTCCATGAACATCTTCAGGCCGAGCGGGACGGTGTACTTGTCGGGCTCGTTGAGGTAGATCAGCGGACCGGGGAAGTCGTTCCAGGAGCAGATGAAGCTGAAGATGGCGCTGGTGATCAGCGCCGGGCGGCACAGCGGCAGCACGATCGTCCAGTAGATCCGCCAGTGGCCGCAGCCGTCGATGCGGGCCGCCTCGTCCAGTTCCCTGGGGAGGTTCCGCATGAACTGCACCATCAGGAAGACGAAGAAGGCGTCCACCGCGAGGAACTTGCCCAGCAGCACGTGGACGGGCAGCAGCAGGGTGCCGATCATCAGCGCGAACAGCACGTTGCGGCCCGCGAAGCGGATCCGGGCGAAGGCGTACGCGGCCAGTGAGCAGGAGATCAGCACGCCGGCCACCGATCCCAGCGCGACCAGCAGCGAGTTGACGAAGAACGTCTCGATGCCGATGCCCGCGATCCCGTCGGCGAGCCGCTCGTAGTTGCCGGTGATCGGGTCGGTGGGCAGCGGTTCGAGGCTGCCCACGATCTCGTCGCCCGGTTTGAGGGAGCCGCCCAGCACCCGGACGACCGGGTAGAGCACCACGGCCAGGAGGGCCGGCGCCCCCAGGTGCCACAGGACCTGCGCGGCCTGCTTGGCCGGGACGAGCAGGCCGTCGTCGAGCTTGGCGCGGTGGTCGCCCCACCACTTCCTCAGGTCGGCCTCGGTGAAGCCGAGTCCTTCCTCGGTGAAGAACGCCTTGCCCTGCCGAGCCCCTGGCGGAAGTCGTCCAGGTTCAGATTGCCCGCCTTCACCTGGGCGTTGAGGTCCAGCAGCAGGTTCTTCTGGCCGTACTCGCGCAGGAAGGCATAGGAGTTCCGGAAGACGTCGGGCGGGTTGCCTCCCGCGGTCTGGGTGTTGAACTTCGTCCAGAAGTCGCCGTACTCCTGGAAGCCGGTCTTGACCTCGATGCCGGGACTCTCCTTCTCGAACAGGTCTATGGCCCTGTTGATCAGGTCGGCCCGGTCCTGCGCACCCCACCAGGAGTAGCGGATGGCCACCTTGCCGTCCGCGCCTCCGTCACCGCCGCCGCACCCGGAGGCGAGCAGTCCCAGCGCGGCCAGACCGGCCCCCATGGCCCGCAGACCTGCGCCCCTGCTCCGTCGAGAACTCATCGAAACGCCCCTCCCGGGCGGGTTCGTCCCGCCACCCCAGTCGTTTGAAACGTTTCAGGCAAGCGCTTGCCGGGTTAACTCGGGGACGTGCGGCAGAGGCGTCAACGGTTCGGACGGGATTCACCGCCGGGCATCCGGAGCGTGTGCGGACGGACACGAAGAGGCCGGGGTCCCGGCAGACTCAGCGCCTGCCGGGACCCCGGCCTTCGGTGGGCGATACTGGGATCGAACCAGTGACCTCTTCGGTGTGAACGAAGCGCTCTCCCGCTGAGCTAATCGCCCGGGTGCGGCGACAACATTACCGCATGTCAGCGACTGCCCGTGACCCCCTCGCGCCCCAGGCGGCCCTCGCCGGCTCAGCCCGCGACGTCCCACGGCATCGCCATCCCGTACCGCGCCAGGTACAGGCCCACCAGGACCGCGGCGACGGCCGCCCCGAGCGCCGTGAGCGTCATGTTGCGGCGCCGCACCTTCGGGTCGAGCGCGCGCCTGGCCGCCTCGGAGACCTTGCGCCGCGTCCACCGCAGGACGATCTGGGCCCAGACGAACTCGGTCGCCCAGACCGCCAGCCCCGTGAAGATCACCAGCCAGCCCGGCCCCGGCAGCGCCAGCATCAGCACTCCGGCGAACACGATGGCGAGCCCGACCAGGAAGACCCCCACCTGCCAGCTCAGATGGAGCGTCCGGGATGCCTTGATGAAGTGCGGCGCCCGTGAACCGAGGGCCCGTTCCTTACTCTCGGTTTCCACCCGCCCCAGATTACCCGAGGCCTCCGCGCCGTTCGCCCGAACAGACCACCGGCCAAATCCCCATTCCTCCATCTGAATGATGTGAAGGGAAACAAAAGGGGCAGAGGGGTTTACACCCCTCCCCTAGGTGGCATGTCGATTTCGCCGACGTGCGAATCCCCGAGCGCACACTGAGCGAAAGGCCCTGGCGCTTATGAACACCACGGTCAGCTGCGAGCTGCACCTGCGCCTCGTTGTATCGAGCGAGTCCTCCCTGCCTGTACCCGCGGGCCTGCGGTATGACACGGCCGATCCCTACGCCGTGCACGCCACCTTCCACACCGGCGCCGAGGAGACCGTCGAGTGGGTCTTCGCCCGCGATCTCCTCGCCGAAGGCCTGCACCGTCCCACAGGCACCGGCGACGTCCGTGTCTGGCCGTCCCGCAGCCACGGTCAGGGCGTCGTCTGCATCGCTCTCAGCTCGCCGGAGGGCGAGGCGCTGCTGGAGGCCCCCGCGCGGGCCCTGGAATCCTTCCTCAAGCGAACGGACGCCGCCGTCCCCCCAGGCACCGAGCACCGGCACTTCGACCTCGACACCGAGCTCTCCCACATCCTCGCGGAGAGCTGACGAACGCCGGCACCCCGCTGCCGTCCGACTCGGGGCGACGGCTCGGGGCCCGGCTCTCCCTGCCCAGCGACGGCGACGCCGCCGCCACGTACCACAGTGGCGGCGGCGTCGCCGTGTTCGGGAGAGGCTAGAGTCTCACCGCAGCAAGGCCCGCAGGGCTGCCGACGAGAAACCGGCCAGGGAGCGACGACCGTGCTGATCAACCACGACACCCGGTGCGCTCTCGACGCCGTTGTCGACCTCCTGAACACCGCGCCCGACGAGCACACCCCCGACACGCTCACCGACACCGGCGCGCTGCACGCCTTCGTCGAGCGCAACGCCGTCAGCGACGTGGGCGCCCTGGAGGAGGCGGACCTGGCCGCCGTACGGGACGTGCGCGAGCAGTTCGGGCGGGTCTTCGCCGTCTCCGACGCGCACCGCGCGGCCGAACTGGTGAACACACTGGTCGCCGCCGCCGGCACCACGCCCAGGCTCACCGACCACGACGGCTACGACTGGCACATCCACTACTTCGCTCCCGGCGCCTCACTCGCCGACCACCTCGCCGCGGACGGCGGCATGGCCCTGGCCTTCCTGGTCGTCGCCGGGGAGCGCGAGCGGCTGCGCCGCTGCGCCGCCCCCGACTGCCACCGCGCCTTCGTCGACCTGTCCCGCAACCGCTCGCGCCGCTACTGCGACAGCCGCACCTGCGGCAACCGTCTGCACGTGGCCGCCTACCGGGCGCGGCAGCGCGAGGCGTCCGGGAGCTGACCGGCCCGGCCGGCGCCTGCCCCGGCCCTGCGGCCCCGGCCGCAAGCGCCGCTGAGACCGGGGAGCGGAGAGCAAAGCGGCGGTCAGAGCAGAAACAGGTCGTGCGCCGCGGCCAGGAAGACCAGCGCGCCGATGACGGCCAGGAAGAGCATCAGCGGCGGCTGGGAGAGGGCGAACAGGCAGCCGCGGGGCTCGGCCGGCCCGGCGGGGGATCCGGCGGTCGGTCCGCCGGGCCGGACGCCGGAACCCGCCTCGCGCAGGGAGCCGGGGGCACGGTCCTGGGGTGTGTCGGTGGTGTCGCGCATCTCGCCGCGATGATGGCGCGGGCCGGAGCGCCGCGCGGTTCAACACACCATCGCGCGGTCACTGTTCACCGGATTCAGATGCCGTGTTTCTTCAGAATCGCTTCGATGTCCGAGAAGTCGTCCGCGTCGGTCGCCCCCGCCGCCGGCCGCTCCTCACGGCCCCCGCCTCCCCTGGCGCCCTCACCTCCGAGGGCCCGCCGGGGGGCTCCGGACTCCGCCGCGCGGCGCACACCGCGCCCGGACCCGGTACCGCCCTCGCGGGCACGCGTACGCCTACCGGCGGCGCGGCCCACCACGTAGAGGACGAGGGCCGCGGCGAGCACCCCGAAGCCGGCCCAGACCGTGGGCTTGAGCACCAGGTCCGAGGCCCAGGCCGCCACCGCCCCTGCGATCTCGCCGAACATTCCCAGCAGGCCGGACATCGCCAGCCCGATAGGCACCAGGGACAGGGCCGCTATGCGAGTGGCCGCGGCGAAGCGGCGGCGGTAGGCCGTCAGGAAGGCGACGGCCAGTCCCGCCGCGGAGAGCGCCGCGCAGACGGTCGTGGTCAGCATGTATCCATCGTGCCGCTCCTCACCCCGAATGTGCCACGTTCAGCCCCGCGATCTCGGGGGGATTTCCGGGCCCTCTCCTCCTCCGGCCCCCCTCGCGGACCTCCCGCGCTCCTCCCGGGGCCCGGCTGGGAGACTGTCGGCATGAACGACACCCGCCCCACCCGCCCCGTCCTGGACGTCTGGTGCGAGCTGCAGTGCCCCGACTGCGACCGGGCCATGACCGACCTGCGCGCGCTGCGCGAGCGGTACGGCGACGCCCTGGAGATCCGACTGCGCCACTTCCCCCTGGACAAGCACCGCCACTCCTACGCCGCCGCCCAGGCCGCCGAGGAGGCGTACGCGCAGGGCCGCGGCGACGAGTACGCCGAGGCGGTCCTGGCCCGCGCCGGGGAGCTGGGAGAGCGTGGCGAGGAACTGCTGCTGGAGGTGGCCCGGGAGCTGGGCCTGGACGACGAGGAGATGGACACCGCCCTGATCGACGGGCGGCATCTGCTCGTCGTCGACGCCGACCAGGCCGAGGGCCGGGCGATCGGGGTCACCGGCACCCCGACCTATGTGGTCGGCGGTGAGCGGCTGGACGGCGGGAAGAGCCAGGAGGGCCTGCGCGAGCGGATCGAGGAGATCTCCGACCGGCTGCTGGCCGGGGCCGGGGAAGAGGCCGGGCGGAACGGCTAGACGCACTGCCCGGCTAGAGCAGCGGCTTGTGCAGGTGGTGGACGGTCGGCCGGTGGCCGAGCGACTCGTACAGCCGCAGGGCCGCGGTGTTGTCCGTGAAGACGTTCAGCCCGAGCGTGCGCACCCCGGCCGCCAGGCACTCGCGCTCGGCTGCGAGCATCAGCGTCCGGCCGTGGCCCCGGCCGCGGTGCGCCGGGTGCACCTCGACATCGAAGACCCAGGCGCCCGGGCCGTGCTCATGGGCCGTCGCGAGCCAGAGCGTGCCGATGTCCTTCCCCTCGTGGACGAGGACGCGCAGGACGGCGCCCGCGGTGTCCGGCCCGTCGGGAAGCAGCCGGACGTGGTCCGCCTCGGAACTGAGCCGGGCGCGCTCGGGCTCCACGCCCCGGCCGGTCCAGGCGCGGGCGTGGACCGCCCGGCGTCCCTCCAGCCACGCCGGGTACTCCCCCGCCTCCAGGGGGCGCACCGCGCTGCCGCCGGGCAGCACGGGTGCCCCGGACAGCTCCTTGGACATGCTCCGGCTGCGCTCGGTGTAGCCCAGGGCGGCGGCCAGTCGCAGGGCGGGGCCGGCGTCCGCCGGGATACTCGCCTCGATCCGGCGGCAGCCCCAGCCGCGCAGCACCTCCTCGGCCGCGAGCGCGGCGACGGTGGCCCGGCCCCGGCGGCGGTCGGGCTCGTGGACGGCGAGCGCCTCGATGCGGCCGGCCGACGGGCCGAAGCGCGCGTCGGTGGCCAGGCGCACACCGCCGACGGGTCGGCCGTTGACGCAGATGTCGTACGAGTGGGAGCGCGAGCCGTCCGCGTCGAGCCGCTCGGGTCCGGTGGGGCGCAGGGTGGTGGTCATCGCCCGGGTTCTACCCACCGCGGCGCCCCGCTGTCACCGGGGCACTGGGAAGGCCGGGGGCACAGGAGGCGCGGCCGCCGCCTCACGGGTCGATGTCGGCCGCCGAGCGCTCGGCGAAGATCCGCATCGCCTTGGCCGTGACCGGCCCCGGCGCGGAGGGCAGTTCGCGTCCGTCGACCCGGTGGACGGCCTGGACGTCGCGCAGGGTGGAGGTGAGGAAGACCTCCTCGGCCCGCTCCAGGACGTCCACCGGCAGGTCGGTCTCCTGCGCCCCCGTCCACTCGGCCACCAGTGCTCGGGTGATCCCGGCGAGGCAGCCGGAGGCGAGCGGCGGGGTGTGCAGCTCACCGTCGACGACGACGAAGACGTTGGAACCGGTGCCCTCGCACAGCCGCCCGACGGTGTTGCCGAAGAGGGCCTCGGAGGCGCCCTGCCGGCGGGCGTGGGCCAGCGCGACGACGTTCTCGGCGTACGAGGTGGTCTTCAGGCCGGCCAGCGCGCCGCGCTCGTTGCGGACCCAGGGGACGGTGACGACGGCGGTGGTGTCGGGGCGGGGCTCCGCCTCGCCGAGGGCGACGACCAGGGTGGGCCCGGCGTCGCCGCGGTCGGAGCCGAGGGGGGAGGGCCCGCCGGTGTAGGTGATCCGCAGCCGGCCCAGCGGCACGGGGTCGGCCTCCACCACGGCGGCGCAGGCGCGGCGCACCTCGTCCCGGTCCGGCTCGGGCAGGCCCAGGCCGCGGGCGGAGGCGGCGAGGCGCTCAACGTGGCGGGTGAGGGCGAAGGTCCGCCCACCGGCGGCCTTGACCGTCTCGAAGACCCCGTCGCCGACGGTCAGCCCGTGGTCGAGCACGGACACCCGTGCGGCGTCGGCGTCCCGCAGTTCTCCGTCCACCCAGATCAGCGTCATGCCCCAGCTCCTCCGGTCCCGCCTGTCGTACCCGCCGCGCCGGTGGTCCGGATCGCGCCGCTCGCAGGAGGCGTCTTCGCGTACTCCCCCGACGCTACCGTGAGCAGCCGCTCCGCCTTGAGTTCGGTCTCCTCCCACTCCCGCTCCGGGTCCGAGCCCCAGGTGATCCCGGCGCCGGTGCCGAAGCGCAGCGCCGGGCCGCCGGGCGCGGCGCGGTCGATCCAGAAGGTGCGGATGCCCACCGCCAGTTCCCCGGTGCCGCGGTCGGCGTCCACCCAGCCGATGCCACCGCAGTACGGGCCGCGCGGGGCCGTCTCAAGCGAGCGGATGACGCGCAGGGCACTGGACTTGGGGGCGCCGGTGACCGACCCGGGCGGGAAGGTGTGCTCCAGCAGTCCGGCCCAGCCGGCCGCGGGCGCCAGTTCGCCGCGGACGGTGGAGACGAGGTGGACGAGCCCGGGGTGCGGCTCGACCGCGCACAGGGCGGGGACGGTGACCGAGCCGGTGGCGCTGACACGGCCGAGGTCGTTGCGGACCAGGTCCACGATCATCACGTTCTCGGCGTGGTCCTTGTCCAGCAGGTCGGCGGCCGTGCGTCCGGTGCCCTTGATGGGGCGGGACTCCACGGTGCGCCCGCGGCGGGCGAGGTACAGCTCGGGCGAGGCCGTGGCGACCTCAACCCCGTGGGCGGGGAGGCGGACGGTGCCGGCGTGGGGGGCGGGGTTGCCGCGCGCCAGGAGCGCGGTCAGTTCGTCGGGATCGGCGGCGGCCGGGTCGGGCAGCGGCGCGGTGAGCACGCGGCAGAGGTTGGCCTGGTAGACCTCGCCGGCCGCTATGTGCTCGCGTATGCGCCGCACGCCCGCGGTGTAGGCGGCACGGTCCAGGGACGACGTCCAGGCACCGGTGTCCGGTCCGTGCCAGCGCCCCGGCCGGGGGCGGGGTACGGGGGCGGGCCGCACATCGCCGAAGCGGGCGCAGACCAGGCGCCCCTCGAAGTCGGCGACCACCGCCCACCAGCCCGTGGAGTCCAGGGCGGCGGGGTCGCTGGTGACGTCACGCAGGTCGGTGGCGACAAGGCCGCCGAAGCGGGCGAGGGGGGCCGGATCGTGCACGCGGCGAGTCTATGGCGGGCACGCTGGGGAAACGGAATTTGAGCTGGCCCGGGAATCCGCTAGAGTTCATGTCGTCACCGAGCGCGGCAGCGGGCGGTGGCTGCAGCTCCCGAGCACCGCCCCGGGAGAGGCACTGCGGACGTAGCTCAGTTGGTAGAGCACCACCTTGCCAAGGTGGATGTCGCGAGTTCGAGTCTCGTCGTCCGCTCGATGGGGGCCTCGCGGCCCTCGTGCTGGTGGAGTGGCCGAGAGGCGAGGCAACGGCCTGCAAAGCCGTCTACACGGGTTCAAATCCCGTCTCCACCTCGGACGATTAGCTCAGCGGGAGAGCGCTTCCCTGACACGGAAGAGGTCACTGGTTCAATCCCAGTATCGTCCACCGGGGCCCCTCGGGGTCCTTGTTCCGCGCGATTAGCTCAGCGGGAGAGCGCTTCCCTGACACGGAAGAGGTCACTGGTTCAATCCCAGTATCGCGCACGCGGCACACCGCACCACGGACGATTAGCTCAGCGGGAGAGCGCTTCCCTGACACGGAAGAGGTCACTGGTTCAATCCCAGTATCGTCCACACCCCCCGAAGGGCCGGAGCCGGATGCTCCGGCCCTTCGTCGTGCTCCGGGCCCTCCTTCCGGTCAGGAGGAGAACAGCATCCGGCTGAAGCTCTTGTGGCGGCTGTGGTGACCGTGGTGGCCGTGATTCGGGGCTCCCCAGGCGGGAGGGGCCGGGTAGGGCTGAGCGGCCGGGCCCGGCGGGGGCGGGGCGGGCTGCGACCACTGCGACTCGAGGCGGGTGAGCGCCTCCAGTTCCCCGTAGTCGAGGAAGACCCCCCGGCAGCCGCCGCACTGCTCGATCTGGACTCCGCTGCGGTTGTACGTCTGCATGTGCGCTCGGCACTTGGGACACTGCATCGCGTCTCGCCTCCGTGGCGGTAGGGACTGTGTGGTTGTGCAGACGCGCTGCGGGGGTGTTCCGGATGCGTCCGCGCACCGGTCGGATCGGTGGGGCGGGCCGTCCGGGCGCACCCAGCGTAGGGCTCACGGACTCCTTCAGGACCCCGAGATGCGGGAACAGGCGTCGACCAGGGCCCGGTCGGTCTCGTCCGGCGCGCGTCCCTCGGCCTCGGCCCTGGTCAGTGCGCGGGCCGCCAGTTGGACGGTCAGCGCCCGCGCGGGCGCGTCCAGCCGCGGCCAGGGGTCGGAGGGACGGCCGTTCGCGCCGCCGGGGAGCGCGGTGCCGCCCGCGGCCCGGTAGGCGTCCAGGAGGCGGCCGAAGTCCGCGGGAGCCAGCAGCCCGGTGGCGAACCAGGCGGCGGGCCGGGCCAGGTCCCAGGCCGGGTCGCCCAGGCCCAGGTCGTCCACGTCGATGAGGCGCCAGGGGCCGTCGGGCGCCGGGTGCCGGACGAGTTGCCCCAGGTGAAGGTCGCCGTGGCAGAGGGCGTCCGCACGCGGCGGCGGGGCCTCGTCTCGCGTCCACGCGGGCAGGCCGGCCCAGGCCGCCTCGACGGCCCGCACCGCGGCGGTGCGGCGGACTGTGCGGCGCAGCGACTCCACGGCGCGGGCGGCCTTGACGGGGCCGCGCATCGGCGGGAGCGGGCCGGGCAGCACGGCGGGCGGTAGGGCGTGCAGGCGGGCGAGCAGCGCACCGACCTCCTCCCAGGGAGCGGCCCCGGGCGCGCCGGGGTCCACGGGGGTGCCGTAGGGCCACAGGCTCACCGGGCGGCCGTCGGGCAGGACGTCCAGAAGCCGCCTCTCAGGCCCCGCCCCCGTTTCCGGGGGCCCGGTCCGCGGACCTCCGGCGGCGGGCAGCGGCGCGAGCAGGACGCGGCTCAGCAGCGGGTGGGCGGCGACGCCCAGCCGGAGCGCGAGCCGTCCGAGGTCACCGCCGGGGGCGTGCGCCTTGGCCACGACGCTCCCGCTGCGTACGACGGTGGCGTCGGGCCGCTCGGCCAGCACCACGGGCCGGCCGGCGCCGTCGGCGGTCGCGGTGCGGGCAAAGGCCGTGGCACCGGCGGAGGCGGCCCGGTGCGCGAGATGTGCGGTGAGCGGTGCGTGCGCCACGATGTCCTTGCCCCCCCCTCCCGGGCCCGCGGGCGCGGGCCGTGCGGCGGATCGTACGGCCCGGAACGGCGCGATGCCCGGGCAGTTCCCCAACTGCCCGGGCCTCACGCCGTCCGCCGTACCCCCGTCCCCACGGGGTTGGGTGACCGGATGTCCCGGCTCGGGCCGCTCTCCCGAGCCCGGGGTCTGTGTCAGAGCCCCAGTAGTCCGGCCACGGACGACGCCTGTGTGATCACCGCTTCCGCACCGCCGAAGACGACGGCCAGCAGGACGGCCAGCGGAAGGACCATGACGGCGGCCACCAGCGGGTGGCGGTGTCCGCCCGGCCGGGTGCCGAGGGCGGCGAGGTCCGCCGGGCGGCCCTGCGTCCGGGACGCCGGGCGCTGTGCTGTGTGCGCCATGGTTCCGCTCCTGTCGTGGTACGGGGCGGCGGGCGTCCGACCTCGGGGGACGAGTGCTGCACCCGCCGCTTGAGAACAACACTAGGAGCGGAGGGCGCCCCATGGCGTCATGCCCGCGTACCGAGCGGAGGCCTCCCGCAGGATGACTCCGGTCCGCCCCGGGTACTCCCCAGGGTGGAGAGGTGCCCTCCCGGGCCAGGGACTTCCCGGAGGGGGAGGGCCCGGGCCGCCGGTCAGCGCGCCGGCTCCTGCGCGGCGTCCTCCCGCGGCACCGGGTGCTCGACCAGGGCCAGCACCCGGTTGGCCATGAAGCGCGCGGTGCGCACCACCGTGCCGCTGCGGGTGATCTCGCTCACCTCCACCACTCCCCTGCGCACCTGCGTCTCCACGCGCCGACCCGCACGCGTGGCCGCCATCTCATAGGTACGGGTGGTGTCTCCGGCGTCCACCACGATCTCCACCCAGTCGCCCTTCATCGTGCGATCCCCCTTCCGGGAAGGCCTGTAGGACGCTCTCTGAGCAGGGCTTCTCCCGCCCCTGACTGCCGCGCGCCCACTCCTTGAGTCTCCCACCGGGCACTGACAACCGGCATGGTCCGCATGCGCGGCCTGTCGGCGTGGGGGGGCCGCAGTCCGTAAGCTGTGGCACGTCAGAGGGACCGGGCAGTGCGGGGTCGCCCCACCGGGGCGGGACGGGCTCCCGGCCGGAGGTAGGGGAAGGACATGGCGATGATGCGGCTCCGGCGCGAGGACCCGCGAGTCGTCGGCTCGTTCAGGCTCCACCGGCGGCTGGGCGCGGGCGGCATGGGCGTGGTGTACCTCGGCTCCGACCGGCGCGGGCAGCGGGTGGCGCTGAAGGTGATCCGGCCGGATCTCGCGGAGGACCCCGAGTTCCGCTCGCGCTTCGCTCGCGAGGTGTCGGCCGCCCGCCGGATCCGCGGCGGGTGCACGGCCCGGCTGGTGGCGGCGGACCTGGAGGCGGACCGCCCGTGGTTCGCCACCCAGTACGTGCCGGGTCCGTCGTTGCACGACAAGGTGAACGAGGAGGGCCCGCTGCCCGCCGCGCAGGTCGCCTCGATCGGCGCGGCGCTGGCCGAGGGGCTGGTGGCGGTGCACGAGGCCGGCGTGGTGCACCGGGACCTGAAGCCGTCGAACATCCTGCTGTCGCCCAAGGGCCCGCGCATCATCGACTTCGGCATCGCCTGGGCGACCGGCGCCAGCACTCTCACGCACGTCGGCACGGCGGTGGGCTCCCCGGGCTTCCTGGCACCCGAGCAGGTGCGTGGCGCGGCGGTGACCCCGGCGACGGACGTGTTCTCGCTGGGCGCGACGCTGGCGTACACGGCGACCGCGGACTCGCCTTTCGGACAGGGCAGTTCGGAGGTGATGCTGTACCGGGTGGTGCACGAGGAGCCCCAGCTGCACGGTGTGCACGCGGCGTTGGCGCCGCTGGTGCGGGCGTGCCTGGCGAAGGATCCGGAGGACCGGCCGAGCACGCTGCAACTGTCGCTGCGGCTGCGGGAGATCGCCGCCCGGGAGGCGCGCGGACTGCCGGAGGGAGCGGCCACGGGAGCGGCCGTACGTCCGTCCCGGCCGGCCGGGAAACGGGCCGAGCAGTATCTGCGGCAGCACACCTCGCGCGACGGCGACCGTCTCTCGGGCGGCCGCGGCTCGCAGGGGGCTCCCGGCCGCACGGGCCTCGCGGGCCGGAACGGGGCGGGCACACCGGTCCGGAACACCGCCCGGCCGTCGGCAGGAGGGCGGGCGGGCGGCACCGCGGGAGGGTTCCCGGCCCGGCGTCCGGTGCGCACCGCGGGCGGCACACGGCCTGGGCCGCGGCGGCCGGCGAACCCCCGTCTGCTGCGCCAGCGCCTGGTGGTGTTCGTGACGGTGACGCTGCTGGTCGCACTCGGCATCGCGGCGGCACAGGGCTGCCAGGGGCCGGCGCGGGGGCTGGGACGTCCCGCGGATCCGGCCGTCGGGACCGGAGCCGGGACCGGGACGCCGGACTCCGCCGGCCCGGTGAATCGCCCGGCTCGTTGACGCCCCGTCACCCACGGCGCCTACAGCGCGCGGAGCGCGGACAGGACGGTCAGGCACAGCGGGAGGGTCGCGGCGAAGGCGCCGCCCGCGTGCAGCACGGCTTCGGGGAAGGGGCTGCCCGCGGCGCCGGAGAGGATGCCCGCGATCAGGGCGACGAGAGCGGAGAACAGGACGGCGACCAGGACCCACAGGGCTCTGACCACCGGGGGGTGTGAGACGGGCTGGGTGCTCATCGGTCGTCTTCCTTCCCTTCGGGAGGACGGCCGGAGTGAGCTCGAACAGCCCCAGCCCGACCGCCCTCTGGATGGGGCAAAGTCGAGATCTGCACCCCCAGTACAGACCTGCGTTTCATCGACGTGAGCGGGCCGGGTCGGCGGTTGACCCGCCGCCGGCCGCGCCGACCGAGTACTGGCGCGTTCACTTTATCACCCAGTGTCACCAGATGCCCGCTTTGGCGGACAGCGGACACACGGACGGACTCACCCCGCGGCAGGGCCGGTCGCGTAGAAGGCCACGGCCGCGGCCGCGGCGACGTTGAGGGAGTCGACGCCCGCGCTCATGGGGATCCGCACGGCCACGTCGGCTGCCGCGACCGTGGACGGGCGCAGCCCGTCCCCCTCGGAGCCGAGGATCAGGGCGAGCCGGGGGTACCGGCGGGCCGCCAACTCGCCGAGACCGACCGCGTTCTCTTCCAGGGCGAGCGCCGCCGTGACGTATCCCGCCTCCCGCAGCACCCCGACACCCCCGGGCCAGGACTCCAGCCTGGTCCACGGCACCTGGAGGACCGCGCCCATGGAGACCTTGACCGAACGCCGGTAGAGGGGGTCGGCGCAGTCCGGGGAGAGCAGCACCGCGTCCATGCCCAGCGCCGCGGCGCTGCGGAACAGTGCGCCGACGTTGGTGTGGTCGTTCACGGCCTCCAGCACCGCCACCCGGCGTGCTTCCGCCAGCAGGTCCGCCGGGCTCGGGAGGGGCTTGCGGCGCATCGAGGCCAGGGCCCCGCGGTGCACGTGGTAGCCCGTCACCCGCTCGGCCACCTCCGGGCCGACGCTGTAGACAGGCGCCCGGGCCGCGGCGACCACGTCGCGCATCGCCTCGGCCCACCTGGGCGTCAGCAGCATCGACCGCATCTCGTAACCGGCCGCGAGGGCACGCCGGATGACCTTGTCGCCCTCGGCGATGAACAGGCCCTCCGCCGGTTCGCGCACACGCCGCAGCCGGACGTCGGTCAGGCCGGTGTAGTCGCCCAGGCGCGGGTCGCCGGGGTCCTCGACGGCGATCGGGCCCCGGACCGCCCCGGTCCCGCCTTCCGGCGCGGCGGTGTCCGTATCCTCCGCCCCGGCCCTCCCGGCCTCCGGCGCCGTCACCGGCCGGTCCCGGCCCGGTTCACGCCGACCACCTCGCCGACGACGACCACCGCGGGCGGGCGTACACCCTCCTTCTCGACCGTGCGCGCCGCGGTCGCCAGGGTGGCGTCCACCCGGCGCTGACCGGCCATGGTGCCCTCCTGGACCACGGCGACGGGCGTGTCCGGGGCCCGCCCGTGCTCGATGAGAGCCTCTGCGATGGCCTCGATGCGCTCCACCGCCATCAGCATCACCAGGGTGCCGCGCAGCTTCGCCAGGGCCGCCCAGTCCACCAGCGAACGCGGGTCGCCGGGGGCGACATGGCCGCTGACGACGGTGAACTCGTGAGCCACCCCGCGGTGCGTGACCGGGATGCCCGCGGCGCCGGGCACACTGACGGAGCTGGAGATGCCCGGCACCACGGTGACCGGGATCCCGGCCTCGGCGAGCGCCTGCGCCTCCTCCATGCCGCGGCCGAAGACATAGGGGTCGCCGCCCTTGAGGCGTACGACGAACCTCCCGGCCCTGGCGTGCTCCACGAGCGCGGCGTTGATGGCCTCCTGGGCCATCGCCCGGCCGTAGGGGATCTTGGCCGCGTCTATCACCTCGACGTGCGGCGGCAGCTCGTCCAGCAGGTCGCGCGGGCCGAGCCGGTCGGCGATCACCACGTCGGCCTCGGCCAGCAGCCGGCGGCCGCGCACCGTGATCAGGTCCGGATCGCCCGGGCCTCCGCCGACCAGGGCGACGCCTCTCCTGCGGGCGCGGTGCCGGGGGGCGGTCAGTGTGCCGTCGCGCAGGCCCTCGACCACGGCGTCGCGCACGGCGGCCGAGCGGCGCGGATCGCGTCCGGTGAGGACGGCGACGGTGACGCCCTCGCTGCGCCCGGTGGCCGGGGTCCAGGCGGTGGCTGCGTCGGCGTCGTCGCTGCGGACGCACCACACCCTGCGCTCCTCGGCCTCGGCGGAGGCGGCCGCGTTGGCCTCGGCGTCGTCGGTGGCGACGACCGCGTACCAGGCACCGTCCAGATCACCCGGGCGGTAGGCGCGGCGCTCCCAGCGCAGCTCACCCGCCTCGGCCATGGCCTCCACCGAGGGGGTGGCCGAGGGCGCGATCACCAGGACGTCGGCGCCCGCGGCCAGCAACGTGGGCAGCCGCCGCTGGGCGACGGTCCCGCCGCCGAGGACGACCACACGGCGCCCGGTCAGACGCAGGCCCACGGGATAGGCGGGGTGCGCGAAGTGGTCGGACATGACGGTGCGGCTCCTTGGCGGATCGCGGGCCGCTGCGGCGGTGGAGCGGCGGGGAACGGGCTGCGGACGCAGCGGATGCGGGCAGCGTACGACGCGGCGGCCCGGGCCCGCTGTGCCGCAGGTCACCGGAAGGGCCCGGGGCCTCCCGGCGACCTGTGGGCGGTACGGCGGGGCGCGTCAGTTCTTCTCGGTGACGCCCGCCGAGTCGAAGGTGGCGACCTCGTGCATGGCCCGGGCCGCGCTCTGCACCACCGGCAGGGCCAGCAGGGCGCCCGTCCCCTCGCCGAGCCTCAGGTCGAGGTCGATCAGGGGGCGAAGGCCCAGCTTGGTCAGTGCGGCGACATGGCCGGGCTCCGCGCTGCGGTGACCGGCGATGCAGGCCGCCAGCGCCTCGGGCGCGACGGCCCGCGCGACCAGGGCCGCCGCCCCCGCGCTCACTCCGTCGAGGACGACGGGGGTGCGCAGCGAGGCGCCGCCGAGGATCAGCCCGGTCAGCGCGGCGTGCTCCAGTCCGCCGATCGCCGCCAGGACTCCGAGGGGGTCGGAAGGATCGGGCCGGTGCAGTTCCAGGGCACGGCGCACCACCTCCACCTTGCGGGCGTGCATCTCGTCGCTGACACCGGTGCCACGACCGGTGACCTCGGCAGGGTCGGCTCCGGTGAAGACCGAGATCAGCGCGGCGGAGACGGTGGTGTTGGCGATGCCCATCTCACCGGTCAGCAGCGCCTTGTTGCCCGCCGCCACCAGATCGCGGGCGGTCTCGACACCCACCTCGACCGCGCGCAGCACCTCCTCGCGGGTGAGCGCGGGTCCGGCGGTGAAGTCCGCCGTACCGGGCCGCACCTTGCGCGGCAGCAGACCGGGCGCGGACGGCAGGTCGGCCGCCACGCCCACGTCCACCACGCAGACCTCGGCGCCCACCTGGTTCGCGAAGGCGTTGCAGACCGCGCCGCCGGCCAGGAAGTTGGCGACCATCTGCGCCGTGACCTCCTGCGGCCAGGCGGTGACGCCCTGGGCGTGCACCCCGTGGTCCCCGGCGAAGACGGCGACGGCCGCGGGTTCGGGGATCGGCGGGGGGCACTGCCGGGCCAGACCGCTGAGCTGGGCGGAGATGATCTCCAGCATGCCGAGCGCGCCGGACGGCTTGGTCATCCGCTTCTGGCGCTCCCAGGCCTCGCCGAGCGCCTTGGCGTCCAGCGGGCGGATGCCCGCCAGGGTCTCGGTGAGCAGGTCGTGCGGCTCCTCCGCACCGGGCAGGACCCGGCGGCCGTAGGACTCCTCGTGGACGACCCAGGACAGCGGGCGGCGCTTGGACCAGCCCGCCTGCACCAGCTCGGGCTCGTCCGGGAAGGCGTCCACGTATCCGATGCACAGGTAGGCGACGACCTCCAGGTGCTCGGGCAGACCGAGGACCCGGACCATCTCGCGCTCGTCGAAGAAACTGACCCAGCCCACGCCCAGGCCCTCCGCGCGGGCCGCGAGCCAGAGGTTCTCCACCGCCAGGGCCGAGGAGTAGGGCGCCATCTTCGGCTGGGTGTGGCGGCCGAGGGTGTGGCGGCCACCACGGGTGGGGTCGGCGGTGACGACGATGTTGACCGGGGTGTCGAGGATCGCCTCGACCTTCAGCTCCTTGAACTGCTTGGCACGGGCCCGGGGCAGCGACCGGGCGTACGCGTCGCGCTGGCGCATGGCCAGCTCGTGCATCGTCCCGCGGGTCTCCTCGGAGCGGATGAGGACGAAGTCCCACGGCTGGGAGTGGCCGACGCTGGGGGCGGTGTGGGCCGCCTCCAGGACGCGCAGCAGCACGTCGTCGGGGATGGGGTCGGAGCGGAAGCCGTTGCGGATGTCGCGCCGCTCGCGCATGAGGCGGTGCAGCGCCTCGCGTTCGGCCTCGTCGTACCCCGGGGCGGCGGGGGCGGGGGCGGGGGCGGGGGCGGTGCCGGCGTCGCTCGGGGTGCCTTCGGCCGCGGCGGTGCCGGCCGCCTCCGGCGTCTCGGGCCCGGGCGCCCGCTCGGCGGCGGGTACGGCCGGCTCGCCGTCGGCGGGCGGCTGTGCGTCGTCCTGCCGGGGGGCCTCGGCGGTGACCGCCACGGCCTCCATCACCTGCGGCCCGGCACCGGGCACCGCCGCCACGGCGAGCTGCTGCTCGGGGGCCGGCGCGGGGGCCTCGGCCGCGGGTGTCGGCACGGGCTCCGGCGCGGGGGCCGCGGGCTCGGCGGGGACGGGCTCGGACGGCGCCCGGACCGGCGCGGGTTCGACCACCGCGGGCTCGGGGACGGGGGCCTCGGCCACCTCCTCGGAAGTGGTTTCCGCAGGGGCGGGTTCGGCGGGGGCGGGTTCGGCGGGGGCCGCCTCGGCCCGGGCTTCGGCCGACGCCTTCACCGGGGCCTCCGCCGCGACGGGTTCCCCGGCGCCTTCCGGGTTCTCCGGGTTCTCCGGGGCCTTCGGCGTTTCGGGCCCGGATGCCTGCTCGGCGGCGGGCCGGGGCTGCTGCGGTTCCGCGTCCTGCGGCTCGTCGGTGGTCTGCGGGCCGGGACCGGCCACGGCGGGCTCGGGTACGGAGGGCTCGGCCGCCTCGGCTTCCGCCCCGGGCACGGGCTCCGGCTCCGGCGCGGGAGCAGGGGCGGGAGCCTCGTCCACCGGGGCCGGCACGGGCTCCCGGGAGTGCGGCTCGGCCGCCTCCGCATCGGGCACGGGCTCCGGGGCGGGAGCCTGGGCCTCCGCAGTCGGCGCCTCGGCGGCCTCCGGGGTGGTAGGCATCGCGGCGAGGTCCGGGCCGGGCAGCGGCTCGGCCGGCCATCCGGCCGCAGGCCGCACGGGAGCGGGCCCGGGTTCCGCCACCGGGGCCGGGGGCCCCGGCGCCCAGGCGCCGGGCTGCACCGGGTCGGACGGAAGCGTGCCGGGCTGCTGCGGCCCGGGCTGCGCGGCAGGAGCGGGCGCGCCGGCCTCGGGCGCCTCCGGGGAGGAGGCGGCCTGCGCCGCGGGCTCCTCGTGGGCGACGTCGAAGTACTCGGGTCCCGTGGTCGGTGGTCCCGGCCGCCGCACGGGAACGCCCTGGGGGGGCGTGGGCGCCGGAGCCGCCGGGGCGCTGCTGCGGTCGGCGAGCGTGCGCACCACGCCGGACTGCTCGGGCACGGGCGGCCCCAGGTGCGGTGGCCGGGGAGGCGCCGCGGCGGTGCGGGGCGCATGCCCGTGGGCCGTCTGCGCGGGGTACTGCGCGTATCCGTCCGGCTCGCGCGGGCCGGGCACGGAGGCGGGCGCGGGTGCCTGAGGCTGCGCGGACGCCGCCGCCTCGCCCCATCCATGGGAGCCGGGCAGCAGCAGATCGTCCTCGTAGCCCGACGCCACACCTTCGACCGGGCCCGCGAAGGTGTACGTGCCGGGTGCCGGTGCGCCCGGCTGCTCCGGCTGTCCGCCTGCGTTCTCCGGCTGCCCCTCGCCCGGGACCCGGCCGGTGTCAGTCATGCGTACCCCTCGCCCATCGGTAGTGCTCCTTCCAGCCCCAGCGGGCGCCCGCCGTGCCCCCGCCTGAACCATCCGGACATCGACAGACAAAGTGTCGATACCGGCTGGCGGCACAACGGTCCATCAGCCTACCCGCCACCGGACCCCTCAGAGGGCGGGGGTGGGCGACTGACCCCGGTTGGTCCGGTTCGTCTCGGACGAGATCACATCCGGCTGCCGGACAGCAGGAAGACGACAGCGCGTTCGCGTTCCGTCCACTCCCGGGTGTCCAGTTCCAGGGACTGGAGCAGGGCGCACTCCACGGTGTACCCGCCGTCCGCCAGCACCCGCCCGACCGCCTCGGCCTCGTCGCGGGTGGAGGCGTGTGTGACGATCCTCTCGGGCCTGCGGTCGGCGCAGGCGGCGACCGTACGCACTCCTCCCCCGCCGACGCGCACCACGTCGGGTTCGGGCAGCGCCTCCAGCGCCAGGGGCGCGATGCCGTGCACGACCTGGAGCTGGACGCCGAAGTGCCGTGCGGCGGCGGACATCCGCGCACAGGCGGCCGCGTCGCGCTCGACCGCGAGGACCGCGGCGCCGAAGCGGGCGGCCTCCACGGCGACGGCTCCGCTGCCCGCGCCGATGTCCCACACCAGGTCGCCCGGCCTGGGGCCGAGCCGGGCGAGCTGGGCGGCGCGCAACTGCGCGGAGTCCGCGGTCCCCGGCGCGGCCGCCCGGGCGTCCTGCCCGGTGTACTCGGCGGCCGGCAGGGCCCAGCCCCGCACGGCGGGCGGGTGGTTCGGATCGCGTCCGGCCAGCCATCCGCCCTGGCCCGCCGCGCCGGGCCCGGCCGCGGCCGCCGAACCTCCCACCACGATCACGACGTTGGGGTCGCGCCAGACGTGGTCGGCGGCCTTGTCGGAGGTCAGTACGGTGACCCGCTCGCGGTCGGTGCCCAGGGCCTCGCAGATGAAGAAGGTGCGGTGCACCCCCTCCAGCAGCAGGGCCAGTTCGGCGGGCCCGGCGCCGGGCGAGGTCAGGACGGCGACCTTGGTGTGGGCACGGCAGACGTTGACGGCGCGGCGCAGGGTACGGCCGTGGGCGACGACGATCTGGGCGTCGTCCCAGGGCATCCCCGCGCGGGCGAAGGCCGCGGCGACGGAGGAGACGGCGGGTACGACCTCGACCTCCAGGCCGTACTCGGGTGCGCGCAGGGTGCGGACGACTCCGAAGAAGCCCGGGTCGCCGTCGGCGAGGACCACCGCGGTGCCGCGGTGCCCGGCGATACGGCGGGCGGCCAGCGCCACGCTGCCCAGCCGGATGCGCTCGGCCCCGGGCGGGACCTCGGGAAGGGCCAGATGGTGGGCGGCGCCGGCGACGAGGGTGGCGGCTCCGAGGGCGGCGCGGGCGGCCTCGGTCAGCGGTGAGCCGTCCCAACCGATCACGGTGACACGGTCGGCCATCGTCGGCTCTCTCCTGGCGCGTCGCGGGGCGGGGGCGGAAGGCGGGGCGGGGATGTGCGCGGGGTGCGGTACCGGTGGGGCGGCGGGGTCGCCGCAGTGAGGCTACCGCGCCCGGCGCGGGGAGCCGGCCGGGGCTTCGCGGCCCGAGCTTCACGGCTCGGGCCTCCGGGCCGTCAGCGCCAGTCGGGGTAGGCGGAGTAGCTCCCGGCCTCGGGGTAGGCGGAGTAGCCGCCGACGCCGTCCGCCTCTCCCGGCCCGTCCTCCAGGTCCTCCGGCAGGAGGCTCCACACGATCAGGTCGGTGCGGATGTCGGTCCAGCTCCCGTCCTCGGTGCGGGTGCGGGCTATCCAGGCGTTGCGCAGCACGCCCTCGCTGACGCAGCCGACCTTCTGCGCGACCTGCTGGGAGGCGGTGTTGTCGGCCGGGGTGCGGATCTCCAGCCGCTCGAACTTCCGGTCCTGGAAGAGCCACTGGACGGCGGCGAGCAGCGACTCCGCGGCATACCCCTCGCCGCGTGCCCAGGGTGCGATCACGTACGCGGCCTCGGCCGACAGCACCCGCCAGTCGGTCTTGCGCAGATGGACGGTGCCGACCAGGCGCTGGGTGAGGAACTCGTTGACGGCGAAGACGATGCCGCGTCCCTCGGTCCGCTCCCCGGGCGCCCCCCGGGCGATCCACTCCCGGGCGTGCTCCTCGGTGTAGGGGACGGGCACGGAGGTCCAGGCGGTGACCAGTTCGTCGTTCATCATCTCGGTGAACGCCGGGGCGTCCTCGGTCTCGAGGGGACGCAGCACGAGCCGTTCCGTGCTGATCGAGATCTCCGGGAAGATGGATGTCATGCGCCGCTCCAGCCTGACGGGGTCGAGTGCACAGCATGCAGCATCACCCCGGCGGCGTGCAGCGCGGGCCCCGGCGGTGAGCCGGGCACCGCCGGGGCCCGGCTCACCGCCGTACCGGTGTCAGGAGGCGCCGGAGGCGGCCACCACCGAGCCCCGGTACTCCTCCCCGATGAAGTCGGCGACCTCCTCGGAGGCCGGCAGGTCGGCCGGCTTCCCCACCCGCGGGTCGTCCTCGGCGCCCTCCTTGACGACGCGGAGGTTGACGTAGGGGTTGCCCTCGGCCTCCTCCAGGGCCAGAGCGTCCCCGGCGGGCTCCGGGCCGGCCTCGATGGCGTAGTTGCCGTCGATGACGGCGGCGTCCACGTCGTCGAGGGAGCGGGGCAGCGCGGCCGCCTCCAGCTCCTTGAACTCCAGGCCCCTGTCGTCGGTGATGTCGGCCAGGGTGGCGTCCTGCCCGGCGCCTTCCTTCGGTTCGATCAGGCCGTGGTCGTCCAGGAGCTTGAGGGCGCGGCCCTCGCCGGTGGTGTCGTTGGGCACCGCGACGGTGTCGCCGGTGCCGAGTTCGGAGGCCTTCTCCGGAGTGGAGGAGTACAGGTCCAGCGGCTCCAGGTGGACGCCCGTCACGGGCACCAGGCGAGTGCCCTGCTCGGCGTCGACGTCGTCCAGGTGGGGCTTGTGCCGGAAGTGGTTGGCGTCGGCCTCGCCGTTCCCGGTGGCGGTGCTGGGGAGGACGTAGTCGGTGAACTCCCTGATCTCCAGCTTCAGTCCGGCCTTCTCGGCCAGATTGTCCCTGACGAAGCCGAGGACGTCGGCGTGCGGCGTCGGGGAGGCGGCGCCGGGCACGGGAGGCCCCTGACGAAGGAAGGGGTGGGAACCCGCGGTCCGGTATCACGCCCGGGGCGGACGGACGGCGGGCGAGCGCGGGGCCGAGCACATCCGGCACCCTCCCGGCGGACTGCCGGGAGGCTCAGGTCTCGCTTCGGGGCGCGAGGCGGCTCAGGCGGGGCCCTCAGCGGTCCCACATTCGACACATGCGGCGAGCACCGTGCGTCGTGGTCGCCCCGGTCGCACGGATGAGGCAGCTCGTCGCGGTCATGCGGAGCATGCAAAGCAGACCTCTGGCCGCTACGCGCAAAAACGGATGCCTTTGTCCGGATGCTGGACAGCCGAGGTGCGCGACGACCGGTCCGTCCGGCTGCGGAAAGAGCCGTCGCACCCGTTGCCACCTGCACGGAAGCTGTTCTCGGGCCACCAGGGCAGCGGCCCGGCCTGTGGTCGAGGCCACGGTCGGCAGGGATCCGGAAAAGCTTCGGAGCGGCTTCGGGAGCGGCTTCGGGAGGGGTCGTTTCGTCCGCGATGACGGACTCGAATACAGTGCCGACATGCTCACCCCGCTGACGGTCGCGGTCGCCGTGGCCGCGCTCGCCCTGGCCGCCTGGTGCGGCTTCGCGGCCTACCGGGACCAGCCGACCAAGGACTGGCACTTCGCAGGCATGGCCGTGGTGACCGTACTCGCCCTGGTGCAGCTGGTCGTCGGCGTCGTGCAGCTCGCGCGCGGCGAGAAGCCCGACGGCGGCACGGTGGTCTTCGTCTCCTACCTGCTGGGCGTGGCGGCCTGCGTGCCGGCGGTCGGCTTCGTGTCGCTGGCCGAGCGCACCCGCTGGGGCTCGGCGACGGTCGCCGCGGGCGCGGTGGTGATGGCCGTGCTCCAGGTGCGGCTGTACGACGTGTGGGGAGGCGGGCATGGCTGAGCCCTCGGGGCCCCCGGCCTCGTCGGGGCTGAACCGCGGACCGGGCCGGCCGCTGGTCACGCTGTACGCGGTCTTCGCGATCGGCGCGACCTCCCGCTCGGTCTACCAGCTCTCCACCCGCTTCGACGAGGCGCCGCTGGCGTACGTCCTCTCGGCGGTGGCCGCGGTGGTGTACGTGGTGATCACCGTCGCCCTGGTCCGCGGCGGCAGGGGCGCCCGCCGGGTGGCGCTGGTGTGCTGCTCCGCCGAGCTGGCCGGGGTGCTGACGGTCGGCACCTGGACGGTGCTGGATCCGTCGGCCTTCCCCGACGCGACCGTCTGGTCGGACTACGGCCTGGGATATCTGCTGCTTCCGCTGGTCCTGCCGGTGATCGGCCTGCTGTGGCTGCGCCGCTCGCCCGCCGGGGCCGAAGCGGCCTGACCGGCCCCGGCCACGCGCACGGGGCGCCCCGGCGGGGATCCCCGGCGGGGCGCCCCGTGCGCGTGCGGGATGCGTACGGGGCGCGGTCAGGCGCTGGCGGCGTACGTCCGGGAGACGTCCCCGCCCGCCGGCGAGGGCTCCGGCGCCTTCTCCAGTGTCACCATGCTCAGCCGGGGGGAGACCCGGTCGGTGGCCACCGGGGTGTAGCCGAGCCTGCGGTAGAGGCGGATGTTGCCCTCGCTGCGGTGTCCGGTGGACAGCCGGTAGCGCCTGGCGGACCGCTCCCGCGACAGCCGCTCCTCGACCGCGGACAGCAGCCTCCTGCCGAGCCCGTGTCGCTGCATGCGGGGGTGGACGATCAGCTTGCCGATCACGGCCGTGCCGCCGTCCTCGACACGGCCGCGTACCGAGCCGACGACCTCCTCGCCGAGCCGGGCCACGAGCACGCAGCCGCGGGCCAGTTCGGCGCGGAGGTCGTCGAGGGTCTGGGTGAGCGGCTCGATGCCGTAGTCGCCGTAGAGCGCGGCCTCGGACTGGTAGCACAGGTACTGCAGTTTGAGGATCTGCTCGACGTCTTCGTCCGTCGCCGCCGAGATGGTCACGCTCGTTCCCATGTGCGCACGTCTCCCATGTCTCGTCGCGTCCGGGCGCACATGTTGAACGAGGGTCGCACGCCCGAACTGTCTGCCCTGATGACGCCGGTGGTTCACCGCACCTTCCCCCTGGTTCGGGGGGTGCAACCTCCGCCGTGAGCATTCTGCGCAGGCAATCGATGCAACGGGAACGAATCGGCCCGAGACCGCCCTGTGAGATTCCCAACTCGCCGGCCGCTTGCCGGCAGACGGGGTACCGGTGGGAGAGCGGCACGGTGAGGACGGCGGGTCGGTGGGAGCCCCCTCCCGCGTCACGGCTGCCGTGGTGGCACGGGGGACGCAACGGTCGCGCGGGCCGCGAACGCGCCACCCTGCAGGGCCGTGCGTCCCCGGTCCGCGCCTCTCCCCCGACCGCCGCCGGCCGCCGCCGCGGCTGCGGCCGGTCCCGGCACCGCCGCGCCCGCGCCCAGCACCGCCGTGCCCAGCACGGTTCCGCGGTCCGGCCTCCGCGCCTGCCCCATGGGCACTCCTCTCGCCTTCACACGCCTGTGACCGTCCCGCACCCGACAAGCAACGGAACCCGCGCATGGTAGGTGTGCGTCACTTCGACACGGGAGGCCGCGCGCGAAACGAGGCGTGAACAGCTGACAAATCACGCCATCACGGGGTATCCGTGGGACGAACCCGGCGCGCACCCGCCGGCGACCGGCGAGTACCGTACCGACCTGCGCGGGTGCGCGCGCTGACCACCACGACCGGAGGGCACGTTGTCCCGTTTCCTGCTCATCAAGGCGCTGCTCGGCCCGCTCCTGCGCGTGCTGTTCCGTCCGCAGGTCGAGGGAGCGGGGCGGATCCCCGGCAGCGGCCCGGTGATCCTGGCCGGCAACCACCTGACCTTCATCGACTCGATGATCCTCCCGCTCGTCGTCGACCGGCAGGTCTTCTTCATCGGCAAGGACGAGTACGTCACCGGAAAGAGCCTCAAGGGCCGTCTGATGGCGTGGTTCTTCACCGGCGTCGGCATGATCCCGGTGGACCGCGACGGCGGCCGCGGCGGCGTCGCGGCACTGATGACCGGCCGCCGGGTACTGGAGGAGGGCAATGTCTTCGGCATCTACCCGGAGGGCACCCGCTCCCCCGACGGCCGCCTGTACCGGGGCCGCACCGGCATCGCCAGGCTGACGCTGATGACCGGCGCGCCGGTCGTCCCGTTCGCGATGATCGGCACCGATCGTGTGCAGCCGGGCGGCAGCGGACTGCCCCGGATCGGACCGGGCCGCCGGATCACCGTCCGCTTCGGCGGGCCGCTGGACTTCTCGCGCTACGACGGCATGGACCGCGACCGCTATGTGCTGCGGGCCGTGACCGACGAGGTGATGAGCCATGTGATGCGCCTGTCCGGCCAGGAGTACGTGGACGTGTACGCCACCAAGGCCAAGGCAGCCTGAAGCGCCGTCCGGCCCCCGGGGTCCGGTACCGCCCGCGGCGGTACCGGACCCGTCGTTCTCCGCCGGCGGACGGCTCACCGGGGCGGGCGCCCGCGTGGTCCGGCCGGCGCGGCGGCGGCTCCTTCCGGAACACCGTGCGCGAGGACCAGTTTGAGCAGCAGCACCACGGGCAGCCAGGCCATTCCACCGGGTGCGGTGACCAGCGGCGCGACCATGGCCCCCAGACCGACGGCCCCCAACGCCACCGGGAGCCGGAGGGGTTCGCGGACCCGGGCCACCAGCACGGAGCCGGTCAGCGCCCAGAAGTACCACAGGGGGCCCCACCGCCAGGGCCCGCCGTCGAAGGCGAGGCCGGCGGCGACCGGCTGGACGTGCGCGGCGGTGAAGCCCACCGGATGGTGCAGGAAGCGCCCCGCCGCCCCCGTCCCCGAAGGCGGCGGCGAGTGGTAGAAGCGCTTGGCCGTGTCCAGCCCGTTGGCCACCACACCCCCCGCCAGATCCCACACGAGCAGCAGGCCCAGTACCCACTGCCACCAGGCCCAGCCCTCGTCCCGGCCGTACACCGCGAGGACCGCGCACCCGGCTGCCGCCACGGCGTGGGCCAGGCCCTTGTCCACGGATGTCGCGCCCGTACCGAAGAGCCAGTCCGGCCTGCCGGTCCTCCCGGACTCCCGCACCTTCCGCGTCCCTCCTCCTCGTCGCCACCGGCGCCGGCGAGCGCCGCGGTCCACGGCACCGCGAACGGATGTCCGGACAGACACTCACTCCCGCGGGTGACCGTGTCCCCTACGGCGCACCCGGGTTCACTCCTTCCGGCGGCATGCCCCGGCCCGGAGCTGTCCATGCTTCCCCAGGACACCGACAGACCTGGAGGAACACGTGCCGCGCTCGCCGATGAACCACCGCTGGACACTGCGCGGAGCCGCCTGCCTGCCCGGCGGCGCTCCGCGGAACATCCGGCCGGGCGGCACAAAGGGCGCGGAGGCGGAGGGCACCGGCACCGGTGAGCGGCGGCTCGCCCCCGCCGACGCGCTGCGGCTGCTGCGCGAGGGGAACGGCCGCCGGCCCGGGAGGGGCGCGAGGAGGGGAGACGGCGGGTGCTCCGCCGCCCGGCGCCCCGTCGCCGCCGTTCTGGCCTGTGTGGACTGCCCGGTGCCGCCGGAGACGCTGTTCGGCCAGGAGCCCGGCGCACTGCTGGTGATCCGCACCGCCGCGCACGCCCTGGACGCGATGGTCGAGGGCAGCGTCGAGTACGGGCCGGTGGAGCTGGGCG
Source organism: Streptomyces shinuiensis (assembly GCF_043660855.1). Lineage (NCBI taxonomy): Bacteria > Bacillati > Actinomycetota > Actinomycetes > Kitasatosporales > Streptomycetaceae > Streptomyces > Streptomyces shinuiensis. The sequence goes on along the minus strand of NZ_JBIHML010000001.1, from coordinate 5,014,277 downwards.
TGCCGCTGGTGGTCGTCCTCGGTCACGAGCGCTGCGGGGCGGTGGCAGCGGCGCTTGAGTCGCGTACGGCCGGCACCCGGCCGCCGGCCCATCTGGCCGTGGCCGCCGCCCGGTTGGCGGCGGCCTGCCGGGACGGCTCGGGGGTGCCGGGCGACGCGGTGGAGAACACCGTCCGGGCACAGACGGACCGGGTCGTCGCACACCTGCGCGACGACCCGGTCCTGCTGCCGCTGCTGCGGCGGGGCGAACTGGAGGTGGTCGGAGCCCACTGCCGCGAGGAGACCGGCGAGGTGGAGTTCCTCACCGGTCCCTGACAGCCCCCTGCCGGGTGGTCAGACCACGGCGCCCGGGCGGGCCTCCCCGGCCCACTCCCGCTGCCGGGCCAGGTCCTCCCTGACCTCGGCGAGCTGGGCGGCGACGGCGGACGGCGCGGTGCCGCCCCGCCCGTCGCGGGAGGCCAGGGCACCGGAGACGCTCAGCACGGTGCGGACCTCGGGGGTGAGGTGCGGCGAGATCCGCGCGAACTGGTCGTCGGTCAGCCCGTCCAGCTCGACCCCGGCGGCCTCGCAGACCTTGACGCACTCCCCCGCGATCTCGTGCGCGTCCCGGAACGGCACGCCCCGCTTCACCAGCCACTCGGCGACATCGGTGGCCAGGGAGAAGCCGGCCGGGGCCAGCTCGGCCATCCGCTCGCGGTTGACGGTGAGGGTGGCCATCATGCCGGTGAACGCCGGGAGGAGGATCTCCAGCTGGTCGCAGGAGTCGAAGACCGGCTCCTTGTCCTCCTGCAGGTCGCGGTTGTACGCCAGCGGCAGCGCCTTGAGGGTGGCCAGCAGCCCGGTGAGGTTGCCGATGAGCCGGCCGGACTTGCCGCGCGCCAGCTCGGCGATGTCCGGGTTCTTCTTCTGCGGCATGATCGACGAGCCGGTGGAGAAGGCGTCGTGGAGGGTGACGAAGGAGAACTCCTTGGTGTTCCAGATGATCACCTCCTCCGCGATCCGGGAGAGGTCCACGCCGATCATCGCGGTGATGAAGGCGAACTCGGCGACGAAGTCGCGCGAGGCGGTGCCGTCGATGGAGTTGGCGGCCGAGCCGTGCTCGAAGCCGAGGTCGGCTGCGACGGCGCGGGGGTCCAGGCCGAGCGAGGAACCGGCCAGCGCCCCCGACCCGTAGGGCGAGACGGCGGTGCGCGCGTCCCACTGCCGCAGCCGTTCGGCGTCCCGGGACAGCGCCTGGACGTGGGCGAGGACGTGGTGGGCGAAGAGGACCGGCTGGGCGTGCTGGAGGTGGGTGCGGCCGGGCATCGCCACGTCCGGGTGCGCCTCGGCCAGGGACACCAGGGCCTCGTTCAGGTCGGCGAGCAGACCGCCGACGATCCGGGCGTGGTCGCGCAGGTACATCCGGAACAGCGTGGCGACCTGGTCGTTGCGGGAGCGCCCGGCGCGCAGCTTGCCGCCCAGCTCGGGGCCGAGGCGCTCCAGCAGACCGCGCTCCAGGGCGGTGTGCACGTCCTCGTCGGCGACGGTTCCGGTGAAGGTGCCGTCGGCGACATCGGCGGCCAGCCGGTCGAGGCCGGCGAGCATCTTCTCCAGCTCGTCGGCGGTCAGCAGCCCGGCTCCGTGCAGCACCCGGGCGTGGGCGCGCGACCCGGCGATGTCGTAGGGGGCCAGCCGCCAGTCGAAGTGGACGGAGGCCGAGAGGGCGGCCAGCGCCTCGGCCGGTCCGTCGGCGAACCGGCCGCCCCACAGCCGTACGTCACCGCCTGCGGCGGGGGGCGGGGTCTGGGGGGCGTTGGTCATCGGTGCTCCTCGTGCGCTTACCGGTCGTACTGGGCGTGCCGGTCGGTATCGGGCGGTATCGGATGTCGGCGGGCCGTGCCGGCCCCGGCCGGGACGGAAAGGCGCCCGCCTCTCCCACCACGGGGCGGAGGAGACGGGCGGTGCGCGGTGTGCGGCTGCCGCGGGGGCAGGTTACTGCGCGAGGTCCCGCTCGGCGGCGATCTTGCTGCTCATGCCGAAGATCTCGATGAACCCCCTGGACATCGACTGGTCGAAGGTGTCGCCGGTGTCGTAGGTGGCCAGGTTGAAGTCGTACAGCGACTTCTGGGAGCGTCGGCCGGTGACGGTGGCCCGGCCGCCGTGCAGGGTCATCCGGATGTCGCCGGACACATGCTCGTTGGCCTCCTCGACGAAGCCGTCCAGGGCCCGCTTGAGCGGGGAGAACCACAGGCCGTCGTAGACCAGCTCGCTCCACCGCTGCTCGACCTGCCGCTTGTAGCGGGCCAGTTCGCGCTCGACGGTGACGTTCTCCAGCTCCTGATGGGCGGTGATCAGCGCGATGGCGCCCGGCGCCTCGTAGACCTCGCGGGACTTGATGCCCACCAGACGGTCCTCGACCATGTCGATCCGGCCCACACCCTGGGCCCCGGCCCGCTCGTTGAGCTGCTGGACGGCCTGCAGGACGGTGACGGGCCTGCCGTCGAGGGCCACGGGGACGCCCTTGTCGAAGGTGATGACCACCTCGTCGGCCTCGCGCGGGGCGGCCGGATTCCGGGTGTAGTCGTAGACGTCCTCGGTCGGCGCGTTCCAGATGTCCTCCAGGAAGCCGGTCTCCACCGCCCGCCCGAAGACGTTCTGGTCGATGGAGTAGGGCGACTTCTTGGTGGTGGCGATCGGCAGGCCCTTGTCCTCGGCGAAGGCGATCGCCCTGTCACGCGTCATGGCGTAGTCCCGTACCGGCGCGATGCACCTCAGCTCGGGGGCGAGGGAGGAGATGCCCGCCTCGAACCGCACCTGGTCGTTGCCCTTGCCGGTGCAGCCGTGGGCGACGGTGGTGGCGCCGTGCTTCCTGGCGGCGGCCACCAGGTGCTTGACGATGGCCGGCCGGGAGAGGGCGGAGACCAGCGGGTAGCGGTCCATGTAGAGCGCGTTCGCCTTGATCGCGGGGAGGCAGTACTCCTGGGCGAACTCGTCCTTGGCGTCGGCGACCTCCGCCTCGACGGCGCCGCAGGCGAGCGCGCGCTTGCGGATGACGTCCAGGTCCTCTCCGCCCTGGCCGACGTCGACGGCGACGGCGATGACCTCGGCGCCCGTCTCCTCGGCGATCCAGCCGATGCAGACGGAGGTGTCCAGGCCGCCGGAGTAGGCGAGTACGACGCGCTCGGTCACGGGGGACTCCTTAGGATGCATGCGGTAACTAGTATAAGTATGCACTCCTCCGCATGGTTCGTCAAAGCGCCGCCCGCCTCGCCGCGGAACGGCGGGTCGGCGGGGTTGCGGCGGGGCCCGGCCTCCGGGGGCGGGCCGCCCCGGAGGCCGGGCCCCGCAGGTCGGCCGGGTCGGCCGGCACGATCGGGCTCGCGTAAGCGCCGTGGCGGTGGCCGGATCCGAACAGCCGCAGCCGTCCCGGCATCGCCTCCACGGCGGGCCCCCGAACCGGGCCCGCTCGGGCCCGAACAGGCCCGAGCGGCCGAGGGGTCCCGGCGCCACAACTCGTGGCCGGGGTCGCCGGGCAGCGCCGGGTAGACCGCACCGCGCACCCCGCCCTGCTCCCGCGGCCGGCGTGCCAGTTCCAGGGCCTGGTGCCGGTGCCGGTCCGGCCGGACGCCCAGGGTGCGCAGTCCCCGCAGGCCCAGGCAGGTGTCGGCGTCGTCCACGCCGAGGGAGCGCATCTCCTCGGTGAACCGGTCCGCCCCGGGCATCGTGTGGGGTGGCGGGGAGGAGTGGTCGGACAGCGCTCCGTCGATGTCGAAGACCCGCGCCCCCGGTATCCGCCGCGCGGCGCCGCGGTGTGCGCCCACCGAGGCGTCGAGGACGACCGGCCCCGGCCGGCCCAGCCGAGACGCGAGCCGGCCGGTGCCGACCAGCGGGCCGGGGAGCGGGCCGAGCGGCTCCGGGGCGCTCACCGGGCACCGTCCGCGGATCCGGTGGGACGCCATCTGGCCTGTCCGGTTCACCGGCGCCCGTCCGCCGCCTTCCCGCGCACCCGGCGCACCCGTACCCCGGGCCCCTTGCCGCCCGCCCCGCCCGACCGCCCGACCGCCTGGCGAAACGGCCTTGCGGCCAGGCCCCGGTAAGGGGTTCCATCCGGTCGTGCGAACCGAACGCGTCAACAGCACCGCGCAGGCGATCACCCGTCTGTCCCACGCCGGACTCCTCGCCGCGGCCCGGGACCTGGCCGCCCTGCTCCGCGACGCCGTCGAGGGCGGCTCCTCGATCGGCTTCCTCGCCCCGCTCGACCCCGCCGAGGCAGAGTCCTGGTGGGAAGGTCTGGCGCCCGAGGTCGCCGACGGCCGGACGGCGGTGTGGGCCGCTCGGAGCGGCGGCCGGGTCCTGGGAACCGTGCAGCTCAGGTTCTGCGGCACGCCCAACGGCCGCCACCGCGCGGAGGTCGCCAAGCTGATCGTGCACCGGGACGCCCGGGGCCGGGGACTGGGCCGGCGGCTGCTGGCGACGGCCGAACGGGAGGCCGCCGGCGCGGGGATCTGCCTGCTGGTGCTGGACACCCAGACCGGCAGCCCGGCCGAGCGCCTGTACCGCTCGGCCGGCTGGGCCGAGGCCGGCACGATCCCCGGCTACGCCGCCGACACCGAGGGCGTGCTCCGGTCCACGACCCTCTTCCACAAGAAACCGCTCTGAGCCGGCGGACAGCGGCGGCCGGCCGCCGTTCACCGGCTGGTTCCGCGCGGCGGGCGCCGCCGGCGTGACGGCGGACCCGATCATGGCGGTCACCGGAGGCGGCGGGACCACCGCGACCACACGCCCCTACCGACACCCGCGAGCGACCTTCCGAGGAGTCCCCATGTTCAGTGCCCCTCTCGGCGACGGCGCGGAGCTGTGCCCCCTGGAACCGTGGCAGGCGGCGGAGCTGGCCGCGTACACCGACCGGGTGCGCGGCCATCTGGCGCCCTGGCTGCCGTGGGCGCACACCGTCACCGACACCGCCTCGGCCCGGGCCTTCCTCCAGCGGTACGCCGACAAGCAGGCCGCCGACGAGGGCCGGATCTACGGCATCCGGCAGGACGGCGAACTGGTGGGCGGCATGCTCTTCCGGCTGTTCAGCGCCTCCGAGGGCTCCTGCGAGCTGGGCGCCTGGCTGGCGCCCGGGGCCCAGGGGCGCGGGCTGGTCACGACCGCCGCCCGGCGCATGGTCGACTGGGCGGTCGGGGTGCGCGGCCTGGCGCGGATTGAGTGGCTGGTCTCCCCCGACAACGGCCCCAGCATCGCGGTGGCCCAGCGGCTGGGCATGACGCACGAGGGTACCCTGCGCAGCGTGTTCTCCATGGGCGGCCGCCGTCACGACCTCCAGGTCTGGGCCCTGCTGGCACACGAGTGGCAGGCAGCCGCCGGGAACGGCGCAGGCGGCTGACGGCGCGCGTCCGGCGCGGCCCGGACCCCGGCCGGAAACCGGACCTCAGGTGCCGTTGCCCTGGTGGGAGTTCTTCTGCGCCAGCCGCAGCAGATGGTCGGCCAGGGCCTGCCCGCCGGTGGGGTGGCGGCTGATCAGCAGCAGGGTGTCGTCGCCGGCGATGGTGCCGATGATGTCGTGCAGCTCCGCCTGGTCGATGGCCGAGGCGAGGAACTGGGCGGCGCCGGGCGGGGTGCGCAGCACCACCAGATTGGCCGACGCCTCGGCGGAGATCAGCAGTTCGCCCGCCAGCCGCGCCATCCTCGCCTCGCTCGCGGACTCCCCCAGCGGAGCCCGGGGTGTGCGGTCGCCGCCCTCGCCGGGGACGGCGTAGATCAGTTCACCCCCGGTGTTGCGGATCTTCACCGCGCCCAGCTCGTCCAGGTCCCGGCTGAGCGTCGCCTGGGTGACGCTCAGCCCGTCGTCGGCGAGCAGCTTGGCGAGCTGGCTCTGGGACCGGACCGGCTCGCGGTTCAGGATCTCCACGATCCGGCGGTGCCGGGCCGTACGCGTGTGGGGTACGGCCGGGCCGCCGTGATTGCCGCCCTGCGCCTGCGCCTCGGTCATCGTCTTGTCAGTCTCCGGCTCGTCGGGTCCCGCCGACGGCGTCGAGGACGGCGGGGAGGGACCGGACCAGCGCGTCCGCCTCGGCTTCGCCGATGATCAGCGGCGGGGCCAGCCGGACGACGTCCGGAGCACACGCGTTCACCAGGAAGCCCGCGTCCTGGGCAGCCTGCTGCACCTGGGGTGCGACGGGTTCGGTCAGTACGATACCGAGCAGCAGCCCGGCGCCGCGGACCTGGTCGACCAGCGGGTGTCCCAGAGCCCGGACGTCGTCGCGCAACCGGCTGCCGATCCGCTTGACGTGGTCGAGGAGGCCCTCGGAGGCGATGGTGTCCAGGACCGCGAGCGCCGCCGCGCAGGAGACCGGGTTGCCGCCGAAGGTGGAGCCGTGGTGGCCGGGCCCCAGCAGCCCGGCGGCCTCGCCGAAGGCGACCGTGGCGCCGATGGGCAGTCCGGCTCCCAGCCCCTTGGCGAGGGTGACGACGTCGGGCCGCACCCCCTGCGCCTGGCAGGCGAACCAATGGCCGGTGCGGCCGATGCCCGTCTGGACCTCGTCGAGCACCAGCAGGGCGCCGGTGGCTGCGGTGATCTCGCGGGCGGCTGCCAGGTAGCCCTCGGGCGGGACGACGACGCCGTTCTCTCCCTGGATCGGTTCGACGATCACCAGGGCGGTCTCCCCGGTGACCGCAGCCCGCAGCGCGTCGGCGTCGCCGTAGGGGACGTGGGTGACCTCGCCGGGCAGCGGCAGGAAGGGGTCGCGTTTGGCGGGCTGGCCGGTCAGCGCGAGGGCACCCATGGTGCGGCCGTGGAAGCCGCCCTCGGTGGCGACCATGTGTGTCCGGCCGGTCCGGCGGCCGATCTTGAACGCCGCCTCGACGGCCTCCGCCCCGGAGTTGGAGAAGTAGACGCGTCCCGGTCGGTCGAAGAGCTGGAGCAGCCGTTCGGCCAGGGCGACCGGGGGTTCGGCGACGAAGAGGTTGGAGACGTGGCCGAGGGTGGCGATCTGCCCGGAGACCGCGCGGACGACCGCCGGGTGGGCGGTGCCGAGCGAGTTGACCGCGATGCCGCCGACGAAGTCCAGGTACTCCCTGCCGTCGGCGTCCCACAGCCGGGCGCCCTCCCCGTGGGTGATCGGGGTCCGGGGTGTGCCGTAGTTGTCCATCAGCGCGCCCTGCCAGCGCCGGGTGAGACCGGCGTTGCCGGGCGCGGCGGTGTCGGTGGTGGTGTCGTTCATGCCCGCTTCTCCTTCTCCGGCGCGGCGCCGTCCGGCACGACCATGGTTCCGATCCCCTCGTCGGTGAAGATCTCCAGCAGGATGGAGTGCTGGACGCGCCCGTCGATGACCCGGGCGGTGTTGACTCCGTTGCGCACGGCGTACAGGCAGCCCTCCATCTTGGGCACCATGCCGCTGGCCAGGTCCGGCAGCAGCCTCTCCAGCTCACTCGCGGTCAGCCGGCTGATCACGTCGTCGCTGTTCGGCCAGTCCTCGTAGAGGCCCTCGACGTCGGTGAGGACCATCAGCGTCTCGGCGCCGAGCGCGGCGGCGACGGCCGCGGCGGCGGTGTCGGCGTTGATGTTGTAGACGTGCCCGTCGTCGGCGCTGCGGGCGATGGAGGAGATCACCGGGATACGGCCGTCGCCCAGCAGGGCCTGGACGGCACCAGCGTCGACCTCGGTGATCTCGCCGACGCGGCCGATGTCCACCTTCTCGCCGTCGATGTGCGCGTAGCGCTTGGTGGCGGTCAGGGTGTGCGCGTCCTCGCCCGTCATGCCGACGGCGAGCGGGCCGTGCCGGTTGAGCAGGCCGACCAGTTCGCGCTGCACCTGGCCGGCCAGCACCATCCGCACGACGTCCATCGCCTCGTCGGTGGTGACCCGCAGTCCGGCCTTGAACTCGCTGACCAGGCCGAGCCTGTCCAGGTGGGCGCTGATCTGCGGCCCGCCGCCGTGGACGACGACGGGCTTGAGGCCCGCGTGCCGCAGGAAGACCACGTCCTGGGCGAACGCGGCCTTCAGCTCCTCGTCCACCATGGCGTTGCCGCCGAACTTGACGACCACGGTCTTCCCGTGGTGGCGGGTGAGCCAGGGCAGCGCCTCGATGAGGGTCTGGGCCTTGGGCAGGGCTGTGTGCCTACGTGTGCTCATGAGGAATAAGCGCTGTTCTCGTGGACGTAGTCGGCGGTGAGGTCGTTGGTCCAGATGACGGCGGACTCGTCGCCCGCCGCCAGGTCGGCGGTGATGCGGACCTCGCGGTAGCGCATGTCAACCAGTTCGCGGTCCTCGCCCACCGATCCGTTGCGGCAGACCCACACGCCGTTGATGGCGACGTTGAGCCGGTCGGGCTCGAAGGCGGCGGAGGTGGTGCCGATGGCCGAGAGCACCCGGCCCCAGTTGGGATCCTCACCGTGGACGGCGCACTTGAGCAGGTTGTTGCGGGCGATGGAGCGGCCCACCTCGACGGCGTCGTCCTCGCTCGCCGCGTTCACCACCTCGATCCGGATGTCCTTGGAGGCCCCCTCGGCGTCCCGGACCAGCTGCTGCGCCAGGTCGTCGCAGACTGACCGCACGGCCTCGGCGAACTCCTTCGCCTCCGGGGCGGCCCCCGAGGCTCCGGAGGCCAGCAGCAGCACGGTGTCGTTGGTGGACATGCAGCCGTCGGAGTCGACCCGGTCGAAGGTGGTGCGGGTGGCCTCGCGCAGCGCGGCATCCAGCCCCGGGGTGTCCACGTCGGCGTCGGTGGTGAGGACCACCAGCATGGTCGCCAGCCCGGGGGCGAGCATGCCCGCGCCCTTGGCCATGCCGCCCACGACCCAGCCGGCGCCCTCGGCGACGGCGGTCTTGTGCACGGTGTCGGTGGTCTTGATGGCGATGGCGGCCCTGTCGCCGCCGTGCGGGGAGAGCGCCTCGGCGGCTTCCTCGATGCCCGGCAGCAGCCGGTCCATCGGCAGCCGGACGCCGATCAGGCCGGTGGAGCAGACGGCTACCTCGCCGGCGCTGTGACCGAGCACCCCGGCGGCCTTCTCGGCGGTGGCGTGGGTGTCCTGGAAGCCGAGCGGGCCGGTGCAGGCATTGGCGCCGCCGGAGTTGAGGACGACCGCGGACACCTGCCCGCCCCTGAGGACCTGCTCGGACCAGAGCACGGGCGCGGCCTTGACCCGGTTGGAGGTGAACACACCGGCGGCGGCCAGGCGCGGCCCGGTGTTGACGACCAGAGCCAGGTCGGGGTTGCCGTTCTCCTTGATCCCCGCGGCGATCCCCGCCGCCGTGAATCCCTTCGCAGCGGTCACACTCACGGTGTCTCTCCGTTCTCTTCTCCGCCCGCACGGCACAACACGGGCATCGTCGTCAACAGCGGACCGGCAGCCGCGCGTGCGTCGCTCACGGTGTCTCTCCGCTCCCTTCTCCGCCCGCACGGCACAACACGGGCATCGTCGTCAACAGCGGACCGGCAGCCGCGCGTGCGTCGCTCACGGTGTCTCTCCGCTCCCTTCTCCGCCCGCACGGCACAACACGGGCATCGTCGTCAACAGCGGACCGGCAGCCGCGCGTGCCCCTCCGGCCACGGCCGGGAATTGCTGTCCCCTGCTCACGGGGCGACCCCGGTGGCGGGCAGGCCGGTCTCCTCGGGGAGGCCGAGGGCGATGTTCATGCTCTGCACCGCGCCGCCCGCGGTGCCCTTGGTGAGGTTGTCGATGGCGCTGACGACGATCACACGGTCCGCCGCCTCGTCGTGCGCGACCTGCACCAGCGCGCTGTTGGAGCCGTACACGGCGGCGGTGGACGGCCACTGGCCCTCGGGCAGCAGGTGGACGAACGGCTCGGCGGCCAGCGCCTTGTCGTACGTCTCGCGCAGCCGGCCGGCGGTCAGGCCGGACCGGGCCCTGGCGGTGCAGGTGGCCAGGATGCCCCGGGACATCGGGGCGAGGGTCGGGGTGAAGGAGACGGTGACCGGCTCGTCCGCGACGGCCGAGAGGTTCTGGGCCATCTCGGGGGTGTGCCGGTGGACACCGCCGACGCCGTAGGGGCTCATCGAGCCCATCACCTCGCTGCCCAGCAGGTGGGGCTTGGGCACCTTGCCCGCGCCCGAGGTGCCGGTGGCCGCGACCACCACCACGTCGGGCTCGACCAGACGGGCCCCGAACGCCGGGAAGAGCGCGAGCGTCACGGCCGTCGGATAGCAGCCGGGGACCGCGACGCGCCGGGACCCCGTCAGCGCGTCGCGTGCCCCCGGCAGTTCGGGGAGACCGTACGGCCAGGTGCCGGCGTGCGGCGTGCCGTAGAAGCGCTCCCAGTCCCCTGGATCCCTCAGCCGGAAGTCGGCTCCGCAGTCGATGACCAGCGCCTCGTCGCCGAGCTGCTCGGCGACGGCCGCGGACTGGCCGTGCGGCAGGGCGAGGAAGACGACGTCGTGGCCGGTCAGCGCCTCCACCGTGGTGACCTCCAGTACACGGTCGGCCAGCGGCGGCAGGTGCGGCTGGAGCGCGCCCAGGCGCTGCCCGGCGTTGGAGTTGCCCGTCAGCGCCCCGATCTCGACCTCGGGGTGCCCGGTCAGCAGGCGCAGGATCTCGCCTCCCGCGTAGCCGCTCGCTCCCGCCACTGCCGCTCGCACCGCCATGGAATCCTCCTCATCGACAGCATGACTATACGCACTTCAGCAGTTTTATGCAATGAATGCGCATGGCGGCGCCGGGGGCCACGGGGATGGATCGGGTTCCGGAAGACGTCCGGCCCGCCGACCGGTCGGGAGGACCGGTCGGCGGGCCGGACAGGACTGTGACCGCGGCTGCCGACTGGGAGCGCGGCGTCACACGGGCGCCGCGAGGGCGGCGGTCGGGGTCAGGAGCGGGGCGGGCGGGGCTGGTCGTCCTGCCCGGCCTTCCGCTCCTTCAGTCGCGCCGCCTCCTTGCGGACCTCGGCCTGGGTGGCACGCTCCTTCCGCAGCCACTCGGGGTTCTCCGCCTTCAGCGCCTCGATCTGCTCGGTGGTCAGGGGCTCGGTGATCCCGCCGCGCGCGAGCCCCGAGTTGGAGACGCCCAGCTTCGCCGCGACCACCGGACGGGGGTGCGGTCCGTTGCGCCGCAGCTCCCGCAGCCACTCGGGCGGGTCGGTCTGCAGCGCGTTCAGTTCCGCGCGCGAGACGACGCCCTCCCGGAACTCGGCGGGGGCGGCCTCGAGGTACACACCCAGCTTCTTCGCCGCGGTGGCGGGCTTCATCGTCTGGGCGGTCTGCTGCGACTTCATGGGGTCCAGGGTATCGAGCGCCCACGACTCCTCACGCCACCCGGCTCCCCGGCCGCCCGGTAGCCTGGCTCGGTGAACGGCTCGGAAGCATCCCCCTCGTTCCGGCTCGCGTACGTCCCGGGAGTGACGCCCACCAAGTGGGTGCGCATCTGGAACGAGCGCCTGCCCGGCATCCCGCTCGACCTCGTCCAGGTGCCCGCCGCCGAGGCGTCCGGCGTGCTGCGCGACGGCGGCGCGGACGCGGGTTTCCTGCGGCTGCCCACCGACCGGACGGATCTCAGCGCGATCCCCCTCTACACCGAGACCACGGTGGTCGTGGTCCCCAAGGGCCACCTCGTGACGGCGGCCGAGGAGGTGTCCGCCGGGGAGCTGGCCGACGAGATCGTGCTGCATCCCCTCGACGACACCCTGGACTGGGAGCTCCCGCCGGGGCGGCCCGCCTTCGAGCGCCCCGCCACGACGGCGGACGCGATCGAGCTGGTGGCGGCGGGGGTGGGGCTGCTCGTCGTGCCGCAGTCGCTCGCCCGTCTGCACCACCGCAGGGACCTCACCTACCGGCCGGTCACGGGCACCCCCCAGTCGCGTGTCGCACTGTCGTGGCGGGAGGACCGGACCACCGACCCCGTGGAGGACTTCATCGGGATCGTCCGGGGGCGGACCGTCAACAGCACCCGGGGCCGGCGCTCCGCCGCCGAGGAGTCCGGGCCCGGCAAGCCGGACAAGCGGGACAAGCCGAAGCCGAGGCGCTCGGACGGGGACGGCGTGCGGCGGAAGTCCCCGGGAGGCGGGCAGACCGGCCGCACTCCCCGGCGCGGCTCCGGCAGCACCAAGGGCTCCGGTGGCTCGAAGGGCTCCGGGGGCGGCAGGCGCGGCGGGCCCCGCCGCAGGTCGTAGCGTCTCCGAGGTGCCCTCCACCGCGCCCCCACGGCCTCCCGGGGCGCGCCCGGGCGCCGGGCTTGCGGTTGACGCCGCGTAAACCCCTAGCGTCGTCGGCACCGACCAGATCACCGAGGACTCGGAGGCCGCGGGCGATGGAATGGCCCATTCAGGAGATCGCCCGCTCGGCCGGGACCACCAGCCGCACCCTGCGCCACTACGACGCCGTGGGACTGCTGCGTCCCAGCCGGGTCGGGTACGGCGGAATCCGCTACTACGACGAGCACGCGCTGGTGCGGCTCCAGCGGATCCTGCTGCTGCGCGAGCTCGGCCTGGGGCTGGCCGCCATCTCCGAAGCACTCGACGGGCAGCGGGACGCGGCCGCCGCGCTGCACACCCATCTGGAGCTGCTCGAGCGGGAGCGGGAGCGCCTGGGCCGGCAGATCGAGTCGGTGCGGAAGACGTTGACCAGGATGAAAGGAGGCGAGCCCCTGATGCCTGAGGAGGCTCTCGACGGTTTCGACCACACCAGGTACAAGGACGAGGTGATCGAACGCTGGGGCCGCGACGCCTTCGAGCGTGGCGACCGCTGGTGGAACTCGCTGACGGAAGAGGGCAAGAAGTCCTTCCAGCAGCGCCAGATCGACATCGCCACCGACTACGCCCGCGCCCACCGGGCCGGTCTCGCACCGGACAGCGAAGAGGTGCTCGCGATCTCCCGGCGGCACTACGAGTGGGTCTCCGACGGCTGGCAGGGCAGGCGGCCGAGCGCGGAGCAGTTCGCCGGGCTCGGGCAGATGTACGTCGACGACCCCCGCTTCACCGCCACCTACGCCCAGTACGACGAGGGCACGGCGGCCTTCGTCCGGGACGCCATGAGCGCCTACGCCGAGCGCGAGCTGTAGGGCTCACCGGAACAGGCGCGGCGAGGTCCGCGACGCGCGGCGGGGGTGGCGGGAACGCCGCCCCCGCCGCGCGTCAGTGGTCCATGGCCAGCGTCCAGTCCCCCGCCCACCCGGCCAGGGTGACCGACGACAGCGGCCGGACGTCCACACGCCAGTAGGTGTGCGGCGGCGCCTTCAGCGCGTACACCGCGGCCGCGCGCAGCACCGTCGGCTCGACGACCGCGGCGATCAGGGTGTCGCCCTCGCCGCCCGGCCGGGTGTCCAGCCAGTCGCCCACCCGCAGGATGAAGGAGAACAGCGACTCGCCTCCGTGCGGGGTGGCATGGGGGTCGGCGAGCCAGGCGTCCACGGCCCGCGGCTCGACCGCGGCGACCTCCCTGAGGGTGTGCCCGCGCCACCGGCCCATGTCGCACTCGCGCAGCGCGGGCTGGGCCAGCGGCCGCATCCCCAGGACGTCCCCGGTCTCACGGCAGCGCATGGTCGGCGAGCAGTAGCGCAGCTCGGCGCCCGCCAGATGCCCGTACGCCGGGACGGCCCGCTCGGCCTCCCGCCATCCGGCGGCGTCCAGAGGGCGGTCGTCCTCGAAGCGCACGTCCAGCAGGGATGAGCTGCGGGCGGCGGCGAGCAGCGTGATCCGCAGATGCATTACCGGATGGTAGAACCGTGAACCGGATTGTTCGACGGTCGGGCACGGACTGTTTTCGGACGTATGCCCGGATCACTCGGGGATCATCGCCATCAAGTGCCCAGGGCCCACCGGCGACCGGAAGCCGAGCCCCTCGTAGAGGCCGTGCGCGTCCTCGGTGGCCAGCAGCACCCGTTTCAACCCGTACGGCTCAAGCTCCGCGAGCGCGGCTCCCACCAGCGCCTTCCCCAGGCCCCGGCCGCGGGCGGCGGGAGCGACGTAGACGTCGCACAGCCAGGCGAAGGTGGCCCGGTCGGTGACCACGCGCGCATAGCCGAGCTGCTCGCCGCTGCCCCCGTCGTACGCTCCGAGGTTGAGCGAGCCCTCGATGGCCCGGTCCTGCTTCTCGCGGCCGCGGCCGAGCGCCCAGTAGGCGTCGGTGGACAGCCAGTGGTGGACGAGTGCGGCGTCGAGGCGGGCGGGGTCGGTGGAGATCTCGTACGGGGTGCTCATGGCGGGAGAGCCTGGCAGCCGGCGTGCGGGCCGTCGACCGGTTTTGCTCCTTCCCCACTTCCCCCCGCTTCCCGCGTTTCCCTCCGCTCCCCTCCGCCTCCCCGCTCCCGCGCTCACAGGCGCCCGGCCGCCCTCCGCCTCTAGAATCGGGATCAACAGGATTTTCTTCTCTATACGGACAGGAGACCGCCGATGCAGGCGAACGCGGGCGACCTGCTGCTGGTCCACGGCAGGTTCGTGGGGCAGCACGAGAGGGTCGCGGAGATCATCGAGGTACTGGGGGCGAACGGCGAGCCGCCGTACCGGGTCCGCTTCGAGGACGGACACGAGACCGTGATGTCGCCGGGGCCCGACTCCGTGGTGCGGCGCCACGGCGAGCCCCTGCTGGAGCACGGCGAGCCCCGGCGCCGCTGACGCCGGGGCCGCGCGCCGGGCGGAAGGGACTGGAGGACCGCCGCGGGAGGCCGGCTAGCGGGGCACCCGCACCGGGCGGTCGTAGTGGTCCTCCACCACCCGGCTCATCGCCCCGATCGGGTCCGCGGCGACGTGCTTCGCCGAGAAGTAGACGTTGCCGCGGACCTCGGGGTGGCGGCGGCAGAGCGTCAGGTGGCGGGAGAGTTCGGCCGGGTCGTGCCAGGCCGGCCCCTGGGCCGGGTCGCCCGCCTTGTACAGCGCCTCGCCGATGTGGAGTTCGACGCCGGTGTCCCGCACCGTGTCGGCCCACCAGGGCACCAGCTTCGCGTAGTCGGCGGCGGCGAAGCCGATGTTCCAGTACACCTGCGGCACGATGTAGTCGACCCAGCGCTCGCGCACCCACTTGCGGGTGTCCGCGTACAGGTCGTCGTAGGTCTCCACGCCCGCGCGGGTGTCGGAGCCCTCCGGGTCGGTGCCCGCGTTGCGCCACACGGCGAAGGGGCTGATCCCGAAGCGCACACGCGGCTTGGTCCGCCTCAACCGCAGCGCGGTCTCCTGCACCAGCCGGTCGATGTTGTCGCGCCGCCAGCCGGCCCGGTCGGCGAAGGCGCCGCCGTACCGCTCGTAGGCCTCGTCGTCGTCGAAGACCTCTCCCGCCACCGGGTACGGGTAGAAGTAGTCGTCCCAGTGCACGCCGTCGATGTCGTAGCGTTCCACCGCGTCGAACATCGCGTCCTGGACGAAGGCGCGCACCTCGGGCAGCCCGGGGTTGTAGTAGAGCTTGCCGCCGTAGGGCACCACCCACTCCGGGCGGCGGCGCGCGGGGTGGGAGTCGGCCAGCCGCGCGGGGTCGGCGTGGTTGGCCACCCGGTAGGGGTTGAACCAGGCGTGCAGCTCCAGGCCGCGCCGGTGCGCCTCGCACACGGCGAAGCCGAGCGGGTCCCAGCCGGGGTCCTCGCCCTGGGTGCCGGTGAGGTACTGCGCCCAGGGCTCGTACGGCGAGGGCCACAGGGCGTCCGCGGTGGGCCGCACCTGTAGGAACACCGTGTTGAGGCGGCGCTCGACCGCCGTGTCCAGATGCGCCAGCAGTTGTCTTCGCTGCTCGGCCGCGGCGAGCCCGGGCCTGGTCGGCCAGTCGATGTTGGCGACGGTGGCCACCCACACCCCGCGCAACTGCGGACGCCGCCGGTACCGGCCTCCCGACTCCCCGGCCGACGCCGTACCCGCCCCCGGGCCGGTCAGCAGCGAGCCGGAGAGCACTCCGACCGCCGCCGCGCCGAAGGTCCTCCGAGAGAAACGCCCCATGCTGCCTCCTCCTGACGACGACTCACCCGATCATCCCGGCCGGGTAGTGGCATGGCAACTCCGCGTGACGGACGAGTTCGCGCCGCCCTCCTGACGCACCCCCTTATGCGAACACCGTTCGACAACTAGCATCCGCATGTCTGGGAGCGCTCCCACCCGCTGGTTCACCCCCCGCACCGCCCGCCTGGGCGGATTTGCCCGGAGAGGACGTATCGTGCCCGGAAGACGATCGGCCGGCGCCGCCCTGGCGGCACTGGCCCTTGCCGGAGGATTGCTGACCGCCTCCATGAGCCCGGCCTCGGCCGGTCCCGGAGCCCGGGGACAGGGCTTCGAGGTCTCGGCCGACAGCTACACCTGGAAGAACGTCCGGATCGACGGTGGCGGGTTCGTGCCCGGCATCGTCTTCAACCCCTCGGAGAAGGACCTGGTCTACGCCCGGACCGACATCGGCGGCGCCTACCGCTGGGACGAGGCCGGGAAGCGGTGGATACCCCTGCTGGACTCCGTCGGCTGGGACGACTGGGGCCACACGGGTGTCGCGTCACTGGCCACCGACCCCGTCGACCCCGACAACGTGTACGTCGCCGTCGGCAACTACACCAACGACTGGGACCCGGACAACGGCGCGGTCATGCGCTCGTCGGACCGCGGAGTCACCTGGAAGAAGGCCGAGCTGCCCTTCAAGCTCGGCGGGAACATGCCGGGCCGGGGCATGGGCGAGCGGCTGGCCGTCGACCCCAACGACAACCACGTCCTCTACCTGGGCGCCCCCAGCGGCCACGGCCTGTGGCGCAGCACCGACTCCGGCGCCACCTGGTCCGAGGTGGAGAGCTTCCCCAACCCCGGCACCTACGTCCCCGACCCGGACAGCGACAACAGCTACCTGACGGACAGGGTCGGCGTCGTCTGGGTCACCTTCGACGAGCGCACCGGCAGCGCCGGAAGCCGGACCCGGACGGTCTACGCCGGCGTCGCCGACAAGGAGGAGTCGGTCTACCGCTCCACCGACGGCGGCGCCACCTGGGAGGCCGTTCCCGGCCAGCCCACCGGCTACCTCCCCCACAAGGGCGTGCTGGACACCGACAGCGGCCACCTCTACATCGCCACCTCCGACACCGGCGGCCCGTACGACGGTGAGAAGGGGCAGGTGTGGCGGTACGACACCGGCAGCGGCGAGTGGAGGGACGTCAGTCCGGTGCCCGAGGCCGACACCTACTTCGGCTACAGCGGGCTGACGGTCGACCGCCAGGACCCGGGCACGGTCATGGTCACCGGCTACAGCTCCTGGTGGCCGGACACCCAGATCTTCCGCAGCACCGACAGCGGCGAGACCTGGACCGGCGCCTGGGAGTACGACGGCTACCCCAACCGCTCCGACCGCTTCACCATGGACGTCTCCTCCGTGCCCTGGCTGACCTTCGGCGGCAGCCCCTCGCCACCGGAGACGGCGCCGAAGCTCGGCTGGATGACCGAGTCGCTGGAGATCGACCCGTTCGACTCCGACCGGATGATGTACGGCACCGGGGCCACGGTCTACGGCACCGAGGAGCTGACCGCCTGGGACCGGGACGAGACCTTCACCGTTAAGCCGGTGGTCGAAGGTCTGGAGGAGACCGCGGTCGGCGACCTGATCAGCCCGCCCTCCGGAGCCCCGCTGCTCAGCGGCATGCTCGACATCGGCGGCTTCCGGCACACCGACCTGGACCGGGTGCCGGAGCTGATGTACCGGTCGCCGTTCATGGAGGCCGTCTCCGGCCTGGACTACGCCGAGAAGGACCCGAACACGGTGGTCCGGGTCGGCAGCAGCGAGACCGGGCAGCACATCGCCTTCTCGACCGACAACGGCACCAACTGGTTCGCCGGCAGCAGCCTGCCGTCCGGGGTGACCGGCGGCGGTACGGTGGCCGCGGCGGCCGACGCGAGCGGCTTCGTGTGGAGCCCGGAGGGCGCCGGTGTGCACCACACCACCGGCTACGGCAGTTCCTGGTCGGCCTCGCAGGGCGTCCCGGCGGGTGCGCGCGTCGAGGCGGACCGGGTGGACGCCGGCACCTTCTACGGTTTCTCGGGCGGCACCTTCTACGTCAGCGGCGACGGCGGCGCCACCTTCACCGCCTCCGGCGCCACCGGACTGCCCGCCGACGGCGACGTCCGCTTCAAGGCCGTGCCCGGCAAGGAGGGCCACATCTGGCTCGCGGGCGGCAGCGGCGACACCTACGGGCTGTGGCGCTCCACCGACGGCGGGGAGAGCTTCACCCGGGTCGAAGGCGTCGACGAGGCGGACACCATCGGTTTCGGCAAGGCCGCGCCGGACGCCCCGTACCCCGCCCTGTACAGCAGCGCGAAGATCGGCGGGGTGCGGGGGATCTACCGCTCCGACGACGCCGGGGCGAGCTGGGTGCGGATCAACGACGACGCCCACCAGTGGGGCTGGACCGGCGCGGACATCACCGGCGACCCCCGGGTGTACGGACGGGTCTACGTCGCCACCAACGGCCGCGGCATCCTCTACGGCGACAGCGCCGGGACGACCGACCCCGACGACCCGGACGGCCCCGGCACCGCGCGGTGCGCCGTCGCCTACGAGGTCACCAACCAGTGGCAGGGCGGCTTCCAGGCCGACGTCACCGTGCGGAACACCGGCACCACGGCCCTGGACGGCTGGAAGGCGGTCTGGTCCTTCCCGGACGGCCAGCAGGTCGACCAGATGTGGAACGCCTCCTTCACCCAGAGCGGCGCCACGGTGACGGCCTCCTCGGTGGACTGGAACGCGCGGCTGGAGCCGGGCGCTTCGGCGTCCTTCGGCTTCACCGGCTCCTGGTCCGGCGCCAACGGCGTCCCCGACGCCTTCGAGGTCGACGGAGCGGCCTGCGCCACGGGCTGACCTCCCCGGGCCGCCGCCCGGACGGCCGGTCGGCCGGGGCCGCCGAGCCCCGGCCGACCGTTTCCACGGCGCGACGCGGTAACGTCGGTCGGCGAGGCGCTGCGGCCGGAACCGTACGGGGGCGGCGTCACGGACCAGTGGACCAGCGAAAGGCACGATGTGACCGACATCGAACGCGTCGGAGTGGTTGGCTGCGGCCAGATGGGCTCGGGTATCGCCGAGGTCTGCGCACGGGCCGGCCTGGACGTCATGGTCGCCGAGACCACCGGCGAAGCCCTGGAGATAGGCCGTACCCGGCTGGTGACCTCCCTGGACAAGGCCGCCGCACGAGGCAAGATCAGCGAGGCGGAGCGCGACGCCACCCTGGGGCGCCTCTCCTTCACCACCGACCTCGGCGAGTTCGCCGACCGCGATCTGGTGATCGAGGCGGTCGTGGAGAACGAGCAGATCAAGACCGAGATCTTCCAGATCCTCGACCAGGTGGTGACCAGCCCGGACGCGGTCCTGGCCTCCAACACCTCCTCCATCCCGCTGGTGAAGCTGGCCGTGGCGACCTCCCGTCCGGACCGGGTGATCGGCATCCACTTCTTCAACCCCGCGCCGGTGCAGCGGCTGGTGGAGCTGATCCCCGCGCTGACCACCTCCGACGACACCATCGCGCGGGCCGAGACCGCTGTCGTCAAGCTGCTGGGCAAGCACGCCATCCGCGCCCAGGACCGCTCGGGCTTCGTGGTCAACGCGCTGCTGATCCCGTACCTGCTCTCGGCGATCCGGATGTTCGAGACGGGCATCGCCAGCCGCGAGGACATCGACAACGGGATGGAGATGGGCTGCGCGCACCCCATGGGGCCGCTCAAGCTCGCCGACCTCATCGGCCTGGACACCGTCGCCTCGGTCGCCTACTCGATGTACGAGGAGTACAAGGAGCCGCTGTACGCCGCCCCGCCGCTGCTCCAGCGGATGGTCGACGCCGGCCGCCTCGGCCGCAAGACCGGCGCGGGCTTCTACACCTACTGACACCCGCCGGCCCGCCCGGCGCGGCGGGCCGCGAGGCGCGGGGAACGCCGATGGCGGGGCACCCTTCCGGAGCCGCCCCGCCATCGGCGTTCCCCGTCACCGGCGCCGGGCGGGCCGGCCGCGGCGGAGGGGAGGCGGCTACGCGCCGCGCAGCACCGCGCCGGTGCGTGCGACCGCCGCGGACACCGCGGCCTCGCGGGCGGCCGTGGCCTCCTCGGCCGTCAGCGTGCGGTCGGGCGCTCGGAAGCGCAGGGCGTAGGCCAGGGACCTCTTCCCCTCGCCGAGCTGCTCGCCGGTGAAGACGTCGAACAGCCGCAGCGACTCCAGCAGCTCGCCCGCGCCCTCGCGCAGCGCCGACTCGACCTCGGCCGCCGGCACGGAGGCGTCCACCACCAGGGCGACGTCCTGCGTGGCCACCGGGAAGGCGGACACGCGCGGGGCCTGCGGAGCGCCCGAGGAGGCCCGCTCCAGCAGATCGAGGTCGATCTCCATGGCGCAGGTGCGGGCGGGCAGCTGCATCGCCTTGATCACGCGCGGATGCAGTTCACCGGCGTGCCCGACCAGGGTGCGCTCGCCGCCGGCGCCCGCGTACAGCGCGGCGCAGCGTCCCGGGTGCCAGGGGGCGTGCCGGTCGGCCTCGATGGCGAGCTCCGCACCGGCCTCGCCGGCGACGGTGCGGGCCGCCTCGACCGCGTCGGCCCAGGTCGCCGGGCGGCCCTTGCCCCACCAGCCGGCCTGCTCGCGTGCCCCGGCCAGCACGACCGCGGCCCGGCGCGGCTGCTCGGGCAGCGCGGCCTGGAGGGAGGCGAGCTCCTCGTCGGTGGGACGACGGTCGACCGGCAGCCGGACCGCGGCGGTCTCGCGTCCGGTGGGACGGAAGACCAGGCCGGTCTCGAAGAGCGCCAGATCGTGGGAGCCCCGGCCGTCGTTGCGGCGCAGCGCGGCGAG
Organism: Streptomyces shinuiensis; assembly: GCF_043660855.1. Lineage (NCBI taxonomy): Bacteria > Bacillati > Actinomycetota > Actinomycetes > Kitasatosporales > Streptomycetaceae > Streptomyces > Streptomyces shinuiensis. Next base: position 4,993,582 of record NZ_JBIHML010000001.1, on the reverse strand, counting down.
CAGTCCGGGCAGCAGCGTGGTGCGCAGCGCCGGCTCCTCGTCGGAGAGCGGGTTGACCAGCCGTACGGTGCGTCGGCGGGGGTCGTCCGGCTCCAGGCCGAGCCGGTCGAAGGCGGCGTCCCCGACGAACGGGTGGTTCGGCGCCTCGACGTACCCTGCTCCGGCCAGCGCCCGCCCGACCCGGCGGCGCAGCCGCTGCCGCTCGGTCAGACCGCGGCCCGAGGGCAGGCGCGGCAGGGTGGAGGGCAGGGACTCGTAGCCCTCCAGCCGCATGACCTCCTCGGCCAGGTCGTTGGGGTCGGTGAGGTCCGGCCGCCACGACGGCACGGTGACGGTCAGCTCGTCGGTGCCGTAGACGTCGCAGCCCACGTCCTGCAGCCGGCGCGCCACGGTCTCGCGGCCGTAGTCGACGCCCGCGACCCGGTCCGGGTGGTCGGCGCGCATCCTGACGGTGTGCGGGCCGCTGGGTGAGACGATCTCGGTGACGCCCGCCTCGGCGGTACCGCCCGCCAGCAGGACCAGCAGGTCCACGGCGCGCTGGGCGGCGGCGGAGGCGGCCTGCGGGTCGACGCCGCGCTCGAAGCGCCTGGACGCCTCGGAGGACAGCTTGTGGCGGCGGGCGGTGCGGGCGATGGAGACCGGATCGAAGTGCGCGGCCTCGATCACGATCTCGGTGGTGCCGGCCGTCTCCCGTGCGTCGGTGATCTCGGTGTCGGCTCCGCCCATCACCCCGGCCAGGCCGATCGGCCCGCTGTCGTCGGTGATGACCAGGTCCTCGGGGTGCAGCTCGCGCTTGGTGCCGTCGAGGGTGGTGAGCTTCTCCCCCGGCCGGGCTCGGCGCACACCGATCGCCCCGCTGACGCGGGAGCGGTCGTAGGCGTGCAGGGGCTGGCCGAGTTCGAGCATCACGTAGTTGGTGATGTCCACGGCCAGCGAGATCGGGCGCATCCCGGCCTTCTGCAGCCGCCGCCGGAGCCAGATCGGGGAGCGTGCGTCGGGCCGCACACCGGTGACCGTGCGGGCGGTGAAGCGGTCGCAGCCGCGCCGGTCCTCGACCTTCACCGGGTGGCCGTGCTCGTTGGGCACGGGGACGTCCAGCAGCGCCGGGTCGCGCAGCGGCAGGCCGTAGGCGGTGGCCGCCTCGCGGGCGACACCGCGCATGGACAGGCAGTAGCCGCGGTCGGGCGTGACGGCGATGTCGAGGACCTCGTCGACCAGTTCCAGCAGCTCGATCGCGTCGGTGCCCACCTCGTGCTCGGGCGGGAGCACGATGATGCCCTCGTGGTCGTCGCTCATGCCCAGCTCGCTGGCCGAGCAGATCATGCCCTCCGACACCTTGCCGTAGGTCTTGCGGGCGCCGATCAGGAAGTCGCCGGGCAGCACGCCGCCGGGCAGGATCACCGCGACCTTGTCGCCGACGGCGAAGTTGGTGGCGCCGCAGACGATGTTCTGCGGCTCGCCCGAACCGTTGGCGTCACCGACGTCGACCTGGCAGTAGCGGATCGGCTTCTTGAAGCCGGTCAGCTCCTCGATCGCCAGGACCCGGCCGACGACCAGCGGTCCGGTGATCCCGGCGCCGAGCCGCTCGACGGTCTCGACCTCCAGCCCGGCCGCGATCAGCTTCGCCGCGACGTCGCGGCCGGTCTCACCGGCCGGCAGGTCGACGTACTCCCGCAGCCACGAAAGCGGGGCCCGCATCAGATCTCCATCCCGAACAGCCGGGTGAACCGGACGTCACCCTCGACCATGTCTCGCATGTCCTCGACGTTGTGGCGGAACATCAGCATCCTCTCGATGCCGAACCCGAAGGCGAAGCCGCTGTAGCGCTCCGGGTCCACGCCACAGGCGGTCAGCACCCGCGGGTTGACCATGCCGCAGCCGCCCAGCTCGATCCAGCCCTCGCAGGAGCAGGTGCGGCAGGGGCGGTCGGGGTTGCCGACGGACTCCCCGCGGCAGGCGAAGCACACCATGTCCATCTCGGCGGACGGCTCGGTGAAGGGGAAGTACGAGGGGCGCAGCCGGGTGCTCAGGTCCTCGCCGAACAGGGACCGGACCATGTGGTCCAGGGTGCCCTTGAGGTCGGCCATGGTCAGGCCCTCGTCCACGGCGAGCAGCTCGACCTGGTGGAAGACCGGGGTGTGGGTCGCGTCCAGCTCGTCGGTCCGGTAGACCCGGCCGGGGCAGATCACGTACACCGGCGGCCTGCGTTCCAGCAGGGAGCGGATCTGTACCGGCGAGGTGTGGGTGCGCAGCACGACGCCCGACTCCCCCTCCCCGGAGCCGCCCGTGCCCTGGACGAAGAAGGTGTCCTGCATGGTGCGGGCCGGGTGGTCCGGGGCGATGTTGAGGGCGTCGAAGTTGAACCACTCGGCCTCGGCCTCGGGCCCCTCGGCGACCTCGTAGCCCATCGCCGTGAAGACGTCCTCGATGCGCTCGGACAGCGTGGTCAGCGGGTGGCGGGCACCTGCGGGGACGCGGTCGAAGGGCAGCGTGACGTCCACGGCCTCCTCGACCAGCACCCGCTCGTCGCGCTCGGCCTCCAGTTCCTCCTGGCGCCGCTTGAGGGCCTGGCCCACCGCGCCGCGCGCCTGGCCGACCCGCCGGCCGGCCTCGGCCTTGGCATGCGGTGGCAGGGCGCCGATCTCGCGGTTGGCCAATGCCAGTGGCGAACGGTCGCCCGCGTGGGCGGCCTTCACCTCGCGCAGCGCCTCCAGATCACCGGCGGCGGCGATCGCGGCGAGGGCCGCGTCCCGTGCCCGGTCGATCTCTTCCGGTTTCAGTGCCTCGACCTCTACGGGGTCGTACGACTTGTTGGGTGCGGACATCTCTTCCCGTGCTTTTCGGTTGGCCCGTGGTTTCGGTTGGTTGCTTCGCCCCGCTCCGGCGCTTCGGCACCCTTTGTGTCTCGGCGGAGCCGGTTCCCGGGCCGCTCGAAGGTACCGGTTGTCGAGTCTACGGGGCGAGGAAGATCACTACTGACCCGGAGGAGCCCGCGGGCGCCGGCTCAGGCCATGAAGGCCGGGACGCCCGCGGGCAGGGTGAATCGGAACTCGGCGCCGCCCGCGGACGAGCGGCCGACCGTGATCACCCCGCCGTGGGCCTCGACGATGCCCTTGACGATGTACAGGCCCAGGCCGGTGCCGCCGCGCTTGCTGCCGCGCCAGAAGCGGGTGAAGACGCGGCTCATCGACTCCTCGGGGATGCCGGGGCCCTCGTCGCTCACCGTGACCGCCGTTCCTTCGTCGCCCGTCTTCGTCCGTGCCGGTGCCACTTCCATGGTGACCGTTCCCTCGCCGTGGCGCACGGCGTTTTCCAGCAGGTTCCCGAGCACCTGGTCGATCTTGTCGGGGTCGGCCCACAGCGGCGGGAGCGGAGTGACGATCCTCCGGGCGAAGCGCTCCTCGGGGCGGCCCGCGGCGATGTGGGCCCGTATGTGCCGCTCCACGGCGGCGGCCATGTCGACGGGCTGCCGGTGGATCTCCAGCCGCCCGGAGTCGATGCGCGAGATGTCCAGCAGTTCGGTGATGAGTCTGGTGACGCGGTCGGCGTCGGCGTCCACCGTCTCCAGCATCAGCCGCTTCTGGTCGTCGGTGAACCTCTCCCACTTGGCCAGCAGCGTCGCGGTGAAACCCTTCACCGAGGTCAGGGGAGAGCGCAGTTCGTGGGCGACGGTGGCGATCAGCTCGGCGTGGCTGCGCTCGGTGCGCCGCCGGGCCTCGGTGCCGCGCAGGGTGACCACCAGTCGCCGCAGGGGGCCGGCGGGACGGGCTCGGACGTACCGGGCGGAGACCAGGACCTCCCGGCCTCCGGGGAGTAAGAGGTTGCGTTCGGGCTGACCGGTGCGGATGGCCAGGCCCCTGTAGGGGTCGGTGACCTTCCACCAGCGCCGCCCTTCCAGGTCCTCCAGGGGCAGGACCTGCTCGACGGGACGGCCCAGCGCGTCCTCGCGCGGCAGCGCGGTGATACGGGCGGCGGCGGTGTTGAAGCAGACGACCCGGCCCTGGGCGTCGGCGACGACCAGGCCGTCGGGGAGGTCGTCGGGGAGCACCCCCGTGCCATCGGGCCGCGGCGGCTCCTGCCGCGCGGGACGGTCGCGGGGTGTGCGGGGCACGCCGGGCGCGTCGGACGGCCCGCCGCTCTGCCCGCCGGACACCCTCACGTCCACTCCCGTTCACCCCCTTCGGTCCCCGGGGCCGCCACCCTACTAGCTCGGGGTGACGCAGCGGCACCCTCCGGGTGCGCGCTGCGCACGGGCCGAGGCGTAGAGGCACACCGCCGCGGCGGTCGCGAGGTTCAGGCTCTCCGCGCGCCCGTGGATGGGTACGCGCACCACCTCGTCGGCCAGCGCGCGGGTCTCCTCGGGCAGCCCCCAGGCCTCGTTGCCGAAGACCCAGGCGGTGGGGCCGCACATACGGCCCTCGTCCAGCTCGGTGTCCAGATCGTGCTCGCCGGCGCCGTCGGCGGCAAGCACCCGCACGCCCGCCTCGCGCAGCCCGGCCACGGCCCGCTCGACGGGGACGCCCACGGCGACGGGGAGGTGGAAGAGGCTGCCGGCGGAGGCCCGCACCGACTTGGGGTTGTACAGGTCCACCGAGGCGTCGGTGAGCACCACGGCGTCGGCGCCGGCCGCGTCCGCGCAGCGCAGCACCGTCCCGGCGTTCCCGGGGTCGCGCACGTTGGCGAGGACGGCGACCAGCTTCGGGCGGGCGGCCAGCACCCGGTCGAAGGGCAGATCGAGGAAGCGGCAGACTCCGACCAGCCCCTGCGGGGTGACGGTCTGCGACAGCTCCGCGATCACCTCGTCGGCGGCGGTGCGGACGCGGGCCCCGGCGGTGCGGGCGGCGGCGACGATGTCGGCGTGCCGCCCGGCGGCCTCGGGGGTGGTGAACAGCTCGGTGAGCGTGGGCTCGCCGCCGCTGCGGTGGCCGACCGCCTCGCGTACGGCCTGGGGTCCCTCGGCGAGGAAGCGGCGCTCCTTGCCGCGGGTGTTGCGGCGGGCCAGCCGCCGGGCGGCGATGACGCGCGGGGAGCGCGGGGAGGTCAGTTCCGGGGCGGCGGCCATGGCGCGGCGTTCTCGCTTCTCGGGGCTTCTCGGCGGGCGGGCGGAGGCTGGACGGCCGGGCGGGCCGGGCGGGCCGGGCGGGCCGGGGCAAACGACCGGACCCGCGGGCTCGACGGCCCGCGGGTCCGGTGACGTCCCCTGCCGTCGTCAGGCGGCCTTGGGGGCGTTGACGTCGCTCGGAAGCGCCTTCTGGGCCACCTCGACCAGCGCGGCGAACGCGTTGGGGTCGTTGACCGCGAGGTCGGCCAGGATCTTGCGGTCCACCTCGACCTCGGCGGCCTTCAGACCCTGGATGAAGCGGTTGTAGGTCATGCCGTTGGCGCGGGCGCCGGCGTTGATCCGCTGGATCCACAGCTGCCGGAAGTCGCCCTTGCGGCGCTTGCGGTCGTTGTAGTTGTAGACGAGGGAGTGGGTGACCTGCTCCTTCGCCTTGCGGTACAGGCGGGAGCGCTGGCCGCGGTAACCGCTGGCCTGCTCGAGGATCGCCCGGCGCTTCTTGTGGGCGTTGACCGCCCGCTTGACGCGTGCCACGTGAATTACTCCTTGTCGCGGGGCCGGTGTGGTGGTCCGGCTGCCGTGCTACGGCGCCGTCGGCCCGAAGGTTCGATGGGGTCCCGGTGTCCGGTGTCCTGCGCCCGGCCGGTCGCGGGGACCGGCGGGCGGCGGGCTCACTTGCCGAGAAGCTTCTTGATCTTCTTGGCGTCGGCCGGAGCCATCTCGGTCTTGCCGGCAAGGCGGCGCGTCAGCGTGGACGGCTTGTGCTCGAGAAGGTGGCGGCGGCCGGCGCGCTGGCGCATCACCTTGCCGGAGCCGGTGATCTTGAAGCGCTTGCTCGCACCACTGTGCGTCTTGTTCTTCGGCATGTCGCCGTTCTCTCCTCGTCGGTGGCGCCGCCGTAGCCGGCCGTGGGCCGGCGTGCGGCAGCGTCAGCTGTTTCGGTTGCTGTCCGGGCCCGGGAAGGGGCCCGTGCGATCCGGCGGCCGGTTCCGCGACCGCCGGATCATGCCTCGGCGCGTTCCTCGGCAGGGGCTGCGTTCCCCTGCTGCTGGCGCTCCGCCTTGCGGGCGGCCTGCGCCTCACGGGCTTCGGCCATCGCCTCGGTCTTCTTCTTGTGCGGACCGAGGACCATGATCATGTTCCGGCCGTCCTGCTTGGGGGTCGACTCGACGAAGCCCAGGTCCTGGACGTCCTCCGCGAGGCGCTGGAGCAGCCGGTAGCCCAGCTCGGGACGGGACTGCTCACGACCGCGGAACATGATCGTGATCTTGACCTTGTCCCCCTGCTTGAGGAACCGGACGACGTGACCCTTCTTGGTGTCGTAGTCGTGCGGATCGATCTTCGGCCGGAGCTTCATCTCCTTGATGACCGTGTGCGCCTGGTTCTTGCGTGCCTCACGGGCCTTCATGGCCGACTCGTACTTGAACTTTCCGTAGTCCATGAGCTTGCACACCGGCGGACGGGCGTTCGCCGCGACCTCGACCAGGTCGAGGTCGTACTCCTGGGCAAGCTCCAGGGCCTTGGCAAGCGGCACGATGCCGACCTGCTCGCCACTGGGACCGACGAGTCGCACCTCGGGGACGCGAATCCGGTCGTTGATGCGGGGCTCGGCGCTGATGGGGCCTCCTCGGTTGCGCCACGCGGATGCCTGGCGGACAGCCGCGCACGGTTGCGTTCGGTACGACCACCGAACCGGAACGCGAAAACGCCCCGGACGGGACGCAGGCGGGGCTCCTCATTGACCGGGAGCACCGCCGCGATACACCGCGGGGCGCAGCCTGACCTTTGACCCGCCGGCCCGGAGGTCGGTCGGGTGGGAGCTTCGGAGCCTCCACTTGCGGGCCGGAACGCGCTCTGCGCGGATCGTTCGGGCGAATCGTCTGGGTGATCGCCCCGGTGATCACAGCGGGAGTATGGTCCGGCCGGTCGATATCCCAGCATAGCAGGGTCGCGGCGAAGTTCCTCCCCGGGCGTCGTACGCGCACGCAACAGGCGGGACCTAGGCTGGAGCGCACCCGACCAGCAGGAAGCGGAGAACGATGAGCGACGACAGCGGCACCCCCACCCCCTCCCCCGGCGCAGCCGGAGGGGCCGGAGGGGCCGGAGGGGCAGCCGACTTCGAGACGATGACCCGCGACATCGCGGACGTTCCCGCCGTCGAGGTGATCACCACGGTCGCGGTCCACCTGATGAGTTCGGCCGCGGTCAACCTCGGCCTGGCCGAGGGCGGCGAGGACCACAAGGACCTGGACGAGGCCCGCAAGCTGATCCAGGCGCTGGCCGGGCTGGTGACCGCCGCCGCCACCGAGATCGGCTCCTACCACGCCGCTCCGCTGCGCGACGGGCTGAAGTCGCTCCAGCTCGCCTTCCGCGAGGCGTCGGCGGTGCCGGACGAGCCGGGCCAGGGCCCGGGCGAGAAGTTCACCGGCCCGGTCATCGGCTGAGGGACGCTCCCGGGCGGCCGGCGCGGCCGCCCGTCCGCCCCGGCCGTCCGGGAGCGGTCGTAAGGTGCCGGCCGCTCAGTCTCGGTCGTACAGCGGGCGCCCCGGCAGGGCTCCCTCCGGCGGCAGCAGGGCCAGATCCAGACCGCGCACCAGGCGCGCGCGGAGCGTCTCGTCCGCCGCGAGCGCGGCGGCCACCCGCCCGGCCGTCTCGCGCGGCGGCGCGGCCGGATCCAGGCGCAGAGCCAGTACGCCGTCGGTGCCGCGGCCGGGCCCCAGGCGGGCGGCGCTCACCGCGGGCTCGGCGGCCAGCACCGTGCGCAGCGCCTCGGTGACGGCCGGGTCCTCCAGCGGATCGGCGGTCTCGGCGCGGCCCTCGGCGAGGGCCAGCAGCGCCGGGCCGGTGAGCTGGTAGGTCACCGGTCCGGCGAGATCCAGCACGAGGGTGTCGGCGCCCTCCTGGGCGAGGGCCTGGAGCGCCTGGCGCAGGGGGACGGCGACCGGACGGGCCTCCGGGCGCCATCGGGCCAGGCTGTCGGTGGAAGTGAAGGCCGGCAGGGCCCTGCGCCCGCCCGGCGCGTTGAGCGTGGGCACCGCCATGTCGCTGGTCTTCTCCCGGCGCAGACCGTCCTCGCCGGTCTCCGCCTCGCCGAGGACGGCGACCACCGGGACCAGCAGCCGGGCCTCCGCCAGGGCGGCCAGCACCTCCGGCTCGGCGGTGCGGTCCTGTGCCCAGGCGGCCAGCGCCCGGGCGAGTGCGGGGTCGGCCGAGCCGTCGTCGCCGGAGAAGCCGGGATCGGGGATGTTCTTGAGCGCCACGCCTTGAGGGTATCCGCCCGGCTCAGACGGTCCGCCCCCCGGCCTGCCCCCCAACGCGCTCCCCGCTCCGCGCTCCCCGCCGGCCGCCCCGGTGGAGCAGCACCGCGCAGACCACCAGCAGCAGGCCGGCGACCGCGGCGGCGGGCGCCAGCCGGCCGCCGTACCCGCGCTCGGGGGCCGGACCGGCACCGAAGTACTCCTTCGGATACGCCTCGGCCACCGGCTGCTGCCGCCGCGGCTCGACCTTCGCGCCCAGTTCGATGGCGGCGGCCGGGTCGACGACGCCGCTGCCCAGATCGTCGCTGCGCCCGCCGGGCGGGGTGTTCCGGGCGGTCTGCGCGATCAGCTCCTTGACCTGCGCCGGGCTGAGATCGGGGTGGGCGGCCCGCACCAGGGCCACGCAGCCGGAGGCGAAGGCGGCCGCGGCACTGGTCCCCCAGCCCTCGTAGTACTCACGGTCAGGATAGGTGATGATCACATCGTCGCCGGGGGCGCTGACGGTCGCGTACCAGCGGCGCGTGGAGAAGGGGGCGCGCCGGCCGTCGCGGTCCACCGCGGTCACGGCGATCACGCCGGGGTAGGCGGCCGGATAGGAGGCCCGGTCACCGTTCTCCCCGCCGTTGCCGGCGGAGGCGACCACCACCGAGCCCTTGCCCAGCGCGTAGCGGACGGCGGCGTCCTCGGCCGGATCGGGGTGGGCGGAGGCGCTGTCGTCGCCGAGGGAGAGGTTGATGACGTCGGCGCCCTGGTCGGCGGCCCAGCGGATGCCCTCGGCCAGCGCCTCGCCGCGCTCCTCGCGGGCCTTCTTCCGCTGCGGGTCGCCGTCCTCCAGCAGGACGCGCACGGGCAGGATCCGCGCCTCGGGGGCGACTCCGAGGACGCCCGCCGAGTCGCCGGGGCCGTGGCCGCGCCCGGCGATGATGCCTGCCATCGCGGTGCCGTGCCGGGCCCAGTGCTCGTCGCCCCGGCGGGCCCCGAAGCCGACGAGGTCCCTGCCCTTCAGCACCCGGCCGCGCAGGTCGGGGTGGCCGGCGTCGACCCCCGTGTCGAGCACGGCGACGGTGACGCCCTGGCCCCTGGTCGTGTTCCAGGCGTCGCGCGCGCCCACCGCGTCCAGGCCCCACTGCCGGTCGCGCACCTCGTCGGCGTGCGCGGCGGGCGCGACCAGCAGGAGGCAGGCGCAGAGCACCGCGAGCGCCGACAGCGCGGAGAGCAGCTCGGCGGCGCGACGGGTGCGGCGGGCGTGCGGGGGGTTCGCGGTGGCGGGGAGGCCCGTCGTGTTCATCGGTCCTGCCCGGTTCCCTGGGCGACGATGCGGCGCAGGCCGCGCTCGACGCGGTCGGCGATGCCGCGGGCGTCGTGGCCGAGGCCCGCCTGGGCGGGTGCGGTGGTCTGGTCCTCCAGAACGGCCTCGGAGGCCGGCTGCGGTTCGCCGACGGTACGGCCGTCGGCGAAGCCGGAGACGGTGTAGACCACCACGGGGGCGTCGGTGAGCGGCCGGACCGTCCAGCTCGCGCGCTGGGCGTCGCCGAAGCGGGCCGCGGCGGTGCCGCGCGCCGCGTACGGACGGGGCATCAGATCGGCGCGCAGTTCGAGGTTCTTCTCGTCGAACCGCTCGCGCAGGGCGCGCATACCCTTCTCGTCGGCCTCGGTGAACAGCAGCCCGACCGTGGTGACGCCGCTGCCGGTCTCGTCCGTGTACGTGGCGCGCAGCAGCCGCTCGCAGCCGGCCGGCGAGAGGGCCTCGGCCAACAGGGGGTCGAAGGCGTTGCGGCAGTCGGCGGCGGGAGCGACCGCCACCCGGGTCCAGCGCCGGTCGGCGCGTCCCGGTCCGGCACCCCTGCCGCGCAGGGTGCGGGGGAAGAGCGTGTCGACGGGTATCTCGCGCCACAGCGAGCGCGCCTCGGCGTAGTCGGCCGCGGGGCGCTCGCCGGAGTCGCCGGTGAGCCAGGCCCCGGCGGCGGCCCCGCCCAGCAGTCCGAAGCCCAGGACGAGGCAGACGGCCGCGGCGGCGGTGCGGGCCGGCCCGCGCACGCGCCGCCCCGGGGCCGGGGCGGCGGCCGGCACGTCCGGGTACACCAGGGGGGCGGCGAACCGCGGTGGCGGCGGCCCCGTCGCTATCGGGGGCGCGGCGGCCGAGACCCGGGGGGTTCTCGGCGGCATGGCGGGCCGCGGTGGTACGACGGGTGGGAGCGGAGCCCGGACCGGATCGGCCTCAGTGCTCACCGGCACCCCCTCGTGTTCTGTGCCGCCCCGTCGAGTCCCTTTCGGGGCAGGCCGGTTGGTATCGGGACATCGCACCGCTGACCAGCGGTCGGCGGTGGTGTGCGCGTCACTCTACGTGGATCCGGCACGGTGGCGGCAACCCGCGTCCCGGTCCCCGTAAGGGCCCGGACCCCGCACGGGGACGCCGGGCCACCGCCACCGGGTCTGTCCCGGGCACGGCCGGCTCTGGCAAGCTGCCGGGGTGTTCGACACGACCGCTGATCCCGCAGCCGACCGGACCCGCTACGACCGGGCCACCGCCCATCTCGACGCACCGCTCGCCGTCGTCGATCTGGCGGCGTTCGACGCCAACGCCGCCGACCTGGTGCGCCGCGCCGGCGGCAAGCCCGTCCGCGTGGCAAGCAAGTCCGTACGCTGCCGCACCCTGCTGGAGCGCGCGCTGGCGCGGGACGGGTTCGCCGGGGTCATGAGCTTCACACTCGCCGAGTCGCTGTGGCTCGCCCGCCACGGGTTCGACGACGTCCTGCTCGCCTATCCGTCGGCGGACCGGGCCGGTTACGCCGAGCTGGCCTCCGACCCGAAGCTGGCCGCGTCCGTGACGGTGATGGTCGACGACCCCGTGCAGCTCGCCCTGATCGACGCGGCCCGCGGCGGCGGACGCGAGGAGATACGCGTCTGCCTGGAGCTGGACGCCTCCCTGTGGCTGCTGGGGGGCCGGGTGCGGATCGGCGCGCGGCGCTCGCCGCTGCACTCCCCCGCCCAACTGGCCGAACTGGCCCGGTCGGTGGCGCGCCGGCCCGGCTTCCGGCTGGTGGGCCTGATGGCGTACGAGGGGCACATCGCGGGCGTGGGCGACGCTCCTCCCGGACGTCCGCTGCGCGCGCGGGCGGTACGGCTGATGCAGTCGGCCGCGCGGCGCGAGCTGGTCCAGCGGCGCGCGGCGGCGGTACGCGCGGTGCGGGCGGTGTCGCCGGACCTGGAGTTCGTCAACGGGGGCGGGACCGGGAGCGTGCAGCACACCGCCGCCGAGGACGCGGTCACCGAGATCGCCGCGGGTTCGGGGCTGCTGATGCCCCGCCTGTTCGACCACTACACCTCGTTCTCCGGCCGTCCCGCGGCACTGTTCGCGCAGCCGGTGGTGCGGCGGCCCGGAGTGGGTGCGGTGACGGTGCTCGGCGGGGGCTATCCGGCCTCCGGTGCGGCGGGCCGTGACCGGCTGCCGGTGCCGTGTCTGCCCGCCGGGCTGCGCTACGACCCGGCGGAGGGGCCGGGCGAGGTCCAGACGCCGCTGCTCGGACCGCCCGCCGACGACCTGCTGATCGGCGACAAGGTGTGGTTCCGGCACGCCAAGGCCGGGGAGCTGTGCGAGCGCTTCGCGGCACTGCACCTGATCGAGGGCGACCGGGTGGCGGCGACGGTGCCGACCTACCGCGGCGAGGGCCACACCTTCCTGTAAACAACTCGGCCCCTGAAGGGACCGGGCTCTCCGGCCGGGTCCCTGCGAGGCTCCGCTCATGCTCCCGGCCGCCCCCTACGACGGGGCGGTCACGGGGCACATCGCCCGGCCCCCGCACGGGGCCGGGTCGGGGCATGTTCACGAATACCCACGCCGGGCGTGCGCGGTCACGCGCGTTGACCCCGGCGACGTGGTCGGCCGGCCCGGCGAGGCCGCACCGACGACAGGAGAAGCTGTCCGCCCTCGCCGGCAGCCTCAAGGGCGTCTCCGCCCACTACCTCCGCATGTGGGCGCCCCCGGCCGGAGGCCGGGGAGAGTGCCCCGACCACATCAAGCGGCACCTGTGGGGCGAACGCTTCTGGTCACCCTCGTACTTCGTCGCGTCCTGCGGCGGCGCACCCCTGTCCGCCGTCAAGGAGCACATCGAGAACCAGAAGCGCCCCAGCTGAGCGAACCGGGGTCAACAGGACAGACCCGTGCTCACGTGCAGGCCGGAGCGGTCTTGAGAAGCAATTCCTCCCGAGCCCCAAAAGAGGCCGGGGTTCCTTGCCGGACCACGCTGAACCGGCTCGCCGGCTCCACCGGTCCTGCCCCGTCATGCCGGGGCGGGTCTCAGACCTCCATGCCCGGGCCGCCGACGGCGCGGACGCCGGCCACGATCCGGTCCATCTCGCCGGGGTCCGGGGCATCGGCGTGGATGTCGAAGCCCAGGCGCATCACCAGCATCCGGCCGCTGCCGTCGGGCGCGGGGAAGACGACGGACTCCACGTACGCGTCGGGTTCCAGCTCGTTGGCGATCCGCCAGCGCACCCGGTGCCCCTTCCGCCCCGCGACGGTGACCTCTGCGGAGGAGACCACCTCGTGCTCCTCGATCCCGCCGTAGCCCCTGGTGTCGTAGGACTCCTCGGCGTGACGGGCGATGTCCGCCTCGGCCATCGCCCGCGGGCCCGCACCCGCGGGGTCGTCGGCGGCCCGCAGGGAGACCCCGGCGCGGACGCAGGTGAGGGAGGCGTCCCCGGGACAGGAGTAGGAACCGGAGGAGAGCCATATCCCGCTGTCGGTCTCCGACTCGTTCCAGCCCTCGGGGACGGGGAGGCTGACGCCGTTGACGCGGTCGACCGCGGTGCCGGGGGTTCCGTCGTCCTCCTCGCCCCCCGGGTCCCTGTCCGGCTCGTCCTCCTGCGGTCCGCCGGACGGTGCCCCGCCGGGCTTCTCGTCCTCGCCGGCGGTGGCGCCGGGCCGCGCCCGGCGGTCGTCGGAGCCGCCGGAACCACCGGAGCCGCCGAGCAGGAGCAGTCCTCCCGCCAGGAGCGCGCTCACCACGACCGCGGCGGCTATGACGGCGGCCACCAGCAGCCCGCGCGACGGCCCCGCCTCGGGGTCCCGCGGGAGGATGACCGGCTTTCCGTACGGGGTGTGCGTGTCCCGGGCGCCGTACGTGTCGTACGTGTCGTACGTGTCGTACGGACCGGCGTCGGTGGTCCGGGTGTGTCCGGTCCAGGCCGAGCCGTCCCACCAGCGCTCCGGTGCCGGGCCGGGACCCGTGTGCCCGGGGTCCGCGTACCAGCCGGGCGGTGTCGTCATGCTCACGGCGTGCACAGTAGCGGGAACCGGCGCCCGGGAGGACCGGTGCGCCACCATCGGCCGCGACGGTGCGGAGTATGCCCCGACATGCCGCCGCCGGCCGGGAGTCCGGCGGCGCCGCCGACCGGGAACCGCGGCGGCGCGCGCCGGTCAGGGCGGCGGGCCGGAAAGCGCGGCGGCCAGCGCCGCGCCGAGCACGGCCGGCGCCTCGGTCAGCGAGGGCCCGTACCAGGTCAGGTGCCGCCCGCTGACGAGGGCCGCGGGCAGACCGGGGAACGCCTCGGGACCGTCACCGGCGGTGAAGCGGTACGGCTCGTCGGGCAGCACCACGAGATCGGCCCGGCCCGGCTCGTTCAGTTCCCCGATCCCGGCGCGCGGATAGCGCTCGGCGTGGCCGGCGTAGGCGTTGCGCACACCGAGGCGGGCCAGGAGGTCGCCCGCGAAGGTGTCCCGGCCCAGCACCATCCACGGCCGCCGCCAGACCGGCACCACGGCGGTGGCGTCGACCGCGGGCCGCAGCGCGCTCCAGGAGTCCTCGGCCTCGTCCAGCCAGGCGGGCCGGGGCAGTCCGCATCCGGTGGTGAGCACCCGGTCCAGTTCGGCGAACGCCTGCGGGAGCGTGCGGATCTCGGTGACCAGTACCCCGATGCCCGCGCCGCGCAGGGCGGCGATGTCGGCGGGGCGGTTCTCCTCCTCGTTGGCGACGACCAGCTCGGGGCGGAGGGCCTCGATCCGCTCCAGGTCGGGATTCTTGGTGCCCCGCACCCGCGCCACGTCCAGACCGGGCGGATGGCTGCACCAGTCGGTGGCCCCGACCAGCAGTTCCGGGCCGGTGGCTGCGACTGCCTCGGTCAGTGACGGCACCAGCGAGACGACGCGGCGGACGGTGCCGGAACCCCGACTCCGGGCCCGGGCCGAGGAGGGCTGGTGTCGTCGTGCGGTCGCCATGCGGTCAGCCTAGGCTCTGCGACCGGCACCCCGCTGCGGGGCCTCGCTGTCGGACCGGTGCGGCATGATCGGGGCGTGACCACGCGACGCCTGATGCTCCTCGATGCCGCATCCCTCTACTACCGAGCCTACTTCGGGGTCCCCGAGTCGGTCAGGGCGCCCGACGGCACCCCGGTCAACGCGGTGCGCGGGCTGCTGGACTTCATCGCCCGCCTGGTGCGCGACCACCGCCCCGGCGATCTGGTCGCCTGTATGGACAACGACTGGCGGCCGCACTGGCGGGTCGAGCTGATCCCGTCCTACAAGGCGCACCGGGTGGTGGAGGAGTCCGCCGAGGGCCCGGACACCGAAGAGACGCCCGACACGCTCTCCCCGCAGGTCCCGGTGATCGAGGAGGTGCTGGACGCGATCGGCATCGCCCGGGTCGGTGCGGACGGCTACGAGGCCGACGACGTCATCGGCACCCTCGCCCGGCGGGTCGGCGGGCCGGTGGACGTCGTCACCGGCGACCGCGACCTGTTCCAGCTCGTCGACGACGCGCGCGGGGTGCGGGTGCTCTACCCCGTCAAGGGCATGGGCGACCCCATGGTCGTCGACGAGGCGGCCCTTCGGGAGAAGTACGGCGTGGCGAGCGGGGCGGCGTACGCGGATCTGGCCCTGCTGCGCGGTGACCCGAGCGACGGGCTGCCGGGTGTGGCCGGCGTCGGGGAGAAGACCGCGGCCCGGCTGCTGGAGTCGTACGGCGATCTGGACGGCGTCCTGGCCGCCGTCGGTGATCCCGCCTCCGGTATGACCCCGGCACAGCGGCGGAGGCTGGAGGCCGCGCGGGAGTACCTGGCCGTGGCGCCGAAGGTGGTGCGGGTGGCCGGGGACGTGGCGCTGCCGGAGTTCGACCCGGCGCTTCCGGCCGAACCACTGCACGCCCAGAAGCTGGAGGAGCTGGCCGAGCGGTGGGGGCTGGGCGGCTCGCTGCGGCGGCTGCTGGACGCCCTGGCGGGCTGAGCCCCTCACGGCCCGGGTGACGGGGGCGGTCCGGCGGGCAGCCCGTAAAGTCGGATATGCCCATGTCCACGGCGAGGCGGGCCGGGCGGGGGGGTCGCGCCGCCATCTGCGCACCGGGCGGTGTGCCGCGCGGGCGGCTGCCGGTCTCCGGCTGCCTGTGCCCTGGTCATGACGAGGACGGCCGGCAGGCGTCGGAGCGGGGGTGGAAGGCGCGGGTGGAGGCGGAGCAGGAGGAAGCATCCGGCGCGCCCGGCCCCTCCGCTCCGGCCGGGGCGGAGGGCGGGGCAGAGGCCGGGGCGCGGGCACGCTGACCGCGCGTCACGCCCCTGTCCCGCCCGGCGCGCGCCGGGCGGGCGACCGGACCGTGCGTGCCGGGGCCCGGGCGTCAGCCCACGGAGGTGTACGCCACCACGCCGCGCACCACCTTCTCGGACGCCCTGCGGGCGTTGCGCGCCACCGTGCCGCCCTCGGGCGCCGCCGCGGCGATCTGGCCGAGCACGTCGACCAGTTGCTTGCACCAGCGCACGAAGTCACCGGCGGGCATTTCGGCCTCCCGCAGCACCGAGTCCAGGCTGTCGCCCTCCGCCCAGCGGTAGGCGGCCCAGGCGAAGCCGAGGTCGGGCTCGCGCTGGCCCACGCCCTCGGACTGGTTGATCCGGTGATCCTCCTCCAGGGCGTCCAGCCGGCCCCAGATGCGGACCATCTCGCCCAGCGCGTCCTTGGCCTTCCCCCCGGGCAGCACCGGCTGGAGGGCGTCGTCGGCCGAGCGCGCCTCGTACACCAGGGCCGAGGCGCAGGCGGCCAGTTCGGCCGGGGGCAGACCCTCCCAGACGCCCTCGCGCAGACACTCGCTCGCCAGCAGGTCCAGCTCGCCGTAGAGCCGGGCCAGCCGCCTGCCGTCGTCGGTCACCTCGTCGCCGCGCAGATAGCCCAGATCGGACAGGAGCGCGTAGACGCGGTCGAAGGTGCGGGCGATGGTGTTGGTGCGGCCCTCGATACGGCGCTCGAGCTGCCGGGTGTCGCGCTTGAGGCGGTGGTAGCGCTCGGCCCAGCGGGCGTGCGCCTCGCGCTCGTCGCAGCCGTGGCAGGGATGGGCGCGGATGGCCTTGCGCAGCCGTGCGATCTCGGCGTCGTCGGCGGCCTCCGAGCGCTGCCTGCGGCGGGTGCGTCCCGGCTCGTGATGGCCGGCCCTGGTGCGCAGCGCGGAGGCCAGGTCCCTGCGGGACTGCGGGCTGCGCGGGTTGAACGACTTGGGGATCCGCATCCGCTCCAGCGGCTCGACGGGCACGGGGAAGTCCATCGAGGCCAGCCGCTTGACCTGCCGTGCGGCGGTCAGCACCAGCGGGCGGGGGCCGTCGTGGTGGTCCCAGCCGCGGTGGCCGTGACTGCGCCCGGCCGGAACGCCCGGGTCCAGCACGAGCGCCAGTCCGGCGAACTTGCCGGTGGGCACGTGGATCACATCGCCAGGCCGCAGCTTCTCCAGCGAGTCGGCCGCCGCCGCGCGCCGCTGGAGGGCACCCTGACGGGCCAGTTCGGTCTCGCGGTCCTTCAGCTCGCGCCGCAGCCGCGCGTACTCGTCGAAGTCCCCGAGGTGACAGGTCATCGCCTCGCGGTAGCCCTCCAGGCCCTCCTCGTTGCGCTGCACCTTCCGGGAGATGCCGACGACCGCGCGGTCGGCCTGGAACTGCGCGAAGGACGTCTCCAGCAGTTCGCGCGAGCGGTGCCGCCCGAACTGCGAGACCAGGTTGACCGCCATGTTGTACGACGGGCGGAAGGAGGAACGCAGCGGGTAGGTGCGGGTGCCGGCCAGCCCGGCCAGCGCACCCGGGTCCATGCCGCGCTGCCACAGCACCACCGCGTGGCCCTCGATGTCGATGCCGCGCCGTCCCGCGCGTCCGGTGAGCTGGGTGTACTCGCCGGGGGTGATGTCGGCGTGCTGCTCGCCGTTCCACTTGACCAGCTTCTCCAGCACCACCGACCGGGCGGGCATGTTGATGCCCAGGGCGAGGGTCTCGGTGGCGAAGACGGCCTTGACCAGGCCGCGGACGAACAGTTCCTCCACGACCTCCTTGAAGGTCGGCAGCATGCCCGCGTGGTGCGCGGCGATGCCCCGCTCCAGACCCTCCAGCCACTCGAAGTAGCCCAGCACGTGCAGGTCCTCGTCGGGGATGGAGGCGGTGCGCTCCTCCACCAGCTCGCGCACCCGCGCCCGTTCCCCGGCGCCGTTCAGCCGCAGCCCGGCGTACAGGCACTGCTGTACGGCCGCCTCGCAGCCGGCGCGGCTGAAGATGAAGGTGATCGCCGGGAGCAGCCCCTGGGAGTCGAGCCGGTCGATCACCTCGGGGCGGCCGGGCGTCCAGATCCGGCTGCGCTGGCGCCGCTCGCGCTCCCGGTCGGCCTCGCGCAGCGGCTTGCCGCGGCGCCGGTCGCGGAAGGCGGGCAGGCGGCTGTTCTCCAGCTGGGCCATGCGGAGCAGGTCCGGGTTGACCTCGCGGCGGCCGTTCTTCTCCTCGAACAGGTCGTACATCCGCCGCCCGGCCAGCACGTGCTGCCACAGCGGCACGGGCCGGTGCTCGGAGACGATCACCTCGGTGTCGCCTCGGACGGTGTCCAGCCAGTCCCCGAACTCCTCGGCGTTGGAGACGGTCGCCGACAGCGACACCAGCGTCACCGATTCGGGGAGGTGGATGATGACCTCCTCCCAGACCGCGCCGCGGAACCGGTCGGAGAGGTAGTGCACCTCGTCCATCACCACGTAGCCCAGGCCCGCGAGCGCCTGCGAACCGGCGTAGAGCATGTTCCGCAGGACCTCGGTGGTCATCACGATCACCGGCGCGCCGGAGTTGATGCTGTTGTCGCCCGTCAGCAGGCCGACGTTCCGCGCGCCGTGGCGTTTGACCAGGTCGTTGTACTTCTGGTTGGACAGCGCCTTGATGGGCGTGGTGTAGAAGCACTTGCGGCCCCGGGTGAGGGCCAGGTGGACGGCGAACTCGCCCACGATCGTCTTGCCGGATCCGGTGGGCGCGGCGACCAGCACGCCCTTGCCGGCCTCCAGTGCCCTGCACGCCTCGATCTGGAACGGGTCCAGTTCGAAGTCGTACATCTCGCGGAAGGGAGCCAGAGCGGTGGCCTGCTCGGCGGCGCGGACCCGGGCGGCGGCGTAGCGCTCTGCTGGGGACATGTCCTCGGTCATCGTACTTACGAGCCTACCGGCCGCCACCGACACGGCACCCGGTCTTTACGGCCCCGCGGGCTCCGGCACGAGCACCCGAACCGCCCCGGGGACCGCCTCGACCGTGAGCGGCAGGAGGCCCAGCGGCTCGCCGTCGGCGTAGCCGGTCACCGTCTCCCCGGGCGTGGCGACCTCCAGGGTCACCTTCGCCGCCCGGTGCACGGTGACCGCGGGGTGGGCGAGGTGGGTGCCCCGGTAGACGCGCGGGAAGACCCGCAGCAGGGTGGTTCGGCCGCACTCCCCCACCACCGTGACGTCCAGCAGGCCGTCGTCGAGGCGGGCGTCCGCGCAGATCCGCATGCCTCCTCCGTAGGAGGGGCCGTTGCCGACCGCGACCAGTGTCGCGTCGGTCTCCAGCGGCGGGCCGTCGTCGAGTGTGAGGCGGTACGGGACCGTCCGCAGCCCGGCCAGTTCGGCGAGCACCGCCATGTCGTAGCGCAGGCGTCCGGCGGGCCACCTCATGCGGTTGCCCCGGTCGTTGACGCGGGAGTCGAAGCCGGAGGCCAGCACGCTGCCGTACCAGCGTCCGCCGACCCGGCCGAGGTCGATGCTCCGGCTCCGCCCCTCCTTGAGCGCCTGCGCGATCACCCGTCCCGCTCCGGCCGGGTCGCGCACGGGCAGGCCCAGGGAGCGGGCGATGTCGTTGCCGGTGCCGACCGCGACCACGCCCAGCGGGGTGTCCGTGCCGGCCACCGCCTGGAGGGCGAGGGAGGCCATGCCGTCCCCGCCGACGGCGATCAGCGCTCCGGTGCCGCCGCGTACGGCCCGGTGCGCCCGGGTGAGCGCGTCGTCGGCGTCCGTGCCGACGACCGTGCGCACCGAGAAGCCCGCCGCGCGCAGGGCGCGTGCGGCGGGCTGGGCGGCTCCCGCGCCGCGGCCGTGGCCCGCGGTCGGGTTGACGAACAGGGTGATCTCACCGGTCACGCGCGGACCCTACCGGCTCAGGTGGCGTCGTCGTAACCGTCGCGCCTGGTCGGACCGTCTTCGGACGCGCCCTCGGGCAGCGCGGAGGGGCCGTCGACGGGTTCGATCGCGCCGACCTTCTCCGGTGTGTGGTCGAGCGGGGACGCCTCGTCGTCGCTCAGTCCGGCGTAGGGGTCCTTGCGGCTGCGGCGCCGGTCGTTGAACAGGGCGATCCCGACGGCGATGAAGTACAGCAGCACGATCGGCGCGGCCAGGGCGCCCATGGTCAGCGGGTCGCCGCTGGGGGTGGCGACGGCCGCGAAGAGGGTGATGGAGACGACCATGACCCGCCACCAGCCCAGCAGCCTGCGGCCGGTGAGGACACCGCCGAAGTTCAGCATCACCAGCACCAGGGGCAGCTCGAAGGCCAGCCCGAAGACGATCACCATCCGCGTGATGATGTCGAGGAGCTCGTCCAGGGGTACGAGGTTGCCGGTGCCCTCGGGGGTGAACTCGATCAGGGTGGCGGCCATCGTCGGCAGGACGATGTAGGCGAGGTAGGCGCCGCCGAGGAAGAGCGGCACGCCGGCCGCGACGAAGGAGCGGGCGTACTTCTTCTCGTGGCTGTGCAGGCCGGGGGCGAGGAAGGCCCACAGCTGGTAGAGCCAGACCGGGCAGGCCAGCACCATGCCGGTGGTGAGTCCCACCTTGAGCATGAGGGTGAAGGGCGCGATCACACCGCTGATGGTGATCTCGGCACAGGCCTCGCCCTTCTCCGCGGCCCGGCCGAAGCCCGCGGTGCAGCCGACGGCGTCGCGGAGCGGCTCGGTGAGGAAGTCGGCGACCTGCTTGTAGTACACGAGCCCGACGACGGTGACGGCCAGGATGGCCAGCACCGACTTCATCAGGCGGTTGCGCAGCTCCCGCAGGTGCTCCGCGAGCGGCATGCGCCCCTCGGGATCCCCCTGCGGCTTCCCCTGTTTGCGGGCGGACTTGAGCAACCCACGTCCTCGGTGTCAGTGGCGGTGTGTCGGTTGTCGGTGTCCGGCCTCGGCGGCGCCGGGCCCGTCACCGGACCTGGGGCCGGATCAGTTCTTGGTGGTCTGCTGGCCGGGCTCGTTCACCGGGCGGGAGCTGGTGACGTCGCCGGGCGCGGCCTGGATGGTCCTGGGCGCGGCCTGCTGAGCGGAGGTGTCCTGCTGGGCGGAGGTGTCCTGCTGGGCGGCCTCGTTCTCCTTCTTCATGGCCTTGGCCTCGCTCTTGAGGATGCGGGCCGACTTGCCGAGGGAGCGGGCCATGTCGGGGAGCTTCTTGGCGCCGAACAGCAGCAGGACGACGAGGAGGATCAGTACGATCTCCATGGGCCTGAGGTTGCCGATCATGTGCCACTACCTTCTCGCCGGGGCGGCGGTGTCCGTGCCTGCCCTACTGATTCGGACGGGCTTGCTCGTACTGGTGCGCTGGCAGCGATCGTAACCCCGGGGGGTGAACGCGGGGCAATGCCTCCGCGTCATCCCGGTGCCGGCCACGGACGCCGCGCTTACACCGTCTTGAAGGGTACCGCCCCGGCGGCACCACATGGAGGGGGCGACGCCCGGCGGCGATCTCGGGGCACACCGCCGACACACCGCCGGCGCCCCGTTCAGCGCTCGGTCCGCGCCCGTGCGGCCAGGGGGGTCGCGGCCCGCTCCAGGTCCTCGGCGGCCCGGGCGACGCGCTCGCAGCCGTCGCCGACCGCGCGGGCGAAGCGTCGTACCTCCAGTCCCACCCGGACGGCGAGGACGCCGAGCACGGCGATTCCGCAGAAGGCGAGCGTGAGGAAGAACATGGGCCAGAGCATGGGGCGAGCGTAGTGGACGGCCGCGGCCGGAGCGGGAACCCCTGTCCGGCCGGGGCCTGCGGGACCTGGCCGGTTCTCAGTCGCCGTACGCCGCCAGCGCGGCCCGTGCCGCGTCCCGGGCGCTGTCGGCCAGCTCGCGCGGGGAGATGATCCGGCCGTCGCGCCCCAGCCGCAGGGCCAGGCGGCGCAGGGAGGCCGGGTCGGGGGCGCGCAGGGTGATGCGCAGACCGCCCTCGGGCAGCTCCTCGGCGCTGTCGTGCGGGTAGTACTCGGCGACCCAGCGCCCGCCCGGCCCCACCTCGATCACCACCTGCGGGTCCTCGGCGGAGGGCTGGACCAGCCCCTCGGACAGGTCGCGCAGCTCCACCGGCGGGGGGTCGGAGGGCTCGTCCAGCAGCCTGATCTCGGCCACCCGGTCCAGCCGGAAGGTGCGGTGCGCCTCGGACAGGCGGCACCACGCCTCGACGTAGGTGTGGCCGACGGCGAACAGCCGGATCGGGTCGATCTCCCGCTCGGTCAGCGTGTCGCGCGTCGGCGAGTAGTAGCGGATCCACAGCCTGCGGCGCTCGGCGATGGCCCGGTCGACGTCCGCGAAGACCCCGCCCTCGGACTCGAAGATGACCGAGAGCCGGGAACTGGCCCCGGCACTCTCGCCCGCCGCCGCCTCGATCTTGGCGGTGGCGCGCT
Source organism: Streptomyces shinuiensis (assembly GCF_043660855.1). Taxonomy (NCBI): domain Bacteria; kingdom Bacillati; phylum Actinomycetota; class Actinomycetes; order Kitasatosporales; family Streptomycetaceae; genus Streptomyces; species Streptomyces shinuiensis. The sequence goes on along the minus strand of NZ_JBIHML010000001.1, from coordinate 4,971,385 downwards.
GAAGGGCCTCGCGATCGCTCTCGCGCAGTCCCGGCAGGGTGGCGACGGCCCGCGCGGCCACCAGCAGCGCGGTGGCCTCGTCGGCGGCCAGCCGCAGCGGCTCGCCGGTGCTGGAGCCCACCGCGTCGGCGTTGTGCCACCAGATGCGCTCGCCGTCGGTGTCGATGTCCAGCAGATCCCCGCCCCGGAAGCTGGTGCCGCACATCGGCAGGACGTGGAGGTCGGAGATCAGCTCGTCGGTGGTGATGCCGAAGGCGCGGGCGACGTCCTCGACGCGGGCGCCGGGCCGTTCGCGCAGATACGTCACCAGGGACAGCATCCGGCGGGTCTGGTCGATGGCGTTGGTGGCCATGTCGGTGGTGCCTCTTCCCCTGAGTTCCCTCAAACCCTCGCCGGCCCTGTGCAGGGCCGGCCGGCCCTGCACGGCCTCTCGCCGGGGCCGGTCATCCCTTGGCCACGGCGCGCAGCCGGTCCACCACGTCGGTCCGCAGCTCGGCGGGCTCCAGCACGACCACGTCCGGCCCGAACTCCACCAGCCAGGCGTCCAGCCCGTGACCGTAGGGGATCTCCAGCTCGTCCCAGCCGTCCCCGGCCTCGCGCATCTCCAGGGCCCTGGCCCGCAGCGGATAGCCGGCGCCCTGCCGCAGCCGGATGCGGGCGGTGGCGGTGGCGATCTCCCCGGCCCACCGCTCGACGGTCTCGCGGACGGTGACGTGGTCGGGCACCTCGGCGGTGTAGGCCCCGGCACGGGAGCGGACCGGTCCGGTGATGCGGGAGAGCCGGAAGACCCGCTCGGCACCCCGGTCGCGGTCGTGGCCCACCAGGTACCAGTGGCCGCGCCAGCACTCCAGCGTCCAGGGCTCCACGTGCCGGGTCCCGGGGCGGGCGGCGGTGGACTTGCGGTAGTCGAAGGTGACCGGACGCCGGTCGCGGCAGGCGAGCATCAGCGGTTCGAAGGCGGCCTCGCGTACGGGGATGCGCGGCTCCAGGGCGCTGTGGCCGCCGTACGGGTCCTCCGCGCCGCCGGTGTCGGCCAGCGGCATCCCCGCGGCGCGCAGCTTCTGCAGGGCGCCGCTGGCGGCCCCGGCCAGACGGGCCTGCTGCCAGACCTTGGCGGCCAGGGTGAGGGCGGCGGCCTCCTCCGCGTCCAGGGCGACGGGCGGGAGGCGGTTGCTGTCGCGGCGGGCCTGGTAGGCGATCTCGCCCTCCAGGTTCTCCACCGTCTCGATCACCAGGCCGAGCTCGCGCAGATCGTCCTTGTCGCGCTCGAACATCCGGTTGAAGGCGTCCTCGCCGCCCCTGCCCGGGCCTCCGCCGACCTCCAGGTACGCCTCGATCGAGGCCCGCAGCTCGCGCTTGGTCAGCGGGCGCCGCGTCCCCAGCAGGCACAGCGCCAGGTTCATCAGCCGCTCGGCCTTGGCAATGGCCATCGACGCCCTCTCTCGCACTTGTCCCGACCGTCGACCGTACCGCTCAGGGCGGGCCCGGTACAAAGCCCGGGCCCCCGCCCTGCGGCGGGGACCCGGGCGGGTGTTCCACCGGTCTCAGACGGAGACCAGGTCACAGACGAAGATGAGCGTCTCGCCCGGCTTGATCCGGCCGCCGGCGCCGCGGTCGCCGTACGCCATGTGCGGCGGGATGACCAGCTGGCGGCGCCCGCCGACCTTCATGCCCTGCACGCCCTGGTCCCAGCCGGAGATGACCTGGCCGACGCCGAGCTGGAAGCTCAGCGGGGTGCCGCGGTTCCAGCTGGCGTCGAACTCCTCGCCGGTGGAGAAGGCGACGCCCACGTAGTGCACGGAGACGGTGTCGCCAGCCTTGGCGACCGGTCCGTCGCCCTCCCAGATGTCCTTGATCTCCAGGTCGGCCGGGGGCTCGCCGCCCGGGAAGTCGATCTCGGGCTTGTCGATGCTCACGAAGTTGCTCCTACGAACGTTTCCATCGGTCAACCGGGCCAGTCTCGCAGACCCGGCGGGCAGCCGCCGTCGAAGATCGTCAGACCTTGCCGACGATGTCCACGACGAACACCAGCGTGTTCTCGGCCAGCTCCGACTGCGGGTTGCCGCCGTAGGCGAGGTCCGGCGGGATGACCAGGAGGACGCGGTCTCCGACCTTCTTGCCGACCAGTGCGTCGTCCCAGCCCTTGACGACCTTGCCGGTGCCGATCTGGAATGCGGTGGCGCCACCGTGGTCCCAGGAGGAGTCGAACTTCTCCCCGTCCTCCCACTTGACCCCGGTGTACTGGGCGATCAGGCCGTCGCCGGCCTTCACCTCGGGCCCGTCGCCCTCGATCAGCACCTGCTGCTTCAGCTTCTCGGGGGCCTTCTCGCCCTTGGGGACGGTGATGGTGGCGGCTTTCTGCTCGTTGGCCTTCACCTCGGGCATGCCCTCGCCGGCGGCCGCCTGCTCACCGTCGGCCTCGGCCTTGGCGTCGGTCCTGGCGGAGGCGACGGCGTCGACCACCCAGACCATGCTGTCGGCCCCGTCGATCCCCATCTGCGGGTTGATCGAGTCGCCCATGATCGCCTCGGCGGTGCCCTCGATCAGGACGCGGCTTCCGGCCCGCTCGCCGATCAGGGACTGGGTGACCGGCTCGGGGAGCCCCTGCGCCTCGCCGAGACGGAGGACCTCCTGGCGGTGGGCGCCGTCTTCGGAGGCGCCCTCCGGCTGCTGCTTCCAGGTGTTGATCAGTTCCTGGCCGTTGCTGGTCATCAGGATGTCGATGCGGACGAAGTCGCCCTCGGCGAGCTTGTCGCCCTTGCCCTCGGTGACGGTCCGCACGGCGGCCTCGTCAGGGGCCTCGGAGCCCTCGGCGACGGTGACCTTGGGCTCCTCGCCGACCTTGCCGGAGACCTTCGTGGCGGCTTCGGAGGAGCCGTCGGACCCGTCGGAGCCGCACGCCGCGGTGAACAGCACGGCGGGCACGACCAGGGCCGCGGCGACGCGGCGGCCGACCTTCGCCAGGGCGCGGGGGTGTGGGGGGCGTCCCCCTCGAGATTGCAGCATCAGTCCAACTCGTGGTGTAGGAGGTGTCCGGGCGTGCCGGGCGTGCCGGCCACTCTACGGGCCGCCCGGCCCACCTCCCACAACTCGCGGAAGGACCGATTTCGTTCCCGGGACCGGCTCCGGTCCCGGGAACGCGCCCGGGACCGGCTCCGGTGTGACACGGCCGCGGGCGCGCCGCCCGCCGGGCTCACATGCCGGAGATGAGCTTCTCCACACGCTCGTCCACCGAACGGAACGGGTCCTTGCACAGCACCGTGCGCTGGGCCTGGTCGTTCAGCTTCAGGTGCACCCAGTCCACCGTGAAGTCGCGACGCTGCTCCTGGGCCCGCCGGATGAAGTCGCCGCGCAGCCGGGCACGGGTGGTCTGGGGCGGCACGGACTTGCCCTCGAAGATCTTGACGTCGTTGCAGATCCGGGCGGCCTGCCCCTTGCGCTCCAGCAGGTAATACAGCCCTCGGCGGCGGTGGATGTCGTGGTACGCGAGGTCTATCTGGGCGATCCGGGGGTGGGACATGGTGATGTTGTTCTTGGCCCGGTACCGCTCGATGAGCTGGTACTTCATCACCCAGTCGATCTCGGTGTTGACCTTGTCGAGTTCCTGGGTGCGGACCGCCTCCAGGGTGCGGCCCCACAGCTCCAGCACCTGGTCCACCACGCCCGTGCGGATGCCCCGGCGCTCGCAGAAGTCGGCGGCCTTCTCGTAGTACTCCTGCTGCACCTCCAGCGCGGAGGCCTCGCGCCCGTTGGCCAGCCGGACCTTGCGCCGGCCGGTGATGTCGTGGCTGACCTCGCGGATCGCCCGGATCGGGTTCTCCAGGGTGAGGTCTCGCATGACCGTACCGGCCTCGATCATGCGCAGCACCAGGTCGGTGGCGCCGACCTTGAGCAGCATGGTGGTCTCGGACATGTTGGAGTCGCCGACGATGACGTGGAGGCGGCGGTAGCGCTCGGCGTCGGCGTGCGGCTCGTCGCGGGTGTTGATGATCGGCCGGGACCGGGTGGTGGCGGAGCTGACGCCCTCCCAGATGTGCTCGGCGCGCTGGCTGACGCAGTAGACCGCGCCTCGCGGGGTCTGGAGCACCTTGCCGGCGCCGCAGACGAGCTGCCTGGTCACCAGGAACGGGATGAGGACGTCCGCCAGGCGCGAGAACTCCCCGTGCCGGGCCACGAGGTAGTTCTCGTGGCACCCGTAGGAGTTGCCCGCCGAGTCGGTGTTGTTCTTGAACAGGTAGACGTCGCCCGCGATGCCCTCCTCGTGGAGGCGTCGCTCGGCGTCGACGAGGAGTCCTTCGAGAATGCGCTCGCCCGCCTTGTCGTGGGTGACCAGCTCGGTCACGTTGTCGCACTCCGGAGTGGCGTACTCCGGATGCGAGCCCACGTCGAGGTAGAGGCGGGCGCCGTTGCGGAGGAAGACGTTGCTGCTGCGGCCCCATGACACGACACGGCGGAAGAGGTACCGCGCCACTTCGTCAGGAGACAGGCGCCGCTGTCCCCGAAACGTACACGTGACGCCGTACTCGTTCTCCAGCCCGAAGATTCGGCGGTCCATGAATGAACTTTACGCCTGATGCCCGGTTTTGAAACCGGCTCCGGCGCCCCCGTTCCGATCACTTTCCATCCGGGCGACGGTGTCGGGGGGCGAGGCGGGAGAGGGGGCGGGGGCCGGGGGCCGGGGCGGGGCGGGAGCCGCCAGGACACGCCGGGTGGCCAGCAGGACCAGCAGCGCGGCCAGGCCGCCCGCACCGGCGACGAGGAAGCCCGCCGGCGCCCCGCCCCGTTCGATGACCGGGCCCACCACGGCCGTCCCCGCCGCGGCTCCGACGCCGAAGGACGTCACCAGCCAGGAGAACGCCTCCGTGACCGTGCCGGCCGGCGCGTGCCGGTCCACCACCACGAAGGCGCAGGCCAGCGCGGGGGCCAGGAAGAGGCCAGCGACCCCGGCCAGGAAGGTCATGGCCGCGGGGCCCGGCACCAGCGCCAGCGGCAGGTAGCCGGCCGCCAGGGCGGCCACCAGGGCGCGCAGCCGGGTCTCGGGCTCCCCCGCCCAGGTGCGGGCCCCGTAGGCCAGGCCGCCGACCAGGGCGCCGGCACCCAGTGCCGAGAGCAGATAGCTGGAGATCAGTTCGTCGCCGTGGCCCTCGGCGTAGGCGACCGCGGCCACCGCGATCGTCCCCAGTGCGAGGCCGACGAAGAAGAACGAACCGAGCAGGGCGAGCAGGCCGCCGGAGCGCAGGGCGCCCAGCCAGTGCGCCTCGCGCGGCTCGGAGCGCCAGCGGCGGGAGGGCGGCGAGACCACCACGGACAGGGCGCCGAGCACTCCCAGGGCGTTGATCACCAGCAGGGCCGCGGCCTCGCTCCAGAAGGCCACCAGCACCGTGACGGCCAGCGGCCCCAGGGTGAACATCACCTCCTGGGACACCGCGTCCAGCGCGTAGGCGGCGTGCACCCGGTCGGGGTGTTTCAGGACGGACGGCCACAGGGCGCGCAGGCCGCCCTCCAGGGGCGGGGTGAACAGGCCGGCGACGGCCGTGGCGGCGTAGGCGACGGGCAGCGGCTCGGTGCCCGCGAGGGCGAGGGCGGCCATGCCCAGGCCGGACAGCAGCGCGGCGGGCAGCATCACCCTCGGCTGGCCCCACAGGTCCACCGCGCGGCCCAGCATCGGCTGGCCGACGGCGCTGGACAGCCCGTAGACGGCCGACAGCACGCCCGCCAGGGTGTAGCTGCCGCCTTCCGCACGGGTGAACAGCACGATCGCCAGGGCGGCGGTGGCGTTCGGCAGCCGGCCGAGCAGGGTGCCGGTGAGCAGCCGCGCGGCGTGTCTGACGCGCAGCAGTTCGGCGTAGCCCGTCGCCATGGATCGGCTCCTCTTCCCCGGGGTTCTCCGGCAGCCTGCGGAAGTGTTACGTATAACCTGCTGCGTCATACGTACCATGAACCAGCCCCCGGGTCCATGTGGGCCCGGGCACCGCCCGTACCGTCCGTCCACTCCGGGAGCCGGCCAGTGACCACCGACCGACCCCGGCCCACGAGCCGGGACGTGGCGCGTGCCGCCGGGGTCTCACAGGCGGCCGTCTCCCTGGTGCTGGGCGGCAAGTGGCGCGGCCGGGTCTCGCCGGGCAAGGCCGAGGCGGTGCGGGAGACGGCACGGGAGCTGGGCTACCGGCCGAATCTGGCCGCGCGCAGTCTGCGGCTGGGGCGCACCCGCACCGCGCTGCTGGTGGTCCCGGCGCTCACCAACGAGTTCTTCGCCCGGCTCCACGCGGGCGCCGCGCGGGTGGCCGCCGAGCACGGCTTCGGAGTGGTGCTCTACCCCTCTCCGGAGGGCGTCGGGCCCGCCCGGGACCCCTTCGGCTCCGCCGGCGCCGCCCTGGACGGCGTGATCGCCTCCTCGATGGCCTCCGAGGCGCTGGCCGCCCTGCGCTCCGGCGGCGAACTGCCACTGGTGATGCTCGACAGCGAGCCGGAGAACACCCAGGCGGCGGCCACCGTCAACCTCGACATCGCCGACGGCATGCGGCAGGCGGCCGGGCATCTGCTGGAACTGGGCCACCGCCGGGTGGCCCACATCGCCGCGGCGGTGGACTCCTGGACCTTCGAGGTGCGGGCCGCGGCACTGGCCGGGGCACTGGCCGGGGCCGGCTGCCCGCCGCCGCCGACCTGGACGGCCGACCTGGACGTGGCCGCCGGGACGCTTGCCGCCGCACAGGCGCTGGCGGCGTTCCCCCGGCCGACCGCGCTGGTGTGCGACGACGACGTGCTCGCCGCGGGCGCGTGCAAGGCGGTACGGCGACTGGGGCTGCGGGTGCCGCAGGACGTCTCGGTGACCGGCTTCGACGATCTGGCGCTCGCCCGGGCGGTCGAGCCGGAGCTGACGACGGTGCGGCTGCCCGCCGAGGAGGCTGGGGCGGCCGGGATGCGGGCTCTGCTGGCTGTGCTGGACGGCCGGACAGAGAGTGCCGTCCCGGACGGCCGGACGCGGGAGGCCGGCGGCTCCGGATCCCCCGCCCGGGTGACCACGCTGCCGGTGCGGCTGACCGTGCGGGGCTCAACCGCGCCGCCCCCGGACACGCCCGTGGGCCCCGGCAGGCGCTGAGCACGGCAGGGGCCCACGGGCGGGCAGGGGCGCGGAGGCTACTCCTCGGAGGCGGAGGGCTCCCCCGAGGAGGCCCCGCCGGACGACTCGCCGGACGACTCGCCGGACGACTCATCCGCGGACGTACCGCCCTCCTCCAGCAGCCGGGAGAGCTGCCGGCCGAGCACCCGCTTGAACTTGCGCTGCTGGGGCCGGGCGCGGTCCAGGACGGCGACCTCCAGCTGGTCGGCCGTGAGGGTGCGCTCGCCGCCGTTGCTGTCCCGGCTCAGGGACTCCACCGCCAGCTCGAGGACCTCGGCCAGGGTCATCCCGTCCCGGTGGCGCTGTTCGAGGTAGCTGCCGATCTGGTCGGAGTTGCCGCCGACCGCCACCGAGCCGTGCTCGTCGACGATCGAGCCGTCGTGCGGCAGCCGGTAGATCTGGTCGTCCTCGGGGCCCTCCCCGACCTCGGCGACGATCAGCTCCACCTCGTACGGCTTCTCCGCCGCGCTGGAGAAGATGGTGCCCAGGGTCTGGGCGTAGACGTTGGCCAGGCCCCGCGCGGTGACGTCCGTGCGGGCGTAGGTGTAGCCGCGCAGGTCGGCGTAGCGGACGCCGCCGATGCGCAGGTTCTCGAACTCGTTGTACTTGCCCACCGCCGCGAAGGCGATCCGGTCGTAGATCTCGCTGACCTTGTGCAGTGCCCGAGAGGGGTTCTCGGCGACGAACACGATGCCGTCGGCGTACTGCAACACGACCACGCTGCGGCCGCGCGCGATGCCCTTGCGGGCGTACTCGGCACGGTCCGCCATGGCCTGCTGGGGTGAGACATAGAACGGCGTCGACACCGGCTATCGGTCCCTTCCTGATCTAGAGCACAGGGGCCTGGGGCCCGTTGGGCAACTGGAGCCGGCCGTCGTACACCGAGCGGGCGATCTCGGCGACCTCCTCCTCGGTGAGCCTGCGGAAGCCGTCCTCGGTGATCACCGTGACGACGGGGTAGATCCGGCGCACCAGGTCGGGGCCGCTGGTGGCGGAGTCGTCGTCGGCGGCGTCGTAGAGGGCCTGGACGACGGCCGTGACCGCCTGCCGCTCGCCGAGGTCGTCGCGGTGCAGCTTCTTGAGCGAACCGCGAGCGAAGACCGAACCGGAACCGACCGCCGCGAAGCCCTGCTCCTCGGAGCGCCCGCCGGTCACGTCGTAGGAGAAGACGCGGCCCCTGCCCCGGTCCACGTCGTACCCGGCGAACAGCGGGATCACCGCCAAGCCCTGCATGGCCATGCCGAGATTGCCGCGGATCATCGTGGACAGGCGGTTGGCCTTGCCCTCCAGGGACAGCTGGGTGCCCTCGACCTTCTCGAAGTGCTCCAGCTCCAACTGGAAGAGCCTGACCATCTCCACGGCGAGCCCGGCGGTCCCTGCGATGCCGACGGCGCTGTACTCGTCGGCCGGGAAGACCTTCTCGATGTCGCGCTGGGCGATCATGCTGCCCATCGTCGCGCGCCGGTCGCCGGCCAGCACCACGCCGCCGGGGAAGGTGACCGCGACGATCGTCGTGCCGTGCGGCGCCTCGACGGCGCCCTTCACGGGCGGGAGCGGACGGTTGCCGGGAAGCTGCTCGGGCGCGTGCTCGGACAGGAAGTCCATGAACGAGGACGAGCCCGGCGTCAGGAAGGCAGCAGGCAGGCGCCCTGTGCTACGGGTGTTGGCTTCCACACGTTTCCTTCCACCAGATCGTGAGACCGGATCTTGAGAATTCTGCACGGACCTTACCCGTGGCGGCGGATGTCATCCGTCCCGCACCCCCGCCGTCGCGGGGGTGCGGGACGGACGGGCACGCCCTACTCGCCGCCCTTCTGCACGAAGGAACGCACGAAGTCCTCGGCGTTCTCCTCGAGCACGTCGTCGATCTCGTCCAGCACGGAGTCCACCTCGTCCGACAGCGCCTCCTGGCGCTCCTTGAGATCCTCCGAGACCTGCGCTTCCTGCGCCTGCTCGTCGGCCTCCTCGGTGGAGCGTGCCGCCTTCTGCTGACCGCCGCCGGTGTCCTTGGTCGCCATATACCTCACCCCGCTCGGTTGGACGGTACAAGATCAGACCCTACAAGCCGGGCCTGACATCGGCCCTGCTCCTGTCGATGGCGCTTCTTTGCCATGCCGCCGCCACACAGCCGCCATGTCACCGCCATATCACTGCCGCGCCCCTGCCACGCCGCCGTCGCGGACGTTCGGAAGCCATTTCCATGATTCCCTCATCCGGAGACGTTCAGCCGTCCCTTCTCCCCCGGTTCACTTCCCGGACAGCGCCTTGACCAGCTCCTCCGCCGTACGGCAGCGGTCGAGCAGCTCGCCGACGTGGGCGCGCGTGCCGCGCAGCGGCTCCAGAGTGGGTACCCGCTGGAGGGAGTCCCGACCCGGCAGATCGAAGATCACCGAGTCCCAGGAGGCCGCGGCCACCGCGTCGGCGTACCGCTCCAGGCACTGGCCGCGGAAGTAGGCGCGGGTGTCCTCCGGAGGCTGGGAGCGGGCCCGCTCCACCTCCGGCTCGTCCAGCAGCCGCTTCATCCGGCCACGGGCCGCCAGACGGTTGTACAGGCCCTTGTCGGGGCGCACGTCGGCGTACTGCAGGTCCACCAGGTGCAGCCGTGCCGCGTCCCAGTCCAGGCCGTCGCGGCGCCGGTAGCCCTCCATCAGCTCCCGCTTGGCGACCCAGTCCAGCTCGCCCGCCAGACTCATCGGGTCGCTCTCCAGACGCCCCAGGACGTCCTCCCAGCGGGCCAGCACGTCCGCGGTCTGCTCGTCCACGTCCTGCCCCCAGCGCTCCTCCACGTACTTGCGGGCCAGCTCGTAGTACTCCATCTGGAGCTGTACGGCGGTGAGCGTCCGTCCGCTGCGCAGCGTGATCGGCCGGCGCAGCGACGGGTCGTGGCTGACCTGGTGCAGGGTGCGTACGGGCTGGTCGACGGCCAGGTCGACGGCGATGAAACCGTCCTCGATCATGGACAGCACCAGGGAGGTGGTGCCGAGCTTGAGATAGGTGGAGACCTCCGACAGGTTGGCGTCGCCGACGATCACATGCAGCCGGCGGTACCTCTCGGCGTCGGCGTGCGGCTCGTCGCGGGTGTTGATGATCGGCCGTTTGAGGGTGGTCTCCAGGCCGACCTCCACCTCGAAGTAGTCGGCCCGCTGGCTGATCTGGAAGCCGTGCTCGGAGCCGTCCTGGCCGATCCCGACGCGTCCGGCCCCGGTGACGACCTGGCGTGAGACGAAGAAGGGCGTCAGATGGCGCACGATGTCCGAGAAGGGGGTCTCCCGCTTCATCAGGTAGTTCTCGTGGCAGCCGTAGGAGGCGCCCTTGTTGTCGGTGTTGTTCTTGTACAAATGGATCGGCTGGGCGCCGGGCACCTCGGCGGCACGCCGGGCTGCCTCGGCCATGACCCGCTCGCCGGCCTTGTCCCACAGCACCGCGTCCCTCGGGTTGGTGACCTCCGGGGCGCTGTACTCGGGGTGCGCGTGGTCCACGTACAGCCGCGCGCCGTTGGTGAGGATCACGTTGGCCAGGCCGATGTCCTCGTCCGTGAGCTGGCTGGAGTCGGCGGCCTCGCGCGCGAGGTCGAAGCCCCGGGCGTCCCGCAGCGGGTTCTCCTCCTCGAAGTCCCAGCGGGCGCGGCGCGCCCGGTGCATCGCCGCCGCGTAGGCGTTGACCACCTGGGACGAGGTGAGCATGGCATTGGCGTTCGGGTGACCGGGGACGGAGATCCCGTACTCCGTCTCGATGCCCATCACTCGCCGTACGGTCATGCGGCCCTCCTTGCCCGGCGGCGGCCCGCCTTTGGGCCACCGCTCAAGTCCCGCTGCGCATCCGGCCCGTTTGCGGCCCTCGGCCCCGCGCTCCGCATGGCGGCGGTACGGACGAGCCTAGGGCGGTCGGGCCCCGGTTGGGAGATCACTGCGGACTTCCCGTGTTTCCTCGGTGGAGATCGGTCCGAAAAGATCCGGCTGCGGACGCCCGCCCCCGCCTCTCGACGGGGACACGGGCATCCGCAGCCGGACGGTGTCTTTACAGGTACTGACCGGTGTTGGCCACCGTGTCGATGGAGCGTCCGGTGTCCGCGCCCTGCTTTCCGGTGACGAGGGTGCGGATGAAGACGATCCGCTCGCCCTTCTTGCCGGAGATACGGGCCCAGTCGTCGGGGTTGGTGGTGTTGGGCAGGTCCTCGTTCTCCTTGAACTCGTCCACGCACGCGGCGAGCAGATGGGAGACCCGCAGGCCCTTCTGGTTGTGGTCGAGGAAGGCCTTGATCGCCATCTTCTTGGCCCGGTCGACGATGTTCTGGATCATCGCACCGGAGTTGAAGTCCTTGAAGTACAGGACCTCCTTGTCACCGTTGGCGTAGGTGACCTCCAGGAAGCGGTTCTCCTCGGACTCGGCGTACATCTGCTCGACGACCGACTGGATCATCCCGGCGACGGTGGCCTCGGGGTCCTTGTTGTGCTCCGTGAGGTCGTCCGCGTGCAGCGGGAGGTTCGGGGTCAGGTACTTCGAGAAGATGTCCTTGGCGGCCTCGGCGTCCGGACGCTCGATCTTGATCTTCACATCGAGGCGTCCCGGGCGCAGGATCGCCGGGTCGATCATGTCCTCACGGTTGGAGGCGCCGATGACGATGACGTTCTCCAGCCCCTCCACACCGTCGATCTCCGACAGCAGCTGCGGGACGATGGTGTTCTCCACGTCCGAGCTGACGCCGGAGCCGCGGGTGCGGAACAGGGAGTCCATCTCGTCGAAGAAGACGATGACGGGCGTGCCCTCGCTCGCCTTCTCCCGGGCTCGCTGGAAGACCAGCCGGATGTGCCGCTCGGTCTCGCCGACGTACTTGTTCAGCAGTTCGGGGCCCTTGATGTTGAGGAAGTAGCTCTTCCCCTGGGGCTGCCCGGTCACCTCGGCGACCTTCTTGGCAAGGGAGTTGGCCACGGCCTTGGCGATGAGGGTCTTGCCGCAGCCGGGCGGGCCGTAGAGGAGAACTCCCTTGGGCGGGCGGAGTTCGTGCTCCTTGAACAGGTCCGGGTACAGGTAGGGGAGCTCCACCGCGTCGCGGATCAGCTCGATCTGGCCGCCCAGGCCACCGATCTTGTTGTAGTCGATGTCCGGGACCTCTTCGAGGACGAGCTCCTCCACCTCGCTCTTGGGCACGACCTCGTAGACGTACCCCGAGCGCGGCTCCAGCAGCAGTGCGTCACCGGCCCGGAGCGTGGCGTTCATAAGGGGCTCGGCGAGCCTGACCACGCGCTCCTCGTCGGTGTGTCCGATCACCAGGGCACGCTCGCGGTCCTCCAGGACCTCCTTGAGGGTGACGATGTCCCCGGCGCGTTCGAACTCCATGGCCTCGACCACATTGAGCGCCTCGTTCAGCATGACCTCCTGGCCACGCCTGAGCTCACCGAGGTCGAGGCTGGGGCTGACGTTCACCCGGAGCTTGCGACCACCGGTGAAGATGTCGGCCGTACCGTCCTCGTTCGCCTGCAGAAAGACCCCGAAGCCGGCCGGCGGCTGGGCGAGCCGGTCGACCTCCTCCTTGAGGGCCACGATCTGGTCACGGGCCTCACGGAGGGTGTTGGCGAGCCGCTCGTTCTGTGCGGACACACCGGCCAGATTCGTCTGCAGCTCGACGATCCGCTCCTCGAGAATCCGAGTGTGGCGCGGAGAGTCGGCGAGCTTGCGGCGCAGGACGGCGATCTCCTGCTCGAGATGGGCAACCTGGCCTGCCGGGTCGTCGGAACCCCGTTCGGGCCGGATGCCGCGGTTGATGTCGTCGTCGTGGGCTGCCACGGTCCTCACCTCCTCCAAGGGGAGCTGGACGCTTCCTGACCCTACCTGGACCCGTGGGGGTTGAAACCCCTAGATCACAAACACGGTCGGGGTGTGTCTGATCTTCACCCTTGCGCACTCCCTTACCCCGGGTGAATACCCACCCAACCTCTCCGGAAAGCGGCCGGTTGTATCGTCTGAAGCGTCAACCCCCGTCACGGGTGGCTCTATTCCGCCAAGATCACACCGCCAATCCGTCAAACGGTCCGGTCACGAGTGCAGGAACGGCAGGCAGCAACATGGGCTCGCACAATGAGCAGACCGCAGAACTGGAAGTCTGGATCGACCAGGAACTCTGCACCGGCGACGGGATCTGCGCGCAGTACGCGCCCGAGGTCTTCGAGCTGGACATCGACGGGCTCGCCTACGTGAAGGGCCCCGCCCCCGCGGGCGAGGAGGCGGAGCTGCGCACGGAGCCGGGCGCCACCGCCCCCGTACCGCTCCCGCTGCTCGGCGACGTGGCGGACTCGGCCAAGGAGTGCCCGGGCGAGTGCATCCACGTGCGCCGGGTGGACGACGGTGCCGAGGTGTACGGTCCCGACGCCGGGTAGCGCGGCGGCGTTCCGGCCTCCGGCCGCGCCAGGCGTTGCGCGACCACTCAGACACTCCGGGCGGTCGGCGCCGCCTCCAGCACGAACTTCCCGCCCCGCCACTCCCATTCGACGTCCCGCGCCTTGTCGGGACAGCAGCGGGGCACGTCCGGCGACGAGTAGCCCAGCAGCCTGGCGGACACCGTGCGGTCGCGAACGGCCAGATCCTGCACCGCCATCCCCTCCCCCGGTTCCACCAGGGTCTCGGCGATCCGGGGCCCGCCCCCCTCGTGCGCGGGATGCGCCAGGACGTACACCCCGCTGGGCGGGGTGCCGATCCCCGCGGCGCAGCGGACCACCGCGACGGTCTCGGCGCGGCCGTCGCCGTCGAAGTCCACGGCCGCCCTGTCGGTCACCTCGGCCTCCACTGGGCCGCACTCCAGCGGGTAACGGGCCGTGTCCGCGTCCGGACCGGGAGCCACCGCGGTGGTCTCCCGCGCCTGGGCGGCGCCGACGCCGGCGGGCTCCAGCAGCGCGGAGGCGCCCAGCAGCGCGCCCAGCGCCGCGGCGGTGGCGAACCAGTGCGGCGCGCGGGCGCGGGTGTGGGCGGGGGCGGGGGCGGCGGGGGAAGGCGCGGGGGAGAACGGTGCGCGGCCCGCCGCGCAGGAGGCCCCGGCCGGACCGGGCTGGTGCGGGACGCGGGACGGGGCGGCGGCTGGAAGGAGCGAGGCGGAGGGAGGGGGAGCGGGCGCAGAGTCTGCCGGAAGCTGCACGCGGGACGACTCCTGTGAGGTGCGGTCGGCCGGGGTGCCCAGCATCGTGCCATACGTCACACCGCGGTGGAACGGCCGGGTGCGCCTCACCACCGTCCCGGCTCCCGCCCGGCCCACCCCGCACGTGCCGCGTGCCGCCGCCCGGCTCCTGTCGGAGCCGGGCGGCGGCACGCGCGGGTCGCGGATCGGGGGTGGCGGATGGCGGAAAAGAGCCGCCTCAGCCGCGGCCGGAGCCGCTGCCCGGACCGCTGTAGTCCTCCCCGTAGGCGCCCTTCGCCGGGCGGCGGCGGCGCATCGGGGGCTCCACCCCGTCGGCGAGCCGGCGGGCGGTGAGCAGGAAGCCGGTGTGCCCGATCATGCGGTGGTCGGGGCGGACGGCCAGGCCCTCGACGTGCCAGGTGCGCACCATGGTCTCCCAGGCGGCCGGCTCGTTGAAGGTGCCGTGCTCGCGGATGGACTCCACGGTGCGGGCGAGCTGGGTGGTGGTGGCGACGTAGGCGCACAGGATGCCGCCGGGGACGAGGGCCTTGGAGACGGCCTCCAGGCACTCCCACGGAGCGAGCATGTCCAGGATGACGCGGTCGACCTCGGTGTCGGAGAGGTTGTCCTGGAGGTCTCCGACGGTCAGCCGCCAGGCCGGGTGCGGGCCGCCGAAGTACCGCTCGACGTTGGCCTGCGCGATCTCGGCGAAGTCGGCGCGGCGCTCGTAGGAGTGCAGCATTCCCCGGTCGCCCACGGCCCGCAGCAGGAAGGTGCTCAGCGAGCCCGAGCCGACGCCCGCCTCGACGACGCGCGCACCGGGGAAGATGTCGGCCATCGCGAGGATCTGCCCCGCGTCCTTGGGGTAGACGACGGCAGCGCCGCGCGGCATGGACAGGACGTAGTCGGGGAGCAGGGGACGCAGCGCGAGATAGGCGACGTTTCCCGTGGTACGGACGACCGTGCCCTCGGGAGCACCGATCAGCTCGTCGTGGGGGAAGGCTCCCTTGTGGGTGTGGAAGCTCTTCCCCGCCTCGAGCGTGAAGGTGTAGTGGCGTCCCTTGGGGTCGGTGAGCTGGACCTGGTCCCCGACCTGGAAGGGCCCGCGACGGCGGGCGGCACCGGTCGGTTCGGACATGGGGGCAAGGGTAGTCCAGGCTCGCCCTCCGGCCGTAATCGAGGGCCGCCCCATCCGCCCGACACGTCCCCGGGCCCCCGGACGGGCGGGCGGGACGGGGGCCGCGAGGTTTCTCCAGGAGTCAGGAGGCGGGCTTGGCCATGGCCGCCACGAAGGCCCGCTCGACATCGCCGGCCGACAGCACCCCGTAGATCTCGCCGCTTCCCTCCACCACCAGGTACTCGGTGGCGGGAGTGGCCCGCAGGTGCTCCAGCAGGTCCTCACCGGCCAGCTCGGCCCACACCCGCATGCCCTCGGTGAGGTCCTGGGCCAGGGTACTCACCGCCACCCAGGGGCGCCGGTGCTCGGGCACCCCGGCGATGGCCGCCTCGCGGACGACGGCGACCGCCTCCCCCTGGCCGTCCACGACCACCAGGGCCCTGGCCCCGGCCTCGTTGGCGCGGCGCAGCCCCTCCGACAGGGGGGTGTCGGCGGAGACGGGGACGGCGCGGCGGGTCAGGGCGCGGGCGCTCAGCTCGGGCAGGCGCTCGCGCAGCCTGGCCATGCGCAGGCTGTTGCCGGCACCGGTCCAGATGATCGCGGCGAGGATCGCGGCGAGCAGGGCGTCGGTGATGGAGTCCACCCCGCCGAAGCCCTCCTCGGCGCCGTAGCCCCCCGCGTAGCTGAGCAGCGGCATCCCGATCAGGACGGCGACGGCGAGCGCACGGCCGGTCCAGGCGGCGGCGACGGTGCCGGTCATCGGCCTGCCGCTGATCTTCCACACCACCGCGCGCAGCATCCGGCCGCCGTCCAGGGGCAGACCCGGCAGCAGGTTGAAGACCGCGACGATGAGGTTGGAGACCATCAGCCCGGCCAGCAGCACCGCGGGCACGGTTCCGGCCTCGACGGTGAACAGCCCCAGGTAGAACACGCCCGCCAGCACCAGGGAGAGCAGCGGGCCCACGAAGGCCAGGACGAACTCCCGGCCCGGGGTCTCGCTCTCCTTCTCGATCTCCGACACCCCGCCGAAGAACTGGAGCTGGATGCGGCGCACCGGGAGCTTGAAGCGCAGGGCGGCGACGGTGTGGGCCAGCTCGTGGACCAGCACCGAGGCGTAGAAGGCGACCGCGAAGAACAGGGAGACCAGATAGCGGGCACCGCCCAGCTCCGGGAGCACGCGCTCCAGCTGGCCGCCGAAGACCCAGGTGATCAGTGCGGCGACGACGAACCAGCTCGGCGCCACGTACACGGGCACACCGAAGGGGCGGCCCATGAGAATGCCGCCGCCGCTCTCCCGCGGACGCTTCGGCCTGCCGTCCGCCGATTTGCCGGGGCCGGGCTCCGGCCGCCCGCTGTTGTCCGTGTCCGCCACGGGTTCCCCTCGTAGAAGATGCCCTCGCACCCGGTGGTCGGCCCCCGCGGCCGTGCGGTGCGAGGGGGGAGTGCGAGGGGGTACGTCATCGATGGTAAGCGGCGGTGTGTCGGTGTCGGGCCGTAGGGTCGTGTCCATGGTCTCCCATCCGGCATCCGGCAAGGCACCCTCACCCGCCTCGCCGCCCAACTCCCTGTCACCGTCGCGGGCCGCCGACTTCATGCAGTGCCCGCTGCTGTACCGCTTCCGGGTGATCGACAGGCTGCCCGAGAAACCGACGCCCGCGGCCACCCGGGGCACGGTGGTGCACGCGGTGCTGGAGCGGCTGTTCGACGCTCCGGCCGCCGAGCGCAGCGTACGCCGGGCGCGCTCGATGGTGGTGCGGGAGTGGGAGCGGCTGTTGGCGAAGCGGCCGGAGCTGGCGGAGCTGTTCACCGAGGAGGGCCGGGCGGCCCCGGGCGAGGGCGCGTGCGACGGCACCGAGCTGGCGCGGTGGCTGGCCCAGGCTGAGGAGCTGGTCGAGCGGTGGTTCTCCCTGGAGGACCCCACCAGGCTGGAGCCGGCCGAGCGCGAGCTGTTCGTGGAGGCCCGCCTGGAGTCCGGGCTGCGGCTGCGCGGCATCATCGACCGGGTGGACGTGGCGCCCACCGGCGAGGTCCGCATCGTCGACTACAAGACCGGCAAGGCGCCCCGGCCGCAGTACACGGCCGAGGCGCTGTTCCAGATGAAGTTCTACGCCCTGGTGCTGTGGCGGCTGCGCGGCACGATCCCGCGCCGGCTGCAGCTGGTCTACCTGGGCAGCACGGACGTGCTCACCTACGACCCGGACGAGAACGACCTGCGCGGCGTGGAGCGCAAGCTGCTGGCCCTGTGGGAGGCGATCCGGCAGGCGACCGAGACCGGCGACTGGCGGCCCAGGCCGGGCCCGCTGTGCGGCTGGTGCGCCCACCAGGCGCTGTGCCCGGAGTTCGGGGGCACTCCCCCGCCGTATCCGCTGATGATCCAGCCGCGGCTGCCGCTGGAGCCGGACGGCGGCACGGGCGGCGGGGAAAGCGGCTCCGGCGGCGGCCCCCTGGGCACCCTCCCGGAGGCGGAGGGCGCGGCCGGCTAGGCGAGAATGGGCCCGTCAAGCCCCCGTCCCGATAGGAGTTCCCGTGGCAATCCGCGTCCTGCTGGTCGACGACCAGCCGCTGCTGCGCACCGGCTTCCGGATGATCCTGGAGGCCGAGGGGGACATCGCCGTGGTGGGTGAGGCCGGGGACGGCCTGCAGGCGCTGGAGCAGGTGCGGGCGCTCCAGCCGGACGTGGTCCTGATGGACATCCGGATGCCGCGGATGGACGGTGTGGAGGCGACGCGGCAGATCACCGGCCCGGAGCGGGACGGCCCCGCCAAGGTGCTGGTGCTCACCACGTTCGACCTGGACGAGTACGTGGTGGAGGCGCTGCGCGCGGGCGCGTCCGGCTTCCTGCTCAAGGACGCGCCGGCCGCCGAGCTGGTGCAGGCGATCCGGGTGGTGGCGGCCGGCGAGGCGATGCTCGCACCCAGCGTCACCCGGCGTCTGCTGGACAAGTACGCAGGGAAGCTGCCCTCGGGCGAGGAGGAGGTTCCCGACGCGCTGGGCACGCTCACCGACCGCGAGGTCGAGGTGCTCAAACTGGTGGCACGCGGCCTGTCGAACGCCGAGATCGCCGCGGACCTCTTCGTCAGCGAGACGACGGTGAAGACCCATGTCGGCCATGTACTGACCAAGCTGAGCCTGCGCGACCGTGTGCAGGCGGCGGTGTACGCGTACGAGAGCGGGCTGGTCCGCCCCGGCGGCCGGTAGGGCGCCCGTCGGGGCCGGTGACGCCGGTGCGCCGCCCGCCGCGGGGAAGCGGGGGCGGCGCACACCGGCAACGGCACCGGCCCGGGCAGGGAGCGGGATCAGCCCGCGGCGCCCTCGCCGATCTCCCGGAAGCGGAAGACCGTGGAGGCGTCCGGCGTCCGCTCCAGCCCGGAGACGTCCCCGTGTGCCACGGCGTACTGCTTGTCCTGCCGGACCGGCAGGTCCCGGGGGACGGCGTCCTGGGTCTCGCCGAAGTCCTCCACGGTGGCGGCGCGGTCGCTCGCCGCGGCCGTGCGCGGCGGCAGCACGGAGGTGATCCGTCTCAGCCCTGAACGCTTCTGCCCAGCTCCCACAGCTGGAGTACGGAGGAGGAGTTGAGCGCCCACTCCACCCCGGTGACGCCGTCACGGGCGGCGACGTACTGCTTGCCCTGCCACAGCGGCAGCACGGGCACCTCCTTGGCCACGATGTCCTGGACCCGGACGAAGTCGTCGACCGCCTGGTCGCGCTGCTCCTCGGCCCGTGTGCGCGGGATGAGCTGCTCGCGGATCTCGTTGTTCTCGTACGGGGAGCCCAGGAAGTTGTCCTCGGCGAAGAAGGGCGCGACGAAGTTGTCCGGGTCCGGGAAGTCCGGGAACCAGCCCATGCCGTAGACCGCGTACTCCTGCTCGGCGGAGGCGGGCCGGTAGGTCTTCCACGGCACGCCCTTGACCGTCGCCCGGAACAGCCCGGAGTCGTTGAGCTGCTCGGCCAGCACCTCGAACTCCTCGGCCGTGGCGGGCCCGTAGTGGTCGGTGGTGTAGGCGAGCTCCACCTCGACCGGGGTGTCGACGCCGGCGCGTTCGAGGACGGCGCGGGCCGCCTTGACGTCGGGCTCGCCGTAGACGTTGAAGAAGGAGTTGCGGTGGCCGGTCAGCCCGCTGGGGACGATGGAGTACAGGGGCTCGGCGGTCCGTGCGTACACATCGCGCACCAGCTCGCCGCGGTCCACCGTCTGGGCGATGGCCTGGCGCACGGCCTTGTGGCCGACGACCGGGTCGTCGGTGGCGAAGACGAGGTAGCGGATCTCCTGACCGGACATCTCCACGACATCGATGCCGTCGCCCCTGTCGCCCCCCAGCCGGTCGATCTGCTCGGGCGACAGGCTCCGGTTCATCACGTCGATGCCACCGTCCCGCAGGGCCTTCTCCATGGCCTTGGAGTCGTCGAAGAAGCGCAGCTCGACGCGGCCGTTCCGCAGTTCCAGGTCCCCCTTGTACGCCTTGTTGCGGGCGAGGACCGCCCGGCCGCCCCGGGCGTCGAAGGACTCCAGGACGTAGGGGCCGGAACCGGTGATCGAGTACCCCTCGTAGAGCTTGTCGGCCGGGTAGACCTCGCTGTCCAGGATCGCCGCCGCGGGGGTGGCGAGCTTGTGGGGGAAGGTGGCGTCGGGCTTCTTGAGGTGGAAGACCACCTCGTCCCCGGAGGGCGCCTCGACCCGGTCGAGGTTGCTCAGCAACGACGCGGGGCCGCCGGAGTGGTCGATGCCGAGCATGCGGTTGACGGAGAACACCACGTCCTCGGCGTTCAGTTCGTTGCCGTTGGAGAACGTGAGCCCCTCGCGGAGGGTGCAGCGGTACTGCGTGCTGCGCTGGTCGGCGAATCCGCACTCCTGCGCGGCCTCCGCCTCCGGCTGGGTGCCCGCACGGGGCAGGCGCAGCAGGGTCTGGAAGGTGTTGCGGAAGATGTTCCACGTGCTGATGTCGTAGACCGCCGCGGGATCGAGCGGAGCGGGTGCCTTCGCCGTGGCCTCGATCCGGTCGGTGGTACCGACAACGATCGTTCCGCCGTTCTCGCCGCCGGCGCTGTCGTCGCCGCATGCGACGAGCAGGGGGGCCAGCAGGCCCGCGACAGCGGGCAGCAGCAGCGTCTTGCGGTTCATCGGTGACGGTCTCCTCGTCCAGCCGGGTTGTCGCCGAATTCTCCGGCCGGGAGACAGACATTAGTAGCCGCGGAGTCCGTCACTTCTCCGGGCTACCGGCGCGGAATTATCACGCTCCGATAACCCTGTCGCACGATCCGATAACCGAACGGTGGAGCGATCTGCGCGAGTGGGCACCAAACGGGACACATGGACGCACGGAAAAGGGGCCAACCACCCTCGCCGCCACCCCGGCCCCCATCTCGCAGCCCGGGGTCGCGTGATGAACGTCACGCGTTCAACCACCAGGCGAAAGCAGGGATTCGGCCACCGTATTCGTCACCGATAATGAACGGTCCGCTGCTCACGGTTTTCGATGCATTCATCATGCAGCGAACGGCGTACGCTCAGTACGCGGAAGCGATCAGGGAGTGCAGAAAAGGCAGATCCACTTCCTCCAGGGACGGCACGACCGTGCGCCGGTGCGCGGGCTCGATCCGCGTCACCGACGGCACCGCCACCACATGGCATCCCGCCGCCTCCGCCGAGGCCACACCGGTCGCGGTGTCCTCCACCACCACACAGCGCCCCGTGTGCGCCCCCAGCCGCGAGGCGGCCAGGAGATACGGGTCCGGGTGCGGCTTGGTCCGCTCCACCTCGTCACCCGCCAGGGTCAGCGCGAAGTGCTCCGGCCCCAGGGAGACGAGCATCCGGTCGATCACCCGCCGGTGCGAGGCCGACACCAGGGCGGCGGGCACGTCGTGCGCGGCCAGCTCCGTCAGCAGCCGCCGGGCACCGGGCATCAGGGACACCCCCCTCCCGACCCGCTCGATGAACTTGGAGTTGAGCAGCACCGTCAGGTCCCCCAGGGAGATGTCCGCCCCGGTGGCCTGAATCAGATACGTCCCGCTGCGGGACATCGGCCCGCCGACCACCACCTCACGGTGCTCGTCGGCCAGCGCGTACCCCAGCTCGGCGAACACCTCGACCTCCGTCTCCCACCAGAAGCCCTCGGTGTCCACCAGCGTGCCGTCCATGTCCAGCAGAACGGCCTGGAGACCGGCCGCTGTGACCCCGGACGCGGCGGGTGAGGCGGTGGTGGACGCGGCCGCCACGGCCGGTCTCCCCCCTCCGCCGGGGACCCGCACGGGCGCGGAGACGGGAGCCGGAGCACTGCCGCCGAAGGCGGGCGGAACTCCGGCGCGGGAGAGGGGACCAGTCATCCGTGTGCCTCCTGCGGGGACGCGAAGGCCGGTCGCCCGCACCTGACGGTGCGGGCGACCGGCCTGTACCGGACAGATCAGTCTACGTCGGTCCGTGAACTATCGCGCGTTGAAGTATTTGGCCTCGGGGTGGTGCAGGACGATGGCGTCGGTGGACTGCTCGGGATGGAGCTGGAACTCCTCGCTCAGCTTCACCCCGATCCGCTCGGGCTGGAGCAGCTCGGCGATCTTGGCGCGGTCCTCCAGGTCCGGGCAGGCTCCGTACCCCAGCGAGAAGCGGGCGCCGCGGTACCTGAGGGCGAACATGTCCTCGATGGCGTCGGGATCGTCGCCGGCGAAGCCGAGCTCGGCGCGGACGCGGGCGTGCCAGTACTCGGCCAGCGCCTCGGCCAGCTGCACCGACAGGCCGTGCAGTTCCAGGTAGTCGCGGTAGGCGTCCGCGGCGAACAGGTCGGCGGTGGCCTCCCCGATGCGGGAGCCGACGGTGACCACCTGGAGGCCCACCACGTCCGTCTCGCCGGACTCCTTCGGGCGGAAGAAGTCGGCCAGGCACAGCCGCCGGCCGCGGCGCTGGCGGGGGAAGGTGAACCGGGTGCGCTCGGATCCGTCCTCGCCGAGGACGACCAGGTCGTCGCCGTCCGCGTGGCAGGGGAAGTAGCCGTAGACCACCGCGGCCTCCAGCAGGTTCTCGGTGTGCAGCCGCTCCAGCCAGCCCCGCAGACGGGGGCGGCCCTCGCGCTCGACCAGTTCCTCGTAGGAGGGGCCGTCCCCGGTGCGCGGCGCCTTCAGACCCCACTGGCCCTTGAACAGCGCGCCCTCGTCCAGCCAGGAGGCGTACTCCTTGAGCTGGATGCCCTTGACCACCCGCGTGCCGAGGAAGGGGGGCTCGGGCACGGGGTTGTCGGTGGCCACGTCCGAGCGCACCGGACCGGCCTGCTCGGTGACCTGAAGGTCGGTGGTCTCCCGCCGGGGCACCCGGCGCTGCTTGAGCTCCGGCAGCTTCGCACCCGGCACGCCACGCTTGACGCCGATCAGCGCGTCCATCAGCCGCAGCCCCTCGAAGGCGTCGCGGGCGTAGCGGACCTCCCCGTCGTAGAGGGCGTGCAGGTCCTGCTCGACGTAGGCGCGGGTCAGCGCGGCCCCGCCCAGGATCACCGGATACCTCGCCGCCAGATCGCGGGCGTTGAGCTCCTGGAGGTTCTCCTTCATGATCACCGTGGACTTCACCAGCAGCCCGGACATGCCGATCACGTCCGCGCCGTGTTCCTCGGCCGCCTCCACGATCGCCGCCACCGGCTGCTTGATCCCGAGGTTGACCACCGTGTAGCCGTTGTTGGACAGGATGATGTCGACCAGGTTCTTGCCGATGTCGTGCACGTCCCCGCGCACCGTGGCCAGTACGATCGTGCCCTTGCCCTCCTCGCCCTCGGCCTTCTCCATATGAGGTTCGAGAAAGGCGACGGCCGTCTTCATCACCTCGGCCGACTGGAGCACGAACGGCAGCTGCATCTGCCCGGAGCCGAACAGCTCGCCGACGACCTTCATGCCCGCCAGCAGGGTGTCGTTGACGATGTCCAGGGCCGGACGCGTCCGGAGGGCCTCGTCCAGGTCGGCCTCCAGCCCGGTGCGCTCCCCGTCGATGATCCGCCGCTGCAGCCGCTCGGCCAGCGGCAGCGCGGCCAGCTCCTCGGCCCGGGACGCCTTCACGGACCTGGTGTCCACGCCCTCGAACAGCGCCAGGAACCGCTGCAGCGGGTCGTAACCCTCGGCCCGCCGGTCGTGGACCAGGTCCAGCGCCACCCGGACCTGCTCGTCCGGGATCCGCGCGATGGGCAGGATCTTGGAGGCGTGCACGATCGCCGAGTCCAGACCGGCCTTCACGCACTCGTGCAGGAACACGGAGTTGAGCACCATCCGCGCGGCCGGGTTCAGGCCGAAGGAGATGTTCGACAGCCCCAGCGTGGTCTGCACCCTCGGGTGCCGCCGCTTGAGCTCACCGATCGCCTCGATCGTGGCCACCCCGTCGCGGCGGGACTCCTCGGTGCCGGTGCAGATGGTGAACGTCAGGCAGTCGATGAGGATGTCCTCCTCACGGATGCCCCAGTTCCCCGTCAGGTCGTCGATCAGCCGCTCGGCCACGGCCACCTTGTGCTCGGCGGTGCGCGCCTGCCCGTTCTCGTCGATGGTCAGCGCGATCAGCGCCGCACCATGCTCCCTGGCCAGAGCGGTGATCTGCGCGAAACGCGAGTCGGGCCCGTCGCCGTCCTCGTAGTTCACCGAGTTGATCACCGCGCGGCCGCCCAGCTTCTCCAGCCCGGCCGCGATGACGGCCGGCTCGGTGGAGTCCAAAACGATCGGCAGCGTGGAGGCCGTCGCCAGCCGCCCGGCCAGTTCGGTCATGTCCGCCACGCCGTCCCGGCCGACGTAGTCCACGCACAGGTCCAGCAGGTGCGCGCCCTCGCGGATCTGCTCCCGCGCGATCTCCACGCAGTCCTCCCACCGCCCTTCCAGCATGGCGGTGCGGAACTTCTTCGACCCGTTGGCGTTGGTGCGCTCCCCGATCGCCAGGTAGGAGGTGTCCTGCCGGAACGGCACCGCCTGGTACAGCGACGCCGCCCCCGGCTCCGGCCGCACCTCCCGCTCGGCCGGCGCCGCCCCACGCACCCGCTCAACGACCTGCCGCAGGTGCTCCGGCGTGGTGCCGCAGCACCCGCCCACCATCGACAGCCCGTACTCGGCCACGAAGGACTCCTGCGCATCCGCCAGCTCGCCCGGTGTGAGCGGATAGCGCGCACCGTCGGCGGTCAGCTCCGGCAGCCCCGCGTTCGGCATGCACGCGATCGGCACCCGGGCGTGCCGGGCCAGATACCTCAGGTGTTCGCTCATCTCGGCCGGGCCGGTGGCGCAGTTCAGTCCGATCATGTCGATGCCCAGCGGCTCCAGCGCCGTCAGAGCGGCCCCGATCTCGCTGCCCAGCAGCATCGTGCCGGTCGTCTCCACCGTCACCGAGCAGATCAACGGCACCGACAGCCCCGCCGCGTCCAGCGCCCGGCGCGCTCCCAGCACCGCCGCCTTGGTCTGCAGCAGATCCTGGGTGGTCTCGATCAGCAGGGCGTCCGCCCCGCCCGCCAGCAGGCCCTCGGCGTTGCGCCGATAGGCGTCCCGCAGCGTGCGGTACCCGACATGGCCGAGGGTGGGCAGCTTGGTGCCCGGCCCCATCGCTCCCAGCACCCACCGCTGCCGCCCCGTGTCCCGGGTGAACGCGTCGGCCACCTCCCGCGCCACCCGCGCCCCGGCCTCGGACAGCTCGTACACCCGGTCGGCGATGTCGTACTCCGCCAGCGCCGCGTGATTCGCACCGAAGGTGTTGGTCTCCACACAGTCCACACCGACCGCGAGATACGCCTCGTGCACCGAGGCCACGATGTCCGGGCGGGTGACGTTGAGGACCTCGTTGCAGCCCTCCAACTGCTGGAAGTCCTCCAGCGACGGATCGGCCGACTGCAGCATCGTGCCCATCGCCCCGTCGGCCACCACCACCCGCGACGCCAGCGCCTCGCGCAGGGCGTCGGCGCGGGGTGTCTTCGACGTGCCGGCGGAGGCGGGTCCGGCGGTCGGTGTCGGGTCGAGGTCGTGCGAGGTCGGCGAAGCTGCCATGGAAGGGCTCCCAGAGATGCGACGGCTGTCGGCTTTGCGTCTTCCATAGGGAAGCGCACCCGGCCAGGGTATCTGTCGGCACCGCGAGAGCCGCGGGTGTCCCGAAGCGTGGACGCCGGGCACCGGACGGCTACCACGGCATCGGCATGATCCGATAGCGTTCGACATTGCCGAATGCCGTCTTCCGGCCCACCGGGGGAAGCGAACAGAGGAGAGGTGCGCGATGGCCCGGACCATCCAGTCGCTGGAGCGGGCGGCGGCAGTGCTGCGGCTGCTCGCCGGGGGTGAGCGGCGCCTCGGGCTGTCCGACATCGCCTCCACCCTGGGCCTGGCCAAGGGCACCGCCCACGGTCTGCTGCGCACCCTCCAGCAGGAGGGCTTCGTCGAGCAGGATCCCGCCTCGGGCAGGTACCAGCTGGGTGCGGAGCTGCTGCGGCTGGGCAACAGCTATCTGGACGTCCACGAACTGCGGGCCCGCGCCCTGGTGTGGACCGACGACCTGGCCCGCTCCAGCGGCGAGAGCGTCTACCTGGGCGTGCTCCACCAGCAGGGCGTGCTGATCGTGCACCACGTCTTCCGCCCCGACGACAGCCGGCAGGTACTGGAGGTGGGGGCGATGCAGCCGCTGCACAGCACCGCACTGGGCAAGGTGCTGGCGGCGTACGACCCGGTGGCCCACAGTGAGGCGATGGACTCCGAGCGCGAGGCGCTGACCGCCCGCACGATCACCGATCCGGAGTCGTTCGAGGGGGTCCTGGAGCTGACCCGGTCCCGCGGCTGGGCGGCCGACGTCGAGGAGACCTGGGAAGGGGTCGCCTCCATCGCCGCTCCCGTCCATGACCGGCGCCGGATGCCGGTGGGCGCCGTGGCCGTCACCGGCGCGGTGGAGCGGGTGTGCGCCGACGGGGAGATACAGGCGCGACTGGTGGCGGCCGTACGGGACTGTGCGCGGGCCGTGTCGCGCGACCTGGGCGCGGGCCGCTTCTGACCCACCGCGCTCCACGCCGTTCCGCTCGCGCCGGCTCGCCGGCCTGCCGCCAATGAAAGTCTGTTCATCTGCTTGGCACATTATTTGTTCGACACAGGCCTTCGCCCGGTTCGGGACGGCCGCCCCTGGGCAGTGTCCGGAGGCGCCCCGTGCACGACCCCCGCCCACCCGGCCGCTTTCGCACGGTTTCGGCCGTGCGGCCCGTGTTCGCCGTCACGATCAGCCGCCCGCGCCCTTGACGAGATGTTCGACTGGGGCGAAACTGCCGTTCGGCGGTCGACAATGTCGAACACTGAACGGACTCGGTCCGCCTCCCCCACCTCTTCCATCTGGCTCCCTCCGGACAAGAGCAAAGGAGTCGCGGGTGTCCAGCTCCGACATATTCCTG
Source organism: Streptomyces shinuiensis (assembly GCF_043660855.1). Lineage (NCBI taxonomy): Bacteria > Bacillati > Actinomycetota > Actinomycetes > Kitasatosporales > Streptomycetaceae > Streptomyces > Streptomyces shinuiensis. Next base: position 4,944,689 of record NZ_JBIHML010000001.1, on the reverse strand, counting down.
GGCGAGGTCATCGGTACCGCCGTCCTGATCCTGCTGGGCGGCGGCGTCTGCGCCGCCGTCACGCTCAGACGGTCCAAGGCCGTGGGCGCCGGCTGGGTCGCCATCACCTTCGGCTGGGGATTCGCCGTCCTCACCGCCGCCTACATCTCCCTGGGCCTCTCCGGCGCCCACCTCAACCCGGCGGTCACCGTGGGCATCGCCGTGCAGAGCGGGGAGTGGGGCAAGGTGCCCGTCTACTTCGCCGGCCAGCTGCTCGGCGCCATGACCGGCGCCGCCCTGGTGTGGGTCTCCTACTACGGACAGTTCCTGGCGCACCTGACCGACCGCGAGGTCGTCGGCGGCCCCGGCGCCCAGACGACGGCCGCCGCCGACCGGCAGCGCCCCGACGCCCCCGGCCCGGTGCTCGGCGTCTTCTCCACCGCGCCCGAGATCCGCAGCCCCGTGCAGAACATGGCCACCGAGACCATCGCCACCGCCGTACTGGTCCTGGCCATCCTCACCCAGGGCCTCACCGAGGGGCTGGCCCTGTCCGGCACCGGCGTCCTCGTCACCGCCCTGGTCGTCGTCGGGATCGGCCTCTCACTGGGCGGCCCGACCGGGTACGCGATCAACCCCGCCCGCGACCTCGGGCCGCGCATCGTGCACGCCCTGCTCCCGCTGCCCAACAAGGGCGGGTCGGACTGGGGCTACGCCTGGATTCCGGTGGCGGGCCCCCTGCTGGGGGGAGCGCTCGCGGGCGTCCTCTACCGGCTCGCGTTCGCCTGACCGCCTCCTGCCCTCCGCCGCCCCTCCCCGATTCCCGACGCCATCCCGCCGCCCACCCATGGAGCACCCCGACATGAGCGACACCCGCCGCGAGTTCATCGCCGCCATCGACCAGGGCACCACGTCCAGCCGCTGCATCGTCTTCGACCGGGACGGCCGCATCGTCTCGGTCGGCCAGAAGGAGCACGAGCAGATCTTCCCCGAGCCCGGCCGGGTCGAGCACGACGCCGCCGAGATCTGGGCCAATGTCCAGGAGGTGGTCGCCGAGGCCCTGGACAGGGCGGACATCACGCGCGAGGACGTACGGGCGCTGGGCATCACCAACCAGCGCGAGACGACGCTGCTGTGGGACAGAGCCACCGGTGAGCCGGTGCACAACGCCATCGTCTGGCAGGACACCCGCACCGACGCGCTCTGCCGGGAACTGGGCCGCAACGTCGGGCAGGACCGCTTCCGCCGCGAGACCGGCCTGCCGCTCGCCTCCTACTTCGCGGGCCCGAAGATCCGCTGGCTGCTGGACAACGTCGAGGGGTTGCGCGAGCGCGCCGAGGCCGGCGAGATCCTCTTCGGCACGATGGACTCCTGGGTGATCTGGAACCTCACCGGCGGCACGGAGGGAGGCGTGCACGTGACCGACGTCACCAACGCCTCCCGCACCCTGCTGATGAACCTGCGCACCCTGGACTGGGACCCGCGCATCTGCGAGTCCATGGGCGTGCCCATGGCGGTGCTGCCCGAGATCCGCTCCTCCGCCGAGATCTACGGCGAGGCCCGCGGAGCGCTGGCCGGCGTGCCGGTGGCCTCCGCGCTGGGTGACCAGCAGGCCGCGCTGTTCGGCCAGACCTGCTTCTCGCCGGGCGAGGCCAAGTCGACGTACGGAACCGGTACGTTTCTGCTGCTCAACACCGGTTCCGAGGCCGTCAACTCCTACAACGGCCTGCTGACCACCGTCGGGTACCGCATCGGCGGCCAGGACCCGGTGTACGCGCTGGAGGGATCGATCGCGGTCACCGGCTCGTTGGTACAGTGGATGCGCGACCAGATGGGCCTGATCAACAGCGCCGCCGAGATCGAGACGCTGGCCAGCTCGGTCGAGGACAACGGCGGCGCCTACTTCGTCCCCGCCTTCTCCGGGTTGTTCGCCCCCTACTGGCGCTCCGACGCCCGGGGCGTCATAGCGGGCCTGACCCGCTACGTCACCAAGGCGCACATCGCCCGCGCGGTGCTGGAGGCGACGGCCTGGCAGACCCGCGAGATCGTCGACGCGATGGAGAAGGACTCCCGCGTCGAGCTGACCGCCCTGAGAGTGGACGGCGGCATGACCAGCAACAACCTGCTGATGCAGTGCATCTCCGACGTCCTGGACGCCCCGGTCGTCCGGCCGATGGTCGCCGAGACCACCTGCCTGGGCGCCGCCTACGCGGCCGGCCTGGCGGTCGGCTTCTGGCCGGACACCGACGCCCTGCGCGCCAACTGGCGGCGGGCCGCGGAGTGGACGCCCCGGATGGAGGCGGACATCCGCGAACGCGAGTACAAGAACTGGCTCAAGGCCGTGGAGCGGACCATGGGCTGGCTCGAAGAGGAGAACTGATCCACATGAACACCCTCCGAAGCGCCCCCACCCTCGGGGCGCGCCCGACCGCCGGTCCGGACCCGGGCCGTGCCGAGACACGGGAGGTGCTGGAGGGCGCGGTCTTCGACCTGCTGGTCGTCGGCGGCGGCATCCTGGGCACCTCGGTCGCCTGGCACGCGGCGCAGTCGGGGCTGCGGGTGGCGATGGTGGACGCCGGCGACTTCGCCGGCGCCACCTCCTCCGCCTCCTCCAAGCTGGTCCACGGCGGGCTGCGCTACCTGCAGACCGGCGCGGTGAAACTGGTCGCCGAGAACCATCACGAGCGGCGGGTGCTGGCCAGGGACGTGGCCCCGCACCTGGTCAACCCGCTCACCTTCTACCTGCCGGTCTACCGGGGCGGCCCGCACGGTGCGGCCAAGCTCGGCGCGGGCGTCTTCGCCTACTCCGCCCTGTCCGCCTTCGGGGACGGGGTGGGCCGGCTGATCTCCCCGGCGAAGGCCGCCGCCGACAACCCGGCACTGCGCACCGAGGGCCTCAAGGCGGTCGCGGTCTACGGCGACCACCAGATGAACGACTCCCGGGTCGCGGTGATGACCGTCCGCGCCGCCGTGGACTCCGGCGCCGTCGTCCTCAACCACGCCGAGGTCACCGGTCTGCGCTTCACCCGCGGCCGGGTCACCGGCGCGGAGCTGAGGGACCGGCTGGACGGCACGGAGTTCAAGGTGGACGCCCGGCTGGTGCTCAACGCCACCGGACCGTGGGTGGACCACCTGCGGCGGATGGAGTACGCGGGCGCGGAGCCCAGCGTCCGGCTGTCCAAGGGCGCGCACCTGGTGCTGAGGCGGACGGCGCCGTGGCGGGCGGCGATGGCCACCCCCGTCGACAGGTACCGCATCACCTTCGCCCTCCCCTGGGAGGACCACCTGCTGCTGGGCACCACCGACGAGGCCTACGAGGGCGACCCGGCCGAGGTGTCGGCCACCGACGCCGATGTCCGGCAGATCCTGGCCGAGGCCGCCTTCTCCGTGCGCGACGAGCAGCTCTCGCCGGATCTGGTGACCTACGCCTTCGCGGGCCTGCGGGTGCTGCCCGGCGGCCCGGGCGGTGTGGAGTCGGCCAAACGGGAGACGGTCGTCTCCGAGGGCCGCGGCGGGATGCTCTCGGTCGCGGGCGGCAAGTGGACCACCTACCGGCACATCGGCCGCACCGTCCTGCGGAAGCTGGCGGCGCTGCCGGGCACCGCGCGGACCGGCTTCGCCGAGGACGCCGTGCCGGTCTCCGAGCTGGTGCGGCGGGTGCCGCTGCCGGGGGTGGCCAATCCGGACGCGGTCGCCCACCGGCTGCTGGTGGACCGCGAGCCGGGCACCCGGCTCGACCCGCTGACCGCCAGGCACCTGGCGACCCACTACGGGGCGCTGGCGTTCGACATCGCCCGTCTGGTGCACGAGGACCCGGCGCTGGGCGAGCGCGTCCACCCGGACGCCCCGGAGATCTGGGCGCAGGTCGTCTACGCCCGCGACCGCGAGTGGGCCGCGACGGCGGACGACGTGCTGCGCCGCCGCACCACGCTGACCGTCCGCGGTCTGGACACCGGTGAGGTCCGCGCCGAGGTCGCGAAGGTGCTGGACGGACGCCGGTCCTGACCTCCGCGCCCCCGGGCCCGTACGGCGTGCCGCGCGGCACGCCGTACGGGCCCGGGGCACGCCGGTGCCGCTTAAGCGGCGCTATACCTTCGGGTGAAGAAGGAATCGCTGGTGCCGGACGACGTGGCGCGGGATGCTCGGGCCGTGATCAGACCCGACACCAAGAACTGGACCTGGGTGCTGGAGCGCCCCTGCCCCGAGTGCGGCTTCGACTCCCGGGAAGTGGGGGGCGAGGACGTAACCGCCCTGCTGCGGGAGAACGCCGCCGCCTGGCGCCCCGTCCTGGAGCGCGCCGACGTGCGCGAGCGCCCCGCTCCGGACGTCTGGTCCCCGCTGGAGTACGCCTGCCACGTGCGCGACGTGTTCCGGGTCTTCGACGAGCGGCTGCGGCTGATGCTCACCGAGGACGCCCCGTCCTTCCCCGACTGGGACCAGGACGCCACCGCCGTCGCCGAGCGCTACGGCGAGCAGGACCCGCACCGGGTCGCCGACGAGCTGGAGGAGGCGGGCGAGGCCCTGGCCAAGCGGTTCGCCGCGGTGTCCGGCACGCGGTGGGAACGCACCGGACGCCGCGGCGACGGCTCCCGCTTCACGGTGGAGTCCATCGCCCGCTACTTCATCCACGACCCCGTCCACCACCTCCACGACGTGGCCCGGTAGCCGCCGTCCGTCCCGCTCCTCGCCCTTCCTGCAGCGGCAGGCCCTCCCCGGCGGGCCGCGCTCGGCCGGCGCACGCCACATCGCGCCCGGGACCTCGTGGGCGGACATCCGCACGTTGTCACGTACCTCCGCGTCGGTGGAGCGGCCGGCGACCACCGAGGCCGGCGCCGGGTGGCCGAAAGGGGAACGCGGCGCGGCCGCCCGCAGCGGCACGCCGAACTCCCCGCAGGCCTCCTGGATCCGCCGCGCCCGCTCCACCGGCCGCCCCGGCGTCCGGCGGTGGCCGAGGCGGGCGCACACCGGCGGCAGGCCGGCGGCGCGGTGGTCCGGCAGCGTCCGGCGGCCCGCGCACAGCACCACGTCGGCGTCGGGGCCGGCGACGAACCCGGCGAGGTGGTCGCCGTGGTTCACGCCGAAGCCGACCGGTCGTGTCCGCTCCCCGCGGTCCGGCCGGTCGCGCCGCAGCCGTCGCCCTCCTCCGCCGCCGGTGCCTACGGTGTACACCGGGCCGGTCGCGGCGGCCCGCCCCGGGGCGGCTGCGGCGGTATCCGGACGGATCACCGCCGCAGCGCACGGGGAGGAGTGCGACGGCTGCGGCGCGGGCACGGTCACGCCGTAGGCTGGGCCCGCACGGTAATGGAACGTCAGCCGGTACGGAGCGAGTACTCCGGTCGGCCGGAAGGAGGCACTGGGTGATCGAGCTCGAGGGGGTTCCCGAGCTGGTCGACCCGGTCATGGTGGCCGCGTTCGAAGGCTGGAACGACGCCGGTGACGCCGCCTCCGCCGCGGTCGCGCATCTGGAGCGGGAGTGGAAGGGCGAGGTGTTCGCGGCGCTGGACGCCGAGGACTACTACGACTTCCAGGTCAACCGCCCCCAGGTGTGGTTGGAGGGCGGCGTGCGCAGGATCACCTGGCCGACGACCCGTCTGTCGGTGGTGCGGATCGGCGACGCCGACGGCCGGGGCCGCGCCCGCGATCTGGTGCTGGTGCGCGGCATCGAGCCGAGCATGCGCTGGAGGTCCTTCTGCAACGAGATCCTGGGTTTCGCCCACGAGCTGGGCGTGGAGATGGTCGTCGTGCTCGGCGCGCTGCTCGGGGACACCCCGCACACCCGCCCGGTCCCGGTCACGGGCGTCACCTCCGACCCGGATCTGGCCCGCACGATGGATCTGGAGGAGTCCCGGTACGAGGGCCCCACCGGCATCGTCGGCATCCTCCAGGAGGCGTGCGGCCACGCGGGCGTGCCGGCGGTGAGCCTGTGGGCAGCGGTGCCGCACTACGTCTCGCAGCCGCCCAACCCGAAGGCGGCCCTCGCCCTGCTCAACCGCCTGGAGGACCTGCTCGACGTGCGGATCCCGCTGGGTGAGCTGCCGGAGGACGCCCGGGCCTGGCAACTGGGCGTGGACCAGCTCGCCGCCGAGGACAACGAGGTGGCCGAGTACGTGCAGTCGCTGGAGGAGGCCCGGGACACCGCGGAGCTGCCGGAGGCGTCGGGCGAGGCGATCGCCAAGGAGTTCGAGCGCTATCTGCGGCGGCGGGACGGCCAGCCCGGCGGTCATGCCGGAGGCGGTACGGCCGCCGAGGGCGGCTCGTACCTGCGCGACACCTCGGCCGGGGGGCGTACGCGTCCGGCCAGGCCCCCGGAGGACGGCCCGGAGGGCGGTGCGCGGGGCCCGGAGGGCGAGGGCGGCCCGGAAGGCGGGGGCGACGACACGGGGGGCCCGGAGAAGGACGGCTGAGCCCACAGCGAGACGATGGGGGCGCCCGCCGTTCGGCAGGCGCCCCCATCGGGCTCCGTCGCGTGTTCCGCCGTCGTGTGCTCAGACCCTCAGAGCGCGACGCCCAGCAGGGCGTCCACGGCCCGCGACACCAGACCGGGCGCGCCGGTGTCCGTACCGCCGTCCGCGTCCTGGCGCTCGACCCAGCGGTCGACCGCGGCCAGCGCGGCGGGGGCGTCGAGGTCGTCGGCGAGGGCTGCGCGGATCTCCTCCACCGGCGCGTCGGCCGGCGGGCCGTCGGGGCGGGAGACGGCGGCCCGCCAGCGCCCGAGCCGGGCCACCGCCTCGTCGAGGACGGCGTCCGTCCACTCCCAGTCGGCACGGTAGTGGTGGGCCAGCAGGGCCAGGCGGATGGCGGCCGGGTCTGTGCCGTCGCGGCGCAGTGCGCTGACGAAGACCAGATTCCCCTTGGACTTGGACATCTTCTCGCCGTGGAGGGCGACCATCCCGGCGTGGACGTAGGCGCGGGCGAAGGGGTGCTCCCCGGTGAGCGCCTGGGCGTGCGAGGCGCCCATCTCGTGGTGGGGGAAGGCCAGGTCGGAGCCGCCGCCCTGGACGTCGAAGCCCATGCCCAGGTGTTCCAGGGCGATGGCGACGCACTCGATGTGCCAGCCGGGGCGGCCGGGGCCGAGCGAGCCGCCGTCCCAGGAGGGCTCGCCCTCGCGGGCGGCCGTCCACAGCAGCGGGTCGAGCGGGTTCTTCTTGCCGGAGCGGTCCGGGTCGCCGCCGCGCTCGGCCGACAGGTGCAGCATCGTCTCGGCGTCCAGCCCGGAGACCTCGCCGAAGTGGGGGTCGGAGGCGACGGAGAAGTAGACGTCGCCGTCGAGGTCGTAGGCGGCGCCGGTCTCCCGCAGCCGCTCGATGACGGGGACGATCCCGGGTATGGACTCCACGGCCCCGATGTAGTGCCTGGGCGGGAGCATCCGCAGGGCGGTCATGTCCTCGCGGAAGAGAGCCGTCTCGCGCTCGGCCAGGGCCGTCCAGTCCTCGCCGGTGGCGGCGGCCCGCTCCAGCAGCGGGTCGTCGATGTCGGTGACGTTCTGCACGTAGTGGACCTGCCGCTTGGTGTCGAGCCACACGCGCTGCACGAGGTCGAACGCGTTGTAGGTCGCCGCGTGCCCGATGTGGGTCGCGTCGTACGGCGTGATGCCGCAGACGTAGATGCGGGCGACGGGACCGGGGGCGACGGTCACCCGTCCGCCGGTCGCGGTGTCGTGGAGGCTGAGGTCTCGGCCCTGACCTGGCAGGGCGGGCACCTCGGAAGCGGGCCAGGCATGCATGGTCATGAGCGTAACCGGCACGCGGTGCCGCCCACGAACGGGATGCGCGCAATGGCCTGAACCGGCGCGCCGCGGCCGGTGCGACCCGTTTGACGGGGCGCCGCCGGCCGGGCCCGGGGCGGGGCGGGCGGGTCAGACGGGCGGCCAGGGGATCGCGGGCCAGTCGCCGCCGGGCAGCGGATGGCGGCCGGTGCCGATCAGGGCGTCGGTCCGTTTGCGCAGGGCTTCCAGCTCGGCGGAGGTGATCAGCCCGGCCAGCCGGGTGGCGAGCGGCCCGCCGTCGGCCAGTGCGGCGGACAGGCCTCGCAGCGCTTCCGGCGCGTCCTCGGGCAGCGGCTCGCCCGCCCAGCCCCACAGCAGGGTGCGCAGCTTGTCGTCGGTGTGGAAGGTCACGCCGTGGTCGATGCCGTACAGCTTTCCGTCCGGGGCGGTCAGCAGATGCCCGCCCTTGCGGTCGGCGTTGTTGATCACCGCGTCGAGGACGGCCAGCCGGCGCAGCCCGGGGTCGTCGGCGTGCACCAGCAGCGCGGTGCGGTCCCCGCCCACGCCGACCGGGGCGACGGGCTTCCAGCCCGGTCCCGGCTCCCCCTCCTCCACCAGTGCGAGCAGTTCCGCGGCGGCGGGCCCGCCGTCCTCCCCCGGCTCCTGTGTCCCGTCCGGACGGGGTCCGATCCACAGCTGGCACATGCCCTCGCCGTACGGGCCGTCGCGCAGCACGGTCGGCGGCACCAGATGCCAGCCCAGGGCCTCGGAGACCTCGTAGGCGGCCACCTCACGCCGGGCGAGGGAGCCGTCGGGGAAGTCCCACAGCGGGCGCTCCCCGCGCACCGGCTTGTACACGCAGGGCACTCCCCGCCCGCCGTCCCCGCCGTCCCCGCCTTCCGCGCCCGCCTCCGCGACCGTGCAGTACAGCACCGCGTTGGAGGCGCCGCCGAGGCGTCCGCGCACCGTCAGCTCACCGCGGGCCAGCAGCTCGGCCGGCGGTGCGCAGGCGTCCGCCGCCGGCTTCACAGGCCGCGGCGGTATCCGTTCTGGCGCGGACATACGTGTCCCTCCGGGTCGAGCGGCAGACTGCACAGCGGGCACGGCGGCCGGCCGGCCTTGACGACCTCCATGGCGCGTTTGGCGAAGGCCCGGGCCATGATGCCGCTGATCCTCACGCGCAGCACCGGCGGGCCGTTCTCGTCGTCCCTCAGCAGCCTCTCCTCGGCCTCGGCCAGGTCCTCGTCGGAGTCGGCCTCGATCTCGATCTCGACGAGGGCCTGCGCCTCCACGATCACGCACTCGTCCTCGCCGTCCCAGGCCAGCGCCATGGTGCCGACCCGGAACTCCTCCTCCACCGGAGCCTGGAGGGGGGCGTTGTCGGCCGTCTCGGCGGGTGCGACGGCCGGGACCGGGGCGCTGCCGCCGGTGCGCCGCACGACCTCGTCCAGGAGTTCGTCTATGCGCTCGGCGAGCGCCTCGACCTGTGCCTTCTCAAGGGCGACGCTGGTGGTGCGGCCGGCCGCGGACGCCTGGAGGAAGAACGTCCGGCGGCCAGGCAGCCCGACCGTGCCGGCCACGAAGCGTTCCGGGGGGTCGTAGAGGAACACCTGACGGGACACGTCCTGCTCCATCGGGTCGACTGCTGGGACACTGGCACCCTACTGCGCCCGGCGATCACCGTGCCGACCACCGCACCCGCCACCGTGTCCGCCGCCGTGTCCGCCGCCGTGCCGGGTGCCGTGCCGGGCGAACGCCCGTGCGGTGCGGGCGGCTTCCGGGCGGCGCCGTCAGGCGCCGCCCCCGACGACCGCGCCGCCGTCGCCGCCGGGCCGGGGCGCACCGTGTGCGGCGTCCGCCTCGCGCGGGGCGAGCGAGGCGAGGTCACCGGTGTCGCCCAGTCGCAGCAGGAAGGGGCGCAGCGGGGTGTAGCGGATGGCGGTGACCGAGCAGGGCTCGACGTGGATGCGCTGGAAGAGGTCCAGGTGCATGCCGAGGGCGTCGGCGACCAGCGACTTGATGATGTCGCCGTGCGAGCACACCAGGTAGGTGGCGTCCGGCCCGTGCTCCCGCTCGATCCGCCCGTTCCACTCCCGTACGGCCTCCACCGCCCGGGTCTGCATGCCGCGCATCGTCTCGCCGCCGGGGAAGGCCGCCGCCGAGGGGTGCTGCTGGACGGTGGCCATCAGCTGCTCCTCGTTCAGCTCGGCGAGCTTGCGGCCGGTCCAGTCGCCGTAGTCGCACTCGCCGACGCGCTCCTCGGTGTGCAGCGGCAGGTCCGGCCTGGCGTCGGCCAGCGGTGCCAGGGTCTGGCGGCAGCGCTCCAGCGGGCTGTGGACGGCGGCGGCCAGCGGGAGCGCGGCCAGACGCCCGGGAAGGGCGGCGGCCTGGGCGATGCCGAGCTCGTCCAGCTCGACGCCGGGGGTGCGTCCGGCCAGCAGTCCGGAGGTGTTGGCGGTGGACCGGCCGTGCCGGACGAGGAGCAGCGTGGGCATGGCAGCCAGCGTAGGCGAGGGCGGCGGGACCGAGTAGGTGCGGGGCCGGGGAGGCGGGCGGGGGAGAATCGTGGGTGTGATTGTGGACTGTGCGATCTACCGGGACGGGCGCCGCGCCGAGGGCCCCTCCGGTCTCGCCGAGGCGTTCCGGGCGGCCCGCGCGGACCGCGACGCCTTCGTGTGGATCGGGCTGCACGAGCCCACCGAGGAGGAGTTCGACCAGGTCTCCCGGGAGTTCGGGCTGCACCCGCTGGCCGTGGAGGACGCCCTGTCGGCCCACCAGCGGCCCAAGCTGGAGGTCTACGAGGACTCGCTGTTCCTGGTACTCAAGCCGGTGGACTACGACGAGGCGGCCGACACGGTGGACACCGGGGAGCTGATGCTGTTCCTCGGCGACTCCTTCGTGGTGTCGGTGCGGCACGGCGCCACCAATCCGCTGGGCTCGGTGCGTGACCGGCTGGAGCGCGACCCGCGGGTGCTCCAGCACGGTCCGACGGCCGTGATGTACGCGGTGAGCGACGCGGTGGTCGACCACTACATGGAGGTGGCCGCCGAGCTGCAGATCGACCTGGAGGAGCTGGAGGAGGAGGTCTTCACCCCCGGCGGGACGGCGCGCGGCACCGTCGCGAGCCGCATCTACGCCTTCAAACGCCAGGTGCTGGAGTTCCGCCGGGCCACCGGGCCGCTGGCGGATCCGATGGAGCGGCTGGCGGGCATCGGCGTGCCGTTCGTGCACGACGACTCGCGCCCGTTCTTCCGCGACGTCAGCGACCATCTGACCCGGGCGAACGAGCAGGTGGAGGCGTTGGACAGGCTGCTGTCGGACATCCTGTCGGCCTATCTGGCGCAGGTGGGCGTCCGGCAGAACGACGACATGCGCAAGATCTCGGCGTGGGCGGCCATGGCCGCGGTCCCCACCATGATCGCCGGGGTGTACGGCATGAACTTCGACCACATGCCCGAGCTGGCCCACCCGCTGGGCTATCCGGGGGTGATGGTGCTGATGGTCGCGGCGAGCGCCGGCCTGTACCGGTTCTTCAAACGCCGGGGCTGGCTGTAGCCGCCTCCCCGGACGGACCCTCCGTCCCGGGCTCCGTCCCCGGTCCGGCCCGCGCCGCTCCGCGCCAGGGCCCTGGCCCGGGTCCGGGTCCGGGTCCGGGTCCGGGTCCGGGTCCGGGTCCGGGCAGCGCGGGGAGCGTGTCCAGGTTCACGGTGCGGCGCCGGCCGGCCAGCCGCTCACGGGCGTACCGGGCCTGTACTCCCCCCTCCAGCACCACCGACCTGGCCATGCTCCAGCCGAGCAGATGGCCGGTGCGGGCCAGTACGGCGAGGGCGGCGTCGCGGTGGGCACGGGCCTCCGCCAGCGCGTTCTCCCTGAGCACCAGCTCGACGGCGGCGACGTGGCCGGCGCGGACGAAGCCCAGCATCCCCTCGCGGCACCAGGCCAGGTACTCCCGTTCGGCGCGGAAGACCTCCCGGACCGCCTCGCCGGCCCCGGGACGGCGGGAGGCGTGCCCGGCCAGGCGGACGAGCCAGGCGGCGGCACGGGACGAGGCCGCGTACCCGTGGGCGAGGTGGGCGAGGACGTCCCGCTCGCTCAGGGGCTGCCCGCACCGCATCCGGGCGTGCGCCGGGCAGCTCCCCCGCCGCTCCAGGAGGACGGCGTGGTCCGCCTCGGGCGGCACCTCGGCCGGTTCCAGACCGCAGTCGTCGAGCAGCCCTGCCAGCAGCCGGGCGTTCCTCTCCTGAAGCTCGCCGTACCGGGCCATCCCGGGGGCGAGGTCGCGCCGGCCCTGGGGGGCGAGGGCGGCGATCCTGCGGCTCTCCCGGCCGTTGCGCGCCTCGGCCGCGGCGGCCAGCGAGCACAGCAGCCGGAAGGACGCGTCGTCGTCCAAGACCTCCCGCACCAGGTCCGTTCTGCGCAGCATGGTCCGACACCCTCCCTGGACGTATCCGCAGAAGCCGAGTCAACCGGTGCGGGCGGGCGGCGGCAACAGCTCACCCCCGCCCCTGCGCCGAACGGACGTGTCCACCGCGCCGGGCGTAACCCCGGCGGCTCCGCGCCGTTGTGCCTGGAGACGGCCGTGGCGGGGAGGACCCCCGAGCCCCCATCACGGCCGCGGACACGTCCCGGCGCGGGGCGCGGCCGGGCGGCTCGGTCCGGCCGCGCCCCGCGCGGCGTTCACGGCGGGACGGAGAACGGCGGCGGGATGGGGAAACGGGGGCGGCGGCTCCTCAGGAGGCGGTCCCGGACCGCTCCAGGGCCTCCACACCGGCCCGCAGCGCGGCGATCCGCTCCTCCAGGGTGAAGCCCGCCGGTGCCAGCGACAGGGTGGTCACCCCGGCCTCGGCGTAGGCCCGCATCCGGTCGGCGATCCGCTCGACCGGGCCGAGCAGCGTGGTGGAGTCGATGAGCTGCCGGGGCACCGCGGCCGCGGCGCCCTCCTTGTCCCCGGACAGGTACCTGTCCTGGATCTCGGCGGCCTCCTTCTCGTACCCCATGCGCCGGGCGAGCCGGTTGTAGAAGTTCTGCCTGCGGCTGCCCATGCCGCCGACGTACAGCGCCGTGTACGGGCGGAAGGTGTCGGCCAGGGCGTCGACGTCGTCGCCGAGGGCCAGCGGCACGGTGGGCACCACGTCGAAGCCCTCCATGGTCAGGCCCGCCCTCTCGCGTCCGGCCCGCAGCGCGCCGAGCGTGGTCTCCCCGGCGTGCTCGGGGGCGAAGAAGATCAGCAGCGCGCCGTCGGCGATCTCGCCGGTCTGCTCCAGGTTCTTCGGGCCGATGGCGGCGATGTACAGCGGGATCCGCTCACGGACGGGGTGGACGGTCAGCTTCAGCGGCTTGCCGGGGCCGTCGGGCAGCGGCAGCGTCCAGTGCTCGCCGGAGTGGGTCAGCCGCTCGCGGGACATCGCCTTGCGGACGATCTCCACGTACTCGCGGGTGCGGGCGAGCGGCTTGTCGAACCGCACCCCGTACCAGCCCTCGGACACCTGCGGACCGGAGACGCCCAGGCCCAGGCGGAAGCGTCCGCCCGAGAGGACGTCGAGGGTGGCGGCGGTCATGGCCGTCATCGCGGGGGCGCGGGCGGGAATCTGGAAGATGGCCGAGCCGACGTCGATCCGCTCGGTCCGGGCCGCCACCCAGGCCAGGACGGTGGGGGCGTCCGACCCGTAGGCCTCGGCGGCCCAGCACACGGAGTAGCCCAGCCGGTCGGCCTCCTGGGCGACCGCGAGATTGTCGGCGTCCATCCCGGCGCCCCAGTAGCCGAGGTTGATCCCGAGCCTCATCCGCGTCCCCTTACCGATCGGTAACGTGCCCGTCGCCGGGACTCTAGCGCGCGGCCGCAAGTACTCTCAACGCCCATGGAGCACAGGCACGTGGGCCGCACCGGCCTCCGCGTATCCCGGATCGGGCTCGGTACGCTCACCTGGGCGAGGGACACCGGGGAGCGGGAGACGGCCGACCTGCTGAAGTCCTTCTGGGCGGCCGGCGGGACACTGGTGGACACCGCCGACGTGTACGCCGACGGCGGCGCCGAGTACCTCCTGGGCCGGCTGGTGCAGGACCTGGTGCCCCGCCGGGATCTGGTGATCGCCACCAAGGCGGGCGGCGTGCCCGACCCCGAGCGGCGCTCCGACTGCTCGCGCGGCCATCTGCTGGCCGCTCTGGACGCCTCCCTGGAGCGGCTGGGCACCGACTACGTCGACCTGTGGCAGGTCCACTCCTACGACCCCTTCACCCCTGTGGAGGAGACCCTCCAGGCCCTCGACACCGCGGTGGCCAGCGGCCGCGCCCGCTACGCGGGGGTGGCGGGCTTCTGCGGCTGGCAGTTGGCCAAGGCCGCCACCTGGCAGCTCGCCGCTCCGGGGGCGCGCACCCGGCTGGCCGGCGTCCAGATGGAGTACTCCCTGCTCCAGCGCGGTGTGGAGCGGGAGGTGCTGCCGGCCGCACTGGACCTGGAGGTGGGGCTGCTGGCGTCCTCGCCGCTGGGCCGGGGGGTGCTCACGGGCAAGTACCGGCGCTCCACCCCGCCCGGCTCGCGCGGGGCCTCGGAACATCTGGCGCCCTTCGTGGAGCCCTATCTGGACGACGCGGCGGCGCGGATCGTCGACGCGGTCGCCACGGCCGCCGACGGGCTGGCCGTCACCCCGCTCCAGGTGGCGCTGGCCTGGGTGCGCGACCGGCCCGGGGTGGCCGCCCCGATCATCGGCCCGCGTACGTCGCAGCAGCTCGGCGAGGCTCTGTCAGTGGAGGGCCTTACGCTTCCCGACGAGATCTGCCGGGCGCTGGACGATGTGTCGGCCCCGGTGCACCGCTATCCCGATCACGACTGGAGCACGCTGTGACCGCGTCCGGCGCCGACAACGACGATCAGGCCCGCCAGACCGCCGCCCCGGGCGCCCGGGACAGGGCCGCGGAACTCATGGCCGCCGTACGCGCCGTGGAGAGCGGCGAGCGTTCGGCCGCCGAGTTCTTCGCCGAGCCGAAGCCCGCACCCCGGCCCCGGCGGACCGTCCCGGCCGCCCGGCCCGGCGGCCGGGACGGTCCGCGGGCCGCACCGGGCGGCGGACCGGTGGCCGTGCCCGAGGGCGTCACCGCGCTGCTGGCCGAGGGCGGCGCGCCCGCGTCGCTGGGCGCGGCCGTGGCGGAGACCTTCGGCGAGGGCGCCGAGGAGGTGCTGCGCGCCGATCCATGGGAGCTGCTGGCCGTCGCGGGCGTGGCGCCGGAGCAGGCGGACGGCTTCGCACGGGCGCTGCTGGGGCCTGAGAGCGGTCCGGGCGACGAACGGCGCTGCCGGGCCCTGGCGGTGTGGCTGCTGGAGCGGGCGGCGCTGTCCGGGCACACGGTGCTCGGCCCCGAGGCCCTGGCCGGAGGGCTGGCCCGGTACGGCGTACCGGATCCGGAGACGGCGGTGGGCGAGGCGGTCGACGCGGGCGCGGTGCTGGCCTTCGAGGACGCCGGGGAGGAGGGCTCCGGGGCCGGGGAAGCCGGGGCTGACGAGGAGGAAGAGGAGGGCGAGCGGCCCGTGCGGCTGCTCGTCGGCCTGGAGCGCCACGCGCTGGCCGAGGAGAGCCTGGCCGAGGGCCTGGCCCGGCTGAACAGCACCTTCACCCCGCCCGGCGAGGAGGAGGCGGCCCGCTGGGAGGAAGCCGCGCGGAGGGCGCCCGGCCCGTCCGCGGCCGAGCTGGTGCGCGCCGCCGCCCGCAGCGGCCTGGTGGCGCACACCGGCGGCGAGGCCGCCCGCGCCGAGCCGGCCGCGCTGGTGGCCGCGGCCCGGGCACTGGGGCTGCGGGCGTACGCCGCCGCGCACAGCGAGGACGGCAGGCGGCGGCTGGCGGGGCCGCTGGACGCAGGAGGCGGTGGCGAGGACGGCCGGGACAACGACCCGGACGGCGGCCCGGGTCCGGCGGCCGTCACCGTCGACGGGCTGCTGGCCGGCCGGGAGGGCCCCGGCCGCGACGAGGAGGGCGCGTACGCGCTGGACCTGCTCGCCGTGCTGGACGCCCCCCAGCTCGACGCCGAACGCGCGGCGATGCTGGTCGAGGCGTTGCCGGACGGTGCGCGGCTGGTCCTCAGCGGCGATCCGCATCTGCTCGGCTCGGCGGGCGCGGGCCAGGTACTGGCCGATCTGCTGGCGGCGCGCGTCTGCCCGCAGGTGGTCTCCCGCACCCCGGATCCCGGGCCGGTGGGCGAGCTGGTCTCGGGCATCGGGATCGGCGAGCTGAACCAGGTGGAGGCGCCCGGCCGGGAGGTGGTGATCGTCCCGGTGCGCGACGCCGGGGAGGCGGTGCACCGCACCGTGCAGCTCGTCGCCGACTCGGTGCCGCGGGCGCTGGGGGTGCCCGCCGGGCTGACGCAGGTGATCACGCCCGGCCACGGCGGCGCCGCGGGCACCCGGGTGCTCAACGCCGCGCTCAAGGAACGGCTCAACCCCGGCCCCGGCCGGTTCGGCGGCTTCGACCCGGGCGACCGGGTGGCCCACTCCCCCGCCCCCGGGCACACCGCGCTGGGCACGGTGGTGTCGGGGGACGAGGAGGGCCTGCGTCTGGACTGCTCCGGCCGCGCCGTCACCGTCCCGCGCGAGCGGGTGGCGCGGACGGTGCGGCACGGCTGGGCGATCACCGCCCACCAGGCCGTCGGGACGCGCTGGCCGGCGGCCGTGGTGGTGCTTCCGGGCGACGCGGTCCCGGCCCTCAGCCGCGCCTGGGTGTACACGGCGTTCGGCCGCGGTGAGCGGCATCTGTCCGTGGTGCACGGCGTGGACCAGGCACTGCCTCGGGCGGTGGAGCGGATCCCGGCCCCGGAGCGCACGACACGACTGCGCACGCTGCTGCTCGCGCAGGCGGCGCAGGCGCCGGAGGCCGCGGGCTGACCCCTGGGGCCGCCGGCCCTGCCGCCGGGCCGCGGGCCGGCGGCAGGGCCGCAGGAGCAGGTCCGGGTCAGTCCGCGGCCCGGACCACCGGCCCGGCGTCCCCGTCCTCGCCGTAGAGGTCCTCCTCCTCGTCGAAGACGGTGCTGACGTCGAAGCGGCAGACGACCTGCTCGGGGTCGGCCCCGTCGAAGGGCGAACCCAGCCACTCCCCCGGCTCCGCGGGCTCGTCGCCCGCGATCACCCAGAGCGTGGAGTCGCCCTCCTCCATGCCGAACTCCTCGTGCCGGGTGGCGATCTCGTCCGGTTCGTACTCGCCGAACAGCACGCTGAGGGCCGCGTGCACCCCGCTCCCGGCGAAGGGGCCTTCCAGCGCCTCCTCGTCCGCGTCCGCCGAGTCCGGGTCGAGCGCGGTGACGCGCTGCGCCTGGGCCATCAGACGCTGCGGCTCCACGACGGTGTAGTCGCGGCGGATGAGGACGCTGAGGGTGCTGGGCTCCTCAGGCCCGGCGTAGGCGGGCATGTTGTCGCCACCCGGGATCTCGAAGGGTGTGACCTCGTCGTAGACGTCGTACAACAGCTCGTCGTACGCCTCGCCCGCCGCGGCGAGTTCGTCGAAGGCGGCGTGGACGGCGGCCTCGGCCCGGGCGGCCCCGGCGCCCGAGCCCCCCTCGGCAGACCGTCGTTCGACGGCTTCGAGGTGACGGTCCAGCGCGGTCTTCAACTCTTCGGCGGCGGCTCGTACCTCGGCAGCACCGGGCTGCGCAGCATCAGACATAGTGCAGACGCTATCCGTACCGGGGCCCCGCACGCACAATAGATGTGATGCCGGAATACGAATTTCGTGATGTGTACGTCCCGCGCGGGGTCTCCCGCAAGGCCGCCACACGTCTGCTGACCGAACACGCCGAGTACGGACACTGGGAACTGGACCGCCTCAGGCTCAACTCCGACGGCAGCCGCCAGGTGCGGCTGCGGCGGCGGATCATCCGCCAGTTGCGCGCCACCTGGTGACGCGGAAGGCGGAAGGAGCGGACCCCGACCCCTGTAAGGGGCGGAGCCCGCTCCTCGCCGTGCTCCCGGCCGTGGCTCCCGGCGCCGGTCAGCCCCGCATGGCGCGGGCGCGCCGGTAGAGCAGGGCGCCGCCGAGCAGCACTCCGGCACCGACCGGGACGACCGTGCCCAGCCCGCTGCCGCCGGTCTGGGCCAGCTCGCCGCCCATGACCTGGGGAGCGGGCTTCTCGGGGGCCTCGGCACGGGGCTCGTCCCTCTCCTCCGGCTGCTCGGGCTCCTCCGGCTTCGGCTTCTGCGGCTGCTCGGGCTTCTCCGGCTTCGGCTTCTGCGGGTGCTCGGGCCCGGGCTTCTCCGGAGACGGCCTGTGGCCGCTCTCGTTGGCGCACTCGTTGCCGGCGGCCGGGTTGAGCGCACCCACCACGTTCACGGAGTTGCCGCAGACGTTCACCGGCGCGTGCACCGGGGCCTGGACGGTGTTGCCGGACAGCACGCCCGGCGAGCCCGCGGCCACGCCCTCGGCCCTGGCACCGCCGTCGCCGGCGTGCTTCCCCCGCTGCTTCTCGCCGTGCTCCTTGCCCTGCTCCCGGCGCTGCCCGCCGGGGTTCTCCTGGTGGCCGCCGCGGTGCCCGCCCTCGTGCCCGCCCCGGTGGTGTCCGCCGCCGTGGTCGCCCTGGTGGTGACCGCCGCGGTGGTCGTCCACGTTGGCGCACTTGTTGCCGAAGGCCGGGTTGAGGCCGCCGCCGACGGTCGCGGTGTTGCCGCAGGCGTTCACCGGCGCGTGCACCGGGGCCTGGACGGTGTTGCCGGACAGCACGCCCGGCGAGCCCGCGGCCACGCCCCGGGCCTCGGCGTCCGCGTGGGCGGCGTGACCGCCCGACATGGCCAGCACGCCGCCGGCCGCGGCGATGGTGATCAGGCCCTTCCTTGTGACCTGTCGCATGTGTACTTCCCCTTGCCCTCTGATGTGCGGGTGGCTTGCGGTCTACGGGTTGTGCGCGGACAGGGGGCGCTCCTCGCCTCCCCGCCCGCCGAAACGGCGGCCCCGGAGCGCATGGCGCGCGCTCCGGGGCCGCCGCGCACAGGCCCAGGCGGGCCCGGACGCGACGTCAGCTGTTGACGCAGAAGTTGCCGAAGGCGGGGTTCAGCAGCCCGATCACGCTGACCGTGTTGCCGCAGACGTTCACCGGGACGTGGATCGGCGCCTGGATGACGTTGCCGGAGATGACACCGGGGGAGCCGATGGCAGCGCCCTGGGCACCGGAGTCGGCGGCGGCCACACCCGCGCCCGCGAGCACGAGACCACCGGTGGCAGCCGCGACGGCGACGACCTTCTTGATCATTCTTCCTCCTTGTTGGCAGTGCGATCCCAGCCGCGGACCGCACTCCCTGTAACGACACCGGAGGAGGCGGGCTACGGCCCGAGGGCGCATTCACCCGTTCTGGTCGTACACGCACGCATGGGCGATTACCGGGGGGACGGAGCCGGCCGTACCGGACCGGTCAGCACTGGTCGAGGAAGCGGTCCAGCACCCGCACGCCGAACTTCAGCCCCTCCACCGGCACCCGCTCGTCCACCCCGTGGAACATCCCGGCGAAGTCCAGCTCCGGCGGCAGCTTCAGCGGGGCGAAACCGAAGCAGCGGATGCCCAGGTCGTCGAAGGACTTGGCGTCGGTGCCGCCGGAGAGCATGTACGGCACGGCCCGCGCGATCGGGTCCTCGGCCTTCAGCGCGGACTGCATGGCGTCCACCAGGGCGCCGTCGAAGCCCGTCTCCACCGCCTTGTCGGCGTGCACGTCCTCGCGCCTCACGCGCGGGCCCAGGATCCGGTCGAGGTCGGCCAGGAACTCCTCCTCGTGGCCGGGCAGGAAGCGCCCGTCGACATGGGCGGTGGCCTGCCCGGGGATGACGTTGACCTTGTAGCCGGCGCCGAGCATCGTCGGGGCGGCGGTGTTGCGCAGCGTCGCCCCGATCAGCTTGGCGATGCCGCCGAGCCTGGCCAGGGTCTCGTCCATGTTCTCCGGGTCCAGTTCCACGCCGAGGGCGTCGGAGAGCTCGTCGAGGAAGGAGCGCACCGTCTTGGTCACCCGGACCGGGAACCTGTGCCGGCCCAGCCGCCCGACCGCCTCGCACAGCTCGGTGATCGCGTTGTCGTCGTTGGTCATCGAGCCGTGCCCGGCGGTGCCGTCCACGGTGAGCCGCATCCAGTGCATGCCCTTCTCGGCGGTCTCCACCAGGTACAGCCGCAGCTTCTCGTTGACGGTGAAGGAGAAGCCGCCGACCTCGCCGATCGCCTCGGTCACGCCCTCGAACAGCTCCGGGTGCCGTTTCACCAGGTGCTTCGCACCCCAGGTGCCGCCCGCCTCCTCGTCGGCGAGGAAGGCCAGCACGATGTCGCGCGGGGGCCTGCGGCCGCTGCGCAGCCGGTCGCGCACGACCGCCAGCGTCATCGCGTCCATGTCCTTCATGTCGACCGCTCCGCGGCCCCACACGCAGCCGTCGGCGATCTCGCCGGAGAACGGGTGGTGGGTCCAGTCCTCGGCGTTGGCCGGGACGACGTCGGTGTGCCCGTGGATGAGGAGCGCGGGCCGGGAGGGGTCCTCGCCCTCGATCCGGGCGACGGTCGACGCCCGGCCCGGGTGCGACTCGAAGATCCGCGGCTCCAGTCCCACCTCCGCGAGCTTCTCCGCCACGTACTCGGCCGCGGCCCGTTCGCCCGGTCCCGAGTGGTCGCCGTAGTTGCTGGTGTCGATCCGGATGAGATCGCGGCACAGGTCGACGACCTCGTCCTCGCCCCTGACCGCGTCGGACGCGGTGGTGGTCGTGTTCGGCTCGCTCACACTGCCTCCTCGTGTTGCGTGGTCCGCGCCCATCCTCCCGTCTCCGGGGCCCGGGGCACAGGAGCCGGGGTGATCGCCCGGCTCCGCTCCAGTGCTATGGTTTACACGTCGCCATGACCACGGTCGGCGGCACACACCTGTCCGGGTGGCGGAATGGCAGACGCGCTAGCTTGAGGTGCTAGTGCCCTTTATCGGGCGTGGGGGTTCAAGTCCCCCTCCGGACACAGGAGAGTCGAGGGCCCCGCGGATATGCGCGGGGCCCTCGCCGTTCCGGCCCGCCCGGCTCAGCCCACCGCCTTCGCCGCCGCGCGGCCCGCGGTGCGGCCCGAGAACAGGCAGCCGCCCAGGAAGGTGCCCTCCAGGGAACGGTAGCCGTGCATGCCCCCGCCGCCGAAGCCGGCGGCCTCGCCCGCCGCGTAGAGGCCGGGCAGCGCTTCGCCGCCCTCGGTGAGGACACGGGAGGACAGGTCGGTCTCCAGACCGCCGAGGGTCTTGCGGGTGAGGATGTTCAGGCGCACGGCGATCAGCGGGCCCGCCTTCGGGTCCAGCAGCCGGTGGGGCGGGGCGACGCGGATCAGCTTGTCGCCGAGGTAGGTGCGGGCGCCCCGGACGGCGGTGATCTGGAGGTCCTTGGTGAAGGGGTTGGCGGTCTCGCGGTCGCGGGCGGTGATCTCGCGGCGCAGGGCGGCCTCGTCGATCAGGCCGTCCCCGGTGAGCGAGTTCATGCC
Source organism: Streptomyces shinuiensis (assembly GCF_043660855.1). NCBI lineage: Bacteria > Bacillati > Actinomycetota > Actinomycetes > Kitasatosporales > Streptomycetaceae > Streptomyces > Streptomyces shinuiensis. The sequence continues at coordinate 4,923,562 of NZ_JBIHML010000001.1, read as the reverse complement.
GCGCACCAGGGCGGACAGATCGCGCTCGACGACGAAGTCGGCGCCCTTGTCCATGAACGCGCGCACCGGGCCGGGCGCGCCGGAGCGGGCGCGGCCGAGCACCTGGCGGACGCTGCGGCCGGTGAGGTCGGGGTTCTGCTCGGAGCCGGAGAGCGCGAACTCCTTCTCGATGATCTTCTGTGTGAGGACGAACCACGTGTACTCGTACCCCGTGCGCATGATGTGTTCGAGGGTGCCGAGCGTGTCGAAGCCGGGGAAGAGCGGCACCGGCAGCCGGCGGCCGGTGGCGTCCAGCCACAGGGAGGAAGGGCCGGGCAGGATGCGGATGCCGTGCCGCGCCCAGATCGGATCCCAGTTCTCGATGCCCTCGGTGTAGTGCCACATCCGGTCGCGGTTGACGATCCGGCCGCCGGCCTCCTCGGCGATGCCCAGCATCGCGCCGTCGACGTGGGCGGGCACTCCGGAGAGCATCCGCCCGGGCGGAGCGCCCAGGCGCTCGGGCCAGTTGGCGCGCACCAGGTCGTGGTTGCCGCCGATGCCGCCGGAGGCGATGACCACCGCCTGGGCGCGCAGTTCGAAGACGCCGGTCACCTCCCGGCCGCTGGCCGTGCCGCGTGCGGCGCCACTGGGGGCGAGCACCTCGCCGGTGACTGTGTCCACCGCTCCGGCGCTGCGGGCCAGCCCCGTGGCGCGGTGCCGGAAGCGCAGGTCCACCAGACCTCGCCGGACGCCCTGGCGCACCCGCCGCTCGAACGGTTCGACCAGGCCGGGCCCGGTGCCCCAGGTGATGTGGAAGCGCGGCACCGAGTTGCCGTGACCGCAGGCGTCGTAGCCGCCCCGCTCGGCCCAGCCGACGACGGGGAACAGCCTCACGCCCTGGGCGCGCAGCCAGGCGCGCTTCTCCCCGGCGGCGAAGTCGACGTACGCCTCGGCCCAGCGGCGCGGCCAGGCGTCCTCCGCGCGGTCGAAGCCGGCCGTGCCCAGCCAGTCCTGCCAGGCCAGCTCGCGGCTGTCGCGCACGCGCATACGACGCTGCTCGGGGGAGTCGACGAGGAACAGCCCGCCGAAGGACCAGTGCGCCTGGCCGCCGAACGAGGCTTCGGGCTCCTGGTCGAGCAGGATCACCTTCCGCCCGGCGTCGGCCAGTTCGGCGGTGGCCGCGAGCCCGGCCAGGCCCGCCCCGATCACGATCACATCGGCGTCGTACGCCATCGGCCCATCCGCTCCTCGGTCCGTCCGCTGGTGACCGGAGAGTAACCTCCCGCCCGGAGGTACGGCACCCCCCGCGGGCTGCTTGGATGGCCGGATGGCGAGCGAAACGAGCGAGGAGACGGCGGGCAGATCCGCGGACGAACTGCTGGACATCGTGGACGAGTACGACCGTGTGATCGGCCGCGCCCGGCGCGGTACGGCCACCGCCCGGCGGATGCGGCACCGGAGCGTGTCGGTGCGGGTGCGGGACGCCGGGGGCCGGATCTTCGTGCACCGCCGCACCCCGGGCAAGCTGGTCTTCCCCTCGATGTACGACGTGGTGGTCGGGGGCGTGGTCGGCGCGGGCGAGAGCTACGACGAGGCGGCGCTGCGCGAGGCCGAGGAGGAGCTGGGGGTGAGCGGGCTGCCGCACCCGGAGCACCGGCTGACCTTCCTGTACGAGTCGCCGGAGCACACCTGGTTCCTGGCCGTCTACGAGGTGCGGTGCGAGCTGCCGGTGCGCCCGCAGACCGAGGAGGTCGCCTGGTGGGACTTCCTGCCGGAGGACGAGGTGGAGCGGCGGCTGGCGCAGTGGGACGTGGTGCCCGACGGGCTGGAGTGCCACCGGCGGCTGGAGGAGTGGCACCGGAAGCGGGACGGAAGTCCCGCGTAGTGTCGGGAGCGTGATCGAACGGCTCTGGTACGGACTGCGGGACTCGTTGCGGCTGTGGCTGGCGCCGGAGCGGATGCGGACCGAGGGCGCCACCCCCGACTACCGCTTCTCCCTGGCCAACGAGCGGACCTTCCTGGCCTGGATCCGCACCGCGCTGGCGCTGGTGGCGGGCGGCATCGCGGTGGACCAGTTCCTGACGGGGATGCGCGCCGCGCCGCGGACGGCGATCGCCGTGGTGCTGCTGGCGGGCGGCGCGCTGTGCGCGGTGCGGGCGGTCAACCACTGGCTGCGCACCGAGCGGGCCATGCGGCGCGGCGACGATCTGCCGCTGTCCCGCTTCCCCGTGCTGCTGGCGCTGGGCACGGCGGTGGCCGCGCTGGTGGTGGTCGCCGGGGTGGTGCTCGGGGAGCTGGGCCGGTGAGCGCGGACCGCGGGTCGCACGGGGACGGGGCACGTGGGGACGGGGCGGCCGTACGCGATCCGGCCGCTCAGCCGGAGCGCACCCGGATGGCGTGGCGGCGCACCACCCTGGCCTTCGCGGCGGTGGTGGCGCTGCTGGCCCGCGGGTCGGTGCACGACGGCGGGCCGCCGCGGGAGTACGTCCTGGCGGCGCTGGGGGCGCTGGTGTGGCTGGTGTTCCTGGCCCTGGCCCACCGCCGTATCCGCGCGCTGGATGTGGCCCGGCCGGGCCCGCTGGGTACGCGCACGACGTACGCGGCGGCCGTCTGTACGCTGGCCGTGCCGATCTCTGGAGTGGTGGTGTGGCTGTTGTGAGTCCGCTCGTCGTGGTGATGGGTGTGTCCGGGTCCGGGAAGACGACGGTGGGCACGGCGTTGGCGGAGCGGCTGGGAGTGCCGTACGCGGAGGCCGACGACTTCCACCCCCCGGAGAACGTGGCGAAGATGGCCTCGGGCGTACCGCTGACGGACACCGACCGCGCCCCCTGGCTGGACGCGATCGCCGCCTGGCTCAAGGCACAGAGCGGGGAGGGCGGTGTGGTGACCTGCTCCGCCCTCAAGCGCGCCTACCGCGACCGGCTGCGCCGGGCCGCGCCCCAGGTGTTCTTCCTCCATCTGGACGGCTCGCCCGAGCTGATCGGCGAGCGGCTGACGGGCCGCACCGGCCATTTCATGCCGTCCGCGCTGCTGAGGTCCCAGTTCGAGACGCTGGAGGCACTGGACGCGGACGAGGCGGGCGCGGTCGTTCCCATCGACGGGACGCCGCAGGAGGTCACGGAGCTGGCCGTCGCCGCCGTCCCCCGCTGACCCGTCCGTACCGCTTCGCCCTGTTCCGGCGCCGTCTCCACGCGGTGTCGGGGCTCTCTTTTCGGTGCCCTCCCTGGACTCCATACCGACTGGTCGGCATCATGGCTCGGTACGCACGACCACCCTCTTCCCGCCGAGGAGCCTACCGATGACCGAGCACCACCCACCGGGCCTCGATCCCGCGCGGCTGCGCGCGTACCTGGACGGCGAGCGCCCGGGGCTCGTCCAGGGGTCCCTGAACGCGGAGCTGATCGAGGGCGGCCGCTCGAACCTGACCTACAAGGTGACCGACGGGACCTCGCGCTGGGTGGTGCGGCGTCCTCCGCTGGGCCACGTCCTGGCCACCGCGCACGACATGGCCCGCGAGCACCGGGTGATCAACGCCCTGGGCCCCACCGACGTGCCCGTGCCCGGCGCGGTGCTGCTGTGCGAGGACGAGGACGTCCTCGGCGCGCCCTTCTACGTGATGGAGTACGTGGAGGGCACCCCGTACCGCACCGCCGAGCAACTCGCCCCGCTCGGCCCCGAGCGCACCCGCGAGCTGGTGCTCGGCCTGTCCGACGCCCTGGTGAAGCTGCACTCGGTGGACCCGGCCTCCGCCGGCCTGGGCGACTTCGGGCGGCCCGACGGCTTCCTGGAGCGGCAGCTGCGGCGCTGGGGCAAGCAGCTGGACGCCTCCCGCAGCCGCGAGCTGCCCGGCATCGACGAGCTCCATGCCCTGCTCGGCAGCCGGCTGCCCGCCTCTCCCGCCCCCGCGATCGTCCACGGCGACTACCGGCTGGACAACGTGCTCGTCGGTGCGGACGACCGAATCGCCGCCATCCTCGACTGGGAGATGTCCACCCTCGGCGACCCGCTGACCGACCTGGGCCTGCTGGTGATGTACAGCAGCCAGCGGCACATCCCCGGTGCCCCCATCGCCACCACCCGCGAGGCGCCCGGCCACCCCGACGCGCGGGAGCTGACCGAACGGTACGCCGCTTCGTCGGGCCGCGACGTGTCGAACATCGACTGGTACACGGCGTTCGCCTACTTCAAGCTCGCCGTGATCCTGGAGGGCATCCACTACCGCTACACCCTCGGGCAGACCGTCGGCGCGGGCTTCGACCGCATCGGCGCACTCGTCCCCCTCTTCGTCTCAGAAGGCCTCACCACCCTTCAGGAAGGCTGATCCGCCATGGACTTCGGATTCGACGCACGCACCGAGGAGCTCCGTAAGAAGCTGCTGGCCTTCATGGACGAGCACGTCCATCCGGCGGAGGCCGTGGCCGACGAGCAGCGGGCGGCGCTGGACTCGCCGTGGCGCACCCCGCCGGTGGTGGCACAGCTGAAGGCCGCCGCCCGCGAGCGCGGCCTGTGGAACCTCTTTCTGCCCGACGCCGAGCACGGCGCCGGGCTGACCAACCTCCAGTACGCGCCGCTGGCCGAGATCACCGGCCGCAGCCCGCAGCTCGCCCCGACCGCCACCAACTGCGCCGCGCCCGACACCGGCAACATGGAGGTGCTGGCCCAGTTCGGCAGCGCCGAGCAGCGCGAGCGCTGGCTGAAGCCGCTGCTGGCCGGGGAGATCCGCTCGGCCTTCGCCATGACCGAGCCGGAGGTCGCCTCCTCGGACGCCACCAATATCGAGACCCGCATCCGGCGCGAGGGCGACGAGTACGTCATCACCGGCCGCAAGTGGTACATCTCCGGGGCGATGAACCCCGACTGCGCGGTCTTCATCGTGATGGGCAAGACCGACCCGGACGGCGACGACATCCGCCGCCAGCAGTCGATGGTGCTGGTGCCGCGCGACACCCCGGGTGTCGAGGTGCGCCGCGCGATGACGGTCTACGGCTACGAGGACCACTGGCACGGCGGCCACGCCGAGGTCCTCTTCCACGACGTGCGCGTCCCCGTCGCCAACCTGATCGGCGAGGAGGGCGGTGGCTTCGCCATCGCCCAGGCCCGCCTGGGCCCGGGCCGCATCCACCACTGCATGCGGCTGATCGGCATGGCCGAGCGGGCGATCGAGCTGATGTGCCGCCGCGCCGGCACCCGTACCGCTTTCGGCAAACCGCTGGCCGCACAGGGCGTCGTCCAGCAGTGGATCGCCGACGCGCGGGTGTCGGTGGAGCAGCTTCGGCTGCTGGTGCTCAAGACGGCCTGGCTGATGGACACCGCCGGCAACCGGGGCGCGCACACCGAGATCCAGGCCATCAAGATCGCGGTGCCGCGCACGGTGGTGGGCATCCTGGACCGCGCGGTGCAGCTGCACGGCGCGGGCGGTGTCAGCCAGGACTTCCCGCTGGCCGAGCTGTGGGCCGGGGCCCGCACCCTCCAGCTCGCCGACGGCCCGGACGAGGTCCACCAGCGCTCCCTGGCCCGCCGCGAGCTGAAGCGCTTCGCGCCTGCTCAGCCCTGAGGCCCTGCGCCCAGGGGCGTGCCAAGGTGTTAGGACTACACTCCTAAGGAGTGTAGTCCTAACACCTGGAGCAAGATGCCGCGCCCGAATCTCCCCGCCAAACCGCCCCACGTCTTCGGCCGGGACGCCGAATGGGGCGGCCTCGCGGCCTTCGCGGCCCGCCCGCTGCCGCATGCCATGCTCGGAGTCGTCAGCGGCCGGCGGCGCATGGGCAAGACCTATCTGCTGCGCGCCCTCGTGGAGCAGCGGGGCGGTTTCCACTTCGGGGCCACGACCGCGACCGCCGCGGAGTCGCTGCGCCAGTTCGGCGCCGCCCTGGCCGAGTACACCGGCTCCCCGGCCCCGTTCTCCTTCGCCACCTGGGACGACGCGATCTCCTACCTGTTCTCGCTGGCCCTGCCCGAGCGCGGCGAGGGGCCGGTGCTCGTGGTGATCGACGAGTTCCCCTACCTGGTGAAGACGGCTCCGGAGCTCCCCTCGTTGATCCAGCGGGAGATCGACCGCTTCCAGGTGCGGGAGAGCCGGATGCGGCTGCTGCTGTGCGGCTCGGCGATGTCCGTCATGGGCGGGCTGCTGGCGAGCACCGCCCCCCTGCGCGGCCGGGCCCAACTGGAGCTGGTCGTGAGGCCCTTCGGCTACCGGGAGGCGGCGGACTTCTGGGGTGTGGCGGACGAGCCCGCCCTCGCGGCCCGGCTCCACGCCGTCCTCGGCGGCACACCCGCGTACCGGCGGCAGTTCCTGGCGGACGACGTTCCCGGCAGCCTGGAGGAGTTCGACGACTGGCTCTGCCGCACCGTCCTCTCCCCCCTCAGCCCGCTCTTCCGGGAGGCCCGGTACCTGCTGGCCGAGGAGGCGGACATCCGCGACACCGCGCTCTACCACTCGGTCCTCGCCGCGGTGGCCCAGGGCAACACCTCCCGGGGAGCGATCGCGGGCTACATCGGCCGCAAGTCGGTGGACATCTCCCACCCCCTCCACGTCCTGGAGGACAGCCATCTGCTGGTCCGCGAGGCGGACGTCTTCCGCGCCGGGAAGTCGCACTACCGCATCAGCGAGCCGCTGATCACCTTCTACGAGGCCGTGATGCGCCCCTCCTGGGCGCGGCTGGAGAGCGGCCAGGCGGCCCAGGTGTGGGAACGGTCGGCCGAGCGTTTCGCCTCCCAGGTGGCCGGACCGCACTTCGAGGCGGTGTGCCGCGAGTACGTACTCGGCCCGGGGCAGGCCCTGCTCGACTCCTTCCCCGGACAGGTGGGCAGTGGCGTCGTCACCGACCCGGCGGCACGCAGGCAGATCGAGATCGACGTGGCCGCGGTCGAGCCGGGATCGGGGGCGGGCAGATCGTCGGTGGCCCTGCTCGGCGAGGCCAAGTGGGGCACGGTCATGGGCGTGAAGCACCTGGCGAGGCTCAGGCGGGCCCGGGAGATCCTCACCGGGCGGGGCGCGACGGAAACCGGCGGGTGCCGGCTGGCCTGCTTCAGCGGCGCGGGCTTCAGCGACGCCCTGCGCGCCGAGGCGGCACGCGACGGCGACGTACTGCTCGTCGGCCTGGAGGACCTCTACGCCTGAGCGGTGCGGCGGCTCCGGAGCACCCTTGACCTCGGCCTCGCTTGAGATACGACACTCGGCGCATGGAGATCACAGGCAGCAATACCGTTCTCTTCCGCAACACCATGCGCATCGCCGACGGCCGCCTCGACGGCTTCCGCCGCGCCATCGCGCAGGCAGTGGCGTTCGTTCAGGAGCACGGCCCCCAACTCATGGTGGAGGTCTTCATCGACGAGGAACGGATGCTGGCGCACAGCTTCCAGCTCTACCGCGACTCCGACGCCGTCCGTACCCACTGGCGGCTGTCGGATCCGTACATCCGCGAGGTGACGGAGCACTGCGCCGTGCAGCGCTTCGAGGTGTTCGGCGAACCGGACCACGACATCGTGGCGGCCCTCAGGGCCCCTGGCGGCGATTCCCTCCCCTTCACCGTCTCGCCCCGCCTTTCCGGCTTCAACCGCCTTGAGGAGCCCGGACGGGGGTGAGGCACTCTCCGAGGCGGTCGGTGCCGTGCCGCCCGGAAGCCGTCACACCGACCGGTGCCGGAAAACCGTCGGCTTCACGGTCGGCGTGGGCCGAGTCGCACGAAGGGCAGTCGGCGTCCGACCGCGCGGTAGTCCTCCGCTGTGCCGTCGACGGAGAAGCCCATGAAGCGCACGAGTCTGCGTGCGGCCCGGGGGTGGCGGAGCGCGTAGCGGGCCATGAAGTCACCGCCCTCTTCCCTGTCGAGGGGGTGTGCGGTGACGGGGAGGGTGCGCAGGCCGACTTGGATGCCGGCCTGGGGTGTGGCGAGGAGGTTCCGGTACCAGGCGGCTTTGGTGCCGAAGCCGGAGCAGACCACGTAGCTGCCGTCGGTCCGGTCGTGTTCGACGACCTCGATGACGACTTGACGGTGCTTGCCCGAGACGCGTCCGGTGTGGTTCAGCAGCAGCAGCCGGCCGCCGAAGACCCAGCCCAGGCGCAGCCGGTAGAGATGGATGGGGGCCCGGAACAGCAGGCGGCGGATGCCGGTGGGCGGGGCGGGACGCCTGGTGATCTCCATCGTGGGTGTCCTTCGGGTGCGGATGAGGGTGCTGGTGGTGTCGCCGTGGCCGCGGCGGGGTCCGTACGCCTTGTACGGGCCCCGCGCCCGGAGTACGGCCGTGGCACTCGGCGCGGCGTTCGCCGCGGTGGTCATGGAGCGATATCCCCCTCGGGCTCTCCCTCGGGTGCGACGGTGAGCCCGCCGGAATAGATAGCGAGCACCTCAGGCCCCCAGCGGGCCATGCCCTCGGCCGACAGCGGGTCGGTGCCCAGGACGGCGGTGAGGTGGTCGCGCAGCAGCAGCACGGCCAGGTCGTTGGCCATCAGAACCGCCGCGCGCGCCGCCGGATCCCGGCCCGGCGCGGCGAGCCCGGCCCTGACCATCGCGTCGAGGGTCGCCCGGCTCAGTTCGTAGAGCCGGGCGAAGAGCCGCCGCCCGGAACCACTGCCGGACAGCAGGAGCCGGGAGAGGTAGGAGGGGATCGGGGAGTCGGCCGGCAGGTGCTCGAGCATCGCCTCGGTCAGCGACCCGTGTGCGGCCGGGTCGGTGAAACCCGGCGCGCCGTCGGCGGTGATCGCCCCCAGCAGCCGGTCGAACGCGTCGAGCACGTACCGGTCCACCTCTTCGCGGAGCCCGTCCTTCGAGCCGAAGTGGTGCAGCACCAGGCCGGGGGAGACTCCGGCAGCGGCGGCGATCTGCCGTACGGAGACGCTGTCCGGGCCCTTCTCTGCGAAGAGACGGAGTGATTCGTCGCGGAGGACCGCGCGGGTGATCCTGCCCTCGGAGGCTGAACGCATGTTCAACATACTAAACGCTCGTTCAGCAGTCCGGTGAATCGGACCCGCCTGCGTCCCTGGACGATGGGAGCCGTCCTCGTGAATGACACCGCTTCCTCCGCACGTCGCGGCGGGCGGCATCGATCAGCTCACGGTGGCCGAGGCCCGCCCGATGTCGGTGCGGGCGGCTAGCGTGCGACAACAGACGTAGATGATCTCGGGAGGGGCTTTGGGAGCCAAGACGGGGCTGCTCGTGTGCGCCGACGGGGATGTGCCGGACCTTCTGCGGCAGGTGGGGGCGGCGGACCCCGCACAGACATCCGCCCTGCTGCGTCGCCTGCATCCGGGCCAGGAGAGCGGGGAAGGCACGGGCTCAAACCTGCGGGACGGCGTGTACCCGCCGGACGGGACGGTGTACGCAGCCCGCCGGCCGGGCCTGGAGATCGTCTGCGACCGGGGGGTGATGGTCGACTTCCCGTCGCGGCTTCCGGAGTACCTCGTTGCGGCGAGCACCGGCCGACGGCTCGTCCTGCACGCCATGCACAGCATGGTCGACCGGTTCGCGTCCGCCGTGTGGGAGGACGGGCGCCTCGTCCGTTCTCTGAGTCTGTCTCCGGACGACGGGATCATCGAGAACATCGGCGAACCGCTCCCCTTCGAACTGCCCTACTGGGCCGGGAACCGTCCCACCGACGTCACCCCCTGGCCGGACGAGGAGGAAGAGGAAGAGGAGGAACCTGTTTTTATCGGGGTAAGCGAGAGCCACCGCATCGGTCAGTTTCGGGGCCGGGTTGCTCCATCCGCGAAGGGGACGGACGACGACACAGGCGCATGATCGTCAAAGTGAATGAGAGCCACCTCTATCGGGTGACTTCTTGATCAGGATCGTGCTGGTCGGAGTGTCCCCGATGAAGTGGGGGTGGATGGCGACAGCTTGTGTGTCACCGGGCCCTCTCGACCCGCGTCCCTGACAGGCGCGGCTCGGAAGGGTCCGGCTCCTTTGTGGATCAGGTGGGGCTGTTGTCCGTGCGGTAGACCGGGATCCGTAGTTCAGGCATCAGCCACAAAGAGTCGTGGGGTAGCACGGTGGGCCTTCGCGAACCACTCCGTGCTGCCGTCGCCGCGTTCGCCCCGGTCCCTGGCCTCCGTCCTGAAACCGTGCTGACCGACACTATTGCGTCGGTGCAACCGCACCGACTATCTTCTGAACATGTTCAGTGAACACGTTCAGGCGACTCGCACCGAACGAAAACGGCGGACCACCACCCGCATCATCGAGGCCGCCGAAAGGCTCTTCCAGGAGCGTGGCTTCCAGGGCACAACGGTGCGGCAGATCGCCGCGGAGGCGAATGTTTCCGTGGGTGCCGTCATGGCGGTGGGGGACAAGGAGTCTCTGTTGAGCCTTGTCTACGACCAAGCCATCGCCGCCCGCATCCCCGCGCCACCGGCGACGGAGTCCGCGGCCTCCGCAGTCGACTACCTGGCCCATTACTTCGACCCGTTCCTCGACCTGTTCACCGAGAACGACGAACTCGCACGCTCGTACTTCCGGTCCCTGACCCGAGATCGAGCCGAGAACGCGGCCCTCGACGGGCTGCGCACGTTGACCGAGGACAATCTCACCGCCGCGATGGTGAAGGCGGGAATACCCGACCCCCGTGCCCGGCATGGTGCGCAGGTGATGTTCACCAGCTACCTGGGTGAGCTGATGCTGCTTGCCGCGGGATCCACCGACCGGCAGCAGACGGCAGCCAGGATCCGGCGCGCCGCCGAATTCGTCACCGTATAAGCAGGGAATGGCCGATGACTCTGTCTGAACTCCCCTCTCCCGTCTGGCCAATCCTGATCCTGCTCGGGATACAGGCGGGCGACGCCGCGATGATGCTCCGTCCACCGAGATTCATCGTCGACTGCCTGGACGGCGTACGGTTCCCGCGCGACTGGTGGTGGGCGCTGATCACCTCCAAGGCGGCCTCCGTGGTGGGGCTCATCGTCGGGCTCTGGGTGCCCGGGGTCGCCATGACGACCACTGCTGCGATCGTTGTCTACTTCCTGGCGGCCGCCGCATCCCACATTCGCGCGCGAGCCTTGAACTCCGCGTTCTGGGTCAACTGCCTGGGCATGCTACTTCTGTCCCTGGCTGTGCTCATGGTGAGCTTCGTGCGCCTGTAACTCACCACGGGCGCTGTCGTCGTGACAGTGTCGGGATCGCCCTCAGGTACGAAGCCACAGGGTCCTCCATCAGTGGTTTTCGCGTTCGTCGCAGGTGGCCTGGAGTCGGTAGGACTCGGTGCCGGTCCGGGGCAGAATGCCGCGGAAGGTGAGGCGGTCAGCGATGGCCGCGCAGAGCCGGCGGTCGCCGAACGTCCTCTCCCCTCAGCGAAGGGGGAGCTCGTCGCGACCACCGTGGCCTTGCGTTCCTCCCGCTCCGTGAAGGTCTGGAACAGCAGCCTGGAGCCTTTCTTGTCCAGGTTCGCGTAGCCGAACTCGTCCAGACACAGAAGGTCGACCTTAGCTTGATGATCCCCACGAACACGAGACCGTCGAGTGGCTTCCGACGGCGGCTTCAGCCCAGATCCCGGAGCGGAAAGCGGCCCCGACTCGAACCCACAACCGGCTTCCGATCCCTGCCCCCCCCTTACAGAAGCAGGCCTGCGTACTGCCTGCCGACGGCTGTCAACGTCGGTCGCCCTCCGCCGCACCCGGACGACCCGAAACCCCTGTTCCCGCCAACCAATGCTTCTGGGCGCTGTGCCGCATCCACGAACCGAGAAGCACCACGGTAAGTCCCGGCACGAATGCCGCCCACGGGTACGGGAGGACCCTCACGACATTCACCACCCCCAGTGCAACGGCGGCCAGAGCCGCCACGCGAAGCGGGTTCGTGAAGGTGTGACGCAGCACGTGTCTGGCCGGAGGATCGGACGGCAAAGGTTCCCGTATTGCGGTGATGTCCTGCTCAGACTCCATGGTGTGACCGTATCTCCGGTGCCCAGCCGTTGTCGCCGAAGGAGCACTTCCCGGGCGAAGCGGTACGCTCGCCCCTGCCCGCGTGTCCGGGCGTGGGCGATATGGGACAGGTCAAGCGGTGCCAGTGCTTCTGGCGGTCCCACAGGACTGCATCGAGCATCTCGCGCTGGCGGACATGTCTGACGGACTCGAAGCCGCAGCCGGACAGCAGAGCGGTCAGATCGTCCGGAGCGAAGAAGGCCCGCCATCAGTCATAGGTGAGTGCGAGGCCCGCCGGATGGACGGGTGGGATGTGTTTCGGCCGTCGAAGAGTTCCCGCCTGGCAGGCCTTGGTGCACTGGGCCCCTTCCGGGGCTGGGCCGATGGTCCTGCCGCGTTGGCCGGATGGGCTCGTCGCGCAGTGGTGGCGTCGTAGGGTCCGGGGCCATGCCTGCTTCCCTGGACCGGTCGCCGTTGGGGCGTAACCGACGGTTCGCTCTTCTGGCTTCCGCACGGGTCATCTCGGTCCTGGGGAACGGCTTCGCCCGGGTGGCGCTCGCCTTCGCGGTGCTGGCTCTGCCCGGAGCCAGTCCGGGACGGCTGTCGTTGGTGCTGGCCTGTCAGGCGGTTCCGCAGCTGCTGTTCATCCTGTTGGGCGGCGTGATCGCGGACCGGATGTCGCGGTCCCGGCTGATGGCGATGGCCGATGTGGTCGGTGCCGTGGCCTATGGCGGGCTCGCGGCCCTGGTCCTGGCGGAGCACGCATCACTGGTGCTGATGTGCGTCCTCGCCGTGGCCGCGGGCACGGCGACGGCGCTGTTCTCCCCGGCGATGGACGGGGCGGTACCGCTGGTGGTGCCGGCCGGGCAGCTCCAGCAGGCCAACGGTCTGCTCCGGGTGGGCACGAACATCTCGCTGCTGGTGGGCCTGGCCCTGTCGGGAGCGGCGGTCGCCTGGCTGGGCGCGGGCTGGGCACTGGCCCTGAACGCCCTGTCCTTCGTGGTCAGTGCGGTGCTGACCTGGCTGCTGAGGATCGGCGAGCGTCCGCGGAGGAAGTCTTCTGGCTGGACGGACCTTCGGGAAGGGTGGCGGGAGTTCTCCTCCCGGCAGTGGCTGTGGGCCGTGGTCGGCCAGTACACCCTCGTGGTGGCCGCGCTGAACGCCTTCGTGGGCGTGCTGGGCCCGCTGGCCGCCGAAGACGGCCTGGGAGGGGCCCGTGCCTGGTCGGTGATCGTCGCCGCGCAGGCCCTGGGTGCCATCGCCGGTGCGGGCCTGGCGGCCCGGGTGCGGGTCGGGCGGCCGATCCTGGTGGCGGTGCTGGCCACCCTGCCCATGGCCGTGCCGATGGCGCTGCTGGGCGCCGGGGCGCCGGTGTGGCTGATCGCGGTGGCGATGTTCGCCTCGGGGGTCTTCTCCGACGTTTTCGCCGTGCTGTGGTCGACCACCATCCAGCAGAAGGTGCCGGAAGAAGTGCTGTCCCGGGTGATCTCGTACGACTGGTTCGGCTCGCTCGCCTTCGCTCCGCTGGGCCTGCTGGCGGCGGGCCCGGCCGCCGGCGCATGGGGCACCGGGCAGATGCTGTTCGCCTGTTCCGCCCTGATCACCGTGGCGACCCTGGCAGCACTGCTGGCGCCGCAGGTGCGCACTCTGCGCGCCCCCGCGCAGGCCGAGCGGCCCGCGGCGACGAGGCGGAAGACCGTAGCCGCGGAACCGGCAGGAGAAGAAACCGCAGGCTAGCCCGTTGCGCAGCGGGACGACCGCCTGACTGTCCCACCCGTCGCACTCAAGTGCCCGGAACCGTCGCGAGTACGACCAGATCGCGGAGATGTTCACGGACCTCTATCCCGATGTGTCCGTACCGAAGGGTGCGGGACGCTGGGTCGGCGCGGTACAGCACCGCATGGCTCAGGCCGGGGAGCACCGCAGTGCCTCGGCTGTGGATCTCGTCATCGCCGCCACCGCCGCCCACCACGGGCTGACCGTCCTGCACGACGACGCCGATTGCAGGGTGGTCGCCCGACATGCTTCCGACCTGGCCGAGTACGGCATTCGCGATGTCCTCTGACCCGGCCCGCCGCAGCGGCGGAAGTCGGGGATGGCGGTAACTCTGAGTGTGCCCCGGACCGCCGGGCGGTCCGGGGCACACGGCGCCGGCTGGTGGACCGGCAGGGCTCAGGGCTGGATGACGACGCGGCCGGTCGTGGTGCCGTCGGCGACGCGCTGGACGGCGTCGGCCGCGCCGTGCATCGGTACGCGCTCGCTCACCAGCGGCTTGACCGCGCCCTGTTCGGCGAGCCTGGTCAGCTCCTCGTGGCAGGCGCGGACGGCGGCCGGGTCGTGGGTGTTGTACAGGCCCCAGTGCAGGCCGAGGATGGCGTAGTTCTTCACCAGGGCGTGGTTGAGGCCGGGGCTGGGGATGGTGCCGCTCGCGAAGCCGACGACCACGATCCGCCCCTCGAAGGCGACGCACTTGGTGGAGGCGGTGTACGCGTCGCCGCCGACGGGGTCGTAGACCACGTCCGCGCCGTGACCGCCGGTGGCCTCCCTGACCGCCTGGGCCAGGCCCTTGACGCCGTCGACCGCGCGCCGGTCGATCACCGCCTCGCAGCCCAGCTCCCGGGCCACCGCCGCCTTCTCGGGTCCGCCGACGACGCCGATCACCTTCGCGCCCGCCGCCCTGCCGAGCTGGACCGCGGCGCTGCCCACTCCCCCGGCGGCGGCGTGGACCAGCAGGGTCTCGCCGGCCTGGAGGCGGGCGCGGCGGTGGAGGCCGAACCAGCCGGTCTGGTAGCCGATGTGGAGGGCGGCGGCCTCGGCGTCGTCCAGCGCCTCGGGAGCGGGGGCGCAGCGGGCCTCGTCGACCGCCACCAGTTCGGCGAAGGCGCCGTGGGGCAGGTCGGGCTGGGCGATGACGCGGGTGCCGGTGGCGGTGGACGTGCCCTCGCCGGCCGCCACGACCTCGCCGCACAGCTCCACGCCGGGGGTGAAGGGCAGCGGGGGCCGTACCTGGTAGTGGCCGCGGCACAGCAGCGCGTCGGGGAAGTTGACGTTCGCCGCCCGTACGCGCAGCAGGAGGCGGCCGGGGCCCGGCTCGGGGTCCGGGGCCTCCTCCAGCCGCATCACCTCGCGCGGTTCGCCGTTCTCGTGGACGCGCCATGCCTTCACCTGAGGCCTCCGCCTTGGGTCGTGGACCGTGTGGGGTCGTGGGTCTGATGTCGTGGAAGGTGTGGGGTCGTGGGTCGTGCCTGGTTCTTCGGGTGGTCCGCGAGGCACCGGGCCTGTGGGGATCTACGGCCGCAGGGCCCGCAGCAGCAGGTCCGCCAGGTGGTCGGCGACCTCCTGCGGGGTCATGCGCCCGCCGGGCCGGTACCAGGTGCTGAGGTGGTGGACGGAACCGAAGTGGTAGTCCACCACCAGGTCGGCCGGGGTGGCGGTGCTGAACACCCCGGCCCGCTGCCCCTCCTCGATCAGGGCACGGAACCGCTCGTGGTAGCGGCGGCGCTCGGCCCGTACCTGCCTCTGCTTGTCCTCGCTGAGCTGGTGCATGGAGCGGAAGAAGATCGAGGCGTCGTCGAGGTTGTCGATGGTGGTGACGACGACGTCGGCGGCGGCGTCGCGCAGGCGCTGCTCCACGGGGGCGCCGGAGGAGGCGAAGGCGTCCAGCCGCTCCTGCTGCAGACGCAGCACCCGGCCGTAGATCTCGTGCAGCAGATCGTCCTTGGACCCGAAGTAGTGGTAGAGGGCGCCCTTGGTGACGCCCGCCGCCTCGACGATCTCCTGGACGGAGGTGCGGTCGTAGCCGCGGTCGGCGAACAGCCGGGTGGCGGCGGCCAGCAGCCGCTGCGGGACCGGCTGGGTGGGGGCGTCGTCCTGCCGCTGGTTCGCCGGGCTCGTCATGGCGGTTCCTCCTGCTTTTCGGTGGCCTTACCGGGCCTGCTGGTCCCGCTGGATTGTCTCCAGCTTCCGCTGCACATGATTCATGCCGTCCAGCCACTTGTCGGTGTCGGACGCCCGTGCGACGGCGTAGCGGCCGACCTCCGGGTGCGGCAGGACCAGGAAGCGCCCGGTGTCGATCGCCTCCAGCGCGGCGCGGGCGACGTCGTCCGGCTCGATGGCCGTGGGCTTGAGCACCAGGTCGCCGGCGGTGGAGGCGGAGGCGAGCATGTCGGTGCGCACGCCCTGCGGGCACACGGCGTGGACGTCGACCCCGCGGTGGCGGTAGGTGACCGACAGCCACTCGGCGAAGGCGAGGGCGGCGTGCTTGGAGACGCTGTAGGGCGCTGAGCCGACCATGGTGAGCATCCCGGCGGCCGAGACGGTGGCGACGAAGCGGCCGCGGCCGCGCTCCAGCCACTCGGGCAGCAGTTCGCGCGCCGCCCGGACGTGGGCCATGACGTTGACGTCCCAGGCCGCGTCCCAGACGGCGTCTTCGGCCTCGGGGCCGCCGGCGGGGGCGATGCCGGCGTTGGCGCAGAAGACGTCGATTCCGCCGCCGAGGGCCTCGCGGGCGGCGGGGACGATGTCCGAGGCGTCGCCGGGCACCGCCGTGGCGCCGATCTCCCGCGCCACGGCTTCGGCTTTTCCGGTGTCGAGGTCGTTGACGACGACCCTGGCGCCGCGTGCCGTGAAGGCTCGGGCGAGGGCGGCGCCGATGCCGCCGCCCGCCCCGGTCACCACGACGCCCGAGTCCCGCAGGTCCTCCATGTGCCCACCCTCCGTCTCGTTCCGGTCGCCGGCGGTGGCCGTGTCCGGCCCGCTTCCGGTGATCCATGGATTTCCCGCACAGACTAACCAGTCGGTATGTGGCATCGGAAGATTCGGGGGCACACGGATCCATTGGAGGGTCCGGTACGTCCCAGCGATGACGGCTGTGGTCGATTACGTCGGAGGTGGTACGCGTTGGCCGGTTTCAATGCTCTGGCAGAACAGGTCCGTGATTCCGGGAGAGACCCGTCCCAGCGCAGGCAGGCCCTGCGCAAGTGCCTGGAGCGGTTCGCACCGTACGGGCACCGCGCCACCTGGCACCACCTGTGCGCCCGCGCGGGCATCTCTCCCGACGACCGCAGCCCCGATCCGGAGCGGCTGGTGGCCGCGCTGGAGGAACTGGAGGAGGCCCGGGAGGTGTGGCTGGCGTACGAGCGCGACTTCGCGCGGCGGCGCAGGGAGCAGAAGCACGTCGGCGTCCGGCAGCCGCCGGGCGACGCCTGGCACCGCCGCTGCTGGGGCGGTCGCGGGCTGCTGCCCGTCGAGGATCCCGGCGCCGCGCCGCCCGCCCCGCTGGCGGAGGTGCTGCGGCGGCTGGTCCGCGAGGCGGAGGCGCGCGAGGCGCGGCGTGCGGCGCAGGCGATGCACACCGCCGAGCAGGCCCTGCGGGCCCGGCGGCCGGGGGCGGTGGCGCACGGCGGCGGCACGGGGAGGATCGCGGTCAGCGGCTGACGCCCGCGACCGCGTCCGGCTCGGGCGGCCCGGTGGGGCATGACGCGTCACGGCGGGTCCCGGGTCTTCCGGGGTCCGCCGTGACGCGTCGGGAGCGTACGGGAGACGGGGCGGCCGTTGACATGCCCGACACCCCCGACCATGCTGAGCAAGCGCTTAGTGGCGCGTACCGACACCACGGACACCACGCATGGTTGGGGAGGCGAGCTTCGATGGCGGAGCCCCGGGTTTTCACATCGGTCGACGAGCTGCGGGATGCGGTCGGCGAGGAGTTGGGCACCAGCGACTGGCTGGAGATCGACCAGAAGCGGATCGACCTGTTCGCGGACGCGACCGGTGACCACCAGTGGATCCACGTCGATCCGGGGAAGGCCGCCGCCGGCCCGTTCGGCACGACCATCGCGCACGGCTATCTGACGCTCTCGCTGCTGCCGGTACTGGTGCCGCAGCTGATCCGCGTCGAGGGTGTGCGCATGGGCATCAACTACGGCGTGAACAAGGTCCGTTTCCCCTCCCCCGTGCCGGTCGGTTCGCGGGTGCGCGCGACCGCGCGGATCACGGAGGTCTCCGAGGTGGGCGAGGACCGCGCCCAGCTCACCTCGCTGGTGACGATCGAGCGGGAGGGCGGGGAGAAGCCGGTGTGCGTCGCGGAGAGCGTCGTGCGCTACCACCTCTGACACCCACCGTGTCCTGCGGGGCTCACGCTCCCCGGCCGGCCCCGCCCGCGGTTTCGCCGGCGGGGGCGGCGGCCGGGGCGCCGGCCATCCTCAGCACCAGTCCGGCGTAGAGCTCGCCGACCTCCTCGGGGGTACGTGTGCCGCCGGAGCGGAACCAGCGGGCGACGTCGACGCAGAGCGACAGCACGGCCAGGGCCGTGCCCCGGACGTCGGGGACGGTGAAGTCCCCGGTGGCCACCCCGTCCTCCAGGATGCCGCGCAGGATCTCCTCGCTGCGCCGCCGCAGGGCGACGATCTCGGCGTAGTGCTCCTCGGCCAGCGCGTTCAGTTCGTACTGCACCACCCGGGCCGTGGTGTGACGCTCGGCGTGCCAGCGCACGAAGGCGCGCACCGCGGCGGCGAGCCGGTCGGCGGGGGCCACGGCGCCGTTGCCGGCTTCGGTGAGGATGCGCACCGAGCGCTCGTGGCCGACCCGGCTGATCTGGTAGAGCAGTTCTTCCTTGGTGCGGTAGTGGATGTAGAGGGCGGCGGGGCTCATTCCGGCGCGGGAGGCGATGTCCCGGGTGGTGGTGGCGTGGAAGCCGCGCTCGGCGAAGGCCTCGACAGCCGCCAGCAGCAGCCGGCGGGCGGCGTCGGGGGCCACCTCGCCCCAGGAGTCGTCCGGCTCGCCCGCGCCGTCCGCGCCGACCGGGGCCTCCTCCGCGGTGTCCGCGGTCTTCCCGGCATCCACCGACTCCACGGACTCCGCTCCCGTCTCCGCAGCCATCAGCACCTCGCCCGTTCGTCCCACCGGGCGAACACCATACAATGCTTGCTGAGCAGCCGCTTAGGGAGCGGAGGGGGCCAGGAGACCCCCGGAACACCGCCGGAGCGCCGTCAGAACGCCGACACCCCGGTCAGCGAGCGGCCGATGAGCAGCTTGTGGATCTGGCTGGTGCCCTCGTACAGGGTCATCACACGAGCGTCGCGCAGCAGCTTGCCGACGGGGTACTCGTCGATGTAGCCGTAGCCGCCGAAGACCTGGAGGGCGTTGTTGGCCGCGCGCACGGCGGCCTCGGAGGCGTAGAGCTTGGCGGCGGAGGACTCGGTGGCGAAGGGCAGGCCCCGGTCGATGAGGTCGGCCACGCGCCAGGTCAGCAGCCGGGCGGCGTCGAGGTCCACCGAGATGTCGCTGATCAGTTCCTGGACGAGCTGGTGGCGGGCGATGGGCTTGCCGAACTGCTCGCGCCCGGTGGCGTAGGAGACGGCCGCGTCCAGCGCCGCCTGGGCGATGCCGACGCAGCCGGCCGCCACCGACATGCGCCCCTTGGCAAGGGCGGACATGGCGACGGAGAATCCCTTGCCCTCCCCGGCGATGCGGCAGTCGTCGGGGACGCGGACGCCGTCGAGCACCAGCTCGGCGGTGGCCTGGCCGCGCAGGCCGAGCTTGCCGTGGATCTCCCGGCGGGTCAGGCCGGGGGTGTCGGTGGGGACGAGGAAGGCGGTGATCCCCCGGTGGCCGGGCTCGGTGCCGGTACGGGCGAAGAGCAGTACCACGTCGGCCCAGGTGCCGTTGGTGATGAACATCTTGGTGCCGTCGATGATCCAGTCGCCGCCGGGGCCGCCGTCGCGGCGGGCGCGGGTGGTGAGGTTCGCGGCGTCGGAGCCGGTACCCGGCTCGGTCAGGCCGAAGCAGCCTATCGCCTCGCCTGCGCACAGGCCCGGCAGCCACCGGCGCTTGTGCTCCTCGCTCCCCCAGGCCGCGATCGACTTGGCGACCAGGCCGAGGGAGACCGACAGCACTCCGCGCACGGCCGAGTCCCCGCGCCCCAGCTCCTCGGTGACCAGGCAGTACGCCAGGTGGTCACCGCCGGACCCGCCGTACTCCTCGTCGATGGTCAGACCCAGGAAGCCCAGGTCGCCCAGGGACTTCAGCACGGACCGGTCGATGCTCTCGGCGCGGTCCCACTCGGCGGCGTGCGGCACGATCTCCCGGTCGACGAACTCCTTGGCGAGCCGCCGTACGGCGGCCTGCTCCTGAGACAGCTCCAGATCCATGCCCGATAAACTAGCAGCGCTAGTTGCAGCTTCACAGATGCCGGACGAGACCCGAGGATGTGATCCGTGGCACGCCCACGTACCCCCCTGCTGAGCCGCGAGCGGATCGTGGCGGCGGCGCTCGCGCTGGTGGACGGCGAGGGCCTGCCCGCGGTGTCCACCCGCAGGCTCGCCGCCGAGCTGGGCGTCAGCGGCCCGTCGCTGTACAACCACTTCCGCACCAAGGACGAGATCCTGGACGCGGTGGCCGACGCGGTGTGCGCCGATGTCGACCTGTCGATGTTCACCGACGGCACCGACTGGCGCGAGGCGCTGGTGGCCTGGGCCCGCTCCTACCGGGCGGCGCTCAGCGCGCATCCGAACATCGTCCCGCACCTGGCGCAGGGCCCGGGCCGGCGCCCGAGCCAGCTGCGGATGGCCGACGCGGTCTACGGCGCGATGCTGGACGCCGGGTGGCCGCGCGCCCACGCGACCCGTATCGGCGCGCTGATGCGGTACTTCGTGGCCGGCTCCGCGCTGGGCTCCTTCGCCCGCGGTTTCGTCGACGACGCGGCACTGTACGAGCGCGACTACCCGCATCTGGACCAGGCCCATCTGCTGGCCGAGCACCAGCAGCGCGTCGACGAGGGCGCCTTCGAGACGGGCCTGCGCGCCCTCGTCGACGGGCTGGCGCTCCGGTTCCCGGAGCCGGAGGGCCGGGACGGGGAGTAGGCCCGCGGCGACAGGCCCGCGGCCGGCCTCGGGAGCGACACCACGCCCTTGTCGGCACCCTTTTGGTCACCTCTGGCACTTTTTGCGACAATCATTGACATATGACCGGGCGGTCGGCGGCGTTCTCCGCCCCGGGCCTTCCGGAGTCTCCGGGAGTGAGGGGTGGCGGATGAGCACGGAAGGCGCTTCCGCCCCGGCGAGCGGGGCCGTCCGGATGCCCCGGGAGTGGGCGGGCGCGCTGGCACGGCTGGCCGCGGGCCTGACCACGGTGCCCAGCACCGCCCTCGCCCTGGAGACGGTGGCCGCCAACTGCCCCCTGCCCGGCCGGGTCGGGTGGGCGCTGCTGCTCACCGACGACAGCGGCACCCATCTGTTCTGCTCGGCCATGACCGGCCTGGACCCGGCGTGGGCACCGCCGCTGCGCCCCCTGGACACGTCCGGCGCCCGGGCCGCCGGCGCGGCCGCCCGGGGGAGGGCCGGGCAGGGCGGCCCCGGGACCGCCCCCTACCCCGTGACCGGGGCTCCCCTGACGTTCGCCTGGCGGGCGCTGCCCCTGCACCGGCCCAGCGGCGCCCTGGTGGCCGTACGGCCGGACGGAAGGGGGTTCGGCGCGGACGAGGCGGCCCTGCTGGACATGGTCGCCGAGCACATGGCCGCCTGCACGGCCAGGCTCACCCGGCCCGGGGACCGCGCACCGGACACGCGGCCGCGGATGCGGCCGCTGGAGCGCGGTGCGTTCACCCTGGACCTGCGCACCCACGAGGTGGAGTGCGACCGGGTCGTCGCCCGCATGCACGGGCTGCCCCCGGAGCCGGTCGTACCGCTGGCGGACTTCCTGGCCCCGGTCCCGGGCTCGGACCTGCCCCCGCTGCGCCGGGCGCTGGAGGAGGTCTCCGCCCGGCAGGGCGACTACCAGCTCTCCTACCGCGTTCGGGCGCCCGGGGGCGGCCACCGTTACCTCGAGGCGCGCGGAAGGGCCGCGGGCGGCTCCGACGGCGCCCCGAGTTCCCTGGTCGGCCACATCACCGACGTCACCGCCGAGCGGGAGGACCGCAGCTCGCGCGAGCGGTCCGCCGGCAGGCGGCTCGAACGAAGCGACAGGATGCTGACGCTGACCGGCGCCCTCGCCCACACCCTCACCCGGGAGCAGTTCGCCGAGTCGGCCAGGCAGGCGGCGACCGCCTTCGGTGCCGACGCCGTCACGGTCGCGGAGGGCGAGCGCGGACAACTGCACGTCGTCACCGCCCACGGGCAGCCCCCGGAGTACGTGGCGGCGACCGAGGGGCTCTCCATGGAGGCACGCACCCCGCTCAGCGACGCCGTGCGGTACCAGCGGCCGGTCTTCTGCCCCTCCCCGGAGGCGCTGGTGGCCGCCTATCCGCACTACGCCGCCGTGGTGGAGCGTCTGGAGAGCCGGGCCTGGGCCGCCGTTCCGCTGTCCGTGTCGGGCGACCCGCCGGCCGGTTGCCTGCTGTCGTTCAAGAGCGCCGACGCCTTCGGCGCCGAGGACCAGGCCTTGTTCGTCGCGGCGGGCGCCCTGCTCGGACGCGCCCTCGAGCGCCACCGCGCCTTCCGCACCGAGCAGGACAGGGCACTGGAGCTCCAGCACGGCCTGCTGCCCTCGCGGCTGCCGCACCCGTCCGGGGCCGACCTGGCCGCCGAGTACCGCCCGGCCGCCGCCGGTGCCCGCGCCGGCGGGGACTGGTACGACGCGCTCGACCTGCCGGACGGCTCGTTCGCACTGGCCATCGGCGACGTCCAGGGGCACAGCATGCGGGCCGCGGCGCTCATGGGCCGGCTGCGCACGATGATGCGGGCCTACCTCTCGGAGGGACATCCGCCCGACCGGGTACTGGGCCTGGCCAACCGGCTGCTGGCCTCGGACAACGACGCGGACCCCGACGGTGCCCTGCTGGCCACCTGCTGTCTGATGCGCGTGGCCCCGGCGGAGCGGAACGTCGCGCTGGCCGTCGCGGGTCATCCGCTTCCCCTCCTGCACGCCCCGGGGCATGCCCCCCGGGTGCTCGGCCACCCTCCGGGCCCGCCGCTGGGCGTCGACGCCGGTGCCCGGTACCCCTGCGGGCGGTGCCCCCTGCCGCCCGGCAGCGAACTGCTGCTGTACACCGACGGTCTCGTCGACCTGCCGGGACTGGATCCGGACAAGGCCGTCGCGGGCCTGCTGAAGGCACTGGCGGACGCCCCGGAGGGGTCGGCCCGGGAGGCGCTCGACCAGATCTTCGAGTCCGTCCGTCCCGCCGTCCCCGGCGACGACGTGGCCGTGCTGCTGGCCCGCCTGGACGGGGACGGCCACGACGGCGGTGCGGCCGGCGCCGGCCGCCGTCGCGGTGCGTCCGGGACTGCGCCGCCCGCCTCCGGCGGCCCCTCCTGACCGGGCCGCCGGAGGCGGGGCACGGGGCGGCCGCCACCGCGGCTCGGCTCACCCGAAGACCACCAGCGCCCGGCCGCCGCGTCCGGCGAGCATGGCCTCGAAGGCCGCCGGCACGTCGGCCAGGCCGATCCGGTCGGTGACCAGCGTGCCCAGGTCCAGTCGCCCGGAGCGGACGTGCCCGGCGAGGACGGGCAGGTCGCGCGCGGGGTCGCAGTTGCCGTAGACGCAGCCGGACAGGGTGCGGGCGAAGTGGAAGATCTCCAGTGGTGAGAAGGAGACCCGGCTGTCCTTGCCGCCGATGCCCACCACCGAGGTCCGCCCGCCGCGCCGGGTGGAGGACCAGGCGGCGCGGATGGTCTCCGCGCGGCCGACGCACTCGACGGCGGCGTCCGCGCCCAGCCCACCGGTGATCCTCCGGATCTCCTTGGCCGTGGTGTCGGAGGCGATCAGGAAGTCGGTGGCCCCGGCCCGGCGGGCCAGTTCCTCCTTGCCCGGGGAGACGTCCACGGCGACGATCCTGTCCGCGCCCGCGATCCGCGCCGCCTGGATCACCGACAGGCCGACCCCGCCGGCGCCGAAGACGGCCAGCGACTCGCCCTCGCGCAGGCGGACGCTGTGGTTGACCGCGCCGTAGCCGGTCAGGACCGCGCAGCCCAGCAGGGCCGCGTCGGCCAGCGGCACACCGGCGGGCAGCGGCAGCACGCCGCGCTCGGCGACGACCGTCTCCTCCGCGAACGCGGCCGTGCCCAGCCCCGGGTACAGGTCGCGGCCGTCGGCGGAGCGGGCGTAGGGGACGCCGCTGGCCGCGTTGGCGTCGGTGCACAGCCAGGGCTCGCCCAGCTTCGCGCAGAAGTGGCAGCTCCCGCAGGCGGGCGCCCAGTTGAGGACGACCTCGTCGCCGGGGGCCACGGCCGTGACGCCCTCGCCCACCGCGGTCACGGTGCCCGCGCCCTCGTGGCCGAGGACGGCGGGCACGGGCTGGCGCAGGGTGCCGTTGGACAGCGACAGGTCGGAGTGGCAGACCCCGGCCGCGGTGAGGCGGACCCTCACCCGGCCGGGGCCCGGCTCCGGCAGGTCGATCTCCCCCGGTTCCAGCGGGGCTTTGACGGCGGGCAGGACCACGGCGCGGACCACGTGGCGTCTCCTCTCACGTCCTCGGGCGGACGGGCTGCTTGTTGCGGTTTGCTGCGGTGGGGCCGGGCATGCGGCCGGACGCGTTGCTCAGAACTGCAGGGACTTGGTCTGGAGGTACTCGGTCAAGCCGTGCGGGCCCAACTCCCTGCCCACGCCGGACCGCTTGTAACCGCCGAAGGGTGCCAGGGGGTTGAACCGGCCGCCGTTGACGTCCACCTGGCCGGTCTGCAGACGGCGGGCGAAGGCGGTGGCCGTCTCGTCGTCGGCGGCCCACACCGCGCCCGACAGCCCGTAGTCGGAGTCGTTGGCGATCCGGGCGGCGTCGTCGGCGTCCTCGTACCGCAGGATGCTCAGGACCGGGCCGAAGATCTCCTCGCGGGCGATGGTCATCCGCGGGGTGACGCCGGCGAAGACGGTGGGGCGCACGTAGTAGCCGCGCTCCACCCCCTCGGGGGCCTGCGCGCCGCCCGCGACCAGGGTGGCACCCTCCTCGACGCCGGCTCGGATGTAGCCGGTGACGCGTTCGCGCTGCCCGGCGCTGACCACCGGTCCCAGGCGCGTGGCGGGGTCGGCCGGGTCGCCGGGGACGTACTTGGCGGCCGCGGCGGCGGCGATCTCCACGGCCTCGTCGTAGTGGTCGGCGTGGACCAGCATGCGGGTCCAGGCGCTGCACGTCTGGCCGGTGTTGGCCATCACGTTGCCCACACCGATCTTCACGGCCTTCACCAGGTCGGCTCCGGGCAGGATGACGTTGGCGGACTTGCCGCCCAGCTCCAGCGCGACCCGCTTGACCGCACCGCCGGCGATCGCGCCGATACGGCGGCCGACGGCGGTGGAGCCGGTGAAGGAGACCATGTCCACGCCACTGTGCTCGGCCAGCGCCTGCCCGGCGACCGGACCGCGTCCGGTGACGAGGTTGAACGCCCCGGCGGGCACCCCCGCCTCGGCCACGGCCTCGGCGAACAGCCGCGCGACCAGCGGAGTGTCCTCGGCGGGCTTGAGGACCACCGCGCAGCCGGCCGCCAGGGCAGGGGCGACCTTGGCGACGACCTGGTGCAGCGGGTAGTTCCAGGGGGTGATGGCGCCGACGACGCCGACCGGCTCGTGCAGGACGCGGGAGTTGCCCAGCCTCTCCTCGAAGGGGTGCTCGGCGGCGAGCTTCGCGTACGTCCCGGCCACCGTGATGGGCAGGTCGGCGTGGACGGCCTGGGAGAAGGACAGCGGGGCACCCAGCTCCGCGGTGACGGTGGCCGCGATCTCCTCACGGCGGGCGGCCAGGGCATCGTGCAGCGTGCCGAGCCGCGCCGCGCGCTCGGCGGGCGGTGTGGCGGCCCAGCCGGGCAGGGCCGCGCGGGCCGCCGCCACGGCCGCGTCGACGTCCTCGGCGGTGCCCGCCGGGACGGTGCCGATGATCTCCTCGGTGGCCGGATCGACGACCTCGATCGTCTCCGTGCCCGCGGCGGGGCGCCACTCTCCGTCGATGTACATGCCGTTGTGTGCCTGCATGACCCCAAACTAGCGGCGCTAGTTTGGGGTGTCAGCAGGACGGCGCATGCCGTGGATCACACGGAGGACCCGGCGGCGGCCGAGGAGGCTCCCCCGGCCGCCCCGGAGGCCGTCTCGAAGACCGCTTCCGACTCCGCGGCGGGCGTCACGGACGGCGCGGCGGGAGCCACCCGGACCGGGAACCCGTTGAGCACGGCGGTCCCCGACAGCGGGTCCAGCAGCCGCCCGTCCAGGAGCTGGTTGACGTTGGCCCCGGGCTCGGCGGAGGCCACCGGCACCCGGGTGCCGGGCCGGTCGTGGCCCCAGCCGTGCGGCAGGCTGACGACCCCTCGGGGCACCTCGTCGGTCACCTCCACCGGCGCCCGGACCGTGCCCCCGTCGCCGGTGATCCCGGCCGGGCGGCCGTCGGCCAGGCCGAGCCGGGCGGCGTCGTCGGGGTGGACGTGGAGGGTGCAGCGGTTGCTCCCGCCCTTCAGGCCGGGGACGTTGTGCATCCAGCTGTTGTTGGAGCGCAGATGGCGGCGGCCGACCAGCACCAGGGTCTCGGGGCCTCCCTGACGGTCCGCCAGGAAGCGGCGCAGCCGGGGGACGTCGGCGGCGATCGGCTCCGGGCACAGCTCGACCGTGCCCGAGGGGGTGCGCAGCACCCCGGGCAGCCGGGGGCGCAGCGGACCGAGATCGATGCCGTGGGGGTGCTCCAGCAGCTTCGCCAGGGTGAGGCCGCCGGGGTCCGCGCCGAAGCCGTCGCCGTAGGGGCCCAGCCGCAGCATCATGTCCAGCCGTCGCTCGGGGCCGCTCTCCCCGGTCAGCAGGCGGGTCAGCTCTCCGGTTTCCCGGCCGTGGACGGGGGAGAGCGGGTCGGCGACGGCGGCGGACAGGGTGTGCTCGACGACCGTGGCGTCGACCGACTCCGGGTCGGCGCCGGGCGCACCGGAGGCACACAGCACCAGACGGGCCAGGATCCGGCTCTCGCTCGTCTCCCCCTCGCCCAGGGGGATCACGGGACGGGTGTAGCGCACCTGGTTGCGGACGGCCAGGGCGTTGAAGCTGAAGTCGAAGTGCGGGCTGCGGCCGGGCGGGGGCGGCGGCAGCACCACATGGGCGTGGCGGGAGGTCTCGTTGAGGTACGGGTCGACGCTGACCATGAAGTCCAGCCCGGCCAGGGCTCTCTCCAGCCGGGCGCCGTCCGGGGCGGACAGCACGGGGTTGCCGGCGACGCAGACCAGCGCCCGCACCCGTCCCTCGCCCGGGGTGTCGATCTCCTCGGCCAGCGCGGCGGCCGGGAACTCCCCCTTGACCTCCGGATGCCCGCTGACCCGGCTGTGCCTGCGGCCGGTGGCGAAGCCCCGGCCCGGGGCGGGCGGGCGGGGGGTGCGGGCGGTGGCCGACAGCGGGAACATCGCACCGCCGGGCCGGTCGAGGTTGCCGGTCAGCGCGTTGAGGACGTCCACCAGCCAGCTCGCCGTGGTGCCGAACTCCACGGTGGTACTGCCGACGCGGCCGTAGACCGCGGCGCGCTCGGCGGCGGCCAGCTCACGGGCGAGGGCACGGATGACGTCCGGTTCGACGCCGCAGGCGCCGGACACGGCCTCGGGGGTGAAGTCGGCCGCGAGCCGGGCCACGTCCTCCACACCGCTGAGGTGTTTCCCGGCCGCGCCGGTGTCGACCAGTTCCTCGGCGAAGAGGACCTGGACCATCGCCATCAGCAGCAGGGCGTCGCCACCGGGCCGCACCGCCACGTGCCGGTCGGCCAGGCGCGCGGTGCGGGTGCGGCGCGGGTCGACGACGGTGAGGGTGCCGCCGCGCCGCCGCAGGGCCTTGAGCCGGCCGGGGAAGTCGGGGGCGGTGCACAGACTGCCGTTGGAATCCAGCGGGTTGGCGCCGACGACCAGCAGATGGCCGGTGCGGTCCAGGTCGGGGACGGGGATGGCCAGGGGGTCGCCGTAGAGCAGTCCGCTGGAGGCGTGCTTGGGCATCTGGTCGAGGGTGGAGGCGGTGAAGACGTTGGGGGTGCGCAGCGCCTTGATCAGCAGGGGCGGGTAGAGGGCCCCGGCGACGGTGTGGACGTTGGGGTTGCCCAGGAAGAGGGCGACGGCCCGCGGATCGCCGCCGGCCGGGCCGTCGCCCTCCAGAACACCGCCCAGTCCCTCGGCGACCGCCGCGAACGCCTCCTCCCAGCTCGCCTCCCGCAGTTCGCCGTCACGGCGGACCAGTGGGCCGGCCAGGCGGTGGGGGTCGGCGTCCAGCTCACCGAGGAGGGCCCCCTTGGGGCAGACGAAGCCGCGGCTGAGGACGTCGTCGCGGTCGCCGCGGGCCGCGGTGATCCGCTCCCGTCCGCCGTCGCCGGGGGCGACCGTGACGACCAGGCCGCAGGTGGCCTCGCACAGCGGGCAGATCCGCAGGGCGGTACGGGAGCCGGGGCCCGCGGACGGGCCGGGTCGTGCGCTGGGCTGTCCGTCGGGCTGCGTGGTGACACTCTCCGGCATCGGTCCCCCTGGTGAGCGGTGTCCGGGTGGGCGGTGCGGTCCGGCGGCCCCATACCGACCGGACGGTAAGCGAACCTTAGCCCCGTCGCCCCCCGGCCGCCCAGGGGTGGGAGCCGAAACGGCGGCACGCCCGTCCAAGACTCGCCGTTGACGTGCGGACCCCCGAATTCCTATGGTTGACAACAGGAAACCCTGAGCACCGGGAGAGTTGCGATGAGTGGCACCGCAAGCGGTTTCGAGCAGGCGCGCAAGACCGCGGAGGGGCTGGCGTACTCCTCCGGTTTCGGCAACGAACACGCCTCCGAAGCCGTTCGGGGAGCGCTCCCGGTCGGCCGCAACTCCCCCCAGCGCGCGCCCCTGGGGCTCTACGCGGAGCAGCTCAGCGGCACCGCCTTCACCGAGCCGCGCGCCCACAACCGCCGCTCGTGGCTGTACCGCGTCCGTCCCTCGGCCGCCCACCCCCGCTTCGTCCGCGCCGATGACGGCCCCCTGCGCGGCGCCCCCTTCACCGAGACCGAGCCCGACCCCAACCGGCTGCGCTGGGACCCGCTGCCGGACCCCGCCCCCGGCACCGACTTCCTGGACGGACTGTGGACCCTGGGGGGCAACGGCGACGCCACCCGGCGCGAGGGCGTCGCCATCCACCTGTACGCCGCCGACGCCCCCATGGAGCGCCGGGTGTTCAGCTCCTCCGACGGCGAGCTGCTGATCGTGCCCGAGCGCGGCGGTCTGCTGCTGCGCACCGAGTTCGGCCTGCTGCGCGCCGACCCGGGCCACATCGCGCTGATCCCCCGCGGGGTCCGCTTCCGCGTCGAGCCACTGGACGCGACGGTGCGCGGCTACGTCTGCGAGAACATGGGCCGCCCCTTCGTCCTGCCCGACCTCGGCCCCATCGGCGCCAACGGCCTGGCCAACGCGCGCGACTTCCTCGCCCCCACCGCCGCGTACGAGGACGTGGAGGGCCCGGTGGAGGTGGTCAACAAGTTCTGCGGCGGCCTGTGGACGGCCACCTACGACCACTCCCCCCTGGACGTCGTCGCCTGGCACGGCAACCTGGTGCCCTACGTCTACGACCTGCGCCGCTTCAACGTGATCGGCAGCATCAGCTACGACCACCCCGACCCGTCGGTCTTCACCGTCCTCACCTCGCCGTCGGACACCCCGGGCCTGGCGGGCGTGGACTTCGTGGTCTTCGCCCCGCGCTGGCTGGTCGGCGAGGACACCTTCCGGCCGCCGTACTTCCACCGCAACGTGATGAGCGAGTACATGGGCCTGATCGAGGGCGCCTACGACGCCAAGACCGCCGGCCCCGGCGGCTTCGTCCCCGGCGGCGGCTCGCTGCACAACATGATGTCCGCCCACGGCCCGGACCGCGAGACCTTCGACCGGGCCAGCGCCGCCGAACTGGTCCCGCAGAAGGTGGACGACGGGCTGGCCTTCATGTTCGAGACCCGCTGGCCGGTGACGCTGACCGCCCGGGCACGCGACGCCGGACACCTCCAGCACGGCTACGACGACGTGTGGCAGGGCCTGGAGCGCCACTTCCGGGAGTGAGGGGCCAGCATCCGGAGGCGATGGCGCGTACCGTGACCCACGACGTACCGCCGCACCGCCGCGGTGTCATGGCATCGTGACGCAGCGGCCCAGCAACACCCGGCAACCCAGCCTGGCCGTCCGGAGGCCGCCGTGACCACCTTCGCTCCCGACTCGCTCGCGCTGAACCGCAAACTGCCGCTGTGGTATCAGGTCTCGCAGTCCCTGCGCGCCTCGATACTCGGCCGCTCCCCCGGCGCGCCCCTGCGCCTGCCCACCGAGGAGCGCCTCGCCGAGCACTACGGCGTCAGCGTGCTGACCATGCGCCAGGCGCTCAAGGAGCTGGAGAACGAGGGGCTGATCTCCCGGCACCGGCGGCGCGGCACCTTCATCGAGCCGAGTGCCCGCAGCGGCTCCCCCGTGCGGCTGCTCGGCTCGGTGGACGCCATCGTGGCCCAGCAGTCGGGCGAGGAGACGGTGCTGCTGGGGCACGGCGCCGGACCGGTCCCCGGGGAACTGGCCGAGTACTTCCCGGACCTCACCGAGGCGGTGGCCTACCGGCGGCTGCGCCGCGACCGGGAGACGGGCGAGCCGACCAACTGGGCGGAGAACCTCGTCCGCCCCGAACTGGCCGGCCGCATCGACCTGGATGACCTGGCACGCTGGCCCATGACGAAGGTGCTGCGCGACGCCGTGGGCGTGCGGATCAGCCGCATCACCGACACCGTGCAGGCGCGGCTCGCCGACCCGGAGACGGCCGAACTGCTCCGGGTGCCGCTGCTCAGCCCGATCCTGCACTACACCGGCGTCACCTACGACGAGAGCGGCCGGGTGGTGGACGTGGCCCGCATCCACTACCGCGGCGACCGCTTCTCCTTCTCCGTCACCGTGGAGGCGGACTGACCCGTCTCCGTAGCATGCGTGCGGTGAGCCGTGCGGGAAGGGCAGCAGGGAGGGAAACGGTGGGTGCCGGGACGGGCGGCGGCCGCGGCGAGGCCGTTCCGCTCGACGAGCTGATGCCCTGGTCCGTCCGGCCGGTCCGGCCGGGCCGGGACTGGGTGACGGCGCCGGACGAGGCGTCGCTGCGGTCCCGCTGGGCCGCGCTGCTGCGGGCCTCCGGCGCCGAGCGCGAGACGCTGTTCGTCCCCACCCGCGCCCGCACCACCCGCACCGCCGTCCCCCAGCTGCCCGGCCCCGCCGCGGGCGCGGGCGCACCCACCGTCCGGCTGGAGCGGGAGGACGGGCCGTGCCCGGAGCCGGTGCGGGTGCTGTGCGGACCGTACGACCGGCAGTGGCTGATACCGGACCACCGCCTGCTCGACGCCGCCCGGCCGGAGCTGTGGCGGGTCGCCGACGACCGGCAGATCCTCCTGTTCGAGCCGCCGGCCGCGACCCGCTCCCCCGCCCCGGAACCGGTCTTCACCGAGCTGCTCCCGGTCGGCGCCGCCGCGTCCCGGACCGGCCGCGTACGCCCCCTGTACCGGCGCCCCGGCGGCCGCGAGCCCAACCTCGCCCCGGGCCTGCCCGGCCTGCTGGCCGGGGTGCTGGGCACAACGGTGACGGCCGAGGACGTGCTGGCCTGGACGGCCGCCGCGGTACGCCCCGCCCCCGGCGGCCCCGCCGTACCGCTCACCGCGGACCGCGAGATGTGGCGGGAGGGCGTCGCGCTGGGCCGCGACGTGCTGCGGGCGCACACCCGTGGCGCCCGCTGCGGCGACGGCGCCCGCCCGCGGCTGCCGGGCGGGCGGCGCCCCTACGTACGGGCCACACTGCCCGAGCACCCGGCCCCGGACGCGCTGCGCCACGACGCGGAGGAGGAGGCGCTGTGGGTGGGGGACGGCAGGATAGCGCCGGTGGCGCGCGGCGCCTGGGAATTCGAGGCGGGTGGTGTCCGGGTGCTCGCCGAGTGGTTCGCCCGCCGTGCGGCCCCGGACGCGCCCGGCACGCTGGAGGCGGTGCGCCCGAGGGCCTGGCCGCCTCAGTGGACCTCGGAGCTGCTGGAGCTGATCACCGTGCTCACCCTCCTCGACGGGCTGCGCGAGGCCCGCGCCGGGTTCACCGGCCGGCTGGCCGGGCGTCCGGCCGTGGAGGTGTCCGCACTGCGCGGGGCCGGTGTGCTGCCGGCGCCGCCGGGGGCGCGGCGTCCGGCCTCCGTGCTGGACCATCGCGAGGAGGGTCCGGAGGGGCAGCTGGCGCTGCTGTGAGAAGCCGGCCTTTCCGGCGGCGGGCGGCCACCGGTCGCGGGAGCGGGGGTGCCGGGAGGGCGCGGGTATGCGGCCGGGGCCGGACGGCGACGCCCGGACCGCCGCGGGGAGGCCGGTCTCCCCGAGCCCTGGGCCGAAACCTTCATGCTCCGGCCCGGGCGCTCCGAACATGGCCGGGCGTGGCTAGGCGTGGCCTCCGAAGAGGGAGCGCCGCAGCCGCCGCAGCGGCGCGAAGAGGGAGACGCGCGCGCCCCTGCTGCGGGAGCGCATGTGCGCCGCGTCGCGAGCGGTCAGTTCGCGCATGAGCAAGGTCGCCTCCGCCGTGTCATCCTGGGAGACGGCGGGCCCCGCCAGCACGCTCAAGTGCCGGTCCAGGCGCGAACCGGTCGCACCGCTCCCGCACTGGATCGCAGGGATCCGCGCCCTGCTGCGTACCGTTATCTGTTCCATGACACTCCCCACCCAAACGAGGGCTCCCGGCCCGGGCAGGGTAACCCTATCTCCCGACCGTGACCCACGGGTATTCCGGCACTCGATCCACCTTCCCCGCAAGGGGGTTGACGAACACCGTACGAGACAACGGCATCCGACCGGCCCCGTGGCGGGGCCGGGGACGGGGGACGACGATGAGCACAGGTGACAGCGGACGGCTGCTCGCCGACCGCTACCGCCTCGCCGCCGAGCTGGGCCGCGGCGAGGTGGGCGTGGTCTGGCAGGGGCGCGACGAGGTGCTGGGCCGCGAGGTCGCGGTCAAGGAGGTGCGGGCCGCGGAGGAGCTCTCCCCGGCCGAGGTGCGCGTCCTCTACTCCCGTCTGGAGCGGGAGGCCATGACCGCCGGGCGCATCTCCCACCGCAACGCCACCACCGTCCACGACGTGGTAATCGAGGACGGCCGCCTGTGGATCGTGATGGAACTGGTGCGGGGCCTGTCGCTGGCCGCCGCGCTGGAGGCCGACGGGCCGATGTCCCCGGCCGGCGCCGCGCGGATCGGCGCCGAGGCCGTCTCGGCGCTGCGCAGCGCCCATGAGGCGGGTATCACCCACCGCGACATCAAGCCGTCCAACATCCTGCTGGGAAACGACAACAGGGTCGTCCTCACCGACTTCGGCACCGCACGGGTGAAGGCCGACACGGCGCACGAACGGCCCGGTGCGCCGGTCGGCCGGCCCGAGTTCCTCGCCCCGGAGTGCACACGGGGCCAGGACCCTGGCCCAGCCGCGGACCTGTGGGCCCTGGGTGTGGTGCTGTACCTGGCCGTGGAGGGTGTCTCGCCGTTCCACCGCGACACTCCCGGGGAGACACTGCGCTCCCTCGCCGCGTACACCGACGCCGATCTGCCGCCCATGCGGCGGGCGGGCGCGCTGGCGCCGGTGCTGGAGGGGCTGCTGCGGGCGGACCCGGCCGGGCGTACGGATGCCGCCCTGGCGGAACGACTGCTGCGCGTGGCCGCGGCCGGCGGCGGGCCGCGCGCCGCCGCTTCCTCTTCCGCCCCCTCGGCCCCACCCTCACCCTCGTCCTCGCCGGAGCCCGTACGGCCCGCGTCCGGTGAGGACGAGGGCGGCGGGAGCGGAGGGAGCGGACGCCGGGGCGCGCCGGGCTCCTGGGACGCCGCCCGGGGGCCGCGCGGGGTGCTGGCGCTCGTCGCCGGACTGCTGATCCTGCTGATGGCCGCCCTCGCCGTGGCCGTCGTCCTGCGCTGAGCATCCGCCGAACCCCGGCGAGGCGCCGGAAACCTGCGTGCGCACATGCCCCCCGTGCCGGATCATGGGGGGCATGTGTGCCGACCGCCGTGCCGTGCCGACCGAGGAGTCGCTGCCCATCCGACTCAACATCGACGACAGCGACTCCCCCTCCGACGTCATCGACGCCCTCTTCCTGGGCCGCTTCACCGCCGGCGAGCAGCCGCACGCCCGCAGCCGCTCCCTGGAACGGGTGCGCAAGGGCATGGCCCTGCTGCCGCCGGGAGCGGCCGTGCTGCGCTCGGCCCGCGACGGCGACCGCGGCGCGACGCTGGCCGAGGGCGACGGCTGGACGGTGCTGGTCTCCCGCTGGTCCCGCGGCGCCGACGTGACCGTGACGGCCGTCAGCGAGGAGCTGGCGGAGCGGACGCTCAAGGCCGCGGTGGAGGACGCGGAGGACGAGCCCGAGCCCCGGCCGGACGACGTCACCATGGGTTTCTGGTACAACTCCCCGCGGCGGGGCCCGTACCGCACCACCCGCCGGATCACCGCCGGGAGCTGGGAGGAGATCCGCGGCAACTACACCGCCCCGGTCTCCGAGGCCATGGACGGGCTGATGAAGACCACCCCGGACGACATCACCGGGCGGCTGCTGCTGCTCCACGGCCCGCCGGGCACCGGCAAGACCTCCGCCCTGCGGACACTGGCGCGCTCCTGGCAGGACTGGTGCCAGGTGGACTGCGTGCTCGACCCGGAGCGGCTGTTCAACGAGGTCGGCTATCTGATGGACATCGCCATCGGCGAGGACGACGGCACCCCGGACCGGCCGGGCCGGGAACGCTGGCGGCTGCTGCTCCTGGAGGACTGCGACGAGCTGATCCGCGGCGAGGCCAAGCACGCCACCGGCCAGGCCCTGTCCCGGCTGCTGAACCTCACCGACGGGCTGCTGGGCCAGGGCCGCAACGTCCTGGTCGGGCTGACCACCAACGAGGACCTGGAGCGGCTGCACCCGGCGGTCGTCCGTCCCGGCCGCTGCCTGGCCCGCATCGAGGTCGGCCCGCTGACACGCGCGGAGGCCGTGCACTGGCTCGGCACCGAGGAGGACGTCGGCCGCGACGGGGCGACCCTGGCCGAGCTGTACGCGCTGCGCCGCGGCTCGGGCCCGGCCTCGGTGCCGTCGCAACCGGGCCGTTCGGACGAGGGGATGTACCTTTGATCCCTTCCCGGCAGGCGTCCGAGGAGCGCGTGGACGACCCGGTGGCGGAGCTGGCCGGGCGGCAGGCGCGCGGAGAGCGGATCAAGTACCTCCACTTCTGGGGGCACACTCCGCCCCGGGGACGGCGCGACGGCTCGCCCGGCCCGTGGTGCCTCAGCCAGTGGTGGCCCTCACCGTTCACCGTGGACGGCGTTCCCTATCCCACCGCGGAGCACTGGATGATGGCCGCCAAGGCGCGGTTGTTCGGCGACGCGGCGGCCGGGGAGCGGATTCTGGCCGCGGTGGAGCCGGGCGCGGCCAAGGCCGCGGGCCGTGTGGTGCGGGGTTTCGACGAGGAGGTCTGGGCCCGGCGTCGCTTCGGCATCGTGGTCGAGGGCTGTGTCCACAAGTTCGGGCAGCGCGATGATCTGCGGACGTTCCTGCTCGCCACGCGGGGACGGGTGCTGGTGGAGGCCAGCCCGCTGGACCGGATCTGGGGTGTCGGGCTGGCCGCCGACGACGAGCGGGCGTCCGACCCGGCGCGCTGGCACGGGCTCAACCTGCTGGGCTTCGCCCTGATGGCGGCCCGGGAGCGGCTGGAGACGGGCTGAGACGTCAGTCCCGCCGGCCGTACTCGGCGCCGATCGCCTCCTCAGCGGCGGCGAGCGCGGCGGCCCGGTCCAGCCCCAGGCGCCGGGCCCGCTGGGCGTACGCCCGCGCCGCCGCCGCGGCCTCGCGGGCGGCGGCGCCCCCGGTGGCGGCGATGAAGCTGCCGTGGCGGCCCCGGGTCTCGATCACCCCGTCGGCCTCCAGCGCGCGGTATGCCTTGGCCACCGTGTTGGCCGCCAGTCCCAGCTCCTCGGCGAGTCCGCGCACGGTGGGCAGCCGGTGGCCGACCGGCAGCCCGCCGCCGCGGGCCTGTTCGGCGATCTGGGCGCGCACCTGCTCGTAGGGGGCGGTGGGGGCGTCCGGGTCGACGGTGAGTCTCAGTGGCACGGCACTTCTCCTGCGGCGGGGTCGGAACATCGGGTGCGCGGGGTGCGCGGGGTGCGTCGATTGTGCACCAGCGTGTCAGCCGCGCTCCCAGGTCCCGGTCTCCAGCGCCCAGCGGTACTCCGGCCGGCCCTCCGTGCCGCTGGTGCGGAAGGGCCGGCCGCCGTCGTCGATACGGAGGGTGCCGCTGTCGTCGCCGCTGCTCCACTCCAGTTCGATGTACCAGTCGCAGTCGCAGCCGTCCGTCCCCGCCTCGACGCGCAGTGCCAGGGGGTCGTCGGCGGTGACGCGGTACGGCAGGCGGGTGGCGGGCAGTTGTCCGCCGCCCTCCCCGTCGTAGCCGTCCACGGGTTCGGCGAGCGGGCGGCGGGCGTCCAGGTCGGCTGTGAAGGCGGCCGGGGTGAGGGATCCGCCGCAGCCGTCGTCCATCCGGTAGACCTGCCGGCCCAGGGGGGCGCGGCGGTCGGCCACCCGGATGTGCAGGGCCTCCACCACGACGGGGGCGGGCCCGGTGCCGTACACAGTGGCCTCCACGATGGTCTCACCGGCGTGCACGGCCCCCAGGGAGCGGGCCCAGCCGACCGCGTCCTGCTCGACCGGGGGCGGGGGGACCCGGGAGGGCGGTGAGTCGATCAGATAGCGGTGGCCGCAGCCGTGCCGCCACACATGGGAACGGGCGGACCAGCTCAGCGGGGCCGCTCCCGGCACACCGCCGCGCTCGCGGTCGCCGCCGTTCGGCATCCGGGAGGAGTCCGCCCGCGGGGTGCGGCCCGGCTTCGCGCCGCCTCCGGTGTCCCCGCCCCTCCCGGACGAGGCCGGTGCCGGGGAGGGGGGCCGGGCGGAACGGGACGCGGAGGGGGACGGTAAGGCGGCGGTGCCGCCGTCGGTCCCCGGCGCGGAGGCGGCGGGCCCGTCCGCGGCGCGGCGCTCCAGGCCGGTGCGGTCGGGGAGGAGGTACGCCGCGGCGGCGAGGACCACGGCGAGTACGGCGATCACGGCAGGCACGGCAGGCACGGCGGACGGTGGCCACGGCCGGAATCCGCTCCGCCGGGGGGCGGAGTCCGGCACGGGCACGGAACCGGAGCGGGCTTCGGGAACGGGCCCGGCCGCCGGGCCCGGCCGCCCCGGTTCCCTTCCGCGCAGCGCGTCGGCCCGCATCCACCGCCGGTGCAGTTCCAGCAGCTCCTCAGGGGTCGCGCCGCACAGTCTCGCCAGCCGTTCCACCGGGGCGTACCGCGCCGGTACCGCCCGGCCGTTGCAGTACCGGTGCAGTGTGGAGGTGCTGGTGTGCAGCCGTCGAGCCAGCGTGCCGTAGCTGTGGCCCGACCGCTCCTTCAACTCCCTCAGGAAGGAGGCGAACTCCTCCGTCTCCCGTGCGGCCCCCATGGCGTCCCCCTCGTCCGCGCCGTTCCGGAAGCGCGTTCCAGGCACGCGCGTTTCCACAGGTCAGCCTAGGCGCGAACGTTCCCGCGTCCCGCTTGTTCCGGAATGTGTTGCCGCCGTGTGACGGGGCGTCCCAGGCTCGTGGTGCCGGGTCGCCGACAACCTGACGACCGGCCGCCGACCGAAAGGACGCAGATGATGCCCATCCGCACCCGCCGCACCCGCTTCGCCGCCGCCGTGACGGCGGCGGCCGCCGCGGCCGTGACGCTGGCCTTCCCGGGCACGGCGCAGGCCGGGCCCGCACGGACCGGCGTACCCGCCTTCCTCTCCCCCGGGCAGCTTCCGCCGCACCCGTTCTCGCCCTGGTACGCGGGCGAGGCCGCCCGGGGGCTTCCGCAGTCCCCGGTCTTCTGCCTGGAGGGGATCCTGCCCGAACAGGACTCCTGGCACCGGCGGTTCCACACGGAGTACGACACCGGGGCCGTACAGGTCACGGTGCGGACCGCCGGCATCGGCGCGGCGCGCGGGCTGGCCGCCGAGGCGGAGGCGTCGGTGCGCGACTGCGCGGCGGACTTCCAGGAGCGGTACCCGGAGGCGTCCGCCCAGTGGAAGGACTACGGCCGCATCGATGTCGAGGAGGGCGCCCACGTCTACGGCGTCCACACCGCCCCGCCGGAGTCCGAGTACGGGATCCACCTGTTCGGCGTGGGTCGCGACGGGCGCACCGTCACGGTCGTCGCCTGGGGTCAGATGGGCACCTTCGAGCACGCTCCGGTGGAGGAGTTCGAGGAGACGACGCGCACGGCGGTGGACAAGCTGTACGGCTGACCGGGCCGGGCAACGCCGCAGCGGGTCCCGACGCCGTACGGCGTCGGGACCCGCTGCGGCGTTCCGTGCCGTCCGCTCAGTCACGCAGCCGCCGGCCGACTTCACCCAGCACCCGCGCCAGGACGGCGAGTTCCTCGCGGTCGAGGGTGTCGATGAGCGCCTCGCGTACCGCCGCCACATGGCCGGGGGCCGCGGTGCGCAGCAGTTCGCGCCCCTCCTCGGTGAGGGCGGCGAAGACGCCGCGGACATCGGTGGGGCAGGCGCGGCGCCGCACCAGACCGCGCCTCTCCAGCCGGCCGACCTGGTAGGTCAGGCCGCTCTTGGAAGTGACCAGCCGTTCGGCCAGTTCGGTCATACGGATCTCGCCGCCGGGGGCCTCGGCGAGATGGACCAGGATCTCGTACTGCGGGTGGGACAGGCCCGCCTCGTCCCTGAGCTGCTGCTCCAGCCGTCGGGTGACGCGGTTGCCGGCTTCGAGGAAACCCTGCCAGGCCGCCATCTCCAGCTCGTCCAGCCATCGGGGCTCCTTCATGCCCCCATCGTACGCTGTTGTTCAAATTCAAACCAAGCTGTACGTTCGCCACGAGCAAGCGGTTCGAATTTGAATCACCATGAACCGATCCGGTCCAAGAGGACGCCTCCATGACCGCGACCACCCCGTCGGCCCCGGGCCGCTCCGCGGCAGGCCGCATGCCCGTGCTGCACCTCAGCCACGGCGCCCCGCCGCTGGGCGCGAGACGCAGCCCGATCTCCTCGTACGCCTCCCGGATCACCGCCTCCCGCACGTTCTCGCCGTCCTCGGCGTGGCCGGACGGCGCGTTCAGCAGGCCGTCCGCGTAACCGGTGCCGGTCCGGCGCGCGAGCAGCACCTCCTCGCCGCGCCGCAGCACGAGGTGGACGTCGACGGTCTCCCTGTGCCGTCCTCTGTTCCGCAGGCTCCCCATGGCGCGCGATCATCGCACCGCCCCGCGACACCGGCGCCCCTCGTCCGGACGCGGGGAGGCCGGGAGCCCCCTCCCGCTCCCGGCCCCCGCGCGCCCGCCGCGGACGCCGCCTCCGTTCTCAGCCCACCGGTGCCGGCAGGTCCACCAGCGCGGCGAGAGCGGCGCGGTGGCGGTCGGGGGTGCCCAGCGCGATCTGGTCGGCCTTGGCGCGCTTGAGGTACAGATGCGCCGGGTGCTCCCAGGTCATGCCGATGCCGCCGTGGAGCTGGACGCACTCCTCGGCCGCCCGTACCGCCAGCTCCCCGCAGTGGGAGGCGGCCACCGCGACGGCCACGGGGGCGTCCGGGTCGCCGGTGGCGAGGGTGCCGGCGGCGTACCGGGCGGCGGCCCGCGCCCCGACCACCTCCAGCCAGAGGTCGGCCAGCCGGTGCTTGAGCGCCTGGAACGAGCCGAGCTGCCGCCCGAACTGCCGCCGGTCCTTCAGGTACGCGACGGTGGCGGTCAGACACCACTCGGCGATGCCGAGCTGCTCGGAGGCCAGCAGTCCGGCGCCGGTCAGCAGCGCGCGCTCCAGCGCTGCGGGGGCCTGCTCCGCACCGGCGAGCCGCCGGGCGGCGGTACCGGTGAACGTCACGTCGGCCACCGGGCGGGTGAGGTCGAGGGAGGTGCGCGGTACGACGGCCAGTGCGGCGGCCGTGGCCTCCACCGCGTACAGCCCCGGCCCGTCCCGCCCCTCGGCCGGAACGATCAGGACGTCGGCGGCCGCGGCGTCGGCGACCGAGGTGACGGCGCCGGTCAGGGTGCCCGCGCTGTCGGCCCGTACGGCGCGGGGGAAGACTCCGGTACCGGGCATAGCGGAGAGCGGCACCGCCAGTGCGGCGGTGCGCTCACCGGCGGCGAGGGAGGCGAGCGGCTTCGCGGCCTCACCGCCGTCCTCGCCCTCCAGGGCGAGCAGTGCGGTGGTGGCCAGGACCGCGCTGCCCAGGTACGGCGTCGGCGCCGCCGCCCGGCCCAGCTCCTCCTGCACCACGGCGGCCTCGCGCACCGA
Organism: Streptomyces shinuiensis; assembly: GCF_043660855.1. NCBI lineage: Bacteria > Bacillati > Actinomycetota > Actinomycetes > Kitasatosporales > Streptomycetaceae > Streptomyces > Streptomyces shinuiensis. Next base: position 4,883,552 of record NZ_JBIHML010000001.1, on the reverse strand, counting down.
GGCCCCGGCGCCGCCCGCCTCCTCCGGCACCGCAAGGGAGGCCGCGCCCAGGTCGCGGGCGAGGCTCCGCCACAGCCCCCGGTCGTAGGGCTCTCCCGTCTCGCAGCGGGCCAGGGTGTTCTCGGGCGGGCAGTGGTCGGCCAGCAGCGCGCGGACGCTGGCGCGCAGCTCCTCCTCGATCTCCGAGTAGAGAAGGTCCGTCATCGGGCCAGCTCCTTCCAGGGGAGGTCCTTGTCGGTGCGGGGCTCGGCGGGCAGTCCCAGCACCCGCTCGGCGATGATGTTGCGCAGGATCTCCGAGGTGCCGCCCTCGATGGAGTTGCCCTTGGCGCGCAGATAGCGGTAGCCGGCCTCGCGGCCGGTGAAGTCCACGGCCTCGGGCCGGCGCAGGGTCCAGTCGTCGTAGGACAGGCCCTCCTCGCCCAGCAGTTCGACCTCCAGGCCGCCGAGCTCCTGCGCCAGGCGGGCGAAGGCGAGCTTCATCCCGGCGCCCTCGGGGCCGGGGTGGCCCGCGGTGAGCTGCTGGCGCAGCCGTTCACCGGCGAGCCGGGCGACCTCGGCGCCGACCCAGCCCGACAGCAGCCGCTGGTGGAGGCCGTGGGTGCGCAGTTCGGGGCGCTCGCGCCAGGTTGCGGCGACCTTGCCGGCCATGCCGCTCTCGCGCGGCATGCGCTGGCCGCCGATGGCGACGCGCTCGTTGTTGAGGGTGGTCTGGGCGACCTTCCACCCCTCCCCCGCTCCGCCGAGCCGGTGGGTGTCGGGGACGCGGACGCCGGTGAGGAAGACCTCGTTGAACTCCGCCTCACCGGTGATCTGGCGCAGCGGCCGCACCTCGACCCCGGGATCGGTCATGTCGCAGACGAAGTAGGTGATGCCGCGGTGCTTGGGGACGTCCGGGTCGGTGCGGGCGATCAGGATGGCCCAGCGGGCGTTGTGCGCGCTGGAGGTCCATACCTTCTGGCCGTCCACCACCCAGGAGTCGCCGTCGCGTAGCGCCCGGGTGGCCAGCGCCGCCAGGTCGGAGCCGGCTCCGGGCTCGCTGAACAGCTGGCACCACACCTCCTCACCGGTCCACAGCGGGCGCAGGAAGCGCTTCTTCTGCTCCTCGGTGCCGTAGCGCAGGATCGTCGGCGCGGCCATGCCCAGGCCGATGCCGTTGCGGCCGGGGTCGTTGCCGGGGGCAGCGGCGGCGGCCAGCTCTGCGTCGACGACGGCCTGGAGGGCGCGGGGCGCGTCGAGTCCGCCGTGGCCGTGGGGGAAGTGCACCCAGGCCAGCCCCGCGTCGTAGCGGGCGCGGAGGAAGTCGAGTGGTTCGGTGACGGCCGGATCGTGCTCCGCGAGCAGCGCCTGGGTACGTCGGCGCAGTTCGTCCGGGTCGGTCACGGGGGCGTTCGCAGGGGGCACGGGATCTCCTTCACGGGCCACGACTAAGCGCTTGCTTATCCTCGCGGCATACCGACCGGTACGTCAATGGTTCCGGCGCCGCGCCCGCGATGCCCGCCGCGTACGCACCGGGTCCCGGCCGGGACCGGCGGTTTCACCGATGCGGAGCCGCGTGCTCCCGCACCACGATGCATCCGTCCGACCCCAGAAGGTCACCCCTCACACACCTGGAAAGGGTCAACATGGAGCCGCAGCAGCAGCACGACACGACCCCGGGCACGGCAGCCAGACACCGCGGGCGCGCCCCCCGCCGCCTGACGAAGCTGGGCGTGGCTCTGGCCATGGTCCTGGGCGGCGTGGGCGCCGCCCTGCCCACCGCCCAGGCCGCCCAGGACGCCGGCGCCGCCACGGCCGCAGTCCAGGCCGCCGAGAACCCCTACGAGCGCGGTCCGGACCCGACCGAGCGGAGCATCGAGGCCGACCGCGGCCCCTACTCCGTCTCCGAGGACCGGGTGTCCTCCCTGGTGTCCGGCTTCGGCGGCGGGACGATCTACTACCCGACCACCACCGGCGACGGCACCTTCGGCGCGGTCGCGATCTCCCCCGGTTACACCGCCAGCCAGTCCAGCATGGCCTGGTACGGCCCCCGCCTGGCCTCGCAGGGCTTCGTGGTCTTCACCATCGACACCAACAGCCGCTACGACCAGCCCGCCAGCCGCGGCGACCAGCTGCTGGCCGCGCTGGACTACCTGACCCAGCGCAGCTCGGTCCGCGGCCGCATCGACAGCAGCCGCCTGGCCGTCATGGGCCACTCCATGGGCGGCGGAGGCAGCCTGGAGGCCGCCAAGGACCGGCCGTCCCTGAAGGCCGCGATCCCGCTCACCCCCTGGAACCTCGACAAGACCTGGTACGAGATCACCGTCCCGACCTTCATCGTCGGCGCCGACGGCGACAGCATCGCCTCGGTGCGCTCGCACGCCGAGCCCTTCTACGAGAGCCTGCCCTCCTCCACGGACCGGGCGTACATGGAGCTCAACAACGCCACGCACTTCACCCCGAACACCCCGGACACCGAGATCGCGAAGTACAGCATCTCCTGGCTGAAGCGCTTCGTGGACAACGACACCCGCTACGAGCAGTTCCTGTGCCCGCTGCCGCGGCCCGACTTCCAGATCGAGGAGTTCCGCGGCAACTGCCCGCACTGACGCCGGACCGGCACCGGGCCCCGAAGTGACGGCCGGGGCCCGGTCACGAGGCGGCGGCCGCCCTCGGGCGGCCGCCGCCTCCGCGCGTTCCACCGCCTCTTTCCCGCCTCTTTCCGCGCCCGCTCCGGGTGTGACGTGCGCCAAAGGAAGTTGGCGCACGTGCGTCCGGCAGGGCAGGGTAGAGGGTTGACGCAGCGGGACACGCACGACAGAAGGAGCCCCATGAGAATCGGCATCGTCGGAGCCACCGGCCAGGTCGGCGGAGTGATGCGCGAGATCCTGGCCGAGCGCGACTTCCCGGTGGAGCAGCTCCGGCTGTTCGCCTCGGCTCGCTCGGCCGGACGGACGCTGCCCTGGAAGGACGGCGAGATCACCGTCGAGGACGCCGCCACGGCCGACTACACGGGGCTGGACATCGTGCTGTTCTCCGCGGGCGGCTCGACCTCGAAGGCCCTGGCCCCGAAGGTGGCCGCGGCCGGGCCCGTGGTCATCGACAACTCCTCCGCCTGGCGGCTGGACCCCGAGGTCCCGCTGGTGGTCTCCGAGGTGAACCCGCAGGCCGCCGCCGAGCGTCCCAAGGGCATCATCGCCAACCCCAACTGCACCACCATGGCCGCCATGCCGGTGCTGCGGCCGCTGCACGCCGAGGCCGGGCTGACCGCCCTGGTCGTGGCCACCTACCAGGCGGTGTCCGGCAGCGGTCTGGCCGGCGTCGCCGAGCTGGACGAACAGACCCGCAAGGCGGTCGAGGGCGACGCCACCCGCCTGGCCTTCGACGGCTCCGCGGTCGAGTTCCCCGAGCCCGACAAGTACGTGCGGCCCATCGCCTTCAACGTGCTGCCGATGGCGGGCTCCATCGTGGACGACGGGCTGGGCGAGACCGACGAGGAGCAGAAGCTCCGCAACGAGAGCCGCAAGATCCTCGGCATCCCGGAACTGAAGGTCTCGGGCACCTGTGTGCGCGTGCCGGTCTTCACCGGCCACTCGCTCCAGATCAACGCCCGCTTCGAGCGGCCGATCAGCCCCGAGCGCGCCCGGGAGCTGCTGGAGGGCGCCCCCGGCGTGGTCCTCTCCGACGTTCCCACCCCGCAGCAGGCGGCCGGCCAGGACCCGACCTACGTGGGCCGCGTCCGCGCCGACGAGACCGCCGAGCACGGTCTGGCACTGTTCTGCGCCGGCGACAACCTCCGCAAGGGCGCGGCGCTCAACGCCGTACAGATCGCGGAGCTGGTCGCGGCCGAGTCCCGCTGACCGCCCCGGAACGTACCGGCCGGCGTCGCCCGGTACGCGGCCCCGCAACGGCCCGGTCCCGTCTCCCGAGGGGAGACGGGACCGGGCCGTGGGCGGGGCGGTCAGCCGACCCGGGCGCCGTGGTCGCGCAGCGCCTCGGTCAGCGGCTGGTAGAAGGTCTCACCTCCCCGCGAGCAGTTCCCGCGTCCGCCGGAGGTCAGGCCGTGGCCGGTGGTGCCGGAGTACAGCGGGCCGCCACTGTCGCCGGGCTCGGCGCAGACGTCGGTCTGGATCAGCCCGTCGACCCTGCCCTGCGGGTAGGTCACGGAGACGTTCACCGCCGTGACCTCGCCGTCGTGGACCTTCGTGGTGCTGCCGCTGCGCCGCACCTGCTGGCCGACGATGGGATCGGCGGCCCGGGTGATGGCGCGACTGGACCCGTCGTACAGGTTCACCCGGCTCCGGTGGTCCGTACGGGTGGTGTACCGCACCAGTGCGTGGTCGTCGCCGGGGAACTCGCTCGCCACGGTGATCCCCACGCTCCGCCCGGAGCGGGCGGCGGCCCAGCGGTCGAAGAGCCGGGCGCAGTGACCCGCGGTGAGGAAGTACGGCATGCCGTTCCTGACCACGTTGAAGCCGAGCGAGCAGCGCGCGCCGTCCCCGCGCCAGATCGCGTCGCCGCCCAGGCCCAGGGGGGCGAACCTCCCCTCGGCCTGCCTGAGGACCGCCATGTCGCCCCGCTCGGCCACCCGCTTCCTCAGATCGGCCAGCGCCTCTTCCCCGACCGTGCTGTCCGCGGTGACGACGACCTTGTTGAGCCGGTGGTCGACGGCGCGCGCGGTACCGGGGACGCTCTTGGCCGTGAGGTCCTTCTGCACGGCGCCGAGCCGGGCGAGGGAGTGCTTGACGATCCGGGGCTCGGCACCGGCCTGCCGGACCTTCTCCGCTCCCGTTCCGCTGAGGACGTTGACCACCAGTTTGCGCCCCTCGGCGTCGTAGTAGGCGCCCGCCATGTCGTCCTTGAGGTCGCCGGCCAGTGTCGAGGCCAGCCGGCCCGCGGCGGTGGGGGTGAGCGGTCTGGGCGCGACGGGGGCCGGGGTGTCCGCACTCGCCGGGGCGAGGGGGGCGGAGAGCATCGCCGCCACGCCCACGCCCGCGATGGCGATGCGCCGCGTGAGTGTCCGTCGGTGTTTCAGCACAGTGCCTCCCGTGGGGGGTGGGGCCGCCTGTGGGGGGCGGCCCCGGAGGAATGTCCGGCTCGGTCATCCTTTCCTGGACCGGCGGGACTACACACGGAGAGTGCCCGTACCGCACCGGAGGGTGATGGCCGACTCCGCCATCATCCCCGCGTCGGCGCCGTCCGGCACGCCGGGCCCGCCCGGCGGACACGGCGAACATGGCGGACAAGGCGGACAAGGCGGAGCCCCCGCCCGGCGCGGCCGGACGGGGGCTCGGAGGCGGTGAGGTCAGTAGACGCTCACGCCGTACGCGTTCAGCGCCTCCACGACCGGCTGGTAGAAGGTCGTGCCGCCCCAGGTGCAGTTGCCACTGCCGCCGGAGGTCAGACCGTAGGCGGTGGAGCCGTAGTACAGCGGGCCGCCGCTGTCGCCGGGCTCGGCGCAGACGTTGGTCTGGATCATGCCGTAGACGACGTCGCCGCCACCGTAGTTGACCGTGGCGTTCAGGCCGGTGACGCGGCCGCTGTGGGTGCCGGTGGTGCTGCCGCGCCGGTAGACGGTCTGGCCCACGGACGGGTTGGCGGCGCGGGCGATGTCCTGGCCGCCGACCGCGCCCGGCTTGGACTGCGAGTTGTCGTGGCGGACGAGGCCGTAGTCGTTGACCGGGAAGCTGGATCCGACCGTCGGCCCGAGGTAGCCGGCGCTGGAGGACCAGGACGGGTAGCCGTCGGTGCAGTGGCCTGCGGTCAGGAAGTACTGCGTTCCGTTGCTGCTGCGGACGTTGAAGCCCAGCGAGCAGCGCCCGCCACCACTGCGGTAGATGGCGTCGCCACCGGAGATCAGCTTGTTGAACTTGCCGGAGGTGCGCTCGATGCGGATGGCGTCCGCGCCCGCGCCGGCGGTCTTCTTGATCTTGGCTATCTCGGCCTGGCTGACGGTGCTGTCCACCGTGACGACCAGGGTGTTGGTCGCCTTGTCGGTGTACCAGGCGGTCCCGCCGACGTCCGCGGTCTTCATCGCCTTGTCCGCCATGGCGACCTGGGCCGCGGGCGAGGGGGTGGGAGCGGCGCTCGCCGAGGTCGGCAGGGCCATGGCCGCGGCGGCGATGACGGCGGAGGCCGCGGCGATCAGGCGGATGCGGCCTCGTCTGGCGGAAGCGCCGTGGGGGGAGGTGCGCTCGGTCTTCACTGGCTGTTCCTCCTGTGAAGGAAATGGGGGGGACCCGCGATGGGGCGCGGGCACACGGAGTCGCCGGGGACACGCTGTGCGACGCGTCCCTGACAAGCACCGGGACGGAGTATTCACACGTTCGATCCGTGCGCGCAAGGGTGCCGTTGCGCCAAGTCGCATCGCTCAGCGCACCGGCCACCCCGTATAGCGGACATGAGCCGCCGTCAGTCGCAGCCTCCGCAGCCGCAGTTGCAGTCGCATCCTCCGTCGGCACCCCCGGAACCACCCGGACCTCCCGAGCCGTTGCGGCATCCGCAGCAGTCACCGCAGTTGCCGCAGCACTCGCAGCAGTCACAGCATCCGGAGCAGTCGCAGGAACGGCACAGACCCTTGCGCCTGCGCCCTGCCCAGGGATCCTCGTACTCCTTGCGGCAGCAAATCTGCCCGGTGCAGAACAGTCCCGTCCACACCGCGCATCCGGCCACCGCACCCCGGCGGCGCGATGGGCCGGGAAACAGCGTTCCAGGACACCCCGGACGACCGGGAGACTCCGGATGCCCCGGTCGCGGCGGGTGGACACGCGCCGCCGCGAAGACCCGGTCCACCGCGTGTCCCGACTCGCGGCCCAGCAGCGCCCGCACCAGTTCGGCGCCCTCCTCGTCCGCGAACTCCACGTCCCGCAGGGCCAGTCGTACGCCGTGCACGGCGTCGTCGCACAGTCTGCGCACCTCCGGCAGGGGGGTGCCGGTGACGGCGACCGGGTTCCACGCGCCCGCCTCCTCGTCGGCGGCCAGGTCCTCGACGGCGTCCAGCAGATGCGCCAGCCGCCCGAAGAGTCGCCCGGCCTCGGCCAGCGGCTCCGCGTTGCCGGGCCGGCCGGCGAGGCGGGCGGTGTGGGCGAAGGCGGCGGCGGTGGCGGCCCCGGTCGGCTCGGTGACCGCCACCAGCGAACCGCCCGGGCCCGTCGCGGCCTCCACCAGCGGCTGCCGCAGGGCGGCCCCGGTCAGCACCGCGGTGTCGAAGCCCAGCTCGGCGCCGGTGCGCGCACCCGCCCGGTCCCAGCCGGCCGCGACCCTGCGGGCCGCCGCCGCGACCGGACGGTGCGCCATGGCCCCGTCCCCGTCGGCGACATGGTCGCGCACCTTGACCGAGGCCAGCACCAGGGACACCGCCGCGGCCAGCCGGGCGCCCTCACCGCGGGCCACGGAGGCGGTGCGCATACCGCGCAGCGGACACGGGCCCGCGGTGCGCCGCAGGGCGCCGGAGCCGTCCGCCGGGCGCGGTGTCTGCGCCTCGGTCAGCGCGGAGACGACGACCCCGTCGTAGTTGGTGACGACGCGCGCGAACTGGCCGTGGTCGCCGCGCAGCGCGAGGCAGAGCCCGCACAGGTGCGCGGTCCAGGCGCTCAGCAGCCGCTCGCCCAGCCGGTGACGGCACGGCCTGACGATGCCGAACAAGTTTCCCCCCGTTACCCCTGACGCATGAGTGCGCGTCACGATACCGGGCACTTCACCCGTATGCCCTTGGTGACCACCCGTCCGGCGGGGCCGCCCGGTTCGGCGCCGCGTCACCGCCTCCACAGGCTCCCGGCCCTCGCCGCGGGGGGCGCGCCACGCGCGTCCTGTGCACCAGAACCGTCACGAATCCCGTGCGGAACGGGTAACTGTTTGGCGCGTTGTCAGCATCATGGACGACGATAGGGGTGCGGGCCCCGCGGCGGAGGCGCTGCCAGACACGGTGGACCGTGCATGTGAGAGGAGGCGTCCATGGGATCGGTGCGCAAGGCGAGTGCCTGGCTGGGCCTCGTCGACGACAGCGAGATGCGTTACTACGACGACGAGTACGCCGAGGGTTCCGAGCCCGAGGACACCCGTGACGCCTGGGTCACCGACCCCCGGGTGCGCGTGACCGCCGAGACCGCCCAGGACCAGGGCACCCGGATCGCGACGGTCACCCCCGACGGCTTCCGGGACGCCCGGGGCATCGGCGAGCTCTTCCGGGAGGGCATCCCGGTGATCGTGAACCTCACGGCCATGGAGCCCGCCGACGCCAAGCGGGTCGTCGACTTCGCCGCCGGCCTGACCTTCGGCCTGCGCGGTTCGATCGAGCGCGTGGCCACGCGCGTGTTCCTGCTGACCCCTCCCGACTACCAGGTGATCAGCGGCCAGGAGCGCCGCAGCCCCGACGGTTTCTTCAACCAGAGCTGACCGGCGCGGCACCGGCGCCGGGCGAGGTACTCACCGGAACGCGTCGACGCCGGTGAGCGCCTTGCCCAGCACCAGCTGGTGCATCTCCACGGTGCCCTCGTAGGTCAGCACCGACTCCAGGTTCGTGGCGTGCCGCATCACCGGGTACTCCAGGGAGATCCCGTTGGCGCCCAGGATCGTGCGGGAGGTCCGGCAGATCTCGATCGCCTCGCGCACGTTGTTGAGCTTGCCGAAGCTGACCTGCTCGGGGCGCAGCCTGCCGGCGTCCATCCGCCGCCCCAGATGGTGGGCGAGCAGGATGCCCTTGTGCAGCTCCAGCGCCATGTCGGCGAGCTTGGCCTGGGTGAGCTGGAAGCCGCCGATCGGCCGGCCGAACTGCTCACGGGTGCGCGCGTACCGCAGGGCCGCCTCGAAGCTGGAGCGGGCCGCGCCCATCGCGCCCCAGACGATGCCGTAGCGGGCGTGGTTCAGGCAGCTCAGCGGGCCGCGCAGTCCGGTGACCTCCGGCAGCACCGCGTCGGCGGGCAGCCGTACGCCGTCCATGACCAGTTCGCTGGTGACCGAGGCGCGCAGGGACCACTTGTGCCTGATCTCGGGCGCGGAGAAGCCGGGGGTGTCGGTGGGCACGACGAAGCCGCGCACGCCCTCGTCGGTGCGGGCCCAGACGACGGCGACCGAGGCCACCGAGCCGTTGGTGATCCACATCTTGCGGCCGCTGAGCACCCAGTCGCCTCCGTCCCGCTTGGCATGGGTGCGCATCCCGGCCGGGTCGGAGCCGTGGTCGGGCTCGGTGAGCCCGAAGCAGCCGATGGCCTCGCCGGACGCCATGCTCGGCAGCCAGCGCCGCTTCTGCTCCTCGGAGCCGTAGCGGTGGATGGCGTACATCGCCAGCGAGCCCTGCACCGAGACCAGCGAGCGGATGCCGGAGTCGGCGGCCTCCAGCTCCAGGCAGGCCAGCCCGTACTGGACGGCGGACGCGCCCGCGCAGCCGTATCCCTGAAGCGACATGCCCAGGGCGCCGATCGAGCCGAGTTCGCGGGCCAGCTCCCGGATGCCGGGCAGCTCGCCGCGCTCGTACCACTCGGCGATGTGCGGCAGCACCCGGTCGGCGGCCCAGGAGCGGACGGTGTCGCGCACCGCCTTCTCATCGGGGGCGAGCAGGTCGTCCAGGCCTAGGGGGTCGGCGGGATCGAAGGGGGGCGGGGCGGAGCTGGACACGGTGGCCTCCGGCTGGGGGTCTTCGAGGGTCGCGCCCGACGTTACGGCCGGGTAATCCCGCTGGACAAGAGGGGTCCGCCCGGCTGCCCGGGCAACTCGGCAGGTGCCGGGGACGCGCAGGCCCGTGCGGGGGCGGCGCCCCGGTCCACCCGGTCCGGCTCCTTCGGCGTCCTCTTCCCGAAACCCGCGCCCGGATCCCCGCCCGGATCCCCGCCCGGAGCCCCGTCCGGATCCCCGTCCCGTCCCGGGGCTCCCACCATCGCGCGCGGCAGCCGCAGCGCGGCCAGTGCGCCGAGCAGCAGAAGTCCGGCGCTGACCAGCAGCGCCACGTGCAGCCCGTGGACGAACGACTCCCGCGCCGCCTCGCGCAGTGCCTCGCCGGCCGGTCCGCCGAGCCGTTCGGCGACCTCGTACGCCGCGCCCAGCGAGTGGGCCGCGTCCTCCCCGGCCGCCTCCGGCACACCGGCCGTCCGCCGCACCCCGGGGGCGTAGGCGGCGTTCATGACGGTGCCCAGGACCGCGATGCCCATCCCCGCGCCGAGCTGGTATGCGGTCTCGCCGATCGCGGCGGCGCCGCCCGCCTGGTGGGCCGGGGCCTCACTGAGCATCGACTCGTACGCGCCGAACAGCGTCGTCTCCAGCCCGAAGCCCAGCACTACGAAGCCGCAGACGAGCAGGGCCGGCTCGTCCCGCAGGCCGGCGCCGGTCAGCGACAGCACCGCGGCGGCGGTGAGCAGGAAGCCCATGAGCACCATGACGCGCGGCCCCAGCCTGCGCAGCAGCCGGGAGCCGGCCAGCCCGGCGGCGATCGCGGCGAGGCTGAGCGGCAGCAGCCGCAGTCCGGTCTGCAGGGGGGTGAGCCCGAGGACCAGCTGGAGGTACTGGGCCGCGATCAGCGCCAGGCCCACCAGCGCCAGCACCGTCAGCACGATGCAGGCCACCGCCGTCCCGAAGGCGGGCCGGGCCAGGGTGGCACAGTCCACCAGGGGGTGGCGGCGGCGGAGCTGGCGGTGTACGAAGAACGCGAGCAGCACCGCGCCCAGCGCCAGCGGCACCAGCGTGCCCGGGTGGAGCGCCTCGCCGCCGCCCGCCCGCTTCACACCCAGGATCAGCGCGCCCAGCCCGGCGGCGGCCACCAGGGCGCCGACCACGTCCCAGGGGCCGTTCCGGTCGCCGGTGGACTCCGGCAGCAGACGGCGCCCGAGCGGGATGCACAGCAGCATCAGCGGGATGTTGACCAGGAAGACCGAGCCCCACCAGAAATGCTCCAGCAGGAGGCCTCCGACCAGTGGTCCCACCGCGGCGCCGACCGCGGCGACCGCGCTCCACACGCCGATGGCCAGCGCCCGTTCGCGGCGGTCGGGAAAGACCTGGCGCAGTATCGACAGGGTCGCGGGCATGATCATCGCGCCGCCGACCCCCAGCAGGGCGCGCGCCGCGATCAGTACCCCGGGGGTGTGCGCGTACGCCGCCAGCGCCGAGGCCACGCCGAAGACGGCATAGCCGCACAGCAGCACCCTGCGCCGCCCGATCCGGTCGCCGAGGGTGCCGAAGAGGATCAGCAGGGAGGCGCAGACCAGCGGGTAGGCGTCGACGATCCACAGCAGCTCGATGGCGCCGGGCCGCAGCGCCCGGGAGACCGCGGGGACGGCGACGTGCAGCACCGTCGCGTCGACGGCCACCAGGAGCAGGCTGGCGCACAGCACGACCAGCACGGTCCAGCGGCTCGCGCCGCCGCCCGGTGCGGAAGGGCCGCCGCCCGGGCCGGCCGGTCCTGTCCGTCGCGGTCTCTGCCGGGGGACGTCCGCCGCCCTGGTGGCTCCGGCCGTGGTCGTCCCGGACATGTACACACCTCCTGTTGCGCTCGCACCGCCGCCGGGGGGAATGCCGGGACGCCGGGGAAGCGTCCGGCCCGGTGTGGAGGGTCGAGTAGTGCGTCAGCGTACGCGAGTCCTCCGCGCGGTCACGTGGCGCGCCTCACGTTGACGCCGGTCCGAAACCCGTCTCATCACCTCGTCCCGGCCCCTCCCCGGGGGCCGGGGCCCCGCCGCACGGCCCGCCGGGGAGCACCTCACCGGCTCGGTGATCGGCGGCGTGGGGCCGCTCGCCGCGGCCGCGTCCGGTGCGGCGGTGCACGGGGCGGTGCGGCCGCACGGCTCCGGCCCGGCCCGGTGGCGCACCGGTTAACGGTCGGTGGACCATGCCCGCCTTCCGGGAAAAAGAACACACGGTGCAACTTCGATAACAGCTCCGGGATACGCCGGTCGGAAAATCCGCAGACTTCTCCCGGACGTGGGAAAACAGCCTTTCCGCGTACGGACGGAAGCCCGTTGCACATCACATAGGCATTACGAAGCAGGTGGCCGGTTCGGTCCAGCCGGTCACCGCCTGTAATCTCATTGGAGTGCGTACCGACCGGATCTTCGCCCGCCTGGAGCAGGAGCCAGCGCGGCCGCTCGCCCCCGCGCCGGGGATGAGCGGCACCCGCAGGGCGCTCTTCTTCACCACGCTGGGCCTCTACGCGGCCATCGTGGCAGCGGTGCTGACCACCTCCCGGCTGGTCCGGCTGGACTGGCGGGTCATGCTCTTCCGCCCGTACAAGCAGTGGCCGGAGCTCCACGCGTTCCTCGACTACTTCGTGGTCCTCGGCCAGCGCGGCCCCACCGCGGTGCTGGTCGCCGCCTGGCTCGGCTGGCGCTCCTGGCGGCAGCGGACGCTGCGCCCGCTGCTGGCCCTGGGCACCTCACTGCTGTTGCTGAACGTGACGGTGGGTGCGGCGAAACTCGGCATGGGACGCGAAGGTCCGCACTACGCGAACCGCATAGGCGCCAACGAGATGTTCCTGACCGGCGACATATTCCCCTCCGGCCACACGGCGAACGCGGTGGTCACCTGGGGGGTCCTGGCCTATCTGGCCACCACACCGCGGGCCCGGCGCCGGCTGTCGGTCGTCGCGGCGGTCTTCGCGCTCGGCGTCGGCACCACCACCGTCTACATCGGCACCCACTGGGTCAGCGACGTGCTCCTGGGCTGGGCCTCGGGACTGCTCATCCTACTGGCGCTGCCCTGGTTCGAGCCCCTCATCGCCCGCGCCGAGGCGTATCTGCTGAGCCACTGGTACCGCTTCCGGGAGGGGATCGCGCCCCTGTCCGCGCGCCTGCGTCCCGCCGGGGCCCGCGTCCCGCCGGTCGCCGCCCGGCTCGGCGCGGGCGGGGCGTACCCGGCCTCCCGGCCCGAACCGTCGCTGTCCGCCGCGCTGCCCGCCGACCTGCCGCCCCGGGCCGGTGAGCCGCGCACCCCCCACCCCGCCCACGCGCGGCAGCACGCGGCCCGCTCGGAGCGCTCCCCCGTCGGCCCCGCGGGCAGCCGCAGGCCGTACGGAGAACGCACGGTGTCGCGGACCGCGCCGATGGGGCCGCGGAAGTGACGGAGCCGTAGCACCGCCGGGCTCCGCGGGACAGGACGGTACGCACCCTCTTCCGGCCCGCGGAGCCCTGCACGTGGTGGCCCCGCTCCCCCTCGGCCGAGGGGGAGCGGGGCCACCACACGTGTCAGCCCTTCCAGCAGCGGACCACGGCCCCGTCCTCCACCGTGAAGTTCAGCCGCCCTGACAGGTACTCCATGGTGATGACCGCGTCAGGTGGAAGGGATCGCACGGTGGCCCAGCCGCGTTCGCGGGCCTGCCGTTCGGCGGTGGCCACGTCGAGTCCGACGTAGGCCTCGGGGTCGTCGTCCGGTGTGCGCGGGTTCGTGGGTGCCGGTGCCATGGCAGCACCGTACGGCGTCGGCGGCGCGGCCGGAAGTTCCGGCCGGATCATGGCGGCGTCACAGCTGTGTCACAACTCTCCGCAATACGGGCACCGGCCGGCCGCGCCGTTCGCGAGGCCCGCGCACACCGTTCCGGATCCCACCCGCCCCGTTCTCCGCAAGCCCTGTGACGGGTTTTCCGGGGGGATCACCCGGCTCGCCGCGCGGAACATCGGGGGGAATTCAAAAAGACCCTCAATTCCCCTCGGAAACAGGCATGTTTACGGAAACCCTCTCGCGGTATCCGGGGTTGGGAGGAGCCCCATGACAGAGAAGAAGACGAGCAACGACAGCAAGCGGACGACGGAGGACGAACAGCGCCACATACCGCTCGGTGAGGCGATGCGCACGGCCCGGTCGGAGTTCACCGACCTCACCGGCCTGCACGCCGAGAGCGTCTCCCGGTTCGAACGGACCGGGGACGGCTGGGCTCTGGAGGTGGAGGTCATGGAACTCGAGCGGGTTCCGGACACGATGAGCCTGATGGCCTCGTACGAGGTGACCCTCGACGAGGCCGGCCACCTCACCGGTTACCGACGCGTCCGCCGTTACGAGCGCGGCCGGGCCGATTCGTCCCGCCGCGGCTGAGGGCTGCGACACCCGAGAGGAGTGGCTCCGTACCATGACTACGGCAGTTCCCGCACAGCGTTCCACCGGAGGTGGGGGCGGCAGCAGCGGTCTCTACGACGTTCTGGAACTCATCCTGGACCGCGGACTGGTGATCGACGCGTTCGTCCGCGTCTCGCTGGTCGGCATCGAGATCCTGAAGATCGACGTACGCGTCGTGGTCGCCAGCGTCGACACGTATCTGCGTTTCGCCGAGGCGTGCAACCGCCTCGACCTGGAATCCGGCCCCAGGAAGTCGCCCGGTCTGCCCGAGGTGCTGGAGAACGCCACCGAGAGCGGCGCCAGCAGCAAGACCAAGGGCGCCCTGGCCGGGGCCGCCGAGAGCATATCCGACGCGTTCCGCCAGGGCGGTTCCGACGAGGAGGAGGAGTCCGCACCCCGCAGGCGCCGGGCCTCCGCCCGGCGCAAGGAGGAGACGGAGTGAGCGTCTACGTCTACGGAATCGCGCGCTCGGACCACCCGGCGCTGCCCGAGAAGGCGCCCGGCGTCGGCCAGCCGCCGCGCGAGGTCCGGATCGTCCGCGAGGGGGGTCTCGCCGCGATCGTCAGTGACTGCCCGGACGACCTGCGCCCCAAGCGCCGCGATCTCCTGGCACACCAGCAGGTGCTGACCGAGGTCGGCGCCAGGGGACCGGTCCTGCCCCTGCGCTTCGGCAGCCTCTCCGACGACGAGGAGGCCGTACGCGGAGTCCTCGCCGACCACACCGCCCACTACATCCGGCAGTTGGAGGAGCTGGACGGCCGGTCCGAGTACAACGTGAAGGCCCTGCACCACGAGGACGAGGTGCTGCGCCTGGTGCTCTCGCAGGACGCCGAGGCGCGTAGCCTGGCGGAGCGCAACCGCGCCGCCGGCGGCGGCTCCCACGAGGACAGACTGCGCCTGGGCGAGCTCGTGGCGAACGCCGTGCGCGAGCGCGAGGCGGAGGACGCCCGGCTGATCGAGGAGACGCTCGCGCCCCTGGCCCAGCGGTACGTGCCGGGCCCGGAGGGCTCCGACTGGCTGGCGAACCTCTCCTTCCTCCTCGGCCGGGACAGGTCGAAGGAGTTCACCGCCGCCGTCGAGGAACTGGGGCGCGCCAACCCCCACCTGGACATCCGCGCCACGGGTCCGCTCCCGCCGTACAGCTTCGTGGGCCGGCCCGACGAGGCCGGGCGGACCGCCCAGGCCGCGGGCTCGCCCGCGGGGTGAGCCCGCGTGGGGCTGATCGGCGGGCTCCTGAAGCTGCCCGCGGCACCGTTCCACGGCGCCGGCTGGGTACTGCGGCAGGTGGTCGCCGAGGCGGAGCGGCAGTACTACGACCCGTCGGCGATCCAGCGTGAACTCCACGAACTTTCCAGGCAGTTGGACGAAGGCCTGATCGAAGAGGAGGAGTTCGACCGCCGGGAGGACGAACTGCTCGACCGGCTGGAAGCCGTGCAGGAGCAGAGACGGCGCAACCAAGGAGACTACTGATCATGACGAACCGGTCGGCACTGGCGCTGGCCTTCGCCACGGGTTACGTGGCGGGGCGCAGCAGGATCAAACTGCCCCTCGGCATGGGCGGGGCACTGCTGGCCAGGCGGCTCGGGGTGGACCCCGGCCGGCTCGGCGAGCAGTTCAAGGAGAGGACCCCGCAGCTCGCGGAGGCCACCGGCCGACTGCGGAACAACGTCAGGGAGGCCGGCAGGACCGCCGCCGGCGCGCTGCCGGCCGAGCGCCTGGAGTCGCTGACCGGCGGCGTACGGGGGCAGCTCGGCAGGGTGCCGTGGAAGGGCGGCGGCGAGGACGCGTCGGATGCCTCCGGCGCTTCGGAGGAGAAGCCGGAGGAGAAGTCCGGTGAGGACGCGGACGGCCCGCGGAGCACCGGTGGTTCCCGCAAGGAGTCCGCGGACTCCGGGAAGCCGGAGGGGAGCGGGCAGAGCGCCTCCCGGCGCGCCCCGGCGAAGAAGGCCGCGTCGCGGACCGCCAAGAAGACGGCCTCCGCGTCCCGCAAGCCGGCCGGAGCCGCCAGGAAGGCCACGGGTTCGGCCGGCAAGCAGACCGGTAAGTCGGCCGGGAACACCCGGAAGGCCGGCGGTACGGCCAAGCGCACGGGAGGCTCCGGACGTGGCTGACGCTGTCGGCGGCCGCGGACGGACCGCCGTCAACACCGCCGTCAACACCGCCGTTCCGGCTGCCGGGCGCCTCCTGGAGGCGTCCGGCGGCCGGGCCGCGGCGCGGGCCCGGCACCTGCTGCTCACAGCCGCCCGCGGGCTGGGCGGGGTCAGGGAACGGGCCGGCGCCGCGGCCCGGCCCCTGACCGTCGGCGAGCGTGTCGAGGTCGGCGTACCGGTTCGCGAGGCGTACGACCGGTGGCTGGAGTTCCTGGACAGCGGCGCCGGCGACGAGGCTCCGGGCGGCGCGAGGATCCTGTGGCCCGGGCGCGGCCGGACGGTTCGCGTCACCGACCGGGTCCGGGACGACCTCGTCGTATGGACGGCCCACGACTCCAGGGCGGCGCTCAGGGGCGTGGCCACCTTTCACCGGCCGGCCGGGAACCTGACCCGGGTGCTGGTCGTCCTGGAGTACCGTCCGCAGAGCCTGCCGGAGAGGGCCGCGGGCCTCTGGCACGCCCAGGCCCGCCGCGTACGGCTGGATCTCGCGGACTTCCAGCGCTCGGTGAGCCTGGGCATCGAGGTCGACGGCGGCGGTGCGGCCGTCGGCGGTGACGGCGAGTCCGGGGGCCCGGCGGACGAGGACGGCTGTGTGTACGGGGCGGACGGGGCGGACGGGGCGGACGGGGCGGACGGGGCTCGGTGACCTCGCGGTCCCGGCCCCGCCCTCATCCTCTCCCCCGGCCCTCCCCGTCCGTCCGCCATGCCTGTGCCGCCCGGCCGAGCCGGTCCGCCAGCTCCGCTGTCCGCTCGCCCAGCGCGGCCGGTTCGCGCACCTCGAAGTCGAAGCCCAGCATCAGGACGTGGAGGGCCATCTCGTCCAGGGAGGGGGCGCCGGTGCGCAGCAGGCAGGTGTGCCCGTCCACCGGTTCCAGCACGCCGGCCGTGGGCGCGATCCGCTCCGCGACCCGGTCCGCCGGGGCGTGCAGCAGTACGGTCGCCCGCTCCGGGTACGCCGCTGTGGAGATGCCCTCGGAGACGTAGGCGGCCCAGTCCTCGGCAGGCGGTTCCCGCGGGGCGAAGCGAGGACCGTGCGGCGGGGTGAGGGCGAGCCGGTCGACGCGGAACGTGCGCCAGTCGGCGCGGTCGGCGTCCCATCCCACCAGGTACCAGCGGTGGCCGCTGCACACCAGACGGTACGGCTCGACGGTACGGCGCGAACCGGAACCGTCGTGACCCCGGTAGGTGAAGCGCAGCCGCCGGCGGTCGCGGCAGGCGTTCACCAGCTCGGTGATGGTCTCCACCTCGACGGCCGGGCCGCGCCGCCCGCCGAGTGGGTCGGTGAAGGCGGCGAGCGCGCTCACCCTGCGGCGCAGCCGGTCCGGCAGCACCTGCTCCAGCTTGGCCAGGGCCCGTACCGAGGACTCCTCCATCCCCTGGACCGCGTTGTGCGCGGCCGTGCGCAGCCCGACCGCGACGGCCACCGCCTCGTCGTCGTCCAGGAGCAGGGGCGGCAGCTCGGCGCCCGCGCCGAGCCGGTAGCCGCCGGCTGTCCCGGTGGTGGAGTGGACGGGGTAGCCCAGCGTCCGCAGCCGTTCCACGTCGCGGCGCACCGTCCGCGAGGTCACCCGGAGACGCTCGGCCAACTCGGTGCCGGACCACTCCCGGTGGGCCTGGAGCAGGGACAGCAGACGCAGCAGTCGTGCCGATGTCTCCCTCATACGGCTGATTCTGCCACCTCTTGAGGACAGCGGCCGTCCGCGATGTCCGCAGGGCCCGCCCGTGCGGAGCTCCCCCGGAGCGGGCGGGGTTCCCCGGACGGGCGGGCCCTGCGGGCCGGGAGGTCAGGAACCGGCCGGCTCCGTGCTCTCCAGCCGCACGGACAGATCGTTGGCGCCGGTGTAGTACGGGCGGGCCGTCAGTCCCCCGATCCCGCCCGCCTCGTCCGCGGCGACCGGCCGCGCCGGGTAGCGCAGGATCCTGTGCTTGTCGACGATGTCGTCCAGGATCCGGGCCACGCGCACCGGCTCGGTGTCCTCGCCGGGGCGCAGCCACAGCTGCCAGTCGCTCTCCGCGCCTCCCTCCCGGGCCAGATCGCCGTACGCCAGCCGCGCCGTGAAGCCGTGCCCCCGGGCAGGCGCGTCGGCCGGGGTGGCCGGTGCGGTGACGGGCCGCACCCGCCCGCCGTCCGGAGCGGTGGTGCGGCGGGGGCGGGCCTCCAGCCGCGCGGTGGGGGTCAGTTCGGCCCCGTACAGCCTGCCGTGGACGGTCAGCCCGCCGTCGGCGGGCCAGATGTCACCCGCCTCGGCGTGCGGCCAGCGCTGCCAGGAGCACACCGAGAGGTTGCCGTACTTGGTGGCGTACGGGATGCGCACGCCCAGCCAGGTCCGGTCGGTGCGCGGCACCCGGTCGACCAGCGGGCGCAGGTCGCTGCACCCGGGCAGCAGCCGCCGCGCCTCGCCCTCTCCGATCACCAGATAGGCGTCCCAGCGTCCCTCCGCCAGCGGCACCGTACTGGGCAGAGTGGCGCGCAGCGCGGAGCCTTCCGGGCCGCCGGAGAACGGCTCCAGCGGCAGGCGCACCGACTCCTCCGGGTCGGAGTCGCGCAACCGCAGCAGCAGGGCTGCGTCCCACCGCTCCGTGACGCCGGGCAGCGCGATGTCGAAGCTGAGGCCTCCCGCGCTGTCGGCCGTGCAGCCGGCCCGCGGTGCCGCCTCACCGGGGACGTCGGGGGCGCCGGCGGGCCTGCGGGTGGTCGCGGTCATGCGGTCCTTCCTCGTCTCAGCGCGCCTCGGCGGGCGCGGGCCAGGGCGTCCTTGGTGGCGTACGCCCCGCCGAGCAGGGCTCCCCGGGTCCGGTGCAGGGAGGAGCGCAGCCGGCCGATCCCGCTCCGCCCGCCGCGTGCGACGAGCTCCGTGCAGAGCGAGGAGTACATCTCGCCGATCCGCGCGGGGTCGTAGCGGGCGGCGTCCGCGACCGCGGCGCGGCCCATCCTCCGGCGCAGTTCGTCGTCGTTGATCAGCTCCAGCAGGGACCCGGCGATGGCGTCGACGTCGCCGGTGGGCACCAGCCGCCCGTCCACCCCGTCGGCGATGATCTCCCCCGGCCCGTGCGGGCAGGTGGTGGCCACGACCGGCAGACCGCAGCGCATCGCCTCCACGATCGTCATCCCGAAGGACTCCAGACTGGACGTCACGGCCGCGACCGAGCCCTTGACCCACTCGGCCTCGATGGGATGGGCCGGTCCCATGAGGAACGCGTGGTTGTACAGGCCGAGTTCTTCCACCATGGCCCGCAGCTTCGCCTCCTCGCGTCCGGCCCCGTAGAGCCTCAGCCGCCAGTCGGGCCGCTGCTCGACCACCTTGGCGAAGGCCCTCAGCAGCACGTCGTAGCGTTTGGCCGGAGCCAGCCGGCCGGCGGCGACCACCCACTTACCGGTGCCGTCGGAGGGTTCCACCGCCGGCGCGGGGACGCCGTTGGGCACCGCCCGCACCTGCACCCCGGGCAGGCGCATCATGCGCCGGTAGTCGCGCGCGTCGGCCTCGGTGACGGTGGTGAGGGCGTCCAGGCGCGGATAGACGCCGCGCAGGGTCGCCCGCAGCGCCCGCGAGTGGGTGGAGAGCGTGAGGTGCTCCTGCCCCATGCGCACCGGACCGGGCCTGGTGTGCAGGGCGAGCATGGTGTTGAGGCCGGGGCGGGTGCCGATCACGACGTCCGCCCCGACGGTGGCCAGGTGCTCGGTGATCCGGCGGTCGGTGAGCGCGCTGTACTTGCGGTGGTTGCCGTCGGCGCGCGGGAACAGCCTGGACGGCCGGGCGTGCTCGGGGTCACCGCCGTCGTAGTCCGGGCTGTGCTTGCGCATGTCCACCAGATGGCGCAGGCGTACCGCCGGGTCCAGGTCGAAGACGGGGCGGTCGCGGTGCCGGAAGACCGAGACGATCTCGACGTCGTGCTGCTGCGCGAGCGCGCACGCGAGGTTGAAGGTGGTCCGGATCGTCCCACCCATGCCGTACCCGTGATGCAGCAGAAAAGAGATATGCATCCGTCTCCATGTCCCACGGAAGCGCGCGGGTAAGCATCCCGGCGCCGTGTTTCCCGGTGTCGCACTCCTGTTGATGCCGCGTCTTCGCGGAAGGGGCCGCGGATGTCCGCCGCGGGTTGGCCCACTTGATCGCCTTGTACCCCGAGAGTTCGTCTGTTGTGAGCCTTTTTCGGGAACCGAACGGCTCCTTCCGCTGCCCACGCGCGATCTCCGGGGCGTTCCGCGCCGCCCGGCGGAGCTTCCGCCCGGCGGGCGGCGGTACGGAAGGCCCCGGCGGGGCGGCGGCGCTCCCGGGGATCAGTGCGGGTGGCGTCTCCGCTCGCGGGGTCTCCCCCCGGCTCTCGCCGTTCTCCCTCCCGGTCGCCTGCGCCTTCTCGGGCACGCCGACGCGGTGGCCCCGGCGGCGTCGGACGGTACCGCGCCCGCGCCCGGCCCGGAGTGGCGGCGCGACCGGCACGGCGCGTCGGCCGGGGCCGGTGGAGCGGCGCGGGGCGAAGCGGTGGCGGGGGCGGCCCGGGGGCCGAGGCGCGTGTGCGGCACCTCTCCACGCTATGGCCGTACAGGCGCGCGACCGGCGCAAACGCGCCGGTGCGGGGCCCGGGCCCCACCCGGTCGGCGGACCGCGCACCGGTGCCGGGCGCTCCGCGCCGCCGCCGTCTCCCCGGTGTTCCCCGGTTCCCCGAGGGGAAGTGGAACGAACCGGCGCGCGTCGCACACCGCGCATCCGCCTGTGCGACCTGCGCTCCCCCCGGCGCGTTACCACGGCACTCGGTCCCCCGTTGTGCATGTGAACCAGAACCGAACGCCAGGAGTTTCCCCGTGTCCCCCATGCTCGATGTCAGCGACGACGTCCGCGCCGAGATCGGCGAGGAGGAAGCCGCCCGGCTGATCGCCGGTGACAGCGCCCCCGGCAGCTACGACTGCACCTCCTGCCGCGCCCCCGGCGACCCCGAGCAGGAACGCACCAGCACCGTGCTCTTCCTCGGCGAGGAGACGGCCGTACTCGCCTTCGCCCACGCGACCTGCATCCCGTCCCAGGTCGTCCCGGTCTCCGAGGAGCAGCTCAAGGACGCCGTCCGCACCATCACCGGCGGGCAGGCCGCCGACACCCCCGCGCCGGCCGGCGCGCCGCCCGCCGGTCCCGGGCCCGACCCCGCCTCCGCCCCGCGCCAGGCCGTACTGGGCGTGACCTGCGGCCAGGTGCTCATCGACGACCAACTCCACCCCGCCCTCGTCGTCGAGCCCACCGCGCCCATCACCCGCCCCGGCTCCGACGGCACCGGCGACGACTTCCTGCCGCTCCTCATCGAGCAGGGCTTCATGCCGGTGAACGACGTGGCCCGGCCCCCCGCGCCGGTCGGCGGCTGGTCCGTCCTGCTGGCCATGGGCCGACTCCACGCCATCCTCCAGCCGGGCCCCGCCGGCGGGCAGCCAACCTCCTGGTGGCAGGCGCACCAGCCGCTGCCCGTCACCGACGACTGGCGGACGGCGGCCAACCGGAGCCGGACGGTCCACGTCTACGCCGCACCGGTCGGCACCATCGGGCAGCAGCCGCGCGAGGACCTGCTGCGCGAGGCGCTGGAGAAGGCCGCGGCGGGCGGCCTCCTGGTGGCCGCGGCCATGCCGCTGGCGGGCACCTGAGGAATCCCCGGACCCTCGCCCCCGCCGCGTTTCCCCCTACCGGGCCCGCATCCGCCGGGCGGCGTGATCGTTGGCACTGACGTGCAGCCTTACGAACCTTCCCGCACCCGCAACGCGCATCTCAACCGCGGCCAGATCCCGGGGATGCGCGCCCCCCACGAGCCCATGTCGGGCCACTTCCCGGCCACTCCGATCTATGACGCGCTGTACGCCGAGTACCGGCGCCTGTTCCGGGCCCTGCCCGGTGACCGGAGCGGCGAGGAGGAGCTGCGGTTCACGGGATTCGGCACCGGGACGGCCCATTGGAACGGCGGGCCCCGGATCGGCGGCTTCCTCCCCGCCGGCCCGGCGCCCGCCGTCCTGCCGCCCGCTCCGCGGGACGGCCGCCCCTACGACCGGTGAGGGCCGCACCCCGCCGCGGACACGGCCGTCACCGGCCTTCCAGGGGCGGGGCGGGCAACGGCGCCCGCCCCGCCCCCTCACCTCACTTCTTGCGCCCGCGCTTCTCGCGCACCCGTACCGAGATGTGGACGGGTGTGCCCTCGAAACCGAACTCCTCGCGCAGTCTCCGCTCGATGAACCGGCGGTAGCCGGCCTCCAGGAAGCCGGAGGCGAACAGGACGAAGCGCGGCGGACGGGTGCCCGCCTGGGTGCCGAAGAGGATGCGGGGCTGCTTGCCGCCCCGGATCGGGTGGGGATGGGCGGCGACCAGTTCTCCGAGGAAGGCGTTGAGCCGACCGGTCGGCACCCGGGCCTCCCAGCCGGCCAGCGCGGTCTCGATCGCCGGCACCAGCTTCTCCATGTGGCGGCCGGTGCGCGCCGAGACGTTCACCCGCGGCGCCCACTTCACCTGGCCGAGATCGGTCTCGATCTCGCGCTCCAGGTAGTAGCGGCGCTCCTCGTCGAGGGTGTCCCACTTGTTGTACGCGATGACCAGCGCGCGTCCGGCGTCGACCGCCATGGTGATGATGCGGGTGTCCTGCACGCTGACCGGCTCGCTGACGTCGATGAGGACGACCGCGACCTCGGCCTTCTCCAGGGCGGCGGCCGTGCGCAGCGAGGCGTAGTAGTCGGCGCCCTCGGTCAGGTGCACCCGGCGCCGGATACCCGCGGTGTCGACGAACTTCCAGGTCCTGCCGCCGAGTTCGATCAGCTCGTCGACCGGATCACGGGTGGTGCCCGCCAGTTGGTCGACGACCACCCGGTCCTCCCCCGCCACCTTGTTCAGCAGCGAGGACTTGCCGACGTTGGGGCGGCCGATCAGTGCCACCCGGCGCGGTCCGCCGATCCCGCCGCCGAAGGTCTGCGGCGGCGCCTCGGGCAGCACCCCGAGCACCTCGTCCAGCAGGTCGCCGGTGCCCCGGCCGTGCAGGGCGGAGACCGGGTGGGGCTCGCCGAGGCCCAGCGACCACAGCATGGCGGCGTCCGCCTCGCCGGAGGGGCCGTCGACCTTGTTGGCGCACAGCACCACGGGCTTGCCCGCCTTGCGCAGCAGCCTGACGACGGCCTCGTCGGTGTCGGTCGCGCCGACCGTGGCGTCCACCACGAAGACCACCGCGTCGGCGGCCTCGATCGCGAACTCGGCCTGGGCCGCCACCGAGGCGTCGATGCCCAGGACGTCCTGCTCCCAGCCGCCGGTGTCGACCACCTTGAAGCGGCGGCCCGCCCACTCGGCCTCGTAGGTGACCCGGTCCCGGGTGACGCCGGGGCGGTCCTCCACGACGGCCTCGCGGCGGCCGAGGATGCGGTTGACCAGGGTCGACTTGCCGACGTTCGGCCGGCCGACGACGGCCAGCACCGGAAGCGGCCCGTGCCCGGCCTCGCCGAGCGCCCCCTCGACGTCCTCGGCGTCGAACCCCTCCTGCGCGGCGAGCTCCATGAACTCCGCGTACTCGGCGTCGCCGAGCTCACCGTGCCCGTGCTCGTCGCCGACGTGGGTCTGCTCGTTCATGAAGTCCTGTCCTCGTGGTGTACGTGTTGTCCGTGGCCCCGCGTGCCCCGTCGGGCACACGCGCTCTCCCGGGGCCGTGGCGCCCCCGCGCGCGGGGGCGCCACGGGTGCAGGCTCCAGTGTCGCCTAACCGCGCCCGGTGGTGCGCCGGGCGTCGGCCAGGTGGGCCGTCAGCCGCTCGCCGATGCGCACCGTCGCCTCGTCCAGCGCCGACCGGGTGCGCCTGCCACTGCCGTCGCCCGCCTCGAAGGGCCCGCCGAACACGACGTCGACGCGGGTTCGCAGCGGGGGCAGCGCGGGTATCGCACGCCCCCGCCTTCCGGCCGTCCCCAGTACCGCGACGGGTACGACGGGCGCCCCCGACCGCAGGGCGAAGTAGGCCAGACCCGAGCGGAGCGAGGCGAAGTCGCCCTCGCCCCGGGTGCCCTCCGGGAAGATCCCCAGCACACCGCCGTTGCCCAGCACTCCCAGCGCCCGGGTGATCGCGACGCGGTCGGCGGCCGTCCGGTCCACCTCGATCTGGCCGATACCGGTCAGGAAGGGGTCGAGCGGGCCGGTGAACGCCTCCTTCTTGATCAGGAAGTGCACCGGCCGGGGCGCGGTCCCCATCAGCAGCGGGCCGTCCACGGCGTGCGTGTGGTTGACGGCGAGGATCACCGGGCCGGCCGCCGGAACCCTCCAGGCGCCGAGCACCCTGGGCCGCCACAGCCCGTACATCAGGCCGATCCCGATGCGGCGCCCGACCGCGGCGCCCCGTGCGCTGGGCAGGCCCGGGTCGCCGCCCCTGTCCGCCGCGCTCACCTGGCCTGCTGCTTCTCTTCGACCAGGGTGACGACGCACTCGATGACCTGCTCCAGGGTCAGCTCGGTGGTGTCCACCTCGACCGCGTCGTCCGCCTTGCGCAGCGGGGAGGTCTTGCGGCCGGCGTCGGCGGCGTCCCTCTTGAGGAGGGCCTCGCGGGTGGCGTCCAGGTCGACCGGGCGGCCGGCGCCGCCCTTCAGCTCGCCGCCGCGCCGGGCCGCGCGGGCCTCGGGCGAGGCGGTGAGGAAGATCTTCAGGTCCGCGTCGGGCAGGACGGTGGTGCCGATGTCGCGGCCCTCGACGACGATGCCGGTGGGGGCTCCCGCGGCGATGGCGCGCTGGAGCTCGGTGATCCTGGTGCGCACCGCGGGCACCGCGCTGACCGCGCTGACCGCCCCGGTGACCTCCTGGGTGCGGATCGGGCCGGAGGCGTCCGTGCCGTCCACGGTGATGGTCGGCTCGGCCGGGTCGGTGCCGGAGAGGATCTCGGGGCGGCCGGCGACGGCGGCGACGGCCTCGGCGTCCCGGACGTCGATGTCGTGGGTCAGCATCCACCAGGTGATCGCGCGGTACTGCGCACCGGTGTCCAGGTAGCTCAGGCCGAGCTTGGCCGCGACGGCCCGTGAGGTGCTCGACTTGCCCGTGCCGGAGGGGCCGTCGATGGCGACGATGACGGGGGCCGGGGCGTCCGGGGACACGGAGGACGCCTGCCGGGAGGTTGCTGCCACGGTGTCGGGCACCTTTCTCGAACTGCTCGGAGCACGGGTCGGGACGCGGGCGCGGGGCGCCGGCGAGGGGAACGCCGGCACGCCCTCCCCGTCCGGCACAAGGCTACCGTCGGCCGGGGACCCCTACTGCTGCCGGATGGCCCAGCCCCGCTCGCGCAGAGCCGCCGCCAGCACGGGGGCGGCTCTCGGCTCGACCATGAGCTGGACGTGGCCGGCCTGCTGGCCGGTGGCGTGCTCGATCCGGACGTCCTCGATGTTGACGCCGACCCGCCCGGCGTCGGCGAAGATGCCGGCCAGCTCGCCCGGACGGTCGCTGATGAGCACCGACACCGTCTCGTAGGCGGCCGGGGCCTGCCCGTGCTTGCCCGGGATCCGGGCCCGTCCGCCGTTGCCGCGGCGCAGTACGTCCTCGATGCCCACCGCCCCGCCGGTGCGCTCGGTCTCGTCGGCGGACTGCAGTGCGCGCAGCGCCCGCACCGTCTCCTCCAGGTCGCCGGCCACCGCGGCCAGGACATCGGCCACGGGGCCGGGGTTGGCGGAGAGGATGTCGATCCACATGCCCGGGTCGGAGGCGGCGATGCGCGTCACGTCGCGGATGCCCTGGCCGCACAGGCGCACGGCCGTCTCGTCGGCCCCCTCCAGACGGGCCGCGACCAGGCTGGACAGCAGTTGCGGAGTGTGCGAGACCAGGGCGACGGCCCGGTCGTGGGCGTCGGCGTCCATCACCACGGGGACGGCACGGCAGAGCGAGATCAGCTCCAGCGCGAGGTTGAGCACCTCGGTGTCGGTCTCCGGGGTGGGGGTCAGGACCCAGGGCCGTCCCTCGAAGAGGTCGGCGGTGGCGGCCAGCGGGCCGGAGATCTCGCGCCCGGACATCGGGTGCGTGCCCAGGTAGGTGGCCGGGTCGCAGCCCAGCGCCTCGGCCTCCCGGCGCGGCCCGCCCTTGACGCTGCCGACGTCCAGGTAGCCGCGCGCCGCCTTCCGGCGCTGGGCCGCGGCGAGGACGGCGGGGATGTGGGCGGGTGGCACGGCCACGACGGCGAGGTCCACCGGCCCCTCCGGCGGCCGGTCGGTCCCCGCGCCCAGGGACGCGGCGGTACGGGCCTGGTCGGCGTCGTGGTCCTCCAGGTGCACCCGCACCCCGCGCCCGGCCAGCGCCAGGGCGACGGAGGTGCCGATCAGTCCGGTGCCGATGACGAGCGCGGTCCTCACCGCGCGATGTCCTTGCGCGGGGCGGCGGGGAAGCCGCTGCGCGGGCCCGGGGTGGCGGTGGACCGGACGCCGGCCAGGTGGCCGGCCGTCAGCGCGCTGCACTCCGGAAGCCCGGTGAGCGGTCGCGGGACCCGCTCGTCCATGTGCCCGGCCTCGTGCCCGGCCTCGTCCCGGTCCAACCGCACGGCGCCCCGCACCGCTCGTACCGTCACCTGCTCGCTCCCCTGCGTCCGCGGCTGCACTGCTGTTCCGACCAGCGTAGAGGTGCCGCTCAGGCTCCCGCGTCCGCGCCCGCCCTGCGAGACGGCCGCGTGCCGCAATCGCGGCCATGTCCTCCGCGCCCGGCATACCCGCGCCGCACGATCCGGCCCCGCACGATCCGTTGCGCGGCCACACCGTCCACTCCTGCGTGATGGGCTCGCGCGCCTTCGGCCTGTCGACCGAGGGCAGCGACACCGACCGGCGCGGCGTGTACGCCGCGCCGACCCCGCTCTTCCGGCGCCCGGACAAGCCCCCGCCCCATGTGGAGGGTCCCCGCCCGGAGGAGTTCTCCCGGGAGCTGGAACGCTTCTGCGCACTGGGGTGGAGGACTTCCTGGTCCGCGTCCGCCGCGCCTACGCCTGAGCCGGCCGCCCGGCGTCCGTGCGGACCCGGACGACCAGGTCGTGCAGAGCCTCCCGGCCCGCGGGCTCGTCCGCGCTCGGCGTCCCCGCGCTGGGCGAGTACGGGGCGCAGATCGGGGGCCCCGCCGCGGTCAGGGCCGACATGCGCCCATCCTGGCGGGTGGGCGCCGGCCCCGGTCAGGGGGTTCCCCGGCCGGGGCGTACGGCGGTCGGGCGGCTAGAGGTCGACCTCCCGCATCAGCATGCCGACCTCCGTGTTGGTCAGCCGGCGCAGCCAGCCGGACTTCTGGTCGCCCAGCGCGATGGGGCCGAAGCGGGTGCGCACCAGCTTGTCGACGGGGAAGCCGGCCTCGGCGAGCATGCGGCGGACGATGTGCTTGCGGCCCTCGTGGAGGGTGACCTCGACGAGGTAGTTCTTGCCGGTGTTCTCCACGACCTTGAAGTGGTCGGCGCGGGCGTAGCCGTCCTCCAGCTTGACGCCGTCCTTGAGCCGCTTGCCCAGGTCACGCGGGATGGGCCCCTGGATCGCGGCGAGATAGCTCTTCGCCACGCCGTAGCGGGGGTGGGTGAGGCGGTGGGCCAGCTCGCCGTGGTTGGTGAGCAGGATCAGGCCCTCGGTCTCGGTGTCGAGGCGGCCGACGTGGAACAGCCGGGTCTCGCGGTTGGTGACGTAGTCGCCCAGGCACTGGCGGCCCTCCGGGTCCTCCATGGAGGAGACGACACCGGCGGGCTTGTTGAGCGCGAAGAACAGGTAGGACTGCGTGGCGATCGTCAGGCCGTCGACCTTGATCTCGTCCATCTCCGGGTCCACCCGCAGTCCCTGCTCGACCACGATCTCGCCGTTGACCTCGACCCGGCGCTGGTCGATCAGCTCCTCGCAGGCCCGGCGCGAGCCCATGCCGGCGCGGGCCAGGACCTTCTGCAGCCGCTCGCCCTCGGCCTCGCCGAAGGTCCTGGGGAGCTTCAGGGCCGGCTTGGCGTGCCGTGCGCGGTTGCGCTCCTCGATCTGGGCGTCGTACTCGCGGGGGCGCGCCGGGAGCGAACGCCCGCGGGTACCGCCCTTGCCCCCCTGCCCGGAGCCGGTTTTGGGACCGGTTTTGGGGCCCCGCCTGGAGCCCTTGGGGCCTCCCGCCCCGGCCCCCGCCTTCGGTCCGCCCCGGGAGCCGCCCCCGGGCCCCTGCCGGCCCTCCTGGCCCTGGCCCTGCCGCCGGCCCTCGGCACCACCGGGCTTGGCGGACTTGCCCGCCCCGCCCGGCCCGCCCGGCCTGTCGGGCCTGCCGCCGGAGCCGGCGTCGTAACGGCGCTCCTCGGGGCGGGGGCGGCCCGCGTGCTTCTGCCTGTCGTCGCGGCTGTTGCCCGCGCCCCGGTGGTTCCGGTTGCTGTTCCTGCCGCTGCTTCGCATCAAGGTTTCCGTCTAACTGTCTCTAAGTCTGGGAATCGCCGCTGTCGTCCACGTCGAACGACGGCACGCCCTCCTGGCTCTCGGCCTCGACCGCGTCCGCCTCGGGGAGGAAGGGCGCCAGCTCCGGAAGCTCGTCCAGACCGCGCAGGCCCATCCGCTCCAGGAAGTAGTTCGTCGTCCTGTACAGGATCGCACCTGTTTCGGGTTCGGTGCCCGCCTCCTCGATCAGCCCGCGCTGGAGGAGGGTGCGCATGACCCCGTCGCAGTTCACGCCGCGCACGGCCGAGACCCGCGAGCGGCTGACTGGTTGACGGTACGCGACCACGGCCAGGGTCTCCAGCGCGGCCTGGGTCAGCCGGGCCTGCCGGCCGTCCAGGACGAAACCCTCGACGGCGTCGGCGTACTCGGGGCGGGTGTAGTACCGCCAGCCGCCGGCGACCAGCCGCAGGTCGAAGCCGCGGCCCTGCCGGGCGTACTCGTCGGACAGCTCGCGCAGCGCCACGGCGATCGCGCGGCGGGGACGCTGGAGCACCTTGGCCAGGTGCTCCTCGGTGGCCGGTTCGTCGACGACCATCAGCACCGCCTCCAGGGCGGGCCTGAGGTCCAGTTCGGCGACGGCGGAGGCGCCGGCCGGCGGCCGGGTCTCCTCCTCCGCCCCCGTGCCCGCTCCCGTCCCGGCCGTGCCCGGGTCCGCGCCCGTGCTCATCCGAGGCCCTCCTTCCCGTCGTCGCCTGTGCCCCTGCTCGCGCCGTCGACGGCGTCGAACTCGTCGGTGACCAGCGGCCGCGTCCCCTCCCCGCCGCTCCAGCGTACGGTGAGGCCGCCGAGGGCCTCCTCCTGTTCGAGGGCGACCGCGCGCTCGCGGTAGAGCTCCAGCAGTGCCAGGAAGCGGGCGACGACGGTGAGGGTGTCGGCCGCGTCCTCGGTGAGTGCCGCGAAGCTCGCCTCGCCCAGCTCCCGCAGTCTGGCCACCAGGATCTCCGCCTGCTCTCGTACGCTGACCAGCGGGGCGTGGATGTGGTCGACGTAGACCTGCGGTTCCGGCCTGGGCTGCATCGCCTTGACCGCGAGCCGGGCGAAGCCCTCGGGGCCGATGCTGATGACCACCTCGGGCAGCAGCTCGGCGTGGTGCGGCTCCAGTCCCACCGTACGCGGATGGCGGCGTGCCTCGGCGGCCAGGCGGCCGTCGAAGATCTCGGCGACCTGCTTGTACGCGCGGTACTGCAGCAGCCGGGCGAAGAGCAGGTCGCGTGCCTCCAGCAGGGCGAGGTCCGCCTCGTCCTCGACCTCGGCGGCGGGCAGCAGCCGCGCGGCCTTCAGGTCGAGCAGGGTGGCGGCGACGACCAGGAACTCGGTGGTGTGGTCGAGGTCCCAGTCGGGGCCCATGGCGCGGATGTGCGCCATGAACTCGTCGGTGACCTTCGACAGTGCGACCTCGGTGACGTCCAGCTTGTGCCGGGAGATGAGCTGGAGGAGGAGGTCGAAGGGGCCCTCGAAGTTGTCCAGGACCACCTTGAAGCGGCCGTCGCCGGGCCCGGCGTCCCCGTCCGTGCCCTCCTCGCCGTCCCCGGGCTCTCCGGCCTTCCCGGGCCGCGGCCGCCGTACCCGTTCCGGCTCGGGCCCGCGTACCGGAGCCGGTTCCCGTACGGGCTCGGGGCCGGGTGCGGTCGCGTGCCCGGCGTCGGCCGGACCGGCCGGTTCCGACTCCCCCGAGGGCTCGGGTCCGGGTACCGCCGGGGGTTCCGGGGGCCGCGGAGCGGCCGGCGCCGCCCCCGGCCCCCGGCCCAGTGGGCGGCGGGAGCGCCGGGGGTTCGGCGCGGGGTCGTCGGCGGTCGGCATCGCGGGGCAGGTTATCGCCCCGCGGGTCAGCGGCCCCGCAGGCGGCGCACCAGGATGCTCGCGTCGCCGCGCGCCTCCAGGTCCGCGAGGACCACGGCCACCGCCTCGCGGACGATCCGGCCGCGGTCCACGGCCAGGCCGTGCTCGCCGCGGAGCACCAGCCGGGCGTGCTCGAGGTCCATCAGCTCCTCGGCGGAGACGTAGACCGTGATCTTCTCGTCGTGGCGCTCGCGCCCGCTGGGGCGCCGGGGCGCGGGCCTGCCGCGCCGGGGCGCCGCCGCGCTCACGGCCGTACGGCCCCTGCCCTGGCCCCGGGCCGTGCCCGCGGCGGGCTGGGACGGGGGCTGGCCCGCGCCCCGGCGGGCCTCCGCCGTGTCGCGGCCGCCGCGGGCGGCTTTCTGGCCGGGCACCGGGGTCTGCCGGGGCTCGCGGCCGCCGGCATCCGGAACTCCGGCGGCTCCCGCCGCACGCTCCGGGCCGTCGCCGTCGTCCGCGGGGGCGTGCTCGCCCGCGGTGTCCCGCTCACCCGCCGGGGCGGGGAGCCGGGAGGCGGCGGAGGCGTCGCCGCCGGTGTGCTGCTGGGGGGGCGACGGCTGGACCGGGGACCCTCCGGTGGAACGGAACAGTTCGTCGGCTGCCGGGAGACTCACTCGGCGTGGCACCGGGCGAGCACCTCCCTGGCGAGCTGGCGGTAGGCGGCGGCGCCGACGGAGTTGGAGGCGTAGGTGGTGATCGGCTCGCCGGCGACCGTGGTCTCCGGGAAGCGGACCGTGCGCCCGATGACGGTGTGGTACACGTTGTCGTCGAACGCCTCGACCACACGCGCGAGCACCTCCCTGCTGTGCACGGTGCGCGAGTCGTACATCGTCGCCAGGATGCCGTCGAGCTCCAGTTCCGGGTTGAGCCGCTCCTGGACCTTCTCGATCGTCTCGGTCAGCAGCGCCACCCCGCGCAGCGCGAAGAACTCGCACTCCAGCGGCACGATCACCTTGTGCGCGGCGGTCAGCGCGTTGACGGTGAGCAGACCGAGGGACGGCTGGCAGTCGATGACGATGAAGTCGTAGTCGGGCAGCAGCGGCGTCAGGGCGCGCTGGAGCGTCGACTCGCGGGCGACCTCGCTGACGAGCTGCACCTCGGCCGCGGACAGGTCGATGTTGCTGGGCAGCAGGTCCATGCCCGCCACGGCGGTCTTCAGCAGCACCTCGTCCGTCGACATGCCCCGCTCCATGAGCAGGTTGTAGACGGTCAGGTCCAGCTCCATCGGGTTGACGCCGAGCCCGACGGAGAGTGCGCCCTGGGGGTCGAAGTCCACCAGCAGCACCCGGCGGCCGTACTCGGCGAGCGCGGCGCCCAGATTGATGGTCGAGGTGGTCTTGCCCACCCCGCCCTTCTGGTTGCACATCGCGATGATCTTCGCCGGGCCGTGCTCGGTGACCGGCCCGGGGATCGGGAAGTACGGCAGCGGCCGGCCCGTGGGCCCGATGCGCTCACGGCGCTGGCGGGCGGCGTCGGGCGCGAGGGTGGCCGCGTACTCGGGGTCGGGTTCGTACTCCGCGTCGGGATCGTAGAAGTGCCCCTCGGGGAGTTCCTCGTAGTGGGGGTCCGCGTGGTCGGCCGGCCGGCCGGTCTCGCCGCCTCTGCGGTCGGCGGCCATGGCGTTCGCCCGGTGGCCGTCCATGCTCTGATGGGCTGTCATGCTCGCCTGGTTCTGGTGGGCTGCGAAAGTCTGGACAGCGACGGAGCCGACGGCTTTAAGTCCCGAGGGGGCTTCGCCCCGCGAAGGCGTTCCCGGCCGACCACCCGGGGGAGTAAATGTCGACTCATTCACAAGTCGTCCTACCTCCTTGGTGACCAGGAAACTTCTAGACAGGTCAGCGTGGCACCATGCCGATGGTTGGCGACTCTATGGCGTGTCGGCCGTCCACAGCAACACAATCCGCCGCAGACGGCCGGATGTGTCGGCAACCATGTACCCGTCTGTCAAGGGTGTAACAGCCGCGCGGACGGGGTCTTCCGGGGGCGCGGAAGGGGTGAAGTACGACAATCGCGGCGAGTTGACGCCACGCCGGCCCGGAGCCGGCCCCGCCTTGGGGTCAACTTCCGGTCGCACACGGCAAACCGCCGAACGGAACCCGGAGGGCCCGGGGTCCGGTCGGCGGAACGGCGGTGGCGGTGTTGACGGGTGACGTTGACGCGCACCGTTGACCGCCACCGGCACTTCACATGACGACTTGTCTACTCTGTCGGCGACCCGTCGGCCGTCCGCCGGGCCGTCAGCCGAGCAGCGCGGCCGGCTCGCGCACCGGCAGCCCGTGCGCCTCGGCGACCGGGCCGTAGGTGACCTCGCCGTCGTGGACGTTGAGGCCCCTGGCGAGCGCGGGGTCGCGGCGCAGGGCGTCGCGCCAGCCGCGGCCGGCCAGCTCGACGATGTACGGCAGCGTGGCGTTGGTCAGCGCGTACGTCGAGGTGCTCGGCACCGCGCCGGGCATGTTGGCGACGCAGTAGAAGACCGAGTCATGGACGGTGAAGATCGGCTCCGCGTGGGTGGTGGGGTGCGAGTCCTCGAAGCAGCCGCCCTGGTCGATCGCGATGTCCACGAGGACGCTGCCCGGCTTCATCCGCGACACCAGCTCGTTGGTGACCAGCTTCGGCGCCTTGGCGCCCGGGATCAGCACGGCGCCGACGACCAGGTCGGCGTCGAGGACGGCCTTCTCCAGCTCGTACGCGTTGGAGGTGATCGTCCGCACCCGGGTGCCGAAGATCCGGTCGGCCTCGCGCAGCTTGCGCACGTCCTTGTCGAGCAGGGTGACGTGGAAACCCATGCCGACGGCGATCTGGGTGGCGTTCCAGCCCGAGACGCCGCCGCCTATGACCACGGCCCGGCTCGGCGCGACGCCCGGCACGCCGCCGGGAAGCACTCCGCGGCCGCCGGCCGAGCGCATCAGGTGGTACGCGCCCACCTGCGGGGCGATCCGGCCCGCGACCTCCGACATCGGCGCCAGCAGCGGCAGCGCGCGGTCGGCGGTCTCCACCGTCTCGTAGGCGATGGCGGTGGTGCCCGAGCGCAGCAGCGCGTCGGTGCACTCGCGGGACGCGGCCAGGTGGAGGTAGGTGAACAGCGTCTGGTCCTTGCGCAGCCGGTGGTACTCCTCGGCGACCGGCTCCTTGACCTTCAGCAGCAGTTCGGCGGTGGCCCACACCTCGTCGGCGCTGTCCAGGATGACGGCGCCGGCCTCGGTGTACTCGCGGTCGGGGATGGAGGAGCCCTCGCCGGCGCTCCGCTCCACGTGGACCCGGTGCCCGTTGCGTACGAGTTCGTGCACACCGGCCGGGGTGATGGCCACACGGAACTCGTTGTTCTTGACTTCGCGGGGGATGCCGACCTTCACGTCGATCACGGTCCTTGTCTCATGGGGGTGTCATGGTTGCGGAATGGACCGGGGCCCACCCCACCGCACCGGCGCATGGGGTAAATGTCGGATGCGGTCGAGCGGCCGCAGCTCGGCCAGTTTAATGAAGGGTTTCTCCCTGTCCAGCCTTGCAAAGGGTCAATTTTTGCGAGGATCGCTATCTATTTCGCAGGCCAACTGCCGCTCTTGGTAGTGCGCGGGGCTCCTTCCAGCATCCACCGCGCCACCGCGGGGCGCGAACGGGCGCCGTCTCCCACGCCCCTCTCCGCGCCCCCGTCTCCGTGCGCCGCTCCCGGACGCCCCCACCGCAGGGCCCGGCGGCGGGTGCGCCGCGCCTCCTCGGTGCGGCCCGCGTACTCCTGGACCCCGGCCACCTCCTCCAGCGCCCGCGCGTACGCCTCGCCGTCCCGCAGCCGCCGGCAGGCCGCGGCGCAGGCCCGCCAGGCGCGCAGAGCCTCCTCCCAGCGCCCCTCCCGCAGTTGCGCGGCCCCGATCAGCCCGTGCAGCCGGGCCTCGCCGGCCGGCTCGCCGCGGGTCTGGCACAGCGCCAGCGCCCGGCCGTACCAGTCGCCGGCGCGCCGGTCGTCACCCAGGTGCGCGTAGGTGTCACCCAGGGATTCCATCGCCCGGGCGGCCGCCGCCGCGCTCCGGTCGCCGCCGCGCCCTCCGTCGGCCCGGGCGGCCTCCAGCGCGGCGCGGTAGCGCGTCAGCGCCCGGTGCGGGCGGCCGGCGTGGGTGTCGAGGTCGCCGAGGTCGAGCAGGATCGCGGCGCGCTCGCCGTGCAGCCCGCGCCGCTCGGTGACGGGCAGCAGCAGTTCGTGGAACCGGTACAGCTCGAAGGCGGCCGCCTCGGATCCCAGGTGCGCGGTCAGCGCCCCTGCGAGGGCGGCGGCCAGCCGCCGGGCCAGGGTGTCCAGTTCCCCGTCCGCCACGGCGGTGCGGGCGGCCGCGCGCAGGCCCGGCATCCGGGGGCCGAGCCAGGCGGCAGCGGCGGCGCGGCTTTCGAAGCGCAGCGCGCGCGGCAGCTCGGCCGCCGCCCGGCGTGCCGGTGAACCGGGCGGCTCGGCCGCGGCCCGACAGGACCGCAGCAGCCGCACCGACCGCTCCAGCGCCCGGGCCCGGGCCAGCCTCACGTCCTCCGGGCGCTCCCGCTCCTCCAGCACGGCGGCGAGCACGGGGGCGAGGCAGCCCGGGACCGCGTACAGCCCCGGGGTGGCGGTGGTGCGCAGCAGGCCGAGTCCGGTGAAGGCCTCCAGTGTGGCCGCGGCCTCGTCGGCCCGGCACCCTGCGAGGGCCGCGGCGGTGTGGGCGTCGGCGAGTCCGGCCGGGGCGAGCGCCAGCAGGCGCAGAAAGCGCGCCGCGGAGGGCGGCAGCGAGCCGTGGACCAGGTGGAAGGCGCGCACCAGTGGCCGGGCGACCGGAGCGGGGCGGGTGCGGGGGCCGGGGAGGGCGGTTCGCGCGGGGCCGGGGAGGCCACCGGGGAGACTGCCGGGGTGGCCGCCGGGCACGCGTCCCGACGCGTCCTCGGGTGCGTGGGCGTCGTCCGCCGCACCGCCGGGGAGGTCGTCGGGGAGCCCGACGAACCGCCGGGCCGCCTCGGCCACGGATGCCATGGGGTGGGCCGCCAGCCAGCCTCCGACCAGGACGAGGGCCGCGGGACGCCCGCCGCAGGCCTCGGCCAGGGACTCCGCCGCACGCGGGTCGACGGTGACACGCGGGGTGTCCCCGGCCCACTGCTCCAGCAGGGCGACGGCCGCCGCTGCGTCGAGCCCCTCCAGCGTGCGGGGCCGCACATCCGGGATGCCGGTCAGCGGTCCGCGGGAGACGGCCAGCACGAGGCAGCCCCGGCTGTCGGGCAGCAGGCCGTGAAGCTGCTCGGGAGCGGCCACGTCGTCCAGCAGGAGCAGGGCTCGACGGTCTGCCAGGGCGGCGCGCAGCGCCTCGGCGAGCTCCGCGTCCCCCGCCCCGGCGGGAGGCACGGCCGCGGGACCGCCGGCCGTGCCGCGGGCAGCGGCGAGAGCGCGGAGCAGATCGCGGGCGGTGCGTTCGGTGGGGACGGGGGTGCCGTCCGGGTCGCTGAGCCGGGCGCGCAGGATCCCGTCGGGGTAGTCCGCGGCCACCCGCCGCGCGAACTCCTCCGCCAGCGCGGTGCGGCCCGAGCCGGGCCGGCCCGCGACGAGCAGGACGCGGCAGCGGGAGGAGGAGCGGCCGGAGAGGGTGTCGAGCCCGGCGCGTTCGACGTCGTCGCGCAACCTGTCCAGTTCGCGCCGCCGTCCGAGAAGAACGCCCGCTGCCCCGCCTCCGTCCACGGCTCCGGCGGACGGGGCCGGTCCGCCGGTGTGCACCGCCTGATCCGTCACGGCTGGAAGGGTAGTTCACCGCGGACGGTCCGCACCGGCGCTCCGCGCCCCGGGCGCGGAGCGGCCGCTCCGCGCCCGGGGCGCGTTCACACTCCGGCCGTCACGGCCGGCTTCTCATGCCTCGAAGGGCCTCGCGGGCCAGGGCGCCTCGGCCGGGCGCAGGACGTCCAGACCGCCCTCGGTCCGTGCGGCGGTCAGCGCCATGACGCCGGTCGCCAGGCAGTTGTTGTGCAGGTCCCCCGCCAGCGCGCCGCGCACCAGCCGTGCCAGGGGTACGCGGGCCACCTCCATGTCGGCCTCCTCGTCGCTGACCTCGAAGCGCTCGCCCTCGGCGTCGGACAGGTCACGGGCCAGGAAGATGCGCACCGCCTCGTCGCTGCCGCCGGGCGAGGTGTACAAGTCGATCAGCACCCGCCAGTCCTCGGCCCTGACGTGCGCCTCCTCGTACAGCTCGCGCCTGGCGGCGCCCAGCGGGTTCTCGCCGGGGACGTCGAGCAGGCCGGCGGGGATCTCCCACAGCTTGTGCCGCACCGGGTGCCGGTACTGGCTGATCACCAGCACCCGGTCCTGCTCGTCGAGTGCGAGGACGGCCACCGAGCCGGGGTGGACCTGGTAGTCGCGGGCGGCGACGGAACCGTCCGGCATCACCACACGGTCGGTGCGCACACTGGTCTTGGCGCCCTCGAAGGGCGTCTCGGAGGCGGTGACCCGCCACTGCCGCGGGATGTCCCGCGGAGCCTGTCCGCCCGCGGGCCCCCCGGCCCGCCCGTCCTTCTCCGCCACGGCTCAGGCCCCCTCGCCCGACGCGGCGGCGGTGGCGGTCCGGGGGGCGGCGCCGGAGCCCTGCTGCCGCTTCACGGCCGCCCCGACCAGGCCGGCGAAGAGCGGGTGCGGGCGGGTGGGCCGGGAACGCAGCTCGGGGTGGGCCTGGGTGGCGACCAGATAGGGGTGGTTCTCGCGCGGGTACTCCACGTACTCCACCAGCTTGTTGTCCGGTGAGGTACCGGAGAACACCAGACCGGTCTTCTCCAGCTCGGCCCGGTAGGCGTTGTTGACCTCGTAGCGGTGGCGGTGGCGCTCCTCGACGTACGGCTCGCCGCCGTAGACCTCGCGCACGATCGAGCCCTCGGCGAGCTTGGCCGGGTACATCCCCAGCCGCATGGTGCCGCCCATGTCGCCCTCACCGGCGACGATGTCGAGTTGTTCCTCCATGGTGGAGACCACCGGGTGGGGCGCGGCCTGGTCGAACTCGGTGGAGTTGGCGCCCTCGATGCCGGCCAGGTTGCGGGCGGCCTCGACGACGATGCACTGCAGGCCCAGGCACAGGCCCAGCAGCGGGATGCCGTTCTCGCGGGCGTAGGTGATCGCGGCGACCTTGCCCTCCACGCCGCGTTCTCCGAAGCCGCCGGGGATGCAGATCGCGTCCACGTCGCCGAGCTGCCTCCTCGCCCCGCCGGGGACGCGGCAGTCGTCGGAGGTGACCCACTTGATCTTCACGCGGGCGTTGTTGGCGAAGCCTCCGGCCCGCAGCGCCTCGGTGACCGACAGATAGGCGTCGGGCAGGTCGATGTACTTGCCGACCAGTGCGACGGTCACCTCGTGGTCGGGCTGGTGGACACGGCGCAGCAGGTCGTCCCACTGGGTCCAGTCCACGTCGCGGAAGGGCAGGCCCATCCGGCGCACCACGTAGGCGTCCAGGCCCTCGGTGTGCAGCACCTTGGGGATGTCGTAGATGGACGGGGCGTCCTTGCAGGCCACCACCGCCTCCTCGTCCACGTCGCACATCAGCGAGATCTTGCGCTTGATGGAGACGGGCACGTCGCGGTCGGCGCGCAGCACGATGGCGTCGGGCTGGATGCCGATGTTGCGCAGGGCTGCGACCGAGTGCTGGGTGGGCTTGGTCTTCAGCTCGCCGGAGGGGCCGATGTAGGGCAGCAGCGAGATGTGGACGACGAAGACGTTGTCGCGGCCGACCTCGTGCCGCACCTGACGCACGGCCTCCAGGAAGGGCAGCGACTCGATGTCGCCGACGGTTCCGCCGACCTCGGTGATCACCACGTCCACGTCGTCGGTGGCCATCCGGCGGATGCGGTGCTTGATCTCGTTGGTGATGTGCGGGATGACCTGCACGGTGTCGCCCAGGTACTCGCCGCGCCGCTCCTTGGCGATGACCGTGGAGTAGATCTGGCCGGTGGTGACGTTGGCGGAGCCGTCGAGGTCGACGTCGAGGAACCGCTCGTAGTGGCCGATGTCCAGGTCGGTCTCGGCGCCGTCGTTGGTGACGAACACCTCACCGTGCTGGAAGGGGTTCATCGTGCCGGGGTCGACGTTGAGGTACGGGTCGAGCTTCTGCATGGTGACCCGCAGTCCCCGCGCCTTGAGCAGGGCGCCCAGGCTGGAGGCGGTCAGGCCCTTGCCGAGCGAGGAGGCGACACCCCCGGTGACGAAGAGGTGCTTGGTCGTCATGGATGTCGAGGATCGAATCGGCATGGCCAAGAGGGGGCTCCCGTGGTCGCGAGGTGACGTGCGCTGCGGCCGCCCCGGCCGGATCGGCTCGACCGGCGGGGGTGCCGTCGCTGCGGTTCGGGGGTTGTTGTGCCCTCCGCTCCACGGGCTACCAGGGTATCAGCGGCGCGTCCGGGCTGCCCAGGCACGGCCCACCGGCGCCCGGGCCATGGCACAGTTACCGGGGCGGCTGCCCGTACGACGGTCCCGGCGATCGTCACCGAGGCCGTCCGCCGCGGTTGTCAATCACCGGATTGTTGTCACCCGGAAGGGCCTGTCACCCCTAAGGTGACCTCGGCGCGGGACATCTGGCCGCGTCGTATCCTGCTCAGACTGTCCGTGCGGGCCCTACCGTGCGGCAGGACGGAAAACCGCACGTCCCACGGGGCGTAGCCACTGTTCGACTGGAGATGCTCGTGGCCGGGCGCATCGAGGATTACGCACTCATCGGGGACATGCAGACCGCCGCCCTGGTATGCCGGGACGGTTCGGTGGACTGGCTGTGCCTGCCCCGGTTCGACTCGCACGCCGTCTTCGCCGGGCTCCTGGGCACCGAGGAGCACGGCTTCTGGCGCCTGGGCCCCGCCTACCCCGCCGGCCAGGAGCCGCCGGTGGCCAGCCGCCGCCGCTACCGGGGCGACTCCCTGATCCTGGAGTCCGAGTGGGACACCCCGCGCGGGACGGTGCGGGTGATCGACTTCATGCCGCCGCGTGAGCACCACGCGCCGCAGCTCATCCGCATCGTGGAGGGCGTCAGCGGCCGTGTGCCGATGCGCTCGGCGCTGCGGATGCGGTTCTCCTACGGCTGGGTGGTGCCGTGGGTGCACAAGGTGGACGGCCGCACCGTCGCCGTCGCCGGCCCCGACTCCGTGTGGGTGGACTCCGAGGCCGACACCTACGGCAAGGACCTGACCACCTACGCCGACTTCACCGTCGCGCCGGGCGACCGGGTGGCGATGACCATCAGCTGGCAGCCCTCGCACAAGGAGCCCCCGGCACCGGCGGAGCCGGAGACGTCCCTGGCTGCGACCGAGGACTTCTGGCGCGACTGGGTGCGCCAGTGCACGTACCACGGCCCGTACCGGGAGGCGGTGGTGCGCTCGCTGATCACGCTCAAGGCGCTCACCTACGCCCCGACCGGCGGCATCGTCGCGGCCCCCACCACCTCGCTGCCCGAGCACATCGGCGGCGTGCGCAACTGGGACTACCGCTTCACCTGGCTGCGCGACGCGGCGATCACGCTGTCGTCGCTGCTGCGCACCGGCTACCGGGAGGAGGCGCTCGCCTGGCGCGAGTGGCTGCTGCGCGCCGTCGCCGGTGATCCGGAGAACCTGCAGATCATGTACGGCATCGCCGGCGAGCGCGAGCTGGGCGAGACGGAGCTTTCCTGGCTGCCCGGCTACGAGGACTCCCAGCCGGTGCGGGTCGGCAACGGCGCCGCCTCCCAGCTCCAGCTCGACGTCTACGGCGAGACCATCGAGGCCCTTCACCTGGCGCACATGACGGGCCTGGCGCGCAACGACTACGCCAGCCTCCTGCAGATCAAGCTGATCGGCTATCTGGAGGACCACTGGAACGAGCCGGACGAGGGGATATGGGAGGTGCGCGGCCCGCGCCGCCACTTCGTGCACTCCAAGGTCATGGCCTGGGTGGCGGTGGACCGCACGATCCGCCTGATCGAGTCCGGTGAGGCGGACGGCCCGCTGGAGCGGTGGCGCGCGCTGCGCGACGAGATACACCGCGACGTCTGCGAGAAGGGCTACGACCCCGAGCGCAACACCTTCACCCAGTCCTACGGGTCGAAGGAGCTGGACGCCTCCCTGCTGCTGATCCCGCAGGTGGGCTTCCTGCCGCCGGACGACAAGCGGGTCATCGGCACGATCGAGGCCATCCAGCGCGAGCTGTCCACACCGGACGGCTTCGTGCTGCGCTACCCGACCTCGGGCGAGCACGCGGGGCTGGACGGGCTGGAGGGCGACGAGGGCGCGTTCCTGGCCTGCTCCTTCTGGCTGGCCGACGACCTGGCGATGATCGGCCGGGTGGAGGAGGCGCGCAGGCTCTTCGAGAAGCTGCTCTCGCTCCGCAACGACCTGGGGCTGCTCGCTGAGGAGTGGGACTCCCGTCTGGGACGCCAGGTGGGCAACTTCCCGCAGGCGTTCAGCCACGTTCCGCTGATCGACACCGCCCTGCGGCTGACGGCCTCGGGCGCCTACGGCGGCTGACGGCCCGCCCCCGCGCCGTCCCGCACGGCACCGCCCGGCGACGTCCGTTTCCCGGACGCACCGGGCGGTGCCGTGTCACGGTGCTGTACAACGTACGACGGGGTCGTGGAAGCGCTCTCACCCACAGAGCGAGCCGACCGCCCGCGTCCGGCGGTAGCGTCGGGATTCCGCGAGAGAAGGAGTTGTTCGCCCGTGCACGGTCCCAGACCCACCCTCGAAGCGGTCGCCGCCCACGCCGGGGTCTCCCGCGCCACCGTGTCGCGTGTGGTCAACGGGGGCGCCGGCGTCCGCAAGTCCCTCCGGGACCGGGTCCAGGCATCCGTGGCCGAGCTGGGCTACGTCCCCAACAGCGCGGCGCGCAGCCTGGTCACCCGCCGCACCGGTGCCGTCGCCGTGGTGATCGCCGAACCGGAGACCCGGGTGTTCTCCGACCCCTTCTTCGCCCAGCAGCTGCGCGGCATCAGCCGCGAGCTGGCGGCGTGCGACACGCAACTGCTGCTCATGCTGCTGGAGGGCCGCACGGACTACGACCGCATCGGCCGCTACCTGGCGGGCGGGCACGTGGACGGCGCGCTGATGTTCTCGCTGCACCGCGACGACCCGCTGCCGTCCATGGCGAACGCCTCCGGCCTGCCCACGGTCTTCGGCGGCCGGCCGGGCTGGCCCGGCGCCGAGGACGACCCCGAGCTGCTGTACGTGGACACCGACAACCGGGGCGGCGCCCGGCAGGCGGTGGAGCACCTGCGCCGGCGGGGGCGGCGGCGGATCGCGGTGATCACCGGCCCGCTGGACCAGACCTCCGCCCTGGACCGGCTCGACGGCTATCTCGACGCCCTGGGCGTGTCCGGGCCCGACCCCGCTCTGGTCGCCCACGGCGACTTCACGGCCGAGGGCGGCGAGCGGGCCATGGCCGAGCTGCTGGACCGCTCGCCCGGCCTGGACGCGGTGTTCGCGGGCAACGACCTGACGGCCACGGGCGCGCTGCGGACGCTGCGCGCCCGCGGGCTGCGGGTGCCGCAGGACGTGGCGGTGATCGGCTACGACGATCTGGAGCAGGCCGCCTGGTCCGAGCCGGCGCTGACCACCGTGCGCCAGGACATCCAGGGAATGGGACGGATGATGGCGGAGCTGCTGCTGCGGCGGCTCGGGCTGGGCGGCGCCTCCGGCGGCGAGCGGCCGGCCCCGGTCGTCACCCCCGCACGGCTGGTCGTCCGCGCCTCCGGCTGACCCGGCCGGCCCCGGGGCCCGCACGCGGCACGGCGAAGGCCCGGCACGGCGAAGGCCCGGGCGGTCAGCCTCCCTGCGCCAGCTCGTCGTACACGCTCAGCACCTGTGCCACCGTGTCGTCCTCGCTCGGCCATGTCGCGGCCTGGGCGCGACCGGACTCGGCCAGCCCGCGGCGCCGGGCGGGGTCGCCGAGCAGACCGCCCACCGCCTCCGCCAGTGCGTCCGCGTCGCCGTAGGGCACCAGCAGCGCGGCGTCGCCGACCAGCTCCGGCAGACCGCCCACCGCGCTCGCCACCAGCGGCACCCCGGCCCGCAACGCCTCCTGCGCCACCACCGCCCGGCCCTCCCAGCGTGCGGGCAGCACGGCGACATCGGCGGCGGCGAGCAGCTCCAGGGCGTCCTCGCGCCGTCCCAGCAGCCGTACCGGAAGCTCCTCGGCCTCGATGCGGCGCTGCAGCACGGGGCGCGCCGGGCCCTCCCCGGCGATGGCCAGCAGGGGCTGCGGATCCAGCCGGCGCCAGGCGCGGGAGGCGGTCAGCAAGGTGGTGTACCCCTGGCGGGGGAGGAGCCGGCCGACGGCGAGGACCAGCGGGCGGCCGGTGACGCCCAGT
This sequence comes from Streptomyces shinuiensis, assembly GCF_043660855.1. Classification (NCBI taxonomy): domain Bacteria; kingdom Bacillati; phylum Actinomycetota; class Actinomycetes; order Kitasatosporales; family Streptomycetaceae; genus Streptomyces; species Streptomyces shinuiensis. Next base: position 4,840,883 of record NZ_JBIHML010000001.1, on the reverse strand, counting down.
TCGGCCCGGGTCTTCTCCCGCGCCGCGTCCTCCGCCCTGTCCGGCCGCTCCCCGTGGCCCCCGCCCGTCACGGAAACGGTCACCGGGGCCAGCCGGGCGTCGCGGGCGCCGTGACGGCGGGCGCGGTCCACCAGGTCCGAGGTGGTGCCGAACACCACCTGCGCGGCCCGTACCACCCGCCGCTCCAGCAGCCGCGCCAGCCGGGCCCGTACCCCCGCCGGCTGGGCCCTGGCGTGCCAGGTGACCACCAGCGGTGTCCGGCGCCGTCCGCACAGCGCCAGGGCGGCCGGCACACCGGCGCGCAGCCCGTGCGCGTGCACCACAGCGGCGTCCGCGCACACCGCGCGCAGCACCGCGGCCGCCTCGGGGCCGGTGCCGCAGGACAGTGGCACGAAGTGGGCGCCGAGGCCGGTGAAACCGTAGTCCGGCTCGGTGCCCGGCGGCGCGCAGACGGTCACCCGCACTCCCCGCGCCACCAGCCCGGCGGTCAGGGAGCGCACATGTGCGCAGACTCGGGCGCTGCCGCCGCCGATCACCTGCACGACGTGCAGCGGCGTCGTGCCGCGCGGCGGAACCGGGGTGGTCTTCACAAGGGGCCGGGACTCCTGGGGTGAGGGCTCGGAGGGTTCGGACGGCTCGGGCTCGCGGATCCGCCCCGCCGGGGTCGCGGATCACGCACAGCAGCGTACGGCGTACGGGCGGTGCGGCGCCTCCAGGATGCCACCCCGGTCCCGGCGGGACGCCACGCCGTACGGGTGAAACGCGTGCGGCGGGAACGGGTGCCCGAAGGCCCGGGGTTCAGATGCCGGAGCGGGCCGCCTCCAGCAGCTCCTCGGCATGGGCGCGGGCGAGTTGCGAGTCCTCCTGCCCGGCCAGCATCCGGGACAGCTCGCGCACCCGGTCCTCGCCCAGGAGGGTCTTCACACCGCTGTGCGTCACCGAGCCGTCGGAGGTCTTCTCGACCGCCAGGTGCCGGTCGGCGAACGCCGCGACCTGCGGAAGATGGGTGACGACCACGACCTGTGCCGACTTCGCCAGGCGCGCCAGCCGCCGTCCGACCTCCACGGCCGCCCGGCCGCCCACACCGGCGTCCACCTCGTCGAAGAGATAGGTCGGCACCGGGGCGGTACCCGCGAAGACGACCTCGACCGCGAGCATCACCCGCGACAGTTCGCCGCCCGAGGCGCCCTTGGCGATGGGGCGGGGCGGGGCGCCGGGGTGCGGGGCCAGCAGCAGCTCCACCTCGTCCACGCCGTGGGGGCCGAAGACGACCGGCCGCCCGTCCACCTCGATCCCCGACTCCTCGTCCGCCGTCTCGTGCTGCCGCAACTCCACGGTGACGCGGGCGTGCGGCATGGCCAGCTCGGCCAGCTCGGCGGTGACCGCGTCGGCGAACCGCTTGGCGGCCTCCGTCCGTGCCTGTGTCAACCGCTGAGCGAGGGCGGCCAGTTCGGCGCGGAGCGCATTGCGCTCGGCGGTCAGTTCGCCGATCCGGTCGTCGTCGCCCTCGAGTTCGGCGAGCCGGGCTGCGCTCTCCTCGGCCCAGGCCAGGACGGCGGCGGCGTCCTCGCCGTACTTGCGGGTCAGATGGGACAGGGCGGCCCGGCGCTCCTCGACGGCGGCCAGCCGCGCCGGGTCGGCGTCCAGGTCGTCGGCGTACCCGGCCAGTTCCCCGGCGACGTCCGCCAGCAGGATGCCCACCTCGCCCAGCCGGTCGGCCAGCGCCGCCAGCGCCGGGTCGTGCGACCGCACGGCCTCCAGCGCGCGCTGGGCGCCGGCGACCAGCGCGCCCGCGTCCACCGACTCCGGGTCGGCCGGATCGCCGGCCAGCGCGCCGTGGGCGGTGGCCGCCGCCGAAGCCAGGGCCTCGGCATGGCCGAGCCGCTCGGCCTCGGCGGCCAGCTCGGCGTCCTCCCCCGCCCGGGGCTCGGCCGCGGCGATCTCCTCCAGGCCGAAACGCAGCAGATCGGCCTCCTGGGCACGCTCGCGGGCGCGTGTGGTCAGCTCCGCCAGCTCGGCGGAGACCGCACGCAGCCGCCGGTAGGCCTCGCCGTACCCGGCCAGCGGGGCGAAGACCGCCTCGCCCGCGTACCGGTCCAGCGCCTCGCGCTGCCGGGCGGGCCGCAGCAGGCCCTGCTGGTCCGTCTGGCCGTGCACCGCGACCAGGTCCTCGCCCAGCTCCGACAGCAGCCCGACGGGCGCGGAGCGCCCGCCGACATGGGCGCGCGAGCGTCCCTCGGCCGAGATCGTCCGGCTGACCAGCAGCACGCCCTCGTCCAGCTCCGCGCCCGCCTCCTCCGCCCGCCGCGCCGCGGGCGCGCCGGGCGGCAGCACGATCCGGCCCTCCACCACGGCGGCCTTGGCGCCCACCCGCACAAGGGCGGCGTCCGCCCGTCCGCCGAGCAGCAGTCCCAGACTGGTGACGACCATGGTCTTGCCCGCTCCGGTCTCGCCGGTCACCGCGGTGAAGCCGGGGGACAGCTCGACGACGGCGTCATCGATCACGCCCAGGGCCCGAATCCGCATCTCCTCCAACACGGATACGACCATACGAGGTTCCGCGGCAGGATCCCCACTCGCGGTCCGCGCCACACGCCCCGCGCGCCCCTCCTCCCCACCGCACGCACGGCCGGCGCGGTCGGCACGGTCGGTGCGGCCGGCGCGGTCAGTGCGGCGCCCCGCGCCACCCGGCCACCGGGAGGGCGAACTTCGCCACCAGGCGGTCGGTGAAGGAGGCGTGGTGCAGCCGCGCCAGCCGCACCGGCACCGCGCTGCGCCGCACCTCCACCCGGGCCCCGGCGGGCAGTTCCGCGGTACGTCTCCCGTCGCACCACAGGACGCCCCCCTGGGTCTGCGGCTGCACCTCGACGGCCAGCACCGAATCGGGTGTGGTCACCAGGGGCTTGGCGAACAGCGCGTGGGCGCTGATGGGCACCAGCAGCAGCGCTTCGACCTCCGGCCAGACCACCGGCCCTCCCGCGGAGAAGGCGTAGGCCGTGGAACCGGTGGGCGTGGCGCACACCACACCGTCGCAGCCGAAACGGGAGACCGGCCGGCCGTCGACCTCCGCGACGACCTCCAGCATCCGCTCGCGGGCGGCCTTCTCCACCGAGGCCTCGTTCAGCGCCCAGTCGCGGTGGACGACGTCCCCGTCACTGCGGACGAGCACGTCGACGGTCATCCGCTCCTCCACCTCGTAGGAGCGCGCGACCACCCGCCGCACGACCTTGTCCAGGTCGTCGCGCTCGGCCTCGGCGAGGAAGCCGACCCGGCCGAGGTTCACCCCCAGCATCGGCACCCCCGAGGCGCGGGCGAACTCCGCGCCGCGCAGCAGCGTCCCGTCCCCGCCGAGGACGACGATCAGCTCGCAGCCCTCCACGGCCTTCTCGCAGATCTCACCGTCCTCCACTGTCTGCACGGACGGCGGCAGCGTCAGGTCGGCCGCCTCCGGGGCCAGGACGCGCGCGCCGATGCCGTTGCGCAGCAGCCCCTGGACGACCAGTTCGGCGCTGCGGACGGCGGCCGGGCGGCCGGTGTGGGTGATCAGGAACACGGTCCGCCCGGCGCCCTCCGCGCTCCCGGCGCTCCCGGCTGCCGACGCGGTCTGCGCGGTCGTGCTCTGCTTCGTGCTCTGCGTGGTCACTGGGGGCCCTCCGCCACGGCTCGGTCGACATCGGCCGGGTCCAGTTCGGGTGCCCCGGCACGCAGCCACAGGAAGTACTCGACGTTACCGGAGGGCCCCGGCAGAGGACTGGCGGTCACTCCAAGTACGCCGAAACCCAGTTCCGCGGCCCGGTCCGCCACGGTGCGGACCGCCTCGGCCCGCAGGGCCGGGCTGCGCACCACGCCCCCGCTGCCCAGCCGCTCCCGGCCCACCTCGAACTGCGGCTTGACCATCAGCACCAGATCGGCCCCGGGCGCAGCGCAGCGTGCGAGGGCCGGGAGCACCAGACCGAGCGGGATGAAGGACAGATCTCCGACGACGAGGTCCACCGGCTCACCGCCGATCCGCTCCGGGGTCAGCTCGCGGACGTTGGTGCGGTCGCGCACCAGCACCCGCTCGTCGCTCTGCAGCGACCAGGCGAGCTGCCCGTAGCCGACGTCCACGGCCACCACCCGCGCGGCACCGGCGCGCAGCAGCACGTCGGTGAAGCCGCCGGTGGAAGCCCCGGCGTCCAGCGCGCGCCGCCCGGCCACGGCCAGCCCGCGCGGAGTGAACGCCTCCAGGGCGCCGGCCAGCTTGTGGCCGCCGCGCGAGACGTAGTCGGGGTCGGCCGCGTCCTCGGTCACGACGACGGCCGCGCCGGTCTCCACCTGGGTGGCGGGTTTGGTCGCGGTGGCGCCGCCGACGGCGACCCGCCCCGCGGCGATGAGCCGGCCGGCGTGCTCGCGCGAGCGGGCCAGGCCGCGGCGCACCAGTTCCGCGTCGAGCCGGTTGCGCCGGCCACGCTGGTTTCGTGACGCTGCCACGTGCGGTTCAGCTCCCGGGGTTGTGCGGCGCGCCCGGTGCGGGCGGACCGGGTCGCTGGTCGAGCGCGGTCAGCGTGTCACGCAGCCCGCGGTGCACATCCTCGTACACCTCCAGATGGCCGGAGACGGCGAGGTGGTCGGCGTCCGCCAGTCGGTGCAGCCGGGCGTCGACCCCGGCGTTCCCGGTGGCGGTCACGTGCAGCCCCAGGGGCCGCGGCCCGCCGAGCACGGCGGGGGGCGCCTCCCCCGGCACCGTCCCCGCGCCCACCGGGTCCTGTGCTGCTGGTTCCGTCTCCGGCGCGGCTCCGGACATCGGCTCGTCCATGGTCACGACGCTACCGCGCGCGGCGTCCTCCGCGACGGCGGGCACTCCCTCTGGGGTACCGTCGTGAGGCGATGGCGACCACACAGCAGTGCCGGACCGCGCTGGAGCGGCTGGCGACCAACCTCGCGGACGCGGACGACGACGTGCGCAGCGCCACCGCCCTGGAGCGCTCGGTCAGCTGCCATATCACCGATCTGGACACCAGCTTCACCGGCCGGCTCGTACACGGCCGCATCGAGGACATGACCACCGTCCACGGCCCGCCCCCCGGGCGCGCCCAGATCAGGCTGGCCATGACCAGCGACGACCTCGTCTCGCTGGTGGACGGCCGGCTGAACTTCGCCCGGGCCTGGGCCCGGGGCCGCGTCAGACTGGAGGCGGGCCTGCGGGACCTGCTGCGGCTGCGGTCACTGCTCTGAGCGGCCCCGGGGTCCGGCGGCCGGACGCGCCGGCCGGGAGGCCGCGGGAACCGGGTGTGGGCGGGGCCCCGAGCGGCGACGATGGCCGTATGACCACCGCCTCCCACGCCCGCTCGTTCGACTCCGCCGCGGCCCTGTACGCCGCGGGCCGCCCCTCCTACCCGCCCGCCCTCCTGGACGCCGTCGAGGAGCTCTCGGGCCGTCCTCTGGCCGGTGCCCGCACCGCCGACGTCGGAGCCGGCACCGGACTCCTCACCGCGCTCCTGGCCGCCCGCGGCGCCCGTGTCGTGGCCGTCGAGCCCGGCGGCGGCATGGCGGCCGAGTTCCGCCGTGCCCTCCCCGGCGTCCCCCTGGTGCGCGGCGACGGAGACCGCCTGCCGCTGGCCTCCGGCCGCTTCGATCTGGTCGCCTACGCCCAGGCCTGGCACTGGACCGACCCCGGGCGGTCGGTGCCCGAGGCCCTCCGGGTCCTGCGCCCAGGCGGCGCCCTCGCCGTCCTGCGCAACGACTCCGACGAGTCCGTCGGCTGGATCGCCGGCCAGGCCGAGCGTGTGCGCCGCTTCTTCGGCGCCGGGCAGGACGCGGTGGAAGCGGCCCGCGCCCGCGCACTGCCGTCCGGACCCGGCTTCACCCGTCGGCGGGTGCGCTGGTCCCGGCGGGTGCCGCTGGAGACCCACCTGGCCAACCTCGCCAGCCACTCCGACTTCCTCGTTCTCGGCGAGGAGCGCGCCGCCGACTTCCTGGCCGGGGAGCGCGAGCGGCTGAGCCGCCTCTTCCCCGGCGGTACGGTCGAGGAGTCCTATGTCGCCGCGGCGGGCGTCGCCGTCCGCTGACCGCACCGCCCCCGCGCGGGCTCGTGAACGCGCCCGGCGCCTTCGCGCCCGCGCGGGGGCGCACACGGACGCCAAGGTCACAGGCCGAGGACCGCCAGCGCCTCGTCCGCACCGGAACGGCACACACCCTCCCCCGCTTCCGTCCACGCGGCTGCGCACAGCGCCCGCAGCCCGTCCAGCGGATCGTCCCCGCGGCCCTCCAGCCGCAGCGCGCCGCCCTCCGCCGAAGCGGTCCAGCCGCCGCACAGGAACCCGCTCCGGTCCCCGTCGCGCAGCTCGTCCACCTCCGGCTGCGCCCCCTGCAGTGCCCGCAGGTCGGCGGCCACGTACGTCGGCCGGTGCTCGGGGGGAGCGGCCAGCAGCTGCGCCGCGTCCGTCACCCCGGTGAGCACCAGCAGCGAGTCCACACCCCCCGCGTACGCACCCTCGATGTCGGTGTCCAGCCGGTCCCCCACCACCAGCGGCCGCTCCGCGCCCGTCCGCAGGATCGTCTCGCGGTGCATCGGCGGCAGGGGTTTGCCCGCCGTCCTCGGCTCCGGCGCCGGACGCATCCAGCGCGTCGCGATCCGCACCACCTCCACGGCCGCGCCGTTGCCCGGCGCGATGCCCCGGCCGCTGGGGATCGTCAGGTCCCCGTTGGAGGCGAACCACGGCAGTCCGCGTCCCACCGCGATCGCCGCCTCCGCCAGCCGCCCCCAGGGCATCTCCGGTCCGCCGTACCCCTGCACGACCGCCGCCGGGCCGTCGTCCGCCGACTCCACCGGCTCCAGACCACGCTCGCGCAGCGCCGCCCGCAGGCCTTCCGCGCCCACGCACAGCACCCGTGAACCGGCAGGCAGCTCCTCGGCGATCATCCGCGCCACCGCCTGCGCCGAGGTGACCACCTCCCCCGGCTCGGCAGGCACCCCCAACCGCGTCAGGTGCCCGGCGACGGTCTCGGGGGTGCGCGCCGCGTTGTTCGTCACGTACGCCAGCCGCATCCCGGCCTCCCGGGCCGCCGCGAGTGCCTCGACCGCGTGGACGACCGCCTCGCCGCCCGCGTAGACCACACCGTCCAGATCGAGCAGCACGGTGTCGTACACCCGGCTCGGCGGGGCTCCGCAGCCCTCCGGCCGGATACGTATCGGACGCTGGGATCCGGTCATCGTCGTCTCGCTCCTCGCGCTGGCGGTCTTCCTCCCCCGATCATCTCCCACCCGGCACACCGGCATAGCATGCACCAATGCTGCGATCCCCGGGCCCCGAACACCCCTCGGGCGGCCTCCTTCTCGCCCCCTTCCGCGGCCTGCGCTACGCCCCCGACCGGGTCGGCAGCCTGGCCGCCGTGACCTCGCCCCCGTACGACGTCGTGGTCCGGCCCGACGGCCTGCACCACCTGCAGACCGCCGATCCCCACAACATCGTGCGTCTGATCCTCCCGGAAGCCGCCGACCCGGCCACCCGGCACCTGCAGGCCGCTCGGACCCTGCGCCGCTGGGAGGCGGAGGGCGTCCTCGTACGGGACCCGGAGCCGGCCCTGTACGTCTACGAGCAGCGCCGGGGCGACGTGCTCCAGCGCGGCCTGATCGGCGCGCTGCGGCTGACCCCGCCGGACGAGGGCGTCGTGCTGCCCCACGAGGACGTGATACCGGAGGTGCTCGAGGACCGCGCCGCCCTGATGCGCGAGACCGCCGCCAACCTCGAACCGCTGCTGCTCTCGTACCGCGGCGACGGCACCGCGACCGGCGCGACCGCCGTCATCGAGCGCACCACCGGCAGACCCCCGCTGCTCTCCACCACCACCGAGGACGGCTTCTCGCACCGGCTGTGGGCGGTCACCGGCGCGGAAGAGATCGCCGAGGCCGGACGCGACCTCTCCGGCCGCCAGGCGCTCATCGCCGACGGCCACCACCGCTGGGCCACCTATCTGCGGCTGCGGTCCGAGCGCACCGGGGGAGGCGCCGGCCGGGACGGCTTCTGGGACCACGGCCTGGTGCTGCTGGTGGACACCGCCCGCTACCCGCTGCGGGTGCAGGCCATCCACCGCGTACTGCCCCACCTGCCGGTGACCGACGCCCTGTCCCGGCTGGAGGGCGCCTTCCGCGTACGGACCGTCGATGGTCCGCTCCCCCGCGCCCTGCGCACTCTGGAGACCACCCCCGGCAACGCCTTCCTGCTCACCGGCGGCGGTGTCTTCCACCTGCTCCACGACCCCGACGCGGACCTGCTCGCGGGCACCGTCCGCGGTGGCCTTCCCGAGGAATGGCGACGGCTGGACGCCACGGTCCTGCACTCCACCCTGCTGGCCTCCCTGTGGCGTGTCCCGGACCGTCCCACCGAGATCGGCTACCTCCACGACGCCGCGGCGGCCGTGGAACAGGCCGAGCGCCTGGGCGGCTCGGCCGTCCTGATGCGCGCGGTCGCGGAGGAAACCGTGCGCGGGCTGGCCCGCCTGGGCGTGACCATGCCGCGCAAGTCCACGTCCTTCGGCCCCAAACCGGCCACCGGCCTGGTGCTGCGCGCCCTCGCCGTAGATCGCGCGTCAGGCGCCGCTCAGTGCTCGTCCTCCGCACGCCGGTCGCGGTCGCTGTCCCGGTCGCGGCTCCCGTGCCAGCTCTCCCGGTCCTCCAGGCCGGTCCCGGCCACCTCGACGGGGGTCTCCCCGCTCGCCTTCTCCGGCTCGGGCACGTCTTCCAGTTCCGCCTCCGGATCGAGCGCGTCCAGGAACTCCACACCGTCCAGCTGGGCCAGCCGGTCCGACGCGTCCGTCATCCCGCTCTGGTCCGCCTCCAGCGCCCTGGCGAACCACTCACGCGCCTCCTCCTCACGGTCCACGGCCAGCAGCGCGTCGGCGTACGCGTAACGCAGCCGCGCCGTCCACGGCTGCACGGAGTTCGACGCCAGCTCGGGGCTCTGAAGCGTGACCACGGCCGCCTCGGTCTGCCCCATGTCGCGCCGTGCTCCCGCCGCGACCAGCCGCATCTCCACCTGCCCTGCCTTGTCGAGCTTCTGCACCTCCGGCTCACCGGCCATGGCAAGTGCCTTCTCCGGCCGGCCGAGGCCACGCTCGCAGTCGGCCATCACGGGCCACAGGTGGGAAGAACCGGTCATCCGGCGGGCAGCCCGGAACTCGGCCAGCGCCTCGGTGTACTTCCCCACTCCGTAGGCGGCGAAGCCCGCGGCCTCGCGCACCGCGGCGACCCGGGAGGCCAGCCGCAGCGCGACCTTGGCGTAGCCGTACGCCTGCTCGGCGTCCTCGTCCAGCAGCTTCGCCACCATCACCAGGTTTCTGGCGACGTCCTCGGCGAGCGTCTTGGGCAGGCTCATCAACTCCTGCCGCACATCCTTGTCCAGTTCCTGCCCGGTGACGTCCTCCGGGATCGGCAACCGCCTGATGGGCTCCCGGTCCTGGCCGCGGTCGCGCGGGCGCTCCTCACGCCGGTAGCCGGCGCCTCCACCCTCGCGCCGCCCGCGGAAGCCACCCCGGTCGTCTCGGCCCCGGCCGCCGCCCTGACCGTACGGGCGCCTTCCCCGGTCGTCGTCACGGCGCGGACCGCGCGGCCCCTCACCCCGGTCATCCCGACGGAACGACGGCCGGTCATCACGACGGTCGTCCCGCCGATACGAAGGCCGATCATCCCGACGGTCACCACGCCCCTGATCCCGGTCATCCCGACGGAACGACGACCGGTCATCACGACGGTCGTCCCGCCGATACGAAGGCCGATCATCCCGACGGAACGACGACCGGTCATCACGACGGAAACCACCCCGGTCACCACGCTCGTCATCCCGACGCGGGCCACGCGGCCGCTCACCCCGAACATCACGGCGATCGTCTCGGCCCCGGCCGCCGCCCTGACCGTACGGGCGCCTTCCCCGGTCGTCGTCACGGCGCGGACCGCGCGGCCCCTCACCCCGGTCATCCCGACGGAACGACGGCCGATCGTCACGACGGTCGTCCCGCCGATACGAAGGCCGATCATCCCGACGGAACGACGACCGGTCATCACGACGGAAACCACCCCGGTCACCACGCTCGTCATCCCGACGCGGGCCACGCGGCCGCTCACCCCGAACATCACGGCGATCGTCTCGGCCCCGGCCGCCGCCCTGACCGTACGGGCGCCTTCCCCGGTCGTCGTCACGGCGCGGACCGCGCGGCCCCTCACCCCGGTCATCCCGACGGAACGACGGCCGATCGTCACGACGGAAACCACCCCGCCTCTCGTCACCACTCTGGCGACGCGGCTTGTCCGAGCGCTCGGGCCGGCCCGGCTGCTCCTCCGAGGAATTGGACATTGATGTGGCTCCTGTCTTGGGGTGGTACACGTTCGACCTTAAGCACAAATAGAAAAAGACCTTTGGTCCCAGCATGCACGCTGGGACCAAAGGTCCTTCAAAGATTGTTCGGCGGCGTCCTACTCTCCCACACGGTCCCCCGTGCAGTACCATCGGCGCTGAAAGGCTTAGCTTCCGGGTTCGGAATGTAACCGGGCGTTTCCCTCTCGCTCTGACCACCGAAACACCACTCGAGTGTTCCAAGCGAACAAGCACACTGTTCAATTAGAACCCCGAAAAACCTGCCGAGGCCGTTCGTGGTCTCAGAACCCACACAGTGGACGCGAACATCTACGGACAAGCCCTCGGCCTATTAGTACCGGTCAACTCCACCCCTTGCGGAGCTTCCATCTCCGGCCTATCAACCCGGTCGTCTCCCGGGAGCCTTACCCCCTCCAGGGGGTGGGAGCCCTCATCTCGAAGCAGGCTTCCCGCTTAGATGCTTTCAGCGGTTATCCCTCCCGAACGTAGCCAACCAGCCATGCCCTTGGCAGAACAACTGGCACACCAGAGGTTCGTCCGTCCCGGTCCTCTCGTACTAGGGACAGCCCTTCTCAAGACTCCTGCGCGCGCAGCGGATAGGGACCGAACTGTCTCACGACGTTCTAAACCCAGCTCGCGTACCGCTTTAATGGGCGAACAGCCCAACCCTTGGGACCGACTCCAGCCCCAGGATGCGACGAGCCGACATCGAGGTGCCAAACCATCCCGTCGATATGGACTCTTGGGGAAGATCAGCCTGTTATCCCCGGGGTACCTTTTATCCGTTGAGCGACGGCGCTTCCACCAGCCACCGCCGGATCACTAGTCCCGACTTTCGTCCCTGCTCGACCCGTCAGTCTCACAGTCAAGCTCCCTTGTGCACTTACACTCACCACCTGATGACCAACCAGGCTGAGGGAACCTTTGGGCGCCTCCGTTACCCTTTGGGAGGCAACCGCCCCAGTTAAACTACCCACCAGACACTGTCCCCGATCCGGATCACGGACCCGGGTTAGACATCCAGCACGACCAGAGTGGTATTTCAACAACGCCTCCACACACACTGGCGTGCATGCTTCACCGGCTCCCACCTATCCTACACAAGCCGAACCGAACACCAATATCAAGCTGTAGTAAAGGTCCCGGGGTCTTTCCGTCCTGCTGCGCGAAACGAGCATCTTTACTCGTAGTGCAATTTCACCGGGCCTATGGTTGAGACAGTCGAGAAGTCGTTACGCCATTCGTGCAGGTCGGAACTTACCCGACAAGGAATTTCGCTACCTTAGGATGGTTATAGTTACCACCGCCGTTTACTGGCGCTTAAGTTCTCAGCTTCGCCACCCCGAAGGATGACTGACCGGTCCCCTTAACGTTCCAGCACCGGGCAGGCGTCAGTCCGTATACCTCGCCTTACGGCTTCGCACGGACCTGTGTTTTTAGTAAACAGTCGCTTCTCGCTGGTCTCTGCGGCCACCCCCGGCTCACACCGCACGGGCGATCACCGGATGTGGCCCCCCTTCTCCCGAAGTTACGGGGGCATTTTGCCGAGTTCCTTAACCATAGTTCACCCGAACGCCTCGGTATTCTCTACCAGACCACCTGAGTCGGTTTGGGGTACGGGCCGCCGTGCAACTCGCTAGAGGCTTTTCTCGACAGCATAGGATCATCCACTTCGCCACCATCGGCTCGGCATCAGGTCTCAGGCCTCGTGCCAGACGGATTTACCTGCCTGGCGCCCTACACCCTTACCCCGGGACAACCACCGCCCGGGCTGGACTACCTTCCTGCGTCACCCCATCACTCACCTACTACCGGATCGGGCCGTCGGCTCCACCGGCACCGCACCCCGAAGGGCACGGGCGGCTTCACGGACTTAGCATCACCGGGCTCGGCCCTTGCGCTCCACAGCGGGTACCGGAATATCAACCGGTTATCCATCGACTACGCCTGTCGGCCTCGCCTTAGGCCCCGACTTACCCTGGGCAGATCAGCTTGACCCAGGAACCCTTGGTCAATCGGCGCAGGAGTTTCCCACTCCTGTATCGCTACTCATGCCTGCATTCTCACTCGTGAACCGTCCACCACTGCCTTCCGGCGCGGCTTCACCCGGCACACGACGCTCCCCTACCCATCGACACCCCCGTTGGAGGTTGATGTGCCGATGACACGACGTCGGCGGTGTGCTTGAGCCCCGCTACATTGTCGGCGCAGAATCACTTGACCAGTGAGCTATTACGCACTCTTTCAAGGATGGCTGCTTCTAAGCCAACCTCCTGGTTGTCTCTGCGACTCCACATCCTTTCCCACTTAGCACACGCTTGGGGGCCTTAGTCGATGCTCTGGGCTGTTTCCCTCTCGACCATGGAGCTTATCCCCCACAGTCTCACTGCCGCGCTCTGACTTGCCGGCATTCGGAGTTTGGCTAAGGTCAGTAACCCGGTAGGGCCCATCGCCTATCCAGTGCTCTACCTCCGGCAAGCAACACGCGACGCTGCACCTAAATGCATTTCGGGGAGAACCAGCTATCACGGAGTTTGATTGGCCTTTCACCCCTAACCACAGGTCATCCCCCAGGTTTTCAACCCTGGTGGGTTCGGGCCTCCACGACCTCTTACAGCCGCTTCACCCTGCCCATGGCTAGATCACTCCGCTTCGGGTCTTGGGCACGCTACTACGGTCGCCCTGTTCGGACTCGCTTTCGCTACGGCTTCCCCACACGGGTTAACCTCGCAACGCACCGCAAACTCGCAGGCTCATTCTTCAAAAGGCACGCAGTCACGACACGCCGGCAAACCGGCGTGCGACGCTCCCACGGCTTGTAGGCACACGGTTTCAGGTACTATTTCACTCCGCTCCCGCGGTACTTTTCACCATTCCCTCACGGTACTCTCCGCTATCGGTCACCAGGGAATATTTAGGCTTAACGGGTGGTCCCGCCAGATTCACACGGGATTTCTCGGGCCCCGTGCTACTTGGGTGGTCCTCAAACGAGCCGCAGAGATTTCGGCTACGGGGGTCTTACCCTCTACGCCGGGCCTTTCGCATGCCCTTCGCCTATCCCTACGGTTTCTGACTCGCCCAGCCGCCGGCAGACGACTGCAGAGAACTCCCACAACCCCGCCCACGCAACCCCTGCCGGGTCTCACACGTGTACGGTTTGGCCTCATCCGGTTTCGCTCGCCACTACTCCCGGAATCACGGTTGTTTTCTCTTCCTGCGGGTACTGAGATGTTTCACTTCCCCGCGTTCCCTCCACACTGCCTATGTGTTCAGCAGCGGGTGACAGCCCATGACGACTGCCGGGTTTCCCCATTCGGACACCCCCGGATCACAGCTCGGTTGACAGCTCCCCGGGGCCTATCGCGGCCTCCCACGTCCTTCATCGGTTCCTGGTGCCAAGGCATCCACCGTGCGCCCTTAAAAACTTGGCCTATAGATGCTCGCGTCCACTGTGCAGTTCTCAAACAACGACCAGCCACCCGCCACCCCCACCATCACGGTGGAGTACACCGGGGCCGGCACCGAAGACCTCGACCGCGATGCGGCCGTGCCCTCAGACACCCAACAGCGCGCCCGGCCCGGACCATCCACGGAGCACCACGGTCCACGCCCCACCCTCAGAGAGGGGAGGCAGTACTGGTGTCCTCCGCCGGACCATCCCGGCCGACTAGTCAACGTTCCACCCATGAGCAACCAGCACCGGACGTGCGCCGGTGTTCTGGCCCCTGGCCGGCCCCCCAAGCGGGGACACCGGCAAGAAGTGCTCCTTAGAAAGGAGGTGATCCAGCCGCACCTTCCGGTACGGCTACCTTGTTACGACTTCGTCCCAATCGCCAGTCCCACCTTCGACGATTCCCTCCCACAAGGGGTTGGGCCACCGGCTTCGGGTGTTACCGACTTTCGTGACGTGACGGGCGGTGTGTACAAGGCCCGGGAACGTATTCACCGCAGCAATGCTGATCTGCGATTACTAGCGACTCCGACTTCATGGGGTCGAGTTGCAGACCCCAATCCGAACTGAGACCGGCTTTTTGAGATTCGCTCCACCTCACGGCATCGCAGCTCATTGTACCGGCCATTGTAGCACGTGTGCAGCCCAAGACATAAGGGGCATGATGACTTGACGTCGTCCCCACCTTCCTCCGAGTTGACCCCGGCAGTCTCCTGTGAGTCCCCGTCACCCCGAAGGGCACGCTGGCAACACAGAACAAGGGTTGCGCTCGTTGCGGGACTTAACCCAACATCTCACGACACGAGCTGACGACAGCCATGCACCACCTGTACACCGACCACAAGGGGGCGACCATCTCTGGCCGTTTCCGGTGTATGTCAAGCCTTGGTAAGGTTCTTCGCGTTGCGTCGAATTAAGCCACATGCTCCGCCGCTTGTGCGGGCCCCCGTCAATTCCTTTGAGTTTTAGCCTTGCGGCCGTACTCCCCAGGCGGGGCACTTAATGCGTTAGCTGCGGCACGGACGACGTGGAATGCCGCCCACACCTAGTGCCCAACGTTTACGGCGTGGACTACCAGGGTATCTAATCCTGTTCGCTCCCCACGCTTTCGCTCCTCAGCGTCAGTATCGGCCCAGAGATCCGCCTTCGCCACCGGTGTTCCTCCTGATATCTGCGCATTTCACCGCTACACCAGGAATTCCGATCTCCCCTACCGAACTCTAGCCTGCCCGTATCGAATGCCGACCCGGGGTTAAGCCCCGGGCTTTCACATCCGACGCGACAGGCCGCCTACGAGCTCTTTACGCCCAATAATTCCGGACAACGCTCGCACCCTACGTATTACCGCGGCTGCTGGCACGTAGTTAGCCGGTGCTTCTTCTGCAGGTACCGTCACTTCCGCTTCTTCCCTGCTGAAAGAGGTTTACAACCCGAAGGCCGTCATCCCTCACGCGGCGTCGCTGCATCAGGCTTGCGCCCATTGTGCAATATTCCCCACTGCTGCCTCCCGTAGGAGTCTGGGCCGTGTCTCAGTCCCAGTGTGGCCGGTCGCCCTCTCAGGCCGGCTACCCGTCGTCGCCTTGGTAGGCCATCACCCCACCAACCAGCTGATAGGCCGCGGGCTCATCCTGCACCGCCGGAGCTTTCCACCCCCCAGGATGCCCTGGAGAGTCGTATCCGGTATTAGCTCCGGTTTCCCGGAGTTGTCCCAGAGTGCAGGGCAGATTGCCCACGTGTTACTCACCCGTTCGCCACTCTTCCCCTCCCGGAGGAGGTTCATCGTTCGACTTGCATGTGTTAAGCACGCCGCCAGCGTTCGTCCTGAGCCAGGATCAAACTCTCCGTGAATGCTTCCGGGTACTCCCGGTCACACATCCGCGCAGAGCGGCACCACCGGAAGGAATGATTCCGGCGGGTGCGCAGCGTCCTCGCTGTGTGTTTCAAAGGAACCTCGCCCCCGGACGACCCTGCGGTCCCGGGAACGGGGCATCAACATATCTGGCGTTGACTTTTGGCACGCTGTTGAGTTCTCAAGGAACGGACGCTTCCTTCGGCACCCCTTCCGGGGCCCCTCCGGGCGCTTCCCTTCGGTGTGTTCACCACCTTAGCGGATCTCTCCGGCGACTCATAATCGAGCCATCCGGATCGTTTTTCCGTACGTTTCGAGCGCAACGGAAATGACCCCTGAATCAGGGAGTCCGCATTTGATGGTGTCCGCTCCGGGCCTCTCTCACGCGACCTGTCCGGTCGCCGTGGACCTCGTCCCGTTCCAGCGGCTCGGTCCACGTTAGACCTCGGTCGGCCCAGCGTCAAGCCGCACCCGGCGGCGACGTGGCTGATGAGCCCGGTACGGGCTGACCGAGGGCCGCCGGTGATCCAGTAGCGCCACGGCTGGAGCGTTCCCTCGCCCCTCCCACTCCCGTACGGGGACCGTTCCGTAGCGGCTCAGGATCCGGCGGACGGCTTGGCTCTCGGGCTCAGCCGGTACACCGAGACCGTTGGATCACCGTCGAGGTAGAAGCGGTGCCGCCAGTCGTGGGCTCTGCTCACACCCACCCGAGGACCGACCCGGATGAGCGCGGCGGGTACCGGTTCCCCCTCCGACAGCGTGACCGGGGCGCCTGTCAGTAGATCTGTGCCGTTGTGCTCTGCCGTGATGCCGAGCGCTTGGCAGAAGTTCCCCGGACCCCGCGCAAGGCGTGGGCTCTCGACCTTCGCCCCTCGCCGCTTGCGTGCCAGGTCTTCCCCTTCGACGACCCTGCCCGCCCGGATGAGGACGGCTGAAGCGATGCCGTCTGTCCCGGTGACGATGTTGGCGCACCAGTGGAGACCATGGGACCGGTAGACGTACATGTGTCCTGCCGGTCCGAACATGACGGCGTTGCGGGGTGTCCTGCCCCGGTAGGCGTGGGAGGCGGGGTCGGCCGTACCGGAGTACGCCTCGGTCTCCGTGATGGTGATGCTCACGGTTCCCTCGGATGTCTCGTGGGTGAGGACGGCGCCGAGCAGCTTGGGGGCGACTTCTCCGGCGGGGTGGACGAGATCCATGACGTTCATGCTGTCCGGCTTGGTATGCCGTGGGTGAAGCAGACGTACGCGTGGCCGGGAGGGCCGAACACAGCGGCGTTGCGCTCGGTGCGGCCCCGGTAGGCGTGCGGCCCCGGGTCGATACGGCCCTCGTACGCCTCGACCTCCGTCAGGCGGACCTCGAACTGGCCGTCGTCGGTCACGCGGACCAGGGCACGGCCGAGCGGGTCCGGGTCGGCCTCCGGAACGGGCCGGTCGAAGAACGCTCGGAGCAGGGGCTTACGGTCGTGGTCGGCGCTCACGCGTGCCGAGCGTAGTGCAGCCATCGGGTAACAACTGCGGGCGACGGCCCTGGCCGGTGGAACCGTCCGGCAGACTTCGGGCGTTCAAAGGGATCGGCACGACACACAGGCCAGGGCCTGGGGGAGGAAGAACATGGGCTTCAAGAAGCTGTTCGCGAGTGTGGGCATCGGCGGCGCGTCGGTGGAAACGGTGCTGACCGAGCCGAACGTGGTTCCGGGCGGCGTCGTCCAGGGGGAGGTGCGGATCCAGGGCGGATCGGTCGCCCAGGAGATCCAGGGGCTTTCGGTCGGTCTCCAGGCCCGCGTCGAGGTGGAGGGCGGGGAGGAGGAGTACACCAGGAACGTCGAGTTCCACCGTATGCGGCTCGGCGGTGCCTTCGAGCTCCAGCCGGGCGCGGTGCACACGGTGCCCTTCGGGCTGGAGGTGCCGTGGGAGACCCCGATCACCATGTTCATGGGCCGCCACCTGACCGGGATGAACATCGGGGTGACGACGGAGCTGGCGATCGCCAAGGCGGTGGACTCCGGTGACCTCGACCCGGTGAACGTCCACCCGCTCCCCGCGCAGCAGGCGATCCTCGACGCCTTCGGCGCCCTCGGGTTCCGGTTCAAGAGCGCGGACATGGAGCAGGGGCACATCCGCGGCACCCGGCAGAAGCTGCCGTTCTACCAGGAGATCGAGTTCCTGGCACCGCAGCAGTACCGGGGGCTGAGCCAGGTCGAGCTGAGCTTCGTCGCGGACGAGCACGGGATGGACGTCGTGCTGGAGATGGACAAGAAGGCCGGTCTGTTCAGCGAGGGCAGCGACACGTACCGCTCCTTCACCGTGGACCTGGCGGACTTCCGGCAGACCGACTGGGCCGCCTACCTCAACCAGTGGCTGGCCGAGGTCGGCGGCAGGCGGAACTGGTTCTGAGGGGCCCGGACGTTCGCATCCCGGGGCGCGGTCCGGTGGCGTACCGGGCCGCGCCCTGCGCCGTCCGAAGGGCCGGGATCGTTAGGCTGGCCGGTGCAGCGATGTCGCGCTACCGAGGAGGTTTTCCCACGTGACCGAGCAGAAGCGGCGCCCGCTCCCCCACGACTTCCACCCCCCGGTGCCGTCGTTCACGGTCGTGAGCGACGACGTCTCGCAGGGCGCCCGGCTGAAGCCCGATCAGGTCCACGCCGAGGGCAACACCTCCCCGCACCTGCGCTGGGAGGGCTTCCCGGAGGGGACCGGGAGCTTCGCCGTCACCTGCTACGACCCCGACGCGCCGACCGGCAGCGGTTTCTGGCACTGGTCGGTGTTCGACATCCCGGCGAACGTGACGGAGCTGCCCGCGGGCGCCGGCACGGGTGGGATGAAGGGGATGCCCGCGGAGGCGGTGCACGTCCGCAACGACTACGGCACCCGTGACTTCGGCGGGGCCGCACCGCCGCCCGGGGACGGCCCGCACCGCTATGTGTTCACCGTCTACGCCGTGGACACCGGGAAACTGGGCGTGGACGCGGACGCGTCACCCGCCGTGGTCGGCTTCAACCTGCGGTTCCACACGCTGGCTCGCGCACAGCTGATCGGTGAGTACGAGGTGCCCGCCCGGGACTGACCCCCGGCCGCTCCGGACTCCGAAGGCCGGGAGCCGAGGAGCGAGGAGCGAGGGGCGAGGGGCGAGGATCGTTCCGGCGGCCGTCCCACGGGCGGGAAAAGCCTTCGCGCCCCGTCGTCTCCGGATCGCACAGCGGTGGCCGGGCAGCCGGCACCGCACCGGCGGGGGCGGCGGGGCGCGCTCACGCCCGCCGTCCACCGGAGCGCGTCGGGGAGGCGGCCGCGCCGGCCGCCCCTCTTGCCCGCCCCGCTCCCGGGCGCTTCCTCCCCGTCTCCCGGCGCCCGCTTCATCCGCGTGCCGCCGCGTTCCCATCTCCCGTACACCGCCCGGAAATTGCGTTGTCCACCCGGACGGGCAGCGGCACAGTGGTCCCACCCCGCCGCGGGGGCGGGTCCGGAGGTGGGTGAGATGCGCGAGACGCTGGTGCTCAATGCCGGTTTCGAGCCGCTGTCGACGGTGTCGCTGCGGCGTGCGGTGGTGCTGGTGATGCGGGACAAGGCAGTGGTGGAGCAGTCGCACCCCGGGCTGCGTGTGCGGGCGGCGCGGGTCGACCTCCCGGTGCCGCAGGTGATCAGGCTCCGCAGATACGTACGGGTCCCGTTCCGACAACGGGCGGCGTGGTCGCGGCGCGGTGTACTCGTACGGGACCGGCACCGGTGCGCCTACTGCGGGCGCCGGGCGACCACGGTGGACCACGTCGTGCCGCGTTCGCGCGGGGGCGGCGACACCTGGCTGAACACGGTCGCGGCGTGTGCGGAGGACAACCACCGCAAGGCCGACCGCACCCCCGCTCAGGCGGGCATGCGGCTGCTGACGCAGCCGTTCGAGCCGACGCCGGCGGACGCGCTCGTCCTCGCGCTGGGGCTGCGGGACGGTGAGGCGCTGCCGGAGTGGCTGGCGCTGCCCACCTCCGCCTGAGGCTCATCGCGGGGCCACCGTGTGCGGTGACCGGTCCGGTCGGTTCAGTTCAGTACGAGCTGGACGATCGCCGCCGTGCCCACGGCCACGATGACCGCGCGCAGGGCGGTCGGAGGCAGTCTGCGTCCCAGCCGGGCGCCGAGTTGTCCGCCGACCGCCGAGCCGACCGCGACGAGCAGGACGGCGGTCCAGTCGAAGTCGGCGACGAAGAGGAAGAAGACCGCGGCGGCGCCGTTGACGATCGCGCCGAGGACGTTCTTGACTGCGTTGATCCGCTGGAGGTCGTCGTTGATGAGCAAGCCCATCAGCGCGAGATAGACGACGCCCTGGGCGGCGCCGAAGTAGCCGCCGTACATGCTGGCCAGGGTCATGCCGCCCAGGAGCGCGGAGCCGCCGTGGGGGTGGGCGGCGCCGCCGTTGCGCTCGCGGCGGCGCCGGATCGCGCGGGCCAGGCGCGGCTGGGCGACGACGAGTACCAGGGCCAGCGTGATGAGGACCGGGACGATCGTGTCGAACGCCTCGGAGGGCAGCTCGATCAGCAGGGCGGCCCCGGCCACCGCTCCGACCAGGGCCGCGGCGCCCAGGCGCAGCACGCGGTCGCGCTGTCCGCGCAGTTCCCGTCGGTAGCCGATGGCGCCGCTGATGGAGCCGGGAACCAGGCCCAGTGCGTTGGAGACGTTCGCGGTGACGGGCGGGAGCCCGACCGCGAGCAGCACGGGGAAGGTGATCAGGGTTCCCGAGCCGACGATCGTGTTGATCGTGCCCGCGCCTATGCCGGCGACGCAGACCGCCAGCGCCTCCCAGATGTTCACGCGCAACGCCCCTCGGCCGATCGGTGTCCGGTGCACCGATCATGCCCGAGGGGCGTTGTCGCGTTGTATCCGGGTGCGGCGCGTGGTGCGGAGCGTGTCGTCAGTCGATCGGCGGCTGTTCCCGGCGCTTGGTCAGGTCGGAGCGGCCCGCGCCGCCGTCGCCGGAGGGGGCCGCGGGGCCGGTCCCGGGGCCGAAGTTGCCCAGTGCGCCGCCGAGCCCCTTGAGGGCGTCCCCGATCTCGCTGGGCACGATCCACAGCTTGTTGGCGTCGCCTTCGGCGATCTTGGGGAGCATCTGGAGGTACTGGTAGGACAGCAGCTTCTGGTCCGGGTCACCGGCGTGGATGGACTCGAAGACCGTGCGGATCGCCTGGGCCTCACCCTCCGCGCGCAGCGCGGCGGCCTTGGCCTCGCCCTCGGCGCGCAGGATGGAGGACTGCTTCTCACCCTCGGCGGTGAGGATCTGCGACTGGCGCACGCCCTCGGCCTGGAGGATCGCGGCGCGCTTGTCGCGGTCGGCGCGCATCTGCTTCTCCATGGAGTCCTGGATGGAGGTCGGCGGCTCGATCGCCTTGAGCTCGACGCGGTTGACGCGGATGCCCCACTTGCCGGTGGCCTCGTCCAGGACGCCGCGCAGCGCCGCGTTGATCTCCTCGCGGGAGGTGAGGGTGCGCTCCAGGTCCATGCCGCCGATGATGTTGCGCAGAGTGGTGACGGTGAGCTGCTCGATGGCCTGGATGTAGCTGGCGACCTCGTACGTCGCGGCCCGCGCGTCGGTGACCTGGTAGTAGATGACCGTGTCGATGTTCACGACCAGGTTGTCCTGGGTGATCACCGGCTGGGGCGGGAAGGGGACGACCTGCTCACGGAGGTCGACGCGGTTGCGGATGGTGTCGATGAACGGGACGACGATGTTGAGGCCGGCGTTCAGTGTCCGGGTGTAGCGGCCGAAGCGCTCCACGATCGCGGCGCTGGCCTGTGGAATGACCTGGATCGTCTTGATGAGTGCGATGAAGACCAGCACCACCAGGATGATCAGCACGATGATGATGGCGTCCATCGTGGCTCCCCCTGCGTTCCTAGGATTTCACGCTGACCGGGCTGGCCAGCGCGGCTGACTGCGCCCGTCGGCGTCGCCGGCGGTTGTGACCGTGCGGTCACCGGCTATCACATCACGACGGCGGTCGCCCCGTCGATCTCCACCACGTCCACCTGGTCACCGGGGTCGTAGGACGCGCTCGTGTCGAGGGCGCGCGCCGACCAGATCTCGCCCGCGAGTTTGATCCGCCCTCCGGAGGCGTCGACCCGTTCGAGCACGACGGCCTGGCGGCCCGTCAGCGCGTCGACGCCGCTGCGGTGTTCGGGCCGCTGCGTCTGCATGCGTCTGGCGACGGGGCGGACGACGAGGACCAGCGCGGTGGAGACCACCACGAAGACGGCCACCTGGGCCACCAGCCCTCCGCCGAGCGCGGCGACGGCGGCGGCCGCGACGGCGCCCACCGCGAACATGCCGAACTCGGGCATGGCTGTGAGTACGAGCGGGATTCCGAGTCCTACGGCGGCGATCAGCCACCACACCCATGCGTCCACACTGCCATGGTAGGGCCCGGGTCAGCCGAGCGGGAGACCCTGCGCGGTCCAGCGGCCGCCGTCGTACTCCACGACCAGGGGGAGGCCGAAGCAGCGCGAGAGGTTGGCGGAGGTCAGTTCCGTCTCGACCGGCCCGGCGGTGAGCACCTTGCCCTGGCGGATCATCAGGACGTGGGTGAACCCCGGGGGGACCTCCTCGACGTGGTGGGTCACCATGATCATCGAGGGGGCGTACGGGTCGCGGGCGAGCCGTCCGAGCCGGCGCACCAGGTCCTCACGGCCGCCGAGGTCGAGTCCGGCGGCCGGCTCGTCCAGGAGCAGCAGCTCGGGGTCGGTCATCATCGCGCGGGCGATCTGGGTGCGCTTGCGCTCCCCTTCGGAGAGGGTGCCGAACCTCCGGTCGAGGTACTCGCTCATTCCGAGGCGGTCGAGGAAGGCCAGGGCGCGCTGCTCGTCGACCGCGTCGTAGTCCTCGCGCCAGCCGGCGGTCATGCCGTAGGCGGCGGTGAGGACGGTCTGGAGCACGGTCTGGTCGCGCGGGAGCTTCTCGGTGAGCGCGCTGCTGGCCATGCCGATGCGCGGGCGCAGCTCGAAGACGTCGACGGCGCCGAGCTTCTCACCGAGGACGGTGGCGGTGCCGGAGGTCGGGAACAGGTAGCTGGATGCGACGTTGAGGAGGGTGGTCTTGCCGGCGCCGTTGGGGCCGAGGATGACCCAGCGCTCCCCTTCCTTCACCGACCAGGAGACGTCCTCCACCAGAGCCCGACCCTCGCGGACCACGGATACGTCCACCAGCTCCAGTACATCGCTCATGGCGCGTTGTCTCCCATTGCAGTCGCGGCTGTCGCCTGTACCTGTGGGCACAGTCCCCAGGGAAAACCTACGCCACCTCTTCCGTGCGGCTGTCCTTAGGCTGGGGGCATGCTCGAAGAACCTCGTTCCGGGCGGCTGGCCGCCTGGGGAAATGCCCTGTTCGCCGGAGTGGTGTCGCCCGACGACGCCGCTTCGCGCATCGTGGGCGACGACACGGTGCACCGCGTGGCGGGCCTGCCGGGCGAGCACGGTGAGGTGGGTCTCACCCTCGCCCTCGGCCGGCTGCGCGCCTCGGGCGTGACGGGTCTGCGGCTGGCGCTGCCCGCGCCGGGGCATCCGCTGGGGCTGAGCGGGCCGCCCGGGTTCAACGCCCGTGCCCTGGACGCCGGCGAGGCCGTGGTCGGCACGGGTGCGGCGCTGGGGCTGGTGCCGCTGGTGCGTGAGGCGGGCCCGCGGGGTGACGTGCACACCGAAGTGGTGTGGCACTGCCTGCCGGTGCGCGAGGCCCCGCCCGCGGACGTGCCGTCGCTCGGGGAGGCCGAACGGGAGCTGGCGGAGGCGTTGCGCGAGGCGACCGAGATGCTGACGCGGCTGGACGTGGCCGGTTCCGGGCCGGTGGCCGCGGCGGCGCTGGAGGCGTACCGGGCGCGGGCGGAGGCGGGCCGCACCCTGCTCGCGCCGGGCTATCCGCCGCGCGCGGTACGCGTTCTGGAGCTGGCGCAGCGGGTGGGCGCGCTGGTGGAGATCGCGGGCGGGGCGGACCACGGCGGTGCGGTGAGCGCGGGGGCGATGGCGGCGCGGGGCGAGGCGCTGCGGCCGGTGGAGCGTACGGCCAGGCGGGCGGTGGTGGCCGCGTACAACGCGTATGTGGAGGAGCGCGAGCGGGGCTGAGCGCGGGAACCGGCCTCCCGGTCGGGTCCGGGAGGCCGGCCGTGCGGAGCGGGCGCGGGCGGAGCCGTGCGCAGCACCCGCCCGCGCGCGCGTGCTCAGGCGTTGGCGCAGGTGTTGCCGAAGGCCGGGTTCAGCAGGCCGATGACGTTGACGGTGTTGCCACAGGCGTTGACCGGCACGTGGACGGGCACCTGGATCACGTTGCCCGAGCCGACTCCGGGCGAGTAGGCGGCTGCGCCCTGCGCGCCCGAGCTGGCCGAGGCCGCGCCCGCACCGGCGGCGACGAGCCCGCCGGCCACCATCGCGACGGCGGTGACCCTCTTGAGGTTCTTCACTTCTCGATCCTCCTTGCATTCGCCGCGGCCGGTCGCCGCGGCACTCACTGGAGAACGGGCCGGGGCCGGTCGCGATACGCCGCACCGGTGACATCCACACGTTCGTATGAATTTAGGCATGGATTTCCGCCGGTGGAGGTGTGGGGGTACCGGGCCGGGGGCCGGGACGGGGCGGCATCCGGCCGGGGCCGGCGGCGCCCGCCCGTCAGTCGGCCATCCCGTGCCGGACGGCCCACAGCGCCGCCTGGGTGCGGTCGGCGAGGTCCAGCTTCATCAGGATGTTGGACACGTGGGTCTTGACGGTCTTCTCGGACAGCACCAGGTGGCGTGCGATCTCCCGGTTGGAGCGCCCGTCGGCTATCAGCGCGAGCACCTCGCGCTCCCGTTCGGTCAGGGAGGTGCCCCGGCCCGGCCCGCCGCCGGCCCCCTCCTGGCTGAGCAGGGCCCGGGCGACCTCCGGCTGCAGCAGGACGTGCCCGGCGTGCACCGAGCGGATGGCACCGGCCAGCGCGTCGGGGTCGATGTCCTTGTAGACGTAGCCGGCGGCGCCCGCGCGCAGGGCCGGGACGACGGTGCGCTGCTCGGTGAAGCTGGTGACGACCAGCACCCGGGCGGGATTGCCCAGTTCCCGCAGCCTGCGCAGCGCCTCGACGCCGTCCGCGCCGGGCATCCTGAGGTCCATCAGGACTACGTCGGGCCGCAGCTCCCCGGCGCGGGCCACGCCCTCCGCCCCGTCGGCGGCCTCGCCGGCCACCTCGATGTCGCCCTGGACCTCCAGGAACGTACGCAGTCCCCGGCGCACGACCTGGTGGTCGTCCACCAGCAGGACCCTGATCACCTCGCCGGTCACCTCAGCCACCGGGCACCTCCATCTCGATCACGGTGCCCCTGCCGGGCTCCGAGTCCACCCTCAGCGTGCCGCCGGCCCCGTCCGCCCGGTCGCGCATCGACACCAGGCCCAGGCGGCGGCCCGCGCGGCGGACCGCCGAGGGGTCGAAGCCGCTTCCGTCGTCGGCCACCCGCAGCACGGCACCGGTACCGCGGCGGGCCAGGAGGACGGCGACGCGCCGGGCCCCGGAGTGCCGCAGGGCGTTGTGCAGGGCCTCCTGCGCCACCCTCAGCAGCGCCTCCTCCTGGGCGGCGGGCAGCGCTCGCACGCCCTCCGTGTCGAAGACGACACGGGCGCTGTGCGCCCGGTCCAGGACCTGTACCTGGCTGCGCAGGGCGGCGACCAGTCCGTCCTCCTCCAGGGCGGCGGGACGCAGCTCGACGACGGCGGCCCGCAGCTCGTCGGCGGCCTCGGCCGCCAGCCCGGCGACCCGGCGAAGCTCCTCCCTGGCGCGGTCCGGGTCGCGGCCGACCAGGGCGGTGGCGGCCTGGGCGGTCAGGCGCAGGGAGAACAGCTTCTGGGAGACGGCGTCGTGCAGTTCGTGGGCGATACGGGCGCGCTCCCCGGCGATGGTCAGCTCGCGGCTGCGCTCGTAGAGACGGGCGTTGGTCAGCGCGATGGCGGCGTGCTCTGCGAGCAGGCGCAGCAGTTCCTCGTCCTCCCCGGTGAAACCGCGGCCTTCCCCGGGGAGGTCGCAGCGCTTGTTGGCGAGGAAGATCGCCCCGAGCACCTCCTCGCCGTCGGCGATCGGCATGCCGATGAAGTCGGCCAGCTCCGGGTGGGCGTCGGGCCAGCCCCCGAAGCGCGGGTCCCGGCGGACGTCGGCGAGCCGCTGCGGGGAGGCGTCGCGCAGCATGGCGGCGAGGACGCCGTGCTGGCGGGGCAGCGGCCCGATCGCGCGCCACCGGTCCTCACCGACCCCGGCCACCACGAACTGCACGAAGCCGCCGTGGTCGTCGGGGACGCCGAGGGCGGCGTACTCGGCGTCCAGCAGCTCGCGCGCGGAGGTCGTGATCGTCTGCAGGACGTCACGCACCTCCAGGCGGCGGTTCATGGCGAGCAGGGCGGCGCTGACGGCCGCCAGCCCGGTTCTCGGGAGCATGCGGCCACGGTACCGGCGGGGTCCGCGGGGCGGATCGGCCCGCCGCCCGGGAGGGCATGGGCGGTGGTCGTAGGACCGGCGGCGGACGCGCCGCCGTCCGGCGCCCGGCGGTTCGGCGGTTCGGCGGTTCGGCGGTTCGGCGGCGTCCGGGGACTTCCCGCCCCCGGACGCCCCCGCCCCGCCGGAAGGATCCGGCGGGGCGGGTACGAGGGTCGCGCGTGCCGCGCGGCACGCGCCTACTCGCGCATGACCTCCGGCTCGTGGCGGCGCAGCAGACGGGCCACCGCGAAGCCGCAGGCGACGCCGATGGCGAGCAGGATCAGCATGTCCATCGCCCACACCCCCGTGCTGTGCTCCCACAGCGGGTCGAGGTTGGCGGGGTTCTCGCGGTCCCAGGGGGCCATGGTGCGGGACAGGTCGACGGTGGTCCCGGTGGCCGCGACCGCCCAGCGCGAGGGCATCAGCCAGGCGACCTGCTCGATGCCGGGGGCGTCGAAGACCTGGAAGAGCACGCCGGTGAAGACCAGCTGGATGATCGCGAAGCCCACCAGCAGGGGCATCGTCATCTCGGAGGTCTTCACCAGTGAGGAGATCACCAGTCCGACCATCATGGAGGTGAGACCGAACGCGATGATCCCCACACACAGTTCGACGGCCGTGGGCATGATCAGGCCCTCTTCGGGCAGTTCGCGCACCGAGAAGCCGATGGCACAGATGATCACACCCTGGAAGGCGGTGATCATCCCCAGGACGATCACCTTGGACATCAGGTAGGCGGACCTGGACAGGCCCGTGGCCCGTTCGCGTTCGTAGATGACCCGTTCCTTGACCAGCTCGCGCACCGAGTTGGCCGCGCCGGACAGGCACATGCCGACCGCGAGGATCAGCAGGATGGTGCCCGCGTGCTGGTTGAAGCCCTCGGGGTTGCGCGTGAGGCCGTGGTCGGTGGGGATCACCGTGCTGACCACGCCCAGGATCACGGGCAGGACGACCATCAGGGCGAGGAAGCCCTTGTCGGAGGCGATGACCGACGTGTAGCGCCGGGTGAGGGTCCACAGCTGGGATCCCCAGCTCTGCGGCTTGGGCGGCTGGGACGCCGGTGCGGGCGGCGCCGTGTGCTGGGGGTGCTGGGGGTGCTGGGGGTGCTGCGGGGCGGCGGTGTCGAGGTCGGCGGCGTAGAGGCGGTAGTGCTGCGAGCCCCGCCAGCGGCCGATCCAGTCGTAGTCCCGGTAGTTCTCGAAGGCCGAGAAGACGTCCGCCCAGCTCTCGTAGCCGAAGAAGTTCAGGGCCTCCTCGGGCGGGCCGAAGTAGGCCACGCCGCCGCCGGGCGCCATCACCAGGACGCGGTCGCACAGCGCCAGCTCGGCGACGGAGTGGGTGACCACCAGCACGGTGCGGCCGTCGTCGGCCAGCTCCCGCAGCAGCTTCATCACGTCACGGTCCATGCCCGGGTCCAGGCCGGAGGTCGGTTCGTCCAGGAAGATCAGCGACGGTTTGGTGAGCAGCTCCAGGGCGACCGAGACGCGCTTGCGCTGGCCGCCGGAGAGGGAGGTGATCTTCTTTCCGGCGTGGATGTCGAGCTTGAGCTCGGCCAGCACCTCCTCGATCCGCGCGTTGCGCTCGGCCTCGGCGACATCGCCGGGGAAACGCAGCCTGGCGGCGTAGCGCAGGGCGGTGCGGACGGTCAGTTCCTTGTGGAGGATGTCGTCCTGCGGGACCAGGCCGATGCGCTGGCGCAGCTCGGCGAACTGCCTGTAGAGGTTCCGGTTGTCGTAGAGGACCTCGCCGACGTCGGCCGGGCGGTAGCCGGTCAGGGCGCGCAGCAGGGTGGACTTGCCGGAGCCGGACGGGCCGATGACGGCCACCAGGGACTTCTCGGGCACACCGAAGGTGACGTTGTCGAGGATCACCTTGCCGCCGTCGACCTTGACGGTCAGATGACGGGCGGAGAAGGAGACCTCGCCGGTGTCGACGAACTCCTCGAGCCGGTCGCCCACCACCCGGAAGGTCGAGTGGCCGACGCCGACGATGTCGTCCGGGCCGATGACCGCCGTGCCCGACTTGGGCAGCGGCTGGCCGTTGACGTACGTGCCGTTGTGGCTGCCGAGGTCGCGGATCTCGAAGCGGCCGCCGGGAGCGGAGCGGAACTCCGCGTGGTGACGGGAGACCTGGAGGTCGGAGACGACCAGTTCGTTCTCCAGTGCGCGGCCGATCCGCATCACGCGGCCCAGCGAGAGCCGGTGGAACGTGGTCGGGTTGCGGTGGTCGCCGTGGAGGGGGGCTCCCGCCTGCCGCTGCGCGCCGTCGTGCGGGGGGACTGCGCCCTGGGGAGGTTGCGGCGCGTACTGCTGCGGGACCGGCTGCTGCGGGGCCTGTGGCTGGTGGTCCCGGCCGGGGCCGGCCTGCGGCTGCGCCACCGGCTGCGGGACGGGCACCGCCTGTGCGGGGGCGGCCGCGGGAGCCGACGCGGTCCGGCCGGAGAAGGCCAGCCGGGGCCCGTCGGTGGCGTTGCCGAGGTGCACTACCGAGCCCGCGCCGACCTCAGACTGCTGGACACGCCGGCCCTGCGCGTACGTGCCGTTGGTGCTGCCGTGGTCCTCCACGAGCCAGCTCCCGCCGCCCCAGCGCAGTGTGGCGTGACGCCAGGAGACCCTGGCGTCGTCGACCACGAGGTCCCCCTGCGGATCACGTCCGAGGGCGTAGGACCTGGACGGGTCGAGCGTCCAGGTCCGTCCGTTCAGTTCCAGTACGAGTTCCGGCACTCCATGCCCCACAAAGTTGTCCCCCGAGCTACCCCCTGTGATGAGAGGGCTAGGGATGGTGAACGATCGTGTGGGAACTATTCCAGGCTCCGCAGCGGCACGTGAGGCCGCCCCCGCCGGATGGTTGCCGAACCGCTACGGTCCGCTCTCCGGCCGCCGGGAGGGCCGGACAGGGAGGCGGCGAGGAAGCGACGGGGAGGCACGGACCGCCTCCGGCCAGGCCTGACCGGGGCTGTCCGGGGTACGGACGTGCGTACGGAACCGCCCTGGTGCTCGATACCGTAGGGACCATCATGAGCGCTTCGCAGACCCCGCCGCCCGTCCCCGCCGCCGTCCCCGACGGAGCGGACGCCGACACCCCCACCCTCCTGGTGAAGATCTTCGGCAAGGACCGGCCGGGCATCACCGCAGGTCTCTTCGAGACGCTGGCCGCGTACTCGCTGGATGTCATAGACATCGAGCAGGTCGTCACCCGCGGCCGCATCACCCTGTGCGCCCTGGTCACCACGCCGGGCGGGAGCGGCGCCGAGGGTGGACTGCGGGCGACCGTGCACTCCTGGGCGGAGTCGATGCGGCTCCAGGCGGAGATCATCTCCGGCCGGGGCGACAACCGGCCGCGCGGCACCGGCCGCTCCCACGTCACCGTGCTCGGCCATCCGCTGACCGCCGGGGCCGCGGCTGCCATCGCCGCCCGGATAACCGGTGTCGGCGGCAACATCGACCGGATCTTCCGGCTGGCGAAGTACCCGGTCACGGCGGTGGAGTTCGCCGTGTCCGGCACCGGGACGGAGGAGCTGCGCACCACCCTGGCCCCGAAGGCGGCGGCCCTGGGCGTGGACGTCGCCGTCGTCGCCGCCGGGCTGCACCGCCGGGCGCAGCGCCTGGTGGTGATGGACGTGGACTCCACGCTCATCCAGGACGAGGTGATCGAGCTGTTCGCGGCGCATGCCGGCTGTGGGGAGAAGGTCGCCGAGGTGACCGCCGCCGCGATGCGCGGCGAGCTGGACTTCGAGCAGTCGCTGCACGCCCGGGTGGCGCTGCTGGAGGGGCTGGACGAGTCGGTCGTCGACAAGGTGCGCGCCGAGGTCCGGCTCACGCCGGGTGCTCGCACCCTCATCCGCACGCTCAAGCGCCTGGGCTACCAGGTGGGCGTGGTCTCGGGCGGTTTCACGCAGGTCACAGACGATCTGCGGGAGCGGCTGGGGCTGGACTTCGCCTCGGCCAACACCCTGGAGGTCGTGGACGGGAAACTGACCGGCCGGGTCGTCGGGGAGGTCGTGGACCGGGCGGGCAAGGCCCGGCTGCTGCGCCGCTTCGCGGCGGAGGCCGGGGTGCCGCTGTCCCAGACCGTGGCGATCGGCGACGGCGCCAACGACCTGGACATGCTCAACACCGCGGGGCTCGGAGTCGCGTTCAACGCCAAGCCGGTGGTGCAGGAGGCCGCGCACGCCGCGGTGAACGTGCCGTTCCTGGACACCGTGCTGTACCTGCTGGGCGTCACGCGCGAGGAGGTCGAGGCGGCCGACGCCGCGGTCTGAGACCGCCCGGCGCGGCGCCCTCGCGTCCACACCCCGTCCATGCTCCGTCCGCGGCCGTGGACGGGGCATGGACGGGGTGTGGACGCGGCGCGCCCGCCGGAGCGGAGTGCGTCCGGCGCGGCGGGGCCCCCACCGTCCCCCGCCGGCCGGCGTCAGTCGTGCGGCGCCCAGTGCGCCTCGAGGCGGCCGGTCCCGAGCTCCACGGACTTCCAGGAGCCGGTGAAGGAGACCACGGCCGCGGCGGAGGTGGGGAAGCCGACGCGGTCGAGCCGGCTCCTGGCGTCCTCCTCGGCCTCTCCGGCGAGGGCGTCGGCCATGGCGTGCATGCCGGGGTTGTGACCGACGAGCATGAGGTCCACGACGTCGTCCGGCACCTCGTTGACCACCGCGATCAGTTCGCCGAGCGAGGCCTCGTAGAGCCGCTCCTCGTAGACCGTCCTCGGCCGCTGCGGCAGTTCGTGGACGATCAGCTTCCAGGTCTCGCGGGTGCGGGCGGCGGTGGAGCAGAGGGTGAGGTCTGGGACGATGCCGCTGGCGGCGAGCCAGCGGCCGGCGGCCGGTGCGTCCCTGCGGCCCCGTTCCGCGAGGGGCCTGTCGTGGTCGGCCACGTCGTCGGGCCAGTCGGCTTTGGCATGTCGGAGGATGACGATCCTGCGTGACACATCGGCGCTCATGCCTCCAGCTTCGCACGAACGGCGGCGTGTGGCGCGGGGAGTTGGGGACCCTCCCCGACCGGGTGACCTCGCGGGCGGAGGCGGCCGGTCAGCGGGACAGCAGTTCCCGGAGCCGGGCCGGCAGATCCGCGAGGTACCACCGGAACCCGGCGTCGGCGGCATCGGCCTCGCCCGCGCCGGCGAGCAGGGACAGCAGCGCCGCGAAGGCGATCACGGGCAGCGCCGCGGCCCACCACGGCAGCCGTGCGTCCGTGCCCCCGGCCGCCGGCCGGGGGGTGTGCCGGGTGGGTGCGTGGGCCGTCATCGGGCTCGCCTCCGTCGTCTTCCGTGGCGTCTTGGGCGGTGTGCTCCGACGCTACGGACCGTGGGGCGGCTGCTCCATCCGGTGATCCACCCATTGTCCCCTGAGCCCGGCCCCCTAGGGGATGGCGGGGCCTGCCCCACCACGGGCGGACGCGGGTGCCTCGGGGCACCCGGGCCCCGGCGGGCGCGGCCGGGCCCTCACACCCGGGTGACCAGGTCGCGGAACCAGTCGATCGGGGGGAGGTCGAGGTCGTCCAGCCGGACCCGTCGGGAGCCCAGGCGGGCCTCGACCTGGGCGAGGACGAGGTCGGCGTGCACGGCGGCTATCCGGTCGAGGTCCAGCTCGCCCTCCTCGGAGTACCAGTAGGCGACCCCCGTGCACGTCGAGAGCAGCGCGAGCCGGGTCACCCGGATGTCGGGCACCGACATGCTGCTCTCGGCCAGGCCCGCCACGAGCCGGCCCCCCCACAGCTGCTCGTACTCGTCGCGCAGGGCCACCACGGCCTTGCGGCTCTCCTCCCCCAGCGACCGCAGCTCCCGGTCGACCACGACCGTCTCGGTCCGGCGCAGTCCGTGGGCGAGGACGTGCATGACGGTCAGCGCGGCCAGCCCCTCGACCGGCGAGCCGACCCGCGCCAGCACGGTGCGCGCGTCGCTGTTCAGCCGCTCCAGGGACTCCCTCATCAGCCGGACCAGCAGGTCCTCCTTGCCGTCCATGTAGTGGTAGAGGGTCGCCAGCGACACCCCCGCGCCCGCGGCGAGGTCCCGGATGCCGGTGGCCTGGAACCCGCGGGTGGCGAACAGCTCCAGCGCACTGGACCGAAGACGCGCGTACGAGGACATGGGCCAACCCTAAGCCAGGACGCCGAGGTCGTGAACGGCCCGCCCGCCAACGGCCGTCGCCAGCACGCCGATTCCCGGCAGCTCGTCGGCGGGCACCCGGGTGGGGTCCCGGTCGAGCACGGTGAAGTCGGCCAGGTACCCGGGGGCGATCAGCCCGCGGGACCGTTCGGCGTGCGCCGCGTGGGCCGAACCGACCGTGTAGCAGCGCAGGGCGGTCGCCACGTCGACCCGTTCGCCGGCTGCGAGCGTCCGGCCGCCGAGCGTGCGCCGGGTCACCAGGGCGTGGACACCCGCCAGGGGGAGGCCGCCCACCACCGGGCGGTCGGAGCTCCCGGGCACCGGCACACCGCGGTCGGTGAAGCTGCGGACCCGGTAGCACCAGCGGGCGCGCTCGGTCCCGAGGGCCTCGGCCATGCCGTCCCCCGCCTCCCGCACCAGGGACCCCTGGGGCACCGGGATCACCCCGAGCCGGACGATGCGCTCCACCTGCCGCGGCGAGGTGACCGCGCAGTGCTCGATCCGGTGCCGCGGATCGGGCCGCGGGTACCGCCGCTGCGCCCGCTCGTACGCCGACAGCACCACGTCCACGGCGCGGTCGCCGATCGCGTGCGTGGCCACCTGCCAGCCGGCCCGGTGCGCCGCGACGATCGTGGCGGTCAGCTCCTCCTCGCCGGCCTGGAGGTATCCGCGGTTGCCGGGATCGTCGGCGAAGTCGCAGCACATCGCCGAGGTGCGGCCGATGAGCGAGCCGTCGGAGAACACCTTGACCGCGCCGATGCGCAGCCGGTCGTCGCCGAAGCCGGTGCGGATGCCCAGGTCGATGCCCAGGCGGTACGGGTCGCACTCGTGCGCCTCCAGCGGGTGCAGCACGTCGGAGGCCACCATGAGCGTCACGCGCTGCGGCAGCGAGTCCTCGTCCCGGGCCTGCTGGTAGGCCGCGACCTCCACGCCGCTGTGTCCGATCCAGCCGCCTCCGACGCCCGCCTCCTGCACGGAGGTGATCCCCTCGGCGGCATAGCGGCGTCCGGCGGTGGCGACGGCGCGCGCCAGCATGTCGGCGGGGAACGGGAAGAGGAGGCCGCGTACCAGTTCCTGGGCACGTTCCTGGAGCAGCCCGGTGGGGGCGCCGGCGGCGTCGCGCACGATGCGCCCGCCGTCCGGATCGGGTGCGGTGCCGGCTCCGCACCGGGCGAGGACCGGGGAGTTGACCACGCACATGTGTCCGCTGGTGTGTTTGAGCCACACAGGGTGGTGCGGCGCGGCCCGGTCCAGGCCGGCCGCCGTGGGGTGCCCGCCGGCCATCCGGTTCTGGTCGTAGCCGGCCCCGATGATCCATTCGCCGGCCGGGCGCCGTGCCGCCTCCCGGGCCACCCGCTCGTAGACGTCCTCCACGGTGGCCACCCGGCCCGGGGACAGGTCGAGTTCGCCGAGGGCGAGTCCGTACCAGGCCATGTGGTTGTGGGCATCGTGGAAGCCGGGCAGCACGCACCGCCCCGCCAGGTCGACGGTGCGGCGCGCGGACAGGCCGGCGACCTCGTCCCCGCCCACCGCCACCACCCGGTCCCCCAGCGTCGCGAACGCCTCGGCGCGGGGCCGCGCGGGGTCCATGGTCAGGATCCGCGCGTTTCGGTAGACGACGTCTGCGTCCATGGTGCGGCCTCCGTGTGTGCTGCGGCGAACAGGGCGCGCAGCCGCTGCCGGAACTCCTCGCCCCAGGCCAGCGGGCGGCGCGTCGCCCGGTCGATGTGGACGGCGGTGCGGGCGCCCTCGGCGGCGACGGCCCCGCGGGTGCCGGGGACGGTGACGGTGAAGTCCACCGTCAGGCTGGTGCGTCCCAGTGCGGCCACCCGCTGCTCGACGAGGAGCGGACCGGGCCGGTCGACGGGACGGGCGAAGGACAGGCTCAGTCCGGCCACCACGTGGTGGCGCTCGGGCCTTACCGCGGGGTCGGGGTCGTAGGGGTAGCCCAGGGCGTCCAGCAGGCGGCTGAAGGCCCGTTCGGCGTGCACCGCGAACCGCGTGTGGTGGAGCACACCGAGTGCGTCGAGTTCGTCCCAGGCGACCTCGGTGGTGGTCCGGAAGCGGCCGGGAAGCGCCTCGGCGACCTTCCCGGTACGGGGTCCGGCGGGTGTCACGGCCGTCCTCCCCCACCGTGCGGGTCCGCGCCGGCCGCGTCCCAGCAGGGGCCGCGGTCGGCACGCAGTTCGCCCTTGGCCACCCGCTCGGACGGGGTGAGGGGCAGGGCGGGCCGCACGCACCAGTAGCGGGGGACCTTGAACGGCGCCAGCCGCAGGCGGCAGAACTCCAGCAGCTCCCGCACGTCGGGAGCGTCCTGGTCGGCCGGCACGACGAACACCTTCACCTCCTCGCCGCGCACGGGGTCCGGCTCGGGCACCACCGCGGCCGTCCGCACCGCCGGATGGGACTCGACGACCGCCTCCACCTCCCGCGCCGAGACGTTCTCCCCGGACCGGCGCACCATGTCCTTCGCCCGGCCGAGGTAGTGGATCCGGCCGGCGGCGTCCTCCCGCACCCGGTCCCCGGTGTGCAGCCACCCGTCGCGCAGGACGCGGGCGGTGGCCTCGGGCTGCCGCCAGTAGCCGTCCATCAGGCCGGTTCCGGAGATCACCAGCTCGCCCTCCTCCCCGGGCGGCACCGGTCGGCCGCCGGAGTCGACGACGGCGGCCCGCTTGCCGGGCTGCGGCCGGCCGATGCATCCGGTACCGACCGTCTCGTCGTGGTCCCGCGGGGTGACGATGAGGTCGGCACCGGACTCGGTCATGCCGAACGCCTCGTACCAGGGCACCCCCCAGCGCTCCTCCAGGTCCCGGTGCAGTTCGGCCGGGATACCGGAGGCCAGCACCGCCCGTACCCGGTGCCGTCGGTCGCCGGGGCGGGGCGGCTGCGCCAGCAGAGCGGCCGGCATCATGCCCAGGCAGTAGAACACCGTCACCCGGTGCTCGCGTACGTCGGCCCACATCCGGCTCGCGCTGAACCTGTCGGCCACGACCAGCCGGGCGCCGGAGCGCAGCGCGGCCACGACGTTCCACTGCGGGTCCATGTAGCTGAACGGCTGGGCGGTGTACAGGACGTCGGTCTCGGCGAGCCGGGGGAAGTTGGTCCGCAGCGCGTGCGCGATGGTGAGCCAGTAGCGGTGGCTGAGCACACATCCCTTGGGCAGGCCCGTCGTCCCCGAGGTGTACTGGATGTTGACCGGGTCGCCCGGTGCGGCGGTGTCCTCGGGCGGCCGGGACGGGCCGGTCCCGGGGCCGCCGCCGGGGCCGCCGGGGCCGTCAAGGCCGGTCGGCAGTTCGTCCGCCGGCACGATCGTGAGGGGCACGCCCGCCTCGGCAGCGGCCTGTGCGAGGGTGTCCGCGTACCGGGGCACGGTGACCGCCAGCCGCGGTCCGGAGTCGCGCAGCAGGTGGGCCGCGTCGGTGCTGCGCACCTGGGTGTTGACGGGGACGGCGATCCGGCCCGACCGGGCCGCCGCCAGCCACACCAGTGGGAACTCCGGGACGTTGGGCAGCATCACCGCCACCCGGTCGCCCGGTTC
The DNA here is from genome assembly GCF_043660855.1 of Streptomyces shinuiensis. NCBI lineage: Bacteria > Bacillati > Actinomycetota > Actinomycetes > Kitasatosporales > Streptomycetaceae > Streptomyces > Streptomyces shinuiensis. Next base: position 4,805,142 of record NZ_JBIHML010000001.1, on the reverse strand, counting down.
GGTCCTCCGGCGCAGGAACGCGGCGATCCGGTGCACCACCGCGTCGATCCGCGCGAACGTCCAGGCGGGCCGGTCGGCGTGCGGGAAGACCCAGGCCACCCGGTCGCCGTGGTCGCGGGCCGCCCGGTCCAGGAGGGCGCCCAGGGTCTGCGGCCCGGACACGGCCGCGGGGCCGGTGTCCGCCGGGGTGGGGGCCGTCACGGAGTCCTCCGTCCGTGCCGCGGGACCGCGCCGGAGCGGTCCGGGGTGCCGGTGGCGACGACGCGCATGGACAGGTCCACCTCCGTGGCGAGTGCCTCCTCCAGCGCGGCGCCCAGCCCCCGGTCGAGGGACTCCTTGGCGAGGGCGAGCGCCAGCGGAGGCTGGCCGGCCAGTCTCCCGGCCAGCTCCAGCGCGCACCGGAGGTGTTCGCCGGCCGGGACCACCTCGTTCACCAGGCCCCAGTCGCGGGCCTCCTCGGCTCCGAACCCCGTGCCTGTCATCAGCAGGTACTTCGCGCGCTGCGGGCCGAGGACCGCGGCCAGCAGCTGGGAGACGCCGTTGGTCACGGTGAGCCCCACCCCGACCTCCGGGAATGTGAAGCGGGTGGACTCGGCCGCCACCACCAGGTCGCAGGCCAGGGCCCATTCGCATCCGGCTCCCACGGCCCAGCCGTGCACCGCCGCGATCACCGGCACCGGGCTGCGCTTGATGGTCCGGGTGACGTCCTGCAGGCGTTCCAGCCGTTCCCTGGCCTCCAGCGGATCCTCCGCCGGGGCGGGTTCCTTGAGGTCGTGGCCGCTGCAGAAGGCCCGGCCGGCCCCGGTGAGCACCACGGCCCGCGCGCCCTCGGCGACGGCTCGCCGTACGGCGGCGGCCAGTTCGCGGCTGACCTCGTCGGTGACCGCGTTGAGACGGTGCGGACGGTGTAGTTCGACCACGGCCACCGGCCCGGTCCTGTCGTACCGCACCGGCCGCCGTTCCTGGTGGCCCGTCTCCGTCAGTGTCGACATCCTGTCCTTCTTCTGCTTTCTGCCCTGTCGTGCCGCATGGTCCGGTCGCGTCCTCCGCCGGGGTCCGCCGGCGCCGCCGCGCCCGGTCAGACCGACTCCACCTGTCGGAGGAAGGCCCGGCCCCGCTCGCTGCGCGGGTCGTCCAGCACCGCGGTCGGCGGCCCCTGTTCGGCGATCCCGCCGTCGGCCATGAGGACCACCCGGTCGGCGACGCTCCGGGCGAAGCGCATCTCGTGGGTCACCGCCACCATGGTCATCCCGGAGCCGGCCAGGTCCCGCATCACCGCGAGCACCTCGCCGACCAGTTCGGGGTCGAGCGCGCTGGTCGGCTCGTCGAAGAGCATCACCTTCGGGCGCATGGCCAGCGCCCGTGCGATGGCCACCCGCTGCTGCTGCCCGCCGGACAGGCTCATCGGGTAGCGGTCGGCGAACTGTCCCAGTCCCACCTGGTCCAGCAGTTCCAGCGCGATGTCCCGGACCTGACGCGGGTCCCGGCCGGCCACCTTGACCGGGGCGGTCGTGACGTTGTCCAGAACCGACTTGTGCGGCCAGAGGTTGAAGTGCTGGAAGACCATCCCCACCTGGCGGCGCATCAGGTTGAGTGCCTTCTCGTCGTACCGCAGCTCCCGGCCGTCGATGACGATCTCGCCGGAGTCGATCCGCTCCAGTCCGTTGACGCAGCGCAGCAGTGTGCTCTTGCCGGCCCCGGAGGCCCCGATCAGCACGACGACCTCGCCGGCGCCGATGTCCAGGTCCACCCCGTCCAGCACGGTGTGCGCGCCGAAGGACTTGCGGATGCCTCGCATGCGCACCAGCGGGGCGGTGTCGGGATGTGGCATGGGATGCCGCCTCTCAGATCGCGTAGCGGGTGTGCCGGCGCTCCAGGCGGCGCAGCAGTGCCGTCAGGAGCATCACGACGGCCAGGTAGTAGGCGGCCGAGATCAGGTAGTACGTCAGCGGCTCGTAGGTCGCGGCCGCCAGCTTCTGCGCCTGCATGAACAGGTCGGGGACCGTGATGAACGAGGCCACGGCGGTGTCCTTGACCGCGATGATGAACTGGTTGCCCAGCGACGGCAGGATCGAACGGAACGCCTGGGGTGCCACCACGATCCGCAGCGCCTGCGTCCGGCTCATGCCCACGGAGCGCGCCGACTCGGTCTGTCCCTTGGGCACCGACTGCACACCGGAGCGGAAGATCTCCGCCATGTAGGCCCCGGTGTGCACCGTGAGTCCGATCACCGCCGACCAGAACGAGGAGATGTCGACGACGGTGACCAGGCCGTAGTAGATGACGAACAGCTGTGCCACCAGGGGGGTCCCCCTGATCAGGGCTAGGTAGCCCTGCGCCAGCCAGCGCAGGGCGACGAAGCGGCTCATCCTCATCCAGGCGACGACCAGCCCGACCGCCAGGGCGAACACCACCGCCAGGGCGGCCAGCGACAGGGTGATCTTCAGCCCTTCGAGCATGAGCGGAAGGGAACGGCTGATGCCGTCCAGGACAGACATGGCGGAGTTCTCCTCGGCAGCCGGGTCGGACGTCTGCGGGACCGGTCAGGAGCGGGTGTCCTGGCCGATGTCGGTCCCGAACCACTTCTCGCTGAGCCGTGCGTAGGTGCCGTCGTCCCTGATCTCGTCCAGGGCCTCGCCCACCTCGGCGGTGAGTTCGGGGTTGCCCTTCTGGCTCGCGATCGCCGCCGGGTCCGGGAAGAGGATCTCGCCGGCCGGCTTGACGCCGATACCGGTCTGCTTGATCTGGTACAGCCCCAGCAGTTTGGTGGTGATCGCCGCGTCGAGCCGGCCGTTGGACAGCTCGGTCAGCATCTCGTTGTCGCTGTTGTAGGTCTTCACCTCCGCGACCCCGGGCTGCTTCTGGGCGTACTCCTCGAACGTCGTGCCGAGCACCACACCGACCCTGGCGTCCTTCAGGTCGTCGACCGAGGCGACCGCGGAGTCGTTCCCGACGAAGAGCTGGGCGCCGGAGACGTAGTACTCGTCGGTGAAGTCGACCTGCTTCCTGCGTTCACCGGTCGGTGACATCGAGCCGACGATGAGGTCGTACCGCTTGGCCTTCAGCCCGGCGACCAGCGAGTTGAACGGGCCGGTGACCGGGTTCGGCTTCAGGTCGAGCCGCTCGGCGATCTCGTTGCCGAGTTCCACGTCGAAGCCGGCGAGCTCGCCGTCGTCCTCGAAGTAGTTGAACGGCCGGTACTGCCCGCTCATGGCGAACGTCAGCTTTCCGTCCTCGACGAGCCGGTACCCGCGTTCCTCCGTCTCCGCGGAGGAACCGCCGCACCCGGTGGCCAGGGCGGCCGCTATCAGGCAGCCGGCCAGTGCCGCCGCCGTTCTCCTGGTCACACGTCTTGCAGATGACGTCCGCATGGCCGAGCCTCCACGTTCCGCGAGCCGGAACCGATCGATCGATCGATTGGTTTCGCGGAAACGTACTGACCGGTTCCGGGCCTGTCAATCCCCCCGGACCTCCGGACGGGGAGGGGACCGCGGGACCGGACACCCGGGTAAGGCGGGATGGATATTCAGATAAATGACATATCGCTCATCACTTTTTCCGGAGGTCCGTATACGGGCCCGCCGCCGCGTACGGCGGGGCCGGCCCGTCGGCCGCCGTGATCCGCGGACCGCCCGACGCCCCGGAAAGCACGTACGCCCCTCCACCGGGGCGGTGGAGGGGCGTACGGACGGGCCGGCCGGCGCGGCGGCGGGAGACCTGGAGGGCCGCGGCGGCGCCGGGGGCTTACGGGGCGATGACGGAGGCGAGGACGCCGATCACCACCGTGACGCCGAGCATCGCGCCGAGGACGAGGAGCAGCTTCTTCTGGCCGTTGGGCGGATCGGGTTCGAGCACTGGCATGCGCCCAGTGTCGCACTCAGCCGCCGTCCTCCACGCATCGGTCCCGGCCCGCCACCAGGCCCACCGCGAGCTGGGCGGCCATCAGGGCGGCCATCAGCGCCAGGGGTGCGTGCCAGCCTCCGGTGTGCTGGTGGAGGGCTCCGACCAGCAGCGGCCCGGGAACGGCGATCAGGTAGCCGGTGCCCTGGGCGAAGGCGGAGAGCCTGGCGACCCCGGCGCCGGTCCGCGCCCGCATCCCGATCATGGTGAGGACGAGGGGGAAGGCGCAGTTGGAGACGCCCAGCAGCAGCGCCCAGGCCCAGGCCCCCTGCGCGGGAGCGAGCCACAGCCCGGCGTATCCGCCCAGTCCGCAGCAGGCCAGGACGGCGACGAGGGGACCTTGGTGGCCGAGCCGGGCGGCGACCCGCGGCAGCACGTAGGACAGGGGGATGCTCATCCCCATGGTGACCGCCAGCAGCAGGCCGGCGGTGGAGGCGGGGAGCCCGGCGTCGCGGAAGATCTGCGGCAGCCATCCCATGACGACGTAGGCGGCGGTGGCCTGGAAGCCGAAGAAGACACCGAGCGACCAGGCGGCGACGGAGCGGGTGATGCGGATCCCGGCATCGGCACCGCACCCGCCGGCCCCGGTGCCGGCGGGTGCGGCGGTACGGGTGCGGGCGCCGCGTACGACCGGCACCCACACCAGCAGGGCGAGGGCACCGGGCAGCGCCCACATCCCGAGCCCGAGGCGCCAGTCGCCCTCCAGCGTCCGGACCGCCGGGACGGTGAGGGCGGCGGCCGCGGCGGTGCCCACGGAGAGCGCCATGGAGTACAGGCCGGTCATCGGGCCGATCCGGTCGGGGAACCAGCGCTTGACGACCACGGGCATCAGGACGTTGCCGGCCGCGATGCCCGCCAGCGCCAGTGCGCTGGAGGCCAGGAACCAGGCCGTTCCGCCGGCGAGGGGGCGCAGCGCCAGCCCGGCGGTGACGGCGGCCATCCCGGCGAGCACCACGGCGGCCGGGCCCCAGCGGCGGGCCAGCCGGGGTGCGGCGCCGCCGAAGACGGCGAAGCAGAGGGCGGGCGCGGAGGTCAGCAGCCCGGCGACGGTTCCGTTCATCGCCAGCGCTCCGCGGACCTCCTCCAGGAGCGGACCGAGCGCGGTGATGGCGGGGCGCAGATTGAAGGCGGCGAGGACGACGCCCGCGACCAGCAGCCGCCGCGCCCACGGGGAGGCGCTCGCGGCGGCATCCGGGGAAGCCCCCGGGGCGGCGCGGGTGCCTACGCTGTCCGGGCTCCCCCCTCCGGCCCGGCGGTCGATGGTCACGGGATCGTCAGCCATGACATGCATCATAGAATCATCGGATGAATTGAGACCACTCGATGCGCCTCGCCGATCGCCCGCCGTAACCACCGCACCCGCCGACCCGGGAAGTGCCATGCCCCTGACCTCACCCCGCCGCTCCGCCCTGGCCGACCAGGTCATCGACGCCCTGCGCGACCAGATCACCTCCGGCGAGTGGCCGGTGGGCCACCGCATCCCGACCGAGCCCGAGCTGGTCGAGCAGCTCGGTGTGGCCCGCAACACCGTGCGCGAGGCCGTACGGGCCCTCGCCCACAACGGGCTGCTGGACATCCGGCAGGGCTCGGGCACCTACGTGGTGGCCACCAGCGAACTCGCCGGGGTGATGCACCGCCGTTTCGCGGACGCCGACCCGCGCGACGTGGCCGAGCTGCGCTCGGCGCTGGAGGCCGAGGCCGCCCGGCTGGCCGCGCACCGCCGTACCGAGCAGGACCTGCGCCAGTTGCGGACACTGCTCCGCCGGCGAGAGGCGGCCTGGGAGACGGGCGAGGTGGAACGCTTCGTGGAGGCCGACGTCACGCTGCACCTGGCGATCGTCAGGGCATCCCACAACGAGGTGCTCACCGCGCTCTACGCCGACCTCGGCACCGTCCTGCGCGCCTTCCTGCGCAACGACGTGGGCGAGGAGTTGCGCTCGGAGGGGTATCTGGACCACGGGCGGCTGGTGGACGCCATCGCCGACCGCGACGCGGAGACGGCCGCGCGGGAGGCGGGTTCGTACGCCCGGACCTGCCGCGGCTCCGGCGTCCGCGACTGACCCCCGCTCCCGGGCACCCGGTGCGCGCCCCGGCACGCACCGGGGCCGCCCCCGGTCCCGTCGCGGGACCGGGGGCGGCCCCGGGTCTCCTCCGATCGCGGGCGCGCTACGCGCCCATCATGTGGACGCCGCCGTCCACGTGCACGATCTCACCGGTCGTCTTCGGGAACCAGTCCGAGAGCAGGGCGACCACGCCGCGCGCGGCGGGCTCGGGGTCGGTGAGGTCCCAGCCGATCGGGGCGCGGGTCTTCCACACGTCCGCCAGCTCCTCGAAGCCCGGGATGGACTTGGCGGCCATGGACTTGATGGGCCCGGCCGAGACCAGGTTGCAGCGGATGTTCCTGTGGCCCAGGTCGCGGGCGAGGTAGCGGGAGGTGGACTCCAGGGCGGCCTTGGCCACGCCCATCCAGTCGTACTTGGGCCAGGCCACCTGCGCGTCGAAGTCCATGCCGACGACCGAGCCGCCGCGCTTGTCGAGCAGCGGCAGCAGGGCCATGGTCAGTGACTTCAGGGAGTACGCCGAGACCTCGACGGCCGTGGCGACCGACTCCCAGCCGGTGTTGAGGAAGTTGCCCCCCAGGGCGTCCTGCGGCGCGAAGCCGATGGAGTGCACGACGCCGTCCAGCCCGACGCCCTCGCCGAGGTGCTCGGCGACCTTGCCGGCCAGGGTGTCCAGGTGCTCGCTGTTCTGCACGTCCAGCTCGATCACCGGGGCCTCCTTGGGAAGCCGCTTGGCGATGCGCTGCACCAGCGTCAGCCGGCCGAAACCGGTGAGGACGACCTCGGCGCCCTCCTCCTGCGCCAGCCGGGCGGTGTGGAAGGCGATCGAGGAGTCGGTGAGCACCCCGGTGACGAGGATGCGCTTTCCGGCGAGAAGTCCGCTCATGACGTTCAGTGACCCATGCCCAATCCGCCGTCCACGGGAATGACGGCTCCGGTGATGTACGCGGCCTCCTCCGAGGCCAGGAAGCGCACCGAGGAGGCGACCTCCTCGGGCCTGGCGTAGCGGCCCAGCGGGACCTGTTCGACGATCTTCGCACGCTGCTCGTCGGTGAGCGCACGCGTCATGTCGGTGTCCACGAAACCCGGCGCGACCACGTTGCAGGTGATGTCGCGGGAGCCGAGCTCCCGGGCGACCGAGCGGGCGAAGCCGACCAGGCCGGCCTTGGAGGCGGCGTAGTTGGCCTGCCCCGCCGAGCCGAGCAGGCCGACGACGGAGGAGATCAGCACGATGCGGCCCCTGCGGGCGCGGAGCATGCCCCGGCAGGCCCGCTTGACGACCCGGAAGGTGCCGGTGAGGTTGGTCTCCAGGACGGACGTGAAGTCCTCCTCGGACATCCGCAGGAGCAACTGGTCCCGGGTGACACCGGCGTTGGCGACCAGCACCTCGACCGGGCCCTGCCTCTCCTCGATCTCCTTGTAGGCCTGCTCCACCTGCTCGGCGTCGTTGATGTCGCACTTGACGGCGCAGAAACCCTCCGGCGGCTCACCGGACCGGTAGGTGACGGCGACCTTGTCGCCCGCGTCGGCGAACGCCCGGGCGATGGCCAGGCCGATGCCGCGGTTGCCTCCGGTGACGAGAACCGAGCGACTCAAGGGAACACCCTCTTCCGTAGGGAGCAGGTACTCCGCAAGAAACTATCGTCCGGCCCCCCGCGCCGGGGAACGGGTCCCGACAGGGGCTCTGCCGGGCTCCTGTGGGATTCCTACAGAAAGCCGCCCCGGGCCGGGGCGTGAACCCGGCCGCGGGGCCCGTACGGCGGCGACTGTACGGCGATCAGACGATCACACGGCGTTCCGGTCCGCTGCCCTGGGTCGCACATGACGCAGGAGCGCGAGGAGGCGCCCCATGACGGTGACGCTCGAACGACCGACGGCCACGGACGTTCCCTCCGGCACCGCCCGCCTCCGGTCGCCGTGCCGCACGCTGCTGGACGTGGAGGAGCAGGCCGCCGTCCAGCCCGAGGCCCGTCCGAGCGGGGTTGCGACTCGCGGCCGACCCCGCCCCCCGGGGAGCCGCTGCGCGTCCCCGGGCCCTTCGGCTGCGGCCCGGACACCTCGGGGTTCCAGAACCCCGCCGGGGGCCGGACGGCGCGGAAGGCCGGTGGGGCAGGGGAGCCGGTGAGCGGAAGGCCGGTGGGCGGGGCCGCCCGTCCCGGATCAGCTCTCCGGGGCAGGCGGCGGTCCGGTGACGGCGGGACCGGCGCCCGGGCTCCGGTCCCCCTTCCCGGCCTCCTCGCCCTCGCCCTCGTCCCCGGGGCGTTCGCGTCCGGTCCGCGCGGACCGCTCCTCCCCCTCGGGGCGCCGCTCCCTCTCCCCCTCGTTCCTTCCCTTGCCGGCACCGGTCCTCATCTCGGACGGGTCGTGCTGCCTGCCGTCGTAGGGCCCTGAGTAGTCGCTCACGGCACACTCCTTCCCGCGGTTCTCACGCTCCGGCCCGCCGGCCGGCGGGCCGACTCGGCCGCGAGTACCCCGGCGCGCCGCGGGAACACACCGGCGGCCGGATCACTTCCGGCTCTCGCGGCGGTCCCGGACGGCCGCCGCGAGCACCGGCACCAGACCGAGCGCCACGGGGGCGAGCACCGCGGCGAGCAGCCAGGCGGGCACCCGCGGATCCGGTTCGGTGCGCCACATCACCGCACACGTCACGGCGACCGACAGGCCGATGCAGAAGCCGAGCTGGAGCGTGGCCCTGGCCGTCCGCAGCGCCGAGGCGCGGGTGGCGGGGCGGTTGACCAGGGAGGAGGCCCGCTCGCCGGGGGCGAGTTCGTCCGCGGGACGCATCCGCAGCGCCGCCGCCGAGACGGCGGCCGTCACCGCGACGGTCCCGGCGTGGACGAGGACGGGGACGAAGACCGCGCCGACGGACTTGTCCGCCCAGCCGTCGATCCCGCCGGGACCGATGTGCTGCGGCACCCTCTCCGGCAGGCCGGGGTACACCGCGGCGCCCCAGACCGCCAGCCCCGTCAGCACGGCGAGCTGCGGCAACAGCCACACCCACGGGAAGCCCGGCCGGCTCTCGTCCTCGTTCCCCCCACGCCCCTCCCCGGTGCTTCCCTCTCCGCTCCCCCGCCCCTTCACCGGCCAGGGTATGCCGGGCCCGGGCCGCGGCCGTCGTCCAACGGCCGCGGCCGGCCGGTGGAGCATGGTTCACTGCGGTCATGCATCGACAAGGAGGAGCGTCCGTGGTGCGCGAGATCGATGAGTCCTTCCTGGCGCTGCCGCTGCGCGCGCTCGCCGACGCGGCGCTCGCGCGGGCCCGGGCCCTGGGGGCCGAGCACGCCGACTTCCGTTTCGAGCGGAACCGCAGTGCCTCCTGGCGGCTGCGCGACGCGAGACCGGCCGGGTCGTCGGACGTCACCGACGCCGGATACGCGGTGCGTGTGGTGCACGACGGCGCGTGGGGTTTCGCCTCGGGGGTGGATCTGACGATGGACGCCGCCGCGAAGGTGGCGGGCCGGGCCGTGGAGATGGCGAAGCTGTCGGCGAGGGTCGCCGAGGCCGCCGGCGACGGCGCGTCCACGCGGAGCGCCTCCACCGGGGACCGGTGGGCGATGGGCGGACGGGTGGAGCTGGCGGACGAGCCGGTGCACGGTGAGCGCACCTGGGTCTCCTCCTACGAGGTCAACCCGTTCGACGTGCCGGACGCGGAGAAAACCGCCCTGCTGGCCCGGTGGAGCGACCGCCTGCTGAGGGCGGACGGCGTCTCACACACCGACGCCTCGCTGCTGACCGTGCAGGAGAACAAGTTCTACGCGGACACCGCCGGCACCGTCACCACCCAGCAGCGCGTCCGCCTGCACCCGGAACTGACGGCCGTGTCCGTGACCGACTCCGGCGACTTCGACTCGATGCGGACCCTGGCCCCGCCCGCCGGCCGGGGCTGGGAGTACATGACCGGCACCGGCTGGGACTGGGACGCGGAGCTGGCGCGCATCCCGGAGCTGCTGGCCGAGAAGATGCGCTCGCCCGGAGTGGAGGCGGGCTCCTACGATCTGGTGGTCGACCCCTCCAACCTGTGGCTGACGATCCACGAGTCGATCGGCCACGCCACCGAGCTGGACCGGGCGCTGGGCTACGAGGCGGCGTACGCGGGCACCTCCTTCGCCACACCCGACGGGCTCGGCACCCTGCGGTACGGCTCGCCGGTCATGAACGTCACCGGCGACCGCACCGCCGAGCACGGGCTGGCCAGCATCGGCTACGACGACGAGGGCGTCGAGGCGCAGTCCTGGGACCTGGTCAGGGACGGGGTCCTGGTGGGCTACCAGCTCGACCGGCGGATGGCGAAGCTGACCGGGCTGGGCCGCTCCAACGGCTGCGCCTACGCCGACTCCCCCTCAAGCGTCCCCGTGCAGCGCATGGCGAACGTCTCGCTCCGGCCCGATCCGGACGGACCGTCCACCGAGGAGCTGATCTCCCGGGTGGAGCGGGGGATCTACGTGGTCGGCGACCGCTCGTGGTCGATCGACATGCAGCGCTACAACTTCCAGTTCACCGGGCAGCGCTTCTTCCGGATCGAGAACGGCCGGCTCGCCGGGCAGCTCCGCGACGTGGCCTACCAGGCCACCACCACCGACTTCTGGGGCTCGATGGAGGCCGTGGGCGGGCCGCGGACGTATGTGCTCGGCGGCGCGTTCAACTGCGGCAAGGCCCAGCCGGGCCAGGTCGCGTCCGTCTCGCACGGCTGCCCCTCCGCGCTCTTCCGCGGCGTCAACATCCTCAACACCGCCCAGGAGGCCGGCCGATGACGAAGCCCCCCGCCCCCCACGAGGTCGTCGAGCGCGCCCTGGCGCTGTCACGGGCCGACGGCTGCGTGGTCCTCGCCGACGAGGAGTCCACCGCCAACCTGCGGTGGGCGGGCAACACGCTGACCACCAACGGCGTCACCCGCGGCCGCACCCTCACCGTCGTGGCGACCGTAGACGGCTCCGAGGGGACGGCGTCGGGAGTGGTCTCCCGCTCGGCCGTCACCGACGACGACATCGAGCCGCTGGTGCGGGCCGCGGAGGAGGCGGCGCGTACGGCGGGCCCGGCCGAGGACGCCCGGCCGCTGGTGGAGGGCGTGCCCGCCTCCGCCGACTTCACCGGCGCCCCGGCCGAGACCTCCTCCTCGGTGTTCGACTCGTTCGCCCCGGCGCTGGGCGAGTCCTTCGCGCGGGCCCGCTCCGGGGGCCGGGAACTGTACGGCTTCGCCCACCACCAGATGGTCTCCACCTACCTGGGGACCTCCACCGGGCTGCGGCTGCGCCACGACCAGCCGACCGGCACCCTGGAGATCAACGCCAAGTCCCCCGACCGCGCCCGGTCGGCGTGGGCGGGGCGGGCGACCCGCGACTTCGCCGACGTCGACCCGCTGGCGCTGGACTCGGAGCTGGCACGGCGGCTGGAGTGGGCCGGGCGGCAGGTGGAGCTGGAGGCCGGGCGGTACGAGACGCTGCTGCCGCCCAGCGCCGTGGCGGACCTGCTGATCTACCAGATGTGGTCGTCGGCGGGGCGCGACGCCGCCGAGGGGCGCACGGTGTTCAGCAGGCCCGGCGGCGGGACCCGGGTGGGCGAACGGCTGTCGGAGCTGCCCATGAGGCTCTACAGCGATCCGGGCGCCCCCGGTCTGGAGGCGTCGCCGTTCGTGATCGCGCACTCCTCCGGCGACGACGCCTCGGTCTTCGACAACGGCCTTCCGCTGCGGGCCACCGACTGGATGCGCGACGGCGAGCTGCGCCACCTGCTGACCACCCGGCACTCGGCGGAGCTGACGGGTCTGCCGGTGGCGCCGGGGATCGACAACCTGCTCCTGGACGCGGGCGGTACCGAGTCGCTGGAGGAGATGGTCGCCGGCTCAGGGCACGACGGCCCGGCCCTGCTGCTGACCTGCCTGTGGTACATCCGCGAGGTGGACCCGGCGACGCTGCTGCTGACGGGGCTGACCCGCGACGGCGTCTATCTGGTGGAGAACGGCGAGGTCACGGGTGCGGTGAACAACTTCCGCTTCAACGAGTCGCCGGTCGACCTGCTGTCCCGGGCCACCGGGGCGGGGCGGACCGAGCGCACCCTGCCGCGCGAGTGGTCGGACTGGTTCACGCGGGCGGCGATGCCCGCCCTGCGTGTGCCGGACTTCAACATGAGCTCCGTCAGCCGGGGTGTGTGAGCGGCATAGACTCCTACCGGAACCGACCAGGACGACCACCGCGACCGCATCAGCCAACCATCCGATTCGATCACCGGGAACGAACGTGACACGCCTCGGCGACTCCGTGCAGCGTGCCGGCGAACTGCTGGCCCAGGACCTCTCCTCCGACGAGACCGTCGAGCGGCTGCTCGCGGAGACGGGCGCCCGCCGCTATCTGGACCTGACGGACCTGCCGGCCCGGGAGCAGGCGGAGCTGATCGCCGGCCGGGCGGTGGACGTCCTGCCGTCGGTGGAGGGCCTGGCCGAGCGGATCGAGGCCGCGCGGCAGGCCGGGCACGGGCTCAACGTCAAACTGGGCATCGACCCGACGGCGGCGGACGTGCACCTGGGTCACACGGTGCCGATGATCGTCCTGGGCCGCTTCCAGCGGATGGGCCACGACGTCACACTGATCATCGGCGACATCACCGCCAAGATCGGCGACCCCTCGGGCCGCTCCTCGGAGCGGCCGCCGCTGACGGACGAGGACATCGCCCGCAACCTGGCCGGCTACCGGGACCAGGTGAAGCCGTTCTTCGACTTCGAGCGGGTGCGCTTCCGCCACAACAGCGAGTGGCTGGCCGGCGTCGCCCTGCCGAAGCTGATCGGCATCCTGGCCCAGATCCCGGCCTCGTCCCTGCTGCAGCGCGAGGACTTCCGCAACCGGCTCGCGGCCGGGCACGGGCTGACGATGTCGGAGCTGATCTACCCGGTGGCGATGGCCATCGACTCCGCCGAGATCGACGCCGACATCGAGCTGGGCGGCGTGGACCAGTTGCTGAACATGCAGATGGGCCGGAAGGTGATGGAGATCTACGGCATGAAGCCGCAGATGATCGCCACCATGCCGCTGATCGAGGGCACGGACGGCTCGGGCGCGAAGATGTCGAAGTCCAAGGGCAACTACATCGCGCTGAACTCGTCGGCCGACGACGTCTTCGGCAGGATCATGTCGATTCCGGACCGGCTGATGGTGCCGTACCTGCGGGCCTGGACGGAGTGGACGGACACCGAGATCGACCAGGTCACCGCCCGGGTCGAGAAGGGCACGCTGCATCCGATGGACCTGAAGAAGGTCCTGGCGGGCGAGGTCGTGGCCGCGCTCCACGGTCTGAAGGCGGCGATGGCGGCCCGTGCCGGATTCACCGCTCAGTTCTCCAGGAAGTCCTTCTCCGACGTGGAGAGCCTGCCGGTGGTGGACGCCGCCGAGCACGGGGGGAAGGGCGTCGCCGCGATCCTGGCGACCGTGCTGGAGTTCACCCCGAGCGCCTCGGCCGCCCGGCGCGTCGCCAAGCAGAACGGGCTGCGGCTGGTGGTCGAGACGGACTCCGGGCGGCAGACCGTGGTGCTGTCGGAGGCCGACGCGCTGCGCCCGCTGGCAGAGGTCGTCCCGGAGAAACTGGCTCAGGCGGGGCTCCCGGAGTCCTCGGGGGCCGTCTACCTCAAGGCGGGCCGCAAGGTGGCCGAGGTGCGGGGGGTGTGACGAGGCCGTGACCGGCCGCACGAAGGGGACGGCGCCTCCTGCCGCACCGTCCCCTTCCGCCGGGAGGTCCTGCCCGTCAGGCCGTCCGCCTGCCTCCGCCCCTGATCTTGGCGTACAGGGGCGTGCCCAGCGCGACGATCAGGACGGCGCCGGCAAGCTGGAGCAGGAGTCGGATCCAGTCGATGCCCGCGGTGTCCCCCACCCCGATCCCACCGGCCACGGCGTTCCCGATGACGCCGCCGATGATTCCGAAGATGGCGGTCAGCCACAGCGGGATGTTCTGCCTGCCGGGAAGGATGGCGCGGGCCAGCACACCCAGGACCAGACCCACGATGATCGCCCACAACCAGCTCATGTCGCCTCCCTCGTGCGGCGCGCTCCGTGCGCGGCGCGTTCGGTCCGTGCGGTGGGGCGCCTCCCCCGCACGGCCGCTGAGCCGTCCGGGTGGGAGCCGTCCCCGGCGCATCGGGTGCCCTCTGCCCGACGTCGTATGCGGCGGAGCCGGGGCGTAGTGTGGAAAAGGCCGGGAACCAGGCGGGAACGCTCCCGGATACCGGCCGCAGGAGCAGGTGGTGAGTGTGAGGCGCAGGCAGCGCGGTCCCGAGGTCTTCCGGATCACCGGAGCCCGTCAGGGGCTGGCGGAGGACGTACGGGGCCGGGAGCGGCGCTATGTGGTCTCGATGCTGGTACGCACCGCGGCGGTCCTGCTGGCCGTGGTGCTGTGGGACGTGCAGCGTCCGCTCGCCGTGGCCGCCCTGGTGCTCGGCGCGGCCCTGCCGTACGTGGCGGTGGTGATCGCCAACGCGGGGCGGGAGAACGCGCCCGCGCTCCCCGGCTCCCTCGTCTCCGCACCGCCCCGCCAGGCGCTGGGACCGGCCGATCACCCGGCGGACGCCGGGGAGCACGAGACCGGCCCGCGGACGCGCACGATACGGCAGGATCCGCTGGATCAGGACGAACCGGAGGCCGCACAGGGGCCGGACCGCAAGGCGGAACCGGGCCGTGAGCAGGACCCGGGCCGTCAGGGGCACCGGCGTCCGGAACCGGGGCAGGAACCGAGCCACTCGGGACCCGGCCGGCGCGACTGATCCGCCGCGGCCGGGAAGCTCAGGAAAACCTCAGATCAATCATGCTGTTCCGGTGCCCTGGTGACGGGTGCGCGTGCCATACTGCGTACACGCTCCGCATCCCCCGTCGGAGCGACAGACCGACGCCGGGCGGCTCCCCCCGTGGCTGCCCGGCGTCGTCGTGTTTGGATGGGGGCGTGACCGATCCCGTGACCGCCTCCCTGCCCGGCCCCGCCGTTCCCGTCTGCTCCGCCAAGGGCTGCCGTGAGGCCGCCGTGTGGGTGCTGGCCTGGAACAATCCCAAGCTGCACACCCCGGAGCGCCGCAAGACCTGGCTGGCGTGCGAGGAGCACCGCGAGCACCTGTCACGGTTCCTGGGGACACGGGGCTTCCTGAAGGACGTGGTGACCCTCGCCGAGTGGGAGGGCGGAGGAGGCCGGGAGGGCGGGGAGGAGCCGCAGGGGTCAGCCACCGATCGCTGACATCGGGCGGGCGGGCTGGAGGAAGGACGGGTCGTCCAGGCCGGAGCCGGCCTTCTTGCCCAACATCGCGGCCTTCCACAGCCGGGCGATCCCGGCGTCGTCCGCGCCCGCGCGCAGCGCGCCGCGCAGGTCCGACTCCTCGCGGGCGAAAAGGCAGGTGCGGACCTGTCCGTCGGCCGTCAGCCGGGTGCGGTCGCAGGTACGGCAGAAGGGCCTGGTGACAGAGGCGATCACGCCGACGCGGTGCGGACCGCCGTCGACGATCCAGCGCTCGGCGGGCGCCGAGCCCCGGCTGTCCTCCCCCTCCGGGGTGAGGGAGAAACGGGTGCGCAGGGAGGCGAGGATGTCGCCCGCGGTGATCATGCCCTCGCGGCGCCAGCCGTGCTGGGCGTCCAGCGGCATCTGCTCGATGAAACGCAGTTCGTAGGAGCGTTCGACGGCCCAGGAGAGCAGGTCGGGGGCCTCCTCCTCGTTGAGGCCAGGCATCAGTACGGCGTTGACCTTGACCGGGGAGAGCCCGGCCGCGCGGGCGGCCGCCAGGCCGGCGAGGACGTCGGCGTGGCGCCTGCGGCGGGTCATCCGCCGGAAGACCTCGGGGTCGAGGGTGTCCAGGGATACGTTGACCCGGTCCAGTCCGGCCGCGCGCAGCGCCTCGGCGGTGCGCTCCAGGCCGATGCCGTTGGTCGTCAGCGACAGCTTCGGGCGCGGCTCCAGGGCCGCGCAGCGTTCGACGATACCCACCAGTCCGGGACGAAGCAGCGGCTCGCCGCCGGTGAAGCGCACCTCCTCCACTCCGAGCAGGGTCACCGCGACGCGGACCAGGCGGACGATCTCGTCGTCCGTGAGCAGCTCGGGCCTGGCGAGCCACTGAAGGCCCTCCTCGGGCATGCAGTAGGTGCACCTCAGATTGCACCGGTCGGTGAGCGACACGCGCAGATCGGTGGCGACCCGGCCGTAGGTGTCCAGCAGCATGCCGACAGTACCCTCCCACGGTTGGACATCTGCCTCGCAGCGTACGCGACGCCCGCGCCGTCCGTCGGGGACGCCGCCTCGGGAACGGGGGTCCGGTGCCCGGTGGGCGGTTCGGCCATTGCCGCTCCCCCCGTGTGAGCGATAGCTTCCGTCGTCATACATCCGTACGGTCAAGTCCGGTAACCGAACGGGTTGTTGAGCACCCCTGCGTTCACACGTCCACACAGACACGGAGAACCCATGGCATCGAGACCCTCCAGCCGGCGCCGCGCCATCGCGGTACCGGTCGGGTTGGCGCTGACCGCCTCCCTGGCCCTGCTGCCCGGCGCCGGCGCGGCGCTGGCCCAGGAAGCCGGCGTCCCGGCGGCCGCGACGGCGGCCGCGGACGGTGAGCGGCTGTCGTACGTGGTCAACACCTCCTCCCACCCCGGCACGATCCGTCGGGTGGAGCGGGAGATAGCCAGGGCGGGCGGAACGGTCGTCGTCACCCACCGGGACATCGGCGTGATCGTCGTCCACTCGGCGGACCCCGGCTTCGCCGAGCGGATGCGCGAGGTGCGCGGGGTGCACTCCGCCGGCGCCACCCGCACCGCGCCGCTCAGGGCGGCGGGCACGACCGAGGTCGGCGCCCCGCAGTACGTGTCGGAGCCGGCCCGCACCAGCGCGGCCACGGCCGCCGCCGAGGGCGAGCCGATGGAGGCCGACCTGTGGGGTCTGCGCGCCATCCGCGCGGACGAGGCCGCGAAGGTCAACCCGGGCAGCGGCGAGGTCACCGTCGCGGTCATCGACACCGGGGTGGACGACACCCACCCGGACCTGGCCCCGAACTTCTCGGCGGGCCAGTCGGCGAACTGCGTCGGCGGCGTGGCCGACACCTCCGAGGGCGCCTGGCGGCCGTACACCGACGGCGACTACCACGGCACGCACGTCGCGGGCTCCGTCGCCGCGGCGCGCAACGGCGTCGGCGTGGCGGGCGTCGCGCCGGGTGTGAAGGTCTCCTCCATCAAGGTGAGCGAGCCCGACACCAGCCTCTTCTACCCGGAGGCCGTGATCTGCGCGTTCGTCTTCGCGGCCGACAGGGGCGTGGAGATCACCAACAACAGCTACTACATCGATCCGTACCTGTACAACTGCGAGGACGACGCCGACCAGGGCGCGGTCGTGGAGGCCGTCCGCCGGGCCGCGCGCTACGCCGAGCGCAGGGGCACGCTGCACGTCGCCTCGGCGGGCAACTCCAACCACGACCTCGCCTCCGACGCGATCGTCGACGGCTCCAGCCCGAACGACACCACACCGGTCGAGCGCACCATCGACCCGTCGGAGTGCCTGGACCTGCCCACCCAGCTGCCGGGCGTGGTGACGGTCACGGCCACGGGCGTGCAGGACCTGAAGTCGTACTACTCCAGCTACGGGCACCGCGTCGCCGACGTGGCGGCGCCGGGCGGCGACCGGTTCCAGATCCCGGACACCCCGTCGGGCAACGGCCGGATCCTGTCGACCATGCCGAACGGCTCCTACGCCTTCCTGCAGGGCACCTCGATGGCCGGCCCGCACGTCGCGGGCGTGGCGGCGCTGCTCAAGAGCAAGCACCCCTGGGCGAGCCCGGCGATGCTCCAGCTCATGATGAAGGCGCAGGCGGACAACCCCGGCTGCCCGGAGGCCTACGACCCGGACGGCAACGGCGTCGAGGACTCCGCCTGCGAGGGCGGCAAGCGCGTCAACGGCTTCTACGGCCACGGCATCGTCGACGCCCTGGACGCCGTCGAGTAGCCGGACGGCGGTCCCGACGCGAAGCCGGCGGTCCGTCAGGAAGCGGCGGACACCGAGGGGCCGGGCCCGGCGGGCCCGGCCCCTTCCGCCGTTCCCGCCGTCCGCGACGCGCCCGGGACCGGTCCGGAGGCCGTGGAGGCCGGTCCGGAGGCGGGGGCGGGGGCGGGGGCGGGTACCCGCGGCTGCCAGCCGGGCCCGCGGAAGAGCCGCCCGGCGGCCTCGCGCCAGTCGCGCGCCGCCCGCAGGTCCCGGGCGATCGCCGCGTACTCGTGGGTGGCCACGCGCAGCGGGTTGTAGGTGTCGATGTTCTTGGTGAGCCCGTAGACGCACGGCTCGGTCTCGGGCGCGAAGGAACCGAAGACCCGGTCCCACACGATGAGGATCCCGCCGAAGTTGCGGTCCAGGTAGCTCCCCTGGGAGGCGTGGTGGACCCGGTGGTGCGAGGGGGTGTTGAAGACGTACTCCACCGGCCTGGGCAGTCTGCCGATCCGCTCGGTGTGGATCCAGAACTGGTAGACCAGGTTGACCGAGTGGCAGAAGGCGAGCGCGGCGGGATGCATCCCGAGGACGATCAGCGGCAGGTAGAACGGCCAGCCGGTCAGGGATGTCCAGGGCTGTCGCAGCGCGGTGGTGAGGTTGAACTTCCGGCTGGAGTGGTGCACCACGTGGCAGGCCCACAGGATGCGGACGACATGGTGGCCGCGGTGGGACCAGTAGTAGAAGAAGTCCTGCGCGAGGAGCATCGGCAGCAGCGTCCACCACTCGACGGGGATCCGCAGCGGGGTGAGTGCGTAGACCGCCGAGTAGACCGCCACGATCGGGATCTTCCACAGGGCGTCGAAGAAGAGGCTGCCCAGGCCCATGGAGAGGTTGGTGGCGGCGTCCCTGGCCTCGTAGCCCGCGACGGGGCTGTCCGGCTCCTCGGGGCGCAGGCGGTGGCTGACCATCTCCAGGACCGTCAGCAGCAGGAAGGCGGGTATGGACCACAGCACGACGTCGGGGAGGTTCGGCACGCTCGGCATGCATGCACCGTAGGACCGTCCCGGGCCGGCGGCCAGAGCCTGTTACCGACAAGTATGCGAGACGATCCGTCAGCGGCCCCGCTCACCCGGAGTGACCTGCGGTGATGCGGAGGTGTCAGTGGCGGCCCGTATTCTCTGGAACCATGCTCGATGACCAGTCGGCGGCCGAAGCGCGGCCCGCAGCGCGGCCAGGCACCCCGGCCTGGCCCACCGAATACCCCGACGCCTACGCGGTGGTGGACGTGGAGACCACGGGGCTCGCCCGGGACGACCGCATAGTCTCCGCGGCCGTCTACCGGCTGGACGCGCGGGGCGACGTGATCGATCACTGGTACACCCCGGTCAATCCGCAGCGGGATCCCGGGCCTACCTGGATACACGGGCTGACGAGCGAGATGCTGGCCGACGCCCCGCTCTTCCCGCAGATCGCCGAGGAGTTCGCCGAGCGGCTGCAGGGCCGGGTGCTGGTCGCGCACAACGCGGTCTTCGACTGGTCGATGATCGCCCGCGAGTACGCCCGTGCCCGGGTGCCGGCCCCCGTGCGGCAGCGGCTGTGCACCATCGCCCTGTCCAAGGAGCTGGGCCTGCCGCTGGCCAACCACCGGCTGGAGACCCTCGCCGCGCACTACGGCGTCGTCCAGCGCCGGGCGCACCACGCGCTGGACGACGCCCGGGTGCTGGCCGAGGCGTTCCGGCCGAGCCTGCACTTGGCGGCCGCCGACCGCATACGCCTGCCCCTGCTGGCCTGCCGGCCGCTGACCGAGTGGAGCGACTCCATCGTCTCCCCGGGAGCCTCCCCCGGCGCCTTCGGCGGGCGGGAGAGGCGGCCTTACGCGGGCGGCTGGCGCCCCTCGCGCAGGCGTCCCCCGTGCCCGTACCCCAACCCCGGCCGGTACGAGCCGGGCGAGCCGCTGGTCCAGGGCATGCGGGTGGCGATCTCCGGGGACACCTCGGTGGACCGGGAACTGCTGGAGGACCGGGCGGCCGAGGCCGGGCTCCACATCGCGAGCGGCGTCTCCCGCCTCACCAGCCTCCTGGTCACCAACGACCCCGACTCCGGCACCTCCAAGGTCGCCAAGGCGCGCGCCTTCGGCACCCCGGTGATCGACGAGGCGGCCTTCACCCAGTTGCTGCGGGAGGTGGCCCCCGCCCCGGGGGAGTGACGACCGGCGGGGTACCGTCGATGACCGTGCCACCCGTATCGTCCGCACCGTCCGCTTCCGCGTACCGCTTCCTGCTGTCCCGGCAGTGGGTGGTGCTCGCCCTCGTCGCGCTCCTGCTGATCCCGGGCATGGTCAGACTCGGCTTCTGGCAGCTCCACAAGCACGAGGACCGGGTGGCGCGCAACGAGCTGGTGGCCGAGAGCCTGGCCGCCGGTCCGGTGCCCGTGGAAGAGCTGGCCGCTCCGGGCCGCGGCCCGGCCGACACCGACCGGTACCGCCGGGTGACGGCGGCCGGCGTCTACGACACCGGCGGCGAGGTGGTCGTGCGCCAGCGCACCGGCGGGGACGACCGGAGCATCGGCTACCACGTCCTGACCCCGCTGGTCCGCGAGGACGGCACGGCCGTGCTGGTCAACCGCGGCTGGATCCCCGCGGGCGAGGATCTGACGAAGTTCCCCGAGGTACCGGCGCCTCCCTCCGGTGAGGTCACCGTGACCGGGCGGCTGATGGCCGACGAGAAGGCCGGCAGCGGCGTCAAGGACAAGCGGGGGCTGCCGCCCCGCCAGGTGATGCTGATCGACAGCGCGCGGCTGGCCGAGGAACTGGACCGGCCGGTCCTGGGCGGCTACGTCGCGCTGGAGAAGACCTCGCCCGAGCCCTCCGGTGAGCAGCCCCGGCTCCTTCCCGAGCCGGACCACAGCGGCATCGGCCCGCATCTGGCGTACGCGTTCCAGTGGTGGCTGTTCGCCGCCGCCGTCCCCGTCGGCTGGGTGGTGCTGGTCCGTCGCGAGCGCCGGGACCGCCTGGCGCGGGAATCCGGTTCGGAGACCGCCGCGGACGGGCGGGCGGGTGAGCGGGCGGACGGCGGAGCCGCGGCCAAACGGCCCGTTCCGGCACCTTCGGCTGCCGGAACGGCGGACCGACCGGCAGACTGATCCCCATGGATCTCGGACTGCAGGACAGGGTGTACCTCGTCACCGGCGCCACCCGCGGGCTGGGCTTCGCCGCCGCCCGGGAGCTGGCCGCCGACGGCGCGAAGGTGATCGTCACCGGCCGGAGCGGGGAGACGGTGACCGAAGCCGCCGGACGGCTGGGCGGCGACGCCTTGGGCATGGTGGCGGACAACGCCGATCCGGCCGCGGCCGACCGCCTGGTGACGGCGGCCCACGAGCGTCACGGGCGCCTGGACGGGGTGCTGATCAGCGTCGGCGGACCGCCGGCCGGCTCCCACGAGACGGTCACCGACGACCAGTGGCAGTCGGCCTTCGAGACGGTCTTCCTCGGCGCGGTGCGGCTGGCCCGCACCGCGGCAGCGCGGCTGGGCGAGGGCGGGGTGATCGGCTTCGTCCTCTCCGGTTCGGTGCACGAGCCGATTCCCGGCCTGACGGTCTCCAACGGGCTGCGGCCGGGGCTGGCAGGTTTCGCGAAATCGCTGGCGGACGAGGTGGGGCCGCGCGGCATCCGGGTCGTCGGACTGCTGCCGGGCCGTATCGACACCGACCGGGTGCGCGGCCTGGACGCGATGACCGGGGACGCCGACGCCGCTCGGAGGCGGAGCTCGGCCGCGATCCCGCTGCGCCGCTACGGCACCCCGGAGGAGTTCGGCAGGGCGGCGGCTTTCCTGCTCTCCCCCGCCGCCTCGTACATCACCGGTGTGATGTTCCCGGTCGACGGCGGCGCCCGCCGCGGCTTCTGAGCGTCCCGGCCGAGCACCCCGCCGCCGTCCCCGGCCCGCGCCGGGCGGGGACGACGGCGGGGGAGGCGGCGGGGGCGCGCCTCAGCCCGTCCATCCGCCCCACCGCCGCGCCGGACGCAGCCGGACCTCCGTGGTCAGTTCGTCCAGGCCGGCCGAGACACGGGCGTGCTCCAGCGCCTCGTCCCGCACTCGCGCGAGGATCTCGGCGGGGCTCGCGTGAGCGGCCATCTCCAGTGCGACCCGGGCCCGCACCCCGGCGCGGCGGCGGCCCAGTCTCACCCGGGCCCGTTCCGCGCCCGGCAGGGCCCCGGCCTCCTCGGCCACGGCGTCCTCCAGGGCCCGTGTCCCGACCAGGGCGCCGTACCCGTCGCCGCTGTCGACCAGCACGGTGTCCGGCCGGTGCCGCCACAGCTGCGCCGACAGCCACCACAGGGCGAGCAGGAGCGCGGCGGCCGGCACGCCGATCGCCAGGAGCCACCGCCACCAGTCCGCATCCTGCCACCAGGCGGGTTCCCCTCGCCCGAGCAGGACCTCGTCCGGCCCGCCCCAGGGCAGCCCCCAGGGCGGGTCGAAGCCCCAGCGCCGCTGGAGGTCGAGCCCTGCCACCAGGGCCGCGAGTCCCAGCACCAGCAGCGCCAGCCCCACCAGCCCCACCAGGATCCGGTTCACCACCGTGAGCATCCGGTCCACCTCGCCCTTCCTCAGCCCTTGGCCGGGCGCCGCACCCGGACCGACCGCCGCATCCCCCGGGCGAGCCCGAGCCGCCGCACGCCGTCGTCCAGGGTCCTGTCCAGATCTCCCCGCACCTCGTCCAGGGGCCGGAAGTGCGCCCGCGCCCGCACCCTGACCCGGTGCCGTCCGGCGTCCACCCGGACCGACTGCACCCCGGGCACGTCCAGCAGCCGGTCGTGCAGCACCGCCTCGGCGGCGGACCGCTCCAGTCCGGCACGCACCCGGACCCCGTCGGAGGAACCGCCGCGCATCGGCAGCAGACCGCGCACCCCGGGGGTGACCGCCAGCACCACCAGCCACAGCCCCAGCAGGACCGCGAGCGCCGCACCGGCGATCACCCAGGGGTTGTCGAGCGGCCGGGTGGCCAGGTCTGCGGTGATCTCACGCCGCCACGCGGAGGGGGACTTGTCGATGCTCGCGGCGACGGCCTCGTACAGCAGCACCGCCGCCGCGACGGCCAGGACCAGTGACACGATCGCGGCCGGCACCCGCCGGGCCGACCAGAAGCGCCGGGTGCTTCCGCCTCCACCGCCCCCACCGCCCCCGCCGTCGTCCGGTCGGCGGTCCGCGCCGGAAGGTTCCGGTGAGGGCGGTTCCACACCGTCCGGATCCGTGCCGGCGGCGCTGTCCGGGGCCGGCTGCCGCCGGGCGTCGTGACTCATCGTGCTCTCACCGCACCCTCCCTCCGCTCCGGCCGCCGGGCGGGCCCGTGTGCAGCCGTGTGACCTCGACGGTCACCTGCCGGACCGCCATACCGGCCAGTTTCCGCACCTGTGAGGCGACCCGTCCGCGCACCGTGCCGCACCGCGCGCCGATGTCGCAGGGATAGGGAAGCTCGACCGCGACCACCACCCGGGCCTCGCCGTTCAGCCCGTTGCGGTCAGGAGGTCGGTGGACGGCGACCTTCGCCCGCGGGTCCTTTCCGACACGCGGCGCCCCGGACGACTCCGGGTCGTCGTCCAGCGCCTCGCGGGCGGCCCGTGCGGCGATCTTGACGACGACCCGGTCGGCGATTCTCGTCGCCCCCCGCTCGGCCGCGGGCACCCAGGAGATATCCGCCTTGCGGAATTCCTGTGCCACCGGTCACCGCCGCCCGCCGCCGGAGCGGAAGATCTCTCCCGGTTCCAGATCGCCGTCGAGGACCCGGCCGGCGATGAAACCGACAGCGCCCAGTACCGCCACCAGGAGGAAGGCCCAGAAACCGCCGAAGTATCCGGCGAAGCCCAGCGCCATGCCTGCGATCAAGCCGACTGCGGCCATGCTCATCGTGCGCTCCTCAGATTCCTGCTCCGCCGGGCCCCTGCGGCCCGCGGCGCACTACTGCAGCCGCGGCCTCTCCGGCTGCTCTTCCTCTTGGTCCTCGTCCGGCAGTTTGACGTCGTCGACCGTGACATTGACCTCGACGACCTCCAGCCCGGCCATCCGCTCGATCGATCCGATGACGTTCTCGCGCACATCGCTCGCCACATCGGTGATCGACACCCCGTACTCGACCACGATGTCCAGGTCGATCGCCGCCTGGGTCTCGCCGACCTCGACCTTCACCCCCCGCGTGACGGACGACGAACCGCCACCGCCGCCGGGGACGCGGTCACGCACCGCACCGAAGGTCCGGCTCATGCCGGCGCCCATCGCGTGGACGCCGTCGACCTCGCGGGCCGCCATCCCGGCGATCTTCTCCACCACGCCGTCGGCGATCGTGGTCCTCCCGCGGACCCGCGGATCGCTCGCGCCCCGCCCCTCGCCGAGCCGTCCGCCGGGAGGGCCTGAGCGGTTCTGCTGGGTGGTCTCCGTCATCTCCGTCACCCCTTGCCTTCGCTACAGGAATACTCGTTCCTATATGTCCACGCTAGACATGTTCGCCCTCTTTTGCCTCATGAATGCGCCGCCACATGGAGGAAGCACGCGATTGCGCGAAGCCTGTGGCGTAAGACTGGGCACCGTTGGGAGGAGAACCCCGGAGAGCACCGGCGGAGCACCGAAAGGCCCCGGGAGCAGGCGCCGGGATCCCGGAGAGGAGCGCAGACCATGGCCACGGACCGGTTGGCTCAGACCGTGCGGCGGCAGATCGGCTTCGGGCGGCTGCTCCCGCTGGGCGGGGCGGAGGACGGCGCCTGGATCGCGGAGCGGGCCGCGGCCGGCGTGCTGCGGCAGGCGGCGGACGGGCTGCCGGGGGTGCGGCCGGGCACGCTGCGGCTCTCCCCGGCCGAGCCCGGCGCGGGCGGGGAGCCGGCCGTACCGATGCCTCCCAGCGCGCTTCCACCCGGCCCGGTCAGGATCTCCGCGGAGTTCGAGGCCGGTGCGGAGGAACCGCTGCCGGCGGCGGCCGATCGACTGCGCTCGGCCCTGGCCGAGGCGGCGGACAGACGCCTGGGGCTGGTGGTGGCGGCGGTCGACCTGCGGATCACCGGGCTGCTGGACGGGCCGGGCGGCGGGCCCCCGCCCGAGGAGCCCTTCGGAGGGACCGGCGCCGGGGAGATCCCGGACACCGGGGAGGCCGGGACCGCCGTGGGCGCCGCGGCGCTGGCCGTTCCGGGCGTGGTACGCCTGGCTCCCGAGCTGGGGGGCGCGGCCCGGGCACTGCGGACCGTGGACACCGGCGACGGGGCCGGCGCGGCCCCCGGCCGCCATGTGCGGGTCCAGTTCGCGGTCGCGGCGGACCACCGCGCGCTCGATGTGGCGCGTGGGGTCCGCGACGCGGCGGCAAGGGCAGCGGCGGCCGGCGCCCCCGGGCCCGTGACGGTCGCGGCCGTGGTGACGGAGGTGGCGCGGGGTCCGGGGTGAGAGCGGTCAGTCGCCGATGCCGGCCAGGTCGCGCAGCCTGCGTGTCTGGGCCCCGCGCTCGGCGGCGCGCTGCTCGTCGTAGGTGCGGTCCACCGCGCCGCGCAGCAGCGCCTTGGTCTCGATGACCGCGTCGCGCGGGGCCGCGAGCAGCGCCGCGGCCAGGTCCGCGGTGGCGGCCTCCAGTTCCGCGGCGGGCACCACGAGGTTGGCCAGGCCGGTCCGCTCGGCCTCCTCGGCGCGCACGGAACGGCCCGTCGCGCAGATCTCCAGCGCGCGGGCGTACCCGACCAGGGAGACGAGCGGATGGGTGCCGGTGAGGTCGGGGACCAGTCCGAGGCTGGTCTCACGCATCGCGAACTGCACGTCGTCGGCGCACACCCGCAGATCGCAGGCGAGGGCGAGCTGGAAGCCCGCACCGACGGCATGGCCCTGGACGGCGGCGATACTCACGATGTCGTTCCGCCGCCACCAGGTGAAGGCCTCCTGGTAGCCGGCGATGGCCGTGTCGACCTCGGCGTCGGAACCGCGCGCCAGGTCGATGAAGGACGGCTCACCGTCGAAGCCCTCGGGAGTGAAGGCCTGCCGGTCGAGTCCGGCGGAGAAGGACTGCCCTTCTCCGCGCAGGACGACGACGCGGATCTCGCCGGGCAGCAGCCGCCCGGCCTCGGCCAGGGCACGCCACATCGCGAAGGTCTGGGCGTTGCGCTTGGCCGGGCGGTCGAGCGTGACCGTGGCCACGGCGCCGTCCGCGACGAGCCGCACGCCGTCCTTGTCGAGCAGGGTCATGAAGGTCTCCCGGGGCAGTCCGCAGTCGGACGACTGTCAAGTGACTGAAGAGTAACCACCCGGCCGGTCGGATGGCCGACCGGGTGGCGCCCCTCGGGACACCCTGGGTCTCAGGACGTCGCGGTCTTCTTGCCCCGCGTGGCACCGCCGCGACCGCGCAGGGTCACGCCGGACTCGCTGAGCATCCGGTGCACGAATCCATAGGAGCGGCCGGTCTCTTCGGCCAGCGCCCGGATGCTCGCACCGGAGTCGTACTTCTTCTTGAGGTCAGCCGCGAGCTTCTCGCGCGCGGCGCCGGTCACCCGGCTGCCCTTCTTCAGAGTCTCGGCCACCCGTGCCTCCTCATGGGAAGTGCGCTCTGGACTCTCATGATCACCCCTTGCCGGTTTTCTGGCCACCCATTCGACAAGGTCCGTAGGACATCGTCGGCGGCCGGACAAGAGCCGAACGGCTCCGGAACGAGACGTTCCGCAGGACTTCCGGCGGACGCCCCTCCGCACGATGCGGGGAAAGAGCAGGTCAGAGTCTCGATCGGCATTCGAACACCGGGAATGGGAGGTCTATGCCACATCACCGGCGCCATCGACACCCGACCGCGCCGGAATACGAGCCGATCTCACTCAGATGATGGATCAAGTGTCGGCCGAATGATCCAGAACGGTGTGATCACAGCGCGCTCGCGGCGGGGCCGGGGTGGAGGCGGAGGCGGGGTGGAGGCGGAGGCGGGGCCGGGACTGCGGCACCCGGGGTGCCGGAACCGGGCTCCGCTCAGGCGAGCGCCACGAGGTCCGCGTACTCCTCGCCCCACAGGTCCTCCACACCGTCGGGCAGCAGGATGATCCGCTCCGGCTGGAGCGCGTCCACAGCGCCCTCGTCGTGGGTGACCAGCACCACAGCGCCGGTGAAGGTGCGCAGGGCGCCCAGGATCTCCTCCCGGCTGGCGGGATCGAGGTTGTTGGTCGGCTCGTCCAGCAGCAGCACGTTGGCCGAGGAGACCACCAGCGTGGCCAGCGCCAGCCGGGTCTTCTCACCCCCGGAGAGCACCCGCGCGGGCTTGTCCACGTCGTCGCCGGAGAACAGGAACGAGCCCAGCGTCTTGCGGATGTCGACCAGGTCCATGTCCGGGGCGGCCGAGCGCATGTTCTCCAGGACCGTGCGGCCGCCGTCGAGCGTCTCGTGCTCCTGCGCGTAGTAGCCGAGCTTCAGCCCGTGGCCCGCGACCACCCGGCCGGTGTCGGGCTTCTCCACCCCGGCCAGCAGCCGCAGCAAAGTGGTCTTGCCCGCGCCGTTGAGGCCGAGGATGACCACTCTGGAGCCCTTGTCGATGGCGAGCGAGAGGTCGGTGAAGATCTCCAGCGAGCCGTAGGACTTGGACAGCTCCTCGGCCGTCAGCGGGGTCTTGCCGCAGGGCGCGGGGTCGGGGAAGCGCAGCTTGGCGACCTTGTCGGCCTGCCGCTCCCCCTCCAGCCCGGCCAGCAGCCGCTCGGCCCGGCGGGCCATGTTCTGGGCGGCCACCGTCTTGGTGGCCTTGGCGCGCATCTTGTCGGCCTGGGAGTTGAGGGCCGCGGCCTTCTTCTCGGCGTTGGCCCGCTCGCGCCTGCGCCGCTTCTCGTCCGCCTCGCGCTGGGTCAGGTACTGCTTCCAGCCCATGTTGTAGATGTCGATGCGGGAGCGGTTGGCGTCGAGGTAGAAGACCTTGTTGACGACCGTCTCCACCAGGTCGACGTCGTGGGAGATGACGACGAAGCCGCCGCGGTAGGTCTTCAGGAAGTCGCGCAGCCAGACGATCGAGTCGGCGTCGAGATGGTTGGTCGGCTCGTCCAGCAGCAGGGTGTCGGCGTCCGAGAAGAGGATGCGGGCGAGCTCCACCCGGCGCCGCTGGCCGCCGGAGAGGGTGTGCAGCGGCTGGCCGAGCACCCGGTCGGGCAGACCGAGACTGGCGGCGATGGTGGCGGCCTCGGCCTCGGCGGCGTAGCCGCCCTTGGTGAGGAACTCCGTCTCCAGCCGCTCGTACTTCTTCATCGCCTTCTCACGGGTGGCACCCTGGCCGTTCGCCATCCGGTCCTCGTTCTCGCGCATCCTGCGCAGCACGGTGTCCAGACCGCGGGCGGACAGGATGCGGTCGCGGGCGAGGGCGTCGAGGTCGCCGGTACGCGGGTCCTGGGGCAGGTAGCCGACCTCGCCGGTGCAGGTGATCGTCCCGGCGGCGGGGGCGCCCTCGCCGGCCAGGCAGCGGGTGAGGGTCGTCTTACCCGCCCCGTTGCGGCCGACCAGGCCGATGCGGTCGCCCCTGGCGATGCGGAAGGAGGCGGACTCGATGAGGATCCGGGCGCCGGCGCGCAGCTCTACTCCGGTGGCGGTGATCACGCAAATACTCCTGGGCAGGGTGGACGTACGTACGTCGTCGGTCGGGGGCTGGGAGACGGGCGTACGCCGCTAATGCACGAGGAGGTTCACCATGCGGTCAGTCTAACGGCGGCGCGCAACCGGATTTCCGCGCCCGGGGCCGCCCGTCACACCTCACCGGTGTGGACCTGGAAGGCCGCGCGGCGCACGGCCCTGGCCAGCACCGGGTCCGGGTGGGCCGCGGCGAGCGCGACCAGGACCTGGACGGTACGGGGGTGGCCGGTGGCGCGGACCGCCTCCAGAAGCTCGGGGACGGTGTTCTGCACGGCCGAGTCCAGGTGCTCCACCAGCACCTTTCCTTCTCCGTGGTCGGCGACGGCCGCAGCGGTGTCCACCCACAGCCAGGTGGCCTCCTCCCGTGTCAGGACACCGGGGGCGCCGTTCGCCAGGTCCGCCGGGTCCGCGCCGTCGTGCTCGGCGAGCCAGAGCAGGGCGTAGGGGCGCAGGACGGGCTCGCCGGCCACCTCGCGGACGGCGGACTCCGCGGGGGCGCCCACGGCACGCAGCGCCTCGAAGGCCAGGCCGCGGATGAGGGCGTCGTCGCCGCGGGCGGCCTCGATCAGTTCGGCGACGGCCGGGCCGGTGGGGCGCGCGGCCAGCCAGGCGCGGTACTCGGCACGGGCCTCCCCGGGCGAGAGCCTGGCGCAGCCGCGCAGCATGTCCCCGGCGTGCTGCTCGATGTTCCCCGCCGGACTCTGGGCCGCGACGCAGATCTGCTCCAGCTTCACCCACACCGCCCAGTTGCCCAGCGGGGTGAGCACCGCCTGCCCGGGGCGGCCCCGGTCGTCCTCGGCGCAGCGGGTGAGGGCGCCGACGGAGGCGAGGCCGTCGAGGGCCCAGTCCAGGAGCGCGGGCAGGCAGCCGTCCGCGTCCCCGGCCGCCTCACCCGCCGGGGAGCCGCCGGGTGGGCCGCCCGGGGTACGGCCCGGGGACGCCGCGCCGTCGCGCTCGGCGCGGACCTCCGCGATGCGCCGCCTCAGCAGGTCCAGCAGGGCCGGCACGGTCACCGGGCCGGAGGACAGGTGCATCACCGACAGGAACTGCGGCGCCGCCACGACCACCTCCCCGACCGCCCCGGGATCAGCGCCGTCGGGTGCGGGGTGGGCCAGCGACCAGGCGTCGAAGAGCGCGACCCAGCCGCGCAGCACGGCCGAGTCGTCGCGGTCCCAGGCGCGCAGCCGCCAGCCGGGCATGGCGGTGCCGTCGTGCAGTTCGATGAGGCCGGCGAGCCGGGCGCGGTCCCAGTGGACGGGGATCTGCTCCACGGGTATCCGCAGCTCCCCGGCCACCCGCTCGGCGGCCGCCACCGGCGACAGCCCGGTGCCGTCGGCCCAGCGTGCCAGGCGCACGGCCTCGCTGAGGCAGGCCCGTGCCTGCCGGGCGAGTTGGTCACGTGGGGGCACCCCCTCGGGGGGCCGGGGCGCGCTCCGCCGGCGGCGCGCGCCCACGGCTCGGCGCGCGGCGGCGAGGGGCTGACGGGATACGAGGCGCAGCCGGGTGTCTCGCGGGGTACGGGACGTCACGGGAGCAGTGTTGTTGATGACGGCCCGAAAGCCCAAACGCCGGTCGGAGCGCCTCACATGAGAGGGGTGAGGAAGCGGCGCAGCGCCTCCTCGTAGCCCTGCGGGTCGGCGTTCCACACGGCGGCGTGCGGAGCCTGCCCGACGATGTGCAGCGAGACCAGGTCCGGGCGCTGTTCGGCCAGTTCGCGGGAGGGCTCCCAGGGAGCGACGGCGTCCTCCGGGCCGTGCAGGACGAGTGTGGGCAGCCGCAGCGTGCCGGGGTCACCCAGCTCGGAGTGGAGCTCCGGGTGGAGCCGGGCGCGGCCCTGCGCGGCGCGCACCGCCAGCGGCAGCAGGGGGGCGGGGATGTGGCGGGCGCCCGCCAGGGCGCGCAGGGTGGCTCGCCAGTCGAGCACGGGGGAGTCCAGGATCAGTCCGGTGAGGAAGTCGCGGACCGGGGACTCGGCTGCGACCCGCAGCGCCATGGTGGCCCCCGTGGACCAGCCGTACAGCACGATGCCGCGGGCGCCGCGGCCGAGGGCGTAGCGGACGGCCGCGTCCAGGTCGCGCCACTCGGAGTCGCCCAGGTGCGCGGTGCCGTCCGGCGACCGGGGCGCCCCGGGATCGCCCCGGTAGGCGGGGACGAGCACGGGGACGCCCATGGCGTTCAGGAAGGGCAGGACGTTCATGGGGTGCTCGCGCGTGGCACCCAGACCGTGCACGGCGATGATCCACACGTCGCGCAGGGCGGGCAGGTACCAGGCGGGCAGGGGGCCGAGTTCGCCGGGCACCTCGACGTCCGCGTACTCCAGGCCCAGCGCGTCCCAGGGGTTTCCGGTGTGGAGCTGCGGGGTCAGCCGCACCCGGTCCCCGGTGGCGAGCCGGCCGCGGTCCACCCGCTCCAGGCGCCGTACGACGGTGTCGGCGGGCGAGGGGACGTCGAGCACCGTTCCGACGACGGCGTGCCGGCCGGGACCGGTGAGGGCGTAGGTCCCGGGGAGCTGGGAGATGAGGGACCGGGTCAGGGTGACCTGCCCCGCCGCGGTGGCGTGGACGGTCAGCTGCGGGCCCTCGAAGCCGGCGGGCAGGGGGCGCCCGGAGGACGGCCTTAGGGCGGCGGTGGCCGCGTACCGGCCGGCCACGACAGCGGCCGCTCCGGCACCGAGCGTGGTGAGGGCGGTCAGGGCCGCCGTTCTGCGCAGACTCATCGTCTCCAAGGATGACGGCGTGGTGTCGCCGGGGCCAGCGGGCGGGCTCCGGCGGGTGAGCGCAGGGGCGGGCCGAAACCGGCCCCTCGCCCGGCGCCGCCGGCGCCGGTGTCGCCCACCTCGTACCCCGTCCGCGCGGCGTCATCCGCCGGAGGGCGGACGGGGGCCGGGGGGGGTCGGCACGGGCGGGCCGGCCCGGCTGCCCGTAGCCGCGCAGCCGCTCGGCGACGCGGTCCAGCTCCCCGGACGGCAGCAGGGACGGGGTGCGGCCGGGCACGGAGGCGGCGGCGAGCCAGACACGGCACATCCACTCCAGCTGGGCGGTGTTGTCGTACGCCCGGCCGAGGCTGTCGGCGTACACGACCGTGCCGTGGTTGCGCAGCAGGCAGCCGCTGCGGCCGCGCAGTGCCTCCAGCACACGGGCGGCCAGTTCCTCGCTGCCGTAGGGTGCGTACGGCGCCACGCGGACCGGACCGCCCAGGGTGGCGGCCATGTAGTGGACCGCCGGGAGTTCGTCGACGAGGGTGGAGACGGCGGTGGCGTGCACGGCGTGGGTGTGGACGACCGCCGCGGCGCCGGTGGAGCGGTACACCGCCAGGTGCATCGGCAGCTCGCTGGTGGGCACGAGGTCGCCGGCCACCGGCCGGCCCTCCAGGTCGACGGCGCACGGTTCGTCCGGACCGAGGCGGTCGTACGCGATGCCGCTGGGGGTGACCAGGACGGTGTCGCCGACCCGTACCGACACGTTGCCCGAGGTGCCCACGACCAGGCCGTCGGCCACCGTCCGGCGGGCCGTGGCCACCAGTTCCCTCCAGGCGTCCGCCCAGGCCGACCGCATCCGCGCCACCTCCGGCGGAGCACTCTAGCGGCGGCGGGCGCGCGGCGGGACGGGGCGGTGCGCCGGGGCGCGCGGGACGATCCCCTCTACCGCACCGTGCGACCCTGCGCACACAGGCGACACGGGACACCGTGGCGCCGTTCCCAGTTCACCTTGCGTTCACCCGGCATCCTTACCGTCAGCGAGTACCTGCCCCCTCGACCGATTGCCTGGGTGAATGGAAAACATCACGCTTCTCATCGGGATCGTGATCGTCACGGCCTTGGTGTTCGACTTCACCAACGGTTTCCACGACACGGCCAACGCCATGGCCACCACCATTTCCACCGGGGCACTCAAGCCCAAGACCGCGGTGGCGATGTCGGCGGTCCTCAACCTCGTCGGCGCCTTCATCTCGGTCGAGGTCGCCGCGACGATCTCCAAGGGCCTCATCAACGAGGACTCCGGCATCGAACCCGCGGTGATCTTCGCGGGGCTGGTCGGCGCGATCCTGTGGAACCTGCTGACCTGGCTGGCCGGACTCCCCTCCAGTTCCTCGCACGCCCTCATGGGCGGACTCCTCGGCGCCACGATCGCAGCCGTCGGCATCGGCGCCGTCTCCGTCAGCGCCGTCTTCATGAAGGTGCTGATCCCGGCCCTCGTCGCCCCCCTGGTCGCCGGCATCGCGGCCATGCTCGCGACCAGGCTGACCTACCGGATCAGCCGCAACACCGAGGAGGGGCAGGTCGCCAAGGGATACCGCGCCGGGCAGATCGCCTCGGCCGGCCTGGTCTCCCTGGCCCACGGCACCAACGACGCGCAGAAGACCATGGGTGTCATCACCCTCGCGCTGATCTCCGGCGGCGTGCTCGGCGCCGACGCCGACCCGCCGCTGTGGGTCATCGCCTCGGCCGGCATCGCCATCGCGCTCGGCACCTACCTGGGCGGCTGGCGGATCATCCGCACCATGGGCAAGGGCCTGACCGACATCCGCCCGGCGCAGGGCTTCGCCGCCCAGACCAGCTCGGCCGTCACCATCCTGGCCTCCTCCCACCTGGGCTTCGCGCTCTCCACCACGCAGGTCTGCTCCGGCTCGATCATGGGCTGCGGCCTGGGCCGCAAGGGCGGTGTGGTCCGCTGGAGCACCGCCGGTCGCATGATCGCCGCCTGGGGCCTGACCCTCCCGGCCGCCGGTCTGATCGCCGCGGGCTCCGCGCTGCTGGCCATCCAGGGCGACTGGGGCGTCACCGTGGTCGCGATCGCCTCCGTCGCCGCCATCGCCGCCATCTGGTTCGCCTCCCGCCGGGAGCCGGTCGACCACACCAACGTCAACGACGTCGAGCCGGCCGAGACGGAGGACGCGGGCGTGGTCACGGACGCGGTGCAGGCCGTCTCCCCACCGCCCACCGCCGCCATGGAGGAGGCCGGGAAGGCCTCCGACACCCCGGCGAAGACCACCGTCTCCGCTCCCTGAGCCCGAGCCCCGCGAAGAGGAAGAAGCACCATGGACATCGACTGGGCGGCCCTCGGCCAGGTCTTCGGCGTCAGTCTCGTGATGACGGTCGGCCTGGTGGGCCTGTTCACCCTCGGCATCGTCGGCCTGGGCACCAACGACAAGGCGCGGGGCGGCTCCTCCGCCCTGGCCCGCGTCGGCGCCTACGCCAGCTACGCCCTGTGCGCGGCCGCCGTGGCGTACGGCATCTACATCATCGCGGCCTGAGCGGGCCCGCTCAGGCCCGCACGGCCTCTCGGGCGCGGGTACACCTCCACGGGCGCCCGGCGGACACCGCCGGGCGCCTGCGCGTTCTCCCGGCCTCCCCGGACCTGCCCCGCCCTCAGGCGTCCTCCCCGCGTTCCCGGCCTGCCCGGGGCGCGAGCGCCCCGGCATGCCCCGGCGTGCCCCGGCGTGCGCCGTGTGCGCTTCCGCACAGTGCGCCGCCGCAGGTCACGGGTGAGTTGACGCGCCTTCCCGGCCGTGGTGGACTTCCCGTTGCCAAACGGCGGCAGGAGAGGAAGCCGGTGCGAATCCGGCGCGGTCCCGCCACTGTCACCGGGGAGCGCTCCCCCACCCAGCGCCACGGCCCGCACACCGGGCTGGAAGGCCGGGGGAAGCGCCGATCCGGGAGCCAGGAGACTCTCACCGCCGGTCACGTCGAGCCAGGGCGAGGACCCTGAGTGAGGACATACCGCCATGCCCGGCATCCTGCCCGCCGCACCACCTCCACCCCGCTGTGCCACCGGTTCCGCACGAGGTGTGACGGCCGGCTGACGCGATGCGTGCCGATCACGCCCTCCGCCCGGCCATCGCTCCAGCAGACACCGACCTCCCCCCGGCCCCCGGCCTCCCGGCCGCGGGCTACGCGTGCGGGGCGGCCCTGGGACATCTGCTCGACCTGATCGCCGGCGATCCGCGCCGCGCGCACCCCGTCGCCGCCTTCGGGCGCGCGGCCGCGGCCGCCGAGCGCCTGCTGTGGCGCGACCACCGCGGCGCGGGCGCGCTGTACACCGCCGTGTGCGCGGGCGGCGCCACGGCCGCCGCCGCGGCGCTGGACCGTGCCGTGCGCCGCTCCCCCGCCGCCCGTACCGCCGTCACGGCCGCCGCCGTCTGGGCGGTGGTCGGCGGCACGACGCTGGCGCGCGAGGCCCGCGCGATCGCCGCCGCGCTGGAGGCGGGCGACCTGGAGGCGGCCCGCGCCCGGCTGCCGCACCTGTGCGGACGCGACCCGCAGGCGCTGGACGCCGACGGCATCGCCCGGGCCGTGGTGGAGTCCGTCGCCGAGAACACCTCCGACGCCGTGGTGGGCGCGCTGGTGTGGGGCGCGGCCGCCGGTGTGCCGGGGCTGGTGGGCTTCCGCGCCGTCAACACCCTGGACGCGATGGTCGGCCACCGCTCGCCGCGTCATCTGCGCTTCGGCTGGGCCTCGGCGCGGCTGGACGACGCGGCGGGGTGGCCCGGCGCCCGGCTGACCGCGCTGCTGGCCGCGCTGGCCGGACCCGATCCGCGCGGCGCGCTGCGCACCTGGCGCGCGGACGCGCGCCGCCACCCCAGCCCCAACGCCGGTGTGGTCGAGGCGGCGTTCGCGGGTGCGCTGGGCGTACGGCTGGGCGGGACGCTGTCGTACGGCGGGCGCGTCGAGCACCGGCCGGTCCTGGGCACCGGCGGCCGCCCGGTGCTGGTGGAGGACATCGAGCGCGCGGTGCGGCTCTCACGCCGGGTGTGCGCGCTGGCGCTGGCGGTGTGCGGCGCCGCCGGGGCGCTGCGGGAGACCCGCGCCGTACGGCGCGCGCAAAGGGGAGCGCTGTGACGGGCGGCGGACTGCTGATCGCGGGAACGACCTCCGACGCGGGCAAGAGCGTGGTCACGGCGGGCGTCTGCCGCTGGCTGGCCCGCAGGGGCGTGAAGGTGGCGCCGTTCAAGGCGCAGAACATGTCCCTGAACTCCTTCGTGACGCGCGAGGGCGCCGAGATCGGCCGCGCCCAGGCCATGCAGGCCGCCGCGGCCGGTGTGGAGCCGAGCGCGCTGATGAACCCCGTGCTGCTCAAACCTGGCGGCGACCGCTCCAGTCAGGTGGTGCTGCTGGGAAGGCCGGTGGGCGAGATGAGCGCGCGCGGTTACTTCGGCGATCCCGGACTGCCGCCGTCGTCCGGCGGGACGCGGCGCGCGGGGCGGCGTGAGGAACTGCTGGAGACGGTCACCGGCTGCCTGGCCGAACTGCGCCGCACCCACGACGCGGTGATCTGCGAGGGCGCCGGCAGCCCGGCCGAGATCAACCTGCGGCGCACCGACATCGTCAACATGGGCCTGGCGCGTGCCGCCCGGCTTCCGGTCGTGGTGGTCGGCGACATCGACCGCGGCGGAGTCTTCGCCTCCCTCTTCGGCACCACCGCCCTGCTGGCGCCCGGGGACCAGGCACTGGTGGCGGGTTATCTGGTCAACAAGTTCCGCGGTGACGTCACACTCCTCGAACCCGGTCTGGAGATGCTGTGCGGCCTGACCGGCCGGCCGGTGCTGGGCGTTCTGCCCTACGCCCACGGGCTGGGCATCGACGAGGAGGACGGGCTGCGGCTGTCGCTGCGCGGCACCGTCCGCGAGGCGTCCACCGCACCGCCGCACGGCCGCGACGTGCTGCGGGTCGCGGTGGTGCCCGTGCCGCTGATGTCGAACTTCACGGACGTGGACGCGCTGGCGGCCGAGCCGGGCGTGGTGGTGCGGTTCACCGACCGGCCCGAGGAACTGGCCGACGCCGATCTGGCGGTCGTGCCGGGCACCCGCGGCACCGTGCGGGCGCTGGCCTGGCTGCGCGAACGCGGGCTGGCCGGCGCGCTGGCCCGCCGGGCGGCCGAGGGCCGCCCGGTGCTGGGGATCTGCGGCGGCTTCCAGATGCTGGGCGAGCGGATCGAGGACGAGGTCGAGTCTCGCGCCGGGACGGTCGACGGTCTGGGCCTGCTGCCGGTGCGGGTGCGCTTCGAGGCGGAGAAGACCCTGGCCCGGCCGGTGGGCGAGGCACTGGGTGAGCGGGTGGAGGGCTACGAGATCCACCACGGCGTGGCCGAGGTCGACGGCGGCGACGAGCCCTTCCTGGAAGGTTGCCGCACCGGCTCGGTGTGGGGTACGCACTGGCACGGCTCGCTGGAGAGCGACGGCTTCCGGCGCGCCTTCCTGCGGCGGGTGGCCGCCGACGCGGGGCGGGCGTTCGTCCCCGCCCCGGACACCTCCTTCGCCGCGCTGCGCGAGGAGCAACTGGACCGGCTGGGCGATCTGGTGGAGGAGCACGCCGACACCGCCGCGCTGCTGCGGCTGATCGAGGGCGGCGCGCCCGCGGGGCTGCCGTTCGTGCCGCCGGGTGCGCCGTGAGCGGCGCGAGCGGGACGGACAGTACGAACGAGACGACCGACACGGCCGATGCGAAGGACGTACGAACCGATGGGGGCTCGATGAGCACGGTACTGCTGCTGTCCACCGCCGACACCGACCTGCTGGCGGCGCGCGCCTCCGGCGCCCCGTACCGCATCGCGAACCCGGCACGCGTCGACGCCGACGGGGAGCTGCCCGCGCTCGTGGAGGGCGCGGACATCGCCGTCGTACGCCTGCTGGGCGGCCGGCGCGCCTGGGAGGACGGGCTGGCGGCGCTGCGTGCCACCGGGATCCCGACGGTGCTGCTGGGCGGCGAGTCCGTCCCGGACGCGGAGCTGATGGCCGCCTCCACCGTCCCGGCCGGTGTGGTCGCCGAGGCGCTGAAGTACCTGGTGGCGGGCGGGCCGGAGAACCTGGCGGAGCTGGTGCGCTTCCTGTCCGACACCGTGCTGCTGACCGGCCACGGCTTCGCCGGGCCGCGCCCGATGCCCGGGTACGGCGTGCGCGGCGGCCGGAGGCACGACCCGTCCCGGCCGACGGTCGGCGTGCTGTTCTACCGGGCCCACGAGCTGTCGGGGAACACCGCCTTCGTCGACACGCTGTGCGACGCGATCGAGGAGCGCGGCGCCAACGCCCTGCCGGTGTACTGCGGTTCGCTGCGCGGCGCAGCCGAGGTGACGCGGAGGGCGGGAGCCGGGAACGAGGAACGAGAGACCGGCACCCGCCCACAGCACAACCAAGGCGAAGCGCGCACAACAGAACAGCGCGGCGCAGCCGAGGTGACGCGGAGGGCGGGAGCCGGGAACGAGGAACGAGAGACCGGCACCCGCCCACAGCACAACCAAGGCGAAGCGCGCACAACGGAACAGCGGAGCGGCGACCCCGGCCTGTACGAGCTGCTGGGCCGCGCCGACACGCTGGTCGCCACGGTGCTCGCCGCGGGCGGCGCCCACGCGGCGGACGCGAGTGCGGGCGGCGACGACGAGACCTGGGACGTCGGCGCGCTGGCCGAGCTGGACGTCCCCGTGGTCCAGGGCCTGTGCCTGACCGGTTCCCGCACCGCCTGGGAGGCCTCGGACGCCGCCCTGTCGCCGATGGACGCGGCGATGCAGGTGGCGATCCCGGAGTTCGACGGGCGGCTGGTCACCGTGCCCTTCTCCTTCAAGGAGGACGGCCCCGACGGGGTGCCCGTCTACGTCGCCGACCCCGAACGGGCCCGCCGGGTGGCCGGGATCGCGGTGCGGCACGCCGTCCTGCGGCACAGGCCGAACGCGGACAAGCGGATCGCCCTGGTCTTCACCGCCTACCCGACCAAGCACTCGCGCGTCGGCAACGCCGTGGGCCTGGACACCCCGGCCTCGGCCGTGGGGCTGCTCAGCGCCCTGCGCGACGCCGGTTACGACACCGGCGAACTGCCCGACAGCGGCGACGAACTGATCCACCGGCTGATCGCGGCGGGCGGTCACGACGTGGAGTGGCTGACCGAGGAGCAACTGGCCGCCGCGCCCGCCCGGGTGGCGCTGGCCGACTACCGGCGGTGGTTCGCCGCGCTCGACCCGGGGCTGCGCGAGGCCATGCGTGAGCACTGGGGCGAGCCGCCCGGCTCGCTGTACGTGGACGGCGAGGGCGAGGGCGCCGAGATCGTGCTGGCCTCGCTGCGGTTCGGCAACGTGGTGGTGATGATCCAGCCGCCGCGCGGTTTCGGCGAGAACCCCATCGCGATCTACCACGACCCCGATCTGCCGCCCTCCCACCACTACCTGGCGGCCTACCGGTGGATGGAGGCCCCGAAGTCGCAGGGCGGCTTCGGCGCCGACGCCGTGGTGCACATGGGCAAGCACGGCACGATGGAGTGGCTGCCGGGCAAGGGCCTGGGCCTGTCGGCCGGCTGCGCCCCGGACGCGGTGCTGGGCGATCTGCCGCTGGTCTACCCGTTCATCGTCAACGACCCCGGCGAGGGAACGCAGGCCAAGCGCCGCGGCCACGCCACGGTCGTCGACCACCTGGTGCCGCCGATGGCACGCGCCGACTCCTACGGCGACCTTGCCAGGCTGGAGCAGTTGCTGGACGAGTACGCCCTGGTGAGCGATCTGGACCCGGCCAAGGCCCCGGCCGTGCGCAGCCAGATCTGGACGCTGGTGCGGGCCGCCGAACTCCACCACGACCTGCACGTGGAGGAGCAGCCGGACGAGGACGAGTTCGACGAGTTCGTCATGCACATCGACGGCTGGCTGTGCGAGATCAAGGATGTGCAGATCCGCGACGGCCTGCATGTGCTGGGCGGCGGGCCGGTGGGCGAACCGCGCGTCAACCTGGTGCTGGCGGTGCTGCGTTCGGCCCAGGTGTGGGGCGGGGTCGGCGGCGCGCTGCCGGGTCTGCGGGCGGTGCTGGCCGAGCACGTGGGGCTGGTGGAGTCCGGGCTGCTGGCCGAGCCGGGGGCGCGTATCGAGGTGCCCAAGGCCCTGACCGCGCTCGCGGACGGCCCTTCCCGTACCGCCTCCGACGCCGTGGACCTGCTGGAGCACCTGGCGCGGCGGCTGGTGGAGTCGATGGA
The DNA here is from genome assembly GCF_043660855.1 of Streptomyces shinuiensis. Classification (NCBI taxonomy): domain Bacteria; kingdom Bacillati; phylum Actinomycetota; class Actinomycetes; order Kitasatosporales; family Streptomycetaceae; genus Streptomyces; species Streptomyces shinuiensis. The sequence continues at coordinate 4,765,714 of NZ_JBIHML010000001.1, read as the reverse complement.
GGACCGCGGCTGGACGCGCGAGGCGGCCCCGGAGGTGGTCCGCGAAGTGCTGGACGCCGAACTGCCGGGCGCCGTGAGCGTCCTGGAGTTCGCCGCGGACGAGGTCGTGCCCCGGCTGGAGCGCACCGGGGACGAGATCGGCAACGTGCTGCACGCACTGGAGGGCGGCTACGTACCCGCCGGTCCCTCCGGATCGCCCACGCGCGGCCTGGTCAACGTGCTGCCCACGGGGCGGAACTTCTACTCCGTGGACCCCAAGGCGATCCCGTCCAAACTGTCGTGGGACGTCGGCAGCGCGCTGGCGGACTCCCTGCTGGCCCGGCACCTGGCCGACCACGGCGAGTATCCGAGGTCGGTGGGCCTGACGGTGTGGGGCACCTCCTGCATGCGCACACAGGGCGACGACATCGCGGAGATCCTGGCCCTGCTGGGCTGCCGCCCGGTGTGGGACGACGCCTCCCGGCGGGTGACGGGCTTCGAGATCGTCCCCCTGGAGGAGCTGAGCCGGCCGCGCATCGACGTCACCGTCCGCATCTCCGGGTTCTTCCGGGACGCCTTCCCGCACGTGGTGGCGCTGATGGACGACGCGGTACGGGCGGTGGCGGAGCTGGAGGAGCCCGCCGGGTCCAACCACGTGCGCGCCCACGCGGACGAGGACACCGCCGCGCACGGCGACCGGCGCAGGGCCACAGCAAGGATCTTCGGTTCCAAACCGGGCGCGTACGGCGCCGGGCTGCTGCCGCTGATCGACGCCCGCAACTGGCGCTCGGACGCGGACCTGGCCGAGGTGTACGCGGTGTGGGGCGGCTACGCGTACGGGCGCGGGCTGGACGGCCGCCCGGCGCGCGGCGACATGGAGACGGCGTTCCGCCGCATCCAGGTGGCGGCCAAGAACGTCGACACCCGCGAGCACGACATCGCCGACGCCGACGACTACTTCCAGTACCACGGCGGCATGGTGGCGATGGTGCGCCATCTGACCGGGGACTCCCCCGAGGCGTACGTGGGCGACTCGGCCGTCCCCGACCAGGTGCGGACGCGGACGCTGGGCGAGGAGACCCACCGGGTCTTCCGGGCGCGGGTGGTCAATCCTCGCTGGATGGCGGCGATGCGGCGGCACGGCTACAAGGGCGCCTTCGAGATGGCGGCCACCGTCGACTACCTCTTCGGCTACGACGCGACGGCCGGGGTCGTGGACGACTGGATGTACCAGCGGCTCGCGGCCGAGTACGTCTTCGACGAGACCAACCAGGAGTTCATGAAGCGCTCCAACCCGTGGGCGCTGCGCGGCGTGACCGAGCGGCTGCTGGAGGCCGCCGACCGCGGGCTGTGGGCCGAGCCGGAGGCGCGGACCCTGGAGCGGCTGCGCGAGATCTACCTCGAACTCGAAGGCGACCTGGAGAGCGGCTCCGACGATCTGGAGGGCGACGCGTGACCACCACCGCGACCACGACCACGGCGACCGGGGCGACCGCCGTGGCGACGACCGCCTATCCGTTCACCGCGATCGTCGGCATGGACGACCTGCGGCTGGCGCTGCTGCTGAACGCGGTCTCACCGGCCGTCGGCGGCGTCCTGGTACGCGGCGAGAAGGGCACGGCCAAGTCCACCGCGGTGCGGGCCCTGGCGGCGCTGATGCCGCCGGTCGAGACCGTGCCCGGCTGCCGCTTCTCCTGCGATCCGCGCCGCCCCGGCCCCGCCTGCCCGGACGGGCCGCACGAGGCGGGGCCGGGCACGAGCCGGCCGGCCCGGATGGTGGAGCTGCCGGTGGGCGCCTCCGAGGACCGGCTCGTCGGATCGCTGGACATCGAGCGGGCCCTGTCGGAGGGGGTGAAGGCCTTCGAGCCGGGGCTGCTGGCGCAGGCCCACCGGGGCGTCCTGTACGTGGACGAGGTCAACCTGCTGCAGGACTTCCTCATCGACTCGCTCCTGGACGCCGCCGCGATGGGCGTGGTCCACATCGAGCGCGAGGGCGTCTCGGTGCGGCACTCCTCCCGCTTCCTGCTGGTGGGGACGATGAACCCCGAGGAGGGTGAGCTGCGCCCGCAGTTGCTGGACCGTTTCGGGCTGACCGTGGAGGTCGCCGCCTCCCGGGAGACCGGCGAGCGGATGGAGGTCGTACGGCGCCGCCTGGAGTACGACGAGGATCCGGCGGCCTTCGCCGCCCGCTGGGCCGGCGAGGAGAGCGGGCTGCGGGAGCGGATCGCGGCCGCGCGGGCGCTGCTGCCGAAGGTGCGGCTGGGCGACGCCGCGCTGCGGCAGATCGCCGCCACCTGCGCGGCCTTCGAGGTGGACGGGATGCGGGCCGACATCGTGATGGCGCGCACCGCCACCGCGCTGGCGGCCTGGGCGGGGCGCACCGATGTGGCGGCCGAGGACGTGCGGCAGGCCGCGCTGCTGGCCCTGCCGCACCGCAGGCGCCGCAACCCCTTCGACGCGCCCGGCCTGGACGAGGACAAGCTCGACGAGACGCTGCGGCAGAACGGCGGCGCGGGCGGCGCCGACGGCGGCCCGGACGACGAGCCGGACCCGGACGGGCCGGACGGCGGCCCCGGTGGCGGCGACGGCGGGAACGGCGGCGGGCAGCCGCCGCAGGACGGCCCGCCGGAACGGTCCGGCACGCCCGAGCCCCCCCTTCCCGGGCAGTCGCGCGGCGAGGAGGGCGCCGGGCCGGAGCAAGGCGGCGGTGAGCAGGGCGGCGGTGAGCAGGGCGGCGGTGAGCAGGGCGGCGGTGAGCAGGGCACCGCCCGCGCCGGTGAGCCGTTCCGCGCCCGCGCGCTGCACGTACCGGGTGTGGGCGAGGGCGCGGCGGGGCGGCGCTCGCGCGCCCGTACCGCGCAGGGCCGCACCACCGGCGCCCGCCGGCCGCGGGGCGCGCTGTCCCGGCTGCACCTGGCCGCGACCGTACGGGCCGCCGCTCCGCACCAGCGGGCGCGAGGGCGTTCCGGTCCCGGACTGCTGGTGCGCCGGGAGGACCTGCGCGAGGCGGTGCGCGAGGGCCGGGAGTCCAATCTCGTGCTGTTCGTCGTGGACGCCTCCGGCTCGATGGCCGCGCGGCGGCGGATGGGGGCGGTCAAGGGCGCGGTGCTGTCGCTGCTGCTGGACGCCTACCAGCGCCGCGACAAGGTCGGCCTGATCTCCTTCCGCGGCTCGGGCGCCGAGGTGGCCCTGCCCCCGACCTCGTCCGTGGACGCCGCCGCGGCCCGTCTGGAGTCGCTGCCGACCGGCGGCCGCACCCCGCTGGCCGCCGGGCTGCTGAAGGCCCGCGACGTACTGCGGACCGAGCGGCTGCGCGACCCCTCGCGGCGCCCGCTGCTGGTCGCCGTCACCGACGGACGGGCGACCGGCGGCCCGCAGCCGGTGCCGCGTGCCCGGCAGGCCGCGCGGCTGCTGGCCGCCGACGGCGCCGCCTCGGTGGTGGTCGACTGCGAGTCCGGGCCGGTGCGGCTCGGCCTGGCCGGCGCGCTCGCCGCCGAACTGGGCGGCCCCGCGGTGACGCTGGAGGAGCTGCGCGCCGACACCGTCACCGGGCTCGTCCGCTCCCTGCAGACCCCGTACCGCGCTCACAGGAGCACTGACAGGAACACCGACAGGAGGGCCGCGTAGTGCCGAAAGGACAGCCGAGTGTCGTCCCCGACGACGGCCTCACCACGCGCCAGCGCCGCAACCGCCCGCTGCTGGCGGTCCACACGGGCACCGGCAAGGGCAAGTCGACGGCCGCCTTCGGACTGGCGCTGCGCGCCTGGAACCAGGGCTGGCCGATCGGGGTGTTCCAGTTCGTGAAGTCCGCCAAGTGGCGGGTCGGCGAGGAGCGGGCGCTGCGCGTGCTGGGCGCGAGCGGCGAGGGCGGCACCGTGGCCTGGCACAAGATGGGCGAGGGCTGGTCGTGGGTGCAGCGCGGCATCGAGTCCTCGGAGGAGGCCGCGCGCGAGGGCTGGGAGCAGGTCAAGCGCGATCTGGCGGCCGAGACCTACCGGCTGTACGTACTGGACGAGTTCGCCTACCCGATGCACTGGGGCTGGGTGAACACCGACGAGGTGGTCGAGGTGCTGCAGGCCCGTCCCGGCGTCCAGCATGTGGTCATCACCGGGCGTGACGCTCCTTCGAGGCTGATCGGCGCCGCCGACCTGGTGACGGAGATGACCAAGGTCAAGCACCCGATGGACGCCGGCCAGAAGGGCCAGCGGGGCATCGAGTGGTGATCGGACCGTGAGTACCGCACTTCCCCGGCTGGTCGTTGCCGCGCCCTCCTCGGGCAGCGGCAAGACCACCGTCGCCACCGGTCTGATGGCCGCCTTCGCGGCGGCCGGGCTGGAGGTGTCCCCGCACAAGGTGGGCCCGGACTACATCGACCCGGGCTACCACGCGCTGGCCACCGGCCGGCCCGGCCGCAACCTCGACGCGTACCTGTGCGGCCCGGATCTGGTCGCGCCGCTGTTCCTGCACGGGGCGGCCGGTGCGGACGTGGCCGTGGTCGAGGGCGTGATGGGGCTGTACGACGGGGCCGCGGGCCTCGGGGAGCTCTCCTCCACGGCACAGGTGGCCAAGCTGCTGCGGGCGCCGGTGGTGCTGGTGGTGGACGCCTCCTCGCAGTCGCGTTCGGTGGCGGCGCTGGTGCACGGTTTCGCGTCCTGGGACCCGGAGGTCCGCGTCGCGGGGGTGATCCTCAACAAGGTGGCCTCCGACCGTCACGAGGAGCTGCTGCGCGAGGCACTGGAGGCCTGCGGGGTGCCGGTGCTGGGTGTGCTGCGCCGGGCGCCGCTGTTGCACACCCCCTCGCGCCATCTGGGTCTGGTGCCGGTGGCCGAGCGGCGGGCGGAGGCGACCGGGGCGGTGGCGGAGCTGGCGCGGCGGGTGCGGTCCGGCTGCGATCTGAAGGCGCTGCTCGCCCTGGCGCACTCCGCACCCCCGCTGCCGGAGGAGCCGTGGGCGCCGCCCGCCGCCGCGAGTGCGCCGCACCGGCGCCCGGTGGTGGCCGTCGCGGGCGGGGCCGCCTTCACCTTCTCCTACGCCGAGCACGCCGAGCTGCTGCGGGCGGCGGGCGCGGATGTGGCCGTCTTCGACCCGCTGCGGGACACCGCGCTGCCGCCGGGCACGGCCGGGCTGGTCCTGGGCGGCGGCTTCCCGGAGGTGTACGCACCGGAGCTGTCGGCGAACGAGCCGCTGCGCCGGGCGGTGGCGGAACTGGCCGCCTCGGGGGCGCCGGTCGCCGCCGAGTGCGCCGGACTGCTTTATCTGGCGAAGGAGCTGGACGGCGTGCCGATGTGCGGGGTGCTCGACGCCACCGCCCGGATGACCGAGCGGCTCACCCTCGGCTACCGCGACGCGGTGGCGGTGGGCGGCAGCGCCCTGGCCGCCGCGGGGACGCGGATGCGCGGCCACGAGTTCCACCGCACGGCGGTGGAACCCGGCGCCGGGGGGCCGGAGGCCGGGGCCGCGCCGGCGTGGGGGCTGACCTCGCGCGGCTCCCGGCCCGGGCGCCGGGTGGAGGGCTTTGTGAAAAGTGGCGTGCATGCCTCGTATCTGCATGTGCACTGGGCCGCCGAGCCGTCCGTGGCCCGGCGTTTCGTCGGAGGATGTGTCGAGAGGTGTGCGGCGTGAACGGTAGCGGTGGTGAGGTGCGGGAGGCCGGCGGGCCACGGCTCGTCGGCGTCGGGGTGGGCCCCGGCGATCCGGACCTGGTGACGGTCAAGGGCGTCAAGGCGCTGCGCTCGGCGAACGTGGTGGTGGTCCCCGTGATGGAGGGCAGCGGTACGGGACGCGCCGAGGCCACCGTCCTGCACCACGTGTCGCGCGAGCGGATCGTGCGGGTGGTCCTCGCGCTCAACGAGCGCGAGGACCGGGCCCGCCGGGAGGCGGCGTGGGACGCGGCGGGCGAACGTGTCGCCGGGCTGCTGCGTGCCCACGGCTCGGTGGCGTTCGCGACCATCGGCGACCCGAACGTCTACTCCACCTTCACCTATCTCGCCCAGACCGTCGGCGAGCTGGTGCCGGAGGCGGTCGTGGAGACCGTGCCGGGCATCACCGCGATGCAGGATCTGGCCGCGCGCGGCGGGGCTGTGCTCACCGAGGGGAAGGAGCCGCTGACGCTGGTGCCGGTGACGGCCGGGATGGCGGTGCTCCGGCGGGCTCTGGAGGGGCCGGGGACGGTGGTGGCCTACAAGTTCGGGCGGCGGGCGCGCGAGGTCGCCGCCGCTCTGCGCGCCACGGGCCGTACCGAGGGCGCGGTGTGGGGCTCGGCGCTGGGACTGCCTCAGGAGTCGATCCGCCCGGCGGCCGATCTGGAGGCCGCTCCGGAGACCGGCCCGGAGGCCGCTCCCGAGACCGGGGACACCGGTCTCCCCTATCTGTCCACGCTCATCGCCCCCGCTCGCCGGGAGAGCCGAGGAGGCAAGCTGTGACCACCGGAACCGCCGGGACGGCCGGAACCGCACGGACCGGCGGGAGGACCCCGGGGAGCCCCGGGAAGGTGACCATCGTGGGCGCCGGGCCCGGCGCCGCCGATCTGCTCACCTTCCGCGCGGCCCGTGCCATCTCCGAGGCCGACATCGTGGTGTGGGCTGCCAGCCTGGTGCGCGAGGAGGTCCTCGACCACGCCCGCGAGGACGCCGAGGTCCTGGACTCGGCCTCGATGTCCCTGGAGGACGTGATCGCCGTCTACGGGCGCGCGGCACGCGAGGGGCTGAGGGTGGCACGCGTCCACTCCGGCGATCCGGCGCTGTGGGGCGGCACTCAGGAGCAGGTGGACCGCTGCGCGGAACTGGGCGTCGAGGTGGAGATCGTCCCCGGGGTGTCGTCGTTCTCGGCGGTGGCGGCCATCGCAGGGCGGGAGCTGACGATCCCGGAGGTCGCCCAGTCGGTGATCCTCACCCGGCTCGGCGGCGGCAAGACGCCGATGCCGCCGGGCGAGGAGGTGCGTCAGTTCGCCCGGCACGGCACGACCATGGCGGTCTTCCTGTCGGCGGCGCGCTCGGGGCAGCTGGCGGTGGAGCTGCTGGAGGGCGGCTACCCGACCGACACCCCGGTGGTGATCGCCCACCAGGCGACCTGGCCGGAGGAGCTGGTGCTGCGCTGCACGGTGGGCACCCTGGAGGAGACCGTCAAGGAGCACCGGCTGTGGAAGCACACGCTGTTCCTCGTCGGCCCCGCGCTGTCCGCATCCGGCACGCGCTCGCACCTCTACCACCCCGGGCACTTCCACGGGCACCGACGCGCGCGGCCCGAGGCGCGGCGGGCGCTGCGCGCGGCCCGGGAGGCCCGGGGACGGGCCGGCGGGCAGAGCGGCCGGGAGGCGGCGGGCCGTGGGTGAGGAGCCGGAGCACGAGCCCGTCCGGGGGCCGAAGCTGCGGGAGCCGGACCTGCCGCGTACCGCCAAGCAGCGGCCGAAGGCGCTGCGCACCGGCTGGACGACCGGCACCTGTGCCTCGGCGGCGGCCCGTGCCGCCGCGCTGCATCTGGTCACGGGCGAACCCCAGCCCTGGGTGGAGGTCGCGCTGCCCTCGGGTCGGCGGGTGACCTTCGCCGTGGAGCGCTCGGCCGAGCTGCGGCCGGGCCGCACCGAGGCGGTGGTGGTCAAGGACGCGGGCGACGACCCGGACGTCACCCACGGCTCGCATCTGACCGCCACGGTGAGCTGGCGGAGCGGGCCGGGCATCGAACTGCACGGCGGCGTCGGCGTCGGCGTCGTCACCCGGCCGGGGCTCGGCCTGGAGGTGGGCGGCCCGGCCATCAACCCGGTGCCCCGCGCCATGATCAGCCAGGCGGTGGGCGAGGTCGTCGACACCGCGGAGCGTGGCGTGGACGTCACCATCAGCGTGCCCGACGGCGAGAAGCGCGCCCGCAGGACCACCAATGCCCGGCTCGGCATCCTCGGCGGCGTCTCCATTCTGGGGACGACCGGGATCGTCCGGCCGTTCTCGACCGCCTCGTGGCGGGCGAGTGTCGAGCAGGCGGTGTCGGTGGCCGCCGCGCAGGGCGCACCGGCCGTGGCGCTGTGCACCGGCGGGCGAACCGAGAAGGGCGCCATGGAGCTGCTGCCCGGACTGCCCCCGGTGTGCTTCATCGAGGTCGGCGACTTCACGGGTGCCGCGCTGCGGCGGGCGGTGGAGCACGGTGTGGGCCGGGTGGTGTTCGTCGGCATGGTGGGAAAGCTGACCAAGCTGGCCTCCGGGGTGCTGATGACGCACTACACGCGGTCGAAGGTGGACACCTCCGTCCTGGCCGACATCACCCGCGCGGTGGGCGGCGCGGACGCGCTGGCGGCCGAGGTCGCGGCGGCGAACACCGCCCGCCACGCGTACGAGCTGTGGGAGGCGGCGGGGCTGCTGCATACGGCCGCGCCGGAGCTGTGCCGCCGGGTGGTGGACGTGCTGGAGCGATTCACCGACCGCCGGATCACCGCGGAGGCGGCCATGGTGGACTTCACCGGCCGCACGGTGGTCGCCCTGTGCTCCAACGGCGGGGGGCTGCTGCCGTGATCACGGTCGTGGGCACGGGGACGGGGGCGGGGGCCCACGGACCCGGTGCGCTGTCCTGGCGGGGAGTCCGGCTGGCCGTGGGCGCACGCCGCCACCTGGAGGCGGCCGCCCCTCCCCCCGGGGTGCGGCGCGTGGTCCTGGGGCCGCTCGCCCCGGCGCTGGACGCCGTCGAGCGCCGGCTGTCGGAGGACGGGGGGCCGGTGGTGGTGCTCGCCTCCGGCGATCCCGGGTTCTTCGGAATCGTCCGCTCGCTCGCCGAACGCTTCGGCCCCGAAGTCCTGGACGTACGGCCCACCGCGCCGTCCGTCGCGGTGGCCTTCGCCCGCGCCGGACTGCCGTGGGACGACGCCGCCGTGGTCAGCGCGCACGGGCGCGACCCGCGCACCGCCGTCAACGTCTGCCGCGCGCACCCCAAGACCGCCGTGCTCACCGGGCCCGGCGCGGGGCCCGCCGAGCTGGGCGCCGCCCTGGCCACCGCCGGGCTGCCGCGCACCCTGGTGGTGGCGAGCGCGCTGGGCACGGCTGGCGAGCGCGTCGAGCGCCTCTCCCCCGCCGGGGCCGCCGCCCGCGCCTGGCCCGACGAGGTCAGCGTGGTGCTGTGCCTGGACGAGTCCCGTGCCCTGGCCGCCGCGCCCCGGGCGCTGGCCGGGCCGCGGCGCCCGCCCGCCGGATGGGCGCTGCCGGAGGACGCCTTCGCGCACCGCGACTCGATGATCACCAAGTACGAGGTGCGGGCGCTGGCGCTGGCCCGGCTCGGGCCTCGCCCGGGCGATCTGGTCTGGGACATCGGCGCGGGCTCCGGCTCCGTCGCGGTGGAGTGCGCCCGTCTGGGCGCGGCGGCCGTCGCCGTGGAGCGCACCGCCGACGGCGCCGAACGCTGCCGCGCCAACGCCGCGTCCCACGGTGTGGACCTCCAGACCGTGCACGGCACGGCCCCCGGCGTCCTCGCCGGACTGCCCGAGCCGGACGCCGTGTTCGTCGGCGGCGGGGGGCGGGAGCTGGAGGCGATCGTGTCGGCCTGTGCGCTCCGCGCCCGCCGCACGGTCGTCGTCACGCTCGCCGCGCTGGACCGCGTACCGGCCGTACGGGCGGCGCTCGGCGCGGCCGGTCTCGCGGCCGACGGCGTGCTGCTGCAGTCCTCCCGGCTGGCCCCCCTCCCCGGCGAGGTGGTGCGGCTCGCCGCCGGCAACCCCGTCTTCGTCCTGTGGGGCACCCGCCCCGGCACCGAAGGAGCATTCCCGTGAACGCCCCGAACGCCCCGGCCGGTCCGATCGGTCTCGTCTCCGCCACCGCCGCGGGGCGGCGCGCCCGCGACCGACTGGCGGCCGCCTGGCCGATGGCCGTCCGTGTCTACGGCACCGGCGGCGAAGGCGCCGCCGACGGCGCGGAGGGCGCCGGCACCGTCCGCGAGGCGGTCACCCGCGCCTTCACCGAATGCGATCGCCTCGTCTGCTTTCTCGCCGCCGGCGCGACCGTACGCCTGATCGCCCCGCTGCTGGGCGGCAAGGCGGACGATCCGGGCGTGGTGTGCGTGGACGAGGCGCAGCAGTACGCCGTGGCGCTGCTGGGCGGTCACGCGGGCGGCGCGAACGACCTGGCGCACGCGGTGGCCGAGGTCCTGTCCGGCTGCCGTCCCGTCGTCACCACCGCCACCGACGCCGCCGGCGTCCCCGGTCTGGACACCCTCGGCCTGCCCGTCGAGGGCTCCGTCGCGTCGGTGTCACGGGCGATCCTCGACGGCGAGCCCGTCCGTCTGGTGCGTCATCGCCTCCTCCCCCTTCCTGCACTGCCACCGAACGTAACCGATGCCACCGACAACGCCACGGAAAGCGACGGAGACGGTGGTGAGGAAGGCACCGGCGGCGGATACACCCTGCTGGTCACCGACCGCGCGGTGACGCCCGGCGACCGCACGGCCGTCCTGCGTCCGCCGACCCTCGCAGTCGGCGTCGGCGCCAGCCGGGGAGCCCCCGCGGACGAGGTCGCCGCCCTGGTCGGGCAGGCCCTCGCCGACGCCGGTCTGTCGCCGCTGTCCGTCACCGAGCTGGCCACCGTCGAGGCCAAGGCGGACGAGAGGGGCATCGTGGAGGCGGCCCGGCGCCTGGGCGTACCGCTGCGGACGCACCCCGCCGGCGAACTGGCCGCCGTGCCCGTGCCCCACCCTTCCGACGCGCCGCTGGCCGCCGTGGGCACCCCGAGCGTGGCGGAGGCCGCCGCGCTGCTCGCCTGCGGCGAGGGCGCCGAACTGGTCGTGCCCAAGCGGAAGTCCGCTCCCGAGGGGCGCGCGGCGATGGTGACCTGTGCCGTGGCGCGGCGGCGGCCCCGCGGGCGGCTGGCCGTCGTCGGGCTCGGTCCCGGCGCCCGCGACCTGCTCACTCCGCGCGCCCGCGACGAGCTGCGCCGCGCCTCGGTGGTCGTCGGTCTCGACCAGTACGTGGACCAGATCCGCGATCTGCTGCGACCGGGCACCCGCGTGCTGGAGTCCGGTCTCGGCGCGGAGGAGGAGCGCGCCCGCACCGCCGTGGCCGAGGCCCGCGCGGGCCGCGCGGTGGCGCTGATCGGCAGCGGCGACGCGGGGGTGTACGCGATGGCCTCGCCCGCCCTGGCCGAGGCGTCCGCCGACATCGGCGTGGTCGGTGTCCCCGGCGTCACCGCGGCGCTCGCCGCCGCCGCGCTGCTGGGCGCGCCGCTGGGCCACGACCACGTCTCGATCAGCCTGTCGGACCTGCACACCCCCTGGGAGGTGATCGAGCGCCGGGTGCGGGCGGCGGCCGAGTCCGACCTGGTGGTGACGTTCTACAACCCCCGCAGCCGGGGCCGCGACTGGCAGCTTCCCAAGGCGCTCGCCCTGCTGGCCGAGCACCGTGCACCGCACACCCCGGCCGGGGTGGTGCGCAACGCCTCGCGCCCCGGCGAGCGCACCACCGTGACCACGCTCGGCGCGCTCGATCCGGCCGCGGTCGACATGATGACGGTGGTGACCGTCGGCAACACCGCCACCCGCACCGTGGCCGGCCGCATGGTCACCCCGCGCGGCTACCGCTGGCAGGAGTCCCGGTGACCACGCCCGCGGCCGTCTCCCCGACCCCGCCCGCGACCGTCTCCCCGACCCCGCCCGCGACCGCCCGCGTCGCCGTCACCTCGCGCTGCGCGGGCTGCGGCGCCTGCCTGCTGACCTGCCCGGTCCACGCGATACGTCCGCTGGGCGGCACGCTGCTGGTGCGGGCCGAGCTGTGCACCGGCTGCCTGGAGTGCGTCGAGGTGTGCCCGGTCGACGCGGTCGAGGAGATCCCCGTACGCGACCCCCAGGAGCCGTCGTGACGCCTTTGACGCCCCGCACCGTCCATCCCATCGAGGAGGAGTCGTACCGCATCCTGCGCTCGCGGCTGGACACCTCCCGACTCCCGCCGCTGACGCGGGCCGTGGTGGAGCGGGTGATCCACTCCAGCGCCGACCCGGCGTACGCCGAGGACCTGGTCACCGACGAGAGCGCGCTGCGCGCCGCGCACACCGCCCTGCACGCCGGCGCGCCGGTAGTGGCGGACGTCGGGATGGTCGCCGCCGGCATCACCCGCCGCGAGACGGTGTGCCGGCTCGCCGACGCCCGCGCCGAGGACGGCCTGACCCGCTCCGCGCACGCGGTGCGGCTGGCCTACGAGCGGGTCGGGCCGGGCGCGGTGTGGGTGGTCGGCTGCGCACCCACCGCCCTGTTCGAACTGCTCGCCCTGGACGCGGACCCCGCCCTGGTCATCGGCCTTCCCGTCGGCTTCGTCGGCGCGGCCGAGAGCAAGGCGGCGCTGCGCGCCAGCGGTCTGCCGGCCGTCAGCAACGTCTCGGAGAAGGGCGGCAGCGCGGTGGCCGCGGCCGCCCTCAACGCCCTTCTGTACACCCCTCCGTACGCCCCGGCCACCATCGCGTCCCCCGACAGCACCGCCCCCCGCACCACCCCCGGCACTGCCAAGGAGAAGATCCAGTGACCAGCCCGCCCGCCCTGCTCCTCGTCGGCCACGGCACCCGTGACGACGCCGGCGCCGAGGCGTTCCGCTCCTTCGTGCGCGACCTCGGCGAGCGGCGTCCCGGCCTCCCCGTCGCGGGAGGTTTCATCGAACTGTCCCCGCCGCCGCTCGCCGACGCCGTCGCCGAACTGACCGGACGGGGCGTGCGGAACTTCGCCGCCGTCCCGCTGATGCTGGTCTCGGCCGGGCACGCCAAGGGCGACATCCCGGCCGCCCTGGCCCGCGAGGAGCAGCGCCACCCGGGCACCACCTACGCGTACGGCCGCCCGCTCGGTCCCCACCCGGCGCTGCTGAACGTGCTGGAGCGCCGGGTGGACGAGGCGCTGCGGGCTGCGGGCGGCGGGGACGGCACGAGCGGCCGCGCCGACACCACGGTGCTGCTGGTGGGCCGCGGCTCCACCGACCCGGACGCCAACGCCGAGGTCCACAGGGCGGCCCGGCTGCTGTGGGAGGGGCGCGGCTACGCGGGCGTGGAGACGGCGTTCGTCTCGCTCGCCGCCCCCGACGTCCCCGCCGGCCTGGACCGCTGCCGGATGCTGGGCGCCCGCCGGATCGTGGTGCTGCCGTACTTCCTGTTCACCGGGATCCTGCCGGACCGGGTGCGGGCGCAGACCGGGGGCTGGGCGGCGGCGCACCCGGAGACCGAGGTGCTCTCCGCCGATGTCATCGGCCCCACCGACGAGTTGGCGGAACTGGTCTGGGAGCGCTACACGGAGGCCGTCGAGGGCGATCTGCGGATGAACTGCGACTCGTGCGTCTACCGCATCGCGCTGCCCGGCTTCGAGGAGAAGGTGGGCACGCCCCAGCGCCCCCACCACCATCCGGACGACGACGGACACGGGCACCACCATCACCACCATGGCGGCCATGCACACGCCCACTGAGCCCCTGGCCCCCCTCCGGCCCCCGCGGACCGCGCACGATCTGCGCCACCACGGCGACGCGGAGGTGCGCGGCGCCGGCGCGGACCTGGTGGACCTCGCGGTCAACGTCCGAGCCGGCACGCCCCCCGCATGGCTGAGGGAGCGGGTGGCCGCCTCGCTCGGCTCGCTGGCCGCCTACCCCGACGGGCGGGCGGCGCGGCGGGCGGTGGCGGCCCGGCACGGACTGCCGGAGGAGTGCGTGCTGCTGACGGCGGGCGCGGCGGAGGCGTTCGTCCTGCTCGCCCGGTTCCTGCCCCCGCCGGGATCGGACGCCTGGCGCGACGGCGGCCCGGTCGTGGTGCATCCGCAGTTCACCGAGCCGGAGGCCGCCCTGCTGGACGCGGGCCACCGGGTGGAACGCGTCGTCCTGGGCGAACGGGACGGCTTCCGCCTCGGTCCCGCCCGCGTTCCGGCCGGGGCCGCCGCGGTGGTCGTCGGCAACCCCACCAACCCCACCTCCGTGCTGCACCCGGCCTCCGCCCTGGCGGCGCTGGCGCGGCCGGGCCGGACGCTGGTGGTGGACGAGGCGTTCATCGACGCGGTGCCGGGCGAGCGCGAGTCCCTGGCGGGGCTGGTGACGGAGCTTCCGGGCCGCACCGTGGTGCTGCGCAGCCTCACCAAGACCTGGGGGCTGGCGGGGCTGCGCATCGGCTACGCGCTCTCCGATCCGCGGACCGTAGCCGCACTGGCGCGGCACCAGCCGCTGTGGCCGGTCTCATCCCCCGCGCTCGCCGCGGCCGAGGCGTGCTGCGAGCCCGCCGCACTGGCCGAGGCGGAGCGGGCGGCGGAGCGGACCGCCGCCGACCGGGCCCATCTGCTCGGCCGGCTGGCGGAGTTCGGTGAGCTGGGGCAGGCGACGGCGGATCCGCGGGCGCCCTTCGTCCTGGTGCGGCACGCGGGTGCGGCCGGGCTGCGGGAACGGCTGCGCGCAGAGGGCATCGCGGTACGCCGCGGGGACACCTTTCCGGGCCTGGACGCGCGGTGGCTGCGGCTGGCCGTACGCGACCGGGCGACGACGGACCGCCTGGTGCGGACGCTGGCCGGACTCGGGGTGCGCTGACGCGCGAGACGGCGGCGGGACTCCCGCCCGGGAGTCCCGCCGCCGCTCACCGCTGCCGGGCCGGACTGAGGCCGGCCCGGCAGCGGTCGGATCAGGCGTCGGCCGCGTCTGAGGCACGGCGGCGCAGCATCAGCAGCCCGCCGCCCGCGGCGACGAGCGCCAGCGCTCCGCCGGCGACGTACGGCGTGGCCGAACTGCCGCCGGTCTCGGCGAGGTTGCCGGTGGGCTTCTCGCCGGACGGCTCCGGACCGGTCTGCGGCTGCGGGTCGTTCCCCTTGCCGTCGGTGGAGCCGGCGGGACCGGCCGAGCCGCTGTCGCCACCGGTGGATCCCCCGGTGGGACCACCGCCGTCGGAGCCCTCGGTGGAGCCGCCGCTGCCGCTCGTCGAGCCCCCGTCGGCGGAGCCGCCACCGGTGGAACCGCCGTCGGTGGCACCGCCGTCGCCGCCGGTGGAGCCACCGTTGCCGCCGCCTCCGCCACCGGGCGTCTCGCAGGCGGCCTCCACCAGCGCCACCCGGCCCTTGACCGCTGCCACGCCCAGGCTCACCGGGTCCACCACGATGTCCAGTCCCAGGGCGGTGGCGGCGGCGGTGCGGGTGGTGGTCACGGTCTCGGCCAGCTTCAGCTCGACCGTGCCCACGCCGGGCACCCGGACCGAGGTGGTGCCGCCGGCCTTCACCGTGACCTTCTTGCCGAGCACCGTGACGGTGCCGGGGATCTCGGACCCGGCGGTCGGCCGGGCGCCGGCCTCGCACACGGCGCGGGAGGTGACCAGCTCGGTCCTGACCAGGGGCCGCAGCAGCCCCGGCACGTACACCCTGGCCTCGGCCAGGCTGGACCGGCCCTCGGCCTTCCCCTCCCCCACCGTCGCGCTCGAAGCGGCGGCCTTCGCGTCCAGCATGGTGAACGGCTTGCCGTTGTGCGCGCCGTCCACGCGAGCCTCCAGCAGGGTCTCGTCGGCGCTCTCGGGCGCCCGGACCGCGTTGAGCTCGGTCTTCAGCGGTACGGCGGCGCCCCCCTTGAGCAGGGAGACCTCCAGACTGGCCCGGAGTACGGCCGCGCTCGCCGAGCCCTCGTCGCCGGCGGCGTTCGCGGGCGCGGCGGTGGCCCCCACCAGAACGGCGGCGGCGAGCAGGCCGTAGACAGACTTGTTCACAGGTGAAACCCCCACGGATTGCGTGACGTCACCGGCGGCCAATGGGGGACATCGCTCACACCGGTGACTGAGACCACGCCATTGTTGACCCACGTAGCGCGAAAGTACGAACACACAGCGTTAGTTCACTCGAAAGAGTCACACCGGTCGCAGTTTTCGATTAGCACATCATGGGTAACGTGCTGCGTCTCCATGAGGCGGTCGCAGCCCCTCCCGCCACGGGCCCCGGCGCGCCTCACCGCACGCCTCACCGCACGAAACGACCCCTGAGCAGCACCGCCCGCGGCGCGGCCAGCACCCGCACGTCGGCCCGCGGGTCCGCCTCGTACACCACCAGGTCCGCCTCGGCACCCTCCTCCAGTCCCGGGCGCCCCAGCCAGGCGCGGGCCGCCCAGGTGGTCGCCGACAGGGCGTCCACCGGCGGGATGCCCGCCGCCACCAGCTCCGCGACCTCGTCGGCGACCAGTCCGTGGGGCAGCGAGCCACCCGCGTCCGTGCCGGCGAAGACCGGGATGCCCGCGTCGTACGCCGCGCGCACGGTGTCGTAGCGGCGCTCGTGGAGCCGCCGCATGTGGTCGGCCCAGCGCGGGAACTTCTTCTCGCCGCCCTCGGCGAGCCGGGGGAAGGTCGCGATGTTGACCAGGGTGGGGACGATCGCGACGCCCCGCTCGGCGAAGAGCGGGATGGTCTCCTCGGTCAGACCGGTGGCGTGCTCGACGCAGTCGATCCCGGCCTCCACCAGATCGCGCAGCGACTCCTCGGCGAAGCAGTGGGCGGTGACCCGCGCGCCCTCCTCGTGGGCGGCCGCGATGGCGGCCTCCACCGCGCCGCGCGGCCAGCAGGCGGTCAGATCGCCCTGCTCGCGGTCTATCCAGTCGCCGACGAGCTTGACCCAGCCGTCGCCGCGCCGCGCCTCGCGCCGCACATAGGCCACCAGGTCCCCGGGCTCGATCTCATGGGCGTAGTTGCGGATGTAGCGCCTGGTGCGGGCGATGTGGCGGCCGGCCCGGATGATGCGCGGCAGATCCTCGCGGTCGTCGATCCACCGGGTGTCGGCCGCGGATCCCGCGTCCCGGATGAGCAGCGTCCCGGCGTCGCGGTCGGTGAGTGCCTGCTTCTCGCTGGTGGCGTCGTCGACGGCGCCGTGGGCGTCGAGTCCGACGTGGCAGTGTGCGTCCACCAGTCCGGGCAGTGCCCAGCCCTCGACCGTGGTCGTCTCCAGCGGCCCGGTGGGCCGCTCGTAGGTGATCCGCCCGTCCACGACCCACATCTCGTCCCGGACGTCGTCGGGGCCGGGCCCGGTCAGGACCCGTCCCCGGATGTGGAAATTCCCGCGCTCGCTCATATGCCGCACTGTACGAGTCCCCTGTTACGCTCACGCAGCCGCAGGGGGCCGTGGCGCACCACTTCACAGGATCCGTCGAGCCCTGAGGAGGCCGCGTGGACGCCCCCGCCGAAGAGTTCCACGCCTTCTTCGACCGGTACTACGCCGACCTTTCCCGCTTCGCCTATCTGCTGCTGGGAGACTCCGAGGGAGCCGACGACCTCGCCGCCGACGCATTCGTCGCGGTGTGGCGCCGGTGGGACACCGTGCGGGCCGGCGGGCATCCGCTGGCGTACGCGCGCAGCGTGGTCGCCGGCATGGCTCGCACCAGGCTGCGCAGTCTGGTGCGCGAGCACCGCCGGATCGCCCTGTTCTGGTCGCACCGGCCCGACCGCGTCGACGATCCGGACGTACCCGCGGTGCTGGACGTGCGCGACGCGCTCGCCCGGCTGCCGCTGCGCAAGCGGGCGTGTGTCGTGCTGCGGCACGCCTTCGACCTGTCGGAGAGGGAGACCGCCCGCACCCTGGGCATCTCGGTCGGCACCGTCAAGAGCCAGACCTCGCGCGGCATCGCCGAGCTGGAGCGGATGCTGGCGCCGGCCCGGGCGGGTTCCGACCGCGCCTGCGAGACCGTGCGGGCGCTGAGCGCCGGGCCCGCGGGACGGGGCGGCTGGTGACCGGGCGCCCGACGCGATCGTCCGGCCCGGGACAGCCGCCGACGGACACCGGCCGGACCGGTGGCGGCGGAGGGGAAACTTCCGCCGAGTTCCCCGAAGAACCTCACGATCCGGTTTCGCTGAGGTATCTTCCATGAATCGAAGATGAATTTACGGACGCCTGATGAGAATAGAATCCCATATCCTCATGCCCGCTCACGCGGTCCTTAAACACTAAGATTCGATATCGGCGAACCTCGTATTTCGGACACGTTCCGCGCTCGTTATGGATCTGTGACGGACTCAACACCGATTCCTCTTTGCCCGGAAAATACGGGGCACACCAGGCATAACGCACCGCTTCTCGTGCGCGTGCGCACCCACGCGCGATAACATGGAACGCACGCCTGCGTAACCCCTTTCCTCGATGTGATTTGACTTCGCTCTGGGTAAATTGGATTTGCATGACCGCCGCACAAGCAGACCATGCAGGTGCCCACAGAAAGACCGTCGAAATGCCGGAGGGACTGAAGCTCGACGCGCCCCGCGTGGAGGACGGCGCAGCGATCTGGCGGATCGCGCGCGACTCCCGGGTCCTCGACCTCAACTCCTCCTACAGCTACCTCCTGTGGTGCCGCGACTTCGCCGCCACCTCGGTGGTGGCGCGCGACGGCGACGGTGAGCCGGTCGGTTTCATAACCGGCTACGTCCGGCCGCAGCACCCGCGGACCCTGGTCGTCTGGCAGGTCGCCGTCGACCACGGGCAGCGCGGACGCGGCCTCGCCGCGGCGATGCTCGACGGGCTGACCACCCGTGCCGCCGAGGAGCTCGGCATCGACGGGATCGAGACGACGATCACCCCTGACAACACCGCCTCCAACCGACTGTTCACCTCCTACGCGGAGCGCCACGGCGCCCCGGTGCGGCGCGAGGTCCTCTTCGAGGGCGCGCTGTTCCCGGAGGAGGGGCACGAGCCCGAGGTGCTGTACCGGATCGGGCCCGTCCCGCCCCTGGCCGCCGCGCCCCCACCAGCCGCCGCCGGCGGCTGACCGCCGCGCGGCGCGCCGCACCGCGCCCCGGCCCCCAGACCTCTCACTCCTCCCGCAATCCATCTCCCAGGAGATCGCTGTGACCATCACCCAGCCCGACCTGAGCATCTTCCAGACCCTCGAATCGGAGGTGCGCAGCTACTGCCGCGGCTGGCCCACCGTCTTCGACCGGGCGCGCGGCAGCTACATGTACGACGAGGACGGCCACGCGTTCCTCGACTTCTTCGCCGGCGCCGGATCACTGAACTACGGCCACAACAACCCGGTCCTCAAACGCGCCCTGCTGGACTACCTGGAGCGCGACGGCGTCACCCACGGCCTGGACATGTCCACCACGGCCAAGCGCGCCTTCCTGGAGACCTTCCGGGAGGTGGTCCTGCAGCCGCGCGGCCTGGACCACAAGGTGATGTTCCCGGGCCCGACCGGGACCAACGCCGTCGAGGCGGCCCTGAAACTGGCCCGCAAGGTCAAGGGCCGGGAGTCGATCGTCTCCTTCACCAACGCCTTCCACGGCATGTCGCTGGGCTCCCTGGCGGTGACCGGCAACGCCTTCAAGCGCGCCGGCGCCGGCGTCCCCCTGGTGCACGGCACCCCGATGCCCTTCGACCGCTACCTCGACGGCAAGGTCGAGGACTTCCTGTGGTTCGAGCGGCTGCTGGAGGACTCCGGCTCCGGCCTGAACCGGCCGGCCGCCGTGATCGTCGAGACGGTGCAGGGCGAGGGCGGCATCAACGTCGCCCGGGCCGAGTGGCTGCGCGCCCTGGCCGAGCTGTGCAAGCGGCAGGACATGCTGCTGATCGTCGACGACATCCAGATGGGCTGCGGCCGGACCGGCGCCTTCTTCTCCTTCGAGGAGGCCGGGATCACCCCCGACATCATCACCGTCTCCAAGTCCATCAGCGGCTACGGAATGCCGATGGCGCTGACCCTGTTCCGGCCCGAGCTGGACGTCTGGGAGCCCGGCGAGCACAACGGCACCTTCCGCGGCAACAACCCCGCCTTCGTCACCGCCGCGGCCACCCTGAATACCTACTGGGCCGACGGGCAGATGGAGAAGCAGACGCTCGCCCGCGGCGAGCAGGTCGAGGCCGCCCTGCGCGCCATCGCCGCCGAGCACCCCGAGGAGGTGGCCGACGTCCGGGGCCGCGGCCTGGTGTGGGGCATGGAGTTCCACGACAAGGCGCGCGCCGGCTCCGTGGCCTCCCGCGCCTTCGAGCTCGGACTGCTCATCGAGACCTCCGGCCCCGAGAGCGAGGTCGTCAAGCTGCTTCCGGCACTGACGATCTCCCCCGAGGAGCTGGACGAGGGCCTGCGCATTCTGGCCCGCGCGGTCCGCGAGACCGCCTGACACCCGCGGCACCGCCCGTCCCCGGCGCCCGTTCCGGCGCCGGGGGCGTCCGGTCGCCGCACGCACCACCCGAACGGCCCATCCCGCAGGTTTTTCCGCGGATGGGCCTCTGACCGGAAAGGCACCACTTCACTGTGATCGTCCGATCGCTACAGGAAATCGAGGACACCGACCGCCACGTCAGGTCCGCATCCGGCACCTGGGAGAGCAAGCGGATCGTGCTCGCGAAGGAGCGTGTGGGCTTCTCGCTGCACGAGACCGTGCTCTACGCGGGTACGGAGACCTCGATGTGGTACGCCAACCACGTGGAGGCCGTCCTCTGCGTGGAGGGCGAGGCCGAGCTCACCAACGACGAGACCGGCGAGAAGCACTGGATCACCCCCGGCACCATGTACTTGCTGGACGGCCACGAGAAGCACACACTTCGTCCCAAGACGGACTTCCGTTGCGTCTGCGTCTTCAACCCGCCGGTCACCGGCCGTGAGGACCACGACGAGAACGGCGTCTACCCCCTGCTCACCGAACCGGACGAGAGCTGACGTCCCGCACCGGCCGAGCCAGACGGGCCGGTGCGGACGGCAGCCGAGACCACACGGGAGGCCCTGGCGAGAGAACCCGCAGCGAAGCGGCCACACGCGGGTACAGGGCCGCACGATGAGGAGAGGAAGGCAGAACCATGACCACCGCACCCGAACGCATCGCAGACCTCTACCCGACCCGGGGAGCCTCCGAGGTGATCACCCCGCGGCAGGACCCCACGGTGTGGTCCGCCCCCGGCACCCCGGGGCCGATCGAGACCGCGGACCTGGAGTCCTACGGCCGGGACGGCTTCCTGGCGATCGACCAGCTCATCACCCCCGATGAGGTGGAGGTCTACAACCGGGAGCTGAACCGGCTGGTCTCGGACCCGCTGATCCGCGCGGACGAGCGTTCGATCGTGGAGCCGAAGTCCCAGGAGATCCGCTCCGTCTTCGAGGTCCACAAGATCAGCGAGGTCTTCGCCGGCCTGGTGAGGGACCCGCGGGTGGTGGGCCGCGCCCGTCAGATCCTGGGCTCGGACGTGTACGTCCACCAGAGCCGGATCAACGTCAAGCCGGGCTTCGGGGCATCGGGGTTCTACTGGCACTCCGACTTCGAGACCTGGCACGCCGAGGACGGTCTGCCGAACATGCGGACGGTCTCCGTCTCGATCGCCCTGACCGAGAACTACGAGACCAACGGCGCCCTGATGATCATGCCCGGATCGCACCGGACGTTCCTCGGCTGTGAGGGCGCCACGCCGAAGGACAACTACAAGAAGTCCCTGCAGATGCAGGACGCGGGCACACCGTCCGACGAGGCGCTGACCCGGCTCGCCGGCGAGCACGGCATCCACCTGTTCACGGGCAAGCCCGGTTCGGCCACCTGGTTCGACTGCAACTGCATGCACGGCTCCGGGGACAACATCACCCCGTACCCGCGCAGCAACGTCTTCATCGTCTTCAACAGCGTGGAGAACACCGCGGTGGAACCGTTCGCGGCGCCCATCCCGCGCCCGGATTTCCTCGGCGCACGGGACTTCACCCCCGTGAAGTGACCACTCCCGTGAGGTGAGGAGCGACCGGCGCGCCGTCTCCCCGCCGGGCCGTTCCGTACGGGCCGGCGGGGAACGGGACATGCAATGAGGGGCGGGACCGCCACGGCGGCCCGCCTCTCCGCCACCCGCGGGCGGGGGCGGATCAGCCGCGGCCCAGGACCTCCGGCGCCGGTAGGGCACAGCGGTCCGGGCCGGCTCCCGGTTGCCCGCCGGCCCGGTACGGCGGCCACGACCGCCGTGAGGTCGCGCGGCCCGCCCCCCGTGGGCCGCCGGGCAACCGGGGCTCAGCCGTCGAGGCGGACCACGCGGACCCCGCCCGCGGCCGGACCGCCGCCGTAGGACCACACCGTCCCGGCGCCCCGCGCCACGACGGTCTCGGCCCATACGCCGGCCTCCAGCGAGGGGACGCCGGGGCCGAGGACGGTCACCGTCTGACCCGCCCGCAACGGCTGGAACTCCTCGACCGTCAGCCCCAGCACCTCGCGCAGCGCGCCCGGGTGGGGGCCGGGGTGGACGGCGTCGTGCTCGTCGACGATGCCGGAGAAGTACGACACCACCAGGGTGCCGCCGGCGGCGACGTAGGCGCGCAGGTTCTCCCCGGCCTCCACCGTGGCCAGGTAGAGGGCGGGGACCACCACCAGCGGATAGGCGGCCGGCTTGGCCGCATCGGTCCGCGGGCGCCGTGTCATGCGCTACGTCACCGCGGGCCATGTCGACGGCGTCCTGCTGGTCTCCAGCCACAGCGGAGACCCGGTGGCCGAGCAGCTCACGAGGGCCGGCATACCGGTGGTCGCCAGCGGCAGGCCGATCGACCGCAGCGGTCGTACCGCCAGGATCGCCCATGTGGCGGCCGACGACCGCGACGGAGCCCGCGACATCGTGCGGCACCTGGTCTCGCTCGGACGCCGCCGCATCGCCACGGTCGCCGGACCGCCGGACACCCCCGGCGGTGTGGACCGGCTGGCGGGCTGGCGCGAGGTGCTGGCCGAGGCCGGGCTCCCCGCCGGCGACGAGCTGGTCGCCCACGGCGACTACAGCCGCGACAGCGGCCGGCGGGCCGCCGCCGAGCTGCTGGAGCGGGTACCGCGGATGGACGCGCTGTTCGTCGCCTCCGACCTGATGGCGCGCGGTGCGCTGACCGCGCTGGAGCGGGCCGGGCGGCGGGTGCCGGACGACGTCGCCGTCGGCGGCTTCGACGACTCCCCCGCCGCCGTCGCCGGGCTCCCGGAGCTGACCACCGTCCGCCAGCCGTGGGACCGGATCAGCTCGGAGATGGTACGGGTGCTGCTGGGCCTGATCGGCGGCGAGGAGCCGTCGGCGGTGATCCTGCCGACCGAGCTGGTGCGCAGGCAGTCGGCGTGACCGCGGGGCCCCGGGCGTGACCCGCGGAGCCGGGGACCCGGGGCCGCGGGTCACGCCCGGGGCAGCACCGCCAGCAGCCGCTCCACGTCCTCGGCCGTGTTGTACAGGTGGAAGGCCGCGCGCAGGTTCCCCGCCCGGACGGAGACCTCCACTCCCGCCTCCTTCAGCGCGTCGGCGGCCCCGCCCAGCCCGGGCACCGCGACGATCGCCGATTCGCCGGGCACCGGGCGGTGGCCCAGCGCGGCGGCGCCGGCGCGGAAGCGGGCCGCCAGGGCCCGGTCATGGGCACCGACCGCCTCCGGCCCGGCCTCCTCGATCAGGCACAGGGAGCGCTCGGCGCCCAGGTAGGGCAGGAAGGCCGGGGAGATGTCGAAGCGGCGGGCGGAACGGGCCATCTCCTCCACCGTCCCGTAGCAGCTGTCCCAGGGCCGCTCCCCCGCCATCCATCCGGCCTGCACGGGCAGCAGGTCCCCGCCGTCCCCGGGCACGGTGAGGAAGGAGGTGCCGCGCGGGCACAGCAGCCACTTGTAGGCGCCGCACACGGTGTAGTCGAAGGCGCCGGCGTCCAGCGGCAGCCAGCCGGTGGCCTGGGTGGTGTCCACCAGGGTGCGGGCGCCGTGGGCCCGTGCGGCCCCGGCGACGGCGGCGAGGTCCGCGAGGCGGCCGTCGGCCGACTGCACGGCGCTGACGGCCACCAGCGCGGTGCCGGGCCGGACGGCGTCCGCCAGCTCCTGAAGCGGGGCGGTGCGCAGCTTGAGGTCGGCGCGCACCGCGAACGGGTTGACCAGGGAGCTGAAGTCGCCGTCGGCCACCAGCACCTCGGCACCGGGCGGCAGCGAGCCCGCGACCAGCGAGACGTGCGCGGAGACGGCCGCTCCGAGCGCCACCCTGTCCGGGGTCAGACCGGCCAGCCGGGCGAAACGGGCACGCGCCTGTTCGATCACGGCGAACCAGCGCGTCATGTCCATGCGCCCCTCCACCGTCTCCCGCACCGCCTCCCGCAGGGTGTCGGCGGTACGGGCGGGGGTCAGGCCGTGCGAGGCGGTGTTCAGGTAGACGGTCGTCGGCGCGAACTCGGCCCGCGCGAGGTCCCACAGGCCCGGCAGATCCGGTGTTTCCGGCAGTGAGGTCTCCATGCACGCCACTCTGTCGCCCCGGTTCGCTCCTGTCCATGACGAATTGTCTTGGGCAATCTCAAAGCCTCGCTTATGGGCAGAGGGTTTCCTCCTCCGCCCTCCGCGCAGAGCGCCCGTGGCCGCTCTCCGCGGAGGGCGGCCACGGAGAGGGTCCGGGAATCCCGGGCGTTCAGCCCTCGCGTCGTCCGTCCACCCGGCGCGGCAGCCCGAGCGGGTTGTCGTCGCGCAGTTCCTCCGGCAGCAGCGCCGCAGGGGTGTCCTGGTAGACGACCGGACGCAGCCAGCGCTCCACGGCCGTGGCGCCGACCGAGGTGGAGGTGGAGGTGGTGGCCGGGTAGGGGCCGCCGTGGTGCTGGGCGGGGGCGACCGCGACACCGGTGGGCCAGCCGTTGACCAGGACACGCCCGGCCAGCGGCGTCAGCTCGGCCAGCAGCCCGGCCGCGGTGCCGTCCTCCCGCCCCGACTCCTCCTCGGCGATGTGGAGGGTGGCGGTGAGGTTGCCGGGCAGCTTGGCCAGCACGGCGCTGACCTCGCCGGCGTCGCGGTAGCGGGCGACGACGGTGACGGGCCCGAAGCACTCCTCCAGCAGCAGTGCGTGCCGCTCGGAGCCGGCGAGCCGCTCCGCCGAAACGGTGAGGAAGCCCGCACCCACGGCCTGCTCCTCGCCCTCGGCCGCGGCGACCGGCGCCGTCACGTCCTCCAGCTCCGCCCGGGCCCTCACCCCGGCCAGGAACGCCTCGCGCATCCGGGTGTCCAGCAGCGGCCCGCGGGCGGCCTCGGCGACGGAGTCGGCCAGGGCCCCCAGCAACCGGTCGCCGGACTCGCCCTCGGGAGCGAGCACCAGCCCCGGCTTGGTGCAGAACTGCCCCGAGCCCAGCGTCATCGACCCGGCCAGCCCACCACCGATCTCCTCGGCGCGCTCCCTCGCCGCCGCCTCGGTGACGACGACCGGGTTGAGGCTGCCCAGCTCGCCGTGGAAGGGGATGGGGGCCGGACGGGCCGCGGCGGCGTCGAACAGGGCCCGGCCGCCCCGGATCGAGCCGGTGAACCCGGCCGCGGCGACCAGCGGGTGCCTGACCAGCTCCACACCCGCGTCGAAGCCGTGCACCACACGGACGACGTCCTCGGGCAGACCGGCACGGGCGGCCGCGCGGCGCAGCGCGGCCGCGCACAGCTCGGAGGTGGCCGGATGGTCGGGGTGCGCCTTGACCACGACCGGGCAGCCCGCCGCGAGCGCGCTGGCGGTGTCGCCGCCGGGGACGGAGAAGGCCAGGGGGAAGTTGGAGGCCGCGTAGACCGCCACGACGCCCAGGGGGATCTTGTAGCGGCGCAGATCGGGCCGGGGCGGGGTGAGCGAGGCGTCGGCGTGGTCGATGACGACGTCCAGGTACCCGCCGTCGGCGACCTCGTCGGCGAAGGCGAGCAGCTGGTAGGCGGTGCGGCCCAGTTCGCCGTTCAGCCGGACCTCGCCCAGCGCGGTCTCGGCGTCCGCCGCGGCGACGATCTCCTCCCGGGAGGCCTCCAGCTCCTCGGCGGCCGCGCGCAGCAGGGCGATCCGGGCGGCACGGCCCGCCAGCTCACCGCGCACGGCGTGGGCGGCACGCACGGCCGCGTCGACATCGGCGGCCGTGGCCTCGGCCGCGATCTGTTCACGGCGCTTCCCCGTTCTGGGGTCGACGCTCCACACTGGTACTGCCACCGCTGAACTCCTCCTTCGAAACGGCCGCCGACCGGACGACGGCAGGGGACGACGGGACCGGCGGGGGCACGGCCAGGATCCCGGACGCCGAGGACTGTCCCCCCGGAGACCTTGTTCGATATACTGAACGCTGTCCCTGTGTGTGAATAACCATTCGGGACTCTATGGCCGGTCGAGTGAAAGGGTCAAGGTCGATGCCTTCTGCGCACGGGGGCGCCCCCGGCAGGAAACCGGAGGCGGGCGGGGCACAGGTCAAGTCGGCGGTGCGCACCGTGGAACTGCTGGAGTTCTTCGCCGGACAGCCCGGCATGCACACCCTCGCCGCCGTCCAGGAGGCCGTCGGCTACCCCAAGTCCAGCCTGTACATGCTGCTGCGCACGCTCGTGGAGCTGGGCTGGATCGAGACCGACGCCACCGGCACCCGCTACGGCATCGGAGTGCGCGCCCTGCTGGTGGGCACCTCCTACATCGACGGCGACGAGGTCGTGGCCGCCGCCCGCCCCACCCTGGACAGGCTCTCCGACGACACCACCGAGACCATCCACCTCGCCCGGCTGGACGGCACCAACGTCGTCTACCTCGCCACCCGCCAGTCGCAGCACTACCTGCGCCCCTTCACCCGGGTGGGACGGCGGCTGCCCGCGCACTCCACCTCGCTGGGCAAGGCGCTGCTGGCCACCTACGACGACGACCAGGTCCGCGCGATGCTCCCCGAGACCCTGGCACCGCTGACCGAGCACACCGTCACCGACCGCGACAAGCTCATCGAGGAACTGCGCCAGATCCGCGAACAGGGCTACGCGGTGGACCGCGAGGAGAACACCCTGGGACTGAGCTGCTTCGGTGTCGCCATCCCCTACCGCACCCCCGCACGGGACGCCATCAGCTGCTCGGTCCCGGTCGCACGGCTGACCCCCGCCCACGAACAGACCATCAAGGACGCCCTGTTCGACGCGCGCGACCGGCTGGCCCTGGCCACCCGCCACCTGTAACCCCTCACCCCGGCCCGCTCCCCCCACCGAAGTCGCAGACCGCCTCCCCCGCACGGCGGACGATCGCGGTGACCGCCGCCGCTGCCGCACTGCTTCCCCTCGCGGCACAACTGCTGTGGTCGGCCGGCGCCACGACCGGACTCCCCGCCCACCGGGCCGAGCGGGCCGACAGCGCCTTCCGGCTGATCGCGGGCCTGGACGCACTCGCCGCGGCCGCCGCCGCGACGGGCGTACTGCTGCTCGCCTTCCCCGCCGGCCGGGCCAGGACGATACGGCTGCGCACCGCCGTCGCCCTGGCCTGTCCCTGCCGCCGGCCGCCGCCACCGCGCTCTTCCCACTGGCCCGGACCCTGGAGAGCGCCGCCGCACGGGCACTGTGCCGGATACCCGGCGAGGAACTCACCACCGCACCGGCCGCCTCCTGGGCCGCCCGGCGGCGCACGGCGGTGTGGTTCACCCTCCACCTGGGGCTGGGCGCACCGGTCAGCGGCGCCACCCTGGCCATCCCGCCCGCCGCAGCGGTGCTGACGGCCACACCGTTCTCCCGCGCACTGCGGGAGAACCGCCGGCGGTGGTACTGGGACACACCGGACGCGGCCCTGTGGACGGCACCGGTGGCCGCCCCCACCCTGCTCGGCCCCGCACCGGCGGACCGGCTGGCCGCCGCCGAGGCCCGCGCCGCCGCGCTCGCCGCCCGCAACCGGATCGCCCGCGAACTGCACGACTCCGTCGGCCACGCGCTGAGCGCGGTGGCACTCCAGGCCGGCGCGGCCCGCACCGCACTCGGCTCCGACCCGGAGTTCGTCCGCCGGGCACTGACCGCCATCGAGGAGACCGCCCGGCACACCACCGGCGGACTCGACGCCGTACTGGGGATGCTGCGCGAGGACGGCGGGACACCCTCCCGGGCCCCGGCCGGACCGACCCTCGCCGGGCTGGACGGCCTGCTGGAGCGGACCCGCGCGAGCGGCACACCCGTGACCCTCGCCACCGGCCCCGGCTCCTGGCGGGAAACACCCGGCCTCCTGCCCGAGGCGGTGTCCCGGGAGGCGTACCGCATCCTCCAGGAGGGCCTGGCCAACGCGCTGCGCCACGCGGGCCGGGCACCCGTCACCGTCTCACTGCTGTTCCCCGCCGCCGTGCGCTCCCTGGCCGCCCGCTACGCACCGCACCACCGCGGCCGGAGCCTGCGCGCCCGGCTGACCGGGCGCGAGGCGGAGGTGCTGCGGCTGATGGCACACGGTCTGTCCAACGCCGAGATCGCCGGCCGGATGGCGGTGGGAGCGGCCACCGTCAAGACCCATGTGGCCGCCGTCCTCGCCAAACTCGGCGCACGCGACCGCACCCAGGCGGTCATCACCGCCTACGAGAGCGGCTTCGTCGTCCCCGGCCCGGACTGAGCCGACGGGTGCCGCAAGGAGGCTCGGCCGGCCGCGGACCGGCGGGGCCGGGCCCGGCGTGGGGCCCGGCCCCGCCGGGGCCAGGGAGAGGACGGCGCCGGCTCAGGCCGGGAGTGCGCCGCGGCCGGTGGTGCTCACCTGCCGCCCTTTCCGTCCCTGACCTTGATCTCCCCGGCTCCGGCGTACCAGCCCACCAGGTACGGGACGGCCAGCGGGTGGTGGACGCGGGTGCGCAGGTTCGGGGTCCAGCCCGCGTCGTCACCGAGGAGTCGGTCGGGGTTGGCGGCGTTGTGGGCGGCCAGCAGGTCGACGGGCCGGTGGTTGACCCAGTTGTTCCGCTCGGTCATGGAGGTGCCGGGTGTCCACTGGCGGATGGTGTCGGCCGGGGTCAGCCCCTTGTGGAGGGTGAAGGCGTTGTGCTCGGCGACGAGCGCGGCCTCCTTGCCGATACCCCAGGTGTAGCCGTACTTGGCGCCCTCGTTCTGCTTGAAGTGGTTGTTGTAGGCGTCCACCTGACCGAAGCGCACGCGCGGGGCGCGCTCGTTGATGTCCTCGAAGAGGTTGTGGTGGAAGGTGGTGCGCAGCTTGCCGCGGTCGTCGGCCTCGGCCTTGTCACTGTTGCCCAGCAGGATGGTCTTGTCGTGCTCGGTGAACACGTTCCAGCTCACCGTCACCAGGTCGGCGCCGCGCACGATGTCGAGCAGGCCGTCGTGCTGCTGGAAGAGCTGCCCGAAGTAGCGCGGCTGCTCACTGTCGGGGCGGCGGCCGTCGGTGAAGGTGTTGTGGTCGATCCAGACGTGGCGGGAGCCGTAGACGACGACGTTGTCGTACTCGGAGTTCCAGGCGCCGTTCTCACCGTCGGTGGGATCCCACTGCGGGAAGCAGTCGTAGGTGTCCTCGAAGGTGATGTTGCGGACGATGACGTTCTCCACGCCCCGGATCTGGAGGCTGGCGCCGAGGATGGTGGCGTCTTCGCCCACCCCGATCAGGGTGGTGTTGGAGCCGACGTCGAGCTTGACCCGCTTTTCCTGCTCGTCGGCCGAGGCGGCGCGGGCGTCCTCCATCGGCCCCGAGGGCTCGTTCTCGCCCCAGACGGCGGGGTCGTACGCCTGGAGGTACTTCTCCGGGGTGTAGCCGTCGCGCTGGTAGTCCTCGCAGGTCAGCGGCCTTCCCTGGTCGTCGGCGTTGCCGTGGACCGTGCCCTTGACCTTGATGATCTTGGGGGTGTCGTCGCCGTCGTTCAGCGCGGCGGCCAGCTCGGCGCGGTCGGTGACGGTGAAGACGTGGTCGGCGTCGGCGTCGGCGCCGCCGGTGGTGCCGCCCTCGGCCGAGGCCCAGCCGTCGTTCTCCGGCAGGACGGCACGGACCTGGTCGCCGCCGTGGCGCGGCGCGGCCTGTGCGGGTACGGCGAGGGCCGCCAGGGCGAGTGAGGCGCACCCCGCCAGGGCCATGACACATGCTTGGCACACTTTTCTCTGCACTGTGACTCCTTCGGTCGTACGGGTCGTACGGGGGTGTTCGGGTGCCGGGCCGCTCCGGGCCTTCCGAAGACGTCCGGTGGTCGCGGGCGGCGGGGCGGTCCGGTGCGGTACCGCCCCGCCGCGGCGGGGCGTCAGCCCTTCTGCTCGCTCCACTCGGCCTGGGCCTCGTTGAGCCGCTCGGCCAGGTCGTCGGCGAACTCCTTGGCCGTCATCTGACCCAGCAGCAGCTTCTGGAAGTTGGGCTCGGTGTCGGCCTTGCTGATGCTGTTCCAGTCCGGCAGGTAGTACGGAAGCTGGACGATCTTGGTGTTCGGGTCGTCGAGCGACTCCATGGCCGCCTTGGTGGGTTTGGCCTTGTTGATCCACTCGTCGTCCGCGGCGTCGGTGTGGGCGGGGATGGCTCCGGCGGACTCGTTCCAGAGGCTGTTCATATCGGCGGACGCGGCGAACTCGATGAACTTCCAGGCCGCGGCCTTGTTCCCGCTGGACTTGAACAGCCCGAGCCCGTCGACCGGGTTGGAGGCCAGGGTGCGCGGGCCGCCCTCGGAGGAGGGCGGCATCGGCAGTCCGTCGACGCCGTCCCGGCCGAACGCCTTCACATGGTCGGTGTAGGAGCCCAGGTTGTGCTGGAGCATTCCGACCTCGCCGCCGGTGAAGGTGGCGACCATCTTGGTGAAGTCGTTGTTCAGGTCGGCCTTGGGCGTGTACTTGTTGTACAGGCCGACGTACTTCTCCAGCGCCTTGACGTTCTCGGGGGCGTTGACGGTGGTCTTCTCACCGTTCCAGAAGCTGTCGACGCCGGACTGGGCGTACATCATCTCCAGCGCCTGGGCGACGGAGCCCGCACCGCCGCGGATGGTGAAGCCGAACCGGTTGTCCTTCTTGTCGGTCAGCTCCTCGGCGGCCGTGTAGAAGTTCTCCCAGCTGGTGGGACCCTCCAGGCCGGCCGCCTCGAACAGGTCGGTGCGGTACCACAGCACGCCCTGGTTGGCGGAGGTCGGGACGGTGAACATCTCGTCCTTCTCGCCTCCGGCGGCCTTGACGCTCTCGACCATGCCGTTGACCAGCTTGCCCTTCAGGGGGCCGTCCTCGACCCGGTCGCCGACCGGGTCCAGGGCGCCCTGGGCGACCATGTTGGCGAGGTAGGCCGTGCCGACCATGCCGACGTCCGGAAGGCTGTCGCCGCCGCCCTGGATGGCGGTGTCGTACTTGGACTGCACGTCGGCGATGGGTATGCCGACGTACTCCACGTCGATGTTCGGGTTCTCCTCCTCGAACCTGGTGATGATCTTCTTCCAGACCTCGGTGCGCACACCGCCGTTGTTGTCCCAGAAGACGATCTTCCCCTCGCCCTCGCCCTCGCTGCCCGTCTCGGTGCCCGAGCCGCCGCAGGCGGTGGCGGTCAGGGCGAGGGACGCGCTGATGCCCAGGGCCAGCAGGGTGCGGGCACGGTGTCTGCGGCTGTCGTTTCCACTCATCATCGAGTCTCTTTCCTGGTCGTGCGTTTCCGCTTGGGTGTTCGTGGGTCGGGGTGTGGGGTGTCCTGGGGATGGATCGCGCGGTGGTTGTCCGGGTACGGGGTGTCCGGCGGGCCGGATCAGGTGACGCGGAATCGGGTGAAGGCCGCGGTTCCGGCCGGTCCGCCGCCTTCGGGAGCGGTGGCGAACAGGCCGAGCTGGGCGCCGACCCAGCGCCAGGGGGTGGCGGCGAAGGGCGGGCCGGAGGGGATGAGGCCGGTGTCGTCCCCGGTGCGCGCCGAGAACAGGCAGCGGGCGCCGGGGAGGAGTTCGATGCGCAGGCGGGCGCGGCCGTCCGGTGCGGGCCGGGGGTGCGCGGCGTCCCGCTCGTGCTCGGCGGCGGGCTCGGCGAAGCGGTGCACCAGGCGGATCCCGCAGGCGTCCCGCTCCAGGCCGATCCAGGCGAACGCGTCGCCCAGGACCGCCAGTCCGGCCCTCGCGCCGCTGCCCGCGCCGTCCAGCCGCAGCTCGACCTCGACCGTGCACGGGCGGCCGGGCAACCGCTGGACCAGTACGTTCGGCAGCCGGCGCAGGTCCCGGTCGTCGGCGGTGCGGCGGCAGACCAGCCGCAGTCCGTCACCGCAGTGGGCGACCGTCCAGCCCGTGGCGCCCCCCATGCCGGAGGCCAGGGGAGGGTTGGCGGTCCAGGACCACTGGTGGCCGAAGCGGCCGCCGGGGAAGTCGTCGTCGGTGGCGGGGGCCGCCCGGCGCTCGGCGTTCACGGGCGCGCGGTGGGCGGTGACGGGTTCGCCCTCGTCACCGATCACCGGCCAGCCGGCCTCCTCCTTCCGGCCCTCCTCGCTCCAGCGCATCGGCTGCAGGTGCACCACCCGCCCGTACGCGCCGCGCTGCTGGAAGTGCAGGAACCAGTCGGAGCCGTCGGCCGCCCGCACCCACGCCCCCTGGTGCGGGCCGTTGACACCGGTGCGGCCCTGGGCGAGCACGATGCGCTCCTCGTAGGGACCGAAGACGTCCCGGGAGCGGAACGCGCCCTGCCAGCCGGTCCCCACTCCCCCGGCCGGGGCGAAGATCCAGTACCAGCCGCCGTGCCGGTAGAGCTTGGGGCCCTCCAGGGTGAACCAGCCGGGCAGCGCGTCGCCGTCGACGACCGTGCGGCCCCGGTCGAGCAGTTCGCGGCCGTCGGGGCTCATCCTGTGGCCGGTCAGCCGGTTGCTGATCCCGGAGCGCGACTTGGCCCAGGCGTGCACCAGGTAGGCGTGGCCGTCGGTGTCCCACAGCGGGCAGGGGTCGATCAGTCCGCGGCCGGCCTTCAGCAGGTGCGGTCTGCTCCACGGGCCCCGTACGTCCTCGGCGCTGATCTGGTGGATACCGTGATCGGGGTCGCCCCAGAAGATCCAGAACCGGCCGGCGTGGTGGCGGATGGACGGCGCCCACACCCCGCAGTCGTGGCGCGGGGCGGTGAACGCCTGCTCCGGCTCCAGCCGCCGGAGGGCGTGGCCGATGATCCGCCAGTTGACCAGGTCCCGGGAGTGGAGGATCGGCAGTCCGGGGGCGCGGCCGAAGCTGGAGGCGGTCAGGTAGTAGTCGTCGCCGACGCGGATGACGTCGGGGTCGGACCAGTCGGCGTCCAGCACCGGGTTGCGGTAGATCCGGTCCGCGGGGGCTGTGGTGTCCGTGGTGTCCGGGGCCGGGGTCACCGGGAAGGGCGTCATCGGGGCACCTCCTTCCCGGTGAGCCGGGCGGCGACCTCGGCGGCGGCGGCCCTCTCCAGCCGCCCGTCGGCGACACCGGTGACCACCCGCCTCACCACCGGCCGCCCGGCGGGCAGCGGCAGTCTGCCGTCCCAGGCCAGCGCGGAGCCGACGCCCGGGTACTCGGCGGCGCGCACGAACCACCGGTCGCGGCGGGTGTCCTCGGTGGCCCCGGCGAACACCAGCGTCCAGGTGTCGGTCGCCATGGCCAGCCAGGGAGCCCGCGAGCCGTGCACCGCCTCCTCGCCCTCGGCGTCCTCGGTGAACACCTCCGGCGGGCGGGGGCCGATGGGCGGACGCCAGAAGAAGCCGCCGTAGCCGGCGCCGGGGCGGCCGTTGGTGGCCGGGCTGCCCACCGACAGCTCCTCGCCGCAGACGTTGGTGAGTTCGGTGGTGAGGTCCAGCGCCCAGCAGCCCGCGTCCAGCGCCCGCGCGGTGACGGTGCGGCGCTCGGTCAGCAGCCGCCGCCCGCCCCGCTGCCAGGCGATCTCCTCGCCGAAGCCGTCCTCGCGCAGGTCCGGCCAGCCCAGGTGGCTCTGGTGCCCGTGGTTGTCCAGCTCGACCGGCCCCCGGTCGCGGACGAAGGTGCGGCCGCCCCAGAAGTTGGTGCCGCCGACGTCGGGGACGGCCACGCTCACCCCGAGGTGGTGCACATGGTCGGCGGGCCGCAGCTCGGTGACGGCGGTGCCGCCCAGGGTGTGGACGGGGTGCAGGTAGGGGCGCGGCGACTCCCGCCCGGCCAGGCGCGGCCGGTACTCGTAGCGGGCCACGGTCCGTCCGCCGCAGCGCAGTTCGACGGCTCCGGCGGTTTCGGTGGCTTCGGCGGTGCCGGAGCCGGTGCCTTCGGGGGTGTCAGGGTACGGCTCGGTCATGCCCCGGCCCCCTTCGGCCCGGGCTCCGCCGCGGAAGCGGCCCAGGGCGCGCGCGGGCCGGAGCCGTCGGACAGTTCGGAGTACAGGGCCAGCTCCCCGGCCCCCGCCGCGACCAGGTCGTCGATGCCGGTGACGATCCTCCGGGCGGAGCCGTCGCCGCCGGTGCCGGGCTCGGTGCGCCAGGCGCTCCCGGGCAGCGGGCGCGGCTCGGGCCCGGTGCGCACGGCCTCCACCAGCCGCATGAAGGCGCCGGTGCGCTCGGGCGGCACCAGCAGCTCCTCTCCGCCGGTGAGGTGGGCCACGAGGTTGCCCAGCAGGTCGGTGCGGGTGTGCTCGGTGGTCTCGGGCGCGTGCCCGTCGCGCTCCAGCAGCAGACGGTCCTGCTTGTACCAGAAGGTGATCCGGCCGCCGGTGCCGTGGACGACGACGTAGGGCTCGCCGGGCCGCTCTGCGCACAGTGTCACGGCCGCCGTGATCTCGCCCGCCGTCCCGTCGCCGTGCGCGGTGCGCAGCCGGACGCAGGAGGTGTCGTCGGACTCGATGGCGTTGGCGCGGTACAGCTCCAGTTCGATGCCGGCGACGTCCTCGGCGCGGTCGCCGCCGTCGATGCGCAGCGCGGTGGCCACCGCGTGGGCCAGGGGGTTGGTGAGGACGCCGTCCACCACGTCCCGGCCCTCCAGGCGGCGCCGGCCGGCCCAGGGGGCACGGTCCCAGTAGGCCAGGTCGCGGCTCCAGGCGCCGGCCGCGCCGATGCCGCGCACCGCGCCGATCGCGCCGTCGGCGATCAGGTCGCGCACGGCGGTGACGGCGTGCGAGCCCAGCGACTGGAAACCGACCTGGCAGGCGACACCCGCGGCCCGCACCCCCTTCACCATCCGCCCGAACTCCGCGTACGAGGGCGCGGGCGGCTTCTCCAGCAGGAGGTGCACGCCCCGCTCGGCGGCGGCCAGCGCCAGGTCGGTGTGGGTGTGGATCGGGGTGCAGATCACGGCGATCCGCGCGCCGGTGCTCTCCAGCAGGGCGGTGAAGTCGGCCGACTGCTCGGGGTTGCCGAGGCCGTCCAGTTCGTCACCGTCCAGCG
Source organism: Streptomyces shinuiensis (assembly GCF_043660855.1). Lineage (NCBI taxonomy): Bacteria > Bacillati > Actinomycetota > Actinomycetes > Kitasatosporales > Streptomycetaceae > Streptomyces > Streptomyces shinuiensis. The sequence continues at coordinate 4,730,878 of NZ_JBIHML010000001.1, read as the reverse complement.
GTGCCAGCTCGCAGATCCCGGCCAGGCGGACCAGGCCCTCCTGCGCGAGGCGGCGGATGTTGGCCAGGTGCCAGCGGCCGTGGCCGCGGGCGCCGGCCAGCACGACCGGCAGGGCTTGCGCGGCGGTGGAGGCGGCGGGGGCGGGTGCGGAAGTCATCAGCCCTTCACCGCCCCCGCGCTGAATCCGGTGATCAGCCACTTCTGGATGAAGGCGAAGATGATCACCACGGGCACGGCGGCGACCACGCCGCCCGCCGCGAGCGCGCCCAGGTCCACGCTGTCCGAGCCGATGAGGGTGTTCAGGCCCACCGGGATCGTCTGCTTCCCCTGCGAGGACAGGAACATCAGGGCGAACAGGAAGTGGTTCCAGCTGTGCACGAAGGCGAAGGAGCCCACCGCGATCAGCCCGGGCCGCAGCATCGGCAGCACGATGGCCGCGAACGCCCGCAGCCGGGAGCAGCCGTCCACCCAGGCCGCCTCCTCCAGCGACTCGGGGACGTTCCTGATGAAGCCGCTGATCAGGATCATCGACAGCGGTAGCTGGAAGACCGTCTCCGCGATGATCACACTCCACATGGAGTTGATGAGCTGGAGGTTGCGGAAGGTCTCGAACAGCGGGACCAGCATCAGCGCGCCGGGGATGAACTGCGAGCACAGCAGCGCCAGCATGAAGGCGTTCTTCAGCCGGAACCGGAAGCGCGCCAGGGCGTACCCGCCGGCCAGGGCCACCGCCATCGTCATCACCATCGAGGCGATGCCGACCTGGGTGCTGTTGAGGAAGTAGGTGCCGAAGCTGCGATCGTTCCAGACCTTCTCGAAGTGCTCGCCGGTCATCGGCCAGGGCACCAGCGAGGTGGAACCGGAGGGGCGGAGCGCGAACAGCAGCATCCAGTAGAAGGGGATGAGGGTGAAGAGCAGGTAGACGCCCAGGGGAACGTAGATCTGCCAGCGCGGTGGCCCGTCGTCGAGCTTGCGCTGCCGGGCTCTCTTCAGGGCCGGGGGCGGGCTCTCCCCGTCGGCCGGGGCGGGCGCCTGGGCGCCCTTCTCCACGATTGCTGCGGTCACTTGTCGTCGCCTCCGAACTTGCTCAGGCGCAGGTAGAGGATCGAGCAGAAGAGCAGGATCACGAAGGCCACGGTGGTCAGCGCGGAGGCGTAGCCGAAGTCGTGGCCCTCGATCCCGGTGTTGGCGACGTAGAGCGGGAGCGTGGTGGTCACGCCGGCCGGTCCGCCGCCGGTGAGGGTGTAGAGCAGGTCGACGTTGTTGAACTCCCACACCGCGCGCAGCAGGGTGGAGAGGATGATCGCGTCCTTCAGGTGCGGCAGGGTGATGTGCCAGAACTGCCGGAAGCGGCCGGCGCCGTCCACCGAGGCCGCCTCGTACAGGTCCTTGGAGATGGACTGCAGGTCGGCGAGGATGAGGATCGCGAAGAAGGGGACACCGCGCCACAGTTCGGCCAGGACGGCGGCCCAGAAGACGGTGCCGGTGTCGGAGAGGACGGAGGTGCCGTACTCGCCGATGCCGGCGTCCGCCAGGTAGCGGCTCAGACCAGTGGAGGGGTTGTACAGCAGGATCCAGATGGTGGTGGTGAGCACACCGGAGACGGCCCAGGGCGAGAAGACCAGGGCCCGGGCGATGCCACGGCCGACGAACGTCTGGTTGACGATCAGCGCGAGCGCCAGGCCGAAGACGAGCTGGAGGCCGACCTCGGCGACGACCCACTTGGCGCTGAAGGCGAGGGTCTGCCAGAACAGCGGGTCCTCGAAGAAGATCTCACGGAAGTTGTCCAGACCCGCGAAGCCGTTCCGCCAGGGCTTGGTGACGTTGTAGTGCCGGAGGCTGTAGTGGAGGACGCTGAGCATCGGATAGGCGATGAAGCCCAGCATCAGCAGCCCGGCGGGCGCGATCAGTACGTACGGCAGGCCGCGCTTCCCGGTGAGCCCGGGTTTCCCCTGCTTTCCCGGCTTCCCCGGTTTCCCCGGCAGGGCGCGCTTCTTCGGCACGGCGGTGAGGGCCATTGCCGGTGCTCCGTTCTGTCGTCGAATGACTGTCGAACGTCGTTCGAGATGTCGTGTCGGCGGGTGGTTCGGGCGGTCGGTGGTGCGGTGCGGGCGGTCAGCCCGCGTAGGGTTCGGGGACCTCGCCGGGGCGGGCGAGGAAGGCGAAGTCGCAGCCGGTGTCCGCCTGGGTGATGTGCTCCTCGTACAGCGCCCCGTAGCCGCGTCCGCAGCGCCGCTCGGGCGGACGCCAGGCGGAGCGCCGGCGTTCCAGTTCGGCGTCGTCGACCTCCAGGCGCAGGGTGCGCGCGGCCACGTCGAGGGTGATCAGGTCGCCGGTCTCCACCAGGGCCAGCGGCCCGCCCACATGGGACTCGGGGGCGATGTGCAGGACGCAGGCGCCATAGCTGGTGCCGCTCATCCGGGCGTCGGAGAGGCGGACCATGTCGCGCACGCCCTGCTTGAGCAGGTGGTCGGGGATCGGCAGCATTCCGTACTCCGGCATGCCCGGTCCGCCCAGCGGTCCGGAGCCGCGCAGCACCAGCACGCTCTCGGCGGTGATGCCCAGGTCCGGGTCGTTGATGGTGGCCTGCATGGTGCGGTAGTCGTCGAAGACGACCGCCGGGCCGGTGTGCCTCATCAGGTGCCGCTCGGCGGCGATGTGCTTGATGACCGCGCCGTCCGGGGCGAGGTTGCCGCGCAGGACGGCCACGCCTCCCTCGGCCGCGAGCGGGTTGCCGGCGGTGCGGATGACGTCGTCGTCGTGGACGAGGGCGCCGGCGATCTGCTCGCGCAGTGTGTCGTGGGCGACGGTGGGCCGGTCCAGGTGGAGGTGGTCCCGCAGCCGGGAGAGGAAGCCGGGCATGCCGCCCGCGTAGTGGAAGTCCTCCATCAGGTACTTCCCGCCGGGTCTGAGGTTGGCCAGCACGGGCGTGGTGCGGGCGATCCGGTCGAAGTCGTCCAGGGTGAGGCCGACACCCGACCGCCCGGCCATGGCGATCAGATGGATGACGGCGTTGGTGGAGCCGCCCAGCGCGCACACGCACGCGACGGCGTCCTCGTACGCCTCGCGGGTCAGGACGGTGGAGAGCCTGCGGTCCTCCCACGCCATCTCCACGATCCGGAGCCCGGCCGCAGCGGCCATCCGGGAGTGGCCGGAGTCGACGGCGGGGATGGAGGACGCTCCGGGCATGGTCACGCCCAGTGCCTCGGCCGCCCCGGTCATGGTGGAGGCGGTGCCCATGGTCATGCAGTGGCCGGGCGAACGGGCCAGGCCGCACTCCAGTTCGGCCATCTCGCAGTCGCCGATGAGGCCGGCTCGCTTGTCGTCCCAGTACTTCCACATGTCGGTGCCCGAGCCGAGGGTCTCGCCGCGCCAGTGGCCGCGCAGCATGGGTCCGGCGGGGACGAAGACGGTGGGCAGGTCGGCGCTGGCCGCGCCCATCAGCAGGGCGGGGGTGGTCTTGTCGCAGCCGCCCATCAGCACCGCGCCGTCCACCGGGTAGGAGCGCAGCAGCTCCTCGGTCTCCAGGGAGAGCAGATTGCGGTAGAGCATGGGGGTGGGCTTCTGGAAGGTCTCCGAGAGGGTGGAGACGGGGAACTCCAGAGGGAAGCCGCCGGCCTGCCACACCCCGCGCCTGACCGCCTCGGCGCGCTCGCGCAGGTGCTGGTGGCAGGGATTGATGTCGGACCAGGTGTTGAGGATCGCGATGACCGGCTTGCCCAGGTGCTCCTCGGGGAGGTAGCCGAGCTGCCGGGTGCGGGCGCGGTGGCTGAACGAGCGCAGCCCGTCGGTGCCGTACCACTGGTGGCTGCGCAGTTCCCCGGCGGCGCGGCGGGCGCGGGGGCCGCCGCTTCGACCGTGCTGCTCGTGCTGTCCGTGCCGGCTGTGCTGGTCGGTCACGCCGCATCCCATCCCTTGACGATCTCGGCGATCCCGGCGCGCTGCTCGTCGGGCAGCGTCCGGCTCGGCGGGCGGACGTCGCGGCGGCACAGGCCGAGGTGGGCCAGGGCCTCCTTGACGACGGAGACGTTGTTGGCCGACTGCTGTGCGGCGCGCAGGTCCTCGAAGACGCGGATGCTCTCCCACACCTCCATCGCGGCGCCGAAGTCCCCCGCCCGCAGGGCGCGGAGCATCTCCAGCGAGATCCGCGGGGCCACGTTGACCAGGCCGGAGGTGAAGCCGGTGGCGCCGCAGGCGAAGTAGGCCGGCGCGTACAGCTCGGCGAGTCCGGCCACCCACACGAAGCGGTCCGGGCCGGCGTCGCGGGCGAAGGCCGCGAAGCGCGCGGCGTCGGGTACGGCGTACTTGACGCCGATGACGTTGGGGCACGCCTCGCCGAGCCGGGCGAGGGCCGAGCCGTCGATGAGGGGGCTGCGCAGATAGGGGACGACGCCCAGCTCGGGGACGGCCTCGGCGATGACCCGGTGGTAGTCCACCCACCCGGCCTGCGAGACGTAGGGGTTGACGGGCTGGTGGACCATCACCATCCGCGCCCCGGCGTCGCGGGCCTGCTCTGCGGCGGCGACCGCGGTCGCCGGGTCGTGGCCGACGCCCACGACGACCTCGGCCCTTCCTCCGGCCTCCTCGGCCTCGGCCACGGTCAGTTCGACCTCCAGCCGCCTCTCCTCGGGGGTGAGGGAGTAGAACTCGCTGGTGTTGCCGTTGGGGGTGACGGCGCGGATTCCGGCGTCCAGCAGCCGGCGGACCAGGGCGCGGTAGATGTCGGCGTCCATCCGGCCCCGCTCGTCGAACGGTGTGACCGGGATCGCCACGACATCGGCGAGTGCGGCCCGCTGGGGGGAGAAGTCCGTCATGCCTGGACCTGACCTTCCTGGTTCTCCATGGCCGGGAAGGCCCGGCGGACGAATCCCTCGATGTGGTCTCGCAGCAGCCGGGCCGCGCCGTCGGCGTCCCCGTTCAGGGCGCGGGCGAGGATCTCCCGGTGCTCGGCGGCCTCGCGCTCCCAGGAGGGCACGGCCTCCCAGGCGACGGTGGACACCAGGGCCGCCTGGTCCCGCAGATCGTCGAGCATCCGCGTCAGCAGCGGGTTGCCGCAGGGCAGGTACAGGGCCCGGTGGAAGTCCCGGTTGGCCAGTGAGCGGTCGGCCCGGTCGGCGGCGTCGTCGGCCCGCTCCAGCGCGGCCCGGGCCCCGGCCAGGTCCGCCTTCGCCGTGACGGTGCGGCGCAGCGCCTCCGGCTCCAGCAGCAGCCGCACGTCGTAGACCGAGCGGGCCATCGAGGCGTCCACGGTGCGCACGGTGGCGCCCTTGTACTCGCTCATCACGACCAGCCCGCGGCCCGCGAGGGTCTTCAGCGCCTCGCGGACCGGGGTCTTGGACACGCCGAATCTCGCGGCCAGTTCGGTCTCCACCAGCGGCTGCCCGGGCGGGAGCTGCCCGGTGAGGATGGCGTGGGTCAGATGCTCCATGACGTACTGCGTCCTGGAGGGGACGGGTACCGGTGCGAGACCGGTCAGGGGGGCTCTCATGCGGTCGGCTCTCAGGTCGGCTGTGGCGACGGGCGTACGGGCGGAGGTGCGCGCGGCGCTCGGGATGCGGCGCACACCCGCATACGGCATCTGGTATATGACGCACGAGATATGGCGTATGACGTATCGCGTACGACGTGCGGTGGGATGAAACTAGGGCGGCCCCCGGGCTCCGTCAACGGTTCTGGCGGAACTTTCGAGGACCGCCCTGAAAGCGCTTACCGTACGCAACGGCAGGTTCGCCGACGATCACACGGAGCTGTCGCGCGGCGCGCTCGCGCGCCGGTTCGGCCCGACTCGGTCCGGACCGGTGCCGACTCAGTCCAGCCGGGACAGCGCGGTGCGCACGGCCGCCAGGTCCGCGTCACAGGCCAGGCCGGCGTGGTACAGCCGCACTTCGGTCGCCCCCAGCTCCCGGGCGTGCGCGGCGTCCCCGGCCAGCTCCGCGGGGCGCCCGCCCATCCCGCCGACCACCGTGAGGTTAGCGGCGAGCACGGTGGAGGGGGTCCGGTGGGGGCCGAAAGGTGCCAGGACGGCCTCACGTTCGGCACCGTCCCCGGTGCACGGCAGCACCACCCCGTCGGCCAGGGCGAGGACGCCCGCGGGGTCCACGCCGACGTCGGCGCCGCAGCGGTGGGGCGCCGGATCGGCGTGCAGCAGCACCCGGAATCCTTCCGTCCGCCGGGCCGCGGCGGCCTTCCGCACGGCTGTCACGACCTCGGCTTGGAAAGCGCTCGCTACCTGTTCGCGCCAGCTCGCGGCGGCCCGTGCGAGCTCCTGCCCCAGCAGCTTCTCCACCTCCTCCCACTCCCGGGCGCGTCCGCCGCCGGCGGCCTCCTCGCGCTCCCCGCGCCACAGCGGCTCCAGCGCTCCGGCCGTGGCACGCAGCAGCCGCTCGGGGTCGGCGCCGTGCGCGGCGTACCCCGCCTCGCACTCCGGACAGAAGCACAGCGACATCAGGTACCGGCCGGCCCCACCCAGCCGCACCCCGCCGGTCTTGTCGTGGGCGCTCAGGTGCCCCAGCCCGTACCAGCCGCAGGACTCCAGTTCCACCCCGCGCGCGCCGGGCCGTACGGCGGCCTCGGCGGCCAGGGCGGCGGCGTAGGCGCGCACCTCCTCCCGCGCGATGCAGGGCGCCCAGGGGTAGCGGTCGCCGTAGGCGTTGCGCACGGTCAGATGCGGGTGCTCGCCGCCGAGCCGGGTGTTGTGGGCGAGGATCACCCAGGAGTGCACCTCCAGTCCGGCATCGGCCAGAGCGGCCGCGGCCTCGCCGTACGGGTCCTCGCCCGCGACCCAGTCCTGCGTGTACGGACGCAGCCTCCGGCTCTCCCAGCGGGCCGGGTCCACCGGGTAGTAGACGGCGGAGTGCCGGGCGGCGACGACGCGGTGGCGCGGATGGCGGGGGGTGAGCGCCCTGGTGGAGTGGTAGGCGGAGGCGAGGGTGACCTGCTCGACGCCGAGATCGGCGATCCGGCGGGCGGCGGCCGGGTCACCGACGACGTCCCAGGGGTAGACGAACGCGGAAGCGCGCATCGGCGGCTCCTTGGTGTGAGACGGGTTCGGACGGGCGGGACGGGCGAAGGGTAGATCACAGAACCGGACCGCGACAGCCTCACCCACTCCCGTACAGTCGTCCATGGAGGTGTCACATGTACGTGTATCTGAACAGTGCGTCGAATTCGTCCGCTTCCCGGGATCCGGGCCCTGAGCATCGGCTTCCGCACCATGGCATCCCTGGCGGGATCCAGGCGGGGTCCGGCCGGACTCCCCGGCGCTCTCATGGACATGAACGGGGCTCAGTGGTGAGATGACGACGCCCGCCTCCGTACGGCATGCCCGTCGACGCCGCCGTGCGGCCGCGGACCCGGTGCGGCCCCGGGGCACGAGCCGCCGGACGGCCCGGGGCACGCACGCCGGGGCGGCGCGTTCCGCACCGCTTCCGCCGCCCGGCCGGAAGGTGTTCGAGGGCGCCCCCGTTCGGGCATGATGGCCCGCGAAGATCACGGACCGCGGGCGGGGGCCCGCGGCGGGGAGGGGTTCGATCGTGGACATCGTGAGCTGGCTGGTGCTCGGACTGGTCACGGGGGTCGTCGCCAAGATCCTGCTGCCCGGCCGCGACCCGGGCGGACTGGTGGGCACCACGCTCATCGGCATCGTCGGGGCTTTCGTGGGCGGCTGGCTGTCGGCGACCTATCTGGACCGCCCGGTGGAGCGGGACTTCTACGACCCGGCCCTGTGGGTCTCGGCGGTCGGCGGTTCCCTGGTGCTGCTGATCGCCTACCGTCTGCTCTTCGGGCACTCACGCCCGCCCAACTGAGGCCCGGGGTGCCCCGGGCGGCAGAGGTAATGGAACCGTAAAGCGACCCGGTCCGTTATCCGGGCCATGACTGCAATGACTCCCGGTTCGAACCTTCCGCTGCCCACCGCGCGTGTGGCGGTGGACGTCACCGCGCCGGCGCGGCTCGACGTCTCCGGCCTGCTGATCGCCGCCGACGGGAAGGTGCGCTCCGACGACGACTTCGTCTTCTACAACCAACCCTCCGCCCCGGGGGTGGCCCACAGTTCCGCGGGCGGCCTCGACACCGTCACCGTGGACACCACCGCGGTGCCCGCCGGCATCGAGAAGATCGTTGTGACGGCCAGTCTCGACGCCCCGGGCGCGACCTTCGCCGGCACCGAGCCCACCGCGACCGTTCGGGACGCGGCGAGCGGCGCGGTGGTGGCCACCTTCACCCCGCCCCGGCTGGGTCCGGAGACGGCACTGGTGGTGGTCGAGGTGTACCGCAGGGGCGGTGCCTGGAAGGTCCGCGCGGTCGGCCAGGGGTACGCCAACGGGCTGGCGGGCATCGCCACGGACTTCGGCGTGACGGTGGAGGAGCCCGCCGCGCCCGCGGCTCCGGTCATGCCGGCCGCGCCGCCCGCCGCCGCTCCCACTGCCACTCCTGCGCCCGCGCCCGCGCCCGCCGCCCCCGCTGCCGCCGCCGGAAAGATCAACCTGGACAAGGGCCGGGTGGACCTGCGAAAGCACGAGACCGTCTCCCTGGTCAAGGGCGGCAAACCGCTGCTGGCCTCGGTCCGGATGGGCCTGGGCTGGGAGCCCGCCTTCCGCGGCAAGAACGTCGACCTCGACGCGTCGGTCATCGCCTACGACGCCAACCGAAAGAAGATCGACAACTGCTATTTCGGCAAGCTCGCCATCCTGAACGGGGCGATCCAGCACTCCGGCGACAACCTCACCGGTGAGGGCGCGGGCGACGACGAGGCCATCACCGTCCACCTGGGGGGTCTGCCGCCGCAGGTGACGGGGCTGGTCTTCACGGTCAACTCCTTCTCCGGGCAGAAGTTCACCGAGGTCGCCAAGGCGTACTGCCGACTGCTGGACGCCGCCACCGGCGAGGAGCTGGTCCGCTTCGACCTGACCGGCTCCGAATCGCGCACGGGCGTGCTGATGTGCAAGCTGATCCGCCAGTTCTCGGGCGAGTGGGAGATGACGGCGCTGGGTGACTACGTGGACTCCCGCACCGTCCGCGGCATGGTGAAGCCGGGCGGCGCGGCCCTGTAGGAGAGCCGGTACCGGGAGTGCCGGCCGCAGGAGGGCGGAGAGGGAGCGGGGTCGGGTCGCGCGGAAGTCGCGCAGGAGTCGTGAAGACCCTTGCCGCGGGATACCGGCCGCACCGCGGGAGAGCCGGCGGGAGTGACATCCATCGCATCCGCCGACCGGCCCGGTAGGTCCAACTCCCCGCACCGACAGCCATATTCGCAGGTCAGGGGCCATTTCGGGCATTTGTGGAGCGATTGAGGTTTGAATTACGCGACGGAAGGGAAACCGGGGGGATCCGCCGCTGTCACACCCAGCCCCTACGCTGGTCATATGTCCACCACTCCCGAGCAAGGACACCCGGCTTCCGGGCCCCTGACCCCCGCCCAGGCGAACGAGGCGCTCCGCGCCTTCGTCCGCGCCCACGGAGACCGTCCCTGGTCCCGGGCGGAGCTCGCCGAGCTGGACCGGCTGCGGAGCCTGTGGCGGGCGGCCGAGCGGCCCGGGATGACCGCCGCCGCCTGAAGCCGCGCACGGCTGCGGGCCGGCACCGTACGCGGTGTCGGCCCGGCACCGACACCGGCATGGAAGTGCCCGCGGGAGACGATCTCCCGCGGGCACTTCCATGCGCTCCCCGCCTCCGTCCGGACCGCCGGTGAGAGCGGCCCGGCGACGGCGCGGTGGCTGCTCAGTGGCGCCGCCAGGGGCCGGTGATCGCCAGCAGGACGCCGGGCTCCTGGATCCCGGCGAACAGCGTCCGGCCGTCCCCCGAGAAGCAGACCCCGGCGAACTCGCTGTACTCCGGCTCCTCCTCCGTGCCGATGTTCACCTCGTTGCGCGCGATCGGGAACGCCCTGCCGCGGTCGTCCGCGGCCATCAGGTGCTGGAGCCCCTCGCCGTCCTCGGCGATGATCACCCCGCCGTACGGTGAGACCGTGATGTTGTCCGGGCCGTCGAGACCGCCGGGCTCGTGCGGTTCGCGGTTGGCCCCGAAGCGCAGCCCGAGCGTGAGGGTGCGGCGCCGGGGGTCGTAGAACCACACCTGGCCGTCGTGGGGATCGCCGGGACTGTCCCCGTCACGGGCGTAGGAGGCCACCACGTACGCTCCGCCGTCGGCCCACCACATGCCCTCCAGCTTGCGGGCGCGGGTGACCTCGCTCCTGGTGAACTGCCTGCGGACGGGCACCTCGCGGGCGTCGCGGTCGGGGAGGTCCACCCAGTCCACCCCGTAGACCGTGCCGGGCTGCACCGCGCGGGAGAGGTCGTCGACGAAGCGGCCGCCGGAGTCGAAGCAGCGGAACGCCTGGAGGACACCCGCGTCGTCGGCCAGTGAGCGCAGCATCCCCCGTCCGTGCCGGAAGCCGTGCGGCGGCACCCACCGGTAGAACAGGCCGTTGGGACCGGAGTCGTCCTCCGTCAGATACATGTGGCCGCGCCGCGGGTCCACGACGACGGCCTCGTGGTCGAAGCGGCCCAGCGCCTTGACGGGCCGGGGGTCGCGGCCGGCGCGCCGGTCGCGCGGGTCGACCTCGAAGACGTAGCCGTGGTCGCGGGTCATGCCCCTCTCGCCGGCCCGGTCGGAGTTCTCCTCGCAGGTCGGCCAGGTGCCCCAGGGGGTCACCCCGCCCGCGCAGTTGGTGGAGGTGCCGGCGATGCCCACCCACTCGGCGAGCTTCTCCCCGTCGTGCGAGACCTCCACGACCGTGCAGCCCCCCGCGGCGGCCGGGTCGTAGACCAGTCCCTCGGCGAGCGGAACCGGGTACTCCCAGTCGCCGCGGGGGCCCTTCAGCTCGTGGTTGTTGACCAGCAGCGTCCTGCCCCGGGGCCCGTCGAAGGCGGCGGTGCCGTCGTGCCTGGCCGGGGTGGGCTCACCGGTCTCCAGCCGGGTGACCCCGCAGTGCGTGAGGACGCGGTACGAGAAGCCCGCGGCAGGGCGAGCACCCCCTCGGGGTCGGGCACCAGCGGACCGTAGCCCCGCGGTGCGCCGCTCTCCGGCCGCCCGCGGTGTCCGTCACGGTCGTCGCGGTCCGGGGCGCCGGAGGCGCCCGGGGTGCCGGCCAGGATGCCCGCACCGCCGGTGAGGGCGATCCCGGCCCCGGCCACGACCGACCGCCTGCTGAGGTCTGGGCGACCGACTTCGCTGCTGGTCGGCGTCGTCCCTCCCGTCGGCTCTGCGCGATGGCACGGCGCCGACCACGATCCCGCCCTCCGGCGAACGCGGGTTGAACACGGGCCGAACCGGTCGGCTCAGCCGCGCGACCGCGCCCTGTACGCAGCCTTGCGGGCGTCCTTCGCCGCCTTGCGGTCGGGGTGCACACGGCTCATCGCCTCCAGCACCTCCCCGGTCGCCGGGTGGTCGACGCGCCACGCCTTGTCGAAGAAGCCGCTGTGCTGGTCGACCAGGCCCCGCACCAGTTCGCGCAGCTCCTCCGAATCGTCCCCGCCCTCCTCGGTGGCCAGTTGGGCGGCCAGGGTGTCCACGGTCAGCCAGAACACCATCTCCTCCGACGGCGCCGGCACGTCGGCGAAGCCCCGCTCGGAGAGCCACACCCGGGCCAGTCCGCCCAGGTGGCCGTCGTCGAGGACCTCACGCAGGGCGGGCTCGGCCTCCGCGCCGGTGATCGAGAGGGCCTGCTGGCAGGCCAGGCGGCGGCGCGGCGCGTCCCGGTCGTCGCCCCGGGCGGCGGCGAGGAGTTCGCGGGCGGCCTCCAGGGGGGCACGCCGGGTGAGCCACAGCTCGATCTCGTGGCGGGCCGCCTCCTCCCCGTGGCCGGGCAGGGCGGCCAGCAGCTTCTCGGCGCCCTCCTGTGCCAGATCGCCCACGACCGGGGCGTGGACACCCGCCTCCAGCAGCCGCTGCCGCACGCCGTACAGGCCGAGCGGGGTCAGGCGGACCATGCCGTAGCGGGCCACGTCCTCCTCGTCCGGACCATCGGAGTCGTCGAGTCCGCCGGTGCCGTCGCCGTCGGCCTCCTCGATCAGGGCCTCGTCAACGGGCCTGTAGTCGACGATCCCGGCCGGCTCCAGCATCCGGAACTGCTCGTCCAGCCTCACCATCGCCGTCGAGACGTCCTCCAGAACGGAGTCGGTGGGGTGCTCCATGTCCTCCGGGGCGACCATCGAGGCGGCGAGCACCGGCAGCGGCACCATCGCCCCGGCCGTCACGGCGGGGTCGGTCGCGGTCAGGACGTAGAGGTTGCCCAGGGCGCCGTCGAGGAAGTCGGCCTCCTCCTCCGGGTCCCAGTCCAGCGCGTCGAGGTCGAGGGAGTCCGGATCGATCCGGCCGTCCTCGACCTCGGCACCCAGTTCGCCGAGCAGATCCTCCAGGGCGGGGGCGGCGGCGTCCGCGAGGGCCGCCTCCAGGCCGTCGAGCCAGATGCCCAGTACGTCACCGGGGGCGCCCCCGGTGAGCAGGGAAAGCTCCTCCCCGGGGGTCGCCGTGCCCTCCCCGTCCCCGTCGTTCCCGCCGTTCTCGTCAGTCCCTTCGCCCTCGCGGATCTCCAGCAGGCCGGTGTCCAGGGCCGTGTCCCATGCCTGCTCGGCATGCGCGAGCCCGTCCTCCTCGCCGTCGAGGCCGAGGTGGGCGGCGGCCCGCTCCAGCGACTCGTCGGACAGCTCGCCCCCGGCGCCGACCAGGACCCCCTCCCCGGCCCAGCGCGCGAGCCGGGCGGCCCGGGACAGCAGCGGTGAGGCCAGCGCGTCCCGCGCCAGTTCGGCTTCGGCGGGCAGCCGTACGGGCGGCACGGTGGGACGGTCGTCACCGGTCATGTGGGAGGCGCTCCTCGATTCGATGAGGCGGGCGTTGTGATCGCTGCCCCAGCGTAGACGGCTTCCGCGCCCACCGTCCGGTTCACCGGCCCTTCCGCCCGCGTACACCGGTAGTTGCTTGACAAGCACCTGACCAGAGCGGCACGTTACGCGCGTAGAAACCGCACAGTGCGAACCACGGGCAGCGTCACCGGCTCCACCGGTGCCGGAGGCGGGGCCGGGGGGCGGTGGAACCGGTCGCCCCGCCCCCGGCACCGCACTCCGGCTTTCCCTCCCTGTGCACCCAGTAAGCCCGGCACGCCCGGCACCCACAGCACCGTCCCGGAGGAACCCCTTGAGCAGATCCCAGGCGGCCCGTACCGCCGCACTCACCGTCGCGGCCCTGACCTCAACGCTGCTGGCCGTCCCCGCCTCGGCGGCGGAACCGGCCGGCGCGGTCCGCATCCACGACGTCCAGGGCACCACCCGCACCTCGCCGCTGGCCGGCGAGCAGGTGGCGCAGGTGTCCGGCGTCGTCACTGGCGTGCGCGCCTACGGCTCGCGCGGCTTCTGGATGCAGGACACCGCCCCCGACGGGGATCCGGCCACCAGCGAGGGCCTTTTCGTCTACACCGGCTCCACCCCCCGGGTGGCCGTCGGCGATCTGGTGAGCGTCTCGGGCACGGTCACCGAGTACCGCCCCGGCGGCAACTCGTCGGGCAACCAGACCCTCACCCAGATATCCCGGCCCCAGGTGACCGTGGTCTCCTCCGGCAACCCCCTGCCCGCCCCGGTGGCCCTGGACCCCGCCTCCGTCCCCGAGGCGTACGCGCCCCAGGGCGACCCGGCCGCGGGCGGGAGCATCGAGGGGCTCGAACTGCGCCCCGGGACCTACGCGCTGGACCTGTACGAGTCCCTGGAGGGCATGGACGTGCAGGTCCGCGACGCCCGCGTGACCGGCCCCAGCACCCGGTACGCCGAACTGTGGGTGACCGTCAGGCCGGAGCAGAACCCCTCGGCACGCGGCGGCACCGTCTACGGCGGCTACGGCGAGCAGAACTCCGGCCGCCTCAAGATCGAGTCGCTCACCCCGCTGTCCCAGGAGCCCTTCCCCACCGCGGACACCGGCGACGTGCTGGCCGGCGCCACCACCGGCCCGCTGGACTACGAGCAGTACGGCGGCTACCTGGTGGCCGCCCGCGAGCTGGGCGAGGTCGAGGACCGCGGCCCGGAGCGCGAGCGCACCCGCGCCCAGCGCCGCGGCGAACTGGCCGTGGCCACCTACAACGTGGAGAACCTCCACCCCGGCAACGGCCAGGAGAAGTTCGACCGGCTGGCCCGGGGCGTGGTGGACAGCCTCGCCTCCCCCGACATCGTCGCCCTGGAGGAGATCCAGGACGACAACGGCCCGGTGAACGACGAGGTGGTCTCCGCCGGCGCCACGCTCGCGAAGCTCACCGACGCCATCGCGGCCGCGGGCGGCCCGCGCTACGAGTGGCGCGTCGTCGACCCGGTCGACGACGCCGACGGCGGCCGGCCCGGCGGCAACATCCGCAACGTCTTCCTCTTCAACCCCGAGCGGGTCTCCTTCGTGGACCGGCCCGGCGGTGACGCCACCACCGCGGTCGGCGTGGAGCGCGAGCGCGGCCGGGCCGTGCTGACCCACTCCCCCGCCCGCGTCGCGCCGAACGACACGGCCTGGGAGGACAGCCGCAAGCCGCTGGCCGGCGAGTTCCGCTTCCGCGGCCGCACCGTCATCGTGGTCGCCAACCACTTCGCCTCCAAGGGCGGCGACCAGTCCCTGCACGCGGCCGTCCAGCCGCCCGTCCGCTCCTCCGAGGTCCAGCGCACCGCGCAGGCGAGGGTGGTCAACCACTTCGTACGGCAGGTGCTGGCGGTGCAGCGGAAGGCGAACGTCGTCGTCCTCGGCGACATCAACGACTTCGAGTTCTCCGCCACCACCCGCGAGCTGACCGCGGGCGGCGCGCTGCGCAGCGCGGTGCTCTCGCTGCCCGAGGACGATCGCTACACCTACGTCTACGACGGCAACGCCCAGGTGCTGGACCAGACCCTGGTCTCCCCGGGCATCCGCCGCTTCGACTACGACATCGTGCACGTCAACGCGGAGTTCGCCGACCAGGCGAGCGACCACGACCCCCAGGTGATCCGCTTCCGCCCCTGAGGCGGGGCATCCCCGTGAGCGCCGGCCGTGCCGCCTCCCCTTTCCCGGGGAGGCGGCACGGCCGGCACATTCCCCGGCACGGGCCGTACCGGGGAGAACGACTACGGGAAGAAACACGAGGCGTACGCCGACGCCGGAGTTCCCGCCTGTCCGATCGTCGATCCGTACAGCGGGCAGTGCCACCTGTTCACCCGCCCCGAGGAGAACGAGTACCGCAGCCACCTGACCGTCGGCTTCGGGGAGGGGATCGATCTGCGGGAGGCTCCTGCCGGAATGGTTCTGCGCACCGACGAGTCCCCCCCCCCCCCCCCCGGGAACGCGACTCGGGCCGGAGCGACCGCTGACCGGGCCGGTTGGACCGGCCGTTTCCGTGTGAGCCAGACTCGCCCCCATGCCCGACTCCCCCTTCGGCCGCGTCGCCGCCGCCATGATCACTCCGTTCGACCCCTCCGGCGTCCTGGACCTCCCCGGCGCCCGGCGGCTGGCCGCCCATCTGGTGGACCGGGCCGGCTGCGACGCCCTGGTGCTCAGCGGCACCGCCGGCGAGTCGCCGACCACCTCCGACGACGAGAAGACCGCGCTGGTACGGGCCGTGGCCGAGGAGGTCGGCGACCGGGCCCGGATCGTCGCCGGCGTCGGTTCCGCCGACACCCGGCACTCGATGGAACTGGCGCGGGCCGCCGAGGAGGCGGGCGCCCACGGCCTGCTGGTCGTCACGCCGTACTGCCCCCGCCCCGCCCAGGAGGCCGTCGCCCGCCATCTGGCCGCCGTCGCCGACGCCACCGAGCTGCCGGTGATGCTCCAGGACGCCCCCGCCCGCACCGGGACGGGCACCGCGCTGACGGTGGAGACGCTGTCCCGGCTCGCGCGGCACCCGCGCATCCGCGCGGTCGAGGACTGCGCCCACGACCTGCTGAAAACGGCGAAGGTGCTGGCCTCCACCGGGCTTGCCCACTACTCCGGCTGCGAGGAGGCGAACCTGCCGCTGCGCGCGATCGGCGCCCACGGCTGCGTGAGCACGGTCGCCAACGTGGCGGGTCCGGCCGTACGCGGCGTCCTGGACGCCTTCGACGCCGGCGACCATGCCGAGGCCGCCCGGCGCCATCAGACCCTGGTGCCGCTGGTCGACGCGATGATGTCCCAGGTGCCCGGCGCGGTCTCGGTCAAGGCGCTGTTCGCGGCGGCGGGACTGCCGGGCGGCCCGGTGCGCCCGCCGCTGCTGCCGGCCGACGAGGCGCTGACCGCGCGGCTGGCCGACACCCTCAGGGAGACGCTGTCCCGGTGATCCGGACCGGTGCCCCCGGGCGTGATCAGGCCGGTCCGCCCGGTCCGCCCGGTCCGCCCGGCTCGGCCCACGTCCCCTGCGGCCCGTACGGCCCCTGCGGCTCCCCCGCGGCCTGCTCCCCGGCCGCGGGCGCACCCGCCAGGTCCCGCACCAGGAGGGCGGCGCCCGCGACCGCGCCCGGCATCAGGAGGACCGCGGCCAGCGGCACCAGGAAGCACAGTGCCAGCGGTGCCCCGAAGCCGACCGCGAGCGCCTTGCGTCCGCGCAGCATCCGCAGCCGCTCGCGGACGGGGATGTCACGGCGCTGCATGGCGACCGAGGTGAGTTCCAGCGTCAGGAAGAACCCCGAGACGGCGAGGCCGGCGACGGGCACGACGGTCTGGCCGGCGACGGGGACGAAGCCGAGCAGGAACAGCACCACGCCGAAGGCCAGGGCCCGCACCAGGACGTAGAGGCTGTCGCACAGGGAGATCCACAGCCCGCGCAGCAGCGAGACGTCCGGGCCCTCGGGGCAGCCGCCCTCGGACTCCTCGACCTTCTCCGACAGGGACTCGTAGAAGGGGTCTCCGACGAGCAGGGTGACGGCGGTGAAGGTGAGCACCGCCATCAGCAGGCCGCCGGCGAACAGCAGCACGGTGAACGTGCCGCGCAGCAGCCCGGCCCAGGGCGAGGACCAGTCGTCGGCGAACGGTGTGGCCCAGGCGGCCAGGTCGTCGGCCCAGAAGCCGAGGGCGACCAGGACCGCCGTGTAGAGGACCAGGGTGATGAGTGCGGGCAGCAGCCCGAAGCCGAACCACCGTCCGTTGCGCAGGACCCACTTCTGGCCCTGCCCCAGGTACCGCACCCCGGTCATGAGATCGCCCATGGCCGCACAGCGTAACGGGCCCGCCGCCCGGTGGGAGCGGCGGGCCCGGCCGGTTCCCCGGCGCCGGGGTGTGCCCGGTGCGGCGTCAGTTGTGGCTGTGCAGGGCCTCGTTCAGACCGCCCCAGGAGCCGGACCGCTGGAGGGCCTCGACGGCTCCGGTGGTGGAGTTGCGGCGGAAGAGGAGGTTGTTCGCGCCGGACATCTCCAGCGCCTTGACGACCTTGCCGTCGGGCAGGGCGACGCGGGTGCCGGCCGTCAGGTACAGGCCCGCCTCCACGATGCAGTCGTCGCCCAGCGAGATGCCGATGCCGGCCTCGGCGCCCAGCAGGCAGCGCCTGCCGATGGAGATGGTCTGCTTGCCGCCACCGGAGAGGGTGCCCATGATCGAGGCGCCGCCGCCGATGTCGGAGCCGTCGTCGACGACGACGCCCGCGCTGATGCGGCCCTCGACCATGGAGGTGCCCAGCGTCCCGGCGTTGAAGTTGACGAAGCCCTCGTGCATCACGGTGGTGCCGGAGGCGAGGTGGGCGCCCAGACGCACCCGGTCGGCGTCGCCGATGCGCACGCCCTTGGGGATGACGTAGTCGGTCATCCGGGGGAACTTGTCGACGCTGGTGACCGTGAGCTGCCTGCCCTCGGCGCGGGCGGCGAGACGGGCCTGCTCGGCCCTCTCGACGGGGACGGGCCCGAGATTGCTCCAGGCCACGTTGGCGAGCAGACCGAAGATCCCGTCCAGGTTCTGGCCGTGCGGCCGCACCAGGCGGTGGCTGAGCAGGTGCAGCCGCAGATAGGCGTCGTGCGCGTCCAGGGGCTTGTCGTCCAGCGAGGCGATGACGGTGCGGACGGCGATGACCTCGACGCCGCGGACCCGGTCCGGGCCCAGGGCCTGCGGCGCGGCGTCGCCCAGCAGCTCGGCGGCGCGTCCGGCGCTCAGCCGCTCGGTACCGGCGGGGCCGGGCGCGTCGGTCAGCTCGGGCGCGGGGAACCAGGTGTCGAGTACGGAGCCCCCCTCCAGCGCGACGGTGGCCAGTCCGGCGGCGACTGCGCCGGTCGTACGGGGTGCGGATGCGGGTGCTTCGGTCATGGCCAAACGCTAACCGGACACCTTCCGCGAGCGCGAACCGGTCCCACCGGCCGGACGGGCCGGACGGGCCGGTACGCGTGAGCAGGGCCGCTCAGTGGCCGCCGCCGCCGAGGTTGAGGACCACCACCCCGGCGATGACCAGGAGGATTCCGGTGATCCTGGCGGCGTTGACCGCCTCGCCGATGAAGACCATGCCGATCACGGCGATGGCCGCGGTGCCGACACCCGACCAGATCGCGTACGCGGTGCCCACTGACATGGTCTTGAGCGTCTGCGCGAGCAGGGCGAACGCGACGAGGTATCCGGCTGCGGTCCCCAGGGTGGGCCACAGCCGGGTGAAACCGTCGCTGTACTTCATCGAGGTGGTCGCCAGCACCTCGGCCAGGATCGCGCAGGTCAGCATCAGGTACACCATGCGCCGAGGCTACGCAGCGGGGCGGCGGGGCCGCCGACCGCCCCGTCCCCGCCCCGGGCGGCGCCCGGGCGCGCACACGCCGCCGGCCGGGGCCCGCGAAGGGGCCCGGCCGGCGGGGAGGGCGCTGGACGCCCGGGCGCCGCCCGGTGTCTCAGACGTTGAAGCCGAGTGCGCGGAGCTGCTCGCGGCCCTCGTCGGTGATCTTGTCCGGGCCCCACGGCGGCATCCAGACCCAGTTGATGCGCAGTTCACTGACGATGCCGTCGGTCGCCGACTTCGCCTGGTCCTCGATCACGTCGGTCAGCGGGCAGGCCGCGGACGTCAGCGTCATGTCCAGCGTGGCGGTGTTGTCGTCGTCGACGTGGATGCCGTAGATCAGGCCCAGGTTGACGACGTCGATGCCCAGCTCGGGGTCCACCACGTCGTACAGCGCCTCGCGGACCTCGTCCTCGCTCGCCGGCTTCGTCGTGGTCGGCGTCTCGCTCATGCGGTCCTCTCCTCGGCCTTCTGCCCGGCCTCGTTCTCGGCGGAGCCGTCACCCAGGACCTGGGCGGTGGCGTCCTTCCATGCCATCCAGCTCAGCAGGGCACACTTCACGCGTGCCGGGTACTTGGAGACCCCGGCGAACGCGACCGCGTCCTCCAGGACCTCCTCCATCGCGTCGTCCGGCTCGATCCGGCCCCTGGACTGCATCAGCTCCAGGAAGGTCTCCTGAACCCGGCGCGCCTCGGTCAGATCCTTTCCGACCAGCAGTTCGTTCAGCACCGAGGCGCTGGCCTGGCTGATGGAGCAGCCCTGCCCCTCGTAGCTGACGTCCGCGACGGTGGAGCCGTCCATCCTCACCCGCAGGGTGATCTCGTCGCCGCACGTCGGGTTGACGTGGTGCACCTCGGCGTCGCCGTCGCGCAGCCCCCGTCCGTGCGGGTGCTTGTAGTGGTCCAGGATCACGTCCTGGTACATGGAGTCAAGCTTCACGAGTCACCTTCAGCCGCTGCGGTCGTCCGTCGTCGGTCACGGAACATCAACCGAAGAAGTTCCGTACGTGTTCCAGTCCCTCCACCAGGGCGTCGACCTCCGCCGGGGTGGAGTACAGATAGAACGACGCCCGGGTGGTCGCGGGAATTCCGTACCTGAGGCAGACGGGCCTGGCGCAGTGGTGGCCGACCCGGACGGCGATGCCCTGCTCGTCGAGCACCTGGCCCACGTCGTGGGGGTGGATGTCGCCGAGCGCGAAGGAGATCGCGGCGCCGCGGTCCTCGGCCGTGGGCGGGCCGATGATCTTCAGGCCGGGGACCTCCTGGAGCCTGCGCACCGCGTACTCGGTGATCGCGTGCTCGTGGGCCGCGATGCGGTCCATGCCGATCGAGGTCAGGTAGTCCACGGCGGCGCCCAGCCCGACGGCCTGCGCGATCGGCGGCGTACCCGCCTCGAACTTGTGGGGTGCGGGGGCGTAGGTGGAGGAGTGCATCGAGACGGTCTCGATCATCTCGCCGCCGCCGAGGAAGGGCGGCAGGTCCTCCAGCAGCTCCTGGCGGCCCCACAGCACACCGATGCCGGTCGGCCCGCACATCTTGTGGCCGGTGAAGGCCACGAAGTCGGCCTGGAGCGCCTGGACGTCCACCGCCATGTGCGGGGCGGCCTGGGAGGCGTCGACCACCACCAGCGCGCCGACCTCCTGGGCGCGGCGGACGATCGTCTCGACCGGGTTGACCGTGCCCAGGATGTTGGAGACCAGCACGAAGGAGACGACCTTGGTCCGTTCGGTGATGACCTCGTCGATGTTCGACAGGTCCAGGCGGCCGTCGTCGGTGAGGCCGAACCACTTCAGCTTCGCGCCCGTGCGCTGCGCCAGCAGCTGCCAGGGCACGATGTTGGAGTGGTGCTCCATCTCCGTGATGACGATCTCGGTCCGGTCGTCGACGCGGTAGGGCTCGTCGGCCCAGCCGAGCATGTTCGCCACGAGGTTGAGCGACTCCGAGGCGTTCTTGGTGAAGATCACCTCGTCGCGGCTCGGGGCGTTGACGAAGGCGGCGACCTTGTCGCGCGCCCCCTCGTACAGCGCCGTGGCCTCCTCGGCGAGCACGTGCACGCCGCGGTGGACGTTGGCGTTGTGCCGCGCGTAGTAGTCGTTCAGCGCGTCGAGCACCTGGTTCGGCTTCTGGGAGGTCGCCGCGTTGTCCAGGTACACGACCTTCTTCCCGTCGTGGACCGTGCGGTCCAGCAGCGGGAAGTCCTTGCGGATCGCGTCCGTGTCGAGAAGGCCCGGCAACTGTGTCACGCTCGTGTTTCTCCGTTCTCCCCCGGGGCCTCACGCCCCGTGGGTACCCCATTGCGCGCCCGTCCGGCCGGGCCGGGGGCGCCGTCGGTGCGCGGGGCCGCCGCGGCGGCCCCGCGGATACGGCTCATGCCGCCCGGCCGGCCTTGACGTAGGCCTCGTAGCCCTCTTCCTCCAGCTTGTCCGCCAGCTCCGGGCCGCCGGACTCGGCGATCCGGCCGGCCGTGAAGACGTGGACGTGGTCGGGCTTGATGTAGCGCAGGATACGCGTGTAGTGGGTGATCAGCAGGGTGCCGATCTCACCGGCCTCACGGACGCGGTTGACGCCCTCGGAGACGACGCGCAGCGCGTCGACGTCCAGGCCGGAGTCGGTCTCGTCGAGGATCGCGATCCTCGGCCGGAGCAGCTCCAGCTGGAGGATCTCGTGTCGCTTCTTCTCACCGCCGGAGAAGCCCTCGTTGACGTTGCGCTCGGCGAAGGCAGGGTCGATGTTGAGGCGCTCCATGGCCTCCTTGACCTCCTTGACCCAGGTGCGCAGCTTGGGGGCCTCGCCGCGGATGGCGGTGGCGGCGGTGCGCAGGAAGTTGGAGACGGACACGCCGGGCACCTCGACCGGGTACTGCATGGCGAGGAAGACGCCGGCGCGGGCGCGCTCGTCGACGCTCATCTCCAGGACGTCCTCGCCGTCCAGGGTGACGGTGCCACCGGTGATCGTGTACTTCGGGTGACCCGCCAGCGAGTAGGCGAGGGTGGACTTGCCGGAGCCGTTCGGGCCCATGATGGCGTGCGTCTCGCCCTGCTTCACGGTCAGGTCGACGCCGCGCAGGATCTCCCGGGGGCCGTTCTCGGCTTCGACGGAGACGTGCAGGTCGTGGATCTCAAGCGTTGCCATGGGGCTTCAGGACTCCTGGGTGGTGGAGACGAGCACGGCCGCGTCGGGGCCGTCTCCTTCGATCTTGACGGGGTATACGGGGATGGGGCGCGTGGCGGGCGGTCCGTCGGGCTTGCCGGTGCGCAGGTCGAAGCTGGAACCGTGCAGCCAGCACTCGATGTGGCAGTCGTCCACCTCACCCTCGGAGAGCGAGACGTTCGCGTGCGAGCAGATGTCGTTGATCGCGAAGACCTCTCCCCCTGTTCGGATGAGCGAGACCGGGACGCCGCCGATCTCCACCCGTTTGGGAGTGTCCTCCTCCAGCTCGCCGAGCGAGGCGGCGCGGACGAAGCCCGCGTTGTCCACGGTGTTCTCTCCGGTACTCATGCGACCGACTCCTCCAGCTCTTCCTCGATCCTGGCGATGAGGCGGTCCTGCAGGTCGGGCAGGCCGATCTGCTGGACCAGCTCGGCGAAGAAGCCGCGCACCACCAGGCGGCGGGCGTCCTGCTCCGGGATGCCGCGCGCCATCAGGTAGAACAGCTGCTCGTCGTCGAAGCGGCCGGTGGCCGAGGCGTGGCCGGCTCCGACGATCTCGCCGGTCTCGATCTCCAGGTTGGGCACCGAGTCCACCCGCGCGCCGTCGGTGAGGACGAGGTTGCGGTTGAGCTCGTAGGTGTCGGTACCGGTGGCCGAGGCGCGGATCAGCACGTCACCGATCCACACCGCGTGCGCGTCCTGGCCCTGGAGGGCCCCCTTGTAGACGACGTTGCTGCGGCAGTTCGACGCCTCGTGGTCGACGAAGAGGCGGTGCTCCTGGTGCTGGCCGTCGTCGGTGAAGTACAGGCCGTACAGCTCGGCCTCGCCGCCGGGACCGGCGTAGTTGACGCGCGGGTGGAGGCGCACAACGTCGCCGCCGAAGGTGACGACCACGGACTTGAAGGTGGCGTCACGGCCGACCAGCGCGTTGTGCTGGGAGCAGTGCACGGCCGTGTCGTCCCAGTCCTGCACGGAGACGACCGTCAGCCGGGCACCGTCGCCCAGCACGTACTCGACGTTGGCGGCGCGCACGCCGTCGCCGGTGTGGTCGATCACGACGACGGCCTCGGCGAAGGCGCCCAGCTCGAAGACGGTGTGCCCGAAGGAGACACCGCCCTGGCCCTGGATGCCCACCCGGATCGGCTCGGTGAGCGCGGTCTCCCTGGGCACGGTGATGACGGCGGCCTTCTCGAAGGCGCTGTAGGCCTGGGCGGCGACCCGGTCGACGGGCCTGCCGGCCCGGCCCAGCCGGGCGTCGTCGCGGCCGACGGTCTCCACCGTCACGCCGTCGGGCGCGGAGACGTCGACCTTGACGCCGCCGCCCGCCTCGGCGGTGCCGTCGTGCAGGCCCCGCAGCCGCTCCAGCGGGGTGAAGCGCCACTCCTCCTCGCGGCCGTGCGGTACCGGGAAGTCCGCCACGTCGAAGGACGGCGGCGCGCTCATCCGGGTGGCGACGGTGGACTCGGCCGCCACCGCGATCGATCCGGCGGTCGTGGACCCGGCCGGGATGTTCTGAGCCTCAGCCATGGCTGTCGTGTTGCTCACTCTCTGTCTTCTGTGTTCGCCGGTCTCCGGGCTCGTCGGCGCCCGGAGACCGGCTCACGGTCATGGAGGGGGAAGGACGGGTGGCCGGGCGGTCAGCCGACCGCGCCCTCCATCTGCAGCTCGATCAGCCGGTTGAGTTCCAGGGCGTACTCCATGGGCAGTTCCTTGGCGATCGGCTCGACGAAGCCGCGCACGATCACCGCCATCGCCTCGTCCTCGGACAGACCGCGCTGCATCAGGTAGAACAGCTGGTCGTCGCTGACCTTGGAGACCGTCGCCTCGTGGCCCATCGTCACGTCGTCCTCGCGGACGTCGACGTAGGGGTAGGTGTCCGAGCGCGAGATGGTGTCCACCAGCAGCGCGTCGCACAGCACGTTGGACCTGGAGTTCTCGGCACCCTCGCCGATCTCGATCAGGCCGCGGTAGGAGGTGCGGCCGCCGCCCCGTGCCACCGACTTGGAGACGATGTTGGAGGAGGTGTTGGGCGCCATGTGCACCATCTTGGCACCGGCGTCCTGGTGCTGGCCCTCGCCCGCGAAGGCGATCGAGAGGGTCTCGCCCTTGGCGTGCTCGCCCATCAGGTAGACGGCCGGGTACTTCATGGTCACCTTGGAGCCGATGTTGCCGTCGACCCACTCCATCGTCGCGCCCTCGTAGGCCACGGCGCGCTTGGTGACCAGGTTGTACACGTTGTTCGACCAGTTCTGGATGGTCGTGTAGCGGCAGCGGGCGCCCTTCTTGACGATGATCTCCACGACCGCCGAGTGCAGCGAGTCGGACTGGTAGATCGGCGCGGTGCAGCCCTCGACGTAGTGGACGTAGGCGTCCTCGTCGACGATGATCAGCGTCCGCTCGAACTGGCCCATGTTCTCGGTGTTGATCCGGAAGTAGGCCTGGAGCGGGATGTCCACGTGGACGCCCTTGGGCACGTAGATGAACGAGCCGCCGGACCACACCGCGGTGTTCAGCGCGGCGAACTTGTTGTCGCCGGCCGGGATGACGGTGCCGAAGTACTCCTGGAACAGCTCCGGGTGCTCCCTGAGCGCGGTGTCGGTGTCCAGGAAGAGGACGCCCTGCTTCTCCAGGTCCTCGCGGATCTGGTGGTAGACCACCTCGGACTCGTACTGGGCGGCGACGCCGGCGACCAGGCGCTGCTTCTCGGCCTCGGGGATGCCAAGCTTGTCGTAGGTGTTCTTGATGTCCTCCGGCAGGTCCTCCCAGCTCTGGGCCTGCTTCTCGGTGGACCGCACGAAGTACTTGATGTTGTCGAAGTCGATGCCGCTCAGGTCGGAGCCCCAGTTCGGCATGGGCTTCTTCTCGAAGAGCTTCAGGCCCTTCATGCGGAGCTTCAGCATCCACTCCGGCTCGGACTTCTTGTCCGAGATGTCGCGGACGACCTCCTCGGAGAGGCCGCGCTTGGCCGAGGCGCCGGCGGAGTCCGGGTCGGCCCAGCCGTACTCGTACTTGCCCAGGCCCTCCAGCTCAGGGTGGGCAGTCTCCGTGGGGAGAGTCATGCGGGGTTCCTCCCGGCTGTGCTTGCAGATGCTGTCGCTGCGGTGGTCTTGGATGTCTTGGGTGCCCCGGGTGCGGCCCCGGAAGCCGCTCCGGGGATGAACGTCGTGCACACCCCGTCGCCGTGGGCGATGGTGGCCAGACGCTGCACATGGGTGCCGAGCAGGCGGGAGAAGACCTCCGTCTCCGCCTCGCACAGCTGCGGGAACTGCTCGGCGGCATGCGCCACCGGGCAGTGGTGCTGGCAGAGCTGCTCTCCGCTGGAGGCGGGCGCGCCGCGCGCGGTGGCAGCGTACCCGTCCTTGGACAGGGCCTCGGCCAGAACCCTGGCCCTCTCCTCGGGTGCGGCCCGTTCCAGCTCGGCGCGGTACCGCTCGGCCTGGGCGGCGACCCGGGCGCGGGCGAAGTCCGCGACCGCGGCCCGCCCCTTCTCGCCGCCGCCCGCGGCCTGGGCTATCCAGCTCATGGCGTCGACGGCGAGCTGGTCGTAGGCCTGGTCGAAGGCGCTGCGGCCGTAGTCGGTGAGCGCGAAGGACCTGGCGGGGCGGCCCCTGCCGCGCGAACCGTAGACCCGCTTCTCGCGGGGCTCGACGACGCCCTCGGAGACGAGTGCGTCCAGATGGCGGCGGACCGCCGCCTGGGTGAGCTCCAGCCGCTGGGCCAGTTCGGCCGCGGTGGACGGGCCGTGGTCGAGGATGGAGCGCGCGACCTTGTTGCGCGTGCCGTGGTGCTCGTCCGGGGCCGGATGGCCAAGGGCGCGGGTGTCACCGCCGTGGTGGGTCGCCATGTGCTTCGCGCCTCCTCACTCCGCCCCGGGTCCGCAGCACCACCGCCCGCCGCGGCCGGGCCGCCGGTTCGGCGGGTGCGCTTTTTCACAACGCCATTGTTGCGTAATTCCCGGGAGGCGGGCAAGCCGCGCCCTGACCGGCCCGGATGGGATGCATCACGTAAGGTGTGCCTTACCCGGAACACCTGCGGCGCGGCCCGGCGGGGGCGGCGCGCCCGCGGGCTCCTAGACTCGCCCGTATGCGAGACACGGCGGCCGTCGAGGTCGCGGGACTGGTGAAGCGGTACGGAAGCAGGACGGCGGTGGACGGGCTGGACCTCACGGTCGAACGCGGCACCGTCACCGCCGTCCTCGGCCCCAACGGGGCCGGCAAGACCACCACCATCGAGACCTGCGAGGGCTATCGCCGCGCGGATGCGGGGACCGTACGCGTCCTGGGCCTGGACCCGGTCGCCGACGCCGCCGCGCTGCGGCCCCGGATCGGCGTGATGCTCCAGAGCGGCGGGGTCTACCCCACCGTCCGCGCCGCGGAGATGCTGCGCCACATGGCCGCGCTGCACGCCCACCCGCTGGACACCGGCGCGCTGATCGAACGGCTGGGGCTGGCCGGCTGCGGCCGCACCCCGTACCGGCGGCTGTCCGGAGGCCAGCAGCAGCGTCTGGCGCTGGCCATGGCCGTCGTCGGGCGGCCCGAGCTGGTCTTCCTGGACGAGCCGACCGCAGGCCTGGATCCGCAGGCCCGCCGCTCCGCCTGGGACCTGGTGCGGGAGCTGCGCGCGGACGGCGTGACGGCGGTGCTGAGCACCCACTTCATGGACGAGGCCGAGACCCTGGCCGACGACGTCGTGATCATCGACGAGGGCCGGGTGATCGCGCGGGGCACCCCCGAGGAGCTGTGCCGCGGCGGCGCCGAGAACACCCTGAGCTTCACCGGACGCCCCGGCCTCGATCTGGCCTCGCTGCTCAAGGCGCTGCCGCCGGACACCACCGCCGCCGAGACGGCCCCGGGCTCGTACCGCCTGACCGGCACCGTCGATCCCCAGCTCCTGGCCACGGTGACGTCCTGGTGCGCGCAGAACGGGGTGATGCCGGACGGCATCGCGGTGGAGCGGCGCACGCTGGAGGATGTCTTCCTGGACCTGACGGGCAAGGAGCTGCGGTCGTGAGCACGGAGAACACCGGGCCGGGCGCATACGCCCCCGCCCCCGGCGCGGCCCCGCTGCCGCGGATGATCGCCGCACAGGCCGCGCTGGAGACGCGGCTGCTGCTGCGGCACGGCGAGCAGCTTGTGCTGACGATCTTCATCCCCACCCTGCTGCTGGTGCTGTTCAGCGCGGTGGACATCGTGGACCTGGCCGGGGAGGGGAACGACGGAGGCGGGCGCGTGGACTTCCTGGCGCCGGGCGTGCTGGCGCTGGCCGTGCTCTCGACCGCCTTCACCGGACAGGCGATCTCCACCGGCTTCGAGCGGCGCTACGGCGTCCTCAAGCGGCTGGCCGCGTCTCCGCTGCCCCGCTGGGGGCTGATGGCCGCCAAGACGTGCGCGGTGCTGGTCACCGAGGTGCTGCAGGTGGTGCTGCTGGCGTCGGTGGCCCTGGCACTGGGGTGGTCGCCGCACGGCGGTCCGCTCGCCGTGGCGCTGCTGCTGGTCGCCGGGACGGCGGCGTTCTCCGGCCTCGGACTGCTCATGGCCGGGACGCTGCGGGCCGAGGCGACGCTGGCGGCGGCCAATCTCGTCTTCGTCCTGCTGCTGGTCGGCGGCGGCGTGGTGGTACCGCTGGAGAAGTTCCCCGAGCCGGTGCGCGGGGTGCTGGAACTGCTGCCGATCTCCGCGCTCTCCGAGGGGCTGCGCGAGGTGCTGCGGGACGGGGCCGGGATGCCCTGGGCGAACCTGGCGGTCCTGGGCGTGTGGGCGGTGGTGGGCCTGGCCGCCGCGGCCCGCTTCTTCCGGTGGGAATGACGGTTCCCCACCGTTCTCCCGCCGGGGGAAACGCGCCGCGCCCGTGTGCGGCACCTGGCACGGGGAGCGCGCCCCCTCGTGAAAGCTTGCACAAGCACCCGCCTACCATGGTGTCCGTGCCCAATCTGCTCGAATTCGCGCGAAACCCCGTCGCGTACGTCGCCAGGCGCTGGACCCCCGCCCAGCGCACCGTGGAGCGCGCCACCCTGACCGCGCTCGTCCTGAGCGTGCTCATCGTGGTCACCGGCGGGGTGGTGCGGCTGACCGGCTCGGGGCTGGGATGCGACACCTGGCCCAAGTGCAGCGGGGACAGCCTGGTCGCCACACCCGAGATGGGGCTGCACGGCGCCATCGAGTTCGGCAACCGCCTGCTGACGTACGTGCTGTGCGCCGCCGTCGGCTGGGCGATCGTCGCGGTCCGCTCGGCGAGGCCGCGCCGCCGGGGCCTGTCACGACTGGCCTGGTCGCAGTTCTGGCTGGTCGTCGCCAACGGCCTGCTGGGCGGTGTGACGGTGCTGCTGCGGCTGAACCCGTACACCGTCGCCGCGCACTTCCTGCTCGCCAGCGTGCTCATCACGGTCACCACCGTCACCTGGCTGCGCGCCCGCGAGGGCGACGACGTGCCGCGCCCGCTGGCCGGAGCGCGGATCCGGCGGCTCGCGGCGGCGCTGACCGCCGTGTCCGCGGTGCTGATCGTCGTCGGCACCATGGTGACGGGCGCGGGCCCTCACGCGGGCGACAGCAGCGATGTGCCGCGGATGGGCGTGGACTGGGAGACGACCGCCAGGGTGCACGCCCTGCTGGCCTGGGCCGTGGTGGCCCTGACCGTGCTGCTGTGGCTGGCGCTGCGCACCGTGGACGCGCCGCGGGGCCCGGTGGTCCGCACCCGGGACCTCTTCCTGGTCCTGCTGGCGCAGGGCGTCATCGGCTACGTCCAGTACTTCACCGAGCTGCCGGAGATGCTGGTCGCGGCGCACCTGCTGGGCTCCTGCCTGGTGTGGGTCGCCACCCTGCGGGTGCTGCTGTCGCTGCGCGAGCGCGGTCTGTTGCCGGTGGCGGCGGGCGCGGACGCCGCGGCGTCCGCGCCCGCCGCCACCGGAGCTCCCGCCGACCGGCCGGCTCCGGCCGCGTCCGGCCTGTAGGACCCCGGCCGGCCCTCCCCGCGTCTCCCCTCACCCGGCCGCGGATCCGGGCGGGTGCGGCGGACGCGGAGCGGCCCCGGTGCGGCATGACCGCACCGGGGTCCTGCGCGCCCTGCGGCCGGCGGTGGACGGGCACGGGTCCGGCGGCGGGGTACGGGACGGCCGGCGCACCGGAGTCGCCCTCACGGCGTCCGCCTCGCACGCGTTCACCGCGTCAGCGGTCCTTGGGCCCCCCGACCTGGATGCCCGCCATCCGCTCCCACTCGTAGGGGCCGGTGCGGATCCGGGCGGCGAGGTCCCCGTCGAGGGTCTCGTGGACGGTGACCCCCGCCCTCTCGGCGGCCTTCCGCGCGACCTCGACGGAAGGGGCCACCAGATCGCCCCAGCCACCGTCCTCACCGACGAGGACGATGCGCACGCCGCGCTCGCCGATGTAGGCGATCTGGGCGTCGGCGCTGCCGCCGCGCTCCTTGACGAACGCGGTGATCTCCTTGGCGAGCTTGGTCACCCAGCGCTGGGCCCTGGCGTCGGGCCCGGTCTCTTCCGCCTGCTGTGTGCTGTCCATGGACAGAATGCTACCGACGGGTAGATCACCTGGCGACCGCTGCTCCGGGTGGCCTGCGCCACGCCCGGCGCCGGGCCGGTACCGGGCCGGCGGTGCGGGAGCGGAGTGGGACCGGCGTGGGATCAGCGCAGGAAGGGGTCCACCGCCACCGCCACGAACAGCAGCGACACATAGGTGATGGACCAGTGGAACAGCCGCATCTCCTTGAGCTTGGCACCCGTGACCCCGGCCTTGGCCCTGGCCTGGAGGGCGTGCGCCTCCCACAGCCACCAGCCGCCCGCGGCGAGCGCGACCAGCGGGTAGAACCAGCCGACGTAGCCCAGCGGCCACAGGGCCAGCGAGACGGCCACCATGACCCAGCTGTAGACCACGATCTGCCGGGCCACCGCGCGGTTGCCCGCGACGACCGGGAGCATCGGGACCCCGACACGGGCGTAGTCGTCCTTGACCTTCATCGACAGCGGCCAGTAGTGCGGCGGCGTCCAGAAGAAGATGACCAGGAAGAGGACGACGGCGGCCCAGCTCACCTCGTTCTTCACCGACGACCAGCCGATGAGCACGGGCATGCAGCCGGCGATGCCGCCCCAGACGATGTTCTGGGCGGTGCGCCGCTTGAGGATCATCGTGTAGACGACGACGTAGAACAGCAGCGCGCCCAGGGACAGGGCGGCCGAGAGCCAGTTGACCGTCCAGCCGAACCACAGCGTGGAGACCACGGCCAGCGTGACGCCGAACACCAAGGCCTCGCGCGGGGTCAGCACACCGGTGACCAGAGGGCGCTGCTCGGTGCGGTGCATCAGCGCGTCGATGTCCCGGTCGATGTACATGTTCAGCGCGTTGGCGCCGCCCGCCGACAGATAGCCGCCCAGGCAGGTCGCCAGGACCAGCCACAGGTCGGGGACGCCCTGTTCGGCGAGGAACATCACCGGAATGGTGGTGATCAGCAGCAGTTCGATGATCCGCGGCTTGGTCAGCGCCACATAGCCCTTGATACGGGCCCCGAGCGGCCGGTGTACTGGGCTCTGATCGAGCTCCCCCACACCCCCTCGGGTGTGGGCGGTATCCCCACCCGCGGGACGGGATTCGACGGCCGTCACGGACACCCCTGATCACGATGCGACATGCGCGGCTCGCGCCGCGTGGGAACAAGCGAGTCCGGACCTTCGGGATCTCGTCACGACTCGCACCTACCACGCCACTGTAGACGCTGGCCATACGCCGCTCGCCCCGGGGGTCGCCCGTGTCGGTGCGCCCCGCGAGAGGGTGCCCCGGCGGGGCGCGGGTACAGGGTTCGCAGGGCCTCGCGCGGCGCCGGAAAGCCGTGCTCATGTGCGCCCGGTATTCCACAGACGCCCAGGTGAGGCCCATCGCGCACCTGGTTTCACATGGTTCGTTCTCCCGGCTTCCCAAAGGGTGAGCGGACCGGAAGAGGGAACCCCGACAGGGGTACGCTCGACACCGCCCGGTGTGACCTGACAGACACCGGCCTTCGACATGTGGAGAGGAGCCCTGACGCAGGGTGAGCACCAAGCCGACCACCACAGATCTCGAGTGGACCGAACTGGATCAGCGGGCTGTCGACACCGTACGGGTCCTGGCGATGGACGCCGTGCAGAAAGTCGGTAACGGACACCCCGGTACCGCCATGAGCCTCGCTCCGGCGGCGTACCTGCTCTTCCAGAAGCTGATGCGGCACGACCCGTCCGACGCGCGGTGGACGGGCCGGGACCGGTTCGTCCTCTCCCCCGGCCACACCAGCCTGACGCTGTACATCCAGCTGTACCTGTCCGGCTACGGGCTGGAGCTGGAGGATCTGAAGGCCTTCCGCACCTGGGACAGCAGGACCCCGGGCCACCCGGAGTACGGCCACACGGCCGGGGTCGAGACCACCACCGGCCCGCTGGGCCAGGGCATCGCCAACGCCGTGGGCATGGCGATGGCCGCCCGCTACGAGCGCGGTCTGTTCGACCCGGACGCCGCCCCGGGCACCTCCCCCTTCGACCACACCGTCTGGACGATCGTCTCCGACGGCGACCTGGAGGAGGGGGTCTCGGCCGAGGCCTCCTCACTGGCAGGCCATCAGAAGCTGGGCAACATCGTCGCCCTGTACGACGACAACCACATCTCCATCGAGGGCGACACCGCGACCGCGCTGTCCGAGGACGTCCTGGGGCGCTACGAGGCGTACGGCTGGCACGTCCAGCGCATCGAGCAGGCGCCCAGCGGCGACTTCGACGTCCAGGCCCTGTACGAGGCGCTGAAGGCGGCGCGGGAGGAGACCGAGCGCCCCTCGCTGATCGCCGCCCGTACGATCATCGCCTGGCCCGCGCCGAACGCCCAGAACACCGAGGCCTCGCACGGCTCCGCGCTGGGCGAGGAGGAGGTCGCGGCCACCAAGCGGGTGCTGGGCTTCGACCCGGACAGGGACTTCGAGTTGGCCGACGAGGTCCTGGAGCACACCCGCAAGGCCGTGGACCGGGGCCGCGAGGCACGCCGGGCCTGGGAGGACGGGCTCGCGAAGTGGCGTGGGGCCGGCCCCGACCGCGCCGCCGAGTTCGACCGGATCAGCGCCGGGAGGCTGCCCGAGGGCTGGGAGAAGGTGCTGCCCTCCTTCCCCGCCGGCAAGGACATGGCCACCCGCAAGGCGTCCGGCGCGGTGCTCAAGGAGCTGGGCGGTGTGATCCCCGAGCTGTGGGGCGGCTCCGCCGACCTCGCGGGCTCCAACAACACCACCATCGACGCCTCCTCGTCCTTCCTCCCGGCGGACAATCCGCTGCCGGAGGCGGACCCGTACGGCCGCACGGTGCACTTCGGCATCCGCGAGCACGCCATGGGCTCGACCATGAACGGCATCGCGTTGCACGGCAACACCCGGATCTACGGCGGCACCTTCCTGGTGTTCTCCGACTACATGCGCCCGGCGGTGCGGCTGGCGGCCCTGATGAGGCTGCCGGTCACCTACGTGTGGACGCACGACTCCATCGGCCTGGGCGAGGACGGCCCGACCCACCAGCCGGTCGAGCACCTGGCGGCGCTGCGCGCCATCCCGGGCCTGAACGTGGTGCGTCCGGCCGACGCCAACGAGACCGCGATCGCCTGGCGCGAGATCATGCGCCGCCACGGCGACCGGCCGGCCCCGCACGGCATCGCGCTGACCCGCCAGAACGTGCCGACCTACGAGCCCGACGAGGACGCCGCCCGCGGCGGGTACGTGATGTTCGAGGCGGAGGACTCCCAGGGCCGGGAGTGCGAGCCGCAGGTCGTCCTCATCGCCACCGGCTCGGAGGTGCAGCTCGCCGTCGCCGCGCGCGAGTCGCTCCAGGCCGAGGGTGTGCCCGCCCGGGTGGTGTCGATGCCGTGCCTGGAGTGGTTCGAGGAGCAGGACCAGGCCTGGCGCGAGCGCGTGCTGCCGCCGTCGGTCCGGGCACGTGTGGCCGTAGAGGCCGGTGTCGGCCTGACCTGGCACCGCTACGTCGGCGACGCCGGCCGGACCGTCTCCCTGGAGCACTTCGGCGCCTCGGCCGACTACAAGGTGCTCTACCGCGAGTTCGGCCTGACCGGCGAGGCGGTCGCCGCCGCCGCCCGGGAATCCATCGCCGCCGCCGGACGCTGACGCCCACAGGCAACGAGATCAGGAGATGCATCCCTCATGACAGACGCACTCAAGCGCCTGAGCGACGAAGGCGTGGCGATCTGGCTGGACGACCTGTCCCGCCAGCGCATCACGTCCGGCACCCTCGCCGAGCTGCTGAACGAGCAGCACGTCGTGGGTGTCACCACCAACCCGTCGATCTTCCAGAAGGCGATCTCCGAGGGGCACGGCTACGACCGGCAGCTCACCGACCTCGCCTCCCGCGGCGTGACGGTGGAGGAGGCGATCCGGATGATCACCACCGCCGACGTCCGCGACGCCGCCGACATCCTGCGCCCGGTCTTCGACGCCACGAACGGGCAGGACGGCCGGGTCTCCATCGAGGTGGACCCGCGGCTGGCCCACGCCACACAGCCCACGGTCGCCGAGGCCAGGCAGCTCGCCTGGCTGGTGGACCGCCCCAACACCCTGATCAAGATCCCCGCCACCACCCCCGGGCTCCCGGCGATCACGGAGACCATCGCCGCGGGCATCAGCGTCAACGTCACGCTGATCTTCTCGCTGGAGCGCTACCGGATGGTGATGGACGCCTACATGGAGGGGCTGGAGCAGGCGAAGGCCGGGGGACTGGACCTGTCGGAGATCCACTCCGTGGCGTCGTTCTTCGTCTCCCGGGTGGACACCGAGGTCGACAAGCGGCTGACGGCCCTGGGCACCGACGAGGCGCTGGCGCTGCGCGGCAGGGCGGCGCTGGCCAACGCCCGGCTGGCCTACCAGGCGTACGAGGAGGTCGTCGCCTCCGACCGCTGGACGGCCCTGGAGTCCGCCGGCGCCAACCGGCAGCGCCCGCTGTGGGCCTCCACCGGTGTGAAGGACCCCAGCTACCCCGACACCCTCTACGTCACCGGGCTGGTCGCCCCGAACACGGTCAACACCATGCCGGAGGCCACCTTGGAGGCCGCCGGCGACCACGGCGAGATCACCGGCGACACCGTGCGCGGCACCTACGGGCAGGCCCGCGCCGACCTCGACGCGATCGCGAAGCTCGGCATCGGATACGACGAGGTCGTCGAGCAGCTCGAGGTCGAGGGCGTGGAGAAGTTCGAGCAGGCCTGGAACGACCTGCTGGCCTCCACCGAGGCCGAGCTGAAGCGCCTCGCCCCGAAGGAGGCATAGAGCAGGTGAGCAGCGCAGCCAACCCGCTGCGTGACGCACAGGACCGGCGGCTCCCGCGCATCGCGGGGCCGTCGGGACTGGTGATCTTCGGCGTCACAGGCGATTTGTCACGAAAAAAGCTGATGCCCGCCGTCTACGACCTGGCGAACCGGGGTCTGCTCCCGCCGGGCTTCTCCCTCGTCGGCTTCGCCCGCCGCGAGTGGGAGGACCAGGACTTCTGCCAGGTCGTGCACGACTCGGTCAAACAGTACGCCCGCACCCCCTTCCGCGAGGAGGTCTGGCGGCAGCTCGGCGAGGGGATGCGCTTCGTCCCCGGCGTCTTCGACGACGACGACGCGTTCGACCGGCTGAAATCCACCATCGACGAGCTGGACAAGTCCCGCGGCACCGGGGGCAACTTCGCGTTCTACCTCTCGGTACCGCCGAAGTTCTTCCCCGCCGTCCTGGAGCAGCTCAAGGAGCACGAGCTGTCCGAGGCCCCCGACGGGTCCTGGCGCCGCGCGGTCATCGAGAAGCCCTTCGGCCACGACCTGGCCAGCGCCCAGGAGCTGAACCGGGTCGTCCACCGGGTCTTCCGCCAGTCCGACGTCTTCCGGATCGACCACTACCTGGGCAAGGAGACCGTCCAGAACATCCTGGCGCTGCGCTTCGCCAACACGATGTTCGAGCCCTTGTGGAACCGCTCCTACGTGGACCACGTGCAGATCACGATGGCCGAGGACATCGGCATCGGCGGCCGCGCGGGCTACTACGACGGCATCGGCGCCGCGCGCGACGTCATCCAGAACCACCTGCTCCAGCTGCTGGCCCTGACCGCGATGGAGGAGCCCGTCTCCTTCGACGCCAAGGCGCTGGTCACCGAGAAGCTGAAGGTGCTCAACGCGGTGCGGCTGCCGAAGGACCTGGGCCGGCACACCGTGCGCGGCCAGTACCGGGCGGGCTGGCAGGGGGGCGAGAAGGTGCCCGGCTATCTGGAGGAGGAGGGCATCGACCCGGCCTCCCGGACGGACACCTACGCCGCCATCAAGCTGGAGATCGACAACCGCCGCTGGGCGGGGGTCCCCTTCTACCTGCGCACGGGCAAGCGGCTGGGCCGCCGGGTCACCGAGATCGCGGTGGTCTTCCAGCGCGCCCCCTACTCCCCCTTCGACGCCACCGAAACCCGGGAACTGGGCCAGAACGCCCTGGTCATCCGGGTGCAGCCGGACGAGGGCGTCATGATCCGGTTCGGTTCCAAGGTGCCCGGCACCTCGATGGAGATCCGCGACGTGACGATGGACTTCGCCTACGGCGAGTCCTTCACCGAGTCCAGCCCCGAGGCGTACGAGAGGCTCATCCTGGACGTGCTGCTGGGCGACGCCAACCTCTTCCCCCGGCACCAGGAGGTCGAGCGCTCCTGGGAGATCCTGGACCCGGTCGAGGAGTACTGGGACGCGCACGGCAGGCCCGAGCCGTACACCGCCGGGACCTGGGGTCCCCAGGCGGCCGACGAGATGCTCGCACGTGACGGACGGAGCTGGCGGCGGCCATGAACATCGACCTCACGGACACCACGTCCGGCCGGATCAACGCTGCTCTGGTGCGAGCGCGGCGGGCGATGGGCAGCCCCGCCGTCGGGATGGTGCTCACACTCGTCATCGTGACGGACGAGGGCAGCCACTACGACGCGCTGAAGGCGGCCAGCGACGCGTCGAAGGAGCATCCCTCGCGCATCCTCGTCGTCGTACGGCGTCCGGGCCGCTCGCCTCGCGACCGGGCCACGGCCCGGCTCGACGCCGAGGTGCGGGTGGGCGGCGAGACCGGCACCGGGGAGACGGTCCTGCTGCGCCTCCACGGCGAGCTGGCGAACCACGCCCACAGCGTCGTCCTGCCCCTGCTGCTGCCGGACGCGCCGGTCGTCCTGTGGTGGCCGGCCGATCCGCCCGAGTACCCCTCCAAGGATCCGCTGGGCGCCCTGGCGCAGCGGCGCATCACCGACGCCGCGGAGACCGAGGACCCGGTCGCGGCGCTCAGGGGGCGCGCCGCCTCCTACGCGCCGGGCGACACCGACCTGGCCTGGACCCGCGTCACCCTGTGGCGCAGCGTGCTGGCCGCCGCCCTGGACCAGAAGCAGGCCCGCGTGACCCGGGCGGTGGTCGAGGGCGAGGAGTACAACCCCAGTTCGGAGCTGCTGGCGCTGTGGCTGGCCGACCGCCTGGACGTCCCCGTCGAGCGCGTGCTCTCCGACGGTCCCGGCATCACGGCGGTGCGGCTGACCACGGACGAGGGCGACATCTGCCTGGAGCGCGGTGACGGTTCGCTGGCGAAGCTCTCGGTGCCGGGGCAGCCGGACCGGAGCGTGGCCCTGCACCGGCGCTCCACCGCCGAGCTGATCGCCGAGGAGCTGCGGCGCCTGGACCCGGACGAGACCTACGCCCACGCCGTCCGCTTCGGCCTCGACCGCCTGGTGCGCGGGCAGGTCGCGGAGGTGGAGGCGGCCGAGGCGGCGCAGGCGGAGGCGGCACGGGCCCCGGGCGGAGAGCGGCAGGCTCCCCCGCAGATCGTCGTCCACCCGGACAAGGAGCGGATGGCCCGGGCCACGGCCGCACGCCTGATCACCGCGATCGCGGACGCACAGGCAGCCCGCGGCCGGGCCCACGTCGCCCTGACCGGCGGCCGCAACGGCAACGCCCTGCTCGCCGCCCTGGCGCAGGCCCCGGGACGGGACGGCGTGGACTGGTCCCGCGTCGATGTGTGGTGGGGCGACGAGCGGTTCCTGCCCGACGGCGACCCGGACCGCAACCACACCCAGGCCCGCGCGGCGCTCCTGGACGCGCTCCCCCTGGACCCGTCGCACGTCCACCCGATGCCCGCCTCCGACGGCCCGCACGGCGACGACGTGGACGTGGCCGCCGGGGCGTACGCGGCGGAGCTGGCCGCGGCCGGCGACGGTGGTTCCGGTGACGGCGACGGTACGGACGGGGCGGTGCCCGCCTTCGACGTACTGCTGCTGGGGCTGGGCCCGGACACCCATGTGGCCTCGCTCTTTCCCGGCCATCCGGCCACGGAGGAGACCGGGCGCGCCGTCGTCGGCGTACGGCAGGCGCCCAAACCGCCGCCGACCCGGATCTCCCTCACACTCCCGGCCCTCCGGGCGGCCCGGGAGGTCTGGCTGCTGGCGGCGGGCGAGGACAAGGCCGAGGCCGCGGCCGCCGCGCTGACCGCCGGCGATCCGGCGCGGACCCCCGCGGCGGGCGCGCGCGGGCGCGCGCGCACCCTGTGGATCCTCGACGAGAAGGCGGGGGCCCTCCTGCCCGAGTCGGTCCGGAGCTGACCGGCACCGGACGGCCACCGGGCGAACACGCGCGGATACGGCACCGGACGCGGCGGCCCCGCTCCCCGGGAGGGAGCGGGGCCGCCGCCGTGGGCGCGCTGCGGGCCCGGCAGTCCCTTCCTGTGCCTCAGCCCCGGCCGCGCAGCGAGCGGTAACGGGCCACCAGGGCCGCCGTGGAGGCGTCCAGCCCCTCCACCTCGGCGCCCTCGGTCAGCGCGGGCTCGATGCGCTTGGCGAGCACCTTGCCGAGTTCCACGCCCCACTGGTCGAAGGAGTCGATGTCCCACACCGCGCCCTGGACGAACACCTTGTGCTCGTAGAGCGCGACGAGCTGCCCCAGCACCGACGGGGTCAGCCCGGAGGCCAGGATCGTCGTCGTCGGGCGGTTGCCGCGGAACGTGCGGTGCGGGACCTGCTCCTCGGCGACGCCCTCGGCGCGGACCTCCT
The DNA here is from genome assembly GCF_043660855.1 of Streptomyces shinuiensis. NCBI lineage: Bacteria > Bacillati > Actinomycetota > Actinomycetes > Kitasatosporales > Streptomycetaceae > Streptomyces > Streptomyces shinuiensis. The sequence continues at coordinate 4,693,051 of NZ_JBIHML010000001.1, read as the reverse complement.
CCTGCGTCTTCCCGAAGGCGAGCGCCTGGCCCTGGGCGAAGAGGTTGGCCATCAGCAGGTCGTGCTGGGCCGCCAGCGCGGGCTTCAGGTCCGCCACGGGCCGCGCGAAGCCGATCAGGTCCGCCGGGATCAGTGCGGTGCCCTGGTGCAGGAGCTGGAAGTAGGCGTGCTGGCCGTTGGTGCCGGGCGTGCCCCACACCACCGGGCCGGTCTGCCAGTCCACCGGCTCGCCCTGCCGGTCCACGGACTTGCCGTTGGACTCCATGTCGAGCTGCTGGAGATAGGCGGTGAACTTCGACAGGTAGTGGCTGTAGGGCAGCACCGCGTGCGACTGCGCGCCCCAGAAGGCGCCGTACCAGATGCCCAGCAGGCCCAGCAGCAGCGGGGCGTTCTCCTCGGGCGGCGCGGTGCGGAAGTGCGTGTCGACGGTGCGGAAGCCGTCGAGCATCTCGCGGAAGCGGTCCGGACCGATGGCGATCATGAGTGAGAGGCCGATGGCCGAGTCGTACGAGTAGCGCCCGCCGACCCAGTCCCAGAACTCGAACATGTTCGTGGTGTCGATGCCGAACTCCGCGACCGCCCCGGCGTTCGTCGACAGCGCCACGAAGTGCTTGGCCACCGCCTCCCTCCCCGCGCCCAGACCGGCCAGCAACCAGTCCCTGGCGGAGGTGGCGTTGGTGATCGTCTCGATCGTGGTGAAGGTCTTGGAGGCGACGACGAACAGCGTCCGGGCCGGGTCCAGGCCCTGCAGCGCCTCGTGCAGGTCCGCGCCGTCCACGTTGGAGACGAAGCGGACGTCCAGCTCCCGGTCGGTGTAGGAACGCAGCGCCTCGAAGGCCATCGCCGGGCCCAGGTCGGATCCGCCGATGCCGATGTTGACGACGTTCCTGACGGGCAGACCGGTGTGCCCGGCCCACTTCCCGGCCCGCACCGCCTCGGCGAAGGCGGACATCCGGTCGAGCACGGCGTGCACGGCGGGTACGACGTTCTCCCCGTCCACCTCGGTCACGGCGTCGCGCGGGGCGCGCAGGGCGGTGTGCAGCACGGCCCGGTCCTCGGTGGTGTTGATCCGCTCGCCGCGGAACATCGCCTCCCGCAGCCGCGCCACCCCGGTCGCCTCGGCCAGCTCGCGCAGCAGCCGCAGGGTCTCGTCCGTGACCAGGTTCCTGGAGTAGTCCAGGTACAGGTCGCCGACCCGGACGCCGTAGCGTTCGCCGCGCCGCGGATCGGCGGCGAACAGCTCGCGCAGGTGCACCTCCCCCAGCTCCTCGCGGTGCCTGGCCAGCGCCTGCCACTGCGGCATCCGGTCGAGCCTGCCGCGGCCTTCAGCGTTCATCTGGGAAATCAGTCCATTCCTGTCGTACGGACCCCGCCGCGTCCCAACCTAATGGAACGACGGCCCGGCCGCGCGCCCCGTGGGGGCGTACGGCCGGGCCGTCGTGCGCCGTTGTGCGGCCGGTCGACCGGCGTTCAGATCTCCCCGCGGAGCTTGGCCAGCGCCTCGGCGAGGATCGCCTCGCCGTCGGCGTCACTGCGCCGCTCGCGCACGTACGCGAGGTGGGTCTTGTACGGCTCGGTGCGCGGCGGGTCCGGCGGGTTGTCCCGGTCCTTGCCGGCCGGGAAGCCGCAGCGCGGGCAGTCCCAGGTTTCCGGGATCTGCGCGTCGCTGGCGAAGCTGGGTTGGGTCTCGTGCCCGTTGGAGCACCAGAAGGAGATGCGCAGGCGCGGCGCGGACTCGCCTCGCTCGGCCTCCCCCATCGGCCCCGCTCCGACCCGGCTTCCCCGGATCGCGTTGCCACTTGCCACGGTCGTAACTCCCTGCCTTCACGGTGCCGCGGAGCATCGACAGGCCGCTCCGCTGCGGGTGCCCCAGTGTACGTAGGGCCCAACGCGCGTCCACAGACCCGAGTTGCGGCCCCCTTCGGGTCCCGTGGGCGCGAGCCTCATGATAGGCCGGGAAGGCGACACGGCGTCAGAGCGCGGCGGCCGCGGTCGCGCGGCAGGCCTCAGCCGTCGATCTTCATCAGGATGCCGAGCGCCACGATGATGGCGAACCAGATCAGGCCCACCACGACCGTGATGCGGTCGAGGTTGCGCTCGGCGACCGAGGAGCCGCCGACGGAGGACTGCATGCCGCCGCCGAACATGTCGGAGAGGCCGCCGCCCTTCCCCTTGTGCATCAGCACGAGCAGCATCAGCAGCAGGCTGAAGACGATGAGGGCGATGGAGAACCCCAGGATCACGGCTGGACCAACTCTCTCGGACGGATGACGGGAACTGTCGGGACTTGCAGGGTACGGGGCCGGGAAGCGCTGTGCGTGTTCGCTCCCGGCCCCGACAGGGTACGACGTGGACGGCCCGCCGTCACTCGTCGGCGGCGGTCGCCGACGGCCCTACTGGTCGCGGAACCGGACGATCTTCACGAACTCGTCCACGTCCAGCGCGGCCCCGCCGACCAGGGCGCCGTCCACGTCCGGCTGCGCCATGATCGCGGCGACGTTCCCGGACTTCACCGATCCGCCGTACTGGATGCGGACCGCCTCGGCCAGCTCGCGGTCGTACAGCTCGGCCAGGCGGCCGCGGATCGCGCCGCACACCTCCTGGGCGTCCTCGGGGGTGGCGACCTCGCCGGTGCCGATGGCCCACACCGGCTCGTAGGCGATCACGATGCGGGCGGCCTGGTCGGCGGGGATGTCCTCCAGCGCGCCGTCGACCTGGGCGAGGGTGTGGGCGACCTGGTCGCCGGCCTTGCGGACCTCCAGGCCCTCGCCGACGCACAGGATCGGGGTCAGGTCGTGCAGGTAGGCCGCCTTGACCTTGGCGTTGCACAGTTCGTCGGTCTCGCCGTGGTACTGGCGCCGCTCGGAGTGGCCGATGGCCACGTAGGTGCAGTTGAGCTTCGCCAGCATCGCCCCGGAGACCTCGCCGGTGTACGCGCCGGAGACGTGCGCCGAGACGTCCTGGGCACCGTAGCGGATCTTCAGCTTGTCGCCGTCGACCAGGGTCTGCACCGAGCGCAGGTCGGTGAAGGGCGGCAGGACGGCGACCTCGACGGCCTCGTGGTCCTTGTCGTTCAGGGCGAAGGCGAGCTTCTGGACGTGGGCGATGGCCTCCAGGTGGTTGAGGTTCATCTTCCAGTTGCCCGCCATCAGCGGGGTGCGGTTTGCCATGGGTGGAGGTGCCTTTCAGATCTCTCCGCCGCGGCAGCGGCTCGTGTCGCTGTCGCCCGCGCGGCGCGGGGGCGCGGGCATCGTGGTCGTTCGCGGCCCGGCGGCCGCGTGTGCTCCCCCGGTGCGCCGGCAGACCCGGCGCGCCGGATCAGTCCTCCAGCGCTGCGAGACCGGGGAGCGTCTTGCCCTCGAGGTACTCGAGGCTGGCGCCGCCCCCGGTGGAGATGTGGCCGAAGGCCTCCTCGTCGAAGCCCAGGATGCGGACGGCCGCGGCGGAGTCCCCGCCGCCGACGACGGTGAAGGCCGGGCTGTCGATCAGCGCCTGGGCCACGGCCCGGGTGCCCTCGGCGTAGTCCGGGTGCTCGAAGACGCCCATCGGGCCGTTCCAGAAGACGGTGGCCGCGTCGGCGAGCCTGGCGGCGTACAGCTCCTGGCTGCGGGGGCCGATGTCCAGCCCCATCAGATCGCCCGGGATGGCGTCCGCGGCCACGGTGACGGGATCGGAGGGCGCCTTGGTCCTCAGGTCCGGGAAGCCGGCGGCGGCCACCACGTCGACGGGGAGGACGAACTCCACGCCGCGCTCCTCGGCACGCTTGAGGTAGCCCTGGACGGCCGGGATCTGGTCCTCCTGGAGCAGCGAGGCGCCGATCTCGTGGCCCTGGGCCTTCAGGAAGGTGTAGGCCATGCCGCCGCCGACGAGGATGCGGTCGGCGCGCTCCAGCAGGTGGTCGATGACGCCGAGCTTGTCGGAGACCTTCGCGCCGCCCAGGACCACCGCGTAGGGGCGCTCGACGTCGTCGGTGAGCTTGCGCAGGACGCCGACCTCGGTGGCGATGAGGCCGCCGGCGGCGTGCGGCAGCCGCGCCGGGAGGTCGTAGACGGAGGCGTGGCGGCGGTGCACCGCGCCGAAGCCGTCGCCGACGTAGACGTCGGCGAGGGCCGCCAGGCTGTCGGCGAAGGCGCCGCGCTCGGCGTCGTCCTTGCTGGTCTCGCCGGCGTTGAAGCGCAGGTTCTCCAGCACCGCGACCTGTCCGTCGGCGAGGGCGCCGACGGTGGACTCCGCGGACTCGCCGACGGTGTCGGTGGCGAACGCGACGTCCCTGCCCAGCAGTTCGCCCAATCGCCCGGCCACGGGGGCGAGGGAGAACTGCGGGTCCGGGGCGCCCTTGGGGCGACCCAGGTGGGAGGCGACGATCACCCTGGCGCCGGCCTCGGCCAGCTTGCCGATCGTCGGGACGGCGGCGCGGATGCGGCCGTCGTCGGTGATGGCCCCGCCTTCGAGCGGCACGTTCAGATCGGCGCGGACGAAGACCCGCCTGCCCGCGACACCGAGGTCGTCGATCGTCTTCATGGTGTGGCTCCGTGGTGGTCTGCTCGGTGGTTTGCACGGTTGCCGGCCCTGCGGCCGGTCATCGCGAGGCGGGGCCCGCGGGGCGCGTCGTCGCGCCCCGCGAACCCCGCCGCGTCATGTCTCGGCGCTGCTGTCCGGCAGCGTGGTCAGAGCCGCTCGCCGACGTGGACCGTCAGGTCCACGAGGCGGTTGGAGTAGCCCCACTCGTTGTCGTACCAGCCGACGACCTTGACCTGCTTGCCCTGGACCATGGTCAGGGAGGAGTCGAAGGTGCAGGAGGCCGGCCAGTTGACGATGTCCGAGGAGACGATCGGGTCCTCGGTGTACTCCAGGACGCCCTTCAACCGGCCCTCCGCGGCCTTCTGGAAGGCGGCGTTGACCTCGTCCTTGCCGACCTCGCGGTCGAGTTCCAGCACGAGGTCGGTGACCGAGCCGGTCGGGACCGGTACACGCATGGCGATGCCGTCCAGCTTGCCCTTGAGCTGCGGCAGGACGAGGGCGGTGGCCTTGGCGGCGCCGGTCGAGGTCGGGATGATGTTCTCGGCCGCGGCGCGGGCGCGGCGCAGGTCCTTGTGCGGGAAGTCCAGGATGCGCTGGTCGTTGGTGTACGCGTGGACGGTCGTCATCATGCCCTTGACGATGCCGAAGTTCTCGTCCATCACCATGGCCATCGGCGCCACGCAGTTGGTGGTGCAGGAGGCGTTGGAGACGACGTGGTGCTTCTGCGCGTCGTAGGCCTCGTGGTTGACGCCCATGACGACGGTGATGTCCTCGTTCTTGGCCGGGGCCGAGATGAGGACCTTCTTCGCGCCCGCCGCCAGGTGCTTGGCCGCGTCCTCACGCTTGGTGAAGATGCCGGTGGACTCGATGACGATGTCGGCGCCGAGCTCGCCCCACGGGAGGGCGGCCGGGTCGCGCTCGGCCATCGTCCTGAAGGTCTGGCCGCCCACCGTGATGGTGTCGGCGGTGTGGCTGACCTCCTGCTTCAGACGGCCCAGGATGCTGTCGTACTTCAGCAGGTGGACAAGGGTCGCGTTGTCGGTCAGGTCGTTGACACCGACGATCTCGACGTCCGCGCCCTGCTCCAGGAGTGCGCGGAAGTAGTTCCGTCCGATGCGGCCGAAGCCGTTGATGCCTACGCGGATCGTCACGAACCGATCTCCTCGCTAGGTACGCCGGTGCGGACACCGGCGAAGCTGTTTGGGATGTCCCCGACCACCTCCGACCCTACCGCGCCGGGTGCCCGCGAGTGACATCGGCCACCCGCCGCGCGCGGTGTGGCGCACCGGTGGCAGGACGTACCCGCGAGGGCCCCCGGCAGACGTCCCGGGCGCCCGGATCCGCGGCCGCGGGCCGCGGGAGGCGCGGCGCGCGGGGTGGGCGGGGTGGGCGGACGGGCGGGGCTCCCGAGGCCCGCTCAGCCGACCATCTCCTCCGTCAGGTTCGACTCGGTGCCCGGGATCCCCAGGTCGGCGGCGCGCTTGTCGGCCATGGCCAGCAGCCGCCGGATACGCCCGGCGACGGCGTCCTTGGTCAGCGGCGGGTCGGCCAGCGCACCCAGCTCCTCCAGGGACGCCTGCTTGTGCTCCATGCGCAGCCGGCCGGCCGCGGCCAGGTGCTCGGGCACCTCGTCGCCCAGGATCTCCAGCGCGCGCTGCACCCGGGCCCCGGCGGCGACGGCGGCGCGGGCCGAGCGGCGCAGGTTGGCGTCGTCGAAGTTGGCCAGGCGGTTGGCGGTGGCCCGCACCTCGCGGCGCATCCGCCGCTCCTCCCACGCCAGTACCGACTCGTGTGCGCCCAGCCGGGTCAGCAGCGCGCCGATGGCGTCGCCGTCCCGGACGACGACCCGGTCCACACCGCGCACCTCGCGCGCCTTGGCCGCGATCTGCAGGCGGCGGGCGGCACCGACGAGGGCGAGGGCGGCCTCGGGGCCGGGGCAGGTGACCTCCAGGGAGGAGGAACGTCCGGGCTCGGTGAGCGAGCCGTGCGCCAGGAAGGCGCCGCGCCAGGCGGCCTCGGCGTCGCAGGTGGCCCCGGAGACCACCTGCGGCGGCAGACCGCGCACCGGGCGGCCGCGGCCGTCGACCAGCCCCGTCTGCCGGGCGAGCTGATCACCGCCCGCCACCACCCGTACGACGTAGCGGCTGCCGCGGCGCAGCCCGCCGGGGGCCATGACCACCAGGTCGGAGGCGTGGCCGAAGATCTCCAGGATGTCCTTGCGGAGTCTGCGGGCGGCGATGCCGGTGTCCAGCTCGGCCTCGATCACGATGCGGCCGCTCACCAGGTGCAGTCCGCCGGCGAACCGCAGGACGGAGGAGACCTCCGACTTCCGGCAGCAGGTCCGGGTGACGGGTAGCCGGGAGATCTCGTCCTTCACCGCTGCCGTCATCGCCATGGGCCGATCCTTCCATGCATTCGAAAAATCCGGTCGTACGCGGCGGCCAGCAGCTCCGGGTCGTGCCGGGGGGCTCCCCCGGGGGCGGCCACCGGTGCCAGCTCGACCGTGCCGCCGAGGCGCCGGGCGGCGTCGCGGAGGCCCTCCTCGTCGGGCACGGCGGCCCGGTCGGCCAGCACCACGTCGAAGGCGAGTTTAGGGGCGTGTCGGGCCAAAACCTCCAAATGACGCTGCGGGGAGAAGCCGTCGGTCTCTCCCGGCTGCGGTGCGAGGTTGAGCGAGAGGACACGGCGTGCCCTGGTCTCGGTGAGCGCCTGGAGGAGTTCGGGGACCAGCAGATGGGGGATGACCGAGGAGAACCACGAGCCGGGGCCGAGCACCACCCAGTCCGCGTCGAGGACCGCCTCGACGGCCTCGGGGACGGCGGGCGGGTCGTGCGGGACGAGGTGCACCTGCTGCACCTCGCCGGGGGTGAGGGCGACGGTGGCCTGGCCGCGGACGGTGGTGACCTCCCGCGGACGTGCCGGGTCGTGGCCGCGCACCAGGGCCCGCAGCTCCAGCGGGACGGCGGACATCGGCAGCACCCGGCCGTGCGCGCCCAGCAGCTTGCCCACCAGGTCCAGGGCCTGGACGTGGTCGCCGAGCTGCTCCCACAGGGCGACGATCAGCAGGTTGCCCACCGCGTGCTCGTGCAGGTCGCCCCTGCTGACGAAGCGGTGCTGGATGACCCGCGCCCAGGTCTGGCCCCACTCGTCGTCGCCGCACAGCGCGGCCAGGGCCTTGCGCAGATCGCCGGGCGGCAGGACGCCCAGTTCGTCGCGGAGCCGCCCGCTGGAGCCGCCGTCGTCGGCGACGGTGACCACGGCGGTCAGGTCGCGGGTGATCCGGCGCAGCGCGGCCAGTGACGCGGACAGGCCCATGCCGCCGCCGAGCGCCACCACCTTCGGGGTCCCGCCGCGGGCCCTGCGGGTGGTGCCCAGGCGCCGCAGTCTGCGGGTGCGGACGGTCACTCGCGTCCCATGTCCCGGTGTACGACGACCGTCTCGACGCCCTCGGCGGCCAGCCGGGCGGCCAGCTTCTCGGACATCGCCACACTGCGGTGCTTGCCGCCGGTGCAGCCGACCGCGACGGTCACGTACCGCTTGCCCTCCCGGCGGTAGCCGGCGGCGATGAGCTGGAGCAGTTCGGCGTAGCGGTCCAGGAACTCCTTGGCGCCGGGCTGGTTGAAGACGTACTGGGCGACCTCCTCGTTGAGGCCGGTGTACGGCCGCAGTCCCGGCACCCAGTGCGGGTTGGGCAGGAAGCGGCAGTCGACGACGAGGTCGGCGTCGACGGGGAGGCCGTACTTGTAGCCGAAGGACATCACCGTCGCCCGCAGCTCGGGTTCCTCCTCGCCGGCGAACTGGGCGTCGAGCTTGGCCCGCAGTTCGTGGACGTTGAGGGCGGAGGTGTCGATGACCAGGTCGGCGTCGCCGCGCAGCTCGCGCAGCAGGTCGCGCTCGGCGGCGATGCCGTCCACGATGCGCCCGTCGCCCTGGAGCGGGTGGGGGCGGCGCACCGACTCGAAGCGGCGCACCAGGGCGTCGTCGGACGCCTCCAGGAAGACGATCCGGCGGGTGACGTTCTTGGCGTCGAGATCGGCGAGGGACTCGCGCAGGTTGTCGAAGAAGCGGCGGCCGCGGACGTCGACGACGACGGCGATCTTGGCCACGTTGCCCTGCGAGCGGGCGCCGAGGTCGACCATGGTCGGGATCAGGGCGGGCGGCAGGTTGTCCACCACGAACCAGCCGAGGTCCTCCAGGCACTTGGCGGCGGTGCTGCGGCCGGCGCCGGACATGCCGGAGATGATCACCAGTTCGGGGATGGCGGCGGCGCCGTCGCCTCCGTTTCCCGCGGTGTCCGCCACCGCGCCCGTACTCGTACCCGTGCCCACCTGAGCTCCGTCTCCCATGTGTTCGTCCATCGTGCTCTCCCCCGCCCGCCTGTGCGGTTCCGCTTGTCGATCGCCGGTGTCCTACCGGTCTTCCCGGTCCTCCAGGATCTCACCTGTGGCGGTGTTCACCGCCGGAGCGGCCGGAGCCGCCTGCGCCAGGGCCGCGGCGACGGCCTCGGCGGTCTTGCGCCCGACGCCCGGTACCTCGCAGATCTGCTCGACGGTGGCGGCGCGCAGTCGCCTGACCGAGCCGAAGTGCTTGACCAGGGCCTGCTTGCGGGACTCCCCGAGGCCGTGGACGGCGTCCAGCGGACTCGCCTTCATCGCCCGCGACCGCTTGCCGCGCTGGTAGCGGATGGCGAAGCGGTGCGCCTCGTCGCGGACCCGCTGGAGCATGTACAGGCCCTCGCTGGTCCGGGGCAGGACCACCGGGTCGTCCTCGCCGGGCAGCCACACCTCCTCCAGGCGCTTGGCCAGCCCGCACACGGCCACGTCGTCGATCCCCAGCTCGTCCAGGGCCCGTCGCGCGGCGGCGACCTGCGGCTGCCCGCCGTCGACCACGACCAGTTGCGGCGGGTAGGCGAACTTCGGCGCCCTGCTCCCGCCCCGCTCCTCGGCGGGGGCCGGCCCGTCCGCTCCGTCCGGCCCGTCCGCGGCGTTCGCACCGACCGCCCCGTCCGGTGCGCTCCCGGGCCCCTCGCTCCCGGGGCTCTCCCGCTCCTCCCCCGCGGCCCACTCGCCCGTGCGCTGCCTCTCCTGGAGATAGCGGCGGAAGCGGCGGAAGACCACCTCGTGCATGGAGCGGACGTCGTCCTGGCCGGCGAAGCCCTTGATCTGGAAGCGGCGGTACTCGCTCTTGCGGGCCAGGCCGTCCTCGAAGACCACCATCGAGGCCACCACGTCCTCGCCCTGGAGGTGGGAGATGTCGAAGCACTCGATGCGCAGCGGGGCCGAGTCCAGCCCGAGGGCCTCGGCGATCTCCTCCAGCGCGCGGGAGCGGGTGGTCAGGTCGGAGGCGCGCTTGGTCTTGTGCAGGGCCAGGGCCTGCTGGGCGTTGCGCCGCACCGTCTCCATCAGGGCGCGCTTGTCGCCGCGCTGCGGCACGCGCAGGTCCACGGCCGCGCCGCGCCGGCCCGCCAGCCACGCCGCGAGCGGCTCCACCGGGCCGGGCAGGGCGGGGACCAGGACCTCCCTGGGCACGGCGTCGCCGCTCTCCTCGCCGTAGAGCTGCTGGAGGGCGTGCTCGACCAGGCCGGCGGTGGTGACCTCCTCCACCTTGTCGGTGACCCAGCCGCGCTGGCCGCGCACCCGGCCGCCGCGGACGTGGAAGATCTGGACCGCCGCCTCCAGCTCGTCCTCGGCGACCGCGACCAGATCGGCGTCGGTGGCGTCGGCGAGGACGACGGCGTTCTTCTCCATCGCCCGCCTCAGCGCCTCGATGTCGTCGCGCAGCCGGGCGGCCCTCTCGTACTCCATCTCCTCGGCGGCCCGGTGCATCTCCCGCTCCAGACGGCGCAGGTGGGCGCCTGTGCGCCCGGCCATGAAGTCGCAGAACTCCTCGGCCAGGCGCCGGTGCTCCCCGGCGTCGACCCGGCCGACGCAGGGCGCCGAGCACTTGCCGATGTAGCCGAGCAGGCAGGGGCGGCCGATCTGGGCGGACCGTTTGAAGACCCCGGCCGAGCAGGTGCGCACCGGGAAGACGCGCAGCATCAGGTCGACGGTCTCGCGGATCGCCCAGGCGTGCGCGTACGGCCCGAAGTAGCGCACGCCCTTCTTCTTGGGCCCGCGCATCACCTGCACGCGCGGGAACTCCTCGTTCATCGTGACCGCGAGTGAGGGGTAGCTCTTGTCGTCGCGGTACTTGACGTTGAAGCGCGGGTCGAACTCCTTGATCCAGGAGTACTCCAGCTGGAGCGCCTCGACCTCGGTGGAGACCACCGTCCACTCGACGGAGGCGGCCGTGGTGACCATGGTGCGGGTGCGCGGGTGGAGGCCGGTCAGGTCCTGGAAGTAGTTGGCCAGGCGCTGGCGCAGGCTCTTCGCCTTCCCGACGTAGATCACCCGGCCGTGTTCGTCGCGGAACTTGTAGACCCCCGGGGAGTCGGGGATCTCTCCAGGCCTGGGGCGGTAGCTGGAGGGGTCTGCCATGGCGCCCACCTTACTGGCGGCGTACGACACACAGGGCCGGCGGCGGCGCGCCCTGCCGCCGCCGGCCCCGTCACCAGCCGCGTTCGCGCCACTCCGTCAGGTGCGGGCGCTCGGCGCCCAAGGTGGTGTCGGCGCCGTGGCCGGGGTAGACCCAGGTCTCGTCGGGGAGCTCGCCGAAGAGTTTGGCCTCCACGTCGTTCAGCAGTGTGGTGAACGCCCCGGCGTCGCCGTTGGTGTTGCCGACGCCGCCGGGGAAGAGGCAGTCGCCGGTGAACAGGTGCGGATGGCCGTGGGGGTCGTCGTAGACCAGGGCGATGGAGCCGGGGGTGTGGCCCCGCAGGTGGCGGGCGGTGAGCGTGACGCGGCCGACGGTCACGGCGTCGCCGTCCTCCAGGGGCACGTCGGTGGGCACCGGGATGCCCTCGGCGTCGTAGCGCCCGGCGTAGGTGCGCGCGTCGGTGGCCTGGACGACGGTGTCGAGCGCCTGCCAGTGGTCGCCGTGCCGGTGGGTGGTGACGACCGAGCCGATGCCGTCCTCGCCGATGAGGCTCAGCAGGGTGTCGGGCTCGTTGGCCGCGTCGATCATGAGCTGTTCGCCGGTGGCGCGGCAGCGCAGCAGGTAGGCGTTGTTCTCCAGGGGGCCGACCGCGACCTTGGAGATCACCAGGTCGGTCAGTTCGTGGACGTCCGGCGGACCGCCGACCGCGACTTTTCCTGTGTACGGCATGGGTTCTGCGGCTCCTTCCGGAAGGGGGGCGCGGTCGGCGATCAGTGTGTCAGAGGGGCGGCAGCGAGGGCAGGACCGCGCCGGATGTGACGAGTCCGGTGCCGTCGGTGCGGCCCGTGAGCCAGCCGACGAGCGCGGTGGGCGAGCCGGCGACGGTCACCGCCTGCTCCTCCTGTCCGGCCGCGCGGCCGGTGCGCAGGACCCGGCCGTCCTCCACCCTCATCTCCACGGGTTCCACCCCGGGGTGCCCCGCGAACCGCCTGGCTATGTTCTCCAGCTCGCGGTCGGTGAAGGAGGCGGGCATGTCCTGAAGCCCGTATCCGATGCCGAGGTCGACGTGGTGCAACTCGACCTCGATCCGGCGGCGGAAGGGGAGGGATGAGGCGAGGTCGGTGACGCCGTTGCGCAGTTCGACGGTGGCGCCCCACTGCTCGCCGGTGAGCCGGGCCATCGCCTCGTCCAGGCGGGCGGCGGAGGCGCGCAGGTCCTCCAGCTGGGCCGCCGGGGGGCGGGGGGCGCCGCGCTCGATGTCGGCCTCGCGGGCCTCGGCGCTGAGGTACATGGGGCGGCCGGCCAGTACGTTGAGCAGGGCGTCGGCGTTACGGGCGAGGTGGGCGAGGACATGGCCGCGGGTCCAGCCCGGCAGCTTCGAGGGGGCGGCCAGGGCGGCGTCGTCCAGCTTCCGGACGGCGGTCAGGAGGCGGTCGGTGGACTCCCGCAGGGAGGCGGTGTCGGCGACGGGATCGGCGGCGGGCGCAGTCATGATCCAAAGCTATCGCCACCACTCCTTCGGGTGAAGGAGAGGAGGAGGCCCCGTGAATCGAATGTACGTGCTATAAGCTCGCGATGCGCCCCGGGCACGACACCGCGGCGGCGCTACCCCATACCCTTGGGCAGGGGCTCCGGGCAGGTGTCCGACCCCTACATCCCACACGAAAGGTGCCAATCGGCGTGGCCGACCGTCTCATCGTCCGTGGGGCTCGCGAGCACAATCTCAAGAACGTCTCGCTCGACCTCCCCCGCGACTCCCTCATCGTCTTCACCGGGCTGTCGGGGTCGGGCAAGTCCTCGCTCGCCTTCGACACCATCTTCGCCGAGGGGCAGCGTCGCTACGTGGAGTCGCTGTCCTCCTACGCCCGGCAGTTCCTGGGGCAGATGGACAAGCCGGACGTCGACTTCATCGAGGGCCTGTCCCCCGCGGTCTCCATCGACCAGAAGTCCACCTCCCGCAACCCCCGATCGACGGTCGGCACCATCACGGAGGTCTACGACTACCTGCGGCTGCTGTTCGCGCGGGTCGGCAAGCCGCACTGCCCCGAGTGCGGGCGCCCGATCGCCCGGCAGTCCCCGCAGGCGATCGTGGACAAGGTGCTCTCCCTGACGGAGGGCAGCCGCTTCCAGGTCCTCTCCCCGCTGGTGCGCCAGCGCAAGGGCGAGTTCGCCGACCTCTTCGCCGAGCTGCAGACCAAGGGCTACAGCCGCGCCCGGGTGGACGGCACCACGGTCCAGCTCTCCGACCCGCCGAAGCTGAAGAAACAGGAGAAGCACACGATCGAGGTGGTCGTCGACCGCCTGACGGTCAAGGAGAGTGCCAAACGGCGGCTGACCGACTCCGTCGAGACCGCGCTGGGCCTGTCCGGCGGCATGGTGATCCTCGACTTCGTCGACCTGGACGAGGACGACCCGCAGCGCGAGCGGATGTACTCCGAGCACCTGTACTGCCCTTACGACGACCTGTCGTTCGAGGAGCTGGAGCCGCGCTCGTTCTCCTTCAACTCCCCCTTCGGCGCCTGTCCGGAATGCAGCGGCATCGGCACCCGTATGGAGGTGGATCCGGAGCTGGTCGTCCCCGACCCGGACAAGTCGCTGGACGAGGGCGCGATCCACCCCTGGTCGCACGGCCACAGCAAGGAGTACTTCGGGAGGCTGATCGGCGCCCTGGCCGACGCGCTCGGGTTCCGCACCGACATCCCCTTCAGCGGGCTGCCGCAGCGCGCGAGGAAGGCTCTGCTCAACGGCCACCGCACGCAGATCGAGGTCCGCTACCGCAACCGCTACGGGCGGGAGCGGTCGTACACCACGGCCTTCGAGGGCGCGGTCCCGTTCGTCAGGAGGCGGCACTCGGAGGCGGAGACGGACTCCAGCCGGGAGCGCTTCGAGGGCTACATGCGCGAGGTGCCCTGCCCCTCCTGCGAGGGCACGCGGCTCAAGCCGATCGTCCTGGCCGTGACGGTGCAGGGGAGGTCGATCGCGGAGATCTCCGCGATGTCGATCAGCGAGTGCGCCGACTTCCTGAGCACCATGGAGCTCAACGAGCGCGAGAAGACCATCGCCGAGCGGGTCCTGAAGGAGGTCAACGAGCGGCTGCGGTTCCTGGTCGACGTCGGCCTGGACTACCTCTCCCTCAACCGCGCCGCCGGGACGCTCTCCGGCGGCGAGGCGCAGCGCATCCGGCTGGCGACCCAGATCGGCTCCGGCCTGGTGGGCGTGCTCTACGTGCTGGACGAGCCGTCCATCGGCCTGCACCAGCGCGACAACCACCGGCTGATCGAGACCCTGGTGCGGCTGCGGGACATGGGCAACACCCTGATCGTCGTCGAGCACGACGAGGACACCATCAAGACCTCCGACTGGGTGGTGGACATCGGTCCGGGCGCGGGCGAGCACGGCGGCAGGGTCGTGCACAGCGGTCCGCTGAAGGAACTGCTGGCCAACGAGGAGTCGGTGACCGGGCAGTACCTGTCGGGGCGGAAGGTCATCCCGACGCCCGGGGGACGCCGCCCGGTGGACCGCAAGCGGATGCTGACCGTCCGCGGCGCCAAGGAGAACAACCTGCGGAACATCGACGTGTCGTTCCCGCTGGGTGTGTTCACCGCGGTCACGGGCGTCTCCGGCTCGGGCAAGTCCACCCTGGTCAACGACATCCTCTACACCCACCTGGCCCGCGAGCTGAACGGGGCGAAGTCGGTGCCCGGGCGGCATGTGCGGGTGGAGGGCGACGGGAACGTGGACAAGGTCGTGCACGTCGACCAGTCCCCCATCGGCCGTACCCCCCGCTCCAACCCGGCCACGTACACGGGCGTCTTCGACCATGTGCGCCGGCTGTTCGCGGAGACGACGGAGGCCAAGGTCCGCGGCTACCTGCCGGGGCGCTTCTCCTTCAACGTCAAGGGCGGCCGCTGCGAGAACTGCTCCGGCGACGGCACGATCAAGATCGAGATGAACTTCCTGCCGGACGTGTACGTGCCGTGCGAGGTCTGCCACGGAGCGCGCTACAACCGGGAGACCCTGGAGGTGCACTACAAGGGCAAGTCCATCGCCGAGGTGCTGGACATGCCGATCGAGGAGGCGCTGGGGTTCTTCGAGGCGGTGCCCGCCATCGCCCGCCATCTGCGCACCCTCAACGACGTCGGCCTCGGCTACGTACGGCTCGGCCAGCCCGCCACCACGCTCTCCGGCGGCGAGGCGCAGCGCGTGAAGCTCGCCTCGGAGCTTCAGAAGCGCTCCACCGGCCGTACGGTCTACGTTCTGGACGAGCCGACCACGGGTCTGCACTTCGAGGACATCAGCAAACTGATCGAGGTGCTGTCCGGGCTGGTGGACAAGGGCAACACGGTGATCGTCATCGAGCACAACCTCGATGTGGTCAAGACGGCGGACTGGGTCGTGGACATGGGCCCGGAGGGCGGCAGCGGCGGCGGTGCGGTCGTCGCCCAGGGCACCCCGGAGCAGGTCGCGGTGGTTCCTGGGAGCCACACCGGCAAGTTCCTCCAGGACGTCCTGCCGCTGAAGCCGTGAGCGGCGGAGAGGAGAACACGACCATGAGCGACAGTTCCCCCGGCTCCCCCGGCCGCCGCTCCGTGCTGTGCGGTGTGGCCCTCACCGGGGCCGCGGGCCTCGGCCTGACCGCCTGCTCCGGCGGTGGCGGCGGGCGGGCCCCGGCGGTCCCGACCGCGCCCGTGGACCTCGGCGCGGCCGACGCCGTACCGGTGGGCGGCGCCCGGCTGTACCGCGAGAAGAAACTGGTGGTCTCCCAGCCCTCCGAGGGCGAGTACAAGGCGTTCAGCGCGGTGTGCACCCACGCGGGCTGCGTGCTGACCTCGGTGAAGGAACTGGAGGCCGACTGCACCTGCCACGGCAGCCTCTTCGACACCACCAGCGGCGAGGTGCTGGCGGGTCCGGCGGGCGCACCTCTCCCCGCGGTCGCGGTCAGGGTGGAGAACGGCCGACTCGTCGCCGGACCCGGCGACTGAACACAGCCGGACCCGGCGACTGAACACAGCCGGACCCGGCAGCCCGGCCCGATTCGCCCCCATGCTTTCCCCGTGCGTCCGTTCGGTCCAACGGACGCACGGGGAAAGCGTGTTGTTCCGGCGGTGTTCGCGCACGCCCTCTGGTGCGGACCGGCCGGCCTTGCCACCCTGTGGCGCTGGACGCGCAGAGAGCGCGTCCTCTCGCAGCGTCTGTGGGTGATGTCGTGTCACGAAGGTCGCAGAGCAGAAGATCCTCCGGACGGGCCGCGGTGCGCCTCGCCGCCGTCCTCGCGCTCGGGCTGGGACTGGCGCCACCGGTCGCAGCCGCCCCCGCCACCGCCGCCCCTGTCACCGCTTCGTTCTCCCCTCCCCTACGCACCACCGCCACCGACGACGGCATGGAGCTGTCGCGCACCGTACGGCCCGTGGCCCCCGGCACCACACTGACCTCGTTCGAGCGGCTGGAGCCGGACAAGTGGGTGCGCGCCGACGCCCTCAGCGTCGACCTCGACGGCGGCGCGCAGGTCGACTACCTGTCGCCGGGCGCCGTCTCCGACCGCGCCACCGTCTCCGAGCTGGCCACCGCACACGACCCCGGCCCCGGGCGCCGCACCGTCGCCGCCTTCAACGCCGACTTCTTCGACATCAACGAGACCGGCGCCCCGCTCGGTCCGGGCCTGGACGACGGCGAGATCACCCACTCCCCCGCCCCCGGCGTCCATGAGGCGGCCGGTTTCGGCGCGGACGGCGCGGGCCGCGTCCTGGATCTGTACTTCGAGGGCACCCTCACCCTGCCCGGCGGGACCGAGCCGCTGGCCGCGTACAACGCCGCGAACGTCCCCGCCGACGGCATCGGCGCCTTCAACGCCCGGTGGGGGGCCGCCGACCGCGCCCTGGCCGTGGACGGCGCGTCACAGGTCGCCGAGGTCACCGTCGGCGGAGGCCGGGTCACCGGCGTGAACGACTCTCCCGGAAGCGGTCCGGTGCCCGAGGGCACCACCGTGCTGCTCGGCCGGGACGCGGGCGCGAGGGCCCTGGCCGCGCTGGCCCCGGGGGATCCGGTGAGCTGGGAGTACGAGCTGCGCACCGGCGGCGGGGAGATGCCTCGCACCGCGGTCGGCGGCCGCGGCGTGCTGGTCGAGGACGGCGAGCCGCGGAACTGGGACGGACGGCCCAACAACACCGCCGCCCCCCGCACCGCCGTGGGTTTCTCCCGGGACGGCTCCACGATGCACGTACTGACCGTGGACGGCCGCCAGGCCGCGTCCGGCGGCGTCACCCTCACCGAGCTCGCCGTGCTGATGGACGAACTGGGCGCCCACAACGCGCTCAACCTCGACGGCGGCGGCTCCTCCACACTGGTCGCCCGCGAGCCCGGCTCGGACATCCCGCGGGTGGAGAACAGCCCCTCCGACGGCTCCGAGCGGGAGGTCCCCAACGGGCTGGCCGTCACCGCCCCCGACGGCAGCGGAAGTCTGGAGGGCTTCTGGGTGGAGACGGCCGCGGAGCCGGCCGAGGCCCCCTCGGCGGACAATGTGCCCGGCGGCCATCCGGAGCGTGTCTTCCCCGGTCTGACCCGCGCGCTCACCGCCGCGGGCCATGACGAGACACACGGCCCGGCCGACGCTCCGGCGGAACATCCGGCACGAACAGCCGCCCGCTGGCACAGCTCCCGACCCGAGGTCGGCCGGGTGGACGGCGACGGCGTCTTCCACGCCCGCACGGCGGGGAGGGCCGAGGCCGTCGCGCGCCGCGGCCGCGCCCGCGGCTCCACCACCCTGACGGTGCTGGGCCCGCTGGAGCGGGTCGCCCCGACCCGGGGGCGGGTCGGGCTCCCCGGGCCCGGCGCCCGGGCCCCCTTCGGCTTCACCGGCTTCGACGCCGGGGGACACAGCGCCCCCGTCGACCCCTCGGACGTGGCGCTCGACTACGACCGCTCGCTCTTCCGTGTCGACCCCGACCCGGCGCGCGGCGGCTTCACCGTCGCCGCCACCGACGGCACCGAGTCCGCCTCCGGACTGGTCGGAGCGACCGTCGCGGGGAAGAAGACGGTCCTGGCCGTCACCGTCGGCCTGACGGACCGCGGCGTGGCGCGCTTCGACGACGCCGGGCGGTGGGCCTTCAGCGCCGCACGCGCCTCCGGTTCCCTGACCGCCGATCCCGCCGGGCACGAGGGCACCGGGCTGCGGATGGAGTACGACTTCACGCGCTCCACCGCGACCCGCGCCGCCTACGCCAACCCCCCGGAGCAGATCCCCGTCCCCGGCCAGCCGCAGAGCTTCACCCTGTGGCTGAAGGGCGACGGCCACGGCGCCTGGCCCTCGCTCCACCTCACCGACGCCGCCGGCACCTCGCAGATACTGCGCGGTCCGCACATCACCTGGACCGGCTGGCGGAGGATCGCCTTCGAGGTGCCCGAGGGCGTCGCCCATCCGCTGAAGGTCCGGCGGCTCTATCTGGCCGAGACCCGGCCCGGCGAGCTGTACCGCGGCGAGATCGTCCTGGACGGGCTGACCGCCCGGACCCCGCCGGACGTCGGCCTGCCCGCCGCCGGCCCCCACCGGGACCCGCTGATCTCGACGGCCGCCGGCACGGCCGGGCGCGACTGGCGGTTCGCGGTGGTCTCCGACGCCCAGTTCGTCGCCCGCGAGCCGGACGGCGAAGCGGTGCGCAAGGCCCGGCGCACCTTGCGGGAGGTGAGGGCGGCCCGGCCCGACTTCGCCGTGGTGAACGGGGACTGGGTGGACGAGGGCTCGCCCGAGGACCTCGCCTTCGCCCGCCGGGTGCTCGACGAGGAGCTGGGCGGGGAGGTGCCCTGGTACTACGTGCCGGGCAACCACGAGGTGATGGGCGGCTCCACCGAGAACTTCCGCGCGGAGTTCGGCGACGCCCACCGCTCCTTCGACCACGAGGGCACGCGCTTCATCACCCTCGACACCTCCTCACTGACCCTGCGCGGCGGCGGCTGGGAACAGATCCGGATGCTGCGGGAGCGGCTGGACGCCGCCGCGCGGGACGAGGGGATCGGCTCGGTCGTGGTGCTGGCGCACGTACCGCCGCGCGATCCGACCCCGCAGCGGGGCAGCCGGCTGACCGACCGGCTGGAGGCGGACCTCCTGGAGGACTGGCTCGGCGACTTCCGCCGCCGCACCGGCAAGGGGGCGGCGTTCATCGGGGCGCACGTCGGCGTCTTCCACGCCTCCCGGGTGGACGGCGTGCCGTATCTGGTCAACGGCAACGCGGGCAAGGCGCCGGCCGCGCCCGCCGGTGAGGGCGGCTTCAGCGGCTGGTCGCTGGTCGGGATCGACAAGGGCTCCGGCCGGGACTGGATCTCGGTCCGGACCCGGGCCCATGTGGACGGGCTCTCCCTGACCGCGCCCGCGTCCGTGGCGGCGGGCGGCGCGCCGGGGAGGGTCTCCGCGGCGGTCGTCCAGGGCGTCGGGGACACCGCGCGCACGGTGCCGGTGGGCTGGCCGCTGAGCGCGGACTGGACCGGCTCGCGGGGCCTGTGCACCGGAGATGCGGGGCGGGCACGGGCACGGGCGGGCTGCGTGGCCCTCCTCGACCCGGTGGCGGGCACCCTGACGGGACTGCGTCCGGGAACGGTGACCGTGGCGGTGGCCGTGAGCGGTGAACGGCGGGAGCGGCGGGTCGCGGTGGTGCGGTGACGCACCGCGGCGGTACGGCCGGGTCCAGGGGCGGGCCGTACCGCCGCTTCGGGACGGGCCGCCGGCTCAGTCGCGCGGGACGGCCTGCTCCTCGCGCCCCAGCTTCCGGGACGCGCGCAGGCTGGTGATCGTGGTGACGACCAGAACGCCGCAGATGACGGCCAGCGACACCGGGGTGGAGACCTCCGGGACGTGCACGCCCTGCTCGTGGAGGGCGTGCAGCACCAGCTTGACGCCGATGAAGCCGAGGATGATCGACAGCCCGTAGGACAGGTGCACCAGCCTCTTGAGCAGTCCGCCGATGAGGAAGTAGAGCTGGCGCAGGCCCATCAGGGCGAAGGCGTTGGCGGTGAAGACGATGTACGGGTCCTGGGTCAGGCCGAAGATCGCCGGGATGGAGTCCAGCGCGAACAGCAGGTCCGTGCTGCCGATGGCCAGCATGACGATCAGCATCGGCGTCATCAGCCGCTTGCCGTTCTCGACGACGAACAGCTTGGTGCCGTGGTACTGGGAGGTGGAGGGGAATCGCCGCTCCACCAGCTTCAGCAGGCGGTTCTCCTCATAAGCCTCGTCCTCGTGGCCCTCGGCCTCGGCACGGGCCTCGCGCACCAGCTTCCAGGCCGTCCAGATCAGGAAGCCTCCGAAGATGAAGAACACCCAGGAGAAGGTGGAGATCAGCGCGGCGCCGACCGCGATGAAGATCGCGCGCATCACCAGGGCGATGAGCACGCCGATCATCAGCACGCGCTGCTGGTAGATGGTGGGCACCGCGAACTTCGCCATGATCAGGACGAAGACGAAGAGGTTGTCGACGCTGAGCGACTTCTCGGTGATGTAGCCCGCGGCGAACTCGCCCGCCGCCCGGCCCTCCCCTGCGGCGTACAGCCCGGTGCCGAAGAGGATCGCCAGGACGACCCAGACGATTGTCCAGACGCCGGCCTCCCTGATGGAGACCTCGTGCGGCTTGCGTCCGCCGATGAAGAAGTCGACCGCGATCAGGGCACACAGACCGACGACGGTCAGCGCCCAGGTGGTCGTGGAAACGTCCATGCAGGAATCCTCCGGCTCCGGTTGCCGGAGGTCTCCTCCGCCCGGGGCCCGGTCGGCCCACGGGCCGGCGCCCCGGGGCCGGTCACACCCGGCCCGTACTGACGGGAACGCCGCATACGGGAGTACTCCCCTCCGCTCAAGGAAGAGTAAAGCAGAGCCAAGAAAAGGCAAAGCCTGGGAGTTGCGGCCCCGTTCGTCAGCGCCCGTACCGCCGGAAGGCCTCGGCCAGCCGCCCCAGCGCCCGGGACAGGACCGGGCTGCCGGCCGGCACCAGCGGCGGCTCGTACGTCCACGCGTGGCCGACCCAGGGGTCGGCGAGGTGGTCGTCGGGCACGGGGGTGAGCCGCAGCAGCGACCGCCACAGCGGGTCGAGCACGGGTCCGTACTCCCGCGCCTCCTCCCGGTCGGCGACCATCATCAGGTGGACCCCGGCGGACGGCCCCTCGTCCGCGAGGTAGCGCAGCCGGGTGACGGCCCGGTCGTCGAACCCGTGCGGGAAGTCGTGGACGATCAGCAACTGCCCGGCCAGGTCCACATCCGGCGGAAGCGCGTCGGTGGCACGGGTGCGCAACGCCATCTGCACCAGATCGACGCGGCGGGTCAGTCCGCCGAGCACCGAGGCGACACCTTGCGGGCCCGTCGCGGGCGGCTCGCGCAGCGCGCCGGACTCGGCCAGCGGGGCCAGGGCGGGCGCGGCGGCGCCGGTGGGGTCGAGCGCGTGCACGGCGAAGTCGCCGGCCGGGTGGACGGCGAGCAGCCGGCCCGCGACGGCGGTTGCCAGCTCACCGGCCAGGCGGCGCGTCCGGTGCGGGCCTGCCGTGCGGGAGGCGGTCGGAGGGGTGCGTCCGGCGTCGATCCACAGCCCGCGCTCCAGGGGCAGCCGCATCAGCATGGGCACGCGCAGGCCACTGTGCTCGGGAAGGCCGAGATCGCCCAGGCGCACCGCCGTCGGCGCCTCCGTGGGCACCCGGTAGGCGTCCCAGACGGGGCTGTCCCAGCGGGCGAGGGCGGGTGGCAGGGCCGGTTCGACGACCCCGGACTCGGCGGTGAGCTGGGCGAGATCGCGCTCGAAGGCGGCACGGGCCCGGTCGACGAGCTCGGCGCGGCGCTCCCCGGCCCGGGCACGGGCGGCGTCCGCGCCCGGGCCGAGCCGCGAGCGCGGGTCGGCCAGCGCCTCGTCCAGTTCCTGCTCCATGCGCGAGTCGGCGAAGTCGACGGCGCTGCGGTAGGCGGCGGTGGTGCGGGCCAGGTCCTCGAACATGCCCCAGACCTGGTTGTAGAGCCGTTCCTCCGTGCTCCGGCCCGCAGCGTCGCCCGCCACGGGCCGGTCGGGCGGCGGTGCATCCGCCGTACGGGGCGTACGGCGGGGGTGACGGTAGTCCACGGGCCCCGGGGCGGCGGCGGGCGCGGGCGGTCCGGGCGCTCCGGCGGGAGCGGGCCGGAGCGCCGCGGGGGCTTGCGGCGGCGCGTCCGGAAGCGATCGCGGGAGCGGTTCCGGAGCGGTGCCCGGTGCGCCGGGCGGCCCGCCGACCGGTGCGGTGCGCCGGCCGCGCTCCTGACCCCCGGTACGGGCCGGCGGCGGTGCCACGGCGCGGGCCGCACCCGAGGCGATGGCCTCCTCGACAGCGGCGGCCAGCTCACGGGCCCGGGGCAGCCCCTGGTCCTCCAGCATGGCGGCGAGCCCGCCCGCGTAGCCCTGGCCGACCGCGCGTACCTTCCAGGCACCCTGTCGGCGGTAGAGCTCCACCGCGACGACGGCGGACTCGGTGCCGAGCCCGGTGACGGTGTACCCGGCGGCCTCGGTGCCGTCGGGGGCGGTGACGGTCACCACGGGGGCGGCCAGCGCTCCGAAGGAGAGCGGCCCGCCGGCCCCGGCGGGCAGGGCGAGCAGCACGTTGACCCGGTGCACGGTCCCGGGGAGCGCCTCCAGGTCCACCGCGATCCGGTGGTCGGCGGCGGCCTGCCGGGAGACCTCCAGCCCGGGCAGGCGGGGAGAGCCCGGGTGGGCGATCCAGCCCGGTTCGCGCAGCCGCCCGGCCTCGTCGCCCAGCGTCGCCCCGGCCACGACCGGCCCTCCCGCCGACACCCGGATCTCCAGACGGCTCCCGGGCAGTGGATGGTTCTGCCCCCGGACCAGTTCGGCCGCCATCGCCGCGCCCCCTCCCCCGTGTGTTCCGCTGTGCCCCGCCGCGGCCCCCGTGGCCTCCCCGCGTCCGCTCGCAGCCTCCTACAGGAGGGGAGTGATCGAGGGCATCAGGTCCTGGAAGGTGCGGCCGTTGGCCGCGGTGCCCAGGGCGGTCATCTGCCAGCCCTCGCCCTGGCGGTGGACCTTGGCCATGATCTGCGCGGTGTACTGGCCGCCGCCGGTGAGGGTGTAGCGCGCCAGTTCCTGGCCGTTCGTCTCGTCCACCAGCCGGCAGAAGGCGTTCTGCACCTCGGCGAAGGTCTGACCGGTGAAGGAGTTCACGGTGAAGACGATCTGGTCGATGTGGACCGGGACCCGCTGGAGGTCCACCAGGATCGCCTCGTCGTCGCCTCCCTGCCCGGCGCCGCCGACGAGGTTGTCGCCGGTGTGCCGCACGGAGCCGTCGTCGCTCACCAGGTGGCGGAAGAAGACGACGTCCACGGGCTGCTGACCGGCGAAGAGCACCGCCGAGGCGTCCAGGTCGATCTCCTGGGTGCGCCGGCCGAACAGGCCTCGGCGGGGAGCCGCCTGCCAGCCGAGCCCCATCCGCACCGCGGTCAGGGTGCCCCCGTCGGACTTCTGCAGGCTGATCGCCTGTCCCTTGGACAAGTTGACCGTCACGTGCGTTCCCCTCTTTCCAGCCGTTGCGATCGGCCGCCGTCTCCGGCGACTGCCACGAACCCTACGCACCGCCGTCGGCGGCACGGGCGGGACGGTCGGGCTTTGTGTCGTTCCTGCAACACTTCCTCCCTGCTCCGCCGCCCCGCACCGCCCCTCACATCACCGCAGGCCCGCCTCCTTCATCTGCCGCAGCTCCTTCTTCAGCTCCCCGACCTCGTCGCGCAGCCGGGCGGCCACCTCGAACTTCAGCTCGGCCGCCGCGGCCCGCATGCGCTCGGTCATCTCCTCGATGAGTTCGGCGAGTTCGGTGGCGGGCCGGTCGGTGGGCCGGGCGGCCTCCCGGCCCCCGCCTCCCCCGCCCCGTGCGCGGCCGCCGTCCCCACCGGCCGCGCGACCGAGGTCTGGCACCGGGGCCTTGGCCCGGCGCTCCTCTCCGGCGCCCGTCTTGCGGTAGCCGCTGTCCAGCAGCTCCCGGGTGTCGACCTCCTCGCGGGCGATCGTCGCCACGATGTCGCCGATCTTCTTGCGCAGGGGCTGCGGGTCGATGCCGTTCGCCTCGTTGTAGGCGATCTGCTTGGCCCGGCGCCGGTTGGTCTCGTCGATGGCCTTGGCCATCGCCGGGGTGATCTTGTCGGCGTACATGTGCACCTGGCCGGAGACGTTGCGCGCCGCGCGGCCGATGGTCTGGATCAGGGAGGTACCCGAGCGCAGGAAGCCCTCCTTGTCGGCGTCGAGGATGGCCACCAGCGAGACCTCCGGCAGGTCCAGGCCCTCGCGCAGCAGGTTGATGCCGACCAGCACGTCGTACTCGCCGGCGCGCAGTTCGCGCAGCAGCTCCACCCGGCGCAGGGTGTCCACGTCGCTGTGCAGGTACCGGACCTGGATGCCCAGTTCCAGGAAGTAGTCGGTCAGGTCCTCGGCCATCTTCTTGGTCAGCGTGGTGACCAGGACGCGCTCGTCCTTCTCGGTGCGGGTGCGGATCTCGTGCACCAGGTCGTCGATCTGGCCCTCGGTGGGCTTGACCACGACCTCCGGGTCGACCAGGCCGGTGGGGCGGATGATCTGCTCCACGACGCCGTCGGAACGCGACAGCTCGTACTGCCCCGGTGTCGCCGACAGATAGACCGTCTGTCCGATGCGCTCCTGGAACTCCTCCCACTTCAGCGGCCGGTTGTCCATCGCGGACGGCAGCCGGAAGCCGTGGTCGACCAGTGTCCGCTTCCGCGAGGCGTCGCCCTCGTACATGGCGCCGATCTGCGGGACGGTGACATGGGACTCGTCGATGACCAGCAGGAAGTCGTCGGGGAAGTAGTCGAGCAGGGTGTGCGGCGGGGAGCCCTTCCCGCGGCCGTCGATGTGCAGCGAGTAGTTCTCGATGCCGGAGCAGGTGCCGATCTGCCGCATCATCTCGATGTCGTACGTCGTCCGCATCCGCAGCCGCTGCGCCTCCAGCAGCTTGCCCTGCTTCTCCATGCGGGCGAGGGTCTCCTCCAGCTCCGACTCGATCCCCGCGATGGCCCGCTCCATCCGCTCGGGGCCCGCGACGTAGTGGGAGGCGGGGAAGACGAACAGCTCCCGGTCCTCGGAGACGACCTCGCCGGTGAGGGGGTGGAGCGTGGAGAGGGCCTCGATCTCGTCACCGAACATCTCGATGCGGACGGCCAGCTCCTCGTACACCGGGAAGATCTCGACCGTGTCGCCGCGCACCCGGAAGGTGCCGCGGGTGAACGCCATGTCGTTGCGGGTGTACTGGATGTCGACGAAGCGGCGCAGCAGCGCGTCCCGGTCGGTCTCCTCGCCGACCCTCAGCGGCACCATCCGGTCGACGTACTCCTGCGGCGTGCCCAGGCCGTAGATGCACGAGACGGAGGCGACCACGACGACGTCGCGCCGGGTGAGCAGCGAGTTCGTCGCACTGTGGCGCAGCCGCTCGACCTCCTCGTTGATGGAGGAGTCCTTCTCGATGTAGGTGTCCGTCTGCGGAACGTACGCCTCGGGCTGGTAGTAGTCGTAGTACGACACGAAGTACTCGACGGCGTTGTTCGGCAGGAGTTCACGGAACTCGTTGGCGAGCTGCGCGGCGAGCGTCTTGTTCGGCGCCATCACCAGAGTCGGCCGCTGGAGCCTCTCGATCATCCACGCGGTGGTCGCCGACTTGCCGGTGCCGGTCGCGCCCAGCAGGACGACGTCCTTCTCGTCGGCCGTGACGCGCCTGGCCAGCTCCTCGATGGCCGCCGGCTGGTCGCCGCTGGGCTGGTAGGGACTGACGACCTCGAAGGGCGCCGTCCTGCGTTCGATCTGGGTCTGGGGCCGCATGTCCACCACGTTACGTCCCCTCACCGACAACCGGGTGCGGCTTCCGGGCCCCGCCCGGAAGCCCGGTCCGGGCGCGGCCGGTGCGCCACCGGCGAGGGGCTTTCCCTGAAGCGTTCAGGTTCTGTCCACTTCTCACCCATGTAACCGGCCACCGATGCCGGAATGCTTCTGGGGTCAGTGCACCGAAGACGTGAGGAGTCCCCCGTGCCCCTACGCCCCGCTGCCACCGTCACCGGTTCACTCGCCGGCCTCTGCGCGCTCGTCCTGTCAGCCGCCCCCGCCCAGGCCGCCCCGCAGGCCGCACCGCCGGCAGGGGCCCCCGTCCCGGTCGCGCACCGCGGGGCCTCCGGCTACGCGCCCGAGAACACCCTGGCCGCCGTCGACGCCGCCCGCGCCCTGGACATCAAGTGGGTGGAGAACGACGTGCAGCGCACCAGGGACGGCGAACTCGTCGTGATGCACGACGCCACCCTGAGCCGCACCACGGACGTCGAGGAGGTCTTCCCCGACCGCGCGCCCTGGAGGGTCGCGGACTTCACCGCCGCCGAGATCGCCCGGCTGGACGCGGGGAGCTGGTTCGACCCGCTGTACGCGGGTGAGCGGGTGCCCACCCTGGAGCAGTACCTGCGGCACCTGGACCGCACCGGCCAGAACCTGCTGCTGGAGATCAAGCGGCCCGAGCTCTACCCGGGCATCGAGGCCGACATCCTGGGCGAGCTTCGCGGCGAGGGGTGGCTGGACCGGCAGCACGTGCGGAGCAAGCTGGTCGTCCAGAGCTTCGGGGCCGACTCGGTACGGGCCGTGCACGAGCAGGCGCCGGCCGTCAGGACCGGCTTCCTGGGCACTCCCGCCGTCGAGGAGCTGCCGCGGTACGCGCGGTTCAGCGACCAGATCAATCCGCCCCACACCACCCTGACCGGGGAGTACGTGCGGCGGGTACACGCTCTGAAGGGCCCCCACGGCAAGCCGCTGGAGGTCTTCACCTGGACGGTGAACGGCACGGAGGCGGCCCGCCGGGTCGCCGCCATGGGGGTGGACGGGATCATCTCCAACTACCCGGACGTCGTCCGGGACGCCACCCGGTCCGGTGCCGGGGACGCCGTCCGGGGCGGCGGGCGGGAGGACTCGCAGGAGGAGTCCCGGGAGGAGCTGGAGGAAGCACTGGAGGAGGCGGTGGGGGAAGCGAGGGAGTCGGCCCGGGAAGCGGCCCGGGAAGCAGGGGCCTCTTCCCCGGCCGCCTGACCGCCCGGCAGCCGGACCCGCCGCGGGCCGCGTCCGCGTACCGGTCCGCGGCGGGGGCCGTTTCCGTAGACTCGCCCCATGACCGAGACATCGGCCGATGGCGGCGTCACGGCCCCGGCCTGGACCGTACGGGAAACCCCGGTCGGCCCACTGCTGCTCGCGGCCACCGGACGGGGGCTGGTGACCGTCGTCTTCCACGCCGGGGAGCGGACGGTGCGCCGGTGCCTGGCCCGGCTCGCCGGGCGGCTGGGCGCAGAGCCGGCTCCCGGTGGGGACGATCCGGTCCTGGCCGAAGCGGCCCGGGAACTGGACGCGTACTTCCGCGGCGGGCTGCGGGAGTTCTCCGTGCCCCTGGACTGGTCCCTGACCTCCGGGTTCAACGGGCGGGTGCTGCGGACGCTGTCCGCCTCCGTGCCCTACGGCAGCACCGTCGGCTACCAGACCCTGGCCGACCGCGTCGGCGAGCCGGGCGCGGCACGCGCGGTGGGCGTCGCCATGGGGTCCAATCCACTGCCTGTCGTGGTTCCGTGCCACCGGGTGGTGGAGAGCGGCGGCGGGCTGGGCGGTTTCGGCGGCGGGCTGGAGACCAAGCGGGCGCTGCTCACGCTGGAGGGGGTCCTTCCGGCACCGCTGTTCTGACCTCCTCGCCCCGTGCCCTGCCCGCGGGCCCGGGGCAGCGGCTCCCCTCCGGCTCCGCTCCCTTCCGGTCCGCCTGTGGCGAACCTCGCTCTCCACGTGCCCCCGCCGATCTGCCCGGCCGCATCCGGCTGGCAGACTTCCCCCTGTGAAGGACACCTCCCGAACCGCCGACACCGCCGACACCGCTGACGGCCTCTCGGGCATACCCGGCCCCCGCGGCACCGCCGCGGTCTCCCGCGGAGACGACCTGACCGCACTGCGCCGCCGCACCACCGCCGTGCTCGTGGCCGGCCAGATCCTGGGCGGACTGGGCGTGGCCACGGGCATCGCGCTGGCCGCCGTGCTGGCCGAGGAGGTCAGCGGTTCCGAGGGGCTTTCCGGTCTGGCGATGACGTCGTCGGTCCTGGGTACGGCCGTGCTGTCCCTGCCGCTCGCCGCCCTGACCGCCGCGCGCGGCCGCCGCGCGGGCCTCGCCCTGGGCTATCTGGTCGGAGCGGTGGGCGGGGGCATGGTGGTGCTCGCCGCCGTCCTGGGCAGCTTCCCCCTCCTGCTGCTGGGCACGGCGGCCTTCGGCGCGGGCTCCGCCGCCAATCTCCAGGCCCGTTTCGCCGCCGCCGACCTCGCCGACCCCGCCCACCGCGGGCGGGCCATCTCCACGGTGGTGTGGGCCACGACCATCGGCGCGGTCCTCGGTCCGAACATCGCAGCCCCGGCCGGGCGGAGCGTCAGGGGCCTCGGCGTTCCCGAGGCGGCGGGCCCGTTCCTGTGGGGTGCGGGCGTCTTCCTGCTGGCGGCGGCACTGGTGTTCGTCCTGCTGCGGCCGGACCCCCTGCTCACCGCCCGCGCCCTGGCCGCCGCCGACGGGTACCCCCCGGCGTCCGCCGAGAGCCGCTCGCTGCGCGCCGGACTCCGTGCCGTGACCGCCTCGCCGCGGGCCCGGCTGGCCCTGGTGGCCATCGCGGGCTCGCACACCACCATGGTCTCGATCATGGTGATGACCCCGGTCGACCTCGGTCACCACGGCGCCGGCATCGAGCTGATCGGCCTGGTGATCAGCGGCCACATCGCGGGCATGTACGCCTTCTCCCCGCTGATGGGCTGGCTGTGCGACCGCATCGGCCGGATCTCCGTCATCTCCGTCGGCGTCGCGCTGCTGGCGTGCGCGGCGCTGATCGCCGGTACGGCGGACGGCGACCACGTCCGGAGCGCCGCGGGCCTGTTCCTCCTCGGGCTGGGCTGGTCGGCGGGGCTGGTGGGCGGTTCCACCCTGCTCACCGACTCGGTGCCGCAGGGTTCCCGCGCGGCCGTCCAGGGGCTGTCCGACCTGTCCATGAACGCCGCGGCGGGCGCGGGCGGCGCGCTCGCCGGCCTGGTCGTCGCGCAGGCGGGCTACGGCTGGCTCAACGCGATGGGCGCGGCCCTGCTCCTGCCCATCGCAGCGCTCACCCTGCACCTGAGGCTCCGCCCGCCGGCCCCGGACGGCCGGTGACCCCCCGTCCCTCCCGCACCGCGGCACAGCGGAACACCGCGACCGCGCGCGCACCGCACCACTCCGGTGCGCGGGCCGGGCGCCCCGGTCATCCCCTCGGGTACACCTGGAAGGCCACGGCCCGCCGCCCGCCGGTGCGTTCGGCGAGCATGTCCATCACGCCGGTGACGAAATCGCGGGCGTACTCGGCGGGTTCCTCGTCGCTGAGCGCCCCGATGTACGCGCGGTGCTCGGCGAGCGAGGCGACGGCCCGGTCCACGTCCCTCTCGCCCACCTCCACGGCGTGCGTCGGCTGCGGCGACCCCGCGACCGCCACCCAGCGCACCCCGTCCCACGGCTCCAGGCCCTGGCCGGCCAGATCGGTGAAGATCCAGCGGTTGCCCGCGTCCCCGGCCGCGTCCAGCACCGCGCGGCCGACGGCCCGGTGGTCGGAGGTGTTCCAGTTGACGCCGCCCCAGGTCTCGTGGTGGTTGAGGGTGACGACCAGTTCGGGCCGGTGGCGGCGGATCGCGGCGGCCAGGTCGCGGCGCAGGGCGACGCCCTCCTCGATGACCCCGTCCCGGTGGTCCAGGAACTCCACCTGCTCCACCCCGACCACGGCCGCGCTCGCCCGCTGCTCCGCCTCCCTCACCCGTGCCGCCCGCTCGGGCTCCATGGTGTCGATCCCGGCCTCGCCCCGGGTCACCAGCAGGTAGGCGACCTCCCGCCCGGCGGCGGTCCACCGGGCGATCGCGGCGGCGGCACCGTACTCCAGGTCGTCGGGGTGCGCGACGATCGCGAGCGCGCGGTTCCAGTCCTCGGGCATGGGGCTGAGCCGACCGTCCACGGTGGCCTCCTTCGCGGCAGCGCTGTGAGTCGGTTGTGCCGTACCGGGTCAGTATGCGCCCGGGTCAGCGCCAGCCGTACCGCCGCTGGAGGCTGTGCACCACCCGGTTGAACCTCGCCCGGTCCAGCGCGCACGCCTCGCGCCGCATCCCCCGAGGGTGGACGCGCAGCACCCGGTCCAGATCCACCCACGAGTCCCGCCCGGAGCGGTCCCAGGGACCGGAGCCGAGCGGCACCCAGTCGTGCTCGCCGTCCCGCCTCCTGCTGGAGAGCTGGACGGCGAGCAGGGTGCCGGCCGCCTCGCGCGCCACGACCAGGACGGGCCGGTCCTTGCCCCGTCCGTCCATCTCCTCGTACGGCACCCAGGTCCAGACGATCTCGCCGGGGTCGGGGGCACCGTCCGGGTCGGGCGCGTAGACCGTCCGCACGGCGCCCACCTCGTCCGCCCGCGCCTGTGTCGTCGCGGTCGGCCCCCGGCCTCCCGGGGCGTCCCCGAGCCCGTCGGCCGCCGTCATCCCGTCCATCGCCATGGGCACACGCTATCGGCGCCGCAGCCACTCTCCCGCCGCACGGTCCGCTGGCCGGGCCGAGCGCGGCGACCCGCCGGGGTCCCGGGTTCCGGTGAGGCGGTCCGACTCGGTTTGGACGGTGCGGGGTTCGTGATCGTGTGCCCGGGCGAGCCGCGTCCGGCCGGACGGACGTCCGGCCGACGCGGCGGAAGTCCCGTGCGCTCTGCGGCCGGTGTGCCGGTACTCACACGGCAGGCCCGGAAACGGGCCGGGGCCGATACGGTGTGAGCGTGTTGCCTTCCCCCCGCTTTCTGTCCCGGTCCCCGCACAGGCTCTGCTGTCTCAACGGATCCCTCCACCGGCGCCCCCTGCGGGCGCGGTGCCGTCCGGCGGCCGGGAGAGAGCACACCGGGCGCCCGCCGGGCAGGGCCGGGGCGCAGCCCGGACGGACGGTCGTCTGTCCGCGGCTGTGCGGCCACCTGCCGCCCCCGACCGCGGCCCACTGACCACCGCACCGGCCGCCTCCGGGGGCGCGGGTCCAGGAGTACGGGCAGTGCCGGACCCCGCCGAGGCACAGGCAGCCGCCCTCTCCCGTCCGCCGGGCGTACGCCTTCGGTCTCCCCTCCTCGGGGAAGGTCACGAGCGTGCTGTTCCTGACCTCGTAGCGGCCCGTGACCATGCCCGTCCCGGCTTCCCGGGTGAAGACGCCGTCCTCGTGGAAGCCGAGGACGGCCGTGTCGTAGTCGGCGGACCGGTCGGTGCTCCGGCTGCCCACCGGTTCCGGGGGGGGGACGGACCGGCCGTCGCCGGCGGCCTCCCCGGCGGCGCCGTCCGGTCCGCCGGCGCCGTCCGTCTGACCGCGTCCGCCCAGCAGCAGCACCGGCCGCCACCAGTGCGGTCGCAACCGTTCGCCGTGTCGTGCCCACGACTCCCGCCTCCGGTCCGTTCGTTCGGCGACGCACGGTACCTTCGCCGTCACCACCGTGATGGCGGTGTGCGGGGACACGGCCGTACCCGGGAGGAAAGCCGGTCGGTTCGTCTCCCCGTCCGGGCGACCGCGCCGCACCGCGCGGAGGCGGTGCGGCGGGCGAGGGGTCTCAGCACCAGCCGCTGACCGGGCCGTTGACGCCCGACCACACATAGGCGTCGCTGACCCAGGTGCCGTCGCTGAGCCTGTTCCACAGGCTCGTGGTGCCGTAGCGGCCGGTGTGCGAGGTGCCGGAGGCGGAGCAGGAGACGGTGACCGTGGCTCCGTCCGCGGCCGAGCCCGCGATCGCGTGACCGGTGCCCGGTCCGGTGCGCTTGTTGACGTGACCGCCTCCGTTGGCGTCGACCACGGCCTGGTTCAGGCCCAGCGCTCCGTAGTTGTACAGGGTCCCGCCGGCGTTCACCCGCCTGCTGCCGTGCATCGCCGAGCCCTGGTAGGCGGCGGAGCCGTTGTAGATCACCCACTTGCCCAGGTTGTGGCCCGCGAGCGGGATGTACGAGCCGTTCTGGATCAGACCGAAGTGGACATGGCGGCCGTAGGCGGCGCCGCCGCAGGTGACGTCCGTGCCCGTGTAGCCGAGGAACGCGCCGGTGTTGACCCAGCCGCCGTCGGTGTTGATGTTGTTCCACAGGTGGTAGTAGTCGGTGGCGTAGCCGCGGTCGTGGACGACCCGTATCCAGCCCCGGCACATGGTGTAGGCCGTGCCCTGCCGGGCGGCGCGCACCACCTCGTCGCCCCCTGCGAAGTCCAGCGAGCTCCACGGCGCCGCGCTGCCGCTCCAGCCGTGGGGGCCGCTTGTCATGACCGTGCTGGCTCCGACGGTCGTCGGCAGCGCCATGCCGGTGCGGTAGTCGCCCGCGCCGTACGCGACGACCTCGCCGCCGCCCGGGCCGCCGCCTCCCGGGGCCCTGCCCTGCCTGCCGTCGAGCCCGGCGAACAGGGGCTTCTCCTCGGGCTCGACCAGCGGGGAGCGCCGGGACAGCTCGGCGAACCGCTCCTCGCCCTCCAGGGCGGCCCGCCATGTTCCGCCCTCGCGCTCGGCGAGGAACAGCCAGCCCCTGGGCATCCGTTCCGAGCCGGGCTCGGTCGCCAGTACGGCCGTTCCGAAGGCCCATCCTCCCGCGCCGCGGGTGATGTTGACGCGCGTAGTGTCGTGCGCCGCCGCGGCTTCGGCCCCGGCGCGCCCGCGTTCCACGAGGCGTTCGGCCACGGCCGCCTCCGGGCCGGCGCCCTGCCGGTCACCGGCGGCGGCCCCCGCCGGGGCGGCCAGGGACAGCGCCCCCGCCAGGGTCAGCACGGCGGTGGTGATTCCGGTGATCCGACGGGCTTCGGGTCTTCTCCAGCCGAACATGCGGTCCTCCTCGGCAGCCGGAGGCACCGCTTGCGGCGGCACCTCCGATTTGAATGGCCACCGTCAAATTAGAAGGTGCCGCATCCTCTGCCAAGTACGCCTCCACGGGCCCGGGGTCTCCCGTCCGGGCGCCGTCGCCGGCTTCAGTACAGGCTCAGCCCGTACGCGGCCAGGACCCAGGCGACGGGCTGGTGGTACGTGACGCCGCCGTAGGTGCAGTTGCCGCTTCCGCCCACGACGACGCCGAGGGCCGTGGTCCCGGAGAAGGCGGGGCCTCCGGTGTCGCCCGGCTCCGAGCAGGCGTTCGAGCTGAACAGCCCGTAGACGACGCCGCCGCCGTAGTTGACCGTGACATTGACCGCGGTGACCGTGCCGCAGTGCAGCCCGCCGGCCCGGGCCACGTGGCAGACGGACTGGCCCACGCGGGGGGAGGCGGCCCCGGTGATGTCCTGGACGACGCCCCCGCCCAGGTTCACCACGCCGGGGTAGGACAGGAGGGTGTTGGTGTAGCGGATGAGCCCGTAGTCGTTGCCGGGGAAGCTCCGGGCCGCGGTGGTGCCGACCGGCACGGTCCGCGCGGCGTCGGCGTACCAGGTGATGGCCTGCTCACTCATGCAGTGCCCCGCGACGAGACCGTAGAACTCGCCGCCGCCGCGGGCGTTGAAGGCCACCGTGCAGTGGCGGCCGTCGATGCCGTAGAGCACGTCGCCGCCGCGCACGACGGTCAGCGCCGCCGGAGCGGCGGAGGCGGGAGCGGCGGAGGCGGCGGGGACGCCGAGGAACACGGTGGCGAGGGCGGCCAGTAACGCCAAGGCGGTTGCGGGGACGGGCGGGCGTCTCATGTTTCCTCCCGGTGGGGACGGTGCCGGTGAATGCCGATACCCCAATGTTGGGGAAAACCGGCCCTCCCCACCAGACCGCCCGGTCCGGCCCGGTCGCCCGTGCCGCGGGCCTCAGCCCCCGCACTGCCGCAGCATCATCCCCCTGTCCGCCGTGGTCACCGGCAGCTCGTACTCCAGGGCCACCTGCGCGAAGCGCACCGCGTAGGCGCAGCGGATCCGCTTGTTCGGCGGCAGCCAGGAGGCCGGACCGGAGTCGCCCTTGGCCGAGTTGGCACGGCCCTCGACCGGCAGCAGGTTCAGCGGGTCGTTGGCGAGCCGTTCGCGCTTGCCCTCCGGCCAGCGGGACGCGCCCATCTGCCAGGCGTACGACAGCGGCACCACATGGTCGACCTGCACCTCGGCGGCGTCCTGCTTCTTCCAGGCGATCTCCTCGCCCGTGTACGGGTCGGCCAGCGTCATGGCGACGACCACGCAGTCGGAGCCGGAACGGAAGCGCAACTCCTCGCCGTCGCGGGCGAGCAGGTCGTTGCGGGTGTCACACCCGTTCCTCGCGAGCGGCACCCCGTCGGCGGTGTCCATCCACGCGTAGCCGAACTCGTCCCGGTCATAACCCGTCCTGGGCCCGCGTCCCCTGGTCGCCAGTTCCGACACGATCTCGCGGGCCCGCTCACGGTCCGCGGCGGAGGACACGGGCGCCAGTCCCGGCTCGGTGCCCTCCTCGTTCTCCAGCGGACTGACGGCGCGTCCGGCCGACGAGCCGGACTCCGTCGCCGAGGACGGGGCTTCGAGGTCGATCGACTCGCAGCCCGCCAGGAACAGGGCGGCGCTCAGCGCGAGGGCGGAGGCGGAAACCGGGCGGAGGACTGGTATCGGCACGGGCTGTCCAGGGATCGGGGCGGGTGTACGCGGTGGACCGGCCGCTGCGGACAGGCCCGGCCCACCGTCCATCCTTCCCCGGCGCCCGGGACGAAATCCGATTGCCCTCTCCCGGCGGGCGGAGGACGGTAGGGGCTGTCGAGGCCGATCGATCCCACGGGGGTGCGTGATGACCAGTCACTTCGGAGCCATCGGCCTCGAGGTGGGCGGCAGGCAGGAGTACGGCGGACTGCTGCGGCGACTGTACGCCCTCGGCCGCGCGGAGCCCGTCGGCGGGGGTGCGGTGCGGGTGGTGTGGACCGGCACGGGCGGCGCACGCGTCGAACTGGAGATCGACGGCGAGGGCTCGCTGACGTACGTGCTGCCCGCCCTGGTGCCCCGGGGGGCGCCGGTGCCGGTGCGCGGCATCGCCCTGGCCCCGGACGGGGTCGCGCACATGGAGCTGCTGGACGGCGAGGGCGGCCGGACGCTGTGCCCGCTGCCGGTGGGACTGACCGACCGCGCGGAACTGCGCGCGCTGGGGCGGCAGGAGGGCGGCGCGCCCACCGGGGGGCTTCTGCGGCTGAGCGCGCTCGCCGAGCGGATCGACCTGTACGAGGACCGGGCCGCGTACGACGCGGCGCAGCGGGAGCGCGAGCCGGGGTTCGCACCGGAGTACCTCATCCCCTCCGGGCTGTTCCGCCCCGACGACTCGGGCCGGGAGTGGGCGCCCGCGGCGCAGGCCCTGTTCGCGGGCGGTGTGGTGGCCGCCGAGCGCACCGAGAGCGAGATCAGCGGTGAGGTCTTCCACCGCCTGAGGGTGCGGACGCTCGGCGGGATCGAGGTGGACGTCGCCGCCGCCGATGCTCAGCTCCCGCACGCCCCGGCACCGGGCCGGTGGGCGGGCCGCTGGGTGGAGGGGGCCTTCTCCATGACCGGTTCGCTGGGGCTGGGGATGCCCCGGTGCGCGGATCGGTGAGAGGACGCGGGCCGCCCGCCGCGGCGCCCGGGGGCACTGCGGCGGGCGGTTCGTGCGATTCCTCCGGAGGAGCTCGCCCGGCAGGGGGCCGGGCGGCGGTCAGGCGGCGCGGTCGCCGAAGCGGGCCGCCTCCCAGAAGTCCGGCCGGGGGTCCAGCGCCGCCGCCAGGCGGAAGTGGCGCAGCGCCTCCTCGTCACGGCCCGCGCGCTCCAGCGTGCGGCCGAGGGCGAAGTGCGCGAAGGAGTTGTCCGGCTCGCGCTCCAGGACGACCTGGAACTCCTCCTCGGCGGCGCGCAGCTGGGCGCTGAGGAAGAACGCGCGGGCGCGCAGCAGGCGGACGGACGTCTTCTCCGGGAAGGCCGTGACGACGGACTCCAGGAGCTTGAGCGCGCCCCTGGGGTCGCGGGCGGCCAGCAGCTGCTCCGCGGCGCGGTACTGGATGACATGGGTCTCGGGCGTGGTCTCGGGCACGTCGACGCCTCCTCGACCGGGATCGGCCGCGTCGCACTGGCCGCGGGATCACGGGTCCTTCGGGTACGGGGGTGTTCCGGGGGCGTCACGGGAGGTCCGAGAACGTCCTGGGACGCCTTGGTGTACCGCCACGGCAACGCGCCGCCACGCGGGCATATTCCCGCTGCCCCGGTGCGGGGATTCTTCCCGGCACGGGGTGCGGTCAAGCACGCCGCCGCGGCCGCGGACCGCGCCGCGCCCGGTCCGCCGCTCTCAGGTCCGCCCGCCGGCGCGTTCCCTCAGCCGCCGCCAGACGTCGGCGACCTGGGGTTCCAGCTTCTCCAGGGGGCCGTCGTTGTCGATGACGACGTCCGCGACCGCCAGCCGCTGCTCGCGCGTCGCCTGGGCGGCCATCCGGCCCCGGGCGTCCTCCTCGTCCATGCCGCGCAGCCGCACCAGCCGGTCGAGCTGGGTGGCCGGGGAGGCGTCGACGACGATCACCAGGTCGTACAGGGGCGCGAGAGCGTTCTCCGTCAGCAGCGGTACGTCGTGTACGACCACCGCGTCCTCGCCGGCCGCCCGCTGGAGTTCGGCCGAGCGCGTCCCGACCAGCGGATGGACGATCGCATTGAGCGCCTTCAGCCTCTCCGGGTCGCCGAAGACGATCGAGCCGAGCCGGGGCCGGTCCAGGGTGCCGTCCGGGGCGAGAACCTCCTCGCCGAACTCGGCGACCACCGCGGCGAGCCCCTCGGTGCCCGGCTCGACGACCTCACGGGCGATCCGGTCGGCGTCGACGATCACGGCGCCGTGGGCGCCGAGCAGCCGCGAGACCTCGCTCTTGCCCGCGCCGATTCCGCCCGTCAGCCCCACGGAGAGCATGGCCGCGCCTCCACACGTGTCTGTGTCCGCATCGCGCCCCGCGCCGGGCGGCGGGGCCGCGTGCCGCACACGGGTTCACCCGGGGCGGCTGCCGTCACCCTACCGAAGCGCGGGTGGGGCCCCGTCAGGGCCGGGAGCCACCGGTGTCCCCTTCGCCGCCGGGGCCCCCGTCCCCGGTCCCGTCACCGCCCTCGCGCTCGGCCAGGAAACGCTCGAAGACCTCTCCGAGCTCCTCCGCCGAGGGCAGTTCGGCGGGCTCGGCGACCAGACTGCCGCGGGTCTCGGCCCCGGCCACGGCGTCGTACTGCTGCTCCAGACCGCGGACGACCGCGACCAGTTCACCGTCCCCCTCCGCGAGCTGCCGCTCGATCTCCTCCCGTACGCGGTGCGCGTCCGTGCGCAGCGCCTGGGTGACCTCCGGCAGCACCAGCCCGGTGGCCGCGGTGATCGACTCGACCACGGTCAGGGCGGCCTCGGGATAGGTGGAGCGGGCCACGTAGTGCGGGACGTGTGCGGCGAAGCCCAGTACGTCGTGGCCGGACTCGGCCAGCCGCAGCTCCAGCAGCGAGGCGGCGCTGCCGGGAACCTGTACCTCGTCGAAGGGCGTCTGCCGCACGGGGGTGAGGTCCAGGCGGTTGCCGTGCGGGGTGAGGCCGACGGGGCGGGTGTGGGGCACGCCCATGGGAATGCCGTGGAAGCCGACGGACAGCCGCACACCGAGCCTCTCGACGATTTCGCGCACGGCGGCCGCGAACCGCTCCCACTCGACGTCCGGCTCGGGTCCGGCCAGCAGCAGGAAGGGGGTGCCGGTGTCGTCCCGCAGCAGCCGCAGTTCCAGCCGGGGGGTGTCGTAGGACACCCAGTGGTCGCGCCGGAAGGTCATCACCGGCCGGCGGGCGCGGTAGTCGACGAGGCGGTCCACGTCGAAGCGGGCCACGGTCGTGCGCGGGCCGCCGTCCAGCAGCCCCTCGACGATCTGCCCGCCGGTCTCGCCGGCGTCGATGAAGCCCTCGAAGTGGTAGAGCATGACGGGCCCGTCACTGCCCGGCCCGCCGACGACCGCCTCGGCTTCCGCCAGGCCGGTCGGATCCCATGCGTACAAACCCTGTGGGTCCAGCACCTTCGCCGCTCCTCCGTGTCGCTTCCGTCTGTCGGCAACATCCGCCGCCGCGTGCGCATTCCCCTGATCGGGTGACCGGAAGACCTCTCCGGCAACGCATCGTGCCATCTCCGGCACGGCCCCCGGCACCGGGGGCCGCCCGGCGTCCCCGGACGGGGAGACGACGAGGCACGGGAACGCCGCATGGCCCCCTCCCCGGGCGGGGAGGGGGCCATGCTTCATGCGCTACCGCGGGTTGCCGCGTGCCGGCCTGTCGGCCGCGGTGGCCCGACGGGTCAGCTCTGGCCGCCCGCGAGCTTCTCGCGGAGGGCCGCCAGGGCCTCGTCCGACGCCAGGGCGCCGGAGTTGTCGCCCGACTCCGAGGAGTACGAGCCGCCGCCACCGGCGCCGCCGCCCTGCGGGGCACCGCCGCCGGCACCCTCGGCCTCGGCCTGGGCGTCGGCCTCGCGGGACTTGAGGACCTGCGCCTGGTGCTGCTCGAAGCGCTGCTGCGCCTCGGCGTACTGGCGCTCCCACTCCTCGCGCTGCTTCTCGTAGCCCGGCAGCCAGTCGTTGGCCTCCGGGTCGAAGCCCTCGGGGTAGATGTAGTTGCCCTGGTCGTCGTAGGACGCGGCCATGCCGTACAGGGTCGGGTCGAACTCGACCGCCATCGGGTCGGCACCGAAGGACTCGTTGGCCTGCTTCAGCGAGAGGCTGATGCGGCGGCGCTCCAGGTCGATGTCGATGACCTTGACGAAGATCTCGTCGTTGACCTGGACGACCTGCTCCGGGATCTCCACGTGGCGCTCGGCCAGCTCGGAGATGTGGACCAGGCCCTCGATGCCCTCGTCGACCCGGACGAACGCGCCGAACGGCACCAGCTTGGTGACCTTGCCGGGCACGACCTGGCCGATCTGGTGGGTCCGGGCGAACTGCTGCCACGGGTCTTCCTGGGTCGCCTTGAGCGACAGGGAGACGCGCTCGCGGTCCATGTCGACGTCCAGGACCTCGACCGTGACCTCCTGGCCGACCTCGACGACCTCGGACGGGTGGTCGATGTGCTTCCAGGACAGCTCGGAGACGTGGACCAGACCGTCCACGCCGCCCAGGTCCACGAAGGCGCCGAAGTTGACGATCGAGGAGACGACGCCGGACCGCACCTGGCCCTTCTGGAGGGTGGTGAGGAAGGTCTGGCGCACCTCGGACTGGGTCTGCTCCAGCCAGGCGCGGCGGGAGAGGACCACGTTGTTGCGGTTCTTGTCCAGCTCGATGATCTTGGCCTCGAGCTCCTTGCCGACGTACGGCTGGAGGTCGCGGACGCGACGCATCTCGACCAGGGAGGCCGGCAGGAAGCCGCGGAGGCCGATGTCGAGGATGAGACCACCCTTGACGACCTCGATGACGGTACCGGTGACGATGCCGTCCTCTTCCTTGATCTTCTCGATGGTGCCCCAGGCCCGCTCGTACTGGGCGCGCTTCTTCGAGAGGATCAGGCGGCCCTCCTTGTCCTCCTTCTGGAGGACCAGGGCCTCGATCTCGTCACCGACGGCGACGACCTCGTTCGGGTCGACATCGTGCTTGATCGACAGCTCTCGGGAAGGGATGACGCCTTCGGTCTTGTAGCCGATGTCGAGCAGGACCTCGTCCCGGTCGACCTTCACGATGACGCCGTCGACGATGTCGCCGTCGTTGAAGTACTTGATCGTCTCGTCGATCGCGGCGAGGAAGGCTTCCTCGGAACCGATGTCGTTAACCGCAACCTGCGGGGTGGTCACGGTGGTCTCGGTGCTGCTCGTCATGTGGAAAAGGGCTCCGGTACGGACATTGAAGTCGTAGGTACTGCTACGCCGAGAGCCCGTATCGCACTGCCGAAGCCGGACAGCCTGAGAGGTGCTTCACCGAAGATCTCCGAGGAAACCACGAGCACCTCGACAACCGAGGGGACATACAACAGATGCGAGCGCGACCTGCTCCGTCCGAGGCGCGCAGGCCCGCAGCGCAACTTGTAGCATACGGGGGCAGGCGGGCAGGGTCAATGCGCGAACGAGGACACGCGGGACAATGATCCCAAATCCGGCACAAGTCGCTGGCTCCATGTCCCGTTCCCGCCTCTCCCGGGCCCGCCGGCGCCCGGAGGCCGGGGCTCCCAGGGGCCCGCACGGCGCCTCCGGCGTTTCCCCTCCGGCTCCCGCCGGAACCGAAGGCTACGACGACGGGCGAGATGAACCAAGAGAGCGAACCGGAGCCGGAGGCCGCCCGCCGCGACGCGGACGCCGCCGAGAGCAGCCGGGCCAGCCGCGGCTGGTGGGACCGGAACGCCGACGAGTACCAGCGCGAGCACGGCGGCTTCCTCGGTGACGACCGCTTCGTGTGGGGCCCGGAGGGCCTGGACGAGGAGGAGGCCGGTCTGCTGGGACCGGCGGAGCGGCTGGCCGGCCGCTCGGTGCTGGAGGTCGGCGCGGGTGCGGCACAGTGCTCGCGCTGGCTGGCGGCGCGCGGGGCGCGTCCGGTGGCCCTGGACATCTCGCACCGGCAGCTCCGGCACGCGCTGCGCATCGACGGCGCCGCCCCGGCGTTCCCCCTGGTGCAGGCCGACGCCGGGGCACTGCCCTTCGCCGGCGGCTCCTTCGACCTGGCCTGCTCCGCGTACGGGGCGCTGCCCTTCGTCGCCGACCCGGTGCGGGTGCTGCGCGAGGTGCGCCGCGTCCTGCGGCCGGGCGGCCGGTGGGTGTTCTCCGTGACGCACCCGGTCCGGTGGGCCTTCCCCGACGAACCGGGGGCGGAGGGGCTGACGGCCGCCGCCTCCTACTTCGACCGCACGCCCTACGTCGAGCAGGACGAGCGCGGGCGCGCCGTCTACGTCGAGCACCACCGCACCCTCGGCGACCGCGTGCGCGACCTCGTCGCCGCCGGGTTCCGCCTGGTGGACCTGGTGGAGCCGGAGTGGCCCGAGTGGAACCGGCAGGAGTGGGGAGGCTGGTCGCCACTGCGCGGCCGGCTGATCCCGGGCACCGCGATCTTCGTCTGCGAGCGGGACTAGGGATCTTCCGGGGCGCCTGCGGGGCGCTGCGAGGATGGGGGCATGCCCCTGCGGACCGACGCCCTGCGCCAGCTTCCCGTACGCACCGTCCTGCCGGCGCTGGAGGCGGCGCTCCGAACGCGCGGGGCGGCCGTGCTGTGCGCCCCGCCGGGCACGGGCAAGACCACCTTGGTGCCGCTCGCCCTGGCCGGGCTCTCCGGCCTGCGGGAGGGGGCCCCGGTGCGGCGCGTGCTGGTCGCCGAACCGCGCCGGATCGCGGTGCGGGCCGCTGCGCGGCGGATGGCCTGGCTGCTGGGCGAGCCCGCCGGCGAAAGGGTCGGGTTCACCGTGCGCGGGGAGCGGGCGGTCGGCCCCGGATGCCTGGTGGAGGTGGTGACCACCGGGGTGCTGCTCCAGCGGCTCCAGCGGGACCCGGAGCTGCCCGGGGTGGACACGGTGGTGCTGGACGAGTGCCACGAGCGGCACCTGGACGCGGACACCGCCGCCGCCTTCCTGCTGGACGTACGCGCCGCGCTGCGGCCGGAGCTGCGGCTGGTCGCCGCCTCGGCCACCACCGACGCCGGGGCCTGGGCCCGGCTGCTGGACGCGCCCGTGGTGGAGGCGCCCGGCGCCTCCCATCCGGTGCGGGTGGTGTGGGCGCCTCCGGCCCGCCCGGTGCGCCCCGCGCACGGCACACGGGTGGATCCGGCCCTGCTGGAGCACGTCGCGGACACGGTGCGCCGGGCACTGCGGGAGGAGGGGGGCGACGTGCTGTGCTTCCTGCCGGGGACCGGGGAGATCGCCCGGGTGGCCGCTCTGCTGGACGACGGGGCCGGCGCCGAGGTGCTCCAGGTGCACGGGCGGGCCCCGGCCGCCGTCCAGGACGCGGTGCTGGCGGGTCCGGCCGGACGGCGGCGGGTGGTACTGGCCACGGCGGTGGCCGAGTCCAGCCTGACGGTGCCGGGGGTGCGGGTGGTGGTGGACGCCGGGCTGTCCCGCGAGCCGCGCACCGACCACGCCCGGGGGCTGAGCGCGCTGGCGACGGTGCGGGCCTCGCGGGCATCGGCCCGGCAGCGCGCGGGACGGGCCGGGCGCGAGGCGCCGGGAGTGGTCTACCGCTGCTGGCCGGAGGCCGAGCACGACCGGCTGCCGCGCTTCCCCTCACCCGAGATCGATGTCGCCGACCTCACCGCCTTCGCGCTGCGTGCGGCCTGCTGGGGCGATCCTGACGCACGCGGGCTGGCCCTGCCCGACGCCCCTCCGCAGGGCGCGATGGCGGCGGCCCGCGAGGTGCTGCGGGCGATCGGCGCCGTGGACGCGGAGGGACGGGTCACGGAACGCGGGAAGGCGATGGCCTCGCTGGGCCTGCACCCCCGGCTGGCGCGCGCCCTGCTGGACGCCGCTCCCCTGGTGGGGGCACGGCGGGCGGCCGAGGTGGTGGCGCTGCTGAGCGAGGAGCCGCCCCGGGAGTACGGCGACGAGGTGGCGGCGGTGTGGCGTACCGCGCGCCGGGGCCGGGACGCGTACGCCGCCCGCTGGCGCCGGGAGGCGCGCCGGCTGGCAGGCGCGCTGCCCGGCGGGCGCGGCGGGCAGGACACCGCGGGAGCGGCCGACGACGCGGCCGCCGGGCTGGTGGTGGCGCTGGCCTTCCCCGAGCGGGTGGCGCGCTCACGCGGAGGGCGGGCGTATCTGATGGCCTCCGGCACCCGCGCCGAGCTCGCCCCGGGAACCGGGCTGCGCGACGCCCCCTGGCTGGCGGTCGCCGTCGCGGACCGGCCCGTGGGGGCCGCCTCCGCGCGGATACGGCTGGCCGCGGTGGCCGACGGGGACACGGTGCGGGAGGCGGCCGGGGCGCTGTACTCGGAAACCGAGGAGGTCGGCTGGTCCGCCGGGAGGCGCGATGTGGTGGCCCGGCGTGTGGAGCGGCTGGGCTCGATCGAGCTGTCCTCCCGCCCGCTGCGCGACCCCGGCCCCGCACCGGTCCGGGCTGCTCTGCTGGAGGGGCTGCGGCGCGAGGGCGTGGGGCTGCTGCGCTGGACGCGGGAGGCCGGGTCGCTGCGGGAGCGGCTGGTCTTCCTCCACCGGGAGCTGGGTGAGCCGTGGCCGGACGTGTCGGACGAGGCGCTGCTGGCACGGGCGGACGAGTGGCTGGACGGAGTGCCGGGCCCGGCACGGCAACGGGCCGATCTGGAACGCGCGGACGCCGGCCGGCTGCTGAACGCGCTGCTGCCCTGGGCCTCCGGGGACGCCGCACGGCTGGACGAACTGGCGCCGGAGCGGATCGAGGTGCCCTCGGGCTCGCGGATACGGGTGGACTACGGCGGGGAGCGGCC
This sequence comes from Streptomyces shinuiensis, assembly GCF_043660855.1. Taxonomy (NCBI): domain Bacteria; kingdom Bacillati; phylum Actinomycetota; class Actinomycetes; order Kitasatosporales; family Streptomycetaceae; genus Streptomyces; species Streptomyces shinuiensis. The sequence goes on along the minus strand of NZ_JBIHML010000001.1, from coordinate 4,649,735 downwards.
GGTGCTCGCGGTCAAGCTCCAGGAGCTGTTCGGCTGGCAGGAGGCGCCCCGGCTGGCGGGCGGCCGGGTGCCGCTGCTGGTGCACCTGCTGTCGCCCGCGGGGCGGCCGGCGGCCGTGACCGCGGATCTGGCGTCGTTCTGGCGCGACGGCTACCGCTCGGTGCGGGCCGAGCTGCGCGGCCGCTACCCCAAGCACCCCTGGCCCGAGGACCCGGCGACCGCGGAGCCGACCGGGCGTACGGCCGCCGCGGCGCGGGGTGCGACCGGGCGGGGGCGCTGAGCGGCGCCCCCGCCCGGGGCCGCGGGGGCCGGCGGCCCTGCGGCCGCCGGTTCAGTCCTCCTGGCGGGCCTGGACGGTGGCGCCGGCGGTCGGGGCGGGAGTCTGCCGCTCGTCGTCCTGCTGCCCGCTGCCGTCCTCGCCCTCTCCGGGCTCGTCCGGGTTCTCCGGGTCCTCGTCCCCGCAGGGGTCCTCCGGGTCCTCCCCCGGCTCCTCCGGGTTCTCGGAGGACTCCGGGTTCTCGGAGTCCTCGGAGTCCCCGCCCGGCTCCCCGGCCGGGGTGGGGGAGGGCGAGCCGGCGGGCTCCTCGGTTCCGACGCCGGGCTCCTCCGGGTTCTCGGGGTCCTCCGGCTCCGCCGGGCAGCCGGGCTCGTCCGGGTCTTCGGGCTCCTCCCCCGGCTCGTCCGGGTCCTCGGGCTCCTCCCCCGGCTCGTCCGGGTCCTCGGGCTCCTCCCCCGGCTCGTCCGGGTCCTCGGGCTCCTCCCCCGGCTCGTCCGGGTCCTCGGGCTCCTCCCCCGGCTCGTCCGGGTCCTCGGGCTCCTCCCCCGGCTCGTCCGGGTCCTCGGGCTCCTCCCCCGGCTCGTCCGGGTCCTCGGGCTCCTCCCCCGGCTCGTCCGGATCCTCGGAGTCGGCGGGCGGGACAGGGGTGATCGTCCCGCCACCGGATACGGGCGGCTTCGGAGAGGGCTTCCCGCCCTCTCCGTCCCGGCCGTCCTCGCCGCCGTCCCCGCCCTTGCCGTCGCCGGCCTTCTCGCCGCCCGGCCGTACGGGCCGCGACTCGTTGCCCGCACCGGGGCTGTCGGGCAGCGTTCCCTCGCCGTCGGGCACCTCGTGGGCGCCCTTGCGGTAGAAGTCCAGCCAGGACAGCACCGTCCGCAGGTACTCCCGCGACTGGTTGTAGCTGAGGACGGCCCGTTCCAGGTCGGCCGGGTCCGACAGATTCCTGCCGCTCGCGCACAGGTAGCGCCCTGCGGCGAGGGCGGCGTCGTAGATGTTGTTCGGGTCCTCGCGGCCGTCGCCGTTGCCGTCCGCGCCCCAGTTGGCCCAGGTGGACGGGATGAACTGCATCGGCCCGACGGCCCGGTCGTAGCGGGTGTCGCCGTCGTACGCGCCGCCGTCGGTGTCCGAGATGTGCGCGAAGCCCACACCGTTGAGCGCGGGTCCCAGGATCGGCTTGTGGGTGGTGCCCTGGGCGTCCACGGCTCCGCCGCGGGCCTGCCCGGACTCCACCTTGCCTATCGCGGCCAGGAGTTGCCAGGGAAGGTTGCAGCCGGGCCGCTCCTCGCCGAGGGTCCGCTCCGCCCGCTTGTAGGCGGCCAGAACGGTGGCGGGTATGCCGGACTCGGTGGGACCGGCGACATCCGGCAGGTCGCTGGAGGACCCGGGCTTGTCCGGCTTGATCAGCGGCGGAAGCTCTGTGTGGTAGGGGGAGTTGCCGTCGGCGGGAAGGTCGGGCGCATCCGGGGAGCCTGCGGCCTCCCTGCCGCCGGGTTGCACCAGTTCCAGGCCGGGCCCCTGTGACGCGGTGAGCGCGGCCATCGCCGCCGCCGCCACCGCGGTACTGGTAACGCCCCTTCGGACCCTGCCCACGAGCCGCCGAGCCGCCATCTGCCAGACCCTCCACGCTGTTGTCACGCGCTGCCGCGCCACACCTGCCGGATGCGGCGCCCTTCAAACGCTCTGTACGGTTGTGTACGTGCTGTGTGTCCGGTCCGCCCGGCACCTGCCGCGTGTCCGTACTCCGGCCGTACCGCCTCCCCGCGAGGAGTAACGAACGGGACACTACGGCAAGTTCGGCACCCGATCCACCGCGCCCGAAGACGACGCGGCAACGCACACGACCGTTCCACCGGACGTTCACCGCCGCCCGCCCCTTTGGCGGCCGACCGCCCCTCGAACGCCTCCGGTGTCCCCCGGCCGCCGTGTGCCGCCCGGGCCGTCGTCCGGCTCCCGGGCGGCACACGGCCTTCCGCGACCGCCTCAGTGGGCGGCGTCCTCCCAGTTCTCGCCGGAACCCACGGAGACGTCCAGCGGCGCCCTCAGCCGGACGGCCCCGGCCATCTCCCGGCGCACCAGCTCCTCCACCGCCTCCCGCTCGCCCGGGGCGACCTCCAGCACGATCTCGTCGTGCACCTGGAGCAGCATGCGCGAGCGCAGTCCCGCCTCGCCCAGCGCCCGGTCCACCTTCAGCATCGCGATCTTCACGATGTCCGCGGCGGTGCCCTGGATCGGGGCGTTGAGCGCCATCCGCTCGGCCATCTCGCGACGCTGGCGGTTGTCGCTGTTGAGATCGGGCAGGTAGCGGCGGCGGCCGAGGATGGTGTGGGTGTAGCCGGTGGCCCGGGCGTCCTCCACCACTCTGTGCAGGTAGTCGCGCACCCCGCCGAAGCGCTCGAAGTAGGCGTCCATCAGCCTGCGCGCCTCGTCGGCGGTGATGCCGAGCTGCTGCGACAGGCCGAAGGCCGACAGTCCGTAGGCCAGCCCGTACGACATGGCCTTGATCTTGCGGCGCATCTCCGGGTCCACCCGGTCCTTGGGGACCTCGAAGACCTGGGAGGCGGCGGTGGTGTGCAGGTCCTCGCCGGAGGTGAACGCCTCGATCAGGCCCTCGTCCTCCGACAGGTGCGCCATCACCCGCAGTTCGATCTGACTGTAGTCGGCCGTCAGCAGCGACTCGTACCCCTCGCCGACCAGGAAGCCCCGCCGGATGGCCCGGCCCTCGTCGGTGCGCACCGGGATGTTCTGCAGGTTGGGGTCGGTGGAGGACAGCCGTCCGGTGGCGGCCACCGTCTGGTTGAAGGTGGTGTGGATGCGGCCGTCGGCGGCGATCGTCTTGATCAGGCCCTCGACGGTGGTGCGCAGCTTGGACTGCTCGCGGTAGCGCAGCATCACCACCGGCAGCTCGTGCTCGGTCTGCGTCGCCAGCCAGGCCAGCGCGTCGGCGTCCGTGGTGTAGCCGGTCTTGGTCCGCTTGGTCTTGGGCAGGCCCAGCTCGCCGAAGAGCACCTCCTGCAGCTGCTTGGGCGAACCGAGGTTGAACTCGTGGCCCACCGCGGTGTGCGCCTCGCGCACCGCCTGCTGGACGGCCGCGGCGAACTGCTGCTCCATGCGGTCCAGCCACTCGCGGTCCGCGGCGATACCCGCCCGCTCCATCCGCGCCAGCAGGCCCGAGGTCGGCAGCTCGATGTCCTGGAGCAGATCGGACGCGCCGACCTCCTCGAGCCGCCCGGCCAGTGCCCCGCCCAGGTCCAGGACGGTGCGGGCCCGGGCCATCAGCGCGTCCGCCTCGGCCTCCTCGTCCGCGCCCAGCGCAAGCTGCCCGCTGCTCTCGGCGGGCCGGGCCGGCTCCCGGCCCAGGAACTCCACCGACAGCGCCTCCAGGGCGAACGAGCGGCGGCCCGGTTGCACCAGGTAGGCGGCCAGCGCGGTGTCCATCGTGACGCCAGCGACGCTCCAGCCGTGCTCGGCGAAGACCCGCATCACCGCCTTGGCGTCGTGCATGACCTTCGGCCGGGCCCCGTCGGCGATCCACGCCGCGAACGCCCGCTCGTCGGCCTCGTCCAGCTGGACCGGGTCGAACCACACGGCCGGCCCCTGCCCGGTGGCCAGGGCGATCTCGCCGACGCTGCCCGAGCCCAGCTTCCAGCTGTCGACGGTGGCCACGCCCAGCGGACCGGTGCCGGATGCGGCGTGCTCGGCCAGCCAGGGGGCCAGTTCGCCCGCGCCGGCGACCACACCGTCGACCTCCACGCCGTCCGCCGGGACGGCCTCCCCCTGGCCGGACGCGCCCGGGTCGACCGCGTACAGCCGGTCGCGGAAACCGGTGTTGCGGAACTCCAGCGCGTCCAGCACCACTTCCAGCGCCCCCCGGTCGTACGGCGCCCGCGCCAGGTCCGCCGGGCCGGCCGGCAGCTCCACGTCGCACACCAGCGCCGTCAGCCGCCGGTTGAGCCGGACGCTGTCCAGGTGGTCGCGCAGCTTCTCCCCGACCTTGCCCTTGACCTCGTCGGCACGCTCCAGCAGCTCGGCGAGGGAGCCGAACTGTCTGATCCACTTCGCGGCGGTCTTCTCACCCACCCCGGGGATGCCGGGCAGGTTGTCCGACGGGTCGCCGCGCAGGGCCGCGAAGTCCGGGTACTGCTCGGGGGTCAGGCCGTACTTCTCCTCCACCTTCCCGGGAGTGAAGCGGGTCAGCTCCGACACTCCCCGCGTGGGGTACAGCACCGTCGTCGCGTCGTTGACGAGCTGGAAGGAGTCGCGGTCACCGGTGACGATCGAGACGTGGAAGCCCTCGGCCACCGCCCGTGTGGCCAGGGTGGCGATGATGTCGTCCGCCTCGAATCCCTCCACCGCGAACCGCCGGATGCCCATCGCGTCCAGCAGTTCGCCGATCAGCTCCACCTGCCCCTTGAAGCCGTCCGGGGACTTGGAGCGGTTCGCCTTGTAGTCGGCGAACTCCTCCGTGCGCCAGGTCTTGCGCGACACGTCGAAGGCGACCGCCAGATGGGTGGGGGCCTCGTCGCGCAGCGTGTTCGCCAGCATCGAGGCGAAGCCGTAGATCGCGTTCGTCGGCTGCCCGGTGATGGTGGAGAAGTTCTCCTCGGGCAACGCGAAGAACGCCCGGTAGGCGAGGGAGTGCCCGTCCAGCAGGAGCAGGCGCCTGTCCTGGGGCTCGGGCGGATCGGAGGAGTTCGCTGCGGTCGCTTTCGATGCTTTGTTGGCCACGCCCCGATCCTGCCACGCACCACCGACACCGGTTCACGGGCCGCCTCGGAGCCCTGTCGCGCCCCCGTGGGGCATGGCAGGATCTGCGGCCATGAGACGCAGGCCGCCCGCCACCGATCCCGTCCAGGACGCCCCCCGGGTCGGCGCCCCGCGCCGCCGTGCCGCCGGGCTGCCCGCCGTCGCCCGTTCCCTGCGCATGGCCGGGGAGCAGATGGGAGTGCGGCGCACCGCGCTGACCCTGCTGAGGGTCAATCAGGAGGACGGCTTCGACTGCCCCGGCTGCGCCTGGCCCGAGCCGGAGCGGCGGCACACCGCGGAGTTCTGCGAGAACGGTGCCAAGGCCGTCGCCGAGGAGGCCACGCTGCGGCGGGTGACCCCCGCCTTCTTCGCCGAGCACCCCGTGGCCGGCCTGGCCGGGCGCTCCGGACACTGGCTGGGGCAGCAGGGCCGCCTCACCCACCCGATGTACCTGGCGGAGGGCTCCGACCGCTACGAGCCGATCGGCTGGGACGAGGCCTTCGAGATCGTCGCGGGCGAACTGCGCGCCCTGGACTCGCCCGGCGAGGCCGTCTTCTACACCTCCGGCCGCACCGGCAACGAGGCCGCCTTCCTCTACCAGCTCCTGGCCCGCTGCCTGGGCACCAACAACCTGCCCGACTGCTCCAACCTGTGCCACGAGTCGTCCGGCGCCGCGCTGACCGAGACCCTCGGTGTCGGCAAGGGCAGCGTGCTCCTGGAGGACATCCACCGCGCCGACCTGGTCATCGTCGCCGGGCAGAACCCGGGCACCAACCACCCGCGGATGCTCTCCGCGCTGGAGAAGGCCAAGCGGGGCGGTGCGCGGATCATCACGGTCAACCCGCTGCCCGAGGCCGGCCTGGAGCGGTTCGACAACCCGCAGACCCTGCGCGGCCTGGCCGGTTCCGGCACACCGCTGACCGACCTGTTCCTGCAGATCCGCATCGGCGGCGACCAGGCCCTCTTCCGCGAGCTGTGCCGCCGGGTGCTGGAGGCCGGCGGCGGGGTGGACGAGGCGTTCGTCCGCGAACACACCCACGGCTACGAGGAGTTCGCCGCCGCTGCCCGTGCCACCGACCCCGCCGACGTGCTGCGCGCCACCGGGCTCGCCCCGGCCGACATCGACCGCGCCGCAGAGCTGGTCCTGGCCTCGGAGCGCACCGTGGTGTGCTGGGCCATGGGCCTGACCCAGCACCGGCACGCCGTGCCCACCATCCGCGAGATCGTCAACCTCCTGCTGCTGCGCGGCGCCGTCGGGCGCCCCGGCGCCGGGGTCTGCCCGGTGCGCGGCCACAGCAACGTCCAGGGCGACCGCACCATGGGCATCGTCGAGAAGCCCTCCGACGCCCTGCTGGACGCCCTGGAGGCGGAGTTCGGCGTCCCCATGCCCCGCGAGCACGGCCTGGACGTGGTGAACGCCATCCGCGCCCTGCGCGACGGGAGGGCGAAGGTGTTCTTCGCCCTCGGCGGCAACTTCGTCGCAGCCTCCCCCGACACCGAGGTGACCGAGGCGGCGATGCGGCGGGCCCGGCTGACCGTGCACGTGTCCACCAAGCTCAACCGCTCCCACTGCGTCACCGGCGCCCGCGCCCTGATCCTGCCCGTACTCGGCCGCACCGAGCGCGACGTACAGGCCTCCGGGGAGCAGTTCGTCACCGTCGAGGACTCCATGGGCGTCGTCCACGCCTCCCGCGGGCGCCTCGCCCCCGCGAGCGAGCACCTGCTGTCCGAGCCCGCCGTCGTCTGCCGGCTGGCCCGCCGCGCCCTGGGTCCCGGCCACCCAGTGCCCTGGGAGGAGTTCGAGGCCGACTACGCCGCGATCCGCGACCGCATCGCCCGCACCATCCCCGGCTTCGCCGGCTTCAACACCCGCGTCGCCCGCCCCGGCGGCTTCACCCTGCCCCACGCCCCGCGCGACGAGCGCCGCTTCCCCACCGCCACCGGCAAGGCCAACTTCACCGCCGCGCCGCTGACCTGGCCGCGCCTGCCGCCCGGCCGCCTGCTGCTGCAGACCCTGCGCTCCCACGACCAGTACAACACCACCGTCTACGGCCTCGACGACCGCTACCGCGGCATCAGGGGAGGCCGCCGCGTGGTCCTCGTCCACCCCGGCGACGCCGCCGCGCTCGGCCTGCCCGACGGCTCCTACGCCGACCTCACCGGCGAGTGGGACGACGGCCGCGAGCGCACCGCGCCCGGCTTCCGCGTCGTCCACTACCCCACCGCCCGCGGCTGCGCGGCCGCCTACTTCCCCGAGACCAACGTCCTGGTCCCCCTCGACGCCACCGCCGAGACCAGCAACACCCCCGCCAGCAAGTCCGTGGTGATCCGCCTCACCCCCGCCACCGGGCCCGCGGGCCCCTCTGGTAAGTAAGACGGTGTAGAGCACATCCATCACCCGCCGCACGGCCGTGCCCCACCGGCCCCGGCACGACGATCGGAGCCACGCGCCCATGGGCGAGCCGACCAGCACCGTCTTCCCCCGGGAGATCCTCGACCAGTGGGCCGGGCTCGGCATCGACCTGCCCGCCCTGTTCTCCGCCGGACGCCTCGGCGAGCGCATGGGTCTGGTCATCACCCACGCCGCGCCCGAGAAGGTCGTCGGCACCCTCCCCGTCGAGGGCAACACCCAGCCCTACGGGCTGCTGCACGGCGGCGCCTCCGCCGTCCTGGCCGAGACCCTCGGCTCCGTCGGCGCCATGCTCCACGGCGGCCCCACCAAGCTCGCCGTCGGCGTGGACCTCAACTGCACCCACCACCGCGGACTGACCTCCGGCACCGTCACCGGCACCGCCACCCCCGTGCACCGCGGCCGGTCCACCACCACCTACGAGATCACCGTCACCGACGAGCAGGACCGCCGCGTGTGCAGCGCCCGGCTCACCTGCCTGCTGCGGGACGCACCCGCGGGCGCGTACGGCAACTGACGATCCTCACCGAAAAACCACAGGTCAAAGGGTTCTGCGGGACCCGGCCGGTGCGCTTTGATACCGGTCCGGGCCGCCACCGGGGCGGCCAGGACCGAAAGGGCACCGATCGTGCGGGCCACACGCCTGACATCCCGGAAGCGCGCCGCCGCCGTCACCACCGCCGCGGCCGCTCTGGCAGCGGCCGCCGCGCTACCCGCGGCGGCCATCAGCACCTACAACTCCTCCCCCGCCCCGGAGCGGACCGAGGTCGGGGCACTGGTCGTCACCTACGACCACGACGAGGACGCCACCACCCCCGACCGCGTCGACTGGTTCTGCTCGGGCACCATGATCGACCGCGACACCTTCCTCACCGCCGCCCACTGCACCACCGACTGGCCGGCCGGCGCCCGCTTCCACGTCTCCCTGGAGCAGGACGTACAGGCCGCCCTCGACGCGGCCGCGCAGGAGCACCCCGGCGCCCCCCACGCCGTCGCCGCGGCAGTCGCCGTCGAGGGCACCGCGCACAACCACCCGGAATACCCCGGCCCCGCCACCGACACCCGTGACATCTCCGTCGTGGAGGTCCCCGCCGGCCGGATGGCCGACCGCTGGGACTTCACCCCGGCCACCCTGCCCACCGCCGGGCGGCTCGACGCGCTGGGCCCCCAGGCGCTGGACGGCGCCGGCTTCACCGTCGCCGGCTACGGCACCCAGGAGGCCCAGCGCGGCCCCGGCGGCCACACCCACCCCGGCGGCGGCGTGCGGATGAAGGCCCCCACCTCCTTCAACGCCCTCAACAAGGCATGGGTACGCGTGGCCATGACCGCCCCGCAGGGCAACGGCGGCGCCTGCTACGGCGACTCCGGCGGCCCCAACTTCGCCGAGATCGACGGTGAGCGCGTCCTGGTCGGCACCACCATCACCGGCGACGCCCCCTGCTACGCCACGAACGTCGCCTACCGGCTCGACGCGCCCGGCGCCCGCGCCTTCCTCGCCCCGTACACCGACCTGCCCTGACCGGCACACCGGACCGGCGAGCCCCGGCCGGAGGCGGAAACGGCGGTGCCGCGGCGGCCTCCCGGCCGCCGCGGCACCGCCTCCTTGCCCGACGAGAGGAAGCCGTCAGGCGCCCTCGCCCAGATAGGCCGCCCGCACCCGCGGGTCGGACAGCAGCTCGGATGCCTCGCCCTCCATCGCCACCGCACCGGTCTCCAGCACATAGCCGCGGTCGGCCATCCGGAGCGCCTGGGCGGCGTTCTGCTCCACCAGCAGCACCGTGGTGCCCTGCTCGTTGATCTCCTTGACGATCTCGAAGATCTGCTGAACGATCAGCGGCGCCAGGCCCATCGACGGCTCGTCCAGCAGCAGCACCTCCGGCTTGCCCATCAGCGCGCGGCCGATCGCCAGCATCTGCTGCTCACCGCCCGACAGCGTCCCGCCGAGCTGGCTCTTGCGCTCCCCCAGCCGCGGGAACAGCGTGAACACCCGGTCCATGTCGGCCTTGTCCACCGACTTGAACCGGTACGCCCCCATCTGGAGGTTCTCCCGGACCGTCATCCGCGGGAACACCCCACGGCCCTCGGGGACATGGCCGATGCCGAACCGGACCAGATCGTGCGGCTTGATGCCGTCGATCCGCTCCCCGTGCAGCAGCACCTGCCCCTCGCGCGGCGCGATCATCCCCGACGCCGTCCGCAGCGTGGTCGTCTTGCCCGCGCCGTTGGCGCCGAGCAGCGCGACCACCTCTCCGCGGCGGACCGTCAGATTGACGCCCTTGAGCGCCTCGATGGCGCCGTAGAACACCCGCAGATCACGCAGCTCCAGCACCACCGGGGCGGCCGGCTCGCCGCCCTGCGGCTCCTTCTTCAGATCCGTGGTGACGCTCACTCGTGCTCCTTGGTGTCCCGCTGCGGCGCCTCGGCCCCGGTGTCGGCCCCGGACCCGGCGTCCTCCTGCGTGCCGGTCCCCCCGGCGGCCGGGGCGGAGGCGCCCTCGGCCTCGTCCTCCTCGGCCACCGCGCCCAGGTACGCCTCGATCACCGCCGGATCCCGCTGCACCTGCGACGGAGACCCCTCGGCGATCTTCTTGCCGAAGTTGAGCACCATCACCCGGTCCGCCACCGACATCACCAGCCGCATGTCGTGCTCGATCAGCAGCACGCTCACACCCAGCTCGGTGTTGATCCGCCGGATCAGCTCCTCGAGCTCCAGCTTCTCCGTCGGGTTGGTGCCCGCCGCCGGCTCGTCCAGCAGCAGCACCTCCGGATCCGTCGCCAGCGCCCGCGCGATCTCCAGCCGTCGCTGGTCGCCGTAGCTGAGCGACCCCGCCAGCTCGTTCATCTTCTCCAGCAGGCCGACGTACGACAGCACCTCGTGCGCCCGGCGGTCGCTGGCCCGCTCGGCCTTCCGCGCGTTCGGCAGCCCCAGCATGATCGACACCGGGCCGGCCTTCAGCCGCGTCTCCGCCGCGATCTTGACGTTCTCCAGCGCGGTCAGCGCCCCGAACAGCCGGATGTTCTGGAACGTGCGCGCCAGACCCCACTGGCTGACCACATGCGGCTTGGCGGCCAGCAGCGAGTGCTCACCGCCCTTGCGCGGACGGAAGACGATCCGCCCCTCCTGCGGCACGTACGCGCCCGTCAGCGAGTTGAACAGCGACGTCTTGCCCGCACCATTGGGCCCGATGACCGCCAGCACCTCACCGCGCCGCATCCGCAGCTCGACGTCGTCCAGACTGGTCAGACCGCCGAACCGCAGCGTCACGCCCGACGTCTCCAGCACCAGCTCACCGGCGTCGGCCGGACCGCCCGCCGGCCCCTGCTCCTTCTTCACCGTCTCGGTGGTCACGGCTGCCTGCCTTCCGCCGGGCCGGTCGCGTCGGCTCCGCCGACCCCCGCCTCCGCCAGCCGCAGCTCACGCTTGCGGCGGCGGGAGGGCAGCACACCCTGCGGCCGGTAGATCATCATGATGACGAGGAGAGCGCCCAGGTACATGTAGCGGTCCTTGGGATCCACCCACTCGCGCAGGTACTCCGGCAGCCACACCAGGAACGCGGCGCCGAACAGCACTCCGGGGATCGACCCCATGCCGCCGAAGATGACATAGGCCAGCACCAGGATCGACAGCAGGATCGCGAAGTTCTCCGGGTTGAAGTACCCGGCCTTGCTCGCGTACGCCACCCCCGCCACACCGGAGGTCGACGCACCGATCGCGAACGCCATCAGCTTGTAGCGCACCGTGGGCACACCCGTGGCCGCCGCGGCCACCTCGTCCTCGCGGATCGCGGTCCACGCCCGGCCCACCTTGGAGTGCTCCAGCCGCAGGAACAGGAAGATGGCCAGCACGATGAAGACGACCAGCAGCCAGTAGTACGGCATCGGGTCCAGCTTCCACTCGTAGGAGAGGAAGCCCAGGTCGATGCTGAACCGCTCGACCTTCACACCGCGCGCGCCCTGCGTCACCCCGTCGGCGTTCTTCGCCATCAGGTAGACGATCTCGTGGAAGCCCAGCGTCACGATCGCCAGGTAGTCGCCCCGCAGCCGCAGCGTCGGAGCACCCAGGATCACACCCGCCACCAGACAGGTCAGCACCGCGATCGGCAGCACCAGGAAGTTGTTCAGCGCCACCGGCGGCTGGACCGGAAGCGCCCCGGTCCAGTACGCCGCGCTGTACGCGCCGATCGCGAAGAACGCGATGAAGCCCAGATCCAGCAGGCCCGCCCAGCCGATCACCACGTTCAGGCCGATCGCCAGCAGCACGAAGATCGCGATCTGGTCCACCAGCACCTGCTGCCAGTACCGCTCTACCCCCAGCGGCCCGAACACCACCAGCGCCAGCACGGCCGTCAGCACGCCCATACGGACCCGCTTGTCGTCGGCCCACACCTGCCGGACGCGCTCCAGCGGGCCGGCGGAGACCTTCTTCGTGCCCTCCACCGCGCGGGAGGTCTGGTCGGTGAGGAACTCCCGCACCGCCCAGACCGCCACCGCGATCGCCAGCCAGATCCACAGGCCGACACCGGTGAAGTCCTCGCGCAGCGCCAGGAAAAGGTCCTGGGTGGTCCCCTCCTCGCCCGTCACCAGCCTGAGCGTCACCGCCAGCGCCAGCAGGGCCCCCAGCCGCCGCCAGCGCGGCTCCTGGTACCAGTGCACCTTCCGCAGCCGGGCCGCCGCCGAAAGCGGCGCCGTGGTGCTCTTGGGCGAGTCCTGCCCGGCCCCTTCCGCGGTCGAGGTCTTGATGCTCACGCCGTCCTCCCCACACGCTCGCCGAGAATGCCGGTCGGACGGACCATCAGCACCAGCACCAGCACCACGAAGGCGCCGACGTAACGCCAGTCGTCACCCCACAGGCCCACCGTCATGGTCTCCACCACGCCCAGGACCAGACCGCCCAGCATCGCGCCGCGCACATTGCCGATACCGCCCAGCACCGCCGCCGCGAAGGCCGTGATACCGGGCAGGAAGCCCATCGTGTACCAGACCTGGCTGTTGGTGCCGAACAGGAAGCCGGCCGCACCGCCCAGCAGACCGCCGAGCACGAACGTCCGGGACACCACCTTGTCGATGTCCACGCCCATCAGCGAAGCGACCTCCGGGTCCTGCGCGACCGCGCGGATACCCGAACCCATCTTCGTGCGGTTCACCACGTAGTCCAGGCCGATCATCATCGCCAACGCCGACACCAGGATCAGCACCTGCGTGATCGTCAGCTCGGCGCCGAAGACGCTCAGCACCTTCTTGTTCTCGTACATCGACGGCATCGGCAGCGGATTGCGGCCGAACAGCTTGCCCGCCAGGTTGTACAGGAAGAACGAGGCGCCGATCGCGGTGATCAGGAACACCAGGCGCGGCGCGCGGTGCCTGCGCAACGGCCGGTACGCCACCCGTTCCAGGCCGAAGGCCACCGCGCCGCCCAGCGCGGCACCCGCCAGCATGCCGATCAGGACGTAGGTGACCGAGCCCATGCCGGAGGGCGTCGACTCGGGGATCAGGGCGGTCAGGGCCAGCAGGCCCCCGTAACCGCCGAACATGAAGACCTCGCTGTGCGCGAAGTTCAGAAGCTGGAGCACGCCGTACACCAGCGTGTAGCCGATGGCGATGACGGCGTAGAGACTGCCGAGCACCACCCCTAGGACGAGGAAGTCCCAGAACTCACTGAGGGACATCGAACTGTCTTCCTTGTGGGAATGTGCCGCCCGGCCGTGCGTTCAGCACTCGGGGAACGGGCGGCGCGAGGATCACGGGGGCGGACGCCCGTTGAGAAGGCGGTATCCGCCGGGTGTCACGCCGGCCGGCGCGGGGGCGAACCCACCGCGCCGGCCGGAAGCGTCGGCCGGCTCAGCCGGCCAGCTCGTCGATGCTGCCCTGGTACTCGATGCCCTCGCCCTTGACCTGGTACAGGTAGATGGTCTGGTTGGTGAACTCACCCTTGTCGTCGAAGGAGAACTCCTTCGTCAGACCCTTGTACTCCGCCGCGCGCAGAGCGTCCACCAGCGCCTGGCGCTCGACACCGCCGTCCTCGTGGAGCTTCTTGATCTCCTCGATGATCATCATCGCGGCGTCGTACGACTCGGCCGAGTACGTGCCCGGAGCCTGCTTGAACTCCTTCTCGTAGTCCGCGGCGAACTTCTTCGTCGCGTCCTCCTTGGTGGCGTCCGTGCACGGGCAGGTCAGCAGCCAGCCGTCCGAGGCGTCGCCCGCCAGCTGTATGAACTGCGCGTCGTTGGTGCCGTCACCCGACATCGCCACACCGTCGAAGCCGGCCTCCTTGAGCTTCTTGGCGAACGGGCCGGCGTCCTGGTAGTAGCCCGCGTAGACCAGCGCGTCCGGCTTGTTCTTCGTGACGTTCTTCGCCGCGGCGCTGTAGTCCGGCGTCTTCTGCGGAACGCTCTGGCGCACCACCTCGACACCGGCGGCCTTCAGGTCCTTCTCGGCGACGTCCGCCAGGCCGATGCCGTAGTCGGTCTTGTCGTCGACCACCACGACCTTCTCGGCCTTGACGTTGTCCGACAGGTACTTCGCCATCCCGGCGCCCTGGGCGCTGTCGTTGGGCACCGCGCGCAGGAACGTCTCGTAGCCCTTGGTCGTCAGGTCCGGGCGCGTCGCCGACGACGACAGCGCCACCAGGCCCGCGGCCCCGTACACCTCGGCGGCGGTGTCCGCCGGACCCGAGAACGCCGGGCCGATCACCGCGACGACGTCCTCGTCGTCGATCGCCTTCTGCGCGGCGGTCGTCGCCTTGTCCGGCAGTCCCTGGTCGTCGACCGGCACGTACTCGACCTCGAACCCGAGGTCTCCCTCGGCGTTCGCCTGGTCGATCGCCAGCTTGATGCCGTTCTCCATGTTCTGGCCGAGCTGCACGTTGTCGCCGGAGAGCGGACCCTGGAAGGCGATCTTGTATGCGTCGCCACTTCCGCTGTCCCCTCCGCCGCAACCGGTCAGCGCGAGCGCGCCGACGGCCATGGGAATGGCCAGCTTGACGATGGTCTTGTTGAGCACGTGGAACCCCCTGGAGCCTGCTCAGATCACGACGATCGCCGTACCGTTCCGGCGTCGCGGTCCGCACGTACGTACGTGCGGCGTGGCCCGGAATCTATTGCCCCAGAAGCAGACCAGATAGGTGAGAGCGGCAGATGTGATCTCCCTGTAACCTGCGCCATGCGCCGAAAACAGAACACTCCTTACCGGAGAACGGACAGAAAGGGAAAGATCATCAGGGGTCGGACTCCGTGAATTCTCGAACCGCGGGCCGCAAGGCCCCGCCGCCGCGCCCCACTTGCGACCGCCCGCGGCCCGCACGGAGATCACGAGGATCCGGAATCCCCGCTCCCCACCGGTGCCCCCGGCCCACGCGGGGCCGGGGCGCCGCCGGAGGCGGCCGCGGCCCCCTGCGGCACGGCACCGGCGGCACCCCGGCCGCGCCCGCCCGGAACCGGACCGCGCCACCGATCCGTGCGGGACCGCCCCCGGCGGTCCCGCACGGGCGTCACCGCTGCTGCTTCTTCTCCTCCGCGTCCTGGATCACGGCCTCGGCCACCTGCCGCATCGACAGCCGGCGGTCCATCGAGGTCTTCTGGATCCACCGGAACGCGGCCGGCTCGGCCAGCCCGTACTGCGTCTGCAGCACCCCCTTGGCCCGGTCCACCAGCTTCCGCGTCTCCAGCCGCTGCGACAGGTCGGCGACCTCCCGGCTCAGCACCTTCATCTCGTTGAACCGCGACACCGCCATCTCGATGGCGGGCACGACATCGCTCTTGCTGAACGGCTTCACCAGATACGCCATCGCGCCCGCGTCCCGCGCCCGCTCCACCAGCTCGCGCTGCGAGAAGGCGGTCAGCATCAGCACCGGGGCGATCGACTCCTCGGCGATCCTCTCGGCCGCCGAGATCCCGTCGAGCACGGGCATCTTCACGTCCATGATCACCAGATCCGGCCGGTGCTCCCGGGCCAGATCCACGGCCCGCTGCCCGTCCCCGGCCTCGCCGACGACGGTGTAGCCCTCCTCCTCCAGCATCTCCTTGAGGTCCAGGCGGATCAGCGCCTCGTCCTCCGCGATGACGACCCGCGTCGTCTCCGGAGGCACATGCGCCCGCTCGCCGGCTGCGCCGGCCGTGCTGTCGGCGCCGCCGTCGGTGCTGATGGGCTCGGGGGTGTCCGCGGTGCTCACTGGGCTCCTCGTTTTCCGGCCAGGTGGACCACAAGAGCCTACCTAGTTCCTGTAAGGTGTACCTACGTCGGGAGGCCCCAGCCTTCGATTCACATGGCCCCGGTAGCCCAATTGGCAGCAGGCAATGGATTCAAAACCCATACAGTGTCGGTTCGAATCCGACCCGGGGCACTTTACCTTTGTTTCCAAGGTTGCAAGCAAAGCGGGAAAACTTCACTGATCAGAGGGAACGCCCCTCCGGTCCTCCCCCTGGGAACAGCCCCTCGTACACGCTCGCGAGCATGTACGACCTCGCCACGCGAAAGCGCGTCCTCGCCCTCGTCGACCAGGGCCGCAGCCTCAACTCCGTCAGCAAGCAGACCGGCATATCCCGCTCCGCGATCCGCGCCTGGCAGACACGCGTCCAGCCGCTCCCGAACATCTCCCGGGAGGCGGACTGCTTCCGGTGCGGACCCGAGCCCTCCCTCCCCTCCGACCGGCCCGCCTACGCATACCTGCTCGGCCTCTATCTGGGCGACGACTGCCTCAGCGCGCACCCCAGGCGCGACGGCCACTGTCTGCGGATCGCCTGCGCGGACACCTGGCCCGGGCTGATCACTGCATGCCGCGGGGCGATCACCGCCGTCCTGCCGGACCGGAACGCCTACCTCGTACAGGCGCAGGGGTGCGTCATGGTCACCTCCCACGGTCGCCACTGGACCTGCCTGTTCCCCCAGCACTGGCCGGGCAGGAAGCACGAGCGGCGCATCGCCCTGGAATCCTGGCAGCGTGATGTCACCGACGAGCACCCCTGGGAACTGGTCCGGGGGCTCATCCACTCCGACGGCTGCCGGATCACCAACTGGACGACACGTCCCGTCGGCGGCAGACGCAAGCATTACGAGTACCCGCGGTACTTCTTCACCAACACCTCCGAGGACATCGTGCGCATCTACGGCGAAACCCTGGTCCGGCTGGGAGTCGAGTGGCGGGCCGTATGCCGCCCCACCGGGGCGTACAACGTCTCCGTCGCCCGCCGGGCGTCCGTGGCGCTGATGGACGCGCATATCGGTCCCAAACACTGAAAGGCGGGACGGGGAAGCCCCGGCCGCCGCTGGCGCGAGGCGGCGGCCGGGGCTTCCCGGTTCGAGGGGCGGCCGGTCGGGGCCGGGTCAGCGGGCGGGGTGTCCGTCGCCGATGCGGTGGACGCGGACCATGTTGGTGGTGCCGGGGACACCGGGCGGCGAGCCGGCGGTGATGATCACCTTGTCGCCCCTGGCGCAGCGCCCCAGCTCCAGCAGCCGCTCGTCGACCTGCTCCACCATCTCGTCGGTGCTGCGCGCGGTGGGTCCGAGGAAGGTCTCCACGCCCCAGGTGAGGTTGAGCTGGGCTCGGGTGGCCGGGTCGGGGGTGAAGGCGAGGACGGGGATCGGTGAGCGGTAGCGGGACAGGCGGCGGACGGTGTCGCCGGACTGGGTGAAGGCGACGAGGAACTCGGCGCCGAGGAAGTCGCCCATCTCGGCCGCGGCGCGGGCCACGGCGCCGCCCTGGGTGCGGGGTTTGGCGCTCTCGGTGAGCGGGCGCAGGCCCTGGGAGAGCATGTCCTGCTCGGCGGCGGCGACGATGCGGCCCATGGTCCTGACCGTCTCGACCGGGTGGTTGCCGACGCTGGTCTCGCCGGAGAGCATCACGGCGTCGGTGCCGTCCATGACGGCGTTGGCGACGTCGGAGGCCTCGGCGCGGGTGGGCCGGGAGGCGTCGATCATCGAGTCGAGCATCTGGGTGGCGACGATGACCGGTTTGGCGTTGCGCCGGGCGAGGGCGACGGCGCTTTTCTGCACCAGGGGGACGGTTTCCAGGGGCATCTCGACGCCGAGGTCGCCGCGGGCGACCATGAGGCCGTCGAAGGCGTCGACGATCTCGGAAAGGTTCTCCACCGCCTGTGGTTTCTCGATCTTGGCGATGACGGGGAGGTGGCGGTCCTCCTCCTTCATGACGCGGTGGACGTCGGCGATGTCGCGTGCGCTGCGGACGAAGGAGAGGGCTATGAGGTCCACGCCGGTGCGCAGTGCCCAGCGCAGGTCGTCGAGGTCCTTGTCGGAGAGGACGGGCACGGAGACGGCGACGCCGGGGAGATTGAGGCCCTTGTGGTCGGAGACCATGCCGCCCTCGGTGACCTCGGTGCGGATGCGGGGACCGTCGACGGCGGTGACCTTCAGGGTGACGCGGCCGTCGTCGACGAGGACGAGTTCGCCGGGGGTGACGTCGTCGGCGAGTCCTGCGTAGGTGGTGCCGCACTGTTCGCGGTCGCCCTCGACGTCCTCGGTGGTGATGGTGAACTCATCGCCGCGTTCGAGGAGTACGGGGCCTTCACGGAATCGTCCGAGCCGTATCTTCGGGCCTTGAAGGTCGGCGAGGACGCCGACGCTGCGGCCGGTCTCCTCGGACGCCCGGCGCACCCGGTGGTAACGCTCCTCGTGCTCGGCGTGGGCGCCGTGGCTGAGGTTGAGGCGTGCGACGTCCATTCCGGCTTCGGTGAGTGCTTTGATCTGCTCGTACGAGTCGGTGGCGGGGCCCAGTGTGCAGACGATTTTCGCGCGGCGCATGGCAGCGAGCCTATGACTTACCTGCGGGTAAAAAACTGTGGGAAGGGAACTGTTCAACAGCTGTTCCGTGCAGGGCCGTTAACAACTTGTGAAATGGGCGCAGGGTTGCTCGGATGAGCGTTTCGGTTTTTCCGGCCGGCATATGACGGTGTGTACGAGCCTCCGCTCCGGGACGTCCGCACACACGCCGAACCCGCACTGTTGTCGCCCGGTCATGCCCTGGATTGCCGGCCCCGGGGAGGGCATGTGTCGTTCGACGAGCGGCATCATGCGCCGTGGGAACCACGACGCGGACTTCCTCACCCCCTTCGGGAACAGCAGCCACGTGGTGCGGCTCCCCAAGCCGGGTGGGTCGGGATCCGGACGCGTACGCCGCGATCACCAGCGCTCAGCAGTCGTACACGCCGCTGACGGTGGACGGGGTCTTCTACGAGGAGACCCGGTCGCGGGTGTCCCTGGAGCAGATGGTCGGCGGCGCGGTCGCTCCCGGCGACGTGACGGCGGGCATCATGAGCGATGCCCGTACCGATGCCGTTCACGGCCACAACACGGCGGCTGTACGGAGCGGGGAGAGGAACGGGATGTCCTCCTCACGGCCGGAGGCGGGAACGGTGGGACACCGAATGCCGATGCCGTGAAGAAGTTCGTCGTCGCATGCCGCGGGGATTTCCCGAAAAGCGATCCGTGCACCGTCCGGTGGGCGCGTGGGCGGCGGGGCCCGTCCACGTACGGGCCCCGCCGCCCGCGTGCGTCAGTGCGCCGCGCGTACGCGCAGGGCGCGGGCGAGGTCGTCGAGTTCGTCGGCGAGGGGGCGGCGCAGGGCGGGGGTGAGGGAGTCGTCGGCCAGGCACCGCTGCCCCAGGTCCAGGGTGTCGGGGTCGGTGAAGGGACGGGGGAAGCCGTGCCGTCCCAGTGTCTGGGCGATGGCGGGGCCGCGGCGGGCCGCGAGGGCGGGTGCCCGGTCGAAGTAACGGGGGACGTAGTCGCGCAGCAGGTCGTGCTGCTCGCCGTGCCAGAAGCCCTGGAAGGTGGCTTTGAGCAGGTAGTTGGAGAGGGTGTCGGCCTCGTCGAACAGGTCCTGCCAGGCGGCGGACTTGGCGGCGGGGTCGGGCATGGCGGCGCGGCAGCGTGCGGCGCCCTCGGTGCCGGTGGCGCTGGGGTCGGCGCCGAGGGCGGCGCCGATGTCGGAGGTGTTGACGGCACCGAGGACGGCGAGGCGGTGCAGGAGCCGCCAGCGCAGTTCGTGGTCGAGGGGACGACCGCCGGGGAGGGTGCCGGTGGTCCACCAGTGGTGGAGTTCGCCGGGGGTGGTGGCGCTGTCGATGGCGGCGCGTACGGCGGTCAGGTGGACTCCCCCGTCGCGTACGCCGCCGGCCGGTTCGCTCTCCAGCAGGGTGCGGGCGAGGCCGGTGAGGGTCTCCAGGGCGGCGGTGCGCTGCCCTGGCGGCAGGTAGCGGTCGGCGATCTCGTGGCGGGCGAAGTCCAGGACGCCGGCGACGACGGCGTTGTCCCTCTCGTGGGGCAGGTGGGCGCGTGCGGTGTCCAGGTAGTCGGCGGGCGGTAGCCGGCCGTCGCGGACCATGTCGCGGGCCGCGTTCCAGACGGTGGCGCGGGTGAGCGGGTCGGGCAGGTGGGCCAGGGCGCGCCGCGCGGTGTGCCAGGAGTCGGTGTCCAGGCGGACCTTGGCGTAGGTGAGGTCGCGGTCGTTGAGCAGGACGAGGTCGGGGCGCGGGCCGTCGGCGGTCAGTGTGTGGCCGCCGTCGGCGGGGATGTCGGCGGTGAGTGGTTCGCGGGGTGTCAGGCGGTCCGCTGCTCCGGTGCCGTCGAGGTCGTACAGGCCGACGGTGAGGCGGTGGGGGCGGTTGCCCGTGTGGGCGGTCTCCAGGCGCCAGTGGCGGCCGTCGGTGGTGATGTGCGGGGTGAGGGTGTCGACGCCGGTGGTGCGCAGCCAGCGGTCGGCCCAGGCGTGGACGTCGCGGCCGGAGGCGCGGGCGAGGGAGCCGAGGAAGTCGGCGAGGGTGGCGTTGCCGAAGCGGTGGCGGGCGAAGTGGTCGTTGATGCCGGCCAGGAATGCCTTCTCGCCGAGCCAGGCGACCAGTTGGCGCAGTGCGGAGGCGCCCTTGGCGTAGGAGATGCCGTCGAAGTTGAGCAGGGCGGTGGCGGTGTCGGGCACCGCCTCGGGCTCGGGGGCGACGGGGTGGGTGGAGGGGCGCTGGTCGGCGTCGTAGCCCCAGGACTTGCGGTCGACGGCGAACTCGGTCCAGGTGTCGGTGAAGCGGGTGGCCTCGGTGAGGATCTGGTAGCCCATGTACTCGGCGAAGGACTCGTTGAGCCAGATGTCGTCCCACCAGCGCAGGGTGACCAGGTCGCCGAACCACATGTGGGCCATCTCGTGGGCGATGGTCACGGCACGGGTCTGGAGCTGGGTGTCGGTGACGGCGGAGCGGTGGACGTACTCGTCGCGGAGGGTGACCAGTCCGGGGTTCTCCATGGCGCCGGCGTTGAACTCGGGGACGAACGCCTGGTCGTAGGAGTCGAAGGGGTAGGGCTCGTCGAAGATCTCGTGGTAGCGGTCGAAGCAGGCCCGGGTGATGTCGAACAGTTCCTGCGCGTCGTCGTCGAGGTGGCTGCCGAGGGACTGGCGTACGTGCAGGCCGAAGGGGATGCCGGCGTGTTCGACGCGCACCGAGTGCCAGGGGCCGGCGGCCAGTGCCATGAGGTAGGTGCTCAGCGGTGGGGTGGTGGCGCACTCCCAGCGGCCGGGCTCTCCCTCGGCACGGTGGGCGGTGCCGTTGCCGAGGACGGTCCACTCCTCGGGGGCGGTGACGGCGACGGTGAAGGGAGCCTTGAGGTCGGGCTGGTCGAAGGCGGCGAAGACGCGGGGTGCCTCGGTCTGGAAGCACATGGTGTAGAGGTAGGTGCGGCCGTCGGCGGGGTCGGTGAAGCGGTGCATGCCTTCGCCGGTGCGCGAGTAGGCCATGTCGGCCTCGGTGCGCAGTTCGTGCTCACCCGCGCTCAGGCCGGTCAGCGGCAGGCGCCCGTCGGTGAGGGAGGCGGGGTCGAGTGCGTGTCCGTCGAGGACGGCCCGGTGGAGGGTGTGGGGCCGTACCTCGACGAAGGTGTCGCCCGCTTCGCGGGTGGTGAAGCGGACGGTGGTGGTGGAGCCGAAGACCTCCTCGCCCCGGGTCAGGTCGAGGTCGATGGTGTAGCGCTGGACGTCGATGAGCCGGGCTCGGCTCCGCGCCTCTTCGTGGGTGAGTGCGGGCATGGGGCTCATGCTGCCGTATCGGCCGTGCGGGGCGCACCGGACGTCCCGTGCCGTGCCTTCCGGCCGGGGTCGTGCGGCCCGAAGCCCGTGCGGCCGGGAGTGGTCAGGAGCGGGCGATGGTCTCGTGGTGGCGGATGACCTCGGCGATGATGAAGTTCAGCAGCTTCTCGGCGAAGGCCGGGTCGAGTTTGGCGCTCTCGGCGAGAGAGCGCAGCCTGGCGATCTGCTGGGCCTCGCGGGCGGGGTCGGCGGCGGGCAGCCGGTGTTCGGCCTTGAGGCGGCCGACCTGCTGGGTGCACTTGAACCGCTCGGCGAGCATGTGCACCACGGCGGCGTCGATGTTGTCGATGCTGTCGCGCAGCCGGATGAGCTCTGCCTGCACCGACGGGTCGATCTCGCTGTTCGTCATGGTCACCGACTCTATGTGCTCAAGGCCCTGTCTCCCCGCCCGGTCCGGTGGGCGGATACGGGCTGTGCGTGCCGCGGCGCCGGCCCCCGGTCGGGGAGGGGGTCGGCGCCGCGGTCGTGCATCCGTGCCGGTGCGGACCGGCCGTCCGGAGCGGCCGGCCGGTCTGCGGCGCACGGACGGCCGGGGTGTGTCAGGCGGTCAGTGCGCGGTCGGTCGGCCCGACCGGGGCCGGCAGGGAGCTGGCGCCGGTCAGGTAGCGGTCCACGGCCCTGGCCGCGGAGCGGCCTTCGGCGATGGCCCACACGATCAGGGACTGGCCGCGGCCGGCGTCGCCGGCGACGTAGACGCCGTCGACGCCCGTGGCGTAGTCGGCGTCGCGGGCGACGTTGCCACGTTCGTCCAGTTCCAGGCCGAACTGCTCGACCAGGCCGTTGTCCTTGTCGATGCCGGTGAAGCCCATGGCCAGGGTGACGAGCTGGGCCGGGATGCGCTTCTCGGTGCCCGGCCTGGGCTGCGGCCTGCCGTCCTTGAACTCGACCTCGACCAGGTGCAGGGCCTGGACGTTGCCGTCCTCGTCGCCCTCGAAGTGGGTGGTGGAGACGGAGTAGACCCTCTCGCCGCCCTCTTCGTGGGCGGAGGTGACCTTGTAGAGCATGGGGAAGGTGGGCCAGGGCTGGCCGACCGGGTCGCGCTCGTCGTTCGGCCGGGGCATGATCTCCAGCTGGGTGACGGAGGCCGCGCCCTGGCGGTGGGCGGTGCCGACGCAGTCGGCGCCGGTGTCGCCGCCGCCGATGACGACGACGTGCTTGCCCTCGGCTGTGATCGGCGGGGTGATGTAGTCGCCTTCCTGGACCTTGTTGGCCAGGGGCAGGTACTCCATCGCCTGGTGGATGCCGCCCAGTTCGCGGCCGGGCACGGGCAGGTCGCGGGCGGTGGTGGAGCCGGCGGCGATGACGACGGCGTCGTAGCGCTTGCGCAGGCCGGCGGCGTCGATGTCGCGGCCGACCTCCACTCCGGTGCGGAACTTGGTGCCCTCCGCGCGCATCTGCTCGATGCGGCGGTTGATGTGACGCTTCTCCATCTTGAACTCGGGGATGCCGTAGCGCAGCAGTCCGCCGACGCGGTCGGCGCGCTCGTAGACGGCGACCGTGTGGCCGGCGCGGGTGAGCTGCTGGGCGGCGGCCAGGCCGGCGGGGCCGGAGCCGATGACGGCGACGGTCTTGCCCGACAGGCGCTCGGGCGGCTGCGGGGTGACGCCGCCGGCCTCCCAGGCCCTGTCGATGATGGTGACCTCGACGTTCTTGATGGTCACCGGGGGCTGGTTGATGCCCAGTACGCAGGCGGACTCGCAGGGGGCCGGGCACAGCCGCCCGGTGAACTCGGGGAAGTTGTTGGTCGCGTGCAGCCGCTCGCCGGCGGCCTGCCAGTCCCCGCGCCAGGCGTAGTCGTTCCACTCGGGGATGAGGTTGCCCAGCGGGCAGCCGTTGTGGCAGAACGGGATGCCGCAGTCCATGCACCGGCCGGCCTGCTTGCCGATGACCGGCAGCAGGGAGCCGGGGACGTAGACCTCGTTCCAGTCCTTGACGCGCTCGGGTACGGGGCGGGTCTCGGCGACCTCGCGGTCGGTGTTCAGGAAGCCCTTGGGATCAGCCATTGGTCGCCGCCTCCATCATCTTCTCGTGGGTCTTGTCCTGGGACAGTCCGGCTCGCTCGGCGGCTTCCTTGGCGGCGAGCACTGCCTTGTAGGTACGGGGCATGATCTTGCTGAAGCGGCCGGCTGCCTTCTCCCAGTCGGCGAGCAGCTTGTGCGCGACGGTGGAGCCGGTCTCCTCGTGGTGGCGGCGCACGACGTCGTGCAGCCACCGCCGGTCGGTGTCGTCGAGGGGTTCGACGGCTCCGGCGACATCGGGGTTGGCGTCGTCGGCGTCGAGGTCGATGACGTACGCGGTGCCGCCGGACATGCCGGCGCCGAAGTTGCGGCCGGTGCGGCCCAGGACGACGGCCGTGCCGCCGGTCATGTACTCGCAGCCGTGGTCGCCCACGCCCTCGGAGACCACCAGCGCACCGGAGTTGCGGACGCAGAAGCGCTCGCCGACACTGCCGCGCAGGAACATCTCACCGCCGGTGGCGCCGTAGGCGAGGGTGTTGCCCGCGATGGTGGAGTACTCGGCCAGGTGGGAGGCTCCGCGGTCGGGGCGGACGACGACGCGTCCGCCGGAGAGGCCCTTGCCGACGTAGTCGTTGGCGTCGCCCTCCAGGCGGAGGGTGATGCCGCGCGGGAGGAAGGCGCCGAAGGACTGGCCGGCGGAGCCGGTGAAGGTGATGTCGATGGTGTCGTCGGGCAGGCCGGCGCCGCCGAACCTCTTGGTCACCTCGTGGCCGAGCATGGTGCCGACCGTCCGGTTGATGTTGCGGATGGGCACCTGGGCGCGTACCGGCCGGGCGTCCTCGGCGGTTTCGGCCGACAGCGCGTCGGCGGCGAGCTTGACGAGCTGGTTGTCCAGGGCCTTGGCCAGGCCGTGGTCCTGGGGGACGACCTGGTGGCGGGCGGCGCCCTCGGGCAGTTCGGGGACGTGCAGCAGCGGGGCCAGGTCCAGTCCCTGGGCCTTCCAGTGGTCGACCGCGCGGCTGACGTCGAGGACCTCGGCGTGCCCGACGGCCTCGTCCAGGCTGCGGAAGCCGAGTTCGGCCAGGAGTTCGCGGACCTCCTCGGCGATGAACTCGAAGAAGTTCACCACGTGGTCGGCCTTGCCGCTGTAGCGGCTGCGCAGCACCGGGTTCTGGGTGGCGATGCCCACGGGGCAGGTGTCCAGGTGGCACACGCGCATCATCACGCAGCCGGAGACGACCAGCGGGGCGGTGGCGAAGCCGTACTCCTCGGCGCCCAGCAGGGCGGCGATGACCACGTCGCGGCCGGTCTTGAGCTGGCCGTCGGTCTGGACGACGATGCGGTCGCGCAGACCGTTGAGCAGCAGGGTCTGCTGGGTCTCGGCCAGGCCCAGCTCCCAGGGGCCGCCCGCGTGCTTGAGGGAGGTGAGCGGGGAGGCGCCGGTGCCGCCGTCGTGGCCGGAGATCAGTACGACGTCGGCGTGGGCCTTGGAGACGCCGGCCGCGACCGTGCCGACGCCGACCTCGGAGACCAGCTTCACGTGGATGCGGGCCGCGGGGTTGGCGTTCTTCAGGTCGTGGATGAGCTGGGCGAGGTCCTCGATGGAGTAGATGTCGTGGTGCGGCGGCGGGGAGATGAGTCCCACGCCGGGCGTGGAGTGCCGGGTCTTGGCGACCCACGGGTAGACCTTGTGGCCGGGCAGCTGGCCGCCCTCGCCGGGCTTGGCGCCCTGGGCCATCTTGATCTGGATGTCGTCGGAGTTGACCAGGTACTCGGATGTGACGCCGAAGCGGCCGGAGGCGACCTGCTTGATCGAGGAGCGGCGGGCCGGGTCGTACAGCCGCTCGGGGTCCTCGCCGCCCTCGCCGGTGTTGGACTTGCCCCCCAGCCGGTTCATGGCGATGGCGAGGGTCTCGTGGGCCTCCTGGGAGATGGAGCCGTAGGACATGGCACCGGTGGAGAACCGCTTGACTATCTCGGAGACGGGCTCGACCTCCTCGACGGGGATCGAGGGCCGCCCGGACTTGAGGCCGAACAGGCCGCGCAGCGTCATCAGGCGTTCGGACTGCTCGTCCACGCGCCGGGTGTACTGCCTGAAGATGTCGTAGCGGCGGGTGCGGGTCGCGTGCTGGAGGCGGAAGACCGTCTCCGGGTCGAACAGGTGCGGTTCGCCCTCGCGGCGCCACTGGTACTCGCCGCCGATGTCCAGGTTGCGGTGGGCCGGCGCGATGCCGGAGGCCGGGTAGGCCTTGGCGTGGCGGGCGGCGACCTCCCTGGCGATGACGTCCAGGCCCGCGCCGCCGATCTTGGTGGCGGTGCCGTGGAAGTAGGTGTCGACGAACTCCTGCTCCAGGCCGACGGCCTCGAAGACCTGGGCGCCGCGGTAGGAGGCGACGGTGGAGATGCCCATCTTGGACATGACCTTCAGCACGCCCTTGCCGAGTGCCTTGATCAGGTTGCGGATGGCGGTCTCGGGGTCCGTGTCGCCGGGCAGGAAGGTGCCGGCGCGGACGAGGTCCTCGACGGTCTCCATGGCCAGGTAGGGGTTGACCGCGGCGGCGCCGTAGCCGATGAGCAGGGCGACGTGGTGGACCTCGCGGACGTCTCCGGCCTCGACCAGCAGGCCCACCTGGGTGCGCTGCTTGGTGCGGATGAGGTGGTGGTGGACGGCGGAGGTGAGCAGCAGTGACGGGATCGGCGCGTGCTCGGCGTCACTGTGGCGGTCGGACAGGACGATCAGGCGGGCGCCGTCGGTGATGGCGGCCTCGGCCTCGGCGCAGATCTCGTCGATCCGCTCGGCCAGGGCCGCTCCCCCGCCGCCGACGCGGTAGAGACCGGAGAGGGTGACGGCCGTCATCCCCGGCATGTCGCCGTCGGCGTTGATGTGGACGAGCTTGGCGAGCTCGTCGTTGTCGATCACCGGGAAGGGCAGGGTGACGCTGCGGCAGGAGGCCGCGGTGGGCTCCAGCAGGTTGCCCTGGGGGCCGAGGGAGGAGATCAGCGAGGTGACGAGTTCCTCGCGGATGGCGTCCAGCGGCGGGTTGGTGACCTGGGCGAACAGCTGGGTGAAGTAGTCGAAGATCAGCCGGGGGCGTGTCGAGAGCGCGGCGATGGGCGAGTCGGTGCCCATCGAGCCGATCGGCTCGGCGCCGGTGCGGGCCATCGGGGCGAGCAGGACGCGCAGTTCCTCCTCGGTGTAGCCGAAGGTCTGCTGGCGGCGGGTGACCGAGGCGTGGGTGTGGACGATGTGCTCGCGCTCGGGCAGGTCCTCCAGCTCGATGATCCCGGCCTCGAGCCACTCCTGGTAGGGGTGCTCGGCGGCGAGGGATGCCTTGATCTCGTCGTCCTCGATGATGCGGTGCTCGGCGGTGTCCACCAGGAACATGCGGCCGGGCTGGAGGCGGCCCTTGCGGACGACCTTGTCCTGGCCGATGTCCAGGACGCCGACCTCGGAGGAGAGGACGACCAGGCCGTCGTCGGTGACCCAGTAGCGGCCCGGGCGCAGTCCGTTGCGGTCCAGGACGGCGCCGACCTGGACGCCGTCGGTGAAGGTGACGCAGGCCGGTCCGTCCCAGGGCTCCATCATCGTGGAGTGGTACTGGTAGAAGGCGCGGCGGGCGGGGTCCATGGAGGGGTGGTTCTCCCACGCCTCGGGGACCATCATCAGCACCGCGTGGGGCAGGGGGCGGCCGCCGAGGTGGAGCAGTTCCAGGACCTCGTCGAAGGAGGCGGAGTCGGAGGCGTCCGGGGTGCACACGGGGAAGATCCGCGCGAGACCCTTGGCGTCCCTGTCCCCGAAGAGGTCGGAGACCAGCTGGGACTCGCGGGCGCGCATCCAGTTGCGGTTGCCGCGGACGGTGTTGATCTCGCCGTTGTGGGCGACGAAGCGGTAGGGGTGGGCCAGCGGCCAGCTGGGGAAGGTGTTGGTGGAGAACCGCGAGTGGACCAGGGCGATGGCGCTGGCGAAGCGGCGGTCGGACAGGTCGGGGAAGAAGGGTTCGAGCTGCCCGGTGGTCAGCATGCCCTTGTAGACGATCGTCCGCGCTGACAGCGACGGGAAGTAGGTGCCGGCCTCGCGTTCGGCGCGCTTGCGCAGCACGAACGCCTTGCGGTCCAGGGCCAGGCCGGTGTTGACGCCGTCGGCCACGAACAGCTGGCGGAAGGCGGGCATGGTCGCGCGCGCTCCGCTGCCCAGCAGTTGCGGGGCGACGGGGACCTCGCGCCAGCCCAGGACGTTCAGGCCCTCCTCGGCGGCGATCGCCTCGATGCGCGTGACGGCCTCGGCGCTGTCGGTCTCACCGTTGGGGAGGAAGGCGATGCCCACGGCGTACGAGCCCGCCTCGGGGAGCTCGAAGCCGGTGGTCTCGCGCAGGAAGGCGTCGGGGACCTGTACCAGGATGCCCGCGCCGTCGCCGGAGTCGGCCTCGGCGCCGGTGGCGCCGCGGTGCTCCAGGTTCCGCAGGACGGTCAGCGCCTGGTCGACCAGCGTGTGGCTCGCCTCACCGGTGAGGGTGGCCACGAAGCCGACGCCGCAGGCGTCGTGCTCGTCGCGCGGGTCGTACATTCCCTGCTTGGCAGGGTAGGCCGTCAGGGGCGCAGCACGCATCGGCTCTCCCGTCGTCTTGTGGGGCTTGGTGGCGCCTCGCGGACCGGGTCCGGGGCGCCGAGGGACGACGTTGGCCCTCTGCGGAACAAATTTTCGTGCAGGTTACATGATGAGGTTTCTCCCGAAGGGCGGACACCTCGGTCCATCATGCGGACCTACGAAAGAGGTCGAATCGGACATACGGCGTACAGCCGCTGCGTGGATCCGGATGGCGCCGGCGACACTGCCAGAAGCGCTCGTTGTTCATTCCCAACGGTGACACGGCTGAAACCGGCGGGTAACAGATGAGCGGAGGATTTCGGAGTTGAACAGCTCACACCGGATGGGCCGGGCCGGGTGCGGGCCCGCTCCGCGGGCTCACCCCACGGCCACTCCGAACAGGGTACCGAGCCCGTAGGTCACCGCGGCGGCCGCGCCGCCCAGGGTGAGCTGCCGCAGCCCGCTGTACCACCACGGGCGCACGGTGATCTTGGAGACCAGCACGCCGCACAGGAACAGGCCGAACAGCGCCACCAGCACGGCGGGCCACAGCGCGGCGGCCCCCAGCAGATAGGGCAGTACGGGTATCAGGGCGCCCACCGCGAAGGCGCCGAAGGAGGAGACCGCGGCGACCGCGGGCGAGGGCAGCTCGCCCGGGTCCACGCCCAGCTCCTCGCGGGCGTGGATCTCCAGGGCCTGTTCGGGGTCCCTGGACAGCTGCTCGGCGACCTTCGCCGCCAGCCCGGGTTCCACGCCCCGGCCCACGTACAGCTCGGCCAGCTCCTGCTGCTCGCCCTCGGGGTTGCGGCGCAGCTCGCGCCGCTCCACGTCCAGCTCGGCCAGGACCAGCTCGCGCTGGGAGGCCACCGAGGTGTACTCGCCGGCCGCCATGGAGAAGGCTCCGGCGGCCAGTCCGGCCAGACCGCTGATGATGATCACGGTGCGGTCCACGTCACCGCCGGCGACGCCCGTCATCAGTGCGAGGTTGGAGACCAGCCCGTCCATCGCCCCGAAGACGGCCGGGCGCAGCCAGCCGCCGGTCACGTCGCGGTGGGTGTGGTTGTCGCGGTGCGCGGAGTTCGGAGCTCCGGGCCGCAGGGTGATCTCGGTCCCGTCTCCGGCTATGGACGACATCCGCCTACGCCTCCTGTTTCCCCCGTCTGGTGCCCGATGTCTCGACCGTACGTCCATCCCGGGGTGCGATTCCAGCAAGGCAGGCCGAACTTACCTCCCTGACCTGGGCTTTCGCTTCGGCGCGGTGAGCGGGGGGATCTCTGAGCGGGAAAGGCTCCGGCCCCGGCCGCGCCGGACGGGCGCGGCCGGGGCCGGTGCGGTTCTCGTCCCGCGGCCGGGGTCAGCCGGTGGTGGAGGCGGACGTCCCGCCGGCTGAGGAGGATTCCGGGGGCCCGGCGGACTCGGCGGGCTCGGCACGCTCCGGCCCGGCCTCCGGGCCCTTTCCGGCCCTCTCCTGCCCCTCGGCGGAGCCCTTGGCGCCGCCGCCGGTGTCACCACCGGTGTCACCGTCCGCGCTGTCGCCGGTCTTCTCCGCCGCCGGCTCCACCACGTCCTCACGCCCCGGACGGAGCCTGGCCGAGAGGACGATGTAGACCACCGCCGCCAGGAAGACGGCGATCGAGGTCCAGTTGTTCAGACGCAGGCCCCAGAACTGGTGGGCCTCGTCGATGCGCAGGTACTCGATCCAGAAGCGCCCCGCCGTGTACGCCGCGACGTACAGGGCGAAGGCGCGGCCGTGGCCGAGACGGAAGCGGCGGTCGGCCCAGATCACCAGCAGGGCGACGCCCACGCACCACAGCGACTCGTACAGGAAGGTGGGGTGGAAGGTGCCGGTGTCGACGCCGTTGTCGATCTCCACGGCCCACGGCAGGTCCGTGGGGCGCCCGTACAGCTCCTGGTTGAACCAGTTGCCCCAGCGGCCGATGGCCTGGGCGAGCGCGATGCCGGGCGCGATGGCGTCCGCGTAGGCGGGCAGCGGGATGCCCCGCCTGCGGCAGGCGATCCAGGCGCCCACCGCGCCCAGCGCGATCGCTCCCCAGATGCCGAGGCCGCCCTCCCAGACCTTGAAGGCGTCGACCCAGTCGCGGCCCTCGCCGAAGTAGAGCTGGTAGTCGGTGACGACGTGGTAGAGACGGCCGCCGACCAGGCCGAACGGCACCGCCCACACGGCGATGTCGGCGACCGTGCCGGGCTGTCCGCCACGGGCGACCCAGCGCTTCCCGCCGAGCCAGACCGCGACGAAGACGCCGAGGATGATGCAGAACGCGTAGCCCCGCAGCGGGATCGGTCCGATGACGATCTCGCCCGACGACGGGCTGGGGATGAAGGCAAGGGTTTCCATGACGTCACGAACGCTACCGTGTCGGGCCCCGGAGGCGCCGCTTCGACCGGCAACGGGTGCGTAACGCGCGTGCGGACGTCGTCGAGCCCCGCGACACGTGCGGGGAGGCCCGGGTTCGGGGGCGGGCCGTCGCCGCGCCCGGGTGCGTGCTCCGCCGCCGTTTCCCCCGCAGGGGTGACCGCTCGGCGCGGAAAGGCGACCGTTCGGCGCACGACGGTCTACCGTTCGGCGCGCGTATCCGGCGTTCGCCGCACACCCCGATCAGCTTCTTCACCGCGAGTGTGACGCACCTTACGTTCCCCGCATTCCTTTTCCGCTCCCGTACGTCGTGTCGTATCGCGTCGTGTCGATGAAGGAGGCGGCAGTGTCCGCAGACCGTCCACAACAAACCCTGGACCCCGCCGGGGACGCGGAGGACCGCATGGTGGCCATGCACAGCGATCCGCGTTTCGACCAGCTCAGGCGGAGCCTGATGAGGTTCGTGCTCCCGGTGAGCGTCGGCTTCCTCGCCTGGTACCTGCTGTACGTGCTGATGTCCGCCTACGCCCGTGACGTGATGTCCACGGTCCTCTTCGGCGATGTCAACGTGGCCCTGGTGTTCGGGATCCTCCAGTTCGCCAGCACCTTCGGCATCGCGATCATGTACGCGCGCTACGCCGACCGGAAGGTCGACCCGCTCGCGGACGGCCTGAGGGCCGAACTGACCGGTGCGCCCGCGGGCGCGTCCGCCGGCCGGACGGGAGGACAGGCATGACGACCACTGCTTCCGGCATGCTCCTGGCGGCCGAGGAGGTCAGCTCCAGCGGCCGCACCCTCACCATCCTGGTGTTCATCGTGATGATCGCCGTGACGCTCGGCGTCACGGTGTGGGCGGGACGCCAGACGAAGTCCGCGACCGACTTCCACTCCGGCGGACGCGAGTTCTCCGGTATGCAGAACGGCTTCGCCATCGGCAGCGACTACATGTCCGCCGCGTCCTTCCTGGGCATCGCGGGCATGATCGCGCTGTTCGGCTACGACGGCTTCCTCTACTCCATCGGCTTCCTCGTCGCCTGGCTGGTGGCCCTGCTGCTGGTCGCCGAGCTGCTGAGGAACTCCGGCCGGTTCACCATGGCCGACGTGCTGTCGTACCGGATGCAGCAGCGCCCGGTGCGCACCGCCGCGGCCGTGTCCACCATCACCGTGTCGATCTTCTACCTGCTGGCCCAGATGGTCGGCGCCGGCGCGGTCGTCGCCCTTCTGCTGGGCATCCGGCCGGGCGAGACGTACCTGGGCATGGACGCCGGCACCGCCAAGATCGCGGGCATCGTCGTCGTCGGCGTCCTGATGACCCTGTACGTGACCTTCGGCGGTATGAAGGGCACCACCTGGGTGCAGATCATCAAGGCCGGCATGCTGATGGGCGGCACCATCGTCCTGGCCGCCCTGGTGATGGCCATCTACGGCTTCGACTTCGGCGAGCTGATGAGCGACGCCGCCAATGCCAGCGGTGCCGGGCAGTCCTTCCTGGAACCGGGGCTGCGGTTCGGCGTCGAGGTGCCCGGTGACGCCCTGCAGACGATGTGGAACAAGCTGGACCTGATCAGTCTGGGCATGGCCCTGGTGCTGGGCACCGCGGGTCTGCCGCACATCCTGATCCGCTTCTACACCGTCCCGGACTCCAAGGCCGCCCGCAAGTCCGTCAACTGGGGCATCGGCCTGATCGGCTCGTTCTACCTGATGACCCTGATCCTGGGCTTCGGCGCCGCGGCCCTGGTGGGCAAGGAGGCCATCACCGCCCAGGACGCCGCGGGCAACACCGCCGCGCCACAGCTGGCCCGGGAGGTCGGTGAGCACTTCGGCGGCGAGTTCTTCGGCTCGGTGATGCTGGCGGTCATCGCGGCCGTCGCCTTCGCGGCGATCCTGTCCACGGTGGCCGGCCTGGTCATCGCCTCCTCCTCGTCACTGGCGCACGACTTCTACAACAGCGTGGTGCGCAAGGGCCGGGCGTCCGAGCACGAGGAGATCAAGGTCGCCCGCATGTCGGCCTTCGGCATCGGCGCCGCGTCGATCGTCCTGGCGATCTTCGCCCAGAGCCTCAACGTGGCCTTCCTGGTCGGTCTGGCCTTCGCCATCGCCGCCTCGGCCAACCTGCCGACCCTGCTGCTGAGCCTGTTCTGGAAGCGGTTCAACACCCGGGGCGCGGTAGCGGGCATCTACGGCGGCCTGATCGGCGCGGTGGGTCTGGTGATCTTCTCGCCGGTGTTCTCCGGCACCGAGAAGGCGCTGATCCCGGGCATCGACATCGCCTGGTTCCCGCTGACCAACCCGGGCCTGGTGTCCATCCCGCTCGGCCTGCTGTGCGCGATCATCGGCACGCTGACCTCGGCCGAGAGCAACCCGCGGCGCTTCGCCGAACTCCAGGTGCGGGCCCTGACCGGGGCCGGCGCCGAGGGCGCGGCCAAGCACTGACCGCATCCCGGCCGGGCCCGCCGTCCCCCACCGGCGGGCCCTTCGGGCCCCCGGTGGCGGGTGCTTCCCCGCCGGCGTGACCCCCACATCATGGCGCCGGGCCGCCACCGGGGGCCATGGGGAGTCCTTCGAAGCAGGTTCGAAGGACTCCCCGTCGCCATTTGTCGCGTTATACGGTCGCACTGTGTCCAGAGGATCGTGGATCGGCGCCCGTCGCGGGCGGGCGGGCCGGGGAGGCCCGGCCGGATCCGGCCTGCCCGGGGCCGTGGGCGTCCTGCGGGAGGTGCGGCTGATCGGCGCGGACCTCCAGGACGGTCTGCACGGCAGCCGGGCCCTGGCGGCGGCCCGCCGCATCCGGCGGCTGGTGGGTGCCGAGGCCGTCGTGCTCGCCGATCTCGACGGGCCCGTCGCCCGGCACGGCGTGCTGCCGGGGGGCACCGATCTGGACACGGTGCTCACCCAGGTGTACGAGCACGGCACCGTCTTCCGCAAGCCTCCGCTGTGCGCGGCCCCGCTGCTGGTGGCGGACGAGCTGACGGGCTGCCTGGTGGTCAGCGGTTCCGCGGACGAGCGGGCGCTGGACGAGGCCGAGGTGGCCGAGGTGGCCGAACTGGTGTCGCAGGCGCTGGACCACACCGAGCTGCGCAGCGCCCGCGCCCGGATCGCGGCGGCGGACCTGCGCACCCTGCGGGCCCAGATATCCCCGCACTTCGTCCACAACGCCCTGGCCGTCATCGCCGCGCACATCCGCACCGATCCCGGCCGCGCCCGCCGTCTGCTCACCGACTTCGCCGACTACCTGCGCTACAGCTTCTCCACGGCCGGCGACTACGTGGCGGTCGCCGACGAGCTGCAGGCCACCCAGACGTACCTGGAGCTGCAGCGCGCCCGGTTCGACGACCGGATGGAGATCACCGTCCGGATGGCGCCGGAGATTCTTCCCGTCGCCATACCCTTCCTCGTCGTCCAGCCCATAGTGGAAAATGCCGTGCGCCACGGTCTGGAGAGGAAGGCCGGACCCGGACACATCGGCGTCTCGGGGTTCGGCGAGGGCCCGCTGTGCGTCATCGAGATCGAGGACGACGGCGTGGGCATGGAGCCGGAACTCGCACGGGCGATCCTCGCCGGAGTCGGTCCTCCCGCGAAGAACGTCGGTCTGGCCAACGTGGACCGGCGGCTCCGTACCGTGTACGGCCCGGAGTACGGCCTCGTCATCGAGACCGCGCCCGGCAACGGCACCAAGGTGACGATCAGGGTGCCGCGATTCATGCGAGGAGTGGTTACGCAATGAGCAGCGCGCCGCGGGACCTTCAGGTCCTCGTCGTCGAGGACGAGGCGTCCACCCGCGAGGAGCTCGCCGACCTCCTGGCGGACACACCCGAGGTCGGCGAGGTGTACGCCGCCGAGAGCGGCGCCCGGGCGGTACAGCTGCTGGGCGCGACCGCCTTCGACGCCGTCTTCCTGGACATCTCCATGCCG
Organism: Streptomyces shinuiensis; assembly: GCF_043660855.1. Taxonomy (NCBI): domain Bacteria; kingdom Bacillati; phylum Actinomycetota; class Actinomycetes; order Kitasatosporales; family Streptomycetaceae; genus Streptomyces; species Streptomyces shinuiensis. The sequence goes on along the minus strand of NZ_JBIHML010000001.1, from coordinate 4,615,397 downwards.
GGTCTGGACGGCATGGACGTGGCCCGGGTCATCAGCCAGCTCTCGTCGCCGCCCTCCATCGTCTTCGTCACCGCCTCGGAGTCCCACGCCATCGAGGCGTTCGGCATCGGGGCGGTGGACTACCTGCTCAAGCCCGTCCGGCCCGAGCGGCTGGCCGAGTCGGTGGCCCGGATCGGCGCCACAGGGCGGGCCGCGTCGTCCGGCGGCGCGGACGACGCGGAGGGGCCGCGCGACGAACTGGCGGTCGTGCAGATCGACCACGGCCGCCGGACGGTGTTCGTGCGGCGCGACGACGTCCAGTTCGTGGAGGCGCACGGCGACTACATACGGCTGCACACCGGGCACGGCACGCATCTGATCCGGCTGTCGCTGTCGTATCTGGAGGAGATATGGGCTCCGGCGGGCTTCGTGCGGGTGCACCGCGGCTATCTGGTGGCCGTCGGCTGGGTTCACGACCTGCGGGTCACCAGCTCGTCGGGGCTGGTGGCGTGTACTCCGGCCGGTGACGTGCCGGTCAGCCGCCGGCATGCCCGGAGCCTGAAGGAGCAGTTGCTGGAGGCGGCGCGCAGCGGCCGGCTGGGCAGGGCGGCCCGGTGAAGAGTCCGGTCAAGGGGGGCCAGCTCGGCGGCCCGCGCCGGGTGAAGGTCACCAGCCCGCAGACCCGTATCGCCCTGGCCCGCGGGCACCGCCGCCATCCGCAGTTGCTGCCGCTGCCCGCGCCGGCCGACGCCGAGGCCGCCCGCGCCGTGTTCGCCGCGCAGCGGCGTACCGCGCTGCGGACCGTGGCCCTGCTGGGGGCGGTGCTGTTCGGCTCCAGCGGGACGATCGCGGCACTGCCGGTGCTGGACCGGCTCCATGTGGCGGGCGTGCCGGTGTCGTGGCTGGTGCTGGTGGTGGCCACCTACCCGGTGCTGCTGCTGCTGGCCCTGTGCCATGTGCGCCGCGCCGAGCGGGCGGAGGGCTCCGCGGACGCGGGCACGGCCGCGGAAGCGGCCGCCGGGGGCGGCCCGTGACCGCCGTGACCGCGATCGGCCTGGTCCTGACCGCCAGTCTGGCCATCGGCCTGTACGGCGTCCACGCGGCCCGCACCAGCCCGGACTTCCTCGTCGCCTCCCGCCGTATCGCCCCCGGCTGGAACGCCATGGCGATCGCCGGGGAGTACGTGTCGGCCGCCTCGGTGCTCGGTCTGGCCGGGCTGATGCTGAAAGACGGCGTCGGGGCGATGTGGTACGCCGTCGGCTTCACCGCCGGGTACGTCGCGGTGGTGGCGCTGGTGGCCGGGCCGATGCGGCGCTCGGGGGCGTTCACGGTGCCCGACTTCGCCGAGTACCGGCTGGGCTCGCCGGCGATCCGCAAGCTGTGCGGGGTGATCGTGCTGGTGATCATGTGGCTCTACCTGGTGCCGCAGTTCAAGGGCGCCGGGGTGGTCCTGAGCCTGGTGAGCGGTACTCCGTACTGGGTGGGCGTGGTGCTGGCCGGGCTGGTGGTGAGCGCCTCGATCGCGGTGGGCGGCATGCGGTCGGCCACCTACGTCCAGGCGTTCCACTACATGGTCAAGCTGGCCTTCATCGCCGTGCCGGCGATCTACCTCGTCGTGCACGTCGGCGCGGACACGCGGGCCCAGGCGCTGCGGCCGGTCCGGGAGGCGGGTCCGGCCGCCGAGGAGTGGACCCGCCCGCTGATCGACATCCAGGGGGCGGGACTGCCGCTGCTGTCCACCTGGTCGGTGCTGCTGGCCACCACGCTGGGCGCCATCGGGCTGCCCCATGTGATCATGCGTTTCCACACCAGCCCCACGGCCCGGGCGGCCCGCCGGGTGGCCGTGCTGGTGATCGGCCTGCTGGGTCTGTTCTACCTGTTCCCGGCGGTCTACGGGCTGCTGGGGCGGGTGCTGACCCCGCACCTGGTGCACAGCAACGCCACCGACACCGTCTCCGTCGTCCTGCCGGGGGCGGCCGTGCCGGGAACGCTGGGGAGCGTGCTGACGGCGCTGGTGGCCACCGGTGCGTTCGCCGCGTTCCTGTCCACCTCCTCCGGGCTGCTGCTGGCCCTGGCCGGCGGGCTCTCCCACGACCTGTTCGGCGGCGGGGTGACCAGGCTGCGGCTGGCGGTGGCGGCGGGGGCGCTGGTGGCGGTGCTGCTGTCGCTGCCGGCCGCGCACCTGGACATCAACGTGGTGGTCGGCTGGGCGTTCGCGGTGGCGGCGTCCACGTTCTGCCCGCTGCTGGTGCTGGGCATCTGGTGGACGCGGCTGACGGTCGCGGGCGCGGCGGCCGGGCTGGCCGCCGGAGTGGTCACGGCGACGGGGGCCGCGGTGCTGTCCGCCGTCACGCAGCCGTCTTCGGCCTGGCTGACCGTGCTGCTGGCCCAGCCCGCCGCCTGGACCGTTCCGCTGGCGTTCCTCACGATGATCGCGGTCTCGCTGCGCGGCGTTCCGGCCGACTGGTCCGAGCGTGCCGTGCTGCGGCTGCACGCCCCCTGACGGGCGCGTGGGCCCGGGGAGTACGCGAGCCCGGGGGCGGACGGCCGTCCGCCGTACGCCCCCGGGTCCATGCCGTTCGGCCCCGCTCAGCCGCGGCGCCGTACGCCCTCGGCCAGTTCGCCGGCGAGTTCGCGGACCGCGGCCAGGCCGGCGTCCGGGTCGCCCTCGTGGTCCAGCAGCCGCTTGACGAAGGCCGAACCGACGATGACGCCGTCCGAGAAGGCCGCCACCTCGGCCGCCTGCCGCGCGTCGGAGACGCCCAGTCCGACGCAGACCGGCAGGTCGGTGGTGGCGCGGGTGCGGCGCACCAGTTCCTCCGCCTCCTGCCCCACCGACTCACGGGTGCCGGTGACGCCCATCAGGGAGGCCGCGTAGACGAAGCCGCTGCCGGCCTCGGTGATCCTCGCCAGCCGCTCGTCGCGGCTGCTGGGGGCGACCACGAAGACGGTCGCCAGACCGTGCTGCTCGGCGGCCTTGCGCCACACCTCGGACTCCTCGACCGGCAGGTCGGGCAGGATGCAGCCGGCGCCGCCCGCCTCGGCGAGCTCGGCGGCGAACCGCTCGGCGCCGTAGCGGTCGACGGGGTTCCAGTACGTCATGCACAGCACCGGCGCGCCGGTGGCCGTGTGCGTCTCGCGCACGGTGCGCAGCACGTCCGCGATGCGCACCCCGCCGCGCAGGGCGATGTCGCCGGCGGTCTGGATGACCGGCCCGTCCAGCACCGGGTCGCTGTGCGGCAGCCCGACCTCGACGATGTCGCAGCCGCCCTCCAGCAGGGCGGTGCAGGCGGCGATGCCACCGTCCACGGTGGGGAAGCCCGCGGGCAGGTAGCCCACCAGCGCGGCCCGCCCCTCGTCCTTCGCCCCGGCCAGGACGCGTCCCAGCAGTTCCGCCCGGCCCGCCATCACTCGGCCCCCTTCGCGGTGTCCGCACCGTCGTACAGCCCGAAGTAGCGGGCGGCGGTGTCCATGTCCTTGTCGCCGCGGCCGGAGAGGTTCACCAGCAGCAGCCCGTCCGGCCCCAGCTCGCGGCCGACCTCCAGCGCGCCGGCCAGCGCGTGCGCGCTCTCGATGGCCGGGATGATGCCCTCGGTCTCCGACAGCAGGCGCAGTGCCCGCATCGCCTCGTCGTCGGTGACCGGGCGGTACTCGCCGCGTCCGGTGTCCTTGAGGTAGGAGTGCTCGGGGCCGATGCCGGGGTAGTCCAGTCCGGCGGAGATGGAGTACGGCTCGGTGATCTGCCCCTCGTCGTCCTGGAGGACGTAGGAGCGCGAGCCGTGCAGGATCCCCGGCTCGCCGGCCGTCAGGGTGGCCGCGTGCTCGCCGGAGGCCACACCGTGCCCGGCGGCCTCCAGGCCGATCAGGCGCACGGAGGTGTCGGGGACGAAGGCGTGGAACAGGCCGATGGCGTTGGAGCCGCCGCCGACGCAGGCCAGCGCGGCGTCCGGCAGCCGCCCGGTGCGCTGGAGGATCTGTCGCCGGGCCTCGACGCCGATGACGCGGTGGAAGTCGCGCACCAGCGCCGGGAAGGGGTGGGGGCCGGCGACGGTGCCGAAGAGGTAGTGGGTGCGGTCGACGTTGGCGACCCAGTCGCGGAACGCCTCGTTGATGGCGTCCTTCAGGGTGCGGCTGCCGGAGGTGACGGGGACGACCTCGGCGCCCAGCATCCGCATCCGGGCGACGTTGAGCGCCTGGCGCTGGGTGTCGATCTCACCCATGTAGACGGTGCACTCCAGCCCGAACAGGGCGCAGGCGGTCGCGGTGGCGACGCCGTGCTGGCCCGCGCCGGTCTCGGCGATGACGCGGGGCTTGCCCATGCGCCGGGTCAGCAGCGCCTGCCCCAGCACGTTGTTGATCTTGTGCGAGCCGGTGTGGTTGAGGTCCTCGCGCTTGAGGAAGACCCGGGCGCCGCCCGCGTGCTCGGCGAACCGCCGCACCTCGGTCAGCGCGCTGGGCCGGCCGGTGTAGTTGACGAGCAGGTCCTCCAGCTCGGCGGCGAAGGCGGGATCGGCCTTGGCCTTCTCGTACTCGGCGGCCACCTCGTCCACGGCTGCGACGAGCGCCTCCGGGATGAACTTGCCGCCGAAGGCGCCGAAGTAGCCCTCGGCGGTCGGCACCCGGCCCTCGGGGTCGGGAACGAAGAAGTCGGTAGACATCCGACATGCTCCTTGTCGGGGCGCGTGCCCCAGGAAGGGGTGGTCACGGGAGACGGTGGGCCGCACCGGCCCGGAGGGCGGGTGCGGCGCGCGGCCGGGCGTGCGCGCGGCAGCCGGTAAGGTCCGCGCGCGGGCGCGGCCCGCCCGGCGGCCGGCGACGGCCGGCGGCCCGGCGGAAAGCCGGGGCGGGTCACGCCGTTCAGCGCCCGGCCCGGGCAGGCCATCGCCTGCCGTTGACCTGACCCGGCTCGCAGCCGATGTGATAGCGCACACGCCGCCCCAGCACCCGGCGCGCGGGCGCGCGGCAGCCGCGGGGGCGGCAGCCGGGGGCGAGGCGGGCGGACAGTGCCATCGCGGTCGTTCCCGTCTCAGTTCCCGTGCCGCAGGGCGGGGTGGGCGCCGGCTGCGACCAGGTCGGCGACGGCCGTCCTCGGGTCCTTGCCGGTGACCAGGGATTCACCGACGAGCACCGCGTCGGCGCCCTCGTTGGCGTAGGCGATCAGGTCGTGCGGGCCGCGCACGCCCGACTCCGCGACCCTCACGACACCCTCGGGGATCTCGGGGGCGACCCGGGCGAAGGTGCCGCGGTCGACCTCCAGGGTCCTGAGGTTGCGCGCGTTCACACCGATGACCTTGGCCCCGGCGTCCACCGCGCGTTCGGCCTCCTCCTCGTCGTGCACCTCGACCAGCGGGGTCAGCCCGATGGACTCGGCGCGCTCCACCAGCGACACCAGCGCGTCCTGGTCGAGTGCGGCGACGATCAGCAGGACGAGGTCGGCGCCGTGGGCCCGGGCCTCCCACAGCTGGTAGGAGGTGACGATGAAGTCCTTGCGCAGCACGGGGACGTCCACCCGCGCGCGCACCGCCTCCAGGTCGGCCAGCGAGCCTCCGAAGCGCCGCTGCTCGGTCAGCACCGAGATGACGGCGGCGCCGCCCGCCTCGTAGTCGGCGGCGAGGGCGGCCGGGTCGGCGATGGCGGCCAGCGCCCCCTTGGAGGGGCTGGAGCGCTTGACCTCGCAGATGACCTTGACGCCTTCGCCGTTGAGGGCCGCCACGCCGTCGCGCGGGCGCGGCGCACGGGCCGCGCGTTCCTTGAGCTCGTCGAGGCCCACACGCGCCTGCCGCTCGGCGAGGTCGGCGCGGACCCCGTCGATGATCTCGTCGAGCACACTCACGCGAGCGGCCCCCTTCCTGGCTGGCTCGGGCCCCCGCGGCGGGCGCGGGGCTTGTCCGGACACACGGTCACGCACTGCGATGGTATCCGGCCCGGGACGCGGAACCCGCATCCGGGCGGTCCGGTCACACATACCGGGCGGTGTCGCCGTGCCACCCGGGGCGGCCGGACACGGAAGAGCGCGGTGCCGCCTTCGCCGGCACCGCGCCGGGGTGAGGCGCCCGGGGCGGCCCCGTCAGGCCCCCACCCGCTCCTTGGACTGGTCCGGACGGCGGCCGTGCGACTCCTCCGGCTGGCCCATGCCCATCGAGCGCATGACCAGACCGACGACACCGCCGACGAGGGTGATGACCACACCGACCCAGAACCACACCGGCTCGGCCAGCACGGTGAAGACCGAGGCGACACAGAAGCCGATGAACGCGATGGTGACGCCGGTCCAGGCGGCAGGGGTGTGTCCGTGGTTGTTGCCCGCCATTGAGTGCTCCTCGTAGGTCCGATCTGGGCTCGCTCACCGGCCATTGTGTCAGGGCCGGTTTCCGCCGCTTCCGGTGGTGGGGTCCTCTCCGCGGTCCAGGGCCTTCCACAGCTCCTCGGGGCGGTCCGGGCCGGGGGCCGCCCGACGGTCCGCGGCCGGTCCGGCGCCGCCCGCGCGCTCGTGGCGGCCCGACATCGCGGGCCAGCGGCTCCCGTGGCGAAGGGCCAGCAGCCCGGCGGCCAGCAGCCCGGCGCCGCCCAGGGCTGCGACATAGGGCCACAGGCCGAAGGAGACGGCCTCGACCGCGCCCCGGGTCAGCCCGCTGGCCTGGGCCGCCTTCGCCTCCAGCGCGCTTCGGTCGCCCGCGCCCAGGAGGGCGGCGGCGACGGTGCCCGCGCCGCACAGGGCCAGCAGCACGGCGACCAGCGCGCGGCCGGTGCGGCGTACGGCGAAGACGGCGACCAGCGCGGCCAGGCCGACCAGTGCCAGGGCGCTGGGCAGCCCGGTCACCTCGCCACCCTCGACCCGGACCGGCACCTCGCCCCGCGCCAGGACGGCGGTGCCCTCGCCCCAGATCTGTCCGGCGGCCACGAGCACCGCGGCGGCGCCCAGCGCGCCGGCGGTCAGCGCGGCGCCGAGCGCGCGACGCGCTCCCGGGGAGTCCTCGGGACAGGGGGCGGGCTCGGGGGAGGAAGGGGGCGTGTGCGGGAAAATCACTCCACCACGCTACCGCCGAGCCGCCCGGCGGTGTGCACCGCCCTGAGCACCGCCGCGGCCTTGTTGCGGCACTCGGTGTCCTCAGCCGCCGGGTCGGAGTCGGCCACGACCCCGGCTCCCGCCTGGACGTACGCCGTCCCGTCGCGCAGCAGCGCGGTGCGGATGGCGATGGCCGTGTCGGCGTCGCCGGCGAAGTCCAGATAGCCCACGCAGCCGCCGTACAGACCGCGCCGGGTCGGCTCCAGCTCCTCGATGATCTGCATCGCGCGCGGTTTGGGCGCACCGGAGAGGGTGCCGGCCGGGAAGCAGGCGGTGAGCGCGTCGAAGGCGGTACGGCCCCCGGCCAGCCGCCCGGTGACCGTGGAGACGATGTGCATCACATGGCTGTAGCGCTCGACGGACATGAAGTCCACGACCTCGACGCTGCCGGGCTCGCAGACCCGGCCCAGGTCGTTGCGGCCCAGGTCGACGAGCATCAGGTGCTCGGCGCGCTCCTTGGAGTCGGCCAGCAGCTCCTCGGCCAGGGCCGCGTCCTCCTGCGGGGTCGCGCCGCGCGGGCGGGTCCCGGCGATGGGGTGCATCATCGCGTGCCCGTCCTCGACCTTCACCAGGGCCTCGGGGCTGGAGCCGACGACGTCGAAGCCGTCCAGGCGCAGCAGGTACATGTACGGGCTGGGGTTGGTGGCGCGCAGCACACGGTAGACGTCCAGCGCGCTCGCCGGGCAGGGCGTCTGGAAGCGCTGCGAGGGCACCACCTGGAACGCCTCGCCCGCGCGGATGCGCTCCTTGATCTCCTCCACGGCATCCCGGTAGGCCGCGCCGCCCCACAGGGCCGCGTACCCGGGCAGTTCCGGCGCCGGCAGCGGGGCGGCCATGGCGGGCGCGGGCCGGGCGAGGTCGGCGGCCATGGCGTCCAGGCGGCGCACGGCGTCGGCGTAGGCCTCGTCCACCCCGGTGTCGAGGTCGTTGTGGTTGATGGCGTTGGCGATCAGCAGCACCGTGCCGTCGCGGTGGTCGAGCACCGCGAGGTCGGAGGTGAGCATCATGGTCAGCTCGGGCAGCTCCAGGTCGTCGCGGGTGCTGTCGCCGATGCGCTCCAGGCGCCGCACGACGTCGTAGCCGAGGTAGCCGACCATGCCGCCGGTGAAGGGCGGCAGGTCGGTGTCGCGGTGCAGGTCGCGGGGGGTGTGCAGGGCCTCGACGGCGGCGCGCAGGACGTCCAGCGGGTCCCCGTCGGCGGGGACGCCGACCGGCGGGGCGCCCAGCCAGTGGGCCCGCCCGTCGCGGACGGTGAGGGTGGCGGAGGTGCGCACGCCGACGAAGGAGTAGCGCGACCATGTGCGGCCGTTCTCGGCGGACTCCAGCAGGAAGGTGCCGGGGCGCTCGGCGGCGAGTTTGCGGTACAGCGCGATGGGGGTGTCGCCGTCGGCGAGCAGGCGCCGGGTGACCGGGATGACGCGGCGGTCCTTGGCGAGCGTACGGAAGGTCTCCGGGTCGGGGGCGGCGGCCTGGGAGGTCATGCCGGGCTCCCCTCCCGCGCTGCCGCGGGGCCGCCCAGCGGCAGCTCGTGGGCGTCGAAGCAGGTGCGGTCCCCGGTGTGGCAGGCGGCGCCCACCTGGTCCACCTTCACCAGCACGGTGTCGCCGTCGCAGTCCAGGGCCACGGACTTCACGTGCTGGACGTGCCCGGAGGTGTCGCCCTTGGCCCAGTACTCGCCGCGGCTGCGGCTCCAGTAGGTGCAGCGGCCGGTGGTGAGGGTGCGGTGCAGGGCCTCGTCGTCCATCCAGCCGAGCATCAGCACCTCACCGGTGTCGTACTGCTGGGCGATGGCGGGCACCAGGCCGTCGGCGTTGCGCTTGAGGCGGGCGGCGACGGCGGGGTCGAGTGGGGATCGGGACATGGGGTCATTGTGCCGTCGCCGCGGCGCGCACCGCGAACCCCGCCCGATGGCCGGGACGGGCCGGTTTCGCCGGGCGGGCCGCGGGCCGCCCGGCTGTGGCAGTGTTGTGACGCACCCGGGACTTGGCATGTCCGTGCGGTGCGGCATCCTTCCGCCATGAGCTATCCACCGCCGCCCGACGGCGCGCACAACCCCGGCCCAGGCGGCGGTTTCGGTCCGCCGCAGGGCTTCGGTCCGCCCGAGCAGCCCGGTCCGCCCGCGGGCGGTTACGGCTACCCGGCTCCGGGAGGGCCCGGCGGGTACGGGTATCCCGGCGGCCCGGGCGCACCCGGCCCCTACCCGCCCCCGCCGGGCGGAGGCGGCGGGGGCAACGGCGGGAAGATCGCCGCGATCATCATCGCCGCGGTGGTCGTCGCGGGGCTGATCGTCGGGGGCGTGCTGCTGGCCGCCGACGGCGGGAGCGGTGAGGACCACCGGGCGAAGCCGGGCGGCACGCCCGGCGCCCCGGCCTCCCCCGACTCCTCCCCCGCCGCCCCCGGGGCGAGCGACGAGCCGGCGGACCCGCCGGCCACGGACGCGCCCACGCCCGACGTGACGGCGGTGCCCAGCGAACTCGTGCTGTATGTGGTGCTCGACCCGGGCACCTGCTTCGACCACCCGTCGCTGAGCAGCGATGTGACCGAGGTCGAGGAGCGGCCCTGCGACGGGCCCCACGACGGCGAGGTGATAGCCAACGAGACGATCACCGGCGACTTCGGCACCCAGGCGGAGCTGCAGAAGGAGGTCATGTCGCTGTGCAAGGCGGACGTGGAGAAGCGGCTGGCCCGGATGCCGCAGGACAGGACCTACTACTACTACGCCATCTACCCGACGCTCCTGACGTACGGCCGCGGTGAGGACCAGGTCACCTGCTCCCTGACGCTGAGCAACGAGGTGGACGGCCCGGAGCTGGACGCACCGCTGCCGGGCTGACCCGGGCGCGGTGCGTGGCATGGGTGGGCACACGGTCGTAGGGTGGCCGTATGTCGACCCACGCCAGGCGCGAACGCCTTCTGCTCGCCGATCTGTTGGAAACCCACGGACCCGAGGCGCCCACCCTGTGCGAGGGGTGGCGGACCAGGGAGCTGGCGGCTCACGTCGTGGTGCGCGAGCGCCGCGCGGACGCCGCCGGCGGAATACTCGTCAAGGCACTGCAGCCCCGGCTGGAGCGGGTGCAGCAGGAGTTCGCGGCCAAGCCGTACGAGGAGCTGGTCCAGCTCATCCGCACCGGGCCGCCCCGGATGTCGCCCTTCTCCCTCAAGCAGGTGGACGAGGCGGCCAACACCGTGGAGTTCTTCATCCACGGTGAGGACGTCCGGCGGGCCCGGCCGGACTGGACGCCGCGCGAGATCGACCCGGTCCTCGCCGACGCCCTGTGGCGGCGGCTGGAGACCACCGCCCGCGCCTACGGCCGCCGGTGCCCGGTCGGCCTGGTGCTGCGCCGTCCCAACGGCCAGGTGGCGGTGGCCCGCAAGGGCACCCCGGTGGTCACCGTCACCGGCGAGCCCGGCGAGCTGCTCCTCTTCGTCTCCGGCCGGCAGGACGCGGCGCGGGTGGAGCTGGAGGGCGACGAGAAATCCGTGGCGCGCGTACGCGAGGCGAAGCTCGGCCTCTGACGCCCCGGAGGGCTCTCCTCCGTTCAAGCCGGCGGCGAACGGCGCGGCGCGGCGGCCGGGCCGACGGGTCAGCGCACCGGGTGGCCGGCCTCGCGCAGGGCGTCCTTGACCTGTCCGATGCGCAGGTCGCCGAAGTGGAAGACGCTCGCGGCCAGCACCGCGTCCGCGCCCGCCTCCACCGCCGGGGCGAAGTCGGCGAGCTTCCCCGCTCCGCCGGAGGCGATGACGGGGATGGTGACGTGCTTGCGGACGGCGCCGACCATGGCGATGTCGTAGCCGTCCTTGGTGCCGTCGGCGTCCATGGAGTTGAGCAGGATCTCCCCGGCCCCCAGCTCGGCGGCCCGGTGCGCCCACCGGACCGCGTCGATACCGGTGCCGCGCCGGCCGCCGTGCGTGGTGACCTCGAAGCCGGAGGGCGTCACCGTCCCCTCCGGGCAGCGGCGGGCGTCCACCGACAGCACCAGCACCTGGCTGCCGAAGCGCTCGGCGATCTCCCGGATCAGCTCCGGGCGGGCGATGGCGGCGGTGTTGACGCCCACCTTGTCGGCGCCCGCGCGCAGCAGTTTGTCCACGTCCCCGGTGGTGCGCACGCCGCCGCCCACCGTCAGCGGGATGAAGACCTGCTCGGCGGTGCGGCGCACCACGTCGTAGGTGGTCTCGCGGTCGCCGGAGGAGGCGGTGATGTCGAGGAAGGTCAGCTCGTCGGCGCCCTCCGCGTCGTACACCTTGGCCATCTCGACCGGGTCGCCGGCGTCGCGCAGGTTCTGGAAGTTGACCCCCTTGACGACCCGGCCGCCGTCCACGTCCAGGCAGGGGATGACTCGTACGGCCAGGGACACTTAGGCGTGCTCCTTCGGGGTGCGGAAGGCTTCGATCTCCACCTCGACCAGTACGCGCGAGTCGACGAAGCCGGAGACGACCACGAGCGTCGCGACGGGGCGGACGGAGCCGAAGACCTCGCGGTGGGCGCGGCCCACGTCCTCCACGTCGCGCGCGTGGGTTATGTACATGCGGGTGCGCACGACGGACCGGACGTCCAGACCGAACGGCTCCAGCGCCGCCACGGCGCGCTCGAAGGCGGTCCTGGCCTGGACGTACGGGTCGCCCTCGCCCTGGATCGCCCCGTCGGCCAGGGGCATCGTGCCCGCGACGAGGATCCGGTCGCCGATCTCGACGGCCCGGGCGAAGCCGATGGTCTCCTCCCAGGGGCTGTCGCTCCGCACGCGCCGGAGCCGCCGGCCGTCACCGCCCGACTCCCCGTCCGCGTCGCTGTCTCGTCCCGCCGCCGCGTGTTCCGTCATCGGGACACTGCCTCCAGGGCCTCTTCCAGGGTGAACGCCTCGGCGTAGAGGGCCTTGCCCACGATGGCTCCCTCGACGCCCTCGGGTACCAGGGTGGCGATCGCGCGCAGGTCGTCAAGGGAGGAGACGCCGCCGGAGGCGACGACCGGGCGGTCGGTGGCGGTGCAGACGTCCTTGAGCAGCTGGAGGTTGGGGCCCTTGAGGGTGCCGTCCTTGGCGATGTCGGTGACGACGTAGCGGGCGCAGCCCTCGGAGTTCAGGCGCTCCAGCGTCTCGTAGAGGTCGCCGCCGTCGCGGGTCCAGCCGCGCCCGCGCAGGGTGGTGCCGCGCACGTCGAGGCCGACGGCGATCTTGTCACCGTGCTCGGCGATCACCTTGGCGACCCACTCGGGGCTCTCCAGGGCCGCGGTGCCCAGGTTCACCCGGGTGCAGCCGGTGGCCAGCGCGGCGGCCAGGGAGGCGTCGTCGCGGATACCGCCGGAGAGCTCGACCCTGATGTCCATGGTGCGGACGACCTCGGCGATCCGCTCGCGGTTGTCACCGGTGCCGAACGCGGCGTCCAGGTCCACCAGGTGCAGCCACTGCGCCCCCGCCCGCTGCCAGGCCAGGGCGGCCTCCAGCGGGTCGCCGTAGGAGGTCTCGGTGCCGGACTCGCCGTGGACGAGGCGGACGGCCTGTCCGTCGCGGACGTCGACGGCGGGGAGGAGTTCGAGACGGTGGGTGCTCATCAGCTGGCGGTCCTAAGGTCCTGGGGATCGGTGTTGGGCGGGTGGAACTAGAGGGTGCTGATCCAGTTGGTCAGCAGCTGCGCACCGGCGTCGCCGGACTTCTCGGGGTGGAACTGGGTGGCCCACAGCGGGCCGTTCTCCACGGCGGCGACGAACCGCTCGCCGTGGGTGGCCCAGGTGACCTCGGGGGCCGCCATGGCGGGGCTGGTGGTCCGAAGCTCCCAGTCGTGCACGGCGTAGGAGTGCACGAAGTAGTAGCGGGCGTCGGCGGGCAGGCCCGCGAACAGCCTGGAGTCCTCGGGCGCCTCGACGGTGTTCCAGCCCATGTGCGGTACGACGTCCGCCTTGAGCGGGCCGACCGTGCCGGGCCACTCGTCCAGGCCCTCGGCCTCGACGCCGTGCTCGATGCCCCGGCCGAACAGGATCTGCATGCCGACGCAGATGCCCATCACCGGGCGCCCGCCGGCGAGCCGGCGCTCGACGACCCAGTCGCCGCGGGCCTTCCGCAGACCCGTCATGCAGGCGGCGAAGGCGCCGACGCCGGGCACGAGCAGCCCGTCGGCGTTCATCGCGGTGCCGTAGTCGCCGGTGATCTCCACCTCCGCGCCGGCCCGGGCCAGGGCGCGCTCGGCCGAGCGCACGTTGCCGAAGCCGTAGTCGAAGACGACGACCTTCTTCCTATCCGTCACGACCACACCTCCAGGCGCAGGATTCCGGCGATCAGGGACAGGGCGGCGCCGACGCCGAGCAGGGCGACGACCCCTTTGGGCATCCGCTGCTTCCAGAAGGAGATGGCGCCGCCGAGCAGGAAGAGCCCCACGAAGATCAGCAGAATGGAGACACCGTTCACAGCGTTCCTCCCCGAACCTCTCCGCCCGCGCGGCACCGCGCGCGCATCACGGCCGGCGGCCGCCCGGCGGCCACGCGCACGGCGCGCACGGCGCGTACGGCGCTCACAGCGCGCCCTTGGTGGAGGGGATTCCCGTCTGGCGCGGGTCGATCTCGCCGGCGTAGCGCAGCGCGCGGGCCAGCGCCTTGAACTGGCACTCCACGATGTGGTGCGCGTTGCGCCCGTAGGGGACGTGGACGTGCAGGGCGATCTGCGCCTGGGCGACGAAGGACTCCAGGATGTGCCGGGTCATCGTGGTGTCGTAGCTGCCGATCATCGGCGCCATGTTCTCCGGCTCGCTGTGCACCAGGTACGGCCGCCCCGACAGGTCCACGGTCACCTGGGCGAGGGACTCGTCCAGCGGCACCGAGGCGTGTCCGAAGCGGACGATGCCGCGCTTGTCGCCCAGCGCCTGCCGGAAGGCGGCGCCGAGCGCCAGCGAGCTGTCCTCGATGGTGTGGTGGCTGTCGATGTGCAGGTCGCCCTCGGTCTTGACCGTGAGGTCGAACAGCCCGTGGCGGCCGAGCTGGTCGAGCATGTGGTCGTAGAAGCCGACCCCGGTCGACACGTCGACCTTCCCGGTGCCGTCGAGGTCGATCTCGACGACGACGGAGGTCTCCTTGGTGGTGCGCTCGACGCGACCCACACGGCTCATCGGTTGTTCTCCTTCAGTACTGCGCGTACCGCGTCGAGGAACGCGTCGTTCTCGGCCGGGGTGCCGGCGGTGACCCGCAGCCGGCCCGGCACTCCGTTGTCCCGGACCAGCACACCCCGCTCCAGCAGCGCCTGCCACGCCGCGTGGGCGCCCCCGGGGCCGTCGAAGTTCCCGAACTGCACGAAGTTGGCGTCGGAGTCGGTGACCTCGCAGCCCATCGCCCGCAGCTCGGCCACCAGCCGGTCCCGCTCACCCTTGAGCTGCCGGACGTAACCGAGGAGGGTGTCGGTGTGTTCCAGCGCGGCGAGCGCGGTGGCCTGGGTGACGGCGGACAGGTGGTAGGGCAGGCGAACCAGCTGTACGGCGTCGACGACGGCCGGGTGGGCGGCGAGGTAGCCCAGCCGCAGCCCGGCGGCGCCGAACGCCTTGGACATGGTGCGCGAGACCACCAGGTTCGGACGGCCGTCGATCAGCGGCAGCAGCGAGGGCCGGTGGCTGAACTCGCCGTACGCCTCGTCGACGATCACCATGGCGGGCCGGGCGGCCTGGGCGGCGTCGTACAGGGCCAGCACGGTCCCGGCGTCGACGGCCGTGCCGGTGGGGTTGTTGGGCGAGCAGACGAAGACCACGTGCGGGCGGCGCTCGGCGATGACCGCCTTCGCCGCCTCCACGTCGATGGTGAAATCGCCGTTGCGCGGCCCGGAGATCCAGCCGGTGCCGGTGCCGCGGGCGATCAGGGCGTGCATCGAGTAGGAGGGCTCGAAGCCGATCGCGGTGCGCCCCGGGCCGCCGAACGCCTGGAGGAGCTGCTGGAGCACCTCGTTGGAGCCGTTGGCGGCCCAGACGTTCTCCGCGGTGACCTCGTGCCCGGCGGTGCGGGTGAGGTAGCGGGCCAGCTCGCCGCGCAGCTCCACCGCGTCGCGGTCGGGATAGCGGTTGAGCTCGCGGGCGGCCCCTGCGACGCGCTCGGCGATGCGGGCCACCAGCGGCTCGGGCAGCGGGTGGGGGTTCTCGTTGGTGTTCAGCCGTACGGGCACGTCCAGCTGCGGCGCCCCGTAGGGGGACTTGCCGCGCAGTTCGTCCCGGATGGGCAGGTCGTCGATGCCGGTCACTTCCCCTGGGGCACCTTCCAGTCGAACCTCGCCTTGAGGGCCGCCCCGTGCGCGGGCAGGTCCTCGGCCTCCGCCAGGGTGACCACGTGGTGGGCCACGTCGGCCAGCGCGTCGCGGGTGTAGTCCACGACGTGGATGCCGCGCAGGAAGGACTGCACGGAAAGTCCGGAGGAGTGGCAGGCGCAGCCGCCGGTGGGCAGCACGTGGTTGGAGCCGGCGCAGTAGTCGCCCAGCGAGACCGGGGCCCAGGGGCCGACGAAGACCGCGCCCGCGTTGCGGACCCGGGCGGCGACCTCGGCGGCGTTCTCGGTCTGGATCTCCAGGTGCTCGGCGGCGTAGGCGTCCACCACCGCCAGTCCCTGGTCCAGGTCGTCCACCAGGATGGTGCCGGACTGCCGTCCGGCCAGCGCCTCGGCGATGCGCCCGGCGTGCTTGGCGGAGGCCACCTGGGAGGTCAGCTCGGAGTCGACGGCGTCGGCCAGCGCCTCGGACGGGGTGACCAGGACGGCGGCGGCCAGGGTGTCGTGCTCGGCCTGGCTGATCAGGTCGGCGGCGACGTGGCGGGCGTCGGCGGTGTCGTCGGCGAGGACGGCGATCTCGGTGGGGCCGGCCTCGGAGTCGATGCCGATGCGGCCCTTGAGCAGGCGCTTGGCGGCGGCGACCCAGATGTTGCCGGGGCCGGTGACCAGCTGGACGGGCGCGCACTCCTCGGTGCCGTAGGCGAACATGGCGACGGCCTGTGCGCCGCCGGCGGCGTACACCTCGTCGACGCCCAGCAGGGCGCAGGCGGCCAGGATCGTGGGGTGCGGCAGCCCCGCCGCCCAGTGTCCGGGGACGCCTTTCCGCGGCGGCGAGGCGACGGCCAGCGAGCCGACCCCGGCCTCCTGCGCGGGCACGACGTTCATCACCACGGACGACGGGTAGACGGCCCGGCCGCCGGGCACGTACAGGCCCACCCGCTCGACCGGCACCCACCGCTCGGTGACGGTACCGCCGGGGACGACGCGGACGGTGGAGTCGGTGCGCCGCTGGTCGCGGTGGACGATCCGGGCGCGGCGGACGGACTCCTCCAGCGCCGCCCGCACCGCCGGGTCGAGCTCGGCCAGCGCCTTGTCCAGTGCCTCGGCCGGGACCCGTACGCGCTCCAGCCGCACGCCGTCGAAGCGCTCGTTGTACTCGATCACCGCGGCCGTGCCGCGATGGTGCACCGCGTCGCAGATCGGCCGCACCTTCTCCAGGGCGGCCTCGACGTCGAGTTCGGCTCGGGGCAGCAGCTCCCGCTCGACCCCGGCGGCGGCGAGGTCGCGTCCGCGCAGGTCGAGTCGGGTCATGGATACGGATCGAAGCACGTGTCCCAGTGTCTCAGACGCGATCCGGTGCCCGGCGCTCCGTATCAGTGCGTGATACGCGGTACGGGTGAGCCTGGAGGGGGCATCCAGATGTCAGTGCTGACCGATAGCGTCGCGGTCGTCACACAGTGCCGTCTGTGACTTGGGGGACACGTCGTGAGTGAGGTTCCGAACAACGGGGATCCACCGCCCGGGCTCCGGCTGACCACCGCGGAGTGGGGCATGTGGCAGGCCTTCCGCAACGGCAGCGAGCACGATCTGCGCTCGGGCGAGGCGGAGCTGGACGATCCCAACGGCGACCACGAGTGGGGGCCGCAGCGGACGGTGCGGGCCCGCGTCGTCGCCCTGCTCCTGCTGCACGGTCCGCCGCCGCTGCTCGGGCGTGTCGCGTCCTTGCAGCTGACCGGTGTGTACGTGACGGGGCGGCTGGACCTGTCCGGCGGGACGGTCGAGCCGTACTTCGAGTTCCGGCAGTGCCGCTTCGAGCAGGAGGTGCTGCTGCACGAGTGCCGGCTGGTCACCGCCCGCATGATCGACTGCCACATACCCAGGCTGGAGGCCGCCCGGATGAGCACCGAGGGCGATCTCCACCTGCCGCGCTGCACCATTCCCGGTGGCGTCCGGCTCACCGACGCCTCCATAGGCACGGACCTGATGCTCAACGAGATGACGGTCGGTCGCGGGGAGCGTGTGCGGTCGCTGTCCGCCGACGGCATCCAGGTCGCCCAGGACCTCCAGGCCAGCCTGATACTCGCCCAGGGGGAGGTGAGCCTGCGCGGTGCGGAGATCGGCGGCTCGCTGTTCATGTACGGCAGCGTCCTGCGCAGCGGCAACGGACAGTACGCGCTGTACGCGCCGCAGATGACCGTGGAGCACTTCGCCCACTTCACCTCCTCCGGGCCGCGCCAGCTGCCGGTCGTCCACGGCACGACCCCGCCGGGCGGCACCTCCTGGCCGCCTCCGGACGAGCACAGCCACATGGTGCGGCGCGTCAAGCGCTTCGAGTGCACCGGCGGGGTGAAGCTGGACGACGGGAGGTTCGGGGACTCGCTGGTGCTGGACGACGCCCGCTTCAGCCTCCAGCGCGACCAGGAGCTGTCGCTGCGCCGCGTCCAGACCCCGGAGCTGTGCTTCACGCCGGAGCGGCCGGGCGGCGGCCGGGTGGTGCTCGCCGGGGCGACCGTGGACAACCTGGTGGACAGGGTGGAGAGCTGGCCGGTGGACGAGGGGTTGTGGATGGCCGGGTTCACCTACCAGAACCTGATCCCGCGCGGCCGGTTCACCCTCGCCCAGCGGCTGCGGTGGCTGGAGACGGCGACACCGGAGTACGCCCCGGAGCCGTACGAGCAGCTCGCGGCGGTGATGCGCAACAGCGGGGAGGACGCGGACGCGCGCGCGGTGCTGCTGGCCAAGCAGCGCCGCCGCCGCGAGACGCTGCCGCTGGCCGCCAAGCTGTGGGGCTATCTGCAGGACTGGACGGTCGCCTACGGCTACCGGCCGGGCCAGGCCGCCCTGTGGATGGCGGTGCTGTGGGCCTCGGGCGCGGTGCTGTTCGCCCGGCGGCCGCCGGACCCGCTCAAGCCCGGGGAGTCGCCGCACTGGAACGCCCCGCTGTACGTCCTGGACCTGCTGCTGCCGGTGATCAACCTGGGCCAGGACAGCCACTGGAAGCCCGCGGGGGCCTACCAGTGGACGGCCGCGGCCCTGATCATGCTCGGCTGGGTACTGGCCACCACGGTCGCGGCCGGGGCCACCCGGCTGCTGAGACGCCAGTGAGCGCGCCCCGGCGGGTGCGCGCGGCGGGCGGGTGGCGGGTGACGGGGGTGCCCGCCGCGGGGAGGCCGTAGGCTGCGGCTGTGACCACCATTCGCCTACCGATCTTCCCTCTCAACACCGTGCTGTTCCCGGGGCTGGTGCTGCCGCTGAACATCTTCGAGCAGCGGTACCGCGCCCTGATGCGCGACCTGCAGGAGATCCCCGAGGACGCACCGCGCCGCTTCGGGGTGGTCGCCATCCGGGACGGCCGTGAGGTCGCTCCCACCGCGGTCGGGATGCCGGACCCGACGGCACGGGCCGCGGCCGGGCCGGCCGCGGGTTTCGGTCCCGACCCGATGCGCGCCTTCCACACGGTGGGCTGCGTCGCCGACGCCACGTCCATCCGTGAGCGCTCCGGTGACGGCGAGGAGGCCGACGGGGACGGGGAGCGGGACGGCGGGGACGGCTACGAGGTGCTCGCCACCGGCACCACGCGCTTCCGGCTGCTGTCCGTCGACGCCTCGGGGCCGTACCTGGTCGGCGAGGTCGAGGAGCTGGCGGAGGACGGCGGCGAGGGGGCGGGCGCGCTCGCCTCCGGCGTGCTGCGGGCCTTCCGCGCCTACCAGAAGCAGCTCGCCGGCGCACGGGAGAGGACCCTGGCCGGCGGCCAGGAGCTGCCGGACGAGCCGTCGGTGGTGTCGTACCTGGTGGCCGCCGCCACCGTCCTGGACACCCCGACCAGGCAGCGGCT
Source organism: Streptomyces shinuiensis (assembly GCF_043660855.1). Lineage (NCBI taxonomy): Bacteria > Bacillati > Actinomycetota > Actinomycetes > Kitasatosporales > Streptomycetaceae > Streptomyces > Streptomyces shinuiensis. The sequence goes on along the minus strand of NZ_JBIHML010000001.1, from coordinate 4,596,296 downwards.
CCTGCAGGCTCCGGACACCGCCACGCGGCTGGCCGAGGAGCTGAGGATCCTCAGGCGCGAGACGGCGCTGATCGGTAGGCTCCCGTCCGTTCCCGCGGCGGACCTCACCCGCGTGCCGACCAGCCCGAACTGACACGGCCCGGAAACCGGCGCGCCGCCGGGAACACCGACCGCACACCAGCACCGACCGACGCGAGGCACGGCGAGCATGGCCAGGAAGAAGCAGAAGGCGGGTTCCGGAGGCACCCCGGCGACGGTGGCCGCCGCGAAGGCCGGCGTGGACTTCACCCTCCACTCCTACGAGCACGACCCGGCCGCCCCCTCCTACGGGGAGGAGGCCGCCGAGGCTCTCGGGCTCGACCCGGAGCGGGTGTTCAAGACGCTCGTCGCGGACGTCGACGGCACGCTGACCGTGGCGGTCGTCCCCGTCTCCGGCTCGCTGGACCTCAAGGCGCTGGCTGCGGCGGCCGGCGGCAAGCGGGCCGCGATGGCGGACCCGGCCGCGGCCGAGCGCGCCACCGGCTATGTGCGCGGCGGGATCTCCCCGCTGGGCCAGCGCAGGGCGCTGCCGGCGGTGGTGGACGCCTCGGCCCAGGAGCACGCGACGGTCTGCGTCTCGGCCGGGCGCCGCGGGCTGGAGATCGAGCTGGCCCCCGCCGATCTGGTGAAGCTCACCGGCGCGGTGACGGCGCCGATCGCCCGCTCCCGGTAGCCCGGCGGCCCGGCGACCGCTCCGGCCGCGGGGCCGAAGCGGTGACCGTGGCGGCGCACCGGCCACCGGGGCCTCACGCCCCCGGCCGGTCCTCCGCGCCGCCCGGCGGCGGCCCCCACCCGGGGTGGAGCGGGTGCGTCGGCTCGGGGTCCCGGGGACCGAACAGGGACGTGAGCGCCAGGTGGACCCCCAACGCGGCCAGCGGCCACGCCAGCAGCGCCCCCTTGGCGTGGAGCTCCAGCGGGGCGTCGAAGACCCTGCCCTCGCCCACCACCCTGGCCCGGGCGACCACGTCCTGGTCCGGGCCGAGCTGTACGCCCAGCCACCAGGCCAGCAGCGAGCCGGCCAGCGCGCCGGCCGCCAGGCCGATCACGACGCCGGCGCCGCCGCGGCGCCGGGCGAGGAAGACCGTGGCCCCGCTCAGCGCGCCGACGCCCAGGGCCAGCAGGACGAACGTGCCGTCGGCCCCGACCGTCTCCTCGCCCTCCGAGTCCTTGAGGTAGACGGCCGTGCCGTCGGAGATCAGCGGGACCCTGGGGGCCAGCCACAGCCACAGCAGCCCGAGCGCCACTCCCAGGACCGCCACGGCCACCGCCACCACCGCGGCTTCGAGGACCTCCCGCCCGGCCGGGGCGCCACCGCCCCCGCCCTCGCCGGGGTCCTTGCCGCGCGGGGCGCTCCCCCACGGGTCGTAGGACGGGTCCGACCGGGACGGACCGTGGTTCGGGGAGGGAGGCGTCGGTGCGGTCACCCTGCCATCGTGCCAGGTCCGGCCCCCGGCCCGCCGGGCGGTACCGCACAAGGCGATCACCCGGCCGAGGCGGCGGCGGTCAGCGCACCGCGGCCCGCCGGTACGCCCAGGTCGCGGCGGCCAGTGCCGCGGCTCCGACGGCGGCGCACACCCCCAGGTCGAGGACCACCCTGTCCCAGTGCGGCCGGGGCCCGAGGACGGCGGCCAGCGCCTCCACCCCGTACGTCGAGGGCAGCAGGTCCCGCAGCAGCCGGACGGGTTCCGGCAGACCTCCGGCCGGGAGCACGCCCAGCAGCAGGGCCGCGGACATGCCCAGCTGTCCGCAGAGCGTGGCGAGTTCCTGGCGGGGCGCGAGCAGGCCGAGGGCCGCGCCGAGTCCGGCGAGCGCCGCTCCGGCCAGCGGCACCACCGCCACCAGGAGCCACAGCCCGTCCAGCGGAAGCCCGTAGAGCAGACAGCCGGCCACCGCGGTGACCGCCGTGCCGGGCACCGTGAAGGAGGCGTACGCGCCCGCCGTGCCCAGCACCACCGCGGCGGGCGGCACCGGCAGGGTGGCGTAGTGGTCCAGGCCCCCGGAGGCGCGCAGCTGGCCGAAGTACTGGGCGAGGAGGTTGAGCGCGACGAAGGCGACCACCAGCACGCTGGAGCCGGCCACCACCGCCCGCGCCTCCTGCCCGGGGCCGCCGTCGACGACCCCGCGCATCAGGACCATGATCCCGACCGACTGGAAGGTCGCCACGAACAGCAGCGGGATGCGGGCCACCCGCGCCCGGGAGAGCTGCGCCCGGTAGACGGCGCCCAGGGCGGGCCACAGCCTCGCGCCCGGAGCGAGCGGGGCGGCTCCCGCCTCTTCCGCCCCCCCGCCGGCTCGCTCGGTCCCAGTGGCCTCATTGGCCTCAGCGGCCTCGGCCGCCTCCCGCCGGGTCCTCGCCACGGCCGTACTCACGACTTCACCAGACCTTCCGTGTGTCCTCCCAGAGCCAGGTAGACGTCCTCCAGACTCGGCGTGGCGAGGGTGAAGTCGTCCAGCGCGGCGAACGCCGGACCGCCGGTGACGGCGGCGACCGCCGCGCGCGCCTCCTCGGGGGGCAGCCGCAGCGTCCACCGGCGGCCCGTCTCCGCGGCGTCCGGGCGCAGCGCGGCGACCTCCGGGACCTCCAGCGGCGGCCGGTCGCGCCACACCAGCTCCAGCCGTACGTCCTCGCCGACCATGGCCTTCAGACCGGCCGGGGTGCCGCAGGCGACCGCCCGGCCGCGGTCCATCACCGCGACCCGGTCCAGGACCAGCTCGGCCTCGATGACGTTGTGGGTCACCAGGATCACCGTGGCCCCGCGCTCGGCCCGCCGCCGGTCGACCGCCGCCCACACCGCGCGCCGCGCGACGGGGTCCATACCGGCGGTCGGCTCGTCCAGCACCAGCAGGGGACGCTCCCCCACCAGCGCCGCCGCCACACAGGCCAGCCGCCGCTGGCCGCCGGAGAGCCGCTTCAGGGGGCGCCCGGCGATCGCGCCGAGCCCCAGTTCCTCCAGTACCTCACCGCTCTCGCGCCGGGCGGCCGCCGCGTCCAGGCCGCGCAGCCGCCCGGTGGTCTCGGCGGCCAGTGCCACGGTCAGCTCGTCCAGCGCGGTGGACTCCTGACCGAGGTAGGCCAGCAGCCGCGCGGCACGCCGCGGATGGCGGACCAGATCGTGGCCGAGGACGCCGACGCGCCCGGAGTCGGGGCGCAGCAGCCCGGTGAGCTGCCGCACCAGGGTGGTCTTCCCGGCGCCGTTCGGGCCGAGCAGACCGAAGACCTCGCCGTGCCGGACGGTCAGGCTGACGCCGTCGCTGGCCCGTACGGCGGGGGTGGCGGGGGCGCCGCGGCGGCCGCGCCGGGCAGGGTAGGTCTTGACCAGGTCGTGGACGCGTACGGCGGCCGACGCCGGCGTCTCCACGCTGTCCACCGCGTCGCCCACCGCCTGCCCAGTGCCCGTGCTCACGAGCTACGAGGGTACGCGCCCGGCGGTGGCTCACTCCGCGGCGGGTGCGCGCTCGCCCGCGGTGCGGGCGTCGACCTCGCGCCAGAAGCCCGCGCGGATCGCGTAGCGGTCCTGCTCGTCGATCTGGTCGTCCTTGTGAGCCAGCAGACCGAAGCGGGCGGCGTAGCGCAGCAGCTCGCCGTCGATGCGGTGCGGGATGCGGGGGTACTCCCCCGACAGCGTCCTCAGATGGGCGGTGGTCGCCAGCCGCTCGATCCAGCGGCGGGCGAAGACCTGGCCGACCTCGAAGGGGTCGCCGCTGACGGTGGTGATGTCCTCCTCCCGGTCGGCCCACCGCTGCTCGGCGGAGGTGAGCTGGGCCAGCATCGGCAGGGCGGCGGCCTCGGAGGACTCGGGGGCGGCGCCCCGTTCGACCCAGCCCTTGTCGGAGGACCAGCGCAGGGTGGCGCCGGCGGGTGCGGGGGAGGCGTTGTGGGGGTGCACGGCGGGCCGGCCGAGTCCGGCGAGGTCCTTGGGGGTGGGCACGCCCCGGCCGTGGCCGGTGTCGGTCCGTTCCTCCCTCCCCGCGAGCCCTCCCGCGGGTTCCTGGGCCGCCTCCTCGCCGAACTCCCCGGAGACGGGGGTCGCGACGCCGTTCCCGCCGGAGGCCGGGGCCGGGGCCGGAGCCGGAGCGGTCCTGTTCCCGGCGCCCGCGGCCTCCGGGGTGCTCGCGGTGTCCGGCGCGGGGACGCCCGTACCACCGGGGGCGGTGACCGGGGTGTTCCCGCCGCCGGAGGGGGCGGGTTCGGGCAGCGGTGCGGAGAGGATGGCGGCGATCTCGGGCTGCTGGGGCGGGCAGACGCCGGTGAGGTCCCTGGCCCGTACGGCGCGGGTGATCCAGGCGCGGTCCAGAACGCGGCGCTCGTCGGCCTCGGCGACCAGGTCCTCGGACTGGTTGTAGTCGCCGTCGGCGGCCTGGACCGCCCACAGGTGGACGGCTACGCCGTGCTCCTTGGCGGACATCAGGCCGGGGAGCAGGTCGCCGTCCCCGGTGACCAGCACGATGTCGGAGCAGGCGCGGTTGCGGGCCAGCTCCGTCAGCTCGGCGTGCATGGCGGCGTCCACGCCCTTCTGCGCCCACCGCCCCTCGCTGCGGGTGAGGGCGCCCAGCCGCACCGTCACGCGCGGCATCACCCGCAGCCGCCGGTGCTCGGGCTGGGGCACCCGGTCGGGGGCGCCGTCGAACCAGTAGATGCGCAGCAGACGGCAGCCGGTGTCCTGCTCGGCACGCTCGCGCAGCCCCTGGATGAGCACGGAGTGGTCCACGGTGATCCGGGAGCGCGCGGGCTCGCCCGCCAGGAGACTCGCGGCGGCGCCCAGCAGATACCCGGCGTCCACCAGGACGACGCAGCGGTCCACGCTCCACCCACTCTCGGTACGACCGGCACGACCGGTACGGCCGCCGGGGCCGGTGACGTCTCGCACGGCCGCGGCGCGTTCGACCCGGCCCCGCTCCTTCGAGCCTGTTTCGAGTCTGCCCGACCGTACAGGGCTTATAGGTTCCGGCTCGATCTTCGGCGTGGCGGGAGGCCGGTGTCCACAGTGCGGGAGGCTCCTTCGGGCCGGAAGGGGCGACTACCGAGGGCGATTGCCCGACATGCGAGCTGTGCGGACGCGTGCGACGCTGGGCACGGCCCATCGTTCCGAGATCCGCACAGGAGGCGACCATGGGCAAGCGCAAGAAGGACGATCGGGAGCGGCGCGGCGGGCACACCGTCGCCGAGGAGACGCAGGAGCAGTCGAAGGCCACAGCCGAGCGGATGGCGCGGACGCAGCCGGCCGCGCAGGGCACCCCCGCGGACGTGGCGCGCAAGCACCGCAAGCGCTTCGGCCACAACTGACACCGGCCGCCGCGCACGGCACAGCGGCGGCCACCGCACGGGGCGCCCCGGTCCTTCCGGGGCGCCCCGTCGTGCGTACGCCCGCGCCGGGGCGCCTTCCGGCCGGGCCGGACCGCCGCCCCCCGTCGGCCCCGGCCAGGCCCCGCCTCAGCCGGCCAGGCAGGAGGGGCCGAGCAGCGCCTTGAGGTCGCCGAAGAGCGCGGGGTCGGCGGTGACCCGGTGCCGGTCCAGGCGCAGCACCGTCGTCTTGCGGCTGCCCTGGAGCCTGACCCTCACCTCGGTGGAGCCGCGGTGGTGGGTGAGCACCTCCCCCAGCTTCTCCACCAGCGGCGGGGTGACCTTGACCGTGGGGATGGTGATGGTGACGGGCGCGTCGGATGCGGCCTCCGACAGGTCGGGGACCATCAGCTCCATGGCCACCAGCCGGGGGACGTCCTCGCGCTTGTCCAGGCGTCCCTTGACGAAGACCACCGCGTCCTCCACGAGCTGGGTGGAGACGAGCTGGTAGGTGGCGGGGAAGAACATGCAGTCGATCGAGCCCGCCAGATCCTCCACGGTGGCGATCGCCCAGGCGTTGCCCTGCTTGGTCATCTTCCGCTGGAGCCCGGAGATGATCCCGCCGATGGTGACGATCGAGCCGTCGGAGAAGTCGCCGCCGGTGAGCTGGGAGATCGCCGCGTCCGTCTTGTCGGACAGCACGTGCTCCAGACCGAACAGCGGGTGGTCGGAGACGTAGAGGCCGAGCATCTCCCGCTCCTGGGCGAGCAGGTAGCTCTTGTCCCACTCCTCCGGCGAGAACTCCACGTCCATGCCGAAGCCGGGGCTGCTGTCGGAGGACTCCTCCCCCATCCCGCCGAAGAGGTCGAACTGCCCCTCGGCCTCCTTGCGCTTGACCTGCACCACGTTGTCGATCATCGTCTCGAAGTGCGCGGTCAGGCCCTTGCGGGCGTGGCCCAGCTCGTCGAAGGCGCCGGCCTTGATCAGCGACTCGACGGTGCGCTTGTTGCACACCACGGCGTCGACCTTGTCGAGGAAGTCGGGGAAGGAGGTGTACTTCCCCTTGGCCTTGCGGCAGGCGACGATCGAGTCCACCACGTTCTGGCCGACGTTGCGCACGGCGGTCAGCCCGAAGACGATCGTGTCGTCGCCGCGCGGGGTGAAGTTCGCCTCGGACTCGTTGACGTCCGGCGGCAGCACCTTGATGCCCATGCGGCGGCACTCGTTGAGGTAGACGGCCGACTTGTCCTTGTCGTCGCGGACCGAGGTCAGCAGGGCGGCCATGTACTCGGCCGGGTAGTTCGCCTTGAGGTAGGCCGTCCAGTAGGAGACCAGTCCGTACGCCGAGGAGTGCGCCTTGTTGAAGGCGTATCCGGCGAAGGGCACCAGCACGTCCCACACGGCCTGGACGGCCTCGTCGGAGTAGCCCTTCTCCCTGGCGCCCTTCTGGAAGTTGACGAACTCGGCGTCCAGGACCTCCTTCTTCTTCTTGCCCATCGCCCGGCGCAGCAGGTCGGCCTGTCCGAGGCTGTACCCGGCGAGCACCTGGGCGGCCTTCTGCACCTGCTCCTGGTAGACGATCAGGCCGTAGGTGATGTCGAGGACCTCCTTGAGAGGCTCCTCCAGCTCCGGGTGGATCGGGGTGATCTCCTGCTGCCCGTTCTTGCGCAGCGCGTAGTTGATGTGGGAGTTCATGCCCATCGGGCCGGGCCGGTACAGGGCCGAGACCGCGGAGATGTCCTCGAAGTTGTCGGGCTTCATCATGCGCAGCAGGGAGCGCATGGGACCGCCGTCGAACTGGAAGACACCCAGGGTGTCGCCGCGCTGGAGCAGCTCGAAGGTCTTGGGATCGTCCAGCGTGAGGTCGAGCAGGGTGATGTCGATGCCCTTGTTGGCCTTCACCAGCTTGACGGCGTCGTCCATGATCGTGAGGTTGCGCAGGCCCAGGAAGTCCATCTTCAGCAGGCCGAGCGACTCGCAGGTGGGGTAGTCCCACTGGGTGACCACCGAGCCGTCGTTCTTGGGGCTGAAGACCGGCACGTGGTCGATCAGCGGCTCACTCGACATGATCACGCCCGCGGCGTGCACGCCCATCTGCCGCACCAGGCCCTCGATGCCGCGCGCGGCGTCGATGACCTTCTTCACGTCCGGCTCGTTCTCGTACATCCCCCGGATCTCGCCCGCCTCGTTGTAGCGGGGGTGCTTGGGGTCGGTGATGCCCGACAGGGGGATGCCCTTGCCCAGGACGTCGGCGGGCATCGCCTTGGTGATGCGGTCGCCCATGGCGTACGGGTAGCCCAGCACGCGGGCGGAGTCCTTGATCGCGGCCTTCGCCTTGATGGTGCCGTAGGTGCCGATCTGGGCGACCTTGTCGGCACCGTACTTCTCGGTCACGTAGCGGATGACCTCGCCGCGCCTGCGCTCGTCGAAGTCGATGTCGACGTCGGGCATGGAGACGCGCTCGGGGTTGAGGAACCGCTCGAAGATCAGCCCGTGCTCGATCGGGTCGAGGTCGGTGATGCCCATGGCGTACGCCACGATCGAGCCGGCCGCGGAGCCGCGGCCGGGGCCGACGGCGATGCCGTTGTTCTTGGCCCACATGATGAAGTCGGCGACGACCAGGAAGTAGCCGGGGAAGCCCATCTGGACGATGACGTCCATCTCGTAGTCGGCCTGCTTCTGCCGGTCCTCGGGGACGTCGCCGTGGTACCGGCGGGCCATGCCGCGGCGGACCTCCTCGCGGAACCAGGACTCCTCGGTGTGGCCCTCCGGGACGGGGAAGCGGGGCATCAGGTCCCGCTTCTCGAACCATCCGGCGGTGTCGATCTGCTCGGCGACCAGGAGGGTGTTGCGGCAGCCCTCCTGCCAGGCGTCGGAGGAGTCGATGGCGTACATCTCCTCCGTGGACTTCAGGTAGTAGCCCGAGCCGTCGAACCGGAAGCGGTCGGGGTCGGAGAGGTTCTTGCCGGTCTGGATGCACAGCAGCGCGTCGTGCGCCTCGGACTCGTGGGAGTAGGTGTAGTGGCTGTCGTTGGTGACCAGCGGGGGGATGCCCAGCTTCTTCCCGATCTCCAGCAGCCCGTCGCGGACCCGGCGCTCGATCTCGATGCCGTGGTCCATCAGCTCCAGGAAGTAGCGGCCCCTGCCGAAGATGTCCTGGTAGTCGGAGGCGGCCTTGAGCGCCTCGTCGAACTGGCCGAGCCGCAGCCTGGTCTGCACCTCGCCCGAGGGGCAGCCGGTGGAGGCGATCAGGCCCTCGGAGAACTCGGCGATCATCTCCCGGTCGCTCCTGGGCCACTTGACGAAGAAGCCCTCCATGTAGGCGTCCGAGGAGAGCCGGAAGAGGTTGTGCAGGCCGGCCCTGTTCGAGGCCCAGATCGTCTTGTGGGTGTAGCCGCCGGAGCCGGAGACGTCGTCGCGCTTCTGGTGGGGCTGGCCCCACTGGACGCGCCGCTTGTACCGCCGCGACTGCGGGGCGACGTACGCCTCGATGCCGATGATCGGCGTGACGCCGGCCTTGGTGGCGTGCTGGAAGAAGTCGTAGGCCCCGTGGAGGTTGCCGTGGTCGGTCATGGCGATGTGCGTCATGCCCATCTCCTGACACGCCTCGAACATGTCCTTCAGCCGCGCCGCACCGTCCAGCAGTGAGTACTGCGTGTGTACGTGCAGGTGTGTGAACGGCGGTTTGGCCACGGCGGAGGACCTCCAACGAGCGGGCTTGCGGCAGTTCCGGACGGCTTCGAAGTCTACGTCCCGGGGCCGACGGGGAGCCGCCGCCCGGCGCGGGATCTCCGGTGCCACACAGGTCACACCGCTCACACCCCCGGCCGCGGGCATCGGTCGTGTTGCGATCCTCACCCCGCACCCGCTCTTTAGGCACTTCTTAGCGGCGCCCGTGGCACACTCGGCTGCGATGGGCAGGATCGGCTTTCCCGACACAGGCATCCGGGCGGTGCGCGCCGCGGTCTTCACCGCGGTGTGCCTCGTGCTGTCCGCGGGCGCCCATGTGCTGCTCTCGGCGAACCCCGTGCCGTACCCGCCGCTCCTGGCGGTCGGCGCGGCGGTGTTCGCGATCGCCTTCGCCTTCGCCGGACGCCGGCGGGGCTTCGGGGCGATCGCCGCGCTGCTGGTCCCGCTGGAACTGGCCGCCGACACCGTCTTCACCACCGGCCAGCACGCCTGCTACGGGCAGGCCGGCGGCCCGGTGGCCGGACCGCTGCGCGCGGTCGGCCTGGACCTGCTGTGCGCGGGCGGCGACTTCGGTACGCCGCTGGCGCGGGTGACCGCCTCCGGCACGTCCCCGCTGTCCGTGGCCGCCCACCCGGCCGCCCCGTGGCTGCTGCTGGCCGCGCACGTGGCCGTCGGCCTGACGGCGGCCGCGTGGCTGCACCGGGGCGACGCGGCACTCGCCCGGCTGCTGCGCGCCGCCGCGGCGGCCGTCTTCCGGCCGCTGCTGCTGGCCGCAGGCGCCCGGTGCGCCGCCGGCGGCGCACCCGGCCGCCTGCTCCGCCCCGCCCACCGCACCCGCGCGCGCCGCGCGCTCCCCCTGCTGACCCACTCCGTCGTACGGCGCGGACCTCCGTGCTCCGCGGCCCTCGCCGCCTGAGCACCGCCTTCCCCACCAGTCACGCACCGGACACGGAGAACACACCCATGAGCAAGCGCAACAGCCAGGAAGCCAAGCGCGCCGCCCGCGAGCGGCTGCGGGCCGAACGGGAGAAGCAGGCCAGGAAGGACAAGCTGCGCCGCCAGGCGATCGTCGGCGGCTCGGTGCTGGCGATCCTCGCGGTCGCGGGCGGCGTCGGCTTCGCCGTCGCCAACATGGACGACGGCGGCAGCGAGAAGTCCTGGGCCGACGCGGCGGACAAGAAGCTGGTGAAGCCGGCCAACTCCGCCGGGAAGAACGGCACGATCGTCCTCATCGGCGACAAGGACGCCAAGAAGACGATCGACGTGTACGAGGACATGCGCTGCCCCGCCTGTGCCAACTTCGAGCAGGCCCTCGGCGAGACGGTCAAGAAGGGCGCGGAGGACGGCAAGTACAAGCTGCAGATCCACCTCGGCAGCATCATCGACGGCAACTTCGGCGGCGACGGCTCCAAGAACGCCGCCAGCGCCCTGGGCGCCGCGCTCGACGTGAGCACCGAGGCGTTCAGCGAGTACCACTCCCTGCTGTACTCGGCCGAGCACCACCCGCCGGAGAACCAGGACAAGTTCGCCGACAACGACTACCTGCTGAAGGTCGCCGAGGACGTCGACGCGCTCAAGGACAACAAGGAGTTCGAGGCGGCCGTCGAGAAGGGCACCTACGACAAGTGGGCGCTCGAGATGATCGACAGCTTCAACGAGGCCGGCGTCCAGGGCACCCCGACCGTCCGGATCGACGGCAAGGACGTCGAGGTCAGCACGCTGCCCGCCGAACTGGAGAAGCTCGGCGTCAAGTGACCGGCCGACAGCCCGGCGGCACCGGTCCCGGTGCCGCCGGCGCCGTGCCGCACCGGCCCGCCGGTACCCGTCCTCCGCGGCGTACCGGCGGGCCGGTCCCGTCCGGCGCGGTGCGGCCGGGTGCGGTGCGATCCTGCGCGGTCCGGCTCACAGCGCTTTCAGGACAACACCGTTCGACGGGTGGGCGAACACTTTCCGGCGCCCTGTCCCGTAGCTCTACCGGCACGTAGCATCTGCGGCCGTGACCGACACCCACACCGCATCCCACACCCCTGCCCCCACGCGGCGCACGGTCGTCGCGGCCACCGCCGCGACCGCCGCCGGCGCCACGCTGCTGCCGCTGGGCACCCCGCAGCGCGCCCGGGCCGCGGCGGGCCCGGCCTTCGCCCACGGAGTCGCCTCCGGCGACCCGCTGCCCGACGGCGTCCTGCTGTGGACCCGGGTCACCCCCACCCCCGACGCGACCCCCGGCTCCGGGCTGGGCGCGCCCGTGGAGGTCTCCTGGGAGGTCGCCGAGGACCGCGCCTTCACCCGTGTCGTCGCCTCCGGCCGTACCACCGCCAGCGCGGAGGCCGACCACACCGTCAAGGCCGATGTGCGCGGGCTGCGCCCGGCCACCGGGTACCACTACCGCTTCTCGGCCGGGGGCGTCCTCTCCCCCGCCGGCCGCACCCGCACCGCGCCCGCCGACGGCACGGCCGCGGACCGCGTCCGTTTCGGGGTGGTCTCCTGCTCCCACTACGAGAGCGGCTTCTTCTCCGCCTACCGCCACCTCGCCGACCGTGCCGACCTCGATGCCGTCCTCCACCTGGGCGACTACATCTACGAGTACGGAAAGGGCGAATACCCGCTCAAGGACGGGGTCGCCCGCGAGACGCGTCCCGTCCACGAGACGCTCACCCTGGCCGACTACCGGCAGCGCCACGCCCACTACAAGGGCGATCCGGACCTCCGGGCGCTGCACGCCGCGCATCCGGTGATCGCGATCTGGGACGACCACGAGACGGCCAACGACGCCTGGTCCGGCGGCGCGGAGAACCACACTCCCGGCGCGGAGGGCGACTGGGCGGCGCGGGCCGCAGCCGCGCGCCGGGCGTACTTCGAGTGGATGCCGGTCCGCCCCTCCACCGAGGGCACCGTCTACCGGCGGCTGCGCTTCGGCGACCTCGCCGACCTCCACCTGCTCGACCTGCGGTCCTTCCGCGACCGCCAGGCGGGCATCGGCAGCGGCGACGTGGACGACCCCGACCGCACCATCACCGGCCGCGCGCAGCTGGACTGGCTGAAGTCCTCCCTGGCCTCCTCCGGCGCCCGGTGGCATCTGGTGGGCACCTCGGTGATGATCTCCCCGATGGCCTTCGGCTCCGTGCCGGCGTACCTGCTCGGGCCGCTGGCCGAGCTGCTCGGCGTGCCCCGCGAGGGTCTGGCCGTCAACGTCGACCAGTGGGACGGCTACACCGACGACCGCCGCGAGCTGCTGACGCACCTGCGCGACCACGGCATCGGCAACACCGTCTTCCTCACCGGCGACATCCACATGGCCTTCGCCAACGACGTCCCCGTCCGGGCCGCGACCTATCCGCTCCAGCGGCCGGTCGCCACGGAGTTCGTGGTCGCCTCCGTCACCTCCGACAACATCGACGACATCCTGAAGGTGCCGCCGCACACCGTCTCCTCCGTCGCGGAGACCGCCATACGCGCCGCCAACCGGCACACCAGGTGGCTCGACATGGACTCGCACGGCTACGGCGTCCTCGACGTGGACGCCGAGCGTACCCAGATGGACTACTACGCGCTGTCGGACAAGACCGATCCGCGGGCGTCCGCCGCCCGTGTGCGCTCCTACCGGACCCGCTCGGGCACGCAGCGGGTGGAGCGCGCGGAGGACCCCGTGCGCTGAGACTCCCCGCGTGCGGGAGGCCCGCGCCCCGGGCCTCCCGCACGGGGTTCAGAGGCCCGCCGGCTCCGCCAGCTCCGCCAGGAAGCCGAGTGCGGTCCGCCAGGTCCGCTCGGCCGCCTCCTTGTCGTGGTCCGGCAGGCCGGGGTCGGTGAACAGGTGTCCGGCCCCGGGGTAGCGGTGCACCTCGACATCCGCGCCCGCCCGCCGCATCCGCAGGTACCAGGCGTTCAGCCAGTCGTGCGGCTCGAAGGGGTCGGGGTCGGCGACGTGGAGCTGCACGGGCAGGTCGTCGACGGCCGCGTCCTCTGGGATGTCGGAGGTGCCGTGCAGGAGCAGCAGTCCGCGGGCGCGGGTGTCGGCGAGCGCGAGGTTCTGGGCGATCGCGCCGCCCAGGGAGAACCCGGCGTACACCACCCCGCGCTCCGAGAACGCGGCGGTGGCGGCGACGGCCCTCCTCAGCAGTTCGTCGCGGCCGATCCCGTCCTTGATCGCCATGCTCTCCTCGACCGTCCGGGCCGTCCGCCCGCCGTACAGGTCGGGGGTGTGGACCTCGTGCCCGGCCTCCCTCAGCCTCCCGGCCGCCTCCTCGACGGCGGGACGCGGCCCGTAGGCGGAGTGGAACATCACAACGGTGGGCACGGTGTCACTTCCTTAGCAGGTCAGCCTGATGATCCACGTCACGGCGCCGCGCCGGGAGGCGGAGTCCCCCCATGGTGCCAGGTACGGTCGGTGGGGTCCTTTTTCCGCCCCCAGGAGTCTCGCGAGGAGTTCACACCACCATGGAGAACGTGCTGCGGCCGCTGATCGTCTTCGGCGGCGCCATCATCCTGGCGCTCGCCGTCGGCTGGGCGGTGGACCGCGCGCTGCGGCGCATGGACGCCCGGCATCCGGAGACCCCGCTGTGGGGTCTGCTGCGCAGTGGCCGGGTCCCGCTTCAGGCGGTGATCTTCGTCGGGCTGCTCAACGCCTTCTCCGACGAGACGCACCTGGCCAGGAACCACCAGAAGGCCGTCGACCTGTGGCTGAACCTGATACTGATCGGGGCCGCCGCGTGGCTGATGCTGCGGGTGCTGACCGCCGTCGTGGAGACGGCCTACTCCCGGTACGCCGGGATCGCCCACGACGCGGCGCGGGTGCGGCGGGTGCGCACCCAGCTGACGCTGATCAAGCGGCTGGCCACGGCGGTGGTCACGGTGATCGCCGCCGCGGCGATGCTGCTGCAGTTCCCCGCGATGGAGAAGCTGGGCGCCTCCATGCTGGCCTCCGCCGGTGTGCTGGGCATCGTCGCCGGCATCGCCGCCCAGTCCACGCTGGGCAACCTCTTCGCCGGCCTGCAGATCGCCTTCGGCGACATGGTGCGCATCGGCGACACGGTGATCGTGGACGGCGAGTGGGGGACGGTCGAGGAGATCACCACCTCCTATCTGGTGGTCCTCACCTGGGACGAGCGCAGGATCACCATGCCGGTGTCCTACTTCACCAGCAAGCCCTTCGAGAACTGGACCCGCGGCAACCCGCAGATGACCGGCACCGTTTACCTCCACCTCGACCACTCGGCGCCGATCGCCGAGATCCGGCGCAGGACGGAGGAGATCGTGCGCGCCAGCGACTTCTGGGACGGCCGCAACTGGGGCCTGGTGGTGACCGACTCCACGCCCACCACGGTCGAGGTCCGCGCGACGATGACGGCGCGCACCCCCGACGACATCTGGACGCTGCGCTGCGAGGTCCGCGAGGGGCTGATCACCTGGCTCCACCGGGAGCACCCCTACGCCCTGCCCCGCGTCACCACCGCGCAGGCGGCCCCGGCCCCGGCCTTCGGGCGGGAGCCGGGGGTGGAGGACCCGGGCGCGAAAAGCCGGGCGAACAGCGTGCGGCCGGGGATACCGGACGCGCGGAAGCCGGGCTAGAACACGCACCAGAGCGGCCGGCCCGCGTCCTACGCGCTCTCGGCCCGGATCCTGTCCAGGGCGGTCTGCAGGTCGTCGGGGTAGTCGCTGGAGAACTCCGTCCAGCGGCCGTCCGCCGGATGCTCGAAGCCCAGCCGCACCGCGTGCAGCCACTGCCGGGTCAGCCCCAGGCGCTTCGCCAGCGTCGGATCGGCTCCGTAGGTGGTGTCGCCGACGCACGGGTGCCGGTGGGCGGCCATGTGGACGCGGATCTGGTGGGTGCGGCCGGTCTCCAGCTTGATGTCGAGCAGACTGGCGGCCCGGAACGCCTCGACGAGGTCGTAGTGGGTGACCGACGGCTTGCCGTCGGCGGTGACGGCCCACTTGTAGTCGTGGACGGGGTGCCGTCCGATGGGCGCGTCGATCGTGCCGCTGAGCGGGTCGGGGTGGCCCTGGACGAGCGCGTGGTAGCGCTTGTCGACCGTGCGCTCGCGGAACTGCTGCTTGAGCAGGGCGTAGGCGCGTTCGGACTTGGCGACCACCATCAGGCCGGACGTCCCCACGTCCAGCCGGTGCACGATGCCCTGCCGCTCGGCCGCGCCCGAGGTGGAGACGCGGAAGCCCGCGGCGGCCAGCCCGCCGATCACGGTGGGGCCACTCCAGCCGGGGCTGGGGTGGGCGGCCACGCCGATCGGCTTGGCGACGACCACGATGTCGTCGTCGTCGTGCACGATCTCCATGCCCTCCACGGGCTCGGCCACCACCTGGACCGGTGCGGGCGGCGCGGGCATCTCGACCTCGATCCAGGCCCCACCGCGCACCCGCTCGGACTTGCCGACCTCGCCGCCGTCGAGCAGGACCTTCCCCGTGGCGGCCAGCTCGGCCGCCTTCGTACGGGAGAAGCCGAACATCCTGGCCAGGGCCGCGTCTATACGCTCGCCCTCCAGGCCGTCGGGTACGGGCAGGGTGCGGATCTCGGGAAACTGGCTCACCCGATCGAGTATGCCGGAAGCGCCCGGTGCCCCCGCCCGGCGGGCAGGGGAACGCATCCGGTGGGGCCGGTCCCCGCGGGCCGGCCCCGGCCGGCCCCGGCCGACTCCGGTCAGTCCCGGTGGACGGTGCCGTCGGGGTCCAGGCCCCGGAAGGACAGCAGCACGATCAGCACCCCGCCGCAGACGATCGCCGAGTCGGCCAGGTTGAAGACGGCGAAGTGGGCGGGCGCGATGAAGTCCACCACGTGGCCCTGGAAGACCCCGGGCGAGCGGAAGACCCGGTCGGTGAGGTTGCCCAGGGCCCCGCCCAGCAGCAGTCCGAGCGCGATGGCCCAGGGTGTGCTGTAGAGCTTGCGGGCGATCCGCGCGATCACCACGATCACGGCCGCCGCGATGACGGTGAAGACGATGGTGAGGGCCTCGCCGATACCGAAGGCCGCGCCCGGGTTGCGCACGGCCTGGAACCGCAGCCAGGTGCCGATCACCTCGATCGGGTCGTGGCCCTCCAGCTTCTCGACCACGATGATCTTGGTGATCAGGTCCAGGGCGTAGGCGACGGCCGCCACGATGGCGAGCTCCACGGTCCGCCGCCGTCCGCGGGGAGCCGGTCCGGCATCACTCACGGACCCGCCGCCGGCCCCGGTCGCGGCCCGGCCGGCGGCTGTGTCCACGGTCTCGGTCTGCGCCTCGCCCGGCTGCTCGCCGGCCCGTTCCACCTCTGTCACGTGATGCAGGGTACGTCACGCCCGGGCGGCGGCGGCAGCGGTCAGCGGCGTTCCTGCCGCTGCTTGCACTCGACGCAGAGCGTGGCCCGGGAGAACGCCTGCATCCGCGCCTTGCCGATCGGCTTGCCGCAGTTCTCGCAGACGCCGTACGTCCCGGCCTCCAGGCGGTCCAGGGCTCGCTCGGTCTGGTAGAGCATCTCGCGGGCGTTCTCCGCCAGGGCCATCTCGTGCTCACGCGTGATGTTCTTCGTCCCCGTGTCGGCCTGGTCGTCCCCGGCTCCGTCGGCCGAGTCCCGCATCAGGCCGTTGAGTGCCTCCTCCGCGGCATGGATCTCCACGCGCAGCCGCTCGGACTCCGAGGACAGCTCCGCGCGCGCCTCCTCCACCTCCTGCGCGGTCCAGGGCTCCTCCCCGGGCCGTACGACCAGCTCGTCGGGGGCGACGGTGGCCGCGGCCGTACGCGCCGGGGGGACCGGGGGGGCGTGCCCGGCGGCCCGCGCTCCCGTCGTGGACTTCTTGGCAACCACCGTCTCGGCTCCTGTCTTCCTGCCGGCCGCCCTTCCGGCGCCCGCGCTCGCCGCCGCCCTCTTCGCGGCGGACTTCCCTCCGGAGTGCTTCTTCCCGGCGCTCTCGGCGGTCCCGGCGTTCGCGGAATCCCCGGCGGGCTCCCGCGCGGCTCGCGCCCTCCTCGCTGCGGACTCCCTCGCCACCATGGCCGCGACCCCTTCACATATTGTGATCTTGTGCATGAATCGTGACCGGAACGATAAATCGGCACCGATCGTGCGGCAACAGGGCACGCCGGTCCGCTCCCGCTTCCCGAAGTGCGGCGCCACGCCCTCGCGAAGCGTTCTGCCCGGCGCTACGGGCCGAAAACCGGTCGGCCCCCATTGGGAGGCACCCTTACACTTGGGCTGAGCGAGAGGCGTCGAAGGGGACGAGTAGCGTCCGTACGCGGCCACGAGCGACCCGGGGACGGTGTGAGCCCGGGGGCGAGCGCGGCGTGAAGATCACCCCGGAGCCGCCGGAAGAAAGCCCCCGCGCACGTGCGGCGACAGCACGCGGTGCGACGGGCGGCGAGTAGAACCGGCATCGCCGCACCAATGAGAGGGCGGTGGACACGTACCCGCGTACGCGTCCGGCGCCAAGGAGGGTGGTACCGCGGGCACCGGCGCCGACTGGCGGCGGTCTCGTCCCTCCGGCGGAAGTCACCACGTCCGTTGGAGGAAGCTCACCATGAGCCCGCAGCCCCCGCCCCGGTACCGTCCGGTGCCCGCCCAGGTCGATCTCCCCGCCCTGGAGCGCGCCGTGCTGGACTTCTGGCGCGAGAACAAGGTCTTCGCCCGTAGCCTGGAGCAGTCCGAGGGCCGCCCCGAGTGGGTGTTCTACGAGGGCCCGCCGACCGCGAACGGCATGCCCGGCGCCCACCACATCGAGGCCCGCGTCTTCAAGGACGTCTTCCCCCGCTTCCGCACCATGCGCGGCTACCACGTGGCGCGCAAGGCCGGCTGGGACTGCCACGGCCTGCCCGTGGAGCTGGCGGTGGAGAAGGAGCTGGGCTTCAGCGGCAAGCAGGACATCGAGGCTTACGGCATCGCGGAGTTCAACGCCAAGTGCCGCGAGTCGGTGACCCGGCACACCGACGCGTTCGCCGAGCTGACGACCCGGATGGGCTACTGGGTCGACATGGACGACGCCTACCGGACGATGGACCCGGGCTACATCGAGTCCGTGTGGTGGTCGCTGAAGGAGATCTTCGGCAAGGGCCTGCTCGTCCAGGACCACCGCGTGGCACCCTGGTGCCCGCGCTGCGGCACCGGCCTGTCCGACCACGAGCTGGCGCAGGGCTACGAGACCGTCGTGGACCCCTCGGTCTACGTCCGCTTCCCGCTGACCTCCGGCCCGCTGGCCGGCGAGGCCTCGCTGCTGGTGTGGACGACCACGCCCTGGACCCTGGTGTCCAACACCGCCGTGGCCGCCCACCCCGACGTCACCTACGCGGTGGCCACCGACGGCGCCGAGAGGCTGGTGGTGGCCGAGCCGCTGCTGGAGAAGGCGCTGGGTGAGGGCTGGAGCGCGACCGGGCAGACCTTCACCGGCCGCGAGATGGAGCGCTGGGCCTACCGCCGCCCGTTCGAGCTGGTGGAGATCGAGGGCGCCCACTTCGTCCTCAACGCCGGGTACGTCACCACCGAGGACGGCACCGGTCTGGTCCACCAGTCCCCCGCCTTCGGTGAGGACGACCTGCTCACCTGCCGGGCCTACGGGCTTCCGGTGGTCAACCCCGTCCGGCCCGACGGCACCTTCGAGGAGGGTCTGGAGCTGGTCGGCGGGCAGTTCTTCAAGAAGGCCGACGAGGCGCTGGTCACCGACCTCGACGCCCGCGGCCTGCTCTTGCGCCATCTGCCCTACGAGCACAGCTACCCGCACTGCTGGCGCTGCCACACCGCGCTGCTCTACTACGCCCAGCCGTCCTGGTACATCCGCACCACCGCGATCAAGGACGAGCTGCTTCGGGAGAACGGGCGGACCAACTGGTTCCCCGAGTCGGTCAAGCACGGCCGCTACGGCGACTGGCTGGACAACAACATCGACTGGGCCCTGTCCCGCAACCGCTACTGGGGCACCCCGCTGCCCGTCTGGCGCTGCGAGGAGGGGCACCTCACCTGCGTCGGCTCGCTGGCGGAGCTGTCGGAACTGACCGGTACCGACCAGTCCGGCCTGGACCCGCACCGCCCGTACATCGACGACGTCGTCTTCGGCTGCACCGCCGAGGGCTGCTCGCTGACGGCCGTCCGCGTTCCGGAGGTCATCGACGCCTGGTACGACTCGGGCTCGATGCCCTTCGCCCAGTGGGGCTACCCGTACCGCAACAAGGACGTCTTCGAGAAGTGCTATCCGGCGCAGTTCATCTCCGAGGCCATCGACCAGACCCGCGGCTGGTTCTACACCCTGATGGCGGTCGGCACGCTCGTCTTCGACCGCTCGGCCTACGAGAACGTCGTCTGCCTGGGCCACATCCTCGCCGAGGACGGCCGGAAGATGTCCAAGCACCTGGGCAACACCCTGGAGCCCATCCCGCTGATGGACCGGCACGGCGCGGACGCGGTGCGCTGGTTCATGGCCGCCGGCGGCTCCCCGTGGAGCGCGCGGCGCGTCGGACACGGAACGATCCAGGAGGTCGTCCGCAAGACCCTGCTGACCTACTGGAACACCGTCGCCTTCCAGGCGCTGTACGCCCGCACCTGCGGCTGGGCGCCGTCGGATTCCGACCCGGCGCCCGCCGACCGCCCGCTGCTGGACCGCTGGCTGCTCAGCGAACTGCACGCACTGGTCGACCAGTGCACCCAGGCCATGGAGGCCTACGACACCCAGCGCACCGGCAAGCTGCTGTCCACCTTCGTGGACGACCTGTCCAACTGGTACGTGCGCCGCTCCCGGCGCCGCTTCTGGCAGGGCGACGCCGCGGCGCTGCGCACCCTGCACGACGTACTGGAGACCGTCACCCTGCTGATGGCCCCGCTGGTGCCGTTCGTCACCGAGCGGGTCTGGCAGGACCTGGTCGTCCCCGTCACCCCCGGTGCGCCGGACTCCGTGCACCTGGCCGGCTGGCCCCAGGCCGATCTGTCCGCCGTCGACCCGGATCTGTCCCGCGACATGCTGCTGGTGCGGCGGCTGGTGGAGCTGGGCCGGGCCACGCGCGCGGAGTCGGGGGTCAAGACCCGGCAGCCGCTGTCCCGTGCGCTGCTGGCGGCGCAGGGATTCGAACTGCTCAGCGACGACCTGCGCGAGCAGATCGCCGAGGAGCTGAACGTCACCTCGCTCGCCTCCCTGTCCGAGGTCGGCGACTCCCTGGTGGACACCACCGCCAAGGCCAACTTCCGGGCGCTGGGCCGGCGGTTCGGCAAGCGCACCCAGCCGGTCGCCAAGGCCATCGCCGAGGCGGACGCGGCGGCCCTGTCGGCGGCGCTGCGCGCCGGTACGGCGGCGGTGGAGGTCGACGGCGAGACCATCGCGCTCTCCCCGGAGGAGGTCATCATCACCGAGACCCCGCGCGAGGGCTGGTCGGTGGCCTCCGACACCGGCGCCACGGTCGCCCTGGACCTGGAGATCACCCCGGAGTTGCGGCGGGCGGGGCTCGCCCGTGACGCGATCCGGCTGATCCAGGAGGCGCGCAAGAACAGCGGCCTGGACGTCGCCGACCGGATCGCCCTGCGGTGGCGGTCGGACGACGAGGAGGTCGCCCGGGCGCTGGCCGAGCACCAGGCCCTGATCGCGGACGAGGTCCTGGCCACGGACTACGCGGAGGGCGCGGGAGACGACTCCTTCGGCGAGCGGTTCGAGGACGAGTCGCTGTCCCTGGTCTTCCGGCTGCGCCGCGTGTGACCACCCGCCGCTGACGGTGTTCCGGTCCGCCGGGCAGACGGCCGCCCGGAACACCACCGGGTGCGCCCGGCGGACCGGACGGATGGGCCGGATGAGACGGGCACACCAGAGGGCCGGGCCCGGGATCTTCGATCCCGGGCCCGGCCCTCTGCGATATGCCGATCCGATTCGCCCGCCGCCTACGGCGGCTGCGTCAGTTGTCGTCCTCGTCGATGAGGAAGCCGCGCATCGGCGAGGGCGCCTGCTGCATCGGCTGCGGACCCTGCGGCCGTACGGGGGCCATCGGCTGGGTCATCGCCGGGGACATCTGCTGCTGCCCGCCGTAGGTCTGACCACCGCCCTGGTTGTGACCGCCGTGGCCGCCGCCCGGGCCGCCCATCGACTGGCCGCCGCCCATGGACTGGTGACCGCCCATGGTGCCGCCGCCCGGTGCGCCCGCCGATGCCATCGAGGGGGACGGCGGCAGCGAGGCCGTGGCCGGGTTGCGCGGCGGGGCCAGGGAGTCGTCGGCCTGGTTCTCCAGCTGGCGGAGCTGGCTCTCCAGGTACGACTTCAGGCGGGTGCGGTACTCGCGCTCGAAGCCGCGCAGGTCCTCGACCTTGCGCTCCAGCGTGGCGCGGGCGGACTCCAGCGAGCCCATCGCGACGCGGTGCTTCTCCTGTGCGTCCCGCTCCAGCGCGTCGGCCTTGGCGCGGGCGTCCCGCTCCAGACCCTCTGCGCGGCTGCGCGCCTCACCGACGATCTTGTTGGCCTCCGAGCGGGCCTCCGCGATCGCCTGGTCCGCGGTCTGCTGCGCCAGCGACAGCACGCGGGCCGCGCTGTCGCCGCCCGGCCCCTGGCCCTGCTGGTGCATGCCGGGACCGCCGGGACCACCGTGACCGCCGGGACCACCGTGACCGCCCATCGGACCGGGGCCACCGTGCCCGCCCGGACCGCCGGGGCCCATCGGACCGGGACCCATCGGACCACCCTGCGGGCCGTGCCCGCCGGGACCTGCCGGCAGCTGCGGCGCACCGCCGGGCAGCTGGGGCGGACCGCCCATCTGCCCCGGCGGGACCGGCTGCGGTCCCGATATGGCGGCGGGGACGGGACCAGGTCGTTCCTGCTGCTGGGGCTCGGGTTTGCGCATGCCCTGCTGCTGGTTCTGCGCAGCGGCCCGTGTCGCGGCGGCAAGCTTGGCGCGCAGATCCTCGTTCTCCCGGAGCAGACGCGTCAGTTCGGCCTCGACCTCGTCGAGGAAGGCATCGACCTCGTCCTCGTCGTAGCCCTCTCGCAGGCGGACGGTTGTGAACTGCTTGTTCCGCACGTCCTCGGGGGTCAGCGGCATCTCTTCACCTCAACGTAAGTCATCGGCATATCGGCAAGACCGTATCGCTCACAGCCTGGCCACGACACTGATCAGGATGTAGACGATGATCATCAGTACGAAGAAGGACAGGTCGAGCGCCACGCCCCCGAAGCGCAGCGGCGGTATGAACCTCCGCAGCAGCTTGAGTGGCGGATCAGTGACAGTGTAGGTGGCCTCCAGGACGACCACCATCGCCTTGCCGGGCTGCCATGAGCGGGCGAACATGAAGACGTAGTCCATCACCAGGCGGAAGATCAGTACGGCCAGGAAGACCTGCAACACGATGAGGACCACCTGCTGTACGACGCCCATCGTGCGCTTCCCTCTCCCCTTTGGTCGCGTCCGGCCCGTCGGCCGGTCCGTCCGGTTGCACTGACTCTCAGCTCTGGTTGAAGAACCCGCCCTCTGCGATGCGGGCCTTGTCCTCCGCCGTGACATCGACGTTAGCAGGAGACAGGAGGAAGACCTTCTGTGTCACCCGCTCGATACTCCCATGGAGACCGAACACCAAACCCGCCGCGAAGTCGACCAGACGCTTCGCGTCCGTGTCGTCCATCTCGGTCAGATTCATGATCACCGGAGTGCCCTCCCGGAAGTGTTCCCCGATGGTACGGGCTTCGTTGTACGTCCGGGGGTGCAGTGTGGTGATCCGGTAGGGCTCCCTCTCGGACACGACCTTGGGCATGATCACCGGTGCGTTCTTCTCCAGGTTCTGGCGTTCGGGTGTGATGGATGACACGGGGGCAATCCTCCCGTGCCGTCCGTTTTCGGCGGCGATCGCAGGAGCCTGCTCCCGCTCCCGGTGGGCAGGGTGGTGGACGACCCGCACCGGCTCCTCGGGCTCCTGCTCCCCGTCGGACTTCGCCGCGGGAGCCGCCACGGGCTGGTGCGCCTGGTGCCGCCGGTCCCTGTCGGGCTCCGGCTCGGGCTCGAACTCGTCGTCGGGGTCGAACCCCGGGCCGTCGTACCCATCGTCCTCCACGAGGCCGAGGTAGACCGCCATCTTGCGCATCGCGCCGGCCATTCTCTGCGTCCTCCGCTCTGTGGTGGTTCCCCGGCCATCGGCTGGGAGGCCCCGTCCCCCGCCTGCGGCTGGGAGACCCCATTCTGCCTCCGGCGCCTCCGGCGGGGAGGCCCCAAAACCCAAGACTCCGCCACCGGTACCCCTGAGCCCACGCGGTCATCCACACTGGGCGGGAATGACCATATTTTCTGCTGTGGTCCGACTTGCTTGGCGACGTTACCGGAGCACGGCTCGTACTCCGAGTACCGCACTGCCGATACGCACATGTGTCGCCCCGGCCGCCACCGCCTCTTCGAGATCCCCGCTCATCCCCGCCGAGACCATGCTCGCAGCGGGGTGATTCGCCCGCAGGGCGGCTGAGATCTCCCCCAGCCGCTCGAAAGCGGCGCCCGGTCTCCCGGCGTACGGTCCGGACAGGGGTGCGACCGTCATCACACCCGCGAGCCGGAGGCCGGGGGCGGCGGCCACCTCGTCCGCCAACTCCCCCACCTCCTCGGGCGACGCGCCGCCGCGCCCCCCGGTCACGCCCGCCTCCCGGTCGAGCGCGACCTGCAGCAGGCAGCCGATCCGCCGGCCCTCGCTCTCGGCCGCCGAGGACAGCGCGCCGACCAGCCGGGGCCGGTCGACCGAGTGCACGAAGTCGGCGTAACGGGCGACGGAGCGGACCTTGTTGGTCTGCAACTGCCCCACGAAGTGCCAGGTGAGGGGGAGGTCCGCGCAGGCGTCGGCCTTGGGCGCCGCCTCCTGGTCCCGGTTCTCCGCCACGTGCCGCACCCCGAGCCCGGCCAGCAGCCGCACATCGTCGGCGGGGCGGGTCTTGGTGACGACGACCAGGGTCACGTCCTCGCGCGCGCGCCCCGCGGTGACACAAGCGCGGGTGATGCGCTCCTCCACCCGGGCGAGGTTCGCGGCCAGTTCGGCCCTGCGGTCAGCACTGCGGTCAGCACTGCGATCGGTCATGCGGCGGTCCCCCCGTCAGCCTCTCCCGCTCCGCCGGCGGGATCCTCCAGCCACACATAGCCGGCCAGCCGTCCGGTGGTCCTCTCCCGGCGGTACGAGTAGTGGTCCGGGGACTCCATCGTGCAGACCGGCTGCGCCGGCGGCTCCGGCACCCCGAGCCCGGCCAGTTGGGCGCGCACCCCGGCCGCGACGTCGACCGCCGGGGTGCCCAGCGTCGTGGTGGCGTACGCCTCGGGCACCGCGGCCGCGACCTCCTCGCGCATCCGCTCCGGCACCTCGTAGCAGCCCCCGCACACCGAGGGGCCGATGCGGACGACCGTGCGGGCCGGGTCCGCACCGAGGGAACCCATCGCCTCGACCACCGAGGGGACGACCCCGGCGACCAGCCCGGGCCGCCCGGCGTGCGCGGCCCCCGCCACCCCGGCGACGGGGTCGGCGAGGAGCACGGGGACGCAGTCGGCGGTCAGCACGGCCAGGGCCAGGCCCCGACGGGCGGTCACGACCGCGTCCACGCACGGCGCTTCGCCGCTGCGCCACGGCCCGGTGACGACGGCCGCGTCGCGCCCGTGCACCTGGTTCATCCAGACCACCGCGGCCGGGTCGAGGCCGAGCGACCTCGCAGCCAGTCCCCGGTTGGCCCGTACGGCGCCGGGGTCGTCCCCGACCGCGCCGCCGAGGTTGAGTTGGTCATACGGAGCGGCGCTCACCCCGCCCCGCCTGTCGGTGGTGGCGAAGTGCGCGCCGCTCACGATGTCGTGCTGTCCTATCACGCTCGTGGTGCCTACTTGAGGAAGTCGGGCACGTCGAGCTCCTCGGCCGAACCGTCCTGGTAGGGGCGGGCCGGGGGGACCTGCGGAGCGGCGGACGGGCCGGTCTCGCCGGACAGCGGCGAGGAGGAACCCGCGCCGTAGGCGGACGGGGAGTCCGCCAGCGGGACGGCCGGGGACGGCTCCTCCTCGCGCGGGGTGACCGAGCCGAGCCCGCCGAAGGACGGGCGGTCGGGCTCGGAGGGCGCCGGGCGATGAGCGGCCGGCGCCTCCTCCTTTCCTCCGGCGTACGAACCGAGCACCTTGTCGCGGTTCTTCGACGGCGGCTGGCCGCCGTCGAAGCCCGCCGCGATGACGGTGACCCGGACCTCGTCGCCGAGGGCGTCGTCGATGACCGCGCCGAAGATGATGTTCGCCTCGGGGTGCGCGGCCTCGCTCACCAGCTGGGCGGCCTCGTTGATCTCGAACAGGCCGAGGTCGGAGCCGCCGGAGATGGACAGCAGCACACCGCGGGCGCCGTCGATGGAGGCCTCCAGCAGTGGCGAGGAGATCGCCATCTCGGCGGCGGCCACCGCGCGGTCGTCGCCGCGCGCCGAGCCGATGCCCATGAGTGCCGAGCCGGCCTCGGACATCACGGACTTGACGTCCGCGAAGTCCAGGTTGATCAGGCCGGGGGTGGTGATGAGGTCGGTGATGCCCTGGACACCCGACAGCAGCACCTGGTCCGCGGACTTGAACGCGTCGAGCACGCTCACCTGGCGGTCCGAGATGGACAGCAGCCGGTCGTTGGGGATGACGATGAGGGTGTCGACCTCGTCGCGCAGGGCCGCGATGCCGTCCTCGGCCTGGTTGGCCCGGCGGCGGCCCTCGAAGGTGAACGGGCGGGTGACGACGCCGATGGTGAGGGCGCCGAGAGAACGTGCGATGTTCGCGACGACGGGCGCGCCGCCGGTGCCGGTGCCGCCGCCCTCGCCGGCGGTGACGAAGACCATGTCGGCCCCCTTGAGGACCTCCTCGATCTCCTCCCGGTGGTCCTCGGCTGCCTTGCGGCCGACGTCGGGGTTGGCGCCGGCGCCGAGGCCGCGGGTGAGCTCGCGGCCGACGTCGAGCTTGACGTCGGCGTCGCTCATCAGCAGGGCCTGTGCGTCGGTGTTGATCGCGATGAACTCGACGCCCTTGAGACCGACCTCGATCATCCGGTTGATGGCGTTGACGCCACCGCCGCCGATACCGACGACCTTGATGACTGCGAGGTAGTTCTGCGGTGCTGCCACGTCGAAGGCCTCTCGCCTCGAGTTACGTGTCGCCGCTCCACGATGGTTGCGGTGCGCCGACCTATGCCGAGTGGGACGGTCCGGACGCCGACCCGAACCCTAACGTTCAAGTTTAGGGTTACCAATGTCTGTCGTTCCTCGGATTCTCTGGAACGGACACTAGGTCGACAAGTGGTTCGCGTTCAATGAACACGCCGAACCTCCCGTTTTTCTTCTCACCCTATGTGATCAGGCGACGTGGTAGCCAACCAGGGTGCTGGCCTGCGCGTACGTACGTCAACTCCCTGAGGCCGCCGGTGTGCCGGGAACGCTCACGTCGAATCTCTGCGCGCCGTCGGCGGCCTTCATCAGCAGGGTGAGCGATCTGGCCTTCGCGTCGCTGTCCTCGCCGCTCCCCCACACCACCGTGCGCCCGCCGCTCATCTCCAGGGTGATGGAGTCGTAGGAGCGGACCCGGATGGTCCGGGTGTCGCGGCGCACCCGATCGGGGAGGGCCGCGGCGACCCCGACCGCCTCCTGACGCATCCTCCCGGGTCCGAAGCGGTGCCCGCTGGGGGATCCGGCGAGGTCCAGAGCGAGGAGAGGGACGCCCGCGGGCCGTTCGGCGACCGTGCCGAACAGCACCCCCTCGTCGTCCACCTCGGCATAGCGCCGCCCCCTCGTGCCGTCCTCGTCTCCTCCGCCTTCCCCGTTCTGAGCGTCCTGCACCATCACGACCACGGCTTTTCTCTCCCTGACCGTCAGCTCCACGCCGTGCGGCCAGGAACGGGCCGCCTCCACGGAGCCGATCCGCGGCAGCGCCTCCAGCAGCCGCCGCTCCACCTCGCCGGGATCGACCGAGACCAGGGGGTCACCGAGGGGGACACCGGCGGCGTCGAGGACCTGCCGTTCCGTCAGGGCGCTCTCGCCGTCGACCATGACGCTCTCCACCCGCAGCCACGCGGAGCCGTAGAGCAGCCACAGGGCGAGGCCACCGATCAGCAGCGCCGGGCCGAGGGCGAGGGCGAGCAGCAGACGGCGGCGTCCTCGGCCCTCCGGAAGGCGGGGCGCGCGGTAACGCCCGGGCCACCGGCCCGCCGGCGGGGCCGGCGGAGGTCCCGAGCCCGCTCTGGGTCCGCGGGGGTCACGCTGGTCGCGGCCGCCTCGCCCGGCGGCCGCCGTCCGTCCGGCCACGCTCCCTGCTCTCCCGCGCCCCGCCTGCGGCCTCAGCCCCGGCGGTGTGCCGCGATCGCCTCGTACACCATGCCGACCAGCAGTTCGTCGGCGTCCCGGCGCCCGAACTCGGCGGCGGCCCGCGACATGTCGTACAGCCGGTGCGGGTCGGTGAGCACCGGCAGGACGCTGGACTGGATCCACTCCGGCGACAGCTCGGCGTCGTCGACGAGGAGTCCGCCGCCCGCCTTGACCACAGGCTGGGCGTTCAGCCGCTGTTCGCCGTTGCCGATCGGCAGCGGGACGTAGGCGGCCGGCAGTCCGACGGCGGACAGTTCGGCGACCGTCATCGCGCCCGCGCGGCAGAGCATCATGTCGGCCGCGGCGTACGCCAGGTCCATCCGGTCCAGATACGGCACCGGGACGTAGGGTGGCATCCCGGGCATGTTGTCCACCCTCGGCAGCTCGTTCTTCGGGCCGACCGCGTGCAGGATCTGGACGCCGGAGCGCTGGAGGGTCGGGGCGATGGCCTGGACGACCTCGTTGAGCCGCCGGGCGCCCTGGGAGCCGCCGGTGACCAGCAGGGTGGGCAGGCCCGGGTCGAGGCCGAAGGCGGCCCGCCCCTCGGCTCGCATCGCCGCCCGGTCCAGGGTGGCGATCGAGCGGCGCAGCGGGATGCCGACGTAGCGGGCGTTGCGCAGCTTGCTGTCCGGGGTGGAGACGGCCACGTAGCCGGTGTAGCGGGAGCCGATCTTGTTGGCCAGGCCCGGGCGGGCGTTGGCCTCGTGGATGACGATCGGCACTCCGAGCCGCTTGGCCGCGAGGTAGCCGGGCAGCGCCACGTAGCCGCCGAAGCCGACCACGCAGTCGGCCTTGGTCCGTTCCAGGATCTGCTCCGCGGCCTTGATGGTGCCGCGCAGCCTCCCCGGCACGGTGATCAGCTCGGGAGTGGGTTTGCGCGGCAGGGGCACGGCCGGGATCAGCTCCAGCTCGTAGCCCCTCTCCGGGACGAGCCGGGTCTCGAGTCCGCGCTCCGTGCCGAGTGCCGTGATCCCCACGGCCGGGTCCTGCCTGCGCAGGGCGTCCGCGAGGGCGAGCGCGGGCTCGATGTGGCCGGCGGTCCCCCCACCGGCGAGTACGACATGCACCGAATTTCACCGCTCTCCGGACGGGCGCCGTACGGCACTCCGTCTCATCGTCTTCCGTCTCACCCCAGCCAGCTTCTTTCTCACAGCAGGCTGCCGCATGGCCAGTGCCGCCTTCGCGGCGGGTTCCGATCTCGCGGCGGAGATCAGCAGCCCGACGGCGAACATCGTCGGCAGCAGGGCGGAACCCCCGTAGGAGAACAGCGGGAGCGGGACACCGGCGATCGGCAGCAGGCCGAGCACCGCACCGATGTTGACCACGGCCTGGGCCGTGATCCAGGTGGTCACACCTCCCGCGGCGTACCTGACGAAGGGGTCCTCCGTGCGTCCGGCCACGCGGATACCCGCATAGCCTAGAGCGGCGAAAAGGGCGAGCACCGGCAGCGTCCCCGCCAGGCCGAGTTCCTCCCCCGTCACGGCGAAGATGAAGTCGGTGTGCGGTTCGGGCAGTTGTCCCCATTTCTCCATGCTGTCGCCCAGCCCCGAGCCGAACCATCCGCCCGACGCCAGGGCGTAGATGCCGTGGACGGCCTGCCAGCACTGGTCGTTCGGGCCGGGGTCGGTGGCGCCCAGGCAGGCGAACCGGGCCATCCGGTTGCCGCTGGTCGCGATCAGGGCGGCTCCCAGCGCCCCCGCGACGGCGAGCACCCCGGCGAACAGCCGCAGCGGCGCGCCGGCCAGCCAGAGCAGTCCCACGAGGATCGCGGCGAGGATGAGCGAGGTGCCCATGTCCCGGCCCAGCATGATCAGGCCGAGCAGCAGGAAGGCCACCGGGACGAGCGGCACCAGCATGTGCTTCCAATGGTTCAGCAGCCGTCTGTCGCCCTTGCGCGCCAGCAGGTCCGCCCCCCAAAGCACCAGGGCGAGCTTGGCGAACTCGCTGGGCTGGAACTGGAAGGGGCCGCCGAGCTGGATCCAGTTCTGGTTGCCCTTGACCTCCTGCCCGATCCCCGGCACCTGGACCAGGCAGAGCAGGAAGACGGAGACGGCCAGCAGCGGGTACGCCAGCCCGCGCTGGAGGGCCACCGGCATCCGGGCGGCCGCCAGCAGCAGAACGCCGCCCAGGACGGCGGCCAGCAGCTGTTTGCGGAAGTAGTAGGCGGAGGGCAGGCCGGAGCCCAGCGCCTCGATCTGCGAGGCGGAGAAGACCATCACCAGGCCGAGGCCGAGGATCATCAGGCTGCCGCCGAGGATCAGGTAGTAGGCGGTCAGCGGCCGGTCCCAGGCGCGCTTCGCCCGCAGGTACAGCCCGCGGACCCCGTCCGCGGCACGGCGCGGGCCGCGCCCCGGGCGCCCGGGGGCGCTCCGGGGCGCGGGGCGCCCGGGGCCGGGCGCCCGGGGCGCGGCGGGACGCCGGGCGCGCGGAGCGTCCGGGCGCGCCGTGCGGGGGCCGGGACGGGAGCGCTGGGCCTCTCGCAGCGCGGCGCCGTGCCCCGGACGCGACGGCGGCGCCGGCGGCAACGCGCCGGCCGTACCCGCCGCCGGGACGGGCCGGGCGGGCACGGCCGGCAAGACCGCGGCGACGGCCGCCAGTACGCGGCCCGCCAGGCCCGCGGTGGTCGCCACCGCGGGCGGTACGGGTCGCTCGACCCTCATCCGTCCCCTCCTGTCTCCCCGGCCGCCGGTCCGCGGCGCGGGGGCCGGCGGGTTATCGGTCCCGCGCCGCGGGGCGGTCCGCGGCCAGGTCGCGGACCGCGGCGGCGAAGGCATCCCCGCGCGCGTGGTAGTTGGTGAACATGTCCATCGAGGCGCAGGCCGGAGCCAGCAGGACGGTGTCCCCGGGGCGGGCCAGCCGGGCGGCCTCGCCGACCGCCGCCGCCATCGCCCCAGTGTCGGCCCGGTCGAGATCGACGACCGGGACATCCGGGGCGTGTCGCGCCAGCGCTTCACGGATCAGGCGGCGGTCCGCGCCGATCAGCACCGCCGCACGCAGCCGCTCGGCGGCCCCCGCGGCCAGCTCGTCGAAGACGGCCCCCTTGGCCAGCCCTCCGGCGATCCACACCACCGGGTCGTAGGCGTTCAGCGACGCCTCGGCGGCATGGGTGTTGGTGGCCTTGGAGTCGTCGACGTAGGTCACGCCGTCCACGTCGGCGACGTGCTCGATTCGGTGCGGGTCCGGCCGGAAGGCGCGCAGGCCGTCGCGTACCGCCCCCGGCTCCACGCCGAAGGCCCGGGCCAGGGCCGCGGCGGCCAGGGCGTTGGCGATGTTGTGCGGGGCCGGCGGGTCGACGTCCGCGGCCTCGGCCAGCTCCTGCGCCTGTCTGCTCCGGTCGGGGACGAAGGCGCGGTCCACCAGTACGCCGTCCACGACGCCGAGTTGGGACGGCGCGGGGGCGCCGAGGGTGAAGCCGATCGCCCGGCAGCCCTCCACCACGTCGGCGCGGCGCACCAGTTCCTCGGTGAGGGGGTCGGCGGTGTTGTAGACACAGGCGACCTCGTTGCCCTCGTAGATCCGGCCCTTGTCCGCGGCGTACGCCTCCATCGAGCCGTGCCAGTCGAGGTGGTCGGGCGCCAGGTTGAGCACCGCGGCCGAGTGGGGGCGCACCGAGGAGGACCAGTGGAGCTGGTAGCTGGACAGCTCCACCGCGAGCACGTCGTACGGTTCGCCGCCGAGGACCGCGTCCAGCAGCGAGACGCCGATGTTGCCGACCGCCGCGGTGCGCAGCCCGGCGGCCTCCAGGATGGAGGCGAGCATCCGCACCGTGGTGGTCTTGCCGTTGGTGCCGGTGACGGCCAGCCAGGGCGCGGCGCCGGGACCGCGCAGCCGCCAGGCCAGCTCCACGTCGCCCCACACCGGTACGCCCGCGGCCCCGGCCGCCGCGAACAACGGCTTGTCCGGCCGCCAGCCGGGCGTGGTGACGACCAGTTCGGTGCCCTCGGGGAGGGTGGCCCCGTCGCCGAGGCGCACCGCGGCCCCCAGCTCCTCCAGTTCGGCGGCCTGCCGCCGGGCGCGCTCGTCGTCGCCGTCGGCGACGACCGTCACCCGGGCGCCCAGGGACCGCAGTACGCGCGCGGCGGGGATTCCGGAGACGCCGAGGCCGGCGACGGTGACGCGCTTCCCGGCGAACTCCTCGCCGACGGGGCCACGCGTCATTTCCCTGCCGCCCAGCCGGCGTAGAACAGACCGATTCCGACGATCACGCACATGCCCTGGATGATCCAGAAGCGGACCACGACCAGCACCTCGCTCCAGCCCTTGAGCTCGAAGTGGTGCTGGAGCGGCGCCATTCTGAAGACCCGCTTGCCCGTCAGCCGGAACGAGCCGACCTGGATGACGACGGACATGGTGATGAGGACGAACAGGCCGCCGAGCAGGGCGAGCAGCAGTTCGGTGCGGGAGACGATGGCCAGGCCGGCCAGCGCGCCGCCCAGGGCCAGCGAGCCGGTGTCCCCCATGAAGATCTTGGCGGGTGAGGTGTTCCACCACAGGAAGCCGAAGCAGGCGCCCATCAGGGCCGAGGCAACGACCGCCAGGTCCAGTGGATCGCGCACCTCGAAGCAGCTCGGGCTGCCGGTCAGCGCGCAGGAGTCCTGGTACTGCCACACCCCGATGAAGGTGTAGGCGCCGAAGACCATCACCGAGGCGCCGGTGGCCAGGCCGTCGAGGCCGTCGGTGAGGTTCACGCCGTTGGACATCGCCAGGATCATGAACAGTGCCCAGATCACGAAGAGCACCGGACCGATCGACCAGCCGAAGTCCTGGGTGAAGGAGAGCTTGGTGGAGGCCGGGGTCTGACCGCGGGAGTCGGCGAAGTTGAGCGACAGGACCGCGAAGGCGATGCCGACGACGAGCTGGCCGAGCATCTTGGCCTTGGCCCGCAGGCCCAGGCTGCGCTGCTTGACGATCTTGATGTAGTCGTCGAGGAAGCCGACCAGGCCCATGCCGGCCATCAGGAAGAGCACCAGCACGCCGGAGAACGACGGCTGCTCGCCGGTGACGACCTTGGTGAGCGCGTAGGCGATCAGCGTGGCCAGGATGAAGGCGATGCCGCCCATGGTGGGGGTGCCGCGCTTGCTGTGGTGGTCCCGCGGGCCGTCGTCGCGGATGTACTGCCCGTAGCCCTTGCGGGCCAGCAGTTTGATCAGCAGCGGAGTGCCGATCAGGGTCAGGAAGAGCCCGATGACCCCGGAGAAGAGGATCTGCCTCATCATCGGCCGGCGACCTCGCCCTCGACCAGCGCGAGCGCCACCTTCTCCAGGCCGGCCGACCTGGAGGCCTTCACCAGCACGACATCCCCCGGCCGCAGATCGTCGCGCAACAGGTCGATTGCCGCCTGCGCGTCGGACACGTGCACCGACTCCTCACCCCACGAACCCTCGTTCTTGGCGCCCATGTCGAGCCAGCGGGCCTCCCGGCCGCCGACCGCCACGAGCTTGCTGACGTTGAGCCGGACGGCCATCCGTCCGACCGCGTCGTGCTCGGCGAGCGACTCCTCGCCGAGCTCGGCCATCTCGCCGAGCACCGCCCACGTGCGACGCCCCTTGCCCATGGCGGCGAGCGCGCGGAGCGCAGCCCGCATGGATTCGGGGTTCGCGTTGTAGGCGTCGTTGACGACGGTCACGCCGTCCGAGCGCTCGGTGACCTCCATACGCCAGCGGGAGAGCGTGCCGGCCTCGGAGAGCGCGGTGGCGATCCCGTCGGCGGGCATGCCCAACTCGTGGGCTACGGCGGCCGCGGCGAGCGCGTTCGACACGTGATGCTCACCGTACAGGCGCATGGTCACATCGCTGCACCCGGTGGGGGTGTGGAGGGTGAAGGCGGGCTGCCCCTTCGGGGTGAGACGGACATTCTCGGCACGGATGTCGGCCTCCTCGGCCTCGCCGAAGAGGAGGACGCGTGCCTCGGTGCGGGCGCGCATGGCGCGCACCAGGGGGTCGTCGGCGTTGAGGACGGCGACGCCGCCCTCGTCCGCCGGGGGGAGGGACTCCACCAGCTCGCCCTTGGCCAGGGCGATCTGCTCCCGGCCGCCGAACTCGCCGATGTGCGCGGACCCGACGTTGAGGACCACGCCGACGCGCGGCGGGGTCAGTTCGGTCAGGTAGCGGATGTGGCCGATACCGCGGGCGCCCATCTCCAGCACGAGGTGGCGGGTGCCCTCCTCGGCGCTCAGCGCGGTCAGCGGCAGGCCGATCTCGTTGTTGAGCGAGCCGGGGGTGAAGACGGTCGGGCCCAGCCGCCGCAGGAGCTGGGCGATCAGGTCCTTGGTGCTGGTCTTGCCGGCGGAGCCGGTGAGGGCGACGACGGTGGTGCCCAGCCGCCGCACCACATGGCGGGCCAGGGCTCCCAGGGCCGCCTCCACGTCGTCGACGACGATCGCGGGCACGCCGACGGGCCGGGCGGCCAGCACGGCCGCCGCGCCGTCGGCGACGGCGCGGGCGGCGAAGTCGTGGCCGTCCACCCTGGCCCCGCCGAAGGCGACGAACAGCGCGCCGGGGCGCACCTCCCGGGAGTCCTTGACCACGGGGCCGGTGACGGCCGGCTCCGGGTCCGGTATGTCGTGGACCCGTCCGGAGACGATGCCGGCGATCTCTGCGGGGCTCAGCGGGATCACGACGCGCTCTCCCCGTCGCCCACGGCGTTCCGCCCCGCGTCCCGCCGGGCGGCCATGGCGCGCCCGACGGCCTCGCGCAGCACCTCGCGGTCGTCGAAGGGGCGGACCACCCCGGCGATGTCCTGGCCCAGTTCGTGGCCCTTGCCGGCCACCAGCACCGTGTCCCCGGGCTCGGCCCGGGCGACGGCCGCCGCGATGGCGGCGGCCCGGTCCTCCTCCAGCAGCACGGTGCCGCGCTCGTGGATCGGGACCTCGGCCGCGCCCGCGAGCATGGCGGCGAGAATGGCCAGCGGATCCTCCGAGCGCGGGTTGTCGGAGGTCAGGACGGCGGTGTCGGCCAGCCGGGCCAGCGCGGCGCCCATGGCGGGGCGCTTGTGCGGGTCGCGGTCGCCGCCGCAGCCGAGCACCGCGTGCACCCGGCCCTCGGTGACCTTGCGCAGGGCGCGCAGCACGGAGTCGACGGCGTCGGGCTTGTGCGCGTAGTCCACGACCGCCAGGTACGGCTGGCCGGCGTCCACACGCTCCAGGCGGCCCGGCACGCCGGGCACCGCGGCGACGCCCTCGGCCGCGGTCTTCAGGTCGATCCCGGCGGCGACCAGGGCGGTGATGGCCGCGAGCGCGTTGGCGACGTTGAACGGGCCGGGCAGGGGGGCACTGGCGCGGACCGTCTCGCCGTCCGGCCCGACGACGGTGAAGGTGGAGCCGAGCGGGCCGACCTCCACGTCGCTCGCGCGCCAGTCGGCGTCCGGGTGGCCCTCGGCGGAGAAGGTGGTGACGGGGACCTCGCTGACGCCGGCGGCCAGCCGCTGCCCGTACTCGTCGTCGAGGTTGACCACGCCGGCGCGGGAGCGGGCCTTTGTGAACAGCTGCGCCTTCGCCCGGAAGTAGTCCTCCATGTCCGGGTGGAAGTCCAGGTGCTCGGGGCTGAGGTTGTTGAAGACGGCGATGTCGAAGACGCAGCCGTCCACCCGGCCCAGCACCAGCGCGTGGCTGGAGACCTCCATGGCCACGGAGCGCACCCCGCGCTCGCGCATCACGGCGAACAGTGCCTGGAGCTCGGTGGCCTCGGGGGTGGTGCGCTCGGATTTGATCCGCTCGTCACCGATGCGGGACTCGACCGTGCCGATCAGCCCGGTCGGCTCTCCCTCCTTCGCCGCCGCGCGCAGCCCGCCCTCGATGAGATAGGCGGTGGTGGTCTTGCCGGAGGTTCCGGTGATGCCGATCTGCAGCAGGTCCCGGCCCGGTTCGCCGTAGATGGCGGCGGCCAGGTCGCCCGTCACCTCGCGCGGCTCGGCCACCGTCAGCACCGGCAGACCGGTGGCGGCGGCCCGCTCGGTGCCCGTCGGGTCGGTGAGCACCGCGACGGCGCCCAGGCGGGCCGCCTGGACGGCGAAGTCCGCGCCGTGGAAACGGGCGCCCGGACGTGCGATGTAGATGTCGCCGGGGCGTACGGCGCGCGAGTCGTGGGTGATGCCGGTGACGGCCGCGTCGCCCTCGGGGGCCGCGACCCCCAGCCGCCGGGCCAGCTCCGCAAGCGGCACGGGACGGACCCGCTCCGGGCGGGGCGGGGAGGGCAGGGATGGGGTCTGATCAGCGTGTGGCACGGCGGTGAGCGTACCCGCCGTGCCGGGCCCGCCGCTAAGCGAGGGGCCGGGTGTGCCGGGCGCGCCGCCGGTGGCGCCGGGGCTGTTGCGGGGGAGGTCGTCGATGCTTCTCACGGTCGCTTTCCGGTCGTTTCCCGGGTCAGTCCCGGGGGTCGAAGGTGACGGGCAGACGCGGGGGCTCGGCGCCGGTCGGGGGGATCCGAAGTGCCTTGAGCGCGTACTTCATGACCTGCTGGTACACCGGGCCGCACACCTGGCTGCCGAAGTAGCTGCCCCTCTTGGGGTTCTGCACGGCGCAGTAGACGGTGACGCGGGGTGCGTCGGCGGGGGCGAATCCGGCGAAGGAGGAGGTGTAGCCCCTGTAGCGGCCCGTTTCGGGGTCCACCCGGTTGGCCGTGCCGGTCTTGCCCGCCACCCGGTAGCCGGGGATGCGCGCGGTGGTGCCGGTGCCCTCCATGTCCGCCACCACCGACTCCAGCATGGTGGCGAGCGTCGTGGCGGTCTTCTCGCTGATGACGCGGGTCCGCTGCGGCTCCGGCGCGGGCTTCCAGTCCCCGTCGGGCCCGGTGGTGCCGCGCACCAGGGACGGTTCGACGCGCACGCCCCCGCCCGCGATGGTGGAGTAGACCGAGGCCGCCTGGACGGCGTTGAGCGACAGGCCCTGTCCGAAGGGGATGGTGTACTGCTGCGAGGCGTTCCAGTCCCCGGGGCCGGCGAGGATGCCGGGGGTCTCGCCGGGGAAGTCCAGCCCGCTCCTCTGCCCGATTCCGAACTTGCGCAGGTAGGAGTGGAGGACCCGGTTGGCCTCCGCCTGGGTGTCGCCGAGCTGCTCGGCGGCCAGGATGGTGCCGATGTTGCTGGACTTGGCGAGGACCCCGTTGAGGGTGAGGTACCAGGTGGGGTGGTCGACGTCGTCGGCGAAGCTGCGGTCCGCGCGCGGCAGCCGGTTGGGCACCACGACGTGGGTGCCCGGGGTGGCCACGCCCTCCTCCAGGACCGCGGCCATGGACATCACCTTGCTGGTGGAGCCGGGCTCGTAGGCGTCCTCCACCGCGCCGTTGCGCAGTGCCGAGGCGCTGGCCGTGGACAGGTCGCCCGGGTCGTAGCCGGGCACGTCGGCCATGGCGAGGATCTCACCGGTGCGGACGTCCTGGACGATCACGTAGCCGCTGTCCGCGTCGGACTTCTCGACCTGCTTCTCGATGGCGCTCTGCGCGGCCCACTGGATGTCGCGGTCGAGGGTCAGCTCCACGTCCGAGCCGGGGCGCGCGGGCTGCTCGTGCTCGCCGGCGGTGGGCACCTGGCGGCCGCCGGACTGGGCGTAGGTGATCTTGCCGTCCTTCCCGGCCAGCACCTTGTCGAACTTCGCCTCCAGGCCGCCGCGGCCCCTGCCCTCCGAGTTGACGAAGCCGAGCACGGCGGCCGCGAGCTCCCCTCCCGGGTAGACCCGTTTGGCGTGCTCCTCGGAGTACACCCCGGCCAGCACGTGGTGGCCCCCGCCGGGGCGCTGCCGTCCGGCCAGCACGCGCTTGAGGTCGGTGATCTGCCGCCAGACCTGCGGGGACTGCTGCCGGGCCAGGAGGACGTAGCGGGTCTCCTTCCGGGAGAGCCGCTCGGTGAGCGTCTCCTCGTCCACGCCGAGGACGGGGGCGAGCAGTTCGGCCGCCTGGGCCGGCGCGTCGGGGACCTTCGTCTGCTCGGGGGTGAACAGGTAGGGGTCGGCGGTGATGTCGTACGCGTCGACCGTGGTGGCCAGGGCGACGCCTTCGCGGTCGGTGACGGTGCCGCGCTCGGCGGCGAGCGGGACGGTGATGTAGCGGTTGACGTCGGCCTTGGCGGCGTAGGTGCTCGCGTCCACGGCCTGCACCTGGAGCAGCCGTACGGTGAAGGCCAGCATCACCAGGGTCAGCAGGACGCCGAACAGCCTCAGCCGGGGCCGGGAGCTGCCCAGCCGTACGGTGCCCGGCCTCGGGCGGGGCGCGCGGGCGGCGGGCCGGGGCGCGCGGGCGGAGCGGGACGCGGCCGAACGCGGGGCGGGCTGCGTACGGCGGGGGCGCTGGGGTCGGCGGGGAGGCTCGCTCACGGGGCGTCCTCTCCCCCGGGCGCGGCGGGGGCCGGTTCGGGCACGCCCCGGACGGTGCCGTCCGGGAGGATGAAGGCGGGACTTCCGCCGGGCACCATGTCCAGCTCCCGGGCCCGTTCGGCCAGTGCGTCCGGAGCGGAGAAGGAGTCCAGCTCCTGCTGGAGCGCCTGTTCCTCGTCGGCCAGCTCCCCGGCCCGCCTCTCCAGCTCCCGCAGTTCGAAGGACCCCTGGTTGACGGACGCGTTGAGCAGCAGCAGGGCCAGCAGCCCGGAGCCGAGCAGCAGGACCACCAGCAGTACGAAGGGGGCGCGGGCCGGTGCGGAGGGGGCGCCCGCGGGGACCAGCCGCGCCAGCCGCGCCAGCCGCTGCTGGGGCGTCGGGGAGGCCGTTTTCCCGGTGGCCCCGGGTGCGGCCTTCGGTGCGGCCTTCAGGGCTCCTCCCGGATGCGCTCGGCGCCGCGCAGCCGGGCGGGGGCGGCGCGGCGGTTCTCGGCGACCTCTTCCTCGGCGGGGAGTTCCGCGCCCCGGGTCAGCAGTTTCAGCCGGGGCTGGTAGCGCTCGGGTACCACCGGCAGCCCCGGCGGCGCGGTGCTGGTGGCGCCCGCGGCGAGCACCTGCTTGACCAGGCGGTCCTCCAGTGAGTGGTAGGACAGGACGGCGATCCGGCCGCCCACCGCCAGCGCGGCGACGGCCGCCGGCAACGCCCTCTCCAGCACGGTCAGTTCGCCGTTGACCTCGATGCGCAGCGCCTGGAAGGTGCGCTTGGCGGGGTTGCCTCCGGTCCGCTTGGCCGCCTGCGGCAGCGCCTCGCGGATCAGCTCGACCAGCCGGGCGCTGCCGTCGAACGGCTCCTTCTCGCGCTCGCGCACGATCGCGGAGACGATCCGCCTGGCCTGCTTCTCCTCGCCGTAGGCGCGCAGGAGGCGCACCAGCTCGCCGGGCGGGTAGGTGTTGAGGACCTCCGCGGCGCTGACGCCCCTGCTCTGGTCCATCCGCATGTCCAGCGGCGCGTCCCTGGAGTACGCGAAGCCGCGCTCGGCCTCGTCGAGCTGCATGGAGGACACGCCGAGGTCGAACAGGACCCCCTGGACGCGCGGCACGCCGAGCCGCCTCAGCACCCCGGGCAGTTCGTCGTAGACGGCGTGCACCAGGGTGGCCCGGTCGCCGAAGCGGGCCAGGCGCCCGCCGGCCAGTTCCAGCGCGGCCGGGTCCCGGTCCAGGCCGACCAGCCGGACGTCCGGGAAACGGGACAGCATCGCCTCGCTGTGCCCGCCCAGTCCGAGGGTGCAGTCCACGACGGTGGCGCCGGGCTCGCGCAGGGCGGGGGCGAGCAGGTCCAGGCAGCGCCCGAGCATGACCGGGACGTGCCGCTCGTTGGTGCTCACTGGACTCTCCTTGAGCGGGCCCGCACGGCCTGGTCCCCGCCCGCTCGCGAAGGGGAGGGCCGGCGGTCGGCACCGGGGAAGGTGCGCCGGCCGGCCGGGAGCGGGAGGAGGCCGGACCGTACGCGGCCGTACGCGCGCCCGCGCACATGGGATCTCGGGGTTCGGCAGGGGAGCCCGGCGCTTGCCCGGCTCCCGCTTCGCGTCACTTTAGTCCACTCGTCCCCCCGGTCAACCAACTGGTCAGGCGCGTCCCGGCCGCTTCCCCGCGCGGACGCGCCGCGGATTCCCCGCGGCCGGTTCCACCCGTGCGGGGGACCACCCACCGCCTGTGTGGGTTACCTCACACAGCATGCGCGTTGACCGGCTTTGCCCTGCCCCACACCGGGCCGGCCCCGGACGGGACGGTTACGGTCATAGGCATGCCATCGTCTTCCTCCGAAGGGCCGGTCACCGACCGCCTCGTCGCAGCCAACCAGCGTTACGCAGCCGAGTTCACCGACCCGGGAATGGACGCCCGGCCGGTTCTGAAGGTCGCCGTCGTCGCCTGTATGGACGCCCGGCTGGACCTCCACGCCGCCCTCGGCCTCGAACTCGGCGACTGCCACACCATCCGCAACGCCGGCGGCGTGGTCACCGACGACGTCATCCGCTCGCTGACCATCAGCCAGCGCGCCCTGGGCACGCGCTCCGTCGTGCTGATCCACCACACCGGCTGCGGCCTGCTGAACCTGACCGAGGACTTCCGGCACGAGCTGGAGATGGAGGTCGGCCAGCGGCCGTCGTGGGCCGTCGAGTCCTTCAAGGACGCCGACCAGGACGTGCGACAGTCGATGGAGCGGGTACGTACCTCACCGTTCCTGCTGCACAGCGGCGACGTGCGGGGCTTCGTCTTCGACGTCACCACAGGTCTGCTCCGGGAGATCGACCCGGCGAACGGCCCGGAATCGTGACGCATGGGGCTGTCTAAGTGAAGAATGCCTGAGTGACGGCCTTCCCCCGCGGGTACTTCCCGCGGGGGATGCGCCGGTTGTTCGGGGATGGGCCGGCCCGCCGCGGGGCGGACCGGCCCGTGAGCGGGCCGAGGAGGGCCGGGTGACGACCTATGACGAACGAGCTGATCTCAGCGATCTGACCGCCACGGCGGACCGGGTGCGCCGGTCGGTGGAGAGCGTGATCGAGGGCAAGCCGGAGGTCGTACGGCTCTCGCTGACCGTGCTGCTGGCCGAGGGGCACCTGCTGATCGAGGACGTACCGGGCGTGGGGAAGACCATGCTCGCCAAGGCGCTGGCCAGATCCGTGGACTGCTCGGTCCGCAGGATCCAGTTCACCCCCGACCTGCTGCCCTCCGACATCACGGGGGTGAGCGTCTACGACCAGCAGCACCAGGAGTTCGAGTTCAAGCCGGGCGCCATCTTCGCCCAGGTCGTGATCGGGGACGAGATCAACCGGGCCTCCCCCAAGACCCAGTCGGCCCTGCTGGAGTCGATGGAGGAGCGGCAGGTCACCGTCGACGGGCGCAGCTACGAGCTGCCCGACCCGTTCATGGTCGTGGCGACCCAGAACCCGGTCGAGATGGAGGGCACCTACCCGCTGCCCGAGGCCCAGCGCGACCGCTTCATGGTGCGGGTGTCGATCGGCTACCCCAGCGCCGAGGCCGAGCTGCGGATGCTCGACGTGCACGGCGGGACCTCTCCGCTGGACGACCTCCAGCCGGTCGCCCACGCGCACGAGATCGCCAAGCTGGTGGAGGCGGTGCGCGGCGTGCACGTCTCCGAGCCGGTCCGCCGGTACGCCGTCGACCTGGTCGCCGGCACCCGCAGCCACCCCGAACTGCGGCTGGGCGCCTCGCCCCGGGCCACCCTGCACCTGCTGCGGGCGTCGAAGGCGGCGGCGGCCCTGGCCGGCCGGAACTTCGTGCTGCCCGACGACGTGCAGGCACTGGCCGTGCCCGTGCTGGCGCACCGGCTGCTGCCCACCGCCCAGGCCCAGCTCGGCGGACGCGTCTCGGAGCAGATCGTCCTCGACATCGTGCGGCGCGTCCCCGTGCCCGCGTCCAACTACCGGGAGGCGGCCTCGCAGCCCCCGCTGTACGGCCGGCCCTCCCCGCGGAGGCCGTGATGGACGGCCCCGGCACAGCCGCCCCGGACACCGGCGGGGGCGCGGACGGGGGCCTGCGGGTGGAGGAACGCCGGGGTTCGCCGCGCGCCGCGCTCGCCGGGCTCACCACCAGGGGGCGCTCGTTCCTGGCCGCGGGGGCGGCCGCGATGGTGTGCGCCTACGTGCTGGGCCAGGGCGATCTGCTGCGGGTGGGGGTACTGCTGGCCGCACTGCCCCTGGTCTGCGTGGTCGTGCTGCACCGCACCCGCCACCGCGTGGCGGCCTCCCGGCGGCTGTCCCCGGTCCGCGTGCCCGCCCGGGAGGAGGCCCTCGTGCACCTGCGGCTGGACAACGTCTCGCGGCTGCCGACCTCCCTGCTGATGCTCCAGGACCAGGTCCCCTACGTCCTGGGCCCGAGAC
Organism: Streptomyces shinuiensis; assembly: GCF_043660855.1. Classification (NCBI taxonomy): domain Bacteria; kingdom Bacillati; phylum Actinomycetota; class Actinomycetes; order Kitasatosporales; family Streptomycetaceae; genus Streptomyces; species Streptomyces shinuiensis. The sequence continues at coordinate 4,554,829 of NZ_JBIHML010000001.1, read as the reverse complement.
CGCGCTTCGTCCTGGACCGGGTGGAGCCGGGCGGTAGGCGCGAGGTCTCCTACCGGGTCCGCTCCGACCTGCGGGGCCGCTATCCGATAGGTCCGCTGCAACTGCGGCTGACGGACCCGTTCGGCATGGTGGAGCTGACCCGGTCCTTCAGCTCCCACGACACCCTCACCGTCGTGCCGCGGACCGAGGAACTGCCCCCCGTGCGGCTGGCCGGGGAGGCTGCCGGCCTGGGCGAGGGACGGCATCGCTCCCCGGCCATGGCCGGGGACGACGACGTGATCCCGCGCGGTTACCGCCACGGCGACGACCTGCGCCGGGTGCACTGGCGCTCCACCGCGCGCCACGGGGAGCTGATGGTGCGCCGCGAGGAGCAGCCGCAGAGGCCGCGCTGCACCGTGCTGCTGGACACCCGCCGGGCGGCCTGGGCCGGCTCCGGTCCGGAGGCGGCGTTCGAGTGGGCGGTCTCGGGGGCCGCCTCGGTCGCCGTGCACCTGCTGGAGCGCGGCTACGCGGTACGGCTGCTGACCGACACCGGCGCACCGGTGCCCGGACCGGACGGCGGCGGTACGGACATCGCAGCCTTCGACACCGCCGGGCTGATCCTGGACACCCTCGCGGTGTTGGAGCGTTCCGGCGAGCCGGGCCTGGCGCGGGCGTACGAGGTGCTGCGCGGCGGTGGCGGCGGGCACGAGGGGCTGCTGGTGGCCTTCCTCGGTTCGCTGGACGGCCGGCAGACGGCGCTGGCCGGCCGGATGCGGCAGCGCGCGGGGGGTGCGGTGGCCCTCCTGCCCCGCGGGTTCCGCGAGCCGGGCGTGCAGGAGGAGAGTGAGCGGCTGCTGCGCGAGGCGGGCTGGACGGTGCTGCCGTACACGCCCGGAGAGGCGCTGCCCGCTCTGTGGCGGCAGGCGGACCGGTCCGCGGGCGGGGCACCCGGGCGGACGGCGAGGAGTGGACGGCCATGAGCGGACAGGCCCGGCTGGCGTTCTGCGCCTGGGCGGCCACCCTGGCGTCGGCGTGCGCGCTGCTGCCGCTGGTCGCCCCGGCGGGCTGGCTGTTCCAGGCCGGCCTGCTGCTGGGCGTCCAGGGCGCGGTGGGCACGGTGATGCGGCGTACGACACCGGCCGGACCGCCGGCGGTGGCGGCGCAGGCGGTGGTGTCGCTGCTGCTGCTCACCTTCGTCTTCGTCCGCGGTGACGCCGTGCTCGGGGTGCTGCCGGGTCCGGAGGCCGTCGAGGCCTTCGGCGCGCTGCTGGCGCAGGGCACCGCGGACGTCGGCCGGTTCTCGATCCCGGCCCCGGGCACCGACGGCATCCGGCTGCTGCTGGTGGGCGGCGTGGTCGTCATCGGCCTGCTGGTGGACATGCTCGCGGTGACATACCGTGCCGCGGCCCCCGCCGGGCTGCCGCTGCTGGCGCTGTATTCGGTCGCGGCCGGGCTGTCCCCGGAAGGGGGGAGCCGGCTGTGGTTCCTGTGCGCGGCGGCCGGCTACCTGCTGCTGCTCCTGGCGGAGGGCCGGGACCGGCTGTCGCGGTGGGGCCGGGCGCTCGACGGCGGGGCCGGTGCCGCGCGGTCCGGCGGTACGGCACCGCCGCCGGTGCGCACCGGGCGGCGGATCGGCGCGGTGGCACTGGGCATCGCACTGGTGGTGCCCGCGGTGCTGCCGTCACTGGGCGGCGGGCTGCTGGACGCCGCGCGCCAGGGGCGGGGCACGGGGAACGGCGGCGGCACGGTCTCGGCGGTCAACCCGCTGGTCGCGCTGCAGGACAGTCTGAACCAGCCGGACAACCGCACGGTGCTGACGTACACCACCGACGCCGAGAGCACCTCGGACATGTATCTGCGGATCGTGGCACTGGACCGGTTCGACGGCACGTCCTGGAAGCCGTCGGAGCGCCGGATCACCGATCTTCCACGTCCGCTTCCGCCGGTGCCCGGGCTGTCGCCGTCCGTCGGCACCGAGCGCGTCACCACCTCGTTCCGGGCCGCCGGCTGGTACGCCCAGAACTGGCTGCCCATGCCGTATCCGGCCGCCGAGGTGCGCATCGACGGCCGGTGGCGCTTCGAGCCGGAGGGCCGCACTCTCGTCGGCGACCGCGGGCAGACCACCCGGGGCGTGCGGTACGAGGTGGACAGCCTGGTGGTACGGCCGACCGCGCGGCAGTTGTCGAACGCCCCGGCGCCCTCACCGCAGATCATGGAGGAGTACACCGGCGTACCGGAGTCGCTGCCGTCCGTGGTGGCCGAGACGGCGCGGAACGTCACCGAGGGGGCGGCCGGCTCCTACGAGCGGGCCGTGAGGCTCCAGGACTGGTTCTCCTCCCAGGGCGGCTTCCGCTACGACACCCGGGTGAAGGCCGGCAGCGGCAGCGCGGCCATCGCCCGCTTCCTGGAGGACCGGGAGGGCTTCTGCGTCCACTTCGCCTTCTCCATGGCCGCCATGGCCCGCACCCTGGACATCCCGGCGCGGGTCGCGGTGGGTTTCACGGCCGGGTCCGCCGACGGCAGCGGCGGGATGACGGTGGGGCTGCAGGACGCGCACGCCTGGCCGGAGCTGTACTTCGAGGGCGTGGGCTGGACCCGCTTCGAGCCCACTCCGAGCCGGGGCAGCGTGCCGGAGTACACCCAGCCCGACCTGCCCTCCCCCGATCGGCCGGACGTTCCCGAACCGCGGCCGGACGACAGCGCGCAGCCGCTTCCCGAGCCCTCGGAGTCCGGGGAGTGCGTTCCGGGGCGGGGCACGGAGGACTGCGGCGCGGCGGGCGTCCCGCGGGACGGCGGGGCCGCCGCCGGCGGCGGCTTCCCGGTGGGCAGGACCCTGCTGGTGGCGGCACCGGTGCTGCTCGCCGCGGGGATCCTGGCGCTGCCGGCCCTGTGGCGGAGCAGGGTCCGGTCCCGGCGGCTGGAGGGCGGCGGGGGCCCGGGCGACCGTACGATCGCCGCCTGGCGGGAGGCGACCGACTCCGCCTGGGACCTGGGCCTGCTCCCGCAGGAGTCGGCCACTGTGCGGACGGCCGCGGCGCGTGTCGTACGGCTGGGGAAGCTGGAGGGCGAGGCCACCGAGGCCGTGCACCGGCTGGCCACGGCGGTCGAGCAGGCGCTCTACGCCCCCGAGCCGCAGTCGGCGCGGGGGCTGGCCGAGGATGTGCGGCGGGTGCGGGCCGGGCTGTGGGCGGCCGCCGGACGCGGCGCTCGGCTGCGGGCCCTGCTGCTGCCGCGGTCGGCCGTACGCGCGGTGTGGGCCGTCTCGGAGCGCTGGTCGGCGGTGACCGGGCGGTGGAGCGGCTCGGTGCGGCGGGCACTCGCGCGGATCAGGCCGTCGCGACAGCGGGTCTGAGGCCCGGCGGGCCGGGGGCGGCCGGTCGTGCGGGGGCGGTGCGAGGGTGCTGTCGGGTCGCGGTGGCCGTGCACCGCCCGTCGGCGGGCGGGCACGGCGGCAGTGTGTGAGCGGGCCGTTACTGCTGGTCGTCCCGGCGGCGCTGCCAGCGGTTCTCGATGCGGTTCATCATCGAGCGGCGCGGCCTGCCCTGCCTTCGCGGATGCGGACGGCCTCCCGCGTCGTGGCCCTGGTCGGCGGGGGGCTGCTCCCCCGGCTTGGGCGTCTTGCGCCAGCCCGTCACCGCGAGGACGGCGCAGCCGAGCATCACCAGGAAGCCCAGCACACTGACGATGACCAGCTTCGCGACCATCCCGGCCATGAGGAGCGCGACGCCCACCAGAAAGCCCGCGACCGCCTGGTAGACCCGTCGCCGGGTGTACGTGCGCAGCTCGCTTCCCTCGAGCGCTGTCGCGAACTTGGGGTCTTCGGCGTACAGCGCTCGCTCCATCTGCTCGAGCATCCGCTGCTCGTGCTCAGAGAGCGGCACGGAGTCCTCCTACTCGTCGGTCGCGGGGGCGACCGGATGCGACCCTTCAAGGATAGGCAGGGATTCGCCCCCGTGAAACCCGCCCCTCTACGCCAGTTCGTGCCACCGGGACCGGGACCGGGTGGCGGTGTCGGGCTTCTCATTCCCCCGCCGTCACGCCGTCATGCCGATCGGTGTGCTTCGATCATACGGCGGGTAGCCGCCGTTCGGGTCGCCCGTGGCCTACCGCACCCCGCCGGCGGAGGGCGCGGAACCCTGCCGGGTACGCGCGAGTACGTGGAGGTGCGCCGCGACGGACTGGAAGGCGGGCAACTCGGCCACCGCCTCCTCCAGCCCGGCCAGGGCCTCCGTGGCACCGGGCTCGGCGTCCAGCAGCGCACCCGGCACCAGGTCCGCGAAGACCCGCACGCCGTGGACCGCGCCGACCTCCAGTCCGCTGGCGGCCACCAGGGACCTGAGCCGCTCGGGGGTGAAGCGCCGGGGCACCGGGTCCCCGCCGCCCCACCGGCCGTCGGGGTCGCTCAGCGCCCGGCGGGCCTCGGTGAAGTGCCCCGCCAGGGCGCGGGCGAGCACCGCGCCGCCCAGTCCGGCGGCGAGCACGCTCAGGGTGCCGCCTCCGGGGCGCAGCGCGGCCGCGACGTTGCGCAGTCCCTCGGCCGGGTCGTCGACGTACTCCAGGACCCCGTGACAGAGCACCACGTCGTAGCCGCCGCGCTCGGCCACGTCGAACAGCCCGTGCGCGTCGCCCTGCACGCCGCGCACCCGGTCGGCCACTCCCTCCTCCGTCGCGCGGCGCTCCAGGGCGAACAGCGCGTCGGGGCTGGGGTCCACCACGGTGACGCGGTGGCCGAGCCGGGCCACGGGCACGGCGAAGTTGCCGGTGCCGCCGCCGGTGTCCAGTACCTCGAGCGTCTCCCGGCCCGCGGTCTCGGCCCGGTCGTCGAGTGCTTCCCGCAGGACCTCCCAGACCACGGCGGTGCGGAAGTGTGCGTGGGGGCGGGACATGGCGGACGCTCCTAGGCGGCTCGGACGTGGCTGGCCCAAGCCTATTGCGTCGCCGCGGCGGCACGGCCGGCCGGGCGGCGGGGAGACCCCCGCCCGGCCTCAGCCCGCCCGCAGCCGCGACCCCTCGCCCGCCGGGCCGCCGCGCTCCCCCGGCCCCTCCACGCCCCTGGGAAGCGGCAGCACGGGCTGCCTCACCAGCATCTGCTCGACGATGCGCAGGAACATCCCCGCATCGCGTATCAGGTCGTCGCAGTCGCGCCGGCTGGCCGCACCGGCGATGCCGGCCTCGGCGCGGGCGCGCTTGGCCGCCCCGGCGGCGAACAGCCTGCACCACTCGTCCAGCTCGGGCGCCACCTCGGGCAGCACCTCCCAGGCGCTGCGTATGCGCCGTCTGGCGCGTGCGGTGGACTCGGGGCGGCCGCGTACCGCGAGCACCGCGGCGGCGGTGCGCAGGGCGGCGAGGTGTGCGGTGGCGTACCGGTCGTTGGGGTGCTCCAGCTCCGCCGCCTCGTCGAGGCCGCGCCGTGCCTGGGCGAGCAGGTCGAGTGCGGCGGGCGGGGCCGATGCCCTGCGCAGCACGGGGTGGACATCCTCCGGGGGCCCGTTCATCTGCGAACCTCCTGTCATCGTCATGACCGTCACGACTGTGCTGTTCGCGTGCTGTCCGCCGTGCTGTCCGCACGCGCGGGTCGCGACCGGCGATCGCGATGGGAACATCGTTGCGCATGCCACTGACAATCGGCCCCGACCTGGGCAAACGCCCCCTGTCCGGGCTCGTCCGGCGTACCGGGGGACAGCGCCCGGCAGACCGCGCGGGGCCGGGGCGGCACCGGGCTGGGCGATACTCCGGCCGGAGAGGTTGCCGGAGGAGGTCCTCGGCGCGCCGGCGCGGCTGCCGAGCCGGGGGATCGGCGGGAGCGGGCGGCCCGGCTGATCCGCCGTACCGCCCGCTCCCGTCCCCCGTGTCCCCCGAGCGTTCCCCCTACGGACGGCCGCCGCGCCGTTCCGCCGCCCCGTGCCGGCGGTGCGGCGCCGCGTTTCCCGTCGTCTCCGACTCTGCCGTCCACGCCTGGTGAAGCCCATCCGTACGGCTACTCAGAACCGGACTCAGGTACTTCTACTCATCTACTGCGTACGGCCCTTCGAAGCTGTTACCGCACCCCGGTTAGAGTGCCTGGTCATGGCACGGACTGTGGTGATCGGCGCCGGTATGGGCGCCATGGCCGCCGCCGCCAGGCTGGCCGTGGCGGGCCACCGGGTGACGGTGTACGAGCGGGCGCGGACCCACGGCGGCGCGGTGCGCCGCCTGGAGCGGGACGGGTTCGCTTTCGACACCGGCCCCGGGCTGCTGTACCTGCCCGCCGTCTGGCGGGACCTCTTCGTCAAGACCGGCCGTGAGCCGCTGGAGGAGTGCGTCGCGCTGACCGAGGTGGACCCGGCCGTCCGCCACGTCTTCGCCGACGGCACGTCCGTCCTCCTGCCCGGCGGGTCCCGGGCGGGCACGGTCGACGCCCTGGACGCGGCCCTGGGCGCGGGCGCGGGAGAGCGGTGGAGCGAACTGCTGGGCCGGGGCCGCCGGACCTGGGAGGCCACCCGCAGACCGCTGCTGGAGGAGCCGCTGACCGACGCCGGCGACCGCGCCCGGCTCGGCACCGACCCGTACCCGGCGCCGCGGCGCGGGCTGCTGCGCCGCCGCGCCCCCTTCCTGTCCGAGGTCGCCCGCGCCGAGCTGCGCGATCCGCGGCTGGTGGCGCTGCTGGAGAGCCATGCGCTCGCCCACGGCCTCGACCCGCGCCGCGCCCCGGCGAGCGCCGCCGTCCTGCCGTATCTGGAGCAGACCTTCGGCACCTGGTACGCCGGCGGGGGGATGCGCGCGCTGGCGGACGCGGTGTACGAGCGGTGCCTGGCCCGCGGGGTCGGGTTCCGGTTCGGCACGGCGGTGTCCGGAATCACGGTGGAGGGCGGCCGGGCCGCCGGGGTGGAGCTGGCCGACGGGACACGGGTGGCCGCCGGCACCGTGGTCTGCGGAGCCGATCCCCGGCCGATGTACGGCGGCCGGGCCAGTGCGGCGGACGGCGGTCCCGGCTACGCGGCGGGACGGCTGACCGTGCTGCTCGCGCTGCGCGGATCCCGGCCCGGGGACACCGTCCACCGCACGGTGGTGCACACCGGGGGGCCGGGCGGCAGGACGCGCACCGTCACCGTGCTGCGGCCCGGCGACCCGGCGCTGGTCCCCGACGCGGACCACGAGTCGGCGGTGCTGTCGGTGACCGTTCCGCCGCACCGCGCGGGGGCGGACGGGCCGCCGGCCGGCGGGACCGGCGCGGGTGGCGAGGACGGCGGGGCCGTGGACTGGACGGCGCCGGGCGCGGCCGGGCGGGCCGCGGACGAGGCGCTGGCCGCCGCGGACGCCGCCGGGCTCGGCCTGGGCGGGCGGGTGCTGTGGCGCGAGGTGCGCACCCCCGCCGACACCGAGCGGGAGACCGGGGCCCCCGGCGGCGCGGTGCCCGCCCCCGCTCTGGCGGGGGCGGGCGGGGCCTTTCTGCGGGCGGCCAACTCCACGGGTACGGCCGGGCTGTACCGGGTGGGCGGCTCGGCCCACCCGGGAGGCGGGCTGGCGCACGCCGGGATGTCGGGGGCGCTGGCCGCCGGGCTGATCGTCGAGGGGGACGACTGGCGCGGCTCCCGGTGACACGGCCGGGCGCAGCCGGGGCGGGCGGCGCCTGGGCGGAACGGGCGGGACGGGCGGGACGGGACGACCGTGCGGCTCAGTGGCGGGGCTGCTCGCCGTAGGGGTGCGCGGCTCCGGGAGCCGGGTCGTACCCGCCCTCGCCGTATCCGTACCCGCCGTGCCCGCCGCCCTCGGCGTACTGTCCGGGCTGCGGCTCGGAGCCGCGCTGCTGCGGCACCCACGCCCCGCCGGGCGGGGTCTGCCCGGCGTACGGGTCGGCGGGGTGGCCGGTGCCGTACCCGTCGGCGTAGGAGGGGTCGGAGGCGTAACCCTGGTTGCCCTGGTCGCCCTGCGCGTCGTAGGAGGGCCGGTCGGAGGCGGCGTACGGGTCGGAGTAGGCGGCGTACTGCTGCCCGTCCCCCGCGCCGTAGCCGTAGTCGTACGATCCGGCGTACTGGCCGGCCTGTTCGTAACCGGGATAGCCCGTGTAGTCACCGGTGGTGTACGGGGCGGAGTGGGCGGGGTACTGCTCCTGCTCGCCGTACCGCTCCTGCTCGCCGTACCGCTCCCCCGGCTGCTCGGAGGAGGCGTCCCGCTCGTAGACGCCGTAACCGCCGGTGTCGTCGGGCAGCGGCTCCAGGCTGTAAGCGGGGGGCTCCGGCTCGTGGACCTCCAGCCCGGAGACCTCCAGGTGCGGGTCGGCGTCCTGGGGTGGCATGGGGCGCACCTCACGGCGGCGCCTGCTGGTGCCGGGCATGCCGCCCAGCGCCCAGCCCGCGGTGAAGCCGCGCCGGTAGGAGAGGGTGACGAAGGTCTGGCCGACCGTGAAGGCCGCTCCGCCGAGCGAGATGACCGTCAGCGACAGCGGCACCGGGGAGATCGCCACCACCCCGAGGACCACCATGGCGAACCCGCCGAAGGCCAGCAGCCGCCAGCGCAGCCTCGCCTTGTACTGCAGCAGCACCTCGGCCAGCAGCCAGACCGCGACGATACCGAACGCGATGTAGAGGAGCGTCCACCCCATGTACGTCCTCCCACCCCGTCTTCTAGCCCCGCCGGTGCAGGCCCAGATTCTCGTAGATCTCCAGCGTCGCCGTGGAGTGGTTGAGGGTGATGAAGTGGAGTCCGGGGACGTCCTCGGACATCAGCCTCGCGCACAGCTCCGTGGCGTACTCGATTCCCAGTGAGCGTACAGCGGCCGGATCGTGCTCCACCGCGAGGATGCGTTCGGCCAGGTCCGGAGGGAAGGTCGCGTTGCTCAGCTTCGCGAACCGCTCGATCTGCCGCACGCTCGTGACGGGCATGATCTCCGGAATGATCGGGACGTCGCAACCCGCCGCGGCCACCTTGTCGCGCAGCCGCAGGTAGTCGTCCGCGTAAAAGAACATCTGCGTGATGGCGTAGTCGGCGCCGGCCCGGCACTTGTCGACGAAGTGGCGGATGTCGCTGTCCCAGTCCGCCGAGCGCGGGTGCATCTCGGGGAAGGCGGCCACACCGACGCAGAAGTCCCCCGACTCCTTGATGAGCCGGACGAGCTCGGCGGCGTAGGTGATGCCCCGCGGATGCGGTACCCACTCGCCGGTGGGGTCGCCGGGCGGGTCGCCGCGGACGGCGAACATGTTGCGGATGCCGGCGTCCGCGTACTGGCCGATGACGTTGCGCAGCTCGGCCACCGAGTGGTCCACCGCGGTGAGGTGGGCGACGGGGGTGAGGGTCGTCTCGGTGGCGATCCGCTCGGTGGCGCGCACGGTGCCTTCCCGGGAGGAGCCTCCGGCGCCGTAGGTCACCGACACGAAGGTGGGGGCGACGGCCTCGACACGGCGGATGGCGTTCCAGAGGGTACGCTCGCCCTTCTCCGTCTTGGGCGCGTAGAACTCGAAGGAGTACGAGCGCTCACCGGAAGCGAGCAGCTCGCGGACGGTGCGCGCGCGATCCGTCCTGGTGGAAGGGGTACCGAGGGCCATGTCGGCAGGCTAACCGGCGGCCCGGCCGCACACCGCATCACCGGGGCGATATGCCCGTTTGGCCAGCTTGTCGTCCAGTGGGTGGACACTCGCCCCGGAAGGGGCCGCCTCAGACCGACCGCAGCCGCGCGGCGAGGTCCGCGGCGGCGGCCCCCGGGTCCTCCGCCTCGGTGATCGCGCGGACCACCACGACCCGCCGCGCCCCGGCCTCCAGCGCCTGCTCCAGGTTGGAGGCGTCGATCCCGCCGATGGCGAACCAGGGCCGTCCGGGCCGCAGCCGCGCGGCGTACCGCACCAGGGAGAGCCCCGGGGCGGGGCGGCCGGGCTTGGTGGGGGTGGGCCAGCAGGGGCCGGTGCAGAAGTAGTCCACGCCCGGCTCGGCCAGCGCCGCGTCCACCTCGGCCTCGGTGTGGGTGGAGCGGCCGATCAGGACGCCGTCGCCCAGGATCGCGCGGGCGGCCGGCACCGGCAGGTCGCCCTGCCCCAGGTGCAGCACGTCCGGGCCGGCGGCGTGGGCGACGTCCGCCCGGTCGTTGACCGCCATCAGCTTCCCGTGGCGGCGGCAGGCGTCGGCGAGGGTGGCCAGGTGCTCCAGTTCCTCGGCCGCCTCCAGGGACTTGTCGCGCAACTGCACGACGTCGACGCCGCAGGAGAGCACGGCGTCCAGGAAGTCCGCCAGGTCGCCGCGCTCCCGGCGCGCGTCCGTGCACAGGTACAGACGGGCGTCGCCGAGCCGCTCGCGTGCGGTCGCTGCCATGCGGGAATCCCCCCCCGGGACGAGGCGTGCGGGCCCGGGCGCCCGGGCGGGCGCCGGAACCCGCACGCCGGTGATCGGTCGTACGGTTCGCTGTGTCCGGCCCTGCCGGGCCGGTTCGTCCGCGGTGAGCGCGCCGCTCAGACGGCCATCGCCTGGGCGCGCCGCTTCACCTCGGTGCCGCGATTCTCCCGCAGGGCCCGCGCCGGGGTGCCGGGCAGGGTGTCATCGGGCGTGAACAGCCACTCCAGCATCTCCTCGTCACTGAAGCCGTCGTCCCTGAGCAGCGTGATGGTCCCGGTCAGGCCCTTCACCACCCGGCCCTCGCCGATGAAGTCGGCGGGCACCTGGAGCACCCGGTTCTCACCGCGGCGCACCGCGATGAGCTGGCCCTCCCTGACCAGCTGCCGCACACGCGTCACCTCGACGCCGAGCCTGTCGGCGACGTCGGGGAGGGTGAGCCAGGCCGGGACGAGAGCATCGGTCTTCGCGTCAATCTCGTTCACGGGAACCAGCCTGCCATCTGCCACCGACAGTCACTAGCGGGCCGTGCTCTTCAGGGGGACGGACGGGTCGGCGGCCCGCAGCGGGTCCAGGGCCGTGCCGCGCTCGATCAGCTTCCGCCCCTGGGTCAGGTCGCGCGGGCGGCCCACGGCCAGCAGGGCGCGCAGCACACCGCCGCGCAGCCAGCACACCGACCAGGCCGCGTCCGCCGGATCACCGCGCCACAGCATCTCGTCGCCGCCGGTGTGGTGGCCCGCGTACTGGACGAAGCGGCCGAACTGCTCGGACCAGAAGTACGGCACCGGGTCGTACACCGGCGTCTCGGCCTCTCCGGCCACCAGGCCCGAGGCGACCGTGCGCGGCCCCTGGAGCGCGTTGTCCCAGTGGTGGACCAGCAGGCGGCGGCCGTAGCGGGCCGACGGATAGGAGGCGCAGTCCCCGACGGCGTGGACGCCGGGGACGGAGGCGCGCAGCCGCTCGTCGGCGAGGACCGAGCCGTCCTCGCCCAGCGCCACGCCGGAGCCCGCCAGCCAGCCGGTGGCCGGGCGCGCGCCGATCCCGGTGACGACCGCGCCCGCGGTCAGCACCGAGCCGTCGGACAGCTCCACCTCGCACACCGGGTCCTTCGGCGTGCCGGCCGCGGCGACGGCGGTGACGGCGCACCCGGTGCGAAGCTCGGCGCCCGCCTCCTCGTACCAGGCGCGCATCCGGGCCGCGACGGGCGGCGGCAGCGCCCCCGCCAGCGGCTGGTCCGCGGCCTCCACCACGGTCACCCGGCAGCCGGCCTCGCGGGCCGCCGTGGCGAACTCCGCGCCGATCCAGCCCGCTCCGACGACCACCACCTCCCGGCGCCCGGCGAGCACCGGCCTCAGCCGCTCGGCGTCGTCGAGGGTGCGCAGCGGATACACCCCGGGGACGCCCCCGGTGCCGGGCAGGAGGACCGGCTCGGCGCCGGTGGCGACGACCAGGTGGTCGTAGGGCAGCGGGCCGGCGGCGGTGTCCACCTCCCGGTCGCCGGTGCGCAGCCCGGTGGCGGCCGTGCCCAGGCGCAGGTCCACCTCCAGCGCGCCGAAGTCGACCTCGAAGGCGGACCCGGCCGCCCTGCCCAGCAGCACGGCCTTGGACAGCGGCGGCCGGTCGTACGGCCGGTGGGGCTCCTCGCCGGCCAGGGCGATCCGCCCCGGCCAGCCCTGCTCGCGCAGTTGCACGGCGGTCTGCACCCCGGCCATCCCGGCGCCGACGACGAGGATCCGCTGCCTGCTCTGCTGCTCGGTTCGCACGCTCACGCGATCACTGTAGGAGGTCGGGGCGGCCCGCCGGGCGGCTTGGCCGCAGAGCCCGGTGAGAGCCCTGCCACAGCCGCCGGGGCGCCGGCGCCCCGGCTCCCCTTCAGCCCCGGCGGGCGCGCGGATAGGGTGGTCGGCGTCCGGGGACGAGAAGGAGCCCCGGAGCGAACCGGCGAACGAGAAAGCGCGGGAGCCCGGCGCACCGGGCTGAGAGGGAGGCTTGCGCGGCCTCCGACCGTACGAACCTGATCCGGGTCATTCCGGCGAAGGGAGGGGCACCGCACCCATGCATGTGCTGATCATCGGCGGTGGCGTCATCGGGCTGGTCACGGCCTGGCGGACCGCGCAGCGGGGGGCGCGGGTCACGGTCGCCGATCCGGCGCCGGGCGGCGGCGCCGCCCGGGTGGCGGCCGGGATGCTGGCGGCCGTCACCGAGCTGCACTACGGCGAGGAGCCCCTGCTCGCCCTCAACCTGGCCTCGGCGCGCCGCTATCCGGCCTTCACGGCCGAGCTGGAGGAGGCCTCGGGCCTGGGGACCGGCTACCGCGCCTGCGGCACACTGGCCGTCGCGCTGGACGCCGACGACCGGGCCCATCTGCGGGAACTGCACGCGCTGCACCGGCGCTGCGGGCTGGAGTCGGCGTGGCTGACCGGCCGCGAGTGCCGCCGCCTGGAGCCGATGCTCGCCCCCGGGGTACGCGGCGGACTGCGCGTGGACGGCGACCACCAGACCGATCCGCGCCGACTGACGGCCGCGCTGCTGGCCGCCTGCGAGCGGGCCGGGGTCCGCTTCGTGCGGCAGCGGGCCGGGCGGTTGTCCCTGTCCGGCGGCCGGGCGGCCGGGGTGCGGCTGGCCGACGGCACCGCGGTCGGGGCCGACCAGGTGGTGCTGGCGGCGGGCAGCGACAGCGGCCGGCTGGCGGGGGTGCCCGAGGAGGTCCTGCCGCCGGTGCGCCCGGTCAAGGGCCAGATCCTGCGGCTGCGGATCCCCGGCACGTACGCCCCGTTCCTCTCGCGCACCGTGCGGGCCCTGGTGCGCGGCGGCCACGTCTACCTGGTGCCGCGGGCCGACGGTGAGCTGGTGCTGGGCGCGACCAGCGAGGAGCAGGGCTGGGACACCACCGTGACGGCCGGCGGCGTCTACGAGCTGCTGCGCGACGCGCACGAGCTGGTGCCCGGCATCACCGAGCTGCCGCTGGTGGAGACCCGCGCGGGGCTGCGCCCCGGCTCCCCCGACAACGCCCCGCTGCTCGGCCCGAGCGCCCTGCCCGGCCTGCACCTGGCCACCGGCCACCACCGCAACGGGGTGCTGCTCGCCCCGGTCACCGGCGACGCCCTGGCCCAGGCCCTGGCCACCGGCGAACTCCCCGAGGAGGCACGCCCGTTCACCCCCCGGCGCTTCGACCGCACGCTTCAGGAGAGTCCTCTGTGAACACCGGCGCACCCCGTACCGCCGCGACCGTCACCGTCCATGTCAACGGCGAGCCGCGCGAGATCGCGGCCGGTCTCGCCCTGGACGCGGTCGTGGCGTCCCTGACCACCGCCTCGGCCGGTGTCGCCGCGGCCGTCAACGAGACCGTCGTGCCGCGCGGGCAGTGGCCGGCGACCCCGCTGGCCGACGGCGACCGGGTCGAGGTCCTGACCGCGGTGCAGGGGGGCTGACGGCGGCCATGGCGGACGACACCCTCACCATCGGCGGCACCGCCTTCACCTCCCGCCTCATCATGGGCACGGGCGGCGCGCCCAGCCTGGAGGTGCTGGAGCGGGCGCTGCTCGCCTCGGGCACCGAACTGACCACCGTGGCGATGCGGCGCCTGGATCCGACCGTCTCCGGTTCGGTGCTGTCGGTGCTGAAGCGGCACGGCATCCGCGTACTGCCCAACACCGCCGGCTGCTTCACCGCCGGGGAGGCCGTGCTCACCGCCCGGCTGGCCCGCGAGGCGCTGGGCACCGACTGGATCAAGCTGGAGGTCGTCGCCGACGAACGCACCCTGCTGCCCGACCCGGTGGAGCTGCTGGAGGCCGCCGAGACGCTGGTCGACGACGGCTTCACCGTCCTGCCGTACACCAGCGACGACCCGGTGCTGGCGCGGCGGCTGGAGGACGTGGGCTGCGCGGCGATCATGCCGCTGGGCTCGCCCATCGGCTCCGGACTGGGCATCCGCAACCCGCACAACTTCCGGCTGATCACCGAGCGGGCGTCCGTCCCGGTCGTCCTGGACGCGGGCGCGGGCACCGCCTCGGACGCCGCCCTCGCCATGGAGCTGGGCTGCGCGGCGGTGATGCTGGCCTCCGCCGTCACCCGCGCCCAGGAGCCGGCGCTGATGGCCGAGGCGATGCGGCACGCGGTGGAGGCGGGGCGGCTGGCGTACCGGGCGGGCCGGATCCCGCGCCGACACTTCGCGCTGGCCTCCTCGCCGGCGGAGGGGACGGCGGACCTCGACCCGGAGCGGCCGGCCTTCGGGTGACCGGCCTTCGGGGGCCGTCCCCCGAAGGCCGTACCGATGTCGCGGCGCGGCGGCGGTTTCGTCACCGTTGCGCCGCACTCCGGTGCGTCTGCGCCGGTGCGGTCGGCCGTGCGGGCGGCGGCTCGTAGACTCTGCGACGTGGACACGACCCTTCGGGACCCGTTGATCGGGCACGTGCTCGACGGCCGGTACCGCGTGGAGGCGCGGATCGCCGTCGGCGGCATGGCAACGGTCTACCGGGCGACGGACACCCGGCTGGACCGGGAGCTCGCCCTGAAGGTGATGCACCCCTCCCTCGCGGCCGACGCCTCGTTCGTCGAACGGTTCATCCGGGAGGCCAAGTCCGCGGCCCGTCTGGCCCACCCGAACGTGGTGGGGGTCTTCGACCAGGGCGAGGACGGCGGCTACGTCTACCTCGCCATGGAGTACGTCCAGGGCTGCACGCTGCGCGACGTGCTGCGCGAGCGCGGGGCGCTCCAGCCGCGCGCCGCGCTGGACGTCCTGGAGGCCGTGCTCGCCGCGCTGGGCGCCGCCCATCTGGCCGGTCTGGTGCACCGCGACGTGAAGCCGGAGAACGTCCTGATAGGGGACGACGGGCGGGTCAAGGTGGCCGACTTCGGTCTGGTGCGGGCCGTGGGCTCCCGGACGTCCGCCTCCACCGGATCGGTGCTGGGCACCGTCTCCTACCTGGCGCCCGAGCAGATCGAGCACGGCACCGCCGACGCCCGCGCGGACGTCTACGCCTGCGGCGTGGTGCTGTACGAGATGCTGACCGGCTCCAAGCCGCACGCCGGCGGCACCCCGGCCCAGGTGCTCTACCAGCACCTCCAGGAGGACGTCCCGGCCCCCTCGGCCGCCGTGCCCGGCCTCGCCCCCGCCCTGGACGACCTGGTGGCCCGCACCGCCGCCCGCGATCCGGGACTGCGGCCGGCCGACGCCGTTGAGCTGCTCGCCGAGGTCGGGGCCGTGCGGGAGGCGCTGACCCGTGAGCAGCTCGACGCGCTGCCCCCGGCCGCCGCCGGCCGGGACGGCTCCCCCGTTCCCGCCGGCTCCGAGGACAGCACGGCCGTCCTCCCGCGCGGCAGCACGCCGGGGGCCCCCGCGGGCGGCCCCGGTCCGGAGGGGGGCGTGGAGGCCCTGAACCGCACCTCCGTCCTGCCCCGGCCGGCCGCCGTGCGCACGCAGTCCCGGGACCCGGGCCCGCCCGGACCGGGTGCGCGCCGACGGCGGGGGGCGGGCCGCGGGCCCGGGCGTTCGGCGCCGGCGCTGATCACCGCCGCCCTGCTGGTCCTCGGCGCGGTGCTGGGCGTCTGGTACATCAACTCCGGGCAGTTCACCAGGACCCCCGGGGTGCTCGACATGACCGAGGGCCGGGCCAAGCGGACGGTCGAGGAGGCCGGGCTGGAGTGGCGGATCGTCCGGGACTACAGCGACACCGTGGAGCGGGGCCATGTCATCGGCACCGACCCGGGCCGTGGTGAGCGCATCCGCGGCAACGGCACGGTGACCATCACCGTCTCCCAGGGCCCGGAGCGGGTCGAGGTACCCGATGTGACGGGCGACACCCCGGGCGAGGCGCGCTCGAAGATCAAAGCCGCCGGGCTGGAGCCCGGCATGGTGACCAGGGAGTTCTCGGGGAAGGTGGAGCGGGGCTCGGTGGCCCGCACCGAGCCCGGGGCGGGCAGTGTCCGCCGTCCGGGCACGGCCGTGGCGCTCGTGCTCTCCAAGGGCGCGCGGGTCGAGGTGCCCGGTGTCGTCGGTGAGGACGAGGGAACGGCCCGGCAGCGGCTGGAGGAGTCCGGACTGAAGGTGGGGACGGCCCCGGAGCGGGTCTTCTCCCAGGAGGACGAGGGCATGGTCGCCCGGCAGTCGCCCCGCGAGGGCGCGGTCGCAGCCGAGGGCGACACCGTGACGCTGACCGTCTCCAGGGGCCCGGAGATGGTCGGGGTCCCGGATGTGGAGGGACTGGGGGAGGACGAGGCCCGGCGGGCCCTGGAGAAGGCGGGCTTCGAGGTGAAGGTCCGCAGGGTCTTCTTCACCGGCACCGTCTTCGACCAGTCCGTCGCCGCCGGCGAGCGGGCCCCGCGCGGCTCGGAGATCACCGTCTGGGTTCGGTGACACGCGGGGCGGCCCGGCCGGGCCGCCCCGCGTGTCACCGAACGGGCGCGGAGGGTTGCTTGAACGGGCATCCGTTGTGAAGCACCCCATAGGGTCCAGATCACCTACGAAGCCGCGTAGTGGACATCACGGCGGCCCGGGTGGTCTCGAGCGGCTCCGATCGGCCCCTGAAGACCCTTTCCGCAGAATATCCACTACCTCGGGTAGTACTTCACGCTTTTGTCTTCATAAGTTCCGGACGCTAACAATGCAACGGTCGCCAGCGCCGAGGAGAGGAACCCGGCGCAACCCCGCTCGGTCCCATGACCGGCCCGGCCGGCCCGGCTCCGCGACGCAAGCGATCGGAAGAGGTCCCCCTCCCCCATGTCCGTGTTCCGCGTTCTCGACCGGTTCCGCGTGTCCGGCACCGCCCGCATGACCGGCACCCACAAGTTCTCCGCCATCGGCGTCGTCGCGGCCACCGGCGCCGCCACCCTGGCGCTCGGCCTCGCCCCGGCGGACGCCGAGCAGGCCACCACCCCGCCCGAGGGGAAGCCCGCTTCCGCGCCGGTCCCGCTCCCGGTGGAGCCGGCCGCCCAGACCGAGGACCTCGCAGCCGGGCAGGGCGGCCTGCGGGCGCAGTTCTCCGGCTCCTACCAGCAGGCCCAGGCCGACGCCCGTGAGGCCGCCGCCGAGAAGGAGCGCGAGGCCGGGAAGGCCGCCGCCCGGGCCGAGGGGAAGGCCGAACGCGAGGCCGCCGCCGAACGCGGCTCCACCCGCGAGAAGGCCGCCGGCCGCTCGCACGACCGCGGCGGCTGGGGCGAGCGCGGCAACTGGGGCGAGCGCGACGGGAAGGCCCTGGAGCAGGCGTACGAGCACGAGCGGCGCGACACCGCCTCCTACCCGGACAACCTCGACGGGTGGATCCGCCAGGCCCTGGCCATCATGGAGCGCGAGGGCATCCCCGGCACCTACGAGGGCATCCACCGCAACATCATGCGCGAGTCCAGCGGCAACCCGAACGCGATCAACAACTGGGACGTCAACGCCCGCAACGGCATACCCTCCAAGGGACTGCTCCAGGTGATCCAGCCCACCTTCGACGCCTACCACGTCGAGGGCACCAAGTACGACCTGTACGACCCGGTGGCCAACATCGTCGCCGCGTGCAACTACGCCGCCGACCGGTACGGCTCCATGGACAACGTCGACTCGGCCTACTGACCGGCCGAGGGCCTCCTCCGTGCGGCCCGGCGGCCCGCTCACCACGAGCGGGCCGCCGGGCCGTCCGACGCGGGGGCCTGGCACCCTCGGTGTGTGAGCACCGCGCCTTCCCCGCACGACACCCTGGCCTCCCCCTCCCCTTCCCCCGCGGAACCGGGCGGGGCCGCCTCCGCGTCCCGCCGCGCCCGCAACCCCGTCGGCAGCCATGTCGCCGTCGCCGGCGGACTCGCCGCCAAGGGCCTGGCGTACGCCCGTGAGATCGGCGCCGAGGCCGTGCAGGTCTTCGTCGCCAACCCGCGCGGCTGGGCCACCCCGGCGGGCGACCCGAGGCAGGACGAGGCCTTCCGCACGGCCTGCGCGGACGAGGGGATCCCGGCCTACGTCCACGCGCCCTATCTGATCAACTTCGGTTCGCACACCGAGGCCACGGCCGAGCTGTCCGTGGTCTCCCTGCGCCACTCGCTGCGGCGCGCCCGGCACATCGGCGCCCTGGGCGTGGTCGTCCACACCGGCTCGGCCACCGGCGGGCGCGACCGCGCCACGGCGCTGGCCCAGGTGCGCGAGCGGATGCTGCCACTGCTTGGGGAACTGGACCCCGGCGAGGGATCACAGGACCCGTGGCTGCTGCTGGAGCCGACGGCCGGCCAGGGCGCCTCGCTGTGCGCACGGGCCGCGGAGCTGGGCCCCTACCTCGACGCCCTGGAACGGCACCCCCGGCTCGGGATCTGCCTGGACACCTGCCACGCATTCGCCGCCGGGCACGACACGGCGGCCGAGGGCGGCATGAAGGCGCTGCTGGACGAGGTGGTGGCGGTGGCCGGCGAGGGGCGGCTGCGGCTGGTCCACGCCAACGACTCCAAGGACGTCGCCGGCGCCCGCAAGGACCGCCACGCGAACATCGGCGCGGGCCGCATCGGCGCCGAGCCGTTCCGCGAGCTGTTCCGCCATCCGGCGACCGGGGGCGTGCCCCTGGTCATCGAGACCCCGGGCGGCGGGGAGGGGCACGCGGCGGATGTGGCCCGGCTGAAGGAGCTCAGGGGCTGACGCGCTCTCGGACGGCGGGAGGGGCCGTGTGGGGGGCTGCGGGGCCGGTTACGGTCCGGGGCCGTCCCCCGGCTCCTCCTGGTAGGAGTAGCGCTGCTCGTGCCAGGGGTCGCCGATGTTGTGGTAGCCCCGCTCCTCCCAGAAACCCCGGCGGTCGGCGGTCATGTACTCCACGCCCCGCACCCACTTGGGCCCCTTCCAGGCGTACAGATGGGGTACGACCAGCCGCACCGGGAAGCCGTGCTCGGCCGTGAGCGGCTCGCCGGCGCGGTGGGTGGCGAAGAGCGTGTGCTCGGCGGCGAAGTCCGCCAGCCGCAGGTTGGCGCTGTAGCCGTACTCGGCCCACACCATCACATGGGTGACCTCCGGCGCGGGCGGTACGAGTCCGAGGAGGGTGCGGGTGCGCACCCCGCCCCACTCGACGCCCAGCATGCTGAACCGGGTGACGCAGTGCAGGTCGGCGACCACCGTCTCGTGGGGCAGCGCCGAGAACTCCTCGTGCCTCCAGCCGTGCGTGCCCCCGTCGGCGGTAGCCCCGAAGACGCGGAACTCCCAGCGTTCGGGCCGGAACCTGGGAACAGGGCCGTAGTGCGTCACCGGCCAGCCGCGCTGGAGCCGCTGCCCCGGCGGAAGCTTCAGGCGCTCCCCTTCGCGGCTTTCCGGCTGAACCATGCCTCCATGGTGACAGACCACCGGAGATGCCCGTGACCGCGCCCTTACCACGGCCCGTGCGGGGAGCGGGCCGCACCGGTACAGGCGGCGGGTGACCGCTTGCCGGACCGGGTCCGCGTGCGGCGGGCGCGACGGCGCCGTGGGGCGCGGATCGCTGTGATCCGCGCCCCACGGCGCCGCTGTGTGCCGGTGCGTCTCAGCGCGTGCCGGTACGCGCCGGTGCGCCGGGGTGTCCGCCGTTCACTGGTCGCGGTACATCTCCGCCACCAGGAACGCCAGATCCAGCGACTGGCTGCGGTTCAGCCGCGGGTCGCAGGCGGTCTCGTAGCGCTGGTGCAGGTCGTCGACGAAGATCTCGTCGCCGCCGCCCACGCACTCGGTGACGTCGTCGCCGGTCAGCTCCACGTGGATGCCGCCCGGGTGGGTGCCCAGACTCTTGTGGACCTCGAAGAAGCCCTTGACCTCGTCCAGCACGTCGTCGAAGCGCCGCGTCTTGTGCCCGCTGGCCGCCTCGAAGGTGTTGCCGTGCATCGGGTCGCACACCCACACCGGCCGCGCGCCGGAGGCCGTGACCTTCTCCACCAGGGTGGGGAGCCTGTCGCGGATCTTGTCCGCCCCCATCCGGGTGATGAAGGTCAGCCGGCCCGGCTCGCGGTCCGGGTCCAGCCGGTCGATCAGCGTCAGGGCGTCCTCGGGCGTGGTGGTCGGCCCGAGCTTGACCCCGATCGGGTTGCGGACGCGGGAGGCGAACTCGATGTGCGCGCCCTCCAGCTGGCGGGTCCGCTCACCGATCCACACCATGTGGCCGGAGACGTCGTACAGGTTCCCCGTGCGGGAGTCCACCCGGGTCAGCGCCGACTCGTAGTCGAGGATCAGCGCCTCGTGCGAGGCGTAGAACTCCACCGTCTTGAACTCCTCCGGGTCCACCCCGCAGGCGTTCATGAAGTTCAGCGCCCGGTCGATCTCCCGGGCCAGTGCCTCGTAGCGCTGGCCGGAGGGGGAGTTCTTCACGAAGTCCTGGTTCCAGGCGTGCACCTGGCGCAGGTCGGCGTAACCGCCGGTGGTGAAGGCGCGCACCAGGTTCAGCGTCGCCGAGGACGCGTGGTACATCCGCTTGAGCCGCTGCGGGTCCGGGGTGCGGGCCTCGGAGGTGAACTCGAAGCCGTTGACGGAGTCGCCCCGGTAGGAGGGCAGGGTCACCCCGTCGCGGGTCTCGGTCGGCTTCGAGCGCGGCTTGCTGTACTGACCGGCGATCCGGCCCACCTTCACCACCGGGACGGACCCGGCGTAGGTGAGCACGGCCCCCATCTGGAGCAGCGTCTTGAGCTTGTTCCTGATCTGCTCGGCGGAGACGGCGTCGAAGGCCTCGGCGCAGTCGCCCCCCTGGAGCAGGAACGCCTCGCCCTTGGCGACGGACGCCAGGCGGGCGCGCAGCTGGTCGCACTCGCCCGCGAAGACGAGCGGCGGATAGGACTCGAGCTCGGCGATCACATCGCGCAGAGCCTCGGAGTCCGGCCATTCGGGCTGCTGCGCCGCGGGTAGGTCTCGCCAGGTGCGGGCACCGGCGTCGGGTTTGGCGTTCACGGTCACGCGTCCAGGTTACGGGGTGGGGTCAGCCGCTCCGCGCGCCTGACCGATGGGTGAGACGGAGCCTGCGGGGACGGAGGGGGCGGGGGTAGGGTGCGGGCATGCGCGCGCAGACGACGGTGCCGGCCGTGACGGCCGCAGCCTGGTGGTGGCCCGCCTCCTCGGCGGCCCGCCGACGCGCGCACTGATCCGTACGACGCGAAGGCCGCCCGAGGGGCGGCCTTCGCCGTTTCGCGCCGGCAGCCGGCGCGCGGGCCGTTCCCTCCCCGACAGGAAGGAACGAACCCGCTGTGAGAGACCGCACGAGCACCCCCGGGACCCCCGGCGCCCCTGACCCCGGCACCGGCGCGAGCGCCCTGGTGGAACGCCTGCTGGCCGACGACTGCCCGCCCTTCGCCCTGCTGCTGCGCCGCACCCCCGGCCGGGACGGGCGCACCGTCGAGGTGCTGCTCGGACCGGTCGGCGAGGTGGAGCGGCTGGCCGACGTCCCCGCCGACGGGCCGGGTGCCCTCGCCCTGGTGCCGTTCCGGCAGATCCGCGAACGCGGCTTCGAGGCGACCGACGACGGGACCCCGCTGTCGGTGCTCGTCCCCGACGAGATCCACGAGGTGCCCCTGGACGCCCTGGCGGCTGCGCTGCCCGGCCACGCGGTCCGCGTCACCGGCGGAGGCTTCGACGTGAGCGACGGCGCGTACGAGGAGATCGTGCGCCGGGTGGTCGAGGACGAGATCGGCTCCGGCGAGGGCGCCAACTTCGTCGTCCGCCGCACCTACCGGGGCGTGGTCGAGGGCTACGGCAGGGCCGACGCGCTGGCGCTGTTCCGGCGGCTGCTGGCCGGGGAGCGCGGTGCGTACTGGACGTACGCCGTGCACACCGGCGAGCGCACCCTGGTGGGGGCCAGCCCCGAGGTCCACGTCCGGATGAGCGGCGGAACGGTGGTGATGAACCCGATCAGCGGCACCTACCGCTATCCGGCCCAGGGACCGTCCGCGGAGGGCCTGCTGGAGTTCCTCGGCGACCGCAAGGAGACCGAGGAGCTGTCGATGGTGGTCGACGAGGAGCTGAAGATGATGTGCGCCGTCGGTGACATGGGCGGTGTGGTGGTCGGACCGCGGCTGCGGGAGATGGCCCATCTGGCGCACACCGAGTACGAGCTGCGCGGCCGCAGCACCTGGGACGTCCGCGAGGTGCTGCGCGAGACGATGTTCGCCGCGACCGTCACCGGCAGTCCGGTGGAGAACGCCTGCCGGGTGATCCGGCGCCACGAGGAGGGCGGGCGCGGCTACTACGCGGGCGCGCTGGCGCTGCTCGGCCGGGACGGCGGCGGCGCGCAGACGATGGACTCCCCCATCCTCATCCGCACCGCGGACATCGACGCGGCCACCGGCGAGGTGCGGGTTCCGGTGGGCGCCACGCTGGTGCGCGCCTCGGACCCGGCGAGCGAGGTCGCCGAGACCCATGCCAAGGCCGCCGGGGTGCTGGCCGCGCTGGGCGTGCGGACCGGCCCGGCCCGTCCGGCGGGGACGGCGGGGACGGCCGCGGGGACCGCCGGCGCGGCCGGGCAGACCGGGCAGACCGCACGGCCGCGCCTGGCGGACGACCCGCGGGTGCGGGCCGCGCTCGACGCGCGGCGCGCGGACCTGGCCCCGTTCTGGCTGCGGATGCGGACGTCCTCCCCCGGCGCCGGGCGCGGCGCGGTGCGCGGCCGGGCGCTGGTGGTGGACGGCGAGGACTCCTTCACCGCGATGCTGGCCCACCTGCTGCGCTCCACCGGGCTGGAGGTGGCGGTGCGGCGGTACGACGAGCCGGGTCTGCGCGAGGCGGCGCTCGCCCATCCGGGCCCGGTGGTGCTCGGCCCCGGCCCCGGCGATCCGCGCGACCGCGCCGACCCGAAGATGCGGGTGCTGCGCCCGCTCGCCGCCGAACTGCTGCACGGCCACCGGCACGGACTGCTGGGGGTCTGCCTGGGACATGAGCTGATCGCCGCCGGGCTGGGCCTGGAGCTGGTCCGCAAGGACGAGCCGTACCAGGGCGCGCAGGAGCGGATCGACCTGTTCGGCACGGAGCGGACCGTCGGCTTCTACAACTCCTACACCGCCCGCTGCGACGCGGAGCGGGCGCGGGAGCTGGCCTCGGAGGGGGTGGAGCTGAGCCGCGACCCGGCCTGCGGGGACGTGCACGCGCTGCGCGGGGCGCACTTCGCCGGGGTGCAGTTCCATCCCGAGTCGGTGCTGACGCTGGAGGGGGCGCGGATCACGGCCGATCTGCTGGCCGCCGTCCTGGTCTGAGGGTCCTCCGGCCGGGCCCCGCGCCGGGCGGCCCCAGAACCGGGCCGTCCCGGTCCGGAGGCCGGCACCGGCAGCCGCCCCGGTGCGGGGATCAGCCGAAGAAGACGCCGGCCTCCTCGTACAGCGACGGATCGACCGTCTTCAGCGCGGAGGTCGCCTCCGCCAGCCGAACGCGGGTGATCCGGGTGCCCTGAAGCGCCGTCATCGAGCCCCAGTCGCCCTGGTGCACCGCGTCGATCGCGTGCAGGCCGAAGCGGGTGGCCAGCCAGCGGTCGAACGGGCTGGGGGCGCCGCCGCGCTGGAGGTGGCCGAGCACGGTGGTGCGGGACTCCTTGCCGGTGCGCCGCTCGATCTCCCTGCCCAGCCACTCGCCCACCCCGGAGAGCCGGGCGCGGGGGTCCGCGCCCGGCAGCGGTGTGGTGCCGCGGCGCAGGGTGATCTCGCCCGACTCGGGCAGGGCGCTGTCGGCGATGACGACGATCGGGGCGTAGGTGGCCCGGAAGCGGGACTCGACCCACTCGCACACCTGCTCCACGTCGAAGGGCTGCTCGGGGATGAGGATGCAGTTGGCCCCGCCCGCCAGGCCCGAGTGCAGGGCGATCCATCCGGCGCTGCGCCCCATCACCTCCACCACCAGCACCCGTTTGTGCGACTCGGCGGTGGTGTGCAGCCGGTCGATGGCCTGGGTGGCGACACCGACGGCGGTGTCGAAGCCGACGGTGTAGTCGGTGAGGGGGATGTCGTTGTCGATGGTCTTGGGCACGCCCACCAGGGGGACGCCGTGGTCCTCGGCGAGCCGGGCCGCGACGCCGAGCGTGGCGGTCCCGCCGACCACGATCAGGGCGTCCAGCCGGTGCCGGGCGAGGGTGCCCAGCACCCTGTCGGCCCCCTCGCCCTCCGTCAGGGGGTTGGTGCGCGAGGAGCCGAGGATGGTGCCGCCGCGCGGCAGGGTGCCGCGCACGGCCCGGATGTCGAGCGGCACGGTCTCGTCCCGCAGCACACCGCGCCAGCCGTCGCGGAACCCGGTGAACTCGTCGCCGTACTCCTGCACCCCCTTGCGGACGATCGCGCGCAGCACCGCGTTGAGTCCGGGGCAGTCGCTGCCGCCGGTCAGCACTCCGACCCGCATGAGTCTCCCTTCACCGCCTGGTTTCCCGGTTTCCGGCCTCCTTCGGCGGGTTCCCCCGATCCGGCGGAACCACCGGCCGGCCGCCCCGGCCACGCTAGCGGCGGTACGGGCGGCGGGTGCGGCGGAACGCCGGAACGGACGGCGGGCGGCGGGCGGCGGGCGGCGGGCGGCTCAGGCGTCGTCCAGGCCCCGTTCGATCGCGTAGCGCACCAACTCCACCCGGTTGTGGAGCTGGAGCTTGCCCAGGGTGTTCTGCACATGGTTCTGCACGGTGCGGTGCGAGATGACCAGCCGCTCGGCGATCTGCTTGTACGACAGCCCCTTGGCGACCAGCCGCAGCACCTCGGTCTCCCGCTCGGTCAGCCGGGGCGCGCCGGGCTCGTCGCGTCCGCGCGGCGCGGGGTCGCCGGCCAGCCGCCGGTACTCGCCGAGCACCAGCCCGGCCAGCCCCGGCGTGAACACCGGATCCCCCTCCGCCGTGCGGCGCACGGCCTCCAGCAGCTCCTGCGTGCTCGCCGACTTCACCAGATAGCCCGTCGCCCCGGACTTCACCGCCTCCAGCACGTCCGCGTGCTCACCGCTCGCGGAGAGCACCAGCACCCGGGGGCCGGCGGACCCGCCGGCGGGTTTGGAGCCGACGAGCTGCCTGCACACCTCGACGCCCGGCAGTCCGGGCAGGTTGAGGTCGAGGACGAGGACGTCCGGCCCGGCGGCCCGTGCCCGGCGCACCGCCTGGGGGCCGTCCCCGGCGGTGGCCACCACGTCGAAGCCCGCCTCGGCCAGGTCGCGGGCGACCGCGTCCCGCCACATCGGGTGGTCGTCGACGACCATCACCCTTACGGCCCCGTCGCCGCGCCCGCCGTTCCCACCGGTCGCACTCGTCATCACTTGGGCACCCTCAGCTCGACTTCCGTCCCCTGTCCCGGCACCGACAGCAGCTCCGCGCCGCCGCCCAGGTCCCGCAGCCGGCCGCGGATGGACAGCGCCACGCCCATACGGCCCTCGGCCTCCGCGTCCTCCAGCCGTCCGGGCGGGATGCCGGGCCCGTCGTCCCGTACGGTCACCACCACGGCGTCCGGCTCGTCCTCCAGCAGGATCCACGCCTGCGCCTCCTCGCCCGACGGGCCCCGCGCGTGTGTGCGCACATTGTCCAGGGCGGCGCCGACCGCCGCGGCCAGTTCCCGGGCGGCTGCCGCGGGCAGCGGCACCGGGGCGCCGGGCTCGGCGAAGGAGACCCTGCTCCCGGCGTACGCGGACAGCAGCGCGCGCACGTCGCGGTCCCCGCCGTCCTCCCCGCGCCCCGCGCCCCTGCCCTGCGGCGGCACGGCGGCCGTGGAGACCGGGGAAGCCGGAGAGGCCGGGGAAACCGGAGCGGGGCCCCCGGCGGCGCGGGACTCGGAGACCTCGGGCACCACACCGCTGGAGACCAGCGTGCGCAGCGCCGCCTCCTGCTCCCCCGCCAGCCGCCCCAGCTCGGCCGCCTCGCCGCCGACGGCGGTGCCGCGGCGCTGCACCATGGCCAGCACCTGGAGCACGCTGTCGTGGATGTCCCGGGCCAGGCGCTCCCGCTCGCGGGTGGCCGCCTCGATCCGGAGCGCGCGCGCCAGGGTGCGCTCGCTGGCGCGCGCCACCTCGACGACGTAGCCGATGGCGGTGCTCGCGATGCACACCAGCAGCACGTTGTGCACGGTGTCCTGCGCGAAGCCCCCCGCCGCGGCCACGTTCGCGGCGCCTACCAGCAGCGAGGCCCCGGCGGCCCGGCGCCAGCCCTTCTTGATCGCGAAGCCGAGCACCGCGCCTGCCGTCCATATCGACGGCAGGGTCGGGCCGCCGGCGTCGATGCGCGCCTGGGTGTCCACCACCGGTGTCAGCAGGATGCCGGCGAGCGCGACGGCCAGCTCCACCGCCAGGAAGGGCGGTGTGCAGCGCTCGGCCGAGGAGACCCGGCGGACGGTCGCCAGCGTCCACACCGCCAGGACGGCGAGGTAGGCGCCCGCGCCCAGCGGATGGACGTACTCGCCGTAGGCGTGGGCGTACAGCGCCAGCGCGTACCCCATGGTGAGCACCCGGTAGGCCGTCAGCGCCCTCCACAGCGGCTGCTCGACGGACATCCCCGCGGCCATCGCCACGCCCCCGCACCTCCCCCGGCGGCTCCTAGGCCGCTCTGTCGTCGCCCCCACCGCCCCCGGCTGCCTTCCCGGGCCCCCCGGCTCCCCCGGGCTCCCCGTCCTGCCGGGTCTTGTCGCCCACGCACGCCTTCCCGGCCCTGTGCCGCGCGGCACGCCCGGCCTTCTCCGCCTTCTCCCGCTCCGTGATCTGCCGCTTGGCGGCCGTGGCGTACATGTCGACGTACTCCTGGCCGGACAGCTTCATGATCTCGTACATGACCTCGTCGGTGATCGACCGCAGGACGAAGCGGTCGCCGTCCATGCCCTGGTAGCGGCTGAAGTCCAGGGGCCTGCCGATCCGGATGCCGGGCCGCATCAGCTTCGGGACGACCTTGCCCGGCGGCTGGATCTTCTCGGTGTCGATCATCGCGATGGGGACGACGGGCGCGCCGGTGGCCAGTGCCACCCGGGCCAGCCCGCCCGGCTTGCCGCGGTAGAGGCGGCCGTCCGGGGACCGGGTGCCCTCGGGGTAGATGCCGAACAGCTCACCGCGCTCCAGCACCTGGATGCCACTGCGGACCGCGGCCTCGCCCGCGCCCCGTCCGCCCGAACGGTCCACCGGGAGCTGGCCGATGCCCTTGAAGAACGCCGCCGTCAGCCGGCCCTTGACGCCCGGGGTGGTGAAGTACTCCGCCTTGGCGATGAAGGTGACCTTGCGGTCCAGGACCGCGGGCAGGAAGAAGGAGTCCGAGAACGACAGGTGGTTGCTCGCGAGGATGGCCGGCCCCTCGGCCGGGATGTTCTCCAGGCCCTCCACCCAGGGACGGAACGCGAGCCTGAGCCCGTTCCCGAGGGAGAGCTTCATGACGCCGTACAACAACCGAGGAACCTCCTGTGTCTGCCGGTAAGACCATATCCCGCCGGCACCGGCTTCCCTCCCCGTTCCGCTCCCGCGCGGGCCGTCCGGCCTACCCGGTCACCGCCCGCACGCGTAGGGTGGCAGCACCCCCGCCCGCCCCCGCCGGGCGCCCCACCGAGTCGACCACCGAACGGAGATCCACGGTGTCCCTGCTCCCCGGTGCCGAACCGCTGCGCCACGACGGCGGCGAGGTCGGCGTCCTGCTGTGCCACGGTTTCACCGGCTGCCCGCAGTCGATGCGCCCCTGGGCCCGCCATCTGGCCGACAGGGACCTGACCGTCTCGCTGCCGCTGCTGCCCGGCCACGGCACGCGCTGGCAGGACCTGGCGGTCACCGGCTGGCAGGACTGGTACGCGACCGTCGAGCTCGAACTGCGCCGGCTGCGCGAGCGCTGTGAGCAGGTCTTCGTCTGCGGCCTGTCGATGGGCGGGGCGCTCGCGCTGCGGCTGGCCGCCCTGCACGGCGACGCGGTCAGCGGGGTCGTGGTGGTCAACCCGGCGGCCACCCTCCCGCGGATCCAGGGGTACGCGCTGCCCTTCCTGCGCCATCTGGTCCCCTCCACCAGGGGCGTCACCGGCGACATCGCCAGGGAGGGCGCGGTCGAGGTCGGCTACGACCGGGTGCCGCTGCACGCCGCCCACTCCCTGCACGAGCTGCTGCGGACGGTGCGCGGGGAACTGCCCCGGGTCACCCGGCCGCTGCTGCTCCTGCACAGCCGGGTGGACCACGTCGTCCCCCCCTCCGACTCCGCGCTGATCCTCGAGCGGGTCTCCTCTCGCGACGTCACCGAGACGGTGCTGGAGCGGAGCCTGCACGTGGCCACGCTGGACCACGACGCGGAGCGGATCTTCGCGGACTCCTACGGATTCATCACCCGCCTCGCAGCGAGGAAGACGGCACGTGACGGATCGTGAGCAGGGTCGCGGCGAGGGCCCGGAGCCCCTGGACGAGGAGGCCGCCTGGGCCCAGATCGTGGCCGCCTACGGGAAGGAGCCCGAGAGCCCTCCGAACCGGGAGCGGCGCGGCGGCGGGGCCGGGGAGCCCGGCGAGGAAGGCGGGACCGCCGAGGGGGGCGGGACCGTCGAGGGGGGCGGCGAGCGCTCCGGGCCGGAGGCCGGCGACTCCCCGGTGCGCGGCTTCACCGTGTACGCGGCCGGTTCCGGACCGCGCGACTGGAGCCCGGCCGAGCCGTCCGAGGGCGACCTCGGCGAGGACGACGAGGGCCACTTCGTGCCGCCCGAGCCCCCGCCGCTGCCCAAGGGGGACCCCGCGAGCCGCTTCGCCTGGCTGGCGGTCCTGGGCGGTCCGCTGCTGCTGATGCTGACCATCCTGTTCCAGCAGCCGGTGACGTGGTGGATCGCCACCCTGGGCATCGGCGGGTTCCTGGGCGGTTTCGCGGCGCTGGTGGCGCGGATGCGCGACGACGAGGACGACGACTTCGAGGATCCGGGGCGCGGCGCCGTGGTCTGACGGGCCGGCCGGGCCGGTGGAGGGGCCCGCGCTGGGCGGGAGGGGCCGGACCTACGCGGCGGGGACGCGCAGGGCGGCCAGGACCGGCAGGTGGTCGGTGGCCGCCCTCAGGTCCGCGTCGGCGACACCCGGGAGGCCGGCGGGCACGCCGCAGCCCAGCACCTCCACCGCCCCGGTGGCCAGCACGGCGTCGATGCGCTTGCGGGGCCCGGCCGCGGTCGAGGTGAGTTCGCCGCCCCACGCCCTGGTGGCCCAGCCGTCCTGGAGGCCGGCGGCCAGACGGCGGAAGGCCCGGCCGTCCGGCTCGTCGTTGAGGTCGCCGGCCACCACCCCGGCGTCCGCTCCCATGCCCGCCAGGCGGTCCAGGACCATCCCGGCCTGGGCGTACCGCTCCTTCTCGGCCAGGCTGAGGTGGCAGCAGACCACCGCCAGCCGGGCGGAGGGGCCGAAGCGAAGCACCGCCGTGGCCAGGCCGCGGCGGTGCAGGCCGGGGGTGCGCGGCAGCAGTACGTCCTCGCTGCGCTCCACGTGGGCGCGGAGCGAGGACAGGATCATCGGTCCGGTGGCGGTCGCCCCTCCGGTGACGTACACCAGGCCCGTCTCCCGGGCGAGGCGGGCCGCGTACTTGCGCCAGCGGAAGAAGCGGGGCGCCTCCTGGGCGCAGAGGACGTCGGGCGCGCAGGCCCGGACGACCCGGGCCAGCGCGTCCGTGTCGTCGCGCATGGAGCGGATGTTGTAGCTCATCAGCCGGACGACGGCCGAGCCGTCGGGTTCGGTGCGGGACGCGGGCAGGCCCCCGGGCGCCGTGCGCCCGGGCTCAGGTCCGGTTCCGGTCCCGGAGAGGTCTCCGTTCCCGGCGGCCTCGCTCACCCGCGTCCCCTGTGCCGTCAGCCCTGGCGGGCCAGGTCGGCCGCGCCCACCAGACCGGCCCTGCCTCCGAGCTGGGCGGCGAGCACCTGGGCGTGCGGGCGCCACTGACCGCCCACCAGCCAGCGGCGGAAGGACTTGCGGATCGGTTCGAGGACGAGGTCGCCCTCGTCCGAGACGCCGCCGCCGACGATGAACGCGGAGGGGTCGAAGAGGGAGGCCAGGTCG
The DNA here is from genome assembly GCF_043660855.1 of Streptomyces shinuiensis. Taxonomy (NCBI): domain Bacteria; kingdom Bacillati; phylum Actinomycetota; class Actinomycetes; order Kitasatosporales; family Streptomycetaceae; genus Streptomyces; species Streptomyces shinuiensis. The sequence goes on along the minus strand of NZ_JBIHML010000001.1, from coordinate 4,524,681 downwards.
GCCAGTCCCGCCCCGGCCCAGCGGGCCAGCTCACGGAAGGAGTCGACGGCCACCGGGCAGCCCTGCCGGGCGGCCTGGCTGATGTGCCGGCCCTCGATGCCCTCCGGGGTCCCGTCGCCCAGGGCGAGCAGGATCTTCGCGTTCTCGGGGGTGGCGTTGGCACGCTGGCGGGCGTAGCGGACCAGGGCGCGGCCCGAGGCGTACTGCTCCCAGCAGCCCTGGCTGCCGCAGCCGCACAGCAGGCCGTCGGGGACGACCCGGACGTGGCCGAACTCGGCCGCGACGCCGAACCGTCCGCGGTGGAGCTTCCCCCCGATGATGATGCCGCCGCCCAGTCCGGTGCCGAGCGTGATGCACACGACGTCGTCGTGGCCCTGGCCGGCGCCGAAGCGGTACTCGCCCCAGGCCGCTGCGTTGGCGTCGTTCTCGACGACGACCGGGAGGCCGACGCGCTGCTCCACCTCGTCCTTGAGCGGCTCGTTGCGCCACTTGATGTTGGGGGCGAACAGGACGGTGGCCCGCTTGTCGTCGACGTAGCCGGCGGCGCCGATGCCGACCGCCTCGATCTCGTGCCCGGTGCTGACGGTGCGGACCGCCTCCGCTATGGCGTCGATGACGCCCTCGGCGGTGGACGGGGTGGGCACCGTGCTGGTTTCGAGGATCGCGCCCTCTTCGTCGACCACGCCGGCCGCGATCTTCGTACCGCCGATGTCGACGCCGATGGTGAGTCCCATGTGTCCCTCAGTTACTCGGTCGATCCCCGCTGTGCACAACCGTACCGGAGGGCGGAGGCTTGAACGGACCGACTGCGAAACCGAACCCGGTCCGTACAAGGCCTGAACACTGTCCGAACGCTGTCCCAATACCGCCCGGGCGCTGCCCGAAGGCGTTGCGGCCTGGGCGGGAGCCGGAGCTCAGGTCAGTCGAGGTCGATCCGCTGGGACCCGGTCGGACCCTCTTCCCCGCCGCCCCCGCCCTTACCGTCCTTCCCCTCCTGCCCGTTCCCGGCCGCGCCGCGGTCCTCTTCCCGCCCGGCCCGGCCGGCGCCGTCCTCCGCCGCGCCGCCGCCCGCTCCCTGGCGGGTCCAGCGCCCCTCCTGGTCCGTCACCGCGGCGCGGTAGGCGGCCAGCAGCTCGCCGCCCGCGGCGGCGAGGTGGTCGAAGACCTCCGGGTTGCGTTCGACGACGGGTTCCACCGCCGCTCTGGCACGGTCGGCGAACTGGGCGAACTGCCGCACCGCGCCCCGGGCGGCGGGACCGGCCAGCGGCCCTCCGAGTTCGGTGAGCTTCCCCGTGACCGCCTCGGCCAGCTTGAGCAGCTCCTCGGCGGCGCTCCCCGGCTCAGTCCCGTACCGCTCGCGGCGGCGCTCGCGCTCGGCTGCGAGGTCCTCCTCGCAGGCGGTGGCCCAGGCGTCGGAATCGGCGCCGGGGTCTGCGTGGAAGGGGCGCTCGGTGGCATCGCTCATGGCGGGCTCCTGGGGCGGTGGCTGCGATGGGACCGCGTCGGTCCGCGGCGTGTGGCGGAGGACCGCCCGGCGGGCGGGCCCTCCTCTTCGACGTTACCCGAACGCCCCGGCGGCGCCGGGTGCCCCGGACCGGCTCCCTCAGTCCCCCACGGGCCACAGACCGTGCTCGGGCTCGAAGCGCACCGTCAGCTCGCCGTCGGCCAGCCGGGCGCCGGCCACCGCGCAGCGGCACAGCGCGGCGGGCAGCGGCAGCACCCTGCGGAACGGGCCGGTGGTGACGACGACCTCGTCGCCGCGGCGCACCAGGGACAACGTCTCGCGGACGGCGCCGGGCAGCGGCAGCCGCCACAGCAGGACGCCCTCGTCCGCCAGCCGGTCCTCCACCGTCCACGGCCCCCCGGCCCGGTCCCCGTCCGGGGCGGTTCCGGACGGCGGGCCGGGCCGGGGGCCGGGGGGCGGGATCCGCTCGGCCAGTTCGCCGAGGTCGGCCGGGCCCTGCGGCTCCCGTCCCAGGTGCGGCAGTTCGCACACGGCCGCCGGGCCGGCCGGGCAGTCGTCCAGCAGCTCCTTGAGCGCCTTCCGCTGCCGGGACGCCAGGCCCGCCAGCCAGGGATCGGGCGAGGCGGTGGGCAGCAGCCGGTTGGCGACCACGGCGTCCAGTTCCAGGCCGTGCAGCGCGAGTCCGGCCCGGGCGGCGCGCAGCGCGCGGACGGCGGCGGGGCCGGGCTCGACGACCAGCCGCACGGTCGTCCCCGGCGACTCGACCACCGCCTGCACGGCGGCGAGTTCGCGGTCCAGCCGGCCGGCGGCCCCGTAGAGCGAGCGGGCGGGCATCGGCACCCCTGCGAGCTGGGCCAGAACCGGCCGCAGCGCGCGGGCGGCCTGGCGCTCGGGCGGCAGCAGCCGTCGCAGCCAGCGCCGGGTGTGCTCGGGCAGGGCCAGGGTGCGCAGGGCCCGCCCGACCGGCGGCATGTCGGCCACGACCAGGTCGTACGGGCCGTCCCCCGCGCGGTCGTGCGCGGCCGGGTCGTGCGCGGCCGGGTCGTGCGCGGCCGGGTCGTGCGCCGCGCGCAGGGCGCGCAGCAGGGCGAAGGCGTCGGCCCCGGGCGGCTCGGCCAGCTCGTCGTCGTCCAGCGGCTCGGCGCCCAGCAGGTCCAGGGCGGAGCGGGCGCGTTCCTGGAGGGCGACGGCGCGGGACCGGAAGTCGGCGCCGGAGTCGAGGCGGGACAGGACCAGGCCGGGCGCGACCTCGCGGGGCGCTTCCTCCCCGTCCGTACCGCCTGTGCCGAACAGCGCCCCCAGCAGGGCCGGATCCTCGGCGCTGAGCAGCAGCGTGCGGCGGCCGCTGCGGGCCGCCGCCAGCGCGGTGGCGGCGGCGACGGTGGTGCGGCCGCCGCCCCCGATGCCGGTGACCAGGACCGTGCGCGTCCGGTCGCCCTCCGCGCTCAGGGCTTGGCTCCGCTCTCGACCCGCTTCTTCAGCCCGTCCAGGGCGCGGTCGATGATGACCTTCTCGGCCTTGCGCTTGATCATGCCGAGCATGGGGATCTTCACGTCCACGGTGAGCTGGTAGGTCACCTCGGTGCGGCTGCCGCCGTCGAGGGCCCGCAGGCGGTACACGCCGTCCAGGGTGCGCAGCATCTGCGACCTCACCAGGGACCAGCGGACCTCCTCGGGACCGGTCCACTCGTAGGCGAGGGTGTGCTCGTCCCGGATGGCCCCGGCGTCGAGCAGCAGCCGCACCTGCCCGGCCCGGCCGCGGTCGTCGGTGGAGAGCACCTCGGCCTCCTTGACCTCGCCGGTCCACTCCGGGTAGCGCTCGAAGTCGGCGATCACTTCCATCACCTCGGCCGGTGCCGCCTCGACGATGATGCTCGACCTGGTGTGCTCGGCCATCCCTGTGGCTCCTCCGCGTTGCTGCGCCCGGCTCGTGGTCCGCCGCCGTCTGCGGGGGAAGGCTACCGCGCGCGGACGCGGGGGCCCGCCCGCCCCCGCCTCCCCGTGCACCCCTGCTCCCCTCCGCCCGGCGCCGTCACCACTCCAGGGCCCAGGGCCTGCCGGTGGCGTTGAAGTGGCCGACGTTCACGCACTCGGTCCGGCCGATCCGCGTGCGCCGCACCAGGGGCTGGTGGACGTGGCCGAAGAGCGCGTACCGGGGCCGCACCGCGTGGACGGCCTCCAGCAGCGCCTCGCTGCCGCGCTCGAAGCGGCGGGCGACGGTGTCGTAGCACAGCTCGGGCACCAGGGGCGGGATGTGGGAGCACAGTACGTCGACCTCGCCGAGAGCGGCGACCTTGGCCGCGTACGTCTCCTCGTCGACCTCGAAGGGCGTGCGCATCGGGCTGGGCAGCCCGCCGCCGACGAAGCCGAAGCGCAGGCCGCCGATGTCGGCCGTCCGCCCGTCCAGGACGGTGATGCCCTCACGGGCGTACTCGGGCCACAGCGCGGGGATGTCCACGTTGCCGTAGGTGGCGTACGTGGGGGCGGGGAAGGCTGCGAACAGCTCGGCGTACTGGCGGCGCACGGCCGCCTCCACCGCCCCCGCCTTGTCGACGTCGGCCCAGAGCCGGGCCGACAGCTCGCGGGCCTCGTCGAAGCGGCGCGCGGTGCGCAGCCCGACGTACCGGGTGGTGTTCTCCGCTCCGAAGAGGTCGGGGAAGATGCCGCGGGTGTGGTCGGCGTAGTCGATGAACAGCACGAGGTCGCCCAGGCAGACCAGTGCGTCCGCGCCCTCGCCGGCCGCGGCCAGGTCCCGGCTGTTGCCGTGTACGTCGCTCACCACATGGACTCGCATGAGGCCACCCTAGAACCCGTGCCCCGGCGCGCGGAGGGCCCGCGCGCACCCCCTTGGACCTGCGTCTCCTTCGTGGCCGCCGGGTGTGTGGACTACCCTGCTGGTGACAGTCCCGTGGTGTGTGACGCACCGAACATCTCGGCGCCACCCCCTATCCCGAGCACCGTACCGGTGGGTAACGTCCGTGGCCGTCCACCCTCAAGACGTCTGTCTTGGGCCAGAGCCGACGGAGGTCCGTTTCCCGGCGGATCCGCGGCGGCGCCGATGAGGAGCATCAGTTTTGCGCGAGTTCAGCCTTCCGGCCCTGTACGAGGTGCCCGCGGACGGAAATCTGACCGATCTCATCCGCCGCAACGCCACACAGCACCCCGGCCTCCCCGTCATCGCCCGCAGGAACGCCGAGGGCGGCTGGGAGGACCTGACCGCCCGGGAGTTCCTGGCGGAGGTGCGGGCCACCGCCAAGGGCCTGATCGCGGCGGGCGTGCGCCCCGGTGACCGGATCGGCCTGATGTCGCGCACCCGTTACGAGTGGACGCTGCTGGACTTCGCCGTCTGGAGCGCCGGCGCGGTGACCGTGCCCATCTACGAGACCAGCTCGCCGGAGCAGATCCAGTGGATCCTGTCCGACTCCGGTGCGGTCGGCTGCGTCGTGGAGACCGGCGCCCACGCCGCCGCGGTGGAGTCCGTGCGCGACCGGCTGCCCCGGCTGGCGGACCTGTGGACCATCGACGAAGGCGCGGTGCGGAAACTGGCCGACTCCGGGACGCAGGTGGCCGACGCGGTCCTGGAGGAGCACAGCGGCGCCGCCGACGCCGACGCCCCGGCCACCATCGTCTACACCTCCGGCACCACCGGCCGCCCCAAGGGCTGCGTCCTGTCCCACCGGGCGTTCTTCGCCGACTGCGGCAACGTGGTCGAGCGGCTCAAGCCGCTGTTCACCCCCGGTGAGGGCTCGGTGCTGCTCTTCCTGCCGGTCGCCCACGTCTTCGGCCGCATGGTGCAGATCGCGGCCGTCATGGCGCCGATCCGGCTCGGGCTGAGCCCCGACATCAAGCGGCTCACCGACGACCTGGCCGGCTTCCGCCCGACGCTGGTCCTGGGCGTGCCGCGGGTGTTCGAGAAGGTCTACAACTCGGCGCGGGCCAAGGCCCAGGGCGAGGGCAAGGGCAGGGTCTTCGACCGGGCCGCCGACACCGCGATCGCCTACAGCCGCGCGCTGGACACCGCCTCGGGCCCCTCGCTGGGCCTGAGGCTGAAGCACAGACTCTTCGACAAGCTGGTCTACGGCAAGCTGCGCGCGGTCCTCGGCGGCCGGGCCACCCACGCCATCTCCGGCGGCGCGGCACTGGGCGAGCGGCTGGGGCACTTCTACCGCGGCATCGGCTTCACCGTGCTGGAGGGCTACGGCCTGACCGAGTCCTGCGCGCCCACCGCCTTCAACCCCTACGACCGCCCGAAGGTCGGCACGGTCGGGCAGCCGCTGCCGGGCTCGACGGTCCGCATCGGCGACGACGGCGAGGTGCTGCTGCGCGGTGAGCACCTGTTCAGCGGCTACTGGAACAACGAGGCCGCCACCGCCGAGGCGATGGAGGACGGCTGGTTCCACACCGGCGACATCGGCACCCTCGACGAGGACGGCTACCTCACCATCACCGGCCGCAAGAAGGAGATCCTGGTGACGGCGGGCGGCAAGAACGTCGCCCCGGCCGTCATCGAGGACCGCATCCGGGCCCACGCCCTGGTCGCCGAGTGCATGGTGGTCGGCGACGGCCGCCCGTTCGTCGCCGCGCTGATCACGCTGGACGAGGAGTTCCTGCCCCGCTGGGCCGAGGAGCACGGCAAGTCCGGCCTGTCCGGGAAGCGGTTGCTGGAGGACCCCGAGCTGCTGGCGGCCGTCCAGCAGGCGGTGGACGACGGCAACGCGGCCGTCTCCCGTGCGGAGTCGGTGCGCAAGTTCCGCCTCCTGGCGACCCAGTTCACCGAGGACTCGGGCCATCTGACGCCCTCGATGAAGCTCAAGCGCGGTGTGGTCGCCAAGGACTTCGCGCCGGAGATCGAGGCGCTCTACGCGTAACGCGGCGCCCGCCGCACGCCCTTGGCCCGGCTCTGCCGGAACGAGCGAGGACCGGCCCGGTCCGGACGGGATCCCGTCCGGGCCGGGCCGGTCCGGCGTTCGCCCCCCCCTCCGGACGGGCCCGGAAAGCCCGCGCGGCGGCGCGCTAGAGCAGTGCCCGCAGCCGCTCGGCCAGCAGGTCCCAGCGCCAGCGCTCCTCGACCCACTCACGGCCGCGCTCGCCCATCCGGCGGCGCAGCGCGGAGTCCTTCAGCAGGTTCACGATGCGGTCGGCCGTCTCCGCGGCCGCCCCGCCGCCGGGAGCGCCACCGCGCACCACCCAGCCGGTCTCCCCGTCCAGCACGGCGTCGGGGGCGCCGCCGGAGTCGCCGGCGACGACCGGCAGCCCGGTCGCCGACGCCTCCAGGTAGACGATGCCGAGCCCCTCCACGTCGAGCCCGCCGCGGCGGGTGCGGCAGGGCATGGCGAAGACGTCGCCCGCGCCGTAGTGGGCGGGCAGTTCCTCCCAGGGCACCGCGCCGGTGAAGCGGACCGAGCCGGCCACACCGGTCTCCTGCGCCAGCTTCCGCAGCGCCGGCCCGTACGGCCCGCCGCCGACGATCAGCAGCACCGCCTCGGGCACCTCGGCCAGGATCCGCGGCATGGCACGGACGAGGGTGTCCTGGCCCTTGCGCGGCACCAGCCGCGAGACGCACACCACGACCGGCCGGCCGGCCAGGCCCAGCCGCTCCCGTACGGCGTCGCCGCCGGAGCCGGGGTGGAAGGTCTTCTCGTCGACGCCCGGCGGCAGATGGACCATCCGCGCAGCCGCCCCGCCGGTGAGCGCGGCGGCTATCCGGGAGCGGGTGTACTCGCCGAGGTAGGTGAGGGTGTCGGTGCCCTCGCCGATGCGCCGCAGCAACTGCCGGGCGGCCGGCAGCCGGGCCCAGCCGGCCTCGTGGCCGTGGGTGGTCGCCACCAGCCGCCGCGCCCCCGCCCGGCGCAGGGCGGGGGCCATCAGCCCCAGCGGTGCCGCCGCCCCGAACCACACCGACGTGCAGCCGTGCTCGCGCAGGAGCGAGGTCGCGCGGCGCGTCACGCGCGGGGTCGGCAGCAGCATGGTCGTGGAGTCGCGCACGACGGTGAAAGGCTGCTCCGCGTCGAAGCGCGCGGTGGCCTCGGCGCCCTCCCGGCCGCGCTTCCAGGTCGAGGCGTAGACGACGACCCGCTCCGGGTCCAGCCGCAGCGCCATGCTGTGCAGGAAGGCCTGGATGCCGCCGGGGCGGGGCGGGAAGTCGTTGGTGACGATCAGGGTCTTGTCCATCGCCGCCGACAGTACCCGCTGCCCCCGGGGCACCGGGGCTGCACCCGGTACGGTCGGTCCATGCGCCTTCTCGTCGCGGCCTGGGCCGCCACCCGGACCGTGGTGCTCCTGTGCGTGTTCAAGGTGATCACGGTGCCGGGGCCGGACGTCACCAGCGACGTCTCGGTGATCTACCAGGGCTGGTACCGGGTGCTGAGCACGGGTGTCTTCCCGCCGGACGACGTCACCTGGCAGTACCCGCCCGCCGCGGCGCTGGCGATCCTCTCCCCCGCGCTGCTGCCCTTCCTGGAGTACCCGGCCGCGTTCTACGTGCTGGCCTGCGCCGCCGACGCCGCCGCGTTCGCGCTGCTGCTGTACGCCTCCCGGCGCGGCGGGCGGCGGGAGCCGGGCCGCGGCCGCGCGGGCGTGTGGGTGTGGGTGGCCGGGGTGCCGCTGCTGGGGCCGACGGTGTACGCCCGCTACGACCTGATGGTCACCGCCGTCGCGGTCGCCGCGCTGCTGGCGCTGTCCCGCAGCCCGCGCACGGCCGGGGCGCTGGCGGCCTTCGGGGCGCTGCTGAAGGTGTGGCCCGCGCTGCTGCTGGTGGGCACGCCGCGCGGGCGCGTCACCCGCGCCGTGTGGGGCTCGGCCGTGGCGGCGGCTCTGGTGCTGACCGCCGCCTTCGCCGCCGCCATGCCCGGCGCGCTGGACTTCCTCACCCACCAGCGCGACCGCGGCACCGAGGTCGAGTCGGTGGGCGCCCTGGTCTTCCATGTGGCGCGGCACTTCGGCTGGGAGGGCCGGGTGCTGCTGAACTACGGCTCGGTGGAGTTCCTGGGTCCGTACGTGGACCTGGTGAGCACCGCGGCGCTGCTGTGCACCGCCGCCGCCTTCGGCTGGCTGCTGCGGTGGCGGCTGCGCGCGGTGGAGTGGACGGCCAGCACCGCGGCGGACGCCGCGTTCGCCGCGGTGCTGCTGTTCACCGTCACCAGCCGGGTCATCAGCCCGCAGTACATGGTCTGGCTGGTGGGTCTGGCGGCGGTGTGCGTGACGCTGCGCACCGGCCGGCAGGGGCTTCCCGCACTGCTGGTGGTCGTGGCGGCGGGGGTGACGCTGCTGGAGTTCCCCCTCAACTTCGGCAGCGTGGTGGCCAGTGACGCGCTGGGCATCACCCTGCTGGTGGTGCGCAACGGGCTGCTGGTCGCCGCCGCGGTGCTGGCCTGCGCCCGGCTGTGGCGCACGACGGTGACCGACCCCCTGCGCCGTGCGGAGGGGGTCCCCGGGGACGGCGGGGACGGGGACGAGCGGGGGAAGGGCGCAAGAGCGCCGGAGCCGGAGGGCGGGCTGGTCTCCCGGTGAGGCACCCCGTGCGGCGCCCCCGCGGCGCGGCCGTACGCGCTACCGTGCGCCCAGCTCCCGCCGTACGTACTCGCGCCAGCGCGTGGTGAGCCCGTCCATACCGGTGCCGAGCACCTCGCGGACCACCGGGTCCATGCCGCCGCCGGATCCGCCCGCCGCCAGATACAGCTCGACCAGTTTCTCCTCGCCCCACCGCTGTGCCACCATCCGGCACAGCAGCCAGCCGCTCTCGTAGGAGCGGGCGAGCCGGTCGGCGTCCCCGGCGAAGGCGAACTCCTCGTCCGTCGGCAGTCTCCGGGGCACCTCGCCCTCGCGGACGGCGCCGGCCAGCAGGGGGGCGATCCGGTCGGGCGACCGGTCCACTCCCCGGTAGGCGGCCCAGTCGGCGAAGCCCTCCGACAGCCACATCGGGGTGGACTCGGTGGTGTGCTCGCGGGTGGCCACATGGGTGACCTCGTGGGTCATGACGATCCGCCGCCCCTCCTCGCCCAGCAGCCAGTAGGCCTCCGGGTTGACCACGATCCGCCCGGCGGGCGCTCCGCCCCGTCCGCCCGCCTCTCCGGTGGTGACGGCGGCGATGCCCCGGTAGGAGGAGGGCGGGCCGTCCAGGAGCCCGGCCATCCGCTCCAGTGTGGCTGGGGCCTGGACCAGCACCCGGCGCGGCCAGTCGCGCGGCCAGACGGCGTCGGCGCCGGGGACCGCGCGGTCGGCGTCGTCCGCCAGCGCGCGCAGGTCGAACTCCGGGCGGCCGACCCCCAGCACCAGGCTCCGCTCGCCGCGCACGACGGTCATCTCCCCCTGTTCCCAGAGCTGCTGGGTACTGCGACGGCCGCCGGACGCGCCGTCGCCGTCGGAGGAGACGTACCAGCGGCCCTTCCGCTCGGTGAGGGTCAGGTACTCCACGTCCCGCACCGGTGCGGGGTCGTGGCCCTCGAGCCGGTAGCGCAGTTCGGCCCGGACCGCGATCCGCCGGGGGCCGGCTCCCCGGTCCCCGGCGTCCTGCCCGCCCGCGTCGCGCGGCAGCGGGAAGGCGTCGTCGCCGGTGGCGGTGACGCGGTAGGCCCAGTGGTCGACCGGCAGCCGGGCGAGGTTGCCGAACACCGTGCGCTGGGCGTCCCGGTAGCCGTCCGCGCGGGGATCGACGGTGGCCAGGTAGGCCTCGCGGTCACCGGTGAGCACCGCCTCGGCCTGGCGGTCCAGCACCGCCTGGAGCAGTCCGCGCTCCGCGGCGCCCTCCTCCGCCCGTTCCACGCAGCCCGGCTGGAACGCCAGCAGCCCGGCCACCAGTACGGCCGGTACCGCCGACGCCCTCCGCCACCTCCGTGTCACACCGCTGATCGTACGGTCCCGGCCCCGGGTGCGCGGAGAACCGGGAGCGCGGAGGCCCGGGAGCGGGGAGGCCGGGGGCCGGGAACGGAGAAGCGGGCCCGGGGTCAGGGGCGGGGTCGGGGTCAGGGGCGGACCACGGCGGCGACCGGCATCATCCCGACCGGGTCGTACCGCACCCGCGCCCCGGGGCGCGGGGCGTGGAGGACCTGTCCGCCACCGACGTACATCCCCACGTGGCTGGCGTCCGAGCGGTAGACGACCAGGTCGCCGGGGAGCGCCCGCTCCAGCGGTACGTGCCGCCCGGCGTGCAGCTGTCCCTGCGAGGTGCGCGGCAGGAAGACCCCGGCCCGGGCGTACGCCCAGGAGGTCAGGCCCGAGCAGTCGAAGGCGTGGGGGCCGGCCTGGCCCCAGGCGTACGGCGCGCCGACCGCCCCGCGGGCCGCGGCGACCGCCGCGGCGGCCCGTGACGAGGGAGCCGGTTCCATCGGCGCGGCGGGACGTCCGGCGCCGCGCGAGGCGTGCCCGCGGGCGGCACGCTCCCCGGGCGGGAGCCGGTTGAGCAGCCGCTGGGCGGCTCCGAGCTTGCGCTGCACGGTCTCGCGGTGCTCGCCCAGTGCCTCGCGCTGGCGCCGCAGTTCGGCGAGTTTCCCGCCGGCCTCGGTGCGCTGCTGCTCCAGCGCGCGCACCGCGCTGCGGAACGCCTTGAGCTTGGCCGCCTGGCGGCTGTTGATCCGGTCGAGGGTGGCGGCCTTGGCGAGGTACTCCTCCGGCCCCTCGGACAGGAGCAGCGCGAGGGCCGGGTCGATGCCGCCGGAGCGGTACTGCGCGCTCGCCAGGGAGCCCAGGTCCCCGCGCATCCGGTTGACCCTGGCCTGGTCGCGGGCGGCTCCGTCCTGGGCCCGCTCGACCTGCTCGCGCAGATCCTCCACGCGTTCGGAAACGGTGTTGTAGCGCTCGGTGGCCCGCTCCGCGTCGGCGTAGAGCCGGTCCACGCGCGCGCCCAGCGCGGCGGGGGCCGGACCGTCCGCGGGATCGGCTCCCGCCGGGGCCGCCGTCAGCACCGCCGCCGCGCCCGCGGCGGCGGACAGCGCGGTGACCCTGGTGCCCAGCCCGGACAGGCCGGAAGGGGAGGCGCGCCGGCGGGAGCCGGGACGGCGGGGGGCGTGTCGGGGCGAAGGCTGCGAGACCACGGCGGAACCGCTCTCCCTTCCGCTTCGAGGACGGTGGCCGCCGACAGTAGCGGTACGGACACACTCCGTTCACGGACCGCCGCACCGCCCGGTGCGCGGTGTCCCTCTCCCGGCGCGGAAGGGGAGCACGGGCCAGGACCGGGCCAGGAGCAGGTCAAGAGCAGGTCAGGGCGGGGCCGGCGGCGGGAGGCGGCAGAGGGCGGCGAAAAGCCTCCCCCGCCGGGATTCACCCGTACGGAGGAGGCCGGGAAGCGGGGTGACAGCCGGTCAGACGCGCACGCCGAACATGAACGGCATGTTGTTGATCGACTCGTAGCGCACGTTGGCGCCGGGCTTCGGGGCGTGCAGGATCTGCCCGTTGCCCGCGTAGAGGCCGACGTGGTGCAGATCGTTGTAGAAGAAGACCAGGTCGCCGGGGGCGAGCTGGCTCTGGGAGATGCGGGTGCCCACGTTGGCCTGGGACTGCGAGGTGCGCGGCAGGGAGACGCCGGCCTGGCTGTAGGCCCAGGAGGTCAGCCCGGAGCAGTCGAAGGAGCTCGGGCCGGTCGCGCCCCACACGTAGGGGGAGCCGAGCTTGGACTTGGCCGCGTTGAGGGCGGCCGAGGCGCGCTGCGTGACGGAGGCCGAGCTGCCGAGGTCCACGCGGGCCGAGGAGGCGCGGTTGGCGCGTTCCTCCTCCCTGGCGAGCTCGGCGCGCTCCTGCGCGGTGAGGGTGTTCAGCAGCCGCTGGGCCTCGGCGAGCTTGCCCTGGATCTTCTTCTTCTTGTCGCCGAGTTCCTTGCGGGTGTCCTCCAGGTCCTTCAGCTTCTCGGAGGCCTCCTCGCGCTGCTGCGAGAGGGTCCGCTGCTTGGCACGGATCTTCTTCAGCGCGCCGGCCTGCTTGCTGCTGAGCTGGTCGAGCGCGGAGGCCTTGGCGAGGTAGCTGTCGGGGTCGGAGGAGAGGAACAGCTGCAGGGACGGGTCGAGGCCGCCGCTGCGGTACTGGGCCGTGGCCATCGAACCGAGGCTGTCGCGCAGGTCGTTCAGCTCCCCCTGGCCGCTTGCGACGCTGTCCTGGAGGTTGCCGACCTGCTTCTGCAGCTTCTCCTGCTTCTCCTTGGCGCCGTTGTACTTCTCCGTGGCGTGCTCGGCCTCTTCGTAGAGCTTGTCGACCTTGGCCTTGACCTCGTCCTTGGTGGGCTCGGGTTCGGCCTGGGCCGTCTGGGAGGTCAGCGCGACCGCCGCTGCTGCGGTCGCGGTGAGCACGGTCACACGTGCGCGGTTCGGCTGCTTGGGTCGACGGTGGGACGCCACTGGGGCGAGCTCCTTCTTCCTCAGCCGCCTGCCGGGAGTGACCGGGGGCCACCCGGCTCCGCGATGAGCGCCGCGGATTCGGCGGTTCCTCCGCTGCCGCCCCGGTTGGGCGATCAACTGCGCAGAGGTTCGGGCCAGACACTAGCCATGCACGGTGATCGCTTCAAATCCTCATAGGAAAAATCTCGCCCGTCGGCCACATCCTTTACCATCGCCCCACTGTCGGCTACCGCATTCTGACGCTCAGTGCCGTATCCGGCGGACATTCCGGGCAGGAGCGGGAAGATGACGCGGCGTCGGACGCGGGGCCGGGCGGCACGTCGGGGGCGGCTCAGGTACGGCCCAGCCTCCGCAGCAGCAGTACCGACGCCACCGGACGGGCTCCGGCCGCGGCCACGCCGTCGGCCACCTCCCGGTCGGCGGAGACGACGACCACCGGACGGCCGGGCGGCTCGGCGCGCACCAGACGCCGGATCAGCTCGTCGGCGGTCTGCCCGGGCTTGCTGAACAGCACCCGCACCCCCCGCGGCGGTGCCAGCAGTACCGGAGCCGCCAGCTCCGCCCCGTCGAAGACACAGGTCACCTCGGCGCCGGTCTGGGCCGCCAGCCCCGCCAGTCCGCCCAGCAGCCGCAGCCGCTGCTTCTCCAGGGGCAGCGAGGGATAGCCGGTCTTGGTGACGTTGTAGCCGTCCACCACCAGATGCGCCTGGGGCAGTGCCAGCAACTGGTCGAGCAGTGCGGGGTCCTCCTCGGACAGGGCGCGCCGGGCGATGTCCTTGGGGGTCATCCGGCCCGGCTCGACCGCGTCCACGGTCTCGGCCGGGCGGTGCGTGACCGGCGGCAGGGCGAGTTCGCGCCGCAGCCCCTGGGCGGCGTCCAGCACCGTGTCCAGCAGCAGCCGCAGACGCATGTCCTCCACACTGCGCCCCTCGCGCACCGCGCGGCGGCCGGCCTCCAGGGCCGCCTCCGCCTCCGCCAGCCGCGACCGCAGCCGGCGTGCCTCGCCCTCGGCGGCGGCCTTCTCCGCGGCGGCCGCGGCCCGCACCTCCTCCAGCTCGGCCCGCGCCTTGCGCACCGCGGCCTCGCCGCGCCTGACGTCGCTGAGCGCGCTGCGCAGTCTGCGGTGCAGGGAGTCGGCCTCCTTGCGGGCGGCGTCCAGCTCCGCGCGGAGCCCCTCGGCGTGGGTGCGCCCGGCCGCCCGGGCCTGCGCCAGTTCCTCACGGAGCCGGGCCAGTTCCCGTTCGGCCTCCTCACCGGCGCGTTCGGCCTGTGTCCGCTGGGCCTCCTCGCTCGCGGCGGCGACGAGCTTGGCCCAGCCCTCCGGCCGCAGCACGTAGGCGACCGCGGCCACGTCCACGGGGTCGGCGGCGGCCGGGAGCGTCCCGCCCCGGACGGACGCGGCCAGCTCCGGCAGCGCCTCGCACAGCCGGTCGGCGATGCGCCGGCGGAAGGCCGGGTCGCTCTCCAGGGCGGCGGCCATCGCGTTGCCCGCGAACCTGACCCGCCGCTGGGGGGTGAAACGGGCGTACTGCCTCAGGGGGACGGGGAGTTCGGCGACGGTGAGGCCGCCGAGCGCGTCACCCGTCAGCGCCACCACACGGCGGCGCACCTTCTCGGGCAGCGGGCGGTCGAGCGCCTCCTCGCCGGGTTCATCCGGTCCGCGCTCACCACCCGTCCGTTCCACCACGGTTCACACCTGCCCGTCGTCACACCTGCGCGCCGGAGCCGGGTCGGTCCACCAGCTCGACCTGGTCCACAGCGTTGCACCAGCGACAGCGCACCGACTCGATCGTCTCACTGAGCACCTCGCGCTCCTCGACCCTCGGCTCCCCGGCCAGGTCCAGATGGACGTACTCCACCACCTTGCTGGAGCGCGTCACATCGAAGCGGGTGAGGTTGCCGCACATCGTGCAGCGCCACCGCGATCCTTCGTTCGGTCGGGGAACCGGCATCATCCTGTCCTCTCCTCAATCCTCCCGCGCCGCCGGTGCCGGCGCCGCGTCCACTGCCGCGTCTTCTCTCGGTCCTGCCGTCGTCCTGCCGTTCCGCCGCCTTCGGCGCTCCGGTGCCCGGGTGTCCCGGACACCGGAAGACGCCTTTGTGGTGCGCGCGCCCCGGCACCCGGCCGGGGGTATCCCCGCAACCCTACGGCCTGGCGGCCACCGGGCGCGCCGCGGCGGGGGCCGTATCCGGGCCGGCACCGTCCGCGGGACCGGACCGCCCCCTGTTCCCCGCGGCGCTCCCGCCCTTCCCAGCGCCCGTGGACCCGCCGTCGGCGCGGGCTACAGTGAACGGGCCAGTTCCGCCGGTGGTGGGACCACGAGAGCGAAAGGCCCGCCGAGGCGCCGCCGCGGCCCCTCCCCCGAAGAAGGGAAAACCGTGATCACCTCGATCGTGCTCATCAGGACCAGCACCGACCGCATCCCGGAGATCGCCGAGCAGATCGCCGCGCTGGAGGGGGTCAGCGAGGTCTACTCGGTGACCGGCGCCCACGACCTGATCGCCATGGTGCGGGTGGCCCGGCACGATGATCTCGCGGAGGTCATCCCGGGCCGCATCAGCAAGGTCCCCGGGGTGGAGTCCACCGAGACCCACATCGCCTTCCGGACCTACTCCCAGCACGACCTGGAGGCCGCCTTCGCCATCGGGCTCGACTCCTGAGACCCGCGGGCCGCCGGAGGCGGCCGGCAAGGGCAGGCCCCGGCACACCGCGTGTGCCGGGGCCGTGTCGTGCGGTCCTCCCGGCGGCCTCCCGCAAGACCCTCACCGGGCTCCGTACGGGCTCGCGCGGCCTCCGGGGCCGCGGGCCCCTCAGGCGTTGCTGACCGCCACCCAGCGCTCCAGCACCGCCTTGGCCGCGCCGGAGTCGATGGACCGGGCGGCCCGCTCCATGCCCGCGGCGATCTGCTCGGCCAGCGGCGCCCCGGTGGGCTCCAGTGCGGCCAGGGCGGCCGCGGAGTTCAGCAGGACGGCGTCCCGTACCGGCCCCCTCTCCCCCTCCAGCAGCCGCCGGGCCACGTCCGCGTTGTGGGCGGCGTCCGCACCGCGCAGCGCCTCCAGCGGGACCAGGGGGATGCCGACGTCGCGCGGGTCGAAGGTCTCGGTGCGGACCTCGCCGCCCTGGACCACCCACACCGTCGAGGTGCCCGTCACCGTCAGCTCGTCCAGGCCGTCGTCGCCGCGGAAGACCAGCGCGGACGTCCCCCGCTCGGCGAGCACACCCGCCATGATCGGCGCCATCCGGGCGTCGGCCACACCTGTGGCCTGCGCCTCCACCCGGGCCGGGTTGGTCAGGGGGCCGAGGAAGTTGAAGGTGGTCGCGACGCCCAGTTCCTTCCGGGCCGCGGCCACATGGCGCAGCGCGGGATGGAACCTCACCGCGAAGCAGAAGGTGATCCCGGCCTCCTGCGCGACCTCGGCGACCCGCTCGGGGCCGAGGTCCAGGTTGACGCCCAGCTTCTCCAGCACGTCCGAGGAGCCGGACGCGCTGGAGGCCGCGCGGTTGCCGTGCTTGACGACGCGCGCGCCCGTCCCGGCCACCACGATCGAGGACATCGTCGAGATGTTCACCGTTCCGGCCCGGTCGCCGCCGGTACCGACGATGTCGACCGACGGGCCGGGCACCTCGATCACGTTGGCGTGCCCGTACATCGCGCGGACCAGCCCGGTGACCTCGTCGACCGTCTCGCCCTTGGCGCGCAGCGCCACCGCGAACCCGGCGATCTGGGCGTCGGTCGCCTCGCCGCGCATGATCCGGTCCATCGCCCAGGCGGTGCTCCCGGCGGGCAGGTCCTCGCCGGCCAGCAGGGCGCTCAGCACGTCCGGCCAGGTGCGCGCCGCCACGGTGTCGCCTCCGGTGGTCGTAGCAGCGCTCATGGGAATCACTCCTGGCGTGGTCGGATGCGGGGGCGGCCGGATCGGCTCGGCGGCCCGCAGCCAGCCTAACGGCGCGCCGCGGCGTCCACGGCCGCTGCCCGCAGTCCGGACAGCCCCCGGAACGCCGAGGGCCCCGGCCCTCCCGGAGGAGGACCGGGGCCCGGGGTGTGGCGACACCCGGTACCGGACTCGGCGGCCGTGGCTCAGTGGCCGTGGCTGTGGCCGCTGGTGAGCTCCTTGAACTCCTCCGCGGTCGGCTTGGGGATCTGGCTGCCCTCGCCGTAGTAGCCCCGGCTGAGCCTGGCGCGGAGCTTCTCGACGGGACCGACCTTGCGCCGCACGCCGTTCTCGTCCGTCTCCGGGCCGATCTCCAGCGGCTTGGGCTGCTCGTGCGCGGTGAGCGTGTGCAGCTGCTCCTGGGAGAGCGGCTCGTGCACCTCGACGAACTCACCGTGCGGCAGCCGCTTGATGATGCCGCTCTCGCGGCCGTGCAGCACCTTCTCCCGGTCGCGCCGCTGCAGTCCCAGGCAGATCCGCTTGGTGACGATGAAGACGACCACGGGCACCACGAAGAAGCCGATCCGGACGAACCAGGTGATGGCGTTGATCGACAGGTTGAAGTGGGTCGCCCACAGGTCGTTGCCGCCACCGACCAGCAGCAGGAAGTACAGGCTGATCCAGGCCGCGCCGAACCCGGTGCGCGTCGGGGCGTTGCGCGGGCGGTCCAGGATGTGGTGCTCGCGCTTGTCGCCGGTGATCCAGGACTCGATGAACGGGTACACCGCGATCGACGTCAGGACCAGCGGGAAGATGATCACCAGCGGGATGGCCACGCCCAGGTTGAGGGTGTAGCCGCCGGGCAGCACCATCTCCCACGCGGGCATCGCGCGGATCAGTCCCTCGGAGAAGCCCATGTACCAGTCGGGCTGCGCGTTGGTGGACACCTGGTCCGGCCGGTACGGGCCCAGCACCCAGACCGGGTTGATGGTGAACGTCGCGGCGATGACCGAGATGACACCGAAGACCAGGAAGAAGAAGCCTCCCGCCTTGGCCATGTAGACCGGCAGCAGCGGCATGCCGACGACGTTCTTCTCGGTCCGTCCGGGACCGGCGAACTGGGTGTGCTTGTGGTAGAAGACCAGGATCAGGTGGGCCACCACCAGAGCCAGCATGATGCCGGGCAGCAGCAGGATGTGGGCCACGTAGAACCGCGGGATGATGTCCGTTCCCGGGAACTCCCCTCCGAAGAGGAAGAAGGAGAGGTAGGTGCCGACCACCGGCACGGACAGGACCGCGCCCTCCATGAAGCGGACACCGGTTCCCGAGAGCAGGTCGTCCGGCAGGGAGTAGCCGGTGAAGCCGGTGAACATGGCCAGCACCAGCAGCAGGAAGCCGAACAGCCAGTTGATCTCACGCGGCTTGCGGAACGCGCCGGTGAAGAAGACGCGCATCATGTGGACGAAGATGCCCACCAGGAACATCAGCGCGGACCAGTGGTGGATCTGCCGCATGAGCAGACCGCCGCGGACGTCGAAGCTGATGTCCAGGGTCGAGGCGTAGGCCTCCGACATGTGCACGCCCTGCATGGGCACGTAGGCGCCGTGGTACTCCACCTCGCCCATGCTCGGGTTGAAGAACAGCGTCAGGTAGACACCGGTCAGAAGGAGGATGATGAAGGTGTAGAGGCAGACCTCTCCGAGCATGAAGGACCAGTGGTCCGGAAAGATCTTCCGCATGTTGGCCTTGGCCAGGCTGTAGACACCCAGCCGGCCGTCGGCCCAGTCCGCTACCCGCTCACCGGCGGGCGCCTTGCCCCGGCGCTCCGGGGCGTCGCCTGCAGTACTCATCCGCGCTCCCAGAAGCTCGGGCCGACGGGCTCCGCGAAGTCGCCCTGCGCCTCGAGGTAGCCGTCTTCGTTGACACTGATCCGCAGCTGCGGCAGGGGGTGGCCGGCCGGGCCGAAGATCACACGCGCGCCGTCGGCCAGGTCGAACGTCGACTGGTGGCACGGGCACAGCACGTGGTGGGTCTGCTGCTCGTACAGGGTGACCGGGCAGCCGACGTGGGTGCAGATCCTGGAGTAGGCCACGATGCCCTCGTGGGACCAGTCCAGTTCCTGCCTGTCCTTGATGTCCTTCGGCTCCAGGCGGACGAGCATGACCGCGGCCTTGGCGATCTCCGCCATGAACTCGTGGGTGCCCTCCTCCAGGCCCTCGGGCTTGGCGAAGACCAGGGAGCCGACGGTGATGTCCTCGGGACGCAGCGGCTCGTCGGTGTTCTGGTTGACGAGCAGCTTGCCCCTCGCCCAGGCAGTGTGGCGCAGCTTGTCCTCGGGCAGCGGACCGAGGTCGCGCAGCAGCACCACGCCGGAGAGCGGCACCACGGCCAGCGCGCCGAACATGGTGTTGCGGATCAGCTTGCGTCGGCCGAGCTGCGACTCCTTGGCGCCCTGGGAGAAGTCGGCGAGGACCTGCGTACGGGTCGGCTCGTCCGCCTCGACCGGGTGGCGCTCGCCGATCAGCTCGTGGTCCGACATCAGCGTGCGGGCCCAGTGGACCGCGCCGGCGCCGATGCAGAACAGGGCGACGCCCAGCGTCATGCCCAGTGAGAAGTTCAGGGCGCTGATCTCACCGAGCGGCCAGATGAAGACGTACTGGTCGATCGGGAAGATCACATAGGAGGCGATGAAGCCGATGGTGGCCAGGATGGAGACCGTGAACAGCAGGGCGACGGTGCGCTCGGAGCGCTTGGCGGCCCGCTCGTCGATGTCCTGGACACGCGGCTCGTGGGGTGGCAGCCCGGGGTCGGCGAACGGGTTCTCCGCCCTGGCCGCCTCCTTGCCGTGGGCGCCCTCGCGCCCTTCCGGCAGGTTCTCGTCTGGCACGTCGTGGGATCCGGTGTGGCTACTCATGACTTCCTGGCCTTGGCGGTACGCGCCGCGACCCACACGGCGACGCCGATCAGAAGAGCGAGGACGATCGTCCACGCGAACATGCCTTCGGCGACCGGGCCGAAACCGCCCAGCTTGAAGCCGCCGGGGGACTTCTCGTCCTCGCCCTGGACGTCGTTGACGTAGGCGATGATCTCCCTCTTCTCCTTCTCCGGCAGCACCGAGTCGGGGAAGGCGGGCATGTTCTGCGGGCCGGTCAGCATCGCCTCGTAGATGTGCTTGTCGGAGACGCCGTCGAGCGAGGGAGCGTACTTGCCGTTGGTGAGGGCGCCGCCCTCACCGGTGAAGTTGTGGCACTGCGAGCAGTTGGTGCGGAACAGCTCGCCGCCCGCGGCGCTGTCGGCGCCCGCGGGGTCGTACTGCTCCTCGGTCGGGATGCTCGGACCGGGGCCCAGCGAGGCGACGTACGCCGCGAGCTGGTCGATCTGCGCCTGCGTGTAGACCTGCGGCTTCTTGGGTGCCTGGGCACCCGGGGACTGGGCCGGCATGCGGCCGGTGCCCACCTGGAAGTCCACGGCGGCGGCACCGACGCCCACGAGGCTGGGACCGTCACTCGTGCCCTGGCCGCCGGTTCCGTGGCAACTGGAGCAGCCGGTGGCGTAGAGCTTCTCACCCTCCTCGATGGCGAGAGACTGCGAGGACGCGGCCGAGGTGTCGGCCTTCGCCTCGTCCGCGGGGGCGAACGCGGCGTACAGCCCCCCGGTGACCGCCAGCGCGAAGATTAGGACGACGAGCGCCGCCAGCGGATGGCGCCGTCGTGCGGAGAGCTTTTTCACGGATTACCCCGGTGTCAGGATCTTCTGCGTCGATGCTTCTGGCTGTACTGCCTGATCACTTGATCAGGTAGATGGTGGCGAAGAGGCCGATCCAGACGACATCGACGAAGTGCCAGTAATAGGACACCACGATGGCCGCGGTGGCCTGGTGGTGCGTGAAGCGCCGTGCCATGTACGTCCGGCCGAGGACGAACAGGAAGGCGATCAGGCCGCCCGTCACGTGGAGGCCGTGGAAGCCGGTGGTCAGGTAGAACGCCGACCCGTACGGCCCCGAGGAGATGGAGACGCCCTCGTGGACCAGCTCGGTGTACTCGAAGACCTGGCCGCCGATGAAGATCGCACCCATGACGAACGTGATGACGAACCACAGGCGCAGCCTCTTCACGTCACCGCGCTCGGCGGCGAAGACACCGAGCTGGCAGGTCAGGGAGGAGAGCACCAGGATCGTGGTGTTCGTCGCCGCGAACGGGAGGTTCAGGATGTCCGCCCGTTCCGTCCAGTATTCGGCTCCCGTCACCGACCGGAGGGTGAAGTACATCGCGAAGAGGGCCGCGAAGAACATCAGCTCGGAACTCAACCAGATGATGGTTCCGACGCTGGTGAGGTTCGGCCTGTTGACCGACGGGTGCGCGTGCCCGGTATCTACTGCTGTTGCTGTCGCCACGCCGACATTATGTCGGTCGCTTATCCGGCCCTCGCCCCGGGGGTCCTGTTCGGTGTGTCAACCGCCCACGTCCTGCTCAGACGACCCATCTCCGGGCCTTCCGGATCCCTGACGCGGGAGGCCGGGAGGGAGTAGCATCCGCCAACGACGGCATACGCGGCCCGGGGGTCCGTGCTCCACGGGCCCGTGGACCTTTGAGACACCCCGAGACGCCCCGAGGGACGTCCCCGAGGACACGGAGGAACCATGCAGCCGACCGCCACGGTGCTGGTCTACAGTGACGACGCCAACACCCGCGAGCAGGTGCGGCTGGCCGCCGGGCGCCGACCGGCCGCCGACGTACCGCCGGTCCGGTACGTGGAGTGCGCCACGCTTCCCGCCGTGCTCGCGGCCCTGGAGGAGGGCGGCATCGACGTCTGCGTCCTGGACGGCGAGGCGGTGCCCGCCGGCGGGATGGGCGTGTGCCGCCAGATCAAGGACGAGATCTTCGACTGCCCGCCCGTCCTGCTGCTGATCGGCCGCCCGCAGGACGCCTGGCTGGCCACCTGGAGCCGGGCGGAGGCAGCCGTTGCGCACCCGGTGGACCCGGTGCTCCTGGCCGACGCCCTGGCCGGGCTGCTGCGCCGCGACGAGCACGCGGCCGCCTGACAGTCCGCTCACGGACGAAGGGCCGCCGCCGGCACCCCGGGGTGCCGGCGGCGGCCCTTGACTCGTTCGGGCGACCTCTGCTTCTTCCGGGGCCGGTCGGCCGGTCAGCTCAGGGCACTGCCCCTGCGCCACTGCTCCCAGGAGAGGTTCCAGTCGCCGAGGCCGTTGCCGAAGGCCGGCATCCTCGGCCCGTCCCCTCCCACATGCCGGACGATGTCGCCCTGGCGGACGTTGTCGAAGAACCAGCGGGCGTTGTCGGTGCTCATGCCGGTGCAGCCGTGGCTGACGTTGCCCCTGCCGTGGTGCGCCGCCGACCAGGGCGCGGCGTGGACGAACTCACCGCTGTCGGTGAGCTGCACGGCCCACTGGACGTCCAGGTCGTAGGATTCGGCGCTGCCCGCCGGGATGCCGATGCTGGTGCCGGTCATACGTACGGCGGCCTGCCGGCCGAGCACCACCTTGACGCCCTCGCGGGTGCGGAATCCGGGCTTGCCGGTGGTGACCGGGACGGTCCGGACGACCTCGCCGTTCTTCCGGACGGTCATCTCCGTCCCGTCGATGTCGACGACGGCCTCGACGCGGTCGCCGGTCCGGATGCGCACCGGCTCCGCCTTCCCGCCACGCAGCCCGTCCCTGATCCACACGCCCTCCAGGCTGCCGCGCACCTCGACGGTGGCGTGCGCGGGCCAGTAGGAGCGCGGGCGGTAGTGGAGCGTGTGGTCGTCCATCCAGCGCCAGGAGCCCTCGACGGCTGGCGAGGACTCCACCGTCAGCGCGCGTTCCACGATCGCGCGCTGCCGGGCGTCCCTGACCGGCCGGCTGAGTTCGGCGGTGATCGGCTGGCCGACGCCGTAGGTGCCGTTCTGCGGCCCGAGGTCCACCTCCAGCCTCTTGCCACCGGTCGCCGGCCGGGTGGTGAGTTCGGCGGTGCGGCGGCCCGGGGAGCCGTCGTCGCGCTCGGTGCTGACGACGACGGTGTAGCGCATGGCGCCGGCCAGCGGGGTGTCACTGCGCCAGCGGGAGCCGTCGGCGGTCAGCGCGCCCTTCAGGCGGCGGCCCACCGTGTCGACCGCGCGGACGTCCGTGATGCGGCTGTCGTCGCGGGTGGTGATCTCAAGGGGCTCGTCCGGGTCCGCGGCACGGCCGTCCTCGCCGGTGTTCAGCGAGACGTGCGCGGTGGCGTCGTAGGGGGCCGCGTCCTGAGGCCGCTCACCGCTGCTGCACGCGGCGGGTCCCACCGTGAGCGGAACGAGTATCAGGAAGCAGGTCATTGCCGTCCTGCGTGATCCACGACTCATGCTGCCACGGTAGGAACGCTGCTCGGAACGGACGAGCCGGATACGTACGAACGGGTCATCTCCGGAGTGTGTCCGGAGATGACCCGTGCGTGAGGGGGTAGGGCTTCTGGCTCCCTACCGTTTCACTGGTTCTGGTTCTCGCCGTGGTAGTACTCGAGGACCCAGCCGAACAGGCCGATGAGCAGCAGCGGCGCGGAGATGTAGACCAGCCACCAGCCGATGGCCACGCCGAGGAAGGCGAACGCGCCGCCCGCGGCCAGGACGAGCGGCTGCCAGCTGTGCGGGCTGAAGAAGCCCAGCTCGCCGGCGTCGTCGGCGACGTCCGCGTCCTTGTTGTCCTGCGCCCCGGTGTCCACTCGCCGGGCGGTGAAGGCCAGGTAGTAGCCGACCATGATCGACAGGCCGAAGGACATGAAGAGCGCGGTGGTGCCGACCGGCTCCTTGGCCCAGAAGCCGTAGATGACGGCGACGGCCAGGATGAAGACCGACAGCCAGATGAACATGCGTCCCTGGATCTTCACTTGCCGGCCTCCTTGGCACCGGAGAGGGCCGGGCCCTCGGGACCTTCGGTGTTCTCGAGCTGGTCGAGGGCCGCGATCTCCGGGTGGTGCAGGTCGAACGCCGGGGATTCGGAGCGGATCCGCGGCATGGAGACGAAGTTGTGCCGCGGCGGCGGGCAGGAGGTCGCCCACTCCAGCGAGCGGCCGTAGCCCCACGGGTCGTCCACGGTGATCTTCGGCGCGTACTTCGCCGTCTTCCAGACGTTGTAGAAGAACGGCAGGACCGACATGCCCAGCAGGAACGAGCTGATCGTCGAGAAGGTGTTCAGCGCGGTGTAGCCGTCGGCCGCCAGGTAGTCGGCGTACCGGCGCGGCATGCCCTCCGCGCCCAGCCAGTGCTGGACCAGGAAGGTGCCGTGGAAACCGATGAACAGCGTCCAGAAGGTGATCTTGCCCAGCCGTTCGTCGAGCATCTTCCCGGTGAACTTCGGCCACCAGAAGTGGAAGCCGGCGAACATCGCGAAGACGACCGTGCCGAAGACCACGTAGTGGAAGTGCGCCACCACGAAGTAGCTGTCGGAGACGTGGAAGTCCAGCGGCGGGGAGGCCAGGATGACGCCGGTCAGACCGCCGAAGAGGAAGGTGACCAGGAAGCCGATCGTCCAGAGCATCGGCGTCTCGAAGCTCAGCGAGCCCTTCCACATCGTGCCCAGCCAGTTGAAGAACTTCACGCCGGTGGGCACCGCGATCAGGAACGTCATGAAGGAGAAGAACGGCAGCAGCACACCGCCGGTGACGTACATGTGGTGCGCCCACACGGTGATCGACAGACCCGCGATCGCGATCGTCGCGGCCACCAGGCCGATGTAGCCGAAGATCGGCTTGCGGCTGAAGACCGGGATGACCTCGGAGACGATGCCGAAGAACGGCAGCGCGATGATGTAGACCTCGGGGTGGCCGAAGAACCAGAACAGGTGCTGCCACAGCAGCGCGCCGCCGTTGGACGGGTCGAAGATGTGCGAGCCGAACTTGCGGTCGGCCTCGAGCGCGAACAGCGCCGCGGCCAGCACCGGGAAGGCCAGCAGGACCAGCACACCGGTCAGCAGCACGTTCCAGGTGAAGATCGGCATCCGGAACATCGTCATGCCGGGTGCGCGCATGCAGATGATCGTGGTGATGAAGTTGACCGAACCCAGGATCGTGCCGAAGCCGGAGAAGGTCAGACCCATGATCCACATGTCGCCGCCGACGCCCGGGCTGTGGACCACGTCGCTCAGCGGGGTGTAGGCGAACCAGCCGAAGCTCGCGGCGCCGTCGGGGGTGAGGAAGCCGCCCACCGCGATCAGCGAACCGAAGAGGTACAGCCAGTAGGCGAACATGTTCAGCCGCGGGAACGCCACGTCGGGCGCGCCGATCTGCAGCGGCATGATCCAGTTCGCGAAGCCGGCGAACAGCGGGGTGGCGAACATCAGCAGCATGATCGTGCCATGCATGGTGAACGCCTGGTTGAACTGCTCGTTCGACATGACCTGCAGGCCCGGACGGGCCAGCTCGGCACGCATGACCAGTGCCAGCACGCCGCCGACGCAGAAGAAGAAGAACGAGGTGACCAGGTAGAGCGTGCCGATCGTCTTGTGGTCGGTGGTGGTCAGCCACTGGATCACACGGTTGCCGCGCCGGCTGCGGCGCGGGGGCGCGGGGGTCGCCGCCGGCTGGTCCGACGTCGCGGCGGCACCCTGGGATTCGTTGAGGATGCTCACGGGTTACTGGCCTTCTCGTTCTTGGCGGGCTCCGCCCGCCGGGATGTAGCCGGTCTGGCCCTTCTCCGCCAGTTCCTCCAGGTGCTGCTGGTAGCGCTCCGGGGAGACGACCTTCACGTTGAACAGCATCCGGGCGTGGTCCGTGCCGCACAGCTCGGCGCACTTGCCCAGGAAGGTGCCCTCCTTCTCGGGGGTCACCTCGAACTGGTT
The DNA here is from genome assembly GCF_043660855.1 of Streptomyces shinuiensis. NCBI lineage: Bacteria > Bacillati > Actinomycetota > Actinomycetes > Kitasatosporales > Streptomycetaceae > Streptomyces > Streptomyces shinuiensis. Next base: position 4,499,214 of record NZ_JBIHML010000001.1, on the reverse strand, counting down.
GGTGTGACCGGGGATGACGTCCTGCTTGAACAGGAACGGCACGACCCAGAAGGAGTGGATGACGTCGCGCGAGGTCAGGATGAACCGGACCTTCTCGCCCTTGGGCAGCCACAGCGTCGGGCCGGGGTTGCCGGTCTGCGGGTTCCGGTCGCCCGGCGTGCCCACCGTGTAGACGCCCTCGGCGCCCTCGGGGACGGCCTCGAGCATCTCGGCGGGGATGCCGGAGAGCTCGTCGGCGTCCGCGTTGGACGTGGAGGTGTCGCCGTCCACGTCCTCCAGGTAGTTGAAGCCCCAGCTCCACTGGTAGCCGACCACGTTGATCACGTGGTCCGGCTTCTCGGAAAGCTCCAGGAGCTTGGTCTCGTCACGGGCCGTGAAGTAGAAGAGCACCGAGACGATGATGAGCGGAACCACCGTGTACAACGCCTCGATGGGCATGTTGTACCGGGTCTGCGGAGGTACCTCGACCTTGGTCCTGGTGCGCCGGTAGACGATGACGCACCACAGGATCAGGCCCCACACCAGGACGCCCACCGCGAGCGCTGCCGCCCACGAGCCCTGCCACAGGGAGAGGATCCGCGGCGCCTCCTCCGTGACCGGGGTGGGCATGCCGAGGCGGGGGAAGTCCTTGTATGTGCAACCGGTGGCGGTCGCCAGGACCAGGCCCGCAGCAAGCGCCTGCGGCAGCTTCCGCCGCATCGGGCGCCGCGACGAGCGGTCGGAGCCGTTGGGACTCACGTAGCGCCTTCCCGAGAGTCTCGCCCGCTCGGCCCGGGCTCGGCCGTGTGTGGTCGGGCGCCGGCCCTGGCGCGGGCAGGGGTTTGGATGTTTATGCGGAGCAAACCCTACTGGACGCTTTTTGGGGTCGCGCGGGGAGGGTGCCCAACGCGCCGCGCGGCCCTCCGATGGGGTGGGATCGGGGCGGGACCGGCCCGGGACGGGGCGGAACGGGGGCGGAACGGGGGCGGAACGGGGGCAGAACGGGGGCGGGACCAAAGACGGAGCAACCGCCTCCACGACCCGTACGGCCCCGGCGGCACGCGGCGCGTCGGGCGCGTTAGCGTGCCGGTGTGCCCTACTTCGACGCAGCCTCCTCGCTCCCCCTCCACCCCGTCGCCCGCCAGGCACTGCTCGCCGCGCTCGACGAGGGCTGGGCCGATCCCGCCCGGCTGCACCGGGAGGGACGGCGGGCCCGGCTGCTGCTGGACGCGGCGCGCGAGGCGGCGGCCGAGGCGGTGGGATGCCGCCCGGACGAACTGGTCTTCACCCCGTCGGGCACCCGCTCCCTGCACACCGGCATCGCGGGCGCGCTCGCCGGGAGGCGGCGGGCCGGCCGCGCCCTGGTGGTCTCCGCGGTGGAGCACTCCGCCGTGCTCCACGCCGCCGGGGCCCACGAGGCCGGCGGCGGGACGGTGGTCCGGGTGCCGGTGGACCGCACGGGGCGGGTGGACGCGGCGGCCTTCGGCGCGGCGCTGCGGGAGAGCGGCTCCCCGGAGGGAGGGACCGCGCTGGCCTGCCTGCAGTCCGCCAACCACGAGGTGGGCACCGAGCAGCCGGTGGAGGAGGTGGCCGGGGCCTGCGCCGATGCCGGGGTGCCGCTGCTGGTGGACGCCGCCCAGTCGCTGGCGTGGGGCCCGGTGCCCGGGCGGTGGTCGCTGCTGGCGGCCAGTGCGCACAAGTGGGGCGGCCCGGGCGGGGTCGGTCTGCTGGCGGTGCGCAAGGGGGCGCGGTTCGCCCCCCCGGCCCCGGCGGACGAGCGGGAGTCGGGTCGCTCCCCCGGCTTCGCCGACCTCCCCGCGATCGTGGCGGCGGCGGCCTCGCTGCGGGCGGTGCGGGCGGGGGCGGACACCGAGGCGGCACGGCTGCGCGCCCTGGTGGACCGCGTACGCGCCGAGGTGCCCGCCTTGGTGCCGGACGTGGAGGTGGTGGGTGATCCGGTGCGCCGGCTGCCGCACGTGGTGACGTTCTCCTGCCTGTACGTGGACGGTGAGGCGCTGCTCCACGCCCTGGACCGGACGGGGTTCTCGGTCTCCTCCGGCTCCTCGTGCACCTCCGGCACGCTGACCCCCAGTCATGTGCTGCGCGCGATGGGGGTGCTCTCGGAGGGCAACGTCCGGGTCTCGCTGCCGCCGGGCACGGCCGAGACGGACGTCGACGCCTTCCTGGCGGTGCTGCCGGAAGCGGTGCGGGAGGTGCGCGACGGGCTCCGGGCGCCCTCCTCCGCCCCGGCCGGGAGGGCCGGGGCGGGCGGCGGGCAGGGCGGCGGCGGGGAGGGTGAGGGGAACGGCGGACCAAAGGCCGCGGCCCCCGGCCGGGAGGCGGCGCTCACCGTCGACTCCCGGGGCAAGCGCTGCCCGATCCCGGTGATCGAGCTGGCGAAGGTGATCGACCGGGTGCCGGTGGGCGGCACGGTCCTGCTGCTCGCCGACGACGAGGCGGCCCGGCTGGACGTCCCGGCCTGGTGCGAGATGCGCGGTCACGAGTACCTGGGCGTACGGGGCCACACCTACCGGGTGCGCCGCACCGCCTGATGATCCCCCGCGCCCCGGTCCCCGCCGGGGCCCGGGGGCCGCTCAGGACAGGCGGACCCGCACCTCGGCCGCGGCGTCCTCGCCGTAGGTCTTGGTGAAGCGCTCCAGGAAGTGGGAGCGCTTCAGCTCGTACTCCTGGGTGCCCAGCGTCTCGATCACCAGCGTGGCGAGCATGCAGCCGATCTGTGCGGCGCGTTCCAGCCCGAGGTCCCAGGCCAGGCCCGACAGGAAGCCGGCCCGGAAGGCGTCGCCGACGCCCGTCGGATCGACCTTGGCCTCCTCGTCGGGGCAGGGGACGGTGAGAGCCTCCCGGCCCGCCCGCTCGATGCGGACCCCTCTGGCACCCAGTGTGGTGACACGGACGCCGACCCGGTCGAGGATGTCCTGCGCGCTCCAGCCGGTCTTGGACTCCACCAGCCCGGCCTCGTACTCGTTGGTGAACAGGTAGGCCGCGCCCTCGGTGAGTCCGCGGATCTCCTCCCCCTCCATCCGGGCGAGCTGCTGGGAGTAGTCGGCGGCGAAGGGGATGGAGCGGGTGCGGCACTCCTCGGTGTGGCGCATCATCGCCTCGGGGTCGTCCGCTCCGATGTGGACCAGGTCCAGCCCGCCGACCCGGTCGGCGACCGTCTTGAGCTCGATCAGCCGGGCCTCGCTCATGGCGCCGGTGTAGAAGGTGCCGATCTGGTTGTGGTCGGTGTCGGTGGTGCACACGAAGCGCGCGGTGTGCAGGATCTCGGAGATGCGCACCGACGCGGTGTCCACGCCGTGCCGCTCCAGCCAGGCGCGGTACTCCTCGAAGTCGGCGCCCGCCGCTCCCACGAGGATCGGGCGCACCCCGAGCTGGCCCATGCCGAAGCTGATGTTCGCGCCGACGCCGCCGCGCCGGATGTTGAGCGCGTCGGCCAGGAAGGACAGTGACACCGTGTGGAGCCGGTCGCCGACGAGCTGGTCGGCGAAGCGGCCGGGGAAGGTCATCAGATGGTCGGTGGCGATGGAGCCGGTGACTGCGATACGCACGGCGGGCTGCTCCTGGGGAGGCGGGACTGCGGATGCACCACGCTACTTCCTCGGCTGCTCCCGCCCACCCCCTGCGTCACTTTCCCCCACGGCCGCGCGCCGGTGGAACCGTCCGCGGCCCGCTCCCGTCACATCGGCGCACGGCTGGAAGACAGGGCACCGGGGACGCGCGGCATGCGGGCACACGGTGCACGGAACCCGAAGGAGCGATGCGGTGAGCGCCGACCACACCCCGGAATCCACCCGAACCCGGCGACGCGGGCTGACGACCGTCTCGGTGGCCCTCGCCGTCCTGCTGGCCGGAGGCGGCGGCGCGTACTGGGCCTCGACCGCCGGGAGCGGCGGGGCCTCGGACGCGGCCCGGCAGAGCGACCGGGACAGGCCCGCGCCGCTGGTCCTGGACGGCTACGGGCAGGCCCGCGCCGCCGCGCCGGAGCGCGGGATCGCGCCCGGCGAGCCGGCCCCCGGCGGCCCGGTCTACAAGGCGTCCGTTCCCCTGCCCGACGGCCCCGCCTCGGCCCCGGTCTACCGGCCCGCCGGGAAGGTCGGCGAGGACGAGGTGGCCGAGCTGGCGAAGGCGCTGGAGGTGCGCGGCGAGGTCCGCGGGAAGGACGGCTCCTGGACGGTCGGCGGCGAGGACAGGCGCCTGACCGTGGACACCGCCTCGGGCGCCTGGTCGTTCACCGGCGCGGTGCCGCTGAAGGCCGGGGAGATCTCCGAGAAGGAGGCGAAGGAGGCGGCCCGGCCCGTGGTGGAGGCCCTCGGCCTGGAGGGCGCCGAGGTGGACGCCGGGCAGGAGCGGGGCGGGCTGCGGATCGTCCGCGTCGAGCCCCGGCAGGACGGGCTGCCCGTCCACGGCTGGACGACCGAGATCGGTGTCGGCCACGGGGGCGCGCTGGCGAGCGGCAGCGGGCGGGCGGCCGCGCTGGCGAAGGCGGACGGTGGCGCCGAGTATCCGGTCATGGACGCCGGGGAGGCCCTGGCCGCGCTCAACGAGCGCGGCGGCCGGGTGGACCTGGGCCTGAAGTGCTCCGGGCCGCCGGAGAAGGGCGGGCCGAAGGCGGAGCCGGGGAGCGCCGGGCCGGGGGCCGGGGGGCCGGGAGACGTCCCGCCCGCCGACGGCGATCCGGAGCGGCCTGGCGGCGCGGGTGGTCCCGAGCCCTGCGGCCCGGCCGGGGACAGCGAGCCGGTGGAGGTGACGGGGGCGGCGTTCGGGCTGTCGGCGTACTCCTCGCAGGGGCGCGAACTGCTCGTTCCGTCCTGGCTGTTCGAGGTGGCGCCGACGGGCGGGGGGACGCACACGGTGGCCCACCCGGCGGTGGAGCCGGAGTTCCTGGCGCCGCCCTCCTCCGGGGACGGCGACACCCCCACGTCCGCGCCGGGTGCGCCGGGCCCGCGTCCCGAGGAGCGGATCAGGACCGCCACCTACGTCGAGGAGTACGGGCCGAAGGACCGCACGCTCACGGTCCACTTCTGGGGCGGGGTGTGCGACGAGTACAGCGCGAGCGCCGAGGAGGGCGCCGGGAAGGTGACGGTGCGGATCACCGGCGAGCCCCGGGAGCCGGGCAAGGCCTGTGTGATGATCGCCAAGGACATGACCGTGGAGGTGGGGCTCGACGAGCCGGTCGGCGACCGCGAGCTCCTGGACGAGGAGGGCGAGCGGCTTCCCGAGGGCGCTCCGCGGGAGTGAGGAGCGAGGGGGAGGGCCCCGCCGCCCGCCCGGCCCGCGCCCTCCGCCTCTCCTTCCCCGCATGACGTGCGACGTGCCGGAAACGGCATGCCGAAGGCGGCGGCCCCCCGGTCGGGGGGCCGCCGCCTTCGGCATGCCGTGTACGCCGGTACCGGCGGGCAGCTCGGCCGGAGCGGCTCAGCTGAAGGAGTCGCCGCAGGCGCAGGAGCCCGTGGCGTTCGGGTTGTCGATGGTGAAGCCCTGCTTCTCGATGGTGTCGACGAAGTCGATGGAGGCGCCGCCCAGGTACGGGGCGCTCATCCGGTCGGTCACGACGCGGACACCGTCGAACTCCTTGACGACGTCGCCGTCCAGCGACCGCTCGTCGAAGAAGAGCTGGTACCGCAGGCCGGAGCAGCCGCCGGGCTGAACGGCGACGCGCAGGGCCAGGTCCTCGCGGCCCTCCTGTTCGAGCAGGTTCTTGACCTTCGCCGCGGCGGCGTCGGACAGGATGATTCCGTCAGTCGTCACAGCGGTCTCGTCCGATACGGACATCTGCTTCTCTCCCGGGTTGTACGGACTGCTCTGCCGCCTGCTCAACAGGCGGCTTCCCGGTTTCATTCCAGGCCGGGCGCGTCTTTGCGTCTTTCATGCTCGCATACCCGGCGCCCGGCGGTCACTCCCGCGCGCACGGGCGGGGATGCGTCACACTGACGCGATCGGCATCGTCAATATGACGTGAAGGGGTTATGATAGATAGCGTCAATCCGACGAAAAGACCCGCTGAGCCGATGAAAGGGTGCGTGCCGTGAACACCGCCCCGCCTTCCGCCCCCGTCCCGGCCACCCCCGGGGACGCCCTGGATGTCCAGCCGACCCCGCTGGCCCTGCTCCTCCTCGGCCGCGACTCCGACCCGAGGAGCGAGCGCGGAGTGGAGTGCCCCGGCGACCTGCCCTCCCCGTCGGACCCCGGCCTGATCGAGCGCGCCCGCGCGGCGAAGGAGCGGCTGGGCGAGAAGGTCTTCGTGCTCGGCCACCACTACCAGCGCGACGAGGTCATCCAGTTCGCCGACGTCACCGGCGACTCCTTCAAGCTCGCCCGGGACGCCGCCGCCCGCCCGGAGGCGGAGTACATCGTCTTCTGCGGCGTGCACTTCATGGCCGAGTCCGCCGACATCCTCACCTCCGACCGGCAGCAGGTCGTCCTGCCCGACCTGGCCGCGGGCTGCTCCATGGCGGACATGGCCACCGCCGAGCAGGTCGCCGAGTGCTGGGACGTACTGACCGAGGCGGGCGTCGCCGACACCACCGTCCCGGTCTCCTACATGAACTCCTCGGCCGACATCAAGGCCTTCACCGGCCGGCACGGCGGCACCATCTGCACCTCCTCCAACGCCGGGCGGGCGCTGGACTGGGCCTTCGGGCAGGGGGAGAAGGTGCTGTTCCTGCCCGACCAGCACCTGGGCCGCAACACCGCCGTGCGGGACATGGGGATGTCCCTGGAGGACTGCGTCGTCTACAACCCGCACAAGCCGAACGGCGGTCTGACCGCCGGGGAGCTTCGGGCGGCGAGGATGATCCTGTGGCGCGGCCACTGCTCGGTGCACGGGCGCTTCACGCTGGACTCGGTGAACGACGTGCGCGAGCGCGTCCCCGGCATCAACGTGCTGGTGCACCCCGAGTGCCGCCACGAGGTCGTCGCGGCGGCCGACCACGTCGGCTCCACCGAGCACATCATCAAGACCCTGGAAGCGGCCCCGGCCGGCTCCAAGTGGGCGATCGGCACCGAGCTGAACCTGGTGCGCCGGCTGGCGAACCGCTTCGCCCCCGACGGCAAGGAGGTCGTCTTCCTGGACCGGACGGTCTGCTTCTGCTCGACCATGAACCGGATCGACCTGCCCCACCTGGTGTGGGCCCTGGAGTCGCTGGCCGACGGCAAGGTCGTCAACCGCATCCAGGTCGACACGGAGACCGAGAAGTTCGCCAAGCTGGCCCTGGAGCGGATGCTCGCCCTGCCGTGATGCCCGGGCGTTCCGCGCGACGCGCGTGACCGGGCGCGGCGCGGTCGGCCAGGATGGCCGTCATGCTGCTGCGCCCGGTACGCGACCGCGAGGACGACGCCCAGGCCGTGCGGTTCGTCGCGGACGCCGCCCTTCCGGCACCCGCGTCCCCGTGCGGCGGGCCGCACGGGGACGCGCCGCTGCCCGCCCCGGCCGTCCGCCGCCCGCACCACGCCCGCCATCTGGCCCGTACCGATCCCGGCGGCTGCTGGCTGGCCGAGGACGCCGCCGGGCGCCCCGTCGGGGTCGTGCTGTCCACCCGCCGGGAGGGCACCTGGGGGCTGTCGCTGCTCGCCGTGCTGCCCGAGGCTCGGGGCCGGGGCGTGGGCGGGGCCCTGCTGGGGCGTGCGCTGGAGTACGGCCGCGGCTGCCTGCGCGGGATCGCCCTGGTGCCGCCCCACCCGGTCGCGGCCCGCGTCTGCCGCCGTGCGGGGCTGGAGCTGCACCCGGCCACCCGGCTGACGGGGAAGGTCTCGACCGCCTCCCTACCCGCCCCCGACGGCGCGGTGGCCGGGGGCGGCCCAAAAGACCGCGACCTGATGGACTCGGTGGACCGGCGGCTGCGCGGCGGCGCCCACGGGCCGGACCACGAGGAGCTGCCGCGCCACGCCAGGCTGCTGGTCACCGACGACTTCGCCGGCAGCGGCTACTGCTACCTCTCCGGGGGCACCGGGGGCACCGGGGGCACTGAGGGCTCCGAGGTCCGGGTGGAGCTGCTGGGCGCGACCTCACGACGGCTGGCCACCCGGCTGCTGACCGCCGCCCTGGGTGCGGCGGGCGAGGGCCGCCGGGTGCGGATCGAGGGCCTGACCGCCGAGCAGCAGTGGGCGCTGGACGTCGGTCTGGCCGCGGGACTGGAGCCGGGCACCGCGGGCTGGGTGGGGCTGCGCGGGATGCGGCCGCCGTCGCCGTACGTCCCCTGCGCCGCCTTCCCGTAGCGGCCGCCGCCGCGAGGGCTCCCGGCCCCTCAGGCGGGGGCGTCGGCGGGGAACAGGCCGTCCTCGCCCAGCATGGCGCGCACCTCTTCCAGCGTGGCGCCGGGCTCGGGCAGGATCAGGTCCGAGGACTCCAGTGCGTCGTCCGGCAGGGGCGCGCCCAGCGAGCGCACGGCGTCCAGCAGGGCGTCGAAGGTGCGGCGGAAGCCCGCATCGTCACCGTGCTCCATCTCGTGGAGCAGCTCGTCGTCCAGTGCGTTCAGGCCGGGCAGATGGCTGTCGTCCAGCCTGACCTGCCCCTCACCCATGATCCGTACGATCACGGCGATCTCCTTCCGGGCTTCCCGGAGGACGGGTGCCCGGTACGCCGGGGGTGATGCCCCCGGCGTACCGCTGCTGCTACTGCTTGTCGAAACGGGGGGTGTCCTGGGACCGCGGTGCCTGCTGGGGCTGCTGCTGAGGCTGCGCGGCCTGGTCCTGCCCGCCCTCGATGGCCTGCCGGTCGCCGCCCGTGCCGCCCGCCAGCTCGGCCTTCATGCGCTGGAGCTCCAGCTCCACGTCGGAGCCGCCGGAGATGCGGTCCAGCTCGGCCGCGATGTCGTCCTTGGCCAGTCCGCTGGAGTCGTCCAGGGCTCCCGAGGCGAGCAGTTCGTCGATCGCCCCGGCCCGGGCCTGGAGCTGCGCGGTCTTGTCCTCGGCCCGCTGGACGGCCAGGCCGACGTCGCCCATCTCCTCCGAGATGCCGGAGAAGGCCTCGCCGATGCGGGTCTGGGCCTGGGCGGCGGTGTAGGTGGCCTTGATGGTCTCCTTCTTGGTGCGGAAGGCGTCCACCTTGGCCTGGAGGCGCTGGGCGGCGAGGGTGAGCTTCTCCTCCTCGCCCTGGAGCGTCTGGTGCTGCTGCTCCAGATCGGTCACCTGCTGCTGGAGGGCGGCGCGGCGGGAGAGCGCCTCGCGCGCCAGGTCCTCGCGGCCGAGGGCGAGCGCCTTGCGGCCCTGCTCCTCCAGCTTGGCGGACTGGCCCTGGAGCTGGTTGAGCTGGAGCTCCAGCCGCTTGCGGGAGGTCGCCACGTCGGCGACCCCGCGGCGCACCTTCTGCAGCAGTTCGAGCTGCTTCTGGTACGAGTAGTCGAGCGTCTCGCGCGGATCCTCGGCCCGGTCCAGGGCCTTGTTGGTCTTCGCGCGGAAGATCATCCCCATACGCTTCATAACACCGCTCATGGGCTTCGCGCGCCCCCTTCGAAGACGGACTGAACCTCGCACACCGACAGGTCCCACCCTACGGGCCCTGCTCCCATTACCGCACTGTTCGGACCCGGATGTGCTCCTCCTCCAGGACGATCGGCGAACGGTGTTTCTCCCGCCCAGGAAGTAGCAGGGGGTACGGCGACCCGCCGTTGCCGGATCGTTCCCCGTGGGGGTGGGGGTCACACCTGGTCGCCCCGTACTCTTGGCGGTGTGTTCCGAAGCCGTTCTCGTGATGAGCAGACCGCATCTCCCGGCCAGGCCGCGGAGCCGACCGGGCAGCGCCGTGACCCGCAGGCCCCCAAGGGCCGCCCCACGCCCAAGCGCAGCGAGGCCGAGGCACTGCGCCGTGCCGTGGCCAAACCTCCGGCCGACCGCAAGGAGGCCGCCCGGCGCGCCCGCGAGGCCCGCCGCGCCGAGCTGGCGCGGCAGCGCGAGGCCCTGGCCGGCGGCGACGAGCGCTACCTGCCGGCCCGCGACCGCGGCCCGGTGCGGCGCTACGCCCGTGACTTCGTCGACGCCAAGTGGCATGTCGCGGAGTTCTTCCTGCCGCTGGCCGTGGTCATCCTGATCCTGAGCATGATGCCGTCGATGCAGGTGAAGAACGCCTCCCTGCTGCTGTGGCTGGGCGTCATCGTGATGATCGTCGTCGACTCCGTCCTCACCGGCTTCCGGCTGAAGAAGGCCCTGGCCGAGCGCTTCCCCGACGAGAACCGGCGGGGCTCGGTGGCGTACGCGCTGATGCGCACCCTCCAGATGCGCCGTATGCGGCTGCCCAAGCCGCAGATCGCCCGCGGCGAGGCCCCGCGCCGCTGACGGGGCACGGGGCGGAACCCCGGCCCCGGCGGAGCACCGAGGACCACCGACGGACCCATCGATGGACACAGCCGTACGACACGACGAGCACCACGCGGACGCACCCCGCGACGGTCTGCGCCACGACGACGCCGTGGGGCAGGCGCTGGTCGCCCGGCAGCTCGAGGAGCAGATCACCTCGCGCTTCCCCGTGGGGCGGCGGCTGCGTGTCCTGGACGTGGCGCTGCGCGACGGGTCGCAGGCGCTGGCGCTGGCCCGCGCCGGGCACGAGGTGACCGGGCTGGAGCCCGACCCCGGGCGGGCGGACGCCGTACGCCGGTGCCTGGAGGGGGAGCCGGCGGGCATACGGGAGCGGACGCGCGTCGTCCCGGGCGACAGCCGCAGCACCGGCGCGCACTTCCTGCCCGGCTCCTTCGACGTGGTGCTCTGCCACGGGGTGCTGGCTCCCGGCGACGAGGTGGGCCCGCTGCTGGCCGGGCTGGGCCGGGTACTGGCCCCCGGCGGGCTGCTGTCGCTGCTGGTGCCCAACACCGAGGCGGCGGCCATGCGGCCGGGGCTGGCCGGCGACTGGTCCGGTGCCCTCGCCCGCCTCGCCCCGCCCGACCCGGCCGAGCGCGCCCTGCGCCGCGAGGCGTTGACCGCCACCCTGGCCGGAATGAGCACTCCGGTGCACCGGTGGTACGGGGTGCGGGTCTTCACCGGTGAGGGCGGTGCCCTGCCCGGCGGCGAGGCCGGTCGGCGGCTGCTGTCCGCCGAGGAGCGGGCCGGGAGCGCGGATCCGTACCGTGCGGTGGCGGCGCTGCTGCACCTGTGCGCCGTGCGCGGCTGAGCGCCCCCGGTCCCGCGCGCGCCCCGCGCGCTCCGCGCGTCCGCCGGACGCGTCGCGGTTTCCGGCGGCTTCCCGGGGGAACGCGGACGCTCCGCGGTCCGGTCGCACCCGGCTGCGGAGACCAGCGCAGGACCAGCGAAGGGGCGCTCGTTCCCATGACCCGTTCCCCACTGCGCGGCGGGCGCCGCACGGGCGCCGCCGCCCTGTGCGCGGCCGCCGCGCTGCTCGCCGGCTGCACCGGCTCGGAATCCTCCGGCGGCGCCGACGCCTCGCCCTCCCCCAGCGCAACCGTTCCCGTGCCGACCGCGGCCGGCGATCTGCAGGAGTCCTTCCAGAAGGTGGTGGACCAGGTCCTGCCGTCCGTCGTCCAGGTCACCACCCGGGAGGGGCTGGGTTCGGGCGTGGTCTACGACGACGAGGGCCATATCGTCACCAACGCCCATGTGGTGGGGGACACCGAGCGGTTCCGGATCACCATGGCCACCGGGCGGGACGAGCTGGACGCGGAGCTGGTCGCCAGCTACCCGGAGGAGGACCTGGCGGTGGTGAAACTCACCGACCCGCCCCGCGGCCTGCGCCCGGCGACCTTCGGGGACTCCGGTGAGGTGGAAGTCGGCCAGATCGTCCTGGCCATGGGAAACCCGCTGGGGCTGTCCTCAAGCGTCACCGAGGGGATCATCTCGGCCACCGGCCGCGCCATCAGCGAGGGCAGCGCCGAGGCCACCATCGGCAACCTGATCCAGACATCGGCCCCGATCAACCCGGGCAACAGCGGCGGTGCGCTGGTCGATCTCTCCGGCCGCGTCATCGGCGTACCCACTCTGGCCGCCCGCTCCCCCGGCGGGGACGGCGGCACGGCGCCGGGCCTGGGTTTCGCCATCCCCTCCGACACCGTCCGGCACCTGGCCGACCAGATGATCGAGCACGGCGAGGTGGTCGACTCCGACGAGGCCGCGATCGAGGCGACGGTGCGCACCGTCCTGGGCGACGACTACCGGCCCGCCGGGGTCGCGATCGTGGAGGTCCGGGAAGGCGGCGCGGCGGACGAGGCCGGGCTCCGGGCGGGCGACGTGATCGTCGGGCTCGGCGGCGAGCAGACCCCGGACACCACCGCGCTGGCGGAGGCGCTGGCCTCCCGCGAGCCGGGCGACGAGGTGAAGATCGTCTACCGGCGCGACGGCGAGGAGCGGACCGTCGCGGTCACCCTCGGTGAGCGCTGACGGTCCCGGAGCCCCGGGACCGGCCCGGGAGGGCCGGTCCCCGCCGGTCCCGGTCCCTCAGGCCCCCCCGGCCGCGCCCAGACTCATGGGCCCGTAGATCTCGGTGCCGTCCTCCAGCAGTCTCACCTGCTCGACGCCGCCCTCCAGCAGTTCCCTCCAGGTCTCGCCGATCCAGCTCTCCGCGTCTCCCTGGGTGGAGAACTCCTCGGGCCGGACGGCCGGTTCCGTCTCCGTGCCGTCGGCCTTCTCGAACCGCCACGTCCACGCCATGTGCGCCTCCCCTGTCCCTTGTCCGTGCCTTGTCCGCGGCTCGTCCCCGTGCCGTACCGCGCCGGGTGCGGCCTCACGTTCCACAGATCCTGTCCCGCTGTCCGCAGAGTAGGCCCTGCCCGGCCGATCCGCGCGGACCGGCCCCGCCCCCCCCTCGCGCGGCGGCCCGGCGGGCGCGAGACGATCGTGCCGTGGAACTGACTCTGCTCGGCACCGGCGCCCCCGCCGGCCTCCCCCGGCCCGGCTGTCCCTGCGCGGCCTGTGCCACCTCCGCCCGTGCGAAGGCGCGGGCGGCGACCGCGCTGCTCGTGGACGGCGTCCTGCTGCTCGACCTGACCCCCGGCCCCGCTCTGGCGGCCGCCCGCGCGGGCAGCTCGCTGCACGGTGTGCGGCAGGTGCTGCTGTCCCACCCCCACGGGGGGCCGGCCCCGGAGGTCCCGGCCGGGCTGCCCGTGCCGGTGCGGGTGCCGGACGGGCGGAGGCTGACGCTGATCAGCGGCCACCGGGTGCGGGCGGTGGCGCTGGACGCGCCGGGCACCGGGTACGAGATCGGCGGGCCCGACGGCGAGCGCCTGCTGTACCTGCCGCCGGGGGCCGGGCTCGCGCAGGAGCCGCCGGGCGGCTCCCGCACCCCGTACGCCCTGGTGCTGATGGACGTCCTGGGCCGTCCCGACGCGCTCGCCCGGCTGCGGGCGGCCGGGGCCGTGGGCCCGACCACGGACGTGCTGGCCGTCCACATCGACCACGACGTGCCGCCCGGCCCGGAGCTGCACCGGCGGCTGGCCGCCGCGGGGGCCCGTACCGAGCCGGACGGCACCACGGTGGTGGTCGGCGACTACCGGGCGGTACCCGATCCACCCCGGCGCACGCTGGTCCTGGGCGGCGCGCGCTCGGGCAAGTCCGCCGAGGCCGAGCGACGGCTGGCGGCCTTCCCGGACGTGCTCTACGTCGCCACGGGCGGCACCCGGGACGGCGACCGGGAGTGGGCGGCGCGGGTGGCCGCCCACCGGGAGCGCCGCCCGCCCTCCTGGCGCACCGCCGAGACCTGCGATCTGGTGCCGCTGCTCACCGCCGAGGACGCCCCGCCGGTACTGGTCGACTGCCTGGCCCTGTGGCTGACCGACGCGATGGACCGCGCCGGCGCCTGGGACGACGACCGCTGGGGCGGCGGCGAGGCCCCCCGCGCGCTGGCCGGGCGGACCGGCGCCCTGGTCTCGGCCTTCCGCGCCGCCTCCCGCACGGTGGTGGCGGTCAGCAACGAGGTCGGCTCGGGCGTGGTGCCCGCCACCGCCGCCGGCCGCCGCTTCCGCGACGAGCTGGGCCGGCTGAACGCGGCGGTGGCGGCCGAGTGCGAGCACGTCCTGCTGGTCACGGCGGGTACGGCCCTGCCGCTGCGCGGCTGAGCGCCGGCCGGGGACCGTACGGGGGACGGTAGTGTCGCCCCATGAGCGACGGCAGCCTGAATCTCGACGACTTCGGCGACCTCATCGAACGTCCCGACAGCGGCGTCCGCCGGGATGCCGAGGAGCGGCGCGCCCGGACCGGCCTGCCGGCCGGGGCGCTGGGGCGGCTGGACGAACTGGGCGAGTGGCTGGCGGCGGCGCAGGGCCGCGTTCCCGTGGAGCCGGTCTCACGGCCGAGGGCCGTGCTGTTCGCCGGGGACCACGGGGTGGCGGAGCTGGGTGTCTCCGCCCGGCCCGCCGGGGGCGCGCACGCCCTGGTGCGCGCCGCCCTGGACGGCACGAGTCCGGCGGCGGTGCTGTCACGCCGTTTCGGCGTGCCGCTGCGGATCGTCGACATGTCGCTGGACTGCGACCCGGGCGAGCTGCCCGGGGAGGTCACCCGCCACCGGGTGCGGCGCTCCGGCGGACGCCTGGACACCGAGGACGCCCTGACCGCCGAGGAGGCCGAGCGCGCCTTCCGGGCCGGGATGGCCGTCGCCGACGAGGAGGCCGACGCCGGGACCGATCTGGTGGTCCTGGGCGACATCTCCGTCGGCGGCACCACGGCGGCCGGGGTGCTGGTCGCCGCCCTGTGCGGCACCGACGCCTCCGTGGTCACCGGCCGCGGCGGCGGGCGCATCGACGACCTCGCCTGGATGCGCAAGTGCGCGGCGATCCGCGACGGGCTGCGCCGCGCCCGGCCCGTCCTGGGGGACCAGCTCAGGCTGCTGGCGACCGTCGGCGGGGCGGACCTGACCGCGATCACCGGCTTCCTGCTCCAGTCGGCTGTGCGCCGCACTCCCGTGATCCTCGACGGCGTGGTCTCCGCCGCGTGCGCGCTGGTCGCCCAGCGCGTGGCGTTCCGGGCGCCGGACTGGTGGCTGGCCGGGTCGGCGAGCGGGGAGCCCGCACAGGCCAAGGCGCTGGACCGGATGGCGCTCGACCCCCTGCTGGACCACGGCGTCACCGCGGGCGAGGGCACCGGCGCGCTGCTCGCCCTCCCCCTGGTCCGGGCCGCGGCCGCGCTGGCGGCGGAACTGCCGGTGCGCCGTGAGCGGGAGGAACGGGAGGACACCGCGGCGCCGGACGCGGACCGGACCGGCGCCGCGCGGATGCTCGACGCCACCTGAGCCCGTACGCCGACCGCCCGTGTGCGTACGGCCGCCGAACACCGGCCCCGCCGGGGACGGCCCCACCGCCCGCGCGAGGCCGGCCTCGCGCGGGCAGAACGCAGGAGAGCCCGTGGACACCGCCCCGCAGCCGTCGCAGGACCCGCACCCGCCCGCCGCCCCGCCGCCCGCCGGCGTACGGGACGGGGTGCGCTTCGCCTTCGGCACGCTCACCGTGCTGCCGGTCTCCGGGGCCCGCTGGGACCGGGCCGCGGCCCGCGCGGGCATGGTGTGCGCCCCGCTGGTGGGCCTGGTGGCAGGGCTGTGCGCGGCCGCCGCCGGGGGCGCCGCGCTGCTGCTGGGCGCCTCACCGCTGCTCGCGGCGGTCGCCACCGTCGCGGTACCCGCCGTGCTGACGCGCGGTCTGCATCTGGACGGGCTCGCGGACGTCGCCGACGGTCTGGGCAGCGGCCGTCCCGCCGAGGGCGCGCTGGAGGTGATGAAGCGCTCCGACATCGGCCCGTTCGGGGTGGTCACCCTGCTGCTGGTACTGCTGGCCCAGGTCGCGGCGGTGGCCGGGGCGTACGCCGCCGGCTGGGTGTGGGGCGCGGTCGCGGTGACCGTCTCGGCGGTGACCGCGCGCGCCGCGCTGACGCTCGCCGCCCGCGAGGGCGTCCCCGCGGCCCGTCCCGGGGGGCTGGGCGCGGCGGTCGCCGGGGCGGTGCCCCTCCGGGCCGCCGCCGCGACCTGCGCGGCGGTGGCCTTGGCGGCGGCGGGCGCGGGGGCGGTGTGGGGGCCGTACGGGGCCTTGCGGTGCGCCGCGGCGGTCGTCCTGGCGCTGGGCGCGGCGCACCTGCTGCTGGCCCGCTGCCGCCGCAGACTGGGCGGGGTGACCGGTGACGTGTTCGGCGCGGTGGGCGAAACCGCGCTGACCACCTGCCTGGTGGTGCTTGCGCAGGGTTAGCGCCCCTCGGAGAATTCCGCGGGACGGTCCGTGTCCCCGTCACGCTCCGCCACCGGCTCCGGACGGCGGCGGAACCCACCGTCCGGAGCCGACGGCGGGGTGCTTCGGGCCGCGACGTAGGCTCGGCCCGTGCCCGAAGCCGTGCACATCCACTCGGCTTGCCCATCGGAAGAGGGATTCCCACCACTGTGTCTGCTCTCACTCTCAGTTCCTCGTCCGCCGCGACGCTGCGCGCGGACGCCGTCGTCGTCGGTGTGACCAAGGGCCCGGACGGGCCCGTGGTCGCCCCGGGCGGCGAGCCCCTGGACCAGGCGTTCGACGGCAGGCTGGCCGGCGTTCTGGAGACCCTCGGCGCGTCGGGCGGCGAGGGGGAGGTCACCAAGCTGCCGGCCCCGGACGGAGTGAAGGCCGATCTGGTGCTGGCGGTCGGACTCGGTGACGCCCCGGACGGGGACGGACCGTACGACCCGGAGGCGCTGCGCCGCGCGGCCGGTGCGGCCGCCCGCGCGCTGGCCGGCCGGAAGAAGGCCGGCTTCGCCCTGCCGGCCGGGGACGACGCGTCCCTGGCCGCCGTCTGCGAGGGCGCGCTGCTGGGTGCCTACTCCTTCACCGAGTACCGCGGCAAGGACGACAAGGGCGGCAAGAGCGCTGCCAAGGGGAAGAAGGACGGCAGGGGCGGCGACGGGAGCGCCCCGCTCGCCGAGGTCACCGTGCTCGGCGCCGGGTCCCGCGACAAGGCCCACAAGGCCGCCGCCGAGCGGGCCGAGGTGCTGGCCGCGGAGGTCAACCGCGCCCGCGACCTGATCAACACCCCCTCCAACGACCTGTTCCCGAAGTCCTTCGCCTCCGCTGTGCAGAGCGCGGCCAAGGAGCACGGGCTGACGGTGGAGGTGCTGGACGAGAAGGCCCTGGCCAAGGGCGGTTACGGCGGCATCCTCGGTGTCGGGCAGGGCTCGGCGAAACCCCCGCGCCTGGTTCGCCTGTCCTACACCCACTCCAAGGCGAAGAAGACCCTGGCCCTGGTCGGCAAGGGCATCACCTACGACTCGGGCGGCATCTCGCTCAAGCCGGCCGGCCACAACGAGACCATGAAGTGCGACATGAGCGGCGCCGCCGCCGTCTTCGCCGCCGTGGTCGCCGCCGCCCGTCTCGGCCTGCGGGTGAACGTCACCGGCTGGCTGGCGCTGGCGGAGAACATGCCGTCGGGCACGGCGACCCGGCCGGGCGATGTTTTGACCATGTACAGCGGCAAGACGGTCGAGGTGCTCAACACCGACGCCGAGGGCCGCCTGGTGCTGGCCGACGCCCTGACCCGGGCGTGCGAGGAGAAGCCGGACGCGGTGGTGGACGTGGCGACCCTGACCGGCGCGATGATGCTGGCGCTGGGCGGCCGCACGTTCGGCGTGATGGCCAACGACGACGCCTTCCGCACGGTCGTCCACGACAGCGCGGCCGAGGTGGGCGAGCCGTCGTGGCCGATGCCGCTCCCCGGCCATCTGCGCAAGGGCATGGACTCGCCGATCGCCGACATCGCCAACATCGGCGAGCGGATGGGCGGCGGCCTGGTGGCCGGCCTGTTCCTGAAGGAGTTCGTCGCCGAGGGCACCGCCTGGGCGCACCTGGACATCGCCGGTCCGGCCTTCAACGAGTCCGGCCCCTTCGGCTACACCCCCAAGGGCGGCACCGGCTGCGCGGTGCGCACCCTCGTCCGCCTCGCCGAGCGCGCCGCGGCGGGGGACGTTCTCTGACGGTCGCCCGGCGGCCGCCCGGCGGCCGCCCGGTGACCGCGGCGGCCCGGCCGGGGCGGCCCGCGCGCCGTCCTTCCGCCGGGGCTCCGGAGGCGGAAAGCCTCCGGAGCCCCGGCGGTCGTCGCGGCCGGCCCCGGCCCGTTCCGGCCGGGCCGCGTTCGCTGTGAGCGATCCCCGCCGGCCTACTCTCCGGTAGACACGCGTACCCGCTCGCAATCCTCCAGTTCATCCGGGTATGAGGGGCTGGGACACCGGCCCGGCGTCCCACTGTCCGCCGACAAGTGCAAAGATGTTGTCTCGGCAGGACAGGGCCCGCTCAACCCACAGGGCCGAGCAAGAAGCGGCCGAACATACAGCCGCCCGGTCTCCGACGGACCGGCTCCGGCGTACCCATGCATGGAGGACGTGACGTGGCGAACGACGCCAGCACCGTTTTCGACCTAGTGATCCTCGGAGGCGGTAGCGGCGGTTATGCCGCTGCCCTGCGGGCTTCGCAGCTGGGTCTGGACGTCGCCCTGATCGAGAAGGACAAGGTCGGCGGTACCTGTCTGCACTACGGCTGCATCCCGACGAAGGCCCTGCTGCACGCCGGCGAGGTGGCCGACTCCGCGCGCGAGAGCGCCGGCTTCGGAGTCAAGGCCACCTTCGAGGGCATCGACATGCCGGCCGTCCACAAGTACAAGGACGGCGTGATCTCGGGTCTGTACAAGGGCCTGCAGGGGCTGATCGCCTCCCGCAAGATCACCTACGTGGAGGGCGAGGGCCGCCTCTCCTCCCCGACCTCGGTGGACGTGAACGGGCAGCGCTACGAGGGCCGGCACATCCTGCTGGCCACCGGCTCGGTGCCGAAGTCGATCCCGGGTCTGGAGATCGACGGCAACCGGATCATCAGCTCCGACCACGCGCTGAAGCTGGACCGCGTGCCGCAGTCCGTCGTCATCCTGGGCGGCGGCGTCATCGGCTGCGAGTTCGCCTCCGCGTGGAAGTCCTTCGGCACCGACGTCACCATCGTCGAGGGCCTGCCCCACCTGGTGCCGGCCGAGGACGAGAACAGCTCCAAGCTGCTGGAGCGCGCCTTCCGCAAGCGCGGCATCAAGTTCTCGCTCGGCTCCTTCTTCGAGAAGGCGGAGTACACCGGGAACGGCGTGAAGGTCTCCCTGGCCAACGGCAAGGAGTACGAGGCCGAGCTGCTGCTCGTCGCCATCGGCCGCGGCCCGGTCTCGCAGGGCCTGGGCTACGAGGAGGCCGGGGTGAACATGGACCGCGGCTACGTCCTGGTGGACGAGTACTGCCGCACCAACGTGCCCACCGTCTCGGCCGTCGGCGACCTCGTCCCGACCCTCCAGCTCGCCCACGTCGGCTTCGCCGAGGGCATCCTGGTGGCCGAGCGGCTGGCCGGTATGGACGTCGTGCCCATCGACTACGACGGCGTGCCGCGCGTGACCTACAGCCACCCGGAGGTCGCCTCCGTCGGTCTGACCGAGGCCAGGGCCAAGGAGATCCACGGCGCGGACAAGGTCGTGACGCTGAAGTACAACCTGGGCGGCAACGGCAAGAGCAAGATCCTCAAGACGCAGGGCGAGATCAAGCTCGTCCAGGTCCGCGACGGTGCCGTGGTCGGCGTCCACATGGTCGGTGACCGGATGGGCGAGCAGGTCGGCGAGGCCCAGCTCGTCTACAACTGGGAGGCTCTGCCCGCCGAGGTAGCGCAGCTCCTCCACGCGCACCCGACGCAGAACGAGGCCCTCGGCGAGGCCCACCTGGCCCTGGCCGGCAAGCCGCTGCACTCCCACGACTGACCCTCCCGGGCGCGAGAGCACCACGCCATTCGCACTTTTCGTTAGGAGCAACCGAAACCATGGCGGTTTCCGTAACCCTGCCGGCGCTCGGCGAGAGCGTCACCGAGGGCACCGTCACCCGCTGGCTGAAGGCCGAGGGTGAGCACGTCGAGGCCGACGAACCCCTGCTGGAGGTGTCGACCGACAAGGTCGACACCGAGATCCCCTCCCCCGCCTCCGGCACCCTGTCCTCCATCAAGGTCGCCGAGGACGAGACGGTCGAGGTCGGCGCCGAGCTGGCCGTGATCGACGATGGCTCCGGCGCTCCCGCCCAGGCCCAGGCCCAGGCCGAGCCGCAGCCCGAGCCGCAGGCCGAGGCCCCCGCCCCGGCTCCCGAGCCGCAGGCCGCCCCGGCACAGGCCCGGCCCGAGCCGCAGGCGCAGCCCGAGCCCGCCCCCGCTCCGGCGCAGCAGCAGGCCGCCCCCTCCGGCGGTGCGGCGGAGGGCACCGATGTGGTGCTGCCGGCGCTCGGCGAGTCCGTCACCGAGGGCACCGTCACCCGCTGGCTGAAGTCGGTCGGCGAGGAGGTCGAGGCCGACGAGCCGCTGCTGGAGGTGTCGACCGACAAGGTGGACACCGAGATCCCCTCCCCCGCCTCCGGCACCCTGCTGGAGATCGTGGTGGGCGAGGACGAGACGGCGGAGGTCGGCGCGAAGCTGGCCGTGATCGGTGCCGCCGGTGCCGCTCCGGCGCAGACCCCCGCTCCGGCCCGGCCCGAGCCGCAGGCCGAGGCCCCCGCCCCGGCACCCGAGCCGAAGCCCGAGCCGCAGGCGCAGCCCGAGCCCGCCCCCGCTCCGGCGCAGCAGGCGCCCGCCGCTCCGGCTCCCGCGCCCGCCCCGGCGCAGGAACCGGCACCGGCACCGGCACCGGCCGGCGGCGGCGGCGAGGGCGCCTACGTGACACCGCTGGTGCGCAAGCTCGCCGCCGAGAACGGCGTCGACCTGTCCGCCGTCAAGGGCACCGGCGTCGGCGGCCGTATCCGCAAGCAGGACGTCGTGGCCGCGGCCGAAGCGGCCAGGGCGCGGGCCGCTTCGGCCCCGGCCGCCGCACCGGCGGGCCGCGGCCCGGCCAAGGCCGAGCCGTCGCCGCTGCGCGGCCAGACGGTGCCGATGACCCGCATCCGCAAGGTCATCGCCGAGAACATGATGAAGGCGCTGCACAACCAGGCGCAGCTTTCCACCGTGGTCGAGGTGGACGTCACACGGATCATGCGGCTGCGGGCCCGGGCCAAGGAGGACTTCCTGGCCCGCGAGGGCGTCAAGCTCTCCCCGATGCCGTTCTTCGTCAAGGCCGCCGCCGAGGCGCTGAAGGCCCACCCGTCGGTCAACGCCAAGATCAACGACGACGGGACCGTGACCTACCACGACGTCGAGAACATCGGCATCGCGGTGGACTCGGAGAAGGGTCTGATGGTCCCGGTCATCAAGGGCGCGGGCGACCTGAACCTGGCCGGCATCGCCAAGAAGACCGCGGAGCTGGCGGGCAGGGTCCGCACCGGCAAGCTCAGCCCGGACGACATGTCCGGCGGCACGTTCACGATCAGCAACACCGGCTCGCGCGGTGCGCTGTTCGACACGATCATCGTGAACTACCCGCAGGTGGCCGAGCTGGGCATCGGTGCCACCGTGCGCCGCCCGGTCGTGGTGGACCACCCGGAGCTCGGCGAGACCATCGCCATCCGGGACATGGTCTACCTGACCCTGTCCTACGACCACCAGCTGGTCGACGGCGCGGACGCCGCCCGCTACCTGACGGACGTCAAGGCCCGCCTGGAGGCCGGCGAGTTCGAGGGCGAGCTGGGTCTCTGACCGCTCCCCGCACGGCGGCGCCCCCGCCCGGACCCGTTCCGGGCGGGGGCGCCGCCGTGCGGGCGGGGCCCGTATCGTCGTTGTCCTCCCCGTGAAGAAGGCAGACAAGGAGCGCCCATGGCCCCGCCCGTCGTCCACTCCCTGCGCGAGCAGATCCGCGAGCACATCGTGGAGGGCATCGTCCGCGGGCGCTGGAAGCCGGGCGAGCGCATCGTGGAGCGGCGGATCGCCGTGGAGCTGGAGGTCAGTCAGACGCCCGTGCGCGAGGCGCTGCGCGAGCTGGAGGCGCTGCGGCTGATCGAGTCGGCGCCGAACAAGGGCGTACGGGTGCGGAACCTGACGGCGGCCGATCTGGAGGAGATCTACCCGGTGCGCGCCGGGCTGGAGCAGATCGCCGCCGAGCTGGCCGCCGGCCGCCTGGCCGAGGACGTCTCGGTGCTGGAGGAGCATGTGGCGCGGCTGTACGAGGCGGACCGGGCCGGGGACGGCGAGGCGCAGGTGCGGCACACGGTCGCCTTCCACCGCGAGCTGGTGCGCGCGGCCGGGAACAGCGTGCTGCTGCACACCTGGGAGTCGCTGGGCATCGGGGTGTGGACCACGCTCGCCATCCGCTGGCTGGGCACCCGGCAGCAGTCGTACGCCGAGGAGCACGAGGCGGTCGTGGAGGCGTTCCGCGGGCGCGATCCGCGCATCGGCGAGCTGGTCAAGGAACACGTCCTGGGATGTGCACCCCGTGCCTGATTCGCGGCACTGAATGTCAATTTCGTTCTTCCGGTACTTTCCCGGCTCCCATCCTTTGATCGATCATCGATCGTAGGCGTACAGTCCGGCAGTGGGTGTGACACCCCCCACCCCCATCTCCCGTCCTGTCCGGAAGGCGGCCACACCATGACCGACGCCGAACGCGTCCCCAGCGAGCTCGACCAGCTCGTCGACCGCGACCCCGAGGAGACCGCCGAGTGGGCCGCGTCCCTGGACGCCGTCGCCCGCGAGGCCGGTCCGCACCGGGCGGCGTACCTGATGCGGCGCACCCTGGAGCACGCCGGCCGCACCGGAATCGGTCTCCCCCCGCTGCCGGAGACGGACTACGTCAACACCGTCCCCACCGCCGCCGAGCCCGCCTTCCCCGGCGACGAGGAGATGGAGCGGCGGATCGCCGCCTGGAACCGCTGGAACGCCGCCGCCATGGTCACCCGCGGCTCCCGCTTCGGCGTCGGCGGCCACATCGCCACCTTCGCCTCCGCCGCCTGGCTCTACGAGACCGGCTTCAACCACTTCTTCCGCGGCAAGTCCTCCCCCGAGGCCCCCGGTTCCGGCGACCAGCTCTACATCCAGGGCCACGCCTCCCCCGGCATCTACGCCCGCGCCTTCCTCGACGGGCGGCTGACCGAGGCGCAGCTCGACAACTTCCGCCGGGAGGCCGGCGGCGGCGGGCTGCCCTCCTACCCGCACCCGCGCCGGCTGCCCTGGCTGTGGGAGTTCCCGACCGTCTCCATGGGCCTGGGCCCGCTCTCGGCGATCTACCAGGCCCGCTTCAACCGATACCTCACCGGCCGCGGCATCAAGGACACCTCCGGCAGCCGTGTGTGGGCCTTCCTCGGCGACGGCGAGATGGACGAGCCCGAGTCGACCGCCGCCCTCGCCCTGGCCGGACGCGAGGGGCTGGACAACCTCACCTTCGTCGTCAACTGCAACCTCCAGCGGCTGGACGGCCCGGTCCGCGCCAACTTCAGGGTCGTGCAGGAGCTGGAGGCCCAGTTCCGCGCCGCCGGCTGGAACGTCGTCAAGTCGCTGTGGGGCTCCGCCTGGGACGAGCTGCTCGCCCTGGACACCACCGGCGCCCTGGTCAGGCGGCTGCGCGAGGTGCCCGACGCCCAGTTCCAGACCTACGCCACCCGCGACGCCGCCTACATCCGCGAGCACTTCTTCGGCGCCGACCCGGCGCTGGCCGGAATGGCGCGGGTGCTGACCGACGCGAAGATCGTCGGGTGCTTCCACACCTCGCGCGGCGGCCACGAGCCCCGCAAGGTGTACGCCGCCTACCGGGCCGCGCTCGCGCACAGGGGCGCGCCGACGGTGATCCTGGCGCAGACCGTCAAGGGCCATACCCTCGGCCGGGGCTTCGAGTCCAAGAACGCCAACCACCAGATGAAGAAGCTGACGGCCGGCGAGTTCAGGGACATGCGCGACCTGCTCGGCCTGCCCATCCCCGACAGCGCCCTCGGCGACGGCCCGGTGCCCTACGGCCACCCCGGCCCCGACTCCCCCGAGGTGCGCTACCTCGCCGAGCGCCGCGCCGCCCTCGGCGGCCCCGCCCCGGCCCGCCGCACCCACCCGGTCCCGGCGCTGCCCGAGCCGCCCGAGCGCGTCTTCCGGTCCCTGGAGAAGGGGTCGGGCAAGCAGGAGACGGCCACGACCATGGCGTTCGTACGCCTGCTCAAGGAACTGATGCGGGATCCGGAGACCGGCGGGCGCTGGGTGCCGATCGTCCCCGACGAGGCCCGTACCTTCGGCATGGAGTCGCTGTTCCCCTCGGCCGGCATCTACTCGCCCAGGGGCCAGACGTACGAGCCGGTCGACCGCGACCAGCTCATGTACTACAAGGAGGCGGCCGACGGGCAGATCCTCAACGAGGGGATCACCGAGGCCGGCGCCATGGCCGACTTCATCGCCGCCGCCACCTCGTACGCCACGCACGGCGAGCCGGTGATCCCGTTCTACATCTTCTACTCGATGTTCGGCTGGCAGCGCACCGGCGACCAGTTCTGGCAGCTCGCCGACCAGCTCGGCCGCGGCTTCGTCGTCGGCGCCACCGCCGGCCGCACCACGCTGACCGGCGAGGGCCTGCAGCACGCCGACGGCCACTCACATCTGATCGCGGCCACCAACCCGGCCTCGCTCAACTACGACCCGGCGTTCGCCTACGAGATCGCGGTGATCGTGCGCGACGGTCTGCGCCGGATGTACGGGCCGGAGCCGGAGGACGTCTTCTACTACCTGACCGTCTACAACGAGCCGAAGGTCCAGCCGTCCATGCCCGAGGGCGTGGAGGAGGGCGTCCTCAAGGGGCTGTACCGCTTCCGCGAGGGGACCCCCGCCTCCCCGGACTCGCCCCGGATCCAGCTGCTGGCCTCGGGAACCGCCATCCACTGGGCGCTGGACGCCCAGCGCCTACTCGCCGACGACTGGGGCGTGACCGCCGACGTGTGGTCCGCCACCTCCTGGAGCGAGCTGCGCCGCGATGCCCTGTCCTGCGACGCGGCGCAGCTCAACGGCGAGGACCGCGTTCCGTACGTCACCCGTGCGCTGTGCGGCGCGCCCGGCCCGGTCCTCGCGGTCAGCGACTGGATGCGGGCGGTACCGGACCAGATCTCCCCGTGGGTGGAGCAGGACTGGTCCTCGCTGGGCACCGACGGCTTCGGCCTGTCGGACACCCGCGAGGCGGCCCGCCGCCACTTCGGGGTGGACGCCGAGTCGGTCGCGGTGGCGGCCCTGGACCGGCTGGCCCGGCGCGGCGAGGTCAAGCGGGAGACGGTGCGCGCGGCGGCCGGACGGTACGGCCTGGCCTGACGGCGCCCGGCCGCCGCGGCCCTCCCCCCGTGCCACCGGGCGTCCCCTGTCGGCCGGGCGCGTCTCCTCCCACCTGCCGGGAGGCGCGCCCGGCCCTGCCGGCCGGGCCGGGCCTTCAGGGCTCCTCGGTGTGACCGCGGAGTTTGAGGATGGCCGCGAGCAGTCCGCCCCACACCACGACCATGGCGACGATCATCATCACGACGGCACCCGCCGACATCAGTACCTCCCTTCCCCGGGCGCGCCCGGGGCGCTCTCCACGGGGCCGGCCGGCCCCGAGGGTTCCGTGCCCGCCGGCTCCGTACCGCGCGGCCAGGGGAGCAGGGAGGCCAGCACGGCGAAGACCGGCGCGCCCAGGGCGACCGCCCACCCGGACCAGAACAGGAAGCCGGACGGGTATCCCCCGTAGTTCTCGTCGAACTCCGAACGCAGGCTGTCCACCATCATCCAGCCCAGCACCAGCGGGGTGACGACCCCCAGGGCCAGGCGCCACCACACGCCCAGCCGGACGGCGGAGGTGGCGTCCGCGTCCCGCTGGAGCACCGGCAGCCTGCGCAGCACCCAGGCGATGACGATCACCGCGACCAGGGAGGCCAGGGCGATGCCGTAGCGGTTGATGAAGTGGTCGGCGGAGTCCAGCAGGTACAGCCCGCTGTCGGTGGGGAAGAGCAGGATGGAGACCAGGGCCGTCAGACCGCCGGCGCCGAGCACGGCCGGGACGCGCCCGATGCCGGTCTTGTCCTGCACCGAGGCGACCACCACCTCCACGATGGAGATCAGCGAGGTGAAGCCGGCGATCACCAGGGATCCGAAGAACAGCAGTCCGAACAGGGTCCCCAGCGGCATGTTGGAGATGATCGTCGGGAAGGCGATGAACGCCAGGCCGATGCCGTCGGTGACGGTCTCCCCCACCGGTGTGCCGCTGGCGGCGGACAGGAAGCCGAGGGTGGCGAAGACCCCGATGCCCGCCAGGAGCTCGAAGGAGCTGTTGGCGAACCCGGCGACCAGCGCGGATCCGGTGAGGTCGGCGCGGCGGCGCAGGTAGGAGGCGTAGGTGATCATGATGCCGAAGCCGACCGAGAGGGAGAAGAAGATCTGCCCGTAGGCGGCGACCCAGACACCGCCCTCGGCCAGCGCGCCCCAGTCGGGTGAGAACAGCGCGTCGAGGCCGGTCCCGGCGCCGTCCAGGGTGACCGCGCGGACCACCAGGACGAGGAAGAAGACCACCAGCAGCGGGATGAAGATCCGGTTGGCCATCTCGATGCCGCGCCTCACCCCCAGGGCCAGAACGGTCAGGACCACGATCCAGATGACCAGCAGCGGCCAGAACACGCCGCCGACGTAGGAGGAGATCCAGCCGGGCTGCTCGGCGGTGCGCAGGAAGTCGCCGAAGAAGTAGGCGTTCGGGTCGTCGCCCCACTGCTCGCCCACCGAGAATCCCACGTACCGCACGGCCCAGGCCAGGATCACGGCGTAGTAGGCGGCGATGGCGAAGGAGACCGCCACCTGCCACCAGCCGATCGCCTGCGCCGGGCCGGACATCCGGCGGAACGCGCCCGGCGGGGACTTCCGGTAGCGGCGGCCGAGTGTGTACTCCAGGATCAGCAGCGGGAGCCCAGCCGTCAGGAGGGCGATCAGATAGGGCAGCAGGAACGCCCCGCCGCCGTTCTTGTAGGCCTCGGAGGGGAAGCGCCAGATGTTGCCGAGCCCGATGGCCGAGCCGATCGCCGCCAGCAGGAAGCCTGTGCGGGTCCCCCACTGGGCGCGGGGCGGCGGAGTCGTCGGAGTGCTGCTGGATTCTGTAGCCATATGCGACGTTCCTCGGCTTCTGTCCCTGTGGGTTGTCAGCACGTTAACAGCGCGCGCCGCGCCGCGCGCCCCGGCGGGGATGATGGGCGCATGCGTGCTGCCCGGCTGATCAAAATGGTGTTGCTGCTCCAGACGCGGCGGTCGATGACCGCCGCCGAACTGGCCGAGCGCCTGGAGGTCTCCGAGCGCACCGTCGCCCGCGATGTGCTGGCCCTGTCGGAGGCGGGGGTCCCCGTCTACGCCGACCGGGGGCGGGCCGGCGGTTACCGGCTGGTCGGCGGCTACCGCACCCGGCTGACGGGTCTGGGGCGCGACGAGGCGGAGGCGCTGTTCCTGTCCGGGGTGCCCTCCGCGCTGCGGGAGATGGGGCTGGCTGACGCGGCCTCGGCCGCCCGGCTGAAGGTGGCCGCGGCGCTCACGCCCGAGCTGGCGGACGCCCCGCGCAGCGCGGCGCAGCGGTTCCATCTGGACGCCCCGGGGTGGTGGCAGCCCACCGAGACCCCGGAGGCGCTGCCGGTGCTGGCCGAGGCCGTGTGGGACGACCGGCTGGTCGCCGCGCGTTACCGCCGCCGGGACGGTTCCCGGGCGGAGCGGACGCTGGAGCCGTACGGCCTGGTGCTCAAGGCCGGCGTGTGGTACCTCGTCGCCCGCGCCGACGGCGACCCGCGGGTCTACCGGGTGGACCGCTTCGGCCCCGTCACCCCGCTCGACGGGCGGTTCGAGCGGGACGGGGACTTCGACCTGCCCGGCTTCTGGGAGGAGCGGGCCGCGGCCTTCGCCCGCTCGATCCTGCGCGAGACCGCCGTGGTGCGGCTGACGGAGGCCGGGGTGCGCGCGCTGCGGTACGCCACCGACCGGGTGGCGGCCGAGGACGCGCTGGCGCTGGGGAAGACCGACGGGAAGGGACTGACCACCGTCACCCTGCCCGTGGAGTCCCTGGACGTCGCCTACGGCCAGCTGCTCGCCCTCGGCCCCGAGTGCGAGGTGCTCGGCCCGCCCGAGCTGCGCGAGCGCATGGCACGGGCGGCCGAGTGTACGGCCGGGCTCTACCGGTGACCGTCCACCGGCAGCCGCCTACCGGTAGTCCTCGGCGGCCGCCTCCCTGCCGCCGTGGACGACCTCGATGAAGTACCGCCAGCCGTCCGGCCGCGAGCCGTCGGTGTCGGTGAAGCCGTACTCGGCGGCGAGCTGCCCGCTGGACAGGGACTGCCCGTTCCAGCGGGCCGCGTCCGGGTCGCACGCCAGCGCCGCCACCGCCCGGCCGATGTAGGCGGGCGACTCGGCGATGGCGAAGTGCGGTTCCCGTGCGACCGCGTCGCGCCAGTTCTCCTCCCGCACCCCGAGGGCGTCGAGCATCTCCTCCGAGCGCAGGAAGCCCGGGGAGAGGCAGACCGCCGTGCAGCCGTACCCCTTCAGTTCCTCGGCGAGGCCGAAGGCCGCCCGGATCGGGGCGTTCTTCGCCAGGTCGAAGAAGAGGTTGCCGCGGTACCTGGGGCCGTTGTACTCGGCGGTGCCGTCGGTGACCTCCACCACCAGCCCGCCCGGCCGCCGGATCAGCAGGGGCAGGGCGAAATGGCTGGTGACCAGATGGGTCTCCACTCCCAGCCGCAGCATCCGCAGACCCCTGGCCGGCTCGACCTCCCACACCTTCGTGTCGAAGTCGAGCAGGTGGTCGCCGCCCCAGACGTCGTTGACCAGGACGTCCAGACGCCCGTGGTCGCGGTCGATCCGCTCCGCCAGGGCGCGGACCTCCTCCGGCTCCAGGTGGTCGACCGGCACCGCGACGCCGGTGCCCCCGGCCGCCGTGACCAGTTCGGCGGTCTCCTCGATCGTCTCGGTGGGGCGGCCCACCTCGCTGACGCTCTCGCGTGTGGTGCGGCCGGTGGCGTACACCGTCGCTCCCGCCCGGCCCAGCTCCACGGCCATGGCCCGGCCCGCGCCCCTGGTGGCCCCCGCCACCAGGGCGACCCTGCCCTCCAGGCTTTTCCCCGACACCGCTGCCGTGTCCACGTGTGTGTCCTTCCGTGTATCCGTGACGCCCGCCCGGCACCCGACCGGCACCTGGCCCGCACTCTGTGCGCACCGGGCACGCTGCCACCGATACCGGACGTCTCCTGTCGGGTTTCCCCACCGGTCCGGGCCGGCGCCGCACCGGCCGGCCCGGACCGGCGTGCGGGCGGCGCCGGCAGGGCGGATCCTTGGTCCCGTGACGATGCACGAGACGGAGTTCTGGGAGCTGGTCGACAGCACCCGCGAGGCCGCCGGGGGCGATCCGGTCGACCACGCCGAACTGCTCGTCG
Organism: Streptomyces shinuiensis; assembly: GCF_043660855.1. Lineage (NCBI taxonomy): Bacteria > Bacillati > Actinomycetota > Actinomycetes > Kitasatosporales > Streptomycetaceae > Streptomyces > Streptomyces shinuiensis. The sequence continues at coordinate 4,470,038 of NZ_JBIHML010000001.1, read as the reverse complement.
ACCGGCTTACGCGGCTCGACCCGGACACCGTCGTGGATTTCGCCCGCCACTTCGAGGCCCGGGTGAACCGGGCCTGGCGCTGGGACGTGCGGGGGGCGGCCCGGGTGCTGCTGGAAGGGGCGGGCGACGACGTCTTCGACTCCTTCCGCTGCTGGCTGGTCGGCCGGGGCAGGAAGGTGTTCGAGGGGACGCTGCACGACCCGGACTCGCTCGCCGGCCTGCTGGAGGACTTCGACCCGCAGGTGGACGGCGAGGGCGAGGACATCGGCGGCGCCGCGGACGAGGCCTACGAGCGGCTCACCGGTCTGGAACTGCCCGATCTCGGCCTGCCCGACCCGCCCCGGGAGCCGGAGGGCACACCGCCGGACTTCGGGGACGACCGGGCCCTGGCCTCGGCCTTCCCCCGGCTGTGGGAGCGGTTCGGGCCACCGGAGGGGTGATCCGGCCGGAGGGCGGCCGACCGGGCGTCCCCGGAGCGGAGGGCCGGGGCCGAATCAGGCGGGGGCCAGCGAGCGCCCCATCAGCACATCGTCCGCGTAACCGCTCTCCAGCAGGAACTCACCCGGCAGCACGCCCTCCACCGCGAAGCCCTCGGAGGCGTACAGCGCCCGCGCGGGCGCGTTGTGGCCCAGCACCCGCAGGGTGATCCGCGAGGCGCCCTGCCGCCTCGCCCCGGCCATCGCCGCGCGCAGCAGCGCCCTGCCCACGCCTCGGCCGCGCGCCGTGCCGTCCACCACCAGCCCCTGGATCTGGCGGACGTGGCCGTTGCTCGCGAGCGGGGTGGGCCGCGCCAGCTTGACGTATCCCACCGGTCTCCCCTCCAGTTCGGCGACGAGGAACCCCCGGGGCCGGTTGCCGTCGTGGAAGAACGGGTCGTACGGCGGCCGCGGCCTGGGGGTGACCGCGTGCACCGGCGACCAGGTGAGCCGGTCCAGTTCCCCCAGCGCCTCGCCGTCCTCGTCGGCGGCGGGGCGTATGAGGGGGCGCGAGGAGGCCGGGGACGCCGAAGATGCGGACATGCCGGTCACTCTGCCTCGCCATCGGACCGGCCGTCCATCAGGATTGCCCCATGCGTATCGCGGTCACCGGCTCATCCGGCCTCATCGGCCGGGCTCTTGTGGACTCCCTGCGCGCCGACGGGCACGAGGTGCTGCGCCTGGTGCGGCGTCCGGCCCGGACGGGCGAGGAGGTGGAGTGGGATCCGAGGAGCCAGTACGTGGACGCGGCCGGGCTGGTGGGCTGCGAGGCGGTGGTGCATCTGGCCGGCGCGGGCGTCGGCGACCACCGCTGGACCGAGGAGTACAAGCGGGAGATCCGCGACAGCCGGGTCCTGGGGACGGCCGCCGTCGCCGAGGCCCTGGCCTCGCTCGACACCCCGCCGCGCACTCTGGTGGTCGGCAGCGCCGTCGGCTACTACGGCGACACCGGCGACCGCGCCGTGGACGAGGACGCGCCGCCCGGGCGCGGCTTCCTCGCCGACGTCTGCCGGCAGTGGGAGGAGGCCGCCGCGCCGGCCGAGGAGGCGGGGATCCGCACCGTGTACGCCCGTACCGGGCTGGTGGTCTCCCGCACCGGCGGGGCGTGGGGGCGGCTGTTCCCGGTCTTCAAGGCCGGGCTGGGCGGTCCGCTGGGCGGCGGCCGGCAGTACTGGAGCCACATCGCGCTGCACGACCACATCGCCGCGCTCCGGCACCTGCTGGACGCCGGGGAGCTGTCCGGGCCGGTCAACCTGACCGCGCCCGAGCCGGTCACCCAGCGGGAGGTGGCCGCCGCGATGGGCCGGGTGCTGCACCGGCCGGCGGTGCTGCCCGTGCCCGCGCCCGTGCTGCGCGCGGTGCTGGGCGAGTTCTCCACGGATGTGCTCGGCAGCCAGCGGGTGCTGCCCCGGCGGCTACTGGAGTCCGGTTTCGTCTTCGCCTTCCCCGGCATCGAGGACGCCATCCGGGCGGCGCTGCGCTGACCCCCGCCCGCGGGACGCCTTCCGGCAGGACGCGCTCCGCCGAGGCGTACGGGCGGGGCGTACGGGTGGGGCGTACGGGTGGTGAGCGGGTGACGCACGAGCCGCACCCGACCGATGTGCGACCGCCGTACACCTGTGCGCGACCGGTGTGCGTCCGTGCCCGGTGCGTGCGCGACTGTCCGTGATCGCATGCCTGCCTAGGGTCGGCTTGAAAGCGCGCGTCGACCGCGTCCCCGGAGGGCAGGCCCCCGGACGTCCGCTCGCGCCGCAGTGTCGACCACGGGAGGTCCCATGCCCGGCAGCGCACTCCGTCCCAGCCCCGGCAGAGGCCGGGAGACCACCGACGTCGCCGTCGTCGGCGCGGGCCTGGCGGGCCTGGCCGCCGCGCACCATCTGACCGGCGCCGGGCTGCACGTCACCGTGCTGGAGGCCGCCGACGCCGTCGGGGGCCGGATGGCGACCGAGGAGATCGACGGCTACCGGCTGGACCGCGGCGGCCGGCCGCTGTCGTCCGGCTGGCCCGAGCTGCGCCGCTGCCCCGGCCTGGCCGGGCTCGACCTGCGCCCCTTCACCTCCGGGGTGCTGATCCGCAGCGGCGACCGCGGACTGCGCGTCGGCGCGCCCCGCACCACCCGTACCGCCCGCGGCTCCCGGGGCGCGCGCGCCGCGGTGAGCGCCCTGGCCGGTGCCCGGCGCCCCCCGGGCGGCGCCCTCGGCACCACGCTGGGAACCACCCTGGACCAGGCCCGGCTGCGCGCGCAGCTCGCCCGGCTCGCCTCCACCCCCGCCGAGCGGTTGAACACCCGCCCCGAGCTCCCCGCCGCCCAGGCCCTGGCCGCCCGCGCCCTGCCCTCCCGGGCGGCCGAGGGCCTGCTGCGCCCCCTGCTCGGCGCGCTGCTGTGCGACCCGGAACTGACGACCTCCAGCCGGATCGGCGATCTGGCGCTGCGCGACTTCGCCCGCGGCGGGCTGTGCCTGCCCGCGGGTGGCGCGGCGTCCGTGCCCCGGGCCCTGGCGGACGGGCTGCCGCCAGGCACCGTCCGCACCGGGGTGCGCGTGCTGTCCGTGGCCGCCAACGCCGTGGTGACGCGCGACCACGGCACGATCCGCTGCCGCGCGGTGCTCATCGCCACCGGGGCCCGCGAGGCGGCCGAGCTGCTGCCGGGCCTGCGGGTGCCGGACTTCCACCCGGTGACCGTGCTGCACCACGCGGTGGACGGCCCGGCACCGGCGAACGAGCCGCTGCTCGTCCTCGACGCCGACCGGCGCGGCCCGGTGGCGTACACCACCGTCGCCAGCGCCGTGGACCCCTCCCGCGCCCGGCCGGGCCGCACACTGGTCACCTCCGTGGTGCTGGGCTCCGCCGCGTCCGAGCCGGCCGCCGTGCTGGACCGGGCCGCGCGCGCCCAGCTCGCCGGGCTGTACGGCGTCCCGACCGGCCGCTGGGAGCCGCTGGCCGTCCACCACGACCCGCTGGCCGTGCCCGCGACGCCCGCGCCGCACGATCCGCGGCGCCCGGTCCGGGTGCTGTACGGCCTGTACGTCTGCGGCGACCACCGCGACACCGCCGACGCCCAGGGCGCGCTGCGCTCGGCCCGCCGCGCCGCGGACGCCGTCCGCCGCGACTTCGGCATCCGGCCGTGCTCGCGGGGGCCGGTCCTGCCCGCCGCGGCCTGAGGAGACCCCGGACGGAAGGAGCCCGGCACGGTCGGCCGGTGGGGGCGGAAGGCCCCGGAAGGATCAGACGAGGGCGGCGACCCGCTCGCGGTAGGTGCGCACCGGCGTGGCGTCCCGGTACGGCTCCAGGCGGCGCTCGAAGTCCTTGACGTACTCGTGCGCCCGCACCGACCGCATCTCCGCCGCCTGCTGCGCCGACTCCGCGGCCAGGACGCACGCCTGCTCCACGTCGCCCAGTCCCAGCCGGGCCGTGGCCAGCACCATCCGGCAGAACAGCCGGCTGCGCACATAGCCCGGGCCCCGCAGTTGCAGGGAGCGCTCGGCGTGCTGGGCCGCCGCCCGGTACTGCTGGAGGTCCCGGTGGCAGTGCCCGAACTCGTCGGCGAGCTGCGCCTCGTCGAAGAACCGCACCCAGTGCGGCACCTCGTCGCCCGGCCGCGCCTGCTCCAGCGCCCGCTCGGCGCGGGCCAGCGACGCCGTGCACGCCCGCACCTCCCCCAGCACCCCGTGCCCGCGCGCCTCCACGGCGTGCAGCAGCGCCTGGACGGCCGGCGGTACCGAGGAGCCGACGCCCTGCTGGGCGACCCGCGCGAGCTGCACCGCCTCGCGGCCGTGCCCGAGGTACACCGCCTGCCTGCTCATCGTCACCAGCACATAGCTGCCGTACGCCCGGTCCCCCGCGGCCTGGGCCAGCCGCAGCGCCTGGACGAAGTAGCGCTGCGCCAGCCCGTGCGCGGCGATGTCGTACGCCGTCCACCCCGCCAGGCGGGTCAGGTCGGCCACCGCGGCGAACAGCCGGCGCCCGGTCTGCTCCCCGTAGGCGCCGCGCAGCATCGGCTCGGCCTCGTGCTCCAGGTAGCGCACCAGCGCCTGCCGGGCGTGGCCGCCGCCGTAGGCGTGGTCGAGGGCGCGGAACAGCTCGCCGACCGAGCGCAGTGCGGCGACGTCCCCGGCGGTGACCCGCTGGCCGGGGCCCCGCTCCACCCGTTCGAGGCGGGCCACCTGCCCCACCCGGGGCGGCGGTACGGCGGCGGGCGACAGGGGCCCGCGGGCCTGGGAGGGCACCCGCGCGGCCTCCGGCACCGGTTCGCCGCGCGCCACGCGCTCGTCGGGGCGGCCGATCAGCCAGTCCCGGCTGGGCACCACCAGCCCGGCCGGAGTGAAGGCGATCTTGCGCAGCTCGGCGTGGTTCCCGGTGTCCTTGCGCCACAGGCCGCCGACGATGTCCACCGCCTCGCCCGGTGTGGCCGCGAACTCCAGCCCGGCGTAGACCGGCGCGCACGCGTCCAGGCCCAGGTCCTGGGCGGTGAGTCTGCGGCCCAGGCGGCGGGTGAAGACCTCGGCGATCAGCGCCGGCGTCGTGCCGCGCGGCTGCTGTCCGCGCAGCCAGCGCGTCACCGAGGTCTTGTCGTACCGGAGGTCCAGTCCGTGCTCCAGCCCGAGCTGGTCGACCCGCCGGGCGAGTCCGGCGTTGGAGAACCCGGCCTCGGCGATGAGTGCGGCGAGCTGGCGGTTGGGGGTGCGCTGGGAGGATTTCCCAGGTCGTTCCGTCGACATCGGCTTTGCGGTCTCCTGCCTCACGGCTTGGGGTACGACAGACGCCGGGGCGCCCTGCTGGAACGGCGCGAATTTAGCCGTCCGCTCCGCCCCTCCGGGGGTCTGCGCACGGGTTTCATCCATACGTGTGAGTGGGCGCGGGGAGCGGAACCGTTCGGCGACTCTCCGTCGCGGCCCGTCACCGACCGCCGCCGGCCGCCACCGACCCGCCGTTCCCCGGCCCCGGAGCCGTACAGTGGCTGCCGGGGCGCGCGACGACGTGGGCCGCGGCCCGAGACGACCGGAGGAGGAGCCGCCGTGAGCGAGCTGCGCTTTGTCCATCTGGGCTTCGGCGAGGACGCCGTGGAGTATCTGGAGGCATGGCGCAGGCAGCGCGAGGTCCACTCGGCCCGCCTCGCCGACGAGATCCCCGACACCTGCCTGCTGCTGGAGCACCAGCCGGTGTACACGGCCGGCCGCCGCACCGAGGACGGCGAGCGCCCCCTGGACGGCACCCCCGTGGTGGACGTGGACCGCGGCGGCAAGATCACCTGGCACGGCCCGGGCCAGCTCGTCGGCTACCCGATCCTGAAGCTGCCCCGCCCGGTGGACGTCGTCGCCCATGTACGGCGGCTGGAGGAGGCGCTGATCCGCGCCTGCGCGGAATTCGGCCTGGAGACCACCCGGGTCGAGGGGCGCAGCGGGGTGTGGGTGCTGGGTGATGCCGGGAAGCCCGGGAAGCCCGGGAACGAGGCAGCGCCGGGCGGCCTGGAGCTGGACTTCGACCCCGTGCTCCACGACGAGGAGTACGACCCGAGGCTGCGCGGGCCCGAGTACGCGCCCTCCAACGCCGGCCAGCGCGGCGACGACCGCAAGCTCGCCGCCATCGGCATCCGGGTGGCCAAGGGCGTCACCATGCACGGTTTCGCGCTGAACTGCGACTCCGACAACACCGGGTACGACCGCATCGTGCCGTGCGGCATCCGGGACGCCGGGGTCACCTCGCTCTCGCAGGAGCTGGGCAGACCGGTGACCGTCGCCGAGGTGCTGCCCGTGATGGAGAAGCATCTGCGTGCGGTGCTGGAGTCCACGGAACCACTGCCCCGCGCCGTCTGACCCGAACAAGCCAAGGCGTACCCTTGTGTGCGCCGAAGATTCAAAGGCCACCAACACAAAGGGGAGTGCCGGACGTGTCCGCTGTCGCACCCGACGGTAGGAAGCTGCTGCGCCTGGAGGTCCGGAACAGCCAGACCCCCATCGAGCGCAAGCCCGAGTGGATCAAGACCCGGGCGAAGATGGGCCCCGAGTACAACGCACTGCAGTCCCTGGTCAAGCGCGAGGGCCTGCACACGGTGTGCCAGGAGGCCGGCTGTCCCAACATCTTCGAGTGCTGGGAGGACCGCGAGGCCACCTTCCTCATCGGAGGCGAGCAGTGCACCCGGCGCTGCGACTTCTGCCAGATCGACACCGGCAGGCCCGCCGAGTTCGACCGCGACGAGCCGCGCCGCGTGGCGGAGTCCGTCCAGCAGATGGAGCTGCGCTACGCCACGGTCACCGGCGTCGCGCGCGACGACCTGCCCGACGGCGGCGCCTGGCTGTACGCCGAGACCGTCCGCCAGATCCACGCCCTGATGCCGGACACCGGCGTCGAGCTGCTGATCCCGGACTTCAACGCGGTGCCCGAGCAGCTCGCCGAGGTCTTCTCCTCTCGCCCGGAGGTGCTGGCGCACAACGTCGAGACGGTCCCGCGGATCTTCAAGCGCATCCGTCCCGCCTTCCGCTACGAGCGGTCGCTGGAGGTGATCACCCGGGCCCGCGAGGAGGGGCTGGTCACCAAGTCCAACCTGATCCTGGGGATGGGCGAGACCCGTGAGGAGGTCAGCCGGGCCCTGCGCGACCTGCACGAGGCCGGCTGCGAGCTGATCACCATCACCCAGTACCTGCGTCCCTCGCCGCGGCACCACCCGGTGGAGCGCTGGGTGAAGCCGCAGGAGTTCGTGGAGCTGAAGGACGAGGCGGACGAGATCGGCTTCGCCGGTGTCATGTCCGGCCCGCTGGTCCGCTCCTCCTACCGCGCCGGGCGCCTGTACCGGCAGGCGGTCGAGCGCCGGGGCGCCACCGCGGCCTGACGCCCGGCGGCGGTCCCGGAGGCCGCCGCCGGGCGCGGGCACGGGCACGGTGGGAGGCCGCGGCGGTCCCGGAGGCCGCGGCGACCCGGTGCGGGCGGGCGACGTAGACTTCGCTGTATGGCGAGGAAGGAAACATCCGAGAATCCGGGGCGGCTCAAGCAGATCGCCCTGACGTACAAGATGACGCGGCGCGTCGACAAGTCGATCGGCTTCGTCCTCGCGGGCGTGGGGCTCGTCACCTTCGGTGTTCTCCTCGCGATCGGCTTCTGGGTCGGCCACCCCGTCTACCTGGGCATCCTGGGCTTCCTGCTGGCTTTCCTCGCGATGGCGATCGTCTTCGGCCGCCGGGCCGAGCGGGCGGCGTTCAGCCAGATGGAGGGCCAGCCGGGTGCGGCGGCCGCCGTCCTGGACAACATCGGCCGCGGCTGGACGGTCACCCCGGCCGTCGCCATGAACCGGCAGCAGGACGTCGTCCACCGGGCCGTGGGCAAGGCGGGCATCGTGCTGGTCGGCGAGGGGAACCCGAACCGGGTGCGTTCCCTGATCGCCTCCGAGAAGAAGCGCATGGCGCGCATCGTCAGCGGCGTCCCGGTCCACGACGTGGTCGTGGGCACCGGCGAGGGCCAGACGGAGCTGAAGAAGCTCCGCTCCAAACTGCTGAAGTTCCCCCGGGTGCTCCAGGGGCCCCAGGTCACGGAGACCAACGACCGGCTGCGGGCCATGGGCGATCTGATGAACAACCTGCCGATGCCCAAGGGGCCGATGCCCCGCGGCATGCGGATGCCGAAGGGCCCGACCCGCCGCTGAGGCGCCCACGTGCCCGGCGGACAGGGCGGAACGGACATCGGGGAGGCCCGGAACTCTTCAAGTTCCGGGCCTCCCCGATGTCCGTTCCACGTCCGCTGCGCGGGCTCAGATCCGTACCTGCACGGCGCCGGAGAGCCGGTCGTGCAGGCCGCGCGAGTCGCGGTCCCACACGAGCGCCGGCACGGCGAGCACCAGCAGCCCCGTGCGCGCCACGGCGCGGGGCAGGGTGAGCCGCCCGCCGCCCGCGGAGACCACCCGCAGGCCCAGCAGCCGCTTGCCCGGCGTGAAGCCGACCGTGCCGACGGTGAGGACGCCGAGCACCGCGAAGACCAGCAGGGCCCAGTTGCCCGCCGATCGCAGGTCGCCGCCCGTGAGCAGACCGTATGCGATCAGCACGCACAGGCCCCAGTCGATGAAGATCGCGCCGAACCGGCGTCCCAGCGGGGCGATCGATCCCGGTCCGTCCTGGGGCAGCCCCAGCCGTTCGCCCCGGTAGCCGAAGTCCGCGCCCATCTGCTCGGCCGCGGCCCTGGGGCCGGAGAGCCAGGATCCGATTGCTTGCCTGTTGTCCACCCGTCAACGGTAACGCGCGGCGTTCCCGGGTACCCGGCCGGGCCGCGGGGGGCGTACACGGCCGCGAGGGCGGTACCGGGGACTGCGCCGAGGACGGTGCCGGAGGCGGCTGTCCGCACACTCGTCCGGTTAACATCACCGAAACAAATGGGTCATGCTTGAGAAATCCCGCAAATCTAAGGTCGGGCGACAGCAGGACATCGCACTGGACTGCCACTCGAGCTGCCACCCCGTCCCCTCGCGGCGGGACTAGGAGGACTTGGATGTTCCAGAACGCCGACGAGGCAAAGAAGTACATCGCGGACAACGACGTGAAGTTCGTCGACATCCGCTTCTGCGACCTGCCGGGCATCATGCAGCACTTCACGATCCCGGCCTCGACGTTCGACCCGTCCGAGATGCAGGCCTTCGACGGGTCCTCGATCCGCGGCTTCCAGGCGATCCACGAGTCCGACATGGCGCTGCTGCCGGACCTGTCCACCGCCCGTCTGGACCCGTTCCGCCGCGACAAGACGCTCAACATCAACTTCTTCATCCACGACCCGATCACCGGCGAGCAGTACAGCCGGGACCCGCGCAACGTGGCGAAGAAGGCCGAGGCCTACCTCGCCTCCTCCGGCATCGCGGACACCGCCTTCTTCGGGCCCGAGGCCGAGTTCTACGTCTTCGACAGCGTCCGCTTCCAGACCAGCGCGAACGAGTCCTTCTACCACATCGACTCCGAGGCCGGCGCCTGGAACACCGGCGCGCTGGAGGACAACCGCGGCTACAAGGTCCGCTACAAGGGCGGCTACTTCCCGACCCCGCCGGTGGACCACTTCGCCGACCTGCGCGCCGAGATGTCGCTGGAGCTGGAGCGGGTGGGCCTGAAGGTCGAGCGCCAGCACCACGAGGTCGGCACCGCCGGCCAGGCGGAGATCAACTACAGGTTCAACACGCTGCTCGCGGCCGCGGACGACCTGATGCTGTTCAAGTACATCATCAAGAACGTCGCCTGGCGCAACGGCAAGACCGCCACCTTCATGCCGAAGCCGATCTTCGGTGACAACGGCTCGGGCATGCACGTCCACCAGTCGCTGTGGTCCGGCGGCGAGCCGCTGTTCTACGACGAGCAGGGCTACGCGGGCCTGTCGGAAACCGCCCGCTACTACATCGGCGGCATCCTCAGGCACGCCCCGTCGCTGCTGGCCTTCACCAACCCGACGGTGAACTCCTACCACCGCCTGGTGCCCGGCTTCGAGGCCCCGGTGAACCTGGTGTACTCGCAGCGCAACCGCTCCGCCGCGATGCGCATCCCGATCACCGGCTCCAACCCCAAGGCCAAGCGCGTGGAGTTCCGCGCCCCCGACCCGTCCTCCAACCCGTACCTGGCCTTCTCGGCCCTGCTGCTGGCCGGTCTGGACGGCGTCAAGAACAAGATCGAGCCGGCCGAGCCGATCGACAAGGACCTCTACGAGCTGGCTCCGGAGGAGCACGCGAACGTCGCGCAGGTGCCGACCTCCCTGCCGGCCGTCCTGGAGGCCCTGGAGGAGGACAACGAGTACCTGCAGGCCGGCGGCGTCTTCACCGCCGACCTGATCGAGACCTGGATCGACTACAAGCGCACCAACGAGATCGCCCCGATCCAGCTCCGCCCGCACCCGCACGAGTTCGAGATGTACTTCGACCTCTGATCGACCGATGCCGCTGCCCCCTGCCCGGCCCGCGGGAAGACAGGCCGGGCAGGGGGCAGCGGCATCCGGCCCGGGGCCGGGCGAAGATCGCGTCGGCGGCAGCGCCGTCCCGTACGTCCGCGCGGGACGGGAAGCGGGTCGGCTCCGCCCGGACGTGCGGCTGGTTCCGGTGGGTCCGTGCCCCGCCCGGCTCGGTCCGCCAGCCGGTGAACTCGTCGGTCCGGTACGTCCGCCGGTCCTGTCCCCTGCCTCCGCAGCAGCACCCGCCGCCCCGGGGAGCACAGCCCGCGGGCGTCGGTGGCGTCCGCGAGCTGTGCTCCCCGGGGCGGTCACGTCCGGGTCCGGTCCCCATGGTGCCCGTTCCCCGGTCGCGGTGCCGGGAGGCCGGGCCCGTCATGCCGGCTCCGGGCGGGTGAAGGCGAGGACGACGTTGTGCCCGCCGAAGGCGAACGAGTTGGACAGCACGGCGGCGACAGCGGCCTCACGCGGCCGTCGGCCGATGAGGTCGAGGTCCAGCCCGGGGTCTGGCACGTCCAGGTTGGCCGTGGGCGGCAGGATGCCGTTGGCGACGGCCTGCACACTGACGACGGCCTCGATCGCGCCCGCCGCGCCCAGGGTGTGACCGGTCATCGACTTGGTGGCCGAGACCGGTATCCGCGTGGCGGCCGGTCCCAGTGCGATCCCCAGGGCGCGGGCCTCCGATGCGTCGTTGAAGGGGGTGCCCGTGCCGTGCGCGTTGACGTAGGAGATGTCCTCGGGCGTGAGCCCGGCCGAGCGCAGGGCCCGGGTCACCGCCCGCGCGGCGGCGGCGCCGTCCGGACGGGGTGCGACGATGTGGTGGGCGTCGCCGGAGCGCCCGTAGCCGCGGAACTCCGCCAGGGGCACGGCCCCGCGCGCCGCCGCGTGCCCCGCCTCCTCCAGGATCAGGACGGCCGCGCCCTCGCCGAGCACGAAGCCGTCGCGGTCGGCACTGAACGGGCGGCTGGCCCGCTCCGGTTCGCCGTTCCTCCCGGACAGCGCCCCCGTCCGGGCGAACCCGCTGACGATCACGGGGGTGACCGGCGCCTCCGCGCCGCCGGCCAGCACCACGTCGGCCTCGCCCGAGACGATCATCTGGTGGGCCGCCACCAGCGCGTCGGCGCCGCCGGCGCAGGCGGTCACGGACGTGGTGCACGGCCCGGTGAGGCCGTACCGGATAGAGATCCACGCCGCAGCGCTGTTGGCCATGGACATGGGGACGGAGCGTGCCGGTACCGCCCCGGGGCCGCACTCGGTAAAGGCACGGTGACTGTTCTCGACGCTCTCCGCACCGCCGCAGCCGGTGCCCAGGGACACGGCGATCCGGTCGCGGTCCTCCGCCTCCAGGTCCAGGCCGCTGTCCTCCAGGGCCAGCCTCGCCGCCGCGTCCGCGAGATGGGCGAACCGGTCGGTGGAGACCGCGTCCCGCCGGGACGGTGCCAGGTGCTCCGGCAGGTCCACCTCGGCCGCTATCCGCACCGGGAGGCCCGCCGGGTCGAAGCGTCTGACGGTCCGTACGGCGCTGAGCCCGTCGAGCAGGTTCCGGTGGAACTCCCTGGCTCCGACCCCCGCCGATGTCACCGGCCCCAGACCGGTGACGACGACGCGGCGGGCGGTCACGCCGGGCTCCTGTCGGAGATGCTGCGGGACTCGATGAACGCGACGACGTCGCCGAGGGTCGCCAGGGAACCGATCGCGTCGTCGTCCAGCTGCACGCCGGCCTCTCCCTCCAGGATGGTGACCAGCTCGACCATGTCCAGCGAGTCCAGCTCCAAGTCCTCCTTGAACCGGGCGGTGTCGGTGATCTCCCCGGGTTCCAGGCCGAGCCGCTCCACCATGTAGCCGATGATCTTCTGCCTGGGGTCGTCGATGCTCATCTCGTCTCTCTTCCTGCCGGGCCCGTGCCGGCGCGTGGGCCCGTACGTGGATTCGGTGTGTGGACTCGGCGTGCGAGGGGGGTGGTGGGCCGGGTGCGGGGACGGGCCCGCCTCCGGGTGCGACAGCGGTGTGCCGTCAGACCTCGGGCGGCAGCCAGGCCTCCAGGTCGGAGTGGAGCGCCAGGTCGCGGCAGACGGCCTCCACGCCGGTGACGAAGCGGTCCGCCTCGGCGGTGGTCAGGACGAGCGGCGGCTGGATCCGCATGACCCGGTTGCGGTTCGCCGTGACGAAGGTGAGGATGCGGTGGTCGCGGGCCAGACCGCCGACGAAGCGCAGGCACATCAGGTCGCCCATCGTGGACTCCAGGGCGGAGCCTGCCCGGGACAGGGCGGAGCGCAGGTCCTCGGGCAGCCAGTCGGCGAGGGTGTGCAGGTCGCCGGGGAGCCGGGTGAGCAGCTCGTCCGCCATCGACCTGACCGCGCCGGAGAAGTCGCCGTCGAACTCGATGGCCGTCATGAGCCCGATTCCGCGCACCTCCCTGACGAACCGGTACGGCTCACACGTCTTGCGCAGCGCCCGGCGCAGGTACTCGCCGACCTCGCGCGCGCGCCGCGGCAGGTCCTCGTCGGCCAGGACGTCCAGGGTGGCCAGACCGGCCGCCGCGGCGAAGTTGCCGCCGCCGAAGGTCGAGGAGTGCAGCATCGAGCGGTCGGTGCTGCCGTACGCGGCGTCCCACAGATCGCCCCCGCACAGCGTCGCCGCGATGGGGACCAGGCCGCCGGAGAGCGATTTGGCCAAGCACAGTACGTCCGGGTCCAGGCCGTCGTGGTCGGCGGCGAAGAGGGCGCCGGTGCGACCGAGACCGGTCTGTATCTCGTCCAGGACGAACGCCGCCCCGGCACGGCGGCACAGCTCGCGTGCCTGCTTCAGATAGCCCTCGGGGGGCAGGACCACGCCGCCCTCGCCCTGCACGGGCTCGACGATGAACGCCGCGGCCCCGTCGATCACCGCCCGGAGCGCGTCCAGGTCGCCGTAGGGGACGGAGACGGTGTCGGGCAGCAGCGGCTCGAACGGCGTCCGGTGCCGGGCCCGGCCGGTCACCGACAGCGCGCCGAGCGTCTTGCCGTGGTAGCTGTTGTCGGTGTGGACCAGCCGGGTGCGCCCGGTGCCGGCCCGGGCGACCTTGAGCGCCGCCTCCACCGCCTCCGTGCCGGAGTTGCTGAAGAAGACGCGCTCCGGCCGCCCGGGCGCCACCGAGCTGAGGCGCTCGGCCAGTTCGGCGGTGTGCAGGGGCATGGAGACGTACTGGACGAAGGTGGGCGTGCCCCGGTCCAGGAAGTGCCGCAGCCGCTCGGTGACCGCCGGATGGTTGTGGCCGAGGTTGAGGCAGCCGTAGCCTGCGACGAAATCCAGGTACTCGGTTCCGTCGGTGGTGGTCAGCGTGCACCCGGCGCCGTGCGTGAACACCCGGTCCATGCCGTGCGCCTCGAACAGCCGGGCCATCGGCGGGTTCACACGGTTGCGGAAGTGCCGCCTGGTGGCCTGGGCGGTGTCCTCGCCCTCCGCGGAGGCGGCGGCACCGGGCCGCGGTGCGGCCGACGGAGCGTCCGTACGCCGGAAGTACCGGGCGAGCCTGAGGATCTCCTCGTCCGCCACCGGCCTGCCGAAGGAGGCGAGCGGGACGGGGGCGAAGCCGTGCCGGACCGCCAGCGCGCCGATGGCGCGCACCCGCCCCAGATCCAGCTCACGGCCCAGGGAGAACGACTCGGCGCGCCCCTCCAGGGCCAGCACCACCGTCTCGGCCAGGCAGCCGTTGAGCTGCTGCGTCGGGCTGGGCAGGGAGCCGCCCCCGACGGTGACGCCGTCGCCCGCGCTGACCAGCCCGCCGTCGACGACCAGCACGTCGTGGCCGTCGCGCGGCCGTGCGGCGACATCGCGGGGCAGTGCCACATCGACCACCACGGAGCCGGGTCTGAGCCGCTCGGGGTCCACCAGCCCGCCGGCGGAGGACGCGCAGACGAACAGCCGGGTCTCCTCCGAGCACTGCCCGATGTCGTCGACGAGCCGCACCCGGTCGTGGTGGGCCGCGTCCAGGTGCCGCAGCAGTGCATGCGGCGACCGGCTGCCGCGGCGGCACACCAGATCGAGCGGGAAGCCGTCCTCCAGCAGGAGTTTCGCCACGGCCAGGCCGATCGAACCGGGGTACCCCACCACCGCGACCCGGGTCCGCTCCGGCGCCAGGCCGAGGAGCCGGACGACGTGCAGCAGTTCCCGGTGCGCGGCGTAAACGGTCAGGGAGTTGCCGCTGGTGACCGGGACGCCCACCTCACGGGCCGTCCACAGGCCGCGGTCGCCGACGATGGAGGTGGCGCCGCCGAGCCCCACCAGCCGCGCCCCGCGGTCGCGCAGCCCGGCCGCCTCGGCGGCCACCATGCTCCTGGCCGTGGCGGGGCGGCGCAGCATCTGGTCGGCGGTGTACGGCAGGTAGCGCACCTCGCCGGAGCAACGCGCCCCGGTGGCCGAGGTGACCGTCTCGAACAGCGGGACCGGGAGGCTGTAGCGCGTCCCCGGCGGGCGCGGGGCGTCGCGGTGCTCGTCCAGCAGACGGGAGAACAGGTCGAGCCCGCGTATCTGGTTGCGGTGCCCAGGGCTGATCGGGTGGGCGAGGAAGCCGAACGCCGTCGTGGAACCGGTGTCCTGGGAACGGCCGGCGGGACCCGGTGTGTCGGGGGACAAGGAAACGCCTCCGTGGGAGAGGGCCGTTCCGGTCCGTGGCGCGTGCCCGGCGGGGTCCGGCCCGTGGATCGGAACGGGCGGATCTGCGATCTGTCAGGCTCCGGAGGAGCCGTAGCGGTTTCTCGCGGCCCGGATCATCGACGAGGTCAGGTCGGACAGTTCATCGCGCTGCCAGCCGTGCGAGGACAGCAGGCTCAGGCCGTCCCCCTCGTTGTTGTGGGACAGCGGCACCGAGCAGATGTTGACGGTGGCCGGCTGCCGCAGCCAGTCGCGCAGGCCGGAGCGGGCCGGATCGGTGAGGTGCCGGTGGTGGACGGTCAGCGGCCCGAAGGACCGGGACCACTCGTCGTCGAGCAGGCTCACGATTTGGTTCTGGCGGCTCATCTCCGCGTCCGAGCGGCCCTCGTGGTAGGTGCGGATGACCGAGTGCCCGCCGTCGACCAGCCGGAAGACCGTGACGTTGCGCCGCAACCGGTGCCCGTGGAGGCACACCTGCTGGACGAGCGCGGGCACGATGTCCGGCACCAGCGCTGCGGCGCCGTCGCCGACGAAGGCGAGCACGTTGTCGTCGCGGGTGAGCGCGAGGGCGGGAACGGCCTGGAGGGCGTCGCCCATCAGCGCGCGGCCGTACCAGCCGGAGAAGCCCGGCCCCGTCCTGGGCAGGTTGCGGATGGCGGACAGGCCGCCGCGGCCCACGTCGTACACACCGGTGTAGGTGTAGCCCTCGGTGGTGATGAGGTCGTCGAGCACCTGCCTGACCTGCCGGAAGAAGTAGTTGGCGCTCATCGGCAGCACCGGCAGTTCGTGCACCGCGTCGGAGGGGCTCTCCCGGGCGGCGGCGATGGCCTCGGTCCGGTCCGCGAGGACTCCCGGGTCCACTTCCAGCCGCTCGCGCAGGGCACGCAGGAAGGCACGGGCGTCGGCGAGCACGGGGTGGTCGGTGAAGGGGGCGAGATGCCCGGGTTCCCGGGTGACCTGGGCGACGCGCAGGGAACGCTGCAGGACGCGGGGCGAGAAGGGGGTGGCGGCCTCGGCCAGGCGGCTCTTGAGGAAAAGCAGGCACTGCTCGGAGCGGGGGCGCAGCCGGCCCCTGCGGTGCAGGTAGGAGTGGACGCGCCAGGAGAAGCCGTACAGCCCCAGGGTTCCCAGGTACTCCTTCACCACGTGCCCGTCACGGTACCGGGAGACGTTGCCGGGCCGGGTCAGCGAGTCGGCCAGGGCGATGCCCGCCCGCCGGGCGACGTCGTGCACCAGGTCCGCCTCCTCTCCGTCCAGCCGGCCGACCTGCCACAGCAGCCGGGCGGGGCCGTGGTTGACGATGTCCGCGACCGGGGCGAGCTGGTCCTCGCGAACCTGGAGCGAGGCGGTCCGCGGGCGGTCGTGCCCGGCGCCGGACACCGGGAGGACCGGCGCGGGGCCTTCGGCCCGGAGGACGGCGGGGGTGGCGAGGAGGACGACGGGGCCGCGGCCCTCGTGGTACGCCGCGTACGCCTTGCCGAGATCCGCGGGCAGCCGCTCCGGGTCGTCCAGGTACACGTGGGGGATGCCCCGGGCGGAGAGCACCGCGCGCGAGTCCTCAGCGCCGTGGACGGTCCCCTGGAAGGGGTACCAGGCGGAGGACGGGGAGTCGGCACAGACGATGAAGCCGCGTGCGCGGGCATCCCTGAGGTTGGCCAGGGTGCCGCGGAACTCGTCGACCATGCCGCTGGTCACAACGATGAGGAACGGGGCCTCGTCCAGTTGCCAGCGGGCCAGCGCTCCGCAGGCGAGGCTGTGTTCGCTCGGTCCGCGCAGCACGGGGTTGCCGGACCTCTCGGCCATGCGGTCGAGGTCCTCGATGACGCCGGAGACGACCGAGCCGGTGTAGTAGTGCAGGCCCCAGGCGGATCCCGCCCGTTCGGTGAGGAAGTCGTGCAGGGCGTCCGCCAGGGCCGTGGAGCGGCCGCGGGAGGCGACCTTGGCCGCGGAGTCGTTGAGCCACCGCTGCACGTGGTCGCCGAGGAGGCGGACCACGTCGGCGGCGAGGGTGTGCGGGTCGGCCGGCAGGTGCCGCAGCGGGTAGGGCCGTGCCACCCGGACACTCTCCCCGGTGTCCTCGGTGTAGACGGCGGCGTGGCGTGCGCCCATGCCGGTGCCCAGGTGCCCGGGCAGTTCCGCGGCCAGTTCGCCCAGGGCCTCGGCGACGGACGTCTCGAACGGTGCGGTGCTCAGGCCCGCACCGGCCGCGTCGACCAGGACCAGGGGCACGGGTTCGGTGCCGGCGGCGGGCGGCAGCCCGCCCACCGCGCGGGCCGCCTGGGCCGGGGTGTCGGCGGCGACCAGGCACAGTTCGGCCGTGGGCAGGGCGCCGTCGAGGAGACGGCGCGCCTTGCTCAGAACCTGTGCGTACGAGGGCGGCCGGGAGGCGCGCGGGGGGCCGGGCTCCGGGTGGGGCGCACGGGCGTGGGGACCGGTCAGTGGGCGCCGCGATCCCTCGGTGAGGTCGGTGAGCGCGCTGAGCACGGCGTTGTGGAAGGAGGTTCGTTTGCCGATGGACAGGATGAGGAAGCGGTGGGAGGAACTGGCCGTTGCTGCAGTGCTCATGTTCGGAACTCCGTTCGGCCTTTCAGCGCATGAGGCGGTGCTCCTCAGACCGCATGGGGGACGGCAGAGGGGGAGTGGGGCTCTTCCTCCGGGCATGGACCGCAGTGGCCGCACAGGGGGACGACGGCGCTCCCCGGGTGGTGTGCCGGGCCCGTCCTTCCGTCCGGCGGGACGCGTCAGCGCGTGCCGGAGAGGGAGGTACGCGGGGAGCGGCCTCCACCGTGACGACGGGGGCTGGAAATCGGTCTGCCGTCGCGGGAGACCGGGGGTGCGTCAGGCGCGGACGCGCGTGAGGTACGGGATCGGCTCCCGCCTGCTCCCCGGAGCTCGGGCGTCGCGGTGGATCCGGAACACGGGGCTGCGTGCGGCGAAACGCCCTGCATCGCCCTGAACGCGCGAGAAAGCCCTTGTATCAGGCAATCGTATCCCCCCGTCGGCCAACGACGGCGAGTCGTACACACGTTCGCCCCGCCGTGATGACGTATGGCCCGATTGTCTTGGCGGAGGACGGCCACCCCCGGCCACGGACACACCCGCAGGGCCGGACCTCTCCGTCCTGTGGAGAGGCGACCCCCCTCACCCCCGCGGTACGCGAGGCCGAGCGCATGGCGGGTGGCTGGATGTATCTTTACTCTAGTCTCACACTCCAGTCAAGCTGGATCCACCGCGGCCGCGGGCCCGCCCAGATGCCGGTCGGGTGCGGTTCAGGTCTCCTCCGAACCCGTTCCGTGTCCGGTCCGGGCGCCGGCCCGGGCCCGGTCACGCATCGCGCAGACCGGCCTTCTCATGCAGCTTCCGCATCGGCCTCGGAGCCCACCAGTTGACGTGTCCGAGCAGTTTCATGCCGGCGGGCACGAGGATGCCGCGCACCAGGGTGGCGTCCACGATCACCGCGAGGGCCAGCCCCGCGCCCAGGAGTTTGAGCAGACTCAGCTGCGAGGTCGCGAGCGCGGCCAGGACCGTGGCGACGACCAGGGCGGCGGCCGTGATCAGCCTGCCGGTGTGGTCGATCCCGAAGACCACCGCGCGGGTGTTGTCCCCGGTGGCCAGGTACTCCTCGCGGATGCGGGAGAGCAGGAACACGCTGTAGTCCATGGACAGGCCGAACGCTACGCAGAACATCAGCAGCGGCACGGTCACCTCGAGTTGCCCGGTGTGGACGAAGTCGCCCACGAGCCACTTGAGATGGCCGTCCTGGAAGATGTGGACCATCGCGCCGAAGGAGGCCGTGAGGCTGAGTACGTTGAGCACAAGGGCCTTCAAGGGGACCACCAGGCTGCCCGAGAAAAGGAAGAGAAGGACGAACATGCTCAGCGCGATCACCGCGCCGGCCCAGGGGATGCGTTCGCCGAGCGAGGACTTGGTGTCCACCAGGGCCGCGGCCTGCCCGCCGACCAGCGCGGGTGACGGCGTGTCCACCGCGCGCACGGCCCGGACGTGCTCCTCGCCCTCCGCCGAGTTGGGGCCGGCGGAGGAGACCACCGACAGCCAGGTCCCGCCGCCGTCCGCGTAGGCGGCGGAGGCCGGCCCGGGAGGCGCGACGAGCCGGCCCCCGGCCCAGCTCCCGGCCGCACCGTCCACCCGGGCGGTGCCCTCGGCCCGTGAGAGGTCGCGGGCGTACCGCTCCAGGTCCTCGCGCCGGTCGACGGGGTCCAGGCCCGGCAGGACGACCGTCACCGGGGAGGTGGATGCGTCGGCGAAGTCCTCGCGGATGGTGTCGGAGGCGACCTGGGCGCTGCTGCCCTCCGGGAGGATCCGGTCGTCGGTGAGGCCGAACCTGGCATGGCCGAAGGGCAGCGCGAGGAGAATCAGGAGCACGGCCACGGCCCCGCCGGCCAGCACCGGCCGGCGCATCACCCCGCTCACCAGCCAGTGCCAGAAGCCGGCGCCGTCGCGCCGGGGGCCCGGCAGCCGGCGGCGCAGGCCCGCGAAGACGTCGAGCCGGTCGATCCGCCGGCCGATCAGCGCGAGCGCCGCGGGCAGGATCACCAGGGACGCCGCCGCCGCGAGGACCACCACCGCGATTCCGGCGTATGCCAGGGACTGCAGGAAGTACACGGGGAAGACCAACATCGCGGCGAGCGAGAGCGCCACGGTGAGCGCGGAGAACAGCACCGTTCGCCCGGCGGTGCGCATGCTCTCGGCGATCGCCCCGTGCACGTCCAGGCCCCGGCCCAGTTCCTCCCGGTAGCGGGTGACGATGAAGAGGCTGTAGTCGACGGCGAGACCGAAGCCCAGGGCCGTGGTGATGTTCATCGCGAAGAGCGACACGTCGGTGAACTCCGCCATCAGGCGCAGCGCGGCGAGGGTGCCCACGACCGACACGACGCCCACCAGCATCGGCAGGGACGCGGCCACCAGGGAGCCGAAGGCGGCCAGCAGGATGAGCAGCGTCAGCGGCGCCGCGAGGAGTTCGGCACGGGTGAGGTCCTCCTGGCTCTGCTTCTCCAGCAGGTCGTTGACCGGGGCCTCGCCGGTGGCGGTCACGGTGAACGGCCCCTGCTCGCCGGTGACCTCCGGCACCAGGTCCTGCGCCGCCCCGGTGGCCTCGTCCTCGTCACCGGCGAGCTTGACCAGCACCAGGGCGGACCGTCCGTCCCCCGAGCGCATTGAGGGGTCCTGGGCGGTCCAGAACGACTCCGCGAACACCACGGAGGAGGAGCCGCGGACGCGCTCGGTGAACTTCCGGCCCGCCTCGGCCAGTTCCGGCCGGTCCACGGGAGCGTCGGCTTCGAGGAGCAGGACCATGTTGGGGGACCCGGCCCCGAAGTGTTCGGCGAGCACCCTCTCGGCGCGGGCGGACTCGGAGTCCTCGGGCGTGTAGCCGCCACTGGAGAGGTGCTCGGCGACCCCGCCTCCGAACAGGGCGGCGGCCACGGAGAAGGCCGCGACCAGCAGGAAGACCGGCACCCTGCGCCGGGCCAGCGACCGGGCGAGGGCCGCGAGCCGGCTGCGCTGCGGTGATGTCGACGGTCTCCCGGTGTCGTGACCGGACTGCTCCTGCGTCGAGAGAGCCACGGGAATCCCCCCAGATGCTTTCCGCACGGGCACGTCACCGCTCCCGCCGCGATCGGACGCACCGGGTGTCGGGCCACCCGGCGCCGTGGATGTTCCTACGGGGCGGCCCGACCCCGGTGGGCACCGCGCGGCCGGCTCCCCCCGCGGCCTCACTCCTGCCCGACGAGGTGGTGGCACAGGGAGGAGTGGACCCAGGCGGCCCACTGCTGCGGCGTCCAGCCCCGCTCGGTGACCAGCAGGTGGTAGATCTCGGGACCCAGCAGGCTGTAGCTGATGTCCACGGCGCGGTCGAAGGTGAGGGACCGGGGCAGCGGGCTCTTCTCCGCCAGGGCCTTCACCAGGTGCTTCTGGACCTCCATGCGCTGCCGCTTGTTGCGCTCCCACAGCGGGGCGACGTCCTCGTTCGACGCCGCCGCGTTGCGCAGCACCTCCAGCAGTTCGCCGACCCGCTCGTAGATCTCGCGGGCGCCCGCCACCTGGCGGCACAGCTGGGTTTCGGAGTCCTCGGCGGCCACGGCGTCCAGCACCCACCGGCGTTCCAGCGTCGGGACCGGCTCGTCGTCCCCGGCGACGCGGACATCGACGAGTTCCTTGAGGATCGTCTGCTTGTTCCCGAAACTGAAGTAGATGGTCTGGACCGCGACCTTGGCCTCCCGGGCGATGGAGTCGATCGTCGTCCCGTCGTAGCCGTGAGCGGTGAAGAGCCGAAGTGCCGCTTCCAGCATGCGCCTCCTCGTCTCCTGGGCCCGCTGCTGCCTGATGCCGGGCTTGGCCTTCACCTTGGCACCGTCCGTTCCATTCATTGGAGCTAGTATCTAGAGTGATACTACACGCAACTTTTCGGACCGGTGCAGGGGGACGCGCATGACCACGCAGCCGAGACCGCGGGCGGGCGACCGGGCCCCGGAGGTGCCCGGAGGGCTGGTGCCCCTGCTCACGACGGGTATGGGACTGGCGATGTTCGTGCTCTTCGCGCTCGGCTCGCTGGGGCCCTCGCTCCTTCACGAGCTCGGCATCTCGCGCTCCCAGTTCGGCGCCCTGACGGCGCTGGCCTTCGGCACCGCCTCCGTACTGTCGCTCTACACCGGCCACGTCACCGACCTCCTGGGAGGCCGGTGGACCCTGGTTGCGCTCCTGATCACCGTGGCGGCGGCCTTCACGGTCCTCGCGCTGGGGGGCGCCTACGTCTGGCTGCTCCTCGCCCTGCTGCTCGCGGGAGCCGCGCAGGCGTTCGCCAACCCGGCGACGAACCGGCTGATTGCCGCCCATCTGGCGCCCGAACGGCGGGCCGCGGCCGTGGGCGTCAAGCAGTCGGGCGTCCAGATCGGGGCGTTCGCCGCAGGCCTGCTGCTGCCCTCGCTGGCGTCGGCGCTCTCCTGGCGCGCGGCTCTGGCCCTGGTGGTCCCGGTGGCGCTGGCCGCCGCACTCCTGGCCCTGCGGCTCCCGGCCGACCGTCCGCGGGCCGGGCGGCGTACGGGCGGGCTGCTTCCCAAGGCGCCCAACGCCGCCGCCCGCTGGCTCATCGTCTACTCACTCGGCGTCGGCGCGGGTCTGGCGTCCCTCAACACCTACCTCCCGCTCTACGCGCACGAGGAGCTCGGCATGGGGGAGCGGGCGTCCGGCGCGCTCATCGCGACGCTCGGCGCGGCGGGCATCGTGGCCCGCGTGCTGTGGACCCGCGTCAGCGGGAGGTTCACCGACATCTCCGTCCCCCTGCTGGCCCTGGCGGGAACCGCCGCGTGCTTCGTGGTCCTGATGCTGGCCGCCGGCGCGCTGACGCCGCTGGTGTGGATCGGGGCCATCGGCCTGGGCGGGTCGGCGGTGGCGGCCAACGCGGTCTCGATGGTCGCCGTGGTACGCGGCCCGGGGTTCGGCGCCACCGGGCACGCCTCGGCCCTGGTGTCGATGGGCTTCTTCGGCGGCTTCGTCGTCGGGCCGCTGGCTTTCGGGCTGCTGGCGGACGGCACGGGCGGCTACGGCGCCGGCTGGACCATGGTCGGTGCCGCCTTCCTCGCATCCGTCCTGTGCGGGGCTCGGATGCGCAGGGTGGTGCGCTCATGAGGGAGTACGCCGTGCCCACCGGTGAGGCGGCGGGGCGACGCGGCGCCCCGGGCGCGTCCGGCTCCCACGACGTGCCCGGCGCACTCTTCCGGGCCGCCGGCGGACGCCACCTGCCGTACGCGGGCGTCATCGGGCCCCGGGTCGCCGGGCACCTCCGCGGTGGTGCCCGGCGCCGTGCTGACGGCCGCACGGACCCCGGAGGTCTCCGGCGAGGACCGGCCGCCGGCGCCATCGTCGTCGTCGAGGGCGCTGGGCGCTCCCCGAGCGGCGGACTCGCCGCGGCGGCGTCGGCCCCCGGCCCACGGCATCGGCGCCGTGCTGCCGCCCAACCGCTACCGCCGGCCGAACGCCGACCTGACGGTCCGCCCCGAACGGCCGCCCGCCGGCGGGCGGTTCGCGCCGCGGGCCCGCACCCGTCCCGGAACCGGCGGCGGGGCACGGCGGAGACGGTACCGCCGGACTCGGACGGGCCCTTCGGCTCGGCGGCCCAGACCCTGCTGACCGACGAGGAGTGACGAGATGACAGCAGCGTTCGACGCGCCGCCGGCCTCCGCTTTCCCCGGCGCCGGAACCGCCGCGGAACTGCTGGTCCGGCGTGCCCGTGCCACCGCCGAGGAGGCCGGTGACCGCTTCCCCCTGTACGCCGACCCGGCCACCGGCCGCTGGACGACCAGCCGCCGGGGGTCGTGGACCGGTGGCTTCTGGGCGGGCCTGCTGTGGCTGACGGCCGCCCGCTCCGGCTCCCCGGACGACCGCGAGCGCGCGGCGGCGTGCACCGCCCGGCTACGGCCCAGGGCACGGGACGACACCGACGCCCGGGCCATGATCTTCTGGTACGGCGCCGCGGCCGGCCACCGGCTGTGCGGAGACGAAGGCGCCGCGCGGGCCGCCCTGGAGGGAGCGGCGGCACTGGCCGCCTCCCGGCGTCCCCTCGGCGCACGCGGTGGGTTCGTCCCGGCGGGCACCGCCCTGGGACGCGGTTCGCGAGGGGCGTCGACGCTCAGCGTGGACGCGGCGGCCGCCGTGACCGCCCTGCTGACGTGGGCCGGACGGACCGAGGGCCGCCCGGACTGGAGGATGCTCGCGCGGCAGCACGCCACCGCGGTCGCCGAGCACTGCCTGGACGGCGACGGCGCGGTACGCCCGATCGCCGTGCCCGGGGACGGCGCCGCCGACCTGCCCGGCGCCGGCCGCTGGTCCCGCGGGCAGGCCTGGGGGATGCTCGCCCTCGCCACCGCGGCGGACACCGGGGCGTCCGGCTCCGGAGGTGCCGCGGCGGCGGGGGACCTCGCCGCCGCGGCGAGCCGCACCGCCGACTGGTGGCTGGACCGTACGGCCGGGAGCGTACCGCCGTGGAGCCACGAGGATCCGGACGGCCCGCGGGACACCTCCGCGGCGGCCATCGCGGCCGAGGCCATGCTGGTGCTGGCCGGGGCCCTGGGAGGGCCGCGGGGCGGGACCTACCGCGACGCGGCCGTGGAACTCCTGCACGAGCTGGTTGAACGCCACCTCACGCGGCCGGGCGCGGACACCGGCGCGCCGCCGGCCGGAATGCTGCTGGACGGCTGCTACGACATGGCCTCCGGTACAGCGGTGGCGCACGAACTGGTCTGGGGTGACCACTTCCTCCTCTCGGCGCTCCTGCGCCTGGAGGACGGCTGAGCCGCGGGAGCCGCCCGCCGCGGAGGGGGACCGGGGCGGGCGGCCGTACCGGAGTGCGCCGGGGCGGGTCAGAACACCTCCACCGCTGTGTCGGAACCCGCCGCGTAGCGCTTGAGGAGCCGCTTGGCCACGGTGTGGGCGTGCAGCTCGTCCGGACCGTCGTAGATGCGGGTCGCCCGGGCCCGGCGGAACATCCGGCTCAGCGGTGTGTCGTCGGTCAGCCCCTCCGCGCCGTACACCTGCACCGCCCGGTCCAGCACCTGGCACAGGGCGCGCGAGGCCAGCACCTTGGCGGTGGCGACCTCCGCGTACGCCTGCCGGCCGGCGTCCACCGCCGCGGCGGCGCGCAGCACCTGCGACCGCGCCGACTGGATCTCGGTGTAGGAGTCGAAGACGTGCTGCTGCATCAGCTGCTTGGCCGCCAGCTTCTCCCCGAACGCCGTCCGCCCGTGCAGCCGGCGGCACATCAGGTCGAAGGCACGCCGGGCCTGCCCGAGCCACTGGACCGCACGCAGTGTGCGGCCCAGGTCGAGCCGCTCGCCGGCCACGGCGAAACCGCCGCCGCGGGTGCCGATCATGTTCTCGCCGGGTACCCGCACACCGTTGAAACGGACCTCGCGATGGGCGCCGCCGGTGCCCAGCACGGGCAGTTCGCGGACGATCTCGAAGCCGGGGGCGTCCGTGGGGACGACGAACATGGTGAAGGCCCGCCCGTTGGGCATGCCCAGCGGCTCGGTCCGGCACATGGCGGTGATGAAGTCCGCGTCCGCCGCACGGCAGAACCACTTGCCGCCGCGGATCGTCCAGCTCCCTTCCCGCGGCTCGGCCCTGGTCGTCATCAGGGAGGGGTCCGAGCCGGAACGCCCGGGTTCGGACATCCCGTAGCACGGCACCACCTCGCCCGCGACGAGTCCGGGCAGGTAGTGGTCGCGCACGGCCCCGCTCGCATGGCGGTGCAGCATCAGGGCGTCCAGGAGGTGCTCGGATCCCATGACGGCGGGACCGTACTCGGACTCGCCCTCGGCCTCCCCGATGTGCACGAACTCGCCGAGGGAGAGCCCGCGCCCACCGAGTTCCCGGGGGTGGGGCAGGGCCCACAGGCCGTTGGCGCGGGCCTTGTCCCGCAGCGCGCGCAGCGTCTCGCGCGCCGCCTCGCCACCGGAGGCGAGCACGGGCTCGGCGGGGATCACCTCGCCGCGTACGAAGCCCCGGACCCGGTCCCGCAGGTCCCGCACGGTCTCCGGGGGCGAGAAGGGGTCATGGGCGACGGCAGGTCCCCGCGTGTCGTTCTCCACTGGAGCGTTCATCTCGAATTCCGTCCTTCGGGCCGCCCGCCCGGCGCGTGCGCGTCGGCGGAGTGGTTGGGAGGGGAGCCGGTCCCGCGCCCCTCGCCGGGGCTCGGCGGGGGCTCGGCGGGGGCTCGGGCCCGGCGGGTTTCACCGGGTGAGGGACGAGGGGGTCACCGAAGCGCGCAGGGCGTGCTTGTCGATCTTCCCGGCCGGGCTGATCGGCAGCTCGTCGATGACCTTCAGCAGTTCGGGCAGCTTGGCCCGCTCGAGGCCGTGGTTCTCGAACAGGTGGCGCCGCAGCTCCTCCAGGTCCACTACCGCCCGGTCCGGCCGGGGCACCACCCACACGCAGACCCGCTCGCCCAGCCGCTGGTCCGGAACTCCCAGGCAGACTGCGTGCTTGACCGCGGGGTGGGTGTTCACCAGCGCCTCGACCTCGGCCGGGCTGATGTTGAAGCCGGCGCGGATGATGATCTCCTTCTTCCGGCCGACGATGTTCAGCCGTCCGTCGCCGTCGATCCGGCCCAGGTCACCGGTGCGGACCCAGCCCTCCTCCGTGCGGTACCGCGCGTCCAGCTCGGGGGCGTTGACGTAGCACAGCGGGCTCATGGGGCCGCGCGACCAGACCTCGCCGACCTCGCCGTGCGGCGCCTCCCCGCCGTCCTCCCCGGTGATGCGGATGGCCGTCACCTTCGGGTTGGGACGTCCGGCCGTGGTCTGCACGGTGGCCAGGTCGTCCTCGATCTGGGTGTGGCAGTTGACGCCGTCCGCGGACCCGTAGAGGTTGACGAAGGCGCAGCCGAAGGCGCGTACGCACTCCTCCACGGTCTGCGGGTCCACCCCCGCGCCGCCGCACACCAGAGCGGTCAGGGAGGAGGTGTCGACCCGGTCCGCGGCGTCGGGGCGCAGCCGTGGGTCCTCCAGCATCTCCTGGAACATCGTCGGCACGCCCATGATGTGCGTGGGTCTGTGCTCCCCGATCAGCCGTACGGCCTCGGAGGCGTCGAACCGGGGCATCAGCACCAGGGTGCCGCCGAGGACCGCCACGGTGACCGAGGTCCCCGTGGAGCCGAACGAGGAGGCCAGCGGGACCATGAACATGATCCTCGGCGGGTCGTCCCCGCGGACCAGCGACCGCATGAACGCCCCCCGGCCGCCGGCCAGCGCGTTGTGCGAGTAGGCGACCATCTTCGGTTCCGCCTCCGAGCCGGAGGAGACCAGGATGCGCGCGGCCGAGTCCGGGTCGGGCTCCACCACGGGCTCCAGCGGCTCGGGCGGGCCGGCCAGCAGGGCGTCGAGGGAGCGCGTGCCGGGCAGCGGTTCGCCCAGTACGAACACCTGGCGCAGTTCGGGGAGCTCGGGGGTCAGTTCGCGCAGCAGCTCGCCGTAGTCCGTCCCGCCGATCCGGCGGGTGATCACCGCGGTCGTCGCGCCGGAACGGCGGAGCATGGCGAGGGTGTCCTGGCGCCGGCGGCCGACGGGGTAGGGCAGGCAGACCGCCCCGAGGGCGGCGACGGCGAGGTCGACGGCACAGGCGAGGCGCCCGTTGGCCAGGTTCACCGCCACCACGTCCCCGGGCCGGACGCCGGCGTCGGCGAACGCCCGGGCCAGGCCGAGCGCCGTGCGCCGCAGTCCGGCGTAGGTGACGGTGCCCTGGTGGTCCAGGACGGCGGGCGCGTCCGGCCGGCGTGCCGCGTGCTCCTCGAAGAGGGCGAACAGTGACCTGTCCGGGTAGAGACCCTCCTGCGCCCAGCCCTTGCGCAGGGAGACGGGCACCAGGTCGTGGAAGACGGTGGTCATGCTTCGAACCTCCAGGGAGCGGTGACGAGTACGCACTCGTCACGGGTGAGGGCGTGACGGGTTGCCGGCGAACGGTCCAGCAGCCGCGGATCGGTGACCACGCCCGCCGAGGAGACCCCGGCGTCGGCCAGCACCCCGGCCCATTCGGAGGCGGGCCGGTGCGTGAACCGGGCAGCCAGCTGGGCGCGCAGGACGGACTCGGGTGCCGAGGGCTCCAGACCGAACAGCCGGCACAGCCGCCCGACCGCGGTGTGGGAGCGGGCCGAGAGGGCCAGCCATCCCCGGGACGTCTCCCACGGTCCGTCGAGCACGGGCGGGGGGGCCGTGCCGCAGCCGTGGGCGAAACGGTTCTGAGGGTGTTCGAGCGCCGGGTACTGCAGAACGGTCGACGCGGACAGCAGAGAGGTGTCGACGCGCAGCCCCCGGCCGGTGCGCTCCCGTCGCAGGAGCCCGGCCAGCAGGCCCTCGGCTGCGACCAGGCCGCCCAGCACGTCGGTGATCGTCATCAGCGAGGGCCGGGGGGAGCCGTCGACCGCCATCATGTCGGCGAGGCCTGAGTACGCCTGGGTCATGAAGTCGGTGCCCAGGGGCGGATTCTCACCCAGGGCGTCGCCCCAGCCGGAGGAGTAGGCGTACACCAGGCGGGGGTTGACAGCCAGCAGGTCCCCGGAGTCCAGCCCGAACACGGCGGCCTTCCCCGGGGCCCAGTTGTGGAGGAAGGCGTCGGCTTCCCGGGCCAGTTCGAGCACCGCGGCGCGGCCCTGGGGTGACTTCAGGTCAACGTGCACGACCTCCTTGCCCTTGTTCAGGGCGACGAAGCGCGCCGAGCAGTCACCGGCCATCGGGGGCATGCCTCGCAGCGGGTCGCCGTCCAGCGGCTCGATCCGCACGACGCGGGCGCCCAGCAGGCTCAGTACGTGCGCGGCCATCGGAGCCTGGATGCGCCGTCCGGCCTCCACCACGGTCAGTCCCCGCAGCGGCGCGTCCGGCGCGGGAGGCACGACGGCGCCGGGAGCGGGCCCGGCCGGGGCGCCGGGGCGCGGGCCGGTCCCGGTGAACCTCCACGGCGGTACCGCCCTCCCGTCCACGAGCGCGTCGCGGTCACCGCGGCGCTCGTCGAGCGTGCGCACCCGGCACACGCTCATGCCGGCCCTGTCGGCGGTCTCGGTGAGGTCGGCGAAGTCCCTGGTTCCGACGGCGGCCGAGAGCGAGGGGGGCAGGGGGCAGACGGCCTTGGGGTAGCGCAGAACGAAGGGTTGCCAGGCGCGGCGGATGTCTTCCCGGGGCACTTCCAGTTCGGTCCAGAACGTCTTCCAGGGCGCCGGGTCCAGTGCCTCGATCTCGAACCACACTCCGTCCCGGCTGCGGAAGGGCGGCCCTGCCTCGGGTGAGTCCTCCGGCAGGACCTCGTCCTCGTCCGCGGTGGCCGCCGCCAGGTACTGCGAGACCGTCAGCAGCGCCGCGTGGGTCACGGAGGTGCCGGTCCGGGAGACGGCGGTGCCCCGCTCCCCGGCGATGAGCGAGGCCAGCACGCCGTGGACGGCCAGGACCCCGGCGCAGGCCGACGCGTAGTCGACCGGGAGGCGGGTGGGGGCGCCGCGGCGCCTGCCGTGGACGGACATCATCCCGGTGACGGCCTGTACGGCGGTCTCGTCGGCGACATCCTGCCCGTCCCGGCAGGACCAGTCGATGCGGCAGGTGAGGACGGGATCCGCGGCGCCGGGCGGTGTGATGTGCAGCGTCCCGCCGCCGGCCTCCTCATCCGGGTGTCTCCGCAGGGAGGCACCCAGACAGGACAGATGGCGCAGGGCCACGTCGGCGGCCGGTATGCGGCCGGTGTACAGGGCCGTGTATCCCGCCAGGGGACCGGAGTCGTCCCGGACGTGGCACTCCGCCTCCGGCGCGGACGGGTCGGGGGACTCCACGGTGGGTGTGGCAGTGGTACGCAAGGTGTTCTCCTCCGGGGTGCTCCGCCTGCCCGCGGGTACACGGGCAGGCCAGGGGGACCGGCCCCCGGGGGCCAGGGACCGGGGGTGAGGGCACGGCCGGGCGCGACGGCACGTCAGCCGTCACCGGGCGGCCGGTGTGGACGGATCCGGCGAGGTCGGCGAGAGCGGTGGATGTCTTGAGGGCGCCGGAAGGAGAGCTCGGCACCGCGGTGCCGGGCTCTCCTTCCGGCGGGAGAGGTGTCGGTGCCGCGGGCCCGCAGGGGCGTGCGGGAGGCTCAGGGAACGTGGTGCCCGGTATCAGGGGAGGGACGCGGACACGGAGGCCGTGCCCGGGGCGGGCAGGCCCGGCGGCTCCGGTGAGCCGTCCGTGCTCAGCCCGACCCGGCGACCGGAGCGCGGCAGCGAGCGTGGTCCCGGCCCGCCCGGGATCCGCACCCGGACGTCGGGTGCGGGCCGCCCGGCGTCCGGCGGGAGGCCCGGCTCACCGTCGGCCGGGCCGGGTTCCCGGACGGTCCGGGGCAGCGGCCGCCCGTCGGCGCCGGACTCGGCACGGAGCCGGGCGGCCGGCATCCGGGAGAAGCGCGGACACGCCGGGCCCGGGATGCGGGGTCCGCCGTTCGGCACGACGGTGCGCGGACCGGTGCCGGGGGCGCGCCCGGCGCACTCGGCGCCCACCGGTGCTGCCCGTGGCCGGACGGGGCGACGACGTCCCTGTCGCGCGCGAGGTACCGGACGGCCCGCCGGTGTGCGTGCGTGCCGTTCGGACCGTGCCGGTGGAGGGTGCCGCCGCTCGGGAAGGCCCACCGCATCGCACGGACGCGGGTGTGTTCCCGGGGCGGGACGCGGACAGCGACCCCGCGCGGTGGCCGGCCGACACGGCGGGTGCGGGACGCGGTGGCAAAGACCCGCGCGTCATGGGCAGGGGGCCGCGCCTGTGCGGGTTTCCCGGCGCGGGAGTCCGCCGTGTCGTGTTCCCACGCCGCCAGGTCCGCCTCGTCGGCCGGGCAGCGCTCGGGGACCTCTCGGAGGAGGGGCGAGGACCGGTAGCCGTGGCGTAAGGCCGTGGTCAGCCGTGCCGCCTGGCGCTCGGTGCGGCCGGTGCGCGGCCCTGTGGTCCCGTCCGGCCGGTCGAGGGCCTCCGGGCGGCCGTCCCCGGGCGGATGCGCCTCCCCGGTGGGCGCGGTGACCAGGATCGCGGTGGCCGCGTGGGCCACCCCCTCCGGCGGAAGACCGGCCGGCACGGCCACGCGGCCCCGGCGGACCTCACCGACGCGGACATGCGCCGTTCCGTCGGCCGGCCGCCGCGACACGGCGGCTGCGGTGATCGTCCGGACGACCCGGTGACGAGGCCTCCTGCACGGCGCCGGAGGGGCGTCGCTTACCGGCGAACAGTCCTCGGACGCGTCCGGTTCGTGGACGGCGCCGCCTTCCCACCTCATAAGACTCCCCCGCTGCGCTCGAGACGCCGTTCAAGGCAGACAGTGACGCGCGTAGCGTGACAGTTCACGCGGACGTGCGCCCATCGTGCCCAGGTCTCTTGTGAGAATGTTTATATGTTTAATCTAGCGTTCGACTCTAGTCAAGGATAGTCCCCGAAAGGCCCGCGACCTGGCGAAACACCACACAGCCTTCTCGCTGTAGTCCTCATATAGAGTCAGGCTCTAGTTTGAGAATGACATCTATGAGAGGAGCCAGGTCATGGCGAGTGCGCTGAAGGGGAAGAGGGCTGCCCTCTTACTGCTCACCTCCGTGGAACTCGTGGTGTTCCTGGACGTTTCGATCGTCAACGTGGCACTGCCGGCCATGGGGGCCGCCCTCGGCCTGACGGTCGTGGGCCTGGCCTGGGTGGGCACCGCCTACCAGGTGACCTTCGGCGGTTTCCAGCTGGGCGCCGGCCGGGCGACGGACGTACTGGGGCGGCGGCGGCTTTTCCGCGCGGGGCTGGCCGTCTTCACACTCGGCTCCCTGTTCGCCGGACTCGCGGCCGAGCCCTGGATGCTGATCACGGCACGGGCGCTCCAGGGTGTCGGAGCGGCGATCCTCGTCCCCGCCGAACTGTCCCTGCTGACTGTGATGTTCACCGAACCCGCCGCGCACCGGAGGGCGTTCGGCTGGTGGAGCGCCATGGGAGCGGTGGGAGCCGCCGGCGGGGTGGTGCTCGGCGGCCTCATCGTCGAGCTGCTGAGCTGGCCCTGGATCTTCCTGATCAACGTGCCGATCGGGCTGGCCGGACTACTGCTGAGCGGACGGCTGCTGCCGCCGGACGCGGCACCCCCCGCGGCACGGGTGCGTGAGCGGCTCGACCTGCCCGGCATCACCACGGGTACCGCGTCCCTCCTGCTGCTGGTGTACGTGGTCACCGTCGCGGCCGAGGGCGAAGTGGACGCGTACACCGGCCTGCTTGCGCTGGCGGGACTGGCGCTCGGTGCCGCCTTCGTCGTGGTGGAGCTGCACTCGGCCGATCCGCTGCTGCCCTTCCGGTTCTTCAGGAACGCCGACATCACCGGCGCCACGCTGGCGAGCCTGATCGTCGGCGCGGCGCACGTGCCGGCCTTCGTCTTCCTGGCCCTGTACTTCCAGGAGGTTCAGGAGTACTCGGCCCTGGAGAGCGGGCTGGCCGTCCTGCCCGTCGCCATCGTCAACCTGGTGGTGTCCCGCACCGTCGTCCCGCCGCTGCTGGCGAACTGGGGGCCGCGCGTGGTGCTGGCGCTGGGCATGGCGTTCCTGGCCGCCGGACTGGCGCTGATGAGCCGCCTCCCGGTCGGCCTCGACTTCGTGACGGACTACCTGCCCGCCGCGATCGTCTTCGCCGCCGGCCTGCCCGCGGTGTTCGTCGGCTCGACGGTACCGGCGGTGAAGGCGGTGGCGGAGCACGAGACCGGCGTCATCTCCGCCGTCGTCAACACCGCGCAGCGCATCGGCGCGGGCCTGGGCGTCGCCGTCCTGGCCGCTCTGGCCGGAGCCCGTACCGAGTCCGTCGGCGGCCCCGAGGACACCGCGGCGCTCAATGAGGGGTACCAGCTCACCTTCCTGGGGGCCGCCCTGCTCGCCACGGTGGGTGTGGCCATCGGCCTGTGGCTGGTCCGGCGCGGCCGCCGCCCGCACACGGAGCGTGCGGGCGGGGCGGGCGACCGCCCGATGAAGCCCGCGGACGCGTGACTCCCGGACCCGCACGCCCGACCCGCCGACCGCTCCCGGCGGCCGCCGGCTCACGCCCCTGCCGCGAGGCCGCTACCGTGAGGCGCATGGAGATCTGGATCAACCCCGCGTGCTCGAAGTGCCGCAGCGCGGTGAAGCTGCTGGAGGCGGAGGGTGCCGGGTACACCGTCCGCCGCTACCTGGAGGATCCGCCGACCGAGGGCGAGCTGCGCGCGGTGCTGGAGCGGCTCGGCCTGGAGCCGTGGGACATCACGCGGACGCAGGAGACCGAGGCGAAGGAGCTCGGTCTGAGGTCCTGGCCGAAGGAGACCACCGAGCGCGCCCGCTGGATCGCCGCGCTGGCGGAGCACCCGCGGCTGATCCAGCGGCCGATCATCACCTCCGACGACGGCTCGGCGGTCGTGGGGCGCAGCGAGGAGGCCGTACGCGAGGCGCTCTCCCGCCGGCCGAGCTGACCTGCGCGGCGTCCGTATCGCGTCCTGCGGCCGCCATCCCCGCCGTCGGCCCGGCTGTACGCGGCCCCGCAGGTGCCGCCACAGGCCGCTCCGCGCCCCGGACACACCGGACCTGCCGCCCGGGGTCCCCGTGCCGCCCGCGTCCACCCCGGCCGCGTACCGGGGTACCGGGCCGCGGCCGGCCTCACCGCCGAAGGCGCGGACGGGGCGGTCCGGACACGGCCTGCCGCCGGGTCACCGGTTCGGAGGGACGGCCGCCGCCCCGGGCGCAGGCCTCCACGGGCAGCGCGGTGAGCAGGTCGTGCGGGACGAGGACGACCGCGCGCACCCCGTCGCAGGCCGAGGGCCGCAGGGAGACCCGCAGTCCGAGGCGGCCCGCCAGGACGCCCGCCACGCGCAGGCCCATACGGGCCGTCTCGCCGAGGTCCTCCAGGTCCAGCCCGTTCTGCGCCCGGGTGAGCAGGAACTCGGCGTGCCGCCGGGTCTCCTCGGTCAGACCGACGCCCTTGTCCTCGATGGAGACCTCGATGCCCGAGGCCACCTCCTCGGTGTCGACGACCACCTTGGTGCTGGGCGGCGAGTAGCGGGTGGCGTTGTCCATCAGTTCGCTGAAGACCAGGCTCAGCGGCTCGACCGCCGGGCCGGGCACCGCGACCTCGGCGATGCGGTGCAGTTCGATGCGCAGGTACTCGGCGATGGGGGCGCTGCCCGCGCGCAGCACGTCGTGGAGGGAGACGGGCTTCTGCCACTGGCGCGCCGGGCTGCCGCCGCCGAGGACGGCCAGACCGGCGGCCACGCGGCCGGCGACGTCGACGCCGTGCTCCAGGTGCATCAGATCGCCCAGGACCTCGGGGGCCGGGTGCTCGAACCGCATCCTGCGCAGGTCGGCCCGGAGGCGGTGGATCTCTGCCTGGAGGCGGCAGGCGATGCCGACGATCGCGCGGCGGGCGGAGTCGCGCTGGAGCTCGCGGTCCCGGACCGCCCTCACGACGGTGTCGGT
Organism: Streptomyces shinuiensis; assembly: GCF_043660855.1. Lineage (NCBI taxonomy): Bacteria > Bacillati > Actinomycetota > Actinomycetes > Kitasatosporales > Streptomycetaceae > Streptomyces > Streptomyces shinuiensis. The sequence goes on along the minus strand of NZ_JBIHML010000001.1, from coordinate 4,436,075 downwards.
CAGCTTCTCGTGGGCGGTCACCAGCCGCGGGTCGGAGTCGGCGGGATGCAGTGAGGGGGGCAGTACGTCGCCGGGTGCCTCGCCGCGCCGCACGGCCTCGACGACGGGCGGCATGACCTCCAGGCAGTAGTGCTCCAGGTCGGCGAGCTGGCGTTCCGCGCGCTGCCGGGCGGCGGCGCCCTCGCGGCCCCGGCGCACCGCCTCGCAGGCGGCCGCGGCCACCGCGAGCGTCGCCACGGCTCCGCAACAGGCGACCGCGGCACGGGCGGAGGCGGTGACGAAGAGCGCGGCCAGGGCCGCGCAGGCGGCCACCAGTACGGGAGAGGCGAGCCACAGGCCCCCGGGAGAGGGGCGTCGGCCTCCCGTCAACGAGCCGGCGGGCTCCATGGGCATCCTCTGGCGTTTTTCAGGGGGGACGGTGGGACGGGGTGCGGGACGGACGGTGCTTCGGGACGGCTGTGCTGTGCGGCGGGGCTGCGGACGCGGCGCGGAGGACACGCCCTGGGCAGGGCCTCCGGCATACGCCGCTCGCGGAGAGGGGACGTCCGGCCCCGCCGGCCCCCGGCGCCGCCCCGCTCCGGGCATGGCGGCACCAGGGCACCGCACGCGGCGGCGACACGCCGTGACGGCCGCGCCTCGCTGTGTGACAGGGAGCATAGGGGCATCCGGCGAGCCCTCGCGGAGACTTGACAAACACCTTTTGAATATGCGGCGACACACTGGGTGACCGTGCGGGCGTTGCGGCCCGAGCCTGCGCGTTCGTTCCGCTTTGGGCGGGCGCACGCCCCGAAGGGCCTCGGCCAAGGCCGGGCGTCCGTTCCATCACCCGCCGGGATGACCGCCTCGCGGTCCGCGGCCTCCGGGGCAGTACGGGAAAACGCGGGAAAGTGCGGAAAGCGGCCCCGCCGGAGGTGTCGGATGGGGCAGGGTGCGGTCATCCTCTCCGTGGGACGACAGGGGGGCGAGGATGAGCAGTTTCGGTACGCACCGGGCCCGTGTGCACGACGCGGCACGGCCCGCTCACCGCCGGCTGAGCGATCTGCGGACGTGCCTGCAGCACTTCGCTCCGTACGGCTTCCGGGCGACGTACCACCATCTGCGCGGGAGCGCGGGCATACCGGGCAGACCCGAGAAGGACCCGGATTCGCTGGTGCGGGCCGTCGAGGAGCTCCACGCGGCCCGGCAGGTGTGGCTGGCCGCCGAGGCCGCGTACGCCGGGCGCCGGGTGCGCGAGAAGCGCGCGGGCAGGCGGCGGCCCGGCCGCGCCGAGGCCTGGCGGGCGGAGCGGCGCCGGTGGCACGGTCTGGCCTACTGCCCCGACCCCCGGCGCCACCCCGCCGAGCCGCTGCCGGTGGTGGTGCGCCGTGTGCTGTGCGCCCGGCCGTCCGGCGGGCCGGAGCCGGGCGGCCCGCCGGTGTGCTGGGTGTGCGCCGGGCCGGCCGGCACCGAGCTGTGGCGCGACGGCTACTGGACGTACACGCTGTGCGCGGGCTGCGGGGTCAGTCTCGGCCGGACGTGAGCGGGGTCCCGCCGAGCCGGGCCTCCGCCGCCGCGAGGATCTCGGTCACCCGCGCCCCGAACCGTATGTCGCACGGGTGCGGCTCACCGGTGCGGGCCGAGGCGATCAGGGCGTCCACGGCGTGACCGAGGGCTGCGACCGCGTCCGTCTCCCCGTCCGGCAGTTCCACCGCGCCCGCGGTGCCGCGCAGTTCCACCCGGGTCACGGACGCCGCGGGCGCGACGGCGAGGCCGAGCGCGCAGGTGCTGGAGGCGCCCGAGGCGTGGCGCAGGGCGAGCTGGACGGTCTGCCCGGCACCGCGGACGGCGGCCACCGACCCGTCGAGGTCGGCCACGTCGCCGAGCACCGGCAGCAGCATGGACAGGGCGTGCGGACCGACGTCCCACAGTCCGCCCCTCTCCCGCCGCCAGGGCGAGTCGGCGAACGGACCGGGCTCGGCGCCCTCGGCGAAGATGCCGCCGAGCCAGTCGGCGCGGCCGAGCTGCCAGCCGCCCGTCCGCTTCTGCTCCTCCAGCCACGCCGCCGTATCGGGACGGAAGCGCAGGGTGAAGAAGACCACCGAGGCCACCCCCGCCGCCTCGGCCGCGCCGGCCGTCTCGCGGGCGCCGGGGACGGTGGTGGCCACCGGCTTGTCCAGCAGCAGATGGCGGCCGGCCGAGGCGGCCCGTACGGCCAGGGGCGCCTGTACGTCCGGGGGGAGCGCCACGGCGACCGCGTCGCAGTCCTCCAGCAGCGCGTCCACGTCGCCGTAGGGCCGGCCGCCGAACCGCTCGGCGATGTCCGCCGCCGCCTCCGGGCGGCGGCCCCACACCCCCGCCAGCTCGGCGTCGGGGTGGGCGAGCAGTGCGGGGCCGTGGGCGAGTCGCGCCCAGGGGCCGGTGCCGAGCAGGCCGAATCTCATGTCGCGGTGTCTCCTTGGCTGTGCGGGCCGCCGTATCGGTCGCTGTACCGGTAAAGAAGGGAGGGGCGCCGCCAACCATGCCAGACGCCCGCCGGTGCGCGGCACCCCGCTCCGGCCGGGGGGCTGCGGGGCGCGGGCAGACGGCGGGCTCGTCCGTAAGGGGGGCGGCCGCCTCACCCCGGCGGTGCTCCGCGCGAAAGCGGGTACCCGGCCTCGCATGGCAGTGCGACATGTGTGGGTGAACAGGAAGTCCGAGAGGGTGTGGAGCGTCCTCGGCGACGCCGAGCAGTACCAGAAATGGGTCGTGGGCACCCGGGAGACCCATGAGTCGGAGGGCCGCTGGCCCGAGGTGGGCACGACCCTGCGCTACACGATCGGCGTGGGCCCGCTGACCGAGCGCGGTCATACGATCGTGCGCGTCTGTGAGCCGCCCGGGCTCCTGGAGCTGGAGGCGTCGGCGGGGCGGCTGGGCACGGCCCGCATCGCCGTCTCGGTGAAGCCGTGGGGCGAGGGCTCGCTGATCACCATGGACGAGCATCCCCTGCGCGGCGCGGTGGCCCAGCTGCACACCGCGCCCCTGGACGCGGTGCTCCAGCTGCGGCACCGGCTGATGCTGTCGCGCCTGCGGAAAGTGGTGGAGTCCGGGCGGAGCGGGGCGGACCGGGAAGCGGGGAGGCACACGTGACGGACGGACACACCGAGGACCGGCCCGACCGGGCGCACCGCCGCCCGCCGGGCGTGGACGACGCCACGGTCGAGGCCGTCGGCAAGGTCACCGAGGCGCTGGAGGCGACCGAGCGGGCGCGCGGCCACCTGTACTCCTTCCACCAGATGACCGGCCGCTCCGACCTGCTGCTGGGCGAGGCGGTGGAACTGCTGCGCGAGGCCGGGCACGCCGAGGAGGCGGAGCTGCTGGAGACCGAGGTCCTGGGCCGCAACGTGATCCCGGGCCACTGGACGTTCCAGATCGTCGAGGGCTACGACTCGCACTACTACAAGCCGTTCGCGCGGCTCGAGGAGCGGGTGCGCGACCGGCTGACGGATGGCCTGAAGCACCTGTACGAGGCGGAGATGAAGGAGGCCCGGCGCACCCACGGCCATTCCGCCCACACCGCCCGCCCCGACACCACCCCGCCCGGGGCCTGACCGCCGCACCGCCCCGCTCCCGTACACCCGCCGTCCGACAGGAGGCTGCCCGCAGATGTCCGAGGCCTACGACGCCGTCGTGGTCGGAGCCGGCCCCAACGGGCTGGTGGCCGCGAACCTGCTGGCCGACGCGGGCTGGCGGGTGCTGGTCCTGGAGTCCCAGCCCGAGCCCGGCGGCGCGGTGCGCAGCGACCGCGGCGTCCACCCCGACTACGTCAGCGACCTGTTCAGTTCCTTCCACCCGCTGGCCGCGGCCTCGCCCGTCATCCGCTCCCTGGAGCTGGAGCGCTGGGGCCTCGGGTGGAGCCACGCCCCGTCCGTCCTCGCCCATCCGCTGCCCGACGGTCGCTGCCCCGTACTGCACCGGGAACGGGAGGACACCGCCGCGGGCCTGGAGGCCTTCGCGCCCGGCGACGGGGAGGCGTACCTGCGGCTGACGCGCCTGTGGGACAGGCTCGGCCCGGATCTCCTCGACGCGCTCCTCAACCCCTTCCCGCCGGTGCGCCCCGCGCTGTCGATGCTGGCCCGGCTGCGCGCGGCCGGGGGGCTGCGCCTGCTGCGCACGCTGCTGCTGCCGGTGCGGCGTCTGGGCGAGGAGGAGTTCGGCGGCCAGGGCGGGCCGATGCTGCTGGCGGGGTGCGCTCTGCACACCGACCTCTTCCCGGAGTCCACCGCCGGCGCGGTCTACGGCTGGCTGCTGGCGATGCTGGGCCAGCAGTACGGCTGGCCGGTGCCCGTCGGCGGCGCCGGCTCGCTCACCGCGGCCCTGGTGGGCCGGCTGCGGTCGCGGGGCGGGACGGTGCGCTGCGACGCCCGGGTGGTGCGGGTGGTGGTCCGCGGCGGGCGCGCGCTCGGCGTGCGGACCGCCGGCGGCGACGCCGTACGGGCGCGGCGGGCGGTCCTGGCCGACGTCCCCGCCCCGTCGCTGTACGGCGGGCTGGTCGACTGGGAGCACCTGCCCCCGCGGCTCCAGGACGACATCCGCCGCTTCCAGTGGGACACCTCGACGTTCAAGGTGGACTGGGCGCTGTCCGGGCCCATCCCCTGGTCCGCCCCCGGGGCCGCCGGCGCGGGCACCGTCCATCTGGCCGACGGCATGGACCACCTCACCCGCCACAGCGCCCAACTGGCCACCGGTCTGGTGCCGGACCGGCCGTTCTGCCTGCTGGGCCAGATGACCACCGCCGACCCCACCCGCTCCCCGAGGGGCACCGAGTCGGCCTGGGCCTACACCCACCTGCCCCAGCGGGTGCGCGGCGACGCGGGCGGCGACGGCATCACGGGGCGCTGGGGGCCGGGCGAGCGGGAGGCCATGGCCGACCGGATGGAGGAGGAGGTGGAGCGCCGCGCCCCGGGCTTCCGGGAACTGGTCAAGGAGCGCCGCGTCATGGCCCCGCCGGACCTCCAGGCGCGCGACGAGAGCCTGGTCGGCGGGGCGCTGAACGGCGGGACCGCGGCCGTCCACCAGCAGCTCCTCTTCCGGCCCGTCCCCGGTACCGGCCGTCCCGCCACCCCGGTGCGCGGCCTCTACCTCGCCTCCGCGTCCGCCCATCCGGGCGGCGGCGTCCACGGCGCCTGCGGCTCCAACGCGGCCCGCGCGGCCCTGGCCGCCGCCCGCCCCCTGGCCCACTACGTCGCGGGCCCGGCCCAGGCCGCCGCCCAGCGCGCGGCCATGCGTACGCGGGGCCGTCTCGGCTGACGCTTCCCGGAACACGGCCCGGGGCGAGGCCCGGGATCCCGGCGCGCGAACAGTCCGCCCGGCGCCCGGGAACGTCGCCTTCCGGCCGAGTCGGAGGCGAGGCGGGTGACGTCGGGACGAGGATCCGCACGTCATCGGGGCGTCATATGCCCCCCGCCCGGCCTCCGCCCGGCCCCTGACCCCTGGCCGGAGCCGCCGGCACGCCTGCGGCCAGGGCGGATGCCGCGCCGCGGAGCGCGGTGCGGCGGCAGGTGACCGGATTCGATCGCCCGCATGTGTCCCGATATGAACTTCGGCAAGCCGTTCGTCCGGAACCTGTTCCCGATAGACCCGAGGAGTGTTCGACATGCGGTACGCCACCAAGGGCCTGTGCCTGGGCGCCGCGCTGACCGCGGCCTGCCTGGCGGGGTCCGCGGCCACCGCGACCGCCGCCCCCGCGGGCCCCTCCGGGGCCGACAGGCCGTCCGGGCCCTCGGTCCTGGTGCTCACCGTCGCCGAGGGCGAGGATCCGGCGACGGCCCCCGAGCGGCGGAGCGCCGTGCTCACCTGCCCGCCGGGCCCCGGGGGCACCCACCCGGCCCCGGGGCGGGCCTGCGCCGCGCTGCGCTCGGTGGACGGCGAGGTCGGCGCGCTGGTCGAGGCCGGCACCGACCGGATCTGCCCGATGATCTGGGACCCGGTCACGATCACGGCCAAGGGCGTCTGGGAGGGCAGCGAGGTCTCCTACGAGCGCACCTTCGCCAACTCCTGCGTCATGGAGGGCGCCACGGGCCCGGTCTTCTCCTTCTGACGCCGACGCGGCGAGGCCGCGACCACGGCCACCGGCCCCCGGGTGCTGCGGGCGCCCGGGGGCCGGCGTGCGTGCGGCGCGGCCGCCGCCCCGTCGGCGGGTCACAGCGGATCACACCCGCGCGAACGGCTGTTCACCGGACCTTCTCCCCCGGCTCCCTTCGCCCGACGCCGACGGCGCGCGATGGCGACGTGTACACGCTCCTCACACGTTCCCTCACACGCCAGGAGTCCGTATGCAGCGACGCACCTTCCTGAGGACCGCCTCCGCCGGCGCGGGGGCCGTCGCCTTCTCCGGCGCCCTGTGGCAGGGCGCCGCCACCGCGGCCGCCACGTCCGCCGCGGGGACCGGCCCGTACGGACCGCTGCGGGCGCCCGACGCCAACGGGGTGGCGCTGCCGGAGGGTTTCCGCAGCCGGATCGTGGCCCGCTCCAGCCTGCCGGTCGGCGGGATCCTGTGGCACCCGGCGCCCGACGGCGGCGCCTGCTACCCGGACGACGGGGGAGGCTGGATCTACGTCTCCAACTCCGAGGTCCCCCTGGTCGGCGGCGCCTCGGCGATCCGCTTCCGCCCCGACGGCTCGGTCGACCGGGCGTACCGCGTCCTGGAGGGCACCAGCCTCAACTGCGCGGGCGGGGCGACCCCGTGGCGGACCTGGCTGTCGTGCGAGGAGACCTGGCGCGGCCGGGTCTTCGAGACCGACCCGTACGGGCGGCGCGAGGCGGTCGTGCACAGGGCGATGGGCCGCTTCAAGCACGAGGCCGCCGCGTGCGACCCGGACCGGCGCGTGGTCTACCTGACCGAGGACGAGTCGGACGGCTGCTTCTACCGCTACGTCCCCGAGGTCTGGGGCGACCTGTCGCGCGGACGGCTGGACGTGCTGTGCGAGTCGGCCGGCGGCGGTGTGGAGTGGCGCGAGGTCCCGGACCCGTCCGCGCCGCTGTTCGGCCGGCAGACACGCCACCAGGTCGGTGCCGCCCGCCATTTCGACGGCGGCGAGGGCTGTCACTACGCGGACGGGACCTGCTGGACGGGGTCGACAACATCACCGGCACCCCCGGCGGCGACCTGTACGTGGCGGAGGACGGCGGCAACATGGAGACCAACGTGATCACGCCCGAGGGCGCGGTGGCCCCGGTGATCCGGCTCGACGGCCACGGCGACTCCGAGATCACCGGTCCGGCCTTCTCCCCGGACGGCTCCCGGCTGTACCTCTCCTCCCAGCGCGGCACCCCGGGCGATCCGGCCGGGCTGGGCGGCATGACGTTCGAGGTGTCCGGCCCCTTCCGGCGCTGACCGCGCCCGTCCGCGCCCCCCGCGCCCCGCCGGCCTGCGGGGCGCGGGACGGCCGTACGCCCGCCGTTCGCCCGCGAGCCATGTGCACCCCCTCCCCCGGTCGGCTCAACTCCCCTACTGTGACCGCGATTTGACCCACCCCCCACGTACGGAAGGCGGCGCAGATGGCACAGCAGTGGAGAGACCGGCTGGCGACGGCGGTGGCGGCGGCCGGGATCGGTACGGTGCTCGTGGCGGCTGTGCCGGCCGGAGCGGCGGACACCGGCGCGCTGCCGTACTCCGGCACCACCTCCGTCGGAGTGCACAACGCCTACGAGAAGGACAAGTACACCTACTTCGCCGACGCCCTGGACTCCGGCGCCTCGCTGCTGGAGCTGGACGTGTGGGCCAAGTACTCGGGCGGCTGGCGTGTGGCCCACGACGGCCCGCTGGTCGACGACAACAACTGCGAGAACGCCTCCTCCCCCGCCGAACTGCGCTCCAGACCCCGCAACCAGAGCCTGGCCGGCTGCCTGGCCGACATGCGGGCCTGGCACGACGCCAACCCCGGACACCGGCCGGTCCTGATCAAGATCGAGATGAAGGACGGCTTCGCCGGCGACCGCGGCCGCGGGCCCGCGCAGTTCGACGCCCTGGTGTCCCGGGAGCTGGGCGACGCGCTCTACCGGCCCGGCGACCTCGCCGCCGGCCACGCCACCCTCGACGACGCCGCACGGAGCGGGGGCTGGCCCGCCCGAAACGCGCTGGCGGGGAAGTTCCTGATCCACCTCATCCCCGGCACCGTCGAGGAGTCCAACCCCTTCGACACCCTGTGGACCGACCGCGAGTACGCCGCCCACCTGCGCGGCCTGGCCGCCGCCGGGCGGCTGGGCGAGGCCACCGCCTTCCCCGCCGTGCACCGCGCCGCGGCCGGGGACCCGCGCACCCGCTACGCGGACACCTCGCTGCGCCCCTGGTTCGTGGTCTTCGACGGCGACGCCTCGGCCTACGTCTCCGGCGGCATCGACACCGCCTGGTACTCCCGGCACGGCTACCTGCTGGTCATGACCGACGCCCACGCCGTCGCCCCCGCCATCAGCCCCACCGGCCCGACGGAGGATCAGGCGCGCGACCGGGTGGCGCTGCTGGCGGCCGAACGGGCGAGCGTGGTCACCTCCGACTGGACCCGGCTGCCGTCCGTGCTGTCCACCGTACTGCCGCGCGGCTGACGGGGTTTGGCCGCCGCACCGGGCGGCCCCGGCGGGAGTCCGGGACCGCCCGGTGCGGCGAGGGGCGGTCACCGTGCGTGTCGTCCTCGCCCGGGAACCGTTTCCGCCGCGCGGCGTCCTGGTACGGCTGCCCCAGGCGTACGGCTTTGGAGGCCGCGGCGGCGAGGGCGGGCGAGGGCGGATTCCCTTCTCCGAAAGGTGTTCCATGAAACTGTTGGCTCAGGGGCGGCCGGAAGCGGCCGAGGTGGCGCAGGCGGTGGAGGGCACGGGCGGCGGAGGGCTCACCCGGCGCACGGTGCTGGGCGCCGGGACGGTGGCGGCGTCCCTCGCCGCCGCGGTCGGCCCGGGCCTGACGGTGGGCGGTGGCTGGGCGGCGGCGGCCGTGCCGCCCTTCCCGGCCGAGCCCGCCGCCGCGGCGCTGCGCCGCCTGCTGCCGGACCACGCCGCGCAGTTCCGGCTGGCCGCGCTGGACGCGCCGGACGGCACCGAGCGGTTCCGGGTCGCGGGCGCGGCCGGGCGGGTGGAGGTGTCCGGCACCAGCCCGGCCGTCCTGCTCACCGGGGTCCACTGGTACCTCAAGGAGGTCTGCTCCGCGCACATCTCCTGGGCCGGGCGCGAACTCGGCCTGCCCGACACCCTGCCCGCGCCCGAGCGCCCCCTGGAGCGCTCCACCGCGCTGCCCAACCGCTTCGCGCTCAACGACACCAACGACGGCTACACCCACCCGTACGCCGACTGGCCCCACTGGGAGCGGCTGATCGACGTGCTCGCCCTGCACGGCTGCAACCAGGTGATGGTCATCGCCGGACAGGAGGCCGTCTACCACCGGCTGCTGCGGGACTTCGGCTACTCCGACGCCGAGGCCCGCCGCTGGCTGCCCGCCCCCTCCCACCAGCCCTGGTGGCACCTGCAGAACCTCAGCGGCTACGGCGGCCCGATGAGCCCGGAGCTGATCGGGCGGCGCGTGGAGCTGGGCCGGCGCATCACCGCCCGGCTGCGGGAGCTGGGCATGCACCCGGTACTGCCCGGCTACTACGGCTCGGTGCCCAGGGACTTCGCCGGGCGAGTCCCCGGCGCCCGCACCGTCGCGCAGGGCACCTGGCACGGCTTCGCCCGGCCCGACTGGCTCGACCCGCGCACCTCCGTCTTCGCCGACGTCGCCGCCGCCTTCTACCGGCACCAGCGGGAGATGTTCGGCAGCGCGTCGCACTTCAAGATGGACCTGCTGCACGAGGGCGGGAGCGCCGGGGACGTGCCGGTGGCCGACGCCGCGCGCGGGGTGGAGAGGGCACTGCGCGGGGCCCACCCGGAGGCGGTGTGGGTGATCCTGGGGTGGCAGGACAACCCGCGGCGCGAGCTGGTGGACGCCGTGGACAAGAGCCGGATGCTCATCGTCGACGGCCTCTCCGAGCGCACCGAGACCGTCCACGACCGCGAGGCCGACTGGAACGGGACCCCCTACTGCTTCGGCGCGATCCCCAACTTCGGCGGGCGCACGACGCTGGGGGCGAAGACCCATGTGTGGAACGAGCGCTTCCACGCCTGGCGCGACAAGCCCGGCAGCGCCCTGGCGGGCACCGCGTACCTGCCGGAGGCCGCCGACCGCGACCCGGCCGCCTTCGACTTCTTCTCCGAACTGGCCTGGCGCGACGCCCCGGTGGATCTGCCCGGCTGGTTCGCCCGGTACGCCGGATACCGCTACGGCGGCGCCGACCCGCGGGCGCGGGACGCCTGGCGGGCGCTGCACGACACCGCCTACCGGCACCACGCCGGGCTCTACGGCTTCGCCCACGACAGCCTCTTCGCCGCCCGCCCCGATCTGGCCGCCACCCGGGCCGGGCAGTACGGCCCCACGGAGCTGACCTACGACCCGGCACGCTTCGACGCCGCCCTGGACGGGCTGCTGGAGGCGGCCCCCGCCCTGCGCGGCGGCGACGCCTACCGTCACGACCTGGTGGACGTCGCCCGGCAGGCCCTGGCCAACCGGAGCCGGGTGCTGCTGCCCCAGCTGCGCACCGCCTACGAGGGCGGCGACCTGAGGGCCTTCCGGGAGCTGTCGGCGCTGTGGCTGCGGCTGATGACGCTCACCGACGAACTGGCCGCAACCCACCGGACGTTCCTGCTGGGCCCGTGGACGGACGCCGCCCGCCGCATGGCCTCCTCCCCCGGGGAGGAGGCGGAGCTGGAGCGCACCGCCAGGGCCTTGCTGACGGTGTGGGGCGACCGGGACACCTCGGACGCCGGAAAACTGCACGACTACGCCAACCGCGACTGGCACGGGCTGACGGGCGACTTCCACCTGCCGCGCTGGCGGCTGCTGCTGGACGAGCTGGACGCCGCGCTGGCCTCGGGCCGGCGGCCCGCGCCGATCGACTGGTACGCGGTCGAGGAGCCCTGGACGCGGGAGTGCCGGGAATATCCGCTGCGACCGTCGGGCGATCCGTACGCCACCGCGCTGCGCGTGCGCGACAGTCTCGCCCGCGCGCCCTACCAGGGGCGGCTGGAGGCCGCGCTGGAACCGGGGGCGCTGGAACCGGGCGGGCGCGGGCTGCTGACCGCGTCCTTCACCAACACCAACGGGCTGCGGGCCGCGGGCCCGGTCGAGTTCGCCCTGTCCACCGGCTCCACCGGCCTGCAGGCGGTGCCGCTGGACCCCACCACCGCGGACCGCGTGCCGCCCGGCGGCCGGACCCGGGCCCGCTGGCGGGTGACCGCACCCGACCGGCCGCTGACCGCGCCGCTGAGGGAGCTGTCGTACGGCCTGGCGGCGCGGTACGGGCCCGAGGGCGGGCGCCGGGTGCGCGCGGTCCGCGGCGGCTCGCTGTTCCTGGCCGGGCCGCTGCCGGCGGGGCTGCGCACGGTCTCCACCAACGAGGCGGTCTTCGGCCGGCTCGGTGAGCGGTACGCCGTGCACGGCGGGGGCGCGGACCTGTGGAAGGGCACCGCGGAGTTCGGCGCCGTGTACCGGCCGGGCGGGCTCGGCGAGCGGGGCTCGGTGACGGTGCGGGTCGACTCCCAGGCGGAGACCGGGCCGTGGGCGAGGGCGGGGATCATCGTCCGCGACGGCCTGTCGCGGGCCGGCTCACCGGGCTTCGTCAACCTGTCGGTGACCCCGGCCAACGGGGTGGTGCTGTCGTACGACTCCAGCGGCGGCGGCACACTGGACTCCTACCGCCGGATCACCGGGGTGAAGGCCCCGGTGCTGCTGCGGCTGCGGCGCGCGGGCGCCGAGTACACCGGCGAGCTGTCCGACGACGGCGGCGCGAGCTGGCGCACGGTGGCGACGGTGCGGGTGCCGGGCGCGGCCGGACGGCAGGACGCCGGGCTGGGCATGACCGCGGCGGGCGGCACGGCGGGCACGGTGGAGTTCTCCGGGTGGCGGACCGCCTGACACCGGGCGGCCGGAGACCCCGGGCCGAGCGCCCCCGCCGGCCCCCGCCGGCCCTCTCCGGCCGCCTTCCGCCCCTCCTCCGGCCGCCTCCGCACGCGGATGGCGGCCGGAGGCGTGCGGCGCTCGCTAGGGTGTTCCCATGACCACCGGGGTACGCCGCAGGATGGGTGTCGAGAAGCGTCGGCAGCAACTGATAGACGTCGCACTGAGGTTATTCAGCGACCGTCCTCCCGAGGACGTCTCCATAGACGACATCGCCACAGCGGCGGGGATATCGAGGCCGCTGGTCTACCACTACTTCCCGGGCAAGTACAGCCTCTACGAGGCGGCGGTACGGCGGGCGGCCGACGAGCTGTCCACCCGTTTCCACGTACCGCACGAGGGCCCGTTCAGTCTGCGGCTGCTGCTGGTGATGGGGCGTTACTTCGACTTCGCCGAGGAGCACGCGCCGGGCTTCTCGACGCTGCTGCGCGGCGGTTCGGTGCGCAGCGAGGCCGTGGTCGAGGAGGTGCGGCAGACCGCCTACGACCAGCTCCTGGCCCATCTGGAGCTCACCGACCCCGGGCCCCGCATGTCCCTGGTGATCCGCACCTGGGTCGGTGTCGCCGAGACCACGGCGCTCAGCTGGCTGGCCGACCGCTCGATACCTCGCCAGGAGCTGGAACGGCAGCTCGTCCACGATCTGCTGGCGCTGGCCGCGGTGACGGCCGCGTTCGACGAGGAGACGGCCGGGGTGCTCCGCCGCGTCGTGGAACAGGAGCCCGCCGACGGCCCGTTCGCGGAGCTGGTGACCAGGCTGCTGGCACTCGTTCCCGGGAAGGCCGACGGCGGGTAGTTTCGATGCCGTGACTCATGCGACCCCTGGGCCGGGCACCAGAGCACCGCGCCTGCGCTCCCTCGTGGCCTCGGCGGCGCTGCCGCCGGGCACGCTGGTCGGCCGGACGGTGCTCGGCGGGCTGCCCGAGCCGCTGCTGTGGCGCGCCGACGAACCCGCCGCGCCGGACGGCTGGGAGCGGATGCTCCCGGTGCGGGACACCACCGGGCTGTGGCCCGTGCTGCTGGGCGCGCACGTCCGCGGCACCGCTGTGGAGGACGATCTGCTGCCCCCGCCGCATGACGGGGGCGGGGCGGGCGCCGCGGCCGGTACCGGGGCCGCCGGTGTGCTGGCTGCCTGGTGGAAGCGGCACGCCGCGCGGGAGCCGGGCGGCCGCGGAGCCGGGGAGATACCGGCGCTGCGGCCGTACGGCAGACGCCCGCCCGAGCTCGCGCGCCCCTTCCGCGCGGGCGGCGACCCGGACGCGGCGGCGGCCGGGGCGGCCCGTGCGCTGGTCGCTCACGGCACCCTGCGCCGCCCGCGGGTGGCCCTGGTCCCGGCGGCACGGAGCGCGGACATACCCGCCGCGATCGGCTGGGCGGGCACTCTGGCGTCCGGCGAGGAGTTCGAGGGGTACGGCGCTGTGCTGCGCTCCTGGGAGGAGCGTTTCGGCACACGGGTGGTGGCGCTGGAGCCGGACGTGCTGCACCTGTCGGTGCCGGACCCGCCCCGCACCGCGGCCCAGGCCCTGCCGGTGGCGGCCGAGCACTACGCGTTCTGCCCCTCGGTGGTGCGGCAGGGCGCCGGATCGGTCTCGCGCTACGCGGACAAGTGGCTGACCGGCCGGAGTCTGTGGTCGTTCTGGTGGGACTGAGCCGGATCGCGACGGCAGCGGGAAGCGGGGCGGGGAGGCAGGGCGGGCGAGCGGGACGGGGCACGCGCTTCGGGGCGGTGCCGTCTCCACCGGCCCCGCCCCGAAGCGTTTCCCTTCCTCTACCCCGCGCGGGTCACCGCGCGGCGAACACCGCCACCGTGCGCGGCGGCACCGTGAAGGCGCCCTCGCCGCTGTCGAAGGCGGCGCTCCTGACCACCGCGTCGGAGCCCTTCGCCTGCACCGGGTGCAGGCCGTAGGAGGCGCCGGCGAGCGAGGAGACGGTCTGCCTCTGCCGCTCGGGGGTGGCGTTGAAGACGACCACCAGATCGCGGTCGCCGTCCGCCGCGCGCATGGTGATCACACCCGGGGTCTCCTCCTTCCCCGACAGCGGGAAGGACAGCGCCCGCTGGACCCCGGCCGCCGTGGACTGGCTGAAGACCTTCTCGGTGGAGCGGATCTCCAGCAGGTCGCGGTAGGCGGCGGAGGCGCCCTCGATCTCCCCGCAGGACGGGGAGAGGTCGGCCAGGGTCAGCAGCGGCTCGGCGTACGGCCACTTGTCCTCGTTGTCCCAGGCGGGGGGCAGACCGCGGCCGAAGCCGTTGCCGGCCTCGCAGTTCCAGTGGATGGCGTTGTACCAGTCGCCGGAGTTGTAGGAGTTGCGGTCCAGCGACTTCGAGCGCAGCAGATCGCTGCCCGCCTGGCTGAGGGCCGGCCCCTGGGAGAGGGCGGCGGTGGCCATGGCGATCACCTGCATACGGGCCCGGTCGGCGGCCGGGGTGTCCTCGGGCAGCTTGAACGCCAGGGCGTCGTAGAGGGTCTCGTTGTCGTGGGCGTCGGCGTAGGCCAGTGCCTCGCCGGGGGCGCCGGCGTATCCGGCCGGTGAACCGTTGTAGTCGACCTGCGAGCCGGTGACCCGCTTCCCGGAGGTGTCGGTGAAGGTGTAGCCGGCGAGGTTGCCGGACAGCCCGACCTTGATCAGGTCCTGGTAGTGCAGCAGCCGCTCCTTCTGCTCGGCCCGGCTGCCGTTGGCGTCCGAGGAGTTGGGGTCGGTGTACAGGCCGCTGGCGAAGCCCTGGACGCCGGGGTCGGCGTCGAAGGGGCCGCCGCCGCGCACCGCGTCGCGGGCCCGGTCGGAGAAGGTGGCGATGCCGGTACCGGCCATGTTCTTCTGCGTGGCCTGGACGAAGCGGGCGTCGTCGGCGACCTCGCCGAAGTTCCAGCCCTCGCCGTAGAGGATGATGCTCTTGCCGTCGACCCCGTCCTTCTTCGGCGTCAGGGCGTCCAGCGCCTCGCGGACGGCCAGGATGTTGGCCTTGGGGTGGTGGCCCATCAGGTCGAAGCGGAAGCCGTCCACCTTGTACTGCCTGGCCCAGGTGACGACGGAGTCGACCGTGAGCTTGCCCATCATGGTGTGCTCGGGCGCGGTGTTGGCGCAGCAGGTGGAGGTGGCCACCGTGCCGTCCTCCAGCAGGCGGTGGTAGTAGCCGGGCACGATGCGGTCCAGGACGGACTTGTCGTCCTGCCCGGCGGCCATGGTGTGGTTGTAGACCACGTCGAGCACGACCCGTACCCCGGCCTCGTTGAGGCTCTTGACCATCTTCCGGTACTCGACGGTGCGGGTGGTGCCCTCGGCGTCGGTGGCGTACGAACCCTCGGGCACGGTGTAGTGCAGCGGGTCGTAGCCCCAGTTGTAGGCGTCCTTGTCGCGGATCTTCCCGATGCACTCCTGCTGCTTCGCGGAGTCGGCGGGCAGGGCCGCCAGGTCGCAGGCGGGTTCGGCCCGGTCGGCGGCGCGCTCGGGGATGGAGGCGATGTCGTACGAGGGCAGCAGGTGGACGTACGAGGTGCCCGCGTCCGCCAGCTTCCGCAGGTGCTTCATGCCGTCCGCGGAAGTCTCGGTGAAGGCCAGGTAGCCGCCGCGGTGCCTCTCGCTCACCGTGGGGTCGGCGACGGAGAAGTCGCGGATGTGCAGCTCCTGGATCTGCGCGTCGCGCAGCGGCGTCGGGTCGGGCTTGTCCAGCCCCTTCCAGCCCCTGGGAGCCAGCTTCGGGTCGGACAGGTCGACGACCAGGCTCTTGCCCGAGTCGGTGGTCAGGGCGGTGGAGTAGGGGTCGGTGACCTTGTTGGTGACCAGCTTGCCCGCCGAGGGCGCCCAGACCGTCACGTGGTAGCGGTACGGCTTGCCCGTCCAGCTCCGGTTGCCGCGCGCGCTCCACACGCCGGTGGCGTCGTCGCGGCGCATCCGCACGGTGCGGCCGTCCAGTTCGAGGGAGACCTTTTGCGCGGTCGGCGCCCACACCGACAGGGTGGGGCGTCCCTTGCGGTCGAATACCGGGCCGAGGTCGGCCTCGGCCGCCTTCGTGCCGTAGAGGTCGTCCAGCACGCCGGGGATCTGCACCCCGGTCGCCGCCAGCAGCGCGCCCTCGGTGTTGCGCTGGGTGGCGACGATCTGGCCGCGCAGGGCGGTGCGCACCCGGTCGCGGTCTCGGGGGTCGATGCGGAAGGCCTGGTGGTCCTTCAGGTGCGGGTACTTCTCCTTCTGCGCGTCGGTCAGCCCGCCGGGCACGGGGTTCAGCCGCAGCCAGCGGCCCTCGTGGGTCAGGGCGCCGTCCTCGACCGCGATGGTGCCGCGGGTGTCGTGGGCGAGCTGCTGGCTGGTGGCGTCGGTGGCCTTGACCTTCCAGGCGACGGTGTCCCGGTCGATCCACTGGGCCTCGGCCCTGCCCAGGTCCAGGTCGGGCGCGCTGCCGGTGGTGGGCAGCAGGTAGCCGGGGGTGGCGGACAGCTTCCAGACCTCGCGGCCGTGGGTGGCGAAGTCCAGCGACTGGTCGGCGTTCTCGTCCTTGGTGTCGCCCTTGTGGATGATGTAGCTCAGCGAGGTCGCGCCCTCGGCGAGCGGCACCTCGAAGGTGGCGCCGAAGGCGTCCTCCTTCACCGGCATCAGCGGCTTGGACCAGTCGGTGGGCTCGGCGGCGCCGGTCCAGGTGTGCAGGCCCCAGCCGTCGTAGTCGCCGTCGGCGCGGTGGTAGTGCAGTACGGCCTTCTTCCCGTCCTGCGGCGGATAGACGCCCTCGGGCCGCTCGGAGAGCGTCTCGTCGCTGCCCTGCTCGACCCACACCTCGCCGGTCCTCGCCAGGTCGACGGTGCGCTCGGGTCCGTCGTTCACGCCGTCCCTGGTGACGGTGAAGGACACCTTGCCCTCGCCGTCGGCCGGCTTGACCCAGGCGAAGGCGCCGTAGGCGTCACGGCCGGTGAAGTCGGCGGTGCGGTCTCCGGCGACCAGCTTCCAGCCGTCGTAGTCGCCGTCGGCACGCTGGTAGTGGACGACGGCCCAGTCCCGCTCGACGGCCGAGGGCTTCTCCGGCGGCGGGGCCTGGCCGGCGGCCGAGGAGGCGGTGTCGGACGCGGTGCGGCCCCTGGCGTCGACCACGACGGCCTTGTAGCGCAGCGGCGTTCCGGCCTTCACGTCCCGGCCGATGTACTGGGTGACCCTGTAGGGGGCGTGGTCGGCGGTGCCGAGGGTGTGCCACTTGCCGTCGCCGGTCCGGGCGGCGAAGACGACGCGGTTCAGCCCGCCGCCGTCGACGTTCGCGGTGATCTCGACGGTGCCGGTGGCGCCCGCCGCGGGGGCCTTCAGCTCGACGGTGGGCGCGGCGGCGGGGGCGGGCAGCGGCTTCGCCGCCTTGAACACCGCGGTGGACAGGGCCGGGACGGTGACGGTCAGCTTCGCTTCCGAGCCGGTGCGCACGGTGGCGTCGCCGCCGTGGACCTGGCGGAACGCGGTGTCCGGCGAGCCGGTGGGGATCTCGACCGTGCGGGCCTTCTCGCCGTTGTTGGCGGCGACGAGGTACTCGGTGCGCTGCTCGGCGTCGGTGCGGGTGAAGGCGTACACGCCGGGGCCGTCACCGCTGTGCGCGTACCGCTCGGTCTGGACGCCGTCGCGCAGGGCGGGGTGCTCGCGGGTCAGCTTCGACAGGGCGGCGATGGAGCGGTAGAGGGGGTGGGAGGTGTCGTAGGCGTCCTCGGCATGGGTGCCGTCGGTGCCGATCCGGTCGTTCTCCTCCTCGTCCAGGTAGGAGGGCACCTTGGAGGCGAAGAGGGTCTGGCGGGCGTCCTGGTCGCCGCCGGCGCCGGTGAAGCCCTGCTCGTCACCGTAGTAGATCACCGGATTGCCGCGGCTGAGGAACATCAGCTCGTTGGCGAGCTCCGCACGGCTGAGCAGTTCGGCGTCGTCGGCGCCGGGGTTGTCCTGGCGCAGGAAGGCGCCGATGCGGCCCATGTCGTGGTTGCCGGTGAAGGTGACCTGCTCGTACGCGTTGGAGCGGCCGGTGGTGTAGCGGTAGTCCTGGGCGAACAGGTCCGACAGCCTGGCCGCCGGTCCGCCCTGGGAGGCGTAGGAGCGGGCCGCCTCCTGGAAGCCGAAGTCGAGGGTGGCGTCCAGCTTGCCCCGGGTGACGTAGGGGGCCATCTGGGCGGGGTCGGAGGAGTAGACCTCGCCGAACATGAAGAAGTCGTCGCGGCCCTTCTTCGCGGCGTAGGCGTCCAGGGCGGTGGCCCACTGGGTCCAGAACTCCATGTTGACGTGCTTGACCGTGTCGATGCGGAAGCCGTCGATCCGGAAGTCCTTCACCCACCGCTGGTAGATCTTCTTCATGCCCTCGACGACCTCGGGACGCTCGGTCCACAGGTCGTCCAGGCCGTAGAAGTCGCCGTACCGCGAGCTCTCGCCGGCGAAGGTGGAGTCGCCCCGGTTGTGGTACATCTCCGGGTCGTTGAGCCAGCCGGGGACCTTCACGTCCTTCTCGGCGGCCGGGACCGTCGGGGTGCGCGGGAAGGAGTCCCGGTCGGTCTCCGGGAACTTCCCCCCGGCGGTGCGGTCGGCGTAGTCGGAGTCGTCGAAGGGCCTGCCGTCCTTGGTGAGGTAGGGGAAGGCGCCCTTGGACAGGTAGGAGTAGGACTTCTCCTCGTAGTTCACCACGTCGGCGGTGTGGTTGGTGATGACGTCGAAGAAGACCTTCATGCCCTTGTCGTGGGCGGCGTCGATCAGCTTCCGCAGGTCGTCGTTGGTGCCGAAGTGCGGGTCGACCTGGGTGAAGTCGGTGATCCAGTAGCCGTGGTAGCCGGCGGAGGTGTTCTCCCCCTCGCCCTGGACCGGCTTGTTCTTGAAGATGGGGGCCATCCAGATGGCGGTGGTGCCCAGGCCCTTGATGTAGTCGAGCTTCTTCGTCAGGCCCTTGAGGTCGCCGCCCTGGTAGAAGCCCTTGTGGGTGGGGTCGTAGCCCGTGGTCAGGCGGTCGCCCTTCAGCCCGCCGCGGTTGTTGGAGCGGTCTCCGTCGGCGAAGCGGTCGGGCAGGACGAAGTAGAACTGCTCCCGCGTCAGGTCGTGCCGGGTGGGCTCGGCGGCCAGTTTCGCGTCGGACGGCGGCGGTGGTGCGGCCTTGGCGGGGGCCGCCGCGGTGATGAGCGTCGCCAGGAGCGCGGCCGCGATGCTCGCGGCCGCTCCTCTGCGCGCCAGGGGACCTGTCACGGGTCGCTCTCCTAGGGTGCTGTGATCGGTGCGTGGTGCGTGGGCCTTCGGGGAGGCCCGGGGCCGCCCGGCCCTGCGGCGGGGGAGGAGCAGGAGCCGGGCGGCCGGTTTCCGGAGCCGTCACGCGTGGCGCCGGAGTGCCGGACGTGCTAGCAGCGGGAGCCGTTGCGCAGGGCTATGGCGGTGCCCGGGTGGAGGGTGGCGGTGAACTGGCCGGAGCCGTTCACGCTGACCTTGCCGCCGTTCTGGAGGTTGCAGTAGGTGCCACCCGGCAGCGAGGTCTGGAAGGTGCGGGAGATCGGGTACGTCTCGTGGTTGATGGCGACGTAGCCCTTGTTCCCGCGGCCGAAGGCGATGGCGTCGTTGCCGTTGTCCCACCAGTTGACGACGGCCTGCCCGCGCGTCTCGTTGCGGAAGGCGACCATGGAGGAGATCTCGGGCCAGGCGTGCTGGCACTTCCAGCCGTCCTGCCAGCAGGCGTTCACGTGACCCCCGTTGGGCGGGCCGGCGTCGTAGTTGCTCCACTCGTACCCGGAGTGGACGTCCGGGGCACCGTACGGCCAGGCCAGCATGAAGACGTTGGCCAGGGTGTAGGCGGAGCCGTACTTGTAGTTCATGGTGTCGCCGCCGCGCTCGGTGTCGTGGTTGTCCACGAAGACACCGGACTTGCCGGAGCTCATGTAGCCCCAGCCCTCACCGTAGTTGTTCAGGTAGGCGAGCTTCTCGTTCATGAACACCCGCTTGAGGTCCCGGGCGTAGCGGAACTCCTGCACGTCGCCGTTGTTGAGGTACTCGGTGGGCGAGACGGCCTCGCCCGCGCCGTGGATCGCCTCCTGCTTCCAGTAGACGTTCGGGTTGTTCAGCCGGGACTTGATGGCCGCCAGGTCGGCCGCCGGCATGTGCTTGGCGGCGTCGATCCGGAAGCCGTCCACGCCGAGCGAGAGCAGGTCGTTCATGTAGGCCGCGATCCGGCTGCGGACGTAGGACTCGCCGGTGTCGAGGTCGGCGAGGCCCACCAGTTCGCAGTGCTGGACGTTGTACCGGTCCTGGTAGTTGTTGATCTGGTACCGGCAGTCGTCCATGTCGGCGCCGCTGTAGATGCCGGGGTAGTTGTACTTGGAGTACGACGAGCCGCCGGTGCCGGTACCGCTGCCCGCCGACATGTGGTTGATCACCGTGTCGACGACGACCTTCACGCCGGCCGAGTGGCAGGTGTTGACCATGTTCCGGAACTGCGAGCGGTTGCCGAGACGTCCGGCGATCTTGTAGCTGACCGGCTGGTAGGAGGTCCACCACTGACCGCCCTGGATGTGCTCCTGGGGCGGGGAGACCTGGACGAAGCCGTAGCCGGCCGGGCCGAGCCTGCTGGTGCACTCACGGGCGATCGAGTCGAAGTTCCACTCGAACAGAACGGCGGTGACGTCCTTGGTCCCGGGCGGCGCCGCCTGCGCCGGTCCGGGAACGGCGATGAGAGAGCCTGCCATGCCCGCGACAAGCGCGAGTGTGGCGGCTGCGGATCTCCTGGCCACGTTTCCTCCTGTGGGGGAAGCAGATGCGAGTGCCTGCCTGGGGGCAACGCGCCGCGCCCGTAAGGCGGTGGAGCAGTGAATGCTCTTGCTGCAAGAAGACTGAAAGAGCGTGAAAGTCTTCGCGCAGGAGAACGTAGACGGGCCCTGGGGGGGCGTCAAGACTTTGGACATCCCCGGGAAACACAGCCGTCGTCTCTGTGCAAACTCTTTCGCAAGGGATTGCACAGTGCTACGTTCGGCCACACTCCCGGTCCGGTCGGCCGGGGGACCAGACACATGGCCCCCACGCGCCCGGCCGGCCGGGCCGGGTGCGCGCGTCCCGCCCGCGGCACACGGTGTTCCGCCACACGCACGCCACCCGCCGCCGGGCACCGCCGGGCGCCCGGCGGCGGGCTGTCAGGTCACACACCGCCGGGCGCCCGCCGGCGCCCGGCGGCACGTGTGGGGTCCTACGACGGCTGCGACGGCGGGGCCGTGGAGCCCCTCACCACCAGCTCGGGCTGGAAGACGAACTCCGAGTGCTGGACGGGGTTCCCCCCGATCTCCTCCAGCAGGGCGTTCACCGCCGCGCTCGCCATGGCCTTGACCGGCTGGCGCACGGTCGTCAGCGGCGGATCGGTGAAGGCGATCAGCTCGGAGTCGTCGAAGCCGACCACCGACAGCTCGCGCGGGACCTCCAGCCCGCGCTGCCGGGCCGCCCGCACCACGCCCAGCGCCATCAGGTCGCTGCCGCAGACCACCCCCGTGCAGCCGGCGCTGATCAGCGCGCCCGCCGCGGCGTGGCCGCCCTCCAGGGTGAACAGCGTGTGCTGGACCTGCTCGCGCACCCGCGCCGCGGGCACGCCCTGCTCGATCAGCGCCGCCGTGAAACCCTCCGCCTTCCGCCGCACGGGGACGTACCTGATGGGGCCGACCGCCAGGCCGATCCGCCGCGGATCGTGGCCCAGGTCGGCCAGATGGCGTACCGCCATCCGGGCCGCCGCCCGGTCGTCGGGCGACACGAAGGGGGCGCTGACGTGCTCGTTGAATCCGTTGATGAGCACGAACGGCACACCCCGCCCGGACAGCCGCACATAGCGGCCCGGGTCCGCGGCGGTGTCGGCGTGCAGCCCGGAGAGGAAGACGATGCCGTTGACACCGCGCTCGACGAGCTGGTCGACCAGCTCGTCCTCGGTGGCGCCGCCCGGCATCTGGGTGCACAGCACCGGGGTGTAGCCGTGCCCTGCCAGGACCTGCTCGATGACCTGGGCGAAAGCCGGGAAGATCGGGTTGGTCAGCTCCGGGATGACCAGCCCGATCAGCCCGGCGCTGCGCTGCCGCAGCCGCACCGGCCGCTCGTACCCCAGCACGTCCAGGGCCGCCAGCACCTTCTGCCGGGTGCCGGCCGCCACGCCCGCCTTGCCGTTGAGCACGCGGCTGACCGTGGCCTCGCTGACCGAGGCCTGGGCCGCGATGTCGGCCAGCCGGGCGGTGCCGGGGACGGTGCCCGCGGCCGGACCACCCTGCGGGGGGACCGCCGCGGGCACCGTACCGGTCTCGGTCATACCTCCCACCAGACGGTGGTGTCGGCCGGGATCGCACCGCCTTCGTACTCGCCGCTGGCCAGCAGCACCCGGCCGGGCGCCGCGGACAGCTCGACGGGCCGGTCGGTGGTGTTGGCCGTGCAGACGACGCCGCGGCCGGAGCCGTCGGCCGCCCGGCGGCGGAAGGCCAGCACACCGGCGGGGAAGTCCTCCAGCCACTCCACTCTCTCGCCCGCGCCCAGCGCCGGGTGCTCGCGGCGCACCGCCAGCGCACTGCGGTACAGCTCCAGCGTGGAGGTGGGGTCGCCGGTCTGCTCCTCGACCGACAGCTCGGCCCACTGCTCGGGCTGGGGCAGCCAGCTTCCGCCGGTGCCGAAGCCGTAGCTGGGGCCGGCCGGCGTCCACGGGATGGGCACGCGGCAGCCGTCGCGCAGCCCGTCCTGGCCGTTGTCCTTGAAGAAGGACGGGTCCTGGCGCACCTCGTCGGGCAGGTCGGCGACCTCCGGCAGGCCCAGCTCCTCGCCCTGGTAGACGTAGGCCGAGCCGGGCAGCGCCAGCATCAGCAGCGAGGCCGCGCGGGCGCGGGCCAGGCCGCCGCCGAGCCGGGTGCGGTGGCGCACCACGTCGTGGTTGGACAGCACCCAGGTGGTGGGGGCGCCGACCGGGCGCATGGAGTCCAGCGACTGGTCGACGACCGCCCGCAGCGCCTCGGCGTTCCACGCGGTGTTCAGGTAGTGGAAGTTGAACGCCTGGTGCAGCTCGTCGGCACGCAGGTAGAGAGCGGTGCGCTCGGGGCTGGGCGTCCAGGCCTCGGCGACGCCGATGCGCTCGCCGGGGTACTCGTCGAGGACGCGCCGCCAGGAGCGGTAGATCTCGTGGACGCCGTCCTGGTCGAAGAAGGGCAGCACCTGGTTGCCCAGCAGCCTCAGCTGTCCGGCCCGGCCCATGTCGGGCAGCCCCGCGGCCTTGACCAGTCCGTGGGCGACGTCGATGCGGAAGCCGTCCACCCCCATGTCCAGCCAGAAGCGCAGCACCGAGCGGAACTCGTCCCGCACGGCCTCGTTCTCCCAGTTGAAGTCGGGCTGCTCGGGGGCGAACAGGTGCAGGTACCACTCCCCCGGGGTGCCGTCGGGGTTCTCGGTGCGGGTCCAGGCCGGGCCGCCGAAGATGGACTCCCAGTCGTTCGGGGGCTCCTCGCCCTTCGGGCCGCGGCCGGGGCGGAAGTGGTATCGGTCGCGCAGCGGCGAGCCGGGGCCCTCGCGCAGGGCGCGCTGGAACCACTCGTGGTGGTCGGAGGAGTGGTTGGGTACCAGGTCCACGATGATCCGCAGCCCCAGCTCGTGGGCGTCGCGGATCAGCGCGTCGGCGTCGTGCAGATCACCGAACATCGGGTCGATGGCGCGGTAGTCGGCGACGTCGTAGCCGGCGTCGGCCTGCGGGGAGGCGTAGAAGGGGCTGAGCCAGACGGCGTCGACGCCCAGGTCGGCCAGGTAGGGCAGCCGCGCGCGGACGCCCGCCAGATCCCCCATGCCGTCGCCGTTCCCGTCGGCGAAGGAGCGGGGGTAGACCTGGTAGATCACCGCGTCGCGCCACCAGCCGGCCGGCTCTCCCGAGGCGTCCGTGCGGATGGCCGGGGCCGTGCCGGTGGCGGGGGCTGATGAGTGCTGGGTCATGTCATCCCTGGTGTCGTGAGTGGGGGGACGCGAGGTGCCGGACGGGTGGGGCGGCGGGTCAGGACTTGACGGCGCCGGAGGTCAGGCCGGCGACGAGGTGCCGCTGGGCGATGCCGAAGACGATCGCGGCCGGGACGGCGATGATCACCGCGGCGGCGGTCATCGAGCCCCAGTCGCCGACGTACTGGTTGACGAAGGTCTGCAGGCCACCGGCGAGGGTGAGGTTCTCCTCCCCGGTCATGAAGGCCGACGCGTAGGCGACCTCGGCCCAGGCCGTCACGAAGCTGTAGAAGCCGGTGACGGCCAGCCCCGGCTTGGCCAGCGGCAGGATCAGCCGCCAGAAGGTGCCGAAGGGGTTGAGGCCGTCCACGCGCCCCGACTCGTCGATGGAGACGGGGATGGTGTCGAAGAAGCCCTTCATCATCCAGGCGCAGAACGGCACCGCGATGGTGAGGTAGGTGATGATCAGCCCGACGGGCTGGTTGAGCAGGCCGAGCTGCGCCATCAGGTTGTACAGCGGCACGATCAGGATCGCCATCGGGAACATCTGCGTTATCAGCAGGGTCCACATCAGCGGGCGCATCCCGGGGAAGCGGAAGCGGCTGACGG
Source organism: Streptomyces shinuiensis (assembly GCF_043660855.1). NCBI lineage: Bacteria > Bacillati > Actinomycetota > Actinomycetes > Kitasatosporales > Streptomycetaceae > Streptomyces > Streptomyces shinuiensis. The sequence continues at coordinate 4,411,576 of NZ_JBIHML010000001.1, read as the reverse complement.
CGTAGCCGGTGGTGGCGGAGATGAACACGCCGAGCAGCGTGGTCACCGCCACGACCACCACCGAGTTCCAGAACCAGGTCAGGAAGTAGGTCTCGCCCAGGACGTGGGTGTAGTTCTCCAGCGTGAAGTTCTGCACCAGCGAGGTGGTGAAGGTCTCCGTCTTGGGCTTGAAGGACGTCACCAGCAGCCAGAACGGCGGGAAGACCGCGGCCACGGCCGCGGTCAGCAGGCCCGCGTGCAGGGCGACGGAGGCCAGCGGTCCGCGCTCGCCGCGCCCGCGCCCGCGCACCCGCCCGGGCCGACCGGGCCGACCGCCGCCGGCCGGCGGTACGGGCGCGGTGGTGGCGGGGTCGGGGGTCGTGGTCGCGGTGGTGGTTTCCGTGGTGTTCATCGTCGTCACCACACCTCTCCCTGCTTGCGGAGCGAACGGCGGTAGAACACCGCGAAGAACATCAGGAGCAGCAGGATCAGCACGCCCCAGGCCGCGGAGGTGGCGAAGTCTCGCGGGCTGTTGAGGAAGGACAGCCGGTAGGCGTAGGTCACCAGGATCTCGGTGGAGTCGCCCGGCCCGCCCCGGGTGAGCAGGTAGATCACCGGGAACATGTTGAACGTCCAGATGGTGCTCAGCAGGACCACTGTGCTGCTGACCGAGCGGATGCCCGGCAGGGTGACGTTGCGAAAGCGCTGCCAGGCGTTCGCGCCGTCCACCTCGGCGGCCTCCAGCAGCTCCGAGGGGATGGACTGGAGGGCACCCAGCAGGGCGACGAGCATGAACGGCACACCCAGCCAGACGTTCACCGCGATGACGGAGATCTTCGCCCAGGTGGGGTCGCCCAGCCAGGGGACGCCCTCGATGCCCCCGCCCTCCAGGACCCTGTTGAGGATGCCGTTCTTCTCGTTGAACAGCATCTGCCAGGCGAAGACGGAGACGAAGGCGGGGATGCCCCAGGGCAGGATGATCGCGATGCGGTACACCGCCCGGCCGCGCAGCTTCCGGTTGAGCATGGTGGCCAGCACCAGGCCCAGCAGGAAGGTCACGGAGACACAGCCGACCGTCCACAGCACCGTCCAGCCGAGCCGGTCCCAGAAGACGTTGTCGGTGAGGATGGCCAGGTAGTTCTCGAGACCGATGAACTCGTAGGTGGCCTCGATCTCGTTGACGCCGATGGTGCGGGCGACACTGGCCTCGTCCGCGTCCGTCAGGGACAGCCAGATGCCCCGGAACAGCGGATAGCCGATGATCACCCCGATGACGATCACCACGGGGGCCACCATGGCCCACGCGTACCAGTGCGTCGCCAGTGCGCGGCGCAGTGGTCCGGGGGCCTCCTTGGACTTCTCGCCAGTTCCGCGGCCGCGGCCGCGGGCGTCTCCGCCCGCGGCCGGTGCCACCGACTGGCCGGTCTCGACAGCCATGGTCGTCGGTCAGCCTCTCCCTGAGCTTTCCCGGTCCCTTACTTCCAGTCCCCGTCCTTGAGGAGCTTGGCGTACTCCTCGCCGGCCTTCTCGGCGGCGGCCTCCGGCTTGGTCTTGCCGGTCAGCACATCGGCCATCTGGACGCGCAGCGGCTCGAAGAGGGAGTTGCCCTCGGCGATCCAGGGACGCTCGACGGCCTTGTCCACGGCGGGCTTGAAGAACTGGACCATCTGGTTGTCCTCGACGACCTTCTCCCCGTACACCGAGGTGCGCGTCGGCAGGAGGCTCAGCTCCTCGGTGGTGCGCTTCTGGACCTCGGCGGAGCTCATGTACTTGACGAACTCGTAGGAGGCGTCGAGGTTGTCGGAGCCGGCGTAGACGGAGTAGTTGTGACCGCCCTGCGGGGCGCCCTGGCCGGCGCTGCCGGCCGGGACCGCGGCGACACCGAGGTTGTCCTCGTCGTCCTTGAACTGCTTGCCCGCGAGGGTGTCCTCGATGGCCCAGGGGCCATTGATCATCATCGCGACCTTGCCGTCCTTGAAGGACTTCTGCATGTTCTCCCAGCCGTTGGTGGTGTCCGTGGTCGCGGCCTTGGAGTCCACCAGGTCCTTGATCACCTCGAACGCCTTCGCGCCGGGCTCGTCGTCGATGGTGATCTTCTTCGCCCCGGCGTCGAGCATGTCGCCGCCCTCGCCGTAGAGGAAGGGCAGGAACCAGTACGGGTCGTCACCGCGCAGGTAGAACGGGGTGACGTCGTTCTTCTTGAACGCGTCGGTGGATTCCTTGATGTCCTCGACCGACTGCGGCACCTCGACGCCGGCCTTCTCCAGCAGACCCTTGTTGTAGAAGAGGGCCAGGGTGTCGATGACCTGCGGCACGGCGTAGGTCTTGCCGTCGTACTGGGTGCTGCCCCAGGCCTGCGGCAGGTAGTCGTCCTTGTCGTCGACCGCGGCGGTGTCGTCCAGCGGGGCGAGGTAGCCCAGGCTGGCGAAGTCGGCCACCCAGGCGACCTCGGTGCGCATCACGTCGGGGGCGCCGGAGCCGCCGCCCGCGGCGTTCTTGAACTTGTTGCTGGCCTCGCCGAAGGGGACGTTGACGTACTTGACGTCGACGCCGGGGTGCTTGTCCTCGAACTCCTCGGCGACCTTCTTGTAGAAGCCCTTCTCGGCGTCGCCCGACGTGTCCCAGAACTCGACGGTGCCCGACAGTTCGCCGTTGGCGTTCTTCTTCTCACCGTCACCGCTGTCGCTGCCTCCGCAGGCGGTGGCCGCGAGCGCGATGGCCGCGACCAGTGCGGTGGTCCCTATGCCACGCCGCATGTGAATTCCTCCATGATCCGGTGCCCGTCTCGCGGGGGCACTGGCGTACTCCGCGCGGGCCGCGCGGTCGCGGCGCCGGGCTGACCAGGAACGTAACAGCGGGGCAATCTTTTAGAAAGACCTTGCGGCAACTTTCTGCAAACGAGTCTGCAACGTCTTCCGCAAGAAGTTGCACCCCTGCTACCTTCCTCCGCGTTCCACTGCGGATCCTCCGCTTGAGGACAGACGGGAAGATCACGATGGAAAGTCACATACACCCCGGGGCGTCCGGTTCGGCCGGACGGGCCCGCCGGCGCCGCAGGACCGCCGCCGCCCTGGCCGCCGCCGTCTCCCTGGCCCTGACGGCCACCGCCTGCGGCGTCCTCGGCGGCTCCGCGGAGGACGAGACCTCCGCCGTGTCCGGCAGCGTCACCTGGTGGGACACCTCGGGTGAGGCCGAGGCCCCGCACTTCGCCGAGCTCGTCGCGGCCTTCGAGGAGAAGTACCCGGAGGTCGACGTCGAGCACGTCTCCGTCCCCTTCGACCAGGCCCAGCAGAAGTTCCTGGACGCCGTGGAGTCCGGCCGGGGCGTGCCCGACGTGCTGCGCGCGGACGTCGGCTGGACGATCGGCTTCGCCGCCGAGGGCCACCTCGCCGACCTCACCGGCACCCCCGCCCTGGAAGCCGACATGTCCGGCTTCCTGCCGACCACCACCGCGAGCGTGACGCTGGAGGACGGCGGCATCTACGGCGTCCCCCAGGTGACCGACACCCTCGCCCTGCTCTACAACCGCAGGATCTTCGAGGAGGCCGGGATCAGCCGTCCCCCGTCCACCTGGAAGGACCTGAAGGACGTCGCGCTGGAGATCAGGGAGAAGACGGGGGCCGAGGGCATCGCCCTCAACCCCGACCCCTTCTTCTCCCTGCCGTTCCTGTACGGCGAGGGGAGCGACCTGGTCGACGTCGGCTCCCGTACGATCACCGTCGCCTCCCCCGACTCGGTCCGGGGCGTGGCCACCGCCGCCGACCTGGTCTCCTCCGGCGCCGCGCCCAAGCCCCCGGAGAAGGACGCCTACGCCGCCATGCAGAACGCCTTCACGAGCGGCGAGGCGGCCATGATGATCAACGGTCCCTGGGCGACCGCCGACATCTTCTCCTCCCCCGAGTTCGAGGACCGCGACAACCTGGGCATCGCCGCCGTCCCGGGCGGCGGGTCGGGCACCGCGGGCTCCCCCACCGGCGGCCACAACCTCGTGGTCTCGGCGGAGACGGAGAACCCCGGCGCCTCGTACCTCTTCGTCAAGTACATGACCGACGCCAAGCAGCAGGAGAGCACCGCCCTCGCCCTGGGGCTGCTGCCGACCCGTACGGCCGCCTACACCGGGAAGGTGCTGTCCGACCCGGTGCGCAACTCCTTCTACCTGGCACTGACCAAGGCCGTGGCCCGGCCCTCCCTCCCCGAGGGCGGACAGCTCTTCGTCGCCCTCCAGCCCCACTACACGGCCATCCTGCGCGGCGAGGAGACCGCGCGCGAGGGACTGGCCCGCACCGCCGAGGAGTGGAGTGACGGGCTGCTGCCCGGCTACCGCGTCGAACGGTGAGACCCGTCCCCGGTTTCGCCTCCCGGGGGCCGGCCCCGGGGGGCGAAACCGCACCTGTCCGGGCGAACTCCCGGGTACGGTGGGCAGTCGGACACATGACCGGTACAGTCCGGTGCTGTGACCGCACGGCTAGCTGACATCGCAGCCCAGGCGGGGGTCAGCGAAGCGACGGTCAGCCGCGTCCTCAACGGCAAGCCCGGCGTTTCCCCGGCCACCCGCGAGTCCGTCCTCGCCGCACTGGACCTGCTGGGATACGAAAGACCCATGCGCCTGCGCCAGCGCAGCGCGGGGCTGGTCGGACTGATCACCCCCGAACTGGAGAACCCGATCTTCCCGGCGTTCGCCCAGGTCATCGGACAGGCGCTGACCCGTCAGGGCTACACCCCCGTACTGGCCACCCAGACCCCCGGCGGCTCGACGGAGGACGAGCTGACCGAGATGCTCGTGGACCGGGGCGTCGCGGGCATCATCTTCGTCTCCGGACTGCACGCCGACACCACCGCCGACACGCACCGCTACGAGCATCTGCGCGGCAAGGGCGTGCCGTTCGTGATGGTCAACGGCTTCTCCCCCAAGGTCCGCGCACCCTTCGTCTCGCCGGACGACCGGGCCGCGATGCGACTGGCCGTCACCCACCTCGCCTCACTCGGCCACGAGCGCATCGGACTGGCCCTGGGCCCGGCCCGGTTCGTACCCGTCCAGCGCAAGACGGAGGGCTTCACCACCAGCCTCCAGGAGCAGCTCGGGCTCTCGCGGGGCGAGGCGGAGGGGATGGTCCAGCACTCGCTGTACACCCTGGAGGGCGGCCAGGCGGCGGCCGGCTCCCTGATCGACCGCGGCTGCACCGCCGTGGTCTGCGCCAGCGACATGATGGCGCTCGGCGCCATCCGGGCCGCCCGGCAGCGCGGCCTGGCCGTTCCCGGCGACGTCTCGGTCATCGGCTTCGACGACTCCCCGCTGATCGCCTTCACCGACCCGCCCCTGACCACCATCCGCCAGCCGGTGACCGCGATGGGCCAGGCGGCGGTACGGGCGCTGATGGAGGAGATCGGCGGCACCCCCGCCCCGCACAGCGAGTTCGTCTTCCTGCCCGAGCTGGTCGTCCGCGGATCCACCGCCTCGGCTCCTCAGGGCCGGGGGTCCGTCTCGGGGAGGACCGAGGGCGACCGGGACCGGACCGGAGGATGATCGGTCGGGTTCCGGATTCTGGCAGACTGGCGCACCATGGGGGCTCCGATCGCGAGGACGACAGAAGAAACCAGAGTGACCACTGTCGCTCCGGTGGATGAACACACGGCTGTTCCGGCTCCGCGCCGCACCGTCTCCCAGCGCGTCCGCGCGCCCCGCCGGCCCCGGATCTGGTTCGAGATCACGCTGATCGCGGTCAGCTACTGGACGTACTCCATGATCCGCAACGCCGTGCCGGAGCAGGAGGCGCAGGCCCTGCGGAACGCCGACTGGCTGTGGGAGGTCGAGCACGCCCTCGGCATCGCCGTCGAACAGTCCCTCAACCACGCGGTCAACGGCGTCACCTGGCTGATCGTGACGATGAACTACTACTACGCCACGCTGCACTTCATCGTCACCGTCGGCGTCCTGGTCTGGCTCTACCGCAGACACCCGGGCCGCTACGCCGCCACCCGTACGGTCCTGTTCGCCACCACGGCCGTCGCCCTGCTCGGCTACTACCTCTACCCCCTGGCCCCGCCGCGGCTGATGGAGAGCGTGCACTTCGTCGACACCGTCAAGGTCCACGGCACCTGGGGCTCGATGGCCTCGGGCAACATGGCCAACGTCTCCAACCAGTACGCGGCCATGCCGTCGATGCACATCGGCTGGTCGGTGTGGTGCGGCATCACCCTCGCCCTGCTGGCGGCGCCGCTGTGGGTGAAGATCCTCGGCTGGCTCTACCCGGCCCTCACCCTGGTGGTCATCGTGTGCACCGCCAACCACTTCTGGCTGGACGCGGTCGGCGGGCTGGTCTGCCTGGGCATAGGCTTCGCGGTCTCCTGCGCCTGGTACGGCGCCCCGGCCCACCGCCTCCCCCGCCTGGTCCCCGCCTCGCCGTAGCCGCCCCGCGCCCGGACGACGGCGGAACCCCTCACTCCACCCCGTAGAACAACCGGTCCACCACCGCACGGGCGCGGCGCGTGATGCGCCGGTAGTCCTCCAGCATCTCGCCCACGTGCCCGGGCTCGTAGCCCAGGTAGCGGCCGACGGCGGCCAGCTCGCGCGGCTCGGAGGGGAAGGTGTCGCCGGGACGGCCGCGCACCAGCATCACCGCGTTGCGCACCCGGGTGGCCAGCAGCCACGCCTCGTCCAGGATCGCGGCGTCCTCCTCACCGATCAGTGCGGCCTCCCGCGCGGCGGCCAGCGCGGCACGGGTACGGGTGGTGCGCAGCCCCGGCACCCGGGCGCCGTGGCGCAACTGCGCCAACTGGACCGTCCACTCCACGTCCGACAGCCCGCCCCTGCCCAGCTTGGTGTGGGTGGTGGGATCGGCGCCGCGCGGCAGCCGCTCGCTCTCCATCCGCGCCTTGAGGCGGCGGATCTCCCGCACCGCGTCCTCCTCCAGACCGTCCTCCGGATAGCGCAGGGGGTCGATCAGCTCGACGAAGCGGCGGCCCAGGCCCGTGTCGCCCGCCACCGGTTCGGCGCGCAGCAGCGCGTGCCGCTCCCACACCTGCGACCAGCGGCGGTAGTAGGTCCCGTAGGAGGCCAGCGTGCGCACCAGCGGGCCGCTTCTGCCCTCCGGCCGCAGGTCGGCGTCGATGAGCAGCGGCGGGTCGGAGCTGGGGAGCTGCAGGAGGCGGCGCATCTCGACCGCGACGGCGAGGGCCGCCTCGCCGGCCTCCCGTTCGTCCACGCCCTCGCGCGGTTCGTGGACGAACAGCACGTCCGCGTCGGAGCCGTAGTTCAGCTCGCGGCCCCCGAAGCGGCCCATGCCGATGATCGCGAAGCGGGTGGGCAGGGTGTCGCCCCAGCGGGCGTCCACCGCCGCCCGCAGGGCACCGGCGACGGTCGCGGCGTTCAGGCCGGACAGCGCCTCCCCCACCCGGTCCACGGCGGCCGCGACGCCGTCGGCGTCCTGCGCACCACTACCGGAACCGCCCCCGGAGCCGGCCTCCGGACCACCCTCCACACCCCCGCCCCCCGACTTGTACGCGCCGATGACATCGGCGGCGGCGGTACGGAACAGCTCGCGGCGCCGCACCCCGCGGACGGCGGTGACGGCCTGCTCGGGCCCGTCGGCCCGGCCGACGGCCGCCAGCGCCTCCTGGGTCAGCGACTCCCGGCCGCGCGGCCGCAGCCCGCCGGGATCGCCGAGCAGGGCGACGGCCTCGGGGGCACGCAACAGCAGGTCGGGGGCGAGCCGCCCGGCCGACAGCACCCGGGCCAGGTTCTCCGCGGCGGCCCCCTCGTCCCGCAGCAGCCGCAGGTACCACGGGGTCTGGCCGAGCGCGTCGGAGACCTTGCGGAAGCCCAGCAGCCCGGCGTCGGGGTCGGCGGAGTCGGCGAACCAGCCCAGCAGCACCGGCAGCAGGGTGCGCTGGATGGCGGCCTTGCGGCTGACCCCGGAGGTCAGCGCCTCCAGATGGCGCAGGGCGGCGGCCGGGTCCGCGTAGCCCAGCGCCTCCAGGCGCTGCCCGGCGGCGCTGGCCGACAGCCGGATCTCGCCGGGCGCGAGCTGGGCGACGGCGTCCAGCAGCGGCCGGTAGAAGATCTTCTCGTGCAGCCGCCGCACCACGGCCGCGTGCCGCTTCCAGGCGCGGGTCAGTTCGGCCACCGGGTCCTGGCGGAAGCCCAGACAGCGGCCCAGACGGCGCAGTTCGGTCCCGTCCCGCGGCATCAGATGGGTGCGGCGCAGCTTCTGGAGCTGGATGCGGTGCTCCAGGACGCGCAGGAAGCGGTACGCGTCACCGAGCGCGGCGGCGTCCTGGCGGCCCACGTACCCGCCCGCCGCGAGGTCGTCGAGCGCGGCCAGCGTGGTGGGACTGCGCAGGGCGCTGTCGCTGCGCCCGTGGACGAGCTGGAGGAGCTGGACGGCGAACTCCACGTCGCGCAGCCCCCCGGGGCCGAGCTTGAGTTCGCGGTCGAGCTGCGCCGCGGGGATCCCGGCGACCACGCGGCGGCGCATCTGCTGCACGTCGGTGACGAAGTTCTCCCGCTCGGCGGCCTGCCACACCATCGGAGCCACGGCCTCCAGGTACTCACGGCCGAGTGCCGGGTCGCCGGCCACCGGGCGGGCCTTGAGCAGGGCCTGGAACTCCCAGGTCTTGGCCCAGCGCCGGTAGTACGCCAGATGGCTGGACAGGGTGCGCACCAGCGGGCCGTTGCGCCCCTCGGGCCGCAGGTTGGCGTCCACCGGCCAGATGGTGCCCTCGGCGGTGGTGTCGGAGCAGATCCGCATCATCCGCGCGGCGAGCCGGGTCGCCGCGCGCAGCGCCTCGCTCTCCCCGTCGCCGCCGTCCCCGGTCTCCCCGCCGGCCTCCCTCGCCGGCTCGGCGACGAAGACGACGTCCACGTCCGAGACGTAGTTGAGCTCGCGGCCGCCGCACTTGCCCATCCCGATGACGGCCAGCCGGCACGCCCGCGCGTCCCCCGGCTCCTCGCGCCCGGCCATCGCCAGGGCGGCCCGCAGGGTGGCGGTGGCCAGGTCGGCGAGTTCGGCGGCGGTCTCGTCGACCGTCGTGGTGCCGCGGACGTCACGGGCGGCGATGGTGAGCAGGGCCCGGCGGTAGGCGACGCGCAGTCCGTCGGGACCGTCCGCACCGGCGAGCGCGGCCTCGAACTCCTCGACGCCCGGGTGCAGATCGGCCGTCTCGTAGGAGTGGAGGACCTGCCAGTCGTCCGGGTGGCCCGCGAGATGGTCGCCGAGCGCCTCGGATGCGCCCAGCACGCCCAGCAGCCGGTCGCGCAGCGGCTTGGCGGCCAGCACGGTGCCCAGCAGCGTCTGCCGCCCGGCGTCGTCCGGCTGGGCCTCCACCAGCCGGACGAAGGACAGCAGCGCCTGGTCGGGGTCGGCGGTGGCGCCGAGCGCGTCGAGCAGCACCGCGTCGTCGCGCACCCGGGCCAGGGCGGGCGAGTCCAGCAGGCGGCCGGCCGCCCCCGGATCGGTGAACCCGTGCCGTACGAACCGTCCGAACCGGCTGTCCCGCCGACCGCCCTGCACCACCGTGGCCTTGCCTCTCGCCGCTGCCGCCGTACCGACCCGCCGTACCGCCGTCCCGCTACAGCACCGGCAGGGACTTGCGCAGCTCGAAGGCGGTGACCTCCGAGCGGTATTCCTCCCACTCCTGCTTCTTGTTGCGCAGGAAGAAGTCGAAGACGTGCTCGCCCAGGGTCTCGGCGACCAGCTCGCTGCGCTCCATCAGCGCGATCGCCTCGCCCAGGTTCTGCGGCAGCGGCTCGATGCCCATCGCGCGGCGCTCGGCGTCCGACAGCGCCCACACGTCGTCCTCGGCGCCGGCCGGGAGCTCGTAGCCCTCCTCGATGCCCTTCAGCCCGGCCGCGAGCAGCACCGCGTAGGCCAGGTAGGGGTTGGCGCCGGAGTCCAGGGAGCGCACCTCGATGCGGGTGGAGCCCATCTTGCCCGGCTTGTACATCGGCACGCGGATCAGCGCGGAGCGGTTGTTGTGCCCCCAGCAGATGTAGGAGGGCGCCTCGCCGCCGGCGCCCGCGGTGCGCTGGGCCCCGCCCCAGATGCGCTTGTAGGAGTTGACCCACTGGTTGGTGACGGCGGAGATCTCCCCTGCGTGCCTGAGCAGCCCGGCGATGAAGGAGCGGCCGACCTTGGAGAGCTGGTACTCGGCGCCCGACTCGTGGAAGGCGTTGCGGTCGCCCTCGAACAGCGACAGGTGGGTGTGCATCCCGGAGCCGGGGAACTCCGAGAACGGCTTGGGCATGAAGGTCGCCTGCACCCCCTGCTCCAGCGCGACCTGCTTCATCACCAGCCGGAACGTCATGATGTTGTCGGCCGTCGACAGGGCGTCGGCGTACCGCAGGTCGATCTCCTGCTGCCCCGGAGCGCCCTCGTGGTGGGAGAACTCCACCGAGATGCCCATCGACTCCAGCATGGTGATCGCCTGGCGGCGGAAGTCCTGGCCGACGTGCTGCGGGGTGTGGTCGAAGTAGCCGGAGGAGTCGGCCGGGGTGGGCCGGGTGCCGTCCACCGGCTTGTCCTTGAGCAGGAAGAACTCGATCTCGGGGTGGGTGTAGAAGGTGAAGCCCAGGTCGGAGGTCTTGTTCAGGGCCCGCTTGAGGACGTAGCGGGGGTCGGCGTAGGAGGGGGAGCCGTCCGGCATCAGGATGTCGCAGAACATCCGCGCGGTGCCGGGGGCCTCGGCGCGCCAGGGCAGGATCTGGAACGTGCTCGGGTCGGGCTTGGCGATCATGTCGGACTCGTAGACGCGGGCGAAGCCCTCGATCGCGGACCCGTCGAACCCCATGCCCTCGTCGAAGGCCTGCTCCAGCTCCGCCGGCGCGACGGCGACGGACTTCAGAAAGCCGAGCACGTCGGTGAACCACAGCCGGACGAACCGGATGTCGCGCTCTTCGAGCGTCCTGAGCACGAATTCCTGCTGCTTGTCCATGGTCACCCATCCTCGCTGGTCAGACGGCCCTTCCCCGTACCGCCCGGGGAAGGAGCGGCCCGCACACCAGTATCACGGTGAGGGGTTACCGTCACATTACGCCGACCCGGTGTCCGTGGACCTTCCCAGATAGGTGAGCGGCCCGGCGTCGGGCACCGCCAGCTCGCGGAAGCCGAGGCGGTCGTAGAAGCGCCGTGCGCCGGTGTTCACCGTCAGCATGCCCAGATGGACGTGCCCGGCCCCCTCCCGGCGCAGGGCGTCCAGCAGCGTGCACATCAGCGCCCTCCCGTGCCCCGCGCGCTGGTGCTCGGGGAGGATGTCGATGTGGAGGTGCGCCGGGTGGCCGGCGAGTTCGGGCAGCACCATCCGCTCGGGCGTGTACAGTAGCTCGGTCATCCACTCGTCCGGTGTGGCCGGCCGCCGCGCCCTCGGGTACCCGCCGGTCACCCGGGGCAGCCACTCACGGCGGAACGCCCCGGCGAACGCGGCGGTGTCGGCGGTGCCGATCGCGTACCCGGCCGCGCGCCCGCCGTCGTCCAGCACGAAGGCCAGACGCGGTTCGAGCCACAGGTACGGCCCGGCGAAGAGGTCGCCCATCAGGTCCGGGTTCCGGTAGATCCCCCGCGCGTCGCCGCCCGCGTCGGCGGTGCGCACGCACACGTCGTACACCGCCTCCCGGTCCTGCGGCCGGTAGGGCCGTACGAACGGCCCGCCGCCCTCCGTCACCACGCCCCTCCTTCCGCCCGCTCACGCTGGGAGCGCTCCCATACTGACTGCTCCCCGCCCCCGCGGCAACCGTTTCCGCCCGCGTCGGCCCGCACCCGGGGCGGGGTGCGGGCCGATGCGGGTCACGGGTCAGCCGCGGTACGCGGCCCAGTGGTCGTTCATCCGCGCCACCTGGCCGGTGGAGAAGCGGTCCATGCAGGAGTCGTAGGTGTAGTCCATGAAGTTGTGGATCGGGTCGAGGCCGGACGAACGGGTGCAGGAGTCCCGCCCTTCGGGGCAGGCGTAGGCCGGGCTCGCCTCGGCCGGGGTGTCCGAGACGTAGTCGCCCTTGCCGTTGCAGCCGCCCTGGAAGGTGTGGTAGAGGCCCATCCAGTGGCCGACCTCGTGCGTGGCCGTGTCGCCTTCGTTGTAGTTGGCCGTGGAGCCGCCCGGCAGCGAGGTGTCCAGCACCACGACGCCGTCGTCGGCCGGGTTGCTCCGGTACGAGCTGGGGAAGGTGGCCCAGCCGAGCAGGCCCTGGCCCAGGCTGGCGGTGTAGAAGTTGAGCGTTCCGGCCCCGCCCTGGCGCAGGGAGGACTTCATCGCCCTCTCCTCGGCCGACCCGGGCTCCAGACCGCGGTACCAGGAGGCGTTGTCGGTGTAGGTGGTTCCGGCGAGGCTGAACGTGTAGGGCGTGGGGGCGTTGTCCGTGCCCTGGCCGCCGAAGGCGTCGTTCAGGACGTCGATCTGCCGGGAGACGTCCGTGGCGGTGAGTTTGCCGGTGTCGCCGTCGTGGATCACGTGGAAGTAGACCGGGACGGTGACGGAGGCGGCCGCTCCCAGACGTCTGTGGCCGCCCAGCTCCTTGAGCTTGCGCTCCAGGTCGGCGTCCATCCTGCGGGCCTGTTCGGGGCTGACGTCGTTCGGCTCATGGGCCGGGCCCTCGCCGCCGTGCGGCCGGACGACGCGGGCGGAGGCGGGGGCGCCGCCTGCTGTTTCGACGCACTCCTCGGAGTGCGGCGCGGCGGAGACCTCGGCGGTGCCGGCGGCGGACGGGGACATCGGGGCGAAGGCCATGGTTCCGGCCACGACCGCGATGCCGAGGAAACGAGTGGTGACTCGCCTGGACATACGGACGAACGAGCGCATCGGTGATCCTCCCGGAGGCGGCCAGGAGGCGTTTCCTCCGGCCGCGGCGAGAGGTTATGGGTACATGACAAGAGCGGGCGAGACGCGATCAAGCCCGATCACGGCGGGGACACTCAGGACTTCTCGTGAGGTTCTCCGCCTCCCGAACGCCCGGGGATCCCCATGCCGCCGGCGTCCTCGCATGCCGGACCGGACTGCGGAAGCGTGTTCGCGCCGCTCGCCCCCTCCGTCGCGGCCCCGGCGGAGAACGGCCGGTTCCGGCCTTGCCCGCCCTCGTACACCCGTGCGTCCGCCGAACCCTTGCCCCGGTGAAGACCGCGAAACAGGCTCCTCCGGATAACGTCACTAAGACGATTAGACTGACCGCGTGCCTCAGCTACGACTCGCCCTGAACCAGATCGACTCCACCGTCGGCGACCTCGCCGGAAACGCGGACGCGGTCGTCCGCTGGACGCGGCACTCGGCCGAGCAGGGAGCGCACCTCGTGGCCTTCCCCGAGATGGTGCTCACCGGCTACCCCGTCGAGGACCTGGCCCTGCGCCCGTCCTTCGTCCGGGCCAGCCGGTCCGCCCTCACCGCCCTCGCCGCCCGCCTGGCCGGCGAGGGGCTCGGCGAAATCCCCGTGGTCGTCGGCTACCTCGACCGGGCGGAGGAGGCCCAGCCCCGCTACGGCCAGCCCGCCGGAGCGCCCCGGAACGCCGCGGCCGTCCTCCACGGTGGCGAGGTCGTGCTGACCTACGCCAAGCACCACCTCCCCAACTACGGGGTCTTCGACGAGTTCCGCTACTTCGTTCCCGGCGAGACCCTGCCCATGGTCCGGGTGCACGGCGTCGACGTGGCCCTGGCGATCTGCGAGGACCTGTGGCAGGACGGCGGCCGGGTGCCCGCCGCCCGTGCCGCCGGGGCGGGCCTGCTGCTGTCCGTCAACGCCTCCCCCTACGAGCGGAACAAGGACGACACCCGCCTGGACCTGGTACGCCGCCGGGCCCGCGAGGCCGGCTGCACCACCGCCTACCTCGCCATGGTCGGCGCCCAGGACGACCTGGTCTTCGACGGCGACTCGATCGTCGTCTCCGCCGGCGGCGAGGTCATCGCGCGGGCCCCGCAGTTCGAGGAGGGCTGCGTCGTCCTCGACCTCGACCTGCCCGCCGCCGCGCCCGAACCCCCCTCCGGCAACGTCTCCGACGGCCTGCGCATCGACCACCGCACCCTCTCCGCCGCCCCCCTCCCCGCGTACGAGCCGCAGGTCACCGGCGCGGAGGCCCCCCGCATGGACGACGACGAGGAGGTCTACACCGCCCTCGTCACGGGCCTGCGCGCCTACGTCCTGAAGAACGGTTTCCGCTCGGTGCTCATCGGGCTGTCCGGTGGCATCGACTCCGCCCTCACCGCCGCCATCGCCTGCGACGCGGTCGGCCCGGAGAACGTGTACGGCGTCTCCATGCCCTCGCGCTACTCCTCGGAGCACTCCAAGGACGACGCGGCGGAGACGGCCCGCCGCACCGGCCTCAACTTCCGCACCGTGCCGATCGCCCCGATGTTCGACGCGTACATGGACTCGCTCCACCTCACCGGCCTGGCGGAGGAGAACCTCCAGGCCCGGCTGCGCGGCACCCTGCTGATGGGCCTGTCCAACCAGGAGGGCCACATCGTGCTCGCGCCGGGCAACAAGTCCGAACTGGCGGTCGGCTACTCGACCCTCTACGGCGACTCGGTCGGCGCGTACGGCCCGATCAAGGACGTCTACAAGACCACCGTCTTCCGCCTCGCCCGCTGGCGCAACAAGGCCGCGGCCGAGCGCGGCCAGGCCCCGCCGATCCCGGAGAACTCCATCTCCAAGCCGCCGAGTGCGGAACTGCGCCCGGGCCAGGTGGACACCGACTCCCTCCCCGACTACGACGTCCTGGACCGGATCCTGGAGCTGTACGTGGACCTGGACCGGGGGCGGGAGGAGATCATCGCCGAGGGCTTCGACGAGAGGACCGTCACCCGCGTCCTGCGCATGACGGACACCGCCGAGTACAAGCGGCGGCAGTACCCGCCGGGCACGAAGATCTCCGCGAAGGGCTTCGGCAAGGACCGCCGCCTGCCGATCACCAACCGCTGGCGCGAGACCGGCTGACCCCGGCCCCCACCACGCCGGACGCCCGCCGCCGGAGAACAACGGACTCCGGACCCCGCCCGTTCCGCCCCAGCGAGGACCCGGCCGCCGGACGGCCGACCGCCGGAGGGAACGGGAAGGGGCTGTCCACCCGCACCCGAACGACGACGGAAGAGAACCGGGCAGAGGCCGCCCACCCGCACCCGGGCGACGGCGGGAGGGGACGGGAAGGGGCGGATGTTCCGGACACTCAAGCGTGATTTGTGGCCAATAGGCGCTTCAGCCAGCGGTGCACGGCAACGGCCGTAAATCATGCCGTCCGGAACGTCCGCCCCGGACCGGCCTCGACCCCCGCACGCACCCGCCCCCGCACCCGCACGCCCCGCCGCCCCCGGCGGAACCCGCCCTCAGCGAACCCCGGCCCCACCCCGGCCAGCCGCCTCCTCCCGCGAACCGACCCCGCGCGCACCCGCCTCACGCGCGCCCGCCCCGCGGGCCACCACCCGCGACCGCCGCCCGGATGACGCCCCCCGGTCCAGCACCCCCGCCACCACGGCGATCGCCAGACCCACCACCGCCAGGCCCGCGCCCACCAGCGCCGGGGACGTCCACCCCCAGCCCGCCGCGATGGCCGTGCCACCGGCCCACGCACCGCCCGCGTTCGCCAGGTTGAACGCGGAGTGGTTGGAGGCCGCGGCGAGCGTCGGCGCGTGGCGCGCCTTCTCCATCACGAGCATCTGCAGCGGTGTGGTGGTCATGAACCCCACCGCACCGATCACCACCACGGTCGCCATCGCCGCCCACGGCACGTGGACGGTGAACCGGAACGCCACCAGCACCAGCGCCAGCGCACCCAGCGCCCCGTACAGCGTGGGCCGCAGCGCACGGTCGGTCAGCGGCCCCGCGGCCAGCGCACCCAGCGTCATGCCGACGCCGAAGAGAGCCAGCACGACCGTCACCGACGACTCGGCCATCCCCGTGACCTCGGTGACCATCGAGGCGAGGTAGCTGTAGAGGGCGAAGACGCCCGCGAACCCGAAGACGGCCGTCAGCAGCCCGAGGAGCACCTGCCGGTCCCCCAGCGCCCGCACCTCACGGCGCAGCTCACGCACCACGCCACCGCCACCGGCACCGGCACCGGCACCGCCACCGGCATCCCCCGCACCACCGCCTGGCCGCTCCAGCGGCAGGTACGGCACCAGCGCCGCCAGCGCCCCCATCGCGGCCAGCCCGATCACGGTGACGACCAGGAACGTCGCACGCCACCCCAGTTGCTGGCCCAGCGCCGTACCACCGGGCACACCGACGATGTTGGCCACGGTCAGCCCCAGGAACATCGTGGCCACGGCCCGCGCCTGCCGGCCCTCCCGCACCAGGCGGGCGGCGACGACCGCGCCGACGCCGAAGAACGCGCCGTGCGGCAGCCCGGCCAGCACCCGTCCGGCCAGCAGCGTGCCGTATCCGGGAGCGAGGGCGGACGCGAGGTTGCCGAGGGTGAACAGGCCCATCAGGGCGATCAGCATCCGCCTGCGCGGGACGCGGACCCCGACGGCGGCCAGGAGCGGGGCGCCGATGACGACGCCGATGGCGTAGGCGGAGACGAGATGGCCGGCGGTGGGCACGGAGACGCCCAGGTCGTCCGCGACGTTGGGCAGCAGGCCCATCATCACGAACTCGGTGGTGCCGATCCCGAAGGCCGCGACCGCGAGGGCGAGCAGGGCCAGGGGCATGGGAGAGCCTTTCGACGCGGAGGGTGTACGCGCAGCGGGACGCGGGAGGCGGAACCGGTCCGCCCCGGACACGGGCAAGTCTCGCAGCTTTTTGTTCCGGCGCAAAACAAATAGGTGACGGCCGTGCCACGAACAGCGGACGGCCCGCCCCCGCACGGGGCGGGCCGTCCTCCGGGACCCGCGGGCCCTACCAGCTCACCGACGCCGCCAGCGGCAGATGGTCACTGCCGGTCGGTGGCAGCGCCCACGACGACACCGGCTCGACCCCCTTCACCATGATCTGGTCGATCCGGGTCATCGGGAACGACGCGGGCCAGCTGAACCCGAACCCGTCACCCGCCGCACCCTGCGTGGAGCGCATCTGGGAGGTGACGGACGCCAGCGCCCGGTCGTTCATCGTCCCGTTGAGGTCGCCCAGCAGCACCACCCGTCCGACGGGCTCCGCCACGATGGCCTCGCCCAGCAGGTCGGAGGCGACATCGCGCTGGCGGGCGGTGAACCCCGCCTCGAACCTCACCCGCACCGACGGCAGGTGCGCGCCGTACACGGCGACGTCCCCCCTCGGCGTGGCGACGGTGGCACGCATCGCCCGGGTCCAGCCGATCCCGATGTCCACCGGCCGGGCGTCGTCGATCGGGTACTTGCTCCACAGCCCGACCGTGCCCAGCACCGCGTGGTGGGGGTAGGCGTCCGCCAGCGCCTTCTCGTACTGTGCCACCGACCGGCCCGGCAGCTCCTGGAGGGACAGCACCTCGGCGCCGCTGCGCGCCAACTGCCGCGCCGTACCGGCGGGGTCGGGGTTGTCGGCGTTGACGTTGTGGGTGACCACCGTCAGGTCCCCGCCGGTGGCGCGCTTGTCGGTGACCAGACCGCCGAACATGTCCGCCCAGACCACCGCGGGCAGCAGCAGCGCCACCAGCGCGGTGGCCGAACGGCGCAGCAGCGCGGCCAGGAGCAGCAGGGGGATCGCCAGACCGGCCCACGGCAGGAAGGTCTCCAGCAGGCTGCCCAGGTTGCCGACCCGGTTGGGCACCCGGGAGTGCAGCGCCATCACCATCG
This sequence comes from Streptomyces shinuiensis, assembly GCF_043660855.1. NCBI lineage: Bacteria > Bacillati > Actinomycetota > Actinomycetes > Kitasatosporales > Streptomycetaceae > Streptomyces > Streptomyces shinuiensis. The sequence continues at coordinate 4,393,924 of NZ_JBIHML010000001.1, read as the reverse complement.
CGGCCAGCACGGCCAGCACGGCCAGCAGCAGGCCGCGGCGCCACCGGCCCTCGCCGCCCGCCCGGGCGATCGCGCGCCGGAGCCGGGCGGCGGCGGAGGGGGCGGGGCCGGGGCGTCCGTCCACCGCGCCCCGCGTCGTCTCCGACTCCGCCTCGGTCATGTACGCCCGTGCCATCCGCCGTCCTCACTTGCCGTCATCGCGAGGCCGCCGCCCCGGTCCGGCGTCCCGGGCGGCGGCCGGTCTTGCTTGCTGGGCGTGCCGGCCGCACCGGGCGGCCCGTACACCTGTACGTCTGCCAGGACGAACGCGGTCCTGTGGCGGGTTCCTGACCTTTCGGCAGCACCCGCCACTGTAACGAAACACGCACATTCCGGCACGGCGCACAGGCCCGCATGCACGCACACCCGCCCGCACGCGGAACCACCGGGAACACCCCGGCTCCCGGCACCCCGGCGCTCCCCCGGAAAGCCGGACCCGGCCCGCTCAGCCGCGCGGCCGGGCACCGTCCAGCACCCCGTCCACGATCTGCTCGGACAGCCCCTCGGGCAACTCCCTCCACTCGTGCAGCAGGGCCCGCGACAGCATCGGCCCGACGAACAGCTCCCCCAGCAGTTCGACGTCCAGGTCCGCGCGGATCCCGCCCTCGGCCACGCCGCGCCGCAGCACCGCGTGCAGCGTCTCGCGCCGGGCGCGGATCACGGTGCCGTGGTACTCCTGCCACAGCCTCGGATGGCTGTGGAAGTGGCTCATCATGGTGCGCAGCAGCGCCGAGTCCCGCTTGGCCAGGCCCTTGCGCCGCAGCCCCTCCAGGATCTCCACCAGGTCCTCCCGCACGCAGTGGCCGCGCACCGCGACCTGGGGCTCGTCCAGGGCCCGCATGACGTCCAGCAGCAGTTCGTCCCTGCCCGGCCAGCGGCGGTAGACGGTCGCCTTGCCCACGCCCGCCTCACGGGCGATCCCCTCCACGGACAGCGCGCCGACGCCGGCCCCGCGCTCCAGCAGCCGCAGGGCGGCCGCGATGATCGCCCGGTGCGCGGCCGCGCTGCGCGGCCTGCCGCGCACCACCCCGGCCCCCTCCTCCCTCACCGCTCCGCCCCTGCCTCCAGGGCACCCCGCTCACGCCCCGGACCGGGCACGCCGGCCCCCTCCGGCTCTCCGCGCCCCTCCCCCTCGCCCTTCCCGCCCTGCTCCCGCGGCCCCCGCTCCGCGTCCGGGCCGCCCGGCGCGCTCCGCCTGCCGGGCATGAACAGCGCGACGACGACCGCACCGGCCAGAGCGACGGCGGCGGAGGCCACGACCGTGATGTGCATGGCGTGGACGAACGCCTCGTCGGCCCGCTCGGTCAGCGTCCGGCCCGCCGCGCCCATCCGCTCGGCCAGTGCCCGGGTGGCCTCGATGGACTCGCCCGCCGCGTGCCGGGCACCCTCCGACAGTCCCGGCACCCCGGCAAGCTCACCGTCGATCCGGCCCCGGTAGACCGCCGAGAGCAGCGAGCCGAGCACCGCGACGCCCAGCGCACCTCCGACCTGCCGGAAGATGTTGTTGACCGCCGAGCCGGAACCGGCCTTCCCGCGCGGCAGCGACTGCATGATCGTGACCGTGACGGGCGGTGTGACGTGCGCCATCCCGGCGCCCTGGACGACGAAGAGGACCTCCAGGACCCAGATCGGGGTGTCGGTGCCGAGCAGCAGGAACGCCGCCATGGTCGCGGCGACCGCCAGCAGGCCGGCCGTGCACGTGGCCCGGGCGCCGAAGCGTCTTACGGCCAGCTCGGCCCGGGGGGCGAAGAACAGTTGCGAGGCGGCGAGCGGGAGCAGCAGCAGGCCGGTCTGGAAGGGGGTGTAGCCGCGCACGCTCTGGGTGTAGAAGACCATGAAGAACGTCACGCCCATCAGCGCGAAGAACACCAGCGCCACGGCGGTGACGGCGGCCGAGAAGGCGGGCTCGCGGAAGTACCGGACGTCCAGGGCCGGGTGCCGGCTGCGCCTCTCGTGGAGCACGAAGCCGGCCAGGACGACGAGGCCGCCGCCCACCGTGAGCAGCACCTCGGGGTCGGTGAAGTCGGCGAGCTGCCCGCCCTTGATGATGCCGTACACCAGCAGCACCAGGCCGACGACCGACAGCAGTACGCCCGGGAGGTCGGGGCGGCCGGGCGCGGGGTCCCTGGAGTCGGGGACCAGTAGGGCCATCGCGATCAGCGCGGCGATCACGATGGGCACGTTGACCATGAAGACCGAGCCCCACCAGAAGTGCTCCAGCAGCACACCGCCGGTGGCCGGCCCCACGGCGATGGCCACGCCGACGCCCCCGGTCCAGATCCCCATGGCCCTGGGCTGCTCGTCGCGTTCGAAGACGTTCATCAGGACGGCGAGCGTGGAGGGCATCACGAGGGCGCCGCCGACGCCCATCAGCGCGCGGAAGGCGATCAGCTCGCCGGGCGAGTCGGACAGCCCGGCCAGCACCGAGCCGGCGCCGAACAGCACCAGGCCCGCCAGCAGCACCCGTTTGCGCCCGTAGCGGTCCCCGAGCAGGCCCGAGGTGAACAGCAGCCCCGCGAAGACGAGCGTGTAGGAGTTCACCGCCCATTCCAGCTGACTGTGGGTGGCGCCGAGGCCGGTGGGGGGCGGGGTCGCGATGGTCTTCATCGCGACGTTGAGGATCGAGTTGTCCAGTACGACGATCAGCAGACCGAGCATCAGGACGGCCAGGATCGCCCAGCGTCTGCGGTGCACGGCCTCCGGGACCGCCGGATTCGGTGGCACTTCGGAACTTACTGTACCCATCGGCACAGATTAGGACATTTACGATACGATCCCGTCTCGTATCGTTACGCGCTCCCCCGTGTCGCACCACAGCGGCCCCCTTCCCTCCCGCCCTGCGGTGGTGCCACCATGGACGCGGATCCGGGGACGCCGTGAGGGCGCCTCGAGACGACGAACACAGGAGCCGGCTCAATGACGCATGCCCAGCAGGCGGCCGACGGCAGCAGCAAGGCGCTGTACGGCGGAACGCAGCAGCGACGCATCACCGTGAGGGACCTGGCCGCCGCCAAGGAGCGCGGCGAGAAGTGGCCCATGCTCACCGCGTACGACGCGATGACCGCGTCCGTCTTCGACGAGGCGGGCATCCCCGTCCTGCTCGTCGGGGACTCGGCGGGCAACTGCCACCTCGGCTACGACACCACGGTGCCCGTCACCATGGAGCAGATGGCCATGATGTCCGCCGCCGTCGTACGCGGCACCCGGCGGGCGATGGTCGTCGCCGACCTCCCCTTCGGCTCGTACCAGGAGGGCCCCGTCCAGGCCCTGCGCAACGCCACCCGGCTGGTGAAGGAGGCCGGCGCCGGCGCGGTGAAGCTGGAGGGCGGCGAACGCTCGCTGGCCCAGACCGAACTGCTCGTGCGGTCCGGCATCCCCGTGATGTCCCACCTGGGCCTGACCCCGCAGTCGGTCAACGCGATGGGCGGCTACTACGTCCAGGGCCGCGGCGACGAGGCCGCCCACCGGCTCCTGCGCGACGCCAAGGCCGCCCAGGACGCCGGCGCCTTCGCCCTCGTCATGGAGATGGTGCCGGCCGAACTGGCCGCCGAGGTCACCCGCTGCCTGAGCATCCCGACCATCGGCATCGGCGCAGGCCCGGACTGCGACGCCCAGGTGCTGGTCTGGACGGACATGGCCGGCATGACGTCGGGCCGGATGCCGCGCTTCGTCAAGCAGTACGCGCGGCTGCGCGAGACGCTCGGCGACGCGGCGCGCGGGTTCGCCCAGGACGTGGTCGGCTCCGCCTTCCCCGCCGAGGAGCACACCTTCCACTGACCGGTGGCGGGCCGGCCCTCCCCCACCGGCCCGCCACCGGCTCCCCGCGGCGGCCCGCCGACGGCCTTCCACCGGCCCTGTCGGCGGGCCGCCCGTTATGTTCGGCCATGCCCGGATACCCGCCACAGCGCACGGACAGGCGACGAGGAGGGAGGCACTCCCGTGAAGATGCCAGTACGGCGCGGAGAGGGCACGCAGCGTCCGGCACGGCAGCAGCCGGGCTGGGGCTGGCGCGACCCGCGCAGCGAGTTCGAGAACCTGTGGTCCGAGGTGGGCCGGTTCTTCCAGCAGGGCACCACGCCCACCGGTGAGCGGCCCTGGGTGCCGCTGGTCGAGGAGGAGGAGACCGAGGACTCCTATCTGGTGCGGGCCGAGCTGCCCGGCATTCCGCGCGAGAACGTCTCGGTGGAGTTGGACGCCAACGAGCTGCACATCACCGGCGAGCTCGAGGAGGAGCACCACGGGAAGGTGCTCGGCCACCGCACCGGCAGGTTCTCCTACCGCACCATGGTCCCGCACGACATCGACGACGAGGCGGTCTCGGCCGACCTGGCCGACGGGGTGCTCACCGTGCGCGTCCCGAAGTCGCCCCAGGGCAAGCGGCGCACGATCGACATCAGCGCGCAGTAGGCCGACCGGGGCACGGGCCCCGGCTCGTGCCCCGGCAACCGCGCCGGGTACGGTCTGGCCCCATGAACAGACAGGTCAGCCCCGTGTTCCTGGGGCTCGTCACCGTCATGGGGGTGTCGGCCTGGGGCGTGTGGGCGGAGTACGCGGTGAACACCGGCCTCGCGGTGTTCCTCTTCGTCGTCTCGGCCTGGATCGTCTCCCTGTGCCTGCACGAGTACGCGCACGCGCGCACCGCGCTGCACGGCGGCGACATATCCGTCGGGGCCAAGGGCTACCTCACCCTCAACCCCCTCAAGTACACCCACGCGATGCTGAGCATCGTCCTGCCCGTGGTCTTCGTGATCATGGGCGGCATCGGCCTCCCCGGCGGCGCGGTCTTCATCGAGCGCGACCGCGTCCGCGGGCGGCTGAAGCACAGTCTGATCTCGGCGGCCGGCCCCCTGGTCAACGCCGCCCTCGCCCTCGCGCTGGTCGCGCCCTTCCTGCTGGGCCTGCTGGACGGCGCACCGGTCGCGTTCCGCTGCGCGCTGGCCTTCCTGGCGATGCTCCAGGTCACGGCCGCGATCCTCAACTTCCTGCCCGTCCCCGGCCTGGACGGCTACGGCGTCATCGAACCGTGGCTCTCGCACAGGGCCCGCCGCCAGGTGGAGCCCTTCGCGCCCTTCGGTCTCCTCGCGGTCTTCGCCTGCCTGTGGATCCCGGAGGTCAACGCCGTCTTCTGGGACGGCGTCGACGCCGTGATGGCGGCTCTGGGCGTCTCCTGGCAGGAGGTCGCCCACGGGCTGCGGTACTTCCGCTTCTGGGAGGGCGAGCCCCAGGACGTCTTCATCCCCTACTGACGCCGCCCGCCTCGGTCGCGGCCCGCTCCAGCCTGGCGCGGCGCACGTAGTACCAGGCCATGTTGGACGCCAGCCCGGCCAGCAGGACCCAGACGATCCCCACCGGCCAGGCCCCCTGCGCGAAGGACACCACCGCCGCGACGACGGCGAGGCCGCAGACGACCAGGGCGAACAGAGGGAGTCGGCGGGTCGGGGACGAGGGGGCCATGAGGTCGGGCTCCTGGAGTTGCGGCATCTACGACGGTCCCCATTGTCCCCCATCCGCCCCCGCACCCCCCGCGCCGGGGCCGCCTCCGCCCACCGGCGTGACCCGCCACCGCGCCTGTGCGGGCCACAGGCCCGCACCCGGGGCGCGCCACTGTTCCGCCCGCAGCCGGGCGACGGCGGGAGGGGACGGGGAGGGGCGGACGTTCCGGACACTAAAGCGTGATTTGCGGCCAATCGCTGGTCCAGGCAACGGTGTGCGGCAACGGCCGTAAATCATGCCGTCCGGAATGTTCGCCCCGGACCGGCCCCGACCCCCGCACGCACCCGGCCCCCACCGCACCGCACCCCGTAAACCCTGGCAGGATCGGATCATGACCTCGAACGATGCTTCCGCAGACGCCCCGAAGAAGGCACCCGCCAAGGACCCCTGGGAGCTGCCGGACGTCTCCGGCCTGGTGGTCGGCGTGCTGGGCGGCACCGGCGACCAGGGCCGCGGCCTGGCGTACCGGCTGGCCCGGGCCGGCCAGAAGGTGGTCCTCGGTTCGCGGACCGCCGAGCGCGCACGGGCCGCGGCCGGGGAGCTGGGCCTGGGCGTGGAGGGCACCGACAACGCCGAGTGCGCGCGCCGCAGCGACGTGGTGATCGTCGCGGTGCCGTGGGAAGGGCACGCCGCCACCCTGGAGAGCCTGCGCGAGGAGCTGGCGGGCAAGCTCGTCGTGGACTGCGTCAACCCGCTCGGATTCGACAGGAAGGGCGCCTACGCGCTGAAGCCCGAGGAGGGCAGCGCCGCGGAGCAGGCCGCCGCCCTGCTGCCGGACTCACGGGTGACCGCGGCCTTCCACCATCTGTCGGCCGTTCTGCTCCGGGACCCGGAGGTCGGGGAGATCGAGACCGACGTGATGGTGCTCGGGGAGGTGCGGGCCGACTGCGAGGTCGTCCAGGCGCTGGCGGGGCGCATCCCGGGGATGCGCGGCGTGTTCGCCGGCCGGCTGCGCAACGCGCACCAGGTGGAGTCGCTGGTCGCCAACCTGATCTCGGTCAACCGGCGGTACAGGGCGCACGCGGGGGTGCGGCTCACCGACATCTGAGCTTGGTACGGGTGCGGGTGCGGTGGGGGCCGGGTGCGTGCGGGGGTCGGGGCCGGTCCGGGGCGAACATTCCGGACGGCATGATTTACGGCCGTTGCCGCACACCGTTGCCTGGACCAGCGATTGGCCGCAAATCACGCTTTAGTGTCCGGAACGTCCGCCCCTCCCCGTCCCCTCCCGCCGTCGCCCGGCTGCGGGCGGAACAGTGGCGCGCCCCGGGTGCGGGCCTGTGGCCCGCACAGGCGCGGTGGCGGGTCACGCCGGTGGACGGGGGCGGCGCCGCGCGCCGCTCACTCCGTCTCGTCCCGCGGGGCGGGTTCGTTCCAGCGCGGATCGTTCTCCCACCGCTCGTTGCGCTCGCGGGCCGTGTCCATCGCCTGCTCGGCCTCGGCGCGGGACGCGTACGGGCCCAGGCGTTCCCTGGCCGGGCACTGGGGGCCCTCCTCGACCGTGTGGTGCGTGAGGCAGTAGAACCACTCGCCGGACTTGCCGGTCGCCTTGCGCTTGAACAGTGCCATGTGATCCATGCTGCCCCGCCGGGGCGTCGCCTATCACGGTTAGACTCGCGCACATGTCTGGCCAGTCGCTTCTCGTTCCCGGCACCCTCTCCCCGCACCGCGGCGTGCCCGCTTCGATCCCCCGTCCGGAGTACGTGGGCAAGGACGCCCCGACGCCGTACACCGGTCCCGAGGTACAGGACTCCGGGACGATCGAGAAGATGCGGATCGCGGGGCGGATCGCCGCCCGCGCCATGGCGGAGGCCGCGAAGCACATCGCTCCCGGCGTGACCACCGACAAGCTGGACGAGGTCGCGCACGAGTACCTGTGCGACCACGGCGCCTACCCCTCGACGCTGGGGTACCGGAAGTTCCCCAAGTCGCTGTGCACCTCGGTCAACGAGGTCATCTGCCACGGCATCCCGGACTCCACCGTCCTGCGCGACGGCGACATCGTGAACCTGGACGTGACGGCGTACATCCACGGTGTGCACGGCGACAACAACGCCACCTACCTGTGCGGGGAGGTGGACGAGGAGTCGCGGCTGCTGGTGGAGCGGACGCGCGAGTCGCTGAACCGCGCGATCAAGGCGGTGCGGCCGGGCCGGCAGATCAACGTCATCGGCCGGGTCATCGAGTCGTACGCCAAGCGCTTCGGCTACGGGGTGGTGCGCGACTTCACCGGGCACGGCATCAACAGCTCGTTCCACTCCGGGCTGATCATCCCCCACTACGACGACCCGCGGGCGACGGCGGTGATGAAGCCGGGCATGACGTTCACCATCGAGCCGATGCTGACGCTGGGCACCCACGAGTGGGAGATGTGGGAGGACGGCTGGACGGTGGTGACCAAGGACCGCAGGCGGACGGCGCAGTTCGAGCACACGCTCGTCGTCACCGGCTCGGGGGCGGAGATCCTGACCCTGCCCTGACGGTTTTCCGACAAGCCGTCGGCAAGATGTTGACTTGCGTGCCCGGTCGGCGAGAATCGGTCGGGTCCGGCGGCGTCCCGGTGGTGCCGCCCCCTCCCCCTCTGCCCCCCGGAGGCCCGCCTTGGTCGCGTCCGCCACGACTCCGTTCTCCGTCCTCATCCGCGAGGCCTCCCGGCAGCAGCACACGGAGGCGGAGGGTTCCGCGTTCATGGGCGCCCTGCTGGACGGCAGGCTGGGGGTGGAGGCGTACCGGCGCTACACCGAGCAGCTCTGGTTCGTCTACCGCGCCCTGGAGGACGGGGCCCGGGGGCTGGCCGGCGATCCGGTGGCGGGACCGTTCCTGTGGCCCGAGCTGGCCCGTACCGCCGCTCTGGAGCGCGATCTGACCCATCTGCACGGCGGGGAGGGCTGGCGCGGGTCGCCGGCCCCGCTGCCGGCGACGGCCGCGTACGCCGGGCGGATCGCCGAGCTGGCCGGCCGGTGGCCGGGCGGTTACGTGGCCCACCACTACACGCGTTATCTGGGCGATCTGTCCGGTGGCCAGATCATCCGGGGGAAGGCCGAGAAGACCTGGGGCTTCGCGCGCAAGGGCGACGGTGTGCGCTTCTACGTCTTCGAGGGGATCGACAACCCGGCCGCGTTCAAGCGCGAGTACCGGGCGGCGCTGGACGCGGTGCCGGCGGACGATCTGGAGAAGCAGCGGATCGCCGAGGAGTGCCGGCGCGCCTTCGCGCTGAACACCGCCGTCTTCCGCGAGCTGGGCGAGGAGTTCCCGCTCAGCGCGTGACGGTTCCGGAACCGATCCGTGTCACACCCCTTGACGCGGCATCGGCGGCGGCGGTTGATTGGGAGCGCTTCCACGCCAGACCGCGGGCGCTCGCGCCCAGCCGGTCTGACATCGTTGTCGGACATACGGTTCACTGGAGTGACAGATGAGACAACGCACCACCCGCAGGGCCGCCGTCTCGGGCGCCCTGCTCGGCTTACTGCTGCCGCTGTCCGGCCTGGGCCAGTCCGCGCAGGCCGCGTCCGGGACCACCGGGAGCACTGCCGCCACCGGCCTCCACGTCGGCGGCGGGCGCCTGCTGGAGGGCAACGGGAACGACTTCGTGATGCGGGGCGTCAACCACGCCCACACCTGGTACACCGGCGAGCTCGACTCCCTGGCCCACATCAAGGCCAAGGGCGCCAACACCGTCCGGGTCGTGCTCAGCAGCGGCGACCGCTGGACCCGCAACGACGCCTCCGACGTGGCGAACGTCGTCTCCGAGTGCAGGGCGAACCGCCTCATCTGCGTGCTGGAGGTGCACGACACCACCGGCTACGGCGAGCAGAGCGGTGCGGCCTCCCTGGACCAGGCGGCCGACTACTGGATCAGCGTCAAGAGCGCGCTGGAGGGCCAGGAGGACTACATCGTCGTCAACATCGGCAACGAGCCGCACGGCAACAGCGGCTACCAGAGCTGGGCCGACGACACCAGCGCCGCCATCCGCAAGCTGCGTGACGCCGGGTTCGACCACGCGCTGATGGTCGACGCCCCCAACTGGGGCCAGGACTGGTCGTTCACCATGCGCGACAACGCCGCGTCGGTCTTCGCCGCCGACCCCGACCGCAACACGGTGTTCTCCGTCCACATGTACGGCGTCTTCGACACCGCCGCCGAGGTGCGCGACTACCTGGGCCGCTTCACCGACGCCGGACTGCCGGTCCTGGTGGGCGAGTTCGGTCACGACCACAGCGACGGCAACCCGGACGAGGACGCGATCCTGGCCACCACCGAGCAGCTCGGCCTGGGCTACCTGGGCTGGTCCTGGAGCGGCAACGGTGGCGGCGTGGAGTACCTGGACATGGTCGAGGGCTTCGACCCGGACGCCATGACGAGCTGGGGCGAGCGCCTGTTCAACGGCGCGAACGGCATCGCCGCGACCGCGCGGGAGGCCACCGTCTACGGCGGCCCCGGCGACCCGGACGACACCACCGCGCCCACCCGGCCGGGCACCCCGGTGGCCTCCGGTGTGACCTCCGGCGGCGTCACCCTGTCCTGGGCGGCCTCCTTCGACGACACCGGGGTGACCGGTTACGACGTGGTGCGCGTCGAGGGCACCTCCGAGACCGCCGTGCGCAGCGTCACCGGCACCTCGGCGCAGATCACCGGTCTGACGGCCGAGACCTCCTACACCTTCGCCGTGTACGCGCGGGACGCGGCCGGCAACCGCTCCGAGCGCTCGGCGGCGGTGGACGTCACCACGAGCCGGGGCGGCGATCCCGCGCCGGGCGCCTGCTCGGTCGGCTACAAGGTCGTCGGCCAGTGGCAGGGCGGCTTCCAGGGCGAGGTGGTCCTCCGCAACACCGGCACCTCCGCGATCAGCGGCTGGACGCTGGGCTGGCGGTTCGCCGACGGCCAGACCGTCACCAACATGTGGGGCGGCGTCCCCGGCCAGAGCGGGGCGGCCGTCACCGTCGAGCCCGCCTCGTACACCGCGCACATCCCGGCGGGCGGCTCGGTGACCATCGGTTTCACCGGCACCTGGAACGGCTCCAACACCGCCCCCGACGCGTTCACGCTCGACGGCGCCGCCTGCGCGGTGTCCTGAGCACCGGCCGTGACGCGTGCCGTGACGCGGCCGGTGTGACCGCTCCCGGCCCCGCCCCGAGCCGGCCCGAGCCCGGCCCGGGGCGGGGCCGGGTTCGGCGTGCGCCGGGTCCGCCCCGCCCCCGGCCCATCCCGTCGCCCGGCCTCCGCGGGGCACCGGTAGGGTTCGGGCCGGAGAAGCCGCGTGATGGTCCGGGAGGGGTCGAGGAGAGTGCGGACGAAGGCGCGTGGGCTCAGGGGTGCATTGGTGCTCGCGGCGGCGCTGGCCGCTCTGGCGGCACTGCCGGGCTGCGTCACGGTGCACGGTGAGAGGGCCGTGGTCCCGGCGGTGACCGAGGCGGAGGCTGCGAAGGTCCTCGACCACTTCGCCGAGACCAACAACGAGGCCAACCGCACCCATGACGCCACCCTGAACACCACCATCGAGACGGGCGCGCTGGGCGCCGTCGACCAGGCCGGGCTGCGGGCCCGCCGCGTCGTCCACCCGGACGGCGACCCGGACCACCGGGACCTGGAGCTGACCGACGCCCGCTTCCTGATACCGCGGCAGGCGGGCTGGCCGAAGTTCTTCGTCGCCGACACCGCCTCCAGCCAGAGCCCCGGCAGGCGCTGGCTGCTGGTCTTCACCCGCGACGGTGTCGAGGAGAGGTGGAAGGCGTCGTACCTGTCGGTGCTGGACGCCTCCGCCGTGCCGGAGTTCACCGAGGACGGCGAGGGCCACGTCGAGGCCGTCCCCGCCGGCGCGTCGGCCCGGCTGGCCGTCGCGCCGGAGGACCTGGGCGAGGCGTACACGGACTATCTGCGCGAGGGCGGCGACGCCTTCGCCGACGGCCCGGCCACCAGCGGCCTGCGCCAGGAGCGGAGGAAGACGGCGGCGAACCCGGGCGCCCGCACCCAGTGGGCCGACCTCCCGGCCCGGGACGCGCGGTTCGCGCCGGTGGGGCTGCGCACCGAGGACGGCGGGGCGCTGGTCTTCTTCACCACCCACCACCAGATGCGGCAGACCGTGCCCCAGGGCTACAAGCCGCAGGTCAAGGACCCCTACGTCAAGGCCCTGATGGAGGGCACGCCGCGGCAGTCGGTGACGTACGTCCGCCTCGGCCTCCAGGCGGCGGCCGTGCCTCCGGCCGGCGCCGGCGATCCGCGGGTCGCACTGGTGTACCGCCTCCAGCGCCTGACGGGCGCCAGGGGCGGGTGAGCCCGGCGGCGGCCCCGGCGGCCCGGTGGTGGCATGCTCCCCGGCGTGTCAGCGCACCGGCCACGGGGCGCTGTGGTCCGGCTCCTCCTGCGCGTGCGCGGCGCACGCGTCCGTCAGCGCCTCCAGCATCGTCAGCGGGTCGGGCAGCGGGCGCTCGGGGGCGCGCAGCCAGCCCACCGCCGGCTCGGAGCCTTCGCCGGGCAGCCGGGCGGGGGGTACGAGCACGTAGCTGCCGCGGCAGTGCCACCGCAGGCCCGGATGGTCCTCCAGGGTCTCGGGGTGGCAGTCCAGCTCGCACGGCCACCACTCGTCCTCGTCGTCCGGGGTGCCGCGGGTGGCGGTGAAGAACAGCATCCGCCCCGTCCGGGAGCCGGTGCCGCACACCGCCACCGGCCCGACCTCGACGCCCTCGGCCTCCAGCCGCTCCAGCGCGGCCCGCCCCGCGCCCACGGGCACGTCCAGCACGTCGTGGGTGCGGCCGGTGGCGGTGACGAAGCTGGCCGACGGCTGGCCGGCGGCCCAGCGGGCGATCTGCTCGGGGTCGGTGGTGGCCTGTGTCCGCCAGGCGAAGGAGACCGGGTGGCGGCCGGGGGTGGGGCAGCCGATCCGGTCGCAGGAGCAGCCGTAGCCCTCGGGGTGCGCGGCCGGTGCCAGGGGGAAGCCCGCGGCGGCGGCCGTCAGCAGCAGGTCCTCCCGGACGCGGGCCGCTTCCTGCGCGGCGCTCGCGTGCGCGCCGCCGCGGGAGCGTCGGCGCAGCCACCGGGAGAATCTGCTTTCGCGTTCCATCGGACTCCTAGCGCTGGAACCACCGGCCTCGGCCTGTGGGGGAATCACTTCCCTGGTTTGCGGTGCTCGGCCGGTCTCGCGGGGCGTCGGGGCGGGCCGGGCGGCGACCTCCGACTCGGAGAGCCCCTCCTCGCGGGAGGGGAGCGGAGATCGCGTACCGCACCACGCGCGACCGGAGCCGTGGGTTTCGAGGGTACGAAACCGAGCGCCTTCGGCCGGGCGGAATCCGAGGATCCCGAACGGCCGTCTCCATCCTGCTCCTTCCGCGACCCCGATGAGTAATCGAACGGTGGTCGCGATGGTCACAGCCCGGCCCGCCGGTGGACGGTCCTGCTCCGTGCAGTGGAAATCCTCCTCCCGGGCAGGACAGGGAGGCCCGGCCGGGTGGACCATGTGCTGACACAGTGCGACACCTCCGGCACACAGCGATCCTGTGAGGAGCCCTCCGTGCACACACCCCGCCGCTACCTGATGTGCCCACCGGCGCACTTCGCGGTCACCTACTCCATCAACCCGTGGATGGACCCCGCCAAGCCCGTGGACCTCCCGCTGGCCGTGGCCCAGTGGGAGTCCCTGCGCGACACCTACCGCTCGCTCGGCCACACCGTCGAGGAACTGGTGCCCGACCCGGAGCTGCCCGACATGGTGTACGCCGCCAACGGCGCGCTCGTCGTCGACGGCCGGGTGCTGGGCGCCCGATTCGCCCATCCGGAGCGGGCACGGGAGGCCGCGGTGCACCGGGAGTGGTACCGGGCGCACGGCTTCACCCGGGTGCGCGAGCCGGAGCACGTCAACGAGGGCGAGGGGGACTTCGCCGTCACCGCCTCCTGGCTGCTGGCCGGGCGCGGCTTCCGCAGCAGTCCGCTGTCCCACCCGGAGGCCCAGGAGTTCTTCGGCCGCCCGGTCGTCGGCCTGGATCTGGTGGACCCGCGCTTCTACCACCTGGACACGGCGCTGTGCGTGCTGGACGACTCCCGCGACGACGCCGTCATGTACTACCCGCAGGCTTTCTCGCCCGGCAGCCGGGCGGTGCTGGCCCGGCTCTTCCCCGACGCGGTCACCGCCGGGGAGGCCGACGCCCGCGCCTTCGGCCTGAACGCGGTCAGCGACGGGCACCATGTGCTGCTGCCCCAGGCGGCGGTGGGGCTGTTCGGGCCGCTGCGCGAGCGCGGTTACGAGCCGGTCGGCGTCGATCTGGGGGAGCTGCTCAAGGGTGGCGGCAGTGTGAAGTGCTGCACAGCGGAGCTGCGCGGCTGATCCGGGCCGCCGGGGGCGGGCGGGCCGGCTCGGGGCCGTCAGTCCCCGCCGCCGTCCTGCCCGCCGTCCTGCCCGCCGTCCCAGGTGTCGCCCCAGTGCGCGTCCCGGGCGGCGCGGTACGCCGGCCCGCGGCGCTTGGTGACGGTCTCGCGCCGCAGCCCGCCGCGTTCGCCGTCCGGCCCGGTGCACAGGTCGAGCAGGACCTGGCCCTTGCGGATCTGCGGCCTGCGCACGATCCGCGCCGCGGCGGGCGTCCCGTCCGGGCCGTCGCCGTCCGGATCGCCGCCGTCCGCGCCGGGGCGGACGGCGGCCACGTAGGAGAACTTCTCGTCCTCGTACGCCAGCGTCCCTCCCTTCACCCGCCGGTGGAGGGAGGAGCGGCTGACGCGGGCGGCGAAGTGGCACCAGTCCGAGCCGGGCTCTATCGGGCAGGCGCCGCTGTGCGGGCAGGGGGCCAGGACGCGCAGTCCGGCGCCGGTCAGCCGGCCGCGCGCCTCGATGATCCGCCGGTAGCCGTCCGGGGTGCCCGGCTCGACGACCACCACCGCCCGCCGGGCCCCCGCGGCGGCGGCGTCGACCAGCGCGTGCCGGGCGTCCTCGGGCAGTTCGTTCAGCACGTAGGAGACGGTGACCAGATCGGCCGCGTCCAGCCCCGGCGCGGCGCCGATGCGCTCCTGCCGCCACGCGGCCCCGCGCAGGGCGGCCGAGCCGGAGCCGGCGGCCAGCTCGCGGCCGAGGGCGAGGGCGGGCTCGGAGCGGTCCAGCACGGTGGTGGCCCGGGTTTCCCCGGTCCGTTCGGCGCCGTCGCCCCAGACCGCGGCGGCGGCCCACACGGCCGCGCCCGTTCCCCCGCCCACGTCCAGGTGGGTGGCCGGGTCCAGCTCCGGGGCCCGCTCGGCGAGGGCGTCCAGGGCGGCGCGGACGGCCTCGAAGGTGGCGGGCATCCGGTAGGCGGCGTAGGCGGCGACGTCGCCGCGGTCGCGCAGGACGGGGGCGCCGGCGGCGCCCTTCCCCCGGTAGCCGCTGATCAGCCGCTCGACGGCCGCGGCGGCCTGCCGGGGCGGCAGCCCGTCGAGGAGGCGGGCGAGCGCGCCGCGCAGCTCGTCGTCGATGTGGAGGGGGGCGAACACCGGGCCAAGTGTAGGCGGGCGGCCACCTGCGCACCGCCGCCCGGTGGTGGATCTTCCTTCCGGTGGATTCCCCGAAATTCGATCATGCTCGCGCCTGACGGTCACCGGCCGCCTGCTCTCTTCACGCATATGCCACAGGCCGTTGCATACTTTCGTGGCATTCCACTCCCCTTCCACGAGGGAATCCGGATCACCGGATTCGATTGTGTTCGGCTGCGCACTCGGGGGCAGACGATGCAGTGGAGTTGGGAAAACAGCTCCGAGGCGAGGAGGACCGATGCACAGGGAAGGCAGACCACCGGAGCGATTGACGAACCGCTCACCTCAGTCCGGGGACCGGGCGCGGGAGATAACGCGCGGTTTCCTGCGGGCGACCGAGCCGGACGCCTCCAAGACGGACGTGGACGCCGTGCTGCTGGGCGTCTCGGAGCTGGTGTCCAACGCGGTCCGCCACGCCGGCGGGGTGACGGACTTCCGCCTGGACTCGCGGGACGGCGGCGTGCTGGTGGAGGTCTCGGACGCCAGCGTCCGGCGGCCCAGGACGGTCCAGATAAACCCCTCCGTCCCCGGCGGCTTCGGCTGGCTGCTGGTGCGCGAGCTGGCCACCGACGTCACCGTCACCCTCCGTCCGGGCGAGGGCAAGGCGATCCGGGCGTCCTTCCCGCTCCGGCCCGCCGCCTGACGCACGGGCCCGGCGCCGGTCCGGCCGTCCGCGTCCGCCCCGCGTCTCAGACGGACATGACCCGCACGTCGTACTGCGGGATCCACTTGTCGCGGGTCATCAGGGTCATACCCTCGATCTGCGCCTGGGCGACCAGCATCCGGTCGAAGGGGTCCCCGTGGTGCTCGGGAAGCCGGCCTGCCCGGACTCCGTGCCCGGCGGTGACGGGCAGGCCGGTGAACTGGCTGTCGCGTACCCGCTCGGCCAGG
The DNA here is from genome assembly GCF_043660855.1 of Streptomyces shinuiensis. Taxonomy (NCBI): domain Bacteria; kingdom Bacillati; phylum Actinomycetota; class Actinomycetes; order Kitasatosporales; family Streptomycetaceae; genus Streptomyces; species Streptomyces shinuiensis. The sequence goes on along the minus strand of NZ_JBIHML010000001.1, from coordinate 4,378,021 downwards.
TCCACCGGGCCTTCGAGCTTGCCGACGGACTGCTTGATCGAGATCTCCCACGGTGTCACGGCGCTCACGTACACGGCGGGCTCCGTGTCGAGCAGGTCCTTGACCTCACCGGAGAGTTCGGGGGAGTCGTCCAGCCACCACAGGACCACATGGGTGTCGAGCAGGAGTCGCATCAGCGCATCCCGAAGGCGTCGGCGACGTCGTCGGGCAGTTCGTCGAAGTCGTCCGGGATGTGGACGAGGCCCCTGAGTGAGCCGCGGCCGGTCCGCCTCACCCTGGACCGCAGGGGCACCACCTTGGCCACCGGCTCCCCCGCTTTGCTGATCACCACTTCCTCGCCCGTGGCGACCTGCTCGAGGATCCGGGAGAGGTGTGTCTTGGCTTCGTGCACGTTGTACTGCCGAGCTGCTTCCACGGCTGCCCCACAATCCGGTCACCAGGTGGACTAAGCGATGGACCAAGTATAGCCCGGCCGCACTCCGGGCCGCCTGACGCACAGGCCCGGCGCCGGCGCCGGTATGCCCCTCTCCCCGCCCCCGGGAACGGCGGAACGCGAACCCCGGAGGGGGACACTCCCCACGACACCTCGCCGTTCCCGCGCGAAACCCTGACGGCAGCCGGCTTCTTCCCCGACCCGGCCGGCGGGAAGGGTCGTTCACGTTTCCCGGGAAAACTCCGCACCGGAACCGGGCGACGGGGGTAGAACGTCTCCGATGAAGATGCGGCGTGGTGCCACGGACGGCGCCGGCGCGCCGCGCGGGCCGCGCGTCGCGAGGGGGACGGGGAATGCTGGAGCAGGCTTTGGCGGCACTGGCCTCCGCCGGGGGCACGGCGGTGGTGCAGGCCGCGGGCACGGAGGCGTGGACGGCGGTGCGGGAGGCGGTGGCCCGCTGGTTCGGCCGGGGCGACGAGCGGCGCGAGCGCGCCGAGCTGGAGCGCCTGGACCGCACCGCCGCCGAACTGGAGCCGGGCGGGCCGGAACCGGGCGAGGGCCGGGACCGGGACCGGGACCGGGAGCCCGGCGCCGCCGGGTCCGCCGGGGCCGAGCAGGCGCGCATCCGCCAGGAGGCGGCCTGGCAGGCCCGCTTCGAGAGCCTGCTGGAGAGCGTGGACGGCGACGAGCGCGCCCGCCTCGCCGGTGAGCTGCGCGCCCTGCTGAAGCGCCACTCCCCCGCCGGTGGCCCTGCTTCCGGCGGCCCGTCCGTCGGCCGGGACGGGATGGCCGTGGGCGGGGACGTCCACGTCCGCGCGGACGGCGGCGTCGCCGGCGGGGTGATCCACGGCGGCGCCCGTGTGCACCCTCTGCCGCCCGGTCCGGCCCAGGGCTGAACGGACCGGGCGCGGACGGCACGCCTCTGTCCGCCGAGGCGTACGTCCAGGCCCCGGGCGGCATCGGCGCCGGGCACATCGACCGGGCCAGCCTCCACACCCACTACCACTCCGATCCCCGCCCCCGCCCCGGCGTCTCCTGGCCGCACCTGGTCGGGGTGCCGCCCAGGGAGGCCGACTGCTTCCAGGACCGCGCCGCCGTGCGCGAGCTGGAACGCGCGCTGGACGGCGGCGGCACGGCGGTGCTGTGCCAGGTGCTGTCCGGCATGGGCGGGGTCGGCAAGACCCAGCTCGCCGCCCACCACGCCCGCCGGGTCCTGGCGGCGGGCGGCGTGGACCTGCTGGTGTGGGCCACCGCCGCGACGCGCGAGGCGGTCGTCGCCGCCTACGCCCAGGCCGCCGCCGGGATCCTGTACTCCGACCCGGATCTGCCCGAGACTGCGGCGCGGGAGTTCCTGGCCTGGCTGGAGCACCGGCCCGGCCCGGAGCAGCGCCGCTGGATGGTGGTGCTGGACGACGTGGCCGACCCGGCCGACCTGCGCGGCCTGTGGCCGCCGGCGAGCCCGCTGGGCCGCACCCTGGTCACCACCCGCCGCCGGGACGCGGCCCTGACCGGGCCGGGACGCCGCCTGGTGCCGGTCGGCCTTTTCAGCCCGCGGGAGGCCAGGGCGTACCTGGCCGCGTCCCTGGCCTCCCGCGGCCGCCACGAGCCGGAGGAGGAACTGACATCCCTGGCCCGCGAGTTGGGCTACCTGCCGCTGGCCCTGTCCCAGGCCGCCGCCTACCTGATCGACTCCGGTCTGGACTGCGCCGCCTACCGCGCCCTGCTGGCCGACCGCGCCCGCGACCTGGCCGACGCCCTGCCCGACCCCGGGGCCCTGCCCGACGACCAGGCCGCCCCGCTGGACGCGGCCTGGTCGCTGTCGGCGGACCGCGCCGACCGGCTGCGCCCCTACGGCCTGGCCCGCCCCATGCTGCGCCTGGCGGCGATGCTCGACCCCAACGGCATCCCGGCCTCCGTCCTGACCTGCGGACCCGCCCTGGCCCATCTCGCCGGCCACCTCGCCGCCCGGACCACCGCACAGGCCGCCGGCCGTCCCGCCGGCCGCACCCCGGGCCGGTTCGGCCCGCCCGGCCGGCCCGCCCCGCCCACCCGGACGGTCACCGCCGAGGAGGCCGTCGGCGCGCTGCGGGCCCTGCACCGCCTGAGCCTGATCGAACACTCCCCCGGCACCCCCCGCAGAGCGGTGCGCGTCCACCAGCTCATCCAGCGCATCGCCCGCGACTCCCTCGGCCCCGGGCGGCGCGACGCCCTGGCCCGCACCGCCGCCGACGCGCTGATGGCCGCCTGGCCGGAGGTGGAGCGCGACACCGCCCTCGCCCAGGCGCTGCGCGCCAACACCGACGCCCTGACCCGGTACGCGGGAGAGGCCCTGTACCGGCCCGAGACCCACCCGCTGCTCTTCCGCTCCGGCCGCAGCCTGGGCAACGCCGGCCAGGTCGCCGCCGCCCTGACCCACTTCCAGCACCTGGCCGACTCCGTGGGCGCCCGGTTCGGCCCCGGCCACCCCGACACCCTCAACGCCCGTCACCGGCTCGCCCACTGGCACGGCATGGCGGGGAAGGTGGAGTACGCCGAGACGGCGCTCACCGGGATCCTCGCCGACTATCTGAGGGTGCTGGGCCCGGACCATCCGGGCACCCTGGGCGTCCGGCACAACCTGGCCCGCTGGCGCGGCGCGGCCGGCGACACCACCGGCGCCAGGAGCGCCTTCGCGGAACTGCTCACCGACCGCCTGCGCGTCATCGGCCCCGACCACCCCGACACCCTCGCCACCCGCCACGAACTCGCCCGCCTGCGGGGGAGGACGGGCGACCACGCCGGGGCCATCGCCACCTTCACCGATCTCCTCGCCGACTGCCTGCGCCTCCTCGACCCGGACCACCCCCGCACCCTCGCCGCCCGGCACGAGCTGGCCCGGTGGCGCGGCGCGTCGGGCGACATCGCGGGCGCCAGGGCGGCTTTCGCCGAGCTGCTCACCGACCGCCTGCGCATCATCGGCCCCGACCACCCCGACACCCTCGCCACCCGCCACGAACTGGCCCACCTGCGGGGGAAGGCGGGCGACCGCGCCGGAGCCGTCGAGACCTTCACCGGCCTGCTCACCGACTACCTGACGGTGCTGGGCCCGGACCACCCGGGCACCCTGGGCGTCCGGCACAACCTGGCCCGCTGGCGCGGCGCGGCAGGCGACCCCGCGGCGGCCGTGGCCGCGCTCACCGACCTCCTCGCCGACCGGCTCCACATCCTCGGCCCCCACCATCCCAGCATCGCCGCCACCCGCACCGATCTCGCCTACTGGCGCGGCCGGGCGGAGGCCGGCGGCCCCCACGTCCCCCCGCAGCCCCCCGCGCCCCGGGCGGAGGCGCGCGACCCGGCCCCCCGGCGGCCGTCCGCCGAGCCCGGCGGAACGGGGTGATCCGTACGACTCCCCCACCCGGGAAGCGGCCGGGGACTACGATCTGCCAGGGGTTTCGAAGCCGCATGTCCTCCTTTGGCCGGTTCCGCCGGGGACCGGCGCGCGCTGTGCGCGCGGACGGACGGCCGCGGCTTGCGGGACGGGCGCGAGGGATCCGAGGGGCGCCCACGGGGTGACAGGCACGACGGGAGACGGGGTCACATGATCGACCGCAAGGCACTGCTGGCCGACCTGATCAAGCGGGTCAGGGCCGCCGAGGCGGATCTCGACCGGCAGGTGCGGGACGGCGAGGCCGTCCTGAAGCCGCTGCGCACCGAGTACGGCAAGGAGAAGAAGGCCGACCCGAAGGGCACCCCGAAGTGGGCGGCCTGGGTGGAGGAGCGGGCGGCCGAGCTGCCCGAGGAGCGCGCGCAGCGGGTACGGGCGGCGCAGGCGGTCGCGGGCAGGCTGCGGGACGAGTACGACCAGGCCTTCGGGATCGGCCGCACCGGCGCGCCCTGGAGCCAGTGGCTGGGCGAGCGGGTCACGCAGGTCGCGGTGGCGTGGGTGCTGGGCACGGTCTTCGTGCGGTTCTGCGAGGACAACCGCCTGATCCCCGAGCCCTACGTCACGGGCCCGGACATCGACCGGCGCGAGCTGGCCGAGGCCCGCTACGACCACTACGCGGAGACGGACGCCGACCCCACCTACCGGGGCTGGCTGGAGAAGGCGTTCGCCGACATCGGCTCGGGCCAGGCCGGACGGCTGCTGTTCGACCGGCGGCGCAACCCGCTGTACCAGATCCCGCTCTCCCACGACGGGGCGCGCGAGCTGATCGAGTTCTGGCGCGAGCGCGACGAGACGGGCGCCCTCGTCCACGACTTCACCGACCCGCTCAGCGAGGACGGCACGGAAGGCTGGGACACCCGCTTCCTGGGCGACCTCTACCAGGACCTCAGCGAGGCGGCCCGGAAGACGTACGCGCTGCTACAGACGCCGGAGTTCGTGGAGGAGTTCATCCTCGACCGCACCATGAACCCGGTCGTGCGGGAGATGGGCGACCGCTTCGGCGAGCTGAAGATGATCGACCCGACCTGCGGTTCCGGGCACTTCGTACTCGGCGCGTTCCGGCGGCTGGTCCGGCTGTGGGCCGAGAGGCGGCCGGGCATGGACGCCTACGAGCGGGTCCGGGCCGCGCTGAACTCCGTGCACGGCGTGGACATCAACCCCTTCGCGGTCGCCATCGCCCGCTTCCGTCTGCTGATCGCCGCCATGGCGGCGGCGGGTGTACGGACGCTGGATAAGGCGGCACGGTACAAGTGGCCGATGCACCTGGCGGTGGGCGACTCCCTCATCAAAGAGCGACAGCTCGAATTCACGCTGATCGGCGAGGAGTCCGGCGACCCGCTGGTGGAGTTCTCCTACGCCACGGAGGACGTGCACGAGCACCCCGGGATTCTGGAGCCGGGCCGCTACGACGTGGTGGTGGGAAACCCGCCGTACATCACGGTCAAGGACAAGAAGCTCAACGCGCTGTATCGGGAGCTGTACAAGTCGTGCGCGGGGACATATGCACTGTCTGTGCCGTTTGCTGAACGGTTCTTTGAGCTGGCCAAGGTCGGGACACCCGATGGCAGCGGCTACGGCATGGCAGGCCAGATCACCGCGAACTCCTTCATGAAGCGCGAGTTCGGCACCAAGCTGATCGAGGAGTACTTTGCCCACAAAGTGGAATTGACCGAGGTCATCGACACCTCTGGGGCTTACATCCCAGGACACGGAACACCAACTGTTATCTTGATCGGTAAGCGCCGCAGCGGCAGTACGCGCTCGCGGACCATTCGTACAGTGCGGAGCGTCCAAGGGGAACCCACAGCGCCGGATGCAGCAGAGAACGGCCTGGTATGGAAAGCTATTACCAACCAGATCGATGAACCTGGTTCGTCCAGCCAGTGGGTTTCGGTGGACGAATTGGAGCGCGAGCAGCATTTCGGCAAGCAGCCATGGATTTTGACTGACGGCGGCCTCGAGATGGTTGAGCAGCTCACTCACGCCGCCGACCGCAAACTAGGGGAAGTTAGCGGCGAAATTGGAACCGGAGCGGTGACGCGAGAAGACAGCGCCTATATGGTTGGCGAGGGCTACTTGCGTCGGGCCGGAGTGGAAAATGAGCACAGACGCTACATCGTCGAGGGCACCGAGTTGCGTGACTACATCACCGATGAAGCCACCATGTCAATCTGGCCCTACTCGCCTTCAACTCTGGAGGCCGAGTACTCTGATTCTATCAAGCGCGCCCTCTGGCCTTTTCGAGCACTACTGCGGAGTCGGGTCGCCTTTGGCAAGTCCCAACTTGCACGCGGGTTGACCTGGTTCGAGTATTCAATGTTTTTCAAGGGACGATACAAGGCTCCACTGAAAATCCCCTTCGCCTTTGTCGCCACACACAATCACTTCGTACTGGATCGAGGCGGCAAGGTGTTCAAACAGTCCGCACCTGTGATCAAGTTGCGGGAGGGGGCGAGTGAGGAGGATTACCTGCGACTGCTCGGGCTGCTTAACAGTTCCACTGCCTGCTTCTGGCTTCAGCAGGTCTCCCACAACAAGGGAGAAGGAGGTGGGGCCCGCGTTGATGCCGGATATGCGGCTATGGGGAGCGAGGCTTGGAAGAACTCTTTCGAGTTCACCGGAACCAAGCTTCAGGAGTTTCCGCTCCCCGCTGAGTACCCCACTGCTCTCGCCACGGCCCTCGACGACCTCGCCCAGCGGCTCTCCGCCGCCAGCCCGTCGGCCGTGGCCGCTGAGGCGGTGCCGACTGCCGGGGTGCTGCGGGAGGCACGGGCGCGGTGGGAGGCCACGCGGGCGCGAATGATCGCGTTGCAGGAAGAGCTGGACTGGCAGGTCTATGCTCTCTACGGCCTGCATGACGAGGATCTGCGGGTCTCCGAGGACCCCGATGACCCGGCCATCCCGGAGGTCGCGCTCGGTCAGCGAGCGTTCGAGATCGTGCTGGCGCGGCGCGTCGAGAAGGGGGAGGCGTCTGGCGAGTGGTTCACACGACACGGCTCCACCCCGATCACGGAGATCCCGGCCCACTGGCCGGCCGCCTACCGCGAGGTGGTTCAGAAGCGAATCGACGCCATCGGTTCCTCCCGGGCCATCGGGATGGTCGAGCGGCCGGAGTGCAAGCGTCGATGGAAGACCGAGGGCTGGGAGGCGCTGCAGGAGAAGGCGCTGCGGTCCTGGCTGCTGGACCGGATCGAAGCCAGAGAGCTGTGGTTCGACGAGAACGGCCAGCCGACCATCCTCACCCTGGCCCGGCTGACCGACGCCCTCTCCCGCGATGAGGACTTCACCGCCGTCGCCAAGCTGTACGCCCCCCGCAAGGAGCTGCCGGTCGTGGTGGCGGAGCTGGTCAGCGGCGAGCATGTGCCGTTCCTGGCCGCGCTGCGCTACAAGCCCAGCGGCCTGAAGAAGCGCGCGGACTGGGAGCATGTGTGGGACCTCCAGCGACAGGAGGACGCCGCCCCCGACGAGCCCGCCAGGCGCAGGATCCGCGACACGATCCCAGTCCCGCCGAAGTACACCTCGGCCGACTTCCTGCGCCCCTCCTACTGGAAGGCGCGGGGCAAGCTGGACGTGCCCAAGGAGCGGTTCATCTCCTATGGGCAGACCAACGCCGCCACCCCGGAGCTGTACGGCTGGGCCGGGTGGGACCACCGCGAGCAGGCCCAGGCGCTGGCCACCTACTTCACCAACACCGCGCTGTCCACCGAGGAGATCACCCCGTTCCTCGCGGGCCTGCTGGAGCTCCAGCCGTGGCTGAACCAGTGGCACAACGAGTTCGACATGCTCTACAGCGGCTCCCCGGCCGACTTCTTCGCCGGCTACCGGCAACAGAAGCAGGGCGAGCACGGCCTGACCGACGACGGCCTGCGCGCCTGGCGGCCCCCGGCCGCCACCCGAGGCCGCCGCGCCGCCAAGGCGTGACAGCAGCGCCGGTTCCTCCTTCCCCTCACGTGGTCAGGGGAAGGAGGAACCGGCGTCACAGACCTTCAACACCATCTCCAGCGCCACCGTCTGTGCCGGCCGGTCGAAGTCCCGCTCGGCGTCGCGCCGCCTGCCGAGCGCCGTATCCAGCAGGCCCCTCGGATCGGCGGCCTTCGGTACCTACGCCCCACGCGTGAACCGTCCCACCGGATCCAGGTACTTGCGTACTTCCAGAGGCGTCACGAACGTCCCCCGCTCTCCGCTCTCGGCGACCTTCCTGGCCCGTGCCAGTTTCCTAGGCGGAAGTCCGTCGCCGAACCGGGTCACCGTGTCCAGGAAGACGACCGACTCCCGGACCTCCTCCAGAGCGGCGGCGAGCGCGACGGGCGAGTGCGATGTGACCAGGGTCTGGCGACCGTGCCCTGACGTGAGGGACGCGGCATCGCTGGTCCTCCCCCGCAACCTCGACAGCAACTGCGGGACCCTGCTGGGGTGAAGACCGTTCTCCGGTTCCTCGAACATGAGGACGCCTTCATGAGCGGAGTCGTGGGCCGCAGCGAGCAGTGCCAACACTCGCAGGGTGCCCGCTGACGCCGTGACGGGAGTCATGCGGTGCTCATGCCTGTGCCGCAACCAGATGTCCCACTGCCCCCGCTCGGCATTGGCCTCCACGGTGATGTCCGCGAGGTCCGGAAGCAGTGCCGCCACATCGGCCTTGAAGTCGTACCAGTTCTCGGGGTCCCGCGAGAGCCGCCCCAGAACGGCGCCCAGGTTCCTGCCGTCCTCGGCGAGAGGCGCGGTGTCGTATGTGGAGGAAGCGACACGCATGGCCTTGGGAGACGGTTCGATGATCCGCCAGTTCCCGGTCGCCGTGGCAAGCTCCTTGCCGTACCTGCTCTCCTGTACGGGGACTCCGGTGACATGCGCCTCCCCGATGCCGGGCCCCCACACTGCGGAGGGGAGCCCGAGAGAGAGCGCGTACTCGCGCATCTCGGCGTCGGTGAGGTGATCGCGGACGTTGCCGACCTCCACCTCGACATGCAGCGGCTCGGGGGGATCCGCGTACAGGACCCGTGCGACGGCTCTGAGGAAACGCGGCCCCGATTGCCCACCCACGATGACATCGGCTGCGATCCGCATGGTCCTGGCCGGATGGCCGTCCGGGCCTCGCCGGAAGAGTTCCTTGGGACCGCCTCGGTGGGCGTGGTCGACCAAGGTCTGCCCGGTGGGTTCTCGGATCAGCCGACCCAGCAGGTCCACGGCTTCGAGCAGGTTCGACTTCCCGGAGGCGTTGGCTCCCAGCAGCAGCACGAATGGTTGCAGATCGAGGACGAAGCCTTCGAAGGACCTGTATCCGTCGATCTCGATGCGAGTGATCGTGCTGAACCCACTGTCGCGCATCAGCCGTCGGCCTGCTCGTCGGACCGGTCGTCATTGCCGCTCCGGGGTTGGACAGGGACTCCGGGCACGACGTGGTCAGCCTGCCCGCTCCCGTCCGCCGACTCCTTCGTGTCGGCCGTCACGGCCTCCTCGCCGTCCTTGACGATCAGCGGTTCGGCGGCGTCCACGCGCATCGCCGGGCCGTCGTCCAGCTCCAGCACCATGGCGAGTCCGCCCAGCGGCGACCGTTCGCCCTTGACGCTGCGGATCGTCTTCCACAGCCCCCAGAGCTTGACCTGCTGCCCGGCTTGGACCGTCACCGCCGCGATCTCCCTCTCGACGGGTGCGGATACGAGGTCCGGGGCCTTCAGCTCGGCCCACACCGTCTTCCCGATACCGCACGCGCGCTTGCGCACCCCCCAGCGGTGGGCCAGCGACTCCACGAGCATCAGGCCGCGTCCGCCGGTCTCGTCCTCGCCGGGGTCGCGCACCTTGGGCCAGCCGTCCCCCGCGTCACTCACCTCCAGCCGCAGCAGGCCGTCCGCCTGCGAGTGCACGATCTTCACCCCCACCTGCCGGTCGTTCGGCACCCGTACGCGCACGGCGTTGGTGACCAGCTCCGACAGCACCAGCTCCGCCGTCTCCAGCACATCCTGTCCGACCCGCCACTCCCCGAGCACCGACCCCAGCAGTGCCCGCGCTCTGGGCACGCTGCTACGACGGCGAGACAGCCGGAAGGTGACGTGATGCGGTGCGGCCATGGCAGCCCCCAGGGAGTCGATGCTCGACCGGAGCCCCCTGCAGAAGCGACCAGTTGGCCGTGGGACGCCGGTGTCCATGGCCAGCAGGATGAGTGCACCTCACGCGAATCTGCAACGTTGCTGGATAAATTCAGGGAACTATTCGCTCTTTCGAGTTACTGCTGGTCTACAAGGGCCCTGGCTCTGCTAAAGGTGTTGGCATGCAGAACGCCACCCCGAACCCATCAACCGTCCTCGGCCGCCAGCTCGGAGACGAGCTGCGCCGGTTGCGGGAAGCAGCAGGACTGACTACCGTCCAGGCGGCTGACGCTCTCGACTGCACCAAGGGCAAGATCAGCCGAATCGAGAACGGCAGGGTGGCAGTTCGCATGCCAGACCTGACCGCCCTCATGGAGGCGTACAGGGTCGAGGCACCGGAACTGCGCGAACGCCTCGGAGCCCTGGCCCGTAGAGCCAACCGGCGTCGTCGCGAAGGCTGGTGGCATCAGTACGGTTCCGTTCTCGGCGACACCTATCGCGACTACATCGAGATGGAGACCATCTGCGACGGCATCCGGACCTTCCAGGCTCAGTTGATCCCAGGACTCCTCCAGACACCCGAGTACGGCAGAGCTGTCACGGTCGCCTCTCGCGCATGGCAGACCCCGGAGGAGATCGAGCAGTTCGTACAGGTTCGGATCGCTCGGCAGGAACGACTCACCGGCGACGATCCGCTGGAACTCTGGGCCGTGCTCGCCGAGGGAGTCCTCCATCAGCAGGTGGGAGGACCAGCGGTGATGCGCGACCAGTTGCAGCACATGGCGAGCCTGGCGGAACGGCCCAACGTCACCGTCCAGGTGCTGCCGTTCTCGCGTGGAGCGCACTCGGGTATGTTCGGCCCGTACTTGCTGCTGAGCTTTCCGCAGGTGTCGGCCCTGGATCTGGTACTGACGGAGACTCCGACCGGCAACATCTGGATGGAGCAGGAGTCCGAAGTCACGCGCTACCGCAAGCTCTTCGACGACGCTCGCACCTCGGCATTGCCGCCAACGGAATCGCTCAGGCTGATCCGTCGCATCGCCAAGGAGCACAGACCATGACTCAGAACCGTCTCACCCCGTCCGACCTCACCGAAGCCGTATGGCGCGTGAGCAGCCACAGCGGCGGGCAGGGGGAGTGCGTCGAGGTGGCCGACGACGTACCCGGCATAGTCCCCGTCCGCGACAGCAAGCGCCCCACCGGCCCGGTGCTCGGCTTCGGGCCGGACGCCTGGGGCGCGTTCCTCGACCACCTGCGCTGAGCCGACCGTTCCTCCCGGGCGGTGGCCCCGCCCGGGAGGAACGGCGTGCTCGGCCTACCGTGAACGGTATGACCGAACAGCCCGAGATCACCGAACCCGAACTGTGCGGCAGGCCGGGAGAGTTCATGGACGCCGTCCGGGCCGGGCAGCCGTTCGCCGTCGCCCGCGACGGCCACGGGACCGGCGGGCCGGTCCCGCTGCGGCGGCGCAGGCGGTTCGTCACCCGGGCGGAGTTCGCGGCGATGTCCCGCACCGCTCCCGACGTCTCCCTGAAGGCTTTCCGCGCGGACCAGGACCGTACGGCCGAGCAGGACGGGCGCCTCCGTGGCCGTGCCCGGGAATCCGCCGCTCCTCACCACCGGCACGAATGACCTCAACGGGCCGGACGGCCTCCTCGCCGTGGTCCCCGTGACCCGCCCGGTGGTGCCGCCCGAGCGGTGAGTCCCAGCCCCGGCAGGGCCGTTGGCTCGGCACCGGCCGAGACCGCGACGCCGTCGCCGCCGGTCTCAGCCGCCCTGGAACCCGGGCGTCGTCGAAAGCCGTGCCGGCCGGGTCGGAACGCCCGGGCGCCGGATGTCCGGCCGCGCCGGCTCCGCCCTCCCTCGGAAAGCGCGTCCCGCTTCCTCATGACGGCCGCTGTCACCGGCCGCTGCGATGATCGCCGCACGCCAACGCGAGGAGATCAACATGGGAACCTGGGACATCGGCCCCTTCGAGAACGACATGGCCGCGGACTTCGCCGGCGCCCTGGACGGGACGGCCCCGGACGAACGCGAGAACCTCGTACGCGCGACGCTCGGCCGCGCCGTCCGGGCCCGCGACTACCTCGACGGCTCGGAGGGCGAGAAGGCCGTCGCGGCCGCCGCTCTCGTCGCGGCGCAGTGCCCGGGCGGTGAGCCGGTCGGCACCGGCTACGGGCCCAAGGAGGCCCTTCCCGCTTTCTCCGGCGACCTCCGGCCGCTCGCCGTCGAAGCGCTCGACCGGGTGGTCGCCGGGGAGTCCGAGCTCGCCGAACTCTGGGACGAGACGTCCAACGGCCCGAAGTGGCGGGAGAGCATCGGCCGCCTCCGCGCCGTCCTCGCGCCCGAATCCGGTCCCCGCGAGGAAGCACCGCTCGTTGTCTGACCGGTGACCCGGTGTCACGGATCGCGGAACATGGGCCGGACCCACGCACGACCCCGGTCCCCCGGGCGGCGTTCAGCCGGTGGCGAGTTCGATGACGGCCAGGCGGCCGGCGTGGTGTACCGCCACGGTGCGCAGACCCGCACGGGCGGCGAGTGCGGTGAGTTCGCCGACGCCGCGCTCCCGGCCGCCGAAGTAGGCGAGCATCCGCAGGTCCATCTGGGTACTGGGTGACCCGCCGTCGGGGCCGGTCATCTCGATGACGAGGACACGGCCGTGCTCCCCCGCCGCCTGTCCGCAACGCCGCAGGATGGCACGGGCCGCGTCGTCGTCCCAGTCGTGGAGGATCGCGCACAGCAGGTAGCCCCCGGCGCCCGGCGGCAGTGCCTCGAAGAAGTCGCCGGGTACGGCGTCGCCCCGGTCGGTCAGACCGGCCGCCTCCAGGGTCCTGCGGGCGGTGGCCGCGGTGTCGGGCTGGTCGAGGACGGTGCCCCGCAGTGCGGGATACGCGCGCAGCAGGGCGGTGAGCAGGGTGCCGTTGCCGCCGCCGACGTCGACCACGCTGCCCAGCGACTCCCAGTCGTAGGCGGCAACGATGTCCTCGGCCCAGGTGGCCACGTCGGTGCCCATCCGGGCGTCGTAGGAGGCGGTGAGCGCGGGGTCCGCCGCCAGGTCCTCCCAGAAGGGCTTGCCGAAGTGCGCGGGGAAGGCGGCTTCGCCGGTGCGCACGCTGTGCGGCAGTTGGACGAACGCCAGGTCGGCGCGGCCGATGGCGCCGTCGAGGTCCAGCACGTCACGGAGGCCGGAGGGGTGGTCGCCGCGCAGTTCCCGGCCCCGTGCCGTCAGGGTGTAGCCGCCCGAGGGGTCCTGCCCGAGCACGCCCACGGAGACGAGGTGGCGCATCGTCCGGTCGAGCGCGTCGGTGTCGCTGTCCGTGGCGGCGGCCAGTTCCGGTGCCGTCCGCAGTCCCGCCGTGATGTGGTCGGCGAGCCGCAGGGTCGCCGCCACGCGCAGCGCCATCGGCGTCACCAGGTTCGCCATCGCCCACAGCCCCGTCCCGGCCGGGGCGTCCTCCGTCACCAGGCCCTCCTCCGCCATCAGGTCCTCCTCCGTCCCGGCACACGAAGGCAGCAGTCTGGTGGCCCCGGGCAGCGGGCGGCAACCGGTTATCGGCCCGATGCCCGCCGTGCGGCCGCGCGGCGGGGAGCGGTGCCGGCGCGGCGGGCCGCCGGAGGGGAGGGGCGCCGGCGTCAGCGAGGGCATGGCGGCCGGCGGTAGGCCCGTCGCGGGTACGCGGACCGTGTCGGCGCACGCTCTCGGAGCCGGCCGGTCCCCGCCGGGGGCGGGAGCTGCCCGCCCCCGGCAGGGGGACCGGCTCAGGTGAGGCGGCGGAGCAGGGTGACGAACTGGAGCAGTTCCTCGGTCTTGCCCGGTGGCAGCGGTTCGGGGTCGAAGTGGGCGATCTTGTTGCGGATGCGGCGCACCCGGTCGAGCTGGCGGACGAACTCGTCGCGGTCCACCGCCCTGTCCCAGCCGAGCGCCGCCCAGTTGCGGTCGGCGGCGGCACAGGCCGCCTCCTTGCGGGCGCCGTGCTTGTTGCGCTGGTCGCCGTCGAGGAGCTTGACGTAGTCGCCGAACATCAGGTCCGTGATCCGGCCGGTCTTCTCCCGCATCTGGACGGCCCTGACGGCCTCGGCGGGAATCTTCGGGCCCAGGCACCTGCGCAGCCGGTACTCGATCTCGCCGACGAGGAAGAACGGGTGCGCGGTGTCGTCGAAGCGCTCGGTGATGTCGGCCGCCGTGACGATGCCGGTGACCGTGCCGTCGTTCTCCCGCACCAGCACGTAGCCGTGCTCCCGGATGGTGGGCAGCAGGGAGAAGAACTCCTGGTAGGTCTGGGCGACCGGCGGGTCGGGCTCGACGGCGTCGTCCGGCTCCAGGTCCTTCCCCCTCGCGAGGAGCATGGCGACCGAGCGCCAGGTGACGACGCCCTTGAGGGCGGAGTCGCCGTCCAGGACGGGCACCTGCGAGTAGTTCTTGGTCTGCATCAGGTACATCGCCCGGGTCAGCGGGGCCCCGGGCGCGACGCACTCGACGCCGCGGCGGGCGGCCGGGATGTCGCCGATGGTGAAGGGCTGCTGGGGCAGCGCGCCCCAGGGCAGGCCCTCGTCCTCCTCCTCGACCTCGCTGTCGGGGACCGTCCCCGAGGCGGACCGCAGGAACACCACCCGGAACTCCTCCCGCAGCCGGCGGGAGGCGAAGTCCGGGTCCGTGGTCAGGCCGGCGTCCTTGAGGGCCTGGGTGATGTGCAGGACGGTCTGGTCGTCGCGCGTGCGCACGCCGAAGACCTCCAGCAGGCCGGAGACCGTCAGCGTCCGGCCGCCGAGGGCGCGCAGCTCCTCCTCCGAGGGGGTGTGGGGCACGGCGTTCACCGGGTCTGCGCCTCACGGAAGACGGTCTGCTTGCCCATCGCGGCCTTCACCAGCTCCAGGAGCTGCTTGGCGCGGCCGTCGTAGAAGCGCTCGAAGTCGCCCTCGTGGAGGGCGGCGGGGTCGATGAGATGGGTGGCGAGCACGTCGTCGAACCACTCCGGGCGCATGCCCGACTCCTGCACCAGCGTCTTCAGATAGGAGTGCGGGGGGCCCACCATGCTGCGTCCGGCCCGCAGGGACAGCGGGGTCTTGTTGACGATCGAGTTGACGCGGCGGGCGTACTCGCCGGGGGCGTTCTTCTCGACCCAGTTGCGGGGGAAGATCTGGCGCACGTCCACGTTCTGCTCCACCAGGCGGGCCGGGGTCAGCGGCGCCTCGGTGAAGTACCAGTCCACCGCGCCCTGCTTGACCAGCAGGGCGTAGACGCCCTTGTAGGCGGCGCTGTTGCGCGTGGCCAGGCTGTCCAGGCGGTCGTCGAGGAAGGCCGCCTCGGCCACCGTGTCGGGGGCGGGGGCGTCCGCGTCGCGGATCCAGGCGATGAGCTGCTCCACATCGCGCGGGAAGCGGCTCTCGACACCGCCGCCGTACATCTCACCCAGCACCCCGCACCAGTACCACCGGTCGATGCGCTCCTCGGCACCGGGCGCGTCCGTCTCGGCGCCGACGATGGCCCGCACGGCGGCCAGCGGGACGAGCTGGGTGCGGTAGGGCAGGTCGGTGGTGCGGACGATGGCCTGCCGCTGGAGGAAGGCGCCCACCCAGTGGAAGGCGTCGGCCAGACGGGGCGCCAGGCGGTCGAAGTCGGCCAGCGGCAGGTCCAGCAGGTCGCGGCGCTTGCAGGAGACCGCGGCGCGCGGCTCCTCCTGCTTGCGCTCCCAGGTGCGCACCAGGGCGACGGCCTGGAGGAAGTCGCTGCTGCTCAGGCCGTCCTCGACGCCTGCCTCCGGGCGGCCGAAGACTGGGTGGGCGGAGGTGAGCTTCCGCTTGATCGCGGACCACACGTCCGGCAGTCGGTAGTAGTCGCCGTGCCCGGCGACGTGCTGCTGGTCGCCGGCGTAGGTGGCGGTGAGGAGCTCGAAGACGTTGAGGGGGACGCCGCCGGTGTTGACGCGCTCGAAGACGGCGCAGACCGCGTCCATGGTGGTGGAGGCCGCGAGCTTGATCATCGGGACCTGGAAGGACTTCACGTTGTTGAGGACGTTCTCCTCGAACTGCGACCAGCGGTCCCAGTTCTCGTCGGCGATCCCGACGAAGATCCTCTTCCAGGCGTTGACCTTCTGGGTGTCGAACACCAGGTGGATCGGGAAGTGGCCGGCCGCGCACTCCAGCTCGGGCGTGGTCAGGTCGACCGTCTCCCGGCGGGGGAAGCCCGTCTTCAGCATCCGGTCCTCGGGGACGGAGACCACCGCCTCGTCGCGCTCGGAGGGCGCGCCGATCGCCTTGGCGATGTCGACGTAGTACCAGCGCCTGAGCTGCTTGCCCCGGGTGTCGACCGTCTCGACCGGGTCGCCGCGGTGCAGGGCCTGGAAGAGGGAGGTCATGCGCTGCTGGCCGTCCAGCAGGAGCAGGTCGGGCACCCTCTCCTCCATGCCCTCGGCCCCCTTGAGGGCGCGGGCCTTGAAGGGGGACTTGCCGCCGGTCTCCAGGGCCATCACCACGCCGAGCGGGTAGTCGAGCGTCACGGTGGCGATGAGCGCCCGGATGCGCTCGTCGTCCCACTTCCAGTCGCGCTGGAAGTCGGGGAGCTGGAGGACCCCGGAGGCGACGTCCCTGAGGACGTCCTTGAGCTTCGGACTGTCGAGCGCCACGCCGTCTTCCCCACGTTCTGCTGATTGTTCAAAACGCAATTGCAGCAAGGCACTTGACGAAGCGTCAAAAGTCTCCTTCGCTTCCGCCCGCACCACCGTGGGGATTCGGCCAGGGTGCGGGGGCTGCGCGCGAGGCGGCGGCCGGCGGGGCCGTGGCGGGGCGGCCACGGGAATCCGGTGCTCAGGGGGTTACGGGAGGAGCGCCCGGTTCGCCGGGCCGCCGCCCGCCCGGCGCCCGGCGGGGCCGGGCATCCGGCGCGTTTTCGCCGCCCGTTCTACTCTCCTGTGGTCGTGCCGGTTTCCCGGCGGCGGTCCTCGACGATGGCCGTCCAGCGGGCCCGGACCCGCTCCCGCCCGTCCAGCCAGCGCGCCTGGGGCAGGCCGGGTGGGGGCTCCTGCCCCGTCATGAGGTGGGACAGCTCCGCCAGGTACGCGAACTCCTCGCCGCGTACGCACTCCCCCAGCCGGATACGCGCCTCGGCCAGCAGGTCGGGCGAGCCGAGGACCGCCGCGTGCAGGCACGCGGCGAACCGGGCGTAGGCGGCCGAGGACGTCAGTCCGGCCTCGCGTGCCTGCACGGCCGTCTCCTCAGCCCGCTGCGGCAGGTCGGGGGCGGCGCCCGCGTCCCGCACGAGGGCGGCGATGCGGGTCTGGATCTCCGCCCACCGGATCGACACCCCCTGAAGCATCTCCTCGGCGCGGGCGATCTGCTCGGCCGCGCGGGGGCGGTCCTGGAAGGCGGCGGCGAAGGCCAGGCACGCCTGGGAGAGCGCGGCCTCGCCCGGCTGACCGAGCCGCAGCGCCTCGTCGCGTCCCGCGGCGTACGAGGAGCAGGCCAGGGCGGTGTTCCCCTGGGTCCACCACAGATCGCCCAGGACCCGGTCGCGGCGGCCCTCCGTCCCGAGGGTCTCGGCGGCCTCCCGTACCTGGGGGAAGCGGCCCACCCGGCGGGCCAGGTGCACCAGGCCGCGTGCGGCGGTGGGGGCGAGCCGCCCCCCGGAGTCGGCGACCTGCCTCATCCCCTCCAGGGAGCGGTCGAAGTTCCCCAGGTCCCGGTCGCACTCGGCGAGGAAGTACCGAGGCAGTTCGAGCAGCGGCCCGGGCAGCCGCCCGGAGTCCAGGACCGCGCGCAGCCGCCCGGCGGTCAGGCCGCGGTGCTGCCTCTGGCGCCGGGCGATGGCGGACAGTGCCGTGGCCAGCGCCTCGGCCGCGCTCCCGATCACGTCCGGGTCCGCTGCGGCCTCGGGGGAGCCGGGGATCTCGACGGGCTCCCAGACGAAATCGTCGACGTAGCGGAAGGCCGCGTCCGTCAGCCACCCCAGGTCCAGGCCGTGGTCGCGCGCCAGACGCATGCCCTGCCGCAGAGCGGCCACCAGGCGGGTGCGGTCTGCCGCCGCCTCGCGGCCCAGGGCGTCGAAGGTGCGCTGCGCGGCCCGCCGCCAGTCGGCCGCGCTCCAGCGGTCCTCACTGGTGGAGTCGGCCTCCCGGACCGCTTCCCGGACCAGCTCGTGAATCCGGTACGGCCAGGGCGCGCCCGGGTCGTCGTCCACGAACGGGCGCTCGACCAGTTCCAGCGCGGGGGCGTCGTGGTCGAGTCCGGCGGCGGCCGAGGCCAGTTCCACGGAGAAGCAGTCCAGCAGGCTCACCGCGCGCAGCACGTGCCGCACGCCCGGGCTCAGGTCGCGGAAGGTCCGCGCGACCAGGGCGGGGAAGTCGAGGTTGAACTCGCTCGGCTGCGGGGCCCGCCCGTACCGTCGGTACAGGTCCAGAAAGCGCATCACCGCGAGGTCTAAATACAGCGGCAGGCCATGGGAGTTGGCGGTCACCAGATGCCGGGTCCGCTCGTCCATCAGCGGACGGCCCTCGACGGTGAGCCGTTCGCACAGATACGTCTCGCAGTCCTCCGCCGACAGGTACCCCACGGTGTGCTGGCGCGGCTCCCCGCTCGCGCCGCCCGCGAGCTGGGGCCAGAAATGCGCCCCCGCCCAGTCGAGCTGGCCCTCGAGCTTCGGGTCGTCCCACTGGAGCCGGTTGCGGCCGGTGACGACGAACAGTGTGTTGGGCATCAGCCACACCACGCGCTGGATCAGTCGCTCCAGATCGCGGTGGACGCGGTCGCCGACGTCCTCGAAGGTGTCCAGCAGGACCACCAGTGTCGCCCGGTGCTTGTCCGGCACCCGGCTCAGGTCCCACGCCAGCAGGTGGGCGTAGTAGCTGAGCGCCTCCAGGTCCGCGTCGGCCTCCAGCAGGTCGGCCAGCCGCCGGCACTCGGCCAGCGCCCGCACCTGGTGCCGGCGTTCCCGCAGCGCCCGTACCAGTGAGCGCAGCCCCTGGCCGACCAGCGCACCCGCCGTGCCGGGCAGTGCCACCGCCTGCGCCACGTCGGCCAGGGCCGACTGCATCTGCCCCGACATCGTCCGCGTGCCGGGGAAGCGGCTGAACCAGGTGCGGCGCCGCAGGTACTCCTCCAGCGGCTCACCGGGGTGGTTGCGCTCCCAGTAACGCTGGAGGGCGATGTCGAACGTCGGCATGGGCTGTCCGAGTTCCGCGGCGGCCAGCCGGAGCGCCAGCATCAGCGACTCGAAGTCCCCGCCCGAGTCCCGGGACAGGTCCACCCGGACCGGCACCACCCGGCCCGCCTCCGGGCCGAGCGCGGGCCAGTCGCCCCGGCCTCCCTCGCCGTCCGCCAGGTGCTCGGCGATGCCGCGCGACAGCGTGGACTTGCCGATGCCGCCCACCCCGTAGAAGACGAGCACGTTGCGGCGGGGTGACTCCAGGTCCTCCACGTCGAACCCGGGCTCCCGTACCCGCCGGTTGTGGCGTATCAGGCTCTCCGCCACCGTGTCCCACTCGTCCCGCCGGTCGGCGAAGAAGTCGACCGCCTTCACCTCGTGGTCGTTGGACCGGAACAGCGCCCGCAGATCCGACCGAGACACCCAGACACCCCCGACTCACGTGTTCTCCGGTCACCCAAGCGCATCAGGGCGCTGACCGCCAGTCAAGCGGGGGTCACTCTCCGGGCAGCGCAAGAGCGCCGGGGGCGCTCTTGCGCTGCCCGCACACCCCCGCGCCCACCGGCTCGAAACCGGCGAGGGGCCGCCTTGTCATCAGCAGGCTGCCCGCCCCCGCAGAACCGGATGTCACGAGCGTCACGGGAGCTCATCGGCCGTGGGCTTCTTGCACCGCGATGTCGGCATACCACCGTGCCACCAGGTAGCACGGTGCGGCACATCCGGCGTATCCTGAGCCGTATGACCGCACAGCCCGAGATCACCCAGCGCGACCTGCGCAGCAGGTCCAAAGAGATCATGGACGCCGTCCAGGCCGGACAGTCGTTCACCGTCACCCGGGACGGCCACGAGATCGGCGAGCTGGTCCCGCTGCGGCGGCGCAGGCGGTTCGTCCCCCGGGCGGAGTTCGCGGCGATGTCCCGCACCGCCCCGGGCATCTCCCTGGACGCCTTCCGCGCGGACCAGGACCGCACGGCCGAGCAGGAGGCGGACGACCCCTATGCCCGCTGAGCACCGTCAGGGCCTGATCGACACCAACATCATGATCCTGCGCAGGTGGGTGGACCCTGATGAGTTGCCCGTCGAGATGGCGATCAGCGGTATCACCCTGGCGGAACTGTCCGCCGGTCCCCACGAGGTGCGGCGGAACGAGGAGCAGAGCGACTACGACGAGCACGCCGAGCGCGCCAGAAGGCTCGACGTGCTCCAGCGTGCGGAGAACGAGTTCGACCCCATCCCGTTCGGCGTCGAAGCGGCCCGCGCCTACGGCCGGGTCTGCGCCGCCGTGATCTCCGTCGGCCGCAAGCCCAGGCGTCGCGTGGCCGACCTGATGATCGCCTCCGTGGCGGTGGCCGAGAACCTGCCGCTCTTCACCACCAACCCCGATGACTTCAAAGGGCTGGACGACCTCCTCACCGTGGTTCCCGTGACCCGCCCGGTGGTACCGCACGAGCAGTGACTCCCGGCTGCGGCAAGGCCGTTGACGTCGGTACCGGTCCACGGCCTGTGCCCCGTAGCGCGACCAGACCGAACCGGCGAACGTCCGCGAGAGCGTCCGGGCCGGCCGGTCCACCACGTCACAGAGGAGTGCCGCTCATGGACCGTGAACGCCACACACCTTCTGTCTCCGCGGAAATCACATGGCGCGTGAGCAGCCACAGCGGCGGGCAGGGCAACTGCGTCGAGGTGGCCGACGACGCACCCGGCACAGTCCCCGTCCGCGACAGCAAGCGCCCCACCGGCCCCATGCTCGGCATCAGCCCGGGCGCCTGGGGCGCCTTCCTCGACCACCTGCGCTGACCGGGCGGCCGTGCCGACGTCCTTCGGCAGGATCCCGTGCGTTCCCCGTCGGCGGCCTCTAGGCTGATTCTGGGACCCTGCGTCACCAGTCGGTGACGCAGGGGCGGGTCACGTCGAGCCTGCCACTTCATCCTCGTGAGGGACGCAGATGCCAGCGAACACGCCACCCGGGGCACCTCAAGGCCCCGACACCGCCGGTCAGGAACCACAACCGTTACCCCAGACTCCTCCGCCGCCGACTCCACCCGCTTCCCCTCCCTCGCCACCGGAGTACTCGAGCGCACCCCGGCAGACGACCTCCGCGGGCGGCGGGCCGCCCGAACCATCTGTGCTCACCCTGATCGGCGACGCCCGCGTACCCGGCACGGCCGGCCTGCCGCCCCGCAGGAGATGGAAAGTATGGGGTGGAGTCATGGCCCTCTCTCTCATCCTGTTCATCGGCGCGGCGGTCGTCGGCTACGCGATCGGCTACGTAGGGGACTCGCAGACCCAGCAGGACCGGACGGCGAACGAGAAGCGGGCGGAGGAGGTGGAAGACCGGAAGGAAGAGCCGTTCACTGCCACCGTCGAGTACGACGACAGCCCGCCGGAGGTCTGGAAGATCGTACTGGACCGCACCTTGACGGAGGCGGAGCAGAAGAGACTCTCAGCGTTCCGCGTCTCCGAGGAGGCGAGGAAGTACCTCACGTCGCTGGGCGGACGCACCATCCGGTACACGTCTCTCCTCAACAGCGACCCCATGGACCTCGTCCCCCAGGCAGGAGGAAACTCAACAGTGTTCAAGATGAACCTGTTCAGCAAACGGGACACCCAGCTCTCGATCACCGACCTGAAGGCCGTCGACGTCTCTTGCCGGGAGCCCACGGCCAAGGCGGTCATCGTCTTTCCCCCGCAAGGAGGTGCCGCCTACGAGGGGATCCTCTACAACCTGGCCAAACCAGACCTTGGGCCCATCATCACTGACGAGAAGTACCAGGGGGAGCACTACTTCAGCCGTCGGAAGATCAACCTCGGCGGCGGCGAGTCGCCCGGCGGCCTCAGGGTCGAGGCAGTCACCCAGAGGCAGTCCTGCACATGGGAGTTGGAGGCCCACTACCGCGACGCGTACCAGAATTTCGGTACCGTCAGGCTGAGGCACGGCGACAAACCCTTCTATGCCGAGGGAATCCCCGCCCGCCCGCAGCAACTCTGGTATATGAACATCGGCGCACAGGCCGGCGAGGACATGTGGCTGTCCTGCGGCGATGACACCGAGGACCCCTTCTGCCAGTCATGAGTGGAACACCGCTCGCAGGAGGGCTCCACGCCGTCCCGGTGATCGGGCTGGCTCCCGCATCTTCCAGGAAGGGACGCATGATGCGCTTGTCGCGGTCCGGGGCGGGCCTGCTGGCCACCGCCCTCCTCCTCACCAGCGTGGTCGGGTGCGTCGGCTCCAGCAGCCGCGCCGGGCCGGAAACCGGTGACTCCGCCTCGCCCCAACCGACGGCGGCGACCGCCGGGGGTACGCGGGACGGCGGCAACCGGCCCCGGGGATGGGAGCGGGTGGTGACTGCTGAGTGCGGGATGGGCGCCCGACTCGGCTCAGTTACGGTCAGAGGCTGGAACCCGCACACCTGGAAGCGGCTCTGGGAGAGGTCGTTCGCTGTGACCGGCAAGATCGCCTTCGGCTCGGGGCCGGACGCCTTCCTCACCCCCTTGTTCGACCTGTGCCGGACTGACCCGCTCAAGGCCGCCTACCAGTCCGATGCCCTGGAGCGAGTGGTGCCCCGGGCCCGTGCCGTGTTTGACCGGAACTTCACCAGGATGGCCGTGGTCCTGTACGGACCGGACGGCGGCAGAGAGGAGTCGCACGTCGGATTCGTCGACGTGCAGGAGGACGGCGCTGGCGACCTGATCACCGATCTCACCGAGCGGGGCGGGGACGGCGGGCAAGCCCCGAGGGAGGAGAACGCGGTCTTCTCGCCGGACGGAGCCCGGATCTGGTTCACGTACCGGGCATCCGACGGCCGTCGGCGGATTGGCAGCCGGTCGGTCACCGGCGACTCCTCTCTGAAGGACGAAGGGCCGGCCACCGACCGGAATCTGCCGCTCTTCGTAGTGGGCGAACCGCAGCGCGGCATCCAGGCGGAGATGGTGCGCTTGTCGCCGGACGGACGCCTGATGACGGCGCGGACCGACGAGCTGAACGGAAAAGTCCTCTTCGAGGTCCCCGCCGCATCCACCGCACTGACTCCTGGCACCGCCAAGGGAGCCCGGGAACTGGAGGGGTGCTACCACGCAGTCGGTTGGACTGGGTCGGACACTGTGCTGTGCCGTACGGCGGAGGGCGACATCAGGACCTTCGGCACCAGCGCCAGCGCAGCCCCCGGCCCCGTCCTGGTGCCTGCCAACGGCACGGTGAACGAAGGCATGGTCGTCTCCCCTGACGGCCGCCGGTTCGTCTTCGTCAAGCACCCGCCCGGTGACCCTTACGAGGGATTCCAAGGCTTCTACGCGTCCGGCACAGCTCCGGGCGAACAGCCCGAGAAACTGCCGGTTGACAGCCTCGAGGGTCGCACGCTGTTCCTCGAATGGCGCTGAGCGCGCCGACCACCGGGTCCTGTCGGCCTGAGATCCGGGACAAGCAGCGGACCTGGCCGAAGACGGGGACGGGGCCGAGTCCGATCCCCGCCTGGTCCTGCTGGGCGCGGTGGCCGTCTCCGGCGTGGAGCTGCTGGCGGGTCCGGGGCGGCACGACGTGCGCGCCTGCGCGGCCCCGGGCTGCGTCCTGTACTTCGTCAGGACCCACCGGCGCCGGGAGTGGTGCACTCCGGCCTGCGGCAACCGGGTGCGGGTCGCCCGCCACAACAGGCAGCGGCGCCCCTGATCCGCCGGCGCCCCGGGCCCGCCGGCCGCTAGCGGTCCTCGCGGCGGCGGGTGCGGGCGTAGTGGCGTGAGGCCTTGGCGCGGTTGCCGCAGCCGGACATGGAGCACCAGCGGCGGGTGCCGTTCCTGGAGACGTCGTAGAAGTGCAGGACGCACTCGTCGTTGGCGCAGGCCCGGATGCGGTCGGGGGCGGCGCTCACCAGGCGCAGGTAGTCGTCGGCGGCCAGCCAGGGCGCCAGCCAGGCGGGATCGTCGGTCTCGGCCCGTTCGGCCGGGCCTTCGGGGCCGAGGGTGCGCAGGACGCGCCCCCGCGCCAGGACGGCGTTGAGCCCTTCCCGGGCCCGGCCGTCGCCGGGGTCGGCGACGACGGCCTCAAGCGCCTCGCGGGCGGCGAGGGTGGCGGCCAGGGCGGCCGGGACGGCGCCGGCCCTCTCCAGCAGGCCGTGACCGGCCAGCCACACGCCGAGTCCTTCGAGGCTTTCCAGCAGGTCGTGCCGGACGCCGTTGTCGATCCACCGGGTGTTGAGCAGGTCCAGGCTGAGCGGCTCGCCCAGGAGCGGCCTGGGGTCGGCGCCGGCCGGTCCGGCCGGCGGGACCGGGTCTTCCACGCCGGTACCCATACGCGTTCCTTCCGTCGGCTGTTCGCCACACCACCCTAACCGGCTATCGGGCTTTAAGAGGTTGCCCCTTCTTGGACCTAACCTTTAAAGTCACTTTCAACGGTTGACCCGGGATGGCCCCGGGCTCCGCGCTGGAGGTGCTTCGCCATGTCCGCTACCGCCGCCCCCGCCGCACTGCAGACCGGACACATCGGCCTGAACGTCACCGACCTGGACCGTTCGCTGGACTTCTACCGGAAGGTCTTCGGGTTCGAGGTCCAGGGAGAGGGCCGCGAGCCCGGCCGCGCCTTCGCCTTCCTCGGCCGCGAGGGCCGCCTGATGGTGACCCTGTGGCAGCAGAGCGAGGGCGCGTTCGCACCCGGCCTGCCCGGTCTGCACCACCTGTCCTTCCAGGTGGAGACGGTCCAGGAGGTGCGCGCGGCCGAGGAGGTGCTGCGCGGCCTGGGAGCGGAGTTCAAGTACGACGGCGTCGTCCCCCACGGCGAGAGCGCCGCCTCGGGCGGGGTCTTCTTCACCGACCCCGACGGGATCCGGCTGGAGATCTACGCCCCGACCGGTGCCGACTCCGTTGCGGCCCCCGTCGCCTCCGCTCCCACCTGCGGCTTCTTCTGATCCCCCAGCCCGGCCGGACGGCCGCCGCTTCCTGGCCCGGCGGCGTCCGTCCGGCCGAACCGTCCGCCCCCGTCCCGCCGAACCGCACGCACCGAGGAGTGACCACCGTGACCAGCCCCTACCACCGCGGCGAGCGCGAGGCCCAGGAGCGCGCGGGCCTGCGGAGGAAGGCCGAGATCTCCGGGCGCGCGATCCGTGACACCGTGCCGCCCGTGGCGGCCGCCTTCCTCACCGAGCAGCGCCTGCTGGTCGCCGGAGCCGCCGACGAGCGTGGGGAGGTGTGGGCCACCGTGCTCACCGGCCCCGCGGGGTTCCTGTGCGCCGAGGGCGAGCGCAGCCTGTCCGTCGCGGCACGCCCGGCCCCGGACGACCCCCTGGCGTCCGTCCTGGAGCGCCCGGCCCGCCTGGGGATGCTCGCCATCGACGCCGCCTCCCGGCGGCGGATGCGGATGAACGGCACGGCGCGCCCGCGAGGCGACGGGCTGCTCGTCGACCTCGACCAGGTGGTGGCCAACTGCCCCAAGTACATCCAGCGGCGCACCCCTTTGGCGGAGGATCCGGGTAAGCCCTCGGTGCCCCCCGCCGCACGGCCGGCCGGGGTCCGCCGCGGCGACCGCCTCGACGACGGGCAGCTGCGTCTCCTGGCCCGCGCCGACACCTTCTTCGTCGCCACCGCCGACGAGCACGGCCGCGCCGACGCCTCCCACCGGGGCGGCAACCCGGGCTTCCTCCAGGTCCTTGCGCCCACCCGGCTGCGCTGGCCCGACTACACGGGCAACGCGATGCTCCTGACTTTGGGAAACCTACTGGTCAATCCGAGGGCGGGCCTGGTGGTGCCCGACTACGCGACCGGCGCCACCCTCCATCTCACCGGCACCGCGGAGATCGTCTGGGGCGCGGGGACCGCCGAGGACTCCAGGGGCCCCACAGGCTCCGGGGACTCCGGAAGGGCCGGGGACGCGGAGACCGGCCGCACGGTGGAGTTCACCGTCACCGGCGTCGCCGAGCTCCCCGGCACCCTGCCCGCCGGATGGAGCCCGCCGGAGTTCTCACGCTTCAACCCCGCCGTACCCGGGGCAGGTTCGGCGGGCGTCGCCTGAGTCACCGTCAGGCCCGTACGCGTCCCCGCCCGCGCCTGGGCCGGCACAGCGCGGCGAAACAGGCAATCGCGACGAGCGCGCACACCAGTTGCACCACCGCCATCGGCACGGCGGTGTCCTCGCCCGCGACGCCCACCAGCGGGGAGGCGATCGCGCCGACGAGGAAGTGGGAGGTGCCCAGCAGGGCGGAGGCGGAGCCCGCAGCGTGCGGAGTGCGCATCAGGCCCTGGGAGTTGGCGTTGGGCAGCACCAGCGCCATGGCGGACATCAGGGCGAACAGGCCGGCGGAGACGGGGAGGAGCCCGGCCTTCCCCAGCAGGCCGGAGGTCATCACCAGCAGGGCGATGGCCGAGAGCAGGACCACGCCCAGGCCGACGGCGATGACGCGGTCCAGGCAGACGCGGCCGACCAGGATCCTGCCGTTGATCTGGCCGGAGGCCACCAGGCCGATGGAGTTGACCATGAACAGCAGGCTGAACGTCTGCGGCGAGGCGCCGTAGATCTCCTGGATGACGAACGGCGAGGCCGCCACGTAGGCGAACAGGGCCGCGAAGCCGAAGCTGCCCACCAGCAGATAGCCGGTGAACGTCCGGTCGGCGAAGAGGCCGCGCATGGTGCGCAGGGCGTCGGCCACGCCGCCGCCGTGCCGCCGCGCCGGGGGCAGGGTCTCCGGCAGCCGCCAGGCGGTGACGAGGGCGAGGACGAGACCGAAGGCGGCGAGCACGAGGAAGACGCCGCGCCAGTCGGTGAACCGCAGCACCTGCCCGCCGAAGACCGGTGCCAGGACCGGGGCGGCGCCGGAGATCAGCATCAGGGTGGAGAAGAAGCGGGCCATGGCCAGCCCGTCGTACAGGTCGCGCACGACCGCCCGGGCGATCACGATGCCCGCCGCCCCCGCCAGGCCCTGCAGCAGCCGGAAGGCGGTCAGGGAGTGGATGCCCGGCGCCAGTGCGCAGGCGGTGCTGGCCAGGACGTAACCGGCCATGCCCGCCAGCAGCGGGCGGCGGCGGCCGAAGCGGTCGCTCATGGGGCCGATGACGAGCTGGCCGACGGCCAGGCCCAGCAGGCAGGCGGTGAGGGTGAGCTGCACCTGGGCGGCCGGGCTGCCGTAGGCGGTGCCGACGTCGGGCAGCGCCGGGAGGTACATGTCCATCGACAGCGCGGGAAGGGCGGTGAGGCTGCCGAGGATGAGGGTGATCAGCAGTCCGGCGCGGGCGGGGCCGGTGGGCCGGGCCGGCCGCGGGCTGCGGTCCGCTCCCCGACCGGCCTTCAGGGGGCCGGACCCCGGCGGCCCGGGCTCCCGGGGGCCGGGGGCCGGGGGCGCGGGGAGCTGCTGGGGTATCTCGGGCTCGGCGGCGGCCGGGGACGGGCCGGGGTCGGTCATTCACCTCTCCAGATTCGACGGAACCGTCCGATCATCCCAGGTTTCCCGGCTCCGGCGCACCGCCTTTGTCCAGTACCCGGACAAACCGCCCGGCCGACCCGCCCGGGGCGCCCGGGTCAGGCCGGGTCAGGCCGGGTCAGGCCGGCAGCAGCCCCGGCTCCCCGGCGGGCGAGACGAAGGACGCCGCGGTGGTGACCGGCGCGCCCGGGGTGGTCACGGCCGGCACCGTGCGGTAGTCGGCGCGCAGCCGCTCGCGGTCCAGGCCGAGCATCACGTAGCCGCGCCGCCCGTTGTAGTAGCGCAGGTGCGGGTTGGCGGTCATCAGCGTCTGCCAGTTGGCGGGCCGCTCCGCGCCGTCCCGGCCGCTGGTGATGGAGGATGTGACGATCTCCACACCGGCGGTGCGCGAGTCCGGGTCGTCGAAGTCCCGCTTGACGTCCAGCCCGTAGTGGACGTGGACGTCGCCGGTGAGGACGACGAGGTTGTCCGCGCCGGCCGCCTCCGCGTCCGCCAGGAAGCGCTCGCGGGCGCCGGGGTAGCCGTCCCAGGCGTCCATGGAGACCGGCCAGGGGCCCTCGGTCCGGTTGCGGCGGCGGGAGAGGACGACCTGCTGCGGCACCACGTTCCACAGCGCCCGCGAGCGGCGCCAGCCGTCTGCCAGCCAGCGCTCCTGGGTGGCGCCGAGCATGGTGCGCGAGGGGTCCTGGGACTCGGGCGTGGGCACCTTCCAGCCGTCGCCGTTGGCCTGGTTGTCGCGGTACTGGCGGGTGTCGAGCACGTCGAGCTGCGCCAGGCGGCCGTAGTGCAGGCGCCGGTAGAGCCTCAGGTCGGGACCCCGGGGGCGCTGGGGGCGGCGCAGCGGCATGTTCTCGTAGTACGCGCGGTAGGCGGCGGCGCGGCGGACGAGGAACTCCTCCGGCGGCACGTTGTTCTCCGGTATGCCGCCCGCGTAGTTGTTCTCCGTCTCGTGGTCGTCCCAGGTGACGATCCACGGGTGGGCGGCGTGGGCGGCCATGAGGTCGGGGTCGGTCTTGTAGAGGGCGTACCGCAGCCGGTAGTCCTCCAGCGTCACCGTCTCCCGGGCGAACACCTCCGGCAGCGTGCGGCCGGTGTACTTGCGGTCGCCGCCGGCGGAGTCGACGGCGTACTCGTAGAGGTAGTCGCCCAGGTGGAGGACGGCGTCGACGTCCTCCTCGCGGGCCAGGTGGCCGAAGGCGGTGTAGTAGCCGTGGTGGTAGGCCTGGCAGGAGGCGAGGGCGAAGTTCAGCGAGGCCGGCACCGCACCGGGCGCGGGGGCGGTGCGGGTGCGGCCGGCGGGGCTGATCCAGCGGCCGGCGCGGAAGCGGTAGTGGTAGTCGCGGCCGGGGGCGAGGCCGCCGGCCTCCACGTGCACGGTGTGGTGGAACTCGGGGTGGGCGACGGCCGCGCCGCGCGCGGCCACGTGGCGGAAGCGCTCGTCGCGGGCGATCTCCCAGAAGACGGTGACGCGCTCGGCGGGCAGCCCGCCGTCCGGCTCGTACGGCCTGGGGGCCAGGCGGGTCCACAGCACCACGGAGTCGTGGCGCGGGTCTCCGGAGGCGACGCCCAGGGTGAAGGGGTCGCCGGTGATCCGGGCGGGGTCGAGGGCGGGGGCGGCGTGGGCGGTGGAGGGCAGGTTGGTGCTCAGGGCCAGGGCGGCGGCCGCTGCGGTGACGGTCAGGAAGCGGCGGCGGCCCGGGTGGCGTGCGGCGGCTCTGAGTTCTGCGTCGGCGCTCGGCGAGTGCGTCATGCACATGATTGCAGCGTTCCGGGGCGGCGGCGCGACGGCAACACGTTGGCGCGTACACGACGCTTTTATGGCGGGCGGGTGACGCGAACCGTGCGGCGGGACGCGTTCCGCCCTCCGGCGCGGGGCCGGAATACGGGCCGGGCGGCGCGGGGTTGGGCCGGACATGACCACCACGGAGACGGGGTCCGGGGCCCCGGACGTACTGCGCTACACGGCTTTCTCATCCGACCCGGACGGCGGCAACCCGGCCGGAGTCGTCCTCGACGCGCGCGGCCTGGACGAGGCGCGGATGCTCGCGATCGCCGCCGGGGTCGGCTACTCGGAGACGGCCTTCCTCACTCCCCCGCCCTCGGACGGGGACCCGGGCGCGGACCCGGGGCGCGGCTTCACCGTGCGCTACTTCAGCCCGGCCGCCGAGGTGCCCTTCTGCGGGCATGCCACGGTGGCCGCCGCCGTCGCGCTCGCCGAGCGGATCGGGCCGGGCGAGCTGGTCTTCGCCACCCCGGCCGGGACCGTGCCCGTCACGGTCGCCGAGGACGGCGGCGCCCTGCGCGCCACGCTGACCAGCGTCGAGCCGTACGTGGCCGAGATCGGCGGGGACGACCTGGCCGAGGCGCTGGCCGCGCTCGGCTGGCAGGCCGGCGAGCTGGACCCCCTGCTGCCCGCCCGCATCGCCTACGCCGGAGCCCGGCACCTGGTGCTCGCCGCCGCGACCCGCGAGCGGCTGGCCGCACTGGACTACGACTTCGGGCGGCTGCGGGCGCTGATGCTGCGGCTGGACCTGACCACCCTCCAACTGGTCTGGCGCGAGGGGGAGCCGGGCGGCGGGACGGGGGCGGGACCGGGCACGGTCTTCCACGTCCGCGACCCGTTCCCGGTCGGAGGCGTGGTGGAGGATCCCGCCACGGGGGCGGCCGCGGCGGCTTTCGGCGGGTATCTTCGCGCCCTGGGCCTGGTCACCGCGCCGGCGGTCCTCACCCTCCACCAGGGGCACGACATGGGCCGGCCCGGACTGCTGGAGGTCGGGCTGCGCGAGGACGACCCGCGCGTGCGGGTGTCGGGAGCGGCGGCCCGCATCGGGTGATGCGGGGAACCGAGGGAAGGGACGGACGGAACATGGACGAGTCGGGCGGACCGGCCGGGATACCGGGCGCGGCACAGGATGCCCGGGGCGCACAGGATGCCCGGGGCGTGCCGGGCGCGAACTTCGGCGCGTACCAGAGCGAGATCTACCTGAACGGCCTGGGCGGACAGCTCCCGCCGTTCACCACCGACCTCACCGCCCTGGAGGCCTCGGCCCGCGAGCGGCTGGAGGACGGGCCGTTCCGGTACGTGGCCGGGGCCGCCGGGTCCGGCGCCACGGACCGCGCCAACCGGGAGGCGTTCGACCGGTGGCGGATCGTCCCGCGCATGCTGCGCGACGCCACGGTGCGCGACCTGGGCACCACCGTGCTGGGCACCGAGATGCCCGCGCCCGTGCTGCTGGCGCCCATCGGTGTGCAGTCGATCGTCCACCCCGACGGCGAACTGGCCACCGCGCGGGCCGCGTCCGCCCTGGGCGTGCCCATGATCCTGTCCACCGCCTCCTCCCACACCGTCGAGGAGGTCGCGCGGGCGGGCGGCGACGGGCCGCGCTGGTACCAGCTCTACTGGCCGAACGAGGACGACGTCTGCGTCAGCATCCTGCGGCGGGCGAAGGCGGCGGGCTTCACCACGCTCGTGGTCACCCTCGACACCTGGACCCTGGCCTGGCGCCCGCACGACCTGGACCTGTCCTACCTGCCGTTCATCCGGGGCGTGGGCACGGCGATCCCCTTCTCCGACCCGGCCTTCCTCGCCGGGCTGGACAAGTCGCCGGAAGAGGACCTGATCTCCGCGGTGCTGCGCTGGGTGCCGATGTTCACCGGCACCGACAAGTCCTGGGACCGGCTGCCGTTCCTGCGCGAGCACTGGGACGGTCCCATCGTCCTCAAGGGCGTCCAGCACCCGGACGACGCCCGGCGGGCGGCCGACGCCGGCATGGACGGCGTCGTGGTCTCCAACCACGGCGGCCGGCAGGTGGACGGCGCGGTGGCCTCGCTGGAGATGCTGCCGGAGATCGCCGCGGCGGTCGGCGACCGGATCGAGGTGCTGTTCGACTCCGGGGTGCGCACCGGCGCGGACGCCCTCAAGGCACTGGCGCTGGGCGCGCGGGCGGTGCTGATCGGCCGCCCGTACGCCTACGGCCTGGCGCACGGCGGCGAGGAGGGCGTACGGCATGTGCTGCGCTCCCTGCTGGCCGATCTGGACCTGACGCTGGGGCTGTCCGGCCACCGCACGCCGTCGGAGCTGTCGCCGGATTCGCTGCGGCGCGCCTGAGACGGTAAGCCTCAGCCGGCGGGGGCGGCGAGGGCGGCGGGCAGCTCGGCCAGGGAGCGGATGACGCGCACGCCCTCGGCGGGCGCCCCCTGCCGGGTGCCGCCCCAGCCGGTGTCCCCGCGGTCCAGCCAGTACGCGTGCAGGCCCGCGTCCCGCGCCCCCACCGCGTCGACCTCGTGGTCGTTGCCGACGTAGGCCACCTCGCACGGCTCAAGGCCCAGCAGGGCGCAGCCCGCCAGGAAGATGCCCGGCGCGGGCTTGGCCTCACCGTGCTCCACCGAGCAGACCAGCGCGTCCCCGAAGTACCCCAGCAGGCCGATGGCCTCCAGCTTCTCGCGCTGGTGCGGCAGTGAGGAGTTGGAGACCGCTCCGAGGCGGTAGCGGGGCGCGAAATCGGTCAGGACGGCCGAGGCGCCGTCCACGGCCCTGCGGGCGGCGTCCCGGCGGTCCGTGTAGCCGGCGAACCACGCGCCGGCCTCCTGGTCCGGCATGCCCTGCGCGTCCGGCTGCCCGAGGCGGGCCAGGAACCGGCGCACCCGGGCGCACCGGTGGGCGGCGAAGGTGATCTCGCCGGCGGTGTAGCGGGCGTACTCGGCCCGGGTGACCTCCCGCCAGAGCCGGACGGCCGCGGCGGGCTCGGGGAAGCGGTGCAGCAGGCCCTCGGCCCGGAGGTGGGCCAGCAGCCCGGCCTCGTCCGAACCCGAGTAGTCGAACAGCGTGTCGTCGATGTCGAACAGCACCCCGCGTACCGCCACCATGCAGCCCCTCCCCGCCCTCCCGCCCGGGCGCCCCGGCGGCTGCCCGGCCTCACTGTGCCGCGAGCATGACACGCGCCGTCACACCGGCCAAGGGTGTCCTTCGGTCACTCTCCGGCGTACTCGCCGGGCCCCCCGGCCCGCTCCGCCTCCTCGGCGGCCTCCGCGTCGGCCTTCGTGCGGTGCACGGCGCCGTGCGGGTGCCCGGGCGGGGCGTGGAGGGAGTACAGCTTCAGTGGCTCGTCGCCGGTGTTGACCACGTTGTGCCAGGTCCCGGCCGGAACAAGGACCACCCAGTCGTCGACGACCTCCCGGTCGAAGGACATCCGGTCCCTGTCCGGCCCCATCAGCACCCGGCCCCGCCCGGCCTCCACCCGCAGGAACCGGTCGCGGTCGATGTGCGTCTCCGGGCCGGTCTCGCCGCCCGGCCCGAGGCTCATCACCGTCAGCTGGAGGTTGGTGCCGGTCCACAGCGTGGTGCGGAAGCGGTCGTTGGTCAGGGTCGCCTGCTCGATGTCCAGCGCGTGGGGGCGCGGCCCGTGGTCCCTGAACGCCTCGGAGCTCATGGGGGTAGTCCTTCCGTCGCGTACCGGCATTATCGGCGCCGACCGGCGCCCGGGCGGGGACCGCCGTTCCGGCGCGCACGGGCCGCTCACCGAGCGTGGCGGCCCCCGGCCCGCCTCGGGGGAGCCCCTCCGGGCGGCCGCGGGCGCCGCGCCCCCGGGGCCTCCGGCACCCGGACACGGCCCGGCCCCGGTCGCTCAGGCGCCTCCCGGGAGGCGCGTGAGCGACCGGGGCCGGGGCTCCGCCGCCGGGCCGTACGGGCGTGGGCGGTCACCTCGCCCGGAACGACGCCGGGCGGTGGAGCCGCCCCGGAGGCGTCCGGAACGGGCCTGTCACCACCAGCCGTTGATGGAGGCGGCCGATGTGTGCTCCTGCGCCGTCGGCGCCCCGGCGGAGAGCGGGCACTCCCCGGCCGCGGCCGGACCGGCCGCCGCGAGACCGATGAGAGCGGAGCCGGAGAGCAGAGCCGCGGCGGTGAAGGTGTTCCTGAGCCACTTGGACATGGCGGTCCCCCGTCGGATGATGTTTCCTCACACGAAGGAGGGCATCAACTCCATTGATGAAAGCGGTAGTTCTACCGCATCCCCCCTGGCCTCATCCTGCGTCCGGTGGACGAAGCGGTCCAGACGTACCCCCTTGCGCCCTCCGGCCATGGCAGGCAGACGCCAACCCCGCCGGCGGCGGGAAGGCCCTGGCCGCCGGGGGACGGCCAGGACCTCGGGGACCGGCGCGGGGTCAGGTCCGCAGGTGGACGCCGTCCGGACCGAAACGGTCCGTCACGGCGCCGACCAGCAGGTCCAGCACGTCACCGAACTTCTCGGCGGGACGCGCCGGCTCGCTGTCGAACCGGAGCAGGTAGGTGACGGAACGCCGCGTGGTGTCCGCCGGGTCCGGCAGGAACACGTCGGTGACCTCGATGGAACGCAGCCAGTCCGGCGCGGCCTCCCGCATGACCGCGAGGACGGCCTCGCTCGGCACCGGGCGAGGAAGGACGAAGTCCAGCATCTTCTCGACCGCCGGGTCCTCCCGGAACGGCGCCCGCGGCCCCCGGTCGGACCGCACCGACCAGGCGCCGAGGTCGAACTCCAGGTAGACGGGCCGCTTGCCGCCCAGGGCGGCGCGGCGCCGCACATCGGGATGCACCTCGCCGCACACACCCGCCGGCACCCCGTCGGCCAGCAGCAGGGCACTGCGGTGCGGATGCAGGAAGTCCGCCAGCGGATGCCGCTCCGGCAGCCGCTCGACGGACAGCTCCAGACCGCACCGCAGCGCGCACTCCTCGGCCGCGCCGCGCAGGAAGAAGAAGTCCGCGACGGCCGGCTTGCCGGACCACAGGTCGTCCTGGAGCGCGCCGGAGGCGATCGCCCAGAGCACCGGGCGCTCGCGGCAGAGACCGTTCTCGGCGCCGGCGGCGGGCTCGAAGACCCTCGTGACCTCGAACAGGCGGATGCGCTCCTGCTTGAACCGCAGGTTGGCGCCGACCGCCGCCACCGCCTGGGCCAGGCAGTTGTTCTTCAGCATCGAGTAACGGCGGTCCTCGGCGTTCGCGATGCCCACGTGCGCGGCGAGCGGGTGCCCGTCCGGCGGGCCGAGCAGCTTCAGCGTGTCCTTGCCGTAGAAGCCGTCGGTGAACGTCTCCTGGAAGCCCAGGCCGACCAGTACGCCGCCGACCGCCGCGACCAGGGCCTCCCGGGGCGTGAGCACCGCACCCGTGCTCGCCGGCAGCGGCGCGGCCGGCAGCTCGTCGAAGCCGATGTGCCGGCCGATCTCCTCGTAGAGGTCCTCGGTCTCCCTGACGTCCCAGACACGGGTGCCGGGGACCTCGAACTCTCCCCTCGCGACCTCACGGAAACCGTACGCCGCCAGCCGCTCGGCGACCTCCGCGGCGTCCAGGCCGGTGCCCAGGAACGCCGAGGCCCGCGCCGCGTCGACGGGGAGCGTGGGCAGGGTGCCCTCCCACGCCCGCGCCTCGCGGGTGGGCCCGGAGCGGCGGGCGGCCTTGACCGCGTCCAGCAGCGCCAGCGCCCGTCCTGCCCCGGCGTGCACGGCCGTCGGGTCGGCGCCGCGCTCGAAGCGCTGGGACATCGCGTTGGACAGACCCATCCCGGTCGCCGCGAGCCGGACGGACACCGGGTCGTAGCAGGCCGACTCCAACAGCACCCTCCGGGTGCCGGCGGTGACGCGGGAGTCCTCGCCGCCGATCACGCCCGCCACCGAGAGGATCTTCTCCTCGTCGGCGACCACCAGCGTGGCCTCGGGAAGCTCCCGTGCCTCCTCCGCGCCGACGGGCCGGAAGGACTCCCCGGGACGGCTCCCCCGCACCTCGACGGCGCCCACCACCCGGTCGGCGTCGTACACCTGGACCGGCTGCCCGAGTTCGGTGTTGGCGGCCTCCGCCGCGTCGAGCACGGCGACCCCGGTGTGCGCGGCGGACGTCTTCAGCCGCCCGACGGTGTCCGGGGGGAGGTCCGCCGTCGCGTCGAAGACCTCCAGCGGGGTGAGCGTGTAGGCCAGGCAGAGAGGGGAGGACACCGAGGCCGGCGGCCCGGCGCCGACCTCCGGCGGGTCGACGTCGAGCGGGGCGAGAGGGAGACCGAGGCGGGCTGCGAGCTCGCGGGCGACGCCCGCGTAGCAGCGGTGGTCACCGCGGTTGGCGAGGAACTCCAGGGTCACCGAGGTGTCGGCGCCCGCGGCGACGATGCTCTTGACCTCCAGGCCGGATTCGTCCAGAGCGTTGCGGAAGGCGGCGGGGTCGTCCGTGAGTCCCGGGAGGAGGGCACGCAGACCTGTGATCGTGAGTTTCACTGGCGGCCTCGGTGAAGGTAGTCCAGCAAGCGCTGGTCCGAACTGTAGAGCGGTCGTACTTTGGAGACGCCCAGCCACTGCGCGGTCATCCTGGTCGTGCCCCAGCCGAAGGCGATGCCGGTGATCCCGTCCCGGTCGTAGCCGAACTCGCGCAGGACGGCCGGGTGGATCATGCCGGCGCCGATGATGGTCACCCAGCCGATCTGGTGGCAGGCGTCGCAGCCGTCCCCGCCGCAGTTGGTGCAGGCGATGTCGAGGCCCAGCGAGGGCTCGGTGTACGGGTAGTACTTGGGCTTGAAGCGGAACTTGACGTGCTCGCCGTACAGGGCGGTCGCCATGAAGACGACCAGGCTCTTCAGGTGCCCGACGTTCAGCCCGGGCTCCAGCCAGAAGCCCTCGAGCTGGTGGAACATCGCCAGGTGGGTGGCGTCCACCGCCTCGTTCCGGTAGACGCGGCCCGCTGCCGCGATCTTGATCGGCGGTTCCCGCCGTTCCCCCAGGACCCGTGCCTGGATCGTGGTGGTGTGCGAGCGCAGCAGCTTCTCGGCGTCGAGCCAGAAGGTGTCCTGCATGTCGCGGGCCGGGTGGTGCTTCGGGATGTTGAGGGCGTCGAAGTTGTGGTAGGCGTCCTCGACCTCCGGCCCGTCGCCGCGCTCGAAGCCGAGCCGGCGCAGGACGGTCAGGCAGCGCTGCTCGACCTGGGTGAGCGGGTGCCAGGAGCCGGTACGCGTCACCTGTCCCGGAAGGGTGATGTCGAGCCACTCGGCCTCGAGCTGCTTCGCCGTCTCCGCCTTGCGAGCGGTCTCGCCGGCGGCGTCGATCTCGCTCTTGATGTGCCGGGAGAGCTCGTTCAGCTCGGCCGCGTAACTCCGGCGCTCGTCCTCGGGCATCTGCGAGAGGCGGCGGAACTCCTCCTTGAGAACGCTTCGGCGGCCGAGGAAGGCGGTGCGTAGCGCCTCCAGCTCGACACGTTGTGTGGCCTTGGACAACTCCTCGTGGAAGGAGCGCCGCAGGTCCTCGATGTCTGTCAACTCACCCACTCCATTGCTCGATCCGTCGGCCGGAGCCCACCGGCCGTCTGCGGTGTGAGACCGATTGGAGCTGGAGCCGGTCGGCCGTCGCGCGTTACGCACAGCGGCACGGGGCCGACGCTCGTCCCGCACTCGCCCCAGAGGCGGGCACCGGGCCCGGCCGACCGGCCGGCCGACGACGAAAGAGCTTACCAACGGCGTTGTACGACTGCGGTATTCATGCTGTCACACCCGGCCGCGGGGTTCCCAACCCGCACAGTGGCCCGTCAACGCCCTGGCACGTTCCCATCCGCCTCCCGCCTGGTCCCGGGAAGTGAGACATCGGCCGCCTGGCCGCCGGCCGCTCTCGCGACCATATGGCGGACACCCCCCGGCGGGCGGCGTGGGTCGGACATGGCGTCCAAACGCAAGCCGCCTCTGTAGACCGCTGGTTGATCGGCCGCTGAGGATGGTGGAACGCGGCTGCGGCCCGGAGGGGTCCGCCCCGGCGCCGGCGGGAAGGCCGCGACTCGTCCGTCGCATCACGAGCAAAGGACTCCCATGCCCGCTCACGCTGTTTCCGCACCGGGCTCCTGGAATGACCCGGACAAGCACTTCCTGACGGTTCTGGAGAACCCGTGGTACCGCCACCTGACCCTGCTCCAGGACGTCATCACGCACCGCACCACGTCCTTCTGGACGCAGCGCGGGACCCGCTGCCTGCACCTGCCGATCACCACGGGCTCCATCTCCAGCCCGATGGGGCGCGGCAGTGACAGCAGCCCCGTGATGGTGGAACTCGAGGGCGTCCCGACCTACCTCGCCGACTCGATGCAGTTCATGCTCGAGTTCGGCTGCCGCCTGGCGCCCAAGGGCTCCTACTACCTGATGCCGTCCTTCCGCGGCGAGCCGGCCGACAAGACCCACCTGTGCCAGTTCTTCCACAGCGAGGCCGAGATCGTCGGCGGCCTCGACGACGTCATGCGGACCGTGGAGGAGTACCTGCGCGACCTGGCCGCCGGGCTCCTGGAGCACAGCGGCGCCGCGGTCCGGGAGATGGCCGGGACCGTCTCGCACCTGGAGGAGCTGGCCGGCTCCCCGGCCCTGCCGCGCATCACCTTCGACGAGGCGGCGGACCTGCTGAACGCCGACCCGCGGTACGTGAAGGAGATGTTCCCCGGCTGCCGCAGCCTCACCCGGGCGGGTGAGCAGGTGCTGATGGAACGGTTCGGCGGATACGTCTGGGTGACCCACCCCGACCACCTGAGCGTGCCCTTCTACCAGGCCTTCGACGCCTCGGACCGGACCAAGGCCCTCAGCGCCGACCTGCTGTTCGGCATCGGTGAGACCGTCGGTTCCGGAGAACGCCACGCGGACGGCACGTCCCTGCGCGAGGCCCTGGACCTGCACGAGGTGTCCGCCGACAGCTACGAGTGGTACACGATCATGAAGGAACGCCACCCGCTGCGTACCTCCGGCTTCGGCCTCGGGATCGAGCGCTTCCTCCTCTGGGCGACGAAGCACGACGACATCCGCGATCTCGCGCTGCTGCTCCGTTTCAACGGTTCCCAGATCCTTCCCTGACCCGCCGCACCACCGTCATCCGAGAGGAAAACGCCGCCGATGTCCCAGACCTCCGAGGTCACTGCCCCCCACGAGAGCCCCGGCGCCGAGGAGGAGGTGATCGGATACTTCCGCGCCAAGGCCGACGGGTACGACCTGGTCGACGAGCAGGTCTACTGGCGGCTCTCCGACGAGCTGCTGTGGGAGGCGCTGGAGCGCTATGTGCTGCCCTCCCTCCCCCAGGGCGGGCGCCTGCTGGACGCGGGCGGCGGCACCGGCCGCTGGAGCGACCGCATCCTGCGGGCCAGGCCGGACCTCACCGGCGTGCTGTACGACCTGAGCCCCGACATGTCCCGGCACGCGGCCGAGAAGGCCGAGCGCGGCGGCTACCAGGACCGTCTGACCATCGTCAACGGCGACCTGATGAACGTCGCCGCCGATCTCGCCGGGCAGAGCTTCGACCTGGTCATCAGCTTCCACAACGTGCTGGGCTTCGTCGCGCGGCCCACCGAGGTGCTGCGCCAGCTCGGCTCGCTGATGAACATCGGCGCCCAGATGGCCCTGGTGCTGCCCAACCGCTACCACACCGCCTTCTTCAACATCACGGTGGGCAACCTCGAAGAGGCCCGGTCGGCGGTGCTGGACCGCAAGGGCCGCTTCACACCGGACATGCCCTCCATGCACCTGTTCACCCCCGTGGAGCTCCAGGGCGACCTGGCGCGCGCCGGCCTGCACACCCAGGTCCGCACCGGCTTCCCCGTGCTGGTCTACCCGGGCTACCAGGAGACCCAGCTGGAGGGGTCCAGCTCAGGAGTCCTCCGCACGCTCTCCGACCCGGAGCACTACGAGCGGATCCGCGAGCTGGAACTCCACCTCATGGGCGAGGCCTCGATGGCCGAGCGCGGCAACAACCTGTTCTTCGTCGCCAGGCGCGGGGCCTGAGGCGGGCAGTCGTGTCGTTCGAACCCACGGCCATGGTGCCCCCGGTCCTGCGGCCCCCGCCGCTGCGGCCGGGGGACACCATCGGCATCTGCTCCCCCTCCATGCCCCACGCCGCCCGCTACCCGCGCCGCCGCGACCGGGCCCTGGCACATCTGCGGGAGCTCGGCTACGAGGTCCGCGGCGGCCGCAACTGGCTGCGCGACACCGGGTACACGGCGGGTTCGCCGCAGGAGCGGGCCGCCGACCTCCACGAGCTGTTCCTCGACGACCGGGTCCGCGTCGTCATGACGGCCATCGGAGGGCACAGCGCCGGCCAGTTGCTCGACCTGCTCGACTACGACCTCATCCGGGCCCACCCCAAACCGCTGGTCGGCTACAGCGACACCACCGCGCTGCTGGTCGCCGTCTGGCAGCGCACACGGCTGGGTGTGGTGCTCGGCCCCCAACTGCTGCCCCAGTGGGGCGAGTACGGCGGCAGCCTGCCCTACACCCGCCGGATGTTCGAGCGGGTCCTCGGCTCGCCCGAGCCGCTCGGACCGGTGCCCGTACCGGACGACCAGGTGGTCGAGTTCCTGCCCTGGGACGAGGCCGACGACCGCCCGCGGACGGCTCTGCCCGGCCCGCCGGCCCGCTGTCTGAACCCCGGGGCGGCGCACGGCTTCCTGATCGGCGGCACCATCGAGACGCTGCTGTCGCTGGCCGGGACCCGGTACTGGCCGGACCTGGACGGGGCACTGCTGATGCTGGAGAGCACCACCTGCAACCCGGCCGTCCTGGCGGCCCAGTTCACCCAGCTGCGGCAGACGGGGGTGCTGGAGCGGATCTCGGGACTGGGCCTGGGCCGCTTCCCCGACCCCGCGTTCGACCGGTCCCCGGAGGCGGCCGAGCTGGTCGCCCGGGAGACGGCGGGGTTCCGCGGCCCGGTCGTCGGCGGCCTGCCCTTCGGGCACACCGACCCGATGGTCTGCCTCCCCTTCGGGGCACGGGCGGCGCTCTCGGCGGGCGAGCGGTGCACTCTGAGCGTCCTGGACGGCGCGGTGGCGCCATGACCCTCCGGACGACAGCACACCGCTCACCCGTCCGACGGGCCGCGCAACTGGCCGCCGTCGCGCTGGCGGGGCTGACCGCGGTGCAGTTCGCGCACACCGTGCGCGACCGGAACCGCTGGCCCGTCTGCTCCAACAACATGTTCAACCAGGTGCTGCCCGAGCGACTCCCCCAGCTCCGGGTACGGCTGCGGGACGGGGAGCGCTGGGGCGGGCTCCGCCCGGTCTACGGACTGCTGCCCCTGGAGTTCTTCCGCGTGGTGGACATCTGCGTGAACGTGCTGGTGGAGAACGAGGACCGGGAGGTGCGCGACCGGTTCTGCCGCCGGGTCGTGGAACGGCTGAACTCCAGGCCGTGGAGGGCGTTCGACGAGGTGCACGCCTCCGAGCGGCCCATCGACCCGCGCGGATTCACCGGGCTGGAAATGCTGGTGGTGTCGGTGGACATCGCCGACTACTCCCGCGCGGACGACGCACCGCTCCACGAACAACGGACACTCCACCGCTGGGAGGTGGACTGATGCTGCGCAGGATCACGGACATCCTGTTCCGGCAGGCCGACGCACCGGCCCGCATCAGGGTGACCAGGACGGCGCTCGGCGCCGCCGCGCTCCGCACCCTCTGGCACCTGCCCGACGGCTCGTTCTTCGAGGAACACCACGACACCGTGATGTCGCCGCAGGTACGGGGGAAGCGGCCGTTCCGGCTGAGCCGCCGGGGCTACGAGGCCCTGCGCGGCACCGGGCTGGTCGGCATGGCGCTGTGGACCGCCGGTGTCCGCCACCCGGCGGTCCGGGCCGCCGCCGCGGCGGGGTTCATCGGCACCCAGGCGTACGTCGCCCACTTCCACCCGCGGTTCTGGAACTACAACAGCCACCTCAGCCTCTTCGTCGCCGCCGCGGCCGCGGCCGACGTGCGGCCCTCCCCCTCCGGCGCCGTCGCGGGAGGGCACTCGGAGCGCACCGCCCAACTGCAGTCCGTCGCGCTGGCGTCGATGCAGTTGGGGGCCGCCACGATCTACACCCAGGCGGGGCTGTCGAAACTGCTGCACGGCGGCGGGGAGTGGATGACCGGCGGCCGCACGGTCAAGGGCTCGCTGGCCGTGCTCGGCACGCCCGCGGGCGCCGAGATCAGCCGGAACGACCCGCTGATGCGCGCGATCGCGGTCCTCACCGTGCTCGGCGAGACGGCCTTCCTCCCGCTGCTGGTGGCCCGCTGGCACGACCGCCGGCTCATCGGCCTCTCGGCCATCGGGTTCCACCTGCTGACCAAGCGCTACCTCGGGATCTCCTTCTGGCACCTGTGGTGGCTGCATCCGGCGCTGTTCGTCATCCCGCTTCCCGGCGACGACAGGCGTGACGCGGTCCTCGGACGCCTCGGCGGCGCCGCGCTGCGACGCCTCACCGGCCGGGACCGCACCGCCCCGCCCCGCGCGAAAGGAGCATGAGGTGTTCCGGAGGACCGAAGAAGACCGCGTGGCCGACGCCGAAGCGGCGCGCGCCCGGCTGGACGAGTGGAGCGCCGGGTTCGCCGCGTGGTTCCTCGATGCCGGGGCCGAACGGCTGGCACCGGAGCCGGCGGTGCCGAGGACGGACCGCACCATCTTGTTCACCAACTCCGCGGTCGTGCCGTTCAAGCCGTACATCCGGGGCGACCTCCCCCTGGACCGGTGGGTCACCGTCCGGCAGCCCTGCATCCGCAGCCAGAACCTGCGGGCCACCTTCGAGGCCGACTTCCACACCGAGTTCGTCCTGCACTTCGAGATGCTCGGCGCGATGGCGCCGGCCGCCGATCTGGACCCCTTCACCGACCGTGTGGCCGGGTACTTCGGCCGGCGGCTCGACCTCGGACCCTCCGACGTCGCCTTCAAGGTGCACTCCGCCCACCAGGATCTGGACCGGGCCTGGCGCCGGGCCTGGGACGGACCGGTGGGCTACGACAGCGAGCCGGACGGCTTCTACGAGTGGACCTTCGGGGACGCGGGCATGACCGGCCGGGGAGCGACGTTCTGCCTGGTCCAGCCGGACGGACGCTGGCGTGACCTCGGCAACCTGATCGCGTTCGAGTGGCAGGGCCGCACCGTGGCCTACGGTTTCGGCATCGGCGTCGAGACCCTGGCCGCCGGGCTCACCGCGGGCCGCTGGGTCATCGATTCCATGCCCGAGGGCCGCATATCGCGCCCGGAGACCCCCGAGCAGGCCAAGCTCGCGGACCTGGTGGGAATGCTCGTACAGCTCTACCGGGCGGGCATCGCACCGTCCAGCCGGGGGCAGGGCTCCATCCTCCGCAAGGCGCTGGTGTACACCGAGCGGCTGTCCGGGCTGCTCGGCGTCCCGGACGAGGAACTGATCGGCGGGATCGCGCGGCTGGGCGCCGTGGAGGCTCCCGGCATGGACGTCGCCGCGCTGTTCCGGGCCGATCTGGACCGCCTGCGGCACCAGTCCACGAGCACCCGGTCCGTGGACCTGTCCTTCCTGTGCGACGCGTCGCTGTCCGCCGAGAAGCTGTGCGGCATCGCCGAGGAGGCCTCCCTGCCGCAGTCGCTGCACATGGACGCGGACGTGCTCGACACCTGGCGGGGGGCCTCGCTCCCCGAGGGACAGCACTCCATAACGCTCACCCTGAGCCTCACCTCGCCGTCCCCGCTCGACCCCGCGACGCTGCGCGGGGTGCTCCGCGAGATCGCCGACCACCTCTCCGCACGCTGCTCCGCCGTCCTGCGCGGAAGCATCTGACGACGCCCCCGCCCCCCACCGACACGGAGCGACATGTCCGGGACATCGACCGGCTGGAAGTTCGGACACGGATACTGGACGGTCTTCGCCTCGGCGACCGTCTCGAGCCTCGGCGACGGTATCCGGCTCGTCGCCATGCCGCTGCTGGCGTTCTCGATCACCGGCAGCGCGGTCGACATCTCGCTGATCATGGTGATCGCCGCGCTGCCGGGGCTGCTGTTCGGCTCGGTGATCGGGGTGCTGGTCGACCGCTTCGACCGCCGGTGGATCCTGACCGCGGCGAACGCCCTGCGCACGGTGCTCGTGCTGGCGTTCGCCCTGCTGGTGCTCTCCGGTTCCGTCAGCCTCTGGCACATCTACGCGGTGACCGCGGCGCTCTCGATCGCCGAGCTCTTCGCGGAGTCCACCACCTTCGCCATGATCGCGACCCCGGTCCCCCCCGAACTGCTGGAGAAGGCCAACTCCCGTTTCTTCGCGGCCCGTCTGCTCTCCCAGCAGGTGCTGGGCTCCCCGATCGCCGGTGTGCTCTTCGGGATCGCGGTCAGCGCGCCGTTCTTCGCCGAGGGCGGGCTGTTCCTCGCAGCGGCCGTGATCTCCCTGATGATCCCGGTGCTCAAGAGTCCTCCGGGCCGCGAGCCCTCCGTGGCCCCGTCGCCCTCCACCATGCTGCGCGAGCTGCACGAGGGGCTGTGCGCCATCCGCGACATCCCGCTGCTGCGCGCCCTCGCGCTCAGCGACGCGGCGCTGAACTATCTGATGCTGACCGGCACCGCGCTGCTGGTGGTCTTCGCCAAGCGGGACCTCGGTCTCACCGACGCCCAGTACGCCCTGCTCTTCACCGCCGCCGCGCTGGGCAGCCTCCTGGGCGGCCTGCTGGTCCCCGCGCTCGTCCGCCGCGCCGGGGTGCCCTGGACGCTCGCGCTGACCCTGCTCGTCACCGGTCTCAGCAGGCTGGGGCTAGGGCTCGCGTCGGGCCCCTGGCTGGCCATCGCCACGTTCTTCACCTGCGGCGGGGCGATCTTCATGTGGGAGATCGCCCTGGGTTCCTACCAGCAGCGGGTGACGCCCAACCACCTGCTGGGCAGGGTGCACGCGACCACCTACGCGCTCGGCTACGGAGCCGCCGTGGTCGCGGCCCTGACCGGAGGACTGCTGGCCGAACTCGTCGGGGTCCGCCCGGTGATCGTGGTCGGCGCCGTGGCGACACTCGCCCTGAGCTGCTACTGGATACGCCTGGCCGTCCTCCGCCCTCCGCCGGCCCCCACCGCGGAGTCCCTGCCCACGTC
Source organism: Streptomyces shinuiensis (assembly GCF_043660855.1). Lineage (NCBI taxonomy): Bacteria > Bacillati > Actinomycetota > Actinomycetes > Kitasatosporales > Streptomycetaceae > Streptomyces > Streptomyces shinuiensis. The sequence goes on along the minus strand of NZ_JBIHML010000001.1, from coordinate 4,333,738 downwards.
GGCCGCCGGCTGACGACGCGGCTCCCCATCAGATCAGAGACGAACAAGGTGAGTCCATGACAGCCACGTCCGATGTCCTCGTCTTCTCCAAGCGGTCCACCGGCGGTGTGCGCATCCTGGCCGGAATGCTCCGGGAGGAGGGCATGCGGCCCGTACTGGTGTCCGCCGACCCCGACGACATGAACCGCGACTCCTGCGACGCGCACGTGGTGGTGGACTGGGACCGCGCCGGTCTGCCCGAGCTGGTCGCGGCGGTCGACGCGGCCGGTGTGGTGCCCGCCGCCGTCGTGAACCTCGTCGAGCCGCTGATCGGCTGGCAGATCCGCACCGCCCGCCACTACGGCCTGCCCGGCGGCGAGCCCGGACGCGAGGTCCTGACCAGCAAGGCGCTGGTGCGCGGCGAGATGCGGCGACTCGGCCTGTCCGCGCTGCCGTTCGCCGCCGGGCCGGCCGGCTCCTTCCCCGTCGGCTCGGTCACGGAGTTCCCCGTCATCGTGAAGCCGTCGCTGGACTCGGGCGCCTCCCGGCTGGTGCGGCTCGCGCACGGCCCCGGGGACCTGTCCCGGCACCTGGGCGACATCGCCGCGAAGACCACGCCCGAACTGGAGGTCGTCGTCGAGCGGTACATCGAGGGGACCGAGTTCTCCATCGACGGACCGGTCCTCGACGGACGTTTCCGGGCGCTGTTCTGCGTGGAGAAGACCCAGCACGACGAGCGCCGGCACCACGACGCGGGCCTCCGGATCTCGCCGCCGCCCTCCGCACACGTGCGCCGCGGCGTCGAGGAGACGGTCGAGGACATCAGCGCGCTCTGCACCGCACTGGACCTGGCAGGCGGCTGGCTGCACGTGGAGGGCCGGGTGCCGCCCGACGGCCGCAGCGAACTGGTGGAGATCAACCCGCGCCCCGGCGGAGGTCTGCACCGGACCGCGACCCTGCGCACCTGCGGGGTCGACCCGGTGCGCGCGATCGTGCAGGCGGCACTCGGCGGCGAGCAGGCCAAGGGCCTGGCGGACACCGCCAGGAACACGGAGCTGCTGGCGCTGCTCCCCTTCGAGGTCGACCGGATCGGCCAGGTCACCGGCGCCACCCCGATCGAGGAGATCAAGGCGATCCCCGGCGTGGTCGACGGCTACCAGTTCGACCGCTTCGAAGTCCTCACGCTGGACCAGGAGAACTTCTTCACCGAAGCCCTGATAACGGCGGAGACGGTGGCCGGCCTCGGTGAGGTCGCCGACCGCGTGCGGGCCGCATTCCGATACGAGATGGCGGAGGAAACCCATGACCGCTGACATGACCCCGCGAGGGCGGGAGCAGATCGTCGTCTGCAAGTGGAACCACGAACTGATCAGCTCGCTTCTGGAGCTCCGCTCCGAGGTCTACGTGGTACTCGACGACTTCGACGTCGAGTACATGAACCCGGACTGGGATCTGCTGGCCGGGGCTGCCCGGGTCTACCGCGTCAGCGAGTTCGACTCGCTGGAGGAGATCGCGGCCGTCGCCGCCGACCTGTCCCTGCGCGGGGTGTCCGGCGACCGGATCATCAGCCTGACCGAGTTCGGCCAGTTCGGTGCCGGTTATCTCGCCACGCTGCTCGGGGACGAGGGCGACCCGATGCGCCACGTGGCCTACCGGGACAAGCGGGTGATGAAGGCCCGGGTCGCCGCGGCCGGCGTCCCCACCGCGGCCTGGGCCGGACTGCCCGACCGGACCGACCGGCGGGACCTGGCCGAGGTCGCCGAACGGCTGCGATTCCCGATCGTCGTCAAGCCGGTCTCCGGCGGCGGGACCATCGGCACCGTCACCGTCGGCTCCCCCGGGGAACTGGAACCCAGGCTCGACGCGCTCGGCCCGGCACCGTTCGTGAAGTCGCGGCAGCTCATGGCCGAGGAGTTCGTCACCGGGCGGGAGCTCCACATCGACGCGATCTGGAACGGCGACGAGCCGCTGTTCCTCGTCGTCAGCGCGTACTTCGAGCCCCGGCTCTCGGTGCTGGAAGGCATCGCCGGCTCCGGTGAGGAGACCCCTCCCCTCGACGGCAGCACGATGATCAACCCTCAGGACGCCCCCGAGCTGTACAAGCGCGTGCTCGACCTCCACCGGGACGTCAACCGGGCACTGGGCATCGAGCGGGCGGTGACCCACCTCGAACTCTTCGAGCGGCCGGACGGCGAGCTGGTCTTCTCCGAGATCGCCACGCGCCTCGCGGGTGCCTGGATCGGCGGTGTGCTGAGCGAGTACCTGGGCCGGAACGTCTACCGGGCGGTGGGCGCGGGCCTGGTCGACGGCTCGCTCCCCGCGCCGCGGCCCACCCGGCGCCACCTCGGCGGCCTGCACCTGCGCCCCGGTGGCCCCGGCCGCATCACCTCGATTCCCACCGTCGAGGAGATGGTGGCGGTCGACGGCGTCCTCAGCGCCCAGCGGCTGCGCCGGGTCGGGGACGTGGTGGACTTCTCCCACCCCTCGGAGTGGTGCGTCTTCGTGGTGCTCGGCGCGGACACACCGGAGGAGTACGACGCGACGGTGGAGCGCGTCGTCCGCGAGCTGCGGATCGAGGTGGAGCCGGTGGAGCCGGACGCGGCCGCCTGACCCGGGAGCACGGCGGAAGGGGGGCCGGTGCCGGCCCCCCTTCCGCCGGCGCGCGGGTCAGGCGGCTCTCATATCCCGGCCAGGGAGGTGTGCAGGACCGCCGGCGCGCAGGGGGCGGAGTCCAGCACACCCTGGATCAGGAGACCACCGCGGCTGCGGTCCAGCCCGCACAGGACGGGAGCGGCCGATTCGCCCCGCAGGACCTGCGCCATGTCCTCGTACACGGCGCGGATCAGGTCCGCCTCGGTGGGGCTCGTGAGCTTGTCCCGCCCGTCCCGGCACTCCACGGAGACCGTTCCGTCGGCCAGCAGCAGACGCGCGTCCGGGCCCAGGATCTCCAGCCGGACGAACTGCGTGGCCGCCTCGGAGGTGAACGTGAAGGACAACGGGATGCCGGAGTCGAACTCCACGACCCCGGTGACGCGCATTTCGCCGTGCGCACCCGCGCGGCGCCTGGCGACCGAGTGCACCGTCGCCGGATCCCCCAGCAGCTGGCAGGCGAGGTCGAAGAAGTGCAGGCCGTACAGTTCCCGCGCCGTCCGGGCGGGGCGTGAGTGCTGCCGTGTGGGCCTGAACCCGGACACCTCGAGCACGGCGGTCGCGGATCTGTTCCACGCCAGCTCGTAGGCGTCCTTCGGCAGCGCCATCCGGTGCTGCAGCATGACGCCCAGCGGCGCGGCGTACCGCCGGGAGAGGGCGACCAGCTCGTCGAACTCGCCGACGGAGCTCGTGGGCGGCTCCTCCACGAGGACCGCCTTGCCCCGCTCGAGCGCCGGGACGGCCATGGCGATCTGTTCACCCGGCGGCAGGCACAGCGAGACCAGGTGGATGTCCGGGTCGTCAAGGACCGCCTGCCCGTGGGGGAAGCGGGGCAGCCCTTCCGTGGCGACCTCCGGATCGCGGTCCCACACTCCCCGGACCCTCACACCGGCACAGGAGCGGAGGGCCCGTGCGTGCGCACGCCCGGCGGCTCCGAACCCGACCAACGCGACGTTGATGCCCATGAAGACGTCTCTTCCAACCGTGATTGCGTGGAGTGCCGAGCGGTGCGGATGCGTCGGACGTCCGCAGGGCCACGCCCCGATGCCTCGATGCCCCGATCATCGCGTCTTCACGAGAAGGCGTCCATGGGTGGTGCGCGCGTCCACCGGACATGTCCACGGACCGCCAGCGCAGGGCCCTCATCTCAGCGGGCGGAACGTTCGGGGGGAAAACGCAAGGCAATTACCGCGGGAACAGTTTGCTTACACTACGAAGTGGAACGCGTATGTGCTTGACGACGTGGGGGCATCCGTTGCTCGAAAAGCATCGACACTCGATATCGGGCATCGCCCGCCAGCTGTACCGCGTGGCCCGGGTACAGGCGTCCTGGGAGGTGGCGGAGTTCGCGGAGTCCACGCAGGCGTCCCCGGCGGAGATCGAGGAGGCCCTGGAGCAGCTGGAACTCCTCGGCCTACTCGTCCCCTCCCCCGCCTCCCCCTCCGGCTACCGCGTCACGGCCCCGGAGGTGGCGCTGACCCGGCTCTTCGCGGCCGAGACCGCACAGGCGACCCGCTACCAGCGGCAGGCCGTCCGCACCCGCGAGGCGATCACCGCCCTCCTGCAGGACTTCCGCGAGCTGCGTGACATCGAGCGCGAACACGTCGAGATCGAATTCCTCCAGGGCCCGGAGCGGGTGAACGCCTTCCTCGACGACGCCATCGCCCTCATTCGCGAGACCGAGTGCGTGATGCATCCGGGAGGCGTCCCCCCGCTCGAACTCCTCGACGACATGCTCCTGCGCGACAAGGAGGTCATCAGCAGGCGGGTCAGGATCCGCGCCCTCTACATGCGGCACGTCGCCGAGGTGGACTACATGCGCGACTACCTCCTGGACGCCACGACGGAAGGCGCCGAGGTGAGGGTCACCCCTGTCCTCCCCCTGCGTCTGATGGTCTTCGACGGCACGACCGCCCTGACGGCCATCGACCCCAGGGACAGCACGGAGGGGGCCATCGCGGTCCACGGCAAGGACCTCGTCAGGTCGTTCCAGGCGATCTTCGACTTCTGCTGGTTCACCGCGGACCCGATCGAGACCCTGACCGCGGCACACGAGCCGCGCTCCGTCGAGTTATCGCCGCAGCAGCTGGTCGTCGCCCGCATGCTGGCCGAAGGCGTCAAGGACGAGGTGATCGCCCGCCATCTGGGCGTCTCTGTGCGCACACTCAGCCGTGTCACCGCCGCGCTCATGGAGCACCTGAACGTCAGCACGCGTTTCCAGGCGGGGATGAAGATCGTGCAACTCGGCCTGCTCAACCGGTCGGAGACGGCCTCCCTCAACCCGGTCTCCTGAACTCCGGCCGCAGCCACCCGGCCGGGCCCGGCGGCCGGGACGGCCCCGCACCTCCGGCCGGGACTCCCCGGAACCGCCCGGAGGCGGAGGGGGCGGGGCCGGGGTTTCGGCAGGTCGGAACGGCCGGTGGCAGACGAGCCGTGCTGTACGCCGGGTTCTGTCTCCGGCGGGCCTCGCGGCCCGCCGGGAGGCGGCCATCCATCTGGGACCGGTGTTGCCACCGGCCTCGTGCGGTCTACCCGCGGACTCGGGCGGGCAGCCCTCGGTCATCCGCGCAGGGCCACCGTCCCTGCCGGGGCGGTGGCCCCTCTTGACCTTGCTCCGGGTGGGGTTTACCGAGCCGCCCAGGTCACCCTGGGCGCTGGTGGTCTCTTACACCACCGTTTCACCCTTACCGGGGGCGGTGAGGCCCCCGGCGGTCTGTTTTCTGTGGCACTTTCCCGCGGGTCACCCCGGGTGGGCGTTACCCACCACCCTGCCCTGTGGAGCCCGGACGTTCCTCGACGTTCACCCCGGAGGGATAGCGCCGCGACCGCCCGCACGACTCGTCTGCCGTGCCGCCCATGCTATCCCGCCGCCGCGGGCGGCGCGGACGCGCGGCGGGCGACCGGCCCGTGCCCGGCATCGCCTTGACCCTGCCGCGACGTCAAGGTGTTCACTCGCGTCATGAGGATCGGCGAGCTGGCCGCGCTGGCGGGTGTCACCACCCGCGCCGTGCGGCACTACCACCATCTGGGGCTGCTGCCCGAGCCCGTGCGGCGGGCGAACGGCTACCGGGAGTACGGGCTGCGCGACGCGGTCGCGCTGACGCGGGTGCGGCGGCTGACCGAGCTGGGGCTGAGCCTGGAGGAGGTGGGCGATGTCCTGGCCGGACGGGGCCCGGACGCGGGGCGCGAGCTGTGCGAGGTGCTGTCCGAGCTGGACGCGGACCTGGCCCGGCAGGAGCAGGCGCTGCGCGAACGCCGGGCCCGGGTGCGGGAACTGCTGGAGCTGGCCGAACGCGGGGAGCTGCCCGCCGAGGGGCCGGTCTCCACCGAACTGGCCGCGCTCTTCGGGGAGATGGCCCGTGCCGGGGCCCGGCTGCCGGGACCGGAGCCGGTGATGGCCGCGAGGGAGCGGGAGCTGCTGGCCCTGCTGGAGACGGCCGCGCCGCCGGAGGCCGGCCGGGAGGTGGTCGCGGCGCTCGGTGCCGCGGGCGGCGATCCGGCGGCGATGGACCGGATGTATCAGGTGTACACCCTGCTGGACGAGATGGCGGAGGCGGACGTGGACGATCCACGGGTGGCGCGGGCGGCCCGGGCGGTGGCGGAGTGTGTGCCGGACGAGGTGCTGGAGGCGGTCGGAGGCGTTCCCGGAGCCCCCCTGAACGGCGAGGCGGCCGGGGGCGGTTTCGCCGGGGAAGTGTTCGCCGACCTCGCACCGGCCCAGGCGGAGGCGGTGCGGCAGGCGATGCGGCTGCTGGTGGAGCGTGCCCGGTGAGCCGGGTGCGTACGGCGAGCCGGGGGCGTGCGGTGCGGTGGGGCGCGCTGGCGGTGGTCCCGGCCGAGGTCGCGCTGGTGGTGTGCCTGCTGGCGGGGGTGCGGGTGCCGTGGCCGGTGCTCGCGGTGGCCGAGGCGGCGGTCGCGGGTGTGCTGGTGGCCGGGGCGGCGGTGCTGGTGCGCGCCTGGCGGGCGGCGCGTCGGCGGGGGCTGGGCGGCCGGGCGGCGGCGGGCGAGGCCGTGCGGGCGGCCGCGGCGGCCGTACCCGTGCCGGTGCGGCGGCTGCTGGCGCACGAGGCGCGGGGGGTGGCGAGCCTGGTGCGGTGGGCGGCCCGGCGGCCGCACGGGGTGGGCGCCGGGGACACACCGGTGCCGTACGCGGGCGGGCAGGCGGCGCTGGTGTACGGGCTGCTGTTCGCGACCGTGGTGGAGACGGCCGTGCTGGCGGTGCTGCTGGCCGGGTGGCCGGTGGCGCACACGGTGGTGCTGGTGCTGAACGTGTGGAGCGTGCTGCTGGTGCTGGGCTTCCACGCCGCCTGTGCGGTGCGTCCGCACGTGGTGGGCGCGGACGGCTCGCTGCGGGTGCGCTACGGCGCGCTGGTGGACGTGGCGGTGCCCGCCGGGTCGGTGACCGCCGTCCGCGTCGAGCACCGCTTCCCCTCGGGGCGGCCGGTGGAGGTCGCCGGCGGGCTGCTGGACCTGTCCGTGGGCGGGCGGACCACGGTGACGGTGGAACTGGAGGCGCCGGTGGAGGTCGTCCGTCCGCTCGGCGGCCGGGAGCGGGCTCGGGTGCTGCGGCTGTACGCCGACGACCCGCGTGCGGCGGTGGCCGCGCTGCGGGCGGGGGCGGGAACGGGGACGGGACTGCGGTAGGCGCCCGGGGGCCGCCCGGCCGTCACACCGGGCACGCCACACGAAGCACGTCACACCGACCGCGTCTCGCCGCCGCGGTCGGTGTAGGCGTCGAGAAGGCGCCCCTCCAGCGCCGCCAGAACACGTCCGTGCAGATCGTGCACCTGCGCGGCGTCCGCGGGGCCGACGGAGGAGTCCATGGTGTCCATGACCAGTTCCGCCGCCCGCCGGACCTCCGCCGCGTCTCCCCCGCCGTCCTCCCAGCCGTCCCCCCCACCCTCCTCGCGCACCGCCGCGGCCAGGTCGCGGAGCATGCGCAGCAGGGCGGCGAGCACGGTGGGCTCACCCGAGGAGTAGCGCCTGAGCTGCCCGCAGGCGAGGTCGAGGTAGTAGCGCAGGTCCCGGTCCGGCACGACCACCCGCACGATGCCTTCGTCGTCCTCGTGCGGGATGTCCCCCAGCCGGCGGCTCGCGAGCCGCACCAGCAGGTCCGCCATGTGGCCGACGGCGGTGCACGCGGTGACGGGGTCGTTGATCCCCGGGGACATCGCCTTGACCGCGATGTCCTCCAGTTGCCGGAAGCCGAAGGCCACGTCCTGGTCGGGGGTCCGCTCGAAGCCGGTCCCCAGGGCCGCTTCGATCTCCTCGGCGGTGCCGTCGGCCCCGGGGTCGGGTGTCCCCCCGGCAGGGTCGCGCGCCCACACCACCGCGACCGGGTTCCCCGCCACGATCAGGTCGCCGGGGCGGACGTCGATCCGTACGAAGGTGTCGCCGCCGCGCGCGCACGCCACCAGCGCCCGTGCGTCGGTCAGCCGCAGGAAGCCGCTCCGGCGGGCGCGTACCACCGCGCCGCGCGCCGGTTCCGGGTCCGGGGCGTCCGGGACATGTGCGGAGGGGTCGTCGCGGGCGGGGTGGCGTCTGCGGATCGCGTCGCTGGTCTCACGGTGGGTGTCCAGCATCATGGAGTCCACCCGCAGCCTGCGGATGATGTGGTTGAGGAAGCCGAGCACGGAGGCCAGGGACACCACGCCGAGCACGGAGGCCAGGAAGAGCGCCACCACGGGCAGCGACGGCCCCGACCTCATGAAGGCCAGGGTGGCCAGCGCGAACACCACGGTGGCGATCAGCACCGTCAGGACGGCCTTGAGCACCGGGTCGTGGGCGTAGCGCCGCAGCAGCCGCGGGGAGAACTGCTGGGAGGCCAGTTGCAGGGTCACCACGGTGACGCTGAGGGACAGGGTCGCCACCGTGACCGAGGAGGTGGCCACCACCTGGAGCATCGAGGAGGCCGCGTCGCGGCCGCCCGGCCAGAGGTTGGCCGGCCCCGTTCCGCGCCGGGGCCTGATCTGGTCCAGGAGGACCGCGGCGGCCAGGGCGCCCGTGCCCCCGACGGTCGGCCACACCCACAGCGGTGAGCGGGAGGGCGCCGCGCGGGCCTTCCGGTTGCGCTGGAAAGGGTTCACGCCTCGCCGGGTACCGCACCGGCCGGAACCGATGCCCCGGCCGGGCGGCGGGGTGGCGGGGCGGCCGGATGAGCGGGTGGGCGGGGCGCATACGCTGCTGTGGCGCCGGTGCGCAGGGACGTGCTCCGGCGCGGGTACCGCCTGTGAGGAGAACCGCCGTGCTCGTACTGCTGCCACCGTCCGAGGGGAAGGCCGCCGGGGCGTCCGGTCCCGCGCTCGATCCGGGGGCGCTGTCGCTGCCGGGGCTGACGGCCGCGCGGGAGGCGGTGCTGGCGGAGCTGGTGGAGCTGTGCTCGGCCGACGAGGAGAAGGCGCGCGAGGTGCTCGGGCTGAGCGAGGGCCTGCGTGGCGAGGTGGCGAGGAACGCGGCGCTGTGCGGGGCCCCGACGCGCCCCGCGGGCGAGGTCTACACCGGTGTGCTCTACGACGCGCTGGGCCTGGGCACGCTGGACGCGGCGGCGCGGGAGCGGGCCGGGCGGTGGCTGCTGGTGTTCTCGGGGCTGTGGGGCGCGGTGCGGCCCGGTGACCCGATTCCGCCCTACCGCTGCCCGGGCGGGGTGCGGCTGCCCGCGCTGGGATCGCTAAGCCGGTACTGGCGGGAGCCGCTGGAGTCGGTGCTGCCCGAGGCGGCGGGCGAGGGTCCGGTGCTGGACCTGCGGTCGGCGGCGTACGGGTCGATGTGGAGGCCTAAGGGCGGACTCGCCGGGCGGACGGCGACGGTGCGGGTGCTCCATTCGAAGATTGTCGGCGGTGTGGAGAAGCGGTCGGTGGTCAGCCACTTCAACAAGGCCACCAAGGGACGGATGGTCCGCGCGCTGCTGCGCGAGGGCGTCGAGCCGGGCCGCCCGGCGGAGCTGGCCGAGGCGCTGCGCGGTCTGGGGTACACGGTGGAGGTGGAGCCTCCGGCGAAGGGCGGGACGCCGTGGCGGCTGGACGTGGTGGTCACCGAGCTCTGACCGGACTCCGGCCGGACTCCGGGTCGTTGCGTTATGCGCAACGGGCGTTGCGGTGCATGGGCGGGGTGGGCAGGATGGCCGCCATGACAGACACGCCCCCGCCCTCCGTGCTCGCCCTGGGCCCCGTACTGCCGGTCGTCGTCCTCGGCGGCGGGGCCGGCCCGGCCGAGGCCGTACCCCTGGCGCGGGCGCTGGTGGCGGGCGGGCTGCGCGCGGTCGAGATCACGCTGCGGACGGAGGGCGCGGTGGAGGCGGTGCGCCGGGTCGCGGCGGAGGTGCCGCGGGCCGTGGTCGGCGCGGGCACGGTGCTCACCCCGGAGCAGGCGGCGGCGGCCCGGGACGCCGGCGCCCGCTTCCTGGTCAGCCCCGGCTGGACGGACCGGCTGCTGGCGGCGGCGCGGGAGGCGGGCGTACCGCTGCTGCCGGGGGTCTCGACCGCCTCGGAGGTCATGGCGCTGCTGGAGCGCGGGGTGACGGAGATGAAGTTCTTCCCGGCCCGGGCGGCGGGCGGCCCGGCGTATCTTCGGGCGCTGGCCTCACCGCTGCCCCGGGCCCGGTTCTGCCCGACGGGCGGCATCGGGCCGGATTCGGCGGCGGACTATCTGGCGCTGCCCAACGTGCCGTGTGTGGGCGGCAGTTGGATGCTGCCGCCGGAGGCGGTGCGGGCGCGGGACTGGGGGCGGATCGAGCGCCTGGCCCGCGAGGCGGCCCGGCTGGGCGCCGCCGCGGGCACGGGTACGGGCGCGGGCGGCCCCGCGAGCGCCGGTGCGGGCGGCGCGGGTGTCAGCGCAGGTGGCCGGTGTCGTTGAGCAGCCGCAGCGAGGCGTTGCCGTCCGCGTAGTACGCCACCGCCGACAGCGAGGCCGCCGACAGCTCCATGCGGAACAGCGCCTCGGGCGGCGCGCCCAGTGCCGTGCACGCCAGCGCCTTGACCGGCGTGACATGGGTGACCAGCAGCACCGTGCGGCCGGCGTGGCGGGCCAGGATCCGGTCGCGGGCGGCCCCGACGCGGCGGATGACACAGTCGAAGGACTCGCCCGCGGTGGGCCCGGCCCCGGTCGAGGCCAGCCAGGCGTCCAGGTCGTCCGGGTACCGCTCGCGGACCTCCGCGAAGGTCAGCCCCTCCCAGGCGCCGAAGTCGGCCTCGCGCAGGTCGTGTTCGACCTCGACCCCCAGCCCCAGGCGGTCGGCGACCGCCCGCGCGGTCTGGCGGCAGCGCATGAGCGGCGAGCTGACCACGTGCTGGACGGTGCCGCGCGCCGCGAGGGCCGAGGCGGCCGCCTCGGCCTGGCGAAGCCCGGTCGCCGACAGCTCCGGGTCGGTGCCGCCGCTTCCGGAGAACCGCTTGAGGGGGGTGAGCGGGGTCTCGCCGTGGCGCAGCAGGACGAGGGTGGTGGGGGTGCCCATGTCGGCGCCCCAGCCCACCTGCGGGGCGCGCGGCTCCCCCTGCCCGGCGGGCGCCGCCCGATCCGCGGGTTCCGCCGGTTCCACGGGCAGTTCGTCGGCCACGGTCAGGGCCGTCGGGTCGTCCGTTCCGGCGCCCCGCTCGGCGGCGGCGGCCGTCCGGTGGGTCTCCCGTACGGCCTGGCGTACGGCGGCACGCGCCGCCGCCCGCGCCTCGGCGGAGCTCTCGGGGGTGGCCGGGGCCCCGGAAGCCGCGGGAAGGCCGGGAAGGGTGTCGGCGTGGGCTCCGGCGTCGAGATCGGCGGTGGAGTCGGCCGGCCGCCACGCCTCGCCGCGGCGGCCGGCGTCCATGGCCTCGTTCGCCAGCCGGTCGGCGTGCTTGTTCTCCTCGCGCGGGATCCACTGGTAGGTGACCGACTCCGGCGGGAAGACGGAGGCGGCCTCCAGCGCCAGCGGGCGCATGGCGGGGTGCTTGATCTTCCAGCGGCCCGACATCTGCTCGACGACCAGCTTGGAGTCCATCCGGACCCGCACCAGGGCTTGCGGGTCGAGCGCGTGGGCCGCGCGCAGTCCGGCGACCAGGCCCCGGTACTCGGCGACGTTGTTGGTGGCGGTGCCGATGTACTCGGCCGCCTCCGACAGCGTCCGCCCGGTCCCGGCGTCGCGGACGACCGCGCCGTAGCCGGCCGGGCCCGGGTTGCCGCGGGAGCCGCCGTCGGCCTCGACGACGAAGGTCCTGCGGGAGTCCGGGGAGTCCGGGGAGTCCGGGGAGTCCGGGGAGTCCGGGGAGTCCGGCATCACAGTCCCGACTCGGGGGTGCGCACCAGGATCCGGCGGCAGTTCTCGCAGCGCACCACCGCGTCGGCCGGGGCCTGGCGGATATCGTTCAGCTCGGTGATGTTCAGCTCCAGGCGGCAGCCCTCGCAGCGCCGCTGGTAGAGGCGGGCCGCGCCGACGCCGCCCTGCTGCCCGCGCAGCTTGTCGTAGAGCCTGGTCAGGTCGGCCGGGATCGAGGCGGCCACGACCTGGCGCTCCTTGGTGACGGTGGCGGTCTCGGCGTCGATCTCCGTCAGCGCCGCGTCGCGCCGCGCCACCGCGTCGTCGATCCGGGCCTGGACGGAGTCGACCCGCTGCGCCAGCTCGGCCGCGCGCTCCTGGGCGGACTCGCGGCGCTCCATGATCTCCAGTACGACGTCCTCCAGGTCGCTCTGGCGCCGCGAGAGGGAGGCGATCTCGCGCTGGAGGTTCTCCAGGTCCTTGGGCGAGGTGACCGCGCCGGAGTCCAGGCGCTGCCGGTCTCGGGCGGCGCGCTTGCGCACCTGGTCGACGTCCTGCTCGGCCTTGGTCTGCTCGCGGGCGGTGTCGCTCTCCTCCGTCCGGGCGGCGACCAGCAGGTCGCGCACCTGGGAGAGGTCGGCGTTCAGTCCCTCGATCTCGGCGTGCTCCGGCAGGTTCTTGCGCCGGTGGGCGAGCTGGGTGAGCCGGACGTCGAGGGCCTGGACGTCGAGGAGGCGGATCTGGTCGGCGGGCTCGGCGTTCAGTTGGGGGCTCCTGTGATGGTGGTGGTGGGGGCGGCGCCCTCGGCGGGGGCGGGCGCCGCGTGGACGGTCCAGGGGTCGGTGACCGTACGGGAGACATGGACGCGCAGCCCCCAGCCGTGCCGCTGGGACACCGCGTCGAGCTGGGCGGCGGCCTGCCCGCACCAGGGCCATTCGGTGGCCCAGTGCGCGGCGTCCACCAGCGCCGGCCCCGCGTGGGGGCCGCCGTGCTGCACGGCCTCGGAGGCCGGGTGGTGGCGCAGGTCGGCGGTGACGTAGGCGTCGGCCCCGGCGGCCCGCACCTGGTCGAGGAGGCTGTCGCCGGAGCCGCCGCAGACCGCGACGGTGCGGACCGGCCGGTCCGGGTCCCCCGCGGCCCGGACGCCCTGCGCGGTGGCGGGCAGCCGTGCGGCCACCCGCTCGGCGAAGCGGGCCAGCGGCTCGGGGGCGTCCAGTTCGCAGATCCGGCCCAGGCCCCGCCGTCCGGCCGGGTCGGTGTGGTCGGGCATCAGTGGGCCGGTGATCCGCAGGCCGAGGGCCCGGGCGAGGGCGTCGGAGACGCCGGGGTCGGCGCGGTCGGCGTTGGTGTGCGCCACGTGGAGGGCGGTACCGGCGCGGATCAGGTCGTGCACGACCCGGCCCTTGAAGGCACCGGCGAAGACCGTGGTGGTGCCGCGCAGGTAGAGGGGGTGGTGGGTCAGCAGCAGCCCGGCGCCGAGCTCGACCGCCTCGTCGGCGACCTCCTGCACCGGGTCGACGGCGACCAGCACCCGGCCGACCTCGGCGCCGGGGTCTCCGCAGACCGTTCCGACGGCGTCCCACTGCTCGGCCCGCTCGGGGGGCCACAGTTCGTCGAGTGCGGCGATTACATCGGAGAGTGCAGGCACGGGTGAGAGGTTACCTGCCGTGCGCCCCGGTGTGCGGGGCCGGGCGGAGCACACCGGACGCCTCTTCTGCCCGTGAAACGACCCGTCGTCCCCCGTACGTGTGAAGGCGTCCGGCCCGGACCGTCCGTCGGGGGGCGCGAAAACTACCGTCCTCACCGGAGGTGATGGGCTGATGACCATCAGTACCGTCGAGGCTGCCCGGAGCGAGGGCGCGGGAGCGGCGCACCCCGGCCTCACGATCGCCGCGGACGGCTCCTACGCGGCCCGGCTCGCGCCGGCCGGGGACGGGCGCGGCGGGATCCCGGAGCGCTGGACGCTGGACGGCCCGGAGCCGTACGCGGTCCCGCTGCCGGGGCCCCGCCCGGAGGGGGCGGACGCCGAGGTGCTGCCGCTGCCCGACGGGCGGGTGCTGATCCGCCGTGCGGCCGGCGGCCGGCACCACCTCGCGCTGCTCTACCCCACCGGCCCGGGCACCGGCGAACTCCCGCTGGGCTCGGTGGACTGCGAGCGGCTGCGGCTGCTGCCGCCCGCCCCGCACGGCTCGCAGGTCCACGCGCTCGCTCCCGGCGAGCACGGCGCGACGGTGTGGCTGGTGCACGGCGGTGCCCGCGGCCCGGAGCCGGTCGCCGAGGTGCCCGGCCGGTGCTCGGGCGGCGCCTGGCTGGACCGCGAGGGGTGCCTGCTGGCCCTGGACCGCACCGACGCCGCCGGCCGCACCAAGACCGTCGCCGTCGATCTGGGGCGCGGCGGCGAGGTCTTCCCGCTGCTGGAGCTCACCGACGACAGCGACGACCGGCTACTGCTGGCCGACCCGGACAGCGGTCTGCTGCTCCTGCGCTCCGACGCGCCGGGCGAGGCGCGGCTGGGCTGGGGTGTGCTCGGCAGCCAGCGGCCCGTGCGCTTCCCCGACGCCCTGCGCCCGCCGGGCGTCGCGCTGACCCCGTTCGCCGTCCAGCCCGGCCAGGCCCTCACCCCCGAGGGCTGCGCGGTGGCGCTGCGCGCGGACGGGCCGAACGGGACGTGGGTGGCCGTGTGGCGCCCCTCCCAGCGGCGGCTGCGGCATCTGCCCGCCCCGGTGGGCTGGGTGCGGGGGACGGGTCTGTGGACGGCGGGGGGCGAACTGCGGCTGCCCTGCGCCGGCGGCCGGGCGGGCCGGACGCAGTGCGGTCTGGCCCGGATCACGCCGTCGCCGGAGCCCGAACCGCTGCCCCGGCAGCGCGCGGAGCACGCCCCGGAGGGGGACTGTCCGGCGGGGGACGGCGGCCCGGCGGAGAGCGGTTCGGCGGAGGGCGGCGGTCCGCCGGCGGTGCGGGCGGCGGCCTTCACACCGGTGCCGCTCCAGCAGGCGCCGCTGGCCCGAAACGAGGCGGAGCGAAGATCGTAGAACTACTACGATCTGGTCGGGTACGGAGGAAGAAGCCTCGAATCCACGGAGTGTTCCCGCGATGTCCCAGACCCAGACCGAGACGAGCAGCGAGACGAGCGCCGAGACCGGCGAGCACCACGGCCGGCACCGCGGCCCGGCCGCCGTCGGCGAGGAGGCCTCGGTGCCCGTGCGGGGGCGCCACCGCAGCCCCGCCCGGCAGGAGCCGCGGGAGGACTGATCCCGCCCCGCTCCGGCACGTCCTTCCGGGCCCCGGCCCCGGGTGCCGCGGTCTTCCGCGGCGCCCGGGGCGGTCCCGTGCCGGGGGCGGGACCGCTCCCCCTGCGCCGCGCCCACCCGCCTCACCGGCCGGGACCCGCGTACGGCAGCATGGTGCGCCGCACCACAGGTCAGGGAGGCCGAGCCCATGGATTCCGCAGCGCGACCCGCGCCCGAGGTCGTCGCCGCCTTCGAGGCGGCCAAGGGCTTCATGCCCGCCGACGAGGGGATGGCTCTGTACGCCGCCGCCCGCGACGCGGCGCGGCTGGGGCTGCCGCTGCTGGAGATCGGCACGTACTGCGGCCGCTCCACCATCCTGCTGGCCGACGCCGCCCGCCGCGCGGACGGCGACGTGACCGTCCTGACCCTCGATCACCACCGGGGCAGCGAGGAGCAGCAGCCGGGCTGGGAGTACCACGACCCCTCCCTGGTGGATCCCGAGGCGGGGCTGATGGACACCCTGCCCTTCTTCCGCCGCACCCTGTACGCCGCCGGGCTGGAGGAGTACGTCGTCGCGCTCGTCGGACGCTCACCGCGGGCGGCGTCGGTGTGGGGCGGGCGGCTCGGTCTGGTCTTCGTCGACGGCGGGCACACCGACGAGCACGCGAGCGCCGACTACGAGGGCTGGGTCCCGCACCTGGCCGAGGGCGGCCTGCTCGCCGTCCACGACGTCTTCCCGGACCCGGCCGACGGCGGTCAGGCGCCCTGCCGCGTCTACCGCCGCGCGCTGGAGTCCGGCGCCTTCGCCGAGGAGTGCGCGGTCCGCTCACTGCGCGTTCTGCGGCGTACGGGCCCGGGCCTGTAGGACGCGGCGCTACGATCCGATCATGTCCCTCGGTCGACGGCTGTCCGCTCCTGCCGTGATCCTCGTGATCGTGCTGTCCGTCCTCCTGGCGGGCCTGCTGGTGTGGCGGTCGGCGCGGGAGACGGACGCCGACGACGCGCCCGGTGCTCCCGGCGCGTCCGGGGCATCCTCTCCCGGCGTCTCTCCCGAGAGGCCGGAGGAGAGCATGGAGCCGGACGGGGAGGAAAGACCCCTGGACGGCACCGTGGTGGTGCTCGATCCCGGGCACAACCCGGGCAACCGCGAGCACACCCGCGAGATCGAGCGCCCGGTCGACGCCGGCACGCACCGCAAGGAGTGCGACACCACCGGCACGGCCACCGAATCCGGCTACGCCGAGGCGTCCTTCACCCTCGATGTCGCGCGCCGCGCCCGCACCCTTCTCCAAGGGCTGGGCGCGAAGGTGGAGTTCACCCACGACGGCGACCGCCCGTACGGGCCGTGCGTGGACGAACGCGCCCGGACCGGGAACGAGGCGGGGGCCGACGCGGTGGTCTCGGTACACGCCGACGGATCGGGTGAGGGCGACCGGGGTTTCCACGTCATCCTCCCGGCGCGGGTGACCGAGGGCTCCGCGGACACCCGGCCGGTCACCGGCCCCTCGCGCCGGCTGGGCGAACACCTCGTCCGCGCCTTCGCCGAGGCCACGGGCTCCGGGCCCGCCGACTATCTGGGGGGCCCGGTGGCCGAGACCGGTCTGACCGTCCGCGACGATCTGGGCGGGCTGAACCTCTCCCGGGTGCCCAAGGTCTTCCTGGAGTGCGGCAACATGCGCGATCCGCGGGAGGCCCGGCGGCTGGCCGACCCCGAGTGGCGGCAGCGTGCGGCCCGCGGCGTCGCCGAGGGCGTCAGGGCCTTCCTGCTCGGCGAGCGCGACGGTGCGCGAAGCGGTGCCCGGGGCGGTGCGTGAGGCGGAGCGCGAACCGGTGGGCAAGCCGGCGGGACGGACCGGGGCCGGGCCGGAGAACCCGCCTGACTGCGCGGAGCGTCCTTCCGTACGATGGGGCCCGCCCCCGTCTGACCAGACCATGACGAAACCGATTAAGGATATTACGTGAACATCCGCTCGCTCACCCGAAGCGATGGCGCGGTTGTCGGAGCAGCGGTGCTGCTGTTCATCGCCTCGTTCCTCGCCTTCTTCAAGGCCGACGACTGCGCCGAGAACTGCACGGTCAGCAGCTGGGAGCCCGCGCTCTTCCCGCTGCTGCCGACCGTGACGCTCGCCGCGCTGATCGCGGCCGCGCTGGTCGTCTTCGGGCGGATACTGCCCGGCGACCGCAAGGTGGCGGGGCTCGGCCTCGACCAGTGGGGCACCGCGCTGGCGGTCTTCGTCGGCTGGGCGGCACTGTGGTCGATGTTCGCCACCATCGCGCCGGACCCGGAGGGCCAGAACCTCAACCGCGGCATCGACCTGGGCGCGGGCGCCTGGCTGACCCTCCTCGGCGGCCTGCTCATGGCGGCCTTCGCCGTCCTGGGCAGCACCGTGGGCGCGCTCAGGGCCCCACTGCTGCCGGCCCCCTCCCCGCAGACCCCGACCCCCTACGGCCCGGGTCCGCAGACCGGCGGCTACGGCTACCCCGGCGCCCAGCCGGGCCAGCCCGGCCAGCACATGCAGGGACAGCCCGGCCAGGCCGGCCAGCCGATGCAGCCGCAGGGCGGTTACGGCTACCCGGGCGGCCCGCAGCCGGGTCAGCCCGGTCAGCACATGCAGGGACAGCCGCAGCAGGGACAGCCGCAGCAGCCGTACGGCGGGGGCCGGCCGGCTCCGCAGCAGCAGGCGGCCCCGGCGGGCGGCGGCGCTCCGGCCGACCCGAACTTCCAGCCGTTCTGGTTCGCCGTGCCGGTCGCCCGGCCGCTGTACGGCGAGGACGGTTCCCCCGCCCCGGTGGCCGAACTGGCCCCGGGCACCTGGTACCTGGCGGTGGAGCAGCGCGGCCAGGCGCTGGTGGCGCAGACGCAGGACGGCCGCCGCGGCGTCCTGCAGGACACCTCCGGCATCCAGCGCGGCTGATTCCCCGCGCGGTCGCGCGGCGGACACGCGGGCGGACGCCCGAGCAGACATGCGGCAGGCCCCGCCCGGTACCGGGCGGGGCCTGCCGCATGCGTGCGGCGGGAAGCGGTGCGGGACGACCGGCGGACCGTTCGCCGCGTCCGGCCGCCACCACGCGGAACGGCTCCGGCCCAGCAGCGGTTCAGCAGCAGTCCGGCTCCAGTCCGGCCGGCAGCCCCTCGCCGCCGAAGACCGACACCGTGGCCTCGTCGCCGCCGAGCGCGGCCACGGCCAGCAGCAGCGAACCGGCGGTCCAGGAGGTCAGTTCCTCCGGCCAGAAGGCCTCGTCGTCGAAGACGTAGCCGGTCCAGTACAGGCCGTCCTCGGCGCGCAGGTGCTGCATCCAGCGCAGGATCTCCAGCGCCCGGTCGGACTCCCCCATCACCCACAGGGCCAGGGCCAGTTCGGCGCTCTCGCCGCCGGTCACCCAGGGGTTGGGCAGCACGCAGCGCACACCCAGGCCGGGGACGACGAAGCGTTCCCAGCCGGACTCGATGCGCTCCTTGGCCTCGGCTCCGGTCACCGCGCCGCCCAGGACGGGGTAGTACCAGTCCATCGAGTAGCGGTCCTTGTCCAGGAAGCGCTCGGGGTGGCGGCGCACCGCGTGGCCCAGCCAGCCCAGTGCCAGCTCCCAGTCCGGCTGCGGTTCCTCGCGGTGCTCGGCCAGGGCCAGCGCGCAGCGCAGCGCCTGGTGGATCGAGGAGCAGCCGGTCAGCAGGGCGTCGGCGACGGGGGTGCCGTCGGCCTTGCGCTTCCAGCCGATCTGCCCGCCGGGCTGCTGGAGTTCCAGGACGAACTCCACGGCCGCGTGGACCACCGGCCACATGCGGTCCACGAAGGTGTCGTCGCCGGTGGCCAGGTAGTGGTGCCACACCCCGACGGCCACGTAGGCGCAGAAGTTGGTCTCCTTGCCCAGGTCGGTGGGGCGGGCCGCGTCCCCGTCGGCGTAGGCGGCGTACCAGGAACCGTCCGCGTTCTGGTGCCCGGCCAGCCAGCGGTAGGCGGCCTCGGCCCGCTCGTGCTCCCCGGCCGCGTCCAGCGCCATGGCGGCCTCGACGTGATCCCAGGGGTCGAGGTGGTGGCCCCGGAACCACGGGATCGCGCCGTCCTCCCGCTGGAGGGCGGCGATGCCCGCGACGGTCCGCTCGGCCTGTTCGGCGGTCAGGACGCCGGGCAGGACCAGCCGTTCGGTGCGGCCCGGGCTCGTCACGCCGTCTCCTGACCGGAGACGGCGCCGGAGGGCAGGTGCGGCTTGGTGGCGTAGGCCACGAAACTCTTGCCCAACACCGGGTTGAGCAGGTCCTCGGCGAGGCGGGTGGCCAGCGGTTTCTTCATGATGTCCCAGACCAGCAGTTTGTGGTATGCGCGCACCGGCAGCGCGGCGTCGTCGCCGTCCCGGTTCACCCCGAAGGCGCACTTGAGCCACCAGTACGGGGAGTGCAGGGCGTGCGCGTGGTGGGTGCCGTACGGCTTCAGGCCCGCTCCGCGCATCTTCGCCAGCAGTTCGCGGGCACGGTAGATGCGGATGTGGCCGCCCTCGACCTCGTGGTAGGCGTCGGACAGCGTCCAGCACACCTTCTCCGGTCCGTAGCGCGGCACGGTCACCGCGATCCGGCCGCCGGGGCGCAGCACCCGGACCATCTCGGCCAGGACGCCCTTGTCGTCGGGGATGTGCTCCATCACCTCGGAGATGATCACGGCGTCGAAGCTGCCGTCGGGGAAGGGCAGGGCCAGGGCGTCGCCCTCCATCGCGGTGGCCTCGGCGCCCGCCGGGGCCTCGCAGGCCTCCTTCATGGCGGCGAACCACTCGGCGACCTCGCGGATCTCCTCGGCGTTGCGGTCCAGCGCGACGACGCGGGCGCCGCGCCGGTAGCACTCGAAGGCATGGCGTCCGGCGCCGCACCCCAGGTCCAGGACCCGGTCCCCGGGGGCGAGCGGGAAGCGGGAGAAGTCCACGGTCAGCACTGGTGTCTGCCTTCCTCGGTGCGGTGCTATGCGGTGACGGGCCGGAAGCGGCGGGCGGCGGCTAGCCGAAGGCGGTCGCGGCGAGGGTGCGGGCCGCGACGGCGGCACGGTAGTGCTCCACCGTGCCGCGGGCGGCCTGTTCCCAGGTGAAGCGGCGCAGCACCCTCTCCCGTCCGGCCGCGCCCAGGCGCGCCCGCAGTTCCGCGTCGCCGAGCAGCCTGCCCAGCGCCGCGGCGAGCGCGCCGGCGTCGGCCGGCTCCACCGCCAGGCATGTCTCGCCGTCGGGGCCGGCGACCTCGGGGATGGCGCCGCCGGTGGTGGCCACCAGGGGGGTGCCGGTGGCCATGGCCTCGGCCGCCGGCAGGGAGAAGCCCTCGTAGAGGGAGGGCACGCAGGCGATCTGGGCGCCGCGTACCAGGCCGGCCAGTTCCCGGTCGCTGATGCCCTTGACGAACTCCACCGCGCCGCCGAGCCCGTAGCGCTCCATCGCCTCGGCCACCGGCCCCTTCTCCGGGCGCTTGCCGACGACGACCAGATGCGCGCTCTGGTGCTCGGTGCGGACCTTGGCCAGGGCTTCGACGAGGTGGACCAGCCCTTTGAGGGGGACGTCGGCGCTGGATGTGGTGACGATGCGGCCGGGGATCTCGGGGACGGCCGCGTCGGGCGAGAACAGCCGGGTGTCGGCGCCGATGGGCACGACGTGGACGCGTTCGGGGAGCACTCCGAGGTCCTCGGTGATCTCCCGGCGGGAGGACCCGGAGACGGTCAGCACGGTGGGCAGCCGCCGGGCGACGCGCTTCTGCATACGGGTGAAGCCGTACCAGCGGCGCACCGAGACCCGGCGTCTCCAGCCCTCGGCCGCGGCCAGGTCCAGGCGGCGGTCGACGGTGATGGGGTGGTGGACGGTGGTGACCAGGGGGAAGCCGAGCCGGTCCAGGCCGAGCAGGCCGTAGCCGAGGGTCTGGTTGTCGTGGACGACGTCGAACTCGCCGCGCCGGGCGGCCAGGTGGCGGCGGGCGCGCAGTGAGAAGGTCAGCGGCTCGGGGAAGCCCCCGGTCCGCATGGTGGCGACCTCCAGCGCGTCGACCCAGTCGCGGTACTCGCCGGGCCCCGGGTTGCGGAAGGGGTCGGGCTGCCGGTAGAGGTCGAGGCTGGGCAGGCGGGTGAGGGCGATCTCCCCCGGCAGACCGTCCTCCCGGTCCAGGACGGGGTAGGGCTGGGCGCCGATCACCTCGACGCGGTGACCGAGCCGGGCCAGCTCGCGCGACAGGTGGCGCACATAGACGCCCTGGCCGCCGCAGAACGGGTTCCCCTTGTAGGTGAGCAGCGCGATCCGCAGCGACCGGCCGCCGTCGGCGGCCTCGCCCGCCAGGGGTCCGGGCGCGGCGCCCCAGGTGGCCTCTGCCGTCACTCACGGCCCCCTTCTCGAAGGTCCTCGCGGCGAATTTCCGCCGGAGCGTAACCGCCGGCGATATTCTGCAACAAGTTTCAATGATGCCCCGGGCACGCTCGGCCCGGCCCCCGGCCCCGTCCGCCTCCGGGGGCCGGGCGGGTCCGGCTCGCAAGATTACCGGCCGGTAGAAGTCCCGGACCGAGCCGGTCCGGGTGATTCACGCCACGGCTCCGTCCTGCGAGGATGCGGTCTCCCGGGCCCTCTCGCGGCCCGGGTCCGCGCGGGAGCCGCCCGGACCCGACGGGACAGACGGCAGGAGAGACTTGACGGCACATACCGGCTTCCCCTCCGCTCCTGCGCTCACCGAGCGCCAGGAGGCACGCCGCCGCCGCATCCTGGCGGCCAGCACCGGGCTGGCCCGGCGCGGAGGCTTCGGCGCGGTGCAGATGCGCGAGGTCGCCGAGGCCGCGGGCGTCGCGCTGGGCACGCTCTACCGCTACTTCCCCTCCAAGGTGCACCTGCTGGTCGCCACCATGTACGACCAGCTGGAACGGCTGCACGAGACGCTGCACCGGCACCCCCCGCAGGAGCCGGAGCCGGCCGCCCGGGTCGCGGTGACGCTGATGCGCGCCTTCCGCGCGCTCCAGCGGGAGCCGAACCTGGCGGAGGCCATGCTGCGGGCGTTCACCTTCGCCGACCGCTCGGCCGGCGCGGAGGTCGACGCGGTCTCCCGGCTCACCACCGAGATCATCCTGGACGCCGTGGGAGCGCGGGGCGCGCCGACGCCGGAGCGGCTCTCGGCGGTCCGCGTCATAGCGCACACCTGGCATTCGGCACTGATCGGATGGCTCTCCGGACGCATTTCGATCGAACAAGTCCAAGAAGACATCGAAACGGTTTGCATATTGATCGCCTCGGAAACGATCGACGGCGTGCGCCGGTAATCCGGGTCTGCGCTCCGCGCGCCCCCCGAATGCCCCCAACGCTCCTACTACTCACCGGTACTGGCTGAAACTCTGCGTTAACCGGTGTCATTTGTAGGTATCTGTTGACGGGTGTTCGACGAACGTCCCCCGATCAGGGCACTGGAGGAGCCGAACGTGATTCAGGTATTGCTGGTGCACCACCTCGGCCTGCTGCGGTCCGGCCTGGCAGCGTTGCTCAACGATGCACCCGACCTGGAGGTGCGCGACGCCCCCTGGTCGAACGACCCCGGCCGGCTCCGGACCCCGCGGGCGGACGTGTGCGTCGTGGACATGGACGGCCCCGGGGCCCCGGATGTGGCCGGCATGGCGGAACTGTGTCGGCATATGACATCGGCAAAATGCGGGCTATTGGTTCTGGCCACTCCCGGACGGCCCGGCGCACTGCGCCGGGCGTATGACGCGCAAGCGCTGGGTTTCGTCAACAAGGACGCCACTCCGCAGCGGCTGCTCGAGGGGATCAGGCACGTCGCCGCGGGAAAGAGATATGTGGACGAATCCCTCGCCCACGACCTGCTGCGCGCCGCCGACATGCCCCTGACCGCACGGGAGCTGAGCGTTCTGTCACTGGCCGCCAGGGGCGCGACGGTCTCCGAGATAGCCGGGCGGCTGCATCTCTCGCACGGCACCATACGCAACTACATGTCGGCGATCACCCGTAAGACCGGGGCGCGCAACAGAATCGACGCCATACGGATATCGCAGGGCGCGGGCTGGGTGTAGGCGCCGGCAGGACGAGGCCCGACCGGACCGCCGTCCGGCCGGGCGCACGTGTGCGCGGGCACGCGTGCGCCCGTCCGGGCCCGGACGGGGCCTCAGGCCGGGGTGCTCTCCCGGCCGGGCCGGGAGGCGGGCCGGCCGTCGCGGCCGGCGTGCCAGCGCCCCACCAGATCGCGGTACAGGGGTGAGCGGCCGAGCAGTTCGCGGTGGCTGCCGGCGGTGGCGCGGGCGCCGTCCATCACCAGTACCCGGTCGGCCCGGTGCGCCGAGCTGATCCGGTGGGCGATCACCACCAGCGTGCCGGGCCGGTCCGCGAACGCCCGCTCGGCGCGCGCCTCCGCCTCCGGGTCCAGGTGGCAGGTGGCCTCGTCCAGCAGCACCAGGGGCGCGGGCGACAGATGGGCCCGGCACAGCGCGATGAGCTGCCGCTCCCCCTGGGAGAGGGCTGCCGGGTCGACCACCGCGTCCAGCCCGCCCAGCCCGGCGGCCAGCGGTCCGAGCCCGACCGCCGCCACCGAGGCGGCCACCCTCTCCTCCGGGCCGCTCTCCGGCGGTTCGCCGGGCGGATCGTCCGGGCACAGGTAGAGCAGGTTCTCGCGGAGGGTGCCGGTGAACACGTACGCCTGCTGCGGGATCAGCACACGCCGCCGCGCCGGCTCGCCCGCTCCCCTCCCGGCGGCACGGGGAGGGGCACCGTCCACCAGCACCTCGCCCCGGCCGGGGATGAGCAGGCCCGCCACCAGCCCGGCGAGCGTGGACTTGCCGATGCCGCTGGGACCCACGACGACCAGGTGCTCGCCGGGTTCGACCGTGAGGTCCACCTCGCGCAGCACCGGCTGGGCGCCGGGGCCGTAGGCGAAGGTCACCGAGCGCAGCTCCACCCGGGAGCCCGCCGCGCACCGGGCGGAGGCGGGCGCGGCGGGCGCGGGCACGGGGGGCGCGGGAGGCGTGGCGGGCTTCGCGGCGGAGGTCGCGGGAGACGGTTCCGCGGCGGCCGGCGCGCTCTCCCGCGGCGGTTCCGCGCCGACGAGCCGGTCCAGGATCACCAGCAGCCGGGTGCCCGCCGCCCCCAGAGCGCTCATCAGGGTCCGCAGGGCGGGCAGCAGCGACTGGGTCAGATACGTCAACGCGCCCAGCAGCGCGCCCGCCGTGAGCCCCCGGTCCAGCAGCCACGGGGTGGCGAACAGCAGCAGCACGATCGGCAGATGCCCGGCCACGCCCAGCGCCACGGTGCGGGCGGCGGCCCACCGGGCCAGCGACCGGGCCGCCCC
Source organism: Streptomyces shinuiensis (assembly GCF_043660855.1). Lineage (NCBI taxonomy): Bacteria > Bacillati > Actinomycetota > Actinomycetes > Kitasatosporales > Streptomycetaceae > Streptomyces > Streptomyces shinuiensis. Next base: position 4,309,371 of record NZ_JBIHML010000001.1, on the reverse strand, counting down.
CACCTCGGTGGCCACCAGCGCGTCCGCCTCCCCGGCGGTGCGCCGCTCGGCTCCGCACGCCACGACGTCCCGCAGCCCGGCGGCGACGGCTCCGTAGCGCGTGGAGAGGGCCTCGTCCGCGTCGAGGAAGTCCCGCTGGCGCGATGCCATCGGCACCAGTGTGGCCGTGAAGAGCAGCAGCCCCAGCACCAGGGGCGGCAGCACCACCAGGAGCAGCAGGGGGTGGAGGGAGGCCAGCCCGGCCAGCGCCCCGGCCGCGGTGAAGACGAAGGAGCGCAGCACCAGCACCAGCCCGGCGAAGCTGTCCCGGGCCAGCTCGGTCTGGTGGGTGAGGCGGGAGACCGATGAGCTGTCCGCCCGGGCGGGCTCGGCCACCGCCCCGTGCAGGGCGCGGGTCACCACCCGGCGCAGCAGCCCGTCGCGCAGCGGCTCCACGAGGTCGGCCAGCCCGCGGAAGACCCCCCGTACGGCCAGGCCGCCGACGACGGTCGCCGCGGCGGCCACCGCCAGCCAGGCCAGTCCCGTTCCGGTGTTCCCGGCCAGGAAGCCGCGGTCCAGGGCCTGGGCGACGCCGTAGCCGACCAGGAAGGTCTGCGCGGATTCCAGCAGCGACCAGCCGCCGAGCCGGACCAGGACGCGCCGGCGGCGGCGCAGGAAGCGCGCGGCGTGCGGCAGGAGGCGGCGGGCCGGGCCCGGGGCGGTACGGCTCACCGGGCTCACCGCCCCTCCTCCGCCGCGGCGCGGGCCGCCGGGGTCCTCGGGACCTCCCGGCCCTCCGGTACCTCCCGGCTCTCCGGGCCTTCCCCGGCCGCGAAAACCGCCCGGTAGTCCGGCAGTTCCCACAGCGCCTCGTGCGGTCCGACGGCCCGCACCCGGCCGTCCTCCAGCCAGGCGACCAGGTCCGCGCGGGCCGCGGAGGAGACGCGGTGCGCGATCAGCAGGCGGGTGCCGGCCCGCACCCGGCCCGTCAGCGCCCGGCTCACCTGGAGTTCGGTGACGCTGTCCAGGCTGGAGGTGGCGTCGTCCAGCACCAGCAGCCGTCCCGCGTGGGCGAAGGCACGGGCCAGGCCCAGGCGCTGGAACTCGCCGCCGGACAGCGGCGCGTTCGCGAGCGCGGTGCCGTACCCGGCGGGCAGGCGGCGGACGAAGGCGTCCGCGCTGGCCGCCCGCGCGGCGTCCTCGACGGCGCCGGGGCCCGGGTCGTACGCGCCGAAGGCGACGGCCTCGCCCACGGTCCGCCCGAACAGGGCCGGCCGCTCGAAGGCGTAGCCGACCTCGCGGCGCAGTGCGGCGGGGTCGAGCCCGTCCAGCGGAACGCCGTCGAGCAGCACCCGCCCCCCGTCGGGGTCGGCCAGGCGCCCGGCGAGCGCGGCGAGGGTGGACTTGCCCGAACCGGACCGCCCCACCACGGCCATCGTGGCGCCGCCGGGCACCACCAGATCGACGCCGCGCAGCACCTCGCGCCCGCCGCGCACGGCGGTGACGCGGCGCAGCTCCAGCCGTCCGGTGCCGTCCGGCGGCAGGTCGCGGCAGCCGTACGCGACCGGGGGCACGGCCAGCAGCTCGCCGACGCGGCGGGCCGCGGCGCGGCTGCGCACCAGGGCGCCGAGCCGGCCGGTGACCGCGCCGATCCCGGCGGCCAGGGCCGCGTAGCGGGAGGCGGCCAGCAGTTCGCCGACGCTCAGCTCCCCGGCGGCCAGCCGTACCCCGCCCACCGCCACGACGGCGATCGTCAGCAGGGGGACCAGGACACCGCCGCCGACCATGGCCTGCCCGTAGACATGCCACATCCGCCGTCCATGGGCGGCCAGTTCGGGCAGCGGGGCCAGAACGCGGGTGCTCTCGCGGTCGGCGGTGCCCGCGGCTGCGAGGGTACGGGCGCCGGCGAGGGCCTCGACCAGGCGCGCGGCGATCTCGCCCTGGACGCGCTGGTAGCGCGAGACGCTGTCGGAGGAGCCGCGGGCGAAGGCGCGCAGCAGCAGCACCAGCAGTGGGACTCCGGCGCAGAAGGCGGCGGCGGGCCAGGGGTCCACCAGCACCAGCGCCACCAGGGCGCCGAGCGGGGTGAGGAGCGAGGAGACGGCGGTGGCGGCGGCGGTGGGGGCCGCGCCGGCCTCGGCCGCGTTGCCCGACAGCCGGGTCACCAGGTCGCCGTGGGTGAAGCGGGCCGCCCGCCGGGGGCCCACGGCCAGCAGGTGCCCCAGTCCGCGGCGGCGCAGCCAGGCGGTGGAGCGGGCGTCGGTGGTGCCGGTGAGACGCGCACTCACCGCGTCCAGCAGCACCTCGGCCGCGACCAGCAGCGCGCACAGCGCCGTCCAGCGGGCGGCCTCCCCGGCGCCGTCCAGCGCCAGGTCGAGGGTGTGCCCGAGCGCGGCGGGCAGGGCGACGGCCGCGGCGGCGGACGCGGCTGCGAGCAGGCAGATCACCGCGGCGCGTCCGGCGCTGTGGCGGATGGCGGCCGTCAGGACGCGGCCGGCCGGAACGCCGGTACCGGCCGTACCGGTCCTGTCGGCGGCGTCTGCGGCAGCGGGATCGGCTGCGGGCTGGGGCGCCATGGGCGGTGGGCTCCTCGCGTCCGTGGGCGGCGCGGCAGGGGTACGCGCGGGGCGGCCGGGGTAGACCCGGGATACGGCGACACGGTCCCGGGCGCTGTGACCGCCCGGGACCGCGTCGACCGTTTCACAACCGCGGGACCGGATCCCGCGGTGGCGAGGTCAGTTGCAGGTGGTGACGCTCAGGGAGCTGTCACCGCACAGCAGCAGGCTGGCCTCGGAGCCGCCGCCGGCGACGGTGCCCTTGTCCTCGGAGGTCTCCAGGGTCTGCAGGTCGAGAAGCGTCATTTCTCTGTTCCTTTCGTTTCCGTGGGGACGGGATTTTCCGGTACGGCCTCCCTGACGAGAGACCGGCTCTGGGGCCGCCCGGAGGGCGGCGGGAGGAAGGGCAGGTGCACGGGGTCGTCGTGCAGCGCGCTGCCCAGGGCCAGCAGACAGCCGGCCGTGCCGGTGGCGAGGTCCATCGACAGGCGCATCATCTGCTCGCCGGGGAAGGCCAGCAGGCCCTGGTACGGGACGGCGGCCCGGGTCAGCGAGGCGATCTGGCGGCGCAGGCCGGCCCCGTGGGCTACGGGGTCGCCGACGGTGGTGCGGCTCAGGTGCAGGATCATCCCGGCCGTGCCCCGGAACAGGGCCGGCTGGGCGTAGAACCTGGAGCGGGCGGCCCTGAGGATGTCGTGCCGCGCCCGCTCGAACCGCTCGTCGTCGCGGTGGGCGGCGTAGTCGTCCAGCACCATCCCGATGCCGACGCTGCCCTCGCCCAGGTAGGGCATGGTGCGCCAGCCCTCGTCCACCTGGAGGGCGCCGCCGGCGCTCGTCACGCAGTGGTCGAGGTCGCGCCGCAGGGCGTCGGCGGCGAGGTCGAGCAGTCCGGGCTCGCCGGTGCGCTCGTGCAGCCGCAGGAAGAGCAGGGCCTGGCCGGCCGAGCCGTACAGCAGCCCGGCCCGGGGGCCGCGCCCGGCCGACGACCGGTCCGCGGCGCGTCCGGCCTCCCGCACGCCCTTGTCGGCGACCAGGCGGGCGCAGCGCAGCGCCGCTTCGCGCAGGGTGCTCTCGCCGGTGGAGGCGGCCAGGGAGTCCAGTGCCAGGCCGATGCCGGACAGTCCGCCGTGCAGGTCGGGGGCCAGGTCCTCCCAGGGCTGTTCCACGACCGTCCCGGCCAGTTCCAGGGCCCGGTCGGTGTGGCCGAAGCGCTCCAGGGTCCAGGCGATGCCGGACAACCCGTCGTAGAAGCCCAGCGGAGTGCCGGAGGCGGGCTCCTTGGTCCTGCGCAGCAGCCAGTCCTCGGCGTCCGGGCACCTCTCGCAGCCGGTCTCGGCCAGGGCGTGGAGCACGCCGGCCGCGCCGTTGGCGAAGGACGCGCCGCCGCCGGCGGCGAACTGGGCTATGTCGCCGGGGAAGAAGCGGTCCTCACGTTCGGGGGTGGCCGAGGCGAGCACCGCCCGCGCCATCGAGTCGCGGCTGCGCGGCCAGTCGGCGGGGTGGACGGGCAGGTAGCCCCGCCCGGGCGCGCCCGTCGCGGCACCCGCCGTCCCCTCCTGGGCCGTGCCGCCCGGCCCGCGCCCGGCGCCGTCCGGCTCCGGGGGCTCCCAGCCGCGGAGGATCTCCGCCACGGCCTCGTCGAGGAACTCGCGCGGTACGGGGAACTCCTCGGCCACCAGCTCGGCCAGGTGCGCCGCCTTGCCCCGGTCGATCGCCAGCAGACTGGTCTGCGGCAGGAAGAGCGCGATGCGCAGGCAGGCCAGGGCGTAGCGGTCGACGTCGAACCCCCTGCGGTCGGCGGGGGCCACGAAGCCGGGGTTGGCGATGACCTGGCGGCGGCCCTCGTCGATGTGGGCGGCGGCCTCGAAGTCCAGCAGGGTCACCGACCGCTCGTCCTCGGCGACCATGATGTTGAACAGGTGCAGGTCGTTGAAGACCACGCCGCGGGCGTGGACGGCCTCGACGGCCTCCTCCACCAGCCGGTGGATGCGCAGGGCCCACTCGGTGTACCCGGCGATGCCCTCCGGACCGGGGTCCGCCTCGATCAGCGGGTGGCGCAGGGCGAAGAAGCTGTTGAGCGGCCGGCCGTCGACGTACTCCAGCACCAGGAACCAGTGGTCGCCGAGCTGGAACCAGTCGCGCACCTCGGGGGTCTGGGGCAGGCCGGACAGCCTCTCCAGCGCCTCCTTCTCGCGGCGCAGGCGGGTCACGGCGTCGGCGCCGTCGGCGGCGAGGCCGGCGTGGGGGCGGCCCTCCTTGAGGACGACCTTCTCGCCGGTGCGGGTGTCGGTGCCGACGTACACGCCTCCGCCGTTGGAGAAGTGCAGTGCCTTCTCGATGCGGTAGGGGATGTCGGCGACCTTCGCCGCGCCGCGGGCCTCCAGATGGGGCCGCAGGAAGTCGGGGAGCGTGATCCAATCGGGGACGTGGAAGGCCGGGTCCCTGCGGTCGGGCACCAGGCGGCCCTCGGCGTCCTCGACGGCGGGGCGCAGTTCGCCGTCCTCGTAGCAGTGCCGCTCGGTGAAACTGCCCCAGCGCACGTGCACCGGACCGTTCCCCCAGCGCAGGTCGCTGAGGATGTACGGCCCGCTCTCGCCGGCCAGCAGTGCGTCGAGGTCCCCGGCGATGGTGCGGCACTGCTCGTCGCCGGCCGGGTAGACGGTGACGAACTTCCCGCTGGCGCCGCGGTCGGCGTACTTGGCGTTGCGGTTGTGCAGGAGGTAGCGGCTGGGCATGAACTTGAAGGCCACGCCCCGGGACACGCAGTAGTCCCACACCTTCTCCAGGATCCGCTCGGCGTTGTCCAGGCAGGCCGAGACGTGGATCTTCCAGCCCTGGGCGGGGAGTTCGGCCTCCAGCGGGCGCAGGGCCAGCCAGTCGCCAAAGCGGTGGCGCTGCCAGCCGGCGGGGGCCGGGCGGCGGGCGGCCTCGTAGGTGCCGGCCCGTCCGGCCTCGTCCGAGAGGCGGTGGGGGGCGTCGTAGAAGTGGCGGTCGGCGTCGCAGAAGACGGCGTAGCCCTTGCTCATCGTTCCCCCTTCGGCCTTCTCGGTCACCGGCGGCGTCTGGGGAAGACCTTTCCACGGCGCCGGAGGGGCGGAACAGTCACACCTGTCACGAGTCGGCCGTGAGGAACGCACGAGTGGTTCCCGTGGCGGGTGGGGGTGCCGCGGGCCCGTGGAAAAGCACCGGTCCGCACCGCCGGGCGGCGGTGCGGACCGGTGTGACGTCGACGGGTCCCGCGGTGGTTCCCGGGCTCAGCGGCCGGCCTGGAGCGCGCCCCAGGTGCCGCTGCCGACGATGCCGTCCACGGCCAGGCCGCGGCTGCTCTGGTAGTCGCGCACGGCGGTCTCGGTGTTGGGGCCGAAGGCGCCGTCGATGTCCACGGTGCGGCCGAGCGCGGCGGTCAGGGAGCGCTGCAGCCGCTCCACGTCCGCGCCCGAACTCCCCTGCTTGAGAACGGGCTTGGTGCCGGCCGACAGCAGGGCGGTCCAGGTGCGGGCGCCCACGACGCCGTCGGCGGTCAGGGAGCGGTTGTTCTGGAAGGCCCGCACCGCGCTCTCGGTGCCGGAGCCGAAGACGCCGTCCACCGTGCCGGCGTCGAAGCCGTGGCTGTTGAGCAGGTGCTGGGCGGCCTTCACCTGGGCGCCGGTCGAGCCGCTGCGCAGGGTGCTGTAGGAGGTGAAGTTCAGCTGGACGGGGGCGGTGGCGTCGCCGTCGCGGACCAGCTGCATGTAGTAGGTCCAGTTCCAGTTGGGGCCGGGGTCGGTGTGGTCGTTGCCGGGCACCTCGACGTGGCCCACGATGTGCGACCGGTCCTTGGGAATGCCGTAGCGGTCGCACAGGTGCCGGGTCAGCGCGGCCGAGGAGCGGTACATGGCGTCGGTGAACCAGGAGGGGTTGTCGACGTAGCCCTCGTGTTCGAGGCCGATGGAGTACGGGTTGCCGGACCTGGCGTGCCAGGCGGTGTCGCGGTCGCGGACCGTCTGGGTGACCTCGCCGTCCGAGGAGCGGATCACGTAGTGGGCGCTGACGTTGGAGCTGGGGTTCTGGAACCAGCTGATCGAGCCGGCGTAGGAGCCCTGGGTGACGTGGACGACCACATGGGTGATCGCCGACGAGCGGCCGGGGGTGTAGTTGCTGGAGTGCGCCGCCGCCCACAGCGCGGGCGGGTAGTCGGTGCTCAGCGTGCCGGCCCCGGACGAGGCGCCCGGCGGGCGGACCTTCGCGTAGCGGCCGAGTTCCGGCTCGGTCTCCCGCGGCCGTACGGTGACCCGCTCGCCGGCCGGGGTCAGGGCGCTGAAGCCGTCCTCCAGGAAGTCGTAGACGGTGTCGGCGTACAGCCGGGCGGTGCGGTCGTCGTCCGCGCCGCCGTAGCGGGCCACCACCGGGTACCAGGCGTCCGCGTCGCGGCGGTCGGCGGCGTCCAGGCCCAGCTCGTCGGCGTAGGAGCGCAGGACGGCGGCGCCACCGAGGATGTTGGCGGCGGTGTCCTTCCTGAGGTCGGCGGCCGGCTCGCCGGTCAGTGCGGCGGCCTTCTCCAGGGTGCGGCGCTCGGGGTTGCTGACCAGGTGCATCACGCCGTAGCCGCCCGCGTGGCTGGGATCGCCGCCGTGGCCGTCGAGGTGGGTCTCCCCGTAGCCCACCGCGACCAGCAGGTCGCGCGGGACCTGGAACTGGTCGGCCGCCCGCTCGAAGGCCCGGTTCACCGGGGCACGCGGCGCCGGGTCGGCGGGGGCGGCGCTCGCGGGCTGGCCCGTGGCGATCAGCGCCGCGGCGGCCAGTGCGGCGAGCACGGGTGTGCCCGTCCGTCTCCAGGTGGTGAGGCGTCGGAACATTCTTCCTCCCGGTCAGCATGTGCGTGGGGGTGAGCATCGACTGCTCGCTCACGCCGGTGGTCGGAAGGAATTCCTACCCCGAAAGTCATGTACACGTCAATAATTTCCCGGATTTCCCCAGCGATTCCGTCCACCGTCGACAGGAATTCCGCACAGGACCCCGGAAAAGTCCGGAAAGGAGCACCCGGCCACCCGGACGGCCGTCACGGCCTGGGCGGACGGCCCCCGGCGCGACCGTCCCCGCGCCGGGGGCATTCGCGCCCCGCCGAGAGTGGCGGACCCGCGCTACGCGCGTCAACGAAATGCGCAGGGAAGCACAGGGGTTCTTTGGTATGAACCACTGGAAAGAACCACGGAACGGATGGGAGAACCGCGCCGGAACACCCCGTTGCGCGCCACGGGCCGGGTCGCCGGTGTGATCCCGCTCCCACCCGCGGCCCGGCCGGAACCACGCCCGTTAGAGTGAACCGCGAAACGTCCTGTGCCCGAGTGGGGGAAGCCGGTGCGAATCCGGCGCTGACCCGCAACCGTGAGCAGGCGGACACCGAACCGTCCGCCGTACAGCCGGAGCACCCGCCCGGGCACGCAAGGCTCCCGGAGCCGTCCCCGCCGCACGGCGGGGCGCGGTCCCGGCACCGGCACCGTCGAGGAATGCGGAGCCGAGCCCGGTGTGCCCCGTGCGGTGAGCGCGGCCGGCCGTCCGTGCACGGCTGCGCCACGAGAAAGGCACCCGCCCATGTCCCTGCGCCGCACCACCGCGGCCCTGGCCGCCTCCACCGTGCTCTGCGCGGTCGCGGCCCCCGTCGCCGCCGCCGACGAGTCGCCGTCCGCGCAGGCCCCGGCACAGCGGGACCTGCCGTCCGGGCTGTACGGGAAGGACGACCCGCAGTACGACGGTGTGTGGCGCCAGTCGACGGCCCTGCTGGCCCAGGACGCGGTCGGGGTGAAGCCCGCGTCCGAGGCCGTGGAGTGGCTGACCGGCCAGCAGTGCGAGGACGGCTCCTTCGCCTCCCACCGCCCCGACCCCGCCGAGGCGTGCACCGCGAAGACGGTGGCCGACGTCAACGCCACGGCCGCCGCCGTCCAGGCGCTGGCCGCCCTCGGCGGCCACGGTGAGCGGGTGGAGCGGGCCGTGGAGTGGCTGCGGCTGGTCCAGAACGACGACGGCGGCTGGGGCTTCAACCCCGGCAGCCCCAGCGACGCCAACTCCGTCTCCGTCGTGATCGGCGCCCTGGACGCCGCGGGCGAGGACCCGGCGAAGACGCTCTCGTCGAAGGAGGAGAGATCCCCCTACGACTCCCTGCTCGGCTTCCAGCTCGGCTGCGACGCCGAGGAGGACGAGCGCGGCGCCTTCGCCTACCAGCCCGACGAGAAGGGCCGCCTCGCCGCGAACGACGACGCGACGGCCGCCGCCGTACTGGCCGCCCGGGGCGAGGGCCCGGCCGTCCGGACCGGCGGCGGGGACCGCGGGGCCGCGGAGGCCCTGGAGTGCGGGAAGAACGACGAGGGCGGCGCGGAGCGCACCCCGGCCCGGGCCGCGGACGCCGGCGCCGCCTATCTGACGCGGGTGCTGGAGGCGGGCGGCGGGCACCTGAAGTCCGCCATGCCCGGCGCCGAGGAGCAGCCGGACTACGGCAACACCGCCGACGCCGTGATCGCCCTGGCCGCGGGCGGCCACCTCGACGCCGCCGGGAAGTCCCTTGCCTGGCTGGAGAAGAACCTCGGCTCCTGGGACAAGACCACCGGCAGCCCGGCCGCCCTGGGCCAGCTCGTCCTGGCCGCCCGCGCCGCGGGCGGCGACCCGGCCGACTTCGGCGGGGTGAACCTCGTCGAGCGGCTGAACGACACCGGCCCGGCCCCGGTGTCCGTCCCCTCCGGTACCGACGGCGGCGAGGACGGCGGCCGGCAGGACGCCGCGGAGGACGGCGACGGCGGCAGCGGCTCGCCGGTGATGTGGTCCCTCATCGGCGCGGGCCTGGCCGCCGGAGCGGGCGTCGGCTTCCTGATCAGCGTCCGGAAGAGGCGGGCGCGGTGACCGCGCCGCGCACCGTGCTCGCCGGCGTGTTCACCACCGTGCTCGCCACCGTCTTCACCGCCGTGCCGGCGGCGGTGGGCTCGGCCCCCGCGCACGCCGCGGGCTACCGCTACTGGTCCTTCTGGGAGCACGACGGCGACCGGTGGACGTACGCCACGCAGGGACCGGGCACACTGCGGCCCGAGGACGGCGACGTACTGGGCTTCCGGTTCGCCGTCAGCGAGGACTCCGCCGAGGCCGACAGGCCCCGCGGGGCCGGCGGCTTCGGGGAGATCTGCGGCAACGCCGAGGCCGGGGAGGGGAGCAAGCGGATCGCGCTGAGCGTCGACTTCGGCACCCGGGCCGACGCGCCCGAGGGCGAGGGGCCGCCCCGGGGCCGCACCGAGTGCGCGCGCGTGCCCGAGGACGGGACCGCCGCCGAAGCGCTGGCCGCCGTGCTGAAGCCGCTGCGGTACAACTCCGACTCGCTGCTGTGCGCCATCGCCGGCTATCCGCGCACCGGCTGCGGTGAGCAGGTCTCCGGCTCCGCGGCGAAGACGGCCGGCGCCTCCGGGGACTCCTCCGCTCCCGAGGACACCGCCTCCGGGGACGGCGGCGGCCCCTCCGCCGGGCTGATCGGGGGCGGCGCCGTCGTCGCCGTGCTCGCCGCCGCGGCCGTCTGGCAGGCCCGCCGGCGACGGTCATGACCCCCCGGCAGCCCCTGTCGGCCCTGCGCGCCCCGCGCGCGACGCGCTCCAACGCGCTGCACGCGGGCGCGTGGTGGCTGTGGGCGCTGGGGCTGGCCACGGCCGCCTCCCGCACCACCAACCCGCTGCTGCTGACCCTGATCATCGCGGTCACGGCGTACGTCGTCGCGGCCCGCCGCACCGACGCGCCCTGGGCACGCGGTTACGGCGCCTTCCTGAAGATCGCCCTGGCGGTGCTGGTGATCAGGCTGGTCTTCGCCGTCTTCCTCGGCTCCCCGATCCCCGGCACCACCGTGCTGTTCACCCTCCCCGAGGTACCGCTGCCCGACTGGGCGCGGGGCGTGCGCATCGGCGGCCGGGTCACGGCCGAGGGGCTGGTGTTCGCGCTGCGCGACGGGCTGAAGCTCGCCACCATGCTGGTGTGCGTCGGCGCGGCCAACGCCCTGGCCAGCCCCGCCCGGCTGCTCAAGTCCCTGCCCGCCGCGCTGTACGAGGCGGGGATGGCCGTGGTCGTGGCGATGACGTTCGCACCCCATCTGGTCGCCGACGTCCGCCGGCTGCGGGCCGCCCGCCGGCTGCGCGGCCGCGACGACAAGGGGATCAGGGCGGTGCTGCGGATCGGGCTGCCGGTCCTGGAGGGCGCGATGGAGCGCTCGGTGGCGCTGGCCGCCTCCATGGACGCGCGCGGCTACGGCCGTACCGCGCGGGTGCCGCCCGCCGTGCGCCGCACCACCGCCGCCCTCACCCTGGGCGGGCTGCTGGGCGTGTGCGCCGGGACGTACGGGCTGCTGGCCGCCCAGGGCGCGGTCTACGGACTGCCGGTGCTGCTGCTCGGGCTGGCCGCCGCGCTCGGCGGGCTGTGGCTGGGCGGGCGCCGCGCGGTGCGCAGCCGCTACCGGCCCGACCGCTGGGGAACGCGCGCCTGGCTGGTGTCGGCCTCCGGCGCGGCGGTCGGCGCGGCCGTGGCCTGGGCCGCCGGCCTCGCCCCGGAGGCCCTCACCCCGCCCCCGGTGCCGCTGACCGCGCCCGAACTGCCGCTGTGGCCCGCCGCGGCCGTACTGGCCGGGCTGCTCCCGGCCTTCGTCGCCCCCGTACCCGCCCCCCGAACCGAAACCGACGCCGGGTCCGTCTCCCGCACCGGGCAGACCCCGCCGGCGAAGGAGACGACCCGCGCATGATCCGATTCGACCAGGTCTCCGTCACCTACGGGGACGGTGCCGCCCCCGCCGTGCACGGGGTGGACCTCACCGTGCCCGAGGGCGAGCTGGTGCTCGTCGTCGGCCCGTCCGGCGTGGGCAAGTCCACGCTGCTGGGCACCGTCTGCGGGCTGGTGCCGCACTTCACCGGCGGCACCCTGCACGGCCGGGTGACCGTGGACGGCCGCGACACCCGCGCGCACCGGCCGCGCGAACTGGCCGACGTCGTCGGCACCGTGGGCCAGGACCCGCTGGCCCACTTCGTCACCGACACCGTCGAGGACGAACTCGCCTACGGCATGGAGTGCCTGGGCCTGCCGCCGGACACCATGCGCCGCCGCGTCGAGGAGACCCTGGACCTGCTGGGCCTGGCCGATCTGCGCGACCGCCCCGTCGCCGCCCTCTCCGGCGGACAGATGCAGCGCGTCGCCATCGGCTCGGTGCTGACCACCCACCCCAGGGTGCTGGTGCTGGACGAGCCGACCTCCGCGCTCGACCCGGCCGCCGCCGAGGAGGTGCTGGCCGTCCTCCAGCGGCTGGTGCACGACCTGGGCACCACCGTGCTGATGGCCGAGCACCGTCTGGAGCGCGTGGTGCAGTACGCGGACCAGGTGCTGCTGCTGCCCGCGCCCGGCGCCGCGCCGGTGCTGGGCGAGCCGGCCGAGGTGATGGCGCTCTCACCGGTCCGTCCGCCCGTCGTCGCCCTGGGGCGGCTGGCCGGCTGGTCCCCGCTGCCGCTGTCGGTGCGGGACGCGCGCCGCAGGGCGTCGGTGCTGCGGGAGCGGCTGGACGCGCTGGAGCAGCCCGCCGAACGCGGCGGGCCGGACGGGCGCGGCGGGCCGGACGGCGCCGAACCGCTGGCCCAGGTCTCCTCGCTGTCCGTGCGCCGCGGCCGGATCACCGCCCTGGAGAAGGTGGACCTGACGGTGCGGCCGGGCGAGACGATCGCGCTGATGGGCCGCAACGGCGCGGGCAAGTCCACCCTGCTGAACACCCTGGTCGGCATGTACGAGCCCGCGCGCGGCACGGTGCGCCTGGGCGGTGCGTCCGGCGCCGTGCCGCACCGCACCCGGCCCTCCGAACTGCTGCGCCGAGTCGGCCTGGTGCCGCAGGACCCGCGCGACCTGCTGTACGCGGACACCGTCGCCGCCGAGTGCGCCGGCGCGGACCGCGACGCGGGCGCCGAGCCCGGCACCTGCCGCGCCCTGGTCTCCGCCCTGCTGCCGGACGTCCACGACGGCACCCACCCGCGTGATCTGTCGGAGGGCCAGCGCCTGGCCCTGGCGCTCGCCGTCGTCCTCACCGCGGCTCCTCCCCTGCTGCTCCTGGACGAGCCGACGCGCGGCCTGGACTACGCGGCCAAGGAGCGGCTGACGGATGTGCTGCGCGCACTGGCGGACGACGGCCACGCCGTCGTCCTGGCCACCCACGACGTGGAACTCGCCGCCGAACTCGCCCGCCGGGTGGTGATCCTGGCCGACGGCGAGATCGTCGCGGACGGCCCCAGCACCGAGGTCGTCACCTCCTCCCCCGCCTTCGCCCCGCAGACCGCGAAGATCCTCGCCCCCCGGCGCTGGCTCACGGTCGGCCAGGTGCGGGCCGCGCTGGAGGAAGCGGGGGTGGGCGTGTGACCGGCGCCCCGGACACCCCGGGCACCGGGCGGGCCGAACGAACCGACCGGACCGACCGCCAGGTGCGCGCCGTACGGATCGGGCCGCGCTCCGCCGCGGCCCTGGGCATCGTCTCGGCCATCGGGGTGGCCGCCTTCGGCTGGCCGCTGCTGGCCGACTCCGCCTCCGGGCTGGCCCACTCGGGGGACGCGCCCTGGCTGTTCGCGGCGCTGCTGCCACTGCTGCTGGCCGTGGCGGTGGCGGCCGTCGCCGACACCGGGCTGGACGCCAAGGCCGTCGCGATGCTCGGCGTGCTGGCCGCCGCGGGCGCCGCGCTGCGCCCGCTGGGGGCGGGCACGGCGGGCCTGGAGCCGATGTTCTTCCTGATGGTGCTCTCCGGCCGGGTGCTGGGGCCGGGCTTCGGGTTCGTCCTGGGCGCGGTGTCGATGTTCGCCTCGGCGCTGCTGACCGGCGGGGTCGGGCCGTGGCTGCCGTTCCAGATGCTGTCGATGGGCTGGGTGGCGATGGGCGCGGGCCTGCTGCCCGGCCCCCACAGTCTGCGCGGGCGGCGGGAGCTGGCGCTGCTCGCCGCGTACGGGGCCGTCGCCTCGGTGCTGTACGGCGTGGTGATGAACCTCCAGGGCTGGCCGTTCATCGGCGGACTGGCCAGTGGGATCTCCCATGTCCCCGGGGATCCGCTGGAGGTGAAGCTGGCCAAGTTCGCCGCCTACGTCCTGGCCACCTCCCTGGGCTGGGACCTGCCGCGCGCCCTGCTGACCGTGGTGCTCACCCTCACCGTGGGCGGCACGGTGCTGCGGGCGCTGCGCCGCGCCACACGTCGGGCGGCGTTCGACGCGCCGGCGTCCTTCACCGGGGCCCCGTTTGCGCGCAGCGAGGGCGGCAACGCGGAGAGTTGACAGCCCGAGCAAGGGGACACTCGTGGAAGGCGAGCCATGTCCACAGGTTTGATCATCACGTTGATCGTGGCGGCGGTCGTCGTCCTCGCGATCGCCGCTTTCCTCGCCAGGCGCGGCGGCGGACCGCGCTCCGTCAAGCGGCGGTTCGGTCCGGAGTACGAGCGGACCGTCGCCCAGCACAACGGCGACACCAAGGCCGCCGAGCGGGAGCTGAGTGAGCGGCTCCAGCGCCACGGCGAGCTGCGGACGAAGCCTCTGGCCCCGCAGGAGCGCGAGGAGTACGCGGCCCAGTGGGCCGCCGTGCAGGAGCGGTTCGTCGACGCGCCGGTCGAGGCGGTCGTCTCCGCCGACCGGCTGCTGAGCCGGCTGGCCGAGGCGCGCGGCTTCCCCGGCGACGGATACGACGAGCAGGTCTCCGCGCTCTCCGTCCACCACCCCCGGCGCGTCCAGGGCTACCGCGAGGTGCACGCCGTGGCCGTACTGGCCCGAGAGGGCCAGGCCGACACCGAGCGGCTGCGCGAGGCGCTGGTGCACGCCCGCGCCCTGTACGAGGACTTGATGGAGCAGTCCGCGCACGACTCCCACGGCGGTGGGCGGCACGACCACGACCACGAGCGCGGCCGTGAGCACGGCCGTGAGCACGAGCACGCCGACGGTTCCGGATCGCGGAACCACGGCCGCCTCTCCGAGCGGCTGCACCTGCCCGGAGCGGTGCGCCGCCACGACACCTCCGGAGGCAGGGCATGAGCAACAACGGACACATCCCCCAGGAACGCCGGGCCCCACTGGCCGACCGCGCCGGCCGGCCCGAGTGGACGGACGACGCGCCCCCGGCCGACCGCGCCGGCCGGACGGAGCCGATGGCGGCGGTGGAACCGGTGACGCCGGCCGGGTCCGCGGACCGGGCGGACGGGCAGGCCCCGCCCGCCTCCTCCCCGCACGGGCCGCCCGAGAGGAACACCGGGACGGCGGCGGGACCGGGGACGGAAACGGGGCCGGGGGCGGCGGCGCACGGTGACGCGAACGGACACCGCCCGGGAGGCGGGAACGGCGGCACCGGCCTGCTGACCCCCGAGGAGCGCGAGCGGTTCGGCAGGCGGCTGCACGACGCGGTGACGGGTTTCGTCGACGGGCCGCGGCGCTCGGTCGAGGAGGCGGACACCGTGTTCGAGGAGATCTCCCGCCGCATCACCGAACTGCTCGCCGAACACCACCGCGAACTTCGCGAGCCCTGGCACGGCGAGGACTCCGCGGAGCGCACGGAGGATCTGCGCAGGGCGCTGCGGGAGTACCGCGACGCCGCCGACCGGCTTCTGCGGCTCTGACCCGGAGACCGTGGCCCGAAGGCCGTGATCCGGCAGCCGCACCCGGCGGGCCGGCCCCGATCGGGGCCGGCCCGCCGCCGTGTGCCCGTACGCGCCCGCGCGGGCGCGTACGCGAAGGGCCGCGGAGACGGCCGTTCCCCGGAGCGCCCACCGCACAGCACCACAAGCCGGACCGGCCGCCGTGCCGCGGCCTCCGCGGACCGGGGCGGGAGGCACGATGGGGGTATGAGCATCGTGAAGATCAACGTCCTGACCGTCCCCTCCGAACAGCGGGAGGAACTCGAGCGGCGGTTCGCCTCCCGGGCGGGAGCGGTGGAGTCCTCCGACGGTTTCGAGTGGTTCGAGCTGCTCCGCCCCCTGGAGGGGACCGACCGCTACCTCGTCTACACCCGCTGGCGCGACGAGGCCGCGTTCCAGGCATGGATGTCGGGCCCGATGAAGTCGGCGCACCAGGGCGGGGGCGGAGGCCGCCCGGGCGGCGGCGCGGGCCGGGGCCCGGCGGCGTCCGACTCCGACGTCTGGACCTTCGAGGTCGTCCAGCAGGCGGCTCCGAAGCCCGGGGCGGGGGGCTGAGACCCGGTCCCGGCCCCGGGCGGGGTGCCCGGGGCCGGGACCGTCGGCAGCGTGCCGGGCGGGTCCTGCGGGGCCCGGGCGGACGGAGGTGACCGGCGGGTACAGAGGGGGCGGAGGGCGTCCAGTAACCTCTGTGGCACTTTCCGATGGAGGGGAGCTCGCAGTGGCGGATACGCCCATCTGCCCCATATGCCACAGGCCCGCGGACGACTCCGGCCGGGCGAGCTGCCGTTGCGCCGGGGTCGAGGTGCTGCCGCGGCCGGTGACACAGCCGGACCGGGGGCCGGACCCGGCCGACCTGGCGATGTTCCCCGAGGGCGCCCGGCGGGCGGACGGCGACACCGCGCCCCTGCCACTGGTGACCGGTGGCCGGGCCGCCCCGCGCCGCCGCATCGGACGCGGCATGGCGCTGGCCGTGGGCGGCACCGCGGTGGCCGTGGTGGGTTCCGGCGTACTCGTGGCCGGGCTGTTCACACGGGGGGGCGACCCCTTCGACGAGGCCAGGTTCGGCGATCGCGGCGGCGCCCCGACAGCGGTGGTGCCCACCGACGGCAAGGGCCGGGAGTCGGCCGACGCCGGTCCCGGCGGTTCCGTGTCCCCATCGGCCTCACCGTCGGCCACGGCGCCCCCCTCCGTGTCCGCGAGTCCCCCGCGGAGCCGTACGCCGTCCTCCTCCCCCACCCCCTCCCGTACCGCACAGGCCTCCGCGAGCACCTCCCCGGCGTCCTCAGCCCCCACCACTCCGGGCGGGGACGGCTGGGACGACGACTGGGACGACGACGGCGGCCCGCCGCGCACGCTGCGCGAGGGCGACTCGGGTCCGGAGGTCACCGAGCTGCAGTACCGGCTGGCCGCGGTGGGCACCTACGACGCCCAGAAGCACGGCGTGGACGGCGCGTACGACCGCGATGTCACCGAAGGGGTGTCCACGTTCCAGACCTGGTACGGGGTGCGGGGCGACCCGGAGGGCGTCTACGGGCCGCACACCCGGCGCGCCCTGGAGAGGGCCACGCGGAGAAGTTGACGCCGTGCGGAGTGGCGCAAACGCGGAATGCTTTGTATCGTGGAGGAACAAAGTGGCTCCGCCCGTTCCCCGTCCCTGGCGACGGGGGCCCCTGACCCGGCGGGCGGGCCACTTGTCCTGCCTTCCCAGCCGCTGGAGCCACCTGTCATGCCCTCGGACACCCCGGACTCCCCGAAAGCCCAGGACGTCCAGGACGTCCAGGACGCCCGGCACACCGGCGGCACGCCCACCGCGCCGATGGCGGCCCGCGCACTGCTGCTGGACATGGACGGCACCCTGGTCGACTCCGACACCGCCGTCGAGCGCGTCTGGCGCGACTGGGCCGCCGGGCACGGCCTGGACGGGGACGAGGTCATGAAGGTGGTGCACGGCCGGCAGGGCCACGCCACGATGGCCGAGCTGCTGCCCGACCGCCCGATGGAGATCAACCACGCCGAGAACCGGCGCCTGCTGGAGCGGGAGACCGCCGACACCGAGGGCGTGGTGCCGGTGCCGGGCGCCCGCGCCTTCCTCGCGGCGATCGAGGACCTCCCCCACGCGCTGGTGACCTCGGCCAGCGCCCCCCTGGCCACCGCCCGGATGAACGCGGCGGGCCTGCGGACGCCGCCGGTGCGGGTCACCGCGGAGTCGGTCGGCGCCGGCAAGCCGCATCCGGAGGGCTTCCTGAAGGCCGCGGCCGAACTGGGCTTCGCACCGGAGGACTGCGTGGTCTTCGAGGACTCCGGGGCCGGTGTCGCGGCGGGCCGCGCGGCCGGGATGCGGGTGGTCGGCGTCGGGCCCCGGGCGGCGGCCTTCGGACCGACCGCCCATGTGCCGACGCTGGAGGGAGTGCGCGTGGAGCCCCTGCCCGGCGGCGGACTGCGCCTGCACCTGTCGTCCGGGGCCCGCTGAGCCCGCACCGCCTCCCCTCCCCCCGAGCGCACGCCCTCCGCCTGGAACCTTCCTCCCCGCCGGTTCCGGGCGGGGGCGTGGTCACTCACGGTGCCCCGGCCGCCCGGCCGGGGCACCGGCGGTGGCAGGCCGGGCGGTCCGCCCGGCCTGCCACCGGTCAGCCGGTGAACGCCTCGTAGAAGCTGAGAGCGGAGAGCACCAGCATCACGCCCGCCGCGATCCGGGAGATCAGGCGCAGGGGCACACGGCGCATCAGCGCGCGCCCGCCCAGGATGCCGATGGCCGCGACCGACCACAGGGCGATCACCGCACCGAGGGCGACCGAGAGCGGGTTGTCGTAGCGGGCGGCGAGGTTGGCCGTCATGATCTGGGTGAGGTCACCGAACTCCGCGACCAGGATCAGCATGAAGCCGCTGCCCGCCACCTTCCAGAAGGACTGGTCGGAGGGCCTGCGGACCTCCTCGTCACCGTCGTCCTTCCTCAGCAGCAGCATCAGCGCGCCCGCCAGGAACAGCGCGCCGGTGATCCCCTGCACCAGTTGCCGCGGAAGCAGGGTCAGCACGCTGCCCGCGGCGACGGCCAGCGCGACGTGCAGCACGAAGGCGGCCGCGACTCCGGCGAAGACGTACGAGGCCCGGTAGCGGGTGCCGAGTACCAGCCCGGCGAGCGCCGTCTTGTCGGGCAGTTCGGCGAGGAAGACGACGCCGAAGGTCACTGCGGCGGCGGTGATGCTGAACATGCGGGAAGAACCCCTCGTCGGTCGGGCCGCCCTGCCGAGGGGCCCGCGGGGGCGAGCACGCTTCGGCACGGCAGCGTCGTGGGCGGCTTGTGTCAAGCCGTGGACACTGCGGCCGAAGGTCTCGCTGGCACGGTGCGCGAACACCGGCTCCGGGCGCCGGGCCGGCCGTACGGGTACGGCGCGGCCAGTATGTCGACGGTCCGGCGAAGAGCTACTCCCCTTCAGACGCCGACCAGCGTACGCGATGCCCCGCGCGCCCCCGCGCCCGCCGCCGGCCGGGCCGCCCGCGCATGACGGTCTCCCGGTCCGCGCCGCACCGCCGTGACCGGCGCGGACGCCGGTACGACGTCCGCGCCCGCCCGGCGGTGCGGCGCGCCGCCGGCGTGACCGGCACCACGGCCGCGCCGGACCCGGGCCCGGCCCCGGGCCGAACGGCGACCGGGGCGGGCCGCGACGGCCCCGCGACCGGCGGCTCCGGCGCTCCGCGCCGGCTCCGCACGCGGACCCGGCGCTTCGAGCGCGTCGACCAGTGCGGGCAGCGGTCTTGATCTGACGTGCTCATGTCGTCATCCTGTCATCTGGCACCCGCCGGGAGGAAACCTTTCGGCGCCACCCTGACGGCGTTCCTTCCACTCAACTTCCCCCATCACCAGGGAGTCCGTATGCACGGCATGCGCCTGCCCGCTTCGCGGCGCAGCTTCTACGCGCGTCGATCCACCACCCTCGGCGCGCTCATCGCTCTCTGCGCCGGTCTGCTGTTCCTGAGCGCTCCCACCGCCCAGGCCGCGCCTCCCACCCCGCCGAGCGCGTCCACCGCCCGCTCCTACCTCGCCTCCCTGACGGTGCGCGCCGAGGGCTCGTCGGACGGCTACAGCCGCGACAAGTTCCCGCACTGGATCACCCAGAGCGGCACCTGCAACACCCGCGAGGTCGTCCTCGAACGCGACGGCACCAACGTGGTGCAGGACGGCAGGTGCGCGGCCGTCAGCGGCCGCTGGTACTCGCCCTACGACGGCGCCACCTGGTACGCGGCCTCCGACGTGGACATCGACCACGTCGTGCCGCTGGCCGAGGCGTGGCGCTCGGGCGCGAACTCCTGGACCACCTCCAAGCGGCAGTCGTTCGCCAACAACCTGTCCATCGCCCAGCTCATCGCCGTGACCGACAACGTCAACCAGTCCAAGGGCGACAAGGACCCCGCGGAGTGGATGCCGCCGCGCTCCACCTACCACTGCACCTACGCCCGGATGTGGGTCTGGGTGAAGTACAGCTACGGCCTGTCCGTGGACTCCGCCGAGAAGAGCAGGCTCGGCAGCGTGCTGAGCGGCTGCTGACCGGGCGCGGCACCCGCGGCTGAAACCCGCGGCCGGAAGTCGGCGGGGCCCGGCCGAACGCCCCGGCCGGGCCCCGCCCACAGCCGCCGCCTCTAACTCCGGGGCTCCGGGTCGAGCCCCACGGTGACGCAGGCCACCCGCCTGCCCGCGTCACCGGCGCGCCCCGGCTCGTGCCGCGTGCGGTGCTCGTAGATCACCACGGACCGCGCCTCGCCGACGCGGAAGCGCCACATGTGGCTGGACAGTGCTCTGCCCTCGCCGTGCTCGTCGGTGGTGAAGTCGAGCCAGACCTCGTTCTCGGGGTTGACGTGGCGGGGGCCGGCGGACGAGCCACGCGGGACGGGGACGTTCCGGTAGCGCGGGCCCGAGTCCCCGGGCCGGACACCGCACGGCCCGGTGTGGACGTGCGCTCCGTATCCGCGCTCCTCCGGCAGCCCGCGCACGCCCAGCGCGACCGTCATGCTCCGGCGGCTGTCGTACCGGGCCACCGAGATCCCGGCTCCGACGGGGACGAGGGCCCGGTCGTACGTCACCGCGGCCGGCACGGTGGACTTCCCCGGCGGGGCGAACTCGGCGCCCGCCCACGCCACCCGGTGCCTGCCCCCGATCCCGAGACCGCCGATGCCGATGTCGGCGGCCGACTCGACGGCGCCGAGGAGCTCCGCCGTCTCGGCGGGTTCGGCCGCTCCCGCGCCGCCCGCCGGCCCCGCGGCGGTCAGCAGTGCCGCCGTCGCGACCGCCGCGGCCACCGCCCTGCCGGCGGTCCCGCCCGCCGGTTTCCTGCCCACCGGTTTCCTGCCCGCGGCCCTGTTCGCCGTCCTGTCCGCCGGTTTCCTGCCCCTGAGCATGTCGGCCCCTCCTGCTCGGTTCGTCGTGTCGTTCCGTACGGCCGCCCATGCTCCGCCGACTCCGGCCGGACGGTGGGGAGATGACGTGCCGCGGCACCCCAGCTGATCCTCACGGGTGACGCGGGCGTACGCTGATCGGCGGTAGGCCGCCTCGCGGCAGGGGCCGCACCGGGGGGTGAACGTGCAGGAAACACTGGGGGAGTTGATCTACGCCCCCTGGGTCTACGTGCTCATAGCGCTGTCGGTGCTGCTCGACGTCTTCCTCCCCTTCCTGCCCAGCGGCGTCATCGTGATCGCGGCGGCGGCCACCGCCGCGGGCACGGCGGCCGACGCGGCCGCGATCGCCGCGCCGGCCCCGGACGCCCCGCTTCCGACCGTGGGCGCGCTGGTGCTGTGCGCGGCCGCGGCGTCGGTCCTGGGCGACCTGGCGGTGTACCGGCTGGCCCGGCGCGGCGGTGACCGCTTCGCCCGGGCCGTCACCCGCTCACGGCAACTGGCCGGCGCGCGGGAGCGGCTGGGCCACGCGCTGGCGCACGGCGGGGGTCCCCTGGTCGTGCTCGCCCGGTTCGCTCCGGGCGGGCGCTCGGTGATCAGCCTGGTCGCCGGTGTGGAACAGCGGCGCACCAGGGAGTTCCTGCCGTGGTCGGCCCTGGCGGGCCTGGCCTGGGCCGGGTACGGGGTCGGCGCCGGCTATGTGGGCGGTCAGTGGCTCGGGGCGACGTGGCTGGGGACGGCGGTCTCGGCGCTGGCCCTCTTCGGCGCGGGGGCCCTGGCCGCCTTCCTGGTGCGGCGCGGACCGGCACCGGCACCGGCATCGGCATCGGCATCGGCATCGGCGGCACAGTCGTCCTGAAGCGCCCCCACCCACGCGGGGGCGGCGCCCGGGGACGGACCGCACGTCCCCGGAGCCGGAGGTGACGGCCCGCCGGGCGCCCGGGCCGTACGCGTACGCCACCTCCGGGCGGAGGCGACGGCGTGCGGTGCGGGGCGTGCGGCGCCCGCCCGTCAGGGCTTGCGGGCGACGGCCGCGTAGAGGGACACCTCTGCGTCGGAGGCGTCCGCGAGCGGCTGGTCCGGCTCCGGCCGCCAGCGGTGCGGCACGGTCAGGCCGGGATCGACGAGCTCCAGCCCGTCGAAGAACCTCAGGATCTCCTCACGCGTCCGGGCCTTGGCGGAGGCCGCGGAGCCGGACATGGAGAGGCTGCCGAGGCGCTCCCAGGTCTCGGGGGCGAGGTCGGGGGTGCAGTGGGTGAGGGTGAGGTAGCTGCCCGACGGCATCGCGTCCACCAGCCGTGCGACGATCTCGTGCGGCCCGCTCTCGTCGCTGATGTAGTGGAGCAGCGCGTTGAGGGAGAGCCCGACCGGCCGGCTCAGGTCCAGGGCCCCGTGGAGCTCGGGGTGGCTCAGGAGCGAGTCGGGGTCGGTCGCGTCCGCGTGCAGGTACGCGGTGCGGCCCTCGGGGGTGCTGCGCAGCAGCGCCTGCGCGTAGCGCAGCACGATGGGGTCGTTGTCGGCGTAGACGACCCGGGCCTCGGGCGCGATGGCCTGGACGACCTGGTGCAGGTTGGGCTCGGTGGGTATGCCGGTGCCGATGTCCAGGAACTGCCGGATGCCCGCCTCGCGCACCAGCCACCGGGACGCCCGGTGCATGAAGGCGCGGTTGACGCGGGCTCCGGTGCGTACCCCCGGCCAGAAGGAGATGACCGCCTCGGCACCCTGGATGTCGGCCTCGTAGTTGGTCTTTCCTCCGAGGAAGTAGTCGTACATACGCGCCGAGTGCGGTCTGCTGGTGTCGATGTCGTCGGCGGAGAAGCCCTGGGCGGTCATGTGGTCTCCCGTGGGGGGTGATCGCGGTCGGCGGCGGTGCGGTTCAGGCGAGCAGGAAGTCGGCTTCCCCGAGCTTGGCCCCCCGGATGAAGGACTCGATCTCCTGGTAGGTGTAGATCAGCGCGGGGCCGTCGGGGTCGCTGGACTGCCGCAGGGCCACCCGTCCGTCGCCGAGCTTCATCGCCTCCACGCAGTTGCCGCCGTTGGTCCCGCTCCACGGCTTGTGCCAGCCCTCGGTCCCTAGCTCCTTGGCCGGCATCCCGTTGTAAATGTGACCCATCGGTCAGAACTCCTTGCGAATGTCACCGAGCAGCTCCTCGGTGTGTCGTACTGATACGGCCTGCGCGCCCATGCGGTCCAGGACCTCCAGGTAGACGGCCGTTTCAGGGTGTTCGTCCAGGTAGACGGCCCCTGTGAGGCTCTCGGTGTAGACGATGTCCGGCAGTTCCGGTATGTCGAAGCGGAACAGCTGGAAGGGCCCGAACATGCCCGGGTGCGGGCCCGCCCCGAACGTCAGGATCTGGAGGGTGACGTTCGGCAGCGCGGCCGCCTCCGTGAGCCGGTCGATCTGCGCCCGCATGATCTGAGGCCCCCCGACGGGCCGGTGAAGGACCGTTTCATCAACCACGACCCACAACCGCGGGGCGCCCGGTCCGGCCAGGAGCCGCTGCCGGCCCGTGCGCAGCGCGACCCGGCGCTCGAGCTCGTCGTCGGCCGCGTTGGGGAACCCGGTGCGCAGCAGGGCGCGGGCGTAGTCCTCGGTCTGGAGCAGGCCGGGGACGCAGTGTGGCTCGTAGCCGCGGATGACGGAGGCGGAGCCCTCCAGGCTGACGTACAGGCCGAACCAGTCGGGCAGTACGTCACGGAACCGGTGCCACCATCCCGGCCTGCGCGACTCCTCCACCAGCGCCAGGAAGGAGTCGGTCTCCTGCCGTCCGACGCCGTACGTCTCCAGCAGCTTCTCCACGAACAGCGGTTTCAGGCCGACTTCGGCCTTCTCCATCCGTCGTACCGTCGCGGCGTTGACGCTGAGCGCGGCAGCGGCCTCCTCGAAGGAGTACCCGGCCTTTTCCCGCAGGTCGCGGAGTCGCAGACCGAGCACGATCCGCCCGACGGTCGCCACGTTCCCTCCCTCGAAACCCCTGGTCGGACAGAGAGTCTGACACACCGTCTATGACGTATGCAGCCTGCCTCGAATATTCTGCAATTTGCAAGACGCCTCTTGCCTTCTGCCTACCGCAGCGAGGATAGTGAGGGCCCCCACAGGCAGAAGTACGGAAAGGCGGGTGGCCGTGGCGCTCTCCCCAGGCACGATGACGCTCCCGGGACCGGTCGGCGTGTGCCACGACCTGCGCCAGGAGACATTCGAGCTGCCGGCCCAGCCCTTCTCCGTCGCCGACGCCCGTGACCGCGCCTTCGAGCGCCTGCTCCAGTGGGGCTTCGCCCCGGAGGTCTGCCGCACGGCGCGGCTGGTGGTCTCCGAACTGTTCACCAACGCCGTGCTGCACACGGACAGCGACCGCATCGGCTGCCTGCTGTACGTCGCCGACGGCCAGATACGCATCGAGGTGCGCGACCAGGGCAGCTACGCCAGCACCCCGGTCCTGTGCTTCCCCCGGGCCGACGAGGAGCGCGGCCGGGGACTACAGCTGATCGAATCGCTCACACAGGCCTGGGGGGTGGAGTCCGCAGGACTCGGACTGGGCCACATCGTGTGGGCCGTCATCCGGCCCTGAGCCGTCCGGAGCCGGATGACCGCAAGGGCCCGGGTCCCCTCCCGGCGAGGGGAGGAGACCCGGGCCCTGCGGAAAGGACCAGGCCCGAGCCGCGTGGGGGCGGCTCGGGCCTTCCCCCTGCCGGCCTTCGTCCCACGAGTCCCCGACGGCCGGCACCGGCCCGGGATCTTTCCGCCGGTTCCTCCCCCCGCGGCCGGTCTCCCGGCACCACCTTCGGCGGTATGACGAACGGCGACCAGCCGTGGCTCGCCCCGGTCGGCACCTGCCGGTGCGGCTGCGGCACCCCGGCCGGCTCCGGCTCCTCCTCCGCCCCCGGCCAGGACAAGACGGCTGAGGCAGCGCTGCTCGCGGCCCGGTACGGCGGTTCCGTGGCGCGCCTGCTCCACCACCACGGTTTCGCCTCCGACCGCTCCGTCCCGGACGCGGCGGCCCGGGAGGGGTACCGGGGCAGGTGCGCCCGTGCAGCCGCAGGCGCACCTGCCCCGGTACCGGCGACCACCGCGGGAGGCGCGCCGGCTGAACAGGCGCACCGGGGCGGAGCGCGCCGCCGGTCAGCCCCGTTCCACCGCCTCGTGCGCCGCGTCCAGCGCGAGGTGCCACGGGTACTCCTCGGGGCGCCCCTGTCCCGGCGGGTTGGGCACGAAGCCGCCGGGGCCGTACAGCACCCGCACGCCCTCCCCGCGCAGCACCTCCAGCGAGCGCTCGAACTGCGGATGCCGGGCGTAGGTGGAGTTCAGGCACGGCATCACCACCAGCGGGATGCGCTTGCCCATCGCCTCCGCGGCGAAGCCCACGACGAACGTCGAAGTGATGCCCAGCGCGAAGGCGTTGACCGTGTGCAGGGTCGCCGGTGCCACCACCACGACATCCGTCCTGGGCCACGTCTCGGGCCGGCCGTAGGGCCGGTAGGCGCTGCGCACCGGGTGGCCGGTCAGCTCCTCCAGCTCCGGCAGCCGGTCCTCCAGCCACTCCCGCGCGCTCGGCGTCAGCCCCAGGCACACCTGCCACCCCCGCGCCTGCGCGTCACGGATCGCGCGGTCGACGTAGACGACGGGCGGGGAGGCGCAACCGAACAGGTACATGACTCGGTTCCTCATGCTCCGCAGTTCACCACACCTGATCAGTGCGAACTCACTGGGACGGGCGGCGGGTCGCGGGTACCGTTCAGATGCCGCGAGAAACGGAGGGACCCGGTATGCCCGCATCCGACGACGAGCACATCGGTAACCGGATCGCCGCCCAGCGCAAGCGCGCCGGACTCACACAGCAGGGACTCGCCCAGCGCATCCCCTACTCCTACAGCCTTCTGCGCCATGTCGAGAGCGGCCACAAGAGTGCCTCCCCGCAGTTCGTGGCCGCCGTGGCCAGAGCGCTGCGCACCGATGTCGCCACCCTGACGGGGCAACCCGCGCACTCCGCCCGGCCCGACCGCGTCGACAGCCTGGTCCGGCCCATCCGCGAGGCGCTCGACCTGTACGACCTGCCGCCCGACTCCCGCGGCACCGACCTGCCCGCGCCCGAACTGGTGGCGGCCGCAGACACGCTGTGCCGCGACGTACGCGGCGCCCGGCTGTACCAGGCGGCCGCCGGCCTGCCGGGCCTCCTGACGGACCTGACCGCCTCCTGCCGGGAGCACCCGAGCACCGAGCTGTGGTGCGCCCTGGCGTCGGCGTACCGCAGCGCGCACGACGTGACGACGAAACTCGGCAGCTACGACCTGGCCGCCGTGGCGCTGGACCGGATGGGCTGGGCCGCCGAGCACGCCGGCGACCCGCTGCTCGGCGCGATCCGCCAGTACAAACGGGCCCTGTCCTACCGCAGCCGGGACGCCGAACACCGCATCGGCCTGCGCATGGTGGCGGTCGGGCACGATCTGCTGCGCCAGACCGGGGAGAGCACCGAGAGCCTCGCGGTGGCCGGGCAGCTCCATCTGGGCGCGGCCGTGATCGCGGCACGCGCGGGCGACGGAGCGGCCGTGGAGTCCCATCTCGCGCGGGCCGGGGAGATCGCCAGGCGCACCGGCGAGGTGGGAGCGGTGCACTGGCTGTCCTTCGGCCCGGCGAACGTCGGAGCGCACGAGGTGTTCGCCCGGCTGGAGCTGCACCAGTACGACGCGGCGCTGGGCGCGGCGCGCGCGGTGCACCCGCCGCGCGGCTGGGCCGCCTCCCGGCGGGCCGCCCTGCTGGTCGACCGGGCCCGTGCGGAGATGGAGACCGGCCGGATCGAGGCGGCACTGGCCTCACTGGCGCAGGCGCGCGCGCTGGCGCCCCAGCAGACCCGCTTCCACCCCCGGGTGCGGGAGACGGTGCGCGGCCTGCTGAACCTGCGCCGCAGGTCGCCGGACACCCTGACCCGAATGGCCGCGTGGGTCGGCGCGTGACGGCACGTGACGGCTGACCGCGGACGCCGGGACGTGTGCGTCCGCGCGCACCCGCCGACGGTACCTGTCACCGAAGAGTGACAGTTGAGGACCGGTCACGCCGCCACGCTGTCTCCGTAAGCGACCATGAACAAGTCCGGGGGACCTCGTGCAGACGACACCAGACGCCATCCCACCTGCGGCCCCGCCCGTGACCGGTGAACCGCCCGGCCGGGTCAGCCCGTTCGGCCAGGCCGGCCCGGAGGAGACCGAGCCGCGGGATCCGGCGGCCGATGCCGACCTGCCGGAGGCGGCCGTCCTGGTGGACGCCGCCGCCGTCCAGCACACCATCGGCCGCGCCCTGGCCCACGGCAGCGCGCCCCTGCACCACGGGGAACTGGTGGAGCTGGAGGCCCAGTTACGCGACCACATCCGGCTGCTGCTGCCGATCGCGCGGGCCCGCGCCGCCGTCCTGCGCCCCAGCACCGCCCAGTGGCTGCGCTACCGGGCGCGGCTGGACTGGATCACCAACCAGGCCGGGCGGGGACTGGACGGCGGACTGCACTCCGCCCGGCAGCAGGTGAGGTCCCTCGCACACGACTGCCGATGGCTGCTGCGGCAGACCCCCGAGTGGAACAGGAAGGCGACCCCGTGACCATCTCCCCGCACTCCGCACCGGCCGGCGCCGCCGTCCAGCCCCCGCCGACCGGCTGGCTGGACCCCACCGGCCGCGTACCCGCAGTCCTGGCCGCCTGGGAGCACGGCGCACTGGGCGAAGTGCCCACGGGGATCGCCTGGGACGTGGTCCGCGTCCCGCTGCCCCTCGCCCGGGAGACGGTCCGCAGGATGCGGGCGGCGCGGGCCCCGCTCGGCCCCGTGCTCTCCACCCCGCTCGGCGCGGACTTCGTCGTCGCCCTGGGATCGGCGGACGGCTGGGAGGTCGCCGGCATGTCCGTCCTGTGCCGCGGCACCCTGGTGCTGCTGCCGCACCCGGACGTCGTGGAACCGGACCTGATCGGCGATCGGGGCTGGATCGTCCGCCCTTCGGACCGGTCGCCCGCCTGGGGGCCCGACCTCCGTGACGCCTACGCCGAGGCCCGCGCCGCCGCCGCGGCGGCCAAGGCGGCCAAGGCGGCCAAGGCCGCGGAAACCCCCGGGTGACAGGGGCGTTGGGCCGTACGCCCGGCTGAGCCCGCACCGCGGACGCATGGGAAGCGGTCACCCGGATAGGCGTAACGGGTGAGCGATTACCAGGAGAGAGGCGTTCCCGCCGAGGCCGACGCGGTCCGGCCCGCGGCGCCGCGCGTACCCGCGGCGCCGCGGGCCCGGACGCTGACACCCCAGCCGCTTGAGCCGCGGCGGGACGGCGAGGGCAGCCTCGCCCACGTGGTGGAGACCCTCCTCGACAAGGGGCTGGTGCTCAACGCGGACATCATGGTGTCGGTGGCCGGTGTCGAACTCCTCGGCATCCGGCTGCGGGCGGCGCTGGCCTCCTTCGAGACCGCCGCGCGCTACGGCCTGGAGTTCCCCTCCGGCACCGATGTCGAGACGGCCGCCTGGCGCGAGGCCCGCGAGGAGAGGGACACCTGTCCCGAGTGCGGAAAGCGTTCGCCGGTGCGCCAGCTGCTGGAGGACATGTGCCCGTGGTGCGGCTGGCGCAGCGCCCAGGCCCGGCTGACCGGGAGCCGCGCCGACCCGCGCGCCCTCCCCGACGACGCAGGCCCGGGCGACGGTGCCCCCGGAGACGGCGGAGACCCAAAGGACGGCGGGAGCGGTGGCCGTGACGGCTGAACGCCCGCCGATGAAGCCCACCAGGGACCCGCGCGTGACGCTGGACGACCTCGTCGAGGTCCTGCTGAACAAGGGCGCCGTCCTCCACCTGGACCTCATCGTCTCGGTGGCCGACATCCCGCTGATCGGCGTCAGTCTGCGCGCCGCGATAGCGGGCATGGAGACCATGCTGGAGTACGGCATGCTGCGCCGGTGGGACGAGGACACCCGCGCCTGGGCCGAGCGCTCCACCGGACGCCGCGAGCTCGAACCGCGCGCCGGGGAGAGGCACGTCGTCCACATGCGCGGCGGACATCTGCTGGAGGACGGCTTCCAGACCACCTGGCGGCCCGGCACCGTCCACCTCACCGACCGGCGGCTGGTCGTACTGCGCCGCGAGCCGCGCGAGGTGCTGTGGGAGACGGAGCTGGCGGCGGTGCGCGCGGTGCGGCCGGAGACCGAGCGGACCATCGGCGGCGAACAGCGCACCAGGCTGCGCGTCGTCCTGGCCGGCGGCCGTCGGGCACTGCTGTCCTGCACCGAGCCGGAGAGGCTGCGAGCCCTGCTGGCCGGTACGTGCCCCGGCCCGCTGGAGACGTCCCCCGCCGGCCCGGAACAGGAGGACGGCCACGACGGCAGAACGGTCCTCGAAGGCCACCTCTGGTACCACGAGCCGCGCCGCGGCGGCCCGCTGTGGCGCGGCGGGCAGGGGCGGCTCACCCCGGACGGGCTGGTGTGGAAGTCCCCGCTGGACGCCCGTCCCGCCCTGGTCCTGCCCGCCGACGACATCACCGCCGTCCACACCGCGCCGGAGCGCTCACCGGCCGGCGGGGGGACGGTGATCACCGTGGAGACGGCCTCGCAGGGACCGGTGACGCTCACGGCCGACGAACCGCGGCGCTGGGCCGGGGCACTGGACTCGCTGCGCGGCGCGGCACCGCTGGCCTCGGCCTGACACACGCGTACGGCGGCCCCCGTAGGACAGCGGGCGGGAAGCGGGCGGGAAGAGAAGGACGGAGAAGATCATGGCCATCACAGTCGACGAGAAGAGCCTCAAACAGGGGGTGCTCTCCCTGGTCGTCACCCTGGTCGAGGTGATCCAGGAGGCCCTGGAGCGGCAGGCGCTGCGCCGGATGAACGGCGGCGACCTGACCGGGGAGGAGCTCGAACGCCTGGGCGACGCCCTGCTGGAGCTGGACGAGGCGATCGAGGAGATCAAGTCCGACCACGGCATCACCGACTCCGTCGCCGACCTGCACCGGGGCCTGGACGAGGTGGTGGACGACGTGGTGGACAAGCTGGTCAACCCCGCCCGCTGGGCCGAGGAGGCACGGCGGTGACGGAGCCTGCCCTGTACGTGTACGCGGTGGTGCCCGACCGGCCCGGCGCCGCCGACGACGTCACCGGGATCGACGGGCGCCCCCTGCGCCTGCCGGCCGCCCCCGGCACGGGACTGGCCGCGCTGGTCCACGACGCGGAACCGGTCCCCTACCAGGGTTCGGACGAGGACGTGCGGCGCCGGGTGGCCGAGCAGGACCGGGCGGTGGTGGCCGTGTGGGAGCGCACCGGCGCGCTCCTTCCGATGACGTTCAACATGCTGGTCGCCCCCGCCCCCTCGCCGCAGGACCCCCGCACCGCCGAGGAGCGCCTGCGCGACTGGCTCACCTCCCGCGCGGCCGGGCTCCGCTCCCGGCTGGAGGCGCTGGACGGCCGCGCGGAGCTGAGGGTGGAGATCACGGTCGACCGCACGGAGTCCGCCCGCGACGACGAACGCGCCCGCGCCCTGGAGGCGGAGATGGCAAGCCGCTCCCCCGGGCTGCGCCGTCTGCTGGCCAAGCAGCTCGAACAGCTGCGCCGGGAGTCCTCCGAGCGCCTGGCCGACGTCCTCCACGCGGATGTGCGCCGCAGGCTGCTGGCCGTGGCCGAGGACATGCGGGAGCGGGCGCGCGGCGTACGCGACCCGGGCGAGGCGGACGTCCTCTCGGCGGCCCTGCTGGTGCGCACGGAGGACATCGAGGCGGTCGGCGCCGTGCTGGCGGCCGTCCGGGACGAACAGCCCGCCGCCCGCATCCGCTTCCTCGGCCCCTGGCCGCCGTACACCTTCGCCGACCTCCCCGACGGCCCCCGGGACCCCGCCGCCCCGGAGCGGGGTTAGACACCGGCCGGTCCCTGCACGCCGAACTCCGCCGCGGGGAGCCCCGGCGCGGCGCAGGCCTCCCGGACGGCCTGCTGCTCGGGCTGGTCGATGTGGCCGTCGGCGCCGGCGACGATGCCGGTCCGGACGACGGCCCCGGCAGCGGAGCTGACCCGCCCGTGGCGGGAACTCCTGGCACGCGATCGGCAGTGCCCTCCTGTACGGGGTCACCGTTCCGAGCGGGAGGGGTGCGGTCACGTGGCGGGGGGGACGCGTCGCACACGCGGCCAGAAGGACAGGCGAGCACGTGGCCGAATTCGTCGGCGAGACGCTGCTCGCGGCGGCACTCGCCGTAGTCGCCCGCCTCATCCTCGCAGCGGGAGTCGCCGTGTTCCCGGCGGGCCGGAGGACCAGCCCCCTCGCCGCCGGCGGCCCGCTCGGTGGCTTCCTGCTCCTCGTCGGCTACGGCGCACGGGGGGGTATCCCGACGTGAACACCGGACCGGCACCACGCCACCGGGATCTTCCAGGGTGTTCCAGCCTTCAGGCCGGATCCGCATCCGCGCGACGGACGGATGTTCAGCCCGTCCGGCTTCCCCCGTGTGGCTGCCGAGACGATGAGACCACGCCGCGCGTGGGCGAGCAGCACAAACATCATGATCTTCGGCACCGTCTCCGAACGGCGTTCACCTGACGGAGCGAGGAGGGGCGCGGATGTTTCCCAGCGGTGGGCCGACGCGTCCCTCCTGGGCGAGCTGGGGCCCGCGCTCGCCGGTCTGTGCTCCTCACGTGAGGGGATCACGACCGTACTCGCGCCCGAGGCAACGGGGTTTCTTCCCGGGCCTCTGGTGGCGGCCTCCCTGGGGGCGGGCTTCGTCGAGATGCGCGGGGGACCGAGCGAGGCGGAGCTGGGGGCCAGGTCCTGCTGCGCAGCACGCCACCGGAACTACCTGAGCCGTACCGTCGAGTGGGGCATACGGCGCCGTCGGCTGTGCTCCGCACACCGGGTGCCCTTTGTGGACGACTGGGCGGACACCTCCGCCACAGCCCGGACCGCACGCCGTCTGGTGGGGGCCTCGGCCGAACCGTACGCTCACCCACGGCTCGGCCGGCCGTCGAACCCACGAATCGGGCCTCCACCGGGCAGCGACAGCGCTGGAGGCCCGACCTCTCGCTTTGGAGCGACCATGGTTTACGCACGCCCCCTGAAGGCAGCCGCGGTCACGATCATCGCCACAGCGGCCTGCCACCTCACGATGAACGCCGGGTTCGCGTGGGCCCGCGGCCAGGAACCGGACCACCCGGACGACTGGGCCGGTGTGCTCGAATTCGGTGCCACCGTCCTCGCCACGTGGATACTCATGCCCCTGGTGCTGGGGATCGGGATGCGCGTCCTCGGCGAACGGCGCACCCGGCTCCAGATCCTCCTCGGCACACTGCTGTGGACCGGCGTCTCCTTGACGTACGTCGACGACGTCGACCGCCCGGGTGGACTCATGCCCGTGCCGGTCCTGGTCTCATTCGTCCTGGTAGGCGCACTCCTCGGCGCCCACGACCCCGGTTCCGCCCGTAACGGCAATGGGACGGCTGGAGGGTGCCCACGGACGGGGCGATCTCGCAGGCCCGTCACCGGCTCGGTGAGGCGCCGCCGCGGAACCTGTTCGACGAGGTCTCAGCCCCGATGGGCGATGAGCGCACTCCGCGGGCGTTCCGGCGGAATCTGCGGCTGACGGCGCTGGACGGTACGGTCTTCGGCCTTCCCCCGGATCGGCCATGAGCGCTGACCACGAGAAGACCCCAGGCCGCGGGATCGCCTCCCACCGCAGGTGCAGAGGTCTGTCGCGGAAGGAACTCGCCAGGCTCCCGGACCGCTCGGAAGCCCGGGTGTCAGGGGTGACGCGGGAGACCCCCGGCCCTGGTGGGCCGGGGGGCTTCTCCCTGGTGGGCGCAGACGGGTTCGAACCGCCGACATCTGCCTTGTAAGGGCAGCGCTCTACCGCTGAGCTATGCGCCCGGGGTGAGCCCACAGCGTACCGTGCCGCACCGTGCGCGCCACAAACGCGGGGGCGGGGGCTGTCCCCGCCCCGGGCCCGGTGGGGCGCCGGATGCCGTCGGCAGGCGGGAATCCATAGCGTCGGCAGGGCCTCGCCGAGCAGCCCCGCCGAACGGATACGGAGACCGCCCATGACCGCCGAGACCCGCCGCGGCACCGTACGCGCCCTGGTCGCCGTCGTTCTCGCGGTCGCCGCCACCGCCGGGGTGGCCGGGTGCGTGGACGCCGGTGACGACAACGGCGGCACCCGGGTGGAGGTGCCGCGGGGTGGTGCGGGCGCTCCGGCCGTGACCGTCCGCGCCGCCAACGGCGATGTGACCGTGCGCCTCGCACGTCGGCGGGACCGGTCGTGAGGTGACCGCACCGGTCGCCTCCCGTGTGTTCCCCCGGACCGGGTGGGAGAATGGCAGCCGGGCCGGTGAGGGCGTACGGGGAGAGGACACACGTGGCGGCGATGAACGGCGGCGGCGCACGCCGCTGGGGCTGGGGAGGCGGCGGGCGTGCCGAGAACCGGCGTGCCGAGGCCCAGACCGCCAAGGACGCGGCGGCCACCGCGTTCTACGAACTGGACACCGCGCAGCGGGATCTGCGGATCTCCATCGAGACCCTGGCGGCCGTCGACGACTCCCCGGGCGCGCGCCGGGCCGTCGAGGACTTCGCCGAGTTCGGGCGGCGGATCGACCAGGTCAGCCACGAGTACATCGCCACCGTGGACGCCCACGACCTGGAGCGCGACGATCTGGACGCCGACACCGCCTCCCGCGCCCGCCGGGCGCTGGACAGGGCCCGGGAGGACCTGGAGCGCACCCGCGCGGATCTGGAGGGGTTCGGGCAGGGGCTCGGTCCGCTGCTGGAGAAGGCCGAGACGCAGCTCGCCCGGCTGGCGCCCGCCGTGGAACGGGCCCGGCAGGCGCTGCTGGGTGCGACGAAGGCGCTGGACGCCGTACGCGCCGCCGGACTGCGGGCCGACGAGGCGGCGGCCCGGCTGGCCGCCCTCTCCCCCGAGCTGACCAGGCTCAATGAGGGCGCCGCGCGCCACGGCGTGCGGGACACCCTCCAGCGGGCCGAGCGCGTGCTGCGGGATGCGGAGGGGATGCGCAGGGAGGTCGAGCTGCTGCCGGAGCGGGCGGCCGGGACCGACCGGCGGCTGTCCTCCCTGCGCACCCGCGCCGAGGCGCTGCGGCACCGGGCGGAGAACGTCGGGCCGGTGCTGAGCGAGCTGCGGCGGCGGTTCACCGTCGCGTGCTGGGAGGACCTGCAGAACGTGCCGGAGCAGGTGGCGGGCGCGGTGCGGCAGGCGGAGGAGAAGCTGGCCGAGGCGCGTACCGCCCGGCAGGAGCAGCGGTGGGCGGACGCCACCGCCCGGCTGTCGACGGTGCGGGCGCTGCTGAACGACGCGGACGAGGCGGTCTCGGCGGCCGGTGAGCGCCTGCGGCGGCTGAACGAGGTCTCCTTCGACCACAGCGGCGAGGTGGAGCGGACTCGCTTCGCCATCCGCGACGCCCAGCGGCTGGCGATGGCCGGGCGCAGCCATCCCGATCCCCGGCACGCGGGTCCACTGGACGACTCGGTGACCCGGCTGGAGCGGGCGGTGGCGGGGCTGTCCGGGCGGCACCCGGACTGGTGGGGCTTTGTGACGGAACTGGACGCCATCCGCGAGACGGTGGCGGCCGTGGTGCGCCGGATACGCGAGGAGCGTGCGGCGGGCGGCTGAGCCGCGCGGCCGTGGACGGCCCGGTGGCGCACAGATGTACGTACGCGGTCCGGTCGCGCCATGGCGCCGCGACCGCTGTCCACAGGCTCCCCGCGATCACCGGCCCGCCGCTTATCCTGCTTGCATGCCCCGATACGAGTTCCGCTGCCGCGCCTGCGGCACCACGTTCGAAGTGAACCGCCCGATGGCCGAGTCCGGTGCGCCCGCCAGTTGCCCGGAGGGCCACGGCGACACGGTGAAGCTGCTGTCCACCGTCGCGGTGGGCGGCGCGGCCGCCCGATCCTCCGCCCCGGCGCCGAGCCCTGGTGGCGGCGGAGGCGGAGGGTGCTGCGGGGGCGGCTGCTGCGGCTGAGCGGGAGAGCAGGCGGAAGCGGCCGGCGGGCGGCCCGCCCGAGCGCGGGCTACCGCCTGCGCGCGATGGTCACGCCGTCGGCGACCGTCAGCATGATCGCCTCCGTCCGGTCGTCGGCACGGACGTGGTCGTTGAAGGCACGGATCGCGGCGGCGTTGCCGGTGGCGTCCGGGTCGGCGACCTCGCCGTGGTAGAGCACGTTGTCCGCGACGATCAGCCCGCCCGGCCGCATCCGCGGCACCAGCTCCTCCCAGTAGGCGATGTAGTTGTCCTTGTCGGCGTCGAGGTAGGCCAGGTCGGTCTCCGCTTCGGCGGGCAGGGCGCGCAGCGTGTCCAGGGCCGGGGCGAGGCGCAGGTCGATGCGGTCGGCCACGCCGGCCCTGGTCCAGGCCTCGCGTCCGAGGTCCGTCCACTCGCGTGAGACGTCGCAGGCGATGAGTGTGCCGTCCTCGGGCAGGGCCTGGGCCATGGCGAGTGCGGAGAAACCGGTGAAGGTGCCGACCTCCACGACGCGGCGGGCTCCGGTCAGCCGTACCAGGAAGGCCAGCATCGGGCCCTGCTCCTGGGCCGACTGCAGCCCGGCCCGGCCGGGGAAGCGGGCGTGCGTGGTCTCCACCAGGTCGCGCAGGACGGGATCGAGCGGCGGGTTGTGGTCGAGCACGTACCGGTACAGCTCGGCGGTCTGGAAGGGGCGTTTGTCGCGGGGCGCCGGTGACGTCATGTCCGCATCCTCGCTCAGGCCCGCCCGGTGCGCGCGAGGAACTCCCGCAGCACGCGCTCCCCTGCCGCGACCCCGCGCTCGGGCAGGGCGGTGATGTGCGGGGCGGTCCAGCCCAGGTCGGCCAGCTCCCCGTGACCGGGCCGCCAGCCGGTGTCGGCGGCCAGCAGCAGGTCCGCGTCGAGGAGGGAGTCGCCGGCGGCCAGGACGTGCTCGGCGCCGGTGCGCCGGGCGACCTCGGCGACGGCGGCGCTCTTGGTGAGCGGGCGCGGCACGGCGTAGAGCTTGCGGCCCTGGAGGGAGACCGTCCAGCCGCGCGGCCCGGCCCAGTCGGCCAGTTCCTTGACCCAGGTGCCGGGCAGTTTCTCGCGGTCGACGACGAGGTAGGCGAACAACTCCTCGGCGACGCGCTCCTTGAGCAGCCAGCCGGTGTCGGCGGCTCCCACCATGCGGGCGCGTACCTCTTCCAGCGGTGCGCAGTCGGCGTCCAGGGCACGCCGCACCCGGGCGTGCCAGGCGGGGTCGGACTCGCCGTCCACCATCAGGTGGCCGCCGTTGGCGCAGATCGCGTAGCGCGGGGGCGGGCCCGGCAGGTGGATGCGCCCGTACTGCTCGCGGGTGCGGGTGGTGGTGGGGACGAAGACGGACCGGTCCGCGAGTTCGGCCAGCAGGGTGGCGGCGGCCTCGGTGAGGTACGACAGAGGTCTGGACCGGTAGACCTCCACGCACAGCAGGCGCGGGGCCTCGGCGTCGGGCGTGGTCAGGCCGAGTGCGGCGGCGGAGTAGATGAGGGTGCGGTCCAGGTCGCTGGCGACCAGGGTCGTACGGCGCTCCGGGGTCGCGGGCGCGGGGCCGGTTGCCGGGCGGCTCACCGGGCTGCTCATCGGGCGGCCTTTCCGTCGGCGCCGGTGGCGCCGCGCGTGTAGCGGGGGTGGATGAGGCCGACGCAGGAGTAGGGCAGGTCGTCGGTCTCCTCGACGGGCACGCCGCGCTGCCGGGCGAGCAGCCGGATGTGGTCCAGGTCGGCGCCCGCGCCGCGCCGGGCCAGTACGCGCCAGGGGACGCGGCGCAGCAGCACCCGGGTGGTCTCGCCGACGCCGGGCTTGACGAGGTTGACGTCCCCGATGCCGTACTCCTCGCTGATGCGCTCCACCGCCCTCCAGCCGGCCCAGGTGGGGGCGCGGTCGGCGTTGAGCAGTTCCGCCACGTCCGCGGCCACGTCGGCGCGTACGGCGTCGAAGCGGCTCGCGACGGTGTCCAGGAAGAGGTTGGAGACGTCCGAGCCGGCCAGTTCGCGGTAGTGCTTGGCCCCGTGGAAGTCGTCGGGGCCGACGAGGTCGGCGCGGAGCACGGTGCGCGAGACGAGGCCGGAGACGGTGGAGTTGAGGCAGGCGGAGGGGATGAGGAAGTCCTCGCGGGTGCCGTAGGTGCGCACGCAGCCGCCGGGGTCGGCCAGGACGGCGAGTTCGGGGCTGAAGCCGGGGAAGGGGCGCAGGGCGTCGGCGAGTTCGCGGGTGATGGCGCCCTTGCCCGTCCAGCCGTCGACGAAGACCACGTCGGCCGGGTCGTGATGGGCGGCGAGCCAGCGCACGGCGGTGGTGTCGATGCCGCGGCCGCGGACGATGGAGACGGCGTAGTGCGGTACGTCCAGGCCGTGCACGTGCCGGGCCCAGCGGCGCATCAGCACCCCGACGGGCGTGCCGGCGCGCGCGAGGGAGGCCAGTACCGGACCACCCTCACGACCGCCCCGGCCCTCCCGGTCCCCCGTGCCGCCCCGCTCGGCGAGCAGGGTGTCGGTGACCGCGCCGACGGCGCGGGCGATCCGGTCGGCGGAGGCCTCCAGCGCCTGGTGGAACAGGCGCTGGTACTCCTGGCCGGGCTGGTACTCCACCGGTAGCGACTCGGCGTAGTGCGCCCCGCCGGACTGGATGGCCTCCTCGCGCTCCTCGGTGGGCGCCTCCAGGGTGACACCGGAGAGGTCCTGGAGCAGCC
This sequence comes from Streptomyces shinuiensis, assembly GCF_043660855.1. Lineage (NCBI taxonomy): Bacteria > Bacillati > Actinomycetota > Actinomycetes > Kitasatosporales > Streptomycetaceae > Streptomyces > Streptomyces shinuiensis. The sequence continues at coordinate 4,272,170 of NZ_JBIHML010000001.1, read as the reverse complement.
AGCCGACGTCTTCGGCGGCGTAGGAGGAGAAGTGCGGGCCGCGCAGCGGTGCGGGCAGCGGCCGGCGGGAGGGGACGACCGCGAGCAGTACCCGGCCGGTGTGGGCGGCGAGGTGGGCCAGCAGGCCGTCGGGGGCGTGGAGGGCGGGGGTGTCGGCGGCGGAGTCCACGACGGCGACGACGGCGTCGAAGCCCTGGCCCGCGACGTTGTAGGCGTACCGGTCGCCCGGCTGGTCGGGGGTGCCTTCGGCGGGGTCGTCGTGGGCGGGGAAGACCAGGCGGGTGCGGATGGCGTAGCCGGGCTCGTCGACCGCCAGGACGGGCGAGCGGGTGGTGGTGGAGTAGCGGACCTCGGCGCCGGTGGCGCCGGTGAGGGCGCCGGCCAGCCGCAGCGGCGCGTACATCAGCTCCTCGCACCCCAGGACGAGCACCCTGCGCGCACCCTCGGGGAGACGGGCGGCGATCCGGTCGGCCATCGCCGGCAGCGCGGCCTCCAGCCGGGCGCGGTGCGCGGGGGTGAAGCCGTGCCGCCCGCCGTCGGGCAGGCCCGGCGGCCAGTCCAGGTCGACGCGGTGCACCTGCCCCGGGTCGAACCCGGGCGCGGGTCGCGGCGGCGGGCTGTCGTGGGCCTCCACCAGCGCGGCGCCGCGCTCCAGTACGCCGTCGGGGAGTTCTGCGGTGCCGGTGGCCAGGGCCACCACGTCGATACGGACGCCGAGGTCGGCGGTGAACTTCTCCAGCCGGGCCCGGTCCTCCGGTCCGCGCAGGTCGGTCAGCGCCACGATCACGTACCGCTCGCGCGGGAAGGCGCGGTGCAGTGCGGTGATGGTGTTCAGAACGGTGGTGCCGGTGGAGAACTCGTCGTCCACCAGGACCAGCGGCCCGTCTCCGGCCGGCAGCTCCGGATCCTCGGGCAGCAGCAGATGGGAGGTGGCGTGGGAGTGTTCCTCCTCGAAGCCGCCCACCGGCTCCACCCCGGGGACGGCGCGGCGCGTGGAGTGGAGGTAGGGGGCGGTGCCCAGGCCGTCGGCGACGCTGTGGCCGAGGCCGGTGGCGGTCTCGGCGTAGCCGAGGACGACCGCGCGGCCGGCGTCCGCACCCAGCAGCTCGCGAACGCGCCTGCCCAGGTCCAGGCCGGTGCCGTGGACGATGCCGGGGAGCTGGGGGACGTGCTTGCCCAGCACCTGGGAGACCAGCAGGTGCGCCCGGCGGGGGTTGCGCCGCAGGGCCAGGCCGAGCAGGTCGCGCAGGCGCCCCTCCTCCTCGCCGGGCGGGGCCTCCAGCCGTACCTCCAGCCGCTGTGCGACCCACTCGCCGGACCATTCGCCGGGCCCCTGCGCGGGGCCGGGCCCACCGGTCTTCCCCGGTTCCCCGGCCTCCAGCCCGCCCGTGCGCCCGTGCGCGTCCGCCGCCTGCGTCACCCTGCCGTACCCCTCGCCCTGGCCTCGGTCGTGGCCGTCCTCGTTCGTATGACTCATATGCTCCCAGCCGCCAGCAACTCGACGAACCCCACGCCCTCGCGCGCGACGCCGAAGGCCTCGGCCCGCAGCAGGGTGCGCTCGGCCCAGGCGCGGTGCGGCTTCACCTCGTTCATCTTGTTGGTGTACGCGGAACGCAGCACTCCGCCGCCGCAGCGCTCGGGACGCAGTATGTCCGTGGCGTCACTGAACTCCTCGTGGCTGACCACCGACAGGGCGTGGACGGGTGCGACATGGGAGGGGTGGATGCACGTCTTGCCCTGCAGGCCGTTGGCCCGGTCCAGGCCGATCTCGCGCAGCAGTCCGTCCATGTCGTGCTCGATCAGTGCGGCGCGCAGTTCCTCGGCCCGGCCGGTGAACGGACTCTGGCGCAGTTGCGGTTTGAACATCCGCTCCTGGAGCCGGAAGTACTCCCACACGGGTCCGGTGACGGTGAAGCCGGTGCCGTCGGCCCGGCCGAGCATATTGACGACGTCGGCTATCACCGAGGCGACGATCTGCACGTCGTAGGCGGTCATGTCGGGGCTGCGGCGCAGTCCGTAGGCGGAGCAGAAGTCGGTGACGCCCAGGCGGAGCGCCAGGACACGGTCGCGGTACTTGTCGACGGTGCGGGCTATCCCGGTGAGCGTCTCCACCCGCGTCTCCAGGTGCAGGAGGCCGGGGGACTCCAGGACGGGCATGGCGAACAGCCGCCGCCCGCAGTCGGCCTCGGCCGCGGTGAGCGCTTCCAGGAAGGGCAGGCCGCGCTCCTCGGTGAACTTGGGCAGCACGAAACCGGACAGCAGGCGGGTGCCGGGGCCCAGGCGCCGGACCAGGGAGGTGATCTGCGCGGGCTCGCGGACGCGGACGAACAGCAGCGGGGGCTCGGTGGAGCCGACGGCGGGGGCGGAGGCGGCCAGTTCGGCGAGTTGCCGGACCAGGTTCTCCTCGGCGCCGGGCACCTCGGCGTCGTCGATGGAGTCCTCCAGGCAGAGCACCATGGAGACCACACCCCGACGGGCCTGCTTGAGCACATCGTGGGCGAGCCGGGGGCGGGTCGCGGGGCTGTAGAGGGTGGCGCCGAGGGCCACCGACAGCAGATGGCCCGGGGACCGCGCCGAGAACTCGGCCGGTTCCCTGTGGAACAGCTCCCGCCGCACCTGCGGCGAAAGGTGTCCGAAGTGCCGCACAGGACCCCCGTTCCATCACCGGCCCCATGCCTCTCATGAGCGAGATCCGGCCGGTCATCGTAAGCACGCACGTGGCTCAAAAGTTACTCGAACGCATGAACATAGCATTACTTACGCATAAACCCGGGGTGCCGAGGCACCCGCGTTGTACCGGCGGGCCGCGACAGGCAGGATGGCGCTATGACGCACGCGATGCTGAAGGGGTCGAACATCCAGCTCCACGCGACGGCCGTGCGCGCCGTACTGCGCTGGACACCGGGCACGGGCGTCCTCGACGTCGACGCTTCCGCGCTGCTGCTGGGTGCGGACGGGCGTGTGCGCTCCGACGAGGACTTCGTCTTCTACAACCAGCCGCTGCACCCCTCCGGGCTGGTGCGGTACCTGCCCAAGAGGCGCGAGCCGGAGGGGCTGACGGACTCGGTCGAGGTGGACCTCGGCCGTCTCGACCCGTCCGTGGAGCGGGTGATGCTGTCCGCGTCGGCGGACGGCGGCACCTTCGCCGATGTGCGCGATCTGGTACTGCTGGTGGTGGACGACGGCGGCGGTGAGACGGTCGCCCGTTTTGAGATCCGTCCCGAGACGGGCTCGGAGACGGCGCTGATCTGCGGTGAGCTGTACCGGCGCGGGGACGGCTGGAAGTTCCGCGCGCTGGGGCAGGGGTACGACACCGGGCTGGTCGGGCTGGCGACGGACTTCGGCATCTCGGTGGAGGAGACCGAGTCGGCCGCGCCCGGGGAGCCGGGCCAGACGATCCCGCAGCCGCCTCCGGAGCCGGGTTTCCCCCGGCCGGAACCGATGCCCGAGCCCCGCCCCGAGCCGCAGCCGCACCCCGAGCCGCAGCCCGGGCCGAACCCTCCGCCGCCGCGCCCCGTTCCCGGTCCCACGCCCGGGCCGGAGCCGCTGCCCGAGCCGGAGCCGGAGCCGCAGCCACAGCCGCCGCACCCCGGACCGGGGCCTGAGCCGGGTCCGGAACCCCAGCCCGAGCCCGCCGCCGCGTCGCACCCGCCCGCGCCGGTACCGGCCGGGCCGCCCCCGGGGCCTGCCTACGGCTACCCGCAGCCCGCGCCGGGGGTCTCCCCGGCGCAGCCCGCGTACGGCTACCCGCACGTGCCCCCGCCGCCGGCCCGGCCCCCGGCTCACCGGCCCGGCACAACCGACCCGGCCTTCACCCTGCCGCCCCAGGGGCCGCAGTTCGTGGGCCGTTAGCCGGATCGGCCGGTGGGCCTCCCCTCGCGGGGAGGCCCACCGGCCGATCCGCGGGTCACGACCGGTCCGCCTTGTTCTTGTAGCCGCGCCCCCACTGCAGACCCCAGCCGTAGAGCCGGTCGAGCTCCGACTGGAAGCCGTAGACATAGCGCACCTCACGGCGGGCCACCAGCTGGCCCTTGGCGTCGTTCTCGATCAGCACCACCGCGCAGGAGCGGGCCTCGGGCGCCCGTTCGTCGAGGCCGATCTCGATGCGCGGGCCGTTGCTGGGGATCAGTGAGACCACCGCCTGGGTACGGTCGAACGCCGGGGTCCCGTCGTAGATGTAGACGAAGACCAGCAGCCGCTTGATCTTGTCCTTGTGGTCGAGGTTGACGTAGATGGTCTCGCCCGAGGAGCCGCCGAACCGGTCGTCGCCGCTGAGCTTGACGTACGGCGGCGCGTTGATCTCCCCGAGCAGCCCGCCGAGCGGCTGGACGACGCCCTTGGAGCCGTCCTTCAGCTCGTACATGCAGGCCAGATCGAGGTCGACCGTCACCACGCCCCGGGTGTGCCCCTGCACCGGTTCGGGTTTGAACGCCTGGAGCGGGTTGCGCAGCAGGCCGGCGCGCCGCGGCCGCCCGCCGAAGTCGGACGAGCGCATCCGCCAGGAGAGATTGACCTGCAGATGGCCGCTGTCGGCGCCCTGCCGGGTGAGTGAGACCGTCGAGTGCCGCCTGGTCAGCTCCACCGCGTACGTCGACGCGCCGCCGACCGTGTCGAACTTCGGACCTCTGCGCATGCCGCTGCGCCAGTTCTCCCACAGGGAGACCATGACTTCCTACCCCCAACTCCCGAGCGGACCGTCCCATGACCGTGCCATGACCGCGTCTGCGGCACCATGCCGCGGGGGCGGCCACGAGACGTCTCGTGGCCGCCCCCGCACAGAGCGTTCCGCAATCGGACCGCCGTCACACGCCCGAGGGGACTTCCGGCTTCTGCGCCGGGCTGTCTCCCTCACCTCCGTCCCGCACGGCTTCCTTGCGGTTGTGCCGCACCGAGGTCCAGAAGGCGGTGCCGATCAGCGCGACGCCGATGAGGCCGGTGATGACCTCGTTGACGTGCCACCTGATGGTGACCAGCAGCAGGACGCCCAGGGCACCGATGGCGTAGTGGGCGCCGTGCTCCAGGTAGCGGTACTCGTCCAGCGTGCCCTGGCGGACCAGGTAGACGGTGATGGACCGGACGTACATCGCGCCGATGCCCAGGCCGAGCGCGATGACGACCGGGTCGTTGGTGATGGCGAAGGCGCCGATGACGCCGTCGAAGGAGAAGGACGCGTCCAGGACCTCCAGGTAGAGGAACATGAAGAACGCGGCCTTGCCCGCGAGCAGGACGACCGGAGCCTGCTTGCCGGCGCGCCGGGCGGCCTCCTCGGCCTCGTGCTGCTGCTCCTCGTCCTCTTCGATCTTGTTCTCGAAGTGACTGGAGAGGCCGTTGACGATCAGATAGGTGAGCAGACCCGCGATGCCCGCGAGGTAGACCGCCGCGGACTCGTCGGCGTGCCCCTCGTAGAGCACGGCGTGGGTACCCAGGACGGACCCCGAGATCAGCAGGGCGATCAGTGCGACGACCACGCTGAGCCCCTCGACCTGACCGAAGCGGGCCAGCGGGCGCTCGACCACCTTGAGCCAGTGGATGTCGCGCTCCTCGTCGAAGAGGAAGTTGAGGAAGATCATCAGCAGGAACATGCCGCCGAAGGCCGCGATCGACGGGTGGGCGTCGGTGACCAGCTGCTCGTAACGCTCCTGGTCGTTGAGCGCCAGGTCGACCGCCTCGATCGGCCCCAACTGGGCCGAGATGGAGACGATGACGATGGGGAACACCAGGCGCATGCCGAACACGGCGATGAGGATGCCGATGGTGAGGAAGATCTTCTGCCAGAATTCGTTCATCTTCTTCAACACGCCGGCGTTGACGACGGCGTTGTCGAAGGACAACGAGATCTCCAGGATGGAGAGGATCCCCACCAGGGCGAACGCCTCCCACCCCCCGAAGAAGAAGGCGGCGACGAGTCCGGCGGCGGTGACGCCGAAGGACCAGCCGAATGTCCTTAGAACCACTGATTACCCAATCTTCTCTCTGGCGGGAATCCCCCCACGCCGTGGGCGGTGTGGGGCCGCCGCGCGGCCCGCTTTACGAAACGTTTACTCCGAAGTCTAGGGCGATGCCCCGCAGTCCCGACGCATACCCCTGGCCGACGGCCCGGAACTTCCACTCGCCCCCGTACCGGTAGAGCTCTCCGAAGATCATCGCCGTCTCGGAGGAGGCGTCCTCGGTGAGGTCGTAGCGCGCCAGTTCGTTGCCGTCGGCCTGGTTCACCACGCGGATGTAGGCGTCGGTGACCTGGCCGAAGCTCTGCCGCCGGGCCTCGGCGTCGTGGATCGACACCGCGAAGACCACCTTGTCGGCCTGCTGGGGCACCTGGGTCAGGTCCACCAGGATCGTCTCGTCGTCGCCGCCGCCCGTGCCGCCGACCAGCTCGTCGCCCGTGTGCTCGACCGATCCCTCGGGGCTGGTGAGGTTGTTGTAGAAGACGAAGTACTCGTCACCGAGCACCCGGCCGCCCGCGCACAGCAGCGCGCTGGCGTCCAGGTCGAAGTCCGCGCCCGTGGTGGAGCGGGCCTTCCAGCCCAGCCCGATCTGGACCTGGGTCAGGTTCGGTGCGGCCTTGGAGAGGGAGACATTGCCCCCCTTGGCGAGCGTGACGCCCATGTTGCTGTTCCTCTCCCGATGCGATGCGCCCAGTGTTCCCGGAACACCCGGCGCCGCATACCTCCCGGACATGGAAGTCTGCGGCGCCGGAGACTGCCGGGATCGGGTGGAACCGACCGGCGGCAGGAAGTGACCGACAGGTCTTCAGACGTTCACCCCGAAGTCCTGCGCGATGCCGCGCAGGCCGGAGGCGTAGCCCTGGCCGATGGCCCGGAACTTCCACTCGGCACCGTGGCGGTACAGCTCACCGAAGACCATGGCGGTCTCGGTGGAGGCGTCCTCGCTCAGGTCGTAGCGGGCCAGCTCCTTGTTGTCGGCCTGGTTCACCACGCGGATGTAGGCGTTGCGGACCTGGCCGAAGCTCTGCTGGCGGGTCTCGGCCTCGTAGATCGACACCGGGAAGACGATCTTGGCGACCTCCGCGGGCACCCCGGCGAGGTTCACCTTGATGACCTCGTCGTCGCCCTCGCCCTCACCGGTGAGGTTGTCACCGGTGTGCTCCACGGAGCCGTCGGGGCTGGTGAGGTTGTTGAAGAAGACGAAGTGCCGGTCGGAGACGACCTTCCCCTCGGCGCTCGTCAGCAGCGCGCTGGCGTCCAGGTCGAAGTCCGTGCCCGTGGTGGTGCGGGCGTCCCAGCCGAGACCGACGATCACGGCGGTCAGGTTGGGGGCTTCCTTGGTCAGCGAGACGTTGCCGCCCTTGCTGAGGCTGACTCCCACGAGTCCTCCCGTTTGGTCGTATGGAGCACGATGTGCCCCCGTTGCGTGGATGCCGTTCGATAACGAGCCGATCCTAGTGATCGGTTCCCGGCCTTTACACGGCCTTACAGGACACGGCCCTGAAGGCTTTCGAGGGCTTTCGCGTACTCGTTCAGATCACGTGCGTCGGGCAGCGCGTGGACCACCGTCCAGCGCACCACACCCTCCTTGTCGATGATGAAGGTCCCCCGCACCGCGCATCCCTTCTCCTCGTCGAAGACGCCGTACTCGCGCGCGGTGTCGCCGTGCGGCCAGAAGTCCGACAGCAGCGGGTAGTCGAGGCCCTCCTGCTCCGCGAAGACGCGCAGCGTGAACGGGGAGTCACACGAGACGGCCAGGAGCTGGACGTCGTCGTTGACGAAGCGGGGCAGCTCGTCACGCAGGGCGCACAGCTCACCGGTGCACACCCCGGTGAAGGCGAAGGGGTAGAAGAGCAGGACGACGTTCTTCTCGCCCTTGAAGTCCGCGAGCCGCACGGTCTCGCCGTGCTGGTTCCTCAGCTCGAACTCCGGGGCCTTGGTGCCCACCTCGATCGCCATGGACGCGTTCCCTTCGGTGTAAGTGACGTATCCACCCTACGCAGGGCTCCCCCGGTCCCCGAAAAGCGCCGAGCCCCCCGTACGGCGGGCGCCGTACGGGGGGCTCGGCCCGGCCCTCGAGAGGCCGGGAGGGGTCAGTGGTGGGTCACCGCTTGCCGGTGCGGGCGGTCTTCGGGGTGACCAGGCGGTTGCCGGTCCAGTCCTTGCCGGCGTTGACGGTGCTGGTCTGGGCCAGGCCCGCGGTCTGGGCCGCCTCGCCGATCTCGCTCGGCTCGACGTACCCGGGCCGCCCGGTCTTCGGCGTCATCAGCCAGACCGGGGCACCGTCCTCGACCAACGTGATGGCGTCCACCAGCGCGTCCGTCAGGTCGCCGTCATCCTCGCGGAACCACAGCACCACGGCGTCGGCCATGTCGTCGTAGTCCTCGTCGACGAGTTCCTGGCCCGTGATGGCCTCGATTCCCTCGCGGAGGGCCTGCTCGGCGTCGTCGTCGTAACCGAGCTCCTGGACCACCTGCCCGGGCTGGAAACCCAGCCTCGCGGCGGGGTTGGTCCGCTCCTCCGCGTGGTCCGCGGTCGCGCTCACGGATTGCCTCCTGTCATCTTTCGAAAGTAGGTGGTGCCCGCGCGGGCGCGCGGAGCATGTGGGCGTAGTCCACACGGGCTGGACCGATCGCGCAAGTACCCGGCCACTGATCCCGCCCAAACGTTGACGTGTCGCCGCACACCACCTGAACCGCTGTGGCGCACGGCACACCCGTACGCCTATTTTGCCCCAATGAATGGCGAATAAGACTGGGATCGAACGGCCGTGCGCGGACAGCACCCCCCTTGGGCGTAGGGTTGCCGTTCGGCCGACTCACGCCCCGGCCGCACCGGCCCGGGCACCCGGGCGTCTCACGGAGCGGGGTTACCCCTCGGTAGAGATGACGTATCCGCCCCAGCGGTACACGATGGGAGACGGCGCGACATCCCAGCAGAGCAAGACCGAACAGCGAAGGAACAGCGTGGCTTCCGGATCCGATCGCAACCCGATCATCATTGGTGGCCTTCCCAGCCAGGTCCCGGACTTCGATCCCGAGGAGACCCGGGAGTGGCTCGACTCGCTCGACGCCGCCGTCGACGAGCGGGGCCGGGAACGTGCCCGCTACCTGATGCTCCGCCTCATCGAGCGCGCCCGCGAGAAGCGTGTGGCCGTGCCGGAGATGCGCAGCACGGACTACGTCAACACCATCGCGACCAGGGACGAGCCGTTCTTCCCCGGCAACGAGGAGATCGAACGCAAGATCCTCAACGCGACCCGCTGGAACGCGGCCGTGATGGTCTCGCGCGCTCAGCGGCCGGGCATCGGGGTGGGCGGCCACATCGCCACCTTCGCCTCCTCGGCCTCGCTGTACGACGTGGGCTTCAACCATTTCTTCCGCGGCAAGGACGGCGGCGACGGCGGCGACCAGATCTTCTTCCAGGGGCACGCCTCCCCCGGCATCTACGCCCGCGCCTTCATGCTGGACCGGCTCACCGAGGCGCAGCTCGACGGATTCCGCCAGGAGAAGTCGAAGGCGCCCGACGGTCTGTCCAGCTACCCGCACCCGCGGTCGATGCCGGACTTCTGGGAGTTCCCGACGGTCTCCATGGGGCTCGGTCCGATCGGGGCGATCTACCAGGCCCGGATGAACCGCTACATGCAGGCGCGCGGAATCGCCGACACCTCGAACTGCCATGTGTGGGCCTTCCTGGGTGACGGCGAGATGGACGAGCCCGAGTCCCTGGGGCAGCTCTCCCTGGCCGCCCGCGAGGGCCTGGACAACCTGACCTTCGTGGTCAACTGCAACCTCCAGCGGCTCGACGGCCCGGTGCGCGGCAACGGCAAGATCATTCAGGAGCTGGAGTCGGCCTTCCGCGGCGCCGGATGGAACGTGATCAAGGTCATCTGGGACCGTTCCTGGGACCCGCTGCTGGGGCAGGACCGCGACGGCGTGCTGGTCAACAAGCTGAACACCACCCCCGACGGCCAGTTCCAGACGTACGCCACCGAGACCGGCGCGTACATCCGCGAGCACTTCTTCGGCGGCGACCACCGGCTGCGGAAGATGGTCGAGAACATGACCGACGAGCAGATCCTGCACCTGGGACGCGGCGGTCACGACCACCGCAAGGTGTACGCGGCCTACAAGGCGGCCCGGGAGCACAAGGGCCAGCCGACGGTGATCCTGGCGCAGACGGTCAAGGGCTGGACGCTCGGCCCGAACTTCGAGGGCCGCAACGCCACCCACCAGATGAAGAAGCTGACGGTCGAGGACCTCAAGCGCTTCCGCGACCGGCTGCACCTGCCGATCGCCGACAAGGAGCTGGAGTCCGGCCTGCCCCCCTACTACCACCCGGGGCGGGACTCCGAGGAGATCCAGTACATGCACGACCGGCGGCGCGAGCTGGACGGCTTCACGCCCAGGCGCGTGGACCGCTCCAAGCCGCTGGTGCTGCCGGACGACAAGACCTACGCCACGGTGAAGAAGGGCTCCGGCCAGCAGCAGGTCGCCAGCACGATGGCGTTCGTGCGGCTGCTGAAGGACCTGATGCGGGACAAGGAGATCGGCAAGCGGTTCGTGCTGATCGCCCCCGACGAGTACCGCACCTTCGGAATGGACTCGTTCTTCCCCTCGGCCAAGATCTACAACCCGCTGGGCCAGACCTACGAGTCGGTGGACCGCGAGCTGCTGCTGGCGTACAAGGAGTCTCCCAACGGTCAGATGCTGCACGACGGCATCTCCGAGGCCGGGTGCACGGCCTCGCTGATCGCGGCGGGTTCTGCCCACGCCACCCACGGCGAGCCGCTGATCCCGGTCTACGTCTTCTACTCGATGTTCGGGTTCCAGCGCACCGGCGACCAGTTCTGGCAGATGGCCGACCAGCTCGCGCGCGGCTTCGTACTCGGTGCCACCGCCGGCCGCACCACACTGACCGGTGAGGGCCTGCAGCACGCCGACGGCCACTCCCAGCTCCTGGCCTCGACCAACCCGGCCTGCGTCGCCTACGACCCGGCCTTCGGCTTCGAGATCGCCCACATCATGCGGGACGGCCTGCGGCGGATGTACGGCGAGAACGCCGAGGACGTCTTCTACTACCTGACCGTCTACAACGAGCCGATCAGGCAGCCCGCCGAGCCCGAGGGTGTGGACGCCGAGGGCATCGTCAAGGGGCTGTACCGGTACCGGCGGGGCGAGGCCGGGTCGATCCCGGCTCAGATCCTCGCCTCCGGCGTGGCGGTGCCCTGGGCCGTGGAGGCCCAGCGCATCCTCGCCGAGGACTGGAACGTCAGGGCGGACGTCTGGTCGGCCACCTCGTGGAACGAGCTGCGCCGTGAGGCGGTCTCGGTCGAGCGGCACAACCTGCTGCACCCGGAGGAGGAGCAGGGCGTGCCGTACGTGACCCGCAAGCTCCAGGGGACCGAGGGCCCGGCGCTGGCCGTCTCGGACTGGATGCGCTCGGTGCCCGACCAGATCGCCCGCTGGGTGCCGAACCGCTACCAGTCGCTGGGCGCGGACGGTTTCGGCTTCGCCGACACCCGTGGCGCGGCCCGGCGCTTCTTCCACATCGACGCCGAGTCGATCGTCCTGGGCGTGCTCACCGAACTGGCCGGGGAGGGGAAGGTGGACCGCTCGGTGCTCAAGCAGGCCATCGACCGGTACCGGCTGCTCAATGTGGCCGCCGCCGACCCGGGCCCGGCGGGCGGGGACGCCTGATCCCCGGCCGCGGCTGCGACCGCGGATCTTGCTGATGTGTCCGGGCCCCGGCTTCCGAGCCGGGGCCCGGACACATCAGGCGTGCCCCGTCGTCACAGCCACAGCCCCCACGAGCCGGAGGCTGCGAAGAGCCATATCAGGCCGAAGACCGTGTCCAGCGCGCCCAGGACCACGGCAACCACCGCCGCCTTCGACCGGGTGTTCCAGTGTCGTCCCATGGCGAGCCAGCCGCAGACCATCGCGATGGGACCGAGTACGAACCCCATCACGAAGAGCCCGACGACCGCGCAGACCGCACCGATGACGCCGAATGTCGAACGCTCGTCCCCGGTGAGATCACCGCCGCCGCGCCGTTTGCCTTCGAAGTACCGCGTGCCCGTCATCTTCCCTCCCAGGGTCGTCGGACCGGGCCGTGGCTTCGGATACCCCGAGGCCCCCGTACGATGCCGGGCATGGCGGACATACGGGCCAAGGAACGCTGGGAGCGCCGGACGCAGGGACCACTGCTGCTGCTGTCGGTCCTCTTCGCCGTCGCCTATGCCGTACCGATCGTGCGCACGGATCTCGCTCCGTGGGCACGGGACGCGTGCAGGGCTGTGGAATGGGGGGTCTGGGCGGCGTTCGCGCTGGACTACGCGGTACGGCTCCGGCTGGCCCCGCGACGGTGGGACTTCGTGCGCAGCCAGCCGCTCGCGCTGCTGGCCGTACTGCTTCCCCTGCTCCAGCCGCTGCGGCTGCTGCGGCTGATCTCCGCACTGCTGCTGGTCGGGCAGCGGGCCCGGATGGTCTCCCGGGTGCGGGTGACCACCTATGTGGCCGGCTCTTGCCTGGGCTTGCTGGTGTTCGGCTCGCTGGCCGTTCTTGAGGTGGAGCGGGACTCCCCGAACGGCAACATCACGACACTCGGCGACGCGGTGTGGTGGTCCTTCACCACCATGACCACGGTGGGCTACGGCGATCTGGCGCCGACCACCGGCATGGGCCGGCTGCTGGCCATCGGGCTGATGCTCTCCGGGATCGCCCTGCTCGGTGTGGTCACCGCCAACATCGCCGCATGGTTCATCGCCCGGTTCGACGAGGAGGACGCCGCGGAGCAGCAGCAGACGGCGGCGATAGAAGGCCTGACGGCCGAGGTACGTGCCCTGCGGGCGGAGGTCGCGGAACTGCGGGGCGGGTTCACGGGCTCCGGTGGCCCCGGGGACGGGAAGGTGGCGGGTGCTGCGGGCCACGTCAGCTCTCCCAGATCTTGACGGCTCGCACCCGGTAGTCCGTCCGCGGCGCCCAGCTGCCCGACGGATAGGTGTCGAACTCGCCGGTCTCGGCGCACTCCGCGCTCTGGTAGGCCGTGACGGGCCGCCCTGTGCGGTTGGCGAGCGAGGCCGCGGAGGTGCCCTGCGGCAGTGGCACACAGCTCTCGATGTCGGTGTCCGACAGTTCGTGGGTGCGGCGCGGCCCCCCGAAGTCCGCACGCTCCCACAGACACAGCTCCCCGGCCGCACACTCCCCCAGGCGCGGTGCCGGTGCCGGCGCCGCCGCCGACACGGCCGTCTGCGGCGTCAGGGCCGTGAGCACCGCGGCGGTCGCGGTCAGGACCGCGGGCAGTGCGGCCCGGCGGGCCCTGTGGCCACGGTGGGTACGGATGCGGTGGGCGCGGATGCGGCGGGTGCAGTGTACGTGACGCATGTGGGTATCTCCCCCGTGTCGGTCGTTGTGCGATCAGCTTCGGCACGGGTCGGCCGGCCTGCCAAGAGCAGACCGGCCGTTTCACCAGGACGGGTAACAAAGTTGTCCACAACCATCCGGTTGTCCACAGCTTCCCGCCGAGTCAGACATGCATCGAGGGAGCCGTGTCACGCTGGCCGCCCTTGGTGAACAGCGCGACGCCCGCGGCCAGGACGGCCACGATCCCGGCGAGGGTGAAGGCCAGGCCCATGCCGGAGAGGAAGGAGTCGTGCACCACCCGGCCCATGGCCTCGGCCATCTGCTCGGGGGTTCCGTCGGGAGCGGGCGGGGCGATGCCCAGTTCGGCGGCCTCCCCCAGCCGTTCGGCGTCCTGCGGCGGCAGCGGGGGAAGCTGGGCCTCGGCCCACTTCCCGGGCAGGGTCTCGTGCACCCGGGAGGCCATCACCGCGCCCAGGACGGCCGTGCCGAGGCTGCCGCCGACCTGCATGGCGGCCTGCTGGAGACCGCCGGCGACCCCGGCGTGCTCCAGCGGGGCGTTGCCCACGATGACCTCGGTGGCGCCCACCATCACCGGGGCGAGGCCGAGACCGAGGAGGCCGAACCACAGCGACATCTCGAGAGTGCCGGTCCCCCGCTCCAGGGTGGACAGGCCGAACATCGCGATTGCGGTGACCAGCATCGCGCCGACCAGTGGGAGGCGCGGGCCGACCTTGGTGATCAGCCCTCCGGCGACGGGCGAGGCGACGATCATCATCGCGGTCAGCGGCAGCAGGTGCAGTCCACTGTCCACCGGGCTCATCCCGTGCACGTTCTGGAGGTAGAAGGTGACGAAGAAGAGGCCGCCCATGAAACCGAAGGCCATCAGGACCATCAGCACGGTACCCGCCGAGAGCGGGACGGAGCGGAACAGCCCCAGCGGCAGCAGGGGTTCGCCCACCGTGGTCTCCCGGACCAGGAAGGCCAGGAGGGTCAGCGCCGCGATCGACAGGCACCATACCGTCGCGCTGTCGCCCCACCCCCACTCGGGCGCCTTGATGATGCCCCACACCAGGAAGAACATCGCGCCCGACAGCAGGGCGATGCCGGGGACGTCGAAGGACCTGGGTGCGTTCTCCGCCCGGTGGTCCACCAGGATCGCCAGGCACAGGAACACGGCCAGCAGTCCCACCGGGACGTTGACGAAGAAGACCGACTCCCAGCTCACGTGCTCCACCAGCAGGCCGCCGACGATCGGTCCGGCCGCGGTGGAGGCGCCGATGACCGCGCCCCAGACACCGATCGCCATGTTGAGCTTCTCGGCCGGGAAGGCGGCGCGCAGCAGCCCCAGGGCGGCGGGCATCAGCAGGGCGCCGAACAGCCCCTGGAGCACCCGGAAGGCGATGACCATGGTGACGCCCTCGGACAGTCCGATGGCGCCGGAGGTGGCGGCGAAGCCGACGATGCCCGTCAGGAAGGTCTGGCGGTGGCCGAAGCGGTCACCGAGTTTTCCGGCGGTGATCAGTGCGACGGCCAGGGCTAGCAGATAGCCGTTGGTGATCCACTGGACGTCGGCGAGCGAGGCGCCGAGGTCCTGCTGGATGGCCGGGTTGGCGATGGCGACGATGGTGCCGTCCAGGGCGACCATCACCACACCGAGCGCGACGGCGAGGAGGGTCAGCCAGGGGTGGCCGCGCAGCCCGGCACGGCCGGGGGCCGTGTCCGGCCCCGATGCACCGGGGGTGACGGAGACCGTGTTGGAAGTCATGGCCGGGAGCTTAATGTCAGCGACTGACACTTCCGAAGTGATTATGTGCCTGCCGGCTGAAGCCCAGCTCACGGGTAGGGTGACCGGCACCTTTCGAGACGGCAGGAGGTGCCCGGGTGGCCGGACTGCGCGAGCGCAAGAAACAGCGCACCCGGGACGCGCTGGTCCGCACGGCACACGAACTGTTCGCCGCCCAGGGGTACGAGCGCACCACGATCGACGAGATCGCCACCGCCGTGGACGTCTCCCAGCGGACGTTCTTCCGCTACTTCGCCAGCAAGGAGGAGGTCGCCTTCGCCCTCCTGCGGGCGGTCGAGGAGCGTTTCTTCACCGCCGTCGGGGAGCGCCCCGCCGACGAGGCGCCCCTGCAGGTCCTGGGCAACGCGCTCGGTGCCGCCTGGAACGACATCGGTGACGCCATCCAGGAGGTCGTGCCACTCGAGGTCTACATGAGGATGTGGCAGGTCATCGAGACGACCCCCGCCCTGACGGCGGTCCATCTGCGGCACTCCACCGAGCAGGAGGAGCGGCTCGCCGCCGAGATCGCCCGCCGCGCCGGGGTCGATCCCGAGCACGATCCGCGGCCACGGGTACTGGTCGCGGCCTTCGCGGGCGTGCTCCAGCTCGCGGGGCGCCGCTGGGCCACCGGCCGGGACATCACCGTTGAGGGCGCCCGCAGGGTCTTCCGGGAGCACCTCGACCGGCTCGGCCCAGCTCTGGCGGAGGACTGGCGGTCCGCCGGTGGAAGCGGGGAGGGCCTTCCTCCGTGCCGGATGTGACATAGGACGCCCCGCCGCGGTTCACCCGCTCCGGTGACTCCGCGCCCCGGACGACGCCGTCGCCCGGGCCGGCACCTCCCCCCCGCTGCGGCGGCGCGGGCACCGCGGACGCCGAGCCCGCCGGCGAGGGCGCCGCACGGTCACACCGGGGACTCCGGGCCGGGCACCGGGAGCCCCGGCCGACATGAAGGCCTTCGGTACGGGCGCCCGCCACCGGGTGGACGAGGTGTGACGTATGCGGCACGGCGGAGGAGGAAGACTCGGGCGCCGACGCATACGATGACCCGTATGGGTGACGTGCTGGCCGGAATTAACTCCTCCTGGGAGTTCGACACCGACTCCGTGCTCATCCGCTTCGAACGGGGCATCCGCACTCCGAAGCTGTTCCACGTGCTCGGTGAGCGACGCGTCCCCTACGAGGCGCTGAGGTCTGTCGAGCTGGCTCCCGGCACCAGACGGGGCACCGTCGTACTGCGTGCCGAACCGCGCCCTGGCGCCGATCCGCTGATGGAGGCCGCCGCCGGGCAGCTCAGGGAGACCAGCGACCCGTACCGCCTGGTGCTCCCCGCCGAGCACGAGCCCCTGGCCGCCGCCCGGGTCAGCGAGTTGTCCTCCGTGCTCGGCCCCCGGGCGCAGGAGCCGGCCGACCGCCACCTGGTCGCCGCGCCCGCCGCTCCGCTGCAGTTCAAGGCGTACGACGGCAAGGTCTCCTTCGACGGCCGGGCGGTGTCCTTCCGCTGGTTCTGGACCGGAGCCTCCTCCGCGAAGTGGAAGGCGGGCGACCAGTCGTTCCCGGTCGGCGAGTTGCAGGGTCTCCGATGGCGCTCGCCGGAGGTGGTGGGCGGCCATCTGCGGCTGGTCCGCCGCGGCGAGGCGGAGGACCGGGAACGCCCGGAGGCCGACCAGGACCCGGCCGCCGTCGTCTTCGGCCTTGGCTACGGTCTGGTGCACGAGTCGCTGCCGCTGGCGGCCTCGGTGCTGGAGGCGGTACGGGCGGCCGAGCCCGCCCCGGTCCCGGAGGCGGCGGCTCCTGTCCCCCGCGCGGCGGACCCGGTCGCCACGGTCCGGCCCGCCCCTGCCGACATCGCCGACCGCATCCGGCATCTGGGAGAGCTGCACGGGGCCGGGCTGCTCACCGACGAGGAGTTCAGTGTGAAGAAGGCCGAGCTCCTCGCCGAGCTGTGAACCGTGTCGCGCCGAGCCGCGCCGTGGCGGTCCGTTCGCTCCTGTCCCAGCTCGTCCGGCTCCTCAGAACCTCTCCGACGCCCGCCGGGCGTCCGCATAGAAGTCGATCTTGAAGTCGAGGACCGCCAGTGTGCTCCGCAGCTCGTCGATCCTGCGCCTGACGTCCTCGCGGGTCGCGCGCAGCAACTCCTGCCGCTCCTCGAAGGTGTGGTCGCCCGCGCGCACCAGTTCCGCGTAGCGCACCATGTCCGCCACCGGCATCCCCGTCAGGCGCAGCTTGCCGACGAAGGCCAGCCAGTCCAGGTCGCGGTTGGTGAAGCGGCGCTGTCCGGTGTGCGACCGGTCGATGTGCGGCATCAGCCCGATCCGCTCGTACCAGCGCAGGGTGTGGGCGCTCAGACCGGTGATCGCGGCGACCTCGCCGATCGTGTAGCGGTCCCGCCCGTCCGGCCGCGGATGGGGCACGTCGGCCGTCGCGCACGCATCCGCCCGCAGCTCCCCGGTTTCCCCACCGGCGTCCGTGTCCATCCCCGTCTGCACCTGCGTCTGCGTCACGGTCATGGGGGAACGCTACGGAGTTGGAGTGCGCTCCAGGCAAGCGAATAACAGGGGCGAAATCCCGCCACGTCGGCCCACCCCGCCCCACGTTAGGCTCAGGACCATGGACAGCCTGCGCACGATCGAGAACTGGCCGGCCACAACGGCGGCGGCGGCCGTCGTACGCGCCGACGGCACGGTGGCCGGAACGCAAGGCCCCGCCGACCACCGCTTCGCGCTCGCCTCGGTCACCAAGCCGCTGGCGGCGTACGCGGCGCTGATCGCCGTCGAGGAGGGCGCGATCGAGCTGGACGAGCCGGCCGGTCCCGAGGGCTCGACGGTGCGGCACCTGCTCGCCCACGCCTCCGGCCTGGCCTTCGACGAGCACCGCACGATGGCCGCCGCGGGCACCCGCCGGATCTACTCCAACACCGGTTTCGAGGTACTCGGCGACCACATCGCCAAGGCCACCGGCATCCCCTTCCCCGAGTATCTGCGCCAGGCCGTTCTCGTCCCCCTGGGCATGGCCGCCACCGACCTGCCGGGCTCCCCGGCCAAGGACGGCGTCTCCACCCTGGCCGACCTGGTCCGCTTCGCCGCCGAGCTCCAGGCCCCGCGCCTGCTGGATCCGCGCACCGTCGCCGGGGCCACGTCCGTGGTCTTCCCCGGCCTCCCCGGCGTCCTGCCCGGCTACGGCAACCAGAAGCCCAACGACTGGGGCCTGGGCTTCGAGATCCGCGACGGCAAGTCCCCGCACTGGACGGGCGACTCCTCCTCCCCGCGCACTTTCGGCCACTTCGGGCAGGCGGGTACGTTCCTGTGGGTGGACCCGGACGCGGGCGCCGCCTGCGTGGTCCTGGCGGACCGGGCGTTCGGCCCCTGGGCGATCGAGGCATGGCCGCCGTTCACCGACGCGGTACTGGCCGAACTGCGCGGGAACTGAGACACCCCGACCGAAGCGGACCGACACGGACCGGCCGCGGACCGGCCGCCGGCCGACGCGGGAGGAAGGAACGGCACATGGGCGGGCAGCCGCGCGTACTGACGGTGCAGCACACCCCGAACGGCGGGCCGGGCCGCTTCGGGACCTGGCTGGCCGAGGGCGGCCTGGCGCTGGACATCGTCCACGCATACGACGGCGAGCCGTTGCCCGCCCGGACGGACGGCCACCGGGGCGTCCTCGTCCTCGGCGGCGGTTATCTGCCGGACGACGACACGCGCGCCCCCTGGCTCGCCCCCACCCGCGCCCTGGTCGCCGGGGCGCTGGACGGCGGCGTCCCGGTGTTCGGGATCTGCCTGGGCGGCCAGATACTGGCCCAGGTCGCGGGCGGGACGGTCGCGGGGGAGCACGGCGAGCCGGAGGTCGGCAGCACACCGCTGGCGCTGCGGCCCGAGGCGGCGGACGACCCGCTCTTCCGCGGACTGCCCGACCGTACCGCCGCGATCGAGAACCATGTCGACGCCATCACCGAGCTCCCGCCCGGCGCCCGGTGGCTGGCGCAGAGCGAACGGTGCCCGTACCAGGCGTTCGCCGTGGGCGGCCGGGCGTGGGGTACGCAGTTCCACCCCGAGGCGACGGCCGCACAGGTACGGGCGTGGGATCCGAAGCGGCTGCGGCGCCTGGGCTTCGACCCCGCGGAGACCGTACGCCGGGCGGAGGCCGACGAGCCCGCCTCGGCCGGGGTGTGGCGCACGGTCGCCCTCCGCTTCGCCTCGCTCGTACGCGGCGGCTGAGCCTGCGCGGCCTCCCGCCCGGCGAAGTCACGGACACGGTCGCACGCGGCGGTCGCGGATGGGCCGGAAGCCGTCAGGCGGCGTCGGGGTCGCTCCCGCCGGGCCGGTCCCGGCCGTGCAGCAGCAGGAAGAACGTCGACACCGACTCCTGCGAGCCGTACGCGAACCGGTGGCCACACCGCCCAGCGGGTTCCACACGCGCCCGTCGGGCATCCGCACGCCCACCGGCTGCCCGAACCGCTCGCGCTGCCCGGCGTCGAAGTCCACCCATACCGCACCGGCGTGCCGGACCACCACCTCCCCCACGTATCCCCCGACCGGAGCCAGGACCGGGACCGGACCCAGGACCGGGACCGGACCCAGGACCGGCTGCCTCGCACACCGGGGCGGCCGGTCCCGTACCCCCCGTTCCCTCAGCCGGCCGCGACCCCGGCGAGCTTGTCCACCTGCGCGGTGACGACGTCCTGCGGCACCGAAGCGCCCGACGGCGACTTGATGTTCAGCCCCATGAACTGCGCCAGCGACGCCCCGGAGCGCACCACCACGAAGTGCATCGGCACCTCGGTGCCCTCCGCCTCGCCCACCAGTCGCACCGCGACCGCCTCGTCACCGCCCTCGGGCGTCTCGATCTCCTCCACGGCCTTGTAGCGGATCGTCTCCCCGCCGTTGTTGCCCGAGGTGGTGAAACCGTCGCCGCACGCCTCGATCGCCGACCGCACGCCCTCCACCGTCCGGGCCGCGCCGTCGCCGTCGTAGGACAGCAGCGACACCGACACGATCCGCCCGGCCGTCTCCTGCCCCGTCCCGGCGAACCCCTGGGCGGCGAACGCCCGCGCCTCGGGCGTACGTCCGGTGCCGTAGGCGGTCAGGTCGGCCAGCGGCCGGCACTCGTCCCGGTCCGCCTTCGGCGTCACCGACTCCTGGTCGGCGGCGGCGACCTGATAGCCCTTCACCTCGCCCTCGGCGAGCAGCGCCTTCTTCAGCGCCGCCTCGTCGAGGACCGGCCCCGATGCCTTCCCGTCCTGCTTCCCCGCCTCCGTCGACGCACTGCTCCCGCTCCCGGACCGCTTCTCAGCGTCCTTGCCGGAGGCATCGTCCGAACCACCGCACGCCGCCGTGAGCGCCAGCAGCGGCGCCATCGCCGCGGCCGTCAGGAACACTCTGCTCTTGCCCACCAAACCCCCCATTCCCTGTTACCAGTTCACCGTCTCGCACACGTGCGGAGACCCACCGCCGTGGCGGCCCCGCACGATCACCGGCCGCCGCCCGACGGCACATCCGCCGATCCTCGCTCCACGGTCGGCACACGCTGCCACACCTCCGGCAGACCGAACAAGCGCTCACCTTCACCCGCCCGTCCATCCGCGCCGACAGGATCACCGGAACCGCCGGCGGGGCGACCCGGAAGAGCATCGGCTGCTCCTCCAGATGCCCGCTCAGCAGACACCCCGCCACCTCACCCGGCGCCCGGGCCGACACCAACCGGTCGAACATCTTCGGCAGATGCGCGCCCGACTCACCGCACCCGCACCGCAGAGCACCCCAATCGTGACGCGCCGCCTCCATCTGCCACGCCTTCACGGCCTCCTCCTGATCCAGGACCCTTCGAAGAAACTCGGAGGCCACCACCGAGCAGCACATGCCACGGCCGGTTGCGCACAGATGCGGTGACCGTGCGAGCCGGGCCCCGAAGGCCCGGAAAGCCCTGCGGCAGGACACCTCGGCCGCCATCGGCACCGGGCGGTCGGCCTGCGAACCTCTCGCGCCTTCGTCCAAGACCCGGCCGCCGCACCGTCCCGGGCCTCAGACGCAAGGCATGATCGATACGGTGAAAAGCGCTCCGGACCGGCCCGCGGCCTTCTCCCGGAAGATCCCGCACTTCTCACCCTGGATGCCGCAGCGCTCCTCGGAGTAGCGGCTGAGCGTCAGCCCGGCCTTGGACTTGTCCGCCACCAGAAGGAGGTCTCCCCCTCCGGTTCGCGCACCTCCCAGCCCCGGCCCTCCAGGGCGCGTCTGACGCTGTCGAGAGGAGAAGAGCCCTTCACCTCCAGGAGCAGGTAGTCCTCCGGCTGACCTGCTTCGCGACCAACACCTCGGGCCGGCCGATCGCCGAGCTGGAGCTGCGCCACCGGCTGCGGGCGAGGGCCGGGGACCGCATCCGCGCCGCCCGGGCCACCGGCCTGCGCAACCTGCCCCTGCACCGCACCGCCCGGAACCGGATCTGGCTGGAGATCGTCCAGATCGCCCTCGACCTGCTGGCCGGGGGCACCCCCGGACGAAGTCTGGGGGAGGATGCCCATGCTCACCCTGACCGACACCGCCCGGCTCTGGGAACCCCGCCGCCTGCGGCTGCGGCTGCGCCTGTTCAGCGCGGCCGGACAGCTCGTCACCACCGGCCACCGCCGCATCCTCCGCCTGGCGGCCCACTGGCCCCGGACCGACACGGTCACCGGCGCCCTCGAACGCCTCGCGCTCCTGCCCAACCCCGGCTGACCAGCGCATTCACCTGCCCTTGCGGAAAGAGGACCCGGCCCGGAGCAGCGGAACCCGGCGCCCACCCGACGCGACAGCCGGGCCGCCGACCTGCCCGGGCTCAGGAACAGAACGGGTGAGGGTCCGCCGACCCCGTCGGCGGACCCTCACGAAAGATCGAGGGTTAGCGAAGACCTCTCGGAGCATCGGCTCCGTGTTGGGCGGCCGCCTGTCGAAGACTTTCCTGCCCGCCGGAGTCAGCGCCGTGGCGTGATGTTCGCCCTTACCGACGTCCAGGCCCAGGTAGACGTCGATACCGTCGTCACCGCTCACGTACTTGCTCAGTACTCGCGTTCTTCCCGGCCCTACCTGCGGCATCAGCGTGCCGGCATCCACGTTGCGAAGAGACTGCCTCTCCCGGTGCGGGATCGACGCTCGTGCCCCTGATCAGCGGTCCGCCAATGCCTTCGGACCCGGTGACACCACTTTTCGATCATCGTCGACTGGGGGCTCAGGTCATGCCGGGACCGAAGGCCGGGAGCCTCCTTGCGAGGCCACAAAGAAGGTGACGGGGATCGCCATGAGCAAGGGCATGTCCGGGCCCCCGGACACACCGGACGAGGAAAAAGACCGCACGCGGGCGGAGGAATCGGCCGACCGCCCGGAGAATCCGGCGCCAAAGGATCCGGAGGCCGCACAGGAGGCCAACCGCCTTCGGCTCCTACGGGCGCGCCACCTGCTCCGGCGTGCTCCCGGTCCCGGAGTCCGCCGGGGAGCCCGCCGCCGAACCGCCGCGAGGGGGCGGGCTCAGCCGTAGAACGGCTCGGAGTGCATCTCCCAGAGCAGCGCCTCGGCCCCGGCCTCGCATCCGGACGCCTCCAGACCCTCCGCGTCCGTGATCCGCGCCGCGTCGCCCGCCTCCAGCGGCTCCCCGCCCAGGCGCAGCCCGCCGCGCACCACGTGCACGTACACCCACGGGGCGTCCGGCACCGCGGTGCGCTCCCCCGCACCCAGCCGCCGCACGTGCAGCACCGCGTCGGCGCGGGCCAGGGCGTACGGGGTGTTGTCCGCTATGCCGCGTACGACCTCGTACTCCGCCTCACCGCCGAACACCCCCGGCACCAGCCACATCTGCACGAACCGCAACGGCTCGCTCCCCGCGTTGCGCTCCACGTGCCGGATGCCCCGCCCGGCGCTCAGGCGCTGCACGTCCCCGGGCCGCACGGTCACGCGGCGGCCGGCCGAGTCCTCATGGGTCAGCTCGCCCTCGACCACCCACGAGACGATCTCCACGTCCGCGTGCGGGTGCTCGGCGAAGCCCGCGCCCGGCGCGAGCCACTCCTCGTTGCAGGCGACCAGCAGCCCGAAGCGCGTGTTGGACGGGTCGTAGAAGCCGGAGAAGGAGAAGGCGTGCCGTGTCTCGATGCCGGCCGCCGGCTCCCCGCCCCGATAACGGCCCGCACCGCGCCATATGTGCAGCATTCCTCCACGGTACGCGGACGGCCGGACATCCCACACGACGGCCACCCTCACTCCCCCGGCGTAACAGGGCCGTTCGGAGGAGGGCTCACCGAAGCGGGGAGACTCCGGCGGTTCGTCGCGCATACGGCGTACAGCGCGGCTCCACCTCCGCCGGCCAGGGGAGGACCCGGCGCAGCGGCCGCGGTGTGCAGGCCGGACGAACGGTACAGCTCGGCGTCGGGACGGCTGACCGCCGGCGCTCCCGGAAGGCGGACGACTCTCCCGCTTCACCTCGCACCGTCCCGCCCTTCCCGCCGACCGGCCGGGTTGTCCGCGTCGCCCTTCTTCCGGCGGCGGCGGTGGGCCGCGACGCGGGCGCGGGAGGCGCAGGTGGCCGAGCAGTAGCGGCGGGCACTGCCGGGGCCGGCGTCCAGGTAGAAGGCGGAGCAGCCGGGGGCGGCGCACTCGCCCCAGGCGGCGCGGCCGTGCTCGGTGACGATCTGAGCCAGGGCCAGAGCGCTCGTGGCCAGGAACCAGTCGGCCCAGCCCGCGTCCTCGTCCCGGTCGACGTGGAGGTGCCAGGGATGGCGTCCGCCATGGTCGGTCAGGCGGGGGCGGGCGCCGCACTCGGCGAGGATCTCGTTGAGCGCGCGGGCGGCCGGACCGGTCCCGGTCTCGGCCAGCACCGCCGTCATACGGGCGACGGCGGAACGCAGTTCGGCAGCACAGGCCGCCGGGAACGCGTCCCCGGCCAGGTCCTCCGGCCGCTCCCCGTGACGGACGAGCAGTTCGGCCAGTGCCTCCCGGGGCAGTTCCGGGTCGGCGCGGAGCGCGTTGGCGAGGTCGACCAGCCGCCGGGCCGGCTGGAATCCGCCTCCGGTCACCACGTCGTTCACGTCTCCCTCCCCCATCACCTCCCTACAGGGTAACGTCTTTCCCCTGTATGGCGTTACACACTGGAGGCGCCCGTGCGCGCGCACACCGGGCTGAGGTCCTATCTGGCCACTGCCTTCCTCGCAAGGCTCGCCGAGGAGGGCATGGCGGTGGCCGTGGTGATGCTGGCGATGCACCGCACCGGCAGCGCCGCCCAGGGCGCGTTCGTGCTCACCGCGTGGATGGCCCCGCACGTACTGGCCGCGCCGCTGACCGGGGCGCTGGCCGAACGGGTCCGCAGCCCCCGGCTGTTCTACCTGGGCGCGCTGGGCGGCCTGGCGGCCGGTATCGCGGCGCTGGCTGCGATCACCGGACGCGCGCCCCTGCCCGTGGTGCTGGCCGTCGCCGTCCTCGGCGGCGGTTGCGGCCCGGTGGCCACCGGCGGACTGTCCGGCCTGGTGGCCCGCCTGGTGCCCGGGGGAGCGGACCGCGACCGCGCGTACGCCCTGGACGCGGCCACCTACAACGCCGTCTCGGTGGCCGGCCCCGCCCTGGTGAGCGTGATCGCCGCGCTGGCCTCGCCCGCCCCGGCCGTGGTGCTGCTGGCCGCGTCGGCGGCGGGCGCGGCCGTCACCGCGGCGGCACTGCCGTACGACGGGCGGACGGACACGGGCGGAGGCGGGACCGGGACCGCGGCGCCCGGCCCGAAGTCCCGGACGACGCTGCGGACCGATCTCGGGGCGGGCCTGGCGGCGATGTGGCGCGTGCGGGAGTTGCGCGCGGTCACCGCCGCCACCTCCCTGGCCTTCGTCGGTGTCGGCGGTCTGACCACCACCGCTGTGCTCCTCGCCGGCGACCGGGGCCGCCCGGACGCCGGGGGCGTGCTGATGACGGCGTTGGCGCTCGGAGCGCTGACGGGTTCCCTGGCGGTGGCCCGGTGGCTGCGGTCCTTCCCCGCCCGGCGCCTGGTCCCCTTCTGCCTGACCGGTGCGGGCCTGGGCCTGGCCGCCGCCGCTGCCGCGCCCTCGTTCGCCGCGCAGACGGCGCTGTTCGCGGTGGCGGGTGTCTTCGAGGGGCCGCTGCTGAGCGCCACGCTGCGCATCCGCGCCGACCACTCCCCGCCCGGGGTGCGGTCACAGGTCTTCACCATCGGGGCGGGACTGAAGATCTCGGCGGCGGCCTGCGGTTCGGCCCTCGCCGGGGCCGCGGCGGGGCTGCCGCCGCACTTGCTGCTGCTGGGCATCGCGGCCTTCCAGCTCGCCGCCGCCGGACTCCACCGCCTGCTTCGTCCTCGTCCGCGCCCGGCGGGGAAGCCGGCCGCCGGAGCCGGCGCCCCGGCCCACGGGCAGCGGCCCTCCGGCTGAACCTCTGCGCCGGGCGGACGGTGCCGCGGTCGCGCCGCCGCACCCGCGAACCGCCGGACCTCGCCCGGGAGCCGGGGGGCGCGCTACACCGACACCGCGCACTCCCACGGCCGCGCCGAGGAGTTCCTCGCCGACTGGTCGGTGGACTCGCCGCTCCACGAGGTCGAGGACCACGGTCCGGCCGGCCGGACCCGCCGAGGCACCGGGCGGGTAGTGGGCCCACCGGTCCCGGCTCCCCCGGGCCGACGGCGGCCCGGTCCCGGCCCCGCGCGGGCGCCTGTTGTACGGATCCGACACCCGCCACCCATACGGCCGTACCAATAGGGCAGTCTTGTCCCGTGCCAGAACCCACTCAGACACCAGCACCCGACAAGCAGCGCCCCCACCCGCACCCCGCGACGCTGCGGCGGCTGGAGCAGTCCTCCGGCAAGCTGGCCGCCGCGGCACTCACCCGCATGGGGGAGCAACTGCCCTGGTACCGGGCGATGCCGCCGGAGAACCGGTCGTGGATCGGCCTGGTGGCGCAGGCGGGCATCGCGGCGTTCACCGAGTGGTTCCGGCACCCCGAGACACCCCAGGCGATCAGCACGGACGTTTTCGGCACCGCGCCGCGCGAGCTGACGCGGGCGATCACGCTGCGGCAGACCGTGGAGATGGTCCGCACCACCATCGAGGTCGTGGAGACGGCGATCGACGAGGTCGCCGCGCCCGGTGACGAGAGCGTGCTGCGCGAGGCGCTGCTGGTCTACGCCCGCGAAATAGCCTTCGCCACCGCCCAGGTGTACGCGCAGGCCGCCGAGGCGCGCGGCGCGTGGGACGCGCGGCTGGAGTCGCTGGTGGTCAACGCCGTGCTCTCCGGCGAGGCCGACGAGGGGACCGTCTCCCGCGCGGCGGCGCTGGGCTGGAGCTCCCCCGAGCATGTGACGGTCGTGCTGGGCAACGCGCCCGACGGGGACAGCGAGCTGACGGTGGAGGCGATCCGGCGTGCCTCCCGGCACGCCAAGCTCCAGGTGCTGACCGGGGTGCTGGGCGACCGGCTGGTGGTCATCGCCGGCGGCTCGGACGATCCGCTGCACGTCGCCAGGTCGCTGATCGGTCCGTTCGCCGCGGGCCCGGTGGTGGCCGGCCCCGTGGTGGGCGACCTGCTGTCGGCGACGCGTTCGGCGCAGGCGGCCGCGGCCGGGCTGAAGGCGTGCGCCGCGTGGCCGGACGCGCCGCGCCCGGTGCTGGCGGACGATCTGCTGCCCGAACGCGCGATGGCCGCGGATCCCACCGCGCGCGCGCTGTTGGTGGAGGAGATCTACAGACCGCTCCAGGAAGCCGGAGCCGCCCTCCTGGAGACTCTGAGTGTCTATCTGGAGCAGGCGAGCAGTCTGGAGGGGGCCGCGCGGATGCTGTTCGTACACCCCAACACCGTTCGCTACCGGCTGCGACGTGTGACGGACGTCACCGGATGGTCCCCCTCGGACGTCCGTTCGGCGTTCACACTGCGCGTCGCGCTGATCCTGGGTCGCCTGGCAGACGGGGGAGGGCAGATATAGTCGTGCCCATCGGTTTTGTCGGCCTCCCACAATTCCCCTGACCGTTCTTCGTGCTGGTCCCCACCGGCGTGGACCTCCGTCGACAAGAGAGAGTGTGAGGGTGCTCGTACTCGTCGCTCCCGGCCAGGGCGCCCAGACGCCCGGCTTCCTGACTCCCTGGCTCGAACTCCCCGGCGTCGCCGACCGGCTGCGTGAGTGGTCGGCCGCCATCGACCTGGACCTGGTGCACTACGGCACCGAGGCCGACGCCGAGCGGATCCGCGACACGGCCGTGGCCCAGCCGCTGCTGGTGGCCGCGGGGCTGGTCTCCGCGCAGGCGCTGCTGGAGGGCGTCCCGCTGGACTCCCTCGGCGCCGTCGCGGGCCACAGCGTGGGCGAGCTGACCGCCGCCGCGGTCGGTGAAGTACTCACCCCCGGGGCCGTGATGGCGCTGGTGCGCGCCCGCGGCCGGGCGATGGCCGAGGCCGCCGCCGTCACCCCGACCGGTATGGCCGCCGTCGTCGGCGGCGATCCGGAGACGGTGACGGCCCATCTGGAGGGGCTGGGGCTGACCCCGGCCAACGTCAACGGCGCCGGCCAGATCGTCGCCGCCGGCACCATGGAGCAGCTCGCCGCCCTGGCCGAGGACAAGCCGGAGGGGGCGCGGATGGTCAAGGCGCTGCCCGTGGCGGGCGCCTTCCACACCCATCACATGGCCCCGGCCGTCGACGCGCTGGCGAAGGCCGTCGAGGGCGTGGCGCCCAAGGACCCGCGCGTGCCCTACGTCTCCAACCGGGACGGGCGGGCGGTCGCCGACGGCGGCGAGGTCCTGCAGAGGCTGGTGCGGCAGGTCGCCGGACCGGTGCGCTGGGACCTGTGCATGGAGACGTTCAAGGAGATGGGCGTCACCGCGCTGATCGAGGTGTGCCCCGGCGGCACCCTCACCGGCCTGGCCAGGCGTGCCCTGCCGGGCGTGAAGACGCTGGCTCTGAAGACCCCCGAGCACCTCGACGCGGCCCGTGAGCTGATCGCCGAGCACGCCTCTCCCGCGGCCCAGTGGCCGGACAGCAGTCGATAGGAGCTTGCGAGAGCATGACCGCGAAGATCAGGCCTGCGAAGGGCGCACCGTACGCGCGCATCCTCGGCGTCGGCGGCTACCGTCCGACCCGCGTAGTGCCCAACGAGGAGATCCTCAAGCACATCGACTCGTCCGACGAGTGGATCCGCTCCCGCTCGGGCATCACCACCCGGCACTGGGCCGGGCCGGAGGAGACCGTCGCCGAGATGACGCTCGCCGCGGCGGGCAAGGCGATCGCGGACGCGGGAATCGACCCCGAGCAGATCGGCGCGGTCGTGATCTCGACCGTCTCCCACTTCAAGCAGACGCCCTCGATCGCCACCGAGGTCGCCCACCGGCTGGGCACCGGCAAGGCCGCCGCGTTCGACATCTCCGCGGCCTGCGCGGGCTTCGGCTACGGCCTGACCATCGCCAAGGGCCTGGTGGTGGAGGGCAGCGCGGAGTACGTGCTGGTCGTCGGCGTCGAACGGCTTTCGGACCTGACGGATCTGACGGACCGCACCACCGCCTTCCTCTTCGGCGACGGCGCCGGGGCGGTCGTCGTCGGCCCGTCCGAGGAGCCCGCCATCGGACCCTCGGTGTGGGGTTCGGAGGGCGACAAGGCGGACGTCATCTCGCAGACGGTGCCGTGGGACGACTACCGTGAGGGCGAGGTCGAGAAGTTCCCGGCGCTCCGCCAGGAGGGCCAGACGGTCTTCCGCTGGGCCGTCTTCGAGATGGCCAAGGTCGCCCAGCAGGCGCTGGAGGCGGCCGGGATCACCGTCGACGACCTGGACGTCTTCATCCCGCACCAGGCCAACATGCGGATCATCGACTCGATGGTGAAGACTCTCAGACTGCCGGAGCACGTCACGGTCGCCCGCGATGTGGAGACCACCGGCAACACCTCGGCCGCCTCCATTCCGCTCGCCATGGAGCGGCTGCTGGCGACCGGGCAGGCGAAGAGCGGCGACACCGCGCTCGTCATCGGCTTCGGGGCGGGTCTCGTCTACGCGGCGACGGTCGTTACCCTCCCATAGCCGGATGTTCAGCACCGCAGTACACCGGACCGCAACACACCACGCGTAACACGACACGAAGGAGCGCCACCATGGCCGCCACCAAGGAAGAGATCGTCGAGGGTCTCGCCGAGATCGTCAACGAGATCGCCGGCATCCCGACCGAGGACGTCCAGCTGGAGAAGTCCTTCACCGACGACCTGGACGTCGACTCGCTGTCCATGGTCGAGGTCGTCGTCGCCGCCGAGGAGCGCTTCGGCGTCAAGATCCCGGACGACGACGTCAAGAACCTCAAGACCGTCGGCGACGCGGTGGACTACATCCTCAACCACCAGGACTGACCGGTCTGCACGCCCGTTGAAGCGTTTGTCGCCACCCGCCCCGCGGTGGCGGATGACCGCACTTCCCCTACCAGTGGAGAAATTCCTGTGAACGCGACCCACCACACCGTGGTCGTCACCGGTATCGGCGCAACCACACCGCTGGGTGGCGACAGCGCATCGACGTGGGAGGGCCTGCTCGCCGGCCGCTCCGGGGTCAGGGCCCTGGAGCAGGAGTGGGCGGCCGAACTGCCCGTGAAGATCGCCGCGCGGGCGGCGGTCGACCCGTCCGAGGTCCTGCCCCGTCCGCTTGCCCGCAAGCTGGACCGCTCGGCGCAGTTCGCGCTGATCGCGGCCCGCGAGGCGTGGGCGGACGCCGGCTACGAGGGCAGGGCCGGGGAGAACGGCCAGGTGGACCCTGGCCGGCTCGGCACCGTCATCGCCTCCGGCATCGGCGGTGTCACCACCCTGCTCGACCAGTACGACGTGCTCAAGGAGAAGGGCGTACGCCGTGTCTCCCCGCACACCGTGCCGATGCTGATGCCCAACGGCCCCTCGGCCAACGTGGGCCTGGAGGTGGGCGCCCAGGCGGGCGTGCACACTCCGGTCAGCGCCTGCGCCTCGGGGGCCGAGGCGGTGGGCTACGCCGTGGAGATGATCCGTACCGGACGCGCCGACGTGGTCGTCGCGGGCGGCACCGAGGCGGCGATCCATCCGCTGCCCATCGCGGCGTTCGCCAACATGATGGCGCTGTCGAAGAACGACGGCGACCCGGCGAAGGTCTCGCGCCCCTACGACAAGGCCCGCGACGGCTTCGTGCTCGGCGAGGGCGCGGGCGTCGTGGTGCTGGAGTCGGCCGAGCACGCGGCCCGGCGCGGCGCGAAGGTCTACTGCGAGGTGCTGGGGCAGGGCCTGTCCGCGGACAACCACCACATCGCGCAGCCCGAGCCGGGCGGCCGGGGCATCGCCGACGCCCTGCAGGGCCTGCTGGAGGCCACCGACCTCAAGCCCTCGGAGATCGCGCACCTCAACGCGCACGCCACCTCCACCCCGCAGGGCGACATCGCCGAGATCAAGGCGCTGCGCAAGGTGCTGGGCTCCGACCTGGACCACGTCGCCATCTCCGCCACCAAGTCCATGACCGGTCATCTGCTGGGCGGCGCGGGCGGCATCGAGACGGTGGCGACGGCGCTGGCGCTGCACCACCGCACGGCGCCGCCGACCATCAACGTCGACGACCTGGACGAGGAGGTCGACGCCGACGTCGTGACCGGCGGACCGCGCCCACTGGGCGAGGGCCCGCTGGTGGCGATCAACAACTCCTTCGGCTTCGGCGGCCACAACGTCGTCGTGGCCTTCCGCACCGCCTGAGCACCGCCTGAGCACCGGCACCGCCTGAAGCCCGCCGCGACGGGCGCGTGTATCGCCCGAGGGGCCCGCCGGACATCGTCCGGCGGGCCCCTCGGGCGTCCGGAGGGACCGGAGTCCGGCGGGGTGGGGTTCCGGGAGGCGGAGGCCGGGCCGGCGCTCGGAACGCCGGCGCGCCCGTGGCACCGGCGCCGGGGGCCGCCGCGGACACCGTCCGGCTCGCCGTGTGCCCGGCCGGATCGGGAGCGCGACCCTGTGACGCGCTCGCGCGGTCCGGGGGGCCGTGCGGCCGTACGAGCGCGGCGCCGGGCCGGTGTCAGACCACCTGGTGCAGCCAGCGCACCGGGGCACCCTCGCCCGCGTAGCGGAAAGACTCCAGCTCGTCGTCCCAGGGCTTGCCGAGGAGCTTGGAGATCTCGGCCTCCAGCTCGGTCTCGCCGCGTGCGGCGCGGTCCACGGCGGCGCGCAGCCGGTCCTCGGGGATGAGGATGTCGCCGTGCATGCCGGTGACGGCGTGGAAGATGCCCAGCTCGGGGGTGGAGCTGTAGCGCTCGCCCTCCGCGGTGGAACAGGGCTCGGAGGTCACCTCGAAGCGGAGCATGCGCCAGCCGCGCAGCGCGGAGGCGAGTTTGGAGGCGGTGCCCGGTTCGCCCTGCCAGGACAGCTCCGCGCGCCAGGTTCCCGGGGATGCGGGCTGCTTGATCCAGTCGAGGCTGACGCGGGCGCCGAGCACTCCCGCGACGGCCCATTCGACGTGCGGGCACAGTGCGCGGGGGGCGGAGTGCACGTACAGAACTCCACGTGTCGTCACCGGGACCTCCTGTGTGGTTCGAGTGCGACCTTCCGTGGCGGCCTCGAATCCCTGCCGGCCATGCGCCGGGTCACCGGTTGACATCCTGTCCCATCGGTCACGTGTCCTCCGGCTCCCGAAGTTACGAACAGTAAACACTATCCGTGCCGATTCTCCCTAAAAGGGACAGCAAGTGACGCGATGTAATCTGTCAAACGTGTCCGGCGGCCATTTTCGGACCGTCATGGCAAAAGCTACCGTGCCGCGGCACCCATGGGGTGACGTACCGTCGGCCGAGGCGGTCAACCCACCCGTCCGAACCATCACCCCACCGGGACACAGGAAGGAACGGGGGGAGCACCCGTGCGAGACAACGCGCCGTCCGGCCGTCCGCCCGCGGGACGCGTCCGCCGCGGGGGGCCGCCGTCCGCCGCCCGGGCCGCGGTCGCCGTCACCGCGGCCCTCGTCGTGTTCGCCGTGTCGTGCGGCGGCTCCGGCGGTGGTGCGCCGGACTCCCGGGGCGCGTCCGCCGAGGCCCGCCCCTCCCCTTCACCCTCCACCGCATGGGACACGGGTCCCGACTCGCTGGCGGCCCTGGGCGACTCCATCACCCGCGCCTTCGACGCCTGCTCGCTGCTGGACGACTGCCCGGAGGCCTCCTGGGCCACCGGCACCTCCCCCGAGGTGGACAGCCTGGCGCGGCGGCTGGGCGTCCCGGCCTCCGCGACCTGGAACCACGCGCGCTCCGGCGCCCTGATGGCCGAGCTGCCCGCCCAGGCCCGGAAGGCGGCGGCGCGCCGGCCGGAGCTGGTGACGGTGCTGATCGGCGCGAACGACGCCTGCCGGCCGACGGTGGAGCGGATGACGCCGGCGGAGGAGTTCCGCGCCGACTTCGCCGAGGCGCTGCGCACCCTGCGCCGGGCCTCGCCGAAGACCCAGGTGTACGTGGCCGGCGTGCCGGACCTGGAGCGGCTGTGGTCCCTGGGGCGGTCCCACCCGGTGGCCGCGCAGGTGTGGCAGCTCGGCATCTGCCCGTCGATGCTGGACGGGGCGGGGACCTCGGAGACCGCGGCGGCGGAGCGCCGCGCGAAGGTGTCGGCGCGGGTGCGGGCGTACAACACCGCGCTGGCGGAGGTCTGCGAGCGCGACGCGCGCTGCCGGCACGACGGCGGGGCGGTGCACGGCTACCGCTTCACCGCCCGCGAGCTGAGCTCCTGGGACTGGTTCCACCCCGGCCCGGAGGGCCAGCGCGCACTCGCCGAGATCGCCCACCGGCAGGTCACCGCCGGACGTCCGCCCGCCTGAGCGGCGGAAACCCGCGCCCGCCCCATTGACGCCGGTCGAGCCCCGTCATTACATTCGCGCCAGCATTTCGAACGTGTGACGAAATATCGAAGACGACCTCGATGTTCCCCTCGGTCGCCCGCGAGTACGGGCACACCTGATGGGCCTTCTTCACCAGTTGGAGAGCCGCCTCCCGGTCCAGGCCCGGTATGGAGGCGGTGAGTTCGACCCTGAGGCCGAAGCCGCCGTCCTCC
The DNA here is from genome assembly GCF_043660855.1 of Streptomyces shinuiensis. NCBI lineage: Bacteria > Bacillati > Actinomycetota > Actinomycetes > Kitasatosporales > Streptomycetaceae > Streptomyces > Streptomyces shinuiensis. The sequence continues at coordinate 4,239,082 of NZ_JBIHML010000001.1, read as the reverse complement.
GTCCTGCCCAGCCCGACCCGTGCGGTCACGGTCGATCCTGAGATGTCCGCCTTCTCACGGCGGGCGACGACACCGAGCGCGCTCTGGAAGCAGGCGCTGAAACCGGCGGCGAAGAGTTGCTCGGGGTTGGTGCCGTCACCGCTTCCGCCCAGCTCCCTGGGCGGGTTGACGACGACATCGAGCCTGCCGTCGTCGGTGGCGACCCGGCCCTCGCGGCCGTTCTCGGCGGTGGCGACGGCGGTGTAGAGAACGTCGGCGGACTGGACGGACATACGGATCCTCCTGTGTCGGACTGCGTCGAATTGCGTCGAGGCCGCCTGCGCGCGGCGCGCGCCGCGCGCCGGGAAGGGATGCGGCCGGGGCGCACGGCCTCCGGGACGCCCCGGCTCCTTCGACGGCCCGTCAGCCGTCCAGACTGACGACCATCTTTCCGACGTTCTGGCCGCGGAGCATGCCGAGGAAGGCGTCCACCGCGTTCTCGATGCCCTGGACGACCGTCTCGTGGTACTTCAGCTCCCCGGACCGGATCCAGGCCGAGACCTCCTCGACGAACCGCGGCCGCAGATCCGAGTGGTCACCCACGAGCATGCCCTGGATCCTCAGCCGCTTGCCGATGACCAGCGCGAGGTTGCGCGGGGCGGCGGGCGGCTCGGTGGCGTTGTACTGGGCGATCATCCCGCAGACCGCGACACGGCCGTGCGCCCTGAGCGAGCCGATCGCCGCCTCCAGGTGCTCACCGCCGACGTTGTCGAAGTAGACGTCGATGCCGTCGGGCGCGGCCTCCTCCAACTGCCGGGCCACCGGACCGTTCTTGTAGTTGAAGGCGGCGTCGAAGCCGTACTCCCCGGTGAGGAGCGCGACCTTCTCGTCCGAGCCGGCGCTGCCGACGACGCGGGAGGCCCCCTTGAGCCGGGCGATCTGGCCGGCCTGGCCGCCGACCGCGCCCGCCGCGCCCGAGACGAAGACGGCGTCGCCCTCCTTGAAGGAGGCCACCTCCAGCAGTCCGGCGTAGGCGGTCAGCCCGGGCATGCCGAGCACCCCGAGATAAGTCGTCAGCGGGGCCGGTTCGGCGGAGACCTTCGCCGCGTTCCCCGCGTCCACCGTGGCGTACTCGCGCCAGCCCAGGCCGTGCAGCACGTGGTCGCCCGGGGCGAATCCCTCGGCCTCGGAGGCGACGACGACGCCGACCGCACCGCCGCCCATCGGCCGGTCCAGCTCGAACGGCGGGGCGTAGGACTTGACGTCGTCCATCCTGCCGCGCATGTAGGGATCGACCGAGAGGTGGAGATTGCGCACCAGGATCTGACCGGCCACAGGGGCGCGCACGGGGGCCTCGCGCAGCGCGAACCCCTCCGGCGTCGGCCATCCCTGCGGGCGGGCGGTCAGATGCCACTCACGTCCGGTGGCGGGCAACGTCATGGAAACGCCTCCATATGCTTAAGACTGTGAAACAACCATCCACTTGATGTTTCATGTTGTCAAGCGAATCGGTACTCTGGGTCCATGGCCTCCCGTACCGCCCCCGCCGACCCCCTCACCCTCGAGGTCGTCGAACTGATCGGCTCCGTCGTCACCCGCTTCCACCAGGAGTACGACGAGGCCGCCGCCAGGCACTCCCTGACCGGAGCGCAGGCGCGGCTGCTCGCCCTGCTCCACCACCAGTGCCTGCCCATGCGGGAGATAGCCCGGCGGCTGAAGTGCGAGCCGTCCAACGTCACGGGCATCGTCGACCGGCTGGAGTCGCGCGGCCTGGTGGAGCGGCGCCCCGACCCGGCCGACCGCCGCGTCAAGCTCGCCGCCGCAACCGAGGCGGGCCACGAGACGACCGAACGGCTGCGCGCGTCGATGGACTTCGCCGGCGAGCCCCTGGCCGATCTGACGCCGGTGGAGCGCGCCCTCCTGCGCGACCTGCTCAGACGCATGCTGGGCGGCGGTTCCGGCGACGACTCACCGGACGCCTCCCCGGACTGAACGAGGCGGGCGGGAAGGGGCAGGGCCGGGCGGAGCGGCCCTGCCCTAGGTGCACCACCACAGGAAGCGCTCGCAGGTGGGCGTCGGCTCCGGCCCGGGTTCCGGTTCCGCCGGGGGCGGCGGATCGGCGGGCGGCGTCTCCCGGGGCGGCGGATCGGGGGCCTGGGTGGGGTCGGCGGTGGGTCCGGGAGCCGTGGTGACGCCGCCGCTCTCGACCGCGGTGGCCGAGGGGTCCGCGGAGGCGGAGGGATCCGCGGAGGAGTCCGCCGACCCCGACGGCCCGGCCGAGGAGGAGCCCGACGCGGAGGGCACGGCGGACGGCGGGCCCGACGGGCCGGCGCCCGGCCGTTCAGCCCCGGGCGGCTGTTCGGCCGAGCCGTCGGAGCCGGCGGATCCGGCACCCTCCTCACCGTCGGCGTCCTCATCGGGCCCGTCCCCGCCGCCGTCCGGGGAGACGCCCGGTATGGGCAGCTCCTTGAGTACGCCCTCGGTGGTGAACTCCGCGACGCCGAGGGTGCCCAGCCCGGCGCCGAGTATCAAACCCACGACGGCGGTACGGCGCCGCCGCCCGGCCTGCGACCGCGCCCGGCGGCCGCGTCGGGCGGCCGCCCGGCCACCGGCCCCGCCACCCGGGCCACCGTCGTGCTCGCCGTGCTCGCAGTACTCATCGCGCCCGCCGTGCCCGCCGGAGACCTCCGCGCCGTACGTGTCGCCGTACGTGTCGCGGGCACCGCCGCGGAAGCCGCGCTCCTGGCCGGGGATCTCCTCCCCGGCCTGCCCGGACGCCTGGTGGGCACCTCCGTGGCCGCCCTGGTGGCCGTACCCGCCGCCCTGCCCGTACCCGCCGTACACGTCATCGCCGCCGTACGGGCCGTACGGACCGGGCCCCTGACCGTACGGATCGGCGGAGGCCGAGGGGTCCACCGGTGCCGGGCCGTGGCTGGGTGTGCCACACCCCGGGCAGGAGAGGGCGCCGTTGAGATGCCGACGGCATGTGACGCAGTAGGTCATGGAGTCCGCAGGCTACGAGGCCCGGCGGGAAGAGGAGAAGACGCTCCCTGTGAAGATCTGGTGTCAGCCCGCGAAAGGCGGCTGTTCCAGTCCCTCCCCCGCGTCCGGCAGCACCATCAGCGAACCGGCCAGCGGTTCCGCGCCGGGGTCGGCACCCGTCCGGGCCGTGGTGATGTAGAGGTCCCGCAGACCCGGCCCGCCGAAGGCGCACGCCGTCGTGTTGGAGGCCGGGACGGCGACCGTCCGGTCCAGCCTGCCGTCGGGGGTGTAGCGCCGGACCGCGCCCCCGCCCCACAGGGCGACCCAGACGCAGCCTTCCGCGTCCACCGCCAGCCCGTCGGGGAAGCCCGCGCCCTCCTCGATCCGTACCAGCACCCGGCGGCCCAGCACCTCGGGGCCGTCGGTGTCGAAGACGTCGATCCGGCGGGTGGGGGTGTCGATGTGGTACATCAGCCGCCCGTCCGGGCTCCAGCCCGTGCCGTTGCCGATCGTCACGTCCGCCAGGACCGTGACGGCCGAGCCGTCCGGGGCGACGCGGCTGAGCGTGCCCCCGCCCGGGCGCTCGTCGTACGCCATCGTGCCCGCCCACAGCGCGCCGTCGGGGGCGACGGCGGCGTCGTTGCCCCGGCGGCCCGGGACGGGCTCGCGGTGCAGCCACGAGAACGAGCCGTCCCCGTCGTACAGGCCCACCCCGTCGCGGAGGTTGACCACCAGGCCGCCCCTCGCCCGCGGCTTGGCCGCGCCCACGTGCTGCTCGGTCGCCAGCACCGTGCGGCGGCCGTCGGCCGGGGCGTAGGTGTGCACCCGGCCCGCGAGGATGTCCACCCACACCAGGCGCTCGCGCTCCGCGTCCCAGGTGGGCCCCTCGCCCAGCAGTGCCCCCTGCCGCACCGCGACCTCGAGCCGCACCGTCGTCCCCGATCCGGTCATACCGTCCCGCCCCTCTCCTCGCCGGCCACCCGCCGGTGTCCGGCTGTCCGCCCGTGCCCGCCCGGCTACGCCGCGCCGCGGTGTCCCAGCCGCGCCGACAGTTCGGCCGCGCCCTCGACCGCCAGGGCCTCCAGCTCGGCGCGCCGCTCCTCGCTCCAGCGGATCATGGGTACCGAGATACTGAGCGCCGCGACCACCTTCCCCGTACCGTCCCGGACGGGCGCGGCCACACAGCTCACGTCCGGGTTGGACTCGCGCCGCTCGACGGCGACGCCGCGCTCGCGGATCTCGGCCAGCGCCTCGCGCAGCACCTCCGGCGAGGTGATGGAGTTCCGCGTCATCGCCCGCAGCGGCTCGGCGCCGGAACCGGGCAGGCGCGCGTCCAGCTCGTCCGGGGGCAGCGAGGCCAGCAGCATCTTCCCCACCGAGGTGCAGTGCGCGGGCAGACGCCGGCCGGCGGCGGAGACCATGCGGACCGCGTGGGTGCTGTCCACCTTGGCGATGTAGATGACGTCCGCGTCCTCCAGGATGGCCACGTGCACGGTCTCGTCGCAGGTCTCGGCGACGTTCTGGGCCACCTGCCGCCCTTCGGCGGCGAGGTCGAGCTGCTCGGCGTAGCGGCTCCCGAGCTGGTAGGTGCGCACCCCGAGCCGGTAACGTCCGGGTTGTTCGGGCACGGGCACCAGATACGAGCGCGCGGCCAGGGTGGTCACCAGTTCGTGGACGGTGGTGCGGGGCAGGCCCAGTTTCCGGGTGATCTCCGGCGCCGACAGAGTCCCGTCCCCGTCGAGGAAGAGTTCCAGGACGTCGAGAGCCCTGGTCACGGCCGGCACGAGGCGCCCCATGGCAGCCCTCCCCTTCTCCCCCGGGGGCTCCGGGCTCACCGGCACCCGCAGTCGTTCGAGATTCCGAAGAACGACCGGAATCACGAACACAGGCTAGCCGCGGCCCGAAGCACCCCGCAACGGCCCCTCCCCGCCGGCACCCGGCCCGCGCCCCGCCGCGATACGCGGCACGGTGCCCCGCATGGACGGCGCCGTCCGTGGAACCCGCGCTCCATGACGAGCACCGTCGTGGAAGGCCGCACGATCGAGCTGACCAGCCTGGGCAGGGTCCTCTACCCCGCCGCCGGCTTCACCAAGGGCGATGTCGTGGACTACTACACCTCCGTCGCCGAGGTGCTCCTGCCCCATCTGCGCGACCGCCCGGTGTCCTTCGTCCGCGCCCCCCGCGGCGTGGGGGCCGATTCGTTCATGGCCAAGCACGTACCGCCCGGCACACCGGAGTGGGTGACGGTGTGCGAGGTCCACCGTGTCGGCGGGAAGACCGGCCGGCAGGTGGTCGTCCAGGACCTGCCGACCCTGCTGTGGGCGGCCAATCTCTCCGTCCTGGAACTGCACACACCCCAGTGGCGGCTCCCCGCCGAGGGGATGGCCGACCGGCTGGTGTTCGACCTCGACCCGGGCGCCCCGGCGACGATCGTCCAGTGCTGCGCGGTCGCCCTCGGGCTGCGCGACCGGCTGGAGCGCGACGGCCTGCCCTCGTACGCCAAGACCTCCGGTTCCAAGGGGCTGCACGTGCTCGCCCCACTGCGGCCCACCGACTCCGCGGCGGCGGCCGACTACGCCGAGCGGCTGGCCCGCGAGGCGGCCGAGGCGCTGCCGGACCTCGTCGTGGACCAGGTGCCCCGGCGGCTGCGCGAGGGCCGGGTCTTCGTCGACCACGGCCAGAACCTGTGGACGCGGACGACCGCCGCCCCGTACACCCTGCGCGCGCGGTCCCGGCCGACCGTCTCCGCCCCGGTGACGTGGGACGAGGTCGCCGGCTGCGAACAGCCCGGCGACCTCGTCTTCACGGCCGGGGATCTGGCCTCCCGGCTGGAGAGGTACGGCGATCCGCTCGGCCCCCTCCTGGACCCTGCTCTCGCGGGGCGGCTGCCGGGCGGACCCTGACACGGGCGCCGCCGGGTGCGCCCCGGGCATTGCCCTCCTCAGGCGTTGCCGGTGCCCCAGCCGTCGTCGAACGGCGTGCGCTGCTCGACACGGCGGCCGCGCAGCATCCGCACCCTGTCGGAGACCGGGCCCGGCACACGGTCGCCCATCCGGTCGGAGACCGTGTTCAGCGCCTTGCCGGCCATCTCCCGCCCATTGTGCGCGGCGGACTCGTAGGCATTGCGCACCGCGGGGTTCTCGGCGAACTTCCGGGCCCTCTCGCGCAGCTGCTCGTACTTCTCCCGCCCGGCCCGCGTGCCGAACACGTACCCGACGGCCACTCCTACGACGAACGTGAGCCGGTAGCGCATGGCTCCACCCTTTCTCAGGTCTCTCCCGGCGCACCCCTGCCGCGCGGGTGTGCGCCCTGTCGGTCTGCGGCGGACGTTCCACCGGGTACCCCGAGGCGCGCCGCGAATACCGATTTCAGAGCACCCCCCGGCATGCGCTACTGTATTCCTCGCCAGCGGGGAACGCCCCCGGGAAACCGGAACGGGCGCCTCCGAGCAGCAGTCCCCTGTAGCTCAATTGGCAGAGCAGCCGGCTGTTAACCGGCAGGTTACTGGTTCGAGTCCAGTCGGGGGAGCAGAACGGGAAGGGCTCCGCGAGGGGTCCTTCTTCTTGTGCCCGCTTCTTGTACCCGGCGCGTGTCCGGCGCCCTGCCGGGGTCCTGCTCCGTTCCGGCGACCGGCCTCCGGCCCATGGTTACGGGCCCCAGCGCCCCTGGCTCACCCCGGCACGGGCGGGAGATCGTATGAGCGGCTATGCTGCGGCAGACGGCGCGCACAGATGTGCGTGGCGCGCCGTCCCGGGGCGGTAGCTCAGCCGGTTAGAGCAGCGGACTCATAATCCGTCGGCCGTGGGTTCGAGTCCCACCCGCCCCACCCGCACTCCTTCCGGGCCGCGGAAACGCTCCTCCGGCGCCTTGGCCCGGGAGCCGGAGCGGCTCCCGGGCCAAGGCGGACCGTATCCGCCGCCCCTCCCCGAACCGGCCCGGTCCGGCCCGCGGTTGGCCCGCGTTCGGCCTCCTGAGCAGCGGATACGCGTCGGTGTCCGGCTCCCGGAGAACCCTCCTGTGCGAAACTTGGCTGCATTCCACGCGAACGGGCTCTTCCGGCGGCGTCGCACGTCCAGGGCCCGCCCGATCCGTTCCCCGGGGGAGAGCCTTGCCGATGAAACGCACACCGCTTCCGGGCGTCGGTATCCAGTACGACGTCACCACCCGCTCCGGGCGGCACCTGTCCGTCGTCGTCCACCAGGACGGCCGGCGTTTCCTGGGCTTCTACGCCCCCGAGGACCCCGACACCTGCCAGGCGTCCTTCCAGCTCGACTCCGACGAGGCCGCCTCCCTGGCCGCGCTGATCGCTCCCGAGCCCGAGGCTCCGGACCTGGCCGTCGGGGAGCTGGACCTGGCCACCGAGCGGATCCCGGTGACCGCCAGGTCCCCCTACCGGGGCCGGCCGCTGGGCGACACCCGCGCCCGTACCCGCACCGGGGCGTCCATCGTCGCGGTGCTGCGGCGCACCGCGCCGCACCCTGCCCCGGGGCCGGACTTCAGACTGGAGCCGGGCGACATCCTCGTGGTCGTGGGCACCCGCCAGGGCGTCGAGGAACTCGCCCAGATCATCGCGGGGGGCTGAGTATGCACGACACCACCATGCTGCTCATCGAACTGGGCGCCATCATCCTCGGCCTGGGGATCATCGGGCGGTTCGCCGGACGGATCGGCCTGTCCGCCATCCCCCTCTACCTGCTGGCCGGCCTCGCCTTCGGCCACGGCGGCATCTTCGAGCTCAGCGCCAGCGAGGAGTTCATCGCGATCGGCGCCGAGATCGGCGTGATCCTGCTGCTGCTCCTGCTGGGCCTGGAGTACAGCGCCTCCGAGCTCGTGGACAACCTCAAGACCCAGTACCCCTCGGGGGCGGTGGACTTCGTCCTCAACGCCACGCCCGGAGCCGTCGCCGCCCTCGCCCTGGGGTGGGGGCCGGTGGCCGCCGTGGCACTGGCCGGTGTCACCTGGATCTCCTCCTCCGGCGTCATCGCCAAGGTCCTCACCGACCTGGGCCGGCTCGGCAACCGCGAGACACCCGTCGTCCTCGGCGTCCTCGTCATGGAGGACCTGGCGATGGCGGTCTACCTGCCGATCCTGACCACCCTGCTGGCCGGCGTCGGCCTGATGGGCGGCGGCATCACCCTGACCGTCGCCCTGGGCACGGTCGGCCTGGTCCTCTACGTCGCGCTGCGCCACGGCCGTCTGATCAGCAAGGCCGTCTCCTCCGACAACCCCGAGCTGCTGCTGCTGGTGGTGCTCGGCCTGACCGTCCTGATCGCCGGGATCGCCCAGCAGCTGCACGTCTCGGCGGCGGTCGGCGCGTTCCTCGTCGGCATCGCCCTGTCCGGTGAGGTCGCCGAGAGCGCCCAGCGGCTGTTCACCCCGCTGCGGGATCTTTTCGCGGCGGTGTTCTTCGTCTTCTTCGGCCTGTCCACCGACCCGGGCAACATCCCGCCGGTGATCGTCCCTGCGCTGATCCTGACCGTGGTGACCGTGGTGACCAAGGTCGCCACCGGCTGGTACGCGGCGCGGCGCGCCGGCATCGGTCCCAGGGGCCGGCTGCGGGCGGGCGGAGCCCTGGTGGCGCGCGGCGAGTTCTCCATCGTCATCGCCGGTCTGGCGGCCGGGGTCGCCACCGAGATCCGTCCGCTGGCCACCGCGTACGTGCTGCTGATGGTGATAGTCGGCCCGCCGGCCGCCCGCTGGACGGAACCCGCCGTCAGGGCCTTGATGCCCCGGCTGGTGAACGCCTCCCCCGCCCCGTCGGGACAGCCGCCGGCCGCGGGGCGGGAAGGGTCCGGGACTCCTTCCGACACGGCGGCCCGCGCGGACTCCCCCACTCAGCCGTAGGGTCGCGGGGAACCGCCCGCGGGCGGTGAGGCATCATCTCCTGCATGGGGACAGTCGCCGGTCTGGACAGTTCGTCCGAGTACACCCGCATCGTCGTCTGCGACACCGACACCGGTGCCGTCGTCAGACAGGGACACGCCCCGCATCCCGCGTCCGGGGGCGCCGGCGGCGGGGAGGACGGGACCGGAGCGGCCGCGGGCAGACGCACCGAGACCGACCCGCAGGCGTGGCTGCTCTCGCTCGGCGACGCCGCGGCCGGCGGGGTGCTGGAGGGTGTCCAGGCCATCGGCGTCTCGGCGCAGCAGAACGGGCTGGTCGCGCTCGACGAGGCCGGCGACCCGGTGCGGCCCGCGCTGGTCGGCAACGACCGGCGCGCGCAGACCGCCGCGGCCGATCTCGTCGACGCGCTCGGCGGGCGCGAGGCGTGGGCGCAGGCGGTGGGCGCCGTGCCGCAGGCGGCGCAGCCGGTGGCGAAGCTGCGCTGGCTGGCCCGGAACGAGCCGGAGGCGGCACGGCGCGTGGCCGAGGTCCTCCAGCCGCACGACTGGCTGGTGTGGCAACTGCTGGGCCGTCCGCCGCGCCGCACCACCGACCGCGGTGACGCCTCGGGGACCGGCTACTGGTCGGCCGCCACCGAGTCCTGGCGGGCGGATCTGGCCGAGCTGGCGCTCGGTCACCCGGTGAAGCTGCCGCAGGTGCTGGGCCCGGCCGAGCCCGCCGGGCACACCCCGGAGGGGCTGCTGATCTCGGCCGGCACGGGCGAGACGATGGCCGCCGCCTTCGGCCTGGGTGTCGGCCCCGGCGACGCGGTGGTCTCGCTGGGGGCGTCCGGTTCGGTCTTCTCCGTGCACCACCGGGCGCTGGCCGAGCCGACCGGCATGATCACCTCTCTCGCCGACGCCACCGGCATGCACCTGCCGGTGGTGCACACGCTCAACGCCGTACGGGCGCTGCGCGGTGCCGCCGAGCTGCTCGGCACCTCCCTGGAGGGGCTGTCGGAGCTGGCGCTGGCCTCCACACCGGGCTCCCACGGGCTGGTGCTGCTGCCCTATCTGGAGGGCGAGCGCACCCCCGACCTGCCGCACACCGCCGGCACGCTGGCCGGGCTGCGGCGCGAGAGCATGAAGCCGGAGCATCTGGCGCGCGCCGCCTTCGAGGGGATGCTGTGCGGGCTCGCCGACGCCCTCGACGTGCTGCGCGGCCGGGGCGTGTCGGTCGGCCGGGTCTTCCTGCTGGGGGCCGCGGCGGATCTCCCGGCGGTACAGGCGATCGCCCCGGCCCTGCTGGGCGCGCAGGTGGTCGTCCCCGAGCCCGCCGACTACACGGCGCTGGGCGCCGCCCGCCAGGCCGCCTGGGCCCTGGGGGTGTCCCGGGGCACGCTCTCGCCGCAGCAGCCCCCGGTGTGGCCCGCCCCCGCCGGCCGGGTCCTGGAAGCGGGCGAGGAACTGGCGGTGGGCCAGGCGGTGCGGCAGCAGTACGCGACGGTGCGGGAGCAGACGCATCCGGGTGCTTTCGGCTGAGCCCCCGGCCCGGCCGGGCCGGGGGCTCAGTCCAGGTAGCCCCTGAGCTGGTCCGCGTATGTGTGGTCGCGGAGCTTGGCGAGGGTCTTGGACTCGATCTGGCGGATGCGCTCGCGGGTGACGCCGAAGAGGCGGCCGATCTCCTCCAGTGTGCGGGGCCGGCCGTCGACGAGCCCGTAGCGCAGCTGGACGACCCTGCGCTCGCGCTCGCCGAGGGTGGACAGCACCGCCTCCAGGTGCCGGCGCAGCAGCAGGAAGGCGGCGGTCTCCACGGGCGAGGGGGCGTCGCCGTCCTCGATGAGGTCGCCGAGGTTGACGTCGTCCTCCTCGCCCACCGGGGCGTGCAGCGACACCGGCTCCTGGGCCAGCCGCAGCACCTCGCCGACCCGCTCCCCGGTCAGGCCGAGCTGGGCGGCGACCTCCTCGGGCGTCGGCTCGTAGCCGCGCTCCTGGAGGATGCGGCGCTGGACCCGGACGACCCGGTTGATCAGCTCCACGACGTGCACCGGGACCCTGATGGTGCGGGCCTGGTCGGCCAGTGCCCGGGACATGGCCTGGCGTATCCACCAGGTGGCGTAGGTGGAGAACTTGTAGCCGCGGGTGTAGTCGAACTTCTCCACGGCCCTGATGAGGCCCAGATTGCCCTCCTGGACCAGGTCGAGCATGGTCAGCCCGCGGCCGACGTACCGCTTGGCCACCGACACCACCAGGCGGAGGTTGGCCTCGATCAGGCGGCGCTTGGCCACCCGGCCCATGACCACCAGCCGGTCGAGGTCGAGGGCGAGGTTCTCGTCGGGGCCGGGGGTGCGGGTGAGCCTCTCCTCGGCGAACAGCCCCGCCTCGACGCGCCGGGCGAGTTCGACCTCCTCGGCGGCCGTCAGCAGGGGGACGCGGCCGATCTCGCGCAGGTACTGGCGGAAGAGGTCGGCGGAGGGGCCGGCTCCGTCGGGTCCGCCCAGGCGGGGGGCGAGAGGGGGCTCCGCCCGGAGGCGTTCGGCATCCGGTTCCGCGTCCCGCCCGGGGACGGCCCGCAGGTGGTCGGGCGGGGCGGCCGCCGGGCCGTCGGGCGGTACGACGGCCAGGACCGGAGCGCTCGGGGAGTCGGGGACGGCGGGAGCGGCGAGGGCCGCGCCGGCCAGGGTCCGGGTCTGCACGGGGGCGGCCTCCAAGTTGATCGCTGCCGGTTAGGGGACGACATGCGAGACGAGGACGGGCGCGGCCGCACCGCTGCCCGCACCGCGGCGGACGAGCGGTGCCAGGGTGGGTACGCGCTCCGGGGACTCAGGTACCTCCCTCAGTGTGGGGTACGACACACTCCCGCCACGAGGGGCGTGCGCACGGTTTCTGGACTCCTGGGTGACCGAACGCGCACGGAACGTGGCAGAACGGGCCGGTGAACGGCCGCCGACGGCAGGAGGGCCGCCGGCCGGCGGGAGGGCCGGCCGGTACGGGACCCGGTCCGCGCGCGGCCTACGACCAGAGCGCGGCGGCGCCGCGGTCGCGCAGCGACCGGCCGTACCGCTCCAGCGTCCACAGCTGCTCGGCGACGGCCGTCTGGGCCTCGTCCCCGCTGTTCGCCATGCGTGCGAGGGTGCTGCTCAGTTCGGCGATCCGGCGGTTGACCGCCTCCAGCCGCACCTTGACCAGGAACTCCCCGGCGTAGGCCTCGTCGGGCTCGCGCGGGGTGCGCAGCGGCTCGACGCTCAGTTCTGTGATCATCGACCGCACGGTGTCGTCCGGCGCGGCGTCCCGCACCCGGGCCAGGTACTCCTCGTCGGCCCGCTCCACTCCCCCGGCCTTCTCGACGGACCGGCGTACCTCCGCATAGGGCTCGGCGGTGAATTCGTCGGCCCCGTAAGCGTCGAGGAGCGGGGAGACCAGCGCGGGGAACTGCAGTGCCAGCTTGAGCAGTTCGCGCTCGGCCAGCCGCTGGGGGCTGCGCAGGTCCAGCCGGGGGCCGCCGGGCGCGGGGCCGGGCCGGACCTGCGGTGCGGGCGGCCCGGCGGGACGGCGCTGCTGCGGACCTCCCGGGCCTGCCTGCCCTCCGGCCCGCCGTTCGCGCTCCCAGCGGGCGAGCTGCCCCACCCGCCGCACCACGAACTCGGTGTCGAGGATGCCGAGCAGCCCGGCCAGGCGTACGGCGTACTGGTGCTGGATCGAGCCGTCCTTGATCCGCGCGACGATCGGCGCGGCCTCCTCCAGGGCGGCGGCCCGGCCCTCGGCGGTGTCCAGGTTGTGCCGCCCGGTGACCGAGCGGATGGCGAACTCGAACAGCGGCGAGCGCCCCTGTACCAGGGCCGCCACCGCCTCGTCGCCCTCGGCCAGCCGCAGTTCGCACGGGTCCATGCCTCCGGGGGTGATGGCGATGGAGGTGCGGGCGGCGAACTTCTGGTCGTCCTCGAAGGCGCGCAGGGCGGCCTTCTGCCCGGCCGCGTCGCCGTCGAAGGTGAAGACGACCTCCGAGCGGGAGTTGTCCATCAGCAGCCGCCGCAGGATCTTGATGTGCTCGCCTGCGAAGGCGGTGCCGCAGGTGGCGATGGCGCCGGTGACCCCGGCGAGATGACAGGCCATCACGTCCGTGTAACCCTCGACGACCACGGCCCGGCCGGTCTTCGCGATCTCGCGCTTGGCCAGGTCGATGCCGTAGAGCACCTGGGACTTGCGGTAGATCGCCGTCTCGGGGGTGTTGAGGTACTTCGGCCCGTTGTCGTCCTCGCGCAGCTTGCGGGCGCCGAAGCCGACGACCTCGCCGGTGATGTCGCGGACGGGCCACATCAGCCGGCCTCGAAAGCGGTCGATGGGGCGGCCGTTGCGGCTCTCCTGGGCGAGGCCGGCCAGGATCAGCTCCTTGTCGCTGAAGCCCTTGCCGCGCAGGAAGCGGGTGAGGTGGTCCCAGCCGGCCGGGGAGTAGCCGACGCCGAAGTGCGCGGCGGCCTCCTGGCCGAAGCCGCGCTCGGCCAGGAAGCGGCGGCCGGTCTCGGCCTCCGGCGAGTCGAGCTGCTCGGTGTAGAAGGCGGCGGCGGCCTTGTGCGCCTGGACCAGCCGGATGCGCTCGCCCTGCTGGCGGCCGGGGGCGTAGCCGCCCTCCTCGTAGCGCAGGGTGACCCCCGCCTGGGAGGCGAGCCGCTCGACGGCCTCGGAGAAGGAGAGATGGTCCACCTTCATCACGAAGTCGAGGGTGTCCCCGCCGGCCTGGCAGCCGAAGCAGTGGTACAGGCCCTTGCTCGGGCTGACGTGGAAGGAGGGGGACTTCTCGTCGTGGAAGGGGCACAGGCCCTTGAGGTTGCCGCCGCCGGCCGGGCGGAGCTGGAGGTACTCGGAGACGACGGCGTCGATCGGGACCGCGTCCCGCACCGCCTTCACGTCGTCGTCGTTGATCCGTCCCGCCACGGCGGAGAGTCTACGGCCGCCCTGCGACATCCCCGGTACGGCGGGTCCGGGGCCGGACCTCCCGGAAGAAGACGAGGTGCGGGCCGACGCCCTCGATGACGAACTCCTCGCCGTGCGCCCGGAAGCCCTGGCGCTCGTAGAAGCCCCGGGCCGGGGTGCGGCCGTTGCACCACAGCAGTGCGGCGCCGCGGGCGGCGGCCTCGGCGGTGCCCGCGCGCAGCACGGCGGCGCCGTGGCCCCGGCCGCGGGCGGCGGGGGCGCTGGCCATGCCCCGGAAGCGGTAGGCGGTCGCGGCGGAGTCCGCCGGCGGGCCGGAGAGGGGTTCGGGGAGCGGCCCGGGGAACGGCTCGGGGAAGAACGTGCCGCATCCGAGGACCTCCGGCGCGTCCCCCTCGTAGGAGGCGATGTGGAACGCGGCGGGGTCGCCGTCCTCGGGGAAGACCGCCGCCTGGCGCGGCAGCCCCGGGCGCAGCACCTCCCGTCGCAGGCCGAGGATCTCCAGGACGGGCACCGGCGCGGTACGGATGGCGGGGGCGGTCATGCCGCCACGCTACGGCTCCGCGGGCGGCCGCCCGCGGTCGGGGCGGGTGAGGCGGACGGGCCGGGTCCGGGGCGGGTCCGGCGGGTCACTTTCCGGCCAGCTCCCCCAGCGGCACCGAGGGGTCGGCCAGCTTCTCCGGATCGGTCTCCCGGCCGGAGCGGACGAGCCGCTGGACCGGCCCGGTGACGCCTTCGGTGTTCATGCCCAGCCCGGCCAGCACCCGTCCCTCGCCGAGCCAGAACGCGGTGAACTCCCGCTTGCCGAGGTCTCCGCGGACGACCACCTGGTCGTACGAGCCGGGCGGCGCCCAGCCGGAGTACTCCATGCTCATGTCGTACTGGTCGGAGAAGAAGTACGGCACCCGGTCGTAGGAGACCTCCTGCCCGAGCATCGCCCGGGCGGCGGCCGGTCCGCCGTTCAGGGCGTTGGCCCAGTGCTCGACGCGCAGCCTGGTGCCGAACAGCGGGTGGTGGAGGGCTGCGACGTCGCCGGCCGCGTGGATGCCGGGGTCGCTGGTGCGCAGTGAGGCGTCCACCGCGATGCCGCCCACGGGCTCTGCGGCCAGTTCCAGACCGGCGGCCCGGGCCAGGGAGACACGGGGGGCGGCGCCGATGGCGGCGAGCACGGCGTGCGCCGGATGCTCCTCGCCGTCCCCGGTGCGCACGGCGAGGACCTGGCTGTCCTGGCCGACGATCTCGGTGAGGGAGGTGCCGAAGTACAGGCGTACGCCGTGCTCGCGGTGCAGGTCGGCGAGGACGGCGCCCAGCTCGGGACCGAGGACGGAGTGCAGGGGGGTGGGGTTCGGCTCGATGACGGTGACCTCGGCCCCCCAGGAGCGGGCGGCCGCGGCCACCTCCAGGCCGATCCAGCCCGCACCCGCGACGACCAGGTGCCCGTTGTCGCGGCCCAGCCCCGCCAGGGTGCCGCGCAGCCGGTCGGCGTGCGCCAGGCGGCGCAGGTGGTGCACCCCGGCCAGCTCGGTGCCGGGGACGTTCAGGCGGCGCGGCTCGGCGCCGGTGGCCAGCAGCAGTTTGTCGTAGTGGATCCGGGTGCCGTCGCCGAGCTGCACCGTGCCGGCCTCCCGGTCGAGGCGGACGGCCGGCTGGCCCAGGTGGAGTTCGACGGCGGCCCCGGCGTACCAGGCGGGCTCGTGGACGAAGACGCCGTCGCGCTCGGCGGTGCCGCCGAGGTAGCCCTTGGACAGGGGAGGCCGCTCGTAGGGGTGGTCGCGTTCGTCGCCGATCAGGATGACACGGCCGGTGAAGCCCTCGGCCCGCAGGGTCTCGGCCGCCTTCGCCCCGGCCAGGCCGCCGCCGACGATGACGAACGTGCGATGTGCGTCGACCACGTGCTTCCTCCTCGTTGCACTGCCCCCCTGCGGTGGGACTTCCCGGGAGCGCGCCCCGCCGGTCCCGCCGCCGGAAGGGGCGGCGGGCGGGTCTCCGGGCGCGGTCCGGGGTCCGCGGACTTCTCACACAGATCCTCCCCACCCTCCGGGCCGCTCTATCCCTCTTCGCGCGCACCGTCCTCGTTTGTCCGGGACCATGCGGTACGCGCGCCCGCCTCCGTGTGTGCGCGCCTCAGACCGCGGGGCGGTCCTGGCCGGGCACGGTCCGCGCCGCCCCCGGGACCTGACCGCCCGCCTGGCCGCGGAGGATCCGGTGGGCGGTCAGGGCGAGGGAGAGCTCGGCCAGCTCGTGGGGGCGGCCGAGCGACCGGCCGGTGAGCTGCTCGAAGCGGCGCAGCCGGTTGAGGACGGTGTTGCGGTGGCAGAACAGCCTGCTCCCGGCCTGCCGTGCGGATCCGTCGCACTCCAGCCAGGCGGTGAGGGTGTCCAGCAGCAGGTCCCGGTCGGCGCCCTCCAGCCTCAGCACCGGGCCCAGCACCCGCTCGGCCAGCGCCGCGGCCAGGCCGGGCGAGGAGACCAGCAGGGCGGCGGGCAGATGTTCTTGGAGCAGGACCGGCGCCCCGCCCGGGGCGGCGGAGCGCAGCGCGGTCTCGGCGAGCCGTCGGGCGTCGCCGATCCGGGCCAGGCCCTCCACCGCGGAGCTGACGCCGGTGCGCAGCCCCGGCAGCGCGGGCAGGGCGCCGGCCAGCTCCGCCAGCAGCCCGTCGGCGGTGCCGGGGTCGCCGGGGCCGCCGGGGAAGCCGGGGTCGCAGCCGAGCGTGGCGATGCCCAGGTCGGCGTCGGACCGGGGGTGCCACAGGATCCGTACGGCCGCGGGGACGCGGGAGCGGATCAGGGCACGGTGGGCCTCCCGGCCGGGGCCCGCGACGGCCACCACCGCGTACCGTCCCCGTTCGGGCAGCCCCAGCGCCTCGGAGGTCTCCGCGAGGTCGGCGACGCGCATGGTGCCCTCCAGCAGGGCGTCGGCCATCAGCCTCTGGCGGTTGCCGTGGCGCCAGGCCAGCCGGCGCTCCGTCTGCCGGTACGCCTCGGCGACCACCGCGCAGTGCTCGTCGACGAAGTCCCACACCTCGGCCGCGACGTGGACCAGCAGCCGCGCGCCGTCGGGGTCGTACCGGGTGACCCGGTCCACCAGGGACTGCCAGACCACCGCGCCGCCG
Source organism: Streptomyces shinuiensis (assembly GCF_043660855.1). NCBI lineage: Bacteria > Bacillati > Actinomycetota > Actinomycetes > Kitasatosporales > Streptomycetaceae > Streptomyces > Streptomyces shinuiensis. The sequence goes on along the minus strand of NZ_JBIHML010000001.1, from coordinate 4,222,258 downwards.
AGCCGGAATGCCCGCATCAGGGCGTCCAGCGGCAGCCCCTGCTCGGCGCGGTCGGCGCCGATCCGCCACGAGCAGCGGCGGGCGGCGTCGCGCAGTTCCTTGGGGCGCAGCAGGGAGCCCACGTTGTGCCGCAGGGAGCGGTACACCTCGTGCCACAGCTCGTCCTGGTCGACGGAGGCGGCACGGTAGGCGGGCTCCTCCTCGCGCAGCAGCTCGACCACGCGGTCGGTGAGCCGGGGGAGTTCGTCCATCAGCGGCCGGGCGGCCCGGTGCAGCACGGCCACGGCCTCGGCGTTCACGGGGGCGCGTACGACGGGGTGCATCTCGGTCCTCCACCTGGCGGGTGTCGGGAGCGGCTCGATGCAGCATTGTCAGCAGGCCCGGACCGGGATATCCAGAGGTGTGCGGAAATCGCTTAGCGACCGCTCAGTCTCCCAGGTGCCCGACGTGCGTGGCCGGTGCGGGGCGAACCGGTGCAGCGCGTGGGAGGGGCATCCGGGGCGTGCGGCGGCGAACACCCTGCCACCGGCCTCGTCCCGGTCCCGTCCTCAGCCGTCGTGCCGGCCGTCGCCGGCCGCCGCCAGGACCCGGGTGAGCTCCACCCGGGAGCGGATGCCCAGCGCGGCGAAGACGTTGCGCAGGTGGTGGTCGACCGTGCGGGGGCTGACCGACAGCCGCAGCGCGACCTCCCGGTTGGTGGCCCCCTCGGCCACGCAGCGCGCGATGCGCAGCTGCTGCGGGGTCAGCCGGCCCAGCACCCGCGGCGCGCCCTGCCCCGCCGTCTCGCCGGTGGCCCGCAGCTCGGCGCGGGCCTGGTCGGCCCAGCTCCGGGCGCCGCACCGCTCGAAGGCCAGAAGCGCGTCGCGCAGCACCCCGCGGGCCGCGCCCGGCCGGCGGCCGCGGCGCAGCGCCTTGCCGTGCAGCAGCTGGGTGCGGCCGTACTCGAAGTCGCTGTCGATCCGCGCGTGCTCCTCCAGCGCCTTCGCGAACAGCTCCGGAGCCTCCTCAGGCCCGGCGAGCAGGGCCCGGCAGCGGGCGAGGTGGACGGGTGCCGCCGGGTCCGCGGTGACGGCGGTCCACCGGGCGAAGTGCGCCAGCGCGGCGCGCGCGGTACGCCGGTCGCCCGCCTGGGCGGCCGCCTCCACCAGGCACGGCGCGGCCAGCGCCTGGAGCGCGAAGTGCCCGCGCCCGGCACCGGTCCCCGGCAGTTCGCCCGGACCGGTGCCCACCAGCGGCCCCAGCCGGGCCGCCGCCTCGTGCGGCCTGCCGTGCCCCATGTCGCAGCGGGCCAGCGCCCACTGGGCCAGGGTGGCGGCCACTCCCAGGCCGTGCGGGCCGGCGTCCTCGCCCGCCGCGCGGGCGTGCCCGGCGCAGGCGGCCGCGTCCCCCTCCACGGCCGCGGCCATCGCCAGCACCGCGTGGTGGTGGGCGGCGCAGTTGCGCTGGCCGCTGCGGCGGGCGCGGCGCAGTCCGTCCTCGGCGTGGGCTCGGGCCCGGCTGTGCCGCCCGGCCCGCAGCTCGCTGTAGGCCAGGTGCTCCAGCGCCTGGGGTACGACGGCGGCCGGCCCGCACGCCCGGGCGGCGGCCAGGGCCCGGGTGTTGAGGTCGTGGGCCGCCGCGACGTCGCCGACGACCAGGGCCACGATCCCGGCCCGGATCAGCCTCCAGGGCTGCCGCTCGCCGCCGGCGTGCTCCAGGACGCGCAGCAGCAGCGGGCCGCCGCGGTCGATGTCGCCGGAGAGCACCGCGTCCAGGCCCGCGCAGTAGTCGTCGAGCAGCGGGTCCTCGGCGGGAGCCCTCAGCTCGGCGATGCGGGCGAGATCGGCGCGGAGCCCGGCGATGTCGCCGATCGCCCAGGCCGCCTCGGTCGCGTGGAGCAGCGCCCGGCGGGCGGTGTGCGGGTCGTGGGGACCCAGCAGCCGGGCGGCGTACGACAGCAGCTCATGGGCGTCGGTGACCACGCCGTTGCGCAACTCCAGTACTCCGCGCACGAGTTCGGTCCGGCCGCGCACGGTGTCGTGGACGGGCAGCGCGCGGGCCCGGTCCAGCAGGGCCAGGGCCCGGTACGGGCGTCCGGCCGACCAGGCGTGCTCGGCCGCGGCGGTCAGCCGGGCCGCGCGCACGCCGGTGTCCCGGGCTCCGCCGAACCCGTCTTCGGCGCCGGTGAGTTCGGCGGACCGCCACAGGGCGTCGGCCAGTTCGGCGTGGGTGTGCTCGTCGGTCGCCGTGGTGTCGGAGGCGACGACGGCCAGTGCGTCGGCCAGCTCCGGGTCGGCGCCCTCCTGCGACAGGGCGGCCGCGGCGCGGTGGCGCAGGGCGAGCAGCCGGTGCGGTGCTCCCGCGTTCGCGGCCCCGTCGCCCCGGCCGCCCCCGTCGCGGGCGCCCTCCAGGGCGCGGGCGAGCAGCCGGTGGGCGGTGCGCCGTCGCTCGGGCGGCTCGCCCCAGTATGCGGCGCGGCGCAGCAGCGGGTTCGCGAAGCGCAGCCGGTCGCCCTCGCGTCGCAGGGCGCCGCCGGTCCGGGCCGGGTCCGCCCCCTCCGGACCGAGTCCGGCCAGGGTCGCGGCGCGTGCCAGGGCGGAGCAGTCCGCCGTACCGCCCAGCTCGTGCGCGGCGGCGGCCAGCAGCAGCAGCGTGCGGGTCCGTTCGGGCAGGCCCGCCAGTTCGGCGGCGGCCGAGCGCAGCCGGGGCCCGGCGGCGGGGAGCGGGTGGGGCAGCGGTTCGGCGCCGGTGAGCTGGCCGGGGGTGAGGGAGGCGGCCAGATCGGCGAGGAGGCCGGGGTTGCCGCCTCCGCTGTGCAGCAGCGCCTCGCGTACGGCCGGGTCGGCGTCGGCGGGCAGCAGCCCGGCCAGGAACGCGTCGGCGGCCGCGGCGTCCAGCGGCTCCAGCGCGAGTACGGGCAGCCCGGCCAGCAGCGGGTCCTCGGCGCCGTCGCGGTGCGCCGCGACCAGCATCGCGACGGGCAGCGGCGGGCCCAGCCGCCGGGCCGCGAAGCCCAGGGCCCGGCGGGAGGGTGCGTCGAGGTGGTGCGCGTCGTCGACGCACAGCAGCAGCGGCCCCTCGGCGGCCAGGTCGTGCAGCAGCGCCGGCAGCCCGGCCAGCACCGGTCCCTCGTCGGCGGGCGCGTCGCCGAGCGTCAGGGCGCGGACGAGGGCGGCGGTGCGCGGGTCGTCCGGTGCCGCCCGGTCGGCCACCGGCCGCAGCAGGGCGTGCAGTCCGCTGTAGGGGACGGCGGTCTCGGCGGCCGCACCCCGTGCGCGCAGCACGGTGCCGCCCGGGCAGGCTCTTTCGAAGGAGGCCGCGGCGTGGTCCAGCAGGGCGCCGGCGCCGAGCCCCGGTTCGGCCCGCACCAGCAGCGCGCCGCCCCGTCCCGCGCGTGCGCCGCCGATCAGTTCCGCCACGGCCTTCCGTGCGGTGTTCGCACCGTGCATCCGCACATCCCTCCTCGGAAGGGACTTCCAGGTCGCCCGGGTCTCCCCCCACGACAGCACCGAGACCACACAGTGTCCATGACAACAGGGTCACGTCGCGACCGCGGCCCAGCGGCCGGGCGGGCGGCGTGTGCGCTCGCACAACGGCTCCGCCCGCGACCGCCGGGCCGTGGCCGGCCGTCCTACGGTCGGCCCATGACACGAGAGTTCACCTCCTTCGACGGCGTGACCATCCGCTACCACCGCTGGGAACCGGCGCCCGGCGGGGACAGCGGACTGCCGGTCGTGGTGCTGCACCACGGCTTCATCGCCGACACCCACACCAACTGGGTCCGGCCCGGCGTCGTCGAGGTGCTGACCCGGCGGGGGCGGCGGGTCGTCGGCATCGACGCACGCGGCCACGGCCGCTCCGACAAGCCGCACGACGCCCGCCGTTACGGCGAGAGGGCCATGGCGCGCGACCTGCTGGGCCTGCTGGACGTCCTCGGCGAGGAGCGTGCGCATCTGGTGGGCTACTCGATGGGCGCGGTCACCGCGCTGCTGGCCACCGCCCAGGACGAGCGCGTCACCCGGCTGGTCGTCGGCGGGGTGGGGGCCGGGGTGGTCGAGCTGGGCGGTGTGGACACCCGCGAACTGCCCCCCGGACTGGTGGTGGCGGCGCTGCTGGCGGACGACCCGGCCGAGGTGCCGCTGCGGATGGCGGGCCTGCGGATCTGGGCCGACGAGGTGGGCGCCGACCGCCGCGCCCTGGCCGCGCAGGGCAGGTCCATGCACCAGGGCCCGACCGCGCTGGCGGACGTCACCGTGCCGACCCTGGTGCTCGCGGGCGCGGACGATCCGCTGGCCACACGCCCCGGGGTGCTCGCCGACGCACTTCCCCGCGCCTCGCTGCGGACTCTGCACGGCGACCACCTGACGGCCGTGCGCGACCCGTCCTTCGCCCCGGCGATAGCGGACTTCCTGGAATCCGCCGGCTGACACGGACCGGCCGGGGCGGCCACGGCGCACGCGGCGGCCGTACCCGGACCGTTCGCCCCGCGGACCACTGCGCGTCACATCGGGCGGGTAGCGGGGCGGCGGACGGGGTACACCCATGGCCCACCGGGGGCGACGCAGGGAGCGGGGCGGCGGATGCGCGTGATGACGTGGAACGTGTGGTGGCGGTTCGGACCGTGGCGGGAGCGGTACGAGGCGATCCTCGCCACGCTGCGCGAACTGCGGCCCGACGCGGTCGGCCTGCAGGAGGTGTGGACCCGCGGCGGGGAGAACCTCGCCGGACGGCTCGCCCGCGAGCTGGACATGCACTGGGCCTGGGCCGCCTGGGACGTCCCCGGGCAGTGGCACAAGCGGCTGGACGACCCGGCACCCGGCGTCGGCAACGCCGTGCTCAGCCGCTGGCCCATAACGGACCGGGCCCTGGCCCCGCTGCCCCCGGCCGGGGGCGACGACGGGCGGGTGGCGCTGTACGCGCTGCTGGACGCGCCCGGCCGCCCGGTGCCGTTCTTCACCACGCACCTGACCTCCGCCGCCCACGCCTCCGCCCTGCGCTGCCGGCAGGTCGCGGCCCTGGCGGAGTTCGTCGCGGCGCACCGCGGCGGGACCGACTTCCCGCCCGTGGTCACCGGGGACTTCAACGCACCGCCCGACTCAGACGAGATCCGGCTGCTGGGCGGCTCGCGTACGGCCCCCGCCGTCGAGGGCCAGGTACTGCCGGACGCCTGGGAGTACGCCGATCCGGCCGCCCCGGCCGCGACCCGGGACGCGGCCAACCCCTATGTCGCGGCCACCTTCCGGCCCAGCGCACGCGTCGACTACATCCGCGTCGGGCCGCCCGGCCCGGGCGGGATCGGCCGTGTCACGGCCGTACGGCGGGCGGGCGACGGTCCGGTCGGCGGCGTCTGGCCGTCCGACCACGCCGCCGTCGTGGCGGATCTGGCCCCGGAGCCGGCCTCCTGAGGGGCGCGCCCGCGAAACACCGGGAGCGGCGCGCGGAAGCCGCCGAGAATCGGCCCCATGACCGAGACACCCGTATCCCAGTCCGCGCCGCGGCCCGTCAACCTGACCGAGGCCCTGGCCTCCTTCACCGACGTCCACAGCCCGCGGATCGTGGCCCGCGTGAACGACTACGACGTGCGGATCGCCCACACCGGGGGCGATCACGTCTGGCACGTGCACGAGGACACCGACGAGTTCTTCCTCGTCCTCGACGGCCGCCGTCGACATCGCCCTGCGCGACGCCGACGGCGGCGAGAGGACCGTCGAGCTTCGCAAGGGCGATGTGTTCGTGGTGCCGCGCGGCACCGAGCACAAGCCGTCCTCGGCCGGCGGGTCGATCCTGATGTTCGAGCCCACCGGGACGGCCTCGACCGGGGACCGCCACGAGGGTGAGATCCCCGGCCACGTGGACAGCACCACCGGCCGCGCCCTGGACTGAGGGTGCCCCCGCCTTCCCCGCCGTGACGAGGCGGGGAAGGCGGAACTATTGGTACAGACCAGATTCGGTCAGCGGACAGAACGTCTCGTCTCCACCCTCTTCACCCACCCTCCGGACCCCTCCGCCCGGGCGGACGACCCCCGTTGCACCGCGTGCACCCCGGCCGCACCCCCCGGGAACGGACCGGAAGCCACCCTTAACGATTGGTCTGAACCAATCTATCGTCACCGGCGAGGCCCTGCGCACGGCAGGTCGCCACCCCCCGCACCGCTCCGCGCGCCGGCCAAAGAGGCCTGCGCACGGAAGGAGGAGGAGCCCCCACATGCGACAGACCGAACACATCCCCCGGACAGTACGGACGGCTCGCAGGAGTCCCGCGAGGCTGCTGGCCTCGCTCTTCGCCTTCGCGCTGGCACTACCCCTCATGATTGTCATGACCTCGGCAAGTTCGGCGGGCGCCCACGGCTGGATCACCTCCCCGCCCAGCCGCCAGGACCACTGCGCCACCGGCCGGGTCACCGGCTGCGACGGCCTGCAGTACGAGCCGCAGAGCGTCGAGGCCCCCAAGGGCTCGCGCCTGTGCAGCGGCGGCACCCGGTGGACCTTCCTGGACGACGACAGCCGGAACTGGCCGGTGACCCAGGTCTCCGGCACCGTCACCTTCCAGTGGCGGCTGACCGCCGCGCACAGCACCAGCACCTGGGACTACTACGTCGACGGCGTCCTGTTCAAGCGGTTCGACCAGGGCGGCACCCGCCCGCCGTCGAACATCTCGCACACCCTGTCCGGCCTGCCCTCCGGCAAGCACAAGATCCTCGCCGTGTGGAACGTCGCGGACACCGCCAACGCGTTCTACAACTGCGTGGACATCCAGGTCGGCAGCGGTGGCGGCGACGACGGCGGAACGCCCACCCCGCCGACCGAGTGCGCCTCCTCCCCCGCCTGGGACCGTTCCACCGCCTACACCGGCGGCCGGACCGTCACCCACCGGGACCACGCCTGGCGGGCCGCCTGGTGGACGCGCGGCGAGGAGCCGGGCGTCTCCGGTGTCTGGCGGGACCTGGGCCCCTGCTGAACCGCGCCCCCGGTGCCGGCGCCTCCGCGACGCGGAGGCGCCGGCTCTCCCCCGATCGTGTGCGTCCGGCACCGGATCCCCCCGCCATCGGTGCCGCACACGGCCCTGACGACATGTCGCGGCCGCGCGGAGGGCGGCCGGAGCAGCACAATGGCCCGCGTCGTCCACCGAAGCGCCATGGAAGGGGCAGCGGGATGCGGGCAGGCGTGAGGGGCACCGCTCCCCGCGGAACGGACGGGCCGCCCCACGGCGGGACGGGGACGGCACGACGGTGACCGACGGGGAGTGGACCGGGGCGGCGGTGGCGGCCGCCGTCGCCGCCTACGCCCTGGGGTCGCGCAGACTCGCCGGCACCCCCGTCTCCACCGCCATGATCTTCGCCGCCTTCGGGCTCCTGATCGGCCCGGCCGGGCTGGGACTGCCGCTGCCCGGCCCCGACTCCGGCCTCCTGCTGCCGCTGCTGGAGACCGCCCTGGCCCTGGTGCTGTTCACCGACGCGATGGCGATCCGCAGATGGCTGCTGCGCCGGGGCCGCTTCCTGCCCGGCCGCCTCCTGGGGATCGGACTGCCGCTGACCATCGGCGCGGGGTGGCTGCTGGCCTGGCCGCTGTTCCCGGAACTCGGCGTCTGGGAGCTGGCGCTGGTCGGCGCCGTCCTCGCCCCCACCGACGCGGCGCTGGGCAGGACCACGGTCTCCTCCCCCCGGGTCCCCGCGCTGGTGCGCCAGGGACTCACCGTCGAGAGCGGACTGAACGACGGCATGGTCCTGCCCTTCTTCGTCCTCTTCCTCACGGCTGTCCCCGGAACGGCCGGGGCGGAGGCCGGGGCGGCCCAGGTGTTCTGGCGCGCCCTGGTACTGAGCACCACCCTGGGCGCGGTGGTCGGGTGGGCCGGCGGACGGCTGCTGAAGTGGTCGGACACCAGGGGCTGGGTCACCCCGGAGTGGGGCCAGGCGCTCCCCCTGGCCCTCACCGCCGGCTCCTACCTCCTCGCGGACGCGACCGGGGGGAGCGGATTCATCGCCGTGTGGATGGCGGGCTTCGCCTTCGGCGCCGCGTTGCGGTTCGCGACCGGCCCGGAGGGCCCCGAGGACACCCCCGGACTGGCGGAGGACCTCGGCGGACTGCTGGCCGCGCTGAGCTTCCTGGTGTTCGGCGCGGTACTGCTCGGCCCCACCCTGGAACGGCTGGACTGGCGGATCGTCTGCTACGCCCTGCTCAGCCTCACCGTGGTCCGCATGGTCCCGGTGGCCCTCTCGCTGCTCGGCAGCGGCCTGCGCGCACCCACGGTGGCCTTCGTCGGCTGGTTCGGGCCGCGCGGCCTGGCCTCCGTCATCCTGGGGCTCCTGGCCGTACGGGAGGGCGGCCCGGGGCTGGAGCCGCTGGGCAGCGTGATGGCGGTCACCGTCTTCCTCAGCATCGTCCTGCACGGTGTCTCCGCGGCAGCGCTCTCGGAACGCCTGGGCCGGTGGTACACGGCGGCCTCCGCCGGGGCCGGGGCGCCGCTGCGGGAGGAGATGGGCACCGGGCCGGCGGGTGACGAGTGGCTCGGCGCCCGGCACCGCTGGCTCGGACCGTTCGCACGGCCGGACCGGCACGGGCCTCCTGGGAAGTGACCCCGGCTCGGTGACCGCGGCCGTCGGGGCCTACCCGTCGCCGAGACCGGCCAGCCGGAGAACGGCGTCCAGCCCCCGGGCCTGTCCCGGGGCCGCCCCGGCCGGCAGCACGTAGGAGCGCAGTCCCGCCCCGACCGCCCCGCCGTCCCTGGCCGGGTGGTCCCCCACCATCAGGGTCTCGGCCGGATCGACGTCCAGCTCCCGGCAGGCGTGCCGGAACAGCCGGGGATCGGGCTTCTCCGTGCCGTGCTCGAAGGAGTGCGTCCAGGAGGAGAACCAGCCGTCCAGCCGGTGGTGGGCGAAGGTGGCGCGCAGATCCCATCCGACGTCGCTGACCACGCCCAGGGCCACGCCCGCCCCGGCCAGCCGGGCCAGTACGGCCGCGCTGTCCGCGTACGGCACCCAGTGCCCGGGGGTCCGCAACTGCTCGTAGAGCGCCCCGGCCACCGGCGCCAGCTCCGGGACGGAGGCGTACCAGGTGGTGAAGGCGTGCCGGTGGGCCCGGGCGGACACATCCCGGGCGTGCTGGGCGCCGGCCACCGCCGGGTCCGACAGACCGGCTTCGAGCCCGTCCAGCAGGGCATCCATCTCCTCCTCGCCCACCGGGCGCGCCAGTGCCGCCCGTATGCGGTCCGCGTACGTCCCGATCTGGAACAGCGTGCCGGAGAAGTCGAAGAGCACGGCCCGTACGGCGGCGGGCGGCCCCTGCGGGGCCGTCACGGCGCGGATGGGCCCCTCGGGGCCGTGGACGGGTAAGCGGCTCATCCGGCCTTCCTACCACGCTCCGGGCGGGCGGTCGGAGCCTTGCGACCGCCACGCGGTCGCCGCACAGCTTGCGCATGTCGTCCTCGTCGGAGGTGAAGACGGTGACGGCGCCGGGCTGCCGCAGGGCAACGACCGCCAGGGCCGCGTCGACGGCGTACCTGTGCCCGTGCAGCCCGGTCTCCTTCAGGAGGCCGGTCGCGTCCCGGGCGACCTCCTCGGTCACCGGCTCCACGTGGAGACGGGACAGCGCCCACTGCCGGGCAGGGAGGCAGCGCGTCGGGTCGTACGCCTCGATGAGGGTCATCGAGGCGGTTATGACGGGGCCGTGAGGCGGGCGTGGAGGCGGCGGGCGGAGGCGTCGGTGAGGGAGGCGATCTGGTCGACGATCACGCGCAGCCGGGCCCGGTCGTCGCCGGCCTGCGAGAACAGCGCGCGGAACTGCGGGTCCAGGCCGTCCGGGGCGCGGGCGATCAGTGCCTGGGCCAGCCCGGCCAGGATGTCGCGCTGTTCGCCGCGCAGCCGCTCCTGGTCGGGGCGCTGCATGACGTACCGGTCGGCGACGGCCTTGAGCACGTCGCACTCCAGGCGTGCGGCGCGCGGGACCACCAGGCGGGCGCCGTAGCGGGTCGGGCGGCCCGGACCGTACGCCGCCCGGGTCGCGCCCTCGGCGGCCAGGCAGAACCGGCCGATGAGCTGGCTGGTGGCGTCCTTCAGCCGGGCCTGGGCGACGGCCGTGCCGTCGTAGCCGTGCGGCCACCACTCCTGGTCCAGCAACCGGTCCAGGGCCTCGGCGAGTTCGGCCTCCTCGGTGCCGGGCGGCGCGTAGCGGGCGGCGGCGACGGCGAAGACCTCGCGGCGCTCGGGTTCGGCCAGCAGCAGGTTGGGGTCGAGGTGGCCGGCGTGGAGGCCGTCCTCGACGTCGTGGACGGAGTAGGCCACGTCGTCGGACCAGTCCATGACCTGTGCCTCGAAGCACTGCCCGTGCTCGGGGGCGCCACGCCGGAACCACTCGAAGACCGGCAGGTCGTCCTCGTAGACGCCGAACTTGCTCGACGCGGGGCCGTCGGGGTGGCCGCCGCGCGGCCAGGGGTACTTGGTGGCGGCGTCCAGCGCGGCGCGGGTGAGGTTGAGGCCGACGCAGGACGGCGGACCGCCGTCCCCGCCGGCCGGTCCGACGAACCGTTTCGGCTCCAGCCGCGACAGCAGCCGCAGCGACTGCGCGTTGCCCTCGAAGCCGCCGCAGGGCTCGGCGATCTTGTCCAGTACGCGCTCACCGTTGTGCCCGAAGGGCGGGTGGCCCAGGTCGTGTGCCAGGCAGGCGGTCTCCACCAGATCCGGGTCGCAGCCGAGCGCGGCGCCCAGTTCCCGGCCGACCTGGGCGCACTCCAGGGAGTGCGTCAGGCGGGTGCGGGGGGTGGCGTCCCAGGCGCCGGCGGCGGCGTCGGGGGTGACGACCTGGGTCTTGCCCGCGAGCCGCCGCAGCGCGGCGGAGTGCAGCACCCGCGCCCGGTCGCGCTGGAAGGCGGTGCGTCCGGGCCGTTTGTCGGGCTCGGGCACCCAGCGTTCCAGCGCCGCGCCGTCGTAGCCGGCGACGTGCTCCGCCGCTCCGTCCACCGTGCCCTCCGTGCCGCCGCCGACCGTGTCGTCCGTGCTGTCGTCCATGGCGTACGCATCGCCATACCTGCCGCGCATACACCGACGCTAGCCGCCCCGGGTGACAACCGCGGCCGGGTACGGGCGGGCGCGGGCCGCCCCGGGCGGTCAGCGTGCGCGGACCGGTGCGCCCCGCGCCGGGCGGAGGACGGGCGCGCGGGCCGCCGTACGCGCCCGGGCGAGCGCCTCGTCGTAGCGGTGCAGGACGAGGCGGGCCAGCGCCGGGTGCGCGCCCAGCGGGGAGGCGGCCGGCAGACCGGGGGCGTCCCGCGCGCACCGGGCGGCGAAGAGGCCCGGCGCGGTGAAGTACGAGGCCAGGGCGGCATCGTGGCGCCCGCCTGCGCGCAGGGCGGCCACGGCCCCGGGCACGGTCGGCCCGGCGGCCGAGGCGTAGGCGGGCACCACAGGGACGCCGCCGAGGCGTGCGGAGAGCAGGGCGGCCGTCCGTTCGGCGTCCCGGGCCGAGTCCGGGTCGCGCGATCCGGCCGCCGCCAGCACCACGCCGCCGGTGCGGGACGCGCCGGCGGCGCTCCAGCCCGTCTCGGCCAGCCGTCCGGCCAGCGCCTCGGCCAGCAGCGGGTGCGGACCCAGCGGTGCGGCGGTCAGTACGGACAGGTGCCCGGCGGCGGCAGCGGCCCCGGGCAGGTCGTGCTTGACGTGGTGGCCGCGGCCCAGGAGCAGCGGGACGAGGACCGCCCGGCCGGCCGGGAGCGCCTCAAGGGTGTCCGGCAGCAGCGGCTCGTTCAGCTCGACGTGCCCGAGTTCCACCCGCAGACCGGGCCGCAGGGACCGCACGAGGCCGAGCAGTGCGGTGACGGTGCGCAGCGCCCCGGGGTCGCGGGAGCCGTGGGCCACCGCGACCAGCGGGGGCGCGGGGCGGGGACGGGCGCGGAAGGGGGAGGTCATGGGGCGAGTGTGGCGGGCCCCGGTTGCCCCGCCGTTGCGTTGCTGTGACGCCCGGTTGCGCACGGCTCACGGCGCCGGCCCGGGCGGGCTGAGGCCGGTGTACCGGGTCCGTAACCCGCAAGGGCGCGCGGCGTAACACGCGCGACTCACGCTGGGCGGCATGAGCGCGACGACTGCCCAGCCCGCAGGACAGACCCCCCGGACGCCCGCGGCGACCGTGGACACCCACTGCCCGTACTGCGCCCTGCAGTGCGGCATGGGACTGCGCCCCGCCGGGGGCGAGGAGCGGGTCGAGGTGGTCGAGCGCACCGCGTTCGACGTCAACCGGGGGGCGCTGTGCGGCAAGGGCCGCACAGCGCCGGCCGTGCTCTCCTCCCGGGTGCGGCTGACCGGGCCGCTGGTGCGGCGCCGCGCCGGCGGGCCGCTGGAGCCGGCCGGCTGGGACGAGGCGCTGGACCGCGTCGCGGCGGGGCTGTCGGCGGCGCGGGCAGACCACGGGGCGGACGCGGTGGGGGTGTTCGGCGGGGGCGGGCTGACGAACGAGAAGGCGTACGCGCTGGGCAAGTTCGCCCGGCTGGTGCTGGGCACCTCCCAGATCGACTACAACGGCCGGTTCTGCATGTCCTCGGCCGCCGCCGCCCTGAACAGGGCGTTCGGGCTGGACCGCGGGCTGCCCTTCCCACTGGCGGACGTCGCGCGCACCGGCTGCGTGATCCTGGTGGGCGCCAACCCCGCCGACACCATGCCGCCCGCCCTGCGCTACTTCACCGAGCTGCGCGAGAGGGGCGGGAAGCTGATCGTCGTCGACCCCCGCCGCACCCGTACCGCCGAGCACGCCGACCTGCACCTGGCCCCGCGCCCCGGCACGGACCTGGCCCTGGCGCTGGGCATGCTGCATCTGGTGGTGGCCGGGGGGCGGGTGGACACGGAGTTCGTGGCGGCGCGCACCAGCGGCTGGGAGGAGGCGCGCGCGGCGGCGATGGCGCACTGGCCGGAGCTGGTGGAGCGGATCACCGGGGTGCCGGTGCCCGCGCTGCGCGAGGCGGTGGCGCTGTTCTGCGACGCGGAGTCGTCGATGGTGCTCACCGCGCGCGGGCCCGAGCAGCAGTCCAAGGGCACCGACACCGTGGGTGCCTGGATCAACCTGTGCCTGGCCACCGGCCGGGCGGGCCGCCCGCTGTCCGGTTACGGCTGCCTGACCGGGCAGGGCAACGGCCAGGGCGGGCGCGAGCACGGCCAGAAGGCCGACCAGCTGCCCGGCTACCGCAGGCTGGACGACCCGGCGGCGCGCGAGCACGTGGCGCGGGTGTGGGGTGTGGACCCCGGTGTGCTGCCGGGGCCGGGGCGCAGCGCGTACGAGCTGCTGGACGCGCTCGGCCGTGATGTGCGCGCCCTGCTGCTGACCGGCTCCAACCCGGTCGTCTCCGCTCCGCGCGCCGCCCACGTCGAGCGGCGGCTTCGGTCGCTGGACTTCCTGGCGGTGTGCGACGTGGTGCTGTCGGAGACGGCCGCGCTGGCGGACGTGGTGCTGCCGGTGGCGCAGTGGGCGGAGGAGACGGGGACGACCACCAGTCTGGAGGGCCGGGTGCTGCTGCGCCGCAGGGCCGTGGACGCCCCGCCCGGGGTGCGCACCGATCTGGAGGTGATCGGCGCGCTGGCGGCGCGGCTGGGCTGGGAGAAGGGGTTCCCCACCGATCCGGAGGAGGTCTTCGAGGAACTGCGGAAGGCCTCGGCCGGGGGCCCGGCGGACTACTCGGGGATCACCTACCGCCGTATCGCCGAGGAGGAGGGGGTCTTCTGGCCGTGCCCCGAGGCGCCGGAGACCGGCGGGGCGGACGAGGCCGGCGCCGCGGGCGAACCGGCCGCGGACCGCTCCCCCGGCCCGCACCCCGGCACCCCGCGCCTGTTCCTGGACCGTTTCGCCACCGGCGACGGCCGGGCCCGCTTCGCGCCCGTCGCCCACCGGCCCTCGGCGGAGGAACCGGACGCCGGCCACCCGCTGCTGCTGACCACGGGCCGGGTGCCGGCCCAGTACCAGTCGGGCGCCCAGACCCGGCGGGTGGCGGAGCTGAACGACGCCGCCCCGGGCCCGTTCGTCGAGCTCCACCCGCGGCTGGCCGAGCGGATCGGGGTGGCCGAGGGGGAGCCGGTGGCGGTGGTCTCGCGGCGGGGACGGGCGGTGGCACCGGCCCGGATCACGCCGGGCATCCGCCCGGACACGGTGTTCATGCCGTTCCACTGGCCGGGCGAGGGCCGCGCCAACACCCTGACCAACCCGGCCCTGGACCCGGTCTCGCGCATGCCGGAGTTCAAGGTCTGCGCGGTCCGCGTGGAGCGCGCGGGGGATCCGAGGTAGTAGCCGGAGTAGCACCAGCGAAGCCACCGATGTACCATCGGCGGTATGAAGGTAAGTGTGAGCCTCCCCCAGGAAGACATCGCCTTCGTCGACGCATACGCCGCCAGAGCCGAGGTCGAGTCGCGATCGGCCGTGATACACGCCGCTATCGAGTTGCTGCGCGCCTCGGAACTCGAACAGGACTACACCGCCGCCTGGCAGGAATGGGCCGAGGACGAGGACGCGGAGCTGTGGGACGCGACCGCTGCGGACGGGCTCGGCGATGCGGCGCGGTGACGTCTATCTGGTCGATCTGGCCCCGGCCCGCGGCAACGAGGCCAACAAGGCACGCCCCGCCGTCATCGTCTCCAACGACGCGGCCAACCGTTCGGTGGACCGCGTCGGCCGGGGTGTGCTGACCGTGGTGCCCGTGACGTCCAACACCACACGTGTCTACCCGTTCCAGGTGCTCCTCAAGGCCGCGGACTGCGGGCTGCGCAAAGACTCCAAAGCCCAGTGCGAACAGGTGCGCTCCGTAGCCGTGGAGCGGCTGCTGCACCGGGTCGGTGCACTGCCGTCGCACGTCCTGGCCGACCTCGACGCCGCCCTGCGCCGTCATCTGGCCCTGTAAGGCTGCCGCACGGCTCAGGAGCCGCGCGTCTCCCGAGCGACCCAGGCCAGGTAGTCCGCGCCGCCCCGGACGACCGGGGTGGCGATGATCTCGGGGGTGTCGTAGTCGTGCGCCGCGCGCAGATGTGCCTCCAGGGCGTCGTAGCGGTCCGCCGCCGTCTTCAGCAGCACCTGCCACTCGGGCTCGGCGCGCACCTCGCCCTCCCACCGGTAGACCGAGGTCACCGGGCCGGAGATCTGGGCGCACGCCGCGACGCGGGCCTCCACCGCGCCGCGCGCCAGCACCTCGGCCTTCTCCCGGCTGTCGGTTGTGGTCAGCACCGTCAGGACGCCCGTCTCCGCCATGGCCGCCGTTCCCTCTCTTCCTCGCCGCCTTCGCGGCCCTCGCCGCCTTCGCGGTCCCGCCTGCCAACCGTAACCGCGGCAACCGCGGCGTGGTCCGGTCCGTCTCCATCGGTATGGTGATCAGCTCGATGAAGGCCAAGGGGTTCCACATGCGCCGCGCGCTGGCCCTGTGCCGGGCCGCCGGGGTCGACGCGCACGGCGTCGGTGTCGCCGAGCCGCACGACGCCACCTGGTACTACGGCGCGCTGCGCGAGGTGGGGGGCGCGGTGAAGGCCGGGCTGGAGGCGACGTTCACCCCCGATCCGCACTTCCTCGGCCCGCGCGAGCGGGGCCTTGAGCGGGCTCTGGCGCACTGATCCGCGCCGCCCGCCGCCCGGTCACTCACTCCTGAGTGGTATTCCAGGACTCTTTTCGGATAAGGCGGTTGACCGCGTCGGCCGCCGGCGCGTTGTCTCCGGTGGTACGGGCCGCCCCCGGGCCGCTCCCCCCTCCCGTCCTTCCCCCCCCTCCCCCGGAGCCACCACATGACCGCTGCCCCCCGCCGCTCCCAGGCCGAGACGCCACCGGGACACCCCGGCCGCTCGCGCCACGTCCCGCTGTACGGTCCGGGCCTCGACGGCGACGGCCTGCCCGCCCTGTACGAGCGGCTGCGCGCGGAACACGGACCGGTCGCACCCGTCGCCCTGGCCCCGGGGGCGCGCGCCTGGCTGGTCATGGGCTACGAGGAACTGCTGCGAGTGGCCCGCTGCGAAGGGGACTTCAGCCACGACCCGCGGCACTGGCGTCTGCTGCGCGAGGGGCGTGTGCCGGCCGACTCCCCGCTGCTGGCGTTCGCCGGCTGGCGTCCGGCCCTGATGTTCGCCGACGGGCACCGGCACCGGCGGATGCGGTCGGCCGTCGCCGACGCGCTGGGCCGGGTCGACTGCACCGAGCTGGGCCGCCTGGCGCGCGACACCGCCGACCGGCTGATCGACGCCTTCGACGGGCGGCGCGAGGCCGACCTCGTACCGCACTACGCGCACCGCCTGCCGGCGCGGGTCGTCACCCGGCTGCTGGGGACGGACGAGCTGGTCAGCCGGAAACTGGCGGAGGCCGTCGCCGGCACGGCCGCCGCCAACGCCGACTCCGTCCACGCCGGCCGCCGGCTGGAGCGCGTCCTGCTGGCCCTGGTGCGGGAGAAGCGGCGCGCGCCGGGCCCCGACATCATCTCCTGGCTGCTGACGCACCCCGCTTCGCTGCGCGAGGAGGAGGTGCTGCACAACCTGGTGGTGACGGTGGTGGCCGCCCACCAGACGACGAAGAACTGGATCGCCACCACGCTGCGCCTGCTGCTGACCGATCCGGCCCTGCGCTCCTCGCTGGACGGCGGGCACCTGACCCTGGACGAGGCGCTGGACCTGGTGCTGTGGCGGTTCCCGCCCACCCAGAACCTCCCCGGCCGCTACGCCCTGCGCGACGTCCGCCTGGGCGGGCAGGAGGTGCGGGCCGGGGACATGCTCGTGCTGGGGCTGGCCGCCGCGGGCCGCGACCCCCTGGTGCTGCCCTCGTGCGGGCGGCCGGTGCCGGGCAACCGCGCGCATGTGGCGTTCGGCGCGGGACCGCACGCCTGCCCGGCCCAGCCGCAGGCGCGGCTGATCGCGCGGACGGCGGTGGAGGTGCTGCGGCGGCGGCTGCCGGGCCTGCGGCTGGCCGTGCCCGAGGATCGTCTGGCCTGGGCGTCGTCGCCGTGGACCAGGGGCCTTGCGGCGCTGCCCGTCCGCCTGGCCCCCTGAGGGTCCGCTCGGGGATGCGGTAGTCCGCCCGGAACTCACAGCCGGGGGCCGGGTGCGCTGAGGGCGGTGTTGCCGCCGGGAAACAGCGGTGATGCGGCCGGGAAACAGCCGCATCGCACGCTTTCCGCATGGCCTCGAAGAAGCGTGTGGTGGTGATCGGCGGCGGAATGGCCGCCGCCCGGCTCGCCGGGCAGCTCTCCGCCGCCGGTGCCCTCGGTGCCGCCGGTGCCGAGGGCACCGATGGCGCGGCCGTGGACCTGACGGTCGTCGGTGAGGAACCCCATGCGCCGTACAACCGGGTGCTGCTGGCCGGGGTGCTGGCCGGGCGGTACGCGCCGGGGGTGATCGGCCTGCCCGCACCGCCCGCCGCCCGCTGGCTGCGCGGTGTGCGGGCGGTGCGGCTGGACCGGGCCGAGCGGCTGGTGCGGTGCGACGACGGCTCATCGCTGCCGTACGACACCCTGGTGCTGGCCACCGGCTCCAATCCGGTGCTGCCACCGCTGCGCGGGCTCTTCCCCGGCTGCGGGCACGAACCGCCCCGTGGCGTGCACCCCTTCCGCACCCTGGCCGACTGCCGGGCACTGGAGGCGGCGGTACGGCCCGGGGTGCGGGCCGTCGTCGTCGGCGGCGGCCTGCTCGGGGTCTCGGCCGCCCGCGCACTGGCCGGGCGCGGGGTGCGCACCGTCCTCGCCCACCAGGGCGAACACCTCATGGAGCGTCATCTGGACGCCCGCGCTTCGGCGCTGCTGCGCGGGCATCTGGAGGGGCTGGGCGTCGAGGTCCACACCGAGTGCCGCGTCCGCGGCCTGCTGACCGCGGGGAGCGCCGGGGAGGGGGCCGCCGGTGGAGGGGCCGTGGCCCGCGGCGTGGAACTGGCCGACGGCTACCGGCTGGAGGCCGAGCTGGTCGTCCTCGCCTGCGGGGTGCGCCCGCGGACCGGGCTGGCCCGGGCGGCCGGTCTGGAGGTCCGCGACGGGATCGTCGTGGACGACGAGCTGCGCACCGGCGATCCCCGGATCCACGCCGCCGGCGACTGCGCCGAGCACGGCGGGAGGGTCTACGGGCTGGCCGGCGCCGCCCAGGAGCAGGCCGACGCGCTGGCCCGCGTCCTGCTGGCGGACAACGCCGTGGACAACGCCGTGGACAACGCCGTGGACAGCGCGGCGGGTGGCGCGGCGGCCGGTGCGGGCTCCCCCGCGTACACCGGCACCCGGGCGCTGACCCGGCTGACCCTCGACCCGCCCCCCTCCGGACCCGGAAGTGCGCTGGACCTCGCCGCGTTCGGCGAGACCGTGCCCCGCGCGGGCGACGACGTCGTCCGCCTCGCCGACGCCACCCGCAGCGTCTACCGCAAGGTCGTCGTCCGCGGCGACCGGCTGGTGGGCGGCATCCTCCTGGGCGACCTCGGCACCGTCGGGGCTCTCGCCCGCGCCTGGGAGGACGGCGAGCCGCTGCCCTCCGCCCCGCTGCTCCACCTGCTCACCAACGATGGAGGCCTGTAGACATGCCACGGACGCCACGCCCCACGATCGTGCTCGTCGGGCACGGAATGGTCGGCCAGCGGTTCCTGGAGGAGCTCGCGAGCCGGGAGGTGACCGGGCGGGCCCGGGTGGTCGTGCTGTGCGAGGAGCCGCGGCCGGCGTACGACCGCGTGCAGCTCACCTCGTACTTCTCCGGCCGCACGCCCGAGGAGCTGTCCCTGGTGGACGAGGGCTTCATGGAGCGGCACGGCATCGAGCTGCGCCTGGGCGACCCGGCGGTCGCGATCGACCGCGAGGCGCGCACCGTGACCTCGCGCGCCGGGCTGGAGATCGGCTACGACACGCTGGTGCTGGCCACCGGTTCCTACCCGTTCGTGCCGCCCGTGCCGGGAAGCGACAGCACCGGCTGCTTCGTCTACCGCACGGTGGAGGATCTGCTCGCCATCGAGGAGTACGCGGGCAGGAGCCGGGTGGGCACGGTCGTCGGCGGCGGCCTGCTGGGCCTGGAGGCGGCCGGCGCCCTCAGCGGTCTGGGCCTTGAGACCCACATCGTGGAGTTCAACCCGCGTCTGATGGCCCTCCAGGTCGACGAGGGCGGCGGCGCCGCCCTGCGCCGCACCGTCGAGGGGATGGGCCTGACCGTCCACACGGGTGTGGGCGGCAGGGAGATCACCGCCGGCGCGGACGGCGCAGTCACGGCGATGACGCTGTCGGACGGCTCGGCGATCGCCACCGATCTGGTGGTCTTCTCGGCGGGGGTGCGCCCCCGCGACGAGCTGGCCCGGGCGGCCGGTCTGGAAGTCGGCGAGCGCGGCGGGATCGCCGTGGACGAGCGCTGCCGCACCGCCGACGCCGCGGTGTACGCCATCGGCGAGTGCGCCAGGACCGTTGACGGCATGGTGTACGGCCTGGTGGCGCCGGGCTACGAGATGGCGGGGGTGGCGGCCGAGGCGATCGCCGGTGGAACCGGGGGGTCCTTCACCGGCGCCGACACCTCCACCAAGCTCAAGCTGCTGGGCGTGGACGTGGCCTCCTTCGGCGACGCGCTGGGGAGGACCGAGGGCTGTCTGGACGTCGTCTACTCCGACTCCCGGGCCGGGGTCCACAGGAAGCTGGTGGTCGCCTCCGACGGCACCCTGCTGGGCGGTGTGCTGGTCGGCGACGCCGAGGCGTACGGCACGCTGCGCCCGCTGACCGGGACCGTCCCGCCGGTGGCGCCCGAGCAGCTCGTCCTGCCGGCCGGGGCCGGGGCGCCGGTGGCACTGGGGCCGTCCGCGCTGCCGGACGACGCGGTGGTGTGCAGCTGCCACAACGTCACCAAGGGCGCCGTCCGCGCGGCCGTCACCGACCACGCGTGCACCACCGTGCCCGAGGTGAAGAAGTGCACGAAGGCGGGCACCGGCTGCGGAAGCTGTGTGAAGGTGCTCGCCAGGCTGGTCGACGACGAGCTGGAGGCGAGCGGCATCACCGTCGACAAGGGCCTGTGCGGCTGCTTCGCCCACACCCGCGGCGAGCTGTACGAGATCGTCCGCACCCGGCGGCTGTCCACCTTCGCCGAGCTGCTGGACGGCCACGGCCGCCCGGAGGCCCGCGGCGGGGAGGGCTGCGAGGTCTGCAAGCCGGCCGCCGCCTCGATCATCGCCTCGCTCGCCCCGGCGCTGGGGGCCAGCGGCTACGTCCTGGACGGCGAGCAGGCAGGCCTGCAGGACACCAACGACCACCATCTGGCCAACCTCCAGCGCAACGGCTCGTACTCGGTCGTGCCGCGCGTCCCCGGCGGTGAGATCACACCCGAGAAGCTGATCGTGATCGGCGAGGTGGCCCGTGACTTCGGCCTCTACACCAAGATCACCGGTGGCCAGCGGATCGACCTGTTCGGCGCCCGTGTCGACCAGCTCCCGGCGATCTGGGCACGGCTGGTGGAGGCCGGTTTCGAATCGGGCCACGCCTACGGCAAGGCGCTGCGCACGGTGAAGTCGTGCGTGGGTCAGACCTGGTGCCGCTACGGGGTGCAGGACTCGGTGCGCATGGCCATCGACCTGGAGCTGCGCTACCGGGGCCTGCGCGCGCCGCACAAGCTGAAGGGGGCGGTCTCCGGCTGCCAGCGCGAGTGCGCCGAGGCCCGGGGCAAGGACTTCGGCGTGATCGCCACGGCGAACGGCTGGAACCTGTACGTGGGCGGCAACGGCGGCGCGACCCCGCGCCACGCCGACCTGCTGGCCAAGGATCTGTCGGACGCCGAGCTGGTCCGGCTGGTCGACCGCTTCCTGATGTTCTACATCCGCACCGCCGACCGGCTGGAGCGCACCGCTGCCTGGCTGGAGCGGATCGAGGGCGGCCTGGACCACGTGCGCGACGTGGTCGTCCACAACTCACTGGGGCTGTGCGCCGAACTGGAGGCCCTGATGGCCGGCCATGTGGCGAACTACCGCGACGAGTGGGCCGCGACGCTGGACGATCCCGAGCGGCTGCGGCGCTTCGTGTCCTTCGTCAACGCCCCCGACGCGCCGGACCCGTCGGTGCGGTTCGTCGCCGAGCGCGAGCAGGTCCGGCCCGACCTGACGCTCCTGTCCGGCCCCGACATCCCCGTCCGCACGCTCGAAGCCCTCGAAGGGAGCGCGGCCCGATGACCACGGCGACGACCGAGACGACGACCGAAGCGAGGACCGAAGCGAGGACCGAAGTTACGACCGCGGTGACGACCGGGGCGGCGCCCGCCGCCGTTTCCGGGGAGGGACGGGCGGCCGGGGCGCGGGTGGAGGTGCACGCCGGCGGCGGCTGGGCCGCGGTGTGCGGCCTGTCCGATCTGGTGCCGGGGCGGGGGGTGGCGGCGCTGCTGCCCGACGGTCGGCAGGTCGCCGTGTTCCGGGACCGGGCGGGCCGGACGTACGCCGTCGGCAACCGCGACCCGTTCACCGGCGCCTACGTGCTCTCGCGCGGGCTGCTGGGCTCGGTGGACGGCCGGGCGTTCGTGGCCTCCCCGCTGCTCAAGCAGCGCTTCGACCTGACCACGGGCCGGTGCCTGGACGACGACGCGGCGTCGGTGCCGGTGTACGCCGTCCGCACGAGCTGAGGAGCACCGCGGTACGGCGGAGAGCGACGGAGAACGGCGGAAGGGCCCCGGCCGCGGCCCGTGTGGGGCGGGCCGCGACCGGGGCCCGGCTCCGCCCCGGCCGGCACGCCGGCCGCCCTGCCCCGGCGGTTCGGCGCACCGGACGGGAGCCGGTGTCAGCCCGCGGCGCACTCCTGTCCGCCGAGGCTGACGCGGGTGCCGTCCTGGGCGGCGCCCCCGCTGGTCTGGAAGCCGAAGGAGATCGTCCCCCCGGCCGGGACCGTGCCGTTGTAGGCGGCGTTGGTGACGGTGACGGTGCTGCCGCTCTGCGAGAAGCCGCCGTTCCAGCCGTTGGCCAGGCTCACACCGGCCGGCAGGTCGAACTGCGCGCGCCAGCCGTCGAGGGCCTGTCCGGTGCGGACGGTCACGGAGACGACCGAGCCGGTGTCCCAGCGGTTGGAGACGGTGAAGACGGCTGAGCAGTCGCCCGTGGGCGGGTCGGGGTCGCCCGGGTCGCCGCCCGCAGCGACGAAGGCGTCGCGCAGCGCGTCGTAGGCCGGCTTGGGCCGGTAGTTCTCGTCCCAGGGGCAGGCGGCACCCTGCCCCTGGAAGACGTCCGGCACCCAGGAGTCCCGGTCGCTGACGCCCCAGACGGTGATGCCGGAGCACCGGGAGACCGCCAGGCAGGCGTCGGCCACCGCCCGGTAGTCGCGGGCCTGCTGCTGGAGCTTGGAGCCGTCGGACGGCATCTGCATCCGGATGTCCAGCTCGGTGACCGCGACCTCCAGGCCCAGGTCGGCGAAGCGCTGGAGGTTCTGCCGGATCGCCGGGCCGTTGACCTGGCCGACGATGAGGTGGTTCTGGAAGCCGACGCCGTCGATCGGCACGCCCTGCGCCAGCAGGTCGCCGACCAGCCGGTACAGGCCGTCGCTCTTGGCGTTGTCGAGCTCGGTGTTGTAGTCGTTGATGAACAGCTTGGCGTCCGGGTCCGCGGCGCGGGCGGCCCGGAAGGAGTCCGCGATGTAGGACGCTCCGAGCTGCTGGTAGAACTTGCTCTGCCGGAACGAGCCGTCCTCGTTGAAGGCTTCGTTGACCACGTCCCAGCGCCGGACCTTGCCCTTGTAGCGGCTGACCTGGGTGGTGACGTGGTCGGTCATGATCTGGCGCAGCTCGGTGTTCGAGAACGACCCGTTCTGCAGCCAGCCCGGCATCTGGCTGTGCCAGACCAGGGTGTGGCCGTAGACGAGCTGGCCGTTGTCCTGGGCGAACTGGACCAGACGGTCGCCCCCGGCCCAGTTGAACTGGCCGCGCTGGGGTTCGACCGACTCCCACTTCATGGCGTTCTCGGCGGTGACGCTGTCGAACTCCGTGCTGACGATGTCGCTGTAGGTCCCGTTGCTCAGCAGGCCGTCGTTGACGGCCGTGCCGATGAAGCGGCCGGTGGACTCGGCGACCTCGCGCAGGGAGGGGTCTGCCGCCTGGCTCGGAGCGCTGAACCCGAAGGTCAGGGCCGCGGCCGCGGCGGATGCGGCTACGGCCGCCCGGGCTAAACGACGTACGGTGCGTACACGGTGCTGCCTCATGCTGGGGTGTCCCTCTCTCGACGCCCCGGAACTTCTTCCGGAAGACTGTTGGAAGGTTTCGAGGGTGCGCCGGGAACGGTAGAGCCGATGGGAACGCCCGTCAACGGTGTGCGCGTGTGGAGGAGAGGGAGCATGGGAGAGGGCATGACGGACGGCGCGGTCGCCGCGGCCGGCAAGGCCGCGGAGCGGAGGATGGCGTCCAAGGTGGAGCAGAAGGTCACGATCACGGCGATCGCCCAGGAGGCGGGGGTCTCGGTCCCCACGGTCTCGCGGGTGGTCAACGGCCGCTCGGACGTCGCGCCCGCGACCCGGGCCAGGGTCGAGGAGCTGCTGCGGCAGTACGGCTACCGCCGCCGCACGGCCTCCTCCGGCGACCGGCCGGCCCTGATCGACCTGGTCTTCAACGATCTCGACAGCCCCTGGGCGGTGGAGATCATCCGTGGCGTGGAGGAGACCACGCACGAGGTCGGCTTCGGCACGGTGGTCTCGGCGATCCACGACCGCGCGGGCTCGGCCCGGCAGTGGATGCGCAATCTGCGGGCCCGCGCCTCGGGGGGCGTGATCCTGGTGACCTCGGTCCTGGAGCCGGTCCTCCACGAGGAGCTGCACCGGCTGGGCGTGCCGCTGGTGGTGGTGGACCCCTCCGGCTCCCCGGCCCTGGACGCGCCGACGGTGGGCGCCACCAACTGGGCCGGCGGCATGTCCGCCACCGAGCACCTGCTGAAGCTGGGCCACCGCCGCATCGGCTTCATCGCCGGACCTCCGAGACTGCTGTGCAGCCGCGCCCGGCTGGACGGCTACCGCGCCGCGCTGGAGGCCGCCGGCGTCCCCGTGGACGACCGGCTGATGGCGCCGGGCGACTTCTACCACGAGTCCGGCTTCACCGGCTGCAACCGGCTGATGGACCTGGACGGGCCGCCCACCGCCCTGTTCGCCGCCAGCGACCAGATGGCACTGGGCGCGATCGAGGCGCTGCGGCGGCGCGGGATGCGGGTGCCGGAGGACGTCAGCATCGTCGGATTCGACGACCTTCCGGAAGTCCGCTGGTCCGCTCCGCCGCTGACGACGGTGCGTCAGCCGCTGGTGGAGATGGGCAAGGTCGCGGCCCGCACCGTACTGCGCCAGGCCAGGGGCGAGGAGATCGACTCCCCGCGCGTGGAACTTGCCACTGAGCTGGTCGTTCGTGCCAGCACGGCGCCGCCGCGGGGCTGACCCGGACGGCGGACCGGACAACTCCGCACAACGGGCGCGTCACGCCGCCGGGTCATGGGTCCCGTTTTTGTCAGACCTGTTGACACCGCTGGAGCGCGTACGTACTTTCCCACCACCACTACCGATAATTTTCGGGTTCCTTCCGGAAGGTACGCGATGCGAACAGCAGTGCAGAGCTCGGCCACGAGAGGCCGCAAGGGATTCGGGCGGAGCCACGCCGCCAAGCTGACGGCGGCGGTGCTGGCCGCCTCCGTGCTCACCGCCTGCGGCAGTGGCGGGCCGGGCGAGGAGAAGGCCGGCGGCACCCTGGAGGTGTGGGTCTACCAGGACGCCTCGACCAAGGTGCAGCGCGAGGCCGTCGAGCGGTTCAACAAGACCTCCGACGTCAAGGCCGAGCTCGTCGAGGTGCCCGGCGAGGGCTACCAGGACAAGATGCGCAGTGCGATGGGCACCCCCAACGCCCCCGACGTCTTCTTCAACTGGGGCGGCGGCAGCATCAGCAACTTCGTCGAGAAGGACATGCTGGTCGACCTCACGCCCGAGATCCGGAAGGACGAGGAGCTCAAGAACGCGTTCCTGCCCTCGATCCTCAACGCGGGCAAGGTGAACGACGAGATCTACGGCGTCCCGATGCGAGGCATGCAGCCGGTGGTCCTCTTCTACAACAAGGACGTCTTCGAGAAGGCCGGCGCCCAGCCGCCCGAGTCCTGGGACGACCTGCTGGAACTGGTCGACACCTTCAAGAAGGAGGGCGTCACGCCCTTCGCACTGGCCGGCACCGACGCCTGGACCGAGCTGATGTGGGTCGAGTACCTGCTGGACCGCATCGGCGGCGCCGAGGTCTTCCAGCGCGTCCAGGACGGCGACTCCTCGGCCTGGGGCGACCCGGCCGTGCTGAAGACCGCCGAGACCATCCGCGACCTGGTGGACCGCGGGGCGTTCGGCAAGAACTACGCCTCGGTCAACTACACCGCCGACGGCGCCTCCACGCTCTTCGCCAAGGGCAGGGCCGCCATGCACCTGATGGGCAGTTGGGAGTACTCCAACCAGCAGGCCAACCAGAAGGAGTTCGCCGAGAAGGGTCTGGGCTGGACCACCTTCCCCGCCCTCCCCGACGGCAAGGGCGACCCCAGGAACGTCGTGGGCAACCCCACCAACTTCTGGTCGGTCAACTCCAAGCTGAAGGGCGCCGAGCGCGAGGCGGCCCTGGAGTTCGTCGGGACCGCCGCCGAGGAGTGGTACGCCGAGGCCCTGGTGGACAACGGCGACGTGCCCGCCACCTCCGGTTCCGAGGACATGCTCACCAAACACCCCGCCCCCGACTACGCCCTCTTCCAGTACGACCTGGTGCGCGACGCCCCGAACTTCACCCTCTCCTGGGACCAGGCGCTGCCGGCGCAACAGGCCTCGCCGATGCTCACCAACATCCAGAAGCTCTTCAACAGGCAGCTCGGCCCCGAAGAGTTCGTCGACGCCATGAAGGCCCTGAAGTGAAGCAAGCACCAACCGCGTCGCCGCGCGTGGGCCGCCCGGGCATTGCCTGGGCGGTCCCCGGCGTGCTGTTCTTCGTCCTGTTCGCCGTCGGCCCGATGGCGCTGGTCGGTTATCTGTCCTTCACCGACTGGGACGGCCTCGGCGACTTCCCCTCGATCAGCGGCACGGGCAACTGGGAACGGTTGTTCGACGACCCCACCATGCGGCAGGCCGTCTGGCTGAGCATCCTGCTCACCGGCGTCAGCTGGCTGATCCAGACGCCCGTCGCCCTGCTGCTGGGCGTGTGGTCGGCCGGCCGGCAGAAGAACCGGGCCGTCCTCGGCGCGATCTTCTTCCTGCCGCTGCTGGCCTCCTCGGTGGCGCTGGCGCTGCTGTGGAAGTCGCTGCTGGACCCCAACTTCGGCCTGATCGCCGAGATCGGCCCCTGGCTGGGGATCGAGGACGGCAATCTGCTCGGCACCGGCGACGGCGCCTTCGCCGCCGTGGCGTTCGTGGCCGCCTGGCAGTTCATCCCGTTCCACACCCTGCTGTACCAGGGCGGCGCCCGGCAGATCCCCAGGTCCTTCTACGAGGCCGCCTCCATCGACGGGGCGAGTACCGTGCGGCAGTTCTTCTCCATCACCCTGCCGCAGCTGCGCAACACCGTCATCACCTCCTCGGTGCTGATGGTCGTCGGCGCGCTGACCTTCTTCGACACCGTCCTCATCCTGACCGAGGGCGGGCCGGGAACGGACACCACGATCGTGCCCTACCTGATGTACGAGACCGGCTTCCAGGCGTACGACATGGGCTATGCCAGCGCCGTCGCCACCACCTTGGTGATCGTCGCCACCGCCGTCTCCCTGCTGATGGTCCGGGCGACCGGCTTCAGCAGGATGCGCAGCACCCGGGAGGGGATGTGAAGACCGCCACCAGACCGGAGCGCCGGCCCTCCCCCGCCGCCGGACGGGCCGACGCGCCCCGGGCGCGCAACGACCGGGGCCTGCCCGGCAGGCTGCGCCGCGTCCGCAAGTGGAACATGCCCGCGGGTGTCGCCTCCGTCGTCTGGCTGGTCATCGTCGGCCTGCCGCTGTACGTCCTGGTCCTCACCACGCTGCGGGACCGCGACTCCTACTTCGACGAGGGTGCGCTGAGTCTGCCGGGCGACCTCACGTCCGACAACTACCGCACGGTGCTGGAGAGCGACTTCCTCACCTACCTGCTCAACACCGCGGTCGTCACGGTCGCCACGGCGGCGATCGTCATCGTGCTCTCGGTGGGCATCGGCTACACCGTGGTGCGCACCCTCAGCCGGACCTCGCAGCGGATCTTCCAGTTCTTCCTGCTGGGCCTGGCCATCCCCGCCCAGGCGGTGATCATCCCCATCTACCTGCTGATCACCGAGATGCGGCTGTACGACAGCCTGCTGGCGGTCATCCTGCCCGTCTCGGCGTTCTGCCTGCCCGTGTGCGTGCTGATCCTGTCCTCCACGATGCGCGACATCGAGGAGGAGATGTACGAGTCGATGGCCCTGGAGGGTGCGGGCCAGACCCGCGTCCTGCTCCAGCTCGTCGTGCCCCTCTCCCGGGGCGGGATCTCCACCGTCGGCGTCTACGCGGCGCTGCAGGCCTGGAACAACTTCCTCTTCCCGCTGATCCTCACCCAGTCGCGCGAGAGCCGGGTCCTCACCCTCGGCCTCTACGACTACGTCGGCCAGTTCCGGGTGGACATCCCCGCGCTGCTCGCCGCGGTCGTGCTGTCGATCGTGCCGATCTTCGTCGTTTACCTCTTCGCGCGCCGTCAGCTCATCAACGGCCTCATGGGCGCCGGCGGGCGCTGAGTCCCACGGGGACGCGCGAGACACGCTGACGCCCGACAAGGAGCCCCATGCATCACCACCCCTGGCAGGACACCTCCCGACCCGTCGAGGAGCGCGCCGCCGACCTGCTGTCCCGGATGACCCTGGAGGAGAAGCTCGCACAGCTCTCCAGCGTCTGGCCGGGTTCCGAGTCCGACGGCGAGGACGTCGCCCCGCTCCAGCACGAGGTCTCCGAAACCGTCGACCTGGACGCCCTGCTGCCCCACGGTCTGGGCCAGCTCACCCGCCCCTTCGGCACCGCCCCCGTGGAGCCGGCCGAGGGCGCGCGGGCCCTGGCGGCCTTCCAGACGAAGGTCGCCGCGGCCAACCGCTTCGGCATCCCCGCCCTCGCCCACGAGGAGTGCCTGACCGGCTTCACCGCCTGGCAGGCCACCGTCTTCCCCACTCCGCTGGCCTGGGGGGCCACCTTCGACCCGGCGCTGGTGCGCGAGATGGCCGCGGCCATCGGCGACTCCATGCGCTCGGTCGGCATCCACCAGGGCCTCTCGCCGGTCCTGGACGTGGTGCGCGACCCGCGCTGGGGCCGCACCGAGGAGTCCATCGGCGAGGACCCGTACCTGGTCGCGACGGTGGCCACCGCCTACGTGGCGGGCCTGGAGTCCACCGGGATCGTCTCCACCCTCAAGCACTTCGCGGGCTACTCCGCCTCCCGCGGCGCCCGCAACCACGGCCCCGTCCCGATCGGCCCGCGCGAACTGGCCGACGTGATCCTGCCGCCGTTCGAGATGGCCCTGCGCGAGGGCGGGGCCCGCTCGGTCATGCACGCCTACAACGACCTCGACGGCGTCCCGGCCGCCGCCCACACCGAGCTCCTCACCGATCTGCTGCGCGAGGAGTGGGGCTTCACCGGCACGCTGGTCTCCGACTACTTCGGCGTCTCCTTCCTGGAGACGGCCCACCGCGTCGCCGACTCCCCCGCCGGCGCCGCGGCCCTGGCGCTGGCCGCGGGCGTGGACGTGGAGCTGCCGGGCCTGCGCTGCTACGGCGAGCCGCTGCTGAAGGCGGTGCGCTCCGGCGAGGTGCCCGAGGAGCTGGTGGACCGCGCGGCGCTGCGGGTGCTGCGGCAGAAGTGCGAGCTGGGCCTGCTGGACCCCGACTGGTCGGCCGCACCGCCCGCCGCCTCCGCGGACACCGTGGACCTGGACCCGCCCGCGATGCGGGCGGTGGCCCGGCGCGTGGCCGAGGAGTCCGTCGTCCTGCTGGACAACTCCGGCGGCGCGCTCCCCGTGCACCCCACCGCCCGCATAGCCGTGGTCGGCCCGTACGCACAGGAGCGGGCCGCCATGCTGGGCTGCTACACCTTCCCCCGGCACGTGGGCGTCGAGCACCCCGAGCTGCCCGTCGGCGTGGAGATCCCCACGCTGCTGGACGCCCTGGGCGCCGAGCTGCCCGGAGCGGTCCTGACCGACTCCCCCGCCGACGCCGACATCGTCATCGCGGCGCTCGGCGACCGCTCCGGCCTCTTCGGCCGCGGCACATCCGGCGAGGGCTGCGACGCCGCCGACCTCGCCCTCCCCGACGGCCAGGCGGCGTTCCTGGACGCCCTGCTGGAGAGCACCGACAAGCCCGTGGTGCTGGTGCTGCTCACCGGCCGCCCGTACGCGCTCGGCCGGTGGGAGGGCCGGCTGGCCGCCGTCGTGCAGGCGTTCTTCCCCGGCGAGGAGGGCGGACCGGCGGTCGCCGGGGTGCTCACCGGACGGGTCAACCCCTCCGGACGGCTCCCGGTCAGCGTGCCGCGCGGCACCGGCGGACAGCCGTGGACCTATCTCGTGCCGCCGCTGGGCCTCAAGGGCGACGCCAGCAACATCGACCCGACGCCGCTGTACCCCTTCGGGCACGGCCTGTCGTACACCTCCTTCGAGTGGGAGGCCGCGGGCACGGGCGCCGACGCGCTGCCGACCGGCGGCTCCGCCGAGGTCCGCGTCACCGTGCGCAACACCGGCGAGCGGGCCGGCACCGAGGTCGTCCAGCTCTATCTGCACGACCCCGTGGCGCGTGTCGCCCGGCCGGTCGTGCAACTGGTCGGCTACACCCGGGTGACGCTGGAGCCGGGACAGGCGGCCGAGGTCGTCTTCGACTTCCACGCCGACCTGGCCTCGTACACCGTGCGGCCCGGGCAGCGGGTCGTCGAGCCCGGGGTGGTGGAGCTGCGGCTGGCCGCCTCCAGCTCCGACGTGCGCCACACCGTGCCGCTGCCCCTGACCGGGCCGGAGCGCACCGTCGGCTTCGGACGCCGGATGACCTGCGGGACGAAGGTCCGCGTCCTGCGGCCCTGACCCGGGTCCCTCGGCCGGGCCCCTCCCGAGCCGGCGCCCGCCCCGCCCCCCGGCCGGCGCCGCGTTCCTCGCCTCGGCGTCCCGTCCGGCCTACGCTGTGCCGCGCGAAGGAGACGATCGCGCCGTCACCGTGGGAGCGGGCGGGCGCCGATGCGAGGAGCTGAGACACCGATGGGCTGGACGGTACGGGACATCCCCCGCCTGGACGAGCGCACGGCAGTGGTGACCGGCGCCAACAGTGGCCTGGGCTACGTGACCGCGCGCGAACTGGCCCGGCGCGGCGCGCGGGTGGCGCTCGCCTGCCGCGACCGGGGACGCGGGGAGGCGGCCCTGGAGCGGCTGCTGGCCGAGGCACCCGGTGCGCGGGCCGAGGTGCGGGTGCTGGACCTGGCCGATCTGGCTTCGGTGCGCGCCTTCGCCGACACGCTCCCCTTCGACCGGCTGGACCTGCTGGTCAACAACGCGGGGCTGATGGCGATCCCGTTCTCCAGGACCGCCGACGGCTTCGAGACGCAGGTCGGCGTGAACCACCTGGGCCACTTCGCGCTGACCGGACTGCTGCTGGAGCGGCTGCTGGCCGCCCCCGCCGCCCGGGTGGTCACCGTCTCCAGCCTGGCGCACCTGCTGTCGGACGTCGATCCGCACGACCCGGCGAGCGGTGTCCGGTACAACCCGTGGACGGCCTACGCCCGCTCCAAGAGCGCGAACCTGCTGTTCACCCACGAACTGGCCCGCCGCACCGTCGAGCACCGCCTGGTGGCCGCCGCCGCCCACCCCGGTTACTCGGCGACCGAGCTCCAGGGCAAGGGGCCGCGGCTGGCCGGCAACCGCGTCGCGGAACGCGGGGCGCACCTGCTCAACCGGCTGGTCGCCTCCTCCCCGGAACTGGGCGCGGCCCCCACCCTGTACGCCGCCACCGCTCCCGGTGTGCGCCCGGACTCCTTCACCGGCCCGCGTGTGCTGGGCGTACGCGGCACGCCCGGTCCGTCTGCGCGCGCCCGCCGCACCCGTGACGACGCCACCTCCGCACGCCTGTGGGAGACCTCCGAACGGCTCACCGGCGTGCGCTACGACTTCCCCGCGCGCTGAGCCGTACGCGCCGGCCGTACGTCCGGCCCGGCCGCGACGACCGGTGTCGGGGCAACCGGCCGCCCGGCGGTCCCGGCGGCGGGGGTGTCAGCGGTAGTCGTCGGGGTGGTCCTGCATCCAGACGTTGATCCG
This sequence comes from Streptomyces shinuiensis, assembly GCF_043660855.1. Taxonomy (NCBI): domain Bacteria; kingdom Bacillati; phylum Actinomycetota; class Actinomycetes; order Kitasatosporales; family Streptomycetaceae; genus Streptomyces; species Streptomyces shinuiensis. Next base: position 4,191,123 of record NZ_JBIHML010000001.1, on the reverse strand, counting down.
GTCGCGGGTGCCGAGGATCAGGTCCTGGTGGGACTTGAGGTGTTCGTAGGAACGGTCCTCCCCGATCCGCTCCCGCATCCGCGCGATCCACTCGATCGGCTCGGGGAAGTGGCCTGGGCCCTTGCCGTCGGCCTTCATCGCCGCGTCGAGGCCGTCGAGTTCGTCGACGACCCGGTTGAGCAGGTACTCGCAGTTCCCCGGGGTGTCGCAGGAATCGTCCAAAGTGGCCTGGAGCCCGGCGAACTCGTCGCGGACCGACCCGGGGCCCGGTGTCGGTCCCGGCGGCGAGGCGGCCGCGGACTCCTCGGCCTCCGCCGAGGCCGAGGCGATGCCGCGCAGTTCCTCGGACGCGGGCCCGGCCGCCTGCTCCGGGAGCGCGGCCGGTGAGGACGGGCCGCCGCCCGCCTCCCGGTCCGCACTCCCGGAGCAGGCGGGCAGCAGTAACGCGAAGGGGACGGCGAGCGCGGCGGCTCGGGCACGGCGGGTACGCACGGTGTGGTCTCCGATCAGTCGGTCAACTGTTGTGCCGAACGCAGGAGTTCACCGGCCGTGGCCACACTCCGACCGTACACCGTACCGCCCGGACCGCCGTGCGCGCGCCCGAAGTCGCGTGGCTCGCGCGCGGGGCCGAGGACCGGTCGGCCGAAGGGGACGGTCAGCACCGGACCGGAGCCGACCCGGGGCTTCACCGGGCCGCCGCCGATCGCGCCCCGGATCTCGACGCGGACCGTTCCGCCCCGCAGGTCGCCCAGGGTGCCCGAGGCCGACCTCGAACCGGCGCGGCGTCACACCGGGTCGTGACCCACGAGGAGGCACGTCGGCGGCCCGACCCGGAAGGCCACATTCCAAGGGCAGGGTCGGTGACCGGTATCGGAGCCCGGGCGGACGGCGCGGAGCACACCTCCAAGCGCTGCGCCATCGGGGCTCACGGCGAGTGCGCCGAGGCCGGGCCGGGGGAGAGCGGCGTACCCGGCGTGCGGCATCCGGCACGCGCCTGTCGGTGCCACCCCGCACCACGGAAGCGGCAGCCCGCCGTACCGCCGCCTGCCGACCACGAACACCGGTACCGGTCGTGCCGGCCCGCCCGACCGCACCTGGAGGCGACCTGACGATCCCCCGTCGGCACCGCCGCAGACGCCCGGAGTCCTGCACCTGGCCCCTCCCGGTCACCGCTTCCACCATCGCCACGATCCGGCTCGTGCAGGCTGTCCGAGGGGGAGGGACCGGTTGGAGGCGGTGCGGGCACGCGGAAGGGCGGCGCCTCCGCACAGGCGCCGCCTTACGCGTTCTGACCTGCACAGCAGGCGAATCAGAACTCCGTGAGGGCACAACGAGGGCACTAGCTCAGAGCATCGTCGATGAGCGCGGCCGTGTCGTCCTCGTCGTCTTCCCACAGGTGGACGTACAGGTCCAGCGTGATCGACGGCTTGGCGTGCCCCAGGCGCCGCTGGACCTTCTTCACCGAGGCGCCGTGCTTGATGAGCACCGAGGCGTAGAAGTGCCGCAGTTGGTGCAGCGTCGCCCCCTCCGGCACCCGCAGCGGCGAACCCGCGTCCTCCAGCGCCTTGTTCGCGCGCTTCACGTTCCGGGCCCACAGCTTCGCCCACGACCCCCGGCGCAGCGGCGCCCCGTACTCGGAGACGAACAGCAACCGGGCAGTCCGCTGCTCCGGCCGGCGCGGGTTGCTCCGGTCCTCGATCTCGACTTCCTTCGGCGGGAACTCCTCGCGGTGCGCGCGGATGGCGGCGGCGGCCGACGCCGACAGCGGCACCGTGCGGTAGGACTTCTCCGTCTTCGGCTCTCCGATGTACGGCACGCCCCGGTCCGGGCCTACGAGCTGCTGCTCGACCTCCAGCGTCATGGCCTCCAGGTCGATGTGCCGGTCATCCTCCAGCCCGAACAACTCCCCCTGTCGCAGACCTGTGGTCGCGGCCAGCCGCAACAGCGCCCGGTACCGCGGGGACGCCGTGTCCAGCAGCGCGCGCACCACCTCGGGATGCAGCGGCTCGGCCTCGGGCCGGCGGATCTCCGGAAGGTCGATGTTGTGGCACGGGTTCTTGCGGATCAGCCCGTCGTACAGGGCCGCTGCCATGACCGAGGACAGGGCGTTGTACGGGGTGCGCAGGCCGATCGGGGTGAGCACCGCCCGCCGGTCCTTGACCCACCTCTGAACGTCCGTGCGCGTGACGGCGTTCAGCGGCCTGTCGCCGAGCAGCGGGTAGACGTGCAGCCGTAGCGCCCGCTCCACCTTCGGCTCGGTCGTCTCCCGCTGGGTCAACGACTGGCGCCACTGCTCGGCGAACTCGCGGAACGTCTGCCGTCGCGTGGCCCGGTCGACGTACTCGCCGCGGTTCAGCTCGTTGGCAACCTCGGCCGCCCGGGCGTCAGCCTCGGGGCGCCGGGCGAAGTTCTCCTTCTTCTGGACGCCGGCCGGATCCCGGTAGCGGACTTGCCAGCGCTTCCCCTGGCCGTGGTCCTTGCTCGGCACCAGCACGCGGCCGGCCGCCCTGTGCTCGCCGCACGGCTCGGCATCCGACGGCGGCCGGGACAGGTGCCAGCGATCCACTACTTTCGCCATCCTCGGCGCCCCTCCCGCTCAACCGCCCCTTGCCGACCACTACCCTGCCCGGCCCCGGCGGGCCGGGGGCAGGAAGCCACGACGGCGCGACTCCTGGATCCAGCGTCGAACAGTAGCGACCGGCACCCCAGCCTCTTCGGCCAGGACGGGGGCGACGGCGCTCGTCCGCTGAACGACATCGTGGTAAGCGGACGCTACGTGCGCGTAGAACTCCTCCGGATTGGTGCCGTCGGGACGCGCCAAGCGTTCACGGGTTACGGGCTCCTGGGTGCTCAGGGCGGCCATCGCCATGCCGTCGATGGCGATCTCCAGCTCATCGAGGACCGACGACATGGGGGTACCTGAGGGCGTGTTGCTGCCGCCGCCGGACTCTCCTGCCGAGAGCTGTCGCGCTCGGTCCGGGACGTTCGCGGTGCTCTCCAGCCACGAAACCGGCACCTTCTTCATCACCTTGGAGTCGACATGGCCGTCGGACCGAATCACTAGGTCAGCGATCACTCGGCGGCCGTCGCGCTCGACCGTTCTGGCGAGCACTCGATACGGGCGGTCGGACCAGGTGACCCGGATCCACCCGCTGGCTCCGAAGGACAAGATGTTGGGCTGCGTCATGCCGTCATCATGCCGACCGACGGGTTAAGCGAGCAAGCAACGCCGCCACGCCGATCAACTTTCAACACTTGACCTCTCTCGTCATTTCGTGCCAGTCTGCACGGAGTTCGATCAAGTATCGAGACAGGATCGCTTCACTGCGGAAGGTTGATCACATGGCGAGTCAGCGCAGGCCCCTGGCCAGCATCGAAGAAGTGGCCGAGTACCTCGGGGTGACGGTCGCGACCATCTACACCTGGCGCTACAAGGGCACCGGGCCGAGGTTCTCCAAGGTGGGGCGCCACCTGAAGGCACGGTGGTCGGACGTCGACGCCTGGCTGGACGAGCAGGCCACCGACAGGAAGGCCGCAGCATGAGCCGGGACAGCAAGAAGCCCCGGGGTGGGCGCCCCGGGGCCTCGAAAGCAAACCTGCTGGCTGGCGGGTCTGACACGTGCACTGTAGCGCGCTCCGAAGTCAACCGCGAGAAGGCCCGGTGGCACATCACCCTCGGCAGCATCCGCGCCCACCTGGACGAGCAGCCCAGTCGCCAATCGCGGCGCGCCGCCGCCCGCCGCTGGTGCGCCGCCATCACCGCCATGGGCGAGGAGTGGACGCCATGAGCGCATGGACCGACGCGCTCAACAGCGCCCTGTACGCCATCGACCGCGGGCACGCCGTCTTCCCCCTGTCCGCCAGCAAGACCCCCGCCATCCGCTCCCCGCACGGCAAGGGGCACACCTGCAAGGGCGACTGCGGGCAGGCTGGCCACGGTGTCCACGACGCCACCACCGACCCGGGCCAGGCCCGGCGTCTGTTCGAGCTGGCGCCCCGCGCCACCGGGTACGGCATCGCCTGCGGCGGCCGGATGATCGGGCTCGACCTGGACCGGAAGAACGGCGTCGACGGCGTCGCCACCCTCCACCACCTCGCAGCCCAGCACGGATTCGACGTGCCCCGCACCCTCACCGTGTGCACCCCCACCGGCGGATACCACCTGTGGTTCACCGCGCCCGAAGGGGTGGCCGTACCCAACTCGGCCGGGCGACTCGGGCCCGGCATCGACGTGCGCGGAACCGGCGGGTACCTCGTCGGCCCCGGCAGCCGAGGACGCAACGGCCTGTACGGCCTCCACCCGTCCCTCGGTGAAGTCGGCATCCAGCCCGTTCCCGGGCTGCTGCTCAAGCTCATGCAGCCCCCGCCCATCGTCCAGCCCCGGACCGTTCTCCTGCCGCGCGGCGGGAACGGCGGGCGGGCCCTGGACGGCCTGGTGCGGGTCGTCGCCGAAGCGGCCGAAGGCACGCGGAACGACCGTCTGTTCTGGGCCGCGGCGAAGGCGTGGGCGCACGTGAGGGACGGGCATATCGCGGCCGGCGACGTGGAGGCCGCTCTCGTCGCGGCGGCCGCCCGCACCGGGCTGGCCGAGGCCGAGGCGCTGCGCACCATCGCATCCGCACGACGCACCACAGGAGTCGCCGCGTGACCTACCAGGACATCGAGGCGCCGGTCTGGCTCGGCGAAGCACCGCCACCCGGCCAGCCGCCGGCGCCCGATGAGCACATGGAGGCGGCTCCCCGCACATGGGCCGCCCAGGACCTCGCCGACGTGCTGAACGGCACGTACCGGCCGGCGCAGCCCACCGTGGGCCGCCGGGACGACGGCGTCGGCCTGTTCTACCCGGGGCGCGTTAACAGCGTCGCCAGCGAGTCCGAGGCCGGGAAGACGTGGTTCGCCTTGATCGCCTGCCTACAGGAGATCAACGACGGCAACCACGTCATCTACCTCGACTTTGAGGACGACGCCGCCGGAGTCGTCGGCCGGCTGCTGCTGCTGGGCGCCCACCGGGATGACGTATTCGCGTACTTCCACTACGTCCGGCCCGAGAACACTCCGACCCCGATAGACCTGCTCGACCTCGCCCAGCTGCTCAAGCTGAAGCCCACGCTGGCCGTGGTCGACGGCGTCACCGAGGCCATGTCCCTGTTCGGCCTGGAGCTGAAGGACAACACCGACGTGGCCAAGTTCGGCCGGCTACTGCTGCGCCCGCTCAGCGAGAGCGGCGCCGCCGTGGTCACCCTCGACCACGTCGTGAAGTCCGTCGAGAACCGCGGCCGGTACAGCCTCGGCGGAGTCCACAAGCTCAACGGGCTCAACGGCGTGATGTACATGCTCGAGAACATCCGGCCCTTCGGAGTCGGCGTCACCGGCAAGTCACGCATCCGCATCGCCAAGGACCGGCCCGCACAGCTGCGCAAGCACGGGCTGCCGCACTCCAGCGGCCTGCACTGGTTCGCCGACTTGGTTGTGAAGTCCGAGTCCTCGGAGTTCGCCGACGGCCACCTGTACCCGCCCGTCCAGCGCGACGAGGACGACACGAAGGCGAAGGCCGAGCAGGAGCGCATCGCCGAGCTGAAGCGGAAGATCCTCGAAGCGATCGGCCGCGCCAAGGGACCACTGTCCGGCAAAGGCGTCGAAGACCGCGTCCCCGGCAAGGCAGCCGACAAGCGCATGGCCCTGGCCGAGCTGGTGGACGAGGGGCGCGTCATCGCCACCCCCGGGCCCCGCAACGCGACCCTTCACAGCCTCCCCGCCCCGAGCGGAATGGGCGGCCAGCAGCCGGACGAGGAGGAAGCCGAATGACCTCGTCCCGACCTCGTCCCCACTTCGTCCCGGACGAGGTTGTGAGTCCTCGTCCCTCGTCCCACCCCTATAGGTGGGACGAGGACGAGGTCACAACAAGGGCCGCCAGTGAGCACAGCAGCCGGGACGAGGTCGAACACGGGCGCCCAGGGCACCGAGGAAGCCCCCGCCCGCCTATGTTCGTCACCACCTCAGCAACCCACAGAGGAGCACCCGATGATCGTCCCTAGCCAGCGCTTCACAGCCATCTACCGACACGAGGGGAGCGCGGACGGGAAGACCCGCACCCACTACACCAACAAGCCCGTCATCGCTTGGGACGACGACGGCAACCCGCTCGTCGTCGACGGTAAGACGGGCAGGCTCCGGGACGCGGGCAGCTGGAGCAATTACGTCGGCGTGCACGAGGGTGAACCCGTGGTCGTTGCCGCGCTGCCCGGTGACGGCTGGCGGGCCGAGTACCGCGACGACGACGGCACCGTTCACTCCTCGCCCGTCGTCGCCTGGCTCGTCTACGACGACGGCAGCGTGAAGCCCGCCGACACCGACCGCGACGGTTACGTGGACTTCCCCACCACCGTCAGCAACTTCGTCCGCATCTACCGCCCCGAGCAGGCCCCCACCGAGTAGCCCACCCCGGCCCCGGGCATCCGGCCCGGGGCCTCACCCTTGGAGGACCCCGTGAACGTCGATGACGTCGTGAACGAGCAGATAGCCGCAGCCGAACGCAGGCGCCGGGCACAACGCGACCGCAGAGCAGCACTGGCCGAAGCACGCCAGCACGGACTACGGCAGCGGCACGCCACCAAGCTGGTGCGCATCGGCCGCACCGAACAGGTCGGCGCACGCCTCGCACTCGCGGCACTCGACCGCGACAGCCACACCATCGCGGCGATGCTCAGCACCGTCGACCCGCAGCAAGCCAGGCAGGCCGCGGCCGTCGCCCTCGGAGCGCTCGCCGAACTCGGCCTCACCGCGCGGCCGTCCAACGTCACCAAGACGCGGGACGCCCTGCTGCTCATGGAACGCAGCGCCCACCAGGACGACGACCCGCCGCCCGCAGCATGACCCCCACCGGGGCACCCCGGCCACCCCGGCAGACAGGAGGCCAGCCATGCCCACCGCACCACCGAGCCGCTGCACCGAACCGGCCTGCCGCGCGCTCGCCGTCGACCACGGCAGATGTGACGAGCACAAGCGCAAGCCGTGGGCCAACCGGCCAACCATCCGCGAGCGGTACGGCATCAGCGGCGGCAAGTGGCGGTCGCTCAAGCGTCAGGTGACCGCACGCGACAACGGCTGCTGCCACATGTGCGGGCGAGAGCCGGACGAAGGCCAGGCGTTCGACCTGGACCACATCCGGCCCGTGGCCGAGGGCGGCGCAGCCGCAGACCTGGACAACCTCGGCCTTGCCTGCCCCGACTGCCACGCCGCCAAGTCCCGAGCCGAGTCCGCCCGCGGCAACGCGCGCCGACTCGCACGGCGCCGAGCCGGCCGGGGGTAGATGGGTCTGCATCGCTGGACGGTGCGCCAGGGGGTCCGCCGCGGTGAATGGAACGCACCGCTGCACGGATTTTCGACTTTTGTGGAGGTGGAGAAATTGCAGTGCCGGAAGTGCTCGGTTGAGCTGCCTGCCCGGGGCGGGCCGGGGCGCCCGGCGGTGTACTGCTCGACTGGTTGCCGCCGGGCGGCGGAGTACGAGCTGCGCCGTCTGCAGCATGCGCTGGAGGCGGTGGAGGAGCGGGCCCGTGCATACCGGTTCGGCCAGTTCGGGCGGTCGAAGGAGCCGCCGGCCGAGGTAGAGGAGGAGCGGTTGCGGCTGGAGGCGCGGCTGCGGGAGCTGCTGGACGACGGAAGCGAGGATGCGGCATGAGCGATGAGCAGGACCAGGCGGAGAAGGAGCGGCGCCCGGTGCGGGTGCCGACGGGCCGGCGGACGGTGTCGGGCCGGTTCGAGGGCGAGGTGGAGGCCGAGGATCTGGAGGCCGCCACGCATTGGGATGAGCGGATCTGGAGGCAGGGATGACGGTGCGCGTGGTGGACGGCAGGGAGGCCGTGGGCACGCTGCTGGTGCTGGCGGTGCTGGAGCACGCCGAGACGGCGCCTGTGGGCCCGTGGGCGGCCTCGGAGCGGCTGGGGGCGGTGGCGGACGGCTCGGGGGCGGTGTGGTTCCCGCAGGGCGACGGTGTGGCCCGTCTGGTGCCGCTGGGCTGCCGGTGCGAGTGTGCGGAGCTGACGACGTACCGCCGCGGCGTGGAGACGTCCCGGATCGTGGGGCCGTCCAGCTAGAATGACCGCAGGTTGATCAACGGCCCGCTACGGCCCGCGAGAGACTCCGTGAGCGTGAGGCTCGCGGGAGGCCAGCACCGGCCGCGGCACCTACCGCCGCCGGTTGCCCGCCTCCCGTGGCTGTCCCCCGGATGTCTCCCCGCCCGCCGGAGTCCGCGCGTTCGGCGCCTCCGGTTCGCTGTCGAGTACCTCCCGTTCCGGCCCGCCCCTGTGGCCCGCCGTCGAGCGGTACGGTCTCCAGCCCGCCGGGAAGATGACACGACTTCCCGAAGGGGACCACCATGCCCAAGACGTTCGAGGCGCTGCGCGACGAGCTGAAGAAGACGCTCACCGAGGCGCAGGCCATTCACGAGAAGGCGAAGGCCGAGGGCCGGGACTTCACCGATGACGAAGTGCGCCAGGTGGACGAGCTGCTGGCGCGCGGCAAGACCCTGAAGGCCGATGCGGAGCGCGCGAAGGCGTTCGAGACGATGCACGCGCAGCTGGCCGGTGTCGGCGGCCCGGTGGAGCCGGGCGGCGGTGCGAAGGCCGCGGACGCGCACCCGAAGGTGAAGGCGTCGGGCGGCACGGACTGGGCCGACACGATGCTGAAGGCGGTGGCCGGCCCGGACGGGTACAAGGGCATCCTCGCCTCGGGCACGGTCGCGGTGAACGTGCCGTTGAACCCGGACCCGGTCCGCTCCGATGTGCCCGTCCTCTCGGTGCGCCAGCTGGTGCCGAACGTGCCGAACAGCACGGGCCGGTTCGGGTATCTGCGGCAGACGACCCGCACCAACAACGCGGCCGTGGTCGCGCAGGGCGCGAAGAAGCCGACCTCGGTGTACACGCTGGAGCGGGTGGATGACCGGGTCCGCACGATCGCGCACCTGTCGGAGCCGATCGCCAAGCAGGATCTGGACGATGTCGCGCTGCTGCGGCAGTTCATCGACCAGGAGATGCGCCTGGGCCTGGATCTCGCCCTGGAGGACGAGATCATCAACGGGGACGGGACGGGCGAGCACTTCACCGGCATGGCGAACGTGTCCGGGTCGCAGGTGCAGGCGTGGGACACGAACCTGCTGACCACGACCCGCAAGGCCGTGACGAAGCTGGAGCGGTACGGCTACCTGGGCGGCGCCGGCTGGCTGATGACTCCGGAGGACTGGGAAGCGGTCGAGCTGCTGCAGGACAACGAGGCGGTGTTCTACTACGGCGGCCCGCAGTCGGTCATCAGCCCCGGGAACCGGCGGCTGTGGGGCGTGCCGGTGGTCGTGTCGGACGCCGCGACCGCGGGCACCGCGCATCTGGCGGACTTCTCGCAGATGCGGCTGCAGGTGCGGCAGGACGGTGTCCTGGACTGGAGCGAGAACGTGTACCGCCCGGATGCCCTCGGGGCCGGGGTGGGCGCCAGCGACTTCGAGCGGAACATGGTCACGTTCCGGTTCGAGGGCCGGTTCGGGCTGGAGATCCTGCGGCCGTCCGCCATCGTCGAGGTTGACCTCACCGCGGTCTAAGGGGGCACGGCCATGCCCTCAGTGGGCTACGCCACCCTGCAGATCATCCCCTCCGTCAAGGGCATCGGGGATGACATCCGCCGCCAGCTCGCCGGTCCCGCGCAGGTGGCCGGCGAGCGGGCGGGGGATGCGGCGGGCGGTGGCTTCAAGGACAGGATGAACGCGGCGGCGGCCGCGGCCGGGGTGGCCGCGGGCGCGGTGCTCGTCAAGGGGCTCACGGACGCGATCGGGCAGATGAACGCGGGCAATGCCCTGCAGGCGCAGCTGGGCACCACCGACAAGGTCGCGGCCCGGCACGGGAAGCTGGCGGGCAAGCTGTACGGCTCGGGGGTGTCCGGCTCGTTCCAGGAGGCCGCGGACTCCATCAAGCACGTGGTGCAGTCGGGCCTGGCGCCGCCGGACGCGACGAACAAGCAGCTGCAGCAGATCGCCACCCGCGCCTCGGACGTGGCTGGCGTGTTCGGCCAGGATCTCGGCGGGGTGACGAACGCGGTGTCGCAGATGATGCGCACCGGGCTGGCGAAGGACTCCAAGGAGGCGTTCGACGTCATCACCGCCGGGTTCCAGCAGGGCGCCGACAAGGGCGGGGACCTGCTGGACACCATGAACGAGTACGGCACTCAGTTCCGCAAGGCCGGCCTGGACGGGTCGACGGCCATGGGTCTGATCTCGCAGGCCATTCAGGCGGGCGCCCGCGACTCGGATGTGGCCGCCGACGCGATCAAGGAGTTCTCCCTTCGGGCCATCGACGGCAGCGAGACCACGGCGGACGGCTTCAAGATGCTGAAGCTGAACGCCGACGACATGGCGAAGAAGTTCGCGAAGGGCGGCTCCTCGGCGACGGCCGCCCTGGACACCACCCTGGACCGGCTGCGCGGCATCAAGGACCCGGTCAAGCAGTCCGAAGCCGCGGTGGCCCTGTTCGGTACGCAGGCGGAGGATCTCGGCGACGCGCTGCTGGCCATGGACCCCTCGGGGGCGTCGAAGGAGCTGGGGAAGTTCGGCGGGGCCGCGGACAAGCTGGGCAAGACGGTCCGGTCCGGCCCCGGGCATGAGCTGACGACGTTCACGCGGGATCTGCAGTCGGGCCTGGTGAACGTGCTCGGCACGCACGTCATCCCGGTGCTGCGGGAGGTGCTGGGCGCGATCCGGCCCTTCGCCCCGGTGCTGCTGCCGCTGGCCGGCGTCATCACCGGGATCGTCCTCGGCGTCAAGGCGTGGACGGTGGCGCAGGCCGCCTGGAATCTGGTGATGGCCGCCAACCCGGCCGTGCTCATCATCGTCGCCGTGGTCGCCCTGGCCGCCGCCCTGGTGGTGGCCTACAAGAAGTCGGAGACGTTCCGCAACATCGTCGACAAGGCCCTGTCGGCGGTGCGGACGGCGGCCATGTGGCTGTGGGACAAGGCGCTGAAGCCGTTCTTCGCCTGGTTCGGGAAGATCGTGTCCTGGCTGTGGACGTCCATCATCAAGCCGTACATCGGGTTCATCGTCGCCTACTGGAAGATGGTCGGCCGCATCGCCCTGTGGCTGTGGGAGTCGGTCATCTCGCCCGTGTTCAAGGCCATCGGCGCGATCATCTCCTGGTGGTGGAACAACATCGTCAAGCGCTACTTCAACATGGTGAAGTTCGCCATCCAGTCGGTCGGCGCGGTCTTCAAGTGGCTGTACGACAAGGGCGTCAAGCCGGTGATGGGCTGGATCGGCGACCGCATCTCGTGGGTGTGGGAGAACGTCATCAAGAAGGCGTTCGACGCCCTCAAGCGGGCGGTCGGCAAGGTGAAGGACGCGTTCGAGGTGGCGAAGGACGGCATCGGCAAAGCCTGGGGCAAGATCAAGGACGCGACGAAGAAGCCGATCAACTGGGTGATCCGGGTGGTGTGGAATGACGGCATCGTCGGCACCTGGGGCAAGATCCGCGACTGGATTCCGGGCCTGCCCAAGCTGGAGAAGCTGCCGCTGCTGGCCGCGGGCGGGCCGATGCCCGTCCAGCCCGGCGTCTTCAACCGGCCCACGGCGATCGTCGGCGAGGGCAACCCGCGCCACCCCGAGTACGTGATCCCCACCGATCCGAAGTACCGCAAGCGGGCCTTGGCTCTGCACCAAGCGGCAGGTACACAGCTTCTCGCGGGTGGCGGCATCATCGGGAAAATCCGGGGGGCGATCGGCTCGGCCGCCGACTTCCTCACCGACCCGGTCAAGGGCCTGAAGAAGCTGCTGGAGCCCATCACCAGCAAGCTGAAGTCCCTCACCGGCAGCAGCTGGGGCAAGATGGCCGCCGGCCTGCCCCGCATGGCCATCGGCGGCCTGACCAAGATGGTGAAGGGCTTCTTCACCGGCGACGGCGGCGCCTCGGTCGACGTCGGCGGCGCCGGGGTGAAGCGCTGGACGAACGTGGTGCTGCAGGCGCTCCGCATGGTCGGCCAGCCCGGCTCCCTGCTCGGCACCACCCTGCGCCGGATGAACCAGGAGTCGGGCGGCAACCCGCGGGCGGTGAACCTGTGGGACATCAACGCGAAGAACGGCACCCCGTCGGTCGGTCTCATGCAGGTCATCGGGCCCACCTTCCGGGCGCACGCCGGACGGTTCCGGGACCGGGGCCCGCATCTGTACGGCGTCTCGATCGACCCGCTCGCCAACATCTATGCGTCGATGCGGTACGCCCTCTCCCGGTACGGGAGTCTCAGCCGGGCCTACAACCGGCCCGGCGGGTACGACTCGGGCGGCTGGCTCATGCCCGGGGCGACGCTGGCCGTCAACGCCACCGGCCGGCCCGAGGCCGTGCTCACCGCCCCGCAATGGCGGGCCGTACAGGCGGCTGCGGCTGGCGGCGGAGGACTCCAGCCCGGCCAGCCGGTCGTGCTGCAGCTGGAGGACGGGCCGATGGTGCGCGGCTGGGTCCGCGGCATCGCCGACGAGAGCACCGCCGACGGCTTCACCGCGGCGCGTCGGCGGATGCAGGCCGGCCGGAAGATGTGAGCAGGGCGGACAGGGCCCGGACAGGGGGTGGACGGCGTCCGAGTCGTGTCCGCCCCCTGTCCGGCCGCTGACCAGCGGACAGTCTGGGGCATACCGGGTGCTCGTCCGGGTGCTCAAGCCCTGCTCAGGGGGTGCTCAGAGCAGGAGTCTGAGCACCCCCTGAGCAGCCGTCCGAGCAGGCGCCGACCTGCGGTCGAGCAGCGCCGAGCAGCAGCCCATATCGGGATATCCCGCCCGTGACGGTGGGCGTGACGGGCACGTGACATCGCAGGTCACGCGCGTGACAGTGCACGTGACGGGCGCGTGACGCGTCACGTGCTGTCATGCGGGTGTCATGCCCTCCACCTGCACTGTCACGGGGGCGTCACGCCCGCCTACCGGGCCGGTAGAGGTCGTTACGCGGGTTGTGACAGGGTCGTGATTCCGCAGGCCGCCAACGACGAAGGGGTGGGCAACGGTTGCGGCTGCGTGGTCCTCTGCACCACGCAGCCGCCCGGCCCGGGGCTACCGCTTCAGCCGGTCCAGCAGCCGGGCCGACTTCGGCCGCGGCGGGCGCGAGTAAGCCGGGTCGTTGATCGGCACCCCGGTGAAGTCCGCCCGCGACACCCGCCGGCCCAACCGGCGCTCCAGACAGCCGATGCACAGGAGACCCTTCGGGCCCATGCCCGCGGCCTGCCACACCTCCCCGCGCAGGTGGTAGTACTCGCACCGGGTGTCCGTGCGGCAGTCGACGCACCCCCAGTCCTGCGTCGCCTGGTACGCCTCCACGGCGGCCCGCGACGGCTGCTCAAAGCTGTACAGGTTCTTCTTGCGTCGTCCGAACATGACGTCCTCCAAGGGGTGTGCGCGGATGGGTGTCGAGCGCTGCTCATCTGGATCCGGGCCAGCGGGAGCACGGCCCGCCGGTCCCCGCCGCGCGCACCGCCGAAGCGGTCTCGCGCACGGGCGGGAAGGGCCCCGGTGGGACCGTCCTCCGTGGAGTGAGAGGGCGGGCCCACCGGCCCCGGGCACTTGCGATACGGCCTGCGGGAACAGGCGCGGGGATTAGGGATTCGACCTGCGGCGCAACCGCCTAAAGGGAGGCTCCGGCCAGCCGGGCAAGCTGCTCTTGGAGGTGGTCCACCCGCGCCTGCAGGAGAGCCACCTCGGCCACCAGCGCGGGCACCACGCCACCGCCCTCGGCCGGCGGCTCGGCGGCCGGTGCGGGCGCGGCCTCCAGCAGCAGCGCGAACCGCTGCCGGGACGCCTCGGGCGCCTGCTCCAGCGCGGTGTCCAGCACGTCCTGCAGCTCGCCGCGCGGAACGATGTCCGGCCGCGCCCGCCAGCCGGCGACGGTGCGCACCGCGACGCCGAGGTGTTCGGCGAACCGCTCGTTGCTCATGCGGAGCGCACGCTGGAGAGCCGCCGCGTGGCGGCCGGTCCACTGGAGAACGAGCTCCACCGCCGTCACCGCCCCTGCGCCTGGTGCGCGGCCTCGGCGTGGGCCAGGCCGGCGTGGGTGACCTGCTCGACGTACCCGGCGCCCGAGGTCCAGCCGCAGCCGTCCGCGGTGCAGCGGGCCCCGGTCACCGGCTCGTCGCCCACGACGACCGGGGAGACGGCGGGCGGGTACGCCCGGTCAACCGCCCGGGCCAGGCCCTGCATGCGGTCCCGCTCGGCGTCCGTCCAGTCCTCCACACCGGCCCACAGCCGGGCCGTCCCGCGCTCGATCTCCACGGCCGAGTAGCCCTGAAGGGACCACTCGACCATCTGCCGCACCTCGGCGGCGGACAGGGCGTCCGGGTCGGTCTCCTCGCCCATGAGGGCGTACTGCTCGGCCAGCGCGTACAGCAGCTCGTCACGGGTCACCGCGACGGCCAGCCGGACCACCGCCCGGGCGGGCCCGTCCCCGCCGATGCCCGACACCAGCGACGGCCCGTAGGCCGGCGGGATCGGCAGCAGCGCGCACTGGTCAACGGTGGCCGAAGTCTCGGGGAGAATGGTCATGGTGCCTACCTCTTCCGGTCTGCTGAAGATGGGCCCGACTGCCGCCCCGGGGGCTCATCCCGGGGCGGCGTCAGGCAAGGGGGGAGATCGGTAACGACCTGCGGCGTTGTCAGGCCGCGGGCCGGTACTCCGAGGCGGTCGCGGGCATGCACGCCCGCCACCACAGCTCGTCATGGAGCACCCGCTGCAGCAGCAGCGCGGCCACCGTCCACGGCAGGGCGTCCGCCTTCGCCGCGTTGCACGACTCGCAGGCGAGCACGAGGTTCCGCAGGCGGGTCGTGCGCCACAGCCGGTACGGGATGTAGTGGTCGAACGTCCAGCGCCGCTGCTCGGTGAACGGCCGCCGACAGTAGAAGCACCGCCAGCCGTGCCCCTTGCGCTGGGCGATCTGCGCCGCCCGGTGCGCACGGCGCTCGGGCGTCTTCGCCCCGGTCCGGCGGCTCACCGGACCGCACCCCCCGCCGGGGGAAGGTCGAACCGCTCCGGCAGGGACGGGCCCTCGGCGGCCTGGAAGGACCACTGAAGCCACGCCTCCCGGACCGCGTCCAGGGCCCGCCCGTACTCCGCCGCAGCGCTCCGGTACGCCGACAGGGCGAACGGCAGGGAGGGGTCCAGGCTGTCCCGCCAGCGCTCCAGGTCCGCCCGCCACGCGGCGAGCATCACCAGCAGGCCCTCCACGTACAGCCGCGGGTCGTCGCAGTCGCCGGCTTCCTCGATGGCGAACAGCTTCTCGGCCGTCACGTCCTTGAAGTGGGCCGCGTATCCGCTCACCGGTCCGCACCGCCCTTCGGGGCGAGCATCGCCGACAGGGCCCGCTCGAACGCGTCCAGCTCCTCGACGGCGGCCCGCACCTTGCCGATCTGCCCGCGGGTCGCACGGGCCAGGTTCATGAACTCCTCGTCGCGCTGCGCCGCCAGGCGGGCCGACACCGGCTCGGCGTCCAGCACCCCCAGCAGCCCGCGCACCGCGCCCCGCAGGGAGCCGATCGCATCCGCCGCGTCCATCGGGCTGGAGAACGCCACCCCCGAGGTGTCGTCCAGGATCCGGCGGGCCGTCTCCACGGCCGTCGCCCGACTCATCGCGCACCACCGGCGGTACGCGCGACGGCGGCCAGGCGGGCCAGGTGGCGCAGCTTCTTGACGTGCGCGGCGAGCTGGTCGGCGTGCGCCTCCAGCGCCTCCGGCGACAGCTCGGCCACCTCGCCCCCGCCCGCCGCGTCGAACGCGACGACCGGCGCGGCCTCCGGGCCGTGGGCGAACGGGTAGACCGTCAGCCACGCCTCCAGCACGTCCTCCGTGCCGCCGCCCATGGCCGGCGCCGAGACGCTGACCCGGTCGCTGGCGTGGTAGATGTCCGCGACGAAGGCCACGTCCTGCTCGACGTGGTCGACGGTGCACCAGGGCGGGCAGGGGATCGAGAGCAGCGCGCCCTGGATCCGGGCCGGCACCATGCGGCCCGGCTGGACGGCCAGCGCCTCGGAGCGCGAGGACACGACGGACTTGGGTAGGGTCTTCCCCATGGGATGACTCCTTGTGTGAGAAGGGTCTGACCTAGGCCCCGTTCCGGTGTTGGTAGCACCGGGCGGGGCTGCCAAGTATCTTGGCACTCTCCATACTGCACACACTCGGCGGACAGCGCAACATACTTGGCAGCATTTCTTGCACCGTGGCTGCCTAGTCGCTTGGCACTCGCTGTGGGAACATGCGGCCATGACACCGAACACGCCGAAGCTCAGCGAGCAGGAGAGGGCACCCTGGCTGAGAAAGCTGGACCGCGCCACAGGCGCCCACGAGAAGGCACGCAAGGCCTTGGACGCGCTCATCGCAGATGCGCGGCGGGCGGGAGTGCCCCTCACCGCGATCTCCGAGCACACCCCCTACAGCCGCGAGTGGGCACGCCGGATCGCCGATCAGGTCGACGCCGAGCGGGCCGAGGCGCAGGGCGCGGCCGAGTCAGAGGGCACAACGAGGGCACAAGACGCTGAGAAATGATGCGTGCCGTTGAGTACCCACGGACGGCATTTCCGCAGTTCAGAGGGCACTCAACCGCGTTTCGCCTGATCACACAAAGAAGGGCGGCGCCTCCGCACAGGCGCCGCCCTTCCCTTTGTGCGCCGGGACCGCCGTTCCCGCCGGTGAGGGTCGGCCGGCGGGGCGGTCCCGGTGTCGGTTGGTCATAGCACCGGTGAAGTCACCGGTTGTCGCTGCCCTCCCCGCTCTCCACGGCCGCCGCGCGGCCCGCCTCCAGGCGGGCGACGGGGATGCGGAACGGGGAGCAGGAGACGTAGTCCAGGCCGATCCCGTGGAAGAAGTGGACCGACTCCGGGTCGCCGCCGTGCTCTCCGCACACGCCCAGCTTGAGATCGGGGCGGGCGGCCCGGCCGGCCTCGACCGCGCCTCGCACCAGCGCGCCGACGCCGTCCCTGTCGATGGTCTCGAACGGCGAGACCCCGAAGATGCCCTTCTCCAGGTAGGCGGTGAAGAAGCTCGCCTCCACGTCGTCCCGGCTGAAGCCCCACACGGTCTGGGTGAGGTCGTTGGTGCCGAAGGAGAAGAAGTCGGCGCACTCGGCGATCTGGCCGGCCGTCACCGCCGCGCGCGGCAGCTCGATCATGGTGCCGATCAGCAGCTCCAGGTCCACGCCGCGGGCCTGCCGGACCTCGGCGATGACCTTCTCGGCCTCCTCGCGGACGCACTCCAGCTCCTGGACGGTGCCCACCAGCGGAATCATGACCTCCACACGGGGGTCGCCGCCGGCGGCGGCCCGGTCCGCGGCGGCCTCGGCGATGGCCCGCACCTGCATGGTGAACAGGCCGGGGATGACCAGGCCCAGGCGCACACCGCGCAGGCCCAGCATCGGGTTCTGCTCGTGCAGCCGGCGGACGGCCCGCAGCAGACGCTGGTCGTCCTCGTCGGTCTCGCCGCGGGCCTCGGCGAGCGCGACCCGCACCGACAGCTCGGTGAGGTCGGGCAGGAACTCGTGCAGCGGCGGGTCCAGCAGCCGTACCGTCACCGGCAGGCCGTCCATGGCCGTCAGCAGCTCGACGAAGTCGCCCTTCTGCAGCGGCAGCAGCGCGGCCAGCGCGGCCTCGCACTCCTCGTCGGTCTCGGCCAGGACCAGGCGCTCGACCAGTTCGCGGCGCTCGCCGAGGAACATGTGCTCGGTGCGGCACAGACCGATGCCCTGGGCGCCGAAGCGGCGGGCGCGGGCGGCGTCCTCGGCGTTGTCGGCGTTGGCCCGCACCCGCAGGCGGCGGTTGCCGTCGGCCAGGGCCATGATCCGGTGCACGGCGCGGACCAGTTCACCGGCCTGCTCGTCGGGCCGGGTGCGGCCCTCGAAGTACTCCACGACCGGGGAGGGCACGACGGGCACCTCGCCGCGGTGGACGCTGCCGGTGGAGCCGTCGATGGAGATGACGTCGCCCTCGGCGACGACCAGGCCGCCGGGGGCGGTCATGCGGCGCTGCTTGAGGTCGACCTGGAGCTCCTCGGCACCGCACACGCAGGTCTTGCCCATGCCGCGGGCGACGACGGCGGCGTGCGAGGTCTTGCCGCCGCGCGAGGTGAGGATGCCCTCGGCGGCGATCATGCCGTCGAGGTCGTCGGGGTTGGTCTCGCGGCGCACGAGGATGACCTTCTCGCCGGCGCGGGCGCGGGCCACGGCGGTGGCGGAGTCGAAGACGGCCGCGCCGACGGCGGCGCCGGGCGAGGCCGCGATGCCCCGGCCGATCCGCTCGGCCGCGCCGCCGCCGGTCCGGCTCTCGTCGAAGCGCGGGAACATCAGCTGGGCGAGCTGGGCGCCGCTGACGCGGCGCAGCGCCTCGGTCTCGTCGATCAGGCCCTGGTCGGCGAGCTGGACGGCGATGCGGAACGCGGCGGCGGCGGTGCGCTTGCCCACCCGGGTCTGCAGCATCCACAGCTTGCCGCGCTCGATGGTGAACTCGATGTCGCACAGATCCCGGTAGTGGTTCTCCAGGGTCTCCATGATCTGCATGAGCTGGTCGTAGGACTTCTTGTCGATCGTCTCCAGCTCGGCCAGCGGCACGGTGTTGCGGATGCCTGCGACGACGTCCTCGCCCTGGGCGTTGGCGAGGTAGTCGCCGTAGACGCCCTGCTGGCCGCTGGCGGGGTCGCGGGTGAAGGCGACGCCGGTGCCGGAGTCGGGGCCGAGGTTGCCGAAGACCATCGAGCAGACGTTGACGGCCGTGCCCAGGTCGTGGGGTATGCGCTCCTGGCGGCGGTAGAGCTTGGCGCGCTCGCCGTTCCAGGAGTCGAAGACCGCGCGGATGGCGAGGTCCATCTGCTCGCGCGGGTCCTGCGGGAAGTCGCGGCCGGTCTGCTCCGAGACGATGCCCTTGAACTCCTCGACGAGGCTCTTGAGGTCGCCGGCGTCCAGGTCGACGTCGGTGGAGGCGTTCCGGGCCCGCTTGGCCTCCTCCAGCGCCTCCTCGAACAGATCGCCGTCGACGCCGAGGACGGTCTTGCCGAACATCTGGATGAGGCGCCGGTAGGAGTCCCAGGCGAAACGTTCATTCCCGGCCTGGGCGGCGAGTCCGGCCACGGAGTCGTCGGACAGGCCGATGTTCAGGACGGTGTCCATCATCCCCGGCATGGAGAACTTGGCGCCGGAGCGGACGGACACCAGCAGGGGGTCGTCCGCCTGGCCCAGCTTCTTGCCCATCCTCTCCTCAAGGGCGTCGAGGTGGGCGCTCACCTCGTCGCGGAGGGCCGGCGGCTCGGAGCCGGAGTCGAGGTAGACCTTGCACGCCTCGGTGGTGATGGTGAACCCGGGAGGGACCGGAAGACCGAGGTTGGTCATCTCGGCGAGGTTGGCTCCCTTGCCTCCGAGGAGGTCCTTGAAGTCCTTGTTGCCCTCGGTGAAGTCGTAGACGAACTTCTGGGTTACGTGAGGCTCTTGGTTTTCCGGCAAGAGAATCGCGCTCCTCGCTGGATCCCCTCGGCGGAGGCCGGGGGAAGGCTGCCCTGACGGCGGGGAGCGTACCCAGATCGAAGGATTTCGAGTACGTCCACCGGTGGTCCATGGGGGCGTAACCGCTCATCCGCCGACGGATCGAAAGTAAAGGCTGATTCAAGTGCCACGAGTTGGTTCGTTCACCACTCGAAGCCATCAACGCGGTGGGTAGCGGAAAAGGCGCGTCCGCGCCACTCTGGGCGAGGGTGGTGGCGGGCGGGTGAACGGAAGAAGGGTGGCACCGAGTGCCACCCTTTGGAGAAGTGCAGAGCCGTTTTAAGCGCTCATGTGAGCGCAGCCCCTATCAGAGTGGCGAGCATCACCCTCCTGACGGGCCCGGCATCTCAGCCATTGGACACATAAGGGAGCTACGCCGCTCGGATGAGCACCTGGTAGACGCACCCCGACCTGCCCTGCCCCTCCGGCGACCCCGCCTCAAAGCCCCATGGCGGCCAGCCGGGCATCGGCCCGCTCCGGTGCGTACAGGTGCTCCACGACCATCGCCCCCGCCCCCACCAGGCCCGACCGCTCCCCCAGCCGGGAGGTGACCACGGTCAGATGAGCGGTGCTGCGGGGCATCGCCCGCTGGTAGAGCAGCTCGCGCACCCCGGTGACGAACGGGGTGCCGGCCAGGTCGCCCGCGATCATCAGCACTCCGGGGTTGACCACGGTGACGACGGTGACCAGCACCTCCCCCACCCGGCGCCCCGCCTCCCGGGCCAGCCGCACCGCGTCGGGCTGCCCGGCGGCCAGCAGCTCGCGCACCCCGGTGCCGGAGGCGGCCGGAACGCCGGAACCGGTCAGCCGTGCCGCCAGCGCCCGGCCGCTGGCGACCGCCGCCAGACAGCCGTACGAGCCGCACATGCACAGTGCGTCGGGCCGGTCGTGAAGTCTGATGTGCCCGATGTCCCCCGCGCCGCCGTCGGTGCCGCGGTACATCTCGCCGTCCACCACCAGCCCCGCGCCGATGCCGGTGGAGACCTTGACCAGCAGGAAGGCGCCACAGTCGCGCCAGCCGGTGCGCTGCTCGGCGTACGCCATGAGGTTGGCGTCGTTCTCCACCAGCACCACGGGGCCCTCGCCGTCCGCACCGGTGTGCCGCAGATACGCCCGCCGCATCCGCTCCGGGATCGGGTAGCGGTCCCAGCCCGGCATGATCGGCGGCTGGACCACCTGCCCCGACTCCCACTCCACCGGCCCCGGCACCGACACCCCGATGCCGCAGACGCCCTCCGGCGCCGCCCCGGCCCGCTCCAGCAGTGGCGGGAACCACCTCGCCACCCGGTCGATCACGTCCTCCGGGCCGTCCTCGATGTTCAGCGGCCCGGTGTGCTCGGCCAGCACCCGGCCGTTGAGGTCCAGCACGGCGGCCAGCCCGTGCCGGGTCTCCACGTCCACGGCGAGCACCACGGCGTGCGAGCCGTCGAACTCCAGGCGGTTCGACGGGCGTCCGCCCGCCGGGCCGCCCGCGGGCACGGTGGCGCCGTCGCGGATCCAGCCCGCCCCGAAAAGCTGGTCGAGGCGGTGGCCGACGGTGGATCGGGACAGTCCGGTGGCGCGCTGGAGTTCGCCGCGGGTGGTCGCCTGCCCGCTGCGGACCAGTCGCAGCAGATGTCCCGCGCTGGATTGGTTCCCGGTCATACGGTCATCTTCGCCGCACCCTCCGGCCACCGCCGTCCCGCCCCTGCCGAACGCCCTGCTCAGCCTCCGTCCGCGAGTCGGCCGTGCTCGCCCGCGCCTCCTCCCGCGCCTTTCTGTGTCGGGTCTCACAGCATCGCTTCTGCCTTTTCGCAAGACAGAACCCTAGGCTTATGGAGACGTAACCTAGGAGTCGTACAGACACCGGAGTTCTCGTGGAGCGCGTCGCCCAACCCACCGACATTCCCATATCCCCGCCCTCCCCCGGGGCCGGCGTTCCGGGGTCGGTGCCGTGGCCTGCGGCCCGGGAGGCGTGGCCGCGCACACCGCGCTCCACCGCCCGCTCCGGCCCGGGTTCGGCGGTCCGATGAAGCCCGTTCCGATCCCCCTCACCACAGCCCGGCCGTTCATCCCCGCCCAGCGGCCGCCCGTCGGCGTCACCGCGGCCGAGCTGCGCCAGGCCGCGCGCCAGGTGCTGCTGCGCAACTGGACGGGCGCCTCGACCGTTCCCTCGCGCAGCCTGTATCCGCACCAGTGGAGCTGGGACTCGGCGTTCGTCGCGATCGGCCTGCGCCATCTGTCGGCGCCGCGCGCCCAGCGCGAGCTGGAGACACTGATGGCCGCCCAGTGGGGCGACGGCCGCGTCCCGCACATCGTCTTCAATCCGTCCGTGCCGCTCGGCGCGTACTTCCCCAGCCCGGACTTCTGGCGCTCCTCGACCGCCGGTGCCGGAGCCGGGGCACCCGGGCACACGGAGACCTCGGGAATCGTGCAGCCGCCCGTCCACGCGCTCGCCGCCTGGCTGGTGCACCGCGCCGACCCGGCGACCTCGCGGCGGCGCGGCTTCCTCAGACGCCTCTACCCCCGGCTGGTCGCCTGGCACCGCTATCTGACCGCCCACCGCGACCTGGGCGGGCACGGGCTGGTGTCGGCCGTCCACCCGTGGGAACCGGGCATGGACAACAGCCCGGCCTGGGACGCCCCCCTGTCGCGCGTCGAACCGGCCGACCTCTGCTCCTTCCGCCGCTGCGACCTCGACCACGGCTCGGCCGCCGACCGCCCCACCGACCTGGACTACGGCCGGTACGTGCGGCTGGCGGCCGACTACCGCGACCACGGCTACCGGGACGCCGACGCCCCGCACCCGTTCGCGGTGGAGGACCCCGGTGTCAACGCCCTGCTGATCGCCTCCGAGCACGCCCTGGCGCAGATCGCCGCCGAGGTCGGGGCGGAGGGCCCGGGGGACGACCCCGGCGGGCACCGCGGACGGGCCGCGCGGCTGACCGATGCCCTGGTGGACCGCCTGTGGGACGAGCACAGCGGCATGTTCCTGTGCCGCGACGTACGCGCCGGGCACCGCGGCGAGCCGATCCGGGAGCGCAGCGCCGCCGGGCTGGTGCCGCTGATCGTCCCCGGCCTGCCGCACGGCATCGTCCGCACGCTGCTGCGCACGGTCGGCGGCGAGCACTTCGGACTGGGCGACACCGTCCGTCTGGTGCCCAGCTACGACCTGAAGGGCCACGCCTTCGACTCGTGCCGCTACTGGCGGGGGCCGGCCTGGTTCAACGTCAACTGGCTGGTGGAACGAGGCCTGAGGCAGTACGGGCACACCAACCGGGCCGACTCCCTGCGCGCCGCGGTGCTGGCGTCGGCCGCCGCGTCCGGCTTCGCCGAGTACGTCGATCCGCACACCGGGACGGGCCGGGGCTCCCGGGAGTTCAGCTGGACGGCGGCCCTCGCCCTCGACCTGCTGTCCCGCACCGCCGACCGGTCCGCGGACC
Organism: Streptomyces shinuiensis; assembly: GCF_043660855.1. Classification (NCBI taxonomy): domain Bacteria; kingdom Bacillati; phylum Actinomycetota; class Actinomycetes; order Kitasatosporales; family Streptomycetaceae; genus Streptomyces; species Streptomyces shinuiensis. Next base: position 4,168,185 of record NZ_JBIHML010000001.1, on the reverse strand, counting down.
GCGCGGCGGTGCGCACCGGGATGCGCGTCGGGGCGCTGGTGCGCAGCGGCACGGCGGGCTGAGCCGTCCCGGGGCACCCCGGGACGGCTCAGCCGCCGGAGGTGTCCAGCTCGGCCTCGGCCGCGACGCCCGCGCGGTCGTACGGGTCGTCCAGCCAGCCGTCGGGCAGGGCCACCCGGTTACGTCCGGAGGTGCGCCCGCGCGGGCCGTCCGCCCCCTTCGGCCACGGCTGGTCCAGGTCGAGTTCGCCCAGCAGGTCCTCCAGCTCGGCGAGACAGGACGCGACGGCCAGTTTCCGGCGCATCTCGGAGCCGACCGGGAAGCCCTTGGTGTACCAGGCGACGTGCTTGCGGAAGTCGATCACTCCGCGCGCCTCGTCCTCCAGCCACTCCCCCAGCAGCCGGGCGTGCCGCAGCATCACCGCGGCGACCTCCCGCAGGGTGGGCTCGGCCCTCTCCGGCCTGCCCTCGCAGGCGGCCACCAGATCGCCGAAGAGCCACGGCCGGCCCAGGCAGCCGCGTCCGACCACGACGCCGTCGCAGCCGGTCTCGCGCATCATCCGCACCGCGTCGTCGGCCGACCAGATGTCGCCGTTGCCCAGCACCGGGATCTCGGGCACGGCCTCCTTCAGGGCGGCGATGGCGTCCCAGTCGGCGGTGCCGCCGTAGTGCTGGGCGGCGGTGCGGCCGTGCAGGGCGACGGCGGTGACGCCCTCCTCGACGGCGATGCGCCCGGCGTCCAGATGGGTGAGGTGGTCGTCGTCGATGCCCTTGCGCATCTTCATGGTCACCGGCAGCCCGCCGGCGCCGGTGACGGCCTCGCGCAGGATGGCCCGCAGCAGGTTCCGCTTGTACGGCAGCGCCGAGCCGCCTCCCTTGCGGGTCACCTTCGGCACCGGGCAGCCGAAGTTGAGGTCGATGTGGTCGGCCATGTCCTCGTCGGCGATCATGCGGACGGCCTTGCCGACGGTCGCCGGGTCCACGCCGTAGAGCTGGACGGAGCGCGGCTTCTCGGTCTCGGCGAAGTGGACGAGCCGCATGGTCTTGGCGTCCCGCTCGACCAGTGCCCGGGTGGTGATCATCTCGCTGACGAACAGTCCCCGGCCGCCGCTGTACTCGCGGCACAGCGTCCGGAACGGCGCGTTGGTGATCCCGGCCATCGGCGCGAGGACCACGGGCGGCCGGACCGTGTGCGGGCCGATGGCGAGCTGCTGTGACATGGCGGAGGGCGTCCTCGTTGTCGCTCGGTGGTGGGGAACGATCCTCCATTGTCCCCCATCCGGACCGCTCCCCGCGCGCCCCGCCCCTCCCGGGGTCAGTGCCCCAGGAGGGCGGGGGTGAAGACGGCGAGGAAGCCGGCCAGCCCGATCAGCCCGAGGATCCAGGGCGCCGGGCTCAGCCGCTGTCCGCCGCCGCCCCGCGCGCCGTGCTCGGCCAGGTGGTGCGCGGCCTCGGCACGTGCGAGGCCGCGGGCCGTGAAGCGGCGGTCGCAGGTGCCGCAGACGAGATGGCGGCCCTCCCCCGTGCCGCGGCGGAAGCACAGCTCACGGGTGATCCTCACCTCGTGGATGCGCCCGTCCTGTCCGTAACCGCTGACCGTGCCCGTGGTCACCGTGCCCGTCGTCAGCATTCGCCCCCCTCGTCGCCCTCCGGATCTCCCACCCGTGCGTGCCCGGCCCATTCTGGAAGGCTGTGCACGGCGGCACCAGAGCCGAGTGGGGCAGTGTTCGGCGACGGCCGCTTTCCGGATCCCGGCAAGCGGGACGCGGCCGGGGCGGCGGCAGGGCCGCCCCGGCTTCCGGTGCCGTGCGGGCGCCGGAGACGGCCGGAGGCCTCCGCACCCGCACCGGGTCCGGAGGCCTCCACACGAGCCGCGCGTACGGCGGGTTCAGCAGCCGATCAGCCGGGCCGCGAGGTAGGACTCGATCTGGTCGAGCGAGACGCGCTCCTGCTTCATGGTGTCGCGCTCGCGCACCGTCACGGCGTTGTCGTCGAGGGTGTCGAAGTCGACGGTGACGCAGAACGGCGTGCCGATCTCGTCCTGGCGGCGGTAGCGGCGGCCGATGGCGCCGGCGTCGTCGAACTCGATGTTCCAGTGCTTGCGCAGCGTTTCCGCCAGGCCCTTGGCCTTCGGGGAGAGCTGCGGGTTGCGCGACAGCGGCAGAACGGCGACCTTGACCGGCGACAGGCGCGGGTCGAGGCGCATCACGACGCGCTTCTCCATCTTGCCCTTGGCGTTGGGCGCCTCGTCCTCGGTGTAGGCGTCCAGCATGAAGGCCAGCATCGTGCGGCCGAGGCCGGCCGCGGGCTCGATGACGTACGGCGTCCAGCGCTCGCCGGCCTCCTGGTCGAAGTACGACAGGTCCTGGCCGGAGGCCTTGGAGTGCGAGCTCAGGTCGTAGTCGGTGCGGTTGGCCACGCCCTCGAGCTCACCCCACTCGCCACCGCCGAACCGGAAGCGGTACTCGATGTCGGCGGTGCGCTTGGAGTAGTGGGAGAGCTTCTCCGCCGGGTGCTCGTACCAGCGCATGTTCTCCTCGCGCAGGCCCAGCCCGGTGTACCAGTTCCAGCGCTGCTCCATCCAGTACTCGTGCCACTTCTCGTCCTCGCCCGGCTTGACGAAGAACTCCATCTCCATCTGCTCGAACTCGCGGGTGCGGAAGATGAAGTTGCCCGGAGTGATCTCGTTCCGGAAGGACTTGCCCATCTGCGCGATGCCGAACGGCGGCTTGCGGCGCGAGGTCTGCTGCACCTGGGCGAAGTTGGTGAAGATGCCCTGCGCGGTCTCGGGGCGCAGGTAGGCGACCGAGCCGGAGTCCTGGGTCGGGCCGAGGTGCGTGGACAGCAGGCCGGAGAACTGCTTGGGCTCGGTGAACTGGCCCTTGACACCGCAGTTGGGGCAGTTGACGTCCGACAGGCCGGCGGCGGGGAGGCGGCCGTGCTTGGCCTCGTACGCCTCCTCGAGGTGGTCGGCGCGGAACCGCTTGTGGCACGAGGTGCACTCGGTCAGCGGGTCGGTGAAGGTGGCCACGTGGCCGGAGGCGACCCAGACCTCGGAGGCGAGGATGACCGACGAGTCGATTCCGACCACGTCGTCGCGCGAGGTGACCATGTAGCGCCACCACTGGCGCTTGATGTTCTCCTTCAGCTCCACACCCAGCGGACCGTAGTCCCAGGCGGCCCTCTGCCCCCCGTAGATCTCACTGCAGGGATAGACGAAGCCACGGCGCTTGCTGAGGCTGACGATGGTGTCGATCTTGTCGGCGGCCACGGTGCTCTCTTCGGTACAGACGACGGAATGCCTCAGGTTACCGGCGATGACGGGGGCGGGATCAAATCGGTTCGGGGTTCGGACGCGAGAGACTGGAAACCCGGTCGCCATCGGTCGCCGGGATCTCCATCTCATTTGACAATCATTTCCAACTAGGGTGAAAATGAGTGTCATGAACGCTCGACGCCGCCCTCTCATACCCCGCCCCCGCCGCACCGCCGCCCGTACCGCACTGGCCGGAGCCGCCGCCATGGGCATGCTCGGCCTGACCGCCTGCGGAGCAGGCGAGGCGGGAGAGACGGGAGGGGACGCGAGCGGCGGGGTGGACGTCGTCGCCTCGTTCTACCCGATGCAGTTCCTCGCCGAGGAGATAGGCGGGGAGCACGTCTCGGTCAGCTCCCTGGTCGGGCCCGGTGTCGAGCCGCACGACCTGGAGCTGAGCCCGCGGCAGACCGCCGTGCTGGGCGAGGCGGACCTCGTGGTCTACCTCAAGGGGTTCCAGCCGGCCGTGGACAAGGCGATCGAGCTGTCCGGCGTGGAGAACGTCGCCGAGGTGACCTCCTACACCGAGCCGGCGGAGCGCGACCCCGGCCACGAGGAGGAGCACGGGGACGAGCACGGGGACGGCCACGGAGAGGAAGGCCACGAGGAAGAGGGCCACGAGGGCCACGACCACGGCGGCGAGGGAGCCACCGACCCGCACGTCTGGCTCGACCCGGTGAAGTACGCCGAGGTCGCCGAGGGCGTGGGCGACGCCCTGGCGGAGGCGGACCCGGACCACGCCGGCGACTACCGGAAGAACGCCGACGCCCTGGCGGAGAAGCTCAGGGACCTGGACGCGGACTTCCGCGAGGGCCTGGAGAACCGCAGGACCGACACCTTCATCACCGCCCACGCGGCCTTCGGCTACCTCGCCGACCGCTACGGCCTCCATGAGGAGTCCGTCGCCGGTCTCGACCCCGAGTCCGAGCCCAGCGGCGCGAGGATGAAGCAGCTGCACCGGGTGGCCGAGGAGGACGACGTCGACACGGTCTTCTTCGAGGCGGCGGCCGGCGAGCGCACCGCGAAGACCCTCGCCGACGACCTCGGGCTGCGCACCGACGTCCTCGACCCCGTCGAGGGAGTCACCGACGCCTCCCCCGGCGACGACTACTTCGAGATCATGCGGGCCAACCTCCAGGCCCTGCGGAAGGCGCTCGGCGCCCGGTGAGGAGGCCGATCATGACGAACGAGCACACCGCCACGGCGCGGGCGGCACCACGGAGCACGCGGCCGGTGGCGCCCCCGGTGCTGTCCCTGCGGGACGTGACCGCCTCGCTCGGGGCGCGGCCGGTGCTGCGCGGCATCGACCTGGCCGTGGGGCGGGGCGAGGTCGTCGCCCTGCTCGGCGCGAACGGCTCGGGCAAGTCCACGACGGTGCGGGCCGCCGTCGGCCAGGTGCAGACCTCCGGCGGCGAGCTGGAGCTGTTCGGCACACCGCTGCGCCGCTTCCGCGACTGGCACCGCGTGGGCTACGTACCGCAGCGCTCGACCGCGGCGGCAGGCGTACCCGCGACCGTGCGCGAGGTCGTCGCCTCCGGGCGGCTGGCCCGCAGGCGGCTGGGGCCGCTGGGACGCGGCGACCGGGCGGCGGTACGGCGGGCCCTGGAGCTGGTCGGGCTGGCCGACCGGGCGCGGGACTCGGTGAACGCGCTCTCCGGCGGTCAGCACCAGCGCGTGCTGATCGCCCGCGCGCTGGCCGGCGAGCCCGAGCTGCTGGTCATGGACGAACCGCTGGCCGGTGTGGACCTGCTCAGCCAGCGCGTCCTGGCCGAAGCTCTGCGCGAACAGACCGCCGGGGGCGCCTCCGTCTTGCTGGTGCTGCACGAGCTCGGCCCGCTGGCCCCGCTGATCGACCGCACGGTCGTCCTGCACGACGGCCGCGTGGAGCGCGTGGAGGGCACCGCACACCTCCACGACCAGGCGTGTCATCCGCACGCCGACTCATCCGCCGAACGGACCCGAACCGGACTGCTGACGTGATCGAGATACTCCAGCCCGCCTTCATGCAGCGCGCGCTGCTCTCCGCGCTGCTGGTCGGCGTCGCGGCCCCCGCCATCGGCATCTACCTCGTCCAGCGCCGTCAGGCGATCATGGGCGACGGAATCGGGCACGTGGCCCTCACCGGTGTGGCGCTGGGCTTCCTGCTGAGCACCAGCCCGGTGTGGACGGCCGTGGTGGTCGCCTCGCTCGGCTCGGTCGCGATGGAGCTGATCCGCTGGTACGGCAGAACGCGCGGCGACGTGGCCCTGGCCATGCTGTTCTACGGCGGCATGGCGGGCGGCGTACTGATCATCAACCTGGCACCGGGTGGCACCACGGCCGATCTCCTCTCCCCGCTCTTCGGCTCGGTCATGACCGTCTCGCCCGAGGACGTCACCGCCATCGTGGTGCTGTCGGTCCTCGCCCTGGCGGTCTCCTTCGGACTGCGGCGGCAGCTTTTCGCCGTCTGCCAGGACGAGGAGTTCGCCCGGGTCAGCGGGCTTCCGGTGCGGCTGCTCAACCTGCTGCTGGCCGTCACCGCCGCCGTCACCGTGACCGTGGCCATGCGGGTGGTGGGCCTGCTGCTGGTGAGTGCCCTGATGGTGATCCCGGTGGCCGCGGCCCAGCAGGTCACGCGCGGCTTCGCGACCACCATGGGGCTCGCGGTGGGCATGGGCGTGCTGGTGTCCGTGTCCGGCACCACCACCTCGTACTACGCCGACGTCCCCCCCGGTGCCACCATCGTGCTGCTGGCCATCGCGCTGTTCGCCCTCCTGTCCGCGGCGGCCCCGCTGCTGAACCGCGCGCGGCTGAGGGCGCGGGCGCGGGACGAGGAGGCGTCCGCACGGGGGGAGCGGGAAGGAGACCGGGAGGGGGGAGGCCGGGAGGCGGCGGAAGGCGTTACGGTCGTGCGGTGACCGATGGTCGTCGGCGGACGGCGCGGCCGATGACACCACCGGTGCGGAGTGCGCCCGGCGGCGCCCGCCGCACCTGGCACAATGGCCGATCAGCTACACGAGGTAGCGCCGACTCTAGGAGGCAATGGTGGCGACCGCAGGTCCCCCCGTACGCGGCCGGTCGACCCGGCAGCGCGCCGCTGTGGCGGCGGCGCTCAGTGAGGTCGACGAGTTCCGCAGCGCCCAGGAGCTGCACGACATGCTCAAGCACCGAGGCGACTCCGTCGGCCTGACCACCGTCTACCGCACGCTCCAGTCGCTCGCCGACGCCGGCGAGGTGGACGTGCTGCGCACCGACGAGGGCGAGGCCGTCTACCGCCGGTGCAGCAGCGACGACCACCACCACCATCTGGTCTGCCGCAACTGCGGCAAGGCCGTGGAGGTGGAGGGGCCCGCGGTGGAGAAGTGGGCGGACTCCATCGCCACGGAGCACGGCTTCGTGGACGTGGCCCACACCATCGAGATCTTCGGCACCTGCGGCGAGTGCGCCGCGGCCCGGAGCGCCAAGGCCTGACGGCTCCGGCGCGGCGGCCCCGGCACTCCCCACCGGGAGTGCCGGGGCCGCCGCGCGTCCGGCTCCGCGCGTCCGGAGCGCGGCGTCAGACCTGCGGCGGTACGGTCCCCTCCGGCGGGGCGGGCGCCGCGCCGCCGAAGCGGCGGTCGCGGCGGGCGTACTCCAGGCACGCCTCCCACAGGTTGCGGCGGTCGAAGTCCGGCCACAGCACGTCCTGGAAGACCATCTCGGCGTACGCGCTCTGCCATATCAGGTAGTTGGAGGTGCGCTGCTCGCCCGAGGGCCGCACGAAGAGGTCCACGTCCGGCATGTCCGGGTAGTACAGGTACTTCGCGACGGTCTTCTCGTTCACCTTCGACGGGTCCAGCCGCCCGGCCCGCACGTCCGCCGCGATGGCCGCCGCCGCGTCGGCGATCTCGGCCCGGCCGCCGTAGTTGACGCAGAAGTACAGCGTCATGGCGTCGTTGTCCTTCGTCTGCTCCTGCGCCACCTGGAGCTCCTGGACGACCGACTTCCACAGCTTGGGCATCCGGCCGACCCAGCGGATGCGGATGCCGAGCGCGTCCATCTCGTCGCGGCGGCGGCGGATGACGTCGCGGTTGAAGTTCATCAGGAAGCGGACCTCCTCGGGGGACCGCTTCCAGTTCTCGGTGGAGAAGGCGTACAGGGAGAGGTTCTTCACGCCCATCTCCAGGCAGCCCTTGAGCACGTCCATCACGACGCCCTCGCCGACCTTGTGCCCCTCGGTGCGCGGCAGCCCGCGCTGCTTGGCCCAGCGCCCGTTGCCGTCCATCACGACCGCCACGTGGCCTGGTACCAGGTCGGCGGGGATGCGCGGCGGACGCGCGCCCGAGGGGTGCGGTTCGGGGGTGAGGTACTCGCGACGCTGCCGGGACAGCATTCCGCGCCGTGCCATGCGGTTCATCTCCAGTCGGGCGGGGCCCGGGAAGGCCGCGCCTGGGTGAGGACGGGGAAGGGTTACCGGGAGCGTAGCCGGTCGGCTCCCTCAGGTCTTCTCGACGTAGCGCAGGGAGCGCAGGCCCCGCTCCAGGTGCCAGTGCAGATACGCCGACACCAGTCCGCCGCCCTCGCGCACGTGCCGCGCCTCGGCCGCGTCGGCGGTCGCCCAGTCACCCGTCAGCAGCGCGCCCAGCAGCCGCAGCGCGTCGGGGGACGGCACGACGCTGCCCGGCCTGCGGCAGTCGGCGCACACCACCCCGCCGGCGGCGACGGAGAAGAACCGGTTGGGGCCGGGCAGCCCGCACTGGGCACACGCCTCGAAGCTGGGCGCGTAGCCGCCCACGGCCAGGGAGCGCAGCAGGAAGGCGTCCAGCACCAGTGCCGGGGCGTGCTCGCCGGCGGCGAGGGTGCGCAGACCGCCGATCAGCAGCAGGTACTGCTGGACGTTGGGCTCGCCCTCGTGGTCGGTGAACCGCTCGGCCGTCTCCAGCATGGCCGTCCCGGCGGTGTAGCGGGCGTAGTCGGTGACGATGTTCCGCCCGTACGGCGCGATGGTCTCGGTCTGGGTGCACAGCGGCAGGCTGCGGCCGACCAGATCGCTGCCGCGCGCGAAGAACTGGATGTCGACGTGGGAGAACGGCTCCAGCCGCGCCCCGAACTTCGACTTGGTGCGCCGCACGCCCCGGGCCACGGCCCGCACCCGTCCGTGTCCGCGCGTGAGCAGCGTGATGATGCGGTCGGCCTCGCCCAGCTTCTGGGTGCGCAGGACCACGCCGTCGTCGCGGAACAGACTCATTCCCCCATTGTCCCCCACCCTTCCCCCGACCGGGGGACACGGACCGGGGAGGGGCTGGGCCGGGAAGCGTCAGGAAGGGGTGGTGCGGGCGGCGTCCAGCAGACGGTCGGTCTCCTCCCCGCACAGCCGCAGGGTCCGGCCGACCAGGCCCAGCGTCCTGCGCTCGCCGGGGGTGTACGGGCCGTCGGCGAGCGCGATACGGGCGCCCAGCAGCAGCAGGCTCTCGCGGCCGGGCCCGGCCAGGTGCGGGGCGAGCGGGGCCAGGGCCTCGTGCAGCTCTATCTCCATCGTGACCCCGTCGGAGCCCACCGCCGCGAACAGGGCGACCAGCTGCTCCTCGGAGCAGCCGGTGAAGCCGGCGGACCGCACCCCCTCCACGGCCGCCTCGCGGGCCGAACGTGCCTCGCAGCCGCCCACCGTCAGCACCGCCAGCGCGACGGCGTGCACGGCGTCGCGGAGCATGGCGCCCAGCCGGGTGGTGGTGGGGTGGTCGAGGGTGTCGGTGCCGAAGTGTCCCTCGCAGGCCGCGCACTCCAGCACGGGCCCGGCCTCACCGCGCGGCAGCACGGGGAGGCCGAGCACCACCAGGCGGCGGCGCCCGGTACGGCGTCTGTAGTTGCGGTCGCCGCCGCAGGAGGGACAGAAGAACTCGCCGTCGTCGACCGTGTGCCAGGCCGTGCGGACACCCGCCAGCCGTAGTCTCCGGCCGTCCCGGCCCCGGGAGTGCACCACTGCCGTACCTCCGTCACGCTCCTGCGCCATTGCCGCGTGGGCGTGATGTTAACCACATCGATGAGGCGCCGTCAGTACCCCGGAGGTCACCCATCTCTTCCCCTTGTGGCCCTTGCGGGCCGGGCCGGAGGACGTACGAGCAGGTCGGAAAGGGTCTCGCGGCGTCCGTGCGCCGGGCGGAAACCTTTGCGAAAGCATGGGGCGCCGGGGAGGCCCGGAGCCGCCGGGCCGGGCGGAGCGGGGGCCGCCGGACGCCCGCCCCCGGCGGACGGGCGTCCGGCGGGGGCGGGCGGTGTTCGCCGCGGAGGGCGCGGCCGCCGGGCCGTCAGCGGCAGGCGCGGTTGACGGCGGAGACGATCGCCTTCAGCGAGGCGCGGGTGGTGTTGGGGTCGATGCCGATGCCCCACAGCACCTTGCCGTCGATGGCGCACTCGATGTACGAGGCGGCCTGCGCGGAGGCCCCCTCGCTCATGGTGTGCTCCTGATAGTCCAGCAGCCGGGCGTCGACGCCGATGCCCTCCAGCGCGTCGAAGAACGCGGAGATCGGGCCGTTGCCGCTGCCGGTCAGCACGGTGTCGGTGCCGTCGACGGCCGCCTCGACGGTGAGGGTGTCCACGCCGTCGGTGTCGGTGGTGGTCTGGCCGTTGCGGACCTGGATGCGGCCCCAGGGGTTGTCGGGATTGGGCAGGTACTCGTCGCGGAAGGTCTCCCAGATCTGCGCCGGGGTGATCTCGCCGCCGTCGGCGTCGGTCCTGGCCTGGATGATCTTCGAGAACTCGATCTGCATCCGGCGTGGCAGGTCCAGCTTGTGGTCGTTCTTCAGGACGTAGGAGACGCCACCCTTGCCGGACTGGGAGTTGACGCGGATGACCGCCTCGTAGGAGCGCCCGACGTCCTTGGGGTCGATGGGCAGGTACGGCACCGCCCACTCGGTCTCCTCCACCGGCTTGCCGGCCGCGGCCGCGCCGGCCTCCATGGCCTCGAAGCCCTTCTTGATGGCGTCCTGGTGGGAGCCGGAGAAGGCGGTGTAGACCAGGTCTCCCGCATAGGGGTGGCGCGGGTGGACCTCCATCTGGTTGCAGTACTCGGCGGTGCGGCGGATCTCGTCGATCCGGCCGAAGTCGATCTGCGGGTCGATGCCCTGGCTGAACAGGTTCATCCCCAGCGTGACCAGGTCCACGTTGCCGGTGCGCTCGCCCTGCCCGAACAGGCAGCCCTCCACCCGGTCCGCGCCGGCCATCACGGCCAGCTCGGCGGCGGCCACGGCGGTGCCGCGGTCGTTGTGCGGGTGGGTGGACAGGCAGACGAACCCGCGCCGCGACAGGTTCCGCGACATCCACTCGAAGCGGTCGGCGTGGGTGGAGGGCGTGGAGCGCTCGACGGTGGCGGGCAGGTTCAGGATGATCTCGCGGCCCTCCTCGGGCTGCCAGACGTCCATGACCGACTCGCAGACCTCCAGGGCGAAGTCCAGCTCGGTGTCGGTGAAGATCTCCGGGCTGTACTGGTAGCCGAAGACGGTCTCGTCGCCCAGCAGCTTCTCGGCGTACTCGACCACCAGGCGGGTGCCGTCCACGGCGATCTGCCGGATGTCGTCCCTGGAGCCGCGGAAGACCACGCGGCGGAAGACCGGGGCGGTGGCGTTGTACAGGTGGACCGTGGCCCGGTGGGCGCCGGCCAGGGACTGCACGGTGCGCTCGATCAGGTCCTCGCGGGCCTGGGTCAGCACCGAGATCGTCACGTCCTCGGGGACGGCGCCCTCTTCGATGATGGAGCGCACGAAGTCGAAGTCGGTCTGGCCGGAGGAGGGGAAGCCGACCTCGATCTCCTTGTAGCCCATGCGGACCAGCAGGTCGAACATCTCGCGCTTGCGTGCGGGCGACATCGGGTCGATCAGCGCCTGGTTGCCGTCGCGCAGGTCGGTGGACAGCCAGCGGGGGGCCTTGGTGATCCGGTTGTCGGGCCAGGCGCGGTCGGGCAGCTCGACGGCCTCGTAGCCGCGGTAGCGGTGGATCGGCATGCCCGACGGCTTCTGGGTCACCGTGGCGGCGGTGATGGGCGTGGGGCGGCCTGCGCGGGAGGGATCACTGCTCATGTGGACTGGGCTCCTGTGGAGGGCGATGGGCTTCGAAACGCTTTCCGAAGGGGCCGACGACGGCATCACCGAACTCCGCGGGGAGGGGGTCGGCCGTATGACTACAGGCCCTCGCCGCGGCAGCTAAGGAGAAGCAGCCCAAAACGCATGATGCGAGTCAGCGTAACCGAGGCGGACGGTGCGTGGCGGTGCGTATCAGTATGCGAGAACCCACATGGGTGAGCACGGAGCCGGCCCCCGCCTCCCGCCGTCGCGGGGCACGGGGGCCGGTCCGCGGAAGCCGTTCCCTGGAAGCCGGGCCCTGGGAGCCGGGCCCTGGGAGCCGGGCCCTAGAAACCGAGCCTGCGAAGCTGCTTGGGGTCGCGCTGCCAGTCCTTGGCGACCTTGACGTGCAGGTCGAGGTAGACGGGGGTGCCCAGCAGCGCCTCGATCTGCTTGCGGGACTTGGTCCCGACCTCCTTGAGCCGGCCGCCCTTGGGGCCGATGACGATGCCCTTCTGGCTGGGGCGCTCGATGAAGACGTTGGCGTGGACGTCCAGCAGCGGCCGGTCCGCCGGGCGTCCCTCGCGCGGCGTCATCTCCTCGACCACCACGGCGATGGAGTGCGGCAGCTCGTCGCGCACCCCTTCCAGCGCCGCCTCGCGGATGAGCTCGGCGACCATGACCTGCTCGGGCTCGTCGGTGAGGTCGCCGTCCGGGTACAGCTGCGGGCCCTCGGGCAGGAGGGGGACGAGCAGATCGGCCAGCAGGCCCACCTGGTCGCCCGCGGTGGCGGAGACGGGGACGATCTCGGCCCACTCGGTGCCCAGTTCCTTGCCGAGCCGGTCGACGGCGACGAGCTGCTCGGCCAGTGCCCCGGAGTCCACCAGATCGGTCTTGGTGACGATCGCGACCTTCGGGGTGCGCTTCAGGGCCGCCAGCTCCCCCGCGATGAAGCGGTCGCCGGGGCCGATCCGCTGGTCGGCCGGCAGGCAGAAGCCGATCACGTCGACCTCGGCCCAGGTGGTGCGCACCACGTCGTTGAGGCGCTCGCCCAGCAGGGTGCGCGGCTTGTGCAGACCGGGGGTGTCCACCAGGACGAGTTGCGCGTCGGGTCGGTGGACGATGCCGCGCACGGTGTGGCGGGTGGTCTGCGGACGGTTGGAGGTGATCGCGACCTTCGTTCCCACCAGGGCGTTGGTGAGGGTCGACTTGCCCGCGTTGGGGCGGCCGACGAAGCAGGCGAAGCCCGCGCGGTGCGGCGCGGACTCCGCCTGCTGCTCGGGCCGGGAGGAGAGGGAACGGTCGCTCATGGTGGCCATTCTCCCCGATCCGCGGGGTGCCCCGGTACCGGCCGTCTCGCCCCCTGCCTCCCGCCCGGCGGTTCAGCCCGCGGTGACGGTGGAGCGGACCGTGCCGTCGGGGCCGACGAGCAGCACCGGGGTGGCCGGGCCACCCAGGTCGTGGACGGCGGCGAGATCGGCGGAGGGCACGGCGGGCGCCTCGGAGACCACGGCGGCGGCCTCCAGGGACTTGGCCCCGGACGCCACCGCCATCGCGACGGCCGTCTGCAGCGCGCTCAGCCGGAGCGACTTCAGGGCGACGGTTCCGGCCACGTACGTGCGCCCGGTCTCGTCGCGTACGGCCGCCCCATCGGGCACGGCGTTGCGGGCCCGCGCGCTGCGCGCGAGGGTGACGATCTTGCGGTCTTCGGGATCCAGGTCGGCGGCTTCGCTCATGCGGGTGAGCATATGTGCTCACCGCGCGGAGGGCGGCCCGGACCGGGAACGGGCGCCCTGCCGTCCCCTCCCGGCTGCCCGCGCCCTCTTGCGGCGGCCGCTCTCCGGCCGTCAGCCGCCGGCCTCGGCCGCCGCCTCGTCCTCCGGCTCCGGCGCGGGGGCGCGGACCGGCTCGACCAGGACCGTGACGATGCGGTTGCGGCGGCCGGCCGGGGACTCGGCGGTCAGCCGAAGGCCGCGCAGCGCCGGCTCGCCCCGGTGGTCCGCGTGGTGGCCGCCGCGGTGCTCACCGCGCCCCTCGGGCACCTCCACCGTCGCCGTGGCGCCCGCGATGGGGACGCGGCCCAGGAGCTTGGCCAGCAGCCCGCCGACCGTCTCCACGTCCTCGTCCTCCAGGTCCAGGCCGTACAGCTCGCCCAGGTCGCCCAGGTCCAGGCGGGCGGTGACCCGGTGGCGGCCGCCGCCCAGGTCCTCGACGGGTGGCAGCTCCCGGTCGTACTCGTCGGTGATCTCGCCGACGATCTCCTCCAGGATGTCCTCGATGGTGACGATCCCGGCGGTGCCGCCGTACTCGTCGATCACGACGGCGACGTGGTTGCGGTCCTTCTGCATCTCGCGCAGCAGGTCGCCGGCGTTCTTGGTGTCGGGGACGAAGACGGCCGACCGCATGGCCGTGGAGACCAGGTCGTTCTCGGTCTCGCGGTTGATGTGGACCTTCCGGGAGAGGTCCTTGAGGTAGACGATGCCGACGATGTCGTCCTCGTTCTCGCCGGTCACCGGGATACGGGAGAAGCCCGAGCGCAGAGCCAGGGTGAGCGCCTGGCGGATGGTCTTGAACCGCTCGATGGAGACCAGCTCGGTGCGCGGCACCATCACCTCGCGCACCAGGGTGTCGCCCAGTTCGAAGACCGAGTGCACCATGCGGCGCTCCTCGTCCTCGATCAGCGCCTCCCGCCCGGCCAGGTCCACCATGGCCCGCAGTTCGGCCTCGGTGGCGAACGGGCCCTTGCGGAAGCCCTTGCCCGGGGTCAGGGCGTTGCCCAGGAGGATGAGCAACTGCGGCAGCGGGCCGAGCACGCGGGCGAGCGGCAGCAGCACGTACGCGGCGGCCGTGGCGGTGTTCAGGGGGTGCTGGCGGCCGATGGTGCGCGGCGAGACGCCGACGGCGACGTAGGAGACGAGCACCATCACACCGCCGGCGGCGGCCAGTGCCTGCCAGGTGCTGTCGAAGGTGTGCAGGAAGCCGTAGGTGACCAGGACTCCGGCCGACATCTCGGCGGCCACCCGCAGCAGCAGGGCGAGGTTGAGGTAACGGGTGGGGTCTGCGGCGACGGCGGCCAGTTTGCCTCCGCCGCGCCGCCCGGAGCGTACGGCCTCCTCGGCCCGGTAGCTGGTGGTGCTGGCCAGGCCGGCCTCGGCGCAGGCCGCCAGCCAGGCGAGGCCGACCAGCAGGGCCGCCGCGGCGATCAGCGGGGCGCTCATGTCGTCGTCGGGGCCGGGGAGGGCCCTTCCAGGCCGCGCTCGGCGCGCCAGCCGTCGACGATCGCAGCCTGGAGGCCGAACATCTCGGTCCGCTCGCCGGGTGTCTCGTGGTCGTAGCCGAGCAGGTGGAGCACCCCGTGGACGGTGAGCATCTGGAGCTCCTCGTCCATGGAGTGCTTCGTCGGGGCGTCGGCGCCCTGCTTCTCGGCGACGTCGGGGCAGAGCACGATGTCGCCGAGGAGGCCCTGCGGCGGCTCGTCCTCGTCCTTGGGGGGCGGGCGCAGCTCGTCCATGGGGAAGGACATCACGTCGGTCGGGCCGGGGAGGTCCATCCACTGTTTGTGGAGCTGCTCCATGGCGTCGGTGTCGACGGCGATCACCGACAGCTCCGACAGCGGGTGGATGCGCATCCGGGCGAGGGCGTAGCGGGCGATGTCGAGGATCGCCCGCTCGTCGATCCCGCGGCCGGACTCGTTGTTGACGTCGATCGACATGTGGGTGGCGGTTGCTTTCCGTTACTTTCGGTCACTGCCGTCGGTGGTTCCGTGGCTGTCGTCGTAGCGCTGGTAGGCGTCGACAATACGGCCGACCAGCTTGTGCCGCACGACGTCGGTGCTGGTGAGCCGGGAGAAGTGGACGTCGTCCACGCCCTCGAGGATCTCCTGCACCTGGCGCAGGCCGCTTCTGGTGCCGCCGGGCAGGTCGACCTGGGTGACGTCGCCGGTGATCACGATCTTGGAGTCGAAGCCGAGCCGGGTGAGGAACATCTTCATCTGCTCGGGATTGGTGTTCTGCGCCTCGTCCAGGATGATGAAGGCGTCGTTGAGCGTCCGGCCGCGCATGTACGCCAGCGGCGCGACCTCGATCGTCCCGGCGGCCATCAGGCGCGGGATCGAGTCGGGGTCGAGCATGTCGTGCAGCGCGTCGTACAGCGGCCGCAGATACGGGTCGATCTTCTCGTAGAGGGTGCCGGGCAGGAAGCCCAGCCGCTCCCCCGCCTCGACGGCGGGCCGGGTCAGGATGATGCGGGTGACCTGCTTGGACTGCAGGGCCTGCACCGCCTTGGCCATGGCGAGGTAGGTCTTGCCGGTGCCCGCCGGGCCGATGCCGAAGACGACGGTGTGCTTGTCGATCGCGTCCACGTAGCGCTTCTGGTTGAGCGTCTTGGGGCGGATCGTGCGGCCGCGGTTGGACAGGATGTTCTGCGTGAGCACCTCGGCCGGTGTCTCGTCGGCGCCGCTGTCCGCGTCGCGGAGCATGGCGATCGATCGTTCCACCGCGTCCTCCGTCAGCGGCTGGCCGGTGCGCAGCACCAGCATCATCTCGTCGAACAGCCGCTGGACGAGTTCGACCTCCGCCGCCTCGCCGGTCGCGGTGATCTCGTTCCCGCGGACGTGGATGTCCGTCGACGGGAAGGCCTTCTCGATCACGCGCAGGAGGGAGTCGCCGGAACCCAGCACCGTCACCATCGGGTGCTTGGCCGGAACGGTGAAACGGGCACTCGCTTGGTTGGACCGTGCCTGGTCCGTCTGTGTCTGAGTCATGGGCCGGCTCTGTGGCCTGCGCGTCCCTCTCTGTCGCTGCTGTGTCGCCGGTCTGTCTGCGCCGCGCGCCTGGACTTCCAGGGTACGACGTGGCGCTGACAGGTCAGTAGCGATTTGTATGCCCGGCCCCGCGCCCGGGCGCCGCGGAAGGCTCACGGGCGGCTCGGGGACGGGTCACCGCCGGCGCGGGGCGGGTCACGGCCTGCGGAAACCGATGGTCGGCACCGCGCGGCGCAGCGGCCACGGCCGGGCGCAGCCGGGCAGCAGGGCGTCCAGGAAGCCGTAGCGGCTCAGGGCGGCCGGATCCTGCTCGTCGAAGTCGCGCACGCGCTGCCACCAGGCGGCGATCTCGACCCAGCCCGGCGCGGACAGCGAGCCGCCGAACTCCTGCACCGACAGGGCGGCGGTGAGCCCCGCGAAGGCCAGCCGGTCGGCCAGCGGCCAGCCCGCCAGGGTGCCGGTGACGAAGCCCGCCACGAACACGTCACCGGCGCCGGTGGGGTCCAGCGTCCCCACCGAGATGGCGGGCACCTCGGCGGTCTCGCCCGTGGCGCCGTCCACTGCGACGGCGCCCTCGGCCCCCATCGTCACCACCGCCAGCGGCACCCGGTCCGCGAGGCGGCGTGCGGCGGCGCGGGGGCAGTCGGTGCGGGTGTAGCCCATCGCCTCCCCGGCGTTGGGCAGGAACGCCTCGCAGTGCTCCAGGTCGGCGAGGTCCTCCGGGTCCCAGCGGCCGGTCTCGTCCCAGCCGACGTCGGCGAAGACCCGGCTGCCGGCCCGGGCCGCCCGTGCGATCCACTCCTGTCGCCTGCCGGGCTGGAGGGGGGCGACGCAGGCGCGGGCGGCGGGCGGGTCGCCGGGGGCGGGCTCCTCGGGCCGGGGGGCCTCGTGCCCGTGGGAGACCATCGTCCGCTCGCCCTCGTAGGCCATCGAGACGGTGACCGGCGAGTGCCAGCCGGGCGCGGTGCGCGACAGCGACAGGTCGATGCCCTCGCCCTTCTCCAGCGCCTCCCAGCAGTACTCGCCGTACATGTCGTCGCCGAAGGCGGCGGCGAGCGAGGTGCGCAGGCCGAGCCGGGCCAGGGCGGTGGCCATGTTGGCGACGCCGCCGGGGCTCGACCCCATGCCCCGCGCCCAGGACTCGGTGCCGCGCACCGGCGCCGAGTCCAGGCCCGTGAAGATGATGTCCAGGAAGACCGTCCCGGTCAGATAGACATCGCAGGGCGGGTCGTCGGGGGTGCGGAGCGCGGCGAGCGGGTCGAGCATGCGGCCAGTGTGCACGATCGGCGCGGAAGGCCACCGGCGGGTTGCGGACGGCGTCACCAGCGCGGTACGGAGGGGGCTCTCCAGTCCGGGTCGGCCCGGCGCATGGCGGCGGCGTCGTCCCGGTCGCGCATCGAGCCGTCGTCGGCCAGCCAGCGGCGGTGGAGGGCACCGAGGCGGTCGCGGTCGAGGGTGACGCCCAGGCCGGGGGCGTCGGGGACGGCGACGGCGCCCTCGCGGAAGGCGATGCGCTCGGTGAGCACGTCCTCGGTCTGCCAGGGGTAGTGGGTGTCGCAGGCGTGCCCCAGGCCGGGGACGGTGGCGGCGACATGGGTCATGGCGGCGAGGCTGACGCCCAGGTGGGTGTTGGAGTGCATGGACACCCCGACGCCGAAGGCGCGGCAGACCGCGGCCAGTTGCTGGGTGCTGCGCAGCCCTCCCCAGTAGTGGTGGTCGCTGAGCAGCACCTGGACGGCGCCGGCGGTGAACGCCCCGGCGATCTCCGGGAAGGTGGTCACGCACATGTTGGTGGCCAGCGGCAGCCCTCCGGCCCGTGCGGCGACCTCGGCCATCGCGGGCGTGCCGGCGGTCGGGTCCTCCAGGTACTCCAGCACGTCGCGCAGTTCTTCCGCGACCTTCAGCGAGGTCTCCACCGACCAGGCGCCGTTGGGGTCCAGGCGCAGGGGACTGCCGGGTAAGGCCTCGGCGAGCGCCCGGACGGCGGCGGTCTCCTCCCCGGGCGGGAAGACCCCGCCCTTGAGCTTGAAGGAGCCGAAGCCGTGGTCGGCCGCGAAACGGCGGGCCTGGGCGACGATCCCGGCCGGGTCGAAGGCCGCGCCCCAGTCGTCGCTCCCGTCCGCCGCGCCACCGGGGTGTGCGGCCCAGCGGTAGAACAGGTGGGCGCTGTACTCGACCCGGTCGCGCACCCTCCCGCCGAGCCGGGCAGCGCCAGCATCAGCAGTGTCTTGCCCAGGGCGTCCAGACAGGCCACCTCGAAGCCGGAGACGACGGACAGCCGCAGCTTGCCGGCGGTCTGGACGCCGCGCAGCCCGCCGACGTCCACCGAGCCGTCCGTCCGGTGGCCGCCCAGGGGGATTCCGCCGGCGAGGGCGAGCAGCCCGTTCAGGTCGCTGACCGGGTGTCCGGGCAGCCGCCGGGCGAAGGAGCGTGCCGGCTCCAGGTACTTGGTGTCGCCGCAGGTCTCCCCGACCCCGGTGACGCCGCCGGCCGTGACCACCTCGACGATCAGGCGCGGGGTGTGCGGCTGGTGGACGCCCTGGGTGTTGAGCAGGGGCGGGTCGGCGACGAGGATCGGGGTCAGGCGCACCTCGGCGATGGTCAGGTCCTTCACCGGCGACTCCTGTCGGGTCGGGGCCGACGGCGGGCTTCCGGGGCCGGGGCCGCCCCACCACCGGCCTGTTCTCCTACGTGAACTCCGCCCACGTACGGAGACGGAGACTAGGCACGGCGGAGGAGGGCGTCAAGGGTGCCCGTACGCTTCCGGAAGCGGGCGCGCGCGGGCGCGGTCGCGGAGGGGACGTGCGCGGAGAGGGCGCGCGCGGGGCGGCGTGGGCGGGGCGGCGTGGGCGGTGGTCAGCGCCGCCGGGGCAGCGGCACCCGCGTCAGGTCCTCGGCCACGGTCAGCTCCCCGGTGAACCCCGCCTCCCGGGCCTGGGCGGCGAACCGGGCCGGGTCGTCGTAACGCTGCGAGAAGTGCGTGAGCACCAGGTGCCGCACCCCCGACCGCGCCGCGGCGGAGGCCGCCTGGCCCGCGGTGAGGTGGCCGTACTCCCGCGCCAGGGCCTCCTCCTCGTCGAGGAAGGTGGCCTCGATGACCAGCATGTCGCAGCCCTCGGCGAGCGCGTACACGCCGTCGCACAGCCGGGTGTCCATCACGAAGGCGAAGCACTGCCCGGGGCGGGTCTCGCTCACCTCGTCGAGGGTTACCCCGCGCAGCTCGCCCTCGCGCTGGATACGGCCGACGTCCGGGCCGTGGATGCCGTGGGCGGCGAGCCGCCCGGGCAGCATCCGGCGCCCGTCGGGCTCGGCCAGGCGGTAGCCGTAGGACTCCACCGGATGGGACAGGCGCCGCGCCTGGAGCGTGTACGCCGCGGTGGCGGCCAGCGTGCCGTCGGCGGCGACCGGCTCCTCGCGCAGCTCGGCCGTCTCCCGGTAGGCGGTGGCGTACCGCAGGCGGTCGAAGAAGCGCTGCCCGCTCGCCGGGTAGTGCGCCGTGACCGGGTGCGGCACCCGGTCGAGGTTGATGCGCTGGATGACCCCGGCCAGCCCCAGGCTGTGGTCGCCGTGGAAGTGGGTGACGCACAGCCGGGTGAGGTCGTGGGCGGCCACGCCCGCGCGGAGCATCTGGCGCTGGGTGCCCTCCCCGGGGTCGAACAGCAGCGCCTCGCCGTCCCAGCGCAGTACGTAGCCGTTGTGGTTGCGCCGGCGGGTGGGCACCTGGCTGGCGGTGCCCAGCACGACCAGTTCGCGTACGGACAACGGGCTTACCCGGGGGGCCAGTTCAGGCCGCGTCCGCCGAGGACGTGGGCATGCGCGTGCCAGACGGTCTGCCCGGCGCCCGCGCCGGTGTTGAAGACGATCCGGTAACCGACGGCGGCGCCCCCGGGCGGGGCGATGTTCTCCTGCTCGGCGACCTCGCCCGCCGCGCGCAGCACGTCGGCGGCAAGCTGCGGGGCGGCGGCGGCCAGCGCGGCGGCGTCGGGGTGGTGCTCCTTGGGGATGACCAGCACATGGGTGGGCGCCTGCGGGTTGATGTCCCGGAAGGCGAGCGTGGTGTCTGTCTCGTGGACGATCGTCGCCGGGACGTCCCCCGCGACGATCTTGCAGAACAGGCAGTCCGCCTGCGGTTCCTCCGCCACGGTGGCGCCTCCCGCTGTGAGGTGGGTCGGTCGGTGGTCACGCAGCGCCGATCGTACCCCGCCCGCGACGCGGGTGATCAGGACCAGCGGCCGGTACGTCCCAGCAGCAGCGCCGCCGCCGCCGTACCAGCCGTGGAGGTGCGCAGCACGCTCGGGCCCAGCCGGTACGGGCCCGCGCCCGCCTGCGCGAAGGCGTCCAGCTCCTCCGGGTCGACCCCGCCCTCCGGGCCGACGACGAGCACCAGCTCGCCCTCGGCGGGCAGTTCGGCGGTCGCCAGCGGACGTGAGCCCTCCTCGTGGAGGACCGCGGCGAAGGCGGCGGACGACAGCAGCGGGAGCAACTGCCGGGTGGTGGCCGGCTCGGCGACCTCCGGGAAGCGCAGCCTGCGCGACTGCTTGCCGGCCTCTCGCGCGGTGGAACGCCACTTGCGCAGCGCCTTCTGCCCGCGCTCGCCCCGCCACCGCGTGACGCAGCGCGACGCGGCCCAGGGCACGATCGCGTCCACGCCCGTCTCCGTCATCGTCTCCACGGCCAGCTCGCCGCGGTCGCCCTTGGGCAGGGCCTGGACGACGGTGATCCGCGGGCGCGGCTCCGGCTCGGTGCGCACCCCGGCGACGGCGACCTCCAGCCGGTCCTTCCCCTCGACGGCCGCCACGGTGCCGAAGGCCCCGGCGCCCGCACCGTCGGTGAGGACGATCTCCTCGCCGGCGCGCAGCCGTCGCACCGCGACGGCGTGCCGGCCCTCGGGTCCCTCCAGCGTCAGCACGGCGCCGGGAGCGGCACCGGCCAGGACGGCGGTCTCGGCCAGGAAGACCGGGGCGGTCACGCGGGCCGCCAGGCGTGGTGCCCCGGCCGGGCGGCCGGGGTGATCAGCTCGGTGGGCATGACGGCATCCTGCCACGCCCGCCGGGGGCGACCCCCGGACCCCCGGCCGCCCCGCCTCAACGACCGTTGAACGCATCCTTCAGCCGCGAGAACAGCCCCTGCTGTCCCGGCTGGAACTGGCCCGTCGGCCGCTCCTCGCCCCGCAGCTTGGCCAGGCGGCGCAGCAGCTCCTCCTGCTCCGGGTCCAGCTTGTTCGGCGTCTGGACCTCCACATGGACGATCAGGTCGCCGCGACCGCCACCGCGCAGATGCGTCACGCCGCGCTGGTGGAGCGGGATCGACTGGCCGGACTGGGTGCCGGGCCGGATGTCGACCTCCTCCAGGCCGTCCAGCGTCTCCAGCGGGACCTTGGTACCCAGCGACGCCGCCGTCATGGGGATGGTGACCGTGCAGTGCAGGTCGTCGCCGCGCCGCTGGAAGACCGGGTGCGGCGCCTCGTGGATCTCGACGTACAGGTCGCCCGCCGGGCCGCCGCCCGGGCCGACCTCGCCCTCGCCGGCGAGCTGGATGCGGGTGCCGTTGTCGACGCCGGCGGGGATCTTCACCGTCAGGTTGCGCCGCGAGCGCACCCGGCCGTCGCCGGCGCACTCCGGGCAGGGGGTGGGCACGACCGTGCCGAAGCCCTGGCACTGCGGGCAGGGGCGCGAGGTCATGACCTGGCCCAGGAAGGACCGGGTGACCTGCGAGACCTCGCCGCGGCCGCGGCACATGTCGCACGTCTGCGCGGAGGTACCCGGGGCCGCCCCCTCGCCGCTGCACGTGGTGCAGACGACCGCCGTGTCCACCTGGATGTCCTTGGTGGTGCCGAAGGCCGCCTCGTCCAGCTCGATGTCGAGCCGGATCATGGCGTCCTGGCCACGCCGGGTACGGGACCTCGGCCCGCGCTGGGAGGCGGCGCCGAAGAAGGCGTCCATGATGTCGGAGAAGTTCCCGAATCCCCCGCCGAAGCCGCCGCCCCGGCCCGCGCCGCCCGTGGGGTCGCCGCCGAGGTCGTACATCTGCTTCTTCTGCGGGTCGGAGAGCACCTCGTAGGCGGTGTTGATCTCCTTGAACCGCTCCTGCGTCTTCGGGTCCGGGTTGACGTCAGGGTGCAGTTCGCGCGCGAGCCGGCGGAAGGCCTTCTTGATCTCGTCCTGCGAGGCATCGCGCTGCACGCCCAGGACCGCGTAGTAGTCGGTTGCCACTTACGACTCCGCGAGAATCTGTCCGACGTAACGTGCCACTGCGCGTACCGCTCCCATCGTTCCGGGGTAGTCCATGCGGGTCGGCCCGACCACACCGAGCTTGGCGACCGCCTCGTCTCCCGAACCGTAACCGACCGAGACGACCGACGTTGAAGTCAGCCCCTCGTGAGCATTCTCATGGCCGATTCGCACCGTCATGCCCGGATCCTTCGCCTCCCCCAGCAGTTTGAGCAGGACGACCTGCTCCTCCAGAGCTTCCAGCACCGGCCGGATGGTCAGCGGGAAGTCGTGCACGAAGTGGGTGAGATTGGCGGTGCCGCCGATCATCAGCCGCTCCTCGGTCTCCTCCACCAGCGTCTCCAGAAGGGTGGCGAGCACGGTCGACACCGTGCCGCGGTCCTCCTGGTCGAAGGACTCCGGCAGATCCTGCACCAGCCCGGGCACCTCCGAGAAGCGCTCGCCGACCACCCGGCTGTTGAGCCGGGCGCGCAGATCGGCCAGGGACGACTCCGAGATGGGGGCCGGGCAGTCCACCATGCGCTGCTCGACCCGCCCGGTGTCCGTGATCAGTACGAGCATCAGACGCGCGGGGGCCAGAAGCAGCAGCTCGACGTGGCGGACGGTCGAGCGGGTCAGCGAGGGGTACTGGACGACGGCGACCTGGCGGGTGAGCTGGGCCAGCAGCCGCACGGTGCGGCTGACGACGTCGTCGAGGTCGACGGCGTCCTCCAGGAAGTTCTGGATCGCCCGGCGCTCCGGCTTGGACAGCGGCTTGACGCCCGCCAGCTTGTCGACGAACAGGCGGTACCCCCTGTCGGTGGGGACACGGCCCGCGCTGGTGTGCGGCTGTGCGATGTACCCCTCGTCCTCCAGGGCCGCCATGTCGTTGCGCACGGTGGCCGGGGAGACCTGGAGATTGTGCCGCTCGGTCAGCGCCTTGGACCCCACCGGCTCCTGTGTGCCCACGTAGTCCTGGACGATGGCGCGCAGGACTTCGAGTCTGCGTTCGCTGAGCATCTGGGCGCACCTCCCGTCCGGCCGTCTCTTCCCGGTCCTCTTTCCTGGCACTCTCAGCCGGTGAGTGCCAGTCGCCCTGTGCCAGTGTACGGCCGGTGACCACGGCCAGGGCAAGGGCGGGCGCCGACCGGGAGGGCGATCCGCACCACATCCCGGCGGGCACCGCCCGCGTGATGGCGCTAGCGTCGCGGTATGGAGACGGATTGGGAAGAGCTGTCGCCTGGAGTCGTACGCCGCCGCATGCCCGGCTGGGACGAGACGGTCGGGGCCGTCGCGGGGGAGTCGGGGGTGCTGGTGGTCGACACGGGCGCGACGCTGGGTGACGGCGCGCGCGTCCGGCGGTACCTGCACGAGCGCTTCGGGCTGCCGGTGACCCATGTGGCGCTGACCCATCCGCACTTCGACCACGTCCTGGGCGCCTCGGCCTTCGCCGGGGTGGAGGTCTACGGGGCGGTGGGGATCGAGGACCTGCTGGCGCACTCGAAGGACGGGCTGCGCGAGGACGCCGTACGGCACGGTGTGGACCCGGAGGAGGCGGCCGAGGCGGTCGACGTGCTCGTCCACCCGCACCACCGGGTGGCCGGCGAGCTGACCGTCCCGCTGGGCGGCCGGGAGGCGCTCCTGGCGAACGTCGGCCCGGCGCACACCGCCCACGACCTGGCCGTCGTGGTCCCCGGCGTCCTCGGCGGACCGGACGTGGTCTTCTGCGGCGATCTGGTGGAGGAGTCCGGCGCGCCGCAGGCGGGCCCGGACTCCCACCCCGTCCACTGGCCGGCCGCGCTGGACCGGCTGCTCTACCTGGGCGGCGAGGAGGCGCGGTACGTGCCGGGACACGGGGCGGTGGTGGACGCCGCCTTCGTCCGCGCCCAGCGCGACGCGCTGGCGGAGCGCTTCGGCACCGTGTGACGGGTACCGCGGAGGGGTTCCGCCTCGGGTTTCACGGTGGGGATCGCTTGACGTGCTCCCTGGCCCAAAGTCCAGGGATTCCGGCCCGGGTCGTCCGACCCTTCCGGAGGCTTCCTGCTTCACCGCGCTGTGCGGGCACGTGTGCCCGTCTTACCGGCGCTCCACAGGCGTTTGGTGTCTCCGCCCGTCCGGCGGTGACGATTCGGCGTCCTTCGAAGAGGACATCGCGGGCTGCGTTGTGGTCCCGGTCGTGCACTGTGCCGCACCGGCTGCACGTCCACCGCCGGACGTGGAGGGGCTTGGGGCCGTCCCCGAATCCGCAGGCCGAGCAGACCCGCGAGAAGGGAAAGGCCCGGTCCGCCTTGGCGAAGGTGCGGCCGTGCAGAGCCGCCTTGTACTCCAGCATGCCGACGAACGCGGACCATCCCGCGTCGTGCACGGACTTGGCAAGACGGGTGCGTCCCGGGCCGGACACCGCGAGGTCTTCCACGTACGCCGCCTGGTCGTCGCGAATGATCTGTGTGGATGCCTTGTGGTGCCAGTCCCGGCGCCGGTCCGCCACCTTGGCGTGCTGGCGTGCGACAACGCCGGGCTTTCCGCAAGAGCCCTGGTAAGTGCCGGGGGTCGGCCGGTGGCCGGTGCACACCGGTCCACCCTGGCGGCGAACCGGCTTTCCCTGCCCTGCCCCGCGGGGGCTTCGTTTCTCCCCCGCAAGCGGGGGCACCCCCACCCCGGCCTGAAGGCCGGGGTGTCCACGAGGAGAGACACAATGACCGCATGCGCAGCAGACGGTACGACCCCGACATGACCCCGCCGTGGAAGCGGACCCCGGGGAATCACAGGCCCGCGCCCGAGGTGCCCGCCGAGCCGGATCTGGTGGTGGAGGAGGTCACGACCGGCTTCTGCGGGGCCGTGGTGCGCTGCGAGAAGACGGCGCAGGGGTTCACCGTCACGCTGGAGGACCGCTTCGGCAAGCACCGGGTCTTCCCGATGGAGCCGCGCGGCTTCCTGCTGGAGGGTAAGACCGTCACCCTAGTCCGGCCGCGGGCGGTCGCCCCGCCCGCCCCGGAGGCGCCCCGGCGCACGGCATCGGGTTCGGTGGCGGTGCCGGGCGCCCGAGCACGGGTGGCGCGGGCGGGGCGCATCTACGTCGAGGGGCGCCACGACGCGGAGCTGGTGGAGAAGGTCTGGGGCGACGACCTGCGGATCGAGGGCGTGGTCGTGGAGTACCTGGAGGGCGTGGACGACCTCCCGGCGGTCGTGGAGGCCTTCGGTCCCACCCCCGGGGCCCGGCTGGGAGTGCTGGTGGACCACCTGGTGCCCGGCTCCAAGGAGTCCCGGATCGCCGATCGGGTCACCGGCGAGAACGTGCTGGTCGTCGGCCACCCGTACATCGACGTCTGGGAGGCGGTGAAGCCGTCCGCGCTGGGCATCGACGCCTGGCCCCGGGTGCCGCGCGGCCAGGACTGGAAGACGGGGGTGTGCCGGGCGCTGGGCTGGCCGGAGAACACCGGCGCGGCGTGGAAGCGGATCCTGGGGAGCGTACGCGACTACAGGGACCTGGAGCCGGGACTGCTCGGCCCGGTCGAGCGGCTGATCGACCACGTCACGGTGGGCGGGCCGGCGGGCGGGCCCGCCGGCCCGTGAGCCGGCCCCGGGCCCCCGTGCTTGACTCGGTCCGGGGCGGGTGCGGGGCGGGTGCGGGAGAATGGATCCCATGCCTTCCGCACTGCCCGACGGCGAGCCCGTCCCCGCCGACGGTTCCCTGCCCGCGCACGCCCTGGCGGACGCGGCGCGGCGCCCCCTCGGCTTCTACCTGCACGTGCCGTACTGCGCGACGCGCTGCGGCTACTGCGACTTCAACACCTACACCGCGAGCGAGCTGCGCGGCTCCGAAGGCGCGCTCGCCTCGCGGGAGAACTACGCGCGGACGCTGGCCGAGGAGGTGCGGCTGGCCCGCAAGACACTCGGCGACGACCCCCGGCCGGTGGAGACGGTCTTCGTCGGCGGCGGCACCCCCACTCTGCTGCCCGCCGCCGACCTGGGGCGGATGCTGGCCGTGATCCGCGAGGAGTTCGGGCTGGCGGAAGGCGCCGAGATCACCACGGAGGCCAATCCGGAGTCCGTCGGCCCGGCGTACCTGGCCGAACTGCGCGAGACGGGCTTCAACCGGATCTCCTTCGGCATGCAGAGCGCCCGGCGCCACGTGCTGGCCGTGCTGGACCGCACCCACACCCCGGGCCGCCCCGAGGCGTGTGTGGCCGAGGCCCGCGCGGCGGGCTTCGAGCACGTCAACCTGGACCTGATCTACGGCACCCCGGGCGAGAGCGACGACGACTGGCGGGCCTCGCTGGAGGCCGCTCTCGGAGCCGGGCCCGACCACGTCTCGGCGTACGCGCTGATCGTGGAGGACGGCACGCGGCTGGCCTCCCGCATCCGGCGCGGCGAGGTGCCGATGACGGACGACGACGTGCACGCCGACCGCTACCTGATCGCCGAGGAGACGCTGTCGGCGGCCGGTCTCGACTGGTACGAGGTGTCGAACTGGGCGGTGACGCGGGCCGCCCGCTGCCGCCACAACGAGCTGTACTGGACGGGCGCCGACTGGTGGGGCGCCGGTCCGGGGGCGCACAGCCACGTCGGCGGGGTGCGCTGGTGGAACGCCAAGCACCCCGGCACGTACGCCCAGGCGCTCGCCGAGGGCCGTTCACCGGGCGTGGGCCGCGAGGTGCTGGACGACGGGGCCCGGCGCGTGGAGCGGATCCTGCTGGAACTGCGGCTGGTGGACGGCGTACCGCTGGACGTCCTGGCCCCGGCCGGGGCGCGCGCCGCCGAGCGGGCGCTGGCGGGCGGGCTGCTGCGCCCGGAGGCGTACGAGCGCGGACGCGCGGCGCTGACCCTGCGCGGCCGGCTGCTGGCCGACGCGGTGGTCCGCGAGTTGGTGGACTGAGCGGCCCGGGAGCCGGCCGATCCGCCTCAGCCCGTCTCCCGCCCACCACCCTGCCTCTCCCGCCCACCACCCTGCCTCTCCCGCCCACCACCCTGCCTCTCCCGGGCCGGCCGCCCGGCGGGCGGCACGAATGTCGCGCACGAGCGCGAGGAGGGCCGCGAGGAGGAGGACGGCCGCCGCCACCCACAGAGGCGACGCCCCGGCCCGGTGGTCGTCGACGGCCATGGCGAGGATCAGCAGGGCGCCCAGGACGCCGAGGGCCGAGATCGGCGTGCTGATGAGACGAGCCACCGGCACATCATCGCG
Source organism: Streptomyces shinuiensis (assembly GCF_043660855.1). Classification (NCBI taxonomy): domain Bacteria; kingdom Bacillati; phylum Actinomycetota; class Actinomycetes; order Kitasatosporales; family Streptomycetaceae; genus Streptomyces; species Streptomyces shinuiensis. The sequence continues at coordinate 4,140,708 of NZ_JBIHML010000001.1, read as the reverse complement.
GACGGCCGCCCCCGTCGTGCGCCGGTGCGCGACGGGGGCGGTCCGGGGGGGGCGGGGGCGGGCCGCGGGGGCGGCGCGCCCCCGGTCTCACGACTCGCGGGAGCCCGCGTACATCTCCTCGATCAGGTGGCCGAACTTCTTCTCCACCGCGGGCCTCTTCAGCTTCAGGCTCGGGGTGAGCTCACCGTGCTCGATGTCCAGGTCGCGCGGCAGGACCCGGAACTTCTTGATCGTCTGCCAGCGCTGGAGCCCTTCGTTGAGGCGCTGGACGTAACCGTCGACGAGCTTGTGCACCTGCTCGGAGCCGACGACCTCCGCGTAGCTCTTCCCGCCCATCCCGTGCTCCTCGGCCCAGCCCATGATGGTGGGCTCGTCGAGCGCGATGAGCGCGGTGCAGTAGTTGCGGTCGGCGCCGTGCACCAGGATGTTGGAGACGTAGGGGCAGATCGCCTTGAACTGCCCCTCGACCTCGGCCGGGGCGATGTACTTGCCGCCGGAGGTCTTGATCAGGTCCTTCTTGCGGTCGGTGATCCGCAGGTAGCCGTCCTCCGACAGCTCGCCGATGTCGCCGGTGTGGAACCAGCCGTCCTCCTCCAGGACCTCGGCGGTCTTCTCCGGCAGCCTGTGGTAGCCCTGCATGATGCCGGGGCCGCGCAGCAGGATCTCGCCGTCCTCGGCGATGCGCACCTCGGTACCGGGCAGCGGCTTGCCGACCGTGCCGGTGCGGTACGCCTCGCCGGGGTTGACGAAGCTGGCGGCACTGGACTCGGTGAGGCCGTAGCCCTCCAGGATGTGGACGCCGGCACCGGCGAAGAAGTAGCCGATCTCCGGGGCCAGGGCGGCGGAGCCGGAGACGCAGGCGCGCAGCCTTCCGCCGAAGGCCTCGCGGAGCTTGGCGTAGACGAGCTTGTCGGCGACCCCGTGCCTCACCTTCAGGCCGGCGGGCGCGGAGGCCGTGCCGGTGCGGCGGAAGTTGTCCTGGGTGACCTTGGCGTACTCGCGCGCGACCCCGGCGGCCCACTTGAAGATCTTGTACTTGACGCCGCCGCCCGCCCGCGCCTTGGCGGCGACCCCGTTGTAGACCTTCTCGAAGATCCGGGGGACGGCTGCCATGTAGGTGGGCCGCACGACCGGGAGGTTCTCGATGATCTTGTCGACCCGGCCGTCCACGGCGGTGACGTGGCCGACCTCGATCTGGGCCGCGGTGAGCACCTTGCCGAACACGTGCGCCAGCGGAAGCCACAGGTACTGCACGTCCTCGGCGCGGACCAGCTCGGTCGCGGCGATGGCCTTGGCCATGTAGGACCAGGCGTCGTGCGGCAGCCGTACGCCCTTGGGCCGGCCGGTGGTGCCGGAGGTGTAGATCAGGGTGGCGAGCTGCTCGGAGCGCAGGGCGCCGACGGTCTCCTTGACCGCCTCGGGGTGCTCCTCGAGGTACGCCTCACCGCGCTTGCACAGCTCGTCCAGCGACAGCGCCCAGCCCTCCGGGTCGCCCTCGGCGGCCACGGCGCCCTCCGCCTCGATGACAACGACATGGGCGAGGTCCGGCAGCTCCGCGCGGCGCTCGCGGGCCTTGGCGAGCTGCCCGGCGTCCTCGGCGATCAGCACACGGCTCTCGGAGTCGGCGAGGATGTAGGCGGTCTCCTCGGCGTTGGTGCTGGGATAGACGGTCGTGGTGGCCGCTCCGGCGCACAGCACTCCCAGGTCGCACAGGATCCAGTCGACCCGGGTGTTGGAGGCGATGGCGACCCGCTCCTCGGGCCTGACACCCAGGTCCATCAGGCCCGCGGCGATCGAGAAGACGCGCCGCGCGGCCTCGCCCCAGGTGTAGGAGCGCCACTCGTCCGGCCCCTCGCCCGAGGCGGGGGGCACGGGGTAGCGGTACGCCTCCCCGTCCGGGGTCGCCTCGATGCGCTCCAGGAAGAGGTTCGCCACCGAGGGCGGACGGTTCTGGATCAGGGACTGGTTGTCGCTCACAACATCCTCCGGGGCCCGCGACGGTGCAGGGGGTGACTCCAAGGCTCGGCCCACCGCGAGTGCTGGGGTGGGAAGGGGTGCAACGATCCCGTGCTGTGCGTGCTGCTCTGTGCGTATTGAGTGACTCGCGAGTAACAACCGAGCGGGCGATCAGCCTAAGGCGGAAGACCCCGCCGTGAAAGAGCTTGCACACCGCCTACGTGAAGCCGTGACCTGTGCGATACATACACCACATACCTCACCACCCGCCCGTGCACCCGCACACGGGTCCGTACGTGTGAGGGCGCCCGCGGGCCCACGTGGGCCCGCGGGCGCCCTCACGGACACTCCGTCCCGCGGCTCCGGCCGTACGGGCCGGCCCCGGGCGGGCCCTACTTCTTGCCCTTGGTGTCGCCGCCGCCGTCGGAGTCCGAGGAGAGCGCGGCGATGAAGGCCTCCTGCGGGACCTCCACCCGGCCCACCACCTTCATGCGCTTCTTGCCCTCCTTCTGCTTCTCCAGCAGCTTCCGCTTGCGGGAGATGTCACCGCCGTAGCACTTGGCGAGCACGTCCTTGCGGATGGCGCGGACGGTCTCGCGGGCGATGACGCGCGAGCCGATGGCCGCCTGGATGGGGACCTCGAACTGCTGCCGGGGGATGAGTTCGCGCAGCTTGGAGGCCATCCTGACCCCGTAGCTGTACGCCTTGTCCTTGTGGACGATCGCAGAGAAGGCGTCCACCTTGTCGCCGTGCAGCAGGATGTCGACCTTGACCAGGTCGGCGGTCTGCTCGCTGGTCGGCTCGTAGTCGAGCGAGGCGTAACCGCGGGTCTTGGACTTGAGCGCGTCGAAGAAGTCGAAGACGATCTCCGCCAGCGGAAGGGTGTAGCGCAGCTCGACGCGGTCCTCGGACAGGTAGTCCATGCCCAGCAGGTTGCCGCGCCGCGACTGGCACAGCTCCATCACGGCGCCGACGAAGTCGTTCGGCGTCAGCACCGTCGCGCGGACGACCGGCTCGTGCACCTGGGCGACCTTGCCCGTCGGGTACTCGCTGGGGTTGGTGACGATGTGCTCGGTGCCGTCCTCCATGTCCACGCGGTAGACCACGTTGGGCGCGGTGGCGATCAGGTCGAGCCCGAACTCGCGCTCCAGACGCTCGCGGATGACCTCCAGGTGCAGCAGGCCGAGGAAGCCCACGCGGAAGCCGAAGCCGAGGGCGGCGGACGTCTCCGGCTCGTAGACCAGCGCGGCGTCGTTGAGCTGGAGCTTGTCCAGGGCGTCGCGCAGCTCGGGATAGTCCGAGCCGTCCAGCGGGTACAGGCCGGAGAACACCATCGGCTTGGGGTCCTTGTAGCCGCCCAGCGGCTCGGTGGCTCCCTTGGAGAACTGGGTGATGGTGTCGCCGACCTTGGACTGGCGCACGTCCTTCACGCCGGTGATCAGGTAGCCCACCTCACCGACGGACAGGCCGTCGGCGGGGAGCATCTCCGGGCTGTTGGTGCCGATCTCCAGCAGCTCGTGGGCGGCGCCGGTGGACATCATCTGGATGCGCTCGCGCCGGGAGAGCTTGCCGTCGACGACCTTCACGTACGTCACGACGCCCCGGTAGGCGTCGTAGACCGAGTCGAAGATCATCGCGCGGGCGGGGGCGTCCGCGACGCCGACCGGGGCCGGGACCTGCCGCACGACCTCGTCCAGCAGCGCCTCGACGCCCTCGCCGGTCTTGGCGGAGACCTTCAGCACCTCCGACGGGTCGCAGCCGATGAGGTGCGCCAGCTCGGCGGCGAACTTCTCCGGCTGGGCGGCCGGGAGGTCGATCTTGTTGAGGACGGGGATGATCGTGAGGTCGTTCTCCATCGCCAGGTAGAGGTTGGCGAGCGTCTGGGCCTCGATGCCCTGGGCGGCGTCGACCAGGAGGATGCACCCCTCGCACGCGGCCAGCGAGCGGGACACCTCGTAGGTGAAGTCGACGTGTCCGGGGGTGTCGATCATGTTGAGGATGTGGGGGGTCCCCTTGTCCTCGCCCTCGGTGGGGGCCCACGGCAGGCGGACCGCCTGGGATTTGATCGTGATGCCGCGCTCGCGCTCGATGTCCATGCGGTCGAGGTACTGGGCGCGCATCTGGCGCTGCTCGACGACACCGGTGAGCTGGAGCATCCGGTCGGCGAGCGTCGACTTGCCGTGGTCGATGTGCGCGATGATGCAGAAGTTGCGGATCAGCGCCGGGTCGGTACGGCTCGGCTCCGGCACGTTCGATGGGGTCGCGGGCACGCAGGGTCCTGTCGGGTCATGGCTCGGATCGGTACGTCTCCCCCATCGTCCCACGAGTGGCGCTTACGGTCCGGTTTGGGAGCCGATCAGGCCTGCTGGTACCCTGACCGACTGTGTCTCAACGCCCTCGCGCGGGGCCCGGCGCGCGGACGGTGCGACGGGACCGCACGGGGGACGGAGCGCGGAATCACACCTCATCAAACCCGAGAAGGCTCTTTCGTGGCGAACATCAAGTCCCAGATCAAGCGGATCAAGACCAACGAGAAGGCCCGCCAGCGCAACAAGGCGGTCAAGTCCGAGCTGAAGACCGCGATCCGCCGCACCCGCGAGGCGATCGCCGCCGGTGACGCCGAGAAGGCCGCCGAGGCCGCGCGCCTGGCCGGCAGGAAGCTGGACAAGGCCGCGGGCAAGGGCGTGATCCACAAGAACCAGGCCGCCAACAAGAAGGCGGCGCTGGCCCAGAAGGTCTCCGCTCTCAAGGGCTGAAGCCCCCGGGCCGCCGGCTGACGGCCCACCCCGGTGCCGAAGCGGACTCCAGCGGACCCTCTCACCGCTCCGTGCCGGCCCACCGCGCCGCACGCGGCCTGCGTTCGCCACGCGGGTGCGGCGCACCGAGAAGTCACGGGCCGAGAGCCTGACGCGCACTGCCCGCCGTGCCCCCACGGCGGGCAGTGCGCGTTCCGCGCACGTCCCTTGCGCACCGCCCCGCCTCAGCGGGAGCCGGCCGCGCGGGCGATGGTGATGACGGCCTTCTCCAGGGCGTACTCCGGATCGTCCCCGCCGCCCTTGACCGCCGCGTCGGCCTCGGCCACCGCGCGCAGCGCCGCCGACACCCCTGCCGCCGACCAGCCGCGCATCTGCTGGCGGACCCGGTCGATCTTCCACGGCGGCATGCCCAGCTCACGGGCCAGGTCGCCGGGGCGCATCCCACGCGGGGCCGACATCAGCCTGCCGATGCCCCGCACCCCCTGGGCCAGGGCGCTGGTGACCAGTACCGGAGCCACCCCCGTGGACAGCGACCAGCGCAGCGCCTCCAGCGCCTCGGGCAGTCTGCCCTCCACCGCCCGGTCGGCGATGGTGAAGCTGGACGCCTCGGCGCGCCCGCTGTAGTAGCGGGCGACGACGGCCTCGTCGATGGTGCCCTCGACATCGGCGGTGAGCTGGGAGCAGGCACTGGCAAGTTCACGCAGGTCGCTGCCGAGGATCTCCACCAGGGCCTGGCAGGCCTCCGGCGTCGCGGAGCGCCCGGTGGCACGGAACTCGCCGCGCACGAACGCCTGCCGGTCGGCGGGCTTGGTCATCTTCGGACAGGCGACCTCGCGCGCGCCCGCCTTGCGGGCGGAGTCCAGCAGCCCCTTGCCCTTGGCGCCGCCCGCGTGCACCAGCACCAGGGTGATCTCCTCGGCCGGGGAGCCCAGATACGCCTTGACGTCCTTGACCGTGTCGGCGGCGAGGTCCTGTGCGTCCCGGACGACCACGACCTTGCGCTCGGCGAACAGGGACGGGCTGGTCAGCTCCGCCAGCGTGCCCGGACGCAGGTCGGCGGGGGCGAGTTCACGCACGTCGGTGTCGGCGTCGGCGGCCCTGGCCGCGTCGATCACCTGGCGCACCGCGCGGTCGAGCAGCAGATCCTCCTGGCCCACCGCGAGCGTGACGGGGGCTAGGGGGTCGTCGGTCGAGGACTTCCTGGTTTTACCGGCCATCGCGCACCAGCATCCCACGAGCCTACGACAGCCCGGCGCCGCCGGGAGCCGCTCGGGCCTGCCCGCAGACCGCTCCGGCGGCTGTCGCACAATGACGCGGTGGACGACGTACGACACATCCTGGTGCTCCCCGACCGCGGCGCCGCGGAGGAGGTGGCCGAGGAGATCACAGAACGGCTCGGCCTGGCGGAGGAGCCGCGGCCGGTCCGCGAGGCGCTGGCGGGCGAGGACGACGCGGAGGACGCCCAGTGGCTGGTCGTCCTCGACGACCCGGGCCGCACGTACGACCGGGCCGGACTGGAGGCCCTCGCCGCCGAGTACGACGGCTGGCTGGAAAGGGACTGAGGCGGCGGGCGGCATCCCCCGGCACGCCGGGCCGCACCGCCGGCCGGCGTCCCGCGCATGACGGCCACTCAACCCGATGCGACCACCGTGCCGTCCGCGGTGACGGCCAGGGAGCCGTGGGTGTCGGTGCGCAGAACGGCGGAGCCCAGGGCGTGCAGTCCGGAAAGGACTCCAGGGGACGGGTGGCCGTAGGGGTTGTCCTCCCCGCAGGAGACGAGGGCGACGCGGGGCCGCAGCCGCTCCAGCAGGGCCGGGTCCTGGTGGGCCGATCCGTGGTGGGCCACTTTGAGGACGTCCACCGCGGGCAGATCGGGATGTGCCGCCAGCAGGCCGCGCTGCGCCGGGGGTTCGAGGTCGCCGGGAAGGAGGACGGTCAGGCCGGCCGCACGGACGAGGAGGGTGACGCTGGCGTCGTTGGCCTCCTCGCCCGAGGCCGAGGGCGGCCCGGGCGGCGGCGGTCGGCGGGGCCAGAGCACCTCCCAGGACAGGTCGCCGATCCGGCGCCGCTCTCCCGGCCCGGCCCCGATCACCGGCACTCCCGCGCGGGCGGCCTCGCGCCGCACCGCCGCCGCCTGCCCGGCCGGTTCGTTCCGGGTGGTGGTCTGGATCGCCCCGACCGCACGGCCTCGCAGTACCCCGGCCAGTCCGGCGACGTGGTCGGCGTGGAAGTGGGTGAGCACCAGCAGGGGGACGGCCGTGACGCCCAGGGCACGCAGGCAGCGGTCCACCGTCTCCGGCTCGGGGCCGGTGTCGACGACCACGGCCGCGCCGTCCCCGGCCGCCAGCGCCAGCGCGTCACCCTGGCCCACGTCGCAGACCGCCAGCCGCCAGCCCGGCGGTGGCCAGCCGGTGAGCGGGCGGACCAGCGGGACGGGGCGCAGCACCGCCAGGGCCAGCAGCACGGCGCAGGCCGCACAGAGCCACCGGTGCCGCGCCAGCCGGCGGGCCGCCAGGGCCGCCGCCGCGGTGAGCGCGGCCAGCAGCAGTGCGCCGGTCCAGCTGCCGGGCCAGTCGATCTCGGCGCCGGGCAGGGAGGCCCCCGCCCGGGCGATGGCGGCGACGGCCCCGGTGGGCCAGCCCGCCAGCCGGGCCAGCGCCTCGGCCGGCGGCGGCGCGAGGGGTGCCACGGCCAGGGCGGCGAAGCCGAGCACGGTGGCGGGCGCGACCAGGAACTCGGCCAGTAGGTTGCACGGGATCGCCACCAGGCTGACGTGGGCCGCGAGGACCGCGACCACGGGCGCGCACACCGCCTGTGCCGCCGCGGCCGCCGCCAGCGCCTCGGCGAGCCTCCCCGGCATCCCCCGGCGGCGCAGGGCCTCGCTCCAGCGGGGCGCGACGGTGAGCAGCGAGCCGGTGGCCAGGACCGAGAGGATGAAGCCGAAGTCGCGGGCCAGCCACGGGTCGTGGAGCACGAGCAGCAGTACGGCGGCGGCCAGGGCCGGCAACAGGGACCGCCGCCGTCCGGTGCCGATCGCGGCGATGGTGATCAGCCCGCAGGCCGCCGCCCGCAGCACACTGGGCTCGGGGCGGCAGACCACCACGAAGGCGAGGGTGAGCAGCGCCCCGGCCACCGCGGTGGTGCGCAGCGACATCCCCAGTCGGGGCGCCATGCCCCGGCGTTCGGCGCGTACGGCCCTGCCCGGCGGCCCGATGAGCAGCACCAGCAGGATCGCGAGGTTCGCCCCGCTGACCGCCAGCAGATGGAGCATGTCGGCGGCCCGGAAGGCGGCGTCGAGGTCGGCCGGAATGCGCGAGGTGTCGCCGACGACCAGCCCGGGCAGCAGCGCCCGCGCGTCACCCGGCAGCCCGTCACTGGCCTCCCGCAACCCGGAGCGCAGCTCTCCCGCGATGCGCTGGAGAGCCGTCGGCCCGGCGGTCACCGCGGGCGGCCCGCCGGTGCTCACCTTCAGGACGGCGGCGATGTCGCGGCCCCCGGCCCCGTCGTCCCGCGGTGGCAGGAGCCGGGTCCGGAGCCGCAGCCGGGTGGTGGGCAGCAGATCGAGCCATCCCGCGGGCGGCCCGGCCGCCGAGTCCGTGCCCCGTACCAGGACGAGCACCGGCGCCCGGGTGGCGGTCACCGTGCCGTCGGCGGTGGTGACGCGCCGGGTCTCGGCGCGCAGCATCACCGTGCCCGCCAGTTGCTCCGAACCGCGTACGCGGGGCCGGACGACGCGCGGATCACCGGTGACGGCCACCTCGGCGGTGACGTGGGCGTACTGCCGGGCCGCCGCCGGCAGGGGACCGCGGTGCAGGTCAGCCGCGTGCGCCGCGGCCACCCCGCCGCCGGCGGCGGCGCACACCAGCGTCATGGCGACGGCCGTACGCCCGCCTCCCCGGATCCCGCCGCGGCTCCGTGCCGGAGCCAGGCACACCACCGCGCCGATGAGGCACAGTGCCACGCCGGCGACGGCCGCACCGCCCGGGGCGTCCAGGGCCAGGGCCGCCGCACCCCAGGCGGCCAGCGCGGGCGGCACCAGCCTCAGGTCGGCCGGGCCCTCCTGGCGCGGCTCCGCCGCCCCCAGTCGGCGACCGGCGGCGGAGTGGACCGCCGACCGGGCCTCCGCGCGAGCCGCCGTACGGGCCGCCGCGCCGGTCTGCGTGCCGGTCGGCGCACCGGTCGGCGTGCTCGCGGTCATGGTCCGACCAGCGGCTTCAGCTCGGCGAAGCGGCGTTCCCCGATTCCGCTGACCTCGCGGAGCTCCTCGACGGAGGAGAAGCCGCCGCGCTCGGTGCGGTGGTCGATGATGCGCCGGGCCATCACGGGACCGATACCGGGGAGCGTGTCGAGCTGGTCGGCCGTGGCGGAGTTGAGGCTGACCGGTCCGCCCGCCGCCGGTCCGCTCCCGGCCGCGGCGGCGGGCGGACCGGGGACGGGCGCCACGGGAGGCTCCCCGACGACGATCTGCTCGCCGTCGGCCAGCGGCCGGGCGCGGTTGAGACCGTGGAGATCGGTGCCCGGCCGGACGCCGCCCGCGGCCCGCAGGGCGTCGGCCACCCGGGCGCCGGCCGGCAGCCGGTGGACCCCGGGCCTGCGGACCTCGCCCGCCACGTCCACCAGCAACGGCCCTCCTCCAAAAACCGCGCCCGGGGCCGCGCTCCGGGCCGCCGCCGGTGCCGGGGCGGAGGAGGGCGCCGCGGGAGGCGCCGGGGACGGCACGGGGCTCGAGCGGGAGGCCGACTCCACAGGCGGCGCCTGCACCGTCAGCGGGCGCCCGCTCCAGAAGTGGTGTACGGCGAAGCCGAGGGCCGCGGCCAGGGCCAGAGTGAGTGCGGCCAGCGCACGCGGTTCCACTCCGCACCGCGTGCGCACCCACAGCGGCAGCCTGTCCCGTACGGCCTCCGCCAGCCGTGCGCGCCGGGTCGCGTCCGCGGGGACCGCGTCCGGCTCGGCCGCGGGAGCGGGAGCCGACGCGGGCACGGGCGCGCCGCCGGGAACGAGGCCGGAAGCGGGAGCGGGACCGGGACCGGTCGGGCGCGGCGCCGGCACCCGCCCAGCCGCCCGCCCCTGCGGGCGCTCCGCCGCCGGGCGGCCGGCCCGTGCCCGCCGGACCGCGTCACGCGCGGCCGTGATGGCCTCCGTCCGCGACAGCGGGGCGGGCGCCCCGCCGGTGTCCGGTCCGCGCGGCTCCGGCCCCGGCGCCGGTGGGGCGTTCCCGAGCAGCGCGCCCGCGCGGGCCCGCAGGGGCGCCGCCTCGGCGGCTCTGCGGATCTCCCGCCGACGCCCGCGCCGCCCCGTGTACGGGGCGGCCCCGCCGGGGCCCCGGTGGCGGCCGGGACCTGCCGCCAGAGGACGCAGGGGCGGTCGGGTGGAAGGCCGGGGGGCGGAGATGCGGGAGGCGGGGGTACGCGATCGGAGGCGTGGTGGGGTGCTCATGCCGCTCGACGGTAGGCGGGAGTGCCCGTCCCGTCCGGTCGCGGCTTTTCCCCGTGGACTACCGACCGGTTGTGGACAACTTTGTCACCTGTCGGAGTGACACCACGACGCCCAGAAGCCCCGGCCCGGTGTGTGCGCCGATGACCGCCCCCACCTCACTGACGTGCAGTTCCCCGAGTCCCGGCAACCGGGCGCGCAGTCGCTGCGCGAGCTGGTCGGCACGTTCCGCGGCCGCCAGGTGGTGTACGGCGACGTCCACGTCGGCGCCGCCCGCCCGGTCCGCCACGATCTCCTCCAGACGGGCGATGGCCCTGGAGGCGGTGCGGACCTTCTCCAGCATGCCGATACGGCCGTCCTCCAGTTCCAGCAGCGGTTTGACCGCCAGGGCCGAGCCCAGCAGGGCCCGGGCCGCACCGATGCGGCCGCCGCGCCGCAGGTACTCCAGGGTGTCCACGTAGAAGAACGCGGAGGTCCCCTCGGCTCGCTTCCGGGCCGCGGCGACCGTCTCGTCCAGCGTGCCGCCCGCCTCGGCGGCCTCGGCGGCGGCCAGGGCGCAGAAGCCCAGCGCCATCGCCACCATGCCCGTGTCCACCACCCGCACCGGTACGGGCGCCTCCCGCGCGGCGGTCACGGCCGCGTCGTGGGTTCCGGAGAGTTCGGCCGACAGGTGGAGGGAGACGATGCCCTCCACCCCCGGCTCCCGCGCGATGGAGCGGTACACCTCGGCGAACACCTGCGGACCGGGACGGGAGGTGGTGACGGACCGCCGTTTCCGCAGGGCCTCGGCCAGCGAGCGGGCGGAGAGCTCGGTGCCCTCCTCCAGGGCCCGGTCGCCCAGCACCACGGTCAGCGGCACCGAGGCGATGCGGTGGTGTTCCAGTGCCGCCTGCGGCAGGTAGGCCGTGGAATCGGTGACGATCGCGACATGGCGGGACATGGGGCGGAGATTACCGGGCCTTTCCTCGCCGCGGTGAAGCGAGCGGTGCGCCGCGGTCCGCGATACGGCGGCCCGCTGCCCGGTGGTTCACTCGACGGCCTTTCACGGTGGTGCGGTTCGGGTGGCGGAGCGGGCCGGGCCGCCCGGACGGGCGGCCCGCGCGGGTTTCATGACGCGCTCTGCGGGCGGCCCTTGCCGAAGTCCGGGCCGAACTCCTTGGTGAAGTCGGTGCCGAAGTCCGCCGTGCGGCCCTGCGGATCGCCCTTCGGGCCCTCGATGCCCGGTGTCCGCGGGGCCCGCGCTCCGGGGGCGTCCACCGCGTCCGGGCTCCGCCGCTCCTCCGGGCCCTGCGCGCCGGCGGAGGCGGTCTCGGAGGCAGCGGTCCCGGAGGCGGGAGCCGTCCAGTGCCGCAGCGCGCCCGCCTCGATCTCGATCTGCTCGCTCAGCGCGGTCAGCCCGTCCTCGTCGTGCCGCCGGGCCCGGTCCTGTGCGGCGAAGCGCAGCGAGTCGGCGGAGGCGCGGATGCGGTCGGCGCGCTCCCGCGCGTCCGGGAGCCGGGCGGCGATCCGGCCGCGGTCCGGCTCGCGCTCCATCAGCAGCCGCAGCTCGCCGTCCAGCTGACGGGCGTGCTCGTCGAGCCGGTCGAGCAGACCGGCCGCCTCGCTCAGGGAGGGGTCGTGCCGGGCCCCGGTCTCCAGTGCGCGGCGCGTGCTGTCCAGGGAACTGCGCAGCTCCAGCCGTACCCGGGCCAGTTCGCCCACCGGTCCCGGCTGGGCACCGCGGGCCTTGAGCGTGGTCTCCTCGACGGTGCGGCGCACCTGCTGCCCCGTCCGCTCCACGCCGCGCCTGACCGCTCGCACGGTCTTCACCGTGGCGACCGCGCCGAGGACGACGAAGAGCACGAAGAGGAAGGCCAGCAGACCGATGACGAACTCCACAGCTCCGCTCCCTCGTCCGCCGGTGTGCCACCGCCCTCCAGAGCCCGGAGGGGGCGGTCGTCCTCCCAGGGTAAACGCGCGGGGCCGGTCCCGGGTTCCGGCGAGCCCGGAGCGCTCCCCGCATCCGTCCCGTAGGGGTCCGGGCCGCCTCCCGGAGCGCGGCCCGGCCTCCCCCTGCCCGCCCGCCTTCTCGCCGCCGTCCGCCCGCTGGTCTACCGTCGGTCCACGCCCGTAGTCGGACTGGATGGTGGTGCGCCGATGCACACGCACGCGGAGACGGGCCCGGCCGGACGCCGGGCCGGAGAACCGGCCGGGAGCCCGGCGAACGACCCGCCGGGCGATCTGGCCGGCGATCTGGCCGCCATCGTGGGACGCGACCACGTCAGAACCGACGACGGAGCGCTGGCCGCCTACGCCCGCGACGCCACCCCCCTCTTCCACGCCCGGCCGCAGGCCGTGGTGCTGCCCGGCGGCACCGAGGAGGTCGCCGCGGTCCTGCGGTACGCCACCGAGCGGGGCGTACCGGTCGTACCGCGCGGCGCGGGCTCCAACCTGTGCGCCGCCACCGTGCCCCTGCGCGGCGGCATCGTCATGGTGCTCACCCGGCTCGACCGGATCCTGGAGGTCAGCCCCGCCGAACTGCTGGCCCGCGTCCAGCCCGGGGTGACCACCGCCGCCCTCGCGGACGCGGCGGCGCGCGAGGGCCTGCTGTACGCACCCGACCCCGGCAGCCGCACCGTCTCCACCGTCGGCGGCAACGTGGCGACCTGCGCCGGCGGCCTGCGCGGCCTGAAGTACGGCGTCACCCGCAACCATGTGCTCGGCCTGGAGGCCGTCCTGCCCACCGGTGAGGTCATCCGCACCGGCGGCCGGCTGTGGAAGGACGTGGCCGGCTACGACCTCACCCGGCTGCTGACCGGTTCCGAGGGCACCCTCGCGGTGATCACCGAGGCCACCGTGGCCCTGCTGCCCGCTCCCGAGGAGACCGGTACCGGAGTCGCCTACTTCGACTCCCTCGCCGACGCCTCCCGGGCCGTCGCGGCCGTCATCGCCGACGGGATCGTCCCGGCCACGCTGGAGTTCCTCGACCGCAAGTGCATCTCGGCCGTCGAGGAGTTCGCCGGGCTCGGCCTGCGGCGGGACGCCGGGGCGCTGCTGCTGTTCGGCGACGACGGGTCGAAGCGCACCGTGGCGGGCACCCTCGCCCGTATCGGGGAGGTGTGCGAGGGCTCCGGGGCCCCGGAGGTCACCCTCGCCGAGGACGTCGCCCGCGCCGACGCCCTGCTCGCCGCCCGCCGCTGCTCGCTCCCGGCGCTCTCCCGGCTGGGTTCGCTCACGATCCTGGAGGACGCCACCGTGCCCCGCCACCGGCTCGCCGAGATGGTGGACCGCATCGACGAGATCGCCGACCGCCACGACCTGCGGATCGCCACCTTCGGACACGCCGGGGACGGCAACCTCCACCCCACCTGTGTGCTCGACCCCGACGACGGCGAGGGGGCCGACCGCGCCCACCGGGCGTTCGCCGAGATCTTCGCGGCCGCCATCGCCCTGGACGGCACCATCACCGGTGAGCACGGCGTGGGCGCCGCCAAACTGCCCTACCTCGCCGACCGGATCGGGGAGGACCAGGTCGCCCTGCTGCGCCGTGTCAAGAAGGCCTTCGACCCGGCGGGCATCCTCAATCCGGGAAAGCTCGGATCCTGACTTCCTCCCCGCCGGAAGGCGGGGTGTCCACGGAGGACTCCCGATGACCGACTCCGCACCGCGTCCCGCGCCCCGCCCCGATCCCGCCTCCTCCACCGAGCCCGGCCCCGGCCCCCTTCCCGTTCCCGTTCCCGGCCCCGGACGGGGCGAAGGGGCCGGCGTCTTCGACAAGGCGCTGCTCGACCGCTGTATCTCCTGCGGATTCTGCCTGCCCGCCTGCCCCACCTACGCCCTCACCCGCCAGGAGCCTTCCTCCCCACGCGGCCGTATCACCCTGATGCGGGCGCTGGAGTCCGGCGACCTCGCCCCGGACGATCCCACCCTGGCCGAGGAGTCGTCTTTCTGCCTGGGCTGCCGGGCCTGTGAGACGGTCTGCCCGGCGGGCGTGGAGTACGGGCAGTTGCTGGAGCAGTGGCGCGACCACCAGTGGCAGGGGCGCGACCGGCCCTGGATCGCCCGCCTGCTGATGGCCGCGGTGTCCCGGCCGTGGCTGCTGCGCCTCCAGGGGCTGGTGCGGCGCCACGCCCGCGACCGCCGTCCCGCGTCCGGGGAGCGGGAGCAGCCGGTGTCGCTGATGCTGGGCTGCGCCGAGCGCGGGCTGTACCCCTCCGTCTCCCGCGCCGTGCGCGGGCTGCGGCCGGAGGTCGCCGTCCCCGCGGGGCAGGGCTGCTGCGGCGCGCTGCACGCCCACAACGGCGACTCCGCCGCCGGCGCCGGGATGGCCCGCGCACTGGGCGAGCGGCTGCCCGGCACCATCGTGACCACCTCCGGCGGCTGCGCCGCCCATCTCGCCCACCACCTGGGCCGCGAGCGCGTCAGGGAGCTGAGCGAGTACCTGGAGCGCACCGGCCACCGGCCCTCGGGCCGGGTCACGGTCGGCGGCCGTCGGGCGCGGGTCGCCCTCCAGGACTCCTGCCACCTGCGCAACGGCCTGGGCGTGACCCGTCCGCCCCGCGAACTCGTCGCCGCGGTGGCCGACTACGTCGAGCTGCCCGGCGCGGGCGACTGCTGCGGCGCCGCCGGTACGTACGCGATGCTGCGGCCGGACGACAGCCGGGCCGTGCTGGATCCGAAGCTGGAGGCCCTGCGGAAGCTGGACGTGGACTACGTGGTGGCGGTCAACCCCGGGTGTCTGCGCCAGTTGAGGCAGGGGCTGCGCCGCACGCGCTCCCGGACGAAGGCCGTGCACCTCGCCGAACTGCTCGCCATGGCGGCGCGGTCGGAACCGGGGACCGGGCCGGGCCCCGGAACGGTCCCCGGTCCAGGTCCCGGACCGGGAACGGGCGCCGGACCGGCGGAGGGCTGAACGCGCACGGCGGCGGGGCCGCGGCTCACCGACCGCGGCCCCGCCGCCGTACGACGTACGTGCCCGGGGTCAGGCGGGGACGACGTTCACCAGCTTCGGCGCCCGCACGATCACCTTGCGGACGTCCGCCCCGCCCAGTGCGCCGACGATCGCCGGCTCGGCCAGCGCCCGCGCCTCCAGATCGGCTCCGGAGATGTCCGGGGCGACCTCCAGCCGGGCCCTGACCTTGCCCCGCACCTGCACGACGCAGGTCACGGTCTCGTCCACCACGTACCGCGGATCGGCCACGGGGAAGTCCTCGTGGACGACGCTGGTGCCGTGGCCCAGCCTGCGCCACAGTTCCTCGGCGATGTGCGGGGCCAGCGGCGCGATCAGCAGCACCAGGTGCTCGGCCACCGGCCGGGGCACCTCGCGCAGCCGGGTGACGTGGTTGTTCAGCTCGGTGATCTTCGCGATGGCGGTGTTGAAGCGCAGGCCCTCCATGTCCTGCCGCACCCCGTCGACCGCCTTGTGCAGCGCGCGCAGGGTCTCCTCGTCCGGCTCGGCCCCGACGACCGAGACCTCGCCCGTCGCCTCGTCGACGACGTTGCGCCACAGCCGCTGCAGCAGCCGGTACTGGCCGACGACCGCGCGGGTGTCCCACGGGCGGGAGACGTCCAGCGGGCCCATCGCCATCTCGTACAGCCGCAGGGTGTCCGCGCCGTACTCGGCGCAGATCTCGTCCGGAGTGACGGCGTTCTTCAGGGACTTGCCCATCTTGCCCAGCGCCCGGTCGACCTTCTCGCCGTTGTACCAGTAGGCGCCGTCGCGCTCGGTCACCTCGGCGGCGGGCACCGCGATGCCGCGGGAGTCGCGGTAGACGTAGGCCTGGATCATGCCCTGGTTGAACAGCTTGTGGAACGGCTCGGCCGAGGAGACGTGCCCCAGGTCGTACAGCACCTTGGACCAGAAGCGGGCGTACAGCAGGTGCAGCACGGCGTGTTCGGCGCCGCCGACGTACAGGTCCACGCCCCCGGTGGGCATCCCCTCGCGCGGGCCCATCCAGTAGCGCTCGATCTCCGGGTCGACCAGCTTCTCGTCGTTGTGCGGATCCAGGTAGCGCAGCTCGTACCAGCAGGAACCGGCCCAGTTGGGCATGGTGTTGGTCTCGCGGCGGAACCTGCGCGGACCGCGCCCGTCGCCCAGGTCCAGCGTGACGTTCACCCACTCCTCGTTCCGCGACAGCGGGGTCTCGGGCTCGGTGTCGGCGTCGTCGGGGTCGAAGGTGCGCGGGGAGTAGTCCTCGACCTCGGGCAGTTGCAGCGGCAGCATCGACTCGGGCAGCGCGTGTGCCACGCCGTCCTCGTCGTAGACGATCGGGAACGGCTCGCCCCAGTAGCGCTGGCGGCTGAACAGCCAGTCGCGCAGGCGGTAGTTGACGGTGCCTTCGCCGATGCCGCGCTCGGTCAGCCACTCGGTCGTCCGGGCCTTCGCCTCGGCCACGACCAGACCGTCCAGCGACACCTCCACACCGGTGGAGTTGACGATCGCGGCGTCGTAGGAGGAGAAGGCGTCGTCCCAGGTCGCCGGGTCGGTGCCGCGGCCGTCGGTCGGCTCGACCACGCAGCGCATCGGCAGTTCGAAGGCGCGGGCGAAGGCGAAGTCGCGGCTGTCGTGCGCGGGGACGGCCATGATCGCGCCGGTGCCGTAGCCCATCAGCACGTAGTCGGCGATGAAGACGGGGATCCGCTCACCGCCCGCCGGGTTGACGGCGTAGGCGCCGGTGAAGACACCGGTCTTCTCCTTCGACTCGGCCTGCCGCTCGACGTCCGACTTGGCGGCCGCCCGCTTGCGGTACTCCGAGACCGCCTCGGCCGGGGTGGGGTGACCCCCCGTCCACACCTCGCGGGTGCCCTCGGGCCAGGCGCCGGGGACGATCCGGTCCACCAGCTCGTGCTCGGGTGCCAGCACCATGTACGTGGCCCCGAACAGAGTGTCCTGACGGGTGGTGAAGACGGTGATCCGCTCGCCGGAGCCCTCGCCGCCGGCGTCCTCGACCTCGACCGGGAACTCGATGCGGGCGCCCTCGCTGCGGCCGATCCAGTTGCGCTGCTGCAACTTGATCGCCTCGGGCCAGTCCAGCGCGTCCAGGTCGCGCAGCAGCCGCTCGGCGTAGGCGGTGATGCGCATGTTCCACTGGCGCAGCTTGGCCTTGAAGACGGGGTAGTTGCCGCGCTCGGAGCGGCCCTCGGCGGTGACCTCCTCGTTGGCCAGGACGGTGCCCAGGCCGGGACACCAGTTGACCGGCGCGTCGGAGGCGTACGCCAGGCGGTACTCACCCAGTACGTCGGCCTGCTCGGTCTCGCTCAGCTCGCTCCAGGCCCGGCCGTCCGGCGTGGGACGCGTGCCGGCCTCGAACCGCTCGACCAGTTCGGAGACCGGCCGGGCCCGGTCGGCCTCCTCGTCGTACCAGGAGTTGAAGATCTGCAGGAAGATCCACTGGGTCCACTTGTAGTAGTCCGGGTCGATCGTGGCGAAGGACCGGCGCTGGTCGTGGCCCAGGCCCAGCCGCCGCAGCTGGGCCTTCATGTTCCCGATGTTGGCCTCGGTGGACACCCTCGGATGGGTGCCGGTCTGCACGGCGTACTGCTCGGCGGGCAGGCCGAAGGCGTCGAAGCCCAGGGTGTGCAGCACGTTGTGGCCGGTCATGCGCAGGTAGCGCGCGGTGACGTCCGTGGCGATGTAGCCCAGCGGATGCCCGACGTGCAGGCCCGCACCCGAGGGGTACGGGAACATGTCCATGATGAAGCGCTTGGGGCGGGCGACGGTCTCCGGATCGCCGGCCAGGTCCCCGCCGGGGTTGGGCGCCTCGTACACGCCGCGCTCGTCCCAGAAGTCCTGCCAGCGCGCCTCGATCTCCGCGGCCAGCGCGGCCGTGTAGCGATGGGGGGCCGCGGTCTCCGCGGCGGCGGTGGTCTCGCTCATCGTCCTCTAAGCTCCATCGGTCGTCGTCTGCCCGCGGGAGGGCTCACGGCCCGTAAACGAAAAGACCCCTCGCACAGGAGGGGACGCCGCGCTGGTTCCGACCTCACCGGAACCGGGACCGGAGGGTCGGCGCTGGTTCAGCGCGGCCCGCTAAGCAGAAGGCGTACGGCACGCATGCCGTCAGGGTACCGCAAGGCCTCCCCCGCCCCGGCGGCCCTCCGGGGACCGGACAGACGGAAACGGGCCGCCCGTCCGGGCGGCCCGCCGTCTCGCTGTGGACCCGCTGTGGAGCTAAGGAGAATCGAACTCCTGACCTCTTGCATGCCATGCAAGCGCTCTACCAACTGAGCTATAGCCCCTTGTTCCGTCCGCCGCGATCCCCCGCGGCGGCGATGCCCACTGTACACGCCCGGGAGCACCCTTCGCCAAATCCCATAACGGGCAGGTCACGGCCGGCCGGGTACTGTCGTATCTCCACACCCGTACGCGACTCCCCGCCGCTTCCGGGCAACCGGCCGCGCCCGCGCGCACGTCCACGCACACGGCCGGCCGTGGAAGGTCCCGACCGCCCCAGCCCTACCCGACGACCGTCACGCCAGGACCCGGAGCCGCCCGTGAGCACGCTGCAGTTGACCGCCGACCGCCGGTTCCCCGCGGCGCGGGCGTATCTGCTGAAGCGCTCCACCCGGCTCGCTGCCGTGTGCTGCCTGCTCTCCTTCACCGCCTTCCTGGCGGCGCAGAGCGCGGCGAACGTCTCCATGATCGACCTGATGGTCTACCGGGCCGAGGGCTGGACGGCCCGCAACGGCGGCGACCTGTACGCGATGCGCGCCACGCACGCCGAACTGCCCATGACCTACCCGCCGTTCGCCGCGCTGCTGTTCATGCCCCTGACCCTGGTCGACGTGCCGACGATGCGGCTGCTGGCGACCGGCGCGAACCTCGCCCTGCTGGTCGCCCTGGTCCATCTGTCGCTGCGGCTGACCGGACGCCCGCTGAACCTTCCCCGCCCGGCCGCCGCCCTGGCGCTGTCGGCGGTCGCCGTCTGGTGCGAGCCGGTGTGGACGACGCTGCGGTACGGCCAGATCAACCTGCTGCTGGCGGTGCTGGTGCTGTGGGACCTGTCCCGGCGCTCCGGTCACCGCTGGGCCGGCGTCGGCACCGGGGTGGCCGCCGGGATCAAGCTGACCCCCGCTCTGTTCGCGGTGTTCCTGGCCCTGTGCGGGCTGACACTGGCCTGGCGGCGAAGGCGCCTCGCCGGCCGCCCGGTGCGGCTCTGGAACCACTGGCTGCGCCGGGCCGCCGTCGCCTCGGGGGCGTTCGCCGGGACGGTCGTGCTGGCGGTGCTGGTGCTGCCGCGGGACTCCCGGAACTTCTGGACGGGGGCGGTCTTCTCGCCCGAGCGCGTCGGCCGGGTCGAGGACACCGCCAACCAGTCGCTGCGCGGCGCCCTGGCGCGGTTGCTGCACACGGCCGAACCCGGCGGCGGCTGGACGCTGCTCGCCGTCGCGGCGGCCCTGGCGGGGCTCGCCGTCGCGGTGGCCGCCGTGCTCGCCGGCCCGCGCCGGCTGCCCTCCGCGCACGCCTGGGCCGCCGTCTGCGTCGCCTGCACCGCGCTGCTGGTCAGCCCCGTCTCCTGGTCGCACCACTGGGTGTGGTGCGTGCCCGCCGTGCTGCTGCTGGCCTCGGAGGCGCTGCACCGGAGCAGCGCGCCGTGGTGGGCGGGTACGGCACTGGCGGCGCTGCTGTTCTGCTCCTACGCGCTGTGGTGGGTGCCGCACGGCTCCCCGGTGGAGCGGTTCGAACTGCGGCAGAGCGGTGCGCAGATGGCGCTGTCGGCGGTCTATCCGGCGGCGGGCGCGGCGCTGCTCGTCCTCGCCGCCGTCCTGGCGGTACGCGCGCTGCGGCGGCCCGCGCCGTACCCGGGCCCGCCCGGCTCCTCCGACGCCCTCCCCGCGCCCAGGCCCCGTAAGGCCTCACGGGCCTCCGCGCGGGCGGACGGCGGTCAGGCCGCCTCGAAGGAGTAGAAGCGCTTGAGGGTGCAGTGCTCCTCCAGGAGCCGGCCGTAGATCGGCTCGCCCTCCAGCTCGCGGTAGGTCTCGATCGGGTCGCCCTTGATGATCAGCGCCCGCGCGCACTCGACGCACCAGTACTGGTACGCCGTGTTGACCGGCTCCATGTCGCGGACGATCGGGGTCCCGCCGCCGCACCAGTCGCACTTCCTGCTGTGTGCACCCATGTCCGTCAGTCAACTCCAGCCGTGACCGCAGGCGTGCGCACGTGGGGGACCCCTCCGCTGTCTCTGCCGTCCTCGATGTCTCCGAACACCCCGGCAGGCTCCCGCTGCGCGCAACGGCCCGTCCGGCGCTCCGATTCTGCCATGCTCCGTCTGCGGGCAGGAGAGCGTGAACGGGTGCGACGAGGTTCTGCTTCCCCCTCGCCGCTCCGGGACGGCCTCCGCCGGAAAAGCGAAGATCCCGCCCCCGGTGGGGGACGGGACCTCTCTCGCTTGCGTGGAGCTAAGGAGAATCGAACTCCTGACCTCTTGCATGCCATGCAAGCGCTCTACCAACTGAGCTATAGCCCCATCGCTCCGGCTCCGCCGCTTTCACCGCGGTGCCGTGAACGGGAAGAAGCTTAACCGGTGACCTGCCCGAATGCGAAATCCGCCGCCGGCCCGCCCCGGCCGGCCTCCGGACCGCCTTCCGGCCCGGCCTTCGGAGCGTGTCAGACGTCGTCGCCGAGGACCGGCTGGGGAAGCGTCCCGGCGTTGTGCTCCAGCAGCCGCCAGCCACGCGCCCCCTCGCCCAGGACGGACCAGCAGCAGTTGGTCAGCCCGCCCAGCGACTCCCACGAGCTCGGCTCCAGGCCCAGCAGACGGCCGATGGTGGTGCGGATCGTGCCGCCGTGGCTGACCACGACCAGGACCCCGCCGTCGGGCAGCTTGTCGACGTTGCGCTCGACCACCGGCGCCGCGCGGTCGGCCACCTCGGTCTCCAGCTCGCCGCCGCCGCGCCGCACGGGCTCGCCGCGCTTCCAGGCGGCGTACTCCCCGCCGTGGCGCTCGACGATCTCCTCGTGCGTCAGCCCCTGCCACACGCCCGCGTACGTCTCGCGCAGGCCCTCGTAGCGGGTGACCTCCAGGCCGGTGACCGCGGCCAGCTCGGCGGCGGTGTCGACGGCCCTCTTCAGGTCGGAGGCGACGATCGCGTCCGGCCTGAGCGCCGCGAGCAGCCGCGCGGCGCGGCGGGCCTGCTCCAGGCCCGCCTCGGTCAGCTCGATGTCCGTGGTTCCCTGGAAGCGGCGTTCGAGGTTCCACGCGGTCTGCCCGTGCCGCCACAGCACGATGCGGCGGCCGCGTCCCGCCACGCGTCCGTTCAGCTCAGCTCACCGCCCTCGCCCGCGGCGGCCTCGCCCTCGCCCCGGGTGGCCTTGGCGTCCTCGGGAAGGTCGATCTCCGGGCAGTCCTTCCACAGACGCTCCAGCGCGTAGAAGACCCGCTCCTCGCTGTGCTGGACGTGCACGACGATGTCGACGAAGTCCAGCAGGACCCAGCGGCCGTCGCGCTCGCCCTCGCGGCGCACCGGCTTGACGCCCTTCTCCTTCTGCAGCCGTTCCTCGATCTCGTCGACGATCGACTTGACCTGGCGGTCGTTGGGCGCGGAGGCCAGCAGGAAGGCGTCGGTGATGGAGAGCACATCGCTGACGTCGTACGCGACGACGTCGTGGGCGAGCTTGTCGGCGGCAGCCTGGGCTGCTGCGTTGATCAGCTCGATGGAGCGGTCCGTGGCGGTCACAGGCAACGCTTTCGGTCGGTGGTCTACAACCCCTCCAGGGTCTCACGATCCGCCGCCGCCCGGCCCCGCCGGGCCCGGCGGGGCCTCCCCCGCCGGGCTCCTCACCGGTCTTCCCACCGCTCCCCGCCGGGCTCCCGCGGTCTCACGACCCGCCGGGCTCGTAGTCCCGGCCCAGCACCACCGTGATGTCGGCGTTCGCCGCGCCCTTGCCCTCGGCCACGGCCTTCTCCGACAGGCCGAGCGTCCTGGCGACCTCCTCGGCCCCGGCCCGGTCCCCGGCGTCGGAGTAGGTCACGCGGGTGGTGGCCTGCGCGGAGTCCGCGCTGCCGCCGCCGACCACGGTGTAGCCGCCGTTGACCAGCGCCACCCGGGCGTTGTTCGCCGCCTTCTCGTCGCCGGTGGCGTCCTTCAGGCTCACCCGCGGCGTGGCGCCGGGGTCGGTGTTCCTCACCGTGCCGCCGAGCACGTCCTTCACCAGACCCTCGCTGGTGGCGTCGCTGAGCGTGCCGTCCGCCTCCACCGGCAGCAGTTCGGTGCCGTAGGCGTCCTTCCCGGCGTATCCGGCCAGCGAGGCGAGGCTGGCTCCGAGCTGTCCGTCGGTCAGGGAGGGGTCGAGGATCTGGGTCAGCGCCCGGACCGTGCCGGTGGCGGTCTTCGGGTCGTCGGACATCTTCTCCAGCGTGGCCCGCAGGACCTGCCCGAACCGGGCGAGCTGCTTCGTCTGCGGTTCGCCCGCGGCCCGGTGCGTGGCGTAGGCGACGGCGGCCCTTCCGTCCAGGTCGCGCCCCTCGCCACGACGCACCAGCGGATCGTCCTCCTTCTCCGCGCCGGGCACGGTGGCGTCGGCGTCCAGGGAGATACCGCCGACCAGATCGACCCAGTTCTCCAGATAGGGGGTGTCCAGCCGCCAGGTGCCCCTGATGTCGGTGCCCAGCAGCAGGCCCAGCGCGTCGCGGGTGGCCGCCGCGCCCTCGGCCTCGAAGGACTTGCCCAGCGTCGTCCCCTCCCCCGCGCCACCGGAGGCGACGACCAGGGAATTGGGCAGCAGGACGGTGGTGCCCCTGCCCGCCGTCTCGTTGTTGACCAGCAGCGCGGTGGACATCTCCCCGTCGTCGATGTCGCGCAGGTGGACGACGATCACCTTGCGCTTCTGGGCGCCCGACGCCGCCTCGCCGGCCCCGCCGTCCCCGGGGGTGCCGGGCAGCATGCCCGCCCACCAGAGCCAGCCGACGCCGCCGGCCAGCACCACGGCGAGCGCCGCGACCAGGGCCACCGTGCGGTTGCGGCCCCGGCGCTTGGCCTCCTCGCGCCGCTCGGTGCGGCTCTCGGAGAACTTCAGCCAGTCGATGACGTCCTCGGACTCCTCGTCCTGCTCCTCGACGAAGGAGAACTCCTCGGTGCGGTACTCGTCGGCGTCGGTACCGGCAGGGGCGTCGTCGCCGGTGGGGGCACCGGTGCCGCGGCCCGCGCCGGGCCCGGACCCCGGCGCGCCGCCGGCCCCGGCCGGCCCGGTGCGCCCGGCGGGCCGCTCCTCGTACCAGGGCTCCTGTGCCTGCTGCGGGATCCACGGCTCCGTGACCGGGTCCTGCCGCCCGGTGGCGGAGGCGTCCCGGTCGCCGTACCGGCCGTCCTGCCCGTCGTACCCGCCGCCGTGGGTTTCGGGAGCGTACGGGTCCTGGGCGTACGGGTCCTGCGCGTACGGGTCCTGCGCGTACGGGTCCTGGGCGTAAGGGGCCTGGGCTCCCCCCGCGTAGGGATCGGGGGCATAGGAGCCGGGGGCGTACGTGCCCGGGTCGTAGGAGCCCGTGCCGTACGGGTCGTACGCGGGCTGCTGCTCCGTCCGGGGATCCTGTCCGTACGCGGAGCCGTACGAGGGGTCGTACGGAGCGTCCCCGTGCGGCGCGCCGGACCCCTGCTCGCCGTAGACCGGCCGCCCGTACTCGTCGTAACCGTAGATGTGGCCGCTCGCCTGCGGCGGGTTCCCCGGCCCGTACGGGTCCTGTCGGTCGTTCACGACTGCCGCCCCTCTAACCCTTCGGTGCCCGGCCGTCCCGGTACAGCCTGCGTTTGTTGATGTAGCGCACCACACCGTCCGGCACCAGATACCAGACGGGGTCCCCCTGCGCCACACGCGCACGGCAGTCCGTCGAGGAGATGGCCAGCGCCGGGACCTCGATCAGGGACACCCCGCCGGCCGGCAGGCCCGGATCGGCGAGGGCGTGCCCCGGGCGGGTGACCCCGATGAAGTGGGCGAGCGAGAACAGTTCGTCGACGTCGCGCCAGGTCAGGATCTGGGCGAGTGCGTCGGCGCCGGTGATGAAGAACAGGTCGGCGTCGGCGTGCAGCGCCCTCAGGTCCCGCAGGGTGTCGATGGTGTACGTCCGGCCGCCGCGGTCGATGTCGATGCGGCTGACCGAGAACTGCGGGTTGGACGCCGTGGCGATGACCGTCATCAGGTAGCGGTCCTCGGCCGGCGACACCGCCTTGTGGCTCTTCTGCCAGGGTTGCCCGGTCGGCACGAAGACCACCTCGTCCAGGTGGAACCTGGCCGCCACCTCGCTCGCCGCGACCAGGTGCCCGTGGTGGATGGGGTCGAACGTCCCGCCCATCACGCCCAGCCGCCGTTTGCCGGCGCCGGACACTATGTGCTCTCCCATGCGTGCCGACCTTAGCCTTCCGGCGCCGATCGCGCCGCCGTCCGGGCCCGGTGCCTCAGCGGTCCCGGTTGAAGCGGGTGGTGATCCACAGCAGCAGGAGCAGCACCGCCAGAGCGCCGAGACCGGTGACGAACGGGTTGGCGGACGCACCGCCGTGCTCGCCGTTCTCGGCGCTGGAGGCCAGGAGGGTCAGGGTGTGCACGGTGTCGGGGAGGGTCATCGTCGGCAGACCTATCGGGTAGGGGCGGAAACTTGAGCACATCGTAAGCGTGGCGGTGTGCTGTGGCGTGTGGCACCCACCACCTAGGGTGGGGTCCGAGACGGGGGACGGGCCCACACCAGACCCGCAGGGGGCGGACGATGACAGACGGCAACGGCACCACCGAGCACCTTCCCGGCCGCAGCAGACGGCGCTTCCCCGGGATCTCCTCGCGGGCGTACGAGCACCCCGCGGACCGCTCGGCACTGGTGGCCCTGCGCAGGCTGAGCGGGTTCGACACGGTCTTCAAGGCGCTGAGCGGGCTGCTGCCCGAGCGCAGCCTGCGCCTGCTGTTCCTGTCGGACTCGGTCCGGGTGGACGACGCGCAGTTCACCCACCTGTACGCCGTGCTGCGCGACGCCTGCTACATCCTGGACCTGGAGAAGGTCCCGGCGATGTACGTCACGCAGGACCCGAAGCCCAACGCCATGTGCATCGGCCTGGACGAGCCGGTCATCGTGGTGACCACCGGACTGGTCGAGCTGCTGGACGAGGAGGAGATGCGGGCGGTGATCGGCCACGAGGTCGGCCACGCCCTGTCCGGGCACGCGGTGTACCGGACGATCCTGCTGTTCCTGACCGGCCTGGCCGTCAAGGTGGCGTGGATCCCGCTGGGGAATGTGGCGATCATGGCACTCGTGACGGCGCTGCGCGAGTGGTTCCGCAAGTCGGAGCTGTCGGCCGACCGGGCCGGACTGCTGGTCGGCCAGGACCTCCAGGCGTCGATGCGCGGTCTGATGAAGATCGCCGGCGGCAACCATCTGCACGAGATGAACGTCGACGCCTTCCTGAAGCAGGCCGACGAGTACGAGTCCTCCGGCGATCTGCGCGACTCGGTGCTGAAGATCCTCAACGTGCTGCCGCGCAGCCACCCCTTCACCACGGTGCGCGCCGCGGAGCTGCGCGAGTGGGCCGCGAGCCGCGACCACCAGCGGATCATGGAAGGCCACTACGACCGGCGCGAGGACGACAAGGACACCTCGGTCTACGAGTCGTTCCGGCAGTCCGCGAGCCACTACTCCGACACCGTGCGCACCAGCAGGGACCCGCTCATGGGTCTGCTCCGGGACCTGGGCGACGGCGCCGGTGACCTGGGCGGGAAGCTGCGCGACCGCTTCGCCGGGCGCGGCACGGGCGGCGCGGGCGGCGGCGCGGGCGGCAAGGGCGACGGCGGCGCGGAAGGCGCTACGGGCGCGGCAGGGAGTTAGGGTCCAGTGTCCCGCACACCGGGCTGTCGCCGCCGTCGCGCACGTACGGGTCGGTGCCGGCCGGGTGGTCGGCACCGGCGGTCTGCCCGGCCGTGAGCGGGCGCAGGACGTCGTGGGCCCGGGCCGCGCAGGACATCGGCCCGGCCCGTACCTCGCTGCGCTCCACCGTCAGGTGCTGGTCGCGCAGGTCCTCGCGGTCGAAGCGCAGCCGCAGTTCCCGCCGCACCGTGAACAGCGAGGCGGCCTCCCCGTCCGGCCGGGCGCCGTCCGCCCGGGCGGGGCGGACGGCGTAGACGAAGACGTGGTCGGTGACGATCTCCAGCGCGTCGGCCTCCGTCTCGCGGACCTCCATCGTGCCGCGGACGCGCACCCCCTCGCCGGCGAACTCCGTGTGCCCGGGGGCGAAGCGCACCAGCCAGCCGGTCGCCGCGTGTCGGCCGTCGGCCGCGGGCCGTTCGATGCTGCGGTCGAACTGCGCGTGCTGGCCCGGGTCGATCAGTATCCGCACCGGCCGCGCGGTCTCACCGCTCAGCACCTCGGGATTGAGGGAGCTCTCGACCACGTACTCCTTGGCGACGGCCAGCGCGGCGAGCACCTGGCTGTCGGCGAAGTGGGCGGTGGAGCGGACCGGGGGCAGCGTCACTCCGGCGGCCCCGGTGTAGAACTCCGCCGCCGGGCTGCGTTCGAGCAGCCGTGCCGGCCGCCCGCCGGGCACCCTGCTCTCCCCGCCCGGCGAGAGCGGGACGACCGTGCTGCTCATCACCCGCGGCACCGACCGGCCCACGGGCTGCTGCTGGGTGCGGATCCCCGCGTAGACCACGGCGCCGAAGGCGAACACGATCAGCACCGCCAGGACCAGGCCCCGCCACGGCTTCCCGCGCAGCGGCCGGGGCGGGAGGGTGCGGACGGGGTGTTCGCAGTCGGCCAGCCGCTCCCGCGCGGAGAACTCCTGGAGGCGGGCAGCCCGGACGAACGACTCGTCGAAGACGGTGGAGCGGTACTCGTCGTCGCCGCCCCCGGAGAAGCCCCGGGGCGGTGGATCTCCAGGCCCGGCCATACCCCCAGAGTAGGTCCGGCAAAGGCGCTCAAACCGGCCCCAAGTCTCCGAATTACGGGAAAAGTCGGGCAGAGTCCGCCGGGCGGCCTACCCGGCGCCTGACGGGCGACGGCCCGACGGCGCCCGCTACGCCCGGCCGTCGAGCGAGGACGTGCTGTAGTGGCCGGACAGGGACGGCAGCGCGCCGGACCGGCCGGCCGGCGGCGGGGCGTCGACCCCGCTGGTCGCCGGCGGGGGCTCCGGCGGGGTCTGCTGCCGCTGGCCGGAGGCGCCCCGGTGGACGGCGGCGAAGGCCATCGCGACGATGCCGACGCCCATCACCACGGCGAGCACCCAGGCGACCGGCCGCTGCCAGCGGACGTGGCCGCGGTAGGGGCGCGGGCGGTGCCCGTGGAGGCCGCTCCGGTCGTCGGTGTCCTCGGTGTAGCCGGCGTACCCGGCGTCCTCCGGGTACTCGGTGTCCTCCACGTACTCCAGGTGGTCGAGGCGGTCGGCGAACTCCAGCCGGCCGTAGCGGTACCGGCCGTGGTGGTCGTCGCCGTCGTCCTCCCCGCCGTCGCGGTCGTGTTCGGCGCCCTCGGGGTCGTCCAGCCACGGTCCGTGGCCGTACTGGTCGTCGCGCGCGAGCGCCGCCTCGGTCTCGGAGGGGGACTGGGCGGCGGCCAGTGTGCGCTCGGCGGCGGTGGGCTCGTGGATCAGGGCGGCGCGTACGAAGGACTCGTCGAGCACCACGGCTGCGAACGCGTCGTCCGCCGCCGCGCGGTCGCGGTCGTCGGGCTCCTCGCCGCTCTGGTGCGGCTGGCCCCCCACATCCTCCGGCACGGAACCAGCGTAGACCGGCCGGAGGACTTTGGGCAGGGAGAACGGTGATTCGTCTGCTTCGCGCGCTCCCCCCGGAAACGTGCCGGGGAGCGGCGGGCTCAGTCGCGCACGTGCCCCTCGCCCGTGACCACGTACTTCGTCGAGGTCAGCTCCGGCAGGCCCATGGGTCCGCGGGCGTGCAGCTTCTGCGTGGAGATGCCGATCTCGGCGCCGAAACCGAACTGGCCGCCGTCGGTGAAGCGGGTGGAGGCGTTGACCATGACGGCGGTGGAGTCCACCAGCGACACGAAGCGGCGGGCCGCGGAGGTGTCGGAGGTGACGATCGCCTCGGTG
Source organism: Streptomyces shinuiensis (assembly GCF_043660855.1). NCBI lineage: Bacteria > Bacillati > Actinomycetota > Actinomycetes > Kitasatosporales > Streptomycetaceae > Streptomyces > Streptomyces shinuiensis. The sequence goes on along the minus strand of NZ_JBIHML010000001.1, from coordinate 4,112,575 downwards.
TGGCCGGAGCTCCAGCGGCGGATGTGCTCCACCGCGGCGTCCAGGGAGGGCACCACCGCGGCGGCGATGTCGTAGGAGAGGTACTCGGTGGCCCAGTCCTCCTCCGTGGCGGGCACCACGTCCACGCCGCCTGCCTCGCCCGCCTTCGCCCAGGCCCCGTCGCCGTGGACGGTCACCCCGGCCTTCTCCAGCGCGGCCAGGGCGCGCGGCAGGAAGGCGTCGGCGACGCCGGAGTGCACCAGCACGGTCTCGGCGGCGTTGCAGACGCTGGGGCGCTGCGCCTTGGAGTTGACCAGGATCTCCACGGCCGTGTCGAGGTCTGCGTGCTCGTCGACGTAGACGTGGCAGTTGCCGGTGCCGGTCTCGATGACGGGCACGGTGGACTCCTCCACGACCGTTTTGATCAGGGAGGCGCCGCCGCGCGGGATCAGCACGTCCACCAGGCCGCGGGCGCGCATCAGCTCCTTGACGCTGTCACGGCTCTCGCCGGGCACGAGCTGGACGGCGTCGGCCGGGAGCCCGGCCGAGGCCACGGCGTCGCGCAGCACGGCGACCAGGGCGGTGTTGGAGGAGTACGCGGAGGACGAGCCGCGCAGCAGCACCGCGTTGCCGGCCTTCAGACAGAGCACGGTGGCGTCCACGGTGACGTTGGGCCGGGCCTCGTAGACGATGCCGACCACGCCGAGCGGCACCCGCACCTGGCGCAGCTCCAGGCCGTTGGGGAGCGTGGAGCCGCGCACCACCTCGCCCACCGGGTCGGGCAGGGCCACCACGTCGCGCACGTCGGAGGCGATGGCTGCGATCCGCTCGGGGGTGAGGGTGAGCCGGTCGACGATGGAGTCGGCCGTCCCGGCGGCGCGGGCCTTCTCCACATCCGCGGCGTTGGCCTCGACGATCTCGCCGGCGCGGGCCACCAGGGCGTCGGCGATCGCGAGCAGCGCGCCGTCGCGCGCGGTGCGCGGCAGCGGGGCGAGCGCGGCGGCCGCCTCCTTGGCACGGCGGGCGGTGTCGGTCACGGGCGAGGTCTGCGATGCGCTGCTCATGCTCCCAGCGTAGCCAGGGCGGGCGGCGTCCATCCCGAGGTCCGCAGTGCGAGACGGGTGGTGTGCCCGTGGTCAGAACGGGTGGACGCCCGCCGGTACGGCGGGGTGCGGGCCGTAGCCCTCCGCCACCCGCTGGTGGTACGTCTCACGGCCGATGACCTCCAGCCCGACGATCTCCCACGGCGGCAGCTTCGCCGACGCCCGGTGCTCGCCCCACAGCCGCAGCGCCACGGCCGCGGCGTCGTGGAGGTCACGGGCCTCCTCCCAGTAGCGGATCTCGGCGTGGTCGTTGGCGTACCGGCCGGCCAGCAGGAAGGGGTGGTCGTGGGCGAGCCGCTCCAGCGCCCGTCTGACGTCCCTCAGGGGCGCCTCGGCCCCGGAGACGCTGAGGGTGACGTGCCACAGGCGCGAGGCGCCGTCGGAGCGGCCCTCCTCCCCGCCGCGGCGGGAGCCCGGCTCCGCCGGGCCCCGCAGGGGGCTCCCCGCCCCGTCGCCTCGCTGGGGGTACCCCAAGTCGACGCTGGTCAGTCGTCTCACCGGCGGCCTCCCGTGTGGTGCCGAACTCATGTGACTGTGCTCGTGCGACTGCGCTCGTGCGGCCGTGCCCCGGAACACCGTCCCGGCGCGGGCCTCCCACAGAAGTTGACCAGTACTCGGGCCACCGTGTGGCGGTTTTCGGGAAGGTCTCCGTTGAAAGGCTGACCCGAAGGCACCGTCAGAGGTGCCGTCAGCGGCGCAGCAGGACCAGGTCGTCGCGGTGGACGACCTCCCTCTCGTACGCGGGTCCGAGTTCGCGGGCCAGGTCGCGGGTGGAGCGGCCGATCAGCCGGGGGATCTCGCGCGCGTCGAAGTTGACCAGCCCGCGGGCGACGGCCCGCCCGGCGGCGTCCCGCAGCTCGACCGGGTCCCCGGCGGAGAACTCGCCCTCCACTCCGGCCAGCCCGGCGGGCAGCAGCGAGGTGCGCCGCTCGACCACGGCCCGTACCGCGCCGTCGTCCAGCACCAGCGCGCCGCGCGGGGCGGAGGCGTGGGCCAGCCACAGCAGCCGGCCGGCGGAGCGGCGGCCGGTGCGGTGGAAGTAGGTGCCCACGGGCCGCCCGGCGAGGGCGTCGGCGGCGCGGGTGGCGGAGGTGAGCACCACGGGGACGCCGGCCCCGGCGGCGATCCGGGCCGCCTCGACCTTGGTGACCATGCCCCCGGTGCCGACCCCGGCCTTCCCGGCGCTGCCGATCTCCACCTCGTCCAGGTCGTGCGGGCCGCGCACCTCCCGGATGAGGGAGGTGCCGGGGGTGGCCGGGTTGCCGTCGTAGAGGCCGTCGACGTCGGAGAGCAGGATCAGCAGCTCGGCGCGGACGAGGTGGGCGACCAGCGCGGCCAGCCGGTCGTTGTCGCCGAAGCGGATCTCGTCGGTGGCGACGGTGTCGTTCTCGTTGACGACCGGCACCGTGCCCATGGCCAGGAGCTGGTCGAGGGTGCGGTAGGCGTTGCGGTAGTGCGCGCGACGGCTGGTGTCGTCCGAGGTCAGCAGCACCTGGCCGACGCGCCGGCCGTAGCGGGCGAAGGAGGCGGTGTAGCGGGCCACCAGCAGTCCCTGGCCGACGCTGGCGGCGGCCTGCTGGCGGGCGAGGTCGCGGGGCCGCCCGTCCAGGCCCAGCGGCGCCAGTCCGGCGGCGATGGCGCCGGAGGAGACCAGCACGATCTCCTTGCTGTCCTCGTCCTCCGGGGCGCCGAGGCACCTGGCCACCACGTCCACCAGCGCGTCCACCCGGTCGGCGTCCAGCCCGCCGGCGGCCGTGGTCAGCGAGGACGACCCGATCTTCACCACGATCCTGCGGGCGTCTCGCACGTCCCGCCGAAGGCCCTGCTCTGCCGCTGCCACCTGCGCCGTCCCCTGTATGCGTTCTCTCGTCCGGTCGCTGTGCAATCTACGCGAGCCCCACCCCGGCCCGCCCGCCCGTTCCGACTCCCGGACGGTGCGCCCGATGGGCGCAACGGGGGCCCGGTGGCGTTTGCGCTCCGTCCGGAGCCGCCGGAGACTGACGGGCGTCCTCTCGCCAGATCACCCGACATGTCCGTTCCGTCACCCGGAGGGAAGGATCCCCGTGAGCCAGGTCTCCCCCGCCCCCGCAGCCTCCCCAAACACCCCGGGCGGTCCGGGCACCTCGACCGCCCCGGACGCCCCGGGGGCGCCGGGCACCCCGGCCCCGGAGAGAGGCGGACGGCCCCGGGAGCGTGATGCGTTCTTCGACAACGCCAAGTTCCTGGCCATCGTGCTGGTCGTCGTCGGGCACTCCTGGGAGGGGCTGCGCGACGGCAGCCGGGTCATGGCGGCGGGCTACCTGCTGCTGTACGCCTTCCACATGCCCGCCTTCACCATCGTCTCGGGCCACTTCTCGCGGAGCTTCTCCTTCCGGCCGCGCCAGATCCGGCGGCTGGTCACCGGGGTGGTCGTGCCGTACGTCGTCTTCGAGACCGCACTCAACATGTTCCGCGCCTGGAACACCGGCGAGGAGCTGAGGATCACTCTGCTGCACCCCTGGTACCTGACCTGGTTCCTCATGGCGCTGTTCGTCTGGCGGCTGACCGCTCCCCTGTGGCGTGCGCTGCGGCACCCCTTCACCGTGTCGGTCGTCCTGGCCGCCTTCGCCACCGCCTCCCCGGACATCGGCGGCGACCTGGCCCTGCAGCGGGTGCTCCAGTACCTGCCGTTCTTCGTGCTGGGCCTGCGTATGGAGCAGCGCCACTTCGAGGCGCTGCGGGACCGGCGGGTGCGGCTGCTCGCGCCGGCCGTCCTCGCCCTGGGCGCGCTGGCGGCCTACTGGGCCGTGCCCCGGATGAACCCGGACTGGTTCTACCACCGCTACGCGGCCCAGGAACTCGGCGCTCCCGGCTGGGCCGGGGTGCTGATGACGCTGGGGATGCTCGGCTGCTCGCTGCTGCTGAGCGCCGCCTTCCTGAGCCTGACGCCCTCCCGCCGCACCTGGTTCACGGCGCTGGGGGCCGGGACGCTGTACGCGTACCTGCTGCACGGCTTTCTCGCCAAGGGAGCGCACTACTGGGACTGGTACGAGGGCGGCTTCGTGAACAGCCCGGCGGGCTTCCTGCTCGTCACCGCCGCCGCGGCCGCTGTGGCCGTGGCCCTGACCACGCCTTTGGTGGTCAGGGCCTTCCGCTGGGTCATGGAACCGCGGCTGGAGTGGTTCTTCGCGCCCGACCGCCCCTCGGAGACCGGGCGGAGCCGGCGCGCCGCGGCCTCCGGCGCCTGAGCCGGAGGCGTCCTCGGCCGTCCGGCGAACGCGTGGCCGAAACCGGGGGCAACCATCCGGTCATCCCATGTGTCTTAACTTCTGGTTCAGATCGATTGCACCCGCAGGTCACCCAATCTTCGGGTTGCGCACGCTCTGCGCGCCTCGCGAGGGTTGCGCGGAACATCCGGATGTGTGGGCTCCTCAGACGCCGCCCGGCTCCGGCCCACTTCCCGACCGGCTGAGAGGATTGCCAACCTGACATGGACATACCCCCCCTTTCCGAAGTGCGCCGCCTCACCGAGAAGAAGCGCGATGCCTGGTGGACGGTGCTGCTCGTCGACCCCGTGGCCACACCCCTGGTCCGGTGGACGGCGAAGTGGACCCGGGTGACGCCGAACCAGATCACCTGGGGGGCGCTCTTCCTCGGCCTCGCCGCCGCCGCCTGTTTCGCACGCGGCGACTGGGAGTGGCTGCTGATCGGGGCCGGGCTCTACCACCTGAGCTTCATCCTGGACTGCATGGACGGCAAGCTCGCCCGGCTCACGGGGAAGGGCTCGGAGTTCGGCGGCTGGCTGGACTACGTGTTCGACCGGGTGCGGGTGCTGATCTGCGCCATCGCGCTGATGGGCGGCCAGTACTCCCGCACGGGGGAGGTGGCGTACGTCTGGCTGGCCCTCGTCGTGGTCTTCCTGGATGCCCTGCGCTACCTGGACGCGCTCCAGATCTTCAAGGTGCGCCACAGCATGCGCAAGAAGATCAGCGCCCGCGCCAAGGCCAGCCGCCGGGCGGCGAGGGCGCTGATGAGCGCCGAGGAACTGGAGCAGGACCGGGAGCGTGAGCAGCGCGAACGGGAGCGGGAGCAGGACCGGGAGAACGACGGCGACGAGGAGCAGGGGATCGCCTTCATGGAGGACCTCCTCCGTGAGAACCCCACGGCCGACCTCGACGACGGTCCCCGGCAGGACGGCCCGGACGCCGGGGCCGAGGGCGATGCGCAGGCCCGGCCCCGGGAGAAGAAGGTCATCGACCTGCACGTGGAGTTCAAGAGCCGGTTCCCCTGGTACGGCCGCTTCCGCACCTTCCTGCTCCGGCACCGCGTCCGCACCCACCTGGTGAGCGGTATCGAGTTCCAGATGGCCGTCTTCATCGTGGGCCCGATCCTCGGCACGATCATGCCGGTGACCATCGCGGCGGGCGCCCTGCTGATGGGATTCGAGCTCGCGATCATCTACAAGCTGCTGCTGTCCACCAGGGACTTCGAGCGCACTCTGGCCTCCTACCCGGTGCCCGAGGCCGCCGAGGTTCCCGAGGCCGCCCCGGAGACCGCGCCCGAGGCCGTCTCCGGCACCGCTGCCGGGATCCCGGCCCAGCCCGGCGGCCCGGCCGGGGAAGGCCTGCCGTCGCGCGACGGAGCCGCCGCGGGCCACTAGGAGGGCGGGACGCGCACGCCGCCGGGCGGGACGGTGAACGGGAGCGAGGTCCCCGTTCGCCGCCCCGTCCGGCGTTGCGCGAGGGCACCGCGCGAGGACACCGCCGCGGTGACCGTAGGATGAGCGCCGCAAACGCATCATCGAGTGGTCGTCGAACACCCCGTCGCATGCCGATCGCCGTTGGGGAACGGTGCCGGGAGGCCTCCGGAAGGCAGGGGGCGGACGGTAGGCGAGACGACACGTATGACGTCCCCTTCCTGGAGCGTGACCTGCCTGATGTCCGCCTCGTTCCCAGTCCTGAGGCTCTTCCGCAGCAAGAAACAGTCCGAGAGAGGTGCCGCCCGGCCCACCCCCCCGAGTTTCTCGGTGAAACACGCCCTGGCCCTTTCCGTCCTGCTGGGCGCGGCCTTCCTCGCACAGTCGCTGGGCGCGCTGCTGGCGGACACCGCGCTGTTCGTCACGGGCTCCTCGGCCGGTCTCCTGCTCGACCTGTACCTGGTGCACCGGCAGCCCCGGCTGGTCGCCGCGCTGGGCAGGCTGCGCTTCGACGTCACCACCCGCCAGCTGCTGCGTGACGCGCTGATCGTCGTCGGCCTGGTCCGGCTGCCGGGCATCGACCCGCTCGAGGAGCAGCCCCTGGCCCTGGCCCTGCTGGCCGGCTACTTCCTGCACCTGTGCTGCCAGGCGGCCGCACTGCTGATCAGGCGCCGGCGCACCCTCCCCTTCATCACCCGCAACGTCGACGCCTCCGCCCTGCGGCTGTCCTCCGCGCCGCCGCGGCTGCTGGCCCGCCAGCCCAGCCGCAGGCTGCTGTACTTCGCCCTGCCCGCCACGGCCGGTCTGATGGCCTCGGCCCTGACCGCCGAAGCCCTGTGGGGCCTGCTGGGGGTGGGCCTCACCCTGGCGCTCCACCTGGGCGGCATACTGCGGCTCGCCGCCTGGCTGCGGCCGGGCGCGCAGCCCGCAAACGAGCGGCAGGCGCTGGAGTGGCTGGACCGCTGGCTGGCCGAGTACCGGCCGACGGTGGCGATGTACTTCTCCGGTGGCGCCGCCTCCGCCTACCAGGCGAACATGTGGCTGGGCACGCTCTCCGAGCTGGAGGCCAGGCCGCTGATCGTGCTGCGCGAGCGGTTCATGGTGCAGAAGATCGACGCGACCGACGTGCCCGTCGTGTGCATCCCCAAGGTCGCCCACCTCATGCGGCTGGAGCACTCCTCGCTCAAGATGATGCTGCACCCGGCGAACTCCGGTAAGACCTCGCAGGTGCTGCGCATCCCGTCGATCAAGCACGCCTTCATCAACCACGGCGAGAGCGACAAGCTCTCCAGCTGCAACCCCTACGCCAAGGCCTACGACGAGGTGTGGGTCGCGGGCCGGGCCGCCCGGGACCGCTACCGGCTCGCCGACATCGGCGTCGACGACCGCGACGTGGTGGAGGTCGGCCGCCCGCAGCTCGCGCCGATCCGCCCGTACGCCGGGCCTCCGGCCGCGGACGGCACCGTCACGGTGCTGTACGCGCCCACCTGGGAGGGCTGGACCGACGATCCCGGCAACACCTCGGTCATCCTGGCCGGCGAGAACATCGTCCGCGCGCTGCTGGCGGACCCGAAGGTGCGGCTGCTGTACAAGCCCCACCCGATGACCGGTTCGGTGGACCCGCGCGCGGCCCGCGCCAACGAGCGCGTCCAGCGGATGATCGCCGAGGCCAACGCCCGGCGCTCCGGCCCGCGCCCCGGCCCGGAGGCCGCCGCCGAGCTGGCCCGCCGCACCGCCGCGCTGGACGAGCTGACCAGCACGGCGTTCCGGCCGAGCGCTGACGAGATGGAACGGATGCTGCTCCAGTCCACCCCGAAGGGGGACCGGGAGGCGGCGGTGGCGGCCGCGACGGCCGCCTGGGAGGAGGCCTACTGGGCGTCCTTCCCCGAGTGGGAGCATCTGGTCGTCACCGGGCCGCGGCCCGCCCTGTACGCCTGCTTCAACCGGTCCGACCTGCTGATCAGCGATGTCTCCAGCGTGGTCTCGGACTGGCTGGCCGGTGAGAAGCCGTACGCGGTCGCCAACACCAGCGGTCTGGCGGAGGAGGGGTTCAGGGCCGGTCTGCCGACCGTGCGGGCGGCCACGATCCTCACGCCCGACGCCGCCGGCGTGCCCGCCCTGCTGGACTCCGTCCGGGACCCGTCCCGGGACACCATGGCGCGGGCCCGTGCCGAGCTGAAGACGCACCTGCTCGGGCCGGCCGACCCGCCGTCGATCGTCCGCTTCGACCGGGCGGTCGCGGCGCTGTGCGCCAAGGCGGACAGGCGCCGCGAGCTGATGGCCCTGCGCACGGACGACGCCCCGGCGCCGCGGGTGGCCGCCGAGGCGGCCGAAGCCGCGGAAGCGGCCGAGGCCGGGCAGGAGAGCGACCCCAGCGACTCGGAGAACTCCCTCACCACCTAAAGCACCGGCCGGCGAGCCGCGAAGCGGCGGTGGCCCCGCACTCTCAGGGGAGAGGATGCGGGGCCACCGCCGCTTCCGGCGTCCGTGTCGTCCGTGCCTCGCCGCGGCTACTGCTCCTCGAAGGGGTCGAAGCCCTCGTACGCGCGCAGGGCCTCGTCGCGCTCCGCGTCGCGGTCGCGGCGGCGCTGGGCGGCCGGGCGGATGGTGTCCATACGGTGGTCCTCGCCGCGGCGGCCGAGCATCTCCGCGCCCGCGGCCACCGAGGGCTCCCAGTCGAAGACGACCGCGTTCTCCTCCGGGCCGATGGCCACGCCGTCGCCCTCGCGGGCGCCCACCTTCATCAGCTCGTCCTCGACGCCGAGGCGGTTGAGCCGGTCGGCGAGGTACCCGACGGCCTCGTCGTTGCTGAAGTCGGTCTGGCGCACCCAGCGCTCCGGCTTCTCGCCGCGCACCCGGAAGAAACCGTCGCCCTCCCGGGTGACGGTGAAGCCGGCGTCGTCCACGGCCCGGGGGCGGATGACGATACGCGTCGCCTCCTCCTTCGGCCTGGCCGCACGCGCCTCCTCCACGATCCCCGCCAGGGCGAAGGACAACTCCTTGAGCCCCTTGCGGCTGACGGCCGAGACCTCGAAGACCTGATAGCCGCGCGCCTCCAGGTCGGGGCGGATGATGTCGGCCAGGTCCTGGCCGTCGGGGATGTCCACCTTGTTGAGCACCACCACGCGCGGCCTGCCGTCCAGACCGCCGTACTGCGCCAGCTCGGCCTCGATGACGTCCAGGTCGGTCACCGGGTCGCGCTCGGACTCCAGCGTCGCGCAGTCCAGCACGTGCACCAGGACCTCGCAGCGCTCCACGTGGCGCAGGAACTCCAGTCCCAGCCCCTTGCCCTGGCTGGCGCCGGGGATCAGGCCGGGTACGTCGGCGATGGTGTAGACGGTCGCGCCGGCCGTGACCACGCCCAGGTTGGGCACCAGGGTGGTGAAGGGGTAGTCGGCGATCTTCGGCTTGGCCGCGGAGAGGACGGAGATCAGGGACGACTTGCCCGCCGACGGGTAGCCGACCAGGGCGACGTCCGCCACCGTCTTCAGCTCCAGGACGATGTCGCGGGTCTCCCCCGGCTCGCCCAGCAGCGCGAAGCCGGGCGCCTTGCGGCGGGCCGAGGCCAGCGCGGCGTTGCCCAGGCCGCCGCGTCCGCCGCGTCCGGCGACGAAGGTGGTGCCCTGGCCGACGAGGTCGGCCAGCACATTGCCCTGCCGGTCCAGGACGACCGTGCCGTCCGGGACGGGCAGCACCAGGTCCCTGCCGTCCGCGCCCGAGCGGTTGCCGCCCTCGCCGGGCTTGCCGTTGGTCGCCCGGCGGTGCGGGGTGTGGTGGTACTCCAGCAGCGTGGTCACGGACTGGTCGACGACGAGGACCACGTCCCCGCCCCGGCCGCCGTTGCCGCCGTCCGGGCCGCCCAGCGGCTTGAACTTCTCACGGTGGACGGAGGCACAGCCGTGGCCTCCGTTACCCGCGGCGACGTGCAACTCGACGCGGTCCACGAAGGTGGTCATGACGGGTGCCTCCAGGCTGGTGTTCGAGGGGTGTGCGGGGTGCGGATCTGCGGATCACGGGGGCGGCGCCGCGCGCCGGTGCGGCGGCACGGCGCCTGCGCGTGCCGCCTTCGTACAACGCACCGAGGGCGGAACCGCTTCCCCGTCCGTACGCGCGGGGCACGTACGGACGGGAGGCGGTCCGCCCTCGGAGGGTGCTGCGGGTCGTACCGGAGCCGGTGGTTACCCGGCGACCGGGACGATGTTCACGACCTTGCGGCCACGAGCGGTGCCGAACTGCACCGAACCGGCGGCCAGCGCGAACAGGGTGTCGTCGCCGCCGCGGCCCACGCCGGAGCCCGGGTGGAAGTGGGTGCCGCGCTGGCGGACCAGGATCTCGCCCGCGTTGACGACCTGACCGCCGAAGCGCTTCACGCCGAGCCGCTGGGCGTTGGAGTCACGACCGTTCCGAGTGGACGATGCGCCCTTCTTGTGTGCCATCTCTCCTCAGTCCCTTACTTCGTCGCCGGGGCGTCGATGCCGGTGATCTTCAGCGCGGTGTGCAGCTGACGGTGACCGATCCGCTTGCGGTAGCCGGTCTTGTTCTTGTACTTCATGATGTCGATCTTGGCACCCTTGTGATGGTCCACGACCTCGGCGTGGACCTTCACGCCGGCCAGGACCCACGGGTCGCTGGTGACCGCGTCGCCATCGACGATGAGCAGGGTCGAGAGCTCGACGCTGTCGCCGACCTTGCTGGTGGAGATACGGTCAACCTCAATGACGTCGCCGACGGACACCTTCTGCTGGCGGCCGCCGGTGCGCACGATCGCGTACACGCGGAACTCTCTCTCGCTCGTGGGTTGGGCCCCTGATGCCAGCCGCTCGCCACGGGCGGGGCCCGTGCGGATCCGAGTGGATTGAGCGGCCTCTCCTCGCGCTCACGCGACACCTCGCGGAGTGCGTGGAGGGATTTGCTCAGGAGCCTGGCGTGTCCATCGACACGCCGCGACGGTCAAGGTTACGGGGCTTTGTCGCGGAGGGTCAAACCGGCCCCGGACGCCGGTGGGCGTCCGGGGCCGGTCCTTCTTCCGTCAGTCCTCGGCCGGGGCCGAGACGGACGGCGGGTTCTGCTGCTCGGCCGCCGCGGTCTTGCGGGCGGCCGTCTTCTTGGCGGCGGTCTTCGAGGCGGTCTTGGAGGCGGTCTTGGAGGCCGCCGTCTTCTTGGCGGTGGCCTTCTTCGCCGTCGTCTTCTTGGCCGCCGACGCCGCGGTCTTCTTGGCGGCCGCCTTCTTGGCCGTCGTCTTCTTGGCGGCGGTCTTGGAGGCCGCCGTCTTGGCGGTGGCCTTCTTCGCCGTGGACGCGGTCTTCTTGGCGGTGGCCTTCTTCGCCGTCTTGCGGGCCGCCTTCTTCGCCGGAGCGGCTTCCCCGGCGGGAGCCTCCGCAGCGGGCTCCGAGGGAGCCTCCTCGCGGACCTCGGCCGGCACCTCGGCACCGGGCTCCGGTTCGGCCGCGGGCTCGGCGGACGGGACGGCGGGCTCGGTGATCTCGGCCGTCTCGGGGGATCCGGCCGGAGCCGCGGCACGGCGCACCACACGACGGCGGGGACGGGCCGGCGCAGCGGGCTCGGCGGCGGGCTCCCCCACCTCGGCCGGCTCCTCCGCCGGCGCCTGCGGCGCCTCCTCGGCCGCCGGAACCACCGTCACCGCGGCCTCCACCTCGCCGGCCGCCTTCGGCGGCCCCGCCGGAGCCGACACCTTGCGCGCACCACGACGCCGGGCACGCGGCGCGGCCTCCACCTCGGACGCCCCGGACACGGCGGCCTCAGGCTCAGCGGCCTCGGCCGGAGCCCCGGGGGCGGGCTCCGCCACCCCGGCCGGCTCCTCCGCCGGCGCCTGCGGCGCCTCCTCGGCCGCCGGAACCACCGTCACCGCGGCCTCCACCTCGCCGGCCGCCTTCGGCGGCCCCGCCGGAGCCGACACCTTGCGGCCACCGGTGCGCCGCCGCCTGCGTCCGCGCCGGGCGGCCTCCTCGGCCTCGGCGGCGCTGCTGTACAGCTCCTCGTCCGGGACGAACTCCGGCTCCGGCAGCGCCGCGGGCTCGGCGGCCTCCGCCGCCACCTCGGCGGGCGTCTCGGCCGCCGGCTCCTCCACGGAGGGTGCAGGGACCTCGACGGGGGCCTCCGGCTGCTGGGCCGCGGCCTTGCCCTTCTTCCTGCCGCGCTTGCCGCCACCGCCGCCGCCCTGGGTCTGCACCTGGTCCATGTGGACGATCAGGCCCCGGCCGTTGCAGTGCACACAGGTCTCGGAGAAGGACTCCAGCAGCCCCTGGCCGACCCGCTTGCGCGTCATCTGGACCAGCCCCAGCGAGGTGACCTCGGCCACCTGGTGCTTGGTGCGGTCACGGCCCAGGCACTCCAGCAGGCGCCGCATCACCAGGTCGCGGTTGGACTCCAGCACCATGTCGATGAAGTCGATCACGATGATGCCGCCGAGGTCGCGCAGCCTGAGCTGGCGCACGATCTCCTCGGCCGCCTCCAGGTTGTTCCTGGTGACCGTCTCCTCCAGGTTGCCGCCCTGGCCGGTGAACTTGCCGGTGTTGACGTCGATCACGACCATCGCCTCGGTGCGGTCGATGACCAGCGATCCGCCACTGGGCAGCCAGACCTTGCGGTCCAGCGCCTTCATCAGCTGCTCGTCGATCCGGTAGGTGGCGAAGACGTCCACCTCGGACGTCCAGCGCTGGAGCCGGTCGGCGAGGTCCGGCGCGACGTGCGAGACGTAGCCGTGGATCGTCTCCCACGCCTGGTCGCCGCTGACGACGACCTTGGAGAAGTCCTCGTTGAAGATGTCGCGGACGACCCGGACGGTCATGTCCGGCTCGCCGTAGAGCAGCGTCGGCGCACCGCCCTTGCGGGCCTTCTTCTGGATGTCCTCCCACTGCGACTGGAGCCGCTCGACGTCGCGGCGCAGCTCGTCCTCGCTGGCCCCCTCGGCGGCGGTGCGGACGATGACGCCCGCGTCCTCGGGGACGATCCGCTTGAGGATCTGCTTGAGCCGGGACCGCTCGGTGTCCGGCAGCTTGCGGCTGATGCCGGTCATCGAGCCCTCGGGCACGTAGACCAGGTAGCGGCCGGGAAGGGAGACCTGGCTGGTCAGCCGGGCGCCCTTGTGCCCGATCGGATCCTTGGTCACCTGGACCAGGACGGACTGGCCGGACTTGAGCGCGGTCTCGATCCGGCGCGGACCGCCGGACAGACCCAGCGCCTCGAAGTTCACCTCACCGGCGTACAGGACGGCGTTGCGCCCCTTGCCGATGTCCACGAAGGCGGCCTCCATCGACGGCAGGACGTTCTGGACCTTGCCCAGGTAGACGTTGCCGACGTAGCTGGTGGCCTGCTCCTTGTTGACGAAGTGCTCGACGAGGACGCCGTCCTCCAGCACCCCGATCTGGGTGCGCTCGCCGCTCTGGCGGACGACCATGACGCGCTCGACGGCCTCGCGGCGGGCCAGGAACTCGGCCTCGGTGATGATCGGGACGCGGCGGCGGCCCTGCTCGCGGCCCTCGCGGCGGCGCTGCTTCTTGGCCTCCAGACGGGTGGAACCCTTGATGGACTGCACACCGTCGGCGCTCTCGGAGGGCTCGTCCTTCTTCTTCCGCGGCTCGCGCACCTTGACGACCGTGCGCTCCGGGTCGTCCGGGGCCACCTCGGCGGCCTGGGGCTCGGGCTCTCCGCTGCGGCGACGGCGACGGCGACGGCGGCGCGAGGTGCTGCTGGAGGCGCCCTGGTGCTCCTCGGCCTCACCGCCCCGCTCACCGTCCTCCCGGCCGCCCCCGGCGGCCGCTCCTCCGGTCTCCCCGGTGCTCCCGCGGGTCTCGTCGACCTCCTCGCCCTCACCGGCGTCCTCGGAGGTCTCGGCGTCGGAGCCACGGCGACGGCGGCGCCCGCCACGGCGACGGCGGCGCGAGGGGCGCTCCTCGCCCTCGTCGGCCTCGCCCCGGCCGTAGGACTCCTCGTCCTCCTCGCCGCCTTCCTCGGCGGCTTCGGACCCGGCCCGGGTCTCCCCGGCCTCCGCGTCGTTCCCGGCACCCCCGGCGGCGGGCTGCTCGTCCCGCTCCTCCTCGGCGGGTTCGCCGCTCCTGCGGCGGCGGCGACGGCGGCGGGCCGCGGCGCGCTCCTCGCGCTCGGCCTCCGCGGTGCCGCCGGTCTCGGTCCCGTACTCCTCGGAGGTCTCCGGCTCCTCCTCCTCGGCGGACCCGGCGGCGGCCGCCGCGGTCTCCGGGGTCTGGAAGACCGGCTCGGCGAACACGGGCGCCCGGAACACCGCCATCGGTGCCATCGGCGGCTTCCTCCGGGAGCGCCGGGAAGCGGCGGGCCCGGCCTCGGCGGCGGGCTCCCCGGACCGCTCCGGCGTCTCGGTCCGCGCGGGCTTCTGCGCCTCCGCGGCCTCGGTGGCCTCGGCGGCCCTCACCTTCGCGGACTTCCGGGTCCTCGCAGGACGCTCAGCCCCGGCGGGTGCCTCTGCCGATACCCCGGCCGGCTCCTCGGCGGCGGGCTCCTGCCGCACGGGCTCCTGCCGCACGGGCTCCTGCTGAGCGGCCTTCTCGGCGGTCCTGCGGGTGCGCCGCCGGGCACGGGCGGGTGCCTGCTGCTCCTCGGCGGCCGGTGCGACGGACTCGGCGGGTGCCGCGGACCCGGCCGGCTCCGCCGCTTCGGCGGCGGGTCCCTGCTCCGCGCCCTCCCCGGCCGACTGCGGCGGGCCCGCGGGGGCGGAGGCACGGCGGGTGGCACGGCGGCGCGTACGCGCCGGGGCCGGCTGCTCCTCGGCCGCTGTCGGCTCGGGCGTCCCGGCTGTCTCGGTGGCGGGCCCGGTCTCTGCGCCGGCCGGCTCCGCGGTCACCACCGTCTCGGCCACCTGCGGCGATCCCGCCGGGGCGGAGGCACGGCGGGTGGCGCGACGCCGTGGCCGCGCGGGCGCGGCCTGCGTCTCGGCGGCGGGTTCGGCGGCGGGCCCGGGCTCGGCGGCCTGCGCCGGCGCGGCCCCGGCCGGTGCTGCGGCGACCGCCGTGGTGACGGCCTCCGGCTCGGCCGAGGCCGCCGCGGGCGGTCCCGCCGGGCGGGACACGGTGCGGCGGCGCCGGCGCGGCGGCAGCGTGTCGCTGGGGCTGCCCTGCCCGGCCTCCGCCTCTGCGGCGGTCACGGCGGGCGCTGCGGGTGTGGTGTCGATGTTCTCCGCGGGTGTGGACTCCGCGGATTCCATGGGTTCGCGCATGCGGACGGTTCTCCCGTTCACGCTCCCGGGCGCCGTGCCTCGATCCGGCCGGGCTCCGCGTGATGTCCGCGGGCCGCTGTCCGGGGCGCGGGCGCCGCACGGGAGCTGTCGTCTCGCTCGCCGGTTCCGTGCCGTCGGGCCCGGACACGGCGAAAGTCTGCTGGTGGATGCGCCTGCCTGACGGCCGGACCCGGGTGGCTCCCTGGTGCCTCGCACATCGGCGGCGCGGCGGCGTCGGCCTTACGCGGTACCGTCCGGCACCGTCGCGGCGGGGGTTGCGTCGCGGTCGAGCGCAAGCGGATCGGTCACCGTGCCGGTCTCCTCATCGAGCGGCCCCTGCGCCAGCCTGGTCACCGCTGCGGGGACCGGCGGCGCCAGGTCGGCCGTAGCTCGGAGGCCGGACAGGACGTCGTCGGGTCGTACGGCAGGTGTCAGGTGCCGTACCACCAGGCGCAGTATCGCACAGGGACCCCCACCGGGCCTATCGGACCCGGCCGGGACGGCCTCCAGCGAGGCCACGGCGGCGCGTGTGTCGAAGGTGCGCATGCCCTTCTTGGTCTGCCTGCTGACCTCGACGGAGTCCGCCGCGAGGAAGACCTCCGCCGCCTTGCGGGCCTCCTCCAGCTCCACCCCGTCGAGCCGCAGCTCCCAGCGGGAGGCCGTCAGACGGTCGGCGAAGCCGCTGGTGTGCGCCTCCACCGCGTCGACGGCGTCGAGTCCGTCGGGCAGCGACTCGTCGAGCAGCCGCCGCAGCACCTCCGGGTCACGCCGCTCGGTGAGGGCGATCTCCAGGTACTCGGCCTCGCTGCCCGTGCCGGTCGGCGCCGCGTTCGCGTACGAGACCTTCGGGTGCGGGGTGAAGCCCGCGGAGTACGCCATGGGCACCTCGGCCCGGCGCAGTGCCCGCTCGAAAGCGCGCTGGAAGTCGCGGTGGCTGGTGAACCGGAGGCGGCCGCGTTTGGTGTAACGCAGGCGAATGCGCTGCACCGCGGGTGCGGGCGGCGGGCCTTCGGGCTGTCGCTTGCCCAGGATCCTTCTCCTTGCTGCGGGGTGGCGCGACGAGCGCCCCTCGGTCGAACACTGGCGGCCGGGCCGTCCCCGCCGGTGCGGGGCCGGTAGGCCCGTACCTACCCACCAGCCTACTCGCCGGCGGCTCCGCCCTCTCCCGGACCGGCCCCGCGCACCTGCGGCGCGGCCGGTCCCGTGGCGATCCAGTACCGCAGTTTCTTCCCCCGCCGGTCCTCGAAGACACCCCCGCACCTCTCGATGACGCGGCGGGAGGCGGTGTTGGTGTCGTCGCAGGTGACCAGGACCGGGTCGATGCCGAGGGAGTGGACGACGGGCAGGGCGGCGCGCAGCATCGCGGTGGCGTGGCCGCGGCGGCGGGCGGAGGCGCGGACGTCATAGCCGATGTGGCCGCCGTAGTCGAGCAGGAAGCCGTTGAGCCCGTGCCGGATGGCGATACGGCCGAGGTAGGTGTCGCCCTCGGCCCACCACAGGGTGGTGCACGGAACGTGGCCCTCGGGGCGCGGGCTGTCCTCGTCCGCGTCGGCGCGGACGGCGGCGGCGTACGCGGCGAAGACCTCCGGGTCGTGCCAGCGCTCGCCGTAGCGGAGGATGTCGCGGCCGAGCATCGAGTTGTCCTGCGGCCCGCCGCGCCCCTCGGCCTCGAACTCCTTCATCGCCTCCAGGAAGGAGGCGTGGACGCGCGGGTCGGGGAGGATCAGCTCGGGCATGCGGCCAGTGTGTCAGCGCGCCCCGCCCCCGGCCAGCGGGTGTCCCTGGCCGGGGGCGGAGCGCGGTGCCCGTGCGGCGGGCGGGCGGCTACTTGTTGACGACCGTCAGCGGGAGCAGCTTCTTGCCCGTCGGGCCGATCTGGATGGAGGTGTCCATCGCCGGGCACACGCCGCAGTCGTAGCAGGGGGTCCAGCGGCAGTCCTCGACCTCGGTCTCGTCGAGGGCGTCCTGCCAGTCCTCCCACAGCCAGTCCTTGTCGAGGCCGGAGTCGAGGTGGTCCCAGGGCAGGACCTCCTCGTAGGTGCGCTCGCGGGTGGTGTACCAGTGGACGTCCACGCCGTGGGGGGCCAGCGCGCGCTCGGCGCACTCCATCCACAGGTCGTAGGAGAAGTGCTCGCGCCAGCCGTCGAAGCGGCCGCCGGCCTCGTAGACGGCGCGGATGACGTCGCCGATGCGCCGGTCGCCGCGCGAGAGCAGGCCCTCGACGATGCCGGGCTTGCCGTCGTGGTAGCGGAAGCCGATGGAGCGGCCGTAGCGCTTGTCGGCGCGGATCCTCTCGCGCAGCTTCTCCAGACGGGCGTCGGTCTCCTCGGCCGACAGCTGCGGGGCCCACTGGAAGGGGGTGTGGGGCTTGGGCACGAAACCGCCGATGGAGACGGTGCAGCGGATGTCGTTGGAACCGGAGACCTCGCGGCCCTTGGAGATGACCTTGGCGGCCATGTCGGCGATCTGGAGGACGTCGTCGTCGGTCTCGGTGGGCAGACCGCACATGAAGTACAGCTTCACCTGGCGCCATCCGTTGCCGTAGGCGGTGGCGACGGTGCGGATCAGGTCGTCCTCGGAGACCATCTTGTTGATGACCTTGCGGATGCGCTCGCTGCCGCCCTCGGGGGCGAAGGTCAGGCCCGAGCGGCGGCCGTTGCGGGTCAGCTCGTTGGCCAGGTCGATGTTGAAGGCGTCCACCCGGGTGGAGGGCAGCGACAGGCCGATCTTGTCGTCCTCGTAGCGGTCGGCCAGGCCCTTGGCCACGTCGCCGATCTCGCTGTGGTCGGCCGAGGACAGAGAGAGCAGGCCGACCTCCTCGAAGCCGGTGTTCTTCAGGCCCTTTTCCACCATCTCGCCGATGCCGGTGATGGAGCGCTCGCGCACCGGTCGGGTGATCATGCCCGCCTGGCAGAAGCGGCAGCCGCGGGTGCAGCCGCGGAAGATCTCCACGCTCATCCGCTCGTGGACGGTCTCGGCCAGCGGCACCAGGGGCTGCTTGGGGTAGGGCCACTCGTCGAGGTCCATCACGGTGTGCTTGGACACCCGCCACGGCACGCCGGAGCGGCCCGGTACGACGCGGGCGATGCGGCCGTCGGGCAGGTACTCCACGTCGTAGAAGCCGGGGACGTACACGCCACCGGTCTTGGCCAGGCGCAGCAGCAGCCCCTCGCGGCCGCCGGGGCGGCCCTCGGCCTTCCAGGCCCGGGTGATCTCGGTGATCTCCAGTACGGCCTGCTCGCCGTCGCCGATGACCGCGCAGTCGATGTAGTCGGCGATCGGCTCGGGGTTGAAGGCGGCGTGGCCGCCGGCGACGACCACGGGGTGGTCCACGCCGCGGTCCTTCGCCTCCAGCGGGATGCCGGCCAGGTCCAGGGCGGTGAGCAGGTTGGTGTAGCCCAGCTCGGTGGAGAAGGAGACGCCGAACAGGTCGAAGGCGCCGACCGGGCGGTGGGCGTCCACGGTGAACTGCGGGACCCGGTGCTCGCGCATGAGCTTCTCAAGGTCCGGCCAGACGCTGTAGGTGCGTTCGGCGAGCACGCCCTCGTGCTCGTTGAGGACCTCGTAGAGGATCATGACGCCCTGGTTGGGCAGGCCGACCTCGTAGGCGTCGGGGTACATCAGGGCCCAGCGGACATCGCAGGCGTCCCAGTCCTTGACGGTGGAGTTCAGCTCTCCGCCGACGTACTGGATCGGCTTCTGGACGTGCGGGAGGAGGGCCTCCAGGCGCGGGAAGACCGACTCGACAGGCATGGGTGGTGTCCTCGGATGCTGGGGTTCGCTGGGTTCACTGGGTCTAACCGGTTTTCGGCGGCCGTACGCGCGGCCGGCACCGTACCGCCTGGCAGGCGGACGGGAGTGACCATCCAGCGTAACGCCTGCCGGGACGGGCCCCGCGCCCGCGTACCGGCGGGGGCCGGTGCGCGGGCGGGCCGGGGCCCGGGACCGGGACTCAGGCGGAGACCGGGCGCTGCACCCGGATCGACTGGAGCAGCCCGATGGCGATCCAGACCGCGAACATCGAGGTGCCGCCGTAGCTGACGAAGGGCAGCGGCAGACCGGCGACCGGCATGATGCCCATGGTCATCCCGATGTTCTCGAAGGACTGGAAGGCGAACCAGGCGATGATCCCGGCGGCGACGATCGTGCCGTACAGCTCGGTCGTCTCCAGCGCGATACGGCAGGCGCGCCACAGCACCACGCCCACCAGGAGGATGATCAGGCCCGCGCCGAGGAAACCCAGCTCCTCGCCCGCGACGGTGAAGACGAAGTCGGTCTGCTGCTCGGGGACGAACCGCCCGGTGGTCTGGCTGCCCTCGAACAGCCCCTTGCCGTAGAGGCCGCCCGAGCCGATGGCGATACGGGCCTGGTTGGTGTTGTAGCCGGCGCCGGACGGGTCGAGCGCGGGGTTGGCGAAGGCCGCGAAGCGGTTGATCTGGTACTCGTCGAGCACGCCGAGCTGCCAGACCAGGACCGCGCCGAGGCCGCCCGTGGCCAGCAGACCGATGATCCAGCGGTTGGATGCGCCGGAGGCCAGCAGCGCTCCCAGCACGATCACGACCAGCACCATCACCGAGCCCATGTCGGGCATCAGCATGACGATCCCGATCGGCACGGCGGCCATCGCGAGGGCCTGCACCACCGTGCGGTGGTCGGGGTGGAGCCGGTCGCCGGCGTCCACCCGGGCGGCGAGCAGCATCGCCATGCCCAGGATGATGGTGATCTTGGCGAACTCGGCGGGCTGGAGCGACAGGCCCGCGCCCAGGTCCAGCCAGGCGCGCTGGCCGTTGATCGTCGCGCCGAGCGGGGTGAGCACGAGCAGGGTGAGCAGCACCGACAGCGCGTACAGCACCGGGACCGCGCCGCGCAGCCTGCGGTGGCCGAGCCAGACGGTGCCCACGGACAGCGCAACACCGATGGCGAGGCTGATCAGGTGGCGCCACAGGAAGTGCTGCGGATCGCCCTCGTTCAGCTCGGTGCGGTTGCGGGTGGCGGACCACACCAGCAGGGAGCCGATGGCGGACAGCGCCACGCAGGCCAGCAGCAGTGTCCAGTCCAGGCGGCGCAGGACGGAGTCGCGGGCCGTCAGTCTGCTCCAGGCGGAGCGCTCCTGCCAGGGACGCCCGGTGTAGGAGTGGGTGCTCACGGCTTGAAGCCCTTCTGGCGCAGGGCCTCGATGGTGCCGTCCGGGTTGATCTCGGGGAGTTCCTTGCGCGGTTTCGGCAGCAGGGCCTTCTTCTTGTCGATCTTCCCTCCCTCGCCGACGCCGTACAGCGCGTCGTAGATCGCGCGCACCGCGGGGCCGGAGGCGCCGGAGCCGGTGCCACCCTGGGAGATCGTCATGACGATCGCGTACTCGTCGGTGTAGGTCGCGAACCACGAGGTGGTCTGCTTGCCGTGGACCTCTGCCGTACCGGTCTTGGCGTGCATGGGGATCTCCTTCTGCGGCCAGCCGGCGTCGGCGAAGCGCCAGGCGGCGGTGCCGCGGGTGGCCACGCCCTCCAGCGCACTGTCGGTCTGGCGCAGGGTCTTGGCGTCCATCGGCAGCCTGCCGCGCTTCTTCGGCTCGATCTCCTCGACGGTCTTGCCGTCGGGGCTGATGACGGCCTTGCCGACGGTGGGCTCGTACATGGTGCCGCCGTTGCTCAGGGCCGCGTAGACGGCCGCCATCTGAATGGGCGTCACCAGCGTGTCGCCCTGTCCGATGGAGTAGTTGACGCTGTCGCCGGCGCGCAGCCTGTTGCCCTCCAGGCAGTTCTCGTACGCGATCTTCTCGACGTAGTCCCCGTCCTTCTTGCCGTACTTGCACCAGGCGTCCTTGTTGGCCTCCCAGTACTCCTGCTTCCACTTCCGGTCGGGCACCCGGCCGGTGACCTCGTTGGGCAGGTCGATCCCGGTGCGCTTGCCGAGGCCGAACTCGTGGGCCATCTTGTAGAACCAGTCGTCGGGGTTCTTCTTGGGCCTGGCGCCGCCGTCCTTCTTCCACTCCTGGTGGGCCAGGGCGTAGTAGACGGTGTCGCAGGAGACCTCCAGCGCGCGGCCGAGGTCGATCATGCCGTGGTTCTGGGACTCGAAGTTCTTGAAGACCTGGCCGCCGATGCTGTACGAGGACGGGCAGTTGTAGCGCCCGTCGAACTCGTAGCCGGCCTTGACGGCCGCGGCGGTCGGGATCACCTTGAAGATCGAGCCGGGTGCGGCCTGTCCCTGGATGGCCCGGTTGAGCAGCGGGTAGTTGGACTTCTTGCCGGTGAGCCTGGCGTAGTCCTTGGCGGAGATGCCGCCGACCCAGGCGTTGGGGTCGTAGTCCGGCGCGGAGGCCATCGCCACGATCCGGCCCGTCTCGGCCTCCATCACCACGACCGCGCCCGCGTCCGCCTCGTAGTTGCGGTTGGTGTTGCGGTCGTGCTGCTTGCGCGCCTCCTTCATCGCCTTGACCAGCTCCTTCTCGGCGATGGCCTGGACGCGCGCGTCGATGCTGGTGACGAGGGAGGAGCCGGGCTCGCCCTTGTCGTTCTCGGCCTCCCCGATGACGCGGCCGAGGTTGTCCACCTTGTAGCGCGTCACGCCCGCGTCGCCGCGCAGCGCCGCGTCGTACTGGCGCTCCAGGCCTGAGCGGCCGATCTGGTCGGAGCTGAGCAGCGGGGAGCCGGTGTCCTTGGTCTGTGCGATCTCCTCGTCGGTGACGGGCGAGAGGTAGCCGAGGACCTGGGAGGTACGGGCGCCGTACGGGGCCGGGTAGCGGCGGACGGCGACGGGTTCGGCGGTGATGCCGGGGAAGTCCTCCTGCCGCTCGCGGATCTGGAGGGCCTGCTGCGTGGTGGCCTCGTCGGTCACCGGGATCGGCTGGTAGGGGGAGCCGTTCCAGCAGGGCTGCGGAGTCTCCGCGTCGCACAGGCGGATCTTCTCGAAGACCTCCTTGTACGTCATGCCGAGGACGTCGGCGAGCCGGGTGAGGACGGCCTCGCCCTCGTCGGCCATCTTCATCAGCTCGGTGCGGCTGGCGGAGACCACCAGCCGGGTCTCGTTGTCGGCCAGCGGCACACCGCGCGCGTCGAGGACGGCGCCGCGTACGGCGGGCTGGACGACCTGCTGCACGTGGTTGCCCGCGGCCTTCTCGGCGTACTCCTCGCCGTTGCGGATCTGGAGGTACCACAGCCGCCCGCCGAGGGTGAGCATCAGGGAGAAGACCAGGATCTGGATGGCGACCAGCCGGATGGTGACCCGGGGGGTGCGCCCGGTCTCGGGAATGTTGCTCACTGCGTCTCCGTCGCAATCACAGTCGCCGCCGTCACGGTCACAGTCGCTGTCGCCGCCGCCGTCACAGTCGCTTGACGCCCTTGATCCGCCCCGTTCCGCTCCTGGAGGCCCGGGCCGTCAGGCCGCCGCGCCGGACGGCGCCCGCCCGGCCCGCCCGGCCGCCGGCGCGGCCGCGCAGCCCGCCGAGCCCCCCGGAGCCGAGCAGTCCGCCGTATGTGCGGGCGCCGTCGCCGGCGCTGCCGGCCGTGTCGGCGAGCGGGTCGTGCGCGGTGCGACGGGCCAGCGCCATGACCACCGGGACCGTGAAGGGCGCGAGCAGCAGGTCGTAGAGGGTGGCCGTGGTCAGCAGCAGGCCCAGACCCACGTGGCGGGCCGCGGTGTCGCCGACCAGCGCGCCGACACCGGCGTAGAGCAGGGTGGAGGAGAGCGCGGCGCTGGCCACGACGAGCATCGGGATGGTGGCCGAGCGGTGCTGGCCGTTCTCCGGCTTGGTCAGGCCGGCGGCGTAGCCGATGACGCACAGCACCAGGGCGTAGCGGCCCACGGCGTGGTCGGCGGGCGGCGCGAGGTCGGCCAGCAGGCCGGCCGCGAAGCCGACCAGGGCTCCGCCGGTGTGGCCGTACACCAGCGCCAGGCCGAGGACGGTCAGCAGCAACAGGTCGGGGACGGCGCCGGGCAGCTGGAGCCGGGCCAGCACGCTGACCTGGACCACCAGGGCGACGACGACGAGTGCGATCGAGAGCAGGATCCGGTTGGGGTGCATCGTTATCGGTCAGCTCCTGGAAGGGCTGGGTGCGGCGGCCGCGGCGGGGCCGGTGCTCGCCGAGGGGTCGGCAGCGGATGATCCGGCGGCGGCCGAGGGGTCGGCGGTCACCGTGACCGTCGGGGCGGGCCGGTCCTTCGGCTTGGGCGGGAGGACCGCGTCACGCGGGTCGGTGCGCGGCGGCCTGACGACGACGCCGACGATGTCGAGCTTGGTGAAGCCGACGTACGGCCGCACCCGCACCGTCCGGGTGAGGCCGCCGCTGTGCGGATCGACCCGGATGACCTCGCCCACCGGCACGCCGGGCACGAACGGCCGGTCGTTGCTGGAGCCGAAGGTGACCAGGCGGTCGCCCTTCTTCACCCTGGCCTTGCTGTTGAGGAGCTGGACGGTCAGCGCGCTGTCGCCGCGGCCGCCCGCGAAGCCGAGTTCGCCGGTGCCCTCCATCCGGGTGCCGACGGTGAAGTCGGGGTCGTTGGCCAGGAGCACGGTGGAGGTGCTCGGTCCGACGGTGGTGACCCGGCCGACGAGTCCGTCGCCGTTTATCACGGTCATGTCGCGCCTGATGCCGTCGTCGCGGCCGACGTCGATGGTGACGGTCCAGGAGAAGCCCTGGGCGGCGCCGATCCCGACGACCTGGGCGGCCTTGATGCCGTACTGCCCGGCGCCTGCGGTCCTCAGCAGGTCGTCGAGCTGCCCGACCCGGGCGTTGTCCCGGTCGGAGGCGGCGAGCCTCTGCTTCAGCTCGGCGTTCTCCTGCTCCAGTACGCTGATCCGGCCGTGGCGCTCGCCGGAGTCCCGTACGGCCGCGATGGCGTTGCCGACGGGGTCGACGGCGGCGGCGACACCGCTCTCCACCGGACCGAGTACGGACGCGGCCACCTGCCGCGCCCCGTCCAGCGGCGATCGCTCACCGCCGCGGATGTCCACCGTGATCAGTGCGAACGCGATGGCGACCAGCAGAACGAGCAGCAGCCGGCTCTCTCGTGTATCCCTCACGTGCGACGGCCGTGCCTTCCCTTGTCGGACTTGTCTGACCGTGATGTCGATCCGGTTTCCCGGGACGCCCGCCGCCTCCGTCCATCGGCCGGGCGCGGGCGGCGCGGCGGGGGCCGGTCCGGCCCGGCGTCACCGCCGCGGCTGGGCGTCGAGCACCTGCTGGAGCGCCTCGAACTCCTCGACGCACTTGCCCGAGCCCAGCGCCACCGAGTCCAGCGGGTCCTCGGCGATGTGGATGGGCATGCCCGTCTCGCGCCGCAGCCGCTCGTCCAGGCCGCGCAGCAGGGCGCCGCCGCCGGTGAGGACGATGCCGCGGTCCATGATGTCGCCGGAGAGCTCGGGCGGGCACTTGTCGAGGGTGGTCTTCACCGCGTCCACGATGGAGTTGACGGGCTCCTCGATGGCCTTGCGGACCTCGGAGGCCGAGATGACCACGGTCTTGGGCAGTCCGCTGACCAGGTCGCGGCCGCGGATCTCGGTGTGCTCGTCGTCCTCCATGTCGTACGCCGAGCCGATCGTGATCTTGATGCTCTCGGCCGTGCGCTCGCCCAGCAGGAGGCTGTACTCCTTCTTGATGTGCTGGATGATCGCGTTGTCCAGCTCGTCGCCCGCCACCCGGATGGACTGCGCGGTGACGATCCCGCCCAGGGAGATCACGGCCACCTCGGTGGTGCCGCCGCCGATGTCGACGACCATGTTGCCCGTCGCCTCGTGCACCGGCAGCCCCGAGCCGATGGCGGCCGCCATCGGCTCCTCGATGATGTGCACCTGACGGGCGCCCGCCTGGGTGGACGCCTCGATGACCGCGCGTCGCTCGACACCGGTGATACCGGAGGGGACGCACACGACCACTCGGGGGCGCGCGAGGTAGCGTCGCTTGTGGATCTTCAGGATGAAGTAGCGGAGCATCCGCTCGGTGATCTCGAAGTCCGCGATCACCCCGTCCTTGAGGGGGCGGACCGCCACGATGTTGCCCGGGGTGCGGCCGATCATCTTCTTCGCCTCGGCGCCGACCGCGAGGATTCCGCCGGTGTTGGTGTTGATGGCGACGACCGATGGCTCGTTGAGGACGATCCCGCGACCCCTGACGTACACCAGCGTGTTGGCGGTCCCGAGGTCGACAGCCATGTCACGGCCGATGAACGACATGTTGTTCGCCATGAGGATACGTCAGGCCTTCCGACTGGAGCGATGTGAGGGGAGGACGACAGCGTGCGCTGCGGGGCCCGGAGAAGTTTCCATCGTAGTCGCGCTCCTTCGAACGCGGTGAGAGGGTTCCTCCTCCGTCATTGTCGGCGGAACGCGGTTCATCCCCGTATGTGGTGACGTCGCGTCCGGGTGATTCGTTCCCCCGAGTGGAGGGCGAATTCACCTGGGGCGATCGAATTCCATCGATCGCCCCAGGTCAAGAGGTTCGCACTTCTGACGCACCGTCAGTGGCGGGAAGGGAAGAAGATCTTCAGCTCCCGTTCGGCGGACTCCTCGGAGTCCGACGCGTGGACAAGGTTCTCACGCACGATCGTTCCGAAATCCCCCCGGATGGAGCCGGGCGCTGCGGCGATCGGGTCGGTCGGACCGGCCAGGGCTCGAACCCCCTCGATCACCCTCTCGCCCTCGACGACCATCGCCACGGACGGGCCGGAGGCCATGAACTCCAGCAGCGGCTCGTAGAACGGGCGGCCGACGTGCTCGGCGTAGTGCCGCTCCAGGGCGGCGTGGTCCAGCGTGCGCAGCTCCATCGCGCTGATCGTCCAGCCGGCCTTGCGTTCGATGCGCCCGACGATCTCGCCGATCAGGCCCCGCCTGACCGCGTCGGGCTTGAGGAGGACGAGGGTACGCTGGCTCATGGTCGGCTGCTCCTTGGGACTTTCACGTGAGTACGGGCTTTCACAAGTGCTCAGAGGCTACAGGGAGCCCGCCCGCGCTCCGTCGGCACCCGTCGGGCGGCACCCGTCGGACACCGGCCGGCCGGCGCCGGTCACGCGGTGCCGGCTCCCGCCGCGAAGCGGGCCTTCGCCTCGTCGATCCTCCGGCCGAAGTGGATCGAGGCCCACCACAGCCCGGTGAAGACCACGCCGAGGAAGAACATCGCCGGGACGGCGAAGCCGGAGGCGATCAGGCCGATCTGCAGAGCCCAGCCGAGCCGGATCGCGCCGGGCCGGCCGAGCATCCCGCACAGCAGCAGGCACAGCGCCATCGCCGTGCCGCCGACGGCCCACACCGTTCCCGTGGGCAGTTCCCCCAGTCGCACCGCCACCAGGGATGCGAGGCCGATGACGAGGAACTCGCCGATGAGCGTGGACGCGCAGAGCGTACGCACCGCCGTCACCTGTCCTTTCCGAGCAGCAGCCGGGCTTCGCCGACGGTGAAGACCGAGCCGGTGACCAGTACTCCCGCGCCGGCGTACTCACCCTCCTCCTCGGCCAGGGTGATGGCCGCCTCCAGCGCGTCGTCCAGCCGGGGCTCGACCTGGATCCGCTCCTCGCCGAAGACCTCCACGGCCAGCGCGGCGAGCTCGTCCACGTCCATGGCGCGGGAGGTGGAGTTGCGGGTGAGCACGACCTCGGCGAAGACCGGTTCGAAGGCCTCCAGCAGCCCTTTCACGTCCTTCTCGGCGCTGGGGGCGACCACGCCGACCAGACGGCTGAAGCCGAACGCCTCGGTGACCGCGGCGGCCGTCGCCCGGGCGCCCGCGGGGTTGTGTGCGGCGTCCAGCACCACCGTGGGACTGCGGCGCACCACCTCCAGCCGTCCCGGGGACGCCACGGAGGCGAGGGCGGTGCGGACGGCGTCGATGTCCAGGGCGCGGGCGTGCCGGGAGCCGATGCCGAAGAACGCCTCGACGGCCGCCAGCGCCACGGCGGCGTTGTGCGCCATGTGGACGCCGTGCAGCGGCAGGAAGACCTCCGGGTACTCCCCGCCCAGGCCGCGCAGCGTCAGAAGCTGCCCGCCGACGGCGACCTCGCGGGAGACGACGCCGAACTCCAGGCCCTCGCGGGCGACGGTGGCGTCCATCTCCACGGCCCTGCGCAGTACGACCGAGGCGGCCTCGACCGGCTGCTGGGCCAGCACGACGGCGGCGTCCCGCTTGACGATGCCGGACTTCTCCCGCGCGATCTCCTCGGGCGTCTCCCCCAGCCGGTCGGTGTGGTCCAGGGCGATCGGGGTGACGACGGCGACGGACGCGTCGATCACGTTGGTGGCGTCCCAGCTCCCGCCCATGCCGACCTCGACGACCGCCACGTCCACGGGCGCGTCGGCGAAGGCCGCGTACGCCATGCCCGTCATGACCTCGAAGAACGACAGCCGGTGCTCCTGGGCGGCGTCCACCATCTCCACGTACGGCCGCAGGTCCTCGTAGGTCTCGATGAACCTCTCGGCGGAGATCGGGGCGCCGTCCAGGCTGATCCGCTCGGTCATGGCCTGGACGTGCGGGCTGCTGTAGCGGCCGGTGCGCAGGTCGAAGGCGCCCAGCAGCGCCTCGATCATCCGGGCGGTGGTGGTCTTGCCGTTGGTGCCGGTGATGTGGATGGAAGGGTAGGAGCGCTGCGGCTCGCCGAGTACGTCCATCAGCGCGGCGATCCGCGTCAGGGACGGCTCCAGCCTCGTCTCGGGCCACCGCCCCACCAGCTCGGCCTCCACCGCCCGCAGCGCCCGGTCCAGCTCCGGGTCCTCGGGCCGGGTCGGCAGCTCGCCGCCCCCGGCCGGCCCGGCCTGGGTGCGCAGGGTGCGGCTGCCCGCCTCGATCACGGCGAGATCGGGGTCGCGGTCGGTCTCGGCGTCGATGATCTCGTCGAACCGCTCCAGGGGATCGCCGTGCTCCCCCTCCTGGCCGGAGGCGTCGCCGGGGCCTTCGTGCGGGTCGTGCGGGGGCTGCTCACTCACCGTTTCAGTGTACGGAGAGGGCGGTGGCCGCCGCGCCCGGGCCGGGCGCGGCGGCCACCGCCCTCTCGTCGTATCCGTCGTCCCGCCCGCCTGCGGGCCTTCTAGCCCTGCGGCAGTGCCTCCAGCTGGGCGGAGATCCGGGTGATGTCCGCCTCGGCCTGCTCCCTGCGGGTGCGGATCTTGGCCACCACGTGATCGGGGGCCTTGGCCAGGAAGCCCTCGTTGCCGAGCTTGGCCGTGGTCTGCGCCAACTCCTTCTCGGCCGCCGCCAGGTCCTTGGCCAGACGCTTGCGCTCGGCGGCGAAGTCGATCGCGCCGGACAGGTCCAGCTCCACCTTCGCGCCCGCCACCGGCAGGGACGCGGTGGCCCGGAAGTCCTCGCCGGCCGGCTGCAGGCGCAGCAGGGAACGGATGGCCGCCTCGTGGACCGCCAGCGCGGTTCCGTCCAGGGCGAGGCGGGCCGGGACGCGCTGTCCGGGCTGGAGGCCCTGGTCGGCGCGGAAGCGGCGGACCTCGGTGATCACCTGCTGGAGGGTGGCGATCTCCTGCTCGGCCGCCGCGTCGCGGAAGCCGGAGTCGGAGGGCCAGTCGGCGATCACCACCGACTCCCCGCCCGTCAGCGTCGTCCACAGCGTCTCGGTGACGAACGGCATCACCGGGTGGAGCAGCCGCAGCGTGGTGTCCAGGACCTCGCCCAGGACGCGGGCGGAGGCGCGGGCCGCGTCGCCGCCCGCGGCGAAGGTGGTCTTGGACAGCTCGACGTACCAGTCGAAGACCTCGTCCCACGCGAAGTGGTAGAGGAGGTCGGAGAGCTTGGCGAACTGGTAGTCGTCGTAGTAGGCGTTCACCTCGGCCACGACCGTGTTCAGCCGGGAGAGGATCCAGCGGTCGGTGGACGACAGCTCTTCGGGCGCGGGCAGACCGCCCTCGACCGTGGCGCCGTTCATCAGCGCGAAGCGGGTGGCGTTCCAGACCTTGTTGGCGAAGTTGCGGGACGCCTGGACCCAGTCCTCGCCGATGGGGACGTCGACGCCGGGGTTGGCGCCGCGCGCGAGGGTGAAGCGCAGCGCGTCGGAGCCGTACTCGTCCATCCAGTCCAGCGGGTCGACCGCGTTGCCGAACGACTTCGACATCTTCTTGCCGAACTGGTCGCGGACCATGCCGTGCAGCACGATCTGGTGGAACGGCGGGGTGCCGTCCATCGCGTAGAGGCCGAACATCATCATCCGGGCGACCCAGAAGAAGAGGATGTCGTAGCCGGTGACCAGGACGGAGTTCGGATAGAACTTCTCCAGGCTCTCGGTCCGCTCGGGCCACCCGAGGGTGGAGAAGGGCCACAGGCCGGAGGAGAACCAGGTGTCCAGGACGTCCGTCTCCTGGTGCCAGCCCTCGCCGCCCGGGGGTTCCTCGTCCGGGCCGACGCAGACGGTCTCCCCGTTCGGGCCGTACCAGACCGGGATGCGGTGGCCCCACCACAACTGGCGGGAGATGCACCAGTCGTGGAGGTTGTCGACCCAGCCGAAGTAGCGGGACTCCATCTCCTTGGGGTGGATGGCGACCCGGCCGTCGCGCACCGCGTCGCCGGCGGCCTCGGCCAGCGGGCCGACCCTGACCCACCACTGCATCGACAGCCGCGGCTCGATGGTCGTCTTGCAGCGCGAGCAGTGGCCGACGGAGTGGACGTAGGGGCGCTTCTCGGCGACGATGCGCCCCTCGGCGCGCAGCGCGCCGACGACCGCCGAACGCGCCTCCAGCCGGTCCAGGCCCTGGAACGGGCCGTGGGCGGTGATGATCGCGTGCTCGTCCATGACCGTGATGTTCGGCAGGTCGTGGCGGCGGCCGATCTCGAAGTCGTTCGGGTCGTGCGCCGGGGTGACCTTGACGGCGCCCGTGCCGAACCCGGGGTCGACGTGCTCGTCGGCGACCACGGGGATGCGCCGGCCGGTGAGCGGCAGTTCGATCTCGGTGCCGACGAGGTGGGTGTAGCGCTCGTCGTCGGGGTGGACGGCCACGGCGGTGTCGCCGAGCATCGTCTCGGCGCGGGTGGTGGCCACGATGATGGAGTCCGGGTTCCCGGGGCCTGCGCCGTATCGGATCGAGACCAGTTCGCCGTCCTGGTCGGCGTGCTCCACCTCGATGTCGGAGATGGCCGTCAGGCAGCGCGGGCACCAGTTGATGATCCGCTCGGCGCGGTAGATCAGCTCGTCGTCGTAGAGCCGCTTGAAGATCGTCTGGACGGCCCGGGAGAGTCCCTCGTCCATGGTGAAGCGCTCGCGCGACCAGGCGACGCCCTCGCCCAGCCGCCGCATCTGGCCGAGGATCTGGCCGCCGGATTCCGACTTCCACTGCCACACCCGCTCGACGAACGCCTCGCGCCCCAGGTCGTGACGGGACTTGCCCTCCTTGGCCAGCCCGCGCTCGACGACGTTCTGGGTGGCGATGCCGGCGTGGTCCATGCCGGGCTGCCACAGCGTCTCGTGGCCCTGCATCCGCTTGCGGCGGGTGAGGGCGTCGATCAGCGTGTGCTCGAAGGCGTGGCCCAGGTGCAGGCTGCCGGTGACGTTGGGCGGCGGGATGACGACCGTGTACGGCGGCTTGTCGCTCCCCGCGTCCGCCTCGAAGTAACCGCGCTCTACCCAGCGCTCGTACAGCTTCCCCTCCACCTCGGCCGGAACGTACTGGGTCGGCAGGTCGGCATGGGCGCTGTTCGACGGCTCCGCCCCCGCGGGGGTCGGGCTCTGCTGAGTGTTGTCGGTCACGACGGCCAGTGTACGGGCGGCCGTGCGGCGGTCTCGAACCGGTTTGGGGGTCCGGGTGACCGGGAGGCGCCGGGGCCCGCCGGGATGGGACGGCTCGTTCGCGAACGTGTCCGATCAAGGGGGAGGGGAGTCCCAGCCCGAGTCACAACCAGCCGCCGCGGCCCGGTCCGTACGGTCAGCAGCCGCCACCGCTGTTCGGCGGCCCTCAGCCGGGGTACGGCCATCCGCAGCAGCCCGTTCAGCCCCGGTCGGGCCTCCCCAGCGGCAGGGCCGAGGACAGCCGGATTACCCGCAGCGGCCCGGCGGCTGCATGCCCCCGCCCCCGCCGGGCGGGGCGTCAAGGGCAGGACGGTCGGCGCCCTGGTCGCCGTCCCCGCGGCCGCCGTCCTGGCGGTGGGCGGCTACTTCGTCTTCTCCGGCGGCGGCAGCGACATCACCGACGACGGCAAGCGGTACAAGCCGACCACCGGCGGCGTGCGGGGCGAGGTCGAAGACCCCGGGGCGGTCGTCGACACCATGTTCGAGTGATCGAGGAGAAGGCCGCCGAGGACCCCGGCGTGGGGAGGGCTGCGACGAGGGGACGGCCGAGCTCGTCGGCGAGCCCCGGCGGTTCGCCCTCGGGGGGCTGGAGAACGCGGTCCTGAAGTGCCAGGAGGTCAGGTTCACCGGCGACGGCTCCTCGGAGATCGGCCGGAACTTCACCATGCCCTACTGCGTCTGGGCCGGTCACAGCACCGTCGCGCACTCCGTGAGCACCGACGTGGCCGCGGTGATCACCGGCAGGAGCCAGGCCCCGGAGGAGGCCGCCGACCAGGTGGCAGGGCTCCGCAACGACGTGCGCGTCGAGATCGGGTAGCCCGCACGGCCCCGGCCGCGTGCCACCGGTCGCGCGGTGCGCGCTCAGGCGCTCTTCTCGCGCGGCCCCTGGCCCTGGTCGCGCTCGCCGCGGGAGCGGGGCACCAGAGTGGGGTTGACGTTGGAGTGGACGACCTCCTCGGTGATCACCACACGCGCCACGTCCTTGCGCGAGGGCACCTCGTACATCACCGACATCAGGACCTCCTCCATGATCGCGCGCAGACCGCGCGCCCCGGTCCCGCGCAGGATCGCCTGATCGGCGATGGCCTCCAGCGCCGGGCGGTCGAAGTCCAGCTCCACGCCGTCGAGCTCGAAGAGCCGCTGGTACTGCTTGACCAGCGCGTTGCGCGGTTCGACCAGGATCTTCAGCAGCGCCTCGCGGTCGAGGTTGTGGACGGAGGTGATGACCGGCAGGCGGCCGATGAACTCCGGGATCATGCCGAACTTGACCAGGTCCTCGGGCATGACGTCCTCGAACTGGTTGCTGGCCTCGATCTCGCGCTTGGAGCGGATCGTGGCGCCGAAGCCGATGCCCTTGGCGCCCGCCCGGGACTCGATGATCTTCTCCAGCCCGGCGAAGGCGCCGCCCACGATGAACAGCACGTTCGTGGTGTCGATCTGGATGAACTCCTGGTGGGGGTGTTTGCGCCCGCCCTGCGGCGGCACGGAGGCGGTGGTGCCCTCCAGGATCTTCAGCAGCGCCTGCTGCACGCCCTCGCCGGAGACGTCGCGGGTGATCGACGGGTTCTCGCTCTTGCGGGCGACCTTGTCGATCTCGTCGATGTAGATGATCCCGGTCTCGGCCTTCTTCACGTCGTAGTCGGCGGCCTGGATCAGCTTCAGCAGGATGTTCTCGACGTCCTCGCCCACGTAGCCGGCCTCGGTCAGGGCGGTGGCGTCGGCGATGGCGAAGGGGACGTTCAGCATCCGGGCGAGGGTCTGCGCCAGCAGTGTCTTGCCGGAGCCGGTGGGGCCCAGCAGGAGGATGTTGGACTTGGCCAGCTCGATGCCGTCGTCACGGCCCTGCGAACCGCCGTTCTCGCCGGCCTGCACCCGCTTGTAGTGGTTGTAGACGGCGACGGAGAGGGCCTTCTTGGCGGCCTCCTGGCCGACGACGTACCCCTCGAGGAACTCGTAGATCTCACGCGGCTTGGGCAGTTCGTCCCAGCGCATCTCGGAGGTGTCGGCGAGCTCTTCCTCGATGATCTCGTTGCAGAGGTCGATGCACTCGTCGCAGATGTAGACGCCCGGCCCCGCGATGAGCTTCTTCACCTGCTTCTGGCTCTTGCCGCAGAACGAGCACTTGAGCAGATCGCCGCCGTCACCGATGCGTGCCACGAGGTGCTTCTCCTTCGCCTGGGATCCGTCGAGTTCCGCGAACCCGGGTGCTTGCTCTGGGCCTTGGCGGGGGCGGCCCCCGGACCCCCTATGACGGTACCTTGCCCGGCCCCCTGAATGGGCCCCCCTCGGACCGACTCGACCCGAGGGGGGCGGAAATGTTCGGGAGAATCCGCGGGCTCAGCCCAGCCCCACAGAGGTCTTGCGGGTGGAGATGATCTGGTCGATCAGGCCGTACTCCAGCGACTCCTCGGCGGTGAGGATCTTGTCGCGCTCGATGTCCTGGCTGATCTGCTCGATCGGCTTGTCGGAGTGCTTGGCGAGCATCTCCTCCAGCTGGGTGCGCATCCGCTGCACCTCGTTGGCGGCGATCTCCAGGTCGGAGACCTGGCCGCGGCCGGTCTCGCTGTAGGGCTGGTGGATCAGGATCCGCGCGTTGGGCAGCGCCATCCGCTTGCCGGGGGTGCCGGCGGCGAGCAGCACGGCCGCGGCGGAGGCCGCCTGGCCCATGCAGACGGTCTGGATGTCCGGCTTGACGAACTGCATCGTGTCGTAGATGGCCGTCAGCGCGGTGAAGGAACCGCCGGGGCTGTTGATGTAGACCGAGATGTCGCGGTCGGGGTCCATCGACTCCAGGCACAGCAGCTGCGCCATGACGTCGTTGGCGGAGGCGTCGTCGATCTGCACGCCGAGGAAGATCACGCGCTCCTCGAAGAGCTTG
The DNA here is from genome assembly GCF_043660855.1 of Streptomyces shinuiensis. Taxonomy (NCBI): domain Bacteria; kingdom Bacillati; phylum Actinomycetota; class Actinomycetes; order Kitasatosporales; family Streptomycetaceae; genus Streptomyces; species Streptomyces shinuiensis. The sequence continues at coordinate 4,079,030 of NZ_JBIHML010000001.1, read as the reverse complement.
GCGTACGGGTCGTACTCCCGCACGCCCTGCGAGGTGCGCTCCACGAAACGCGGAACGACGTAGCGGGACTCGGCCGACGGCCCGGCGTAGCGGGCCTCGAGGCGGTCGTGGATCCCGGCCCCGGGGAAGCTGTGCTGACTGTTCATGTGGCTGTACACCGTTCTGGAGAGATGGACTGGCTGCGGTGTCGAGCTGCGGGACGTCAGGCGCTCACGCGCCCGTACCGCCGCCGCCCGGAAGCTGCGTGGCGGAGCCGTAGACCTCGTCGATCAGGCCGTACTCCTTGGCCTCCTGGGCGGTGAACCAGCGGTCGCGGTCGGCGTCGCGGGTCCACTGCTCCTCGCTCTGGCCGGTGTGCAGCGCGGACAGCCTCGTCATCTTCTTCTTGGTGCGCAGCAGCTGCTCGGCGTGGATCTTGATGTCCGAGGCCGAGCCCGCCAGGCCCGCGGAGGGCTGGTGGATGAGGATCTCCGCGTTCGGCAGGGCGAAGCGCTTGCCGGGGGTGCCGGCGCTCAGCAGGAACTGGCCCATGGAGGCGGCCAGGCCCATGGCGATGGTCACCACGTCGTTCTTGATGTACTGCATGGTGTCGTAGATCGCCATGCCGGCCGTGATGGAGCCGCCCGGGCTGTTGATGTAGAGGTAGATGTCCTTGTCCGGGTCAGCGGCCAGGAGGAGCAGCTGAGCGGTGATCTTGTTGGCGATGTCGTCGTCGACCGGCTGGCCGAGGAAGATGATCCGCTCGTTGAGCAGTCGGTTGTAGACCTGGTCGCCGAGGCCACCGATGGTCGGCTCGGTGGCGGCGGAAGGCATCGGAAGCGTCACGTGTCCACCTGCTCGTATACGGACGGCCGCGGTCTGCCGCAGGGCCGTCTCTGGGGTCTTCGTCTGTACTTGGACCCTAACGCGCGGGTCCGACTGCGCCATCCCGGTCCGAGAACTGTTCGCTGTTAGCGCAGGGAGCGTTCCCGCAGGTGGAATCGGCGTGTTCCGCCGTACGCGAACGGGCCCGCACGCGGTGTCGCGTGCGGGCCCGTTCGGCCGGTCGTGGGGCGGGGCCCCGCGGATCAGCCCTCGGACTTCTCGCCGCCCTGCTCCGCGGAGGCGTCGGCGGACTCGGCGGAGGCGTCGGCGGCCTCGCCGGACTCCTCCTCGTCCTCCTCGTCCTCCATGGAGACGGCCTCGCCGTTGGTGTCGGTGACCTTGGCGGACTCGACGACCACCGCGAGGGCCTTGCCGCGGGCGACCTCGCCGACGAGCATCGGCACCTGGCCACCCTCGACGACGGCCTGGGCGAACTGGTCGGGGCTCATGCCGGAGGACTGGGCGCGCCGCATGAGGTGCTCGGTGAGCTCCTCCTGATTGACGTTCAGCTTCTCCTTGTTGACCAGCTCGTCGAGGATGAACTGGGTCCGGATGCCCTTCTCCGCCTGCTCCTTGAGCTCGTTCTCGAACTCCTCCTCGGACTTCTCCTGCATCTTCAGGTAGGTCGCGAGGTCCATGCCGAGCTGCGAGAGCTGGTGGTTGACCAGGTTGTGCTTGCGGGTGTTGATCTCGTCCTGGAGGAGCTTCTCCGGGACCGGGACCTCCACCAGGGAGATCAGCGCGTCGAGCACCTTCTCCTGGGCCTGGGTGGCCTGGTCGTACTTCTTCATCCGCTCCAGGCGCTTACGGCTGTCGGCCCGCAGCTCCCCGAGGGTGTCGAACTCGCTGGCCATCTGGGCGAAGTCGTCGTCCAGCTCGGGCAGTTCGCGGGCGGAGACGGAGGTGACGTCCACCTTGACCTCGGCCTCGCGGCCCGCGGCGGAACCGCCCTTGAGCTCGGAGGCGAAGGTCGCGGAACCGCCGGCCTCCAGGCCGGTGACGGCCTCGTCGATGCCGTCCAGCAGCTCGCCGGAGCCGATGGTGTAGTCGACGCCCTCGGCGACGCCGTCCTCCAGGACCTCGCCGTCGACCCTGGCCTCCAGGTCGATCTTGACGACGTCGCCCTCGGCGGCGGCGCGCTCGACGACGGTGGTTGAGGCGAAGCGCTCGCGGAGCTGCTCGACCGACTTGTCCACGTCCTCGTCGGAGACCTCGACGGCGTCGACGGTGACCTCGATGCCGGAGTAGTCCGGGATCTCGATGGAGGGACGGACGTCCACCTCGGCGGTGAACGCGAGGAGCTCGTTGTCCTTGAGCTCGGTGATGTCGACCTCGGGCTGGCCGAGCGGGCTCAGCTCACCCTCCTCGACGGCGTCCTGGTAGAGCTTGGGAAGCGCGTCGTTGACGGCCTCCTCCAGGACCGCACCCCGGCCGAACCGCTGGTCGATCACCCGGGCGGGGACCTTGCCCTTACGGAAACCGGGCACGGTGACCTGCTGGTTGATCTTCTTGTACGCCGCGTCGAGGCTGGGCTTGAGCTCCTCGAAGGGCACCTCGACAGTGAGCCGAACCCGGGTGGGGTTCAGGGTCTCCACGGCGCTCTTCACGGTCGGTCTCCTTGGGGGCTGACTGCTGGGACTTCGTACTTCTTGTGGGGCGCCCCGCACGCAGACACGACACAGACAGGCGCGTCTTTCATAGTACGTGGTCGGGGTGGCCGGATTCGAACCGACGGCCTTCCGCTCCCAAAGCGGACGCGCTACCAAGCTGCGCCACACCCCGTCCGTGCGACACGTAGAGTACATGCCGTACGATGCGGAGCGTGCCGCACACGGTTCACGGCCGGCCGCGATCTGTATGATCTGCCTGCCCCGTGAACTACGGCGGCGCTGCGGGCGTAGCTCAATGGTAGAGCCCCAGTCTTCCAAACTGGCTACGCGGGTTCGATTCCCGTCGCCCGCTCCACCGGAAGAACGGCCCGGTCCTCGGTGGGGACCGGGCCGTTCTTCCGTTTCCGCGCCTGTTCCCCGTACTCCGGGCGCCGCTCAGAAAGTGATCTGGTTGATCGACTCGGCGAGCGAGTCGAGGAAGCGGTTGATCGACGGGGCGATACCCGTGGAGGCCAGGAAGAAGCCGAAGAGGATCGCGACGAGCGCGGGCCCCGCCTTCAGCGAGCCGCTGCGCATGAGAACGACCATGATGATCGCCAAGAGCAGCACCACAGACAGTGAAATGGCCACAACTGATCACACCCTCGGTCGCAACGCCTCTGCGCCGGCCACGCCGGCCCGGGAACCCTCCACCGCACCCCCGGCGTGACCATCGTGCCACCAACTGCCGTGTCAGTGCAGGCAGGTGGAGGATCGGCGGACCCCGGGCGTGTCAGCGGACCCGGGTCCGCCAGGGCGCCTCACCGGCCGCCGAACGGATCGGTGCAGCGCACACCGGTGTTTCGGATCGGATCTTCCGAGAACATTTCCAATAACTTCACCGTTGGAATTGGACGGTGCCGCGGCCCCTGCCGGGCGGAGAAACACCCCCGGGGAAAAACGGCGCACCCCTGAGCGATAAGTCCGGTATGAACGGAACGAAAGGGCGACCAAATGGAGCTTAACGGACATTCCACAGAAGGAGCCGCCACTCGCAGGCAGCCCGAAGTGCGCCGGTCACGATTCTCCGTTCCGGGGGCGGGGAGACCTCCCCGGATTTACCTCCGAATGGGTTCCTACTAAGGTGCGGAAGATGTTCCAAGTCGGCCATGAGCGCTCCCCGCTCCCTCCCGCCAGGCCCGACGCGGCCGTACCGTCCGCGCCGTCCGCACCGGAGACCACCCGGCCCGGACCAGGAGGCGGAGCGGAAGGATCCGGGCGGCGGGACGCCTTCTTCGACAACGCCAAGTTCCTGGCGATCGCGCTGGTCGTGGTGGGCCACGCCTGGCGGCCGGTGATCGACGACTCGCGGGCGGTGCTGGCGGCCTACAACTTCGTGTACGCCTTCCACATGCCGGCCTTCATCATCGTCTCCGGCTACTTCTCCCGCAGCTTCGACATGCGGCCGAGCCGGGTGCGGCGGCTGGTGACCGGCGTACTCGTGCCGTACCTCGTCTTCGAGACCGCCTACAGCCTGTTCAGGAAGGCGGCGGACTCCCCGGAGCATCCCATAAGCCTGCTCGATCCCTGGTACCTGACCTGGTTCCTGATCGCGCTGTTCGTGTGGCGGCTGACGACGCCCGTCTGGAAGGCGCTGCGCTGGCCCCTGCCGGTGGCCCTGGGCATCGCCCTGCTGGCCTCCGTCTCACCCGACATCGGCAACGACCTGGACCTCCAGCGGGTGCTGCAGCTCCTGCCGTTCTTCGTCCTCGGCCTCTGCCTGCGCCCCGAGCACTTCGAGCGCGTGCGGCGGCGCGGGGTGCGGCTGCTGAGCGTCCCCGTGGCCGCCGCGGCACTGGTCTTCGCCTACTGGTCGGGGCCCCGGATGAACTTCGAGTGGTTCTACCACAACAGCAGCGGCCAGGAGCTCGGCGTGCCCTGGTGGATCGGCATCGCCATGAACCTCGCGATGTTCGCCTGCTCGCTGGTGCTGACCGTCTGCTTCCTCGCCTGGGTCCCCCGGCGCCACATGTGGTTCACCGCGCTGGGCGCGGGGACGCTGTACGCCTACCTGCTGCACGGCTTCCTGGTGCAGGCCTCACGGATCTTCGGGTGGTACGACGCGTTCCCGTGGCTCACCACGCCGGCCGGCATCGTCGCGCTGACGATCGGCGCCGTGGCCCTGGCGGCCGTGCTGTGCAGCTCGCCGGTGCGGCGGACGTTCCGGTTCGCGATGGAGCCCAGGATGGACTGGATCTTCAGGCGCGACGCCGCCGAGGCGGCCCGGCGGCGCTCCGCCGAGCCGGCCGGGACGGCCGGGACGGCGAGGTCGTCCAGGACGGCGAGGTCGTCCAGGACGGCCGGCTCGCGCTGACCGTCCGCCCGGGAGCTCACCGCTCCGCGGCGCCGTACGGCTCCCGCAGGCCCTGCCTGATCTCCCTCAGGACCCTGCGGCTGAGTCCGTCGGCGCCGCGCGTCGTCTCCGGCAGCCGGTAGCGCGGGGCCAGGCGCAGGGTGTGGGCGCAGGCGTGGTCCAGTCCGATTCCGTGGCCGGCGGAGACGAAGACCGGTCTGACGCCGGGCCTGGTGCGCAGCGCGCGGCCCACGGTCTCGGCCGGGGTGGATTGCCGGTCCAGCAGCGGTGAGGTGTCGCCTCGCCGCGGTCCCGGCTCGGTGTGCTCGAAGACGAAGGGCGACTTGGCGACCCCGAAGCACGGCAGCCCGGTCAGCACGCCCAGATGCACCGCCAGCCCGGCCCGTCGGGGGTGCGCGTAGCCGTAGCCGTCGCACACCACCAGATCGGGTGGTGTGCCGAGCTTCCCCAGCGCGGCCAGCACCGGCGGCAGCTCGCGGAAGGCGAGCAGGCCGGGGATGTACGGAAAGCGGCCGCGGCCGGTGTGGACCGCCTCCTCCAGGATCTCCAGGCTCTCCGCGTCCAGCACCACGGCCGCCGCGACCAGCAGGTCGCTCCCCTCGTCGTAGGTGACGTCGACCCCGGCGATCCGGTGTGCCCGCCCCGGCGCCGGTCCCGGGCCCACAGGGTCGGCCGCGGCCCGGATCCGCTCCTGCTCGGCCACCGCCTCCGCCTCGGTGACCGGCCACCGCGGCGCGCCGGCCGCACGCGCCGTACCGGCCGTGCCGTCAGTCACGGCGGATCAGCAGCAGGGCCCGGTCGTCGTTGACGTCACGGGCGACGGCCTCGATCAGATGCCAGGCGGCTCCCTCGAAGCCGGCGACGACATAGCGGTCGGCCTCTCCCGTCAGCCGGTCGATGCCCTCGGTCAGCTCCCGTTCGGCGGTCTCCACCAGGCCGTCGGTGAAGAGCATCAGAACGTCGCCGGGGCGCAGACTGCCCTTGACCGGGTCGAACCGGGCTCCGTCGTAGACGCCGAGGAGCGGTCCCTCGGCGTTCTTCTCCTCCCAGCGGCCGCTGCCCGCGTTGAGCTGGAGGGCCGGCACGTGGCCCGCGGAGAACAGCTCGTAGTCGCCGCTGTCGAGGTCGAGGACGAGGTGGACGGAGGTCGCGAAGCCCTCCTGCCAGTCCTGGCGCAGCAGGTAGTCGTTGGCGGCCGGGAGGAAGGCGTGCGGGGGCAGGGAGCCCAGCAGCCCGCCGAAGGCGCCGGACAGCAGCAGCGCGCGGGAGCCCGCGTCCATGCCCTTGCCGGAGACGTCGGTGAGGACGGCCTCCAGGGTGCGGCGGTCGGGCCCGGTGAGGGTGGCGACGACGAAGTCGCCCGAGAAGGACTGCCCGCCGGCCGGGCGCAGCGCCATCTCCCGGTGCCAGCCCGCGGGCAGCTTCGGCAGCTTGCTCTGGACGCGGATGCGTTCACGCAGGTCGAACAGCATCGTGTTGCCGTGCCGCCAGGGGACGCCGACCCGGCTGCGGAACTGGGCGATCAGCAGCCCGGAGAGTCCGACCGCGCCCACCACCAGGACGGTCCCCGGTGTGACACGGCCGGGCCCGGCCGTGTACGGGCCGAGCACGGTGGCCTCCACGATCAGGGCGACGGCCGCGGCGGCGTACAGGACCAGCAGGCTGGCCGGGCGCAGCAGCAGGCCTCCCGCGATGACCGGCAGCACCAGGCCCTCGGGCGCGAACCACAGCGGCTCGGCGGCGGTGGCGTAGGCGAGGGCGGGGACGGTGGCGAGCAGGGCGGCGAAGGCGATCCGGTCCGACCCCTCGCCGCGGAAGTAGTCGACGGCGGAACGGCGCAGCACGGTGCGGGCCCGGTGGACGGCCTTGCGTGCCCGGTGCAACCGGGGCGCGGGAAGGGTCTTGCCCGTGCGACCTGCCATGTCAGGGACCTTATCCACCCGTTCGGGGGTCCGTCGATTCCCGGTACGGAGGGCCTGAAACGGTGTTCGATAATCAGTCGCTCCGCCTCCGCCCGCCTGATAGGGATGGGCGCATGACGAGTACGGATCTGCGGACACTGCGCCCCGGGGAGTGGGACGACTGGTTCGGGAAGCTCGAACTCGCCTTCGGCGAGTCCGAGCCCTCCGAAGCCCGGGCGCTGTGGCGGGAGCTGACGGAGTTCGAGCGGGCGGTCGCCGTTCGGGACGGGGAGGAGATCGTCGGTACGGCCGGCGCGTTCTCCTTCCGCATGTCGGTGCCGGGCGGTGCGATCGTGCCCGCCGGCGGGCTGTCGATGGTCAGCGTGGCCGCCACGCACCGGCGGCGCGGCATCCTGACCGCCATGATGCGGAGGCAGTTGGACGACGCGCGGGCGGCCGGGGAGCCGCTGGCGGTGCTGACCGCCTCGGAGCCGGCGATCTACGGGCGCTTCGGGTACGGCGTCGCGGCCCGCCATGTGCGCACGCGGGTCGACACGGACCGGGTGCGCCTGGAGGTGCCGCCGGGTACGGACGGGGTCCGGCTGCGGAACGCCGATCCGGTCGAGGCGCTGGAGGAGTGCGAGAGGCTGTACGCCCGCCTGGTGCCTTCCCGGCCCGGCCTGCTGGAGCGGCGTCCGGGCTGGGAGCGGCAGGGTGTGCTGGATCCCGAGGGCTGGCGGGAGGGCGCGTCGGCGCTGCGATGCGTACTGGCCGAGTCGGACGGCGGGTTGCGCGGATACGCCCGTTACGCCGTCAGGCCGGAGTGGGACGCGTCCGGGCCGAAGGGCACGGTGGTGGTGCACGATCTGGAGGCGCTGGACCCGGCGGCGTACGCGGCGCTGTGGCGCTTCCTGTTCGGGATCGACCTGATCTCGGCGGTGGAGGCGAAGTCCCGCCCGGTGGACGATCCGCTGCTCCATCTGGTCAGCGACGTCCGGCGGTGCGGGCTTCTTCTGCGCGATCTGCTGCACCTGCGCCCGGTGGAGGTGGGCGCGGCGCTGGCGGCCCGCCGCTACGCGGCGCCGGTGGACGTGGTGCTGGAGGTGGAGGACGCCTTCTGCCCCTGGAACACGGGGCGCTGGCGGCTGACCGGCGACGCCTCGGGCGCGTCCTGCGAGCGCACCGGTGACGCCGCCGGACTGGCACTGGGGGTAAGGGAGTTGGGCGAGGTCTATCTGGGCGGGACGTCCCTGGCGTCGCTGGCGGGCGCCGGCCGGGTGCGGGAACTGCGTCCCGGGGCGCTGGCCGGGGCCGCGACCGCGTTCTCCTGGCCCGTCGCTCCGTGGCTGCCGCACGGCTTCTGACGGCTCGGGCGCACCCGGTGGGGCCGGTGGGCGGGACGGGCCCGGCGGCGGGTCAGGGCTTCTGGCAGCCGGGGCACCAGAACAGGTTGCGGGCGGCCAGCGGGGCGGTGCGGATCTCCTCGCCGCAGATGTGGCAGGGCATCCCGGCCCGGCGGTAGACGTACACCTCGCCGCCGTGGTCGTCCACTCGCGGCGGGCGGCCCATGGCCTCGGGGGTGTGCTCGGGCCGTACGGTGTCGATGCGGTTGGCGCGCACGCCCTCGCGCATCAGTCCGGCCAGATCCGCCCAGACCGCCTCCCATTCGGCCCGGGTGAGGTCCCTTCCCGCCCGGTAGGGGTCGATGTTGTGCCGGAAGAGGACCTCGGCGCGGTAGACGTTGCCGACGCCCGCGACGACCTTCTGGTCCATCAGCAGCGCGGCGACCGTGGTGCGGCTGCGGGAGATCCTCGCCCAGGCCCGCTCGGGGTCGGCGTCGGAGCGCAGCGGGTCGGGGCCCAGACGGCCGGCGACCGCGTCCTTCCCCGCCGCGGTGAGCAGCTCGCAGGTGTTGGGGCCGCGCAGGTCGGCGTAGGCCGGGGGCGCCTCGGCGGTGGCCAGGCGCAGGCGTATCTGCCCGACCGGGGCGGGGGGCGCTCCCTCGCCGAGGGCGAAGGAGCCGTACAGGCCCAGGTGGATGTGGATCCACTCGCCGTCGGCGTCTCCTCCGAAACGGGGGAAGCCGAGGAAGAGGTGCTTGCCGTGGGCGTCGGCGCCGCCCATCGTCCGGCCGTCGACGAGGGCGGCTCCGCCCTCGAACCGGCCCTGGGGGCTGGAGGCACGGACGGACCGGCCGCCGAACCTGTCGTCGAGGTCGGCGGCCAGCCGGTGGATGGTGTGGCCTTCCGGCACGGGTGCGGGTCGGTCCTCTCGGGGCTCAGTCCTGCTGGGGGTGGTGGGCGGGGACGGGCGGGAGGTTCCCCGTCCGCTCGTACGACGAGAGCATGTCGATGCGGCGGGTGTGCCGCTCGTCGCCGGAGAACGGGGTGTCGAGGAAGGCCTGCACGAAGGAGACGGCCTCCTCGGTGGTGTGCATCCGGGCGCCGACGCTGATCACGTTGGCGTCGTTGTGCTCCCGGCCCAGCCTGGCGGTCTCCACGCTCCACGCCAGCGCGGCCCGCACCCCCTTGACCTTGTTGGCGGCGATGGCCTCGCCGTTGCCCGAGCCGCCGATGACGATGCCCAGGGAGTCCTCGTCGTCGGCCGTCTGCTCCGCGGCGCGCAGGCAGAAGGGCGGGTAGTCGTCAGCCGCGTCGTAGATGTGGGGGCCACAGTCGACGGGCTCGTGACCGGCCTCCTTCAGCCACTGGACGAGGTGGTTCTTCAGTTCGTAGCCGGCATGGTCGGAGCCGAGGTACACGCGCATGGGACGGAAGTCTATTCAGAGCCGGCTCAGGACTTGCGCCCGACCAGCTTCCAGGCCGTGGGGAGGGCTCCCATGGCCAGGGCCGCCTTGAGCGCGTCGCCGATCAGGAAGGGCACCAGACCGGCCGCGACGGCCTGGCCGACCGACATGCCCGTGGCCAGGGCCAGGTAGGGGACGCCGACGGCGTAGATGATCGCGGTGCCCACGGCCATGGTCCCGGCGGTGCGCAGCGCGCCGCGGTCCCCGCCCCGGCGGGCCATGGCGCCGACGGCGACGGCGGCCAGCAGCATGCCGATGATGTAGCCGAAGGAGGGCATCGCGACACCGGAGGCGCCCTCGGCGAACCACGGCATCCCGGCCACGCCCGCGGCGGCGTACAGGCCCATGGAGGCCAGGGCGCGGCGGGGTCCCAGGCCGGCGCCCAGGAGCAGGGCGGCGAAGGTCTGGCCGGTGACGGGGACGGGCGAGCCGGGCACGGGGACCGCGAGCTGCGCGGCCACCCCGGTGAGCGCGGCGCCGCCGAGGACCAGGGCCGCGTCGCGCAGGCGGGCGCGGGCGGCGGTGGAGGCGGGCAGGACGTCGGCGAGGACGGCGCCCGGGCGGACGGTGGCTGTGGCGGTGGCAGAGGTGCTCATCACGGCTCCGGTCTCGTGAGGACTTCGGGGGACGCCCCGACGTTAACCGACGTCGGCCCCGGCACCCCCGTGAGATTGGCGACAAAGAAGGGCGGGCCCGGCTTGTGGGAGGCGGCCGGAGGGCGCCTGGAGCGGCGCGCACCCGTCGGCGTGCGCCGCCGGTCCGTACGCGGAGTGATCAAAGTGTCCGGATATCGGACAGAGAGGTGAGGGACGTTGCCGCCGACCGGGCCGGGCACCCACACTGACCGAGTGCGGAGCCAACCGTTCCGCTTCTCTCGGCCCTGGTTCCCCTGACCCCTGGACGGCACCTTCCCCATGTCCGGCACGCCCGATGTGAAGACCACCGCCTCCCCCCGCCGGGAGGCGGCCGGCACCGAGCACTCCGCCCTCTCCCACGGCCTCAAACAACGCCATCTGTCGATGATCGCCCTCGGCGGCGTGATCGGCGCCGGCCTCTTCGTCGGCTCCGGTGCGGGCATCGCCGCCGCGGGCCCGTCCGTCGTCCTGGCCTACGCCGCCTCCGGGCTGCTGGTGATGCTGGTGATGCGGATGCTCGGCGAGATGTCCGCCGCCCACCCCGCCTCCGGCTCCTTCTCCGTGCACGCCGAGCGCGCGATCGGCCCGTGGGCCGGCTTCACCGCCGGGTGGATCTTCTGGGTGCTGCTGTGCGTGGCCGTCGCCGTGGAGGCGCTGGGCGCGGCGACGATCATGACGGGCTGGCTCCCGGGCACCCCGCAGTGGCTGTGGGTGGCCGTCTTCATGGCGGCGTTCACCGGCAGCAACCTGCTGGCCGTGCGGAACTTCGGTGAGTACGAGTTCTGGTTCGCCGCCCTGAAGGTCGCCGCGATCGTCCTCTTCATCGTCCTGGGCCTCGTCGCGGTCCTCGGCCTGCTGCCCGGCACGCCCTCCCCCGGCCTGGACAACCTCGCCGGGCAGGGCGGCTTCCTGCCCAACGGCGCGGAAGGCCTGGTCGTCGGCCTGCTGGCCTCGGTCTTCGCCTACGGCGGGCTGGAGACTGTGACCATCGCCGCCGCCGAGTCGAGGGACCCGGTGCGGGGCGTGGCCAGGGCCGTGCGTACGGCGATGTGGCGCATCGCCGTCTTCTACGTCGGCTCGATCGCGGTGATCGTCACACTGATCCCCTGGGACGACGAGTCGGTGCTCTCCGGCCCGTACGCCGCCGTGCTGGGCCACATCGGCGTCCCGGCCGCCGCCGAGGTCATGAACGTGGTGGTGCTGGTCGCCCTGCTGTCGGCCATGAACGCCAACATCTACGGCGCCTCGCGGATGGCGTACTCGCTGGTCGCCCGGGGCGAGGGCCCGGCCTTCCTGGGGCGGGTCGGCGGCGGGGTGCCGCGCCGGACGGTGCTGGCCTCGGCCGCCTTCGGGTTCTTCGCCGTACTGCTGAGCTTCCGGTGGCCCGACACCGTCTTCGCCTGGCTGCTGAACATGGTGGGCGCCGCCGTGCTGGTGGTGTGGGGCTTCATCGCCGCCTCCCAGCTGATCACCCGCCGCATGCTGGAGCGGGAGGCGCCGGAACTGCTGGTGGTACGCATGTGGCTGTTCCCCGCGCTGACCTGGCTGTCGCTGGCGGGGGTGGCCGCGGTGCTGCTGCTGATGCTGCGCGAGGGCGACACCCGCGCCCAGCTGGCCTTCACCGCCGGGCTCACCCTGGCCCTGTCGGCGGCCGGGCTGGTGCGGCAGCGGCGGGCGGCGGGGGCGGGCGCCGAGGCGGCGCGAGGTCGGTAGCCGCCGCACCTCCATGCGCCCCGTCGCGCGCTGTTGCCCGCCCAATCTTGTTGCACATAACGTGCAACAAGATTGGGCGGAGCCCGCGTACCGCACGGCCTCCCCGCCGCGCCGGGCCCCGCCGCTCCCGTACCGCCTGCCACCCGCGCGGTCGTCTTCTCAGCCCTCGCGCATCACGGGCGGCAGGCGGTACGGGAGGTTTCCGCCCACGGACGGGAGCAGGGCGCGGGCACGGGGCTCAGTCGAACTTGGGGGCCTCCGTACGGGTCCGCTTCAGCTCGAAGAAGCCGGGGGTGGAGGCCACCATCAGCGTGCCGTCCCACAGCCGGGCCGCGGCCTCGCCCCTGGGCGCCGGGGTGACGACCGGGCCGAAGAAGGCGGTCCGCTTCCCGTCCGGGCCCGGTACGGCGATCACCGGGGTGCCGACCTCCTGGCCGACCAGGCCGATGCCCTCCTCGTGCGAGGCGCGCAGCCGCTCGTCGTGGGCGTCCGTGTCCGCGGCGTCCGCCAGCTCCCCGGGAAGACCGGCCTCCTTCAGTGCGTCCACGATCGTGGCGCGCTCGTTGGGCAGGCCCCGGTTGTGGAAGCGGGTGCCCAGAGCGGTGTAGAGCGGGCCGAGCACCTCGGGGCCGTGCTTCTGCTCGGCGGCGGTCAGCACACGCACCGGGCCCCAGCCGGCCTCCATCAGGTCGGCGTACTGCCGCGGCAGCTCGTCCAGCCGGTTCTCGTTGAGCACCGAGAGGCTCATCACGTGCCAGCGCACCTCGACCGGGCGGACCTTCTCCACCTCCAGCATCCAGCGGGAGGTCATCCAGGCCCACGGGCAGACGGGGTCGAACCAGAAGTCGGCCGGGGTCCTGCTCGCGGTCTCGGACGTCTCGGGCATGCGGGTCTCCTCGTCGTACGGATCGTGCGGGTCCTCACCCGCGGGCGTCGCGCACGGACGGCGGCCGTCGCGCCGACGTCCGCCGGGGTGTCTGGTGGGAACGCCCGGGGACCGCGCGGTGATTCCCGGCCCTCCGGCCCGGTCCGCGCAGCCCGGCCCGCGCAGCCGTCCGACCGACCGGTCGACCGGCTGCGCACCGACGCGCGGCCGCATGAAATCCTGGCCGTCCGTTGTCGAGACGCGAGACGAGGGAGTCACGCCGTGCCCGGTGAGAATCTGACCCGTGACGAGGCCCGGGAGCGTGCCCGGCTGCTGACCGTGGACGGGTACGACATCGCGCTCGACCTGCGCTCCGCGGTCGGCCCCCGTCCCGGGGGCGGCCCGCGCACCTTCCGCTCCACCACCACCATCCGCTTCCGCTGCGCCGAGCCGGGCGCCTCGACCTTCGCCGACCTGCTGGCCCCGTCGGTCGCCTCGGTGACGCTCAACGGCCGCGAGCTGAACGCGGACGAGGTGTTCGACGGCACGCGCGTCACGCTGGACTCCCTGGAGGCCGAGAACACCCTGACCGTGGACGCCTGGTGCGCGTACAGCCGCACCGGCGAGGGGATGCACCACTTCCTCGACCCCGAGGACGGGGAGACCTACCTCTACACCCAGTACGAACCGGCCGACGCCCGCCGGGTGTTCGCGAACTTCGAGCAGCCCGACCTCAAGGCGCCCTTCGCCTTCACCGTCACCGCCCCCGCGCGGTGGACGGTGCTGAGCAACGGCGCGCGCACCGGCGAGCCGGAGCCGGCCGGGGAGGACGCGGCCGTGTGGCGCTTCGAGGCGACCAGGCCGATCTCGACCTACATCACCACCGTCGTGGCCGGCCCCTACCACCACGTCACCGACGTCTACCGGCGCGAGCTGCCCGGCGGCGGCGAGCTGGTGATCCCGCTGGGGGCGCTGTGCCGCAGGGGACTGGCCCGCCACTTCGACGCCGACGAGGTCTTCACCGTCACCAAGCAGGGCCTGGACTTCTTCCACGACCACTTCGACTACCCGTACCCGTTCGGCAAGTACGACCAGGCGTTCGTGCCCGAGTACAACCTCGGCGCGATGGAGAACCCGGGCTGTGTGACCTTCCGCGAGGAGTTCGTCTTCCGCGGCAAGGTGACCGACGCCTCCTACGAGGGACGGGCCAACGTCATCCTGCACGAGATGGCGCACATGTGGTTCGGCGACCTGGTCACCATGGAGTGGTGGGACGACCTGTGGCTCAAGGAGTCCTTCGCCGACTTCATGGGCTCCTTCTCGATGGTGGAGGCCACCCGCTTCACCGACGGCTGGATCACCTTCGCCAACCGCCGCAAGTCCTGGGCGTACCGCGCCGACCAGCTCCCCTCCACCCATCCGATCACCGCCGACATCCGGGATCTGGAGGACGCCAAACTCAACTTCGACGGCATCACCTACGCCAAGGGCGCCTCCGTCCTCAAGCAGCTCGTGGCGTACGTGGGGCGCGACGCCTTCCTGGAGGGCGCGCGGCGGTACTTCAAGCGCCACGAGTGGGGCAACACGCGGCTGGAGCACCTGCTGTCGGTGCTGGAGGAGACCTCCGGGCGCGACATGGGCGAGTGGGCGCGGGCCTGGCTGCAGACCGCCGGGGTCAACTCCCTCACCCCGCAGGCCGCCTACGACTCCGCGGGCCGGATCACCGAACTGGCGGTCGTCCAGGAGGCGGCCGGGGAGTACCCGGTGCTGCGCCCGCACCGGGTGGCGGTCGGCCTGTACCGGCGGGACGCGGGGGGCGCACTGGAGCGCTACGCCCGCGCGGAGGTGGACGTAACCGGCGCGCGGACGGTCGTGGAGGAGCTGGCGGGCGCCGAGCGCCCCGAGCTGATCCTCGTCAACGACGACGACCTGACGTACTGCAAGGTCCGCTTCGACGAGGCGTCCCTGGAGACCCTCCGCTCCCACCTGGGCTCGGTCACCGACAACCTGGCCCGCGCGCTGTGCTGGTCGGCCCTGTGGAACCTCACGCGCGACGCGCTGATGCCCGCCCGCGACTTCCTCGACCTGGTGCTGCGCTTCGGCGGCCGGGAGTCCGACATCGGCGTGGTGCAGATGCTGCACGCCTGGGCGCGCGCCGCCCTGGTCCACTACGTCGCGCCCGAGTGGCGCGAGGAGGGCGCGCGGCTGCTCGCCCACGGCGCGCTGCGGCATCTGCGGCAGGCCGGGCCGGGCGGCGACCACCAGCTCGCGTGGGCGCGGTTCTTCGCGTCCGTCGCGCACGACGAGCACGACCTGCGGGTGCTGGACGGGCTGCTGGAGGGCACGGGCCGGATCGACGGACTGGAGGTCGACCAGGAGCTGCGCTGGACCTTCCTGGAGACGCTGGCCTCCCAGGGCCTGGCCGACGAGGGGCGGCTGGCGGCCGAGCTGGCCCGCGACGACACCGCCTCCGGCAAGCGGCACCAGGTGCGCTGCCTGGCCGCGCGGCCGTCGGCCGGGGTCAAGGCCCGGTCGTGGACGGACGTGGTGGACTCCGACCGCCTGTCCAACGCGCTGGTGGACGCGACCATCTCGGGCTTCGACCAGCCGGGCCAGCGGGAGCTGCTGGCGCCGTACGCGCCGCGGTACTTCGAGGTGATCGAGCGAGTGTGGGCCGAGCGCTCCATCGAGATCGGCATGTCGGTCGTCCGCGGCCTGTTCCCCGCGCTCCAGGACAACCGGGCCGTGCTGGAGCGGACGGACGCCTGGCTGGCCGCGCACGAGGACGCCGCCCCCGCGCTGCGGCGCCTGGTGCTGGAGGCCCGCGACGACACGGCGCGGGCGCTGCGGGCGCAGCGCCGCGACGCGGCGGCCCGTGCGGCGGGGAGCTGATCGGCGTTCGAACGCCCGTACTTTAGGACGGGCGTGTCCGCGTTCGTCGACGGGTGCGTAACAGAGGTTGGCGGGTGGAACGCGGGCGGGAATCGCGGGGACATGAGCCATGAGACCCCCGTGTCCCCCCGCCCCGCCCGCCGTCTGTCGCACGTACGCCGACGGGTGGTGACGGCCCGCACACTGCGCGAGCGCGGTGTGTCGGCCGCCGCCGCCGGTGAGCGCTGCCGGCCCGGCGGCCCCTGGCGGATGCCGCTGCCCGGTGTCTACCTGCTGCACCCCGGGCCGCCGACCGGCGAGGAGAGACTGCACGCGGTGCTGCTGTACGCGGCGGGGCCGGAACGCGTACCGGGGCCGGCCTGCCCCGGTCCCGCCGACCGCGCCGCCGGCCGCGAGGCGCGGGCGGTGATCACCGGGCCCGCCGCGCTCGCCCTGCACGGCTTCTCCTCCACGCCCCCGCTGTCCGCCCTGGAGCACATCGACGTGCTGGTGCCGCACACCCGGCGGCTGCGCCCGGCCGGCTGCGCCCGCGTGGTGCGCACCCGCCGCCTCCCCGTACCCGAGGAGATCACCGGCCTGTCCGTGGCCCCGGTGCCCCGCGCCCTGGCCGACACCGCCGCCCGGACCGTCGAAGCGGCGGCGGTGCGCCGGATGCTGACCGAGGCGGTGCGCGGCGGCCACTGCGAGGCGCGGGCCGTCCTCCGCGAGCTGGCTCGTGCCCGGCTGCTGGGCCGCCCGCACCTGGCGGACGCCGTGGACGCGCTGCTGGCCGAGAGCCGGTCGGTGGCCGAGAGCCTGCTGTACGGCCTGGTCCGCGCCCACAGCCTGCCCGAGCCCTGCTGGAACGTCGACCTCCGGTTGCCCGGCGGCCCCCACCTCGGCGGGGTGGACGCCTACTGGCCGGAGCAGGCCGTGGCCGTCGAGATCGACGTCCGCGACGGTACGGGCGTGGAGGGCGGCACCCGGCCGCCGGCGTACGCCCGCAAGCGCGAGCGGCTGCGGGGCCGGGGCGTCACGGTCGTCCACGTCACCGCGGCCGCGCTCCGCGACCGCCCCGCGCAGCAGGCCGCCGTGGTCCGCACCGCCCTGGTGACCGCGCCGGAGCGCGGGCCGGTCCCGCACGTGGAGGTCCTGCCGCGGTGAGCGCCGGCCCTCAGGGGCCGGAACCCTCCCGCCCCTCCCCCTCCCGGGGCGCCGCGGTCCGGGAGGCGGAGGCGGCCTGTGGCTCCTCGCGGTGGAGGAAGGTGTCGAGCAGATCGCCGACGGGGTGACCGGCCTCCGAGGGGTGCCGCAGGGAGACGGTGGGGTCGACGGTGTAGCGGTTGCGCCTGCCGACCCGGGTGCGGCTGAGGTATCCGGTGGCCTCCAGGTCGGCGACGATCGCCTGGGTCGCGCGCTCGGTGATGCCGATGGACGCCGCGACGTCCCGCAGCCGGACCTCGGGGTCGCGGGCGATGTGCAGGAGCACGCGGGCGTGGTTGGTGAGGAAGGTCCACCGGTCGCCGCGGGAGGGGGATACGGTCACACCTCCATCGTACGATCCGCGCTTCGCGTGTCACTCACGAAAGGACGCCCCGTAATTAGCGAAAAACTTTTCGCGTAAACATTGACGCGGTTCCCCTTTCAGGTGACTCTTGAGGATATGACCGTTTCCGCGCAGGAAGGCGGATCCGCCATGACCGCGCCGCACCTCCCGCCCCGACCGATCGCCGCCATTCTCACCGACCGCCTCGACGACGTCGCCGTCGCCGACACCGCCGTACGTCTGGCCAGGATCCACCGGGCGCCCCTGCTGCTGGTGGCCGTACTGCCCGCGCACCTGGGCGACCGGGCCGTCGGGCGGGCGGGCGCCGCCGTCCTGGCCAGGGTGCTTCCCCGCGTCGGACGGGCCGGCCTGGGCCACATCCCCGCCGCCCACCGTCTGCCGCCGCGCCGCGGTACGCGGCTGCGGACCGCCGCCGAGGTGGTGGCCCTGACCCGCCGGAACGGCTGCGACGCGGTGGTCGCCGCCCGTACGGGCCCCGCCGGCGTCGACGCCGCCGCACTGCGGGAGGCCGCCGCCCTCCACGGCGGCCCGCCGGTGCACACGGCGGCCCCCGCGCCCTGGGCCCCCCTGCGCGGCACCGCGCCGGGTCCGCCGGGTCCGCCGAGTCCGCCGAGTCCGCCGACGGCGGAAGGAACCCGACCCCGTTGAACGATCCGTCACTGGCCGTCCCCTTGTGGGTGTGGGCCGCCCTGACCCTCGGCATCGCCGCGATGCTCGCCGTCGACCTGCTCGCCCACCGTGACAACCATGTGATCGGCTTCCGCGAGGCGGCCGCCTGGAGCGCGGTGTGGATCGCCGCCGGTCTGGGCTTCGGTCTCGTGCTGTGGGCCTGGCAGGGCGGCGACACCGCCGGCACGTACTACGCGGGCTATCTGATCGAGAAGGCCCTCTCGATCGACAACGTCTTCGTCTTCGCCCTGGTCTTCTCGTTCTTCGCGGTTCCCGACGCCTACCAGCACAAGATCCTCTTCTGGGGCGTGATCGGCGCGCTCGTCGCCCGGCTGGTGTTCATCTTCGTCGGGGCCGAACTGCTCCAGGTCTTCTTCTGGACCGCCTACCTCTTCGGCGCGTTCCTGATCTGGACCGGCTGGAAGATGGCCTTCTCGCACAACGAGGAGATCCACCCCGAGCGCAATCCGCTCGTCCGCCTGATCCACCGGGTCCTGCCCACCGACTCCCGGTACCACGGCGACCGCTTCTTCGTCCGGATCGACGGGCGCCGGGTTGCCACCCTGCTGTTCATCGCCCTCATCGCGATCGAGGCCACCGACCTGGTCTTCGCCATCGACTCGGTCGCCGCCGTCCTGGCCATCACAACCGACACCTTCCTGGTGTGGACGGCCAACGCCTTCGCCGTCCTCGGCCTGCGCAGCCTGTACTTCTGCCTGTCCGGGCTGCTGCGTCGCTTCACCTACCTCCACTACGGGCTGGCGTTCCTGCTCGTCTTCGCCGGCATCAAGCTGATCCTGTCCGAGACCCCCGTCGGCAAGCTCCCCATCCCCCTCACCCTCGGCGTCATCGCCGCCACCATCACCGTCTCGATCGGCTGGTCCCTGGCGGCCACCCGTTCCCGGAACGGAGACGGGGACGGCGGCGGGGACGACAGTGCCGGCGGGGACGGCGGAGACGCGTCCGGGGAGACCGCCTCGACACGCGGCGCCCCGTCCGGCTGAGAGACCCGGGAAACACCGGAAACACCGGAAGGGGGGCGGTGCCCGCGCCGAAAGCGCGGGCACCGCCCCCCTTCTCCGGGACTCCCGGAACGTCAGACGGCCGCCGCCGCGTCGGCCGCCCGCGCCTTCAGGGCGCGCTCGACCCCCGCGCGCGACTCGGTCACCAGGCGGCGCAGGGCCGCGCCGGGCTCCGCCGACTCCAGCCAGGCGTCCGTGGCCCGCAGCGTCTCCTCGGACACCTGCAGGACCGGGTAGAGGCCGATCGCGATCTGCTGGGCCATCTCGTGGCTGCGCGACTCCCACACGTCCTTGAGGACCTCGAAGTACTTCGCGGTGTACGGGGCGAGCAGCTCGCGCTGGTCGGTCTGGACGAAGCCGCCGATGACCGACTCCTGCATGGCGTTGGGCAGCTTGTCGGAGTCCACGACCGAGGCCCACGCCTGAGCCTTGGCCTCCTGCGTCGGCCGGGCCGCCCGCGCCGCCGCCGCGTGCCGCTCACCGGCCGAGGTGCGGTCGCGCTCCAGCTCGGCCTCGATGGCGCCGGCGTCCGCGTGCCCGGTGGCCGCTAGGCGGTGGAGCAGCGCCCAGCGCAGCTCGGTGTCCACCGTCAGGCCCTCGATCTCCTCACTGCCGTCCAGCAGCCCGGCGACCAGGCCGAGCTGCTCGTCGGTACGGGCGGTGGCGGCCAGCGCCCGCACCCAGGCGAGCTGGTGGTCACTGCCGGGAGCGGCCGTGCGCAGCCGCTCCAGCGCGGCCTCGGACCAGCGCAGCAGCCCGGCCTCGCGCCAGCTCGGGGCGGCGTACAGGTCCAGGGCCAGCTTGACCTGCCGCTGGAGGGACTGGACGACGCCGATGTCGGACTCCTTGCCGATGCCGGAGAGCACCAGCTCCAGGTAGTCGCGGGCGGCCATCTCGCCGTCGCGGGTCATGTCCCAGGCCGAGGCCCAGCACAGGGCGCGCGGCAGCGACTCGGTGAAGTCGCCCAGGTGGCCGGTGACGGTGGCCAGGGACGCCTCGTCGAGCCGGACCTTGGCGTAGGACAGGTCGTCGTCGTTGAGCAGGACCACCGCCGGGCGGCGGGTTCCGGCCAGTCCGGGCACCTCGGTGCGCTCGCCGTCCACGTCCAGCTCGGTCCGGCCGGTGCGCACCAGCTTCCCGCCATCCAGCTCGTAGGAGCCGACGGCGATGCGGTGCGGGCGCAGCAGCGGTTCGCCCTTGGCGCCCGCCGGCAGGGCGGGGGCCTCCTGGCGCACGGCGAAGGAGGTGATGACGCCGTCCGCGTCCACCTCGATCTCCGGGCGCAGGACGTTGATGCCGGCCGTCTCCAGCCACGCCTTCGACCAGGTCTTCAGATCCCGGCCGGAGGTCTCCTCCAGAGCGGTGAGCAGGTCGGTCAGACGGGTGTTGCCCCAGGCGTGCCGCTTGAAGTACGTCTGCACGCCGCGGAAGAAGGCGGCCTCGCCGACGTAGGCCACCAACTGCTTGAGGACGGAGGCGCCCTTGGCGTAGGTGATGCCGTCGAAGTTGACCAGGACGTCGTCCAGGTCCCGGATCTCGGCCATGATCGGGTGCGTGGAGGGGAGCTGGTCCTGGCGGTAGGCCCAGGTCTTCATGGAGTTGGCGAAGGTCGTCCACGCGTGCGGCCAGCGGCTGCCGGGGGCGGCGGCCTGGCAGGCGATGGAGGTGTAGGTGGCGAACGACTCGTTCAGCCACAGGTCGTTCCACCACTCCATGGTGACCAGGTCGCCGAACCACATGTGGGCCAGCTCGTGCAGGATCGTCTCGGCCCGCACCTCGTAGGCGGCGTCCGTCACCTTGGAGCGGAAGACGTACTGGTCGCGGATGGTGACGGCGCCCGCGTTCTCCATCGCGCCCGCGTTGAACTCGGGGACGAAGAGCTGGTCGTACTTGGCGAAGGGGTAGGGGTGGTCGAACTTCTCCTCGAACCAGTCGAAGCCCTGGCGGGTGACCTCGAAGATCGCGTCCGCGTCCAGGTGCTCGGCCAGTGAGGGGCGGCAGTAGACGCCCAGCGGGACGCTGCGGCCCTTCCCGTCCTCCCAGCTGCTGTGCACCGAGTGGTACGGGCCGGCGATCAGCGCGGTGATGTAGGAGGAGATGCGCGGGGTGGGCTCGAAGCGCCAGGTGTTGCCGCCCGGCCCCTCGGCCTTCGGGGTGGGCGAGTTGGAGATCACCGTCCAGCCGTCGGGGGCGGTGACGGTGAAGGCGAAGGACGCCTTCAGGTCGGGCTGCTCGAAGCAGGCGAACACGCGGCGGGCGTCGGGCACCTCGAACTGCGTGTAGAGGTACGCCTGGTCGTCGACGGGGTCGACGAAGCGGTGCAGGCCCTCGCCGGTGTTGGTGTAGGCGCAGTCGGCGAGGATGCGCAGCTCGTTGCGTCCGGCGACCAGGCCCGGCAGGGCGATGCGCGAGTCGGCGAAGGCCTCGGCGGGGTCGAGGGACTCGCCGTTGAGGACGATCTCGTGCACGGCCGGGGCCACCAGGTCGATGAAGCTCTCCCGGGCCTCGCGCGCGTCGAACCTCACCGTGGTGGCCGAGCGGAAGGTCCCTCCCTCCTGCGCGCCGGAGAGGTCGAGCTCGATCTCGTAGGAGTCCACCTCGAGCAGACGGGCCCGCTCCCGCGCCTCTTCGCGCGTGAGGTTCGTACCAGGCACCTGCGTCATCTCCTTCGTGTGTCCGGATTCTCGGGTTTCCGGCCATCCTCGCACGCCCGCCCCGGGGGAGGTGATGGCCTTTCCCCGCCGGTACCTGCGGCGATGCGAGGAGGCGGCGCGGAACGAGGCGCAGGCGGCGGGCCACCTCGGGACCCGGGCCCGGGCCTGCTGAGCGAGCCGGACGGACTCGCCGCGAAAGCGGTCACCGCGCAGGGTGTGACGGCGGGTGCGGTCCGGGAGGCCCTTGCCGCGGCGCTCCCGCCCGCGGCCGGAGGCGGCCCCGGAGGGGTGAACGGGGAGGCCGGGAGAGAAGGCCCGGGGAGGCCGGGAGGTGAACTTCCGGCCTCCCCGGTGAACGCACGACCAGCGGGACGTGGCGGACACGGTCCCGGGTGATCCATGAGCCCTGTTCGGTGTCGTACGTTCGCGCGCCGTTGGAACGCGGGTCACCACGGCTGCCGACGATCCCCGGTGGGTGGGGAACGCCCCGCCCCAAGGTGCCGCGTTCGCATCCGGGGAGAGACGCCCATGTCCCGCAGCAGCCAGCCCGCCCACCGCGCCCTCGACCGCCGCACCCTGCTCACCGCCGCCGGGGCCGCCGTGATCGCCACCGGGACGGGGGTGGCACTCGGCGGAGGCGGGGAGCCGGCCGACGCCGCCGCGCCCACCGCGGTCCCGCCGACGCCCTCCGCCTCCCCCTCGCCCACCGCCCCGGCCCTCCCCTCCCCGGCCGGGACCACGCTGGTGAGCACCGCCGCGCCGCGCGGCGCGGGCGGCTACCGGCGACTGGGCGAGGGGCGCGGCTGGGAGCGGGTCGTACGGGAGGACCTGGCCGCCGCGGGCAGGGCGCGCGAGGACCGGCGCACCACCCTGGCCTGCTTCGTCCAGCTCACCGACGCCCATGTCACGGACGTGCAGCACCCGTTGCGCTTCGAGTACATGCGTTCCGGGAAGCCCGGCGCCTGGCGCCCGCAGGAGGCGCTGTCGGTACACGGCCTGGTCTCGATGGTCGAGCGGATCAACTCGCTGCGCGGCGGCCCGGCCACCGGTGCGCCGCTCGGCCTCGCGGTCACCACCGGGGACAACACCGACAACAACTGCCGCGCCGAGACCGAGTGGTTCCTCACCGCGATGAGCGGCGGCCGCATCACCCCCAACACCGGCGACCCGCTGCGCTACGAGGGCGTGCAGAACTCCGGACTGCCCCTGTACTGGCACCCGGAGGGCGGGGCGGACGACACCGACCGGGGGCGGTACGGCTTCCCCCGCGTCGACGGCTTCCTCGACGCCGCGATCCGGCGGCTCACCAGCCCCGGCCTGGCCATCCCCTGGTACTCCACCGTCGGCAACCACGACGACCTCCACGGCGGCCACTTCGCGGGCGGCGCGCACTTCACCGGCCTGGCCACCGGGGAGCGGAAACTGTACGAGCTGCCCGAGGCCGAGGCCGCCGCGCTCCACAGATCGGTGCGCAGGGGCCTCGACACCCGGGGTGCCGCGCTCAGGGAACTGCTGCGCGCCCACTCCCGTAAGACGCGCACCGTCACCCCCGACCCCTCCCGCGCGCCCCTGACCACCCGGGAGTACGCCGCGGCGCACCTGGACCCGGCGTACACCGGCCCCGGCCCCGTCGGCCACGGCTACACCCGGGCCGCCCTGGAGGAGGGGCGGCTGTACTACTCCTTCCGCGTCGCCGACGGCGTGCTCGGCGTCAGCCTGGACACCACCAACCCGGACGGCGACTACCGGGGACACATCGGCGCCGCCCAACTGCGCTGGCTGGAGCGCGAGCTGACCCGCCACGGCGACGACCACGTGCTGGTCTTCAGCCACCACTACAGCGAATCCGTCACCGTCGGCGGCGCCGAGCTGACCGCGCTGCTGGGGCGGCACGCCCATGTGACCGCCTGGATCAACGGGCACAGCCACCGCAACCGGATCGTGCCGCGCGGCCACTACTGGGAGATCACCACCGCCTCGCACGTGGACCACCCGCAGCTCGCCCGCGTCATCGAGCTGGCGGACAACGGCGACGGCACCCTCTCCCTCTTCACCACCTGCGTCGAGTCCGCGGCGCCTTACGCCGCCGGCCCCGGCGACCTCTCCCCCGCCGGTCTGGCCTCGCTCTACCGCGAACTGGCCTTCAACGCCCCGGGCCGCAGCACCTCCCTGACCGGCAAGGCGGGCGACCGCAACACGGAACTGCTGCTGCGGCGCCGCTGAGGGTGCGGGAAGCGCGGCGGCCGGCGCGGAGGAGGGCCACTGTTC
Source organism: Streptomyces shinuiensis (assembly GCF_043660855.1). Lineage (NCBI taxonomy): Bacteria > Bacillati > Actinomycetota > Actinomycetes > Kitasatosporales > Streptomycetaceae > Streptomyces > Streptomyces shinuiensis. The sequence goes on along the minus strand of NZ_JBIHML010000001.1, from coordinate 4,055,232 downwards.
CGCGTCCGCCGAACCACCGTCCGGCCCGTCACGCGGCGGACCGGCCGGGGAAGGGCCCGCCCTCGCGCTGCCGCTCCTCCTCGGGCCCGGAGGCGGTTTCCGCAGAGTCCCGCAGCCGGTCGAGCCGGGTGATCACCGGCCCCGCCGTGACGCCGTGCAGCACCACCGAGGCCAGCACGGTGAACGTCACCACGGCCCACAGCTCCTCCGCCGGTACCGGGAAATCCGTCTGCCCCAGCCCGTAGGCGAGGTAGTACAGCGAGCCGATGCCCCGGATACCGAAGCCCGCGACCACCCAGCGCTCACGGCGCTCCATACTGCCGCCCAGCAGGCCCGCCCACCCCGCCAGCGGCCGGACCACCAGCAGCACCGCCAGCGCGGCGAGGCCGCCCCGCCAGGTCAGCGGGGCGAGGCCGCCCAGCGCGACGAAGGCGCCCAGCAGGAAGAGCAGCCCCACGGTGAACAGGCGCTCGACCTGCTCCACGAAGTCGTGCAGGACCCTGTGGTAGCCGTGGGCGCGCTCGGCCGCCCGGATCGCGCAGGCGGTGGTGAACACGGCGAGGAAGCCGTAGCCGCCGGCGAGCTCGGTCACCCCGTACGACAGGAAGGTGGCCCCCAGGGCGACGAAGCCCTCCCGGTGGTGGGACAGGCGCAGCGCCTTCGAGCGCGCGCGGAAGAACAGCCGGCCGAGCAGCCGGCCGACCAGCAGCCCGCCCAGCACGCCGACCACGCACTTGTACGCGAGGTCCTCCACCGCCCACGAGCCGACCCAGTCGGCCGACCATCCGGCGCCCGCGGCGGCGGCCAGCGCCACGGCCGCGTACGTCAGGGGGAAGGCGAGCCCGTCGTTCAGGCCTGCCTCGCTGGTGAGGGCGAACCGCACCTCGTCCTCGCCGTGCTCCTCTTCGGTGGGTTCGCCCACCTGCACCTCCGAGGCCAGCACCGGGTCGGTCGGCGCCAGGACGGCGGCCAGCAGCAGCGCGGCGGCCGGCGGCCAGTCCAGCAGCCACCACGCCATGCCGGCGGTGAGCACCACGGTCAGCGGCATCGTGACACCCAGCAGCCGCCAGGTCGCGGCCCAGCGGCGCAGGCCGACGGGCCGGTCGAGGGCCAGCCCGGCGCCCATCAGCGAGATGATCACGCAGATCTCGGTGGCGTGCTCCACCAGGAGCCGGTCGTCCACCGGGTCGACGGTGGGCAGCGGCAACGGCAACAGGTACACGCCGATGCCGCAGAGCAGGAAGATCAGGGGCAGCGACAGCGGCCGCCGCCCGGCCACCACGCGCGGCAGCACGGCAGCACCCAGCGCCGCCGCCCCCAGCCATGCGAACACGCCGTCACCGATCGTCACCGTGCCGTCCTTCCGCCGTGCCGCCCCATCGGAGTGCGCCGCAGCCCCGAATACCCCTGAAACCGCAGGTCATAACGGTGATTTGAGGTTCACAGGCGGTGACGCCCGGTGGTCCGCCCGAGGGCGCACTCCCACGCCGTGCACTCGCCGGGCAGCCGGTGCCGGGCAGCCGGAAGAGCCGCACCGGGGTGCCGTCGCCGAGACACGGGACCCGCGGCGACGGTAGGTACGGGCCGGTTCAGCGCCTCCGGCCCTCCGGCCCTCCGGCCTCGGGGTCGGGCTCCGGCGGCCTCCAGGGGCGGGCGCCGGCCAGGAAGGCGGAACGGCACGCGGTGGGCGGCAGCGGTCCGAGCACCCTGCCGCCGGGCAGCCGGACCCCGGTGGTCAGCAGCGCCGCCAGGGTCTGTGTCAGCGTCGTCCCGCAGCCGTGCCACGGATCGTCACCGTGCCGGGCGGCCTCGGCGTCGAACACGACGGCCGGCCACCGGTCGGGGTCGCCGGACGCCCCGGTGTCCCAGAGCAGCCTGACACCCTCCCGCGTCTCGCCCCAGGCGAGCAGCCCGCCGGGCTCGGGGTGGAACGGCGGCGGCTCCCGCCGCAGGGCCCGGCGGGAGGAGATGCGGCACTCCCGGTGGGTCTCCCACAGCCAGTCCCCGTAGTCGTAACCGCCCTCCCGCTCGCACGGCGTGTGCAGCCACAGTCGCCCGCCGACCTCCAGCGGCCCGAGGACGCAGGCCAGCGCCCTGTAGTCGGCGGGCAGCCTCAGCCCCAGTCGGCTCTCGACCGCGTCCCAGTCGACGGGGACGGGCTCGGGCGCGGCGGGCCGGCCGGAGTCCGTCGACGGCGGTGGGAGCTCAAGCCGTGCGATGAGCGAGGACAGGTCCATGGCGTGGCATGTTCGCATGTAACGCCGACAACCGCGCCGCCCGGGGGCGGACGGCCCGGGCGGGGAGGACAGCGTCTGCGATCGTTATGCGCCGGTCATTGACCTGCGCATACACCGCCTGGGTAGGGTCTGCGGGCTTTAAAGGTCGTGTCAGCGCAGGGCGGGCCGTGCCGTTCGCCGGCGCACGGCCTGTGACGGGAGGGCGGCGAAGTGGACTCGCAGCAGGCCGGAGGAACACACCGGAGCCCCCCGTACTCGCCGCCCCAGCCGCAGGCCCGGCACCCCGGCCAGTGGCCGCCGCCTGCTCCCGGCGCGTGGCCGGGCCCGCCGCCGGCCCCCGTTGGCAACCTCGGCATCTGGTCCGCCGGGCTGCTCGGCGCGGCGGCCGTCCTGCAGGCCGTGATCGGGGTGCTGCACCTGGCCGGCACGGGCGTCGTCGTACTGCCCATGGGCGTCTCGTCGCTGCTGGTGCTGGCGACGGTTCCGGTCTTCCTGGTGTGGCTGTACCGGGCCCGCACGAACGTCGAGCACCTGGACCCGCACCGGCAGACGGCCCGGCGGCGGCTCGGCAGGGGCTGGGCGATCGGCTCCTGGTTCGTGCCGATCGGCTTCCTGTGGCTGCCGCTCCAGGTGGTGATGGACACATGGCGGGGCACCCACGGGCCCGGCCGGGGACGCGGACCGGTCGCGGGCTGTGGGAGTTCATCCACCCCGAGCGGGACACCTACGACTTCGAGGCGGCCGACGCCATCGTCGAGTTCGCCGAGCTCAACCGGCAGGTCGTGCGCGGCCACACGCTCCTGTGGCACAGCCAGAACCCCGTCTGGCTGGAGCAGGGCGACTTCTCCGAGGAGGAGCTGCGCGAGATCCTGCGCGAGCACATCACCACCGTCGTCGGCCGCTACGCCGGAAAGGTCCAGCAGTGGGACGTGGCCAACGAGATCTTCGACGACCAGGGCGACCTGCGCGCCCAGGACAACATCTGGATCCGCGAGCTCGGGCCGGAGATCATCGCCGACGCCTTCCGCTGGGCCCACGAGGCCGGCCCGGAGGCGAAGCTGTTCCTCAGCGACTACAACGTGGAGAGCGACAACGCCAAGAGCGACGCCTACCACGAGCTCAGCCAGGAACTGCTCGCGCAGGGCGTGCCCGTGCACGGCTTCTCCGTGCAGGCACACCTGAGCATGCGCTACGGCTTCCCCGGCGACCTCCGGCAGAACCTGCAGCGGTTCGACGACCTCGGCCTGGAGACGGCCGTCACCGAGCTGGACGTCCGCATGAACCTGCCGGCCGACGGTGAGCCCACCGCCGAGCAGCAGAAGCAGCAGGCCGACTGGTACCAGCGGGTACTGGAGGCGTGCCTGGGGGGCGAGGAGTGCAACTCCTTCACCATCTGGGGCTTCACCGACAAGTACTCCTGGGTGCCGGTGTTCTTCGAGGGCGAGGGTTCGGCGACGGTCATGACCGAGGACTTCGAGCGCGAGCCCGCCTTCCACGCCCTGCGGTCCTCCCTGAAGGACGCCAAGTGGGAGCGGTGGAAGGAGGACCGGGGCCGGAAGCGCCGCTGAGCGCGTCCGCCAGCGGCGGGTGATCCAGGAGCCCGCGCCCCCACCGGGCCCGCCACCGCCCTTCCCCGGGCGGTGGCGGGCCCGGTCCGCTTCCGGCTCACATCCGCTCGCCCCGGCTGACCGCGTTGGCGGCGGCCACCGCCGCACGCAGCCGCAGCAGGCCGTCCCCGTACCCGGCGACCTCTGCGACCCGGACGGTCGGGTGGGCGCGCGGCGCACCGTACGACCGGGTGCTGGCGACGTGCTCGGTGCTACGCGTACCGGGGGCGTGGGCGGCGCAGACCGTGCCCGGGGGACGGATCGTCGTGCCCCTGCACCGGGACGTGTGGTCCGGCGGGCTGGTGTCCCTGACCGGCCGCGACGGCTCGGCCGCCACCGCAGCCGGGTACGGCCGGGGCGGCGACGGCCCGGCCGCGGTCACACGGCCGCAAGGCCACGCGGTCACGCGGTCACGCGGTCACCGGATCAGGCGGCCGCGCAGGCTCCGAGGTCCTGCCAGACGCCCCACTCGCCGGTGGTGCCGGGCTCCTCGCCCTGCGTCCACCACTTGGCGCGCCAGGTGTGCCCGTCGTGGGTGACGGTGTCGCCGCCGTTGTACACGCTCCCGGCACCCCAGACCGGCGAGGCGCAGGCGCCCGGCTCGCCGTCGCCCCCGCCGTCGCCCGTGCCGCCGATGTTGACGTCGATGCAGGCGTAGAAGGCGTTGGCGGTGTCCGCCACGTTCCACACGGCGAGCACCTTCTGGCGGCCGGTGAGGCCGTCGAAGTTCACCTGGTGGCTGACCTGCGAGGGCGGCTGCACGCCCTTGCCGTCGAACTCGGCGATCTTCCGGTCGCCGATGAAGTACTCCCAGGTGTCGGTGGCGTGGCGTGCCGTCAGACTCCAGGTGAAGGTGTGCGAGGAGCCGACCGGCGTGACCCGCCAGGCCTTGCTGTCGTCGTCGAGTTCGGCGAACTGCTCGTTGCCGCCGCTGCAGCTCTTGAGCCCCTTCGGCCCCTCGACGCTCTGCGGCTCGTACGAGATCTGGCCGCAGTCGACGACGCCCTCGGCGCACTGGTCCTGTCGGCTGCCGGGGTCGGTCACCCAGCCGTGGGCGTTGGCCGTGCCCGCCGGGAGGCTGACGGCGAGCAGGGGGGCGACCATCGCGCCGAGCGCAAGAGCCACTCGTTTCTTCGTGTTCATGGCATTCCACTCTCTTCGGTGTCGTCGAGGCCGCCGCCCGGAAGCCCGGCGCGACCGGGTGGGGTACGGCGCGTACACCGTTCCGGTCGTGCCGCCCCGCCGGGTGGCGCGGGTGCGTGGACGCACGGGATGCCGCGACAGGCATCGCCGTCCACGCACCGTGCCCTCACACGGACAACGCCGTGGGACGAGGACAGGGGCTGACTTAAGGTCTAGACCTGAGGTTCTCAGGTCTAGACCTTAGCGGCGGGCCGTCCTCGGTCAAGGGGTTGGACGAAGCGAACTTCCGGCCAACACAGCCGACTTCGGGCCCCACCACATTCCCCGCCTGCCCCACGGGCCCACCCGAGGTCCCGAGCCATCCGACCGGTAAACGCGGGCACCTCACACTCCGCGCACGCATCCCCGCGTGGCTCGTGCGTTCCCGTCCGAGCGAGCCGAAAGCGCGTCGGCGGTCACCGGTCTGCAAGCAGCGCACCCGCCACGATCACGCGGTACCGCCGTCGTGATGCGTCCGGGACCGGTCGGCCGACACGGTCCCGGACGGCATGCACGAACAACTCGTCCGCATCGCTGAACTGGCACGTTCCCACCGGATCATGGTGCAGGTGCTTCCGTTCGCCTCCGCAGCGCACGCGCTTTTGAACGGCATGGCGTCTCTGATGACCTTCCCCGACGCACCGCCCGTCGTCTACACGGAGAGCGCTGGAACTGGCCGGCTCATCGACGGACCGGCCATGGTAGAGCGATCTCAGAAGTCATACGATCTCGTCAGGGCCGCTTCGCTGCCCCCTACGGCATCCCTGGACCTGATCGAATCGTTGGCGGAGGAGTACACGACATCATGCGCACCGCACACGATCTGAACACCGCTGTCTGGCGCAAATCGTCCTACAGCGACGGCACCGGCGGAAGCTGCGTCGAGGTCGCCGACGGCTTCCCCGGCTTCATACCCGTCCGTGACAGCAAGACCCCCGAAGGGCCCGTGCTGGTCTTCCCGAACGCCGGCTGGTCCGCCTTCGTGACGGCGGCCAAGGGCGGCATGCTCTGACAGCCCGCGCCGGCACCGTGCGTCACCGCGCCTCCGGCGCGGTCGCGGCCGGTTCCGGACCGGAGGCGGCGAGGAAGGCCGCGCCCAGACCGCACTGGCAGCAGGCGTAGTACGCGCCGTCGCCGACGGAGTTGACCAGTTGGGCCGGTGCCGGCGGCCGGGCCGGAGCCGGTCGTGTGCGCAGGGTCGTGCCGTGACGCTACGGATCCTCCCGGCCCTTTCGGCAGGGTCAACCGGCGGCCGGGGCACTGGGCCGATCACCGGCCCGGAGCCGTGACCGGTGTCCGGCCGCGAGGTGCCGGGGCGGCAGGCCGCGAGTCAGCCGCGGTTGGGCTCCTGGCGACCGGCGACCTGACCGCTCTGGCGGGAGGACTTGTCGCCGACCATCACCAGCGCGGCGATGATCGCGAACAGGGCGAGGGGTGCCACGACGTACAGGCCGAGGGTCTCGACCACGCTCAGGCCGGTGCCCGGGTCGTCGCCGTCGTCGCGGTAGAGGGCGAGGGCGGAGGGGGAGGCGACCAGCAGCGTCAGCGCGGTGAGGGCGGTGACGAATCCGGCGCGCACGGCGGTGCCGGCGCTCCTGACGTTCTCGTTGACCTTGACCTTGTTGTCCACACGGCCAACGCTAGCGAACGTCTCCGGTCGTCACGCGTCCAGGGTGGTCTTCGGGTGTCGCGTGGCTCTCCTCGTGCTGCCCTCCATGCTGGCCGGGAGCCGGTATGCGGCGCTCGCGCGGTCCGTGCAGCTCCTCGTACACCGTCTCCAGCAGGTCGCGCATCCGGGGCGAGGTGACCAGTTCCTCCAGGGTGACGGGCCTGCCGTCGCCGTCGGCGACGGGCAGCCGCCAGTTGGGGTACTGGTCCCAGGTGCCCGGCACGTTCTGCGGGCGCCGGTCGCCGACACCGTCGGGCAGCCAGACGCCGACCATCTTCGCGGGAGTGCGGGCCAGGAAACGGTACAGGCCCCTGATCTCGCTCTCCTCCTCGCCCGGTCCTTCCGGCAGCAGGTCCAGACGGGTCAGGTGGGAGATCCACTCGGCGGTCTCCATGGCATCCCGGGCCTGCTCCTCGGCGAGCGGGCCGGACAGCAGGCCGAGGCCGTCGCGCAGCGCGACGTGGTCGCCGCTGAGGCGGGCGGCGGTGCTGGGCAGGTCGTGGGTGGTGGCGGTGGCCAGGCAGTCGGCGCGCCAGTCCTGCGGCTCCAGCGGCTGGGGGTTCTCGTGGTTGGGGGTGCGGATGTGGTCGTAGTCGCGCTCGAACCACAGCACGGAGGTGCCCAGCACACCGCGCCCGGCCAGCTCCCCGCGCACACCCGGCTCGACGGTGCCCAGGTCCTCCCCGACGACGACCGACCCGGCGCGGTACGCCTCCAGGGCGAGCACCCCGAGCATGGCCTCGGCGTCGTAGCGCACGTACGCGCCCTCCGTGGGCGGGCGGCCCTCGGGGATCCACCACAGCCGGAACAGGCCCATCACATGGTCGATGCGCAGGCCGCCGGTGTGCCGCAGCAGCCCGCGCAGCAGCGCGCGGTAGGGAGCGTAGCCCGAGGCGGCCAGCGCGCCCGGGTTCCAGGGCGGCAGGCCCCAGTCCTGGCCGCGGGTGCTGAAGGCGTCCGGCGGGGCTCCGATGGACATGCCGGTGGCGAGGAAGTCCTTGAGCGCCCAGGCCTCGGCTCCGGAGGGGTGGACGCCGAGTGCCATGTCGTGCACCAGGCCGATGGACATGCCCGCGTCGCGGGCGGTGCGCTGGGCGCGGGCGAGCTGGGAGTCGGTGAGCCAGGCCAGCCAGGTCTGGAAGTCCACCCGGTCCAGCAGCTCGCCGCGGGCGCGGGCGGTGGCGGCCGAGCGGGGGTCGTCCAGGCCGGCGGGCCAGGAGCGCCAGTCCGGCCCGTGCATCTCGGCGAGGGCGCACCAGACCGCGTGGTCCTCCAGGGCCTGGCCCTGCTCGGCGAGGAAGTCGCAGTACGCGACATGGCGGCCGGGGCCGAGGGGGACGGTGCGCACCAGTTGCAGGGCACGGCGCTTGAGCGACCACACCGCGTCGCGGTCGATCGTTCCGTCCTTGGCGAGGGTGGCCTCGCGCAGTTCGGCGGCCTGGGCCAGCAGCTCGTCCGCCTTCGCGCGGGCCCCGCCGCGCAGGTAGGCGTACTCGGGGATCTCCTCGACCCGCAGGTGGACCGGGTCGGCGAAGCGCCGCGAGGAGGGGCGGTACGGGGAGGGGTCCACCCTCTCGCCCTCGGTGGCGGGCACGGCCGAGTGCAGGGGGTTGAGCTGGATGAAGTCGGCTCCGGTCGCGCGCCCGGCCCAGGCTGCCAGGTCGGCCAGGTCGGCCAGGTCGCCCATGCCCCACGAGCGCGAGGACAGCAGCGAGTAGAGCTGGACGAGCAGGCCGAAGGAGCGGTCCCGGACGGCCGGGAAGCGGTCCGGGGCGACGATCAGGGCGGCGTGCGCGGTGCGGCCGTCGGGGGCCTCGGCGTGGAGGGTGTGGCAGCCCAGGGGGAGCCGCTCGCCCTCGGCGTCCGGGTCCGCTCCCCAGTCCAGGGTGCGGCCGTCCTCCGTCTCGACCCTCAGCGCGGTGCCGTCGGGGAGCGGGGGGACGCCGCCGCGTACGACGGGCGCGGAGGCGGCGGGAGGGGAGGCGTCACCGCGGGAGGCGGCGCGTACGACGACGGTGGGGGGCAGCAGCCGGGCCGCCTCCTCGTGCGCGTGACGCGCCAGGGCGTCGCGTACGGCGTCCGGGGTGGAGGCGTCGACGCCCAGTGCGGCGAGCACTTCGACGATCGTGTCGTCGGGCACCCGGATCGTACGGCCCGGGGCCGGGTCGTAGGAGGTGCAGACTCCGTGTGCCGCGGCCAGTCGCGCCAGTCGGCTCATGGGAACTCCCTCCGCTCTCCCCCTGGGCTCTCCGGGGCCTAGATCTCCGCGGAATCCGTTCCGTATCCCACCCCGGCCGGTTCGCTGGTCAGCGGGAGCTCGGCGGCCAGCGGCGGCTCACTGGTGAGCGGGGCGGCGTCGGCGAGTGGGGGTTCGCTGGTCAGCGGTGTCTCGGCGTAGTCCCAGGAGCAGGAGCCGTCCAGGCCGGAGTCGGGGTCGGAGACTCCGGACAGGTCGATCGGCTCCTGCCCCTGTTTGGGAAACAGGGGGAGGGGAGTGAGGAGTTCAGCGGACGCGGCCACGGGGGCCTCCGTTCGTTGCTGTCGGTCGGACATGGGGGCCCTACCCACTGAGGCGGAGCCCAGACACTTTCGGCGGGGCAAACGTGAGATGGCCCACAGTCTCACCACCGATGATTTCACGGTTCGATGCGCCTGCCAGCGTAGGGCATTCGAGCAAAGCGGGCATCTCGGCCAGGATTTACCGCCCCTCCGCAGGACGACCGCCCCGCGAGGGCCCCGGGCCCGCTCCGTCCGGCCTCGGCCGCACCGGTCGACAAACCGGGCACTTCGGCCCCTGTCGTTGACACCTTCACCACGGCGGTGATGGGCTCGTCACCTACCGGCGGGTCCGGTGCCCGGCCGGAGCGAGCGGCTCCCGGACGAGGCGGGGAGCCAGGTGGAGGAACGGGTCGGGGAACGGGTCGAGAGGGGCCTGAGGAAGACGTGAACCACGCGACGCATGGCCGCGCCGTGCGCCGGACCGGTGCGACGGCACTGGTCGCGGCCGTCCTCGGCGGACTGCTCGGCGGCGCGCCGGCCGCACACTCGGCGCCACCGCGGGACAGGGCCGCGGAGGAGCCCGCAGGAAAGGCCGCGGGCCCGTACGACCGCGTCCGCCTGGACGGCGCCCCCGGTGTGTGGCCACGCCCCCAGTCCCTGCGCACGCGCGGCCCGTCCCTGCCCGTCGGGGAGGAGGTGCTGCTGGTCGCCGACGAGGACGCCGACCCGTACGCCCTCGACACCGTCCGCGACGTCCTGCGCACGGCCGGGGCGCGCGAGGTGCGCACCGTGCGCCCCGGTGAGGAGACGCGCGCCCGGGGACTGGTGGTGCGCGCCGGCGCCAGGGCCGCCGAAGGGGCGCTGCGCGCCCTGGGCGCTTCCGAGCGCGGCGACCTGCCCGCGGGCGGCTACCGGCTGGCGGTCGGCCGGGCGGACGGCGTGGACGGGCCGGGCGGCACGGTGGCGCTGTCGGGCGCCGGCCCTGACGGGCTGTTCCACGCCGCGCAGACGCTGCGGCAACTGGTGACCGTCGGCGACGGCGGGGCACGGATCACCGGGACCGTCGTACGCGACTGGCCCGCCTCGCCGGTGCGCGGTACGACGGAGGGCTTCTACGGCGAGGCCTGGCCGCACCACGAGCGGCTGGCCCACGTGGACTTCATGGGCCGCACCAAGCAGAACCGCTATCTGTACGCCCCCGGCGACGACGCGTTCCGCCAGTCGCGCTGGCGCGAGCCCTACCCCGCCGAGCGGCGTGCGCAGTTCCGCGAGCTCGCCGAGCGCGCCCGGCGCAACCACGTGGTGCTCGGCTGGGCCGTCTCGCCGGGGCAGTCGATGTGCCTGGCCTCGGGGGAGGACCGCAGGGCCCTGCTGCGCAAGATCGACGCCATGGCCGCCCTGGGGGTACGGGCGTTCCAGCTCCGCTTCGAGGACGCCAGTTACACCGAGTGGCACTGCGACGCGGACGCCGAGCACTACGGCACGGGGCCGGAGGCCGCGGCCACCGCCCACGCGGAGCTGGCCAACGAGGTGGCGGCACATCTGGCGAAGCGGTACGGCTTCGGGCGCGACGCGGTGCCGCTGTCGGTGCTGCCCACGGAGTTCTACCAGGACGGCCCGACCGAGTACCGCGGCGCGCTCGCCGAGAAGCTGGACGCGGACGTGGAGGTGGCCTGGACGGGCGTCGGGGTCGTGCCCGCCACCATCACCGGCGGCGAACTGGCCAAGGCCCGCACCGTCTTCCGCCACCCGCTGGTCACCATGGACAACTACCCGGTCAACGACTACGCCGGCGACCGCGTCTTCCTCGGCCCCTACACCGGCCGGGAACCGGCCGTCGCCAACCGCTCGGCGGCTCTGCTGGCCAACGCGATGGAGCAGGCGACGGCCTCCCGCCTCCCGCTGTTCACGGTCGCCGACTACGCCTGGAACCCGCGCGGCTACCGGCCGCGGGAGTCCTGGAAGGCGGCCGTCGAGGACCTGGCGGCGACGGGCGGCGGGACGGAGGATCCCGGGGGGTCCGGGAAGCCCGGTGAATCCGGTGAGCCCGGGGAACGAGCCCGCGAGGCGCTGCACGCCCTCGCCGCCAACAACTCCTCCTCGGTGCTCGACGAGGAGGAGTCGGCCTACCTCGCCCCCCTGCTCGACGCCTTCTGGAAGACCCTCGCGGGCGAGGACGACGAGGAGTTCACCGCCGCGGCCGGCCGGCTGCGCGACGCCTTCGCCGTCCTGCGCGAGTCACCGGAGAACCTGGCCGGCGTCGCCGGGGGCGCCCTGAGCGAGGAGATGCGCCCCTGGGTGCGGCAGTTGGCGCGCTACGGGCGGGCCGGCCGGTACGCGCTGGACATGCTGGCCGCCCAGCGGAACGGGGACGGCGCCGGGGCGTGGAAGGCGCGGCTGGAGCTGCAGCGGCTGCGCGCGGACGCGCGTGAGAGCGGGGTGACGGTCGGCGAGGACGTGCTGCCCGCCTTCGTCGACAGGGCGCTGAAGGCCGCCGACGACTGGTCCGGTGCGAGCGGCGGGGAGGGCGGGGCCGAGCGCTCCGGCGGACGGGTGAGCGGCGGCCCGGCGCCGCTGCCGGGCTCCTCGCTGGAGCACGCCGCCGACGGCGACCCCGCCACGGCCTTCCGCGCCGCCGGGGAGCCCGGACCCGGCGGCGGTGGTGAAGGAGAGGGCGGCGGTGACAGCGGCGGCGGTGACGAGCTGGTGCTGCGGCTGCCCCGGGCACGCTCCCTGGCGGCCGTCACCGTCCAGTCCGAGCCGGGCGCGGGCACCCGTGCCGTTATCGAGGCGCATGTGCCGGGCGAGGGCTGGAGGCGGCTCGGCGCGCTCTCCGACCGGGGCTGGACGGAGGTGGACACCGGCGGTCTGCGGGCGGACGCCGTACGGCTGGCCTGGCAGGACGGTTCGAAGGCGCCGGTGATCCACGAGCTCACGCCCTGGTACTCGGACTCGCCCGGCGCCGGACTGGAGCTCTCCCGCGAGGAGGCCAACGCCGTCATCGGCGGCGAGCCCGCCTCCGTCGGGGCCCGGCTGACCGGCCACCGGCACACCGACGTGCGCGGCCGGCTGGCCGTGCGGGCGCCGGAGGGCTTCACGGTGCGGGCCCCGCGCCGGGTCACGCTCCGGCGCGGCGTGCCGTCGTCCCCGGAGATCGAGATCAGCGCCGGGAAGGACGTGCGGCCGGGCACGTACCGGATCCCGGTCACCCTCACCGCCGAGGGCGAGAGCCTGCGGCGGACGCTGACGGTGCGCGCCTACCCGCCCACCGGCGGGCCGGACCTGGCCCGGGGCGCGCGGACCGGCTCCTCGGCCGACGAGACCGGGGACTTCCCCTCCTCCGCGGCCACCGACGGCGATCCGGAGACCCGCTGGTCCTCCCCCGCGGAGGACGGCCAGTGGCTGCGGGTGGAGCTGGACCACCCGGCCCGGGTCGGCGAGGTGCGGCTGCACTGGCAGGAGGCGTACGCCTCCCGCTACCGCGTCCAGGTATCCGCCGACGGCAGGGCCTGGAGCACGGCCACGACCGTCCGCGACGGGCGGGGCGGCCGGGAGACGGTGCGGATGGACGCGCCCGCCGGCACCCGCTACGTGCGGATCGTGGCCGACGAGCGGGCGACCCGTTTCGGCGTCTCGCTGTGGTCGGTGGAGGCCTATGCCGTGCGGGAGCCGGAGCGGGAGAAGGAGCCCGAGCGGGAGAAGGAACAGGAGTAGGGGCGGCAGGGCGTGGCGGGCGCGCCGGGCACGGGGCCGTCACCGGCCCCGTACGGAAAGACCCGGGCCTCAGGCGGGTGTCGTCTTTCTGCCTTCGATCCGGGCGAGCGCGTCGTCCGCGCCGTAGGGCCGCAGATACGGCAGCCAGCGCGGGTCCCGGTGCCCCGTTCCGATGATCCGCCAGGCCAGGCCGCTGGGCGGGGCGGGTTGGTGGCGCAGCCGCCAGCCCAGTTCCGAGACGTGGCGGTCGGCCTTGACGTGGTTGCAGCGGCGGCAGGCCGCCACGACGTTCTCCCAGGAGTGCTGCCCGCCGCGGCTGCGCGGTACGACGTGGTCGACGCTGGTCGCGACGCCACCGCAGTACGCGCACCTGCCGCCGTCACGGGCGAACAGGGCGCGGCGGGTGAGCGGCACCGTGCCCCGGAAGGGCACGCGCACGAAGCGTTTGAGACGGACGACGCTGGGGGCGGGTATGGCCTGGGTCGCACTGTGCATGAGGGCGCCGGAGTCCTCCAGGCTGATCGCCTTGCCGTTGAGGACGAGTATGAGCGCGCGGCGGAGCGGTACGACGCCGAGCGGCTCGTACGACGCGTTGAGGACCAGGACATGCGGCACGGTGCCTCCTTGTACGTCGGCGGCGCGTGGCTCGCGCCGGGACGATCTCCCCCAGTGTGTCCCGTGCCCCGGTGGCGGCGCCACCACGATCGCGTAACGCGCTGAGCGTGTTTTCGACCACACGCTGTTCCTCCCCCTCCTGGTGCCGCCGCTACCCCGGGTGACGCGGCCTGTTCGACGGGGTGTCCCCCGTTAGTGTGTTGTGGGTGGATTCCATGGACGAGGCGCACAGGACCGCCACCGACACCGCCGGCTGGATAGAGGAGAACTGGGGGAACTGGCTCGCCATCGGTCTGCGCATCGCCCTGATCCTGGCGATCGCCGTCGTACTTCGCTCGGTGGTCAGACGGGCCATCACACGGCTGATCGCCCGGATGAACCGCAACGCCGAGGCCGAGGCCAGCGGCAACGCGCTGCGCGGTCTGCTGGTCAACGCCGAGCGGCGGCGCCAGCGCACGGAGGCCATCGGCTCGGTGCTGCGCAGCGTCACCACCTTCGTGATCATGGGGACGGCGCTGCTGATCGTGCTGTCCACCCTCGGCATCGACCTGGCCCCGCTGCTGGCCAGCGCCGGTGTGGCGGGCGTGGCGATCGGCTTCGGCGCCCGCAACCTGGTCACGGACGTGCTGACCGGGATGTTCGTGCTGCTGGAGGACCAGTACGGGGTCGGCGACCGCATCGACGCGGGTGAGGCCACCGGCACCGTCCTGGAGATCGGGCTGCGGGTGACCAAGCTGCGCGGTGACGACGGTGAGATCTGGTACGTGCGCAACGGTGAGATCAAGCGGGTCGGCAACCTCAGCCAGGGCTGGGCGACGGCCGCCCTGGACGTGGAGGTCCGCTCCGGGGAGGACCTGGAGGAGGTCCGCTCGGCGATCGCCGCGGCCGGCGAGGAGATGTCGACGTCCGCGCCGTGGGACGAGGTCCTGTGGGCGCCGGTGGAGGTGCTGGGCCTGAACTCGGTGACGCTGGACACCATGGTCATCCGCGTCTCCGCCAAGACGATGCCGGGCAAGGCGCTGCCGGTGGAGCGCGAGCTGCGCTGGCGGGTCAAGCGGGCACTGGACGCGCGGGGCATCCGGATGGTGGACGAGGAGTCGCTGGCGGCCCTGCGGAAGCTGGACGAGGAGCTGGGGGCTCCGGCGCACGCGCCGGGCTCCGGCCGGGTCCGGATGGAGAAGGGGCCGGCGAAGGAGGCGGTGGACCCGGTGAAGGACGCCCTGGCGAGGGATCCGGCCAGGGCCCTGGTGAAGGAGCCGAAGAACCTCGGGCAGGGCTCCGGCGGGCCGCGGCGGTAGGACGCGGGAGACACCCGGGAAGCGCTGCGGAGGCCCGCCTCCGGCACGTCCGTTGACGCCGGCCGGAGGCGGGCCCTAGTGTCCCGGTGAAACGACAGGAAACCTTCCTTACAGTTCTGGGCGGGAGAGAGGCCCATGACCGGGACCGCTCCGGGGACGCCCCGGGTGCTGCGCGCGATGAACGACCGCGCCGCCCTGGAACTGCTGCTCGCGCACGGCTCGCTCTCGCGCGGCCGCATCGGCGGGCTGACCGGGCTGTCGAAGCCGACCGCCTCCCAGCTACTGGCCCGTCTGGAGGCCGCGGGCCTGGTCCGGGTCACCGGCGCCAGCCGGGGCCGCCCGGGGCCGGACGCCCAGCTCTACTCGCTCGACCCGGCCGCGGCGCACGTGGCCGGGCTCGACGTCACAGCAACCCGGATCCGCGCCGCGGTCGCCGACATCACCGGCCGTACCGTCGGCTCCTTCGAGGTGCCGGCGCCGGGGCGCTCCGGGGCTCCCGAGGCGTCCGGGGTTCCGGGACGGCAGTCCGCCGGGCCGGTCGTACGGCGGGTCGTGGCCGCCGTGGACGGGGCCGCCGGGGCCGCCGGACTCACCCGGTCCGCGCTGCACCGCGTCGTCGTCGGCACCCCCGGGGCCTTCGACCCGCGCACCGGACGGCTGCGCTACGCCTCCCACCTGCCCGGCTGGCACTCCCCCGGCCTGCTGGACGAGCTGGCCGCCGCGCTGCCGGTACCGCTGGAGTACGACAACGACGTCAACCTCGCCGCCGTCGCCGAGCACCGCCTGGGCGCCGCCCGGGGCCATGACGACTTCGTCCTGCTCTGGAGCGAGCAGGGCCTCGGCGCCGCGCTGGTGCTGGGCGGGCGGCTGCACCGCGGCTGGACCGGCGGCGCGGGCGAGGTCGGGTTCCTGCCCGTCCCCGGCGCCCCGCTGGTCCGGCGGGTGGCCCGCGCCAACAGGGGCGGGTTCCAGGAACTGGCGGGCGCGCGGGCGCTGCTGCGGACGGCGGACGAGCTGGGTATCGAGCCCCCTTCCGGCCAGGACGGCGAGGCGGCGGCGAAGCTGCTCGCCCGCGCGGTGGAACGGGCCGGCCCGGAGGCCGGACAGGACGGCGGCGGCCCGTACGACGAGCTGCTGCGCCGCGCCGCCACCGGGCTCGCGACCGGGCTGGCCGCTCTGGTCGCCGTCCTGGACCCGGAGCTGGTCGTGCTGTCCGGCGGCGTACTCGCCGCGGGCGGCGAGGTGCTGCGCACGCTTGTGCGGCGGGAGCTGGACGAACTGGCGGCCCCCCGGCCGCGGCTGGTCCTCGGTGCCGTCACCGCACACCCCGTGCTCAGCGGCGCGCTGGAGAGCGCCCTGGCCGCCACCCGCGACGAGGTGTTCGACACCTCCCGTTGACACTCCCGGTCCCCGACCCCCGAACTCCGACACCCCGCACCCCGACGTCCCGCACCCGAGGCCCGAGGAGGCAGTCCCGTGAAACTCGCAGTGGTGGGCGGCGGGTCCACCTACACCCCCGAACTCGTCGACGGTTTCGCCCGGTTGCGAAACGCCCTCCCGGTCACCGAGCTGGTCCTGGCCGACCCCGCCGAGGACCGGCTGGAGCTGGTGGGCGGGCTCGCCCGCCGCATGCTCGCCCGCGCCGGCCACCCGGCCGCCGTCACCACCACCGGCGACCTGGACGCGGCCGTCGCGGACGCCGACGCCGTGCTGCTCCAGCTCCGCGTGGGCGGCCAGGCGGCCCGCGAGCGGGACGAGACATGGCCGCTGGAGTGCGGCTGCGTCGGGCAGGAGACCACGGGCGCGGGCGGGCTGGCCAAGGCGCTGCGCACCGTCCCCGTCGTCCTGGACATCGCCGAGCGGGTGCGCCGCGCCAATCCCGGTGCGTGGATCATCGACTTCACCAACCCGGTCGGCATCGTCACCCGCGCGCTGCTGAACGAGGGCCACCGGGCGGTGGGTCTGTGCAACGTGGCGATCGGGCTCCAGCGGAAGTTCGCCGCGCTGCTGGAGGTGGAGCCCGGGGAGCTCCACCTCGACCACGTCGGGCTCAACCACCTCACCTGGGAGCTCGGGGTGCGTCCGGGCGGACCGGAGGGGCGGGACGCACTGCCCGGGCTGCTGGCCCGGCACGGTGCGGCGATCGCCGCCGACCTGCGGCTGCCCGAGCCCCTCCTGCACCGGCTGGGCGCCGTGCCCTCCTACTACCTGCGCTACTTCTACGCGCACGACGAGGTCGTGGCCGAGATGCGCGACCGGCCCCCGCGGGCCGCGGAGGTCGCCGCGATGGAGCGCGGGCTGCTGGAGATGTACGCCGATCCGGCGCTGGACACCAAGCCGGAGCTGCTGGCCAGGCGCGGCGGCGCCTACTATTCCGAGGCCGCCGTCGCCCTGGCCGCGGCCCTGCTGGGCGGCGGTACGGGCGGGGCGGGCGAAGGCGCGCAGGTGGTGAACGTCCGCAACGACGGCACCCTGCCCTTCCTCCCCGACGACGCGGTGGTCGAGGTCCCGGCCGCGGTCTCCCCGGCGGGCGCGAAGCCGCTGCCCGTACCGCCGCTGGACCCGATCTGCACCGGCCTGATCTCGGCCGTGACGGCGTACGAGCACCTGGCGCTGGACGCCGCCCTGCGCGGCGGCCGGGACCGGGTGTTCGCCGCGCTGCTGGCCCACCCCCTGGTCGGCCGGTACGCACTCGCCGAGAAGCTGACGGACCGTCTGCTCGCGCACAACCGGGAGTACCTGGCATGGGCCTGACCCCCGCCGCCGCGCTGGCCGTCGACGCGGGCAACACCAAGACCGATGTGGCGCTGGTCTCGGCGGACGGGACGGTGCTGGGCTCGGCGCGCGGCGGCGGCTTCCGGCCGCCGGCGGTCGGGGCGGGGAGAGCCGTCGAGTCACTGGCCCGGACGGTGGCCCGGGCGGCGCGGGACGCCGGGCTGGAGGCGCGGCCGGGCGCTCTCCCGGCCGAGCATGTGTCGGCCTGTCTGGCCAACGCGGACCTGCCGCACGAGGAGCGGGAGTTGGCGGAGCGGATCGGCGCCCTCGGCTGGGGCCGCACCATCCGCGTGGCCAACGACACGTTCGCGATCCTGCGGGCGGGCCTGCCCGACGACGGCTCCCCCCGGCACGGGGTCGCCGTCGTGTGCGGTGCGGGGATCAACTGCGCCGGCACCGCCGCCGACGGCCGTGTCCACCGCTTCCCCGCCGTCGGCCGCCTGTCCGGGGACTGGGGCGGCGGCGGAGGACTGGCGGAGGAGGCCCTGTGGCACGCGGCCCGCGCCGAGGACGGCCGGGGCGAGGACACCGAGCTGGCCCGGGCGCTGCCCGCGCACTTCGGGCTGCCCGGCATGTACGCGCTGATCGAGGCGTTCCACCTGGGCGGTCTGCCGGACGGGCGCAGGCACGAGCTGGTACCCGTCCTCTTCGAGGTGGCCGCCGGGGGCGACGCCGCGGCCCGCTCCCTGCTGCACCGGCAGGCCGAGGAGATCGCGGTGATGGCCTCGGTGGCGCTGGAGCGGCTGGACCTGCTGGGGGCCCCGGCGCCGGTGGTGCTGGGCGGCGGCGTCGCGGCCGCCCGCCATCCGCTGCTGCACGACCGCCTGCTCGCCCTGCTGGCCGAACGCGCCCCGCTGGCCGCTGTCCGTGTGGTCACCGCTCCCCCTGTCCTCGGCGCCGGACTGCTGGCCCTGGACCGGCTGGAGGCCGGGCCCGCCCCCTGCGCCCGGCTGCGCGCCCACTACGCCGACCGCACGGAGCGCGCCTGAGGCATCGCCGTCCGAGCAGGATCCCGCCGGAACGGTGCCGTCACGGCCCTCGGCCGCCGTTCGGCTGACCGGGTTCCTCGGCCTCCCGTCGCGCGGGGCGCGGGCCCGGTTGACCGGCGGCCGAAGGGGTCCCGGGCATCGGCACCCCCGCCGTGCCGCCCCTCCCCCGCCGCGGCGGGGGAGGGGCGGCACGGCGGGGGAGGGGACGGGAGCGGGGACGCAGATCCGGTGATCCGCGTCAACAAGGCGCCGGAGGAGTATCGCCGGAGTGGGCTGGGCAGTCCGCGGATGGCCGTACACGAGCGGTGTCCGGCCGACAAGATGGGAGCAGCGGATCCGGCGTTCCCGGCCCCGGCCCACCGGGAACGGGCGGACGCCGGCTGCGAGCACGGACGCGATCAGGACGCGAAGACGACACGAGCGGCGAGGTGACCGATGGGGGACGACGGGGCTGCCGAACCGGGCGGACCGGTGATGGACCGGGAGGAGGCGGACCGTGCCCTGGCGCGGTTGTGCGCGGAGCACGAGGCGGTGGAGACCTCTCTGTACGCACTCCAGGACCACGCGGGGCGCAGGCTGCTGGAGGGCGCCGAACCGACCGGGGTCACCAGGGAGCGGTGGGCGCGGACCGAGGAGGCCGTCTCACTGCTGTGGACCTGCTTCGACGCCTTCACCGCGGCGCTGGACTCCGCGCGTGAACTGCGCGGCAGAAGCCGCTGGCCTGCGCCGGAGGACCTCGCCGAGCTGACCGCGCGGCTGCGCGGCCCGGCGGTCACCGTCCCCGCCGCCGACAGCCCCGGGGCCGGGGCCGTCGAGCGGATCACCCTGGCCGAGCTGGTGTCCCGGATGAACGGCTGGTACGCCCGGGCCCTCGACACGGTCGTCGCCGCCGACTCCGTGTGGTCCGCGCTGCCCGCCCGGATAGACATGCTCTCCGCCGAGCTCCAGCGCATCCGCTCCCTGGCGCACTCCGTGGGCGTACGCCCCGGGGAGCATCCGGCGGGCGACGAGCTGGAGCAGGTCACCGCGGAGCTGACCGCGCTGCGGGCCGAGGTCCTCACCGACCCGCTGGCCTTCTGGGTGTCGGCGGGCGGGAGTTCGGCCCCCGGCGGCGGGCGCCCCGACACCGTCCGGTACGACCGCGCGGCCCGTGCGCTGGAGGACGTCCGACGCGAGATCGACGCCGTGCTCCAGGTACGGCAGGACGCCGAGCAGCGGCTGATGCGGCTGCGTGACGTGCTGTCGCGTGCCGACCGCACCCTGGCCGAGGCCAGGACTGCGCGCGGCGAGGTGCTGGCGAAGATCGCGGCCGTCGAAGTGCCCGCGGTGAGCGGGCCGCCGACCGCCCTGTACGAGCAGCTCGCGCTGGCCGCCGAGCACCGGCGGCACGCCCGCTGGCACCGGCTGTCACCGTTGCTGGAGAGCCTGGAGGAGCGCGCGGACGAGGAGTTGGAGCGGGCCCGCGCCTCGCTGACCGCCGTGACCGCGCCGCTGGCGGTGCGGGCCGAGCTGCGCGGCCGGCTGGACGCGTACCGCGCGCGGGTGGCGCGGCGCGGTATGGCGGACGATCCGCTGCCGGCGAAGCGGTACGACGCCGCCCGGCGGCTGCTGTGGAGCGCGCCGTGCGATCTGCGGGCGGCCGAGCAGGCGGTGCTGCGCTACCGGGAGGCGGCGCTGGAGGCGCCGGCGCCGCCCTGCGGGCCGGCGGGTGGCGAACCGGCTGGCGGGGAAGAGGGGTTCCGGTGATCCGGAGGGCCTCCGGCCCGCCGTACACCGCCCTCCCCCGCCGCGGAGGCCGGGTTTGGACGCGCTGCTCCGGGAACGCTTGACCACCGGGGCAACCGTACGGGGGCGTGCCCGGCGCTCTCCGGCTTCCATGGTGTCACTGGGACGCCTTCAAATCACCATCAGAGCACCAAAGAGACCCTACGCTGAAGTCATGGACGAGACGACACGCATCACACTCCGCCTTCCCGCCGACCTCCACGAGTGGCTGGTCGGCCAGGCCAGGTCCGCCCGCAGGTCCCTCAACTCCGAGATCGTCTACCGCCTGGAGGTCGAGCGCGCCACCGAGGCCGACGGCGAATCACGCTGAGGGCGGTTCGCCCCCACCCGTCCTGCACCGCAGGAGTCCGACTCCCTCCCGAGAACGGGAGGCATCCCCACCCCGGCCCGGAGGCCGGGACATCATCGAAGGAACCCGGTGACCATGCCGCAGCCCGACCGCCCTTCCGTCTGCCCCCGGTGCCAGGAGCCGCTGGAGGACGGTGATCTACACCGCGGCGCGTGCGGAGCCGGTCCGGCGGCCGGGACAGGCGGCTCGCGGCCCCTGATCCCGCCGCTCCCGGCGGCACCGCCCGTGCCTCCCGCCCCACCGGCGCCTCCCGCGGCCCCGCCCGCCGTACCGGACGCCGCACAGGACGGGCCGGACCACGTCCTGCCGCCCCCCGTCCCGCAGGTGCCGCCGCCTCCCGGGGTGCCGCCCGCGCCCGCCGTTCCTCCCACGGCCCCCGACGCGCAGGCCGAAGAAGCAGGGCGGGCCGGTCCGCCGGCGCCGGACCCACGTGAGAACCGGCTCCCGGCCGGCGCCCACGGCGGCGCTCCGGCCGGTGGCGCGGAAGAACGGTGTGTCGCCTGCGGCACGGGCGCCGTCGACGCCGAGAGCCGCTGCGAGCACTGCGGGCACGCCCAGCCCCGCGAACGCGACCACACGGAGGAGGAGTCGGAAGGGGCCGCGGCGGTCAGCGACCGGGGGCTGCGCCACCACCGCAACGAGGACTCCTTCGCCGTCTCGGCCGTCCCCCTGCCGGACGGCTCCCCGGCCGTGATCGCCGTCGTCTGCGACGGGGTGTCGTCGGCGACCCGCCCGGACGAGGCCTCGGCCGCCGCCGCCGAGTCCGCGTGCGCGTCGATGCGGCGCTCCCTGCCGCGCGGCGCCGATCCCCGGCAGGCGATGCACGACGCCCTGGTGGCCGCATCCGAGGCCGTCAACGCCCTGGCACCGGAACCACGCGACCCGGTGGAGAACGTCCCGGCCTGCACCATCGTCGGAGCGGTGGTCGCCGCGGACCTCCTCACCGTCGGCTGGATCGGCGACAGCCGCGTCTACTGGATCCCCGAGGACCGCTCCACCGCGCCCGCCCGGCTCACCGAGGACGATTCCTGGGCCGCCCAGATGGTGGCGGCGGGCCTGATGGAGGAGGCCGAGGCGTACGCGGACGCCCGGGCGCACGCCATCACCGGATGGCTGGGCGCGGACGCCTACGAGATCGACCCGCACACCGCCTCGTTCACCCCGGACCGGCCCGGCGTGGTGGTGGTGTGCACGGACGGGCTGTGGAACTACGCCGAGTCCGCCGAGGAGATGGCCGCGGCCGTCCCGGCCGACGCCCGTACCCACCCGATGCGGTCCGCCCGGCACCTGGTGGGGCACGCGCTGGACGGCGGCGGCCACGACAACGTGACGGTGGCGGTGCTCCCGTTCCCCGCGCCGCCCGGCTCCGGCCGGGCCGTGACCGGCTGACGCACCGCCCGCCCGGCGCCGGAGCGCCTTAACCGGATCGGGCGTACCGCGCCTCACGGCGGGCGGCAACCGGAACGGGTGCCGCCGGGCGGGCCGACCGGAGGTGGCGCAGATCACCGGCCGCCCCTCCGCTCCGGCCGGCGCGGCGTTCCGCGGCGTCCGGCGGCAGCGGCGCGGGAAGCGGTGTGCCGGCCGTGCCCGGCCGGTTCCGCTCCCGCCGTTTGGTGGTCCACCCGCAGGTCACAGGACTTCCGGCCGGACGGGGACGGGCCCGGGGGCGGCGGTGGGGGCGCGGGCGGAGCCCCCCGCCCCCACCCTCCCGGCACCCGTCTGCCCCGGCGGCTCCGGGCGGCGGACGGGTGTGCCGGCGGGCGGTCGCGCCCCGGAAGCGGTGGAGAAGGCAGTGGGCGTGACCGGTCCCGCGCCCGGTACTGTTCCGCTGACGGCGGTGGTCCTTCGAGGCCGACGGGACCACCGGACGCGCGGCCCGAAAGCCGGGACGCGCGAAGGAGCGAACGACCGAGCGACGCGACACGGAGCCGCACGGAGGGGGAAGGACCGACATGCCGACTTGCCCGAACGGCCATCAGTCGGCGGCCGACGACTGGTGCGAGGTGTGCGGCCACCACATGGCCGCCGCTCCGGGGGTGCCCGCCGGTGCCGTTCCGCCGCCCCCGATGCCCGGCCGGGGCGGCTACGGCTACCCCGGCCCCGGGGACGACTCCGCGGTGCAGGGCGAGCTGTGCCCGCAGTGCCGCACTCCCCGCGAGGGGCAGTCCCCGGCCTGCGAGGAGTGCCGGTACAGCTTTCTCACGCACTCCCCCGCCTCCTACGGTCCGCCGCCTCCGCCCGCCCCGCCGCAGCAGATGCCCGGCAGCGGTATGAGCGGGCTGAACCTGCCGCCCGGCTTCCAGGCGCAGGGCCCGCCCGCCCCGCCCCAGCAGCCTCAGCACCACCAGCACCACGGGCAGCCCCAGCACGGGCAGTCCGACTACGGCCGGTCCGACTACGGGCAGCAGCCCGGCTACGGCTACCCCCACCAGCCTCAGGCTCCCCAGCCTCCGCAGCCGCCCCGGCAGCCGCAGGGAGGCGGCGGTGACGACTGGACGCTCCCACCGCCCTCGCACGGCGGACAGCAGCCCGGTCAGCACGGGCAGTCCGACTACGGCCGGTCCGACTACGGGCAGCAGCCCGGCTACGGCTACCCCCACCAGCCTCCGCAGCAGCAGTCCCATCACCAGCCCCACCAGCAGCCGCACCACCAGCAGGGGCCGCCGCCCCAGCAGCGGCCCGCGAACTGGGCGGTGACGGTCGGGCCCGACCACGAGTACTTCACCGCGATGATGCGGCGCAGCGGCCCCGAGGCGGCCGGACTCAACATGCCCGCCTACACCGCCGAGCAGCACGTCCGGCTCAGCGGTCCCCAGGTCACCATCGGCCGCCGCCGCCACTCCACCGGCGAGTCGCCCGACATCGACCTGGGCCGCTCGCCGGAGGACCCGGGGGTCTCGCACCAGCACGCGGTGCTTGTGCAGCAGCCCGACGGCGGCTGGTCCGTGGTCGACCAGGACTCCACCAACGGCACCACCATCAACGGCGCCGAGGACCCGATCCAGCCGTTCGTCCCCGTCCCGCTCCAGGAGGGCGACCGGGTGCACGTCGGGGCGTGGACCACGATCACCCTGCACCGGGGCTGACGCCCGGACCGTCACCCCGGCCTGCTCCGGGGCTCCACCGCCGGAGCCCCGGGTCCGTCCCCGGTCCACCGGACGAGACCGCCCCGGATCCCGGCCACTGCCGGAAGGTGATGTTCCGGCAGTAGCCTCCGCCCCATGAAAGACGCCGCGATCACAGTCGAGGGGCTGCGCAAGCGGTACGGGGACGTGCAGGCCGTCGACGGGGTGTCCCTCACCGTCGAACGCGGCGAGTTCTACGGCATCCTCGGACCGAACGGCGCGGGCAAGACGACCGCCCTGGAGATAACCGAGGGCCTGCGCAAGCCGGACGAGGGGACGGTCCGGCTGCTCGGCGAGTCCCCCTTCCCCCGCAGCCCGGCGCTGCTGCGCCGCGTGGGCGTCCAGTTCCAGGCATCGGCGTTCTTCGAGAAGCTGACCGCCCGCGAGCAGATCCGCACCTTCGCCTCCCTCTACGGCGTCTGCGCCGAGCGCGCCGACGCGATGCTGGAGACCGTCGGCCTGACCGAGAAGGCGGGCACCCGCGAGAACAGGCTCTCCGGGGGCCAGGCCCAGCGGCTGTCCATAGCCTGCGCTCTGGTCCACGACCCGGAACTGGTGTTCCTGGACGAGCCGACCACCGGTCTCGACCCGCAGGCCCGCCGCAACCTGTGGGACCTGCTGCGGGCCATCAACGAGGAGGGCCGCACCGTGGTGCTCACCACGCACTACATGGACGAGGCCGAGACACTGTGCGACCGGGTCGCGGTGATGGACAACGGCCGCGTACTGCGTGTGGGCGCCCCGGCCGAGCTGGTGGCGGAGCTGGGCGTGGACTCCCTGGAGGACGTCTTCCTCCAGCTGACCGGACGGGAGTACCGCCAGTGAGCGCCGCGACGTTCACCAGCCTCTCCAAGGCGATGGCCCTGGGCCTGCTGAGAGACCGTACGGCCGCCTTCTTCATGCTGGTCTTCCCGCTGATGTTCCTGGTGCTGTTCGGCGCGCTGTTCAAGAACGACGCGACGGCACGGGCGGAGATCGTCCAGATCGGCCGGGTCGAGGTCTTCGACTCCCTGCCGCGCGACGCGCGCGAGGGGCTGGAGGAGGTTCTGGAGATCAGGCGGTCCGACGACCGGGGCAAGGCCCTGGAGGAGGTCCGCGCGGGCGATGCGGACGCCGCCGTCTGGCAGGAGGGCGACGAGGTGCGGCTGCGCTACTCGGCCGCCGACCGGGTCCGGGCGGGCAACGCGCGGGCACTGGTCGACTCGGTCGTCCAGCAGGCCAACATCGCCGCGACCGGGCAGCCGCCCGCCTACGAGCTGACCGCCCGGCAGGTGGAGGACGAGTCGCTGCAGGCGATCCAGTTCCTCACCCCGGGCCTGCTCGGCTGGGCGGTGGCGATGGGTGCGGTCTTCGGATCGGCGTTCACCCTGGTCAACTGGCGCAGGAAGCGCATCCTGCGACGGCTGTGGCTGGCCCCGGTGAGCGCGGGCACGGTCATCGCGGCCC
Source organism: Streptomyces shinuiensis (assembly GCF_043660855.1). Taxonomy (NCBI): domain Bacteria; kingdom Bacillati; phylum Actinomycetota; class Actinomycetes; order Kitasatosporales; family Streptomycetaceae; genus Streptomyces; species Streptomyces shinuiensis. The sequence continues at coordinate 4,029,942 of NZ_JBIHML010000001.1, read as the reverse complement.
GCGTCGGGGTGAGCGTGGCGCTGGCCCTCGTCCAGACCGCGGTCTTCCTCGGCGTGGCCTCCGTCCCCTACTACGGCCTGGAGCTGAGCGGCGACTGGTGGCTGGCCGTGCCGCTGGTGGTGTGCGGCACACTGGCCTTCATGTCCATCGGGCTGGTCGTCGGCGCCTGGGCGAAGACCGAGGAGGCTGCGAACGGGGCGGCCCAGGTGGTCATCCTGCCGATGGCCTTCCTCTCCGGCGCCTTCTTCCCGCTGGACATGGCGCCGGCCTGGATTCGGACGGTCTCCGGCATCTTCCCGCTGACGTATCTGAGCGAGGCGATGCAGGACGTCCTCTCCCGCGGTCAGTCCTGGGGCGCGGCACTGCCCGTCATGGGCGGGCTGCTGCTGTTCGCGGCGGTCCTGACGGCGGTGGCCGCCCGGCTCTTCCGCTGGGACGACGCCTGAGGCCCCCGGCCGCCCGCCGGGGCCGGACCCCGGGCCCCGGAGCACGGGCCGGGCATCTGCGACCATGGGGGGCGTGATGGAGATTCCGCGTGGCGACGTGCAGACGCAGACCTTCTTCGAGCAGGTCGGGGGCGAGGAGACGTTCCGGCGGCTGGTGCGCCGGTTCTACGAGGGGGTCGCCGGGGACCCGCTGCTGCGGCCGATGTACCCGGAGGAGGACCTCGGCCCGGCCGAGGAGCGGCTGACGCTGTTCCTGATGCAGTACTGGGGCGGGCCGCGCACGTACAGCGAGCAGCGGGGGCACCCCCGGCTGCGCATGCGGCACGTGCCCTTCAGGGTCGACCGCGCCGCCCACGACGCCTGGCTGCGGCACATGCGCGACGCCGTTGACGGCCTCGGCCTGGCCCCCGAGCACGAGCGGCAGCTGTGGGACTACCTGGTCTACGCGGCCGCCTCGATGGTCAACACCCCGGACTGACCCCCGCGCCGCGCACGCACGCACCGGAGCCCCGGCCCTTCTCCCGGGCCGGGGCTCCGCCCGCGTTCTTCGCGAGGACGTCCTCACAGCGGGGTGACGCTCAGCCCCGGACCGCCCCGTCCGGCGCCGCGCACGGCGACCGAGCCGTACGGGGTACGCAGCCGCAGCCAGGTACCGGCGGCAAGCACCGCCACCGCGGCGGCCTGCCCGCCCGCGACGGGTGGCGGCCCCTGCGGGCCGGCGGCCGGGGCCGGGCCGCGCCAGCGCAGCATGCCCAGCGCCTGGGCGGCGTGCACGGCGCGCAGCGGCAGCCCCGTACCGCCGCCCAGGGGGCGGGACCAGATCTCCTCCGCCAGCGCGTCCAGCGCCTCGCGGGTGCGCTCGCCGGGCGCCAGCGCCTCGCTGCGCCGCCGGAACTCGGCGACCACCGACGCGGCCGCCGCGCGCACCGACTCGTACGGCAGCTCGCCCACCGGCCGCCAGCCGCCGCGCGGCGGCAGCAGGCCGGCCCAGGGCGGGCCTGTCACGGCGGCGGGCACGGAGACGGACCCGGACGCCTCGTCGAGGCCCTCCAGCAGTTCCCCGGCGGAGACCGTCGCGTCCACTTCCGCCGGCTCGGTCAGCCGGACGGTGCGCACGGCCAGCACCTCGAAGCGGGCCGGGCGCGCGAAGACGCCCAGGACACCGTCCCCGGCCGCCCGCAGCCGTGCCGCCGCGGCCTTCTCCCAGCGCAGCAGCCGCCCCAGGAGGGCGGCCAGTTCGGCCGCTTCCCCGGGGTCGGCGAACACCAGTCGTGGAGGCTGTCCGCTCATGCGGCGGCGGCCCCCGTCGCGCTGTCGTCCAGGTACTCCTTGAGGAAGGCCCTCTCCTCGTCGGAGAGCCGGCGCGGACGCTCGCGCTCCAGGTCGTAGGGGACCACGACCGTCGAGGCGCGGACGTAGACGGTGTCCCCCTCGCCGGGGCCGTCCTTGACCTCGTAGGCGACCGTCAGCGAGGCCGCGCCGACCTTCGTCACCCACATCTCGACCACGACCGGCTCGTGCCGGTGCACCAGCGGGCGCAGATAGGAGATCTCGTGCCCGGCCACCACCGAGCCGCCGGTGAAGGCCCCCGACGCCGCCTGGCGGGCGAGCCGGAACATGAAGTCGATCCGTGCCTCCTCCAGGTACCTCAGGAACACGACGTTGTTGACGTGCCCGAAGGAGTCCATGTCGGACCAGCGCAGGGGGCAGGGGAATGTGTGGCGCACGCCTCTCCTCAGCCCCGCGTCAGCTTCTTGTAGGTGGTGCGGTGCGGACGGGCCGCGTCCGGGCCGAGACGCTCGACCTTGTTCTTCTCGTAGGACTCGAAGTTGCCCTCGAACCAGAACCACCTGCTCTCGCCCTCGTAGGCGAGGATGTGGGTGGCCACGCGGTCCAGGAACCAGCGGTCGTGGGAGACCACCACGGCGCAGCCGGGGAACTCCAGCAGCGCGTTCTCCAGCGAGGACAGGGTCTCGACGTCGAGGTCGTTGGTCGGCTCGTCGAGCAGGAGCAGGTTGCCGCCCTGCTTGAGGGTGAGCGCCAGGTTCAGGCGGTTGCGCTCACCGCCGGACAGGACCCCGGCCGGCTTCTGCTGGTCCGGGCCCTTGAAACCGAACGCGGAGACGTAGGCGCGCGAGGGCATCTCGACCTGCCCGACGTTGATGTAGTCCAGCTCGTCGGAGACGACGGCCCACAGCGTCTTCTTGGGGTCGATGTTGGCGCGGGCCTGGTCGACGTAGGAGATCTTGACCGTGTCGCCGACCTTGATGGTGCCGGAGTCCGGCTCCTCCAGTCCCTGGATCATCTTGAACAGCGTGGTCTTGCCCGCGCCGTTGGGGCCGATGACGCCGACGATGCCGTTGCGCGGCAGGGTGAAGGACAGGTCGTCGATGAGGACCTTGTCGCCGAACGCCTTGTGCAGGTGCTCGACCTCGACCACGACGTTGCCCAGACGCGGGCCCGGCGGGATCTGGATCTCCTCGAAGTCGAGCTTGCGGGTCTTCTCGGCCTCGGCGGCCATCTCCTCGTAGCGGGTCAGACGCGCCTTGGACTTCGCCTGGCGGCCCTTGGCGTTGGAGCGGACCCACTCCAGCTCCTCCTTGAGGCGCTTCTGCCTCTTGGCGTCCTTCTGCCCCTCGACCTTGAGGCGGGCGGCCTTCTTCTCGAGGTAGGTGGAGTAGTTGCCCTCGTAGGGGTGGGCGCGGCCGCGGTCGAGCTCCAGGATCCACTCGGCGACGTTGTCCAGGAAGTACCGGTCGTGGGTGATGGCCACGACGGTGCCCTCGTACTTGGCCAGGTGCTGCTCCAGCCACAGCACGGACTCGGCGTCCAGGTGGTTGGTGGGCTCGTCCAGCAGCAGCAGGTCGGGGGCCTCCAGCAGCAGCTTGCACAGCGCGACGCGGCGCTTCTCACCGCCGGAGAGGTTGGTGACGGGCCAGTCGCCGGGCGGGCATCCCAGGGCGTCCATGGCCTGCTCCAGCTGGGCGTCCAGGTCCCAGGCGTTCGCGTGGTCGAGCTGCTCCTGGAGCTTGCCCATCTCCTCCATCAGCTCGTCGGTGTACTCGGTCGCCATCTGCTCGGCGATCTCGTTGAAACGGTCGAGCTTGCCCTTGATCTCCGCGACGCCGTCCTGGACGTTCTCCAGCACCGTCTTGGACTCGTCCAGCGGGGGCTCCTGGAGGAGGATGCCGACGCTGTAGCCGGGGGCGAGGAAGGCGTCGCCGTTGGACGGCTGCTCCAGTCCGGCCATGATCTTCAGCACCGTGGACTTTCCGGCGCCGTTGGGGCCCACGACACCGATCTTCGCTCCGGGCAGGAAGCTCAGCGTGACGTCGTCGAGAATCACCTTGTCGCCGTGCGCCTTACGCGCCTTGCGCATGGTGTAGATGTACTCAGCCAAGAGAAACCGTCCGGCAATCAGGGAGTGGGCAGATACACCCCATCTTGCCGCACCCCCGCGCTGGGACGAAAACGAGTACCGGAGCGACCTGTGTCACGGCCCCGGGCCGTGAAAAGGCCGCGTGCCGCCGCAGGGGTGCGGCGGCACGCGGCCGGGTGGTCCGGGCGGACCAGGCGATCACGCCCGGACCGGTGGAGCGAGGTGAGGCGACGGCTCAGTCGTTGGGGCCTGCCGTGGCGGACTTCTTCTTCCGGAGGAAGAAGACGGCGGCGCCGCCGAGGACCACCAGGGCGAGGGCGACACCCGCGATGATCGGGGTGGTGCTGCTGCTGCCGGTCTCGGCGAGGTTGCCGTCGGTGTCACCGGTGTCGCCGGTGTCACCGCCGACGGTGGCCGGGCTGGGCTTGGTGGAGGGCTCGGGGCTCTCCTCCTCGCCGCCGCCGTTGCCGCCGGTGGTGGTCTCGGTCTCGCAGTCGAGGGTGCCGGTGAAGGTCTCCTCGAAACCGTTCGGGCCGGTGATCGTGATGTTGTACTCCTGGTCCTCCTGGACCGGGACGGTCACGGTCTCGGAGCCGCCGGCCGGGATCTCGTACTCCTTGCCCGCGAGGGAGAAGGAGAACGGCTCGTCACCCTCGTTGGTCGCGGTGACGTCGACGCCGCCCTCGACACAGTTCTTCTCCGCGGTCACGGCCGGGATCGGGCCCTCGTTGGCCCAGTTCGCGGTCGCGGTGGCGGTGACGCTGGAGCTGCTGGAGCCGGCCAGGATCTGGGTCTGGCTCGGGTTCTTCGGGTCGACGCTGGTGAAGGCGCGGCCCACGGCGACCTCGGTGTTGGCCTGCGCGGTCAGCGAGGCGGTGCCGGGCTCGGTGCCCTTGGGCACGTCGAAGAAGAGCTGGTCGCCCTCCTTGGCGGTGGTCACCGCGTTGCCGTCCTTGTCGACGACCGTCACACCCGCGTTCGCGGCCTCGGCGCCGGGCGCGACGTTCACGGCCTGCGCGTTGGTGTGCACGGTGACCGGGCCGAGCTTCTCACCGGCCTTGCCGGAGACGGCGGACGGCTCGAGCGTGAGCGAGGCCTTCGGCTCGGCGAGGTTCTCGGCCGAGTTGATCAGGTACTCGGCGAGCTTGTCGGCGTTGTCGTTGTCCGCGTCGACCTTCACGTTGTCGGAGAAGTGCCAGATCGCGATCTGGGTGCCGGCGGCGGCGGTCTTCTCGGTGAGGCGCTTGGCTCCGGCCTTGCTCGCGAGCGCCGTGAGGTCGTCCACCTGCGGGTAGGAGTTCTTCAGGATCCAGAGGATCCTGCCCGCGTTCTCGTTGTTGTGGAGCGTGGACTCGTCCCAGGAAGCCTCGCGGTACTTGGCGCCAGCGACCGTCCCGCGGCCGACATCGATGCAGTAGGTCTTCAGGGTGCCGCCGCCCTCGACCTTCAGCTCGAACAGACCGGCGGCGGTCTGGCCCGGGTTGGGTCCGTCAAGGATCTCGACGCCGGAACCGATCGTCACGCCGGCCTTGGGCAGGGTGGCGAGCACGCCGTCCTGCTGGTTGTTCTCGTCTGCGACGGCGGTCCCCGCACCGGCGATCACTCCTGCCGCCAGCATGCCCGTGGCTATCGCTGCGGCGGCGAAACGGGCGGGACCCCGTCCGCGTACAGAAATCATGGTCTGGTCGTCCCCTCGTCAACCCCCGTGTCTCAGAGGGCGATCGTAGGGAGCAATCGGAACGCGATCCCCAGGAATATCAGACGTTACACATTTCGAGCCCCAATCGTTATAACGGAACGCCGCAGAGGCGTACCCACCATGACATACAGGCAGTTAACGGCTGGTTATGTGTAAGTCTCATGGACCGGCCGCCGGTTCGCCGGCGGGAACGGCCCGCACCACGCGGCGGAACGACGAGGTGCCCCGGGCCAGGTCATGCCCCACGGCCGTGGCATCGATCTCCGCCGACGTCCAGCGCCTTCCGTCGCGTTCGCCCTGCTGCACTCGCAACCGCCCCTGGACGAGCAGGGGTTCGCCGACTGTCACGGAGGCGGCCAGGTTCTCCGCGAGCCCCCGGAACGCCCACACCGTGTAGAAGCTGGTGTGGGCGTCCGTCCAGCCGCCCCGCTGCTCGTCGTAGCGCCGCACCGTGGTGGCCAGCCGCAGCCGGGCCACCGGATGGCCGGACGCCGTCGTCCTGGACTCCACCGCCGACGCCGCGTTGCCGACCACCGTCACCATCGTCTCGTTCACTCGAGCCGCCCCCGTTCTCTTCTCCTTCGCTCCCGTACGGCTCTGATACTGCCCGCCCGCGACGGTGTCCGCCGCGGCCTGTGGAGTACCGACGGGTTGTGGACAACCCGGCCACCCGGACGGGCGACGGCAGAAGGCCCCCCGGGGCCGGCCTCAGGCCCGGCCCGTGCCGCCCGCCGCGATGACGTACTGCTCGCGCACCTCCCGGTACCGCAGCAGTTCGGCGGCCACCGGTTCCAGCACCCAGGCCTGGCCCCAGCCGGTCGCCAGCCGCCGCAGTCCGCGCTCCTCCTCCAGCCCGTACGCCCGCGCCGGCCCCCGTGCCGCGATCCGGCAGCACCAGGCCAGCAGCGGGCCGCCCAGCGCGCCGCCCGTCAGCAGCGCCACCGGCAGCCAGACGCCGCCCCACCCGGGTCCTCCGGCGATCAGGTCCACCAGCAGGTACAGGCCGAGCAGTTGGACGGCCAGCATCAGCCACTGCGCGCAGGACACCACCGTCCACCAGCGCGGCCTCGGCGGCCGGACCTCATCGCTCTCGTCCGCGGCCGAGACGATCGCGTCCTCCAGCGCTTCCGGCAGCCCCAGCGCACCGCGCCAGGCCGCGTCCCGCACCGAGCGGGCCCACGGCTGCGGCAGCCCGGCCGACGCCTCCTCGGCCAGCGCCCGAACCGCCTGCGCCAGTACGGGCCGGGCCACCGTGACCGTCTCCGGCACCACGGCCCCGCCCCTGTCCCCATGCCCGTCTGCGCTCCCGGAGGCCGGTCCGGTACCGGGCCCGACCGGGGCGGCGGCCGTCTCCCCGCGCCCGCGCCGCGTCTCGTACCAGCGCAGCAGCCGCGCCCAGGGGGTGCCGCAGACCTGCTCCGCGCGGCGCAGCCAGAGGCGCTCGGCCGTCTGCCCCGCCGCCCACGCGCCCACCGTCGAGGCCAGCCGGTCCTCGAACTCCTCGCGCGCCCGCTCGGTCAGCCCGGCCGGGCCCCGCGGGGTGTCGGCCATGTAGACCGGGCGGAGCCGGGCGACCACACCGTCCACGTCGGCCGACAGCCGCAGCGCCGCCGCCCGCCGCCCCGAGGCCAACTCCCCCAGTGAGTCCCTCAGTTCGCCGACGCCCCGGCCCGTGAGCGCGGACAGGGCCAGTACGGTCGCACCGGGCTCGCCGTGCTCGCCGAGGGCCATGCCGTCCTCGTCCAGCAGCCGCCGCAGGTCGTCCATGACGGTGTCGACGTCGTCACCCGGCAGCCGGTCGACCTGGTTGAGCACCACGAACGTCACCTCGGCGTGGCCGGCCAGAGGCCGCAGATATCGCTCGTGCAGCACGGCGTCCGCGTACTTCTCCGGGTCGGTCACCCAGACCACCGCGTCCACCAGCCGCAGCATCCGGTCGACCTGCTCGCGGTGCCCGGGGGCGGCGGAGTCGTGGTCGGGCAGGTCGATGAGGACCAGGCCGCGCAGCGCCGGGTCGCGCGGCTGCACCCGGCGCCGGGCCCGGGGCGGTACCCCCATCCGCTCCAGCAGGCCGTCGGCGCCGCTGTCCCACTCGGTCTCCCAGACGCAGGCGACGGGCACCGAGGTGGTGGGGCGGCGCAGCCCGGTCTCGGAGAGCTGGACCCCGGCGAGCGTGTTGAACAGCATCGACTTGCCGCTGCCGGTGGCCCCGGCGACGGCGACGGCGGTGTACGCCCGCGACAGCCTGCCGCGCGCGGTGACCTCGTCCAGGATCCGGCCCGCCTCGGCGAGCACCTCGCCGTCCAGCCGGGTGCGGGAGAGGCCGACCAGCTCCCGCAGCGCGCGCAGCCGTTCGCGCAGCGCCTCCTCCTCGGGTGCGGCGCCCGGCGCGGCGTACGCCCGCGTGCCGCCGGCGCGACCGCCGTCCCACCACTCCTCCCGGCCGCCGGCGCGGCCGGGAGGGGCGGCGTCGAACGGCCCGCCCTCGAACGGCCCGGCCGGGAACGGCGCGCCCTCGGGCTCCTCCCGCACGCCCCCGCCCCCGTCCGTACGGACCCTGCGGGCGATCAGCCCGTCGTCCCAGATCCGGCCGCCGTCGGTACGGACGTCGGTGCCCACCGCGATCACCTCTCCTTCTGCAGTACGGACAGTGCGGCGATCAGGGCCACCTGCTGGCCGGGGGTGGCGTCGAGGTCCCGCAGGGGCGCGAGCCGGTAGCCGCGCTCCCCCCGCAGCACACGGTCCAGGCAGCCCTCCAGCAGCCGCTCGCCGCGCTCGCGCAGCCGCGCCGCGACGGCCGCGCCCAGGGCGCAGGCGAGCGCCTCGCCGGCGCCCCGCCCGCGCCGTCCGCCCAGCAGCGCGGCGGCGAGCAGGGCCGCGGTCTCCTCGGCCGACAGCGGGCAGCCGCTCTCGGCCGCGCGCAGTTCCTCGTCGGCGGCCTCCTCCAGGCAGCGCCGCCAGCGCCGCGCCAGGAGGTCGATCCGCTCCGCGACCAGTTCGTCGGCGCGGCCGCACTCGGGTGCGCCGGGTTCCAGGCGCCAGGCGTCGGCGGCCTGCTCGTCGGCGTCGCCGACGGCGCCGCGCAGCAGGGCGGACAGTCCGTCGGCGAAGGCGTCCAGGAGTTCGTCGCCGCCGCTGTCCCTGGGGAAACCGCGCCAGCGGGCGAGGGCCTCGCCCGCCAGCAGTTCGCCGTCGGCGATCTGCCGCCGCACCCGCGCCCCGGCCCGCTCGTACGCGCCGTCGATGTGCCGCATCAGCCGCAGTACGGCGGCGTGCTGGGCCGCGGCCGCGCCCGCGAGCCCGGAGACGCGCGAGCGCAGCGATGCCAGGGCGCCGGTGGCCGTCCGGTCGGCGGCGACCACGCGGGCGGCGGGGTCCCCGGCGTGGTGGAGCAACCACTCGCGCAGCCCGGCCACGGCCGTGGCGGGCAGCAGTCCGGAGCCGCCGCGCGCGGACTCGGGCAGCTCGGGAACGGTGAAGCAGGGCACGTCGCCGAGGCCGGCCCGCGCCAGCAGGGCGGTGTACTGGCGGGAGAGCTCGTCGGCGACCTGGTGGGGCACCCGGTCCAGCACGGTGGCCAGCGTCACGTCGTACTCGCGGGCGCTGCGCAGCAGGTGCCAGGGGATCGCGTCGGCGTAGCGGGAGGCGGTGGTGACCAGGATCCAGACGTCGGCGGCGCAGAACAGCTCGGCGGCCAGTTCGCGGTTGGCGGTCACCAGGGAGTCGATGTCGGGCGAGTCCAGCAGGGCGAGCCCGACGGGCACGGCCTCGGCGGTCTCGACGGCGAGCGCGGGCGGGGCGTCGGCGTCGTCCGCCGCGTGGTCGTCGTCGGGAAGGGCGGCCGGCCCGTCCTCCGCGGCGCGGCAGTCGTCCCGCCGCGGCGTCCAGACACGTCTCAGCCGGGGCAGTACGCGGGGCCCGGCGAACCAGTGCTGGTCGGCGGGGTGGCAGACCAGCACAGGTGTGCGCGTGGTGGGCCGCAGCACCCCCGCATCGCTGACCCGGCGCCCGACGAGCGAGTTGACCAGGGTGGACTTCCCGGCTCCGGTGGAGCCGCCGACGACGGCGAGCAGCGGCGCCTCGGGGGCGCGCAGCCTGGGCACCAGGTAGTCGTCGAGCTGGGCGAGCAGCTCGCCGCGGGAGCGGCGGGCGCGCTCGGCCCCGGGCAGCGGCAGCGGAAAGCGGGCTGCGGCGACGCGGTCACGCAGCGTGGTGAGCGCGTCGAGCAGTTCGGTCCTAGCTCCCAAGATCGCCACATGCGCAGAATGCCCAATTTCGAATGGTTTTTGAAGTGCATTAGGACTAGAACAGGCTGTTTTGACCCCTGTGGCCCGCGCCGCACCGGAGGCGGAGGGCATAACGACTGCACAACACCCGCCCCGCCGAGCGTTCAAACCGGTGCATGATTCGTACTCGCCTGCGATTATCGGGACCGCTTCACTGAACCTCCACAGGGTGTCGCGGACGTGAAGCAACGGGGAGGAAGCGCCCGGGCCCCTATCCTTGTCGCGGCAAGGTCACCCGGGGGCGCGCTCCGTCGCCCGTCCGCGACCGCTTGAGCCCCCGTAGCTCAGTGGATAGAGCAGGCGCCTTCTAAGCGCTTGGCCGCAGGTTCGAGTCCTGCCGGGGGCGCCACCGGCCCAGCCTCGGCTGGGCCGCTTCCTTGCAGGCCAGGTGGGGTTTCCCGGCCTTCCGGGCCGGGCGGGCGCCCCGGCCCCGGCAGGTCCGGCTGTCCGACTGACACCGGCCGGAACCGGCTCCCTACGGGCGGCTGTGCAACATGCGTGCAACGACCTCGCAAGTACGAGACCGGCCTCCCGGGCCGGGCCACGGAGCCCTCGCGCCGGTGGACCGGTCTCGATACCGGGGCCGAGGTCACGCCTCGACCCGGGGAAGGTCCTGCGGCCCTTCGATGCGCTTCTGGAGGTCCGCCATCTGCCCGGTGACGCACCGGGCGCAGATGGCGAGCAGGACCGGAACGCTGTTGCCCGCCCACGCCGCGACCTGCGCCGACGGCACGCCGTGGTTCAGCCAGGTCGTCAGACAGGTGTGGCGCAGGTCGTACACACGCTTGCCGACGGGCGAGTCGTACTCGTGCTCGCCGAGGACCTCCTTGCGCGCCTTGCTCCAGACCCGGCGGAAAACCGAGCCGGCCAGCATGCCGCCGCGCTCGCCGGGAAAGGAGGAGATCGCCGGGCCCGAGGCCCAGTTCCCTGATCATCTCGCGGAGGATGGCCACGAGCGAGGGGTGCACGGGGACGGGGCGCCTGTCGCCCTCCTCGCGGCCCTTGAGGTCCCGCTCCTCGTGGACCTCACCGGTGTCCGTCCGCTGGCTGCCGACCTCGGGCTGTGCCTCGTGGACGAGGAACTCCCCCCAGCCCGCGTCCGGAAGGGTGGCGTCTCTCACCCGGAGGGCGACGGCCCCCTCCGGACGGAGTCCCGCGTAGTACATGGTCGCGAAGAAGGCCCGGTAGAGGTGACCGCGACGCGGGCGCTTGGCTATCCAGGCCAGCAGCAGGGCGACCTGCCGCGGATTGAGCAGGGATCGCTTGTCGACGGGAGTGACGGGCCTGGTCGACGCCCTCCCCTTCTTCTCCCCCCTGCCCTTCGGCAGGGGGTTGGACCGAAGGATCTTCCGTCGGATCGCATAGCTCACGAGGAGGTTCATGATCCGGTGGTTGCGGGAGACGGAGCTGGCCGCCGCCGCGGACCCGTCCAGCAGGGTGCCTCCGGAGTGGAAGGCACCATCAACGAGCTCGCTCATGGACACGGCATGCGCCGCCGCCGCTGCCGGAGACGGCGGAAAACACACCTACAACACGTGTCCACAGCCATCGCCGCGAACATCGAGCGCCTCAGCCGACGGCCGCCGACCGGAGAAGCATCTGCGTCCCGGTCGCCGACCGCCTTCCAGAACTTCCTGGACCAGCACGGGATCACCCGGCCGAGGTCTTGGCGGTCCGCCAGAGGCTGAGCAGACGACACCAAGATCCCCGACGGAGTCGCTCACTGTTGTCAGCGGGCCAGGCCCGGACGGTCTTCGAGCGGTGGGCCGAGCGCCGGTCCACGATCAGATGCATCTTCCGGTCGAAGTGCCCCACGAGCCGGCCCGGGAATCGGCACACGACCTTCGCGTCGAAGGTCTCGGTGAAGACCATGAAGTGCATCCGGCCCTTGGTGCTGATCGCGGACGTCGCGTGCACGGAGAACCGGTTCCCGGTGCGGCGCACGACCGGCGTCCGCCCCTGCTCGCCCCGGGTGCGGACGGCCTCCGCACCCTGTTCGACAGCCCGCTTGTCCGGCCGCTGGAAGGTCAGACCCCATCGCCTGAGGTACTTGCCCGTCCCGGGCTCGGTGGACCGGACCCGGTACAGCGTGAAGATCGGTTCACCCATCGGTCCCCGCGACCACAGCCGACCGGAAAGGCCCAGGCCGGACGGGACGTGGTCGAGGACCGCCTGCCGCACGGCGGCGGTGTTCGCCTATACCGGCTTTGCGTGCCGGTCCGCACCCCGTCCGACGGCTTTGCGACGAACGGCCCTCGGTTAGCATCGGTGGGTGCTGGACGAGGGCGACATACGACGGATACTGCATGCGGCGCTGGTGAGCGGTGCCGATTGGGGCGAGGTCTACGCTGAGCGCCGCACCACCACGCTGCTGTCGCTGTCCGGCCACGAGGTGGAGTCCGTCTCCTCGAGTCTGGACGCGGGCGTCGGGGTGCGGGTGGTCAAGGACGGGTTCGCCGCCTACGCCTACACCAACTCCCTGGACCGGGAGTCCCTGTTGGCCACGGCCAGGACCGCGGGTGCCGGGGTGACGGGGGACGTGGCGCGTCGCCCGGTGGCGCTTGCCCGCAGTACGCCTGCCTTTGTCCACCGGGCAGCACGACCGTCCGGTGAGGCCACCAACGACGACCGCGTCGCCCTGGTGCGGCGGGCGGCTGACAGTGCCTGGGCGCAGGGGAAGGACATACACCATGTGCGGGTCTCCTACCTCGACCAGAGCCAGGATGTGCTGGTCGCCGACTCCGAGGGGCGGCTGGCCCGCGACGCTCGCGAGCGCACCCGGTTGATCTGCCATGTGGTGGCTCGGCGGGACGGTCGGGCGGCCCGCGGCTTCGAGGGGCCGGGTGGAGCCACTGGCCTGGACTTCTACGACACCACCCCGCCGGAAAGCATCGGCCGGGCGGCGGCCCGGCAGGCGCTGCACGGCCTGGGCGCCGAGCCGATGCCGACGGGAGAGATGACCGTCGTGCTGCATCCCGGCGAGGGCGGGGTGTTGTTGCACGAGGCGTGCGGTCACGGCCTGGAGGGTGACGTGATGGCCGACGGGACTTCGGTCTACGCGGCCACGCCAGGCGCGGTGTTGGCGGACGCCGAGTTCACGGCGGTGGACGACTCCACCGTGCCAGCCGAGTGGAGTGCTGCGGGCTTCGACGACGAGGGGACGCCCGGGCAGCGCACGGTGCTCTTCGACCGCGGTCGGCAGACCGGGGTGCTCACGGACCGGTTGACGTCGGGCCCGCTGGGCGCAACGCCCACCGGCAACGGGCGCCGGCAATCCTACGCCCACCTGCCGCAGCCCCGGATGACCAGCACCTCCGTGCTGCCGGGCAGCGCCGATCCGGCAGAGCTGGTGCGGCAGGTGCGGCGGGGTCTGTACGCGGTGCGGCTCAGCGGCGGCGAAGTCGATTCGACGACCGGGGATTTCGTCTTCGGCGTCACCGAGGGTGTGTTGATCGAGAATGGCGAGCTGACCCAGCCCGTACGCAATGCCAACCTCATCGGCAACGGACCCCGCACGCTGGGGCTGATCGAAGCGGTCGGCTCGGACTTCGGCACCAAACAGGGCATGTGCGGCAAGGGCGGCCAGTGGGTCCCGGCGTCCTTCGGCTCACCCACCGTACGGGTCGCCAGGATAACCGTGGGAGGGCGGCGCTCGTGAACGCGGAGGAATTGCTGGAGATCGCAACAGGTGCGGTGTGCCGGGCGCCGGCGCAGTGCGCGGTCGAGGTGTTCATCTCGCACTCCACCGACGTCACGGCCAAGGTCGCCGGTGGCCGGCTGGAGCAGTTCCACACCTCCGACAGCTCGGGCGCCGGCGTGCGGGTAATCCGGGACGGCCGACTGGGCTTCGCCGGCACCACCGACCTGACCCCCGACGGGCTGCGCCGGGCGGTGCGGGCGGCGTCCGACAACGCCATCGGGATCGCCGACGCGGCGCATGTGCTGCCCGAACCGGCGGCACCGGCGGCGGCGCCGCTGCTGCTGCCCGCCGGGTGGGTATCGGCCGTGCCGGAGGCGATCGTTGCGGCGGCGTTCGATCTGGACCGGCTGACCATGGCCGCCCACCGCGACGTCCAGCGCACCGCGCCGGTGATGGTGGGCCAGGAGGTGTCCCGTACCGCCATCGCCTCCAACCTGGGCGTGCGCTGCGCGCACGAGCGCAGCGACGCCTACGCCACGGTCTCGGCGGTCGCCCGCCGGGGAGAGGAGCGGCAGACCGGCCTGGGATTCTCGCTCCACCCGGACCTCGCCGGGCTCGATCTGGAACACGCCGCGCGGGAGGCGGCGTGGCGGTCGGCGGGGCAACTGGGGGCGGTCAAGCCCCGGACGGGGGAGGCGCCCATCGTCCTGGACCCGCTGGCGACTGCCCGGCTGCTGGCGGCGATCGCTCCGGCGCTGAGCGGCGAGTCCGTACACCACGGCACCTCGCTGTGGCGGGACCTGACGGGCGAGCGCATCGCCTCGCCGGTACTGTCCCTCGTCGATGACGGTACGCTGCCGGGCGGCCCGGCCACGGCGCCGGTCGACGACGAGGGGGTTCCGTGCCGCCGTACGCCGCTGGTCGAGGACGGCAGACTTCGCGGCTTTCTGCACAGCACCGAGTCGGCGGCGCGGGCGGCAGCCGGCACCCGCTCGACCGGCAACGGGCGGCGGACCGGCTTCCGCAGCCAGCCCGGCGTGCTGCCGGGCAACCTGCACGTGACCGGGCCCACCACGCCGCGCCGGGAGCTGCTGAACGGGGCCGGGGACGCGCTGTACGTGCTGGACCTAAAGGGAGCGCACAGCGGCGTCAGCACAGTCACAGGCGACGTGAGCGTTGGTGTCAAGGGGCACTGGCTGCACGGCGGCGAACCGGCCGAGCCGGTGCGAGAGCTGACGCTCGCCACCTCCCTGGACCAGCTACTCGGCTCGGTCACCTCGATCGGCGACGACCTGCGGTTCTTCCCGCTGGAACACTCCGTTGGCGGCGCGACGCTGGCCTGCGGCCCGGTGCCCCTCTCCGGCGCGTGACCGGCCCAAGCCCGTATGGCCCGGCCTCAGCTCACGGCGGCGGTCGTCGGCGGGTGCCCCGGCACCGGGGTGCGCCAGTCGTGCGTGTCGTCCTCCGCCACGGCGCGGCGGAAGGCCGCGATCAGTGCCTCGGTGACCGGACGGGCAGGGTACCGCGCCCCGTCGACGCTCTGTACCGGCACGATCTCGCTGGCGGTGCCCGTGAGGAACACCTCGTCCGCGGTGAGCAGTTCGGACACGGTCACCGGCGCCTCGTCCGCGGCCAGGCCGAGGTCTGCGGCGAGTTGCAACACGGTGTCGCGGGTGATACCGGCCAGCACACTGTCGGCGAGCCACGGGGTGCGCAGCTGGCCGTCCTTGACCAAGAAGACGTTGGCGACCGTCGCCTCGGCCACCCGCCCGGAGTCGGGGTCGAGCTGGATCGCGTCGTCGAAGCCGGCGCGGCCCGCCTGGGTGCGGGCGAGCGCGGAGTGCACATAGGTGCCGGTGGCCTTGGCGCGTACCGGGAAGGCCGACGGTGACGGGCGCCGCCAGGGGGAGATCGTCAGCCGGGCCGCCGCCGCGGGCCGAACCTCGGCTCCTGGCGCCGGCCACACCTCGGTGGCCGGCTCGAACGGCAGGGCGCGCAGGTCCCCGCCCAGCACCGGGGCGGGGGTGAACAGCACCGGGCGCAGGTAGGCGTCGGCCAGTCCGGCGGCGGTCGCCGCGGCCAGTACCTCGCCGCGCAGCGCGACCAGGTCGTAGGGGTGGTCGATGCCCACGAGACGTGCGGAGTCCAGCAGCCGGCGCAGGTGGTCGTCGAGGCGGAAGACTGCCGGGCCGCCAGGGCCGTCGTAGCAGCGGATGCCCTCGAAGACGGCGGTGCCGTGCTGGACGCTGTTGCTGCCGAAGGCCAGGCACGGGCCGTGGTGGGCGGCGCCGCGCAGATAGGTGAGCATGGAGCTTCCGGGTTGCAACGTCGATCTCCTTTCCCGGTGGCCGCGCCCGACGCGGCGGCCGTGAGCTGACCGCGCAGCACCAGCAGGACGGGGCGCGGGTCGTGCATGAGGGTGGCATGGTCGCCGGGTACCCAGTACGTCCGCGAACCCGGGCCACCGATGTCCGCCCAGCCCCGCGGCGCCGGACGGGCGGCCAGGGCATCGCCAGCCGTCGGCGCGGGTGGGACTTCACAGCGGCGCAGTCCGCCCGCCGGGTTGGCGGGAACAGCCGCACGGCCTCGGGGTCGGGCAGCAGGTGCGGGGCGAACGCGCCGGCGACGGCCAGGGCCCTCGGACCTTGGCCGTACCGCTCGTGCAGCCGCACCGTCAGCTCCGCGGCGAGCAGCGTGCCCATGCTGTAGCCGTAGAGCACCAGTTCCGCCGGGTCGCGGCTGGCGGCGGGACCGGACCCGGCCTCAAGCTGCGCCCACGCCTCGTCGGCCAGGGCGGTGAAGGTGCGGTAGCTGGCCCGGCCTCCGCCGGCGTACGGATAAAGCGCGAGCCAGGTGGTCACCGCACGGCCGCCGCGTCGCTGGCCTGGACGGCGGCAGCGTCATCGGCCAGCGCCTGCTGAAGTTCGGCGAGGTGGTGAACACACTGCAGCACCTGCTCGCGCGGCAGCCCGAAGTCGACCAGGCAGGCCAGCTCGGTGGCGCCGGCCCGCCGCAGCTTTTCGACCATGGGGCGGCAGGACTCGACGGTGCCAAACAGGCCGGCCGAGCTGTAGTAGCGCTGCAGGCCGTGCTCCAGCAGCAACTGACGGTCCTCCTCCGATACGTCCTCGGGCCGCACGCCCAGGTCGGCGCCGACCGCTTGTTTGGCGAACAGGTCCAGGTGGGCGGAGAGATAGGTGAGCAGCGGCTCGCGTACCCGGCGGCGCACGGCGGCGTCGTCAGGACCGAGGTGGGTGTGAAGCATGACGGTGATCTCCGTCGCGAGGCCGTCGACCGGCAGCTCCCGTCGGTACAGGGCGGCGCGTTCCGCCACCTCCTCCACGGTCTGCTGCAGCAGGGCGGTGAGCACGTTCATCCCCAGCCGGCCCGCGGTGCGCCAGGTCTCGGGATTGCCCGTGCTGGTCAGCCACATCGGCGGCGTGGTGCGCGGGACTGGGTAGCTGCGGACGGCGATCGACCGGCCCTGCGGCGCGGTACGTTCCACGGCCTCGTCGGCCCACAGCCGGCGCAGCTCCTCGACACCCTCTGCCAGCAGTTCGCGTCGGCGGTCGTACGCGTCCGGGGCCAGCACGAAGTCGTCCGGGTGCCAGCCGGAGGCCAGCGAGATGCCCGCCCGTCCGCCGCTGATGGCGTCCAGCACGCCCCACTGCTCGGCGACCAGCAGCGGGTCATGCAGCGGCAGTACGACGCTGCCGGCGCGCAGCCGCAGCCGCTCGGTGCGGGCGGCGAGCGCGGCCAGCAAGACGGCGGGCGCGGGGTAGGGTGCGCCGAAGCCGTCGAAGTGCCGCTCGGGTACCCACACCGCGTGCAGGCCGAGCCGGTCGGCGAGTTGGGCGCACTCGGTGACCAGCTCGTACTTCTCGTCGGGCCGGTCATCCAGATCCGCGGAGAAGAAGAACAGGCTGATTTTGGGAGGCCGGCCCCCGGCGGGTGCGTCCGCGTCGGGCGCGGCGGCCACGGTTTCTCTGGCCGCGGTGGCAGTACGGGGCACCTGGCCGCGGCGGCGGAGCAGCTCCAACAGCTGCTGCCGGTCGGCGGAGAGCCTGGGACGGTCCGCGCCGGAGGGGGTGGGCGGGGTCATGACTGGTCCTCCTCTGCCTCGAAGCTGGCCAGCAGCCGCTGGACCTCCTCGTCCGACATGGCCTCGACCTGCGCGGCCAGCCGGGCGGTGTCGTCGTCCTCCGAGGGGGAGGGTGCGGGCGGCGCGGGTGCCGAGACCGGTTCCGCAGCCGCGGACTGCCTGCCGCTGGGAGCCAGGCCGAGCTCCTCCAGGTGGGCGGCCAACGCCGCCAGGGTCGGGGTCTCGAAAAGGGTGATCATCGGCAGCTCCGTACCGAGCTCCCGCCGCAGCCGGGTGATCAGCTGCATCGCCAGCAGGGAGTGGCCGCCCAGGTCGAAGAAGTTGTCCTGGGGGCGGACCTGTTCCACGCCCAGCAGCTCGATCCAGATGTCGGCGAGCAGCTGCTGGATCGGGCTGAGCCGGGCCGCGGACGGCTCGTCCGGCACGGGTGCGGCGGAGCCGGTGGCCCGGGTGTCTGCGGCGGGGCGGGCCGCACGGGGTGTCGCTCCGGCCGCGCGGGCGGCCGGGTCCGCGGTCGCCACGGCCAGCACGGGAGCGGCCGGGGCGGACAGCAAGCGACTTATGGACTGGACCAGTTGGGCCTCGTCCAGCGCGTACGCGGCCCGGGGGTCACGCGGGTCGGCGGGGCCGTCCTGCCAGTGCTCCCACTGCACGCTGCTCCACCGGGTGCCGCCCGTACGGTCGCGGGAATGGGCGTAGCCGTCCAGCCAGGCGCTGGCGGCGGCGTAGCCGAAGCCGCCGACGCCGCCGAGCGGCACGGACAGGCTGGAAAGCAGCACCACTCGATCGATGTCGGTACGGCCTCCGACCACCTCCGCGAGGGTCCGGGCGATGCCGGCGCGGACGTCGAACTGGGCACCGACGGCCTGCGAGTCCAGCACCGTCAACGGCCCGATGCCGCTCTCGCCGGACAGTCCCGCAGCGTGCAGGACGCCGACGGGGCCAATGCCGCCGAGCCGGTCCAGGGCAGCTTCGAGGACCTGCGGGTCACGGGCGTCGCCGGTGACGTATTCCACGGGGCCGGAGAGCGGCCGACCGCCGTCGCTTTCGAGGTCCAGCACGACGGCCTTGCGGGCGCCGTCGGCCAGCACCCGTGAGGCGAAGGCGCGGCCGAAGGCTCCGGCGCCGCCAATCAACAGCCACCCGGCGATCGGCCGGTCCTCCGAGGAGGTGGCCGGCGCCTCGGAGTAGGTCGACTCCCAGCACAGGCCCTCCCGTTCGGCGAGGACGGTGCCGGTGTCCCGGGCGGTCACCACGCGCAGGGCAGCCGATTCGGCGTCGGCGCCGTCCAGCAGGCAGGTGGCCAGCTGCGGCACCTCCTGGGCGGCGACGCGGGCCGCGGCTGCCAGTGCGGCAGCAGTGGGCGCGATGAGCCCGCCGCCGGCAGCGTCGATCCGGGCGGCGCCCGCGGTGCGTACCACCAGCCGCACCGGCCTGTCCTGCCCGGTGTGGGCGGCCACCGAGGCGGCCAGCTTACGCAGCACTTCGACAGCGGCGACCGCGTCGGCCCCCACATCCACCGGCAGCAGCAGTGTCAACGGCCCGTGACCGGCCAGGTCTTCGGCGGTCAGCCCGCCGTCGGCCCGGTCCAGCGCCACGACCTCGTCCGACACCTCACCCGCCACCCCGGTACGGACGCTGACGATGGCCCCGTCGGCTGCCTCGGACGCGATGAGCGGGCGCAGCCGCCAGGTCGGCCGATGCAGCCAGCGGTCGGATTCCAGCCGGGCCGGTCCCGTACCGGTCGCGGCGGCCGTACGGGCGGGCCCACCGGGGGCCGGGTCGAGCCAGAATCGGGTGCGGGCGAAGGGGTAGAGCGGCAGTGAGACACGGCGCCGGTCCTCGGATGCGTAGTACGCGGACCAGTCGACGTCCACGCCCAGCGACCACATGTGGGTGAGGGTGTCCAGCAGGTCCTGCGGCTCCTTGCCACCGGTCTCCAGCACCGTGCGGCAGGCGGGAGGGGCGCCCTCCCAACCGGCGGCCTGGATCAGGGTGGTCAGCGCGTGCCCGGGGCCGGCCTCAAGGAACAGCTCGACACCCTGGTCAGCGACGGTGCGTACGCCCTGGGCAAAGCGCACCGGCAGCCGCATCTGCTCGGCCCAGTACGCCGGGTCCACGGCCCGGTCGGCGTCCAGCAGCCGACCCGTGACGTTGGAGACGACCGGCAGCGTCGGCGCCGACAGCGTGCGCTCGGCGACGGCGGCGCACAGCTGCTCGGCGGCCTTGGCGATCAGCGGTGAGTGGAAGGCGCGTGTGACCGCCAGCGGCCCGGCGGACACCCCGTCGGTCTGCAACTGCTTGTGGAACGCGGCCACAGCCTCGGTGTCGCCGGCGACCACGACCAGCTCCGGTGCGTTGACCGCGGCGACGGTCAGGGCCTCGGGCAGCCGACGCTCGACCTCCGCCTCGGACAAGTGCACGTACAGCATGGCGCCGGGCACACTCTCGGCCATCAACCTCCCGCGCAGCGCAACCAGTTCGACGGCGTCCTCCAGTGTGAATACCCCGGCCAGGGTGGCGGCGACCCACTCCCCGATGCTGTGGCCGAGCAGCGCCTGCGGGCGCCCCCCCAGGTCAAGCAGCGTACGGCCGAGCGCCCACTCGACCGCGAACAGCGCCGGCTGGGTCAGCTCGGTCTGGACGAGCTGCTGCTGCGCCTCGTCGGTGGCGCGGGCATCGGGGCCCACCAGGTGGCGCAGATCGACCCCGGCGCGCTCCGCGAAGAGGGTCAGGCAGTGCTCCAGGTGGGCCGCAAACCGGGGCTCCTGGCTCGTGAGCCGGCCGCCCATGCAGGCGCGTTGGGTGCCCTGACCGGGGAAGACCAGGGCGGTACGGGCGCTGCCGACCGCCTCGGTGGTGCGCTGCCGGCTGCTGCCGGGGGTGGTCAGCGCGTAGCTGGCGTCCTCCAGGTCGGTGGCGATCACCGTCCGTCGGTGCTCCATCCGGCGCCGTCCGACCGCCAGCGTGTACGCGACATCGGCGGGGTGCGCGGTGGGGTTCTCCCGCATCCACCGGCCCAGCGCCTGGCTCATCTGCTCCAGCGCCTCGGGGGTCTTGGCGGACAGCAGCACTGGCTGGCGGCGGCGGGACGGACCGCCGGCGGGCAGTGCGGGCGGCTCCTCCAAAATGGCGTGCGCGTTGGTGCCGCCCATGCCCAGGGAGTTGACCATGGCGTGCAGGGGTCCTTCGCCGTCCAGCGGGGTCAGTTCGCCGGGGACGGTGAAGGGCGTGGTCTCCAGTTCCAGCTTCGGGTTGGGGCGGCGGAAGTTGACCACCGGCGGCACCTTTCGGTGCTTGAGCACCAGGGACGTCTTGATCAGGCCGGCGATACCGGCGGCGGCGTCCAGGTGGCCGATGTTGGGCTTGACCGATCCGAGCAAGCAGTAGCCGCGCTCGTCAGTGTCGGCACGGAAGGCCCGCGTGAGCGCGGCGACCTCGATGGGGTCGCCGAGCGGGGTTCCGGTGCCGTGCGCCTCGACGTAGTCGATGTCGCGGGCGGTCAGCCCGGCCCGCTGCAGGGCGCGGATCATCACCCTGGCCTGGCCGTCGACGCTGGGGGCGGTGAAACTGGCCTTGGACCGGCCGTCGTTGTTCACCGCTGTGCCGCGGATGACGGCGTGCACGTGGTCGCCGTCGCGCAGCGCGTCGGCGAGCCGCTTGAGCACGACGGCGCCGGCGCCGCTGCCGGGCACGCTGCCGCCGGAGTCCTCGTCGAAGGCACGGCAGTGCCCGTCGGGGGCGGAGGTGCCGCCGGGGTTGGCGAGGTAGCCAGCGCCGTGCGGCATCCGCAGCGAACTGCCGCCGGCCAGCGCCATGTCGCACTCGTCATCCAGCAGTGCCCGGCAGGCCATGTGCACCGCGACCAGCGACGAGGAGCAGGCGGTCTGCACCGACAAGCTGGGGCCCCGCAGATCCAGCTTGTACGAGACCCGGGTGGCCAGGAAGTCCTTGTCGTTTCCGATCATCGTCTGCAGATCGCCGATGACGTCGAAGACCTCGCCGTTGGGCATCAGGTTGTAGTGCACGTATGTGTTCATGGTGGCGCCCGCGTAGACGCCGATAAGACCGTCGTAGCGCTCGGTGTCGTAGCCGGACTCCTCCATGGCGTGGTACGCGCACTCCAGGAAGATGCGGTGCTGTGGGTCCATGGTGGACGCCTCGCGGGCGGCGTGGCCGAAGAAGGCGGCGTCGAAGGCGTCGGGGTCGCGCAGCGGCGCCGAGGCGTTGACCCACGCTGGGTCGTCGACCAGGGGTTCGGCTGCGCCGCGGGCGATCATCTCCTCGCGGGTGTGGCGCTCCACGCGCTCCATGCCCTCGCGCAGGTCTGCCCAGAAGGCGGGGATGTCGTCGGCCCCGGGTAGCCGGGCCGCCATACCGATCACTGCTATGGAGTCGGGGTGTTCGGTGGCTTCCGGGTTCATCGTGTGTCCTTCGCGGTGACGGGCTGCGGGTCGGTGGACGGAGCGGCCGACGCTGCGGCGCGTTCGGCGTGCAGGCGCTCGGCCAGGGCCCGCGGCTGGGGGTACTCGAAGAGGTAGTGCGGGGGGAAGTCGACGCCCAGTGCGGTCTGCAGCCGGTGGTGGGCCTGCAGGGCTACGAGCGAGTGGGCGCCCAGGTCGAAGACGTTGGCGTGGCCGGGCGGCGGGTCGATGCCGAGCACCCGTCCCCACACCTCGCAGACGGCGGCCTCCAGCTCGGCGCTGCCGGCACCGGGGTCGACCCACGGCACGTGGTCCCGTTCGGCCAGCTCGACCAGCGCCGCCTCGTCGGCTTTGCCATTGGCGTTCAGCGGGATCCGATCCAGCGGGACGATCTGCTCGGGCACCATGGCGGCCGGTAGCCGCTCGGCAACGTAGGCTCGCGCCGCCTCTGCGGTGGCGTCTCCGGTGACGAACGCGACCAGCCGCCGCGGGCCGCCCAGCGGCCGCACCGCGGCCGCGGTGACGCCGCGGCAGCCGGCCAGCACCTCCTCGATCTCGCCGGGCTCCACCCGGAAGCCGCGGATCTTCACCTGCCGGTCGACCCGTCCCACCACGACGAAGTCGCCGCCGGGAAGGACGTAGCCGAGGTCGCCGCTGCGGTAGCCCCACCCGCCGGGGCCGGTCGAGGCGGGGACTTCGACGAATCGCTCCACGGTCTGCTCCGGGCGGCCCAAGTAGCCGCCGGTGACGCCGTTGCCGCCGATCAGCAGCTCGCCGACGGCACCCACCGGCAGCGGTCGGCCGGCATCGTCCACAATCCGCACCCAGCTGCCGGAGGTGGCCCGGCCGACCGGCAGGACGGCGGGCAGCGCGTCGTCCTGCAGGTCCTTCGGCACCTCGTACACCAGGCAGTTGACGGTCGCCTCTGTGGGGCCGTAGCCGTTGAACAGCCGGCAGTCCGGTGCCACGATCCGGCGCAGCGCGCGGACCGCCGAACCGGTGAGCACCTCGCCGCCGAGCAACACCACCCGCAGCGCGGGCAGCGGCTCGCCGGTGGCGGCCACCTCCTGCGCGAAGGACGGGGTGGTGTAAAGGGCGGTGACCTCCTGCTTGCGCAGGAAGCGGGCGTAGCGGCAGGCGTCGCGCCGGTCCTCTGGCTCGGGGATGACCAGACAGGCGCCGTACGGAAGCGAGGTGAACAGCTCCTGCAGGCCGAAGTCGAATCCGAGCGACAGGGTCTGGGCGATGCGTACCCCTTCCCCCATGGCGAAGGTCTCGCCGAACCAGCGGATCAGCGGCGAGAGGTGTGCGTGCCGGACCAGCACGCCCTTCGGCCGCCCGGTGGAGCCACTGGTGTAGACGGTGAACGCGGCGGCGTCGCCGACGGGGACGGGGACGTCGGTGGCCGGGATGTCCGGGCCGGTGCCATCGTCCACCACAAGGCCCGTGCCAGGCGCGTATCGGGCGATCAGCTCCGCGGCCCGTTCCTGGTGTTCGGGGAGTGTCAGCAAAACGCGCGGGGCACAGTCCCGCAGCATGACACCGAGTCGCTCGTCGGGGAAGGCCGGCGGCAGCGGCAGGATGCCGAGCCCGGCCTGCCAGGCGGCAAACATCCCGACGACGAACTGCTCGCTCGGCCCGATGAGCAGCGCTACCTGGCGGCGGGCCAGGTGCCGCGGGTCCGTACCGGCCGGCGGCACGGCCGTGTCTGTCGTCATGCGTCCTCCCGAGCGGCGTCGTGCAGTACGCGGCCGAGCCGCCGCACCCGGTCGGCGAACTCGGCGAAGTCCAAGTCCCGTTCCGCGGTGCGTATCGCGGGCCGCCCGGGGTCAGCGGTGGCCACGGCGTGTACCGCCTGTGCCGGAGTGCCGGTCAGCGGCGGGGTGTACGAGGTGCCAGCCTGCTCCAGGTGCTCCCGATCCCGCGTGGAGAGCACAAACAGGTCGGCGACCCGGGCGCCCGGGCGCCCGGCCGCCTCGACCATCGCGCGAAAGGTGGCCAGCAGGGCAGCCGCGGTCTCGGCGTCGAACAGGTCCGCCGCGTAGTCCAGCACCAGCCGGTGGCCGGCCTGCTCGCGGGCGACGACCAGGTCCAGGTCGTAGCGGCAACAGTTGCGCGGGATGGGGACGTTGCGCAGCCGGAGGTCGCCGATGCGCACCGGCCCCGGCCGTCCGGTGACCACCTCGGTGAGCCCTTCGATCTCCGGCAGCGGATTCTCGAAGTACGCCACCATCGTCTCCACCAGCGGCTGCCGACCCGGCTCGCGGTCCGGCGAGACCGCCTCCACCACGCTGCTCAGCGGGTGCAGGCCGTGCGCCATGCCAGCGTGCACCTGCTCGCGTACGTCGGCCAGCAGGTCCTCCAGCGGCTGCTCGTCGCGAGCGTCGACAGCCAACGGCACAGTGTTGGTGCACAGCCCAACCACCTCGGCCAGCGCCGCGGTCGGCCGGCCGGCGTCCGGCACACCGACGACGACCGGCGCGGGCGTGCCGTACCGCTGCAGGCACAGTCCCCACACAGCGGTCAGCAGCGGCACAGGGCCGGTGCGGATGAGCAGCTCGGTGGTCTCGGGCGGCAGCGTGTCGGTGACCCGGGCGCCTCGGCGGCTGCGCCGCGGGCCGCGCGGCCGATCGGTGCGCACGCCCAGGGGACCAGCCCGGCGGGGCAGTCGGGCGGCGAGGTCGGCGGCGCGTCGCTGCGCCGCCTCGGAGGCCAGGTAGTCCTCCTGGGCGCGGACGTACACGTCGTACGGCGCCACCGAGGGCCGAGCCGGGACGCGGGCGGTGGTCATGTCCGCGTAACAACGGGCCACATCGCGCAGGAGCAGACAGAGCGACCACAGGTCGGCCACCGTGTGGTGGACGGACAGCTGGAGCACCGTCCGCCGCGGGCTGCGCCACAGGTGAAGCCGGAACAGCGGACCTTGCTCAGGTGAGAACGGCGCCGCGGCCGCGTCGGCCAGGCTCTCGTCCAGCCGCTCCTCTCGCACCGGCACCGGGACCAGGGCGAGGGCGTCGCGCACCGCGTCCGTGGCGGCGGGGGTACGGCGCAGCGTCCCGCTGGTCCAGGACAGCGTCACGGCCAACTCCGGGTGACGGAGGAAGGCGGCGCGCACGGCCCGGCGGAACCGGGCGAGGTCCACATCCTCCGGCAGTTCCACGGCGTGCGAGATGGTGTACGCGTCACCGTCCGGCTCAAGCATGTGCAGGAACGCCAGTGCCTCCTGGGCCCGGGAGGGACGGCCATCGGGCGGCGCCGCGAGAGTGGCGGGCGGTTCGGCCGGTGCGTCCTGCGATGCCAGGTGGTCGGCGAGGTCGGCGATGGTCGGCCCGCTCAGCAGCGCCGGCAGCGGGAGCAGCACGCCCCACCGCTCCTCCACGGTGTGCCGCAGCCGCACCGCGCCCAGCGAGTCGAGACCGAGCGAGGTCAGTGACGCCTGCGCCGGGGGCGGGCCGTCGTCGAGGACCAGTGCGTCGGCAACCATGTGACGCAGCTCCTCCAGTGGCTCGCCCGGTGTCCCGGCCGCAACGGACGGCGCCTCGGCGGGGGTCGGCAGCCGGTGCGCGTCGTACGTCCCGTTCCGGTAACGCTCGGCGCACTCGGCGCGGCGCAGCTTGCCGCTGGTGGTCTTGGGGACGGCGCCGCGGTCGACGAGCACCAGTTCGCTCAGGCGAACCCCGCGGGCCGCGACGATCGCGGCCCGCAGCCGTACCACGTCCTCCTCGGTGACCTCCGCGCCCGGGCGTGCCTCGGCCACCACGACCACGCCGCCGCCGCCGTCGGAGAAGGCGGCCGTGGAACCGGGGCGCAGCGCCGCCACGGTGTCGGCGGCGAGGGCCTCCACGTCCTGTGGGTAGATGTTGCGGCCGCGGACGGTGAAGACGTCTTTCACCCGGCCGGCGACGTGGAGTTCACCTTCGGCGAGGAAGCCAAGATCACCGGTGCGCAGCCACCGCACGCGGTCACTGTCGGCATCGGCCGGCAGGAAGGTGGCGGCGGTGGCCTCGGGCTGGTTCCAGTAGCCGGTGGTGACCGATGGCCCGGCCACCGCGATCTCGCCAACCTCCCCGTCGGGCAGGGCCCGCCCCTGCTCGTCAGCGATTCGGATCCGGCAGTCGCGTGCGGGGCCGCAGGAGACAGCGCTCATACCGTCTGCTGCGGTACGGGTCCGCACCCCCCGCCCGGGTGTAACCGAGCTGACCAGCAGGGTCGCCTCGGCGAGGCCGTAGCAGGGGATGAACGCGGACGGCCGGAAGCCCGCCGGGGCCACGGCGCGGGTGAACCGTTCCAGGGTGGCCGGGCGCACCTGCTCGGCACCGCTGTAGGCGCGGCTCCAGCCGCTGAGGTCCAGGCCCTCAGGCAGGCCGTGCCGTTCCACCGCACGTGCGGCCAGCTCGTACGCGAAGTTGGGGCCGCCCGCGGTGTGCGCCCCGTACCGCGAGATCGCCTCCAACCACGTCAGCGGACGGACACTGAAGTCCATCGGCGAGCCCAGGTGGAGTCGGCAGCCCAGGTGGAGCGCATGCAGGATGTTCCCGATCAGACCCATGTCGTGGTAGACGGGCAGCCAGCTGACGATCGGGGTGCCGGGGCGGTGTTCAAAGGCTTCGGCGATGGCGCGGACGTTGGCGAGCAGCGCGCCGTGCCGCACCTCCACGCCCTTGGGCGCCGCGGTCGACCCCGAGGTGTACTGCAGGAAGGCCAGGTCGTCAGGGGCCGACGGGGCGGACGGCCGGGCCCGCTCGGTGGAGTGGGGCAGCACCGCGGGCAGGCCGAGCAACTCCTGCGCCCGGTCACCGATGGCCGGGTCGGCGACCAGCACCGCGCGGGCACCGCTGTCCTTGCCGATGCGCCGGATGGTCTCAAGTCCGTCGGCGCCGAGGTCGGGATAGACCGGGACCGGAATGCGGCCGGCGTACAGGCACCCCAGGAACGCCGGCACGAACTCCGGCCCCGGCAGGTGGACTAGCAGTACCCGGTCGCCAGGGCCGGTCTGCCCGGCCAGCGTGGCGGCGACGGCGGCGGCCTGGTCGTCGACGGCGGTGTAGGTGAGCACGGTGCCGGGCTCGGCGAGCCCGTCCAGCCAGGTGATCACGGGGAATTCGGGTTTCTCGCGCGCATGCGCCCGGACCGCGCTGACGAGATTCGGTTTCTCGGACGCAGCCATCACGGGGCTCCTGTTCGGTCTGGTTCTGTGACAGTCGAGGGCTCGGCCGGGAGCGGCAGCCGCCGGGCCCGGCCGCCGACCCAGTCGGCGAGCAGGGCGCGGTGGCCGGGGTCGAGGGGGTCCGCGGTCTGGCCGCCGGGCCAATTCGCCCACAGCGTGCCGGCCGCCGGGTCGGCCACCATCCGCATGGCCGCGCCGAAGCCGCCGGCGGCCACGGACACGGACTGGGTGCAGCCGGCCAGCGGCGTGCCCGGCGGCTCGATCAGCCGCGCCAGCCGCGGCAGCCGGCCGGCCAATGGGTGCCGCAGCCGCGCCCGGTTGACCCGTCCCCACGGCAGGTCGGCGGCGTTGGGGCCGAGTATCTGGGTGAGGTAGCGGTCGGCGGCCTCCACACACCAGGACAGGAACGCCGGCCAGGACGTGTGCCCGGCCGGCAACAACGAAGGGTCTTCTTCCCTTACGAGCTCGGCGAGTTCGTCATCAAGGCCGCTGAGCGAAGGCGGCGTGAGGCCGGGGGTGCCGGACGATGAAGCGGAAAGCGGGGCCAGGATCTCCTGGCGGGCCAGGTCGTGCGCGAGGGCCAGCAGGTGCAGTCCGCGAGCGCCGGTGCCGGCGGTGCCGTCCCAGGCCAGCAGCGCGGCGCGGGCGCGTGGGCGGGAGTGGGCGTGCCGGGCGAAGAGCTCCGCCCAAGGCCGGAAGAAGGCGGCGTCGGCGTCGTATTGCACGCCGAACAGCCCGGCCGGGCGCCAGTCGCGGCGGGAGTCGAGCAGCGCCGTGATACGGCGGGCCCGCGCGTCCGGGTAGGCGTTGACAGTCACCGGGGAGCCGTCCGGCAGCAGCACACCGAGGTCCTGGTTCGCCGCGACCAGCAGCCCGGAGTCCGGATCCAGCACCTGCGGCACGTCCGCCGCCGGCACCAGCTTCTCGCTGTCGGCGGCCAGCAGTCGGCCGGCCGGCGCCCAACCGGTGCGCCCGGCCGCGTCTGCGACGAGCAGGCTGGTGGGCGGGGCGCCGCTGGTGCGCGCGATCTCACAGGCTTCGGGCACGCTGCGGGCGGTCACCAGGCGGGCAAGACCGAAGTCGACGGCTTCGGGGTCCAGCGCAGTCCACCGCAGCACCGAGCCGTCCGGCAGCACCGGTCCCGCGACCGCCAGCCGTACCCGCACGGTGCGGTTCGTGCCCGCCAGTTCCTCCGTACGGTCGCACAGCAGCGGGGCCGCCGCAGCGGGCAGCCGGCGGGCTGTGCGACCGCACAGCCTGGTCAGCCCCCAGGAGACATCTGCGTTGGCGCCAGCGACCAGCGCGGGCACACCGGGCAGGGCGAATCCGTGTGCCGGACGGGCGTCGACGGTGAGCCGAACGAAGAACAGCGGACCCGGCGAACCCAGCGGCAGATGAATGTCGTTGGCCAGCAGCGGCCCGCCTACGGCGGTGCGGTCCGCAGCCAGCACCCAGCCGTTGGAGCCGACGGCGGGCTCCGGCGGCACCGGTGCGCCGCCGCCGCGGGCGCCGCGCAGTGCTGCCCGCAGCCGGTCGGCCGCCACGGCGTCGGTCAAGGGCTCGCCGGTCAGCCCGGTGCCCCGGCCGTGCGGGACTGGGGCGTCGGCGAACGCGGCCTCCAACGAGTCCACGGCCGGGTCAGTCAGTTGCTGGAACAGGTCCTGGACGACGAGCACGCTGTCCGCCGGCCGCCACGGTTCCGGGGCGCGGCCCAGCACCGCGTACTCCCAGGGAACGGCTGCCCGCAGCAGCTGGTTGACGCCCTCCGCGTATGCGTCCAGCATCTGACGCTGGTCCGCCGACAACGCGGCCACGATCCGCTCCGCGTAGCAGGCGAATCCCAACGGACGCTGACGGGCGTCCTGTTCGGCGAGATCCGGGCCGAGCAACTCGCTGCTGCGGCCAGCCGCCCGCCGCCGCACCAGGTCCATCTGGAACAACCGGGCGGCGGCGGTGGCGAATCCGAGGCCGCGCCAGACGTCCACGCCGGTGCCGAAGACGTGGGGGATGCCGTGCCGGTCCAACCGCAGCCCGGGTACGCGCCGACGGGCGGCGTCGACCCGTGCCCGGAAGCGGTGCATGGCGGCCAGCGCGACGATCTCCGCCCCGGCCGGCAGCGCGGCGGTGCTGCGGCCTCCCACCGCGGAATCCAGTCCGGCCGCCGCCGCGGCGAGCGCCCGTACCCCGGTCAACCGGGCAGCGGCGCCCAGCCGTCCGACGGTCCGACGCGCGCTCATGCGTCCGCCGCCGCGGTCCACCGGCGGGCCGGCAGCACCGCCGTACGACGCTCTGCACCGGCGGCACACACGGCCAAGAACTCCGCCACGCCGCGCAGCAGCGCCTCGGCCTCCGCCACGGTCAGCAGGTCCCGGTCATAGGTGAGTCGCACCGGCACCGGCACCGGCCCCGTGCCACGGCGCACGGACAGGTGCAGCGGCTGGAACGCCGGGCCGGTCAGCGGAGAGAAGTCGAAGGAGTCCAGGGCGGTGATGCGGAGCGCTCCGACGAGCAGGGGCTCAGCCTGATCCTGCAGCGTCAAGGTGGACTCGAACACCGCAGCGGAGTCGAGGTCCGGGTGCGCGGCGCGCAGGGCGCGCACCACGTACGGCAGTGGCACCGCACCGCTCTCCCAGGCGGTCAGCATCGACTCCCTCGCGGAGCTGAGGAGTTCCTCGACCGTACTGTCGCCGCCGACCGGGATACGCACCATCCCCATGCCGGCGAACAGGCCCACGGTATGGGCAAACGAGGGGTCGAGACGGTTGGCGACCGGGACGCCGATACGGACATCCTCCGCCCCCGCGTACCGGTACAGCGCGCTTGCCCAGGCGGCGGCCAAGGCCATGCCGAAGGTCAGCCCCACGCCGGACAGGGCCCGTTCGGCCGCACCGACCATGCGGGCCGGCCACTTCCGCTGTACGACCCGCTGGCGGTAGGTGCGTTTCGTCGGCGTACGGGGCCAGGTCAGCGTGGGCAGCGGCGGGGCGAGCACGGCCATCGAGCGCCGCAGCGCGGCCGTGGCCGGTCCTGCCTCCTCCGCCAACACCTGTCTGCGGGCGGCCGCGTGCTCCCGGTATGGCCGCACCAGCGGCAACTTTGCCTGTTCACCGGTGGTGTGGGCGCGGTAGAGGGCAGCCAGGTCGCGCAGGTACACGCCGTGCGAGTGGGCGTCGCTGATCAGATGGTGCACGGCGGACAGGAGCAGGTGCCTGCGGGGCGCGAGCCGGAGCAGCACCACGCGCTGCAGCGGTCCGGTGAACGCGTCGAGACGCTCCCCCAGGAGTGCGGCGGCGGCCTGCTCCACGACCCGCTGGCGTTCCTCGGGGCCCGACTCCGTACAGCGGATGTCGAGGTCGACCGCAGTCTGCGGGGTGATCAGCATGCGCGGCTCGGGCGGGGGGGTGAATCGGACGCGTAGCACCTCCTGGCGTTCGGTCAGCGACTGAAGCGCGCGACGTAGTGCGGCGGCGTCCAACGGGCCGTCCAGGTAGGCCGCTACGAGGTCGTTGTGACTGCCACCAGAAGGCTGCGCGGCCTCCGCGGCCAGCATCGACTCCTGGGCGGGGGCGACTCGGTAACCTTGGCGACCGTCCGCGCGGGCGGCTTCCCGCTCCGCGAGCAGCCGAAGCAACCGGGCACGGTCCGTTCGAGCTTGCCCGGTCATGGCGTCCCCCGCCAAGGAGCGGTGACGGTGTCCAAGGTGCTACGGACGTCCTCCGGCAGCCGCAGCGCGCAGCCGGCCAACGCCTCGCGCGCCTGCCGCCCGTCGCGCAGGCCGACCACGGGGACCACGCCCTGGCCACGCAGCCAGGACAGCGCCACCGCCGCGGGCGACACGCCGTACCGCCCGCCGAAGCGAGTCAGCAGGTCCCGCACCGGCTGTGTTTGCCTGAGCAGCGGCTCGGTCAGATGCCGAGCCCGACGACCGAGCGGCTGGTGCCCTGGCCGGTAGTTGCCGCCGAGCAGCCCCTGCCCCAAGGCGCTGTGGGCGAGGACTATGATGCCGCGGTCCCGGCACAACTCCAGCGTCCCGTCGCTCTCCACGCGGCGATCACACAGGTTGTAGCGCACCTGGTGAGCTGCTACCTGCTCGCCCTGCGCGGCCAGCCGGTCCGCCACGGCAGCCAAGGTGACGGGCGGCAGGTTGGAGGTGCCGATCTGCTCGATCAGCCCTTCGCGCCGGGCCCGCGCCAGGTGGTCGGTCCAACGCTTCAGCAGTGCGCCCGGGACGTCGTGGTGGATCTGGTAGAGCGACATCCGCGGCCGCCTCAGCCGGCGCAGCGAGGCGTGCAGCGCGCGGGCGAACTGCCCGTAGGTGCATCGCCACGGATACGGAAAGAACTTGCCGGACACGGCCGCATCGGGAGCCAGACGGCCCAGCAACCGCTCTGAGGCGCCACGTCCGTAGATCTCCGCGGTGTCGAAGTACGCGGCGTCAACGGTGGTGAGCTCCGCGACCACCTCACGCAGCTCGTCGTCACCGAACCGCTCGCCGTAGCCCCAGGTACGCCGGTCCCCCCAGGACCAGCATCCGGCGACCAGCGGCGCGGTGGCGAGCCTCTGTCGGTCGCCGCTCACTCGAACCGCTCCCAGTACTGATGCTCGACAGCCGGCAGTCCGGTCAGCCGCGGTACCGGCGAGGGCAGCAGGAACAGCATGGCCATCGGCAGCCCAAGCGCGGAGACCGCCAGCGCCGTCCACGGGGTGAGGAGCCCGCCCAGGAAGCCGCCCAGCAGTGCGCCGAGTGGGATCGAGCCGAGGATGAACAGCCAGCCGCTGGCCAGGACCCGTCCGCGCATGTGGTCTGGGGTCGCCGCCTGGCGCACGGTCAGCGCCTGCACACTGTAGAGGGCGATGCAGAAGGTGGTGCTGAAGAAGATCACGGTGAAAGCCACCACCGTGCCCAGACCGTTGCCGTTCGGCAGCAGGAGTAGCAGCGGCAGCAGGCAGCCGGCGGTGAAGTTCACCGCCAGCGTCGGCCCGAGGCCGTAGCGGCGTACGACGAACGCGGAGACGGCGGTGCCGACGATGGCGCCGACACTGCCGCCGCCCAGGATCAGCCCCAGCGTCGCCTCGCTGATCCCCAGGCCGCGGACCGCGTGTACCAGGAAGACGGTGGCCAGCGAGCTCTCCCAGAAGTTGTAGAGCCCCGCGGCCAACACCGTGGCGCGCAGTAGCGAGTGACCGAGCAAGGCCCGCATGCCGGTCTTGATCTCGCCCAGTACGCGGCGGCCTTCCGACGGGGCCGGGACGCTCTCCCGGACCCGGATGGCCAGGACCGTCACGGCGGAGACGACGAAGCTGACGGCGTCGACCAGCAGCACCCAGCCGGCTCCGAACCAGGCCACCAGCACTCCGGCCAGCCCGGGTCCAGCCGCCTCCGCGACCGACTGGGCGCCGAACAGCCGGCCGTTGGCGCTGGGCAGTCGCTCGGTGGGCACCACGGTGGGGATGAAGCTGGGGTAGGCGACCTCGAAGACCACGCCGGCCGCGCCCAGCGCCAGCGCCGCCGTGGCCAGCATCACGAACGACAGCGACCCGGACAACGCGAGGGCGGTCAGTAGCATCAGGACAGCGGCCTGGAACAGGTTCGACGCGATCAGCAGCGGTCGGCGGCGCAGCCGGTCCACCCACACCCCGACGAACAGCATGATCACCAAGGTGGGCGCCGTTCCCGACGCCCGCAACAGGCCGACCTGGGCAGATGAGGCGTGCAGTTGACCCAGCGCCAGCAACGGTATGGCCAGCTTGGTCAGCTCGTTTCCGAGCAGGCTGATCGCCTGGCCACCCCACAGCAGGCGGAAGTTGCGCACCTCGGGTATGGGATCCGGGGCCCGCGGGGTCATTTCCCCGACCGCCCGAGGCTCGGCCGTCATCTTTCCTCCGCAGGGCTGTACGTAGTTACGACGCCGATCTGGTGGTGGCGCCGTACGACGCCACCACCAGTGCGATCACTTACTCAGCCTCTTCCTCAGTCGCGGAAGAAGCCTCCTCGAATGCCTGCTGCACCTTCTTCGCCTGCTCGGGGTCGAGCAGGTCGTCCTGGAAGCTCGCGTTGGACATGCACGTGCACCTCCTTCCACCCCCGGGGCTTTCGAGGGCCGAACGGACGCTAACTCGCAGGCACGCGGCGCGACAAGAGCGGTCGGCATTTTCCCTGAGCCTCATTCTGCGCGGCGGAAAAGTGACACCACTCTGTCCCTTTCACAGGGTTTACGACGGACATCAGCGACCAAGAGGGCCTTCTGACCGCCAAATTCAAGCCAACTTCACCTGGGCTCCGGACAGGACTGGACAAGACCAGGCCCACTCGGGCTACCGTCCTGACGAACCCGGGAGATCCGGAGTTCCATCGGTTCGGACGGCTTCGGTGCGGCTTTTCCGTATTCACGGGAACTCTTGGCAGCGCGAGAGTTAGGTAGTTTTTCCGAGCCTCGAAGAGCCCGACTCTGCACGGAGTTTTCAGGCACGCGCAAGCCATCACAGCGAGGAATGAGAATGGTCAACCGCATCCACGTCGCGGGCCTGCAGCTCGACCACTTCTGGCACTGCTTCGGAACCGAACGGCACCGTGCCGAGCTACCCCTCGTACTGCAGATGCTCAAGACGTCCAGGACGAATGTGCTGCCCGTCAACACCCACCGCCTGGACGCGACCCGCGACCCCGACGCTCTTGAGCACGGCTTCGCCGGCGCTACGTACGCCGAGATCGGCCGGCACGTCGACCTGGACGGCTACGTCACGATGCTCAACATCAACTTGCGCACTTCCACTGCCGCAGCCGTGGAAGCAGCCAAGACCGCCTTCGACATGACCGGCGAGCGAGTCCTGAAGCTCGAGGTGCTCGACGACCGCTTGCGCCGGTCCAACGACGCCGACGTCATCGCGGCAGCCCGGGAACTGATGGCTTGGGAGCCCTCCCTGGTGGTACTCCCGCTGCTCGCCAACGACCCAGAGTCCGCCAAGAAGGCATACGACGCCGGCTGCCCTCTGCTCCGGGTGATGGGCTCCGCCATCAGCTCGGGGACCGGCATCGGCGACCGCGCCGCCTTCGAAGAGATCTGCGCACTCCCCGTACCCGTCGTACTCGACGGAGGCATCGGCGAGGCCGCCCACATCCACACGGCCGCGCAAAGCGGAGCCGTCGGAGCCCTCGTGAACAGCGTGCTGTTCGACAGTGGCCGAGACACCATCGAAGTCATGAAGGAACTACGCGCGGCGGCCGACGCGGCCTTCGCGGCCTGACGGATCCACACGTGACAGTAACGCTCGAAGCCCCTCGCCTGCTGCTCCGTCCATGGCGCCCGCAGGACATCGATCCCATGGCCGCCATCAACGCCGACCCGGCGGTGATGCGCTGGATCGGCGACGGTTCGGTACGCACCCGGGCACAGACCCGCGAAGCGATCGCGGCCTGGGAGGAGGAATGGGAGACCCGCGGTTTCGGACTGTTCGCCGTGGAAGTCCGGGCCACCGGCGAACTCGCAGGCTTCACGGGCCTGTCAGTGCCCACCTTCCTCCCGGAGGTGCTGCCCGCAGTGGAGATCGGCTGGCGCCTGGGGCAATCCTTTTGGGGCCGCGGCCTTGCTACGGAAGCCGCCCGCGCCGTCCTACGCTTCGGTTTTGAGGAACGCGGCCTGCAACGCGTACTGAGCATCCACCAAGCCGGCAACGACGCCTCGGCCCGCATCATGCACAAACTCGGCATGCGCCTGGTCCGCACAGGCACCGACCCGAGCTGCGGCCGGCCGATTCGCATCTACGCTGCCACGCCATGACGGAACACCCTTTGACCGTTGTCCACGAGCGCTGGGGCCCGAAGTGCGCCCTTCCGACCGCCACACGCGCAGTTGACACGATCATGCGGCCCTGCTGGCCCAACGGTTGCCTCGCCCACTCGAATCAGAGAAGGCGCCGATGTGACACCGTGAACCTCCCCCTTGATGTTGGACACCTGGAGACTGGGACGTGAGGTTCCGGAGGAAGTAGTGCCGGGTGGGAAGCAGGAGCAACCGCAGCAGGCGGTACTCGGAGGAGTTCGAGCGCGACGCGGTCGCGCCGGTCCACTCCTCCGGCAGGACCGTCACCGAGACGGCTGTCGGGAACGGCTGCTGGGAGCGGTGTCCCGGGGCGGACTGCAACCACTCCGGTGCCCCCGCCAGCATCCGCGTCCACCGCAAGAAGGCCCAGCACCAGGTGCCGATCTCACCAAGCCCGGGCGGGGCAGGTCATTGTCCTGACCCGCCCGGCTGCGGTACGACGCCCACCACCGAGGACTGTCAGCTGCGCCTGGCACGATGCCTGATATGAGCCCGGCACCAGAACTGATCCAGAGGACCCTGATCGCACGCGGCTTCCGCGGCTTCGTGCCGTTCCGTGAACTGTCCGGCAGCAACGTCCCCACCGAGCACGGAATCTACGTGGTGATCCGCACTGACACCTCGCCCCCGTCGTTCCTCCCAAGCAGCCCTGCCGGACACCTCAAGGGCCGCGACCCGTCCGTGACCGCCGACAAGCTTCACGACGCCTGGGTGGACGGGGCGACGGTCGTGTACATCGGCAAGGCCGCGGGCAAGGACGGACTGAATCAGCGGCTTGCCGACTACCGCCGCCACGGCACCGGCCTGCTGGCCGGCCACTGGGGCGGTCGCTACATCTGGCAGCTGGCCGACTCGGACGCACTGCTCGTCGCCTGGCGGCCGACGATCGAGGACGATGCGGGTGAGGCCGAGCAGGACCTGATCGACGAGTTCAAAGAACTTCACGGAGGAGCTCTGCCCTTCGCCAACCTCAGGAACAACGCCCGAAAGGCTCCGGAGACGGACACCGACATCGACTAAGCCCGATCACCCTGCACCCCTAGCACCAAGATCATCCCGTGATGACTTTGGGGTCACCTTGACTGGACCCCATGGAGGAGGTTGGCGGGCTGGATCGTGCGTGGTCCCCGCGCGAGCGGGGGTGTTCCGCCACCGACGGCACATGGCGAGGCCAGTGGACCGTGGTCTCCGCGCGGGCTGGAGCGCTCAGCGAGGAAGGCGAATCGCCAACAACCGGGCAGCCCGCGTCCCACACACGTCTCACGGTTTGCGGGAGCCCCGTCTCACCTGCGGTGTTCTTGCAGGCCATCGGGATGCGTATGCGAACACGGCAGGTGCCTTCTAAGCGCTTGGCCGCAGGTTCGAGTCCTGCCGGGGGCGCTCACAACCTTCCGCCGCCGCCCGGCCCGCCGGGCGGCGGCGTGGTGCCCCGGTCTTCGGGCAGGTCGCCGAACGGATCGCCGCCATGCTGGAGGGCCGCGTCCTGGTCGCCCACAACGTGCAGTTCGTACGGCTTCCTGGCACACGAGTTCGCCCGTGCGCGCAGGTCCCTGCCGGTCTCGCGGCGGCTGGGCACCCCGGCGCCGAACCGGCGCGTGGACCCGCCGACCGAGGACCTCAGGCTGGGCACGCTGGCCGCCCACTACAAAGTTCCGCAGCTCCGCGCCCATGGCGCGCTGGACGACACCCGCGTACTGGCAGGCGTACTGCGCGCCTCCCTGCGGGAAGCGGCCCGGCTCGGACTGCCCCTGCCACTCGTGCCCTGCCCGCTCCGGCGGGACTCGCGGTTCGCGCCGAAGCCTCCCAAGACACCGTGTGCCTTCCGCAGCCCCGGGCGGCTGTCGCCGGGCGGTCCGCTGGTGCAGGGGATGAAGGTCGCCCTCACCGGGGAGACGGCCGTCTCCCGCGCGGAGCTGACCGAGCGCGCCGTGGCCGCCGGACTGAACGTGATGACCTCCGTCAGCCGGCACACCGGCGTCCTGGTCGCCAACGACCAGGCGTCGGGCTCGGCGAAGGCGCGGCGGGCCGTCGCCGCGGGAGTACCCGTCGTCGACGAGCGCACCTTCCTGCGGCTGCTGGACGACGTACGCCCGGGGACGCCCCACGGGCAGTCGGCCGCCCCCGTTCCCGCCCCGACCGCCGCGCCACCTGAAACGGAGCCGGTCGACACGCCTGCCTCGGTGGACACGGCGGACGAGCCGGCCACCGGTACCGCGCCCGCCGCAACCGCGACATCCCCGCGGCCGAAGCCGAAGCGGGCGAGCGGGCCGCTGGCGGGGCGGCGCAGCGCGGGGACCAGAGTCCTCCGCAGCTCGCGGACCTCGTCGGCGTGCTCGGTCAGTAAGCCCTCGCGCGTCCGCAACCGCGCAGGTTCGCGGACGGACTCGGCCGGGCGCATGCGGGAGGCGTACGCATGGCCGAGTTCGCGGTCGACGCGCGGGCGGTCGGCCTGGGCGGCGGAGATGAGCGACGCAGCCCCCTACCCCGCCCCGGCGCGGGACGACCGGATCCCTCTGCGGCATCGCCCCGTCCATCCGGCAGGAACTGGAATTCCAGTCCTGCACGGACAGCACCATCCGCAAGAGCAGCGGGCGCCTGCTGCTCCGCTCCAGCCACATGCCGAGCCAGTACCTGTACCACAACGGCAAGGCCATGGGACTCGACGGCAGACCGTCCGGCAGTTCCGCACCTGTGATCACCGGTGATCACAGGTGATCTCGAGCTCTTCAGCACCGCCTTCGTCCGGGATCCGACCGGCCCCGATGGCGGGGGACCGCATATGGTGCCTGCCACTCAGGCGGCGGCCGGAGCGAGAACCCCCGGGGAATCGACCAACTGACGCCCCCGATGCCAACCCCGGCGGCCACTTCTGCGTGGACGCCAGTATGAAACCCAAGCCGGAGTTCAGTGGCTGAGGAGCACTCCCATGATTCTGGTGGTCATCCCGTGGATCACCCTGATCCTGATACGGGCGGCCGTTCCTTTCGCCTTCCTGGGCAAGGGACGCGCCATCGGCCTGACGGTCGTCGGTGTTCACCTGCTGGTGTCCGGGACCGTGGTGGTCCTGTACGGAGTCGTGGGCGACATGGATGCGGGCCTTGGCCCAAGGCCCTGCGACATGCCGCATTCAGTGCAATGGGCACGTTGGGCCGACTGGCCCCGTCAGACTGTGTGGACTGAACTTCTACCGGCTCCAGGCCGCCCAGGCCGTGCCGGGCCGCTCGATGAACGCGCCGCCCGGCACGGCCTGCGGGACGAACGAAGCAAGGGAAGGCCGGACCGATGGCGGAAGGTGAACAGAAACCACACAAGGCCAAACCGGACCGGTCGGAGGGCTTCGGTGAACGCCTGCTGGGGCTGCTGTTGGACCGCGCCCACGAGATGCCTCCGCATCTGATCGCCCCGCTGATCGCGGAGGAGGTGGCCGCCATCGGAGGACGCGACGTCTCGATCCTCCTGCAGGACTACGAACAGCTGCTCCTGGTACCCCTCCCCGGCCGATGGCTAGTCGCCGGTGAGCCCGAACCGGTCGAAGGCTCCCCTGCCGGCGAGGCATTCCTGTATCGCAGGACCGTGGAAGTGCCACAGGACGGCGGCGTGCGGATGTACCTGCCGCTGCTGGACGGCAGCGACCAGGTCGGCGTCATGATCGTTACCGTCGATGACGTTGATGACGATGACCGGCGGCTGCTACGGCGCCTCGCCGGCCTGGTCGCCGACATGATCGTCACCAAGAACGCCTACACCGACCAGTTCTTCGATGCGCGCCGCAGCGCCCCTATGGATGTGGCCGCCGAGATGCAGTGGTCGCTGCTGCCCCCGTTGTCGATGGCCGTCCCACAGGTCGAGGTTGCCGGGATTCTGGAGCCCGCCTACAACGTGGCCGGCGACAGCTTCGACTACGCGCTCAACGAGGACGTCCTGCACGTCGCCATGATCGATGCCATGGGCCACGGCCTGACCGCCGCGACCATGGCGACGGTGGCCATCGGCGCCTACCGCCACGCCCGTCGTGCCGGTATCGAACTGTCCGAGATCTATACGTTCATGGACCAGGCCATCGACGACCAGTTCGGTCCCGACCATTTCGTCACCGCACAGATAATGTGCCTGAACATCGTCACAGGGCAGCTGCAAGTGGTCAACGCCGGCCACCCTGCGCCGCTGCTGATCCGCGACCGCGCCGTGGTCGACCGGCTGGAAAGCCCCACCACGCTACCCGTCGGCTTCGGCGGTGACCAGCCTCAGGTCAGCGAGTGGGCGCTGCAACGCGGAGACCAGGTGCTCTGCTTCACCGATGGCCTGATCGAAGAACACCAGGCCGGCGAGGAACAGTTCGGCGAGGAGCAGCTCATCGAGTGGACCAACCGCACCCTGCGTGACCACACCGTGGCACGCGCCGTCACCAGAGCGCTCTCCCACACCCTGAAACGGGAACGTGGTGACGTCACCAGCGACGACGCGACCATCTTCCTCATCGAATGGCGCGGCGGCAAATCCGACCACCTCGCCACCCTCAAATGAACCGACATGAACCGCACCGGGTTCGGCAGAGATCTCAGATGCTGGTTGTGACCTGGGCTTTCATGGTGCTCAGGTAGTGGTTGGCTTCGTATTCGACGGGCGGGATGTGCCCTATCCCACCGTGGAGACGGGTGTGGTTGTACCAGTCGGTCCACTCGGCGGTGGCCGGCTCGACCTGGGCGAGGGATCCCAGGGCCGCTGCGGCTTGATCGCCTCGGTCTTGAAGAGGCCGTTCGTGGACCCCATCAGTGCGTTGTCGTACGCGTCGCCGACCGATCCGATCGAGGCGGCGGTGCCGGTCTCCTCCAAGTGCTCGGCCAGCGTGAGGGGCGTACGATGTCGCGGTGGCGCACGCCGTTCGCGGCGAGCTGGTCGAGGGCCTGGAACAGGTCCTCCCCGAAGCGCTCCAGCTCGTGGTGGGAGAGCGGCCCCTCGTCGCGGAGCTGCACCGCCGCACCGCCGCCGACCAGTCTCAGCGCATGCTCCTCGGCGCGCAGCCGCTCGGCCTCGTCGTCGTCCAGCGCGACCTTCAAGACCCGCTCCTCGGTCCGGACGGCGCTCTCGGCATCCTGAGCGATCCCGGCTTCCCCGGCATCGTGGACGGGCCGCTCCACCAGCAGGGCACGGGCCGTGGCGCCGGTGCCGAGCACGCGCCGCACCGTCCACTCGGCGTCGGGCGTCTGCCCCGGCTGCGCCTCCAGGGGATCGGCGGACACGGAGGCCGGGGAGTCCGGCAGGACGGCGGCCGGCTCCGCCGCGTCCAGCAGGCCGGGGAACTCGTCGGCGGAGGCGAGCCTCTCCTCCCGCACGAGGCCGTCGTCCCGCCCGGCCAGCCGGTCCTCCCATGACGGGCCGGCGTCCAGGGGGTGGGGCCGCATCCGCCAGGCGTCCCCGAACCGCAGGTGCCCGGTGGACTGCCGGATGCCGGCGGTCTCCAGCAGGCGCGGCAGGACGTGGCGGGAGAACTCGGGGGTGATCCGCCGCTCCGGCTGCTCGGGCGGCAGGCCGAGGAGGTCCTGCCGGATGCGGTCCAGCCCGCTGCCGCCGTCGTCCCGTCCGTAGACGCGGATCCGCTGGACCTCGTCCAGATGGCTCACCAGGTCGGGGCCGAGAGGAACACGGCGGGCTCGACGCGCGGAACGGTCCGGTCGCTCATCCCCAGCCTGCGGGCCGCCCACTGGAGCCGGCCGCGCAGTTCACTGGACTTCAGGTCGTTGAAGTACAGCGGGTTGGTGACGGTCCTGGTGCGGTCCGGGGCGTGGAGGCTCCAGGGGGAGCCGGTGTTGCGGAGCTCACCGGGATGGCTCTTGATCTCGATGAGGAACAGGCCGGCGGGGACGGGGACCAGCAGGTCGCACTCGTTGACACGGCCCGACCGTGCGGTGAAGGAGAACGCGGCCCAAGCGCGGTAGGGCTCGGCCTCCGGCAGCAGGCGCCGCACACGCTCCAGGGCGTCCTGCTCCCGGGGACACGGGGAGGGCCGCTCCTGGAACCACTGCCGGGCAGGCTTCGGCGGACCTGGCCCGGGCGCCTGCGCCCTCCCGCTGCCGTCACTTCCCGGCCTCCAACGCGCCCCTCGTCCGACGGGGAGGGCATGACACCCGGCCCCATCGTGGGAGGCCCGGAGCCGGGGCCGGGTCGCCTACCGGGCCCGGGCCTCACGGAGCAGGCGCGAGGTCGGAGAGCAGGTCGTCGAGGACCGTCTCCTCCTCGACTCGCACGCCGAGTTCGGCGAGGGCACCGGACAGGTCCGGGTCCCAGGGGGACTCGGCGGGGACGCCCGTCAGTGCGGGGAGTCCGGATGCCGTGACGGCGGTGCGGTAGTCGGCGGCGGTGTAGCGCCAGGGCCGCCACGGAACGGCGCGGGCCAGTGCGGCGGCGATGCGCAGCCCGCCCCAGTCGAAGTCGCCGTGGTACAGGAGCCGGGCGCCCCGGGCGTGCAGGCGACGCAGCAGGGTGAGGGCGGCGACCGAGGGCTGGCCCTGGAGGCAGACCACGGGCGGGCAGCCGGGGCCGTGGGCATCGGCCGCCGCCGCGATCACGGCCGGGTTCTCGCAGACGTGGACGCGTCCGGAGGCCGCGTGCGGCACGAAGGATGTGTCACGGGCCAGTTGGCGCAGGGTGAGGACGGCGGGCTCGCCCGCACCGGCTGACCAGTCCAGCGCCGGAGTGCCGCGCAGGTTGAGGGTGAGGACGGTGGAGGACAGCTCGTCCTTCAGCAGTCCCGCCGAGGCCCACGCCTCGCGCCGCCACCGGGCTCCGGAGCCGTCGGCGAAGCCGGTCAGCGCGCGTATCCCGGACAGTACGAGAGTGGCAAGCGGTCTGCCGTCGTCCAGGGCGTGGGCGCTGCCGAGGGTCCTGGCGGCGAAGGCTGCCGGAGAGACCGGGGGGTCGGCGGGCAGCGCCCGCAGAGCCGCCGCCGCGTCCGCCAGGAGCGCGCGGGCCGTCTCCGGGGTCCGGGCCAGACGGCGGGTCAGACCCTCTCCGCGTACCCGGGTGGTCCAGTCGGCCAGTTCGGGACGGACGGCGCCGAGTTCACCGAGCGGTGCGTGGGCCTCCTCCCAGGCCGCCGCCTCGGCCCGGCGCGTCTCGTCGAGCCTGGTCACGGGGCCGGTCAGAGCGGTCACGGCGGCGGCCAGCCCGTCCGGACTGACACCGGAGCGGCGCAGGATCTCGTCCACCGTCTCCAGGCGCACCGTCAGGGATCGGCCGCCGCGCGGGGCGCGGCCCATCAGGCGCTCCACCGCCGCCCGCTGGGCCTCGTCGGGACCGGTCAGGGCGACCGCGCCGGTGAGGGGGCGGCCGCGGGCCATCCGGTGCCGGGCGCGGTCGAGGAGCCAGGCCAGTTCGGGTACGCCGAGCAGGCGGGTGAGGCGGGTGGCGTCGATCCGCCCGGGGCGTGGAGTCATGTCCACAAGGAGTCCTGGGCCGTGGGCTTCTCGGTGACGGCGGTACCGGTGGAGGCGGCGGCCGGGAAGGCGTGTTCCGGCTCACCGTACGCCTGCGGCTCCGCGCCCCGCGACCGCCGCGTTCCGTCCCATTCCCAGCGGGTCACCAGGACCGCGGAGATCTCGTCGACGCGCGAGAGCTGGGCGATGGCGACGCCCGGCACCTGCGGATAACAGGCCCACTCGCGCTCGCTG
Organism: Streptomyces shinuiensis; assembly: GCF_043660855.1. Lineage (NCBI taxonomy): Bacteria > Bacillati > Actinomycetota > Actinomycetes > Kitasatosporales > Streptomycetaceae > Streptomyces > Streptomyces shinuiensis. The sequence goes on along the minus strand of NZ_JBIHML010000001.1, from coordinate 3,987,312 downwards.
GTCATCACCACGTCCAGGTCGAAGGCGTGCAGCAGCCCCAGGCACTTGGCACGCGAGTCGTCGTCCACGCCGGCGAACGCCTCGTCCAGGGTGACCAGGCGCGGGGCGTGCGGTACGGAGGCGCTGGCGTAGTGCGCGGACGCGGCTGCGAACAGCGGCACCGACGCCGCCAGCACCCGCTCTCCGCCCGAGGCGGGCCCGGTGGCCGGGACCCACCTGCCGTGCTGGTGGCGTTCGATGCCGAACTCGTGCCAGGTGCGGTAGTCGAGGGCCTCGGTGAGGTCCTCCAGCCAGCTTCCGGAGCTGTCGTCGGCGTGCCGGCGCGCGATCTGCTCCTGGAGGAACCCGCCGACCGCGGCCCGGTCCTCCGGCGACCAGGCGTCGGCGGACTGGCGCAGCCTCTCGCGGGCCTGGGCGAGCCCGGGCGGTGCCTTCCGTGAGGGCCGCCACACCAGGCGCAGCACCATGCCGGTGGAGGTCGGCCGCTCCTCCAGCTCGGCGTTCATGGCCCGCACCTGTCGCTCGGCGGTGCCGATCAGCTCCTGGAGGGTGCCGGCTACCTCGGTGATGAGGTGGGTCTCCAGGATCTCCCGTTCGCGCGCGGACAGAATGCGGGTCAGCTCCTCCACTTCGGCGGCCAGCGCCCCGGCGAGTTCCGGCACGGCGCGCTCGCGTCCCTGGTAGACGATGTCGACGACCATGCCGTCCTCGCCGCTGCGGGCCGAGGCGGTGTGCCCGTGCCTCGACAGCGCGTCCTGAAGTCTGCCGAACTCCTCGCTCAGCCGCTTCTGCACCCGCTCCCAGGCGCCGTCGGAGTCGTCGGTCCCGGAGAGCTCGGACTCGACGGCGCGGGCCAGGACGACGGCCGGGGTCGCCGCCCACGGCCCGCCGGCATCCGGCTGTTCGATGTCGGGCAGGGCCACCGCCAGCAGTCCGGTCGCCGCGAACCGCTGGAGTGCGGCGACGGCCCGGTCCCGGGCCGCCGCGGCCTCGGTGACGTCCTCCTCCAGCTGTTCGATGCGCCCTTCGGCGCGGTGGGCGCGGCCGTCCGCCTGCCGATGCTCCTGATGGGCCCGCTTCTGCTCCTGCCCGCACAGCCGTGCCTCCTCGACGGTCTCGGCCAGACGGCGCTGGAGGTCGGCGACGGCGGCGCCGACGGTGGAGCGCAGGGTGGTGTGGTGCTCGTCGGCCGCGGCGGCCCGCCTCGCCGCCTCCTCTGTGCGCAGGGCCAGCTCGGCGGCCCGTTCCCCGGCCCGCCGAGCCTCGGCCCGTTCCTCGGCGACGGCGCTTTCTGCGTCGGTGTGCTCCCGCAGTGCGGGCCACAGGGCTGCGAGGTGGGCGGTGAGGTCGGTGAGAGCCCGGCGGACGGCCGCGAGCCCGGTGCGGTCGGCGGGCAGTTGGACGGCGGCGGCCGTCTCGGTGAGTTCGGCCGCCGTCTGCGCCGCCTCCCGGGCCGCCTCGGCCAGTTCGGCGGAGCGCTCGTCGTGGCGGGTGCGGGCCCGGCCGGCCGTGTCGGCGGCCGCGGCGGCCAGCGCGTGGGCCCGGCGCAGGTCGTCGTCGCCGGGGAAGGCCGACAGTTCGGCGTCCAGTACGCGGCGGCGCTCCGCCACCGCGCGGGACGCCTCCTCCAGTCCGGTCAACTCCTCGCGCAAAGTGAGCAGTTCGTTCCGCAGGGCGGTGATGCGGGCGCGGCGGGCCTCCTCGCGGGCGCCCTCGCCCACGTACTCGGCGGCCGGTTTGCTCCAGCTCCCGGTCAGCGCTCCGGTCCGGAAGCGGCCGTCCGGCGACACCCAGGTGTCGCTCGCACCGCTGCCGTCGGGGGTGGCGCGGGAGGCCTCACCCAGTCCGATCGCGGCCAGCAGCCGCGCCACTGTCTCCTCTCCCACACCGGCGGCCCGGGTGTCGCCGTGGTCCAGGGCCGGGCGCAGCACGTCGGCGAGGGTGGGCCCGGCCGCCGGGATCCCGGAAACCGGCGCGGGCGCCAGCAGGACGTCGTGGCCGTCGGCGAAGAACGCGGCACCGTCCGGGCGCAACCGGGCGTCCAGCAGGCCGGACGCTTCCAGGGCCGCCTCCAGGCCCGCGCGCTCGGCCGCCGCGACCTGTGGGTGGAAGTCGACGAGCCGCCACAGCGGCGCACCGGCCGCCCGGTCCCTGACACCGGGGGTGCGGGTGTACGGGTCCCGGGGACCGCTCTGACGTCCCGCCTCCAGAGCGGCCAGCTCCGCTTCCGCCTCCGCGGCCCGGCTCTGCGCCGTGCGCCGCCGCTGGGCCAGGTCCGCCGCCTGGTCGGCCAGGTGTGCCGCCCGGGCGCGGTGCGCGCCGGCGGCCGCCTCCCGCGCGGGCTCGGGACCGTCCGGCCGGACCGCCCACTCCTGTGTCCCGTCCAGCAGACCGGGCAGGCCGGGGATCGTCAGCTCGGTGCACCCGAGCACGTGGTCGCGCACGCGGCCGACCAGCGCCCGCCCCTCCTCGGTCACCCTCTCCTCGGCACGGGCCAGTTCCCCGGTGCTGTGGACGAGGTCCTTGTCCGCCTCGTCGGCGCGCGACAGGGCTGCCCGGCGCCCGTCCTGCGCGCGCTCGGCACGCTCCGCCAGTTCCTCCACGTGCTCGACGGCGCGTCGCCTGCGGGCCAGCGCCTCCTCGGCCGCGCGGCGCAGTTCGGGCCCGGGCGCACCCGCGGTGCGCGGCTCGCCGTCCAGCCTGGCGGCCCCGGCCGCCTCGCCGGCGTGCGCGCGGATCTCCTCCAGTGACCGCTCGGCGGCGTCCAGCCGGTTCTCGGCCGTCGCCAGCCGCCCCAGGGCCCGGGTGTGCGTCTCGGCGGCCTGTCTCCGGTCCGCCTCCGCCCGCCCGGCCTCGTCGGCCGTCCGCCGGGCGTCGGCCGCGGCCTGCTCCAGAGCCCGCGCGTCCCTCATCTCCGGACCCGTGCGCAGGGCCTCCTGCTGCGCGGCGAGCCGTACCGCGCGTTCCTCCAGCTGTGCGATCCGCCCGGCCGCGGCCTCGCGGTCCGCTTCCGCCCGCTCGCGCTCGGCCTGCGCCTGGACCAGATCGCGCTGGAGCTTCTCGTAGCGGGCGTGCTCGGCGCGGGGCAGGCGGGCCCGGCGGCGGGCGGCGACCTTCGCGTAGCGCCGGTAGTGGCCGAGGAACGCCGAGGACGCCCGCTCGGCCTCGGTCGCCGCCCGCAGCTCCTCCTTCTCCTCCTCCAGCGACCGGAACGCCTCGGCCACATCGGCGACGACGGCCTGGTCCATGGGCGGCAGCGCTTCCGTCAGGGCGCGGGAGAGGGCCGTCTCGCTGGGCCGTTTGGAAAGCTGCGGCTGGCGCAGCTGGATCAGCATGTCGACCAGGGCCGCGTACCTGCGCTCGCCGAGGCCGAACAGCGCCTCGTCGACCGCTCTGCGGTACGCCTTCGCCGTGTCGTACACCATGCCCCGCCCGGCGAGGGCCTCCGCGAGCCGGTCGCGGGACAGCGCGGTGCCGGTGGCGTCCAGCAGGGTCAGCTCCGCGCCGACGCGCTGGTCGGTGACGGCGAACCAGTGGCGGGCGATACCCCGGCCCGTGACCGCCTTCAGCCCGCACAGCAGGGTGCGGAACCGGGGCCGGCCCGTCTCGTCCAGGCGGCCGAACTCGGCCCAGGTGTAGCCGAGCCGTTCGGGGTGCGGGTGCTGTCCGCCGAGCAGCAGGTTCCACTCCATGCGCTTGCCCGGGTCCCCGTCGGGTTCCACACGGCGCGCCGACAGGTCGCCGTCCAGCAGGAACGGCAGGGTCAGGGCCAGCACCTTCGACTTGCCGGTGCCGTTGTTGCCGCGCAGCAGCAGCCTGCCGTCGCGGAACCAGAACTCCTCCACGTCGTAGTGGAAGAGGTCGACGAGCCCGATGCGCAGGGGCTTCCAGCGCCCGGGAGCGGGGGTGGGCAGGGGATTCACCGTGTGGGCCGCCTTTCGCTTGCCTTCGTGCCCGCGGGCACACCCGCCGACCGCCGGGGAGCGGCCCGCTTCACGACGGGCTCGCCGACCGCGTACCGCGCCAGCGCCGGGCGCGGGAGGACCTCCCGCCCCGTGACCGTCACCAGGCCGAGCGCCGTGAGCCTGTCCAGCGCCCGCTCCACCAGCTCGGCCTCCGCGCCCGGCTCCCGGGCCGACTTGGACCAGAAGCTGCCGTGCTCCGCGACCAGTTCACGCACCCGCCGCTCCAGTTCGTCCCGGCCCACCGGCCCACCGGCGGTGGCCAGGTGCCCGGCGAGCAGCAGGGTGATGTGCCCGTGGGTGCCCTGCTCGGGCATACGGGCGTCGGTGAGGTCGTCGTCGGGGTCGACCATGGCGATGCCCTCGGCCCGCACCTCGGGCACCAGACCGGTCAGTTCGGCGATCCGGGCGGTGAGGAAGCCGCGCTGGCGGGTGAGGTAGGCCAGCTCCTCCTCGGTGAGGGTGTCGTAGTAGAGCACCGGGTCGTCCAGCAGACGGCGGGTGAGCTTCCAGCGGATGGCACGGAACCTGAGTTCGTCGCTGTCCAGCGCGGACTGGGCGGTCAGCTCCGCCAGACGGTCCTCGAAACCCGCGGCGGTGACCATCGAGGGGCCGATCCGGGTGGCGAGCAGTCCGGCCAGCACCCGCCGTTTCACGTCGTAGAGCACGTCCCCCGCCCCGGCCACGTAGGCGTCCTCGTCGCCCGCCACCCGCCGCAGCACGCCCAGGTGCAGCAGCACCCGCACCACGGCCGCCAGGTCGCTCCGCTCGTCACGCCGCTCCAGGGTGAAGGCGATCCCGGCGGCGGCCAGGTGGGGGTCGGCGGCGTCCAGCACCACCTGTTCGGCCAGCCGCCCGAGCGCGACCTGCGCCTCGCCCCGCTCCAGCGCGGCCAGTGCCAGGCACAGCAGGACGTAGCGGCGGCGGGTGAAGGGCTGCGCGGCCCGGCCGGCCTCGCGCGCGGGGTGGGTGGGATCGTCCAGGGTGCCGGGGGTCTTGCGCAGCCGGGCGGCGTCGGCGTCCACCCGCAACGGCCAGCCGGTGTTGCGGTCGAACCACTCGCGCAACTCCGCCTCGTACTGCCGCACCAGGCGGAACTCGTCGCCGTACGGGCCGTCCGCGGTCAGCAGCGGCTCCTTCAGCAGGGCGCGGGCGGCCTTGCGGAGGTTCGCGGTGCGCTGTCCGTCGAGCACCTCGGCCAGCGGGGTGGTCACCGGTGGGCCTCCTTCCCGGTGAGGTCGGTGATCTCGACGAGGTGGTCGGGGCCGCGGAACGTCCCGTCCGGGGTGGGGATCTCGGCCGTCGTACCGTCCGCCAGGGCGGTGAGCCGGATCTCCAGGGAGCCGTCGTTGCTGGTGGCCGTGGTGGAGGTCGTGCCGGGTCGCCAGGTGGCCAGGGCGTCCCCGAGCAGCCGCAGGAACAGGCCGAACGCGGCCGGGTCCAGTTCGCCGAGCCGCGAGAGGCGGATCTCGCCGCCGGTGGCCAGCCGGGCGCGGGCGGCCGCGGTCTGCTCGGCCTGGCGGGCGGCGATCCCGGCCAGCCGCGCCCGGTCGGCGGCGCGGCTGACCACCTTGCGGGGCTTGCCGCGCCGTTCGTAGCTGCCGGTGCGCCGCAGCTGCGGGCTGATGCGCAGCGGCTCGGCCCCGGCCCAGGCGGTGGTGGGCGGTACCGGGTCGGCCGCACGGGCGGTGAGGGTGTCGGCGTCCACGGTGAGGTGGCGGGAGGAGTGGAGGCCGAAGGCCGCCCGCCACAGCCGGTGCCGCGCCACGTCGTCGGGCGCCTCGGCGAACCAGCGGGCGAGGGTGCGGAAGTCCGCCGACCGGTCCGAGCGTCCGGCGCGCCGCTCGTTGAGCCGCCGTACCACGGCCAGGAGCTGCGGGATCGCCCCCAGGGCCCGGCCGCGCAGCAGCCTGGCCTGCGACTCCCGCCCCTGCCCGGAGACGAACCAGTCGGTCAGGCCCGACCAGCGGTCCTGCCATCCGCGGTACGCGGCCCGCTCGGCGTGCTCGGTCTCGTCCGGTGCGGCGTCGGCGGCCTCGCGGGCCGCGGCCAGCCGCAGCAGCGGGCGTATGCGGTCGTGCTCCTCCAGCTCCCCGATCAGGGCGGCGATCAGGCCACCGAGGGTGATCAGGTCCTGGATGAACCGCTTCAGGTAGTCGATCAGCCGGTCCTTGTAGGCGAGGAACGCCTCGACCTCCACCTCGTGCAGGTCGATGGTGCGCTGCAGTGACCCCATGAACGCCCGCGCGTTCTCGGCGAGGTCGGTGAACCGCGCGGTCAGGGTGGACAGGGTGAGGTACGCCTTGGTCGGATCCGGTTCCTCCTCGGCCGCGATCACCAGCAGCGCCCGGAGCTGGGTGACGATGTCGTGCAGGGCCACCGCCTGGAGTTCGCCGCGCCGCCCCAGTTCCTCCTCGTACGTTCCCAGCGCGGCCTCGGCCGCCTCGCCGGCCCGGGTGAGCTGGTAGATGAACCGCTTGCGGTAGAAGTCCTCGACCGCCGTCACCCGCGCGGTGTCGGGGTCGGCCCGCAGGTTGCCCCACTCCACCAGGCTGTCCAGCGCCTTGACCACCGTGTCCAGGTCGGCCGGCTGCTCCCCGGGCCCCGGCTCCAGCGCCGCCTGGACGTCCTCGGGACGCAGATGCACCGCGAACCGCTCCTTGGCGGTGGTGAACGTCCGCATCACCTGCCGGTACAGGGCGGTGTTGGGGACGGTCAGATGGACGAAGGGTGCGTAGTCGGGCCGGCCGGGGCCGCCCGGCAGGCCGGAGCCGTGGTGCCGGTCGTGGTGCTGGGACGTCATCGCCCCCGATTCTTCCCGATCGCCCCGTACGCCCGCAGGCGGTGCCGGAATCCCGCGGCGGCCGGGGAGAGACCGCCGGGCGCCGGCTCATGTCCCCGGCCGGGCCGCGGCCGTGCGCGCCCGGAGGATCGTCCGGCCGAGCTCCTCCAGGCGGTCGGTGAGCGCCTGGCGGGGCAGCGACAGGTCCAGTACGTGCCGGTGGAGGGTGATCGTGCCGCCGGGCGCCGGAACACGCACGGCCGTCCCGTCCACGTCTCCCGCCACACAGACCAGATGGCCCTCGTGGAGGCCGAAGCGGGTGCAGTACGCCAGCATCTGGTAGAGGTTCTCCCGCCTCACACCCTCCTGGTACTTGGCGTCGACGACGACGGCAGGGCGCAGCGCGCCGCCTTCGTCCGGCAGCAGGTGGACCAGGTCCGGCAGGAGCAGGTGTTCGCGCCGGTCGTCCAGATGGTGCGTGCGCGGGTGGGGCTGGGGACGCCCTCCGGCGCGGCGTCGCAGGACGGCTCCGAGGGCGACGGCCAGGAAGTCCTCGTAGACCTTCTCCATGTTCAGCAGCAGGCCGTCCGCCCTGACCCGCCGACCGTCGGCGTACTCGAAGGAGGCGCCGCGCAGCACGAGTTCGGCCAGCCGCAGAGCCGGCCCGTAGCGGGCGTTCAGCCGGGTCGGGGTCCATGCCGGCAGCCGGGCGCCGGGTGCGGGGGCGGTGACGCCGTCGAGCAGGACGTCGAGCCCGCGGAGCCGGGTGCGCACGGACGGTTCCAGACCGGGCAGCCGGGCCAGCCGCCGGGCCGCGCCGAGCAGGAGCCGGTTCTCCGGGATGTCGGGGGTGTGCTCGTCGTACGCCACCTCCAACGGGAGCGCGAGGCCGGGGCGGCGGCGCAACTGGGCGGCCACGCGGAGTCTGCCGCGCAGGGTCGTGGAGGTGTCCTCCCGGCCCTGGTAGCCCGACAGCGGGCCGGGGCGCAGGGCGCGCTCGGCGGCGCGGACGAAGGTGCGGGCGACGGCGGGGAAGAGCTCCTCGCGGGCCGCCGTGTCGACGAGTCCGTGGTCCCAGCGCGCCCTGTCCGGGGCGTGGGCGAGGAGGTGGAGCAGGCGGTCGACGGCAACTTTGGGGGTGATCCGCAGCTGGACGGCGCCCTCACCGGACCCGAACCGCACCGTTCCGACCGTCCGCTTGGCCTTCAGCCGCCACCGCCACCCCTCGGCTCTCCGTTCGGCGGGCTGGATGTCGACGATCTTCTCGGCCCTGGTGCGCAGCGTGTCGAGCTGTGCGGTGGTCAGTGCCCAGGTGCTCCGGTCGTCGCCCTCGGCCAGTTCGACGGGGAACGGGCCGCCGCGCCGGGGCGCTGTCACTCCCCGGTCCCCCGGGCCGCCGGGACGGCCGCACCGGCTGTCACCCCGGTCTCCTTCCGCAGCGCTTCCAGGCCGTACTGCTCCTCGACGTCCACCGCCTCGTCACCCCAGTGGAGCTCCTTCAGCAGCGGGAGGATCTGGTGCTTCCAGACCCGGTCCAGTCCCTTGGGTGCGGTGTGGACGGCCGGCCGGCCGCATCAGGTAGGAGGGACCGATCCGGAAGTCGCGGTCCTCCGGTTCCGCCTGCTCGATACGCCCGTTGAGGGCGTCGAGCAGCAGCGCCGCGTCCCGGGGAGGACTCTTCTTCTTCAGCCAGTCGGCGAGGACGGTGTCCACCGGCGGTGGGGTGCATGGGGGTCGTCTCCTCGTGGTCGGGCAGTGGCGGGCGTGCGCCGCACGGCGCGTTGCCGGGCGGCGTGACTGCCGCCCACCAGCAGCATCGACCGATCAGAAAAATTTCCCCATGAGGTAGAAACTTTTCTACCCAGACGAGTGACTTCCCTGGCGAGAAGTTCGGCCCGAGCCCCGGCCTGCCAGACTCCGGCCATGCCCAACTCCCCTCTGACTCCGACGATCCGCCGCCGACGCCTGGGGGCAGCCCTCCGGCGCCTCCGCACCGACGCGGGCATGACCCTCGAAGCGGCTGCCACGACCATGGGCTGGAAGAGTCCGAAACTCTCGAAGATCGAGAACGCCACCCAGGCCATCGGCATACGCTGAGGGCGACGAAGCGACGCCCTTCGCCAAAGCTTTCGACCGCATCCGCGCGACGGCCCTGTCCGTGGGGGACTCGCTCGCGAGGATCGCCGAACTGGAAGAAGGGCACCGGAAGTGAATGATCCGAAGGCGGAGCTCTACACGTACGACCTGACGGAAGCCATATGGCGGAAGGCGTCCGCCAGCGGTCCCGAGCACAACTGCGTGGAGGTCACCAATCTCCCCGGCGGCGGCAAGGCCGTACACGACTCCAAGCGGCCCGACACCGCTCCCCTGCGCTACACCGCCTCCGAGTGGGAGGCGTTCCGGCAGGGGGTCATCGCCGGAGAGCTGTGACCGGCGACAACTCCCTGACGGGCGGGCGTCAGTTCCAGAAGCCGAGCTGCTCGTCCACTCCTACGTCCCCGACGCCGAACAGTGCGTCTCCCGGTTCGAGCGAGTCATCCGCGTCCTCCGAGGCGCCGGAGCCGTCGGGGGGAGGCGGCTCCGGGGCCTGCCGGATGAGCGGGCCGGCGCCCGGCTCATGGCGGCGTCCCTGGCCGGGCGCAGGGGCCGGCCGGGCATCGACGTACTCCTCCAGCACCCAGTGGCGCGGCGGTGGCGGCGGCTCCGGAGGGCCCGGAAGGTCCCGTCCGGGTCACGATCGGCCCCCGGCACCGCCCGCGGCGGGCGGCGTGTTGTGAGATGAGGGTGGAACACCCGTACGGGACGAATACGACCGGAGACGGCGAAGGGCAGACGTGGCACGAACCCAGGACATGCGCAGAATCGCACAGTCGGTGGCCCAGGGAGCCGATCCTCGGGCCGTCGCCGAGGAGGAGCTGCGCCGGCGACGGCGCGGCGGTGACGGAAGCGGCGGAGGCGGAGGCGGCCGGGACGGCGGGACCGCCGAAGGTGGCGCCCCCTCCCAGCAGGACGGCATCGACCCCGCCGACTTCCCCGCCGCACGGGACCAGGGCGGCGGCTCCATCGCCACCGTCATGACGCAGCGAACCGTTCCGCTGGCGGAGGCCGGTGAGGCGCTCAACCGCAGCGAGCAGCGTCGCGAGGACGGCGTGCCGGTGCACGCCATCTGCCCGATGGTGCTCCCGCGCGGGCGCTCCCTGCTGAGCATGCTGCCGGTGCTCATGCTGCTGGTGGTGGGCGTGGTGGGTTCCTCGGTGGTGTCCGCCGCCGGCGGCAGCGCGCTGGCCAACCCCCTGTTCGGCCTCCACTACTGGGTGCTGTCGGTGTCGGCCGTGGCCTTCGTGTGGTGGCGGCAGGGCATGGTGATGGTGCCGGACGGCTGCCAGGCGCTGATCACCCGCTTCGGGAAGCTGGAGCAGGTGGTCGGCCCCGGCCGGGTGATCCTGCTGAACCCGTGGAAGCGGGTGTCGTACATCCTCAACACCACCCGCGAGTACCCGTTCAACGCGCCGGTGCGCGAGGCCCCCACCCGCAGCGGGGTGAAGGCCTCGATCGACCTGTTCATCCAGTTCCGGATCAACGACCCGGTGGAGTTCGTCTACACCCTCGGCGCGGTCCGCGGCTTCGAGGAGAAGCTGAGCAACGCCGTCAGCGAGACCATCCGCAGCCTGATCTACGAGCAGGAGGCAGCCGGGATCTACGACATGGTCGGCGAGGACACCGGCCGGCTCCTGGAGCAGCTCAACCAGCAGTTCCAGCCGGCGGTGGAGCTGACCAACGCCAACATCACGCACGCCGAGCCCTCCGACCGCAACTACCGCATGGACCTGGCCGCCCCGGAGATGGTGCGGGTCGCCAAGGAGGCCTACACCCACGAGTACGCGCTCCAGCTCCGCAAGGAGCAGGACGAGGGCGACCTCACCAAGGAGCTGGCCGGTCTCCAGGAGACGTTCTCCGCGATCCAGGCGGAGATCGCCCAGTACCAGGCCCAGATGGACACCGCCGTCGAGCGGGAGACCAACCGGGCCCAGGCGCTGGCCCGGCAGCGCTACGTGCAGGCCGAGTCGGAGGCGAAGGCCAACGCCGCGCTGCTGGAGGCACAGGCCCTGGACATCCGCGCGGTGACCGCCGCCGAGGCCCCGGAGATCCTGGAGTACCGCTACCGGCAGCAGATGCTCGACACCCTGGAGCAGGTGGCCGACCACCTGCCGCAGCTGGTGCGGGTCGGCGGCGCGGAGGACTCCGACGGCACGGCCGGGGTCGACTTCCTCCGGCTGGCCCGGGAGATGATCGGCGAGCACGGTACGGAGCTGTTCACGGAGGACGACATGGCCGCCGTCCGCACCAGGCTGCGGGAGGTCTCCGAGCGCATCGAACAGCGCCAGGAGGAGATCCGCGCCCTGCTGGAGGAGGAGCGGCCGACCGTGCCGGCCGGGGGCGCGGCGGTTTCCGGAGGCGGGGAGGCCGCGAACCCCGCGGTGCCCGGCGGGGGGCCCGGATCACCCGAAGTACCTGAAGCCCCCGCAGTGCCCGCAGCGTCCGACGACACCGAGGAGGCCGCGCAGTGAGCGCCGTGTCCACCGCCCGCAGGTCGGTCATCTCCGAGGCCGTGGCCCCCTGGAGCGAGATCGCCCAGCTGCTGCGCGGCGGCGAGGCGGGCACCCTGGTCCCGGTCATCATCCCCCGCCACCGCCGCCGGCTGTGGTGGCTGCTGCCGCTGTGGTCCGGGGTGTTCGCGCTGCTGACCGGCGTACTGCTGTCCGCGGGTGACTCCGACGGGCTGACCGGCGCCGCCCGTGACTCCCTGGCCGCGCTCTCCTACGTCCTGGGCGTGCTCGCGCTGCTGGTCGGGGGGCTGTGGTGGTGGCGCTCCTCGATCGTGGAGATCGAGCAGGGCACCAGCGGGGTCCTGACCCGCTACGGCGCGGTCACCCGCACCCTGGACCCCGGCCGCCACTACCTGTGGCACCCGTGGTCGCGGGTGGAGTTCGTGGTGGACACCGCCACCGAGATCCCCTACTCGGCCCCGGTGATGGCCTGCCCGACCCAGGAGAACGTGCCGCTGCGGTCGATCGAGTTCTTCCTGAAGTTCCGCATCACCGACGCGGTGCTGTTCGTGCGGACCATCGGCGCGGGCAACTTCGACCTGGTGCTCTCCAGCGCGGTGCAGGACGCCATCCGGCAGCGGGCGCGCAGGATGCGGACCGAACGGGCCTACGACCTGCGCGGCTCGGACGTGGCCGACATGCAGGAGCTGCTCAACCGCCAGCTCTCCCGCTACGGGGTGCGCATCACCGGCTGCAACATCCCCGACGTGCAGCTCCCGGCCCAGTACCAGCAGCATCTGGCCACCCGTGAGCGGGTCGCCAAGGAGCGCGCCGCGTACGACCAGGAGTGGGGCCTGACCCGCAAGCGCCGCATCGACAGCCTCCAGATGGACATCGAGCGGGCGAAGAAGGTGCGCGACGCGCGCATCGTCGAGGTGAAGGCCGCCCTGAACCGGGCGCGCGAGGAGGTGGCCCAACTCCTGGAGGAGCAGGAGACCAACGCGCAGCGGGTGCGGTTCGAGATCGAGACCCGCGGGCGCAGCGGCCTGATCGCCGCCGAGAACGAGGCCCGCGCCCAGCGCCGGCTGGCCCAGGCGTACCGCGACAACCGGGCGGTCCTCCAGTACGAACTGGCCCGCCGCCGCCTGGAGGTCGGCGCGGCCCTGGCCTGCAGCGCGCCGCGGCCGGTCGTGGTGCGCACCGACGGCGCCGGGGGCGGCGACACCTCGGCGCTGTCCACGCTCCTGACGGCCCAGTTGCTGCCGCGGCTGGCCGCCCTGCCGCCGGCGGACCCGGCGCCGCGGCCCACCGGCGCGGCGGACGGCGAAGGCTGAGCCCCGTCCCCGTCCGCCCGGCCCCTCCCGGCCGGGCGGACGGGGACGCGGTCAGCGCTCCGCGGGCCGGCCGTCCGGTGACGGGGCGCCGGGGGACGGCCGCTCCTCCTGCGTGGTGCGGGCGCCGGGCTCGCTCTCCAGGACGTGCTCGACGATCCTCGTCACGGCGGCGAGCCCCTCGGGGGACAGCTCCAGGGCTCGCAGGGCGAGCTTTCTGACGCCCATGTTGTGGGCTACTTTGGCGAGTTCTATCTCCGCGTCGGTCCGGGCCGCGGCCCGCTCGTCCAGGAAGTAGGAGGCGGGAACGCCGAAGAAGCGGGCCAGGGCCGTCAGGAGCTCGGTGGAGGGGTTCTTCTTGGTGCCCTTGCGCAGCGCCGACAGATAGGCGCCGCCCACCCGGACACCGGGCTCCGCGCGCTTGACGGCGGTGGCGACCTCCTCGTTGGTGTACCTGCGGCCCTTGGGGCCCTCCGGGCGGACGGTGTCGAAGAGCCGGTCGAGTCTCTCCGCCAGCATCCGATCCCCGCGGGTGTCGGACACCGCATCCACCTCCACCGCACCGGAACCGACCAGGAGTCGTCACCGCATCATAACTCCTACTGACCGGGAGGGAGTTGACAGCCCGGTCATTCAGAAGCCTAAACTCACTCATCGCATTCGCTCAACTACCAGTTGAGTTGAAAAGTAAACGGTTCAACCGCAGGTTCACCACTGCCCATGCGCCGGACCGCACGACCGGGGGAGAAGGGGATCGATGAGTACTGCGCCGAGGACGACCGAGGAGCACGCGCCGTCCCCCTCGTGCTGTCCGGGAGGCGGCCATCGCCCCCTGACCGATGACCTCACCGGATTGCTGGTGAGGAGGGCCTGGGAGATCAGGGCCTCCCAGGCCCTCGCCTCCGCCCGCCGGCGGCACAGGCCGCTCGCGCTGCTGATGGGCGACCTCGACCGCTTCAAGGCCGTCAACGACACCTACGGCCACCTCGCGGGGGACGCCGTGCTGCGCGCCGCGGCGGACGTGCTGCGCCGCGTCGGAGGCGCTGTCGGGGACGCGGTCTGCGGGCGCTACGGGGGCCACGCGGGCGACGAGTTCCTGGCCCTGCTGCCCGGCGCCGGCGCCGAGGAGGCGATGGCCGCGGCCCGGCTCGTCCAGCAGGGCGTGCGGGAGATGTCCGTGCCGGCCCCGGTCAGCCGCGGCACCACCGTGACCATCACCGGGCAGACCGTCTCGCTCGGCGTCGCCGTCTGGGATCCGGCCGACCCCGCCCCGGGCGGGCTGTCCGATCTGCTGCTGGACTCCGACGTGGCGCTGCGGGAGGTCAAGCGCACGGGAGGCGGCCGCATCCGGCTGGCCGGCGCCCCCGGCACGCCCGACCCGCGCCCGGCGCCCCTCCTGCCCGGCCCCTTCCACGCGATACCGCCCGCCGTCCGGCCGAGCTGGCTGCCGTACGGGGGGACGCACCGCGCCGTGCCCGCCGGCACCTGGTGGGACGCGGTACGGATGCCGGGGCGCACGGGGCTGCTGGTGCTCGACGCGCTGCTGCGCCACGGCGACCGGCCGCCCGGCCCGGTCATCGCCGACCTGCCCGGAGAGGCCGGCGGGCCGGGCGGAGCGCCGGAGGGGGGCTGGGAGCGGTCGCGGATGTACTTCCTCATCCCGCCCAGAGCCGCCGAGCGCTGGGAGCTGCCCGGCGCCCGTGTGCTGGGCCGCGGCTCCTACGTCGTCGTGCCGGACGCCGCCAGCGTCCGCCCGCCGGGTCTGCACTGGATCGTGCCCCCGGCCGCCGATCGCCGGCTGACCAGCATCCGCGCGCTGCGCGCGGCGCTGGAGACGGCGGAGGCCGTCGAGGCGGCCGAGGCGGCCGAGGGCACCGCGCCGGCCCCCTGCGCGTAGGCCCGGGGACCCCGGGGGGAGCGGGCCGCGCGAGCCGTACGGAGTGTGCCCGGCGTACGGGGCTCGCTGCTCCGGCTCCCGGGCGGGCGTGGCCTCCGGCGCCTCCCGGCTGTCGGTCATACCGGCACTCTAGGAGCGTCTCCCCGCGCCTGTCCCGGCCTTCGCGCCACTCTGCGCGATCGTCATATGCCGTTGCGTGCCGGTCCGGACCCCGGGCGGGGCAGATTCCGGGAGGAAGGCTCCGCGAGGACGGGCGCCGTCAGTGGTTCGAACCCCAGGTGTGGCTCGCCGCCGTCGAAGGTGAGCGCGAAGGAGGCGTCCAGGGCTCTCGCCAGCCGGGTGAGCACCGCCAGGGTCGGCATGCCTCCGCCCAGCTCCAGCCTGGAGACCTGCGGCTGGCTCATGCCCGCCCGGCAGGCCAGCTCCGACTGGGAGATGCCCAGCGCCCTGCGGCGTCCGTACACGGCCCGGCCCAGGTCTTCGGAGACCCTCGCCTTCTCCCGGGCACGGTCCGCCTCGTCGTGGACGTACTCCGCGCCGGTCCACCGGGCGCGGGCGGCCCCGCGCCGGCGCCGGCTCCTCACCGCGCCGCCCCTCACCGCGCGCCCCCTCCCGCCGCCTCCGGGACCGCCCCCGGGGCGGCCTCCGCACCGGCGGCACCAGCGGCGGCGCCGCGGGCCCGGAACGCCTCCCTGACCTCCCGCCACCGCCGCTCCCGCTCCCGCGTCATGCGGCCGCGCAGTTCGGCGAGTTTGAGCAGGTTCGCCTCGGCGTCCGCCGACAGCGTGCGGGCCTCGGCCGTGTAGTGGTCGTCGATCAGCGCCTCGACCTCCTCGTCCGTCATCACCGGCGCCAGGCGCCCGGCCAGCTTCCCCGTGTCGCGGTAGGAGCCCTGGAGGCGGAACGGCGGTTCGGTGCGGGCCGCCTCGTCGCCGGAGGCGGAGGCGATGTAGGCGGCGTTGACCGCCAGCACCGTGCGCCGCACCCGCAGCAGCCCGCGCAGCACGCCCAGCACCTGCTCCAGCTCGGCGGGCGCGTACGGGTGGGACAGGCGGTCGGGGCGGGCCGAAGGGTCTCCGGCGGCCAGCCTCACCAGCAGCCCGGTGTCGGCGCGCTCGCGCGAGGCCAGGGGCGCCAGCACCGGGTTGGCGGTGAGGGAGTTCTCGATGTGGCTGAACGCGAACAGCTCCTCCCGGCCGGACAGGACGTCGCCCAGGTTCCACACGTCCGCGCGGTTGGCGAGCATGTCCGGGACGCGGAAGCGGGCGCCGGACTCGGTGAAGGGGTTGCCCGTCATGCACACCGCGAACCGCTTGCCGCGCAGGTCGTACGTGGCCGGCCGGCCGTCGGAGAACCGCACTCCGTCCAGGCGTCGCTGGGCGTCGCACAGCGGGATGAAGCGCTGGAGCAGCTCCGGCGAGGTGTGCTGGACGTCGTCGAGGTGGAGCAGGACGTCGCTGCCCGTCTCCAGCGCGAAGTTGATCTTCTCGACCTCGCGCCGCGCGGTGGCGTCCGGTGCGGCGGCCGGGTCCAGGGAGGTGGTGCGGTGGCCCAGCGCCGGGCCGTCGACGCGGACGAAGGCCAGGCCCAGGCGGGCGGCGACGTACTCCATCAGCGTCGTCTTGCCGTAGCCGGGCGGGGAGAGCAGCAGGAGCAGGCCCTGGCTGTCGGTGCGGCGGTCCTCCCCCGCCGTTCCGAGCTGTTTGGCGAAGTTGTCGCCGATCAGCGGCAGGTAGACCTCGTCGATGAGGCGGTTGCGGACGAACGCGGGCAGCACGCGCGGCACGTACGCGTCCAGCCGCAGCCGCTCGCGCTCGGCGTCCAGCAGTTCGGCGCGGCGGCGGGTGTAGGCGCGGTGGGCCGGGACGCGGACGCCGCGGAACTCCTCGGTGCGGGCGAGGAACTCGTCCAGGCGCAGCGGCAGGGCGCCGCCGCTGATCCGCGGGTGGGTGCCCAGCAGCCCGGTGACGACGGCGGTCAGCGGTGCGTCCACGTCCCGGTGCTCCAGCGCCTCGCCGCACAGGGCGACGGCGACGGCCTCGGGCAGGTCGGGGGGCGCCGCGTCGGCGCCCGGCCCGGCGTCCCGCCCGGCGTCCGGCCCGCCGCCGTGCCCGTCCCGGGCCGCGGACTCGGCGTACGCACCCAGCCATGCCGCCGCGAGCTGGTGGCGGGCCGCCAGCCGCCCCGGCTCCCCCGGCGTTCCGCCGCCGAGCGCCCGCAGGTCCTCGGCGAACTCCTCGGCCGGGGCCGACCGAGCACCGCCCAGCGAGGCGTGGAAGCCGTCCAGCAGGGCGCGGGCGGCGGGGCCGACTGCGAACCGGCCGCCGCTGAAGGCCAGTTCCTCGGCCAGATACGTCCCCACCGCGGCCGGGCGCGGCGGCGCCGGCAGCCCGGCGCGGTTCAGGAACTCCTGGACCGCGCCGCCCAGTTCGGCGGCGAGCGGCTCCAGTACGCCGCGCGCGCCGAAGGCGGCGCGGGCGCGGGTCAGGGACTGGGCTCGCACCGTCCAGGCGTCGCGTGCCGGGCCGTCCGCGCCGTACGCCCAGAAAAGCTGCGCCGCGGCCCGCACCCGGGGGGTGAAGCGCAGCAGGCCGGCCCCGGCCCTCAGCCGCAGCGCCCGCGCGAGGATCGCGGCGGCGTCGTGGTCGTGGACGCCCCGGTCGTACCCCTCGTCGTACGCGGTCCCGGCCGCCCGGCGCACCAGCGGCAGCAGGCTCTCGGCGTCCGCGTCGCCCGCCCCGGCCGCCCCGGCCGCGTCGTGCGGCAGGTCCGCCAGCACGGCGGCCGCCAGGTGCTCGGCGCGGTAGACGCACGGCGACTCCGAGACCAGCGGCTGGTCCCAGAACTCGCGGGTGGCCGCGAAGTCCGCGCCACGCACGGCGGCACGGTAGCCGGTGCCGGAGACCGCGAAGGCAAGCCCGTCGCCGTGCGGGACCAGCGTCACCTCCAGCGGCCGTGTGCTCACCGCGAAGCGGTGGCGGCCCAGCCGCACGGTGCCCCGGCCCCCGCCGTCGCCGGCGCCCAGCTCCACGCGGTCGCGCAGGGCGCGGTCCGCCTCCTGCCGGGCCGCCGCCAGGGAGGCGGTCAGCTCCTCGGCGCGCGCGGTGTCGCCCAGGGCACGCAGTTCCCCGGCGGTGGCCCGGATCCGGGCGACCAGCGGGTCGGCGGCGAAGTGGGCGGCCACCTCCTCGGCGGAGGCGAGGGAGGCGCAGCGACGCGCGACGGTCTCCAGCACGCGCGCGGCGGACACCGCCAGGCGCTCGGCGCGCCGTGCGCGCTCGTCGAGCTGGGCCTGGCGGCGGGCGGCGAAGGTCTCGCGGATCTCCTCGCGCCGCTCGGCCAGGCGGGCGAAGAAGTCCTCGTGGGCGCCGAAGCGGGCCTGGAGGTCCTCCAGGCGCACCAGCAGCCGCCCGAGCTGCTCGTCGCACTCGTCGGGGGTGGTGGCGGCGGCCAGCGCGCCGGTGACCGCCTGGCCCAGCAGGGCCGTCTCGGCCGCGAACTCCGCCCGCCCCTCGGCCTCCAGCAGCTCCCGGCGCCGGCCCTCCAGTACGGCGCGGGCGCGGTTGACGGCGGCCGTGGCCTCGCCGATCCGCTCCAGCACGGCCGTGCGCACGGTGGCGTCGCCGACCTCCAGGGAGCCGATCACCTCGGTGACGGCGCCGAGTCCGTCGGCGTGGCCGGCGATCCGCTCGCCCAGCGTGTCGGCCTCGGCGGCCGTGGGAGCGGCGGCGGCGAGGTCGGCCAGTTCGGCCACGACCGCGCCCACGCCGTCGAAGGCGTCCGCGCGGGCGAGGTCGGCCGCCGCCCGGCGGCCGGTGGCGGCCAGCGCCTCGTCCAGCTCCGCGCCGAGTGCGCCGATCCGGCCGGGGTCGGCGTGGCGCAGCTCGCGCAGGGTCTCCACCGGGCCCCGGGCGCGGCGCAGTTCGGCCAGGAGGGCGACCCAGCCGGCCGCCTCGCCGGGTGCCTCGCCCCGGGCGCGGCGCACCAGCGCGGTGGTGCGCGCGGCCGTCTCCTCCACGGCCTTCGAGGCCCTCTCGCGCAGCTCGGCCACCCGTGCGTACTCGGCGACGGCCTGCCCGGCGGCCTCGCGCAGCGTCCGCAGCGGCGAGCCGAGCCCTTCCAGCTCCTCGGCCAGGCCGGGCGCGTCCAGCCAGTGGTGGCGGTCGGCGGCGCGGGCGCAGGCGGCGGTGACCGCCTCCAGGGCGGCCGCCGCGGGCAGTGCGCCGCCCGTACCCCGCGCCGTCCGTCCGGTCACCCCCTCGGCCAGCCGTACGACGGACAGGCAGTCGGAGATGCCGCGCACCAGCTCGGCGTTGCCGACTCGGGTCAGCGGCCCGTCCCCGGCGGGGCCGGTGGCGCGGGAGTGAAGGGCGTACGGGGTGTTCCACAGCCGCACGGGGTGTGCCGCCGTCTCCTCCCCGCCGGGCGTCTCCCCGAGCACGGCCAGGGTGCCGTCGTCGAAGAGGGCGTGGCCCGGGGCGGGGATCGGGGCGGCGGCCTCCTTGCGGATGAGGTTGTACGGCAGCAGCAGGGAGCGGCCCCGGGCGGGTGCGTGGAAGACGTACAGCACGTCCTCGCCGTTGGGCGAGCGCACCTCCGCCTCGAACTCCATCCCCTCGGTGTCCGCCTCGAAGGTGCGGGCGGCCGAGCCGGCGGGGGCGTCGGCGAGGTAGCAGCCGCCGGGGAAGACGACGCCCTGGTCGTCGGGGAGGCGGCGGCACGCCTGCCCGATGCCGTCCAGCCGCAGCACCTCGCGGGTGCGGGTGTTGAAGACCAGATGGCGGTGGGCGGTCTCGTTGTACGGCAGGACGCGCAGCAGGACGAGCGGGCCGACGCGGGCGTGGGCGATCTCGGCGTCGGCCAGGGCCTGCAGGGAGTCCTCGACGGGCTCGCTGTGGACGCCCCCGGCGGTCTCGGTGTCGTTGTCGGTCTTGACGGTGAGGAAGCCGCCGACGGTCGAGACGTACAGCGTCCCGCCGTCGACCGCCACGTGCGGGTGGCGTCCGGTGACGTGGTCCTCGCGGGCGGCCGGTGTCCACAGAACGTCCCGGGCGGAACTGACCGTGCCGGTGGAGCCGGCCGTGCGGGCCGGGTGTTCCAGGTGGTCGCGCTCGCCCTTGGCGTCGAGGTAGGCGACGGCGCCGCCGTCCTCGGCGCGCCAGCGCAGGACGCGGATGTCGGTGGCCCGCTCTCCGACGGAGAAGACGGCCAGCAGCAGCGGTCCGGTGCGGCGCAGCCGCAGCAGCCGGGCGTGGCGGTAGTAGCGGAACAGTTCCCCGGCGTCGCGGTGGAGGCGCGGGTCGTCGAGCAGGCCGGGCACGGCGTCCGGACCGGCGGGCTCGAAGGCGGGCGGGCCGCCGTCCCTCACGCGCAGGCGGTGGAGGGTGAGCACGTCGGCGACCGACTCCGGCCGTCCGTGCCCGGCGGGCGGGTTGGCGCCCAGCAGCAGCGCCCCGCCGACGGCCGCCGCGTCGCACGGCACCCGGGGCCGCCCGGTGTCCAGCCGGGCGGCCCCGGCCAGTTCCAGTCCGGCGCCGCCGAAGGCCTCGACACGGCGGTCGTTGAGGACCCGCGCCCGGGCCGCGAGATCCGCCGCCGCGGCCGCCATCCGGTCCCGCAGCACCTCGTGGGCGCCCGCGTCCGGCCCCGCGTCCGGCGTCCGGCGTGCCTCGGTTGCCACGTGCCCTCAACTCCTCGCTCGCTCAAGGTCCTTCGTAAGGTGTGCGGGTCAGCGGCCCGCGGGTGCGCCGTTCGCGGCGGCGTGTGTGCGGTCCGCCGCGCCGCCGGCCAGGGCCGACAGCGGCAGGTCGGCGACGCCCGAGCCGCGTACCGCCTCCAGCAGGGAGGCCAGCTTCGGTGCGTCGGGGCCGCCGCCCGCGGCCAGCCTCGCCAGCAGGCCGGCCAGGGTCATGTCGCGCAGCCCCGCGGCGCCGAGCCCGGCGGTCACGGCGGTCAGGTCGTGCGTGAACGCCGAGTTCTCCTTGTCGAGCCAGGGGCCCGCCATGGCCCGGACAGTCTCGCTGCGGTTGACGAAGCCGTCGACGCTCCGGCCGGCGGCGATGGAACCCACCAGCTTGTCGAAGAAGACCGAGTCCCCGCCGACGATGTCGATGTTGGCGTTCTCCAGGCCGGTGGCGATCAGGGTCGCCTGGGATTCGGCGATCTGCCGCTGGACGTCGATGCCCGCGATGCGGATCTCCTTCTCCGCCTCCAGCCGCAGGCGGTACTCCTCGTGCTCCCGGCCCGCCTCGTCCAGCCGGGCCATGGCGCCGGCCTTCTCGGTCAGCCCCTCGGCCTCGGCCTTCAGCTTCTCGCGCAGCCCGTCGGCCTGGGCCAGGGCCAGCTCGCGCTCGGCCTCGGCCTCGGCGTGGCGGGTCCTGGCGATGGCGTCGGCCATCCGCTCCCGGACGTCGGCCTCGGCGAGTCCGGCCGCGGCGGCCTCGGCCTTCCTGCCCTCGGCCAGGCGTACGGCGGCGGCCGCGTCCATCTCGGCGGCCTTGCGGCGCGCCTCGGCCATCGTCAGCTCCTCGGCGGCCCGGTGTCCGGCGGCCTGCTCGGCGGCCTCGGCCGCCTTGATGTCCTTGACCAGCCGCTCCTGCGCCTGGGCCTCGGCGGCGATGATCAGGGCCTGGCGCTCGCGCTCGGCCTCCTCGACGGTGCGCAGCTTCTTGATCTCCTCCTCCTGCTGCGCGACGGTCTTCTCCACCGCGATCCGCTCGCGGATCACGTCGGCGATGTCCCGCTTCTCGGCCTCGACCTCCTTGTCGGCGGCGATCCGGCGCAGCTGGGTCTCGCGTTCGCGGGCGATGACCTCCAGCAGGCGGTCCTTCTCGATGCGCTCGTTCTCGATGGCCACGACCCGGTCGCGGTTGAGCTTGGCGACGGCGATCTCGCGCTCGCGGTTCTCGTTCTGGATGCCGAGGGCCTCCTCGGTCTTCAGATGCGCGGTGTGGGCGCGCAGCCGCTCCTCGGCCTGGACGCGGGCGGTCTCGGCCTCCTCACGGGCGCGCACGGTCTCTATCTCGCGCTGCTGGCGGATCTCGGCGTCGGTCTGGCGGCGCTCGAGTTCGAGGACGGCCTCGCGTGCCTCGACGTTCTGCCGGGTGATCTCCTTCTCCTCGCTGCGCTGGAACTCGTTGGTGCGCACGTGCTCGACGGCCGTCAGCTCGGTGATCTTGCGGATGCCCTGGGCGTCGAGGATGTTGTTCCCGTCGAGCTGTCTGAGCGGGGTCTGCTCCAGGTAGTCGATCGCCGCGTCCTCCAGGCTGTAGCCGTTGAGGTCGGTGCCGATGACGGCGATGATCCGGTCGCGGAACTCGTCGCGCTTGGTGTAGAGGTCGGCGAAGTCGAGCTGCTTGCCGACGGTCTTGAGCGCCTCGGAGAACTTGGCGTTGAACAGCTCCTGGAGGGTGGTCCGGTCGCTGGCCCGCTCGGTGCCGATGGCCTGGGCGACCTTGATGACGTCCTCGACGGTCTTGTTGACGCGGACGAAGAACGAGATGCGGATGTCGGCGCGGATGTTGTCCCGGCAGATCAGTCCCTCGCCGCCGGTGCGGGCGATCTCGATGGTCTTCACCGAGATGTCCATCACCTCGGCCCGGTGCAGCACGGGCAGCACCACGGCGCCGGTGAAGGTCACGTCGACCTTGCGCATCTTGGAGACGATCAGCGCCTTGCCCTGTTCGACCTTGCGGAACAGGCGGCTGACCACGATCAGCAGGGCGATGCCCATGAGCAGGAACACGGCGATGAGCACGCCGAGGCCCGTGGAGATGACGTCCATGGCGGTGGGTCCCTTGTGAGGTCGTGTGCTTGAGGTCTGGTGGACGGGCCGGCGGCGGGCGCGCGGGGGTTCAGCGCGGCAGCCGGCCGGCGTCCGGGCCGGGGTCCAGTGCGGGGTCGCAGGGCATGACGCGGAAGAAGCCGCCGTCGGGGTCGTAGTCGAAGACCAGCGCGGTGCTTCCGGCGGCCAGACCCGCGGCGTCCTCGCCCCGGGCGCGGACCTGGACCAGATGGGCCGAGCCGTCGTCGGCGGTGATCTCGGCCTGTCCGAAGCGGTGGCTGACGTGCCCGGTGCGGATGGTGCACACCCGGCCGACGAGGTCGCGGTGGCTGGTGCCCGTCTCGCGCGGCGCCAGCCGGCCCAGCGGGCGGACCAGCAGGCGTGTCAGCGCCCAGGCGGCGAGCAGCGCGGCGGGCAGGACCAGCAGGCGCGCAGGGGCGCCCCCGCCGGCCCGCTCGACCAGCGCGGTACCGCTCAGTGATGCGAACCAGGCAATCGAGATGAGGAGCGAAAGGGAGACGGAGACAGGCGTCCCGCCGAGTCCGGCCGCCGCGAGAACCGCCGCGGGACCGGTGGCGGGACCGGTGGCGAAGTGGTCGCAGTGGCCGGCGCCGATGCCCTCACCCCCGTCGAGGGCATCGACGCCGACCGCTCCGACCAGCACCGTCAGCCAGTAGACGAGCACCACCACAAGTCCGAACCCGAACAGATTGGCGGGAAAGCTCATGGCCGTGTTCATGAACTCGCTCATCGTTCCACCCCCGTACCGGTCGCGGCGTGACCTCATGCTGACAGTCCGGCACCGGGGCGCACATTGCCAGGATCCGGCAATCTTTACGCCGTGCTTACGTCCGGCAACCGGAGGGAACCATCGGCGCGGCAGCCGTTGCCCGCCTCTTGGGGCCGGGGTGGTGCGGGCTGCTCGACCAGGCGGTTCGGCGGCCGCGGGGTACGGACGTCCGGACCGCGCACCCGGAACGAGCCGCGCGGCCGGACCACGGGGGCCGGGGGCCGCGGGCGGCGGGCGGCGCTACAGCGGCTTCTCGGGCCAGCCCAGCAGCCGGGCGCCCATCGCGGCGGTCTCCAGGGTGTACCGCTGGAGCCCGTCGCCGGGGTCGTAGCCGGTCAGCTCCCGGATGCGCGCCAGCCGGTACGACAGGGTCCGCACGCTCACGCCCAGCCGGCGGGCGGCCTCCGCGTTCACGTAACCCGCCGCCGAGCACACCGACAGGGTCTCCAGCAGCGGCGCGGCCCCGCCGCGGGCCTGGGTGAGCGGCCCCAGCACGGTGCGCACCAGGTCGGCCATCGCCGCGCGGTCGCGCAGCAGCACCGGGAAGACCAGCATCTCCGCCGCGTTGAACCGGACCCCGTCCAGGCCGAGCCGGTCGGCGAGGTCCAGCGCCCCCAGCGCCTCCTCGTAGGAGCGCACCACGCCGCTGGGGCCGCTGTGGGACCTGCCGAGCGCCACCCGCTCGGCGGCGGGGTAGCCCGGGCCGGGGTCCTCGGCGAGCCGGGCGAAGGCCCGCAGGACGGACTTGTCGGCGCTGGCGGCGATGCACACCAGCCGCCCGTCCTTGGTGGCGAGCAGCACGTCGCGCTCGCCGAAGCGGCCCACCAGCTCGCGCTCGATGCGGCGCACGGTGGGGTGCACGTCGTCGTACTTCTCGGTGCCCGAGGCCACCGCGACCGCGTGCGCGCGGGCCAGCCGCAGGCCGAAGCGCTGGGCGCGCTCGGCGAGCCGGCCCAGGTCGCTGCGGCCGTAGAGCAGGTCGTCCACGAACTCGCGGCGCTCGGCCTCCTCCTGCCGCACCGCCAGCCGCTGTGCCCGCTCGTGCCCCTCCCCCAGCGCGGCCACCGCGGCCTCCACCGCGGCCAGCAGGGCGTCGCCGGTGCGGGCCCGCTCGGCGGCCGTTGCCGACCGGGCGATGCCCGGCAGCGTGCCCCACAGCCGGCGGGTCTCGGCGAGGTAGAGGCCGACCAGGTCCCGCAGGCCGTACCCCTGCTCGGCGACCCGCTCGCCCGTCTCGCGGAAGGCGTCCAGCTCGGCGCGGCGCGGCAGCCGGCCGGTCCGGGATATACCGGCGAGCAGCTCCGCGTAACCGCCGAGGAAGGAGTCGGGGATCCCGCCGCGTCTCACCGGTGCACCGCCCCCTCCTCCGTCCCGCGCTCCGCCCGCCCCGGCCGTACGGCCGGGCCACCGGCACAGACTAAGGGAGGGTCGGGGCCGCCGCGGCGGGGGTGGCGGCGTGCGCCGCGGGGAAGGAACACCCCCGGCCGCCGCGGCGGAGGACGGTGTGATCACCGTCACCGGCGAAACCGGGGCGGCCGGGGGCATTCGCCGACATGGAGCGGAAGTTGCCGGGCACTGACCGGCGGTACCCGCGCAGCCGTGCACAGATCCGCTCTTGCGCGGAAACAGCAGGTTGTGGGTACGGTGGTATGACAATCAAGATCACAAATGGTGTGCCGGGAAGTCTGGTCGGCGACGTTGTCCACGTACCCCGAAACCGGCCCGGGAGGTCACTCCATGTCCAACGCCCCCAAAGAGCGCACCTCCCTCTTCGGACTGCCGTCGTTCCAGGAACGCCGGTTCCTGCTGGAGGCGCTGCGCGCCGAGACCGTCGGCGGGATGCTCCTGCTGGCCGCCGCGGTGGTGGCGTTGGTGTGGGCGAACTCTCCCTGGGGGGATCTGTACGAGTCGGTCCGCGACTTCCACTTCGGCATTCCCGCCCTCCACCTCGACCTGTCGGTGGGTCACTGGGCGTCGGACGGCCTGCTGACGATCTTCTTCTTCGTCGCCGGTATCGAGCTGAAGCGCGAACTGCTCCTGGGCGAGCTGCGCCGCCCGGCCGCGGCCGCGCTCCCGGTGGTCGCCGCCGTGTGCGGCATGGTGGTGCCCGCCCTCTTCTACGTCGCGGTCAACGCGGCGGGCGGTGGCCAGATGGACGGCTGGGCCATCCCCATGGCCACCGACATCGCCTTCGCCCTCGGCGTGCTCGCCGTGATCGGCACCAACCTGCCGTCGGGCATCCGGGCCTTCCTGCTCACCCTCGCCATCGTCGACGACCTCGGCGCGATCCTCGTCATCGCCGTCTTCTACACCTCCGCGCTGAACCTGCCCGCCCTGGGCGGGGCGCTGGCCGGACTGGTGGTGTTCTGGTTCCTCCACCAGAAGCTGCGGGTGCGCGGCTGGTACGTGTACGTGCCGCTGGGCGTCGTCATCTGGGCGCTGATGCACGCCAGCGGGGTGCACGCCACCATCGCCGGTGTGGCGATGGGCATGCTGCTGCGGGTGATCCCGGCCAAGGGCAGCGAGGGCTGGCCCACCGAGAAGGAGTCCCCGGCCGAGCGGATCGAACACATGGTGCGGCCACTGTCCGCGGGCTTCGCGGTGCCGGTGTTCGCGCTCTTCGCGGCGGGCGTGAGCGTCTCCGGCGACGCGCTGGGCGAGACGTTCCGCCGGCCCGAGGCGCTGGGCGTGATCCTCGGCCTGTTCGCGGGCAAGCTCCTCGGCGTCTTCGGCGGCACCTACCTGGCGGCCCGCTTCACCCGCGCCCAGCTCAGCGAGGACCTGGAGTGGGCGGACGTGGTGGGCGTCGCGCTGCTCGCCGGCATCGGCTTCACCGTCTCGCTGCTGGTGGGCGAGCTGGCCTTCGCCGGCGCCGAGGTCGCCGAGCAGGTCAAGGCGGCCGTCCTGATCGGCTCGCTGGCCGCCGCGGTGGCCGCCGCCGTCTTCCTCAAGTTCCGCGACGCCCGCTACAAGCGGCTGTGGGAGGAGGAGAACCGGGACGACGACCACGACGGCATCCCGGACATCTACGAGCGGCCGCGTGGCAGTGCCACCGAGGACGCCGTCGGCCGGGCCGACCGCGAGGTCAGGCGCGAGGGCTGACGGCGCCCTCCCCGGCCTTCGGACCGACGTCTCCCTCACCGCCCCGGCCGCGCCCGCCCACCGGCGGGCGCGGCCCCTCGTCTCCGTCCTTCCCGCCGTTTCCGTCGTTCCCGCCGTCCGGGATGCCCGCCAGTTCCTCGACGTGGAAGACCCGTGCGATCGGCACGTCCGTACTGCTGTGGGCGACGATCGAGAAGGCGATGGTCACGGCGATCAGCGTGAACGCGTCCTCGGCGCGCGGGATGCCCGACTGGAGCACCAGCAGTCCGTACACCACCGAGGCGAAGCCCCTGGGCCCGAACCAGGCCGCCGTGAGCCTCTCCCTGCGGTCGAAACCGGTGCCCACCAGGGACAGCAGCATCGAGGCCGGGCGGACCAGGACGATGGCCAGGACCGCCACCGCGTAGCCGCCCGGGGACAGGTCCCCGAAGAGCTGCGGGGTCAGCAGCGCGCCGAAGACCAGCAGCGCCGCGAACTTCGCCAGCTCCGCGAGGGATTCCCCCAGCGGCTCGAACGCCTCCTTGGCCTCCGGGGAGACGGCGACGATCACCGCGCCCGCCGAGAACGCGGCGAGGTAGGGGTTGGCGTGGGTGAGGTGGCAGGCCGCGTACAGGGTCACGCCGACGGCCAGCGGCAGCAGCGGCTGGAGCCTGGGCTCGGCACCCAGCAGACGGAATCGGACCAGCCAGTTCGCCAGCAGCGGCAGCAGGACGCCGAGGAGCAGGCCGAGGACCAGTTCGGTGGCGATCGCGGCGAAGTCGGCGTCCTCTGCGTGCCCGGCCGGCGCGGCGGCGGCGATGAGGATCAGGACGAAGGGCAGTGCGAGGCCGTCGTTGACGCCGCTCTCGATGTTGAGCAACTGCCGCAGCCGCGCGGGCACCTCCCTGCGGCCCACGATCGCCGAGGCGAACACCGGGTCGGTGGGCGCCAGCACCGCGCCGACCAGGAAGGAAGTCGTCCAGTCCAGGCCGACCAGGAAGTGCGTCAGCAGCGCTACACCGAGGAAGGCCAGCGGCATGCCCAGACCGAGCGCGCGGACCGGATTGCGCCAGGCCCTGCGCAGCGCGGGGAAGGAGACGTGCATGCCGTCGGTGAACAGCACCGCGAACAGGGCCAGGTCAGCGGTGACCGCCACGATGCCGCTGTCCGGGGTGATGTGGATCAGCCCCAGGAAGCCGTCGCTCACCAGTGCGCCGCCCACCAGGAACAGCAGTGAGGTGGAGAGCACCGAGCGGGCGGCCAGCCCGGACAGCAGCACCGCTATGAGCAGCGCGACTCCGAACACCATGACGAGTACCACGTGAACACTCCCCGGGAAGCGGGCTCTGGTCACCGGCCCGGCCGTGCGCCGGTCCCGGACAGGCGGGCACCCTACCCCCGCCCCGGAGCGAACCGGTACGGGGACGCCGGACAGGCGTGTCAGACCGGAGCCGCGGCGAGGGCCGTGCGGTGCTCCTGGAGGTCGTGCTGCATGGCGGTGATCCTGCGGACGACGAGGATCGCCAGCACGGCGGCGAGGATGTCGACCCCGTCGGCGAAGAGGTGGGAGGAGACGGCGCTCCCGAGTTCCTCCAGGGTCTGCGCGTCCCCGTACCTGCGGGACGCGAACCGGCTGGATGCCCAGGTGAGCAGCCACAGCAGCCACCAGCAGTTGAGCAGTCCGCCGGGGAGGCGCTCGCGGACCGTGCCGTCCGGCCCCGGCGGGGTACTGGCGTCCCAGATGTCGTTGGCGATCTTCTTGGGGAACCAGAGGTTGACGACGGGCACGAACCATCCGCCGATCGCCCAGCCGGGCCTCATCCGCTGGCTCGCGGCGTCGAACGTCTGCGCGTTGAGCCGGGAGCGGTGGAACCACATCAGGAACGGGATCCCCGCCGTCGCCAACACGGCGAACTGGACCACACCGGCGGCGAAGTACAGCGACTCCGCACTCTCCAGGGCCTCGGTGGAGCCGTACCACGACGACTCCGCCTCCTCCTTCAGGATCCCGGCGAACCGCGCCCCGGCGAGGATCGCGAACAGGTCCGAGGCCACGACCGCCCCCAGCAGCGCGACGGTGACGGTCGCCAGGGGCCGGGTGGACTGCCAGCGCAGGTACGGCGACTCCCTCTGGTCCCGGCGGATCCGTTCCACCGTCCGCAGCTCCCCGTCGGTCAGCACCCACCAGGACTGTCCCGCGGACGCGCCCTTCGCGGTGGGCGTGATGGGCTCGGCGGACGGCGGTGCCGGGTCGCCGCACGCCGGGCATCGGTCCCCGGCCGTCCCGCCCCGTCCCTCCCCGCTGACCTTTCCGTCTCCCGCGCCCTCGCACTCCGCGCACGCCATACCTTCGCCCCCGCCCCTCGGTGATCGTCCGCCGCACCCTACCGGCCCCGGAACGGCCGACCCGCGGTTTTCCGGGGGACTTGGGGGTCCACACCGGGCCCCGTTTGTCGAATACCCCCTAGGGGTATAAAGTCAAGAGTGTCGGAACACCCGCCCGGCCGCCCGGGCGTTTCCGCGCACCGATCCGAGGGAGTAGAAGCCATGAGCACCGTCACCACCACCTACAAGGTCACCGGCATGACCTGCGGCCACTGCGAGGGCGCGGTCAACAGCGAGGTCGCCGGGATCGACGGCGTCACCGAGGTGAAGGCCGTCGCCTCGACCGGCCTGGTGACCGTCACCTCCACCCGCGAGCTGGACGACGAGGCCGTGCGCGCCGCCGTCGACGAGGCGGGCTACGAGCTCGCCGGCCGGGCCTGACCGCCCGCAACCGCCCCGCCACCGCCGGACCGTACCGCCGCGCGCCCGCGCCGCCGGCACGGTCCGGCCCCCGTCCGGGAGACAGCATGACCACCACCACGACATCCGGTACACAGGCGCCCGCCGACGAGGTCGAACTCGCCATCGGCGGGATGACCTGCGCCTCCTGCGCCGCCCGTGTCGAGAAGAAGCTCAACCGGATGGACGGCGTGACCGCCACGGTCAACTTCGCCACCGAGAAGGCGCGCGTCAGCTACGCCCCCGGTGTGAGCGTCGACGATCTGATCGCCACCGTCGAGAAGACCGGCTACACCGCCCAGCCGCCTCCGCCGCCCGCCCCCGCGCGGCCGTCCCGGCCGGTGGCCGGGACCCAGGCCGGAGCCGGGGAGCGGGAGAGCGAGGGCGAGCGCGAACTGGCCTCGCTGCGGCAGCGCTTCCTGGTCTCCCTGGCCCTGTCGGTACCGGTCGTGCTGCTGTCGATGGTTCCGGCCCTCCAGTTCGACAACTGGCAGTGGCTGTCGCTGACCCTGGCCGCACCGGTCGTGGTGTGGGGCGCGCTGCCCTTCCACCGCGCGGCGTGGACGAACGCCCGGCACGGCGCGGCCACCATGGACACCCTGGTGTCGGTGGGCACGACCGCGGCCCTGGGCTGGTCGCTGTGGGCGCTGTTCCTCGGCGACGCCGGCATGCCGGGGATGCGGCACGGCTTCGAGCTGACCGTCTCCCGCGCCGACGCCGCCTCCGCCCTGTATCTGGAGGTCGCGGCCGGGGTGACGACGTTCATCCTGCTCGGCCGCTATCTGGAGGCGCGATCCAAGCGGAGCGCGGGCGCCGCCCTGCGCGCCCTGCTGGAGCTGGGCGCCAAGGAGGTCACCGTCCTGCGGGGAGGGCGTGAGGAGCTCGTCCCCGTCGCCGAGCTGGCCGTCGGGGACCGCTTCCTGGTCCGCCCCGGCGAGAAGGTCGCCACCGACGGCACCGTCGTCGAGGGCTCCTCGGCCGTGGACGCCTCGATGCTGACCGGCGAGTCGGTACCGGTGGACGTCTCGACCGGTGACGCGGTCACCGGCGCGACCGTCAACGCCGGCGGCCGACTGGTCGTGCGGGCCACCCGCGTCGGCTCCGACACCCAGCTCGCCCGGATGGCCAGGCTGGTCGAGGACGCCCAGAACGGCAAGGCCGAGGTGCAGCGGCTGGCCGACCGGGTCTCGGCCGTCTTCGTGCCGGTGGTGCTGCTGATCTCGCTGGGCACCCTGGGCTTCTGGCTCGGCACCGGCGGAGGGCCGGCCGCGGCCTTCACCGCGGCCGTCGCCGTCCTGATCATCGCCTGCCCCTGCGCCCTGGGCCTGGCCACCCCCACCGCCCTGATGGTCGGCACCGGACGCGGCGCCCAGCTCGGCATCCTCATCAAGGGCCCCGAGGTCCTGGAGACCACCCGGCGCGCGGACACCGTCGTCCTGGACAAGACCGGCACCGTCACCACCGGGAAGATGGAGCTGCGGGACGTCGTCACCGCCGGGGGCGAGGACGACGGCGAGGTGCTGCGCCTGGCCGGCGCCCTGGAACACGCCTCCGAACACCCCATCGCCCGGGCGATCGCCACCGGCGCCGCCGAGCGCGTCGGCACCCTGCCCGCAGTGGAGGACTTCGCGAACGTCCCCGGCCTCGGCGTCCGGGGCACCGTCGAGGGCCGCGAGGTGACCGTGGGCCGGGAGCGGCTGCTGGCCGAGAGCGCCCTGGAGTTCCCCCATGAGCTGGCCGGGGCACGGGCCGCCGCGGAGGCGGAGGGCCGCACCGCGGTCGCCGTCGCCTGGGACGGGAAAGTGCGGGGGCTGCTGGCGGTGGCGGACGCGGTCAAGCCCACCAGCGCCGAGGCCATCACCCGGCTGCGCGCCCTCGGGCTCACCCCGGTGCTGCTGACCGGCGACAACCGGGCGGTGGCCGAGGCCGTCGCCCGCGAGGTCGGGATCGACGAGGTGATCGCCGAGGTCATGCCCCAGGACAAGGTCGACACCGTCAAGCGCCTCCAGAACGAGGGCCGCTCCGTGGCCATGGTCGGCGACGGCGTCAACGACGCGGCCGCCCTCGCCCAGGCCGACCTCGGCCTGGCCATGGGCACCGGCACCGACGCCGCCATCGAGGCCGGCGACCTCACCCTGGTCCGCGGCGACCTGCGGGTCGCCGCCGACGCCATCCGGCTGTCGCGCCGCACCCTGGCCACCATCAAGGGCAACCTGTTCTGGGCCTTCGGCTACAACGTCGCCGCCCTGCCACTGGCCGCGGCCGGACTGCTCAACCCGATGATCGCGGGAGCGGCGATGGCCTTCTCCTCCGTCTTCGTCGTCACCAACAGCCTCCGGCTGCGCGCCTTCCGCTGACCGGTCCCGGCCGGTTCGCCCTTACCCGCCCATGTCGTCGGCCGGGCCGTCGAGCACCATGTCGTCCCGGCCGGCGACGCCCCGCTGTTCTACGCGGACCTGCGGGGCAACGCCCGGGAACTGCTCGACGAGCCCTTCCCCGTCGCCCCCGCGCGGGCGAGGGCGTACCTGCTGCTCAGCCGCGCCGCCGCCACCGGCCCCGGTACCACCTCACCGGCTACGGCGGCGACGAGCTCTTCAACGGCCGGCCCCTGTGGCCCACCCTGCGCGGCCTGCTGGCGCGCCCCTCGTACGCCGCCTGGCTGGCCGGCGCCGTCACCCGCGAACCGCCCGCCGACCGCGGCCCGCTGCTGTCCTGGGGGCCGCGGCAGTCGCTGCCGCCCTGGCTCACCGGTGACGCCGGGGCACTGATCCTCGACGAGCTCCGCTCGGCGGCCGAGCACGCCGAGCCGCTGAGCCCCCGCCCCGGACGGCACACGGACCTCGACACCGTCCGGGCCGACGCCCGCGGCTTCCAGGCGCTGGAGGACGTGGGCGTCACCGCGGGCCTGCCGGTGGCCGCGCCGTTCACGACGACCGGGTGGTCGAGGCCGTCCTCGCCGTCCGCGCCGAGGACCGGGTCGTCCCTCGCGGCGGCCGGCGGTTATCTGATGGCACGCACCGGCGAGGCCGCCGGCCTGCGGGCCCGGCGGCGGCTCGTCGGCCGGATGCTGCGGCTGCGGGTCGCGGCCGTCGACCGGCTCACCCCGGCGACCTGCTCTCCCGCACCGCCGGTGACACCTCGCTGCTGCGCACCGTGCTCTCCCGCGACATCGCCGACGCGGTCACCGGGGTGCTGGTCCTGCTGGGCACCATCACCCTGATGGCGGTCGTGGACCTCGTCCTCCTCTGGGTCACCCTCCTCGCCGTGCTCCTCGCCCTGGGCCTGCTCGCCCTGCTCATGCCGAGGATCCAGCGGGCGCAGCACCAGGCGCAGGAGGCGGTCGGCGCGATGGGGTCGGCGCTGGACCGCGCGCTGCAGGCGTTCCCGCACCATCAAGGCGAGCGGGGCCGAGGAACGCGAGACCGCGGCCGTCGCCGAGGCGGCGCGGCGGGCCCACGACCGCGGTGTGGCGGTGGCCCGGTGGAACTCGGTCTCCGATGTCACGACCTCCGTGGCGATGCAGTTCGCCTTCCTCGCCGTGCTGGGGGCCGGCGGCGCCAGGACCGTCTCCGGAGCGATGGAGATCTCCTCGCTGGTCGCCTTCCTGCTCTACCTCTTCACCCTGACGGGCCCCTCGGCCGGCTCACCGACGGATGGAGCGGCCTGAACATCGGACTGGCCGCGGTGCGGCGCATCCGGGAGATGGAGGAGCTGCCGCGGGAGTCCCCGGGCAGCGGTCCGTCGCCGGAGGGGGCGCCGCCGGAGGGACCGTGCACGAAGAGGTCGTCGCCGCTCGGCGTCACCTTCGAGGACGTGGTCTTCGTCTACGGCGACGGACGGGATCCGGCGCACCGGGGGGTGACCTTCGAGGTGCCCGCCGGTGGTCTGACGGCGCTCGTGGGCCCTTCCGGCGTCGGGAAGTCGACGGTGTTCGAGCTGCTGGAGCGCTTCTACGATTACGACGCGGGTACCGTCGGCGGACGCGACATCCGCCACTGGCCGCTGGCCGAGCTGCGGTCGGCGATCGCCTATGTCGAGCAGGACGCGCCCGTACTGGCCGGGACCCTGCGGGAGAACCTGCTGCTGGCCGCTCCGGACGCCGCGGAGGAGGAGGTGCGGCGCTCGGTGTCGCGCACCCGGCTCGACGCTCTCGTCGAGCGGCTGCCCGGTGGCCTGGACGCGCAGGTCGGTCACCGGGGGGTGACGCTGTCGGGCGGCGAGCGCCAGCGGATCGCCATCGCCCGGGCGCTGCTGCGCCGGCCCAGGCTGCTGCTGCTCGACGAGGTGACGTCGCAGCTCGACGCGGTCAACGAGGAGGCGCTGCGCGAGGTCGTCGTGGAGCTCGCCGCCGAGACCACCGTCCTGGCCATCGCTCACCGGCTCTCCACGGTGGTGCGGGCCGACCGCATCGTGGTCATGGAGGACGGCCGGGTGCGCGCGGCGGGCCGCCACGCCGATCTGCTGCGCTCGGACTCGCTGTACGCCGGGCTCGCCGCCGCACAGCTCATGGCGGGCCGCTCCCCCGTCCGGGCCGCGGAGGGCTCCCCCGGTTCCCCGTGAGCGCCGCACGTCAGGGCCTCATGGCAGGGCCCCCGAGTCGGGGCCCTCGTGGCAGAAGCCGCACACAGAAGCGCCCCGAACGACGAGTCCCCCCACGGGCCCGTCGACGGGGCGCCTCCTCTTCCCGGTCATGGACTCCCCCCACGGGATCCTGGCCGGGTGTCTGCCGGACGGTGTACGGGCGGGAGGGCCGCTCAAGCTCCCCCGAGGCACACCGCCTGCACGGACCACCGCCTTCGTCCCCCACAGACGAACACGGCGGGCGGCGGCGGCTCCGCCGGAGTACCGACGCCACCCCATAAGACACACGACTCCGCCGAATGGTTACCCCTTTTCACGTGTGACCTACGTCACTCTTCTTCACGCCTCCTCCACCGCTCCACCGCGCCGGACACACACCGCGGGCCCCGTTCCGCACCCCGGCGGAGGGGCGGAGCGGGGCCCGCGGGGCCGTGCGGGGCGGCCCTAGGCGCCCGGACGCCCGCTCAGCGCTGCTCGACCGGAACGTAGTCGCGCTCGACGACACCGGTGTAGATCTGGCGCGGACGGCCGATGCGGGAGCCCGGCTCCTTGATCATCTCGTGCCACTGGGCGATCCAGCCGGGAAGGCGGCCGAGCGCGAACAGCACGGTGAACATGGTGGTCGGGAAGCCCATGGCCCGG
This sequence comes from Streptomyces shinuiensis, assembly GCF_043660855.1. NCBI lineage: Bacteria > Bacillati > Actinomycetota > Actinomycetes > Kitasatosporales > Streptomycetaceae > Streptomyces > Streptomyces shinuiensis. Next base: position 3,953,132 of record NZ_JBIHML010000001.1, on the reverse strand, counting down.
TAGATGAGACCGGTGTAGAAGTCGACGTTCGGGTAGAGGTTGCGCTCGACGAAGTAGTCGTCGGCCAGCGCGTGCTCCTCCAGCTTCAGCGCGATGTCCAGCAGTTCGTCGGACTTGCCGAGCGCGGAGAGGACGTCGTGCGCCGCCGCCTTGATGATCTTCGCCCGGGGGTCGAAGCTCTTGTAGACGCGGTGGCCGAAGCCCATCAGCCGGACGCCTTCCTCCTTGTTCTTCACCCGGCGGATGAAGGAGTCGACGTCGCCGCCCTCGGCCCTGATGCGCTCCAGCATCTCCAGCACCGACTGGTTGGCGCCGCCGTGCAGGGGGCCCCACAGGGCGCTGATACCGGCGGAGATGGAGGCGAACATGTTCGCCTGGGAGGAGCCGACCAGTCGCACGGTCGAGGTCGAGCAGTTCTGCTCGTGGTCCGCGTGCAGGATGAGCAGCTTGTCCAGGGCACCGCTCACGACCGGGTCGAGCTCGTACTCCTCGGCCGGGACCGAGAAGGTCATGCGCAGGAAGTTCTCGACGTAGCCCAGGTCGTTGCGCGGGTAGACCACCGGGTGGCCCACCGACTTCTTGAACGCGTACGCCGCGATGGTGGGCAGCTTGGCGAGCAGCCGGATGGTGGACAGGTGCCGCTGCTGCTCGTCGAAGGGGTTGTGGCTGTCCTGGTAGAAGGTGGACAGCGCGCTCACCACCGAGGAGAGCATCGCCATCGGGTGGGCGTCCCGCGGGAAGCCGTCGTAGAACCGTTTGACGTCCTCGTGGAGCAGGGTGTGCTGGGTGATCTCGTTGCGGAAACCGGCCAACTGGTCGACGGTGGGCAGCTCTCCGTTGATCAGCAGGTACGCCGTCTCGAGGAACGTGCCGTGCTCGGCGAGCTGCTCGATCGGATACCCGCGGTAGCGGAGGATGCCCTTCTCGCCGTCGAGAAAGGTGACCGCCGACTTGTACGCGGCGGTGTTGCCGTAACCGGAGTCCAGGGTCACCAGACCGGTCTGGGCGCGCAGCTTGGAGATGTCGAAACCACTGTCACCGACAGTGCTGCCGACCAGCGGGAAGCTGTACTCGCCGTCCCCGTACCGCAGTACTACTGCGCCATCGCTTTCACGGTGTTCGCTCACGTCATCCCTCACCGACGTAGTGCCTCATCTTCGAGTGCCCTGCCCTCGTCCCACTGTCTCCCATTCGGTGCGGTGCGGTGCACTCGGGGTCGGCCAGCAGGCCCGCAGGTGGCACGGAGTGCCTCCGGCAAGTTACGCGGGGTGTGGCGTACCGCGCAATCGGTGGTCCAGGGCGGTGCAGCGCCGCCCCGCGGAGACCGTCCGCACGGCCTGGCCCAGGGCCCTGCGCGACCCCACCAGCACCACGAGGCGCTTGGCCCTCGTCACGGCCGTGTAGAGCAGGTTGCGCTGGAGCATCATCCAGGCGCCGGTGGTGACCGGTACGACCACCGCCGGGTATTCGCTGCCCTGTGAGCGGTGGATGGTCACCGCGTAGGCGTGAGCGAGTTCGTCCAGTTCGTCGAAGTCGTAGCCCACCTCCTCGTCCTCGTCGGTGCGCACCGTCAGGCGCTGCTCCTCCGTGCTCAGGGCGGTGACCACGCCCACCGTGCCGTTGAAGACCCCGTTGGCCCCCTTCTCGTAGTTGTTGCGAATCTGAGTGACCTTGTCGCCCACCCGGAAAACCCGTCCGCCGAATCGCTTTTCGGGGAGGTCGGGCCGGCCGGGGGTGATGACCTGCTGGAGCAGGCCGTTGAGCGTGCCCGCGCCGGCCGGGCCCCGGTGCATCGGCGCCAGCACCTGCACGTCGCGGCGCGGGTCGAGGCCGAACTTCGCCGGGACGCGCCGGGCCGCCACGTCGACGGTGAGCCGGCCGGCCTCCTCGGTGTCGTCCTCCACGAAGAGGAAGAAGTCCGGCAGGCCCTGGGTGATGGGCGGGACCCCGGAGTTGATGCGGTGGGCGTTGGTGACCACACCGGACTGCTGGGCCTGCCGGAAGATCCGCGTCAGCCGCACCGCCGGGACCGGGCTGCCCTCGGCGAGCAGGTCGCGCAGCACCTCGCCCGCCCCCACCGACGGCAACTGGTCCACGTCCCCCACCAGCAGCAGATGGGCGCCCGGCGCCACGGCCTTGATCAGCTTGTTGGCCAGCAGCAGGTCCAGCATGGACGCCTCGTCGACGACCACCAGATCGGCGTCCAGCGGCCGCTCCCGGTCGTAGGCGGCGTCCCCGCCGGGCTTGAGCTCCAGCAGCCGGTGGACGGTGGAGGCCTCCGCCCCGGTCAGCTCCGACAGCCGCTTGGCCGCCCGGCCGGTCGGCGCGGCCAGCACCACCTTCGCCCGCTTGGCCCGCGCCAGCTCCACCACCGACCGCACGGTGAAGGACTTGCCGCAGCCGGGCCCGCCGGTGAGCACCGCCACCTTCTGGGTCAGCGCCAGCTTCACCGCGTCCCGCTGCTCGGGGGCCAGCTCGGCCCCGGTGCGCCCCGCCAGCCAGGACAGGGCCGCCTCCCAGTCGACGTCCCGGAAGGCCGGGATGCGGTCCTCCTCGGTGCGCAGCAGGCGCATAAGCTGGGCCGACAGGGACAGCTCGGCGCGGTGGAAGGGCACCAGGTAGACCGCCGAGACCCGCTCGCCCGGGTGCTCCGGGTCCGGGACCTGCTCGCGCACCACCCCCTCCTCCTCGCCCGCCAGCTCGCCCAGGCAGTCGATGACCAGGCCGGTGTCCACCTGGAGGAGCTTGACGGTGTCGGCGATCAGCCGCTCCTCCGGCAGGTAGCAGTGCCCCTGGTCGGCCGACTGCGACAGCGCGTACTGCAGCCCGGCCTTCACCCGGTCGGGGCTGTCGTGCGGGATGCCGACGGCCTGCGCGATGCGGTCGGCGGTCAGGAAGCCGATGCCCCACACGTCGGCGGCCAGCCGGTAGGGCTGGTTGCGCACCACCGAGATCGAGGCGTCGCCGTACTTCTTGTAGATGCGCACCGCGATCGAGGTGGACACCCCCACCCCCTGGAGGAAGACCATCACCTCCTTGATCGCCTTCTGCTCCTCCCACGCCGCGCCGATCAGCTTCGTGCGCTTCGGGCCGAGGCCGGGCACCTCGATCAGCCGCTCCGGCTCGTTCTCGATGACATCCAGGGTCTCCAGCCCGAAGTGGTCCACGATCCGCTCGGCGATCTTCGGGCCGATGCCCTTGATCAGACCGGAGCCCAGATAGCGCCGGATGCCCTGGACGGTGGCCGGCAGGACCGTCGTGTAGTTCTCCACGGTGAACTGGCGGCCGTACTGCGGGTGCGAGCCCCAGCGGCCCTCCATCCGCAGCGACTCCCCCACCTGCGCACCGAGCAGCGAGCCGACGACCGTGAGCAGCTCGCCGCCGCGCCCGGTGTCGACGCGGGCGACGGTGTAGCCGTTTTCCTCGTTGGCGTAGGTGATGCGCTCGAGAACGGCCTCGAGTACGGCGGGTTGGAACGACATGTCACAGACCGTAACGCCGGGGACCGACAACCGGAATCCCGGCCGTGGACGCGGGGCGGGTGGGGCGGTGCGGGACCCCGCCGGAAGTGGAACGTTACGAGGGACCCGGCCTGCAAGGCCCGGGCCCCTCGTGTCCCCCCGCCGGTCCCGCCCTCCCCCGAGATCCCTCCCCGGTTCGACCGACACCGGCTATGACCCGCTGAGGGCCGGAAGGGTTGCGCTGCGGAGCATGATTTTTTTCGCCGGATTCCCACGGGATGTCCGCGGCGGGCGCCGGAAGTGGAATCGGCGCGGCTCCGGGTACCCGGCAGGAGCTTCTCGGGGGATCCGCCGGGCCGGTCCGTCCAGCGGCTCCGCCGAAGGGTTGCGGCGGACGGGAGCGGCGGCGGACGACGGTGACGGCAGCCGACAGTGGTGAGGAGGAGGCACATGAGCGGGTGGACGCCGTCCCAGGCCGAGGGCGAGCGGGACGACGAGGAGGGCATCGACCAGTCACGCGGGCTGAGCGAGCGGCACGAGGCCGCCGCGAAGCAGGCCGCCACGGAGAAGGGCGGCCCGGAGAAAGCCGCCGGCGCCGGGGAGAAGGGCGCGGAGGGCACCGAGCAGGACCGCGGCGGCGCGCGGTGACGCCGCCGTCGCCTCCCGCCCGTACGGGAGGCGACGGCGGCCCGGCGCGGTCCACGGCGCGACGGTGGTGGACCGCGTCCGTTCGGTGGCCCTCGCGGGCTCCACCCCTACAGGACGTGGACGCGGAAGCGCTCCGCCGTCTCCGCGAGCGCCTCACGGCCGTCGCGGTCCCACAGGGCCTCGTTGAAGATCTCCACCTCGGTCCAGCCGGTGTAGCCGGCCGCCGCCACCCGGTCGCGCCAGAAGCGGAAGTCGACCGAGCCGTCCCCGAGCTGCCCGCGGCCCAGCAGCACGCCCGCCGGCAGCGGGGTGCACCAGTCGGCGAGCTGGAAGGCGGCGATGCGGCCGCCCTCCCCCGCCCGGTCGATCTGCGCGGGCGCCCGGTCGTCCCACCAGACGTGGTAGGTGTCCACGACCACGCCGACCTGCTCGGCCGGGAAGCGCTCGGCCAGGTCCAGGGCCTGTCCGAGGGTGGAGACGACGCAGCGGTCCGAGGCGAACATCGGGTGCAGCGGTTCGATGGCCAGCCGCACCCCGCGCTCGGCCGCGTAGGGGGCCAGTTCGGCCAGCGCGTCGGCGATCCGCTCGCGGGCGCCGTACAGGTCGCGGTCGCCGTCGGGCAGCCCGCCGCAGACCAGGACCAGGGTGTCGGTGCCGACCCCGGCCGCCTCGTCGACCGCCGCCCGGTTGTCCTCCAGCGCCGTACGGCGCGCGGCGGGGCCGGCGGCGGTGAGGAAGCCGCCGCGGCACAGGCTGGTGACGGTCAGGCCCGCGTCCCGCACCAGGCGGGCGGCGGCCTCCACCCCGTACTCCCGGACGGGCGCTCGCCACAGGCCGACGCCGCCGACGCCCAGTTCGGCGCACGCCTTCGCCAGTTCGGGCAGGGAGAGCTGCCTGACGGTCTCCTGGTTGATGGAGAAGCGGTCGGTGCAGCCGCCGGAGGCGGCGCCGGGAGCGGCATGGGTCCCGGGGGCCTCGGGGAACGGGTTCATGCCGCCACCCCGTGGACCGCCAGCAGGTGCCGCATCCGCGTCTCGGCCAGCGCCGGGTCGGGGAACAGCCCCAGGGAGTCGGCCAGTTCGTACGCCCGCGCCAGGTGCGGCAGCGAGCGCGCGGACTGCAGCCCGCCGACCATGGCGAAGTGCTCCTGGTGCCCGGCCAGCCAGGCGAGGAACACCACGCCGGTCTTGTAGTAGCGGGTCGGGGCCTGGAACAGGTGGCGGGACAGCTCGACGGTGGGGTCCAGCAGTTTGCGGAAGCCCGCCGGGTCCCCGGTGTCCAGCACCCGCACGGCCTCGGCCGCCAGCGGCGCCAGCGGGTCGAAGGCGCCCAGCAGGGCGTGGCTGAAGCGCCCGCCGGCCGCGGGGTCCTCGCCCGCGATCAGCTCGGGGTAGTTGAAGTCGTCCCCGGTGTAGCAGCGCACCCCGCCCGGCAGTCTGCGCCGCAGCCCGACCTCGCGGTCCGCGTCCAGCAGGGAGATCTTGACGCCGTCGACCTTGTCGCGGTGCTCGGCGATGACGGCGAGGAACGTCTCGGTGGCGGCGTCCAGGTCCTCGCCGCCCCAGTAGCCGGTGAGCGCCGGGTCGAACATCGGGCCGAGCCAGTGCAGGATCACCGGCTCGGAGACCTGGCGCAGCAGGTGCCCGTAGAGCTCCAGGTAGTCCTCGGGGCCACGGGCGAGGGCGGCCACGGCCCGGGAGGCCATCACGATCGCCTGGGCGCCGTCCTCCTCCACCACGGCGAGCTGCTCCTCGTAGGCGGCGCGGACCTCGTCCAGACCGGCGGCGGGGCCGGTGAGCTGGTCGGTGCCCACCCCGCAGGCGATACGGCCCCCGCAGGAGGCGGCCTCGGCGGCGGAGCGGCGGATCAGCTCGGCGGCGGCTGCCCAGTCCAGGCCCATGCCGCGCTGGGCGGTGTCCATGGCCTCGGCGACGCCGAGGCCATGGGACCACAGATGGCGGCGGAAGGCGAGCGTGGCGTCCCAGTCCACGGCGGCCGGGCCGTCGGGCGTTCCGTCCGCGAACGGGTCGGCGACGACGTGGGCGGCGGAGAACACCGTGCGGGACACCAGCGGCGGGCTCCCGGCGGCGGGGACCGCGGGCACCGCGGGCTCGGCGCGGGGGGTGTACTCGCGCAGGACGCCGCGGGCGTCGGGCAGGCGGATCACAGGCTCAGCTCCGGTACGTCGAGGCGGCGGCCCTCGGCGGCCGAGGCCAGGCCGAGTTCGGCGAGCTGGACGCCGCGGGCGCCGGCCAGCAGATCCCAGGTGTAGGGATCGTCCAGCGCCACATGACGCAGGAACAATTCCCACTGCGCCTTGAAACCGTTGTCGAACTCCCCGCCCTCGGGGTGGTTGTCGGGCACCTCCTGCCACTGGCCGCGGAAGGACTCGCCGACGGGCAGGTCCGGGTTCCACACCGGCTTCGGGGTGGCGGAGCGGTGCTGGACGCGGCAGGTGCGCAGTCCGGCGACGGCCGACCCCTCGGTGCCGTCGACCTGGAACTCCACCAGTTCGTCGCGGTTGACCCGCACGGTCCAGGAGGAGTTGATCTGGGCGACGATCCCGCCCTCGATCTGGAAGACGCCGTAGGCGGCGTCGTCGGCGGTTGCCTGGTACGGCTTGCCGTGCTCGTCCCAGCGCTGCGGGATGTGGGTGGCGGTGACGGCCTGGACGGTGCGCACCGGGCCGAACAGCTCGTGGAGCACGTACTCCCAGTGCGGGAACATGTCGACGACGATGCCGCCGCCGTCCTCGGACCGGTAGTTCCAGGAGGGGCGCTGGGCGGGCTGCCAGTCGCCCTCGAAGACCCAGTAGCCGAACTCGCCGCGCACCGAAAGGATGCGGCCGAAGAAGCCGCCGTCGATCAGCCGCTTGAGCTTGAGCAGCCCCGGCAGAAAGAGCTTGTCCTGCACCACGCCGTGCTTGACGCCGGCCTCGCGGGCGAGCCGGGCCAGTTCCAGCGCGCCGTCGAGGCCGGTGGCGGTGGGCTTCTCGGTGTAGACGTGCTTGCCGGCGGCGATCGCCTTGCGGATGGCGGCCTCGCGGGCGGAGGTGACCTGGGCGTCGAAGTAGATCTCGACGCTCTCGTCGGCCAGTACGGCGTCGAGGTCACAGCTCACGGCGCCGGGGTCGAGGCCGTGGCGCTCGGCGAGCGCCCTCAGTGCGTGCTCCCGGCGCCCGACGAGGACCGGTTCGGGCCACAGCACATCGCCGTCGCCCAGCTCCAGCCCGCCCTGCTCGCGGATGGCGAGGATGGAGCGGACCAGGTGCTGGCGGTACCCCATCCGGCCGGTGACGCCGTTCATGGCGATCCGTACGACCCTGCGTGTCATGAGCTTCCCTCTCGCTTTAGAAAGCGCTTTCTACCCCAAGGCAAGCTAGCCTGCCCACAGCACTCACGACAAGACCCGCAGACGACACCCGCGGACGAGAACCGCACCGGAGGAATCGATGGCAGTGACGCTGGCGGACGTGGCGGCCCGGGCCGGGGTCTCGGCGGCCACCGTCTCGCGCGTACTGAGCGGCAACTACCCGGTGGCCGGAGCCACCCGCAGCCGGGTGCTGCGCGCGGTGGAGGAGCTGGAGTACGTCGTGAACGGGCCGGCCAGCTCCCTGGCCGCCGCCACCTCCGATCTCGTCGGCGTCCTCGTCAACGACATCGCCGACCCGTTCTTCGGGATCATGGCAAGCGCCGTCCAGTCGGAGATGGAGCCGGAGAAGGCCGGCGGGAAACTGGCGGTGGTGTGCAACACCGGCGGCTCCCCCGAGCGCGAACTGACCTACCTCACGCTCCTCCAGCGCCAGCGCGCCGCCGCCGTCGTCCTCACCGGCAGCTCGGTGGAGGACCCCGGGCACACCGAGGCGCTGTCCACCCGGCTGCGCCGGCTGGCCGCCGCCGGCACCCAGGTGGTGCTGTGCGGCAGGCCGCCGCTGCCGGAGGCGGACGGCGACGGGGCGCCGCTCACCGTGGCCTTCGACAACCGGGGCGGCGCCCGCCGCCTGACCGGGCATCTGCTCGCACTCGGCCACCGCCGCATCGGCTACGTCGCGGGCCCGGCCGAGCGCACCACCACCCGGCACCGCCTGGAGGGCCACCGGGCCGCACTGGCCGACCACGATCGCGCTCTGCTCGCGGAGACCGAACGCCTCACCGTGCACGGCGCGTACGACCGCTCCTCCGGCTACGACGGCGCCCTGGAGCTGCTGCGCCGCGAACCGGGCCTGACGGCCGTGCTGGCCGCCAACGACACCGTCGCCCTCGGCGTCTGCGCCGCACTGCGCGAGGCGGGCCTGAGCATCCCCGGGGACGTGTCCGTGGCCGGCTTCGACGACCTGCCCTTCAGCGCGGACGCCTCCCCCGCCCTGACCACCGTCCGCATCCCGCTCCACGAGGCGGGCGCCCGCGCCGGCCGGCTGGCGCTGGGCCGGGAGTCGGCACCCCCCGGAGGCGTGGCGACCGTCCGCACCGAGCTGATGGTCCGCGCCTCGACCGCGGCCCCGCGCACCGACTGACTTCCCCCGCAGGCCGGTCGGCGGCCTCCCCGGCCCGAGGAGGCGCGTGGTGGAAAGCGTGAGGAAGGCGCTCGCGGCCGCGGTGGCCGTAGTGGCCGCGGGGCTGCCGGCCGCATGCGTCGGGAGCGGCGGCGCGGGCGGGGCCGAGGCGCCGCCCCAGGACACCGAGGCGCCGTTCCCGCCGCTGCCCGGGGCGGCGGCTTCCCGCCGATGTCGGACGGCGGCGGACCGCTGTTCGCCTTCCATCCGCTCGGTCGGCGAACCGCCCTGACACCCCGTCCGGCCACAACACCCGGACGCGGCGGTGGGCACGACCGGCGATCCGGTCGCGCCCACCGTTTCCGGGTACGGGGCGCGTCCTACGGGCGCAGCATCCGCCGGTCGGCCTTGTCGGCCCGGTCCAGCTCCGCGTCGTACGGCGCGAGCGGCGCCGCCTTCCGCTTCGCGGACGCGTCGGCGTCCAGACCGGCCCACCGCATCAGGGCACCGGTGGCGAGGGCTCTGTCGTCCGCCTCCAGCCCGGCGATGTTCGCGCCGTGGTTGGCGCCGGGCGCGGTCAGGACGTAGGAGTCCTCACTGCCGCGGCCCAGCCGGAAGGGCTCCGCTCCCCACGGATCGTTCTCGCCGTAGACGAACAGCATCCGCTCGGCGTCCTTGCGCACCCACTTGTCGATGTCGCGCATCGCCTTCCCGTCGAAGCTCATCGGGATGTCGCGCGGGACGTAGGAGCGCGGGTCGTAGATGCCGGGGTAGCGCAGCAGCCCGTCCAGGTGCGGGGTGTCGAAGCTCGGTGCGCCGAGCTGGGTGCCGGCCTGGTAGTAGTACGGCGTGTAGTACTCCAGGCCCTGGTCGGTGTAGAAGGAGAAGCCCGCCACCCGGTCGACGAAGTCGTACAGCTCGTCGGTGGTCGCGCTCGCCGGGGGCACCTGGCCGCAGTCGGACTCCGATCCGTACTGCCACCAGGCCCACACCAGGTCCAGGCCCACGTTCTCGAAGGCCTTGTCGGCGCTGCCGACGGTTGTGAAGGTGTAGCCCTCCCCCTTCGCCCACGCCTCGTAGCGGGCCACGATCTCGTCGCGGCGCACGAAGGCCTCGCGCTGCACGGCGTTCAGCCGCTCGCGGCACTCGGCGGTGGAGACGGTGGCGAAGAACTCGTCGTAGGCCGAGTCCTCCTTGTCGTTGACGTCGTTGGGCGCGACGTAGGCGACCGTGCCGTCCATGTCGCCGGGGTAGAAGCGGCGGTAGTACGTGGCCGTCATCCCGCCCTTGCTGCCGCCGGTGGAGATCCACTCCTCGTCGTAGATCCGGTGCAGCGCGCGGAAGATGCGGTGCTGGTCGCTGGCCGCCTGCCAGATGTCGAGCTTGGACCAGTCGGCGGGCCGGGGCCGCGACGGGGTGAAGAAGCGGTACTCCATGGAGACCTGGTTGGCGTCGGTCATCCGCGTCGGTTCGCTGCGCGAGGGCGTGGTGCGCAGACCGTAGCCGGAGGTGTAGAAGACGGTGGGCCGGTCCTCGCCCCGGTGCAGCACCGTCAGGCGCTGCTCGAAGTTCCCCTTCGAGGGCCTGCGGTGGTCGACGGGCTGCCGGTAGCCCAGCACGAAGAAGCGGTAGCCGTCGACCGGCTTCTCCTCGATCAGGCGCATCCCCGGTATCGCGAGGATGCGGTCCTCGATGTCGGTCCCGGCCGCGGTGGCGGCCCCCGCCGACGCGCTGCCGACGCTGACGGTGCCGATGAGCACCAGCAGGGTCAGCAGCGCTCTGAGCGCCTTGCGCATATGTGCCCTCCCGTGGGCTTGTCCGTGAACGCGGCGAACCTATCCGGCGCAACACCGGCCCCGCCAGAGCGGGTTGGCGCCGGAACCCGGGAGACCGCGCCCCCCGCGCACGCGCCGCGGGCCGTTCCCCGCCCGGTACCGCGTCCGCCGCACGCGGACGTACGCTCGCCGCCATGACCGACACCACGACGAACGCCGCGACGGGTTCCATGACGGACGGACGGACCCCACTGGCGCGCGGGCCGCGGGGCATGGAACTGCTGGACTTCCACCGGGAGCCGGAGGACACGGTCTTCGCCGACGCGCGCGTGGGCTACGCCCTGGTGGCCCTGTGGCATCGGGGGCGGCTGCTGATGGTGCGGGTGCGCGAGCGCGGCTGCTGGGAGCTGCCGGGCGGCAAGATCGACCCCGGGGAGACGCCCCGTCAGGCGGCCGCACGCGAACTGCGCGAGGAGACCGGCCAGGAAGTGGCCCCGGAGCGGCTGCGGTTCGCCGGTTTCGCCCGCACCCTGGTCGGCCCCGAGCGCCGGACGCTGTACGGCGCCCTGTTCACCGCCGAGGCGGACGCGCCGGCGCCGTTCACACCCGGCGAGGAGATCGCCGCCGTCCACTGGAGGGAGGGCGACGAGCCGCTGGAGGGCGGGGGGGTGCAGACGGTGGACGAGTATCTGGCCGCGCTCTGCCGCCCCTGACCCGTACGGCCGCCCGCGCACCCGCGCACCCGCCGGCCCGCACCACCGCCCGCACCACCGCTCACACCGCCGCGCCCGCGGGCACGCCCGCGTAGGTGCGCCACAGCTCCGCGTACCGCCCACCGCGCTCCAGCAGCTCCGCGTGGGTGCCGTCCTCCACCACCCGGCCGTGGTCCAGGACCACCACCCGGTCCGCGCGGGCGGCCGTGGTGAGGCGGTGGGCGACGACCAGGGTGGTGCGGCGGCCCGCCAGGCGGTCGGTGGCCTGGTTGACCAGCGCCTCGGTGGCCAGGTCCAGGGCCGCGGTGGCCTCGTCCAGCAGCAGGATGTCGGGGCGCACCAGCTCCGCGCGGGCCAGGGCGATCAGCTGCCGCTGCCCGGCCGAGAGGTTGCGCCCCTTCTCGGCGACCGGGTGCAGGTAGCCGCCGGAGAGCGTGGCGATCATGTCGTGCGCGCCGACCGCCTGCGCGGCGGCCTCCACCTCGGCGTCGGTGGCGCCGGGACGGCCGTAGGCGATGGCGTCGCGCACCGTGCCGGGGAAGAGGTAGGACTCCTGCGGCACCACACCGAGCCGGTGGCGGTAGCCGGCCAGATCCAGCTCGCGCAGGTCGGCGCCGTCCACCCGGACGGTGCCCGAGGTCGGGTCGTAGAACCGGGCGACCAGCTTGACCAGCGTGGACTTGCCCGCGCCCGTCTCGCCGACGAAGGCGACCGTCTGCCCGGCGGGGATCGTCAGGTCGATGCCGGACAGCGCGTTCTCGCCGCCCTCCCCGGCCCCGCTCCCCTCCCCGTTCCCGTTCCCGTCGCTGTCGCTGTCGGCGTTGTACCGGAAGGCGACGCCCTCGAAGACGATCTCGCCGCGCAGCCGGCCCACCTCTCGCGGCTCCTTCGACAGCGGCGTCGTCGTCCGCTCGCGCAGCAGCTCCTGGACGCGGCCCAGGGAGACGACCGCCTGCTGGTAGCCGTCGAAGACCTGCGAGAGCTGCTGCACGGGGGCGAAGAACAGCTCGATGTAGAGCAGGTACGCCACCAGCGCGCCCGCCGTCAGCGTGCCGTCGCCCACCCGGTTCGCCCCGACGATCAGCACGGCGGCGGTCGCCAGGGAGGCGAGGAACTGGATGAAGGGGAAGTACACCGAGATCAGCCACTGGCCGCGCACACGCGCCCGGCGGTAGCCGTCGCTGAGCTCGGCGAAGCGGCGCGCGTCGCGCTCCTCGCGGCGGAACGCCTGCACGATCCGCAGACCGGCGACGCCCTCCTGGAGGGCGGCGTTGACGCCGCTGACGCGCTCGCGCGCCAGCTCGTACGCCTTGAGGCTCTGGCGGCGGAAGAAGACCGTGCCGATCACCAGCGGCGGCAGGGTCGCCAGGACCACCAGCGCGAGCCCCGCGTCGATGACGACGAGGGCGACCATGATGCCGAAGAAGGTCAGCACCGCGACGATCGCCTGGACCAGCCCGGTCTGCAGGAAGGTCGTCAGGGCGTCCACGTCGGTGGTCATCCGGGTCATGATCTTCCCGGTCAGCTCGCGCTCGTAGTAGTCGAGCCCGAGGCGCTGGAGCTGGGCGAAGATCTTGACGCGGAGGGTGTAGAGGATCCGCTCGCCGGTGCGGCCGATGGCCCGGGTCTCGCCGGTCTGCGCGGCCCACTGGACGAGGACGACGACCAGCGCCAGCGCGGAGGCGGCCCAGACCGCGCCGAGCGCCGCCTGCTGGACGCCCTCGTCGATGCCGTGCCGCACCAGGACCGGCAGCAGCAGTCCGGCGACCGCGTCGACCACGACCAGCAGCAGGCTCAGCAGCAGCGGCCCGCGGAAGCCGCGCAGCAGACGCCGCAGCCCGTAGGCGGACTCGGCGGCCGTGGCGCGCTCCTCGTCGATGCCGGGGGTGTCGTCGGCCGGGGGCAGGGCCGCGACCTTGTCGAGCATCTCGGAGGTGGCCGGAACCCCGGCCAGGGCCCCCGTGAAGCCCGGCCCGCCACCGGTGGCCGGGGCGGGCGCGCCGGGGGTGGTGGCGGCGGTGTCCTCCGGGTCGCCCTCCCGTATCCACAGCTCGGGGGTGACACCGTCGACCCGGCCGCCGGACTCCCCGTCCTTCGACGCCGCCCGGGACACCTTCCGGGACGCGGCGGCCTGCCCGGCCGGATCGCGTTCGACGCCGCCCAGCTCGTCGGGGTCGCTGAGCAGCCTCCGGTACAGCTCGCAGCGTTCCTGGAGCTCGGCGTCGGTGCCGGCGTCCACCAGCCGCCCGCCGTCGAGCACGGCGATGCGGTCGGCCAGGGAGAGGGTGGAGCGGCGGTGGGCGATCAGCAGGGTGGTGCGGCCGGCCATCACCCCGCGCAGCGCCTCGTGGATCTCGTGCTCCACCCGGGCGTCCACGGCGGAGGTCGCGTCGTCCAGCACCAGCAGCCTGGGGTCGGACAGGATGGCCCGGGCCAGGGCGATGCGCTGGCGCTGGCCGCCGGAGAGCGTCAGGCCCTGCTCGCCGACGGCGGTGTCGTAGCCGTCGGGCAGGTCCGAGACGAAGCCGTCGGCCTGGGCGGCGCGCGCGGCGGCCCGTACCTGCTCGTCGGTGGCGTCGGGGTGGCCGTAGGCGATGTTGGCGCGGACGGTGTCGGAGAACAGGAAGCTGTGCTCGGGCACCAGGCCGATGGCCGCGCGCAGCGAGGCGGAGGTCAGCTCGCGCACGTCGTGGCCGCCGACCCGCACCGCGCCGGAGGTCACGTCGTAGAAGCGCGGCAGCAGCAGCGAGACGGTGGACTTGCCGCTGCCGGAGGTGCCGACGACGGCGACGGTCTCGCCGGGCGAGATGCTCAGCGAGAAGTCCTCCAGCACCGGCCGTGCGTCGGGACCGGTGTCGTAGGCGAAGCCGACGCGGTCGAACTCGACGGTGGCGGGGGCGTCGGCGGGCAGCTCGCGGGCGTTCTCGCTCTCGCGGATGGCCGGCTCGGTGTCGATCAGCTCCAGGACGCGCTCGACGCCCGCCCGCGCCTGCTGGCCGACGGTCAGCATCATGGTCAGCATCCGCACCGGCCCGACGAGCTGGGCGAGGTAGGTGGAGAAGGCGACGAAGGTGCCCAGGGTGATCTGGCCGCGGGTGGCCATCCAGCCGCCGAAGGCGAGCATCGCGACCTGGCCGAGGGCGGGGACGGCCTGCAGGGCGGGGGTGTAGCGCGCGTTCAGCTTCACCGTGCGCAGCCGGGCGGCGAACAGCTCGCGGCCGGTCGCGCGCAGCTTGCCGGTCTCCTGCTCCTCCTGCCCGAAGCCCTTGACCACGCGCACACCGCCGACGGCCCCGTCCACCACCCCGGCCACGGCGCCTGCCTGGGCCTGGGCGTACCAGCTCGCGGGGAAGAGCCGGTCGCGGCTGCGCAGGGCGATGAACGTCAGGGCGGGCGCGACGGCCAGCGCCACCAGCGTCAGCAGCGGGGAGAGGGAGACCATCACGACCAGCGAGATGACGAAGAGCAGGATGTTGCCGATCATCATCGGCGTCATGAACAGCAGGCCCTGGATGAGCTGGAGGTCGCTGGTGCCCCGCCCGACGACCTGCCCGGTGGACAGCTCGTCCTGCCGCCGCCCGTCGAGACGGGCGATGGAGTCGTACATATCGGTGCGCAGGTCGTGCTGGACGTCGAGCGCGAGTCTGCCGCCGTAGTAGCGGCGCACGTACGTCAGCCCGTACACCGCGACCGCGGCGGCGGCCAGCAGCCCGATCCACAGGCCGAGCCCGCCTCCGCCGCCGATGACGATGTCGTCGATGACCACCTTGGTGACCAGGGGGACGAGCGCCATCACGGCCATGCCGCCGAGCGAGGCGCCCAGCGACAGCAGCACGTTGCGGCGGTAGCGCCAGCAGTACGCGGTCAGCCGCCGCGCCCAGCCCGGCCGCCGCGCGCCCTGGGCCTCCCCCGTGTCCCCGGCTTTCCCGGTCTCCCCGGTCTCCCCGGTCTCCCCCGCCTGCGTACCCGCCACTTCCGGTTACCTCCCGCTGGCTGTGCGTCGCCGTATGCGACCGCGTGTCGCCCTGTGTGTCCACTGCACCGGTGGATCAACGCGCGGGCGACCGTATTTCATCCCGCCGGCGGGAAGACGGACCCGACGAAGCCGGTGTAGCACCTCATGACACTTGGTGCTACATTGCCTTCATGAAGGTCATCAATCAGCGCGAGTTCCGCAACAACTCCGCCGCCGTGATGAACGCGGTCGAAGCGGGCGAGACTTACCACATCACCAGAAACGGCATAGAGATCGCTGAGCTGCGCCCCCTCGCCCGCAGGCGCAAGATGACCGCGGAGGAGTTGGTGGCCAAACATCGGAAACTGCCTCGCATCGATTACGCCGCCATGCGGAGGGAGGCCGGCGAATTCTTCGGCAGCGAGGACCGTGTCGGCGATGATGACCCCTGGGAGCGTCGTCGTGGCTGACCGCCACCAGGCAGGAGTTCTGGACACCTGCGCGTACATCGATCTCGACCTGCTGCCGGCCGAGCGGCTTCCCCGTGTCCCCGAACTCACCGCCATCACCCTTGCCGAACTGCACCAGGGGGTCGCCACGGCAAGGGACCCGGCCGCCCGGGCGGCACGAAGCGAAGTACTGGCCGCGGCCACCGCCGATTTCGAGCCCCTCCCTTTCGACAAGGAAGCCACGGCGCGCTACGGCACGTTTGTGACACTGACGATCGCCACCGGACGTGATCCGCGGCCGCGCCGCATGGACCTGATGATCGCTTCGATCGCCTCGATCCACGGCCTGCCGCTGTTCACTCGCAACCCCGATGACTTCAAGGGGCTCGACCGCCTGCTCACCGTCGTCGCCATCTGATCCACCTCGGAGCGAGCAAAGGGGCGCGGTCCGGAGAGCCAGGCATTCTCTCCGGACCGCGCCCTCGGTGAGGCCGCGGCGTCGACGGGCGGTGCGTGCCAGCACCCCCCACAGGACCGGCTCTCCGCCCGTCCGCTCGTTCGGCCCGCCCCGCGGTGAGGAGGTGACCGCGGGGCCCGCCGGCCCGCTCGCGCCGCCTGTCCGGGGCGTGCACGGCGACCGGCCGCTTCAGTGGGGTCCCAGGTGGCGCGGGCCCCGGTTTCCGCCGGAAGGTTCCGTCAGATGGCGAACACCTCCGCGCCGTCCCCCTTCGCGCCGTCCGGCCACACGCAGAGGACCTCCGGCGTGGAACAGCCCCCGGGGTCCCCCGGACTCCCTGGGCTTCCGGGACCATCGGGGGCGCAGACCGGCGCGCCCGCGCCGCCCGCCTCCCCCGTGCGCTCCGGCGCGGCGGCGAGCACCAGCGCCGAGGGCGCGTGGGGCGCCGGCGCCGCGAGCGCCGCACCGCACAGCGGGGCGAGCGTGCCCATGGCCAGCAGGCCGCTCACCAGGGCGCACTTCACCGCTTTCCGCATGACGCGTCCTTCCGTCGGTGTGTAACGGATAGCGAACGTGAGTCTGTCGGCAAGCGGCGCCGGATGCACCTTCGACGATCATTTCGAGTAACGTTGCGTATTAAATGAGTAGCCTGCTGTAACCCCCGGGGGTACAGGGCGCATACACCGATCACCAGCGATGTTTCGATCGATCACTTTCGCCGGCCTCGAAACGCTGTGCATACGTCCGGATACGCAACGTTCCAAACGTGACCGAAAAACAAGGGGTTCCGGTCGGCGGAACCCGCGCGGCGGTACGCCGCGGCCACACTTCCGGAAGCGGTTGCAGCCGCAACAGTCGCTTCGACCACCTCCGCCCGGCCCGGGCGCGCGCCCCAGCACCCCAGCACCCTCAGTGCCCTCAGCGACCTGCGGTCACCACCGGAAAGCCGACTCCCGTCATCCCCTCCGACATCACCCACAGCCGTCGCGCCGCCACCGGATCGCCGGCCGCCGCACTGCGCACCACCGGCATCGGCCCGCCCCGCGCCTCCGCCCCCCGTCCGGGCCGACGCAGCCCGCGCCGGGCAGGTCCGCCGTCACCGTCGCCGCGCGGCCCCGCTCCACGTCCCGTACGGCGAACACCGCATGCGCGCCCGCCCGGGCCGGCGCGTCCGCCGCGGTGGGGTCCGATGCCGCTGTCGGCGCCCGTGAAGACGGCCGTGCGGCCGGCGAGACCGGGGAGGTGGGCGGCGTTCCACCACTTGTCCTCATCGGCCGCCATGGCCTCAAAATGGACAATGACAACAATGATGTCGGCGTCAACATCGGGATACGATGGCCCGCATGTCCCGAAGCCGCCCCTATCACCACGGCGACCTGCGCGCCGCCCTGCTGGAGAGCGCCGAGCGCACCCTGCGGGAGAAGGGGGTCGCCTCCCTGTCCCTGCGCGAGCTGGCCCGCGAGACCGGTGTCAGCCACGCCGCGCCCGGCCGCCACTTCAAGGACAAACAGGCCCTGCTCGACGCCCTGGCCCTGGCCGGCTACGACCGGCTGGCCCGGGCCCTCGAAGGCGCCGACGACCCCGCGCTCCCGCTCCAGCCCCGCCTGACCGCCCTCGCCCGCGCCTACCTCGCCTTCGCCGCCGGGAACGCCGAGCTCCTGGCCTTCATGTACGCCCGCAAGCACGAGCCCGAGGCCGCCGGGCAGATGGCCGCCGGGGTCGACCGGACGGTGGGCTTCTTCGAACGGGTGATCGCGGACGCGCAGCGGCGCGGCGAGATCGTCGAGGCCGACCCGGAACGCCTGACCCTCTTCACCGGCGCCGCCCTGCACGGCATCGCCGGCTTCACGGCGGGCGGCATGCTGGAGCCGGCCGAGGCCCTCGGCATGACCGACGACCTGGTCCACCACCTGCTGCACGGCCTCAGGCCCCGCTGACCGGCGCCCGGCGGCGGGCATGCCCGGTGCGGGCCTCGGCCGCCGCGAAACCGCCGCGCCGAGGGGATCAGCGCGCGAAGCGGTCGAACTCCCCAGCCTTGATCCCCGCGATGAACGCGGCCAGACCCGCCCGGCTCGTGGCGAGGACGAGCCCCGGCTCGTCGCTCTCCCGTATGAGCAGGTCGTCGCCCCGCCGCGCGACCTCCACACAGTTGGGACCCTCGTTCCCCGAGAACGAGGACTTCTGCCATTCGAGTTCTTCGGCCATACCGAACTCCCTCACAGTTCTCGCGCGATGCGGTGGATGACGTCCCTCGACTTCTCTTCCCCGAGCGAGACGCTCTCCGCCACGTCGAGCAGCTTCCGGTGCCGCTGAAGCTCTGCCTCCGCGTCCCAGTAGCTTCCACCCAGATGGGTGTCCATCTGAACGGTGTCCAGTTGGGGAACGACCCCTCCCGCATAGAGGATCGGCTGCGTCACCTCGATGAACCGCTCGGTACTGAAGGGCATGACCCGAATCGTGACCGCAGGGCGCTCGGACGCCTCCAGAAGATGCCGAAGCTGCCCCTGAGTCACCTCGCGGCCACCGAAGCGCATTCGCAGAGCCGCTTCGTGGATGACCATGTCAAGCGGTGGGGGACTGTCTCTGTCCAGGATCGCCTGGCGCCTCATCCGGTACTCGACCCTCGCCTCGATCTCCTCGGCCGGCAGGCTCGTCACCACACTGCTGAACAGGGTCCGCGCGTACTCCTCCGTCTGGAGAAGCCCGGGCATCGAGAGCGTCTGGATGGACCGCAGGTAGGCAGCATGGTGCTCCAACTCGGCGATATCCAGGAAGGCGGGATGCAGGACACCGCGGTACTCCTCCCACCAGAACGCTCCACGCCGCTCCCGCGCGATGGCGCAGAGGGCATCGACATATTCAGCGTCCATGCAAGCGTAGAAGGTGGCGAGGCGGCGGATGCGCTCTTCGCTGATCCCCATGCGCCCCGACTCGATGTTGCTCACCCTCGCGTGGTCGACACCGAGTAGACCGGCGGCCTCCCGGGCGGTCTTGCCCGCCCGCTCCCGGAGTTTCCTCAGCTCCGCACCCAACCGCATCTGTCTGACGGTGGGGGCATCTCTTGGGGGCATGGCTCCAACAGTCCCTTTCCGTAGCCGCCTTCGCGCCTGCCGCGTACCTATATCACGACGCCACTCGCACGAGGGAAAATCTTCCGCAACCTTGTACCGGTACACATGTGTACCCTACTGTCCGTACCCGTACCGCTACGCATGCCGGTAAATCCGCAGTGCGGTCGTCCGTACGCGCCCGTCCACGGGTGTGCTCGGGGGACGACAGGGCCACGGTGGCGAGCGCGAGCGGCGACCGTATCCGTTCACAGGGGGCACCATGACCGACCCGACACCCGCCACCGTGCTCGTCAACGCGCTTCAGCGGGCCCGCACTTACGAGCTGCGGGCCCCGAACATCCCGGAGACCGTGAAGGTCGCGCGGGACATGGTGGCCGGACTGCTCGACGCCAGCGGCCACTCGGCGCTGGCGGAGACGGCCCGGCTGCTGGTCTCCGAGGTCGTCTCGAACGTCCACCTCCACACGAAGGTGCCGCTGCTCACCCTCAAGGCGACGGTCGGAAGAGACCGGATCAGGGTGTCCGTCCAGGACGACGACACCACGGGCGCCCCTCGTCCCCCGGAGCCGGCATACCGCCCGAGGCCGAGCACGGCCGCGGCCTCCTCCTGGTCCGGGAACTCGCCGCCGCCTGGGGGACGGTGTGGCACGGCGGACTCCAACCCTCCGGCAAGAGCGTGTGGTTCGAACTGCGCGGCACACGCGCCGGCCGGGCGACGTGATGAGCACCGTGTTCCTCGGCCTGCTGGCCTTCACCACCGGTGTCGCCGTCACCGGCGTCGTCCTCTCCCGCGCACTGACGCCGCAGCCGCCCGCCGAGCCCTGCGACGCCTGCCTCGGCGGCCCCCGTGGTCACCGGCGGTCCCCGCGGTGACCACGGGGGCCGCCGGCCGTCCCTACCCCTGCGCGGACTCCCGCTCGGCCGCGATCTGCCGGGACATGATCGTCGTCAGCTCGTAGGCGGTGTGGGAGGCGGCCACCGAGGTGATCTCGGCGTGGTCGTAGGCGGGGGCGACCTCGACCACGTCGGCCGAGACCAGGTTGCAGGAGGCCAGCCCGCGCAGGATCTCCAGCAGCTCGCGGGAGGTCATGCCGCCCGCCTCCGGGGTGCCGGTGCCGGGGGCGTGGGCCGGGTCGAGGCAGTCGATGTCGATGGAGACGTACAGCGGGCGGTCGCCGATGCGCTGGCGGAGCTGGTCGGCCACCTCGTCCACGCCGCGCCGCATCACGTCGGCTGAGGTGACGATGCCGAAGCCCATCTTGGCGTCGTCGGTGAGGTCCTTCTTGCCGTACAGCGGGCCGCGGGTGCCGACGTGGGAGAGCGCGGAGGTGTCGAGGACGCCCTCCTCCACCGCGCGCCGGAAGGGCGTGCCGTGGGTGTACTCGGCGCCGAAGTAGGTGTCCCAGGTGTCCAGGTGGGCGTCGAAGTGGAGCAGGGCGACGGGGCCGTGCTCACGGGCCACCGCGCGCAGCAGGGGCAGGGCGATGGTGTGGTCGCCGCCCAGCGTCATCAGCCGGGCGCCGGTGTCCAGCAGTTCGCCGGCCGCCGCCTCCACCGTCTCGACCGCCTCGTGGATGTCGAAGGGGTTGGCGGCGATGTCGCCCGCGTCGGCGACCTGGGCGAGCGCGAAGGGCGAGGCGTCCTGGGCCGGGTTGTAGGGCCGCAGCAGACGGGAGGCCTCGCGGACGGCGTTGGAGCCGAAGCGGGCGCCGGGCCGGTAGGAGACGCCCGAGTCGAAGGGCACCCCGACGACGGCGACGTCTGCGCGGCCCACCTCGTCCAGGCGGGGCAGGCGGGCGAAGGTCGCCGGGCCCGCGAAGCGCGGGATACGGGAGGAGTCGACGGGTCCGCGGGGCTGCTGCTGGTCGCTGCTCATGCGGCCGAGGGTAGGCAGGGGCCCGCCCCGGCGGACATGTACGGATCCGACAGCCGCCCGTCCCCTTTTGGACGGCCTGTACATCAGGCGGCGGATGCGGTGGGGACGCCGTGCGGGTGCGGCGGGTGTGCGGCCGGGCGCCGCGGGCCGAAGCGGATCGCCCGGCGGGCCCCCTCGGGGGACAATGCCCCCATGCCGATAACCGCCGCCCCCTCCCGCTCCGAGCTGATCGACCACCTCGTCCGCACCCGTATCGCCGGGGAGGTCGCCACTCCGCGCGAGAACAACCTGGACCACTACCGCCGGCTCGCCAACGGCGACCGGCACTACTGGCTGGGCCTGGAGCTGGGCGACCGCTGGAGTGACGAGCAGGACGTGCTGGCGGTGATGGCCGAGCGCTGCGGAGTCGTCGACGATCCCGGGCACCGCCAGGGCCAGGACACCATCGACCCGGAGCTGACGGTGGCCGCCCTGGACCGGGCCGCGGCCGAACTGCGCAAGGCGGCGGAGGCCGGCCGCCGGGTGCTGTTCGCCACCGGTCACCCGGGCGCGCTGATCGATCTGCACAGCAGGGTGGCGAACGCGCTGCGGCCGGCCGGGTGCGAGATCGTACGGGTGCCGCTGGGGCTGATCGCGGACCAGGGCGTGGTGGTGCAGCTCGCGGACATCGCGATGCACGAGCGCGGGGCGACGCTGTGGCACACCCACTCCCCCGAGCCGATGACCGCGATCCTCGACGCCCTCCAGCGCGAGGGCGAGCCGCTGCCGGACCTGGTCTTCGCCGACCACGGCTGGGCGGGCTGCGCGGCGCAGCGCGGCATCACCACGGTCGGCTTCGCCGACTGCAACGACCCGGCGCTCTTCCTCGGCGAGGCGGAGGGCACCCTCGCGGTCACCGTCCCCCTGGACGACCATGTGATCAATCCGCGCTACTACGAGCCGATGACCGCCTATCTGCTGGAGGCGGCGGGGCTGACGCCCGCGTAGCGCGGCGGCGGGCGGCGCCGGTATTCCGCCCGGGAGCCCGCGCGGCCGGGCGAGGAGCCGCCCCGCTCTTCCCCGGCCACCGTGGCCATCGTTCTCCCGCGTGCTCCGGGGCATCACCGCGGCGGTTTTCCCGTCGCCGCGACCGGGCGGTTCCTCTTCCCCGAAAAGGCTCCGGAGTTACCGCGAAAGGCCGCTCCGGGATCCTCCCGCCCGTTGGTAGGTTCGGGGGATGCTCTTTCTGCTGGGGGCGATATCCGCTGCGCTGTCCGTGTACTTCCTGCAGGGCGGAATCCGGCGTCTGGTGTTCATCGTCCGGGAGCGGCACGGAGTGCGGCACGGTGAGACGACCGTCGGCATCTGCACCGGCTACCAGTGGACGGTCAACGGCGCCGTGGTCGGTGTGGTGCGGTACGAGGACGCCGAGGGACGCACTCGCGAGGCGCTCACCGGCCCCCACCCCCGCCCTCCGCTGAAAGTGGGGGAGACCGCGCTCGTCGCCTACAGTCCCGGAAACCCGGCGCACCGGGGGGTGGTCAACGGCGAGTCCAGGCTGGTCCTCGTGGATGTGTTCGACGTGCTCAGGTTCTTCGTGGGCACCGGGCTCGCGGCCTTCTTCTCGCTCGTCTTCTTCTGGACGTTCGCCTCCTAGTCCCGGAAGCACCGCACCACGCTGAGCACGCCGCCCTCAGCCGCGCGGCACCCGCACCACGCCCTCCTGCATCACCGTGATCGCCAGCCGCCCGTCGGCGGTGAAGATCCGGCCGTGGCCCAGTCCGCGGCCGGCCTGGGAGGTGGGGCTGGACTGGTCGTACAGCAGCCACTCGTCCACCCGGAAGGGGCGGTGGAACCACATCGCGTGGTCCAGGCTCGCGCCCACCACGTCCCCGACCGCCCAGCCGCCGCGTCCGTGGGCGAGCAGGACGGGCTCCAGCAGGCTCATGTCGGAGACGTAGGCGGCCAGGCAGAGGTGGAGCATCGGCCGGTCGAGGTCGCCGTCGAGCTTGCCGGCCGTGCGGAACCACACCTGGGAGCGCGGCTCGCGCGGCTGCCCGGCCGTCGCGTACGGCGGCTGGGTGACGTAGCGCAGGTCGACCGCCGCCCGCGCCTCGGCGAGGCGGTCGGCGACGCCGGGGTCGCTGAACAGATGGGCGTGGCGCGGCAGCAGGTCGGTGGAGTTCGGCAGTGTCTCCGGGTCCGGGGCGGCCGGCATCGGCTCCTGGTGCTCCAGCCCGTCCTCGTCCGTCTGGAAGGACGCCGACAGGTGGAAGATCGGCTGCCCGTGCTGGACGGCGACGACCCGGCGGGTGGTGAAGGACCGCCCGTCGCGGATGCGGTCGGCCGTGTAGACGATCGGCGCGGCCGGGTCGCCGGGGCGCAGGAAGTAGGCGTGCAGCGAGTGCGCGAGCCGGTCGTCGGGGACGGTGCGGAAGGCCGCGACGAGCGCCTGCGCGGCCACCTGCCCGCCGAAGACCCGGGGGATGACCGCCTGGCGGCTCTGGCCGCGGAAGATGTCGCGGTCGATCCGCTCCAGGTCGAGCAGGCCGACCAGGTCCAGCAGGGCGGACGGGGGCGTCCGGCCGGCGCCCCCGTCCGTGCCGTTGTCGCTCATGGAAGGGGTGTTTCCTCTACTCGGTTCCGTACCCGGCCTGAGCCCGGGCCTGTCACAGGCCCATCGACTTGGCGATGATGGACCGCATGACCTCGCTGGTGCCCCCGTAGATGCGGGTGACGCGGGTGTCGGCGTACAGGCGGGAGATCGGGTACTCCCGCATGTAGCCGTAACCGCCGTGCAACTGGAGGCACTTGTCGATGACCTTGGCGGCGGTCTCGGTGGCGAACAGCTTGACGGAGGCGGCGTCGGCGGGGGTCAGCTCCCCGGCGTCCAGCGCCTCCAGGGCGCGGTCCACGACCGCCTGCATGGCGTCCACGTCCGCCCGGCAGTCGGCGAGCACGAACTTGGTGTTCTGGAAGGAGGCCACGGGCTTGCCGAAGACCGTGCGGTCCCTGACGTACTCCTGGGCGAAGCGGACGGCGGCGGCGGACTGCGCGTAGGCGCCGACCGCGATGCCCAGGCGCTCCTGCGGGAGGTTGTGGGTGAGGTAGGAGAACGCCTTGCCCTCCTCGCCGAGCAGGTCCCGGGCGGGGACACGGACATCGGTGAAGGACAGCTCGGCGGTGTCGGAGGACTTCAGGCCCAGCTTGTCGAGGTTGCGGCCGACGGCGTAGCCCTCGCTCCCGGTGTCCACCACCAGGATGGAGATGCCCCCGCGGCGGTCCTCGGGGGTCGGCGGGGCGGTGCGGCAGCAGACCAGGACGCGGTCGGCCTGGACGCCGCCGGTGATGAAGGTCTTGGCGCCGTTGAGTATGTAGTGCGTGCCGTCCTCCGACAGCTTCGCGGTGGTCTTCATCCCGGCCAGGTCCGAGCCGGCGCCGGGCTCGGTCATGGCGATGGCGGTCATCATCTCGCCGGTGACGAAGGGGGGCAGCCAGCGCTGCTTCTGCTCCTCGTCGGCGTACTTCAGCAGGTAGGGCAGGCACAGCGCGGTGTGGACACCGGAGCCGCCGAAGCTGACGCCGGCGCGGGCGGTCTCCTCGGAGATGACGGCGCTGTACTTGAAGCTGGTCTCGCCGGCGCCGCCGTACTCCTCGGGCACCTCGATGCCGAAGACGCCCAGCTCGCCGAGCTTGAGGTAGAGCTCGCGGGGGACGTAGCCCTGCTTCTCCCACTGCTCGTAGTGGGGCACGACCTCGGCGGCGATGAAGTCGCGGATGGTCTCGCGGAACGCCTCGTGGTCCTCGTTGAACACCGTGCGACGCACGTCATCGCCTCCTGGGGCCGGAAAACTAGCCGGAAAAACTAAGCGCTTGCTCAGACGCAAGTTACCGAAGGGTCGAATCGGCTGTCCAGGGGTGTTCCGGCGGTTGCCCGCCACTGTGGGCGGTGTCATACGCGAGGGAGCGGAGACGGGCGGGCACGGGCGGGGGCCGGGGTCAGCTCTCGGCGCGCGGCCCGGCGCCCGCCGGGGCGCCGGAGCCGCCGTCCGAGGCGGCGTCCGCAGCACCGCCCCCGGCCGCGTCCGCCGCGGCGGCGAGGGCGCCGCGGGCCAGCCGGTGCAGGAGGGCGGCCGCCGCTTCGCGGTCCGGCAGGGAGGAGGGGCGGCTCAGGTGGGGGGTGGAGTTCAGCAGGCCGAAGACGGCGTGGACGGAGGCGCGGGCCTCCTTCTCCGGCAGCTCCGGGTGCACCTGGCGCACGACGCCCACCCACAGCTCCACGTACTGGCGCTGGAGCTGGCGCACCAGCTTGCGGTCGCTGTCGCGCAGCCGGTCGAGCTCGCGGTCGTGGAGGGTGATCAGGGCGCGGTCGTCGAGGGCGAAGTCGACGTGGCGGCCGATGAGCGCGTCCAGCGTCGCCCCCGGCGCGAGGCCCGCCCCGGAGGACTCCGCCAGACACCTGCGCCCGCCGGAGTACAGCCGCTCGCTGATGCCCACCAGCAGCTCCGCGAGCATCGCGTCCTTGCCCGCGAAGTGGCGGTAGAGGCCGGGGCCGCTGATGCCGACCGCCGCGCCTATCTCGTCCACGCCGACGCCGTGGAACCCGCGCTCGGCGAACAGGCGGGCGGCCTGGCCGAGGATCTGCTCTCGGCGGGTGGGGGCGTCGGTCCTGGTCGTCATAGGGGAATTGTAGACAGCCGGGTTAGCGAGCGTTAACCTGATGGCGAGGTTAACGCTCACTAACCGGGCAAGGGGGCTCGAAGGGATGCAGCAGGCACCTCCGCTGGTCAGCGCCGTGGATCCGGCGTCGGAGGCGGCGAGGGCGAACGAGGCCGCGCACCGCGAGCTGGCCGCGCGGCTGCGCGAGAAGCTCGCCGCGGCACGGCTGGGCGGCGGCGAGCGGGCACGGGCGCGGCACACCGCGCGCGGCAAACTGCTGCCGCGGGACCGGGTGGACACTCTGCTGGACCCGGGGTCGCCCTTCCTGGAGCTGGCCCCGCTCGCGGCGGACGGGATGTACGACGGGCAGGCCCCGGCCGCCGGCGTGATCGCCGGCATCGGGCGGGTGTCGGGCCGCGAGGTGGTGGTCGTCGCCAACGACGCCACGGTCAAGGGCGGCACGTACTACCCGATGACGGTGAAGAAGCACCTGCGCGCGCAGGAGGTGGCCCTGGAGAACCGGCTGCCGTGCCTGTACCTGGTGGATTCGGGCGGCGCCTTCCTGCCCATGCAGGACGAGGTCTTCCCCGACCGCGAGCACTTCGGGCGGATCTTCTACAACCAGGCACGGATGTCCGGCGCGGGCATCCCGCAGATCGCCGCCGTCCTCGGCTCCTGCACGGCGGGCGGCGCCTACGTGCCGGCGATGAGCGACGAGGCCGTGATCGTGCGTGGCCAGGGCACGATCTTCCTGGGCGGTCCGCCGCTGGTGAAGGCCGCCACCGGCGAGGTCGTCACGGCCGAGGAGCTGGGCGGCGGCGAGGTCCACTCGCGCACCTCGGGGGTGACCGACCACCTCGCCGAGGACGACGCCCACGCCCTGCGCATCGTGCGGCAGATCGTCTCCACCCTCCCCCGCCGCGGCCCGCTGCCGTGGCCGGTGGAGCCGGTGGAGGAGCCGAAGGCCGACCCGGCCGGGCTCTACGGCGCGGTCCCGGTGGACTCGCGCACCCCCTACGACGTGCGGGAGGTCATCGCCCGCACCGTGGACGGCTCCCGGTTCGCCGAGTTCAAGGCCGAGTACGGCACGACGCTGGTGACGGGCTTCGCCCGCATCCACGGCCACCCGGTGGGGATCGTCGCCAACAACGGCATCCTGTTCGCCGAGTCCGCCCAGAAGGGCGCGCACTTCATCGAGCTGTGCGACCAGCGCGGCATACCGCTGGTGTTCCTCCAGAACATCTCCGGCTTCATGGTGGGCCGCAGTTACGAGGCGGGCGGCATCGCCAAGCACGGCGCCAAGATGGTGACGGCCGTGGCCTGCACCCGGGTGCCCAAACTGACGGTCGTCGTCGGCGGCTCCTACGGAGCGGGCAACTACTCGATGTGCGGCCGGGCGTACTCGCCGCGCTTCATGTGGATGTGGCCCAACGCCAAGATCTCGGTGATGGGCGGCGAGCAGGCCGCGTCGGTGCTGGCCACCGTCAAGCGCGACCAGTTGGAGGCGCGCGGCGAGGAGTGGAGCGCCCAGGAGGAGGACGCCTTCAAGGCGCCCGTCCGCGAGCAGTACGAGACCCAGGGCAACGCCTACTACGCCACCGCGCGGCTGTGGGACGACGGTGTGATCGACCCGCTGGAGACGCGTACGGTGCTCGGCCTCGCGCTCACCGCGTGCGCGAACGCGCCACTGCCCGAGAAGGACCCCGCGGCGCCCGGCTACGGCGTCTTCCGGATGTGAGGGGGATGCGTTCCATGTTCGACACGGTGCTGGTCGCCAACCGCGGCGAGAT
Source organism: Streptomyces shinuiensis (assembly GCF_043660855.1). NCBI lineage: Bacteria > Bacillati > Actinomycetota > Actinomycetes > Kitasatosporales > Streptomycetaceae > Streptomyces > Streptomyces shinuiensis. The sequence continues at coordinate 3,925,808 of NZ_JBIHML010000001.1, read as the reverse complement.
CGCCGTCCGCGTCATCCGCACGCTGCGGCGGCTGGGCGTGCGCTCGGTCGCCGTCTTCAGCGACGCGGACGCCGACGCCCGGCACGTACGGGAGGCGGACACCGCGGTGCGGATCGGCCCGGCGGTGGCTTCCGAGAGCTATCTGTCGGCCGGGAGACTGCTGGAGGCCGCCCGGCGCACGGGCGCCCGGGCGGTGCACCCCGGCTACGGCTTCCTCGCCGAGAACGCCGCCTTCGCCCGCGCGGTGGAGGCGGCCGGGATGGTCTTCGTCGGCCCGCCCGCCGACGCCATCGAGCTGATGGGCGACAAGATCCGCGCCAAGGAGACGGTGCGGGCCGCCGGGGTGCCGGTGGTGCCCGGCAGCAGCGGCAGCGGTCTGACCGACGCCGAACTGACCGCCGCGGCGCTGGAGATCGGGACGCCGGTCCTGCTCAAGCCCTCGGCCGGCGGCGGCGGCAAGGGCATGCGGCTGGTGCGCGACGAGGCGCTGCTGGCCGAGGAGATCGCCGCCGCGCGGCGCGAGGCCCGCGGCGCCTTCGGCGACGACACCCTGCTGGTGGAACGGTGGATCGACCGGCCCCGGCACATCGAGATCCAGGTCCTGGCCGACGGCCACGGCACCGTGGTGCACCTGGGCGAGCGCGAGTGCAGCCTCCAGCGCCGCCACCAGAAGATCATCGAGGAGGCGCCCAGCCCGCTGCTGGATCCGGCCACCCGCGCCGCGATGGGCGAGGCGGCCGTACGCGCCGCCCGCTCCTGCGGCTACCGGGGCGCCGGCACGGTGGAGTTCATCGTCCCCGGCGGCGATCCGGCCGCCTACTGCTTCATGGAGATGAACACCCGCCTCCAGGTCGAACACCCGGTGACGGAGCTGATCACCGGCCTGGACCTGGTGGAGTGGCAGCTTCGGGTGGCGGCCGGCGAGCCGCTGGCCTTCGGCCAGGAGGACGTCCGGCTGGCCGGGCACGCGGTGGAGGCCCGCATCTGCGCGGAGACGGCGCGCGCCACCGGCGAGAAGGTGGACTTCCTACCCTCGGCCGGCACCGTCCATCTGCTGTCGGAGCCCTCGGGCGAGGGCGTCCGTACGGACTCCGGGCTCGCGCAGGGCACCGAGGTGGGCACGGTCTACGACCCGATGCTCGCCAAGGTGATCGCCCACGGCCCGGACCGGGCCTCCGCGCTGCGGCGGCTGCGCTCGGCACTGGCGGAGACGACCGTGCTGGGCGTGGACACCAACACCGCCTTCCTGCGCGCCCTGCTGGCCCACCCGGCGGTGGTCTCCGGGGAGCTGGACACCGGCCTGGTGGACCGCGACGCAGCCTCACTGCTGCCGTCGGCCGTGCCCGACGAGGTGTACGCGGCGGCGGCGCTGCTGCGGCACGCCGCTCTGGAGCCCTCCGCCCCCGCCTCCACGGGCGGTCCGGCCGGCTGGACGGACCCGTTCTCCGCGCCGACCGGCTGGCGACTGGGCGGCGAGCCCGCCTGGACGGTCCACCATCTGCGGATACCGGGCCACGAGCCGGTGGCCGTGCGGGTGCGCGGGCGGGCCGACGGCGCCGAGGTCCGTATCGGGGACGCCGGGCCGGTGAGTGCCGTGCTGCGGTCGGAAGGCGGTGGTGATGTCAGCGGTGGCTCCGGTGAGGACTCCGGTCGCGCGCTGCTGACCTGGGACGGGGTGACCCACTCCTTCGCCCACGCCCGCTCCGGCGGCAGCCGCTGGCTCGGCCGCGACGGGCAGAGCTGGCACCTGGCCGACCACGACCCGGTCGAGGCGGCCCTGCGGGGCGGCGCGGGGGCGCACGGCGCCGACGCCCTGACCGCGCCGATGCCCGGCACGGTCACCGTCGTCAAGGCGGCCGTCGGCGAGGAGGTCACCGTCGGCCAGAGCCTGCTGGTGGTGGAGGCGATGAAGATGGAACACGTCATCGCCGCCCCCTGCGACGGGGTCGTCACCGAACTGGACGTCACCGCGGGCAGCACGGTCGCCATGGACCAGGTGCTCGCCGTCGTCGAGCCGAAGGACTCCGCGCCGTCGGAGGGACCGAAGGAGACGGAGAAGCCCGGGGAGCCCGGGGAGCCCGGGGAGCCCAAGAAGGAGGCCGCGCGATGATCGAGGGTCTGCCCATGGCCGTTCCGGCCGAGGGGCTTCCGGACCGCGTCCGCATCCACGAGGTGGGCGCGCGCGACGGGCTGCAGAACGAACAGTCGACCGTTCCCGTCGAGGTGAAGGCCCAGTTCATCCGCCGGCTCGCCGGCGCCGGGCTGCGCACCATCGAGGCGACCAGCTTCGTCCATCCCAAATGGGTGCCCCAACTGGCCGACGCCGAGGAGCTGTTCCCGGCCGTGGCCGATCTCGCCGACCGGGCGGGCGCCGATGCCGTACGGCTGCCCGCGCTCGTGCCCAACGAGCGCGGCCTGGAGCGGGCTCTGGCCCTCGGCGTCCGCGAGATCGCCGTCTTCGGCAGCGCCACCGAGTCCTTCGCCAGGGCCAACCTCAACCGCACCGTCGACGAGGCCCTGGCGATGTTCGAGCCGGTGGTCGCACGTGCGAAGGAGGCGGGCGCCGGGGTGCGCGGCTATCTGTCGATGTGCTTCGGTGATCCGTGGGAGGGCCCGGTGCCCATCGCGCAGGTGGTCGGCGTCTGCCGCCGACTGCTCGACCTCGGCTGCGACGAGCTGAGCCTGGGCGACACCATCGGTGTGGCCACCCCCGGCCATGTCACCGCCCTGCTGACCGCCCTCAACGACGCGGGCGTGCCCACCGGCCGCCTCGCCGTCCACTTCCACGACACCTACGGCCAGGCCCTGTCCAACACCCTGGCCGCCCTCCGGCACGGCGTCACCACGGTGGACGCCTCCGCCGGAGGGCTCGGCGGCTGCCCGTACGCCAGGAGCGCCACGGGCAACCTCGCCACCGAGGACCTGGTGTGGATGCTGCACGGCCTCGGCATCGACACCGGGGTCGACCTCGGCCGCCTCACCGCCACCAGCGTGTGGATGGCCGAGCGGCTGGACCGGCCCAGCCCGTCCCGCACCGTCCGCGCCCTCTCCTCCCAGGGAGTCCACGACACCCCCGGCTCCCAGGACACCCAGGTCTCCCGCGACTCCCACAAGGAGCAGTGACAGCCATGTCCCTTGACCACCGCCTCTCCCCCGAGCACGAGGAACTGCGCCGCACCGTCGAGGAGTTCGCGCACGACGTCATCGCGCCGAAGATCGGGGAGTTCTACGAGAACCACGAGTTCCCCTACGAGATCGTCCGCGAGATGGGCCGCATGGGCCTGTTCGGCCTGCCCTTCCCCGAGGAATACGGAGGCATGGGCGGCGACTACCTCGCCCTGTGCCTGGCACTGGAGGAGCTGGCCCGGGTGGACTCCTCGGTCGCCATCACCCTGGAGGCCGCCGTCTCGCTGGGCGCCATGCCCGTCCACCGCTTCGGCACCGAGGAGCAGAAGCGCCAGTGGCTGCCGAAGCTGTGCTCGGGCGAGATGCTCGGCGCCTTCGGCCTGACCGAGCCCGAGTGCGGCTCGGACGCGGGCGGCACCCGCACCACCGCCGTGCGCGACGGCGACGAGTGGGTGATCAACGGCACCAAGTGCTTCATCACCAACTCCGGCACCGACATCACCGGCCTGGTCACCGTCACCGCCGTCACCGGCCGCAAGCCCGACGGCCGCCCGGAGATCTCCTCGATCATCGTCCCCTCCGGCACTCCGGGCTTCACCGTCGCCGCGCCCTACTCCAAGGTCGGCTGGAACGCCTCGGACACCCGCGAGCTGTCCTTCTCCGACGTCCGGGTCCCGGCCGCCAATCTGCTGGGCGAGGAGGGCCGCGGCTACGCCCAGTTCCTGCGCATCCTGGACGAGGGTCGCATCGCCATCTCCGCGCTGGCCACCGGCCTGGCCCAGGGCTGTGTGGACGAGTCGGTGCGGTACGCCGGGGAGCGCCGCGCCTTCGGCCGCCCCATCGGCGCCAACCAGGCCATCCAGTTCAAGCTGGCCGACATGGAGATGCGCGCCCACACCGCCCGTATCGCCTGGCGCGACGCGGCCTCCCGGCTGCTGGCGGGCGAGCCGTTCAAGAAGGAGGCGGCCATCGCCAAGCTGTACTCCTCGGAGATCGCGGTCACCAACGCCCGTGAGGCCACTCAGATCCACGGCGGCTACGGCTTCATGAACGAGTACCCGGTGGCACGTATGTGGCGGGACTCGAAGATCCTGGAGATCGGCGAGGGCACCAGCGAGGTCCAGCGCATGCTGATCGCCCGCGAGCTGGGCGTCGCCACCTCCTGAGCGAACGGACCGGACAGAGCGGTCCGACAGGCCGGTGGGGGGCGCCGTCGCCGGCGCCCCCCACTCCGGTCCCGAACCTCCGGCCGGGCTGCCGGACGGCCGGGCCGGTCAGACCGAGGGCAGTTGCTGCTCGGCCCAGATGGCCTTCCCGGTCCCGGTGTACCGGGTGCCCCAACGCTCGGAGAGCTGCGCCACCAGGAACAGCCCCCGCCCGCCCTCGTCCGTCGTCGCCGCGCGGCGCAGGTGCGGCGAGGTGCTGCTGGTGTCGGAGACCTCGCAGATCAGACTGCGCTCCGCCCTGAGCAGCCTGACCCGCACCGGCCCGGTGGCGTGCCGGATGGCATTGGTGACCAGCTCGCTGAGGATCAGCTCGGTGGTGAACGCCGCCTCCTCCAGCCCCCAGTCGGCCAGCCGCCGCGCGACCTCGTCACGTACGGCGGAGACCGCGGCGGGATCGGAGGGCACGTCCCAGGACGCCGTCCGGTCGGCGGCCAGGGCCCGGGTACGGGCGACGAGCAGGGCGATGTCGTCGCGCGGGCGCTCGGCCAGCATCGCCCCGGTCACCGCGTCGCAGGTCTCCTCCGGGGAGCGGTCGGCTCCGGCCAGAGCCTGCGCCAGCAGGTCCAGCCCGACATCGATGTCGCGCGCCCGGTCCTCCACCAGCCCGTCGGTGTACAGCACCAGCCGGCTGCCTTCGGTCAGTTCGATCTCGGCCGACTCGTAGGGCGGCGCCCCCAGTCCGAGAGGGGCGCTGACGGGCGTGTCGGGGAACTCCACCGTGCCGTCGGGGCGGACGACCGCGGGAGGCGGGTGCCCGGCCCGGGCCATGGCGCAGCGCCGGGAGGCCGGGTCGTAGATCGCGTACAGGCAGGTGGCGCCCATCATCCCGTGGGTGTCGCCCGGCGTCCCGTCCTCGCCGTCCCCCTCCTGGTCGTTCCGGCTCACCAGTTCGTCGAGGTGCCCGATGATCTCGTCGGGCGGCAGGTCCAGGGCGGAGAAGTTGTGGACGGCGGTCCGCAGCCGCCCCATGGTGGCGGCCGCGTGCAGACCGTGGCCGACCACGTCGCCGACCACCAGCGCCACCCGGGCGCCGGACAGCGGGATCACGTCGAACCAGTCGCCGCCCACCCCCGAGTGGGCGGGCAGGTAGCGGTAGGCGACGTCCAGCGCTTCCTGCTCGGGCAGGGCCCGCGGCAGCAGGCTGCGCTGGAGCGCGGCGGCCATGGTGTGCTCGCGCGTGTAGCGGCGGGCGTTGTCGACGGCGACCGCGGCCCGGACCACCAGTTCCTCGGCCAGGGACAGATCGTCGCCGTCGAACGGCCCGGGCTTCTCCGAGCGCCAGAAGTTGACCAGCCCCAGAACGATGCCGCGCGCCCGGAGGGGGGCCGTGATCAGGGAGTGGACACCCTCCGCCAGGATCTCCCGGGCACGCTCGGGGTCCTGCGCCCGCCAGCCGGAAGTACCGGCCAGGTCGGCCTCCAGGACCGCCTGCCCCGACCCGTACCCCTGTGCCTGCGGGGTGGAGGGGGCGAGCCTGATGAGGTCTCCCCTGCTGTGGAAGGCAGGGACCTCCCGGATCCCGGCGGCGGCCACCCTGTTCATGTCCATCGCCTCGCCGGCGGGCTCCTCGCCCCGCAGCACCGGCTCGGCCAGGTCGACGGTGACGAAGTCGGCCAGCCGGGGCACGGCGGCCTGTGCCAGTGCCTCGGCGGTGCGCACCATGTCCAGGTTGGTGCCGATGCCCGTGCCCGCGTCGTACAGCAGCCTCAGCCTGCGGCCCGCCGCCTCGGCGCGCTCCGAGAGCACCCGCATCTCGGTGGTGTCCCGGAACGTCGCGACGCTGCCCGACGGGGCCCCGTAGGGGTCGACGGGCTGCTGGTTGACGGCCAGCATGCGTTCCCCCGCCATGTGGACCTCGTCGACGGCCACCCGTCCGGAGGCCAGCAGTCCGCCGAGGGGCGGCGGGAGGCCCAGGCCGGCGACGGGGCGCCCCTCGGCGTCCGGTGGCAGGTCCAGCAGCCGGCGCGCCTCGTCGTTGGCGAGCACCAGCCGGCCGTCGGCGCCGGCGATCAGCACACCCTCGCGGACGGCGTGCAGCACGGCGTCGTGGTGCTCGTACATGCGGGTCATCTCGCCGGGCCCCAGGCCGCGGGTCTGGCGCAGCAGCCGCCGGCTGACCACCGCCGTGCCCGCCATGGACAACAGCAGCGCTCCAGCGGAGGCGCCGAAGAGCAGCGGGAACTGGCCTCCGGCGGTGCCCTCGACGTTCTCGACGGTGATGCCCGCGGAGACCAGGCCCACGATCGAGCCGTCCGCGTTCCGGACGGGGACCACCGCCTGCACCAGAGGGCCGATGGTGCCGACGATCTCCTCGGTGACGACCTCGCCGCGCAGCGCCGGTTCGATGGTGCCGACGAACTTCTTCCCGATCCGGTCCGGCTTGGGGTGGGTGTAGCGGATCCCGTCGGTGTCCGTCACCACGAGGAAGTCCACACCGGACCGCTCTCTGACGTCTTCGGCGAGCGGCTGGAGCCGCGCGGTGGGATCGTCGCTTCGGAGCGCCGCGGGCAGTCCGGGCGCACCGGCGAACCCCTCGGCGACCGCGATCGACCGGTTGCGCGCCTCCCGCGTGCTGTCGTTGCGCGCCTGCACCACCAGGGCCGCGACGGCGGCGAGGACGAGCAGGAGGACGAGGACGGCCTGGAGGACGAACACCTGGCCCGCCAGACTGCGCACGCCCAGCAGCGAGCCCGGGTGCCGCTTCGGCGGTCGTCTCGTCGTCTCCCCGGGATCCCCGCCCCCCGTTCTCCCGCCCTCGTGCCGTTCCAACGGTGGACGCCGGGCGCCGAGCAGTCGGCTCAGTGAATCCCGAGATCGGCCGGAAAGTCCGATCACATGCCCATTCTTAACACTGTTCGACACTTCGCGGCGAACACCCCCTCACCCGCGGACGGCGGGACCCGGCCGCGGGGAGCGGCGGAAGGGCTTCAAAGAATCTTGGCCACTCCTTCGGACTCGCCCGCGGGAGTGGGTAAGGAAAAAGAACAGGCACCTCACCAAAAGTAGTCGGGAGAACACACATGGCTACTCCCATCGGCGCGAGCGCATTCGTCGCCGCGCTCAAGAAAGAGGGGCTCAGAGTCGTCGAGGTCGGCAGTTGGCGCACTCACAACCGCAACCACAAGGGCCCGTGGGGGCCGGTGCACGGCGTGATGGTCCACCACACGGTGACCTCCGGGTCGGCCCGGACGGTCGAGATCTGCCGCAGGGGCTACTCGACGCTTCCGGGCCCGCTGTGCCACGGGGTGATCACCAAGGACGGGCGGGTCCACCTGGTCGGCCACGGCCGCGCCAACCACGCCGGCATGGGCGACGACGACGTCCTGCGCGCCGTCATCGCCGAAAGGCCCCTCCCCCCGGACAACGAGGCGAACACCGACGGCAACCGCCACTTCTACGGCTTCGAGTGCGAGAACCTCGGCGACGGCCGCGACCCCTGGCCCGCGGCCCAGCTGGACGCCATCGAACGCGCCGCGGCCGCGCTCTGCCGCCACCACGGCTGGAAGGCCGAGTCCGTGATCGGGCACCTGGAGTGGCAGCCCGGCAAGGTCGACCCGCGCGGTTTCTCCATGAACACGATGCGCGCCCGCGTACGCGAGCGCCTGAACCACAGCCCCGGCTGGGACCGGAGCGAGGAGGACGACGTGCCCAAGGTGATCGGCGAGTACCAGACCAGCGACATCCGGCTCGCCCCCCGGCAGTGGCAGACCCTCGGCATCAAAGGCACCGACATCCTGACCGGCGCGACGCGCTACCAGGTGATGGCGCACCTCACCGCCACCCTCCCGGCCGGGTCCACGATCCAGGGCCGCTTCTACCACCTCCGGGCGGACGGCACCCGCTGGGAGTCCGGGATCATCGAGCGCATCGGCACTCCGGGCAGCACCTTCGCCGACTTCCACCACTCCGGCAGCATCGCGCGCAGCGAGAAGCTGCGCTTCGAGGCCGCCTACTACCCCGCCGATCCGGGCGACGACACCCCGGTGACCATCGTCACCTCACGTCTGCGCGGCCTCTACTGGGACTGACGGACACCGGGACCGGCGCACACCGGGACCGAGGGGCGGGGTCCGGTCCGGCGGCTGGGACAATCGCCGCATGACCGAGATACTCCAGCGGGCGGGGAACTGGACGTTCGACGGCGGCACGGTGCGCATCGTGCCGGGGCACCACAAGAGCGTGCACAGGCTGCGGAGGCTGCTCGGCGAGGTGGCGGTGCCGCTGGAGTCGGTGTCGGGGATCGCGTACGAGCCCGGCCGCAAGGCCGGGCGGCTGCGGCTGCGGCTGCGGCACGGCGCCGATCCGCTCCTCCAGGCCGCCGGCGGACGGCTGCCCGACGCCGCCGACCCGTACAGCCTTGAGGTGGAGCCGGACCGCGCCGGAGCCGCCGAGTACTTCGCGGACGAGCTGCGCAACGCCCTGCTGCTGGATCAGGTACCCGTCGCCGAGCCGTGCGGCCGCTATCTGCTGCCCGGTCCGCCGGTGCCGCTGACGGTGCAGGGCACCGACGGAACGGCCTCCTTCGACGGGGACCTGGTGCGGATCGACTGGAACTGGGTGGCCGAGGGGAGCAAATCCTCCGCCGGACCGCGAACGCTCGCGCTGCACGAGCTGGCGGGTGTGGAGTGGTCACCGGCGGTCGGGCTGGAGAACGGCTTCGTGCGCTTCCGCCCCAAGGGCCCGCACGCCGTGCTCAAGCCCGACCACGACCCCAACTGCCTGGTGCTGTGGGGCGTCCGGCAGGCGAAGGACGTCAGCTCTGTGCTGCTGGCCGCCGCCGTCACCGCCCGGCTGCCGCACCCGCCGGTCCCCGCGTCCGTTCCCGCCCTGCCGCCCTCGGACGACCCGCGGCCCGGGTCCGGGACCGGGGCCAGTTCCGGTTCGGGTTCCGGGTCCGGGTCCGGGAAAGAGCTCGGCCCCGAGGGGGCCGAGCACGACGTCCTGCTGCGACGGCTGCGTGAGCTGGGGGAGCTGCACCGGGACGGAGTGCTCACCGAGGAGGAGTTCACCGCGGCCAAGCAGGCCGTACTGCGCCGCTTCTGACGGCGAGAGGGTCGGTGAGGGCGCGACAAGGGGGCGGTGAGACGGCGGCGGGAGGCCGGCGGCCGGGCCCCGATTCCACCCTTCCACCTCACTCCTGCCCGATATCGGGCAGATTTCTTGCGCAAGAGCGAGCACGGGCCTCAGTATCTACGGGTGCTCGAACGCCCCTCCGCCCATGACGACCTCGTGGACCACCTCGTCCGCTCCACGCCGCTCCGGCGCGGCGAGGCGGCCCGGGTGGTCCTGGACGTCCTGGCGTACTTCGACGAGACCGTCGAGGAGTTCGTGCGCCGCCGCCACCGCGAACTGCAGTCCCGGGGGCTGGCGAACCAGGAGATCTTCGAGCGGATCACGGCCGAACTGCCGTACCGCGCGGTGGCCCCGCCCGGACTCTCCCTGCGGCAACTGCGCCGCATCGTCTACGGCTGACGGCCGCCCGCGGCGCCGGCCCGCCGCCCGAGAGCCCTCCAGGAGCCGGGCGCCCGAGAACCGGGTGCCCGAAGCGAACCATCCGAGAACCTAAGGACCCCGTATGTGTGGAATCGTGGGATACATCGGCGGGCGCGACGCCGCCCCGCTCCTGCTGGAGGGCCTCCAGCGCCTGGAGTACCGGGGCTACGACTCCGCCGGCATCGCCGTCCACGGCAGCGGCACCGGCCGGGCCGCGGGTCTGCGCACGGTCAAGGCCAAGGGCCGCGTACGCGAGCTGGAGTCGCGCCTGCCCGAGCGCTTCGCGGGCACCACCGGCATCGCCCACACCCGCTGGGCCACTCACGGCGCCCCCAGCGACGAGAACGCCCACCCGCACCGGGACGCCGGCGGCCGGGTGGCCGTCGTCCACAACGGCATCGTCGACAACGCCGGGGAGCTGCGCGCGAGGCTGGCCGCCGAGGGCGTGGAGTTCACCTCCGAGACCGACACCGAGGTCCTCGCCCACCTCGTCGGCCGCTCGCAGGCCCCGACGCTGGAGGAGCGGGTCCGCGAAGCGCTGCGCCACATCGAGGGCACCTACGGCATCGCCGTCCTGCACGCCGACTTCCCCGACCGCATCGTCGTGGCCCGCAACGGCTCGCCGGTGGTGCTCGGCATCGGCGAGCACGAGATGTTCGTCGCCTCCGACGTGGCCGCCCTGGTCTCCCACACCCGCCAGGTGGTCACCCTGGAGGACGGCGAGATGGCCACCGTCAAGGCCGGCGACTACCGCACCTGCACCACCGAGGGCAGCCGCACCTCCGCCGTCCCCACGACGGTGGAGTGGGAGGCGCAGTCGTACGACATGGGCGGCCACGACACCTACATGCACAAGGAGATCTCCGAGCAGCCCGACGCCGTGGACCGGGTGCTGCGCGGCCGGATCGACGACCGCTTCGCCACCGTCCGCCTCGGCGGCCTCAACCTCGACGCCCGCGAGGCGCGCGGGGTGCGCCGGGTGAAGATCCTCGGCTGCGGCTCGGCCTACCACGCGGGCCTGATCGGCGCCCAGCTGATCGAGGAGCTGGCCCGGGTGCCCGCCGACGCCGAGCCCGCCAGCGAGTTCCGCTACCGCAACCCTGTGGTGGACCCCGACACCCTCTACATCGCCGTCAGCCAGTCCGGGGAGACCTACGACACCCTGGCAGCCGTCCAGGAGCTGCGGCGCAAGGGCGCGCGGGTGCTGGGCGTGGTGAACGTCGTCGGTTCGGCCATCGCCCGCGAGACCGATGGCGGCGTGTACGTGCACGCCGGGCCGGAGGTGTGCGTGGTGTCCACCAAGTGCTTCACCAACACCGCCGTCGCCTTCGCGCTGCTCGCCCTCCACCTCGGCCGCATCCGCGACCTGTCGGTGGCCGACGGCCGGCGGATCATCGCCGGGCTGCGCAGGCTGCCCGGCCAGATCACCGGGATCCTGGAGAAGGAGGAGGAGATCGCGGAGCTGGCCGCCCGGTACGCGGACGCGAAGTCGATGATGTTCGTCGGCCGGGTGCGCGGCTACCCGGTGGCGCGCGAGGCGTCCCTGAAGCTCAAGGAGGTCTCCTACGTCCATGCCGAGGCGTACCCGGCATCCGAGCTCAAGCACGGTCCGCTGGCCCTGATCGAGCCCGCCGTGCCGACCGTGGCGGTCGTGCCCGAGGACGAGCTGCTGGAGAAGAACCGCGCCACGCTGGAGGAGGTCCGGGCCCGCGGCGGCCGCATCCTGGCCGTGGCGCACTCCGATCAGGAGAAGGCCGAGCATACGGTCGTGGTGCCGCGCAACGAGGTGGAGCTGGATCCGATCCTGCTGGGCGTCCCGCTCCAGCTCCTCGCCTACCACACGGCCCTGGCCCTGGGGCGTGACATCGACAAGCCGCGCAACCTGGCGAAGTCGGTGACGGTGGAGTAGGCGGCGGGAACGGGCGGTGGAGCGGGCCGGGAACGCTGCCGGCCGCGGAACGTGCGGGCGGTCCCCTCACGCGTGCCACCATGCGCACGAGGGGACCGCCTCCCTGCGCCGGCGTCGCCCATCACGCCGGCGGTGGGCCACCGGCGTGGGACCGTCACTTCCCGCGCGGCGGCATGATGCTGTCTGTATGCCCGTCACAGGCGCACGATCCACCTCCGGGCAGGGACGGATTCGCCGACTCGCCTCCGCCTGGGGCGGGTTGGCAGGGCACCGCGGGGCGAACGCTAAGGGATGACGACGACCGGGCGCCGCGCGCGGCGGGCGAGACGGCCCGCGACCGAGCCGAAGAACCGGCCGACGATGCCGTGTGTGGAGCCCACGACGATGGCGTCGGCCTCGTACTCGCAGCCGACCTCCTCCAGTTCGTGGCAGATGTCGCCACCGCGCTCCACGAGGATCCAGGGGACCTCGGACAGATGGTCCGCGCAGGCCAGTTCCAGGCCCAGCACCTCGGTGCGATGGTCGGGGACGTCGACGAAGACCGGCGGCTCGCAGCCCGCCCACACGGTCGTCGGAAGCCGGTTGGCGACATGGACGATGATCAGCCCGGAGTCGGAGCGCTTCGCCATGCCGATGGCGTAGGCCAGGGCCCGCTCGCTGGAGACCGAGCCGTCGAATCCCACCACGACCCCGTGCCGGAACGCCGGGTCGCAGGAGTGGCGCGTCTCGTCCGCCGCCCGGGGCGTCGCCGCCGGGTCGGCGAGCCGCTTGCGGTCCGCGGGGTCGGGGATCTCGTGTCCAGCCATCGGTTACGTCACGTGTGCCTAGGAATACGTCCTGGAAGCATGTTCCTCAGCCCATACCCCTGAGGGTACGACGGCACTCCCCCTTTGCCCAGAGGCTGCGGTCACTGCCGGTGCAGCATGCCGGAGCGGAAAGCGTTGCGCAACGCCGGGGCGGCCTCACCGCCGCCTCCACGCCTCCCCGGGACCACTCGGAGCCTGCCCGGGCGCCCTCTTCCGGCGGGCCGCGCACGGCACCCGCGGCGGGGCGGACCGGGTCGCCGCGGGCCTACCGACATGGGGGCGCACAGGGGCGCACAGGAGCAGATGACACCGGCCGCAGTCCGCCCCCCGATGCGCGGCGCACACCCCCGGGGCTCCGGTCGCCGCTTTCTGAGCCCCCGCGCTTTTCGGCCAACTTCCAGCCGTGGTACACAACTTGCCAGAGGCTGACCCCGCAACGCCCACCAGGGCGGGGAGAATCGAGGCGAACAAGTGCACCCCGCGGACAGACGACCACGGAGCGAGGCGTTCTTCCCAGGGGCGCCGACGAGTGGAACGCTTCGTGATCGAACGCTTCACGCCAAGTTGCCATGTCGACATAGCGGCGAGTGGTGAACTTGGCCCGTCAGCCTCGACAGACACAGTAGATTCGATCTTGGCTAACCACGGCGGGGGAAACGTGCAGGACCGGAAGGACGCGACGACTGAGGGGGGCTTAGTTCCATGAGCCAGGAGCCACCGCACGGCCCTGGGACGACGCGCAAGCTGGCCGCGCGCCGCCGCCGCGAGATCGTCGCCGTACTGCTCTTCGGCGGCGGCCCGATCTTCGAGAGCTCCATCCCGCTGTCCGTCTTCGGCATCGACCGGCAGGACGCCGGCGTTCCCCGCTACCGCCTTCTGGTGTGCGCGGGCGAAGAGGGACCCCTGCGCACCACGGGAGGCCTGGAGCTGACCGCTCCGTACGGCCTGGAGGCGCTCTCCCGGGCGGGCACGATCGTCGTGCCCGCCTGGCGTTCCATCACCCAGCCGCCGCCCTCTGCGGCCCTCGATGCCCTGCGGCGGGCGCACGAGGAGGGGGCGCGCATCATAGGCCTGTGCACCGGCGCGTTCGTGCTCGCCGCGGCGGGGCTGCTCGACGGCCGCCCCGCGACGACGCACTGGATGTACGCGCCGACACTGGCCAAGCGGTACCCGGCGGTCCACGTCGACCCGCGCGAACTGTTCGTGGACGACGGGGACATCCTCACCTCCGCCGGTACGGCGGCGGGTATCGACCTGTGCCTGCACGTGGTGCGCACCGACCACGGCGCCGAGGCGGCGGGAGCCCTGGCCCGCCGCCTCGTCGTACCGCCCCGGCGCGGCAACGGCGGCCAGGAGCGCTACCTGGACAGGTCTTTACCCGAGGAGATCGGCACCGACCCGCTCGCCGAGGTCGTGGCCTGGGCCCTGGAGCACCTCCATGAGCAGTTCGACGTGGAGACGCTGGCCGCGCGGGCCTACATGAGCCGGCGGACCTTCGACCGCCGGTTCCGCTCGCTGACCGGCAGCGCGCCGCTGCAGTGGCTGATCACCCAGCGGGTACTCCAGGCGCAGCGGCTGCTGGAGACCTCCGACTACTCGGTCGACGAGGTCGCCGGACGCTGCGGCTTCCGCTCACCGGTCGCGCTGCGCGGCCACTTCCGGCGGCAGCTCGGCGCGTCCCCCGCGGCGTACCGGGCGGCCTACCGGGCGCGTACCGGCAGGCCGGAGGGCGCCGGGGACGGGGAGCGCGTACCCGAGACACGCGCCGACCAGACCGCGGCCGAGTCCACCGCGCACGGCACGGCCCACGTCGCGCGCACGGACAGGGGGGAGCGGGGGGAACGGGGGAACCGCGGAGAGCGCGCCGACCGGACGGAGCGTGGCGTACGGGGTGAGCACGGCAAACCGGAATCCGACACATACACCCCCCGGCTGCCCTCCCAGCGGGGCCGCGCGCCCGGCCGGGCCCCGTAGGCTGGAGCGCATGAACGATCGCATGGTGTGGGTCGACTGCGAGATGACCGGGCTCTCGCTGTCCGAAGACGCTCTCATCGAGGTGGCCGCGCTGGTCACCGACTCGGAGCTGAACGTGCTCGGTGACGGGGTGGACATCGTCATCCGCCCGCCCGCCGAGGCGCTGGACACCATGCCCGACGTCGTCCGCGAGATGCACACCGCCTCCGGCCTGCTCGACGAGCTGGCCGGGGGCACCACACTGGAGGACGCCGAACAGCGGGTCCTGGAGTACGTCAGGAAGCACGTCCCCGAGCCCGGCCGGGCCCCGCTGTGCGGAAACTCCGTCGGGACCGACCGCGGCTTCCTGATGCGCGACATGCCGACGCTGGAGGACTACCTCCACTACCGGATCGTCGATGTCTCCTCGATCAAGGAACTGGCCCGGCGCTGGTACCCGAAGGCGTACTTCAACAGCCCGGAGAAGAGCGGCAACCACCGGGCGCTGGCGGACATCAGGGAGTCCATCGCGGAACTGCGCTACTACCGCGAGGCGGTCTTCGTCCCCGGGCCCGGCCCGGACTCGGAGACGGCGCGGAGGATCGCGGCCCGGCACGTGCTGCCGCCCGCGGACTGAGGCGCCCCGGCCCCGAGGAGCGTCTGCGGGGCCACGCGGGACAAGGGTGCGCGGGCAGGGTCCACGACCCTGTACACTCTTATCGGCCGGTGCGGAAAGCACCACGAGCGCCGGTCGTGGTGGGTATAGCTCAGATGGTAGAGCACCTGGTTGTGGTCCAGGATGTCGCGGGTTCGAGTCCCGTTACTCACCCTGAACGATCAAGGCCCGGCCCGCGGAAGCGGACCGGGCCTTCGTCGTCCGCCGGGTCGCGGGAACACGGCGGGGCCCACGCCCCGGGGGACGTGGCGGGGGTCACAGCAGCCGCACCCCGCGCCGGGCGAGATAGGCGACGGGGTCGACGTCCGAGCCGTAGCCGCGTTTGCTGCGCACCTCGAAGTGGAGGTGGGGGCCGGTTACCCGGCCCGTGGCACCCGAGTCACCCACCGGGCTGCCCGCCTTCACCCGCTCCCCGCCGTTCACCGAGATCCGCGACAGGTGGGCGTAGAGGGCGTAGTAGCCGTCGTCCATCCTGACCGTCACCGCCTTCCCGTAGGCGCCGGCCTCGCCGGCGAAGACCACGGAGCCGGCGCCGACCGCGTAGACGGGGGTGCCGACGGGCATCGCGAAGTCGATGCCCGTGTGATGGCCCGCCTGCCAGTTTCCGGGAATCCCGTAGGCGGCGGAGACCCGGTAGTCCCCCACCACCGGCCGGGCCCAGCGCCCCAGAGCCGTCTCCTGCCCGGCCGGAAAGGCCACCGGGGCGGCATCGCCGGGCCGCCCTCTCCCGGCTCCCCCGGCCCTTCCCGCCAGGAAAGGGACGCTTCCCAGCGCCGCCAGCGCCGCACCGCGCAGCACCAGTGCGCGCCGGTCCGGCGTCCACTGCCGACGTCCACCCTGTGTAGCCATCGCTTCGACCTCCCATTCGGCGGTGCCATAGATGTGAGGACACGTCAGCCGGAGCCTTCTCGCATCTTCGCGACCGCCTCCGGGGCCGCCGAACGGCGTAGCGCGGACCTGGCCGGAACGCGTGAACCCGCTTGCCGGTGGGCGCGGTTGCGGTTCCGGACGGCCCGTCGGGCGACAATCCCCTTACAGGTGAATGGACTAAACCATCCGGCAGGCGCCGCCACGGCCGGCGGCACCCGCGGCGGCCGTCTGGCACACGGTCACCTCCCGGCTCCGCCGGGCCGGGAGGCGGTGGGGGACGGTGGGGCAGCGGAAGCGGCCGCGGCCGTCCCGCGCCGGCACCGGGTGCGACCCCGGTGCCGGTACGCAGGACGGCCGCGGCCATCGGGTGGTGCCGGCCGGGCGGTGGAGGGCGGGGACGGACAGACCACCGCTCCGGCTCGCCACCGGCCGGCGGCACCGGTACGAGCGGTGCCGCCGGTGGTGCGGGTGGTGCGGGTTGGAAGCCCCCCGGTGCGGCCGCCGTCGACCAGACCGGACCGGGGGGCCGGCTTCGCCCTCTGGAGCGGCTACTCGTCGCCGAAGAGGTCCGCGTAGGTGGCCAGGGCGAGAGCGGCGTCCGCCTGGGCCCAGAAGCGGTGGTAGGTGAACGTCGGCGCCTCGCCGCCGTTCAGGTAGCTCTCCACCTTGTTGAACTGCGGATCGTCCTGGTAGAAGGAGCGGATCGACAGGAAGGTGGAGTCGGAGTCGATGCTGTCGCCGTTGGGCATGGCGCCGGTCCAGCCCTCGGGGACGTACACCGGGTCGTCGAACCGCTCGAAGTCGGCCCGGGTCTCCTCCACGGCGATGCCCATGGCGTCCTGGTGGTGGTCCCACATGGCGTCCATCAGCGCCTTGGCGGTGGTCCTGGCCTCCTCGTCGCCGGACTTGGCGGCGTAGTACATCAGGGTCTTGGCCAGGGCCGCGGTGACACCGACGTCGGTGGAGTAGTCGCGGACCGTCACATGCAGGTCCGAGTTGTCACCGGGGTTGGAGGGGTCCCAGGTGTCGGGCTTGCCCGACCACTGGAGCGTCGACGGGATCTGGTAGTTGCCGTCCGGGTTGACGGTCACCTCGGACAGGACCCACGGGACCCACTTGTCCAGGACCTCCTTGGCCGTGGCGTTGCCGGTCTCGTGGTACAGCTCGGCGACACGCTCCATCGACCATGCCTGCATGCCGAACCACTGGTTGGACGGCGGGTCGTGGTAGACGGGCTTCTCGTCGTAGAACATGCCGTAGAAGGTGGGTGTGCCGGCCGGCGGGGTGCCGTAGTCGCCGCCCCAGCTGTTGGTCGCGCCGCCCGCGATGCCGCCCTCGTCGGACTGCAGCCAGCGGTAGAGCTCGACCTGGCGCTGGAGGCTCTTCTCCCAGTCCGCCGCGGCGGTCGAGCCCTTGGGCTTCAGTTCCGGCACGGTGGTCAGCGCGTGGGCCGTCATCGGGTTCTGGTAGCCGAAGTGGTTGTGGCTGCTGCCGATCCGCCAGGACCAGCCGGCGCTGGTGTCGGTGGCGCCGCCCCAGGCGTAGTACCAGGAGAGCAGGTAGTGCGCGCTGTCCTTGCCGGTGCCCGCCGGGCAGGCGGTGGCGCCGACGCAGTTGCCGATCTTCTTGAAGTACTTGTCGAAGAAGGCGTAGCGCAGGTAGTCGCCCATCTTCGCGGCCTTGGAGAGGGTCGCGGTGATCTCGGACTTCTTGCCCTGCTCCTCGGCCCACATCTCGGCCCAGTAGGCGGCCTGGATGGCGCGGGCGTCGGCGTCGGGGGCGTTGGTGAACTTCCACTGCTTGGCGTAGGAGCCGTCCTGGACGAACAGGTCCAGGTAGCCGTTCGGCCCGCCGAAGGTGAAGTCGTCGCAGGTGGGCTGCGGCACGGTCTCCCAGACCGACTCCTGCGGACCGCGCTGGAAGGTGTTGATGTACGAGGGCGCGTCCGACTCCGGTCCGCCCTGGCAGACGCTGCCGGGCGCGTTGCCGTAGCCGTAGACGTTGTCCACGTCCTGCAGCCAGTGCATGCCGTAGATGTCGTCCGTACCGTAGGCGCTCTTCAGTTCGGCGGCGATCGGGTCGCGGCCGACCGGGACGCCGGGCTCCATCGGCGACGGGTAGTCCGCCGGCTGGGGGTGCTCACCCGCGTAGGTGGCGGGCTTGGAGGGGTCGTAGAAGCTGTTGGTGGGCTGGTCGTCCTTCGTGGGGATCATGTAGTCCTCCATGATCTGCCACGACTCGTTGAACGGGCCCCAGTCCTCGGTGACCTTGCCGTACATGGCCTGCAGCCAGATCAGGTAGCTGTACGCCTCGGAGGTCGTCTCGTGACCGTGGTCGGGGGCCTCGACCATCAGCGTCTCGACGGAGTGGTAGGGGATGCCCTCCGGCGAGAAGTACCCGTTGGCCGGGTCGAAGATCTTGTTGTAGAGCTCCAGGAAGCGGTCCTCGTACTCGCCCCCGTCACCGGTTCCGGCGAGCTGGGTCACCGTCACCTCGGCCTCGTCGTGGCCGGGGGCGCTGACGGTGAAGGTCGCCGCTCCGGAGCCGGTGTCGTCGGCGGCGACGGTCACCTCCTGGGGGGTGTCCCAGTCGGCGGGCGTGAAGGTGAGCGAGGCTCCGTCGGCCACGGACAGACCGGTGTTCCCGCCGGTGCGCTCCACCGTCGCCGTCACGTTCGCGGACGGCTGCTTGGAGAGCTTGACGGCGAACCGGGCCGTCTCCCCCTGGCGAACCCCGAGCTGGGCCGGGGTGACGACCACCGCGGGGCCCGCGGTGACCTGGACGCCCACGGGGGTGGACTCGCTCGACATGCCGTTGGAGTCGTGGGCGACGGCGTAGATCGAGTAGTTGCCCGCCGGGACGTCCTCCCAGTCGAAGGAGTAGGGCGCCGTGGTGTCGGTGCCCAGCAGCTCGGTGTCGCTGTAGAACTCGACCTTCTCGATGGTGGCCCCGGGCTCGGTGGCGCTCGCGGTGGCCGCCAGCGGGACGGTTGCGCCCGCGGAGAAGACCGCGCCCGCTCCGGGGCTGGTCAAAGTGGTGGTGGGGGCGGAGAGGTTGCCGCCGCAGCGGGTGCCGTTGACGGAGAAGGAGGTGGGGTCGGTGTTGGTGCCGCTGTAGCTGAAGTTGGCACCCGTGCCGACCGCGGCACCGCCGGCGATGCGCGCGTTGAACGACGCGTTCTTGACGGTGACGTTCTGGCCCGACTGCGACCACTGGCCGTTCCAGCCCTGCTGGAGCTGCTGGTTGCCGCTGTAGGCGTAGGTCAGGGTCCAGCCGTCGATGGCCTCGGAACCCCGGTTGGTGAGGGTGATCTCGGCGGTGAAGCCCGACCCCCAGTCGTTCTTGCCGTAGTCCACGCTGCACTGGAGGGCGGCGGCCTGGGCCGTCCCGCTCAGGGCCGAGGTCAGCCCCAGCGGGAGGGAGATCGCGACGGCCGCTGCCACCAGCAGCTTCCTGGTTCTGCCTCTGGGAGGCCTGGGCGGTACGCCCGTGACCGGTAACACGCTCATGCGGGGCTCTCTCCTCGCGGCTCGGAGTGGGGAACGACTGTGCCTGGGCTGTGCCTGGCAGGGACGTGTGGAGGAACTGAAACCAGTGGGAGCGCTCCCAAGATTCAAGGTGGACATGACACCTGTCAAGACTCCGAACAAGAAGACCCTGTCGAAGGAATTCGATTCGCCAATTACTGAACGCACTCTGGCCACAACCGGAAGTTGGCGCTACGTTCTCCTTCAACCAGTGGGAGCGCTTCCACAGTCGTGCGCCAGGGACGGCGCGTTCGACCGACCAGGAGCCGCTTCATGTACCCCCCACCGCGCCCTCGGGCGTTAACCGGCACCGCGCCGCCCGCCGCGGCGCGCCTTCACGGCCACACCGGCCGGCTCACCCCTTCACGACGACCCCCGTCCTCCCCCGGCACCGATACCGGAGCACGCTCCGGGAGGCCGTGCCCGGAGGCGGGACCGGAGCGGGACCTCGCTCCGTGCCGCAACGGCGGTCGCTCCCCACCACGACGGAAGGCCCCCTCCGTCCGGGGCACGCACCTGTGACACGACCGCACCCCCCAACGCGGAGCTGGGCTCCGTCGTCATCCGGAGAACACCGGAAGGAAGAGGAAGAGATCGCATGACAGGCACCAGAAAGCCGACGCGCGGGCGCCGGACGGCGCTGCTCGCCGCCGGCGCGCTGATAACCGGCGCGCTCGGCGCGGGCGGCATGATGCAGGGGACCGCCATGGCGGCACCCGCGTGCAACGTCGACTACGACGTCACCAACGACTGGGGCAACGGTTTCACCGCCTCGGTCACCGTGACCAACAACGCCGCCTCCGCCGTGAACAACTGGAAGGTGGAGTGGGACTACGCCGGCAACCAGCAGGCCGGACCCGGCTGGAACGCCACCGTGTCCCAGAGCGGTGCGCACGTGACCGCCACCGCCCCCACGTGGAACTCCACCCTGTCCTCGGGCGGTTCCGCGAACTTCGGTTTCAACGGGACCTACTCCGGCTCGAACCCGGCGCCCACCACGTTCACGCTGAACGGCACCACCTGCAACGTGGACGGCGAGGACCCGGACGACCCGGACAACCCCGATGACCCCGGTGACCCGGGCGACCGCGCCGACAACCCGTACGAGGGCGCGCAGCTCTACGTGAACCCGGACTGGTCCGAGCAGGCCGCCGAGAGCGGCGGCGCCGCGATCGCCGACCAGCCGACCGCCGTGTGGCTGGACCGGATCGCCGCCATCGAGTCGGGCTCCGCGGGCGAGAACACCATGGGCCTGCGCGACCACCTCGACGCGGCCCTGGAGCAGGGCGCCGACGCGCTCCAGATGGTCACCTACAACCTGCCCGGCCGCGACTGCGCCGCGCTCGCCTCGCAGGGTGAGCTCGGTCCGGACGAGATCGACCGGTACAAGAACGAGTTCATCGACCCGATCGCGGAGATCGTCGGCGACCCGAAGTACGCCGACCTGCGGATCATCAACATCGTCGAGATCGACTCGCTGCCGAACCTGATCACCAACGTCGGCAGCAGGCCCACCGCGACCGAGAACTGCGACGAGATGCTGGCCAACGGCAACTACGTCGAGGGCGTCGGCTACGCCCTGGCCACGCTGGGCCAGTTCGACAACGTCTACAACTACATCGACATCGGCCACCACGGCTGGCTCGGCTGGGACAGCAACTTCACCCCGTCCGCCGAACTGCTCCACGAGGCCGCCAACGCCGCGGGCGCCACGGTCGACGACGTCGCCGGCTTCGCCGCCAACGTCGCCAACTACGGCGCGCTCAAGGAGCCGCACTTCACCATCAACGACTCGGTGAACGGCACCTCGGTCCGCCAGTCCAAGTGGGTCGACTGGAACCGCTACGTGGACGAGCAGTCCTACGCCCAGGCGTTCCGCGAGGAGGCCGTCCGGGCGGGCTTCAACTCCGACGTCGGCGTGATCATCGACACCTCCCGCAACGGCTGGGGCGGTCCGGAGCGCCCGACCGCTCCCGCCGCCAAGACCAGCCTGGACGCCTTCGTCGACGGCAGCCGCACCGACCGCCGCATCCACACCGGCAACTGGTGCAACCAGGCCGGTGCCGGCCTCGGCGAGCGTCCGAAGGCGGCGCCCGCTCCGGGCATCGACGCCTACGCCTGGATCAAGCCCCCGGGTGAGTCCGACGGCGCCAGCGAGGACATCCCGAACGAGGAGGGCAAGAGGGCCGACGAGATGTGCAACCCCTCCTACGAGGGCAACCCGCGCAACAACAACCACATGTCGGGTGCCCTGCCCGACGCGCCGCTCTCCGGCCACTGGTTCCAGGCCCAGTTCGAGGAGCTGCTGCGCAACGCCTACCCGCCGGTCGACTGATCACCGGTTGACCGCGCGACAGCGGTAGGACGGCTCGAAAGGGGGCCGGTCGGTACGCCGGCCGGCCCCTTCGCCGTGTCCGCGTGACCGGCGGGGCCTCTAGGAGGACGCGCGGCGGACCAGCTCCGTGGGCAGCACCCGGCTGGAGCGGTCGTCCCGGCCCGCCTTGCGGCCCTCGATCTGCTCCAGCAGCACCCGGGCCATCGACCGGCCCATCTCCTCCAGCGGCTGCCGCACGCTGGTCAGCGGCGGGTCCATGTGGCGGGCGACGGCCGAGTCGTCGAAGCCGACCAGGGCCACGTCCTCGGGCACCCGGCGGCCGGACTCGCGCAGCACCGCGCGGGCGCCCGCGGCCATCACGTCGGAGGCGCAGAAGACGGCGTCCAGGTCGGGCCGCCGCGACAGCAGCTCCCGCACGGCGCGGCGGCCGCCCTCCTCGGTGAAGTCGCCGACGGCCACCAGCCGCTCGTCCTCCTCCAGGCCCGCGGTGCGCAGCGCGTCGCGGTACCCCTGGAGGCGGCACTGGGCGACGTACATGTCCAGCGGCCCGGTGACGGTGGCCACCGCGCGCCGGCCGCGGCCGATCAGATGCTCCACGGCGGTCTGGGCGCCGCCGGTGTTGTCGCAGTCCACGTACGGCACCAGCTCGTCGCCGCTGCGGCGGCCGCTGAGGACGGCGGGCATCTCGATGCGTTCCAGCAGGTCGGGCAGGGGGTCGTCGGCGTGCACGGACACCAGCAGCACACCGTCCACCCGGTGGGCGGCGACGTACTGGGCGAAGCGGTCGCGTTCCTTGGGGTTGCGGATCAGGGTCAGCAGGAGCTGCATGTCGGTGTCGGCGAGCTCGGTACTGACGCCGCGGATGATACCGGAGAAGTAGGGCTCGGCGAACAGTCTGGTCTCGGCCTCGGGAATGACCAGCGCGATCGCGTCGGTACTGCCCGCGGCCAGCGCCCGGGCGGCCCGGTTGGGCACATAGCCCAGTTCGGCGATCGCCTGCTGGACGGCGGTACGCGTCTGGTCGCTGACGTTGGCGGCGCCGTTGATCACCCGGGAGACGGTGCCGCGGCCCACCCCCGCGTAGGCGGCGACCTGCTCCAGAGTGGGCCGCTGGCCCCGCCTTCCGCTCACTGTCATGACCGCCTCCCCAAGGTGTACGGGCTCACCTGCACAGGACCGGTCGGTCCCCTGCACCAGTATCGATCAGCCACCGAAGCTAACAGCCGGATAACTGCGCCGGGTCAGTGTGTCCATTCCCTTGACACCCGCGCCAGGGAACCGCGACTCTTCAACTCATCACGTCTGGGAGCGCTCCCAAAGGACTTGACCCATACAGAACCCGCACGTTCCCGCCCGAGCCGCAGCACCATCCGTCACCGCGGTCCCCCACACCCTTCCACGGCCGGGAGTGAAACGTCAGGGCGCTAGGAGGACGCAGTGCGCAAGACCCGCACCACCCGCCGAGCCGTGGCCGTCATGGCCGCCGCGGCGATCGGCACGAGCCTGCTCGCCGGATGCGCGAGCGACGACGACTCGGGCGACAAGGCCGGGGGAACCGACAGCAAGGGCAAGACCGTCATCACCGTCGGCCTCTTCGGAACCTTCGGCTTCCAGGAGGCCGGGCTCTACGAGGAGTACGAGAAGCTCAACCCGAAGGTCAAGATCGAGCAGAGCGTCGTCGAGCGGAACGAGAACTACTACCCGCAGCTCCTCACCCGCCTCGCCAGCAACAGCGGCCTCGCCGACATCCAGGGCATCGAGGTGGCGAACATCGCCGAGGTCGTCCAGACCCAGGCGGACAAGTTCACCGACCTGTCCAAGGCCGGCGGAGTCTCCGAGGACGACTACTTCGACTGGAAGTGGAACCAGGCCACCACCGACGACGGCAAGACCATCGGCCTGGGTACCGACATCGGCCCGATGGCCATCTGCTACCGCAAGGACCACTTCAAGGCCGCCGGCCTGCCCACCGACCGCGACGAGGTCGGGAAGCTGTGGGAGGGCGACTGGCAGAAGTACCTCGACACCGGCAGGAAGTTCATGGACGACGCCCCCAAGGGCGTCAAGTGGGTCGACTCCGCCAGCGGCCTCTACAACGCGGCCATCTCCTCCAGCGCCACCCGCTACTACGACGAGCAGGGCGAGGTCGTCTACAAGACCAACCCCGACGTCAGGGGGGCCTGGGACGTCGCCGCGGAGGCCGCCTCCGAGGACATGACCGACAAGCACGAGCTGTTCACGGACTCGTGGAACAAGGCCATGAACAACGGCACCTTCGCCACGCTCTCCTGCCCCGCCTGGATGCTCGGCTACATCCAGGACAAGGGCGGCGAGAAGGCCGAGGACAAGTGGGACGTCGCTCCCGCGCCCAGGGCCGGCAACTGGGGCGGCTCCTTCCTCGGAGTGCCCGAGAGCAGCAAGAACAAGGAGGAGGCGATCAAGCTCGCCGCCTGGCTGACCGCCCCCACCCAGCAGGCCAAGCTCTTCGCCGAGCGCGGCAGCTTCCCCAGCGCCCCGAAGTCGTACGAGACCCCCGAGGTCGCCGAGGCCACGCACGAGTACTTCTCGGACGCTCCCATCGGTGAGATCTTCTCCAAGGCGGCCGAGGGCATCCCGACCCAGGTGATCGGCCCGAAGGACCAGGTCATCCAGGAGAACATCACCCGCAGCGGCCTCCTGCAGATGGAGCGCAGCGGTCTGTCCTCCGACAAGGCATGGGAAGAGGCCACCAAGGCAGTCGACAACGCCCTGGACGAGTGATCGACAAGTGACCACTACCGGTTCGCCGGTGTCCGCGCCCCCCGTCAAGCAGGGGGGCGCGGCCCCGCGCCACAAACACGTTCCCTCATCCCGCGAGGACCGGCGGCGGGCACGCCGCAGCCGCTGGTACCAGCGGGACGTGAAGTGGAGCCCCTACGGCTTCGTCGCCCCGTTCTTCCTCTTCTTCGGGGCCTTCAGCCTCTTCCCGCTGCTCTACACGGGCTGGGCGTCACTGCACAAGGTGTCGCTGACGGCCCCCACCGACATGGAGTGGGCAGGGCTGCACAACTTCACCCGGCTGCTCGAGGACGAGTTCTTCTGGAACGCCCTGCGCAACACCTTCAGCATCGGGATCATCTCCACCGTGCCCCAGTTGCTGATCGCGCTCGGGCTGGCCCACCTGCTGAACTACAAGCTGCGCGGCGCCACCTTCTACCGCGTGGCCATGCTGGCCCCCTACGCCACCTCGGTGGCCGCGGCGACCCTCGTCTTCGTCGTGCTCTTCGGCCGTGACTACGGCATGATCAACTGGTTCCTGGGGTTCGTCGGGCTCGACCCCGTCAACTGGCACGAGGGCACGACCTCCCATCTCGCGATCTCCGCGATCGTGATCTGGCGCTGGACCGGCTACAACACCCTCATCTACCTCGCCGCCATGCAGGCGGTGCCCAAGGACCTGTACGAGTCGGCGGCGCTGGACGGCGCCTCGCGCTGGCAGCAGTTCGTCCACGTCACCATCCCCGCGCTGCGGCCGACGATCCTGTTCACCGTCGTCGTCTCGACGATCGGCGCGACACAGCTGTTCGGCGAGCCCCTGCTGTTCAACCCCGGCGGCGGTGCGAACGGCGGTCCGGCCCACCAGTACCAGACCCTGGGCCTGTACCTGTACGAGCAGGGCTGGGTCAACCTGCACCTGGGCCGGGCCTCGGCCATCGCCTGGATGATGTTCCTGATCCTGGTGCTGATCGCGCTGGTCAACTGGTTGATCTCGCGCGGCATGCAGAAGCGGGAACTGGGCCGCAAGACCGCGAGGAGGCGCTCATGAGCGTGCTGGACTCCGACCGCGCGACATCCGCGCGGACGGCACCCGGGCCCGGCGGGACGGACCACCGCGCCGGCCGCGGCCGCATGCGGGGACGGGCCGGCGGCGCCGGCGGCACGCTGCACGGCGGCAAGCTGACGTACGCGGTGCTGTTCCTCGTCACCGCGATCGCGCTCTTCCCGCTGTTCTGGACCGCCGTCGCCGCCTCCCGCAACAACACCCGGCTCGCGGAGATGCCGCCGCCCTTCTGGTTCGGCGGCAACCTCTTCAAGAACCTGGAGATCGCCTGGACCGACGCCAACATGGGCCTGGCGCTGCTCAACACCACCATCGTCGCCGGGTCCATCGCGGTCGGCACCGTGCTGTTCGGGACGATCGCCGGGTTCGCGTTCGCCAAGCTGCGGTTCCGCTTCAGGAACCTGCTGCTGATGCTGACGATCGGCACCATGATGGTGCCACCGCAGCTCAGTGTGGTGCCGCTGTTCATGGCGATCGCGGAGCTGGAGTGGACCAACCAGCTCCAGGCGGTCATCCTGCCGACCTTCGTCAGCGCCTTCGGCGTGTTCTTCATGCGGCAGTACCTGCTGGAGGCGCTGCCGACCGAGCTGATCGAGGCAGCGCGGGTGGACGGCGCGAGCAGTCTGCGCATCGTGTGGCACGTGGTCTTCCCCGCGGCCCGGCCCGCCATGGCCGTGCTCGGCATGCTGACCTTCGTGATGGCCTGGAACGACTTCTTCTGGCCGATCATCGCGCTGACCCAGCAGAACCCGACCGTCCAGGTCGCCCTGACCGGCCTGGGCCGGGGTTACATCCCCGACCAGTCGGTGATCATGGCCGGCGCACTGCTGGGCACCCTGCCGCTGCTGCTGATCCTGACTGTCTTCGGCAAGCAGATCGTCGGCGGCATCATGCAGGGAGCGGTCAAGGGCTGACCGGCAGCCCGTTCCCCGCTTCCCGGCCCCCACGTCATCCCCTTCCGTACAACCTTCGATGGGAGCGCTCCCATATGAGCCAGTCCTCCTTCCCCTCCAACTTCCTGTTCGGCTCGGCCACCTCCGCCTACCAGATCGAGGGCGCCGCCGACGAGGACGGCCGCACGCCGTCCATCTGGGACACCTTCTGCCGCACCCCCGGCAAGGTGCTCGGGGGCGACACCGGCGACGTCGCCGTGGACCACTACCACCGCTGGCGCGACGACGTACAGCTCATGGCGGACCTCAACCTCAACGCCTACCGCTTCTCCATCTCCTGGTCCCGCGTCCAGCCCACCGGCCGCGGCCCCGCCGTACAGCGCGGCCTGGACTTCTACCGCTCGCTGGTCGACGAGCTGCTGGCCAAGGGCATCACCCCCTGGATCACGCTGTACCACTGGGACCTGCCGCAGGAGCTGGAGGACGCCGGCGGCTGGCCGGAGCGCGCCACCGCCGAGCGGTTCGCCGAGTACGCCTCCCTGGTCGCCGGCGCGCTCGGCGACCGCGTGGAGCGCTGGACCACCCTCAACGAGCCCTGGTGCTCGGCCTACCTCGGCTACGGCTCGGGCGTCCACGCCCCCGGCCGCACCGACCACGCCGACGTGCTGCGCGCCGCCCACCACCTCAACCTCGCCCACGGACTGGGCACCCAGGCCCTGCGCGCCGCCCTCCCCTCCCGCGCGCAGATCGGCGTCAGCGTCAATCCGGCCGCCGTCCGGGCCCTCACCGACGACCCCGGCGACCTGGACGCCAGGCGGCGCATCGACGCCCTGGCCAACCGGATCTTCGACGGCCCGATACTGCGCGGGGTGTACGACGAGGACCTGATCCAGGACACCTCGCGCCTGACGGACTGGAGCTTCGTCAGGGACGGCGACCTGGCGGACATCCACCAGCCGCTGGACGCGCTGGGCATCAACTACTACACCCCCACCCTGGTCTCGGCCTCCGCCGACCAGAAGCTGCCGCGCCGCGACGGGCACGGCGGCGGCGAGCAGTCCCCCTGGCCGGCCGCGGAGGACATCGCCTTCCACCAGACCCCGGGCGAGACCACCGACATGGGCTGGACGATCGACCCCACCGGTCTGCACGACCTGCTCATGCACTACCACCGCGAGACCGGCGGCATCCCGCTCTACATCACCGAGAACGGCATGGCCTGCGACGACAAGCCGTCCCCCGACGGCACCGTCCACGACCCCGACCGCATCGCCTACCTCCACAGCCACCTGGGCACCGTCCGGCGGGCGATCGCCGACGGCGCCGACGTGCGCGGCTACTTCCTGTGGTCCCTGCTGGACAACTTCGAGTGGGCGTACGGCTACAGCAAGCGGTTCGGCACGGTGTACGTGGACTTCGAGTCCCTGGCGCGCGTCCCCAAGTCCAGCGCCCGGTGGTACGCCGAGGTCGCCCGGACCGGCGAACTGCCCGTGCCCGGTGCGCTGGAAGCCGTGGGAGACCCGGTGGCCGACTGAGGTCCCCGGCGGCCGGGCGGCCCGACCGGGACAGACCACTACGCACCGGCCCGAACGGACCGGGCGGGGCGCAGCGGGCGTGGGGGTGGAGACCGCTGCGCCCCGCCTGTCGTGGGGGCGGCCGGTTCATACGGGCCGGCGGAGCCGGGGCGGAAGGTTCAGCGGGGAGCCGGCGCGGTGTTTTCCCTGGCTCCGTCCGCTTCGGCGGACGGGTCGGCGGTGGCCGCGGCGGACTGCGCGGGGCCCGGCTCCGCCGTCGCCGTACCGGCCAGGACCAGCCCGCCGGCAGCCACGATCGCCGCCACGGCCGCGTCGGCGATCGGCTGCCGCCGCCCGCCCGGGCGGCGCCACTGTGCGGCGATGCTCCTCATCGCACTCCTGCCTCGATCCGGGGAACGTGGACAGGGAGCACGCTAGCGGGACCGATTCCGGCGAAACGCCCGTTCCGGACAGGCACCCGGGGACTTATGGCTCCCTTAAGGCCGGTCTACGGAACGGCTGAGAAACCGCGACCGTCGGCGCACGCCCCGTCGCACTCTGTGCCCGCGCCGGCGGCTCACCCCGTCGGCGGGCCCTGTGTCCGAGGACAGCAGGAGCCGTACCTCCGTACCGCCGAGCACCGAGCGCCCGATCCGCACGTCGCCGCCGGTGGACTCCGCCACCCGCCGCACGATGTCCAGGCCCAGGCCCGTGGAGCCGGGCCCGCCGTCGCCGTGGCCGCGGCGCAGCGCCGCGTCGGGGTCGTCGATGCCGGGCCCCGCGTCGGAGACCAGCACGATCACCGAGTCGCCGGCGGCCGAGCGGTGGACGTCCACGGCGAAGGGGGTGCCCTCCGGGGTGTGGCGGAAGACGTTGCCGAGCAGCGCGTCGAGGGCGGCGGCGAGGTCGGCGCGGGCCGCGGGAACGCGTACCGGCTCCCCGACCCCGGCCAGCTCCGCCTCGCGGCCCTCGTCCTCGGCGAGCGCGGACCAGAAGTCCATCCGCTCCCGGATCACCTCGGAGGCATCGCAGAAGGCGCCGCAGCCCGGTGCGTCCGGTGGCTGGGTCCGCTGCTCGCGCGCGGTGCGGATGATGTGGTCCACCTCCCGCTCCAGCTGCGCGACGGCCGCGCGCGTCTGCTCGGCGGCGTCGCCGTCGCCGAGCGAGGCGGTGTTGAGGCGGAGCACGGTCAGGGGGGTGCGCAGCCGGTGGGAGAGGTCGGCGGCCAGTTCCCTCTCGTTGGCGAGCAACTGGGCGACCTGGTCGGCCATGGAGTTGAACGCGGCCGCTGCCAGGCGCAGTTCGGCGGGACCCTCCACCGGGACCCGCACCGCCAGCCGTCCCTTGCCCAGTTCTCGCGCGGCCCCGGCCAGCCGCTCGGCGGCACCCACCATGCGGGTGCCGAGCCGGTCGGCGATGACGACGGAGGCGATGACGAGCGCGAGGCCGGTGCCGGCCAGAACGAGCCAGGCGGTGGTGACACCGCCCGTGACCTCCTCCTCGGGCACGAACACCTCGACGACGGCCGACCGTTCGGTGGCGACCGGCTGGAGCAGCACGAAGCCGCCCTCGACGGGTACGACGGCGGCCCCCTCCAGCGGGGCGACGGACCGCAGCCTCCTCCCGTCCAGGCGGCGTTCACCGATCCCGGCGCTCCCGTCCTCCCGGCCCGGGGGCGCGTACACGGCGATCCGCCCGGCGACCCGCGCCGGCATGCTGGCCAGCCCGCGCTGGAGCGGGCCCCGATCGCCGCCGGTGGCGGCGATCAGATGGGTGACGGAGGCGGCCAGCCGCTCGGCGCCCGTGAAGGCCCGGTCGCGGGCCATCTCCTTGACCACCAGCGCCAGAGGTACGGCGAAGGCCACCACGACCATCGCGGTCACGGCGACGCACACCTTGACCAGCGCCCGTCTCATGGCCCCCCTCCCACTGCCCTGCCCGCCGCCGCCCCGGACCCTGCGGCCCCGGCCGCTCTCACCCCTGCGCGGACTCCCGCGGGGGCTCCAGTTTGACTCCCACACCGCGCAGCGTGTGCAGATAACGGGGGTTGGCCGCGGTCTCGCCCAGTTTCCTGCGCAGCCAGGAGAGATGGACGTCGATGGTCTGGTCGTCGCCGTAGCTCTGCTGCCAGACCTCCGCCAGCAGCTCCCTGCGCGGCACGACGACCCCGGGGCGCTGCGCGAGGAAGGCCAGCAGGTCGAACTCCCGGCGGGTCAGGTCCAGTGCACGCCCGTCGAGTTCGGCCTGCCGCCGCAGCGGGTCGATGACCAGCCCTCCGGCCCGTATCGCCCGGTCCGCCTCCGCGCCCGCGCCGCCGCCCGCGCCCGTCCCGGCACGCGCGCGGCGCAGCACGGCGGCCATCCGGGCGGACAGGTGCTCCACGGAGAACGGCTTGACCAGATAGTCGTCGGCACCGTCGTTGAGCAGCCGGACGATCTCCGCCTCGTCGTCCCGCGCGGTGGCGATGATCACGGGTACCTGGGTGATCCCGCGCAGCATCTTCAGCGCCTCGGCCCCGTCGAGGTCCGGCAGTCCGAGGTCGAGGATCACCACGTCGAACCCGAGGTGCGCCACCTCCCTGAGCGCCTCCAGGGCCGTCCCGACACTGCGTACGGTGTGGGAGGCCTCCGTCAGATGTCTGATCAGGGCGGAGCGTACGAACTGGTCGTCCTCGACGACGAGTACACGTGCCATGGTCGGCACGCTACGGCATGCGCGAACGCGTCACGGAGGGGCTTGGGCGAGCCGGCGCCGCCGCGGGCGCGCGGGGAAAGCGGCTAGGGTGCGCGGGATGCGACGAGGACTGGTTCACGCGGGCGCGTGGGTGCTGGCCACCGGGTCGGCGGTGACCCTGTCCTGGTTCGGTGTGCGCACCGTGGTGTCGGAGGCCGCGTACGACCTGCCGCGGATGCCGCCGCTCACATCGGGCACGCCGGCGCCGTCCGCCTCGCGCCCCGGTCCCGAGCCGGAGACCGCCTCCACCCGGCGGCCCAGGCCGTCCTCGGCCGCCCGCTCCCCCGGGGTGTCCAGGCCCTCCGTCTCACTCGGCTCCGCCGGGGCCCGCCGGGACGCCGGGCCGGGCGAGGGCGCTCCGCGCGCCGGCAGGGCGTCCGGGAGCGTGGAGAGCCGCGAGGTGCGCGGCGGGCGGGTCGCCTTCGACCTGGGCCGGGACTCGGCCGGCCTCGTCTCCGCCACCCCCAGCCCCGGCTGGGGGATGCGGGTCCGGCAGGGGAACGGGTGGATACGGGTCACCTTCACCCGGGGCGAGGAGTCGTCGTCGGTCTTCTGCGTCTGGAACGGCACCACGCCGCGGGTGACGGTCGACGAACACAGGGGCTGACGGCCCGGGGCGGCGGGGTACGGGGGCCGGTTCAGCGCCGCTGGAAGACCCGCGCGGGCGGCTGCGGCGAGGGGGTGGCGGTGGCGTCCGTGACGGGGGCGGCGCCCCCGGTGAAACCGGCCAGCGCACGGCCGTGTTCGACCCGGCCGGGGTGCGGGTCGCCCGCCGCGCGCCGGGTGATCCCGGCGACGGGCAGCGTCCGGTCGGAGGCGGCCAGGACGGCGTTGCCGAAGCGCCGCCCGCGCAGTACGGCGGGATCGGCGATCAGGCACAGTTCGGGGAAGACGGCGGCGGCGGTGGCGACCTGCGCGCGCAGGTGGGCCAGCGGCGGCCCGTCGGCGAGGTTGGCGGCGTAGAGCCCGCCGGGGGCCAGCACCCGGCGGACCTCGGCCAGGAACTCGGCGCTGGTCAGATGGGCGGGGGTGCGGGCGCCGCCGAAGACGTCCGCGACGATCAGGTCGGCCCCGTCCTCGGGGAGCCCGGCGAGCCCGGCGCGGGCGTCGCCGCCGCGCACCCGTATCCGCCAGGCTCCCTCCAGCGGCAGCTCGCGGCGGACCAGGGCGGTCAGCGCGGCGTCCGCCTCGAAGACCTGCTGGGTGGAGCGCGGCCGGGTGGCGGCGGTGTAGCGGGCGAGGGTGAGCCCGCCGCCGCCGAGGTGCACCGCCCGCAGCGGCCGCCCGGGCGGCGCGGCCAGGTCGATCAGATGGCCGATCCTGCGCTGGTACTCGAAGTCCAGGTGCGTCGGGTCGTCGAGGTCCACATGGGACTGCGGCGCGCCGTCGAGCAGCAGCGTCCAGGCGCGCGGCCGGTCCGGGTCCGGCAGGAGCTGTGCCAGTCCGCCGTCGACCGGCTCGCTCACCGGCTCCCTGGTCCGCCTGCCGCCCTCGCGCCGCCGCCCGTTCCTCGCCACACGGTCCAGTATCACCCGTACGGCCCATCCGCGCCCCGTGGGACCGCGCCCGCGGCCGTTTCCCCGGGCACGCCCCTCAGGAGCCGCCCTCGGCGGCGGCGATCGTACGGGCCGCCTCGCTCAGCGCGGCGCGCAGCCGCGCCGGCTCGGTGGTGCCCGTCTGCGCGCTCTCCGGGGGCACCAGCCATCCGGTGCCCGCCACCGGCGGATCGGCGGGCCGGCCGGAGCGGCGGCGGGCCGGGACGCAGACGCTGCCCGGCAGGTCCCAGCCGTCCGCGGTGCCGGGCGGCACCAGGAAGCCGAGGGTGCCGCCCGCGCCGTCGTGCAGCACCGGGCCCACGCTCTCGCGCAGGCGCAGGATGTCGACGGCCTCCAGGCCGTGCCGCGCGGGCACGGTCACCAGTTCGCAGGGCGCGTCCGGCACTCCGGCGGGCGGCGGGCCGCCGCCGGTCTCGCGGCCGGTGTCCAGCACGGGGGAACCTCCTCCTGGGTCGTCCTCCACGTTCGCTACGCGAGGCTCAACGAACCGGTCTGTCAACCGCTACGGCGTAATGCCGCCGCAAAGGATGGCAGTTGATGGCAGATCACGTGTTGGATATCCCTTTTGTCGGCAAAACGTCTCGTATCTTCCGAGGAGCAGCCGGTACGGTCCCGGCCATGGCGTCGTCACCGTCACCCTCAGCGCCGGCGGGTCCGGGCCGTCAGCCCAATCCGGCCTTCCGGCGGTTGCGCGGGCGGCTCTCGCCCGGGGAGTTCGCGGCGGCCGTCCGCAGGGCTGCCCGGGAGATAGGCGAGAACGTCTCCTGTGACGCCCGGTACGTCGGGCGGGTGGAGGCCGGGGAGATCCGCTGCCCCAACTACGCCTACGAGCGCGTGTTCCTGCACATGTACCCGGGGTACTCGCTCACCGATCTGGGCTTCGAGCCCCGTCAGGCGGTTCGCGGGCGCACAGCGCGCGGACGGGGGGCGTACGACGCCGCGGACACTCCCGAAGACGCCCGTATACGCCCCGGCTCCACCCGCTCGGAGCCGACCTGCCCGACCCGCGATCCGAGCCACGGCCCGAACGATCGCCCGACCGACGAGGAGAACGACGTGCTGCGTCGCGCGTTCATGACCGGCGGCCCGGCCGCCGTGGCGGCGGTGTCCCTGGATCCCCTGGCGCACCCGGCCGCCGCCGCTCCGGCCGCCGCCGCCCGGAGCGGCCGGCCCGGCGCGGCCGAGGCCGCGGCCGTCGAGGAGGCGGTGCGCGGCATCCGGCTGTTCGACGACCGGTACGGCGCCGACGGCCTCTACCACCGGGCCGACGGCACGCTGCGGTCCGCGTACGACCTGCTGGACGCGGGCGCCCGGCGGCAGCCGACCGCCGACCGGCTGCACGCCTGGACCGGTGAACTGGCCCTCTCCGTGGGCTGGCTGGCCCATGACTCGGGCCGTCTCGCCGAGGCCCGCCCGCACTACGCCGAGGCCCTGGCCATCGCCCGGGTGGCCGGGGACGCCGCCCTGGAGGCCCACGCCTTCTGCAACACCTCCTTCCTCGCCCGTGACGCCGGGCGCCCCCGGGAGGCGGTACGTGCCGCGCAGGCCGGGCAGCACATCGCCCGCCACCTGGGCTCGGCGCGGCTGCTGTCGCTGCTGGCGGCACGCGAGGCGGGCGGCTGGGCCCTCCTCGCCGACCGCACGGCCTGCGAGGGGTCGCTCGGCCGGGCGCGGACGCTGTTCGAACGCGGCCCCTGCGACGCCGACCCGGAGTGGATGACCTTCTACGGCGAGGCCGAGCTGAACGGACTGGAGGCACAGTGCTGGGCGGCGCTGAGCGACTGGGGGCGCGCGGCACGCCGCGCGCGCCGCGCGGTGGCCCTCCAGGATCCGCACTTCGCGCGCAACACCGCCCTGTTCACAGCCGAGCTGGCGGACGACCTCGCCGGCGGGGGCGAGGTGGAGGAGGCCGCCGGATCCGCGGGCCGGGTGCTGGACCTGCTCGGGCAGGTGCGTTCCTCCCGCGTCGGCGGGATGCTCGACAGCACCGCCCGGCGGCTGCGCCACCACCGGGGCGTCCCGGCCGTCGCCGACTTCCTGGACCGCCTGGCCGACGGGGCCGGGCGGTCCGAGGGGGCCCGGTCGGCCTGACGGCGGCCCGCCGCCCGCCCCGTCCCGTCACCGCCCCGGCCGGTCCAGGTGACCCCGGTCGTTCCAGCTCTCGACGGCCGGCTCCCCGTACGCCCAGCCCAGCACCGACAGCGCCCCCGCGTCCAGGCGCAGCCGCGCGGCGAAGGACGGGTCCAGGCCCAGCCAGCGCGCGCCCAGCACCCTGAGCAGATGGCCGTGCGCGAAGACGAGCACGTCACGCTCCGCCGACCGCGCCCAGGCGACCACCTCGTCGGCGCGGGCGGCGACCTGCGCCAGGCGCTCACCGTCGACCACGCCGTCGCGCCAGATGAGCCAGTCCTGGCCCGCCCGCTCCCTGATGCCGTCCGGGGTCAGCCCCTCGTACGCGCCGTAGTCCCACTCCAGCAGCGCGTCCCAGTCGGCGGCCCGCTCGCCGAACCCCGCCAGGTCGCAGGTCTCCCTCGCCCTCGACAGCGGACTGGTGCGGACCTCGGCGCCCGGCAGCCCGTCCCAGGGCGCGCCGCGCAGCCGCTCCCCCAGCGCCTGTGCCATGCCGCGCCCCTCCTCCAGCAGGGGGACGTCTGTGCGGCCGGTGTGCCGCCCGGACCGGGACCATGCGGTCTGGCCGTGCCGGACCGCCAGGATGCGCGCTGCCATTCCATGCCTTTCGAAAGGGGCTCCCGGCGCCGCCGCCGGGCTCACGGCCATCATCGCGCGCCGGCCCGGGCGCCGCCGCTCAACTCCCCGCCACTCCCCCCGCGTCCTCCTCCCCGCACCCGCACCGCAACGGCCATCCGGCCGTTGTACGGCCGACCACGGGGGTTGGGGGAGAGTTCGCGATGGTCCGGGCACGGCTTCGGTGGTGGACCGAACTGCCGCTGATCGCCGTGGTCTACGGCGCGTACTCCGCCGGGCGGCTGCTCGCGCGCGGCGACGTCTCCACGGCCGTCGGCCACGGGCTGGCGATCCTGCGCTTCGAGGACCGGCTGAACCTGGACCCCGAGCGGTTCCTCAACCGGCTGTTCACCGGCCACGCGTGGCTCGGCGTCCCCGCCGACTTCCTCTACGCCACGCTGCACTATCTGGTGACCCCGGCCGTCCTGGTGTGGGTCTTCCGCCGCCGGCCGGCCCACTACCGCAGGCTGCGCACCTGGCTGATGGTCTCCACCCTCATCGGCCTGGCCGGCTTCACCCTGGCCCCGACCTGCCCGCCGCGCCTGCTCGCCGCCGCGCACGGCTTCACCGACACCATGGCGCAGTACGGCGAGTACGGCTGGTGGGGCGGCGAGGCCAGCGCCCCGCGCGGCCTGGGCGGGCTGACCAACCAGCACGCCGCCATGCCGAGCCTGCACGTCGGCTGGGCGCTGTGGTGCGGTGTGGTGCTGTGGTGGCTGGGCGGCCGGGGACCGTGGACGCGTGCGGCGGCCGTCGGCCATCCGCTGCTGACGACGGTGGTGGTGATGGGCACCGCCAACCACTACCTGCTGGACGCGGTGGCGGGCGCGGCCGTGATGGGCGCCGGTCTGCTGCTGACCGGCCCGGCGATGCGGGGTGCGGACCGGGCGGCGGCCCGGGTGCGGCGGTCCGCGGGGCGATCCTCGGCGGGCGGGGCCGCGCCCGGGGTCGCGGACGGTACCGCGAGCGGGCCGGCCGGCGCCGTGCTGCCCGGTCAGCGGTCCGCACCGGCGGCTTCGCACGACCTCGGCCCCACCGGTGTCACAGGCGGATGCCACACTTCCGCGGGTGAGCTACAACCCCGACAGCCAACAGACGACAGCCCTGCGCCGACGGCTCGCTGAGCTGCGCGGCGCCGACGTCGCGCCCCGGGCGATGGACGCGCGGGCGCTCGCCGCGCTGGCCGCCAACCCGGGCTGCCGCCGCCGGGCGCTGCTGGACGGCGCCGGGGTGGACAAGGGCGCGCTGGCGGACGCGCTGGGTTCCCCCGCGCCCTTCGGGCAGTCGCAGTTCGCGTTCGTGCGCGGCCACGCCTTCGAGGCGCGGGTGAAGGGGGACGGCGGCGCCGAGCTGGTGCGCCTGGTCCACGCGCGCACCGCCGCGGCGGACACCCCGGCCCCCGAGCCCGGCGGGGTGTCCGCGCCCGATCTGTCGGCGCCCGGCCCGGACGGGCGCGCGGAGCGCACCCGGCAGGCGCTGGAGCGGGCGACGGCCGACGGCGGCTGGACGCTGCTGGACCACCCGATGGTGCGGCTGGACGTGGCCGGATCCCCCGTCCACCTGGAGCCCGACGCCGTGGCGGTCCACCCGGACGGGCGCTGGACGGTGGTGGAGATCAAGTCCTTCCCGATCCTGGACGGTTCGGCCGATCCGGCCAAGGTCGGCGCCGCGGCCCGGCAGGCGGCCGTCTACGCCCTGGCGCTGGAGGCGCTCGGCGGCCGGGTGGACGACCGGGCGCTGCTGGTCTGCCCGAAGGACTTCTCCAACCTGCCCACCGCCGAGGCGGTCGACCTGCGCAGGCAGATCGCCACCACCCGGCGGCAGCTCGCCCGGCTGACACGGCTGGAGGAGATCGCCGCCGCGCTGCCCGAGGGCACCACCTTCGACCCGGCCCGGCCGCCCGCCGAACTGGCCGGTTCCGTCGAGTCGGTTCCGGCCGCCTACGCGCCGCAGTGCCTGTCCACCTGCGAACTGGCCTTCCACTGCCGCGACCGCGCCCGCTGCGGGGGCGCGGTGGAGGTGCTGGGCCGCGAGGTCCGCGGGGAGCTGGGCGGACTGACCACGATCGGAGCGGTCATGGCGGCCGCCCGCGACGAGGCGCGCGGCACCGCGGAGGATTCCGCCGGGGATCCGGCCGCCGCCGCGCTGCGCCGCGCGGCCCGGCTGCGGACCGAGGCCCTCGCGGCCGCGGGGAGGCGCTGATGTCGCTGGTGACCACCCTGGCCCGGATCGAGGCCGCGGCCGCGGGCCGGGCACAGCCGGTGGCGACGGTGCGCCACCGGCACCTGGCCGAGCGGCCTGTGGTCCTGGTGCCGCTGACCACCGCCGGCGAGGCCGGCGCCCCGCTGGGCGCGATGGTGGGGACGGACCGGGACGCGCCCCGCCTGCTGGTCGTCCCCCAGCCGCGCGACCGCACGCTGCGCTTCGCCTTCCTCGCCGAGCTGGCCGACGCCGTACTGCCCCTTGTGGAGTCCGCGCAGGACGAGGTGGAGCTCGTCGAGCGCTCCGGGACAGATCCGGAGACGGGGAGGAAGACGAAGGTCGAGGTCGAGCTGTGCGCGGACGCGCCGCAACTGGTCGTGCCCAGCCCCGCGGGCATCGCCCACGTACGGCTGCTGGGCCGGTCCATGCGCTTCCGCCGCACCACCGAGGAGGAGCCGGAGGCCGCCCACCCCGCCCCGCCCCGGCTGCCGCTGCTGGGCCGGTGGCTGACGCACTACGGGGAGCGGGCCCGGGTGCCCGGCTCCTCGCTGCTGCTGGCCGTCACCGAGGTGCTGGGCCGCCACTGGGCCACGGGCCAGAGCCGCCTGGAGGACCAGCACCTGGGCGCCCTGCTGGCCTGGATCACCGCCGGGGAGGGCGGGTCGGGCGCGGAGGCCGCCCTCCGCGCCGAGCTGGCCCGCGACCGCGGCGGGCTGCTGCTCACCCCGCCGGCGGGCCCGGCCACCGACCCGGCCTTCGACAACCGCGCACTGGCCCCGGCCGTCGCGCGGTACGACGCGGGACTGCCCGGCGCCGAGGCGGAGATCCGCGAACTGGTCGCCTCCCAGCTGCGGCCCACCTGGGACTCGGTGTGGCAGGGCCTGGACCTGCTGCGCGCGCTGCCGCCGGGCGCGCACGTCGCCGACCGCTGGAAGCGGGACCGCTGGTCCTACACCGCCCACCGCGACCGGGTGCGCGCCGGTGAACCGCCGCAGCCCAGGCGCGACGACGCGGTGACGGCGGCCCGCAAACTCGCCGCCCGGGAGACGGCCCGGGCGGAGCTGGCCGCCCAGGAGGCGCTGGACGACCCGCTGGTGATGGCGGAGCGGCGGATGGCCGGGGAGGCGTTCGAGGGCGAGGTCGTCGAGGTGGAGATGGCGTACTCGTCGGGGAGGCGTCCGATGCCGCGCCCGCTGGTCACCGTCCGCACCGGCGACCGGCCGCACCTGGAGGGGGGCGAGCGGCTGTACCGGGCCCTGGAGAGCGGGAAGCCGCAGCCGGGGGTGTTCGCCGAGTCCCCCGCGCCGGGGCTGCTGACGGTACGGCTGACCGGCGGCATGGGCCGCGGCAGGGAGCCCGAGGCCGGTTCGGTGCCGGAGAAGGGCGAGACGGTGTGCTGGACGCTGTTCGAGCACGCGCCGCGCGGCGGACCGGATCTGCCGGACCCGGAGGAGACGCCGTGGACGCACGGCGGCCCGCCCGACCCCGACGCCCTGGACGCGCCCGACCCCGTGACGCCGGAGGATCTGCTGTGAACGGCGCCCCCGACGACTCCGTGTCCCTCACCGGAACCGGCACCGAGCCCGACCCGGGCTCGGCCGCCGCCGAGGCGACCGGCGCGATCCTGCGCGACGTCCTCTCGGGCGCCCACCGAGGTGTGGTCGTGGACTCACCGCCCGGTGCCGGCAAGACCACGCTGGTGGTGCGCGCCGCCCGGGAGCTGGCCGCCGCGGGCCGCCCGCTGATGGTCGTCGCCCAGACCAACGCCCAGGTCGACGACCTCGTGGACCGGCTGGCGACCGCCGAGCCCGAACTGCCGGTGGGCCGGCTGCACAGCAGCGAGGCGCAGCCGTACGCCCCGGTGCTGGACCGCCACCCGTCGGTGGTGAAGTCGTCGAAGGCCGCGGATCTGGCCGGGCTGGACGTGGTGGTCTCCACGGCCGCCAAGTGGGCCCATGCCAGGGGCGCCGGGCCGTGGGAGCAGGCCATCGTGGACGAGGCGTACCAGATGCGCTCCGACGCGCTGCTGTCGGTGGCCGGGCTGTTCGAGCGGGCGCTGTTCGTGGGCGACCCCGGTCAGCTCGACCCGTTCAGCCAGGTCGGCTCCGAGCAGTGGGCGGGACTGTCGTACGACCCGTCGGCCAGTGCCGTGACCACGCTGCTGGCGCACAACCCGGACCTGCCCGTGCACCGGCTGCCGGTCTCCTGGCGGCTGCCCGCCTCGGCCGCGCCGCTGGTGTCCAGGGCGTTCTACCCCTACACCCCGTTCCGCAGCGGCACCGGGCCGGGCGAGCGGCGGCTGGAGTTCACGCTGCCCTCCGACGGCTCCTCCGTGGACCGGGTGCTGGACGAGGCGGCCGGCTCCGGGTGGGGGCTGCTGGAACTGCCCGCCCGCCACACCCCGCGTACCGACCCGGAGGCGGTCGCGGCCTTGGCGTCGGTGGTACGGCGGCTGCTGGACCGCCGCGGCGAGGCGTTCGGCGGGCGCTCCGGGGAGCCCGCCCCGGTGACGGCGGAGCGGATCGCGGTGGGCACCGCCCACCGCGACCAGGCGGCCGCCGTCCGCGCGGCGCTGGCCTCCCTGGGTGTGACGGACGTCGCGGTGGACACCGCCAACCGGCTCCAGGGCCGCGAGTTCGATGTGACGGTGGTGCTCCACCCGCTGTCGGGCCGCCCGGACGCCACGGCCTTCCACCTGGAGACGGGACGGCTGTGCGTACTGGCCTCGCGCCACCGGCACGCCTGTGTGGTGGTGTGCCGGGCGGGCGTTCCCGGGCTGCTGGACGAGTACCCCTCCGCCGATCCGGTCCAGCTCGGCGTCACGGTCAAGTTCCCGGACGGCTGGGAGGCCAACCACGCGGTCCTGGCCCACCTGGCGGAGCACACCGTGGCCTGGTGAGCGCTCCGGCGGGCGGCCGGGAGGGGCCG
This sequence comes from Streptomyces shinuiensis, assembly GCF_043660855.1. NCBI lineage: Bacteria > Bacillati > Actinomycetota > Actinomycetes > Kitasatosporales > Streptomycetaceae > Streptomyces > Streptomyces shinuiensis. Next base: position 3,885,496 of record NZ_JBIHML010000001.1, on the reverse strand, counting down.
GCCGCCCGGACCCGCGCGGGGCGGGCACGAGGGTGGACAATGGAACGCTGCCCACGACCGACGGAGGTATCTCCATGCCCGAGCCGAACCCGGCTCCGGAACGGCGCGGCGGTGAGCCGCGCCATCGGCGCCCCGCGCCGCTGCTCTTCGAACCGCCGGACGCCGCCTCGGACCCCGAGCACTTCTTCGACCTGGAGTCCATCGAGGACCCGCGCGAGCTGCTGGGCCGTGCCACCGAGCTGGCCCTGGCCTTCCGCGCGGCGGCGGACCGGGCCATGGAGTTCCAGGCCATGGCGGCGGCGCAGCTCGCCGACCCCGGGCGCTTCGACCGGTTGCCGGACGAGGCGATCGCCGAACGGGCCGAGTGGACGGCCGACTACGCCCGCAAGATGATCGAGTTCGGCCGCGAGCTGATGAGGGACCGCACCCCGGAGTGACGGCGCCGGGGTGACGGCGGTCGCGGGACGGCCGGGGCGCGATGGCCACGGCGGCGGCCACGGCTACGCCCGCGGCATATGCGAGCGCGGAAGATACCGGACGCCGCCGCGCCGCGTCCCGTTTTCGCGGATTTCCAGGGACGGTACACAGGTTGCCGGTAGATGGTGTGGGCATGAACGATCCCGCCGCCTATGTGACCCCTGCCGGAGCCGAGTGGCTCGCCTCCTCGAGCGCCTTCCCGCGCAGCGTCCACGCCCTGTGGTCGGTACGCCCCGGCGCCCCGAGCACTCTGCCCTGCGGCACCGCCTTCGACGTGGTCAGCGTCGGCACGCTGTTCGGCCGCCGGATGCTGGACCGGCTGTGGACCGCCGGGCCGGGCACCGGCCCGGTGGCGTTCCACGCGGGCCGGATGCTGCTGTTCGCCGAGCCCGGTACCGCCCAGCGGCTGCCGGCCCTGCTGCGCTGGCGGGAGTGGCGGGGCTCGTCCGCCCCGGCGGGTGCGGCCGGCGGTGCGGGCGGCAGTGCGGAAACGATCCCTCCGCTCCTGTGCTACGGCCTCGGCGACGCCGTGACCGTTCCTCCGCCGGTGCCCGGCGGGGGCTGCCCGCCCACCACCCGCTGGCTGGTCGCCCCGGATGTCCGAAAGCCCTGGCTGCCGGGCACCGAGGCGCTGCTGTGGGCCTGCGTGCGGGCCGTTCGGGAGAGCGGCCGGGGGTCCGCCGGCGGCCGTGATCAACCGATTTCCGCTCCCTCGGACCGGGGTGCTAAGGTTTACCACGTCAACAGGCGCCGCTAGCTCAGTTGGTTAGAGCAGCTGACTCTTAATCAGCGGGTCCGGGGTTCGAGTCCCTGGCGGCGTACAGACAGCCGGAAGGCCTCCGCGGAAGCGGAGGCCTTCCGGCTTTCCCCCGGGCGCGGCCCCGACGGGCCCGGGGGCTCCGCTCACACCGCCCCGGGGCCCGGGCCCGGCCCTCCGCGCACGGTGACCTCCACCCGCCAGCCCCGCTCGGTGCGGTCCACGACCTCCACGCGCACGGTGCCCGTGTCCACGTCCACGTCCACAGCCTCCCCCGGGCCCAGCGGCGCGTCGGCCAGCGGCGGGTACACCGAGACGCGGTCGCACGCCCCGGTGCCGGGGTGACCGTCGACCACCTTGACGGGGCCGTGCGCCGAGGGGACGTCGTTGCGCACCCGGTAGACCAGTACGCCGCTGGTGCAGGAGGTGATGTCGTTGCCGCCGGGCTCCCTCGCCTCGATCGCCAGCACCTCGCCGCGCCCCGTGCGGACCGCGACCAGCCGGGTGCCGGCCCCGCCGCCGTCCGGTGCGCCGACCGCCCGCAGGGTGTGCCGGCTGGTGCCGGACTCGGCCCGGCAGTCGATCCGGCCGCCGTCCAGCCAGCCCAGCTTCCACTTGTGCCAGCCGAAGGGCTCCGGGGAGAGCCCGAACTGGCTGCCCATGATGTCCCAGTCGCCGACGTGGGTGTCCCAGTCGCCGTCGCCGTCCTCGGGCTGGTGGTAGAGGTCGGGCAGGTCGAAGATGTGCAGGGTCTCGTGGGCGAGGACGTTGCGGTCCGGCGGCTGCTTCTCGAAGACCGTCACGACCCGGTGCAACTCGGTGCCGTCCACGGTGATCGGCTCGTCGAGGTTGACGACCTTGGTGGCGTCGGAGTTCACGCCCGGCGCGTCGGGGTCGGCGACGAGGTAGACGATGTCGTAGTCGCCGAAGTCCACGTGCGGGTCGGCCGCGGCGACGGCGTCGTGGAGGTAGGCGCCGCGCAGGTCCGGCTCCCAGTCGCGCTGTATCCCGTACGCCCGCGAGTCGGCCGCCATCTCGAACCAGCGGGGCGTCACGTGCGAGCGCAGCGTGAACTTCCCGTAGGAGGCCCGCTCGAAGAAGTCCGAGGTCTCCGGGAAGTAGTCGGCGGCGAGCCCGCGGGGGGAGGCGGCCGGCCGGGCCTCGGGGAAGGACAGGAAGACCATCAGCGCGTCGAGCTCTCCCAGGGGCCGGGGGTAGGCCGGGTGCCAGGTGTCCAGACCCTCGGAGTGGTGGAGTGCGGTGCGTTCCAGGGCGCAGGAGTCGGCGCCGGCCGCGACGGCGACCGGCCCGGTGACCAGGCTCGTGCCGACCAGTGCGGAGAACGCCGTGAGCACAGCCCCGGCCCTGCGGGACCGGGGGCCCGGCCAGGAGCCGCCCGGCCGGGGCACGGGCTCGCTCCGCACCCCTCCGGTCCACTCGGCCCTGCGCGTGAGCCGCACATCGTCCTCCCGCGGTGGTGTCGGGGCACGGTGCCCCCGGGGGAGGGGCACGGCACCCACTGTGTGCCTTCCTGTGCCCGCGTGCCCCGTTCCGCTACGCCGTACGAGTGAGACCCCACAGGGTCACCGTGAGTAACAATCGGTCATCATCGGTCGCCTGCGGGAAGTTGCCGCGCAGGAACGATCAGCCGCTCGAAAATGCGTCCCAGGAGTCCGCCGCACGGATCCGGAACACCGCGCGCGACACTGGCTCGGCCGCCCGATAAGCCTCTATGATCGGCACATTTCCAGGGCGGATACCCCCACGACGACCACCGGCCCGCCGCCCGGGCCACCTACACGAGACGAGTCCCCCGCGGGAGCGACCGGTGAATGGACCACTCGACGGACCGGGCAGGAAACCGGGTGACGGTCCGGGCACGACGACGCCCTCAGTTACCGAGAGTGACGACCTCGCGGGCCTCCGGGCGTCCGCCGCCCTCGGCCCTCCCCTCGACCCGGCGGAGTACCGCACCGCCTTCGAGGCCGCCGGTCTCGCGATGGCAGTGATCGACGGCGAGGGACGCGTCCTGGCCGCCAACCACGCGCTCGGACAGTTGCTGGGCTCTCCCGCCGCCGAACTCGCCGGCACCCCCGTCGCCTCCCTGACCGGGCTCGGCATCGACGACCGGGCCCGCGACGAGTGCCAGGCCGTGCTGGAGGGCCGCAGCGACCTCATGAGCTGCACCCGCCGGCTCAAGCACGGGGACGGCCGCTCGGTGTGGGCCAGGGTCACCGTGGTCCCCACCGGCGGGCCGGCCGCACGGTCCGGGCGGCGCCGCGGCACCGCCCTGCTGTCCGTCACCGACATCAGCGAGCGGTGCGATCTCCAGGAGCGGCTGCGCCATCTGCAGATGCACGACCCGGTCACCGGACTGCCCAACCGGTCCCTGTTCTTCGAGCGGCTGTCCACCGCGCTCGCCGAGTCCACCACCGGCCGGATCGGGCTGTGCTACCTGGACCTGGACGGCTTCAAGGCCGTCAACGACACCCTCGGCCACCGGGTCGGCGACCGCCTCCTGGACGCGGTCGCCGACCGGCTGCGCCGGTGCGCCGAGCCGGGCGGGCATCTGGCGGCGCGGCTGGGCGGCGACGAGTTCGCCCTGCTCGCCGAGGCCTCCACCGGCACCCAGCCGCTGACCGAGCTGGCCGAGCAGGTGCTCGCCGCCCTCCAGCAGCCGTTCGACCTGACCGGGCAGCGGCTGGCGGTCTCCGCGAGCATCGGGGTGGTGGAGCGGCCCGCCGCCGGGACCACCGCCACGGAACTGATGCAGGCCGCGGACACCACGCTCTACTGGGCGAAGGCCGACGGCAAGGCCCGCTGGACGCTCTTCGACCCCGAGCGCAACGCCAACCGCATGACCCGCCAGGCGCTGTCCAGCACGCTGCGTCCGGCGCTGGAACGCGGCGAGTTCGCACTGGAGTACCAGCCGATCGTCTCCCTGCACGACGAGACGCTCACCGGAGTGGAGGCGCTGGTGCGCTGGCGGCACCCGCGGCTCGGCACGCTCGCCCCCAACCGGTTCATCGGGCTGGCCGAGGAGAACGGCGCCATCGTGCCGCTGGGCCGCTGGATCCTGGCCGAGTCGTGCCGCCAGGCCCACCGCTGGCAGCTGGAGCAGCCCGGCCGGCCGCTGTACGTCAGCGTCAACGTGGCCGTGCGGCAGGTGTGGGACTCGGATCTGGTGGCCGACGTCGCGGCGATCCTGGAGGAGACGGGGCTGCCGGCGGGGCTGCTCCAGCTGGAGCTGACCGAGTCGGCGGTGATGGGCTCGGCGGGCCGGCCGCTGAAGGCGCTCCAGGCGCTGTCCGACATGGGGGTGCGCATCGCGATCGACGACTTCGGTACCGGCTACTCCAACCTCGCCTACCTCAGCAGGCTCCCGGTGCGCGGGCTGAAGCTGGACGGAACGTTCGTCCGCGGCTTCCGCACCGCCCGCTCCCTCAACCCGGCCGACGAGACGATCGTCACCTCGCTGGTCCAGCTCGCCCACAACCTCGGGCTGACGGTCACCGCGGAGTGCGTCGAGGGTCCGGCCCAGGCCGACCGGCTGCGGCGGATCGGCTGCGACACCGGCCAGGGCTGGCACTACTCCAAGCCGGTGCCGGCGGACCGCATCAGTCAGCTACTGGTACCGGACGGCAGTCCGTAGGCGTCGGCGATCAGCCCGTAGCTGCGCAGCCGCGCCCGCGCCCCGTGCGACTGCGAGGTGATCATCAGCTCGTCGGCTCCGGTGCGCTCGGCCAGCGCGTCGAGGCCGTCGCGCACCTGCCCGGGCGTGCCGTACACCACGTTGGCCAGCCAGCCGCGTACGAAGTCGCGCTCCAGCTCGCCCATGCCCCGCTCGTACTCCTCGGCCTCCCCGGGCGTGGGCACCAGGCCGGGGCGCCCGGTGCGCAGCCGCAGCATCGACAGCGCGCCGGTCATCACCTGGCGGCGCGCCTCCCCCTCCTCGTCCGCGGCCAGGGCCGAGACGCCGATCAGGGCGTACGGCTCCTCCAGCACGCCGGAGGGGCGGAAGGAGGAGCGGTACAGCTCCAGGGCGGGGAGGGTGCCCGCCGCCGAGAAGTGGTGGGCGAAGGCGAACGGCAGGCCGAGACTCCCGGCGAGCTGCGCACTGAAGCCGGAGGAGCCCAGCAGCCACACCGGCGGCCGGTTCGCCCCCTGCACCCCGCCGGGCACGCGGCCCTGGACGGGGCCGGGGACGGCGTGGACGCGGGCGTAGGGGTGGCCGTCGGGGAAGTCGTCGTCCAGGAACCTGATCAGCTCGGTGAGCTGCCGCGGGAAGTCGTCGGCCGCCTCGTGCGGCCGGTCGGTGCGGCGCAGCGCGGCTGCCGTCGCCCCGTCGGTGCCGGGGGCGCGGCCCAGGCCCAGGTCGACGCGGCCGGGGGCGAGCGCCTCCAGGGTGCCGAACTGCTCGGCGATCGCCAAAGGCGCGTGGTTGGGCAGCATCACGCCGCCCGAGCCCAGGCGTACGGAGGAGGTGCGGGCCGCCAGGTGGGCCAGGATGACGGCGGGCGAGGAGCTGGCCACCCCGGGCATGGAGTGGTGCTCGGCGACCCACAGCCGGTGGTAGCCCCGGCTCTCGGCCAGCTTCGCGATCTCCACGGAGGTGCGCAGGGCGTCGGTCGCGGTGCGGCCGGCGCCGACGGTGGCCAGATCGAGCACGGACAGCGGGACGGGGGCGGTGCCCCGCGCCGTGCCCCTGACCGGATCGCCGCCGTGTCCGCCCGCCTGTCCGCCGTTCCTCGCGTCCGCGTCCTTCACCGGGTCCATCGCGGGCCGCCTCCTCATGGTGCGTGCGGCGCGGAACGTCCGCGCCGGGAGAGCACAGCCCGTACGGCCCGCCCGTTATTCCCGCAGGAGCAGCGGCTCCGCGAGCGCCCGGCCGTCGAACAGCGCCCCCAGTGCCGGGCAGGAGACCGTGCGGTCCAGCAGGCGCAGCCCCTCCCAGACGGTGACCTGGTTGGCGGTGAGCACCGGCTTGCCCAGGGCCGCCTCCAGTTCGGGGAGCCAGGCGGCGGTGTGCAGGGCGGTGTCGGGCAGCAGTACGGCCTGGGCGTCCGGGTGGTCGCCCGCGCGGGCCAGTGCGAGCACCTCCTCGCGGCCCCAGGTGCCGACCTCGGCGGCGGTGACGATCCCGGCGCCGCGCACCGACACCACCTCGGCGCCCGCCGCCTTGAGAAAGGCCCTGAAGTGCTCGGCCACGTCCTTCGGGTAGGTGGCGGCGACGGCGACCCGCTCGGCCCCCAGGGCCTGCACGGCGTGGGCGAAGGCGAAGGAGGTGCTGGAGGCGGGGAGGGCCGCGGCCGAGGACAGCTCGCGCACCTGCTCGTGCGCCCCGTCCCAGCCGAAGACGAAGCTGGCGCTGGTGCACGCCCACACCACCGCCTGCGCGCCGTGCTCGCACAGCCGGCCGACCTCGGCCGACAGGCGGGCGGTGGACCCCATCTCCAGCAGCGCGTCCACGCGGTGCGCGTCCTCGCCGATGTCGGTGTGGACCAGCGGCAGCCGGACGGAGCCCGCGGCCTCGCCGAGGATCGCCTCCAGCCGGGGGTACTCGTCCTCGGCGGAGTGGCCGGGGTAGAGGAAACCGACGGTGTCCGCCGTCCGGACCGCCCGCTCCACCCGTTCCGCGTCTTCCATCAGGTCCGTCCCGTCCATCCCGTCCGTCCGGTCCATCCGGTCCTCCTCTTGCTCGGTCTCTTCCTCGGTGGTGGTGCCGTCCCCGCGGCGGTGGCACCGCGGCGCGGGGTCACAGGGGCGGCAGCCCGCCCGGGTCGTCCGGAAAGGGCGGCGGCTCCGCGCCCTCGGCCGCCTCCGGTTCGACCCCGGCCACCGCGGGTTCCGGCTCGCGCTCGGCCGCCGGCCCGGGCACCCCCGCGGGATTCCCCAACTCCGTTGCTCCGTCCGGGTGTACGGGCGGCCCCGGCGGCAGGGACGACATGGACGCCGGGCCGCGCCGGGCCACGGGGTCGAGCAGCGCCTGGTAGGGACCGACCGCGTCCTTGCCGATGCGGCGCAGCGCCGACCAGACGGTGACCTGGTTGGCGGAGAGCACCGGCATCCGCAGTTCCGCCTCCAGCTGCGGGATCACGTCGTAGGTCGGCAGGTTGGTGCAGCTGATGAACAGCGCGTCGGGCGCGTCCACCACCGCCTCGCGGGCCATGTCCACCACGTCCCGGTACGGCACCCGCCAGATCTCCCGCGTCAGCCCCAGATAGCTGCGGCCGGTGACCTCGATGCCGGCCTCGCCCAGAAAGGCCTCCAGGGAGTCGGTCACCGACCTGGTGTACGGGGTGACGACGGCGACCCGCCGCACGCCGAGTTCCTCCAGCGCATCCAGCAGGGCGCCCGAGGTGGTGAGGGAGGGGACCTCTCCGGAGAGCTCCATGGCCGCGCACATGGACCGCTCCCCGACCGTGCCGCCCACGAAGGAGCCGGACGTGCAGGCGTACGCCACCACTTCCGGCGCCACCGCGCACAGCGCCTGGACGGCCTCCCGCAGCGTCTCGTGCTCGCTGACGAGCCGGGCCAGGTCCAGGCTCACCTCGACGGGGACGAACGGAGTGCGGGTCAGATGGAGGGAGACGTCGTCGGGGATCCACCGCCACAGTTCGCGGTCGAGTGCGAAGTCGAAGGGGGCGACGACACCGACTCCGCGCTGCGGATGCGGACCGCCGAGGAACGAGACATCCATGAGCACCCCTTGAAGAGGGTAGGGGCGGCCAAGGGCCGTTGACGGGAGAAAAACCGGCGCGAGAGAGCCGGGACGCCGGGACAGATGCCTTCGTTGACGAAGGTAGTTACAGGTCCCTACCGTGGTCAATCCTTCCGTCCATCCGTGCGTCCGTACGGTGCTCCGGCTCTCTTCCCGTCCGGCCCAATACTTCCGCGCCCTCGTTGCCCCCTCGTTGCGAAACGGTTTTCCGCCCATGTCAGAAACGACTGTTCCAGCCGGCGTCCCCGTTCTCGGTGTCCTCGGCGTCCCCGGCGGCGACCCGCCGAACCTGGCACGCCTCTCGGGGCGCGCCCGGGTGGAGTACGCCGACGAGGGTTCGCTGGCCGCCCTGCTGCCGGCCGTGGACGCGCTGCTGGTCTGGGATTTCACCTCCGACGCCGTACTCCGCACCTGGCCCGGTCCGGGCCCGCGGCCGGGCTGGGTGCACACCGCGAGCGCCGGGGTCGACCGGCTGCTGGGCTGTCCGGAACTGGTCGGCTCGGAAACGGTGATCACCAATGCGCGAGGGGTCTTCGACCAGCCCATCGCCGAATACGTGGCAGGTCTCGTCCTGGCTTTGGCCAAGGATTTTCACGGCAGTCGGGAATTGCAGCGACAGCGGCGCTGGCGGCACCGGGAGACAATGCGGGTGGCCGGAACTCACGCGATTGTCGTAGGTTCGGGCCCCATCGGCCGGGCAATCGGCCGCACACTTATGACACTGGGTGTCGAAGTGGAACTCGTGGGGCGCAGGGAACGGCCCGGAGACCCGGAATTCGGCCGAATTCACGCCAGTGGAGCGCTCGACGCCCTCCTCCCCTCCGCCGACTGGGTCGTGTGCGCGGCGCCCCTGACCGAGTCGACCACCGGGATGTTCGACGCCGCCGCCTTCGCCCGGATGAAGCCGACGGCCCGTTTCGTCAATGTCGGACGCGGCGCCCACGTGGTGCAGGAGGACCTGGTCGAGGCACTGCTCTCGCACCGGATCGCGGCTGCGGCGCTGGACGTCTTCACCGACGAGCCGCTGCCCTCCGGCAGCCCGCTGTGGGACGTCCCCGGCCTGCTGGTCTCGCCGCACATGAGCGGCGACACCGTCGGCTGGCGCGACGACCTCGCCCGGCAGTTCTGCGACAACTTCGACCGTTGGACGGCGGGCGAGCCCCTGTTCAACGTCGTGGACAAACAGCTCGGCTATGTCCCGGACAGGAGCGCGCCATGAACGGCACCACCGACCCGGCCGGCCCCACCGGCCTGGCTCACCCGAACGGCTCTGCGGACCCGGGCGGCCTCACGGACCTGACCGCCGCCCGGCTCGTCGAGGGTTACGCACGCGGGGAGTTCACTCCCGTGGAGGTGGTCCGCGCCGTGCTGGAGCGGTCCGAACGCGTTCAGCCGGCGGTGAACGCGTTCGTCCGGCTCGACGCCGGGACGGCGATGGAGCAGGCGCGGCGGTCCACCGCCCGGTGGCGGCGCGGGGAGCCCGCCGGTCTGCTGGACGGGGTGCCGGTGTCGGTGAAGGACATCCTGCTGCTGCGCGGAGGCCCGACGCTGCGCGGCTCGTGGACCGTCTCCACGGACGGCCCCTGGGACGAGGACGCCCCCTCGGTGGCGCGACTGCGCGAGCACGGGGCGGTGTTCACGGGCAGGACGACGACACCGGAGTTCGGCTGGAAAGGCGTCACCGACAGCCCGCGGCACGGCGCGACGGGGAACCCGTACGCCCCGGGGCGCACCGCGGGCGGCTCCAGCGGCGGCAGCGCGGCCGCGGTGGCGCTGGGGGCCGGGCCGCTGAGTCTGGGCACCGACGGCGGCGGCTCGGTGCGCATCCCGGCGTCCTTCTGCGGGATCTTCGCGCTGAAGCCGACGTACGGGCGGGTGCCGCTGTACCCGGCCAGCGCCTACGGGACGCTCGCGCACGTCGGCCCGATGACCCGCGACGCGCGGGACGCGGCACTGCTGATGGACGTGATCACCGGCCCGGACGCCCGCGACTGGTCGCAACTCGGTCCGGTGCCGGGCAGCTTCCGCGACGGCCTGGACGGCGGGATCGCCGGCCTGCGGGTGGCGTACTCCCCCGGCCTCGGCGGCCGGGTGGAGGTGGACCGGGAGGTGGCGGCGGCGGTGCGGCGGGCCGTGGAGGCGCTGGAGGGGCTGGGCGCGCGGGTGGAGGAGCGCGACCCGGGCCTGCCCGACTCCCTGGAGGCCTTCCACACCCTGTGGTTCAGCGGCGCCGCCCGGGTGACCCAGCATCTGGACCCCGAGCGGCGCGCACTGCTGGACCCGGGCCTGCGGGAGGTGTGCGAGCAGGGCGCGGCCCGCAGCGCGCTGGACTACCTGGCGGCGGTGGACGTGCGGATGTCGATGGGCCGGCTGATGGGCGCCTTCCACACGGAGTACGACCTGCTGGTCACCCCGACGCTGCCGGTCACCGCCTTCGAACTGGGCGGCGAGGTGCCGCCGGGCTCGCCGTACACCCGCTGGACGGGCTGGACGCCGTTCACCTACCCGTTCAACATGACCCAGCAGCCCGCGGCGTCCCTGCCCTGCGGGACGGACGGCGGCGGGCTGCCGATCGGGGTGCAACTGGTGGGCGCGCGGCACGCGGACGCGCTGGTGCTGCGCGCCGCGCACGCGCTGTACGAGGCGGGGGCCGCCGACGTTCCGCCGCCCCCGGCGCCCGCGTCCGGTGCGGACCCGGACCCGGCGCGCACCGGTGTCCGGCCCGGTGCACGCCCCGGCCTCTCTAGGCCCGCCGGAAGTTGAGGCTCTCGCCCAGGGCCCCGGCCCGCCACAGGTCCTGGCACGCGTCGGCCATCCGGTCCAGCCCGTCCACCACCGCCCCCCACACGATCCCGGGGACCCAGCCGGCGTCACCGTTGATCAGCAGGTTGTTGCGCTCGTAGAACAGGGCCAGGTCCACCACGGTCGGCCTGCCCCGGTGCCCCGCCTCCGTCTCGTACCCGTAGGAGGAGGTGCCGAGCTGGACGTCGGTGAAGGTGAAGTAGCACAGGTCGCCGGGGATGGGTGTGATGGTGGGGTTCTCCAGCGGCGGCTCGGCCGGGGCGAACGTCGGCAGGAGTGTGTAGATCTCGTTGCGCGCGTACTTGGCGTGGTAGACGTCACCGCCCAGCGGAAGGGCGTTCCACACCGCGTCGCAGGTGACGGGCGCGCGGTCGTCGAGCAGTCTCGCCGTGCAGCTCACTCCTCGCTTGTCGAGTGATACTTCGATGAAACGGTCTGCCATTTCGGCTCCTGTCCGTTCCTGTCCGTCGATTTCCCTCCCAATACTGACGCAGCGGCCGGGCCCGGCCGTCAACACCGCAACGGCCGCATCAAGGGCTGGAAACGGTGGGCATATTTTCCTCCGATCGGGGTAGTGGCGCGCCCATGGCTCCACCACAAGGGAACGAGACAGGAAAAACAGGCATCGGAGAAAGTCCCGGTAACCGGACGAGACCCGTCCGGGGGATAAGTCGCCGCGCGATGCTGGCGGGCCTGGGCGCGCTGGGCGCGGCGGGCGCGGTCGGCGTGGCCGGATGCAGCCGGGTGCCCGACTCCGGGGAGGCCGGCGAGGGCAACCTGCTGGAGCGTATCCGTGCGCAGAACACCGTGCGGGTGGGCATCGCCGGCGAAGTCCCCTACGGGTACATCAACGACCAGGGCGAACTGACCGGTGAGGCGCCGGAGATCGCGAAGGTCATCTTCAATCGGCTGGGAGTGGAGAACGTCGTCCCCATTCCGACGGAGTTCGGTTCGCTGATTCCGGGACTCCGCTCGCAGCAGTTCGATGTGGTCTCCGCGGGCATGTACATCAATCCCCAGCGCTGCGAACAGGTGATCTTCGCCGACCCCGAGTACGTGATGCTCGACGCGTTCATCGTCCCCAAGGGCAACCCGAAGGGACTGAACAATTACGAGGACATCGCCCAGGCGGGCGCCAGGATGGCCACCGGCACCGCGTACGCCGAGATCGACTACGCGGTCGCGGCCGGCGTCCCCCGTGACGAGATGCTGATCCTGCCCGACCAGGTGGCCGGGCTGGCCGCCGTCGAGCAGGGCCGCGCCGACGTCTTCGCCGGCACCTCGCTGACCGTGCGCCGGGTGGTGGAGGGCAGCGACCGGGCCGAGTCCACCGAGCCCTTCCAGCCCATGGTGGACGGCGAGCCGGCGATCGGCGCGGGCGGCTTCGCCTTCCGGCCGAGCGCCACCGTGCTGCGCGACGCGTTCAACCGGGAGCTGCACAAGCTCAAGGAGAGCGGTGAGCTGCTGGAGATCATGCGGCCCTTCGGTTTCACCGAGGACGAGATGACCGACCTGACCGCGAAGGAGCTGTGCGCATCATGACCTGGGGCCTCTGGGAGTCCTACATGCTGCCCGGCATCTGGATCACCATCCAGGTGACGGTGTACAGCGCCGCGCTGGCCGCGGCCGTCTCCTTCGTCGTCGGAACCCTGCGGACCTCTCCGCTGTGGGTCGTCCGTTTCCTGTCCGGCACCTACTTCGAGGTCTTCCGCGGAGCCTCGGCGCTGGTGTTCATGTACTGGCTGTTCTTCGCCCTGCCGGTCGCCTTCGGCTGGCAGCTCGTCCCGATGTGGGCGGGAGTGCTGGCGCTGGGCCTGACCTACGGCGCGTACGGTTCGGAGGTCGTACGCGGCGCGCTGGCCGCGGTCTCACCGGCCCAGCGCGAGGCGGGGATCGCGCTGAGCTTCACCCGTATGCAGCGGCTGCGGCGCATCGAACTGCCCCAGGCGTGGCCGGAGATGGTCCCGCCCTTCAACAACCTCGCCATCGAGCTGCTGAAGGGCACCGCGCTGGTCTCGGTCATCAGCGTGGCCGACATGACCTTCGCGGCGAACCTGATCCGCTTCACCACCAACGAGAGCGCGCCGATCTACACGCTCCTGCTGGTGATGTACTTCGTGCTCGCCTTCCTCGTCACCCGCGGCATGCGGCTGGTGGAGCGGAAGGCCAAGGCGGGGATCGGACAGGCGCCGCCGCCGGGCGGCGGACTGCTGGGCGGCCTCCGCCGCCGGACGAGGACCGCCGACCCCGTCACCGGGACGGCCGGCGCGGGCACCCCGGGGGGTAATCGGTGAACTGGAACTGGAACATCGTCGAGGACTTCATGCCACGCTTCTGGGACGGGGTGCTCGTCACCCTCCAGGCGCTGGTGCTGGGGTCCCTGCTGGCCTTCACCCTCGGTCTGGTGTGGGCCATCGCACAGCGCTCCTCCAAGGCGTGGATCCGGACGCCGGTGACCGCGGTCACCGAGTTCATCCGCAACACCCCGCTGCTGGTGCAGCTGTTCTTCCTCTTCTACGTGGTGCCCGAGTGGGGGCCGGCCATGTCCCCGCTGATGACGGGTGTGATCGGCCTCGGCCTGCACTACTCGACCTACACCGCCGAGGTCTACCGGGCCGGTATCGACGGTGTGCCCAAGGGGCAGTGGGAGGCGGCCACCGCGCTCAGCCTGCCACCGGTGCGCACCTGGACGGCCGTGATCCTGCCTCAGGCGATCCGCCGCGTGGTGCCCGCGCTGGGCAACTACGTCATCGCCATGCTGAAGGACTCGCCGCTGATCGCGATCATCGGCGCCTTCGAGATGCTCGGCGAGGCGCGCTCCTACGGCGCCGAGACCTTCCGGCTCCTGGAGCCGATCACCATCGTCGGCATCGCCTTCATCCTCATCGCCTACCCGGCTTCCCTCCTCATCCGAGTCCTGGAGCGTCGTCTTGTCCGCTGACACCCCGCGTGAGAACGCCACCACGAGCACCGCCGCGGACGGCCGCGAACTGATCCGCTTCGACAAGGTGACCAAGCGCTTCGGCGACCATGTCGTCCTGGACCAACTGGAGTTCAGCGTCTCCGCCGGAAAGCACGTCACCCTCATCGGCCCCTCCGGATCGGGCAAGACCACGATCCTTCGGCTGCTGATGACCCTGCTCAGGCCCGACGAGGGCACCATCACCGTCGACGGCGACCACCTCACCCACGAGGAGAAGGGCGGCAGGCTCGTCCCCGCGGGCGAGAAGCACACCCGCGAGGTGCGCAAGAAGATCGGCATGGTCTTCCAGCAGTTCAACCTCTTCCCCAACATGAAGGTGCTGCGCAACATCACCGAGGCACCCGTCCACGTGCTGGGCATGGGCAAGGACGAGGCCGAGCAGCGGGCGCGCGAGCTGCTGGAGATGGTGGGGCTGACCGAGCACATCGACAAGTACCCCACCCAGCTCTCCGGCGGCCAGCAGCAGCGCGTGGCCATCGCCCGCGCGCTGGCCATGCGGCCGAAGGTGCTGCTGCTGGACGAGGTCACCTCCGCGCTCGACCCGGAGCTGGTCGCCGGGGTGCTGGACGTCCTGCGGGACATCGCGCACACCACCGACATCACCATGCTCGTGGTCACCCACGAGATGAACTTCGCCCGCGACATCTCCGACGACGTGCTGATGTTCAACGAGGGCAAGGTGATCGAGTCCGGTCCGCCGGAGAAGATCTTCAACGACCCCGACCACGAGCGCACCAGGGAGTTCCTGAGCGCCATCCTCTGAGGGCGCGCCGCCGCACCGGGCCCTCCCGTCCGCCTTCGAACATGTTTCGGAGAGCGGGCGGGGGGCCAGTGTTCTGTGCGGGGACGGCGTACGGCCGCCCGCCACCCCGCACCCGAAGACCCGGTGACCCTCGGGCGGGCGTCGCGCCACGAGCGGTCACCCGCCCGAGGGGGCACCGTGACACTGCTGCACCCGCCCGGGGACCCCTGCCCCGAGCCGTTCCCGGAGCACCGTCCGTCCGCGCGGCCCGTACGGTCCGCGCCCGGCTCCGCCCGCCCTCCCACGGCGCGGCACGCCCTGCGTGTCCTGGAGGCGGTCGCGGGCGGCCACAACGGTGTGGACGAGGCAGGGCTGGCCGCCCGGACGGGGCTGCCGCCCGCGCGCCTGGCCGGTCTGCTGCGGACACTGCTGCGCGAGGGGTACGTCGAGCGCCTCGGTGACGGCTCGTACGTGGCGGGCGCGGCGCTGGTCCTGCTCGGCGGCGCGGGCGCCGGCGGCCGGGAGCGGGCGCTGCGCGAGCGGCTGTGGCGGACGCTGGCCCGGCTGCGGGACTCCATCGGCGCGGCCGTCTACCTCGGCCGCTACCGCGACGGCGAGGTGGAGATCGTCGGACACGCGGACGGCCCGCGCCACCCCGCGCCGCCCGAGCGGCCGGACTTCCGCTCGGCCGGACACGCCACCGCGCTCGGCAAGTGCCTGCTGGGCCAGCTCGACCACGAAGCGCGCCGGGACCACCTCTCCCGGTACCGGGCCGTCCGGCTGACCCCGCGCACGATCACCGACGAGCGGGTGCTGCTGAGCGTCCTGGAACGGCAGCCGCCGACCGTACCGGTCCTGGACCTGCAGGAGTACGCGGAAGGCTCGGTCTGCGCGGCCGTGCCGGTGACAGCGGGATCGGCCGTCGGCTCCCTGGCCGTGTGCCTGCCGGCCGAGGAGACCCACCGGCTGCGGCGCGCCGCCGAGGCGCTGAGGGAGCAGGCCGCCGGGGTGCTGCTCCCGCTGTCCCTGTGAGTCTCACCGGGCGCGCACCGGGCGCGCTGTGCCGGGCGCGTGGTCGGGAGTACCGCGGGGAGCGGGTAGTATGGTTCCCGACAGCGCGCTCCGCGGGGTCGTCACGAGGTCGCCGGAGTCGCTGCCCGCAGGCGCCGCTAGCTCAGTTGGTTAGAGCAGCTGACTCTTAATCAGCGGGTCCGGGGTTCGAGTCCCTGGCGGCGTACAGAAGGCGCAGGGCCCCTCGCATCACGCGGGGGGCCCTGCGCCTCATTCGCGTCCCGACCAGTGGAACGACAGCCTCACGCACGCCGACGTCCTCGACGCCTCGGCGATCCGCGCGTTGGGCATGTCGTTGGACCGGACCCACTCCCGGGCCTCACCGGCGGTGCGGCCTCCCGCCAGCTGGCGCTCCACCAGCCTGCGGCGGCGCTCCTCCCGGCCGGCCGCCACGTACCACAGCTCGTCGATCGGTTTCCGTGCGTCCGGCCAGCCGGGCAGGTCGCAGGCCAGGTAGTTCCCCTCCGTCACCACCAGCCGGACCCCGGGGCGCACCACATGGCGGGCGGCGACCGGCTCGTCCAGCGTCCGGTCGAAGTCGGGCACGTAGACGTCGTGGTCCGGTTCGAGGACCAGGCGCCGCAGCAGGGCGGCGTACCCGTGGACGTCGAAGGTGGGGGGCGAACCCTTGCGGGCGGCCAGGCCCAGCCGGTCGAGCTGGGCGTTGGACAGATGGAAGCCGTCCAGCGGGACGTACGCCGCCGCGTCCGGCCCGTGCCGCCTCCGCAGGCCCGCCACCAGGGCCCCGGCCAGGGTGGACTTGCCCGCGCCGGGCGGCCCCGCCAGGCCGAGCACGGCCCGTCCGCCCTCCGCGCGGGCCGCCAGCCGCCATGCCCGATCCACCAGCTCACCGGTTCGCATGACCGGAAACCTATCCCCCGCGGGCCTCTCCCGGCCCGGTGCGGCGGCCCGGACGGAGCACCGCGCGGTGTCGGGTATGCTGGTCCCCGCAGTCCGGCACCGATCGGCACATATCGTGCGGATCACCGCCCCTGCGGGCGCCGCTAGCTCAGTTGGTTAGAGCAGCTGACTCTTAATCAGCGGGTCCGGGGTTCGAGTCCCTGGCGGCGTACCTCTTCGATCCGGGCCCCACCGTCCTCGGCGGTGGGGCCCGGACGCGTTCCCCGGCATGTCTCCCGGTGTGTTCTCCCAGGGGCCGTGCCTGTCTCCGCCCGGCCCTCCCGCGCCCGCTCCTCAGTCGATGCCCCGGCAGATGTGCGGCTCGCACTCGTCGTCGTCGCCGTCCCCGGCGAGGCGCAGCAGCGGGGGCGATGAGATCGGCAGCTCGTCGAGCGCCCGTGTCACGGCGGGCGGATCGTCGGCTTCCGGTTCAGCTGTGTCATACATGGCGTAGCGACAGCCTTCCGTGTCCTGGGGGATCTCGGCGTTCGAGTACCGCGTTTCCCCTCTGTTCAATCCCGGGCGGGCGGAGAACGCAACCGGTTTCGGCCGGAGGTTCACCCCGGTGACGACGACCGGGCCGGGCGGCGGTTGCGCACGCGGCCGCTCAGTCCGCACGGCCCGCGCCGGCGTCCGCCCCGGGCCCGGGGCGGACGCCGGTCAGATACGCCGAGACCACCAGATTGGCCGTGTAGGAGCCGCTGGCCCGGTCGAAGGCGCCGGTGCAGGTGATCAGGCGGAGTTCGGCGCGTCCGGGGCGTCGGGCGCCGTAGACCTCGTGCGGGTCGAAGTCGGCCCGCTCGGCGATCGCGACGTCCTCGACGGTGAACTCCGCGGTCCTGCCGTCGTCGCGCGCGACGCGTATCCGGTCCCCGGGGCGCACCGAGGGCAGGCGGTGGAAGACCGCCCCGCCGGTGTCGGTGTCCAGGTGCCCCACCAGCAGCGCCACCCCCTCCGCTCCGGGCGCCGGGCCGTCGGCGTACCAGCCGACGGTGTCGGCGGAGTCCATCGGCGGGGGTTCCACGGCGCCCTCGCGGTCGAGGCCCCGCTCGATGATCCGCGCGTGGACACCGACGGTGCCGATGTCGATGCGCCGGGGTTCGGCACCGGGCAGCGGCGCGTGGCCGGACCCGCCGCCCGGTGCCCGGCCGGACGCCGGGGCCCCCGCCCGCGCCGGGTCCGGCGGCGGGACGGCGGGATCGGTCAGCTCCCTGCCCCACAGCCACAGCCCGAGCAGCAGCACCGCCCACACCGCTCCCGCCACCAGCCGGGAGGCGCAGCCCGTGCGCGGCTCCCCGCCCGGGACGTCGTCGTACACGGCCGTCGCCGCCGGCCGGCTCAGCGGTCGGATTCGGAGCGGGACCGGCGGCGCAGCGCCGCGGCCCGCCAGAGGGCGACCAGGGTGGCGGTGCCCGCCAGCCCGGCGCCCAGGGCGGTGTGGAGGGCGCTCGGTCCGGCTTCCCCGCCCTCGTCGCCGGCCGCCTTCGCGGTGCCGCCGCCGCCGGCCGGCACGGGGGCGACCGGACTCACGGCCGGGTCGGTGGCGTGGTGCGAAGGACCTCCGGAGGCCGGGCCGGAACCGGAGTGGTGCACGGTCACCCGGCCGGTGACCTTCACACCCATGCACTCCACCGTGATCCGGTACTCCCTGGGCTCGGCGTCCGAGCGGACGACCGCCTCGCCTCGCAGCCCGCCGCGGTCGGCGCCGGGGGCCAGCAGCGCGTCGGCGACGAACGCCTCGGAGCGGGCGGTGGCCACGGTGCCCTTGCAGGACACGGCCCACAGTTCGATCTCGGTACCGGGACGGACCTTGGCGGGGGTCACCCGTACCGACACCTCCGGCGAGCCGGACTCCGCCGTGCCCGGGGCGGGCGGGCGGGAGGTGCCGGGGCCGGGCGGGCGGGAGGTGCCGGGGCCGGGGCTCTCGGCGGCCGCCGCGGGGGCGGCGAGGACCGTGAGGGCGGCGAGACCGGCGGGAGGGGCCGCCGCGGCGCAGACGGCGAACGCCGCGGCGAGGACGCTCGGAGCGGGTCGTACGGTGCGGAAGATGCCCATGTCGAACCTCCGGGTCGGTACTCCCGAAGATCCGCCGTGCCGCGCCGCCCCGCATCCCGGCACCGCCCCGCGCTGCTCCGTTCGAGCGCGTCCGGACGCGGGCGGGGCGGAGGCGAACGCGGTACGGGGCGGGGCGGCGCGGGCGGGTCAGATCCGTTCGACGAGGTCCGCGATCGAGTCGGCGACCGTCGAGGGGCGGAAGGGGAAGCGGTCCACGTCGGCCGGCCGCGTCAGCCCGGTGAGGACGAGGAAGGTCTCCATCCCGGCCTCCAGCCCGGCCAGCACGTCGGTGTCCATCCGGTCGCCGATCATCGCGCTGGACTCGGAGTGGGCGCCGATGACGTTGAGCCCGGCCCGCATCATCAGCGGGTTGGGCTTGCCGACGAAGTACGGCTCGCGCCCGGTCGCCTTGGTGATCAGCGCCGCGACCGACCCGGTGGCCGGCAGCGCGCCCTCGGCGGACGGGCCGGTCTCGTCGGGGTTGGTGGCGATGAACCGCGCGCCGTCGTTGATCAGCCGGATCGCCTTGGTGAGCGCCTCGAAGCTGTAGGTGCGCGTCTCGCCGAGCACCACGTAGTCGGGGTCGGTGTCGGTGAGGATGTACCCGATGTCGTGCAGCGCGGTGGTCAGACCGGCCTCGCCGATGACGTAGGCGGTGCCCTCCGGACGCTGCTCCTCCAGGAACTTGGCGGTGGCCAGGGCGGAGGTCCAGATGTTCTCCACCGGGACGTCCAGGCCCATCCGCCTCAGCCGGGCGTGCAGGTCGCGGGGCGTGTAGATCGAGTTGTTGGTCAGCACCAGGAACGGCCTGCCCGACTCCCTCAGCCGCTTGAGGAAGGCGTCGGCCCCCGGGATCGGCACTCCCTCGTGGACGAGGACGCCGTCCATGTCGGTCAGCCATGACTCGATCGGCTTGCGCTCCGCCATTGGTCACTCCTGCCTGTCGTACGCACATCGGGGCGTGGCGGCGGCACCACGCTGTGCTGCGCCGACGCCCTCAGACTAGCCACTGTCCGCCGAACCCGGCCCCGTCTTTCCGGGGCCCTCCCGAGGCCGTTCCGGACCCGCCGGCCCGGCCTCGTCCGGGGTCCTTTGGTCTCGTTCCCGGTTCGGGCCGGCCGAAGAGCGGCGCGAGGACCGGACGCGCCGCACCGCGGGCGACAGCCGCGCACCGCCGGGGCGGCGGACACCGGCACGGTCCGGCCGTCGGTGCGCGCGGCCCGCGGCGGGTGGCCGTTGCAATTCGGAAACGCTGTTGCCAAAGTGGGCGCCATGAACGCCGTCCCCCCCGCCTCCCCGGTGCCCCACCCCCTGCGCGTCGGACTGATCGGCTACGGCCTGGCCGGCTCCGTCTTCCACGCACCGCTGATCGCCGCCACCGACGGCCTCGTGCTGGACACCGTCGTCACCTCCTCCCCCGAACGGCGGCGGCAGGCCCGGGCCGAGCACGGCGAGGAACTGCGCACCGCCACCGACGCCGGCGAGCTGTTCGCTCGCGCCGGCGAACTCGACCTCGTCGTCGTCGCCTCCCCCAACCGCACCCACGTCGAGCTGGCCACCCGGGCCCTCGATGCCGGACTGGCCGTCGTCGTCGACAAGCCGCTGGCGGCCGGCGCCGCCGAGGCCGAGGCGCTGGCCGGTCTCGCCGAGCGCCGCGGGCTGCTGCTGTCGGTCTTCAACAACCGCCGCTGGGACAGCGACTTCCTCACCCTGCGCGACCTGCTGTCCGAGGGCGCGCTGGGCGAGGTGTGGCGCTTCGAGTCACGCTTCGAGCGGTGGCGCCCGGACCTCAAGGGCGGCTGGCGCGAGTCCGGCGACCCCGCCGAGCTCGGCGGCCTGCTGTACGACCTGGGCAGCCATGTGGTGGACCAGGCACTCACCCTCTTCGGCCCGGCGACCTCCGTCCACGCCGAGTCCGATGTGCGCCGCCCCGGCGCCGAGGCCGACGACGACACCTTCATCGCCCTCCACCACGCCTCGGGCACCCGCTCACACCTGTGGGTCAGCTCCACCGCCGCCGCCCTCGGCCCCCGCCTCCGGGTGCTGGGCAGCCGGGCCGCCTACGTCAAGTACGGTCTCGACCCCCAGGAGGACGCCCTGCGAGCCGGCGCCCGCCCCGTGCCGGGCGAGCCCTGGGGCGTGGAGGCGGAGTCCGCCTGGGGCACTCTGGGCGCGGCGGACGACGTACGGCCCGTGCCGTCCCGCTCCGGCGACTACCCCGCGTACTACGCCGCCGTCGCCGCCGCCCTGCGCGAGGGGGGCGAGCCCCCGGTCACCGCGCGGGAGGCGGCCGAGGCGCTGCGGGTGCTGGAGGCGGCCCGCACCTCGGCGGCCGAGGGCCGCACCGTACGGATCGGCTGACGGGACGCCCCTCCCCGGTGCGGGGACCGGCGCGTCTCAGCCGCCCAGCGCGTGGGCGACGGTGTGGATCGCCAGGCCTGCCAGCGCACCCACCACCGTGCCGTTGATCCGGATGAACTGCAGATCGCGGCCGATGTGCGCCTCGATCTTGCGGGAGGTGTGCCCGGCGTCCCAGCTCTCGACCGTCTCGGTGATCAGGGACGTGATCTCGCTCCGGTAGGTGGTGACGACGTGCGCCGCCGCCCCCTCGATCCAGCCGTCGACCTTGCCCCGCAGCCCGTCGTCCCCCGACAGCCTCGCGCCCAGCGACAGCAGCGAGGCGCGCGCCCGCAGCCGGAGCTGGCTGCGCTCGTCCTCGGCCGCCGCCACCACCATGGCCCGCACCGCCGACCAGGCCGAGGCGATCAGCTCCTGCACCTCGTCGCGGTCCAGGATCTCCGACTTCAGCCGCTCCACCCGCGCCCGGGTCTCGTCGTCGGACTGCAGGTCGGCGGCGAAGTCCCGCAGGAAGCGGTCAAGCGCCTCGCGTGCCGGGTGGTCGGGCATGTCCCGCATCTCCGAGACGAAGCGCAGCAGCTCCCGGTAGACGCGCTCGCCGACCTTGCGGTCCACGAAGCGCGGCGTCCACCCCGGCGCCCCGCCGGCCACCGCGTCCATCACCGAGTCGCTGTGCCACACCAGCCAGTCGTGGGCCCGCGAGACCACCAGGTCCACGACCCGGGCGTGGCCGCCGTCGGCGACGATCCGCGACAGCAGCCGGCCCAGGCCCGGGGCGATCTCCTGCGCGTGGGCGCGCCGGGTGATCGCCTCGCCCACCACCGCCTGCACATCGTTGTCCCGCAGCACGGCCAGCGCCCCGCGCAGCGCGGTGGACAGCTCGGCCGTCACCCGGTCGGCGTTGACCGGCCGGGCCAGCCAGGCCCCCAGCCGGCCGCCGATGCCCACCGAGCGCAGCCTCCGCCGCACCACCTCATCGGCCAGGAAGTTGTCCCCGACGAAGTCGCCGAGACTGCGCCCCAGTTGGTCCTTCTTGTTCGGGATGATCGCGGTGTGCGGGATCGGCAGCCCCATCGGCCGCTTGAACAGCGCGGTCACCGCGAACCAGTCGGCCAGCGCGCCCACCATGCCCGCCTCGGCCGCCGCCGCCACATAACCGGCCCAGGCTCCCGCCCCCGTCCGTTCCGCCCAGGTGGCCAGCGCGAACACCAGCGCCGCCAGCAGCAGCGCACCGGTCGCGATGGCCTTCATCCGGCGCACCCCGCGCCGCTTCTCCTCGTCGGCCGCCGTGAAGGCCACCGGATCGAACGCCGCACCGGCCCGCGTCCCGGGGCCCGCCGGCCGCCCGTTCGCGCCGCTCCCGCCTCCGTTCCCGGCGTTGCCGGAGTCCCCGGCGTTCTTCCCGTCCGTCGTCGTCCGCTGCATCGTCTCCACCCGTCCGCGCCGTACCCGACCGCAATTGTCGCAAGGGGCCGGCGGTGGGACGCCGAACGCGCCGCCCGCGCCCCCCACCTCGAACGCGGCGGCCGGCGGTGCCCGTCCGCCCCACGTCCGTTCATCGATCGCGTAACAGGCGGGGCCACCCGGCAGGGCCACGCCGACCGCCATGGGATCATGGGGAAACCGCCGATCACTTCGCACACCTGGGCCCGCGCCGCCCGAGGGGGGACTCTTCCGTGTACGAGCGAGGCTGCTGCCCGTGAGCAAGAACATGGGATACGCCCTGCTGGCAGGGCTCGCGGCCGTCGTGGTCCTGGTCTCCGGCGCCGTGTTCGTCGGCGCCGGCGTCAGGGGCGCGGCCCCGGACACCGCCACCCCGCGGGGCGGGGAGAACGCCGCGCCGGCCTCCTCCGGGGCCTGGGTGGGCACCTGGTCCGCCTCCCCCGCCTCCGCCGAGCCGAACGCCCCGGACGGCCACCCGGACGCCTCCCTGCGGAACGTGGTGCACACCTCCGTCGGCGGCAGCGCCGCCCGTGTCCGGTTCTCCAACCTCTTCGGCACCCGCCCGCTGACCATCACCCACGCCACCCTCGCCCTGGCCGCCGAGCCCAGCAGCCCCGCCGCCGCCCCCGGCAGCATGCGCAGGCTGACCTTCGGCGACCGGAACGAGGTGACCGTCCCGGTCGGCTCCGCCGTCACCAGCGACGCGGTGCGGCTGAACGTGCCCGCCGCCGCCGACCTGCTCGTCACCCTCTACTCGCCCACCGGATCCGGCGCCGTCACCCACCACCCCCACGCACGCCAGACCAGCTATCTGGCCCGCGGCGACCGGGCCGCCGACACCACCGGCGCCCCCTACACCGAGCAGACCGCCTACTGGCGGCACGTAACGGCCGTGGACGTGTGGACGAACGAGACCGAGGCCGCCGTCGTGGCCCTCGGCGACTCCATCACCGACGGCGTCACCTCCAGCCTCGGCGCCAACCGCCGCTGGACCGACTTCCTCGCCGACCGGCTGCGCACCGAGCGCGGAGCCCCCCGCTACAGCGTCCTCAACCAGGGCATCAGCGGAAACCGGGTCCTCCTCGACGCCTCCCCGGCAGACCTCAAGAACGGGCCCAGCGCCCTGAACCGGCTGGAGCGGGACGTGCTCTCCCGCACCGGCGCGGAGGTCCTGGTCGTCCAGCTAGGCATCAACGACCTCATCAAGACACCCCGGCAGACCGACCCGCGCAGGATCGTGGACGGTCTGGAGCGGATCACCCAGCACGCCCACCGGCGCGGGCTGCGGGTGGTCGGGGCGACGCTGACGCCGTTCGGCGGGCACCGCAAGCACGGCGCACGCCTGGAGGCCGTACGGCAGCGGGTCAACGAGCAGATCCGCCGCGGCGGCGTCTTCGACGCGGTCGTCGACTTCGACGCGGCCCTGCGCGACCCCGCCGCCCCGCAGCGGCTGCTCCCCGTCTACGACTCGGGCGACCATCTGCACCCCAGCGACAGCGGCTTCCGCGCGATGGCCGAGGCCCTGGACCTGGACCTCCTCAAGGGCTCCTCGCCGGCCAGGCTCTGACTCCGGCACTCCGGCACTCCGGCCCCGGCAGTCCTGGCACCGCCGCCTTCCCCGGAAACGGGCCGCCGAACCCGGCGGTCCACCGTGCCCGCCGGCCGGCTCACGGCAGGCCGCGGGCCGGCCGGCGGGCACCGTCCGACACCCTCCCGGGCGACCCCTCCCGGGTGATGGCGGAGCGTGAGGTCCCGGCCGCCCCCGCGGTGCCGTAGGCCAGCCGCCGACGGGCCGACCGCCGGACGGGTCGCACTCCCGTTCGCACCGCCGCACCGCGCCGCGCACCGCCGGCGGTGTGAACCTGCCTCGCCCGTCGGCGCGGATGATGCCACAGTGTCCTACGGGGCGATCCACAGGAAACGGTACGAAAGTCCCATACCGACAAGGAGCCCTGCGGTCATGAGCGAGGAGCCCGAGGAGCCCAACGGCGACCAGAAACCCCGGCCGCGACGCACCGGCCCGCGGCGCCTGCTGCCCACCTGGAAGACACTCCTGGCCGCCACCGCCGTGGTCCTCCTGGCCGGCGCGGGCGCCCTGATCACCGGCTACATGCTCGTGGAGATTCCCGCGCCCAACTCCGCGGCCGCCGCGCAGAACAACGTCTACCTCTACTCCGACGGCACCCAGCTCGCCCGCGACGGCGACATCAACCGCCAGAACGTCGAGCTCGACGCCATCCCCGAGAGCACCCGGCACGCCGTACTGGCCGCCGAGGACCGGGACTTCTACCACCAGCCCGCCGTCGACGTGGCGGCCATGGCCCGCGCCGGCTGGAACATGCTCCAGGGTGAGGGGAAGCAGTCCGGCTCCACCATCACCCAGCAGTACGTGAAGAACTACTACCTCGGCCAGGAGCAGACCCTGACCCGCAAGACCAAGGAGTTCTTCATCGCCCTCAAACTCGACCGCGAGGCCGGCAAGGACGAGATCCTCGCCGGCTACCTCAACACCAGCTACTTCGGCCGCCACGCCTACGGCGTCCAGGCCGCCGCCCAGGCCTACTACGGCAAGGACGCCGGCGACCTGACCACCGCCGAGGGCGCCTACCTCGCCGCCCTCCTCAACTCCCCCAACCTCTACGACGTCGCCGCCCACCCCGAGAACAGGGAGCGCGCCGTCGCCCGCTGGAAGTACGTCCTCGACGGCATGGTCAAGGAAGGGTGGCTCGCCCCCCGCGAGCGCGCCGCCGCGAAGTTCCCCCAGCCCGGCCCCGCCAAGCCCCCCACCGGCCTGTCCGGACAGCGCGGCTACATCGTCGAAGCCGTCAAACAGCACCTCGCCGCCCGTGACCTCCTCAGCGAGGAGCGCCTTGCACAGGGCGGCTTCCGCATCACCACCACCATCGACCGCCGCAAACAGGACGTCTTCGTCAAGGCCGTCGAACGCGAACTGCTCTCCCAGCTCAGCGAGGAACGCGAAATCGACCGCAACGTCCGCGCCGGCGGCACCTCCATCGACCCCGAGACCGGCGAGGTCGTCGCCATGTACGGCGGCGTCGACTACACCCGGCAGTTCGTCAACAACGCCACCCGCCGCGACTACCAGCCCGGATCCACCTTCAAGCCCTTCGTCTACGCCGCCGCCCTCGAACACCGCGCCAAGACCCGCGACGGCGACCTCATCGGCCCCGGCACCACCTACAACGGCGACAGCGGACGCACCGTCGTCGGCCCCGGCGGACCCACCACCTGGAAACCCCAGAACGAGGACCAGGTCGACTACGGCGACATCCCCGTCAGCACCGCCATGAACAAGTCCGTCAACGCCGTCTTCGCCCAGATGGGCGTGGACGTCGGCCCCGCGAAGGTCAAGGAGACCGCCGCCCGCCTCGGCCTCCCCGACACCACCCCCGGCATGGCCGAGGCCCAGGGCTCCATCTCCCTGGGCACCACCACCCCCAGCACCCTCGACATGGCCCAGGCCTACGCCACCCTCGCCAACCACGGCGAACGCGTCGACCACACCCTCGTCAAGGAGATCCGGCGCGGCGGCGAACAGATCCGCGTCCCCGAACCGGCCACCCTGCGGGCCGTCTCCCGCTCCACCGCGGACGCCACCACCGCCGTCCTGCGCGGCGTCGTCAAGAGCGGCACCGCGACCGCCGCGAAGGCCGCCGGACGCCCCGCCGCCGGCAAGACCGGCACCGCCGAGGAGGACCGGGCCGCCTGGTTCGCCGGCTACACCCCCGACCTCGTCACCATCGTCGCCGTCATGGGCCAGGACCCCGAGACCGGCGCCCACAAATCCCTCTACGGCGCCGCCGGACTCGCCCGCGTCAACGGCGGCGGCATCCCCGCCCGGATCTGGGCCGCCTACACCTCCGGGGCACTGCGCTCCACCCCGGCCAGGGACTTCGATCTCAAGCCCGGCAAGAACCGCGTCCCCAAGGCCTCCCCCAGCCCCTCCGACAGCACCGACCCGTCCGGCGGCCCCGGCGACCCCGAGGAGGAGCCCACCCAGGTGGACGACACCGAGGAGGCCCCGGACACCTCCGCCTCCGGCCGGGACGACGCCGGGAACACCGGAGACGACGGCGCCAACGGCGAACGCGCCCCGGAGAAGGCGGAGAAGAAGGACCGCGAGAACTCCGAGGAGCGTGACCGCGGGAAGGGAGAGGACGAGCGGGCGGGGAAACCGGCCGAACCCTCCGCCGAAGCGGCGGACGGCAAGAACCCCGCCGGAACCTCCCCGGCCCCCACCGCCAAGGCGTCACCCGGGCCGCGCCGGGAGGGCTCCACCGAGGACTCCGCCACCCCCCGGTCCTGAGACCGGGCGGCAGCGACGGTCGTGCGGTCGGGCCCCGCGGTACGTCCGCGGGGCCCGACCGCACGACCGTCGCCCCTCCCCGGGCGCGGCTCTACAGGTACAGCCCGGTGGAGTCCTCCGCCCCCTGCAGCCGCTCGGCCGCCACCGCGTGCAGATCACGCTCGCGCATCAGCACGTACGCGACCCCGCGCACCTCCACCTCGGCCCGGTCGGCCGGGTCGAACAGCACGCGGTCACCGGGCTCCACCGTGCGCACGTTCTGCCCGACGGCGACCACCTCGGCCCAGTTCAGCCTGCGGCCGACCGCCGCCGTCGCGGGGATGACGATGCCACCGGAGGAGCGGCGCTCGCCCTCGGGAATGTCGGTACGCACCAGCACCCGGTCGTGCAGCATCCGGATGGGCAGCTTGTCGTGGTGGGACGTCTTGGAGCTCACGGCAGAACCGTATCTCAGCCCGCTTCCGCACCGCTCAGCGGCGGCGGCGCCGGGAGGACACCACCAGCAGTCCGGCCACCCCCACGGCCACCAGCGCCACCGGCACGACCCGCGCCGCCCGGGGGCGGCCCTCCTCGTCGGTGAACCGGTCGCGCACATCCGACAGCGCGTGGTTGACCGCGACATACGCCCGGCCCGCGGTGCGGTCCACGGCCGACACCGCCCGCGCCCTCACACCGTCGGCGATCGTCTTCGGGTGCACCCGCACCGCCAGCTCGTCCAGCGTCTCGGCGAGCTCCTGCCGCCTGCGGACGATCTCCGCCTCGATCTCCGCGGGGGTCCTGGCTTCCGACACCGCACTGCCTCCGTCGTCTCATCCGTCTCATCCGCCCCACCCGGACCGCCGTACACCGGGGGCCCGGCTACCGGACAGTCTGGCAGTTCCCTCACCTCCGGTGCCCCCCGCCACCCCCGTCACACCCCGTGGCTAGGCTTTCGAACCGATAACGGCCCCCTGACGACGGCCCCGACCACGGGACCGCGAGCCCCGCCCGAGGAGTACCGATGAGCGAGCGACTGCAACCCGGCGACACCGCACCGGCCTTCACCCTGCCCGACGCCGACGGCACCCCCGTCTCGCTCTCCGACCGCGCCGGACGCAAGGTGATCGTCTATTTCTACCCCGCCGCCCTCACCCCCGGCTGCACCAAGCAGGCCTGCGACTTCACCGACAACCTCGACCTCCTCGCCGGCGCGGGCTACGACGTGATCGGCGTCTCCCCCGACAAGCCGGAGAAGCTCGCGAAGTTCCGCGAGAAGGAGAACCTGAGGGTCACCCTCGTCGGCGACCCGGAGAAGGAGGTGCTCCAGGCCTACGGCGCCTTCGGCGAGAAGAAGATGTACGGCAGGACCGTCACCGGCGTCATCCGCTCCACGGTGGTCGTCGACGAGGAGGGGAAGGTCGAGCGGGCGCTGTACAACGTCAGGGCCACCGGACATGTCGCCAAGCTCATCCGGGACCTCTCCCTCTGAGCCCCCTGACCCGGCCAACCGGCTCCTCTCCCGCGTGACCTCCCGGCGCGCTGTTCGTCGACCAGTGCGAGTCCGCGACAGAAGACCGAACGACGACGGCGCGGACGGTCCGCCAGGGGAGGGGCCATGGCCACCGGATACACCCGCGAATCACTCGCCGACGCCGTCGCCCGCTCCTCGACATGGGCGCAGCTCATGCGCGAGCTGGGGATGGAGGTCAGCGGAGGGAGACGCCGCACGCTCCAGAGACTCGTGGCCGAACACGGCATCGAAACAGGCCACTTCAGACGGCAGAGCCCGTGGCGGAAGTACACCGACACGGCGGTCGCCGAGGCCGTCGCCGGTTCGAGCACGCTGCGCGAGGTCGCCGCCAAGCTAGGCGCGACACCTGCGACGGGCACACTCTCCCACATCCGGCGCCGTATCGAAGCCGCCGGAATCGACACCGGCCACCTTCCCGCGCTGAACCGCCCCCGTGTCGACCTTCCGTTCACACCCGAGGAGGTCAGGCAGGCAGCGGCCACCGCCACCAGCGTCCGTTCCCTGGCGCGCTCCCTGGGCCTCGGCGACGACAGCGCGTCGCGTGCCGCGCTGCGCCGTATGCTCACCGAACTGAGCGTCGACGTCTCGCGCTTCTCCCACGCGCGTACCACCGTCCCCGAGGAAGCACTCCGTGCCGCCGTCCCGAGCAGCACGAGCTATGCCGATGTGATGCGCCGCCCGGGGCTCCCGGTCGACGACGCCAACCACCGGCGGGTGCACCGGCAGGCGGTCCGGCTGGGCCTGGACACCTCGCACTTCAAGCGTCGAAGCAGGCGCAGCCCCCGCCCGGGGATGCCGAAGCGGATCGCCGGCGAAGTCCTGCGTGTGCACCCCGAAGGCGCCCCTCGCGTGAACCACGCCCGGTTGCGGCGGGCTCTGGACGAGGTCGGCGTCCCGTACCGATGCGTCGACCACGTCAATGGGGGCTGGCACGACAACAGGCGCGGCAACCTGCGTTATCTGTGTCCGAGCTGCCACGCGATCACGGATACCTGGTGTGGCCGAAACCGGCGGCGAGCGCCATGAGCGACAACTCTCCGGGGGCGACCGAACCGGTACGATGGGCGGTGACCGGCGGCCGTGATGGAACTGGCAGTCATGCTGGGTTTAGGTCCCAGTGGGGTTTTCCCCGTGTGGGTTCGAATCCCACCGGCCGCACAAAGCTCTTATTCGAAGGCCCGGCTCGCTGAGCCGGGCCTTCGGCGTTGTCGGTTGAACCCTGGCCGCGGGGCCGGCCGTCAGCCCAGGAGCTCGCGGACCACCGGGGCGAGGGCGCGGAAGGCTTGGCCGCGGTGGCTGATGGCGTTCTTCTCGCCCGGGCCCAGCTCCGCGCAGGTGCGGGTCTCGCCCTCGGGCTGGAGGATCGGGTCGTAGCCGAAGCCGCCGTCGCCGGCGGGTTCGCGGCGGAGGGTGCCGGCCAGGCGGCCCTCGACGACGCGTTCGGTGCCGTCGGGCAGGGCCAGGGCGGCCGCGCAGGCGAAGTGCGCGGTGCGGTGGGGGTCGTCGATGTCGGAGAGCTGGGCGAGGAGCAGGTCGAGGTTGGCCCTGTCGTCGCCGTGGTGTCCGGCCCAGCGGGCGGAGAGGATGCCGGGGGCTCCGCCCATGACGTCGACGCACAGGCCGGAGTCGTCGGCGACGGCGGGCACCGCGGTGGCCCTGGCCAGGGTGCGGGCCTTGAGGAGTGCGTTCTCGGCGAAGGTGAGGCCGGTCTCCTTGACGTCCGGGACCTCGGGGTAGGCGTCGGCGCCGACCAGGGTGAGGTCCAGTCCGGCGGCGGAGAGGATGGCCTCCAGCTCTCGGACCTTGTGGGCGTTGCGGGTTGCGAGGATCAGACGCTGGCTCATGGGGACCGATTATCCCGTCGCGGCGGCCGGAACCGTCGGGCGGGCCGGGCTCCGGGCCGGTGTCCGTCAGCCGGGGGCGCAGACCTGTGTCAGTTCGTCGGCGGCGTCGACTACGGGGCCGGCGTCGGGGGTCTTGCCCTGTTCGACGGACTCGCGGACGCTGTCGGCGGCCTTCCGCATGTCCTCGGCGACCCGGGTGATGTCGGCGTTGTCCGTGTTCTCGACGATCTTGTCGAGGTTCTCGTTGATGCGGTCCAGGGACCGGTCCACCTCGGCGGGGTTCTCGACGCCGTCGGCGACGGCCTGCTGGAGGGCGTTGGCGCTGTCCACGACGACGACGGCGGTGTTGGCGCAGTCCAGTGCGTTCTGGACGGCGCCGCAGCCCACCAGGGGGAGGGCGAGGACGACGGGGGCGAGGGCGGCGAGGGTGGTCCGTCTGCGCATGGGGGCGTGGTCCTCCTGTGTCTGGACGGGCCGTACGGCTCGACCCGTACGGCCCGTGCCCTGTAGGACGCGTAAAGCGCTCGCAAAGTTCCGCGTCCCGTCCGCGTTCTCATGCAGCGTCACCGGGACGGCCCGGACGGATTGCGGCGGGGTCAGGCCGGGGGCAGCGATCCGGTGTCCAGTGCGTGCCGCTGGGCGCCGTCGAGTTGGGCGCAGCCGGCGACGGCGAGGTCGAGGAGGGCGTCGAGTTCGGTGCGGGCGAAGGGGACTCCCTCGGCGGTGCCCTGGACTTCGACGAAGCGGCCGTCGCCGGTGCAGACGACGTTCATGTCGGTCTCGGCGCGGACGTCCTCCTCGTAGCAGAGGTCGAGGAGGGGGGTGCCGTCGACGATGCCGACGCTGACGGCGGAGACGGTGCCGGCCAGCGGCTGGGCCTTGGCGCGGACGAGTTTGTTGTCGCGGGCCCAGGCGAGGGCGTCGGCGAGGGCGACGTAGGCGCCGGTGACGGCGGCGGTGCGGGTGCCGCCGTCGGCCTGGAGGACGTCGCAGTCGAGTACGACGGTGTTCTCGCCGAGGGCCTTGAGGTCGACGACCGCGCGCAGGGAGCGGCCGATGAGGCGTGAGATCTCGTGGGTGCGTCCGCCGATCCTGCCGCGGACGGATTCGCGGTCGCCGCGGGTGTTGGTGGACCGGGGGAGCATGGCGTATTCGGCGGTGATCCAGCCCTCGCCGCTGCCCTTGCGCCAGCGGGGTACGCCTTCGGTGACGCTGGCGGTGCAGAGGACGCGGGTGTCGCCGAAGGAGATGAGAACGGAGCCTTCGGCGTGCTTGCTCCAGCCGCGTTCGATGGTGACGGGGCGGAGTTGTTCGGCTGTGCGGCCGTCGATGCGTGACATGGGTGCGAGCCTAGTGCCACGGTCGGGTCGGCCGTTCGGGTGAACGACCTGGTGGCCCGGTGTGCGGAGACCGCGGGGGCGCAGTGGTCACATCATGTCCTCGATCTCGGCGGCGATGGGGTCGGCGTCGGTGCCGATGACGACCTGGATGGCGGAGCCCATCTTCACGACGCCGTGTGCGCCGGCGGCCTTGAGCGCTGCCTCGTCGATGAGGGCGGGATCCTCGACCTCGGTGCGCAGGCGGGTGACGCAGCCCTCGATCTCGACGATGTTGTCGATGCCGCCGAGTCCGGCGACGATGTTCTCCGCTTTGCCGGGCATGTTCTCCGCCTTCCCGCCGGCTGTCGCCGACCGTCTCGGCCCGTACTGTGTCCGGTGCCCCCTGTGGGCCGGATTGGCACGTTAACCCACGCTATGCACATCTGCGCGAGGGCGCCTCATCGGCTCCATACCGCTTTCCGGTCCCGCGGGGAAGGGGGCGCGGCCCGCGGCGGTCCGGGTACTGCATTCCGGCACTGTCCCCGTTTCCGTCGGCCCCCTTGCCCGCCTGGGTGCTTTCGGAGTCTTTACTCGTGTTACAAGGTGACTTAAGCGCTCTGTTACCCATGTGATGCTTGCGATGCGGATGTGCGGCGCGGACCGCACGGCCCCACGGGAGGAAGCCGATGACCACGGCCACTGCCAGGACATCCGACGACGGAGGCGACGGGAGCGGCGGGAGCGGCGTCGAGGGGGACGGCGGAGGCGGGAGGAGGCGTGGCGCTGGCGCGATGGCGGTGGCCCAGCGCATCGGCCGCAGTCTGATGCTGCCGATCGCCGTGCTGCCCGCGGCGGCCCTGATGGTCCGGCTGGGTTACGAGGACATGCTGGGCAGGGCGGGCTTCCCGGACTTCGTCAACCGGATCGCCGAGTTCCTGGCGGCGGGCGGCGGGGCGCTGCTGGACAATCTGCCGCTGCTGTTCGCCGTGGGCATCGCGGTCGGCTTCGCCAGGCGGGCGGACGGCTCCACGGGGCTGGCGGCCGTCGTGGGCTATCTGGTCTTCCAGCAGGTGATGGCCACCTTCAGCGATCCCAATCTGCCTCCCGAGGAGGGCGTCGCCCGGCCCGCGGACGCCGGTGTGCTCGGCGGTGTGGTGATGGGGCTGGTCACCGCCGTGCTCTACCAGCGCTACCACCGCAGGAAGCTGCCGGACTGGCTGGGTTTCTTCGGCGGCCGCCGGCTGGTGCCGATCCTGGCGTCGTTCGCGGGTCTGGCCCTGGGTGTCGTCTTCGGTTACGCCTGGCCGGTGCTGGGAGCCGGGATCCACGGTTTCGGCGAGTGGCTGGTGGGGTCGGGCGCGCTGGGGGCGGGGGTGTTCGGGGTGGCCAACCGGGCGCTGATCCCGGTGGGCATGCACCATCTGCTGAACTCGTTCCCGTGGTTCCAGGCGGGTTCCTACGAGGACGGCGGGGTGCGGTACGAGGGGGACATCGCGCGCTTCCTGCACGGGGATCCGACGGCGGGCCAGTTCATGACCGGGTTCTTCCCGATCATGATGTTCGCCCTTCCGGCGGCCTGTCTGGCGATGTACCACTGCGCGCGGCCCGAGCGCCGCAAGGTGGTGGGCGGGATGATGTTCTCCATCGCGCTGACCGCCTTCGTCACCGGGGTGACCGAGCCGATCGAGTTCACGTTCATCTTCGTCGCGCCGCTGCTGTACGCGGTCCACGCGGTGCTGACGGGGGTGTCGATGGCGCTGAGCTGGGCGCTGGGGGCACGGGACGGCTTCGGTTTCTCCGCCGGGGCGATCGACTTCCTGCTGAATCTGGGGATCGCGTCCAGGCCGTGGCTGCTGGTGGTGCTGGGGCTGTGTTTCGCGGTGGTGTACTACGCGGTCTTCCGGTTCGCGATCACGCGGTTCGGTCTGCCGACACCGGGCCGGGAGACGGACGAGGAGATCGCCGAGCAGGAGAAGGCGCAGTACCGGGCGTAGTCCGGTCTCGGGCCGGGGGCCGGTGTCCGGGGTCCGGTGCCCGTACGGTCCGTGCCGCGCCGGCCGGGCCCGTGGCTCCCGGGCCCGGCCGGCGGCCGGTCAGATCTCGTAGACGGCGCCGGGGCGGGCCATCTCCACGGGGCCGCCGAAGGCGGCCCGTGCGTCGCGCAGGTTGTGCCGGGGGTCCGTCCACGGCGGGATGTGGGTGAGGACCAGGCGGTCGGCGCCCGCGTCCCGTGCGCACTCCCCGGCCTGCCGCCCGTTGAGGTGGAGTTCGGGGATGTCCTCCTTGCCGTCGGTGAAGGAGGCCTCGCACAGGAAGAGGTCGGCGCCCCGGGCCAGGTCGCACAGTGCGTGGCAGGGGCCGGTGTCGCCGGAGTAGACGATGGCCCTGCCCTCGTGCTCGACGCGGAAGCCGTAGGTCTCCACCGGGTGCCGCACCCGGTCGGCGGTGACGGTCAGCGGTCCGAGGCGGAAGGTGCTCCGGGGGGCGAGGTCGTGGAAGTCGAAGACCTCGCTCATGGAGTTCTCGGACGGGGTGTCGGCGTAGGCGGTCGTCAGCCGCTGCTCGGTGCCCTTGGGGCCGTATACCGGGATGGCCTCGCAGCGCCCTCCCTCGTGCCGGTAGTACCTGGCCACGAAGTACGCGCACATGTCGATGCAGTGGTCGGCGTGGAGGTGGCTGAGGACGATGGCGTCGAGGTCGTAGAGGCCGCAGTGGCGTTGCAGCTCGCCCAGGGCGCCGTTGCCCATGTCGAGCAGGAGCCGGTAGCCGTCGGCCTCGACGAGGTAGCTGGAGCAGGCCGATTCCGCGGACGGGAACGATCCCGAGCAGCCGACGACGGTGAGCTTCATAGGGGAAGGAACCTCCGTGGCCCGGGAAGAGGGGTTACCTGAGCGTAAGGCGCACGGGGGCCGGTGGCTCCTCCGCAGTGCCCCGTTGTGGGCGGAATCACCAGGGCGGGGGTGGTGCGGGGGCGGATCGCGCGGCGTGCGGGCCTGGGGCGGTGCGCGGCCTGCGGCGGGCGCCCCCGCACCGCCGCTCCCGGTCGCCGGAGGGGCGGGGACGCGGCAGGCGCGGCGGGCGGTTGTCGCGAACGTGCGGGGCCGGGCTCAGGCCCAGAGTTGTCCCTGGAGGGCCTCGACCGCGGCCTCGGTGGTGGGCGCGGTGTAGATGCCGGTGGACAGGTACTTCCAGCCGCCGTCGGCGACGACGAAGACGATGTCGGCGCTCCGGCCCGCGTGTACGGCCTTGCGGCCGACCCCGAGGGCGGCGTGGAGGGCGGCGCCGGTGGAGACTCCGGCGAAGATGCCTTCCTGCGCGAGGAGTTCGCGGGTGCGGGTGACCGCGTCCTCGGAGCCGACCGAGTAGCGGGTGGTGAGGACGGTCTCGTCGTACAGCTCGGGGACGAAGCCCTCGTCGAGGTTGCGCAGGCCGTAGACGAGGTCGTCGTAGCGCGGTTCGGCGGCGACGATCTGGATGCCGGGGACCTTCTCGCGCAGGTAGCGGCCGGCGCCCATCAGGGTGCCGGTGGTGCCGAGTCCCGCGACGAAGTGGGTGATCGAGGGCAGGTCGGCGTAGATCTCGGGGCCGGTGCCGGCGTAGTGGGCACCGGCGTTGTCGGGGTTGCCGTACTGGTAGAGCATGACCCAGTCGGGGTGCTCGGCGGCGATCTCCTTGGCGACGCGCACCGCGGTGTTGGAGCCGCCGGCGGCCGGGGAGGAGATGATCTCGGCGCCCCACATGGCCAGTAGCTGGCGGCGCTCGTCGCTGGTGTTCTCCGGCATGACGCAGACCATGCGGTAGCCCTTGAGTTTGGCCGCCATGGCCAGCGAGATGCCGGTGTTGCCGGATGTGGGTTCCAGGATGGTGCGGCCGGGGGTGAGCCGGCCGTCCTTCTCGGCCTGCTCGATCATGTGGAGGGCCGGGCGGTCCTTGATCGAGCCGGTGGGGTTGCGGTCCTCCAGCTTGGCCCAGACGCGGACGTCCTCGGACGGCGAGAGCCGCGGCAGGCGCACCAGAGGGGTGTTGCCCACCGCGGCGATCGGCGAGTCGTAGCGCATCAGCGCATGCCCCCGGCCACGGCGGGGAGGATCGTCACGTTGTCGCCGTCGCTCAGCTTGGTGGAGATCCCGTCCAGGAAGCGGACGTCCTCGTCGTTGAGGTAGACGTTGACGAAGCGGCGCAGCTCGCCGCCCTCGACCAGCCGCTCCCGGATGCCGCTGTGGCGGGTCTCCAGGTCCTCGATGAGCTCGGCGATGGTGCCGCCGTCGCCCTCGACGGCCTTCTGCCCGTCGGTGTAGGTGCGGAGGATGGTCGGGATGCGGACCTCGATGGCCATGGGTGTACTCCTGTGGGAGAGGGCGGGAAGCGTGCGGGCCTCGACACGTGCGCGTGGGCGAGGTGCGGCCGGGCGGGCCGCGCGGGGGTGGCCGTCCGGGTCAGGCACGGACGGCGGCGCAGCACCTGCGTGTCCCCTCGCAGCGCCGGGAAGACCCCATGGCGCTGGCGAGGCGGCACAGATCGACGTGCAGGCGCGCCACGAGCAGCGCGCCCGGGGACTTACCCGGGTGGGTATCGCTCACGTCGTGGTTAACCATGGGCTCATCGTAACGATTCCCGCCTCCGGATCCGGATACCTGTTCCATGATGCGGACCCTGCCGTCTCACTTGCCGGCGGGGGCTCGGGGATCAGCCCTCGTAGGCGGGGACGATCCTGACCTCCTCCTCGGTGATCTCGCCGTCGACGATGCGGAAGGAGCGGAAGGAGAAGGGCCCCTCGTCGTTGCCGCACTCCGCGGTGGAGACCAGGACGTAGTGGGCGCCCGGCTCGCCCGCGTAGGCGACGTCGGTGCGCGAGGGGTAGGCCTCGGTGGCGGTGTGGGAGTGGTAGACGACCACCGGCTCCTCGTCGCGGTCGTCCATCTCGCGGTAGAGCTTCAGCAGGTCCGCGGAGTCGAACTCGTAGAACGTGGGCGAGCGGGCGGCGTTCAGCATGGGGATGAAGCGCTCGGGGCGTCCGCTGCCGGCCGGGCCCGCGATGATGCCGCACGCCTCGTCGGGGTGATCCCGGCGGGCGTGGGCCACGATCTTGTCGTGCAGCTCCTGGGTGATGGTCAGCATGGCCGACAGCATAGGCAGGACGTACGGGCGGGGCCCCGCCCGTACCGGTGTGCGGTACGGGCGGGGCCCCGCGGCGCTCTGTCCCCCCGGGGGGCAGCGGATGTCACTTGGCGAGCGTGGGGGCTCCGTCGGCGCCGCCGGGGCCGGCGGCCTCGGCGGCCTCGATCTGCTCGTCGGTCTCACCGGCGTCGCGTCGGCGGATGTAGTCGAGGACGCGGTTGAGTTCCCGCCTGACGACGGGCGCCAGCAGGTAGAGGCCGACGATGTTGAACACCGCGGCGAGGAAGAGGAAGGAGTCGGCCAGGGAGACCAGGGAGGACAGCGACATCAGCGCACCGGTGATGACGATGAGGCTGAAGAGCACCTTGTAGACGTTCTCGCTGGCCTTGCTGCGGCCGAAGAGGTAGGTCCACGCCTTCAGGCCGTAGTAGCTCCAGGTGATGATCGTGGAGAAGGCGAAGAGCAGGACCGCGACGGCCAGGATGTACGGGAACCAGGAGATCGCGGTCTCGAAGGCGTCCGAGGTGAGCGAGACGCCGGAGGCGATCGGCTCGCCGTTGGCGTTGGCCTCGCGGGCCGCCTCCCAGCTCGGGGTGCGGGCGATGACGATGGTCAGCGCGGTCATGGTGCAGATGATGACGGTGTCGATGAACGGCTCGATCATCGCGACCAGGCCCTCGGTGGCGGGGCGCTTGGTCTTCACCGCGGAGTGGGCGATGGGGGCCGAGCCGATGCCCGCCTCGTTGGAGAAGGCGGCGCGCTGGAAGCCGACGATCAGGGCGCCGATGAGGCCGCCGGCCACGCCCTCGGGCGCGAAGGCGCCCACGACGATGTCCGAGACGGCGTCGGGCACGGCGGTGAGGTTGGTCAGGATGACGAAGAGGCAGGCGATGACGTAGACGATCGCCATCGCGGGGACCAGCCGGCTGGTGACGGCGCCGATGGAGCGCATGCCGCCGATGAGGACCAGGGCGACCAGGGCCGCGATCAGGATGCCGAAGAAGAGGGCGCCGCCGGAGCTGCTGAAGAGGCTGTCGTCGCCGCCGGTGACGGACTGCAGCTGCTCCAGGCTCTGGTTGACCTGGAAGAGGTTGCCGCCGAAGAAGGTGAAGAACAGCAGGGCGACGGCGGAACCGATGGCGAGCCCCTTGCCCAGGCCGCCCAGGCCGCGCTCGGCCATGCCCTTGCGCAGGTAGTGCATCGGGCCGCCGGAGACGGTGCCGTCGGCGTGGACCTCGCGGTACTTCACACCGAGGGTGCACTCGACGAACTTGGTCGCCATGCCCAGCAGGCCGCAGACGATCATCCAGAAGGTGGCACCTGGGCCGCCGATGGTGACCGCGATGGCCACACCGGCGATGTTGCCGAGACCGACGGTGCCGGAGACGGCGGAGGTGAGGGCCTGGAAGTGGTTCACCTCACCGGGGGCGTCCTTCTGGTCGTACTTGCCACGGACCAGCTTGAGGGCCTTGGGCAGGTGGCGGACCTGGGCGAAGCCGAAGTATCCGGTGAACACCAGTCCCGCGACCACCAGCCAGCCGACGATCCAGGGGAACTCGGTGTCCCCGAACGGGATGGTGTAGAAGACGATGTCGCTGATTACCGATGCGACCGGGTCGATGAATTCGGTGATGGATTCATCGATCCGTGTTGTCCAGGATTCGTTTGCCATGACTTCCCTCGGGCTGTAGCGGCTGCGGGGACGTGTGGGGGCGGGTGCAACGGTGGTTGCCGGTCGTACGGCGAACGGACCAACCTCGGCGTCCGGTCTCGAGCGCAGTTTCCTCCGAAGTTCTCCGAGTTGTAAGGCACGGATAAAAATCGGGTTGGGAGTTCCTATCACGCTGCGCTACCGCGTCGGTGTGACCTGGATCACATGCTCATATTACGGTCGGATCACACAGGGGAATTCATGGATAAAACGGACAGCCGTCTCGCTCGAAGAAGCGCCGTATCCGATTAACGGAGAGTTTCGGTGACTCTGTGCGACACGGCGGGCTCGCAGAGGCTTTTTAATGTACGGCGCAAACAAATGCCGGGAATCACCGGCCCTCCGGAAGCCGCCACGCCCGCCGCGGCCCGCCGCGGCCCGTCAGGGGGCCCGTCAGGGGGCCAGGGTCTCCACCAGCGACTCCTGGAGCGCTCCCAGCCACAGGTACGCCATCACCATCGGTTTGCGCGGGTCGCCGTCCGGCAGCGCGTACAGCTCGTCGCCGTCCTCGTCGTCGGTGATCTCCAGGCGCGCGCCGATGGCCAGCCGCAGGTCGTTGAGCGCGCCGAGCCACTGGCGCGACTGCTCGGGGGTGAGGGTGAGCACCGCTCCCCCCTCGCCGGCGGGAGCGAGGGAGTCCAGGGCCCGCACGACGGCGAGGCCGTCCTCGCGCTTGCGGGCGCGCATGTCGTTCTCGGTGTAGCGCCGGAACTCCGCGGCGGCCTCGCGCGTCTTCTCGTCCCCCCCGGCGCCGGGACCGCCGTAGGCGTCGGGGAAGAGCCTGGCCAGCGCCGGATCGGAGGGCGGCTCGGTGGGGCCGTCGGCCATCAGCGCGGCGAGCGGGTCCTGCTCGCCGCCGGCCTCCTCCGCTCCCGGGCCGGGGCCGATGAGCTCCAGGAGCTGGACGGCGAGGCTGCGCAGGATGGAGATCTCCACCTCGTCGAGCGCGACGGCCGCGCCTCCGGGCACGCCGGCCGCGGGCTGGAAGAGCCCGGCCATCAGCGGTCCTGCTGGAGGGTCGCCCACAGGCCGTAGCCGTGCATGGCCTGTACGTCGCGCTCCATCTCCTCGCGGGTGCCGCTGGAGACGACCGCGCGACCCTTGTGGTGGACATCCATCATCAGCTTCCTGGCCTTCTCCTTCGGGTACCCGAAGTAGGTCTGGAACACATAGGTCACGTAACTCATCAGGTTCACCGGGTCGTTGTGGACGACCGTCACCCACGGGACGTCCGGCTCGGACACCGCCTCGGGGGCTTCGCCCGACTCGGGACGGGTGATCTCGGTGGGGGCGACCGACAGCAGGGCCACATGGGCGCGGCGCGGACCGGGTACGCGGTCCGCGGCGACAGAGGGTGCCGTCCGGTGTGTGTCGTCGCTCACGGTTCCCATGCTGCCACTGAGACCGGGCCGCGTTGCAAACGGGGTTCCGGCGGGCCGCGCCGCGTCCCCCCGGAACCAGATATCGTCAAGGTGACGAAATTAGGGGTAGCATCCGTCCCATGAACACCGCAGACCTGGGCCCGCCGGTCGCCGTGCCGTCCACCGCCCTCTTCACCGACCACTACGAACTCACCATGGTCCAGGCGGCGTTGCGCGGCGGGACCGCCGACCGGCGCTCCGTCTTCGAGGTCTTCACCCGCCGCCTGCCCGAGGGACGCCGCTACGGCGTGGTGGCGGGCACCGGAAGGGTCCTGGACGCGGTGGCGAACTTCCGCTTCGAGCCGGAGATCCTGGAGTTCCTGCGCGAGCGGGGCGTGGTGGACGAGCCGACCCTGGAATGGCTGGCCGGCTACCGCTTCCGCGGCGACATCAGCGGCTACCCGGAGGGCGAGGTCTACTTCCCCGGCTCGCCGGTCATGCGGGTGGAGGGCACCTTCGCCGAGTGCGTGCTGCTGGAGACGGTGATCCTGTCGGTCCTCAACCACGACTCGGCCGTCGCCGCCGCCGCGTCCCGGATGGCCGTCGCGGCCCGGGGGCGCCCGCTGATCGAGATGGGCGCGCGCCGCACCCACGAGCTGTCGGCGGTGGCCGCGGCCCGGGCGGCGTACGTCGGCGGCTTCTCCACCACCTCCGACCTGGCCGCCGGCTTCCGCTACGGCATCCCCACCGTCGGTACCAGCGCCCACGCCTTCACCCTGCTGCACGACACCGAACGGGACGCCTTCACCGCGCAGGTGGAGTCCATGGGCAGCGGCACCACGCTCCTGGTGGACACCTACGACGTGGCCGAGGCCGTCCGCACCGCCGTGGAGGTGGCGGGCCCCGGGCTGGGCGCGGTGCGCATCGACTCCGGCGACCTGCTGCTGCTCGCCCACCGGGTGCGGCAGCAGCTCGACGAGCTGGGGGCGCGGGACACGAGGATCGTCGTGACCAGCGATCTGGACGAGTACGCCATCGCCTCGCTGGCCGCCGCCCCGGTGGACGCCTACGGGGTGGGCACTCAGCTGGTCACCGGCAGCGGGCACCCCACGGCCTCGATGGTCTACAAGCTGGTGGCCCGCGCCGACTCCTCCGGCCCCGGCACGCCGCTGCGCCCGGTGGCCAAGAAGTCCATGGGCGGGAAGCTGTCGGTCGGGGGCGTGAAGTGGGCCGCCCGGCGGCCGGACGCGGACGGCGTGGCCGAGGCCGAGGTCGTCGGCACCGGCGAGGTGCCCGCGGAGCTGGCGGACCACCTGCTGACGGTGGACCTGGTCCGCGGCGGCGAGATCGTGGCGCGCGAGCGGCTGGAGGCGGCCCGTGAGCGGCACCTGCGGGCCCGCGACGGGCTGCCGCTGTCGGCGACGCAGCTCTCGCGCGGCGAGCCGGTCCTGCCCACGCAGTACACCGGGGGGTGAGGCACGGCGCGCCCACGCACTCCCGCGGCGGACGCCGAGTGTCTAAAGTCGGACACGTCCCCGTCCTCCTGCGGTCCGCCGCCGGCCGCGGCGACCGGTCACCGCCGACCGCGGTCGCGTTCGGTCACAGCCAACCAGCCAGCCAGCCACAGTCAGTCACAGCCACTCCAGCCGAAAGGTGTGCACCATGCACCGGGCCCTGATCGTCGTAGACGTCCAGAACGACTTCTGTGAGGGCGGCAGCCTCGCGGTGGCGGGGGGTGCCGACGTGGCCGCGGCCATCACCGATCTCGTCGGGCAGAGCACCGCCGGATACCGCCACGTGGTGGCCACCCGCGACCACCACGTCTCCCCGGGCGACCACTTCTCCGACCACCCCGACTTCCGCCGCTCCTGGCCCGCGCACTGCGTGGCCGGGACCGAGGGTGTGGGCTTCCACCCGAACTTCGCCCCGGCCGTCGCCTCCGGCTCGATCGAAGCGGTCTTCGACAAGGGCGCGTACGCCGCCGCCTACAGCGGCTTCGAGGGGGAGGACGAGAACGGCACCCCGCTCGCCGACTGGCTGCGCTCCCACGATGTGGCGGAGGTGGACGTGGTGGGCATCGCCACCGACCACTGTGTGCGCGCGACCGCGCTGGACGCGGCCCGCGGGGGCTTCCGCACCCGGGTACTGCTCGGCATGACGGCCGGGGTGGCGGCGCGGACCACCGAGCTGGCGCTGGAGGAGATGCGCGGGGCGGGTGTGGAGCTGTCGGGCGAGCCGGTGGTCCGCGCCGCCTGAGAGACGTACCGCCCGCCTGTACCCGGCCGCCAGGTCCGCACGGTCCGCGCACGCGGCACCGGGGTGCTCAGCCCGCCGCGGCGCGGCGCAGGGCGCCTATGGGCCGCCAGAAGCCGCTCTCCGCGTGCGCCCCCTCGCCGGCCGGCGCGCCGGCGGCGCCGTGCTGCGGGGCCGGGCGCCAGACCAGGCCGTCGGGGTGGTGCAGTACCGCGCTGATCTCGTCGGGGGTGGGCGGCTCGGTGTTGCCGCGCAGGTAGACCGCGCGCAGGCCGAGGTTTCTCAGCCGGGTCAGGGCGCGGGCGCGGTTGGCCGCGTGGACCAGGAAGCGGGCACGCTGCCCGCCGTGCCCCGGCCGGGGCACGGAGAGCGCCACGACCACGCTGCCGTCCGGCAGCCTGGTCCAGCCACCGCCTGCCATCTTCACCACTCCCCCGTTATACACCACGTCAACAACGGCGTACCGCCCTCGGTCGGTACGCGCATTCTCAGCACGGTCGGCCGCCGCCCGCTAGGGGGCGACGGCCGACCGTTCACTGCCTCACCGCGGTGACCTGCGCGAACGCGCCGTCACTCGGGTGTCACACGGGCATCACCTGGTGGAGGGCCCGACCCGGACGGTGATCGTCTTGCCGTTGAGCGGCTGGTTGACGATCATGATGCGGGTGTTGGTGTCGGGCACCTTCACACTCGCGGTCGGGTTGGACTCGTCCCAGTACGCACCCTTGCGGTCGTCGAAGTACGGCCTGCCCAGCTTCC
Organism: Streptomyces shinuiensis; assembly: GCF_043660855.1. Classification (NCBI taxonomy): domain Bacteria; kingdom Bacillati; phylum Actinomycetota; class Actinomycetes; order Kitasatosporales; family Streptomycetaceae; genus Streptomyces; species Streptomyces shinuiensis. The sequence goes on along the minus strand of NZ_JBIHML010000001.1, from coordinate 3,842,985 downwards.
AGCGGACCTTGGTGGCCTCGCCGTTCTTGTGCAGGGTCATGCCGCGCGTCGGGTACCAGCTGAAGGTGGAGTCGTACGACTGGATGCGGTTGCGCATCAGCGTCCCGTCGGCCCACTTCTCGGCCTTGGGGTGGGCGTCGATCGGGAGGACCAGACCCTCACCCGGGTGGGCGCTGGTGTTGTTGTCCAGCTGCGAGGTGTCCCACAGCCAGATCAGCAGGCCCTTCTGGTACGCGTAGCGCTCGACCCAGTCCGGACGGCTGTCCAGCCAGCCGAAGTTGTACGGGCCGGTCTTCAGCGTCTTGTCGTACGAGACGTACTGACGGTTCTCGGCGATGTAGAACTGCGGGTAGGAGTTGGAGAACGACGCCCCGATGCGGGAGAAGCCGCTCGCCGTCCAACCGTTGTCGTCGCCCTCGGCGCCGTCGGTGACGATCGCCTGGCCGTCGGCGGTGACGGTGATCTCGTCGGCGGTGAAGCCCTTCTCCGCCACGCCACCGTCGGTGCGGTAGTGGAAGCGGAGATCGACCTTCTTGCCGGCGTAGGCGTCCAGCGGGAAGGAGAGGTCCTCCCAGCCGCCGGAGAAGCCGTCGAGGGCGGGGGCGCCGGAGGCGTCCTTGCCGAGCGGCTCGCCGTTGCGGGTGCCGTCCAGGGCGGTCCAGGTGGCGCCGCCGTCGGTGGAGACCTGGGTGTAGAGGTAGTCGTAACCGGCCTCGATCTCCCACCAGCCCTTGAGGTCGAGCGACGCGGAGGAGGCCCCGGTCAGGTCGACGGTGCGGGTCAGGGAGTTGCGCAGGTCGTCACCGCTGCCGCTCCACCACTGCTTCTCGCCCGCCGCGGGCTCGACGACCTCGGTCGTGACCTCCTTCTCGGGGAGCTCCACGATCAGCGCCTGCGGGTTCTTGCCCTGGTAGGCCGAAACGCCCAGCTTGTGAGTGGAGTTGGTGGCGGCCTTGGCCGTCTCGTAGTCCAGCCAGCCCAGGGACAGCTTGTCCCAGGCGGTCATCTCGCCGGCCCAGTCGCCGATGGCGTCGGTGCCGTTGTTCAGCCAGGAACCGGACGACATCAGGGTCCAGAAACCCGTGGAGTTCTCGCCGCCGGCGGTGTCGTACAGGTCCGGCAGGCCGAGGTCGTGGCCGTACTCGTGGGCGAAGACGCCCAGACCGCCGTTCTCGGGCTGCACGGTGTAGTCGCCGACCCAGATGCCGGTGTCGCCGATCTCGGTGCCGCCGGCCTTGTTGAAGTCGGGGCCGGTCCTGCCGTAGTCGGTGCCGTAGGCGTACCAGCGGTGGGCCCAGATGGCGTCCTCGCCCTGCGCGCCGCCGCCGGCCGACTCGTCCTCGCCGGCGTGGACGAACTGGAAGTGGTCGAGGTAGCCGTCGGCCTCGTTGAAGTTGCCGTCGCCGTCGTGGTCGTAGCGGTCCCACACGTCGTACTCGGCGAGCTGGGCCTTGATCTCCTCGGTGGTGCTGCCGGCGGCCTTCTGGTCGGCCACCCACTGGTTCACACCGTCGCGGACGGCGTCCCAGACGGTGTTGCAGGTGCTCTGGCCGCAGGCGTTGTTGCCGTAGCGGGCCTCGTTGTAGTCGACCTTGACCCAGTCGGAGACCATGCCGTCGACGGAGTACTTACCGGAGGACTGGGTCTCGTAGTACGTCTTGAGCGAGCCCTCGCCCTCCCCGAAGTAGATCTCCTCGAAGTGCTCCTGGCTGAAGTCCTCCTTCCACAGCGTGGTGTTGTCCTTCTCGCGGTCGGGCTCGGCGATCTGGTTGTGCAGCGGGCCGGGGGTGCCCCCGTACTGCGGGTCGATCTTGTCACCGAACTCGATGAGGATGGTGAAGATCTTGTCGGTCTTGGTCTGCTCCATCTCGACGTACTTGTCGTCGCCGAGCTTCATGACCTTGGAGCCGTTCTTGGTCACGGGCTTCTGGCCGGAGGCGAGCCGCTCAAGAGCGGCGAGGCGCTGGGAGCGCTGCTTCTTGGTGAGCGGGCCGGGCAGGTCGTGGTCGACGTGCTTGCCGTCCTTGCCCTTGCCGTGCTCGTGCCCGTCCTTGGCGTGGTCGCCGTGCTCCGCGGCGGCCGGGTCACGGCCGTCGGGTGCGGTGCCCTCGTGGGCGTAGGCGGCGCCGGCGGTCAGAAAGGTCGCCCCTATGACGGCGACCGTCGTGGCCAGGGCGGCGGATCTGATCGTCCTCCGTTGGCTCTTCACTAGGTATTGCCCTCCCCATGCATGGCCATGGCACGTGTGTGCACACGTGTGGAGGCATTCGACATGAGCGGCGGCCGAAAAAACAGCCCTTGATTTGAGCACGCCACGCAAGTACCTTGTCCGACTAGCCAGTTGCGGAGTCCGGAGACCGGACGGTAGCGGCCGATGACGGTACGGCCGCGGCGTGACTCCGTGCGCCCCCTGTGCACCGGCGTGTCGGTGGCGGCGGGTCAGGTCGTGCTTACCCGCGGCTCTGTACGGGCATCCGGCATCGTAGAGCCGTTCGACGGACAACGTTCGCCGTCCGGCGGCCTCGCCCCCGGCCAACCACCGATCCCGGAGGACGGATTCCGTCATGCCGCGTCCGAATCCCGCACAGCTCGCCTACGGTTCGGCCACCGTCATCCTCTCGGCTCTCGCGATGCTGCTGGTGTCGCAGGCGCGTTCGGGAGCCGGGATCGCGGTCATCGCGAGCGCGGCGCTCGCACTCGGACTGCTCGTCGCGGTCAGGGTGCCCGTCCGCCGCTCCTCAGGGGCCCCGCGTCCGGTGGCCGGCGCGGTGCCCGCGCAGCGCGGCGTGGAGCCCGCCGACGACGGGCGGCGCCTGGCAGAGACCTCCTCGCGCCGCTGACCCGGCCGGGGCACGGGCCGCCGGGCCGCGCGCACCGGCCGTACGGCCGTCTCCCTCGCCGGGCGCTCCGCCCGCACCGTCCCGGGGAGGGCGGTGCGGCCTTCGTGTCCGGCGCGGCCTTCGCGTTCTCATGCTCCGAGTCGACCGCGCCGGGGCCCGCCGCGCATCAGGGGCGGGCCGTTCGGGGGACCTCACCCCGGCGTCATCGAAGCCGGCCGGACTCCTCGGTGCCGCGCGCCACGAAGGTGCGTGCCGCCTTGTCGTGCCAGCACTGGCGCCATGGCCGGTCGAACAGGCACCACAGGACGTTCACCAGGCCGACGCCCACCGGCGCCAGCAGTGCGTACACCAGCCAGCGGCGCAGTGCGGCGCCGAAGGAGGGGGTGTCCTGCTCCTCGATGCCGAGCACCCTGACGCCGAACAGCTTCTTGCCGAGCGTGCGGCCCCACCGGGCGGTGGGCAGCACCTCGTAGAGGAGGCCGAACACCAGCAGGGCGCCGAGCACGATCGCCAGGTAGCCGCCGGTGGTGCCGTCGACCAGCCAGATCTGCCGTGTCTCACCGGCCTGTTCGGCCGCCTCCACCTGCTTCCTGAAGTGCTCGGCGCTGGGACCTGTGAACGGGAGGGCCACCGCCGCGGCCACCGCCGCGGTGAGGACGCCGTCCACCGCACGGGCGCCCAGCCGGCGTCCGGGCCCGGCGGGGCGGGCCTGCCGCTGGGCGGCCCGCAGGAAAGGGTCGTCGACCGGGGGGCGCCAGGGTACGACCTGCTCCGGGCCGCCGGGCCGCCCGGCCGGCGACTGCTGCTGCGGCACGGCGGACGCGTGCGGTGCGGGGGCGTGCGGTGCGGGGGCCGGACCGGTGGACGCGGGGGCGCGCTGGGCCAGTTCGTGCACCTGCCGCGTCCAGGAGGGCTGCCCTGACGCGGGTCCGGCGGGCGTGACGGGAGCGGCGGGTACGGCGGGTACGGCGGGGCCTGTCGGATCGGCGGGCGCGGGCACGGGCGCCGCGGGCACGGGCGCCGAAGCCGCGGGCGCCTCCGCACGCCGCAGCCCCATGGTGTCCTCGGGCCTGACGGGCCCGCCCGCCGCCGGGGCGGCGCCCTCGGGACGTACGGGCCGCATCCGTGCGGTGCCCTCGTCGCGCGGCTGTGCGTTCCCGCCGTCCACCGGCCCGGCGCCGTCGGCGTGGCCGGGGCCGCCGCGCGGGTCCGGGCCCGGTCCCAGCGCCTGCGGAACACGGCCCGGTCCCAGCGCCGGTGCGGCCGGGGCCGCCCCCTCGCCCGAACCGCCCGTGCCCCAGGAGACGCGGCCGTCCCGCTCCCCGTCGAAGCCCGTCTGCCGGGCGGCGTCGGCCTGCCAGACGGACGCGGGCTCGGGCCCGCCGTGCGGCCGGGAGGGGTCGTTCCGGGCGGCCGCCCGACCCCCGGGGCGGACCTCCACCCCGCCGCGCCCGCGCAGCCGGGGCAGGAAGTCCCCCGGAGGGGACGCCGGGGCCTCGGCCCGCCCCCCGGCGTCCGCGGTCCCCTCCTCGTCCAGGAAGACCGGACCCGTCTCCTCCTGCGGGGACTCGGCCGACGCGGAGGGCGCGGAGGGCACCGGGGGGCCGGCCGCGGGGGCGGCGGGTGAGGGCGGGGCCTGCACCGCCACCCCGGGGGGCGCGGCGGGCGCCGGTTCGCCCTCGCGGGGCTCGGGGCGGCTCGTTCCCGGCACCCACGCGGCGCCGTTCCAGTAGCGGATGTATCCCGGAATGGACGGATCGGGGTAGTAGCCCGGACCCGGGCTGCCGTTGGCGGATGCTGACGGAGGGGCGCTCATGTGTCCGGTCCCGTATCTGCTCGGCCGTCGCTGTGGCGTGTGCCGCTCCCCGTCCGGCGGCGCAACCGGGGAGCGCTGGCTCCACATCTACCAGAGACGGGGCATCCTTCGCCCCGGCCATCGGCGACCCCACCCCCATCCAGCGACACCGGAACCCGCCGCCTCCCCGCGGGGAACGCACCACGCCCCACGGCGCGCGCGTTTTCTCCCCCCTCGGCCCCCTCCCCGCGAATCCCCAAATCCGTGACCGGGCGTCAGGATGCGGACCGGCCGGCGTCCCTGGCCGCCTGGCGCACCAGCGGGACGATCCGCAGCGGCACCGGGTTCTCCATGACGATGGCCGTGGAGGCCCGCACGATGCCCTCGAACCCCACCACCTTGTCGATCACCCGCTGGAGATCGGCGTTGGAGCGGGCCACCAGGCGGCAGAGCATGTCGCCACGGCCGGTGATGGTGTGCAGCTCCAGTACTTCCGGGACGGTCGCCAGATGCGCCCGTACGTCGCGGCCCTGTCCCTGCCGGATCTCCAGCGTGGCGAAGGCGGTGACCGGGTAGCCGATGGCCGCGGGATCGACGTCGGGCCCGAAGCCGCGGATCACCCCACCGCCCTGCAGCCGGTCCAGCCGCGCCTGCACGGTGCCCCGGGCCACCCCCAGACGGCGGGACGCCTCCAGCACGCCGATGCGCGGCTCGGCTGCGAGCAGCTCCAGCAGCCGGCCGTCCAGCTCGTCGATGCCCATGGCCCGCCTCCCGGTGGTCATCCTGTACAGATCGCCCGGGATGATGACGGGATCGCTGTACAGATTGCTCAGTCTTTGCATGAACTATTGCGCATCTTGTGGAACAACGGGAGCCTGCGGCCATGACTGAGACCATGCACAACACCCCCAGCACCGCCCGGCAGGCCGACCCCTTCCCGGTGAAGGGGATGGACGCGGTCGTCTTCGCCGTGGGCAACGCCAAGCAGGCCGCGCACTACTACTCCACGGCCTTCGGCATGAAGCTGGTGGCCTACTCCGGCCCCGAGAACGGCAGCCGCGAGACCGCCTCCTACGTCCTGGAGTCGGGCTCCGCCCGCTTCGTCCTCACGTCAGTCATCAAGCCGGCCACCGAGCGCGGCCGGTTCCTCGCCGAGCACGTCGCCGCGCACGGCGACGGCGTGGTGGACCTGGCCATCGAGGTGCCGGACGCGCGGGCCGCGTACGCCTACGCGATCGAGCACGGCGCCACCGGCCTGGAGGAGCCCCACGAGGTCAAAGACGAGCACGGCACCGTCGTGCTGGCCGCCGTCGCCACCTACGGCAAGACCCGCCACACCCTGGTGGAGCGCTCCGGCTACGACGGCCCCTACCTGCCCGGCTTCACCGCGGCGAAGCCGATCACCGAGCCCGGCCCCCGCCTCTTCCAGGCCATCGACCACTGCGTCGGCAACGTCGAGCTGGGGAAGATGGACGAGTGGGTGTCCTTCTACAACGAGGTCATGGGCTTCACCAACATGAAGGAGTTCGTGGGCGACGACATCGCCACCGAGTACTCCGCGCTGATGTCCAAGGTCGTGGCCGACGGGAAGCGCAAGGTGAAGTTCCCGCTCAACGAGCCCGCGATCGCCAGGAAGAAGTCGCAGATCGACGAGTACCTGGAGTTCTACGGCGGCCCGGGCGTGCAGCACATCGCGCTCGCCACCAACGACATCGTCGCCACCGTGCGGGCCATGCGCGCCGCCGGCGTGGAGTTCCTGGACACCCCCGACTCCTACTACGACACCCTGGGCGAGTGGGTCGGCGAGACCCGGGTGCCGATCGAGGAGCTGCGCGAGCTGAAGATCCTCGCCGACCGCGACGAGGACGGCTACCTGCTGCAGATCTTCACCAAGCCGGTCCAGGACCGTCCGACGGTGTTCTTCGAGATGATCGAGCGCCACGGTTCCATGGGCTTCGGCAAGGGCAACTTCAAGGCCCTGTTCGAGGCCATCGAGCGCGAGCAGGAGCGTCGCGGCAACCTCTGAGCCGCCGCTCCCCGCTCCCCGTGCCGCCCACAGCGCGCACACCCCGCGGCCCCGCCTCCCTGACGGCGGGGCCGCGGCCCGTTCCCGGGCGCGCCGCCGCGCACCGCCCCGCGCCTCCCGGGAGGCCCGTCACCTGGTGCGGACCACCACGGTGCGCACGATCTTGTCGTGCAGCCCCTGGCAGAAGGGCCTGTCCCAGGTGCACCACAGGTGGGCGAGCGGCACGCACATCGCGTTGTTGATGAGCCCCGCGCCATCGGATGGCGTCCCAGCGCGGCCCCGAACCCCACCTGCCCGCCGTTCTCGATGCGCGCCACCTTCAGCCCGCACAGCCGCTTCCCCACGGTGCCGCCGGTGGCGGTGAGGATCGGGTCGTAGAGGAGGAAGGCCAACAGGAGCGAGAAGACGATGCCGGTGATCGCCAGTCCCTCCGTCACGCCCTCGGGGTTCGTCGTCCCGGTCCGTGCGGAACCCGGTGCGGGCGGCGCCGCCCGCACCGGGTTCCGCACGGCGAGGCGCGAGGGCCTTCCCGCCGGCTTCCCGGACTCAGCAGGCCGGTACGCGGCCGCCGTCCCGCAGGGCCCTCAGCGCCTTCAGCGCGCCCTCCAGGGTGGTGACGGGCACCAGGCGCAGGTCCTCGGGGAGCTCGGTCCGCGCGTCGTCGCACTCCGCCTCGGGGACCAGGAAGACGGTGGCGCCGTCGCGCGCCGCCGCCTGGGTCTTGAGCGGTACGCCGCCGACCGGCCCGACCTCGCCGCGTGCGGTGATGGTGCCGGTACCGGCGACCGTACGGCCGCCGGTGAGGTCGCCGTCGTCGATCTCGCCGACGACTCCGAGGGCGAACACCAGCCCGGCGCTGGGGCCGCCGACGTCCGCGAGCCGCAGCTCCACCTCCACCTCGTCCTCGGACATTCCCAGTTGGCTCAGTGCGGCCGTCACCGCCTCCGTCTGCGACTCCTCCATCTGGGCGGTGGTGTGCTCCTCGATCTCCTCGGCGTCGTCGCCGACCGGGTAGACCGAGTCGCGCGGCATCACCGCGCGGTCGGTGTCGAACCAGGCGTCCACCACGTCGGCCAGCCGCACGGTGGTGTCCGGCGCCGTCGCCGCGATGGTGGTCGCCAGCAGCCGCCCCTCCGACTCGCCCGCCCCGGGGTCGCCGCCACCGGGATCCCCGGCCCCGTCGACGGTGATGACCTGCCTGCCCCGGTACTCGCCCAGGACGTCCGCGGTGATCCCGGGCTGGGCGACCGAGAACGGCAGCGGGACGAGCGCGGCGACCGCGAACAGCGACGCGACGAGCGTCCCGCAGATCGCGAGGGCCTGGGTACGGGAGGACAGAGCCGGCATGGGGTGAATCTAGTTCACCGCCGCTCCGCGCGCCTCGGCCGGGCGGGGCCGGCGCCCCGGGGGCCGGCCCTGCGGGACCGGTCCCCTCCGGTCCGCCGGCCGGCTGCCGGTGCCGCGTCAGGAACTAGCGGAGGAAGTCGGCGACCTCCTGCGCCGCCTGCACCACGCGGGGCCCCACCTTCTGCGGCACCGACTCCGACAGCATCACCACGCCGACGCTGCCCTCGATGCCGTTCACCCCCAGCAGCGGTGCGGCGGCGCCGCAGGCTCCGGCCTCCAGCTCGCCGCGGGTGAGGACGTAGCCGTCCTCCAGGTCCCGGTCCGGGCGGCGCCCGGCGAGGATCGCGCGCCCCGCCGCGCCCTTGTCGAGCGGGTGGCGGAAGCCGGTGCGGTAGGCGACGTGGTAGTCGGTCCAGGTCGGCTCGACGACCGCGACGGCCAGGGCCTCGTTGCCGTCGACCAGCGTCAGGTGCGCGGTGGCGCCCACGTCCTCGGCCAGTGCCCGCAGCGCCGGCAGGGCCGCCTCACGCACCAGCGGATGGACCTGCCGCCCCAGCCGCAGCACCCCGAGCCCGACACGGGCCCGGCCGCCCAGGTCCCGGCGCACCAGGGAGTGCTGCTCCAGCGTGGCGAGCAGTCGGTAGACGACCGTCCGGTTGACCCCGAGCTTGCCGGAGAGCTCGGTGACGGTCAGGCCGTGGTCGGTGTCGGCGAGCAGTTTGAGGACGCGCAGTCCCCGGTCGAGCGTCTGAGATGTCTCCGCGGTCACGACGCCCCCTCCTCGGTTGTGTGCCGACGACTCCGCTCCGGGAGGTGCGCCGCCGGTCCCGTCGGCGGCACGCGTGCTGTTCCCGGCGAGCCGCCGGTCGCTTGGCGGGCCGCACCGGCTGCGCTCCGGGGCGACGCTGCCACGGGGCGTGTGCGTGACGCGAAACCTAGCGATCCCGTCCGCCGTCCGGAAGACTCTGTCCAGAATCCGGGCGCCGCTGGCATGGTTTATCCGCATTGCGTACAGCAGCAGGTCACAGCGGGGCCTGGATACGCTCCCACACCTGTGCGCATGGCGCACAGGTGCCCACAACGGTGCTCATGGCACCTACCGGTCGGTACGGGACGGCGGAGGGCGCGGACGCGGTCGCGTCCGCGCCCTCCGCCGTCCCGATCGTCCTCCGCGCGCCTTCTCCCGTCCGCGCTCCGCCCGCGTCACCGCATCCGGGTGGCCCATTCGCGCACCTTGGCGATCCGCTGCTGGAGCTGCCCGGCCGTCGCCTCGGCCGTGGGCGGGCCGCCGCAGACCCGGCGCAGCTCGGTGTGGACCACGCCGTGCGGCTTGCCGCTCTGGTGGGAGTACGCGCCGACCAGTGAGTTGAGCTGCCTGCGCATCTCCAGCATCTCCTTGTGCGTGACCACCGGGCGCTTCTCGGCGGGCGTCTCCAGCAGATCGGCCTCGGCGTCCGGCCTGCGGCGGCTGTGCGCGATCTGCCGCGCCTGCCGCTTCTGGAGCAGCAGTTGCACCTGGTCCGGCTCCAGCAGCCCGGGGATGCCCAGATAGTCCTGCTCCTCATCGCTGCCGGGGTGGGCCTGCATGCCGAACTCGGCGCCGTCGTACATCACCCGGTCGAAGACCGCGTCCGACTCAAGCGCCTCGAAGGGCAGTTGGTCCTGTTCGCCGGTGTCCTCGTCCTGCTGCCTCTCGGCCTCCTTGAGGAGGTCGGCCTCCTCCGCGTACGGATCCGCGTCGTCGGAGTCCCCGCCCTTCTTCGGCTTGTCCAGGACGTGGTCGCGCTCGACTTCCATCTCGTGCGCGAAGCCGAGCAGCATGGGGATGGTCGGCAGGAAGACGGAGGCGGTCTCACCGCGCCGCCGGGAGCGCACGAAGCGGCCGACGGCCTGGGCGAAGAACAGCGGTGTGGAGATGGTCGTGGCGTACACCCCGACCGCCAGGCGCGGCACGTCCACGCCTTCGGACACCATGCGCACCGCGACCATCCAGCGGTCGCCCGAGCCGCTGAACTCCTCGATCCGCCCGGACGCCCCGGCGTCGTCGGAGAGCACGACGGTCGCGGCGCTGCCGGTGATCTCGCGGATCAGCTTGGCGTAGGCGCGTGCCGAGTCCTGGTCGGCGGCGATCACCAGCCCGCCCGCGTCCGGGATCGCCTTGCGGACCTCCGTCAGCCGGGTGTCGGCCGCGCGCAGCACGCTGGGCATCCAGTCACCGCGCGGGTCGAGCGCGGTGCGCCACGCCTGGGAGATCGCGTCCTTGGTCATCGGCTCGCCGAGTCTGGCCTCCAGCTCGTCGCCCGCCTTGCTGCGCCAGCGCATGTTGCCGCTGTAGGACAGGAAGATCACCGGGCGCACGACGCCGTCGGCCAGCGCCTTGCCGTAGCCGTAGGTGTAGTCGGCCACCGAGCGGCGGATCCCCTCGCCGTCCTCGGCGTAGGTGACGAACGGGATGGGGTTGGTGTCCGAGCGGAAGGGCGTACCGGTCAGGGCCAGACGGCGGGTGGCGGGCTCGAACGCCTCGAAGCACGCCTCGCCCCAGGAGCGGGTGTCGCCGGCGTGGTGGATCTCGTCCAGGATGACCAGCGTCTTGCGCTGCTCGCAGCGGTTGCGGTGCAGCATCGGGCGCACCCCGACGCCGGCGTACGTCACCGCGACACCGTGGTACTCCCGGCCCGGCGGGCCCGCGCTGTACTCCGGGTCCAGTTTGATGCCCACTCTCGCCGCCGCCTCGGCCCACTGCTTCTTCAGGTGCTCGGTCGGCGCGACGACCGTCACCTGCTGCACGACGTGGTGGTGCAGCAGCCAGGAGGCCAGGGTGAGGGCGAAGGTCGTCTTTCCCGCGCCCGGGGTCGCGACGGCGAGGAAGTCCCGCGGCTGCTTCTCGATGTACAGGTCCATCGCGGCCTGCTGCCAGGCTCGCAGCTTGCCCGCCGTGCCCCAGGGGGCGCGGCCGGGGAACGCGGGCGAGAGGTGGTGGGACGTGGTCGTGGTAGTCACGGTCTCCGCTGAACTGGGTCGGCGATCGGCAACCGCGTCAGACTACCGGGACGCACGGTCCGCCATCCGGGTGACGCCCCGGATGGCGGACCGGGATGCGATCCACGTCACACATCGGCGCGCGGCGCCGGCGGGAAGTCCGCGATGAGCGACGCGTCCTCCGGCTTGCCCGAGGCGACGTCGGTCACGGGGCCGTACGCACGGTCCTGGTCGACGTCCGCCGTGTCCACCCCGTTCATGTCGAGGAGGACGGCGGTGCACACCCACGCCGGGCGCTTGTCGCCGTCCGCCGACGGGCGGTTCGACACCGGCGAGTGCGGCGGTGCGGCCGCCTTCCCGAAGGGGCCGGGATACGCCTCGATGCCGAACATCCGCGACTGCGGACGGAGCACAGCGGGGCCGGGCAGCCCCTGTGACATCGGCTATTTCTCCGCGCGCAGCCGCCCCGCCGCCAGGGCGCCCGCCAGGGCGACCGCCGCCGCCGGGAGGTAGACCGCCACGAACGCCGCCGGGTGGGAGGCCGAGGCGGCGCCCGCCGCCTCCCCCGCGCCGTGCCCCACCGACACCGCGCCGCCGCCCAGGGCCGCGAAGAGCGCGCCGCAGGCGGCGAGCAGCACGATGTTGGACAGCCCGTCGCTCAACTGGAGGGCGGCGGAGTTGGCGCCCGCCTCCTCCGGCTTCGACAGCTTCAGCAGCAGCACGCTCGTGGACGAGATCACCACGCCCATCCCGAAGCAGCCCACCGCCTGCGCGACCGCCGCCGTCCACACCGGCACGGACTCCAGCAGCACCAGCGGCGTGGCCGCGATCCCGGCCGTCACCAGCACCATGCAGTACCGCACCAGCCGCTCCCGGTGCGCCTCGGCGAACGGCCGGGACTGGAGGAACGACCCCAGCGCCCAGGTCGCGCCGCCCGCCGCGAGGGAGAGGCCGGCCATCGTCACCGACAGCCCGCGCTGGCTCACCAGCATCAGCGGTACGAAGCTCTCCGCGACGATGAACGACCCCGCCGCGATGCCGCGCATCAGCACCACCGTCGGCAGCCCGCGCGCGGCGCGGAACGTGCCGCGCGGCAGCAGTCCGAGTGCGGCCGGGACCATCAGTGCCGCGCCGGCCGCGGCGGGAACCAGGGAGACCCAGCGCAGATCCTGGCCGGCGTACTGGAGCAGCCCGGCACCCAGCGACACCGCCACCGCCAGCCGCATCAGCCGGCGGTCCAGGGGCCTCGCCCCACCGGGCGGCGGCCCCGAGGCGGCCCGCCTCAGGGGCGGCAGCATGACCGCGATGGGCAGGACGACCAGGACGGGGATGCCCAGGAACACCCAGCGCCAGCCGAGCTGCTCGGTGACCGTACCGGCGATCAGCGGCCCGACGACGGCCGGGAGCACCCAGGAGGCCGCGAAGGCGGCCATCACCGTGGGCCGCAGCCGCTCGGGGTAGGCGCGGCTGACGGTGACGTACAGCGCGACGATCACCAGCCCGCCGCCGATGCCCTGCACCGCGCGGCCGAGGACGAGGACCCACATCTGCGCCGCCGTGCCCGACAGCAGCAGCCCGACGGCGAAGGACCCGATCCCGGCGGCCAGCGGCGCCGGCGGCCCGCTGCGGTCGCACCACTGGCCGGCGGCGACCATGCCCAGCAGGCTGGTGGTGAAGTACGCGGAGAAGGCGAAGGCGTACAGCGACACCCCGTCGAGCCGGTCGGCGGCGACGGGCATGGCCGTGCCGACGGCCGTCGCCTCGAAGGCGATGAGTAGGACGACGGAGACGATGCCCAGGGTCAGCGCCCGGTAGGCGCGGCCGAGCACCCCGCCGTCCGCCTCCGGCGTGGGTACCGGAGTGAGGACGGGGGTGACGGGTGCCACTGTGCCGAGGTCCCCGCCCGGGGGGTTGTCGAGCTCGTCGTCGAGTGCGGTCATGCGCTCAGAGTAAGGCCCGTCTCCGACACTGGCACCTGTCATAGGGCGGTGACCGGCTCGTCCTTCGGACCCAGGTCCACAGGAGGGGGCCTTCCGCCGGCCCGAAGGAGTGCGCTCCCGGGCGGTTCGGCCCGCTCCGGCGGCGCGCGCACGGCCCCGCCGCGCGACCGCCGCACACAGCCGCGCGCACTGAAACGGAAAGCCGGGGCATACGGACCACAGAGAACACGGCAGCGGATCTTGACAGGCGCGGCATTCGGGATGGAGGGCCGGAGCGCGCCGACGACGGCCCGGAGCGAGCGTGTTCCGGCGAGGGGAGTTGACGATGACGGTCGAGTACGACACCGAGCGGGGCACCCACACAGGCATCCTGGCGGCGGCGGAGGCCGCGTCGCCGGTGGAGTCCGTCGACGTGGTGGCCCTGGAACTCAAGCGGCGCTTCGGCGCGACCTCGGTGTCGTTCCTCATCACCGACCTGGCACGGCAGTCGGTGGTGCGGGTGAGCACGGCGGGCGAGGTGGGGGCGGGCGAGAGCATGGAGACCGTCCCGCTGTTCGGAACCGTCTACGGCGACGTGATCCGCACCCAGCGGCTGCGGCTGGCGGGCCCCGTCGACGGGGACGGCGGGCAGCGGGTGATCGCCCCGGTCACCAACCGCGGGGACTCCATCGGAGTGCTGGAGGTGCGCGTTCCGGCCGACCCGGACCGCAGGACACTGCGGGAGATCAGCCGGGCCGCCCACACACTGGCCTACATCGTCATCGCCAACCAGCGCTTCACCGACCTCTACCAGTGGGGGCAGCGCACGGCCCCGCTCAGCCTGGCCGCCGAGATCCAGCACAATCTGCTGCCCTCCTCGCTGTCGTGCGAGGCCGCGCAGTTCGCGGTGGCCGGAGCGCTGGAGCCGGCGGGCAACGTCGGCGGCGACACCTTCGACTACGCCCTGGACCGCGACACCCTGCACCTGTCCGTCACCGACGCCATGGGCCACGAGGTGAACGCCGCCATGCTCGCCACCCTGCTGGTCGGCGCCCTGCGGGGCGCGCGCCGGGCGGGCTGCGACCTGACCGAACAGGCGCGGCGGGCCCACCGGGCCATGGTCGACCACAGCGGCGGCGCCATGGCGACGGGACTGCTGCTGCGGGTGTGCCTGCGCGACGGCCGGGTCGCGCTCGTCAACGCGGGCCACCCCTGGCCCCTGCTGCTGCGGGCCGGCGGAGTGGAGGAGGTCGGGCTGAGGATCAACCTGCCCTTCGGGGTCCAGTCGCAGCGCCTGTACGAGGTGCAGAGGATGGAGCTGTGGCCGGGCGACCGGCTGGTCATCCTCACCGACGGGATGCTGGACCGCCGCTCCCGGCTCGTCGACCTGCCCGCGCTGATCAAGGAAACCCAGGAGCTCCATCCGCGTGAGGCGACCCAGATCCTGACCATGGCGGTCCTGGACGCCAACAGAGGCGAACTGAAGGACGACGCGACCGTGATGTGCCTGGACTGGTACGGCCCCGAGCCGGTGCGCCGCGACGCGCACACCGGCGCCAGCCTCACCCAGGCCTCCCCCGCCCTGTTCCCCCGCCCCCGGGGCTGAACTCCGCCGGTGCCGCCGGACCCCGGACGGGCGGCACCGGCAGGGCGGCGGGCCGGCGGGAGGTCAGGGGCCGGCGGGAGGTCAGGGGCCGGCGGGAGGTCAGGGGCCGGCCACCGCGGCCTGCGGGCGGATCGGCAGCCGGTTGACCGGGCGTCCGGTCGCCGCGCGCACCGCCGCCGCCACCGCCGCCGGGGAGACCACCACCGGCACCGCGCTGACCGACTTCGCGCCGAAGGGCGCTACCACGTCCCGCTCCTCGACCAGCTTCACGATCCGGATGTCCGGGGCGTCCAGCGCGGTCGGCAGCGGGTAGGCGGTCAGATCGGGGTGGCGCACCACCCCGCGCGAGACCCGCAGGTGCTCGGTGAGGGCCGCGCCGACGCCCTGGGTGACGCCCGCCTCGATCCGGGTGCGCAGCTGCTGGGGGTTGAGGACCCGGCCCACGTCCTGGGCCACGGCCATCTCCACCACCCGGACCGTGCCCAGCTCCACGTCCACGTCCACCACGGCCCGGACGGCGGCGAAGGCCAGGCTGACGAAGGCGTCGCCCTGGCCGGTGTCGTCCAGCGGCTCGGTGGGGTGGGGGCGGCACTGGGCGGTGGCCCACAGCTCCTTGCCCTCCAGCGCCTCGGCGACGGTGGTGCTGAGCACCCCGTCATAGGAGGTGATCTTGCCGTCGGCGATGGTCAGCAGCTCGGTGGACATCCCGAACTTCGCGGCCAGCGGCTGGAGGAGCTGGGTGCGGACCATCTTGGCGGCCCGTTCCACCGCGCCGCCCGAGACCCAGGTGTGGCGTCCGCGCGCGCCCGGCCCGGCCGGAGGCTGGTCGGTGTCGACGGCGACGACGTGCACCTCCTCGACGCCGAGGACCTCCTGGACGATCTGCCGGGCGAGGGTGGAGAAGCCCTGTCCGGTCTCCACGGCCGCGCACATCACCGTGGCGACGGGACCGCTGACCTTCACCGTGGCCGTGGACACCTCGTCGGTGCCCTCCGCCCCCAGCATGTGGACCATGCCCAGCGCGAAACCGATCCCGCGCCGCACCGCGCCCGGGTCGCCGGCGCCCTCGGGGCCGCCGGGCAGCAGCCACTCCTCCGGGCCCGGGGCGCCGTCCGCGCCGTCGGCGGGCAGCGGCGGCAGGGGTGTCTCCCGCACCGCGCGCAGCAGTTCGGCCACGGGTGCGGGGCAGGTGACGGTCTGGCCGGTGGGCAGCAGGTCGCCGGTGGCCATGACGTTGCGCATCCGCAGCTCGACCGGGTCCATGCCCAGCCTGGCCGCGAGCTTGTCCATCTGGCCCTCGTACGCGGCGCACACCTGCATCGCACCCTCGCCGCGCACATGGCCCGACGGAGGGTTGTTGGTGCGCACGGCCCAGCCGTCGATCGCGGCGTGCGGCACCACGTACGGGCCGGCGGCGAAGGAGACGGCGGCGGCCAGCGCGTCGGCGGAGTTGTCGGCGTAGGCGCCGGCGTCCAGCAGTATCTGCGCCTCGACCTTGACCAGCCGGCCCTCGGAGTCGGCGTGGTGGCGGTAGCGCAGGAGGGTGGGGTGGCGGTGGGCGTGGCCGAGGAAGGACTCCTCGCGGCCGGCCGCGAGCTTGACCGGGCAGCCCGTCCTCATGGCCAGCAGGCCGAGCGGGAGTTGCACGCTCAGGTCCTCGCGGTCGGACATGGCTCCGGGAACACCGGTGACGACGACCTTGACCTGATCGGGACGGAGCCCGAAGCAGGCGGCGGCCAGATCGCGGTCGGTGTGCGGGTCGGTGGAGGCGGTGTAGATCTCCACCCCGCCGTCGGTGCGCGGCACGGCCAGTCCGGCCTCGGCGCCGATGGGGGCCGGGTCCTGGCGGCCGATGCGGTACAGGCCCTCGACGACCACCTCTCCGGTGGCGGACTCGTCGCCGTAGCGCAGGGGGATGTGCCGGATCAGGTTGCCGTCGGGGTGGATCGGCTCGGCCTCGAAAGCCTTCTCCGGGTCGGTGACCGGCTCCAGGACCTCGTACTCGACCGCGATGGCGGCGGCGGCCAGCCGCGCGGTGTCGGGGTGGTCGGCGGCGACGGCGGCGATGGGCTCGCCGTGGTGGCGCACCGTGTCGCGGGCGAAGGCGGGCCGGTCGGCGACCCGGCGGCCGTGGGTGGCGTCGCCGGGCACGTCCTCGTGGGTGATGACGGCCCGCACCCCGGGCATCCCGGCGGCCGGGGCGGTGTCGACGGAGACGATGCGTGCGTGCGGGTGCGGGGAGCGCAGCACGGCGGCCCACAGCAGTCCCTCGGCCCACAGGTCGGCGGCGTAGGGGAAGGTCCCCTGGACCTTGGCGAGCGCGTCGGCGGGCTGGAGCGAGGCTCCGAGTCCGTACCGCGCCTGCTCGGTCCCCGTTCCCGCGGCCGCGCCGGTGAGGGGCACTCCTCCGGCCGGGGTGGCGGTCACCGCGTCGCTGCTCACTGCGCGCCTCCGTCCTGCGGCGGGTCGTGGTGGGTGCGGCCCGGGGCCGGCCCGGCCTGGTGCGGGATGTGGACGCGGGAGCCGTCGCCCCGCTCCCCGCCGTCGCCGGTACGGCGGCCTCCGGCCTCGGCCTCCCGGGCCTCGGCGAGCGTGGCGGCCGCGGCCTCGCGCCCGGCGACGACCGTGCGGACGGCGTCGAGCACGCCCCGGTAGCCGGAGCAGCGGCAGAGGTTGCCGCTGACGGCCTGGCGGGTCTCCAGCTCCGTCGGGTCGTGGTTGCCCTCGAGGAGGTCGTGCAGGGTCATCGCCATGCCGGGCACGCAGAAGCCGCACTGCACGGCGCCGCGGGCGGCGAGCGCCCGCTGCACGTCGCAGGGCATGCCGTCCCGGGCCAGTCCCTCGACGGTGCGGATCTCGGATCCGGCGGTGGTCGCGGCGGGCACCAGGCAGGAGGCGACGAGGCGCCCGTCGACCTGGACGGAGCAGGCCCCGCACTCCCCCTGCGAGCAGCCGTCCTTGGCGCCGGCCAGGCCGAGGCGCTCGCGCAGCACGTAGAGCAGGGACTCGCCGATCCAGGCGTCGGTCACGGGCCGCTCGGCCCCGTTGACGCGCAGGACGTACGAGACGTGCGGGTGCTCGCTGTCGACCTCGGCGGCGCGCGGCGCGGACGGATCGGCGGGCGGGTCGGCGGGCGGGTCGGCGGTATTCGTCGCCCCCGGCGCCTCCGGAGCGTCTCCGGCCCCCGCGGTGTCCTCCGTGCCCGGCTCCGCCGACTCGGCCGTCTCCCCGTCCTGCGCCTCCGGGGCCTGCGCCTCCGGGGCCTGCACCTCCGGATCGTGTGCCTTCTCCGGCCCGGGGACCGGCGGTGGCTCGGGGGCCCGCCCGGCCGCCGCGGCGGCCAGGTACTCGCCGGAGTCGTCGGGGCTGCCCGCCGCCGCGAACGGGATCGACCACTGGCCGGTCGCACCGGGCGCGGGCACCGCGCTCCAGTCGTCGCCGGAGGCGTCCGCCGACGCCCGCGCCTCCCGGGTGCCGTCCTCCTGCGGACGGCGCTGCTGCCGTACGCGCGCCTCGTGCGAGCCGGCCAGGGCCGCCGCGGCGCCCTGCCCCATGGCGGCGGCCGCGCCCGGCGGCGGGGTCTGCTCCCGCTCGGGCCGCGGGGGCTCGGAGGAGCCGGACTGCGCGGACTGCGCGGACTGCTCGGACCCCGCCTGGCTCCCGGCGAACGGCATGGTCCACTGCACCGGGGCCGTCGGGTCGGTGGTGGCCTCCGGGGTCAGCGGCATCCGGGCCCGCGGATCCTGGTGGGCGCCGGGGTCGATGGCGGGCGGCTCCCAGCCGTGTCCGGTGCCCGGCGCGGCGAGCGGCTCGGGCATGCCGCCGGGCCCGTCGGCGGGTCCGTACTGGTACGGGCCCGGCAGGTTCTCGGGAAGCTGTATGAAGGCGGTGGAGTCGCCGTCGTACTCGCCTCCCCAGCCGCCCTCGGGCGCCGGTGGAGGCACGGGCCGGCCGTCCTGCCGGAACGGACCCTGCTGGTCGTTGCTCATGCGAGTGCCCTCCCGAGCCCCCGTCGGGCCAGTGTCGCCACCGTACGCCGTACGTGCAGTGCCGCGGGCGGAAGTACGGGGGCCTCTCCCCCGCCCTCCGGGGCGGGGGGATCGGGGATGCAGGCCATGGCGACGTAGTCGCCGAACGCGCCCAGCACCTCGGGGGCCAGGGCCCGTCGTCCGTCCCAGTCGATGAGCGATGCCACCCACTGCTCGGCCTCCACCGGGCGCAGCGGCATCGGCGCGACGGCGCCGACCGCGCAGCGCACCCCGCGGCGGACGGGGTCGAGCACGACGGCGACCGAGGCCAGCGCGCGTCCGGGGCCGGTGCGGCCGGTGGCCTTGAGGAAGGTCTGCGGGGCGTGCAGCAGGGGCACGCGCACATAGCCGACGATCTCGCCGGGCCGCAACATCTCCATGCCGGTCAGCAGGTGGCTGACGGGGACCTCCCGCGGCGCGCCGCCCGGCCCCGCGATCAGCACCGTGGCCTCCAGCGCGGCCAGGACGGGCAGGGAGTCGCCGGTGGGCGCGGCGGTGACGATGTTGCCGCCGAGCGTCCCGGCGTTGCGGATCTGCGGCGGCCCGGCGGCGCGGGAGGCGGCGGCCAGGGCGGGGATGAGGGCCGCGAAGTCGGGGCGTCCCATACGGGCGTGGGTGAGGCCGGCGCCGAGCAGCGCGTGGCCGTCCTGGTACTCCCAGCCGCGGATCTCGCTGATCCGGTTCAGGCCGACCAGCGCTGCGGGCCTCAGCAACCCGGAGTTCACCCCGGCCATCAGGTCGGTGCCGCCCGCGACGGGCACGGCGGCAGGCGTGGCGGCGAGAGCGGCCACGGCCTCGTCGAGCGTGGCCGGCAGCATGACCGGCTGCGCCGCCCGTGGTGCGTGCGGTGCGTGCGTGCTCAATCCAGCGCCCCTTCCCCGGTCGTCCCGGCTGCCCAGCCGTACCGTACGTGCTGGGAACCCGGACGTGGCAACTCTGGCACATTCCGGGGGGCCGCCGGAGCCGGGGTCCGTGAAGGGAGCATCCGTCCCTGACCTGGTCGATGGCCCGCTTTCGGCGGTTGTCACCGACAGAGGCGCCTTGCCACTCCTGGGAGACCTTGTACTACTTTATACAAGCCGTTTCGGGCGTCGCTCCGGTGCGGTACGGAATCCGGTACGGAATCCGCGGGGCGCCCGGGGCACCGGCCTCAGGACACCCGCGGCGGCTCCTCGAACGGGCACCCCCCGATACCGGGGCGGCGCTGCCACGGGCGCGGCCCCGACGGCGGCCGGTAGGCCACGCCCAGCGCGTCGAGGCGGGCGTAGTGGGCGGCGGCCATCCGCCGCTCGAAGTCCCCGAAGCCGCCCGCCCCGTCCCGGGCGCCCGGCCCCGACCACACCACCTCGGCGAAGGCGGACAGCCGCGGGAAGGCCTGGTAGTCGGCGCGCCGCTGGTCGTCCACGACCTCCGTCCACAGGTTGGCCTGTGCGCCGACGACATGCTCCGCCGCGCCGGTGCCCGCGAGTTCGGGCGGCACGGGGTCGAAGCCGTACACGTCGCGCAGGGTGCGCACGTACCCGATGGGCACCGGTTCGTCCTCGCCGCCGTCCTGCCGGTGGTCGAGGTAGACCTCCTGCTCGGGACACATCACCACGTCGTACCCGGCCCGTGCGGCGGCGACCGCGCCCGCGCGGCCACGCCAGGAGGAGACCACCGCGCCGGGGCCGGGTCCCGTGCCCGTACCGCCCATGCCGGCCGCCAGAATCTCGTCCCACCCCACGAGGCGGCGCCCGCGCTCGGCCAGCCAGCGGTCGAAGTGCCGTACGAACCAGCCGTGCAGGGCGTCCACGCCGTCCAGCCCGAGCTGCCCGGCCCGCGCCCGCGCGGCCGGCGAGCGCCGCCACTGGTCCGCGGGGCACTCGTCGCCGCCGATGTGCACGAACTCGCCCGGGAACAGCTCCAGCACCTCCTCGAACACCCCCTCGTAGAAGCGGAGTACGGCCTCGGTGGGAGCCAGGACGTCGTGGCTGACGCCCCAGTCGTCCCACACCTCCGGGACGCCTCCGCGGGCGTCTGCGTTGCCCAGCTCCGGGTAGGCGGCGACCGCCGCCTGCGAGTGGCCGGGCAGGTCGATCTCGGGGACGACGGTGATGTGGCGCTCGGCGGCGTGGGCGACGATCTCGCGGATGTCGTCGTGGGTGTAGAAGCCGCCGTGCGGGCGCACGTCCCACAGCGGGGATGCCCGGTGCCCCAGCCTCGTGCGCCGGCGCCAGGCGCCGGCCTCGGTGAGCCGGGGGAAGCGCGCGATCTCCAGGCGCCACCCCTGGTCGTCCGTCAGATGCAGGTGCAGCACGTTGAGTTTGTGCGCGGCGAGCAGGTCGATCCAGCGCAGCACGCCGTCCTTGGGCGTGAAGTGCCGCGCCGTGTCCAGCATGAAACCACGCCAGGCGAAGCGGGGCGCGTCGGCCACACGGACGTGGGGCAGCGACCAGGTGCGGCCGGGCAGCGGCGCGCGGCGGTACGCGGCGGGGCCGAGGAGCTGCCGCATCGTCTGGGCGCCCCAGAAGACACCGGGGGCCGCACCGCCGCGGATCTCGGCGCCGCCGCCGGTCACGTCCAGCCGGTAGCCCTCGGGGCCGAGTTCGGCGGCGACCGCCTCGTCCACGCGCAGCCGCACGACGGCACCTCGCCCGCCGTCCGCGCCGTCCCTGCCGGCGGGCGGCAGGGGCAGACCGGTGGCCGCGGCGAGGGCGGTGCGCAGCCAGTGGGCGGCCCGACCGGTGCCGGGGCCGGCGTCGAGCGCCGTCCGCGCGTCGAGTGCCAGCAGTCCGCCGCCGTCCTCGACGGAGCGCGGCAGGGGGACCAGATCGGGCTCGTACATGCCCGGTTCTCCTCGCATGTTCCGCGGGCCGCGCAGGCCGTCGGCGCGCGCCCTCGTCCTCGGCGTCCCGCTCCCGGGCGGCCCTGGGGAAGCAGTGTTGCACCCTGCGCAACACCTGTTTCGTCATACACAACCGCGCAGGAGCGTAGGGCAACCCGCGGCGGCCGACAAGGCACCCCGGCCGGTCCCGGACGCCTGCCCGTACGCACGGCGGCCCCCGGAACGCACCGAGGCGCGCTCCGGGGGCCGCTGAAGGAGTGACGGGCCCTGTGCGGGGCGGATCAGGGCCGGACGGGGGAGGAGGGGCCGCCGGGGGGCTGCGTCACTTCTTGCCGCCGCCGTCCTTGCCCTTGTCGCCGCCGGCTCCCATGGACTCGTAGATCTCCTTGCACATGGGGCAGACCGGGTACTTCTTGGGGTCGCGCCCCGGGACCCAGACCTTGCCGCAGAGCGCGACGACGGGAGTCCCGTCGAGCGCGCTGGCCATGATCTTGTCCTTCTGGACGTAGTGGGCGAAGCGCTCGTGGTCGCCATCGCCGTGGGACACCTGCGGGGTGGGCTCGACGAGGGTGCCGGTGCCCGTCCCGCGCTCGGGCTCAGGAGTGCTCATGGGCCCCAAGGGTACTGCGACCGACCCCGAGGGCACCCGGACCCGCCCCGCCCGGAGCAGCGGTCCGGGACGGTACGGCTAGTTCAGCGAGGGGTCGTCGGGATACGTGGCCACCATCGCCAGCTCACCGCGCTGGCGGCGCAGCACGGACCGCCACAGCCGCTCCGGGTCGGGTGCGAAGACGTCGCCGGGCTCGGACTCCACCACGTACCAGGCGCCCTCCTCCAGTTCGTTCTCCAACTGGCCCGGCCCCCATCCGGCGTAGCCGGCGAAGATCCGCAGCGAGCCCAGCTCGGCGGCCAGCAGCTCGGGCGGCGCCTCCAGGTCCACCAGGCCGATGGCCCCGTGCACCCGCCGCCACCCCAGCGGACCCTCGCCCCCCGGGATGACGGCCACCCCGAGCGCCGCGTCCAGCGAGACGGGCCCGCCCTGGAAGACCACGCCCGGCTCCCCCGCCAGCGCGGCCCAGGGCTCCAGTACGTCGCCGACGTCCACGGGCGTCGGCCGGTTGAGGACGATGCCGAGCGAGCCCTCCTCGTCGTGGTCGAGGAGGAGCACCACCGCACGGTCGAAGTTCGGGTCGGTCAGCGCCGGCGTCGCGACGAGCAGCCGCCCGGTGAGCGAGGTCACCTCGGTCATGCCCCCATGATCCCCCACCACGGGCCCGGACGGAGGCCCGAACCCCGCACAACACCGCGGCGCGGCCCGGAGACGGCGCGTGAGCGGGCGCGGCCCGCACCGGCGCGGGCCGCGCCCGTACGCCCTCCGGCCCCGTCCGCGCCCCGGACGAACGGATACGGCCCGGGTGTACGGCCATTACCATTCCCTGTGCCCCTGCTCTTCTTCATCCTGGAACGCGAGGCCCATGACCGGCACCGACGACGTACTCCTTGTCCACGGCGGCACACCGCTGGAGGGCGAGATCAGAGTCCGGGGCGCGAAGAACCTCGTGCCCAAGGCCATGGTCGCCGCACTGCTCGGCAGCGAACCGAGCCGGCTGCGCAACGTCCCCGAGATCCGGGACGTGCGGGTCGTCCGGGGCCTGCTCGAACTGCACGGCGTCACCGTGAGCAAGGGCGAGGAATCCGGTGAGCTGGTGCTCGACCCCTCCTACGTGGAGAGCGCCAACGTCGCCGACATCGACGCCCACGCGGGCTCCTCCCGCATCCCGATCCTCTTCTGCGGCCCCCTGCTGCACCGGCTGGGCCACGCCTTCATACCCGGCCTGGGCGGCTGCGACATCGGCGGACGCCCGGTGAACTTCCACTTCGACGTACTGCGCGAGTTCGGCGCGACGATCGAGAAGCGCGCCGACGGCCAGTACCTGGAGGCCCCGCAGCGGCTGCGCGGCTGCAAGATCAAGCTGCCGTACCCGTCGGTCGGCTCCACCGAGCAGGTCCTGCTGACGGCCGTACTGGCCGAGGGAGTGACCGAACTCTCCAACGCCGCCGTGGAGCCGGAGATCGAGGACCTCATCTGCGTACTGCAGAAGATGGGCGCGATCATCTCCGTGGACACCGACCGGACGATACGCATCACCGGTGTGGACAAGCTCGGCGGCTACAACCACCGCGCCCTGCCCGACCGCCTGGAGGCCGCCTCCTGGGCGAGCGCGGCGCTGGCGACCGAGGGCAGTGTGTACGTGCGCGGCGCCAGCCAGCGCGAGATGATGACGTTCCTCAACACCTACCGCAAGGTGGGCGGCGAGTTCGAGGTGGACGACGACGGCATCCGCTTCTGGCACCCGGGCGGCGCGCTCAAGGCCATCGCCCTGGAGACGGACGTACACCCCGGCTTCCAGACCGACTGGCAGCAGCCGCTGGTGGTGGCCCTGACCCAGGCGTCGGGCCTGTCGATCGTCCACGAGACGGTGTACGAGTCGCGGCTGGGCTTCACATCCGCCCTGAACCAGATGGGCGCGCACATCCAGCTCTACCGCGAGTGCCTCGGCGGCATGCCGTGCCGCTTCGGCCAGCGCAACTTCCTCCACTCGGCGGTCGTGTCCGGTCCCACGAAGCTCCAGGGAGCCGATCTGGTCATCCCGGACCTCCGCGGCGGCTTCTCGTACCTGATCGCCGCCCTGGCGGCCCAGGGGACCTCCAGGGTCCACGGGATCGATCTGATCAACCGGGGCTACGAGAACTTCATGGAGAAGCTGCCGGCGCTGGGCGCGCGGGTGGAGCTGCCCGCCTGACCCCACCGGCCCCCGGCCGGGCCCGCGCAGCGCGGAGGGCGGTCACCCCTTCTCCGGGGTGACCGCCCTCGTGGCGTGTGCCTGTGTGGTGCCGCGCCAGGGCTCACTTGCCCTTGGCGGCCTCCTTCAGCTTGGAGCCCGCGGAGACCTTCACGCTGTAGCCGGCGGGGATCTCGATCGGGTCGCCGGTCTGCGGGTTGCGCGCGGTGCGAGCGGCACGGTGAGTGCGCTCGAAGGTCAGGAAGCCGGGGATGGTGACCTTCTCGTCGCCCTTGGCGACGACCTCGCCGACGGTCTCGGCGAACGCGGCCAGCACAGCGTCGGCGTCCTTGCGGGTCACCTGGGCGCGCTCGGAGAGCGCTGCCACCAGCTCACTGCGGTTCATAATTCGTACTCCCGTGTTTTTCTTGCCTGTGAGGCATGAGATCGAAGCCGATGCTGCCAAGGCCCTCGGACAGTCCCCGGACCCGGGTCTGCTGCCAGACCTTCTGCGTCCGCGGGGGCGCCCCCAGGACGCAGCCCTCGGGGGAGCATCCTGCCCCCACCTGCGGTGGTAATGCCAATCCGGCGCCCTGCGGCATCGTCCGGGGGACGCCCGTGACACGCCATGATTACACTCCGTAGCCACCCTCGGTGCGGCTTTCGCCACCCTAAGGGGCCATACGGGTGGGATGCCCCCGACGCGCCGGTCCCACGCGGTCAGGACACCGTGGCGGTCGTCACAGACTCCCCGGCCGCGATGGCGGCCTCCCGCACCGCTCCGGCGACCGCGCCCGCGACCCTGTCGTTGAAGACGCTCGGGATGATGTAGTTCGCGTTCAGCTCGTCCTCGTGCACCACGTCGGCCAGCGCCCACGCCGCGGCCAGCATCATCTCCTCGTTGACCGTGCGCGACTGGGCGTCGAGCAGGCCCCGGAAGACGCCGGGGAAGACCAGCACGTTGTTGATCTGGTTGGGGAAGTCCGAACGGCCGGTGGCCACCACCGCGGCGGTCCGGCGGGCGACCGCCGGGTCCACCTCCGGATCGGGGTTGGCGAGCGCGAAGACGATGGCGCCGTCGGCCATCGCCGCCACGTCCTCGGCGCCGAGCACGTCCGGGGCGGAGACGCCGATGAAGACGTCGGCGCCGGCGACGGCCTGCTTCAGCGTGCCGGTGACGCCCTCGGGGTTGGTGTTGTCGGCGATCCAGCACAGCGGCGAGTCGGGGGCGGCGTCCACCAGGTCCGCGCGCCCGGAGTGCACCACGCCGTGGATGTCGGCGACCACCGTGTGCTTCACTCCGGCGGCCAGCAGCAGTTTGAGGATGGCCGTGCCGGCGGCTCCGGCGCCGGACATCACCACCCGCACGTCCTCGATGCGCTTGTCGACGACGCGCAGCGCGTTGGTCAGCGCGGCCAGTACCACGATGGCGGTGCCGTGCTGGTCGTCGTGGAAGACGGGGATGTCCAGCGCCTCGCGCAGCCGCGCCTCGATCTCGAAGCAGCGGGGGGCGGAGATGTCCTCCAGGTTGATGCCCGCGAAGCCGGGGGCGACGGCCTTGACGATCTCGACGATGGCGTCGGTGTCCTGTGTGTCCAGGCACAGCGGCCAGGCGTCGATGCCCGCGAAGCGCTTGAAGAGGGCCGCCTTGCCCTCCATGACCGGCAGCGCGGCCTTCGGCCCGATGTTGCCCAGGCCCAGCACGGCCGAACCGTCGGTGACGACGGCGACGGAGTTGCGCTTGATGGTCAGCCGGCGGGCGTCCTCGGGGTTGGCCGCGATCTGGGTGCAGACCCGGGCCACGCCCGGGGTGTAGACCATCGACAGGTCGTCGCGGTTGCGGATGGGGTGCTTGGACGCCATCTCGATCTTGCCGCCCAGGTGCATCAGGAAGGTCCGGTCGGAGACCTTGCCGATGGCGATGCCCTCGACCTCGCGCAGCTTGGCGACGATCTCGTCGGCGTGCGCGGTGGAGGAGGCGGCGATCGTGACGTCGATGCGCAGCCGCTCGTGGCCGGAGGCGGTGACGTCGAGACCGATGACCGAGCCGCCGGAGGACTCCACGGCCGTGGTGAGCTGGCTGACCGCCGCTCCTCCGGCGGGCACCTCCAGGCGGATGGTCATCGAGTACGAGACACTGGGCGCCGTTGCCATGGCCGGGTTCCTCTGCTTTCCGTGGTGCTGTGCGCACATCCGGCCCCCTCGCCGGATCGCGTCACCCGATCGTCGCACCTACCGACCGGTAGCGGGTAACCGGTTCCGGAGGACGGAAAGTGCTTCCCGCCGCGGAAGGCGCGGCCCGGTCCGCCGTGTGACGCGCGGCACGCCACACGCCGCGGGCGCCGGGCCCGGAAGCACAAGGACGAGGGGTCCGCACCGCCTCCCGGCGGTGCGGACCCCTCGGATCCACGTCTGCGACACCGACCCGCCATGCTCGCCTCGCG
Organism: Streptomyces shinuiensis; assembly: GCF_043660855.1. NCBI lineage: Bacteria > Bacillati > Actinomycetota > Actinomycetes > Kitasatosporales > Streptomycetaceae > Streptomyces > Streptomyces shinuiensis. The sequence continues at coordinate 3,816,394 of NZ_JBIHML010000001.1, read as the reverse complement.
GCAAGTGGTCGCTCGAAGCGACGAAGGTTGGGCCCGGGGGCTTGGATCGGGCCGGTGCCACAGCCAGGCTAACAAACGATCGGCGACGGTGATTCCGTTCGGCTCCGGCGGCCGGGAGATCGCGCGGAGCCCGCCCGCGATCCGCCCGGAACCCGGACAGGATCCGCTCCCGCCACCTCACTCCCGCAGCAGGTCGGGGACCCCTTCCGCGTCCGGCAGGTCCTTCGCCCGCGCCAGGACCGTCAGCCGCTGCGTGGCCCGGGTCAGCGCCACGTACAGCACCCGCAGGCCCGCCGGGGACTCGTCGGCGATCTCCGCGGGCGAGACCACGAGCGTCGCGTCGTACTCCAGGCCCTTGGCCTCCAGGCTGCCCAGCGGCACCACCCGGTCGCCGAGCCCGGCCAGCCAGGCGCGGGCCTGCTCGCGGCGGCCCATCGCCACCACGACGCCGACGGTGCCCTCCACCTCCGCCAGCAGCCGCTCGGCCTCCGCGCGGACCGCCCGGCCCACCGCCTCGCCCGGGCCGCCCGGGCCTTCCGGGCCGCCAGCCACCGTGGCGAAGCGCGGCACCAGGCCCGTGGCGCGGACCGCGCGGGGCGGGCACACCCCCGGCATGGCCAGGGCCAGCACCCGGGCGGACAGCTCGGCGATCTCGGCCGGGTTGCGGTAGTTGACCGTCAGCTCGAAGCGGCGGCGCGGACGGGTTCCCAGCGCCTCGTCGCGGGCGGCGGCGGCCTCCTCCTGGTCCGACCAGGAGCTCTGCGCCGGGTCGCCGACCACCGTCCACGTCGCCTGGCGGCCGCGCCGGCCCACCATCCGCCACTGCATCGGCGTGAGGTCCTGCGCCTCGTCGACGATGACGTGCGCGTAGTCGGTGCGCTCCTCTTCCTCCCGGCGTTCGGCGCGGGCGGTGCGGCCGGCGAGGCGGTCGGCGTAGGTGCTCAGCTCCTCCAGGCCGGTGAGCTGGTCCAGCGGGTCCATCTCCCGCTGCCCGCGGGGGCGGGCGGGGGTGCCGAGCAGGACCCGCAGCTCGTCCAGGAGCGCGACGTCGTGGACGGACAGCGGGCCGCAGCCGTCGGCGTCCAGCCGGGCCAGCGAGCGTGCCAGCCGCCGTACCTCTCCCGGCTGGAGCACACGGCGCGCCCAGCGCGACAGCCGCTTCTCGTCCGCCATGGCCGCCAGCACGCGGCGCGGGGTCAGCTCGGGCCACCAGGCGTCCAGGAAGCCGGTGAAGTCCGTCTCGGTGGAGACGTCCTCGTCGAACCCCCGGCGCGCCTCCGCCGCCAGCTCCGGATCGGTGTGACGGCGGCCCGCTCCCGAGCGCTCCCACAGAGCGTCCAGCAGCAGCCGCCGGGCGCGCGGGCGCAGCAGGTTGACGGGCGCGGTGCCGCCGAGCGCCTGCTCGCGGATCCGGCGCAGGTCGTCGGCGTCCAGTTCCAGGCGCGTGCCGAGGGCGACCACCCGCAGCCGGCCGGGCACCGTGCCGGCGCGCAGCGCACCGGGTTCCAGCGTGCCGCGTGCGGCCCTGCGCAGCACCCGCACCATGCGGGAGGAGCCCTTGACGCGGGCGACGGCCTGCTCGTCGTAGGTGCCCGCCTCGGCGCCCTCCACCAGCGAGCCCAGCGCGCGGACGGCCACCTGGCCCTCCTCGCCCAGCGACGGCAGCACGCCCTCGGTGTAGGACACCAGCAGCGGGGTGGGGCTGACCACGAGGATGCCTCCGGCGTAGCGCCGCCGGTCCTGGTAGAGCAGGTACGCGGCGCGGTGCAGCGCGACGGCCGTCTTGCCCGTACCGGGGCCGCCCTCGACCTCGGTGACGGAGACGGCGGGGGCCCGGATCACCTCGTCCTGCTCGGCCTGGATGGAGGCGACGATGTCGCGCATGGTGTGTCCGCGGGACCGGCCCAGGGCCGCCATCAGGGCGCCGTCGCCGACCACGGCCAGTTCCTCGCCGTCCAGGTACGCCGTCAGCTCCGGGCGCAGCAGGTCGTCCTCCACGCCCAGTACGCGGCGGCCCCGGCTGCGGATCACCCGCCGCCGCACCACCCGGCCCGGCGCCACCGGGGTGGCCCGGTAGAAGGGCGCGGCGGCCGGGGCGCGCCAGTCGATGACCAGCGGGGTGTAGTCGGCGTCGAGCACGCCGAGCCGGCCGATGTGCAGGGTCTCGGCGATGTCCGCGACGGCGGCACCGGCACCGCCGGTGCGCACGGCGCCGTCGGCGGGCTCGACGGAGGTGTACGCGCCGTCGGGTCCGCGCTCGCCGTCCTTGCCGCGCAGCAGGTCGATCCGGCCGAAGAGGAAGTCCTCGAACTCGCTGTTGAGCCGGTTGAGGTGCACACCGGCGCGGAAGACCTGCGCGTCCCGCTCGGCGAGCGCCCCCGGTGTGCCGACCTGGGCGCGCTTGGCGGCGTCCGCCATGAGGAACTCCGCCTCGTGGATCTTCTCCTCGAGGCGCCGGTAGACCCGGTCGAGGTGCTCCTGCTCCCCGCGGATCTCCCGTTCCCGTACGCCGTCGTGCACCTCGTGCCCGCCACCGTCGCCGGCGGCGGTCCCCGGCACCGACGGCACTGTCTCCTGCGCTCCCAACGCACGGCCCCCTTCTGCTGTACCCAGGGCAGCCGTCCACCGTACGCCAGGGGATCGCGGCGCGCACGCGGCCGAGCCCTCGCAACCGGCCGCGTCCGAGTGCCGCGCGGGCGGCGTCGAACCGGTTGCGGCCCTGCGGCACCCGACCGCCGGCTGCGGTCACACGGCTCCGGAACGTCCTTCCGACGGGTCGAAGGCGAGCCGGTAACCGCGCTTGACCACCGTCTGGATCATCCGGGGCGCGCCCAGCGCCGAACGCAGCCGCGCCACCGCCGTCTCCACGGCGTGCTCGTCGCGCCCCGCGCCGGGCAGGGCGCGCAGCAGGTCGGCGCGGGAGACCACCCAGCCGGGCCGCCGGGCCAGGGTCCGCAGCAGCGCCATCCCGGCGGGCGGTACGGGCCTCAGCCCGCCGTCCACGACCGCCGCGTGGCCGCGGATCTCCAGCCGCCGCCCGGCGACGGGCAGAGCCGGCGCGCGGGCGGGCAGCTCCCGGCACAGCAACTGGACCAGCGGCCCGATCCGGAAGCGCTCGGGCCGCACCACCGGCACGTCGTGCGCGGCCAGCGGCAGCGCGGTGACCGGCCCCACGCACCCGGCCAGCACGTCACCCCGCAGCGCCTCCAGCACCCCCTCCCGCACGCCGCGCCGCTCCGCGCGCTCCAGCAGCGAGGCGGCGGCGGGGGCGGAGGTGAAGGTGACCGCGTCCACCGAGCGGGCCCGCACGGCGTCGATCAGCCGGTCCAGCGGAGCGATGTCCTCCGGCGGCAGCCAGCGGTAGACGGGGATGCCGACGACCTCCGCCCCCGCCTCGCGCAGCGCCTCGACGAAGCCGGGCAGCGGCTCGCCGTGGAGCTGGACGGCGATCCGGCGTCCGGCGACGCCCTCGGCCAGCAGCCGGTCCAGGACCTCGGCCAGCGACTCCGACGGCGGTGACCACGCCTCGGTCAGCCCCGCGGCCCGTACCGCGCCGCGCACCTTGGGGCCGCGGGCGAGCAGTTCCACACCGCCCAGCACACCCCGCAGCTCCTCGCCCAGCCCCCAGCCCTCGGCGGCCTCCACCCAGCCGCGGAAGCCGATGGCGGTGGTGGCCACCACCGTGTCGGGGGCGCGGCCGAGCAGCGCCTCGGTGGCGCCGAGCAGTTCGCCGTCGTCGGCCAGCGGCACGATGCGCAGGGCCGGTGCGTGCACCACCGCCGCGCCGCGCCGCTCCAGCAGGGCGCCCAGTTCGTCGGCGCGCCGGGCCGCGGTGACGCCGACGGTGAAGCCTTCCAGTGGTCCGACCTGGTGCATGGGGTCCTCGTCCGCAGTCGTTCGTACGGGTCTCGCCCGCACAGCCGTGGGGCAACCGAGCCTGACAAGGATGCGTGACGCCCCCGGTTCCCCGCGGTTTCCCCGGTGTTACACACGCCGCGCCCGCACCGCCCTCTCACACCCCCGCGTAAGCGGCCCGCTTCTCCTCCCCGGCCACCGAGTCGCGGACGCGCCCGCCGCCTCCGTCGAGCCCCGCACCCGGCCGCATGTATACGGCCCAGGTGACCGCCGCGCACACCACGTAGTAGCCGAGGAAGACGGCGAAGGCCCCGGTACCGGTGCCGGACGCGACGAAGGACTGGCGCAGGGCCATGTTGATGCCCACCCCGCCGAAGCCGCCGACCGCCCCGATCAGCGCCATGGCCGCGCCCGACAGCCGCCGTGCGCGGACGGCGGCCGCCTCCCCCGTCAGACCCGTCTCGTGGGCCCTGGCCTGGAAGATCCCCGGGACCATCTTGAACGCCGAGCCGTTGCCCAGACCGGTGAGGACGAACAGGACGACGAAGCCGGCGATGAACAGCGGCAGCGACTCCCGCACCGACGCGGCCACCACGATGCCGGCCGCGCCCGTCATGGCCCCGAAGTTCCACAGGGTCACCCGCGCGCCGCCCAGCCGGTCGGCGAGCCGGCCGCCGACGGGGCGGACCAGCGAGCCCAGCAGTGGGCCGGTGAAGGTGAGCGAGGCGGCCTGCAGGGGGGTGCGGCCGAACTGGCTCTGGAGCACCAGGCCGAAGGCGAGGCTGTAGCCGATGAAGGAGCCGAAGGTGCCGATGTAGAGGAACGACATGATCCAGGTGTGGCGGTCTCGTGCCGCCTCCCTCGCCGCGCCCGTGTCGCCCCGCACGGGTCCGAGGTTGTCCATGTACCGCGCGCTGAGCACGGTGGCGGCGACGATCAGCGGCAGATAGGCGGCGAGCAGCAGCCTGGGCTGCGCGGCCCCGGCGACGGCGATGGTCAGCAGGCCGGCGAGTTGGACGACGGCGACGCCGATGTTGCCGCCGCCCGCGTTCACACCCAGGGCCCAGCCCTTCAGGCGCAGCGGGTAGAAGCTGTTGATGTTGGTCATGGAGGATGCGAAGTTGGCGCCGCCGACCCCAGTGAGGACCGCCACCAGCATGAAGGTGGTGTACGAGGTGCCCGGTTCCATGACCACCAGCAGGGCGGTGGTGGGCGCCAGCAGCATCGCGGCGCTGATCACCGTCCAGTTGCGGCCGCCGAAGCGGGCGACCGCGAAGCCGTAGGGCATCCGCAGCGCGGCCCCGACCAGGGAGGCGACGGCGACCAGGAAGAACTTCCCCGCCGGGTCGATGCCGTACTCGGGGCCCATGAACAGGGCGAGGACCGAGAACATGCTCCACACGGAGAAGCCGATGTGCTCGGAGACCACCGAGAGCGCGAGGTTGCGGCGGGCGACGCGGCGGCCCGTCCTCTCCCAGAAGTCCTCGTCCTCCGGATCCCAGTGCTCGATCCAGCGGCCCCTGCCGGGTGCGGTCGTCGGAGCGGTCATGGCGCCTCCATAGCGTCGGGTGTCGGCTCCCGACGCTATGGACGGCGCGTTTCACCCCGGTGCCGCCAGGTGACCTCCGCGCAACCTTGCCCTCACCCGGAGGTCAGGGCGTGTGTGAGCCCTCGCCGACCGCCCCGCGCGCGCCCGGGACCGCCCCCGCACCCGTACCGCCGCCCGCCCGGCCCTCGCCCTTCCGGTCCTCGGCCTTCCGGCGGTGCGGGCCGCGGGGCCACAGCCGGGGCCGGCGCCGGGCGGCGAGGTCCTCGGCCCAGCCGAAGGCCGCCACGAGCACGGCGAGCAGCGGCCAGAGGAGCAGGAACATCAGCACCGGGTAGGAACTCTCCAGCAGTCCGGAGAGGGCGGGGGACCGCCACACGGCCGGGATCCTCCACAGCAGGTCGATCACGGGCACGGTGGCGAGCAGGGCGATCTCGTGCCACAGGTAGACCGACACCGCCCGGTTGTTGGCCAGCGTGATCGTGCCGTCGAAGCGCCGGAGCCGTTCGGGCAGCCGCTGCCAGGCGGGGCTGACCTGGAACAGCAGGACGCAGTACCCGAAGGACCACAGGGCCTGGCCCAGGGGGATGTCGCCCAGGTCCCAGCCGTCCGGGCCCGGGTGCCCGGCGCTCCACCACAGGCCCAGGCCCATGAAGACCGGACCGATCGAGGGCGCGAAGTACCCGGGGACGCGGTAGAGCACCCCGTCGTGGTGGGCGAAGCCGAGCACCCAGCAGGCACCGTAGACCGCGAAGTCCCGCACCGCCTCGCCCGTGGCGCCGGGGATCTCCACCAGGCCCGTGCCGACGACGGCGGTCAGGCCGAGCGGAGCGAGCAGGGTGGCCCACGGCAGTGCGCGGAACGCCTTCAGCAGCAGTGGCGAGAGCAGCACGAACCAGAAGTAGGCGCGCAGGTACCACAGGGGGCCGGCGGCCTGCTGGGCCCAGCCCGCGTCCAGCATCCCGCCGTCCTCGCCGATGCGCACCGGGAAGGGCGGGGTGCCCGCGGGCACCACCCAGAAGGCCAGCTTCAGCCACCACAGGGCGGCCTCCTCGCCTCTGGCCGGCCGCCATTCCTGTGCGAACAGGACACCGAGCACCACCAGGCCGTACAGCCACAGCGGCAGCAGCAGGCGCCGGATCCTGCCGCGCAGCACCCCGGGGGCGGGGCGTGCCAGGGAGCGGGCCATCAGTGCGCCGGCCAGCGCGAACATCACACCCATCGACGGGAAGAGGAACGTCAGCCAGCCCCAGGCGAAGGTGTGGTAAAGCACCACGCGCAGCAGCGCGAGGGTGCGCAGCAGATCGAGGTAGCGGTCGCGCCCGGCGGCCGGCGCGCGGTTCCCCGTACCCGGGGGCGGGACCGGGGAGGGGGTCGCCGTCTCGGTCATACGGTGGTGCTCCCTTGCATGCGACGGGGTTCCGCGACGCCCGCGGGTGCGGAGTCGACGACGCCGGTGCGGCGCAGTTTCTGCCAGCGCAGCCGGCCGCCGGTGAGTGCGGTGACCCAGGCCCGCAGCAGCACCAGGTACATCAGCTGGCGGTGGAGGATCTGCTGCAGGGGCAGCGAGACCAGGTGGACCAGGGGTTCGCGGTCCAGCCGGAAGGCGTACGCGGCGCACGCCGCCTGGACGGCCAGGACGCCCAGCCAGACCGCCGCCGTCCGCTGCGCGGGCCCGAAGAGCAGGCCGTACAGGAGGAACACGTCGATCAGCGGGGCGAGCAGCGGCATCAGGACGGTGAACAGCGAGATGAACAGCAGTCCGACACGGCCGAAGCGTCCCGAGGGACCGCGCTCCACCACCGCCCGGCGGTGCTTCCACATCGCCTGCATGGTGCCGTAGCTCCAGCGGTAGCGCTGGGACCACAGCTGCCGGACGGTTTCGGGCGCCTCGGTCCAGGCCCGGGCGTTCTCCGCGTAGACCACCCGCCAGCCGTCGCGGTGGACGGCCATGGTGAGGTCGGTGTCCTCCGCGAGGGTGTCGTCGCTGACGCCGCCGACGCGTTCCAGCGCCTCGCGGCGGAAGGCGCCCACCGCTCCGGGCACCGTGGGCATGCAGCGCAGCACGTCGTACATCCGCCGTTCCAGGCTGAAGCCCATCACGTACTCGATGTGCTGCCAGGCCCCGATGAGGGTGTCGCGGTTGCCGACCTTGGCGTTGCCGGCGACGGCCCCGACGGCCGGATCGGCGAAGGGCTGCACCAGTTCGCGGATGGTGGAGGGCTCGAAGACGGTGTCGCCGTCCACCATCACGACGATGTCGTGCGAGGCGTGGGCGATGCCGTTGTTGAGGGCGGCGGGTTTGCCCGCGTTGGCCTGCCTCACCACCCGCACGTTCGGCAGCCGCATGGCCTCGACGATGCCGGCCGTCGCGTCGCGGGAGCCGTCGTCGACGACGACGACCTCGACGTGGTGGTCCCCGGCCACCAGGGAGCGCACGGTGCCGGCGATGCACTTGGCCTCGTTGTACGCCGGGACCACCACGCTGACGGGCCGGGTGACCGGCTCCGGACCCCAGGCGGCTCTCCGGCGCGCGGCGCGGCCGTGCGCCCTGGCCAGGAGCAGCATCAGCCCGAGGCGGGCGAAGGCCAGGAGGCCGACCGCCGTCAGCGCCACGATGAACAGGGACGTCGCCCGCTCCGCGACGCCGACGGCGAGGACGAAGAACCTGCCCCTCCACAGTTCGGAGCCGCTGACGGGGGTGTGGGCGCTGGGGGCCCTCAGCGCCTCGGTGAGGTTGGTGAACGCGTAGCCGCGCGCTTTCAGCTCCGGCAGCAGCCGGTCCAGGGCGGCCACGGTCTGCGAGCGGTCGCCCCCGGCGTCGTGCATCAGCACCACGGCGCCGGCGCCCGGCTCCTTCGGAACGGCCCGGCGGACGATCTCGTCCACCCCCGGGCGCGCCCAGTCCTTGCTGTCGGTGTCGTTGAGGACCGTGATGTAACCGCGGCCGCCGACGTACCGGACCACCGGCCAGGACTCGTTGTCCAGGGCGTGCGCGTGCGAGGAGTACGGCGGCCGGAACAGATAGGTCCGCACCCCGGCCGCACCGGCCAGGGCGAGCTGGTTCTGCGCCAGCTCCCAGTTGATGCGGGATTCCGACTGGTAGGACAGGTCGGGGTGGTTGAAGGTGTGCAGGCCGATCTCGTGGCCCTCCGCCACCATCCGCCTGACCAGTCCGGGGTGGCGGGAGGCCATGGCGCCGGTCACGAAGAAGACCGCGTGCGCGTCGTGCTCGGCCAGCTTGTCCAGCACCTTCGGCGTCCACACCGGGTCCGGGCCGTCGTCGAAGGTCAGCACGATCATGTGGTCGGGCACCCGGTGGCCGGCCGGACGCGGGCCGGAGGCGTCCACGACGGGGCCGCCCTCGCGGACCTCCCGGGGCACCCGGTCGGCGGGGGCCCCGGGCCGCACCCGGTGGTCCGCGAGGAACTCGCTGTGCACATAGCCGCGCAGCATCAGCACGGTGAGGGCGGTCAGCAGCAGCGGCAGGACCAGCAGTCGGCGCAGCCTTCCCCGCCGGCGCCGGCGCCCGTGCCTCCCCAGGGTCATGGAGAGGTCTGCTCACCGGGAAGCGGGGCGGCCGTCGCGGCGTCCCGTACGGTTCCCACCGTCCAGTCGATGGCGGCTCCCCCGCCCCCGGTCCAGCGCATGCCCGGACCCTCGTGACCGCCCCAGTGCCTCCGTGCGCCGAAGCCCGGCGTGTCGGCCAGGAGCGCGGAGGGCCCGGCCTCCGCGGTGGCGCCGGGCGCCGGCCTGCCGGAGACCGTGGGGCTGCCTCCCGTCAGGGTGGCGGCCAGTACGGCCACACAGCCTCCGCACAGGGCTCCGAACGACCAGCCGAGGGCCCGCAGCACGCGCCCGCGCCTGCCGGTCGCGTCCACGAAGACCGGTCCCCCCGGGGGGCTGCCGGCCCCTGGATCAGCACACGTCATTCAGGAACACCTCCTCTGGTTTCTCACGCGTGCCGGGCGCCACATGCGAAAGGGCCGGCGCATGACACCGGCCGCGCTCCGCTCTTCCCTGGCACCCCTCCCGAAGAAAATATCCCACAAGCTGACAAATCGTGATCAAAAGATCATCCAAGAATCCGCCCTCCGGGCCCGGAGGGCGGCGCCGCCCCTCGCCCGCGCCACCCTCCGGCACTCAACGGGGCTTTCGGTAAAGGCGGTTCGGGAGTGCCCCGCCGTGCCGGTCCATCGGCGGCCCGGCGCGGTTTCACCCGCTCACAGGAGACACCGACGGCGCTCCGGTACTCCGGTGGGACGATCGTCCGGGCTGTCCGGGCTGTCCGGACCGGACCGCTCCGGAGTACGGCCGGGGCCGTCGGTCCGGCCGGGAATCAGCGCGCCGGCGGCGCGGCCACCCCCAGCAAACGCGCGTCCGGCTCCGGCAGCCAGGAGCCGTGGGGCCGCTCCCGCCAGCGTCCCGCCTCGGCCAGCCGCCGCACCGCCGCCCTGAGCGCGTCCAGCCCCGGGTGGCGCAGACCGCGCCGCCAGACCATCGAGACCGGCGAGAGCGGCACGGGATCCACCAGCGGGCGCAGCACCATGCCCGGCACCGCGGCGAAGACCTCACTCGCCAGCACCGACCAGCCGCGCCTGCGGACGACCCGGCCGAACTCGGCCTCCCCCTCGATCTTGGGAAAGGGCGCGGCGAGTTCTATCCCGCGGCCCGCGAAGAGGTGGCGGGCGTAGTCGGTCCACTCCGCGGTCTCGGGGTTGCCGGCCCCCGCGTACAGGATCTCCCCTGCCAGCGTGTCCAGCGGCACCCTGGGCAGCCGGGCCAGCCGGTGCCCCTCCGGCAGCAGCACGGCCGCCCTCTCGTAGCGGATCAGGCGGTGGTCGAGCACGCCCAGCACGGCCGGATCCAGTCCGGCGACCCGGCCGAAGGAGACGTCCAGCCCTCCGTCGGAGATCTCCGCGGCGGCACCGATCAGGCCGCTGTGGTAGCGGGCGACGAACTCCAGGTCGGGCGCCAGCCGCCGGACCTCGTCCAGCACCCGCTGCCCGGTGGTGGCCGGAGCGCCGACGTCGACGATCAGGGGGCGCTCCTCGCGTACGGCCGCGGCGTTCAGCTCCTCGTGCGCCACCAGCACGCGCTGGGCGTACGGCAGCAGCCGCTCCCCCTCGGGGGTCAGGGACACGCGCCGGGTCGTACGGACGAACAGCACGGTGCCGAGCTGCTCCTCCAGCCGCCTTATGTCGCGGCTCAGCGACTGCTGGGCGACGAACACCCGGGCGGCCGCACGGGTGAAGTTCAGTTCGTCGGCGACGGCGACGAAGGCGCGCAGCAGCCGGGGGTCGGTGTCTCGGGGCACGCCCCATGGTGACAACACAGGCGCGTCAATGGCCAGCGACAAGGTGTTGGACACCTCACAGACGCCCGGCCCAAGGTGTGTACATGCCGAACTCGTCCACCGGACCCGCCCCTGCCCCTCCGCCCGCGGCGGAGCGCGGGGAGTCGGCCACCGTGCCGCGCGGCCGGCCCGCCGACGCCGGGAACCGCACCGCGCGCACGCGCTGGTTCACGCCCTACGTGCGGCTGTTCGCGCCGCCCGGGACGCGGGCGTTCGCCCTCACGGGCCTCCTCGCCCGGCTGCCGGTGGGGATGCTGAGCATCAGCGCGGTCATCATGATCGCCACCACCCGCGGCTCGTACGCCCTCGCCGGAGCCGTCACCGCCACCGGGCTGGTCGCCACCGCCCTCCTGGCGCCGCTGGTCGCACGGCTGGTGGACCGCCACGGGCAGGCCCGGATCGCCGTCCCCGCGGTGTGCCTGTCCGCGGCCGCCTCGCTGACGCTGCTGCTGTGCGTGCGGTACGACGCCCCCGACTGGACGCTGTTCGCCGCCTACGCGGCCGGCTCCACCGCCCCCAACACCGGCGGCATGGCCCGGGCCCGCTGGGCGTACCTGTACCGCGGCCCCTCGCCGGAGGCCGAGGCCGCGCGGCACACCGCCAATTCCTTCGAGCAGGCCCTCGACGAGCTGTGCTTCATGCTCGGCCCGGTGCTGGCCACCTTCCTGTGCGTCTCGCTCTTCCCCGAGGCGGGCACCCTGACCGCCACCGTCCTGCTGCTGGGCGGCACCCTGCTGTTCGCCGCCCAGCGCCGCACCGAGCCGCCGGTCGCACCGCACGACGGCCCCGCCCGCGCGGCCGCGCTGCTGCGCATCCCGGGGCTGTCCGGGCTGCTGGCCGCCTTCCTCGCCACCGGAGCCGTCTTCGGCGCCCTGGAGGTGGTGACCGTGGCGTACGCCGACGGGCTGGGCCACAAGGGCGCGGCGGGAGCCGTCCTCGCCCTCCAGGCCCTGGGCTCGGGCGCGGCCGGACTCGCCTTCGGCGCCCTGCGCCCGGCGGGATCGCCGGGGCGGCGCTTCGCGGTCTGCGTGGGCGCGATGGCCGCCCTGATGACGCTGCCGCTGCTCGCCTCGACCGCCGGCAGCCTGCTGGTGCTGGCCCCCGCGCTGCTGGTGGCCGGGATGGCGACGGCCCCCGCGATGGTCACCGGCATGACGCTGGTCCAGCGGCTGACCCCGTCCGGCCGGCTGAACGAGGGCATGACTCTGGCCGTCACCGCCCTGCTGGGCGGCATAGCCGCCGGTTCGGCGGCGGGCGGCTGGGCGGCGGAGCACCTGGGCGGCTCGTGGGGGTACGCGGTACCGCCGGCGGCGGCCACCCTCGCGGCCGCCGTCGCTCTGGCCGCGGCGGCCGCCGCGGCCAGAGCCCCGGGGCCGCGGGCCCGGGCCCGGGCGTCCGGAAGGCGCTGAGCCGCGGCCCGTCCGCCCGGCCCGGGACGTGCCGAAGGCCCCGCCGTCCGAGGACGGCGGGGCCTTCGGCCCACATGGGATGAGTGGAGATGGCGGGAATCGAACCCGCGTCCAACGGTGCAGAACCAGGGCTTCTCCGAGCGCAGTCCGCTGTGATTTTCTCGGCCCCGGCGGTCACGCGGACAAGCCGCCGACAGGCCCAGTCACTGTTTGATGTCCCGCCAGCCCCCGTGACCGGGGTTAACGGTGAAGTTCCCTAGCTGATGCCAGGATCCAGGGCGGGAACGCCCCTGGGCTGACACTTCGCAAGTCGCTGATCAGGCAGCGAGGGCGAAGGAATCGCGCTTGGTGTTGGCGATTATTTTTTCGCGGCACATGGTTAACGAGATCATTGCCGCGTTCCTCGGCTCGCTTCCCCTGCTTCAACAGCCGCTGTCGAAACCGATCATCCCCATGTTCATTTGACAAGCTCGCCCGGCCTGGACCGGACGGCGCTGGTGTCATTGTACGGGTCAGCGCGGAGGGCTGCCAACGTATTCCCGGGCGGGTGGTCCCCGGCCACCCGGACCACCCGGGCCGTGAGCGGCCGGCCGGCCGCTCACGGGCGGCGGCCACGCCGGGGCGGAGGGCGGTGGCGCGGCCCTCAGGCCCGCCGGCGGCGGCGGGCCGCCGAGACCGCGCGCTCGGCCTCACGGCGGTCCTGCTTCTCCCTCAGTGCCTGCCGCTTGTCGTACTCCTTCTTGCCGCGCGCCAGCGCGATCTCGACCTTGGCGCGGCCGTCCTTGAAGTACAGCTGGAGCGGGACCAGCGTCAGGCCCGACTCCTGGAGCTTGCCGACCAGCTTGTCGATCTCGGCGCGGTGCATCAGCAGCTTCCGCTTGCGCCGCGCACTGTGGTTGGTCCACGTCCCCTGGCTGTACTCGGGGATGTGCACGTTGTGCAGCCACGCCTCACCGCCGTCGAGCTGGGCGAAGCCGTCCACCAGCGACGCCCGCCCCTGCCGCAGCGACTTCACCTCGGTGCCGGTCAGCACCAGCCCGCACTCGTAGGTGTCGAGGATGAGGTAGTCGTGCCGCGCCTTCTTGTTCTGCGCGATGAGTTTGCGCCCCGTCTCTTTAGCCATAGCACCGCCATTGTTCCACTACGACCGGGTGGCGAGGCCACTCAATACCGTGCGGGCCTCCTCCTGCGCGTCCTGCCCCGGCAGCACCTCCAGGTCCGGGAGCAGCCCGCCTTCCTCGAAGGTCCGCCCACCGGGGGTGGTGTAGTGGCCGACGGTCAGCTCGGCGACCGAGCCGTCCGGCTGCTCCCTCGGTTCCTGGACCGAGCCCTTGCCGAAGGTCCGGGTGCCGACGACGACCGCCCGGCCGCGGTCCTGGAGGGCGCCGGCCAGTAGTTCGGCGGCGCTCATCGTGCCGCCGTCGACGAGCACCACCAGGGGGGAGGCGGTGTCCCCGCCGGGCTCGGCGTACAGCGCGCGCTCGGTGTCGCCGTCCCCGTAGGTGGCCACCAGACCGCCGTCGAGGAAGACGGAGGCGGCCTCGGCGGCCTCGGCGACCAGACCGCCGGAGTTGCCGCGCAGGTCGAGCAGGATCCCCCCGCCCGGGGGGAGGTCCTCCACCGCGCGCCGCAACTGCTCCCCCGTGCCCCTGGTGAACGAGTCGATCCTGACGCGGGCGGCGCCGGCGGCCGGCTCGTCCGGGTCCTCCGGCGCACCGGGGGAGGCCGCGCCCAGGGGGATGGCGGTGACGGTCTCGACGCTGAGCCGGGCCCGTTCCAGCCCCTCCTCCCAGCGCAGGCTCCCGCGGCTCAGGCCGAGGGCGACCCGGCTGCCGGGCGGGGCCCCCTCCCCCGGCGCGCCGCCGCGCAGCAGGGCCACCACATCCGTGACGGGGCGGCCCTCGACCCCGGTGCCGTCGACGGTGACCAGCCGGTCCCCGGCGCGTACGCCCGCCTTCGCGGCGGGGCTGCCGGGCTGGACGCGGGCGATCTCGATCCGGTCGGCGCCCGTACGGCGCACGGAGACGCCCACGCCGACGTACCGGCCGTCCAGGGACTGCCGGAGCCCCGCGTACTCGCGGGCGGTGTACGCGGCGGCCCAGCGGTCCCCGCTGCGGCTGACCAGTTCCTCGGCGTCGTGCACGGCGTCATGCCCGGCGTCCTCGTGCGCGGCGCCCTCGTACGGCGGACCGCCCTCCCCCGACCCCGCGCCGGCCGGTCCCGGGCTCACAGGCGCCGCGTCACCCTCGGCGACGTCTCCCCACGATTCGGTGACGGCTCCGGTCCCCAGCACGGCCACGAAGACCAGGGTCAGCCCCGCCCCCCGGAGGATGCGGCGAGGCCGGCGCCCGCCTTCCGGGGCCCGGGCCGCGCCCCGGACGAAACCGTGGGGAACGAACTTCGACGTACCCGACATGCTGCGGAGTCTAGGACACGGGCGGGCGCCGCACGGGAGGTTGCACGGACGGCCGCGGCGTCCTTCGTCACACCCCGGGAGCGCCCGGGGGCGTTCGAACGGCCCCGGGCGCTCCCGGACCGCGGTCCCATCACACCTTCAGGTACTTGCGCAGCGTGATGAAGGCGGCCAGCGCGGGCATCAGCACACCGACCACGAACACCAGCGGAAGCACCTTGAGCAGCGCGTCCCAGCCGATGAAGTCGATCAGCGGCATCTGCTCGGCCAGCGACAGGCCGGCGTCGATGAGGAAGTAGCGGCCGACCACCAGCAGCACCGTGGCGCCGACCGCGCCCAGCAGCCCCGCGAACGCGGCCTCCGCGATGAACGGCATCTGGATGTAGAAGCTGGACGCGCCCACCAGCCTCATGATCCCCGTCTCCCTGCGCCTGCTGAACGCCGCCACCCGCACGGTGTTGACGATCAGCAGCAGGGCGACGACCAGCATCAGTCCCATCAGCCCGAGCGCCGCGAAGTTCATGCCCTCCAGCATCCGGAAGAGGTTCTCCAGCAGGTTCCGCTGGTCCTGGACCTCCTGGACGCCGTCACGGCCGGAGAAGGCGGTGCTGATGACCTCGAACTTGGTCGGATCCTTCAGCTTGACCCGGTAGGACTCCTGCATCTGGTCCGGGGTCAGCGAGTCGGCCAGCGGGGAGTCCTTGAACTGCTCCCGGTAGTGCTTGTACGCCTGCTCGGCGGACTCGTGGTAGACCGTCTCGACTATGCCGAGCTTGTCGAGGTCCGCCTTGATCTGGCGCTTCTGCTGGGCGGTGACCGCTCCCTTGGCGCAGTTGGGGTCGGAGTCGGCGTCGTTCTCGTTGCAGAGGTAGATCGACACCTGGACCTTGTCGTACCAGAACCCCTTCATGCTGTTCACCTGTTCACGGGCGAGCAGCGCACCGCCGAGCAGGGCCAGCGACAGGGCGACGGAGACGATCACCGCGAAGGTCATCGTGAGGTTGCGGCGGAGACCGACGCCGATCTCCGACAGTACGAACTGGGCGCGCATGGCGTCCTTTCAGTGCTGGTAGCCGTAGACACCGCGCGACTGGTCGCGCACGAGACGGCCCTTTTCTAGTTCGATCACGCGCTTGCGCATCTGGTCGACGATCTGCTGGTCGTGGGTGGCCATGACCACGGTCGCCCCGGTGCGGTTGATCCGGTCCAGCAGCTTCATGATGCCGACCGATGTCTGCGGGTCGAGGTTGCCGGTTGGCTCGTCGGCGATCAGCAGCTTCGGCTTGTTGACGAACGCGCGGGCGATGGCCACTCGCTGCTGCTCACCACCGGACAGCTCACCGGGCATCCGGTCCTCCTTGCCCGCCAGACCGACCAGATCGAGCACCTGGGGAACGGACTTGCGGATGTCGCCGCGCGACCGGCCGATCACCTCCAGGGCGAAGGCGACGTTCTCCCCCACCGTCTTGTTGGGGAGCAGCCGGAAGTCCTGGAAGACCGTGCCGACCTGGCGGCGCATGTGCGGCACCTTCCAGTTGGACAGGCGGGCGAGATCCTTGCCGAGGACGTGCACCTGCCCGTGACTGGCGCGCTCCTCCCTCAGGATCAGCCGCAGGAAGGTGGACTTGCCGGAGCCGGAGGAGCCCACCAGGAAGACGAACTCGCCGCGTTCGACCTCCAGCGACACGTCGCGGAGGGCGGGGCGGTTCTGCTTGGGGTAGAACTTCGAGACGTTGTCGAATCGGATCACGGATTTACACCACGTCGACCTGGGTAGGGGCAGCGGAAGCCGCGGAGTGGATCCCCGTCGGTGTGGTGACCCTACGCGAATCCGCGAGGGGCCCGCAGTCGGCGTCCGCGGTTGGGGGTTTTGTCCGGCGGCACATCAGGCGCAAACCAGGCATTGGCCATGACTTTCTGCGCTCCGGCCCCGGTGCTGGCACAGTGGAGGCAGAGCTTCCGGCCGCGGAGGCGTAAGCGGGAACAGAAGGCCGCCCGGTGGCGTTGGCATTGCATAAGGAGGACATCGCATGACGTGCGACCGACTGGTGTGTGCCAACTGCGCAGGGCCGGTGAGTGAGGGCCGTTGCCCGGTGTGCCGCGCGCACCGCGAGCGACTGCACCAGGAGAACGGACCGTTCTCCCTGGGACCCCTTTCCCCGGCCGCGCTGGCGGCGCTGCTGCTGGCCCTGATCGCCGTGGCCCTGCTGGCCCGCCAGGCCGCCGTGTAGGCCACCTCGCGGTGCCGTGCGGCGCGTGCGCGCCGCGAGGTGTGAAACGAATGAGACGTATGAGGGGCCCGGCCCGGAGCGATGCTCCGGACGCCGGCCCGGGTGGCGTAATGCCGGAACCAGTCCGGTGCGGCGATCTCCGCCAGCCGGTCGGGGGCGGCCTGCGCGAGCGCGTTCAGCGCCGAACGAAGCGTCTCCGCGGCCGTCTCCAGCCAGCACAGTTCCCGAACCGCGGACTGCACATGCGTGGAATCGGTCCGGGCCCGGCCTGACGTCTTCAGCGGGCCTTTGTCACGGGCCGCGGCCAGGATGCCGTCCAGCACCCTCCGCCCGGCGTCCGCTTCGACGAGGCGGTCCCGGAACTCTGCCAGCACCGAGAAGTCGAAGCCGGGATCGGCCAGTTCCGGCGCGAGGGCGTATTTGAAGCCGATCCTCGCCCGCACCGCCTCGGCGGCCTGCCGGTCGGTGAGCCCCTCGACGAACTGCAACACCAGCGCCGGCGCCGGCGCCAGTCGGCCCGGTGACCAAGCAGGCTTCCCCCGCGCCGGGAAGAGGTCGGCGAACTCCTCGTCAGTGAACGGCGGACCCGGCCCGTCCCGGACCCGGGTCGCCCGGCTCCCCTTCGGGAACGCGGCCCGCGTCACCCGCACCGTCTCCGCCGGGATCCCCCCGGCCCCTTCGGCTGCATGGACGGCGACACCCACCCCATACGACAACGTCGGCTCCCAGGACCACAACCGGGTCTTGGGAGCCGACGTCACGCACGGGCCCGAAATAACCAGCAGCGTCCGCTGGATGCGTCCCGGGCCCCTCATGTGCGCTGCTCCTGTGTGCCGTCACGCGTTGTCACGCGTGTGCGGCGCCGTGCCGTTCGCTCAGGCGACGGTGTTGCGGTTCGCCAGGCGCGGCATCAGGCGGAAGCCGACACCGCCGGCGATCATCGTGGCCGCACCGACCAGCAGGAAGGTCGTCTCGGCGGCGCCGGTCTTGGCCAGCTCCTCCTTCGGCTTCTCCTGGCTGATCGGCTTGGTGCCGACGGAGTCGGTGTCGGGGCCGCAGTCCACGGTGGACTCGTCGAGGATGCAGGTGTTCGGGTTGTCGCTCCCGCCGCCGGTGGTGGCGGTGCCCGGGCCGCCGGTGGAGCCCTCGGAGGTCGCACCCTCGCTCGTGGCACCCTCGGAGGTCGCACCCTCGCTCGTCGCACCCTCGGAGGTCGCACCCTCGGAGGTCGCGCCCTCGCTCGTCGCACCCTCGGAGGTCGCGCCCTCGCTCGTCGCACCCTCGGAGGTCGCACCCTCGCTCGTCGCACCCTCGGAGGTCGCACCCTCGTTCGTGGCACCCTCGGAGGTCGCACCCTCGCTCGTGGCGCCTTCGGTCAGACCCTCGCTCGTCGCACCCTCGGAGGTCGCACCCTCGCTCGTGGCACCCTCGGAGGTCGCACCCTCGCTCGTGGCGCCTTCGGTCAGACCCTCGACGACTCCCTGGATGACACCCTCGCTGTCGCCGCCACCATTGGCGCCGTCGGTGTCGCCACCGCCGTTCCCGTTGCCTTCGGTCTGACCCTGGGTCTGGCCTCCCTCCGCATCACCGGTGACAGCCGACGCCGTGCCGATGGCCGTCAGCGACACACCCGCGAGGAACACCGCACCTGCGGCGACCCGCGCGACGCGCACTCGCGTCCTGGAATTTGTCATATGCCAACTACCCCCAGTAGTGGTCTTCGTCGATGGGGCAGCCGTGCGGAGCTTCCTGCGTGCCGGGGTCCGTCGTGTCGAGTCGGCGACCGATCAGCGGTCGGGCTCTGTCCACCCCCGTACCTACGCGCCCCGAACACGCGCGTGCCGGCCAGAATGCTTTCCCAGGCCCGACACCGCCGTCAAGCCGGACCAACCCGAAATGTCCACGGTGGGCGGGTAGTTGAGACTCCGGCGGACCGGGTTGTGACAGAACCGACACACAGGAGGAGGCCCTCCGGAGAACCCGCCCCGGGTGGACCCGCCGCGGGTCAGGCGGCGCTCTGCTGCTCCTGCTGCTTGCGCCAGCGGATGCCCGCCTCCAGGAAGCCGTCGATGTCGCCGTCGAGGACGCCCTGGGGGTTGCCGACCTCGTGCTCAGTGCGCAGGTCCTTGACCATCTGGTACGGCTGGAGGACGTACGAACGCATCTGGTTGCCCCAGGAGTTGCCGCCGTCGCCCTTGAGGGCGTCCATCTTGGCCTGCTCCTCCGCCCGGCGGTGCGCCAGAAGGCGTGCCTGGAGGACGCGCATGGCGGCGGCGCGGTTCTGGATCTGGGACTTCTCGTTCTGGCAGGAGACGACGATGCCGGTCGGGATGTGCGTCATCCGGACCGCGGAGTCGGTGGTGTTGACCGACTGGCCGCCGGGCCCGGAGGAGCGGAAGACGTCGACGCGGATCTCGTTCTCGGGGATCTCGATGTGGTCGGTCTGCTCCACCACCGGCATCACCTCGACGCCCGCGAAGGACGTCTGGCGGCGGCCCTGGTTGTCGTAGGGCGAGATGCGCACCATGCGGTGGGTGCCCTGCTCGACGGAGAGGGTGCCGTAGGCATAGGGGGCCTTGACGGAGAAGGTGGCGGACTTGATGCCCGCCTCCTCGGCGTACGAGGTGTCCAGGACCTCGGTCGGGTAGCCCTTGCGCTCGGCCCAGCGCAGGTACATGCGCATGAGCTGCTCGGCGAAGTCGGCGGCGTCCACGCCGCCGGCCTCCGCACGGACGCTGATCATGGCCTCGCGGGGGTCGTACTCGCCGGACAGGAGGGTGCGGACCTCCAGCTCGTCCACGGCCTTCTGGACGGCCTGCAGTTCGCTCTCGGCCTCGGTGCGCGTGTCCGCGTCGTCCTCGGCCTCGGCCAGCTCGAACAGGATCTCCAGGTCGTCGATCCGGCCGTGCAGTTCCTCCACCTTGCGGACCTGCGCCTGGAGCAGGGACAGCTTGCTGGTCACCCGCTGGGCGTTCTCGGTGTCGTTCCACAGGGCCGGGTCCGCCGCCTGCTCTTCGAGCACGGCGATCTCGGCCCTCAGCTTCTCGAGGTCCAGGACGGCCTCGATCGACTCCATGGTCGAGGTGAGGGACTTCAGTGCTTCGGATACGTCGACGACTGCCACGCCCTCCAGACTAACGGTTGCCGGAACCTTTGCCGCCGCCCCGTCGAGCGGGGGCCGCCCGGCCGGTGGCCGGGCCCGCGCCCGGCCACCGGGGAGCCGCCCGCTCGGGGCGCCTCAGGGCTCGTCCGGGCGGTCGTCCTCGCTCTGCGAGGGGACCGCGGGGCCGCCGTCCTCCTCGCCACCGCCGGACAGGGCCAGCCAGCCGCCGATGCCGAGCGCGGCAGCGACGGCCGTGGCCGTGACGCCCTGCCTGACCCTGCGGCGGCGCTCGGCCGCCCGGTGTCGGGCGGAGCCGGCTCGCGGGCTGCCCGGGGCTCGGGGGGCGCGGGCGGTGCCGTGGGCGCCGCCCGCCAGCTCGTCCGCGCCGGGGACGCGCATGCTGGTGTGGGTGTCACGGGTGGAGTCGGGCGCGGGCCCGCCGTGGACGAGCGGAACGGCGCCGCGGGCGGGCGCGCCGTACGGATCGGCGTCCGCCCCGGGTCCGTGGTGCCCGTCGTCGTACGGGGAGCCGACGTGGTGCCCGTACGCTCCCTGCTGCTCGCCGCCGCGGGCGCCGGCCTCCGGCTCGGGCTCGTCGATGTCGAGCGGCGGCAGCCCTGCCAGGGCCGGCAGTATCTCCCGCAGCCGCGTGGCCGTCTCGGACGCGCGCAGCCGGGAGGCCGGGGCCTTGGCCAGGCACTGGTTGAGGAGCTGCCACAGCTCGTCGGGGATGCCGGGCAGCGGGGCGACGCGCTCGGTGACGTGGCGGCGCAGCACGGCCCCGGGGTGACCGCCGCCGAAGGGCGTGAAACCGGCCAGCAGCTCGTACAGCACCGTGGCCAGGGCGTAGACGTCGACGGAGGCGCGCGGCGGCAGTCCCTCGACGATCTCGGGAGCGACGTAGTCGGGAGTGCCGACGACCTTGCTGCCGCCGCCCCGGCTGGGCGCGTCGATCAGCTTGGCGATGCCGAAGTCGGTGAGCAGCGCGGGCGGGGCACCGCCGGGCCCGGCCGGACCGTGGACGTCGAGCAGGATGTTCTCGGGCTTGACGTCGCGGTGGACGATCCCGGCCGCGTGGGCGGCGGCCAGCGCGTCGGCGACGTCGGCCGCGACGGCGACGGCGACCTCCGGGGCGAGGCGGCGCTCGCGCTCCAGCCGGGAGCGCAGGTCGGTGCCTCGCACGAGGTCCATGACGAGGGCGAGGTCGTTGCCGTCGACCACCAGGTCGCGCACCTTGACGACGCGCGGGTGGTCGAGGGCGAGCAGCGCGGTGCGCTCCTGCACGAAGCGGCCCACCAGCTCCTGGTCCGAGGCCAGGTCCTCGCGCAGCAGCTTGACGGCGACGGGGCTGCCTTTCGGCCCCACGCCCAGCCACACCGTGCCGGCGCTGCCCCGGCCCAGGATCCGATGGGCGGTGTACCGACTGCCGATCTTCCGTGACATGGCGACAAAACTACGCTTCCGCGGGGGCGCCGTGCCCCCCGGATGGCGGCAACCACCACCTCCGGGGCGGAAATCCGCCCCGAAAGTCGACAAAGCAACCGAGCCGCCGTTCCCGGCCGCCGGTTGTCCGTCAGTTGTTCGCGGGGAGCTCCGTGGGGACGTCCGAGGGCAGTTCGGCGGGCAGCTCCTCGGCCGCGTTGCCGAACTCCGTCATCCACGTCCAGGCCTCGCCCACCCAGTCCTTGGTGTCCTCCCAGAACTGCCGCCCCTGGTCCCACCACTCGGGCAGCGGGGTGAAGTTCCAGACCAGCACGCAGATCAGCACGAAGATCAGCACCATGAACAGGCAGCCCTTGAGGCAGCCGAGCCCGGGGATGCGCATGGGGCTGGAGGTGCGCCGCCGCGGCGGGCGGGGCTCGCGCCGGGACGCGGGCGGACGCGGGGGCTCGTACCGCTGCGGCTGCGGCTCCGGCCGGTGCTGCGGCGCGGGGGCGTACGGCTGCTGCGGCTGCTGCTGCCGGGCGCGCTGCCGCGGCTGGGGCGGGGGCTGCTGATGGTGCGCAGGCTGATGCTGCTGCGGGGCGACGCGGCGCTGGGGGCGGCGGCGCAGCGGGTCCTGCTCCGGGTCGAGCGGCTGGACCTGGGTCTGCTCGTTGCGGTCCCGGGCGGCGCGCAGCTGGGTCTGCCAGGGGTGCGGCTCCTCGGGCGCCGGTCCGTCCCCGCCTCCGGAGGGCGTGCCCGGTGGCATGGGCGGCATGACCTGGGTGGCGCCCTCGTCGGAGCCGCCCCCACCGGGGCCTCCCGGACCGGAGCCGCCGGTGTGCGGCAGGAAGCTGGTGGCGGCGTCGGGGTCGTACGCGGGGGCGCCGTCGCCGGGCCGGCCCGTGGTCGGCAGCACCTGCGTGGGGTCCGAGGCGCCGGCCGGCCCCGGCACCGGGGCGGGCGAGGGGTCGGGGCCCAGCAGCGCGGCGACGCCCATCGCGGCCTCGGCCTGCGCGGGTGTGGCGTGCACCCCGATCCCCTCGGCGACCGTCCGCAGGGCGCGGGCCAGGCTCTCGGCGCCGGGCCGATGCTCGGGGTTCTTGCGCAGACAGCGCTCGATGACCGTCCACAGCGGCAGGGGCACGTTGCCGGGACGCTGCGGCTCCTCGGTCAGATGGCGCTGGAGGAGTTCCAGCGCGGTGCCGCCGCCGAAGGGGGGACGACCGGTGACCAGCTCGTACAGCAGGATGCCCGCACCGTAGACGTCCACGGCGGAGGTCTGCGGCCGGCCCTCGGCGGACTCGGGCGCGACGTAGGCCGGGGTCCCGACGAACTCGTGGGTGCGGGTCAGGCCCGGGGAGTCGGCCAGGCGTGCGATGCCGAAGTCGGTGAGCATCGGACGCAGGCCCGCGGGATCGTCCTCGGAGCCGGCGAGCAGCACGTTGGCGGGCTTGAGGTCGCGGTGGACGACATCGTCGGCGTGGCTGGCGGCCAGCGCGTCGGCGATCCGGGCGGTCAGCAGCGCGGCGGCGACCGGCGAGAAGGGGCCGTTCTGCCGCAGGTAGCGGTCCAGGTCCGGGCCGTCGATCAGGTCCATGACGAGGGCGAGGAGTTCGCCCTCGACCACCAGGTCGCGGGTGCGGACGATGTTGGGGTGGGTCAGACGGAGCAGGACGGAGCGCTCGCGCAGGAAGCGCATCACCACGTCCGGGTCGCTCGCCAGCTCCTCCTTGAGGACCTTGATGGCCACGGTCTCGCCGGGGTGCCCGGCCACGGCCGCCTCGGCGCCCGCCGTCTCCCTCTGGCGCGCACGCCAGACAGTGCCCGTGGCGCCGCGTCCGAGCGGCTCCTCGAGCAGGTACTTGCTGCCTACCGGCCGCACGTCATGCGCTCCCTGGTTCGTTCGGAACTGCCCAAGCCGCCACTGTACGGCGCTCCGGCGGCTCACTGTAGTGCCGTGTGCGGCAGGGCACAGGCGTGCACAGGCGCCTGCCCGGGCCGTTCCGCGCCCTGCCCCCGTGTCCTGTCGGACGCGCCGTGCGGGCGGACGGTTGCCGGTGGGCGGCCGTCCGGGGTTTCGCATCGGAGTGAAACGCACGGAGGACGGGCAATTACCGGCCACATTTGCGTGCACAGCCGACCAATCAAGATCATTCGACGGAGGAACGTGGGCGCTATGACAGTGGTCGGTGCGAGGATGCATCCAGCATCACGGGACTGAAGGGGCCGATGTCGATGCAGATCCGGCTGACCGTCCTCGGGCCGCGCGGCGGTCACGCGGAGCAGAGCACCGGCGGTTGCGACGTGCTGGTGACCGCCCCCGCCGGCACCACCCTCTCCGCGGTGACCGGCGCCCTCGCCGCGGCAGCGGCCTCCGCCGGCGCCGCGTCCGCCGCCGGTTCCAAAGAGACGGTGGCGGTGTTCGCCGGCGCGCAGCGGCTGGACGCCGGGCGCCAGATGCTGGGCGTGCCGCCGCTGGTGGACGGCGCGGTGGTGTCCCTGTACGGACCGACCGCGCCATGGAGCCACGGCCATGCCCCCGCCGGTACGCGCGCCCGGCTGCACGTCGTCGCCGGGCCGGACGCGGGCGGGGTCCACCTGCTGCGGGGCGGGCAGGTGCGCGTCGGCCGCTCCGCCGAGGCGGACGTGCCGCTGGACGATCCGGACGTCTCCCGGCTGCACTGCATGGTCACCGTGGCGGAGTCGGGAGTGGTGACGGTCACCGACCTGGCCTCCACCAACGGCACGACGGTCGACGGCGCCGCGGTCCACGACCGTCCGGTGCCGCTGCCGCCGGGCGCGACACTTCGGTTGGGCGAGTCCGCCGTACGGCTGCGGGCCGGGGCGGAGGAACTGGGGGGCGGGCCGCACGCACTTCCCGACGGGGAAGGGCATCTGCGGATCTCCGCGGGCGGCACCGACGCGTCCGGGGGGCTCCCGGAGCAGGACTGTGCGCCCTCGGCCGCCTCCGCCTCCCCCGGCGCGCCCGCGGGCCCTGCCGCTCCCACCGCCGAGACGGTCAGCGGGCCGGGCCGGGCGGTGCTCCCGCCGTACGGGCCCGGCGACGGCGGAACGGACGGCCCCGGTGCGGCGGCCACCCCGTACGTCGCCGGCGGCCCGGGACCGGCCGAGGAGATCGAGCACGGCCGCGCCGACCACCCCTTCCCCTCCGGCGGCGGCACCCACGGGGCCGGGATCGCGCCTCCGGGTGGCGACCCTGCCGCCGGGCGGCCCCGGCGCGGCGGTCTGGGCGCCTGGGCGCGGCGGCTCGCCGGAGGGCGGCCGGACGACGGCGGCGCGGACGCCCACGGGCCGGGCCCGGCCGCGCCCGGCCCGGCCGCCGTGCCCTCCGCATCCTCCGCCGCGGCGGCCGCGCCGGGCGCGGAGCGCTGGCCCGACCCGTCGGAGATCCTGCTCACCGCGCTGGGCCCCGGCCCCCGGCTGTGGGAGCGCGGCTCCGGCCACGCCGACGCGCTGACCGTCCGGCTCGGCTCGGCCCGCGGCGCGGCCGGGTCCGTCGAGCCGGTGACGGTGGATCTGCGGCGCACGGGTTCGCTGGGGCTGGCCGGCCCCCGGGCCCGGCTGCTGCCGCTGGTGCGCTCGGTCCTCGCCCAGCTCACCGCGCTGCACGGGCCGGGTGCCCTGGAGGTCGTGCTGATCGCCCCGGGCCGCGCGCCACGCGGCGGCGCGCACGACGCGGCGGAGGGCGGCGACTGGTCCTGGCTGGGCTGGCTGCCGCACCTGCACCCGGCCCGCGGCCAGGACTGCCGCCTGCTGCTGGCGTACGACCGCGAACAGGCCGCCGCCCGTACCGAGGAGCTGCTGCGGCGGCTGGACGGACCGGAGCCGGGCACGGGGGCGGGCGCGCGCCGCGGCCCGCTGACGGTCGCCGTGGTCGACGGCGATCCGGGCCCGGCCGAGCTGCGTGACGCCGTGGCCCGGCTGGCGGCGCACGGACCGGCCGCGGGCGTCCACCTGCTGTGCCTCGCCGAGACGGCGGCCGCCACCCCCACCTCCCCGCTCGCCGTGATTCTGGAGGCGGCGGCCGCCGCCTCCCCCGCCTTCCGCTTCTGCGGGGCCGTCGGCCTGCTCAGCGGCGCCGTCGCCACGGCGATACGGGTGGTGGCGCGCGGTACGGATCCGGCGAACGCCCCGGTAGCGACCGTGGACGGGGTGTCGTCGGCCTGGGCCGAGCGCTTCGCCCGGGCACTGGCTCCGCTGCGCGAGGCGGACACGGCCAGGGGCCCGTCCCCGGACCGCCCCGTGCCGCTGCCGCCGAGTTCCCGGCTGCTGGAGGAGCTGGGCCTGGCCCGGGCCACTCCCGCCGCGCTGCTGGCCCGCTGGGCCGACGGTCCCGCCGAGCGCGGCGCGCCCGCCGGCCCCCGGGCCGAGGCCGTGCTGGGCGCGGGCCCGCACGGTCCGGTCACCGCCGACCTCGCGGACGGCCACGGCCCCTTCCTGGTCTCCGGTCCGGCCGGTTCCGGCAAGACCGAGCTGCTGCGCTCGGCGGCCGCCTCGCTGGCCGCCGGAGAGCGGCCGGACAGGCTGGCACTGGTCCTGGTGGACGGTGACGGCGACGGGCTGCGGGCGTGCGGCGACCTGCCGCACGCCACGACGTACCTGGCCGCAGGGGACCCGGCGCGGATGCGGGAGTTCGCCCAGGCCCTGGGCGGCGAGCTGAAGCGCCGCGCGGAACTGCTGGGCGACCACCCGTACGAGGCGTACGCGGCGGAGGCGTCGCGTACGCGGCACCACGCCACCGGCGGTCCCGCCGCCCGGGTGGTCGCCCAGCGCCGGGCCACGGGCGCTCCCCCGGCGGGCACGGGCCCCGGCGCGGGCTCCGAACCCGGCGCACTCAAGCTGCGTGCGCCCGGAAAGGCGGACCCCGCCAAGGCCGCCGGCGCCACGGGGCCGGGACCGCTGCCCCGGCTGGTGGTCCTCGTCGACGACTTCGACACGCTGGTCGCCCCCGCTCTGGGCAACCCCGGTCGGCCGGCGGCCGGTTCGGTGGTCAGGGCGCTGGAGGCCGTGGCGCGGGACGGAGCGCGGCTGGGGGTGCATCTGATAGCAGCCACCGGGCGGCCGGAGCACACCGAGCGGACGGCCACCGGGCAGGGCGCGGCCCTGCGGGCCCTCCTGGGCTCCGACACCCGGAGCGGCCCGGGTGGTTCGAACGGCCCGGACGGTTCCGCGCAGGAGCCGCGGCCGGGGCGGGGGGCGCTGCACCGGCCGGACGGCTCGGTGACCGCCTTCCAGGCGGGCCGGGTGTCGGGCCGCATACCCCGTACGGCGACTCTGCGGCCGACGGTGGTCCCGTTGGACTGGGCGCGCGCCGGGGACCCTCCCGCCCGTCGCCCCCTGCGCGAGCTGGGCAACGGGCCGACCGATCTGGCGCTGCTCGCCAGCGCGGTCGAGCGCGCGGCCCGCGAGGCGGGCGCCCCCGCTCCCCCCTCACTGATGTGACGCCGACGGGCCCGCCGCGCAAGGAGGCCGAGGAGAAGGAAGCCGGGGAGCTGGACACCGGCGTCCACCCCGACGGCGTGCAGCGCGACATCACCGAGGCGCTGATCGCCGCGGGCGACGATCTCCGCTTCGACATGTCCGGCCGGGCCCCGGCAGCCTTCGGCGGCACCGAGGGCGAGGGCGAGTGGAAGGCGCGGTGAGGTGAGGGCGCGGCACGGCGCCGCACACGCTGGGAGGGGGCGGCCGGACGGCCGCCCCCTCCCAGCGTGCTCCCCGGTGCTCCGGGACCTGCCGGTGCTCCGCGCTCCGGCGCGTCAGCGGTTGCTGCGCAGCAGCGTGCGCATCGTGCGCATCGCCACCGACAGGTTCGCCAGGTCGAAGGTGTCGGATTCGCGGATCTCCTCCAGCGTGGCCCTGGCCCGCCCCAGGACGGCGGCGCTCTTCTCCTCCCACGCCTCGAAGCGCTGCTCGGGCGTGGCACTGCCGTCCCCGGTGGCCAGCACGTCCGCCGTGAGGAGCTGGTGGGCGGCGTAGAGGTCCTCGCGGATCGCCGCGCGGGCCATCGACTGCCAGCGGTCGGAGCGCGGCAGCTCGCTCACCCTGTCCTGGAGCTCGGTGATGCCCAGCCGGTCGGCCAGGTCGTAGTAGACCTCGGCGACGTCCAGCAGTTCGCGGCCGGTGCGGTCGGCGACGGCCACCACGTCCAGTGCGGGGAAGACGGACGAGAAGCCCGCCACCCGCAGCGCCAGTTCACCGGGGACACCGGCGCCGGTCAGCTCGTCGCTGACGCTCTGGTGCCAGTCCAGGTCCGCACCCCTGAGCAGCTTGGGCAGCTGGGACCAGACCACCTCCAGCCGCTCCTGGAAGACCTCGATGGTCTCGGCGAGCTTCAGCGGCTGCGGCCGGTTGTTCAACAGCCAGCGGGTGCCCCGCTCGACCAGCCGCCTGGCGTGCAGCCGCATACGGGTCTGGACGTCGGCGGCCACGGTGTTGTCCAGTTCCTCGACCTCGTCCCAGACACGGGCCAGGCCGAAGATCTCCCGGGAGGCGGTGTGCGCCCGCACGATCTCCTCCGCCGAGGCGCCCGACTCCTCCCTCATCCGGTGCACCAGGGTCGAACCCCCGGTGTTGACCATGTCGTTGACCAGGAGGGTCGTGACGATCTCGCGCCGCAGGGCGTGGCGCCCGACCTGCTCGGGGAAGCGTTCACGCAGCGCGCTGGGGAAGTACGCGTGCGCCAGCCGCTGCAGATACGGGTCGTCCGCGAGATCGGTGTCCGCCAGTTCCTCGGTGACGGTGATCTTCGCGTACGCCAGCAGCACCGCCATCTCGGGCTGGGTCAGTCCGCGACCGTGCGCCAGCCGCTCGCGGATCTGCCGGTCGGCCGGCAGGAACTCCAGCTGCCGGTCCAGCCGTCCCTGGCGGGACAGGCTGCGCATGAGCCGCTGCTGGGCGTGGAGCAGGTCGGGCGCCTGCCGCATCGCGTTGGCCAGCGCCACGTTCTGCGCGTAGTTGTTGCGCAGCACCAGCTCGGCGACCTCGTCGGTCATCTCCGCCAGCAGCGCGTTGCGCTGCTTGACGGTCATGTCGCCGTCGGCGACGACCGAGTTGAGCAGGATCTTGATGTTGACCTCGTGGTCGGAGGAGTCCACGCCCGCGCTGTTGTCGATGGCGTCGGTGTTGATCCGGCCGCCCTCGTGCGCGAACTCGATGCGGCCGAGCTGGGTCAGGCCCAGGTTGCCGCCCTCCCCGACGACCCGCACCCGCAGGTCCCCGCCGTCGACGCGGATCGCGTCGTTGGCCTTGTCGCCGACGTCGGCGTCGGTCTCGGTGGACGCCTTGACGTAGGTGCCGATGCCGCCGTTCCACAGCAGGTCCACCGGGGCCTTGAGGATGGCCCTCATCAGCTCGGCCGGGGTCATCTTGGTGACGCCGCCCTCGATGCCCAGCGCCTGGCGCACCTGCGCGCTGACGGGGATGGACTTGGCGCTGCGGGGGTGGACTCCGCCGCCGGGCGACAGCAGCGAGGTGTCGTAGTCGGCCCAGGAGGAGCGCGGCAGTTCGAACAGCCGGCGGCGTTCGGCGTAGGAGGTGGCCGCGTCCGGGTCCGGGTCGAGGAAGATGTGCCGGTGGTCGAAGGCGGCCACCAGCCGGATGCGCTCGCTGAGCAGCATCCCGTTGCCGAAGACGTCCCCGGACATGTCGCCGATGCCGACGACCGTGAAGTCCTCGGTCTGGGTGTCGTGCCCGAGCTCGCGGAAGTGCCGCTTGACCGACTCCCAGGCACCGCGGGCGGTGATGCCCATGGCCTTGTGGTCGTAGCCGGCCGAGCCGCCGGAGGCGAAGGCGTCACCGAGCCAGAAGCCGTAGGCGGTGGCGACCTCGTTGGCGGTGTCGGAGAAGGAGGCGGTGCCCTTGTCGGCGGCGACGACCAGGTAGGTGTCGTCCCCGTCGTGCCGCACCACGCGCTCGGGCGGTACGACCTGGCCGCCCACGAGGTTGTCGGTGATGTCGAGCATGCCGGAGATGAAGGTCTTGTAGCAGGCGACGCCCTCGGCCAGCCAGGCGTCGCGGTCCGCCGAGGGGTCGGGCAGCCGCTTGCCGACGAAGCCGCCCTTGGCCCCCACCGGCACGATCACCGTGTTCTTGACCTCCTGTGCCTTGACCAGGCCCAGGATCTCGGTGCGGAAGTCCTCGCGCCGGTCGGACCAGCGCAGGCCCCCGCGGGCGACCTTGCCGAACCGCAGGTGCACGCCCTCCACCCGCGGCGAGTACACCCAGATCTCGTACGCCGGGCGTGGCGCGGGCAGGTCCGGGATGGCCTGCGGATCGAACTTCATCGACACGTACGCGTGCGGCCGGCCCGACTCCTCGTCGCGCGGCTGGAAGTAGTTCGTGCGCAGGGTGGCCTTGATGAGGGTGAGGAAGGAGCGCAGGATGCGGTCCTCGTCCAGCGAGGCGACCTGGTCCAGCGCCCCGTCCAGCTCCTCCAGCAGGCCGTCGGTCAGCTCGTGGCCGGCCGCGGCGCGGTCCGGGGAGAGACGGGCCTCGAAGAGGCTGACCAGCAGCCGGGTGGTGTGGACGTTGCGGCGGAGGGTGTCCTCCATGTAGTCCTGGCTGAAGGGCGAGCCGGCCTGTCGCAGGTACTTGGCGCAGGCGCGCAGCACCATCGCCTGCCGCCAGGTGAGTCCGGCCGACAGCACCAGCGCGTTGAAGCCGTCGCTCTCGGCCTCGCCGCTCCAGACGGCGGCGAAGGCGTCCTGGAAGCGCTCGCGGGCGTCACCCTCCAGGTTCTGCGCGTGGTTCACCGGCAGCCGGAGCCCGAAGTCGTAGATCCACGCCGGGGAGCGGTCGGCGCAGCGCAGCTCGTAGGGGCGCTCGTCGACGACCTCCACGCCCATGGCCTGGAGGATCGGCAGCACCGCGGAGAGCGAGACGGGCTCGCCGGTGCGGTAGATCTTGAAGCGTCGCTCGCCCGGGCCGGCCCCGACCGGCTCGTACAGGCTGAGCGCGAAGTCGCTGACGCCCTCGCCCCGTTCCAGGCCCTGGATGTACTGGAGGTCGGCGACGGCGGTGCGGGGCGGGAAGTCGGCCTTGTATCCCTCGGGGAAGGCGCCGCCGTAGCGGTGGGCGAGCCTGGCCGCCCGCTCCTCGCCGACCTCGGCGACCAGCGCCTCGGAGAAGCCGTCGGCCCAAGAGCGGGCGGCCTCCACCAGCCGGGCCTCGATGCGCTCGGCGTCGGCGTGGGTCAGCTCCGCCAGCTCGGTGCCCTGCGGGACGCGGACGACGAAGTGCAGCCGGGCGAGGACCGACTCGGTGTTCCAGGCGGTGAAGTCGACGCTGGTGCCACCCAGTTCGTCCATGAGGATGTCGGTCATCCGCAGTCGTACGGCGGTGGTGTAGCGGTCGCGCGGCAGGTACACCAGCGCGGAGTAGTAGCGGCCGTACTCGTCCTGCCGCAGGTAGAGCCGCAGCTTGCGGCGCTCCTGGAGGTACAGCACGGAGGTGGCGATCTCGCGCAGCTCGTCGGCCGGGATCTGGAAGAGTTCGTCACGCGGGTACGTCTCCAGGATCTGGAGCAGGTCGCGGCCGTCGTGGCTGTCGGGGACGAAGCCGGTGGAGCCGACCACCTCCTCGACCTTTCGGCGGATGACGGGCACCCGGCGCACCGACTCGGTGTACGCGGCCGACGAGAACAGTCCGAGGAAGCGGCGCTCCCCCACCACGTTGCCCGCCTCGTCGAACTTCTTGACCCCGATGTAGTCGAGGTAGGAGGGGCGGTGGACGGTGGCCCGGCTGTTGGCCTTGGTGAGCACCAGCAGCCTGTGCTCGCGGGCCTTGGCACGGGCGCCGGCCGAGAGGCGGTTGAAGGAGGGCGACACCGGGTGGGCGTGGGTGTGGGCGGGCGCGTGGGGGCGGGTGGAGGCGGCGCCCCGGTCACTGCCCGGATCCCCGCCACCCCGGTCGTCGTGGTGCGGATCGGAGCGCAGAATGCCCAGGCCGGTGCCCGGGACGGCGCTGAGCAGCAGCTCCTCGGTCCCGTCCGCGGCCTCGGAGGTCAGCTCGTACTCGCGGTAGCCCAGGAAGGTGAAGTGGTCGTCCGCGAGCCAGCGCAGCAGCTCACGCGCCTCCTCCACCTCCTGCTCGGGCAGATCGTCGGCGAGCGGCTCGTCGGGCAGGCCGTCGGCGATCCGCAGCGCGGCGTTCCGCATCTTCTGCCAGTCCTCGACCGCCTCGCGCACGTCGGACAGGACGCGCCGCAGATCGGCGGTGATCCGCCTGAGGTCCTCGCGGTCGGTCTCGCGGTCGATCTCGACGTGGATCCAGGACTCGGTGACCGCGTCGTCCGGCAGCTTCTCTCCGGGCCGGGCGCCCGCGTCCAGCACCTGGAGCAGGGTGCCGGTGACGTCGCGGCGGACGACGACCTGGGGGTGGACCACCAGATGGATGCCGCGTCCCTGCCTGGTCAGCTCGTTGGTGACCGAGTCCACCAGGAAGGGCATGTCGTCGGTGACGACCTCCACGACGCTGTGGGTGCACGTCCAGCCGTTCTCCTCGACGGACGGGGTGTGGACGCGGACGTTCGCGGTGCCCTGGGGGCGCTGCTGGGCCAGCCGGCAGTGGGAGACCGCGGCCCCGTAGACGTCGACCGGGTCGCGGTCGGTCAGGTCCTCGGGAGCGGTGTGCAGGTAGTAGCGCTGGAGGTACGAGCCGAGGGTCCCGGCGTCCAGCCCCGGTACGGGTTGGCTGCCGGCGGGACCGCCGTCGGCGACCCGGGCGGCTCGTTCGAGCAGCTCGGCCTTTGCTTCGTCCAGCTTGGTCTGCATGTCGTCTGGCTCCTGTCGCGCGCCGTTGCGTGACGTCAAGGCGTTGAGGGTTCTGAGGGCTTGACGCCGGCACACCAAGTGTCCGCCGGAGCGGGGCGTCATGCCCGGAGACGGGGTGATCTGCGGCATCCCCGGCCCCGGCGGCGTCGCACGGGCTCCCGGGGTCGGAGGCGGCACTGCCTCCCGCGGGCGTCTCGCTGATCACGCGGCTAGGCTACCCCTCTCCGTCCGGGCCGCGTCATGGACAGTATGTGTACAAAACCGGGGGCCGGAGTTGGACGTTGTGGACAGCTTGCGGCATGCCGCGGGCGACACGGTGCACAGCGGTGTCAGTTCTCCGCGATCACGTGCTCGGCCACCTCCACCGCCTCGGTGAGGCTGTCCACCACCGGCACCCCGGCCGCCTCCAGGCTGTTCCTGCTGTGCGAGCCACCGGTGTACAGCACCGCCCGCGCGCCCACGGCGGCGGCCGCCACCGCGTCGTCCACCGCGTCGCCGACCACCACGGTGCGGCGGGGATCGAACCCGTCGAGCGCCGCCACGTGCGCCGCCATCTGCCGGGCCTTGCCCGCGCTCGACCCGCTGCCGCCTCCGAGGTTCCCGTCGACCCGGACGAAGTGCTCCTCGATGCCGTGCCGGCGCACCAGCGGCACCAGATGGTCGTGCGGGGCCAGGGAGCACAGCGACTGGGTCAGCCCGGCCTCCCGCCGCGCGGCGAGCAGTTCCGCCGCGCCCTCGGCGAGCCCCACCTGCTCGATGCGCGCGAAGTAGTGCCGGTGGAAGATCTCGTCCATCCCGGCCCACTCCTCGTCGGTGGGCAGCCTTCCCATCAGCCGCTCGTAGAAGCGCGGCACCGGTACGCAGTACAGCTCCCGGTAGCGCTCCAGCGTGATGACCGGCAGCCCTATCTCGGCGAAGGCGGCGTTGGTCGCCGCGATGACCGCGTCGATGTCGTGCAGCAGCGTGCCGTTCCAGTCCCACACGATGTGGGCTCTCCCCGTGCCCGAGTCCATACCCACGACGTTAAGGGCTGGGTGCGACAAACGACAGACGCGGCCGGCGGACCGGGCCTGCGGACCCGGACCGGGGTGCCGTACGGGAGCGGGCTCAGCCCAGCTCCTCCACGATGCCGCCGATCTCCTGGGTGGCGTACCACAGCAGTTCGTGGTCGTCCGCCCCGTCCACCGTGAAGCGGGCGTCGTCGTCACCCTGGTCGGCCGCGCCCAGCGCCTGTGCCGCCGCGGCGACGTCCGCCTCGGCGTCGCCCCCGTCGACGTGCACGGCGGCGGCCCGCTCCAGCGGTACGGCCCGCTCGATGCGCACCTCGCCCAGCGCGGCCGGGTCCAGAACGCGGTCCGGGTCGGCCACGGCCTCGCGGTCGGGCACGTCGACGGCGACCACGACCCGGCGGCGCGGGGCGTCCGGGGCGACGGCCAGGAGCCGCAGCGAGGCCTGCGCGGCGCGGCCGAGCGCGGCGTACTCCAGTTCCTCGATGTCGTCCGAGACGTACCACTCGCGCAGTCCGGGGGTGACCGCGTAGGCGGTCAGCGGGCCGGGGCCGAGCTCGCCCGCCCGGCTCGCGGCCGCCAGGCCGGGCAGGGTGAGGGGGACATAGACGCGCATCGCCACCACTTTCGTGTAAGGCCGCTCCGGGTGTCCCGACAGCATACGGCGGCTCCCGCGCGCCGGACGCCCCCGGCCCCGTCCGCCCCTGGCGAGCGAACTGCGCAGGTCAACGGCCCCGGCCGTCAAACCCCGGGCGGCCCCTCCATCGGACAGGTGAAACGCACGGAGTCCGGCGCCACCGTCCATCGGTCGTTGCCGCCTCGCGGGCCGCCCAGTAGAAACCGGAGTGAAAGTTACCGCTCAGTAGGCAGATCGCAGTGCGGAAGACCGCACAAGACCACGGGGAGAGACACCATGCCGCCCACCAGCCGTACCGCCCCTCCCGGCCGCCGGGACTCCCGGCGGCCGGCCCGCTCGGCCCTGCTCGCCGCCCGGCAGCGCGAACGCGACCGGTTGCCGCCCTACTGGTTCGCACACCGGCTGGTGCTCGTCCTCAGCGGTCTGCGGCCGGTCCATCTGCTGCTCGGCCACACCCGCGACGAGGCGTACGAGCAGTTGGTCCGGCTCGCCCCGCTGACCCCGCTGCGGTCGGCGGTGGCGGGCGGACCGGCTCCGGTGGTCCGGGAGGTCGGCTGGTCGCAGCCCTGCCCCGGCGCGGTCGAGGCGTTCGCCCGGATCGCCGCCGGTGACCGGCTGCGCGCTCTGGCCTTCCGCCTGGAACGCTCCCGCGACCAGCGCTGGCTGTGCTCCGCCGTCGAACTCGACACCGTGTCCTGACCGGCGGGACGGGACCGTGACCGCGCCGCGCGGGACGCGGGGGTCCGTGCGGTACGGGGAACGCGGCGGGGCCGGGCGTCCTCGGCGGACGCCCGGCCCCGGGCCGGCCTCGAAGCGGACCGCCGGCCTCCCTGCGGCGGCGGTCGACGGGTCACTTCTTGCGGCGGCGGCCCTTCTCCTTCTGCGCCCTGCGGCGCTCGGCACGGGTCATGCCGTCCGCGGGCGAGCGGACCGGGCCGCCGTCCTCGCCGCTGGCGAAGTCGCCCTCGACCACACCGCCCTCGCCGTCCACGGTCGGCGCGGAGAAGTGCAGCCGGTCCGGACGCTGCGGGGCCTCCAGGCCCTTGGCCCGGATCGCCGGGCGCCCGCCCGCCGCGACGGCCTCCTCCCTCGGGGCCTTCTCCAGGGAGGGGGCGGGTCCGGCCTCCTCGACCGGCACCTCCTCGACCTGCTGCTCGACCTGGACCTCCAGGTTGAACAGGTAGCCGACGGACTCCTCCTTGATGCCGTCCATCATCGCGACGAACATGTCGTAGCCCTCGCGCTGGTACTCCACCAGCGGGTCGCGCTGCGCCATGGCGCGCAGGCCGATGCCCTCCTGGAGGTAGTCCATCTCGTACAGGTGCTCGCGCCACTTACGGTCGAGGACGGAGAGGACCACACGGCGCTCCAGCTCGCGCATGATCTCCGAGCCGAGCTGCTTCTCGCGCTCCTCGTACCCCTCGTGGATGTCGTCCTTGATGGCGTCGGCGATGAAGTCCGCCGTGATGCCGTCGCGGCCCCCGGCGGCCTCCTCCAGGTCCTCGACGGTGACCGTCACCGGGTAGAGCTGCTTGAAAGCGCCCCACAGCCGGTCCAGGTCCCACTCCTCGGCGAAGCCCTCGACCGTCTCGGCCTGGACGTACGCGTCGATGGTGTCGTCCATGAAGTGGATGACCTGCTCGTGCAGGTCCTCGCCCTCCAGGACGCGGCGTCGCTCGCCGTAGATGACCTCGCGCTGCCGGTTGAGGACCTCGTCGTACTTCAGGACGTTCTTGCGGATCTCGAAGTTCTGCTGCTCGACCTGCGACTGCGCCGAGGCGATGGCGCGGGTGACCATCTTGTTCTCGATCGGGACGTCGTCGGGCACGTTGGCCATGGACATCACACGCTCGACCATCTGCGCCTTGAACAGCCGCATCAGGTCGTCGCCGAGCGACAGGTAGAAGCGGGACTCGCCCGGGTCGCCCTGGCGGCCGGACCGGCCGCGCAGCTGGTTGTCGATGCGGCGCGACTCGTGCCGCTCGGTGCCCAGCACGTACAGGCCGCCGAGGTCGACGACCTCCTCGTGCTCCGACGCGACGGCCTGCTCGGCGCGCTCCATGGCCCCGGGCAGGGCCGCCGCCCACTCCTCGGCGTTCTCCACCGGGTCCAGGCCCTTGGCACGCAGCTCGGCCTCGGCGAGGTCGTCCGGGTTGCCGCCGAGCTTGATGTCGGTACCGCGGCCGGCCATGTTGGTGGCGACCGTGACGGCGCCCTTGCGGCCCGCCTGGGCGACGATCACGGCCTCGCGCTCGTGGTTCTTGGCGTTGAGGACCTCGTGCGGCACACCGCGCTTCTTCAGCTGCTGCGACAGGTACTCGGACTTCTCGACCGAGGTGGTGCCCACCAGGACCGGCTGCCCCTTCTCGTGCCGTTCGAGGATGTCGTCGACCACCGCGTCGAACTTGGCGACCTCGGTGCGGTAGATCAGGTCCGACTGGTCCTTGCGGATCATCGGCCGGTGGGTCGGGATCGGCACCACGCCGAGCTTGTAGATCTGGTGGAACTCGGCGGCCTCGGTCATGGCCGTACCGGTCATGCCCGAGAGCTTGTCGTAGAGGCGGAAGAAGTTCTGGAGGGTGATCGTGGCGAGCGTCTGGTTCTCGTCCTTGATCTCCACCCCCTCCTTCGCCTCGATCGCCTGGTGCATGCCCTCGTTGTAGCGGCGGCCGGCCAGGATCCGGCCGGTGTGCTCGTCGACGATCATGACCTCGCCGTCGAGGACGACGTAGTCCTTGTCCTTCTTGTAGAGCTCCTTGGCCTTGATCGCGTTGTTGAGGTAGCCCACCAGCGGGGTGTTGACCGACTCGTAGAGGTTGTCGATCCCCAGCCAGTCCTCGACCTTGGCCACACCGGACTCGTGGATGGCGACCGTGCGCTTCTTCTCGTCGACCTCGTAGTCGCCCGTCTCCTGCTGCTGCTTGAGCGGGTTGGCGGGCTCACCGCGCTCCAGCCGCCTCACCAGCTTGGCGAAGTCGCCGTACCACTTGGTGGCCTGGTCCGCCGGGCCCGAGATGATCAGCGGGGTACGGGCCTCGTCGACGAGGATCGAGTCGACCTCGTCGACGATCGCGAAGTTGTGGCCGCGCTGCACCAGCTCGCCCTTAGACCACGCCATGTTGTCGCGCAGGTAGTCGAAGCCGAACTCGTTGTTGGTGCCGTAGGTGATGTCGCAGGCGTACTGCTCGCGGCGCTGCGCCGGGGTCATGTTGGCGACGATGCATCCGACCGTCAGCCCCAGGAACTTGTGGACCCGGCCCATCATCTCGGAGTCGCGCTGGGCCAGGTAGTCGTTGACCGTGATGAGATGGACGCCCTTGCCCGACAGGCCGTTGAGGTACGCGGGCAGGGTGCCCACCAGCGTCTTGCCCTCACCGGTCTTCATCTCGGCGACATAGCCCATGTGCAGGGCGGCGCCGCCCATGATCTGCACGTCGTAGTGGCGTTGGCCGAGTACGCGCTTGGCCGCCTCGCGGACCGTCGCGAAGGCCTCGGGCAGCAGGTCGTCCAGGGACTCTCCGTCGGCGAGGCGCTCCCTGTACTCGTCCGTGAGCGCCCGCAGCTCGGCGTCGGTGAGGTTGACGAAATCCTCTTCGATCGACGACACCTGGTCCGCGATGCGGTGCAGTTTGCGCAGGATCTTGCCTTCACCTGCACGCATGATCTTGCCGAAGACGGACACGTAGGCTGGCTCCTTGCCGGTCGGGCCGGGCACGGTCTGGGTGCTCTGGCACGGCGGGCCTCTTCCTTGCGTCGGGCCCAGCCGCACCGGCCATCGTATGCGAGGGGCACCGGCCCCTGTACCCCCCAACGTGCCGGAGACTCGGAAGGTGCCGGTTCCGCCCGATTGGATGACCGGCACAATCTTCTCCATGCGACCCGTCACCCTCGGCACCGAGCGCCTCCTGCTGCGTCCCTTCGAACCGCAGGACGTTCCCGCCGTCCACGCCGCCTGCCAGGACCCGGACATCCTGCGCTGGACCACCCTCCCCGAGCCTTACGAGCGGCGGCACGCGCAGGAGTTCGTGCTCAACATCGGCCCGGCGGGCTGGCGCGAGGACACCGCGTACAACTTCGGCGTCTTCACCCGTGACGGGGAGCTGGTGGGCTCGATGGGCCTGGTGCGCATCACACCGCCCGGCCCGGAGGGGCGCCTGGCGGAGCTGGGCTACTGGACGGCCAGGCGACTGCGGGGTCGCGGGTACACCGTGGAGGCCGCGCGGGCGGTGGCCGACTGGGCCTTCTCCGGGCTGGGCGTGGAGCGGCTGGAGTGGTTCGCCGAGGCCGGGAACACCGGGTCGCGGGCCGTGGCGGAGCGGCTGGGCTTCGTGATGGAGGGCACCCTGCGAGCACGGATCACCTTCCGCGGGACCCGGCGGGACGCCTGGGTGGCGTCGCTGCTGCCCTCGGACCGGGGGCTGACGGCGGCCGTACCGTACCTGCCCGCGCCGTAGGAGCCGCGCTCCGGCGGACTGCGCCGCCGGAGCGCGGCCCGGCCGTTTCCGGGCCCGCTGTCGGCGGCAGGTCCTATCGTCGGCGCATGACCACCGTCTCACTGTCACTCTCCGCCGACGAGGCCCGCCGGATCGCGCTGCGCGCACAGGGGCTGCTGGGACCGCCGGACCGCCGGGCCGGGGTTCGGGGAACGCTGCGCCGCCTGGGGGCCGTGCAACTGGACACCATCTCGGTACTGGCCCGCTCCCATGAACTGGTGCCGTACGCACGGCTGGGCGCGGTCGGCCGCGACACGGTGGAGGCGGCGTACTGGACGGGAGGGCGCGCCTTCGAGTACTGGTCGCACGCCGCCTGCGTCCTGCCGGTCGAGGAGTGGCCGTACTTCGCGTTCCGGCGCCGGGCGTTCCGGGCCAGGGGGCACCGCTGGCACCGCATGGAGGACTCCGATCGCTCCTGCGCCGCCGTACGGGACCGGCTGAAGGCCGACGGCCCGCTGACGGCCACCGAGCTGGGCGGCGCGAAGAACGGCGGCGAGTGGTACGACTGGTCCGAGACGAAGATCGCGGTGGAGTGGCTGCTGGACACCGGCGAGGTGGTCTGCGCCGAGCGGCGCGGCTGGAAGAGGGTGTACGACCTGGCCGAGCGCGCCGTACCCGGCGAGCTGTTCCACGACGACCCGACCGACCGCGAGTGCCTGCGCCGGCTGGTCGCCCAGGCCGGGAGGGCGATGGGTGTGGCCACCCGCGCGGACCTGGCCGACTACCACCGGCTGAAGGGCGAGCAGGTCGACGCGGTCGTCGCCGGGACGGGCCTGGTGCCGGTGGAGGTGGCGGGCTGGGGCAGACCCGCCTGGGCGGACCCGGCGGCGCTGGAGGCCGAGTCGTCCGGGGGCCGGGGGCGGCACCGCACCACACTGCTGTCGCCGTTCGACTCGCTGATCTGGGACCGCAGGCGCACCGAGAGGATCTTCGGTTTCACCCACCGGCTGGAGGCATACGTGCCCAGGGCACGGCGGATACACGGCTACTTCGCGATGCCGCTGCTGTCGGGGGGACGGCTGCTGGGCCGGGCCGACCCGGCCCGCGAGGGGAGGACGCTGGTGGCGCGGCAGGTGTCGATGGCGGGACGCGGGGCGGTGGAGCCGATGGCCCGGGCGCTGCGGGAGGCGGCGGGGTGGGTGGGCTGCGACGCGGTCCGCGTCGAGCGCTGCGACGACCCGGTACTGGCCGCGGCCCTCACCGCGGCCCTCGACTGACGCGTCCGCCGCCTCCCGCAGCGCCCGGTTCGCCCGGCGCACTCGGCACGGCCGGCGTATCGCGGGCCGGCCCACCGCGGACCGGCCGGCCTCACCTGATCTCCAGGATCTTCTCCCGCATCGCGTAGACCACGGCCTCCATCCGGGAGTGGAGCTGGAGCTTCTCCAGGATGTTGCGGACATGGTTCTTCACGGTGTTCTCGCTGATGAAGAGTTCCTTGGCGATGTCGCGGTTGTTCATACCGGTGGCCACGAGCTTGAGCACCTCCAGCTCCCGGTCGGTCAGGCGCGGCGCGGGCACCAGCCGCTTCTCGTCGGTGCGCTGGATCATCGACTTGAACTCGGTGAGCAGCTTGGCCGCCATCGACGGGCTGATCTGCGACTGCCCGTCGGCGACCGCGCGGATCGCGGTGGAGACCTCGTCGGTGGAGATCTCCTTGAGCAGGTAGCCGGTGGCCCCCGCCTTGATCGCGTCGTAGAGGTCGGCCTCCTCGTCGCTGATCGTCAGCATGATGATCTTCGCGCTGGGGGCCACTTCCTTGATCGAGGTGCATGCCTCGATACCGCCGCGCCGGGGCATCCGCACGTCCATCAGCACGATGTCGGGAAGCAGGTCGGCCGCCTTGTCCACGGCCTCGGCCCCGTCCCCCGCCTCGCCGACGACCTCGATGTCCTTCTCCTGCGCGAGGACGATCTCCAGCCCGCGTCTGAAGAGGGCGTGGTCGTCGACGACCAGGACCCGGATGGGCTCCTTGCGCGGGCCCTCCGCCCCCGCGGGGGCGGGGGCGCGGCCGCCGTCCCGCGCGGCGGGCGTCACGGGCCCGAAGCTGTCCGCCATCGTTCCTCCCCCTGCAACCAGGCTACGCAGCGTCAACCGGCCGATGCAGGGCGCCGGTTGGACGTGGCCATGATTCCATGCCCCCGCCCCCGGCCGAATTCCTCGTTCGGCCGGGGGCGGGTCCGGTACGCGGTGTCAGCGGCTGTTATCAGCCACCCAGAGCGCCTCCGGCGCCCTGCGGTGCCTCCTCCACGAACGGATCGGGTTCCAGATGGAGGACGCCGTAGTCGTAACCGTGCCGCCGGTAGACGACGCTCGGCAGCTTGGTCTCGGAGTCGACGAACAGGTAGAAGTCATGCCCGACCAGCTCCATCTCGTACAGGGCCTGGTCCAACGACATCGGGGCCGCCGCGTGGGTCTTCTCCCGGACGACCAGGGGTCCCTCCCCCTGGACCTCCAGCGGTCCCACCCTGGTGGTGGCGGGCGGTTCCTCGACCGCCGTGCGCTGCGGTCCGAGCCGGCCGTCCTCGCCGATGGTCGCCGCGTTCGGCACGGTCACGGCAACGTCGCGCGCCGGGATCCGGTGGTGGCCGTTCCCCTTCCGCGCGGAGACCCGCTTCTCGTGCTGCCTGCGCAGCCGCGACTCCAGCTTCTCCGTGGCCAGGTCCAGCGCCACGTAGGGGTCGGCCGCCGCCGCCTCGGCGCGGATCACCGGACCGCGGGAGCGCAGTGTGATCTCAACCCGGTCGGAGCGATCGGCCTGACGCGGGTTGGGCTCCTTGGACACCTCGACGTCGAGGCGGATCGCCTTGGCGTCGATCTTCTGGATCTTGTCCAGCTTGAGCTTGTCGACCACGTGCTTGCGGAACCGCTCCGGCACCTCTGTCTTACGGCCCTTGACGACGATGTCCACGCAGAACTCCGTTCCCGGACGCCTCCGCGGCCTGAGCGGCGGAGCACGCCCTTTGTGCACTGAGTCCGGAAGGTGCGGGGCCTTGCCCGTCACCGTCCGGCCCTACGTCGGGTTGCGACTTTCACCTCCTCCTCCCCAGTCGGGAAGATCGCCACCCTTCCGTTTCCGGGAGGATGACCAGCAAAGCCGGGCGAACGCCATGGAGCGCACATGTCCCGCCGTACGGAACGACTCTCGCCGTCCCTCACAACCGAACCTACCTCCGCCGGGGGAAACTCGGCACCCCCTGTCGGCACGTACCTCCTGTCGTGGGCGGCTCCGCCTTCACGACGGGAACCACGACGGGAACCACGACGGGAACCACGACGGGAACCACGACGGGAAGGAGGCCCTCCCGCCGGCGGTTCCACCCGTACGGACCACACTGCCCACTCCCGGCCGGGGTACGCCCCCGCGAACCGTCTGCCGGGTGAGCGCCCGCACACCGGTGCGAGAACGGCCGGAGCGTCGGCGAGCGGGCCCCGCCGACGCTCCGGCCGGCACGGCGCCGGGGGGCGTTAGAGGGCGCCGGGCCGCGAGGCCGCCACCACCGCCGCGCCGACCACCCCGCCGCCCGCCCGGCCCAGCACCCGCGCCGCCTCCGCGAGTGAGGCGCCCGTGGTCACCAGGTCGTCCACCACGACCACCGGGCCCTCCGTCAGCAGCCGCCCCGCACCGGCGGCCGTGTCCAGTGCGCCGGCCAGATTGGCCAGGCGCTGCCGGGCGTCCAGACCCGCCTGGTCCGCCACGGTGCGCCGCTGCCGCAACACGGGCAGGACCCGTGCCGACCGGCCGGCTCGTCTGAGCTCACCGGCCGCCGCCAGCGCCATCCTCCGCACCGGATCGTGGCCGCGCGCCGCCACCGAGCGCCGGGCCGAGGGCACCGGCACCAGCAGCAGCGTCCCTGCCCTCCCCGTCCTCCGCCGTGCCGCTCCCCCGGACGCCGTCTCCCCGGCCGCCGCCCGCACCGCACCGGCCAGCACCACCCCCAGCGGAGCGGCCAGCCGCAGGGCGCCGCGCTCCTTGTGCGCGAGCAGCACCGCCCGTACCTCGTCGGCGTAGGCCAGGCACGCGTGGACCGGCGGCAGGCCGTCCGGCGGCGGATCCGGCCGCACCCGCCGCGGCCGGGCCCCGCGCAGCAGCCCCTGGCACCGCGCGCACAGTCCGGTGCGCGGCAGGCCGCACCCGGCGCAGTCGGCCGGCAGCACCAGATCGGCCAGCTCCCGCCACCATTCCCGCATATCGAACATACCGGGATGACTACCCCGGGTAGACAGGCATCGACCCCTTGTCCGTGACCAGTTCCCACTCGGCGCGCTCAAGCCGGGCGATGCCCTCCCCGGTGTCGGCCAGCAGCGGTTTTTCGCCGTTCTCCGAGGCCGCCACCCCGGTCACCCCGTTGAGCCCGGGCAGCGTCGAGGGACCGGCCGACGAGCCGTCCGTGGCCGTGTAGCGCAACTGCTGCACGCCCTTGGACTCCCGGCCGACGACCACCAGCCTGCTGTCGCCCGCCCAGGAGGCGTCCAGCACCTCCTCCATCCGCGGAGCGATGGGCCGCA
Source organism: Streptomyces shinuiensis (assembly GCF_043660855.1). NCBI lineage: Bacteria > Bacillati > Actinomycetota > Actinomycetes > Kitasatosporales > Streptomycetaceae > Streptomyces > Streptomyces shinuiensis. Next base: position 3,773,623 of record NZ_JBIHML010000001.1, on the reverse strand, counting down.
GGCCCTCCACTGTCGCCTTGGGGTCCCCGCCGTCGGTTTCCTCCCGCTCAATGCGTCCGAGCCGGAGGGTCGTCCGGTCCCCCTCGCTGACCAGCAGCGCCATGCGCACACCGTCCGAGGAGACCCTCAGCGCCTCGATCCGGCCGCGGCCGAGACCGGCCACCTCGACCTCCCTCGCCTCCTCCTGGCCCCCGCGCAGCCACAGCAGCCGGGACCTGTCCGGATCGCGGTCGGCCACCCACAGATCGCCGAGCCCGTCCCAGCTCGGAGCAGTCAGCCCGTCCCTCTCCCGCTGCGCACCGCTGATCACGACGGGATCGCCGAACCCGGTGTCGGCGGTGAGCGGGGCGACGAACAGCGACCGGCCGTCCAGCGACACCCCCGCACCGCGCTTCTCGTCCCGGCTCACCGAGACAGCGCCCATCCGGACCCGCCCCGTACCGAACGGTCCGCCGACGGGCGCGGTCCGGTCTCCGTCGCCCAGCACCACGGCCAGCCGGTCGCGGTCGTCGACGAAGTACTGGCCGCCGTCACCGCCCAGCCGGCCCGGCGCGTACGCCTCGGCCTCGTCAGGGGTCAGGGAGCACAGCTCCGCGCCACCCCCTGCCCTGGTCAGCCGGACACGGGAGGTCCTGGCCGACACCTGGCCGTCCACGGTGTGCAGCACCTGGGCGGCCATCCGGTCGCACTGGGCGCTCCCCACCCTGAGCGGGCGCTCACGCCCCTTCCCGTCGCGCACGACCAGCGGCACGGTCAGCGTGCCGGAGTCGTTCGGGGAGAGCCTCGTGCCATCGGCGAGCCGTGTGCCCTCGGGGAAGGCCGAACCGACCACCGGGGCCAGCCAGCCGGTCGGGCCGTCCAGCAGCGCCTCGACCGCCTCGGTCAGCGGGTCTATGCGCTCCCGGACGTAGACGGGATCGGCGACCAGGACGTCCTCGCCCCGTGTCACAGCGCCGGCGCCCGGACCCAGATCGGCGTAGTGGTAGGTGTTGACCGACTCGTAGTTGCGCTCGAAGTCGGCCTCGGCCACCACCAGCCCGTCCGGCAACCGGTCGATGCGCCACTCGCCGCCGACCCGGACGAGGTGGAACGTCTCCCGGTACGTTCCGTCGCTGGGCTGATGGGCGTGCTCGCTGTCCACCAGCGCGACGGTGGGGCCGGTCACCTCCAGGACGGTGCCACCCTCCTCACCGGTGGAGGAGCGGCCGGAGGCGAGCACGGTGGGGGCGACATCGAGCACCGTCGTACGGGCGAAGGGGTCCCAGCCGCGCGCGGCCCTGCCGGTGAGGTACTCGCGGGCTGTCGCGAACTCCGGCTCGTCGCTCGTGGTGGCCTCCAGGAAACCGCGCACGATCTGCCCGGGCTGCGCGTCCTTGCGCGGGCTCACCCCGAACACCCGCGCCTGGGAGTCGGTGTCGGACCGGGAGGGGGGGTCCACCCTGCGGACCTCCCCTTCGGAAGGCATCGACGCGCACCCTGCGAGCAGCAGGACGAGCGCACCGAGCGCCGCCGCGGACCCGCGGCGCGTACGGGAGAAGCGGGGAGGGCGGGAGCCCTCGCGGAGGCGCTCAGTCGCCTTGCCGGTCGCCATGTCCGTCCTTCCCCTCCTCCGGCTCCGTCACCGTCCGCCTCCGTGCCTCCGGTTCTCCGCCGCCCGGACCGCTCCCACCGTCCCCGGCCTCCCGGGGCGGCGCCGCCACCGTGCCGCCGGGCGACCGGTGTGGCTCCCGCCCGGCACCCCGGGACGGGGCCGGGGACGGCACGGACGCGTGCGCCCCGCCGGTCGGGGCGCGGGCCGCCTCCTCGCGGCGACGGGAATCGGCCGGTTCCAGGGGGACGGGCGAGCCGCGCAGCGGCTCGCCCGCGGTCCGCGGGATGGTCAGCCGGAACTGCGAACCGCCGCCCGGTTCGCCCCAGGCCTGCAGCCAGCCGCCGTGCAGTCTGGCGTCCTCGACCGCGATGGACAGGCCCAGGCCGGTGCCGCCGGTGGTACGGGCACGGGCCGGGTCCGCACGCCAGAAGCGGTTGAAGACCCGGTTGGCCTCGCCCGGCTTGAGCCCCACGCCGTAGTCGCGCACCGCCACGGCCACCGCGCCGTCGCCCGAGGCGAGCCGTACCACGATGTCCCGGCCCTCGCCGTGCTCGACCGCGTTGACCACGAGGTTGCGCAGCACGCGCTCGATGCGCCGGGCATCGGCCTCCGCGACGACCGGCCGCTCGTCGCCGTACACCAGGAAGCGGCTGCCCTTGCGCTCGGCGAGCGGCTCCGCACCCTCCAGAACGCGCCTGACCACATCGCGCAGGTCCACCGGGTCGGCCTCCAGCGCGGCCGCCCTGGCGTCGAAGCGGCTGATCTCCAGCAGATCCGCCAGCAGCGACTCGAAGCGGTCCAGCTGTCCCAGCAGCAGCTCGGCCGAGCGGGCCGTCACCGGGTCGAACTCGTCGCGCGCCTCGTGGATGACGTCGGCGGCCATCCGCACCGTGGTGAGCGGGGTGCGCAGTTCGTGGGAGACGTCCGAGACGAAACGGCGCTGCATCCGGGACAGCTCCTCCAGCTGCTGGATCTTCGTCTGGAGGTTCTTCGCCATCTTGTTGAACGCCTCGCCCAGCCGGGCGATGTCGTCCTCGCCGCTGACCTTCATCCGCTCCTGGAGACGTCCTGCGGCGAGCCGCTCGGAGATCCTGGCGGCCATCCGGACGGGGGTGACCACCTGGCGGACCACGAGCCAGGCGATGGCCCCCAGCAGCACCACCACGAAGACCCCGGCGGTGGCGAGGGTGCCCTTGACCAGGCTGAGGGACTTCTCCTCCTGCTGGAACGGGAAAAGGTAGTACAGCTGGTACGGATCGCCGTTGGGGTCGTTCAGGCGCCTGCCTATGATCAGCGCGGCCTCTGTCCGGCCGCCCTCCAGCATGATCGTGCCGTACTGCTCGTGGGTGTCGGGGCTGTCGTCCAGCGCCTCGCGCAGCTGCGGCGACACGCTCTCCTCGGGCTTGAGGTCGAAGGACGCGCGGGGGCCGTGGTTGCCCGACCCCTCGCCCGCGCCGAAGGTGTCCGGCCCCTCCTCGGAACTGAGCGCCACCAGGTAGTAGACGCCCTGACCGCCACTGGCGAGCTGGGTCACCAGGTCGTTCAGCCAGGTGCCGGTGTCCTGTCGTCCGTCGCGTCCGTTGCCGGCGCCTCCCGAGGCCGCGTCGTCGGCCGCGTCGTCGGCCAGTTGCTCGGCCACCGCGAAGCCGCCGGCGGCCTGGCTCCGCGCGGCCTGCTGCTTGGCGTCCAGGAGCCCGTTGCTGACCTGGCCGATGACGACCAGGCCCAACAGCAGGACGACCGCGAGGGACATCAGCAGCGTGGCGGTCACCACCCGCAGCTGGATGTTGCGCCGCCACAGCCGTGCCACGGCCAGCAGCGGGCGCCGTACCCAGCGGACGAACATCCGGAACAGGGGGTGCGCCCGGCTGCCCGTCGCCCCTTCGGACAGCAGCCCGTCCGGGATGAATCGACCGCCACGCCACATGTCAGCTTGGTCCGGCCTTGTACCCCACGCCGCGTACGGTCACCACGATCTCGGGCCGCTCCGGGTCCTTCTCGACCTTGGAGCGCAGCCGCTGCACATGGACGTTGACCAGCCGGGTGTCCGCCGCGTGACGGTAGCCCCACACCTGTTCCAGGAGCACCTCGCGGGTGAAGACCTGCCACGGTTTGCGGGCGAGGGCCACCAGCAGGTCGAACTCCAGGGGGGTCAGCGCGATGGACTGCCCGTCGCGCTTCACCGAGTGCCCCGCCACGTCGATGACCAGATCACCGATGGCGAGCTGCTCGGGCGCGGGCTCCTCCGACCGCCGCAGCCGTGCCCGGATGCGGGCCACCAGCTCCTTGGGTTTGAACGGCTTGACGATGTAGTCGTCGGCCCCGGACTCCAGGCCCACCACCACGTCGACGGTGTCGCTCTTGGCCGTGAGCATGACGATCGGCACCCCGGACTCGGCGCGGATCAGCCGGCACACCTCGATGCCGTCCCGGCCCGGCAGCATCAGGTCGAGCAGCACGAGGTCGGGCTTGGTCTCGCGGAAGGCGGCGAGGGCCTTGTCTCCGTCCGACACGAACGACGGTTCGAAGCCTTCTCCACGCAACACGATGCCGAGCATCTCTGCCAGTGCGGTGTCGTCGTCGACGACCAGGACGCGTCCCTTCATGCGTCCATCATCCCATTACCCGATCGTGACTTTTCCCGGGGTGAGGGTGAGGACGAGCACAGCTCGGCCAGCGCGCCCCCCGTGACCGGTGAGACCACACCCCGCTCGGTGACGATCGCCGTCACCAGTTCCGCCGGGGTGACGTCGAAGGCCGGGTTGTACGCCTGCGCGCCCAGTGGGGCCACCGGGATGCCGCTCCCCGGCTCCGCCCCGGCCCCCGGCACCGTCGGCGGCGCGAACTCCGTCACCTCGTGGCCGGGACGCTGCTCCACCTCGATCGAACCGCCGTCGGCCGTCTCCAGGTCCACCGTGGTCATGGGCGCCACCACCACGAACGGCACATGGTGGTAGCGGGCCAGCACCGCCAGCGGATAACTGCCGATCTTGTTCGCCACCGAGCCGTCGGCCGCGATCCGGTCCGCGCCGACCAGCACCGCGTCCACCTCACCCGCCGCGAACAGCGAACCGGCCGCGTTGTCCGTCAGCACCGTGTAGGCCATGCCCTCTCGGGCCGCCTCGTACGCCGTCAGCCGCGCCCCCTGGAGCAGCGGCCGGGTCTCGTCCACCCACAGCCTGCGCAGCTCGCCGGCGTGGTGCGCGGCCCGCACCACCCCGAACGCGGTGCCTCCCCCGCCGGACACCAGCGCCCCGGTGTTGCAGTGGGTGAGGACCCGGTAACCGCCGCCCGGCAGCAGTTCACCCAGCAGCGCCAGGCCCTGCACCGCCATCCGCTCGCTCGCCCCGGCGTCCTCGCGGTGCAGCGCCCGGGCCTCGGCCAGCGCCGCGGCGGCCGCCCGCTCGTATCCCGCGCCGCCGTCGGCAGCGGCCCGGAAGGCCCGCTCGGCCCGGCCCACCCCGTACCCGAGGTTGACCGCGGTCGGACGCGCGTGTCTGAGCTGCTCGGCCGCATCGGTCACGTCGTACCCGCGGGCGGCTGCCAGCGCGACGCCGTACGCGCCCGCCAGCCCCAGCAGCGGCGCCCCGCGTACCGCGAGCGAGCGGATCGCCTCCACCAGTGCGGGCACGTCGGTGCAGACGAGCTCGACCTCCTCGACGGGAAGCCGGGTCTGGTCGAGCAGCACCACCACCGGCCCCTCGGGAGGTTCCTCCCAGCGCAGCGCGGGAACGGGAACCGGTACGTCATCGGGCGCCGAAGCCGTGGATCGTTCCTCAGTCTGGTCAACCATTCGGACAGTCTGCCCCTTCTCCCGACCATCAGTCGAAGGCAACCGGGAGCCGCAGGGCCCGCGCCGTTCCACGGCGGCCCATGGCACGATGGCTGCCAACCAGCCGATACATCCCCACGGACAGGCCGCGAGAACACGAGGTGAACCGCTGTGAGTGACTCTCCGGGCTGGGCCTCGCCCGGATCCTCCCCCTCCGATCCTCCCCCCGCGTCCGGTGGGGGCGCATCCGGCGGCGGTACTTCCGGGCAGCCCGCCGACAAGGTGCCCACCGACAGGACCCCGCCACGGCAGCCACCCGCGAGCTGGTCGCCGCAGCAGCCGCCCGCCGCCCCGCAGGGCTGGGGCGCCCCTCCTCCCCCGCCGCCGGGCCGGCCCGGCTGGGGAAACTGGAACCAGCCGCCCGCGGCCAAGCCCGGCGTCATCCCGCTCCGCCCCCTGGGCGTGGGCGAGATCCTGGACGGGGCGGTCTCCACCGCACGGGCCCACTGGCGGACGGCCCTGGGCATATCGCTCGCGGTCGCGATCATGATCCAGCTCGCCTCCACCGTGGCCACCGGCGTCTGGATGCGGGACAACAGCGGCCTCCAGGCACTGGAGACCAAGGCCGAGCCGACCACGGACGAGGTGTTGGACGCCCTCAGCGGTACGTTCAGCACCCTGGGCGTCGAACTGCTGGCCTCCCTGATCGGCACGGTCATCGCCACCGCGATGCTCACCGTGGTGGTCAGCCGTGCCGTCCTGGGCCGCCCGGTGTCCATCGGGGAGGCCTGGCGCGACTCCCGGCCGCAGCTCGCCCGCCTGCTCGGACTGACGCTGCTGGTGGGCCTGATCGTGACCGGCGCGATCACCCTGGGCTTCCTGCCCGGCATCCTCGTCGGCGCGGCGGGCTCGGAGCTGGCCGGCATAGGCATCGGCCTCCTCGGCGGCCTCGCGGGCACCGTGGCGGCCGTGTGGCTGTGGGTCCGCTACTGCCTCTCCGCGCCCGCCCTCATGCTGGAGCGGCAGGGCGTCCTCGCCGCCCTCCGGCGTTCCGCCAGACTCGTGCGCAACTCCTGGTGGCGCATCTTCGGCATCCAGTTCCTCACCGTCGTACTGGTCACCGTGATCGGGATGATCATCCAGCTTCCCGCCTCCTTCCTCGCCCCCGTACTGGGCGGCGACGGCATCGACACCCTCATCTCCGGCGGCGTCGCGGACATCACCTGGACGTACCTGATCGTCATCGGCATCGGAGCGGTCATCGCCTCCACCATCACCCTCCCGCTCAGCGCGGGCGTCACCGCCCTCCTCTACATGGACCAGCGCATCCGCCGCGAGGCCCTCGACCTCGAACTCGCCCGCGCCGCGGGGGTCCCCGGCTACGAGCGGCAATCCGACGACACCACTCCGGGGAACTGATGTGGTGACGCGGCCCGCGGGCGTACGCACGGCGGTACGGGAGACCCCGTTCGCCGTGCGCTCCGACGGCTCCGGCAGCTCCGATGGCGGGGTGCCGGTGACGATCCCGCGTGCCCCGGCGCGCGAGGCGGCCGAGGACGAGTTGTCCAAGCCCATGTACCACGAGAACGACCCGAGCCTGCTGCGGCGCCTCCTCGACTGGGCGTGGGAGCGGGTCGGCGACCTCCTCGACGCCGCGGCCGGGGCCACACCCGGCGGCTGGGTCGGCCTCACGGTCGTCGCCCTGCTCGTCGTGCTCCTCCTGGTCGGCCTGCGGCTGCGCATGGGCGCGCTGCGCCGCGCGCCCGGTTCCGCCGGGCGCGGCGAACTCTTCGACGGCCGCCCGCGCAGCGCCGACGAGCACCGCGCCGCGGCCGAGCAGTACGCCTCCGCGGCCCGCTGGAGCGAGGCCCTCCAGGAGAGGATGCGCGCCCTCGTCCGCTCCCTGGAGGAACGCGCCCTGCTCGACCCCCGCCCCGGCCGCACCGCCGACGAGGCCACGGCCGAAGCCGCCCGGGTCCTCCCGGACCACACCACGGACCTGTACGCCGCCGCCCTCGCCTTCGACGAGGTCACATACGCCGGGCGCCCGGCCGACCGGGCCGCGTACCTCCGGCTGCGGGACCTCGATGACGCCGTCCGGCACAGCAGACCCCGCCTCACCGACGGCCGTCCCACACCCGCGGCCCCCGGTGGTGGCGCCGTATGAAGACCGCACCGCCCGCCCCTTCCACCGAGGCGGCCACCCCGGTATCGCCCACAGCACGCCAACTGTGGGGGCACGCCCGCGGTCTGCTGCTGGCGGCCGCCGTCCTGGCGCTGGCCGGCCTGGTCATCGCCGCTCTCCGCTCCGGCGAGCAGCACGGACTGCTCGACCCCCGCTCCGCCGACCGCTACGGCAGCCGCGCCACCGCCGAACTCCTCGCCGACCGCGGTGTGGGCACCACCGTCGCCACCGGCATCACCGAGGCCACCGAGGCCCTGGGACCCGACACCACACTGCTCGTGACCGACCCCGACCTGCTCAGCGCACGCCAGCAGTCCGCGCTGCGCGCCGCCGCGTCCGGCAGCGGAGGCCGCACCGTCCTGCTGGCCCCGGGGCCCGCCTCGCTGGGCACCCTGGCCCCGGACGTACGCGCCGTGGAGCCCGCCTCCGTCGAGGTGCTCCGCCCCGGCTGCGACGCCCCGTACGCCCGGCGCGCGGGCGCGGCCGAACTCGGCGGAATCACCTACACCACCTCCGCCGCCTCGGTCGAGGCCTGCTACCCCAGCGGTGAGCTGCCCACCCTGCTGCGGCTCCCCGCGGAAACCGGCGATGGCGACACCGTGGTACTCGGCGCCCCGGACCTGCTGTACAACCACCGTCTCGACGACCACGGCAACGCCTCGCTCACCCTGCAACTCCTCGGTTCCCGTCCCCATCTGGTCTGGTACCTCCCTTCCCTGGACGACGACGCCGCCACCGACGGCGGCAACGAGAACTTCTTCGACCTCATCCCCTCCGGCTGGAGGTGGGGCGCTCTCCAGCTCGCGATCGCCGCTGTCCTCGCCGCACTCTGGCGAGCCAGGCGCCTGGGCCCTCTCGTCCCCGAACGACTGCCCGTGGCCGTCCCGGCGTCCGAGGCGACCGAAGGCCGCGCCCGCCTCTACCGCCGGGCGAACGCACGCGGACGCGCCGCCGAAGCCCTGCGCTCGGCCACCCGCACCCGGATCGCCCCTCTCGTCGGCGTACCCACTGCACAGGCCCACCGCTCCGAGGCCCTGTGCCCGGCCGTCGCCGCGCATACCGGAGACGACGGCGTCCAGATCCACGGCCTCCTGTTCGGCCCGGCACCCATGGACGACGAAGCCCTCGTCCGGCTCGCCGACCGACTCGACCTCCTCGAACGCCGCATCACCCCATCTCCGAGAGACAAGGACCGCACCCCGTGAGCGCCCCCTCCGCAGACAGCGCCCGCGCCGCCCTAGAGGCTCTGCGCGGCGAGATCTCCAAGGCCGTGGTCGGCCAGGACGCCACCGTCACCGGACTCGTCGTCGCCCTGCTCTGCCGCGGACACGTACTGCTGGAGGGCGTTCCGGGCGTCGCCAAGACCCTTCTCGTCCGAGCCCTGGCCGCCACACTCGAACTCGACACCAAGCGTGTCCAGTTCACCCCCGATCTGATGCCGAGCGATGTCACCGGCTCGCTCATCTACGACAACCGCACGGCCGAGTTCTCCTTCCAGCCCGGCCCGGTCTTCACCAATCTCCTCCTCGCCGACGAGATCAACCGCACTCCGCCGAAGACCCAGGCATCCCTGCTCGAAGCCATGGAGGAACGGCAGGTCACCGTCGAGGGCACCGCACGCAAGCTCCCCGACCCCTTCCTGGTGGCCGCCACCCAGAACCCCGTCGAGTACGAGGGCACCTACCCCCTCCCCGAAGCCCAGCTCGACCGGTTCCTGCTCAAGCTCCAGGTGTCGCTGCCTTCCAGAGAGGAGGAGATCAAGGTCCTCTCCAGGCATGCCGAGGGCTTCGACCCCCGCGATCTCATCGCCGCCGGTGTACGCCGTGTGGCCGGCCCCGCGGAACTCGACGCGGCCCGAGCAGCGGTCGCCAAGACATCCGTCTCCCCCGAAGTCGCCGGCTACGTCGTCGATATCTGCCGTGCCACCCGTGAATCCCCCTCGCTCTCGCTGGGCGCCTCACCACGCGGCGCCACCGCACTACTGTCCACCGCCCGAGCCTGGGCCTGGCTCACCGGACGCGACTACGTCACCCCCGACGATGTGAAAGCGCTCGCCCTGCCCACGCTGCGACACCGCATCCAACTGCGCCCCGAGGCCGAGATGGAGGGCGTCACCGCGGACAGCGTGATCTCCTCACTGCTCGCTCATGTCCCCGTGCCCCGCTGAAGGCGACGCGAACTGACCGATGGCTCTCACCGGACGTACAGCCCTCATCGCCGCCCTCGGCGCGCTTCTCGTCGGCTTCCTGCTGCCGAGCTGGACCGGCCTGCTCGCCGTCGAGCTCCCCCTGCTGCTCGCAATTCTTTACGACCTGGGACGCGCGGCACCAGTCCGAAAGCTCCTTTTCACCCGTTCCGGTGATACATCAGTTCGACTCGGTGATTCTGTCGAAGTGCGGCTCGCCGTCACCAACCCCGCCGGGCGCCCGCTCCGCGCACACCTCCGCGACGCATGGCCGCCCAGCGTCTGGGCCACCGGCTCCGAGATCACCGGCTCCCGGCACCGGCTGACCGTACCCGGCGGGGAACGCCGCCTCCTCACCACGCGGCTGCGCCCGACCCGGCGCGGCGACCACCACGCCGCCCGCGTCACCGTGCGCTCGTACGGGCCGCTCGGCCTCGCCGCCCGCCAGGGCAGTCACTCCGTCCCCTGGACGGTGCGCGTCCTGCCGCCCTTCACCAGCCGCAAGCACCTCCCCGCACGGCTCTCCCGGCTCCGTGAACTCGACGGGCGCACCAGCGTCCTCACCCGCGGCGAGGGCACCGAGTTCGACAGCCTCCGCGAGTACATCCCCGGCGATGACACCCGGTCCATCGACTGGCGTGCCACCGCCCGCCAGAGCGCGGTCGCCGTCCGCACCTGGCGCCCCGAACGCGACCGCCGCATCCTGGCCGTCCTCGACACCGGGCGCACCTCGGCCGGCCGCGTGGGCGACATCCCGCGTCTCGACGCCGCGATGGACGCCGCCCTGCTGCTGGCCGCCCTCTCAGCCCGCGCGGGCGACCGATTCGACCTCCTGGCCTACGACCGCCAGGTGCGCGCCACGGTCCGGGGCCGAACCGCCCGCGATCTGCTGCCCGCACTGGTCACAACGATGGCGCCGCTCGAACCGGCACTGATCGAGTCCGATGCCCGGGGCATGGCCTCGACCGTCCTCCGCAACGCTCCTCAGCGCTCGCTCGTCGTCCTGTTCACCGGCCTTGACTCCTCCCCCGTGGAGGAGGGCCTGCTCCCCGTGCTCCCGCTCCTGACCCAGCGCCACACGGTCATGGTCGCATCGGTCGCCGACCCCCGCATCAAGGAGATGGCCGCCGCACGCGGCACACTCGACGCCGTCTACGAAGCCGCGGCCGCGGCCCGGGCTCAAGCGGAACGCCGCCACACCGCATCCCGGCTCCGCCGCCGCGGTGTCACCGTCGTGGACGCCATCCCCGACGAGCTCGCCCCCGCCCTGGCCGACGCCTACCTCGCCCTCAAGGCCGCCGGCCGCCTCTGAGCCCTCAACCGCCGAGGCTCGGGGTCGGTGTCGATCCTCGTGCACGTACAGCCGAACTCCCCGGACGGTGGGCGCTTCCAGGAACTGTGCCGCCGGCCCCGCATCGCACGCTCCGACCCACGTAGTCCGCCGTCTGTTGATCACGGCAGGGGAAACCGTGAACGCAAAAAAGCCTCGGTCTCCGAGCCGAAACTCGAAGACCGAGGCTGAAAAACTGTTCGGCGGCGTCCTACTCTCCCACACGGTCCCCCGTGCAGTACCATCGGCGCTGAAAGGCTTAGCTTCCGGGTTCGGAATGTAACCGGGCGTTTCCCTCTCGCTCTGACCACCGAAACACCACTCGAGTGTTCCAAGCGAACAAGCACACTGTTCAATTAGAACCCCGAAAAACCTGCCGAGGCCGTTCGTGGTCTCAGAACCCACACAGTGGACGCGAACATCTACGGACAAGCCCTCGGCCTATTAGTACCGGTCAACTCCACCCCTTGCGGAGCTTCCATCTCCGGCCTATCAACCCGGTCGTCTCCCGGGAGCCTTACCCCCTCCAGGGGGTGGGAGCCCTCATCTCGAAGCAGGCTTCCCGCTTAGATGCTTTCAGCGGTTATCCCTCCCGAACGTAGCCAACCAGCCATGCCCTTGGCAGAACAACTGGCACACCAGAGGTTCGTCCGTCCCGGTCCTCTCGTACTAGGGACAGCCCTTCTCAAGACTCCTGCGCGCGCAGCGGATAGGGACCGAACTGTCTCACGACGTTCTAAACCCAGCTCGCGTACCGCTTTAATGGGCGAACAGCCCAACCCTTGGGACCGACTCCAGCCCCAGGATGCGACGAGCCGACATCGAGGTGCCAAACCATCCCGTCGATATGGACTCTTGGGGAAGATCAGCCTGTTATCCCCGGGGTACCTTTTATCCGTTGAGCGACGGCGCTTCCACCAGCCACCGCCGGATCACTAGTCCCGACTTTCGTCCCTGCTCGACCCGTCAGTCTCACAGTCAAGCTCCCTTGTGCACTTACACTCACCACCTGATGACCAACCAGGCTGAGGGAACCTTTGGGCGCCTCCGTTACCCTTTGGGAGGCAACCGCCCCAGTTAAACTACCCACCAGACACTGTCCCCGATCCGGATCACGGACCCGGGTTAGACATCCAGCACGACCAGAGTGGTATTTCAACAACGCCTCCACACACACTGGCGTGCATGCTTCACCGGCTCCCACCTATCCTACACAAGCCGAACCGAACACCAATATCAAGCTGTAGTAAAGGTCCCGGGGTCTTTCCGTCCTGCTGCGCGAAACGAGCATCTTTACTCGTAGTGCAATTTCACCGGGCCTATGGTTGAGACAGTCGAGAAGTCGTTACGCCATTCGTGCAGGTCGGAACTTACCCGACAAGGAATTTCGCTACCTTAGGATGGTTATAGTTACCACCGCCGTTTACTGGCGCTTAAGTTCTCAGCTTCGCCACCCCGAAGGATGACTGACCGGTCCCCTTAACGTTCCAGCACCGGGCAGGCGTCAGTCCGTATACCTCGCCTTACGGCTTCGCACGGACCTGTGTTTTTAGTAAACAGTCGCTTCTCGCTGGTCTCTGCGGCCACCCCCGGCTCACACCGCACGGGCGATCACCGGATGTGGCCCCCCTTCTCCCGAAGTTACGGGGGCATTTTGCCGAGTTCCTTAACCATAGTTCACCCGAACGCCTCGGTATTCTCTACCAGACCACCTGAGTCGGTTTGGGGTACGGGCCGCCGTGCAACTCGCTAGAGGCTTTTCTCGACAGCATAGGATCATCCACTTCGCCACCATCGGCTCGGCATCAGGTCTCAGGCCTCGTGCCAGACGGATTTACCTGCCTGGCGCCCTACACCCTTACCCCGGGACAACCACCGCCCGGGCTGGACTACCTTCCTGCGTCACCCCATCACTCACCTACTACCGGATCGGGCCGTCGGCTCCACCGGCACCGCACCCCGAAGGGCACGGGCGGCTTCACGGACTTAGCATCACCGGGCTCGGCCCTTGCGCTCCACAGCGGGTACCGGAATATCAACCGGTTATCCATCGACTACGCCTGTCGGCCTCGCCTTAGGCCCCGACTTACCCTGGGCAGATCAGCTTGACCCAGGAACCCTTGGTCAATCGGCGCAGGAGTTTCCCACTCCTGTATCGCTACTCATGCCTGCATTCTCACTCGTGAACCGTCCACCACTGCCTTCCGGCGCGGCTTCACCCGGCACACGACGCTCCCCTACCCATCGACACCCCCGTTGGAGGTTGATGTGCCGATGACACGACGTCGGCGGTGTGCTTGAGCCCCGCTACATTGTCGGCGCAGAATCACTTGACCAGTGAGCTATTACGCACTCTTTCAAGGATGGCTGCTTCTAAGCCAACCTCCTGGTTGTCTCTGCGACTCCACATCCTTTCCCACTTAGCACACGCTTGGGGGCCTTAGTCGATGCTCTGGGCTGTTTCCCTCTCGACCATGGAGCTTATCCCCCACAGTCTCACTGCCGCGCTCTGACTTGCCGGCATTCGGAGTTTGGCTAAGGTCAGTAACCCGGTAGGGCC
>NZ_JBIHML010000001.1:2497500-3755000 GCF_043660855.1 Streptomyces shinuiensis | reverse complement strand
CGGGCACTTCGCGGGGCTGGACCTGTCGCGGGTGCCGGACGGTCTGTGGCTGGCCGTACGGCAGTACCTGCTGCGTGCGGACCAGCTCGATCCGCAGGTGGGCTGGTCGATGGCGCAGCGTCTGGCGGCCGACGTGGCGGGCTTCACCGGGGCCCCCGTACCGGAGGGTATGCCCCCGGCCGTGTACCTGTCCGGTGTGGTGGCCGAGCGGCAGGGGCGGGACGCGCGGCGGGCCTTCGGGGAAGACGCCCGGCCGGAGGCCGGGCGGAACGGCTCCGCGTGGCCGGTCTCCCCGCCTCCGGCGACTCCCCCCGCCTCCCCTCCCTCCGCCCCTCCGGCACCCGCGCCGTCTCCGCGGCAGCCTTCTGCCGGTGCCAGTGACGGCGGCGAGGCGGACGGACCGCCTACCGGCTTCGTTCCCCCGGCCTGACGCCGGTCCGGCAGCCCGGCCGGGCGGGTCAGCCGAACGTCGACGGCGGTGACTCCAGGTCCTCCAGCTCGATGCCGGGGGCGGCCAGGACGACGTCCCCGGCGATGTGCACGGAGTGCCGCTCGCCCGTCTCCAGATCGTCGACCCGGTAGTGGTCCACGGTCAGCGGGCCGCTGTCGGTGGCGTGCGCTTCGCTGTCCACCAGCGCCCAGGCCTGGTCGAGGGTGCGGGGGGCGAGTACGGGGGGCGCGAAGGCCACGAGGCGGACGCGGGCGGCCGGTGCGCCGGGCGCAGGACGCAGCAGCCGGGCGATGGCGACGAGGAACGCGGGGGACGCGCCGGTGAAGGCATGGGCGGGCGCGTTGCCCTCCTGCGCGTGCTCTCCGGCCGGGTCGGCGCGTACCCAGGTCACGCCGTCGAGGGCGGCGCCGCGCACCTGCCAGCGGGGGGTGGTCAGTTCGAGGCGGAGGGGGCGGCCGAGGCCGTCCAGGGTGAGGTCGACCGAGCCCGCGCGTTCGCCGGAAGGGTCGGTGAGCTGTGAGACGTACCGCCAGCCGGACGGGCCGGTGGCGCACTGGAAGTGCTCCTCGCCCAGGGGGGCGCGGTCGTGCGGGTCGTGGACTGAGTAGCGGCCGCGGGGCATGACGGGTTCCTTACGGGCCAGGCCCCCGCCGTGGAGCGGGGGCCTGACGGTGTCGCCTGTCTGCTGTGTGACGTGCCGTGTGCCGGCGTCGGTGTCAGTAGCGGTAGTGGTCGGGCTTGTACGGGCCCTCGACGGGCACGCCGATGTAGGCGGCCTGCTCCGGACGCAGCACGGTCAGCTTCGCCCCCAGCGCCTCCAGATGGAGACGGGCGACCTTCTCGTCCAGGTGCTTGGGCAGCACGTACACCCCCACGGGGTAGGCGTCGGGCTTGGTGAACAGCTCGATCTGGGCGATGGTCTGGTTGGCGAAGGAGTTGGACATCACGAACGACGGATGCCCGGTGGCGTTGCCCAGGTTCAGCAGCCGACCCTCGGACAGTACGATGATCGACTTTCCGTCGGGGAAGGTCCAGGTGTGGACCTGCGGCTTGACCTCGTCCTTGACGACGCCGGGGACCGCCGCCAGGCCGGCCATGTCGATCTCGTTGTCGAAGTGGCCGATGTTGCCCACGATCGCCTGGTGCTTCATCCGCGTCATGTGCTCGGCGAGGATGATGTCCTTGTTGCCGGTCGTGGTGACGAAGATGTCCGCGGTCTCCACCACGTCCTCCAGGGTGGCGACCTGGTAACCGTCCATCGCCGCCTGCAGCGCGCAGATCGGGTCGATCTCGGTGACGATCACCCGCGCGCCCTGGCCGCGCAGCGACTCCGCACACCCCTTGCCCACATCGCCGTACCCGCACACCACGGCCACCTTGCCGCCGATGAGTACGTCGGTGGCGCGGTTGATCCCGTCGATCAGCGAGTGGCGGCAGCCGTACTTGTTGTCGAACTTCGACTTGGTCACCGAGTCGTTGACGTTGATCGCCGGGAAGAGCAGCACGCCGTCGCGCTGCATCTCGTACAGCCGGTGCACCCCGGTGGTGGTCTCCTCCGTCACCCCGCGGATCTCCGACGACAGCCGCGTCCACTTGGTGGGGTCCTCCCCCAGGGTGCGGCCCAGCAGGCCCAGGATGACCGCGTGCTCCTCGGACTCGGCCGTGGAGACGTCCGGCACCGAGCCGGCCTTCTCGTACTCCACGCCCTTGTGGACCAGCAGCGTGGCGTCACCGCCGTCGTCCAGGATCATGTTCGGCCCGCCGGTGGGCTCGCCCGGCCAGGTCAGCGCCTGCTCGGTGCACCACCAGTACTCCTCCAGGCTCTCGCCCTTCCAGGCGAAGACGGGTACGCCCCGCGGGTCGTCGGGGGTGCCGTCCGGGCCGACCGCGATGGCGGCGGCGGCGTGGTCCTGGGTGGAGAAGATGTTGCAGGAGGCCCAGCGCACCCGCGCGCCCAGCGCCACCAGGGTCTCGATCAGCACGGCCGTCTGCACCGTCATGTGCAGCGAACCGGTGATCCGCGCCCCGGCCAGCGGCTGGGCGGCGGCGTACTCGCGGCGAATGGCCATCAGGCCGGGCATCTCGTGCTCGGCCAGCGTGATCTCCTTGCGGCCGAACGCCGCCAGGGACAGATCCGCCACCTTGAAGTCCCGTGCTGTACCGGTCGAAGCGCCGGTCGAAGTGGCGGTTGCGTCGGTCGATGCGCCGGTGGGCGCGTCGGTCGTCGTCATGTGAGAGCTGCTCCTCGGAATCGGTCGAGGTGGTACGGCTGGCTGGTCTGCGGCAGCGGGCAGGTGCGCGGGACCCGGGCACGACGGCGGTCCGCCGTCGTGTGCCGCCGTCACCGTACGCACCATACGAACGTACGTGTCCCCCGGCCGCAGCGCAGTCCGTCGGAGGCCCTCTCTCCCTCGGCCGGCCCGTGCGGCCGCCCGACCGCCATCAGCAGCGACGTCTGTGCCTCCCCGAGGCTACACGTTCGGTGCGTCACCCGGACGGGACAGGGCTCCGGAAGACGGGCGGCACCGTGGGATTCCGGCCATGGGAGCGGGGACGGCCGTGACGCGGAAGCGGCCCGGGAAGGTTCCGTCCCGGGCCGCTTCCGCGTCGGTGTCGCCGTGCCGCCGCTCAGAGCGCCACGGCGGCGTCCTTCGTCTCGTCCGCCCGGTATATGTCCGGCTCCAGGTAGATCACACGGGCGATCGGGACCGCCGCGCGGATGCGGTGCTCGGCCTCGTCGATCGCCCGGGCGATCTCGGTCGCCGACTCGTGGCTCTCCACCGCGATCTTGGCGGCGACCAGCAGCTCCTCCGGCCCGAGGTGGAGCGTGCGCATGTGGATGATCCGGGTGACCCGCTCACCGTCGACGATCGCCTCGCGGATCTTGCCGAGCGCCTCCGGGTCGGCCGACTCGCCCAGCAGCAGGGACTTGGTCTCCACGGCGAGGATGATCGCGATGAGGACGAGCAGCACACCGATGCAGATGGTGCCGATGCCGTCCCAGACCGGGTCGCCGGTCAGGAGCGCCAGCCCGACGCCGGCCAGGGCCAGGACGAGGCCGACCAGGGCGCCGAGGTCCTCCAGGAGCACGACCGGCAGCTCGGGCGCCTTGGCCCGCCGGACGAACGCCGTCCACGACTGCGTGCCGCGGATCTCGTTGGACTCCTTAATCGCGGTCCGGAAGGAGAAGATCTCGGCGATGATCGCGAAGACCAGGACGCCCACCGGCCAGTACCAGTGCGAGAGTTCGTGCGGGTGCCGGATCTTCTCGTAGCCCTCGTAGAGGGCGAAGAGGCCGCCGACCGAGAACAGGACGATGGCCACGAGGAAGGAGTAGATGTAGCGCTCGCGCCCGTATCCGAAGGGGTGCTCCTCGCTCGCCTTCCTCTTCGCCTTCTTGTGGCCGAGCAGCAGCAGTGCCTGGTTGCCCGAGTCGGCGACGGAGTGGACGCCCTCCGCAAGCATCGACGAGGAGCCGCTGAAGGCGAACGCCGCGAACTTGGCGACGGCGATGGACAGGTTGGCGCCCAGTGCGGCGACGATCGCCTTGTTTCCGCCCGATGCACTCATCGTCCTGGTTCCGCCTGACGCACTCGTGACTCCGCTCCCCCGCCTGGAGGAGGGGGGCTTTCAGCCCGAAGGCTGCGGTCCAGCCCGAACCGGCCCCTCTCGGAGCAGACAGAAGCTACCACACGCCCGTGACGGCCCAGCCGCCAACAGAAGCCGGGGATCACCGCGTTGGAAGACCGGCGGAAGGAAGGCGCTCCCGGGGGCCTCCCGGCCGGTTCCCGGACAAGGCCCTCGGCCGCGGCTACACGGCCACCGTCGCGCGGAAGAGAGTGCCGCTGCCGAGAACCGCGACGCGCTCGCCCGCCCGTACGAAGGCCGACCGGCCCCGGGGGAGGACGAGTTCGCCGCCCGCACCGCCCGCGGTCACCTCCCGCAGGGTGATCTCCCCTTCCGTGCACAGCAGGATCTGGGGCGTGCGGTCTTCCAGGTCGTGCGGCTCGGAGCCGGGCGCCAGAACGTACCGGGAGAGCCGGAACTCGTCGACGGGCGCCGCGTACACCTCCTCGCCCCCGGACGTGGCGCGCGGCCGCAGCACCTCCGGCTCCATCGGCTCGAAGCGGACGACGCGCAGCAGTTCGGGGACGTCCACGTGCTTGGGGGTCAGGCCGCAGCGCAGCACGTTGTCGGAGTTGGCCATCAGCTCCACGCCCAGGCCGCCGAGGTAGGCGTGCGGGACGCCGGCACCGAGGTAGAGGGCTTCACCGGGCTCCAGGCGCACGACGTTGAGCAGCGTCGCGGCCAGGACACCCGGATCGCCGGGGTAGTGGCCGGCGATACCGGCGTAGGCGGCGTACTCCCGGGCGTACGGTCCTTCCCCGGCCGCCAGTCGCCGTGCCGCCGCGGCCGCCGCGCCGACGGTCTCCGCGATCGCCTCCCGGTCGGCGGAGAGTACGGCGGTCAGCACCTCGCTCAGCGCCTCGTCCTCGGGCCGGGCGCGCAGGATGTCCGCGTACGGCTTGAGGCCGCCGACGTCCAGGGCCTCCAGCAGGTCGGCGGTCCCGGCGGGGCGGCGGAAGCCGCACAGGCCGGTGAAGGGCGTGAGGGCGCAGACGAGTTCGGGTTTGTGGTTGGCGTCCTTGTAGTTGCGGTGCGGGGCGCCGGCCGGGATGCCGCGCTCCTCCTCGTCGGCGAAGCCCTCCCTGGCCTGGGCGAGGTCGGGGTGCACCTGGAGGGAGAGCGGGGAGGCGGCCGCCAGCACCTTGAGCAGGAACGGCAGCCGCGGTCCGAACGCCTCGACGGCCGCCGGGCCCAGCTCGCCCTCGGGGTCGGCCGCGATCGCCTCCGACAGGGGTGTCCCGCCTCCGCGGTCGGTCCGTGACGGCGCGCCGGGGTGGGCTCCCATCCACAGTTCGGCCTGCGGCTCGCCGGTGGGCTCGGTGCCGAGCAGTTCGGGGATGGCTGTGGTGGAGCCCCAGGCGTAGGGGCGCACGGTGTTGGTGAGGAGGTCCATGCGGGATGGTGTCCTTGGGTTCTCGGGTCCTTGTTCCGGGCCCGGACCTCGTCGTCCGGGCTCTGACGGCTCTGACTGTGCCGACGGCCCGGGGCGGGCGCCCCCGTCAGCGCCGCTCGCCGCCGGCGAGCGCGAGGTAGACGGCGGCGAAGTCCACTGTGGCGAGCAGTTCGGCGGTGGCCTCGAGCGTGGTGCTGCCCTCGGCCGGCTCCAGTTCGCTGACCGGGGCGCCGTGCCCGTACGCCAGGTCGCGGGCGGCGACGGCGGCGGAGTGGGCAGCCGGGGGGCCCTCACGCAGGAGGACGATCCGGGCGCGCATCGCCTCGGGCTCCTCCACCCTGTCCCGGAAGAAGTCGTCGGTGTTCTCCGCGCCCGCGAAGGAACCGGTCAGCAGGGCGCCGTGTGTGGTGAGCGCCTCCGGCAGGAGGGCGGCCAGCGCCGGGCGGCCGACGAGCGAGGTGAGGGTGGTGGCGAAGTGGCGGGCGGCAGCCGCCGCGACGGTGCCCTCGCTCCACAGCAGCGGCAGCGCGTCGGAGAGTTCCGCGGCCAGGGTCTTGGCGGGGTTGCCGTAGGTGGCGGCGGCGGGGCCGCATCGCTCGGCGACCCGGTCGAGGCGGTCGGCGAGCGCGGCGAGCCCCTCGGGGCCGGCGGTGGCCAGGCCGAGCCGGTCTGCCAGGGCGAGGAGCGGGGTGAGCAGCGCCCACAGGACACCGGGGGCGGCGGGCGGGGCCGGGCTCTGCCGCTCGTAGGCGTCGCGCGGGTCGGGGCCCTCGTAGTGTTCGCCGGGCGCCTCCGCCAGCGGTACGGCCAGGCCGCGGGCCTGGATGGTCGCCTCGGCCAGCGGAGCGGGGGCGGGGCTGACGGATACGACGTTGCAGCCCCGGCGGTACGCCTGCTCGGCGAGTGCGGTCAGGCCGCCCTCGTGGCCGTCCGGGGTGGCGAGCAGCAGCAGGTCCAGGGGACCGGCCCAGCCCGGCAGCGTCCAGCGCAGCGCGCCGGGGTCGGGCAGGGAGCCCGTGGGGTGGAGCGGCATGACGGGGACGGCCCCGTTGCCGAAGGCCGCGAGGAGGTCGGCGACGCAGGCGACGGCCGGTCCGCTGCCGGCGACGAGGATGGCGCGGGGGCGGCCGTCGGGACGCAGTTCGGTCAGTCCCGCCTCGGCGGCGTGCCGCAGGGCCGTACGGGCGCGGGCGCCGGAGGCGGCGGCCCCGCGCAGCAGGCCGTGGGTGTCGGCTCCGGCCAGGGCGTCGGGGGCGTCGAGCAGGGTCTCGTCCAGCATGTGCGGCCTCTCCGGTCGCCGGGGGCGGTCGTGCTCAGTCGGGACGGCGTGCCTCGTCGACGAGGAGGACGGGGATGCCGTCCCGGACGGGGTACGCCAGTTTGCACTCGCTGCCGCCGCAGACCAGTTCGTCGCCCTCCTCGTGGAGGGGGGAGTGGCACGCCGGGCAGGCGAGGATCTCCAGGAGACCGGCTTCGAGCGGCATGGGGTGCGTCCCTTCGGGGCGGGTGCTGTGCTGCTTCGTGGTGCTGTCGTGCGGTCAGCGTACCGCCGGGGGGCCGCTCCCCGTCGGCGGGTGCCGTGGCGGGCGGCACCGCGCCACGGCACGGCGGCGCCGGAACCGGTGGCCGGCCCCGGCGCCGCCGTGCGGTGCCCGACGGCCCGGCCGTCAGGCGCGGACGATCGCCAGCACCTCGTCGCGGACCCTGGCGGCCGTCTCCGCGTCGCGTGCCTCGACGTTCAGGCGCAGCAGCGGCTCGGTGTTGGAGGGGCGGAGGTTGAACCACCAGTCCGGCGACGTGACCGTCAGACCGTCCAGCTCGTCCAGCGTCAGGCCCTCGCGGCCAAAGTAGGCGGCCTTCACCGCGGCCGCGCTTCCCGCCTGGTCCTCGACGGTGCTGTTGATCTCACCGGAGGCGGCGTAGCGGTCGTACCGGGCTACCAGTTCCGAAAGGGTGCCCCGCTGTTCGCCGAGTGCGGCCAGGACGTGGAGGGCGGCGAGCATGCCGGTGTCGGCGTTCCAGAAGTCCCGGAAGTAGTAGTGCGCCGAGTGCTCGCCGCCGAAGACCGCGCCGGTGCGTGCCATCTCCTCCTTGATGAAGGAGTGGCCCACCCGGGTGCGCACCGGGGTGCCGCCCGCCTCCTTGACGACCTCGGGGACGGACCAGGAGGTGATGCAGTTGTGGATCACGGTGGAGCCGGGGTGCTCGGCCAGCTCGCGCTCGGCCACCAGGGCGGTGATCGCCGAGGGTGGGACGGGCTCGCCGCGTTCGTCGACGACGAAGCAGCGGTCGGCGTCGCCGTCGAAGGCCAGGCCGATGTCGGCGCCGGTCTCCCGCACCCGGGCCTGGAGGTCGACGATGTTGGCCGGATCCAGCGGGTTGGCCTCGTGGTTGGGGAAGGTGCCGTCGAGCTCGAAGTACATCGCGTCCAGCTCGACGGGCAGACCGTCGAGGACAGTGGGGACGGTGTGGCCGCCCATGCCGTTGCCCGCGTCGACGACGGCCTTCAGCGGGCGGATGGCGGTGAGGTCGACCAGCGAACGCAGATGGGCCGCGTAGTCGGCCAGCACATCCCGCCTCGTGATCGTTCCCGGCTTCTCCACCGGCCCGGGAGCCCCGGTGGCGGCCCACTGCTCCACCAGTGCGCGGATGTCGGCCAGGCCGGTGTCCTGGCCGACGGGGGCGGCGCCGGCCCGGCACATCTTGATGCCGTTGTACCGGGCGGGGTTGTGGCTGGCGGTGAACACAGCGCCGGGCAGGCCGAGCCGGCCGCTGGCGAAGTAGAGCTGGTCGGTGGAGCACAGGCCGATCTCGGTGACGTCGGCGCCGCGGGCGGCCGCTCCCCGTGCGAAGGCCCGCGACAGGCCCGGCGAGGAGGGGCGCATGTCGTGTCCGACCACGATCGCGCTCGCGTCCGTGACCGTCGCGAACGCCGCGCCGAACAGCTCGGCGAGGGGTTCGTCCCACTGGTCGGGCACCACACCACGTACGTCGTACGCCTTCACGATGTGTGACAGGTCAGGCACGGTCCACCCCTTCTGGAGTATCTGGTGACACCCCAAATGTAACGGGGCGATCAGTTCTCGGGGGACCGCAGTACCCGCAGGTGGCCACGTCGGGCCACCTCCATCAGATCCGTCTCGCGCACGCCGCCGGAGCCGGGCTGCTCGGTGGGGGCCGGCTTCCTGCGCTGCGGGGTGCGGGCGGCCTCGCGGACGGCGTTGGCCAGGGCTTCGAGATCATCGCCGCTGGGGCGGGCGGGGCCCGCGTCCACGGCGAGGCGGACGACCTCCCAGCCGCGCGGGGCGGTCAGCCGCTCCGAGTGCTCCGAGCACAGGTCGTAGCAGTGTGGTTCGGCGTAGGTGGCGAGGGGGCCGAGGACGGCCGTCGAGTCCGCGTAGACGTACGTCAGCGTCGCCACGGCAGGGCGGCCGCACGCGGTGCGCGAACAGCGACGTACAGGGCTCACGATGTTGGACGGTACCGCACTCTTGAGCGGGCCGCGACGACTCTCCGGGAGGTCACCCTGTTGTGTCGTGGCGGCCCGCCGGGATCCCGCGCCGCGGCGGCGGACGGGCCGGCCTGGCGGGGGCCGGAAAAGTCCGGTTGGCGGCGGGGCGGAAGCCGGACATAGGCACCGTTACCCCTTCGTTCGGATTCCGTCATCGAGGAGCGAGCATCGATCGGGGGGTTGTCCGAAACGGCACCGTGGGAAAACAGAACCGGCCGGTCTCCGGCAGCCGGTGGCGGCCGCCGCCCCGTGCCCCGGGACGCGCGGGGCCGTGTGCGACGGTGCGCGGCTGTGCGCGACGGCCCGCGACGGCGGTGCGGGAGGGCGGGGTCGCGTCGTCCCCGCTCCCCGGTCCCCTCCGGACGGCTACTCTCAAGGTGATGAGCAACCCCGTACCGCCCCGCCGGCCCGATCCGCGACCGCGTCGCCGGGATCGCCATGGACGCGGCATGCGCGGCCCCATCGCGCCGCCCCAGGTGCCGCTCGCCATGAGCCGCGCCGACGCCTTCGACGACCTGGTGCGCGACTCCGCCGACCGGCTGGAGAGGCAGTGGCCGCAACTGTCCGGGGTGGAGTTCGTGGTGCAGGAGGTGCCGCCGGCCGCACCGGAGGGCGGGGGCGGGCCCGACGGCTGGATCGACGGCTGGCTCGGCGGACCGGACAGCGTGCCGCTCGGCCGGTACGCGGCCGCGCGGGACGGCCGCCCCGACCGCGTCGTCGTCTACCGGCGGCCCATCGAACTGCGCGCCAGGACGCGCGACGACCGGGCGCTGCTCGTCCACGAGGTGGTCGTCGAACAGGTCGCCGAACTCCTCGGACTGGCCCCGGAGTCGATCGACCCGCGTTACGGGCAGGACTGAGACGGGAACGGGCCCGGGCCGCGCCCTTGAGGGGCGCCACCCGGGCCCGGCCCGCCGTACGCGCGCTCAGTCGACGAGCACCGACAGGTCCTGCCCGGCCCGCGGCACCGCCACCGTCCCCCGGTCGTCCGGGAGCGTCTGCACGGTGAACATCGGGACGCCGTCGTCCACCAGGGACAGCGTCCGGGCCGCGTGCACCGTCCCGCCCGACAGCCGTTCGACAGTGAGCGCGTAGTGCCCCTTCGCGCCCTCGGGCCGCAGATCGTCGACGGCCGTCGTGGTGCCGGCCTTGAGCTCGAGCGTCCTGCTGACCGGTTCGCCGCCGCCGCTGCCCGCCGACGCGGTCACCCGCACCTTCGCGGCCTTCCCCGGCGCCACCAGCGACAGGACCGTACCGCCGTCCTCGCCGCTCTCCGCACCGGCGTCGCTCCCGGCCGCGGACGCCCGCTCCCGAACGGGCGCGGTGGCGGGGATGAACGCCGTCTCCTGCCGCGTCCCCTCGCCGCGCAGCACCCGCAGCGCCGCCACGACCCGGGCGCCGCCGCCCTCCTCGGCCGGGGAGAGGATCAGCGAGCCGGGCTCGCCCCTGGTCACGTCGCCGAGGTCCACGGCGACGGTCGTACCGCTCCTGACGTGGAGGGTCTCCTGGCCCGCGGGGGTGATGGCGCCGGTGGGGGTGGCCAGCCGCACCTTCAGGTCCGCGTCCTTCCCACCGGGCGCGAAGGCGACCAGGCGTACGGCGGTGGCATCGGCCGGGATGCCCGGCAGGACCAGGGAGCCGCGGGAGCCGGCGGAGGCCGTCAGCCAGTCGCCGCCGAGCTTCTCGTCGAGCGACTGCACCTGGGCCCCGATCCGGCCGCTGCGCGCCACCACGTGCAGGACCACATTGGTGACCGGCTCCCGCGAGAGCGTGGAGAGCAGCACGGGGACCGTGGAGCGGCCGGGGACGTTGATGCCCTCGCCGCTCTCGGTCTTCACCGAGCCGTCCTTGCCGTACAGCTCCAGGTCGACCACGGCCGGGGCGTCGTCGGGGTTGGTGAGGTGGATGTAGTCGTGGCGCGACTTCGCGGTGCTCGCGCCGGGGAACCAGAACTCGGTGCCGGGCACCGTGCAGGACACGCCCAGCAGCCCGCGGCCGGTGCCCGCGGTGACGAGGGTGGTCTGCTGGACCGTCCAGCCGGGGGCGAGGCTTCCGTCGGCCGAGCCGGTCAGCGCGGGCGAACCGCTGCTGTCCGCCTCGGCGGCGACCGGGACACCGGGCTTCTCCAGGGGGACGACGGGGTCGGGCCCGTCGGCCTTCTTCCCGTCCTCGCTGCCGCGGCCGCCGCCTTCCAGGGTGCTCCCGGCCGGCAGCAGTCCGGCCCCGCTCCCCGCGCTCCCCCTGCGCTCGGCGCCGCCCTTGGGCGTGTAGGCCGTGTACGTGGTCTCGCCCACCTCGGAGGAGGCCGGCTGCGGGCACACCAGTGTGGAGCGTTCCACGGGAAGCCGGGCGGCTGCGGGGCCGGCGGCGGGCTCGCCGGCGGGGGTGGTCAGCGCCGCGACGCCGGTGACGGCGGCCAGCGCGGCGACCACGCCGATCAGGGGATGGGCGGTGCGGTTCATGCGCGGTCGCTCCTGTCGCCGTACGTCGTGCCGTCCTGGGTGCCCCGGCCGCGGCCGTACGTGTCGCCGTACGCGCCGCCGTACGGGGGCCGGGGGGACTGCCCGCCCTGTGCGTACGGGTCGCCCTGGCCGGCGTACTGCTCGTACTGCCGCCCGTCCCAGCCGTCCCGGCCCTGCTGCCGCGGCGCGTACGAGGGCTGGGGCCGCGGTGCCGGTACCGGTTCCGGTTCGGGCCCCGGTCCCGGTGCGGTCCCCGGCGGCGGGCCGTCCGCCGCCTCCTGTGCCGCGCGCAGCCTGCGGGCCCGCCGGCCCTCGCCCTCCACCGGCTGGGCCGGTACCGTCTCGGCCGCCTCGGGCAGGTCGTCGTCGACCTCGCGGCGGCGTCCGGGCAGCGCCATGACCAGCACCACCAGCACCAGGAAGCCCTGCGCCCAAGCCCACGCGGTGTGCGTCACGGGAGTCTCGTGGACCAGCTCCAGCCGGCCGCCCCGGGCAGGCAGTTCGAAGCCCTGCGCCCAGCCGTCCACGGTGACGGGCTTCAGCGGGCGCCCGTCCAGCGTGGCCCGCCAGCCGGGATCGGCGGCGTCGGCGATCCGCAGCACCCGCCCGGCGGGTCCGGCGGGGACACCGGTGCGCGCCTCGACCGGCCCGGCCGCGACGGTCACCGGCTCGGCCT
This sequence comes from Streptomyces shinuiensis, assembly GCF_043660855.1. NCBI lineage: Bacteria > Bacillati > Actinomycetota > Actinomycetes > Kitasatosporales > Streptomycetaceae > Streptomyces > Streptomyces shinuiensis. The sequence goes on along the minus strand of NZ_JBIHML010000001.1, from coordinate 3,742,880 downwards.
CCGAGCCGCCCTTCCCCTTCGGAGGGACGATGGTGATCCGGGCGACCTGGGCGTCCACCCGCCACAGCGCGCTGCCGTCCTCCTGGCTGAGCCTGGACAGGCCCGGTGTCGCGTCCAGCACCGCACTCATCTCGGGAGGCGCGCCGTCGCGCACCAGGACGTAGCGGACGGCGTAGCCGCCGAGCTGCTCGGCCTGGTCGGCGCCGGAGCCCGCGACCAGGTTGCCGACGATCTCGTCCAGCCGCCGGTCGCCCCCGGCCCCGCGGGCCGTGTCGCCGTCGCCCAGCCGGGCGCCGGAGCCGCGGACGAGGGTGTACGAGACCCGGGCCGCAGCGGAGGAAGTGCTGCCCCCGGCGTCCCCGGCACCGGTGCCGGCGTCGCCGTCGAGGACGAGGGTGCGCGGCCGGTCCCGGGTGCCGCTCTCCTCGGCGACGAACGCCGGGACCTGCACCGGGCTGCGCCGCGACAGCGGCCCGTCGGCGCCGCCCACCATCCAGGCGGCGGCCGCCGCCAGGGGCGCCACGGCGGCCGCGAGGCCGATGAGGGCCGCGACCGGCTGCCGCCAGCCGAAGCTCTGGGCCGCGACCCGCCCGCGCGCGCCCTCGGCGCCGAGTACGGCCGCGGCCAGCAGGCCCAGGCCGTAGACGAGGGTGGCGGGCCCGGCCCAGCCGGAGCCGCCGGTGAGCGCGGCGAAGAGCAGGCCGCTCAGGGCGGTGGCCCAGGCGGCCAGGATCGCGGTGCGCCGCTCGGAGCGCAGCAGCGCGGCGAGGGCGGCGAGCACGACGCCGGCGAAGAGCGTCCCGCCCACCGTCCCGGGCCCGCCGGGGTCGAGGGCCAGCAGTCCGGTGGCGGAGGCGCTGCCCTCGCCGTACGGCAGCCCCGCCTCGCGCAGGAAGGCCGAGGGGCTGGTGAGCAGTCCCACCGACCACGGCGCCAGCAGCACCATCGGCACAACCAGCAGTACGGCGGCGCGGACCGCGTACGCCCCGGTGTGGGCGCGCTGCCGCGCGCGCAGGGCCAGCACGGTCAGCGCGAGTACGGCGGTGACCGGCCAGACGACGGGGGTGAAGGCGGTGGTGAGGGTGAGCAGGAGCGTCAGGGCCCACACGGGGCGCCAGCCCGGCCGGCCGTCCCCGGCCGGCCGCAGCCCCGAGGCCGCCACCGCGGCCCGGGCCATCAGCGGCAGGACGATCGCGAGCACGGCGGTGCCCAGCCGCCCGCCCGCCAGGGCGCCGGTGACGGCGGGCAGGAAGGCGTAGGCGACCGCGCCCCAGGCGCGCAGCAGCCGGGAGCCGACCAGCGGCCGGGATGCGAAGTAGGCGGTGAGCCCGGCCAGCGGAACCGAGCAGACCAGCAGCAGGGTGAGGGTGAACCCGGTGCTGCCGAGGAAGACGGTGGCGAGCGTGGCGAGGACCGCCAGGTACGGCGGTGCTGACTCGGCGACGCCGATGCCGACGGGCTGCCAGACCTCCAGGTGGCGCGACCACAGGTCGGCGGCGGAGCCGGGCGCGGGCAGCAGCGCGCCGCCCGCCAGCGCCCCGCCGCCCAGCAGTTCGCGGCAGGCGGCCAGAGAGGCGAGGAGGAGTACGGCGAAGAGCACGGGCCCCGGCCTGCGGGCGACCCGCTTCAGCCGGGCGAACTGCTCGACCTCCAGGAAGTCTGCGTCGTCGTCGCCGGGCCCGGTCTCGACGGCGCCGTGCCGCGCGCCGGAGGAGACGTCGGTGTCGGAGCGCCGGGCGAGGCTGCCCGCCACCTGGTCGGCGGTGGCGCGTACGGTCGCGCCCGGGGGCGGGAAGAGGGAGCGCAGTTCCGAGTGCGCCACCGCGGGTCTGCCGCGTCTGCGCCGGGCCGCGAGGATGCGTTCGGGGCGCAGGAGGGTGCCCATGAGCCCCCTGAACTCGTCGAGCGCCTGCCCGGGCACCTTGCCGACCAGGTAGGCGAGCATCCTCAGCAGGGTGCCGACGACCAGCCGCAGCAGGACCCAGGGCAGCTTCTTCCCGGGGGCGTTGACGAGCAGCGTGTAGACCGCGCCCGCCTTGTCCACGCGGTGCGGGCCGGCGACCGAGCGCCCGACGCAGTCGATGGGCCGTCTCTCCCTGGAGGACGCCTCGGCGTGCCGGACGACCGCGTCGGGTGCGACGAGCACCCGGTGCCCGGCTGCCTGGGCCCGCCAGCACAGGTCCACGTCGTCGCGCATCAGCGGCAGGTAGCGGTCGAAGCCGCCGAGCCGGTCGAAGACGTCGCGCCGTATGAGCATGCCGGCGGTGGAGACGGACAGCACCTGCCGCACCTGGTCGTACTGGCCCTGGTCCTGCTCCCGGCGGTCCAGGCCGGTCCAGCGCCGGCCGCTGTCGGCGATGGAGACGCCGACCTCCAGCAGTTGCCGGCGGTTGTACCAGCTGCGCAGCTTGGGGCCGACGACGGCGGCCGCCTCGTCGGCGTCGGCGACGCGGAGCAGCTCGGCGAGGGCGTCCGGCGCGGGCGCGCAGTCGTCGTGCAGCAGCCAGAGCCACTGGACGGGTTCGCCGTAGGGCAGTTCGGGCATGTCGTAGGCGTCGTCGCGCCAGGTCCGGGTGACCGGGTCCCAGCCGCTGGGCCGCTTGAGGTAGGGCAGGTCGTCGGGGCCGGGGACGGGCGCGGTGCGGGCCGCCTCGCCGACCGCCGCGCCGAAGCCGGTGCGGCGGGCGAGGTGCAGTACGCGGTCGGGGCCGAGCGCCTCGGTGACCAGCCGCGCGGAGTCGTCGGCGCTGCCGGTGTCGGCGGCGATCACGTCCTGCACCGGTCGCTCCTGGCCGGTGATCGCGGCCAGGGCGTCGGGCAGCCAGCGCTCGCCGTCGTGGGAGACGAGCACGGCGGTGACGACGTGCTTGGGGAACTCCGGCGGCCCGCCGGGGTCGGCCTCGGGCCGTGGTGCGGCGAACGCTGCTGTGGCCGCCTCGTACTGGGCCGCCGGGTGGCTGTGCACGGACATCGGGGTAGGGGCCCTCCGGCCGGGGTCCGGGGGTCGCCCCCCGGAAGGCTGCTGCGTCGGACTGCTGGAAGTGTGCTGGACGCGGGTGCCGTGCGCTCGGCGGCCGCGTCGTGGACGGCTCCCCACACTAATGGCTGAACGCATCCCGGCGTCCGGGGTCCCGGGTACTGGTACCCGCGCAGCGGTCCGCCCCCGCGCGGTGCGCGGGGGCGGACCGGTTGCTCTGTGTTCCGTGCGGCGTCCTGTGCCGTTTGGTCCGCCGGTTCCTCTTTCGCCTCTTCTGCCGCTTCTGTCGTTTCCGCCGCTTCGTCAGGCGGCCGCACGGCCGGGGCGTTGCGCGGGCGTTCGCCGGGAGGGCGGGGACGGGCGGTGCCGGTCCGTCAGACGGCGGCCTTCTTCAGGCGGCGGCGCTCGCGTTCCGACAGGCCGCCCCAGATACCGAAGCGCTCGTCGTTGGCGAGGGCGTACTCAAGGCACTCGGAGCGGACCTCGCAGGCGAGGCAGACCTTCTTGGCCTCTCTGGTGGAACCGCCCTTCTCGGGAAAGAAGGACTCGGGGTCGGTCTGGGCGCACAACGCGCGCTCCTGCCAGCCGAGCTCCTCGTCCGCCTCTTCGACCAGCAGTTGTTCGAACAGCTCGGTCATGCGCGCCCCTCGTCTGTCTTTACGTCCCCGTGATGCTGTCGTTATCGATCCCGGCCGAACGACACGAGTGAAATTACAAGTGTGTACATCCACGCGAGTCAAGCCGAGATCTGCTATTGAGCCCGTTATTCACTCTGCGGAACCAAAACCTTGCATTAAGTGTTTAAATCATCACAAACCATGACAGGCAGACCGGACATCTCGCCCAACCGACCCTCCCGTCCGGAAGGACGCGCCCGGGACCGGCCGCGTTGCCCTCCGCGCTCCGAAGCGACCTCGATCACACTCTGATCACAGATCCACAACGACGTTTGTGCGTGCGGATGTTGCGCCACTTGTCCGCTCCCGGCGCGCATAAACCTTTCGCCGACCCCGACAACCGGAAGTGGTGAAACACGGCTGCCAAACGGGCCGTCCGGTTGACGGCCGTTTGACAGCGAGACGAGGTACCCGTTCTCCTTGGTGTCATGCCAGCGATGCGCTCGTTCAGCCCGGCCCGCCACCGCGGGGCCCTTCGCGCTGCCTGTGCCCGCTGTCGCTGTTGCCGCCGTTGAGGTCCTGGGTCGAGGTTCCGAGGCTCCCCGGGCTCTGAGGTTCCCGGGGCGCACCGGGCCGCCGGGACGGCCGAGGCCGTCGGCGGCCCGACCGGTGGCGCGGAAGCACCCTTCCGCCGCGGCCTCCCACCCTCTTCTCCTCCGTCTCTCCTCCGCTTCCCCTCCCCTCCCGGCCCTCGTGCCTTCCCCGGGCTCCGCCCTCCCCCGCCCCGACCGCTCCCCGGAGGAACTCCCCACCGTGAACAGCGACGTCGAGATCGCCGGCGACCCGCTCGCCGTCCCCCACCTCCTGCCGCCCGTCCCCGAACACCCCTCCACCGTCGCCGGTTTCGCCGGCCTGGCCCGTACGATCGCCGCCGACCGCACCGCATGGGCCCCGCTCGTCCGGTACGACGCCACCACCCGCTGGTACCACCGGCTGCGCACCGGGCCCGGCTACGAGGTCTGGCTGCTGAGCTGGGTACCGGGCCAGGGCAGCGGACCGCACGGCCACGGCCCCTCCTCCGGGGTGCTCACCGTCCTGGACGGTGAGCTGACCGAGCGGACCGCGAGCGGGGAGCGTGCGCTCGGCGCCGGCGCGCAGCGGGTGTTCGCGCCCGGTCACGTCCACGAGGTCGTCAACGACGCCCTCGAGCCGGCCGTCAGCCTGCACGTGTACTTCCCCGGCCTCACCGAGATGCCGGTGCACGCTCCGCACGCCGTCTCGTACGCCCCGGCGGAGCGGGACGTGGACGCGCCCCGCAGTCCGCTGCCCGGCTGACGCCCCGCCCCGCCGGGGCGGTCCCGTGCTGAGAGACTGTCCGCATGCAGCGCATTGTGGTTCTGGCCGGGGGCATCGGTGGTGCCCGCTTCCTGCGTGGACTGAAGGAGGCCGCACCCGACGCCGAGATCACGGTCGTCGGCAACACCGGCGACGACATCCACCTGTTCGGCCTCAAGGTCTGCCCGGACCTCGACACGGTGATGTACACCCTGGGGGGCGGCATCCACGAGCAGCAGGGCTGGGGCCGCGCGGACGAGACCTTCGCCGTGAAGGAGGAGCTGGCGGCGTACGGCGTCGGCCCCGACTGGTTCGGCCTGGGCGACCGCGACTTCGCCACCCACATCGTGCGCACCCAGATGATCGGCGCCGGCTATCCGCTCAGCGCCGTCACCGAGGCGCTGTGCGCGCGCTGGCGGCCGGGGGTGCGGCTGCTGCCGATGACCGACGACCGGGTCGAGACCCATGTGGTGATCGAGGCCGAGGACGGCGGCCGCAAAGCCGTGCACTTCCAGGAGTACTGGGTGCGGCTGCGGGCGTCGGTGCCCGCGCAGGCGGTGATCCCCGTGGGTGCCGAGCAGGCCAAGCCGGCACCGGGCGTGCTGGAGGCCCTCTCGGAGGCGGACGTGGTCCTCTTCCCGCCGTCCAACCCCGTGGTCAGCATCGGCACCATCCTCGCCGTGCCCGGCATCCGCGAGGCGATCGCCGACGCCGGGGTGCCGGTGGTGGGCCTGTCCCCCGTCGTCGAAGGCGCCCCGGTGCGCGGGATGGCCGACAGGATGCTGGCCGCCATCGGTGTGGAGACCACGGCCGCGGCGGTGGCCGAGCACTACGGGTCCGGACTGCTGGACGGCTGGCTGGTGGACACCGCGGACTCCGGCGCCGTGGCCGGGGTCGAGGCGGCGGGCGTCCGCTGCCGGGCCGTGCCGCTGCTGATGACGGACGTCGAGGCCACCGCACGGATGGCGCGCGAGGCGCTCGGTCTCGCCGAGGAGGTGCGGATGTGACCGGCACGGACGCGCTCCCGGCGTACCGGGTGTGGGCGCTGCCCGGGATACCCGAGGTGCGGCCCGGCGACGACCTGGTGAAGCTGATCGCGGACGCGGCCACCGCCCCGGGCCTGCCCGGTCTGGCCCACGGCGACCTGCTGGTGGTGACGTCGAAGATCGTCAGCAAGGCCGAGGGGCGGGTGGTCGAGGCCGCCGGCCGGGAGGCCGCGATCGACGCCGAGACGGTACGGGTGGTCGCCCGGCGCGGTGAGGCGCGGATCGTCGAGAGCCGGCACGGCTTCGTGATGGCGGCTGCCGGGGTGGACGCCTCCAACACCCCGGCCGGGACGGTGCTCCTGCTGCCCGAGGACCCGGACGCCTCCGCGCGCCGGCTCCGCGAGGGCCTGCGGGAGCTGCTGGGCGTGACGGTCGGGGTCGTGGTCACCGACACCTTCGGGCGGCCGTGGCGCGTGGGGCAGACCGATGTCGCGATCGGCGCCGCCGGGGTCCGGGTCCTTCAGGACCTGCGCGGCGGCACCGACATGTACGGCAACCCGCTGGGCGTGACGGTCACGGCCGTCGGCGACGAACTGGCCGGGGCCGGGGAGCTGGTGAAGGGCAAGGCCGGCGGGCTGCCGGTCGCGGTTGTGCGGGGCCTGCCGCAGCACGTGCTGTGGGGCTCCCCCGGGGAGGGGGACGGCGGCGAGGAGGAGGAGACCGGAGCGCGGGCGCTGGTCCGCGCGGCAGGCGACGACATGTTCCGCCTGGGCGCCTCCGAGGCCGTACGGGAGGCGGTGACGCTGCGGCGCACCGTGCGGGAGTTCACCGGTGAGCCGGTGGACGGCGCGGCGGTACGGCGGGCGGTGGCCGCGGCGGTCACGGCCCCGGCGCCGCACCACACGACGCCGTGGCGCTTCGTCCTGCTGGAGTCGGCCGCCTCGCGCACCCGGCTGCTGGACGCCATGCGGGAGGCCTGGATCGCCGATCTGCGCGCCGACGGGAAGAGCGAGGAGAGCATCGCGAAGCGGGTCCGGCGCGGGGACGTGCTGCGGAACGCGCCGTACCTGGTGGTGCCGTGCCTGGTGACCGAGGGGGCGCACGACTACCCGGACGCGCGGCGCTCCGCCGCCGAGCGCGAGATGTTCGTGGTCGCGGCCGGGGCCGGAGTGCAGAACCTGCTGGTCGCCCTGGCGGGCGAGGGGCTGGGGTCGGCGTGGGTGTCGTCCACCATGTTCTGCCGCGACGTGGTGCGCGAGGCGCTGGACCTGCCCGGCGGCTGGGACCCGATGGGCGCGGTGGCCGTGGGCCGGGCGGCCGCCCCGCCGAAGGCGCGCCCGCCGCGGCGGGCCGGGGACTTCACCGTCGTCCGCTGACGGGCGCGGTTGCGGGCGCGGGCGCGGTCACAGGCGTGCGATGTCGCCGCGCGGGAAGCGCGGCGCACGGCGGGGCGGGATACGGCCGGTGGCCAGGATCAGCCGTGTGGCGCGGTGGCGCTGGCCCGCGTAGGGGGCGAGCAGTTCCAGCATCCGCGCGTCGTCACCGTCGCGTGCGCCGGTGAGCGCGTAGACCACGGTTCCCGGCAGGTGCAGGTCGCCGACCGTCACCGCGTCCGCCGCGCCGCTGACGCGCTGGAGGGTCTCGGCCGCCGTCCACGGGCCGATGCCGGGGATCGCCGTCAGGCGGGTCACCGCCGCGGCCGGGTCCATGCGCGCGGCCTCCTCCATGCGCCGGGCGCGCGCCACCGCGCGCAGGATCGCCGAGGAGCGCTTGTCGTCCACCCCGGCCCGGTGCCACTCCCACGAGGGAATCAGCGCCCAGGTGCGCGGCCCGGGCATCACGTACATGTGCTCCGGCAGCCGGCCGGGCGGGCCCGGCGCGGGCTCGCCGTACCGGCGCAGCAGCAGCCGCCAGGCGCGGTACGCCTCGTCCGTGGTGACCTTCTGCTCCAGGATCGAGGGGATCAGCGACTCCAGCACCAGCCCGGTGCGCACCAGCCGCAGCCCGGGGTGACGGCGGTGCGCCTCGGCCACGAGCCGGTGGCGGGGAACGAAGGCCGACGGGTCGTCGCCGGCGCCGAGCAGCGCCGGGAGGCGGTCGAGGATCCACTCGGCTCCCGGCCCCCACGACTCGGCCACCACCTCGCCCGCGCCCGCGTCCGGCGCGACGCGCAGCGTGGCCGGGCCCAGGGGGGTGCGGGAGGCCCGCCAGACCGCGCCGCCGGCCGCCCGGTGGGCGGGGTCGTACGGGCCGCGCTGGAGCACCCGCAGGTTGCGGCGCAGGTCGTGCGGCCCGAACGGCTGCGGCGGGGCCCAGCGGCGGACGGCGGGATCGGGACAGGGGCCGGAGCCGGAGCCGAGGTCGGAGTCGGTCACGGTTCGGCGCTCCGGTTCAGCAGTCGGAGGAGAAGCGGACCGAGCCCGCTTCCAGGCGGGCGCCGCACCACACCCGGATGCCGTCGCGCAGTTCGTTGTCCTCGCCGACGACCGCACCGTCTCCGATGACCGCGCCCTCCAACACCGTACGCGCCCCTATGCGCGCTCCCGCGCCGATGAGCGAGTCGCGCACGACGGCGCCCGGTCCGACGACCGCGCCGTCCAGCACCGTGCTGCCGTGCACCCGGGCCCCCTCTCCGATCGCCGCGCCCGCACTGACCGCCGTACCACCGGTCAGCCTGGCACCGGGGGCCACCTCCGCGCCGTCCAGCACCAGCCGCTCGCCGCTGCGGCCGGGCACGGCCGGGGAGGGCGCGTGGCCGAGCACCAGGTCGGCCGAGCCGCGGACGAAGGCCTGCGGGGTGCCCAGGTCGAGCCAGTAGGTGGAGTCGACCATGCCCTGCAGATGGGCGCCTTCGGCGAGCAGTCCGGGGAAGGTCTCGCGCTCGACGGAGACCGGGCGGCCGGCGGGAATGGCGTCGATCACGGACCGGTCGAAGACGTACGCGCCCGCGTTGATCTGGTCGGTGACGATCTCCTCGGGGGTCTGCGGCTTCTCCAGGAAGGCGGTGACCCGGCCGTCGGCGTCGGTGGGGACCAGGCCGAAGGCGCGCGGGTCGGCGACCTTCGTCAGATGGAGGGAGACGTCGGCGCCGGAGGAGGTGTGGGTCTCCACCAAATCGCGGATGTCGAGGCCGGTGAGGATGTCGCCGTTGAAGACCAGCACCGGGTCGTCGGGGCCGCAGTGGAGCCGGGAGGCGACGTTGCGGATGGCCCCGCCGGTGCCCAGCGGCTCCTTCTCGGTGACGTACTCCAGGTGGAGCCCCAGGTCCGAGCCGTCGCCGAAGTACGGCTCGAAGACCTCGGCGAGGTAGGAGGTGGCGAGTACGACGTGCTCGACCCCGGCCGCGCGGGCACGGGCCAACTGGTGGGTGAGGAAGGGGACTCCCGCCGCCGGGACCATGGGCTTGGGGGTGTGGACCGTCAGCGGCCGCAGCCGGGTTCCCCTGCCCCCGACGAGGAGGATCGCTTCTGTCACCGGTTCTTCTCTGCTTCCTGCTGGGGACCGTGCCTGGTGGCCGGGCCAGTGTAGGCGGCCCGGCCGGCACGGTCCCCGGCGCGGCAGGCCGCCGGCCCGGGGCCGCGCCGGTTGCGCGTACGGCCCTGGGCGGCGCTACCTGCCCTGCAGCCGGGCCGCGGTGGCCCGGATGGTGCCCAGCCTGGCGTAGAGCCGGTCTCCCGGGCAGCCGGTGACGTAGCCGTCCCGGTGTCCGGAGACGGTACGGAGCCCGACCGTGGTGCCCTTGGGGTACTTGCCGCCGCCGGACGTCATGGCGGCGGTGCCGCGCGGGTCGACGCCGTGCAGGCCGAGCTTCCAGGCGACGAGCTTGGAGACGGCGTTCACCGCGGCCCCTGAGGGGTTGGCGCTGTTGTACGAGCCGAGGACGGCGATGCCGGTGCTGTCGTGGTTGAAGCCGTAGGTGTGGGCTCCCATCACCGGGTTGGCCACGCCGCCGGCGCGTCCCTCGTAGATCTTTCCGCACTTGTCGACGAAGAAGTTGTAGCCGACGTCCCGCCAGCCGTTGCTCTGGACGTGGTAGCGGTAGATGCCCCGGATGATGGCGGCGGACTGGCCGCACGAGTAGTTGTTGCTCATCGCCGTGTGGTGGACGAAGGCCATCTTGACCGTCTTGGTGTAGAGGAACGGTCCGCGCAGCCGCTCGTCGGCCCCCCATCCCCTGCGGGTGACGATGCCGGGCCGGGGGCCGATGGGGGCGCCGGCCCCGGCCCTCGACTGCCCGGTCCGGCCGGTCTGCTCTGCCTGGCCGGTGGCTCGTACCGCGAGCAGGTCCTGGCCGGCCTCCTGCCGGTCCAGAGCCGGGATCTCCAGGGCTCCGGCCGGGGCGAGCGCGGAGTTCGCCTCGCCCGCGGGGTTCTCCTTCCCGGAGTCGGCGGCGGGGTCGTCGCCCGGGTGGACCAGGTCCAGGCGCAGCCCCCCGGGCAGCCGGTGCGCTCCTGAGGCGCCCTCATCCGGCAGGACACGGGCCTGTACGCCGTCGCAGTCGCCCACCCACAGCGGTGCCGTCGCCCCGCGCACCTTGTCACCGCGGGACTCGGCCGAGTCGGGGTCGGGCCGGTCGGCGTGGGTCTCCAGGTCCTGCCAGGACGACCACTCGCCGGTGGCCGCGGACTTGGTGCGCACCTGGATCCGGCCGTGCAGTTCCTCCTCCGGGTCGTCCCAGACCACGCCGAGCAGCGCGAAGGGTTCGACCTCGCGGGCCGGGAGGCCGAGGGACACCGAGTCGGACGAGCCGGGCGGGGTGGTCGTGGGCGGCGGGGTGAGGGGCACGAGCGGCAGCGACTGGGTGCTGCCGGGCAGCCGGGGAGCCGACACGGACTCGGTGGCGGGTGCGGGGGCCGCGGAGGCGCTGTTCGCCAGGCCGCCGGGCGCGGTCAGCGGCAGCACCGCGGCCGCTGCGCACGCGACGCCGATCGATGACGCAATGAATGCACGCATAAATCTGATATTGGACACAGGGGATATGGCTGTCTAACGGGGAGCTGACACCCGGTCGCCCTGAGTCGTGCTCACCGGGCACCGGAAGCACCCCCGTTCCGGCGCCTCCGGGCGGCGGCCCGCGTACCCTGGCGCCGATGAACACCACCGATCGCACCCCTGCCGACCTGCTGCGATCCGCGCTCGCCGCGGACGCCGCCCGCCCGCTGGTGACCTTCTACGACGACGCCACCGGCGAGCGCGTCGAACTCTCCGTCGCCACCCTCGCCAATTGGGTGGCGAAGACGGCCAACCTCCTGCAGGGCGAACTGTCCGCCGAACCCGGCGACCGGCTCGCGCTGCTGCTGCCCGCCCACTGGCAGACCGCGGTCTGGCTGCTGGCCTGTTCCTCCACCGGAGTCGTCGCCGAACTGCCCGCCGGCGCGGCCGGCACAGCGGACACGGCCCCGGCCTCCTCCCTCGCCGCGGCCGCCGACCTCGTCGTCAGCGGCCCGGACACCCTGGAGGCGGCCCGCGCCTGCACCGGCGAGCGCATCGCGCTCAGCCTGCGCCCCCTGGGTGGCCGCTTCCCCCGGCCGCCCGAGGGCTTCACCGACTACGCCGTCGAGGTGCCGGGCCAGGGCGACCACTTCGCCCCCTTCGCCCCCGTCGAGCCGGACGCGCCCGCACTGGTCGTCGGCGGGGAGGAGCTGACCGGGGCGCAGGTCGTCGAGCGCGCCCGCGCCGACGCCGGGGCGCGCGGACTCGGCCCAGGCGCACGCCTGCTGTCGGGACTGCCGTACGGCACCTGGGAAGGGCTCTCCGCCGGACTGTTCGCCCCGCTGGCCGCCGGAGGCTCGGTCGTGCTCTGCCGCCATCCGGACCGTCTGGACGCGGCGGGGCTGGAGGAGCGCGGGCGGAGCGAGCGCATCACCCACACGGCCGACTGACCCACCGTCGGACGCGCCCGCCCGCCCGCCCCGGTCCCGGCATGCGCCCCGCGATCGAACGCACCCCCCGGTCTCCGGCCGCGCGGAGGTTTTCTCCCCCTCCGGCACAACCACCGGCCCCTCCCGGGTGTCTGTACAGAAGACCGGCGACCGCACGGCTGTGCGCGCAATCGCCGCCGACCGCTGAGGGATGAACACATACGTGACCGAACCCGAGGACGCGCAGCACACCGGCCTCCCCCACCCGCCGCCCAGGCCACGCCGCCGGTGGCTGCGCTGGGCCGCGCTGGGCGCGTCGCTCGCCGTACTCGCGGCGGGCGGCGCGGCCTGGGCCCTCTACAGCAGACTCGACGGCAACATCCGCACCGACACGGAGGCCGTCGACCAGCTGCGGCGCTTCGACCGGGAGCGCCCCGCCGCGGTCGTGCACGAGGCGAAGAACATCCTGCTCATCGGTTCCGACGACCGCAGCGGCGACAACGGCAGGTACGGGCGGGACAGCGGCACCCAGCGCTCCGACACCACGATCCTGCTCCACCTGTCCGCCGACCGCTCCAGCGCCACCGGGGTGTCGGTACCGCGGGATTTGATGGTGGACATACCCGAGTGCCCCGCGCCTGACGGCACGGCCGCCGGGCCCCTGTTCGCGCAGTTCAACTGGGCCTACGGGATGGGCGGGGCGGCCTGCACGATCCGCACCGTCGAGAACCTGACCGGCATCCGCGTGGACCACCACCTGATCGTGGACTTCACCGGCTTCGAGAAGCTGGTGGACGCGGTCGGCGGCGTCGAGGTGTGCCTGGCCGAGCCCGTGAACGACCCCGACGCCCATCTCGTCCTGGACGCCGGGCCCCAGCGGCTCGACGGCGAGCAGGCCCTCGGCTACGTACGCGCCCGCAAGGGCATCGGCGACGGCAGCGACACCCAGCGGATGGAGCGGCAGCAGGAGTTCCTCTCCACCATGCTGCGCCAGGTGCGCGACGACGGGCTCCTGACCGATCCGGCCGAGCTCTACCGGGTGCTGGACGCGGTGACGTCGTCGCTCACGGCCGATCCCGGACTGGACTCCCTCTCCGAGCTGTACGACCTGATCAGCGGCGTTCGCGGCATACCCGAGGAGCGGGTGCGGTTCATGACCGTGCCACGGCAGCCGTACACCTACGACCCCAACCGCGACGAGCTGGTGCAGCCGGACGCGGACCTGCTGTTCGAGGCGCTGCGCGAGGACCGGCCGGTGCCGGAGGAAGGGCTGCGCCCTTCCGGGTCTCCCTCCGCCGCGCCGTCCGCCGGGGCGGGAGTCCCCGCGTCGGACACCGGGACCGGAGCGCCTGAGCCGAGCGGTTCGCCCACCGGTTCACCGTCCGCCGGAGAGCCTGCGGACGGTACGGCCGGGAGCCTGTGCGGATGAGCGCGGGCGCACCGGAACGCGAGAGAAACAGCACAGAGGACCGCTCAAGGGATTGGAATGGAATGTCCGATTGGGGAAGAAAGTAACCTGCCCACAGGGGTGCTTGACACCGGGCCGCGGCAGATAGTGTGAGCAATCCGGTGCGCTCGCCCATGAACGCTGCGCACCGCTGGAGACCGACCGAGCGCCTTGATGCCTGGCAGGTAAGGCGCTGCGTGGCACGACGGAGGACTCAGGCGACCGTGGACGCGCAAAGCCGTGGGCGGGCGGGTGACATCGATCCCGCAGACCAGTGGGTGTTCGACCCGGAGACGGGCGACTACAAACTGCGACCGACGGCCCCCGCTGCGCGACCGTCCCCCTCCCCTCGCCGGTCCTCGCCGACCGGCGGACCCGCGCCCAGCGCCGGCCGCCGGCCGGCCCCGCCGCACAGCGAGGTGCCCCGGCAGCGCAGGCGTCGTCCGGAGGGCGACGGTACGCCGAAGGAAGGCGCGGGGAACGGTGCGGAGGACGGCGAGAAGCCTGCCGGACGGGCCGCGGCACGCCAGGCGGCGGGTGGCCGCGCGGCCGCGCGCCAGGCCGCGGGCGGCAGGGCGGCCTCCCGGCGCAAGGCCAGGCCGAAGAAGTCCACGAAGAAGAAGGTGCTGCTGTGGACGGGCGGTGTGACGGCCTTCCTGGTCACCGGCACCGCCGTCGCCGCCTACCTCGCCTACGAGCACTTCAACGCCAACATCGACACCGTCGACGTCGGTGACGCCGCCGAGGGCGGCTTCGGCAGCGACGGCCCGCTCAACATCCTGCTGATCGGCACCGACAAGCGAACCGGCGAGGGCAACAAGGGCTACGGCGACAACGACAGCCCCGGCCACGCCGACACCACGTTCCTCTTCCACGTCTCGGCGGACCGCACCAACGCGACCGTGATGAGCATCCCCCGGGACCTGATCACCGACATCCCGGACTGCCCCACCAGGCAGGAGGACGGCACCACCGAGGTCGTCCCGGGCCAGCAGGACGTCCGGTTCAACATCAGCCTCGGCCAGGCGGGCCGGGATCCGGGCTGCACCATGCGCACCGTCGGCGAACTGACGGGGCTGGACATCCACCACTTCATGATGGCGGACTTCAACGCCGTCAAGACGCTGACCACCGCGGTCGGCGGCGTCCCGGTCTGCCTGGAGAAACCGGTCGACGACCCCAAGTCCCATCTGAAGCTGCCCGCCGGCGAGAGCGTCGTCGAGGGCGAGCAGGCCCTGGCCTTCGTCCGCACCCGCAACAGCTTCGGGAACAGCGGCGACCTGGACCGCATCAAGGTCCAGCAGCAGTTCCTGAGTTCGATGATCCGCCAGTTCAAGTCGAACGACACCCTCACCGACCCGGGCAAGCTGTGGGACCTGGCGGAAGCGGCCACCAAGGCGCTCACCGTCGACACCGGCATCGGCACCATCAAGAAGCTGAGCGCCCTGGGCGGGGAGCTCAGCGGCATCAAGACCAAGAACATCTCCTTCCTGACGCTTCCGGTGGTCGACAACCCCACGGAGAAGATCAAGGCCACGGTCATACCCGACCCCACCAAGGCCCCCCAGGTCTTCGCGATGCTGCGGGAGGACATCTCCTTCACCGAGGTGGAGAAGAAGGAGAAGGCCGCCAAGGACAGGGCCAAGAAGGAGCAGGAGGCGCTGCTCAAGGGCGAGCGGGCCGCGGCCTCCGACGTACGTGTGGAGATCCTCAACGGCGGGAAGATCGCCGGGGCCGCGCAGACGACGCTCACCTGGCTGCAGAACACCCAGAGCGTGCTGAAGTCCAGCAACGGCGGCAACGCGCCCGAGCAGCTCGACAGGACGACCCTGGAGTACGGGCCCGGCCAGGCCGACCAGGCCCGCAGGCTCGCCGACATCATGGGCCTGCCCGCCTCGGCCCTGAAGCCCGGCGCCGAGGACGCCGGGCCGATGGAGCCGATGGTCCTGACACTCGGCGCCGACTTCAAGGAGGCCGGCGTCCCCATCGCCGCCCCGGCGAAGGCCCCGGAGAACCTCGGGAACGTGGAAGCCGACGAGAAGATATGCGCCAAGTGATTCCCGAGCGCCGCTTCCGCGCACGGGCCGAGTCGTAGGGAGAGGGCCCGTTGGGGCAGCGCACCACAGGGGGGAGAGGCGCACACGAACGCGCCCCTCGGCCGGAGGACTTCGGCTGGAACGACAGCATGTACGACGAGCCGGACGCATCCGGGGAACCGGAGGGGGCCGTGAGGCCCGGGGAAAGCCGGGAGGACGGAGGCGGCGGCCCCGGGGACGCGACGCCCGCGTCCGGCGGTCCGGGCCGCCGCTCCGGCGGTCCGAAGCGGCGACCGGGCCGCGGCATGCGGGTGCTGCGCTGGGCGGCGCTCTCCCTCTCCGTGCTGATACTCGGCACGGCGGGCGCCGCCTACCTCTACTACGAGCACCTCAACGACAACCTCACCAAGGAACCCCTCACCCTCGGCGACAACCAGCTCAAACACCGGCAGAACGCGGAAGGCCGCACCCCCCTCAACATCCTGCTGCTGGGTTCCGACAGCCGTAACTCCGAGCGGAACCTCGAACTCGGCGGTTCCCGGGACGACGTGGGGCGCAAGCCGCTGGCCGACGTCCAGATGCTGCTGCACCTGTCGGCCGACCGCGACAGCATCTCGGTGCTCAGCATCCCCCGGGACACCAAGGTGACCATCCCCGAGTGCACCGGCCCCGAGGACGAGTCGACGCACCCGCAGACGATCGGCAAGATCAACTCCAGTCTCCAGTACGGCGGGCCGGGCTGCACGGTCGCCACCTGGATGGAGCTGACCGGCATCCCCATCGACCACTTCATGATGATCGACTTCGCGGGTGTGGTGGACATGGCCGACGCGGTGGGCGGCGTCCCGGTCTGCGTGGACCGCAACGTCCACGACAGCAAGTCCGGTCTGCGCCTGGAGGCGGGCGAGACCACCGTACGCGGCGAGCAGGCCCTGCAGTGGCTGCGCACCCGGCACGGTTTCGGGGACGGCACGGACATCGGCCGGGCGCGGGCTCAGCACATGTACATGAACTCGATGGTGCGCCGGCTCAAGGCGGGCACCAAGCTCACCGACCCGGGCAAGCTCAGGTCGCTCGCCGAGGCCGCCACCGAGGCGCTCACCGTCGACGACGGCATCGAGGGCGTCAAGGACCTCTACGACCTGGGCAACGAACTCAAGCAGGTCCCCACCGAGCGGATCACCATGGTCACCATGCCGTGGGAGTACTCCGACGGCGGCAGCTACGTGGTGCCCAAGCCCGGCGACGCCGAGAAGGTCTTCTCCCTCATCCGGGACGACATCGCCCTCGACGGCAAGGACGAGAAGCCGAAGAGGGAGAAGAAGACCTCCGATCCGGCCGCTCCGGCCGGCGAGATCCCGGTGCAGGTCCGCAACGGCACCCGCACCGTCACCCTCGGCCCCGTCAACGGCCGCGCCGGCGTCATCACCGAGGAGCTGCGGCGGCTCGGCTTCGCCCGGGCCGGGACCGACCCGGAGGAGGCCCCCCAGGCCGACACCACCGTGTCGTACCCGAGCGAGGACCTGCGCGGTGACGCCCTGGCCGTGGCCGAGGCCCTGGGCCTGCCCGAGCGTTCCGTACGCCAGTCCGCCGGCGTCGAACAGGTCACCGTGGTGATCGGCGCCGACTGGCGGGAGGGGAACTCCTACCCCGGGCAGCCCGCACCGGAGGAGGACGACGAGCGCGGAGCCCCCGAGAGCGCGAACGCGCTCAACGGCGACGAGGAGAAGTGCATGAACGTCAACCCCGCCCACACCTGGTGATCCGCTGACCTGACGCCCCCGGCGAGGCGGGAGGGAACGGGAGGACGGGAACGGGCCGCGCCCCCGGGGGACGGGGGCGCGGCCCGTGGTCCGTGCGGCGGGCCCCGGTCAGCCGCCGGCCGCCACCGGCTCCCGGCGGCTGGCCTTCACCTTCTCCGCCAGTTTCCGAGGGCTCGTCAGAAAGCCCCAGCCCCAGGACATGTGCATGGTGGCCAGCGCCGGCGGGATGCGCACCCGCGCCCCGAACGGCAGCCCCTTACCGGCCGGGACCGAACCCGCGGTGATGGCCGCCAGGTAGCCGCCCGGGACGATCAGGGCCCACGGTGTGACCAGCGCGCCCGCCACCAGCCCCGCCCCGATGGCCAGTACGGCCGCCGGCGGTGCCAGGTAGCGCAGGTTGATCGAGCCCGAGTGGTAGCGGGCCACCACGTGCCGCCAGCGGCCGTAGTTGCGGTACTGCTTGGCCAGCGCCCGGACGTTCGGCCGGGGGCGGTAGGAGACCAGCAGCTCCGGCGAGAACCAGATCAGCCCGCCCTCCTGGCGGATGCGGAAGTTCAGCTCCCAGTCCTGCGCCCGGATGAACTCCTCGTTGTAGCCGCCCTGCCGCTCCAGCACCTCGCGGCGGAAGACGCCCAGGTAGACCGTCTCGGCCTCGCCCGCCTGGCCGCCGGTGTGGAAGGCCGCGTTCCCCACCCCGATCCTGGAGGTCATGGCGGCGGCCACGGCCCTCTCCCAGTCGTTCTCGCCCTCGGCGTGCATGATGCCGCCGACGTTGGCCGCACCGGTCTCCTCCAGCAGCCGCACGGCGGTCGCGATGTAGTCCGGCGAGAGCATCCCGTGCCCGTCCACCCGCACCACGACCGGGTGGCGGGAGGCTGCGATGGCCGCGTTGAGACCGGCGGGGGTGCGGCCGGTGGGGTTGGGCACGGTGCGCACCCGCGGGTCCTCGCGGACCAGCTCGGCGGCGATGGAGTCGGTGCGGTCCCCGGAGGGACCGAGCGCGATCACGACCTCCAGCTCGCCGGCGTAGTCCTGCTCCAGGATGTGCCGCACCGAGCTGCGCAGATACCGCTCCTCGTTGAGCACCGGCATGATCACGGAGACCGCGGGCGGCGCCGCGGCCGGGGAGGTGGGTTCGACAGGAGAGCTCACCGGGTCACGGTACCGCGACCGGGTGACCCGCTCGCACGGCAGCCGGGTGGCCGCGGGCGGCGGGCGGCGTGGGACCGGCGGTCCGTAGATCGTATGGGCCTATGTTGGCCGCTTCCTGGCCCCCACCGCCACGGAGGTGCTCCCCGATGCCCGCACGGTCCCGTCAGCGCGGCCGCCACGCCCGTCCCCGGCCGAAGCGGCGGGGTCCGTCCCGCTGGGGCTTCCGGGCGGCCACCGCCGTCTCGGTGATGGTGCTGATGGCCGGCGGCATCGGCCACGCGCTGGTCTCCGGGCTGGACGGCCGGCTGAAGCGGGTGGACCCCTTCCACGGGCTCAGCCACCGGCCCCAGAGCGGCGACGGCCTCAACTTCCTGGTCGTCGGCACCGACGGGCGCGACACCGTCACCGAGGAGGAGCGGCGGCGCTATTCCCTCGGCGGGACCCCCTGCAACTGCACCGACACGCTCATGCTGGTGCACCTGTCCGCCGACCGCGACCGGGCCAGCGTGGTGAGCATCCCCCGCGACTCGTACACCGAGTTCCCCCCGCACACCGACCCCGCCACCGGCGAGCTCCGCACCGGCCGCACCGGGAAGATCAACGCCGCCTACTCGCTCGGCGGCCCGCATCTGACCGTCCGTACCGTCGAGAAGATGACGGGGGTGCGCGTCGACCACTACCTGGAGGTCGACTTCACCAGTTTCATGCGGACCGTCGACGCCCTGGGCGGCGTCCCGGTGTGCACCACCCGGCCGCTGACCGACAGCCGCAGCGGCCTGGACCTGCCGGCCGGCACCACCCGGCTCGACGGCGGCCGGGCCCTGCAGTACGTCCGTGCCCGGCACGTCGACACCGAAGGGGACCTCGGCCGCATCAGACGCCAGCAGCGTTTCCTGGCCTCCGTGATCGACGAGGCGACCGGGAGCGGGGTGCTGACCGACCCCGCCCGGCTGCGCCGGGTCGCCTCGGCGCTCCTGGGATCGGTGCGCGCCGACCGGGACTTCGGCGCCCGTGAACTGCTGGTCCTGGGAAGGGCGATGCGCGGCTTCACCACGGCCTCCTCGGAGTTCGCCTCGGTGCCCCTCGACGACCCCGACCACAGCGTGCCCGGCATCGGCTCCACCGTGACCTGGGACGAGGAGAATGCCGGCAAGCTGTTCGCGGCGCTGCGCCAGGACCGGCCGCTGTCGCCCGGCGCCGCGGCGGGCGCGGGACACGGCACGGAGCAGCGCGGCTCAGGACACGGAACGGGGCACGAGGCGGGGCACGACGGCAAGAACCTCGACGAGGAGCCGGGCGCGGCGGCGCGTCCGTCCGGCGCCCTGCCGGTCCGGGTGGACCCGGGCAAGATCCGGGTGCAGATCGAGAACGGCACGCCGGTCGCCGCCCTCGGGGCGCGGGTGGACCGCGAGTTGCGCGCCACCGGCTTCGACACCACCGGCACCCCGCGCGGCGCCGGGAAGCAGGACGTACGGCGCACGGTCATCCGCCACGACCCCGAGTGGGACCGCTCGGCGCGCGCCCTGGCCACCGCGCTGCCCGGCGCGGAACTGGAGGAGGTCGAGGGGCGGGGACGGGTGATGGAGGTCGTGCTGGGCGCCGACCACCGCGAGGTACTGCGGGTACGCCACGCTCCCGGACCCTCCGCGAGTCCGGCGCCGGAGGCGGAGGAGTCCGCGCGCCCGGAGGGCGGGGGCACGGGCGGAAAGGCGGTCACGGGCGACGAGGTCGTCTGCCCGTGACCCCGCGCCCGTGACCCCGGTACGTGCCCGGCGGCGAACTCCGGAGCGCCCGGCCCCGGGGCGGCGAACCGTCAGTCCTCCGTCATGCCCTCGGCCGCCCGCCGGTCGCGCAGCTCCTTGATGGCGCGGCGCCGGGCGAGCCGGTGCGTACGCCGGATCTGAGCCTCCTGCCAACGCCGCTTGTCGCGCTCGGACTCGGGGACCACCGGCGGTACGGACCGCGGCCGGCCGTTCTCGTCGACCGCGGTGAACACCAGGTAGGCGGAGGCGACCTGGGTGGCGGGCGTGGACTCGTTCCACCTCTCGGCCAGCACCCGCACGCCGACCTCCATGGAGGACCGGCCGGTCCAGTTCACCTGGGCCTTCACATGCACCAGATCGCCCACCCGCACCGGCTCCAGGAAGACCATCTCGTCCATCGACGCCGTGACCGCCGGCCCTGCGGAGTGCCGCCCGGCGACCGCACCCGCCGCGTCGTCGACCAGCTTCATGATCACACCGCCGTGGACGGTGCCGAGGAGGTTGGTGTCGTTCCCCGTCATGATGTGGGACAGGGTGGTGCGGGACGCCGCGGTGGGCTTGCCCGGCAGTTCGTGCGGGGTGGCCTGGGCCTGAGTGGTCATGCTTCCACCCTAAGCCGCCCGTCCCGGGCGGAACCGGGCGGCCCGGTGTGATCCCGCGCGCCCCGCACGCCCCGGCAATGCATCAGCTCTGCAACAGCCGTGCTCCTGTTCCGCCCCCCTGTCTATGGCGCGCCCGGCCCGGGAGGGCACACTGCCTCCCATGACTGACTGGCCCAACAGCGGCGGCGTCGGCCCGCGCCCGGTTCCCAACCGCGCCGTACCGACGACCGGACACGGCAACGACCCCGGCGGCGGCTACGGTTACGGCGGACAGGCGAGCTACGACTCCGGCTACAACACGGGCCAGGTCTACGCCGGTTCCGGTTACGCGGGCGGCGGCCCGGGCGAGCCCGCCGGGCCCGGCTACGGCGCCGCGAGACCGGCGCCGGACTGGGGCCGCAGATTCAAGGTGGGGCTCGTCACGCTGCTCGCCGTGCTGCTGGTGTGGTCGGTCGGCACGTACTTCTGGGCCGACTCCAAGCTGCGCCGGGAGGTCGACCTCAGTACGGTCATGGACCGGCCCGGGGAGGGCGAGGGCACCACCTACCTCATAGTCGGCTCCGACAGCCGAGAAGGGCTGTCGAACGAGGAGCGGAAGGAACTCCGCACCGGTTCGGCGGAGGGCAAGCGCACCGACTCCATGATCATCCTGCATGTGGGCCCCGAGGGGAACACGATGGTCTCCCTGCCGCGTGACTCCTGGGTCACCATCCCGGAGTTCAAGGGTTCCGAGAGCGGCAAGACCTTCCCCTCCCCCGGCGCGCGCAAGCTCAACGCCGCCTACTCCATGGACGGCGCCACCCTGCTGGTCCGCACCGTCGAGTACAACACCGGTCTGCGCATAGACCACTACGCGGAGATCGGCTTCGGCGGCTTCGCCTCCATCGTGGACGCCCTCGGCGGCGTGGAGATGGACATCCCCCGCGACATCAAGGACAAGAACTCCGGCGCCGACTTCAAGAAGGGCCGCCAGACCCTCGACGGGGCCCAGGCCCTGGCCTTCGTCCGCAACCGCTACGAGGCCGGCAGCGACCTGGAGCGCACCAAGAACCAGCAGAAGTTCCTCTCCGCCCTGGCGAACCAGGCCGCCACCCCCTCCACGATCATCAACCCCTTCAGGCTCTACCCGACGCTGGGCGCCGGCCTGGACACCCTGATCGTGGACGAGGACATGGGCCTGTTCGACCTCGCCTCGATGTTCTGGGCCATGAAGGGCGTCTCGGGCGGCGAGGGCACCTCGATGAACATGCCGATAGCGGGCTCCGCGCCGCAGGGCTCGCTCAAGTGGGACATGACCAGGGTCAAGCAGCTCGTCGGGCAGCTGAAGAACGGCGAGAA
The DNA here is from genome assembly GCF_043660855.1 of Streptomyces shinuiensis. Taxonomy (NCBI): domain Bacteria; kingdom Bacillati; phylum Actinomycetota; class Actinomycetes; order Kitasatosporales; family Streptomycetaceae; genus Streptomyces; species Streptomyces shinuiensis. The sequence goes on along the minus strand of NZ_JBIHML010000001.1, from coordinate 3,721,003 downwards.
GGTCACGGTCAGGGCCGACTGAACCCGCCGGCTCGGGGAACACCGACGCCATGGCCATGTGAACGTGTGGACCCCCGGACCGTCCGGTCCGGGGGTCCACACGCGTTCCCGGGCGCCCCGCCCGGGAACGGCGCCTCACGGCAGGTTGCGGGCCATGACGATCCGCTGGACCTGGTTCGTGCCTTCATAGATCTGCGTGATCTTGGCGTCGCGCATCATGCGCTCGACCGGGTAGTCGCGGGTGTAGCCGTAGCCGCCCAGCAGCTGGACGGCGTCCGTGGTGATCTCCATGGCGGCGTCGGAGGCGTAGCACTTGGCGGCGGCGCCGTAGAAGGTCAGGTCCTCGGCCTTGCCGTCGGCGCCGAGGGCGACGCGCTCGGAGCGGGCGGCGGCGGCGTAGGTGAGCTGGCGGGCGGCCTCCAGCTTCATCGCCATGTCGGCGAGCATGAACTGCACGCCCTGGAAGTCACCGATCGGCTTGCCGAACTGCTTGCGCTCGGTGACGTAGCCCTTGGCGTAGTCCAGCGCGCCCTGGGCGATGCCCAGGGCCTGGGCCGCGATGGTGATGCGGGTGTGGTCCAGGGTCTTCATCGCGGTGGCGAAGCCGGTGCCCTCCTCGCCGATCATGCGGTCGGCGGGGATGCGGACGTTGTCGAAGTAGACCTCGCGGGTCGGGGAGCCCTTGATGCCGAGCTTCTTCTCCGGGGCTCCGAATGAGACGCCCTCGTCGCCCTTCTCCACCACGAAGGCCGAGATGCCCTTGGAGCGCTTGGCGGGGTCGGTGACGGCCATCACGGTGTAGTACTCGCTGACGCCGGCGTTGGTGATCCAGCGCTTGACCCCGTTGAGGACGTAGGTGTCCCCGTCACGCACGGCGCGGGTCTTCATGCCCGCGGCGTCCGAGCCGGCCTCCGGCTCGGAGAGGCAGTAGGAGAACATGGCGTCGCCCTTGGCCAGCGGGGCGAGGTACTTGCTCTTCAGCTCCTCGGAACCGGACAGGATCACCGGGAGGGAGCCGAGCTTGTTGACGGCCGGGATCAGGGAGGACGAGGCGCAGACGCGGGCGACCTCCTCGATCACGATGACGGTCGCGAGCGCGTCGGCGCCCGCGCCGCCGCAGGACTCGGGCACGTGGACGGCGTGCAGGTCGTTGGCGACCAGCGCGTCCAGGGCCTCCTGCGGGAAGCGGCCCTGCTCGTCCACGTCGGCCGCGAAGGGCGCGATCTTCGCCTCGGCGAGCGAGCGCACCGATTCACGGAGCATGTCGTGCTCCTCCGACGGACGGTAGAGGTCGAAGTCGGTCGATCCCGCCACGGTGTCTCACTCCCTGGGTGCGCTGCTGCTAACTACCGTTAAGTAACACAATTCTAGTGGTCCACCGTCGCCGCGGGTACATGAGTTTGCCGACACCGGCCTCGCACACCGTCCCGCACCGCCCCGCACTGCCCCGCACTGCCCCCGCCCGCCCCGGCGGCGGCCGGATATGCTCGCGGGCAGCATCTCTCCCGTATCCCAGGAGCAGTCCATGGCCCTCAGAATCACCGTGATCGGCACCGGCTACCTCGGCGCGACGCACGCCGCGGCCATGGCCGAGCTGGGCTTCGAGGTGCTGGGCCTGGACGTGGTGCCGGAGAAGGTCGAGGCACTCTCCGCCGGGCGGGTGCCGTTCTACGAGCCCGGGCTGGAGGGGTTGCTGCGCCGCCATGTCGCCGGGGTGGCGGGCTCGACCGGGCGGCTGCGCTTCACCACCTCCTGGGAGGAGGTGGGCGCGTTCGGGGACGTCCACTTCGTCTGTGTGAACACCCCCCAGAAGCAGGGCGAGTACGCGTGCGACATGTCCTATGTGGACAGCGCGGTGGACTCCCTGGCCCCCCATCTGGCGCGGCCCGCGCTGGTGGTGGGCAAGTCCACGGTGCCGGTGGGCAGCGCGGACCGGCTGGCGAGGCGGCTGGCGGAGCTGGCCCCTGCGGGCGACGCGGCGGAGCTGGCGTGGAACCCGGAGTTCCTGCGCGAGGGCTTCGCCGTGGAGGACACCCTGCGCCCGGACCGCATCGTGGTGGGGGTGCGCTCGGCGCGTGCGGAGGAGCTGCTGCGCGAGGTGTACGCGAAGCCGGTGGCCCAGGGCTCGCCGTTCGTCGTCGCCGACTTCCCGACGGCGGAGCTGGTGAAGACCGCCGCGAACTCCTTCCTGGCCACCAAGATCTCGTTCATCAACGCCATGGCCGAGGTCTGCGAGGCGGCCGGCGGCGACGTGGTGAAGCTGGCGGAGGCCATCGGGTACGACGACCGGATCGGGCGGAAGTTCCTGCGCGCCGGGATCGGCTTCGGTGGCGGCTGCCTGCCCAAGGACATCCGCGCGTTCATGGCGCGGGCGGGCGAGCTGGGAGCCGACCAGGCTCTGACGTTCCTGCGTGAGGTGGACTCGATCAACATGCGCCGCCGCTCCCACATGGTGGAGCTGGCCCGCGAGACGGTGGGCGGCGCGTTCCTGGGGCAGCGCGTGGCGGTGCTGGGGGCGACCTTCAAGCCGGACTCCGACGACGTACGGGACTCGCCGGCGCTGAACGTCGCCGGCCAGATCCATCTGCAGGGCGGGCAGGTGACGGTCTACGACCCCAAGGGCATGGAGAACGCCCGGCGGGTCTTCCCCACCCTCGGCTACGCGGAAAGCGCGCCGGACGCGGTGCGCGGGGCGGACGTGGTGCTGCACCTGACGGAGTGGCGCGAGTTCCGGGAACTCGACCCGGAGGTGCTGGGCCAGGCCGTGGCGCACAAGCGCATCCTGGACGGCCGCAACACCCTCGATCCGGCCCTGTGGCGCAAGGCGGGCTGGTCCTTCCGCGCGCTGGGCCGGCCGGCGGCGTAGGGCCCCACCTTGTGGGCCCCGCGTGCCCTCGCGGGCGGCCGGCTCACTCCGCGGAGGACCGCCGTGCGCGGCGGGTCCGCGTCTTCGCCCCGCTGCCGCAGACGGCCATGGTGCACCGGCGTCTGCGGCCGGCCCGGCTCCTGTCGCAGTACGCCAGGCGGCAGTCGTGCGCCTCGCACGGCTGCCGGGCGGGAAGGCCGGGGTCGAGGGCAGGCGGGTGGATGTGACGTTCGGCTCGGGCGCCCTCGAGGGCCGGACGTTCGCCTTCCGGGAGACGCGCGGGTACGTGCCGCCGCAGTGGCCCAGCGCCGAGCGGTCACAGCGGCTCCACCTCGACTTCTGCGTCCCCGCGGGGAGTTGGACGCGGCCGCCCGCGAGGGCACGAAGAAGAGGCGGGCGGGGCAGAGGTGTTCGCACACCTCTGCCCCGCCCGCCTCATGGCCGGCTCCGGGCCCGGGTCCGGCCCGGAGGCCGGACCCTGGTGACCGGGTCGGTGAGGGTCAGGCCCCTCAGATGCTGACGCCGTTGGCCCGCAGGTAGGCCAGCGGGTTGATGTCCGAGCCGTAGCCGGGGGCGGTACGGATCTCGAAGTGCAGGTGCGGACCGGTGCTGTTGCCGGTGGAACCGACGGCGCCGATCTGCTGGCCGGCGCTGACCGTCTGGCCGGCGCTGACCGACAGCGAGGACAGGTGGCCGTACTGGCTGTACCGGCCGTCCTCGTGGCGGATGACGATCTGGTTGCCGTAGGCCCCGCCCCAGCCGGCGGAGACCACGGTGCCGTTGGTGACGGCCTTCACCGGGGTGCCGGAGGCGGCGGCGAAGTCCTCACCGGTGTGACCGTTGGACCAACGGGCACCCGAGGCCTTGTAGGAGCCGGACGGGGCGGCGTTCACCGGGGCGGCGTAGCCGGTGACCGCGCCGCGGTCGCTGCGGTCGGCGCGCTCGGCCGACTGCTGCACGGCCTCGGCCTTCTCGGCCTTCGGAGCCTGCTTGACCTCGGGCTTGGCCTTGGCCTCGGGCTTGGCCTCGGCCTCGGGCTTGGCCTTGGCCTCGGGCTTGGCCGCGGCCTTCTGCTGGGTGGTGGCGCCACCCAGGGTGAGCTCCTGGCCCGGGAAGATCAGGTTCGGGTTGTCGCCGATGGCCTGGCGGTTGTCCTCGTAGATGCGCTCCCAGCCGCCCTGGACACCCTGGGCGTCGGCGATCTTGAAGAGGGTGTCGCCGCCGACGACCTCGTAGGAGGTGCCCTTGCCCGCGCCGTGGTCGTGGCTGTGGCTGTGGCTGTGGGCGCGCTCACCGCGGTCCGTGCGCTGCGGCGCGGCCTCGGGCTCGCTCTTCTGCTGCTTCGACTCGGCCTCGGGCTCGGCCTCGGCCTTCGGAGCGGCCGCCGGAGCCTGCTCCTTCTGCTCGGTCGGGTTGCTCTGGCCGCCGGGGGAGACGGCCGGGGCGGGACCGCCCTTGGTCAGACCGGCCTTGACCGAGCACACGGGCCAGGCGCCCGGGCCCTGTCCCGCCAGCACCTTCTCGGCGACGGCGATCTGCTGGTCCTTGGTGGCGAGGTCGGCACGCGGCGCGTACTGGGTGCCGCCGAAGGCAGCCCAGGTGCTCTGCGTGAACTGCAGGCCGCCGTAGAAGCCGTTGCCGGTGTTGATGGACCAGTTGCCCGTGCTCTCGCACTGGGCGACCTTGTCCCAGGTCTCGACGGAGGCGGCGTTGGCCCCGCCGGCGGTCACCAGGGGAAGGGCCATGCCGGCGCCGCCCACGGAGATGGCCAGCGACAGGCGGGTGAGACGGCTGTTGCGCATACGACGGTGACGTCCGCGTGCGGACATAGATGTGCTCCTTCTCCTACGCCTGCGAGGTGAGCTGTCGGGTTCGGGCTGGAGTTGCCCGGCCATGTGCGCCGCGGCGTGTGCCGCGGCATGGCTTCACCCCAAGCCGTCCCGTATGAACCCGGGACGGCGACTTACCTTGGGTCCCCCGCTCCTGCCATCGGGTGGTGTGGATGGTCCAGCCCGCCGCCGTTGACAGGATTCGGCGTTCGACAGCGGGCCGCCGCACATTCGTACGGCACGGCCAGAACGGTAGACACATCGTTTCCGCCGATACAAGCCGATGGGTCACAGGACGCCCGTTTCGAAGGCTTTGATGATCGTCCGATCGTCACCGTCCGCTGCGTTCACCTCTCGAAGAGTGGCGGAGTCCGACTCTGACGCTGCGTCACTCTCCTCCCCTGCCAGGGCCGATGACACAGAAGGCCCTCCTCCGGCACGCAGAGCGACGCGCCGGGGAGGGCCGGCTCGTGAGTTGAATCACGAGGAGGTCAAGGAGCTACCCGTCGAGCTGTCCGATGGTGGCGATGGACGGACCGCGCCCGGTCCGCTCGTGGCGGGCGACCGCCTCCGCGTCACGCAGCACGCGCACCGCGTTCCCCCAGGTGAGCTTGGCGAGGTCGGCCTCGGACCAGCGGCGGTCCAGCAACTCGGCCACCAGATGCGGGTATCCGGACACATCACTCAGATCGGACGGGGTGAAGGCCGTGCCGTCGAAGTCGCCGCCGATGCCGATGTGGTCGATGCCCGCGACCTCGCGCATGTGGTCCAGATGGTCGGCGACCGTCGCCGCCGTGGCGACCGGACGCGGGTTGGCCTCCTCGTAGGCGCGCTGGACCGCCAGGCCCCTCTCGGTGCCGTCCAGGGGGTGAAGGCCGTGGGCGCGCATGTTCTCGTCGGCGGCCTCGGTCCAGGCGACGGCGGCGGGCAGCACGAACTTCGGCACGAATGTGGCCATCGCCACACCGCCGTTGACCGGAAGCCGCTCCAGCACGTCGTCGGGGACGTTGCGCGGGTGGTCGCACACCGCGCGGGCCGAGGAGTGCGAGAAGACCACCGGCGCCGTCGTCACGCGCAGGGCGTCGCGCATGGTGGCGGGCGCCACATGGGAGAGGTCCACCAGCATCCCCAGCCGGTTCATCTCCCGCACGACCTCCTCGCCGAAGCGGGTCAGGCCGTCGTGGCGCGGGGCGTCGGTGGCCGAGTCCGCCCAGTCGATGGTGTCGTTGTGGGTGAGCGTCATGTAGCGCACGCCCAGCCGGTACAGGGCGCGCAGCGTGGCCAGGGAGTTGTTGATGGAGTGGCCGCCCTCGGCGCCCATCAGGGAGGCGATGCGGCCCTCGGCGCGGGCCGCCTCCATGTCGTCGGCGGTGAGGGCGGGCCTGAGGTCGGCCGGATGGCGGTCGGCCAGCCGCCGCACCACGTCGATCTGCTCCAGGCAGGCGCTGACGGCGGTGTCGCCGGTCAGGTCGGTGCGCACGTAGACCGACCAGAACTGCGCGCCCACCCCGCCCGCGCGCAGCCGCGGGATGTCGGTGTGCAGATGGGCCGACTGGTCGCCGGCGATGTCGCGCCGGTCGAGGTCGTACGCCACCTGCTCGCGCAGCGCCCACGGCAGGTCGTTGTGGCCGTCGGCGACGGGATGGGCCTCCAGCAGCGCCCTGGCCCGTGCCAGCAGCTCGGCGGAGTGACCCATCTCACCTGCCCCCGAAGCCGAAGCCGGCGCCGCCCGCGGCGACCTTGCTCCGCAGCCGCCTCCCCTTCTCCCGCGCCTGGTCCTTCAGCTCAGCCTGGAACCGCTCCATGCGCTCGCGCAGCTCCTCGTCATGGGCCGCCAGGATGCGGACCGCCAGCAGGCCCGCGTTGCGCGCGCCGCCGACCGAGACCGTGGCCACCGGGACCCCGGCGGGCATCTGGACGATGGACAGCAGGGAATCCATGCCGTCCAGGTGCCGCAGCGGCACGGGGACGCCGATCACCGGCAGCGGGGTGACGGAGGCGAGCATGCCCGGCAGGTGGGCCGCTCCCCCGGCACCCGCGATGACCGCCTTCAGTCCGCGCCCGGCCGCCTCGTCGCCGTAGGCGATCATCTCGTGCGGCATGCGGTGGGCGGAGACGACGTCGACCTCGTAGGGGATCTCGAACTCGTCCAGGGCCTCGGCCGCGGCCTCCATGACGGGCCAGTCCGAGTCGGATCCCATGACGATCCCCACGGCGGGGGCGGGGCTGGGGGCGTTGCTCATTCGGTGATGGTCCCTCGCAGATAGGCGGCGGCGTGGGCGGCGCGCTCGCGTACGTCCGCCAGGTCGTCGCCGTAGGTGTTGACGTGGCCGACCTTGCGGCCGGGCTTCACGTCCTTGCCGTACATGTGGATCTTCAGCCGCGGATCGCGGGCCATGCAGTGCAGATAGCCCTGGTACATGTCGGGGTAGTCGCCGCCGAGCACGTTGGCCATCACCGTCCACGCCGCGCGGGGGCGCGGGTCGCCCAGCGGCAGGTCGAGCACGGCCCGCAGGTGGTTGGCGAACTGGGAGGTGACCGCGCCGTCCTGGGTCCAGTGGCCGCTGTTGTGGGGGCGCATGGCCAGCTCGTTGACCAGGACACAACCGTCGCGGGTCTCGAACAGCTCCACCGCCAGGTGCCCGATCACGCCCAGCTCGCCCGCGATCGTCAGCGCCATCTCCTGGGCGCGGGCGGACAGCTCCGGCGACAGGCCGGGCGCCGGGGCGATCACCGTGTCGCACACGCCGTCCACCTGGATCGACTCCACCACCGGATAGGCCACGGCCTGGCCGTGCGGGGAGCGCACCACGTTGGCCGCCAGCTCACGGACGTAGTCCACCTTCTCCTCGGCCAGCACCGGCACGCCCGCCCGGAACGGCTCGGCGGCCTCGGCCTCGGAGGAGACCACCCACACGCCCTTGCCGTCGTAGCCGCCGCGGACGGTCTTGAGGACGACCGGCCGGCCGTCCCCCTCCCCCGCCGCTCCTCCCCGCGCCGCTCCTTCCCTCGCGAACCGCGTGACGTCGGCCGGGTCCGCGACGATCCGGTGCCGGGGGCAGGGGACGCCGATCTCGCTCAGCCGTGCCCGCATCACGCCCTTGTCCTGCGCGTGCACCAGAGCGTCGGGCCCGGGCCGTACCGGGATGCCCTCCGCCTCCAGGGCGCGCAGATGCTCGGTGGGCACGTGCTCGTGGTCGAACGTGATCACGTCGCAGCCGCGGGCGAAGTCGCGCAGGGTGTCCAGATCGCGGTGGTCGCCGACGACGACGTCGCGGACCACCTGGGCCGCGGAGTCCTGCGGAGTGTCGCTGAGCAGCTTGAACCTGACGCCGAGGGGGATGCCCGCCTCGTGCGTCATCCGCGCGAGCTGTCCGCCTCCGACCATGCCGATCACAGGAAATGTCACGTCCGTAGCCTATCGGCCGGACGACGGGTACCCGGCGCGGTACGGGGCCGTGACTAGCATGGCGGAACAGGACGCGACGGCGGGCCCCGCGGGGCCGCGCGAGAGCCGAGGAAACGGGGCGAGTGGATCACTATGGGTGAACGGCACGCACTGCGCTCCAGGCTGCTGCGGCTACGGCGCGAGCTGGCCAGGTTCGGCACGGTGGGGGCCCTCGGCTTCCTCGTCAACGTGGCCGTCTTCAACCTCTGCATCCACAGCCTGGGCCTGGCGCCGGTGCGCTCGGGGGTGATGGCGACCGCGGTCGCCATCGGGACCAACTACCTGGGCAACCGCTACTGGACCTACCGGCACACCGACAAGAGCCGGATGCACCGTGAGGCCGGCCTGTTCACCCTGTTCAGCGGCATCGGCCTGGTGATCGAGAACGGCGCGCTGGCCGTCTCGCACTACGGGCTGGGCCTGACCTCGCCGCTGGCCGACAACATCGCCAAGAACGTCGTCGGCCTCGGCGTCGCCACGGTCTTCCGCTTCTGGGCGTACCGCACCTGGGTCTTCCGCGGTGAGCGGCGGGCCTCCGGCGGCCGCGAGGGGCGTACGGCGTCAATCCCCCGCCGGCGGCTCGTCGGCCTCACGGCTGAGGAAGAGCGCGAAGACCGGCGGGCGCTGCTGAAGTAGCTCCAGGCGTCCCCCGTCGGCCTCCGCCAGGTCGCGGGCGACGGCCAGCCCCAGGCCCGTGGAGTTGCGTCCGCTGACCGTGCGCTCGAACACCCGTGCCCCCAGTTCCGGGTCGACTCCCGGCCCCTCGTCCGTCACCTCGACCACCACCTGGTTCCCGGCGATCCGGGTACGCAGGGCGACCGCGCCGCCGCCGTGCATCAGGGCGTTCTCGATGAGCGTGGCCAGCACCTGGGCCACCGCCCCCGGCGTGCCCACCGCCCGCAGGCCCTGGCGGCCGGAGCGGACGACGGCCCGGCCCGCCTTGCGGTACGCCGGGCGCCACTCCTCGATCTGCTGCTTGACCACCTCGTCCAGGTCGAAGCCCACCGCGGAGCCCGAGCGGGGGTCGCGCGAGTTGGTCAGCAGCCGCTGCACCACGTCGGTCAGCCGCTCCACCTGGGCGAGGCCGACCAGTGCCTCCTCCCGGATGGTGGAGGCGGCCGCCCTGTCGGCGCAGGTGGTGCCGGTGTTGTCGGTGGTGCCGGTGGTGCCGGTGGTGCCCTTGGTGTCGGCGGTCTCGATGGCGTCGGCCGCCGTGACGATCTCCTCCAGCCGCATGGACAGCGCGGTCAGGGGGGTGCGGAGCTGGTGGGAGGCGTCCGCGGCCAGCCGCCGCTCGGCGGTGAGCATCCGGGCGATCCGCTCGGCGCTGGCGTCCAGCACGTCCGCCACCCGGTCCAGCTCGGGCACACCGTAGCGCCGGTGACGCGGGCGGGGGTCGCCGGAGCCGAGGCGCTCGGCGGTCTCGGCGAGGTCGGTGAGGGGGGCCGCGACACGGCGGGCCTGCTGCACCGCCAGGAGCACCGCCGCTATCACCGCCAGCAGCGCCACCGCCAGGATGATCAGCAGGGTGCGGCCCACCTCCTCACGGACCCGGTCGTCGTCCTGCCGGACGGTGACGGTGACGCCGCCCGGCTCGGTCGCGCGCCCCTCGATGGCGCCCTCGCCGGGGCGCTCGCCCAGTTCGATGGGGGGCTGCCCGGGCAGCTCGATGCGGACGTGGCGGTCGTGGGGGACCTGGGAACGCATGGAGGCGGCGGTCACGCTCTCCTCGGCGACCAGGCGGCTCTCGACGACCGAGACCAGCCGTGCGGCGTCGGAGCGGACGCTCTCGCGGGCGCTCTCCTCGATGGTGCGGGTCTCGACGATCACCAGGGAGACCCCGAAGACCGCGATCACCACGAGGACCACGGCCAGCGTGGAGTTGATCAGACGTCTGCGCATGGCGGGGCCGGCCCTTCGGAGTCTTCGTCGGTCCTGCCGCGGTCCCGCGGCGGTCTTCGCGGTGTCTTCGGTGGGTCCGCCCGGGCCCGCGCGGGGGCCGGGCGGCCGTCAGTCCTTCTCGAAGCGGAAGCCGACGCCGCGGACCGTGGCGATGTAGCGGGGGTTGGCCGCGTCGTCGCCGAGCTTCTTGCGCAGCCAGGAGATGTGCATGTCGAGGGTCTTCGTCGACGACCACCAGGTGGTGTCCCAGACCTCGCGCATCAGCTGGTCGCGGGTGACGACGCGGCCGGCGTCGCGCAACAGCACCCGCAGCAGGTCGAACTCCTTCGCCGTGAGCTGCAGCTCCTCGTCTCCCATCCACGCCCGGTGCGACTCGACGTCGATGCGCACACCGTGGGTGGCTGCGGGCTGCACGGGCTCGACGGCGCCCCGCCGCAGCAGGGCCCGCACCCGGGCGAGCAGCTCGGCCAGCCGGAACGGCTTGGTGACGTAGTCGTCGGCGCCCGCGTCCAGGCCGACGACGGTGTCCACCTCGTCGGCGCGCGCGGTCAGCACCAGGACGGGGAAGGTGTGCCCCTCGTTGCGCAGCCGGCGGCAGACCTCCAGTCCGTCCATACCGGGCAGACCGAGGTCGAGCACGACCAGGTCGATGTCGCCGTGCTGGCCGGCGTCGAGCGCGCTGGGACCGTCCTCGCGTACCTCGACCTCGTACCCTTCGCGGCGCAGGGCTCGGGCCAGCGGCTCCGAGATGGAGGCGTCATCCTCGGCGAGCAGTACTCGGGTCATGGCCTGATGGTAGACCTCACCGCGGCGGCCCCGGCGGGGCCGCCGGGAACCGGGGCGGTGCCCGCCCCGGTTCCCGGCGGGACGTGTGACATGCGCCGCCCGCCGCCCGGGTGCGCGGGAGACGGTGTCGTACTCTGGCCGAGGCGCCGTCCGGAACCGGCGGCCCCCGGCGCGGTGACGCGCCGGAACCCGCCGCCGAGGAGCCCCCTGTACGCACCCGTACGCGGGGGCCGTCCCGGCAGCCGGTCCGTCCGGGGATCCATCGGATACCGGGCGCGCGGCGGCGCCTCAGGAACTGTCGGCCGGGAACAGGCACGCGCGGACGGGGGCGCGGAGCCGGGCCGACCACCCGTCCCGGGCGCGTGCGCACCACATCGCGCGCGTCCCGACCGAGCAAGGAACCACCACCATGGCGTCCAGCCTGACGAAGGACTCCGTCGGCGGCACCGGCAAGACCTTCCTCGGCCACCCCCGCGGTCTGGCCACACTCTTCATGACGGAGATGTGGGAGCGCTTCTCCTGGTACGGAATGCGCGCCATCCTCGTCCTCTACCTGATCGCGGGCGTGCTCGAAGGCCCCCTCGCGGGCCGTGAGGCCCTCGCCGCGGCGATCTACGGCGTCTACAACGCCGTCGTCTACATGGCCGCCATGCCCGGCGGCTGGGTCGCCGACCGCCTGTGGGGCGCCCGCAAGGCGGTCCTGGTCGGCGGCATCGTCATCGCACTGGGCCACTACACACTGGCGATCCCGTCCGATGTGGCGTTCTTCGCCGGGCTCGGCCTGATCGCGGTCGGTACCGGCCTGCTCAAGCCGAACATCTCCGCGATGGTCGGCGGCCTCTACGAGGGCCAGTCCAGCGCCCGCCGCGACGCCGGCTTCACGATCTTCTACATGTCGATCAACATCGGCGCCATGTTCGCGCCGCTGGTGGTCGGCTACCTCGGCGAGAACGTCGACTGGCACCTGGGCTTCGCCGTCGCCGGCGTCGGCATGACGCTGGCCGTGGTCCAGTACGTCCTGGGCGGCCGCTACCTGGGCGACGTGGGCCGCCGCCCCGGCACCCCGGCCACACCGGAGGAGAAGCGCGCGGTGCTGCGCAAGGTCGCGCTGTGGACCGGTCTGGCCGCCGCGGCGCTGCTGGCGGACCTGGCACTGGGCACGTACGACATCGAGCACATCGTCAACTTCCTGGCCGTCCTCGGCGTCGTCGTCCCCGTCCTGTACTTCGCCTCGATGTACCGGAACCCGGGGCTGACCGAACAGGACCGCCCGCGCGTCAAGGCGTTCGTGTGGTTCTTCGTCACCGCCGTGCTGTTCTGGATGATCTACGACCAGTCCGGTTCGCTGCTGACGGTCTTCGCGAACAACGACACCGACCGCACGATCGGCGGCTGGGAGTTCCCGGCCTCCTGGTTCCAGTCGGTCAACCCGGTCATGATCATCGTCCTGGCGCCGCTCTTCGCGACCCTGTGGGTGTGGCTGGCCAAGCGCGACCGCGAGCCCGGCGCCCCGGTGAAGTTCGCCCTGGCGATGCTGCTCATCGGCGGTTCCTTCGGCCTGATGGGCCTGGCGGGCGCCGCCGCGGCGAACAGCGGGACGGGCAAGGTCACCGTCTTCTGGCTGCTGAGCGTGTACCTGCTGCAGACCCTCGGCGAGCTGTGCCTGTCCCCGGTGGGCCTGTCGCTGTCGACGAAGCTGGCCCCGAAGCAGTTCGTCGGCCAGATCATGGGTCTGTGGTTCCTCGCCACCGCCACCGGCAACGCCCTCAACGGCTGGGCCACCCGGCTCAACGAGCCGATGGGCGACGCGGCGTACTACACCATGTGGGGCGTGGTCGCCGTGGCCGCGGGCCTCGCCTTCATGACGGCCGGGAAGCGGATCCGGGCCCTGATGGCCGGTGTGAAGTAGCACTCCCGGGGCCTCCCGGGACCCCTGGGACCTCTGCCCGGCCCGCCGGCTGCGCGCGGGCCGGCTCGACCGACCGGTAGACGGCCTCCGCCAGCACCCGCCCCTCCGTGAAACCGCCTGCGCACTCGGAGCCCGCCCTCCGCGCGTGCCCGGACACGAGTGCGCCGAGTCCCGAGCGGGACCCGGCGGTGGGGATCGTACTTCCGGCGGGGGCGGCTGGAGGGGCGGGCCCGACTCTCAGTCCTCGTCCGGCCCGGCCAGTTCGGCCCAGACCGTCTTCCCGGCCGTACCGTCCGGATGGCGTACCACGCCCCAGTCCAGGCAGAGCCGCTGGACGATGAACATGCCGTGCCCGCCGGGCCGACCCGGGCGGTGCGGGGTACGGGGCGAGGGGAGGCCGGCGCCGCGGTCGGCCACCTCGATCCTCAGGAGTTTGGGGCCGCAGCCTATGCGCACCTCTTCGGGCCCGTCGGCGTGCAGGCAGGCGTTCGTCACCAGCTCGGAGACCACGAGCAGGGCGTCTTCGGCGGCGGCACGCTGCTCGGGGCCGGCCGCGGGCAGCCAACCCCAGTCGTGAAGCGCCTGACGGGTGAAGTCACGAGCACGGGGGACGGCACCGCTCGCCCCCATGAGCCGCAGCCTTCTTACCTGGCGCATCTCGCGCACCTGACCGACCGGTGCGGCTGCGGTCGCGGCGGTGCCCTCCGGCTCCGGGCCGCGGTCGCCCGCCGGTTGCGGCCGGGTGGTGCTCATCAGTGCTTCACCTCACCGGTTGACCAGTTCATCGGTCTTCGCCTGGTCTGCGAACAACTGTTTCGGAGGGATTCCAGGGAGTCTCCTGCCCTGCGCGGGCGGGAGAACACCCATCCGTCGGGACGGAATCGTGCTCGGACGTAACACTCTGATCACGGGCCGGCACGCGGGCGGCCCGCGCGACACCCGCGCCCGTACGAGCCGGAACCGCTCCGCCGGGACCGCGCGGCCGGGACCGTGCCGTCAGGACTGCGCGGTCTCCTGCAGCGCGTCCGCCAGGCTCTCGTGCAGGGTGAACACGCCGTCGGCACCTGTGATCTCGAACACCCTCGCGACGACCGGCCGCATTCCGGCCAGGTGGATGCCGCCTCCGGCCGCCTCGGCCTTCAGCCTGGCGCCCAGGAGGACGTTGAGTCCGGTGGAGTCGCAGAACTCCAGCTTCGAGCAGTCCACGACGAGCAGCCTGTCGCCGTCCTCCAGCGAGCGCTCCAGCGGTTCTCGCAGCAGATCGGCGGTGTGGTGGTCGAGCTCGCCGTCAGGCGTCACCACCAGGCTCGCGCCGTGGCGCTGTACGTCGACCGTCAGTCGACCCCGGTGGCTGGTGCTGCCGGGCACCCCGCGGTCCATGTACACCCCTTCAACATTCCCAGTAACCGATCACTGCCGTCCGGAGATGGACGTTCGAACCCTACGCCCTCACAGCCGCAACCGGTAGCCGCACAACCAGCACATCAGGGCATATTCGGGCAACCAGCACTTGCCATCCTCCCTCGGGAGCAGGTAGGCGTAGGAGGGACCACTAAAACACGTCGGCTCGGAGGCGCCGCACCCCGTAGCGCAGGAACGGCTTCGGCAGCCATATGCCGAGAACGATGGAGGCACCATGTCACCCCGGCTCGACGGATCGCCCGTCACGTCGTCGGTCGTCCCGCCCGAACGGTTCGGGAGCGGGTTCCCGGAGGTCGGCCCGGAGCAGGCGGAAAGCCTGTCCGGCCTGCTCGGCCTGCCCGAGGTCCCGCCGTACGACGAGGTGGGGCCGCTGGACGCGCGAGCCCTGTCCAAGACCCTCTTCGAGCGTCTGGAGACGTTGCGGGAGGGCACGCACGAACACGCGTACGTCCGCAACACCCTGGTCGAGCTGAACCTCGCGCTGGTTAAGTTCGCCGCCGCCCGGTTCCGTTCCCGCAGCGAGCCCATGGAGGACATCGTCCAGGTCGGCACCATCGGCCTGATCAAGGCGATCGACCGGTTCGAGATCGGCCGCGGGGTCGAGTTCCCGACCTTCGCCATGCCGACGATCGTGGGCGAGATCAAGCGCTTCTTCCGCGACACCTCCTGGTCCGTACGCGTGCCCAGGCGCCTCCAGGAACTCCGCCTGGACCTGGCCAAGGCCGGAGACGAACTGGCCCAGCGACTCGACCGCGCCCCGACCGTCGGCGAACTGGCCGACCGTCTGGGTCTGAGCCGGGAGGAGGTGGTCGAGGGCATGGCCGCGAGCAACGCGTACACCGCCAGCTCCCTCGACGCCCAGCCCGACGAGGACGAGACCGAGGGCGCGCTCGCCGACCGCATCGGCTACGAGGACCACGGGCTGGAGGGAATCGAGTACGTGGAGTCCCTCAAGCCGCTGATCGCCGAACTCTCGCCGCGTGATCGCAGAATCCTCTCCCTCCGCTTCGTGGCGAACATGACCCAGTCCGAGATCGGCGAGGAGCTGGGCATCTCCCAGATGCACGTCTCCCGTCTCCTCTCGCGGACGCTGGGCAGGCTCCGCAAGGGGCTGCTGGTCGAGGAGTGACCCACTCCCGTCCGAGCGGACGGGTGCCCCGTTCCATCACCCCTATGGCCTACGGGAATCACTCTTTCGATTTTTTGACCCGCCCTTGACCTTCGGGCCCGTACGGGAATCGCACCCCGTACGGGCCCGTCGGCGTGACGGGCCCGTACGGCTGCGCGGGCCGCCCGCTCACAGCACGCGCGTACCGCGCTGCCAGACCGCCGCGGCCAGCGGTACGCCGGGCCGGTAGGCCAGGTGGACGTGCGAGGGCGCGTCCAGGAGCACCAGATCGGCACGGGCGCCGGGGGTGATCCGGCCGATGTCGATGCGGCGCAGGGCCGCGGCGCCGCCCGCGGTGGCGGACCAGACCGCCTCGTCGGGCGTCATGCCCATCTCGCGGACGGCGACCGCGACGCAGAAGGGCATGGAGCTGGTGTACGAGGAGCCCGGATTGCAGTCGGTGGACAGCGCGACGGTGACGCCGGCGTCCAGCAGGCGGCGGGCGTCGGGGTAGGGCGAGCGGGTGGAGAACTCGCAGCCGGGCAGCAGCGTGGCGACGGTGCGGCTGCCGGCGAGGGCGTCCACGTCGGCGTCGGTGAGGTGGGTGCAGTGGTCGGCGGAGGCCGCGTCCAGCTCCACGGCGAGCCGCACACCGGGCCCGGGCCCGAGCTGGCCCGCGTGCACGCGCGGGACCAGGCCGCGGGCGATTCCGGCGGTGAGGACGGCGCGGGCCTGGTCGCCGTCGAAGGCGCCCCGCTCGCAGAAGACGTCCACCCAGCGGGCGTAGCGGGCGCAGGCGGCCAGCATGGGGCCGGTGACGAGGTCCACGTAGCCGTCCGGGTCGCCGGCGTACTCCGGGGGCACCACATGGGCGCCGAGGTAGGTGACCTCGTCCACGTGGTCGTCGGCGATGCGCAGGGCGCGCGTCTCGTCCTCGGTGGTGAGGCCGTAGCCGGACTTGGTCTCCAGGGTGGTGGTGCCCTGCCGCAGCGCCTCGCGGACGTGGCGGGCCAGGTTCGCGGCGAGCTGCTCGTCGGTGGTCCCCCGGGTGGCCTCGACGGTGGTGCGGATGCCGCCCGCGGAGTAGGGGCGGCCGGACATGCGCGCACCGAACTCCTCGGTGCGGTCACCGCCGAAGAGCAGGTGGGAGTGGGAGTCGACGAAGCCGGGGATCATCGCCCGCCCGCCCGCGTCGACGCGACTGTCGGTCGCGGGTGCTTCACTTTCCGTACCGACCCAGGCGATGCGGTCGCCCTCGATGACGACGGCCGCGTCCCGGATCAGGCCGAGGGGGGTGTCCTCCGCGGCCCCGGAGGAGTGGTGGTCGTTGGTGACCAGGGTGGCGATGCGGGTGACGAGGGTGCTGGCGGTGGTGTCGAGGGGAGTGGTCGGGGTGCTCATCAGCGGGCTGCTCCTTGCTGGATGGCTTCCGCCAGGGCCGCGGGGACGTCCGGCACGCTCTGGTGTACCCCGTCGCGCACCACATGGCGGCCACCGACGACCGTGTGGCGTACGTCGGCCGCGGTGGCGGCGAACACGGCCGTCTCCGCCCCCAGCCGGGGCGGCGGCCCGGCGGTGCGCACGGTGTCCAGGGCGACGGTGGCGAAGTCGGCGAGCCGGCCCGCCTCCAGCCGTCCCGCCTCCGGCCAGCCGATGGCCGCCTGGCCGAACTCGGTGGTGGCGCGCAGCAGTTGCGAGGCCGTCCAGTGGCCGCGGGCGCGGGTGCGCAGCCGCTCGTCCAGTTCCATCGCGCGGGCCTCCTCCAGCAGGTCGATCACGGCATGGCTGTCGCTGCCCAGGCACAGCGGCGAGCCCGCCCGCATCAGCGCGGCGGCCGGGCCGATGCCGTCGGCGAGGTCGCGTTCGGTGGTGGGGCACACGCACACCCGGGTGCCGGAGTCTCCCAGGAGGGCGATGTCGGCGTCGGTGAGGTGGGTGGCGTGGACGGCGGTGGTGCGGGGGCCGAGCACGCCGTGGTCGGCCAGCAGCCGGGTGGGGGTGCGGCCGTGGACGGTCAGGCAGGCGTCGTTCTCGGCGGGCTGCTCGGAGAGGTGGACGTGCAGGGGCGCGTCCCGCTCCCGGGCCCAGTCGGCCACTGCGGCCAGTTCGGCGGCGGGCACGGCGCGCACCGAGTGGATCGCGGCGCCCACGCGGGCGTGGGCGCCCGGCGGCCGCAGGGCGGCGGCCCGCTCGGCCCAGGCGGCGGCGCTGCCGTCACCGAAGCGGAGCTGGTGGCGGTCCAGGGCGCCGCCGCGGTGGGTGGAGAGGAGACCGGAGGCCAGGTAGCAGGTGTCGAGGAGGGTGATGCGGATGCCGGCCTCGGCGGCCGCCGCCATCAGGGCGTGCCCCATCGCGTTGGGATCCTCGTAGGGGGTGCCGCCGGGGTCGTGGTGCAGGTAGTGGAACTCGCCGACGGCCGTGATGCCGGCCAGCGCCATCTCGGCGTACACGGCCCGGGCCAGGTCGAAGTAGCTCTCGGGGGTGAGGCGGTCGGCGACGGAGTACATCACCCGCCGCCATGTCCAGAACGTGCCGGAGCCGATCTGCGCGGTGCCGCGCAGGGCACGGTGGAAGGCGTGGGAGTGCGCGTTGGCCAGGCCGGGGACGGTCAGGCCGCGCAGTGGCTCGGCGCCGGGCGGCGGGGTGGGCGCACCGGTGCGTACGGCGGTGATCCGGCCGCCGGCCGTCTCGATCACCGTGCCGGGCTCGACGGTGCCGCCGATCCAGGCGTACTCGGCCCAGTACACGGCCTCGGGGGGCGGTGAACCGGGAGCCGGGGGGTCGGGGGCCGGAGAGTCGGGGGTCAGGGGCACGCCAGGTCCTCCAGCACGTCGGCCAGTGCACGCACCCCGGCGGCGCAGTCGTCCTCGTCGGCCGATTCGGCGGGCGAGTGCGAGACGCCGGTGGGGTTGCGCACGAAGAGCATGGCGGTGGGGATCTCGGCGGAGAGGATGCCCGCGTCGTGCCCCGCGCCGGTGGGCAGCACGGGCGCGCCGCCGAGCCGGGCCGCGATGCGGTCGCGCAGCCCGTGGGTGAACTCCACCACGGGCGTGGCGGACTCCCGGGTGACGGCCACCCGCACGCCGTCGCGCGCGCCGCGCTCGGCGGCCGAGCGTTCGATCTCGGCGACGACGGCGGCCAGGGTCTCCTCGTCGGGGGCGCGGGAGTCGAGCCAGCCGCGTACCAGGGATGCGATGGCGTTGACGCCGTTCGGCTCGACGGCGACCTTGCCGAAGGTGGCCAGCGCCCCGGCCAGCCGGGCCTTCTTCCGGGCGGCCAGGACGGTGTTGGCATAGGTGAGCATCGGGTCGCGGCGGTCCTCCAGGCGGGTGGTCCCGGCGTGGTTGGCCTCGCCGTGGAAGTCGAACCGCCAGCGGCCGTGCGGCCAGATCGCGGAGGCGACACCCACCGCGCGCCCGTCGGCGGGTGCCCCGTCCGCTGCGAGGTTGCGGCCCTGCTCGATGTGGAGTTCCACGAACGCGCCGATACGGGCGAGCCGTTCGGGGTCGGGCCCGATGGCGTCGGGGTCGTGCCCGGCGCGCTCCATGGCGCGCGGCAGCGAGACGCCGTCGTCGTCGCGCAGTTCCCGGGCCTGCTCGGCGGTGAGCTGCCCGGCGGCCAGCCGGGAGCCGACGCAGGCGAGGCCGAAGCGGGCACCCTCCTCGTCGGCGAAGTTGACCACGGCCAGCGGCCGGGCCGGGCGTGCGCCCCTGCCGTGCAGCTCGTCGAGGGCTGCGAAGGCCGACACCACGCCCAGCGGCCCGTCGAAGGCACCGCCGTCGGGCACGGAGTCCAGGTGCGAGCCGGTCACCACGGCGTCCCCGGCGTCCCCGCCGGAGCCGCCCAGCCAGGCCCACTGGTTGCCGTTGCGGTCCGTCTCGTACGCCAGTGCGCGCGCCTCGGCCTGCTCTCGGAACCACGCCCGGCACTCGGCGTCCGCGCCGGTCCAGGCGTGGCGCCGGTAACCGCCGGTGGCCGCCGACCGCCCGACGGGCAGCAGTTCCCGCCACATCTCCTGGAAGGGGGCGCCCGGCCTCACGAGGCGCTCCCGGATCCGCCGACCGCGCCGTCCTCGCGCATCGGGACGCGCACCCCGCGCTCGGCGGCGACCTCCTCGGCACGCTCGTACCCGGCGTCCACATGGCGGATGACGCCCGTGCCCGGGTCGTTGGTGAGCACCCGGCGGATCTTCTCCCCGGCCAGCGGTGTGCCGTCGGCGACGGTGACCTGCCCGGCGTGGATCGAGCGGCCCATGCCGACGCCGCCGCCGTGGTGGACGGAGACCCACGAGGCTCCGGAGGCCACGTTGACCATGGCGTTGAGCAGCGGCCAGTCGGCGATGGCGTCGGAGCCGTCGAGCATGGCCTCGGTCTCGCGGTACGGCGAGGCCACCGAGCCGCAGTCCAGGTGGTCGCGGCCGATGGCCAGCGGTGCGGAGATCTCGCCGGAGGCCACCATGTCGTTGAAGCGCTCCCCGGCCCGGTCACGCTCCCCGTAGCCGAGCCAGCAGATGCGGGCGGGCAGGCCCTGGAAGTGCACCCGCTCCCCGGCCATCCGGATCCAGCGGGCCAGGGACTCGTTCCCGGGGAAGAGGTCGAGCACGGCGCGGTCGGTGGCGGCGATGTCCTTCGGGTCACCCGAGAGCGCGGCCCATCGGAAGGGCCCCCTGCCCTCGCAGAACAGCGGCCGGATGTAGGCGGGCACGAAGCCGGGGAAGGCGAACGCCCTGTCGTAGCCGGCCAGTTTCGCCTCGCCGCGGATGGAGTTGCCGTAGTCGAAGACCTCGGCGCCGGCGTCCTGGAAGCCGACCATCGCCTCCACGTGGCGGGCCATCGACTCCCGTGCCCGCACGGTGAAGTCGGCGGGCTTCTCGGCGGCGTAGGAGGCCATGTCCGCGAAGTCGACGCCCAGCGGCAGGTAGGCCAGCGGGTCGTGGGCGGAGGTCTGGTCGGTGACGATGTCGACCGGCGCGCCCATGGCCAGCAGGCGCGGCACCGCGTCGGCGGCGTTGCCCAGGACTCCGATCGACAGCGGGCGCCGGGCGTCGCGCGCCTCGGTGGCCAGCCGCAGGGCGTGGTCGAGGGAGTCGGCGCGCACGTCGAGGTAGCGGTGCCCGATGCGGCGCTCGACGGCGCGCGGGTCGCAGTCGACGCAGATGACCACTCCGCCGTTCATGGTGACCGCCAGCGGCTGGGCGCCGCCCATGCCGCCGAGTCCGGCGGTGAGGGTGATCGTCCCGGCCAGCGAGCCGCCGAAGCGCTTGGCCGCGACGGCGGCGAAGGTCTCGTAGGTGCCCTGGAGGATGCCCTGGGTGCCGATGTAGATCCACGAGCCGGCCGTCATCTGGCCGTACATGGTGAGCCCGAGCGCCTCCAGACGGCGGAACTCCTCCCAGTTGGCCCAGTCGCCCACCAGGTTGGAGTTGGCGATCAGCACGCGCGGCGCCCACTCATGGGTGGTCAGCACGCCGACCGGGCGGCCCGACTGGACGAGCATCGTCTCGTCCGGCCCCAGGGTGGTGAGGGTGCGGACCATGGCGTCGAAGGAGCGCCAGTCGCGGGCGGCCTTGCCGGTGCCGCCGTAGACGACGAGCTTCTCGGGGTGCTCGGCGACCTCGGGGTCGAGGTTGTTCCGCAGCATGCGCAGGGCGGCCTCCTGCTGCCAGCCCCGGGCGGTCAGCCCGGAGCCGCGCGGGGCCCGTACGGTTCGCGGCCCCGAGGGCCCTGAGAGATCTGCCATGGTCCCCTGCCTCCGGATTTGAATTGGTTACTACATCAACTCTATTCACTGAATAGAACTAGTCAACGGGTGGTGTCGTCCGTCTGCTCCGGCCGTGTTTGTCTTGTGCGCATGGCTTACACGCACCACGCCGCCGTTCCGCCGGAGCCCCCCATGGCCTCGGACTCCCCCGAGACCCCCGGGGCCTCCGACGCCTCCGGGTCCCGCGGGAGCCCGCGGGCCGCCGCGGCCGTCGCCCGCCGCGACGCCGCCGTACGGGCCGCCGTCGCCCGCGGGCTGCTCTCCGACGAGCACCCGGTCGCGGCCCTGCTGGACGTGGCGTCCGTACGGGAGACGGCCGCCGCCCTGCACGCCGCCTTCGAGGAGGTGACAGCGCCCGGCCAGCGCGTGCTGCACTCCTTCGCGGTGAAGGCCTCCTCCCTGGTCCCCGTGCTGCGGCTGCTCGCCGACTGCGGGCTGGGCTGCGAGGTCGCCAGCCCCGGCGAGCTGGCCCTGGCCCGGGCCGCCGGGGTCGGGCCGGACCGCATCGTCCTGGACTCGCCCGCCAAGACCTCCGGCGAGCTGCGCGAGGCCCTGGAGCTGGGCATCGCGCTCAACGCGGACAACCGCCAGGAGCTGGAGCGCCTGGACGCCCTGACGGCCCCCGGCGCCCTGCCCTCCCTTTCCGGGGGCCGGTCCGCCTCGCCGGTCGGCCTGCGCGTCAACCCGCAGCTCGGCGGCGGCAGCATCGGTGCGATGAGCACCGCGACGGCCACCTCGAAGTTCGGTTTCGCCCTCCAGGACGAGGGGGCGCGCGAGTTCGTCGTACGCGCCTGCGTGGAGCGCCCCTGGATCACCCGGCTGCACTGCCACGTCGGCTCCCAGGGCATGCCGCTGGAGAAGATGGCCTCGGGCGTGGCCGCCACCTACGAGCTGGCCGAGGAGATCAACCGAGCCGCCGGGGAACGGCGGATCGACACCCTCGACATCGGCGGCGGCCTCCCGGTCAACTTCGGCTCCGAGGAGGTCTCCCCCACCTTCGCCGAGTACGCCCGGCTGCTGCGCGACACCGTCCCCGGCCTGTTCGACGGACGCTACGGGCTGGTCACCGAGTTCGGGCGGTCGGTGCTGGCCAAGTGCGGGCTGGTGCTGGCCCGGGTGGAGTACGCCAAGAGCTCCGGGGGCCGCCCGATAGCGGTCACCCACGCGGGCGCCCAGGTCGCCGTGCGGACGGTCTTCGCACCCGAGGCGTGGCCGCTGCGGGTCGCCGCCTACGACGGGCTGGGCCGGCCCAAGCGGGGCGCGCCCGTGGTGCAGGACATCGCAGGGCCCTGCTGCTTCGCCGGCGACCTCGTGGCGCGAGGCCGGGAACTGCCGGAGCTGGCCTCCGCCGATCTGGTGGCTCTGCTGGACACGGGGGCGTACTACTTCTCCACCCCGTTCGACTACAACAGCCTGCCCAGGCCGGGCGTGTACGGCTTCACCACCGGGGACCCCGCGAGCACCGCGGCGGACGACGCGACGGACGGGGCGGACGGCGGCGTGCGCTTCGCGACCGTACGCCCGCCCCAGACCCTCGACGACCTCGTCGCCGCGTCCGGCGGGGCTCAGCGCGACGCGCTCACCGCGCCGCGGCCGTGACCCGCGCCCGGGGGCGGCGCTCCCGGGCCGCGCCCGGCGCCGGGGTCCGGCGGCGGGCACCGCCCGGCGCGGCGTCCCCGGCCAGCGGACCGGTGGTCACCCAGCCGCTGACGTCCCCGCGGGAGGGGCTGCGCCCGTCAGCCCGCTCCGGGCGCACCCACAGCAGCTTCTCGTTGCGCCGCTCCCAGCGGCCCAGCCACACCGCCTTGGCCCGCAGTCCCGCGCCCGCCCCGGCCAGCAGCATGCCGCCGGCGGCCGGGGCGGCCAGGGACGAGGCCGCGGCGGCCAGGAAGGCGGCGGCCAGCCACCAGCGTCGCCTGCGCAGCCAGCCGCGCACGGTCACCGCCCGGTCGTGGAGCACCACCCACTTGCCCGCCGCGGTCGACGCCTTGATCAGCCCGGTGCAGCGGCGGCGGCGTACCAGGAAGGCCGCGGCGGCCGCCGCGAGGAGGAGCGCGGTCCCGCCCAGGATCCCGGTGCGCCGTCCGGTCAGCCCCGGTACGGCCAGGCCGACGCCCGCGGCCGCAAGGCCGGTCCACCACAGCGCGGTGCCCGCGGTCCGCGTGTACACCGCCACCCTCGCCAGCGCGTACGCTCCCCGTCCCACGGCAGCCCTCCTCTTTCCTTCCGGTGACGTTCTCCGTTCGGCTGTGTGCCGCCACCGCGTCACCGCGTGGCGGCTCGCTCGGTGCGAAAGCGTACTGAGGAATGATGAGATTCGCCTGAGAGAACGGCGGATCCCGGCCGGGATCCGGTCAGTCGGCGAACAGGCCCCGTTCGGCGGCGCGCGCGTCGAAATCCTCCAGCCGGGCCTGCGCGTCGGGCAGTTCGTCGCACATCGCCTCCAGCAGCACCCGTCCCAGCATCATGGGCGAGCAGGCGGTGTCGAAGGACAGCGTGGTCCCGACGGCGGCCGGCAGCAGCAGGTCGCCGGGGCGGGCGACGGGCGCGAAGACGCTGTCGGCGACGGTGACGATCCGCAGTCCGGCCTCCCGGGCGTGCTCCAGCGCCGCCACCGTCTCGCGCGGGTGGCGGGGCAGCGCGAAGCACAGCAGCGTGCTCGCACCGGCCCGCACCGCGGCGTCGAGGCGGTCGTCCAGCATCGAGCCGCCCTCGTCCAGCAGCCGTACGTCCGGGTGCACCTTGGCGGCGAAGTACGCGAAGCCGCGGGCCTGTGCGGCGGCGGCCCGCAGCCCCAGGACGGGCAGCGGCCGGGAGGCGGCCAGCAGTCGCCCGGCCTCGGCGACGGGGGCGGGGTCGGCCAGCAGGGCCGCGAGCTGCCGCAGGTGCCCGATCTCGGCGTGCACGGCCTGCTGGTACGCGTTGCCCGCCGCGCCGCCGTCCGCCCCGGCACCGGGAGCGCCGTCCGCCGAGGGCGCGGGGAGAGCCTCGCGCAGATGCCTGCGCAGCGCCGGATAGCCGTCGAAGCCCAGGGCCACGGCGAAGCGGGTCACAGACGGCTGGCTGACCCCGGCCAGCTCCGCCAGTTCCACGCTGGACAGGAACGGGGCGTCGTCCGCGCGCCGCACCATGCAGTGGGCGATCCGCCGCTGGGTGGGGGTCAGGCGGTGCCCCTCGAACATCCTCAGCAGCCGCGCGCCCGCACCGCTCACCGTGCCCACCTGCCCCTCCGCCCCTCTTCAGGACCCTCCTGCTCCGCATAAGCCTATTCAGTATCGTCCCGGTCCCCGCCCCGGTGCCCGGCGGTCACCGGGCACCGGGGCGGCCGGGGCACATACGCACGGGGGCCCGGGCCGCGGTGGGGTGCCGGGGCCGTGGGGTGGCGCGGGCCGGCCCACGGGGCGGGCGCGCGGGAACCGCCGCACCCCGGTGCGGGCACCGGGGCGGGACGGCGGCGGTCCCCGCGAAGACGCGCGGCCGGGCCTGGCCCGCGTCCCGGGCGCCGGGAGGGGTCCGGGAGCCGCTCCGGAAGTCCTCCGCGCCGTTGGACACCACAGTGCCCGACGGGTGTTAACCGCGTTTTTCGAGGCCGTGACGGCCCGGTACCTACTCCGCCCCGCCGCTTCCGGCCCCGGTGCCCCGGGCGAGGAAGGCCAGCAGGTCCTGGCGGCTGACCACCCCGGTCGGTTTGCCCTCCACCAGCACGATCGCCGCGTCGGCCCCCTCCAGCACCGCCATCAGGTCGGCGACCGGCTCACCCGAGCCGACCTGCGGCAGCGGTGCGCTCATATGGGCCTCCAGCGGGTCCTCCAGCTTGGCGCGCCCGGTGAACAGCGCGTCCAGCAGGTCGCGTTCGACGATCGAGCCGACGACCTCGGCCGCCATCACATCCGGGTGCCCGGCGCCGGGCTTGACCACGGGCATCTGCGAGACGCCGTACTCGCGCAGCACCTCGACGGCCTCGCCGACCGTCTCCTCGGGATGCATGTGGACCAGTGAGGGCAGCCCGCCGTCCTTGCGGCGCAGCACGTCGCCGACGCGGGCCTGGGCGGGCCCGCCCTCCTCCAGGAAGCCGTAGTCCGCCATCCACTCGTCGTTGAAGATCTTCGAGAGGTAGCCGCGCCCGCCGTCCGGCAGCAGGACGACGACCGTGTCGTCCTCCCCGAGGCCCTCGGCCACGCGCAGCGCCGCGACCACGGCCATGCCGCAGGAGCCGCCGACCAGCAGGCCCTCCTCGCGGGCCAGCCGCCGCGTCATCCGGAAGGAGTCCTTGTCGGAGACGGCGACGATCTCGTCCGTCACCTCGCGGTCGTAGGCGCTGGGCCAGAAGTCCTCGCCGACGCCCTCCACCAGGTAGGGGCGCCCCGAGCCGCCGGAGTACACCGAGCCCTCCGGGTCGGCGCCGACGATCCGCACCTTCCCGCCGGAGACCTCCTTTAGGTAGCGGCCGGTGCCGCTGATGGTGCCGCCGGTGCCGATGCCGGCCACGAAGTGGGTGATCCTCCCGTCCGTCTGCTCCCACAGCTCGGGACCGGTGGTCTCGTAGTGGGAGCGCGGGTTGTTCGCGTTGCTGTACTGGTCCGGCTTCCAGGCACCCGGCGTCTCGCGCACCAGCCGGTCGGAGACGTTGTAGTAGGAGTCGGGGTGCCCGGGGTCGACCGCGGTGGGGCAGACCACGACCTCGGCGCCGTATGCGCGCAGTGTGTTGATCTTGTCCGTGGACACCTTGTCCGGGCAGACGAAGACGCAGCGGTAGCCCTTCTGCTGGGCCACGATCGCCAGCCCCACCCCGGTGTTGCCGGAGGTGGGCTCGACGATGACGCCGCCCGGTTTCAGCTCGCCGGAGCGTTCGGCGGCCTCGATCATCCGGACCGCGATCCGGTCCTTCACCGAACCGCCCGGGTTGAAGTACTCGACCTTGGCCAGAACGGTGGCCCGGATCCCCGCGGCCACGTTGTTCAGCTTGAGCAGCGGGGTGTTGCCGACAAGCTCGATCATCGAATCGTGATACTGCACCTGGTTCTCCGCGTTCGGGGGCAGTCGCCGTCGCCTGCCCGTACAGCCAGCCTAGGGGGACGCCGGAGCGGTGTTGACGCGCGTTGCGCAGCAACCTGTACTGGGCATGACACTCATGGTGACGTGTGGGTACCGCACCGATCGCGCGCCGGGCGCACAGGGCGCGAGTACGGGGTGCGAGAAGGCTGCGGGGGCGCGGCGGAACGGAGGGCCCGATGGCGAGGGCTGTGGCCGGACCGGTGTCCGGGGCGGGAGTGGCGCGCAGGATCGCGACCGCCGCGGCGTACGGCGGCGGAGGAGCCGGACTGCTCGGCGGAGCGGCCGTCGGCCTGCTGATGGCCGAGGTACGGCTGGCGCGGCGCCGGGTGGGCGGGTCGGACGATGTGCCGCCGGTGGCGGACGGGGTGTACGGCACGGCCGTCGCCTCCGCCGGTCCGGGCGCGCAGGCCACACCGCTGCGGCTGGCGGTGCTCGGCGACTCCACCGCCGCCGGGCAGGGCGTGCACCGGCCGAGGCAGACCCCGGGCGCACTGCTGGCGGCGGGACTGGCCGCGGTGGCGGAGCGGCCGGTGCGACTGCGCAACGTGGCGCTGTCGGGGGCGTGCTCGGACGACCTGGACCGCCAGGTCTCACGGCTGCTGGAGAACGGCGGCACCGACGGCGACGGCCCTCCCGACGTGTGCGTCGTCATGATCGGCGCGAACGACGTCACCCACCGCGTACCGCCCGCCGCCTCGGTGCGGCTGCTGCGGGACGCGGTGGCGCGGCTGCGGGCGGCCGGGTGCGAGGTCGTGGTGGGCACCTGCCCGGACCTGGGCACGGTCGAGCCGGTCGCCCAGCCGCTGCGCTGGCTGGCCCGCCGGATGAGCCGCCGGCTCGCGGCGGCCCAGACGGTCGCCGTGGTGGAGCAGGGCGGCCGGACGGTCTCACTGGGCGACCTGCTGGGCCCGGAGTTCGAGGCGAACCCGCGGGAGCTGTTCGGCCCCGACAACTACCACCCCTCGGCGGAGGGCTACGCGACCGCCGCCATGGCCTTCCTGCCCACACTCTGCGCCGCGCTGGACCTGTGGCCGGAGGACGACGGGAGCCCCGGCGGCCCCGGCGCCGCACGCCGCGGGGGCACCCTCCCCGCCGAAGGCCCCCTCCCCGCCGAAGGCGTCCTTACCACCGAAGGCCCCCTCCCCGCCGAAGGCGTCCTTACCACCGAGGAAGCCCTCCCCGTCGAGGCCGCCGCGGCCGCCGCGGCCGGCGAGGGCGGTACGGAGGTCTCGGGGGCGCGCGGCCCCCTGGCGCTGCTGAGGCGCCGCCGCAGGCGGCTGCCCGTGGCCGGGGCGCCCGAGCCGGCGGGCGCCGGGTGACCGTACGCCCGGACGCCGACCCGCGGCGGGCTTCCCCACGGCCCGCCGCGGTCCGGGAGGGTCTGGAACGGTCCGGCGAACGGGTAGAACTGAGCAAGCGCTTAGAAAAGAGGCCCGGATCACACGTGGCGAGTCGTGACCGCCGCCTTACGGAACGGTAGTTTCCAAGCATCCACAGCCCTCCGCCCTCGTTCCCTGGAGCCGTGATGCCCGAAGCCGTGATCGTCTCAGCAGCCCGTTCGCCGATCGGACGCGCCTTCAAGGGCTCGCTCAAAGACGTCCGCCCGGACGACCTGACCGCCGGCATCGTCAAGGCCGCGCTGGACAAGGTGCCGCAGCTGGACCCGACCGAGATCGACGACCTGATGCTGGGCTGCGGTCTGCCCGGCGGCGAGCAGGGCCACAACCTCGGCCGGGTCGTCGCCGTCCAGATGGGGATGGACCACCTGCCGGGCTGCACCGTCACCCGCTACTGCTCGTCCTCGCTGCAGACCACCCGCATGGCCATGCACGCCATCAAGGCGGGCGAGGGCGACGTGTTCGTCTCGGCCGGCGTCGAGGCGGTCTCCCGCTCGGTCAACGGCACCTCCGACGGCATGCCCGGCACCCACAACCCGGTCTTCGCCGACGCCGAGGCGCGCACCGCCGCCCGCGCCGAGTCCGGCGGCGAGGGCTGGCACGACCCGCGCGAGGACGGCGGGCTGCCGGACGTCTACATCGCCATGGGCCAGACCGCCGAGAACCTCGCCCGCCTCAAGGGCGTCACTCGGCAGGACATGGACGAGTTCGGCGTGCGGTCGCAGAACCTCGCCGAGAAGGCCATCGCCTCCGGCTTCTGGGAGCGCGAGATCACCCCGGTCACCCTGCCCGACGGCACGGTCGTCTCCAAGGACGACGGCCCGCGCGCGGGCGTGACACTGGAGGGCGTGCAGGGTCTCAAGCCCGTCTTCCGCCCCGACGGCCTGGTCACCGCGGGCAACTGCTGCCCGCTCAACGACGGCGCCGCCGCGCTGGTGATCATGTCCGACACCAAGGCGCGCGAGCTGGGTATCACCCCGCTGGCCCGGATCGTCTCCACCGGCGTCTCCGGCCTGTCCCCCGAGATCATGGGCCTGGGCCCGGTCGAGGCGTCGAAGAGGGCGCTGAAGCTGGCCGGCATGAGCATCGGCGACATCGACCTTGTGGAGATCAACGAGGCGTTCGCCGCCCAGGTGATCCCCTCCTACCGGGACCTGGGCATCGACGTGGACAGGCTCAACGTCAACGGCGGCGCCATCGCCGTCGGCCATCCCTTCGGCATGACCGGCGCCCGTATCACCACCACGCTGATCAACTCCCTCCAGTGGCACGACAAGCAGTTCGGCCTGGAGACGATGTGCGTCGGCGGCGGCCAGGGCATGGCCATGGTCATCGAGCGCCTGAGCTGAACCGGCCACGGACGCGGGCCATGCCGGCGGCGCCGTCGCCGCCGGCATGGCCCGCGTCACACCGGCCCGGCGCGCGATGTGATCTGACCCACCGTCGGCGCGCCGTCGATGCACCGGTGAGACCGAAGAGCCCCCAGGATGTGACCTATGTCCTGGGGGCTCGTCGTCTTCCCTGCTCACAGGGTTCCCGTTGGTCCGCACGGGGGCCCGCGCACGCCCTTTTGGCGGTGCCCGGCACACCGCTCGACAGGAGATTCCCCTCCGGCTGCGATAGGAATTCAGGGATCGGAGTTCCAACCGGGAGTACGTCAGTGAGCGCCATATCCCTCATCCTGCTGCTGGCCGCCGCCGTCGCCGCGGCTCTGGGCGGCGCCGCCCTGCACACCGCCCTGGGCCTGCGTCGCCGGCTCGCCGAGCTGCGGGCGCGGCTCGCCGCGGCCGAGGCGCGCGGGGCCCTGGCGCACGCCCCCGTCCCTCCGGCGCGTACGTCCCCGGACGCCGGGGAGATCCGGTCCGCCGTCGCCGACGCCCTCGCGGAGGAGCGCGAGCGCGAGCTGGCCGAGGCCCGCGCCTTCTGGGCCGCCCAGGAGGCCCGCGACGACCGCGCCGAGAGCCTCCTGCCGGAGGGGCGCGGCGCGGAGTACGAGGGCGCCGGCCCCGACCCGGCGCTGCTCGACGCACTGCTGGAGCGCGCCCTGGGCGGCGGTACGCACGAGGACGAGGCGTTCGTACCGCACCAGACGGACCGGGAGGAGGCCGGTTCCGGGCCGGGTGTCCGGCGTCCCGCCGCACCCGGCTCCGAGGACCTCGGGGATCCCGGAGGGTCCGGGGCATCCGGGAACACGGCCGGGGCCGACTCCGCGGAACTGGCCGCGGCACGCCGCCGCCACCCCTCCCACCCCGGCTACGACCTGAACGGCGCGCCCGTCGTCCCCGGCCCCGCGGCCGGGCCCGACGACTTCGAGGACTCCGACGCCGCCGACTCCGACGGCGCCACCGACCACGAGTCCACCCGCCTGCGGCTGGCGGAACTGGCCGAGCGCCGCACGCCGCTGACCGACGTACGGCCCGGCCCGCTGGGCACGCTGGACATCTACGTCTTCGCCGACGGCACCACCGTCTGCATGACGCCCGGCCACCGCGAGACCGCCGAGCGGCTCGCCGCCGCGGTGCGCGAGGGCGCCGGGCCGGTGCTGCTGGGCGGCTCGGGCGTCCTCGGCGCGTACGCCCTCACCTTCGCGTGCGGCGAGGAGAGCGTCTACGTCCTGGCCGACCGGGTCATCGCCTCGCTCTGAGGGCCGCTTCGAGCGCCGCGGACTCGGCGGCCTCCACCAGCGCCACGGCCCCGGCCAGTTCCCGGGGCCCGGCCCCGGCCGGCTCACCGGCCGCCCGCAGCGCCTCCGCCAGGTCGTGCCCGGCCACCGCGAGTTGGTCCCCGACGGCGAAGAGGCCCGCGTCGGGCAGGGAGCGCGGGGGGCGGCCGGGGAACTCCAGGCGCTGGGCGCGGTCGGTCAACTCCCTGGCCAGTCCAAGCCCCTCGGCCGCCGCACCCCGGGCCAGGGCGCTCTGCGGCATGGCCCGCAGCCGGTCGGCGAAGCGGTCCACGGCGGTCAGCAGGGTGGTCACGTCGGGCACGGCGCAACCCTATGCGCCCCGCGCACACCACCGCCAACGGGCAGGACACGCGGGCGGAACGCGTTGAGGGGCCCCGGGGCGTGATGCCCCGGGGCCCCTCACAGGTCCCGTCCGGTCCGGCCGGGAGGCCGGTGTCCGGGCAGCCGGATCAGTCGCTGCTCTGCAGGATGGCGATCAGCCGCAGGAACTCCAGGTAGATCCAGACCAGGGTCAGGGTCAGGCCGAAGGCGGCCAGCCAGGACTCCTCGCGGGGGGCACCGTAGGCGATGCCGTCCTCGACCTGCTTGAAGTCCAGGGCCAGGAAGGCGGCGCCGAGCACGATGCCGATGACGCCGAACAGGATGCCCAGGCCACCGCTGCGGAAGCCGAGACCGTCACCGCCACCGAAGACGGCGAACAGCAGGTTGACGCCCATCAGCAGGACGAAGCCGATGGCCGCGGCCATCACGAAGCGGTAGAAGCGCCGCGTGACGCGGATGATGCGGGCCTTGTACATGAACAGCACCGCGGCGAAGACCGCCATGGTGCCCAGCACCGCCTGCATCGCCGCGCCGTTGGCGATGTAGCTGTCGACGTAGTTGCTGACGGCTCCGAGGAACAGGCCCTCGAAGGCGGCGTAGGCCAGGATCAGCGGGGGCGACGCCTTGCGCTTGAAGGACTGCACCAGGCCCAGTACCAGCGCGATCAGCATCGCGCCCAGGGCCAGGCCGAGCGACAGGTCCGTGATCCACGCCACAGCCGCCATGGCGACGACCAGGCCCACCGTCATCGACGTACGGGCGACGACGTCGTCCATCGTCATCCGGCCGGCCTGCGGCGGGGCGGCGGGCGGGGAGCCCGGCTGTCCGGCCGTCCGGGGCTGCTGGGCGTAGGGGTTGGTGGGCTGGGGGCCGGTCGCGTACGGGCTGGCGGCGTACGGGTTCCCGGCCTGCGGCTGCTGCGTGGCGTTGAAACCGGCGTAGCCGTTGTCTCGGCTGAATCCCCGTCGCGAGAAGACCGGGTTACTGCTCCTCATCTCACTCCTCCATGGCCGCACCGCGCGGCCCTTCCTCAAGAGTAATGCTTTAGCAAAGACCGCACGGTAGTGCACCGGCAAGAACGACGGAAGGAGTCGTGATTGTTCCGGTACCCGGCGTCGCGACGGTGATACCCCGCCAGGGACCGCCGCGCACCCGACCGGCCGAACGAGATCCCGACCGCCGCCGGCAGCCTCGGCCGGACGCCGCGGCACAGGCACAAGCACAGGCGCACGGCGCACCCGGCGGGCGCGGCCGCCGCCGGCCTCCCCGCGCGAGAGCCGCCCGGCCGGTGGGCCGGCAGCGCTCGGGGGCCCGTGCCCCGAGCGGCCGGAGCGCGCAGGTCGGCGGGTCCGCTCCCACACCCCCGTGCGCCGGGGCCCGGGTCTTGGCACCCGCCCGCCGCGGGGGGAGATTGGACCGTGCAAGGCAGTGCAGGCTCCCACCCCCCTTCCCCTTCGGAGGAGTTCATGCTGTCCGTACGCACCCACATCGCCGCGGCCGTAGCGGCCTGCCTTCTCGCCGGCGCCGGTACCGCGGTGGCCGCCCCGTCCCACGTCGCCGGCAAGACGGGGCAGCGGTCCGGGCCGACCACCGCCGTCAGCAGGTTCGACGACGGCAGCTTCGAGTACCCGACGGTCGGGACGAACACGTTCCGGACCATCGGGAGCGGTCAGCCCATCGGCCCGTGGAGGGTCACCTCCGGAGCCGTGGACCTGATCGGCGCCGGGTTCTGGCAGGCCGCCGAGGGCGACCAGTCCGTCGACCTCAACGCCACCACCGCGGGAACCGTGGCCCAGACCTTCACCACCACCCCGGGGAGGACGTACACGGTGACGTACTCCCTCGCCGGCAACCCGGAGGGCAGCGCCTCACTGCCGAGGACGGGCCGGGCCCTCGTCGACGGGCAGAACTTCCAGGACTTCTCCTTCGACGTCACCGGCAGGACACGGGCCGACATGGGCTACGTGACACGGCAGTTCACCTTCGTCGCCAACAACGGCACCACGACCCTCGCGTTCGCCAGCACCGTCGGCGGCTCCTACGGGCCCGTCATCGACGACGTCAGGGTCCACGCCTGCTGCCCGGACTCCTGCTGCCGCTGATCCGCGCCACCCCGCCGCCCCGGGCCGCCCACGGCCGCCCGGGGCCCTGAAAAGCGGCTACGAGGTGATGTGGCGTGGGGGCGGCCCGAGTACCTGCCGCGGTCCCGGCCGGACCACGTCCCGCATCAGGAATGGGTGCCGCCCCTCCTCTTCGCCGTCCACGGCGGCCCTATCGCGTACCTGACACAGCACGTCGGGCATCGCCTTCCGCTGTCGCGACGCGGTCACCTCCCCCAGGCGGGCCCGGCCGCACCCGGCCGCGCGGGACCGGCGCGGAGGAAGGCCGCCCACACGGCTGCCGCCTCCCGCATACGGGGCGCCCACGACGCCCCGCCCGCCCGAGCCACGGGGCGTCCGAGGTGGCACGCTCCCAGCACACGAGACGGGCCGCGCCGTCCCGGAGGCGGTACAGCCGGTGGCTGGCACGGTGCAGGCAGTCGTGCGCGTAGCCGCGCAGCAGGTCCGGAGCCGCCAGTCGCCGCCCGTGGCGCGTCGGACCGCTCTGCTCGCCGCGTGTCGGCGTACGGCTGCCCGACCGTGCCGGGGCACGGCCCTGCCGTCTCCGACCGCCGTTTCGGCGGCGATGTCGCCGGTCGGCGGCTTCGGCAGCGGATCGTCCCTCGGGCCGGGGCTGCGAACGGTGCCGGTGATGCCCCCATCAGGGGGCCGTAGGGGGGGTCCGGTGTGCCCGGAGCCGGATTCGAACCGGCACGGCCTGTAGGCCAACGAGGTTTAAGCTCGTCGTGTCTGCATTCCACCATCCGGGCACCGGCTCATGGACCGCACGACTGGCTACGGCCATCCCCTGGACGCTCAACGAGCCTATCCGCGGCGCTCGTTCGGACAACGGGCTTCCGACCTCAGGTTGTCTGATTTTATTGGCAACTGATGCGGCATCAGCGGCGCGCGCCCCTCTTCAAAGAGGATCACGTGTCCCCGCGCTGTCTTCAGGAATGACGGAAAGTCGCTGCCCAGCCACAGGAAGGCACCAGGGTGTCCTCTCCTCCTCAGGGATGACACGGGCCGTCCCGGTCCCCCCGGAGGCTTCCTCCGAGACCGGTTCGGGGGTGGACGCCGGTGACCGGTTTCGCACGGACGATGGAGGGGTCCCCGTCAAGCCGCTGTGACAGGAGCCCCTTCCCGTGACCACCAGTACCCCGTCCGACGCCCTCTCCGCGCCCTCCGCCGCCGCCGGCGCCGCGGCCGCCCGCGCCGTGGACCTGACCAAGGTCTACGGCCAGGGCGAGACGAAGGTGGTGGCCCTGGACTCCGTCACCGTGGACTTCCGGCAGGGCCGGTTCACCGCGATCATGGGCCCGTCGGGTTCGGGCAAGTCGACGCTGATGCACTGCATGGCCGGCCTGGACTCGTTCTCCTCCGGATCGGCCTGGATCGGGGAGACCGAGCTGTCCTCCCTGAAGGAGAAGAAGCTCACCCAACTGCGCCGGGACAAGATCGGTTTCATCTTCCAGGCGTTCAACCTGCTGCCGACGCTGACGGCGCTGGAGAACATCACGCTGCCGATGGACATCGCCGGCCGCAAGCCCGACCGGGAGTGGCTGGACCGGGTCGTGGAGACGGTCGGCCTGTCGGGCCGCCTGAGGCACCGCCCCAACCAGCTCTCCGGCGGCCAGCAGCAGCGCGTGGCGGTCGCCCGCGCCCTGGCCGCCCGGCCCGAGATCATCTTCGGTGACGAGCCGACCGGCAACCTCGACTCGCGTGCGGGTGCCGAGGTGCTGGGCTTCCTGCGCAACTCGGTGCGGGAGCTGGGCCGGACCGTGGTCATGGTGACCCACGACCCGGTGGCCGCCTCGTACGCGGACCGGGTCGTCTTCCTCGCCGACGGCCGGATCGTCGACGACATGGCCGGTCCCACCGCCGAGAGCGTCCTCGACCGCATGAAGGCCTTCGACGCCCGGGGCCGCACCAGCTGACCGGCCGGCCCCCGCCCCCCCGACCCGCCGCGCCGCGCCGCCACACCTATCCCAGGATCACGAGACCCCATGTTCCGTACCGCCCTGCGCAACGTGCTCGCGCACAAGGCCAGACTGCTGATGACCACGCTCGCCGTCATGCTCGGCGTGGCGTTCGTCGCCGGCACCCTGGTCTTCACCGCCACCCTCTCCGAGGCCTTCGCGAGGAGCTCCGCCAAGGGCTTCGAGGCCGTCGACGTGGTCGTCCGCCCCGACTTCTCCAGCGACGAGGCCGACCCCGGCGGCCCCTCCGACCTCCCCCGCGAACTGCTGGAGCGGACGCGGGAGCTGCCGGGTGTCGAGCACGCCACCGGAGCCGTCTCCGGCTTCGCCGCCCTCGCTGGCAAGGACGGCGGGCTGGTCGGCGAGGGCTGGTCGACCCAGGGCGGCAACTACGACACCGGCCCGGACGGATCGGGTGAGGACCCGCGCTACGACCTGCGCGAGGGCCGCGCCCCGCGGCGCGCCGGCGAGATCGCGCTGGACTCCGCGACCGCCGGGCGCACCGGCTACGGAGTCGGCGACACCGTAAGGCTGTCCGTCAGCGGCCCGGTCCGCGAGGAGGAGGTCACCGGCGTCTTCGACACCGACGACGGCAACGTCGCCGCCGGCGGCACCCTGGTGCTGTTCGACACCGCCACCGCCCAGGAGCTGTTCTCACAGCCCGGCATGTACAGCGAGATCGTCCTGACGGCCTCCGACGGCGTGGGCCAGCGGGAGTTGAGGAAGAGCGTCGAGAAGGTCCTGCCCGGGCAGGCCGAGGCGGTCACCGGGCAGACGCTCGCCGACGACCAGGCGAGGATGATCGAGGCGGAGATGGAGGGCATGCGCACCGGGCTGCTGGTGTTCGCCGGGATCTCGCTCTTCGTCGGCATCTTCATCATCGCCAACACCTTCACCATGCTGGTCGCCCAGCGCACGAAGGAGCTGGCGCTGCTGCGCGCGGTCGGCGCGAGCCGCCGGCAGGTGACCCGCTCGGTGCTGGTGGAGGCCGTGGTCGTCGGCGCGGTCGCCGCGGGGATCGGCCTGCTGGCGGGCATCGGGATCGGCGCCGGGCTGCGCTCGCTGATGGGTTCCCTCGGCCTCACCGTGCCGGACGGCCCGCTGATGGTCACCCCGGACGCGGTCATCGCCTCGCTGGTCGTCGGCATCAAGGTCACCGTGGCCGCGGCCTGGCTGCCCGCCCGCCGTGCCGCGAAGGTGCCGCCGGTCGCCGCGATGAACAGCGTGCACGCACCCGCCACCGTCCGCGGTCTGGTCGTGCGCAACACCATCGGCGCGGTACTGGCCGGCGCCGGGGCCGCGCTGGTGCTGACCGCCACCGGCATGGACGACGGCAAGATCCCGATGAGCACGGGCGCCGGGCTGCTGGTGATCGGCGTGTTCGTGCTGACGCCGCTGCTGTCGCGCCCGGTGATCGCGCTGACCTCGCCCGCGATGCGCACCGCCGGCGTGTCGGGGAAGCTGGCGCGTCTCAACGCCGTGCGCAACCCGCGCCGCACCGCCACCACCGCCGCGGCGCTGATGATCGGCCTCACACTGATCACCGGTCTGACCGTGATAGCGAGCAGCGTCCAGAAGGGCGTCGACAGGATGGCCACGGAGGCTCTCAAGGCCGACTACGTGGTCTCGATGGCCAACTACAGGCCGCTGTCCCCGGAGATCGAGCGGACGCTGGCCGAGCAGGACGAGGTCACGGCCCTCAGCCCGATGCGCAACTCCCTCTCCCGCATCGGCGACGAGTACGAGTTCCTCACCGGCGTCAGCGGTGAGGGCTTCGGAGAACTGGCCGGACTCGACTTCGTCGAGGGCTCGTTCGCGGGCCTGGGCGGCGAGAGCGTCATCGTGGACACCGGCACCGCGGAGGGTCGCGGCTGGAAGACCGGCTCGACCTTCGAGGTGACCTACGAGGACGGCGAGCGCGGCGAGCTGACCGTCGGAGGCGTGTACAGGGACAACGAGATGATGACCGGCATCATGCTCGACACCGCCGCCTTGGACCCGCACCTGGAGAAGGTCACCAGCATGCAGGTGCTGGTGGCCACCGAGGGCGGCGCGAGCGAGTCGGCCAAGTCCGCCCTGGAGGACGCCCTCGGCAACAATCCGGCCGTTCTCGTCCAGGACGAGAAGGACGTCTCGGAGTCCGTCGCCCAGATGATCACGCTGATGCTGAACATGCTCTACGGGCTGCTGGCCATGGCCGTGGTCGTCGCGGTGCTCGGGGTGGTCAACACCCTGGCCATGTCGGTCTTCGAGCGGTCGCAGGAGATCGGGATGCTGCGGGCGATCGGCCTGGACCGGCGCGGCACCAAGCGGATGGTCCGGCTGGAGTCGCTGGTGATCTCGCTGTTCGGCGGGGTGCTCGGCGTCGGACTGGGCGTCTTCTTCGGCTGGGCGGCCGGGGAGCTGATCTCCTCGTCGATGCCCACCTACGAACTGGTGCTGCCCTGGGAGCGGATGGGCGTCTTCCTGGCGCTGGCCGCGCTGGTGGGCGTGCTGGCCGCGCTGTGGCCGGCGCGGCGGGCCGCACGGCTGAACATGCTGGAGGCCGTCAAGACGCAGTGACGGGTGCGCCGCCGCGCGGCGGCGCACGGCACGGTGCCCTCGGGGTCCGGACCACTCGGCGGTCCGGACCCCGCCGCGTGCGCGGGCCCTTGCGGGCGCGGCGGCTCCACAGGCCCGGGCGCCGGGGTGCCCCGCGTCCCGCCCACAGCGCAGCACACCCCGGGGGCGGGCGCCCCTGGGGTGTGCTGCGCTGTGGGCGCCGGTGTCCGGCGCCCGGTCAGGAGGCCTTGGCCTTGGGCCGGGACTCCCGCACGGCGGCCGAGACCGGGGCCGCGGCCTCGTAGAACTCCTCGCGCGGGTTCTCCACGGCACCGAGGGAGACGACCTCGCGCTTGAGGAACATCGCGAGCGTCCAGTCCGCGAAGACCCGGATCTTGCGGTTCCAGGTCGGTACCGCCAGGCCGTGGTAGCCGCGGTGCATGTACCAGGCGAGCCGGCCCTTGAGCTTCAGCTTGACCCGCTTGCCCAGGGCGATCATCGCGACGCCCTTGTGGAGGCCGAGGCCGGCCACCGCGCCCTTGTTGGCGTGGCGGTACTCGGCCTGCGGGAAGCCCCGCAGGGCCGACATCACGTTGTCGCCGAGCACCTTGGCCTGGCGCAGCGCGTGCTGGGCGTTCGGCGGGCACCAGGCGTTCTCGTTGCCGGCCTCGCGGCCGACGAGGTCCGGGACCTGGGCGTTGTCGCCCGCGGCCCAGATGTAGTCGGAGCCCTTGACCTGGAGCGTCGCCCCGGTGTCCACGTGGCCGCGCGGGCCCAGCGGCAGGCCGTAGCGGGCCAGCGCCGGGTTCGGCTTGACGCCGGCGGTCCACACGATGGTGTCGGAGTCCACCTCGAGGCCGTTCTTGAGCACCACGTGGCCGTCGACGCAGGACTCCATGGACGTGGACAGGTAGACCTCCACGCCGCGCTTCTGGAGGTGTTCCAGACCCCACCTGCCGAGTTCGGGACCGACCTCGGGGAGGATCTTGTCCGCGGCGTCGACGAGGACGAAGCGCATGTCCTCGCGGCGGACGTTGTTGTAGTACTTGGCCGCGTCGCGCGCCATGTCCTCGACCTCGCCGATGGTCTCGGCCCCTGCGAAGCCGCCGCCGACGAAGACGAAGGTCAGCGCCCGGCGGCGGACGGCCTCGTCGTTCGTGGAGTCGGCCTTGTCGAGCTGCTCCAGGACGTGGTTGCGCAGGCCGATGGCCTCCTCGACGCCCTTCATGCCGATGCCGTTCTCGGCCAGGCCGGGGATCGGGAAGGTGCGGGAGACCGCGCCGAGCGCGACGACCAGGTAGTCGAAGGGCAGCTCGTAGGACTCACCGACCAGCGGCGAGACCACGGCGACCTTGCGGTCCTGGTCGATGGTGGTGACGCGGCCGGTGAGGACCTCCGCCTTGGGGAGCACGCGCCGCAGCGGGACGACGACGTGGCGCGGGGAGATGGACCCGGCGGCTGCCTCCGGCAGGAAGGGCTGGTACGTCATGTACGAGCGCGGGTCGACGACGGTTACGGTCGCCTCGCCGTACCGCATCTTCTTCAGGATGCGGCGCGCTGCGTACAGACCGACGTACCCGCCACCCACTACGAGGATTCGCGGACGCTCCGTGGTGCTCATGCCTTCGAGTATCCCCTGCCATCCGGGGCACCCCTCGTGAGGGTCTTCACAAGCATCTCACCCTCTTCTGTTACACTCCGCCGACCCGTGACCGGAACCACACCCGCAAACGGGAACCGGCGCAGCTCACAGCACGTTCAACACCCGCCGTGAGCTGCGTAATCGCTCCCCGGAAGAGCCGAGCGGCGCGACCGCCGCCCCGGAGGGGTCCGGCACTCCGACGCCCCCGGAACCACCCCTTCCGGGTCACGGAGACCCGGAATCGCCACTACCGGCAGGTAACATAGCGGGTCGATGCGCTTTTCCTTGTGAAGAACTTCACGAACTTTCCCGGCGGGGTCTCCCGCGACGCCCCGATCGCGCCTTCCAGGCGTGCGGGGGGCGGCGGTACCGCCGCCCCCCGCACGCCTGACATCGTGTTTCCCCGGCGGGGAGGGGGTCTGATGCGCCGTCCCGCACTGCTGCCGCTCCTGCCGGCCGCAGGGTGCGCCGCACGCACGCCGCCGGGGAGGGCATGCACCCCCATCGGCGCCGAATCCGGGATCCCGGCGGACTTCCGGCCTCGCCGCGGACGCGGCCGGGGGCGGCGCCACCGTCCGCGCTGACCGCGCTCGGCGACGACCCGTGCCGCGAGGACGCCGGTGCCGGGGAACTCACCGGCCCGTCCGGGCTCCACCGGCTCCGGGTCGGCAGCCACCGGATCGCCTGTCAGGCCGACGACGGTGAACTCGTCGTTCCTGTCGTGACGGTGGGCGGCCGGCGCGACGTCCGCCGGAATCCGCGAGGGCCGGGGCTCCCCGGGACCTTCGTGGGCCCGAAGGGCCCCGGCCGCGACGCCGTGGGCCGGGCGCCGGGTCAGCGCGCGGCGCGGGAGTGGGCGATGCCGTCGAGGATGTCGTGTTCGCTGACCACGACCTCCCGGGCCCCGGTGCGCTCCATGATCGTCTGAAGGACCAGGGCACCCGCACCGATCACGTCCACCCGTCCCGGGTGCATCACGGGGATGGCGGCGCGCTCGTCGTGGGTGGCGGCCAGCAGGCGTGCGGTGACCTCCGCGACCTTCTCCGCGCCGATCCGGGAGTGGTGGATGGCGGACGGGTCGTACTCGGACAGCTCCAGCGCGACGGCTGCGACGGTGGTGACCGAACCGGCCAGCCCCACCAGCGTCCGCGCCTCGGCCAGCGGGACGGTCTTCTCCACCAGGTCCAGCGCGGCCTCGGCGTCCGCCCTCATGGCGGCGATCTGCGCCTTCGAGGGAGGGTCGGTGATCGTGCCGTCGCACAGCAGATGGCGCTCGGTCAGCCGGACGCACCCGACGTCCACGCTGCGGGCGGCCCGCACCCCCTCGTCGCCCACCACGAACTCCGTGGAGCCGCCGCCGATGTCCACCACCAGATACGGCCCCTCCAGGTGCTCCGCGCCCGCCAGCTCCCCGGTGGCGCCGGTGAAGGAGAACCCGGCCTCCTGGTCGCCGGTGATCACCTCGGGCTCGACGCCCAGGATGTCCACGACACCGCGCACGAAGTCGTCCCGGTTCTCGGCGTCGCGCGAGGCGGAGGTGGCGACGAAGCGGGTGCGCCCGGGGGTGACGCCGTGAGCGCGGATCACCTCGGCGTACTCGCGGCAGGCGGCGAAGGTGCGCTCCAGCGCCTCGGGGGCCAGCCGCCCGGTGCGGTCCACGTCCTGACCGAGGCGGACGATGGTCATCCGGCGGTCGAGGTCGGTCAGCTCGCCGGTGTCCCGGTCGATGTCGGCGACGAGCAGGCGGATGGAGTTGGTACCGCAGTCGATGGCGGCGACCCTGACCGTCGTGCCGTTCGTCGTCCCTGTCACCGCGCGTCCTCTCCGCCGCCCCCGGCCGTGCCCACGCACGGTCCCTTGCGCCACCACTCCGGGAGCATGGCGATCGCCTCGTCGCCCAGCGGGTTGACGCCCGGGCCCGCGACCAGCGAGTGGGCGACCAGGACGTGCAGGCACTTGACGCGGTCGGGCATCCCGCCCGCGCTGGGGAAGCCCTCCAGCACCTCGATGGCGTCGCGGCGCGCGATGTAGTCCTCGTGCGCCCGGCGGTACGCGGCGGCCAGCTCCGGGTCGGTGCGCAGCCGCTCGGTCATCTCCTTCATCACGCCCTCGGCCTCCAGCGTGCCGATCGCGGAGGCCGCGCGCGGGCAGGTGAGGTAGTACGTGGTCGGGAAGGGCGTGCCGTCCTCCAGCCGCGGTGCGGTCTCCACCACGTCGGGCTGCCCGCAGGGGCAGCGGTGCGCGATGGCGCGCAGACCGCGCGGCGGGCGGCCGAGCTGCTGCTGGAATGCCTCGACGTCGGCTTCGGCCGGCGCGGTGTGCTCGGTACGGGGCGGGGGCGTTTCCATAGGGCCAGGATGCCTCAGGGGTGTCGGGGCCGGGCGCGAGGGCCCGGCGGAGCGGAAGGATCGCGTCCGGGGCGTTCAGGGACGCTGTCCGGCGGCGCCGGAGGCGTCCGCCGCGTCCACGCCGTCCCACAGGTGCCGGTACCAGGCCTGTTCGGTGGGGCCGGACTCGGCGGTGCGGCGGGAACGGGAGGCGCCCTCGCCGGCCCGGTCGGCCGTGCCGCGCGGGAGGATGTAGCCGGTCTCGCCGGGGCGCACGTAGAGCAGGTGCTCGCGGATCATCCGCTCGACGTAGGCCGGGTCCTTCCAGCGGGCCTTCAGATCGCGCTTCTCCTCGACCCGGCCGCGCAGTTCCTCGACCAGGCGCCGCTGCTCCTCGATCTCCGCACGCTGCGAGACGTACTGCCGCATGGGGTAGGCCAGGGCGACGACGAGCGAGCACAGGACCATGACGAGCAGTGCGGCGCGGCCGGTCAGCCGGCTGCGCCGGGGAGCGCGCATCCGGCGGTTCTGGGCTCGGTAGACGCGCTCCGCCGCCTGTGCGCCCAGTGCCCTGAGCCTGGTCGCGGTGGAGAACCTGTCCCGTTCCGCGGCCACCTCGCCTCCCCTGCTGCCCTGTCGTCGCCGTGCCGTCGCGGTGTCGTCGCCGTATGCCGCCGCGTCCCCGCCACCGTACGGGACGGCGGCGGGGACGCGGTGACGGCACGGCCGCCGCGGCGGCCGTGCTCAACGCTTCGCGGAGCGACCGCGCTTACCGGTCCGCGGAGCGGAAGCGCGGAAACGCCGAGCGCCCGGCGTACACCGCGGCGTCGTCGAGGATCTCCTCGATGCGCAGGAGCTGGTTGTACTTGGCGACGCGCTCGGAGCGGGCCGGGGCGCCGGTCTTGATCTGGCCGCAGTTGGTGGCGACGGCCAGGTCGGCGATGGTGACGTCCTCGGTCTCGCCGGAGCGGTGGGACATCATGCACTTGAAGCCGTTGCGCTGGGCCAGCTCGACGGCGTCCAGCGTCTCGGTCAGGGAGCCGATCTGGTTGACCTTGACCAGCAGGGCGTTGGCGGCACCCTCCTCGATACCGCGGGCCAGGCGCTCGGGGTTGGTGACGAACAGGTCGTCACCGACGAGCTGGACCTTGTCGCCCAGGCGCTCGGTGATGGTCTTCCAGCCGTCCCAGTCGTCCTCGAACAGCGGGTCCTCGATGGAGACCAGCGGGTACGCCTCGACCAGCTCGGCGTAGTAGTCGGTCATCTGGGCGGCGGTGCGCTCCTGGCCCTCGAAGACGTAACGACCGTCCTTGTGGAACTCGGAGGCGGCCACGTCCAGGGCGA
Source organism: Streptomyces shinuiensis (assembly GCF_043660855.1). Taxonomy (NCBI): domain Bacteria; kingdom Bacillati; phylum Actinomycetota; class Actinomycetes; order Kitasatosporales; family Streptomycetaceae; genus Streptomyces; species Streptomyces shinuiensis. The sequence goes on along the minus strand of NZ_JBIHML010000001.1, from coordinate 3,678,585 downwards.
GGGCGACGTCCTGGCCGGGGGTGTATCCGGCCTGCTCGATCGCCTCCAGGATGAGGTCGAGCGCCTCGCGGTTGGAGCCGAGGTTCGGGGCGAAGCCGCCCTCGTCGCCCAGGCCGGTGGACAGGCCGCGCTCCTTCAGCACCTTCTTGAGGGTGTGGTAGACCTCGGTGCCCCAGCGCAGCGCCTCGGAGAAGGACTCGGCGCCGATCGGCGCGATCATGAACTCCTGGATGTCCACGTTGGAGTCGGCGTGCGATCCGCCGTTGAGGATGTTCATCATCGGCACCGGCAGCAGGTGCGCGTTCGGCCCGCCGAGGTAGCGGAACAGCGGCAGGTCGGACGCCTCGGAGGCGGCGTGGGCGACGGCCAGCGAGACGCCGAGGATGGCGTTGGCGCCGAGGGAGGACTTGTCCGGGGTGGCGTCCAGGTCGAACATCGCCTGGTCGATCAGGCGCTGCTCGGTGGCGTCGTACCCGACCAGCTCCGGGCCGATCTGCTCGATGACGGCGAGGACGGCCTTCTCGACGCCCTTGCCGCCGTAGCGGCCCTTGTCGCCGTCACGCAGCTCCAGGGCCTCGAAGGCGCCCGTGGAGGCGCCGGACGGAACGGCTGCACGGCCGGTGCTGCCGTCGTCGAGGCCGACCTCGACCTCGACCGTGGGGTTGCCTCGCGAGTCGAGGATCTCGCGGGCCACTACGACGTCGATGGACGGCACGAGGGTCTCCTTCGTGTGTGTCGGGCGTGTGTGTCGGGTCTCAGTGCCCCGAGCCTATCCGGCCCGCGCCCGCCACCTCGTCGACAGCCCGTGCCATACGGCGGAACGGATGGTGAAATCGCAGCTCAGAAGAGGTGGGGGCATTTTGTTTCCAAATTGAATAAACCCGGTGCGGTGCGCCCTCCGCCAAGGGAGGTGACACACCGCACCGGGGTGGCGCCGCCGGGTGACGGGAGTGGCGCCGGGGCGGGCACAGCAGGGGATCAGACCCGGAGCTGCTGGCCGGGGAAGATCAGATTGGGGTCGTCGCCGATGACGTCGGCGTTGTCCTGGTGGATCTGCTGCCAGGTGGTGCCGTGGGCAGCGGCGATGGCGCGCAGCGTGTCGCCGGACTTGACCGTGTAGCCGGCCTCGGCACCGCCCCGGTGGCCGTCCGCCCGCTCGAAGGCGCTCTGCGACCGGGACTGCTCCTGGGACTGCCGCTGCGACTGCGACTGCTTCTGCGACTGCGACTGCGACTGCTTCCGGGACTGCGACTGCGACTCGGCGTCGGGGCCGGCGGGGCGGCCGCCGCCCGGGTCCACCTCGGCCGCGGGCCCGCCGGCGGTGAGGCCGCCCTTCTCGGCGCAGGCCCAGGCGCGCGGGCCCTGCATGGCCAGCAGCCGCTCGGCCACGGCGATCTGCTGCTCCCTGGTGGCAAGGTCGGCGCGCGGCGCGTACCGGGTGCCGCCGGCTGCCTCCCAGCTCGACTGGGAGAACTGCAGACCGCCGTAGTAGCCGTTGCCGGTGTTGATGGACCAGTCGCCGCCGGACTCGCACCGGGCGACCCGCTCCCAGGTGTCGACGGACGCGGCCGAGGCGCCCGGCGCGCCCGCCACCGGAACGGCGATGGCGGCGCCCGCGGCGCCCGTCAGCGCGGCCGCGCGGACGGCCCTGGCGGTGCGACTGTCGTACCCCTTGCCGGTGAACAGCATGGACGTCCCTTATCTCACCGACGCCTGCGAGGTGAGCTGTCGGGTTCGGGCAGTGAGCAAGCCCGGCCGTCCGGGGCACGGGGCCCCGGGCGACTTCACCCCAAGCCGCTCCGGACCGTGCGGTCCGGGGCGGCGCCTACCTGGTTCCCCCGCTCCTGCCCTCGGCGCTGACGCGACGACTGCCCACCGGCCGCCGGCAGGATTAGGCGCTGCGGACGGTGGCACTCGCGGTGCGAGCGAGACGACGGTAAGCACACCGGGGCATATGTCTCAAAGCATGTCAGAAACCGCCGATTCACCCTTTCTGACGCCCTCGCGGCTGGAACCCGCAGGTCAGGTGAGGAGCGTTAGGCCGGACAGGAACGACACGCCGCAATCGCCCGGGAGGGTCATCCCGCAGGGCCGTCCGCACTCACCCGAGAGTGAGTTCCTGTCCCGGCAGGATCAGGTCCGGATCCTCACCCACGACGTCCTTGTTGCTCTCGTACAGCCCGCTCCAGCCTCCCGGAACGTCCTGCTCCTGCGCGATCGTCACCAGCGAGTCCCCGGGACGCACCAGATAGCCCTCGTCCCTCCCGAGGGCTCCCAGACCGCTCACGGTGCCCGCCAGCGCGGGTCGCTCGGCGCGGGCGGAGCGGTCGGCGGCCTCCCCGGAACGCTCGTCTCCGGCAGCCTCCCGGCCCTCCGGCGTCCGGCCGTCCGCGGCCCGGCCCTCCGCCTCCCGCTCCAGTTCGCGCGGGTCGCGCTCGCCGCGGTGCTTTCCGGTACCCTTCCCGGCCTCGGCGCGGGCGTCGTCCCCGGCACCGGCCTCGTCACCCTCGGCGCCGTCGGCCTCCGGGGCGTTCCGCTCGTCCTGGGCGCCGGTGTCCTCCGCGCCGCCGCCTCCTGTCCCGCCCCCGCCGGCGGCCGGGGCTCCCTCCTCCGCGTCGCCGCCCGGCAGGAGGCCGTCCGGCAGGCCCCCGCCGCCCTTTCCGCTCCCGCCGTCCCGCGCGCCCTCCTCCGGCTCCGGCAGGAGGTTGTCCGGGTCGATGGCCGGGGCCTCGCCGGTGGTGTCGTGGCGCAGCCCGGCGTTGACGCCGCAGGAGGGCCAGGCGTCCGGCCCCCGGTCGGCGAGGATCTTCTCGGCCACCGCGATCTGCTGGCTGCGGCTGGCGAGGTCGGGGCGCCCGGCGTACGCCGTACCGCCGTACCGCTCCCAGATCTCCTGGGTGAGCTGGAGGCCGCCGTAGTAGCCGTTGCCGGTGTCGGCGCTCCACAGGCCGCCGCTCTCGCACTGCGCGACCCGGTCCCAGGTGCCGAGGTCTGCCGCCTGCGCGCCCGTCGCCCCGAGCAGGGGGATGGCGAATCCCGCGCCGGTCGCTCCGGCCGTGACGAAGATGGCGGGAGCCTGGCGGGGGCGGCGGTGTCTACCGTTCCCGGAAAGCATGTGTGGAGCCTCTCGTGCGTGGACAGCCGACAAGGTTGAGCGGTTGACGGCTGAACGTAGCGTCACCGGGCCGATCATCACAAGTCAGTGTCTCGCAGATCACGCACGGATCACATACATGACTGTGCGTCACCCGCGCACCGGCTCGAACTCGACCGGCAGTTCGCGCAGTCCTCGCATGATGAGGCCGCCCCGCCAGCGCAGATCGGCGGGTTCCGCCGCGAGCCGCAGGTCGGGAAGGCGTCCCAGCAGGGCCGTGAGCGCGATCCGCCCCTCCAGCCGCGCCAGCGGTGCGCCCAGGCAGTAGTGGATGCCGTGGCCGTATCCGAGGTGGGGATTGTCACCGCGCGTGAGGTCCAGGGTGTCCGGGTCCGCGAACCGCGCCGGGTCTCGGTCGGCGGCGGCCAGCACCACCAGCACCGGGTCGCCGGCGCCGATCCGCTGCCCGCCGATCTCCAGCGACTCGGTGGCGAACCGCCAGGTCGCCAGCTCCACCGGCCCGTCGTAGCGCAGCAGTTCCTCCACCGCCGTGTGCAGCAGCGCGGTGTCGCCGGCCGCCAGCGCGCCCTGGAGCCGGCGCCGCTGCTCCGGGTGGCGCAGCAGCGCGTAGGTGCCGTTGCCGATGAGGTTGACGGTGGTCTCGAAGCCGGCGAACAGCAGGATGAACGCCATCGCCGCGGCCTCGTTCTCCGTCAGGTGCTCACCGTGGTCGCTCGCCCGGATCAGACCGGAGATCAGGTCGTCGCCCAGGTCGCCGCGCTTGCGGTGGATCAGGTCGGCCAGGTATGCGCGCATCCGCTTCACGGCCCGGCCCACCCCGCCGCGTGGGCCGCCGCCGTGGCTCCCCCGGGGGCCCGCGGGCCGCCCCCCGGAGTGACGCAGCATCATGCCGGCCCAGTCGCGGAAGTCGTCCTGGTCCTCGGCCGGAACGCCGAGCATGTCGCAGATGGCGTAGATCGGCAGCGGGAACGCGAACTCGTGGATGAGGTCGGCGCTCCCGCGCTCCGCGAAGCCGTCGACGAGCCGGTCGGCCAGCTCCCGTACGCGCGGCTCGAAGGCCGCCACCCGGCGCGGGGTGAACGCCTTGGACACCAGCCGCCGCAGCCGGGTGTGGTCGGGCGGGTCGATGTTGAGCAGGTGCGTCATCAGGTTGGCGCCGCGCTCCCCCGGAATCCCCACCTTCCCCTTGCCGTGCGCGGCCTCGCTGTGGTGGGCGGGGTTCTTGCTCAGCCGCGGGTCGGCCAGCGTCTCGCGCGCGTCCGCGTACCGCGTCACCAGCCACGCCTCCACCCCGCTGGGCAGCACGGTGCGGTGCACGGGCGCGTGCTCGCGCAGCCGGGCGTACGCGGGGTAGGGGTCGGTGGCGAATTCCTGTGAGAACAGGGCGGGTGGGCGAGGAGAAGCAGCAGCGGGTGGGCGAGGAGAAGCAGCAGCGGGTGGGCGAGGAGAGGCAGCGGCGGCGGGCGGGGGCGGGGTGCGGTCGTCGCCGGCGTTCTCGTGGTCCACGCCCCCGACGCTAACGCGGCCTCCGCACGCCCGGCGGAGGGGGTCCGGGCTCCCGGCGCACCGGACCGGACCGGCGGCGGCATGGCGGCCCGGAGGGCGGGTACAGCGGAAGGACGGATACGGCAAAATCTCCGAAAGGGGACACAGTGCCCTCGCACTCCTACCCTCCTCCGCAGGACTGGGGCCACTACGGGGAGCCGGAGCCCGGACCGCCGCCTCCAGAGCCCCCGGCACGGCCCCGCGACGGGATGGGGGTCGCAGCCCTCGTGCTCGGGCTGATCGCCCTGGTGATGTTCTGGACCGCTCTCCTCGGTGTGGTCCTGGGGGTGCTGGCGGTCGTGTTCGGTGTCGTCGGCTACCGCCGCGTCAGGCGGGGCGAGGCGACCAACGGGTGGATGGCCCTCACCGGCGCGATCACGGGCTTCATCGGTCTGGCGCTCTCCACCGCCGTCATCGCCGCCACGGTGGCCTTCCTCAACTCCGACGAGGTCGACGACTTCCGCGACTGCATGCGGAACGCCGACACCTCCTCCGAAAGCCAGGAGTGCGTGGACGACCTGCGCGACCGGTACTGGTGAGGGCGCGCGACGTGCGCGGGCCGCACCGCCCGCAGACTCACCGGACCTGGCGGCCCTCACCCGGCAGCGTCAGCGCGACCAGCAGCAGGCAGCACCCCAGGACCGCCGCGCCGGTGCGGAACGCCAGGGCGTAACCGGGAGCGAGGGCGTCCGGGGCTTCGCCGGTGATCCGGGAGGCCGCGACGGTGGAGAGCACCGCCAGGCCCAGGGAGCCGCCCATGGTGCGGGAGGTGTTCACCATCGCCGAGACCACGCCCGCGTCCCGTTGCGGGGCGCCGGAGGTGGCCAGGGAGGCCAGCGGGGTGGCCAGCAGTCCGGTGCCGAGCATCGCGGTTATCCCGGGTCCCATCACCGTGGCCGCGTAGCCGCCGTCGGCGGCCATGACCGAGCTGAACCACAGGAAACCGCACGCCGCCAGCGCCACACCCGTCAGCGCGGTGTTCCGGGCCCCGATCCAGTGCATCAGCCGGGGCGCGAGCTTGGACCCGGCGACGACGCTGAGCGAGTGCGGCAGGAACCCCAGACCCGCCTGGAGAGGTGTGTAGAGCAGCACGTTCTGCATGTACAGCGACATGAAGTACCAGGAGGAGACCAGCGCCGCGCCGCAGACGAACATCGCGGCGTTGGCCGCCGAGACCGACGGCAGCCGGAACAGGCCCAGCGGCATCAGCGGCGCCCCGGCCCGGGACTCCACCACGACGAAAACCCCCAGCAGCGCCAGCCCGCCCAGCAGGGGCACGAGCGTGACCGACTCCGCCCAGCCGGCCGCCTCCGTCTGCACGATGCCGTAAGCCACCGCGCCGAGACCACCGGTGACCAGCACCGCGCCGGGCACGTCGAGTCGGCGGGCACCACCGGCCGGATGGTCCGCCGACAGCCGGAGCGCCACCGCGAGCAGCACGAGCACGCCGATGGGCACGTTGACCAGCAGCACCCAGCGCCAGGACAGCGCGTCGGTGAGCACACCGCCGACGAACCCGCCCGCCGCGCCACCCCCGGCGCCCACCGCCGTCCAGGTGCCGATGGCCCGGGCGCGGGCCGGGCCCTCCGGGACGGAGGTGGTGAGCAGGGTCAGGGTGGACGGGGCGAGGACGGCGGCCCCCGTCCCCTGCACGGCCCGCGCGGCCAGAAGCTGCCAGGGCTCCTGTACGAGGCCGCCGGCGAGGCTGGCGGCGGTGAACAGGCCGAGCCCGGCCAGGAACACGCGTTTGCGCCCGAAGATGTCGCCGGCCCGACCACCGAGCAGCATGAACCCGGCGAAGGTCAGCGTGTAGGTGTTGACCACCCACTGGAGCTGCTCGGCGTCCATCCGCAGCCCGGCGCGCATGGACGGCAGGGCCACATTGACGACGGAGACGTCGAGGACGACCAGGAACTGGCCCGCACACGCGGCGAGCACGATCAGCCACGGTGCCCGGGCCGGACCGGGCACCGGTGCCGCCTGGGTCTCCTCGGCCTCGTCCGGACACTTGTCCATGGCACCCATGCTAAGGAGCCGCCACCGGCCGCCCGGCCCCGGTTCTTCCCGTCCGGCCCCCGCCCCCGCGCGGCCCGCTCACTCCGGCGACCGGAGCGCGGCGCCGGGGTCCGGTGTGACGGCGGGGTTCGGTGTGGCGACGAGGTCGCCGATCGACACGCAGTCGCCCGCCAGACGGATCTCCCCCGGGCCGCACTCCGCCGCCGGGCCGGTCGGGAGGGGCGCGAGGGTCGGCGGGCCGCCCGGAAGCGGCGGGTACGGCAGGTGCGAGGAGGGGCGCGGGAAGAGGGGGGCGACCGGTGTGCCCGGGACGGAGGGCCGCTCCGTCGCGTCGTCCCCGGTGAACAGGTTCCAGGTGAACACCGCCATGACCACCACCGCGGCCACCAGCATCCCCGGTCCGCCGTTCAGCCGGCGGGACCCGCCGGTGCCGGTCCCGGCGGCGGGGGCGGCCCCGCCGGGCGGTCGGGCCATCGGGCCGGTGCGGTCCAGCGGAGCCGCGGTGTTGACGCCGCACAGGACGAGGCGGGTGCGCAGCGGGGACGCGGCCTCGGGGTCGGCCGCCGCCGCCCGCGCCAGTTCCACCGCCTCCCGGGCCTCGTCGTCGTAGACGACCAGGGCGCTGGGCGCCGTCCAGCGCAGGCTCCACCCCGCCCGCCCGGCGCCCGTCAGCCCCTGGCCCACCAGGGTCTCCAGAGCCTGCTCCGGCGATCCCGGCAGACCCCACTGGCCCGTGCCCCAGCCCGCCTCGTGCAGCGCCTCGGCCAGTTCCGCGCCGCGCCCGGCCTCCAGCAGCCCCAGGACGGCGTCCACGGTGGGCTCCGGCGAGACGTCAGGCCCGGAGAGCCGGGCCAGGGGCCCGCGCAGGTCCTCGACGGCCTGGACCATCTGCGCCTCGGCCGCGTCGTCCAGCCACTCCTGCCACGGCTGCCCGAGCCTGCGCGGCCCCGACGGCGGCAGGAGCGGGCGCAGCAGGGAGCCCCACACACCGTCGGGGAGCCGGACGTACGCGTCCGCCACCCGCCCCGCCGCCGAGGAGGCCGGGGGACCCGGCGCGTCCCGGACACGGGCGAGGGCGGCCAGACGGCGGCTCAGCGGCGGGTGGGAGTCCAGCCGGGAGCGGGGCGGCTCCGGCATCCTGCGCCGCCACTCCTGAAGCGCCTCGGCGTACTCGGGGTCGGCCAGCATCTCGGTGAAGGGGCACAGCGGGTCGTCGGGCGTCAGCCCGCGCCCGGCCATGGGGTCCAGCAGCCGGGCCCGGTAGTCGGCCCAGGCCGCGCCGACGGCGTGGACGGCGGTCAGGGCGGACGCCGTGGCCGCCCGTCCCACGACGGCCGCCGCGGCCGCGTCCGCCTGGAACTCCTGGCGCCGCCGCACACCGAAGGTGACGGCGTCGAACAGCCACGCGTACATCCCCAGCGCCCAGCGCTGGTAATCCGTGTAGGACGCCACCACGATGTTGCCCCCCGCCGCCTTGGCGATGCCGGTGCGCGCCGTGTGCAGGGCGGCCGAGCCCCGGTGGGCGGTGGCCGCGAACCGGGTGTGCCGGCGCGCGTAGTGGCCCAGCTCGTGGCAGAGGACCGCCCGCAGTTCGTCCCCGCTCAGCCCCGCCAGCAGCGGTACGCCGATCTCCATGCGCCGGGCGGCCGCTCCCGCGCCGAAACGGGTGTCCTCGCTGACGGAGGCGTTGGCCTCCAGCGTCAGCCGGATCTCGGTCGGCTCGGGCGCGCCGACCGCACGCGCCAGGCCGGTGACCGTCTCCCACAGTTGCGGGGCCTGCCGACGGGTGACCGCCCGGCCCTCGCGGGCGGCCGGGGCGCGACCGCCGGAGAACAGCCCGCGCAGCACCGCCAGTACGGCAGGCAGGCCGAAGGCGACCAGGTACAGGGGCGCCGGTGTGGTCATGCGCGTGCCGTCGACCAGGAGTATCCACAGCACAAAGGCCGACAGGGCCGCGTAGCCCAGCACCAGCGCCCACGACACCGCGTAGAAGCCCCCCACCAGTACAAGGGCCAGCGCGGTCCGCAGCAGAGCGCCCGCCGTCGCCGTCATCCACTCCCCCTCCGGCCCGGTCCCCCGCTGTCATCGTCCCCGGTGACGACCCACCGGAAGCAGTTTTTCCACAGCTGTGGGCGGAAGGCGACGGAACGCGGGGTTCCGGGGACGGTTTCGGCCGTGCGCGCGTCCCGTGTACGGCACTCCGTCGCTGATCAACTCTCCGCCGGCACCGCGCGGGATTGTCCTGAACCGGCCCCCTGCGCGCCGCCCGTGCGGGCACTCCGTCCACAAGCGGCGGCCCCGCGACGGGCTGGGCATCGCGGCCATCGTGCCGGGCGTCATCGCCGCCCGGATCTCCTTCCCGGACCCCGGGAGTCCGGCACCCCGGAGGAGTTCCCGCGGAACACCGGCCGGCCCTGCCGGGGGCACAGGAGATCGTGGACGACCACGAATCACACCGGCGTGACGGGCCAGCCGGTGGTGATCAGGTACTGGCCGAAGAGGTAGCCCGCCATGATCGCCACCTCCTGGCCGGGGAAGGCGTGCCCGGCGGCCCGGAGGCCGATGAGCAGGTCCGAGCCGAGGAAGGCCAGCGCGCCCGTGCCCGCGCGGGCACCGGTGCCCAGGGCGGTGACGACCATGGCCGTCAGGGCGAGGCTGTAGCCGGCCACCGGCAGGCGCAGCCGCTTGTCCAGGCCCGGGGCGATGGCGGCGTTGGCCGCGGCCCAGCCGGCCAGGCCGGCCGCCGCGATCCAGGGGCGGCGTCCCAGGTCCTTCAGCGCGCCCTGGCGTACGTAGCCGGCCGTGTAGCTGACCTGGGTGCCCAGGAAGGCGGCCATGCCCAGGAGGAAGGCGGGCTCGTACCCGTCGGCGAGGAGGGCGGTGTCACCGGCCGTGGCACAGGCCAGTGCGGCCAGTAGGGCCTTGGGGACGGGGGCGTCCGCCGTCTCGCGTCGGCGCAGCGCGTGGGCGGCGAGGGCGGGCATCAGCAGCGGCTTGCCGGCACGGGCGGCGCCGCGCGGACGGCGGGCGGTGGCCAGCAGGTCGGCCGCCGCGAGCGCGCCGAAGGCGACCAGCGCGCCCCGGCCGTGCCCGTCGGGGCGGGTGAGCCGGGCCGCTGCCCGGCGGGTGCGGCGCGTGCCGCGCTCCAGAGCCGTCGCGAAGATCGTCACGGGGGTGGTCATGGGGGCACAGTCTGGCGGCCCCCGTGGCGCGCCTCAACGGCGCGGCCGGATCAGGTGTGGCCGGGGCCGCCGGAGCCGAAGCCGCCGCTGCTGCCGGGACTCCAGGTGGGGCGCTTGTCGGGGTCGACGGGGTGGGTGTCCTCGTGCTCCTGGAGCTCGTACGGGAGCCGGCGCCTGCCGTCGCGGGGCAGCGCCTCGTCGTCCCGGACGCCGTCCTCGTAGACGATCGGCTCGTCCGGGCACTCGGTCGGGGTGGAGATCCCCTCGTCGCCGCGCTTGAGGATGCGCAGCCCGTACCCCACGGCCAGGACCAGCAGGCCCACCACCACGATTCCCGCGACCAAGGGGCCGATGCCGATCGTCAGATCGGAAGCGGCCAGTGGGACGTGATCCGCTGCGTAGATGCCGTTCATGGCCATCGGGTACCCCCGCGCGGCCCGGTCACTCGACCCGGGGCGGCTCCTGCCGGTCTCCGGCGCCCGGGGCGGCCGTGCCCGCCCCGGGCGCGCTCTCCGCCGCCCGTATGGCGTCCCGGTAGGTACGGGCCGCCGCCCGCAGGGCCGTCTCGGGGTCGGTGCCCCGGGCCTCGGCGCGGGCGGCCAGGGTCAGCAGCTCGTAGCCGACGCCCTCGCCGGCCGGGAGGGCCTCGATGCCCGCGGTGCGGGCCCGGCCGGCCAGCTTCGCGGCCAGGGCGAGGGCGGGCTGGCCCAGCGGGATGCCCTCGGTGACCGACTCGCGCCGCTTCTCGACCGCCTTGGTGCGCAGCCAGTGGGCCTTGACCTCCTCCGGCGTCTCGGCGGTCTCGTCGCCGAAGACGTGGGGGTGGCGGTGGACCAGCTTCTCCACGATCGTGGCCGCCACGTCGTCGACGGAGAACGGCTCGTCGGGGTCGTCCTGGGCGATGCGGGCGTGGAAGACCACCTGGAGCAGCACGTCGCCCAGCTCCTCGCGCAGGGCTTCGCGGTCACCCTCCTCGATGGCCTCGACCAGCTCGTACGCCTCCTCGATGCCGTACTTGACCAGGTCCTCGCCGGTGCGGGTGCCGCTCCACGGGCACTCGGCGCGGATGCGGTCCATGACCTGCACCAGGTCCAGCAGGCGGGCGCCGGGCAGGTCGTAGGAGCCGGGCAGCAGCTCCAGCTCGGGCATCGCCTCGCGGCCGGAGCCGGCCAGGCGGGCCAGCCCGTCGGTCAGGTCCGGTTCGCCCTCGGCGCCGGCGAGGACCACCACCGTCGGGCCGCCGCCCGCCGCGCCGTCGCCGCCGGCCCCGCGGGCGCCGTCCGCGCCCGTGCAGGCGTCCACCAGCTCGCGGGCGGTGGGCCGGGCGACCTCCACCTCGACGCCCGCGTCCCGGACGTACGGGAGCTGCGGGTGGCCGGGGTCCGGGCACAGGACGCGGTCGGCCGTGCGCAGTGCCTGCCAGGCGGGCCAGGACAGCAGTCCGGGCGCGACGCGGTGGCTGGTGGTGAGCAGGACGATGCGGCCGGTGGCGGGGGCTGGTGCGGGGCTGGAGGGGTTCACGCCCCGAACGTAACCGATGGGGGCCGGTCCCCGTGCGGGACCGGCCCCCGCCGGGAGCGCGCGGCCGTCAGGCGGGCTGCTGCGGCTCGGGGCTGGAGACGTTCCTGATCCACGGCTCCTTGGTGTCGGTCAGGGTGATCTGCTCGTCGTCCCAGGCGCCGAAGCGCGGGTTGACGGTCACGTCCAGCTTCTCGGAGGCCTCCTTCAGCGCCCGTGTGATCTCCTGCTGGCCCTGCGGCGTCTGGAGGTCGGCGCCCAGCTTCCCGGCCAGTTTCTGGACCAGCAGCTGGGAGCGCACCGCCTGGTCGATCTCGTCGGGTGCCACGGCCCGCTGCTGGAGCATCATCGCCTCGAGCTGCCCGGGGCCGCCCACGTTGCGCTCGGCCTCCTCGCGCGCCCGCTGGACCTCGCCGCGGTTCACCGTCACCCCGGCGTCCTCGGCGGCCCGCTCCAGCACCCGCTCGAAGACCAGGGAGCTGACCGTGCCTCGGGTGAGCTGCTCGGTGTTGCCGATCAGCTCGGCACTGCGGTCCGACTCGCCCTGCGCGGCCCGTACGGCCCGCACCTGCGACTGCACCTGCTCCATGGTGATCCGCTCGCCGCCGACGACGGCCGCCGCGCCCGGGTGGGCTTCGCTGCCGCACGCGGTCAGCAGCGGCGCCGCGACGAGCACCGCCGCCGCGGCTGAGAGGGAGAGCGAGGTCCTGCGGCGGAACATTGAGCCTCCTGAGTGCGGCTGTGGAACGGATGGTGTGGACGGTGCTGGGGAACACCTGTGCAATACCGTCCCGGCGATGATCGATGCTAGGCAGTCGGCGTGACTCCCACCACCGTTTCGGCACTGTTTCGGCAAACGAGCCGGCGGCCGGAGGGATGCGCCGCCCCCGCCCCGCGGTCCGGCTCCGCCGTCCGTCCCGGGGCGGGGGGCGGAGCGGGGGCGGCTCGGGCAGTGTTCGCCGGTCGTTACCGCTCCGTACACCCGGGTGCCCGAGAGTGGCCTCCGTGTCCAACGAAACAGCCGTGCAGACCCCGGAGCGCGGCCCCGACGCCGGCGCGGGCTCCGGGCAGAGCGACCTCGCGCGGGAAGCGGCCCTCCCCGGGGTTCCGGCGCCCGCCGTCCACTCGTCCTCCCCCGCCCCCGGGCCCGCGTCCGCACCCGGGCCCGCACCGCGCGAGCACCGGAACGACATCGACCTGATGCGGCTGATCTGCTCGGTCGCGGTGATGCTGGGCCACGTCGGCGGGGTGTTCATCGCCGCGGTCGGGCGCGAGGAGGCGGGCGGGCCCGGCGCCTACTGGACCGGGCACGTCGTGGAGGCGCTCAACCCGTTCGCGGTGCCGATGTACTTCGCCATCGCGGGGTGGGCGGTGCTGGTCGGCGCGCCGCCGCGCGACAGCCGCCGCATGTGGCGGCGGATCGTGCGCAACTCGGTGCCGCTGTTCGTCTGGACGGCCCTCTACCTGCTGTGGGGCCGGGCGTGGGGCACCAACGACGGGCCGGTGTCACGGCTGGCGGTGGAAGCCCTGTTCGGGTCGGTGCGGCCCGCGTACCACCTGTGGTTCATGTACGCCTACATCCCGCTGATCGCCGCCCTGGCCTTCGTGGTGCTCGTGCGGGCCGGGAAGCGGCCGTGGGGCCTGGGCGCGGTGCTGCTGGTGCTCGCGTCGGCGCCCTCCCTGACGGGCGACCTGGAGCGGTGGACCGGCTGGGACCTGCCGCGCTTCGGCTGGGGCTTCGGCGTCTACCAGGTGGCGTACGCGCTGGGCGGCGCGATGCTGTTCGCCCTGCCGGCCGGGGCCCTGGGCCGCCTGGCGGGCCGACGGTGGGTGTGGGCGGTGCCGATGGCGCTGACGGCGGCCGGGGTGCTCTGGTACCACACCCGCGTCCACTACGTGATCCCCAACGCGCATCTCCTGGTCGCCGTGATGACCGGCTGTGTGCTGCTCATGGTCACCCGGGCGCGGGTGCCGGAGCGCTGGGTCCCGTCGCTGTCGAAGCTGGCGGGGGCGGCGCTGGGCGCCTACATGGTGCATGTGATGGTGATCTCGGCGATCGTGGAGCCGCTGGTCTCCGCGGATGTGCCGGGGGCGGTGGCGGGGCCGCTGTTCGTGGTGCTGCTGGCCGCCACGGTCGTGGTGTCGTTCGGCGCGAGCCTGCTGTGGGGGCGGCTGGGGCTCCGCAGGTATCTGGGCTAGCTGTGCCGGCCGGCGGCCGTGCCGGAGCCGCGGCGGGCTCCGGCACGGGCCGGGTTCACTTCCCGGGGGCGCGGGCGGCAGCCGCCCGCCTGACCCGGCGCGCGGCGCGCAGCGCGTGGTCACTTCCCGGCAAGCGGCGCACCAGGCCGGGCGCGAGCCCTCCGGGCAGGCCGAGCGCCGTCAGCCGGCGCCGCTTGAAGTAGCGCGCCGTGGTGTCGTCCAGACGGGCGGCCAGCCACGCCTCGGCCCCGGCCCGCAGGGCGGGGTGGCGCTCGGCCTGCATGCAGTACCCGACGGCCCGCACCAGCGGCTCGGCCCGCCGCACCGCCTCCGCGGACTCGGTGACCACCTCGCCGCGCGGGCGCTCCCCCTCTCCCGGGGCCTCCAGATCGGGTACGAGCGCGTCGACGAGGGTCAGCGGGACGCGGTTGCTGTTCTGGTACGGCGTCAGCCGGTCCAGCAGCGGCCCGGTGCCCACCCGGGCGACGGGCACGCCGTACAGGGCGGAGGCGGTGAGCAGCGCGGTGGAGAAGCAGCCCACGACCAGCTCCGGGCGGCACCGCCGGAAGACGGTCTCGGCCAGCATCGGCCGCTCCGGCACGACCAGCCGTACGCCGGTGTCCGCGGCGGCCTTGTCCAGCACCCTGGAGTAGCGGGCGGGCGCGGTGGGGTGGGGCTTGAAGAGGACCGCGCGGTGCCCGGCCGCGGCGGCGCCGCGCAGCATCCGCTCGTGCAGCGCCTCCTCCTCGTCCACGGTGAGGATGCCCAGCGCCGCCAGGTACTGGCCCAGCAGTACGGCGGTGGGCAGGCCCTCGCCGTCCGGGTCGAGTTCGGCGGCCAGGCCGTCGTCCCCGGCCGCGTCGTCGAGTTCGTCCAGGACCGAGCGGAAGACCTCGTTCGGCACCAGTTCGGACGGCACCCCGTACTCGGTCAGCAGCAGCGGCGTCAGACCGGGCACCAGATCGAGGTGGAGCAGCCGCTGGACGCGGCAGGCCAGGGCCTGCGGCAGCTTCTCGCGGGTGGGGCCGTAGCTCATCAGGCCGTCGGCGTAGACGTGGACGGAGGCACTCGCGAAGATCGCGGCCAGCGCCTTCGCCGGGCTGACGTGCACGGACTCCACGACGAGGTCGACCGGACCGTCGCCCAGGTCCCAGCTCGCGCGGAACATCCGCTCCCACAGCGGACAGTCGTTGCCCGCCGGGCTCCAGGTGCCGGGGTGGTGGGGGCGGATGGCGTCGTTCCAGTCGATCACCCGGTCGAAGCGGGCGGCCAGCCGGTGCCAGCCGCGCATGCCGTCCAGCCGGGAGGCGGTCTCGGGCACCTCGGCGTTGTTGGAGACCAGCAGGACCCGCAGCGTCCGGTGCCACGGCCCGAACGTGCCAGCGTCCAGGGCGGCGGCCAGCGTGGCGGCGCCGTAGAGGGTGGAGACCTCGAAGATCTGGACGCGGGTGTGCGCGTCGGCGCCGCTCCCGCCGGTGCCCGCGGTACCGGTGACGCCCGTGGTGCCGGCCATGTCAGGCCGCCTTCCGTGCCGTGCCGCCCAGCAGCCGCCGCAGCGTTCTGGCGCGCCCGTGGTCCATCGACGTCAGGGTCCGCTCCAGCGCCTCGTGCGGCATCCGGCGCAGCGCCGCCGCCGACTCGTGCTTCAGCCGCCGCGCGGCGGCGGGCTCGTAGCGGTGGGCGTTCGCCGCGTGGAAGGCGATCATGGCGCAGTAGGTCCGCACGATCTTGGGCAGGAAGCGCTCGGCCTCGCGGTCGGCCGCGACCTCGGCCAGGATCAGGTCGTGGGCCGGTATGAAGTCCAGTTGCCGGGCGTCGCGGATCTGGGTCAGCGAGGTGGTGACCCCGCGCCGGTAGAAGACGCCGAGCAGGCCGGCCGTCGCGAACGTCTTCGCCCGCAGGTGGAGCTGCCACATGAAGACGCGGTCCTCGGCGGTGCGCAGGTGGGTGGTGAACCGCATGCCCAGGCCGTCACCGCCGGTGTCGAACAGACCGCGCCGGTAGATCCCGGCCCAGACGAAGGGGTAGTCCACCATCGTCTCCATCTCGGCCGGCGCGATGGCGTCCCGCGTGCTCAGCACCGCGTCCCGCCGCCGCGCCGGAGCCCGCTTGACGGTGCGGTCGCGGCCGGTGGACTGCACGTGGTCGGTGCGCACGAAGTCGCAGTCCAGCTCCCCGGCGGCGCGGAGCAGGTCCCGCAGATAGCCGGGCGCGTACCAGTCGTCGCCGTCGAGGAAGGTCAGGTACTCGCCCTCGGCGGCCTCGATGCCGGTGTTGCGGGCCTGGGCGATCCCCCGGTTCTCCTCGTGCCGCACCAGCCGGGCGCGCGGCAGATCGTTCACGGCCCGGTCGAGGATCTCCGCGGTGGCGTCCGTGGAGCAGTCGTCGACCAGGACGAACTCCGTACCCGGCCGCGCGTTGGCCGCGAGGCTGCGCAGGGTGTCCTGCGCGTACTCCTGGACGTTGTGGAAGGGGACGATCACTGAGAGCTTCGGCACGTGGTTTCCAGACGCTGCGGACAGGGCGGCGGGCCGGACGCCCGCAGTCCACGGCTGCCGGCCCCGCAGGCGCAGGCTAGTGACGCGCCGGTCACTCCGGGTGCCGCAGAGGGGACGCCCGGGTGAACTCTGGACGTACGCCCGGTGGATGGCCCTCCGGCGGCCTGGTCGCCCTCTCCGCCCGTGCCGGCGAGAACGGCGCGGGGACCGGGCAGATCCTCGACGGCGGGTCCGGCTCCGGCGCCCCCGCCCCTCCCGCCGGCCCGGCGGGAAACCCGGCCCGGCAGGAGGGCGGCGCGGTCAGATGTGGTCGCGGGGCAGCGTCTCGTTCCAGGTGCGGGAGAACACCCGGTGCTCCCCCTCGTACCCGTCGAGGGTGGCGTTGACCACGAACTCCCTCTCGGTGCAGCTCAGCACCGTGCGGGTCACCGTCCGCACGTTCCAGTCACCGCGCGAGAACTCCATCGTCCACTCCGACTCGCCGCGGACCGAGGTGAAGTCGTCGGCCACCGAGCCGTAGCGCTCGTAGGCACGGCGGTGCACGTCCAGGTCGATGTCCTCGAAGTGGACCGTCCCGCCGTCCTTGACGATCTCCAGCGCCGACCCGTAGTCCACCAGGTTCCGGGAGACCTCCCAGCGCTGCTCGGGCGGCTCGACCTGGCGGGTGCGGACCGGCTCGGCGCCCTCGGGCTCGCCGAACGGTTCCCCGGCCACCTCGTCGGACTCCGCGGCCGGGCGCACCGGCAGCGTCAGGGTGCTGCCGGGCACGTACACGCTCAGCAGCGCCGGGCGCGGCGGCGGCCAGGCCAGCGGCCAGTACGACGTCGACAGCGACAGCCGGATGCGGTGGCCCGGCGGGAAGACCTGCGCCACACCGTTGAGCTGCACCGTCGCCCGGTAGCGGCGGCCGGGCCGGAGCGGCGCGGGCTCCGCCTCGTGGCCGCCCAGCCGGGTGAGGTTGAGCAGCCCGTAGGTGACGCGGGTGGCGCGGCCGTCGGGGGCCACGTCCGACAGGCGCGCGGCGACCATCGCCACCGGCTCGCTCACCGACAGCTCCAGCTCCACGCCCGGCGCGCCCAGGACCTCCACCCGCTCGGCCAGCGGCTCGGTGTCGAAGACCATCGACCCGCCGTCCTCCTCGCGCTGGTCGTAGGGAAGGTCCGGCGGCGCGTTGCAGGAGGCCCACTTACCGGCGAACCGGCCCACCGACAGAGGCGACTGCACCGTCAGCTCCGCCTCCCGCGACTCCTCCCCCGGCCGGTGGACACGGTGAGCGCCCAGCGGCAGTGCGGTGGGGGTGATGTGCGGCGAGGGCCAGGACGGCTCGCCCACCCAGCGGCCGGGCCGCTCCTCGTACGAGGTCGACGGCGGCACGCTCTCCTGCATCCAGGCACACAGCACCGGCCCTTCCATCACACCGTTGTCGGCGCCTTTGAGCCAGTGGTCCCACCAGCGCACCACCTCCTGGAGGTAGCCGACGGCCGGGCCCGGCTGCCCCAGGTGCGGGTACTTGTGCGACCACGGCCCGATCAGGCCCCTGCGGGGCACGTCCAGGTTCTCCAGCAGGCGCGTGACGGCGTTGGAGTAGCCGTCCGCCCAGCCGCTGGAGGCCAGCACCGGCACGTTGACCGCCGAGTAGTCCTCGCAGACCTAGGCGTGCCGCCAGTAGTCGTCGCGCCGCTGGTGGCGCAGCCACTCCAGCGCCCACGGCCTGGTGTTCTCCAGCCGCTCCAGCCACATCCCGCGCCACCGCTCGCCCACCAGCGACGGGTCCGGCGGGCAGGTGCCGTAGGCGAACATCGTGCCCGCCTCGGCCAGGTTGTCCGACAGCAGGCAGCCGCCCATGTAGTGCATGTCGTCGGCGTACCGGTCGTCGGTGAAGGAGGAGATGACGATCGCCCTCAGGCTCGGCGGGCGGCGAAGGCGCCCCAGGAGATGCCCATCATCCCCGTCCGCCCGTCGCACCAGGGCTGCCCGGCGAGCCAGGCCAGCACGTCCTCGGCGTCCCGTTGCTCCACCTCCAGGTACTCGTCGCGCAGCACCCCCCGGACTCACCGGTGCCGCGGATGTCCACCCGCACACAGGCGTAGCCGTGACCCGCGATGTAGGGGTGGTGGATCGAATCGCGCACCGAGGTCAGATCGCGCCTGCGGTACGGGATGTACTCCAGCACCGCGGGCACCGGCTCGCCGTCGGAGGAGACCGGCCGCCAGATCCGGGCCGCCAGGCGGGTCCCGTCGGAGACCGGGATCCACACGTGCTCCTCCTCCCTGATCGCGTACGGCAGGCTGGTCACATGACGCACGGCAGGACCACCTCCTCTCCCCGCCCGGCTCAGGCGGCCTGCTCGGACTCGCGGCCGCTCTCCTCGGCGAACTCGAACGGCAGCATCGCCAGGCAGCGGTCGTACTTGGCCCGCATCTCCTCCTCGCTGTCGGCACCGACGAAGACGTGCGCCAGCTCGAAGCTGTAGCTGTCCTGGCCGGGCATGTCCGACAGCCGCTGCCCCTCCTCGGGCTTGACGGTGATCCGCACACCGGGCACCTCGCGCTCCACGCGTTCGACCTCCTCGGCCGTCGGCACGCGCGTCACCAGCCCGTCGGCGAACTGGCGGTGGTACCACTTGGCTGCCACCGCGCAGGGACCCGCGCGGTAGGGCAGGTCGGGGTCGCGGCCCATCGCCAGGCTGAGCATGGCGTGGTGGTTGGGTACGCCGTCGACGTACTCGAACAGCTCGGCGTGGGACTGCGAGTGCCGCGGGTTGATCTCCAGCAGGCTGATCTCGTCGGTGGCCGCGTCGTAGAAGTACTCGATGCTGAACGTGGCCCAGTCCATGCCGATCTGCTCGATCACCCGCCTGGAGACGTCCCGCAGCCGAAGCTGCACCGGCTCGGGCAGGGAGGCGGGGTACTGGTGGCGCAGGAAGCTGGAGGTCCCGGGGTAGTTGATCGAGTCCAGCACACCGTAGACGGTGACCTCGCCGTCGTGCACATAGCCCTCGACGGCGGCCTGGACGCCCTTGATCGACTCCTCGGCCAGGCAGGCCTGCCCGCCGGCCTCGGCGACCTCCGGCGGCAGTTGCAGACGCCGCATCACGTACTCGAAGGGCCGGCCGACGCGGGTGATGCCCTCACGGATCTCGGTCACCGCCGCCGCGAACTCCTTCTCGTCCCCCACTCCGAAGGCCAGCTCCGAGGAGTAGGACTTCACCGGCTTCAGCCACATCGGGAAGCGCAGGCCCTCGGGCGGGCGGGGCTAGCCCTCCAGGTCCACCAGCGCGAAACGCGGATGCTCGTCGATGACCTTCTGCTGCTCCAGCCGGCTCCAGTACTTGTGCTCGCACTTGACCACCGACTCCAGGCTGGTGGCGCGCGTCCCGTAGCGCTCCGCCGGGATCGGCACCAGCGTGCTGACGGGGAAGTCCCAGTAGCCGACGATGGCGTCGATGCCGCCGTCGAACGCGTCCAGCTCCTTGCGGGCCTTCTCCAGCAGCTCGGCCACCGGGATCTCGCCGTGCTGGAGCTCCTCGACACTCAGCAGGGGGTGGAAGCGGTACTCCACCGCGTGCGGCACCGCACGCAGCGTCTTTATGTTCTCCTCGTCCAGTCCGATGACGAAGACGTTCGCCTGACTCACTGGAATGACTCCCTCGTGCCGGGTTCCTCACGAGTCCTTCCGGCTACCCGGGGCAACGGTGAGCATTCACCCACACGGGGTCATCGGGTGTGAAAGGGGAGACAAGGTGTGGATGGAGTGGAGGCGAAGAAAAAGACGGCGGGGCCGGCCGCCGTCCACTCCGGCCCGCCCCGCCGCCCGCCCGCGGCACGGGCCCCTACCAGCGGTGGTGCACCTGCGCACGGATCCTGCGGTCGTACAGGCCGGCGATCGCATCCAGCGTCCGCCGCGGCAGCGGCGGCAGCGCCGCCGCTGCCGCGTTCGCCCGCGCCTGGCCGACACCGCGCGCACCGGGGATCACCGAGGTCACCCCCGGCTGCTGGATCACCCACCGCAGCGCCGTCTGCGCCGGGGTCATCCCCTCCGGCGCCAGTTCGGCGAACTCCGCCGCGGCCGCGAGGCCCGTCTCGTAGTCCACGCCCGAGAACGTCTCGCCCTGGTCGAACGCCTCGCCGTGCCGGTTGAAACTGCGGTGGTCGTCCGGCGCGAACACCGTCTCGCGGGTGTAGCGGCCCGACAGCAGCCCCGAGGCCAGCGGCACCCGCGCGATGACGCCCACCCCCGCCTCGGCCGCCGCCGGAAGGACCTCCTCCAAGGGCTTGAGCCGGAACGGGTTGAGGATGATCTGCACACTCGCCGTGCCCGGCCGCGCGATCGCCTCCAGCGCCTGCGCGCACGTCTCCACGCTCACCGCGTACGCCGCGATCCGCTTCTCCGCAACCAGGGTGTCCAGCGCGTCGAACACCTCGTCCGAGGAGTACACCTCCCGGGGCGGGCAGTGCAGCTGGAGCAGGTCCAGGGTCTCCACACCCAGATTCGTGCGGGACCGGTCCGTCCAGGCCCGGAAGTTGGCCAGGTTGTAGTTGCCGGGCAGCTGCTCCGCCCGGCGGCCCGCCTTCGTCGCCACGAACACGTCCGCACCCGGCCGCTCCGCCAGGAAGCGGCCGATCAGCCGCTCGCTGCGGCCGTCGCCGTACACGTCGGCGGTGTCGAAGAACGTCACCCCGGACTCCACCGCGGCGTCCAGCACCGCCAGCGCGTCCTCCTCGCGCACCTGCCCCCAGTCGGCACCCAGCTGCCAGGTACCCAGTCCCACGACGGACACCTCGCGGCCCGTCCTGCCCAGTACTCGCTGCTCCATGGCATCCGATCCTACGTTCCGGCCGACCCGGCGAACCGGGCCGGTCCTCGCAGGTCACCGGCTACGGGAACGCTCCCATGACCGGCTTCCGGATCAGCCCAGCACGGTGGTCAGGAACTCCCCCGTCCACGCCAGCAGTTCGCGCCCCACCACCGGCCTGCCCCCGATCCGCGCCGTCGCCGGACGCGGCACCAGCACCTGCCCGGCCGCGGCCCTCACCACCGACCGCGGATACAGCCGCTTCAGCCGCAGTTCCTGCGACTCCCGCAGCTCCACCGGAGCGAACCGCACGTTCGAACCCTGCAGCGTGATGTCGGTGACCCCGAAGGAACGCGCCAGCATCCGCAGCCCCGCCACCAGCAGCAGGTTCTCCACCGGCTCCGGCAGCGGACCGTAGCGGTCGGCGAGCTCCTCGCGCACCGCCGCGACGTCCTCCTCCGAGTTCGCCGACGCGATCGCCCGGTACGCCTGCAGCCGCAGCCGCTCACCCGGCGCGTAGTCGTGCGGCACATGCGCGTCCACCGGAAGCTCGATCTTCACCTCCAGCGGCGCCTCCTCCACCTCGCTCCCGGACTCCAGCGCCGCCCGGTAGTCGGCCACCGCCTCCCCCACCATCCGCACATACAGGTCGAAACCGACCCCCGCGATGTGCCCCGACTGCTCCCCGCCCAGCAGGTTGCCCGCCCCGCGGATCTCCAGATCCTTCATCGCCACGTACATGCCCGCGCCCATCTCCGTGTGCTGCGCGATCGTCGCCAGCCGCTCGTGCGCCGTCTCCGTCAGCGGCCTCTCCGGCGGGTACAGGAAATACGCGTACCCGCGCTCCCGGCCGCGCCCCACCCGGCCCCGCAACTGGTGCAACTGGGACAGGCCGAACATGTCGCCCCGCTCCACGATCAGCGTGTTGGCGTTGGAGATGTCGATACCCGACTCCACGATCGTCGTGGAGACCAGCACATCGAACCTCTTCTCCCAGAAGTCCACCACCACCCTCTCCAGCGCCGCCTCCGACATCTGCCCGTGCGCCGTGGCGATCCGCGCCTCCGGGACGATCTGCCGCAGCCGCGCCGCCGCCCGGTCGATCGACTCCACCCGGTTGTGGATGTAGAACACCTGGCCCTCACGCAGCAGCTCACGCCGGATCGCCGCACCGATCTGCCGCTCCTCGTACGGGCCGACGAACGTCAGCACCGGATGCCGCTCCTCCGGCGGCGTGGTGATCGTCGACATCTCCCGGATGCCCGTGACCGCCATCTCCAGCGTCCGCGGAATCGGCGTCGCCGACATCGTCAGCACATCCACGTTCGCCCGCAGCTTCTTCAGCTGCTCCTTGTGCTCCACACCGAAACGCTGCTCCTCGTCGACGATCACCAGGCCCAGGTCCTTGAACTTCGTCTCCGACGAGAACAGCCGGTGCGTGCCGATCACCACATCCACCGAGCCGTCCCGCAGCCCCTCCAGAACCGCCTTCGCCTCCGCGTCCGACTGGAACCGCGACAGCGCCCGCACCTTCACCGGGAACTGCGAGTACCGCTCCGAGAACGTTCCGAAGTGCTGCTGCACCAGCAGCGTCGTCGGCACCAGCACGGCCACCTGCTTGCCGTCATGCACCGCCTTGAACGCCGCCCGCACCGCGATCTCCGTCTTGCCGTAGCCCACGTCGCCGCAGATCAGCCGGTCCATCGGAACCGACTTCTCCATGTCCTCCTTCACCTCGGCGATCGTGGTGAGCTGATCCGGCGTCTCCATGTACGGAAACGCGTCCTCCAGCTCCCGCTGCCACGGGCTGTCCGCGCCGAAAGCATGCCCCGGAGCGGCCATCCGCGCCGAGTACAGCCTGATCAGGTCCGCGGCGATCTCCTTGACCGCCTTCTTCGCCCGCGCCTTCGTCTTCGTCCAGTCCGCACCCCCCAGCCGGTGCAGCGACGGCTGCTCACCACCCACGTACTTGGTGATCTGCTCAAGCTGGTCCGTCGGCACGAACAACCGGTCCCCCGGCTGCCCCCGCTTCGCCGGCGCGTATTCCACCAGCAGGTACTCGCGCGTCGCCCCCTGCACCGTGCGCTGCACCATCTCCACATACCGGCCCACACCGTGCTGCTCGTGCACGATGTAGTCACCCGGCCGCAGCGTCAGCGGATCGATCGTCTTGCGCCGCCGCGCCGGCATCCGCCCCAGATCCCGGCTCGCCGCCTTCTGGCCCGACAGATCCGTCTCCGTCAGCACCGCCAGCCTCAGACCCGGATCGACGAAACCGGTCTCCAGCGTCCCGCACGAGACATGCACCACCGACGGGGCGATCTCCCCCAGCTCCGGCTCCAGCCGCGCCGCGATCCCCTCACCCCCCAGCACCTCCACCGTGCGCGCCGCCGGACCGTGCCCCTCCGTCAGGAACACACACCGCCAGCCGTCCGCCAGCCACCCCTTGGTGTCCGCCAGCGCCCGCGCCGTGTCCCCCCGGTAACTCTCCGGAGCCCGCATTCCCAGCACCGGCGAATCCGACTCCGCGTCCGCCCCGTCCGCCGCACCCATGGCGAACGGACTCACCGACCACCACGGCATCCCCAGCTCACGCGCCCGATCCCGGACATCCGCGATCCCCCACAAAGACGCCGCACCCACATCGATCGGCGCCTCGCCCCCGCCCGCCGACGCCGCCCACGACGCCTGCAGGAACTCCTGGCTGGTCGCCACCAGATCCGCCGCCCGGGTGCGCACCCGCTCCGGATCGCACACCACCGCCATGCTCCCCGACGGCATCACGTCCAGCAGCAGCTCCATGTCGTCCACCAGCACCGGCGCCAGCGACTCCATCCCCTCCACCGCGATGCCCTCGGCGATCTTCCCCAGCAGCTCGCCCAGCTCCGGATGCGCCTCGGCCAGCTCCGCCGCCCGCGCCCGCACCTGATCCGTCAGCAGAAGCTCACGGCACGGCGGCGCCCACAACCCGTGCTCCGCCACCTCCAGCGACCGCTGATCGGCCACCTTGAAGTAACGGACCTCCTCGACCTCGTCCCCCCAGAACTCCACCCGCAGCGGATGCTCCTCCGTCGGCGGGAACACATCCAGGATCCCGCCCCGGACCGCGAACTCCCCCCGCTTCTCCACCAACTCCACCCGCGCGTACGCCGCCGCCCCCAGCGCGTCCACCACGACATCCAGCTCCACCCGCTGCCCCGCACGCAGACCCACCGGCTCCAGATCCCCAAGACCCTTCACCTGCGGCTGCAGCACCGACCGCACCGGAGCCACCACCACACTCACCGGCCCCGCGGCCGGATCCTCCGCACTCGGATGCGCCAGCCGGCGCAGCACCGCCAGCCTGCGCCCCACCGTGTCCGACCGCGGCGAGAGCCGCTCATGCGGCAGCGTCTCCCACGCCGGATACTCCACCACCGCGTTCTCACGGCCGGGCGGCATCAACGACCGCAGCGCCGACGCCAGATCCTCCGCCTCACGCCCCGTCGCCGTCACCGCCAGCACAGGCCGCCCCGACGACCGCGCCAGCGCCGCCACCACGAACGGCCGAGCAGCCGGCGGACCCACCAGATCCACCTCGCGCCGACGCCCCTCGGCAGCGGCCCGCACCGCCTCCGCCAGCGCCGGATCCACCACGACCGCATCAAGAAGACCGGTGAGACTCATCGAGACGTTCCATCCCAGAGGCTGGACAACAAAGGCACCCGCACCGGCGCCCCGGACAACACGAACAACCCGACACGCCGAGCGGGCCGGGGGCCCCAGCCTACGACGACCACACCTCCGCCCGTCGCCCTTCCACCACCGCCCAGCAACCCCGAGCCGCCCCTGGGCCACCCGCACAGCACCGCGGCCCGGCCCCGGCGAGCGCGACACCGCACCCACCGCGACCGGGCCGCACCACAGCACCCGCGAACCCCGCGGACTACTCCGTGGCGATCGCGTTCAGCACATTCATCCGGCCCGCCCGGAACGCCGGCACCAAAGCGGCCACCAGACCCACCACCGCGGCTCCGAAGAACACCCCCACGATCGTCGGCCACGGCACCTCGAGCACCTTCAGCCCCTCCAGCGCCAGCAACCGCTGCGCCGCCACGCCCCAGCCCAGGCCCAGCCCCAGACCCAGCAGCGCACCGAACAACGCGATCACCACCGACTCCAGCCGGATCATCCGCCGCAACTGCCGCCGCGACAGACCGATCGCCCGCATCAGACCGATCTCACGTGTCCGCTCCACCACCGACAGCGCCAGCGTGTTCACCACACCCAGCACCGCCACCACGATCGCCAGCGCCAGCAGCCCGTAGACCATGTTGAGCAACTGCCCCACCTGGTCCTCCAGCAGCTCCTTGTAATCCGACTGGTCACGGACCTCGTACTGCGGAAACGGCTCCAGCTCCCTCTTCAGAGCCGCGTACGCCGCGTCCTCCTGCCCCTCCTCCGCCTTCGCGAACAGCATCATGTTCAACGGCATCCGGTCCTCCGGCACATACCGCCCGGCCGTCGCGATGCTCAGATACATCGCACCCCGGTCCACACTCGTGTCCGCCGCCGTGACCGCCCGCACCGTCAGCTCCGCCGTACCACCGGCCGCGAAATCCACCTCGACCCGGTCGCCGACCTCCACACCGTGCGCCCGCGCGAAATCCTCCGGCACCGACATCGAATCCGGCCCGTACGCCGCCGACAGCTCACCCGCCACCGTCTCCACCCGCAGATCCTCGGCATACGTCGCGGAAGCCGCCGTCACCGACTCCTTCACCGTCTCCCCGTCCGGCCCCGTCAGCCGCGCCTCCAGCCACCGGTACTCGGTGACATGCTCCACACCCTCGGCACCGCGCATCCGCTCCACGACCTCCGGCACCACCGGCTGCCCCGCGCTCGACATCATGATGAAGTCCGCGCCCACCGAGCGGTCCAGCTCATCACTGGCCGACGCCACCAGCGACGCGCCCACCACCGACAACGACGCCACCAGCGCCAGCCCGATCATCAGCGCCGCGCCCGTCGCCCCCGTACGGCGCGGATTGCGCAGCGCGTTCCGCTCCGCCATCCGCCCCACCGGACCGAACACCCGCAGCACCACCGCACCCAGCGCCCGCACCACGCCACCCGCCAGCAGCGGGCCGATCAGCACGAAACCCACCAGCGTCAGCAGCACACCCACGGCCAGGAACGACGCCCCGCGCGCCGCGTCGTCCGACCCCGCCGCCACCACCAGCGCACCCGCACCGGCCAGCGTCAGCACCAGACCCGCACCCGAACGGACCCGGCCCGCCCGGCTCCCCGCCGCCGGCAGACCGTCGTCCCGCAACGCCGCCATCGGCGACACCCGGCCCGCGCGCCGCGCCGGAAGATACGCCGCCAGCACCGTCACCACGACACCCAGCACCACACCGACCACCGGCGTGACCCACCGCAGCGTCAGATCGTCCGTGCTCAGATTCATGCCCACCAGGCCCATGAGCTCCATCAGCCCCACGGCCAGACCCACACCGGCGGCCACACCCACCACCGAGCCCAGCACGCCCAGCAGCACGGCCTCCACCAGCACCGAACGGTTCACCTGCCGACGGCTCGAACCGATCGCCCGCATCAGACCGATCTCACGCGTCCGCTGCGCCACCAGCATCGAGAACGTGTTCACGATCAGGAACACACCCACCAGCAACGCGATCCCCGCGAAACCGAGCAGGGCGTACTTGATCACATCGAGGAAGGACCCGATCTCGTTCTGGCCCTCCGCCGCGTACTCCTCCTGGGTCCGGACCTTGTACTCCCCCGAACCCAGCGCCGCGACGACACGCTCCTTCAGCTCTTCGTCGCTCACACCCCCGGCCGCCGTCACATACACATCCGTGTAGGCGTCCGAGTCCCCCAGCAGCCTCTCCTGCACCGTGTCGGTGTCGAAGTACACCACCGTCGCGCCCGGATTCGTCGTCCTGAACGCCGCCACACCCACGATCTGCGACCGGAAGTCACCCAGCGCCGAGATCGTCCGCAGTTCCTCCCCCAGCTCCAGACCGTGCTTGTCGGCCGTGTCCGCGTCAACCATCACCTCACCCGGACCACGCGGCAGCCGGCCCTCGGTGATCTCCATCGACCTCTCGTCCATGGAGGTCCAGTTGCTCGCTATCGTCGGCGCCCCCGTCGACGACCCCATGTTCTCGTTGTCGGCGTCCACCACCGTCACACTCGTGCTGAACGCGCTGCCCGAGGCCGAGGAGACCCCCTCGACCCCCCGAAGCTCCTCCACCAGCGAACCCGGCACCGTCGCCGGCCGCCCCGTCGCCGGATTCCCGCCGCTCCCCGCGTCCTTCGACGAGACCGTCACATCCGCCGCCGTCTGCGAGAACAGACGGTCGAACGTCGTGTTCATCGTGTCCGTGAACACCAGCGTGCCGCACACGAACGCCACCGACAGCACCACCGCGACACCGCTCAGCAGCATCCGGCCCTTGTGCGCCACGAAATTCCGCAGCGAAGTCCTCAGAACGGTCATGACACCCGCCCGAACGTGTCGAACGCCTTCATCCGGTCCAGCACAGCCTCCGCCGACGGCCGCAGCATCTCGTCCACGATGCGCCCGTCCGCCAGATACAGCACCCGATCCGCGTACCCCGCCGCCACCGGGTCGTGGGTCACCATCACGATCGTCTGACCCAGATCGTCCACCGAACGCCGCAGGAAGCCCAGCACCTCGGCACCCGCACGCGAGTCGAGGTTGCCGGTCGGCTCGTCACCGAAGATGATCTCGGGCCGGGCGGCCAGGGCGCGGGCGACCGCCACGCGCTGCTGCTGGCCGCCGGAGAGCTGGTTGGGGCGGTGCCTCAGGCGGCCCGACAGGCCGACCGTCTCCACGACCCGGTCCAGCCACTCCCGGTCGGGCTTGCGGCCGGCGATGTCCATCGGCAGCGTGATGTTCTCCAGCGCCGTCAGCGTCGGCAGCAGGTTGAACGCCTGGAAGATGAAACCGATCTTGTCCCGGCGCAGTTGGGTGAGCTTCTTCTCCTTCAACCCCGTGATCTCGGTCTCCCCGATCCACGCCTGCCCCGACGACACCGCGTCCAGCCCCGCAAGGCAGTGCATCAGCGTCGACTTGCCCGAACCCGACGGGCCCATGATCGCCGTGAACGCGCCCCGCGCGATGTCCACGTCCACCCGGTCCAGCGCCACCACCCGCGTCTCACCGGTGCCGTACGCCTTGACGACCTGCCGCGCCCGCGCGGCAACGGCCGTACTTCCTCCACTGCCCCCGGTCCTGGGATTCACTACAGCCGTTGTCACGGTATGTCTCCTGTATCGACTGTCATCGGCCGCACCGGACCGGGGCCTCCCCCGAAGCCTCGGCGCCGGCCGGCACTGAACTGACTGGATCTTGATCTGGGTCTGATCTGGGTCTTGATTACGCGAAGAGCCTGCCGCGCCGGGTCCGGCACCGCGATGGTGCGCGGTGCCGTATCCGTACGGGGGCCGGCACCACCCCGCCGGTGCGGCACCCTGCACCAAGCAGCCTAGGGAGCGATCCGCCCGCCCTCGTCCTGCCAGGGGACGAGCCGCGGGTAGGTGGAAGGGTGTACCGCCCCCTAGGGGACTCGACCCCGAGGATGCCCTTTCCCCTTACGTCAACCTCAACCCGGCGCGGGGCCGCCGGGCCGCCGGGCCGCCTGCGGGTACGACGAAGGGCCCCGACCGGTGGGTCGGGGCCCTTCATTCGAACTTTGAGCTCCGCCGCCAGGACTCGAACCCGGACCGAAGAGCACCAAAAGCTCCCGTGCTGCCAATTACACTACGGCGGAAAGTTCGTCAAGAGGGCTCATTGGTGCCGCTCCTCTCGGCGCTGGACACCACTATGCCGTACCACCAGCCCTCGATGCGACGGTACAGGTCAGCACCGCGCCGGACACGGATGACCAGGCACCCCCGGTACTCTTCCCCCACGCTCTTGCGGGAAGTTTTCGGGTTGTGCTTCTTCAACGTCGTCTTGTCGAATGACGACACATCCACCCCTACAAGGTCGGCCCAGAACCGCTCGGCGGCTTCCACGTCCGCCGACTCGTGGATCATCAGCCGGAACTGCCGTCTGTCCGCCTCGACCCCGAGCAGGGAGAGCCAGGCCAGGTAGACCTTGATCATCCCGGGGTCACTGTTGACGAACACCACGTCCTCTTTCGGCCTGTGCGGCTTGCCCTTCGCTCCCTCCGACCAGCAGAGCCCCACTCCGACCATGAACAGCTCCCGGCTCGTCATGGGATGGATCTCGTTGGCCGCCGTCAACTTCGTCTGCTGACGCTTGATCGCCTGCTCGCGGCGGTGCGGTGCCCAGCGCGCCTCCCGCATGCGGTGCAGCCGCTCCGGCGGCGTCGCCGGCTTCGGAAGGTCCCGAACCCAAGCGACACCGAGTTCTTCGACACCCCCAGCTCCGCCACGATCTCGTCGTATGTGCGACCCGCGCGGCGCAGGGCTCGGGCGCGTTCCCTCGTCTCCGTCTTGGCTTGAACCATGACGTCATCCTGGACCCGCAAAAACGTGTGTGGTTCGAAAATCCGGATGATTCAGTGGTTCAGGTGAAAAGTAGTTTTTCATCACCGCGCACACCGGTACCCGCACCGGCGCACGTGCGGTTTTCCGCGGGCGGAGCCGCCCCGAAAATCGCCGGCGGGCGGTCGTAGGCTGGGCGGTATGACCGAGACGGGGGAAAGTGTCAAAGCCCGTGACCAGGGTGACGCGCCTCGGGGGCCGCTGTGGTGGACGCGGCGTCGGAGTGCGGTGCTGGATGTGGGGCTCGCGCTGGTGTCGGGTGCGGAGTGCGCGGCGCAGGGGGTTCCGTTCGCGCGCGAGGCCGGCATTCCGGTGGGCTTGTCGGTGGTGCTGGGTGCGCTGGCGGGACTTGCTCTGGTGTTGCGGCGGCGGTGGCCGATCGCGGTGGTACTGGTGGCGATCGCGGTCACGCCGGCGCAGATGGGTGTTGTGCTGGGGACGGTGGGGCTGTACACGCTGGCGGCGTCGGATGTGCCGCGGCGGATCATCGCCCTGCTGGCCGGTATGCAGGGGCTGGGGTCGCTGATCGTCGCGACTGTGGAGCTTCGGCGGAACGTGGGGCGGGACGACTACGGCTACGACCCGCCGGTTTGGTTCGTTCCGCTGGTGTCGGTGCTGATGTCGGTCGGGGTGACGGCGCCGCCGGTGCTGCTGGGGCTGTACGTGGGGGCGCGGCGGCGGCTGGTGGAGAGTCTGCGGGAGCGTGCGGACGGCCTGGAGCGGGAGTTGTCGCTGCTGGCGGATCGCGCGGAGGAGCGTGCGGAGTGGGCGCGCAACGAGGAGCGGACGCGGATCGCGCGGGAGATGCACGACGTGGTGGCGCACCGGGTGAGTCTGATGGTGGTGCATGCGGCGGCGTTGCAGGCGGTGGCGCGGAAGGATCCGGAGAAGGCGTCGCGGAACGCGGTGCTGATCGGGGACATGGGGCGGCAGGCGCTGACGGAGTTGCGGACGATGCTGGGTGTGCTGCGGTCGCACGAGGCGAAGCCGTCGGGGTCCGCGCGGGTGCCGGAGTCCGTGCGGGCGTCGGGGGAGGTTTCGGCGGAGGCCGTGGCGCCGGGGCCGGTGGACGCGGGGCGGCCGTTGGCGCGGGTCGCGGAGGTGGCCGCGGCGGCCGGGGGCCGGGGCCCGGTGGAGGGCGCGGAGGGCCTGGCCGAGGGCTCGGAGGGCTCGGGGGAGTCCGGTGGGCCGTGTCTGCGTGAGCTGGAGGCGCTGGTGGGGCAGTCGCGGGCGGCGGGGATGTCGGTGGAGCTGTCGGTGGAGGGGGAGGTGCGTTCGTATGCGCGGCGGGTGGAGCGGACGGCGTACCGGGTGGTTCAGGAGGCGCTGACGAACGTGCACAAGCATGCGGCGGGTGCGCGTACGCGGGTGCGGTTGGCGTGTCGTGTGGGTGAGGTGGCGGTGCTGGTGGAGAACGAGGCGCCGGCGGAGGGTGTGCGGGGTGCGGGGCTGCCCAGTGGCGGCAACGGCCTGGTGGGGATGCGTGAGCGGGTGGCGGCGCTGGGCGGGGGGTTCGTGTCGGGGCCGACGGAGTCGGGGGGTTTCCGGGTGTCGGCGGTCATACCGGACCGGGGGTGAGGCGTTTGGGGTTGGTGCCGGTGACGAGGGTGGTGAGGGCGTCGTCGAGGGTGGGGCCGAGGTACCAGTCGCCGGTGTGGTCGATGCTGTAGACGCGGCCCTGTTCGTCGATGGCGAGGAGGGCGTTGCCGTGGTCCTCCTCGCCGAGGGGTGCGATGGCGGTGTCGAGGGCGCGGCCGAGGTCATTGAGGGTGCGGGGCCAGTGGAGGCCGTGCAGGGGGTCGATTCGGACGACGGTGGGGGCGATGTGGCGGCCGGTTTCGGTGCCGGTGATGTGGAGTCCGCCGAATTCGGCCCAGGCCTCGACGGCGGCGGGGAAGACGGCGTGCCGGTGTCCGGTGGGTGAGCGGTGCGCCCGGAGGGTGTCGGCCCAGATCTCGGCCTGTGCGATGTGGTGGCGTCCGGGGGTCCAGCCGGCGGCGCGGAGGGCGGCGTCGACGGGGACGGGGAAGCGGGTGGTGGTGTCGCGGGGGTGGGGGACGGGGGTGTTCACCGTTCTCCTGCGGGGTCGACGGGGCGTACGCCGAAGTGTGCGAGGAGGGCTGTGCAGGAGCGGCAGGGGGGTGCGTAGGTGCCGTGTGCGGGGTCGCCGTCCTCGCGGATGCGGCGGGTGGTGATCTTCGCACCTTTGAGGGCTTTGCGGGCTTCGCCGGTGCCGAGTGGTTTGCGGCCGGCGCGTTTGCCGCGGGCTGCTTCGGCGGTGGTGAGGTGGCGGGAGATGAGGACGGCTTCGGGGCAGCGTCCGGTGTGGCGTTCGCGTTGGGGGGTGGTGAGGGTGTCGAGGTAGTCCTGGACCAGGGGGTGGAGGGCCGGGGGGTTGCCGGCTTTCCCCGCGGTGCAGGTGAGGGTCCGGCCGCGTACGGAGAGGGCGGCTGCGACGGTGGGCATGATGCCGTCGCGGCGGTGGCGCGGGACGGGGGTGGTGTCGGGCGCGCCCCAGCCGATGCGGGGGTCTGAGGGGTGTTCGGCGGTGTTGTGTTGTGTGGCGTGCATGGCTGGGTTTCCTCCCCGCGCATCCCCCCGATGGCGTTGGTTCAGGGTGCCAAACGCCTGGGCTTTTGGGAAAGCGGGGTCGGTTTCGGGGCATGTCGTGGGGCGTGTCCCGGCCCGGTGGGGCCGTGTTGCGAGCGTGGCGCGCCGGGGTGGCGGGTTGGTCGTCGGGGCGGGCGGCGAGGGGTGTGGGCGGGGCGGGACCGGTGGCGGGGGAGCGCATAGGCTGTGCGCGTCAGCGCCCATCGGCGCCCGTAAGCCAGTTGCCAGCAGGGGGCACCGCCATGACGACAGGTAGGCCTGGGTTGGGGGTTTCTCCCGGTTCACGTCCCGGGGAGGGGTCCGCGCCGCCGAATGCGGCCTATGCCGGACAGATCGTTCGTTTTCCGGATCCGGTGCGGGCTGCCCGGCATCCGGACGGTGTGCGGGTGGATGATCGGGGTTATCCGGATTTCTCGTCGTTCGCGCGCGCGGCGGTGGAGATCGCGGAGCCGCCGGAGGGTTTCGGCGCGGATGAGTTGCGGTTGACGGACCATGTGTCGGCGAACGCGGCGATGCATGCGGAGGGCCATGAGTTGTGGGCGGAGTTGCCGTCGGTGGCGACTCCGCACGGCTGGACGTGGCATCACGTGGCGGGGGGCCGCCGGCTGGAGTTGGTGCCGGCGGAGGTGAAGGCGCTGCTGCGGCATCACGGCGGTCTGGCGACGGCTGTGGTGGATCACGGGAAGCGGGGGACGCGGCCGTTGCAGGAGACGCGTCCGGTGCACTTCGAGGTGCCGCACGGTGTGGCGGTGTCCGAGGAGCAGGTGCTGGATGTGGAGGAGGCCCTGGGGTACCGGCTGCCGGAGGCGTACCGGTCGTTCCTGAAGGCGGCGGGTGGTTGTGCGCCGGCGGGGGTGGCGCTGGACGCGGAGTCGGGGCTGCTGGTGGATCAGCCGTTCTTCACGGTGCGTGAGGAGGCGGCGGTCAATGATCTGGTGTACGTGAACAAGTGCCTCCGGGATCATCTGACGAAGGACTATCTGGGTGTGGCCTTCGTGCAGGGCGGGATCGTCGCGGTGAAGGTGCGCGGTGAGGCGCTGGGGTCGGTGTGGTTCTGCGCGTACGACGATGCGCGGGACCGGGACGGGTTGACGGTGCAGGAGCGGGTGGCGGGGCTTCTGCTGCCGTGCGGTGCTGATTTCGACGACTTCCTGCTGCGGCTGGCGGGTAATCCGCCGGAGTTGGAGACCGTGGCCGGCCTGATGGTGGACGGCGGGTTCGCGCGTGCCGTTCCGGTGGAGGGGTGAGACTCGATGGTGACGTTCGCACAGGCGCAGGAGCGTGCGGAGCGCTGGGTCAACGGCGGTGTTCCGGCGTATCAGCACCGTGAGGTGCGGGTGCGGGAGTTCGATCTGGGTTTCGTGGCGTGGGCCGAGGCTCCCCCTGGGCCCGGCGGCCCGGGTGGTACCCCCGGTGCGGACGGTCCGTCGCCGGGGGGTGGCCGGCAGCGGCTGGTGATCGCGCGGGACAGCGGTGAGTCGACGCTGTGGCCGGCGTTGCCGGTGGGTGAGGTGATCCGGCGGTACGAGGAGGAGTACGGGGCTTCGGCGGCGCCGGTGTCGGCGGCTGCGCCGCGGCGGGTGGATCTGGAGGCGACGTCGTTTCTGCTGACGCCTCCGGAGTGGTTGCAGGAGGCGGCGGACCGGTTGGGGATTCCGGGTGGCCGTGAGGCCGCCGGTTCGGACGGGGCGTCGGGGGGTTCCGTGTCGCCGGCGCCTGCGCCCGCTTCCTCCTCCGCTTCCGCGCCCACGCCTCCTCCGGCACCGGTTTCCGGTTCCGGCTCCGGTTCGCCGTGGGATGCGGCGGACACCAGCGGCAGCGGGGGCGATGTGGCGTCGGTGCGGCCGCCGGCGACGGTGTTCGCGCCGCCGATCAGCGGGAGTGACGACGAGGACGGCGGGCCGGATCCGGCGCCGGGGGCGAGCGCGGAGGCGAAGACGGCGCTGCTGCCGCAGGGCGGTGCGCCGCCGAGGACGGCGGTGGCTCCGGCGGTCGGTGGTCCGCAGGACGCCCCGCGGGCCCGGGACGAGCGGCCGCGGGCGCAGGACATGCGGCCGCCGCAGGCTCCGCCGGGCGGGGTGCACCACGCGGCGACGGTGCTGGCCGACCCGGCGGCGGTCGGCCCCGGAGCTCCCGGCGGCCCCGGTACTCCCCCGCCGGCCGCTCCGGGTGCTCCGCCGCCGCCGGGTGCTCCGCAGCCGCCCGGCGCTCCGGGAGTGCCGGTTGATGTCGCCACCGGCCGTGCGCCGAGGCGCGGCGGTGGGTCGTCCGTGCCGCCGCCGCCCGGTGAGCCGGGTGTGCCGGGGGGTGCGGGGGCGGCTTCGCCGGGGGGTTCGTCCGGTGGTGCGGCCTATGCGCCGACGCAGTTGGTGTCCGCGGACGAGGTGGCGTCCCGGGGGGACGCCGGGACTCCCCCGCCGGGTGTGCCGGCCGCCCCGGGCGGCGGGGTGCACCACGCGGCGACGGTGCTGGCGGGCCCCGGCGGTCCGGGGACCGCGCCGCCGGGTGCGCCCGGGGTTCCTCCCGGTGCGCCGTCGTACGGCTATCCGCAGCAGCCGTCCGGTGTGCCGATGGTCGGTCCCGGCTATATGGCGGTGCTGCGCTACCGCGCGCCGGACGGTTCCGAGCAGCAGTTGATCCGCCGTTCGGCGCCGGGCACTCCGCACCCGGAGTGGCAGATCCTGCACGAGCTGCGGGCGATGAACGTTCCGCCGCAGCAGGTGCTGGAGCTGCACACGGAGCTGGAGTGCTGCGACGTTCCCGGTGGTTACTGCGCGCGGATGGTGCGGGAGTCCTGGCCGCAGGTGCGGATCAGCCATACCGCGCCGTACGGGCGTGATGTGGCCTCCCGTCGGCAGGGTGTGCGTCATCTGATAGTGCATCAGGGCGAGTTGCACCAGGTGGCCGACGGTCCGGCGCGTCCGGCGCCGGTGCGGGTGCCGCTGCCGCCGCCGCATCTGCTCCGGCCGGCGCCGCCGGTCGGGCCGGACGGTGTGGCGCAGGAGCTGGTGCAGGCGTTCGGTCCGCAGGCGGTGTTCCGTTTCGATCAGCGTGCGGTCTCCCGGCAGGGTGTGCCGGATGTGGTGGCGCAGACGCTGATGTGGGCGGGTCTGCCGGTGGAGTTCGGTCCGTTCTTCTGGGCGCAGGCGCAGCCGGGGCGTCCGGTGCCGACGCTGGCGGAGCTGGCACAGGAGCGCGGGGTACTGCCCGCGGCGGACGCGGCCTCGTATCTGGTGATGGGCAACGACTACGGGCGGCAGCTGTGTGTGCAGTACGGCACGGCGCACATCGTGGCGGTGCCGCTGGAGGCTCCGGCGGGCGGCGGGCCGGCGGCGGTGCAGTTCGTCAACAGCGGTCTGCCGGAGTTCGTGCGGTGTCTGGCGCTGCTGGGCCGGATGTGGCGGCTGCGGTACGGGCTGACGCCGGAGCAGGCGGGCCGCTGGACGGTGGATTTCCAGGGAATGCTGGCGTGTCTGGATCCGGCGGCGCCGGCCGGTCCGGAGAACTGGTGGTCGGTGCTGCTCGAGCAGATGTGGGACGGGCTGCTTTAGCCGTCGCGTCCCGGCCTTTGCCGGTGTGTGCGTGCCCGGCCTCCGCTGAGCGGAGGCCGGGCACGGCTGTTCCAGCCCTGCTCCCGTGCCGTTCCCGTGCTGTTCCTCCGGTCGGGGGGCGTACCGGGAGGATCACGCTTCCGTGGGTGTTCGCGCGGTTTGTGTCGGTTGCGGCACATGGGGTCTCATGGCGCATGCTGGGTGGGATGTCCGCCGGATTGTGTGGAGGTTGGGGTTCACGATGTCTGCGTCGTATGCGTCCAGGTCGCCTCACGGCTTCGCCGTCGTACGGGGCCGCGGTTACCGGCCCGAGCAGGTCGACCGCTTCACCGGCGGGCTCTACGGGGATCTGGAGGAGGCACGGGAGCGCCTGACCCGGCTGGGGGTGCTGGCCGGGGAGCTGGAGGCGGAGGCGGACCGGCTGCGGGGGGTGGTCGCCGCGCTGCCTCCGCAGACGTACGAGGCGCTGGGTGAGCGGGCCCGGCTGATCCTGTCCGAGGCGGAGGCCGAGGCCGGGGAGCTGCGGGAGACGGCGCACGGGGAGGCGCGCCGGGTGCTGGAGCGGGCGCAGGGGGAGGGCCGGGCGCGGCGGGAGGCGGCGTGCGAGGGCGCGGCCCGGGTGCGTGCGGAGGCGGACGAGGCGGCGGAGGCGCTGCTCGGGCGGGCTCGGGAGCGGGCCGGACGGCTTCGGGCGGCGGCGCGTGCGGAGGCCGAGGAGTTGCGGGGGGCCGGCGGGCGCGAGCTGCGGGAGATGGCCGAGCGCTGTGAGGCGCTGCTGCTGGCGCAGGAGAGGAAGCAGACGGAGGAGGCCGAGGAGCGGGCGGCGGAGCTGGCCGCGCACGAGTCGGCGGTGGCGGAGCGGGTCGCCGGGTTGTCCGGGCGGGGCGAGGCGGCCCTGGAGCGGGCGCGGCGGGAGGCCGCCGGGGCGGAGGAGGACGCGCGGCGGCTCCAGGCGGAGGCCGAGGAGCGGGCGGCGGAGCTGCTGGGGCGGGCACGGCTGCGGCAGGAGCGTGTGGAGCGGGAGACGGAGCGGATCGTGCGGGCGCACGAACAGCGGCGGGAGGCGGTGCGGCAGCACATGGCGCATGTGCGCGCGAGTCTGGCGGCGATCACCGGGCGCGGCCCGGGCGGCCCGGGGGCCGCGGACGGTGCGGAAGTCACGGAAGACGCGGAAGACACGGAAGACGCGGAGGCCAGGGGCGGCTCCGGCGGCCCCGGCGGCACGGGTGGTGCGACGGTGCCGGGCCAGGGGGCACCGGCGGAATGACCGGGTCCCCCCGGGTATCCTGCGGATGACACCGCACCTTCCCGCGCGGTTTCGCCGCGGTCCGTCCCGTGAACCGGCGGTGGCCGCCGGGTGTGCGGGAGTGGTCCTCCGGGCGGGTTCCGTGTCGGTGCGGCGGCCCGTCCCGCCATCCGTCCACAAGACGTCCGAAGTTCCGTCCCGAAGCCGAAGGGCACACCCGTGAGCGCCAACCGCCCGGCAGCCGTCGTCGTCCTCGCAGCGGGTGAGGGCACCCGCATGAAGTCCGCCAGGCCCAAGGTCCTGCACGACATCTGCGGGCGGTCGCTCGTGGGTCATGTGGTGGCGGCCTCCCGTGAGCTGGATCCCGAGGAGCTGGTGGTGGTCGTCGGCCACGGCCGCGAGCAGGTCACCGGGCATCTGGCGGCGCTGGACGCGAAGGCGCGTACGGCGGTGCAGGCCGAGCGGCGGGGCACCGGGCACGCGGTGCGCACGGCGCTCGAGGCTCTGGCGGCCGACGGGGTGCGCCCGTCGGGGACGGTGGTGGTCGTCTGCGGCGACACCCCGCTGCTGACCGGCGAGACGCTGTCGAACCTGACCGAGGCGCACGCCGGGCAGGGCAACGCGGTGACGGTGCTGTCGGCCGAGGTGCCGGACGCGACCGGTTACGGGCGGATCGTGCGCTCCGAGGACGGCACGGTGACGGCGATCGTGGAGCACAAGGACGCCACCGAGGAGCAGCGGGCGGTCCGGGAGATCAACTCGGGGGTCTTCGCGTTCGACGGGCGGCTGCTGGCCGAGGCGCTGGGCCGGATCGGCACGGACAACAGCCAGGGCGAGGAGTACCTGACCGATGTGCTGGGCATTCTGCGCGCCCAGGGGCACCGGGTGGGCGCGTGCGTGGCGGGCGACCACCGGGAGATCGTCGGGATCAACAACCGGGTGCAGCTCGCCGAGGCGCGCGGGCTGCTGAACGAGCGGCTGCTCCGGCGGGCGATGCTGGCCGGTGTGACGGTGGTGGATCCGGCGTCGACGTGGCTGGACGTGACGGTGACGTACGAGCCGGACGCGCTGGTGCATCCGGGTACGCAGTTGCTGGGGTCCACGCGGCTGGGCGCGAGCTGCGAGGTCGGGCCGAACTGCCGGCTGACGGACACCGTCGTCGGCGAGGGCGCGGTGGTGTCCAACGCGGTGACGGATTCGGCGGAGATCGGCCCCGGCGCGTCGGTGGGCCCGTACGCGTATCTGCGGCCCGGGACGCGTCTGGGGCCGCGGTCGAAGGCGGGCACGTATGTGGAGATGAAGAACGCCGAGGTGGGTGAGGGCACGAAGGTGCCGCATCTGTCGTACGTGGGCGACGCGACGATCGGCGAGCACTCGAACATCGGCGCCGCGAGTGTGTTCGTGAACTACGACGGGGTGAACAAGCACCACACCACGATCGGCTCGCACTGCCGGACGGGGTCGGACAACATGTTTGTGGCTCCTGTCACGGTCGGGGACGGGGCGTACACCGCCGCCGGGTCCGTGATCACCAAGGACGTGCCGCCCGGTTCGCTGGCCGTCGCACGCGGCCAGCAGCGCAACATCGCCGGTTGGGTGGCCCGCAAGCGTCCCGGGAGCGCGGCCGCGCGGGCGGCCCAGGCCGCCGCCCGGGAGAGCGGCGACGGCCCCGTGAACCAGGGATGACCTGGCGGAAGTGCGCTGGGCAGGGCGTACCGTGAGAAGCGCACACCGTGGTGCGCCCCGACGAATCGATGCTCGCAAGGAGATTGTGTTGTGACCGGGATCAAGACGACCGGCCAGAAGAAGATGATGTTCTTCTCCGGCCGCGCCCACCCCAGTCTGGCGGAGGAGGTCGCGGGGCAGCTCGGTGTCGGCGTGGTCCCGACGAAGGCGTTCGACTTCGCCAACGGCGAGATCTACGTGCGCTTCCAGGAGTCCGCCCGTGGCGCCGACTGCTTCCTGATGCAGAGCCACACCGCTCCGATCAACAAGTGGATCATGGAGCAGCTGATCATGGTGGACGCGCTCAAGCGGGCCTCGGCCCGGAGCATCACCGTGATCGTGCCGTTCTACGGCTACGCGCGGCAGGACAAGAAGCACCGCGGTCGTGAGCCGATCTCCGCGCGGCTGATCGCCGATCTGCTCAAGACGGCCGGCGCCGACCGGATCCTCACCATCGATCTGCACACCGACCAGATCCAGGGCTTCTTCGACGGTCCCGTCGACCACCTGTTCGCACTGCCGGTG
The DNA here is from genome assembly GCF_043660855.1 of Streptomyces shinuiensis. NCBI lineage: Bacteria > Bacillati > Actinomycetota > Actinomycetes > Kitasatosporales > Streptomycetaceae > Streptomyces > Streptomyces shinuiensis. Next base: position 3,639,519 of record NZ_JBIHML010000001.1, on the reverse strand, counting down.
CTGACGGACTACGTGGGCGGCAAGGTGGACCGTTCCAAACTGACAGTGGTCTCGCCGGACGCGGGCCGGGTGCGGGTCGCCGACCGCTGGTGCGACCGGCTGGGCGCACCGCTGGCGATCGTGCACAAGCGCCGCGACCCGGACGTGGCGAACCAGGTGACCGTCCACGAGGTCGTCGGCGACGTGCGGGGCCGGGTGTGTGTGCTGGTGGACGACATGGTCGACACCGGCGGCACGATCTGCGCGGCCGCCGACGCGCTGTTCGCCAACGGCGCCGAGGACGTGATCGTGGCGGCCACGCACGGTGTGCTGTCCGGTCCGGCGGCGGACCGGCTGAAGAACTCCAAGGTGAGCGAGTTCATCTTCACCAACACCCTGCCGACGCCGAGCGAGGTGGACGTCGACAAGATCAAGGTGCTGTCGATGGCGCCGACGATCGCCCGCGCGGTGCGCGAGGTGTTCGAGGACGGTTCGGTGACGAGCCTCTTCGACGAGCAGGCGTAACGGTTCGGCGGGGTCGCCGCACCGGGGGATGCCCGGTGCGGCGCCCCCGCCGTGTCCGCCCCCGCTTTCCCGGGGCGGTAGACTCGTGGAGTTGCTCGGCGAGGGAGCCGTGCCCGCGGTGGCACGGTGATCCGTTATCGACGCGCTCTTCGCAGCAGGTCAGTCGTGGCCGAGTAGCTCTGGCAACCGCCACAGAACCGACTTGAGAGACGAGGAGTGCGTCATGGCTGACGTCAAGATCTCCGCCGAGGTCCGCAAGGAGTTCGGCAAGGGCGCGTCCCGCAGGCTCCGCCGCGAGGACAAGGTTCCCGGTGTCATCTACGGGCACGGCACCGAGCCGGTCCACGTGGCCCTTCCCGGCTACGACCTGATGATGGCCCTGAAGACCTCGAACGTGCTGATCACGCTGGACGTCGAGGGCCGCCAGGAGCTGGTGATCCCCAAGGCCGTGCAGCGCGAGGCCATCCGCGGCTTCCTGGTCCACATCGACCTGCTGGTCGTCAAGCGGGGCGAGCAGGTCACCGTAGAGATCCCGGTCCACACCGAGGGCGAGCTGGCCCCGGGCCAGTACCTGCTGGAGCACGTGCTGAACACGCTGCCGGTGGAGGCCGAGGCCACCCACATCCCGGAGTCCGTGACCGTCTCCATCAAGGGTCTGGCCGCCGGCGACTCCGTCCTGGCCAAGGACATCCCGCTGCCCAAGGGCTCCTCGCTGGCCGTCGAGGAGGACACCGTCGTCCTCAACGTGCTGGCCGCGCAGGCCTCCGAGGCCGCTGAGGGCGAAGGCACCGGGGGTGAGGGCGCCGCGGAGTGATCCGCGGGGCTCGCCCCCTCTTTTCTCCGGCCGCCGGCCCGCGCCGTGGGCGCGGGCCGGCGGCCGTGGCGCTTCCCCTGTAGGTCCGCTGTAGGAGAGAGACGACGATGAGCGACGCCGACGCCCCCTGGCTGGTGGTGGGCCTGGGCAACCCCGGTCCGGAGTACGCGGCGAACCGGCACAACGTGGGGTTCGTGGTCGCCGATCTGCTGGCCGGGCGGATCGGGGGGAAGTTCAGGGCGCACCGGTCGCGGGCGCAGGTGCTGGAGGGCCGGCTGGGCGCTCCGGGCACCGGGGGCCGCCGGGTGGTGCTGGCCAAGCCGATGTCGTACATGAACCTCTCGGGCGGCCCCGTCACCGCACTGCGCGACTTCTACAAGGTGCCCCTGGAGCATCTGGTCGTGGTCCACGACGAGCTGGACATCGACTACGGGGTGCTGCGGCTGAAGAAGGGCGGCGGCGACAACGGCCACAACGGGCTGAAGTCGCTCACCAGGTCGCTCGGCCCCGGCTACCACCGGGTGCGCTTCGGCATCGGCCGCCCTCCGGGCCGGATGCCGGTGGCCGACTTCGTGCTGAAGGACTTCTCCTCCGCCGAGCGCAAGGAACTGGGCTATTTCGTGGACCGGGCCGCGGACGCCGTGGAGTGCCTGCTGGTGGACGGCCTGGAGCGGGCGCAGGGCACGTACAACTCGTGAGCCGCGCCTGAGCCGCGCCTGGATCGCGGGGCCCCGGGGCGCACGCCGGGGTGCGCGGAGGTTGACCGTCCGCTTCCCTGTGGCCCAGGATCCCGCCATGTCTTCCGGGTTCCTGGGCACCTCCGCCAGGCGCGGCCCCGTGCGCCGGGCCGGTGAGAGCGCGTACGGCCTGCTGCTGCTGGCGAGGGCGGCGCTGATGGGCGTGGTCGCGGCTGTGCTGCTGATGGCCGGCGTGTGGACCTCCCTCGACGGCACACGGCAGGCGGTGGCCGAACGCGGCGCGGTGCGCGGCACGTTGACCGTCGCCGAGTGCGACGGGTGGACGTGCACGGGGTCGTTCGCGCCGGCGGGCGGCGACAAGGACGCGCGCCCGGATGTCGCCGTCGAGGCGCCGGTGTCGTACGAGGCCGGCGAGCGGCTCCCGGTGGCGCTGTGGCCCGGACGGGAGGGCTCGGACAGGTCGGACAGGGCCGAGGTGGTGCGCACCGGCACCGCCGGTGCGCTGTACGCGTGGCTGCCGCTGGCGGGCGCGCTGGTGCTGGCCTCGCCGGTGATCGGGGGTGGCCTGGGTATGCGGCGCACCGCGTGGGGGACCGGACTGCTGGGGGTCGCGCTGATGGGGGCGGCGTTCGCACTGCTGTGAGCTGCGCTTTCCCGGGACTCCCGATCCCAAGCACTTCGATCTTGATATTGATCTGATTGTTACACGACACCCTCTGGGGCAGAGGTGGCGCATGGGGACAGATACGGCGTATCGCGCTTGACCGGTTCCGTGCGGCGGGAAAGGCTACGCCCACCCCCCTCTCTCTTCCCCCACACGTCCCAGATGTCCCCCGCCACCAAAGGTGGTAGTTCATGCGCATTCTCACTTCCAAGCGTGCGGCAGCCGTGGCCGCGGCGGCCTGCATGGCGCTGGCCCCGGCCGCCCCCGCTTTCGCGACGGGGTCCTCTTCCCCCGAGCTGCGTCAGCCACTGCCCCGCACCGCCACCGAGGGCGACGGAGCGGCGCCGCAGGAGGGCGACTGCCCCACCGTCCCGGCCGACAAGGACGGCTGGCACTTCGTCCTGCCGGGCGGCGGCAAGGAGAAGCCCGGGTTCGTCAAGCTCACGGTCACCTTCGAGCCCGGTGGCACCCAGACGATCACCGAGTTCGGCCCGCCGTCCGACAAGCACGCCTACGTGGCGTCCGAGCCCGGGGCGAAGCTCGTCGACATCGAGGCCGAGATCAAGGGCAGCGTCAGGGACGACAAGTTCAACCTGTCCCACACCTGCCCCGCCACCGACACCACCGGCGGTGGCACCGGTGGCACCGGTGGCTCCACGGGCGAGACCACCGAGGGCACCACCGGTGAGACCACCGAGGGCACCACCGGCGGCAGCACGGAGGGCACCACCGAGGGCGCCGCGGGCGGCGAGGAGAGCACCGGCGGCAGCACGGAGGGCACCACCGCCGAGGGCTCGACCGGCGAGGCCACCGAGGGCGCTGCCGGCGGCGAGGAGCCGGGCGAGTCGGCCGGCGAGGGCGGCAACCTGGCCGAGACCGGTTCCGAGGCCCCCGTCGCCGCGCTCGCGGCGGCCGCCGCGGCGCTGCTGGGCGCCGGCTCGTACCTGGTGATGCGCCGCCGCAAGGCCACCCAGAGCTGATCCCCGGGGGCGCGACGTACGGCCGCGGACCAGACGAGGGGTCCCTCTCCCATCCGGGAGAGGGACCCCTCGCCGTTCGCCTGCCCGTCCGCGTCCCCCGGACGCGGCGCGCCTCAGCCGGTGTTGCGCAGGCCCGCCGCGACGCCGTTGACCGTCAGCAGCAGGGCGCGGCCCAGCAGCGGGTCCGGCTCCTCGCCGCGCTCGGCGGCCTCGCGCTGCCGCGCCAGCAGCGTGACCTGGAGGTAGGAGATCGGGTCCAGGTAGGCGTCGCGGATGGCGAAGGTCTGCTTGAGCACCGGCTGGGCGTCCAGCAGTTCCCGCTCGCCGGTGACCCGCAGCACCTCGCGCACCGTCAGCTCGTGCTCGGCCTCGATGGTGGCGAAGATGTGCCGCAGCTCCTGCGGCACCAGCGTCTCCACGTAGTGCCGGGCGGTCCGCAGATCCGTCTTGGCCAGCGTCATCTCGACGTTGGACAGGAAGTTGCGGAAGAAGTGCCAGCGCCCGTATGCCTCGTCCAGCACGCTGTCGAGTCCGGCCTCGCGCGCCGCCTTCAGGCCGGTGCCGACGCCGAACCAGCCGGGCACGATCTGCCGCGACTGGGTCCAGCCGAACACCCACGGGATCGCCCGCAGCCCGTCCAGGCCGGCGCCGGAGTCGGGGCGGCGCGAGGGGCGGGAGCCGAGGTAGAGGTCGGCGAGCTGGTCCACGGGGGTGGAGGCGAAGAAGTACGCGGGCAGGTCCGGGTCCTCCACCAGCGCGCGGTAGGCGCTGTGGGCGGCCTCGGAGACGGTGTCCATCGCCGCGTCCCAGCGGGCCAGCGCCTCGTCGGACTGGCGGGGCGCGGTGTGCAGGGCGGACGCCTGGAGGGTGGCGGCCACCGTCTGCTCCAGGTTCTCCCGGGCCAGGGAGGGGATGAGGTACTTGTCGGAGATGACCTCGCCCTGCTCGGTGACCTTGATCTCGCCCTCCAGGGTGCCCCAGGGCTGGGCGAGGATCGCGTCGTGGGTGGGGCCGCCGCCGCGGCCGACGGTTCCGCCGCGGCCGTGGAACAGGCGCAGCCGCACCCCGTGGCGGTGGGCGACGTCGCGCAGCCGCCGCTGGGCCCGGTGGATCTCCCACTGGGAGGTGGTGATGCCGCCGAACTTCGAGGAGTCGGAGTAGCCGAGCATGACCTCCTGGACATCGCCGCGCAGGGCGACCAGGCGCCGGTAGGAGGGGTCGGACAGCATCGAGTCCAGCAGCTCGTCGGCGATGCGCAGCTCGTCGGTGGTCTCCAGCAGCGGCACGACGCCGATGCGGGCCCAGCCGGCGTGCAGGTCGACCAGGCCCGCCTCGCGCGCGAGGACGGCGACGGCGAAGACGTCGTCGGCGCCCTGGCACATGGAGATGATGTAGGACTCGATGACCTCGGGGCCGAAGGTGTCCAGCGCCCTGCGGACGGTCTCGAAGACGCCGAAGGTCTTGGCTCCGGCGGCGTCCAGCGGCGCGGGCTGCGGGGCCAGCGGGCGGCGGGAGCGCAGTTCCTTGGCGAGCAGCCGCCGCCGGTAGTCGCGCGGCATGTCGGCGTAGCGCCAGGACTCCTCGCCGAGCCGGTCGAAGAGCTGCCCGAGGGCGTGGTGGTGCGCGTCGGCGTGCTCGCGCACGTCCATGGTGGCGAGCTGGAGGCCGAAGGCGCCCAGGGTGCGCATCACGCGCTCCAGGTGGCCGTCGGCGACCAGCGAGCCGCGGTGCTCGCGCAGGGAGTTCTGGACCAGCTCCAGGTCGGCCAGGAGTTCGCCGGTGCCCAGGTAGTCGCGGCCGGGCACGTGCGGGTCGCCCTCGGCCAGGCGCTCGCGGGTGTTGAGCAGCTTCTGCCGGATGCAGGTGACCTTGAGCCGGTAGGGCTCCTCGGCGTTGAGCCGCTTGTAGCGGGGGCTGATCTCCGGCAGGAGTTCGAGGTCGCGCTCCAGGGAATCCCGCAGCTCCTCGGTGGCACCGCTGATGCGGATGGAGTTGGACAGGGCCGCGCGCAGCTCGTCGACGTGCTCCAGGGCGTCGGTGATGCCGTGCTCGTGCTGGAGCAGCAGCACCTCCCAGGTGACGGCGGGGGTGACGTTGGGGTTGCCGTCGCGGTCGCCGCCGATCCAGGTGCCGAAGGTCAGCGGGCGGGTGGCGGGCGGGAGCGGGGCTCCGGCGCGCTCCAGCTCGGCGGCGAGGTCCTCCAGGACGTCGCCGACGGCGTCGCGGTGCAGTTCATCGAGGTAGTAGACGGCGTTGCGCGCCTCGTCGGCCGGCTCGGGGCGGGCCACGCGCAGCTCGTCGGTCTGCCAGATCAGATCGATGTTCTCGGCGAGCCGCAGGTCGGTGCGGCGGCGCTCGTTGGGGTCGGTGTTCTCCAGCAGCTCGGCGACCTTGCGGAGCTTGGTGAGCACCGACCGGCGGGCGGCCTCGGTGGGGTGGGCGGTGAAGACCGGGCGCACGCCGAGGTTCCGCGCGGTGTCCCGCAGGTGAGCGGGGTCGGCGTCCTTGAGCATGTCCGCCGTGCGGGCGAGGTTTCCGCCCTCGGCGGCCCGCCGGACGCGCAGTTCACGGCCGCGGTGGACCTGCTCGGTGATGTTGGCGAGGTGGAAGTAGGTCGAGAAGGCCCTCACGAGCTTGGTGGCCGTCGCGAGGTCGGTACGGCTGAGCAGGGCGGCGGCGGCCTCGCCGTCGGTCCTGGTCAGGGCGCGTACGCGCTCGACGAGCTCCAGCAGCTCGGCGCCCTCCTGGCGGACGAGCGTCTCGCCGAGGAGATCGCCCAGCCGGCGGATGTCGGCCCGCAGGGCCGCGCTGGTCTCGGCACGGGCTTCGGGGGTGGCCTCCAGTGGGGCTTCGGGTGCGCTGGGTTCGTTTCGGGCGTCCGGGGTACCCGGACGGCCCGGCGTGGGGACCTCTCCGGCCGGGGAAGGGTTCTTGCCAACCGGGTTCGGGGAGGTGTCGGCACTGCTCACAGGTGCGGCTCCTTGCGGCGATGCTTCTGGCAGGTCACGGACCGCGTTGTCCGACGACCCCCAGGATAGGCCGCCCCCGGAGTGGCTGGATCATCCAGTCCACCATGCGGCCCTCTTGCCCCCACACCCACGGCTGCCATACTTACGATTGCGTAGGTTACGGGACCGTAAGTAACGCACCCCCCGTCCCCCAGCTTCAAACGAGAGCGATCTATGACGATCAGTCCGGACGTGCTTCGCACGCACCCCCAAGACACGGCAGACACAGCGAAATCCGCCGCGGCGTCCGGGGAACCGCTCCCCTCGGCCACGCTCGGCGGCGAACAGCGCCGTTCCGTCGAGCAGATCACCCTTCTGCTGTTCATCACCGTCCCCTTCGTCGCCATGGTGGCCGCAGTTCCGCTCGCCTGGGGCTGGGGGGTGAGCTGGCTGGACCTCGGGCTGCTGGTCGGCATGTACTTCCTGGGCTGCCACGGCATCACCATCGGTTTCCACCGCTACTTCACCCACGGCGCCTTCAAGGCGAACAAGCCCCTGCGTGTCGCGCTGGCGATCGCCGGGTCGATGGCCGTGGAGGGTCCACTGGTGCGGTGGGTCGCCGACCACCGCAAGCACCACAAGTACTCCGACGCCGAGGGCGACCCGCACTCCCCGTGGCGCTACGGCGAGACCGTCCCCGCCCTGCTCAAGGGCCTGTGGTGGGCCCATGTGGGCTGGATGTTCGACGAGGAGCAGACGCCGCAGCACAAGTACGCCCCGGATCTGGTCAAGGACCCGGTCATCCGCCGCGTCTCCCGCCAGTTCGCGCTGTGGACGGCCGTGTCACTGGGCGTTCCGCCGGTGGTCGGCGGGCTGGTCACGATGAGCTGGCAGGGCGCGCTGACCGCGTTCTTCTGGGGCTCGCTGGTGCGGGTGGCGCTGCTGCACCACGTCACCTGGTCGATCAACTCCATCTGCCACGCGGTGGGCAAGCGCCCGTTCAAGTCGCGTGACCGCTCGGGCAACGTGTGGTGGCTGGCGGTGCTGTCCTGCGGGGAGTCCTGGCACAACCTGCACCACGCGGACCCGACCTGCGCCCGGCACGGCGTCCTGAAGGGTCAGATCGACTCCAGCGCCCGGCTGATCCGCTGGTTCGAGAAGGCCGGCTGGGCGTACGACGTTCGCTGGCCGTCGAGGAAGCGGATCGACGCCCGCCGCCGGGAGGAGGCCGCCGAAGCGGCATGATGGAGGAGTGGCGACCGACGACAGCAGCACCAAGGGCAGGCCCTCAGGCTCCACCCGGCGGACCCGCCGCCGGATGACGGGGGAGGAGCGCCGCGAGCAACTGCTGGACATCGGTCGCGCGCTCTTCGCCGAACGCGGCTTCGAGGGCACGTCGGTGGAGGAGATCGCGGCGAAGGCCGCGGTCTCCAAGCCGGTGGTCTACGAGCACTTCGGCGGCAAGGAGGGGCTGTACGCGGTCGTGGTCGACCGGGAGATGCGGCGGCTGCTGGACATGGTGACGGGGGCTCTGACCGGCGGTCATCCGCGTGAGCTGCTGGAGCAGGCGGCGTTCGCGCTGCTGGACTACATCGAGCAGTACACCGACGGGTTCCGCATCCTGGTGCGGGACTCGCCGGTGGCCCAGTCGACGGGCAACTTCGCCTCGCTGATCAGCGACATCGCCACCCAGGTGGAGGACATCCTGGGCCTGGAGTTCAAGGCGCGCGGCTTCGACCCGAAGCTGGCCCCGCTGTACGCGCAGGCCCTGGTGGGCATGGTGGCCCTGACGGGCCAGTGGTGGCTGAACGCCCGCAGGCCCGACAAGCCCGAGGTGGCCGCCCATCTGGTGAACCTCGCCTGGCACGGGCTGGACGGCCTGGAGCCCAAGCCGCGTCTGATAGGCCACCGCCGCAGCTGAGCGGCCGCGGCGGAGCGTTGCTTGTGCGTACCGGGTGTGCCGGGCGTGCCGGGCGTTCCGTCCCGGGCGGCCTGTCCGGTGGCCGCCCGGCCGGGTTCGCGGGGTGCTCGCGCCGTCAGGTGTGCCCGCGTGCGACGGCGAAGATCCGGCGGAACGGGAAGAGGGTGCCGTGCGGGCCCGGCGGGTAGGCCTCGCGCAGCAGGTCGCGGTACTCGGCGAGGAACGCCTCACGTGCGGCCGGGTCGGAGTCGAGTGCGGTGAGGACGGGACGCAGGGCGGTGCCCTTGGCCCACTCCAGCACCGGGTCCTCGCCGGTGAGGACGTGCACGTACGTCGTCTCCCACACGTCCGTCCCGCAGCCGAGGGCCGCCAGCGCCCCGGTGTACTCGACTGGCTCGGCCACGGGGGCACGGCGGGGCGCGGCGCCGAGTCGGTCGCGCCAGCGCGGGGAGGCGCACAGGTCCGCCAGCAGGGTGTGCGCGGGGGCGGCGAAGTTGCCGGGGACCTGGAAGGCCAGGACGCCTCCGGGGCGCAGCGCCGCGGTCCAGACGGGGAGACGGGCGATGTGCCCGGGGCACCAGTGCAGCGCCGCGTTGGAGATGATCAGGTCGTGCGGCCTCCCGGGGCGCCAGGCGGCCAGGTCTGCGCGGGCGAAGTCCACGGTGCCGCCCCCGGGTGTGGGCCCGGCGTGCGCGCGGGCCTCGGCGAGCATGGCCTCCGACAGGTCGTAGCCGGTGATCTCGGCCGTGGGCCAGCGTTCGGCCAGCACAGCGGTCGGCTCGCCGGGGCCGCAGCCCAGGTCTGCGATGCGGGGCCGGGGCGAGGGCAGAGGGGGGAGGCGGGCCAGCAGGTCGCGGAGCGGACGCAGGCGGTGGCCGGCATGGCGGCGGTACTGCGCGGGATCCCACACCGGGACGCCGGTACGCCGGAGCGGGTCGGCGGATTCCATGGCAGCAGGGTCCGCCGGATATATCTCGATGTCAAGAGACTTCATGTCGACAGAACTACTACACTGTCCATATGGAGGACGAGGTCGACCGACTGGTGGCAGCGTGGCGCCGCGAGCGCCCCGATCTCGATGTGGAGCCCCTGGAGGTGCTCAGCCGGGTCAGCAGGCTCGCCCGCCATCTCGACCGGGCCCGCCGCATCGCCTTCGCCGAGCACGGGCTGGAGCCCTGGGAGTTCGACGTGCTGACCGCGCTGCGCCGGGCGGGCGCCCCCTACCAGCTCTCCCCCGGCCAGCTCCTGACCCAGACCCTGGTCACCTCCGGCACCATGACCAACCGCATCGACCGGCTGGCGAAGAAGGGGCTGGTGGAGCGACTGCCCGACCCCAGCGACCGGCGCGGCGTCCTGGTCCGGCTGACCGAGGCCGGACGCGACCGGGCCGACCGGGCCCTGGCCGGGCTGCTGGAGCAGGAGCGGGCCATCCTCGCCGAGCTCCCGTCGAGCCGGCGGGCGGAGCTGGCCGGGCTGCTGCGGCAGCTCACCGCACCGTTCGACAACGTCCCCTGACGGGTCCGTGACACGGGCGGGCGGCCGTACGCGTGCCGCCGCGGGCCGAGCGCGACCCCGGGCAGGCGGGCGGTCCCGGAGTCGGGGGACCGCCGGTCGGTACGGGCCGCCCCGACGAGGCTTGCGCGGCTGGTCCCGGCCCGGCCGGTGCTGATCGTGCAAGCGCCGGTGGACCGCCGGTCCCCGCCGGCGTGAGCCGGGAACCCCGTCCTTCAGGAGGAGGACGTCAGATGCTCCAGGTCCACCGGGCCGATACCGGCCTTGCGGGCCAGCGCCACCGCGGCCAGGGTGGAGTGCACCCCCAGCTTGCCCAGCACGTTCTGCATATGGGTGCGGACGGTGTGCGGGGAGAGGTACAGCCGTTCGGCGACCGCCTTGCGGCCCAGCCCGGCCACCATGCAGCGCAGCACCTCGTGCTCGCGCGGGGTCAGCGACTCCACCAGCCGCTCGCTCTCGGTACGGTGCCTGCGCGTCGCGGTCAGCTCACGCAGCACCCCGGTCAGCAGGGCGGGCGGCAGATGCGTCTCACCGCGCAGCACCCCCCGGACCACCTGGAGCAGCCGGGAGAGCGAACAGTCCTTGGCGACCCAGCCCGACGCCCCCGCCTGGAGTGCGGCGGCCGCGCGGCGCGGGTCGTCGCGCTCGGCGAGCACCACGGTGCGGACCTCGGGGTGACCGGTGTGGACCCGTGGGACCAGGGCGATGCCGCCGGCCGCGGCCGGCGCGTCGGCGGCGGCCGGGCCGGGCGTCGGCACCTCGCCGGCCTCCGGCGGAGCACCCCCCAGATCGGCGTCGATCAGCAGGATGTCGAAGCGGCGGCCGTCGGCCGCGGCCCGTTCCAGGGTGCGCAGCGCCGCGGGACCGCTGCCGGCCGCGGCCACCTCCACGTCCTGCTCCACCGCGAGCGCCGCGGCGAGGGACTCGGCGAATATGCGGTGGTCGTCCACCACGAGAACCCGGATACGTTGCACGCACACCCCCTGCCGCCGAAAGGCCCACCCGCGTTCGGGCGCGGCGCCCGGTGCGGGGGCCGGACGGGCCGCACGCCCGCCGCCGTGCCCCGCTCGTACCCGGCCCCCGTGCGCCGCATCCAGCGTGTGCCGCCCCCTGATGCGCACCGGCCCCCGGCGGCCGGTGCCGTCCATCAGCGTACGGCCGGGGCAGGGCCGAAGAGGCCGATTGGCGAAAACCGACCGCCCACACGGTCCGCGGCGGCCGGACGTGCACGGTCGGCGGCGGCCGGCGCCGCGCGGTCCGACCGCTTCCGACGCATTGCGACCACCGCACCGGCCGCCGCACGGCACACCCCACCGCACACGCCCGGGCGCGGAGCCGGGCGCGGGCCGGCGCCTCAGCCGTCCAGCCGGCGCGCTCCCGCCGAGGGCACCGCCTCGAACAGCCGCGGGGCCGGGTGGCCCGCGGCGTCGAAGGCGTCGGCGACCGCCGCGCCGACCTCCTCCGCCCCCGCCGCCTCCACCAGGACGACCGCGGAGCCGCCGAAGCCGCCGCCGGTCATCCGGGCGCCCAGTGCGCCCGCCGCGTTCGCCGTCTCCACCACCAGATCCAGCTCGGGGCAGGAGACGGCGAAGTCGTCGCGCAGCGAGGCGTGCCCGGCGGTCAGGACCGGGCCGATCGCACGGGGGTCGCCCGTGTCGAGGAGGCCGACGACCTCCTCCACCCGCCGGTTCTCGGTGACCACATGGCGCACCAGGGGCCGCAGCGCCGGATCGGCCAGCCCGGACAGCGCCGCGTCCAGTTCCCCGTACGGAACGTCGCGCAGGGCCGCGACCCCCAGGGCCGCCGCGGCCTCCTCGCAGCCCGCCCGGCGCCGGGCGTACTCGCCGTCGCCCAGCGCGTGCTCGACGCGGGTGTCCACCACCAGCAGCCGCAGGCCCGCGACGGCCGGGTCGAAGGGGACCTGGCGGGCGGCCAGGTCACGGGTGTCGAGGTGGAGGGCGTGCCCGGCCGTGCAGCAGGCCGACGCCATCTGGTCCATGATCCCGCAGGGGACGCCGACGAACTCGTTCTCGGCCCGCCGGCAGAGCCGGGCGATCCGCCCGGGGGCCAGTTCCAGGCCGTACAGGTCGTTCAGGGCCACCGCCGTGGCGACCTCCAGGGCGGCCGAGGAGGACAGGCCCGCGCCGGTGGGCACATCGCTGCGGATGTAGAGGTCGGCGCCCCCCTCCCGGCCGGACAGCAGACCGGCCTCGCGCAGCGCCCACACCACGCCGGCCGGGTACGCGGCCCAGCCGTCGGCCGTACCGGGGGCGAGCTTCTCGGCCCGCAGGCGCACCGTGCCGCCCGACACGTCGGCCGAGTGGAGGCCGAGCGCGCCGTCGTCGCGGCGGGCCGCCGCCACCCGGATGGTGTGCGGCAGGGCGAACGGCATGACGAAGCCGTCGTTGTAGTCGGTGTGCTCGCCGATGAGGTTGACGCGGCCCGGCGCGGCCCAGATCCCTGCGGGCTCGCCGCCGTGGACCGCGCGGAAGCCGTCGGCGGCCTCCGCCGTCTGCGCCGCGTTCAGCGCCTCCGCCTCCGCCTCGGTCCCGGCCTCGGGGTCCAGGGGCCCGTTCACGTTCCGCTCCCCTCGCCGCCGACGGCGGCGGCGTCCAGCGCCCTGCCCCGGGCGAAGGCCCAGGCGTCGGCGACGATGTCCTTCAGGTCGGTGCGCGAGGGCCGCCAGCCCAGCCGCCGCCTGGCCCGCTCCGCCGAGGCGACCAGGAACGCCGGGTCGCCGCCGCGGCGCGGCGCCGTCTTCTCGGGGACGGGGTGGCCGGTGACCTCGCGGACCGTGCGGATCACCTCCCGGACGGAGAAGCCGCTGCCGTTGCCCAGGTTGCACACCAGGTGCTCCCCGGACACCGCGGCGTCCAGCGCCAGCAGATGGGCCTCGGCGAGGTCGGCGACGTGGATGTAGTCGCGTACGCAGGTGCCGTCCGGGGTGGGGTAGTCGTCGCCGTAGACCGAGATCGCCTCCCGCTGCCCGAGCGCGACCTGGAGCACCAGCGGGATGAGGTGCGACTCGGGGTCGTGCCGCTCGCCGAGGGCGCCGTGCACGCTGCGGTACGCGCCGGCCACGTTGAAGTAGCGCAGCGAGACGGCGGCCAGGCCGTGGGCGGCGCACTCGCCGGCGATCATGTGGTCGACGGCGAGCTTGGAGGCGCCGTAGGGGTTGGTGGGGGCGGTGGGGGCGTCCTCGCGGACGGGGATCTCCTCGGGCTCGCCGTAGGTGGCGGCGGTGGAGGAGAAGACCAGGGTGCGCACACCGGCCCCGCGCATCGCGTCCAGCAGCGCCATCGTGCCGCCGACGTTGTTGTGCCAGTACTTCTCGGGGTGGACGACGGACTCGCCGACCTGGGAGCTGGCCGCGAAGTGCAGCACCGCGTCGTACGGAGGGCTGTCCCTGCCGGAGGCGGGGGAAGGGACCAGCCAGTCGGCGGCGTCCTGGAGGCGCCCCTGGAAGAAGTCCGCTCCCGCCGGCACACCCGCGCGGAAACCGGTGGACAGGTCGTCCACCACCGTCACCCGGTGCCCCGCCTCCAGCAGGTGCGCCGCGACGACGCTCCCGACGTAGCCGGCCCCGCCGGTCACCAGATACGTGCCGCTCACCGGCTCGCCACCTCCCGCAGTCGCTGCGCCGCGGTCTCGGGCGGCACGTCGTTGATGAAGACCCCCATGCCGGACTCCGAGCCCGCCAGGTACTTCAGCTTCCCGGACGTGCGGCGGATCGTGAAGAGTTCCAGGTGGAGGGCGAAGTCCGCCCGTCCGGCCCAGTCCTTCCCCCCGTCCGGGCCCAGCGGCGCCTGGTGCCAGCCGGAGATGTAGGGCGTGGGCGGCTCGCCGGGGCCGAAGATCCGGTCGAAGCGCCGCAGCAGCTCCAGGTAGACGCCCGGGAACTCGGCGCGGGCGTCCTCACCGAGCTCCGTCAGGTCCGCCGCCCGCCGCCCGGGGTACAGGTGCACCTCGTAAGGCCAGCGCGCGGCGTGCGGCACGAAGGCGGTCCAGTGGCCGGTCTCCAGCACCACGCGCCGTCCGTCGGCGCGCTCGGCGGCCACGACGTCGTCGAAGAGGTTGCCGCCGGTGCGCTCCCGGTGGGCGGCGGCCGAGCGCAGCATCCGCCCGGTACGCGGGGTGACGAAGGGATAGGCGTAGATCTGGCCGTGGGGGTGGCCGAGGGTGACGCCGATCTCCCGGCCCCTGTTCTCGAAGCAGAACACCTGGCGCACGCCCGGCAGCGCCGACAGCTCCGCGGTGCGGTCGGTCCAGACGTCCAGGACCAGAGCGGCCCGCTCCTCGGTGAGGTCGGCGAAGGAGGCGTCGTGGTCGGAGGTGAAGCACACCACCTCGCAGCGCCCGGCGCCCGGGGCCCGCAGGGAGAGGCCGCTCCCGTCCTCGGCCTCCGCCGGACCCGGGGGGCCGGTCAGGGAGGGGAAGCGGTTCTCGAAGACGGCCACCTCGTAGTCCCCGGCCGGAATCTCCGTCGGACGGCCGTCGCGGGACGGGCAGAGCGGGCACTCGTCGGCCGGCGGGTGGTACGTGCGGGCCTGGCGGTGCGCCGTGACCGCGACCCACTCGCCGAGCAGGGGGTCGTGGCGGATCTCCGAGGCCGTGGCGACGGCGTCCAGGGGGCGCCGGTCCACGGCCTCGCGTTCCGTCGCGCCGTGGCCGCCGCGAACGTCGTAGTACACGAGTTCACGGCCGTCGGCGAGGCGGGTCGGGGTCTTTTTCACCTGGGGTCTCCCTATACTGCGACCCAAACACAATCGAACATAAAAAACCATGAGCGAACATTGACGTCAAGGGGTCTCCCCCCGGCAGCGGCCCCGTCACGCCACGGAGGCGACCTGCTCGTGCCGTCGTACCGGTTGGCCCAGGATCTCCGGCTCCCCACGAACGCCCTGGACTACATGATCCTGGCCATCTACTTCCTCGTCGTCCTCGGAGTCGGGTTCGCCGCCCGGCGCAGCATCAAGACCAGCCTGGACTTCTTCCTCTCCGGCCGCTCGCTGCCCGCCTGGGTCACCGGCCTCGCCTTCATCGCGGCGAACCTCGGCGCGCTGGAGATCCTGGGCATGGCGGCCAACGGCGCGCAGTACGGCGTCTACACCGTGCACTGGTACTGGGTGGGCGCCATCCCGGCGATGGTCTTCCTCGGCCTGGTGATGATGCCCTTCTACTACGGGTCCCGGGTGCGATCGGTCCCCGAGTTCCTGCTGCACCGCTTCGGGCCCTCGTCCCACCTGCTCAGCGGCGTCCTCTTCTCGGCCGCCTCGGTGCTGATCGCGGGCGTCAACCTCTACGCGCTGGCCATCGTGCTGGAGGCGCTGCTGGGCTGGCCGCAGTGGGTGTCCATCGTGGTCTCGGGCCTGTTCGTGCTGCTCTACATCACCCTGGGCGGCCTGTCCTCGGCCATCTACAACGAGGTCGTGCAGTTCTTCGTGATCCTGGCCGGGCTGATCCCGCTGACCGTCCTCGCCCTGGTCCGCGTGGGCGGCTGGAGCGGGCTGAGCGACTCGCTCACCGCCTCACAGGGCGAGAACTTCGTCTCCGCCTGGGGCGGGACCGGCATCGGTTCGGACAACCCGCTGGGCGCCAACTTCGTCTCCGCCATCGTCGCCTTCGTCGTGGGCACACTCGTCGTCGTGGTTCTCACCCCCCTCACCAGGCCCAGGCCCGTCGAGCGGCTGGCCGGCCTGGTGTACGGCACCCGGTCCCCCGGTCTGGCCGAGCCCCCGGCCGCGGGCGACGAGGCCTGGTACCGCAGGCCCGCGCTGCTGGGCTGGGGCGCGATCGTCCTCGCAGCCCTCTGCTACATCCCCTTCTCCTTCTGAGCGCCCCGCGCACCGCACTGCGAAGGATGTGTTCCACCGTGACGAACGACGGCAACAGCGGCGACGACGGCGACCGCGGCAACGGTGCGGGCGGTCCGCACGGCGCCCACGAGTACCGCGGCTCCTCCGACTCCCACACCCCTTCCGACCCTTCCGACCCCTCCGACCCCGCAGACCCCGGAGCCGGCAAGGGCGGTCCGGAGCCGGACTGGCGGGAGGAGGAGCGCGACCTGGAGGGGCGGCCGGCCAGTGCCGCCCGGCTGTTCGACATCCGCCGTGTCATCGGCGTGCTGTTCGTGATCTACGGCCTCCTGGTCACCGCCGCCGGGTTCTTCGTCTCCGACGCCGACCTGGCCAAGGCCCAGGACGTCAACATCAACCTCTGGGCCGGGCTGTCGATGCTGGTGCTGGGACTGCTGTTCCTGCTCTGGCTGCGGCTGAGCCCGACGGTTCCACCGCCGTCCCGGCGGGAGGCCGGCGACGGTGGCGCCGGTGCCGCGCCGCCCGCCGGGGAGTGACCCGCGCGCACTCCGCCGCCGTGCGGGCCGGAGCACGCGACGGGTACGGGCGCGGGCCGGCGCGTCAGCCCGGCCCCGCGCCCCGGTCCGCGCCGCCGTGCCCGCCGGCCACCCGTTCCAGCAGCCCGGTGCGGGCCGCCAGCGCCGCCGCCTCCAGCCGCGAGCCGACCCCGAGCTTCATCAGCACCCGCTGCACATGGGTACGGGCCGTGCTGGGCGCGATCCCCATGCCCACCGCGACCGCCCGGGTGTCCTCCCCCTCCGCCACCCGCACCAGCACCTCGGCCTCGCGCGGGGTGAGCATCCGCAGCAGCCTGACGCCCTCGTCGTCCGGCTCGGCCCTCGGGTTGAGCAGTTCCGCGAAGGCGCCCCGCAGCAGTTGCGGGGTCACCGCCGCCTCCCCCGCCCGCGCCCTGACCATGCCGCGCTCGACGCCCTCGATCCGCTCGTCGTGCCGTATGTAACCCGACGCCCCCGCCGCGAACGCCGCCGCGATCCCCCGCGAGCTGGGCACCGGTCCCAGCACCACCACGGCGGTCTGCGGCCGCTCCCGCCTGATCCTCGCCACGGGGTCGAACGCCCCGGGTTCGGCGGGCGACGCCGTGCCCCACAGACACACCTCGGGGGCCCTGCTGACCACCAGTTCCGCCGCCCCCGCGGCCGGCGCGGCGGCGGCGAGCACCCGGTGCCCGCGCAACTTCAGCGCCGAGGCGAGCGCCTCGGCGTGCAGACGGTGGTCGTCGACCACCATGAGCCGCACGGTCATCCACACCCCTGTCGTTCCGTCGGCCCCGGTCTCCGGGGCCGGGCCGTGCCCCCGTACGGCCCTCCGAGCCGCCCGGCTCCGTCTTGCCCCCGGAAGCTACACGCTCCCCCGGCATCCCGCGTCCCTTCCGGCAAGAACCGGCGGGAACTCCCCCGGGCCCAAGCGAGCGGCCCCGCGTCCCTCCACAGGAAGGGGCGCGGGGCCGCGGGGCGGTGGCGGCGGACCGCCGCGGGAGACCGGCGGCGTCCGCGGAACCTCAGTTGTAGGCGGCTATCGCCAGGTCGCTCAGACCGGCGGAGGCGTAGAATCTGTGGTTCACCAGGAAGAAGTGGCCGTCCTTCCAGAACGGGTGCACATCGGAGCCGGTGGCCATGTCGTACTCCTTCTTCACACCGCCGGCCGGCAGCTTCATCCGCGGGGACGGCTTGCCGGTCTTCGGGGCGAGCGTGACGACCTGCCCCGGCTTGTCGTAGCCGGGCAGTTCGTAGGCGAGCAGCGCGCCGTTCTCCACGGTGACCGGGACGATCCTGCCGCCCGTGGTCGGCTCCCCCAGCCACTTCGACTTCCCCGTGGTGAGGTCGAAGGCGATGATCTCGCTGGTCTGCCCGTACCCGCCGCCCTGGTGGGGCTTCGAGGAGGTATAGAGGGTGTCGCCCTCCACCACCGTGCCGGGGCAGTTGCTGAGCGTGATGCCCCGGCAGCCCAGCTCGTGGCGGTCCTTGTTGACGGAGATCTTCTCCCGGAGCTTGCCGCTGTCCGAGAGGATCATCAGGTCCGTGATGTCGATGCTCGACTCACCGCCGGCGTTGACCCCGAGGACCAGCGGATCGGTGGACAGGACCTTGAGGACCTCGATGCCGTCGGGGACGTCCCACTGCCACTCCTTCTTGCCGCCCGGGCCCACCCCCTGGACCTTCTGCGAGCCGCCGAAGCCGCACTCCAGCTTGGCGACGAGCTGGCTGCCGCCGGAGTAGCCGCGGTCCTTGCATTCGGCCCCCTCCTCCTGCTGCCACAGCTCCTTGCCGGTCGACAGGTCGTAACCGACCGCGTTGCCGATCCAGGCCGCCGCGGCGATGTCACCGCTGACGGCCATCTCCGTGTAGCTGAACTCCGAGGAGCTGTCGCGCTTGGAGGGCAGTTCCTTGCTCCACAGCTCCTTGCCCGCGACCAGGTCGATGCCCATGACGAACTCGCAGCGCCGGCCGTACTGGACCACGGTCCTGTTCTCGGACATCTCGAAGGCGGCGGTGCAGTCCTTGGGGCGGGGCATGTCGATGGACCACGCCACCTTGCCGGTCTTCATGTCGTAGGCCGTGGTGGAACTCGTCGTGGCCTTGACGATGTTGTCGCCCACGAACCATGTGCCGGGCGCTTCCGCGATGATGTCCTGCTTGTCCACCTTGGGCGGGTCGACCGTCCAGGCGAGTTCGGCGTCGATCAGGCCCTTCTCGCCGCCGGAACCACCGGAGTCGCCGGAGCCTCCGTCGGCGCCCTGGGCGGTGCCCTTGTCGCCCTTCTTCGCCTCGGCGCCGCCGTCGTCCCCGGTCAGGAACCAGACACAGCCGCCCGCGACGAGCAGGACCACGACGACCGCGGCGACGACGGCCAGGATCTTGGCGTTCTTGTTGCCACCGCCGGGCGGCTGCACGCCGCCGCCGTACATGGGCTGCGTCGGGTACGGGCCGTATCCGGGCTGCTGCCCGTACGCCGGAGGCTGCCCGTACGCGGGGGCCTGGCCGTACGGCGCCTGGGGCATCTGACCGGGCTGCTGCGGATAGCCGTACGGCGGAGGCTGGGTGTGCGGGAACTGCGGCGCCTGACCGAACTGACCGAACTGACCGGGCTGACCGGGCTGACCGGGCTGCTGCGGATAGCCGTACGACGGCGGGCCCGGAGGTGTCTGCGGCGACTGATCCGGCTGATCCGCCGGGGGCTGCGGCGACTTGGACAGCGGAACCCGCGGAGGCTGTTCCTGTTCCTGCTCCGGCTCCTCCGGCTGCGCCTGCTTCTCCTGCTGCTCCGCTCCCTCCGGCTGCTCCGGTCGGTCGTCCGGCTGCTCCGGAGGCGGGCCGAAGCCGCCGGACGGCGGCTGACTTGGTGGCGGAGGCGGCTGCGACATGGGTTTCCTCATTCACGCGCGGACCGGCTGCCCAGCCCCTCGCCCCCCGTGGGGCAGAGCGAATCGGACATGGCCCGCCACTTCTCGGCTGTTGCCGGCCCTTGGCGCCGGCGGTCGGAAGGGAATTCTTTCTATCACCGGACACCCGGGAAGCCGCCTCCGGTTCCCGCTCCGGGCCATCAGGTGAGACCGGCCCGCGACCTGGTCCTCGCCCGTCCGGCGAGGCCACGCCCCACCGGTCCTCGCCGGCCTCCGCCGCTGCCGGTCAGCCCTCCTCGGCCAGTTCCAGCCAGCGCGTCTCCAACTCGTCCCGCTCACCGGTGAGTTGACGCAGCTCGGCATCGAGCCCGGCGACCTTCTCGAAGTCGGTGGCGTGCTCGGCCATCTCGGTGTGCAGCGCCGCCTGGCGCTCCTCGATCCGCTCCAGCCTGCGCTCGATGCGCTGCAACTCCTTCTGCGCCGCCCGCGAGAGGGCCGCGGGCTTGGCGGGACCGGCGGAACCGGCCTGCTGCGCCGGGACGCCGGCGGTCGCGGCGGCC
Organism: Streptomyces shinuiensis; assembly: GCF_043660855.1. NCBI lineage: Bacteria > Bacillati > Actinomycetota > Actinomycetes > Kitasatosporales > Streptomycetaceae > Streptomyces > Streptomyces shinuiensis. The sequence continues at coordinate 3,619,702 of NZ_JBIHML010000001.1, read as the reverse complement.
GTCCCCCGGGCCGGGGCGCCGGGCGCGGTGGTCGCCTGCCGCAGCCGCTCGCGGCGCTCCAGGTACTCGTCCAGTCCGCGCGGCAGCATCCGCAGCGTGCCGTCGCCCAGCAGCGCGTGCACCCGGTCCGTGGTCCGCTCGACGAAGTAGCGGTCGTGGGAGATGACGACCAGCGAGCCGGGCCAGCCGTCGAGCAGGTCCTCCAACTGGGTCAGGGTCTCGATGTCGAGGTCGTTGGTCGGCTCGTCCAGGAACAGCACGTTCGGCTCGTCCATCAGCAGCCTCAGGATCTGGAGCCTGCGGCGCTCGCCACCGGAGAGGTCTCCGACGGGCGTCCACTGCTTCTCCTTGCCGAAGCCGAAGCGGTCGCACAGCTGGGAGGCGCTCATCTCGCGCCCCTTGCCCAGGTCCACGCGCGAGCGCACCCGCTCCACGGCCTCCAGCACGCGCCAGGCCGGGTCGAGTTCGGCGACCTCCTGGGAGAGGTACGCCAGCCGCACCGTCCGGCCGACCCTGATCCGGCCGGCGGCCGGCTGCTTCTCGCCTCCGCTGGAGGCCGCGTCCGCCAGCGCCCGCAGCAGCGAGGTCTTGCCGGCACCGTTGACGCCGACCAGGCCGATCCGGTCGCCGGGGCCGAGCTGCCAGGTCAGGTGCTTGAGCAGCACCTTGGGCCCGGCCTGTACGGCCACGTCCTCCAGGTCGAAGACGGTCCTGCCCAGCCGGAAGTTGGCGAACTTCATCAGCTCGGCGCTGTCGCGCGGCGGCGGCACGTCGGCGATCAGCTCGTTGGCCGCCTCGACCCGGAAGCGGGGCTTGCTGGTGCGGGCGGGGGCTCCGCGCCGCAGCCAGGCCAGCTCCTTGCGGACCAGGTTCTGCCGCTTGGCCTCCTCGGTGGCCGCGATGCGCTCGCGCTCGGCGCGGGCGAAGACGTAGTCGCTGTAGCCGCCCTCGTACTCGTGGACCGTGCCGCGCTGCACGTCCCACATCCGCGTACACACCTGGTCCAGGAACCAGCGGTCGTGGGTGACGCAGACCAGCGCCGAGCGCCGGGCGCGCAGGTGCCCGGCGAGCCAGGCGATGCCCTCGACGTCGAGGTGGTTGGTCGGCTCGTCCAGCACGATCAGGTCCTGCTCGGCGATGAGCAGCTTCGCCAGCGCGATGCGCCGCCGCTCGCCGCCGGAGAGCGGGCCGATGACGGTGTCCAGGCCCTGCGGGAAGCCGGGCATGTCCAGTCCGCCGAAGAGTCCGGTGAGGATGTCGCGAACGCGTGCGTTCCCGGCCCACTCGTGGTCGGCCATGTCGCCGATGACCTCGTGCCGGACGGTGGCGGCCGGGTCGAGCGAGTCGTGCTGGGTGAGCACTCCCAGTCGCAGCCCGCCGGCGTGGGTGACCCGGCCGTCGTCGGCGGGCTCCAGTTTCGCCAGGATGCGGACGAGGGTGGTCTTGCCGTCGCCGTTGCGCCCGACGACGCCGATCCGGTCTCCCTCGCTGACGCCGAGGGAGACGCCGTCGAGCAGCGCACGGGTGCCGTACACCTTGCCGACGGCTTCCAGATTGACGAGGTTCGTGGCCATGTGGCTCCCGCTGCCCGGCGCGCCGGGCTGGTGTGGTCTTCGGGTGGGCTGGTCAGCCTCTCAGCCTAGTCGCCGTCCGGGCACACGCGCTCATGCCCGCCCTCCGGCGACCGCACCGCCCGCCGGGTCCGCCGCACGAGCCCCGCACCACCGCGGGCGACGGCGTCCGCGGCCCCCGGGGCCGCCCTTCCGGTCCCTTCGGCCTCTCCTGCTCAGTACGACGGGCTGTGCTGGGCCGGGGCCGAGCGCGGGGTCGGCCGGTTGAGGCCGAACAGCGAGCCGGTGGCGACCGCCAGCTCGGCGGCGCAGTCCGCCGCCGGCCGGTCCGGAACGCCCATCCGGCGCAGCGCCCCGGAGAACGCGTCCTCCAGCAGGGCCAGCCGCCAGCTCAGCTCCGCGGGCCCGACCTGCCGGCCGTCGCGCGGCCGGCTCGCCAGGACGGTCAGCACGTCCTGGGCGTTGCTCTGCAGGTCGGCCAGGGACTGCCAGCCGTTCGGCAGCCGCGCCGGGCTCCGGCCCGGAGACTCCGGCTCCGGTGCGCCCAGTGTCACGGGGAGTTGCGCGGGGATCGAGGAGTACCAGTCGACCAGCGCACCGCTCAGGTCCGCCCGCAGACCGTCGAGGAAGCTCAGCAGGACCGCGGCGCCCGTAGGAGCGCTGACGGGCTCGACGCGCGGCGCGGAGTCGTCCGGCGCGGACGGCCTGCCGGCAGCGTCGGGGCCCAGGAACGACCGGATGACGACCGAGACCTCCTCCTGCTGCGCCGGAGCGGACCGCTGGGCGGGCAGCAGGAGCGCCCGTACGGGCGCGATGCCGCGGGCGGCCTGCTCGGCCGCCGCCTGGCACGCGTAGTCAGTGGGCACGGGTCCCCCCTTCTTCCGAAGCCGCCTTGTCGCGCGGCGTCGGTCTTGCGTTTCGGGGCCGTACCGTATCGTTCCGCAACGACTTCGGGGAGATGTCCGTCACAGAGGGTTCACGCGGTACGCCCCTCCCGGAGCCCCGCCCGGCCTCCTCCCCTCGACGGGGACGGTCCGCGCGGGGCCGTCTCGCGCGGGCCGTACGGGGTGCCGGGGCTGCCCGGCGAAGTGGCGGGGCCGCCCGCGGGCGGGGTCAGCCGACGGAGTTGAGCACCTGGCGGACCACCGGTCCGGCGTTCTTGCCGCCGTGGCCGGAGGCGGGGACGACCGCCGCGGCGGCCATGTCGCCCCGGTAGGCGGTGAACCAGGCGTTGGGCTTCTCCTGGCCGTCCACCTCGGCCGAGCCGGTCTTCGCGCCGAAGTCGCCGCTGGTGCCGGCCATCGCCTCGGCCGCCGAACCGCTGGTGGCCGTCAGCCGCATCAGCGAGCGCAGTTCCTGGGAGACGGCCGGGGAGAGGGTGCGCGGGGCCTTGGCCAGGCCGCGGCCGTCCACCTCGGGCGGGACGATGTACGGCTGGCGGAAGGCGCCGCTCTTCACCGTCGCCGACACCGAGGCCATGATCAGCGGGTTCGCCCTGACCCCGCCCTGCCCGATCAGCGAGGCGGCCATCTGCGCGTCGGACTGCACGGGAACCGAGCCGTCGAAGGTGGCTGTGCCGACCTGCCAGTTCAGCCCGATGCCGAAGACGTCGCGGGCCTGCCTGGTGAGGTCGTCGTCCGACAGCTCGCCGGCCTGACTGATGAAGGCGGTGTTGCAGGAGGCTGCGAAGGACTGCGCGAAGGTGCCGCCGTTGATCTCGAACTTGTCGAGGTTCTGGAACCTCCAGCCGCCGTGCGTGAAGTACTTGGGGCAGGGGTGCTGCTTCGCGCTGGAGGCCAGGCCCTTCTCGATGAGCATCGACGCGGTGACGATCTTCATCGTGGAGCCGGGGGCGAGGGAGCCCTTGAAGGCGGTGTTGAAGCCTTCCGCCGGGGTGTTGGCGACCGCCAGGATCTCGCCGGTGCCGGTCTTCAGCGCGACGACCGACGCCTTGGGCTTGCCCGCGATGGCCTGGACGGCGGCCTTCTGCACCCTGGCGTCCAGCGTGGTCCCCAGCTCGCCCGGGGTGCCCTTGCTGAGCCGCTTGAGCGTCTTGACCTCCTTGCCGGCGGCGTCGGTGATCCGGGTCTCGAAACCGGGCTTCCCGTCGGTCCTGTCGCCGAAGCGTTTGCGCAGGTCGGCCAGGATCGCGGCCAGTTCGGGGTACTCCTCGGCCGTCAGCTCGGCGCCGTTGCGGTCCAGGGCCTTGATGGGCGGGGCCCCGGCCTCGGCGGTCTCCAGCTTCTGGCCGCTCCTGAGCGCGGGGTGGACGACGGACGCCTCCCAGCCGACGACGGGCTCGCCGCTCTCGTCGTCCCGTACGACCTTCAGCTCCGACTCGTACGTCCAGGCGGCGGGCTTCTCCTTCTCGTCGTACTCCACCTCGGCCGTCACGGTGAACGGGACGTCGGCGCCCGCGGCGGTGCCCGGCTCCAGGCGCACGCCCGACACCCGGACGTCCTTGCGGAAGCCGGTCAGGGCCTTGGCTGCGGCGGCCTCGTCGTCGGTCAGCGCGGCGGCCTCGTCGGCCTTCCCCTCCTGCCAGGCCCTAAGGAACCTCCCGGCGGTCTCGCGGACCTCCTCGGGCGAGAGCGGGCCCGTCCCGGCCGCCGGTTCGCCGGCCCTGCCGTCGGAGAAGGCCACGTCCTGCCTGCTCCCGCCGCCGGCCGCGCCGCTGTCGCCGATCAGGGCGTACGCCCCGAACCCGGCGGCTCCGACCACGGCGGTGAAGGCCGCTCCGATCACCGCCACCTTCCGACCGTCACGCATGAGTCTCCCGAACTTCCGCCCCTGCCCCGGACCGACACCGCCGGGGACCCGTGCGAAGAACCCTAGAGCACATGGGCTACACGGATCGGGGCCAGGCGTCCGTACCGGCGCCCGGCCGGGCTGCGCGAAACGACTTCGGGTATTTCCCGTACACCACGGGAATGATTAGTGTGTTTTTCCGAAGATGAACAGCGGAAAAAGCTCCCCGATTACCCGCTCGCGCGCTCGACATCGCTCCGTTCACTCTTCCGGAAGCACAACCATCGCCCCTCACGGTCGTTGTCACTGCGAAGCAGAAGGCCGATCCTCCTTCCGGCAATTACCGTCACGGGCCCGCGCCGCAGCCGCCGGCGCGGGCCCGTGACACGTATGGACCAGAAAAGATTCGCGGCGCGCGGCAAGGCTTACGGTGTACTCGGCCCGCCAGTTCCTAGCATTACGCACGCAAGCCCGTGAAGCGGCTTCGTACATTGGAGGTACATGCCATGAAGATGAAGCGGACCGCCGCCGTCGCGCTTTCCGCCGCCGCCCTGGTGATCGGCGGAGCCGGCGTCTCCCACGCCGAGGACGGCCCGAAGTTCCGGAACAACGCGCAGATCCTGCCCTGTGTGAACCTGGAGCTGCTGAACGTCCCGATCGCGTCGGCGGACATCAACAACCTCGACTGCTCCGTCACCTACGTGGAGTCGAAGAAGGTCTCCTCCTACAAGTCCTTCAGGGACTGAGGAACCGACCGGACCACCTGCACAGCACTCCGAAAGGCCGCCCCGGCACACCGGGGCGGCCTTTCGTCTTTCCGTGACACGCTCGCGGGATATACCCCGAAACAACACCCGCTTGGCGCAGTGGCGGCACATAAGCCCAGGTAGTAAGCCGATCAGCGACGACCCGGCCCTGCTTTCCGCAGGACACGCAGAAACACAGAAGCGCGCAATCGGGGATTCGGTGGGTTAATGTCGCCGACGTGGGGGCAACTCCCGCCTTTCCGGTGAGCCGGCCGAACTTCGGTCGCAATCCGGAAACCGGTTATCCGGCCGCTCGGCGGCGGTCGGGGACATCGGATCCTTCCTTCTCTCGTCAAGGAGACAAGACAGCATGATGCTGAAGAAGACGCTCGTCGTTTCTTTCGCCGCCGCCATGGCCCTCGCGGGTGGGGCCGCCAGCGCCCACGCCGGTGAGGCCAAGTTCGAGAACAACGCGCAGATCCTGCCCTGCCCGAACCTGGAGGTCGTCAACCTCCCGATCCTGTCGAGCGACATCAACAACCTCGACTGCTCTCGGAACTCCAAGGAGGAGGTCCAGATCAAGAAGGTCGTGAAGGTCGAGAAGGACTCCGACATCCACGTCGCTCCGAAGCAGGAGCAGGCCCAGGGTCAGGGCCAGGGCCAGAAGAGCGCGCAGGGCCAGAAGCAGGAGGGCGAGCAGGAGCTCGAGAACAAGAACAAGAACGCCGTCAAGAAGCACTGAAGCGACTGACGCCTCGCGTCGGACCGCCTTCGGAACGCCGCCCGCCGGTCTCACCGGCGGGCGGCGCCGCTTTTCCCGGGACCCCGGGGTCCCGGAGTCCCGGAGTCCCGGTCAGATCCAGGTGTCCAGCCACATACGGGACTGCCAGGCGTCCTTGGGGATCTGCACCCCGGTGTGGAGCGGGTGGAAGTAGACGAAGTTCCACACGATCAGCAGCACGAGCACGCCCGCGCCCACCGCGCCCACCGCCCGCCGCCGCTCCGCGCAGCCGGGCGGCCCGAGGACCGCCCCGATCGCCATCGCCAGTGCCAGGCACAGAAACGGCACGAAGACGACCGCGTAGAAGTAGAAGATCGTGCGCTCCTGGTACAGGAACCACGGCAGCCAGCCCGCCGCCACCCCGCACAGGATCGCGCCCGCGCGCCAGTCGCGCCGCAGCGCCCATCGGTACAGGCAGTACAGCAGCGCGAAGCAGGCCGCCCACCACAGCAGCGGGGTGCCCAGGGCGAGCACCTCGCGGGCGCAGCCGCCCTCCGCCGTGCAGCCGTTCTCGCCCTTGTCGGAGGACTCGTAGAAGTACGACACCGGGCGGGCGGTCACCAGCCAGCTCCAGGGGTGGGACTGGTAGGTGTGCTCGGAGGTCAGCCCCACGTGAAAGCTGTAGACCTCGCTCTCGTAGTGCCACAGGCTGCGCAGCGGGGCGGGGACCCAGGTCATGTCGAACCGGGGCAGGGGCAGCTCCAGACCGGTGAAGGGGACGGGCAGCGATTCCGGGGACAGCCCCCGGCGGCCCTCCGCCCAGGTGCGGAAGTAGCCGTCCCGGCTCGCGAACCAGCCCGCCCAGGAGGCCGCGTAGGCGACGACCGCGACCGGCACCAGGGAGAGGAAGGCGGGGGCGGCGTCCCGGCGCAGCATCGACAGATGGGGGCGCCGGGCCCCGGCGGTGCGCCGGGAGGCGGCGTCCCACAGGACCGTCAGGACCCCGAAGGCGACCAGGACGTACAGGCCGCTCCACTTGGTGGCGCAGGCCAGTCCCAGGCACAGCCCGGCCGCGAGCCGCCAGGGGCGGACGCCCAGGCCCAGCCGGCCGCCGGTGTCCGCGTCGGGCCGCCCGTCCGGTGGCAGGGCCGCGGCGAGCCGGGCGCGGGCGCGGTCGCGGTCGATCAGCAGACAGCCGAAGGCCGCCAGCACGAAGAACATCAGCACCAGGTCGAGCAGCGCGGTGCGGCTCATCACCAGATGCAGACCGTCCACGGCCAGCAGGAGTCCCGCCAGGCAGCCCAGGGCGGTGGAGCGGAACAGCCGGCGCCCGATGCGGCAGACCATCAGCACCGACAGCGTGCCGAGCACCGCCACCATGAAGCGCCAGCCGAACGGCGTCAGACCGAACGCCGCCTCGCCCATGGCGATGATCCACTTGCCGGCGGGCGGGTGCACCACGTACGAGGCGGCCTCGCTCAGCGGAGCCGCCGCGGGGTTGTCGAGGATGGTGTCGTTGGCACCGTCGGGCCAGGTGCCCTCGTAGCCGAGCCGGTACAGCGCCCAGGCGTCCTTGGCGTAGTAGGTCTCGTCGAATATCACCGCGTGCGGCGAGCCGAGGTTCCAGAAGCGCAGGAGGCCGGCGAGGAGCGCGACGAGGACCGGGCCGCCCCACGCCGCCCAGCGGCCCAGCAGCCGCGCGTCGTCCCCGTCCAGTCCGAACAGTCCCCACACCCGGCCGCGGCCGGGTTCCGGGTACGGCGGCACCAGCCGCTCCCGCGCGCCCGCCCGGGGCGGCGGGGCGTATCCGTAGCGCCGCAGCCGCCCGCGCCACGTCGGGGCCTGCTCCCCGACGGGCTCCCCGTGCCGGGCCTGAGTCGCGGTGTCACTGGTCACGCGGGCCATCGTAGGGAACGGCCCTCCGGCGCGGCGCCGCACACCGGCGGGCGGGCGGCGCCGCGCCGGTCCCGGCCCTCGCCGGAGCTGCGAGGATGGCGGGGTGAGCGGAACACTCGTACTGGCAGGCACACCCATCGGCGACACCGCCGACGCACCGCCCCGGCTCGCGGCCGAGCTGGAGGGGGCCGACGTCGTCGCCGCCGAGGACACCCGGCGGCTGCGGCGTCTCACCCAGGCACTGGGGGTGCGGATCTCCGGCCGGGTGGTGTCGTACTTCGAGGGCAACGAGGCCGCGCGGACCCCTGAGCTGGCCGACGCGCTGTCGGAGGGTTCCCGGGTGCTGCTGGTCACGGACGCGGGGATGCCGTCGGTCTCCGACCCCGGCTACCGGCTGGTGGCCGCCGCCGTCGAGCGTGGGATCAGGGTCACGGCCGTGCCCGGGCCGTCCGCCGTGCTGACCGCGCTGGCGCTGTCGGGGCTGCCGGTGGACCGGTTCTGCTTCGAGGGTTTCCTGCCGCGCAAGACGGGAGAGCGGCTGGCGCGGCTGCGCGAGGCCGCCGGGGAGCGCCGCACGCTGGTCTACTTCGAGGCCCCGCACCGGCTGGCCGCCGCGCTGGCCGCCATGGCACAGGCCTTCGGCGCCGACCGCCGGGCCGCGGTGTGCCGGGAGCTGACCAAGACCTACGAGGAGGTGCGGCGCGGCACGCTGGGCGAGCTGGCCGGCTGGGCGGAGGAGGGCGTGCGGGGCGAGATCACCGTCGTCGTCGAGGGCGCGCCCGCCGAGGCGCCCGGCGCGGTGGACGCCGCCGAGCTGGTGCGCCGGGTGGCGGTGCGCGAGGCCGCCGGGGAGCGCCGCAAGGAGGCCATCGCGGAGGTGGCGCGCGAGGCGGGGCTGCCCAAGCGGGAGGTCTTCGACGCGGTGGTCGCGGCGAAGAACGCGGGAACGGGCTGAGTGGCCCGGACGGCGGGCGGGAACCCGGGCCGGAAAGATGCGGGCCGGCCCGTGCATTTCCGGCCGGGAGGGAGTCCACTGGTAGGAAGGAGAATCGGGAGGAGGTTCCCATGGACCCCAGGGGCACGACCACCCACGAGGAGTACTCCTTCGCCTGCCTGCGCTGCGGCCACGGCTGGGAGCGGGCGTACGAGATACGGCACCACACCGATCGCGACGGGCGGCCCTTCGTCACCTACCACGATCCGGCGGACGGCGGGCGGGTGCCGTCGCCGCTGACGCGCCCGGTCTGCCCGAACTGCGAATCGCACGTGGTACGGATCATGCGGCCGGGGCGGGTGTACACGGCGGAGCAGGCCCTGCCCCGGGAGTGACGCCGGGCGGGCGGCGAACGGCCCGGGCGGGCGTCCTAGGATCGCGGCCATGGAGAAGTCCGCGCGGCCCGCGCCGCCGCCCGTACCGCTGAACGTGCCGGTCGCCGACTCGCACACCCACATCGACATGCAGGACGCCACGGTCGGTCGGACCGTAGCCGCGGCCGCCGCGGTGGGCGTGACGACCCTGGTGCAGGTCGGCTGCGACCTGGAGCGGTCCCGCTGGTCGGCGCGGGTGGCCGCCGAGCACGACGCGGTGTGGGCCGCCGTCGCCCTGCACCCCAACGAGGCGCCGCGGCTGGAGCGGGACGGGGGGCGGAAGGCACTGGACGCCGCTCTGGAGGAGATCGCCGAGCTGGCCGCGCGGCCGGAGGTGCTGGCCGTCGGCGAGACCGGCCTGGACCACTTCAGGACGGGCGAGGAGGGGCGGGAGGCCCAGCGGTACTCCTTCCGCCGCCACATCGAGGCCGCCAAGCGGCTGGACAAGGCCCTGGTGATCCACGACCGGGACGCCCACGAGGACGTGCTGCGCGTCCTGGAGGAGGAGGGCGCCCCCGGGCGGACGGTCTTCCACTGCTTCTCCGGCGACGCCGCGATGGCCGGGGTGTGCGCGTCGAAGGGCTGGTTCATGTCCTTCGCCGGCAACGTCACCTTCAAGAACGCGCGGCCGCTGCGCGAGGCGCTGGCCGCCGCCCCGCCGGAGCTGCTGCTGGTGGAGACCGACGCGCCGTTCCTGACCCCGGCCCCGTACCGCGGTCGCCCCAACGCGCCGTACATGATCCCGTACACGCTGCGTGCGATGGCCGAGGTCAAGGGGCTGGACGAGGACGCACTCGCGGAGCACGTCGCGGCCAACACGGCCCGCGCGTTCGGCTACTGACGGGCGCCCGGCGGCCGGCGCGCGCGGTGTGGCGGCCCGCTTTTCGCAACTTTGGGTAGTCATACGACTTGGGAGAGTGACGGATGCTCCGCTAGGGTCCCGGCCCGCCACCAGGACCGCTTGGGAGCACGTCGTGAGCCATCCGCAGGGGATCCAGCAGTACGAGTACGCGTACCCCTCCGCGCCGCCGCACCGGCCGTGGAACCCGTGGGAGTACCGCGGCCAGGGGTACGGCGGGCCGGATCACGAGCGGGACCCGTACGACACCTACCGGCCCTCGTACGAGCTCCGCTACGAGCCGTACGGCGCATACGGGGACCACGGCACGTACGGCGCGTACGAGGACCCCGGCGTGTACGGGCCGCCCGAGGCGCCCCCGCTCCCGGAGACTCCGGAACCCCCGGAGCACCCCGGGCACTCCGGGCACCCCGGAGCCTTCGGCCCCGCCCCGTGGCTGCCCCGGCAGCCCACCGGCGGTCCCGCGGACGGCCCCGCGGACGGTGCGGGCGGCGGCCGGGCCGCCGCCCGCCGGGCCGCACGGCAGCGGAAGGCCGCCCAGCGCCCCGAGGCCCTGCGCCGCCTGCTGCCGCAGGCCCTCGTCGTCGCCTTCCTGGCCGGCGGCACCTCCGCCTTCGTCGTGGACGACAAGGCCGTCAGCCTGTCGGTGGAGGGCGAGGACGGGCCGCGCACCCTCCACACCTTCGCCGACGACGTCTCCGAACTCCTGGCCGACGAGGGCGTGTCCGTCGGCGCGCACGACGCCGTCTCCCCCGCCCCCGGCGAGCCCCTCTCCCACGGCGACAGCGTCACCGTCCGCTACGGCCGTCCGCTGACCCTCACCCTCGACGGCCGCCCCCGGCGGGTGTGGACCACCGCCGCCACCGTGGAGGCGGCGCTGCGCGGGCTCGGGGTGCGCCCGGAGGGGGCGCGTGTGTCGGTGCCACGCGACCGGCGCATCGGGCGCGACGGCCTGGCGCTGACCGTGTGGACCGAGCGGAGCGTGACCGTCCTGGCCGACGGCCGCGAGCACACCGTCCGCACCAGCGCCGCGACCGTGCGCGGGGCACTGGCCGACGCGGGGGTCGAGCTGCGCGGCGCGGACCGCGCCTCGGTGGACCCTGACTCCGTCCCCCGCGAGGGCCAGACCGTCACCGTGCTGCGCATCACCGAGACCGAGCGGGTGCGCGACGAGCCCGTCCCGTACACCACCGAACGGCGCGAGGACCCGGCGCTGTTCCGCGGCACCGAGGTGGTGGAGCAGACGGGCCTGCCGGGGCTGCGCCGGCTCACCTACGAGGTGCGCACGGTCAACGGGGTGCGTCAGCGGCCCCGGCTCACCGGGACGGTGGTGGTACGCGCGCCCAGGCCGCAGGTCGTGCGCGTGGGCACCGCCGAGCCGCCCTCCTCGGTGCGGGGCGCCGACGGCCTGGACTGGGAGGCCCTGGCCCGCTGCGAGTCCGGCGGCCGGCCGGACGCGGTGGACCCCGGCGGCACCCACGGCGGGCTCTACCAGTTCGACACCCGCACCTGGCGCGCCCTGGGCGGGAAGGGCCGCCCGCAGGACGCTCCGCCGGCCGAGCAGACCTACCGGGCGAAGAAGCTGTACGTGCAGAAGGGCGCGAGTCCCTGGCCGGTGTGCGGCCGTAAACTGCACCGGTGAGCTCAGCCCCCTCCCCTCCCCCGCCCCCCGGCGCCGACACCGGACCCGGCGACGGCACCGGCACCGGCACCGGGTCCGGTGCCCTCCTGGGCCCCGCCGACATCCGCGAGCTGGCCGCCGCGCTGGGGGTGCGTCCCACCAAGCAGCGCGGCCAGAACTTCGTCATCGACGCCAACACCGTCCGCCGGATCGTGCGGACCGCGCGGGTGGGCCCCGAGGACGTGGTGGTCGAGGTCGGCCCGGGGCTGGGGTCGCTGACACTGGCGCTGCTCCAGGAGGCCGCCCGGGTGACGGCGGTGGAGATCGACGACGTGCTGGCGGCGGCGCTGCCCGCGACCGTCTCCGCCCGGCTGCCCGGCCGGGCCGACCGCTTCGCGCTCGTCCACCACGACGCGATGCGCGTCACCGAGCTGCCCGGGCCGAAGCCCACCGCGCTGGTCGCCAACCTCCCCTACAACGTCGCCGTACCCGTCCTGCTGCACATGCTGGCGACGTTCCCGTCCATCGAGCACGGTCTGGTGATGGTCCAGGCCGAGGTCGCCGACCGGCTCGCGGCCGAACCGGGCTCGAAGGTCTACGGGGTGCCGTCGGTGAAGGCCGCCTGGTACGCGGAGGTGCGGCGGGCCGGGGCCATCGGGCGCAACGTCTTCTGGCCCGCGCCCAACGTGGACTCCGGGCTGGTGTCGCTGACCCGGCGCGACCCGCCGCGCACCGGCGCCACCCGGCGTGAGGTCTTCGCCGCGGTGGACGCCGCCTTCGCCCAGCGCCGCAAGACGCTGCGTGCGGCGCTGGCGGGCTGGGCGGGCTCGGCCGCGGCGGCCGAGGCGGCGCTGACGGCCGCGGGGATCGACCCCCGCGCCCGGGGGGAGTCACTGACGATCGAGGACTTCGCGGCCATCGCGGAGCGGAAGGGCACCACCAGCGCATGAGCACCGCACAGACGGCCGGCACGGGCACCGCCCGCACCGCCGCGCCGGTCACCGTACGCGTACCCGCCAAGGTCAACGTGCAGCTCGCGGTGGGCGGGCTGCGGCCGGACGGCTTCCACGACCTGGCCAACGTCTTCCTGGCTGTCGGCCTGTACGACGATGTCACCGCCACCGCCACGGCGCCCGGCGAGGGCCCGCGCGTCACCTGCTCCGGGCCGGACACCGACCAGGTGCCGCTGGACCGCACCAATCTGGCCGTCCGCGCCGCCGACGCGCTCGCCGCGCGGTACGGCATCGTGCCGGACGTCCATCTGCACATCAACAAGGAGATCCCCGTGGCCGGCGGCATGGCCGGCGGCAGTGCGGACGCGGCGGGCGCGCTGCTGGCCTGCGACGCGCTGTGGGGCACGGGCGCCTCGCGTGAGGAACTGCTGGAGATCTGCGCCGGGCTGGGGTCGGACGTGCCCTTCTCCCTGGTCGGCGGCGCGGCGCTGGGCCGGGGCCGGGGCGAGTTGCTGACGCCGCTGGAGGTGGGCGGCGTCTTCCACTGGGTGTTCGCCGTCGCCGAGGGCGGGCTGTCCACCCCGGCCGTCTACCGCGAGTGCGACCGGCTGCGCGAGGCGCGCGGCGGCGGCGCGGGCGCCGACGCCGTACCCGCTCCCGAGGCGTCCCCCGCGCTGCTGGACGCGCTGCGCGCCGGGGACGCGGCCGCACTGGCCGGGCAACTGTCCAACGACCTCCAGCCCGCCGCCGTCTGCCTGCTGCCGTCCCTGGACGACACCCTGGCGGTGGGCACTCAGGCGGGCGCGCTGGCCGCCCTGGTCTCCGGCTCCGGCCCGACCTGCGCCTTCCTGGCCGGGGACGCCGCGGCGGCCTCGGACGTCGCCTTCGCCCTGCGCGCCTCGGGCGTCTGCCGCACCGCCCACACCGCCACGAGCCCGGCGCCGGGCGCCACGGTGGTCCGCCCGGCGGGCTGAGTACCGCGACGCACGTTCCCGGCGGGGCTCTTGTGCACCGGCGCCCCGCCGGGCGGGCGTCGTCGCGCGCCGGGCTGCGCGTACGCGGACCACGGGAACCCCCGCGGCCGCACCCGCCTCGCGCGATCACTTCGCCGACCTGCTGCGCGTGGCCTCGACCGGCACGGTGGTGCCCGGCCACCGGCTGATGGCCGCCGTCCCCGTCACCGCCCCGTCACCGCCCCGGCGGCGGCCATGGCGGCCGCGGGTCCGCTGCCGGTGGAACGTGCGGGACACCGTGCGGAGCAGGCCCGGACGCCACCGGCCCCGCCGGACGCGGGCGCGTCCGGCGGGGCCGGTGCCACTACCGATGTCGCCGGGATGCGGACCGGCGGACCGGGGTCAGCGGAAGTTGACGTCGCTGCACAGGTAGTACGACTGGTCCATGTGCGAGGCCTGCCAGATCGTGAAGACGATGTGGCGGCCGCTGCGACCGGGGGCACTGACGTCGAACGAGATGTTCTGGGCGGGGGCGTATCGGCCGGTGGTCCTCACCAGCTCCAGGTCGTCCCAGCCCAGCGGCTCGCGGGTGGCGTCGAAGCCCTGCCTGGTGACGTAGACGCGGAAGAAGTCCGCGCCGTGGCTGGCCTGGTCGTACAGGTGCATCGTGAAGTCGTTGCCGATGTCCGTCGTCTTCCACGGACCGACGGCGTCCAGGGAGTTGTAGCGGCCGCCCTCGGCGCCGCCGCCGCTGCACAGCTTCCCGTCGGGGAGGGCGGCCTGGAAGTCGCCGCCGACGCCGTTGCGGTACAGGCCGTTCCAGTTCCACATGGTGTTGGGGTTGGCCTGCCACGCCTGGTAGCACATCGGGTCTTCCTGCTGCATGTTCGGGTTCAGGTGGTCGTCGCCCCACCGCTCCCAGCAGCTGTAGGCGCGGAAGGCGGGGTTGACGATCCCGCCGTGCGCCGAGGCCGTGTCGGTCCAGGGGATCAGGGCCAGCAGTCCTGCGAAGAGGACGACCAGCGCGCGGACGGACCAGCGGGGGGATTCAGCCCGGTCATGACAATGCATCATGCGGTCTCCGTTTTCCGGCTGTGGGGTTTCCGGCGTTTGGGAGCGCTCCCATGTCACCGCGACTTTACCCGGGGGCACGGAACAGAAAACTCCGTCCCGTCAACGTGGCCGAAACACCGCGCGTCCGGGCAGCGGGGAGCGTCCGGTCAGCCGGACTCCTCCCCGCCGAGCGCGCGGCGCAGCCCGAGGTTGGAGACCAGCAGCCCGCCGTCGACCGGGAGGGTCAGCCCGGTGATCCAGGACGCGTCGGAGGAGGCGAGGAAGGCGACGGCCGCGGCGATGTCCTCGGGGCGGCCCACCCGGCCCAGCGGATACTCGCGGGCCGCGCGCTCCAGCACCTCGCCGCGGCCGTCCCACGCCCGGGTGGCGACGGTCCCCGGCGCGACCAGGTTGACCCTTACGCCGCGCGGGGCGGCGTGCCCGGCCAGGGTGCGGGTCAGGGAGGCCAGCCCCGCCTTGGCGGCGCTGTAGGCGTGCCCGCCGAAGTCGCGCTCGCCGTTGACGGAGCCGACGCTGACGACGGCCCCGCGCCGGTGGGGGGCGGCGGCCAGGTGGGGCAGGGCGGCGCGGACGCAGCGGAACGCGCCGGTGAGGGTGAGGTCCAGGCCGCGCTGCCACTCCCCCTCCGGCAGGTCCTCGAAGAGCGGGGGCTCGGACGGGACGCCGTAGGCGTTGTTGACCAGGACGTCCAGGCCGCCGAACCGATCCACCGCGTGGGCGACGGCCGCCCGCACCGAGTCGTCGTCGCCCACGTCGCAGACGGTGTGGCCGGCCTGCCCGCCCGCCCCGGCCGCCTCCCGGGCCGTTCGCCCGGCGCTCTCGGCGTCGATGTCGGTGGCCAGCACCCGGGCGCCCTCGGCGGCCAGCCGCCGGCAGACCGCCGCGCCGATGCCCCGCCCCGCGCCCGTGACGAGTACCGCGTAGCCCCTCAGGCGTTCCTCGAACCGCTGCATCGGGCCAGCTTGCCATCCTCCCGGGCCCGAGGACCCGGGTCAGCCGTCCGCCGCCGCCTTCCTCAGCGCGCGTACGAGGGCCTGGGCGCGCGGGTCGGAGGTGACCGACTTCTGGAGGGAGTTGGTGACGTAGGCGAAGGCCAGTCCCGTCTCCGGGTCGGCGAAGGCCAGCGAGCCGCCGCGGCCGGAGTGGCCGAAGGAACCGGGGCCCAGCATCGGCGAGGACGGCCCGTGGAGCATGTAGCCCAGGCCGAAGCGGGTGGCGACCAGCAGGACGCGGTCGGGTCCGGCCGACTCCTCGGTACGCGCCTGGGTGAGGGTGGCGGGGGCGTACAGCCGGCGGGTGCCGTCGCCGAGGTCGCCGATGAGCGCCGCGTAGAAGCGGGCCAGGGAACGGGCGGTGGCCACGCCGGAGGAGGCTGCGAGCTCGGCGGCCCGGTAGGCGGGGTCGTTCTCGTCGGGCTGCGGGTCGATGGCGCCGAAGGCGCGGCGGGTGAGGGAGTGCGGATCGCGCCAGGCGTCGGCGACCTCGCGCTTGGGGCGCACCCGCAGCCCGGCGGAGGCGGGCGCGGGCGGGGCGTCCACCCCGGCGATCCGGCCCACCCGGTGCGCCTGGCCGGCGGGCAGCCCGATCCACAGGTCGAGGCCGAGCGGTGCGGCGATCTCCTCGGCGAACCAGCGGCCCAGGCTCCGCCCGGTGACCCGCCGCACCAGCTCGCCCAGCAGCCAGCCGTAGGTCTGCGCGTGGTAGCCGTGCGCGGTGCCCGGCTCCCAGGCGGGCTCCTGGGCGGCGACGGCGCACGGTCCGGAGACGCCGTCGAGCGCCTGCTCCGGCGTGAGGGGGGCGTCCAGGGCGGGCAGCCCGGCGCGGTGGGTGAGCAGATGGCGGACCGGTACGCGCTCCTTGCCCGCCGCCTTGAACTCCGGCCAGTAGGTGCCCACCGGCGCGTCCAGGTCCAGGCGGCCGCGCTGGTGCAGCAGGTGGAGGACGGCGGCGGCCGGGCCCTTGGTGACCGAGCGGACGACCTGGGCGGTGCCCTCGGTCCAGGGCTCCCGCCCGCAGGGGTCGGCCAGGCCGCCCCACAGGTCGGCGACCTTGTGCCCGTCCCGGTAGACGGACACGGCCGCGCCCCGGTCGCCGCGCTCGGTCAGGTTGGCGCGGAAGGCCTCACGGACCGGCTCGTAGCCGTCCGACACCGTGCCCTGGACGTCCACCACTGTCTTCGTGCTCCCGCCGGTCGAAAGGTGATGTGTGCACCGGTGTGTGCACCGATGTGTGCCGCCGTACATGGTGCTACGCGTGCGGCAGCGACACCGACCGGGGGTCGAATCCGAAGGGCAGCTCCAGGCGGTGGGCGCGCATCAGCGCCTCGTCGCACAGCAGGTCCCGGGTGGGGCCGTCGGCGGCGATGACGCCCTCGCCGAGGACGACCGAGCGGGGGCACAGCTCCAGTGCGTAGGGCAGGTCGTGGGTGACCATGAGCACGGTGACGTCCAGCGACCGCAGGATGTCGGCCAGTTCGCGGCGGGAGGCGGGGTCGAGGTTGGAGGAGGGTTCGTCCAGGACGAGGATCTCCGGCCGCATGGCCAGCACGGTGGCCACCGCCACCCGGCGCCGCTGGCCGAAGGAGAGGTGGTGCGGGGGGCGGTCGGCGTACTCCTCCATCCCGACCAGGGCCAGCGCGTCGTGCACCCGGGCCCGGAGTTCGGCACCGCGCAGCCCGGCGTTGGCGGGGCCGAAGGCGACGTCCTCGCGGACGGTGGGCATGAAGAGCTGGTCGTCGGGGTCCTGGAAGACGATGCCGACGCGGCGGCGGACCTCGGCCAGGGCGGCCCTGTCCGACGGGTCCACCCGCAGTCCGGCCACGGTGACGCTTCCCGCGCCGCCGGTGAGGATGCCGTTGAGGTGGAGCACGAGGGTGGTCTTGCCGGCGCCGTTCGGCCCGAGCAGCGCGACGCGCTCGCCGCGCGCCACCGTGAGGTCGACGCCGAAGAGGGCCTGGTGGCCGTCTGGGTAGGCGTAGGCGAGGCCGGAGATCTCCAGGGACGGGGGCGGGGGCGGGGTGGTGTCGGTTCGCGGATCGGCTGCTGTCACAGGGTCCACCATCCCACCAGGCAGACCGCGAGCGCGGCGAGCGGGAGGGCGGCGGCGGAGGACCACTGGACGCGGGTGGCGGCCGTCTCGTCGGTGGCGGGCATGGTGCCGGTGTAGCCGCGGCTGACCATGGCCAGGTGGACGCGCTCGCCGCGCTCGTAGGCGCGGATGAACAGCGCCCCGGCGGTCTTGGCGAGCACGCCCCACTGCCGCACGCCGCGGGCGGTGAAGCCGCGCGAGAGGCGGGCCAGGCGCATCCGGCGCATCTCGTCGGCGATCACGTCGCCGTAGCGGATCATGAAGGAGGCGATCTGCACCAGCAGCGGCGGCATGCGCAGCCGCTGGAGGCCCAGGAGGATCTCGCGCAACTCGGTGGTGGAGGCCAGCAGGACGGAGGCGGCGACGCCGAGGGTGCCCTTGGCCAGGACGTTCCAGGCACCCCACAGGCCGGACCGGCTCAGCGACATGCCCAGCGCCTCCACGTACGGACCCTCCGCGACGAAGGGCATCAGCACCGCGAAGGCGACGAAGGGGACCTCGATCAGCATGCGCTTCAGCAGATGGCGGGCGGGGACGCGGGAGAGCGCGGCGACGGCGGCCAGCAGCAGCGCGTAGGCACCGAAGGCCCACACCGCCTCGCGCGGGGTGGCGACGACGGTGAGGACGAAGGCGAGGACGGCCGCGATCTTGGTGTGGGCGGGGAGGCGGTGCACGGGCGAGTGCCCGGGGCGGTGGAGCCGGTGGGCGTGTCCGGCGCCCATCTCAGGCGTTCCCGGCGGGGGTGCGGCCGGCCCCGCTCCCCGCACGGCCGGCGCTCCCGCCCGCGGTCGCCGCGGCGTTCCTGCGGCGGCGCACCACGACGAGGACGCCGGTGCCGGCGGCCAGCGTCGTGCCGGCGCCGATGACGCCGGCGAGCCCGCCGGAGAGGCGCTCGTCGGTGATGGACGCGATGCCGTAGTCGGCGAGCGGGGAGCCGGCCAGGCCGTGCTCCTCCTCCCGGGAGGAGATGCCGTACTCGCCGGCGACCCTCTCCAGGCCGTCGGGGGCGGCGGAGGCGTAGAAGCTGACGACGCCGGCGCACAGGAGCGTGGCGGCCAGCCCGCCCGCCCAGACCTTCCGGGCGGAGGCGGGACGCGCGGCGGGCACGGGGGGCACGGCCGGCTCGGCGGTGGTGGAGGTGGTGACGGCCTGCGGGACGGGGCCCGAGCCGGGGGTGGCGACCGGGCCGCTGCGCAGGACGAGGGGGCGGGCCGTTCCGCGGGCGGCGTACACCAGGTCCGGGCGGACGGCCAGGACGGCGCCGACGGTGGCGGTGGTGATGAGCGCCTCTCCGACGCCGATCAGCGTGTGGACGCCGAGCATCGCGGTGAGGACCTTGCCCAGGGAGACCTCGGCGGTGCCGCCGAGTGCGTACAGGCCGGTGAAGACGGCGGCGGCGGCCGGTACGGAGAGCAGTGCGGAGACGAAGGAGGCGGCGGTGACCGAGCCACGGCGGCGCGGCAGGACCCGTACCAGGGCACGGAAGACGGCGTAGGAGGTGACGACGGTGACGACGCCGATCAGGGTGATGTTGGTGCCCAGCGCGGTGAGGCCGCCGTCGGCGAACAGCAGGGCCTGCATCAGCAGGACGACGGAGAGGGCGAGCACTCCGGTGTAGGGGCCGACGAGTATCGCCGCCAGCGCCCCGCCCATCAGATGGCCGCTGGTGCCCGCGCCCACGGGGAAGTTGAGCATCTGCACGGCGAAGACGAAGGCCGCAACGAGGCCGGCCAGCGGCGCGGTGCGCTCCGCTCCGTGGTACGCGGCGGCGCCCGCCAGCTCGCGGCGGGCGCCGCGCAGACTGACCGCGACGGCGGCCGCGGCGACGGCGCCGGTGGCCACCGAGACCGGGGCGTCGAGAAATCCGTCGGGCACGTGCATGGCAGGACTCCGCTTCTCGGGCTTCCACGGCCGCCCCGGCCCCGCCGCACCGCGGCCGGCGGGGGCGGGGAGCCGGGGCGGCTCTACACCTCGATAGTAAGGAGTAGTTGCAACCTCTTCGCAAGAGCGTCCGCATCGCCGGTGGGCGGCCGCGGAGGGAGGCCGCGGACGAATGTCACGCAGTGCGACGGACGGGAGGACCCAGCGTTTCCACCCCATCCGTTTGCCGGTGGATCGGGATACTTGCCCGCCCCGAGGGAAGACGGCATTAATGTCGGACCTTCACACAACTGTTGCGGAACTCACATCGATTACCTGCGGTATGCCGTCATGAAAACGCTCTGACGGGGTCGTAGGAGAAAAGACCCCCGGAGAAGGAGCACCCCATGCGCGCAGTCGTCGACCACAGCGTCCAGGCACGTCTGATCACCGTCCCCTCGGTCACCCGGGAGGTGACCGTCGGGCTGCGCTACGACCGCCACGATCCCTTCGCCGTCAGCCTGGTCTTCCCACCCGATGTCTCCCTGGACGGGCAGGAGGTCGTCTGGGTGTTCTCCCGCGAGCTGCTGGAGGACGGGCTGCGGGCCGCGGTGGGGCTCGGGGACGTGCACATCCGGCCGTCCGGCCCCGGGCGGGCCGTCATCGAACTGCGCGCTCCCGAGGGGGTCGCGGTGATCGAGTTCGACACCACCGGCCTGCTGCGCTTCCTGCACGGCACGTACGGCGTGGTGCCGGGCGGTTCCGAGCACCTGGAGCTGGACCTGGACCGCGGGCTGACCTCCCTGCTCGGCTGAGGCGGCGGCCGCGCGTCCGGCGCTTCGGCAAGCAGGCGCCGGGAGACGGCCGGAACGGGAATCCCGGGAACCCGCGGGATCATCCGGAATCACGCAGGACCGCCTGGAGTCACGCAGGAGACCCCGCAGAACCCAAAGGTCCCCTCCGGAAAGACCCGCGGACGCGGCAGGGACGGACCGCCCGCCCGCTCACACGCCCCCGGTGCCGCCTGTCCGGCCCCGCCCGGGACACCGCAGCCCGCGGCACGGGGCACAGATACGGGCCACAGGCCCCGGAACCCGCGGCCACCGCGGACAGCGGCCCGCGCCGCAACCGGCCGGACCCCCGCACCCGCCGGTGAGATCCGGATCGCCGACCGCCGCGCCGCTCCCAGGAGTTGCCGCCCGCCGCCCGGCTGCCGACCATGGAAGGGATGACCGCGACCTCCGGATCCCCAGGCACCCCCGCTCTCCCCTCCCCGGACCCCTCCGGGGCGTATCTCAGGTTTCCGCACCTCCACGGCGAACTGCTCTGCTTCACCGCCGAGGACGACCTGTGGATCGCCCCGCTCGCGCCCGGGGCCGCCCAGCCGCCGCGTGCCTGGCGCCTGACGGTGGACCGCACGCGCATCGGGCACCCGCGCTTCTCCCCCGACGGCCGCCACATCGCGTACACGAACTGGCGCAGCCTGGACCCCGAGGTGCACCTGACGCCGGTCGACGGCGGACCGTCGCGGCAACTGACGTACTGGGGCGCGGTGGACACCCAGATCCGCGGCTGGACGCCCGAGGGGGACATTCTGGCCGTGGCCTCGCACGGCCAGCCGTTCTCGCACTTCGCCTGGGCCTACCGGCTGCCGCCCGGCGGCGGTCCGGGCGAGCAACTGCCCTGGGGCCCGGTGTCGGACCTCGCCGTCGCCGACCTGGCGGGAGAGCGGCGCACCCTGCTGCTGACCGGCACCCCGCCGCACGAACCGGCCTCCTGGAAGCGCTACCGCGGCGGCGCGATGGGGCGGCTGTGGCTGGAGGGCGAGCGCCTGGTGCCCGAACTGTACGGGCACCTGGACTGCCCCATGATCGTCGGTGGCCGGGTCGCGTTCCTCTCCGATCACGAGGGGGTGGGGAACCTCTACTCCTGCCTGCCCGACGGCACCGGTCTGCGCCGCCACACCGACCACGCCGACTTCTACGCCCGCCACGCCTCCACCGACGGCGAGCGCGTGGTGTACCAGTGCGCGGGCGAGCTGTGGCTGGTGGACGACCTCTCCCCGCGCGCGGGGCCGCGCCGGCTGCCGGTGCGGCTGGCGGGGCCGCGCGCCGGGCGCCGCGTCTACCAGGTGTCGGCCGCGGGGCATGTGAACTCCCTGGCCGTGGACACCACCGGGCGCGCCAGCGCGGTGGGGGTGCGCGGCAGCCTGTACTGGCTCACCCACCGCGACGGCCCGGCCCGGGTGATCGCCGACACCCCGGGGGTGCGGGTGCGGCTGCCGGAGATGCTCGGCTCCACCGGCCGGATCGCCTACGTCACCGACGCCGAGGGCGAGGACGCGGTGGAGATCGCCGATCTGCCCCGGGCCACCGGCGCCCGTGAGCCGGTGCGGCTCGCCGCGGGGCGGCTGGGGCGGGTGCACGGGCTGACCGCCTCTCCGGACGGCGCCACCCTGGCCGTCGCCTCGCACGACGGGCGGCTGCTGCTGCTGGACGCCGGGGACGAGGGCGGAGACGGGGGCACCGGACCGGAGGGCGACGGGGACGGGGAGGCCGCCGAGGTCACCGGGGCCGCCGGAACCGCCGGGCCCCCCGAAGCAGCGGAAGCCGCCGATGTCGCCGAGCTGGTCCGCTCCGTCAACGGTCCCGTCCGCCACCTCGCCTTCTCGCCCGACTCCCAGTGGCTGGCCTGGGCCCACCCCGGCACCGGCGGCGCACTCACCCGCATCCGGATCGCCCGCCTGTCCGACCGCACCATCCTGGACGTCACCGAGGGCCGCTTCGAGGACGAGCAGCCCGTCTTCACCCGCGACGGCCGCTATCTCGCCTTCCTCTCCTGGCGCGGCTTCGACCCGGTGTACGACGTGCACACCGGCGACCTGTCCTTCCCACTGGGCTGCCGTCCGTACCTGGTGCCGCTGTCGTCGGCCACGCCCTCGCCGTTCGCCCTCTCCCCCGAGGGCCGCCCGGCGGCCGGCGGCCTGGACCCGGACCCCCTCGGCGAGGTGGCCGGGGAGGAGGGGACGGTGCTGGTGGAGGCCGAGGGGCTGGCCAGCCGCGTCACGCCCTTCCCCGTGGCGGCCTCGAAGTACTCCTCGCTGCACCCGGTCAGCGGCGGCGGGCTGGTCTGGCTGCGCTGGCCGATCTCCGGGGCGCTGGGCGAGACCTTCGCCAACCCGGCCGACACCTCCGGCCGCCCCACCCTGGAGCACTTCGACCTGGTCAAGGCCAAGCGCACCGAGCTGACCGGCGACATCGACTGGTTCGCGGTCAGCGGCGACGGCACCCGCCTGGTGGTCAACGACGACGGCGACCTGCGGGCCGTCCCGGCGGGCGAGCACGCCGACGCCGACTCCACCACCCACCTCGACCTGCGCCGCATCCTGCACGACGCCGATCCGCGCGCCGAGTGGCGGCAGGCGTTCGACGAGGCGGGCCGGATCATGCGGTCGTACTTCTGGGATCCGGGCATGTCCGGCGTGGACTGGGACGCGATCCTGGACCAGTACCGCCCGCTGGTCGAGCGGGTGTCCTCCCCGGACGAGTTCGCCGACCTGCTGCGCGAGACGGTGGGCGAGCTGGGCACCTCCCATGCCTACGTCTCGCCGGCCCGGCGCAACGAGGGACCGGCCCACTACCAGCGGCCGATCGGGCTGCTGGGCGCCGACTTCGCCCGCGACGGGGAGGGCCGCTGGCGGGTGGAGCGCATCCTGCCGGGCGACTCCTCCGACTCCCGGGCCCGCTCCCCGCTGGCCGGCTCCGGCATCCGCGAGGGATCGGTGCTCACCCATGTCGACGGACGCCCGGTGGACCCGGACGCCGGCCCGTTCCCGCTGCTGGCCGCGGCCGGCGGCACCACCGTCGAACTGGCCTTCCTCACCGGCGATGCCGGCGATCCCCGCGGTTCCGGCGACGGCCCGGACGGCACCTCGCGGCGCCCCCGCCGGGTCGCCGTCGTCCCCCTCATCGACGAGCGCCCGCTGCGCTACCAGGACTGGGTGAGCCGGCGGCGCGCGGTGGTGCGCAGGCTCAGCGGCGGCCGCTGCGGCTACCTGCACATCCCCGACATGGGCGGCTCCGGCTGGGCGCAGTTCAACCGCGACCTGCGCATGGAGGTCTCCCGGCCCGCGCTGATCGTGGACGTGCGCGGCAACGCGGGCGGCCACATCAGCGAGCTGGTCGTCGAGGCTCTGACCCGCACCGTCCTCGGCTGGGACCTGGTGCGTCACGCCCAGCCGGTCAGCTACGCCTCCAACGCCCCGCGCGGCCCGATAGTGGCCCTGGCCGACGAGGCCACCGCCTCCGACGGCGACATGATCACCGCCGCGTTCCGGCTGCTGGGCATCGGCCCGGTGGTCGGCGCCCGCACCTGGGGCGGAGTGGTCGGCATGACCGGGCGGCACCGGCTCGGCGACGGCACGGTCATCACGGTGCCGATGAACGCGGCGTGGTTCGACGAGTACAAGTGGTCGGTGGAGAACCACGGCGTGGAGCCCGACGTCGAGGTGCTGCGCACCCCGACGGACTGGGCCGAGGACCACCACCCGATGCTGGAGACGGCCGTGCGAACCGCGCTCGACCTGCTGGAACGCCATCCGGCCGCCGCCCCGCCCGGCTACGACGACG
Organism: Streptomyces shinuiensis; assembly: GCF_043660855.1. Lineage (NCBI taxonomy): Bacteria > Bacillati > Actinomycetota > Actinomycetes > Kitasatosporales > Streptomycetaceae > Streptomyces > Streptomyces shinuiensis. Next base: position 3,595,617 of record NZ_JBIHML010000001.1, on the reverse strand, counting down.
TCCCCGACCGCAGCCGCCCGCCGCTGCCGCCGCGGCCCTGACGGATCCGCCGCGGCGGTCCTCTCGTGACGGCGTGACGGTACGGCCCGCCCGGGCCGTACCGTCGCCGCTCGCACCGCCGGGACCTCCGGAATTCGAGACGACAAGGGTGTGCGGCACCGACGGGGAAACAAAAAGGGAAGTGAAGCAAAAGGCGCCAGGGAACGGAAAAAGGGTACACATCACGCCGGTCCATGGGCCGGAGCGTGATGCTAGGATCGCCACGCTTGCCAAGCGGAACTCGAATCGTCAGAAGCGCAGGGCCGTATCCGCCCGTTGTCGGCCCGGACCCGGGGTCCACCGGCCACCCACGCCGGCAGCGTTGGGGAAACGCGGAGCGTGGCCGGCCACAGCAGCCCCAGCTCGCCTTTTCGTGTTCTGCGCGCCGCAGCCAACGCCCAACCATCTCATGACCCTCAGCCAGAAGAGAGCTCATGGAAGAATACTGGCAGGATCCGATTTTCTGGGTCCTGGTCATTGCAGTGCTCGCTTCCCTGTCGGCGAACGTCCGCAGCAGACGGAAGGCCACCCGGCACCGCAAGGAGTTAACGCTGCGGGATGCCCGGATAGCCGACCTGAAGAGGGCTGCGGAGGAATCCGAACGCAGCTCCCGTGAAGCTTTTCGGGAGGTCCAGGAGGCCACCGACGGGCAGATCGCGACCGTCCTGAAGTCCGCCATGCAGACGCTCCGTCTCCTCGCGGGGGAGCAGCAGGTCCAACTCGACGCACTCCAGCGGGAGTACGGCGGACACCAGATCCTGAAGCAACTGCTGGGGATCAACCACGCAAACGCCCAGTTCGCCCGGCGCGCACTGGGAATCGCCGTTCTCTGCGGTGGTTTCTCCGGGCGCAGGAACGACTCCGCCTCCGTCTATGACGTGATCCGCAGCGCGCAGGGGCAGATCAGCCGTTTCGACCGGATCAAGATCCGCTCGCAGAGCGGTTTCGCCGTCGTCCCCGGCGCGGTCAGCGGTGTCGCGCTGGCCATCGCCGAACTGCTGGACAACGCCGCGAGTTACTCCCCGCCGGGAACCACCATCGAGGTGAACCTGCAACCGGTCCAGAGCGGCCTGTGCATCATCATCGACGACGCCGGCATCGGCATGAGCGAGGAGGACAGGCGGAAGGCCGCCGAACTCTTCTCGGGGTCCCGCACGCCCGGCCTGTCCGACCTGGGGAACCCCCCTCAGTTCGGTTTCCCCGTGGTGGCGGAACTGGCCCAGCGATTCGAGTTCAGCGTGGACGTCAGCTCCACCTCTCCCTACGGAGGCGTACGAGCGGTCGTGCGGCTCCCCGAGAAGCTCCTGACGACGGAGCACACCGAGCGGAGGAGCAGCCCGGACATGACCGCCGCCCCCCGGCACGACGCCGGCACACCGAAACCCTCCGGCCGCACCGCCAACGGCCTGCCCAAGCGGGCCGCCCGGCAGGCTCCCATCGCCATCGTGCGCACGCAGGAGGAACTCGACGGCCGGGACGTCGACGAGCAGCAGAGCAGTGAGGTGGCCGCCGCCCGGATGGCCGCGTTCCAGCGCGGCACGCGGACGGGCCGGCAGACCACCGCGGCAAGCCAGGAAGGGCAGGAGTCCTGATGTTCGCACAAGACCTGTCGTGGATGCTCGAAGACATCCGCAAGGTGCCCGGGGCGCGGCACGCGCTGCTCCTGTCCGCCGACGGCCTCAGGAGGGGCGCGACAGAGAACCTCCACCCGGACCTGGCCGACACCGCGGCCGCCGCGATGAGTGCCCTGCAGTCCATCAGCCGCTCCACGAACGAGTTCGCGGGTCCCGCCGATCCGCCTCTGTGGCGCCAGACGGTCGTCGAGTTCGACCACGGCTGGGTCTTCCTCATCAAGGCCGGCGACGGGGCCTTCCTGGCCGTCTCCGCTTCGGAGAGCGTCGACATGGGGGACATCACGTTCCGCATGCAGCAACTGGTGCAGCGGCTCGGCCGGGAAATGACATCGCCGCCTCGCGAAAAGGCGGATGACCGGTGACCACCGAGGAATCGAACTTCGAACTGGTCGGTGAATTAGTTCGGCCGTATGTCATCACGAACGGCCGCGACCTCCCGTCCGACAGGGATTTCTCCGTCACCACGCTGGTCACGGCCGCGGACGAGGCGTCACACAGCCGGGTGCTCACCCCGGAGGCCCGCAGCATCCTGAACATGTGTCTGGAGGGCTATCTCTCGGTCGCGGAACTCGCCGGGCACATGGGCCTCCCGCTGGGCATCGTCCGGGGCGTCCTCGCCGAACTCGCGGAAAGCGGTCTCATTCACACCCGCGCCCCGGTGCCGAGCGCCCAGCGCGCCGACCGACAACTTCTTGAGGATGTACTGCATGGCCTCCGAACTCGCTTCGCGTGAACCGACACACCTGGGGTCGTCCGTCCACACCGCTGTGAAAATCCTGGTCGTCGGTCACTTCGGCGTCGGGAAGACGACCTTCGTGGGCAGCATCTCCGAGATCAGACCGCTGCGCACCGAGGAAGTGATCACGCAGGCCAGCACGGGGGTCGACGACCTGTCGGGCACCCCGGACAAGACGACCACCACGGTCGCCATGGACTTCGGGCGTCTGACGCTCAGCGACACCGTGGTCCTGTATCTCTTCGGCACCCCCGGCCAGCAGCGTTTCAAGCAACTGTGGGAGGACCTCTCCCACGGCGCCCTGGGAGCGCTCCTGCTGATCGACCCGGAGCGGCTGGACAGGTCGTTCGAGATCCTCGACCTGGTGGAGCAGTACGGCCTGCCGGTCGCGGTGGGCGTGAACCACTTCGACGGATCGTCCTCGTACGACATGGACGAGGTGCGCGAGGCTCTCAACCTGACAGCCGATGTCCCCGTCGTCCCGTGCGACGTGCGGGAGCGGAAGGCCGCGGCGGACACGCTGATCACTCTCGTGGAGTACCTCCACTCCCGTACCCGATAGGAGCACTCATGCAGCAGCAACCAGACGGCAACGGGCCTCCGCCGGGCTGCCCCGCCCACGGCCGCGTCCCGCTGTACACCGAAGGCTTCGGCATCGACCCGGACGGCTACTACGACCACCTGCGGCGGTTCGGCGCCAGCGCACCGGTGGAGATGGCCCCGGACGTGGAGGCCGAGCTGGTGACGAGCTACCCGGCCGCGCTGCACATCCTGCAGAACCCGGCCACCTTCGTCCGGGACGCACGACGCTGGCGCGCCCTCGGCGAGGGCCGCGTTCCGGCGGACAGTCCGGCCCTGCCCATGATGGCCCACCGGCCCAACGCCCTGTTCTCGGACGGTGCCGACCACGCGCGGCTTCGGCAGGCGGTGACGGACAGCCTGGCCACCGTGGACCCGCACCGGCTGAGCCGCCATGTCGAGCAGGTCGCGGACTACCTCATCGGCCAGTTCAGCGGTCGTCCCGGGGGCAGGGCCGACCTCGTGGTCGACTACGCCCAGCAGCTTCCCCTCCTGGTCTTCAGCAACCTCTTCGGGTGCCCCGCCGACATCGGTGACAGGATCGTCTTCGGCATCTCCGGGATCTTCGAGGGCGTCGACGCGGAGCGGGCCAACCAGGTGCTCGGGCAGGCCCTCCACGAACTGGTGGCCCTCAAGCGGAAGTCCCCCGGCGACGACGTGACCTCCCACCTGCTGAGGCATCCGGCCGACCTCGGCGACGAGGAGATGGTCAACCAGCTCGTCACGCTGCTGTCGGGCGGGACGGCGCCCCTGATGTCCCTCATCAGCACCGGGACCGCGCTCATCCTCGGCGACGACAAGTACTCGGGCACCCAACTGCTGGTCGAGGACGCCGTCCAGGAGGTGCTGTGGAGGTACGCCCCCATAGCCAACTACGCCGTCCACTACCCCGTGCGGGACGTGGAACTCGACGGCAGGGTCCTGGAGGCCGACCAGCCCGTGGTCATCAGCTTCGCGGCCGCCAACACCGACCTCTCCCTGGCCGAGGGGTCCTGGTCGGTCAGAGGACGGGCGCACCTCGCGTTCGGTGCGGGCCCGCACGTCTGCCCGGCCAAGGAACCGGCACATCTGATCGGGGCGGCGGCCATCGAGAGGCTGCTCAACCGGCTGACCGACATCACGCTGGCCGTCGGTTTCCAGGAGCTGACCTGGCAACCCTCTCCCTGGAGCAGGACACTCACCGCGCTGCCCGTCCGCTTCACCCCCCTCTCGCCGCCCGTCCGGCGTGCCCCGTCCTCCCAGCAGTCGTCCGGGCCGACGGGCGGCTCCGGCGGCGGTGCCACGGCCTCCGGACAGTCCCGGCCGGCCAAGACCACACGGTGGAGTTCGTTCCTGAAGTGGCTGACGGGTGCGTGACCCAGGTAACAACACCTGTCCGCGCATGCTCGCATGACGTTTTATCCACGCGGGTAGACACGTCGGGCTGATCCGACCGATCTACCGAAGGAGTCACCCGCGTGAAATCCCCGGCTGTCGACCGGCGTTCCGTGGTAGCCCTTTTCTCCAGGTTAAGAACGGGGAACGGGCAGAGGGACCCGTTCCCCTACTACGCGGAACTCCGGTCGATGGGTGATGTCGTCCCGGCTCCCTGGGGAGGGCTGCTCGTCACGTCCTTCGACCTGTGCGACCGGATCCTGCGCAGCAGGGACTGGCTCGTCCCCGACGCCGACTGGCGGTTACGCCAGGGAGGGTCGACGCGCTGGAGCGCGGCCTCCTCGCGCATGATGGGCAGGACCCTGCCGGCGCTCAACCCCCCGGAGCACACCCGCGCCCGCAGGGCGACGGGCAGGGTGCTCGACCGTGGATCCCTGGAGGCCCTGCGCCCCGTGATCGCCGAGACGACCGGAGGCCTGCTCGACCGGCTCGCCGGTGGACTCGCCTCGGGGGAGGCCGACTTCGGGATGCTGGTCAGCGAGGAACTCCCCGTGGTCACGATAGGGCGGTGGCTCGGGCTGCCGCCGTCCGACTACCCGTTACTGCGCGACCTGACCCATGACCAGGTGTTCGCCCAGGAACTCCTGCCCTCGGCCAGCCAGCTGGCGCTCTCGGACTCCGCCACGACGGAGCTGCACGCGTACTTCGCGGCCCTGGTGCGCGAGCGGCGTGCCGACCCCGGCCCCGACCCGGTGTCGGCGTGGATCCGGCTCTGGGACGAGGCCGAGCCCGACCGGGACACCGCGGACGAGGCCGTCTGCCACACCGCCCTGTTCGTGCTGCTGGCCGCCCTGGAGACGACCTCTACCCTGCTGTCCACCATGGTGCGGCTCCTGCTGGATCACCCGCGGCAGTGGGCGTGGCTCCGCGCCCACCCCGAGCACGTGCCCGGCGCGGTCGAGGAGGTGCTGCGCTACGACGCCCCCACACACGTGATCAGCCGGGTGGCGGCCAAGGACCTCACCATCGCCGGTACCGATGTCCGCGCGGACCGGACGGTGCACCTCATGGTGGGCGCGGCCAACCGGGACCCGGCCCGGCACACCGACCCCGACGTCTTCGACATCCGCCGCAAGGCGGCGCATCTGAGCTTCAGCGGGGGGATCCACTACTGCCTCGGCGCGCCCCTGGCCCGCCTGGAGGCCACGACCCTGCTGACCGCGCTCCTGGAACGCTTCCCCGCGCTCCGCCCGGCCCGCCCGCCGGAGTGGGCCCCCCGAGTCGCCTTCCGGCGTCTGCTGACCCTGCCCGTAGCCCTACCCTGAGGTTGCCGTGAGAAGAGTTGCGAACGAGGACGTCCACGACTACAAGGCCCTCCGGGTCAGCCGCGACGGCCCCGTCCTGAACGTGGTGCTGAACAGCCCGGAGACCGGCAACACCCTGACCGCGGACATCCTCGACGAACTCCTCGACGTGCTCGGCACGGTCAACGACCGCCCCGGGATCCGGGTGCTCGTCCTCTCCGGAGCGGGCGAGCACTTCTGCCTGGGCGCTGATCGCGAGGAGTTCGCGGCGACGCTGGAGGCCGACCCCACCGGTGCGGAACTCCGCGTGATCGCGGACAAGGCCCGGCGCGTCTGCGAGGCCCTGGACACCACGAGCGCGGTCAGCGTCGCCCGGCTCCACGGGAAGGTCGTCGGGGCCGGTCTCGCCCTCGCGGTCTTCTGCGACCTGCGGGTGGGCACGGACACCTGCCGGTTCCGGTTTCCCGAGATAGCCCTCGGCATAGCGCCCGTGTGGGGCGGCGTCCTGCCGCGCCTGCTGGCCGAGGCGGGGACCGCCAGGGTCCGTGAACTCATCCTCACCTGCGCCCCCTTCGGCGCGGCGCAGGCGCACGACCTGTCCATCCTCCACAAAGTGGTACCGGCCGGGGGGCTCGACGCGGCCGTCAGTGCGTGGGTCGACCCGCTGACCCGCCGTCCCCCCGGGGCGCTGCCGCTGGCGAAGGCGGTACTGGGCGCCTACTCCAGGGGCAGCCGGCTGGCCGACGGCGGCCTGCTCGACGCCCAGCTGCTGTCCGCGACGTGCGCCGCCGGCTCCGCCTCCCGGCGCGGCTGACGCCCCCGGCGGGCGGGGGCCCGCCCCTCCCCCGCCCGCCGGCACACCGCCCGGGAGGCCCTCGGCCCGGCGGCGCCGGCCCTCAGCCCTCCGTGCGCTCCTTCTCGTCCGCCGCGCCGCCCGCGCCGACCAGGCCGCGGGGGCCGGCAGCGGCCAGGCGGGGGGCGAAGTGCCTCATCTCGCGCTGGCCGACCCGGCCGATGATCCCCGGCAGGCAGCCGCGGACCGACTGCATGCCGCGCAGCCACCACTGCCCGTAGACGTGGAACGAGCGCCGCTCGATGCCCGCGACGATCCGGTCCACCGCCGGGCCCGGCGGATAGGTCCTGCTGGCCGGCCAGGGCAGCCGGCCGCGCAGGTCGCGCAGCACCTCGTCCTGGTCGGCGCCGCGCACCATGTCGGTGTCGGTCCAGCTCAGGTAGCCGACGCCGACGCGCACGCCCTGGTGGCCGACCTCCGCGCGCAGGCTGTGCGCGAAGGCCTCCACACCCGACTTGGAGGTGCAGTACGCCGTCATCATCGGGGCCGGGGTGAGCGCGGCGAGCGAGGCGATCTGGAGCAGGTAGCCGCGCGACTCGATCAGGGCGGGCAGGAAGGCGCGGGCGGTGGTGGCGCTGCCCATCAGGTTGACCTCGATGACCCGGCGCCAGGCGGTCTCGTCGGAGCCGGTGAAGGGACCGCCGGTGGCCACGCCGGCGTTGGCGACGACGATGTCCACCGCGCCGAAGCGCTCACGCACCTCGCGGGCCGCACGGGACATGGCCGCGTGGTCGGTGACGTCGGCGTGCCAGTGCGCGGAGTCCGTCGGCAGTGTCTCGCCGACCTTCTTCAGCTCGTCCGGCTCCAGTCCGACCAGCGCGAGCCGCGCGCCGCGCGCCGCCAGCCTGCGGGCGAGGAGTTCGCCCACGCCCCGGGCCGCGCCCGTCACCACCGCGACCTGGCCCTGGAGGTCTCTGCGTGCCATTACGCGCTCTCCTTCCCGGCCGGCGCCTCGGCCGGCGGTGTGTCCGGCGGTGTGTTCCGCTCCGCGTCGTGCGCCGTGTCCGCCGCGAGGTGGTCGCGTACCAGCGCGGCCACCGCGCCGGCGACGGCGTCGGGGTCCTCCAGGGGCGTCATGTGCCCCAGGCCGGCCAGTTCGGTCAGGCCGGTGCAGTTCGGCAGCGCCCCGGCGAGGCGGCGGGCGTGCACCGGCGGGGTGAGCCGGTCCTTCTCGCCGGCGATGACGCCGACGGGCAGGTCCAGGGCGGCGAGCCGCGCGTCCAGGTCCAGCACGGCCAGGACCTTCCGGGCCCAGGAGGCGCGTACGGTGCGCGGGCAGGCGTGGACGATCCGGGCGCACGCATCCATCTGCTCCTTCGTCGCACCGGGCCCCATCGTGGCGTACCGCAGGACGCGCATGCCCAGCGGCGTCACCGGCCCCAGCGGCAGGCTGGAGCCCAGTACGGCCTTCTGGATCCGGTGGCGCAGCTTCCCCGCTCTCAGCGGCGCGACGGTGGACTCGTGCAGCAGCCGGGAGCTGCCGGTGTTGCACAGCAGCGCGGCGGCGACGCGTTCGCGCACCTGCGGGCGCCCGGCGGCGGCCATGACCGTCATGCCGCCCATGGAGTGCCCGGCGACGATCGCCCGGGACCCGGCGGTGCCCACGGCGGTGTCCAGGACGGCGCACAGGTCGTCCGCGAGGGCGTCGGTGCTGTAGCCGTCGGGGCCGACGGCCGGGGAGCGGCCGTGGCCGCGCTGGTCGTAGACGAACACCCGGTGGCCGCCGGCCAGCCGCCGGACCACGGGGCCCCAGAAGGCGGTCGAGCAGGTCCAGCCGTGCACCAGGACGACGGTGGGCCCTTCCTCGCGCCCGTGCTCCTCGACGTGCAGCCGGGAGCCGTCGGCGGAGGTGACGGTCAGCTCGCGGCGGGGGGCGGGCGGGGCGTACGGTCCGCCGGTCGCACGGGATCCACGGCTCATCGGGTCGCCTCCGCCTTCCGCTGTCCGGCGCGGGCCGGGGCCCGCAGCACCTCGTACTCGGCCAGGTCCACTTGCCTGGTCACCTTCGCGAACTCGCCGGTCGTGCCCGGCCACACGGTGGTGTTGCGGCCGTTCGCGTCCAGGTACCAGCTGTCGCAGCCGCCGGTGTTCCACACGGTGCGCGTCATCCGCCGCTGGACGTGCTCGGTCCACGAGCGCACCGCCTCGGGGCGGGCGTCGAGCGCGGCCCGGCCGGCCGATCCGGCGGTGAGCGTCCCCAACTGCCCGAGGTAGTCGACCATGTAGTTCAGCTGCGCCTCGATCATGAGGATCATCGAGCTGTTGCCGAGGCCGGTGTTGGGCCCGATGACGGTCATGAAGTTGGGGAAGCCCGTGGCCGTGGAGCCGCGCAGCGCCTCCATGCCGTCCTTCCATGCCTCGGCCAGCGTGATGCCGTCCGCGCCGGTGATCCGCCGGGCGATCGGCATGTCGGTGACGTGGAAGCCGGTGCCGAAGACCACCGCGTCCACCTCGGCCTCGGTGCCGTCGGCGGCCACCAGGGTGTTGCCGCGCACCTCCTTCAGACCGGAGGCGACCACGTCCACGTTGGGCCGGACCAGGGCCGGGTAGTAGGTGTTGGACAGCAGGATGCGCTTGCAGCCGATGCGGTAGCCGGGGGTCAGCCTGGCGCGCAGCACCGGGTCCTTGACGGCCTTGGTCATGTGGTGCCTGGCGAGCTTCTCCACCAGACCGAGCTGTGCGGGGTGCCTGGTGAAGGCGCCGACCTGGAACTCCCTGATCAGCCAGAGCATCCGGCGGCGCAGCGCGCGTGTGGGGGGCACCTTGGCGTGCAGCCAGCGCTCGGCCCCGGTGATCTCCCGGTCCATGCGCGGCATGACCCACGGCGGGGTGCGCTGGAAGAGGGTGAGTCTGTCCACCAGCGGCTGGATCGAGGGGACGATCTGGATGGCGGACGCGCCGGTGCCGATCATGGCGACGCGCTTGCCGCGCAGGTCGTAGTCGTGGTCCCACCGGGCGGAGTGGAAGACCTTGCCGGTGAAGCCGTCCAGGCCGGGGATGTCGGGGATCTTCGGGTCGGAGAGCGGGCCGGTGGCCGAGACGAGCATGTCGGCGGTCAGGGTGCCGCGGCCTGTCTCGATCTCCCAGTGCAGCGCCCCGGTGTCCCAGCGGGCGCCCAGCACCTCGGAGTTGAAGCGGATGTGGGGGCGCAGCCCGAAGGTGTCGGCGACCTTCTCCAGATAGGCGCGGATGTGCTCCTGTCCGGAGAAGTTCCGCGGCCAGTCGGGGTTGGGCGCGAACGAGAACGAGTAGAGGTGGGATGGCACGTCGCAGGCGCACCCGGGGTAGCTGTTGTCGCGCCAGGTGCCGCCCACGCAGTCGCGGCGCTCCAGTACGGCGAAGTCCGTGATGCCCGCGCGGCGCAGTCGTACGGCGGCGCCCAGGCCTCCGAATCCCGACCCGATCACCGCCACCCGTACGTGTTCGTGTCCGGCCATGCCGCCTCCCGACTCCGGTGTGTCCTCTGTGTCCTCGCCCATCAAACACGCCAGTAATCACTGGCATGGTTGGAGAGTAGAGCAGGAACGTACCCATGGGTAGGGGTGCGGCGAGGGAAAGTTACCGCCGGTTGCACCCCTGTCCCGGGCACCCGGCCGCGCCCGCCGCATAGGCTCTCCGGTGTGGCGGACAGGACATCGGCGGACAGCGGACGAGCGGACGGCGCGGCGCACGCGCGGACCGGACCCGAGGAGGACGGCACGGCCCCGCCCGCCGAGTACCGCACGGCCGAACTCGCCGGGGCGGCCGGCATCACCGTGCGCACCCTGCGGTTCTACCGCGAGCGCAGACTCCTCCCGCCGCCGCGCCGCGAGGGCCGCATCGCCTGGTACAACGAGCACCACCTCAACCGGCTGCGGACGATCTCCGCACTGCTGGCCCGCGGCCACACCCTCGGCGGGATCGCCGACCTGATCGACGCCTTCGAGAAGGGCCGGGACGCGGGCGGCACGGCCGAACTGCTCGGCTTGGAGAGCGCGCTCGTCTCCCCCTGGTCACAGGAGACCCCCGTCCGCCTCACCCCCGAGGACCTGGCCGCGCACTTCCCCGGCGAGGTCACCTCCGGCAACCTCGCCGCCGCCCTGGACCTGGGCTACGTCGCCGTCGACGGCGACGAGGTCGTCCACGTCAGCCGCCGCCTGCTCGACGCCTCCACCGCCCTGGTGGGCGAGGGCATCCCGCTGGGGGCCGTGCTGGAGGCCGGGCGCGTGGTGCGCGAGCACGCCGACGCCGTCGCCGACCTGTTCACCAACCTCGTCCGCGTCCATCTGTTCACGGACGTCCGCGAACTCTCCCCCGACGACCTGCGGCGCCTGTCGGACGTGATGGACCGGTTGCGCCCGCTGGCCGAGCAGGTGGTCGACGTCGAACTGGCGCTGGCCATGGACCGCCGCGTCCGCGCGGAGCTGGAGAGCTGGTCCCGGCCGGACGGGGAAGCCGAAGGGCCGGAACCGGACGGGGAGTCTCGGAGCCGGTCCGGCGGCTGAACGGGCCGGCGGCCCGATGACGGACCATTCGCGGCACGGTGCCCGTGAAGCACATGTATGGCCGCCGCCCGCACGGCAACCCGTACCTCGATGGTGCACACACAGTCCGGGTCCACGACGCGTTCCGACCGCCCCTCCCCCGCGACCCGCGCCGTGCGTGCGGTGCGGGCCGAGGTCTCCTGGGGCGCCCGCTCCCTGCGCCGCGCCCGGCGGGGGCCGGGCCGGGAGCGCGACGCCGTAGTCCAGTCCCTCAAGGCCGCGCTCGCCGCCGTCCTGGCCTGGCTGGCCGCCACCTGGCTGCTGCCCGACGCCTTCGCCCTGATGGCGCCCTGGGTGGCGGTGGTCCTGGTGCAGGCCACCGTCTACCGCTCGGTGTGGCAGGGGCTCCAGCAGACGATGGCGATCACCCTCGGCACGGTGCTCGCCGCGGCCCTGGTCATCCCGTTGGGCCATCCGGTGCTGGTGATGATCCTCGTCCTGCCCGTCACCACCCTGCTGGGCAACTGGCCGCGCTTCGGCGCCCAGGGCATCTACGCCTCCACCGCCGCCCTGTTCACCCTCGTCCCCGGCGAGGCCACGCTCGACTCGGCCGTCTCCCGTGTCCTGGCCGCCCTGCTGGGCACCGCCGTCGGCGTCGGCGTCAACGCGCTCGTCCTGCCGCCCGTCCATCTGCGCAGCGCGCGCGAGGCGGTGGACTCCGCCGTCCGCGAGGCGCGGGAGATCGTGACCGAGGTCGCGGACGGCCTGGACGAGCCCTGGGAGTACGACCGCGTCCGCGCCTGGTATGACCGGGCCTGTCGGCTGCCCCGGCTGATCCGCGGCGTGGAGTCCGCGGTCGGCTGGAGCCGCGAGAGCGTGCGCCTCAACCCCGAGAGCCGCCGCCGCGCCGAGGCTGCGCGGCTGACGGCGGTGTACGAGGAGACGCTGGCCACCCTGGAGGACGTCGCCGAACGCCTCACCGTCCTGACCCGGACCCTGCTGGAGGCCGCCGACGAGGGCGACGACGTACCCCGTCCCGGCCATGAGGTCACCCGCCCCTACGTCGGCTTCCTCCGTCAGGTGGCCGCCGCCCTGAACGCCTACGGGCGCACGGTCACCGGCGACGCCCCCGAGACGGCCCGCCGCGAACTGCGCGAGGCCGTCGGGGAGATCCGCGTCGAGCAGGACCGGCTCCGCGCCGATCTCCCCCGGCACGCCGCCGCCGTCCCGGATGGGCTGTCGGTACTGGGCCCCCTGCTGGCGGAATCCCGCCGGCTGGCCACGAGCCTCCTGCCGGGCGGGCGTGGCGAGGGCGGCGCGGGAAGCGGCGGGGACGGGGAGGGCGGCACAGACGGGGACGGCGGCGGAGACGCCTCCGGCCGTCAGGGCGCGTAGACGACGGTCACCGGCGCGTGGTCGCTCCACCGGCCCGCGTGATCGGCCGCGCGCTCCACGTACGCCTTCACCGCCCGCTGCGCCAGCGGCTCGGTGGCCACGTGGTAGTCGATGCGCAACCCGGACGGTTCAGAGTCCAGCACGCTGCCCGGCATGAGCTGCACTGATCTTCGTGGAGTCCCTGAAGCCTGGGTTACGCTTCCAGGCGTAAGGAGAACCACGAGTAATGCCAGCGCCCCGTAAATATCCTGATGAGCTGCGTGAGCGCGCGGTGCGCGAGGTCCGCTCGACAGGCCGTCCTGTGGCCCACGTCGCCCGCGACCTCGGCATCCACAAGGAAGCCCTGAGGTCCTGGGTCCGCCAGGCCGAGGCCGCCACCCACCTGCGCACCGACCTGCCGCTGGACGCGCTGGAAATGGCGCTGTGGCGGCAGAAGATCAAGAAGGACGCCGGGCTCATCCACCACAGCGACAGAGGGTCGCAATACGTATCCATTCGCTATACGGAACGTCTCGCGGAGGTCGGTGCCTCAGCGTCGGTGGGCTCCGTCTCGGACGGTTACGACAACGCGATGGCCGAGGCACTGAACGGCACGTTCAAGGCCGAACTGATTGAGCATCAGGGCCCATGGCGGGACTTCGACGAGGCCGAGCGGGCCGTCTTCCGGTGGGTCACGCGGTACAACGGTGAACGCCTCCACTCCGCCCTGGGCTACGCACCACCCGACGAGTACGAACAGGCGCACTGGGCGCAACTGGACGAAGTCCCGCAGACCGCTTGATCACACGATCGCGGACTCCACGAAACTCGGGGCAGCTCACTACTTAATCTTGTTTGGTTACGGTTCCACTGTTCCCTCTACGCAAGAAATAGATAGGTGTCTGCAGAGGTAGCTGGAGAGCTGTGACCAAACTCGACTTTCTGTCGCTGTCGTCCTGCTGCTGCCCTGGCCTACGCCTCGAAGACCGCCGTCACGGGGGCATGGTCGGACCAGCGCTCCGCATGCGTAGCCGGCCGCTCGACCCATGCCTTCACCGCCCGCTGCGCCAGGCCAGGCGAACTGCAAACCAGGTCGATGCGCCATCCCGCGTCGTTGTCGAAGGCTCGGCCCCGGTAGGACCACCACGAGTACGGCCCGTCCTGATCCGGATGCATCCGGCGGACCACGTCGGCGTAGCCCGCCTCGCCGAGGACCCGGCCGAGCCAGGCGCGCTCCTCGGGCAGGAAGCCGGAGTTCTTCCGGTTGGCCTTCCAGTTCCTGATGTCGGCCTCCTGGTGGGCGATGTTCCAGTCGCCGCAGACCAGGACCTCGCGGCCGGCCGCGGCGGCGCGCTCGCGCAGCCCGGCGAGATAGGGCAGGAAGGCCGCCATGAAGCGCTCCTTCTCCTCCTGCCGCTCGGTGCCGGCCTCGCCCGAGGGCAGGTAGAGGCTGGCGACGGTCAGGCCCGGCAGGTCCACCTCCAGATAGCGGCCGGAGTCCGTGAACTCGCTCACCCCGAACCCCACTCGCACATCCTCGGGCGCGCACCGGGTGAGCACCGCCACACCCGCGCGTCCCTTGGCTGCGGCCGGGGCGTACACCGCGTGCCAGCCCTCCGGATCGCGTACCCCGCCGGGGAGTTGGTCCGGCTCGGCACGCACCTCCTGCAGGCACACCACATCCGCGTCGGTGGCGGCCAGCCACTGGGTGTAACCCTTCTTCGCGGCGGCGCGCAGCCCGTTCACATTGACCGTCGAAATCGTCAGCACCCCGGCACCTTACGATGCGGCCATGCGCATCACGCCCGTCGCCTACGACCACCCCGACGCCGCGAAGCTCACCGATCTGGTGCAGCTGGAGTACGCCGAGCGCTACGGCGGCGAGGGCGATGTCACACCTCTGGACCCCGGGATGTTCTCGCCGCCGAACGGCCTGTTCCTGATCGCGCACGACGAGCGGGACCGGCCCGTGGCCACCGGCGGCTGGCGGGCGATGGACGAGAACGGGGAGAACTACCGCGACGGCGACGCCGAGCTCAAGCGGATGTTCGTGGTCCGCGAGGCGCGGCGCCGGGGGCTGTCCCGCCGCATCCTGGCCCTGCTGGAGGAGGACGCACGGCAGGCGGGGCGGCTGCGGATGGTGCTGGAGACCGGCACCGCGCAGCCGGAGGCGATGGCGCTGTACGAGTCGAGCGGCTACACGCCCACCGAGAAGTTCGGGATCTACCGCCACGAGCCCGACAGCCGCTGCTACGCCAAGCCGCTGCGCTGAGGCCCGCCCCTCACCGCCGCTCCCCGCCCCCGCCCTCAGGTCCTGCCGGCCGGCCGGCAGGACCGGGAGCGGCCACGATGCCGTCGAAGACCACGGTGGCCACGTCCACGTCGGAGGTGCGGACGGTGACCGCCAGTCGCCAGTCGCCGTCCGGCGACAGCCGCGTCGTACCCCGCCAGCGGCCCGGTCCGGCCGGCTCCAGGTCCGCCGGCAGGGGACCGAGGGCGAGTGCGGGCAGCGTCCAGGCGGCGGTGACCTCCTCCGGCCGTACGGGCTTGCCGGAGGGTGCGGCAAGCCGCAGGTCCAGCCCGGTCCTGTCGCCCCGCCGGACGATCCGGGCCGTGACGGTGCCGCGGCCGGCGGCACCGCCGGTGTCGTAACCGGCCTCCATCCGTACGGCGGCGGGGCCCGCCGGCGGAGCGGGGACGTCCCGTGGCGGGGCCGAGCCGGCCAGCAGGGTCGACAGGATGAGCACCAGCGCACCGCCCACCGCTTCGACCGCGAGGGTGCGCCGCACGGTGCGCAGCGCGCCGGCCGGGGGCGGGGCGGCGTACGGCGTACCGTGCGCGCGCACCCAGCGACGCGCACGGTACGCCAGTGCTAGTACGGCGAGGACGGCCGCCGTCTTGGCGACGAGCAGCCGGCCGTATCCGCTGTCCAGCAGAGCTGCCGGATCGCCGAGTTGACGGTTCGCCTGGAAGAGCCCGGTGACGGCCAGCACGGCGACGCACCAGGCGGCCAGTGGCGAGAACCGGCGGATGGCCGCGGTCGGTGGCTCGGAGCCGGTCCGCCCGGCACACAGAAGTCCCAGGGCGACCAGCCCGCCTAGCCAGAGCCCCATTGCCAGCAGGTGCAGTACGCCGGCGGCCAGCGCCAGGGGGACCAGGTGCCCGGTGGCCGCGTGCCCGGTCGCGGCGTAGGTGGCGGCCACGGCGGCGAGCAGTACCGCGACCGCCAGGCGACGGAGGAGGGATCGCCCGGAGGGCGGCCGCAGCCGGTCCGTAGCCACCAGCACCAGCAGGAGGGCGGTGAGCGCGGCCCGCACCTGGAGTGCGATGCCCGTCCGTCCGGTCAGCACCGGCTCCAGGAACCGCGGGTCGAGGAGGCCCCCCGGGCCCGCTCCGGCCGCGTGGGGGCCCTGCGCGACCAGGTCCGCGCCCGCGGCCACGACGACGAGCAGTCCTCCGCCGGCGGCCAGCCGGTTCAGCCTCGCGCGGGCGGCACCCGGCACAGCCGTCAGCAGCAGCGTCCCGGCCGCGCCGGCGAGCAGGGCGAAGCCCGCGTAGCCCGCGCCGCGGGTGAGGGTCACCAGGGCGCCGAGTACCGGGTCGGTGCCCGGGCCGGCGCCCGGCGGCGGGGGCTGGGCGGAGCCCGTCCGCCCGACCGTGAAGGTGAAGGCGCCGTGGACCGGGTGGGAGTCGGCGGAGACGGCGCGCCAGGAGACGGTGTAGGCCCCGTCGCCGAGGCCGTCCCTGAGCGTGGCCGCGATGCTTTCGGGGTCGGCAGGCGCCTCCCCGGTGTCCACCCGGGTGCCGTCGGGACCGAGGACGCGCAGCCCGTCGGGGACGGGTCGGACCCGTTCGCCGAACCGCACGGTGACGGTCTCCGGCGCCCGCTCGAGAGCCGCTCCGTTCGCCGGTGTGGTGACGACCGGTTCGGCGTGTGCCGCGACCGGGGCGGCCGTCGCCGTCAGCAGGAGCAGGAACCCGCCGATCGCGCCGAGCACCAGGGCCGCGACGAGCCGCGGTGCGGACGGTGCCCTGCGCCCCGGCGGGGCCGACGGGGCGCAGGCGGCCCGGTTCACGACCCGGCGCGGTCGGTGGTGCGCCCGGTCCGGCGCCGTACCGCGACGGCCGCCAGAAGGCCGGCCAGACCGGCCCCGAGTCCGGCGCCGCCCAGCAGCCTGGCCGCCGCGTCCTGCGTCCCCTCCGCCGCCGGTGCGGCCGCCTCCGGGGAGCCCTCGGAAGCCGCGGGGGCATCGTCTGCCGCGGCTTCCGAGGGGGCATCGTCCACCGCGGCCGCCGCGGGAGTCAGGGCGAGGACGGGGGCGGGACGCTCAGGCTCCTCGCCACCTTCGGCGGGCTCCTCGATCCAGCGGACCACCTCGCCGCTGTCGTAGGTCTGGAGGGTCTTGAAGACCATCCGGTCCGCGTCCTCGGGCAGCGGACCGGCGGAGACGTCGAACTCCTGGAACTCTCCGGGCCGTATCTCTCCCCCGGTCCACACGATCCGGGAGACGACCTCGTCGATGCTCCTGTCGCCGTGGACGACGAGCGGCTCGGACAGCTTCCGCTTCTTGACCTCGGCCTTCCAGCCGGGGGTCGGACGCACGGAGAGCGAGGCGAGCGGCTGGTCCTGCGGCAGGACGACCTCGACCCGGACGGTCGCGTCGTCGGGCCGTTCGGTGGGAACGCGGAAGGTGAGCTTGGCCCAGCCCCCGGCCTCGGTGCTGCGCGGGTCGACGGTGATGTGGGCGGCGGCCGGGCCGGCCGCCGCCAGCAGGAGGGCACCCGCCGACACGGCGGCCAGGGTGCCTCGGCGCAGGGCATGGCGCATGGGGGTTCTCCAGTCGGCCAGAGATGGTGAAGAGTTTTTACCATAAAAACAACCTCTCTCTCACCCCCGCCTCTTCGACAGGCGACACAAGGGCCGCCACCCCAAGCCCCTGCCCCGCCGACCCTCCGGGCGCCCGCCAACCCCTCAACTCCAGTCCAGAGGGATTCGATCCGGCCCGGGAGGTCGGACCGCGGCCACCCGGGCGACGCGGCGGGTCGACCGGCCACCGGGGCCGCACCACCGGGATGTGACCTGCGAGACACACACGACACTTGTTTTTTATGATAAAAACTAGGCACTCACTCGAGCCAGCCCGAGGAAGGCAGCATGTTGAGAACAAAGGCGCTGGTAGGCGCCGTCTCCTTCACAGTGGCACTCGCTGTCCCCTGGTGGTCCTTCTCCCCGGCCACCTCTCCCGCTCCGGCACCGGCGGCCGGTGCCGCGGCGGACCACGGCGCGACGCACGACGACGACCCGTCACCCGCCTCCCCCGGCACCTCCGCCGGGGACCAGGAGGCCCAGGACTGGAAGTCCATGGACGAAATGATGGCCAAGCGCGACAAGTCGTTCCCGGCCAAGACCGAGGGCAGGGGCGCGCAGGTCATCAAGCCCAAGATCCTGGAGGACGGGACCAAGCGGTTCACGCTCACCGCCAAGCCCGTGAAGTGGGAGGTCGAACCGGGCAAGGTGGTCGATGCCATGTCCTACAACGGGATGGTCCCCGGCCCCACCCTCCGCGTCGACGTCGGCGACAAGGTCGAGGTGGTCCTCAAGAACAAGTTGCCGCAGTCCACCGTGATCCACTGGCACGGCATCCCCATCGAGAACGCCATGGACGGCGTCGCGAACATCACCCAGGACCCGGTCCCGCCGGACGACACCTTCACGTACAAGATCAAGGCCGAGCGCGCGTCCGTCGGCTGGTACCACTCGCACCACAACGGCACCGAGCAGGTGTCCAACGGTCTGTGGGGTGCCTTCCTGATCGGGGACATGCCCCTGCCGGACAAGATCAAGGCCGACCACGAGATACCGATGCAGCTCCAGGACGCGGGCAGCATCGGCCTGTCCCTGAACGGCAAGTCGTTCCCCGCCACCGAACCCATCCGGGTCCGCAAGGGCGAGTCGGTCCTCATCCACTACGTCAACGCGGGCACCATGGCGCACCCGATGCACCTGCACGGGCTGGACCAGCTGGTCGTCGCCAAGGACGGCTTCCCCCTGAAGGAACCCTACAAGGCCGACACCGTGAACGTCGCACCCGGCGAGCGGTACAGCGTGCTCGTCAAGGCCGACCGGGCGGGCAAGTGGGCCTTCCACTGCCACATCTTCCCGCACTCCGAAGGCAAGTCGGGCATGTTCGGCATGTTCACCGAAATGGTCGTGAGCTGACGGAGCGGCCTCCCCGCCCCTCTCCCCCCGTCACCCTCTCGGGATCTCCCCCCCACCCACCCCGTCCCCAACCGTCAAGACTGGAGTACGACCGTGTCCGTCAACACGGATTCCCCTCAGGGAAGACCGCAGGCACTCCTGCGCGTCATCACCCCCTTCATACCGGTGGTGAGCATCGCGCTCGCGCTGGGCCTCGTGATCGGGATGGCACTGGTCGGGGTCTTCCAGCCCGACCGGTCGTCCGCCGGGGCGGCCGCGCCCGGCGCCGACGCCGCTCCCGCGGCGGCCCCCGGCGCGGGCAAGACCATGACCTTCGACATCGAACTCGGCGAGATGTACGTCAAGCCCGCTTCGATCGAGATACCGGCCGGCGCGAAGCTCAAGCTCAACGTCACCAACAAGGGCGCCATGGAGCACACCCTCGGCCTCAAGGGCGAGGACCCGACGGTGTTCAAGCCCGGCGCGTCGGCCACCCTCGACTGGGGGCCGATCAACGAGTCCACCGAGGCGTGGTGCACCGTCGAGGGCCACAAGGACGCCGGAATGGTGCTCGCCATCAAGGTCAAGGGCGGCACCGCGGCCGCCGGGGGAGACTCCGGCACCGCCGAGGCCGACGACAGCGCGAAGATCGACGCGAACGCCAAGCCGTCCGCGAAGTGGAAGGCGGTCGACCCGACGCTCGAGCCCGCCCCCGCCGGCAAGCTCCACAAGGTGGAACTGCGGGTGAAGGAGAAGAAGGCCGAGGTCGCCCCCGGCGTGACCCAGACCGTCTGGACCTACAACGGCACCGCCCCGGGCCCCACCCTCCGGGGCAAGGTGGGTGACACCTTCCGGGTCACCCTGATCAACGACGGATCGATGGACCACTCCATCGACTTCCACGCCTCCGAGGTGGCGCCGAACGTGGAGATGCGGCCCATCAAGCCGGGCGAGTCGCTGGTCTACGAGTTCAAGGCCAAGCACGCCGGCATCTTCACCTACCACTGCGGCGTCGCCCCGATGATCCACCACATGGGCAACGGAATGTTCGGCGCGGTGATCGTCGACCCGCCGAACCTGCCGAAGGTGGACAAGGAGATCTCCCTGGTCCAGTCCGAGCTGTACCTGGGCCCTGAGGGCAAGGCCTCCGACCTGAAGAAGATGATGGCCGGCGAGAACGACGGCGTGGTCTTCAACGGCTACCACAACCAGTACGTCCACAAGCCGATCAAGGTCGACGTCGGCGACCGGGTCCGCATCTGGGTCGACAACGCCGCGATCAACGAGCCCCTGGCGTTCCACACCGTCGGCCTGATCTTCGACACGGTGTGGAAGGAGGGAAGCTACGTGCTGAAGCCGGACAGCGCCGACAAGGGCGGCTCCCAGACCCTGGACCTGGCCCCCACCCAGGGCGGGTTCGTGGAGTTCACCGTCGACCAGGCCGGCAGCTACACCTTCGTGAACCACATCATGAGGGACCTGTCACGCGGCGCCGCCGGCCTGATCGTGGCGGGGGACGGCCCCGCGGAGGCGCACTGACCACCCCCTGAGACGTCCCGGCCACCGCGGCGGGACGATGGAATCCGGCGCCCGGCGCACACGGTCCCGTGTCCGCCGGGCGCCCCTCACCCCACCCGGCCTCACCAGTGACGCCGGTCCTGTCCGCAGCGGGGCTGCACGCCGGAACGGAACAACCCGGCCGCACCCTTGTTACGCTGGAGACAAATTTCTCAGAACAATCCCGGTTCCCACGACTATTTCGGGCGTTGATAGGATGAAAACTTCTCATTCCTCCAGCAACCCTTCCGGGCTCTCCGGCGCGTCCCGGGAGGCCGTCCTCGAAACCCTGCGGCGAACCGGGCAGTCCCTCACCGTGCGGCAACTGTCGGACGAGCTCGGACTGCACGCCAACACGGTCAGGTTCCACCTGGCCCGGCTCACCAAGGACGGCCGGGTGACGGAAGGGCGGGCCGACCGCGGGGGCCCGGGCCGGCCGAAACTGACCTACACGGCCGTCTCCGGGAAAACCACCGAGCCCCCGGGCGGGTACCGGGTGCTCGCCGAGATCCTGGCCGGGCACCTGGCCGCCACCTCCACCAGCCCGTCCAGGGACGCGGTCGCGGCGGGCCGTGAATGGGGACGCCATCTGGTCGAGCGGCCGGCTCCGTTCTCGTCGGTCTCCTCAGAGGACGCCTTCGAGCGGATCGACTCGCTGATGGGCGACCTCGGTTTCGGGACCGACCGGACCCACGGGCCGGCCGAACTGCGCGTGCACCACTGCCCCTTCCGCGCGGTGGCCGAACGGCGGCCGGACGTGGTGTGCTCGGTCCACCTGGGGTTGATGCGCGGTGCGCTGGCGGAGATGAGGGCGCCGCTGCGGGCCACCGACCTGAAGGTCTCCCACAGCGCGGAGCATCCCTGCCTCGCCCTGTTCGAGAAGGCCGGGGGGGACGCCGAGGACACCACCACGGAGCGGGAGGCCGGAGGGCCGCAGATCGGGGAACCGGACACCGTGAGGCCGCCCGACGGGGAGTGACCGGGGGCGCCGGATTCTTCCGGCAACCGTTTCAGGGCCGTACGGGGGCGCAGGTGACCACCGTCAGGACGGGCCGGGAACGCGGGGGTGCGCGCCTGCGGCAAGGCCGCCGCTCCGTCCGTACCGCCGCGCTCGTCCCCGCCTCCCCGCCTCCCCGTATGTCCGGCGCCTTCCGGATATTCGCTGTTCCGCCGCCGTCCGCGTCGCTGGCGTTCCCGGCGTGACCGACACCGACGCGCCGCCCCGGCTGGCCCGTCTCGCCTTCCACGGCCCCCTCTCCGGGGCTCGGGCCGACCACATGGTGGCGCGCCTCGCCCGCAACCGCCCCGCCACCGTCCTGGACATCGGGTGCGGCTGGGGCGAGATGACGCTGCGCGTGCTCGAAGCCGTGCCCGGCGCCACGGGCGCGGGCCTGGACATCGGCGCCGGGGACCTGGAGCGCGGCCGCCGGGACGCCGCGTCGCGCGGGCCGGCCGACCTCGTGCTGTGCCTCGGGGCGAGCCAGGCGCTCACCTCCGTCGGACCGCCCGGTCACACCGCCCCCGCCCTCGCAGAGCTCCGCGGGCTGGTCTCCCCGGGAGAGCGCGTCCTGCTGGGCGAGGGCTTCCGGCAGCGCACCCCGACCGCCGCCGAACTGTCGGGCATGTGGCCGGGGGCGTCCGCCTCGGACCACCTTCCCCTCGCGGGCCTGGTGGACGCCGCCGTGGGCGCCGGGTCCCGGGTCGAGTGGATCGAGACGGCGAACGAGGACGGGTGGGAGGAGTTCGAGTCGGGCTACCTGGCCGACGCCGAGGGGTGACTGGCGGGTCACGGCGACCATCCCTCGGCCGCCGGAGTCCGGGAGCGTGTGGAGGGGCACCGGTCAGCCTGGCTGCACTACCGGGGTGTGCTGGGGCCGGCCTACCTCACGCTGATCCACGCCGGCTGACCGGCGTCACCGCGGCCCGCTGGCCGTTCCGTTCCCTCCACCGTCCCGCCCGCCGTCCCGCCGTTCGGCGGCGGTCTCCGCGGCGATGGCCTCCCACACGCGCGGGGGCGGCCGTACGGACACGCTGTCGGCGGGGGCGGCGCCGCGGGCGGCGGCCGCCAGCTCCCGCAGGGCCGCCAGTTCCTCGCGGCAGGCCGCACAGTGCTCCAGATGGCGCTCGGCGGCACGGATCTCCTGTTCGGAGGCCTCGCCGAAGGCGAGCGCGGCCGACAGGGTGGGGTCGCAGTGGTCCACGCCGTCCTCCTCCTCGCCATGACGCCGTAGCGGCCTGTCGCCGGACCGTACCGTGCCCGCCCGGCCCTGCGGTCTCACTCCCCGGCCGGGACGGCGTACACCAGCAGGTTCTTCTGGTAACCGCCGCCTTCGCGGTCGAACGGGGGCGCGCAGGTGACCAGGGTCAGCACCGGTCGTCCGTCGCGCCGGAACACCTCGTCTGGGAGGCTGTCCTGGTCGACCACCTCACGGGCCGTCACCTCGTACCGCAGTGGCGGGGCGTCCTCCCGCTCGACGGTGATGTCGTCGCCCTCGCGGACGCCGTACAGCTTGGCGAAGGCGCCCAGGTCGCCGGTGCGGTCGTCGACGTGGCCGACGACGACGGCGGATCCGGCGGGCGCGCCCGGCGCCGGCCCGTAGCGGTACCAGCCGGCCTGCCCGGCGTTCCCGGGGATCTCCACCGTGCCGTCCTCCCCGACCCCGACGCCCTGGACGCGGGCCTCCAGGGAGAGCCGGGGGATGCTCAGGGCCACCGGCTCGGGTGCGGGAGCGGACGCGTTCCCGGCGCCGTCCGCACCCTCCGCCTCGCTGTCGTGGACCTCGAACGGCGACCCGGCCGCGGGCTCCTGGGCCCGCGGCCGGTCGCCGAAGTCCTGCGGCACCACGGCTCCGGACGGCCGCAGCAGCGACCAGGCCAGCAGAGCCGCCAGGACGGCGGCGACCACCGCGGCGGCCGTCACGGCCGCCGCGGAGGGCCGCCCACCCCGGATGGAGGCGCGCATGGCCGTCAGTTGTCCCGGGCGTAGCGGCGGCGGGCGGCCAGCAGACCGGCGACCGCGACGGCGCCCGCGGTGCCCCAGGCCAGCCAGGTGGTGGCGGACTCGTTGTCCGCTGCCATCGCACCGCTCTCACCGGCGTCCACACCACCCGGCGCGGAGGCCATGCCGCTGATCGTCTGCGTCTTCAGCGCGAGGTTCTCGTCCTCGGCACTGCCCCAGGCGTAGACGACGGTGTTGGCACCTTCACCGAGTTCCAGGTCGGCGGGGCCGATGGCGACGGTGTCGGTGCCGGCGAGGACCACGTCGGCGCTGACCGTGCCGGCGGGCACCTCCAGCGACTCCTCGTTGGGGTTGGTCAGGCCCTCGATGACCGGCTCTCCGCCGGCGCGGACGTCCACCGCGGGCGCGGCGGCCACGTGGCGGACGGTCAGCCGGGACTGCCCGGCCGGGACCTTGGAGGTGTCGTTGACGAAGGCGGTGAGCATCGGGTCGCCCTCCGCGCTCAGGTGCGCGGCGAGCGTGGCGTTCGCACCGGCCGGGACCTCGACGCTCTTCTGGATGGCGGGGTCGCCGTCGGGGCCCTCGCCGTCCGCGAAGACCTCGATGTCGTAGGTGCCAGGGTCCAGGGACTGAGGCTCGGTCAGGGTGCCGGGCTCGAAGTCGGGGAGTAGCTCGTTTCCGTTGGCGTAGACGTCCACGGTGAGACCGGGGACGCCGTGGAAGACCGAGACCGATGCCTTCTCGCCCTGCTCGTGGGCGTCCGCGGAGGCGGGTACGGCCACGGCCAGGGACAGTGCGCACGCACCGGCGGTGACGGACACGATCTTCCTGCTGCGCGAGTTCATCATCGGGATTTCCCTTCGTGGGAGCCCCGCTCGGATGCGGGACTTCACCCTCTCTTCCGGACTGCCGGCCCTTCGGATGCACTTCACGACGGATTTCACGGATTGGTTCCCCGTCGCCTGTTGTGGGGGGTTGGTTGGTCGGCGTGCCGCTACGCCCTCCCTTGGGCGCTTTCACGGTGGTTGTCACGGTTCAGAGCGGGCCGGTCCGGGCCGGCCCCCCGTGCCCCGAGGGACTCGGGGGTGCGACCCGGTGCGCCGATCCCCGCTGCCGCCAGGCGGCGCCTGCGCTCCTCCTCGGCGGCAGCCTGTTCAGGGTGGCGCCTGAGCCAGTATGGGTTGTCGTGCGGCAGTCCGCCACTTATCCGCCCATACATCCCGAATGTGAGGATGACCAGGCCCATCACGAAGCTGAAGATGACGTTGGGCATGCGGAACGCCAGGATGTTGGCGGACCTCTCCAGCAGGGCGAGGTTGACGAAGCCGCTGAGGATGAACAGCGCGCCGACCGTCATGTTGAGCGTGGAGGCGAAGTTGCCGCCGATGAACGCTCCGACGATCAGCAGCGTCCCGACGGTCACCGAGATCAGGCTCAGCAGGCCGTTGCTGGACAGCCCCGCTATCTCGGAACCGGTGGTGTCGAAGAAGTCGAGCCGGTTGGCGAATCCGAGGATCCCGAAGAGCAGCAGGATGAGGCCGCTGGCGGCGGCTCCGTAGCGGTAGACACCGGACAGCCGGTGGTCCATGGGCAGTTCGTCCTGGATTTTCATGGTCACCGCCTCCTCGCGGGGGTTGACGGAAGGTCACAGGGTGTACCGGACGGCATCCATCCGCCGGCGCAGCCGCAGCAGTCCCCTGCGGGCGTGCGCCTTGGCCGTGCCAGAGGCAGGCCGGTGCGCCGGGCTATCTCGGTGCGGGTGAGGTCCTCGTAGAAGGCCGGGAAGAGCACCCGGCGCTGGGACGCGGACAGCCCCGCCAGCGCGCGGGCGGCCAGGAGGCGGTCCAGGACCTCGTCCGGATGGGGTCCGGCCGCGGCGGGTGGGAACGTGGAGCCCGCCGCGGCCGGCTCGTGGCGCCGGGCGCGGGCGGCCGGCGCGCCGGCCGCCACCCTGCGGGTGATGCCGACGCGCCGGCCCGGCAGCGGGCCGCGCTCGGGCCGGTGGGAGCCCCGGCCGCGCCAGGCGGCCAGGAAGACCTGCTGGGTGACATCCTCCGCGTCCTGGCGGTCGCCCACAACGCGGGCGGACAGGGTGTGGACGAGCGTGCCCAAGCGTTCGAGGAGTTCGGCCAGAGCCCATTCCTCGCCGTGCGCCAGGGCCCTGACCAGTTCCTCCTCGGAGGCGGCCGCGCCCCCGGGGACCGGCCGGCGCGGCCGCGCGCGGGGCTCCGCACGAGGGGCCGCCACCTGGACCGTCGCAGGCGTCATGGCTTCACTCCTCACACCGGGCGCGGGGTGCGCTTCGATACCACCACGGTGGAGCGCATGACAGGCGAGGGCAAGTCGCATCGTTTCTGCATCGACTACTCTGGACGCATGGCGGATTCCCTGGAGCCCCGGCCCGGGCAGGCGGGCCTCAGCACCGGCACCGTCGCCCGGCGACTGGGCGTCGCGCCCACCACCCTGCGCTCGTG
Source organism: Streptomyces shinuiensis (assembly GCF_043660855.1). Taxonomy (NCBI): domain Bacteria; kingdom Bacillati; phylum Actinomycetota; class Actinomycetes; order Kitasatosporales; family Streptomycetaceae; genus Streptomyces; species Streptomyces shinuiensis. The sequence goes on along the minus strand of NZ_JBIHML010000001.1, from coordinate 3,570,072 downwards.
GGACCGGCGGTACGGGCTGGGGCCGAGCGTCCGGGAGGGCGGCCGGCACCGGCGGTGGTCGCCGGAGGACATCGCGGCGCTGGAGGCCATGTGCCGTCTGACCGCCTCCGGCGTGCCTCCGGCGGAGGCCGCCCGCCAGGCGCGTGCCACAGCCTCACCCGGCCCGGCGCCCCCCGCACCCGCGCGGCCCGCACCCGAGGAACCGGCAGCCCCCGCGGAGCCCGCATCACCCGCGGAATCCGCCGGGCCACCCTCCGCACCGGCCCGCGCCGGCGGCGGCAACGCCCTCCCCGTGGGCAGCGTCGGCCGGGAATGCCGGGGCCTGGCCCGCGCGGCCGTACGCCTGGACGCCCCAGCCCTGGACGACCTGCTGGACCGGGCGATCGCCGCGCACGGCGTGGCCGGCGCCTGGGAGGAGGTGATCATGCCCACCCTGCGGGCGGCGGGCCGCAAGTGGGTCACCTCCGGCGAGCGCTACGTGGAGGTGGAGCACCTGCTGTCCTGGCATGTCTCCTCGGCCCTGCGCCGTGTGACGGTCCGGCCGCGCTCCGTGTCCGCCGCCTCCCCCGCGCCCTCCGCCCCGGTGCTGCTGGCCTGCGCGCCCGACGAGACCCACACCCTCCCGCTGGAGGTCCTGGCGGCCGGGCTGGCCGAACACGGCGTCGGCGTGCGGATGTTCGGCGCCTCCGTCCCGGCCGGGGCGATGGAGGAGGCGGTGCGCCGCACCGGGCCGTACGCCGTCGTCCTTTGGTCCCAGACCCGCCGTACCGCCGATCCCGCCCTGGTCCACCGGGTACGCGCCACCGCCTGGGGCGTGCGCGGCGCCCGCGTGCGCCCCGCCGTACTGGTCGCCGGGCCGGGCTGGCGGGGGCTGCGCCTGCCGGGCATCCTCCGCCCCCGCGGTCTGCGCGACGCCCTCGACCTGCTGACCGCTCCGACGAGCCCCCGGCCGCCGGAGCGTCCAGCCTGACATGCTCGGAAGCCCGACTTCCGAAGGGATCACCGTGGCACAGCCCGAACACGAGATCCGCACCACTCTCCCGCCCGCGCTGGAGTCTATGACGCTGCTGGTAGCGGCCGTCATCGTCCACGACAGGGCCGCCGACCGCGTCGTCCTCCTCCAGCGCGGCCCGCGGGCCAAGTTCGCGCAGGGGATGTGGGATCTGCCCACCGGCAAGAACGACCCCGGCGAGCCCGTCACGGAGACCGCCGTACGCGAACTGCGCGAGGAGACCGGCCTGGTCGTGAAGGCCGAGCACCTGCGCCTGGCCCATGTCATCCACGGGGCCCGGGGCGTCGAGTCCCCCAACGGCTACCTCACCGTCGTCTTCGCCGCCCACGAGTGGTCCGGCGAGCCCGAGAACCGCGAACCGGACAAGCACTCCCAGGTCCGCTGGATTCCCGTCGACGCCCTCCCGGAGAACTTCGTCCCCTCCACCGGCGGCGCCCTCCGCGGCTACCTCACCGGCGGTCCGCGGCTCTCCCTCGTCCGCTGGAACCCCTGAGATCGCCGTCCTGATCGCCGCCGGCACTACGCTCGTGCTGACTGCGGCAACCCGGTTCAGGAGCAGGGTCTCCGAGGTGAAAAACCCGTTGCCGGGTGATGAGAGGCTGTGCCAGCCGGCCCGTGACCGCTTGAAAAGCGTCCCGTGCCCGGGCCGATAGTGCTGTCAGAACCCAGCGAGGGGATTCACAGACGACCGAAGAGTCCGGAGACGGATATCGGGACCCCAGACACGGTCGAACAGCTCCCGAAAACGACAGAGACCTCGACCGATCATGAAGATCGGTCGAGGTCTCGTCAACCGCTCCCGAGCGAACCCGCGAACGGTCCTGTGTGGACCTGAGGGGATTCGAACCCCTGACCCCCTCGATGCGAACGAGGTGCGCTACCGGACTGCGCTACAGGCCCCTGCAACGGGTGAAACCCTAGCATCCCCACGCCCGTGCGCGGAAATCCGTTCCCGCGCTGGTCACGGTGGGCGGGGCGACGGGGGTGCCCGGGGCGGGCGGGGTCATTCGTTGGCCGCGCGGGGGCGGCCCTCGTCCGCGTACTGGTCGAAGAGCGGGGTCCGGCGGCGCGGCGCGGACGAGGGTGAGGAGGACGGGGCGGAGAGCCGGGAGGCCGGGGCGGAGAGCCGGGCGGGCCCGGAGGAGGCCGTGGTGGAGCGGGCGGAACTCCAGGCGTCCGGGGCCTCCAGGTCCACGCTCCGGGCGGTGCGCGGGGCGACGGGGGCGTTGACGTAGGTGGGCAGCGGTACGGGGGTGGGCTCCCAGCCGCTCTCCACCGGGGCGGGGGTGCGCTCGCGGCGCTGGGCGTCCACCCACTCGGCGTGGTCGGTCTGCTCCACCAGGGCCCGCCGCTCGTCCGCCTCCGGGTCGGAGGCGGACTCGGGGGCCGGCTCGGGGGTGCGGGCGGTGGCGTTGCGGCCGGTGGCGTTGCGTCCCGTGGCGGTACGGCCGCCGGCGGCGCGGTCCGCCCGCTCCGTACGGTCGGCGCGGTCCGTGCGGCGCTCGCGCAGGTGGCGGGCGGCGGCCTCGGCGTGACGCCGGTCCATCACGAACTCGAAGCGTCGCCTCTCCTGGGCGCGCATGTGGGCGATGTAGGCGCTCAGCAGCCCGGCCGGGATCGCCGGGGCCCACAGGAACGCGATGCCACCGACCGCCGCGACGATCGCGCCGAGCGTGAAGGCGAGGAAGAGCACCATCGTGGTGCGCCGACGGCGGGCGAGGAGCTTGGCCCGTCCCTTCTGGACCTGGTCCGACTGGTTCGGACGGCTGGGCCGGTCCTGCCGGGGCTGTCCGCCGCGCCGGTCCTCCTGCTCCTGCTGGGGGCGGCGTACCTCGGTGGGGGCCTCGGCACGCGCGACCGTCGCGGGACCGGGGACCGCGACGCGCTCGGTCACGGGGTCGGCGAGCGCCCGGACGTCGACGCCCGGGGCACCCTGGTCGTCACCGTCGGCGGGGCCGCCGTCCCCGGACGCCCCCCTGAGGTTCCTGGCGTACCGGCGCTCCATGCCAGCCCGGCCGGACAGCAGCCGGATGGCGGTGCCGAAGCGCTCCGTCGGACGGGCCTCGTTGAGTTCGTCCTGCCGACGGAGCCACATCGGCACCAGGTAGGCGGCCCAGGCCCCGACGATGACTGCGTAAATGAGGCCGCTGCTGCTCACCCACCACACGGTAGAGGGGTTTCGCGAAGGTGATACGCCAATTGGCGCGGTGTGTCGCACGATCCGGCTGATATCTCAACCGTTTTTTGTGATTACGGCGGCCTGCCTCCGCGAATGTGTCCGACCGATGACTGTAAGGTGTCTTACCCTCAGGCAATATCGAACATTTATTTTATTTCTGCGAGGCTCCCGGAAGAGAGCGACGGTGCCAGCGTTCCAGCAGGCGCCCGGGGACGTCCTCCGTGGTCAGCGCGTAGACCAGATGATCGCGCCAGGCGCCGTCGATGTGCAGATAACGCGGCCGCAGCCCTTCCTCGCGGAATCCGAGTTTCTCCACCACCCGGCGGCTCGGCCCGTTCTCCGGGCGGATGCAGACCTCGATCCGGTGCAGTCCGACGGTGCGGAAGCAGTGGTCCACGGCGAGCGCGACGGCCGTCGGCATCACACCGCGTCCGGCCACCTCCCGGTCGACCCAGTAACCGATGTGGCCCGAGCACATCGAGCCCCAGGTGATGCCCGCGACGGTGAGCTGGCCGACCAGCCGCCCCCGGTACTCGATCACGAAGGGCAGCATCCGGCCCGCCTGCGCTTCCGTCCGCAGATGCCGGACCATCTGCCGGTACGTCGGGCGGCGCGGCGGCAGGCGGCCGGGCAGGGCGGGCGGGACGGTGGCCTCCCAGGGGCGCAGCCAGTCGCGGTTGCGCTGGTTCACCTCGCGCCAGACGCGGTGGTCGCGCAGCCTTATGGGGCGGAGGGTGATGTCACCGTCCGTCAGCTCGACCGGCCAGGGTGCGTTCAGTGGGGTGCGTCCTTCCTGGGGTGGTCGCCGCCGTGGATCTGGTCCACGGCGTGCGGCAGCAGGGGTTCCAGGACCGTCAGGCCGTCGCGCACGCCTCCGGTGGAGCCGGGGAGGTTGACGATCAGGGTGCGTCCGGCGACGCCCGCGACGCCGCGCGAGAGGGCGGCGGTGGGCACCTTGGCCAGGCCTGCGGCGCGGATGGCCTCGGGGATGCCTGGGACCTCGTGGTCGAGTACGGCCCGGGTCATCTCCGGCGTGCGGTCGGTGGGCGAGATGCCGGTGCCGCCGGTGGTGAGCACCACGGCGTAGCCGTCGGCGACGGCCTCGCGCAGCACGTCCTGGACGGGCTCCCCGTCCGGGACGACGCGCGGGCCGTCGGTGGTGAAGCCCAGTGCGCGCAGGGACCGGGCCAGCAGCGGGCCGGTGGTGTCGGCGTAGACGCCCGCGGCGGCGCGGTTGGAGACGGTGACGGCGAGGGCGCGGCGGGTCATGGGCACGGGCGGCCCGGACGCGGACTCGGGCACGGGCTCGGTCATCGGTCGCGGCTCCAGTCCCCGGAGGCTCCCCCGGTCTTCTCCTCCACCCGCACGTCCGTGATGACGGCCCCCTTGTCGACGGCCTTGACCATGTCGACGACCGTCAGCGCCGCGACCGACACGGCCGTCAGCGCCTCCATCTCCACACCCGTGCGGTCGGTGGTGCGCACCGTCGCCGTGATCTCCACCGCGTCGTCGGCGACGGCGAGGTCGACCTTCACCCCGGACAGGGACAGCGGGTGGCACAGCGGTACGAGGTCGGGGGTGCGCTTGGCGCCCATGATCCCGGCGATACGGGCGACCGGGAGCGCGTCGCCCTTGGGCACGCCCTCGCCGCGCAGCAGCTCCACCACCCGGGGGGAGACGCGTACGCGGCCGGTGGCGCGCGCCGTGCGGGCGGTGACGTCCTTGGCCGAGACGTCGACCATCCGGGCCGCGCCCGCCTCGTCGATGTGGGTGAGGCCTGCGGCCCCGTCCGCTGGACTCCCCTGTCGCGCGCTGCTCATCGCTCTCCCGCGTCGGTCCGTTCCGGACGACAACGGTACCCGCCGCGGCGCGGGCACCGGCGCGTCAGTCCAGGAGCACGACCTCCAGTTCGTCGCCCCGGGCGACCTGCGTGGTCCGCTCGGGTACGACGACCAGCGCGTCGGCGCGGGCCAGGGAGCCCAGCAGGTGCGAGCCGGGGCCGCCCACCGGGCGGACCGTGCCCAGTTCCTCCCCGGCGGCCGGGGGCTCGTACCGGCCGCGCAGGAACTGGCGCTTGCCCTCCGGGGAGGTGATCGGCTCCCCGCACTCCAGCCGGGCGGTGACCGAGCGCCGGGTGACGGGCTCCAGGCCCATCAGGGCGCGCAGGGCGGGGCGGACGAACAGTTCGAAGGAGACGTAGGAGCTGACGGGGTTGCCGGGGAGGGCGAACAGCGGGATCCGGTCGGGGCCGACCAGGCCGAAGCCCTGCGGTTTGCCGGGCTGCATGGCCAGGCGGCGGAACTCCACGCGTGCGGGGGGCCGCGGCGTGTCGCCGACACCCTCGGCGTCCTCGCCGTCGCCGCCGCCGTCCTCGCCGTCCCCGTCGCCCGTCGGCTCGGCGCCGCCCAGGACGGTGCCCTCCAGGCCGGTGAGCGCCTCCTTGACCACGTCGTACGCGCCGACGCTGACACCGCCGCTGGTGACGATGGCGTCGGCGCGCACGAGCTGGTCCTCGACGACGGTGCGCAGGGTGGCGGCGTCGTCGGCCACCGCGCCGACGCGGTAGGCGATGGCGCCGGCGTCGCGGGCGGCTGCGGTCAGGGCGAAGCTGTTGGAGTCGTGGATCTGGCCGGGTCCCAACGGCGCTCCGGGGCGGACCAGTTCACTGCCGGTGGAGAGCACCACCACGCGCGGGCGCGGCCGTACGGTGACGGTGCCGCAGCCGACGGCGGCCAGCAGGCCGATCTGTGCCGGACCCAGGACGGTGCCGGCCTCCAGCGCGACGGAGCCGGCGCGTACGTCGCCGCCCTTGCTCCGCACGTACTGCCGTGCCGTCACCGGACGGTGGACGCGGACCTCGCCGGCCGCGCCGGACGGGTCTGCGCTGTGGGCGGCCATGGCGTCGGCGGGGCCGGCGCCGGTGCCGCCGTCGGTCCACTCCACGGGGACGACGGCCTCGGCGCCGGGCGGCAGCGGTGCGCCGGTCATCACGCGGGCGGCCTGGCCGGGGCCGACCTCGGGCAGCCGGCCGGCGCCCGCCGCCACGTCGCCGACGACCTCCAGCACCGCCGGGTCTTCCTCACCCGCCTTCCCCACGTCGGCGACGCGCACCGCGTAGCCGTCCATGGAGCTGTTGTCGAAGGGGGGCAGGGAGACGGGCACCAGGACGTCCTCGGTGAGCACGCAGCCCTGGGCGTCGAGCAGGTGCAGCTCGATGGGTTCCAGCGGCCGGACCGACCGCAGGACGTCGGCCAGGTGCTCGTCGACGGACCGGGTACCGCTCAAGTGCCTACAGCTCCTCTTTGACGAAGTCTCGCAGCCAGGCGCGGAAGTCCGGGCCCAGGTCCTCGCGCTCGCTCGCCAGCCTGACGATGGCGCGGAGGTAGTCCCCGCGGTCGCCGGTGTCGTAGCGGCGGCCCTTGAATACCACACCGTGGACCGGGCCGCCGATGGAAGGGTCGGCTGCGAGGGTCTGGAGGGCGTCGGTGAGCTGGATCTCGCCGCCGCGGCCGGGCTCGGTCTTGCGCAGCACCTCGAAGACGGCCGGGTCCAGGACGTAGCGGCCGATGACGGCCAGGTTGCTGGGGGCGTCCTCGCGGGAGGGCTTCTCCACCAGGTCCGACACACGCACGACGTCGTCGTCGCCGGTGGGCTCGGCGACGGCGCAGCCGTAGAGGTGGATGCTGGCCGGGTCGACCTCCAGCAGCGCCACGACGCTGCCGCCGTAGGTCTCCTGGACCTCGATCATCCTCGACAGCAGCGGGTCGCGCGCGTCGATGAGGTCGTCGCCGAGGAGGACGGCGAAGGGCTGGTCGCCGACGTGCGGGGCGGCGCACAGCACCGCGTGGCCCAGGCCCCTGGGGTCGCCCTGGCGCACGTAGTGGATGGTGGCCAGGTCGGTGGACTCCTGGACGCGGGTGAGCTTGGTCGCGTCGCCCTTGCTGCGCAGCACCTCCTCCAGCTCGTAGTTGCGGTCGAAGTGGTCCTCCAGCGGGCGCTTGTTGCGGCCGGTGACCATCAGGACGTCGGGGAGGCCGGCGGTGACGGCCTCCTCCACCACGTACTGGATCGCGGGCTTGTCGACGACCGGCAGCATCTCCTTCGGGGTGGCCTTCGTCGCCGGAAGGAAGCGGGTGCCGAGCCCGGCGGCCGGGATGACGGCCTTGGTGATCCGCCGTGTACGCGAGGTAGTCATGTCTGCACCATAGCCGTTGGTTTGTCACGTAACGCGCATGTCTGACTGGTCCGTTGCGGTTTACGGGCGAATGTCCCGATGCTCGGGGCCGCGCTGGCGCGCCATCAGGATGATAATGCGCCTGCCATGGCGAGGGACTGGCGTAATCGAGCCGGGGAGATGAACACGGCGTGAAGGACGACGGAACCACCGGAGCACACCGGGGTACGCACACGGCACCGGATACGGCGCAGACGGTGGCCGGTGAGAAGCGGGCCCTGCGGCGCGCCCTCCTGGCGGCGCGGGCCCATCTGCCTGAGGACGGCGTCCACCGGCTCGCCGGCGCGCTCGCCCGGCACGCCCTGGAACTGCCCGAGCTGGCCGGGGCGCGCAACGTCGCCGCGTACGTCTCGGTGGGGCGCGAGCCGGACACCCGCGCGCTGGTGGACGAACTGCGCTGGCGCGGCGTACGCGTGCTGCTGCCGGTGCTGCTGCCGGACGACGACCTGGACTGGGCCGCGTACGAGGGCGCCGAGTTCCTCTCCCCCGCCCGCCGGGGGCTGCTGGAGCCCACCGGGCCGCGGCTCGGGCCGGAGGCCGTGACCGGGGCGGATGCCGTACTGCTGCCGGGTCTGGCGGTGGACCGGCGCGGGATGCGCCTGGGGCGCGGCGGGGGCAGCTACGACCGGGTGCTGGCCCGGATCGAGGCGTCCGGGGCCGCCCCGGCGCTGGTGGTGCTGCTGCACTCCGGCGAGTACCTGCGCCGGGTACCGGCGGAGCCCCACGACCGTCCGGTGCACGCCGCGGTGACCCCCGGGGGGGTGCACCGCTTCACGGCGTGAGACCGGCGGGCGCGGGGCTCGCGGCGGGGCCTGCGCGGGGGCCCGGCGCGCCGGGCCCCCGCGGCGCTACGACGGGGTGAGGGCCATGGTGTCCTCGGTCGCGTCGTCGACGGCCTCCCGGCTGAACGCCCAGTCGAGCTGCTCGCCCTCGGCCCACTTGTCCGTCTGGTCCACGTAGTTGGCGTGGTAGGCGTGACCGGAGGCGCCGGTGAGGTTGATCCAGCTCGACTCGTCGAGGTCGGCCAGGTTGACCACCATCCGCATCGACGGCACCCAGATCACCTCGTAGCCGCCCGCCGCGTTCCAGCCGGTGGCGTTGACGGCCGCCTCACCGCCGCCGAGGTCCCAGGGACCGCGGTTGAGCAGGTGCTGTACGAAGCCGGGGCCCGCGGTGCCCAGGGTCTGGTTCTTGAGCATCAGCCGGTGCAGACGGCCCCAGCTCCAGGTCTCGATGTCCTTGCCGAGCTTGGTGGTCAGCTCCCAGCGGGCGTCCTTCATGGCGCGGGCCAGCAGCGCGTCGCGGTCGCCCCCGCCCTCCTCGAACCGGCTGCCGGGGGTCCACCAGCCGCTGTCGGGCTCGTCCAGCAGCGTGCGCACGACCTCGTACCAGCGGTCGCCGCCGTCGGGCTGCGCGGACTCCGGGGCGCGTGTGCCGCACTCGCGGACGGTGCGCGGGTTGCCGCTCAGGTCCTCGATCGGGCCGGACTCGTCGGCCGGGCGGACCCGCAGGCACTCGCCCTCGACTCGGACCTCCTTGGGGAGCTTGTTGCCGAAGCCGAGCTTGAGGAGGTTGCGCCACACGCCGTTGAAGTAGGCGGCGGGCGCGGAGTCGGCGTCCTGGGTGTAGTCCCAGCCCTCCAGCAGTTCCTGCGCCCGGCGGACGTAGGGGTCCTCGACGTCGATCTTCAGCAGGTACGGCACCAGGATCTTGGCCATCTCGCTGCTGTTGTCCAGCTGCATGGTCCGCATGTCGTCCGTGGAGACCTTGCCGCCGTCCTTGATCTTGGACTGGATGAGGTCGTCGATCCGCTGGCTGCGCGCGCCGTAGCCCCAGTCCTCGGTGAGCAGGTAGGGGTACTTCTCCGCGTCGATCACGGCCTGGTTGGCGGTGACGATGTAGCCGCGCTCCGGGTTGTACTCCCAGGGCAGGGCCTCCTGCGGTATGTAGCTCCTCCACTCGTGGTCCGGGTCCCAGCCGGGCGCCGGGTAGCGGCCGTCGTGGCCCTCGGCGCGGACGGGGATGCGGCCGGGAGCCTGGTAGCCGATGTTGCCCTCGGTGTCGGCGTAGACCAGGTTCTGGGAGGGGACGGCGAACTTCCGGGCGGCCTTGCGGAACCCGTCGAAGTCGGCGGCGGTGTTCAGCTCGAAGACCGCGTCCATGGTCCTGGAGGGCTCCAGCGCCGTCCAGCGCAGCGCGACGGCGTAGCCCTTGCCGCGGTCGGGGGCGACGTCGCCGACCGGGGCGTGGTCGCCTACGCCGGCCAGCTCGTTGCTGCGGTCGGAGACGAGGGGGCCGTGGCGGGTGGAGCGGACGGTGATCTTCCGGTCCTCGCCGCCCGCGACCTTGATGACCTCCTCGCGGGTGTCGTAAGGGACCTTCTCGCCGTCGTAGAGGTACGTCCCGTCCTCGATCTTCTCCAGGTAGAGGTCGGTGACGTCGGCGCCGAGGTTGGTGAAGCCCCAGGAGATGTCCTGGTTGTGGCCGATTATCACGCCCGGCATGCCGGAGAAGGTGAAGCCCGCGACGTCGAAGGGGCAGTCCTTGCCGACCGAGTTGCAGTGCAGACCCATCTGGTACCAGAGGGAGGGGAGCTGCGGGGCCAGGTGCGGGTCGTTGGCGAGCAGCGGCTTGCCGGTGGTCGTGTACTCGCCGGAGACGACCCAGGAGTTGGAGCCGATGCCGTCGCCGCTGGGGCCGAGGAGGGCGGGGACGGCGTCGAGGGAGGCGGCCAGGGCTGCGAGCTGGGTCCGCACACCCTGGGCGCCCTGGCCCGCCTCGGCACCCTGGCCCGCCGGGGCGCCCTGGCCGGTCTCGGCGCCCTGGGCGGTGCCGCCGGGGGAGGCCGTCCCGCCCGGAGCCGCGGTGCCGGGGTCCGTGGCGCCGGGGACGGCGGTGCCGTCCTGCGCGGCGCTCCCGCCCTCCGCGGCGGTGCCCTTCGGGTCGTAGGCGCCGTCGAGGGTGCTGACGGCGCCGTCCCGGACGATCGGCTTGTTGCGGTCGTAGGGGTAGTCCGGGTAGAGCGCCTCGATCTGCTTGTTCGTCAGGCGGCTGGAGAGCAGGGCCCGGTCTATCTCGTCCTGCATGTTGCCGCGCAGGTCCCAGGCCATGGCCTTGAGCCAGGCGACGGAGTCCACCGGTGACCACTTGTGCGGCCTGTAGTCGCTGACGAGGCCGAGGGCCGCGTACTCCAGGGAGAGTTCCGCGCCGCTGCGGCCGCCCAGATAGGCGTTGACGCCCTCGGCGTAGGCCAGCAGGTACTTCTTGGTCGTCTCCGACAGCTTGGTGTCGTACTCCTCCTGCGCCACCTTCCGCCAGCCCAGGGTGCGCAGGAAGGCGTCGGTCTCGACCTGGCTCTCGCCGAACATCTCCGACAGCCGCCCGGCCGTCGTGTGCCGCCGTACGTCCATCTCCCAGAAGCGATCCTGGGCGTGGACGTAGCCCTGGGCGCGGAAGAGGTCCTCGGCGCTGTCGGCGTAGAGCTGGGGTATGCCGTGCTCGTCGCGTTTGACGGTGACCGGGGCGGAGAGGCCGTCGAGCTCCATCGAGCCGGTCGTCTGCGGGAAGGACGCGCGGACGGTGCCGACGCTCCAGTAGGCGCCGTAGCCGACGCCCGCCACGAGCAGCAGCACGACTGCGATCACGAGGAGGCGGGCGCGTCGCGGGGTCTTCTTGGCGGGCATCGCTGTCCTTCGAGGGCAGGGTGGGACCAGAGGTGCTGGAGCAACCATAGGACGAGCCGGGTCACCGGTCGGCAGGGAGTCCGCGCATCGGGGGCCGAAGATTCAAGCAATGGTAAATTGTTAGGCAATGAAATGACTTCCCGGCGGCCGGGTCCCGGCCGTTGCCTCCGCACGCCCACGGAAGGATCCGCTTCTGACTGTCGACCGCCTCAACGAACTCATGCTGGTCTCCGCGCTCGTCCTGCTCGTCGCCGTCGCGGCCGTCCGGCTCTCCTCCCGCACGGGGCTCCCCAGCCTGCTGATCTACCTCGGCATCGGACTCGTCATCGGACAGGACGGCCTCGGGGTCGAGTTCGACAACGCCGAACTGACCCAGGTGCTGGGCTACGCGGCGCTCGTGGTGATCCTCGCCGAAGGCGGTCTGGGCACCAAGTGGCGCCAGATCCGCCCGGCGGTGCCCGCCGCGGCCGTACTGGCGACCGCGGGCGTCGCGATCAGCGTGGGTGTCACCGCCGCGGGGGCCCACTACCTGGTGGGGCTGGACTGGCGCCCGGCACTGATCATGGGGGCGGTCGTCTCCTCGACGGACGCCGCGGCGGTCTTCTCCGTGCTGCGCAAGGTGCCGCTGCCGCCCCGTCTGACGGGGATGCTGGAGGCGGAGTCCGGGTTCAACGACGCCCCGGTGGTGATTCTGGTCGTCGCCTTCGCCTCGGCCGGCCCGATGGAGTCGTGGTACGTCCTGCTCGGGCAGATCGCGCTGCAGCTGGCCATCGGGCTCGCGGTGGGCCTGGCCGTCGGCAAGCTGGGCGAGTACGGGCTGCGGCAGGTCGCGCTGCCGGCCTCCGGCCTGTACCCGATCGCGGTGATGGCGCTGTGCGTCCTGGCGTACGCCGGGGGCGCGCTGGCGCAGGGCAGCGGATTCCTGGCGGTCTACGTCAGCGCGGTCGTCCTCGGCAACTCCAGGCTGCCGCACCGCCCGGCCACCCGGGGGTTCGCCGACGGCATGGCGTGGATCGCGCAGATCGGCCTGTTCGTACTGCTCGGCCTGCTGGCGGCCCCTTCGGAGCTGCTGCGCGACTCCTGGGCGGCGCTGGCGGTGGGGCTGGTGCTGACGCTGGTGGCACGGCCGGTGTCCGTGGTGCTGTGCTCCCTGCCCTTCCGGCTCCCCTGGCGGGAGCAGACGCTGATGTCGTGGGCGGGGCTGCGCGGCGCGGTGCCGATCATCCTGGCGACGATCCCCATGGTCGGCCAGGTGCAGGGCAGCCGGCGGATCTTCAACATCGTCTTCGTGCTGGTCGTGGTCTTCACCCTGCTCCAGGGGCCGACCCTGCCGTGGGTCGCCCGCCGGCTCGGGCTGGACAAGGCCGACGGCACGCAGGACCTGGAGATCGAGTCGGCCCCGCTGGAGCGGCTGCGCGGACATCTGATCGCGGTCTCCATCCCCGACGGCTCGCGCATGCAGGGCGTGGAGGTGGGCGAGCTGCGGCTGCCGAAAGGCGCGGCGGTCACCCTGGTCGTACGGGAGGGCAGCAGTTTCGTGCCCTCGCCCTCGACCGTCCTGCGGCACGGCGACGAACTGCTGGTGGTCGCCACCGACGCGGTGCGCGACGCCACCGAGCGGCGGCTGATGGCCGTGGGCCGGGGCGGCAAGCTGGCGGGCTGGCTGGGGACGGCGGGCAGTTCGGCGCTGCGGAGGGGCTGAGGTGCGGAGACAGGCGGAGACAGGGACGAGAACGGGTCGCGGCCGGGCCTGCGGGGTGATCGGCTACCCTGAGGCCGTACGTTTGTCCGACTTTCGGAGCTACCGGAGTTTCGACCCCGCCTGATGCAGGGCCGGCACGGCCGCCCGGCCGACCACACGCCGCGGTCCGTGCGAGAGGACGGCCTTCGGCGTGCCCCCGCCGTACCGCGACACCGCTCGCCGTACGGTCCGCGGCGCGCTACCAGGCGGCAGAAAGGTACGGCCGTGGCCACCACGGTCACTCCCGTCACGAACCGGAAGCCCGGCTACCGGGACCTGCTGCGCACCCCCGGTGCGTGGACGTTCCTGCTGCCCGGCTTCCTGGCCCGCCAGCCCTTCGCGATGCTGACGCTCGGCATCGTGCTGCTGGTCGAGGACACCACCGGATCGTTCGGCACGGCGGGCACCGTCTCGGCGGTGACCGGCGTGTCGATGGCCCTGTTCGCACCCCGAAGCGGCCGGCTCGCCGACCGCTTCGGCCAGCGCGCGGTCCTGGTGCCCGGGGTGCTGCTGCACGCCGCCGCCGTGGGCGTACTGGTGGCCCTGGCGCTGTCCCGGGCGCCGCTGTGGGCGCTGCTGCTGGCGGCCGTGCCGGCCGGCGCCTCGGTGCCGCAGGTCGGCCCGATGGTGCGCGCCCGCTGGGCGCATCTGCTCAGGAGCAGGCCGGGCCCGCCCGCCGGGCGGGGCGGGGCGGGCAGCACCCGGCTGCTGTCGACGGCGGCGGCGTTCGAGTCGGTCACCGACGAGTTCACCTTCGTCATCGGCCCGGTCCTGGCCACCGCACTGTGCACCGGGGTGCACCCGGCCGCCGGGCTGGCCGCCGAGGCGGCCCTGACCATCGTCGGCGGGCTGCTCTTCGCGGCCCAGCGCCGTACCGCGCCCCCCGCCCACCGCCGCGCCCGGGGAGCGGACGGCGCGCGGCACGCCTCGGCACTGTCGGTGCCGGGCGTGCGGGTGCTGATCGTCGCCTTCCTCGGCATCGGCGCGGTCTTCGGAGGGATGCAGGTGTCGATGGCCGCCTTCACCGACTCCATCGGACAGCCGGGCCTCAACGGCGTGCTGTACGGGATCTTCGCCGCGGGCAACATGCTCGCCGGCCTCGTCTACGGCGCCCTGACCTGGCGTTCGGCCCCGCAGCGCCGGCTGCTGGCGGCGTACGCGCTGCTGACGCTGACCACCGCGCCGCTGTGGGCGGTGGACGTGGTCCCGCTGCTGGCCGTCCTCGGACTGCTGGCGGGCATGGGCATCGCGCCGAGCCTGATCACCGGCTTCACCCTGGTGGAGCGGCTGGTTCCGGCGGGCGTGCGCACCGAGGCGTTCACCTGGATGGCCGGCGCTGTGGCACTGGGGCAGGCCGGCGCCGCGTCGGCCGCCGGGCAGTTGACGGACGGCTTCGGGGCGAACGCCGGGTTCACGGTGCCGCTGGCCGCCACGGCGCTGGCGCTGGTCACGGTGGCGGCGCTGCGCGGATGGCTGAAGCCGGACGGCGAGCAGGCCGGGGACGGGCGGACGGACGACCGGCGGACAGGCGACGGGAAGGGGCCGCGAACCGGGTGACGAGGGCTCCGGGCGGAGGACAGGAGAGGCACGCCGGGGCGTGGCGAGGGTCACCGTCCGCCGCTCCCCGGTGGACTAAGCCGCCGGAATGCTGCACCATGGTGCGTCGTTAGCACTCCACAAGGAAGAGTGCCAGGAGGAGCAAGTGCCGACCTATCAGTACCAGTGCACCGAGTGCGGCGAGGGCCTGGAAGCGGTTCAGAAGTTCACCGACGACGCGCTCACCGAGTGCCCGAGCTGCAACGGCCGCCTGAAGAAGGTGTTCTCCGCGGTCGGCATCGTCTTCAAGGGCTCCGGCTTCTACCGGAACGACAGCCGCGGCTCCTCGTCCGGCGGTGCGTCGTCGTCCTCTTCGACGTCGTCCTCTTCGACGTCGTCTTCGTCGTCGGCGTCCTCCTCTTCTTCCGAGAAGAGCTCGGGCTCGTCCGGCGGCTCGTCGTCCAAGGCCGGCTCCTCGGCGGCCTGACCCCGTCGCGCCTGCGGCCCGGAGCCGTAACCGGCCTGTTCCGACCCCGCCGCGGTGCGCACCGCGGCGGGGTCGCGGCGTCGGGGGCTAGTGTGTTCGGCCATGAGCGCACAGGCGGAGACAGGCGTCATCGGCGGGTCAGGGTTCTACTCGTTCCTGGACGACGTGATAGAGGTCGCGGTGGACACACCGTACGGCGAGCCCAGCGACTCCCTCTTCATCGGCGAGATCGCCGGGCGCAGGGTGGCCTTCCTGCCCCGGCACGGCCGCAAACACCATCTGCCCCCGCACCGGATCAACTACCGGGCCAACCTGTGGGCCCTGCGCTCGGTCGGTGTGCGGCGGGTGCTGGGGCCGTGCGCGGTGGGCGGTCTGCGGCCCGAGTACGGGCCCGGCACGCTGGTGGTGCCGGACCAGCTCGTGGACCGCACCAAGTCCCGCGTCCAGACCTACTACGACGGCGAGGCGCTGCCGGACGGCTCGGTGCCGAACGTGGTGCACCTGTCATTCGCCGACCCCTACTGCGAGACGGGCCGGGCGGCGGCCGTCGCGGCTGCGCGCGGACGCGGCTGGGAGCCGGTGGACGGCGGCACCATGGTGGTGATCGAGGGGCCGCGCTTCTCGACCCGCGCGGAATCGCGCTGGCACGCGGCGCAGGGCTGGTCGGTGGTCGGGATGACCGGGCACCCGGAGGCGGTCCTCGCCCGCGAACTGGGCCTGTGCTACTCCTCTATGGCGCTGGTCACCGATCTGGACGCCGGTGCGGAGACGGGCGAGGGCGTCTCGCACGAGGAGGTGCTCCAGGTCTTCGCGCAGAACGTCGGACGGCTGCGCGAGGTGCTCTTCGACACGGTGGCCGGGCTGCCGGCGGAGCGGGACTGCGCATGCGCGGCGGCGCTGGACGGGATGGACCCGGGGATCGATCTTCCGTAGGGGCTGCCGGTCTCCCGGCCCCGGCCACTGGCGCTGCGGGACCGGCGGGAGCGGCGCGGTAGGGGGGTGGATGCGGCTCGCGCGGTTCCTCTACCTCGTACGGGTGAGCGAGTTGTCCACAACCGGTGGGCAGTCCACAGGGCCCGGCAGGTTGCCGCGGAACCGGACATCGTTGGGGTGTTTCCACCACAAGGCGGTGACCGCGATGTCCTCTTCCTTCCACCCCACTCCCCCTACCACCTCCCTTTCCTCTTCTTCGCCCTCTTCGCCCTCTTCCCCCCGCCCTTCTCACTCCGCTCCCTCCCTTTCCACGCCCCACTCCCTGCCTCCACCCTCACGCCCTCCGGCCGCCGGCCCCGTGCCGGAATTCGAACCGGTGCGCGCGGGGCGGGGCCCTCTCGGCCCCCTCCGGGCGGCGGGCCGGTGGTTCCGGGCGGTGGCACTGCTGCTGGCCGTCGCCTCCGCAGGTGCCGCCCTCTGGGGGGCGTCCGGAAGCGGGAACGGGGACGGGAACGGGGACCGCGCGCTCCCGGCGGCCCGGTCGGCGGCCGGGGGAGTACCGGCGGGTCCGGCTCCGCCCGCGTCCCCGGACGGGGAGGAAGGCGATGCGACGGTGGACGCCCCGGTGCGGATCACGGACGCGGGGGCGGTGCGGCTGCTGCGTCCCGGGGACAGGGTGGACGTGCTGGCCGCGCCCGTCGGCACCCCGGCGGACAGCGCGCGGACCATCGCCCGGAACGTGCGGGTGGCGGCCGTACCCGAGCCGGCCTCCGGGCCGGAGGCTGGCTCCGGCGGCCGGGAGGGGGCGCTGGTGGTGCTCTCGGTGCCCCGGCCGACGGCCGCCCGGCTCGCCGGCGCGGCGGCGCACTCCCGTCTGGCGGTGACACTGTGCTGACCGCAGCCCACCAGGGCCGGGAGTGTGGCCCGGACTGGACAGTGCGCGCGGTGTTCGTGCAGCGTGTGCTGCGTTCATCCGGCGGAGGCCGGAGCGCGTGTGCGGAGGAGAGGCGGTCCGTTGAGCGAGAAGCAGGGCGTCCTGGCCGGGTTCAGGTCATTCCTGATGCGGGGCAACGTGGTCGATCTGGCCGTTGCCGTCGTCATCGGGGCTGCCTTCACCAAGATCGTCAACTCGGTGGTGGAGGGCGTCATCAACCCGGTGGTGGGCTCCATCGGCCCCAGGGACCTCGACCGCTACCAGTCCTGTCTCCAGGGCCCTTGCGAGTTCGACGAGGCGACCGGTGCGGCCATCAGCGGCATCGCGGTCAAGTGGGGCTCGGTGCTGAGCGCCGCGCTGACCTTCCTGATCACCGCCGCGGTCGTCTACTTCCTGATGATCGTGCCGATGAACAGGTTCAAGAAGCGGCTGGACGCCCTGAGCGCCGAGGAGGCGGCGGAAGCGGCCGCGACTCCGGTCCAGAGGACCGAGGTGGAGCTGCTCACCGAGATCCGCGACGCGCTGCTGGCCCAGCGCGACGGCGACGGCACCGCGGACGCCGCCGGCCTGCTGGCGGCGCAGCGCAACGCCCCCGAGGACGGTGCCCGGCCGGGCACCGGGGGGCCGTCCGGTGCATCCGGCGCGTCCGGGGGCGCCTCCGGGAAGGCCTGACGCGGGCGCTCCCCCGGGCGCCTCACAGGCGACCTCCCAGGCGGTCTCACAGGTGGTGCGGAGGCTTCTCGTCCAGGAAGCGGGCCAGGTCGCCCGCACCGCCGTCGCCGCCCGCCTCCGGGCGCTCGCCCCAGCCGCGGTCGGTGTCGTCGGCCGAGGGCCGGTTCAGCGGATCGGAGAAGTCCAGCGCGGAGGCCGGGTCGCGGGGCGCGGCGCCGGGGCCGGAGCCGGGAGTGGCGGAGGTGCTCATCCCTCCAGAGTACGGCGGCCCCGGTCCGCTCCCGGGAGGAGGATCATGGCCTCATGAGCGCCTCGAGGGTCAACGACGCACTGACGGATGTCCAGGGCCTGCGGGTCGGCCACGCCCAGCGGATCGGCGACGGCTGGCTGACGGGCACGACCGTGGTCCTCGCCCCGGAGGGCGGGGCGACCGCAGCCGTGGACGTGCGGGGCGGCGGACCCGGCACCCGGGAGACCGACGCCCTGGACCCGCGCAACCTGGTGGAGCGCGTCGACGCCGTGGTGCTGACCGGGGGCAGCGCCTTCGGGCTGGACGCCGCCTGCGGGGTGACGGCCTGGCTGGAGGAGCGGGGCAGGGGCTTCCCCGTCGGCCCGGAGCCGGACCAGGTGGTGCCCGTGGTCCCGGCCGCCTGCCTCTTCGACCTGGGCCGCGGCGGCTCCTGGCGGGCCCGCCCCGACGCCGCGCTCGGCCGGGAGGCGGCCGAGGCGGCCGCCCGTACGGGCGTCGGCGAGCCGGTCCCCCAGGGCAGCGTCGGGGCCGGTGCGGGAGCCGTGGCGGGCGGTCTCAAGGGCGGGGTGGGGACCGCGAGCACGGTTCTGCCCTCGGGCACCACGGTGGGCGCGCTGGCCGTGGTCAACGCGGTGGGCTCGGCCCTGGACCCGGCCACGGGCGTGCTCTACGGCGAGCTGTACGGCAAACGTCCGGTCTTCCCCCCGGAGACCGAGCACGCCGAGGCGCTGCGAGCCCTGGCCGCCGCCCAGCAGGAGTCGGAGCGCCGTTCTGCCGCCTCGGTGCGCACGCCGCTCAACACCACGCTGGCCGTGGTGGCCACCGACGCGGGGCTCACCCCCGCCCAGGCGCAGAAACTGGCGGGCACCTCCCACGACGGGCTGGCCCGCGCGGTCCGCCCGGTGCATCTGCTCACCGACGGGGACACCGTCTTCACCCTGTCCACCGGCGCACGCCGCCTGGAGGCGGAGGAGATCAACGACGTGCTGGCGGCCGGCGCCGACACCCTGACGCGTGCGGTGGTCAAAGCGGTACGGGCCGCGGAGGGCGTGGACGGCCCGGGCGGAGTCTTCCCGGCCTACCACGACCTCTACGGCCGCCCCTGAGCCGGTACGTCACCGGCTGCGGATTCCCGGCCCCACCTCACCGTCCGCCGCACGCACCCCCAGTGCCGGGCGTCGCGGGCCGGGCACACAACGGGGCCCCGGACACAGCGGAACCCCGGCGCTGGGGGTGCGCCGGGGTCCCTGTCCAGGGTGCGTGTCCGGTCGTCTTCGGTCGTGTCCCGTCGCGGCGCGGTGTGCCCCACCGCGCCGGACGCCGTCACGCCGCCGCGTCGAAGCCCGTGTCATGGGCCATCTTCTTCAGTTCGAGCAGGGCGTGCTTCTCGATCTGGCGAATGCGTTCCCTCGTCAGGCCGTGCTGCTTGCCGACCTCGGTCAGCGTGCGCTCGCGCCCGTCCTCGATGCCGTAGCGCGCCCGGATGATGGAGGCGGTCCGGTCGTCGAGCCGGCCGATCATGCCCTCCAGTTCCTCGCGCCGCAGCATCACGAGCACGGAGTCCTCGGGAGAGGTCGCGGAGGTGTCCTCCAGCAGATCGCCGAACTGCGTCTCACCCTCGTCGTCCACGGACATGTTCAGGCTGACCGGGTCACGCGCCCAGTCCAGCACGTCCGTGATGCGCTCGGGGTTGGAGCCCAGCTCCTCGGCGATCTCGGCGGGCTCGGGGTCGCGGCCGTGCTCGCGGTTGAACTCCCGCTGCACGCGCCGGATCCGTCCCAGTTCCTCGACCAGGTGGACGGGGAGGCGGATGGTGCGCGACTGGTCGGCGATCGACCGCGTGATGGCCTGGCGGATCCACCACGTCGCGTACGTGGAGAACTTGAAGCCCTTGCGGTAGTCGAACTTCTCCACCGCCCGCACCAGGCCCGCGTTCCCCTCCTGGATCAGATCCAGCAGCGGCAGACCGCTGCGGGGGTAGCGCCGCGCGACGGCGACGACCAGGCGCAGGTTGGAGCGGATGAACACGTCCTTGGCACGCTCGCCTTCGGCGGCCACGGCCTCCAGCTCCTCGCGAGTCGCGGTCGCACCCGGCGAGTCCCCCGAGACGGGCTCGACATCGCCGTCGAGGATCTGCCGGGCGTACACGCCCGCCTCGATGGCGAGTGAGAGCTCGACCTCCTTCGCCGCGTCCAGCAGCGGGGTGCGGGCGATCTCGTCGAGGTACATGCCGACCAGGTCCCGGTCCGCTACATCCCCTGCCGACGAGGTACGTACAGGTCGTGCCTCGTCAGCGCCTTTGGGGTCGGCCTGACGACGGGCGACGGCACGGGTTGCCATGCGTACTCCCTTGCGAGTCGTGGTCTACAACTGGTCGGTGGCGGTCCAGCCACCCGGCGTCTCCTGGTTCGGGTGCCCGTTCCGATGGAATCAACGACTTCAATCCGGACAGAATTCCCGCGGCGCGCATCGTTTTTCCGGATCTTGCGGTATTCTGCGCCGCCACACAGAGGGGGCCTTCCATGACGGAACGCGGGGAAGTCCAGGTCGGAGCGGGCGAGGAGGGCGACCTTCCGGACCTGACGGACATCTGCAACCACTGCGTCCGCGAGACCCCCGTCATATTCGACATCGTGCCCCTGACCGGCGGGGCCAGACATCCCTGACTGCTCTCCCACCCCGAGGACGGCCCGAACCGCCTTCCGGTTGCCCAGGACGCGGATTCGAACCGCGCCCTGGGCTACGCCACCAGCAGCCCTTCCGCCCCGAGCCCGCCTGCTCCACCCCGGTCGAGACAGGCGTCCGCCTCGCTCCCGACGCGTGCGGACGGGGCGTCGGCACCCTGCTGTACGAGCACCTCTTCGACGCCCTCCGCGGCGAGGACGTCCACCGCGCCCACGCGGGCATCGCCCAGCCCAACGAGGCCTCCGTACGCCTCCACGCCCGCTTCGGCTTCCGCCGCATCGGCACGTACGGCGAGGTCGGCCGGAAGTTCGGCCGGTACCGGGACGTGGCCTGGTACGAGAAGCCGCCGGGCTCCCGAGGCGCTGCTGAGGCGTCCGGCGCCCAGTGCCCGGCGCACCCGCCGCCCGCGCACAGCACCCGACCGCGTCACCCTCCGGGGCCACCGTGCCGCGCCCCCGCCGCGCGTCGCCGCACCCTGCGCCGGCCACCACCGCACAATCCCGGTGGACCCGCCCGAACCGCTCCCCCCGAAGCCACCCTCCCGGCTCGGCCCCCGAGCCCTCCTTCCGCTCCTCCCCCCGCGCCCCGCCAATGGCCCGACCACTGACAGTCCCGCGCCCCTCTGGCCGCGGGCCCGACACGCTGGAACGATGTGGCCGCCACGGCTCCGGCGCCCGCCCCCGCACGCCGTCCCTTCCGCACGCGCACCACCGGCCCCACCCGTTCCGTCCGCCCATGTGAGGAGAGACCCGATGCAGCAGCCCGCGACTCCCAGTCGCAGACAAGCCCTCGCCACCGGCCTGTTCGGTGTCACCGCGGCGCTGACCGCCTCCGCCGCCCTCTCCTCCCCGGCGCACGCCGGCACCGGACCGGCCGCCGCCTCAGGCACCGACCGCGTACGCGCCAGGGCCCGGGCCCTGGTCCGCCGTATGTCCCTGGAGGACAAGGTCGGGCAGCTCTTCGTCGTCGAGGTCTACGGACAGGCCGCCGACACGGCCTCCGCGGGCAACCGCGCCCTGTACGGCGTGGACACCCCCGCCGAGGTCGTCGCCAAGTACCGGCCGGGCGGAGTGATCTACTTCGACGCCCGCCGCGGCCCCGACAACGTCCGCGACCCGCTCCGGACCGCCCGTCTGTCCAACGGCCTCCAGCGGGCCGCGCGCAGCGCCGGCGCCCGTGTGCCGCTGCTGGTCTCCATCGACCAGGAGGGCGGCAGCGTCGTCTACCGCCTCACCGACCCCGCCACCCTCCTGCCCGGGAACATGGCGCTGGCGGCGGGCCGGTCCACGTCCGACACCCGGCGCTCGGCCGAGATCACCGGTCTGGAGCTGGCGGCGGTGGGCGTCAACCAGAACTACGCCCCGGTCGCCGACGTCAACGTCAACCCCGAGAACCCGGTCATCGGCGTCCGCTCCTTCGGCTCCGACCCCGCCCTGTGCGCCTCCCTGGTCGGCGCCTCCGTGAGCGGCTACCACCGCGGCCGGGTCGCCTCCGCCGCCAAGCACTTCCCCGGACACGGCGACACCGACACCGACAGCCACACCGGCCTCCCGCGGATCGACCACACCCGCGAGGAACTGGAGCACATCGACCTGCCCCCCTTCCGGGCCGCCATCGCGCGCGGCGTCGACACGATCATGACGGCCCACATCGTCGTCCCGGCCCTGGACCCGTCGGGCGTCCCGGCCACCATGTCCCGGCCGATCGTCACCGGACTGCTGCGCGAGGAGCTGGGCTTCGAGGGCCTGATCGTCACCGACGCCCTGGACATGCAGGGTGCCTCGGGCCAGTTCCCGCCGGACGTGGCGCCGGTCCGGGCCCTCGAGGCGGGCTGCGACCAGCTCGTCCTGGCGCCGGAGCTGGACACCGCCCACGGCGCCGTCCTGGAGGCCGTGCGCAGCGGGCGGATCCCCGCCTCCCGCCTGGACGCCTCGGTGGAGCGGATCCTGGCGCACAAACTCCGCCGGGACCTCTTCCGGCACCCGTACGTGGACGAGCAGCACGCCGTGCGCACCGTCGGCGCCGAGCACCACAGGACCGATGCCCGGGCCATCACCGACCGCACGGTCACCCTGGTCAGGAACGAGGGCTCCCTCCTTCCCCTCTCCTCCGGCGCCCGCTCCGTCCTGGTGACGGGCTGGGGGGTGGGCACCACCCGGGCCCTCGCCGACGCCGTCGCCGAGCGGCCCGGCCAGAGCGCCGCCGTGCTGGAGACGGGCGCGGTCCCCTCCGCGGACCGCATCACCGGGGCGGCCCGCGCGGCGGCGGGCCACGGCCTGGTGATCGTCTCCGTCAACGCGGCCGCGGCGGGCTCCGAGAAGGGCGCCGCCCAGGCGAGGCTGGTCCAGGCCCTGATGGACACCGGCACACCCGTCGTCGCCGTCGCCGTCCGCAACCCGTACGACATCCGCCGCTTCCCCGGCGTCCCCGCCTACCTGGCCACCTACTCCTACGGTGCCCCCTCCCTCCGGGCCGCCGTCCGCACCGCCTATGGCGACCTCTCCCCCGCCGGCAGGCTCCCGGTCGCCATCCCGGCCCTCGGCTCGACCGGCACCCTCTACCCCTTCGGACACGGCCTGACGTACTGACGCCGGCGGCCCGCGGGGGGAGGAGCCGGCGCCGTTCCTCTGCCCGCGGGGCCGTCAGTGGCCGTGCGGCTCGCCACCGTGGCCGTGCCCGTCCTGCCCGTCCTGCCCGTCGCCCGTGGACCGTCCGGGCGGCGCCGACGACGCGGTACCCGCGTCCGGTTCCGGAGAGCCGCCGTCGCCGTGTTCGTCGTGGCCGTCTCCTTCGCCGCCGTCACCGTGGCCGTGCGGCGCCGACGGCTCCTCCGCCGTGCCGTGGCTGTGGCTGACCGCGCTCTCCACCGCGGGGACCGTCAGGCCCGTCACGGCAGAAGCGGCGACGCCGGCCAGCACCACCGCCCGCAGCGGGGAGGCGAGGCCACGTGCGACCCGGCGCCGCACGTACCGGACCGCCACCAGGCAGACCACCGCCTCGAAGGCCACAGCGGTGATGCCCGCCCGGCCGATGTGCTCCGGCACGCCCGCGCCGGGCCCCACCGGAACCCCCGCCGTCCGGCTGACCGCCCAGGTGGCGATGACGGCGACGTTGGCGAGCAGGCCGACGACCATTCCGGCCGGGTGGGCTGTCCGCAGCGCGACCACCGACCAGCCGGCCTGGAAGATCCCGGCGGCGTAGAAGAACAGCCCGGAGACCCACCACTGGTCGTAATGGTCCGCAGCCGCCGCGACGTGGATCGCGGCGGCCCCCAGCGAGGCGAAGGCCGCGAGGACTCGGTCCGCGCCCACGCCTCCCGGCGCGGTGCGCGCCCCTTTCCCGCCCTTGGTCCTGCGTCTGGTTCCCATGTGATTCGTTCCGTTCCGTCGGATCCGCGGATGTCACCTGGCACGTACGCCACCCGCACACGGATCGCGTACGCGGCGCACCCTCTAGATCCGCAGTACGGAAAGAGCGACCGGAGACGGTCCCGGAGGCGACCGGGACGACGCGGCCCCGCCGTGCGGCGCCGTTCCGCCGCGCGGCGAGGCCGGCGCGACGACGCAGCCGCCCACGGCCGGAGGCTGCTGGTGGGAGCCGCCTCCGGCGACGACATCGCAGGACGCCCCGCCGTGCCCGCCGTGTTCGTCCGGCCCGGAGTCGGACAGGGGCCCGGCCACGGCCGCGAGCGCACGGTCGGGGTGGTGCGGCAGGTGGGTGGCCGCCCCGGCGAACCCGTGCGCCAGCGCGAAGACGGGAACTGCCGTCAGCACCAGCCAGCGCACCACCGTCCCTGCGCGCATCCGAGGCGGCTCCCTCCACGGTCCTGTCATCGGCCGGTCAAACTACAGCAGCCGGCCGAAGCCGCCCAGAGCCGTGTCGGCACAGCGGGCTGTAAGGTCACCGCCGGACGACAACCGGTGGCGACCGGCGGCCTCGCGGAGGAGGAACATGGCAGACGCGCGGAAGCGGGTGCGGCCGCCCCTCCGTCTGGCCCTGGAGGACGGGGACCGGCACAGCTGGGCGGGCCCGACGGCCCTGGCCGGGCTCGTGGCCGGCGCGGCCATGGCGGTCTTCGGACTGCCACCGGTGGACCTGCACAGCCCCCTGCACTACGCCGGTGTGATGGGACCGACGTGCGGCGGTACCCGCGCGGTGCACGCGGCCGCGCTCGGACGCTTCGGCGAGGCGTGGCGGTACAACCCGCTCGGCCTCCCCGTGCTCGTGGGCGCGTTCGCCGCGGTGGCCCGCGAGGCGTTCGGCCGAGGGACCGGCCGATGGCTGAACGTCCGGGTGACGCACCGCCGTACCGCCGTCGTCTGCGCCCTGGTCCTGCTCGTCGTGCTGACGCTCAACCAGCAGGCGCACGCCGGACTACTGCGCACCGGCCCGGAAACCGGAGTACCGACCGGGCTGTTGCTGTACGCGGTCGCGGTGCCGCTCACCGCGGTCGCGGTGGCCGTACGTCTGCACCGCTCACGGCATCCGGGCCACGACTGACCGCCCGTGCCCCGGCCCCTACCCGGCCGGACACCGAACGGGTGCGCTCGCCCGAGCCCTGATCCGGTATCCTGTCGATCAGGCGTCCCGGAGGGCGCCGCAGTGCGCCGTGCGGCCCGACAAAACCTCGCACGGGTTCTGCCTTCGTAGCTCAGGGGATAGAGCACCGCTCTCCTAAAGCGGGTGTCGCAGGTTCGAATCCTGCCGGGGGCACGGGCCGAAGGGCCGGCCCGGGAGGCAACCCTCCCGGGCCGGCCCTTCGCCGTGTTCGAAGCCGGGTCCCATGCGTGCTGTGTCTCCCCGACCGGTGGCCTCTCCCCGCTTTCGCGGATCACGCACCGGAGCCCCGCCAACAACGTCCCGGCTCACGGTCGCTGGTCGTGTTGGACGTTGGAGCGGCTGAAGACTCGGAGCAGGTCGCTCTCCGGGACACTGCCGCCAGAGGTGGGGACGGCGAACGTGGGAGCGACCGGAGGGCAGAGGAGAACCGCACACAGGTCCCACGTCCGGCGTCAACAGAGTGAATCGTGACCACGGGACGAGTGCCGCTTACAGCTCCCCCTCCCACGGGTTGATCACCAGGGCCCCGGTCCGGGCCACGTGCTTGACGTTCCGGGTGGCTACGGTCCAGCCGTTGGCCAGGGCGGTGGCGGCGATCAGGGCATCCGGTGGGTCGATGCCCGCACCGGCGGCCTTGAGTGTCTTGTGGATCGCAAGGTAGGCGGCTGCTTCCGGCCCGCCGATCGACGCGACGCGGTCGTGGTATTCGTGCCGTACCGCGGCGAGCGCTCGGGCGTAGCGGGCCTGCCGTACGGGATCCGGAGTGGCGGCCACCCCTGCCTCGATCTCGGCAACAGTGATCACGCTCAGAAAGCGGTTGGGCCTGGCCGTGGACCGGAACCAGGCCATGACGCGTGGGTCCGGCCTCGCCCGGGCGGTGAGTTCGGCTACGACGTTGGTGTCGAGCAGGTAGATCACTCGGTGTCCGCATGTTCGTCGTAGGAGCGGGCGCCGAAGTCCAGCCCCTCGAAGGGAGCGGAGAGCAGGAACTCCTCGAAGCCGTCGTTGCTCAGCGTCACCCAGCGGTGGAGCATCTCGGGCAGCGCCTCGATCTCCGTATCGGTGAGTTCCGTGTCGAAGTGCCGACGCTGGTCCTCGGGCAAGGACTCCCGGATGTCACGGATGGTCCGCAGCGGATGCGACGACGACTGGGACGGCGGGTGGGGCCCACCGCTGGGAGCTGTGGTCATCGGCATCCCCTCCGCAACTGGTCGGGTGGCGTAGCGCTGTCGCCCCCAGGCTACGGGTTTCCGCCCGCCCGCTCACAGTTTTGCGGCCGGGGTGGGCATCCGCCTGGGTTCGGGACTCCGACTCCGGCGAGGTGGTCGCCCGGAACGGATTTGGCACACATGAGGCCGGGAACCCCTGCGAACACGTGAGAACCGCGGAGGGGAGTTTCCCGGTCCAGAGGCCCTGTGGGCGACGTTTCCGCAGCTCACCACCCCGTCCAGAGGAAACTCCTAAAGCGGGTGTCGCAGGTTC
Organism: Streptomyces shinuiensis; assembly: GCF_043660855.1. Classification (NCBI taxonomy): domain Bacteria; kingdom Bacillati; phylum Actinomycetota; class Actinomycetes; order Kitasatosporales; family Streptomycetaceae; genus Streptomyces; species Streptomyces shinuiensis. The sequence goes on along the minus strand of NZ_JBIHML010000001.1, from coordinate 3,543,684 downwards.
GAATCCTGCCGGGGGCACAGCACGAAGGGTCGGCCCAGGGGGGCCTCCCGGGCCGGCCCTTCGTCGTGTTCGAAGCCGGGTCCCATGCGTGCCACGCGGATGCCGCGTCTCCCTGACGGTGGTCTCTTCCCCGTCCTCGCGGATCACTCGGACTCTGCTTCGGAACCGGTGCTCTCGTAGGTGGCACGGACGGGCGGTCCGAGTCGGCCTGCGGCCGCGGCGATGGCCGGGCCCGCCTCCGAGGATGCTCGAGTGCCTTCGGTGCGACACACCCGTATCGCCACGGCCGGCGCGCTGCCGGGCTCGTCCGCCGAACCCGCCCCTGACGCCTTCCTCCGCCACCGGCCCGAGAAGGAAGCGTCGCCGTGCACACCCGGCACCGGTCGTCCGCTCCGGCGCCCCTCCCACGTCGGCCTCCGAACCCGCGAACAGTGCCTGGACTTCCTGGCCGCTGGTCACGGTGCTGTTCTCTGCCCTTGTCGCGGTACGCGCCGGATTCCTCAAGGTCCTCGAGGGCGCCCGGGCCTCCGGGGGTCCTGCTCTCGGCGGGTGCAGCGCTCGGAGGAACCGCGCTGCTCTGTCCGGCCGTGGGGCCGGTGGCCCAACAGCTGTGCCGGCGCAGCCGGCGAGCTCCTCGTGGATCTTGCCGCGCTCGCGTGTACCGGTGCCCGCTCCGCCGTGGGCGAGAAGCGTCCCGGGCACGTGGGCGATGCATGAGCGGGCAGCCCTCCACGGGTTCGGAACAAGCCATTGACAGCGGCTTCGGCTGACGGCACCCTCATGTGCACGCGGATGCCAAATCGATTGGGCAACCCGGAATCAACCATTTTGGCAGGGGTAATGGCGCGCCGGAGCAGGATCAAGGACGTGGCCGAGACGGCAGGTGTGTCCGTCACGACCGTGTCCCACATCCTCAACCGGGTCGAGGGCAAGCGGATCAGCCCGGAGACCCGGCAGCGCGTCCTCCGGATCGCCGAAGAGCTCGGATACGCGCCGAACGGCCTCGCCCGGGGACTGAGGCTGCAGCGGTCGCAGACCATCGGGTTCGTCAGCGACGAGATCGCCACGACCCCCCATGCGGGCCGGATGATCCTGGGTGCGCAGGAGGCCGCCGCGGCCGAGGGTCTGGTGCTGCTGGTGGTCAACACGAGCGGCGACGCCGGGCTGGAGCGCACGAGCATCGAGATGCTGCTCCAGCGGCAGGTGGACGGGGTGGTGTACGCGGCCATGTACCACCGCATCGTCGACCTGCCGGAGAGCCTGCGCTCGACGCCGACGGTGTTGCTGGACGCGGGCTCGAGCGATTCCTCCGTCCCCTTCGTGGTACCGGACGAGGTCCAGGGCGGTTACGCGGCGGTGCGCGAGCTGATCGACCACGGTCACCGCCGGATCGGTGTGACCGTGCAGACCGTCGGTCTTCCCGCTCGGCAGGGCCGTCTGGAGGGCTACCGCAAGGCGCTGGCCGAGGTCGGTGTCGCCTACGACCCCTCTCTGGTCGCCGCCGAAACGGCGGTGCCGTTCAACACGGTCGGCGGCGACGTGGACGCCGGCTACCGCGCCGCGCGACGCCTGCTGACGCCGGAACGACGCCCCACGGCGTTGTTCTGCTTCAACGACCGTATGGCGGCCGGTGCTTACCGGGCTGCCGCCGAGCTGGGACTGTCCGTTCCCGGCGACCTGTCGGTCATCGGGTTCGACAACCAGGAGCTGGTCTGCGAGTCGGTCCACCCACGGCTGAGCACGGTTCAGCTCCCGCATTACGAGATGGGGGCACGGGCTGTGGCCCAGTTGCTCGCACTCACCAGGACTCCGGGCCGGCCACCGGGCCCGGGCAACCAGGAACTGCTGCCTTGCCCGCTGGTGGCGCGGGCATCGGTCACTTCGCCGCCCCGACTCTGACCCCCAAAGCGGCGAAGCGTTTCGCACCGTGACAGGCGACCGTCGCAACCGGTCGTCGGTCCTGTCGGCATTCGGAACACAGTGAGGGTACACACATGTCCCCTGAGATCTTGGGCGAGCCGCCGAGGCGGCGTGCCCGTCTGACATGCGACAGCGCCGCGGAGCGCTGAGCCGCGCTTCCGGCCGGCCCGTCGTCGGCGCCTCACCGCCCTTCCCGCGTCCCGCCGTCGGCAGCGTGCCGGGCCCGGCTTCCGCCGCCGGGCCACGAGGGCCTGTGGCGGGTGCCGGTGGAAGCCGCCTTCCCCGGGATCCCCCGGGGGGTCCCGGCCGGCCCGTCAGATGACCGTCCGTCCTCGCATGCTCTGCTGCGCATACCGAAAGGCACGCGTGTGTCCACCGCGCCATGCGATCCGTACCGGCCCGTCGCGCATCTGCGACCACCACGGAACTGGATCAACGACCCCAACGGGCTGGTCTTCCATGACGGCCACTATCACGTCTTCTACCAGTACAACCCCTACGGCTCGACCCACGCGAACATGCACTGGGGCCACTTCCGCAGCCCCGACCTGGTGGACTGGGAGCCGCTGCCCATCGCCCTGTCCCCGGCCCCGGGCGGCGTGGACGCCGACGGCTGCTTCTCCGGCAACGCCGTCTCCGACGGCGACCGGCTGGTCGTCTTCTACTCGGCGAACCGCTGGGACCGCTCGCCCCGTCATCAGCCGGTCACCACTGCCACCTCCCGTGACGGCGGCCGGACCTTCAGCCCGCGGGAGGGCCTGGCCATCCCCGCATGGCCCGAGGACTGCACCATGTACCGCGACCCGTACGTGTGGCGGGACGGCGACAGGTGGCGGATGCTGGTCGGCGCCGCCCTCGCGGACGGACGTGGTGCGGCGCTGCTGTACGAGTCGCCGGACCTGGAGTCCTGGACCCACCTGGGCCCCTTCGACGCCCGTGATCGGGAGCCGGTCGGCGACACCGGCCTGCACACCGGTGAGGGCTGGGAGTGCCCCCAGTACCTGCCGCCGCAGTCCGGACGGCCCGGTGCCCTCGTCTTCAGCGCGTGGAACGACCACGACGGCGCACGCTGCGTCACAGCCCTCGTCGGCGAGGAACGCGGCGGTGTCTTCGAGGCCGGCCCGCCCGTCCTCGTCGACCACGGTCCGGACTGCTACGCCCCCGCCCTGCTGCGGGCGCCGGGCGGCAGGTGGCTGCTGTGGGGCTGGTCCGCGGAAGCCCGCGAGGAGTCCTGGGCGGTGTCGGAGGGATGGGCCGGTGTACTGACCCACCCCCGCGAGATCTCGGTCGGCGGCGACGGCACGCTGTGTCAGCGTCCCGCTGCCGAACTGCTCGCCCTTCGCGGCGAACACACCCTCCATGCCGAGGGTGTCGACCACGGCCACGGCCCGGAGCCCACGGAACTGGGCACCGTGGGCCGCGCCTTCGACCTGACGGCCCGTCTGGAGACGGCGGGAGCGGTGAGCCTGCGGCTGCTCACCACCGCGGACGGCTCCGAGTATCTCGACATCCGCCTCGACGCCGCCGCGGGCGTACTGGTCGTCGACCGCGACCACGCCTCGCTGGACGGCCGCGCGCACGGCGGCTCCTACCGGATGCCCTGCCCCACCGGGCAGCCGGTCGACCTGCGCGTGATCGTCGACCACTCCATCGCCGAAGTCTTCCTGACCTCCACCGGCCAGGCTCTCACCCTGCGCTTCTACCCCACGGGGGAGGGACCCTGGCGTCTTGAGGCCCGCACCGCTCCGGGCGCACGCCTGGGCCACACGGTCGACGCCTGGGAACTGCTGCCCCTCGTGATCGGGGAACCGGGCTCCGAACCCGGTCTGCCGGACGGGCAGGCCCCCACGGCGGAGTCGCCGCCCACCTCGCCGTGAGGCGCGTGCCGACCCCGGATCCCCGCACCACCCGCCCTCATCCGCACCGCACACCGGAGGAACCCACCATGAAACCCGGCACCACAAGATCCCGCCGAACGGCCTGCACGGCCCTGGCGCTCGTCCTGCCCCTGACCGCGCTGGCCGCCTGCGGCGGGGGCAGCGGCACCGGCACCTCCGCCGAGATGGGCAGCGGCACGGGCACCATCACCGTCTGGGCCCACCAGGGCGTCAAGGCCGAGGCCGACGCGCTGCAGGACGCGGTGGAGTCCTTCAACTCCTCGCAGGAGAAGGTCCAGGTCAAGCTGACCCTGATTCCGGACGCCGACTACACCAAGACCATCACCACCACCGACGCCTCCAGGCTGCCGGACGTGATGGAGTTCGACGGCCCGACCATGGCGAACTTCGTCTACAACAACAAGCTCGCCCCGATCGGTGACTACGTCTCGGCCGGGACGCTGGCGAACGCCACCGACGCCGTCAAGGCCCAGGGGGAGATCAACGGCAAGCAGTACGGGCTGGGCATGTACGACTCCGGGCTCGGCGTCTACGGCAACAAGAAGCTGCTGGAAGCCGCCGGGGTGGAGTACCCCGAGGGTCTGTCCGATGCCTGGACCGCGGCCGAATTCACCGACGCGGTGAAGAAGCTGGCCGCCGAGGACCCCGACGGCAAGAGCCTGGACCTGCAGGAGGCCAACGGGTACGCCTCCGAGTGGGGCACCTACGGCTTCGCGCCCATCGTCTGGTCGGCGGGCGGCTCACTGCTGGAGAACGGCAAGGCCGAAGGCGTACTGGACACGCCGGCCGTGGCCTCGGCGCTGAAGACCTTCCAGTCCTGGAAGAAGTACGTCGATCCCAACACCGACGGCAACGCGTTCACCAAGGGCCGCGCCGCACTGAGCTGGGTCGGCCACTGGATGTACCCCACCTACAGCGAGGCCCTCGGTGACGATCTCGTCGTCCTGCCCCTGCCCGACTTCGGCAGCGGCCCCAAGACCGGGCAGGGATCATGGGCTTGGGGCATCGGCGCCGGCACCAAGAACGGCAAGGCCGCCGGCGCCTTCCTCGACTCCCTGCTGAACGACACCAACGTCACCGCGATGACCACGGCCAACGGCGCCCCTCCCGGCACCCGGTCCGCCCTGGCCGCGAGCGAGCTGTACAAGCGGGGCGGCCCGCTCCAGCTCTTCGCCGACCAGCTCTCCAAGCCCTGCGGCGACAGCGCCGTCGACGAGTCCTGCGTCGCGGTGACCCGGCCGATCACCGCCGGGTACCCCACGGTCACCGCCGAGTTCAGCCAGGCGCTGAGTGACGTCTACGGCGGCACCGACCCGGAGACCGCCCTCGCCGAAGCCGCCCGCGCCATCGACCAGGACTTCTCGGACAACGACGGCTACGAGTCGCAGTAGCCGGCACCCAGCGGCCGGGAGGGGTGGACGCGCACCGACGCGCCCGCCCCTCCCGGCCGGGAAGAGGACCCCACCGTGACCACCGTGAACCCCGCACCCGCCGCACCGGACCGGCGGAAGCCGGACCCGTCACCAGCGTCCGCCGGGCCGGTACGGCCCCGGCGGCCCGACCGTGACCGGGTGCACGGACTGCTGATGTCCGCACCCGCCCTCGGCGGACTGATCGCTTTCGTCGGTGTGCCTTTCGTCTACGCCGTCGTCCTGTCCTTCTACAACGTGCGGCTCGGCTCCCCACTCCCGCCGCGCTTCTTCGGCCTGGAGCAGTACCGGCGCATCTTCACCGACCCCGACATGTCCGGCCCCTTCCTGCGGGCCCTGCTGAACAACCTGACCTTCGCCGCGGTCGTCGTCCCCCTCCAGACCGCCCTCGCCCTGGGCCTGGCGATCCTGCTCAACCGCAAGCTCAAGGCGATCGGCGTCTTCCGGTCGCTGTTCTTCCTCCCCGTCGTCTTCCCCATGGCCCTGGTCGCCGTCATCTGGCGGCTCATCCTCTCCCGCAGCGGCGACGGCCTGCTCAACTCCGCCCTGAACGCGGTCAGTTTCGGCAACTGGGGCGCCTTCGACTGGCTCGGCGACGGACTCACCGCCATGGCCTCGATCATCGTGCTGTCCATCTGGCAGGGCGTCGGCTTCCAGATGGTCATACTGCTCGCCGGCCTCCAGCAGATCCCCACCGAGCTCTACGAGGCCGCGCGGCTCGACAGGGCCTCCCGTTGGCAGCAGTTCCGCCACGTCACCATGCCGGGCATCCGCGGCACCCTCGTCTTCGTCGCCATGCTCACCTCCGTACTGTCCTTCCGCGTCTTCGACCAGGTCTACGTCCTCGTCAAGGGCGGCGGACTCGACGAGGACGCCACCCGCACCGTGATGTACCAGGCCGTCACCACCGCCTTCGACCAGAACAACATCGGTCAGGCATCCGCGATCACCGTCGTCTTCTTCCTGATCGTCGTCGCCCTGACCCTCATCCAGCGCCGTGTCGTGCGCCCCGGCAACGAGGACTGACCATGACCCGCACACCCCTGCGCCGCTTCCTCGACTATGCCGTCCTCAGCGTGCTCGCGTTCATCTTCGTCCTGCCGGCCCTCTACCTGGTCCTCGGCAGTCTCAAGCCCTCCGACCAGGTGCTCGACGGCCTGACCGGCTTCCTGCCCACCGACCTGTCGTTCGACAACTACAGCGCCGTCCTCAGCAGCTTCGACTCCGAGGCCACCGGCTACTTCTGGCGCTTCATGGGCGTCTCGGTGCTCCTGGCCGGCGTCGTGGTCCTGGGCGGCCTGATCGTCAACTCCATGGCCGCCTACGGCCTCACCCGGCTGAGATGGCGCGGTCAGGGCACTGTCTTCACCCTCGTCCTGCTGCTGATGCTGGTCCCGTTCGAAGCGGTCGCCGTCCCGCTGTTCTACATGCTCAACGACCAGCGCAACACCATCTACATCCAGGCCGTCCCGTTCATCGCCAACGCCTTCTCCCTCTACCAGTTCGCCACCTTCTTCCGCGCCATCCCGCCCAGCATCGAGGAAGCCGCCCGTATCGACGGCGCCGGCCCCTGGCGCACCTTCTTCGCGATCATCGTTCCGATGTCGAAGCCGGCGTTCGCCTCGGTCGCGATCCTGACCTTCCTCATCCAGTGGGGCTCCTTCCTGTGGCCCGTCCTGATGGTCTCCGATCCCTCGGTGCGCCCGTTGCCCCTGCAGATAAGCGTCTTCCAGGGTCAGATGCCCGTCGACTGGGGCCAGGTCCTCGCCTTCGGCGTGCTCCTCGTCCTGCCCGTCCTGGTCGTCTTCGCGTTCTTCCAGCGGTGGTTCGTCCAGGGGGTGGCCGCCTCCGCCGTCAAGGGCTGAGCAGCGGCCCGAGCCGCCGGACGGCGTCGGCCGTCCGCCGATCGCGGGAAACCGCTGCCCGGAGGGACACGGCCTCCACCGCCGCCCGTGCACGGAGCGGAACGGCCCGCGCCCGTCACCGCAGGGGCACCGGGCGTGTTCCGGGCACGGCGGAGGCGTCGCGGGGCCGCCCGGGCGGAATCAGGAGGTGATCACGCTCAGCCCTTCCGGCGCGGTCACCTCGACCGATCCGTCCGCCGCGACCGAGACGTCCAGTCGCTCTCCACCGGCCTGGAGCCCCGTCACCGTGAGCGGCGTGAACGACGAGGCGAAGGCGGGGGTCACGGTGACGGTGCCGCCGGGGACGTCCGCGTCGAGGCCGAGGGCGGCCCGGAGCACCAGGACGGAGGAGGCGGCCGCCCACGCCTGGGGGCGGCAGGACGCGGGGTAGGGGGCGGGGCCGGAGCCCGCCCGGCTGCCGTGGCCGGCGAAGAGTTCGGGCAGCCGTGCGTCGAAGGCGGCCGATGCCGTCAGCAGGCCGTCCGCCAGTGATGCGGCGGCGTCCGGGAAGCCGGCCCTGACCAGACCGTGCACGGCGACGGCGGTGTCGTGCGGCCAGATGGAGCCGGTGTGGTAGCCGTAGGGGTTGTATCCGACCGCCTCGCTGCTGAGGGTGCGCAGACCGTGGCCCGCGTCGAGGTCGGGCCCGGTCAGCCGGGCGGCCAGCAGCGCGCTCTCCTCCCCGTTGAGCAGACCCGTGCCGAGCAGGTGGCCGAAGCCGGAGGTGACGGCGTCCGCCGGGCGGCCGTCGCCGTCCAGCGCGACGGCCGGATAGGGGCCTCGTCCGTCCTCGGCCCAGAAGCGCTCGCGGAAGCGGAGGGCGAGGCGGTGGGCCCATTCCTCCCAGGTGTCCGCGCCCGGCCGGCCGAAGGCGCGGAGGAGAGCCGCTCCGGCGCGTGCGGCCTCATGGGCGTACGCCTGGACTTCGCACAGGGCGATCGGAGGATCGGCGAGGCGTCCGTCGCGGTAGCGGATGGAGTCCTCGGAGTCCTTCCATCCCTGGTTGGACAGACCGTGACCGGTGTGGTCGACGTACTTGAGGAAACCGTCGCCGCTCGCGTCCGCCTGTTCGCGCATCCACGCGAGCGCCGACTCGGCGTGCGGCAGCAGGCACTCGACCTCCTCGGGGGGCAGGCCCCAGCGCCAGGCGTCGTGAAGGAGGGTGATCCACAGGGGGGTGGCGTCGACCGTGCCGTAGTACACCGGCGGGAGGGAGAGCCGGTCCGCGATCCGAAGGGTGTCACGGCGCACTTCGTGCAGGATCTTGCCGGGCTGCTCTTCCGTGGCCGGGTCGGTGACGGCGCCCTGACGGCGGGCGAGGGTGCGCAGGGTGCCGGCGGCGAGGTCGGTGCCGAGCGGGAGGAGCATGCGGGCGGCCCACAGCGAGTCGCGGCCGAAGAGGGTCAGGAACCAGGGGGCGCCGGCGGCCAGGAACTGGTCCCGGCGGCCCTCCCGCGACGACTCCGGATCGGTCAGGCGCAGGCGGTCCAGGTCGGCGAGGGACTGCTCCAGCCACCGGTCGAGTCGGCGGTCCGCGCTGCGCGGGGCCGGAGTGCGCCAGGGGAGCCGGCCGGCGGGCGCGGCCGGGAACTGGTCGCCGTCCGCGTGGGCCGCGGTGCAGTCCAGTGTCGCGCTCCACGAGGTGCCGGGCCGGAGGTCGATGTCGTAGAGCAGCCGGCCCGCCGGCACCTGGAGGGTGTCCGGCGCGGGCTCGCAGGCCAGGCCGACCGTGAGGTCGCCGCCCGTCCAGGACAGGGCGGCACCGGGGTCCGCGGCCTGCGGCGTCACCGCCTGCGGGGTCTGTCCGGACTTCACCTGTTCCATGGTGGCAAGGTCCGTGCCGGCGGTCACCGTCAGCCGGAAGCGGACGTGTTCGCTGCCCGCGTTGGTGACCTCGATGACCTCCTCGAGCCGGCCGGGCGCCGTGCTGCGACGCCGGTGCACGGTGACCGCCGGGTCCGGCGTCGTCTCCCCGAGACCGCGCAGAACCGCCCGGAAGTCCGCCCGGTCCGCTCCCCGCAGTCCGCCCTGGACCGGCGCCAGGGCGATGCCCTCGGCCGCGACGGTCAGCCGGGACAGCGCTCTGCGGTCGCCGTGGTAGAAGCCGTCCCCTCCCCCGCTGAGCTGACCGTCCGCGCGGGAGATCACGAGGCTCGGCGCGTACAGCGTGAGGACCGCGTCGTGCAGGAACGGTTGCAGGCCCGCGGCCGCCCGCGGGGGGGCCGTGGCCGGACCGCCGGTGTCCTGGGTCTTGACAGTGCTGTCCAAGTGAGTGGAACCTCTCAGCGTTAGATCGTTCCAAAGACCCTAAGTCAATCCCGTGAAGGCCGACAACGCCTTTGGAACGCTAAAACAATCCCTCTGTCTCTTCCGCGAGTTGGAGACCCACATGCCCCGCTCCAGGAACGACTCCGCGGCCAAGGGCGGCCCGGCGACCCTCGCGATGGTCGCCCGCCGGGCCGGGGTCTCACCGCAGACGGTGTCGAACGCGATCAACTCGCCGGACATGCTGCGGCCGGAGACCCTGGAGCGGGTCCGCCGCGTGATCGACGAGATGAACTACCGCCCCAGCCGTGCCGCGCAGACACTGCGGACCCGGTCCAGCAAGCTGATCGGTTACGGCGTACTGCCCGTGCCGTCCAGCCATCCGGTCCTCGACCGGTTCCTGCACGCGCTGTCGAAGGCCGCCGACGAGGCCGGCTACCGCGTCCTGTTGTTCGCCTGCCCGCCCGGCGGCCCGAGCCTGGAGGGCTACGAGGAGATGCTCGGCCAGCACGGGGTGGACGGCTTCGTGCTCAGCGGCACCGAGCGGGGCGACCCGCGCCAGGCGTGGCTCGCCAAGCGGGGTGTGCCCTTCGTCGGCTTCGGCCGGATGTGGTCGGGGCGGCAGATCGGCGACTGGGTCGACGTCGACGGGGCATCGGGCACCGACGCCGCCGTCGAGCACCTGGTCGCCCTGGGTCACAGCAGGATCGCCTTCCTGGGCTGGGAGCGCGGCGCCTCCGGCACCGGTGACGACCGCGCCGCGGGCTGGCAGCGGGCCATGCGCCGGCACGGACTGCCGACCCGGGGACGGCGCGCGCAGAGCGTGAACGACATCGCGGCGGCCTGCACAGCCGTCAAGCCGCTCCTGGACGCGGGGGCGACCGCTGTGATCACGGCCAGCGACATGCTGGCGCTCGGCTGCTACCAGACGCTGCGCGAGCGCGGCGCCCGGCCCGGCCGGGACGTCGCCGTGGTCGGTTTCGACGACTCACCGGCCGCGGCGCTCCTCTCCCCCGCGCTGACCTCCGTCGACCAGCCGCTGGAGGACGTCGGCCGGGAGTGCGTACGCCTGCTGCTGGCCCGGATGTCCGCCCCCGACGCGCCGCCCGAGCGGCTCCTGCTGGAGCCGTCCCTGATCGTGCGTGACAGCACCGCCGCGGCCGCGTCCACCGCCGCCGGGTAGGCGCCGCCGAGCCGTCGGCCGGCACCGCCCGGACCCGGAACATCCGGCTCCCCCGCACCCCCCACCCGGCGCGCACGCCCGTGCCGTCCGGGTGAAGCCGTACGCACCACCCCGCCCCCTTCGGAGGAACCCATGGTCAACCGCACGGTCTTCGCGGCCCTCGCAACCTGCACGGCACTCCTCGCCGCCACCGGCTGTTCGTCGGATTTCGGCGACACCGGGGGCACACCGCAGGCCACCGGTGACGGACAGCACCTCACCGTGCTGATCGCCTCCTCGGGCGACGCCGAGACCAGAGCCGTCAAGGAAGCGGCGGACGCGTGGGCCGAGCGGTCCGGCAACACCGTGACCGTGGATGTCGCCAAGGACATCAACCAGCAGCTCGCCCAGTCCTTCGCCGGGCACAAGCCGCCGGACGCCTTCTACGTCAACTCCGACCAGTTCGCGAACTACGCCGGGGGCGGCTCCCTGTACGCCTACGGCGACCAGGTCGAGGACGCGGACGACTTCTCCCCCCGCCTGCGTGCCTCCTTCACCCACGACGGGAAGCTGGTGTGCCTGCCCAAGGACACCTCCACCCTCGCCCTGGCGATCAACACCGACCTGTGGGAGAAGGCCGGGCTGACCGCCGAGGACCATCCCACCACCTGGGCGCAGCTGGAGAAGGTCGCCGACGAGCTGACCGCCGGTGACGTCACCGGACTCGTCGTCAACGGCGAGTACCAGCGGATCGGCGTCTTCATGAAGGAGTCCGGCGGCTGGATAACCGACGCCGACCAGACGAGGATGACCGCCGACAGCAGGCAGAACGTCCGGGCGCTCGAGTACGTGCGCTCCCTGCTGAAGTCCGGCTCCATGAAGTACGCCGCCCAGGTCGACACCAACTGGGGCGGCGAGGCCTTCGGCAAGGGCAAGGCCGCCATGACCATCGAGGGCAACTGGCTCGCGGGCGCCATGAAGCTCGACTACCCGGACGTGAGGTACAAGGTGGTCCCGCTGCCCGCCGGCCCGGCCGGCAAGGGCACGCTCGCCTTCAGCCAGTGCTGGGGCGTCGCCGCCGAGAGTGCCCACCGGGCGGCGGCCGTGGACCTGGTGAAGTACCTCACCACCAGCGCACAGCAGCTGAAGAACGCCGAGGCCTTCGGCGTCATGCCCTCGCGCACCAGCGCCCTCGCCGAGTACGCCGGGCAGAACCCGTCCGCCCAGGCGTGGGCCGACGCCGGCGCCTACGCCCAGGGCCCGGTGACCGTCGCCGGCTTCGACAAGGTCCTCACCCAGTTCAACACCGACCTCGCGGCGCTGGCCACCGCCGACCCGGAGAAGATCCTCGCCGACCTGCAGCGCAACGGCGAGCAGGTCCTCGCGAAGGGCGACTGAGCCACCGTGCCTGTCCGTGACACCACCCGTACGGCGGCCGGTGGCGCCCCCCAGACGGCCGGCTCGCCGGGCGTACCAACCCCGCCCGGCGGGCCCGGCCCGGCCGCGGCGCCCCACGCACGCCCCTCCCCGCGTGCGGGGCGCCGCGGCGAGGGCGCCTGGGGCTGGCTGTTCGTCAGCCCCATGGTGCTCGTCCTCGGTCTGTTCCTGGTCCTGCCGATCCTGATGGCGCTGTGGGTGAGCCTGCTGCACTGGGACGGGCAGTCCAACCCCTTCAGCGGCCGGGCGGACTTCGTGGGGCTCGACAACTACCGGGCCCTGCTCACCCAGGACGGCCTCGACCGCGCCCTGTTCGCGACCTCGCTGCGGAACAACCTCTACTACGTGCTGCTGACCGTGCCGCTGCAGACCGTCCTCGCGCTGTCCCTGGCGCTCATCGTCAACCAGCGGCTGCTGCGCGGCCGCGGCGCCCTGCGCACCACGTTCTTCTTCCCCTCGGTCACCAGCTCCATCGCGGTCGCCACCGTCTTCCTCTTCCTGTTCCAGGGCAGCGGCGCCGTCAACACCGTGCTGTCCTGGATCGGGGTGAAGGGACCGAACTGGTTCAACGACCCCCGCGGGGTCCTCTCCCTGTTGCTCGACGGCCTCGGTGTGGTCGACACCGACCGCCCCCCGGGTGCCCTGGCCGACCGCTCCTTCATGGGGTTGTCCTGGTTCGAGTGGCTGTCCGGACCGTCCGTGGCGATGTGCACGATCATCCTGCTCGCCGTGTGGACGACCTCCGGCACCTTCATGCTGATCTTCCTCGCGGCCCTTCAGGACATCCCGCGCGAGCTGGAGGAGTCGGCCGCCATCGAGGGCGCGGGCCGTTTCGGGATACTGCGCCACGTGACGCTGCCGTCCCTGCGGCCCGTGCTCTTCCTCGTCCTCACCCTCGGCCTGATCGGCACCTGGCAGGTCTTCGACCAGGTGTACGTCATGAGCCAGGGCGCCCCCGGCAACACGACCCTGACCCCTGCCTACCTGTCCTACTCGTCCGCTTTCGGCGACGCCGACTTCGGACAGGGGGCGGCCATCGCCTTCATCCTGCTCGCCCTGATCCTGGCCATGACCGCCCTGCAGCGCCTCGTCCTGCGCGAGCGGGCCCCCCGTACCCGGAGGAACCGATGAACTCGAAGGCCGCGGCCGCCCGGGCGTCGGGTCCTCCGGTGCTCGGCCGCTTCCCCGCAGCACTGCGGATCCTCGGATACACGCTGGTCGCGGCACTCGGACTGCTGTACCTCATGCCGTTCGTCATCCAGCTGGTGACCGGGTTCAAAACGGACCCGGACGCCGCCGCCCACCCCCTCGGGCTGGTTCCCGTAACCCCTACGACCGCCGCCTACCAGCGTCTGTTCGGACTCGGCCAGGCAGGTGACGGAGTGCCGTTCCTGCGCTGGCTGGGCAACTCGGCGGTCGTCGCGGTCGTCGTCACCGCCGGGCGGGTGCTGTTCGACTCGATGGCCGGGTACGCCCTGGCCCGGCTGCGCTTCCGCGGACGCGCCCTGCTGTTCGGCTTCGTCGTCGCCGTCCTCGCGGTGCCCAACGTGGCCCTGCTGATACCGAGATTCCTGGTGCTCAACACCTTCGGTCTCTTCGACACCTACACCGGGATGATCCTGCCGCTCATGGTGGACGCGGCGGGCATCTTCATCATGAAGCAGTTCTTCGAGTCCATCCCGCGGGAGGTGGAGGAGGCCGCCCGTGTCGACGGCGCCGGGGTCTTCCGCACCTTCTGGTCGGTGGTCCTGCCGATGGCCCGGCCCGCCCTGATCACACTGACCATCCTGTCGTTCCAGGGCTCGTGGAACGAGTTCACCCACTTCCTCGTGGCCACCCAGTCCAGCCAGTACGAGACCCTGACCACCGGTCTCGCACGGCTGGTCTCCGGCGGCCTGGGCGGCGGCACCCAGTACCCGCTCAAGCTGGCGGCGGCGCTGCTGGCGACCCTGCCGGTGGCGGCGCTGTTCTTCTGCTTCCAGCGCTACTTCGTCCACGGCGCCAACGCGGGAGCGGTCAAGGAGTAGCGCCTGACGGGTCCGGGCTCCGCCCGCCGGCGGCGACGGCGTCGCGCCCCTGGCCGACGGCGACGCCGACCGGGGCGGCGGGCACGGGCCCGGCCGCCCCGCTCATCGGGGGCGGGCCCGGGGCGGACACCCCCTCCCGGGAAGGGGCGGGACGGGGCGTCCGCCGGGGTTCAGCTGTTGACCGTGTCCCGGACCTGGCCGTAGACCGTGGAGTCGCTCAGCAGCCCGGAGTGCGACAGGCAGGCGGTCCTGTTGTTGACCGCACCCGACAGGGCGACGCTGCTGTCGGGGTTGATGACGGTGTCGCAGGGCGACCACCAGGTGGCGTAGCGCGCCGAACCGGGTGTTTCGTCACCGGAGTTGAGGGAGTTCAGGTAGCTCGACCCGATGCGCATCTCGTAGCAGGAGGTCTGGAAGCACCAGTAGGCCGTGTCGGTGCCGTGGTTGGGGCCGCCGAGGGAGACCCAGGCGTCGATCTTCGCCGCGCCACCGAGGTTCTTGGCGTAGTAGCGCGAGGAGAGACCGCCCATGGAGTGGGTGATCACGTCGACCTGGCTCGCCCCGGTGGCGGCGAGCAGCCGGTCGACCTCGGTGGCGAGTTGCTGGGCGGTGGTGGCGTTGGACTGGCCGGTGTTGTACGTCCACTGCTTCAGGTGGCTGGTGGGCCAGCCGTCGGCGCGGAAGCGGTCGGCCATGGTGTTCCACGTGGAGCCGCTGCTGTTCCAGCCGTGGACGAACAGGATCGGGTTGCTGCCGGGGCCGTAGGCGGAGGGAGACGCTGCGGCCGCCGCGGCCGGGGCCTGGAGGGTGAGCGCGAGCATGGATGCCGCGGTTGCCGCGACGGCCAGTGACTTCTTCTTCACTGCGACCTCAAGTGGATGCGGGGGGACGGGGGTCGGAGAGCGGTTGCACCGTGGGGGGGGGATCGCAGGTTACTGGCCGGTCACCGGTGCCGGGCAAGACCCGTGCGTGCCTTACTTGCCGCGTACACGATTTCTTTACGACTCCGCGCCCACCGGGCCGCCGGCCCTCCTCGGCGCGCGCAGTACGCGGAGCACGTGGCCGGGCGACATCAGCCGGGCGGGCGGCTGGAGCATGTGGGCCACCGCCGGGAACATCCGGCCCAGCACGGGATCGACGGAGGCAGCCGCGCGGTAGCGGGTGAGGTACCGGTCCAGCAGCCCGTCGGCCGGGCCACGCCTCCCCTCCGCCTCGGGGAAGCGCAGATCGCCGCCGGCGGCCAGCAGCCACGGGGTGTCGACGACCCTGGCGGCGGCGCGGAAGAAGCGCCGGGGCAGTGCGTCGGCGTCCCGGTCCCGGGCGAGGAGCGCGCGCAGCACGATCGCCTGCTGGGCCGCCGCCGTCATGCCCTGGCCGTAGCCGGGGTTGAAGCTGCACAGGGCGTCGCCGGTGACGAGGAAGCCGCCGGGGTGGCGGTCCAGCTTCTCGTAGTGGTGGCGCGCGCTGGCCGGATAGCGCATCCTCACCGGCTCGTTCAGCGGCTCGGCCGTGCGCAGCACCTCGGCCACATCCGGTCCGGGCAGGGTCTCGGCGTATGCCGGCATGCCCGCCTCGTCGGCCGGGGGCTCCTCGCCCAGCAGGCCGAAGAGGACGACCGCGAACCGGTCCTCACGCTCCGAGACGATGGCACCGCCGCGCGGCAGTCCGGGGAAGGGCACCAGCGCGACGCCGCTCCGGCCGCCGATGTGGTGGGGTTCGCGCCGGAAGTGCCGGGTGACGTAGACGACGTCGGCGCGCACCCGCGTCTGCCGCGGCCGGGGGTACCCGAGCTCCTCCAGCCAGGCCGGGGCCCGCGAGCCCCGGCCCGAGGCGTCGACGACCAGGTCGGCGGGGATCGTCTCCTCCCCGGGCTCCCCGGCACCGCCGGCGCGCGGGCGCACCCGGACTCCGGTGACCCGGCCGCGGTCGGGCCCGGTGACCGGGCCGAGCGCCTCCGCCCTCTCCCGGATCGCGACACCGGGGAGCGCCGCGACGCGCGCGCGTACGTGGTGCTCCACCTGCGGCCGGCTCGCGCCGTAGGAGATGACCCCGGAGGGTGCCGGGTGCAGGAGGTGGCCGTCGAGGTACCAGTGGGCCTCGCCCTGGGTGTCCGCGCGGGTGGCCCCCGCCGCGAGCAGCTCCCCCAGGAATCCGGGGAACAGCTCCTCCAGCGCCTGCGCGCCGCGGGCGAGCAGTACGTGGAGTTGCCGGCCCTGCGGTACGCCGCGGCGCGGGGCCGGGTCGGCGGGGAGCGCGTCCCGGTCGAGCACCGTCACCCGCTCGTAGGCGTCGGCGAGGGCGCGGGCCGCCGTCAGGCCCGCGAGGCCGGCGCCGATCACCACGGCGTGGGACCGGCCCGCCGCCCGGGCGGGTCGGAGAGTGGGGGCCATGGGCGAACGAGGGTGGTCCAGGAGGTCGCCGCGGTGGACTCCCAGCGGCTGACCGCCACCGGCGCGGGCAGCGGATAGGGCACGTAGGGGCGGGCCAGTCCGCGGCGCCGGGCGTCGTCGGCGACGACCACGTTGCCCTTGCGGTCGATGATCTGCACCGGCTGGTCGGGCAGGACGTCCGGGCTGCCGGTCCACACCGTCAGCGCCAGGGAGCCGTCGTCGCGGCGCACCACCAACCCCGGCTGCCGCTGCGACGGCCCCGGGTGCGGCTGCCGCACCGACCCCGCCCACCGGCACTCCTGGCCACAGCACGCGCTGCCGCACGAGCCGTCGGACGGACCGCCGGACGGACCGCGAGGCGGTGGCGCCTGATGCTGGTCACCGCGGCGATGGCCGCCCGGGAGGTCTCGGTCGCACCGGCCACCATCCGCAAGTGGGTGCAGCTCGGCCGCCTCGCCCCGGCGGGACGGCAGGGACGCGCCCTGCTCTACCGCCTGGAGGACGTCTTCGCCGCCGAACGCTCCGCCCGCCGGGCCGGCCGGTGACCCGCCGGCCCGGCGGACACCTCCCCGTACCCTCCGGTCACCGTGCCGGGAGGCACAGACCGGCTGCGGGAGCCGTCTGCATGAGACCGCCCAGGCCGGCCGGGCTCGGCGCCCCGGGAGCTCCGGCTTTCGGGAAGGCACTCGGGCGGCGGGCACGGCGGGACGGGGACGCGCCGCCGTGCCCGCTCCCGCGCCCCGGACACCACCGGACACCGCCGGACACCGCCGGACGCCGCCGGACGCCGCCGGACGCCGCGACGAACGGGTGAGGCCGGGTTAGCGGGCGGTGAGCGGAGGTACTCGGAGTGCTGACCCATGAGGGGAGCGCGACGACGATGAACACGATGCAGCGGATGGACGGACACGAGCGCGGGCACGGGCCCGGAGAGGAGCACTCCGTCGGCGAACTGGTGTCGCGGGCCACCGCGCAGATGTCGCAGCTCATGAAGGAGGAGCTGCAGCTCGCCAAGATGGAGATGGCCGAGAAGGGCAAGCGGGCCGGTATGGGCGGCGGCATGCTCGGCGGCGCCGGGGTGGTCGCGCTGTACGCGGTGGGCGCCGGTGTGACGGCCGCGATCGCCGGTCTGTCCGTGGTGTGGCCGGTGTGGCTGTCCGCCCTGGTGATCATGGCGGTGCTGTTCCTCGTCGCCGGGGTGCTGGCGTTCCTGGGGCGGCAGCAGATGCGCAGGGCGACGCCCGCCAAGCCCGAGCGGGCGCTGCGGGGCGTGCACGACGATCTGGACGAGATCAGGGGAAGGGTGCGGCGATGAGCGTTTCGAGGGACACCAGGGAGGCGGAGGTCCCGGACACCCCGGGCATCCCCGTCGACCCGGAGACCCCCGCCGAGCTGCGTGAGCGGATCGACCGCACGCGCCGGGAGCTGGGCGACACCATCGAGGAGCTGACGGCCAAGGCCGACGTCAGGGCCCTGGCGCAGCGCAAGGCGGCGGGCGCCGTACGGGCGGGCCGGCGCAACGCCGTGCCGCTGGCCGTGGCGGGCGGGGCCGCGCTCGCCATCGCCGTGGCCGCCGTGGTGCTGCGGCGGCGGCAGGTGCTGCGGCAGCGGCACCCGCTGCGCCACGACCCGCGGATGCCGGCGTCAGTCCGCCGCCTTGTCAAGCGTATGGCCGCGTGAGGCGTCCGGGTCCGAGTCCCGATCCGGGGCCCGGTCCCGGTCCGGGCCGGTGCGGGCGGGCTCGCCTCCGCGCCGCTGCCTCCTGAGCCACCTGAGGCGCCTGAGCCGCAGCCGCAGCGAACGCGGCCACTTGGTGGTGTCGCGCGGCTCCACGTACGGCTCCTCCCCCTTCGGCAGCCCGTCCGCGTACGCCCGCCGGCGGGCCAGCTCGGCGTCCAGCTCCAGACCGAGCAGGATGGCCAGGTTCGACAGCCACAGCCAGACGAGGAAGACCACGGCGCCGGCGAGGGTGCCGTACGTCTTGTTGTACGAGCCGAAGTTCGCCGTGTAGACCGCGAAGCCCGCCGAGACGGCCAGCCACAGCAGCACGGCCAGTACGCTGCCCGGCGCCATGCGCAGGCCCCGCAGCCGGGCGTTGGGGGCCGACCAGTACAGGATGCTGATCATCGCCGCGACCAGCAGCACCAGCACCGGCCACTTGGCGACCGACCACACCAGCAGCGCCTGGTCGCCCATGCCGACGGCCTTCCCGGCCTGCTCGGCCAGTCCGCCGGTGAAGACCACGATCACCGCGCTCGCCACGAGCAGCACCATCAGGGTCAGCGTCACGCCGATCCGCAGCGGCGTGAGCTTCCACACCGGGCGGCCCTCGGGGATGTCGAGGACGCGGTTGGCCGCGCGGATGAACGCGGCGACGTAGCCGGAGGAGGCCCACACCGCGCCCAGCAGGCTGACGACCGCCACGAAGCCGCCGCCACCACCGCGCTGGATCTCGCCCACCGTGTCGCTCAGGATCTCGCGGGCCGGGCCGGGCGCGAGCCGCTGGAGGTTCTCCAGGATGTACTCCGTCGCCGTCTCGCCGACCGCGCCGAGCAGCGAGACGAGCAGCAGCAGGGCGGGGAAGATCGACAGCACGCCGTAGTACGTGAGGGTCGCCGCCCGGTCCGGGATCTCGTCGTCGAAAAACTCCTTGGCCATGCCCCGCGCGACGGCCCACCACGTCTTCGCCATGGTCCTGAGGATTACCGCCGCGGGCCCGGACATGTGCCGGCCGGGGGCACGGCTGGGTAACGGCGGGCCCGGCCGGACGCGCGCGGGGCGCGGTACGGACGGTGTCTCCCGTCCGTACCGCGCCCCGCTTACGGGCCCCGCGGCCCGTACGTCACAGGATGCGGGTCAGCCGCGTTCCCACGTCCGGTTCGGCCATCTCGCCCCGGACGGCGACCGGGACCTTCACCTGGCCCGGCCCGCTGCCGACGGTCAGGGTGCCGACGGTGTCGCCCGGCGCCGCCGTGTGCGGCACGCCCTTGCCGCCGTCGGTCAGGGCCAGCTCCACCTTCAGGCCGGACCAGCCGACCGCCGAGACGTCCTCGGTCGCGACCACCTGCGTACGGCCGCCGAGGCCGTCGTCCACATAGCCCACCACGTCGCCCTTGGCGACGATCTTCTCCGACTTCAGGACCTCCTGCGCGGAGATCAGCAGATCGCGGCTCTCGGCGACCACCGTGTCGATGATCGACGGCTTGTGCTGGCTCATGACCGCGCCGACGATCAGCTGCGTGGTGCCGCCGACCTCCTTCTCCCCCGCGAACAGCAGATTGCCGCCGGCCGCGGTGGTCGTGCCGGGTTTGATGCCGATCGCGCGGTTGTACGGGACGAGTCCGTTCCAGTTTCGGTGGTTGACGCCGTTGCGGTCCTCGTACGAGGGCTTCTTCACGATGTCCCGGAACGCCTCGTAGTCCATCACCTTCTTACCGAGTCTCACCTGGTCGGCGGCCGTGCTGACGGTGTCCTTCCGCAGCCCGCTGGCGTCGGTGTAGGTGGTGTTCTCCATCCCGAGCTCCTCGGCGGCGGCGTTCATCTTCTCCACGAACGCCTTCTCCGAGCCGCCGGAGTCCCAGCGGGCCAGCAGCCGCGCCACGTTGTTGGCGGAGGCGATCATCAGGGCGTGGAGGGCCTCGTTGAGGGTGATCTCCTCGCCCTCCTCCACCTCGACGGTCGACTCGCCCTGGGCGCTGAGGCCCGCGTCCTTCTCGGCCTGCGCGTCGACCGGTATCTTCGGGCCCTCCTCGCCCGCCTTGAGCGGGTGGTCGCGCAGGATGACGTAGGCGGTCATCACCTTCGCCACGCTCGCTATCGGCACCGGCTTCTCCTCGCCGTACGAGCCGAGGGACCCGAGCCCCTCCACCTCCAGGACGGCCTGGCCCTCGGGCGGCCAGTCCAGGGCGGGCTCCTCGCCCTCGAAGGTGTGGGTGGCGGAGGCGGTGAGCACCAGCTCGGGGGCGGGCAGCGGGCGCATGAGCTGCGTGACCGCCAGAACGATCACCAGCAGCAGGACCAGTGGCGACCAGATCTTGATCCGCCGCAGGGCGACCCGCACCGGGGTCTCGGGCGGGGCGGGCTTGTTCGTCAGCTCGGCCAGCAGTTCCAGGGGCCTGTGCGGCGGCAGCGGCTGCTGCCTCGTCCGCTCGGCCTCCGGCAGCTCGGGGCCCGGCGTGTGCGGCGGCTGCTCGGGCGACACGACGGCCGGGGGCACGCGGGGGGCGTCGGCGGACCGCAGCGGTACGAATCGGCTCGTCCGCTCGGCCTCGCTCTCCGCCGGCTCCGCGGCCTCCGCGGGGGCCTCGGTCTCCTCCGGCTCCCCGGTCTCCTCGCGGTCCTTCGAGACCGGTTCCTCGGGGGCGCTTCCCGGAAGCACCCGGGACATCGCGGTGGTCCGGTCGACCGGCCGGCCGGTCCCGGCGTCCTCGTCGTCCTCGTCGTTCCCGCCGTCCTCGGCCTTGTCCCCGGGGGTGCGGAACACCGCCGTCGCCTGATCCACCGGCCGGGCCTCGGCATCATCGACGCCGGCGTCGGCGTCCTGGGAAGCCCCGCCCCCGTCGGTCTCCGCCTCGGCGCCGGTACCCTCGTCGGCTTCGTCGGTCTTGTCCCCGGTCTTGTTCCCGGGAGCCCGGAAGACCGCCGTCGCCCGGTCCACGGGCCCGGCCTCGGCCGCGGGCCCTCCGGTCCCGGACTCCCCACCGGCGGGCCGGTCCTCACCGGCGGCCTCCGGCTTCCCGGCCTCCTCCGGCTCCGGCTCCCGCGCCTCCGCCTTTGCCTCCGCCTTTGCACCGTCCTCGGCGGAACCGGCCGCTCCGGCCGCTCCCGCCGGGCCGTCGCCGTTCGGCGAGGGCTCCTCGCCACCGGCCCCGGCCTCGTCCCCGGGTGCCTCGTACAGCGCCACGCGGGGATCACGCCCCCGCTCGGGAACCGTTCCGGCCTCTCCGGTCGTCTCCCCCAACGAAGTCTGCCGTTCCGAACTGTCGGGGGACTTGCCCGCCACCTATGCCTCCTGCTTGGTGTCGCCACTCGTCATATCAGTAAACAGTGTCCTGAACGCCGGTCCTCTCCCGGCACTCCGGCCCTGTTTCGCGGCCGCGAGGGCCCGCTAAATTGCCAGACGGTAACGACATACCTACCGGTTCCATGACAAAGCACTCAGGCACTCTCGACAGACCTCTGTGAGAGGGGTCACCCTGTCATGCATCCACGCGGGGAGGCATGGATGGGCAGGAGCCGCAGAACAATTCCGGAGGAGCTTCTGCTGCTGGCCCTGGACCCGGCAACGGGAACCACGGCGCAGCCGCAGTCGCTCGACCTCGGCCTGGCCGGGGCCCAGCTCGTGGAGCTGGCTCTCGCAGGACGGATAGCCCCTGACGGGGATCGCATAGCCGTGGTGCTGCCACGGCCGACCGGAGATCCAACCCTGGACTCCGCACTGGAGCTGCTGCGCAGGCGCGGCAGCCCCGTCCGCGCGGTCCACTGGATCGGCGGGCCCAGACTCGGGCTACGCCAAACCTATCTCACACACCTGGAGCGCTGCGGCATGGTCCATGCCGTATCCAGCCAGATGTGCGGGGTGTTGCCGACGACTCGCTACCAGGCGACGGAGACGGCCGTGAGCCGGGAGATCAGGGCCCGGCTCGACAACGCGATCCGCACCGGCGTACCGCCGGACCCGCGGACCGCCGCACTCGCCGCGCTGGCCCACGCGGTCGGCCTCGGCAAGCACCTCTACCCCGGCAACGAGGGACGGTCATCCCGTTCCCGGCTGAGGGATCTGATCAGGCACGACCCGATGGGCGGCCTCGTCGCGCACGCCGTGATGGACGTGCAGAACGGCGCGGGCGCGCAGCCCCGGCGCACCGCTCCCGGCAGGGGTGCGGGCGGGCCGGGAGGCGGGCGGGCCGCGACGCGGGCCACCGCGCCGCAGTCGCTCGCCGGACAGGCACGGCGGGGCGGGATGGCCCGCGCGGGCGCCCGCTGACCCTGCCGCACCCCCACTCGGCGGACACCCGGCGGATTTCCCGAACTCGGCCGAAATCCGCTCTGTCGGCCGCGAAGCGCGGGGTGGCGGTCCGCACTCCGGGACCGGAGTGCGGACCGCCACCCCGCGCGTGCGTGTGCACACCCTGTGTGGCGGTTTTCCAGCGCGAACGCGGTCGTTGGTGGCAATCTGCTGCAAGAGCGGTCCTATTGGCGTAAGCGGAGGTGTGCGCACCGTGGCATCCAGTGTCAATCCCACCGTCAGGCGGCGCCGGCTGGGTCAGGAGCTGCGCCGGCTCCGTGAGCAGAGAGGCATGACGGCCGAGGAGGTCGCCGACCGGCTGCTGGTCTCCCAGTCCAAGATCAGCCGGCTGGAGAACGGACGCCGCAGCATCAGCCAGCGCGACGTCCGCGATCTGTGCGGGGTCTACGACGTCGACGACCAGCGGATAGTCGACTCGCTGATGCAGATGGCCAAGGAGTCCAGACAGCAGGGCTGGTGGCACGCGTTCGGCGACATCCCGTACAGCGTGTACATCGGGCTGGAGACGGACGCGGCGTCCCTGCGCGTGTACGAGCCGCAGGTCATGCCGGGGCTGCTGCAGACCCCTCGGTACGCGGAGGCCGTCGTCGCGGGCGCGCTGCCCGAGGCGTCGGCGGAGGACGTGGAGAAGCGCGTGCAGGTGCGGCTGCGCCGGCAGGAGCGCATCCACGACCGGAAGAGCCCGCTGCGCCTGTGGGCGGTGATCGACGAGGCCGCGCTGCGCCGGACGGTCGGCGGAAAGCAGATCATGCGGGACCAGTTGGAGCACCTGCTCGAACTCTCCCGGCTGCCCCATGTCACGGTGCAGGTGCTGCCCTTCGCCATGGGCGCGCACCCCGGACTCAACGGCCAGTACGCGATCCTGGAGTTCCCGGACGCGGCGGACTCGACGGTGGTCTATCTGGAGGGCGTCACCAGCGACCTCTATCTGGAGAAGGCCGGCGACGTGCACAACTACAGCGTGATGTACGAGCACCTGCGGGCGCAGGCCCTCAACGTCGAGCAGACCCGGGAGTTCGTCGAGGGCATCGCCAAGGAGTACACCCAGGGCTGAGACCGGCGCACCAGCGGCGCACGGGCGGCGCCGGCGCGGGCGGCACGGCAAGTTACACCTAGCGGCGTGTCGATGTGAAGAGCTGTTTGGAATATGCCATCCGGTCGAGTGAACGGCGTTAATGGAGGCCCCGGTTGAGGGGTACCGTCTGCCGCACGCCGGGCCCAACCGGCTATTTTCACCGTCTGGGAGAAAACGGAGAAGACATGGCAATCCGACAGGGCATGACCGACAGGTGGACCAAGTCCAGCCACTCCGCCGGGAACGGGGCGTGCGTGGAGGTGCGGTCCCCGGAGCCGCGGGCGGTCGCCGTGCGCGACTCCAAGGTCCCGCAGGGGCCGTCGCTGGACTTCGTCCCCGGTTCGTGGACGGCGTTCGTGGGAGCCCTCGGCCAGGGTTCGCTCGCCCGGCGCTGACCGCTCCCGCACACCGCACGACGCACCACGGCGGCGCCGTGCCTCGCGGTGCCGCGCGGCACCGCGACCGAAGCCCTCTCGACTGGTTCGCCGTCCCGGCCGAGGGGGTTCGGTGCTTCCCGGGCCCCGCACGCGGGGCCCGGTTCCGCGCGTGAGATCCGGTTCCGCGCGGGGCCGGGCCCGGTCAGGCGCGCGGGTAGCGGGTCAGCCAGCCCGGTGAGCCGGCCGGAGTGGCCGGGCTGTGGAGGGCCGGCCCCTGGGTCATCTCCATGGCGAAGTCGTCGGCCAGCTCCAGGATGGTGGCGCGCCCCTCCAGTTCGGCGACCCAGTTCGGCGGCAGGGCGGTCTCCCCGTGCATCACGCCCAGCAGATTGCCGCAGACCGAGCCGGTGGAGTCGGAGTCGCCGCCGTGGTTGACCGCCAGCAGCAGACCGTGGCGTACGTCCTCGGCCACCAGCGCGCAGTACACGCCCATCGCCAGCGCCTCCTCCGCCGTCCAGCCCTCCCCCAGCGACTCCACGCGCTCCGCGCCCGGCAGCCCCTGGCGTACGGCTCCGAGCGCGTGCTTGAGGGCGTCCGTGGTCTCCTCGTGGCCGGAGTGGGCCGCCAGGTGGGCCAGGGCCCGCTGCACCGCGACGTCCAGGCTCTCGCCCCGGGCGACGGCGTGGACGATGACGGCGAAGGCCCCCGCCGACAGGTAGCCGGTGGGGTGGCCGTGGGTCTGGACGGCGCACTCGGCGGCGAGCCGGAAGACGAGTTGCGGCTCCCAGCCGACGAGCAGACCGAAGGGCGCGGAGCGCATGACGGTGCCGCAGCCCTTGGAGCCGGGGTTCTTCGGGGCCTCCAGTGTGCCCATCCGGCTGTCGGCCAGTCCGGTCAGGCAGGCGCGGCCGGGTGCGCGCTGCGAGTACAGCCACTCCTGGCGGGCCAGCCAGCCGTCCTCGGTGCGGCGCTCGTCGGGGCCCCAGTCGCGCTGGGTGACGGCCCAGCGCAGGTGGGCGGCGTGCACGTCGGTCGGTGGGTGCCAGGCCCCGGTGTCGCGCCGGACATGGGCGCGGATCAGGCCGTCGACGGTGAACAGGGTCATCTGCGTGTCGTCGGTGACGGCGCCGCGCCGCCCGTAGGCGGGCACGTAGTCCGTCACCCCCTGGACGCCGTGGGCGGCCCGGATGGCGTCGAGCGAGTCGAACTCGACCCCCGCTCCGAGCGCGTCGCCGATCGCGCCGCCGAGCAGGCAGCCCCGTACCCGGCTGCGGAAGTCCTGCTGCTCGGTGCGGCCCCAGATGCCGCCGCCAGATGTCGCGGTCACCGTGCCGTCCCCTCCCGTTCGCCCTCGGCTCTCGTCCGCTCTCGTCCGCCCCGGTCCGTTCCCGCCAGTTTCGGACCGCACTGTAATCGACGGTGCGGAGGCGGAAGCGGCCCGGAGGCGGACGGGGGCCGGAGATACCGGGAAGACGGCCGGAAGTCGCCCCGTGCCCGCCCGTTCCGGCCCGCCCGTTCCGCGGAGGCCCCGGGCGCGCCCCGGTCCTCAGTCCTCCAGCACCGGCAGCAGTTCCGGCAGGCGCCCGTCGGAAGCCTCCGCGGCCCGTACGCGCTCCCCGGGAACCTCGCCGTAGGTGGTGGTGCGGGGGCGGGCCGGGCGCCCGGCGGCCTCGGCGATGGCGACCAGGTCCCGGACGGATCTGTACGAGCCGTAGGAGGAGCCGGCCATCCGGGAGATGGTCTCCTCCATCAGCGTGCCGCCCAGGTCGTTGGCGCCCGAGCGCAGCATCTCGGCCGCACCCTCGGCGCCCAGTTTGACCCAGCTCGTCTGGATGTTGGTGATGTGCGGGTGCAACAGCAGACGGGCCATGGCCGTCACCGCGCGGTTGTCACGCACCGTCGGCCCGGGGCGGGCGATCCCGGCGAGGTAGACCGGGGCGTTGGTGTGGACGAACGGCAGCGTCACGAACTCGGTGAAGCCGCCGGTGCGCTGCTGGATCTGCGCCAGCAGCCGCAGATGGCCCAGCCAGTGCCGGGGCCGGTCCACGTGCCCGTACATCATCGTCGAGGACGACGGCAGGCCCAGCTCGTGCGCGGTGGTGACCACCTCGACCCAGGTGGCGGCCGGCAGCTTGCCCTTGGTGAGGATCCAGCGCACCTCGTCGTCGAGGATCTCGGCGGCCGTGCCGGGGATGGAACCGAGCCCGGCCTCCTTCGCCGCCGTCAGCCAGTCCCGCACCGGCATGCCGGTGCGGGTGGCGCCGTTGACGACCTCCATCGGGGAGAAGGCGTGCACATGGATGCCCGGCACACGCTCCTTCACCGCCCGCGCGATGTCGAAGTACGCGGCGCCCGGCAGGTCCGGGTGGATGCCGCCCTGCATGCAGACCTCGACCGCGCCGACCTCCCACGCCTGCGCCGCCCGGTCGGCGATCTGGTCCAGGGAGAGGGTGTAGGCGTCGGCGTCGGTGCGGCGCTGGGCGAAGGCGCAGAAACGGCAGCCGGTGTAGCAGACGTTGGTGAAGTTGACGTTGCGCGTGACGATGTAGGTCACGTCGTCGCCGACGGTGTCGCGGCGCACGTCGTCCGCGATGCGGCACACCGCGTCCAGGGCCGGCCCGTCGGCGTGGAGCAGCGCGAGGGCCTGGTCGTCGGTGAGGCGGGTGGGGTCGTCGGCGGCGGTGGCCAGGGCGGCGCGTACGTCGGCGTCGATCCGCTCCGGCGCCATGCCGGGCGCGGCGCTCTCGCGCAGCGCCCCCCAGTCGCCGTAGACCTCGTCGAAGTCCGCGCGGCGGTCGGCGGTGCGGCCGGTGGTGTCGATGGTGCGGTGCAGGTCGGTGCGGCCGGCGGAGGTGGTGGTGAACGCCTCGTCGGGCTCCTGCCAGGGGCGGCCGGTGACGGTGACGCCCTCGCGGGCCAGGCCCGTGTCCGGGTCGGCCAGGGCGTTGACGTGGGGCAGCAGCCTCGGGTCGAGCCAGGGCTCGCCGCGGCGGACGAACTCCGGGTAGACGGTGAGGCGTTCGCGCAGCTCGAAGCCGGCGGCGCGGGTGTGCCCGGCGAGTTCGCCGATCTGGGGCCAGGGGCGCTCGGGGTTGACGTGGTCGGGGGTGAGCGGGGAGACGCCGCCCCAGTCGTCGATCCCGGCGCCGACCAGCAGCGCGTACTCCCCGCCCACCAGGTTGGGCGGGGCCTGGATGCGGGCGGCGGGACCGAGGACGTGGCGGGCGACGGCCACGGCGGCGGCCAGTTCCTCCAGTTCGGCGTCGGGCATGCCGCGCATGGCGGTGCCGGGCTTGGCGCGGAAGTTCTGCACGATGACTTCCTGGACCCCCTGGTAAGCCCGCTGGACGCGGCGGATCGCGAACAGCGACTCGGCGCGCTCGGCGTACGTCTCGCCGATGCCGATGAGGATGCCGGTGGTGAAGGGGACGGACGAGCGCCCCGCGTCCTCCAGTACCCGCAGCCGGACGGCCGGCTCCTTGTCGGGCGAGCCGTGGTGGGGACCGCCGGGCTCGGACCACAGCCGGGTGGCGGTGGTCTCCAGCATCATGCCCATGGACGGGGCCACGGGCTTGAGGCGCTGGAAGTCCGTCCACGTCAGCACCCCGGGGTTGAGGTGCGGCAGCAGGCCGGTCTCCTCCAGCACCCGGATCGCCATGGCGCGCACATAGGCGAGGGTGTCGTCGTAGCCGTGCGCGTCCAGCCACTCGCGGGCCTCGGGCCAGCGGTCCTCGGGCCGGTCGCCGAGGGTGAACAGCGCCTCCTTGCAGCCCGTCGCCGCTCCCCGGCGGGCGATGTCCAGCACCTCGTCCGGGGAGAGGTAGGGGCCGTGCCCTTCGCGGCGCAGCTTCCCCGGCACGGTGACGAAGGTGCAGTAGTGGCAGCGGTCCCGGCACAGTCGGGTGAGCGGGATGAAGACCTTGCGCGAGTAGGTGATCACACCGGGGCGGCCGGCCGCCCCGAGGCCGGCGTCCCGTACGCGGGCGGCGGACGCCGTCAGGTCGGCCAGGTCCTCCCCGCGTGCCTGGAGCAGCACGGCGGCCTCGGCCTCGTCCAGCGCGACCCCGTCACGGGCCCGCCGCAGGGCGCGGCGCATGGCGTTGGCGGTGGGTGCTGCCTGCCCGCTCGACGAAGTCATGGAAGCGAGCATACGAGCGCCCCCGGCGTCGGCCGGAAGGCGGGGACGGGGGTGTTCCCCACACCTTCTCCCCACTGCCGCGGCCTCTCCCGCGTCCTCGCCGCACTCGCCGTCATGCGGTATCGGCCCAGTTGTCCACAGGCCCTTTCCGCGCCCGTCACGTACGCGTGGGAAAGTGCCCCGCGTCACATCCGAGGCGACAGGGCAGGGCTTCCACGGACCGGCGCGACGTACCGAGGCCGTCCGCTGCCGCGGGGGCTGCGAGCGCGCCCGCACTCCGGAGCGCGGGCTTCGCGCACGCGGAGGGAAGCGGGGGCGGGGACGGAGCGCCGAGGTGCGCCACCCCGTCCAGGGCGGCGGCGCGGGGCTGCCGGGTCCCATGGCGGCGACGACCAACCCGCCGTGGCTGGGGCGCGCCGAGAGGCGGAGGCGCCGCCATTGGCCAACTCCTTTGCCCGACGAGGAATTCGCTCCACCACCGGACATCTCGCCATCTGTCGGGTCATCAGTTGTCGATTCGGTCGCTGGTTTGCGGTGACTGCGAGGATAGGCAGGGGCACGGCTGACGTACCGACCCTTGGCAGGGCACACTGTGCGCTGCGGGTCGTCACACTTCGCAGGGGGCACCATGGACGGCGAGGGGCACACCGGGCGCGAACGACTGCAGCAGCCGGACAACGGTCGTCACCGGCTGCGTTTCGCCGTGCTCGGACCGGTGCGTGCCTGGCGGGACGGCGAGCCGGTCGGCGTCGGCTCGCCCCAGCAGCGGGCCCTGCTCGCCGCCCTGCTGCTGCGCGGCGGTCAGACGGCCACCGCGCAGGAGCTGGTGGACGCGCTGTGGGGCGAGGACCCGCCGCAGCGCGCCCTGGCCGCGCTGCGCACCTACGCCTCCCGGCTGCGCAAGGTGCTCGGCGCCGAGGCCCTGATCAGCGAGTCCGGCGGCTATGCGATCCGGCTGGGCCCCGACACCGGGATCGACGCGGACACGGCCGCCGCCCACGCCCTGGAGGCGGAGAAGGCCGCCTCCTCCGGCGACCGCCACCGGGCGCGCGAGCTGTACGGCCTGGCGCTGGCGCAGTGGGACGGCGAGCCCCTGGCCCATGTTCCCGGGCCGTACGCCGAGAACCAGCGGACCCGGCTGGAGGAGTGGCGGCTGTCCCTGCTGGAGCACCTCCTCGATCTCGGCCTCCAGCTCGGCTCCCACGCCGAGGCGGTCAGCGAGCTGACCGCCCTGACCTCCGAACATCCGCTGCGCGAGCGGCTGCGCGAGCTGCTGATGCTGGCTCTGTACCGCAGCGGCCGCCAGGCCGAGGCGCTGGCCGTCTACGCCGACACCCGGCGGCTGCTGGCCGAGGAGCTGGGGGTGGACCCACGCCCGGAGCTGGCCGAGCTCCAGCAGCGCATCCTGCGGGCCGACGAGGAGCTGGCGCGGCCCGTCGAGGAGTCCGTACCGCCGGGCACGGCCACCTTCGTACGGCCCGCACAACTCCCGGCGACCGTACCGGACTTCACCGGCCGGACCGCCTTCGTCGCGGAGCTGGGCGACCAGCTCGTCACCGCCGAGAGCCGCGTCATGGCGGTCTCGGCGGTCGCGGGCATCGGCGGGGTGGGCAAGACCACCCTGGCCGTGCACGTCGCCCACGCCGCCCGCGACCGCTTCCCCGACGGCCAGCTCTACGTCGACCTCCAGGGGGCGGGCCCGGCCCCGGCGGAGCCGGAGGCGGTCCTGGGCGCGTTCCTGCGGGCCCTGGGCACCCCGGACTCCGCGATCCCCGACGGGGTGGGGGAGCGGGCCTCGCTCTACCGCTCGACGCTGGCCGGCCGCCGCATCCTGACCCTGCTGGACAACGCCCGCGACGCCGCCCAGGTCCGTCCGCTGCTGCCGGGCACCGAGGGCTGCGCCGCGCTGATCACCAGCCGGGTGCGGATGGTGGACCTGGCCGGCGCGCACCTGGTGGACCTGGACGTCATGAGCCCCGAGGAGGCCATGACGCTGTTCACCAGGATCGTCGGTGCCGAACGGGTGGGAGCCGAGCGCGAGGCCGCCATGGACGTCGTCGCGGCCTGCGGTTTCCTGCCCCTGGCCATCCGCATCGCCGCCTCCCGCCTGGCCGCCCGCCGCACCTGGACGGTCTCCTTCCTGGCCCGCAGGCTCGCCGACGAACGCCGCCGGCTGGACGAGCTCCAGGCCGGCGACCAGGCGGTCAAGGCCACCTTCGAACTGGGCTACGGCCAGCTGGAGGCGGAGCAGGCCCGCGCCTTCCGCCTGCTGGGCCTGGCCGACGGCCCCGACATCTCCGTGCAGGCCGCGGCCGCCATGCTGGACCGCACCCCGGAGGAGACCGAGGACCTGCTGGAGTCCCTGGTCGACACCTCCCTGCTGGAGTCGGCCGCCCCCGGCCGCTACCGCTACCACGACCTGGTGCGGCTCTACGCGCGCACCTGTGCCGAACGCGACGAGGCCCCCTCCTCGGACCGGTCCGCCGCGCGGTCCCGGCTGCTGGACTTCTACCTGGCCACGGCGGCGGGCGTGTTCGCCCTGGCCCGCCCCGGCGACCGGGTCGTGAGCCATCTGGCCGCCACCGAGCACCCCGGGCTGGAGTTCGGCGATCACGCCGCCGCGCTGGACTGGCTGTTCTCCGAGGCCGACTGCCTGCTGGCCTGTGTGGAGCAGTCGGCGGACGGTGACACGCTGCGCCGCGCGGCCGACCTGCTGCTCGTCGCCAAGGACCTGGCCGACTCCGGTATCCACTCACTGCGCTACGAACGGGCCGCCACCGCCGTGCACGAGGCCGCGCGGGCCGCCGAAGACGCCTGGGCCGAAGGACGCGCCCGCATCATGCTCACCCATGTTCACATCGTGGCCGGACGCTTCGAACAGGCGAACCGGAGCGCGCAGCGTGCCATGGAACTCTCCGAGGACACCGGTGACCCGGTGGTGAGCGGGTACGCACCCAACGACCGCGGCATCATCGCCATCTCCCGCGGCCGTTACGAGGACGGCGAAACGCATCTGAACCAGGCCCTCGACGCGTTCCGCGCGGATCACAACCCCAATGGCGAAGCCAGTGCGCTGTGCAACCTCTCCCGCGTTCGTCTGGGGCTGGGCCGGACGGACAGCGCGATCCGGCTCGCCGAGCAGGGCGTGGCCGTCTACGCCGATCTGGGGATGGCCATGCGGCTGGCGAACGGCCGCTACGCCCTGGCCATGGCCCTGACCGGCGCCGGGCGCACCGCCGAGGCCCTCGACCAACTCAACCAGGCTCTTGTGCTCTTCCGCGAGAGCCGCCAGCCGATGTGGGAGGGAGCGACCCATCTGCGGATGGCCGAGGCGCACATGGCGGCGCGACGGCCCACGCAGGCGGCGGCCCACGCCGAGCAGGCCCTCGCGATGCGTGTGATCGGCTGGGACTGGCGGCGCGGAAACGTGCTGACCGTACTGGGACGCGCCCTGGACGCGCTGGGCCAGACAGACCGCGCCCGGGCCTGCTGGCAGGATGCGCTGAGCATCTTCGAGTCCCTGGACTCGCCCGAGGCCGCCGAGGTGCGCAAGCTGCTCTTCCCCGTCGCCGTCGCTTAGGCACCGCAGTCATCGGCAGTGGGCGTTCATCGATTGTTTATCGCCACCCGCCATGCTTATGCACATCGATCCGCCGCGTCGGGGGGCAGGCGGGTCGATGGGTCCGACAGCCCTGCGTCGTCAGGGCGAGTAGCCCGGAAGCGCACGTCCGGCGGCCCACGGGGGAGTCGCCGGACGTGCTCAGGACCTCCCTGCCACCAGAACCTAGGAGCTGGTCCACATGAGCGAGACCACCAAAAAGATCACGACAGGCGGCCCGCAACTCGACAATCACGCGCCGGCTCCCGGCGAGGGCGGTTCAACGACCTCGGAGTCCACCGGCACCGAGACCACCGCCGCCCCGGAGACCCAGGTCAACGAGGAAAACGGGCAGTAGGACCGCACACCACGGGGGCAGACGGGGCCGGCCCCGGCGGCGCAGAGGGGGAGCCGCCGCGGCCGGCTCTTGTCATGTGCATACAGGCGATTACCGGACAGTCATGCGCGGAAGAACAGAACTGTACGCGCTGAGGAGCTACCTTCACCTCTGCGAACCCGGAACCCTTATCCCCCGGCCCACACCAAGGAGTTGGAATGACCCGCGTGACGAAGTTCCTGACCGCCCTGGCGCTGGCGGTGGCGGCGGTGGGCATCGGCGCGGCGCCGGCGCTGGCCGACAACCACGCGTTCGTTTCCTGGCCTTCCCAGCCGGCCGGAAACTGAGGCGGGTACCCGGAGGACTTCCGGGCACCCGTCGGGGGGCGGAACCGCTGTCGCGGCTCCGCCCCCCGACCCGTTCGAGTCAGGGTGCGGTCGGCCCTGGCCACGCCGCACCGCGGGGTCCCGCTGCCCGAGGGGCCCGTGTACGCGCCGCCCCCGTCGCGGTTCCCGCCGCTCCCGGACCGTTTCAGCCGATCACCGAGACGCGGCAGTCGTCCGCGGCCCCCACCATGCTCGGGTCCCTCGGCTTCACCTCGACGCGCCTGGTCTGGTCCCTTCCCACACTGACGCGCTGGGAGGAGGTGTCGATGGTGTCCCCGAAGTCGTCGACCAGATACACGTGGACGGTGTAGGTGCCGGCGTCGCCGTCGGAGAGTTCGACCACCGCCCCCTTCTTCCCCTCGGCGCACGAGATGATCTCGGCGTCCGGCTCGTCCCTGCGCGAGGAGGAGCCGGCCGAGCCGCTGCCGGCCGTCGTGCTCCGATAGCCGCTGTAGCCCGACCGGCTGCTGGAGCCGTCCTTACCGCAGCCGCCGCCCCCGCCCCCGCCCCCGCCTCCGCCTCCGCCTCCGCTCTTGCTGCTGCTTCCCCGGCCGCCACCGCCCTTGCCGCCGCCGCTTCGGGCCTGGCTGAAACCGGACAGGGCCAGCGTCACGACGGTGACGACGGCTATCAGCCTGAGATGACGTTTCACAGAGCGCTTCATAACGCGTTCTCCCCCGGGTGCGCTCGGCGCGCTCGCCCGCCTGTCGACTGCCGGATTTTCTAACAGGGTTCACGCGGAGAGCGGCCGACGGGGTTCCCGCGTAAAGCGGTTCGCCGGTGAACCGGGCGGGCGGCGGGGCGTGGCGGGCAGGGGAGGACGAGCCGTCAGGAGCGGGCCTGGCCCGTCCCCTTGGCCGCGTCCAGCGCGTACACGCAGCGGTCCCGGCTGCACGCGAAGACCACGCCGCCCGCGACCACCGGCGATCCGGTGATCTCGCCCTCCGTGGCGAGTTTCCAGCGCAGCTGGCCCCCGACGGCGTCCAGCGTGTACAGGCAGTGGTCCGCCGAGCCGAAGTGGACCCGGCCGTCCGCCGACACCGGGGCACCGGTGATCTCGCCGCCCGTCGCGAAGCGCCAGCGCGGGGTGCCGCTGACCGCGTCCAGCGTGTAGAGCGCGCCGCCGCTGCCCAGGTGGACCAGCCCGTCGGCCACCACCACCGGCTCGGCCGACTGGCGGGACTCGGTGGCGATCCGCCAGCGGTCGTGGCCGTTGGCGGCGTCCAGCGCGTACACCGTGCCCAGGTAGTCGGCCAGATACACGCCGCCGCCCGCGATCGCCGCGCCCGGCGCGAAGGCCGGCGGGCACAGGAACGCGGCGGGCGCGTCGAAGCGCCACCGCTCCGCTCCGGTGGCCGCGTCCAGGGCGAAGACGCGCGAGCCGGCGCTGACGTACACCGCGCCGTCGTCGGCGGGCAGCAGCCGCACCGGGACACCGCCGGTGGCCGAGGAGTCGCCGACCGGGTACGACCACTGCTCGGTGCCGGTGCGCGCGTCCAGGGCGTACAGCCGCCCGTCGCCCCAGACGTAGACCGAACCGCCCCGTATCACCGGACCGGCCTCGGGGGTCTCGAAGTCGGTCTGCGCGCCGGACAGCTCCCACAGCCGCTCGCCGCCCGCCGCGTCCCAGGCCTGTACGCCGCCGCCGCGGGTGCCGGTGACGACCGTGCCGCGGTCGGCGCGGAGCGCGTACACCCAGCCGTCCGCCGCCAGCCGCCAGACGTCGGAGCCGTCGCGGGCGTTCAGGGCGTACAGGCTCGGGCCGTCGGAGGCGTGGACCCGGCCGTTGCTCACGGCCATCGACCACGCCACCTCGCGGGTCTTGAACTGCCGCCGCCCCGTCGCCACGTCCAGCGCGTGGACCTCGAAGGAGGTGACGTACAGCAGGCCGTCGGCGACGACCGGGGTGCCCCACACGTCGTTCGACATCCGGAAGCGCCACGGCCGCCAGCGCGGCGGCGCGGCGGTTTCACCTCCCGCGGAGCCGCCCGCAGAGCCGCCGGAAGGGCTGTGGGAGGAGGCCTGGGAGGGGGTGCGGGGCCGAGGGTGGGCCACGGTGGCGCCGAGGGCGCCGGTGCCGTCCGCGCCGCCGCCGTCCGGCGCGCGCAGCACCCAGGACGTCGGGGAGCTCACCTCGGTGACGCGGGCGCGGGGCCGCCGGGGGCCGGGGCCGATGGGCAGCGGAGCGCCCGGCAGCCGCACGGAGCCCTCTTCCGGGGCGTGCGAGGGCGGCGGGACCGGGGCGTGCGGAGGTGGCGGCACCGGGGGCGCGGCCACTGACGCGGCGGGCGCCCCCCCGCTCCGCGGGTCGGCGGCCGGGGGCCGCCACCCGGCCCCGGGTCCGGCCGCCGCCTGGGCCGGGACGGCCGCGGGCGCGGGCGCGGCCGCGGGCTCCGGCGCCCGGTGCCTGGGCCGGGAGGCGGGCCGCACGGGCCGCGCCCGCCCGCCCCGGTGCCGCTCGATCAGCGCCACCGCGCCGGCCGGCAGCCAGGCGGAGGCCGTACCGCTGTCGTCGCCGCCGGAGGAGAACAGGTGCGGGGCGAGCTGCGCCTGGAGATCGGCCGGGGTGGGCCGCTGGTCGGGCTCGGTGCGCATGCAGGACTCGATGAGCGGTCCGAGCTCGTCGGGCAGGCCCTCCAGGTCCGGGCCCTCGCGCAGCAGCATGAAGACGGTCTCGACGGGGTTCGCCCCGTGGAAGGGCGGATGACCGGTGGCGGCGAAGACCAGGGTGGAGCCGAGGGAGAAGACGTCGCTGGCGCCCGTGACGCTGCGCGAGTCCCTCGCCTGCTCGGGTGACATGTACGAGGGGGTGCCGACGGCGACGTTCGTCATCGTCAGCCGGGTGTTGGACACCCCCGAGGCGATACCGAAGTCGATCACCCGCGGGCCGTCCTCGACCACCAGCACGTTGGAGGGCTTCAGGTCACGGTGGACCAGGCCCGCCCCGTGGATGGACTGGAGCGCCTCGGCGACCCCGGCGGCCAGCCAGCGCACGGCCTGCGCCGGGAGCGGCCCGCACTCGTTGATTATCTCCTCCAGGGACGGCGCGGGCACGTACGCGGTCGCCAGCCACGGCACCGCGGCGCGCGGATCGGCGTCCACGACGGCGGCGGTGTAGAAACCGCTGACGGCGCGGGCCGCCTCCACCTCCCGGGTGAAGCGGACGCGGAAGAGCTGGTCCTCGGCGAGCTCGGTGCGCACCGTCTTGATCGCCACCCGGCGCCCGGAGGCCGAACGGGCGAGGTAGACCAGCCCCATGCCCCCGGCGCCCAGCCTCCCGAGCACCTCGAACGGGCCGATACGCCGCGGATCGTGCTGCGTCAGCTGCTCCACCACTTGCCTGCCACCTCCCCGTCGGGGTCGACGATCGCCGCCCCGTGCAGCCTTCCACCGGCGTACCGGTCCCGCGGTCCGACAGCGATTCTTCCTGGCGAAGCCCTCGGTTGCGAACCCGGGGGCGGTGAGTCGCCCATTCCCCGGCCGGCGGGCTCCGGGACGGGCTTCCGGCCTCAGAGCACCGTGGAGGTGTCCAGGACCCCGAAGCGCGCACCCTGGTTGTCGGCGAGGACGGCGTGGCGTCCGAAGGGTGTGTCCTGCGGGCCGTCGACCGTACGGCCGCCCAGGCGCACGGTCGTGCGGACGGCCGCGTCGCAGTCGGCGACCGCGAAGTGGACGAGGAAGTGGGCGGGCATCTCCACCGGGTACGTCTCGTCGATCATCGTACGGCTGCCGACGGCATGCTCGTCGTCGGCGGGCTCCCCGCGCGGGGCCCAGACCATGACGTCGGCCGCCTCACCCGTGCTCTCGTCACCGGCCGGATACATGACGTAGCCGAAGACCTCCCGGTAGAAGGCGTCCACCGGCTCCCTCTCCCGGGTGCACACCTCCGTCCACACGTACGAACCGGGTTCGCGCACCGCCTCGAAACCCGCCAGTGCCTCCGGCTGCCACAGGCCGAAGACCGCGCCGCCCGGATCGACTGCGGTGGCCGCCACCCCGTCCCGGCCGACCGCCTCGGGCTCGGTTACGAGCTGCCCGCCCGCGGCCCGGATGCGCCGGGCGGTCGCCGCGGCGTCGGGGGTGGCGAAGTAGACCGTCCACACCGTCGGCAGCCGGCCGTCCGGCTTGCGGACGAGCGACGCGGCCCGCCGGCCGTCGAGCAGCGCGACCGTGCGGGACTCCTGTCCGGGCGGTCCGGGCGGTGCAGGGGCGCCGAAAGTCCAGCCGAACAGCTCGCCGTAGAAGCGTTTGCCCGCCTCCAGGTCGGGAAGCATCGCGTCGGTCCAGCAGGGTGTGCCCTCGGCGGAGGCGCCTTCGGCAGCGACCATCTCCCGCTCCTTCCGTACGGTTGCGCCCCGACAGGCGAACGCCATCCACGTAGCACCCCTCTTGTAGTAGATCACCCCATTTGGGGTCGGTCGAATCGCGGGCCGATCATCCCTCGGTAAGCTGACGACATGACAGGACAAGTACGAACTGTTGACGGCCGGGTGGCCGGGCGCCGCGGCCAGGCGACGCGGCAGAAGCTGCTCACCTGCCTCGACGAAATGCTCAGCTCGTCGCCCTACCGCGACGTCCGGGTGATCGACGTCGCCCGGCGCGCGGGCACCTCCCCCGCGACCTTCTACCAGTACTTCCCGGACGTGGAGGGCGCCGTCCTGGAGCTGGCCGAGGACATGTCCAGGGAGAGCTCCTCGCTGAGCGAGCTGGCCACCGACCGTACGTGGACGGGCAAGGCCGGGTGGCGGACGGCGGAGGAACTGGTGGACGGCCTCCTCTCCTTCTGGCGGGAGAACGACGCGATCCTGCGGGTGGTGGACCTGGGCGCGGCGGAGGGGGACAAACGTTTCTCCAAGATCCGCGCGAAGGTCCTCGGCGGGATCACCGGCCCGCTGGCCGACTCCATCGGAAAGCTCCAGTCCAAGGGCAAGGCGGACCCCGACATCAGTCCGGCCGCCGTCGCGGGCTCGCTGGTGTCGATGCTCACCTCGGTGGCCGGCCAGCAGAAGGCCGCGCAGAGCTGGGGCGCCAAGAAGTCCGATCTGAAGCCGAACCTCGCCTATCTGCTCTACCTGGGCGTCACGGGCCGCAGGCCCAGCCGGTAGGGCGCCCGGGCCCCGGCCTCCGTGCCTCCGCCCGGCCCCGAGCCCGCGCCCGTCCCGTTCCTCCTGTCCGTGCCCGGCTCCCCGGGCGGCCGGCCCCTGTCACCGGCCGCCCGGGGGCCTTTCCATGTGCCGGGCGTCCGGGTTCTCCGGGACGTGGAGCACCGCGGCGCCCGTCACATGCGGCGCCGGCATCGACGTACCGCTCATCGTCCGCACCTCGGTCCCCGAGCCGATCCCGGCCGACGGGACGGGGCGCCGGGCGCGAACACGCCCGCGCGGCCACCGTGATCACGGACGGCTCGCGGGCGGGCGGCCGGGTGCACGCGCCGGTGGCCTTGTTGCCCGCCGTTGCCCGCCGTTGCCCGTCCCGGACCACGACGGTGATCCCCGCCTCGGCCATCGTCCGCACCGCCGCGTCCTCGGCGTCGCTCGCGGAGCCGCCGGTCGCCGTCCACGAAGTCGTAGCCGCAGGAGGCGTGCCCGCCGAGGTCCTCGTGGGCGATGTTGACGCCGGAGTCCACGACCTGGGTGTTGCGGGACATGGCGTTGGTGACACAGGCCGATGCCGGTGAAACCGAGGTGCCTCGACGGGCATCGGTCGGGTACCGTGCGGGCCATGTCGAGTCCTGAGTCAGACACGGCGGGGGCTTTCGGTCACGCCGTCAGCCCCTGAACCACTGAGCTCGTAGCCCTGCCGTCGCGCCGCCTTCCGCGGCCGGGCGAGTGCGCCCTTGGGGCTGGCCGCGGTGACGAGATGCCCTCCTCGTGCTTCTCCTCATCTCGGAGCCACTCGATGCCTCTCCCGTTGTATCTGCTTGCCATGGCGGTCTTCGCCATGGGCACCTCGGAGTTCATGCTCGCCGGCCTCCTGCCGGACATCGCCTCAGGCCTCGACGTCACGGTCGGGACGGCAGGCACGCTCACCTCGGCCTTCGCTGTCGGCATGGTCGTCGGCGCCCCCCTGGTGGCCGCGCTGGCCCGCAACTGGCCCAAGCGCTCCAGCCTTCTCGGTTTCATCCTCACTTTCACGGCAGCTCACGCCGTGGGCGCCATCACCACCGGCTTCCCGGTCCTGTTCGCCACCCGGGTCGTCGCCGCGGTCGCAAACGCCGGGTTCCTCGCCGTCGCTCTGACGGCCGCCGCCACGCTGGTCCCGCCCGACAAGAAGGGGCGTGCGCTGGCCGTGCTGCTGTCGGGCACGACGATGGCCATGATCGCCGGCGTCCCCGGGGGGTCGGTACTCGGCACGGCACTCGGCTGGCGGGCCACCTTCTGGACCGTCGCCGCTCTCTGTCTGCCCGCGGCTCTCGGCATCCTGAAGGGGATTCCCACGGGACGTGTGAAGGAAGAGGCGACCGGCGGGCCGGCCTTGCGAGCGGAGTTCGCCCAGCTCACCGAACCGCGGCTGCTCCTGGTGATGGGGCTCGGCGCGTTGGTGAACGCGGCAACGTTCGCAAGCTTCACCTTCCTCGCCCCCGTGGTGACCGGCACCGCCGGGCTGGGCGAACTGTGGATTTCGGTCGCCCTGGTGCTCTTCGGGGCCGGTGCCTTCGTCGGCGTCACCGTCGCCGGCCGGCTGTCCGACCAGCGTCCCGGTCTGGTCCTCGCGGTCGGTGGTCCGTTGTTGCTCCTCGGCTGGCCGGCCCTGGCGGTGCTGGCCGAGGAGCCGGTCGCCCTGTTCGCCCTCGTGCTCGTGCAGGGCGCGCTGTCGTTCGCGCTGGGCAGCACGCTGATCACGCGGGTCCTCCACGAGGCCGCGGGAGCTCCCACCATGGCCGGGGCGTACGCGACCGCGGCACTCAACGTCGGCGCCGCCATCGGACCGCTCGTCGCCGCGACCACCCTCAGTACCGGGCTTGGGAACCCCGGGCCGCTGTGGGCCAGCGGGCTCTTGGTCGCCGTCGCGCTGCTCATCGCGTTCCCCTTCCGTACCGTGGTTGCGGCCGGCCGAAGCGCTGAGGTGCTCCGGTGACGCATGTGAACGCCCCCCTGAACATCGGGGGGCGCCGACGGCTCGTGGAGCGCTTCCGCAGCCGTCCCATCTCCCACGTGGCCGCCGAGGCCGGTGTCTCCCGGGCCTGCCCGTCCAAGTGGAAGAACCGCTACGACCAGTACGGCGAGGCCGGGCTGCGGGACCGCTCCGGCAGCCCGCGCTTCACCGGCCCAGACCCCGCCCGACGTCGCCGAACGGATCGAGCGACTGCGGCGGGACAACAAGTGGTCCGCCCGCAGGGTCGCGCTCGAACTCGAAGGCCACGGTGTGCGCATCGGCGAACGCACCGTGGGCCGGTGGCCGGCGCGCCCGGGTATCAGCCACCGCCGGTTCCTCGATCCCGACGGATCCGCCAACCGGCGCCCGCCGGCCGGTCCGCAACCCCGTCCGCCGGGCGAGGTGGTGCCCGCTTCCGTGGTGACGGTCGCGGCCCGGTGTCCGGGAAGGTCCCCCGGGCGGCGCACGGAGGCGGAGCGGCGGTCTTCCGGGTATCCGGGCCCCGGGGCGCAACTCCCACGTCCCGGGGTCCGGGCACGCGGGGGCGTACCGGTGAGGAGCGCGATCGGCGGTGCCTCCCCGCATCGCGCCGGGGCCCTTCCGTGACACACCGTCCCGGAGGGCCCCGGCTTCCTCCCCTCCCCGTTCCCTTCGCACACCGCGCGGATTGGCGGGCCCCCTGCCGGAGCAGGATCGGTACGTGACGACGACGAGCGCGAGGACGTACGGGGAGCGGCATGCGGCGGTGCGGCTGCCGGAGTTCACCGGGGCCGACCTGGAGGAGGTCTGCGGAGGCGTCCCCGATCCCTTCGAGATCGAGGGGCTGGCCATGGCGTGGCGGCCCAAGCGGGAGCACTTCGGCATCAGGCGGGAGGGTCGTCTGACCGCGCACGCGGGCCTGGTGGCCGTGCCGGTGTCGGCCGCGGGCCGGCGTACCGAGGCGGTGGGCCTGGGTGGTGTGATCGTCGCTCCCGGGCTGCGCGGACAGGGGCTGGCGCGGGCGGTCGTCACCGCGGCGATGGACCACGCGCGCGGCATGGGCCCCGAGGTCGGCCTGCTGTTCTGCTGGCCGGAACGGATGCCGGTCTACGAGGCACTGGGCTGGCGGGAGTTGGAGGAGCACGTCCGCGTCGAGCAGCCGGACGGACCGGTGACCATGCCGATGCGCACCATGTGGACGCCGCTGCGCGAGGGCTCCGGCTGGCCGCCCGGCCCAGTACGCCTGCTGTCGCTGCCCTTCTAGTGCCGCGTCAGCCGAGGTTTCCCCGGCCCCGGCCCGGGAAGCCGGGCCCGCGGTGTCGTCCCGGCGTTCGGAGGCCGGGCACGCGGGGGAGGAAGCGGGGCATAGACTCATGGGCATGCACATGTCCGACGACAGCAGACCAGTGCACATCATCGGGGGAGGACCCGGCGGGCTGGCCACCGCCGCCGCGCTCAGGGAGCGCGGCATACGGTCCGTCGTGCTGGAGAGGGCCGGCTCCGTCGGTGCCTCCTGGCGCGGCCACTACGACCGGCTGCGCCTGCACACCACGCGCCGCCGGTCCGCACTGCCCGGCATGCCGATCCCGCGCTCGTACGGGCGCTGGGTGCGCCGGGACGACCTGGTGCGCTACCTGGAGGAGTACGCGCTCCATCACCGGCTGGAGATCGCCGCGGGTGTGGAGGTCAACCGCGTCGACCGGGCCGACGACGGCGGCTGGGTGCTGCGCGCCAACGGCGGCCGGGAGCTGGCCGCACCGGTGGTCGTGGTGGCCACCGGGCACAACCACACCCCGCGCGTGCCCGACTGGCCCGGCCGCGACTCGTTCGGGGGCGAGTTGCTGCACGCCCGCTCCTATCGCGACGCCCGGCCGTACGAGGGCCGGGACGTGCTGGTCGTCGGCACCGGCAACACCGGCACCGAGATAGCCCTGGACCTGGCCGAGGGCGGCGCGGCGCGAGTGCGGCTGGCGGTGCGCACCCCGCCCCACATCGTCCGCCGCTCCACCCTGGGCTGGCCCGCGCAGGCCACCGGCATCGCGGTGCGGCGGCTGCCGGTGCGCATGGTGGACTCCATGGCCCGGGGACTGGCGAGGGTCTCCCTGCCGGACCTGTCGCGTCACGGCCTGCCGCGCCCCGAGGCCGGCCTGTACACCCGGGTGCGGCAGGGCGCGATCCCGGTGCAGGACACGGGTTTCGTCAAGGCGGTGCGCCAGGGCCGGATAGAGCCGGTGGCCGCGGTGGAGTCCTTCGACGGGTCCGAGATCACCCTCGCCGACGGCAGCGCCATCGCCCCGGACGCCGTCATAGCGGCCACCGGCTACCGGCGCGGGCTGGAGGAGATGGTGGGTCACCTCGGCGTGCTGGACGAGCGCGGGCTGCCCCGCGCCCGCGGCCCCCGTACGCTGCCCGCCGCCGCGGGCCTGTACTTCACCGGCTACACCAACCCCATCAGCGGCATGCTGCGCGAACTGGCCATCGACGCACGGAAGATCGCCCGCGCCGTCGCCCGCACGACGACCGAGTGACGGACCGGTCGGCGGGCCCTGCGCCGGACCCTGACCAGGACCCGGTCGCATGTCCGCCCGCCGCGCGGGTCGTCTGCCTGGACGCCGCCGACCGCGTTCTCCTGCTGAAGTGGCGCGATCCGTACGACGGTTCACGGCTCCGGGAGCCGCCCGGCGACGGCATCGAGCCCGGTGAGACGCCGCTGGGGGCGGCACGGCGCGAACTGGCCGAGGAGACCGGCCCGGACCCCGCCGCGGTCCTGGACCGGCCGGTGCCCGTCGACCGCGACGTGCGGTGAAGGGGGCGGTACTGCACGGGCACGGAACTGTTCTTCCCCGCCCGTTTCGGCGGCGAGCGGCCGACGGTGTCGCGGGTCGGCCTGCTGCCCCATGAGGAGACCTCGCTGGAGGCGTACGCCTGGGCGCCGTGGCCGGATCTGGGCTCGCTGCCCGGCCGGGTCGAGCCGCCGCACCTGCTCTCCGTCCTGGCGGCCCTGCTGCCGGACGGCCCCTGGCGCGGGCGGCTCACCCCGTGAGGCCGCCGGGGAGGGCGGGCGGCGCGCCGGGGGCGTTCACGGCGCGGAGCGGCGGTGCGGGCGGCGCGGTGTCAGGTGCGGACCGGCTGGGCCCGCGGCTCGTCACAGGCGTCGCGCGGGACGGCACGGGCCCCGGTCCTTCCGGCGTCCCCCGCGTCCCGGGCGCCCGCGCTCTCGGCCACCGCACCGCTACCGCTGTCCAGTTCGCACCAGATGCGCTTGCCCGTGCCCTCCTGGAGCCAGCCCCAGCGGTCGGCGAGCCCGCCCACCAGTTCCAGACCGCGTCCGCCGGTGGCCTCGCCCTCGGCCCGCCGCCGCAGCGGCGGGCTGCTGCTGGTGTCGGCGACCTCGATCCGTACGGTCCTCCTTCCCGTCACGAGGCGCCCGGAGAGGAACATGCGCAGTACCGCGGGACGCCCGGTGTGGACGACGGCGTTGGTCACCAGTTCCGAGACCAGCAGCACCAGTGTCTCCACCAGGGACCCGTCCGGCTCCAGGCCGAAACCGGCCAGTCTCGACCGGGCCCATCTGCGGGCTCTGCCCACCTCCTCGGGATCGCTTCCGACCTCCAGCTGCACCTGAAGCATCTGCACCCTTCACACCGTCCATGACCCGGGTCCGCACGGCCCCACGCCGACGCGAGGCCACTGTCCGTTCCCCCGGTGTCGCACAGAGTGCTGGAACCGGCGTCGCGGCAACAAGCGCTTCGGGCATATTCCGGCGCAAAGGAGTAGTGACACCGCATGCTGTGCGACGCCCGGGCCGGAGAGTCGAACATCC
This sequence comes from Streptomyces shinuiensis, assembly GCF_043660855.1. Lineage (NCBI taxonomy): Bacteria > Bacillati > Actinomycetota > Actinomycetes > Kitasatosporales > Streptomycetaceae > Streptomyces > Streptomyces shinuiensis. The sequence continues at coordinate 3,500,415 of NZ_JBIHML010000001.1, read as the reverse complement.
GAGCCCGGCGGGCGGAACGCGCTCCGGCGCGCGGCCGTCCGCCGCGGTGCGCCACCGAACGCGCCGCCATGCGACCAGGTGCGCCCGTACTCGCCAACTCCCCTTCCCTCGGACACTTTTCGTGATCGGCTTGAGGCATGGAAGCGATAGCGGCACTCATCGCCGTCCTCGGCACCCTGTTGGGTTCGGGTATCACCTACGCGTTCCAGCGCCGGACGACCGCGTACGGCGAGGAGCTGGCGCGCCGGGAGCGGCTGCGGCAGGAGAGGATCGACGCGTACTGCCTGTACGCCGGAGCCCTGCACAACTACCGGCGGATGCTGGTGCACCGGTGGTTCGCGGAGCACGAGAGACCCGGCGAGGAGGACATGCCCTCCCTGCTGCGGGAGATCTACCGGCTGCGCTCGGAGGCCCACGAGTCGCTGTTCCGCGTACAACTCCTCACGCAGTCACCGGAGTTGGAGGAGGTCGCACGGTCCGCCCTGGAGACGGTGACCGCCCTGTACGGCAAGGAGGTGGACCGCCGGGGCCTGGACGCCCTCCGGACCTCCTCGAAACGGGCCATCGAGGGCTTCGTCACGGCGGCGGCGCCCTATGCGGGCGAACCCCCGGAGACGGGCGCCGCACCGGCGCGGCGGGGAGGGGTCAGGCGCTGAGCGGGCTGGCGGCGTCGTCCGCCGCCGCGTCGAGATCCGGGTAGCAGTCGAAGAGACGGCGGACGCCGAGCGCGGCGAGGACCCGGTTGACGTGGGAGCCGTCCACCGCGCCCTGGGCGGGGAGGATCAGCCGGAGGCGGCCGGCGCACGAGCGCATCAGCCGGCGCGAGGCTATGAGGACGCCGACGCCGCTGGAGTCGCAGAACAGCACCTGCGACAGGTCCAGCACGAGGCTGTGGCGGCCGTCGGCCACGGCGTCGTGCACATGCTGGCGGACCACGGGGGAGGTGACGAGATCCAGCTCACCCGACACCCGCAGCACGGCCCACTCCCCCCGGTCCTCCCCGATCACCTTCAACGACACGTGCTCGTAGTCCCTTCATCCGCCGACACCGACCGGAACGTTCCCTTCCCGACTTTTCTCCTCACCGACCGCCCCTGCCGGACATCGTCACGACACCTGCAGACCCCGACCCTATGCCGAACCAGGTCTCCGCCTCCCCCAACTTCCGGTCACACCCGCGTAACACACCACCGGATCCGGACAGGACCGAACCGTCCCGATCAGTCCGAAGGTGCGCAAAGTGACCGGACGGCGACCATGCGCAACCGTGTGGAGGAGCACACTCACGCAAAGGGAGGGATCCTGTCAGCTTCTGCCATTACATTCGAGATGAGCAGCAGCAGGCTGGGGGTGGAGGATGCCGAACGAGACGCCCGACGGGACACCCTGCACGGCACGTCCTCACCGGGACCACGGGATACGGTGGCGGCTGGTGCGGGGCGAGGAGTCCGCGCTGGCCGAGCTGTACGACGGGCACGCGTCCGTGGTGCGCGGCCTCGCCCACCGCTTCCTGGACGACGAGGACGCCGCGGACCGCGTCGTGACGGAGGTCTTCGCCGGGGTCTGGGCGGATCCCGGGGCGTACGAGCCGGAGCGCGGCTCGCTGCGCTCGTGGCTGACCGAGCTCACCCGGCGGCGGGCGCTGCGGCACCTGGACGAGAGCCCCCTCGACCCGGAGTCACGGGCCCGGCTGGAGGAGCGGATCCGCGCCGCGTCCGCCGCCGCCCGCGCGGAACGCATGGTCACCGCCATGCCCGGCTCGCTGCGGACGGTCCTGGAGCTGGCCTACGTACGGCGCCGGGACTATCGCGAGGCCGCCGCCGAACTGGGCGTCAGCGAGGACGAGACGCGGCGGCGGCTGAGGCTGGGGCTGCAACTGCTGTCCACGGCCGCGGAGAACGGGGCGGAGAAGGCCTCGTGAGCCCCGCCGGGAGCCGGAAGGCCGGACGCGCGGCCGGGCCGGAGGCCGAAGGGGGCGGCGGAGAGGACCCCGACGGGCATCTCGCCCTGAAGTCCCTGCTGGGCGTATGGGCCCTGGCGGTCTGCTCCCCGGAGGAGACCGCGGCCGTCGAGGCGCATCTGCCCCGGTGCCCGTCCTGCGCCGGGGAGGCGCGGCGGCTGCGGGACGCCGTGGGGCTGATGCACCGCGAGGAGAGCCTGGATCCGGACCCGCTGCTGCGTTCGCGGGTGCTGGAGGAGTGCCTGCGCCGGCGCCCGGCCCACACGCCGCTGCCGGAGTGGGTGGCGCCGTACGACGCGGAGACCGCGCGGCTCGACGCGCTGCTGTGCGACATGGGCGAGGCGGAGTGGAGCGCCCCGGTCCGGCTGCGCTGGGCGACCGGCGAGCGCGCGCTGACGCTGTGCGGGGTGCTCGCCCACCTCGGTTCGGTGGACGGTCTGGTGGCCACCGCCCTCGGGCTGGACGACCCCCTCGGCCCCGGCGCCCCGCGCACCGTGGGCGACCGCACGGAGACGGCCGTCGAGCGGTGCCGCGCGCACGGGCCGACGTTCGTGCGGAACAAGTGGCGCACCCAGACCCGGAACATCGTGCGCACCGCGGCCCTGCACGCCCACGAGGCCGGTCTGCCGGTGGACTTCACCGAGTTCCGGCGCCCGTTGCGCGACGCGCTGGCCGGGCGGGCTTTCGCGTGCTGGATCCACGCGGAGGACATCGCCGCGGCGGTCGACTACCCGTACGGGCCGCCCGCGCCCGAACACCTGGCCCGCATGGTCGGATTCGTCGTCCGGCGGCTCCCGGAGGCCATCGCGGCGCGGCGCCGCGCCGGGCTGGCCGCCCCGCCGCGCCGGCTGACGGCGGCGGGCGCGCCGGGCCGCACCCTCCGTCTGGAGATCGGGGGCCGGGGCGGCGGCGACTGGTACATCCCCCTGGACTCCCCGGCCGCCCTCGCCTCTCCGGAGCACACGGTGGCCCGCCTCGCGCTGGAGGACGCGGAGTTCTGCCGGCTGGCCGCGGGCCACGTACCGCCGCGCGAGGCGGCGGCGGGCCGGGAGGGTGACGGGGAGGCCGTCCGTGACGCACTGTGGGCCGCGGCCTCGCTCTCGCGGATGTGACCCGCACCCCCGGCCGGGGTCGCGGGCGCGGCGGGGCCTGTCAGTCGAAGACGACCGTGCGGTGGCCGTTGAGCAGTACGCGGTGCTCGCTGTGCCACTTCACCGCGCGGGCCAGCGCCTGGCACTCCACGTCCCGGCCGACCGCCACGAGCTGCTCGGGGGTGAGCTCGTGCCCGACGCGCTCCACCTCCTGCTCGATGATCGGTCCCTCGTCCAGCTCGGCGGTGACGTAGTGCGCCGTGGCGCCGATCAGCTTCACACCGCGCGCGTGGGCCTGGTGGTAGGGCTTGGCGCCCTTGAAGCTCGGCAGGAAGGAGTGGTGGATGTTGATGATCCGGCCCGACAGCTCCTTGCACAGATCGTCCGAGATCACCTGCATGTAACGGGCCAGCACCACCAGCTCCACGCCCTCCTCGCGGACGATCTCCAGCAGCCGCGCCTCCGCCTCCGGCTTGGTCTCCCTGGTGACCGGGATGTGGTGGAAGGGGATGTTGTAGGAGGAGACCAGCTCCTCGAAGTCGGTGTGGTTGGAGACCACGGCCACGATCTCGATCGGCAGCGCGCCGATGCGCGTGCGGAACAGCAGGTCGTTCAGGCAGTGCCCGAACCTGCTGACCATGAGGAGGACCCGCATCCGCTCGTCGGCGCGGTGGATCTGCCAGTCCATCCGGAAGGAGTCGCCCACCGCCGCGAAACTCGCCCGCAGCTTCTCCACGGTCACCGGGGCCTCCGCGCTGAAGTGCACCCGCATGAAGAACAGCCCGGTGTCGTGGTCCCCGAACTGCCGGCTGTCCTCGATGTTGCAGCCGGTCATGAAGAGGTAGCTGGAGACGGCGTGCACGATGCCCTTTTTGTCCGGACACGACAACGTCAGGACGTACTGCTCGGGCTTCTCGGGTGCTGCGGCGGGCTGCGGCTGGCTCATGTGCACAAGCGTGGCACATCCCGGCCGGGCGCCGTGACCGGTTCCCGCCGGTGGGGAACGCCGCCGGGGCTGTGCCGGGACTGCGCCGGGGCGGAACCCGGCCTCCGGGTCAGGCGACCCGCAGCATGGCCGCCAGCACGTCCAGCGAGTGGGGCGGCCGGTCCGGGTCCTCGCCGTCGTTGGCGGAGAGCAGGACGTGGGCGTCGCGCGCCGCGTGGACGGCCTCCGGCCAGCCCGGGTGCTCCAGATAGGCCGCCACCGGTGCGTCCGCCCCGGCCTGGTGCATGATCCGCAGGACGCGCAGCACCGCGACGTCGACGAGCGCGGCCTCCTGGACGTCACGGAAGACCGTGCCGATGTACTTGTCAGCGGACCAGTTGTCCAGCCAGGTGTCCTCGACCAGGCGGTAGACGGCGTCCGTGACGTCGCCGTACCCGGGCAGGCCCGTCAGCCAGCACTCCCGCTGGAAGACGGGGTCGGAGAGCATGTGCAGCGCCGAGCGCACGTTGCTGCGCCAGCGCCACCAGGGCATGTCCTTGGGCGGCATGCCGTCCATGGTGCTCGAACGACCGCCGCGGCGGGAAGACCTCTCCTGGACCTGCCGGTCCTGCCGGTCCTGCCACCCCTGCTCGGCTTCACCCTGTTGTGCCCGCACGGTCGTCGATCGTACGTCCCGCGCCGGACGGATCCGCGCACCCCCCGCCTGTTCACCTCACCGTCGCTCCGCGTTGCCCGTTCATCACTCCTCCGTTACAGCCGCGGCGGAATCGTTCGGGGTCATGACCGCATGGCGTAGCAAACGTTCCGCTAGGACCATGGCCGCTCTCGCCGCCACAACGGGGGTCTGCGCTTCACTGCTCACCGGCTGCGGCATGCCGCCCGGTGACGCGAGGGCCGACGAGGGCGCCGTGACCGTGATGACCTGGGCCCCGGAGGGGACCGGGGCCACCGACATGCCCGGCATGCCGGCCATGGCACAGGCATATGCGCGCTGGGTGAACGCCACCGGGGGTGTCAACGGGCGCACCCTCCGTGTTCTCACCTGCAACGATCACAACAGCTCGGTGGGCGCCGCACGGTGCGCCGACCGCGCCCGCACCGAGGAGGTCGCCGCGGTCGTCGGCTCGTACAGCCAGCACGGCCGTACGTTCATGACGGCCCTGGAGTCGGCCGGCATCCCCTACCTCGGCGGCTACGGCGTGACGGACGAGGAGTTCACCAGCCCGCTGTCGTACCCGGTCAACGGGGGCCAGGCCACCCTGCTCGCCGGGAGCGGCCACCAGCTCGCCGACCACTGCGAGCGGATCTCGCTCGTGCGTCCCGACACCGTCTCGGGCGATCAGCTCCCCAGGCTGCTCAACGCCGGCCTGGCCACCGCCGGCGACCGGGGCCCGGCGGCCGACATCCGCGCCCCGGAGGACGCCTCCGCCTACACCGAGCACGCCAGGCGCGCCCTGGCCGGGGTGGGCCTGGCGGATGACGGGGGCGGCGTCCGGACCGCCGGCGGGACGGAGGGCGGGCAGGACGGCGGGGCGGAAGGAGCCTGCGTCACCGCCGTGCTCGGCGGCCGTACCGACACCTTCTTCGACTCCTTCCGGCGGCTGCGCGAGGACGGCCCCGGGGTGCGGATCGCCTCGGTCCTCGGCAGTGTGCAGCAGTCGCTCGTGGACCGGACGGGCGGCCCGGACAGCCAGTGGGAGGGCGCGTACGCCACCGGCTGGTACCCGGTCTCCTCCGACCCTCGCTGGGCGCGGATGAAGAGCGTCATCCGCGAGCACGCCTTCGGCGACAACCGGATCGACGCCGCCGACCCCGGCGTCCAGACCGCCTGGATCGCGTACACCGTGCTGCGGGCGGCGCTGGAGCACACCGAGGGGGCCGTCACCGCCAGGACCGTCCGGCGCGCCCTGGAGACCATGCCCCCGGTGGACACCGAGGGTCTGACACCTCAGCTGAGCTGGCGCTACGACGACATGCTGGCCGTGCGCGACCATCCGCGGCTGGTCAACGCGATGGTGACCTTCCAGCAGGTCAGGAAGGGCACGCTGGCCCCGGCCCGCAAGGGCTTCGTCGATGTGCGCGACACCCTGGAGACCGTGCCGGGCGGCGGCTGAGGCGCACACGCGGCACGGCTCCGGCCGTACCCGGGGGTCCGGCACCGGCCGCCGTTCGCCGGGAAACGGCGGCCGAAGACCGGGGCCGCGGTCAGAGCCGGCTGAACTGCCTTTCGGGCAGGCCGTACCGACGGGCGGTCGGATTCCACAGTCCGGCCGCCTTCTTCTTGGCGGCCGTGGCATCTCCGCTGGCCTTGTTGCCCTGGGCGGTCCGGTCGGTGACCCGGGCCGCTCCCTTCCTGCAGCCCTTCTTGCCCGCGACCTGGTCGGCCCACGCGGCGTAGTGGTTGTCCGCGGCGGCCGACGCCTTCCACGCCTCGGTGAGTGCGTCGGCCAGCTCCTGGTGCCTGGGCAGCTCACCGATCTCGATCTCGCCCAGCCTGGTGACCAGGCCGTTGCGCTGCCGGGCGGCGTCGCGCAGATCGGTGGCGGCCTTGCCCAGGTTCTCGCACTTCTTGATGTTCTCGACCGACCGGATGACCGTGTTGCGGCTGTTGTTGCTGTCCGCGAGCAGCTTGTCCAGCTCCTTGGCCTGGGCCTCCGCGGGATCGGCCGAGGGGGGCGGCGACTGCTCGGGCTCGGCGGGGGCGGACGACTTCGCCTGCGGCTGCGGCTGCTCCGCCGGCTTGTCCCCGCCGCTCAGCGCCGCGCCCGCGGTGAGCCCGGCGGTGACGAGTCCCGCGACGACGAGCCCGGCGACGGCGGCACGCGGCATACCGCGCCGCCCGCCGGTGCCGCGGCCCCCGTCCCCGTATCCGCCGCCGTATCCGCCGCGGCCATCGCCGTAACCGTCGTGGCCGCCGCCGTACGACGGCTGTGCGGGGGGCTGGGGGGCGCCCGGGTCGATGGGCGGAAGCTGCTGGGTGGCGTCGGCGGGCTGGACTCCCGGCCGCCCACCCGGCTGGGCACCGCCCCGGAACAGGCCGTCGAAGTCCGAGGGCGGGGTGGTGCGGTCGTCGGGGGCGCCGGGGCGTATCCCGTACGGGGCTCCGGCGGGCGGCGGGGGCATCGGGTGCGAGGAAGCGGGCACGCCTTCGGGCGGCAGCGGCCTGCGCAGCACCGTGGTGCTCTCGGTGTCACGCTCCGGGGGCGTGCCGCCGGTGACCGGCCGCAGGACCCGGGTGGCGTCGTCCATGCCGTCCGCCCCGCCGCCCCGGGCTCCCCGAACTCCCTGAGCGCCCGGCGCCGTCTGTGGGGCCTGAGGGGCCGGGCCGGACGGGGGCATCGGGGGCAGGAGCTGCGTCTCGTCGGCGGCTCCGGGCACGGCACCCGGCGCCGTGCCCGGAGCCGGGGACCGCGGCGGAGGGCCGGGCGGCTGGTACTGCGGCGGAGGGCCGGGCTGCTGGTACTGCGGCCGGGGAGCCTGCTGGGCCGGGGGCGGGGCCGGGGCCGGCTGCTGCCCCTGCGGCCCGGACGGGGCAGCCGGTCCCCACGGCTGGCCCCAGGGCTGCCCCGCCGGCGGGCTCGCCTGGGAGTCGCCGTGACCGGGAGTCCACCGGTCACCGTTCGACGGCAGGACAACACCCTCGCGCGTCTCGTCGCCCTGTCGGCTGTGCCTCGTCACCGGGACTCCTCGTTCGCCTGACTACCAAAACACGACTGCGAATGCGTCGGCTCACGCTACCCGGTCACTCACACGGTCGACCACGCCCCTGGGAGGGCTGCGCATTCTCCCCACCATCGGCCGGGGCGAAACCTCACCGTCCTCTCCTTCGTCCTCTTCCTTCCGCCCTCCCTCCTCCGGGCCCCTGCCCCGTACGCCTTCCCCGCGCTCGTTACGCCGCCGGCTCCAGCCGCTGCACGAACTCCCTGACCACGGGCTCCTCCCGGTGGGGCTCCAGCCGTGCCCGGAAGTCGTCCAGGTATTCCGAACCCCGCTGCGAGCGCAGGCCGTTCAGCAGTTCCACCGCCTGCGCGCCGGTGTGGCAGGCGTGTTCCAGCTCACGCTGCTGGAGCCGCGCGGCGGCGAGCAGCAGCAGGTCGATCGCCCGCCGCCGCGTACGCCGCTCCGGGTGGCCCGCCAGGGCCTCCTCGGCACGGCGCTGGGCGGGGGTGGGCTGGTTGAGGTCCCGGTGGCAGTGGGCGAGCTCGTCGGCCAGGTAGGCGGCGTCGAAGTGGCCGATCCAGTCCGGGTCGTCGCCCGCGTCCGTCGCCGACTCCGCCCGGTCGAACGCCGCCAGCGCCCGCCCCGCGGCGAGCTGGCAGGTGCGGGCGTCGCCCAGCAGCGCGTGGCCGCGCGCCTCCGCCGCGTGGAACATCGCCTGCGTCCGCGGGGTCACCCGGCCCCTCGTGCCCTCCTGTGCGGCTCTCGCGAGCTGGGCTATCTCCCGTGGGGTGCCCAGCGAGGCCGCGAGGTGGCTCATGCCCGCGGCGAGCACATAGCCGCCGTAGGCGCGGTCGTCCGCGGCCTGGGCCAGCCGCAGTGCCTGGATGTAGTACCGCTGGGCCAGGCCGGGCTGCCCGGTGTCCACGGCCATGTAGCCGGCGAGTTCGGTCAGCCGGGCGACCGCGGCGAACAGCTCGCGGCCCACCGCCTGCGTGTAGGAGCCCGTCAGCAGCCCGGAGACCACGCTGTTGAGGTAGTGGACGACCACCGGCCGCACCTGGCCGCTGCCGTAGTGGTGGTCCAGCTCCGACAGTGCCGAGGTGGTGTCCCGTACGGCCGCGACGTCCGACGCCCCCACCCTCGGTCCGGTGCGGCGCTCCACCTCGGCGTCCGGGGCGGAGATGAGCCAGTCGCGGCTGGGCTCGACCAGCGCGGAGAACGCCCCCGACCGCGCGGCGAGCAGATCGCGGCGTCCCACGTCGCTGCGCCACAGCTCGCTCGCCTGCTCGACGGCTCCGGAGACGGTGGGCGCGAACCGGAGGCCGATCCCGGCGGCCATGCTCCGGCCGCCCGCCATGCCGATCTCCTCGACCGTCACCGTCCGGCCGAGCTTGCGCCCCAGCGCCTCGGCGATGACCGCCGGCGCCCGGCCGCGCGGCTGCTGGCCGCGCAGCCAGCGGGCGACGGACGTCTTGTCGTAGCGCAGGTCGAGCCCCTGCTCCGCGCCGCACATGTTGACGCGGCGGGCCAGCCCGGCGTTGGAACAGCCGGCCTCCTGGATGAGCGCCTGCAGCCGTTCGTTCGGCTGCCGTGCGACCAGCGGCCTCGCGGCCATGTGGTCCCCTCCCTCTGCGTGCTGCCTGTCCTGACCGCGCCGTCCGTCCGACCGCGCCGTCTGCTGTGACCGCTCTTGCGGATGCTCTGCCTGCTCTGCCTGCTCTGCCTGCTCCGAGCGGTCCGGGTGCTCCGGGCACTCCGACCGCACCGCCGGGCGCATATGCCAAGATTTCCGGCGCCGCGCCGCACAGGGAACTACCCATCCGAGGCCGTCCGTTCATGCACGCGCCCCCGCCCGTGCACCCGTGCGCCCCGCGTGCCGGAACGGTGCATCGGATGAATCGATCCCCAGGCCGTAACCCCTCGTCACGGAACAAGTTGTGATCATCGTGGAGGAGCCCATGAACATCACAACGGCGACAACCGCGGCCAAGCCCGGTCCGGCGGGCCCGGCGGGTCCGATGGTCGAGTACGCGGTGCGCTATACGAGGGAACGGCTGTGGGATGTGTTCCCGGGCGCGTGGCTCGAGACCGAGGGGGGCGTACCGCGCTGCTCGTGCGGAGCGGCCGGCTGCGGAGCGCCCGGCGCGCACCCCACGCGCCCCGACTGGGCGGCGCAGGCCACCGGCGGCGCCACGGCAGTGCGCCGCATGTGGGCCGACCGGCCTCACGCGTCGGTACTGCTGCCGACCGGGCGGGCCTTCGACGCGATCGAGGTGCCGGAGACCACGGGCTGCCTGGCCCTGGCCCGGATGGAGCGCATGGACCTGGCGGTCGGCCCGGTCACCGGCACCCCGGGCGGGCGGATGCTCTTCTTCGTCCAGCCCGGCGGCGCGGCCAGGACGCCGGATCTGGTGCGGAGGCTGGGCTGGTCGCCGAGCGGCGTCGACCTGACCGCGCGGGGCGACGGCGACTGGGTGGCGGCTCCGCCGACCCGGGTGGGCACCCGCGGCGCGGTGCTGTGGGTACGGCAGCCCTCGGACGCCGGCCACCGGCTCCCCGACGCCGGGGAGATCGTCCGGCCACTGGCGTACGCCTGCGGCCGCGACGCCGCCGCGGCACGTGCGCGCTGACCGTTCCCGGGCCGGCCCGGGAACGGTCGGCGCGGAAACGGCAGGGGGACGCGTCCGGCGGCCGGTTCGCGGCCGCAGGCGTACGCCCCCTCGGCACCGCCCCGCCGGCCCGCCCGGCCGCAGCCGCTCAGGCCGGGAGCGCGCCCTGGAGGAAGGGCTCGACCGCCTGCCGCCACTGCTCCGGCTGGTCGTGGTGGACGAGGTGGCCCGCGTCGGCGACCTCGGCGTAGACGCCCTGCGGCAGCACCCGGACCATCTCCTGGGCCTCGGCACGCCCGAGTTCGCCGTCGATGCCGCGGACCACCAGGGCCGGGCAGCGCACCAGGGCCAGCTCCTCCCAGTGCGCCTCGTGCACCCACGTCTGGCGGATCATCAGCATCTGGCGGCGCGAGAACACCGGGCGCCAGCCGTCCATCCGCTCGGCCATCACCTCGGCGAAGAACTCGCCGCGCGAGGGGGACGGGCGTTCCAGGAGCGGATCCTCCTCGCCGAACCACCTGCGGACGTCCGCGAGCGTGGCGAAGGGCACCGGCCAGGTCGCGAGCCACTGCTCCCAGTCGCGCTGGGAGCGCTTGCCCAGCGCCGAGGCCCGCATGTCGCAGATCACCACGGCGCGGACCAGGTCGGGGCGCTCGGCGGCGAGCCGCCAGGCCGTCAGCGCACCCATCCCGTGCCCGACGAGCGCCACGGGCGCCAGACCGAGCTGCTCGATGACGGCCTCGGCGTCGGCGACGTACGCGTCGCGGCCGAACGGGCCGTCGGTCGGCTTGTCGCTGCGGCCGTGTCCGCGCTGGTCCAGGCAGACGGCGCGGTAACGCCCCGAGAGCCAGCGGGCGGTGGAGGCCCAGTGCGAGCCGCGGCCCATCAGCCCGTGCAGCAGCAGCACGCCCGGAGTCTGCCCGTCGCCTCCCGGCAGCGCGCCCTTGGGCGGGTCGGCGAACTCCCAGGCCGCGAGACGCAGACCGTCCGCTCCCCTGACGTTGATGCGTCGAACCATGTGTCCCGGCACCCCCATCCCTCCTGTCCGCGTCGTCCGCCTGCCTCGTCGCCTGCCGGCCTCACGCTATCGAACTTTTATTCGAACAGACCCATCTGACGTGCAACACCCCTCTTTTGAGTGACACTCAGCGAGTGTCTTCCGGCCGGGCCGAGGGGAGACAGCTACCGGGAGGCGGGCTATTCGGGGGCGGGGGCCCGCGGGGAGCGACCCCGGGAGTTCGGGGCTCAGGGTCGCGCAGGGGGGCGGCGGAACGGGGGGACACGGGGAGGCGGGGCCCCGGCGGCCGGCGACGGCGCCGGGGCCCCGATGGTGCGACAGCCCCATGGACGGCTCCCCTTCCGTCTTCCCTAACGCATCACCGAAAGCGTGTCACGACACGTTCCCCGCCGCCCGGGTTCCGCGCAACCCCGGCGGGCGGGAAGGCCGGCGGGGCCCCGGCGGCCTTCCCGCCCGCCCTCAGCGCCTGGCGACGAACACGTGCGTGGCGACGTCGGCGGTCAGTTCCGCCGCCTCGCCGCCGCTGCCGACCTGCACCCCGCCGCCGGCCCCCGGCGTCACGCTGACCACGGCGCCCGGCTGCACACCGGCCCGTCGCAGCGTGTACATCAGCTGAGCGTCCGTCTGGATCGGCTCGCCGATCCGGCGCACCACGACCGTCTTGCCGTCCGAGCCCGCGTCCAGGTCCGACAGACTCACCATGTCGTCGCTCAGGAACGGCCCGGCCTCCAGCGGCTCGCCCAGCTCCTCCAGGCCCGGGATCGGGTTGCCGTAGGGGGACTCGGTGGGGTGCCGCAGCAGCTCCAGCACACGGCGCTCGACCGCCTCGCTCATCACGTGCTCCCAGCGGCACGCCTCCGCGTGCACCTGCTCCCACTCCAGGCCGATCACATCGACCAGGAGGCACTCGGCCAGCCGGTGCTTGCGCATCACTCGCGTGGCCAGCCGCCGGCCCTCCTCGGTCAGCTCCAGATGCCGGTCGCCGGCCACCCGGACCAGCCCGTCGCGCTCCATGCGGGCGACCGTCTGGCTCACCGTCGGGCCGCTCTGGTCGAGCCGCTCGGCGATACGGGCACGCATGGGGACCACGCCCTCCTCCTCCAGCTCCAGGATGGTACGGAGATACATCTCCGTGGTGTCGATGAGTCCGGACATCGTGCCCCTCGTCAGCTCGTGCGGTGGCCCTGGCAACCAATTCTGACGCATGGCGCCGACAACCGTTCCCAATCCGCCGGGAGCCGTCCGGAAGCCGTCCGGAAGCACCGCGTATTGACAGCGCACTGGTCCAGACCTCACCGTGATCGCGGCGTCACGAAAGGTTCCGGGGCGCTTGCCGGAGCGTTCGCCGGGGCATGCGGCCCGGGCGCGCGCCCGGGCCGTACGGCGGCACACGACGGGAGGCCGGGGCGATGGGCGGGGCGGCGGACGAGGCGGCGGGCAGGACGGCGAGCGAGGCCGCGGACGGGAGCGGGCCGGCCGAGCGGTTCATCGACGCGGCCGTCGGCCTGCTGGAACGGGTCCGCAAGGAGGAGGCCGGCAACATCTCGGCGGCCGGGACGCTGATCGCCGACGCCTTCACCGGCGGCGGCCGCGTCTTCGCCTTCGGCGCTGGCCACTCCTCCCTGCCGGCCCAGGACGTGGTCTACCGGGCGGGCGGTCTCGCCGTGCTGAACCTCCTGCCCGTGCCCGGCGCGGTCGGCGTCGACGTCGTGCCCGCGACGCTGGGCAGCGCGCTGGAGCGGGTGGAGGGGCTGGCCTCGGCCGTGCTGGAGACCTCTCCCGCGCGGGCCGGCGACGTACTGGTGGTGATCTCCCTGTCGGGCCGCAACGCGCTGCCCGTGGAGATGGCCTCCCGCGCCCGGGAGCTGGGCCTGAAGGTGATCGGCGTGACCTCGGTGGCGTACGCGCGGACCACCTCGCCGCGCAACCCGTCGGGCACCTTCCTGAAGGACCACTGCGACGTCGTCGTCGACAGCAAGATCGCGGTGGGCGACGCGGAGCTGACGGCGGAGGGCGCCGGCGCCCCCTTCGCCCCCGCCTCGACGGTGGTCGCCGGCGCGGTCATGCAGGCCGTCGTCGCCTCGGCCGTGGGCGCGCTGGCCGCCCGCGGCGTCACCCCGCCCCTGCTGCGCTCGGGGAACGTGGACGGGGGCCACGAGTGGAACGCCCGGGTGATGGCCGAACACGCCGACCGGATCTTCTACCTGCGCTGACGGCCCCGGCCCCGTGCTCCCGCTCCGGGCGCGGGCTCAGTCCCGGGACAGGGTGCGGGCGAGGTCGACCGCGGCGGCGACGCGGTCCGCGACGCCCTCCGCGTAGATCGCGTCCGAGCGGTCGAAGGCCCGCCGGCTCGGCCCCCGCAGGAAGGTGAGCACGCCCAGGGTGCGGCCGCGGCTGCGCAGGACCGCGCACAGGCCGTGCACCGTGCCCTCCGGCCATCTGCGGGCCCGCGCCCAACCCTGCGCAGCCGCGCCGCCCACGCTGGTGCGCACCGGGCCGCAGCGCTCGTACGCCTGGAGCGCCGGGTGGTCGCTCGCGTAGGGGACCGGGACGCCCGTCGCCGTCGTGCCCGGGGCCGGGGCCTCGGCGGTGCGCACCAGCCGGACCGGGGAGCCGCCCGCCGCCAGGTCCAGCAGCGCGTGGTCGGCGAAGCCCGCCAGCGCGAAGTCCAGGTGGACGGCCGCCGCCTCCATCGGGTCCTCGCACTCGGACGCGGCCCGCGCCGCCCGGTGGGCCTGGTTGCCCCGGAAGCGGAACCGCGCCGCCTCCTGCTCGGTCCGTCTGGTGTCCGTGACGTCCATGAAGAACCACGCCACGCCCAGCGGCACCGGCGTCTCCTCCGCCATCGGCGAGACCAGCCGCAGGAAACCGCTGCGCCAGCAGCGCCGCGCGTCCCCGGCGGGCCCGTCCTCCCGCTCCGTCCCCTGCTCGTCGGCCCGGGTGCGCAGCGTCACCCACAGCTCCGCCGGAGCGGGCGGCGGGCCCTCCGCCAGTACGTGCTGCAGGGCGCACTCCAGCTCCTCCACGCCCTCCCCCACCAGCTCGCCCAGCGGCCGTCCGAGCATGGCCGTACGGCCGACGCGCAGCGCGCGGGCGGCGTGGAGGTTGGCGACGGCCGGGCGCAGGTCGGCGTCCACCAGGACCACCCCCCACGAGGCACCCTCGAACAGGGCCTCGCTCAGGGCCACCGACCGCTCCAGATCGATCTGCGTGCGCACCTCGCCGAACGCGCAGTACACACCGGACGGCCGGCCGTCCGCGCCGCGCACCCCCGAGCACTGCACCCGCACCAGCACCCGTCCGCCGTCCTTGCGCATCAGCGCGAACTCGTGGACCCGGCGCCCCGGCGCGGCCATCGCGTCCATCAGCCGTCCCCGGACGTCCTCGGCGTCGGCGGTGCGGACCGCCCATCCCGCCAGCCCCCGCCTGCCGACGGCCTCCTGTCTGGTCCAGCCCAGGATGCGCTCGGCCTCGCGGTTCCAGTGGGTGACGACACCGTCGGCGTCGAAGGCGCACAGGGCGGCGTCCATGCCGTCCAGGAGGGCGGCGAGCAGCAGCTCGCCCTCGGAGCCGGCGAACCGCGGCGGGGCGGCTCCCCCCGCGGAACCGGCGCGGGTATCGCCTCCGTCACCGGCACCGTGTTCGAAGTGGGTCTCGGACTGAGCCGTCACCTGGCACCCCCAGCTGGACGCTGCGCGCAACTGCACTCCCGATCATTGAACTCGAACGTGACGCAGCGCACATGTGATTCACACAAATCGTTGTGCCCTCGAAATTCGCTTGTCCATGCCCATACCGCCGCCTAACGTCTGGGGTACACGAGAAGGGAGGTGGTTCGGCAGATGAGTTGCAACCGGACGCGTGAGGTGGCTGCGGCCCAGGAGGCCGGCGTCACAGCGTGATGCCGGCGCCGCCGGCCAATCCCAAGCAGTCACCCGACCCGCGGGCTGTCGGTACGTCCGACCGACCCCCTCGCGCCGCACGGCGCGACCGGGGCCAGGCCCGCGGGTCGTCTGCGTCTCCGGGCGGGAGCGGCCCGTCAGGGACTGAGGCGTTCGACCGTCCAGGCCGCCGCCGCGCCCGGGCCGCCGGGGCCGCCGGAGTCCCGGCGGACGTAGCGCAGGCGGTCGTGGAGGCGGTTCTCGCGGCCCTGCCAGAACTCCACCGTCCGCGCCACCACCCGGTAGCCGCCCCAGTGCGGCGGGACCGGGACCCGCTCCGTCTGCGGGTAGCGGTCCGCGAGCTGCGCGTACCCGCGGTCCAGCTCCTCCCGGGAGGCCACCCGCGAGGACTGCTCGCTGGCCCACGCCCCGAGCTGCGAGCCGTGCGGACGGGTGCGGAAGTAGGCGGCCGTCTCGTCGCG
This sequence comes from Streptomyces shinuiensis, assembly GCF_043660855.1. Taxonomy (NCBI): domain Bacteria; kingdom Bacillati; phylum Actinomycetota; class Actinomycetes; order Kitasatosporales; family Streptomycetaceae; genus Streptomyces; species Streptomyces shinuiensis. Next base: position 3,484,768 of record NZ_JBIHML010000001.1, on the reverse strand, counting down.
GCCGGTGCGCTCCGCCCGGCCGCCGACGATCACCTGGCGGGCGACGGCGTGCCAGGGGAAGAGCAGCGAGACGTACGGGTTGGCGTCGATCTCGCGGCCCTTGCGCGAGTTGTAGTTGGTGTAGAAGACGAAGCCGCGCTCGTCGAACTGCTTGAGCAGCACCGTGCGCGAGCTGGGCCGCCCCTGCTCGTCGGCCGTCGAGACGACCATCGCGTTCGGTTCGTGGAGGCCGCCGGCCACCGCCTCCTCGAACCAGCGCAGGAACTGCCCGTACGGGTCGGCGGCGAGATCCTCCTCCCGGATTCCTTCCGCCCGGTAGTGGGCCCTCATGGCGGCGGGATCCAGGTGCGGGCGGTGGGCGAGGGCTTCACGGGCTGCGTCGTCGGCTTGGGGCACGCGTTCATCTTGCAACACGTCCGGCGCACGGCATCGGGCGGTGGCGGGCGAGTTTGCCCGCCTGCCGGAGCGTGTACACCTGGAGACGGGGAAACGGGGAGTGTGCCGCATCTCACTCTTCCCCGCACCTGCCGAACCGGACAGAATCGCTGGCTGGACCACTGTGGCTTCCGCACAGCGCGGGCCACCGTGTCCGACCATTCACTGCCCGGTCACCACCGGCAGCCCAACAGCAGCAGGGCAGGACCGGGTGCCGGCCCGGACCGCCGGCCCCACGCGGCGGCGGAACCGCGCAGGCACGCCCGCAGAGAGCCGACCGGCCCCCTGGGGTGCCCGCCGTCCTCCTACCGAACCACATACGAGGAGCCGCCAGATGTCCGACTTCGTACCCGGACTCGAGGGAGTCGTCGCGTTCGAGACGGAGATCGCCGAGCCCGACAAGGAGGGCGGCGCCCTCCGCTACCGGGGTGTGGACATCGAGGACCTGGTGGGCCACGTCTCCTTCGAGAACGTGTGGGGCCTGCTGGTGGACGGCGGCTTCACCCCCGGTCTGCCCCCGGCCGAGCCCTTCCCCATCCCGGTCCACTCGGGCGACATCCGGGTGGACGTGCAGTCCGCGCTGGCGATGCTCGCACCCGTGTGGGGCCTGCGCCCGCTGCTGGACATCGACGAGGAGCAGGCCCGCGACGACCTGGCACGGGCCGCGGTGATGGCGCTGTCGTACGTCGCCCAGTCGGCGCGCGGCCAGGGTCTGCCGATGGTGCCGCAGCGGGAGATCGACAAGGCCGAGACCGTCGTGGAGCGCTTCATGCGCCGCTGGCGGGGCGAGCCCGACCCCAAGCACGTCGCGGCCGTGGACGCCTACTGGACGTCGGCCGCCGAGCACGGCATGAACGCCTCCACCTTCACCGCCCGCGTCATCGCCTCCACCGGCGCGGACGTGGCGGCGGCGCTGTCGGGGGCGGTGGGCGCGATGTCCGGCCCGCTGCACGGCGGCGCGCCCTCGCGTGTGCTGGGCATGATCGAGGAGATCGAGCGGACCGGGGACGCCCGGGCGTACGTGAAGGACGCCCTGGACCGCGGCGAGCGCCTGATGGGCTTCGGCCACCGCGTCTACCGTGCCGAGGACCCGCGCGCCCGTGTGCTGCGCCGTACCGCCAGGGAGCTGGGCGCGCCGCGCTTCGAGGTCGCCGAGGCCCTGGAGAAGGCGGCGCTGGAGGAGCTGCACAACCGGCGCCCGGACCGGGTGCTGGCCACCAACGTGGAGTTCTGGGCGGCGATCGTGCTGGACTTCGCCGAGGTCCCGGCGCACATGTTCACCTCGATGTTCAGTTGCGCCCGCACCGCCGGCTGGTCGGCGCACATCCTGGAGCAGAAGCGCACCGGCCGCCTGGTGCGCCCCTCCGCGCGCTACGTGGGCCCGGGCTCGCGCAGCCTGCGGGAGATCGAGGGCTACGACGAGGTCGCCCGCTGAAGCCCTCGTCCCGGCGCCCGCCTCCGGGCGCCGGGAGGGGCGTACGCCCGTCCGTCCGTCCGTACGGACATCACGCCGGCCCCGGCGCGACGGCCCCCGCCGCCGCGCCGGGGCCGGCCCGCGGGAAAACGGACGGCTCCGCCCCGCCGGGAGCGGCGGGGCAGGGCCGGTGGGCGCCGGAGCGGGCCGGTCAGTCGCGCACGGGGATCTCGGCGTACGAGGGGTCGTCCGCGGGCGAGGAGAAGGCGAGCTTCGCGCCGAACGGGTTGTGTTCGGCGTAGAGCGGGTCGACGGTGTCGATCACCAGGGCGAGCCGGTGTCCGGCCGGGACGTCGTAGGCGGTCGAGAACAGCTCCAGGTCCACGCCGAACGCCTCGCCCGGCGTCCTGCCGTGGAAGCTGAACGGCGCGTGGGTGACCAGTCTGCCCACGCCGAGGGCGTTGACGTCGTAGAGGTGGGCGACGAAGGTGCCGCTGGACCGGTTGGAGGTCACCGTCGTGTGCAGCTTCACGGTGCCCCGGATCTGCCGGGCGGTGGCGTACCGATCGGACTTCCAGACCGCGGAGTACCAGTCGGGCAGCAGCGGAACGGAGACCACCGGCGGGAGGCCGGTGAGCCGGTCGAAGACGCTGGAGAGGAGGACCGTGCCGCCGTTCGCGCCGGAGTCGGCGTTCGCCAGGAGGCGCTCGGTGTCGTCCAGGGCGATCCGCTCGGTGCCCGAGGGCACGGACTTCCAGTCGGAGTAGCCCTCCTGGTCGCCCCGGCGGTCGGTGAGCCGGACGGGCTGCTCGCGGTCGACGCCGTTGTCCTCGCCCCTGAGGTGGTGGTCGAGCCAGCGCTCGGCGCTGTTCCACACGTCGTTGGGCAGGCCCAGCAGGCCGGGCATCTCGGGGGTGGCGTGGTCGCCGTGCCGGAACTCCAGGCGCTTGGGACCGGTCAGCTTCTCGTAGAAGTCGGCGTACTGGTTGGGCGGGAAGATCGAGTCGCCCCAGGCGTTGCCCAGCATGATCGCGGGACCGTTGGCGTTGATGCGGTCGATGTGGGTGGCGGCGGAGCGCTTCTTCCCCCAGGCGATCATGTCCCCTTCCTTGTCCAGGTCGGAGGCGAGGAAGCCGGAGATGATCTCCTTGAACTCGTCGCCGGGGCGGCCGGTGAGGTAGCCGGCGCCGGTGAGGAACGTGGCCGCCTGGGTGTGCTGGGTGCGGCCGCTGTAGATGGAGCCGACGAGGTCGGCCCAGCCGCTCATGGCGACCACGGCCTTGATCCGGTCGTCGTGGGCGGAGGCCAGCAGGCTGATGCCGGCGCCGTAGGAGATGCCGGCCATGCCGATCCGCTCGGGGTCGGCGGGGGTGTTGGCCAGCGCCCAGTCGACGGCCTTGGCGGCGTCGGCGATGTCGGGCGGACCGGCGACCCCGATCTCGCCGCCGGACTGCCAGAAGCCGCGCGAGTTGTAGCTGAGCACCACGTAGCCGGAGTCGGCGAGCTTCTTCGCCTGGGCGAGGTACTCGATCTGCGGCATGGACCAGCTCGTGGGGAGCACGACGAGCGGGTAGCGGCGCTCTCCGTCCGCGTCGCCGGGTACGACGACGTTGGCGGCCAGCGGCGTACCGCCGTCGCCGGGGATCTCGACGAAGCGGACGGTGGACGAGGCGGTCGTGCCGTGGGCGGCGGAGACCGGACCGGCGACGGTCCCGGCCAGCACCGCGGCCGGGACGGCTGCGACGGCGGCGGACGTGCGCAGGCGCCTGCGAGGGTGTCCCATGGGCCCTCTTCCTGGGTCGTGCCGCCGGCGGGGGGCCGGCGGGCGTGGGGGAAGGTGACCCGAGATTAGACGCGTAACTTACCACCGGTAACCCGACGGTAAGTTACGCGTCCGTAACTTTCGTCGTGCTCCTCCTCGCACCATCGGGCGAACGGCGAACGGCGAACGGCGAACGGCGAACGGCGAACGGCGAACGGCGAACGGCGAACGGCGAACGGTTCCGGCCCCCGCCCCTCCCGCCTCACCGCTCTCCCCGCCGCCCCTCCTCCGGCGGCCCCTCCAGCGCCTCGGCCAGCACCTCCGCCAGGTGGCGGGCGCGGTACCCGCCGAGCTGGGCGAGCTGGGTGCGGCAGGAGTAGCCGTCGGCCAGCAGTTCGGTGCCCGGCTCGGCGCCGCGCACCGCCGGCAGCAGCTTCTCCTCCGCGCAGGCGGCCGAGACCTCGAAGTGCCCTTTCTCGAAGCCGAAGTTGCCCGCCAGCCCGCAGCAGCCGTCGCTCAGCGCGCCGGTCAGCCCGGCCTTCTCCCGCAGCCGCCGCTCCGCCGCGTCGCCCAGCACGGCGTGCTGGTGGCAGTGGGTCTGGCCGGCCACCGGGCGGCCGATCCGCGGCGGGGCCCAGTGGGGGGCGTACTCCTCCAGCGCCTGGGCGAAGGTGCGCACGGAGGCGGCCAGCCGCTTCGCGCGCGGGTCGTCCGGGAGCAGTTCGGGGGCGTCGGTGCGCAGCGCCGCCGCGCACGGCGGTTCCAGGACGACCACCGGGACCCCCGCCTCCAGTACGGGCTCCAGCCGGTCCAGGGTGCGGCGCAGCACACGGCGCGCGCCGTCGAGCCGTCCGGTGGAGACCCAGGTCAGGCCGCAGCAGACCCGGTCCGCGCCCGGCGGCGGGACCACCTCCAGCCCGGCCGCCTCCAGCACCCGCACGGCCGCGGCGCCCGCCTCGGGGGAGAGGTGGTTGGTGAAGGTGTCCGGCCACAGCACGACGCGCTTACCGCCGCGCGCGGGACGCGCTGGGCGCGTGCGGCGGTAAGCGCGCCACCGGCGCATGAAGGGAGCGCGCGGCAGCGGCGGGATCTCCCGCTCCGGAGCGATCCCGCCCAGCCGCTTGGCCGGGGCCGCAAGCGGGGTACGCGCCAGGGCGCCCAGCAGCGGCGCGGTACGGGTGGCGGCCACCGCCCGCAGCCACAGCGGCAGCAGTCCCATCGAGTAGTGGGCCATCGGACGGCGGCGGCCCGCGTAGTGGTGGTGCAGGAACTCCGCCTTGTAGGTGGCCATGTCCACCCCCACCGGGCAGTCGCTGCGGCAGCCCTTGCACGACAGGCACAGATCCAGTGCCTCGCGTACCTCCTCCGAGCGCCAGCCGTCGGTGACCACCTCGCCCGCGAGCATCTCGTGCAGCAGCCGCGCCCGGCCGCGCGTGGAGTGCCTCTCCTCCCCCGTCGCCCGGTAGGAGGGGCACATCACGCCCGGACTCCCGGCGGGATTGCGGCACTTGGCCACTCCCACGCAGCGCCGTACCGCCGCGGAGAAGTCGCCGCCGTCCTCCGGGTAGCCGTAGACGACCGGAAGGGGCTCACGCGGCAGCGGCGCGAACCGCAGGTTCTCGTCCAGGCGGTGGGGGCGCACCAGCATGCCGGGGTTGAGGCCGCCGTCGGGATCCCACAGGTCCTTGAAACGGCCGAACAGCTCCACCGTCTCCCGCCCGTACATGCGCGGCAGCAGCTCGGCGCGCGCCTGCCCGTCGCCGTGCTCGCCCGACAGCGAGCCGCCGTGCGCGACCACCAGATCGGCCAGGTCACCGGAGAAGCGGCGGAAGCGGGCGACGCCCGCCTCGACGATCAGGTCGAAGTCGATGCGCACATGGATGCAGCCGTCGCCGAAGTGGCCGTACGGCAGCCCGCGCAGCCCGTGTTCGGCCAGCAGCGCGCGGAAGTCCCGCAGATACGCGCCCAGCCGGGCGGGCGGGACCGCGCAGTCCTCCCAGCCGGGCCACGCCTCGCTGCCGTCAGGCATGCGGGTGGCGGTGCCCGAGGCGTCCTCGCGCACCCGCCACAGGGCGCGCTGCCCGGCCGGGTCGGCGACCAGCGCGTGGTCGGCCGCGTCCCCGGCCGCCGCCCGGCACAGCCGCTCGGCCGCCGCCCGCGCCCCGTCCGCGTCCGCGCCGCCGACCTCGACGAACAGCCACGCCCCGCCCCGGGGCAGCATCGCCCGCTCGGTCTCGGGCACCAGATCGCTCGCCATGCCCTCCACCGTCAGCGGACGGTGCGGAAGGAGGGTGACGGCCGCCTCGGCCGCCGCGCTCTCGTCCGCGTAGCCCAGCACCGCCAGCACCCGCGCGCCGGGCCGCTCCACCAGCCCCACCGTGGCGGCCGTGACCACCCCGAGAGTGCCCTCGCTGCCGGTGAACGCCCGCGCCCAGTCCTCGCCGCGCTCGGGCAGCAGCGCGTCCAGGGCGTAGCCGGAGATACGGCGCGGCAGTTCGGGGAAGCCGGTGCGCAGCCGGGCGAGTTCCCCGCCCACCAGTTCCCGCGCCCCGGCGCGCAGCCACTCGGGCACGCCCTCCCCGCCGGGCGCGAGCCGGACCCGCTCGCCGCCGTAGGTGAGCACCTCCAGGTCCCGGACGTTGTCGGCGGTCGTCCCCCAGGCCACCGAGTGGGAACCGCAGGAGTTGTTGCCGATCATCCCGCCGAGCGTGCAGCGGCTGTGGGTGGAGGGGTCGGGGCCGAAGGTCAGCCCGTGGGCGCCGGCCGCGCGGCACAGATCGTCCAGGACCACGCCCGGCTGGACGACGGCGGTGCGCGCCCCGGGGTCGAGCGACAGGACCGCGTCCATGTGGCGGGTGAAGTCCAGCACCACCCCCGTGCCCGTCGCCTGCCCGGCGATGGACGTGCCCCCGCCACGCGGCACCACCGGCACCCCCGTCCCCCGGCACACCTCCAGCGCCGCCGCCACGTCGCCGGCGTCGCGCGGCGCGACCACGGCCAGCGGCACCCGCCGGTAGTTGGACGCGTCCATCGTCACCAGCGCGCGGGAGCCCGCGTCGTCGGCCACCTCCCCCCGCACCGCCGCCCGCAGCGCCCGCACCACCTCCCGCGCCCGCTCGCGCTCCTCCGCCTGCGCAGTACGCTCCAGCGCCGTGCGCGCCTGCTCCCTTGCCGCCCTCGCCGCGTCGTCACCCATGGCAACAGCGTGCATCCCGGCCGGTCCCTTCCGCACCAGTCGTTCCACGGTGTGTCTCGTCGCGTGTCCCGCGGCGCGTCCACGGCGCGTCTCGCGGGGTGGACGCCTCACGGAGCACAGGGCGGCCACGCACTACCCTTCGGTACGTGGCCGATCTCCAGATTCCCGCAGACATCAAGCCCGCCGACGGACGATTCGGTTCGGGCCCGTCCAAGGTGCGGACGGAGGCGCTGAGCGCCCTGGCCGCCACCGGTACGTCCCTGCTGGGCACCTCACACCGCCAGGCTCCGGTCAAGAACCTGGTCGGCAGGGTGCGCGAGGGGGTGAAGGAGCTCTTCGGTCTCCCGGAGGGCTACGAGGTCGTCCTGGGCAACGGCGGCTCCACCGCCTTCTGGGACATCGCGACCCACGGTCTGATCGAGTCCAGGTCCCAGCACCTGTCCTTCGGCGAGTTCTCCTCCAAGTTCGCCAAGGCCGCCAAGCTCGCCCCCTGGCTGGCCGACCCGTCCGTGATCTCCTCCGAGCCCGGCACCCACCCGCTGCCGAGCGCCGAGGCGGGCGTGGACGTGTACGCCCTCACCCACAACGAGACCTCCACCGGCGTCGCCATGCCGGTCAAGCGGGTCGAGGGCGCGGACGAGGGCGCACTGGTCCTGGTCGACGCCACCTCCGGCGCGGGCGGCCTGCCGGTGGACATCGCCGAGACCGACGTCTACTACTTCGCCCCGCAGAAGTCGTTCGCCGCGGACGGCGGCCTGTGGCTGGGCGTGTTCTCCCCGGCCGCGCTGGAGCGGGCCGAGCGGATCGCTGCGGGCGACCGGCACATCCCGGCCTTCTTCGACCTGCCGACCGCGATCGACAACTCCCGCAAGAACCAGACGTACAACACCCCGGCCGTCGCCACCCTCTTCCTGCTGGCCGACCAGCTCGAGTGGATCAACGGCCAGGGCGGTCTGGACTGGGCCACCTCCCGCACCGCCGACTCCTCCTCGCGGCTGTACGGCTGGGCGGAGAAGTCCCAGATCGCCACCCCCTTCGTGACCGACCCCGCCCAGCGCTCCCAGGTCGTCGGCACGATCGACCTCGCCGAGGGCGTGGACGCCGCCGCGATCGCCAAGGTGCTGCGCGCCAACGGCATCGTGGACACCGAGCCGTACCGCAAGCTGGGGCGCAACCAGCTTCGCGTGGCGATGTTCCCGGCCGTCGAGCCGGCGGACGTCGAGGCCCTGACGGCCTGCGTGGACTACGTCGCCGAGCGCCTCTGAGCCGTACGGCGGTACGTACCCGCTCCGTACGCACCCGGCCGCCGGGCGCCGGGACCCCGTCGCGGTCCCGGCGGCCGGCGGCACCGTCTTCCACACCGTCTTCCACACCGCCCCGGTCCAGGGGCGGGGTGCGGGTGCGGTGGGTGCGGCGACCGGACGCCCCGAGGTGGCACAGAGCCCGGTCCGGCTCCCCGTTATGTTTTCTGCGGCTCCGTTGCGGAGCCGCAGAAAACATAACGGGGGGCTACCAGCCGAGCGCGAATACGAGGAGCGGCCACAGCCACCAGGCGGCGCAGCCGAGGATCACCAGCACGATGAAGAGGGCGCCGGGATTGGCCTTCACCGTCAGGCACACGCAGCCCGGCCGGCCGGGCTGCGTGGTCTTCGCGCCGTCGGGCGTCTGGGGCGCGTCACCGGGCACGGCCGGCCCTCCCGGTCAGCAGCAGTCGCGGCCGGTGCCTGCGGCCGCACGGAGGGCCGCCGTTGACCTCCGCCAGGTGCAGGAACCGCACCGGGCGGGCCTGCCAGGTCAGGTGCTGGATGCCGGGGTAGAGGGTCAGCGAACGTTCGCCGGCTTCGCACAGCCGGGTGCGAGCCCTGACCGAGCCGGGTCCGTCCACCCAGTGGTCCAGCACGTACCCGGCCTGGTGCGGGCCGAGCACGCAGGCCACGGTGCGCGCCCCGGCCCGTATCCACCGGACCGCCGCCTCGGGCCCGGGGCGGCGTACCCGTCCCGGCGCGTGGCCGTCCCCGGAAGGCCCGCAAGGGTGCTGACCGCCTCGCACCACACCCCCGCCCGGACGAGCGGGGCAGTGGATGGCGTGGTGGTGTCTACGGCAAATCTGGTCACATTCCCGGACTCCTCGGTGACTCGCGGTGACGTAACCAGATGGCTGCGATCGAGAACCCGCCGGGAATGACATTCGCGGCACCGGCCGCACCCCGATGCACTGACATCTTTACGCCGCCTTTGCGAGCGCCTCCGGGGAACCGACCTAACGTCCCGTCATGACGCGAACATGGAGGACCGGTACGGCGGCACCCTCCAACTGGAGAAGCACGCCACGGCGCTCACCCAGGAGACCCTGAACCTTCTGGAGAACGGCAGCGCCTCGTCCCGCATCCGCCCGGAGCTGTACACGGTCGCCGCGGCCTTCTCCAACAGCGCCGTGTGGGCCGCCGTCGACGGGCGCAGGCCGCGGGAGGCCGAGCAGCACCTGAACCGAACCGTCACCCTGGCGGGACTGTCGGGCGGCCCCGCCACCGAGTTCCGCGTATGGGGCCACGCCAGCATCCTCCACAAGCAGCAAGGACGCCGCGCAGACGCCCTGGCCGCCACCGAACGCTCCCGGGCCGTCGTCGCCCGCCGCGACCCGTTCCACGTCTCCCTGGCACTGGCCCGCATCGGCATCAGCCACGCCGAAAGAGGAGACGTCAGGAAAGCCCGGCTCTACCTCGACAACGCGCAGAAGGCATTCGACCGAGCCGACCGGAACACCCGGAGACCCGCCTGGATCGGCTTCTACGATCAGGCCGAGCTGGATCATCTCGCGATGATCGCCCACCTGCGCATGGGGAACCATCCCGAAGCCGAAAGTCACGCGCACCGCGGTCTCCCCGGCCTGCGGCCCGACTTCGAGCGCAACCGCGCCCTGGTCTACGCGAACCTCGCCGTCGCCCAACTCGGTCAGGGGGACCTCGAGCCGGCCGTCTCCACCGCGCGGGGTATCCCCTCGGAACTGGCCGGCCACGGCCGCGTCCACAAGATCCTCGGCGACTTCACCAAGCGGATCACCGAACTCGCCCCCCGAAGCCGGGAGACCCACGACTGGAAGACCCACTACAAGGCGGTGGCCGCATGACCGACACCAGTTCTCTCACCCTCCGCCGCACCAGCAGCCTCGCGAACGGTGTCCGAGACCTCCTCCTGGATCTCAGCGAAGGGGTTCGCGGCGACTTCGGTCTGTTGGGCAGCCCCTTCAAATCCCGTGAACGGTTCGGCGAGCGCTTGGACTCCTACGCCTCCCGGTCGGGCTGGGAAACCGTCATCGGTTACCAGGGCGACGAGCCGGTCGGCTGCGCCTCCGGCGGCCCCCTCGTCCCGGGCACCAGATGGTGGTCGAGCATGCTCCGGCCGATGCCGGAGGACTTCACCCGCGAGGACGGCATCCGCACGTTCGCCGTCCAGGAAGTCATGGTCCGCGGCCCATGGCGGGGCAGCGCGGGCGCCGGAACCTCCCGCCTTCTCCACGAGACGCTTCTCGCCGAGCGTGCTGAGCGGCGCGCCACGCTCCTGGTCGACCCCAGCCGCTCCGACGGGCGGCTGAAGGCGGTCTACGAGTCGTGGGGGTACCGCAACATCGGTGACCAACAGCCGTTCCCCGACTCCCCCCGCTTCGCCACCATGGTCCGCGACCCCCTCAAGGCGCCCGCATGACCGCCGAAACCGTGGCGGACCACTGGTGGTGGCGTCCGGGCTGGAGGCCCGGACGCCACTTCTGCACCTGGCACTTCACTTTTCGGACCGCCACCGAAGTACACCGTCTGGCCGACGTTTGCCGCCGAGGGCTGGCCGAGGTGGCGGGCCTGGACCTCGTTCCCGACCGATGGCTTCACCTGACCGTGCAGGGCCTGGGCTTCGTGGACGAGGTTCCGGAGCAGGACGCGCGAGCCATCGCCGACGCGACCCGTCGGCGCCTGACCGGCGTGGCACCCTTCGATCTGCCTCTCCACCAGCCGGAGATCACCCCGGAAGCGATCCGGTGGGAGGCCGAGCCCAGCGGGTCGCCCACAGCCGTACGGGCAGCGGTCCGTGCCGCCATCGCGGACATACGGGACGACGTTCCCGAGCCCGCGGACGGCTTCGCACCGCATGTGACGATCGCCTACAGCAACAGCGACGGCCCGGCCTCTCCGGTCGCTCGCGCCCTGGACGCGGTCGACGCCGAGCCCGCCACGGCGCGGATCGAGCAGGTGGACCTCATCGTCCTGGGCCGGGACAACCGGATGTATGAGTGGGAGGACTTCGCAGCGGTGCGCCTCGGCTGACACCGCGGCACTCCGTGGCACAGGGCCGAAGCCCCGACCCGGGCGGGGGCCGACCGGAAATGGGCGGACACCCATGGGCCGCGCCCGTTTCCGTACGGCCCCGGTGAGGTACCCGGGGGCGCATGAGCACTCCGGGCACCGGGCTGAGTCTGTTCGCCGACGAGCGGCGCGTCTGGCTGGCCACGTACGACCGCGAGGGCGTGCCGGTGGGCACGGCCACGGCGATCGCCGTGGAGGGCGACCGCGCCTACGTGCGCGCCCGCGGCCGGTCGGGCACGGCCGGTCGGCTGCGCCGCCGCCCCGAGGCGGAGATCTCCCCCGCCTCCCTGGGCGGCACCCCGGCGGGCGCGCCGATGAAGGTGGACGTGCGGCGGCTGTCGGGCCGCGAGGCCCGGCACGCGGCCCGGCGCCTGGCCCGGAAGCACCCCGTGCGGGGCGTGCTGGTGCCGCTGGGCCACCGGCTGATGCTCGACCGGTCGCTGCTGTACGAGCTGCGCCCGGTGGGCGAGCGGTGAGAGCCCGGCGGCGGACGGCTCGGCCCCGTCCACCGCCGGGCCGTCAGCCGGAGAGCCGCTGGTAGCGCCGTACCGCCAGGGGCAGGAAGACCGCCGTGATCACCAGCGGCCAGACCACCGCCATCAGCGCCGCGTTCTGCTCGATCCAGCTCCCGCCGCCCGGCACGGGGTTGCCGAAGAGGTCGCGCACGGCGTTCGCAGTGGAGGAGACCGGGTTCCACATCGCGATCGCGCCCAGCCAGTCCGGCATCATCGAGGGCGGGGTGAAGACGCTGGAGATCATCCCGAAGGGGAAGGCGATCGCGAACAGGTTCCCCGCCGCCTCCTGGTTGGGCACGAGCAGCCCGATGAGGACCCCGACCCAGATCAGCGCGAAGCGCAGCAGGAGCAGCAGTCCGAAGGCGTAGAGGGTGGCGAGCACCCCGCCGTCCGAGCGCCAGCCGACCACCAGGGCGATGGCGGCCAGCACCAGCAGGTCCAGCCCGGCGTGCAGCACGTCGGAGACGCCGCGTCCGGTGACCACCGCCGACGGCGACATGGGCATGGAGCGGAAGCGGTCGGTGATCCCGCGCTCCTTGTCCACCGCGACGGCCATCGCGGTGTTCATGAAGCCGAAGGCCATCGTCATGGTGAACATGCCGGGCAGTGCGTACGACTCGTAGTCGGCCGCGCCCACGTCCATGGCGCTGCCGAAGACGTAGACGAACAGCAGCACCGAGACGATCGGGAAACCGAGCTGCCAGGCGATGATGGACGGCTGCCGGGCGATGTGGGTCAGGTCGCGGCGGACGATCGTCCAGCAGTCGGCGAGGGCCCAGTACAGGCGGCCCTGCGGGCCGGACGGGGCTGTGGCTGTGGGGTTCAGGCCGCTCATGCCGCGTTCTCCTTCTGCCCGGTGGCGGTACGGTGGCCGGTCAGGCGCAGGAAGACCTCGTCCAGGGTGGGGCGGCGCAGGCCGATGTCCTCCACCCCGACACCCTCGTCCTGGAGGTTCCGGGCCACCTCGGTGAGCGCGGCCACCCGGTCGGTGACCGGTGCGTGCGCCCGGCGCTCCACGGGGTCGGTGTACGGTTCGGCGCCCTCGTCCGCGACGCGGGCGAGGACCTTGGCGGCGGCGGGCAGGTCGGCCGCGTCGTACAGCACCACCTCCACCCGGTCGCCGCCGACCGCGCCCTTGAGGGCGGCCGGGGTGTCGTCGGCGATGCGCACGCCGCGGTCGATCACGGTGACGCGGTCGGCCAGCCGGTCGGCCTCCTCCAGGTACTGCGTGGTCAGCAGCACCGTCGTACCGCCGGCGACCAGTGAGCGCACCGCCTCCCACACCTCGTTGCGGCTGCGCGGGTCGAGTCCGGTGGTGGGCTCGTCCAGGAAGAGCACCTCGGGGGCGAGGATCATCCCGGCGGCCAGGTCCAGGCGGCGCCGCATGCCGCCGCTGTACGCCTTGAGCGGCTTGTCGGCCGCCTCGGTCAGCGCGAAGCGCTCCAGCAGTTCCCCGGCCCGCTGCCGGGCGCGCCGGGTGCCGAGGTGGAACAGGCGGCCGAACATCTCCAGGTTCTGGCGGCCGGTGAGGATCTCGTCGACCGCCGCGTACTGCCCGGTCAGCCCGATCCTGCGGCGTACGCGGACGGGCTCGCGGGTCACGTCGTGCCCCGCCACCTCGGCCCGGCCGCCGTCGGGCCGGACGAGCGTGGCCAGGACGCGGACGGCGGTGGTCTTGCCCGCGCCGTTGGGGCCGAGCAGGCCGTGCACGGTGCCGCGCCCTACCTCCAGGTCGAAGCCGTCCAGCGCGCGTCCGCCGCCGTACCGCTTCACCAGCCCCTCCGCCAGTACGGCGTACGGGGTCGCGGGTGTGGTCATGGTGGCCTCCCTTCGAAACCGGGTACAGCGTACCCGATTGTGCGTACGCCGTACTCGGTTTTCCGGCGCACCCGTAGGATGGGCCCCGATGACGAGCGAGAACAGCGACCGCGGCTACCTCAGGCGCAGCCTGGACCTCCTGTGGGGCCAGGGGGAGCGCCCCTCCCGCGGTCCCAGGCCGGGCCTGACCCTGGAGCGCATCGCCGCCGCGGGCGTCGCGATCACCGACGGCGAGGGGATCGACGCGCTCTCCATGCGCCGCGTCGCCGCCGAACTGGGCGTCGGCACGATGTCGCTCTACCGCTACGTGCCGGGCAAGGCGGAGCTGCTGGAGCTGATGATCGACCGCGCCTACCGGATGATGCCCGGCGACGACGCGCCGCGGGACGCCGACTGGCGCACGGTCCTGGGTTACGTCGCCCACGGCAACTGGCGCATGTACCTGGCGCACCCCTGGCTGCTCCAGACCAACCTGGCCCGGCCCGTCCTCGGTCCCGGCGCCATGGCCGGCTTCGACTACGCCGTCTCCGGCCTGGCCGGCCTCCCCCTCACCGACCAGGAGCGGCTGGGGTTCATCGCCGCCGTGGACGGCTATGTCGCCGGCTGCGCCCGCGCCCACGTCCACGCGGCCCTCGCCGCGCGGCAGACAGGCATCAGCGACGAGGAGTTCTGGACCGCCCACGGGCCCCTGCTGGAGAAGGCGATGCTCAGCGGCGCGTACCCGCACGCGGCCGCGCTCTCCGAGGACACCTTCGCCGTCCCCGGGGAGCGGCTGTTCGAGTTCGGCCTGGAGCGGCTGCTCGACGGCCTGGCGTCGTTCATCGCCGCCGCGGACGGCGGGACCACCACCGAGCGGCTGGGCGGCGGGGGCTGAGCGGCCGGGCGCGGCGGCGGGCCCGGTGCCAGACGGCCGCCGCGCAGGCTGCGGTCAGGAGGACCGCGAAGACGACGAACCCCCGTGGCCTCGGAAGACGGCGGTGAGCAAGACCGGACCCCCCTCGGTCGCGCCGGGCCGCGCGGCCCGGCGCATGATCGTTCCGGCTCACCCTGGACCGCGCGGTTCGAACGGCCTTGCAGTTCAAGCCACTTCGCCGGTCAGGCGGTCCGGGCGGTGACGGCGGGGCGCCGCCGGGCCGGACCCCGGGGACGCTACCGCGCCCGGCCGCCCCGCGCGGCAGGGCTTCCGCCCGGCGCGGCGGCCGGGCGGCCGCTTCGGGCGGGGAAGCCCGGCACCGGGTCAGGCGCCGCCGCCTCCGCGCCGCTTCGAGCGGCGCAGGGCGAGAAGGAGTACGGCGCCCGCGGCGAGGGCGAGGACGAATCCGAGAGTGCTCCCCTCTCCCCCGCCGTCGCCGCCGTCCCCGCCGCCTTCGGCGCCGGGCTTGCGGTCGCCCGCCTCGTCGCCGGCCCTCTCATCGGCCCCCTCACCGGCCTCGTCGCCGCCGGTCCGCTCCGGCTTCTCCTTCCCCGCGCTCTGGGGGAGTTGCTCCTCGGTCAGGGGCATCGGCTGTACGGGGCTGCGCTCGCCCTCCGTGCCGTACAGGAGGGTCCGGCCGTCCGGTGTGAAGGTCACCGACTCGCCCTGGCGCTGCACCGGCACCGTCAGCCGTCCCAACTCCCTCGGTCTGCCGTCCTCCCAGGCGTACATGGTCCCGCCGAAGTAGCCGCGCACCGCCAGCCGGGTGCCGTCCGGGGAGAAGGCGGCGTCGGTGGCCCACAGGCCGATGTCCGCGACGCGGGTGAAGGTGGCGGCGCCGGAGGCCGGGAGCTCGTCGGGCCCGGCGTACAGGGCGCCGCCGTCCTCGTGCTTGCTGACGATGTACACCCGCCCGGTGACGGGGTGGACGGCCAGCGACTCGGCGTCGCGCGGGCCGTCGGCGTAGCGCACGGTGTGGCGGGTGGCCTCGACGGTCTGGTCGGCCAGCCTCCCGGGCTCGGCGAAGCGGTAGATCCACACCTCGGGCCACCGGCCGCCGAAGTTGTCGCCGATGTCGCCGACGTACACGTCGCCGTCCGGGCCGACGGAGACGGCCTCGACGTCGCGCGGGGTGACGCCGGCCAGGGTGACGGTGGCGACCGTCTCGCCGGTGCGGCCGTCGATCGCGTAGACGTACGGCCCGTCGTCGCTGTCGTTGTGCGTCCAGTACACGCCGGGGTGGGCGCGGCTGGGCGCCAGGCCGCTGGACTCGGTGATCCGCTCGTCCTCGATCGTGAAGCCGTCGGCGGCGGGGCCGGCCGCCGCCTCCGTCCCGGTCGCCCCGGTCGCCCCGGACGCTCCGGTCGTTCCGGTCAGCCCGATCACCGTCGCCGCGCCCAGGGCGCGCACAAGCCTCCGCATGGCCCCAAGCCTGCCATCCGCGGGCGCCGACGGGTGACGGGCATCACGTCGCAGGTCACAGCCGTCTTCCGGGAGGATGAGCGGATGCGCGTGCTCTTCGTCGGCGACTCCATGACCATCGGCGGCGCCGGTGAGCACACCTGGCGCCACCGCATGTGGCGGCATCTGGAGCGCACCCGCGGGCCGCACGGCGCCGCGTTCGAGATCGTCGGCCCCCGTGACGCGCTGTACGACAAGGAAGCCGGTGCCCCGGTCTCCCACGACTACGCCGACCCCGCCTTCCCCGCCGCTGCCCGCCGCCATCTCGCCGGCTGGGGCGAGGGCTGGCTGCACATGGCGCCGGTGATAGCCGGCGCGGTGCGCGAGCACCGCGCCGACACCCTGCTGGTCTTCCTGGGCCTGATCGACCTCGGCTTCTACACCGGCTCCGGCGCCACCGCCGCCGGCGTCCGCCGCTTCGTCGCCGAGGCCCGCTCCGCCGAGCCGCGGGTGCGGATGGTGCTGCTGCCGGTGATCCCCAACATACGGGCGCGGCACGACGCCTTCTTCGCCGCCGAGTGCGAGCGCTTCAACGGCCTGCTGGCCCGGACCGCGGCCGAGCTGTCCACCTCCGCCTCGCCGCTGCTGACGGCCGTACCGCCGCACGACTGGGACCTGGCCCGCGACACCTACGACGGCACCCATCCCACCGCCTGCGGCGAGCACCGCATCGCCGCGGCCTTCGCCGACGCGATGCACCGGGCGTGGGGCGTGGGCGGCCCGTACGCCGCTGGCGTGGTGGGGGCCCAGGCGGGTGCGGCCCGCGCCCGCCGGCCGGCCGAGCCGATCACCACGGGGTGACGGGTTCCGCCCCAGGGTCCGGCCCCGGCCGTGCCGCTCTTGCCTTGAGCCCACTCCAGCACGTTGGCTGGTGTCCATGGAGTACACGCAGCTCGGACGCACCGGCCTCAAGGTCAGCCGCCTGGTCCTCGGCACGATGAACTTCGGTCCGCAGACCGAGGAGGCCGACAGCCACGCCATCATGGACGCCGCGCTCGACGCGGGCGTCAACTTCTTCGACACGGCCAACGTCTACGGGTGGGGTGAGAACAAGGGCCGCACCGAGGAGATCATCGGCAACTGGTTCGCCAAGGGCGGCGACCGCCGCGACAAGGTGGTACTCGCCACCAAGGTCTACGGCAACATGGCCGCCGCGGGCGGCGACGTCTGGCCCAACCACGACAAGCTGTCCGCGGTGAACATCCGCCGCGCCGTCGACGCCAGCCTGAAGCGGCTGCGCACCGACCACATCGACCTGTACCAGTTCCACCACGTCGACCGGGACACGCCGTGGGAGGAGATCTGGCAGGCGATGGACGTCCTGGTCCAGCAGGGCAAGATCCTGTACGTCGGATCGTCCAACTTCGCGGGCTGGCACATCGCCCGGGCCAACGAGACCGCCGCCCGCACCGGCCGCCTCGGCCTGGTCAGCGAGCAGTGCAAGTACAGCCTCGTCGAGCGCCGCGCCGAGATGGAGGTCATCCCGGCGGCGCGCGGCTACGGCCTCGGCGTCATCCCGTGGTCCCCGCTGGGCGGGGGTCTGCTGGGCGGCGTGCTCCGCAAGGAGCGGGAAAACCCCGAGCGCCGCTCCTCGAAGGCGCTGGCGAACAACCCCGGACTGCGCGACCGGATCCAGGCGTACGAGGACCTGCTGGACAAGCACGGTCTGGAGCCCGGCGAGGTGGCCCTGGCCTGGCATCTGGCCCAGCCCGGCATCACCGGTCCGATCATCGGCCCGCGCACGCGCGAGCAGCTCGACTCGGCGCTGCGCGCGGTGGAGCTGAAGCCGGGGGAGGAGCTGCTGGCGTCGCTGGACGAGATCTTCCCCGGTCCCGGTCCGTCCCCGGAGGCGTTCGCCTGGTGACGCCCGCCGCCCGGCCGTCCCGTCTCGCGGCGGGCGGCGGGCGGTCTCCTCAGCCGATGAGGGCCGCCAGCATCACCACGGCGAGCATGAGCACCAGGGCCCCGCTGACGATGCGGGTACGGGTCTTCGGGTCCACGCCCCAACGGTAGCCCGCCCTGCCTGCGGCCCGTCGGCGGGCTGTCGGCGGCCCTTCAGTGGCCCAGCGGCCAGACCGCCAGCGTCTCGTAGCGGGGATGCTCCCCGGGGACCCCGGAGCGGGGCAGCCGGCTGCGCACGAGGGTCAGCTCCCCGGCCCGCCAGGCGCTTCCCGCGAAGCCCTCCAGGGCGGCCGCCAGGGGGCGCAGGTCCGGGCCCGGTCCGCGGCGGTCGGCGCGGGCCAGGGTCAGATGCGGCTTGTAGGGGCGGTCGTCGGTCGGCGCCCCGGCCCGGTTGACGCCCGCGGTGACGGAGCCGGCCAGCCGCCGCAGCGGCTCGCGGCCGTCGTCCACCCCCGCCCACAGCACCCGGTCGCCGAACCGGCCGCCCCCGGCCAGCCGCACCTCGAAGGGGTGGTGGCGGTGGGCGGCGCGCTCCAGGCGCTCGCACAGGGCGGGCAGGAGGTCGTCGTCCACCTCTCCCAGGAAGGCGAGCGTGAAGTGCCAGCCCCCGGGGTGGGCCCAGCGCAGCCGGTCCGCGCCGGGCAGCCCCTTCAGCCGCTCCACCTCCTCGCCGAGTTCCGCGACGGCGGAGGGCGGCGGCAGCACGGCGGTGAAAAGCCTCATGGGGAGAGTCTCACGCGGGCGTGCCGCTCACGCGAGCACGTCCCTGCGGTGGTCCCGCTCCTCGCCCGGCGCGGAGGCCGGGGTGCTGGGCGGCGCGGTGGCCGGGGCGGCGGCGGGGACGGTCCGGCGCAGGGAGACCGGGGCGCGGTCCTGGGGGACCGGGCCGTCGCCCGCTATGCTCTCCGGCCCCTCCGCACTCGCCGCGCCGGCCGCCCGTACGCCCCGCGCCACCGGGACGAACGTCAGGCCCCGGCGGCCGCGGCGCAGGCCCACCCTCGGCCGCAGCCCGCAGATCCGGGCCAGCACCAGGGCGGTGGCGACGGCGGCCGCGGCCGAGACCAGACCGCCGGCCAGGAAGCCGATACGGGCGCCGTAGGTGTCGGTGATCCAGCCCATCAGCGGACCGCCGAGCGGGGTGCCGCCCATGAACACCATCATGTACAGGCTCATCACCCGGCCGCGCATCGCCGGGTCGGAGGCGAGCTGGACGGTGGAGTTGGCGGTGACGTTGAAGGTCAGGCCCACCGCGCCGATGGGCGCCATCAGCAGGGCGAAGACCCAGAACGACGGGGAGAGGGCCGCGGCCATCTCCAGCACGCCGAAGAGCAGCGCGGCGCCGACCATCAACCGCATCCGGCTCACCCCGCGCCGGGCCGCCAGCAGCGCGCCGGCGACCGAGCCGACGGCCATCAGGCTGTTGAGCAGGCCGTAGGTGCCCGCGCCCTCGTCGAAGACCTTGTCGGTGAAGGCGGTGAGCCAGATGGGGAAGTTGTAGGCGAAGGTGCCGACGAAGCCGACGAGCGTGATCGGCCAGATCAGCTCCGGCCGGCTCGCGACGTACCGCAGGCCCTCGCGGAGCTGGCCCTTGGCGCGCGGGGCACGCCGGGCGGTGTGCAGTTCGGCGGTGCGCATCATCAGCAGTCCGGTGATCGGCGCGATGAACGACAGCCCGTTGAGCAGGAACGCCCAGCCGCTGCCCACGGCCGTGATCAGCACACCGGCGACGGCCGGGCCGACCAGGCGGGCGGACTGGAAGTTGGCGCCGTTGAGGGAGACGGCGTTGGCGAGCTGGTCGGGGCCGACCATCTCCGAGACGAAGGTCTGGCGGGCGGGGTTGTCCACGACCGTCGCCAGTCCCAGGACGAAGGCGAGCGCGTAGACGTGCCAGACGTGGACGTGGCCGCTGAGGGTCAGCGCGGCGAGCGCGAGTCCGGTCAGGCCCATCGCCGTCTGGGTGATCAGCAGCAGCCTGCGCTTGGGGTAGCGGTCGGCGATGACTCCGCCGTACAGCCCCAGCAGCATCATGGGGAGGAACTGCAGCGCCGTGGTGATGCCGACGGCCGTCGCGGACCCGGTGAGGCTGAGGACCAGCCAGTCCTGGGCGATGCGCTGCATCCAGGTGCCGGTGTTGGAGACGAGCTGCCCCGCGGCGAACAGCCGGTAGTTGCGGATGCGCAGCGAGCTGAACGTCGAGGGCTTCGCCGCCTTCGCGGGCCCGGCGGGCCCGGCGGGCCCGGCGGGCCCGGCGTTCTTCGAGGGCTCCCCGGCCGCGGCGGAATCGTTCGTGTTCTCGTCAGGTGCGGGTGCGGAGTGTGCTCCGGGTCCCGGACTCAATCGGTTTCGCCTCCTCGTGGCGCTACTCCTTCTTACAGTTGCGCGAGCTTCTCCAGGACGGGGGCCGCGGCACGCAGCCGCGCCCACTCGTCCTCGTCGAGCTGCCCGGCGAGCTCGGCGAGCCAGGCGTTGCGCTTGGTACGGCTCGCGAGGAGCATCGCCTCGGCCTGCTCGGTCTGGGTGACCACCTTCTGGCGGCGGTCGTCCCTGTGCGGTTCCAGCCGGACGAGCCCCTTGGCCTCCAGCATCGCCACGATGCGGGTCATCGACGGCGGTCGCACGTGCTCCTTGCGCGCCAGCTCGCCGGGCGTGGCGGAGCCGCAGCGCGCAAGGGTGCCGAGGACCGACATCTCGGCCGGGCTCAGCGACTCGTCGACGCGCTGGTGCTTGAGGCGGCGCGCCAGGCGCATCGTGGCGGCGCGGAGGGCGTTGACGGCTTCGGCGTCCTCGCCCCGGGACAGGTCCGACATATTCGTTAGCCTAACTCATTACTTCTCCTAAGGACCAGTCCGGGGAGGGCCGGGAAGGTGTGTCTTTGCGCACCCGTGCGAGTGAGCCGGCGGGAAAAACCGGCGCACTCCCCGCCTACCCCGCGACCTTGTCCCCAAGGAGTCCGCGGAAACGAAGACGCCAAGCCTACGGATGGGCGGTGCGGACAGTGCGGACGGTGTGCTGCCCGAACGGCTCTGCCGCCGCGCCGCGGAACACGGAACGAGCGCCCGGGACCACGTGGTCCCGGGCGCTCGTTCCGTGTTCCGCGGCGGGTCATCCGGTTCCGGTCACCCGGCCCTGCCCGGTCACCCGATCCCGAGCACCTGCTGGATCGGGTCCAGCAGGAAGTAGACCAGGAAGCAGGCTCCCACGGCGTTCAGCAGCCACGGGATCTCGCGGAAGCGCCCGGTGGCGGTGCGCAGCAGGATGTAGGAGAGTACGCCGATGCCGATGCCGTTGGTGATGCTGTAGGTGAACGGCATGGAGATCAGCGTCAGGAACGCCGGGACGGCGACGGTCTGGTCGCTCCAGTCGATCTCCCGCACGTTCGAGGCCATGATCAGGAAGCCGACCACGACCAGCGCCGGGGTCGCGGCGTGCGACGGCACCACGGTGGCCAGCGGCGTGAAGACCAGGGCCAGCAGGAACAGCGCGCCGGTCATGAGGTTGGCCAGGCCCGTGCGGGCGCCCTCGCCGACACCGGCGGTGGACTCCACGAAGCAGGTGTTGGCCGAGCAGGAGCCGAAGCCACCGCCCGCCACCGCGACACCGTCCGTCATCAGGATGCGGCCCATGCCGGGCAGCCGGCCCTGTTCGTCGGTCAGCTTCGCCTCGTGGCCGACGCCGATGATGGTGCCCATCGCGTCGAAGAAACCGGACAGCAGCACGGTGAAGACGAACAGCGAGCCGGTCAGCACGCCGACCTCCGCGAAGCCGCCGAAGAGGCTGACCTCGCCGATCAGGCCGAAGTCCGGGGTGCTCACGATGCTCTCGGGCAGGTTGGGCACGGCCAGGCCCCACGCCGCGTCGGGGATCTCGGCGACCGCGTTGACCACCACGGCGACCACGGTCATCGCGACGATGCTGATCAGGATCGCGCCCTTGGTCCTCCTGATGACCAGGACGAAGGTCAGGGCCAGGCCGAGGACGAAGACGAGCACCGGCCAGCCGGCCAGGTGGCCGCCCTGCCCGAGGCCGAGCGGCACGGTGGTGTTCGCGGCGTCGGGGTTGCGGGTGACGAAGCCGGAGTCCACCAGGCCGATGAGGGTGATGAACAGGCCGATGCCGATCGCGATGGCCCGGCGCAACCCGCCGGGGATGGCGTCCATGACGCGCTCGCGCAGTCCGGAGGCGACCAGCAGCATCAGCACCAGCCCGGCCAGGACCACCATGCCCATGGCGTCGGGCCAGCTCATCTGCGGCGCGAGCTGGAGGGAGACCACGGCGTTGATGCCGAGTCCGGCGGCCAGCGCGATGGGCACGTTGCCGATGACGCCCATCAGGATGGTGGTGAGCCCGGCCATCAGCGCGGTGGCGGTGACGAGCTGGGCGTTGTCGAGCTGCTGGCCGAACTTGTCAGTGCCCGCGCCCAGGATGATCGGGTTCAGCACGACGATGTAGGCCATCGCGAAGAAGGTGGCGAGTCCGCCGCGCAGCTCGCGGCTCACGCTCGAGCCTCGTTCGGAGATCTTGAAGAAGCGGTCGATGCCGCTCCCGGGCGACTGGGATCCGGTTTCGTTACCAGGGGTACCGGGGGTGTCTGGCGTGGCCGGGGTGTCGGTGGCCGGAGCGGACATGCGTGACCTTCACTGGGCGGTTCGGGGACGGTTTCGGAGGTTCCTCCAACGGGAACCAGCCAATCCAGGGCGCTTTCAGTATGAACGCACCACTGCTGAAAAGACCATTCGCGGACAGGGACGTTCCCCGGGCACGGCCGTGACGCTCCCCACACCCCTCCCTCCGCCCCTGCCCGCAAGACTTCCGGCCCCCGCCCCCACCCGTACGCCGCTCCCGGGTCGGCCCCGGCCTCCCCTCTCGTTACGCTGGTGCGGAACGCCGCGGCACGGACAGGCGACGGGGTGACGGGAAGCGAGAGGGCCAGGCGATGGGCTGGAGCAGGTGGACGAGCGGCGAGCGTGAGGCACCCGAACCCCTGGAGGGCAACGTCGTCGCCACCGTCGTGGGCGGCACGGTCATCTGGTTCACGCTCTTCCTGGTCCAGCTCCCCTTCTACGGCTGGTTCGACGAACACGACCGCACCTGGTGGCTGTGGACCTGCCTGGCGGGCGGCGTCCTGGGCCTCTACGGCATCTGGTTCGTCCGCCGCCGCGAGGCGGCGCTGCGCCGCGAACGCCTCGCACAGGAGACCGGGACGGACTCCGGCCCCGGCACAGGCCCCGCCCCGGAGGGCCCCGCACCCGCCGGGTGATCCGCGGCCGATGTGACCGCGACCGGGCGCCCGCCCCGCGGAGGCCATATACCCTTCCCTGATTTCTGCCCCATCACACCTGTGCTCGGGCCGCAGACCGCGCGCGAAGACGTGTTCGCCTCGTACTGTCTAGGGCATGACGGAACGGGCTGAGACAGTACGAGGCGAGCGGGGCGCCGCGGAGCCGCACGAGGGCACGGCGCTCGCCATACCCTCCCCCCGCACGGGCGCGGGCACGGCAGCAGCGGGCACCGGCCCGGCCGCGGGGACCCCCGCCACCCGGTCTCCGGGCCTCACCGCCGCCGAGGTCGCCGAGCGCACGGCCCTCGGCCAGGTCAACGACGTCCCCGTGCGGTCCTCCCGCTCCACGGCCGACATCGTCCGCGCCAACGTCTTCACCCGTTTCAACGCCATCATCGGCGTCCTCTTCGCGATCATCCTGGTCGTCGGCCCCATCCAGGACGGCCTGTTCGGCTTCGTCATCCTCGCCAACACCCTCATCGGCATCGTCCAGGAGCTGCGCGCCAAGCGGACGCTGGACAACCTGGCCGTCATCGGGGAGTCCAGGCCGACCGTCCGCCGCGACGGCGCCGCCGTCGAGGTCCGCACGAACGAGATCGTCCTGGGCGACCTGGTCGAGCTGGGCCCCGGCGACAAGGTGGTCGTGGACGGCGCCGTCACCGAGTCCGACGGCCTGGAGGTGGACGAGTCCCTGCTGACCGGTGAGGCCGACCCCGTCCACAAGCGGCCCGGCGACACCGTGATGTCCGGCAGCTTCGTCGTCGCCGGCGGCGGCGCCTTCACCACCACCAGGGTCGGGCGCGAGGCGTACGCCGCCCAACTGGCCGAGGAGGCCTCCCGCTTCACCCTCGTCCACTCCGAACTGCGCAGCGGCATCAGCCAGATCCTCAAGTACATCACCTGGATGATCGTTCCGGCGGCGATCGGCCTGGTCCTCAGCCAGCTCCTGGTGGAGGACCACAGCGCCGACGAGGCGATCCGCCGCATGGTCGGCGGCATCGTGCCGATGGTGCCCGAGGGCCTGGTGCTGCTGACCTCCATCGCCTTCGCCATCGGCGTCATCCGGCTGGGACGGCAGCAGTGCCTGGTCCAGGAACTGCCCGCAATCGAGGGCCTGGCCCGCGTGGACACCGTCTGCCTGGACAAGACCGGCACCCTCACCGAGGGCGGCATGGACGTGGCCGAGGTCCGCCCGCTGGACGGCGCCGACCCCGCCCGCGTACGGCAGGTCCTGGCCGCGCTCGGCGGCAGCGACCCCCGTCCCAACGCCAGTCTGAAGGCCATCGCCGACGCCCACCCCGCCGACGGCGCGGCCGGCTGGCCGTGCACCGGCGCCCTCCCCTTCTCCTCCGCCCGCAAGTACAGCGGCGCGGCCCTCACCGAGCCCGGCGGCGGGACGGGCACCTGGCTGCTGGGCGCCCCCGACGTCCTGCTCGCCCCCGGCTCCCCGGCCCTGGCCGAGACCGACCGCCTCAACCGGCAGGGCCTGCGCGTACTGCTACTGGCCCGCTCCTCCCGCGCCCTGGACGACCCCGCCCTTCTCGCCGGCCCCGCGGCAGCCGGCCCCGCCGCCGAGCCCGCCACCGAGCCCACCGCCCTGGTCGTCCTGGAGCAGCGGCTGCGCCCCGAAGCCGCCGACACCCTGCGCTACTTCGCCGAGCAGGACGTCTCGGCGAAGGTCATCTCCGGCGACAACGCCGTCTCCGTCGGCGCCGTCGCCGCCAAGCTCGGCCTGCCCGGAGCGGACTCCACCGTCGACGCCCGCACCCTGCCGGAGGACCGCGAGGAACTGGCGGCGGCTCTGGAGGACGGCGCGGTATTCGGCCGCGTCACCCCGCAGCAGAAGCGCGACATGGTCGGCGCCCTCCAGTCGCGCGGCCGCACCGTCGCCATGACCGGCGACGGCGTCAACGACGTACTGGCCCTGAAGGACGCCGACATCGGCGTCTCGATGGGCTCGGGCTCGGAGGCCACCAAGGCCGTCGCCCAGATCGTGCTGCTCGACAACTCCTTCGCCGCCCTGCCGTCGGTCGTCGCCGAGGGGCGGCGGGTCATCGGCAACATCGAACGCGTCGCCAACCTCTTCCTCACCAAGACCGTCTACTCGGTGC
The DNA here is from genome assembly GCF_043660855.1 of Streptomyces shinuiensis. Taxonomy (NCBI): domain Bacteria; kingdom Bacillati; phylum Actinomycetota; class Actinomycetes; order Kitasatosporales; family Streptomycetaceae; genus Streptomyces; species Streptomyces shinuiensis. Next base: position 3,459,611 of record NZ_JBIHML010000001.1, on the reverse strand, counting down.
TGCTGGCCCTGCTGGTCATCGTCTCCCAGGTGCCCTACCCGTTCCTGCCGCGCCATCTGACCCTGCTGGGCGGCCTGACCATCGGCATCCCCGCCTTCTTCCTGGCCCTGGCCCCCAACAGGGAGCGCGCCCGCCCGCACTTCGTACGGCGCGTGATGCGGTACGCGGTCCCCTCCGGCATCGTCGCCGCGACCGCCACCTTCACCGTCTACCTGCTGGCCCGCTCCCACTACACCGGCCCGGACGCGCTGGAGGCCGAGACCAGCGCGGCGACGCTGACGCTGTTCCTGGTGGCGCTGTGGGTGCTGGCGATCGTCGCCCGCCCCTACACCTGGTGGCGGATCGGGTTGGTGCTCACCATGGCCTCGGCCTTCCTGGTCGTCCAGGTCACCCCGTTCCTCCAGGACTTCTTCGCCCTCCGCCTGGTCGGCACGGTGATGCCGTGGACGGCCGTCGGCGTCGCCGCCGCCTCGGCCGCCCTCCTGGAGGTCACCTGGCGCTGGATCGGCCGCCGCTTCCCGGACTGACCCCGCCGCCCGGCGGCCCGGGCACAGCCGTGCTTGCCGAGTTCAGCCGGCGTCATCTGTCCGCCCTCCCCGATCCACCGGCCGGTCTGCGTGGCCGGGTCGATGCCCGCGTACCGCCACGGTGATGAGGGAGAGCCGTTGCGCAGCGGAACCATACGGCGCAACCCCCATGGAACCGGTGCGATGGCCTCCATACCTGCGAGGTTCGTCTGCAAGTTTCCTCCTTGATCGCTTCGTACAGTGGTGTCGCGCGAACTCCGCCCGACAGGAGCGGATGCATCAGTCGCGGGGTGATCGGTGACGTTCTCCGAGCACGCCTGCGAGCAGGGTGCGCGGCGGGGAATGCGCGGTGAGTGCGACAGGCTGTACGACGCGGTCGGCCGCTCGGTCCCGGCCGTGCGACTGAATGCGTGCCATGTGGTCGAGCTCCGCGATGCACGGGCCGCACGCGTACACGTCGCCCGTCGTACCGGGCGTGGTCACGGACCCGACCCACAGCACGCGCAAGCCTTCCCGTCGGCAGTACAGCCAACAGGCGCCGGTCACCCACTGGTTCCCGTCGTCCGTCTGCGCGACGAGCGGCCACGCGTCGCACCATGTACGCGCCGTACGCGCCATGGCCGGGGCGAAGGTCATACCGTGCCCCCGTTCACCCGCGCGAGTTCCAGGAAGCCTCCTTCCTTCTCGATCTCGCGCGCCACGTCGTCGTACTCCTGCGGAACGGGCGAGACCATCGAGCGCCACGCCGTGAGCACCGCCCCGGCCTCGCCGCTCCTGACGCACTCGACGGCCTGTCTCAAACCGTCACGTCCCTGCGGCGGCAGCAGCCCCACGCGCTCCTCGATCACTCCCGTGATCTCCCACCCGAACGCCTCGGCGTGCATCGTGCACTCCTCGCGAGGGCCCGTGATGTCCGTGTTGGGGGCGCCGCACAGACAGACCACGCAGCGGAACCGCTCGGTCCTCGCGGCCTCGGCGGACACACCGGCCTCACCCGGCGCGACGCCCGCCGCCGCGTCCGCCAATGACCGGCACAGCCGCAGTTCGCCTTCGGTTCGGCGGGCCCCGGGTCGTTCCGGCCCGCTCTGGATACCGACCATGCGTCAATCGTGCTCGCCCGATGACACACAGTGAAGCGATGAGGCGTAGGACTTGACGAGATGGCCGGACCCCGGCCCGTACGCTCCGTAGGACTCAAGCGATCAAGGGCACGCCGATGAGTTCGCCGATGTTCCGCACGCGTGAGGTGGACGCCTTCGCGAGGCGCTTCCCGATGACACCGGGCAGCGCCTGGTGTCTGACCCACTCAGGAGCGTCGAGCCCTACCTCGATCAGCGTGTCTCCGGCCTGGTCGTGGAGACCGGCCGCGCACTGCGCGAGAGCGACATCAAGCCGGTAGCGGTTGCGGGCCACCTTCGACGTGAACTTGGGGAGCTTCTTCATCTCCGGCTGACCGGCGAGTTCGAGTGCGCGCCCGTAGTCCTTCAGCGCGACGTGGATCCCGACGGCCTCGGCCTTCGCCGCCGTCGGACCGAAACTGGTCCCGTACAGCTTCTCGTCCCGGCCCAGCCTCGCCGCCGCGGCGTGCGCCTGCGAGATGTAGTCGTCGGCCGCGCTCCTGTCCTCGCGCCTCGACGCCGCCACGGCCGCGGAGATCATCAGCCGCCCGTACGCGAGCAGTTGCGGGCGGGATCCGTTGCCGAACGACGGCTCGACCGTCAGTGCCGCGCGCTCGGCCACGGCCACCGCCCGGGGCAACTTGGCACCCCGCAGATGGATCCACGACAGCGTGGACTCGAGCAGCGCCGTCATCACAGGGTCGCCGACGTTCCCCGCGAGGTGCTTCGCCGACGTGAGCGCGCTCAGTGCGAGGTCGCGCTGCCCGAGCCCGTTCGAGCACGACGCGGCCACGCGGTAGGTGCTCGCCAGAATCGATCCCAGCCGCTCGCGCTCGCTGCCGGTGGCGCTGGCGTACCTGGCCTGTCCTTCCATGAGGACCTTCGAGGCGTAGCTGCTCACCCTGGCCGTGTCGCTCGCCCAGTAGGAATCCCATGCGCGGTCGCGGGCTTCGCCCAGTTCCTCGACGGTACTCGGGTCGTCGATGCCCTCCCACTCGCCGAGGGCGCTCTCGTGCACGGCGTCGGACAGCTGGCGCAGCGCGGCACGGTCGCCGCGGTCCATGCCCCGACGCGGCGCCTGCTGCCCCAGGATCACGGACACGTCCGTGTTCAGCGCGTGGGCGAGTTCGAGCAGGGAGCCGACGGACAACTCCCCGCGGTCCTGCTCGGCTTTCTGTACCAGAGCGAGGGACAGCCCCGCCGCATCGGCGAGCCCCTGCTGTGTCAGACCGGAGCCTCGCAGGTGCTTGATGCGCTTACCGTTCGTCAGATCAGCCCAGCTGCTCACGATCACCCCAGTGCGTCTGCTCAGGCTGCTGCTGTCCGATGGTAGGTCCAGAAGCCCGGGACGGAACGGAACAGCCGCGGAATCCGAGCGCACTCGGCCCAGTCCTCGCGGGGAACACTCCTGTCCCACGGCCGGCCGTCAACTCCGTGCCGCCTTGCCCGCTCCCATGGCTCGGCAGCGCCGAGGGGCGCCGGGCAGGTGGTCAGCCGGCCCGGGGGTGCGGCGGCGTCCACACGTAGGGCGTGGTGGTGGTCACCGCGTGAAAGCCCAGCCTGCGCAGGATCGGGGCGCTGTCGTCGGAGGCGTCCACCTGGAGGTACCGGACGCCCCGGGCCACGGCGAGCTGCGCGCGGGCGGCGACCAGGGCGCGGTAGATGCCCCGGCCGCGCCACGCGGGCAGCGTCGAACCTCCCCACAGTGAGGCGAACTCGGTGCCCGGATAAAAGACCAGCCAGGCGGCGCAGACCACTTCGCCGCCCGCCTCGGCGACCAGGACGGCGATGTCTTCGGGGGCCGCCGCGACGCGCCCGATCAGGTCGTCACCGAGCCAGCCGAGGTCCTCGCCCCAGACGGCGGACTCCATGGCCGCGATGCGGCGCATGTCGGCGTCGGCGGTGACCCGGCGGACGGCGACGCCGTCCGGCAGGACCGGGTGCGCGGACATCTCGCGGGCGAGGCCGATGACGACCGTCTCCCGCTCCTCGGGGAGGAAGCCCGCGGCGCGCAGGCGGTCGGTGAGGTCGGCCGGTTCGTCGTGTCCGCGTGTCTTCCACTCCACCGCTTCGCCGCGCGCGGCGAAGTAGTCGCGCTGCCGGGCGATCAGCCCGTCGAGTTCGGCGCCGCGCAGCCCCGTGTCGCGTAGTGCGGCGACGAAGCTGCGGTGTCCGCCGACGATCCGCACCACCGGCCCGTCCTGCTCGTACCGTACTCCGGCCGGAGGGTTGGCGGGTGGTCTGCGCATCTGCTCGTCGTAGGCCGCGAGCAGGCCGTCGAGATCCGTCACGGCTCCGACTCTACGAGCGCCCGCAACCGGTTTTCCGGCTGTTCGGGCGGCTGCGGGCAGGAGCATGCGGCCGTCGGCCGGACCGCCCGTCCCGGGCCGGTTCCTCCATCCGGGGGGTCTTCGGCAGCACGCGGCTCAGTAGGCGTACAGCGCCGAGGTGTCGAGTACAGTGCCGATCGGTTCGCCCACCGGCACCGGTTCCCCGAACTCGCTCTCACGCACCGCCCGGTAGCGTTCGCCGACCGGTTCGGAGTGCAGCAGACAGACGCCCTTGACCGGATTCACGACCAGGTAGTACGGAATCCCGGCCACCGCGTACTTCCCGACCTTCCGGTCCAGGTCGTTCTCGGGGTTGGACTCCGGGACGACCTCCGCGACAAGTAGCAGTTCGTCGGCCGGGAACTGCTTGAGCCGGGTCCCCCGGTAGGAGGGGCCGGCCACCGACACGTCGGGACGCAGAAGGCTCCTCCCGTGCCACCCCCCGTAAACGGTGTCGACCTCGGTCATCACGCACCACCTGGGCATGAGCTGGGAGGCGATGGCGAGCACCATCTGTCCATGAGCGCTGGTCACCACGGCGTCGATGTGGATTTCCCCGTCGATCACTTCGCCCCCGAGGTCCGGGAACGCGGTGTCGATCTCCTCGAACCGCCGCATCTCCTCGGACATCACAGGGCCCTCCATCCGCGCCGTCATGGTGCGCCCCCTCTCACGCCTACCGGCCCAGAGCAGTGCCGCGAAGAGCGCCCGCACGGGAGGCACGTGGCTCGTCCGGCGAGCCCCGGCGCCGTCCTCGGGCCATGGCCGCGCGTACGGCGTCGGCCTTGCGGCGTACGTCCACAGCCTGTGCGTCGTCCTGTGCGCCGCCGGAGCCGTCGCGGCGCTCCCCGCCCCGGCACTCCCGGCACAGTCCGCCGGGCAGGGCCTCCGGCCGGCCCGGCGCGCCGCACACCGTGCACTCCACCAGCCGCAGGGTGCGGCTGCGCACCGGCTGGGGCGGCGGGATCTTGTGCTCCAGCCGCCAGGCGGCCACGGCGCGGGGCGAGTGCACGCCCTCGCCCGGCAACCCTGCCGTCAGTGCCTCGACCACCTGCCGCTCCCCGGCACCCCGGGCGAACCACTGGGCCACCAGCGGTGCCAACTCCTCGCAGTCGGCCGCCGACAGGCCCATGCGCGGATCGGCCTCCCCCAGCCGCGCCAGCGTCCCGTAGGCCCGCGACCGCTCCGGTCGCTCCGGCCGTTCCTGTGCGCCGTCCGGCTCCGGGGCGGCGTCCTCCTCCGGAGCGGCCTTCCCGGCGGTCTCCCGGACGGCCGCCGGTTCGGCGGACTCCGCCTCCGCGAAGAAGCCCGCCCACCAGGTGTCGGAGCGTGGGACACGCGAGAAGTACGTCCGCGTCACCCACTGGCCGCAGCCCGGCGGACGCTCCCGCACCCGCCTGAGATGACCGGCCGCCGACATCTGCCGGAGCGCCGTGCCGACCGCCTGCTGGCCGTAGGGCAGCCGCGCGGCCAGGGCCTTGATGGAGATGTCGGCGCCCTCGGGCAACCGGTCGATGTACGCGGCGACGGCCGCGGCCCGGGGCTTCAGCTCCGCGAAGTCATCCTTGCGGCGCGGCCGTTGTGCGGGGACGTGCCGCTTTCCGTAGCCGGAAACGGCCATCGGATGCCCGCCGGAGGACGCGGAAAAGCTACAGTGGCTCTCAGCCATGGGATCGGTTTCCTTCTAGCTTGTCGATCTCGTTGGTCAGGCCCCCGGAGGTGTTGCGAGCACCTGTCGGGGGCCGTTGCTTGTGCGGGACGCAACGCCGCATCGCCACGCCGAAGCGTGGCGCTCCGGTCACGAAAAGTCAACTCGCCTGTTCGCGGCCTCACTCACAGAGGGAGGGCGGGTGGGTCTGCGACCCACCCGTTCCACCGATAGAGCGCTCGGATCCCGCGTCCCGGAACCCGGGATCCGGTAGGAGTAGGGGCATGACCTCCACCAGTGACGAGCCCGCCGGACTGCCGTTCCCGATGCCGCAGGCCGAGTATCTGGCCACCCTGCCCAAGGCCACCGTCTACGCCTGCGTGTACTTCACCGACGTGCGCGGGCGGCCGGTGCAGCTGCGTTCGGTGTACGGCGGGCGGGTGTGGCAGATCCCGGGCGGCAACATGGACCCGGGCGAGGACCCGTTCCAGGCGGCCGTGCGGGAGACGTACGAGGAGACCGGGCTGCGGATCGAAGGCCCGTGCCCGCTGCTGCTGGCGCACTACATCCGCTCCGATCCGGCCGAGGCGCCGCTGGCGAAGGTCGGCTTCTGCTTCGACGGCGGCACGCTGAGCGACGAGGAGATCGCCTCGATCCGGCTGGACCCGGAGGAGCACGACCGCTGGGCGGTGGAGTACTGGCCCGTCTGGGAGCGGCTGATGACGCCCGAGGGCTACCGGCGGCTGGCCGCCCTCGCCGAGGCCCGCCGCACCGGCCGGGCGGCCCTGCTGCTGAGCGAGCCGATCCTCGGCGGGCCGGCGTGACGGACGGGCCGGGGCCCGCGGCGCGCGGGACCGGGGTGTCGGTCGACCGCGCCTACTCCGATCCCGCTCTCGCCGCCCTGTACGACGCGCTCAACCCGTGGGGCCCGGGTGACGACTTCCACCTGGAGCTGGTGATGTCCGCCGCCTCGGTGCTGGACGTCGGGTGCGGTACGGGCGCGCTGCTGCGCCGCGCGCGGGAGGCCGGGCACGGCGGGCGGCTGTGCGGGCTCGATCCGGCCGCCGCGATGCTCGACCGGGCACGGCGGGAGGCGGCGCGGTCGGGGGCCGAGGTGGAGTGGGTGCTCGGGGATCTGGGATCGGCCCGCTGGAAGGGGGAGTTCGAGCTGGTGGTGATGACCGGGCACGCCTTCCAGGTGCTGCTGGGGGACGACGAGGTGCGTACCGCCCTGGCCGCCGTGCGGACGGCGCTCACGGGCGGCGGGCGCTTCGCGTTCGAGACCCGCAACCCGGCGGTCCGGCCGTGGGAGCGCTGGACGCCGGAGCACGCGGTCCGGGTGGCGGACGGCACGGGTGCGGCGGTACGGGTCGCGCACGAGGTCCGGGAGCCGGTGGCGGGCGGCGCCGTCCGCTTCACCACGACCTTCACCGGCCCCGGCTGGGAGCGGGCCGGCCGCAGCGAACTGCGGTTCTGGGACGCGGACGCGCTCGACGGTCTCCTGGCCGGGGCCGGGCTGAGGGTCGTGGAGCGGTACGGGGACTGGGCGCGGGGCCCGCTGACGGACTCCAGCCCGGAGATCGTCACCGTCGCGCGGCGCTGACGGAGCCGACGGGGCGAGCGGCCCCAGGGCCCCGCCGGCCCGGGGCCCAGGGGCCGGGCGTCAGTCGAACCAGCGGTCGCGGGCCAGTTCGGCGACCCGGGAGGGGTCCTCCAGCAGGGCCGCGGCCTCGAAGCGGCGCGGCCACTGGCCGGCCGCCCAGGCCAGGCCGGCCGCGACGCCCTCGACGGTGGTGGCGTGGAGGGCGCCGTCGGGGGTGAGCCGCCAGTCCAGTTCCACGCCGGCGACGACGAGTTCGTCGTGCTCGACGTAGGTGGCCGGGGCGCCGGGCAGCAGGACGCGTACCGCGTCGGGCACCTCGCGCACCTCGCCCGCCCCGGCCTCCGGGTCGGGCAGGTCCGCGCCGACGGTCTCGCTCAGGCGGCGTACGTCGAGGACGGCGGCCAGTGCGGCGGCCAGGGTCGGGCGTACCGGCAGCAGCGGGCGGCCGGTGGCCAGGGGCAGCAGGTCGGGGGCGTCGGCGACCAGCGCGTCGGCGGCGTCCACCAGCCGTACCTCGCCGTCGGCCACGGCACGCAGTTCGTCCGGCAGCGTGACCTCGTCCGGGTCCAGCTCCGCCAGGAGGGTGTACAGGCCGTGGAGTTGGGCGGGCGTGACGGGCGCGGCCGGGTCGGCGAGGCGGCCCAGGAGCTCGGAGGCGCCGCCGGGCTCGTCCAGCAGGGCGGCGGCGGAGGTGCGGATGCCCAGGGCGCGCAGCACCTGCTCGTCCAGGCCGGCGGTGGCGGCCGGTGCCTCCTCGTACAGGCCCGCCAGCAGCGGGTCGCCGCCCGGCGCGCGCAGTCCGGCGGGGCGGCGGCCGTCCAGGACGGGGTGGCCGCGCAGCCACCAGGCGGTGTAGGGGCGGACGGTCTGGACCGTGCCGTCCGGCAGCAGGACGCGCACCGGGGTGGTGAGCGCGTCGCGCAGCGGGGGCCGGGAGAGCATCCGCAGGGCCTGCGGCCAGCGGTCGTCGTCGACGAGGTCCAGGTCGCGTACGGCGAGCAGTTCGGAGACCACCGGCGGGACGGAGGTCTCGGGCAGGGTGTCGAGGACGTCCTCGCACCACACGTCGACGGCGTCCGCCAGGCCCGCGTCGTCGGGCTCGGGGAAGTCGGTGTCGCGGGGCTCCAGTTCGTCCGGGTCCAGGACGACGTCGGTGGCGCGCACCAGGGCGAAGTCGGCGAGCACGCCGGCCGCGGCGAGGGTCTCCTCGCCCCACCGCTCGGCCAGTCCGGCGTCGCAGGCGGGCAGTTCACCCTCGCGGACGACGCGCTCGAAGGCGCTGCCGGGGAAGACCAGTTCGGCGGCCGGGGCGAGTTCGCCGTCCTCGTCGGGGAGGGCGAGCGCGCCCAGCCAGGGCTCGTCGCCGGGCGAGAGGCGCGCGTCGCGGACGAGGGCGAGGACGGTGTCGGCCAGCTCCTCGGCGTCCGGGGGGCCGCCGTCCTCGTCCTCGTCGCCGTACCAGCTCTCCTCGGCCTCCAGCGAGGCGGCGACGGCCGCCCTCACCTGCGGGGTGGTGAGCACCGCGCGGGGTGTGGCGGGGGTGGCGCCCAGCTTCTCCAGCAGCGGGTGGGCGGCGTCGGGGTGGGCGACCTTCAGGCCGAGGCGGGTGAGGGAGCCGGCGCCCGTGGTACCGGGCAGCGGCAGCAGCACCCGGCGCGGCCCGATGGTGGTACGGCCGTCGGCGAGGGGGACGGGCAGGCCGGTGAGCCGGTCGGGGTCGGTGCCGGCGAGGGAGTCGTACAGCCGCCGCCACCAGCCGGGGGCGCGCTCGATGCCGGCCAGCCGGTCGATCAGCTCGCCCAGCGGCACCCGGGGGACGCCGAGGGTGCGCAGTTCGGTGCGGCGTTCCAGTCCGGCGGGCAGCAGGGCGGGGAACAGTTCGGCCAGGACGGCGACCGTCCCGGCCCCGGCGCCCTCGGCGATCTCGGCGTCGGCGGGGCGCAGTGCGTGGGGCTCGCCGCCTTCGTCGGTGGCGGCGCTCGCCAGGAACGGGGTGCGCCGCAGCCGCTCCAGCACCAGGCGGCGCAGTTCGCCGTCGAGTTCGGCCCTGCCCAGCGGGCCGGGGACGAGGCCGACGGCGCCGGTCGTGACCGGCCGCCAGTCGCGCAGCAGGGTGGCGTAGACGTCGGCGGCGCGCTCCAGCAGGAAGTCCGCCAGCGGCCCGGGCGCGATGTGGCGGCGGGAGGGGTCCAGCGGGAAGGAGGCGATGAGCAGTGCGGGCAGGCCGATCGGCTCGTCGGTGGGGGTGGGGGCGTGGACGACGGGCACGGTGCGGGCGGGGGCGGGGGCGCCGTCGGCGTCGACGGGCACGGCCCAGGTGACGGACCAGTACGGCCGCCGCCGCTCCTCGACGGGGCGGTCGGCGAGCAGGGCGGGGTCGGTGCGCCCGGCGCCGGTGGCCACGCGCCAGCGGGTGGCGCCCTCGCCCTCGGTGCCGCCGGCGCCGCTGTCCTCGACCACGACATGCGCGCCGTCCTGGCGGCGGGTCAGCGTCCGCACCCCGCCGTCGGTCTCGATCACGACCTCGGTCAGGCCGGGGAGGGTGAGCAGCAGGGCGTCGTCGACCGCGGTGAGCAGCCGGGCGGCCAGTTCCTCGGCGGCGCCGTCGCGCAGCGGCAGCACGACGGCCGTGTCGTACCCCTGGGGGGCGGTGCCCTGGGCGGGCATCGGCAGACGCAGCAGCGGTACGTGGCCCTCGCGGCGGCGCAGCTCGTCGGCGAGGCCGGGGTTGCGGGCGGCGGCCTCGGCGGCCGTCTCGCGGGCCTCGGCCAGCGACCAGCGGGCGCCGCCGGTGCGGCAGACGATCGCGGGTTCGTCGCTGACGGCCAGGACGGCGGCGAAACCGACGCCGAAGCGGCCGACGGGGCTCTCCCCGGGGCCGCCTCCCGTCTCGTCGTCGCGCTTGGCGGAGGCGCGCAGGGTGGACAGGGACTCCACACCGGCCGCGTCCAGGGGCGCTCCGGTGTTGGCGGCCACCAGCACCCTGCCGCGCAGGGTGAGCCGCAGCCGTCCGGGCACACCGGCGCGGGCGGCGGCGTCGGCGGCGTTCTGGGCCAGCTCGACCACCAGCCGGTCGCGGTAGCCGCCGAGGACCAGGTCCTCCTCGGCGTTGGCGTCCTCGCGGAAGCGCACGGGGGACGCCGTCCAGGCGTCGAGTACGCCGCGGCGCAGCCGGGCGGTGTCGAAGGGGTCCGCTCCGTCGTCCGTGCCCTGCACCAGCACCGTGCCGCTCACGTGTCCGTCTCCTCCGCCACGTCCAGCCACGGGACGAGTCCGATTGCCTGTCTGCGGGCGACGGTACTGCGTCCGGCGCGTCCGGTGCGCGCCGGGCCGCCGCTCGGCGCGCGCCGGTTCCCCGTCCACTGCCGAAACGGGGCGATTCGCGACATCGGGGTATACAGGTAGGTAAGGCAACCGCGTCTCGGTCCACGATCCCGGTCGGCGGGAGCGTGGCGGACAGGAGGACCCCATGGGTGTGAGGGTCATGACGGTCGTACGGGCTCCCGGCGGGGTGTCCGGCAGGGTGCCCGGCCGGGCTGCCGGCGAGGGCCGGACTTCGGGGGCGGGTGCGTGATGCACAGCCGCTTCGAGCCCGACCGGCGCCTGACCGGGCGCATGGTGCTGACGATGTTCCTGCTCGGGCTGCTGTACGTGGGATTCGTCGCCGCGCTGATCGCGCTGCTCGACTCCCTCGTCCTGGTCGTCGTCATCGCCGCCGTCCTGCTGGGCGCGCAGTTCTGGTTCTCCGACCGGATCGCCCTGTACGCGATGCGCGGCCGCCTGGTCACCCCGGAGGAGGAGCCACGGCTGCACGGGGTGGTCGACCGGCTGTGCGCCACCGCGGACATGCCGAAGCCGCGGGTCGCCGTGTCCGGCATGGACCTGCCCAACGCGTTCGCCACCGGCCGCGACGCGGACCACGCCGTGGTCTGCGTGACCAGGGGGCTGACGCGGCGCCTGGAGACCGAGGAACTGGAGGGCGTCCTCGCCCACGAGCTCTCCCACGTCGCCCACCGCGACGTGGCGGTGATCACCATCGCCTCGTTCCTGGGGGTGCTGGCCGGGCTGGTCGTCCGCTTCGCCTTCTACTCCCAGCTGTTCGGCGGGGGCCGCCGCGACCAGAACACCGCCGCCGTGTTCGCGATGGTCATGCTGGTCTCCGCCGTCGTGTACGCCCTGAGCTTCCTGCTCATCCGGGCGCTGTCCCGCTACCGCGAGCTGGCCGCCGACCGCGCCGCGGCCATGCTCACCGGAAAGCCCTCCGCGCTGGCCTCGGCCCTGACCAAGGTCAGCGGCGACATCGCCCGGATCCCCACCCGGGACCTGCGCACGGCCCAGGCGTTCAACGCGTTCTTCTTCACCCCCGCCCTCGGTGCCGGCAGCACGGTGGCCGGACTGTTCTCCACCCACCCCGGCCTGGACCGCCGCCTGGAGGCGCTGGCGGAGATCTCCGAGCAACTGGGCGGCGAGGCACCCTGAGAACCGGATCCGGGAAGGAGGGTCGCCCATGGGTCTGTGGGACGTCCTGTTCGGGCGGAGCAAGCCGGTCCGGCCCGACCTCGACCGGCTCTTCGGCCTGCCCTCGGCGGCGATCACCCTCCAGGCCGCCGTGGGCCTGACCCCCACCGGGGCGGGCTCGGTGTGCTTCGCGAGCGTCGAGGGCGGCGCCTTCACGCGGATCCGGCAGGAGGTACGGGCCCTGCTGGGCGCGGACTCCGGGCGCGGCGGCGGGACGGTGGAGTTCAGCGAGGACGGCTACGGGTACTCCTGGCTGCTCTCCCGCCGCGCCCCCGACGAGCTGCCCTCCCTGGTCAACGACCTGCACGCGGTGAACGCCACGCTGCGGGACAGCGGTTTCGGCCCGCAGCTCCTGTGCTCGCTGGTCGCCTTCCGCACTCACGGCCGGCAGCCCCTCGCACTGGTCTACCTCTACAAGCGCGGCACCTTCTACCCCTTCGCCCCGCTGCCCGGCAGCAAGCGCGACAACCCGCTGGAGCTCCAGGTCAGGGCGGCCCTCCAGGACGACCTGGACATCGAACCGGACCTGAGCCGCTGGTTCCCGCTCTGGGGCGCCCCGGGCCTGTGAGGCAGCCGGGGCGCGGCACTCCCGCCGGGGGCGGGCCCGACGGCGGGGTCCTACGCCTCCGGGTCGTCCGCCGCGTCGTCCGCCGCGCCGTCCAGGGGCAGCTCGTCCACCCTCGTCTCGTCGATCACCGGCGACGGCGGGCGCGGTGTCTTCGGCATGACGGCCGCCTCCGAGTGGCCGCCGCAGCCGAAGGCGAGGGAGACCACTCGGCCGTCCGCCGGGGAGAACTCGTTGGCGCACACCCCGAAGGCCTGGCGCAGCGAGCCCGCCATCGGCACCAGGAAGCCGCAGCTCGTACAGGAGGCGGGGGCCGCCTGCGCCGTGGGCGTCCTGGGTCCGAACTCCTCCTCCCAGCGGTCGGCGGCGTCGTGCAGGCCCTGACGGGAGAGGACCCGGGGGCGGCCCATGCCGATCTCCTCGGCGACCGCCGCGATACTGCCGCGTGCCGGGGCACCGGGCAGTTCGCCGGGCTCGCTGGTGACGGTGTCGGCGTCCCCGGCCTCGGCCGGTCCCCCGGCGCCGGCCTCCTCCCAGGCCGACTCCACGACCGCCGCGTGCGGGGGGGGTTCGCCGCCGCCGGTGTAGCCGGGCTCCAGACGCGGGTCGTCCGCCTCGGTGGGCAGCAGGTCACCGGGGCCGAGGTCGCCGGGGCGCAGTCGTTCGCTCCAGGGCACCCACTCGGGGGCGAGCAGCGCGTCGGGGCCGGGCAGCAGCACCGTCTCGTCGACGGTCACCACCCGCGCCCGCGAGGCCCGCGCGACGGTGGCGGCCCAGCGCCAGCCGCGGTAGCCCGGCTCCAGGCACTCGAAGAAGTGCGTGACGACGCGGTCCCCGTCGGCGACGGCACCCAGATGGTCGCCGATCCGGCCGGGGAACGCGGCCTCCCGAGCCGCCTCCCGAGCCAGTTCAACCGCCTCGGCGCACAGGCGATCAGGGGTACGGCCTCGCATCGCAGCACTCACAAGAATCGATTCTCTCCTACGCCGTTTCGCGAGTGCGCCTACCGTACGCCCAGGTCAGACGGGTGAGGACGGAGCGGACCGGTGGACCGCTGCGACGTCCGGACCCAAGCGTTCCCATCGGGCGGAGCGCACTGTCCCCCACGCTACCCCACGCGCGTACGCCGTCGGCCGTCGCACCTTCGGCCAAAACCTTCAACCGAAAGGAGCCGGGCTAGGCGGCGGGCGGTGGGGCACACTGACGACGTGGCTGCCTTGAGGACGCCCCAGCACGGAGAGGGGCGATTCCGACGTACGGCGCGGGCGATCGTCCGCGCCGTACACACGCCTCCCCGCGCGCTGGGCAGGCGCATCCGGAAGGCCACCCACGCCCAGGGCGCCGGCGAATCCGGGCTGGGCAAGCTCATCGAACTGCACGCGGTGAACTCCGCGGGCGACATGATGATCACCGTCGCCCTGGCGTCCACGATCTTCTTCTCCGTCCCCACCGGCGAGGCGCGCGGGCGCGTCGCGCTCTACCTGGCCGTCACCCTGGCCCCCTTCGCACTGCTCGCGCCGGTCATCGGGCCGCTGCTGGACCGCATCCCGCACGGCCGCCGCGCCGCGATGGCCGGGTCGATGCTGGGGCGGGCGCTGCTGGCGCTGAGCATGGCCGGGGCGGTGGCCACCGGCAGCCTGGAGCTGTATCCGGCGGCGCTGGGGGTGCTGGTGGCCTCCAAGGCGTACGGGGTGGTGAGATCGGCGGTCGTGCCCCGGCTGCTGCCGCACCGGATCTCGCTGGTGAAGGCGAACTCGCGGGTGACGCTCGCCGGGCTGCTGGCCACCGGCGCGGCGGCCCCGGCCGGGGCCGCGCTGCACAGCCTGGGGCCGTCCTGGCCGCTGTACGGGGCCTTCACCGTCTTCGTCATCGGCACGTTCCTGTCCTTCTCGCTGCCCCACAAGGTGGACTCCGCCAAGGGTGAGCGGCGGGCCCTGCTGACCGCCTACGAGGCCGCGCACAGCCAGGACGGCGACGGCAGCGGCACCGCCGACACGGCCGGCACCGCCGGGGAGGCCGGGGGCGGGGGCACCGCGGGAAAGAGCCGCAACGGGAACGGCAGCGGCGGCGGCAAGCCCCGGCGGCCCGGCCTGCGCACCGTCGGCGCCTCCGTGTTCAACGCCCTGGTCGCCAACTCCTCCCTGCGCGCCCTCTCCGGCTTCCTCACCTTCTTCCTCGCCTTCATGCTGCGCGAGCACCCCCTGGCCGGTCTGGACCCCGTGGTCTCGCTGGGTGTGGTGGCCGTGGCGGCGGGCGGCGGCAACGCGCTGGGCACGGCGCTGGGCGCCTGGCTGCGCGACCGCGTCCCGGAGATGATCATCGCTTCGGTGCTGGCGCTGGCCCTGACCGCCACCGTGGTGGCGGCGGTGCTCTACGGCACGGTCACCGTACCCGTCGTCGCGGCCGTCGCCGGACTGGCGCAGGCGCTGGGCAAGCTGTCGCTGGACGCGCTGATCCAGCGGGACGTGCCGGAGCTGGTGCGCACCTCCGCCTTCGCCCGCTCCGAGACGCTGATGCAGATGTCGTGGGTGGCCGGCGGCGCCGTCGGCATCGCGCTGCCGCTGATCGGGCCGGTCGGCATGGGGGTGGCCGGGGTGATCGTGGCGGTGGGCGCGCTCGCCACCGTCCGGCCCCTGCTGTCGGCCGCGCGGCACGGCACGGCCCACCCGCGCGTCGCCTGAGCGGAACCGCCGGGTAGCCTGCGTGCTATGACCCACACGATCTCCCGGGGCAAGGGCAGCCGCACCATCCGCACTGCCGTAGCCATCGGTGCGGCCACCCTCGGGCTCGTCGCCCTCTCCGCCTGCGAGAAGCCGACTCCCCGAGCGACCGTGACCGTCGGTTCCGACAGTGTGTCCACGGAAGCCGCCTGCTACGAGGACAACGGCAAGATCTCGCAGGACAGGGTGCTGTCCTGCGCCAAGGAGGAGACCGACACCTCCATCACCGTCGGCCAGGGCGACCTGCTGCGCATCGGCGTGGACCCCGAGATCGCCGAGGACGGCTGGGTGCTGTTCCTCAACGGCCAGCCCGCGGTGACGGACCGGATCACCAAGACCTACCGCAGCTTCTCCGGTGACGCCTTCTTCCAGAACGGCGGCGGCCAGCAGGGCGGCGAACCGCAGTCGGTGCAGCTGAGCCTCGTCGAGTACGACGGCAGCGACTACCGGGGCGTGTGGAACTTCGAGCTCGAGCGCGAGAGCGAAGACTGAGCCCCGCACCGTCCCGCCGCACCGCCGCACCCGCTGTACGGACCGCGCCGGTCCTGGTCGTCACGGCCGTGCCCGCCGAGCGTGACGCGGTGGCGGTCGCCTGCGCCCCCGCCGGCATCGACGTGCTGGCCGCGGGCGCCGGGCCCGCCGCCGCGGCGGCCCGTACCGCCGTGGCGCTGGAGCGGGGCTCGGTGCGGGGCCGCCCGTACGGCCTGGTGGTATCGGCGGGCATCGGCGGCGGCTTCGTCCCGCTGGCCCCGGTCGGCTCGGTGGCCGTCGCCTCCGAGATCGTCGCCGCGGACCTGGGCGCCGAGACCCCGGCCGGACCCGAGCCCTTCGCCTCGGTGGCCGAACTGGGCTTCGGCACCACCGTCCACCTGCCGCCCGAGGCGCTGTCGCGGGCCGTCGCCGAGGCGGCCGAGGCGACCCTGGGCCCGGTGCTGACGGTCTCCACGGCCACCGGCACCGCCGAGCGGGCCGCGCTGCTGGCGCGCCGGCACCCGGGCGCGCTGGCCGAGGCGATGGAGGGCTTCGGGGTCGCGGAGGCCGCGGCGGCCTGCGGCGGGGTCCCCGTACTGGAGGTCCGCGCCGTCTCCAACGCGGTGGGCCCGCGCGACCGCGCCGCCTGGCGGTTCGCGGAGGCGCTGGACGCCCTGACCGCGGCCTTCGGCAGGATCGTGCCCGTACTCGACGGTTGGAGGGACCTTGACCGGCGCCAGGACTGACAGGACCGACGGGCCCGGGCGGCCGCTGCGGATCGCCCACTCCCCCTGCCCCAACGACACCTTCGTCTTCCACGCCTGGGCGCACGGCCTGGTGCCGGGGGCACCGGAGCTGGACGTGACGTTCGCGGACATCGACGTCACCAACGGCATGGCCGAGCGCGGCGAACTGGATGTGCTGAAGGTCTCCTACGCCGTTCTTCCGTGGGCGCTCGACGAGTACGCGCTGCTGCCGTGCGGCGGCGCCCTGGGGCACGGCTGCGGCCCGCTGGTGCTCACCCGTGAGCCGGGCACCGAGGCCGGCCTGGGCGGTGCGACGGTCGCGGTGCCGAGCGAGCGCTCGACGGCGTACCTGCTGTTCCGGCTGTGGGCGGCCGAACGGGTGCCGGGCGGGGTCGGGAGGATCGTCGTGCTGCCCTTCCACGAGATCATGCCCGCCGTGCGCGACGGCCGGGTGGACGCCGGGCTGGTCATCCACGAGGCCCGCTTCACCTACCGGGACTACGGCCTGCACCGGCTCGCCGACATGGGCGAGTACTGGGAGGACACCACCGGGCTGCCGATTCCGCTGGGCGCGGTCATCGCCAGGCGCTCGCTGGGCGCGCCGGCGCTGCGGGCGCTCGCCGAGGCGGCCCGCGCCTCGGTGCGGATGGCGTGGGACGACCCCCGGGCGTCACGGCCCTACGTGCTGGAGCACGCCCAGGAGATGGACCCCTCGGTCGCGGACCGGCACATCGGGCTGTACGTCAACGAGTTCACCGCCGACCTCGGCGAGAGTGGCTACGCGGCGGTGCGCGGGCTGCTCACGCGCGCCGCGGCCGAGGAGCTGGTGCCGCCCCTGGGCCCCGGCGCGCTGGACTTCGTGTAGAGCACCTACAGGCCCGTCCGGGCGCCCGGTCAGACGTCGAGCTGGTCGGCCACGATACGGAGCATGCCCGCGATCTTGTGGCCGTGCTGGCGGTCGGGGTAGCGGCCCCGCTCGAGCTGCTGCGCGACCCCGTCCAGCAGGGTGGTGAGGTCCTGCACGATCGACGCCAGCTCGTCCGGCTTGCGGCGCTGGGCGGCGGCCACGGAGGGGGCCGGGTCCAGCAGGGTGACCGAGAGGGCCTGGTCACCGCGCTGGCCCGCGACGACCCCGAACTCGACGCGCTGGCCGGGCCGCAGCACGGTCACCCCGGACGGGAGCACCGACGAATGCACGAAGACGTCACCGCCGTCGTCGCGGGAGAGGAAGCCGAAACCCTTCTCACTGTTGAACCACTTGACCTTGCCGGTAGGCACGTCTGTCCTCGTCCTCGTAATTCGTCCGGATGCCCGGGCTACGACCTGTCGGGAAAACAACGACTTCTTGAAAGGCAACGGTTCCGCACAAGACCGCGGCGGGCCGTATGACCCGCCGTCACCAAGACTAATGATCCACTCCCCGGTGACAAGACGCCCCGGGCCGCCTCCCCCGTGTCCCGCGCATGTCCTCACACGGAACTACCCTGTCCTGGTGACCAGTGAAACGTCCCGCGCGGGAGATCTGCTCGTCCGCATCGGCGCCGTCGTCTTCGTCGTCGGCGCGGTGGCCACTCTCGCGACCATCACGCCCCTGTTCCTCGGCTCCGACCCGCTGCCCACGGCCGCGTACCTCGTCAGCATGCTGATGGGCGTCGGCTTCGCCGTCGCCGGCGCCGGGGTGCTGCGGTCGATCGCCGTGCAGCGCCGCGAGGCGCGCTCGGCGGCCCGGCGGTAGGCACGGCTCCGGCGGACACGGCTCCGGCGGTTCAGGTCCAGGCCGCCGCGTACGCCTCCAGCCAGGCGGGGAAGTCCGTCAGGTCCTCCAGCACCACATCGGCCCCCGCCTCCCTCAGCTCCGCCGCGCCGCACGGGCCCGTCGGCACCGCCACCGACAGGGCCCCGGCCGCCCGCGCTCCTCGCACGTCGCCCAGGTGGTCCCCGACGTAGACGCCGGCGCCGTAATCGACCAGCGCCTCCGCCTTGGCCTCCGCCCACAGCCAGCCGATCACCGCGTCCGGCGCGATGCCCAGGTGGTCGAGGTGGAGCTTGGCGTTGGGCTCGTGCTTGGCGGTGACCACGATCGCCGTGCCGCCCGTCCGCCGGACCGCCTCCACCGCCTCCCGGGCGCCGGGCATGGGCAGGGTCGGCTCGATGGCGTGGCTCACGTACAGCTCGCGGTAGCGGGCACCGACCTCGTCGATCGCCCCCTCGGGGAACCAGTGCGCCAGCTCGGCCTCCAGGGGCGGCCCGAGGCGGGTGACGGCGAGGTCGGCGTCGATGTACGTGCCGGTCTCGGCGGCCAGGGCCAGATAGGTCGCCCGGATACCGGGGCGGGAGTCGATCAGCGTCATGTCCAGGTCGAAGCCGACCGTCACCGTACGAGAAGTCATGTCCCGTATTGTGCACTCCGTGACATAGTTGGTTAGGCTCGCCTAACCTGAGCTGGCCGGTTCCGTGCCCTCCACGGCGTGGAACCGGCCGTCTCCTGTCGCGTCCCGTTCCCGTCCGTCCGCCCGCACGTCCACCGAGGTCGCAGATGCCCGCCGCCCCAGCAACCGCCGCGCCCGGCCGGCCGGCGGCCGGTCCGCGCCGCGTGCGGGCGGCCCGCCGACTGGGTGCGGTGGCCGCGGTCTCGGCCGCCCTCGCCCTGGCCGTGCTGCTGAGCCTGGCCGTCGGCAGCCGCGCCATCGCACCGGGCGCGGTGTACGAGGCGCTGGTGCACGGCGGCGACGGCCCCGCCGCCCAGGTGGTGCTGACCATGCGCGCCCCGCGCACCCTGCTGGCGGTGCTGGTCGGCGCCGCGCTCGGGCTGGCCGGCTGTGTGATGCAGGGCCTGACCCGCAACCCGATCGCCGAGCCCGGCATCCTCGGCGTCAGCCAGGGCGCGGCACTGGGTGTCGTCCTGGCCATCGCCTTCGCCGGGGTGCACACGCTCTCCGGATACGTCTGGTTCGCCTTCGCCGGCGCGGGCGCGGCGGGGGCGGCCGTCTACGCGATCGCCGCGCGGGGCCGCGAGGGGGCGACGCCGGTACGCCTGGCGCTGGCCGGGGCCGCCGTCAACGCGCTGCTGTACTCGGTGGTGGCGGGGGTGCTGACGACGCGGGCCGCGGCCCTGGACGAGTTCCGCTTCTGGCAGGTCGGCTCGGTCGCCGGGCGCGGCACGGAGGTGATCGGGCAGGTGTGGCCGTTCCTGGCGACGGGCGCGCTGCTGGTGGTGGCCGTCGCGCGCGGTCTGGACGCCCTGGCGCTGGGCGAGGACATGGCCAGGGGCCTGGGTCAGAACACCGCGGCCGTACGGATCACCGGCGGTCTCGGGGCCACCGTCCTGACCGGCGCCGGGGTCGCCGCCGCCGGCCCCATCGCCTTCGTCGGGCTGGCCGTCCCCCATCTGGCCCGCGCCCTCGTCGGCTCCGACCACCGCCGGCTGCTGCCCACGGCCGCGCTGCTGGGCCCGGTGGTGCTGCTGGTGTCGGACGTGGCCGGGCGGATCGTGGTGCCGCCGGGCGAGGTGCCCGCGGGCGTGATGACGGCGCTGATCGGCGTGCCGTTCCTGGTGGCGCTGGTGCGCGGCCGGGCCGGGAAGGCGGCGGGGCCGTGACCGCGCCCGGCACCGTGAGCGAGACGCCCCGCGAGGTATCGGGCCGCGCGGCACCCGTCAGACCCCCGGGGTACGGCCTGGTGCGCCGCGGGCGCGCCTCGTTCCTGGTCCACCGCCGGTCCGCGACGGTCACGGCCGCCCTCGCCGCCGCGCTGGCCGCGGCCGTCGTCGCGGCCCTCTGCCTCGGCGAGACCGCCACCGCGCCCACCGAGGTGGCGCGGGTGCTGCTGGGGCTGCCGTCGCCGCAGGAACTGGTCGTGGGCACGCTGCGGCTGCCGCGCGTGGTCCTCGGACTGATGGTGGGCGCCGCGCTCGGGGTGGCGGGCGGGCTCGTCCAGACCGTCGCCCGCAACCCCCTGGCCAGCCCGGAGATCATCGGCGTCACCCACGGCGCCGCCGCCGTGACCGTCGGCGCGATGACCTTCGGCCTGACCTCGTACGCCCTGCTGCCCTACCTCTCCGTGGCGGGCGGGACGCTCGCCGCCGCGCTGGTCTACGTCTTCGCCTGGCGGCGCGGCCTCAGTGCGGCCCGCTTCGTCCTGATCGGCCTGGGCTTCTCCGTCGCGCTGCGCTCGCTCACCCAGCTGTTCATGACCAAGGGCGACTTCCTCGCCGCCCAGCAGGCCCAGGTGTGGCTGACCGGCTCGCTCAACGGGCGCGGCTGGGAACAGGCCGCGCCCCTGGGCTGGGCTCTGCTGGCCGTGCTGCCCGCCGTGCTGTGGTGCGCCCGCGCCCAGCGGCAGGCGGCACTGGACGACGACACCGCCACCGCCCTGGGGGTGCGGCTGGGCCGCGTCCGGCTGGGGCTGGCCGCCACCGGCGTCGTCCTGGCCTCGGTGGCCACCGGCGCGGCCGGACCGGTGGACTTCGTGGCGCTGCTCTCCCCGCAGATCGCCCGCCGGCTGACGCGCACCGCGCAGATCCCGCTGCTCGCCACGGCCCTGCTGGGCGCCTTCACCGTCACCCTCGGCGACCTGCTGGCCCGCAGGCTCCTGGCGCCGGTGGAGCTGCCGGTCGGAGTACTGACGGCGGCGATCGGGGCGCCCTACCTCGTCTGGCTGATCGCCCGCGGCCGCACCGGAGGAGGACCATGACGGACACCACCACCACGTCCACGGCGGCCGACGGACCGGACAAGCCCGACGCGCCCGCGAGCCGGCTGTCGGCCCGCGGTCTGACCCTCGCCTACGAGAGCCGCACGGTCGTCGACGGCCTCGACCTCGACGTGCCCGACGGCCGCGTCACCGTCGTCGTCGGCCCCAACGCGTGCGGCAAGTCCACCCTGCTGCGGGCGCTGGGCCGGCTGCTGCGGCCCCGGCACGGCGCGGTGCTGCTGGACGGCCGGGAGCTGGACCGCGTACCCACCCGCGCGGTCGCCCGCTCCCTCGGGCTGCTCCCCCAGGCGCCGGTCGCGCCCGAGGCGATCACCGTCGGCGACCTCGTCGCCCGGGGCCGCCAGCCCCACCAGCGCTGGTGGCAGCAGTGGTCGGAGGCCGACGAGCGGGCCGTCACCGACGCCATGGACAGCACCGGCGTCACCGAGCTGGCCGACCGGGCCGTGGACGAGCTGTCGGGCGGCCAGCGGCAGCGCGTGTGGATCGCCATGGCGCTCGCCCAGGAGACCGAGCTGCTCCTGCTCGACGAGCCGACGACGTACCTCGACATCGCCCACCAGGTGGAGGTCCTCGACCTGGTGCGGCGGCTCAACCGGGAGCGGGGCCGCACGGTCGTGATGGTCCTGCACGACCTCAACCAGGCCGCCCGCTACGCCGACCACCTCGTCGCGATGCGCGGGGGCCGGATCGTCGCGCAGGGGCCGCCGGGCCGGGCCGTCACCGCCGATCTGGTCCGCGAGGTCTTCGGCCTGGAGGCCGTGGTGGTGCCTGACCCGGTGACGGGCGGCCCACTCGTCGTCCCCGGCGCGCCCGCTTCCGCTGCCGCCCCCGCCACCGTCCCCGTCAGCACGCGAAAGAAGGCGACACCATGACCCTCACCCGCCGCCGTACGACCGCCGCCGGCGCCACCGCGCTGGCCTCCGTCCTCGCCCTGTCCGCCTGCGGCGGGGAGGGCAGCGCCGCCTCCGGGGAGACCCGGACGGTCATGACCGCCCACGGGGAGGTCGAGGTCCCCGCCGGGCCCGAGCGCGTGGTCGTCCTCGACACCGCCGAGCTGGACTCGGCCATAACGCTGGGCGTCAAGCCCGTCGGCTCCACCCGCTCCGACGTGGCCTCCGGCTTCCTGAAGTACCTGCCGGAGGAGAAGGTCGAGGGCATCGAGAACGTCGGCAACATCGCCGCGCCCAACCTGGAGAGGATCGCGGCGCTCAAGCCGGACCTGATCCTGGGCAGCGACATCCGCGACAAGGACCGCTACGACGAGCTGTCGAAGATCGCCCCGACCGTCTTCACCGAGTCCACCGGCGCGCCCTGGAAGGAGAACTTCCTGGTCCACGCCAACGCCCTCAACCGGCAGGACGAGGCGGAGAAGGTCGTCGACGCCTACGAGGCGAAGGCGGCCGGGGTCACCGAGGCGCTCGGCGGCCGGAAGAAGGCACGGGAGCTGACGGTGAGCGTCGTCCGCTTCGTCGAGGGCGCCGACACCCGCGTCTACGGCAGACAGAACTACATCGGCTCCATCCTCGCCGACATCGGAGTGAGCCGCCCGGCCATCGCCGACAAGGCCCCCGACGGCTTCTCGGTCGACGTCAGCCCCGAGAAGGTCGACCAGGGCGACGCGGACGTCGTCTTCTACACCTCCTACGGCGACCCGGCGAAGTCCGGCGAGGGCAGGGCCGTCGGCGGCGCGCTGTGGAAGAGCATGGAGGCGGTGGAGAACGGCCGCGCCCACCGCGTGGACGACGAGACCTGGATCCAGGGCATCGGCTACACGGCCGCAGACACGATCCTGGAGGAGATGAAGGAACTGCTGCCCAAGGGTTCCGGCGGCTCCGAGGGCTGACGCGCGCCCGTCCGCCGGCCGTGCGCCCCGGCCGGTCGGCGGACGGCCCTCTCCTCAGATCTCAGGTCTCAGACCGCTATCGACGGGTAGTGGATCCCGATGGCACCGAAGGCCAGGCTGACGCCGATCGGCACCAGGCCGAGGACATACACGTTCCTGGGCGGCATCTCGCCGTTCACCGCCTCCTTCTTCGCTCTGCCACGCGGGTCGTAGCGGACCTCGGCGGACTCCCCGATGTGGATGGGTGTGACCGGGTGGGCGCCGGCCGACGCGAGGCGCCGCTCGCCGTCCTCGTCCTCATAGGCGATGAGGCTGGACACCCAGCCGCCCGATGTCCAGCGCACGTTCACGCACTCGCCCACCGTACGGACGCCGGTCCCCCTTCTGGCGAACCTGCCGTTCCGCACAAGCGGCACCAGGAGTTTCACCCCCATGAACCCGAGGCCGGCGCTCAGCAGGGTGAAGAGAAGGCCCGGGAACTCCTCCAACGCTTCTCCCCCGTCTTCTCTTCTCCCCCTATCCCCTCGGCCGCCGCGCCCGCCACAGCAGGTAGAGGGCGCTGGCGACGGCCGCGGCGCGCAGCGCCCAGGGCCAGGAGGCGGTGATCGCCTCGCCCAGCGCGCCCTCGGCCATCGGCTCCCCCCAGCGGCCCTCGGTGCGGCCCCACAGCCACACCAGCCCGGCGGCGGCGACCGTACCGGGCACGAACGTCACCGCCCACTTGGCCTCCTGGCGGCTCAGCCGTGGCGACCACCAGGCGGCCAGCCAGCCCAGTCCCAGCGGAATCAGCGAACCCATCACCGCGCCCGCCACCAGCAGGGCGACGGCCGCCAGCTCCACGGCACCGCCGACGCGCGACACGCGGGCCGTACGCGGTGCGCCGCCCGCCGCCTTCGCCGTGCGCGGGCGCAGCGGGCGCGGCAGGCGCGCCCAACGGATCCCCCCGGGCGCGGCCGGGGTCTCGTCGACCGCGTCGGCGTCGGCGGCCTGCGCCGCCTCCGCCTGCCGCCGCTCCTCCTTCTCCTTCTCCGGTGGCCGCTCGAGCACCTCCGGCAGTTCGATCCCGCCGTCGAAGCCGCCGACCGGCAGCCGGCCGCCCGGCGCGTACCGGGGGGCGCCCGGCCCCCCGCGCCACCAGTCGGGGTCGCTCTCCTCAGGGCCCAGCTCGTGGGCGGGCGCGAGATGGGGCGGCGAGGCGGCGGACGACTGCTTCGGCGGCGGGCCGCCGTCCCGCGGTGCCCGCCCGCCCCGCGGGGTCCCCCGCACCGGCCCGTGCTCCACCGGCCCGTGCTCCCTGGGCTGCGGCACGGAGACACCCGTGCCCTCGACCACATCCTCCGGCCGCCCGATGCCGTCCAGGATCCGGCGCACCCCGGCCGCGGTGTGCGCGCCGCCCGCCTCGGCACGGCGTCGCTCGATGTCGGCGCGCACCCCGGCCACCAGACGCGCCCGCTCGGCGGCCGTCATGGCCGTGCCGTGCGCCAGATCGCCGATCCGGCTCAGATAGTCGAAGACCAGCTGTTCACTCTCGATCCCCACCCGACACCTCAGCGGCTACTGGTCCCTGGCATCCGTACGCCACGACCGTACCCGCACCGCCCCCGCGCGGAACCGCTTGTCCACAGGCTGCCGGTACCGTTGTACGGATGACGACAGAGCCCGAAGCGCGCCGGCGGGCGGCCCCCCGCACGCTCGCCGACGAGCTGCGCTCCCGCCCCGACGACGCGCTCGCCGCTCTGCTGCGGGCGCGCCCGGACCTGCTCTCGCCCGTCCCCGGCGACCTCTCCCAGCTCGCCACCCGCGCGGGCGCCCGCACCTCGGTGCTGCGGGCGCTGGAGCGACTGGACCGCTTCGCCCTCCAGGTCGCCGAGGCGCTGGCCGTGGCTCCCGATCCCTGCCCGTACGGGGAGCTGGCCGCCCTGCTGCCGGGCGGCGAGGGCGAACTGCCGCACGCGCTGGGCCTGCTGCGCGAACGGGCGGTCGTCTGGGGCGGCGACGACCGGCTGCGTCTGGTGCGCACCGCCCGCGAGCTGCTCGCCCCGTCCGCGTCGAGGCCCTCCCCCACCGGCCTGGGCCCGTCCCTGGCCGAGGCCACCGCGGGGACGTCGCCCGGCCGCCTCCAGGAGGTCCTGGCCGCCGCCGGGCTGCCCACCACCCACGACCCGGTGAGCGCGCTGGCGTCCCTGGCCTCCCTCTTCGGCGACCGGGAGCGGATGGACACCCTGCTGGGGCAGGCGCCCGAGGAGTCGCGGGCCATGCTCGCCAGGCTGATGTGGGGCCCGCCCTACGGCGAGGTCTCCGAGGTCCCCTCCCCGCCGGTCCGCTGGCTGCTGGACCGCGCCCTGCTGCTGCCCGCCGCGCCCCGCACGGTCGTACTGCCCCGGGAGGTGGCCCTGCACCTGCGCGGCGGCCGTGCCCACCGCCGCCCGGAGCCGCTGCCGCCGCCCGTCGGCCCGGGCCGCGCCCGCACACCGGCGGCCGCGGACTCCGCCGGGGCGGGCCAGGCGCTGGCGGCGCTCGCGGCCGTCGAGGAGCTGCTGGAGCTGTGGAGCACGGACGCCGGCGCGCCGTCGGTGCTGCGCGCCGGCGGCCTGGGTGTGCGGGACCTCAAGCGCACCGCCGTCGCGCTCGACGTTTCCGAGCCGGTCGCCGCCTTCTGGATCGAGCTGGCCCACGCCGCCGGGCTGCTGGCCTCCGACGGCGAGGAGGGCGAGCGGTACGCGCCCACCCCCGCCTACGACGCGTGGCTGGAGGAGCCGCCCGAGCGGCGCTGGACGCAACTGGCCCGCGCCTGGCTGGCGGCCACCCGGCTGGCCGGGCTGGCCGGCGGGCGCGACGCCCGCGGCCGGACGCTCGGCGCACTCGGCCCCGGCCTGGACCGCGGTCCCGCGCCCGAGCTGCGCCGCCGCACCCTGGGCCTGCTGGCCGCCGAGCCCGCGGGGACGGCCCCGGAGGCCGACGCGGTGGCCGCCCGGCTGGACTGGGAGTGCCCGCTGCGCGGCGGTGCGGAGCTGCGCGGCCGGATCGTGCGGTGGACGCTGACGGAGGCGGAGCTGCTGGGCGTGACGGGGCGCGGCGCACTCACCTCGTACGCGCGCCCCCTGCTGGACGAGCACGCCGCCGGCGCGGACGCGACCGGCCCGGACGCCGCGGGCCCGGAACCCGGAACGGCGGGCCCGGAGGCCGCCGCCCTTCTGGCCCCTCTCCTGCCCGAGCCGCTGGACCACGTCCTGCTCCAGGCCGACCTGACGGCCGTGGCGCCGGGGCCGCTGCGCCGCCGTCCGGCCGAGACGCTGAACATCCTGGCCGACGTGGAGTCCAAGGGCGGCGCGACGGTCTACCGCTTCACCCCCGAGTCGGTGCGCCGCGCCCTCGACGCGGGCCACGACGCCGACGACCTGCACTCCTTCCTGGCCGCCCACTCCCGCACGCCCGTCCCGCAGCCGCTGGCGTACCTGATCGACGACGTGGCGCGGCGGCACGGGCGGCTGCGGGTGGGCGCGGCCGGCTCCTACGTCCGCTGCGACGACGACACGCTGCTCGCCGAGATCGCCGCCGACCGCCGCGCCGCCTCCCTGGGGCTGCGGCTGCTGGCGCCGACGGTGCTGGCCGCCCAGGCGGACCCGGCCACCCTGCTGGAGCGGCTGCGTGCGATGGGGTACGCGCCGGCCGCCGAGTCCGACGGGGGCGATGTGGTGGTCCACCGCGCCGACGCCCTGCGCACCCCGCCGCGCACCGCGCCCGAGCCGGTGCCGGACGGCCCGCCCGGCCCCGGCGACCCGCTGCTGGCCGCGGCCGTACGCGCCATCCGCTCGGGCGACGTGGCGGCCGGCGGCGCCCCGCCCCGGCCACGCCGCCCCGTCCCGGCCGCTCCCGGCGGCCCGCCGCCGCGCACGCCCCCGGCCGACACCCTGGCCGTCCTGCGCGCCGCCGCCCGCCGCGGGACGCCGGTGCTGATCGGCCATGTGGACGCCGACGGCACCGCGGGGCAGCGCACCATCGATCCCGTCCGTGTGGAGGGCGGCTTCGTCACCGCGTACGACCACACCGCCGAGGAGGTCCGCACCTACCCGCTGCACCGCATCACGGGCGCGGCGGACGTGGGAGCCCCGGACGGCCCGGACGGCCCGGCGAAAACGGCGGGCCGGGCGTGACCCGCCGCCGCGTTCACCGCCGCGCGGCCTTCCGCGCCGCCTTCGCGCCGTTGGTGGCCGCCACCGCCCCGGCGATCGCAGCCCAGGCCCCGGCGAGCGCGGCGACCGCCCCGGCGGTCGCCGCCACCCTGCCCGCCCACTTCACATAGCCGTCCATGCCGCAGCCCTCCGTACGCCGTGTCCGCCTGAACCGGATCGCATCCATGTCCGGCAGCGTAGGCGCCGCGGGCCGTCCCTCACACGGGCGGGGCGACCCCCGGCGGAGGGCCGAAGGGCCCCGCGGGGGGTCGCCGGGCACACCGGGCACGCCGGTACGCGCCCGGAAAAAGTAGACTCTTCCATTCGGCGGGTGCGCCCGTCCCACGACGATCCGATCGCTGGAGGTACGCGTGTCCTGCCTGATCGTCCAGAGCGACAAGACCCTGCTGCTGGAGGTCGACCACGAGCAGGCCGACGACTGCCGCCGCGCCATCGCGCCCTTCGCCGAGCTCGAGCGTGCCCCCGAGCACATCCACACCTACCGGCTCACCCCGCTGGGCCTGTGGAACGCCAGCGCCGCCGGGCACGACGCCGAGCAGGTCGTCGACGCCCTGGTCACTCACTCCCGCTATCCGGTGCCGCACGCGCTGCTGGTGGACGTGGCCGAGACGATGGACCGCTACGGTCGGCTGCGGCTGCTCAAGCACCCCGTGCACGGGCTGGTCCTGGAGTCCTCCGACCGGCCGGTGCTGGAGGAGATCCTGCGCTCCAAGCGGATCCAGCCGCTGGTCGGCGCCCGTATCGACCCCGACACCGTCGTCGTCCACCCCTCCGAGCGCGGCCAGATCAAGCAGGCGCTGCTCAAGCTCGGCTGGCCCGCCGAGGACCTGGCCGGCTACGTGGACGGCGAGGCGCACCCGATCGAGCTGGCCGAGGACGGCTGGGCGCTGCGCCCCTACCAGAGGCAGGCCGTGGAGAACTTCTGGCACGGCGGCTCCGGCGTCGTCGTGCTGCCCTGCGGCGCGGGCAAGACGCTGGTGGGCGCGGGCGCGATGGCCACGGCGAAGGCCACCACGCTGATCCTGGTGACCAACACCGTCTCGGCCCGGCAGTGGAAGAGCGAACTGGTGCGGCGCACCTCGCTGACGGAGAGCGAGGTCGGCGAGTACAGCGGCGCGAAGAAGGAGATCCGCCCCGTCACCATCGCCACCTACCAGGTGCTGACGACAAAGCGGAAGGGCGTGTACCCGCACCTGGAGCTGTTCGACTCCCGCGACTGGGGCCTGATCGTCTACGACGAGGTGCACCTGCTGCCGGCCCCGGTGTTCAAGTTCACCGCCGACCTCCAGGCCCGCCGCCGCATCGGCCTGACGGCCACGCTGGTGCGCGAGGACGGCCGCGAGTCCGACGTCTTCTCCCTCATCGGCCCCAAGCGCTTCGACGCCCCCTGGAAGGAGATCGAGGCGCAGGGCTACATCGCCCCGGCCGACTGCGTGGAGGTCCGCGTGGACCTCACCGAGTCCGAGCGGCTGGCGTACGCGACGGCCGAGTCGGACGAGAAGTACCGCTTCTGCTCCACCACGGCCTCCAAGCAGCGCGTCACCGAGGCGCTGGTGCGCCGCCACGCCGGGCAGCAGACGCTCGTCATCGGCCAGTACATCGACCAGCTCGACGAACTGGGCGAGCACCTGGGCGCGCCCGTGATCAAGGGCGATACCGGCAACGCGCAGCGCGAGAAGCTGTTCGACGCCTTCCGAGCGGGCGAGTTGTCGGTGCTGGTGGTCTCCAAGGTGGCCAACTTCTCCATCGACCTGCCCGAGGCCACGGTCGCCATCCAGGTGTCGGGCACCTTCGGCTCCCGCCAGGAGGAGGCCCAGCGCCTGGGCCGCGTGCTGCGCCCGAAGGCGGACGGCCACGAGGCCCGCTTCTACTCGGTCGTCGCCCGCGACACCGTCGACCAGGACTTCGCGGCCCACCGCCAGCGCTTCCTGGCCGAGCAGGGCTACGCCTACCGCATCGTGGACGCCTCCGAACTGCTGGCGGGCGACGAGGAGCCCGACGAGGTCGGGTAGCCTCCCGGTCCGTCACCGGACCCCGGGAGGTCGAGATGCGCGAGCCGTACGAGAGCGGCATGCTCGACGTCGGCGGCGGCCACCGCGTGTACCGGGAGATCTGCGGCGATCCGGTCGGCAGGCCCGCCGCCGTCGTCCACGGCGGGGCCGATCTGAGCAGCCCGCTCGACACCGCGTGGGAGCTGTCCCGCGCCTGACCGGACACGGAGCTGACCGTCGTCGCCGCCGAGGGCCGCCCCGGCGGCGCCGGCACCCGCACCCTGGACGCACTGGACCGCTTCGCGGCGCGGTGACGGCGGTGACGGGCGTTGCCGGTGGCGACGGGCCGCGGCGGTGTGAGGCGACGGACACTCCGCCCGAACCCCTCGCCCGGCCCGCTCACGTCGGGTTGAAACCGGTCTCACCGGACATGTGAACGGGTACGAGTACGTACCCGTATACTTCCTGAATGATCAGAAGGCCTGAGTGATCGGAAGGAGCGCCGCTGTGGCTGACGCCAACATCCGCATCCCCGCTGAAGCCCGTGACAGACTCGCCGAAATAGCAGCCGCTGAAGGGCTGTCCCTGCGGGCATACCTCGCTCGCCTCGCCGACACTCTGCTCACTCCCGCCGAGCGCGCCGAGCGCGCCGAGCGAACCCTCGCCGTACTGCGGGAGTGGAACGGCTACAACCCCACCGAGTCCGAGGAAAAGCGTCTGGACGAGGAGTTGGACAGGCGGCTGGCGGAGGCGATCGGGCGGTGACCGGCCTTGTGCATGTCGTCCTGGACGACACAGCCATGGTGGCCGCCGGACATGGCAACGTCATGGCCTCCCGGCTGATCTACCGAGCGGAGAACGAGCCGGGGTGGCTTCTCTACGCCACGGCGTGTGCACTTGTCGAAGCAGACCGCACTCGTCCGGGCACCGCTGAGCACATCGCCGCTCTGCCCGGGGTCACCCTTCTCCACCTGGATCTGCCCTCCGCCCTTGCCGTGGCCCGCGAGACCACCTGGTCGGCTGCTCATACCGAGTACGCGGCTCAGCCGTCCATCGACCGTCCTGACGGTGCTGTGGTCGCCACCACGGCACCACAGACCTGGAAGGACCGGCCGGTCCGCGTTCTCGATCTCACCCCCTGAGGTTCTCCCCGCCCTTCGCGGTGGAGCCGTGCCCCGCGAAGGGCGGGAAAGACAGGAACGTATCGTCACCCTCGACGGACAGCTCCACCCAGGCGTCGAGGGCCCGCGCCGGCGCGTGCAGCAGGGCGACGGCGGGTGTCACCGCCCCGCCTTCGCCCCGCTCGACCTCGGCTTCCGCCACCCCCGCCCGCCGGGCGAGCTGTCCCGTCGAGAGCCCGAGCGCGGTGCGGCGGTCGTACACGGCCTGCCCCGGCGCGATGGCGGCGCCGGCCTCGGCATAGGAGGGGTCGGCGCGGTGCTCGTCCGGAACCAGCCACCGTGTTCGGTATCCCCTGTGCACGACTGCCCCTCTCATCCGCCCGTTCAACGTGGCATCGGCTGCGGAGGACGTGCCGCGGGTGGTCCGTTCGCCGGACAGGCGGGCCGTGCCTCTGCGGTGAGCGCTCGCGGACCGGGCACGGGCGGCGGCCGGCGCGCTTCGGCACCGCACGGGGCGCGGGGCCGGGCGTCATCCGGTGGGCCGGGGGCTCCGTCGCAGGCACCACGCCGCGTACGCCAGCAGTGCGAGCGCCAGGGGCGCGTACGGGGAGGCGAGCGGCTGCTGCCACCAGGGCAGGTGGAGGTCGAGGTCCCCGGAGTGGGGGACGAGCCAGTGCGTGCGGGCCGTGAAGAGCGCGGCGACGGCGCCCGCGGCGCACAGCGGCCACCGGCGGTCCGGCCCGGCGGCGGCCAGGACGGCGAGCAGCGGCACGCACCACACCCAGTGGTGGGACCAGCTGATCGGCGAGACCAGCACCGCCGTGCCCGCGACGGCGAGCACCCCCCAGCCCTCCCGTCCGCACAGATGGGCACGGCGGGCCAGCAACAGGCCCAGCAGGGCGACGACGGCAGCGGGCACGGCCCACCACAGGCCGGGCTCGGGGGTGTGCAGGAGGCGGGCGGCCATTCCCTGGAGGGACTGGTTGTCGACGATCCACGCCTTGCCGACACGGCCGGTCTCGAACATCCGCCGCGTCCAGAAGTCCACGCTCGCGCCCGGCAGGGCGGCCGCGCCGAGCACCGCCGTCCCCGCGAAGCCCGCCAGCGCCGTCAGCCCGGCGCGGACGCGGCCGGTCAGCAGCAGATGGACGGCGAAGATCGCGGGGGTGAGCTTGATCCCGGCCGCGACGCCGATGGCCAGGCCCTTGCCCCGGGCGCCGTCCGGGCGGCCGAGGTCCCACAGGACCAGGCAGGCCAGGGCGAGGTTGATCTGCCCGAAGGCCATGGTCTGGAAGACCGGCTCCAGCCACAGGCCGGCCGCCGTGGCGGCGATCAGCAGGGCTGGGGAGGTCCGCCGTCCGGCCAGGCGCAGGGAGAGATGGACCAGCAGGGCGAGCAGTGCGACGTTGCCGGCCGCGAAGAGGACCTGGACGGCGGGCAGGGGCAGCAGGGCGGTGGGGACGAACAGCAGCGCGGCGAAGGGCGGGTAGGTGGCGGGCAGGTCCCACTCGGTGACGGTGAGGCCGTACAGGTCGCCCCCCTCCACGACGGCCCGGCCCTCGGCGCGGTAGACGAGCACGTCCACCAGGAAGCTGGGCTGCGCCGCGCAGACCGCCGCGAGCGCGGCGAGGGAGAGTACGAGCAGGGCGGCGGCCGCGTGGGTCCGGCGGTCGCCGGGCGCGGCGCGTATCCGGGCGCGGGCGGTACGGCCGCCGTGTGCGGTACGGACCGGGTGTTCGGGGCCGGTGTCGGGGCCGGTGTCGGGCGTGGGCGCAGCCGGCACTCGGCCACCTCCTGGGTTCCGGTCCGTCGGTCGACGGTCGTCCTTCGGTCTTCTGCGGTCGCCGCCGCGGGGCGACCCTAACCGACGGTCCGGTGCGCCCGGCCGGTGTCAGGCGCGGGTCGCGGGCTCGTGCGCTCCGCCGTCGCGCGTCTTGCGGTCCCGGTCCTGCTCCGGGCCCTGCTCCCGGTCCTCTTCACGCGCCTCCGCGTAGTCGCCGAGGACCGCGACGTCGAACGCCGCGCCGGCGAAGACGGAGATCGCCCGGACTGCGTCGCCCAGCAGGTGGCGGCGGTGCCGGTGGCCGCCGTCGCCGCTCCGCGCGTCGAGCGCGGCGAGCGCGGTGGCGCCCGTGGCCCGGCCGCCGGATGTCTGGGGAGGGATGGGGGTGCTGTTCATGACTCCACGGGTCCGCAGTCGTTTCGCCCTATTGGTCCATATCCATCCTAGGTCCCACCATGGCTTTCCTCCGCCCGCAACCCGGCCTGTCCCTTCTCCCCGCGTACGGGGGAAATCGTTCGCCCGCCGGAGCGAGCGGGGCTAGAATCACGCGTCTCCCGCCTCCCGCGCCACGGCACCGCAGGGCGTTCCTTCCACACGCCCGTGTGCCGCCGTGCCGCCGGGGAGGAGCCGACCGGTCGGTACCGGCCGGCGGACCGCGCTCCCGGCGGCCGTGTCCTCGTCGGCCCCCGCCGGCCCGCAGGCCCCCGCCGGCGTACGCGGTCCCCTCCGACCCTGTCGTCCACCGCACCCGGTGTGCGGCGCGGCCGCACGCCCGAGCGGCTCGCCCACCGCCGTCGTGCGCGCTTTCCGCAGGAGGCCGCAACGTGCCCGCGCACGCCCCCGACATGCTCGACCCGCTCGAACGCGAACGCGCCCACCTGGCCGCGTCACGCACCGCGCTGCGCGCCATGCGCCACGATGTCGAGTCGCTCGACATCAGGAACGTCACCGCCAACTGGGTGAACGCCGAGGCGCTCCAGCGCCAGATCGACGCCCGGATCGAGGCTCTCGCCGACCTCGCCGGCACCCCGCTGTTCTTCGGCCGCCTGGACTACGCGGACTCCCCGCGATCCCCCGGCGCCCCGGAGCACGGCACTCACGCGGCGGCCCGGTACTACATCGGCCGCCGCCACGTCCACGACGCCGACGGCGACCCGATGGTCATCGACTGGCGCGCCCCCGTCTCCCAGCCTTTCTACCGCGCCTCGAAAAAGGACCCGCAGGGCGTCGGCCTGCGCCGCCGCTTCGGCTACACCGGCGGCGAGCTGACCGCGTACGAGGACGAGCGCCTGTCCGACCCGGACGAGGCCGAGAAGGCCAGCGCCCTGCTCAGGCGCGAGATCGAGCGCCCGCGCGTCGGTCCGATGCGCGACATCGTGGCCACCATCCAGCCCGAGCAGGACGAGATCGTCCGTACCGGCGTCGACGGCACCGTGTGCGTCCAGGGCGCGCCGGGCACCGGCAAGACGGCCGTCGGCCTGCACCGCGTGGCCTACCTGCTCTACGCGCACCGCGAGCGCCTGGCCCGCACCGGGACGCTGGTCATCGGCCCCAACCGGTCCTTCCTGCGCTACATCGAACAGGTCCTGCCGGCCCTGGGCGAGCTGGCGGTGCGGCAGGCGACCGTGGAGGACCTGATCACCGAGGCGACAGACGTGGAGGTGCGCGGCACGGACGATCCGGAGACCGCCCGGATCAAGGGCGACGGCCGCATGGCCGAGGTGCTGCGCCGCGCGGTCCGCTCGGGCGTGACGATGCCGGCCGAGCCGTGCGTCGTCGTCCGCGGCTCACGCCGCTGGCGCGTGCCGGCGTACGAACTGGAGGAGATCGTCCGCGAGCTGCTGGAGCGCGGCATCCGCTACGGCGCCGCCCGCGAGGCCCTGCCGCAGCGCGTCGCGCACGCCGTGCTGACGCGCATGGAGCGCTCTGGCGAGGCCCCCGACGACCGTGTGCAGGACGCGGTGGCGCGCAACGCGGCAGTGAAGTCGCTGGTCAAGACCGTGTGGCCGGAGGTCGATCCGGCGAAGCTGGTACTGCGGCTGCTGTCGGACGACGGCTTCCTGGCCGAGTGTTCCGAGGGCGTCCTCACCGACGAGGAGCGCAAGGCGATCCTGTGGACGAAGCCGCCGCGCGGGGTGCGTTCGGCGAAGTGGTCGGCCGCCGACGCCGTACTGATCGACGAGGCAGCCGACCTGGTGCGGCGTACCCCCTCGCTCGGCCATGTCGTCCTGGACGAGGCGCAGGACCTCTCCCCCATGCAGTACCGGGCGGTGGGCCGCCGCTGCACCACCGGGTCGGCGACGGTGCTGGGCGACCTGGCACAGGGCACCACGCCGTGGGCGACCGCGAGCTGGGCCGAGGCCCTGTCCCACCTGGGCAAACCGGACGCGGCGGTGGAGGAGTTGACCCGGGGCTTCCGCGTGCCGCGCGAGGTCATCGCCTACGCCTCCCGGCTGCTGCCGCACATCGCGCCGGGCCTGTCCGAGGCGACCTCGATCCGCGGGGCGGCGGGCTCCCTGCGGGTACGGGCGGTGGCGGTGGACGGGCTGGACGGCGCGGTGGTGGACGCCTGCCGCGAGGCGCTCCGGCGCGAGGGTTCGATCGGCCTGATCGCCGCCGACGCCCGCGTCCCCGCCCTGGCATCGGCCCTGGACGCCGCCGGCGTCCCCCACCTCGCCCCGGGGACGGAGACGGACGCCGACACCCGCCTCACCCTCGTCCCGGCGACCCTGGCCAAGGGCCTGGAGTACGACCATGTGGTCCTGGACGAGCCGGCCGCCGTCGTCGACGGCGAACCGGACGAGCGCACCGGCCTGCGCCGCCTGTACGTCTCCCTCACCCGTGCGGTCTCCGGCCTCACCGTCGTCCACGCGGCCTCCCTGCCGGAGCCGCTGCGTGACGGGGGCGACACCTGACGGAACGCCGGGCGGCCTCCCCCTCCCGCCCACCGCCGGGGGCGGAATTCCGCCGATGGGCCCGGCACCGGTTGCGCGGAGGTGCCCGGCGACGGGCCTCCGGGTGGAGCGCCGCGACCGGACGGTGCCGGCCCACCAGGGCCGAACGTCCCTGTCGGCGGGGGCGACCGGCCCACGAGGACGTGCCCCAACGCCTCGGCGGGAGAGGACCTTCACCGCTCCGCACGGCGGCGGTCCGGTGGAAGAGTTCGAGTGGGCGCCGAAACGGCCGGACGACGGTACGGCAAGGCGCGGCACAGCACGGCGGACGGCCTGTCCGCCACCCCGCCCAACCGCTCCCTCTCCTCGCCCTCCCGGAGGTCGCCATGTTCGGAACGCTCATGCTCCTCGTCGGCCCGGCACTGGGTTTCCGGCTGCTCGGCGCACTGGGTGCCGCCCGGTTCCCGACATGGCGGGTCTCAGCCGTGCACGGCCTGGCGGTCATGCTGGCGGTCACCGCGACCACGCACTTCGTCCGGTCGGGCGCCACCTCGATGCCCGGTCACGAGGACATGGCGGCCATGGTCCCGCCGTTCGTGCCGTGGCCCCACACCATGGTCTACCTGACCGGTGTGCTGGAGTTCCTCGGCGCCGCGGGGCTCGTCCTGGCGGCGACCCGCCCGGCGACCGGGTTCGCTCTGGCCGTGCTCTTCTCGCTGATGCTCCCGGCCAACGTCTACGCCGCGGTCGAGGGGGTCGTGTTCAACGGCGGCGCGGCCACACCGCTGTGGGTCAGGGTTCCCGTGCAGGCGGTCTTCATCGCCGTCGCGCTGTGGGCGGCCGTCGACGAACGCGGTGTCGCCCAGCGGTTGCCGAAGGCCGCGGCGGTCCGGCGCCCCGCCCTGCAGCGGTGACCCCGGTGCGGCGGTGGCCGCGAGCGGTGACCGCTCCCGGCCACCGCCGCACCTCCGGGTCCACCCGGGGGCGGCCGTCCGAGGGTACGCGCGGGACACCCGCCGGCTCAGCCGTCCAGCGTCTCGCGCCAGGCGCGTACCGCGTCCGGGGAGACCGGGGTGTCCCAGCCGCCGAGGCGGGCCGCGCCGCCGATGTGAAAGGCGGTCACGCCCGCCGCGCGCAGGACGGGGACGTGGCCGAGGCCCAGGCCGCCGCCGGCCATCAGGAGCGGGAGGTAGCCGGGCTCCCCGGCGGCCGTACGGGCCGCCTCGGCGCACAGGACCGCCAGGCCCGCCGTCACTCCGTCCGCCGAGCCGGCGGTGAGGTAGGCGTCCAGGCCCGGGTGCCCGTCGAGCCGCTTGCGCAGCCCGGCGCGGTCGGCGCAGTGGTCGATGGCGCGGTGGAAGGTCCAGCGGCAGCCGGGGACGGTGTCGAGGAGTACGCCGATCGCGGCGAGGTCGGGCTGCCCGGTGTCGTCGAGGAAGCCGAGCACGAACTCCTCGGCGCCCTCCGCGCGCAGGCCGCGCGCCCGCTCGCACAGTTCCTCCAGCTCCGCCTCGCCGCCCGCCGCGAATCCGTCCTTCGCGCGCAGCATCACACGCACCGGCAGGCCGGTGGCGCCGCGGACGGCGGCGAAGGTCCCCCGGGCGGGGGTGAGGCCGTCGGCGGCCATGTCGCCGACCAGTTCGAGGCGGTCCGCCCCGCCGGTCTGCGCGGCGATCGCGTCGTGGACGTCGAGGGCGATCACTTCGAGGATTGGTCTAGACATATAACGGAGCCTGCCATATCGCGGGACACGCCGGGAAGACGGGGCACACAATTGCGCCATGGCCACGCCGAAGAACCGCCATCCGGCCCGCGACGGGCTGCGGGAGCGCTGGACCCGGACCCTCCTCGCCGTACGCCGCCCGGAGGCGGACCTCCCCGCGGACACGCCCTCCCCGTACGCCTACGCCGACGACCTCCTCGCCCGCTGGGCCGAGCCCCACCGCCGCTACCACACCACCGACCACCTGATCGCCGTCCTGGACCGCGTCGGCCTTCTCTCCGCGCACTGCTCCGGTCCCGAGGAGGTCGCCACCGTCTCGCTGGCCGCCTGGTTCCACGACGCGGTCCATCTCCCGGACCGCTCCACCAACGAGGAGCGCAGCGCCCGCCTGGCCGAGCGCGCCCTGCCCGAGGCGGGCGTCCCCCCCCGTCCTGGCCGCCGAGGTGGCCCGGCTGGTCCGCCTCACCGCCGGACACGACCCGGCCCCCGGCGACACGGGCGGCGAGGTGCTCTGCGACGCCGATCTCGCGGTACTGGCCGGGTCGCCGCAGGAGTACGCGGCCTATGCCGCCGCCGTCCGCGAGGAGTACGGCTTCGTCCCCGACGACGCCTTCCGGACCGGACGCGCCGAGGTCCTGCGCCATCTGCTGGGCCTGCCGACGCTGTTCCGCACCCACTACGGCCGGGAGCACTGGGAGCACACCGCCCGCCGCAACCTGGCCACGGAACTGGACCTGCTCACCGCGTGAGGCACACCTAGGCTGGAGCGATGGAACGACTCGACGCCCTTGAGCGGGGATACGCGGAGTTCGGCCGGCGCGTCCGCTCGGTGCGCGACGACCAGTGGGACGCCCCCACCCCGTGCACCGAGTGGACCGTGCGCGATCTGGTCCGCCACCTGGTCGCCGAGCACCTGTGGGCGCCCCGGCTGCTGCGGGGCGCGACGCTGGAGGAGGTGGGCGACCGGTTCGACGGCGACGTCCTCGGCGACGACCCGCGGGCCGCGTGGCGGCGTGCCGCCGAGGAATCACGGGCCGCCTTCCACCGCCCCGGCGCCCTGGACGGGCACGTGCACACCAGCGACGGCCCGCGACCGGCCGCCGACTACGCCCGCGAGATGACCACCGACCTCACCGTGCACGCGTGGGACCTGGCGCGCGGCGTCGGCGCCGACGACCGGCTGGACGAGGAGCTGGCCCGGTACGTGTACGAGGCGGTGCGCCCCGTGGCGGACTCCCTGCGTGACACCGGACTGTTCGGCGAGCCGGTCGGGGCGGGCGAGGGCGCGGGGGTCCAGGACAGGCTGGTGGCCCTGCTGGGCCGCCGCCCCTGATCCGCCTGGACGGCACGGCGGTGCGGACCGTCCGGCCGTCCGGTGAAAGGACGGACGACGAGGCCTCCGACCAGGAATGCTCTTCCCGGCGGTGACGTTGGGCCT
Source organism: Streptomyces shinuiensis (assembly GCF_043660855.1). Taxonomy (NCBI): domain Bacteria; kingdom Bacillati; phylum Actinomycetota; class Actinomycetes; order Kitasatosporales; family Streptomycetaceae; genus Streptomyces; species Streptomyces shinuiensis. Next base: position 3,421,666 of record NZ_JBIHML010000001.1, on the reverse strand, counting down.
GGACATGCCACCACTCGACACATCACCGTCCGGGGGTGTCCCGCCGCGCGCGGGGCGTCCCCGCATGCCCCTGGCCGTCTACGTGCTGGGGCTGTCCGTGTTCGCGCTCGGCACCTCGGAGTTCATGATCGCCGGGCTGCTCCAGCCGATCGCCCGCGACATGTCGGTGACCATTCCGCAGGCCGGGCTGCTGGTGTCCGCCTTCGCCATCGGCATGGTGGTCGGCGCCCCGGTGCTGGCCGGTGCGACTCTGCGGCTGCCCCGCCGCACCACCCTGGTGTCGCTGCTGGCCGTCTTCGGGACCGGGCAGGTGGCCGGCGCCCTCGCCCCGACGTACGAGGTGCTGTTCGCCTCGCGGGTGGTGAGCGCGCTGGCGTGCGCCGGGTTCTGGGCGGTGGGCGCCGCCGTGGCCGTGTCGCTGGCCCCGGCGGGCGCGAAGGCGAAGGCGATGGCGGTGATGATCGGCGGGCTGAGCGTGGCCAACGTCCTGGGCGTGCCGGCCGGTGCGCTCCTGGGGCAGCACGCCGGCTGGCGGGCCGCGTTCTGGGCGGTGGCCCTCCTGGCGGCGGTCGCGGTGGCCGGGGTGCTGGCGCTGGTGCCGCCCACCCGGCCGCCCACCGGTGCGGACCGGCCCGTACTCCGCCGCGAACTGCGGATCTACCGCGAAGGCCAGGTGTGGCTGGCGCTGGTGATCACCGCGCTCAACGCCGCCGCCACCTTCTGCCTCTTCTCCTACCTCTCCCCGCTGCTCACCGACACCGCCGGCCTGGGCGAGGGCTGGGTGCCGACCGTGCTGGCGCTGTACGGGGCCGGCGCGCTGATCGGCGCCGCGCTCGGCGGCCGGGTCGGCGACGCGCACCTGTTCGGCGCCATGTACGCCGGTCTGGCCGCCACCACCGCCGTACTGGCACTGCTGGCGCTCACCGCACACCTACCGGTGGCGGCCGTCGGGCTGGCGCTGGGGCTGGGGGTGACCTCGTTCTTCACCGCCCCCGCCCTCAACGCCCGGATGTTCGAGGTGGCGGGCGCCGCCCCCACCCTGGCGGGCGCGACGACCACCTCGGCGTTCAACATCGGCAACACCCTCGGTCCCTGGATCGGCGGACTGGTGATCACCGCCGGCTGGGGCTACACAGGCGTCTCCTGGGTCAGCGCGCTGCTGGCCGCCGCGGCCGTCGGCGCGACGGTGGCGGCCTCGCGCTGGCACCGGCGCACCGCCGCCTCCCGTGTGGTGGCCGGCTCGCCCGCGGACACGGCCGCCGGCGGCCCCGCACGGGTCACCGGAACCGCGGGCTGATCCGTCCGGGCAACGGCCCGGCGCGGCGGCCCTGCCTCCGGACCGTCCTCCCGCCGGGCCGCTCCGGCATGCCCCGCCCGGGGTACGGGATTACCCTCGGTTGCCGGTGCACCCGCAGGCCGCCCGCGGCCGGCGCTCCGGCGGCCAGGGCTCCGGGCACGGGTGGAAGGACGTGTGAGATGGACGTGCGCAGGAGGAACAACGTCACCGTCACCGGCCGGGAGGACGGGCCGGTGGTGATGCTGGCGCACGGATTCGGCTGCGACCAGAACCTGTGGCGCCTGGTGGCGCCCGCGCTGGCCGGGGAGTTCCGGGTGGTGCTCTTCGACCACGTGGGCTCCGGCCGCTCGGACCCCTCCGCCTGGAACGAGGAGCGATACTCCTCGCTGGAGGGGTACGCGCAGGACGTGCTGGAGATCTGCCGCGCGCTGGAGCTGCGGGACGTGACGTTCGTGGGGCACTCGGTCAGCGCCATGACCGGGGTGCTGGCTGTACTGCGCGAGCCGGAGCGCTTCGCCAAACTGGTCCTGCTCACCCCCTCCCCCTCCTACATCGACGAGGGCGACTACCGGGGCGGGTTCAGCCGGGCCGACATCGATGAGCTGCTGGAGTCGCTGGAGAGCAACTACCTGGGCTGGTCGGCGGTGATGGCGCCGGTGATCATGGGCAATCCGGACCGGCCCGAGCTGGGCGAGGAGCTGACCAACAGCTTCTGCCGGGCCGACCCGCGCATGGCCCGCGTCTTCGCACGCACCACCTTCCTGTCCGACAACCGCGGGGACCTGGCCGGGGTGACCGTGCCGACGCTGGTGGTCGAGTGCGCGCACGACACCCTGGCCCCGCGCGGGGTGGGCGCGTTCGTCCGGGACGAGATCGCCGGAAGCACCCTGGTCACCCTGGACGCCCACGGGCACTGCCCGCAGCTCAGCAGCCCCGGCCCGACGGCCGAGGCCATCGCCTCCTTCGCGAGGGCGCGGTGACCTCCCGCACGTCCTCCGGGCCGGACGGGCCGGAACCGGAGGACGCCGGGAACCCGGAGGACGACCCGGAGGAGCTGTACGAGAACGCGCCGTGCGGCCAGCTCTCCACCATCCCCGGCGGCAGGATCGTCAGGGTCAACGCCACCCTGCTGGACTGGCTCGGCTACCGCCGCGAGGAACTGGTCGGCCGCCGGACCTTCTCCGAGCTGCTCACCGTCGGCGGCAGGATCTACTACGAGACCCACCTCGCCCCGCTGCTGCGGATGCAGGGCCGCGTCGGCGGGATCGCCCTGGAGATGAAGGCCGCCGACGGCAGCCGGCTGCCGGTGATGGTCGCCGCCGAGGTGCGGGAGGGCTCGGCGGAACGGCCGCCGCTGGTGCGCACCGCCGTCTTCGAGGCCCGCGACCGCCGCGCGTACGAGACCGAGCTGCTGCGTGCCCGGCAGGAGGCCGACCGCGAGCGCGAACGCGTCCAGCAGCTCGTCACCACCCTCCAGCGCAGCCTGCTGCCACCAGCCCTGCCCGACATCCCCGGCACCGAGCTGGCCGCGCACTACCACACCGCCTCGGCCGACGAGGTCGGCGGCGACTTCTACGACCTGTTCCCCGTCTCCGGCGGTCGCTGGGGGCTCTTCCTCGGCGATGTGTCCGGCAAGGGCGCCGCGGCGGCGGCCGTCACCTCCCTCGCCCGCTACTCCCTGCGCGCCGCGAGCGCCTCCGACCCCGATCCGGTCAGGGTGCTGGCCAACCTCAACACCGTCCTGGAGCACGAGAACCACGGCGACGACCCGCGCTTCTGCACCGTCGTCCACGGTCTGCTCACCCCCGGCGGGCACGGCTGCGAGCTCACCCTCGCCAGCGGCGGCCACCCCCCGGCCCTGCTGATGCGCGCCGACGGCACCGCCGGCTATCTGCACACCCCCGGAGGCCAGTTGGTCGGGGTGCTGCCGAACGCCCACTTCACCGCCGCCACCGTGCGCCTGGCCCCCGGCGACACCCTGCTGCTGTACACCGACGGGCTGACCGAGGCCCGTACCCTCCGTGCCGGAGGCCACCGCGGGGAGCGGTACCGGGAGCGGGACGGAGGGCGCTACGGGGAGGAGGCCCTGCTCGACTTCGCGGCCGGACTGGCCCCGACGAGCGCCGCGGATGCCGTCGCCGCCGTCAGCGCCCTGCTGGAGGGGCTGGGTGAGGGCGTGGACGACGACACCGCCGTACTGGCCCTCGGTGTCCCCGCCTCCCGGGAGGACCCGGGAGGCGGGGACGGGCCGGACACCCCGGGCACGCCGGACGGGCCGGGACCGCTCAGGGCGCCATGACCACCCGGCGCGGGGGCCTGCGCCGCCGCAGGCCGGCCTCCGTCAGCCGCCGCAGCAGTTCCTTGCCGCCCACCTCGACCGCGCCCAGCCGCACCGCCCGCTCGTAGCGGTGGGCGGGTACGTCGTAGTGGTCGCGGTCGAAGGCGTGGCGCGGGCAGCCGAGGGCGGCGGCGAACGCGTGCAGTTCCTCGTAGGAGGCGTCGCTGACCAGGTGCGACCACAGCATCCCGTGGCCCGGCCACTCGGGCGGGTCGATGTAGACGGTCACCGGGCGCTTCCCAGCTCCCCGACGGGCGCCACCGCCGTCGCCGTCCGGCCGCACACCCAGTGCGGGTCCGGGCCCAGCTCGGGCTCGACGTCGAGCGCGTGCTCCTCCTCACCGACGCACAGCGGGCAGCCCGGCCAGCGGCCGCGGCGGTCCAGCAGGGCGTCCTGGACGTCCTGGGCGATCAGGCCGGCGACGAAGGAGGCGCCCTCGGGCCACTGCCCGACCCACCAGCGGCGGTGGGAGACCGCGTCCTCGACCAGCGAGACGACCTCGGCCTCGGCGATGCCGCAGGCGGTGAGGTCGGCGAGGACGAGCGCCCGGCCCGTGTGGAGGGCGCGTTCGAGGCCGTGGGGGTCGGAGTCGTGGGGATCGGGACCGGGGGAAGAGGGGCGCTGCTCTGTCATAGCCCCTCCATTGGAGCAGAAGACCGGGAGAACCGCCCCGCCGACCGCGACCGCCGGAGGAGGGCGGACGTCTTGACGGCCCCGCGTGGTGAAAATATCTTCCACCACGTGAACAACACTGTGAAGGAAAGTTTCGCCGACCCGGTCCGCGACACCGCGCCGGGCCGCCGCCCCGGTCCCCCGGAGCCCGCCGCCCTCGCGGCCAAGGTGCGCACCATGGCCCCCTCGATGACCCGCTCCATGCAACGCGTCGCCGAGGCCGTCGCCGGCGATCCCGCCGGGTGCGCGCAGCTCACCGTCACCGGTCTCGCCGAGCGCACCGGCACCAGCGAGGCGACCGTCGTACGGACCTCGCGCCTGCTGGGCTACCCCGGCTACCGCGATCTGCGCCTGGCGCTGGCCGGACTCGCAGCGCAGCAGGCCTCCGGCGCCTCCCCGTCGGTGACCGCCGACATCGCCGTGGACGATCCCATCGAGGACGTCATAGCCAAGCTCGCCCACGACGAACGGCAGACCCTCGCCGACACCGCCGCCGGGCTGGACCCCGGCCAGGTCGAGGCGGCCGCGCACGCCATGGCCTCCGCCCGCCGGATAGACCTCTACGGCGCCGGCGCCTCCGCCCTGGTCGCCCAGGACCTGGCACAGAAGCTGCTGCGCATCGGCCTGATCGCCCACGCCCACGCCGATCCGCATCTGGCCGTCACCGGCGCCGTGCAACTGCGCGCCGGAGACGTCGCCCTGGCGGTGACCCACTCCGGCCGGACCGTGGACGTGATCGAACCGCTGCGCGTCGCCTTCGACCACGGTGCCACCACCGTGGCCGTCACCGGCCGCCCGGACGGGGAGATCACGCAGTACGCCGACCACGTGCTGACCACCTCCACGGCGCGCGAGAGCGAACTGCGCCCGGCGGCCATGTCCAGCCGGACCAGCCAACTGCTGGTCGTGGACTGCCTGTTCATCGGCGTGGCACAGCGCACCTACGAGACCGCCGCCCCCGCGCTGTCGGCCTCCTACGAGGCGCTGGCCCACCGCCACTCGCCCCGGCAGCGCTGACACCCACACCCCCGACCACCCGAGCAGCACCCGAGCAGCACCACCCAACCCCCCACACCCCTGCCCGGGCACCGGCACCGGTGGCCGGCCCCCGGCATCCGGAAGAACGGAAAGAGCCGCACCGTCATGACCTCCTCTCCGACCGCCGCCGGCCGCGAACCCGGCGAACCCGGCGAACCCGGCCACGGTCCCGGCACCCCCGGTGACTCCCGTGCCCCCCTCGGCCCCAGTGACCCGGACGACCCTGACGGCGCGTACGGCCGGCTGCGCGCCGAGCTGGACACGCTCACCACCGAGGCGTTCCGCAGCGACCTGTCCGAGATCGACCGGCTACCCACCCTGGAGATCGCCAGGGTCATGAACGGGGAGGACGCCACCGTCCCCACCGCCGTCGCCTCCCAGCTCCCGCGCATCGCCGCCGCCATCGACGCCACCGCCGAGCGGATGGCGCGCGGCGGGCGGCTGGTCTACACGGGGGCGGGGACGGCCGGGCGGCTGGGCGTCCTGGACGCCAGTGAGTGCCCGCCCACCTTCGACACCGACCCCTCCCAGGTGGTCGGGGTGATCGCGGGCGGCCCGCACGCGCTGGTCAGCGCGGCCGAGGGCGCCGAGGACCGCCCCGACCTCGCCGCGGCCGACCTCGACGGGCTGGGGCTGGGCCCCGACGACGTGGTGGTCGGCGTGTCGGCCTCCGGGCGCACCCCGTACACCGTCGGCGCGGTCGAGCACGCGCGGCGGCTGGGGGCGCTGACGGTCGGGCTGTCCTGCAACTCCGGCTCACCGCTGGCGACGGCGGCCGACCACGGCATCGAGGTCGTCGTGGGCCCGGAGCTGATCACCGGCTCCTCCCGGCTCAAGGCGGGCACGGCCCAGAAGCTGGTCCTCAACATGATCTCGACCATCACCATGATCCGGCTGGGCAAGACGTACGGGAACCTGATGGTCGACGTGCGCGCCTCGAACGAGAAACTGCGGGCCCGCTCGCGCCGTATCGTCTCGCTGGCCACGGGTGCGAGCGACGAGCGGATCGAGTCCGCGCTCGTGGCCACCGGCGGCGAGGTGAAGAACGCCATCCTCACCATCCTGGGCGAGGTGGACGGCCCCACGGCCGAGCGGCTGCTGAGGGAGTCGGGCGGCCGGCTGCGCGCGGCCCTGGAGGCGGCGGACGGCTGACGCCTGTCCCGCGGGCCCGCTGTCCCGGTCTCCCGCGTGCCGCCGGCCGTACGGCACGCCCGCGCGCGGGGGGACTCCGGCCCACGGCGGAGGAGACCGTGCACCGCGGGCCGGGCCCGGGCAGGAGCGACCGCATGCGGCCCCGGGAGGCCGTCCGGTGCGCCGCCCCCGGGCCGGGCCGTGAAGCGGTGCCGGAACCCACCTCCTGAACATGACGAGAGGGCGGCACCCCTCGCGGGGTGCCGCCCTCGTCACCGTGCGCGCGGCGCGCGCCCGGCGGGAACCGCCGATCCGCGGGGCGGATCAGAAGTCCATGCCACCGCCCATGCCGGCTGCGGCGGCGGCGTCGGCGCCGGCACCGGCCTTCTCCGGCTTGTCGGCGATGACGGCCTCGGTGGTGAGGAAGAGCGCCGCGATGGAGGCGGCGTTCTGCAGCGCGGAACGGGTGACCTTGGCCGGGTCGATGATGCCCTCGGCGATCATGTCCACGTAATCACCGGTCGCGGCGTTCAGACCGTGGCCCGGGGTCAGGTTGCGCACCTTCTCCACGATGACACCGCCCTCGAGGCCGGCGTTGACCGCGATCTGCTTCAGCGGGGCCTCCAGCGCGGCCTTGACCGCGGCGGCACCGGTGGCCTCGTCTCCGTCGAGCTCCAGCTTCTCGAAGACCGCGGAGGCCTGCAGCAGGGCCACGCCACCGCCGGCGACGATGCCCTCCTCGACGGCCGCCTTGGCGTTGCGCACCGCGTCCTCGATGCGGTGCTTGCGCTCCTTCAGCTCCACCTCGGTGGCGGCGCCGGCCTTGATGACGGCCACGCCGCCGGCCAGCTTCGCCAGACGCTCCTGGAGCTTCTCGCGGTCGTAGTCGGAGTCGGAGTTCTCGATCTCGGCGCGGATCTGGTTGACGCGGCCGTTGACCTGCTCGCTGTCACCGGCACCGTCGACGATGGTGGTCTCGTCCTTGGTGATGACGATCTTGCGGGCGCGGCCCAGCAGCTCCAGACCGGCGTTCTCCAGCTTGAGGCCGACCTCCTCGGAGATGACCTGGCCACCGGTGAGGATGGCGATGTCGCCGAGCATGGCCTTGCGGCGGTCGCCGAAGCCCGGGGCCTTGACGGCGACGGACTTGAAGGTGCCGCGGATCTTGTTGACCACCAGGGTGGACAGGGCCTCGCCCTCGACGTCCTCGGCGATGATCAGCAGCGGCTTGCCGGCCTGCATGACCTTCTCCAGCAGCGGGAGCAGGTCCTTGACGGCGCTGATCTTGGAGTTGGCGATCAGGATGTAGGGGTCCTCCAGGACCGCCTCCATCCGCTCCATGTCGGTGGCGAAGTAGGCGGAGATGTAACCCTTGTCGAAGCGCATGCCCTCGGTGAGCTCGAGCTCCAGACCGAAGGTCTGCGACTCCTCGACGGTGATGACGCCTTCCTTGCCGACCTTGTCCATGGCCTCGGCGATCAGCTCGCCGATCTGGGTGTCGGCGGCGGAGATGGAGGCGGTCGAGGCGATCTGCTCCTTGGTCTCCACCTCCTTGGCCTGCTCCAGCAGGGCGGCGGAGACGGCCTCGGTGGCCTTCTCGATGCCGCGCTTGAGGGCCATCGGGTTGGCGCCGGCGGCGACGTTGCGCAGGCCCTCGCGGACCAGCGCCTGGGCCAGGACGGTCGCGGTGGTCGTACCGTCACCGGCGACGTCGTCGGTCTTCTTCGCGACCTCCTTGACCAGCTCGGCGCCGATCTTCTCGTACGGGTCCTCGAGCTCGATCTCCTTGGCGATGGAGACACCATCGTTGGTGATCGTGGGGGCGCCCCACTTCTTCTCAAGGACGACGTTGCGGCCCTTGGGGCCGAGCGTGACCTTGACGGCGTCGGCGAGCTGGTTCATCCCGCGCTCGAGGCCGCGCCGCGCCTCCTCGTCGAACGCGATGGTCTTGGCCATGTGAAGTGGTCCTCCCTGGGGTTCCCCATGCCGAAGGCCAGGGGCGGGTTGGGATGTCTCCGGACCGCTCTGGCGCCCGCGACGGACGGCCCACCGGCCCGCTGGTTCCTTGCTCCACCGGGCTTGCGGACCTCACCGAACCGGTCCTTGCTTTGTCACTCTCACCTTCAGAGTGCTAACGCCAATGATTAGCACTCGACCCCTCCGAGTGCAAGCGCGCCGGGTGTTCCGCGTGCCCGTACCCCCGGGTACGGGACGGACGAGGGGGCGCGGACGAGGCCGCGGGCACACGCCGGTGCGCGGGCACACGACAGGAGGGCCCGCGCCCCCTACGGGGACACGGGCCCTCCTGTGCCGTCTACTGCTGGTGTGCGTCGTGGTGCGTGTGTCCGGCGCTTCAGGCCGTCACGCGGACCATGTCCGCCTGCGGGCCCTTCTGGCCCTGCGAGATCTCGAACTCGACCCGCTGCCCTTCCTCAAGGGTGCGATATCCGTCCATCTGGATCGCGCTGTAGTGGACGAACACGTCCGCCCCACCGTCGACCGCGATGAAGCCGTATCCCTTCTCCGCGTTGAACCACTTGACGGTGCCTTGAGCCATTCCTAACTCCCCTATTGCCGGCCCTTGCGCGGGCCCGCGCTCCGCGGACCCGGGTCAGTCGCCACCCCCCGGCGAGAGGGGGCGGCGTGCGCCGGAACGCGTCGACCGCGGCTGAATGTATCTGGGCAGACGCCCTCCGCAACAGGTCTGTCAGACGAGAATTCCGGTCACGCCGGATTGCCGCTAAGCACATGAACGGCAGGAAAGCAGGGCAACTCGGGCCGGGCATAGCGGACCTGCACGACAATTCACTCGGTGAATCCGGGCGCAAGTTGTCGCGTTCTCATGGGCGCCGAGCGCACACTTGGGGGGAGGCACGCTCACTCTACCGTTCTTCGAGGGGCGGAATTACCAATTCCGCTCACCGTGCGTGGTGTGCGCCCCCTCCCGGGAGCGCACATGCGGGCGGCCCCGCGCCCCTCTCGCGCGGAGGGGGCGCGGGGCCGCCCGCATGCGGTGGCGCGTACGGCGCCGGGGAGCCGCTCGGTCAGCAGCCGCCCGCGACGGCCGGGATGATGGAGACGCCCGAGCCGTCCGGCGTCGTCGTCTGCAGGCCGTCGGTGAAGCGGACGTCGTCGTCGTCGACGTAGACGTTCACGAAGCGGCGCAGCTTGCCGGAGTCGTCCAGCACCCGGGCGGAGATGCCCTGGTGGTTCTTCTCCAGGTCCGCGATGACCTCGGCGAGCGTGGCGCCCTCGGCGGGCACCTCGGCCCGGCCGCCGGTGTGGGTGCGCAGGATGGTCGGGATTCGGACGGTGACGCTCATGCCAGGCCGGCCTTTCGGAAGGAGTCCAGGTTGGGGCGGATGATCGCGGACGGTCCGGTGGTCGGGGCCACCGCGTCCAGGGTCTTGAGGCCGTCGCCGGTGTTGAGGACGACGGTGGTCAGGGTCGGGTCGAGCACGCCGGCCTCGATCAGCTTCCTCGTCACGCCGACGGTCACGCCGCCCGCGGTCTCGGCGAAGACGCCCTCGGTCCGGGCCAGCAGCTTGATCGCGTCGACGATCTGCCCGTCGTTCACGTCCTCCACCGCGCCGCCGGTGCGGCGGGCGATGTCCAGCACATAAGGACCGTCGGCCGGGTTGCCGATGGCCAGCGACTTGGCGATGGTGTCCGGCTTCACCGGCCGCACCACGTCGTGGCCGTCCTTGAAGGCCCGCGACACCGGCGAACAGCCCTCGGCCTGGGCGCCGAAGATCTTGTAGGGCCGGTCCTCGACCAGCCCCAGGGCGATCAGCTCGCGCAACCCCTTGTCGATCTTGGTGAGCTGGGAGCCGGAGGCGATCGGGACGACGAGCTGGTCCGGCAGCCGCCAGCCGAGCTGCTCACAGATCTCGTACGCCAGGGTCTTGGAGCCCTCCGCGTAGTACGGGCGGAGGTTGACGTTGACGAAGCCCCAGCCCTCGCCGACCGGATCCCCGATCAGCTCCGAGCAGAAGCGGTTCACATCGTCGTAGGTGCCCTCGATGCCCACCAGGTCGCCGCCGTAGACCGCGGCCATGACGACCTTGCCCTGCTCCAGGTCGTGCGGGATGAACACGCACGAGCGCAGGCCCGCGCGGGCCGCCGCGGCACCGACGGCGCCGGCGAGGTTGCCGGTGGAGGAGCACGACAGGGTGGTGAAGCCGAAGGCGCGGGCGGCCTCGACGGCGATGGCCACCACGCGGTCCTTGAAGGAGTGCGTGGGGTTGCCGGAGTCGTCCTTGACGTACAGGCCGCCGGTGACGCCCAGCTCGCGGGCGAGGTTGTCCGCCTTGACCAGCCTGGTGAAGCCCGGGTTCAGATTGGGCTTGTCCGCCACGCCGGCCGGGACCGGCAGCAGCGGGGCGTAGCGCCAGATGCTGTCCGGACCGGCCTCGATCCGCTTCCGGAGCTCCTCCGGGTCGCCCCCGGGCAGGTCGTACGCGATCTCCAGGGGGCCGAAACACGCCTCACAGGCGAAGATCGGCCCGAGCGGGAAACGCTCACCGCATTCGCGGCAGGAGAGCGCCGCGGCGGGGCCGAGCGAAAGGTCGGTGTCGGTTGCAACAGTCTGCACAGCCATGGTCGGCGAGGCCCTTTCTCCTCATCTTCCCCGCGACGCCTTTCGCCGCAGGCCGGAATTGGCACCTTCCCCACCGTGGCCTCGGACTGTTGTCGACGAGTGCCGGCGGGAGGGTTGCCGGGGCTTCAACGGGCCGTTCCCTCTGCCCCTCTGGATGAGCTCTATGGCACCGGCCAATCCTCTGACCGGGGCGTTTGTGCACGACGGGACCCCCAAGATGCGGAACTCCCGCGCGTCGTCCAAGACTGTAACCGAAGCCCTCGGCCGCAAGGCCGGCCGTCCGAACCGCGAGACGAGAGGCACACGGGGACAGCGCGGCCCCCCCCCCCCCCCCCCCCCCCCCCGGAGGGCGGGCCCGGGCAAACGCCCCGGAAACATGCCCGGGACCGGGCATGGACGGCCGATGGCGGGCAACCACGGTCCGACCACGGCCGGCGCCCCCGGCCGGCACCCGGCCCCCACCGCGACCGACAGCAGGAGACACGCCGAGATCACCCGGGCGGTCCCGGTCCCGCAGAATGCCTGGGACCGCCGGGACGGCGGTGCCGCCGGGAACACCGGGGCGACCGGGGACGCCGGGACCGGTGAGGACCGGCAAGGACCGGCAAGGACCGGCGAGGACCGTCAAGGACAGGGAGGCACACGTGCTGGATGAGGTCGACCACTGGCTGGAACGACGCTCATGGAGCGCTGCCGAACGCCCGCTGCCCCGGCTGCTGGCCGCCAAGCGGGCCGCCGGACCGGCGGGCAGCGTGAGCGTGGTGCTTCCGGCGCTGAACGAGGAGGCGACGGTCGGCGACATCGTCGCCGCGATCCGCCGCGGGCTGATGACCGATGACATGCCACTGGTCGACGAGCTGGTGGTGGTGGACTCCGGCTCCACCGACCGCACCTCCGAGGTGGCGGCCGCCGCCGGTGCGAAGGTGGTGCACCGCGACGAGGTGCTGCCCCGGCTTCCCGCGGTGCCGGGCAAGGGCGAGGTGCTGTGGCGGTCGCTGCTGGCCACCAGCGGCGAGATCGTCTGCTTCGTCGACGCGGACCTGCGGGAGTTCGACACCACGTTCGTGTCGGGCATCGTCGGGCCGCTGCTGACCGACCCGGGCCTGGCGATGGTCAAGGCGATGTACGACCGCGCCATCGGCGACAGCCCGGCCGGCGGCGGCCGGGTCACCGAGCTGGTCGCCCGCCCCCTGCTCAACCTGTACTGGCCGCGGCTGGCGGGCTTCGTCCAGCCGCTGGGCGGCGAGTACGCGGCGCGCCGCTCCCTGCTGGAGCGGCTCAGCTTCCCCGTCGGCTACGGCGTCGAACTGGGCCTGCTGGTGGACGCGCTGCACACCGTCGGGCTCGACGCGCTCGCGCAGGTCGACGTGGGCGTGCGCAGGCACCGCAACCAGGACGGGCTGGCGCTGGGGCGGATGGCCGCGGCGATACACCGCACCGCCCACGTACGGCAGGCGCGCGGCCCGCTGATACGCCCGGTGCTCACGCAGTTCGAGCGAATACCCGGGGGCGGCTTCGTCCCGCACACCCATCCGGTGGACACCGAGGAGCGTCCGCCGATGTGCACGGTCCCCGAGTACGCCGCCCGCCGCACAGCGGCCTGAGGACCGCGGGCCCGGAGGGGGGAACCCCGGCCCGGCGCGCGCCGGTGAAGCACACACCCGGCCCGGCGCGCGCCGTTCCAGCCGCTCCCGTACCCGCCCGGTACGGGAGCTCCCCGCGTGCGCCGCCGTACCCGCGCAACGCACCCCGTGCGTGCGCCCCGGCCGGCCTCCCCGGCCCCGTGTGACGAGAACCGTACGTTTGAGCGGTACGGACAGCGGCTAGGTTCCGCTCATGGTCACTCGGCACCAGGTACTCGTCGCCTCCAACCGCGGCCCCGTCTCCCACACGCTCGGCGAGGGGGGCGAGCTGACCGTCAAGCGCGGCGGCGGCGGGCTGGTCTCCGGCCTGTCGGCCGTCAAGGGCGACGCGGTGTGGGTCTGCGCGGCGCTGGGCGAGGGCGACCGAGAGGCGGTACGGCGCACGGGCGGCGAGCTGGACCCGGCGGACACCGGCGGCCAGCAGGTGCGGATGCTCGACATCGCGCCCGACGTCTTCGCGGACGCCTACAACGGCATCGCCAACTCCGTGCTGTGGTTCGTCCAGCACATGCTCTACCAGACCCCGCTGGAGCCCGTCTTCGACGCGGACTTCGAGCGGCAGTGGCGCTCGTACGAGGCGTACAACGCGGCGTTCGCCGACGCGCTGTCCCAGGAGGCCGCCGAGGGCGCGGCCGTCCTCGTGCAGGACTACCACCTCACCCTCGTCCCGGCCATGCTGCGCGAGCGGCGGCCCGACCTGCACATCGGCCACTTCTCGCACACCCCCTGGGCGCCGCCGGACTACTTCCGGATGCTGCCGGACGACCCGGACGGCGGGGTGGCCGCCGAGGTGCTGCGCGGCATCCTGGGCGCCGACCGGGCCGCCTTCCTCACCCGGCGCTGGGCCAACGCCTTCACCGACTGCTGCGTGAAGCTGCTGGGCGCGGAGGTCGCCGTGGCCGACGGCGGCGACGAGATGATCGTCACCCACGAGGGCCGCGAGACGCGCATAGGCGTACACGGTCTGGGCGCCGACGCCGAGTTCCTGCGCGAGCGCTCCCGGCGGCCGGACGTGGAGGACCGGATCGCGCTGCTGCGCGGGCAGATCGGCCGCGGGCCCGACGGCGAGCCGCGCAGGGCGATCGTGCGCGTGGACCGCACCGAGCTGTCCAAGAACATCGTCCGCGGCCTGCTCGCCTACCGGCGGCTGCTGGCGGACCGCCCCGAGTGGCGCGGCCGGGTCGTGCACGTCGCCTTCGCCTACCCCTCCCGGCAGGACCTGGCGGTCTACCGCCAGTACACCGACGAGGTCGCCCGCGTCGCCGCCGAGATCAACGCGGAGTACGGCGAGGGCGACTGGACGCCGGTCGAGCTGCACCTCAAGGACGACTTCGCACGCTCCCTGGCGGCCTACCGGCTGGCCGACGTCGCCCTGGTCAACCCGATCCGGGACGGCATGAACCTGGTGGCCAAGGAGATCCCGGTACTCTCCGACGGCGGCTGCGCGCTGGTCCTCTCCCGCGAGGCGGGCGCCTTCGCCGAGCTGGCCGAGGACGCCATCACCGTCAACCCCTACGACATCGGCGCCACCGCGGACGCCCTGCACCGGGCACTGACGATGGACGCGGACGAGCGCGCCGAGCGCACCGAGCGCCTGGCCGCGGCGGCCACGGCCCTGCCGCCCACGAAGTGGTTCCTGGACCAGCTCGACGCGCTGCGCGGCTGACGCCGGACGGACCACGGCGCCGGACGTGACCGGACGCTTGCGCCCGTGTGGTGGGCGCGTGCCCGCGCCCGCCACACGGCCGGCCGGCCGCCCCGGGCCGTCAGGCCCCCAGCGCGTCCGCCAGCGCGCCCAGCAGGCCCACCACCCCGGCGGGACCGTCCACGACCAGGTCCGCCCGTTCGGCCAGTGCGGCGACCTCGTCGCTGCCGCTGCACAGCAGCACGCCGGGCACACCCTCGCCGCGCAGCCGGTCCACCGCGTCGTAGGCGGCCAGATCCCCCAGGTCGTCGCCGCCGTAGAGGACCGAGGCGGCGCCCGTCTCGCGGAGGAACTCCGTCAGGGCCATGCCCTTGTCCATGCCCGGGGGCCGCAGCTCCAGCACCAGGCGGCCGGGCTCCACCGCCAGCCCGTGCCGTCCGGCCAGTTCGGCCAGAGGGGCACGCAGCAGCTCGAAGGCGCCCTGCGGGTCGGCGGCCCGGCGGGTGTGGACGGCCAGCGCACGGCCCTTGTCCTCGGTCCGGACGCCCTGCGGCGCCCCGGCCTCCTCCAGCAGGCCGGGCAGTTCGGCGCGCACGGCCTCCACACCCGGGTGGGGCGGCGGCGTGCGGGTCTCACCCGTGGCGGCGTCCCAGCGCTCCGCGCCGTACGCGCCGAGCACCACCAGGTGCTCCAGGCCCGGCACCCCGGCGAAGCCGCCGTAGCGTGCGGCCGTCCCGGCCGGGCGCCCGGTGACGATGACGACGGCCCGCAGCAGCGGCGCCAGCCGGCTGAGGACGGGCACCGCGTCCGGGTGGGCGCGGGCACCGTCGGGGTCGGGGACGATCGGGGCGATCGTCCCGTCGAAGTCGAGGGCGACCACGGCCCGCCCGGGGCCGGCCAGCAGCGCGGCCAGCCCGTCGCGTCCGGCGGGGGTGGTCGGTACGGGGAGTTGCTCCGGGAAGGTGTGTGAGGAGTGGCTGCCCATGCCCGGGACCATACCCGGCGGCCGTCTCCTCACCGCCCCGGTGACGGCCCCCGGCGACGGCCGCGCCCCATGCCGCGCCCCGGCCGCGGACCGCGTCCCTACCGCAGCCCGCGCCGCTCGTCGCGGCGGCGGCGGAGCCGGTTGACCGTGACCGGGTCGCGGGCCAGGGCGCGCGGGTCGTCGAGCAGGGCGTTGAGCACCTGGTAGTAGCGCGTGGGCGACATGCCCAGGCGTTCGCGTATCTCGCGCTCCTTGGCACCGGGACTCGGCCAGCCGCGGCGCTCGACGGCGAGCACGGCCTCGTCCTCCTCGGACAGGCCGCCGGTGCCGTTGCCGCCGCTCGGCCGCTCGCTGCCGGTGCTCACCACTCCAACCTACTGCCGCGCTCGGACACCGCGTCCCGGCGGCCGGACGGCCCGCGTCCCGTCGCGTATCGCTTCGACAACGGTGCTTCACTCTCCCGGGCCGGGGCTGCTATCCACGTGCGTGTACCCGCCCGCCGGGATCCACCGCCGACCGCACCCCCACCGCACCCCGCCCCGTCACGTCACGAGGAGCCCCCCGCATGGCCGCCGCAGAGCAGTCCCGCACCGCCGCCGAGATCGCCACCCAGCCCGGCTGCTGGCGGCGGGCGGCGGCGGAGTCCGGGTCCGCCGGGGCGCTGCCGCGCCCGGGCGAGCGGGTGGCGGTGACCGGCTGCGGCACCTCGTGGTTCATGGCCCAGTCCTACGCGGCGCTGCGCGAGGCCGCCGGACAGGGCGAGACGGACGCCTTCGCGGCCTCGGAGTTCCCGGCCGGGCGCGCGTACGACCGAGTGGTGGCGATCACCCGCTCCGGCACCACCTCCGAGGTGCTCGGCCTCCTGGCCCATCTGCGGGGCCGCGTGCCGACCACCGCACTGACCGCCGACCCCGCCACGCCCGTGACGGAGACCGCCGACCACACCGCCGTCCTGGACTGGGCCGACGAGGAGTCGGTCGTCCAGACCCGCTTCGCCACGACGGCGCTGGCGCTGCTGCGTGCGGGCCTGGAGCGGCACGGCGCGCCGCCGGCCGGGGTGAAGCCGGTCGGGCAGGCGGCGGTCGACGCGGAACTGGCCGTCGTCCAGCCGCTGCCCCCGGCCGCGCTGGACGCCGAGCAGTGGACGTTCCTGGGCCGCGGCTGGACGTACGGGCTGGCGCTGGAGGCGGCGCTGAAGATGCGCGAGGCGGCCGGCGCGTGGACGGAGGCGTACCCGGCGATGGAGTACCGCCACGGCCCCATCGCGATCGCCCGCCCGGGCCGCGTGGTCTGGCTGCTGGGCTCCCTGCCGGAGGGTCTGTCCGGCGACATCGCGCAGGTGGGCGGGGCACTGCTGGCGGACTCGGACTGCCCGGGCACGGGCGAGCGGGCGCTGGATCCGATGGCCGACCTGATCCGGGCCCAGCGCCTGGCGGTCGCGCTGGCGGAGGCCTCCGGCGCGGACCCGGACCGGCCGCGCAACCTCACGCGCAGCGTGGTCCTGGGCTGACGCGCGCGCCGGCACCCCGCCGGGCCCGTACGGTCGCCCGCGCCGTCCCCGTGCCACCCGTCCGTGCCGCCCGTCCGTGCCGCTCGCACCACCCGTACCGCCCTCGTACCGCCGGGAACTGTACGTGTGGAAAAGGCGGGAACCGGCTGACGCGGCGGGGCGGCGTGAACACACTGGGTGCACGGGGGACCACCGCGAGGATTCACCCGACCACCTGACCATCCGCGTACGGGCCCGGAACGACCCGTCTCCCTGGTCACCGGGTACCGCACCGTCGAGGCGTCCGTGCGCTGCCCGCAGGCCGTGATCCGGGGACCCGTCTTCGGATTCGCCGGGCAGCGGCCCGGGGACGGCCCCCGCCGGCGGCCGCTGAGCGACGTGGACGGCGGCTTCCCGCGGCACGCCCGGGACGGCCTCGACCCGTACCTGTGGTTCATGGCCAGGGACGACACCGAGGACCGGGCTCTGCGCCGCCGGCTGCCGACCGCCGTCGCCCGGCTGGAGACCGAGCCGGTGGACGAGGTCTCGGTTCGGTGGGGGACGCCCGCTACCACGTCGTGCACGGCGACGAGTTCGCCCGTATCGGCCCCTGCGGACCGGTCCCGAGCCCCCGGGCCGCTCTCCTGTGGCCTGGGCGACCGGTCGGTCTCACGGACGAAGGGCTTCGTCGTCGACCACGCCGCCGCCGTCGGCCTCATGACGGGCATCCAGCGGGTCGAGCCGCTGTCGCCGGCCCACCGGGCCGCGCGCCTACCCGGAGGAGGTGCGGGCGGACTCCCTGGGTGCCCTCCGCACCCACCCCGGCGTGGTGCTCCTGCCCGCCGCGACCGGCGGCGAAGTGGACTAGACCTTTTGCGGGTGACAGGTGAGACTGTCCCCCGTGAATCCTCGGCATGACGAAACCGCGTATGTCGTCGCCCTCGACGTGGGCGGCACCGGGCTGAAGGGTGCCCTCGTCGGGCCCGGCCGCACGCTGCTGCACCAGGCGCGGCGGCCCACCGGGCGGGAGGACGGGCCGGACGCCGTGGTGGAGAACGTGCTCGAGTTCGCCGACGGACTGCGCCGGGCCGGGGTCGCACGGTACGGCGCCGAGCCCGTGGCCGCGGGGGTGGCGGTGCCGGGGATCGTCGACGACTCGGCGGGGACGGCCGTCTACTCCGCCAACCTCGGCTGGCGGGACGTGCCCCTGCGCGACCTGCTGGCCGGGCGGCTGGGCGGGGTGCCCGTCGCCCTCGGGCACGACGTGCGCACCGGTGGACTGGCCGAGGGGCGGATCGGGGCGGGGGCTGGCGTGGACCGCTTCCTGTTCACGGCGCTGGGCACCGGCATCGCCGGTGCCGTCGGGATCGACGGCCGGGTGGAGCCGGGCGCGCACGGCGGCGCGGGCGAGATCGGCCACATCACCGTACGGCCCGGCGGGCCCGAGTGCGGCTGCGGGCGGCGCGGCTGCCTGGAGCTGTTCGCCTCCGCCGCCGCCGTGGGCCGGGCCTGGGCCGGGGCGTGCGGTGATCCGGAGGCGACGGCGGCCGGTGCCGCCCGGGCCGTGGAGGCGGGCGACCCGCGGGCCGCCGCCGTCTGGCGCGACGCGGTCGACGCCCTCGCCGAGGGCCTGGTCATCGCGATCACCCTGCTGGACCCGCGGGTACTGATCGTCGGCGGTGGGCTGGCGGAGGCGGGCGAGACGCTTCTGGCGCCGCTGCGCGAGGCCGTACGCACCAAGGTCACCTTCCAGCACATCCCCACGATCGTTCCGGCGGCCCTGGGGGACGCCGCCGGGTGCCTGGGCGCGGGGCTCCTCGCCTGGGACCTACTCTCCGCGGAGGTTGCGAGCCGATGACCGATCCGAAGACGGCGCAGACGACGGGGGCGCGGACGGCGAAAACCCGGCCGGTGAGGCCGCGGACGGCGAAAGCGCGGACGGCCGGAGCGCGGCGCACCGTGCTGACGGGCGCCCGGGTGGTACTGCCGGACGGCGTGGCCGAGGGCGGCAGGGTGACGGTGGAGGGCTCGCGCATCGCCGCCGACGTCCCCGGGGAGGCGGGCACGCTCGACCTGGCCGGCCACTGGGTCGTGCCCGGCTTCGTCGACATGCACGTCCACGGCGGCGGCGGGGCGTCCTTCTCCGCGGGTTCGGCCGAGGAGGCGCTGCGGGCGATCGCCACCCACCGCGCGCACGGCACCACGACGATGGTCGCCTCCACCGTCACCGGCGGTCTGGACGAACTCGCCCGGCAGGCCGCCGTGCTGTCGGAGCTGGTGGAGCAGGGGGACCTGGCGGGCATCCACTTCGAGGGCCCCTTCATCGCCCGCGGCCGCTGCGGCGCCCACGACCCCGGCCTGCTGCGCGACCCCGACCCGGCCGACGTGCGCACACTGGTCGAGGCGGCGCGCGGCGCGGCGCGTATGGTCACGCTCGCGCCGGAGCTGCCCGGCGGTCTGGAGTCGGTGCGGCTGCTGGCCGACAGCGGGGTGATCGCGGCCGTCGGCCACACCGACGCCTCCTACGAGGCCGTGCTGGAGGCCGTCGGGGCGGGCGCGACCGTCGCCACGCACCTGTTCAACGCGATGCCCGCGCTGCTGCACCGCGCCCCCGGCCCGGTGGCGGCGCTGCTGGAGGACGAGCGGGTCACCGTCGAGCTGATCAACGACGGCGTCCATCTGCACCCCGCCGTCCTGGAACTGGCCTTCGCCCGCGCCGGTGCCGGCCGGGTCGCCTTCGTCACCGACGCCATGGGCGCGGCCGGGATGGGCGACGGCCTCTATCCGCTCGGCCCGCTCAAGGTGCGCGTCACCGACGGCGTCGCCCGGCTGGTGGAGGGCGGCTCGATCGCGGGCTCCACGCTCACCCTGGACGAGGCGCTGCGGCGCGCGGTGACGGTGGACGGCCTGCGGATCGAGGACGCGGTAAGGGCCCTGGCGCTCAACCCGGCGCGGCTGCTGGGGGCCGCCGACCGGGTGGGGTCGATCGAGCCCGGCAAGGACGCCGATCTGGTGGTGCTGGACGGCGGCTACCGGGTCGCGGGCGTCATGCGCCGGGGCGAGTGGGTGGTGCCCCCTCGCCTCCCGGACACCGCCGAGCCCGCCGGGGTTGTACGCGGCGGCGCGACAGGCTGATTGCGTTCCGGTCTCGTTCCCACATCGAGCGCGGGCAGGCGTCTCCGCACTCTGGGCCGACCGCCTCCGCTTTGGCATGATCACTCGCACGGTCGGCGGCCCCGCGCCACCGTGGGTATGCCGAACGTTCACACTCGCCGGTGGGAGGCGGAGTACCGGATGATCCTGACCGTCACGCTCAACGCGGCTTTGGACACCACCTACCGCGTCCCCCGTCTGGAGCCGCGCGCCTCCCACCGGGTCCGGGAGGTCGCCGAGCGTCCGGGCGGCAAGGGCCTGAACGTGGCGCGGGTCCTGGGCGCGCTGGGCCACGAGACGCTGGTGACCGGCTTCACCGGCGGCCCGAACGGCGACCGGCTGCGGGCGCTGCTGTCGGAGGTGACGGAGGAGGGCCCGGTCGGGGACGCGTTCATCGCCGTCGACGGGGACACCCGCCGCACCGTCACGGTCGTGGACGAGGCGTCCGGCGACGCCACCGTGCTCAACGAGCCCGGCCCGCAGATAGCCCCCGCCGAGTGGGGGCGCTTCCTGGAGGTCTACGGCGGGCTGCTGCGTGACGCCACCGCCGTCGCCCTGTGCGGCAGCCTGCCGCCCGGAGTGCCCGTGGGGGCGTACGGAACGCTGGTGCGCGCCGCACGCACCTCGGGCGTGCCCGTGCTGCTGGACACCAGCGGGGAGCCGCTGCTGCGCGGGCTGGCCGCCCGGCCGGACGTCGTCAAACCCAACTCCCATGAGCTGGCCGGTATAACGGGCACCACAGAGCCGCTGCGGGCCGCTCGGCTCGCGCAGCGGCGCGGGGCGCACTCCGTGGTCGCCTCGCTGGGCGAGGACGGGCTGCTGGGCCTCACCCCGGAGGGCGTCTGGCGAGTCGAGCCGCCCCGGCGGCTGGCGGGCAATCCGACGGGGGCGGGGGACTCGGTGGTGGCCGCGCTGCTGTCCGGACTCGTGGAGGGCCTGCCCTGGCCGGACCGGCTGGCCCGCGCCGCCGCCCTGTCGGCGGCGACCGTACGGGCCGAGGCGGCGGGCGAGTTCGACCGGGTGCTGTACGAGGAGCTGCTGTCCGGGGTGCGGATCGACCGGCAGATGGCGGCCGTCTGACGGGCCGTCCGCCAGGCGTCGGCGGGACGGCGGCGAGCGGAGAAGGCGGGCACGGGAGACGGGCACGGAGGAGGGGCGGGCATGCCGCTGGTCGGCGGCGGGGAACTCGTGACGGACGCGCACGCGTCCGGCCGCGGCGTCGCCGCGTTCAACGTCATCACCCTGGAGCACGCCGAGGCGATCGCCGCCGGCGCGGAGGCCGTCGGCATGCCCGCCATCCTCCAGGTCTCCGAGAACGCCGTGCGCTTCCACGGCGGCCGGCTCGCCCCCGTCGCCGCCGCGGCGGCGGCCGTGGCACGGGCCTCCGGCGCTGCGCTGGCGCTGCACCTGGACCATGTGGAGAGCCCCGAACTGCTGCGTGCCGCACCGGAGGCCGGGTTCGGCTCGGTGATGTTCGACGCCTCGAAGCTGCCCTACGCCGCCAATGTGGCGGCCACGGCGGAGGCCGTGCGCTTCGGCCACGCGCACGGGATGTGGGTGGAGGCCGAGCTGGGCCGGATCGGCGGCAAGCCCGGCGACCGTGAGCCGGAGGACGGGGAGCCGGAGAACGGGCGCGGCACGCTCGACGCGCACGCCCCCGGTGTACGCACCGACCCCGCCGAGGCCGCGGCGTACGCGGCCGCCACCGGGGTGGACGCCCTGGCCGTCGCGGTCGGCAGCTCCCACGCGATGACCGAGCGCACCGCCGTCCTCGACCACGTCCTCATCGGCGAGCTGCGCGAGGCCGTCCCCGTGCCGCTGGTGCTGCACGGCTCCTCCGGGGTGCCGGACGAGGAGCTGCGGCGGGCGGTCGCGGCCGGAATGACGAAGATCAACGTGGGGACGGCGCTGAACACCGCCTTCACCGGAGCCGTCCGCGCCTACCTCGCCGAGGACGCGCGGGCCGTCGATCCCCGCGGGTACCTGCTCCCGGCGCGGGAGGCGATGGCGCGGACGGTGGCGGCCTTCCTGAAGGTGGTCGGCGGCTGACGCGCCCGCGCCGCGCCGCGGACCCCTGTCCCGGCCTGCCACGGCGGCGTCAGCCGCGGACGTGGCCTTCCTTGAGCCAGACCCGGTCGAGGACGAACCCGCACCGGTCGCCCTTCTCGCAGGAGATCCTGACGGTGTTGGTGCCCTTGTTCAGGTCGACCCAGGCGAAGGTGCGCGTCCAGCCCTTCTCCCACTCGCCCTCGCCCGCCTTGGCGAAGTTCTTCATGTTCAGCGGATCCTTGCGGGGCGTGCCGTTGACGGCGAGCGTGGGGCCCGCGTCCTTGCCCGGCACCCCGTAGCCGACGAACAGCGTGTACTTGCCGTCCTCGGGAACCTCGAAGGTCCAGGTCGCCGAGGAGCCGGGCTTGTCGAGGCCGGTGACGTACGCACCGCTCCTGGACTCGGCGCCCTGGACGGCCTTGTCCGTGGTCGCGCCGCCGCCGAGCTGGAGGCTGGCCGCGTCCTCCGAGGGGAGGGTGCCCGGCTTCTTCTCCTTGTTCTTCTCGGCGTCCTTGTCCTGCTCGTCCCCGTCGCCTCCGCCGCTCTCGCCCTCGCCGGCTCCGGAGGTGGCGGCCTGGACGCCGCCGGTCTGGTTGGCGTTCGCGTCGTCGCCGTCGCTGAAGAAGACCGCGGCGCCCACGCCGAGGACCACCGCGGCGACGACCGCCAGCGCGCCGACCAGCAGGCCGTTGTGGTTGCGGCCCCGTCCCCGGCCGGCCGGACCGGCCGCGGCGGCCTCGCGCCGCGCGGCGGCACGGCCGCCGGGCACGGTCTCGGGGGCCGCGTAGTGCGCACTGGGCTGGTGCGCCTGCTGCTGGTGCGGCGGCGGCGCCTGCTGCTGGCCCTGCTGCCCGCCGTAGCGGCGCTCGCCCACGGCACGGACGTGGTTGTACGAGGTGCGAGGCACTCCCGGCTGTGACGCCGCGGCACCTCCGTCACCGCCCGTACCGCCCTCGGAGCGGTAGAGGTAGGCGAACGGGTCGTCGTTCTCCGGCGTGCCCGAGCCGTTGTTACCGGCGGTCATTCCGTGCGCTCCTCCATGACGGGTGCCTGCCCGGCGCAGCCTACCTCTTTCGGGTTAAAGAGCGCGGTGCCTGTGACCCCTCGCGCCGCGCCTCGCGACACACCCGGCGCCCGGGCCCGCCCGGACCTCATCCGGCCCGGCGGTGGGCCTTGGAACGCGACCGCTTCTCGACGTACATTCGCTGGTCGGCGGAGTGCAGGACCTCCTCGGCGGACATCCCGCACCCCGCCCAGCCGATACCGAAACTCGCCCCCACCCGCACCGCGCGCCCCTCCACGCGGATGGGCGGAATGATCGCGTTGCGCAGCCGTACGGCCAGGTCAGCGGCGTCGCCGCGGCACAGCCCGTCCGCCAGGACGACGAATTCGTCACCACCCAGCCGTGCGACGGTGTCATTGTCGCGAACACCACTCGAAAGACGTCTCGCCACCTCGATCAGCACGGCGTCGCCGCAGTGGTGGCCGAAGCGGTCGTTGATCGACTTGAAGCCGTCGAGATCGCAGAAGAGGACCGCCAGTCCCTTCTCGGAGGGGTCGTCGCTCGCGGGCGCAATGGTGTGGACGTGGTGCTCGTAGCCGCCGGCCGTCTCCGGGAGGACTCCCCCGAAGCCGTCCCGGTAACCGTTCGGCCCCGGACCGCCCCGCCCGAAGCCGTCGAGGCCGAATCCGCCGGCACCGAAGCCCCGGGGGCCGAACCCGCCGTCGAGGACGCCGCCGACTCCCCCGGGGCCCATCTGCGCGGCGTCGGGCGCCGGCGTGGGCTTGTCGCACAGCCGCGCGCTGAGCCGGGCCCGCAGCTCGGCGCTGTTGGGCAGGCCGGTGAGCGAGTCGTGGCTGGCGCGGTGGGCGAGCTGGAACTCGTGCCGCTTGCGCTCCTCGATGTCCTCGACGTGGGTGAGCAGGAAACGCGGGCCGTCGGTGGCGTCGGCCACCACCGAGTTGCGCAGGGAGACCCACAGATAGGAGCCGTCGCGCCGCGCCAGCCGCAGCTCGGCCCGGCCGCCTTCCGCGGAGGTGCGCCGCAGGGTCGTCAGGTCCTCGGGATGGACGAGGTCGGAGAAGCTGTGGCGCCGCAGCGCCGCCGCCGGGCGGCCCAGCAGCCGGCACAGCGCGTCGTTGGCGCGCACCAGCCGTCCGTGCTGGTCGCCGCCCAGCTCGGTGACCGCCATGCCGCTGGGCGCGTACTCGAACGCCTGCCGGAAACTCTCCTCGCTCGCCCGCAGCGCCTGCTGCTCGCGTTCCAGACGGACCAGCGCGCGCTGCATGTTTGCGCGCAGCCGGGCGTTGCTGATCGCAATCCCCGCCTGGAAGGCGTACATCTGCAACGCTTCGCGCCCCCACGCGCCCGGGCGCCGCCCGTTGCGCGGCTTGTCGACGGAGATGACGCCGAGGAGCTCTCCGTCGGAGGAGTGCATCGGCGCCATGAGGAGATCCATCGGGTGCCACTCGTCGGCGTACCGCGGGGCCGGCCCGGCGGTGTGCCACTGCGGCACGTCGTCGTCCATCAGCACCCACGCCTCGGTGTACGGGATGAAGCACAGCTCGCCCCAGCGCTCCCCCAGTGCCAGCCGCCGGTCCCAGGCCGCCCGCGATCCCGTACGGCCCGCCATCATCGACTCGGCGCCCTCGCTGCCTGCGACGGCCGCCACCACGAGGTCCCCGTCGGGCTTGACGAGATTGACCGCGGCCAGTTCGAAGTCGAGGCCCTTCACGATGCCGTCGGCGACGGTCTGCAGGGTGTCCGCCAGACTGCGCGCGGTGTTGAGGTCCGCCATGGACTGGTGAAGCCTGCGCAGGGCGGCGAGGCGCACGTACGGCTCCGACTCGGCTTCCATCCGCCCTCCCCCTGAGACTCGAGTGGGTGACTCCAGATGATCCGGTTTCGGACTTCCTCCTGTCTTCAGGCCACTGAATCACAGCGAGCTGTCCGTCCGGTACACAGGGTCAACGATTGCCCCTGTGTGTGACTCATGTCACAGCGGAGTGCGCACGCACGACCGCGCACACGGGAGCACTCCACCCCGGACCACACCCGTACCGAACGCAAATCCCAGCCCTGACCTGCGGATCATTCAGCCGGTGTACCTAGGTCCGGTCTGGTCCCGAGGTCCGATGCGGGCCCCCGGGGCAGCGTCTAGCGTGCGGGGTGTGCACCCGACACCACAGCAGCAGATGTCCCGGAACGCCCCCACTTCGACCTCGCGCCACTCCTCCGGCATCCCGCATCCTGAGGGGGTGGGCGAGGAGGAGTTCCGCGCGGCCCTGGCACGACTGGCCGCAGGCGTGGTACTGGTGACGGCGCACGACCCGGAGGACGGGCCGCGCGGCGAGGACGTGGGCATGACCGCGACTTCCTTCCTCTCCGTCTCCCTGGACCCGCCGCTGGTACTGGTCAGCGTGCGCGAGGGCTCCCGGGTGGACGAGTTGCTCGAACGGCAGCCGCTGTGGGCCGCCTCCCTGCTCGCTGAGGGCCAGCGCCACATCGCGGGCCGCTTCTCCATGCGCGGCCGCGTCAGCGACCGCCTGCTCTTCCAGGACATGCCCTGCACCCGCGGCGAGACCTCCGGCGCCCCCCTGGTCGACGGCGCGCTGGCGACGGTGGAGTGCCGCACCGAGCAGCGGGTGGGCGCGGGAGACCACACGCTGGTGATCGGCCGGGTGCTGACCACCTCGCTGCCGTCCTCGGAGGGCAGGCCCCTGACGTACTTCCGCGGACGCTACCGCCACCTGGCGTAACGGCCGCCCGGCCCGTCCGGCCGGAAAGCGCACCCGCCGTCCACAGCCCCCGACGGGCCGGGCCGCCCGCTGACTACACTGACGTGACACGACCTTGGCACAGCGTGGCGACTAATCGGGGGACGGAGGCACGGCGTGACGGGCGAGCGTGACTTCGGCGGTGGCAAGAGCCTGAACTACCAGGCCGAGACGCTCACCGCCTTCAAGGGCCGAATCGACGAACTCCTGGGCGAGCTGGGCAAGTCCCCGGCGTCCCACAAGCAGATCGGCGAACAGACCGTCACCCCGGACGCGTACGGCACGGGCTTCAGCGCGGCGGAAGACCTGTCAGCCCTCTATGACAAGGTGCACACGCGCCTGGAATCCCTCTCCCGTCTGTTCGGCGATCAGTTGGAGGCGCTGGGGATCGCCACCGAGATCGTGGACAGGGGCTACGGCAACGTCGAGGCGGACCAGCGGCAGCGCTTCCAGGCCATCCAGACACAGGTGGACGAGCACCGGTCGGCAAGCCGGCGGGGTGGCCCGGAGAAGGGCCAGGACTCCTCCTCCGAAGGCAACAGGAAAGCCCTCGACGCGGACACGGACTTCGACTAAGGGGGGCAGGAATGGCTACAGGAGAGTTCGAGGGCAAGTCGCTCGCCGCACTCAACGCGATGGTCGCGAAAGCCGACCCCGGCCTGCTGACATCGCGCGGCCAGGCCCTCGGCGAGGCCGGCTCCGACATGGACGGCATCGGCAGCGAACTGCGCACCCACATCGACCGCGTGGAGTGGGACGGTGAGGGCGGCGACGCCTTCCGCGAGTGGGGGCGTCAGTTCGCCCTGGAGTCCATGCGGTTCGCCGCCTACGTCCGCACGCTCGGGCAGCACATGGTCAACGCCGGCCAGGCGCTGACCGAGGCCAAGGCCGCCATCCCCGAGCCCGAGTTGATGTGCTACGCCGACCCGGAGAAGGACAAGGCCCGCCAGGAGCGCGAGGAGAGCAAGCGCCAGGAGGCGATCAACCAGCTCAACCGGTTGTCGTCGTACTACAGGACGACCGGGGAGAGTCTCCGCGCGGCGGAGGAACCGGACTTCAAGCCGCTGCCTGACGCGCGGGAGGAAAGGCGATCCGGCCCAGGCGCATCGGTCGCAACACCGAGCGGAGGCGCAAAGGAGTCGACTGCGTACCCTGATTCAGGTACCGCTTTCGACAGGAGCGTCCCCGTCGGAGAAGGGTCGGAGGTACTCTCCTCCCCCGCCGCCGACCGTCCCGCTCCGGCGTTCGACCGCTCCACGAATACGAAGCTCGATTCCGTCGCCCCTCTTCCCGTTGCCGAGCAGCGGCCGCAGACCGCAGCGCCCGTCCCCGCTCAGCAGTCCGCCGGTCCGTCCTCTCCCGCGATGGCTCCGTTACCACCCACCGGACCAGTCCGGCAGACGGGTCGCGCCCCCACCGGGGGCAGGCCGTCGGTTGGCAGCAGTGGAGGCAGCCCTTCGCCACGAGGCCCGGTAAAGGACGGCATCATGGGCGGCACGCCTCGCCACACGGGCAACCCCGCGCCCGGCACCGGGACTCCACGCGGAACTGTCGCCGGCGACCGTGCTCCCACGGGCCGTCCGGTGGGTGGTTCTCCGAGCACCGCGGGAGGCGGGGCCCCGGCGGGCAGGGGCGCGCCCTCTGGACGTCCCTTCGCTCCGTCGCCAGGCAGCCCGTCAGGAGCGTCCCGTACGGGAAGTGGCTCCAAGAGCGCCAGTTTCACTCCAGGCGGCACCGGCCTTGTCCGGGGAAACACCAATCCGGGCGTGGCGGGGCGACCGGCCGGCACGAGTTCGCCGTCGGAGAACCGGCGGCGTGGACAGGATCGTCCCGACTACCTGGCCGAGGACGAGGAGACCTGGGCAGGGCGGCGGGACGTGGTGCCGCCGGTCATCGACTAAATCCGAGGAAGTGCACTGTCCCATGCGATCCCATGCCCCCTCCACACAGAGACGAGCACTGACCTTGGTCGGTCTGCTCACGGCCATGCTCATGTCTCTGGGGCTGCTTGCACCTCCTGCCCTCGCCGACATCAGGCCTGATCAGCAGTGGTACCTCGACGCCATGAACACCTCAGGGCTGTGGAAGGTCAGCAAGGGCAAGGGCGTGACGGTTGCCGTCGTCGACTCCGGGGTGAAGCCGGTCCCTGGTTTGGAGGGCAGGTTGCTGCCGGGGAAGAGCTTCGCCGCAAAAGCCCCCGAACCTCACGAAGACGTAAGTGGCCACGGAACGGAAATGGCCGCGCTGATCGCCGGTTCCGGGACGGGGAACAGCCTCCGAGGCCTGGCTCCCGAAGCGAAGATCCTTCCCGTACGGACGCACATCAAAGCGGACTTCGTCACCAGTTGGGACAAGACACTCGTCAACGCGATCCGGTATGCGGCTCGGAGTGAGGCCAAGGTCATCAACATTTCGCAAGGTGTCTCCAATCTGGACGATGGGACTCTCGCCGAGATGCAAGACGCGATTGACGAAGCCAATGAGCGCGGCAAGCTGATCTTCGTTGCCTCAGGAAATGACGGCCGTCGGGTTGAAACGAGGGACTACCCTGCAGTCCTCCCGGGCGTTGTGCCAGTAGGCGCGGTCGACGAGACCGGAACGGTGGCCGACTTCTCGAACTACGGCCCTCACCTCGCACTCTCCGCTCCCGGCGATCCCGGCGGCACCAGCGTGGCGTCCGCCATCGCGTCCGCCTCGGCCGCCCTCATATGGGCCGAGCACCCCGACTGGACCCACCACCAGGTCCTGCGCGTGATGATCGAGACGACCGGGATGTCGCAGCGGGGTGAGGAGCCCAGCATGTACCTCGGGCACGGCATCGTCAGACCCGCGCAGGTCCTCGTCGACGGTGACGGCGACCCCGGGCCGGCGGATGTGAGCCCGATCTTCTCCAAGTACTACGCCTCCCTCGAAGCCTCCAGGTCTCCCTCCCCCGCGGACGGCAAGGGCGAGAACGAGGGACCGCCCACCGCCAAGCCCGGCGAGAATCGGGAGAAGGAGCAGGCCGCCGCACAGGAGGGCTCGGACGACAGCGGACCGCCCTGGGCGGCCATCGGCATCGGAGCCGCGGTACTCGTCGCCGTCGCCGCGGTCGTCACCGCCGTCGCCTTCCGGCGGCGGACGCCTGCACAGCCCCGGTACTGAGCAGCGAGGAGTGGACCGGTCCGGCCGGCCTACCCCCAGTCGCGGCCGGAGCGGCCGCGCTTGACGTCGGAGCGGTGCTTCTTGTTCCGCAGCCGCCGCTCGTTGATCCCACGCGGGACCTTGCCCTTCCTGCGCGGGCGCGGCGGCGGCGCGGTCGCCTCCGCCAGCACCGCGGCCATGCGTACGGCCGCAGTCTCGCGGTTGCGCCACTGGGAGCGGTGCTCGGCGGCCCGGACGACCAGGACTCCGTCCACCAGCCGGCCGGCCAGCCGGTCCAGGGCCCGCTCCTTCCAGACCCCGGGCAGCGCCTCGGTGCGCGCGAGGTCGAAGCGGAGTTCGACCCGGCTGTCGCTGGTGTTGACGTGCTGGCCGCCAGGCCCGGACGAGCGCGAGAAACGCCAGTTCAGCTCGGCCTCCGGCAGGGAGACCGAGCCGCGGATGAGATAGGGCCCGGACATGGCCCCCATGATCCCGCCCTCCGGGCCCGCCGTCACGGCGTTTTCCCGGCCTTCCGGCTCCTCCTCCTCACCGCCTCCCCTGCCAGGAAGGTAAAGAAAGCAAAGAAACATGGAACCCGGTCCCCCACCGTCGGCGTTGGAGAGGGTAGGAAATGGACCAGTAAGGGCCAGCACGGAAACACCACAGAAGGGCATCCCCATGGCTGTAAGCCTGTCCAAGGGCGGCAACGTCTCGCTCACCAAGGAGGCCCCCGGCCTGACCGCCGTGACGGTCGGCCTCGGCTGGGACGTCCGTACGACCACCGGTACCGACTTCGACCTCGACGCCAGCGCCATCGCGGTCAACGCGAACGGCCAGGTCTACTCGGACCAGCACTTCGTCTTCTTCAACAACAAGGCCACCCCGGACCAGGCGATCGTCCACACCGGTGACAACCGCACCGGCGAGGGCGAGGGCGACGACGAGCAGATCAACGTCAACCTCGCGGCACTGCCCGCCGACATCGACAAGATCGTCTTCCCGGTCTCCATCTACGACGCCGAGAGCCGCAGCCAGAACTTCGGCCAGGTGCGCAACGCCTACATCCGCATCCTCAACCAGGCCGGCGGCTCCGAGATCGCCCGCTACGACCTGAGCGAGGACGCCGCCACCGAGACCGCCATGGTCTTCGGCGAGCTGTACCGCCACGGCGCGGAGTGGAAGTTCCGCGCGGTCGGCCAGGGCTACGCCTCGGGCCTGGCCGGCATCGCCAAGGACTTCGGCGTCAGCGTCTGACCGCCCGACGCCTCGCGAGGGCGCCCGGCATCGCACATGCGGTCCGGGCGCCCTCCGCGTTCCATGGTTCCTCTCCACGGCAGGGGAAGGGGCAGGAGCAGCGCAGCACGGTCACGCCCTCGCATGGCGGCTCGGTCGCCTCGCCGTCCCGGCAGGTGCGGTACTGCGCGAGCGAGGGCCGATCGTCACGGTGCACGGCAAGGGATCGTTCGTCGTCGAGCGGCAGCCTGAGGAGACCGGTCCCGACGACGGCCGGAAGCAGCCCCCGCCCCGCCCGGTGGGCGTGCGCACGCCCCGCCGTGCCACCATCGCTTCCGTGCTCGACATCGGCTACTCCCTCTCCCGCCGCTTCCCCGACCCGCCGCAGACCGACTACCGCTCGGCGGACACGCGGGCGCTGCGGCACGACCTGTTCTGCGGCGACGTCTACCTCGCGGACACCGAGACGGACCGGGAGCTGTCCACCGCGCGCGGCACCGTACCGGTGCTCGACTTCGCCTGGGCGCTGTGCGACATCGCCGAGCGCCTCGACCGCGACCCGCTCGGCAGCCGCGCCGCCAAGCCGCAGTACGCCGAACTGGACTTCGTGGAGTCGGCCGACAGCCTCCACTTCGCGCGCCGCTTCGGCTGGGTGGACGTCACCGCCGAGTGGCTGCCCGCCGACGAGCCCCCGCTGACCGTCAACCACGGTGAGCTGCGCCGCGAGGCCCGCGACTTCCTGCACGACCTGATCGCCGACCTCACCGACATCCACGAGGGGCTGGGCGACAACCCCGTGGTCTGGGACCTCCAGACCCGCTTCCCCAGGGCGTGAACCCGCCGCTCTCCCCAGGGCCCCTGACTCAACGGCCTTGACCTCAAGCCTGCTTGAGACCGGAGAGTGGTCACCGCCGGACCGGCCGACCGCCGGACCGGTCGGCCGCCGGACCGGTCGGCCGCCCGCCCGCCCGCCAGTCACGGGGAGAGATCATGCATGCCGCACGTCTGCACGCCTTCGGACCTGCCGAGAACCTCCGCTACGAGCGGATCCCGGACCCCGAGCCCGGCCCCGGCCAGGTGCGGATCGCCGTCGCGGCCGCCGGGGTGCACCTGGTGGACACCGCCCTGCGCGAGGGACTGCGGCTCGGCCCGGCCCCCGCACCCGCCGAGCTGCCGACCGTCCCCGGGCGGGAGGTCGCCGGCACGGTGGACGCGCTGGGCGAGGGCGTCGATCCGGCGTGGCTGGGCCGCCGCGTCGCCGCCCACCTGGGCATGGCGCCCGGCGGGTACGCCGAACTGGCCGTAACCGGCGCCGAGCGGCTGCACCCGCTGCCCGGCAGCCTGAGCGAGGACCACGCCGTCGCCCTGGTCGGCACCGGCCGTACCGCCATGGGCATCCTCCGCTTCGCCGACCTCTCCCCCGCCGACACGGTGCTGGTCCTGGCTGCCGCCGGAGGCATCGGCTCGCTCCTCGTGCAGTACGCCCGGCACAGGGGCGCCACCGTCGTCGGCGCGGCGGGCGGGCCGGAGAAAGTGCGGGCGGTGAATGACCTGGGTGCGGACCTGGCGGTGGACTACGCCCGGAGCGACTGGGCCGAGCGGATCCGGGAGAAGTTCGGGGACCGGCCTGTCACGTATCTCTTCGAAGGCGTCGGCGGCGGTCCCGGCCGCAGGGCCACCGTCCTCCTCGCCCCCGGCGGCTCCCACCTCTCCTACGGTTACGCCTCCACCGGCTTCTCGCCCGAAGGGCAGGCCGTGCTGAGCGAGGAGGAGCAGCGGGAGTCGAAGGTCACTTCGCGCTCGGTGCTGGGCAAGCCGATGTTCGACCGCATCGGAGGCATGGAGAACATCCGGGCACTGGAGGAGGAGGCCATGGCGCTGGCCGCCGGGGGAGTCCTCGTCCCGCCCGTCCACCACTTCCCGCTGGCCCGGGCCGCCCGCGCCCACCGCGCGCTGGAGACCCGCGCCACGCTGGGCAAGGTCGTCCTCGTCCCCTGACCTGGCGGTCGTCAACCGCGACCGGTGACTTACCTCCGTCGAGTCATCCAACGGATGAGGGGGTTCCATGGGATGGGCCGTGCAAGACGAGCCCTCGGGCAGTGCCGGGAAGAGGGACACACCGTGGAGGAGGAGCTGCGAGCGACACAAGCGGACGTACCGGCCTCGCCCGGGCTCGCAGAGCACGGCCGGTCAGCGCCGGGATCGAGCAGGAGTACGCGGCCGCACGGCTGAGACTCGAACCGGGCGAGACAGTACGTGGCCGCTGAGGCGGTAGGCGTCGATGTAGACGTTGCCGGTGGTGCCGGACTGGGAGTTGTCCTTGGCGTTGTCCGGGTCCCACTTGACGACCAGTTCGTACCGGCCGTCACCGTCCAGGTCGCCGGGGGAGGCCTCGACGGGGGTGTAGGCGGAGCCGGGGCGGGAGAGCGGTACGTCGAGGTGGTTGCCGCCGGTGAAGCGCAGCGAGGGTGCGGAGGCGGCCTGTTCGGCGCCGTCGACCACCGCGCGCACGGTGTAGGAGGCGTCGGCGGCGGCGCCGGCCTCCTGCGCGGGCAGGGCGACGAGCGAACGGCGGCCAGCAGCGCGGCGGACGCGACGGCGTACAGCCCTCTGAGGCGGGAGCGGGGTCTTACGGTTGTGCTGTGGGCAGTCATGGCGGCTCCTTGTCGGGGGTGGCGCGCCCACGGGTGGGGGGGAAGAGCCTTGATGAATCGATTCATTGACGCACCGGACGGAGGCGTGTGCACGCCGGGGTGCCGACGAAGAAGCGTGGGAGCGCTCCCGAGACGACAGAGGCGGCCGTCGCGGAACGGCAAGAGCCGTGCACGGACGAAGCGGTGGGACCGGCGAGCGCCGGACCGGACGCGTGCCCGGGCCGACCGGGCCGTGTGGACGGCCGGCGGCGGCCGTCCACACGGTCCGGGCCCGCAGCGCCGAGGGGCGCGCTGCGGGCCCGTCCGCTGTGCCGCCGCACGCGAGGAGCACCGGCCGGAGGGGTTACCCGGCAGCCTGGGCCGGTCCCGTACCGCGATCCGTCACGCCGGTTCGACGGGCAGCCACAGCTCGCAGGTCGCGGTGCCGAAGTCCTCCGCACGCTCCAGGACCGCGACGATCGAGGGGCCGGGCCTCAGACGCCACGGGTTGGAGGGGAACCACTCGGCCGCGGTCGCGGCCCAGGTCGTCTGCAGGGCCTGCGGGTACGGTCCGGCGGTGCGGAAGACCGCCCACTTGCCGGCCGGTACCTCGATGGTGTCGAGGTCACCGGGGACCGGCGTGTCCCGGGAGACGGCGACCCCGTGCAGGTAGGTCATTTCGCTCCCCTCCGTGCCGTCGGGGTCGAGGTCGTCGCAGACCTGCAGCAGGCCTCCCGGCTCGGTGTCGCCGAGGTCCTTCAGCCGGGGATGCTCCTCCTGCGGCAGTGCGGCGACGTGCCGCTGGATGTGCGGGTTGACGCCCTGGTGGATGAGCGGAACCCGGGCCGCGTGCCCGGCCAGGCGGAACGCGGGGCGGTCGATGAGTCGGGTGTCCATGGGGACGCTCCCTTCGACGGTCAGGTGAAACCTGAGCTGCGGTTGTGTGCGAAGGGGGCCTCCGTCACGGCGCACGTCACCGAGGCCGGCGCCGTGGACCGCGCGGAACGCACGCCCGAACGCCTCGGCCGAGCCGTATCCGTGCCGGACCGCGATGCTCAGCAGACCGTCCTCACCCCGGACCACGTCGGCGGCGGCGACGGTCATGCGGCGCCGGCGCGCGTATTCCGACAGCGGCATGCCGGCCAGCGACGAGAACATGCGGCGCAGGTGGTATTCGGTCGTGCCGAGCTCCCCGGCCAGTCCACGGACGTCGAGCTCTTCGGCGACGGGCTCGGCGAGGTGCTCCTCCACGAGGTCGACGAGCCGGTTGAGTGCCGAGATCACAAGGCCTCCCTTCGGTGTCTCGGCGTCCACTCTGCCCGGCGGGGCCCGGGCCCGGCCCGACCGCTGCGATCCGTTCCGGTCATGCGCCCGTACGGGCCGGGACGTCCACGCCGGCGCCCCGGCCCCCGGACCCCGGGGCGGGGTGACGGACGCGGGTCAGCCGGCGGAGGGACCGGTCCACCCGGCCGGGACGTGTCCCACGCGCACCCCCTGGGCACCAGGCTGTGCGTCGCCGGGACGATGGACGACTACGCCACCGTCGTGGACCGCGCGACGCTGGAGGAGGGCCCGCTGGTGGCGGTCTCCAGGCCGTACCGGGCGACGGTGAGCGGCGACGGCAGGCACCGCGTGGTCTCCGGGAGCGGATCCGACCAGGTCACCGCGATCGACTTCGCGACCGGCCGGAAGGTGGCCTCCGTGCCCGTCGGCGACCACCCGCAGCGGTTTCGTCGACATGCCGTGGCCGCGCCGACGGTCCGGCGGATACCGCGGAAGAAGGCGAGCCTGATCGGGTTGAGGTAGATCCCCCGCATCCGCTCCTTCCTGTCGGGGACGACGTCGATCCGGCCGACCTTCGCGTAGTCGCCGGCGGACTCGATGACGTCGGCGGTCCCTTCCCGGTTGTCGCCGACGAACAGCACCTCGTTCAGGCCGCCCGCGGGCGTGGCGGAGGCGGGTACGGCGGCCGTGGCGGCCAGGGCGGGGCGGCGGCGCATCCGGAGCCGGCGATCCCGCGGGACCGGCGGGACAGGCCCCGCCCCGACCCGGCGGCGGAGTGCCGGGCCGGAGCGGACGCGGGATCACACCGGGGACGCCCCGTGGGTGATGTCGACATGGAGCCGGTTCGCCTCCGTGACCAGCCGGAAGCCCGCCCGGCCGTCGCCCTCGGTGTCGAGGCCGATACCGACCCGCAGTTCCCCTTCGAACAGGCCCACCTTGGTGATCTCGCGGACGCCGGAGGTCTGCTCCTTCCCGCCGTACTCGCCTTCCGGCAGGGCCCCGACCAGGACGACCTCGACGGAGTGCTCGCCCTCGACGGGGACCGGGGTGCCGCTTCCGGGCTGGTGCAGCGGCTCCAGGTAGGCGACCATGTGCGCCGGGACACCGCCGTCGAACTCGAAGGTGACCCGGTCGTAGGCGTCGTGGCCGGCCACCCGTACCGCCGTCAGTTTCGGGGCGAGAGCCGGGTCCACCCCTTCGGCCTCGCCGTCCTTGCGGGCGGTGCCCCAGGACGGGACAGCCCCGGAGCCGCCGCCGTCACCGCCGGCGGTCGGCGAGGCGGCCCCGCCGCCGTCTCCGGGACCTCCGGACCCCCCGGGCTCCGGGGTCCGGGATTCCTCCGGCCCGCTCACCTCCGGAGACGCGGACACGGACGCGTCGGCGGACCGGGACTCCCCGGCCGTCGGCGTCGGTGCCGCGTCGTCCCGCGCCCCCTCCTCACAGCCCGCCACCACGAGGACGGAGACGAGGGCGATCGCGGTCGCGGCGGAACGGTTTTTCACTGTGAACTCCTGTGCGTGGACGGCTGGTTGCCGCAGACACCGGGATGCTCGGGCGAGTGCGGTCGTACCGGTGCGCATCCAGCCGTGGCGGAGTTCCGCTCCCGGACACCGGTGGAATCGATCCCCGGCGCCGTGAAGGCGGCATTCCGCGTTCCCCCCGGAACAAAAAGCCCCCAAGCCCGCTCATACCAACGGTGCCGAGCGGGTGGCCGTCACCCTAGCAACAGCGGTTTCCGGCCGAAAGGCTCCCGGACCCGCCTCCCGGGGGCCGTCAGCCGGCCGTCCGGTGGGAGATGTCCAGGATGATCTTGTTCTTGCCCGTGGTCACCCGGAAACCCGCCGGGCCGTCGCCCTCGGGGTCGACGCCGACGCCGAAGAGCGTCTCGCCCTCGAAGTAACTCACCAGCCGCAGCTCGCGGATGACGGGGGTGCTCTTGCCGCCGTCGTCGAAGTCGGTGGCGGGCACGGACCGGAGGAAGGAGATCTTCAGGTCCTGGTCGCCCTTGAGGGGGATGACGTCGCCGGAGCCGTCCTGGTGCAGGGTGTCCACGTACTCGGCCACGAACCGCGGAGTGCCCTCGTCGAAGTCGAAGACGACCCGGTCGTAGGTGTCGTGGATGCCCACCCGCACCCCGCGCAGCTCCGGGAAGTCGTTCACACCCGCCTCCCGGGCGGCCCCCGTCCTGCGGGAGGTGTCGCGCAGCACCACGCCCTCCGCCCCGCTCCCGGGCGGAGACGGTGACGGGGAGGCGGACGGGGGCGCGCCGGCGTCCCCGGAGGGCGAGGCGCTCCGCCCGGTGTCCCCCGACCGTCCGGACTGCCCGGGCGGTCCGGCCGTCGGAGACGTGCTCACGTCGCCCCCCGCCCCTCCTTCCGCCCCACCGCAGGCCGCCACGAGGAGAGCCGATGTGAGGGCGATCGCGGTCATGGTCGTACGAGGTGTCACTGCGCGCTCCTGAACGTAGGCTGCCGGGCTCCGGGAACCCGCTCGATACTGGTCTGTTGCCGAGTGGGCCGGACGCCAACCACCCAACCGCCACGATCCAGCCAAAGGTGTCGTTCTCGCCGTATTCCCCTCCGGTCCGTACCGTTCCGGCCTTCCTCGCACCGACACCATGGACGACCCGGCGGACGGCCGTGAAGCCCCTCAACCGGCGGACGGCGGCGGGGAGCACCGCGCGCGGAGGCGGCATGCATTGAACGCCGGACTTGGAGCATGAGTAGAGATATGGCTCCGTCTCCCCCGTCCCCCGCCGACTTCGAGGCCATATTCCGCGCCACGACCTCGCCCCTGCTGGTGCTCGGCACCGATCTGGTGATCCTGGAGGTCAACCGCGCCTGTGAGGAGGCGACGTTCCGTGAGCGGGGCGAAGTGGTCGGGCGGCACATCTTCGACGCCTACCCCGCCAGCCCCGAGGACCCGGGCGCGGGCGGCATGCGCGACCTGGACGCGCTGTTCCGGCGTGTCCTGGCGACCGGGACGGTCCAGGCCCTGCCCGTCCTGAAGTACGACGTCCCCTTCTCCGGCAGCCCCACCGGCTTCCGGGAAAAGTACTGGAGCCCGGTCAGCAGCCCCGTCCTCGACCCCGGCGGGGAGGTCACAGCGCTTCTGCACCACGTCGAGGACGTCACCGGCTTCCACGAGGAACTGGCCCGCATCGAACGCGCCTACCGGCACACCGACACCCCCACGGCCCACGACCACACGGCCGTCGCCCAGCGCGGTTACGAGCGCCATCTGGCGCAGGCCACACACGACCTCAGGCGCTATCGCGAACTGGAGGAGGAGGCGTCCCAGCTCCGGCGGGCCATGCGCAGCCGCGCGACGATCGACCGGGCCATCGGCATCGTCCAGGCCGAGCGGCGCTGCGACCCCGAGGACGCCTTCCAGATCCTGGTGACCATCTCCCAGCGCACCAACACCAAACTCCGCGACATCGCCGCCGGCCTGGTGAGCCTGGCCGAGACCGACCCTCTGGGGCCCCTCCTGCCGGACACCGGCACCCCGTGACGGCCGTGGCCGCCCGGGGAGTCCGGGGCGGCCACGGCGATCTCGACGGCCGGATGCGTCCGGCCCGGCTCAGTCGTCCACGGCGTCCATGACGTCGGCGAGGTCGACGAACTTGAAGCCGGTGGCCTCGCGGCCGTCCTCCGCCGGAGTCTCCCGCCCGTCCCGGACGACGAGCAGGCCGTCCGGATACCGCGCCCCCGGCGGCGCGTTCAGCACGGCGGCGCCGTCGCACTCCTGGGAACCGTCGAGGGTGCGCGAGGCGGCCGCGACGAGGAAACCGCCCTCGTACTCGTTGTCGTCGCCCTCCTCGTCGTCGTACAGCGCCTCCGTCTCGGCCCGGGGGTGACGGAAGGCAGGGCGGACGAGCCGGCCGGGCCCGCGTGGGCAGGCGCGGCCGACACCGCGAGGGCCGTACACAGCAGCAGGGTCGCCGGTCGGCCTGATCGGCGCACGGTCGCGGGCTTCTCCTCCGGATCGGGGGCGCGGAAACCTCCGAAGGAGCCCGGGCCGACGGGGTTACCGGACGGTTTCACTCCACCGACGCGCACACGCCCACACCATGCACTCGGTCCGCGCCACCCCCGCCCGCGCCCGCCCGTTCGGCCGGCAGGGAGTCATGTCCCCGGGGGGAGCGCCCGACAACCGCCCGGCGGGCGAGACCCCTCACCCGGTTCCGTCCGTCCGCCGTCGCGAGTCGAAACCCCACAGGACGCCGACCACCCGCCACAGCAGAGCGGCCGCGGCGAGGACGGCGGCGGTGCCCGTGACGGCCCTCGCGGCGGTGCCCTCCACACCGAACAGGAGGACCGGACTGGCCAGAACCAGCCACACCGCCCCCGCGAGGAGGGCCGCGGAGACGACGGCGTAGCCGATCTCCAGCGTGACCGCGTCCCGCTCCGTCTGATCTCGTGTCATCTCCTCGCCCTTCCCCCGGCGGTGATGTGAGGTTTCCCGGACCCGGAAGCACCGGACCCACCGGTCGTGCACCGTACCGCGGTCCCGGCCGTCACGTTCGGCGAGTGTCCCCGGAAGGGACACGGCGGGCGCGGCGGGGCCACACGAGGAAGACGACCACCGTCGCCAGGAGGGTGAGGACCGCCGTCACACCCATGGCGTCCGCGACACCGAGCGAGAAGGAGTCCTCGGCCACCCGGACGACCTCGCTCCGGATGTCGGGCGGCAGCGCGTCGACCGCCTCCTGGTAGGAGTCGGAGTTCACCAGCGTCTGACGCACCCGGGTGATCTCCGCGTCGGACAGCCCCGAATCCTCGAGCACGCCGGACGCCTCGCGCGCCGTGAGCTCCCGGGCCAGCGCGGTGAGGACGGCGACCCCCAGCGAGCCGCCGAGCATACTGGACATCTTGAACACGCCGGCGGCCGTCCCCGCCAGATCGGCCGGCACCTCCCCGACGGCGGTGTTGGCCACGGGCGTGCTCACCAGGCCGAGACCGAGCCCGACGACGAGGAGCCCGGTGGCGATCACCGCGATCGGGGTGCCGGTGTCGAGGAAGGCGAGGGCGGTCAGACCGGCGCTCGCCACCGCCAGACCGACCGTCGCGGGCGGTCTCCCGCCCCGCCTGGTGTCGAGGGCGCCTCCGACCGGGATGCCCAGGAGGACCCCGGCCGTCGCGGGGATCATCAGCGACCCGGCCTCCACCGCGCTGTAGCCGCGCACGTTCTGCAGCCACAGCACGAGGAGGAAGCTGAGGCCGGCGTAGGCGAGGTTCATCGTCAGATTGGCCGTCAGCGCCCCGTTGTAGGTGCGGATCCCGAACAGCCGCAGGTCCACCAGCGGCAGGCGTACACGGCGCTCGATCAGGTACCACGCGATCGCGAACACGACGGCCGCGGCGAACAGCGTCACGATGCGGGGGTCCCCCCAGCCCACGCTCGGCCCCTCGGTGAGCGCGTACAGCAGCGCGAAGACCGACAGGCCGATGGTGGCCAGACCCGGCCAGTCGATGTGGCCCGAGACCTCGGGATCGCGCGACTCCGGCGTGGTGAGCCGTACGACGACGAGAGTGAGGGCGGCCAGCGGCAGATTGAGCCAGAACAGCCACCGCCAGCCCAGACCGTCGGTGACGAAACCGCTGATCGCGGGCCCGGCGGACAGCCCGCCCCAGGCCACCGCCTGCCAGATCCCGAACGCCGCGGTCTGCGCCCGTCCCGAGAACTCGGGCGGGATGAGGGCGAGCGAGGCCGGGAGGATCAGGGCGGCGCCGATCCCCATGAGCCCGCGGCCGAGGATCAGCCACCCGACGTCCGGCGAGAGCGCGGCGACCAGGGAGAACACCGCCAGCAGCACGGTGCCGGTCTGGAGCATCAGCCGGCGTCCGAAGAGGTCGCCGAACTTCCCGGCGGCGATCACGAGCGCGCCGGTGACGAGGCTGAAGGCGTTGTTCGCCCACTGGAGCATCGAGAAGTTGCTGTCGAACTCGTCGGCGATCTCCGGGATCGCCACTCCCAGGTCGGAGAAGGCGAGCCAGACGATCCCCGCGGTGCCGCAGATTCCGAACAGCGAGAGCCACCTGTGCGGCGGGGGCGCGGTCTGCTCCGGGGACGGTTCGGTCATGGTGACGCTCCGGACTCCGGCCGTGTGCGGACAAGCGGGGGCTCACTCCCCGGCGGGCCGGCCGCTCACCGCGAACATCCGATTCGCCCGTTTCGCGCCACCCGCCCCAGGAGGGTAGTCCGGTCGGCGCCCGCCCGCCCTGCCCGCCGCGCCGGAAGGACCGGGCGGGAGGCGTTCGCGGGCCCCGCCTCAGGACTCGTCGGTACGGTCGCGTCCGTTCCCGGAGGTCTGGCTGGCAACCAGCCAGGGAGGCGTGGGTCCTGCCGGGTGAGTGGTGTCCACGGTGAGGTGGAGCCTGGTGCCGCCTCCACTGTGGTCGGGACAGCCGCGCTGTTCGTCGGCGGCGAAGCAACCGCGCAGGACCTCCGCGACGCGGCGGGCGGCCTCGGGGGACGCCGCGACGGTACGGACCTCGGCACGCCCGGCCGAGGGCATCGGCTCCTCCGGCTCCACGGTGAACTCGTTTCCCTGGTTGAGACGGCGTGTTGACGAGTGGTGCTGCGTTCAGTCGCGGTCCTTTGCCCGCCTGGCCGGGGCGGGCCCACGCCGTCCTCCGGGACGCCCGCCGCGGTACTCGCGGCGGGCGGATGTACCGGGCGATCCGCCGGTCGGACGCCACCGCTTCGGCTTCGTGCCGCGGCCACCGGGCCCGGACCGGGCGTCGCTGTAACGAAATGTCGTGACCCGTTCATCGCGCTGGGCATTGAGCCGATGGATCACCAGGGCTCCCAGCACGATCGCCCCGATGATCACTGCCACGGTGATGCCGATCTCCACGATCCTCACAACCTCTGCGCTCGGTGTTCGACCTCGGTCAGACGCGGACGCGGCCGGAGGAAAGTCCAACCGGCCGCCCTCCGCTCCCTGTCCGGGGCTCCGCGACGGTGCGGACCTCCTCCTCCCGCGCCATGAACCCGTCGGCCGTGAGGAGACCTCCCACCGCGGTCGCTGCGGACGCCGGCCAGTCGGCCGTCGCGCCTGTCGTCCCCGGCGGGACCACCGGCAGCTCACAGCGGCCGGCGGTGCGGAAGAGCAGGATCAGTCCGTACGGGTGGTGCTCGTCCAGGAACCACCTGACGCGCACCGTGCGCCCGGTGACGCGCACCTCACGCGGAACGACGGGCCAACCGGTCGGGTCGACGGTGGCGCGGGTGACACGTCCCCGGCCGTCGTCCAGCACGTCCGTCAACGCGGGGAGCTCACGGGGGAGATCACGGGACCGGGGCCACCGGACACCGTCCACCCCGGGAAGCCCCGGAAACACCCGGGCCCCCGTCGAGGTCAGGCGGGCCGGCGCCGGGAGAACGCGCACGCAGGTCGGCGCGGAGTCGATGGTGGTGGTCATGGCGCGAACCCGCCTCCGGGCTCGGTTTCTCTCCGACTGCCCGGTGTAGTCACTCGCCGGGAACGACACCCGCGTGGAGGCAGGCGCGCGAAGTGCTCCCGGTTCTTCAACCCTACTCCGCCCCATGAGATGTCGCAGGCCCACGATCCGGCGCCCCCGAGAAGTTCGGCCCCGGCCGCCTACGGGGGCGGGCCATCCCCACATGCCGTGGTGCGGAACGGCCCTTGGCGGAAGCGCCCCGGACGGCTCTCCGCTTTGACAGCGGCACGAGGCTGAAGGACAAAAGAAAGGTGAGAGCCCCTGGCCCGTGTGATGAAGGGGAGACAGGTGTGATCTCCATGGCCGGCCGCACATTCGTCGAGGCCCACCGGGAAGGGTCCCGTGAGGGACACGCGGTGGTGATCCACACCACCGAGGAGAGAACCGGCGGGCCGGCCGGGCTTCCGCCCCGCCGGCCCGGACCCGAGGACCGGACGAGGTGAGGACGACCACGATGCCGAGTCGTTCCACGGGCTCGCCTGTGCCCGGCAGTGGCCCGTGCCTTGACACCGCACGCCGACGAGAGGGACCGATCGACGTGACCAAGCACACCGCATCCCACACTCCGCCCCCGCACGCGCCCGGCAGCGACTTCGCCCGGCTGGCAAAGAAGATCACCGACGCCGGCCTCATGGAACGGCGCCCCGGCCACTACGCCGTCCGGGTCACATCGGTGACCGCGCTCTACGCCATCGGCTGGGTCGCCTTCGTCCTCGTCGGCCGCAGCTGGTGGACGCTGGCCGTCGCAGCCTTCCTCTCCCTGGTCTTCGGCCAGGTCGCCCTGGTGGCCCACGACGTGGCCCACCGCCAGGTGTTCCGTCTGCGCGGGCCCAGCGAGACCGCCGGACGGATCGCCGGGGCGTGCATCGGGATGGGCTACGGGTGGTGGCAGGACAAGCACACCCGCCACCACTCCAACCCCAACCACGAAGGACTCGACCCCGACATCGCCCCCGACCTGCTGGTCTGGTCCCAGGACCAGGCCCGCGCCGCCAAGCGGCTGCCCCGTCTGATCGGCCGCTGGCAGGCCTTCCTGTTCTTCCCGCTGCTCACGTTGGAGGGCTTCAACCTGCACGTGTCGAGCGCACGGGCACTGGCCAACCGCTCCCTGAAGAACCGCGCGCTGGAAGGCAAACTGCTGTTCGCGCACTTCGCGGTCTACCTGACCGCGCTGTTCCTGGTGCTGCCGCCCGGCATGGCCATCGCCTTCCTCGCCGTCCACCAGGGGCTGTTCGGCGTCTACCTCGGCTCCATCTTCGCCCCCAACCACAAAGGCATGCCGATCCTGACCGGCGAGGACCGCCCGGACTTCCTGCGCCGCCAGGTGCTCACCTCACGCAACGTACGCGGCGGTCGGCTCACCGACATCGCGCTGGGCGGGCTGAACCACCAGATCGAGCACCACCTGTTCCCCAGCATGCCCAGCCCCAACCTGCGCAAGGCGCGGCCCATCGTCCGCCGCCACTGCGAGGAGCTGGGGGTGGACTACCTGGAGACCGGGCTGCTCACCTCCTGGCGGC
Organism: Streptomyces shinuiensis; assembly: GCF_043660855.1. Taxonomy (NCBI): domain Bacteria; kingdom Bacillati; phylum Actinomycetota; class Actinomycetes; order Kitasatosporales; family Streptomycetaceae; genus Streptomyces; species Streptomyces shinuiensis. Next base: position 3,378,587 of record NZ_JBIHML010000001.1, on the reverse strand, counting down.
AGACACTCATCAGCCTTCACCGGGCCGGAGCCCCGATCCGCAGCGCCCGCCCCCCTGCCTAGCTGTATTGACAACGAGCGTTGTTGACGGTCGGCGAACTTGGTCAAAACGAAGACCTCCGACGCGGTGGAGCCGTCCAGGACCGCACCGCACGGAGGTCTTCGTGTCCCACCGGAACGCCCGCAAACCCCGCCCCCTCCGGGGGTTCAGTGGGGGACGCGCAGAACGAGAAGGGCGATGTCGTCGGTGCTGCCGGAGGACATGCGTGCGAGGACCTGGTCGCAGAACTCGTCCAGAGGGCGGCGGGAGAGGTCGGCGGCGTGACGGCGCAGCCGGGTCAGTCCGGTGCCCAGATCGGTGCCGGGGACCTCGACCAGGCCGTCGGTGTACAGCAGCAGGGTGCTGCCCGGTGGGAGGGGCGTGGTGGCGTCGGGGCGGGGCGCGGTGTCGCTCAGGCCGGTGCCCAGCAGCAGGCCCTGGCCCTGTTCGAGGTACTCGGCGTGCCCGTCGGGCGTGACCAGGAGGGGCGGTGGGTGGCCGGCGCTGCTCCACCGCAGACGCCAGGGCCCGCTCTCGGACCCCTCGACGCGGGCCAGTACGAGGGTGGCCATGGGGACGTCGGTGATGGCGGGGATGGCGTCGTCGAGACGATCGACGATGGCGCTGGGCGGTCGGGTGCGGTCCCAGGTCAGGATGCGCAGCATGCCGTGGAGTTGGGCCATGCCCGCGGCGGCGGCCAGATCGTGGCCGACGACATCGCCGATGGCCAGCGCGGTGGCACCGTCACGCAGGGGAAAGGCGTCGTACCAGTCTCCGCCGACCTGGGAACCGGCGGGGGCGGGCTGGTAGCGGGCGGCCAGGCGCAGCGGGCCGGGCCGGGGCAGGGGGACGAGCAGGTTGCGCTGCATGGCCTCGGCGATCTCGCGCTGCCTGCCGAAGAGGCGGGCGTTGCCGATGGCCATGCCGACACGGCGGCCGATGTCGCCGGCCAGCGCCAGGTCGGCGGCGTCGAACGGCCGGGCGGTGCCGGTACGGACCAGGGTGAGGGCCCCTGTGACCCGTCGGGCCGTCCCCAGGGGCGCCGTGACGGCGGAGGTCGCACCCAGCGACTGGAGGAAGCCCGCCTGGACGGCGGCCAGCGGGGAGTCGGGCGGCGCGGCGATCTCCCCGGGGCCCAGCAGGACGGGCTCGCCTCCGTGCAGGACCCGTACCAGAGGGGACCGGGAGTACTCGGCCGCCCCCGGGAGGATGCCCCGCCACGCTTCACGCTCGGCGTCACGGCCCTCGGGGCCGATCACCGCGGCCCTGCGCACCTCGCCCTCGACCCGCAGGTCGATGGCGGCCCAGTCCGCCATCAGGGGCACCAGGAAGCGGCCCAGCCGGCTGAGGGCCTCATCGGTGTCGAGGGTCTGGGCCAAAACCGCGGTGGCCTCCGCCACCAGAGCCGTCCTGCCGGTGAGGTCCTCCAACGCGGTCACGCGCGACGCCCGGCCTCCGGATGTCCCCCGGCCGGCAGTGGTGCGGGTGAACAGCACCGTCATGCCCACCGTACGGCCGTCCCTGAGCACGGGGGCGCCGGACCAGGCGACCGGGACCAGCTGCCCGTCATCGCGCAGGAAGCCGTCTCCCTCGCCGCGGACCGAGGAACCGCGGGCGAGTGCCGCGAGCAGCGGGCACCGCTCGCGCGGCATCACCGCGCCGTCGGTGCGGCGGTGCAGCAGGTCGTGGAGGTCCTCCCCCACCATCGCCCCCGCGGTGCGGCCCAGCAGTTCCTCGGCAGCGGGGTTGACCGCGACGATCAGACCGGAGGAGTCCACCACGGCCAGACCGGCACCCAGATGGTCGGACACCTCCCGCCAGAACGTCGGCTCCGCCGCCCACCGCCGCCCCTCGTCACCGACCGCATCCTGGACCACGCCGATTCCTCCGGTTGGTAGAGCATCCGCCGACCGCCGCCGTTGACGGTTCCCATGAGCGGGGAGGCCGTAACGGGCGGAGCGGCGATCGAGCCGCTCAGGGCCGGGTGGAGACTCGACTACCCGCAAGGGTCGAAGTCAGCGAACCGGTGCGGTCCTGGAGAGGACTGCCCCACGTCGAGCCCGCCACCGCCGAGTGAGTCGACCGGTACAACCACCGCCTTCTCCACGGTGAGGCGGGCCATCCCGCCCGCCGAATGCGGAGCCAACCACCACCGGAACCCCCGGCACAGTAAAACCGCAGGTCACCCGGCCTTCACCGGATGATCCTGCGGTTTGTTCCCAGAGCCGCCTGTCGGGTTCGAACCGACGACCTTCGCTTTACAAGAGCGGTGCTCTACCAGCTGAGCTAAGGCGGCGCGTACGGCGGCGCCGCGGGCCCGGCGGGGCCCCGGCGCGTACGCAGTGTGCAGTGTACCCACTTCCCGACGCCGGGCCGGAGCCCTTTCCTGACCGCGGAAGTACTGACAAGACAACCCCCGGCGGGTTACCGTCAGCCCACGTTCACACAGGTTCACACATGTGGAACATGACCTTTACTCGGATCGTCCGGCACGTTCCTGCCGGTGAAGGAGACAACCGACCATGGCCTCGGTCACGTACGACAACGCCACCCGGATCTACCCGGGCGGCGACAAGCCCGCCGTCGACAAGCTGAACATCGAGATCGAGGACGGCGAGTTCCTCGTCCTCGTCGGCCCCTCCGGCTGCGGCAAGTCCACCTCTCTGCGCATGCTCGCGGGCCTGGAGGACGTCAACGGCGGCGCCATCCGCATCGGTGACCGCGACGTCACCCACCTTCCGCCGAAAGACCGGGACATCGCCATGGTGTTCCAGAACTACGCGCTCTACCCGCACATGACCGTCGCCCAGAACATGGGCTTCGCGCTGAAGATCGCGGGCGTGCCGAAGGACCAGATCCGCGCCAAGGTCGAGGACGCCGCGAAGATCCTGGACCTGGAGCCCTACCTGGACCGCAAGCCCAAGGCGCTCTCCGGCGGTCAGCGGCAGCGTGTGGCGATGGGCCGCGCGATCGTACGCGAGCCGCAGGTGTTCCTCATGGACGAGCCGCTGTCGAACCTCGACGCCAAGCTCCGCGTCCAGACCCGTACCCAGATCGCCGGCCTCCAGCGCCGTCTGGGCATCACCACGGTCTACGTCACCCACGACCAGACCGAGGCCATGACCATGGGCGACCGGGTGGCGGTGCTCAAGGACGGTCTGCTGCAGCAGATCGACTCGCCGCGCCACATGTACGACAAGCCGGCCAACCTCTTCGTCGCGGGCTTCATCGGCTCCCCGGCGATGAACCTGGTCGAGGTGCCGATCACCGACGGCGGCGTGAAGTTCGGCAACAGCATCGTGCCGGTCGAGCGCGACGCCGTCGGCGAGGCGGCCAACAAGGGCGACAAGGCCGTCACGGTCGGCATCCGCCCCGAGCACCTGGACATCGCGGGCGAGGGCAGCAACGCCGGTCTGGCCGTCACCGTCAACGTCGTCGAGGAGCTGGGCGCCGACGGTTACGTCTACGGCACCGCCCAGGTCGGCGGCGAGTCGAAGGACCTGGTGGTCCGCGTCGGCGGCCGCGAGGTGCCGGAGAAGGGCGCGACGATCCACGTGGTGCCGCGCGCCGGCGAGGCCCACGTGTTCTCCACCTCCACCGGTGAGCGACTGACCGACTGAGCGACCGCGTCCTCCACACGGCCGACACGGGGCCCGTACGTCCGCGCAAGGCGGGCCGTACGGGCCCCCGGCCGGTTCCGGCGGGACAACGGGGGGCGGTTCGCGTCAACACGGGGACATCTCCGCACCTGGGACTACGGGGTTCTCCGTCACTCGCGAGAGTGACGGAATGTCGCCAAATCACCACTCCTCGCTACCATCGCAAGCGCCCCGGAACGGGCTCCCGATACCGTCCTTCGCGAGGAAGACTCCACAGTGAATCAGGCAGCGCGCCGCATCGGCCGATCTCTCGCCCTCGTCCTCCCGGTAGTCCTGGTCCTGTCCGGGACCCTCGCCGTCACCGCCGTTCCCTGGGCGCCGCGGTCGGGGACGCAGGTGCTGACCGCCTCCGCGGAGCAGGCGGCTCCCCGCGACAGTCCCCGCGCCCCGCACGAGGTGGTGCGCGACCGGCTCGTCGCCGAGCTCCAGCAGAAGGACCCGGGCACCGCTCTGACGAGCCTGCAGAAGGAGATCGCCCGCCGACCGTCGCTGGCACGGCACTGCACCTCCATCACCCGCGCGCTGGGCCGGGCCGCGGTCGGGAAGTACGGCCCCGCGCGTGCCCACGCCTACTCCCGGCCGGTGTGCGACACCTCCTTCGCGGCGGGCGTCGCCGACGCCCGCTGACCGGCGCGGCCCCCGGATCCGAGGGGGCCGCCGCGCCGCACGCCCCGCGTCTTCGGCGTTCTCCGCACCTCCCGCACGCTCGCGCGTAACCGCGCGGGACGGGTACCGGAGGGGCGTGGGAGCGGGTGCGCATATCGTCGCCGCATGACACTCGACGACCAGCTCGCGCGCACGCATCCGACCCAGGCCGTGATCCTGGCCGGCGGCCAGGGATCGCGGCTGCGTCCGTACACGGACGACCGCCCGAAGCCGATGGTCGAGATCCCCGGCACGGGCACCCCGATCATCGGCCACCAGCTCGCCTGGCTGGCCGCCGAGGGCGTCACCGACGCCGTGGTCTCCTGCGGCCATCTCGCCGAGGTGCTCCAGGAGTGGCTGGAGGACGCCGGTCTGCCGCTGCGGGTGACGACGGTCGTCGAGACCGAGCCCCTCGGCCGCGGCGGTGGCCTGAAGTACGCCGCCGCCTCCCTGCCCCGCCCCGACGAACCGTGGTACGCCACCAACGGGGACATCTGGACGCGTTTCTCGCTGCGGGAGATGGCGGAGTTCCACGCCGAACGCGACGCGACCGCGACTCTCGCGCTGGCCCGCCCGCGAATCCCCTGGGGCGCCGTGGAGACCGACGAGTTCGGCCACGTCCTGGACTTCATCGAGGCTCCGCCCTCGCCGTACCTGATCAACGCGGGCGTCTACGTCTTCTCCGCGCCCTTCACGGCGCTGCTGCCCGACCGCGGCGACCACGAGCGGGCCACCTTCCCCCGGCTGGCGCGCGAACGCGCCCTGGCGGGCTTCCCGATCCCGCAGGGCGCGTACTGGCGGGCCATCGACACCGCCAAGGACCTCGGCGAGGCCGCCAGGGAGCTCGCGGGCCACGGCCGTTCCCACCGGTAGTCCGGTCCGGGTACGGCCCGGGGTACGGCACCGGGGCCGCCGGGCGGGGCCCGCTAGCCCAGCAGGCCGCCCAGCGCACCGCCGCTGCCGCCGTCGCCGGAGCCGGCTCCGCCGTCGCCCGCGGCGCCGTCGTCCTCGCCGCCGCCCGTACCGCCCGCGGCGCCGGTGTCCCCGGCGCCGCCCGGGACGCCGGAGCCGGTCGGGGTGCCCGGCTCGGGCGCGGGCGGGGCGGCGGGCTGCCGCGGCGCCTCCACCGTCTGCCCCTGGCTCGGCGTGCCCTGCCGCTCCCCGGTGCCGGTGCTGCCCGCGCTCGGGGTGGAGTCCCCGGTGCCGGAGGTGGACGGGCTCGGCGAGGAGCCGTCCCCCGCCTGCGGCACTCCGGCTCCCGTGCCCGAGGTGGACGGGCTCGGGCCGCCGGTGGACCGCTGCGGCAGCGGCGAGCCCGGCTGGTTGTTCGTCAGCGGCTCACCCGGCCGCGGCACGGTGGCCAGTTGCGCCGAGCGCACCGCGCTGCCCAGCACCGAGCCGACCAGCAGCGTCAGCCCGAGCACCACCGCGGCGACGGCCGCGCCGCGCCGCAGTACGCGCCGGCGCAGCTCCCACACCTCCACGCGCGGGCCCAGCCGGCGCCAGGCCTCGCCCGCCAGGCGCGCGTCCAGCGAGTAGTACGGCGCTCCCGCGATGACCAGCGGGCTCCAGGCGGCCAGGTAGATGAAGTCCGGGGCGTCGTACACCGGGACCGTGCGCCAGCTCACCGTCAGGATCAGGGCCGCCGACAGCAGCGCGCCGAGGCCCGCGGCGGCCCGCTGCCACAGCCCCATGAAGGTCAGCACACCGATGATGATCTGGAGGAAGGCCACGGTGAGCCCGGCGCCGACGGGGTGGGCGACCGCGAAGTCGCGCAGCGGAGCGGCGACGGCCCACGGCTGGAGCGAGCCCAGCCAGGCCACCAGGGAGCCGCGCTCGTCGCCGTCGAAGTAGACCGGGTCGCAGAGCTTGCCCATCCCTGCGTAGACGGAGACGAAGCCGAGGAGGATCCGCAGGGGCAGCAGCACGACGCCGAGGTTGATGCGGCGGTCGGGGTAGAAGCCGTGCCGGGCGTGGCGGCGGTCCTCCTCGCGCGGGCCCTCCTCCCCGTGGCCGCCGTAGCCGTCCGGCCCGTCGTCGTAGCCGTCGTACCCGGCCTCGTAGCTGTCGTCGTACCCGTCGTCGTACCCGTCGTCCCGGTCGTGGGCGGTGGGCTCGTACGGCTCGAAGGGGCGGAGCGGGGCGCCCGGCGCGCCGTACGCGCCCCCGGCCGGGCGCGCACCCGCCGACAGGGGGCGCTCGGGCGGCTGGGGCACGCGGGGGGCGATGATCGTGGGGCCGCCGCTGCCGGGGGTGCCGTCGAGGGCGGGGAGCGCCGTGGTGTGCGGGCCGCCGTCCGGGCCCGGCGCGGGGCGCGGCACCAAGCGCGGCAGCACCTGTGTGGCGGCGTTGCCCGTCTCGTCCCCGACGGCCCCGTCCGCTCCGGCGCTCGCACGGCGTACCGCCTGGAGCAGCCGGGTGGCCCGTACGTCACCGGGCTCCGTCCGGCCGCTCCACACCACGGGCGCGCGCCGCCCGGCCGCCGGGCGGCGGACCGGGACGGCGCCGTGCACCGCCGGCGGCACGTCGGCTCCGGTCAGCACGCGGCCGCGGGGCGGCGGCGAGGCGAGCCGCACCCGGAAGCTGGCGTGGTTGACGACGACCTCGGCCGGGTCGCTGGGCACCTTGACCGTGCTCAGCACCGGCTCGTCGTCGAAGAAACCGCGGGGTGTTCTGGTGTCCACACTCATCTAACCGAGTGACGGACGCATAGGACACTGCCTTGACGGACCCGATCTGTCGGGGGCCCGTCAAGGTCCTGGCCGACGCGGGGTCACGCGCGCCGGCGGCGGGCGGCCTCGTAGAGGGCGACGCCCGCGGCGACACCGGCGTTGAGGGACTCGGCGCCGCCCGGCATCGGGATGCGCACCCGCATGTCGCAGGTCTCGCCGACCAGCCGGGACAGGCCCTTGCCCTCGCTGCCGACCACGATCACCAGCGGGCCGTCCAGCGCGGCCACGTCCTGGATCTCGGCCTCGCCGTCGGCGGCCAGGCCGACCACGAACAGGCCCTCCTTCCGGTACGCCTCCAGGGCGCGGGTGAGGTTGGTGGCCCGCGCGACCGGGGTGCGGGCGGCGGTGCCGGCCGACGTCTTCCAGGCGCCCGCGGTCATGCCGGCCGCGCGCCGCTCGGGGACGACCACGCCGTGGCCGCCGAAGGCGGCGACGGAGCGGACCACCGCGCCCAGGTTGCGCGGGTCGGTGACGCCGTCGAGCGCGACGATCAGCGGGTCCTCGCCGTCGTCGTACGCGGCCGCGGACAGGTCCTCGGGGTGGGCGTACTCGTAGGGCGGGATCTGGAGGACCAGGCCCTGGTGGTTGAGGCCGTTCGTCATCCGGTCCAGCTCGGGGCGCGGGGCCTCCATCAGGTGGACGCCACCGCGGTCGGCGGCGAGCTTGAGGGCCTCGCGCACGCGCTCGTCGTTGTCGATGAACTGCTGCACGTACAGCGTGCTCGCGGGCACGCCCTCGCGCAGCGCCTCGACCACCGGGTTGCGGCCGACGACCAGTTCGGAGGTGCCCTTGCCGCCGCGCCGGGCCGCGGGGCGGCGGGCGGACTGGCGGGCCTTGGCGCCTGCGACGCGGTTCTTGATGTGGCCCTTGCGCATCTCGGCGGGCGGCGTGGGGCCCTTGCCCTCAAGACCGCGGCGCCGCTTGCCGCCACTGCCGACCTGCGCGCCCTTCTTGTTGGACGTGCGGCGGTTGGGGCGCTGGCTGTTCCCGGCCATCGGGATCACTCATCTCTTCTTGCTGCTCGGTGGAACATCGGTGGAACGGACGGGTGGACGGGGGTGGTTCGAGGTCGCGCTCCAGCACGCGGAGGCGTGCGGGCTCAGCGGGCGTCGCGCGAGCCCAGTTCCCAGCGCGGCCCGGACGGGGTGTCCTCGATGACCAGGCCGGAGCGCTGGAGCTGGTCGCGGATGGCGTCGGCGGTCGCGTAGTCCTTGCGGACGCGCGCCGCCTGACGCTGCTCCAGGACCAGCCCGACCAGGGCGTCCACGACCGAGGCCAGTTCCTCGCCGCGCCCGGCGGAGTCGCCGCCCGCCCAGTGCGCGTCGAGCGGGTCGAGGCCGAGCACGCCCAGCATCGCCCGTACGTCGGCCAGCGCACCGGCCACCGCGTCCTTGTCGTCCTCCGCCAGGGCCGCGTTGCCCTGCCGGACGGTGGTGTGGACGACGGCGAGCGCCTGCGGGACACCGAAGTCGTCGTCCATGGCCGCCGCGAACCCGTCGGGCACCTCGGCGGCCGGCTCCACGGACCCGGCCCGCTCCACGGCCCGCTGGACGAAGCCCTCGATCCGGCCGAAGGCGGCCTCGGCCTCGTGCAGGGCGTCCTCGCTGTACTCGATCATCGAGCGGTAGTGCGGGGTGCCCAGGTAGTAGCGGAGCACGATGGGCCGCCACTGCCGGACCATCTCCGAGACCAGCACCGAGTTGCCCAGCGACTTGCTCATCTTCTCACCGCTCATCGTCACCCAGGCGTTGTGCAGCCAGTGGGCGGCGAAGTCGTCGCCGTACGCCTTCGACTGGGCGATCTCGTTCTCGTGGTGCGGGAAGACGAGGTCGACGCCGCCGCCGTGGATGTCGAAGGCGCGGCCCAGATACTTGTGGGCCATCGCCGAGCACTCCAGGTGCCAGCCGGGGCGTCCGTGGCCCCAGGGCGTCTCCCAGCTCGGCTCGCCGGGCCGGGCGGCCTTCCACATCGCGAAGTCGCGGGGGTCGCGCTTGCCGGTCTCGCCCTCGCCGGAGGGCTGGCGCAGGTCGTCCAGTTCCTGGTTGGACAGGGAGAGGTAACCGGGGAAGGAGCGCACGTCGAAGTAGACGTTGCCGTCGGCGGCGTAGGCGTGGCCGCGGTCGATGAGCTCGCGCATCATCTCGACCATCTCGGGGATGTGGCCGGTGGCGCGCGGTTCGTAGGTGGGCGGCAGGCAGCCCAGCGCGGTGTAGGCGTAGTCGAAGGCGCGCTCGTTGGCGTAGCCGATCGCCCACCAGGGGCGGCCCTGCTCCGCGGACTTGGTGATGATCTTGTCGTCGATGTCCGTGACATTGCGGATGAACGTCACGTCGTAGCCGCGGTGGGTGAACCAGCGGCGCATGATGTCGAAGTTCAGCCCCGACCGGATGTGACCGATGTGCGGGGCGGCCTGCACGGTCGCGCCGCACAGGTAGATCGAGACGCGGCCCGGTGCGAGCGGGGTGAAGTCACGGATCTGCCGGGCGCTGGTGTCGTACAGGCGAAGAGTCACGGGTCAAGGGTAGTCGGAAACGCAAGGGGGGCGGTGCGGAGCGGGCACGGACCGGTCGCGGAGCGGACCCGGGTCAGGTGCGGCGCACGACCAGCGCCGTGGCGACGGCCGCCAGTCCCTCGGCGCGGCCGGTCAGGCCCAGGCCGTCGGTGGTGGTGCCGGAGACGGACACGGGCGCGCCGGCCGCCTCCGAGAGCGCCTTCTGCGCCTCCGCGCGGCGTTTGCCGATCTTGGGCCGCACTCCGATCACCTGGATCGCCACATTGCCGATCTCGAAACCCCCGGCCCGGACGATCCGGGCGGCCTCGGCGAGCAGCACGGTGCCCGCGGCGCCGGACCATTCTGGGCGGCCGGTGCCGAAGTGGGCGCCCAGGTCGCCGAGTCCGGCCGCCGAGAAGAGGGCGTCGCAGGCGGCGTGCGCGGCGACGTCGCCGTCGGAGTGCCCGGCCAGGCCGTGCGTCTCCCCCTCCCACAGCAGGCCGGCGCACCACAGTTCGCGGCCCTCCTCGAAGGCGTGCACATCCGTGCCGACGCCGACCAGCGGCAGGGCGGGGGGAAGCACGGTCTCAGAAGCCATCGGTGACCCTCCTGCGGGCGAGTACGGCCTCGGCGAGCACGAGGTCCAGGGGGCGGGTGACCTTGAATGCCTCCTCGTGGCCGGGCACCAGCACCACGGGCACGCCCAGCCGCTCGACCAGCCCGGCGTCGTCGGTGGCGCCCTCGCCCTCGCGCGGGGCGTCCGCGTGCGCCTTGGCGAGGGTGTTCCGGTCGAAGCCCTGGGGTGTCTGCACGGCGCGCAGCAGGGACCGCTCGGGGGTTGCCGCGACCGGCTCGGGCTCCCCGGCGGGCGTGCCGGGCTCGATCTGCTTGACGGTGTCGGCGACGGGCAGCGCGGGGACGACGGCGGGCGCTCCGGCCCGTACGGCGGCGACCACGGCCTCCACCGTCTCCACCAGGACCAGCGGGCGGGCGGCGTCGTGGACGAGGACGGTGTCGACGTCGCCGGGCAGCGCCCCCAGCCCGCGGGCGACCGACTCCTGCCGGGTGCCGCCGCCGGTGATGACGATCACGTCGGTGTCGCCGGCGGACTGGGGCAGGGGGTGCTCGTCCAGGAGCGTGCGGACGGCCGCGGCACCGTCGGGCGGCGCCACGACGACCACGAGCGAGACCGTACGGGCGCGGGCGACCGCGCGGACGGCGTGGACGAGCATCGGGGTGCCGCCGATCGGGCGCAGCGCCTTGGGGGCGCCGCGTCCGAGCCGTACGCCGCGGCCCGCGGCCGGGATGACCGCCGCGGTGCGGGAGGACGACGCACCGCCGGTCGCTTCTGCGTGGCTGGTTTCGTCTGGCATTGGCCGCCCGTTCAGGTTTGTTTCCTCGGCAGAGGTGGGTATGGCACTGAGCGTGCCGGGTGCGAAGGCCCGACCGGACCCTTCCGTGACGACCGGTCGAGCAGCAGCCCGGGCCCGGCACTCCCGGCACCGGGCAGCCAGGCATCGAGCATCACGGGCGGCCCGTACGACCCGGTACAACCGCATCCCGGCAGCACCGGCGCACCGGACGGATCCCCGTGTGCGCCCCCCGACATGCGAACAGCACTCCGGCATGGGCGTGCCGCAGTGCCCGGCGACGGCTCGCACCGTCGCCCGGGCACCGCGGCAGTCTCCGCGCCCTCACGTCCACCGGCCGGGTCATCGGCCGGTGCCGCGCCGTGCGTCGCTGTCGTGTCCCGCCGACGGATGGCGGCGGGCGGCGGGCGTCCGCCGCAGGGGCCGCCGGCTCGCTCGGGCCGGCGCCGTCCGGTCAGGGACGGGTCAGGACGCCAGGACTTCGTCCAGCAGCGTCTCGGCCTTGTCCTCGTTTGTGTTCTCCGCGAGAGCCAGCTCGCTCACCAGGATCTGGCGCGCCTTGGCGAGCATCCGCTTCTCACCGGCGGAGAGTCCGCGCTCGCGCTCCCGGCGCCACAGGTCGCGCACGACCTCGGCGACCTTGATGACATCGCCGGAGGCGAGCTTCTCCAGATTCGCCTTGTACCGGCGGGACCAGTTGGTCGGCTCCTCGGCGTAGGGCGCGCGGAGCACCTCGAAGACCCGGTCGAGGCCGTCCTGGCCGACCACGTCACGCACGCCGACGAGCTCCGCGTTTTCCGCCGGGACGCGCACCTCCAGGTCGCCCTGGGCGACCTTCAGAACCAAGTAGGTCTTGTCCACGCCTTTGATCTGGCGAGTTTCGATAGCCTCGATCAGCGCGGCCCCGTGATGGGGATAGACCACGGTGTCGCCAACCTTGAACGTCATGTGACAGGTACCCCTTCCGTGGCTATCCAGGGTAACACGGGAACGCCCTCTCCTGAATGGCGTTTTCGCAGGTCAGGGCATATCTCGGGGCTTGACAACAGCGCCCGGATCGTGCTGCACAGACCCCTGGGGGGCAGGAATCCGCAGGTCGGAGGGGGTCTGAACGGGCGGGAATCGCACACGGAAGCGCCTCCCGGAGCTTGACCGAAACACCTGTACGTCCGTTTTGTCGGTATCGTTGATCCGGTCGAACGGCCGGAGGCGAATTGATCAGCGCACGGGCGAACGGCCCCGGGGGATGTTTTCCGGCGAACTTCCCCGCCTCCTTCACCGGTACTTCCGCGGAATGCTCGTAATCGTTCGCACGGACGTGCAGTCGATATTCCGCGGAAGGCGCCCCGCCGGCCTCCGCCCGCCTCCCCGGCCTCGCGCGGAATCCCCGCACGCCTCCTCGCGCCCCGCCCGGGCTTCCTCACGCGCACGCCGGGGTGCGGCACTCGGAGGCCTGTGGGGCGGGTCGGGTGCGGGGCCGTTTCACGGGGTCGGTACTCTGAGCCCGCCGACAGACCCATCCATCCCGCTAGGAGTTGCCGCCGCCGTGAGCAGCAGCCTTCGACGCGGCGCCCTCGCCGCCAGCTCTCTCGCGCTCTCGATCGCGCCCCTGACCGCCTGCGGGGCCGGGCCGAACGCGCAGAGCCTGAACATCAACCCCGACAACGCCTCGGCCCAGGTCGACGAGATCAAGGTCCAGAACGTCAACGTCGTCACCTCCGGGGAGGGTTCCGGCCCCGCCTCCGTCTCGGCGCGCATCTTCAACGGCGGCACCGAGGACCAGACGCTGGAGTCCGTCATGGTGGACGGGCAGCGCGTGGACCTGAGCCCGGCCGAGGGCGAGCAGGAGCTGACCGTCCCCGCGGGCGGTTCCCTGGCGCTCGGCGGCGAGGGCAACGCGTCCGCGATCATCGACGACCCCGGGCAGGCCGGCATCGAGGCGGGCAACGCCCAGCCGCTGGTCTTCGAGCTCAGCTCGACCGGCCGGGTGGAGCTCCGCGCCACCGTCGTCCCGGCCGAGGGCACCTGGAAGGACTTCGGCCCCAGCGGCGCCCCGGCACCGGCGGAGTCCACCCTGCCCGCCCCGGACTCCTCGCCCACCGAGACCGAGGGTCCTGCCGAGGAAGACGACTCGGACCCCCAGGACCCGGGCGCCAACGACAGCGGTGACGACGGCACCCAGGGCGAGATCGGGAGCTCCCAGGAGGACGGCGGCACCGAGGACACCGGGGGGCAGTGAACCCCGTCCGGCCCCCGTCCCCGGCCGGTGCGCGAACGCCGGCCGGGGGCACGCACGCGGTTGGGGGCCGCTCCTGATCGGGGAGCGGCCCCCACCCGCGTCGTACCGTGCCGGACGCCGCCGCGCCCGGGATCCGGCGCGGCGGCGTCCGGCACGGCCCGGTCATGGGCCGGCCAGGGCCCGTCACGGCTCGAACTTGTAGCCCAGCCCCCGCACCGTCACCAGATAGCGGGGCGCGCTCGGGTCCGGCTCGATCTTGGCGCGCAGACGCTTGACGTGCACGTCCAGCGTCTTGGTGTCGCCGACGTAGTCCGCGCCCCAGACCCGGTCGATGAGCTGCATACGGGTCAGCACGCGCCCGGCGTTGCGCAGCAGCATCTCCAGCAGGTCGAACTCCTTCAGCGGCAGATCGACCTTGGCGCCGGAGACCGTCACCACGTGCCGGTCCACGTCCATCCGCACGGGCCCGGCCTCCAGCGCCTGCGGGGTGGCCTCCTCCGGCTCGCCGCGCCGCCGCAGCACGGCCCGGATACGGGCCACCAGCTCGCGGGAGGAGAAGGGCTTGGTCACGTAGTCGTCGGCCCCTATCTCCAGGCCGACGACCTTGTCGATCTCGCTGTCCTTGGCGGTCACCATGATGACCGGCACGTTCGAGCGGCCGCGGAGCTGGCGGCACACCTCGGTGCCGGGCAGCCCCGGCAGCATCAGGTCGAGCAGCACCAGATCGGCGCCGTTGCGCTCGAACTCCTCCAGCCCGTCCGGGCCGGTGGCCGCGATGGCCACCTCGAAGCCTTCCTTGCGCAGCATGTACGACAGTGCGTCGCTGAACGATTCCTCGTCCTCGACGACGAGCACTCGGGTCACGGGAGGACCTCCGGGGCGGGATCAGGGTGGTGATCGGTGGGATCGTGGGGGGCTCGGTGGGTCCCGCGGGGAAGGCCGCGGGGTGTGGTGGGGGTCCGGTGGGAGGCCCCGTACGGGCCGCCGTACGCGGGGGCGCCGGAGCCGTCGGGTGCGCCGGTTGGACCGGTTGGGCCGGCTGCGATCAGGCCGTCGGGGCCGTCCGGATCCGGGCCGGCTCCGCGCACGTCGCCGTCGTCCCCGGCACCGTCCCCGGCGTCCTCGTCGTCGCCGAAGTCCGCCGGCTCGCGCAGCGCGCCCGCGGCCCGCTCCCTCTCCAGCCTCCGGGTTTCGGCGCGCTCGCGCGCGCTGGCCGCCTCCGGCAGGCGCAGGGTGAAGGTGGAGCCCTGGCCCTCCGCGCTCCACATCGTGACCTCCCCGCCGTGCGAGGCGGCCACGTGCTTGACGATGGCCAGGCCCAGGCCGGTGCCGCCGGTGGCCCGGGAGCGGGCCGGGTCGACGCGGTAGAACCGCTCGAAGATCCGGTCCTTGTCCTTGTCCGAGATGCCGATGCCCTGGTCGGTCACCGCGATCTCGATCATGTCCCCGCCCGGAGCGGCGACCCGGCGTCCGGCGATGCCCACCCGGGTGCGGGCCGGGGAGTAGTTCACGGCGTTCTCCACCAGGTTGCCCAGGGCCGCCGCGAGCTGGCCGCGGTTTCCCCACACGTGCAGGTCGGCGGTACCGCCGGTGGCCATGGTGATCTGCTTGACGCCCGCCGCCTGGCGGCAGCGGTCGATGGCCTCGGCCACCAGCTCGTCCACCCGGACCGGTTCGGAGTCCTCCAGCGGATTGTCGTTCTGCACCCGGGAGAGGTCGATCAGTTCCTGGACGAGGCTGGTCAGACGGGTCGCCTCGGTCTGCATGCGCCCGGCGAAGCGCTCCACCGCCTCCGGGTCGTCGGAGGCGTCCATCACGGCCTCCGACAGCAGCGACAGCGCGCCGACCGGGGTCTTCAGCTCGTGGCTGACGTTCGCCACGAAGTCGCGCCGCACCGCCTCGATGCGGCGGGCCTCTGTCAGGTCCTCCACCAGCAGTAGCACCAGCCGGGAGCCCAGGGGCGCCACTCGCGCGGAGACCGCCAGAGCCTCGCCGCGGCCCGTGCCCCGGCGCGGCAGGTCCAGTTCGACCTGGCGGATCTCACCGTCGCGGCGGGTGTCGCGGGCCATCTTGAGCATCGGCTCCACCGTGAGCCTCCCGCCGCGCACCAGCCCGAGGGCGTACGCGGCCGAGCTGGCCTTGACGACGGCGTCGGCCTCGTCGAGCACCACCGCGGAGGAGCGCAGCACGGACAGCACGGTGTCCACTCCGGGCGGCAGCACGGCCTCGGTGTGCAGCGAGCCGCGCGTGGGACGGGCCTGCTCGCGCTCGCTCCAGCGGAACGCGAGCATCGCGAACACGCCGGTGCACACCCCGGCGATCGCTGCCGCTGCGGCAACCGCCGCGTTCACGTCCATGTGTCCAGGTTATGCGGGCTCCGGAAGGCCGCCCCAGCCGTTCGGGCACCTGCTCGAACAGACGTCTCCGAGAGTTCACGCCGGTGTCGGCGCCGGTTCACTTGGTCGGGCGGAACCGGACGTGTTTCGGACAGAACGTGGGAGCGTAGGGGGAGAACCGGGGCCCGCGCGCTCTTCGCGGAAGGCCCGCGGCCCCACGGTCACGTCATGCGAGGGAAGGAAAGTCATGCGGGACGCGTACCACGAGGAGCTGGACTCGATCGGCGACAGCCTGGTCGAGATGGCCCGGCTCGTCGGCTCCGCGATCGGCCGCGCCACCACGGCGATGCTGGACGCGGACCTCAATCTCGCCGAGAGCGTGATCGCGGCGGACGAGAAGGTGGACGCCCTCCAGCGGGACCTGGAGACCAAGGCCATAAACCTGCTGGCCCGGCAGCAGCCGGTCGCCACCGACCTGCGGATCGTCGTCACCTCGCTGCGGATGAGCGCCGACCTGGAGCGCTCCGGCGACCTGGCCCAGCACGTCGCCAAGGTCGCCCGGCTGCGCTACCCCGAATCGGCGGTCCCGCGCGACCTGCACGCGACCATCCTGGAGATGGGCCAGCTCGCGCAGCGCCTGATGGCGAAGACGGGCGAGATCCTGATCACCAAGGACGTCGACCTGGCACTCCAGCTGGAGCAGGACGACGACGCCATCGACCTCCTCCACCGCACCCTCTTCCAGCACCTGATGGACGACCGCTGGAAGCACGGCATCGAGACGGCCGTGGACGTCACCCTGCTGGGCCGCTACTACGAGCGCTTCGCCGACCACGCGGTCTCGGTCGCGCGCCGCGTCGTCTACCTGGTCACCGGTGACTACGCGGACGAGGTCGACCCGGCCGCCGCCGCGGCCGCCGCGCCGGGAGCGGAGGAGGCTCCGGCCGGGGACGCGTGACCGCGGGCGGCAGGGCGCGGGCTCGGGGCGCGCGAGGGGCGCGGAGCGCCCGCCGCTCGGGCCGGTGCGCCCCCGGCCCGTGAGCGCGCGGTACATGCCTCCACACGCCGTTGACGCGCTCGGCGGTGCGGGCCGTCAATGGGTGGCGAGACGAGCCGGTGACAGCCGGCGAGACGCGGAGGAGGCATTCATGGCGGACTTCCCGACTCCACCCACCACGGCCGAGCACCCCGACGAGAGGCCCTCGCTGCCCGTGCTGGGGGCCTGCGGCTGCGGCTCCGGGTGCTCGTGCGGCTGCCAGTCCGGCGGCTCCTGCCAGTGCGGCGGGAACTGCTGACCAGTCGGGACGGCTGCCGGTGCGCACACCCGCACCGGAACGGGGCCCGGCCGGACTCCCCCGCGTACCTCCGTCGCCGTACGGAGCCCTCGGACCGCACCGGCGGGTGAGGGGAGCGGGCCCCGGGGCTCCTTTGACCCCGACGCCGACACGGCGGAGGCACCGGAGATGGCCCCCAACCCGAGGATCAAGGACCGCATGACCGGCACCGCCCCGGCCGGGCAGGGCAAGGGCGCCTGGCTCGCCGTCCTGGAGCAGGGTTCGAACCTGCTCCAGTCCGCGACACCGCTGAAGGACTTCGACGTCTACGTCGTCGGTTTCCACTGCGCCAAGGGCGAGCCGGACTTCCAGATGGAGGCCCACCACTACTGCCGCGTGGTCAACGACGATCTGCTGCAGTGTGTCCTGTTCGACGGCAACACAAGGGACGCGAACCTGATCGGCATCGAGTACATCGTCTCCGAGCGGCTGTTCGAGACCCTCCCCGAGGAGGAGAGGGCGTACTGGCACCCGCACAACTTCGAGGTGTTCTCCGGGCAGCTCGCCGCCCCCGGGCTCCCCCGGTCCGCCGAGACGGCGCTCATGAAGCATCTGGTCAATTCCTGCGGCAAGACCTGGCACACCTGGCACACCGGCGGCCGCGGCCACGGACCCGGCATGGACCTCCCCTACGGCGGCCCCGGGCTCATGTGGTCCTTCAGCCGCGAGGGCGAGTGCGACGAGGACCTCAAGCGCGACCGCGACCGGGCCATGGGCCTGGACACCGAGGCCAACCGGGCCGACCGCCAGTCCTACCTCGACCTGGCCCGTCCGCAGTGGGGGGTCGACACGATGAAGGACGATTTCTCCGGCACCACGCCCGTCCCCGGAGTCAGGGACGTCCGCGCGGCGTCCGACGGCGAAACGGCCGCGCCCTGACCCGGTCGCCCCGTCACCCGGATCCCGCCGCCCGCCGTGCGGAGCGGCCCGTCACAGTTCCCTGGCCGCCTCCTCCTCCTTCTCCGCCTTGCGCTGGAGGGTGCCGAGCACGGCGGCCGGGTCGCCGTCGGCCAGTACCGACTGGCCGACGTAGAGACCGATCTCCCGGCCGACCTTCGCCCAGGACACCTTGTTGGACGGGAAGAACTCCGCGGCTCCGAGCTGGTCCAGGAACGGCCACATCCGCTTGTGCCGCTTGTCGCCGCGCATCCGGTCCGAGGCGGACACCGTGACCGGCAGCGTGTGGTAGCGGTCGGCGAACGCGAACTGGTTCTCCACGTCGTAGACGTGGCCGAGGAACGCGGCGACCGCCTCCCGGTTGCCCTCCCGCCGGAAGGCGAGCATCCAGCCCGCGGACCCGGCGGTGGTGTCCGACAGCCCGTCGCGGCCGGGCAGCGGGGCCATCCCGTAGTCGGTCTTCTTCCGGTCGGTCTGCCGCGTCAGCGACAGGTCCCCGTTGAGCATTCCGACGTGCCCGTCCGTGAACAGGTTGAACAGCCCCTGGCGGTTGGTGACGGCGGGGTTGGGCGTGGTCAGGCCCCGGTCCACGAGTTCGTCTCGGAGCCACCCCATGGCCTCGACGTTGGCCGGGGCGTTGATGGCGTACATGCCGCCGTCGCCGGTGTAGCCGCCGCCGTTGCCCAGCATCCAGGTCACGGCCTCGGTGGGCGCCTCCTCGCTGCCGAGCGGCAGTCCGCAGGGCACGTCCACGCCGGCCGCCTTGAGCGCGACGGCGGCCTGCCGCAGCTCCTCCCAGGTCCGCGGCGGCTTCTCGGGGTCCAGACCGGCCTCGGCGAAGAGGGCACGGTTGTAGAAGAGGAGCTGGAGGTCGGCGGTGAACGGCATCGCGTACCGCACACGGCGCAGTTCGCCCGCCGTGCTGAGCGCGGAGACGAAGTCGGCCTGAACGGGGATGGACAGCACGTCGTCGGCCCGGTAGAGCCGTCCGGCCGCCGCGTGGCCGGCGAAGGAGTCGATCTGCGCGAGGTCCGGGGCCTGGCCGTTCCCGGCCATCTCCGCGACCTTCTGCTCGGCCCTGCCCGGGGCGTGGACGGACACCTCCACCTTGATGCCGGGGTTCTGCTTCTCGAACGAGGCGACCACCCCGTCCCAGTAGTCCTGGGCGGGGTCGTTCCCCTCCAGGTCCCCGTGGTCCGAGGCGACCATCGTCAGGGTGACGTCACCGGTGCGGGACGCTCCGCCTCCGCTGCCGCACCCGGTCGCCGTCAATGCGACAGATCCGGCCACCCCCGAAGCCAAGCCCAGGAACCGTCTTCTTCGCATTTGTGCCACCCCTCACTTAACCGGTACTGCTCCCGCGTCGGCGTTCACTGGGAACCACGCCGGGAACCGATTCGGAAGCCGGAGCGCGGCATCCCCCTGAAAGCCACCGCAGGGTGGCTGAAAAGTAACGCTCAGTCCGCACCGCGACCACCCCGTCGAGCGGACCGATACGCAAACGAGTCCGATTTCCCGGCTCCGCCCCCGTCCGGACCACGCCACGGCCTCGACTCCGACAGGCTGACAAAAGGTGCGAAAAAGCGCTTTCCATCCCTTCCGCTTCACAGCCGGAGAGTTACTCTGGAATTGGACCTACGGGACGAGCGAGGGAGTTCGACCGGAGTAGCCGACTCGGGCGGAAAGCTTCGGCTTCCGCCGGGGCCGACGTCGACGGTCGGGCTGAGAGGCCGGAAGGTGGCGACACCGGAAGGCGACCTCCACAACCTGATCCGGACAATGCCGGCGCAGGGAGCCCGCCCCGTAGGTTCACCCGTGTCACGAGCCGTGAGGCCGGGGCCGCCTGCGGGAACGATGCCCCGCCCGCACGGTCCGCGCCCGCACCCCCACGGACGCCGTTACGGCCGGCGACAACGACTTCCTCCCCGGCGACGGCCCCGGCAGCGGCGTCTCCATCACCCTGGCCGCCGGGGCGCCGCGCGCCATCCGTGAGCGGGTCGGCGGGCGCGCCGGACCGACCGCCTGGAGAAGGCGGCCCGTCCGGGGCCGGTGCCGCCGCGTGAGCGCCGCCCTGGTGCTGGACGGCGGAGGGCCGGCGAAGGCCGTACCGCGGGACCGGGAGGCGCACGAGTGGCTGGCGGCGGCCCGCGACGCGGACCTTCCGGTTCTCACCTCGGCGGCGGTACCGGTGGGGCGGTACCGGTGGAGGTGATCCGCCCCGGGGCCAACGGCCCCGCGCTGAAGCGGACGCTGTCGCGCCTGCGCGTGGAACCGGTGCCCCGGGCACTCGCACGGTCCGCCGCGGTCCCGCTCCAGGACGCGGGCCCGCACGGTCACGAGTACGCGATCGACGCCATGCTGTGCGCGACCGCTCTGCGGCACCCCGGCCGGGTGACGCTCCTGGCCTCCGGCGCGTCCGACATCGAGACGCTCCTCGACGGGCACCCGAGGGTACGGGCGGAGGAGGTCTGAGCCGGCCACGGCTCCGGCGGCACGCCGAACCACCGCCCGTGGGACCCGCAGAAGCAGGCACTCGGCCCTGGCCGCCCACCGGCGGTCCTGAACCGTTCGGGCCCCGGTCGGCGGGAAACCGCCGGCCGGGGCCTTCCGTACGCGCCGGTTGCTACTTCTTGCCCTGGTTCTTCACTGCCTCGATGGCGGCCTTGGCCGCGTCCGGGTCGAGGTAGGTGCCGCCCGCCTTGACCGGGTGGAAGTCGGCGTCCAGGTCGTAGGTCAGCGGGATGCCGGTGGGGATGTTCAGGCCCGCGATGTCGGCGTCGGAGACGTTGTCGAGGTGCTTGACCAGCGCGCGGAGGCTGTTGCCGTGCGCGGCGATCAGGACGGTGCGGCCGGTGAGCAGGTCCGGGACGATCGAGTCGTACCAGTACGGCATCATCCGGATCACCACGTCCTTGAGGCACTCGGTGCGCGGACGCAGCTCGCTGGGGATCATCGCGTAACGCGGGTCGTCGCTCTGCGACCACTCGGCGCCGTCCTCCAGGACCGGCGGCGGGGTGTCGTAGGAACGGCGCCACTGCATGAACTGCTCTTCGCCGAACTCGTCGCGGATCTGCGCCTTGTTCTTGCCCTGGAGCGCGCCGTAGTGGCGCTCGTTGAGGCGCCAGGAGCGGCGGACGGGGATCCAGAGGCGGTCGGCGGCCTCCAGGGCGAGCTGCGCGGTGCGGATGGCGCGCTTCTGGACGGAGGTGTGCACGACGTCGGGAAGCAGGCCGGCGTCCCTGAGCAGCTCACCGCCGCGGGCCGCCTCCTTCTCGCCCTTCTCGGTCAGGTTGACGTCCACCCAGCCGGTGAACAGGTTCTTCGCGTTCCACTCGCTCTCGCCGTGGCGGAGGAGGATCAGCTTGTACGGTGCGTCGGCCATGGGCCCGAGCCTAATCGACGTCCGGTGGGCGGGGCCGGGGCGGCCGACTGGCGAGACTACCCGCCGGTATCCCCCGCCCCGCCCGGTCGGCCGGGCGGGCGGGGCGGGGCGGGCGGGGCCGGTTCAGGCGGTCCGTACGGCGTCCAGCGCCGTGCGGATGGCCGCCGTGGCGTCGGGGGCGAGCAGGATGGAGTAGTGGTTGGCGCCGGGCACGCACCGCACGGTCACACCGGATTCGGCTCCGGGGCCGAGACCGGCCGCGGCGAGGCGGTCCTCGTCGTACAGCCCCTGCGGCTCGTCCAGCATGCCGCGCTCGGCCCACAGCAGGGTCACGGGCACTCCGGCCGAGGCGGCGGTCCGCACCGCCGCGAGGGTCTCCGGGCCGGCCAGGACGTCCGCCCCGTCGGCCCGTACCGCCTCCAGTGCGCAGCTACTGCGCAGCTCCGGCTCCCGCCCCACCAGATCGCGGTCGATGTAGGTCTGGACGTCGTCGTTCCAGTGCGGGCCAAGGGCCGGGTGCTCGCGGAAGAACGCACGGTACGCCTCCCGGTCGGGGAAGGTCATCGACAGCCGCCGCATCGCCGGGCCGATCACGGCCTCCAGCAGCCCGTCGATGTCCGTCCCCTCGGGGGCGGGGAAGCCCACGCCGCCGTCCACCAGCACCACGCCCGCGATCCGGTCCGGGTGGCGGGCCGCCGTCAGCGCGGCGACGAAGGCGCCCATGGAGTGGCCGACCAGCACCGCGCGTTCCCGGCCCAGGTGGTCCAGGAGGGCGATGACGTCCTCGGTGTGGGCGGCGAGCCCGTACGGCCCCGGGAGCGCGGCGCTGCGTGCCCGGCCGCGCAGGTCGGGGGCGTGCAGCGGGGCGTCCTCGCCCAGGGCTGCGGCCAGGGCGGCGAAGGAGCGGCCGTTGGCGGTGATGCCGTGCAGGGCGATCACCGGCTCCCCGGCGCCGGGCCACCGTGAGACGGCCAGCTCTCCCCCGCGCACCGGGACGGTCGTCTCCTCCACCGTGCGTCCGGTCCGTCCGGTCGTCGTCATCGGGTTCCCTCTCCCCTCCGCCAGGTCAGCGAGCGCCGTATCGACGCGATGCCGCCCGGTGCCGCGTACACCGCGATCACGAACAGCGTGCCGAGGACGACCATCGGCTCCGACAGCGGCGCGCGCAGGATACCCGGCAGCCCGTGCACCAGGTCCGAGCCGGCCAGCACCGCCAGCCGCTGGTCGAGGAAGGTGAACAGCACGCCGCCGATCAGCGGGCCCCAGCGGGTGCCGCTGCCGCCCAGGACGACCATCACCAGCAGGGTGAGGGTGAACTCCGGGGTGCTGGAGCGCGGGGTGACGCCCGCCGTGACCAGCAGGTGCAGCGCGCCGCCCAGCACGCCGAGTGCGGAGGCCAGGACGAAGACGCCGAGCTTGTGGCGGAACGGGTCGTAGCCGAGGACGGAGACCCGCTGCTCGTTGTCGCGGATGCCCTGCCAGACCCTGCCGACCGGCCGGGACACGGCCGTCCACACCACGGCGGCCGTCAGGGCGAGGTAGGCCAGGGCCAGCCAGTAGACGTTGGCGGTGTTCTGTACGCCGACCAGCGCGGCGGGCACTCCGCCGGTGTGCAGCGGCAGGCCCTCCTCGCCTCCGGTGAGGCCGCCCGGGTTGCGCTGCGCCCAGATCGAGCCGGCCTGGGCGAAGGCGAGGGTGACCATGGCGAAGCCGATGCCGCCCAGGGCCAGCCCGCGCAGCGAGACGGCGCCCAGGAGCACGGCGGCTGCCGTGCCGCCGGCCAGGGCCAGCCCGATGGCGGGGAAGAGTCCCAGGCCCAGTTCGGTCATGGCGAGCTGGGTGCCGTACGCGCCGCCGGCGACGTAGAGGGCGTGGCCGAAGGAGAGCAGGCCGGTGCGGCCGAACATCAGGTCGTAGCCGAGGGCGAGTCCGCCGAACACCAGGCACAGCGCCAGTAGTTGGAGCGATCCGGGCGAGTTGACCGGTCCGTCGAGCAGTACCGGGATCTCCAGGGCGGAGTACGGCAGCAGGGCCAGGACGGCCAGCACGGCGGCCGGTGCGAGCAGCCCCCGCCACCGGCGGGCGGGCCGGGCGTCGGGTCCGGCGGGGCCGGTGGGGCCGGCGGTGGGCGCGGACCGCTCGCCGGAGGAGGGCGGTGCGGCGGCCTGGGAGGCCGGGGAGGCTGTCATGCGACTCCTCCTGCGAGTCGGGGAGCGGGGCGGGCGAGGACGACGGCCGCGAGCAGTACGACGACGGCGAAGTCGCCGTAGCCGTCGACGTAGTAGTTGGCGTACTGCTGCACCAGGCCGACGGCGAGCGCGGAGAGCGCCACGCCGGGGATGGAGCCCATGCCGCCGATGACCACCACGACGAAGGCGAACACCAGCAGCGAGGTGCCCTGGTGGGGGGAGAGCGAGCCGAAGTAGAGCCCGCCGAGGACGCCCGCCAGCCCGGCGAGGGCGCCGCCGATGGCGAAGACGAGGGTGAAGGCGCGGGTGACGTCGATGCCCAGGGCGGTGACCATCGCCCGGTCCTCCACGCCCGCCCGCACGATCAGTCCGTAGCGGGTGCGGGAGAGGAAGAGGCTGACGGCCGCCAGTACCAGGAGGGCCACGGCGATCAGCACGAAGCGGCTGACCGGCACCTGCGCTCCCAGCACCCCGACGGTGCCCGACAGCGCGTCGGGGACGGGGAAGGGGCGGGAGTCCGCGCCCCAGACGGCCTGGACGAGCGCGGGGATGGCCAGCGAGAGGCCGACGGTGACCAGGATCTGCTCGCGGGGGCGCCCGTAGAGGCGGCGGATGAGGACGAGTTCGACGACGACCGCCAGCAGCGCGCCGGTGGCGGTGCCGACCAGCGCGGCCAGCGCCAGCCCGCCCGTGCCGCCGACGGTCTCGGCGGTGCGCCAGGCCGCGTACGCCGAGACGGTGAGGAAGGCGCCGTGGGCGAAGTTGAGGACGTCCATCAGGCCGAAGATCAGGGCGAGGCCGGAGGCGATGAGGAAGTACAGGGCGCCCAGGCCCAGTCCGGTGAGGGTGAGCAGGACCAGCGTGCTCATGGGGTGGCCTCCTTGGTCGCGTGCTCGCGCTGTCCCTGCCCCTCGGGCCCCTCGGGCCCCTCGGGACGTCCGGACCGCCCGGGGCGCTCCGGCCGCTCGTGGCGGCCGACGCCGAGCAGGCTCGTGGTGCGCTCGCGGTCGGCGAGGAGTCCGGCCGCGTCGCCGGTGTGGACGGTGCGGCCCGCGTCCAGCACCACGGCGTCACGCGCCAGGCGGCGTACGACGGCCAGGTTCTGTTCGACGAGCAGCACGGGGACGCGTTCGGCGGCGCGCTGGAGCACCTCGGCGACCTCGGTGACGACGCGGGGCGCGAGTCCCTTGGTCGGCTCGTCGACGATGACCAGGCGGTTGTCGTTGAGCAGGGCGCGGGCGAGGGCGACCATCTGCTGCTGGCCGCCGGAGAGGGTTCCGGCGCGCTGCCCGCGCCGGGCCTTCAGCTCGGGGAAGAGGTCGTGGACCAGGTCGTAGTGGTGGGGGCCGCCGGCGCGTTCGGCCAGGGTGAGGTTCTCGGCGACGGTGAGGGAGCCGAACACCCCGCGGTCCTCGGGCACGTAGCCGACGCCGCGCCGTACCACGGTGTGGGTGCGGTGGCCGGTGACGTCGGTGCCGTCCAGGTGGACGGTGCCGCCGGTGACCTCGCCCTCCTCGGGCAGCAGGCCCAGTACGGCGCGGACGGTGGTGGTCTTGCCGACGCCGTTGCGGCCCAGCAGGGCGGTGGTGCCGGTGGGGGCGACGTCGAAGCCGACGCCCTGGAGGATGCTGGACTGGCCGATGCGCACCCGCAGGTCGCGCACGGACAGGATGGGGGGCGGTGCGGGGTCCGGCCCGGGGTTCGTGCTCACAGTTCCTCCCCCACGTACGCCTCCTGGACGGTCGGATCGGCCATCACCGCGTCGGGTGTGCCGGTGGCCAGCAGGGTGCCGTGGTGCATCACGGCCACCCGGTCGGCGAGGCCGAGCAGGATGTCCATGTGGTGCTCGACCATCAGCACGGTGCGGCCCTCGGTGCGGTGGAGGGTGCGGATGACATCGGTCAGCTCGCCGACCTCCTCGGCGGCGACGCCCGCCATGGGCTCGTCCAGGAGCATCAGACGGGGCCCGCCCGGGGAGGAGCCCCCGTGCGCGAGGGTGGGGGCGAGCAGCACGGCGAGTTCCAGCTTGCGCTTGTCGCCGTGGGACAGGCCCCCGGCGAGGTCGTCGGCTCGCCGGGCGAGCCGTACGCGCTCCAGTACGGCCCGCACGCCCTCCCCGTCCTCCGCGACCCGCCTCGCGCCGGCCGCGCGGGCGGCCAGGGCGACGTGCTCGGCGACGGTCATGGTCGGGAAGACGGAGGAGGACTGGAAGGTGCGGCCCAGCCCGCGGCGGGCGCGGCGGTGGGGCGGCAGGCCGGTGATGTCGGCGCCGTCCAGGCGGACGGTGCCCGCGGTGGGGCGGGTGATGCCGGAGACGAGGTTGAACAGGGAGGTCTTGCCGGCGCCGTTGGGGCCGATGACGGCGACGAACTCGCCTTCCTCCACGGCCATCCCGATCCCGTCGACGATGGTCGCCGCACCGACGGACCAGCTCAGTCCGCTCAGTTCGAGGACAGGTGCCACTGTCGTCAGCCGATCTTCTTCTCGGTGGGGGCGATTCCCTGCGCGTCGACGGTGAAGACCACCTTCGGCGCGTCGCCGTCGAACTCCGCCTGGAACATGGGCTGGACGAGGGCGTGGTCGGTCGCGCGGACGGTGTTCTCGCCCTTGATGCCCGGGAAGGTGTAGCCCTCCAGGGCCTTGACCATGGCGTCGGTGTCGCCGTCGGCGCCGGCCTCGCGGACGGCCTGGGCGACCATCTGGGCGGCGTTGAAGCCGTCGGGCGTGAACAGGTCGGTCTTCCAGCCCTTCTTCCCGAAGTACTCCTCGACGGCCTCGGTCTCGGGGTTGTCGATGGCGCCGGGCACGTAGTGGGCCAGCAGGGTGACCTTGTCGCGGGCCTTGCCGAAGACGGGGTAGCTGGCGCGGCCGTCGAGCCCGGTGACGACGGTGGCGGCGTCGAGCACGCCCTGCTGGTCGAGGGTGGTCCACATCGACTGGGCGGTGTCGCCGGCCCAGGCGACGAAGACCATGTCGGGCCCGGCGGCCTTGACCTTGGTGGCGGTCGGGGTGAGGTCGGTGGCGCTGGGCGGGGCGAGGACGGAGTCCACGGTGGTGCCGTCGGTGCCGAGCACGCTCTCCACGGCGGCGACGTTGGCCTGGCCGAAGGCGTTGTCCTGGGCGAGGACGACGACCTTCTTCCCCTTGCCGTCCTCACCGTCCTTGCCGTCCTCCTGCCTCATGAGGATCTGCTGGGCGGTGGCCACGTCCTGGAAGGTCTGGCGCCCGGAGCGGAAGGTGTACTTGTTGACGCCGGTGAGGGCGTCGGTGGCGGCGGGGCCGGATATGTAGAGGACCTTGTTCTGGGCGGCGACCGGCGCGATCTGGGTGGCGACGCCGGAGGCGGCCGTGCCGGCGATGATCCGCACGCCCTGACCGGCGCTCTTCTTGGCCAGCGAGACGCCCTTGGCGGGGTCGCCGCCGTCGTCGTACCTGGTGACCTTGATCTCGACGCCTTCGATCTTCCCGGTGCCGTCGGTGGCGTGGTCGAGCCCCGCCTCGAAGCCCCGGAGGTACTGCTCGCCGTAGGAGGCCAGCGGGCCGCTGGTGGAGGTGATCAGGGCGACCTCGACCTCCTTGGCTCCACCGTCGCCGGAGGCGGTGGCTCCGGGGCTGGAGCAGGAGGTGGCGAGTGCGGCTGCCACGGCTGCCGCGGCGAGAGAGGTGATGGCGGGTCTGCGCATGGCGGGAGGGCTCCTCGGCGGATCGTGTACGGGCCACCGGTGGGTGGCCGGCTCGCGGTGCTGATGCCTGGCAGCGTCCGCCCCACCCGTGCACACCGGCAATGTCCGTGCCGTACACAGGAAGACCCCGGCGCATGGGTCGTCGCCACATGGGTGCCGGGGTGTCCCGGTTCCGCGGTGCGGTCCTGCGGTGCGGTCCCGCCCGCCGGTCCGTCCGCTCACCCGCCGCGCAGCAGGTGCGCGAACGCCTCCAGGTTGCGCGTGGACTCCCCGCGGGAGGTCCGCCAGGCGTACTCCTTGCGGATGGAGGTGGCGAAGCCCATCTCCAGGAGGGTGTTGAACGCCCCGTCGGCGTTCTCCACGACCACGCCGAGCAGCCGGTCCACCTCCTCGGGGGTGACGGCCGGCAGCGGCAGCTTCCCCGCCAGATAGACGTCGCCGAGGCTGTCGATGGCGTAACCCAGCCCGTAAAGGCGGATGTTGCGCTCCAGCAGCCAGCGGTGGACCTCGGCGTGGTTCTCGTCCGGGCGGCGGACGACGAAGGCGTTGACGGACAGGGAGTGCCTGCCGACGATCAGGGAGCAGGTCGTGGAGAGCTTGCGGGTGCCCGGCAGCGTGACGACGTAGTTGCCGTCGGACGGGCTCTCCCACTTCAGCTCGGCCTCACGCAGCGTCTGCTCGATCGCGGCCCTGGCCTTCGCGGCCGCGTCGCCGCCGCTGTTGTCGCGCTTGTCACCCATGTGCCGATCGTAGGTGACGGCGGCGTCCGGCCATCGCCTCGGCGTACACCTCGGCGGTGGTGGCGGCGGCGGTGTCCCAGCCGAAGCCGCTCGCGTGGCGGGCGGCGGCCTCGCCCATGCGGGCCGCCAGCTCCCGGTCGTCGATCAGCCGACGCAGCGCCCGCGCGTAGCCGGCCGGCTCGTGGCCGTCGACGAGGAAGCCGCTGGCCCCGTCGCGCACCGCCACCGGCAGCCCGCCGACGGACGCGGCGACGACGGGTGTGCCGCATGCCTGGGCCTCGGCGGCGACCAGGCCGAAGGACTCGCTGTGGGAGGGCATCACCAGCACGCTCGCCGCGCGGTACCAGTCGGCGAGGAGGTCCTGGCCGACCGGCGGGTGGAAGCGCACCACGTCGGTGATGCCGAGGCGGGCGGCGAGCTTCTGGAGCTGCTCGGGCTTGGCCAGCCCGCTGCCGCTGGGTCCGCCGACGACGGGGACGACGAGGCGTTCGCGCAGGAAGGGGTCCTCGTCCAGCAGCAGGCGGGTGGCGCGCAGCAGGACGTCGGGGGCCTTGAGCGGCTGTATCCGCCCGGCGAACAGGGGTATGAAGGCGTCCTGCGGCAGGCCCAGGCGGGCGCGGGCGGCGGCGCGGCCGTCGGCGGGGCGGAAGCGGTCGAGGTTGACGCCGGGGTGTACGACGGCCGTGCGGGCGGGGTCGGCGTCGTAGTGGTGGACGAGCTCGCCCGCCTCCTCGGCGGTGTTGGCGATGAGCCGGTCGGCCGCCCGTACGATCTGCGTCTCGCCGATGACGCGGGCGGCGGGCTCGGGGGTGTCGCCCTCGGCGAGGGCGGCGTTCTTGACCTTGGCCATGGTGTGCATGGCGTGCACCAGGGGTACGCCCCAGCGTTCGGCGGCGAGCCAGCCGACGTGGCCGGAGAGCCAGTAGTGGGAGTGGACCAGGTCGTAGTGGCCGGGCCGGTGGCGGGCCCAGGCGCGCATCACGCCGTGGGTGAAGGCGCACAGCTGGGCGGGCAGCTCCTCCTTGGCGAGCCCCTCGTAGGGGCCGGCGTCCACATGCCGCACCAGTACGCCGGGGGCGAGCTCGACGGCGGGCGGGAGCGCGCCGGTGGTGGCACGGGTGAAGATCTCCACCTCGGTGCCCTGGGCGGCGAGCTGCCTGGCCAGTTCCACGATGTAGACGTTCATGCCGCCGGCGTCGCCGGTGCCGGGCTGGTGCAACGGCGATGTGTGGACGCTGAACATGGCCACGCGGCGGGGCCGTCGCGTGAACCGGTGCAGGCGCCGACCGAGCCTGGTGGGATGCGGGCTCACCTGCGCTGCCTCCTCCGGGATGGTACGCCGAGCGACGGTCCGCTCTCTCGGGGTGCCAACGCCGGCGGAGGCCGTTCCCTTCCCGCCCCCGCCCGCTTTGCCAAACCGTGACGTGCGGGCGCGGCGGGCGCCTGGTCCGCGCCGGGCGGTACGCGGCGGGACCGTAGGGTTGCCGGTATGGGCAGGCGTGGGGCGGAGCGGCCCGTGGGGGCCGTCACGCGGGGAACGACGAATCCGAACCGGCTGCGGCGCATGGACCGCTGGATCGCCGCCGTCCACGGGCCCGCGCTGCGCCGCGCCGCCGGTCCGTACGGCCCCGTCGCCGTGGACCTGGGATACGGCGCCGCGCCCTGGACGGCCGTCGAGCTGCTGGAGCGGCTGCGGACGGCGTGCGGGTCCGTGAGCGTCACCGGGATCGAGATCGATCCGGCGCGGGTCGAGGCCGCCCGCCCCTACGAGCGCCCCGGCCTGGTCTTCGCCCACGGCGGTTTCGAGGTGCCGCTGCCGGGCGGGCGGCGGCCCGTGCTGATCCGGGCCGCGAACGTGCTGCGGCAGTACGACGAGCGGGATGTCGTCCCCGTCTGGGACCGGCTGCGTGCCCGCCTGGCACCCGGCGGGCTGCTGGTGGAGGGGACGTGCGACGAGATCGGGCGGCGCCACGTGTGGGTGGCGATCGGCCCGGAGGGGCCGCGCACGGTGACGTTCGCGACCCGGCTCGGCTCCCTGGGCACCCCCTCCGACCTGGCCGAACGGCTGCCCAAGGCGCTCATCCACCGCAATGTGCCCGGTGAGCCGGTGCACGCCTTCCTGCTCGACATGGACCGGGCCTGGGCGGCGGCCTCCCCGTACGCCGCGCTGGGCGCGCGGCAGCGCTGGACGCGCTCGGTGAGGGAGGTCGCCGCCCGCTGGCCGGTCGTGGACGGGCCGCGCCGCTGGCGCCAGGGCGAGGTCACCGTGCGGTGGGAGGCCCTGGCGCCGGGCGGCGGCGGGAGGGGGACATGAGGGCGCGGAGCCCTCGGGGTCAGCTCGTCAGCTCCCTCTTGCCCGGACCTCCGCTGACCTGGATCCTGCGCGGCTTGGCCTGCTCGGCCACCGGGACGCGCAGCGTCAGGACGCCGGCGTCGTACGAGGCGTCGATCCGGTCGGTGTCGAGGGTGTCGCCGAGGAAGATCTGCCGGCTGAACTTGCCTGTGGGCCGCTCGGCGGCGATCCGCTCGGCGTCGTCCGGCCCGAGCCACCGGCGCTCGGCGTGGACGGTCAGGATGTTGCGCTCGACGTCGAGGTCGATGCTCTCCGGGTCGACGCCGGGGAGGTCGAAGTGGACCACCACGTCGTCACCGGAGCGGTAGGCGTCCATCGGCATTCCGACCGGACGGGCCGTGGTGCCCAGCAGCTGCTCTGTGAGGCGGTCGAGCTCGCGGAACGGGTCGGTACGCATCAGCATCACGGGTCATCTCCTTCCCTGGCACTGCGTCCTGTGATGCCCTCTGACTCTTGTATAACTCCAGGAAGGAAAATTGACAAGCATGCACTCAAGTATGATGGAAGCAGCAGGTCACAGGCACGCTTCGGAGCCCTGACCGGAAGGCGGGACACCCTCTCCGCTATCCGGCCGCCGCCCGGGGGGTGCGGAACTGCGTGCGCAGGTAGGCGTCGAACACCCGGCCGCCCAGCAGGCGCCGGGTGTGCACCAGGGCCCTGGCGGCGGGGGTGACCACGTAGCGGGTGCGCGGCCGGGCGGCGGTGGCGGCGCGCTCGACGACCCCGGCGACGGCCTCGGGCGGGGCGGACAGCAGCTTCGAACCGTAGGACGCGGCCATCCGGCGGTCGGTGACGGCGTTCAGCGCCGCGTAGGGCCCGGCGGCGGCCCCCGACCCCGCCAGGGAGCGGGCCGCGGTGTCGCTGAAACCGGTGCGGATCAGGCCGGGCTCGACCAGGCTGACCCCGACCCCGAACGGCGCGGCCTCGAAGCGCAGCGCGTCGGTGAGCGCCTCCACCGCGTACTTGCTGGCGTGGTAGTAGCCGCCGGCGGGGAAGACCAGCCTGCCGCCCATGGAGCCGATGTTGACGATGCGGCCGCGCCCGGCGGCGCGCATGCCGGGCAGTGCCAGCTGCGTCATCCGCGCCAGCCCGAAGACATTGGTCTCGAACTGCCGGCGCACCCTGTCCAGGTCCGCCTCCTCGACGGTGCCGTACTCGCCGTATCCGGCGTT
This sequence comes from Streptomyces shinuiensis, assembly GCF_043660855.1. NCBI lineage: Bacteria > Bacillati > Actinomycetota > Actinomycetes > Kitasatosporales > Streptomycetaceae > Streptomyces > Streptomyces shinuiensis. The sequence continues at coordinate 3,347,326 of NZ_JBIHML010000001.1, read as the reverse complement.
GTTGACCAGGATCCCGACCGAGCCGTGCTCGGCCTCCACCGCCGTGACGGCCGCGGCCATGGACTCCTCGTCGGTCACGTCCAGGGCCAGGACGCGGGCCCCCGCGCCGGTGAGGTCGGCGACGGACCCGGTGCGGCGGGCGGTGGCGTAGACGGTCAGCTCCGGACGGCGGGCCAGGCGCAGGGCCGCGGCCCTGCCTATGCCCGAGGACGCTCCGGTGATCAGCACGGCGGTGGTCATGAGTGCTCCTTCGGGGCGGTGCGGGAACGGTCGAGGCCCGCGGTGAACAGCTCCACGCCCCGGCGCAGCCGCCGGGCCGGGGCGCCGGGGTCGGACAGGTCGGCCTCCAGGCCGCGGGTGAAGGCCAGGAGGAGTCCGGCGAACTCGGCGGCGTCCGCGTCCGGGTGCTCGGCGGCGACGACGGAGGCGAGCAGATCGCGCATGGCGGCGTCGTAGGCGGCGATCGGCTCCGCCGACAGGCGGGCGTCGACACTCAGCAGCTCGACCGCGTGTGCGGGGCTGTCGGCCCACACCTTCGCGAGCATCCCGAGCTTGGCCTCCAGGACGCCGGTCAGCCGGACCGTGAGCCCGCCCGGGGCCCCGGCGGCGGCGCACGCCCCGGCCAGGGAGGTGTCGAGCAGGCGCGCGACCAGTCGCCGGAACGCGTCCTCCTTGTTGCGTACGTGCTGGTAGAGGACGGGGCGCGACATGCCCGCCTCCCGCGCGATGTCCTCCATGGTCGTGCGCCTCACCCCGTGACGCGTGAAGCACGCGTACGCGGCGTCCAGGATCCGTTCGATCCGCTCGTCATCCGACATGCAGACATTCTTTGCACAGAATGTCTGAACGTCAAGCCGAGTCCGCGCCCCGGAGTACGTCGACGGCGGTGAGCACGGCCGTGCGATCGGCCTCCTCGCCGGTGAGGCCGTACCACCACACGCCGAGCGGCGACCGGCCCGTGTCGTTGAGGGAGACGACCGCGGCGCGGCGGGCGGGGTCCACGGCGACGAGCTGGCCGCCGGAGCCGTCGGCCCAGACCAGGCGGTGCTCGGAGTCGGTCCACCACAGCAGGCCGTATCCGTCGTAGACGTCGCTGTAGCCGACGCGGGAGTGCCGCTCCAGCGTCCGCTCCACCCACTCCCGCGGAATGACCTGCCGACCCTGCCAGCGACCGCCGTCGGCGTAGAGGATGGCGAAACGGGCCAGGTCCCCGGCGCTCATGCAGAAGCGGTACATGCGCAGCTCCGTGTCGTCCGAGGCCTGGTAGACGACATTGCCGGGACCGAAGTCGCGCATGCCGGTGGGCTCGGCGATCCACTCGGTGAAGGCCTCGCCGAGGGTGAGGCCGGTGCGCCGCTCGAAGATCACGCCCAGGGCGTTGAAGTCCCAGTTGTTGTAGTAGAAGAACGTGCCGGAGCGGTGGCTGCCGCGGGCCGGACGGCGCTCCTTCATCCCGCCCGACTCGCCGATCGAGGGCAGGTAGACGCCGGAGCGGGCCCGGAGCAGGTCCCAGACGGTGGCGCTCTTCTCCGTGGCGGTCAGCGGGGTGGTCGGCTCGTCGACGCCCAGCTCGCCCAGGGTGGCGTCCAGGTCGATCAGCCCGCGGTCGGCGGCGGACTTCGAGGACGGCGCCCTGTACGCCGCCGTGGCCGCCTGGGCGGTGCTGCAGGGGCAGGTCGCGCTGGAGGCGCTCGGGCAGCGGCCGTTCCCCACCGCCGACGCCGGCGCGGTCTTCGACAACACCGTGGAGACCGTACTCGGCGGCCTCACGTCCGTCTGATCCCGGACCGGGCCCCGCGGCGGGCACGCGACCGCCGCACCGGCCTCCTCAGCCGAGGTGGAGAGCGGCCAGCAGGGCGTCGACGAGCAGCCGGTCCTGCTCCCGGGTGAGCTGCCGGCGGGCCTCCCGCGGAGGCAGCCACAGCAGCCGGTCCACCTCGTCGCCGGGGGTGAACGCCCCGCCGGTCGCCTCGGCCGCCCAGTAGCGGACCTCCTTGGTCCGGCCGCCGGTCTCGTAGTGCGTGGTGGGCAGCACCGCGCCCGGCGTGCAGGACATGCCGGTCTCCTCGCGCACCTCGCGCACCGCCGCGGGCAGGGCCGCCTCGCCCGGCTCGAGCTTGCCTTTCGGGTGCGACCAGTCGTCCCACTTGGGCCGGTGGACGAGCGCGATCTCGATGCCCGCCTCACCGGCACAGCCGCCTTCGCCCGTCCCCGCGCCGGAGCGCGTACGGCGCCACAGCACGCAGCCGGCCGCGCGGATCGTACGGGAGCGTGAGCCGGGACCGGGCGTGGGACCGGCTCCCGGGCCGCCCATCAGCGGCCCCGCTCCGCGCCGAAGGCCGCCGGGGCCGCCTCGGCCCCCGGCGCCTGCCGGTCCGCTCCGGCCGGCCGGGTCCGGTGGGCGGGGGCCTCCGGGCGCCACAGCCGCCCGAAGCCGAACCTCGCCGCCTCCACCTCGTGCCGCTGGTCGGCGTGGAGCACCCCCAGCACGTAGGCGGTGGCGGGGGCGATACGGGGGGTGCGGGCGGCGGCGGCCGCCGCCGAGGCCGCCTCGGCGGCGTCCCGGTGCCGGTCCAGGGCCCGGCTCGCGGCGGTCAGCGCGGGGTCCTCGGCGCCCAGCACCTCATGGGCGTAACGGCGCAGCCGCACCAGCAGCCGCACCTGGTTCCAGGCCGCGTCCAGTTCCCCGTCCACGACGAGGGTGTGGGCGAACGCCTCGCCGTTGTACGACTGGCGGGCCCGGGTCAGCGGAAGCGCCTCCACCGCCTCCACCGCCCGCCGGTGGGCCAGCTCCGCCAGCGGCGGCAGTACGCGTACGGCCGGGCGGGCGGCGGCCTCACCGGCCAGCGGCGCCTCGGAGGCCAGGACGGCGACCGCGTCGGCCACGGCGTGGAAGCGGGCCGAGCCCAGCGTCTGGAGGGCGGCGGAGTGGGCGCGGGTCCGGGCGAGGGTGAGCTGCCGCTCCAGCAGTGCCCCGGCGCGGGCGGCGCCGATCCCCAGGCCGCCGCCGGGCGAGGAGGAGCCGCGCTGGGCGGGCGGCCCGGTGGTCACGGGGCCGGTCGCGGGGCCGTCGGCGCCCGCCGTCCCGGTGGGCACGGACGACAGCCGGTGCAGCGCCCCCAGCAGCCGGTCCAGCCGCACCTCGTACGCCTGCTCCCGCCCCAGCACGCCCGACAGCCAGGCCAGCTCGGAGCCTAGCTGGCCGGTCCGCGCGGTGTCGGTCAGCGGCCGGTAGACCCGCAGTGCCGCGCCGACGCGGCGGGCGCAGCGGCGCATCGTCCGCACGGCCCCGGCCGCGACGGCCGCCGACTCGGCGCTGCCCGCGCTCTCCTCGTGCAGCCGCAGACCGCGCAGGAAACCGGTGGCCTGCCGGTGGAGGTAGTCGGCCAGCACCTCGCCCGCCGTGGCCTCCCCCAGATCCGAGAGCGCCTCGCAGGGGCCCTCGCGGACCTCCGGAAGCGTCTTCGGACACGGCTCCCCTCCCCCGTCGGCCGCATTGAGGGGCAGGTCATGTGGCTGGACCACGTCGGCGCCTCCGGGCGTCGATGAGCATTTCCTGGACGTTCCGCAGGGGCCGCCCCTCGGCGTCGGCCGCGTGGCGCGTCCACTCGCCGTCCGGGCCGAGGTGCCAGGAGGCGGTGGTGTCCGCCATGCCGGTCTCCAGCAGCCGGTCGAGGGCGGCCCGGTGGCCGGGGTCGGTGACCCGTACCAGCGCCTCGATACGACGGTCGAGGTTGCGGTGCATCATGTCGGCGCTGCCGATCCACACCTCCGGATCTCCTCCGCCCGCGAAGGCGAAGACCCGGGAGTGCTCCAGGAAGCGCCCCAGCACGCTGCGCACCCGGATGTTCTCCGACAGCCCCGCCACCCCCGGCCGTACCGCGCAGATGCCGCGCACCCACACGTCGACGGGCACCCCGGCCCGGGAGGCACGGTAGAGGGAGTCGACGAGCGCCTCGTCGACGATCGAGTTGACCTTGATCCGCACATACGCCGGCCGCCCGGCCCGGTGGTGGGCGATCTCGCGGTTGACGCGCTGGATCAGTCCGTCGCGCAGCGAGCTGGGCGCGACCAGCAGCCGGCGGTAGGTGGTGCGGCGCGAGTAGCCCGACAGCCGGTTGAACAGGTCGGACAGGTCGGCGCCGACCTGCGGGTCGGCCGTCAGCAGACCCAGGTCCTCGTACAGGCGGGCGGTCTTGGGGTGGTAGTTGCCGGTGCCGACGTGACTGTAGCGGCGCAGCGTCTCGCCCTCCTGCCGCACCACCAGCGACAGCTTGCAGTGCGTCTTGAGGCCGACGAGGCCGTAGACGACGTGGCAGCCGGCCTCCTCCAGCTTCCGCGCCCACTTGATGTTGGCCTGCTCGTCGAAGCGGGCCTTGATCTCCACCAGCACCAGCACCTGCTTGCCGGACTCGGCCGCGTCTATCAGCGCGTCCACGATCGGGGAGTCGCCGGAGGTGCGGTACAGCGTCTGCTTGATCGCCAGCACGTCCGGATCGGCGGCGGCCTGCTCCAGGAAGCGCTGCACGGAGGTGGAGAAGGAGTCGTAGGGGTGGTGCAGCAGTACGTCGCGCTCGCGCAGCGCCCCGAAGACGTCGGGGGCGGAGGCCGACTCGACCTCGGCCAGGTCGCGGTGGGTGCCGGCGACGAACTTGCGGTACTTCAGCTCCGGCTTGTCCAGCGAGGCGATCCCGAACAGGCCGGTGAGGTCCAGCGGGCCGGGCAGCGGGTAGACCTCGGCCTCGGACACCTTCAGCTCGCGCACCAGCAGGTCCAGCACGTACGGGTCGATGGACTCCTCGACCTCCAGGCGCACCGGCGGGCCGAAGCGGCGCCGCATCAGCTCCTTCTCCAGCGCCATCAGCAGGTTCTCGGCGTCGTCCTCCTCCACCTCCAGGTCCTCGTTGCGGGTGACCCGGAACATGTGGTGGGCGAGGACCTCCATCCCGGGGAACAGCTCCTCCAGGTGGGCCGCGATCACGTCCTCGATGGGCACGTAGCGCTGCGGGGAGACCTCCAGGAAACGGGACAGCAGCGGCGGCACCTTCACCCGCGCGAAGTGGTTGTGCCCGCTGACCGGGTTGCGCACCACCACGGCCAGGTTCAGCGACAGCCCGGAGATGTAGGGGAAGGGGTGCGCCGGGTCCACCGCCAGCGGGGTCAGCACGGGATAGATCTGCTGCCGGAAGAGGGTGAACAGGCGGGCCTGCTCCTTCTCCGTGAGGTCCGGCCAGCGCACCAGGTGGACGCCCTCGTCGGCCAGGGCGGGCAGGACGTCCTGCTGGAAGCAGGCGGCGTGCCGGGCCATGAGCTCGCGCGAGCGGTTCCAGATCAGTTCCAGCACCTCGCGCGGCTGGAGACCGGAGGCGGAGCGGGTGGCCACCCCGGTGGCGATACGGCGCTTGAGGCCGGCGACGCGCACCATGAAGAACTCGTCGAGGTTGCTGGCGAAGATGGCCAGGAAGTTCGCCCGCTCCAGCAGCGGCGTGGCGGGGTCCTCGGCCAGCTCCAGCACCCGCTCGTTGAAGGCGAGCCAGCTTCGCTCCCGGTCGAGGAAACGTCCCTGCGGCAGCTCCTCGTCCGCCCCGTCCGGGCCCTCGCCCTCCCGGTAGGCATCGGGGTCGGTGTCGAGGTCGGGCTCGAGCGCGTGCCCCGGCCCGATCATGGCGTGCGGGCGCGAGGCGGCTATGGAACCGACGGAGGACTGGGCAGACTGGCTCATTCCTCCATTGTTCCGCGCCGCCAGAGGCAACGGCGCGTCGGGAAGCTGCGGCCCGGGGCCTGGCCCCGGGGCCGACGCCTTCGGCACGACGGGCTGCATTCCGCGATGCTCGCAAGCGAGTCTGAATCGCCGGTTAAGCCGACATGGCTGTCAGGCGATCCCCGCACTTCGCGCGGGTGCCGGACACCGGAACGATTCGCTCCGGCGAACCGTCGCGGCGGCGTTCCGGAGGTGTACGGCGGTGTGCGGCGGGTGCCGCCGGGGCGGGGCCGAGCGGGGACCGAGCGAGGCGGAATTTCCCGTTCGAGCGATTTTCGAACTCTCGCCACCCATAGCGACCGATACGTCACTACTGTGGCCGATGGCGGCTTTCCGGACACCGGGCGCTGTACACCGGCCGCTGTTGAATCACGGGCCGGATCTGTGCGGCCTGTACGGGGTGACGGGCCGGGGGCGGACCCGTTGGACACGGGCGTGGCGGAGGGGACGGTGCACATGAACACGGACAACGGCGGCAAGCGACACGGACACCGAACAGACCACACGACGAACGGCGCGGACGGCGCCTCCTGGGAGGAGGACTGGGAGGACGACTACGGCCCGGCGATCCGGGCCACCTGCCGCCAGATCAAGCTGTGGCGGGAGTCGGCCGGGCTGACCCAGCAGGAGCTGGGCGACGCCATCGGCTACAGCCTGGGCATGGTCTCGGCGGTCGAGCGCGCCAGGTGGCTGCCGCATCCGGAGTTCCTGACCAAGGCGGACCGGATCCTGGGCGCGGACGGCAAGCTCGCCGCGATGAAGAAGGACGTGGAGGAGGCCCGCTACCCGAAGAAGGTGCGGGATCTGGCCAAGCTGGAGTCCGAAGCCGTGGAGGTGGGGTCGTACACCAACACCGTCATCGACGGCCTTCTCCAGACAGAGGAGTACGCGAGAGCGCTGTTCGGCCTGCGCCTCCCCGCATGCGGCGAGGAGGAACTCGAACGACTGGTGGCCGCGCGCATGGCTAGGCAGGAAACTCTGACGCGGTACCCCGCCCCTCTTCTGACCTTTGTTCAGGAAGAGGCCACACTTCGGCGCCCGCTCGGAGGCAGGACTGTCCTGCGACGCCAGCTTGAGCATCTCCTGGAACTGAGCGAACTGCGGCACGTCAAAATCCAGGTGATGCCCACGGAGATCGAGGAGCACGCAGCGCTCGGCGGATCGCTGAGGGTTCTGAGCTTCAAGGACAGAACAGCAGTCGCTCAGAACGAAGTTCAGCTCACCAGCCGCCTGATCTCCGACCCGAAAGAGGTGCGGATTCTGGAGATGAGGTATGGCATGCTTCGTGCCCAGGCCCTCACACCGCGTGAGTCTCTGGCCTTCATCAGGAAAGTGCTGGGAGAGATGACATGACTCTCAAGCCCTCCGCCGGAGACGGCTCGGAGCTGGAGTGGACCAAGAGCAGCTACAGCACAAATGACGGACCCGCGTGCGTTGAGGTCGCCACAGCCCTGGGCACCGTCCACGTCCGCGACTCCAAGCGCATACGAGGAGCCCGGCTGACGTTCACGCCGGAGGCGTGGGCCGGCTTCACGGCGTACGCCTCCGGTCGCTGACCGGGTGGTCCACAGCCTCCCGAGCTGAATGTCAGTGGTCGCTCCTACGTTCCTGTGCCATGACGACCACGGCATCAGCGGTGCACACGTACACCTATCTGCGGCCCTCGGCCGTGCACGGCGGCGCGGGCGGGCCCGAGCTGGGTCTGGAGACCTCCGGCGGGGCGACGCCGGCGGGGGCGAGCGCGCATCCCCGGTTCTTCTCCGGCTTCGTGACCGCGCCCGAGGCCGCCGCCGCGGCGCTGCTGTCCGTCGCCGACGTGGCTTCGGCCCGCTACCACCATCGCCTGGCGGCCGCGTCCCTCGACCCGGTGGTGACGGGCAGCGGGGACCGGCTGCGGTTCGAGTCGTTCTCCGGCTGCTGCGGCGTCTACGCCCGCCTCGACATTCTCGGCGAGGGACTGGACGGGGACGACATCGGCCACGGCACCACCAACGTGGACGTCAACAACCCGCTGCGCGAGGCGCTGGTCCGGGTGGGCCCCTCCGATCCCCTCCACATGCGGGTCGGTCCGGAGGAGCTGGAGGTGGCCACCTTCGACGGGCCGGTGGTGGAGAAGAAGGTGCCGCTGCCGGACCGCTGGCTGCGCGGCTTCGCCGAGACCCAGGTGATCGCCTCCGCCTTCGACCTGCGCGCGGAGGTCACCGCCGCCGAGGCGGTCCGCCTCCTGCGCTCCCTGCCGCGCACCCGCCCGGGTTCGGGGTCCGCCCTCTGGGTGGTGCAGGCCGGGCGTTCCCTGCGGCCGACCACCCGGCCCGTGCCCGGTGCAGTCTGCCTGCCCGGGCCGGACCGGCTCTCGGCCCTGCTGCGGGTGCTGCGCCACGCCACCGGGCTGCGCCTGTACGGACCGCCCGCGACGACCGCGAGCGGCGCGGCGGCCTCCGCCTGGGAGCTGCTGCTGCCGGGGATGCGGCTCACCCTCACCCTCTCCCCCGATCCCGCGCGCGGCTTCTCGGGCGAGGGCGCGGTGCTGGAGGCGCTGTCCGGTGAAGAGGCGTCCGAGGACGCCGATCTGGTCTCGGCGCTGCTGGCCTGGGAGCCGCGCGTGGACATCGGGGAGCTGGCCCGGCAGTCGGGTCTGACGCCGCAGCGGGTGCGCGCCGCCCTGACCGTGCTGGGCACCGCCGGGCGGATCGGCTACGACACCGCCGAGGCGGCGTACTTCCACCGCGAGCTGCCCTACGACGCCGGGCGGGCCGAACGGCACAACCCCCGGCTGCGTGCCGCCCGCGAGCTGGTGGCCGCCGGTGCGGTACGCGCGGGGGCGGACGGCACCTTCACCGTCGCCACCGGCGACCACGACCACCGGGTGCGGGCCGGAGGCGGGGCGCTGAGCTGCACCTGCCTCTGGTGGGCCCGCTACCGGGGCGGGCGCGGCCCGTGCCGCCACGCCCTGGCCGTGCGCATCACCCTGGACGCCCGAGGCGCCCGGGGTGATCAGGACGCCCCTGCCTCCGCCGCCACGGCTGCCCGGGCGGGTGCCCGGTGAGCGGCGCGGGAGACGCCCCGGCCCGGCCGGCGCGCGGACGGGCGCGCACGGACCACCTGACCGACGGGGAGCGCGAGGTTCTGGCGGCGGCCGAACGGGAGCTGGACGGGGACGCGTACGCGGTGCTGCTCGCCGTGGCGGGTGGTGAGTCGAACCGGCTGCTGGAGTCGCTGCGTGAGGCGGTGCGTGCCGGAGCCCCGGCCACGGTGTTCGCGGTGCTGGCCGCCGCGCTGCCGGAGGTGCTGGCGGCACCGGAGCCGGTGCGGGGGCTGCCGGACCTGCTGGCGCTGGCCACCGAGTGCGCCGGGGCCTGCGGGGCGCGCGGGCCGGTCGACGGGGTGGCGGAGGCCGCTGCCCGGGGCGGGAGCGGCCGCCTGGTGAAGGAGGCCCGCCGACTGCGGGACGTACTGGGGGCGCCCGCGGCGGCCTGAGCCCGTTCCCGGCCGCCCCGGCCGGGAACGGGGCGGCCGGTTCAGCCCTCCGTGCGGTACATCAGGTCCACCTCGTGGGTCTGGAAGCCCAGGCCCTCGTAGACCTTCACGGCCGCGGTGTTGTCGGCGTCCACGTACAGCATCGCGGTCGGCAGGCCGCGATCGCGGGCGAGGTAGCGCAGGCCCACCAGCGTCAGCGCCTTGCCCAGGCCGCCGCCCTGGGCGCCGGGGGTGACGCCGACGACGTACACCTCGCCGAGCTGCTCGGCGCTGTGGACCTTCGTCCAGTGGAAGCCGAGCAGCTCCTCGCCGCCCCCGCCCTCACCCGCGACGTTTCCGCCGTCGCGCACGGCGAGGAAGAAGCCCTTGGGGTCGAACCACGGCTCGGCCCTGCGGTCGTCCAGGTCGCGCCGGGTCATGCCGCCCTGTTCGGGGTGGTGGGCGAAGGCGGCGGCGTTGGCGGCCAGCCAGGCGGTGTCGTCGCGGCCGGGCACGAAGGTGCGCAGCCGCACCCCCGGCGGCAGCGACGGCTCGGGCAGGTCCAGGCCCGTCAGCGGGCGCCGCATCTGCCGCAGTTCGCGGAAGAGGGTGAGGCCGAGCAGCCGGGCCAGGTGCCGTGCGGCCGGGTGGCCGCCGTGCGCCCACACCCGCAGCCGCCGGCCCGACGCCTCCAGCAGCGCGCGGCCCAGGGCCAGTCCGTGGCCCTGGTTGCGGTGGTCGGGGTGGACGACGAACTCGCCGGTCGGGGCCTCGACCGGATCGGTGTCCTCCAGCTGCCCGTAACCGGCCAGCTCCCCCTGTTGCCGGAGCAGCAGGTGCCGTACGCCCGCGCGGCGACCGCCGCGCAACTGGAGGCGGCCCTGCTCGGAGACGGCCGGCTGGCCGTCCGCCCGGGCGGCCTCGTCGATCAGCGCCTGGGCCTGCCGCACGGCCTCGGGCGTCAGCTCGTCCACAACCACCACGTCGCTCATAAGGAGAAGCCTACGCAGCATCGAAACCATGCGGTTACCAGCGCGACAATGACACGCTACGCGCGTTGACCTAGGCTTCCCCCGCCACCACCGGCCACTTCCGGGCCAACTTCCCGGCCCCGAAAAGGGAACAGAAGGGGACAGAACATGTCCACTCCGCCCAGGCGGTCTCCCCTCTCCCGCAGACTCACCGCAGCCGCGGCCGGTCTGCTGACGATCGGCGCCCTCGGCGCCGCCGTGCCCGCCGCCGCGCAGGACGCCCCGTCGGGGGCCCCCGGCGCGCACGGCGACCGCGGCAGGCACCACGGCCGCACCGTCGACCTCCAGGTGCTCGCCATCAACGACTTCCACGGCAACCTGGAGCCCCCGACCGGTTCCTCCGGCCGTGTGACCCACCAGCACCCCGACGGCACCACCGAGCAGATCGAGGCGGGCGGCGCCGAGTACCTCGCCACCGCCCTGCGCGAGGCCCGCGAGGGCAACCCGTACTCGGTCACCGTCGCCCCCGGCGACATCGTCGGCGCCAGCCCGCTGCTGTCGGGCCTCTTCCACGACGAGCCCACCATCGAGGCGATGAACGCGCTCGGCATGGACGTCGTGGGCGTCGGCAACCACGAGTTCGACGAGGGAGCGGCCGAACTCAAGCGCCTGCAGAGCGGCGGCTGCCACCCCGAGGACGGCTGCTACGACGAGGGCCGCACCTTCGGCGGCGCCGACTTCCCGATCCTCGCGGCCAACGTCGTCGACGAGAAGACCGGCAAGCCGCTGACGGCCCCCTACACCGTCAAGAGGGTGAAGGGCGTCCACGTCGGCTTCGTCGGCGTCACGCTGGAGGGCACGCCGAACATCGTCTCGGCCGAGGGTGTCAGGGGACTGAGGTTCCTCGACGAGGCCGAGACCATCGACAAGTACACCAAGGAGCTGCGCCGCAAGGGCGTCAACGCCGTCATCGCGCTGATCCACGAGGGCGGCACCCCGGCCTCCAGCGCCTACAACGCCGACTGCGGCGAGGGCGGCGGCAGGCTGTCCGGTCCGATCGTCGACATCGCGAAGCGGACGAACGCGGGCGTGGACGCGCTGATCACCGGCCACACCCACCAGCCGTACGTCTGCTCCATCCCCGACCCGCGGGGCGAGGACCGCCTGGTCACCTCCGCCGCCTCCTACGGCCGGCTGTTCACCGAACTGAACATGGAGTACGACCGCCGCACCCGCGACATCGTGCGCGCCTCGGTGGAGGGCACCAACCGCGTCGTCCACCGCAACCAGGAGAAGGCCGCCGACCTCACCTCCCTGATCGACTACTGGAAGGGGCTGGCCGCGCCCGTCGCGGGCCGCCCCATCGGCTGGATCTCCGAGGACATCACCGCCGACCGCACCGTGCCCGAATCCCCGCTGGGCGACCTGATCGCCGACGCCCAGCTCGCCCACGCCCGCGGGCTGGACCCCGAGGCGGACCTGGCCCTGATGAACCCCGGCGGCATCCGCTCCGACCTGGTGTACGCGGCCTCCGGCGCCGAGGGCGACGGCGTGGTGACGTACGCCGAGGGCTTCACCGTCCAGCCCTTCTCCAACACCGTCAACCTGACCACCCTCACCGGCGAGCAGCTTCTGACGGTGCTGGGCGAGCAGGTCAGCGGCGCCAACGAGGCGTCCCCGAAGATCCTCCAGGTCTCCTCCGGCCTGACCTACACCCTCGACCTCACCCGGTCCGGCGCGGACCGGATCGTCGCGGAATCGGTGCGGCTGAACGGCGGGCCGATCGACCCGTCGGCCTCCTACCGCGTCGCGGTCAACTCCTTCCTGGCGGGCGGCGGTGACGGCTTCCCGACGCTGGCGCGGGGCACCGACCCGCTGGTGGGCGGTGACGACCTGGCGGCCCTCCAGGACCACCTGACCGCCAACTCCTCCGCCACCGACCCGCTGGGCGCTCCGGCGGCGGACCGGATCACGGTCATCCGGTAACCGTTCCTGATCAGTGAGCAGGAGCGAGTCTTGGACCCATACCTGCTCATCTGGGACATCCCGAACGGTTTTGGGTGTCCTGGGTTCCCGCGTTCGCTCCGCATCCAGCGACACGGATCGTGTCCGTGGTCCGGGGATGCGGGGGCGGGTTCCTTCACGCCCTCGGCCACCACGGTCGGCCTGGACGGTCCGATGCCCAGCACCATCACTCTGGTGATGCTGGGGCGGTGCCGTCCGTCGCCGGATCGGGTGCCCGAGGGCGCGTCGCCCGATCGCGATGCCAGCGGCATCGTGTCGGGACATCTTCCTGTTCTTCGAGGTGAGGGGCTGGGCCCAGTGCTGAGCTCCCCACATCGACGTGTATGCCGGATCAACGGCCACGATCGACAGGCCGTGCTCGGCGGCCATCGAGATGAGCCGGGCCCTGAGCTTGCCGGTGGGGATGTTGGAGATGAGTTGCCGGAACCGCTTGCGGCGGCCGTACTTCTCGCGGGTCTTTTCGGCGGTGAAGTCCAGGTTTTCCAGGCCGATGGCCTTCACGCCGCATCGGCCTGTCCAGTGCAGAAGCCGGCTGATGGCGTGCCGTATCCGGGCGTCTCGGTGGCCGGCGGTGCCGGACAGGTCGTAGAAGAACCGGCGCGGGTTGCCGATCGGGTTGCCGTGCTGGTCGAGGCGGTAGGCGGCGAAGTGGTCGGTGTTGGTGTCCACGCCGACCATGCCCTGAGCGCGGGCGGTCTCCAGCGGAACCATCTTGACCGCGGGCCTGGTCCACGAGGCCGTCAAGTACCAGCGTCCGCGCTCCACGTCCAGGTGGATGCGGTAGGCGACCGCCTTGTTCTCACTGATGCGGTCGCGCCACTCCGCCCCCGGTGGGCGAAGACGGCCTTCGAGGCGAGGGCGTACCGGCCGTGCCGGGCGTTCGCCAGGTGGGCGAGCGGTGCGGGTAGCTTGATACTGACCCCGCCCTCGGGGCTGACACGGATGGTTTCGTTCCCGTACCGCTTGCCGGACTCGCCGTCGGCGGAGAGGAACCAGCGCTCGGCCTCCCACCGGTCTCGCCACTGCTCGGCGGTGAGCTGGGCGGCTTCGAGGTTGTGACGGTTCTTGAGGAGCTTCCGGCCGCCGTGCACGACGTGCACGACACCGGCCTCACGCTCCGCGCGAGCCATGTCGAGGCGGTGTTCCAAGGTAGCCAGGCGCCGGGACTTCTGGAACCACTCGCCCTTGGATCGGTATCCGCCCGGAGCACGCCTGGTGCCCTTCTCCCCGACTGGCTGCGACAGGCGGTGCACCAGGGTGCGCACACCGGCTTCGAGACCTTGGATGTGGGCGAGCTGGCAGCGCCGGGACAACGCCCACTGGTCATGGGTGGCCTTCGTGATCGCCCCGGCCCACCGCGACGACGAGGAGGCCGTCAGCCCTTGCTTGCGGGCCGCCCACGTGTCCGTGGAGTGCTCCAGGCCATCGGCACACCGGGTCTTGAGGTCGAGGGAAGCGAGGCGCCCCAGGTGTTCGCCGGCGAGTCGCAACACCTTGTCGTCTTCGGTGGTGAGGTGCTTGAGGCGGTCGCGTATCGCCACCCCGGACGGCCCGAGCGCGACGAACGGCGCCCCGATCGGTCGCGGCTTCTTGGGCTCACTCACCGGCTGCCGCCGCTTCCAGGGCCTTCTTCGCCCGGTTCTTCGCGGACCGGCGTCCGTACAGGCGGGCGCAGAACGACGTCAGCACCTCCACCATGTCGCGCACGAGGTCGTCTTCGGCTTCGCCCTCGTCCAGCACCACCAGGCGGCGGCCGGACGCAGACAGCGCAGCTTCGATCAGTTCCACGTTCATGCGCCCGAGGCGGTCTTTGTGCTCGACCACTACCGTGGTCACCTTCGCATCCGCCAGGAGCCGCTTCGCCTTCGGGCGGGCGCCGTTCATGCCCGACCCGATCTCGGACTCCACGCGAACGACCGGCCGCCCCGTGGTCACAGCCCACTGGGTCAGCCTCGCCAACTGGCGTTCCAGGTCGGCCTTCTGATCATGGGAGGAAACGCGGGCGTACAGGCCCGCACCTCCGACCGCTTCGGGCGCGGCAGCAGCTTCGACGTTCACGAGGATCGTGCGCGGCCCGACCCGCCGAGCAGGCACGGGAAGCGTCCCGTCCCGAAACCACCTGTACGCGGTTTGCGGATGGACGCCTTGCGCACGTGCCCACTCAGTCAGATTCACGACATGATCGTGACACTCACCCAACCATGCTTACACTCACTTGATCGACCTACGCAACGAACAGTTACTGACCCCCGACGCGGACGGCCGTCCCTCCGCGGGCCGCCTTCCCCCGGCCCGCGGGGCTCCCCCACACACAACGCCGCCGACCGGCCCCGCGCCGGTCGGCGGCGTTCTCGATGTCCGGCTTTCCCGATACCCCGCGTTGCCGACGTCCGCGGTCCGCCCGTGGCACCGGGGCCAGTGGCGGGCCGTGGCGCTCAGGCGATCCTCCACAGGGTCAGATCGGCCCTGACGGTGGGGACGTTGTGGGCCTGGTCCGCGGGCACCATGTCGGTGACCTCCAGCATCGCCAGGTTGCCCTCCGTGGTCACCGTGCACAGCACGTCGCCCTTGTCCGGCGCACCCTCGTCGTTGACCTCCCCGGCGCGCAGCTTCCTCGGGAGCGGATTGGACGTGGCGGCGTCCTGACACTCCTGGGGGGTGGTGCCCGCACTCTTGCCCAGGGCCGTCCTGAACTCGATGGAGGTGTCGCGGAACTTCAGCTCCGTGTCGCTGTACTCGATGCCGCCGGTCGGGTCCACCCTCGCCTCGTCCAGGTCCACATAGGTGGTGTCGAAGGTGGGGGGCGTGGCGATGGTGATCGGCCGCTTCTCGAAGACCGGCTCGAAGGCGGCGGCCGTCGTGTCCGTGCCCGGCTCCCCGGACGCCTGCCCGCCTTCGTCCGGGGAGGGCGTACCACTCCCCTCCCCCCGTCCCTTCCCGTCCTCCGTTTTCCGGCGGTCGTCGGGCTCCCGCGTCGCGCCGCCGGTGTCCGCCTGCCCGCCGCCCTCGTTCCCCGCGGTGGCGACCGCCCACGTCCCGCCGATCGCGGCGGCCAGCACCAGGGCGGCTCCCGCGGCCAGCAGCGCCGTGCGGCGGCGCGGCCTCTCCCCGCCCCTCGCACCCGGCCCGGTCACCGGCCCCTGCCCCGGTCCGTACGGGGGCGCGGCGGGCGGGGTTCCGTACGCGGTGGCGGTCGGGGCCGCGTAAGGCCCCGCGGGGGCGCCGGGGTCCTGGGTGGGCGTGTAGGCGTACGGCGCCGGCGGAGGCGGGCTCTGGGCGGCCCGCGCCCGTTCGCCGATCTCGGCGGAGAGCGGGGCGGGCAGCCAGTCGCCGAAGTCCCGGGCCGGCCTGCCGGAGGCGTCCTCGCACACTTCGGCCAGTTCCCCGGGCACGGGCCTTGCGGCCGGGTCCGCCGCCAGGCAGCGCCCCAGCACGGCCCGCAGCGGCTCGGGGTAGCCGGACAGGTCCGGCGGGCGCTGGGCGGTGTTGGCGATCTGGGCGGCGAGGGTGATGGCGGCGCCGTCGCCGTACGGGTGGCGCCCGGTGGCGGCGACGGCCGCGACCAGGCCGAGCGAGAAGACGTCGGAGGCCGCCGTGACGGTGTCTCCGGAGGCATGCTCGGGCGACATGTACTGCGGGGTGCCGATGAACCCGCCGCTGCGCGTGAGCTGGGTGGAGTCCGCGGCCCGCGCGATGCCGAAGTCGATGACCCAGGGGCCGTCGGTGCCCAGCAGGATGTTGCTGGGTTTGAGGTCCCGGTGGACCACCCCGGCGGTGTGCACGGCCTGGAGTGCCCGCGCCGTGCAGGCTGCGAGCTGGAGCGCGGCGGGCAGCGGCAGGGGCCCGTGCAGGGCGAGCGCGTCGTCGAGCGGGATGCCGGGCACGTAGGCGGTGGCCAGCCAGGGCCGCCCGCCCCCGGTGTCGTGGTCCAGCACCGGCACGATGTGGTAGCCCTGGACCCGCCGGGCGGCCCGCACCTCCTGCTCGAAGCGGCGCCGGAACTCCGCCTCCCGGGCGAACTCGCGTCGGATCACCTTCAGCGCGACCGGCTGGTTGCCGCGGGTGCTGGAGAGGTAGACCGCGCCCATGCCGCCCTCGCCGATCCGGGCGGTCAGCCGGTAGCCGGCGATCTCCCGGGGATCGTCCGGCTGGAGCGGACGAAGTGCGGCATGCTCGGTCCCTGTCATCGCGGTCTCCCCCAACTGCGTTGTGGGAAAGGGATTTTACCGGCCGTGTCATCCCGTACGGCACCAGATGACGCTTCGGCTCCGTACCCCGTCCCGCGCCGGTCGGCACGGGTTCTCCACGGTGGCGGACCGCGTACCGCCACCCGGGTGGAGATCCGGCTCCCGCAGGGGCGGAAGCGGCGTGCGGGGCATGGCCCGACGCCACGGCAGGAATGCTCTTGCGCGTCGGTTCGTCGGTTTGACGGCCCCGGCGTCCGGCCACCCGGGGCGCGCGGGACCGCCCGTGCGTCGAGAGGACCCGAGGACATGCGCCCCAGCGCGAAGTGCCGCCGGACGCGGAGCAGCGCCGCCCTGCCACTGTCGGTGGTGTCCGCGGTCGTGGTCGGCGCCGCCGCCCTGGCCGGCTGCGGCGGGGACGAGTCGCCCGCTCCCGAGGCGTCAGTGAGCGTCGGGGCCACGCAGGGCGCGGAGGACGGGTACGAGTTCGTCTACGGGGATCTGGCGGAGGCCGAGTTCTGGAACGACGTCACCACCTGGACGGGCAGGCGGATCGTCCTGACGGCCGGGGTCGGCGAGGTCGTCGACGCGCACGCCTTCACCGTCGCCCGCGCCGACCCGGAGGACAGGGGGGACGCCACGGGCGGTGTCAGGAGCCTCCTGGTCGTCTCCGCGGACACCACCCGGGTGGCGGAGGGCGACACCGTGCGGGTCACCGGCACCGTGCGGGAGGGCTTCGTCCCCGAGGAAGTGGCGAACGGGCTCGATGTGGACTGGAACGAGGACGCCTTCACCGACTGGGAGCAGGAGCACTACGTCGTGGCCTCCTCCATCGACACCTCGGCCCGTCTGGAGTGAGCAAGCACCGTCCCGTGCGGCGGCCCGGCTCCGTTCCGGTGACGGCGCGGAGGACGGCGGACCCCCTGTTCACAGCCGCGCCCGGCTTGTCCGGTCGGACACCCGCCGACGGCCCGCCCGGAGGATTTCCGAGAGTGAGAGGACGACATGAGATGCCCACGCGACATGCCCGGGGCGTTCCCAACCGCCGTCGGTCGGCGGCGCTGCTCGCGCTGCTGCTCGCGCTTTCCGCGTCGGCGGGATGCGGCGGGAACGGCGCCGAGGGCATCACCGAGGTGAACGAGGCGTTCGAGAGCGGCGACGCCGAGTCCGTGATCGGGCAGGAGAGGACGGTCGAGGGCCGGGTCCACGACGTCATCTCGCCCTGGGTCTTCACCGTCGGCGGGGACGAACCCGGCGACATCGAACCGCTGCTGGTCGTCGAGGGGAACATGCCGGCCGTGGACCAGGACGATCCGGTCCGCGTCACCGGCGTCGTGGGCGAGTTCGAGATCGCCGAGGTCGAACGGGAACTCGGCGTGGACCTCGCGGAGACGCTGTACGAGGAGTACGAGGGCGGCCCCTACATCAGGGCCCGGCGCATCGCCGAGGACGTGGAGCTGGACTGAGCGGTGCCCGGATCCCACCGGGCCCGGCGGCGGAAAACGCTTCGACGCCGTACGCCGTCCCGCCTAGGCTGGGCCGCCATGACCACCCTTCGGACGTTGCACGGCACCCCCGTCCTGATGTGCTCCGACGAGGGCGCGGCCATCGGCGAGCGCGAGGCGCTGGACCTGATCGGTGACGCCGGATACCAGGGCGCCCGGTGGGTCGCCGTGCCCGCCGGGCGGCTGCACGAGGACTTCTTCCGGCTGAGCACCGGCCTCGCCGGGGAGATCGTCCAGAAGTTCGCCAACTACCGCCTGGGGCTCGCCGTCGTCGGCGACGTCTCCGCCCGTACGGCGGCCAGCGCGTCGCTGCGGGACTTCGTCCGCGAGTGCGACCGCGGACGGCAGACGTGGTTCGTCGCCGACGAGACGGAACTCGCCGAGCGCCTCACCCCGTAGCCGTTCCGCCGCGGCGCGCCGGCCCGTGCCCTGCGGTCGTCCCATAGGACTCCGCGACGTCGGCGACCGACGGTCCCTGCGGCGTCCCCCGGTCGAAGAGGACGACCTCCGGACATACGACGCCCCTCCGAACGAACCACTCGCCCGGGCCGGGGTCGAGGTCGTGGAGATCCCCGAGCCGGCGGCCGCGGCCCGGGAACCCAGCGCTCATCCGGCGATCGAAGGTTCGGGCGATCAGGGGCGCTGACCCGGCGGGGGCTTCGGGGCGCCCGGGAGGCGCAGGACGGCTTCCGTGCCGCCGCCGGGGACCGGGTGAAGGTCGATGTCGCCGCCGCTGCGGCGGACCGTGCGGGCCACGATGGACAGGCCCAGGCCCGAGCCGGGGAGGCCGCGGGCGGACGGGGAGCGCCAGAAGCGGTCGAAGACGTGGGGGAGTTCGTCCTCGGGGATGCCGGGGCCGCGGTCGCGCACGCGCAGGGCGCCGGTGGAGCCGTCGAGACGGACGTCGATCGTCCCGCCGGGCGGGGAGAACTTCACGGCGTTGTCCAGCAGGTTGACCACCGCCCTCTCCAGCGCGTCCGGTTCGGCGCGCACGTACCAGGGGGCCAGTTCGCGGGTGATGGTGATGTCCGAGGCGCGCAGCCGGGCGCGCTCCACGGCACGTTCGGCGGTCTCGTGCAGGCCGACGATCTCCACCGGCCCGCCGGCGGGCGCCGCGTCGGGCCGGGACAGCTCCTGGAGGTCGCCGATGAGGGAGGCGAGTTCGCCGATCTGGGCGCGCACCGACTCCAGCAGTTCCCGGCGGTCCTCCGGCGGCAGCGGGCGGCCGGCCTGCTCGCTGCGCACCAGCAGGTCGATGTTGGTGCGCAGCGAGGTCAGCGGGGTGCGCAGCTCGTGCCCGGCGTCGGCGATCAGCTGCTGCTGGAGGTCGCGGGAGGTGGCCAGGGCGGCGGCCATGGCGTTGAAGGAGCGCGACAGACGGGCGATCTCGTCGTCGCCCTCGACGGGGATGCGGACGGCCAGGTCCTCGGTGCGGGCGACGTGCTCGACCGCGTCCGTCAGCCGGTCCACCGGGCGCAGGCCAGCGCGCGCGAGCAGGACACCGGCGCCCGCCGCGCCGAGTACGCCGGTGGCGGCGACCAGGCCGAGGACGAGGGCGAGGGTGTCCAGGCTCTGGTCGATCTCGGCCATCGGACGGGCCACGGTCACGGCGGCGTCCGTGCCGCGCAGGGGGGTGGTGAGCACGCGGTACTCCTCGCCCCCCGCGGTGACGGTGTGCAGGGCCTCCACGCGCTCGCCGCGGGCGACGGCCACGTCGGCGGCGGCGACCGGCAGGGGCCGCTCGCCGAAGGCCATGCAGCTGGTGCCGTTGCGGTCCACGAGCTGCACGGTGGAGTCGAACGGGTTGGGGGTGTCCAGCCGCTCCTCCTCCGGCACCGCCCGGCACTGCCCGGCGCGGACGAGGCCGATGAGCTGGCGGTCGGGGACCCGGTTGGCGTGCAGGGCGTCGTCGAGGGAGTCGACGAGCTGCGCCCGCACCAGGAGCCAGGCGGCCAGCGAGCACGCCGCCACCGCGACCGCCACGGCCACCGCGGCCAGCAGGGCCAGTCGCGAGCGCAGCGGCAGGGAGTTGAGCCGGGACGTCACCGGAGCGCTTCTCCCGGTGCGGGGCCCGGGGTGGGGCCGGGAGCGGCGCCCGGTGCGGGGCCCGGGGTGTCCCGCAGGACGTAGCCGACGCCGCGCACGGTGTGCACCAGGCGCGGCTCGCCGCCCGACTCGGTCTTGCGGCGCAGGTACATCACGTACACGTCCAGGGAGTTGGAGGAGGGCTCGAAGTCGAAGCCCCAGACGGCCTTGAGGATCTGCTCGCGGGTGAGGACCTGGCGCGGGTGGGCCATGAACATCTCCAGCAGCGTGAACTCCGTCCGCGTCAGCTCAACCGGCCGGCCGCCGCGGGTGACCTCGCGCGTGGTGAGGTCCATGCGCAGACCGGCGAAGGAGAGCACCTCGGTCCGCTCGGCGCCGGCCTGCTCGCGGGCATAGGAGCTGCGGCGCAGCAGGGCGCGGATGCGGGCCAGCAGCTCGTCCAGTTCGAACGGTTTGACCAGGTAGTCGTCCGCGCCCGCGTCCAGGCCGGTGACGCGGTCGCCGACGGTGTCGCGGGCGGTGAGCATCAGCACGGGGACGGTCACCCCGTTCGCGCGCAGCCGCCGGGCGGCGGTCAGCCCGTCCATGCGCGGCATCAGCACGTCCAGGATCACCAGGTCGGGGTGGTACGCGTCCACCTGGCGCAGCGCCTCCAGGCCGTCGGCGGCGAGCTCGGTCTCGTAGCCCTCGAAGGCCAGGCTGCGACGCAGGGCCTCCCGTACGGCCGGCTCGTCGTCGACGACCAGCACGCGCGCGGGCGGGGCGGGATGTGACGCGGCGGAGGAGGCGGTGGTCATGGTGGCGAGTTTCGCACTCGCCTCATCCGCCGGCGCGCAGGTCGTCGAGGATCTCCTTGACGTCGTTCACGGGCACGGCGAAGCCCAGGCCGACGCTGCCCGCCTCGGCGGCGGTGGAGGCGTTGCTGTGGATGGCGGAGTTGACACCGATGACGCGGCCGTTCATGTCGACCAGCGGCCCGCCGGAGTTGCCGGGGTTGAGGGAGGCGTCGGTCTGGAGGGCCCGGTAGGTGGTGGTCTCGGAGCCGAGGTCGCCGTTGTACCGGTCGCCGTCGAACTCGAAGGGCCAGGACCGGTCGTTCCTCGGCCGGTCGTCCTCGCCCGTCCTGTCCACCGTGACCTCGCGGTCCTTGGCGGAGACGATGCCGCTGGTGACCGTGCCCGACAGGCCCTGGGGCGAGCCGAAGGCGACGACCCGGTCGCCGACGCGGACGGCGTCGGAGTCGCCGAGCCCGACGGGTGCGAGGTCGCCCGCGCCTTCGACCCGGATCAGCGCCATGTCGAGGTCGGGTTCGGTGCCGACGATCTCGGCGCGGGCGGTGTCGCCGTCGGAGAAGGTGACCTCGATCCCGGTGGCGCCGGAGACGACGTGGTTGTTGGTGAGGATCTCGCCCTTCTCGGAGATCACCACGCCGGATCCGGTCGCGGAGCCGGAGCGGGAGGACGCGCCGATCTCCACGACGCTCGGGGTGACGGCCCTGACGACATCGGCGACGCCGGTGCCGGAGTCGGAGGCGGAGGCGTTGGTCCCGAGGACGGAGGAGGTGGCAGCGGGCGCGGCGCCGTTCCCGAACGTCCCGGCGGCCAGGGTCGCCGTACCGCCGCCGACCGCGGCGGCCACGATCGCCACGGCCGCCAGCAGCCCGACGGGGCGGCGCGCCCGCCGGGCGTGCGCTCCGGGAGTGGTGCCGGAGGCGGGTTCAGGGGTGGGGTTCGCGACGGGGGGCTCGTACGGCGGGCGGGGCGGATACGCGCGGTTCGTCTCGTGGTCGCTCATGCACACGACTGTGCGCGCCCGGAATGAGAACTTCATGAGGGCGGGCTGAAACCCGGGGAAGAACCGCCCCAGGGGGATGCCTCCCAGGGAGCCCGGGCAGGAGCCCGGGAGCCCGCCCGGTCCCGTCAGCCGCCGCAGCCGCAGGAGCGGCGCACCACCAGCCCCGTCGGGAACTGGCGCACGCGCTCGCGCCGCGAGCCCGTCGCGCGCACCCCGTCGTCCAGCACCAGGTCCACCGCCGCGCGGGCCATCGCCTCGCGGTCCGAGCCCACCGTGGTCAGCGGCGGGTCGGTCAGCGCGGCCTCCTTGACGTCGTCGAACCCGGCCACCGCCAGCTCGCCGGGCACGTCGAGGCCCAGCTCGCGGGCGGCGCGCAGCACGCCGATGGCCTGGTCGTCGGTGGCGCACACCAGCGCGGGCGGTCGGTCGGGGCCGGCCAGCAGGCCGAGGGCGACGCGGTAGGTGTCGTAGCGGTTGTAGGGGGCCTGGAAGAGGCGGCCGTCGGTGGAGCGGCCGGCCTCCTTCATCGCCCGGCGCCAGCCCTCCACGTGGTCGGTCACCGGGTCTCCGTAGGCGGGGGTGGACTCCACTCCGCCCAGGCAGGCCACGTAACCGTGGCCGTGCTCCAGCAGGTGCCGGGTGACCATCTGGGCGCCGCCGACGTCGTCGAGGACGACGGCCACGTCGTCGATCGCCTCGGGCCTGCGGTGCAGCAGCACCACGCGCGCGTCCCAAGCCTCTATCTCGACGGCGGCACGCTCGCTGGGGCCCTGGCTGATCAGGATCAGGCCCGAGACGCGCATGCCGAGGAAGGCCCGCAGATAGTGCACCTCGCGCTCGTCCAGGTAGTCGGAGTTGCCGACGAGCACCATCTTCCCGCGGCCGGCGGCGGCCTGCTCGACCGCGTGCGCCATCTCCGCGAAGAACGGCTGCCGGGCGTCGGGGACGATCAGCCCTATCAGGTCGGTGCGCCGGGACGCCATCGCCTGCGCGACCCGGTCCGGCCGGTAACCCAGCTCCTTGATCGCGGCGAGCACCCGCTCGCGGGTCGCCGGTGCGACCGGCCGGGGCCCGTTGTTTATCACATAACTGACGACCGCGGTCGACGTACCCGCCAGTCTCGCCACATCGTCCCGCGTCACCTTCGCCACAGCCGGGAGTCTACGCGCGCCGACTCAGTTCCCTCCCCGGCGAGCGGCGGTCCTCCGCCCGCCCCCGGCCGAGTCCCCGGCCACGCCGTTCGCCGCGTCCTGCGCCATCTTCTCGGCGGCGTCCACGGTCGCCCTCGCATCCTTCCTGGCCCGGCGCTCCTCGGGGGTCGGCTCCTTCTTCTCCTTCTTCTCCGGCAGCACGAAGCGGTAGCCGACGTTGCGCACGGTCCCGATCAGCGACTCGTGCTCCGGGCCGAGCTTGGCCCGCAGCCGCCGTACGTGGACGTCGACGGTCCGGGTGCCGCCGAAGTAGTCGTAGCCCCACACCTCCTGGAGGAGCTGCGCCCTGGTGAACACCCGGCCGGGGTGCTGCGCCAGGTACTTCAGCAGCTCGAACTCCTTGAAGGTCAGGTCCAGCACGCGTCCCTTGAGCTTGGCGCTGTAGGTGGCCTCGTCCACCGACAGGTCGCCGGTGCGGATCTCCGCCGGGCCGTCGTCGCCGGAGATCTGCCGCCGCCCGGTGGCCAGCCGCAGCCGGGCCTCGACCTCGGCCGGGCCGGCGGTGTCCAGCAGGACGTCGTCGACGCCCCACTCGGCGGTGACGGCCGCGAGGCCGCCCTCGGTGACCACCAGGATCAGCGGGCAGCCCGGCCCCGTGGAGCGCAGCAGCTGGCACAGGGAGCGCACCTGCGGCAGGTCGCGGCGGCCGTCGATCAGGACGGCGTCGGCGCCGGGGGTGTCCACCAGCGCCGGGCCCTCGGCCGGGGCCACACGGACGTTGTGCAGCAGCAGGCCGAGCGCGGGCAGGACTTCCGTCGAGGGCTGGAGGGCGTTGGTCAGCAGGAGTAGTGAGCTCATGACGTCGAGTCCTTCCCCGGCCCCGTCGGGGGCGTGTGGCGGCACTGCTTCGTACTGCGCTCCGAAAGCACGAAAGGACCCGGGGGCGGCGCTGCCCGGATCCTTCTCGTCATCGACAATATCCCACATGAGCGAGGACGCGGAGGGGACGGAAGGGCTTTCCCGTGGCGGTCCGGTCACCCGGAGTGGCGGGAGCACGGGTTGGCGGGCGCCTTCGCGCGCGCCCCTGCGGGCATGGCTGCGGACCGACGACGGGGTGGGCGTGGAGGCCCTCTACCAGCCCCGGGAGAGGAATTGCGGCGGCCGGGACGAGGGCGCGCAGCGGGCCGCCGGGCGGGATTCGGCGATCGTCGTCGCACACGGCTTCACCGGCTCGCTGGAGCGGCCCGCGGTGCGACGAGTGTCACAGGCGTTCGCCCGGCATGCGGGCGTGATCACGTTCTCCTTCCGCGGGCACGGCCGCTCCGGCGGGCGCTCCACGGTCGGCGACCGGGAGGTGCTCGACCTCGCCGCGGCGGTGCGCTGGGCGCGTTCGCTGGGGCACTCCGCGGTGGCGACGGCGGGCTTCTCGATGGGCGGCTCGGTGGTGCTGCGGCACGCGGCGCTCCACCGGGCGGAGCCGGCCTGCACGGCGTGCGGGACCGGACCGGCCGACGGGACCGGCGCCGGTGACGCAGCGCACAGGATGCGCCGGGGGCGCACAGGTGCACACGCCGATGCGGTCGTCGCCGTGAGCGCCCCTGCCCGCTGGTACTACCGGGGCACCCCGGCCATGCGGCGGGTCCACTGGGCGATCCAGCACCCCGCCGGGCGCCTGGTCTCCCGTTACGGGCTGCGCACCCGCATCCACCACCGGGACTGGGACCCGGTGCCGCTGTCACCGGTGGAGGCCGTGCCGCTGATCGCCCCGACCCCGCTGCTGGTGGTGCACGGCGACCGGGACGCCTACTTCCCGCTGGACCACCCGTACTCGCTGGCGGAGGCGGCCGACCCGGCGTCCACGGAGCTGTGGATCGAGCGCGGCTTCGGACACGCCGAGAACGCCGCGCCCCCGGAGCTGCTGGAGCGAATCGCCTCGTGGGCGACGGCGCGGACCGGGCGGGCGCCGCGCCATCATGGGTGCGGCACGACGGACGGCTGAGAGGGACACACCATGCCGAGCGGCATGATCCGCTACTGGGCCGCGGCCAAGGCCGCCGCCGGGATCACCGAGGAGAGGTACGAGGCCCACACGCTGGCCGAGGCGCTGGCCGAGGCGCGCCGGCGGCACGCCGGCCGGCCGGACTTCGACCGGGTACTGGGCCTGTGCTCCTTCCTGGTGGACAGCGAGCCGGTCGGCAGGCGCGACCACCGACTCGTCCGACTGACCGAGGGCGGCACCGTCGAGGTGCTTCCCCCCTTCGCGGGGGGCTCCCGTTGACTTCCTCCCCCGCCTGAAGGCGGGGGAGTCCAGCGGTCGCCCGCTGGGTTTCCCGCTTCACCGACGACCGCCCCGTCCGGGAGGACTCCCGTTGAGGTCTCACACCGCCTCCACAGGCTGCTGCCGCCGGCCCGGCGGCCGGGATGTCGCGTGCCGCGCCATGCCTCACGTTCGGCCGGCTTCCATGTGAGTGGAGGATGTTGGCCGGTGGACGGTGGACGCCCGCCCGCCCCGGCGGCGGACCGGCTGTTCCTGTCCTGCTCCGCAGGAGCTTCGTTTCCCTCCCGCGACCGGTGGGGCACCCCCACCCCCGGCTGAAGCCGGGAGCATCCACGAAGGAGAGCCCCGATGACCGACCAGCAGCACCCGCCCGGGCAGCCGTACGGCTCGCAGCCCGGCCCCTACGGCCATGACCACGACTACAGCCACGGTCACGAACCCTCGGGTCCCGCGCACGGCGGGTACGACGCGTACGGCGGGCAGGACCGGTACGGCCGGTACGAGCAGTACGAGCAGCACGGCCGGTACGCCGCCCCGGGCCAGGACCCGTACGGCGTCCCCGCGCCGCCCCACCACCCCGGCCCCGGGCCCCTGCCGCCGGAGCAGGGCGGCGCGGCGTCCGCCGCTCCCACGGCCACCGCCGCGGCCCCCGCCACCGCTTCCGCCGCCACGGCCGGCCCCACCGCCGAGGCCCCCTCCGCCGCCCCGCGGCGCACCGGCAGCCCGATCATCGCGCCGGGCCTGGCGCCCGCCGCCCTCACCGCCCTCCTGGCCGTACTGCTCGCGGCCACCGCCCAGGTCTCCCGCCCGGTGTCGGCCGTCGCCGTGGTACTGCTCCAGGCGGTCACGGCCGCGGGCTGGTTCCGGCTCAACGGCATGTGGCCGGCGCGGCAGGGCATCGCCTTGGCGTTCCTGGCGGGCGTCACCGCGGACATCGCCCTGCTGGCACTCGGCGCCGAGCACGCCTCGGCCGTCGTCATCGGCACGCTCGGGGCATGGGTCCTGTTCGTCCTCGTCCTCCAGCTGCGCAACCACTCATCGCCCGACGAGCGCCTGTACGCCCTGACCGCCGGGGTCACCTCCACCGCCCTCACCGTGCTCGCCACCGGCCATCTGGCCGCCGAGCCCGACGCGGTGGCGGTCGGCGCGCTCGCCGTGGCGGCCGCCGCGCTCGCCCGGGCGCTGCCGCTGCCGCAGGCGGTCTCCGTGGTCGTCTCGCTGTCGGCCGCCGCGGGCGCGGGTGTCGCGGCCGGGCAGCTCACCTCCCTGGGCGGTTCCGGCGCGGTGCTGGGGCTGGCGGCCGGGGTGTGCGCGCTGATCGGGCTGCGGGTGGCGAGCTACGACTTCCCCTCCCGCTTCGTCCACATGACGGCCGGTGTGGCACTGCCGCTGACCGCCGCCGCGCCGGCGGTCTACCTGCTCGGCAGGGCGCTCGCGTAGAGGCGCGGGGCGAGCGGCGGGCGGCGGGCGGGGCGGGGACCGGGCTCACGGGCCCGGCCGCGGTGCGGACCGTGGTACAGACCTGCCGTGGGACGCCACGGGTTAGGCTCGCCGGAACCCGATCGGCTTCCGCCTGCGTCGTTCAAACCGATCAGTCCGGTCGGATCAACCCGATCAGCGCGACCAGTCCGACCGACCCGACCGCACCCGGCCACTCTGGGGGGACCACCACGATGCGCGCGCTCAAAGCCCTGCTGGGACTTCTCGTCCTCTTCGGCGGCCTGTTCGTCGGCGCCGACCGGCTGGCGGTGAACCTCGCCGAGGACAAGGTCGCCGAGAAGGTCCGCAGTTCCAGGGGGCTGGACGAGCGGCCCGCCGTGGAGATCAACGGCTTCCCCTTCCTGACCCAGGTCGTTGGCAGGGAACTGGAGTCGGTGGACGCCACGATGAACGGGCTGACGGTCCAGGTCGGCGGGCGCGACGTGGACGTGACCGAGGTGGACGTGCACCTCGGCGACGTGCGACTGGAGAACAACTTCTCCTCCGCCGTCGCCGACCGGGCCACCGGCAGCGCGCGGATCAGCTACCAGGACCTGACCGAGGCGGGCACGAAGGGCGCCTCCCTGGCCTACGCCGGCGCGGAGCGGGCCGCGAAGAACCAGGTGAGGCTGGACGTGAACCTCACCCTCGTGGAACTCACCCTGCACGGCTCGCTGAAGGTGGAGGACGGCGACACCGTCGCGCTGCGCGCCGAGGACCTCCCCGACCTGCCCGTGGCCGAGGACGTGGTGCGGGCCCAGATAGACCGGAAGCTCGAGATCACCGGTCTTCCCGGGGGGCTGAAGCTGGAGAAGGCGGAGGTGGACGAGAAGGGCGTCGTGCTGCACCTGAGCGGCTCGAACGTGGATCTGGCCGGCTGACGCGCGGGACGGCGCCGCGCCGCCCGGTCCGTCCATTCTCCGAGACACCCGCGTCCGCCTCTCAGAAACCCCCTCCCGGGCATCCGCGCATCGGTTCGGGGGAACCCTCCACCCTCCCCCTCGTCTCACATTGCGGGCATTTGCTTCTCATCATCTGGAACTACGGTGACACGCCCGCCCCTCCGTCCCTACGATCGCCCTCATGAAGCGACAGGCGGACCTCACGAAGCGACGGGCAGTCGATCTTTGCCGTGTCGCCGCCATGCTCTGTCGCGCCGTCGTCTGACGGCCGGCTCTCGGTGCCCTTCGCAGCCCGGACCGCAGCCGCACACCGCCCCGCTGTCCCCGCCACCGCGGCGTACAGCCCCGTGCGCGCCCGCCGGCGCCCAGCGCCGCCGCACGCACGTCCACCGCACCGCACACCCCGCAGTACCTGCCCTCCGGAGGAGAGACATGAGCCGCAGTGACGTCCTGGTCGACGCCGACTGGGTCGAGGCCCACATCGACGACCCCAAGGTGGTCATCGTCGAGGTGGACGAGGACACCTCGGCCTACGACAAGAACCACATCAGGAACGCCGTCCGGATCGACTGGAGGACCGACCTCCAGGACCCGGTCCGCCGCGACTTCGTCGACCAGGCCGGCTTCGAGAAGCTGCTGTCCGAGAAGGGCATCGCGGGCGACGACACCGTCGTCCTCTACGGCGGCAACAACAACTGGTTCGCGTCCTACGCCTACTGGTACTTCAAGCTCTACGGCCACCAGGACGTCAAGCTCCTCGACGGCGGCCGCAAGAAGTGGGAGCTGGACGCCCGCGAGCTGGTCTCCGAGGTGCCCACCCGCGCGAAGACCGAGTACAAGGCCAAGGAGCAGGACGAGTCGATCCGCGCCTTCCGCGACGACGTCGTCGAGGCCATCGGCAAGCTGAACCTGGTGGACGTCCGCTCCCCCGACGAGTTCAGCGGCAAGCTGCTCGCCCCCGCCCACCTGCCGCAGGAGCAGTCGCAGCGTCCGGGCCACGTCCCGACCGCCAGCAACATCCCGTGGTCGAAGTCGGCCAACGACGACGGCACCTTCAAGTCCGACGAGGAGCTGAAGGAGCTGTACCAGGAGGCGGGTGTGGACCTGTCCAAGGACACCATCGCCTACTGCCGCATCGGCGAGCGCTCCGCCCACACCTGGTTCGTCCTGCACGAGCTGCTGGGCCAGGAGAACGTCAAGAACTACGACGGCTCGTGGACCGAGTACGGCTCGCTGGTCGGCGTGCCGATCGAGCTCGGCGACGGCAAGAGCGCCTGAGCCGCCTCCTTCTCCACACTCGACTCCCCGTTCCGGAAGAAAGAGCACCCGACATGTGCGGAGCACAGGCAGGCGGCCCCGACGCCTCCTCCATCAAGCCCGGTGAGACGACGATCCAGGGTCAGGTGACCCGCGGCGGCGAGCCCGTCACCGGGTACGTCCGGCTGCTGGACAGCACCGGCGAGTTCACGGCCGAGGTCCCCACCTCCGCCACCGGCCAGTTCCGCTTCTACGCCGCCGAGGGCACCTGGACCGTGCGCGCCCTGGTCCCGGGCGGCAGCGCGGACCGCACCGTCGTCGCCCAGCAGGGCGGCCTGGTGGAGGTTCCCATCGCGGTGTGACCGCGTGACGGCCGCAGGACGGGCCGTATGACGTACGGAGGCCGTGCCCCGGGGGTTGGACACCTTGTGCGGGGCACGGCCTCCGTCCTGTCCGGACGCGGGCGTCCGGCGGGAACGGGCGCGGCGGACGCCCTCAGTAGACGAGGGCCTGCACGCCCTCACCCGTGATCTCGCTGACGAACACCTGGGCCCCGGCGATGCGGACGCCCTCGGTCACGTCCTTCTCCTCGATCCCGCGCCGCGCCGCGCACTGGGTGCACAGGGTGATCCGCCCGCCCGCCAGGACGCCGTCGAGCAGATCGGGCAGCGGCGCGGAGTGCGGCAGTTCGAACTCCGCCGCCCGGCCCGGCAGCGCGAACCACGCCGACTCCCCGGTCAGCCAGAGCGACACCTCCACCCCGCTGGCCACGGCCACCGCCGCCACCGTGAAGGCCTGCGAGCACCGCTCGGGCGCGTCCGCCCCGGCCGTCACCTTGATCACGAGCTTCTTCGACACAGCTGCCATGCGGACCACGGTAGCCCCTGTCACGTACCGCAATCCGATCGTGACCGGCACGGGCACAACCTTCTCCCCCGCGCTCTTGTCAGCGAACTGACAAACGTGTGAGGAGATTTCATGTCCACGCCCCCGCCGACACCGGCGGAACCTCCCGTGCCCGCGCAGACCCTCCCGGCCGTCCTCCCGCCCCCGCTCCCGCCGGAGGCACCGCCCGCGACGCCGCCCGCGCCACCGGCCCAGGAGCGGCCGCGCCGCCGCGGCCGTACGGCCCTGCTGCTGGCCTGCGCCGCCCTGCTCGGCGCCGTCGGCGGCCTCGCGGGCGGCTACACCGTCCAGGCCGACCGCGCGCCCACCCCGCTGCCCCCTCTGTCCCAGGCGAAGCTGTCGTACCCGCAGAAGCCGCTGTCCGAGGACGAGGCGCCCGAGCCGCTCACCGCCGGGGAGGACCGGCGGGTGCGCACGGACGGCGATCTGCGCAAGCTGCTCCTGGACCGGCCCAAGGGCACCCGCGAGCCCGAGCTGAGCCCGGACATCGACGGCTGGCTCTCGCCGTCCGCCTACGCCCGGGAGTTCGAAAACCCCGGGTACATGTTCACCCGCCTGACCGGCGGAGACCTGCGCCGCGTCGCGAGCACCGGCTGGCAGCGGGACAGATACCGGATGGTGAACGTCAACCTCGTGCAGTTCCGCGAGGAGAAGAGCCGGTCCGCCCTCGAACACGCCCAGGGCCAGCAGGATTACATGTCCGACGAAGACCACGCGGGCAACGACGGCACCGCGCTGAAGGGGTCGGGCAACGGCCGCTACTACGTCTTCGACGAGCCCCGTCGCAAGGCCGGCTACCTCCCGATGTACCGGGCCCGGGCCATCGCCCAGCGCGGCGACATCATGATGGACATCTGGATCTACGACACCAAGCCGATCGCCAAGCGTGACATCAGGTCCCTGGCCGAGCGGCAGCTGGGGCAGCTGTGAGCGACCAGGAGAACCGGAACGGCGCCGGCTGCGTCCCTGGCCGGCCCCCGGCCGGACCGCCGTCCGCACACACCCCCGCCCCGGCTCCGGGCGGCCCGCAGGACGCAGGGACGGACGGAACAGGTGGAACGGGCCGGCTCCGCCGCGTCCTCGCCCCCCTGCTGTCCGCCGCCATGGTGCTCGGCGCGGCCGGCGGCGGACTGGCCTACACCAAGGCCACCGTGGACGGCGCCGACGTCTCGGCCCCCACGAAGGTCTGGAAGAAGCCGGCGAAGAATCCCTCCGAGGACGATCCGGCACCGGACCCCAGGGAGGGCCGCACCGACGGCGAGCTGCGCGAGAAGCTGCTGCCGGTCCCCGAGGACTTCCAGCTCGGCCCGGACATCTCCGAGTTCGGCAACGACACCGAACTGAGCGGCAGGCAGGCCCAGGCCCTGCTGCGCCAGAGCGGCAAGGACCTGCCGGGCAGGGAGCGCCGCCGGCACCGCGAGTTCGTGGAGAAGCTGCGCGTCCAGGGCACCGTGATGCGTACGTACGCCTCGTACGACGACGAGTTCACGGCCGAGATCCAGCTCTCGCGCATGAAGAACGAGAAGGTCGTCAAGGACCTGAGCGGCTTCCAGTCCGGGCTGGTCGACGCCCTGTCGGTCTTCCGCGAAGGCCCGAAGATCAAGGGCCACAAGAACGCGCGGTGCTTCCTGCCGCCCAAGGACGGCGACTCCGAACTGGAGACGATGTTCTGCACCGCCTATCAGGACGAGTACCTGATCTCGTTCCAGGCCGACGGCGTCAAGCCCTTCCGCGGGAAGGACGCCGCCGGGCTGCTGAAGGACCAGCTCGACCACCTGGTGTCCCCGGGAGAGTACGTATGACCGAGCCCGTGACAGACCGGCCGGAACCGGCCGCGCCCGCCGTCCCGTCGCAGACGGAGCAGACGGAGCAGGCCGCGGAAGCGACGGCCGAGTCGGCAGCGGAACCCGTTGCAGGCCCGGCGGAGACCTTGGTGGGAGCCCCGCAGGCGGCCGCCGTACCTCCCCAGCCGTCCGCTCCCCCCGCCCCCGTTCCGGCCGTGCCCGTTCCCCCCGCTCCGCCGAGGCGCCGCCGCCCGTCGGCCCGCGTCCTGCGGGCCGTCGGCCGCTGGACGGCCGCCGTCGGCCGCTGGACGGCCGCCGTGACGGTCTTCGGCGTGTTCTGCGCGGGCACCGCCTACGGCATCACGCGGCTGGAACGCCACGAGGTGCCGGGCCTGGCCACCGAGAGCGACGGGCGCTGGAAGTACCCGCGGCTCACCCTGCCCGCCCTCCCCTCCGGCTCCCCGCGCCCGTTCGCGCAGGGCAACGAGGGAGAGATCCACCACGCCGACCCGCGCGAACTGCTGATCCCCCTGCCCGAGGGGGCCGAGGAGGACGAGAGGGCCGGGAAGGACGGCGGACTCCCCCCGGCGAAGGGCGACTGGGTCACGGTCGAGGACTACACCGGCCTCTACGCGAAGGGCGAGCACGAGGAGCTGCGGCAGCGGCTGGCGGACGACGCCGTGCGGCACATCGCCGCCCGCGGCTGGGTCATGCCGGACGGCACCCGCACCAGCGTCCACCTGCTGCGGTTCAACAGCGGCGCCGTCGCGGACGACTTCCACACCGATGCGGTGTACGGGGGCCTGGCCCCGGGGCTGACGCTGGAGACGGCGCCGGGTTCGGAGCTGGACGAGAGCTGGCCGTCGAAGGCCGCCCCGGAGAACGTCGAGATCGAGGTGTACGACGAGCCGAAGCCCCGCGGCGAGACCCACACCCGCCAGGCGTACCTGCTCGCCGGCGACACCGTGGCCCTGATCGTCCAGACCCGGAAGGGTACGGCTCCCGCGGTGCCGTTCCGGCAGACGGTGATCCTCCAGGCCCAGCTCCTGGGCTGAGCCTGCCGGGCCCGGCCCCTGGGATGGGTTCCCGGAGCCCGCCGTGACCGGCCCGTGGCGGGGCGGCGCACCTCACAGCACCGCCCCGCCACGGGCCGACTAGACTCGTCGGCGGGCCGCCCGCCGGCCCGTACGTCCGTGCCGAGCCCCCGAGGAGCGCTCCCGTGCTTGAGGCATTCTTCACCGCCCTGCTGGTCCTGGTCTGTGTCGGCGTCCTGGCGTTCATGGGCCTGACCGTGAAGAAGCTCTACCAGGGCCAGCGCTGACCCGAAGCCCGGCCCGTGCCCCGTCCCGTAACCCGGGCCGCGGACATTCCGGGCCGCGGACCACCGACCACACGCCCTCGACAGATCGTCTGAGCACCCCATGATCGAGATTCCGTCCGACCTCCACCCGGACCTCGTCCCCCTCGCGTTCCTCCTGGGCGACTGGGCGGGCGCGGGCGTCGCGGACCTCCCGGACCGCGAGCAGTGCAACTTCGGCCAGGAGGTCACCTTCTCCCACGACGGCCGGGACTTCCTGGAGTACGTCTCGCATACCTGGGAGCTGGGCGACAAGGGCGAGAAGGTCCGCCCACTGGAGAGCGAGAGCGGCTACTGGAAGATCGACGCGGAGCGCCGGGTCGAGGCCGTCATGGCCCGCGACCGGGGCATCGTCGAGGTCTGGCACGGCGAGATGGCCGAGCAGAAGCCGCAGATCGACCTGGTCACGGACGCCTTCGCCCGGCTGTCCTCGGCCGGCGAGTACTCCGGCGGCAAGCGGCTGTACGGCTACGTCAAGGGCGACCTGATGTGGGTCGGCGAGCTGGCCACCCCGGACCCCGAGCGCCCGCTGCGCCCGTACATGTCGGCGCACCTGAGGAAGGTCGTCGACCCCAGCGAGTGGGCCAAGGACCTCAAGGACCTCCCGGACGACGGGATCGCCTTCTTCAAGTAGGCCGGCCGCTTCTCCGGCAGGCCCGGAACGCGCCGGGGCCGCCGCTCCGGAGCGCGAGCCCGACCCCACAGGGGTTAACGGTTTTTATGGCTTCACACCCTCGTGGTGGTCCGTCACCGACCACCACGAGGGTTTCTCATTCTCGAATGCGACACTTTCGCCCTTTTCCAGCAACAACGGGTCCGCTGAGTCGCGGAATGAGCGAAGAGCCACGCCCTCCATGCAACCCACAGAGGCTTAACAAAATAAAGAGCATGGAAGTGCTCTTCGACATCCCCCCGCTCTGTCGCTGACTTCTTCTCCAACGCCTCGATTCGCCGCCTCGCGGCGGAGCGGTTCCGCGTACATGTCCGGAGAGAGCCCGGAAAACAGCGGAACCCCCGGTCATCAGCAGTGACCGGGGGTTCCGAAAGCCGTGCCCCTGGCGGCTTGCTTGCAGATGCTGACCAAGGGATTTCACTACCACGACCATCCGATAACGCACCGGGCTGCGAGATGCGGCCCTCGCCTCCGGGGGGAGCACCATGGCCGAGGAACTGCCCGACTGGATGCCGCGCGCCTTCTCCGAGCCCCGTCTGAACCGCTACCCGCGGGCGACCGGAGGAGACGCCACCGCGGCAACACGGCTCTACTGGTGGAACGCGGAGGCATCCGCCGCTCTCTACGGCCCTCTGCACTGCCTTGAGGTGACTCTGCGCAACGCCCTGCACGACCGGATCGGGCAGCGGTACGGGGAGGACCGGTGGGACGCCTTCCCCCTCAACGGAAACGGCCGGCGTCTGGTCGCCCGAGCACGGCACAAGTGCGAGGAGCGCGGCCTGCGGTCCGTGCCCGCGGACAGCGTGGTCGCCGAACTGTCCTTCGGCTTCTGGGCCTCTCTTCTCAGCCGTGGCCACGACCGCTGCCTGTGGGTGCCCATCCTGCCCCGTGCCTTCCCGCACCATTCCGGCAGGCGTGGGGTCCTCTGCGACAGTCTCTGGTCGCTGGTGCTGCTCCGGAACCGGGTCATGCACCACGAGCCCGTCCACCACCGCGACCCGGCCGCCGATCGCGCCAAGATCTACCGTCTGCTGGGGTACATGAGTCCTGAGCTCGTGAAGGAGATCCAGGCACTCGACCGATTCCCCTCCGTACTCGCCCGCCGCAACGGGCCGGATTCACGCTTCTGACCGGAAGGAGGCGCCCGTGGAAGACCTCAACGGCAGGCTCGTCCCACGGGCCGAGATCGCCCGGCTCGCCGGAGTGCGCCGCCCCGCTGTCAGCAACTGGGAGCGGCGTCACCCCGACACGTTTCCCGGACCCGTTCCGGCCGGGGAGGGCGGAACGGAACTCTTCCGCGCGGCGGAGGTCGCGGACTGGCTGGACCGCCGCGTCATCCCGGTGAACGCACGCGGGGATGACGAGCCTGCCGGTACGACACACGGAGATCGTTTCCGTTCCGGCTAGAGGGCGACCACCGTCGCGCCCTCGAATGCTGTGGACGCCGCACCACTGCTGCGCGCCGTCGAGCGGCTCGCGAGCGACGACGCCCTCCTGCCACGCGGGAGTGTGCCCCTGCCCGATCGCGCCGAGATGCTGCTGGCTCTGATCTGCCTGTGCGGTTTCCGACCCCAGGTGTGGAGCTCACTGAGGAAGCTCGCCGACCGCACGGCGCGCGGTCCGGAAACCGCCGACCTCCGGCAGGTGATCGCGGGCGGTCTTCCGACCGGGCTCTCTCCTTCCACCGTGCAGTCCCGGCAGGGCAGGGAACAGGCCCTGGCGGATGCGGTCCGCCTGATCGACGCCCACGCTCTGGGGGAGATGCTCTCGCGCAGCGTCCGGCACCTGCCGGACCACGAGGTCGCCGCCGTCGCCCGGGAGCACCACGCCTGGCGGGACGCCCGGGCGACGGGTACGGCGTACCGGGGAAGGGCCGAGTTCAGCAGGTCGGCGAGCATCGGCGAGATACGCGGTAACGGCTACGCCCTCGCTCCCTCCCTGTACGTGTCCCCCGCTCCTGTGGAGGGGAGCGCGCCCGACCACCGCGCCCGTATCGGCGGTCTGCGCGACGAACTCGCCAGGCTGCACGAGGAAGCGGCGAGGATCGACGCGGCTGTCGAATCGATACTGCGGAGGCACAACGCATGAGCCGACCGGCCGGTCCACCGCCGCCAGGATGGCGCGAGGTGCGTCTCGCGGAGGTATGCGAACTCCAGGGCGGGCCGTCCTGGGCCACCCTGCGCACCGGTCGGCACGACGGTGAGGGCGTTCCCCTTGTCAGGCCCCGGGATATCAGCGGCCGGCGGATCACTCCGGACAGTGTCGGCAGGATCCCGGAGAAAGCCGTTCCCATCCGGTCCTCCCACCACCGTCTCAGGCCCGGAGACGTTCTCCTCGCCCGTTCGGGTGCCGTAGGGCGTATCGCCCTGGTATCCGAGCAGCAGGCAGGCTGGCTGTTCAGCGGGCTCCTCGGCGCTCGATAGCGCGATCCGGCCGCTATGCCCGGGATCCCTCCTACACTGGCCACTGTGGTGAGCACCGACTGGCAGAGCGACCTACGCAGACGCGGATACCGGCTGACGCCGCAGCGCCAGCTCGTGCTGGAAGCCGTGGACAGGCTGGAGCACTCGACTCCGGACGACATCCTCGCCGAGGTGCGGCGCACGGCGGGGGGCGTGAACATCTCCACCGTCTACCGCACGCTGGAGCTGCTGGAGGAGCTGGGGCTGGTCAGCCACGCCCATCTGGGCCACGGCGCTCCCACGTACCACCTGGCGGACCGGCACGACCACATGCACCTGGTGTGCCGGGACTGCACCACGGTGATCGAGGCCGACATCGCGCTCGCCGCCGACTTCACCGACAGGCTGCGGGAGAAGTTCGGTTTCGACACCGACATGAAGCACTTCGCGATCTTCGGCCGCTGCCGCGACTGCGCCGAGCGGGCCGCTGAAGGTGACGCGAAGGGGGACGCCGAAGGGGGCGCGGACGAGAGCGCGGACGGCTCCGGGTCGTAGGCTGGCCGCATGTCGTACAAGAGCCCCCTGCTGTCGCTGCCCGGCGCCGTCCCCGCCGAGGCGCCGGACGAAGGCGTCGCCGCGCACTACGGCGACCTCTTCCGCGAGCAGCGCACGCTCGCCGACGGCGGCGGAGTGGTGGACCTCTCGCACCGCGGCGTGGTCACCGTCACCGGCGAGGACCGGCTGAGCTGGCTCCACCTGCTGATCACCCAGCACGTCAGCGACCTGGAGCCCGACCGCGCCACCGAGGCGCTGATCCTCTCCGCCAACGGCCACATCGAGCACGCGCTCTATCTGGTGGACGACGGCGCCACGGTCTGGATGCACGTGGAGCCGGGCACCCGGGAGGCGCTGATCGCCTACCTGGAGAGCATGAAGTTCTTCTACCGGGCCGAGGTCTCCGACGCCACGGCGGAGTACGCCGTCGTGCACCTCCCGGCGGGCTCCATCGCCGAGGTGCCCGAGGGCGTGGCCGTCCGCGAGACGGCGTACGGGCGGGACCTGTTCCTGCCGCGCGGCGAGCTGGAGTCCTACGCCGCCTCCCACGGCCCGGTGGCCGGCGTGCTGGCGCTGGAGGCGCTGCGCGTCGAGGCGCACCGGCCCCGGCTGGGGATGGAGACCGACCACCGCACCATCCCGCACGAGCTGGGCTGGATCGGCACGGC
Source organism: Streptomyces shinuiensis (assembly GCF_043660855.1). Lineage (NCBI taxonomy): Bacteria > Bacillati > Actinomycetota > Actinomycetes > Kitasatosporales > Streptomycetaceae > Streptomyces > Streptomyces shinuiensis. The sequence goes on along the minus strand of NZ_JBIHML010000001.1, from coordinate 3,310,172 downwards.
CGTCCACCTGCAGAAGGGCTGCTACCGGGGCCAGGAGACCGTGGCGCGCGTCCACAACCTGGGGAAGCCGCCGCGCCGGCTGGTCTTCCTCCACCTGGACGGCAGCGAGGTGCACCTGCCCGGCCACGGCACACCCGTGCGACTGGCGAAGGACGGCGAAGAGGGCCGTCAGCTCGGCTTCGTCACCACCTCGGCCCGCCATCACGAACTGGGCCCGATCGCCCTGGCCCTGGTGAAACGGAACGTCCCGGTGGACGCGGAGCTGCTCGCGGGCGACACCGCGGCGGCCCAGGAGACCGTCGTCGAGCCGTAAACCTGCCCCGGCGGGCGGCGCGGCCCGGGAAGTGGAAGCGGCACGCAGGGGCGCGAGCCGGACCGCCGGGTGCATACTGGCGTTAATGACAAAATCGGCCGTAGCCCGGCGTCACCTGCCCACCAGCCCCTTCAAAGCCCCTGTCGCACCGCCCGACAAGCACTTCGCCGAGGGGGAGCGGGTCACCCACGACACCTACGGCCTCGGCCGGATCGTCTCCGTCGAGGAGGGCGTCGCGGTACTCGTCGACTTCGGATCCAAGCAGGTGCGGATCCTCAGCCCCTACCACAAGCTGAACGCTCTCTGAGGCCGCCGCGCACGGCCGCCGTGCGGCGGCCGGCCGTCTCCCCCCACACCACGTTCCCGCCCCGAGAGGCAGATCTCCCCATCGACACCACCGAACTGTTCTCCGCACCCGACCAGGCGCCCCGGACCCCCAGGGCGGCGACCCGGCCTCCGGCCCGGAACCCCTTCCAGGCACCGGACTTCGGAGACATTCCGGGCTACGACGACGCCGGGGAGACCGGGGAGACCGGGGAGCCGCCGTTCGACGCCGCCGACACCGCCAAGGACGAGGGGCCGGCCCGGGACGGCGGCGGCAGGAAGCGGCAGTCGAACTCCTCTCGCCGCCGGCGCGACCGCTCCCGTCAGGTCAGGCGGGGATCCCCCCGCCGCTGACGGCGGCCGTTGCCCTGGCCTGGTGCACGCCTGGAGCACGGCGAAGACGCCCACCGGGACCGTCTGCACTACGGTCCACGCCCTCCCCTCCGCGGTGAGGTCCAACAGGCCGAACACCAGGGCGGCCGGGCTGAGCACGATCCAGCCGAACCCGCAGGCGGCCACGGCGCGCACCGCTCCTGGCCGGACGCACGGCGGCCGGGCCACCAGGCCGACCGCTCCCCCGCCCGCCGGCATTCCCGCGCCCACCGCGGCCACCACCGCCGTAACGTGAAAGGAGCGCCTCCGGCGACTCATGGGAGGCGTGGCTGGCCCCACACGACAGCGAGTGGTACCGTTTTTTGTACCACTCGAAGGGAGGGGTGACCGTGTCCATCACCGCCAGCGAGGCTCGCAGGAACTTGTTTCCGCTGATCGAGCAGGTCAACAACGATCGCGCTCCCGTGCACATCACATCCCGCAACGGGAACGCCGTACTGCTGTCGGAGGAGGACTTCACCTCCTGGCAGGAGACGATCTACCTCCTGCGCTCACCCGCGAACGCCCGCCGTCTGGCCGAGTCGATCGCGGAGGCCGAGGAAGGCCAGGTCTCGCACCGTGAGCTGATCGAGGTCGAAGACGCCGAGTGAAGATCGTATTCACCGAGCACGGATGGGCCGACTACATCCACTGGTCCGAGACGGATCGCCGTATGACCAGACGCGTCAACCGGCTCATCGAGGAGAGCAAGCGAGACCCCTTCGGAGGCATCGGTAAACCGGAACCGCTCAAGGGGGACCTCAGCGGTTACTGGTCGCGGAGGATCGATGAGGAACACCGGCTCGTCTACCGGGTCAGAGACGGTGAACTGATCGTGGTCCAGGCCCGCTACCACTATTGAGTTCGGGCGTGAAGGCCGGGCGGTTCAGCGTGTGGGGCATCGATGGTCGCCCCCGCCGGCAGTGCCTGCCGATCCGGCTCAGCCGGTGAGCCGGTCGCCCTTGACCGCGGTGAGGAACGACGCCCAGGCGTCCGGGCCGAAGGCGAGGGCCGGGCCGTGCGGAGTCTTGCTGTCGCGCACGGGGACGGTGCCGGGGAGGTTGTCGGCCACCTCGACGCAGGCGCCTCCGTCCTGGTTGCTGTGGCTGGACTTGCGCCACCGTGCGACGGTTATCTCGTGCGGGGGGGGCGGTCATGAAAGCTCCTCCAGAAGTCGGAGTAGGAACTCCGCCGAGTCACGCGGGGACAGGGCGTGGTCGCGCAGCCGATCGTGGCCGACCTGGAGTTCTTCGACCCGGGCCGCTTCCTCGATCAACTCCCCGCTGTAGGCGGTTTCCACCCAGGCGACGGTCCTGCCGTCCAGAAGTCGCAGGAACGTCGTGTCCGTGTGGCTCAGTTCGCGCAATCCGGCGCGAAATGGAAGCACTTGCAGTGTCACGTTCCACAGTTCTGCCGTATCGACCAGATACTTCAACTGCTCGCGCCGTACCGTGGCGTCCGGCAACGGGCGGCGTAGAACGGCCTCGTCGAGAATCGCCCTGAGCTGAGGCGCGGCATCGCCCGTCAGGACATCTCTGCGGCTCATGCGCGCCTTCACCTGTTGCTCCAGTTCGTCACCTGGACGCAGGCCACCCAGCGTCAACAGCTCACGGGCGTACGCCTCGGTCTGGAGCAGCCCCGGCACGACACCGGGTGAGTACTTCTGGATGCTCACCGCCTCGCCCTCGAGTGCCATGAAACGGCGGTACCTCTCGCGGAACTGGGTGGTGTCCCCGGCCGCCAGCTCCCACAGGGCCAGCAGCAGGCCCGGGGTGCCGTAGTGCTGGTCGAGGGCCTGGGCGATGTCCGGGCCGCCGATGGTGTGGCCGCTCTCCACCTTGCCGAACAGCGACCAGTCCCGGCCCAGCGCGTCGCCCAGCTTCCGCAGGCTGTCGCCGCGTTCGGTGCGCAGGGTGCGCAACTCCTCGGCGAACCGCCGGCGCGGCTCCTGACCGCGGCCCGTGACCACTCTTCTCGGCGGCATTCCGTCCCCCTCCGTGGAATGTGTGGAAGCGGCGCCGGACGGCCGGGAAAGGCTTCCCGGCCACAGGTGTTCGCGCTCCACTCCGGTTCATGCTCGTAAAGCGAACGCGACCGAAGGTAGTCGCGCTGTCGCTTCTCGCACAGGGATATGGCGGATGGATCACACCATATGGTGATGAAGGACTCAGGTCAGGTTGGAGAGCAACGGATCGGGGAGGCAGAGGCGGCCCGTGACGCGCTCGCCGAGGCGCTGCGGCGGGCGGGGATCCGGTTCCCGGCCGTGGACGTCCGCACCCCCGTGCGCGCGGACGGGGCGGCCGGTTACGCGATGGTGGTCCTCGGCGAGTGCTCCGCGCCGGTGGCACGGGAGTTGGCGACCGTCGTCGAGCGGGGCGCCGAGAGGGGCGCCGGGCAGAACACCGAACGGGGTGCGGTGTGACGGCACTCCCGTTCTCTCCGGCCGTCGAGTGCCCGTGGCGTGACGGGTGGCCGCTGCCGGCGCACACCGACGACGCCAACGGCTGGATCAAGGTCGGGTGTTGGCTGTACCGCCGCCGCGAGGGCGTACGGGTGCTGTGGATCGGTTCGGTGCGCGCCCCCGGCGCGGTCGGCGACGTGTACGCGTGCGGCCCTTGCATCGCGGAACTGGACCACATGGTGCGCCTCCGGTCCCACGGCCGGGACGAGCCGCCGGACAGAACGGACGGCGCGACGGGGACCGTTGCGTGCGGGCACCGGCGGATCGGGAGGCTCGGCGGCAAGGTCCGCTACCGCGACTGCGGGCGGCAGATCTACCTCTGACCGGCTTCAGGGGGCCATAACACCGTGCTATGGCCAAGTGGTAGTACCCAGCCCGCACCGCTTCCGGGAATCCTGGTGCCTCCCCCACAGGCGACACGCGAACCACCGCGTGTATCCGGAAGCGAGGCACCCCTTGCGAATAACCAGGCTCGTTCCCGCTCTGATCGCGGCCATGGCCGCCGTTCTCTCCCTCTTCGTGCTGGCCCCGGCCGCGTCCGCCAAGGACGCGCCCGGCAGCGGCGGCCCGCAGCCGATCATCGGCGGCGGGTACGCGCAGAACGCGCCCTGGGCCGCCCGGCTGTTCTCCAACGGCCGTGAGACGTGCTCCGCGACGATCATCGCGCCGACCTGGATCCTCACCGCCAGGCACTGCGTCGGCGGCGGCGGGCTGTCGTTCCGCATCGGCAGCCTCGACCAGCACAGCGGCGGCACCGTCGCCAACGGCACCCAGATCTACAACCACTCCTCCTCGGACCTGTCGCTGGTCCGCCTGGACCGCTCGGTCTCGGCGACCTATGCCCGCCTGGGGCAGCCGGGTTCGGTGTGGGTCAACCAGACCGTGCAGGTCTACGGCTGGGGCGCCACCTCCCGGTGCGGCTCCGAGGCCACCTGTCAGTCGCGGTACCTGAAGGTCGCGAACGTGATCGTGACCGGCGGCTGCTATGACGCCTACTACGGTTCGGCGATCTGCGCCCGCCGCGGCGACGGCATCACCGCGGGCGGCGACTCCGGCGGCCCGATGATGGCCAACGGCGTCCAGGTCGGCGTCGCGTCCACCAGCGACCGGCAGACCACCACGGCTTACACCAACGTGACGGCCTACCGCTCCTGGATCCAGTCGATCGCGGGCGTCTGATCCCGCGCGGTCCGTTCTGACAGCGGTCTCTTCCTCCGGGTCCTCCCCGTTCCGCCTCGGCGGAGCGGGGAGGGCCCGTTTCCGGTTCCGGGCGGTCCTGTCCCTGCGGTCAGAGGGTCTCGCTGAGCGTGTCGGCGATACGGCGGCGGGAGGCGCGGGCGGCGGGGACGGCCGAGACCGCGACCGCGCCCACCACGGCCGCGGCGGCCACCAGCAGCAGGACACCGGGGGGCGGGGACTGGGCTATGCCCGCGCCGATGCCGCTGGAGCGGCCCTGCGCGTCGATCAGCCACCTTCCGGCGGCGGTCCCCAGCGCGGTGCCGGCCAGGGCGGCGGCCAGGGCGGTGAAGGCGGTGGAGACGGTGATCACGCCCGCTATCTGGCGCGGGGTCAGGCCGATCGCCTTCAGTGCGAGCAGATCACGCCCCCGCTCACGGACGCGGGCGCCGAGGACGGTGGACAGTTCGGTGAGGCCTATCAGCGCGAGGACGGCGATCAGTCCGGCGATGACGCCGCGCACTCCGGCCAGCTCGTCGGCCGGGTTGGCCGGCTCGCGGACCTCCAGCCGCCCGCCGGAGGAGGCGGCCAGGCCGGCGCCGACCTCCCCTGCGTCGGCGCCGTCGCGCAGGACGAGGTGGTGGACGTCGGGCGCGGTCGTGCCCGGGCCGTCGCCCAGGTCGAGGTTGTCCAGGGAGGTGGAGATCACCCGGCCACCGTCCTCGGGTTCGATGGAGCGGCCGGTGATGTGGAGGATCTGCGGGCGGCCCTGGACGGTCATCCGCACCCAGTCGCCGACGCGCACGTCCAGCAGGTCGAGCAGCCCCTGCCCGGCGACGGCCTCGTCCGGGCCGCCGGGGAGGCGGCCCTCGGCGAGGGCGAACGGGTAGGGGTCGGCGTCGGTGCCCAGGCCGCGCAGGGTGATGGTCGCCGTCTGGCCGGGGACGAGGGCCTCGACCTCCGTGCCGGGGTGGACGGCGGTGACGTCGGGGTGCGCGGCCAGCAGCCGCTCGGTGCGGGCGCGGCGGTCCGCCTCGGAGGGGCCGGAGCCGTCCGGGGAGCCGTCGCGCACGGTGAGGGCGGCGGGCAGGCCTATCTCCTCCGGGTGTTCGTGGAAGCGGTCCACGGTGGCCCAGGCGCCCAGCGCGGCGGTGATCATCGCCAGCGGCACGGCCAGGCGCCCGACGGCGGCCAGGGAGCGGGCCCGGCCGGGGAACGCGCCGCGCCAGCCGAGGACGAGGGCGGGCGGCGCGTCCCGGCCCAGGGCGCGCCGCTCCGGCAGGGTCAGCGGGCCCAGTCCGCGTGGCACCGCCGTACGCGCCACCGGCACGGGCGGCACCCGGCCGGCGCGCCAGGCGGCCAGCGAGGTGGCGGTGGCGATGAAGAGGACGGAGGCGGCGGTGGTGGCCAGCACCGTCCAGGTGTGGCCGGGCAGTTGCCGCCACACGTCCACCGCCTCGCCGATGCGGCCGGGGATGCGCGCGCCCAGCAGTTCGGTGACGGCCGCCCCGCAGGTGACGCCGAGGAGGGCGAAGCCCAGGTGCTGGACGAGGAAGACGCGGACGACCTGGGCGGGGGTGAAGCCGATGGCCTTCAGCACGGAGATGTCGCGCAGATGGCCGTGGACGCGGGTGCTGATCGCCCCGGCGACCGCCAGCGCGGCGGCGAGCAGCGCGCCGAGTCCGAAGAGGGCCAGGAGCAGGCCGAGCAGCCGTCCCTCGCCCTCGGCGTCGGCGCGGGCCTGCTGCCAGCGGGTGACCTGCGAGACCTGGTCGGCGCCGAGGGCGGTGACGGCGCGCTGGACCATGAAGTCGGTGTCGCCGGGGTCCTCCAGGCGCAGTCCGACGGTCTGCCCGGTGCGTTCGGGATCGGGCTGGATCGCCTCCAGCGCCTTCCTGGGCAGCCAGCCGACGCCGGGGGTGTCGCCGGGGGCGTAGCGGGGCTCGGCGGTGTCGGCGACGCCCGTGACGCGCAGCGTGTGCTCGGTGCCGCGCGCCCCTCGTGCGGTGAGGGTGTCGCCGGGTTCGGCCCACAGGGCGCGGGCGAGGGAGCCCTCCAGGACGATCTCGTCGACGGCGCCGGCCGCCGGCCAGCGGCCGGCGGTGACCAGCGGGTGTCCCACCTCGGGCGGCTCGGGTCCGGTGGCGCGCAGTTCCGCGCTCGCCCGCGCGCCGCCCAGCTCCACGGTGGTGCGGGCGGTGCGGAAGGGGCCGGACAGGCCCGCGACGCCCTCCAGGTCGCGCAGTTGCTCCGGCTCGGCGCCGTCGCGGGTGTGGATCCACACGTGCGCGCCCTCGGACTGGGTGAAGACCCGCTGCCAGGGATCGGCCGTGTAGGAGAACAGCGCGCCGGCGAGCAGCAGGGAGGCGACGATCCCGGCCGTGGCCAGGACGGTGAACAGCGCCTCGCCGCGGTGCGCCCGCAGGTCGGCGTGGGCCCAGCGCAGGGTGGCGCGCACGTCGTCTCAGTCCTTCAGTTCCAGTACGCCGGCCACGCCCTTGCCGCGCCGCCGCGGGCCCGGGCCGTCCGCGTCCAGGGCGGCGTCGTCGGCTATTCGGCCGTCGAAGAAGCTGATCACGCGGTCGGCGGCGCTGGCCATGCGGGCGTCGTGGGTGACCAGCACGATGGTCTGGCCGCGCCCGTGGAAGCGGGAGAGCAGGCGCAGCACCTCGCGGGTACCCCGGCTGTCGAGGCTGCCGGCGGGCTCGTCGGCCAGCAGCAGATCGGGGTGGTTGACCAGGGCGCGGGCCAGGGCGACGCGCTGCTGCTCGCCGCCGGAAAGCTCGCCGGGCATGCTGCGCTCCTTGCCCTCCAGGCCCAGTTCGGCCAGGAGTTCGGCGCGGTCGGCGCGGGCCCCCTTCGGGCTGCTCCCGGCCAGCAGGGCGGGCAGTTCGACGTTGTCGGCGACGGTGAGGTTGGAGACGAGGTTGAAGAACTGGAAGACGATGCCGATGCGGCGGCGGCGCAGCACCGCCCACCGGGACTCGCCGTAGGAGTCCAGGCAGGTGCCGTCGAACCAGATGCTGCCGGCGTCCGGCTTCTGGAGTCCGCCGAGCAGGTGGAGCAGGGTGGACTTGCCCGCGCCGGAGGGGCCGGTGACGGCGACGAACTCGCCGCGCGAGACGGTCAGGTCCACTCCCCGTACCGCCCTGGCGGGGGCGCCCTCGCCGTGGTGGGTCTTGGCCAGGCCCTCGGCCCGTACGAGAGGGGGCGCTTCCGCCGGGGCGGCGGGGCCGGTGCCGGCCGGCGTCTGGGAACGGCTCATTCCAACTCCTCCTGACAGCGTTCCAGCCAGTCGAGGTCGGCCTGGAGGTGCAGCATCGCGCCCTCGATCAGCAGTTGCGCCACCCGGTTGTCCCGGTCCTCGGCCGCCGCGAGCCGGGACAGCTCGCGCATGGTGTTGAGGTACTGACGGCGCTGCTTGTTGATCAGCGCGATCTGGTCGGCCAGACCGGTCTGCGGGGCGATCGCGAGCTTCATGAAGAACTCGTCGCGCACCCGTGGTTCGTCGGTCGGCTCCTCGAACCACGCCCGCACCGCCTCGCGTCCCGCGTCGGTGAGCCGGTAGATCCGCTTGTTGGGCCGGGTGGACTGGGCGACGTCCTCGCCCTCGATCAGACCCGACTTCTCCAGCCTGCCCAGCGTGACGTAGACCTGCCCGACGTTCGGCTGAGGGTACGCGGCGCCCAGCAGCTTCTCAAGGGCCTGTTTGAGCTCGTATCCGTGGGCGGGACCGGCCGCGAGGAGGGCCAGGAGCGGCAGACGCACGCGCGCACCCCTCCTCCCCGTCCCGTGCCGGGCCGGTGCCTGGCCGGCGGCCCCTCCGGGCGGCGGCGGCCCGGTCGGCGGTACGCCGGCTGTCTGTCGGTCGGCCCCTAGTATCGCCCATGTCCAACGGGTATATATGGGCGTCCGGTGCTCGACGGCGAGGCCGCGCACGACCGGTGCGCTGGGGAGGGACCTATGCGGTGGACGCGGGCCGCGGGGAGGGGGCTCCTGGCCGCCGCGGTCGTGCTGGCGGGTTACGCCGGACTGGGCTCGCCGGCCGGCGGGCGGTTCGCCGGGCCGGTCGCGCATGCCGGGGGGCGCGGCCCCGTCACCCTGGTCACCGCCGGCGATCTGACCGACTACCTCGACCCGGTGCTCGACGACTGGAACCGCGCGCACCCGGGCGAGGAGGCCACGCTGGTGGAGCTGCCGGACTCCGCCGACGAGACCCGCGCCCAGATGGTGACCGGCCTGCGCTCGGGCAGCTCCCGCTTCGACGTGCTCAACATCGACGTTGCCTGGACGTCGGAGTTCGCGGCGGCGGGCTGGATCGCCCCGGTGGACCCCGGCCGCTTTCCGCTGAACGCCTTCCTGCCGCCGGTGGTGGACACCGCCACCTTCGGCGGGCGGCTGTACGCGGTGCCGTACGTGACCAACGCCGGACTGCTGTACTACCGCGCGGACGTGCTGGCGAAGGAGGGCGAGCGGCCGCCGCGCACCTGGGCCGAGCTGGAGCGGCTGGCGAAGGAGGTCGCCCCCCGGCACGGGCTGGACGGCTACGCGGGCCAGTTCCTGCCGTACGAGGGGCTGACGGCCAACGCCACCGAGGCGGTGCGCTCGGCGGGCGGCTCGCTCCTGGGCGACGAGGGCGCGACGGTGACCGCCGACTCCGGGGCGACCGTGGAGGGGCTGAGCTTCCTGGCCGACGGGGTGCGCGAGGGCTGGATCCCGGAGGAGTCGCTGACCTGGAAGGAGGAGGAGTCGCGGCAGGCCTTCCAGGACGGGCGGCTGCTCTTCCTTCGCAACTGGCCCTATGTGTACGCGCTGGCCGGCGGCGAGGGGTCGAAGGTGGCCGGGAGGTTCGGGGCGGTGCCGCTGCCCGGCCCGGACGGTCCGGGCGTCAGCGTGCTGGGCGGCTCCAACCTGGCGGTCAACTCCCTCTCCCGGCACCCGGAGACGGCGGCCGACCTGATCGCTTACCTGACCGGTGAGCAGGTGCAGCGCCGGGTGCTCACCGAGGGGGCGCTGCCCCCGGTGCGGGCGTCGCTGTACTCCGACCCGGAGCTGGTGCGCGCCTTCCCCCATCTGCCGGCCCTGCGCGAGAGCGTGCTGGCGGCCGAGCCGCGTCCCAAGAGTCCGCGCTACGACCAGGTGAGCCTGGTGGTGCAGGCGGTGGTGCACGACGCGATGGCGGGGCGGCAGACCCCGCGGCAGGCGGTCGCGCGGCTGACGCGCGAGTTGCGGTCCCTCGCGCGCGAGGGCGCCGGCCCCGCCCTCGGAAACTGACCCGTTCGCGGGCTCCACACCCTCTCGCTTACTTACACGTTAAGTATCGATAGGCATTGATCGGCCCTCCCCGAGGTTCCCCACCCAGACATATCGGGGCATAGAAGGGCGGCTTTTCAACTACGCGTTGACACCTCGATGACACCCGTACATAACATGCATGCATAACAGCGGCTCACGAACCATGTGCTCTGCGAGCAGGAACGGGATCACGAGGGATGCTCACAGCCACGACCGACCACGGCGTCTCGCCCCGCCCCGCGCGGCCCGCTTCCGCCCCGGGCACGTCCCGGAGCTGGTGGCGGGACGCGGTGGTCTACCAGGTCTACGTCCGCAGCTTCCTGGACAGCACCGGTGACGGCATCGGTGATCTGGCCGGCGTCCGCGCCGGACTCACGTACCTGCGGAAACTGGGCGTGGACGGCATCTGGCTCAGCCCCGTCTACCCCTCCCCGCAGCACGACCACGGCTACGACGTCGCCGACTACCTCGACGTGGACCCGGTCTACGGCGACCTGGAGGAGTTCGACCGCCTCGTGGCCGCCGCCCACCGCCTGGGCCTGAAGGTCGTCCTCGACATCGTCCCCAACCACTGTTCCAGCGAGCACCCCTGGTTCCGCGCCGCGCTGGCCGAGGGGCCGGGAGGCCCGCACCGCGCCCTCTTCCACTTCGCCGACGGCCGCGGCGAGGGGGGCGAACTGCCGCCCAACAACTGGCGGGCGATGTTCGGCGGCCCGGCCTGGTCCCGCGTCACCGAGCCCGGCGGCGAGCCCGGCCAGTGGTACCTGCACCTGTTCACGCCCGAGCAGCCCGACCTCAACTGGCGCGATCCCGCCGTCGCCGAGTACTTCGACCACGTGCTGCGGTTCTGGCTGGACCGGGGTGCGGACGGCTTCCGCGTCGATGTCGCCGCCGGGCTGTTCAAGCACCCCGAACTGCCCGACTCCCCCGACCCGGAGGCCGACGAGCGCACCCGCGACTCGGTCAACCCGCTGGCCTGGAACCAGCCCGAGGTGCACGGCGTGTGGCGCCGCTGGCGCGCGCTGTGCGACGAGTACGCCGACCACGACGGCCGTGACCGGCTGCTGGTGGGCGAGGTGTCGGTGCCCACCGCCCGCGAACACGCCGAGTACGTACGGCCCGACGAGCTGCACCAGGCGTTCTTCTTCCACCTGCTGAGCGCGCCCTGGGACGCGGACGCCTTCCGCCTGGTCATCGAGGAGGCGCTGAGGGACATCGCCGGCACCGGCTCCACCGTCACCTGGGTGCTCAACAACCACGACCAGGTCAGGACCGTCACCCGCTACGCGGGCGAGAGCGGTACTTCCGGGGCCCCCGGGTCCCCCGGCGCGGGCCCGGACGGTGCCGGCCTGGGCGCCGCGCGCGCCCGCGCCGCCGCGCTGCTGATGCTCGCGCTGCCCGGCGCCGCCTACGTCTACCAGGGTGAGGAGCTGGGCCTGCCCGAGGTGGTGGACCTGCCCGACGAGGTGCTCACCGACCCCATCTTCCGCCGCACCGGCAGCCGCAGCCGCATCCGCGACGGCTGCCGCGTACCGCTGCCGTGGTCGGGCCACGCCTCACCCTTCGGCTTCACCTCGGGCGCGGAGAAGGCCCGCCCGTGGCTGCCGCAGCCCGAGTGGTTCGCCGAGCACGCCACCGACCGGGCGCTGGCCGACACCCGCTCGTTCTGGCACCTGTACCGCAACGGCCTCCAGTTGCGGCGCGACCTGCCCCAGCTCGGCGAGGGGACGCTGCGCTGGCTGGACGCGCCGCCGGAGGTCCTGGCCTTCGAACGCGGCGACGGGCTGGTCTGCGCGGTCAACTTCGGCACCTCCCCCGTGCCCGCCCCGGTGCCCGGCACTCCGCTGCTGGCCAGCGGCGAGTGCCCGGACGGAACGCTCCCCGGCTCCACCGCCGCCTGGTGGGTCACCGACCCCGCGCCGGGCGCCCCCCGCTGACTCCCCGCACCATCCGCACCATCCGCCCTCCGGCCCCCGGGCCGGCCGACCCCGAGAGGGACACCCTTGAACACAGCAGACAGCACAGGCCGTACCACCAGGCGCACCGCGACCGCCGGCGCGGCGGCGCTCGTCCTCGCCCTGACCGCGTCCGCCTGCGGCGGCGGTGACGACACCGCGGGCGACGACGCGGGCGGCCAGGAGCTGAAGGGCGAGACGGTCACGGTCGCCGGGGTGTGGACCGGCGTGGAGCAGAAGAACTTCCAGAAGGTGATGGACGCCTTCACCGAGAAGACCGGCGCCGAGATGAAGTTCGTCTCCACCGGCGACAACGTCTCCACCGTCGTCGGCTCCAAGATCCAGGGCGGCAACGCGCCGGACGTGGTGATGGTCCCGCAGGTCGGCGTGCTCGAGCAGTTCGTCGAGAAGGGCTGGCTCAAGCCGCTGTCGAAGACCACCGACGACCGCGCGCGCGACTACTTCGCCCCGGTGTGGAAGGAGTACGGAACGGTCGACGACGTCTTCTACGGCCTGTACTTCAAGGCGTCCAACAAGTCGACCGTCTGGTACGGCCCCGAGGCCTTCGAGCAGGCCGGCGTCACCCCGCCGAAGGACTACGAGGGGATGCTGGAGGCCGGCCGGACCCTCTCCGACTCCGGTGTCGCCGCCTTCTCCGTGGCGGGTGAGGCGGGCTGGCCGCTCACCGACTGGTTCGAGAACGTCTACCTCTCCCAGGCGGGCCCGGAGATGTACGACAAGCTCGCCGCCCACGAGATCCCCTGGACCGACCCGTCCGTCATCAAGTCCCTGACCACCCTCGGCGAACTCTTCGGCGACAAGGAGCTGGTGGAGGGCGGCGGCGCGGGCGCGCTGCGCACGGACTTCCCCGAGTCCGTCGAGAAGGTCTTCGGCGACGACCCCAAGGCGGGCATGGTCTACGAGGGCGACTTCGTGGCGGGCCTGATCAGCGGGCAGTTCGGCAAGAAGGTCGGCGAGGAGGCCAAGTTCTTCCCCTTCCCGGCCGTGGACGGCGGCCAGCCGCCGGTGGTCGGCGGCGGAGACGCGGCGGTCGTCCTCAAGGACGGGAAGAACACCGACGCCGGGATGAAGTTCCTGGAGTTCCTGGCCACCCCGGAGGCCGCCGAGGTGTGGGCCGGGGCCGGCGGCTTCATCTCCCCCAACGAGGCCCTGGACCTGGGCGCCTACCAGGACGAGACCACCCGGCAGATCGCCCAGTCCCTGGTGGAGGCCGGCGACGGCGTGCGGTTCGACATGTCCGACCAGGCCCCGGCCGCCTTCGGCGGCACCCAGGGCGCCGGCGAGTGGAAGCTCCTCCAGGACTTCCTGCGCGACCCCTCCGACCCGGAGGGCACCGCCAAGAAGCTGGAGGCCGCCGCGGCCAAGGCCTGGAAGAAGAGCTGAGGCGGAAAGCACCGATGTCCGCCGAAGCACCCGCCGTGCCGCCCGCGGATGCGGGCGGCACCCCGGCCGGCGCCTCCCCCTCGCGGGGGGCGCCCGCCGGGGGCCACGACCCCCGCAGGCGCGCGGCGCGCCGCCGCAGACTCGTCGCCGCCGCCTTCCTGCTGCCCGCGCTGCTGCTGCTCGGCGCGCTGGTCGCGTACCCGATCCTGTTCTCCATCGGCCGCAGCCTCTTCGACGCCTCCGGCACCCGGTTCGTCGGCGCGGACAACTACGTCGAGATGTTCCGCGACCCGACCACGCTCAAGGCGGTCCGCAACACCGCGATCTGGGTCGTGGTCGCCCCGGCCCTGCTGACCGGCCTGGGCCTGATCCTGGCCGTGCTCACCGAGAAGGTGCGCTGGGCGACAGCGTTCAAGCTGCTGATGTTCATGCCGATGGCGATCTCCTTCCTCGCCGCCGGGATCATCTTCCGCATCACCTACGAGCAGGACCCCGACCGCGGTGTCCTCAACGCCGTCGCCGTCGGCGTCCACGACGTCTTCGCCGACCGCCCCGCCTACCCCGGCGCCCGCGCCCGGGAGGACTCCGGCGAAACCCCCCTGGCCAAGGGCGGTGACGGCTCCTACGGAACCGCCGCGGACCTGGCGCCGGGCCGCACCGTCTCGCTCGGCGTCGTCGGCGTGCCTCCCAAGGAGGTGCCCTCCGACGCCAGGCCCGCCGCCGTACCCGAGGGTTCCTCCGGGTCCGGGGACGGCGCGCTCGCCGGGACCGTCTACCTGGACTTCACCCCCGGCGGAGGCGGCGAGCCGGGCCGGATCGACTCCGGCGAGCGCGGGCTGCCCGGCATGACCGTCCAGGCGGTGCGCGACGGCAGGGCGGTGGGCGAGGCCACCACCGACGCCGACGGCTCCTTCCGCATCACCGGCCTGGACGGCGGCTCGTACGCCCTGCGGCTGCCGGCGTCCAACTTCGCCGAGCCCTACGGCGGGATCTCCTGGCTCGGCCCCGCCCTGGTCACCCCGGCGATCATCGGCGCCTACCTGTGGATCTGGACCGGCTTCTCGATGGTGCTGATCGGCGCCGGACTGGCCGCGATGCCCCGGGACGTGCTGGAGGCCGCGCGGATGGACGGCGCGAACGAGTGGCAGATCTTCCGCAGGATCACCGTGCCGCTGCTCGCGCCCGTGCTGACCGTGGTCTTCGTGACGCTGGTGATCAACGTGATGAAGGTCTTCGACCTCGTCTACATCATCGCCCCGGGCCCGGTGCTCCAGGACGCCAACGTGCTGGCCATGCAGATGTGGCTGGTGTCCTTCGGCGGCGGCAACAACCAGGGGCTGGGCAGCGCCATCGGCGTCCTGCTGCTGCTCCTGGTGGTCCCGGCCATGGTCTTCAACATCCGACGCTTCCGCAGGAGCAGCCGATGAGCACTCACGGCACCGTCGACGGCCCTGTCGAGAAGGGAGCGGCGGCACAGGCTCCGGCCCCCGCGGCTGCGGCGGCAGCCGCGGGGGCCGGGCACCACCCCTCGCCCGCGGGGCGGGCGCGGCGGCCCGCCGGCGCGCGGATCGGCGCCTGGCTGGGCAGGGGCGCGGTCCAGGTGTTCCTGGCCGTCGTCGCGCTGGTGTGGATCACCCCCGCGCTGGGGCTGTTCCTGTCCTCGCTGCGGTCGGAGGAGGCCAACTCCGCCAGCGGCTGGTGGACGGCGCTGACCGGGCCGGGGCAGTTGTCGGCCGACAACTACACCGCCCTGCTGGCGGATTCCGGCATCACCCAGGCGTTCTGGAACACCGTGCTGATCTCGGTGCCCACCACCGTCGCCGTGGTGGTGGTCGCCGCGCTGGCCGGATACGCCTTCGCCTGGCTGGAGTTCCCCGGCCGCGACTGGATCTTCCTGGTGGTCGTCGGGCTGCTGGTGGTGCCGGTCCAGGTCGGTCTGCTGCCCGTGGCGAAGATGCTGGGCACGGTCGGGCTGTTCGGCACGATCCCCGGCGTGGTCCTCTTCCACGTCGCCTACGGGCTGCCGTTCGCGGTCTTCCTGCTGCGCAACTACTTCGCGGAGATCCCGCGGGAGATGCTGGAGGCCGCGCGGATGGACGGCGGCGGGGAGTGGCGGATCTTCACACGGCTCGTCCTGCCGGTGGGCAGACCCGCGATCGCGAGCCTGGCCATCTTCCAGTTCCTGTGGGTGTGGAACGACATGCTGGTGGCGCTGATCTTCGCCGACAGCGACTCGCAGCCGCTGACCGTCGCGCTGCAGTCGGAGATGCGGCAGTTCGGCAGCAACATCGAGATCCTCGCGCCCGGCGCCTTCCTGTCGCTGGCCGTTCCGCTCGTGGTGTTCTTCGCCTTCCAGAAGCACTTCGTGCAGGGCGTCATGGCGGGATCGGTGAAGTGACCGCGGGAGACGGGGGATCGTGAACGGGGGGCTGTGAGCGGCCCCTGCCGCCATCACGGGGGGCGGCAGTGACCGGAGCGCCTGTCCCGCGGGTCCGTGCGGACCCGCGGGACAGGCGCTCAGACCTCCAGCAGCACCGTGAACGGGCCGTCGTTGGTGAGCGAGACCTCCATCTTCGCCCCGAAGCGTCCCGTCTCCACCCGCGCGCCCAGCGCCCGCAGCCTGGCGCACACCTCCTCGACCAGGGGCTCGGCCACCGGGCCGGGAGCGGCGGCCTGCCAGGTGGGGCGGCGCCCCTTGCGCGCGTCGCCGTAGAGGGTGAACTGGCTGACGACCAGCAGGGGGACGCCGGTGTCCGAGCAGGACCTCTCCTCCCCCAGGATCCGCAGTCCCCACAGTTTGCGCGCGAGCCGGTCGGCCTTCTCGGGGGTGTCGTCGTGGGTCACCCCGACCAGCACGCACAACCCCTCCCCGGTGATCTCACCGACGGTCTCTCCCGCGACGACGACCTTCGCGCCGCCGACCCTCTGCACCACAGCTCGCATACCGACCATCATGCCGCCCCGGTCGTTCGCCCGCCGACCGCCGCCGGATGGGTGGCCCGGACTGCACGCAGGGTGCCCGCGGTGGCACGATGCGTGCAGCACGGTGCGCACGGTGGCCTGCGGCGTATCCGTGACGGGCCGTGGCACCGCGTTGTGGTCCACGGCGAAGGGGATGAGGGGCACACAGAAGATGAGCACTGCCGGAACCGGGCGGACACCCGGAGCCGTACGGGCGGCCCGCGAGGCCGAGTCCACCACCACCTCCGCCGCCCCGGCCTGCGCCGCGGGGGCCGCCGGGGCCGCTTCGGCCGGACCGCCCGCCGGCCGGGACGGCGCGTTTGCGGCGGCCACGCACGACACCGGGCCTCCCGAGCTGACCGGTCTGCGACTGCCCCAGTTGCGCGAGCTGCGCCGCCAGGCGCAGCAGGAGGAGGCCGACCTCAGCTACGTGCGGCGGCTGATCCAGGGCCGCGTCGACATCCTCCGCGCCGAACTGGCCCGCCGCAGCGCCGCGGACGTCCCCCTGATCGACCGTCTGGCGGAGATCCTCGCCGACGCTCCCCCGCCCGGCCGGGGCCCCGCGCGCTCGGCCCGCCACGTGACGCTGCGCACCCCGCGCAGCGAGGAGTACCGGCGGCTGGCCGAGGAGGTGCTCGCCGAGGTCGAACTGTCCGACCTCACCGCCCGCACCGACGCCGAACTGCACGCCGCCATGGCACGGCTGGGCGGGCACGAGCACCGGATCTCCCGGCGCCGCCGGGCGCTCCAGCGGACGGCGAACGGGTGCAGCGCCGAGATCGCGCGCAGGTACCGTGAGGGCGAAGCACGCGTGGACGACCTGCTGCCCTGACCCCGGGGGCGGTCGTCCCCCCCCTACACCCAGGGAAGGCCGCCCATGTCCGCCAGCACCACCCCGCCCGCGAACGCCCCCGCTTCCGGTGAGCGGCCCGCCGTGTCCTCCGGCGCACGGAGCGGCAAACAGAGCGGCACGCGGACCGGGGCGCGGACCGGAACACGGCCCTCCACCGAGCTCCCGGTCCTCGCCGAGGTCGTGCGCTCGGGGTTCACCGAGGGGAGCCACCGCGGTTCCGTGGTGGCGCTCGGCCCGGACGGCGGCGTGGAGTGGTCGCTGGGCGAGGTGACCGCACCGGTCTACCCCCGCTCCTCCAACAAGCCGATGCAGGCGGCGGCCGTACTCCACGCCGGCCTGGAACTGTCGGGCGAGCGGCTGGCGCTGGCCGCCGCCAGCCACTCCGGCGAGCCCTTCCACCTGGAGCTGGTGCGCACCATGCTCGCGGAGCACGGGATGACCGAGGACGACCTGGGCTGCCCGCCCGACCTGCCGCTGGACCGCGAGGAGGCCGACCGGTTCCTGGCGGCGGGCTCGCGTCCCTCCCGCACCGCCATGAACTGCTCGGGCAAGCACACCGCCATGCTCGCCGCCTGCCGGGTGAACGGCTGGTCCGGCGCCGACTACCTCGACCCCGGCCACCCCCTCCAGGTGCTGGTGCGCGAGCGGATCGAGGCGGCCGCGGGCGAGCCGGTCGCGCACACCGGCACCGACGGCTGCGGCGCCCCGCTGATGGCGATCTCCCTCACCGGCCTGGCCCGTGCCTTCCACTCCTTCGTGCTGGCCGCGCCGGGCACCCCGGAGCGCCGGGTCGCCGACGCCATGCGGGCCCACCCCGAGTACGTGGCGGGCACCCGGCGCGAGGACACCCGGCTGATGCGCGGGGTGCCGGGCGCGCTGGCGAAGGTGGGCGCCGAGGCGGTCCAGGCGGTGGCACTGCCCGACGGCCGCGCGCTGGCGGTCAAGGTCGAGGACGGCGGGCCGCGGGCGCTCGGCCCGGTCCTGGCCCGGACGCTCGCGCGGATGGGCGTGGAGTCCCCGGTACTGGCGGAGATCGGCGACGCTCCGCTGCTGGGCGGGGGGCGGCGGGTGGGGGAAATCCGCGCGACGTTCTGAGACGGGCGGCCCTAACGTAATCCCCATGGACTCGAACGCCCCTGACATCCGCACCATCACCGAGGACGAGTACCCGGGCTGGGTGCGCGCTCTGCGAGCGGGTTTCCTGCACTCCGCGGAACTCACCGCCGAGGAGCTCGCCGCCCGGCGCGGCGCGATCGAACCGGACCGCACCCAGGGGGCGTTCGAGAACGGCCGCTGTGTCGCCACCTTCCGCACGCTGCCGCAGCGGCTGACCGTACCCGGCGGCGCGGCAGTGGACTCCCTGGCCGTCACCAACGTCTCCGTGCTGCCCACCCACCGCCGCCGCGGGCTGCTGACGCGGATGATGCGCGACGCGCTGGCCGACGGGCTCGAGCGCGGGGACGTCTGCTCCACGCTGGACTCCGCCGAGTACCCGATCTACGGCCGCTACGGCTACGGTCCGGCCACCTGGTCGACCGACTGGACCGTGGACGCCGCCCGCGCCGGGCTGGACCCGCACTGGTCGCGCCCGGAGGAGGAGGGCGCCCGGATCGATCTGGTGGAGCCCGCCGAGGCGCGCGTCCTGGGCGCCGCGCTGCACGAGCGGGTGCGCGCGCTGCCCGACCGGCAGGGCATGACCGACCGCACCGAGCGCTGGTGGAAGCTGAACACCGGTGCGATCGACTGGCCCGGCAGCGGTTTCACCCCGGCCTTCCACGCCGTGTACCGCGACGCCGCGGGCCAGGTGCGGGGGCTGCTGGCGTACACCGCCGACGACCGCTGGGAGAACGAGGCGCCACGCCTGAACGCCCGCGTCCGCGACCTGATCGCCGCCGACGCCGCCGCCGAGCGGGCCCTGTGGCACTTCCTGCTCTCCATGGACTGGGTCGCCACCGTCCACTGCCGCCGGCTCGCCCCCGACTCCCTCCTCCCCAGGCTGCTGCCGAACCCGCGCGCCGCCCGGATCACCTCCCACGCGGACTTCCTGTGGCTGCGCCCGCTGGACGTCCCGGCGCTGCTCCGAACCCGTACGTACCCGGTCTCCGGCACGCTGGTGCTGGAGCTGGAGGACCCGATGGGCCTCGCCGGAGGGCGCTTCCTGCTGGACGCCTCCCCCGAGGGCGCCACCTGCACCACCACCACGCGCTCGGCCGACCTCTCGACGGGGGTGGGCGCGCTGAGTTCGATGTACCTGGGGGACGAGTCCGCCTCGCGGCTGCGGGAGCTGGGACGGCTCGACGAGGAGCGCCCCGGCGCGGCGGCACTGGCGGACGCCCTGCTGCGCACGGGCCGCCGGCCCTGGGCACCGGACGTCTTCTGACGCCCGCCGGGGCGCGGCCGCGGGGAGAGAGCCGGTGACGCCGGCCGGTGTCACCGGCTCTCTCCCCGCCCGTGTCCCTCCCGCTGCCCGGCCCCCCGGCCCAGGAGGTACGGGCCCGCGACGGCCCCGGCCACCGCCAGGTAGAGGGGCATGAGCTTGAGCGCGAAGGGCATCGAGGCGCCCAGGACGACCTCGGTGGCGAGGCCGGTCGCCACGGCGGCCAGTTCGCCCAGGAGGAAGCCGGCGACGATGCCGGCGAGTGCGGCGAGTAGGTGTTTCACGGTCTTCTCGCTCTCTCGGATCGGGGTGTCTACAGGTACGAGGGGCCGGTGACCCGGCCCCGGAAGGTCAGCCACAGCCACACCTGGGCGGCCGTCAGCAGCGGTGTCACCGCCAGCACCGCCGGCACCAGCAGCCCGAGCGCCGCGTCACCGGCCGCCGAGCCGGCCAGGGGCAGCCGTGCTCCCGCGGCGAGCGGCGGTACGGCCATGGCCAGTGCGGTCAGTGCGAAGGTGGACCGCTCGCCGGCGCCGCCCGCGGGCAGCCGGGCGCGGCGGCGGAGGCCGCCGGTCAGCCGCAGCGCGGCGAAGGCCGCCCCGTGGACGGCGAACAGCGCGGCCACGCCCAGCGAGGTGAGGACGGCGGCCGCGCCCGCGGCCGGTGCGGCGGGGTCGCCGGTGAGCAGCCCGGCCAGCAGCCACCCCCAGGCGAGGGCCGCCGTCCAGCTCCCGGCCGCGATCATGCCGTCGCAGAGCGCCCGCCAGGCGCGCCACGGTGCGCGCCCGCGCCACCACAGGCCCGCGTCGCGCACGACCCATCCGGCCAGCAGGGGGACGAGGACGGCGGACTGACCGCTGAACACCTCGCCCTCCAGTGCCGGGAAGCAGCCGATGAACACCCCGGCGGCGGCGATCAGCCACACCTCGTTGCCCAGGAAGAAGGGAGCGATGGCGGCCAGGACGGTCCGCCGCTCGTCCGCGTCGCGCCCCAGGTGGTGCAGGAGCATGCCGACGCCGAGGTCGGCGCCGCCGAGCACGAGGTAGCCGGCGGTGAACAGCCCCAGCAGGGCGGCGGCGAGGGTCTCCACGGCGGTCTCCGCTCTCCGTACGGCTTTGGGTACGGCTCTCAGTAGGTGGGCATGGGGCCGGGGTCGCGTTCGGCGGGCGGCCCGCCCCGCGGTGCCCCCTCGTCCCGCCCGGGCTCCCCGGGTCCTCCGGGGTTCCCGAAGTCCCCGAGCGCGACGGCGCCGGGGCCCCGGCGGGCGGTGCGCAGCAGCAGCCACCAGTTGACGGCCAGCAGCAGCGCGAAGAGCGTGGTGAAGACGGTCAGCGAGACCCGCATCCCGCCGGCCGACACGTCCGAGAGCGCGTCCTCGGTCCGCAGCAGCCCGTGGACCACCCACGGCTGGCGTCCGGCCTCCCGGAAGACCCAGCCCGCCGTCATCGCCACGTACGGCAGCGGCACCAGCGCCATCAGCAGCAGGTGCCAGGCCCGGAAGCGGAGCACGGCCCGGCGGAAGCAGGCCAGCAGCGCCGAGCCGGCCGAGGCGTACAGCATCAGCGCGAACGCCCCGAGCATCAGCAGCGCGGCGCCGCGCACCAGCCCCTGGGAGGGGACGTAGTCGCCCGGGCCGAAGCGCTCCGCCAGCTCCGCCTGGAGCCGCGCGATCTCGGCCGTCTCCGCCCGCCACACCGCGCTCTTCATCGGCTGGTGGCCGGCGATCGCGGAGAGCTGGAGCCCGCCGGAGGCCGCCGTCCACAGCAGCGCGGGCGGTGCGAGGAAGACCCCGATCCGCAGCGACCCGCGGAACAGCTCCGTGTCGGCCCCGGACAGTCGGGAGCCACCCCGCCGGCGGAGGTGGTAGGCGCTGATCCCGGCGACGAAGAACGCCGCCGTCAGCAGTGCGCCGCCCGCGACGTGCCCGAAGGCGAGCAGTGTGCTGGGGTTGGCCAGTACGGCGGGGGCGTCGGCCAGTTCGATGCCGTGCGCCGTCCTGGCGTACCCCACGGGGTTGTTGAGGAAGCCGTTGGCGACCAGGATCCAGTAGGCCGACAGGTACGCGGTGCCGGTGACCACCCACAGCAGGGCGCAGTGCAGCCGGGGGCCGAAGCGGTTCCAGCCGAAGATCCACAGCCCCAGGAAGGTGGACTCGACGAAGAACGCGACGATCGTCTCCATCGCCAGCGAGGCGCCGAGGACATCGCCCGCGTAGTGCCCGAGCCCGCTCCAGGCCAGGCCGAACTGGAACTCCATGACGATGCCGGTGGCGATCCCGACCGCGTAGTTGACGACGTAGAGCTGCCCCCAGAAGCGCACCATGCGCTCACGCACGGCCGCGCCCCGCCCGCCGTCACCGCCGCTCCCGCGCCGCAGCACCGCCCACGTCTGGACGGCGGTCACCACGGTGGCCAGGCCCAGCGTCAGCGAGACGAACAGGAAGTGCGCGGCGGCGGTGAGGGCGAACTGCCACCGCGCGAGGTCGAGTGCTCCGGTTCCGTCCACACCACCACCGTCGGCGGGCGGTGTGCCCCGGCGCATCGGCCCGTGGCGGACACCGGGGGTACGGCGCGGGTCGCGGCCGGGCGCGCGGACGTACCCCCGGGGTTGCGTCCGCGGGCCCGGGTCCCCTAGGGGACCCGGGCCCTCCGCCTCCCCCGCGCCGGCCGGCCCCTACTCCAGCCAGCCCGGCCTGACCATCCCCGACTCGTACGCCAGGATCACCAGTTGCGCCCGGTCGCGTACGCCGAGCTTGGTCATGATCCGGCTGACGTGCGTCTTGGCGGTGGCCGGGCTGAGCACCAGGCGGCGGGCGATCTCGTCGTTGGACAGGCCCTCGCCCACCAGGGTCATGACCTCGCGCTCCCGTCCGGTGAGCGTCCTGAGACGGGGCGAGGGGTCGGGCTGCCGCGCCCGTCCGGCGAACTCCGCGATCAGCCGGCGGGTCACCGCCGGGGCGATCAGCGCGTCACCGCGCGCCACGACCCGCACCGCGTGCAGCAGCTCCATCGGCTCGGTGTCCTTGAGCAGGAAGCCGGAGGCGCCCGCGCGCAGCGCCCCGTACACGTAGTCGTCCACGTCGAAGGTGGTCAGGATGACCACCCGGGTGTCCGGGAGCCGTTCGTCGGCGGTGATGCGCCGGGCGGCCTCCAGCCCGTCCACCCCGGGCATCCGGATGTCCATCAGCACCACGTCGGGCCGCAGCGCGCGCGTCAGCTCGACGGCCCGCGCTCCGTCCCCGGCCTCGCCGACGACCTCGATGTCGTCCTCGTCGCCGAGGATGGAGCGGAAGCCCGCCCGCACCAGGGTCTGGTCGTCGGCGAGGATGACACGCACCCGTCGCCCGTCGTGCTCTGCGGCCATGGCAGGAGCCTATGCCGCCCGGCCGCCCCCGCGCGGAGTGCGGAGACACTGTGGAACCCGCCACACTTCCCCCGGGGCCGGGTGCGGTCACGGCTCGCCGATCCGGTGCGGAACACACTCACCCATACGGCGCACAACCACGCAGAAGATATGCTCAGCGGCCGAATCCACCCTCTCCGCACGGAGCGGGCCGCCCTCCCGCCCGCGGTGTGCCGCGGGCGGGAGGCGTCGCCGCCGCTCCGTCCGCGGCCCGCTGACCCCGCGAGCCGCACGGTAGTGTTCGAGACGGACAGAGAGTACGTGCGACCATGACCGGGAGACCCCCGGCCCAGGCCGGCACCGCGCAGAGGGGAGGGGCCATGAGCGAGGTGAGCGACGGCATCGGCTACGCCGCCCTGTTCGACGCCGTCCCCACCCCCCTGTCGGTACTGGACCGGGGCTTCGTCTTCATGGAGGCCAACCAGGCATATCTGGAGATCACCGGACGCACCCGCGGCGAGTTGATCGGCCGCCATCTGTTCGACGTCTTCCCCGCCAACCCGGACGACCCGAACGCCGACGGCCCCGAAAACCTGCTGGCCTCTTTCCGGCGCGTACTGGAGACGGGCAGACCGGACACCATGGTCCTCCAGCGTTACGACATCCCCCGCCCCGGCGCCGGGGCGGGGTACGAGGAGCGGTACTGGAGCCCGGTCAACACTCCCGTCTTCGGCGAGGACGGCTCGGTACGGATGATCATCAACCGCGTCGAGGACGCCACGGCGTACGTGCGCGACAGCCTCGCCCACCCCACCAGCCTGACCGGTACCGGCAAAAGCCTGCGGGCGGTCGGCGGGAAGATCGCCGAATCCGAGCTGTACGCCCGCGCGCGGGAGCTGTACGAGCACAACGAGCGGCTGCGGCAGGCGCACGCCCGCGAGCACGAGGTGGCCCTCACTCTGCAGAAGGCCATGCTCCCCACGCACATGCCGCTGGAGCTTCGCAACGCGGCCGTGCGCTACCGGCCCGCCCAGGGGTCGCTGAACGTGTGCGGCGACTGGTACGACATCATCAACCTCAACGAGGACCGCTTCGCGGTGGCCGTGGGCGACGTCGTCGGCCGGGGCCTGGAGGCCGCCAGCGTGATGGGGCAGCTGCGCAGCGCCCTCAGCGCCGCCATGCTGGTCGCCGACGGCCCCGCGCAGGCGCTGTACGGCCTGGACCTGTACGCGCGCTCCCTCGACGGCGCACTGGCCACCACCGCCGTCAAGCTCGACATCGACACCCACACGCACACGCTCACCTACAGCAGCGCCGGCCACCTGCCCCCCATGCTGTGCCACCCCGACGGGTACACCGAGATACTGGACCAGGCCACCGACGTGCCCCTGGCCGCCCGGAGCAGGCCCTCGCACCGGCCGCAGGCGATCACCGCCTATGTGCCGGGCTCGACTCTCGTCCTCTACACCGACGGGCTGGTCGAGCGCCGCGAGGAGTCCATCGACGTCGGGCTGAAGCGGCTGTCGGAGAGCCTGGTCCGGCACCACGCCCTGGGGCCGGAGGAGATCGCCGACAACCTCCTGGAGGACCTCGGCATGAACCGGGGCACCGCCGACGACGCGGCCCTGGTCGTCATCAGGCTGTGAACGGCCGGAGCCGCGGCGGCGCGGCCGGTGCCGGTGGCCGGGCCGGGCCCGGTGACGGCGGCCGTCACCGGGCGGACCCCCCCAACGGCAGGCGGGCCTCCACCCGGTAGCCCCGGATGCCTCCCGTGCCACCCTCCCCGCGCACGTTCCCGGCGGTCAGCGCGCCGCCCAGCGCCCGCGCCCGTTCCGCCATCCCCTCGACACCGCTCCCCGGGGCGCTCCCGCCCGGCCCGCCACCGCTGCCCCGTCCCGCCTCCTCCGGCGCCCCGTGCCCGTCGTCCTCGATCCGCACCCGCACGGCGTCCTCCTCATGGCGGACGGTGACGACCGCGCGCCGCGCGCCCGAGTGGCGGACCGTGTTCGTCAGGGACTCCTGCACGATCCGGTACGCGGCCAGCCCCACCTGCGGCGGCACCGGCCGCTCCGGCCGCCCCTCGGCCACCAGGCGTGCGTCCAGCCCGGCCGCGCGTGCCCGCTCCACCAGGGCGCCCATGTCCTCCAGCCCGGCCGCGGGCGCGGTCGGCGCCGCCTCCTCGTCCGCCTGCCGCAGCACCCCCAGCGTGGCGCGCAGCTCGCGCAGGGCGTCGCGGCTGCCGGCCCGCACCGCCTCCAGCGCGGCCACCAGCTCCTGCGGCTCGCCGGACCGCCTGGCGTGCCGGTGCAGCGCGGCCCCGGACTGCACATTGATCAGCGACAGGCTGTGGCCGATCACGTCGTGCAGCTCGCGGGCGATGCGCAGCCGCTCCTCCACCGCGGACTGCCGCGCCCGTACCTCCTTCTCCCGCTCCGCCGCGACCGCCCGCTGCTCCGCCTCCCGCAGATACGCCTGCCGGTTGCGCTGGGCGTGTCCGGCCGCGATCACCCCGAACAGCCAGCCGGTGAGGAGCACCATCGCGGCGTCGTCCACATGGCGCCCGCCGCCCGGCCCGGCCGCCAGTTCGCCGTAGCCGACGGCCAGCATGGCCGGTACCGCCAGCGCCACGGCCGCCGTCATGCGTCCCTCGGCCGCGACCGTGTGGAGCGCGACGGCGAAGGCGATCACCGGCAGCGGGCTGTCGTACGGGTTGGCCGGGTAGTACACCGCCGCGCACAGCAGGACGGCCAGCGCCACCGGCACCGGCCGGCGCCGCCGCCAGTACAGGGCGCCGCAGGCGGCCGCGATCAGCGCCCAGTCCAGGGCCATCCCCGGCCACGGCTGGGGGGCGGCCGTCATCCGGTACGCGTTGAGCCCCGCCAGGACGAGCACGACCAACACCGCCAGTACGAGGACGGGGCGGCGGGACGCGGACGTCACGATCGGCGGCATGGGACGAAGCGTATGCGGGGGGGCGCGGGAGGAGGCCGACGCCCGGGCGGCGGGAGCGCGGCGGCACCTGCCGGAAAGCGGGCATACGTAGGCTGAAGGCGATCAGCCGCCGAGGCGGCGAGACGGTACGACGAGGAGGCATCCGATGTCCGACGCCCCGACCCCCGAGACCTCCGAGCCCGCACACGACCCGGAGGTGCTCCAGCTCGCGGCCAAGGTCTTCGACCTCGCCCGGGAGGGTGACACGGACACCCTCGCGGCGTACGTGGACGCGGGCGTACCGGCCAACCTGACCAACGACAAGGGCGACTCGATCCTGATGCTCGCCGCCTACTACGGCCGCACACCCGCCGTGCGGGCCCTGCTGGAGCGCGGCGCCGACCCCAACCGGGTCAACGACCGCGGCCAGACGCCCATCGGGGGCGCGGTCTTCAAGGACCAGGAGGAGATGGTGCGGCTGCTGCTGGAGGCCGGCGCCGATCCGGCCGCGGGCGATCCGTCGGCCATCGACACGGCGCGGATGTTCGGCCGCCACGAGCTGCTGAAGCTGCTCGGCGCGGAGTGAGCCGCGGCGCGGTACGGCCGGCCGGGGGCGCACGCCCCGGCCGGCCGTACCGCACGTCCCGCCCCCTCACACCGGGTACGGCAGTTCCTCCCGCCCCCGCCTCAGGACCAGCGCCCACCAGGCGAGCTGGTCCAGCAGGGCGCCGGCGGCCCCGGCCGCCTCGCCCGCCCGGCGCGGCTCGCCGTCCGGCCCGAACTCCCGCCAGACGTCGTGGAAACTGACGGTCTCCCGGATCGTGGTCGCGTGCAGCTCGGCGAAGACCGGTCGCAGCTGCTCCACCGCCCGCAGCCCCCCGCCCCGCCCGCCGTAGGAGACGAACCCGACCGGTTTGGCACGCCACTGGGGCTTCAGGGAGTCGATCGCCACCTTCAGTTCGCCGGGGAAGCTGTGGTTGTACTCGGGCACCACGACCACGACGGCGTCGGCGGCACCGACCCGCTCGCCGAGCGTCCTCACGTCCTCTTCGGGCCGCGCCAGGTCGATCACGTCGAGCTTCACGTCGTCGCGCCGCCCGGCCTGCCGGGCGAACCACTCCCCCACCGTGGTCACGAAGCGCCCCTCGCGCACGCTTCCGAGGATCATGGCGAGCCGGTACTGGTCCTGCCGTGCCGCTGCGGTCATCCCGTTCTCCCGTCCACTCGGTCGCGGCCTCACCGCGAGGCCACGACCGAGAACCTAGGATCTCAAGCTGACTTGAAGTCAACCCCCTGGCCGCGGGGGGGGTGTCGCGCCCTGCGCCGCGCGCCTTGGCGGCCGCCCGCGTCCGCCGCGCCCTGTCGTGACCGGCCCGTCATCACCGCGCGGAGGCGGCTCAGCGATCGTCGCCGGAGCCGCCGGGGTCCCGGCGGAGATGCCGATGGCGACGCCGCCGTTCCCCGGCCCGCTCCCGCCGTTGCTCCCGTTTCCCTCCGTCATGGCCACACCCTCCTCCCCTCCGCCCGCCCTCTCCGGCTGTGCGGGTGGCCGGAAGTCGCCCTGCCGCGCGCAGCGGCGGGGTCCGTACGCTGCGGGGTGGAGACCACCGGCCGGCACCGGAGCCGTGGCCGGGCCGGGCACGGGACCGAGGAGGCAGTGGGGTGGGGGACATGGGCGCGCGGCCGCTGACGTTCGTGGTGGGCACGGGGCGGAGCGGTTCGACCGCGCTGTCGCGCGTGCTGAACCTGCACCGGGACGTCCTCAGCCTCAACGAGCTGCTGGCCTCGGTCGGGTCCGAGGGGATGCCCGAGGAGGCCTTGGAGGGAGACGGGTTCTGGCGTCTCCTGGCCGAGCCCAACCCCACGTTCGACAGGATGATCCGCAGCGGCGCGCCCATTCCGGAGTTCCTCTACCCGCGCCGCCCCGGGCGCTTCTCGGCCGACACCACCGGCATCCCCAGGCTGTCCCTGATGGTGCTGCCGCACCTCACCGACGACCCCGACGGCCTGCTGGACGAGCTCGCCCCGCAGGTCTCCGCCTGGCCGCGCCGCCCGGTCGAGGAGCAGTACCGGGAGCTGTTCGGGCTGCTGTGCGCCCGGTTCGGGCGGCGGGCGGTGGTGGAGCGCTCGGGTTTCTCGGTGCGGTGGGTGCCCCGGCTGCGGGCGGGCTTCCCGGAGGCGGGGTTCGTCCACCTCCACCGCGGCGGCCCCGACTGCGCGCTGTCGATGAGCCGGCACACCGGCTTCCGGATGATCTCGATGCTGGAGGAGATGTACGCGCTGCTGGGTCTGGAGTTCGGCGACGAGCTGACGCCCGATCACGCCCGCGAGCTCCCGCCGGACCTGGCGGGGCTCCTGCGGGACCCGCTCGACCCCCGGCTGGTGTCCGACCGGGTGATGCCGGTGGCCCGGTTCGGGGAGCTGTGGTCGCGGCTGGTGACCGAGTGCCTGGAGCATCTGGCCCGGGTGCCGCAGGCGGCCCGGATGAGCCTGTCGTACGAAGACCTGCTGGACGCACCGGAGCGGGAGCTGTCGCGGCTGGCCGGGTTCGCCGGCGTGGTACCCGACGGGGAGTGGCTGGCGGCGGGCCGGGCGGCGCTCGACGCGGGCAGGCGCGGGGCCTCGCTGCGGCTGCCGCCGGACGAGCTGGAGGCGCTGCGGAGGGCCTGCGAGCCTGGGGA
Source organism: Streptomyces shinuiensis (assembly GCF_043660855.1). Classification (NCBI taxonomy): domain Bacteria; kingdom Bacillati; phylum Actinomycetota; class Actinomycetes; order Kitasatosporales; family Streptomycetaceae; genus Streptomyces; species Streptomyces shinuiensis. The sequence continues at coordinate 3,281,727 of NZ_JBIHML010000001.1, read as the reverse complement.
GCGGGCGCTCGCCGCGGTGTGACACAGGGGCGCCGCGGGGCTCGTCCGGGGAACGGCGGCGGTCGGTGGTCCCACCACCGGCATGTCGTACGGCGGCGTTACGTTGATCTTCGGCCGTCCGAGCCGGCAGCCGGCATCGGGCCCGGACCCGGACCCGGACCCGATGTCAGTGGGGACGGCTACGGTCCGCCCATGACCTCCCAGCACAATCAGAGCCCGTTCTCCGCACTCGGCCGTCTGACCGTCCTCGTCGAGGATCCGGACGACGCGCTGAGTTTCTACCGCGATGTCCTCGGACTGCGCGTGCTGTACGACCGGACGGTGGGCGACTACCGGTACCTGCACCTGGGCGTCCCCGGGCGGGAGGAGTCCGGTCTGTGGCTGATGCCCGCCACCGGCGAGGAGGAGCGCCGGCTGGTCGGGCGGCAGACCGGCGGGCAGCCGCTGCTCGTCCTCTACACCGACGACCTGGACGCGGTCACCGCGCGACTGCGCGGGCACGGCGTACGGATGTGGGACCTGCGGGAGGACGCCGACGGCGGATCGCTGCACTTCGCCGACCTGTACGGGAACGTGATCGTCGCGGCGCGGACACACGGCCGACGGTCCTGAGCCGGGCCGGCCGGCCCGGCTCGGGACCGTTCCGAAGCGGCCGCCGGCACCGGCGTCGCCCCGCGCAGCCGGGCCCGCCGGCGCGCGGTGGGGCTCGGTGGTGGCGGCCGCCGCCCACGGCCTGGCCCGGCGGTTCGGCTGCGCGGCCGACCACGTGCGCGCCCTGGATGCCGGCACCGCCGGCGGCCGGCCGCGCCGTACCCGGCGACGAGGGCCCCGGGCTCCCACGAGCGGCCGGCCGCCCTCAAGGCCGCCCACGACCCTCACAACCTCTTCCGCTTCAACCGCAACATCAGGCCGGCCGGCGCCGGCCGGTCAGCGGCAGCCGCGCCGTGGCCGTCCCGTCCCCGCGGAGCTCCAGGCCGGCCCCGGCGGCCGCGAGCAGGCGGCGGGAGGCGGCGTTGGCCGCGTCCGTACGGGCGAGAAGCCGGGTGGCGCCGGCGGCGCGGGCCTCGTCGAGGAGAAGGGCGAACACCGCCGTGCCGACGCCCCGTCCGCGGTGGGAGCGGCCGAGCCACAGCCCTGCCTCGACCTCGCCCGGCTCCGGGGCGGGAGCCAGCCGGGCGGCCCCGGCGACCGCCTCCCGCGGCCGGCCGTCCCGACCCGGTTCCGTGACGAGGACGGCGTACACGGTCTCCGCCGGGTCGGCGCCCAGGGAGCGCGAGCGGTGGAAGCGGACGAACGCCTCGCGCCGGGCGGCCGTCCAGCCGGGACCGCCCTCACCGGCCGGCGGCATCACCTCGCCGGGGTCGGCGTCGGCGGCGGCCGTGGCCGCCAGGGCGTCCAGCAGCGCCTCGTCCAGGCGGCGCAGGGCGACGTGGGCGGAGCTCATGAGATCCATGGGGGCACACTGCCCAAGACGTGCGCCGCTGCCCAACGGCTTTTCACACCCGAAAGCCGCTCCCGTACGGGGGAATCCGGCTGGTCGTGCCGTGCGCCGACGGCCCGCCGGGGCGGCGCGGCCTTAATCAGAAGCCATGGCCCCTCACGAAGACCATCACACCACCGAAACCGCCCCGTCGCTGTCGCGGCGGCGGTTCGCCGCCGGAGCCACGACGGCCGCCGCCGTCGCCGGGCTCGGCGCGGCCGCCCCTGCCGCACCCGCCGCCGCCCCGACCGACAGGCCCCTCCCCGAGGGCTCCCCCGGACCCTCGGGCGACGCCGACCGGCAGGCCTGCCTGGCGGTGGCCCGCGCCATCCTCCTGCTGGACGAGGACGGCGCCGAGCTCGCCCCCCGGTACGAGGGGGTCCTGCGCGGCGGCGGCCTGCCCCGCTCCGGCGCCGCGAAGACCGGCGCGCCCGGCACGCCCGGCACTCCCGGCAAGGAGGTGCTGGTCGTCGGCGCGGGTCCGGCCGGGCTGGTCGCCGCCCTGCTGCTGGGCCGGGCCGGGCACCGCGTCACCGTCGTCGAGGCCAACGGCAACCGGGCCGGCGGCCGGATCAAGACCTTCCGCACCGGCGGCCACGAGGGCGCGGAACAGCCCTTCGCCGACCCGAAGCAGTACGCGGAGGCCGGGGCCATGCGCATCCCCGGCAGCCACCCGCTGGTCATGGGGCTGATCGACGAGCTGGGGCTGAAGCGCCGCCGCTTCCACCTGGTGGACGTGGACGCCGGCGGCAGGCCCGCGTACCGCACCTGGATCGCCGTCAACGGCGTACGGATGCGCCGCGCCGACTACGTGAAGGACCCGCGGGCGGTCAACCGATCCTTCGGCGTACCCGGGAAGTACCTGGACGTCCCCGCCGCAAAGATCCTGGGCCGGGCCCTGGATCCGGTGCGCGACGAGTACAGCACCGCCGGGCCGGACGGGAAGCGCGTGAACAAACCGCTGCCGGAGTGCCTGGAGGGCTGGGCCCGGGTGGTCCGGAGGTTCGGCGGCTGGTCGATGCACCGCTTCCTGACCGAGCACGCCGGATTCGACGAGCGCACGATCGACCTGATCGGCACCCTGGAGAACCTCACCTCCCGCCTGCCCCTGTCCTTCCTGCACAGCTTCATCGGCTGGTCCCTGATCAACCCCGGCACCGTCTTCTGGGAACTGGAGGGCGGCACCGCCACCCTGGTGGACGCGCTGCTGAAGGAGCTCGGAAACCTGAAGATCCCGGTGCGCTTCGACCGCCGCGCCACCCGCGTCGAGTACCGCGGGGACGGACGCGGCGGAAGCGACGGCACCCCGCACATCGGCGCCGACGGCCCGGCGGTGTGGATCGACACCGTCTCCGAGGGCCGCGACGGCGCCGTGGTGCGCGAACAGTTCACCGGCGACTGCGCGGTCCTCACCGTGCCCTTCTCCGGGCTGCGGCACGTCCAGATCGCCCCTCCGCTGTCGTACGGCAAACGGCGGGCGGTCACCGAGCTGCACTACGACAGCGCCACCAAGGTGCTGCTGGAGTTCAGCCGCCGCTGGTGGGAGTTCGACGAGGCCGACTGGCGGCGGGAGCTGGAGCGGGTGCGGCCGGGGCTGTACGACGCCTACCGCCTGGGGAGGGCGCCGGACGACGGCAGCCTGCTGGGCGCGCACCCGTCCGTGCCGCGCGGCCGCATCTCGGCTGCCCAGCGCGTGCACTACACCGCCTGCCGCTGGATCTCCCGGGACCAGCCGGAGGCGGCGGGCGTGTCCGGCGGCGGGTCGGTGTGCGACAACCCCAACCGGTTCATGTTCAATCCCTCGCACCGGGTCGCGGGCAGCGAGGGCGGCGTCCTGCTGGCCTCCTACAGCTGGGCGGACGACGCCAGGCGCTGGGACTGCCTGGACGACGAAGCCCGCTACCCGTACGCCCTGCGCGGTGTGCAGCAGGTCTACGGGCAGCGGGTGGAGGTCCTCTACACCGGGGCCGGGCGCACCCAGAGCTGGCAGCGCGATCCGTACGCGTACGGCGAGGCGGCCGTGCTGCTGCCGGGCCAGCACACCGAGCTGTTCCCGCTGCTGGGCCGCCGCGAGGGGCCGCTGTTCTTCGCGGGCGACCACACCTCGATCAGGACGGCGTGGATCGAGGGCGCCCTGGAGTCGGCGGTGCGGACGGCGCTGGAGGTCCACCGGGCCTGACCTGCCCGGCGCGGCCGGGTGGGGGCGGCCCGTCACCCGCCCTCACCCGGCCGCCCGCACGGCGGGCCGTCAGCCCTCGCCCCTGAGACGGCCCGCGATGCGCACCACGCGCCGCGCCATGTGGTCGAGGGCCGCGTACTCCGCGTCGGTGAGCGGGGCGTCGTTGTCCGGTCCGGTGACGTGGGAGACGCCGTAGGGGTTGCCGTCGGTGAACTTCAGCGGGTCGGTGTAGCCGGGCGGTACGACGAGGCCGCCGAAGTGGATGATGACGTTGTAGAGGGTCAGCAGCGTCGACTCCTGGCCGCCGTGGGCGGTCTGGGAGGCGGTGAAGCCGGCGTACACCTTGTCTGCGAGCAGCCCCTGCTGCCACTGCGGGCCGAGGGTGTCGAGGAACTGCTTGAGCTGGCTGGCGACGTTGCCGTACCGGGTGGGCGTGCCGAACAGCACGGCGTCGGCCCACACGACGTCGTCGGCGGTGGCCTTCGGCTCGTCCTTGGTGTCGTCGAAGTGCTGGCTCCACGCGGCGTTGGAGGCGATGGCCTCCTCCGGGGCGAGCTCGTCGACCTGCCGCAGCCGCACCTCCGCGCCCGCCTGTTTCCCGGCCTCGGTCAGACGCTCGGCCATCTTGTGGATGGTGCCGGTCGCCGAGTAGTAGATCACGGACAGCTTGACATCGCTCATCTGATTCCGACTCCTTGCCCGCGCCGGCGGCCGCTCGGACGCCGGCGCGTTCCGTTCACCGTCTGCCGATCGCCACCCTATGCACCTTTTCACGCCTTTCGCCCGCTTTGCGGTGCCATGGCGGCACGGTGGCGCGGGAGACGTCACGCGGTCCGCGGCCGGCGACGGATTCCACACCGCAAGCCGGTCAGACCCCCTGCGCCCCCGCAGGAAGGCCGGCGCCGGACCGGGGCCGCCGCACGGCCGACTCCGGCGACCGGCGGGATACGGCATCGGGAACAATGTGTCTGCGACGCCCGCCCCGGCAATCCCGGGAACCGGCGTGCGGACAGTCCCACAGCACTCGACCAGCACCGAAGGAGCTCTGGTGGGGGAAACCCAGCGACACAGGGCAGCGAAGCCGCCGTCATCGTCGTCCTGGCCGGCACACGGCCTCAACCTGGTGCGCGGCGCCCTGATAGGCACCGCGGAGACCGTCCCGGGCGTCAGCGGCGGCACCGTGGCCCTCGTGGTCGGCGTGTACGACACGGCCATCGGCTCGGCGAGCCGCCTGGTCACCGGCGTCCGGCTGGCGCTGGCCGACCTCCCCCGGGGGCGGGGACCGTCCCGGGCGGTCCACGAGGTGCGCCAGGTCCAGTGGCGTGTCATCGTCCCGCTGGTGGTCGGCATGTTCGCCGCGCTGGTGCTGATGGCCGGGCTGGTCGAGGGCTGGGTCGAGGAGCAGCCGGTGCACAGCCGGGCCCTGTTCTTCGGCCTGGTGCTGGCCTCGCTGTGGGTACCGTTCTCCCTCGCATCCCGGGCTCCGCTGCCCAACGGCGCCTCCTCCTCCTGGCGGCCGGGCGAGGCAGTCGTCGCCCTGGTGAGCGCGGCGGCCGCCTTCGTGATCGTCAGCCTGCCGCCCGGCGAGGTGGAGGCCACCCCGCTGGTCATCGTGGCCGCGGCGGCGATCGCGATCTCCGCCCTGGTGCTGCCCGGCCTGTCCGGCTCGTTCCTGCTGCTGACCTTCGGGCTGTACGAGCGCACCCTCTCCGCCGTCAACGAACGGGACTTCGGCTACCTGGGCCTGTTCGCGCTCGGCGCCCTCCTGGGCCTGGCCTCGTTCGTCAAGCTGATGCAGTGGCTGCTGGAGAACCGGCAGCGCATCACCCTGGTGATCCTGACCGGTGTGGTGGCGGGCTGCCTGCGGGCGCTGTGGCCCTGGCAGGACGAGGACCGGGCCCTTCTCGCCCCGGACGACCAGCTCGGCGCGGCGATCGGCTTCGCGGCGCTGGGCTTCGTCGTGGTCGCGGGGTTCGCCGTGGCCGAGCACATCACCAAGAACCGGCGCGAGGCGGCGGCTCGCGCGGCCGAGGCCGGCGCCGCGCCCGACGGCGCGGGCGGCCGGCACCGCGCCGGGGCGCAGCCGTACGCGGGCGCGGTGCCGCCGCGGCACGACGCCGAGGGCTGAGACGGGCCAGAGACGCCGCCGGGGGCGGGGAGGACACCGCCGGTGTCCTCCCCGCCCCCGGCGTTTCAGCGGCCGGACACCGGTGGCGCCGCGGTCCGGGCCGACGTGCGGAAGGGGGTGGCCGAGGGTGGCCGGATGGACCGCGAGACCGTCGGTCTGCCCGGGTGCGGGACGCGCCGGATGACACTCCTGCAAGCAGTTGCTTGCAAAAGTTAGCGGAAAGAGGCACGGTGAGGACATGGCTTCACTGCATGTCGGCAATCTCGGCGAGTTCCTGCGGGAGCAGCGGCGCAGCGCGCAGCTGTCCCTGCGGCAGCTCGCGGATGCCGCCGGGGTGTCGAATCCGTACCTCAGCCAGATCGAACGGGGGCTGCGCAAGCCCAGCGCGGAGATCCTCCAGCAGCTCGCCAGAGCACTGCGGATCTCCGCCGAGACCCTCTACGTCCGCGCCGGGATCCTCGACGAGAAGGAGCAGGCGGGGCTGGAGGTGCGCAGCGCGATCCTGGCCGACACGTCGATCAGCGAGCAGCAGAAGCAGGTGCTGCTCCAGATCTACGGGTCGTTCCGCAAGGAGAACGGACACACCGAGGACGCCTCCGGCCCGGAGGCCGAGGACGCCCCCTCCGCCGGCGCGAAGCCCCAGACCCCGTAACCCAGGAGAGACCCTCATGCCCGAGAAGACCGCCGACGAGGCCGCCAACAAGACCGCGGACCTCCGCAAGGCGCTGACCGACCCCACCCCGCTGTACTTCGCGGCGGGCGTGATCGACAAGATCCGCGAGACGGCACCCGAGCGCCTGGCCGCGGTCAAGGACAAGGCCGCCGACCCCAAGGCCGTGCAGGAGCGCCTCGCCCAACAGGCCAAGCAGACCCAGTCGCGGCTGACCACCGTACTGTCCGGCTTCGACTCCGATCTGAGGAAGCTGCGCGAGCAGGCCCAGCACCTGGCGCTCCAGAGCGTCGGGCTCGCCGCCGAGTACGCCGTCAAGGCGCGTGAGGGATACGGCGGGCTGGCCGAGCGCGGCCGCGGCGCGGTGGGGACGTGGCGCGGCGAGAAGGACGGCGGCGGGAACGGAGAGAAGAACGGCGCCGGCGCCGGTCGCGGGCTCCCGGTGAAGGGCACGCGCAAGGTCGGCGAGGCCGTGACCGTCGAGGCGGGCGGCAAGGAGGAGAAGCCGCGCCCCAAGATGGGCGACACCCGCCGGGCCACCCCCGGCAAGACCCCGGCCTCGAAGACCGCGGCCTCCAGGACCGGTGCCGCGAGGAAGTCCGCCGCCGGGGAGACCCCCAGGACGGTCGCGAAGAAGACCGCCGCCAGGAAGACCGCCGCGAAGCAGTCCGCCGCGAAGCGGTCCTCCTCCCAGAAGGCCTCGTCGCCGTCGGACAAGCTGCCCACGGACAAGCCGCAGGAGTGAGCGCCGCCGGGACCGGGCACGCACTTCGTGTCCGGTCCCCCGACCGGTAGCGTGGAGGGCCGACGACCGGCTCATGGACGGGATGGTGGCCAGCGTGCTGTTGGACGGTTTCTACGGGCTGATGTCCTGGGTGTTCCTGGGCCTGCTCATCTTCAGCGTCTTCTGTTTCGTGGACGCCGCGCTGCGCCGTGAGGACGCCTACCGCGCCGCGGACAAGAAGACCAAGGGCTTCTGGCTGATCATCCTGGGGATCACGGTGGCCGTGAACCTCTTCCTCGGGATGCTCTTCCTGACCATCGCCGGGCTGATCGCCAATATCGTCTACATGGTCGACGTGCGGCCCGCGCTCGTCCAGATCGGCGGGGGCGGCGGAGGCGGCCGGGGCGGCTTCCGCCGCGGCAGCAGCAGCGACGGCCCCTACGGCCCGTACAACGGCGGGCGCTGAGCCGCCGGGCGAACGGGGTGCCGACCGGGCCGGGCCGCGTGGCCCGGCCCGCCGCTCGTCCGGGGTCAGCCCCGGTCGAGCAGCATCACCGCCACGTCGTCCGTCAGCTCGTCGCCGTTGAGCTCCCGCACCTCGGCCAGTACGGCGTCCAGCAGCTCCTCGCCGCGCAGCCCGGCGGCCATCCGGTGGCCGACGATCCCGAGCATGCCCTCCTGGCCCAGACGCTGCTCGCCCTGGCCGATCCGGCCCTCGATCAGCCCGTCGGTGTACATCATCAGGCTCCACGAGCCGCCCAGCTCCACCTGGGTGCGGGGCCAGCGCGCCTTCGGCAGGACGCCCAGCGCCGGGCCGCCGCCCTCCTCGTGGTGCGGCAGCAGCCGCGGCCCGCGCCCGCCGCCCGCCACCAGCGGCGCGGGGTGCCCGGCCAGGCAGAGCCCGGCCCGCCGGCCGTCCGGCGCGATGTCGACGGTACACAGTGTGGCGAAGATCTCGTCGCTGGAGCGCTCGTGCTCCAGCACCCGCTGGAGCGTGCTCAGGAGCTGGTCGCCGCAGAGCCCGGCGAAGGTCAGCGCCCGCCAGGCGATCCGCAGCTCCACCCCCAGCGCCGCCTCGTCCGGGCCGTGCCCGCACACGTCGCCGATCATGGCGTGGACGGTCCCGTCCGCGGTGCGCACGGTGTCGTAGAAGTCGCCGCCGAGCAGCGCCCGGGAGCGTCCGGGCCGGTAGCGGGCGGCGAACCGCAGCTCCGAGCCGTCCAGCAGCGGGGTCGGCAGCAGTCCGCGCTCCAGCCGGGCGTTCTCCTGGGCCCGCAGCCGGGACTCGGTGAGCTGGCGCTGGGCCAGGTCCGCCCGCTTGCGCTCGACCGCGTAGCGGACGGCCCGGCTCAGCACCCGGCCGTCCAGCTCGTCGCGGAAGAGGAAGTCCTGCGCCCCGACGCGCACGGCCTCGGCCGCGCGCTCGGCGTCGTCCTCGGCGGTGAGCGCCAGTACCGCGTGCCGGGGCGCGAGCCGCAGCACCCGGCGCAGTATGTCCAGCTCGTCGCCGCTCTCCTCCTGGGCGCCCCCGGCGGCGGCGCCGTCGGACAGGGCCAGGTCGAGCAGGATGCAGTGGACGTCGTCGGTGAGCAGCCGCTCGGCCTCGGTGAGGTTGCGGGCGGTACGGACCCTCACCCGGCCCCCGGAGGCGTCGAGCAGCTCGGGGATGGCCAGGGAGCCCGCCGGGTCGTCCTCGACGACGAGCAGGTTCAGCCCGCCGGGCGGCCCGGAGGGCCCGGGAGAACCGGCCTTCGGGCCGGCGGACTGCCGCGGCAGCGCCACGGTCATCACCTCGTCGCCCATCGATACGGGCATGCCAGAATTCCTCTTCCCTCCCCCGAGGGCACACAGGCGTCAGGGTGGAGACGCCCCGGGCGACCATAGCCGCCCCGGGGCCCTGCACGGAATGCCTTGTGGCATATGCCAAATGGCCGACGGGTAACCAACCGAGGCAGTCTACGCGTCGGGCCGCACCACGCCGAGGATCGGCAGCGACCCCGCGCCCGCGGTGGTGATCTGCCGGCCGGTCCGCGGCGCGTGGACCATCACCCCGTCGCCGACGTACATGCCGACATGGCTGGCGTCACGCTTGTAGACGATCAGGTCGCCCGGTCGCATGTCGGTGATCTCCACCCGCGGCAGCAGTCTCCACTGCTCCTGCGAGGTGCGCAGGATCCGCAGGCCCGCCGCCTCCCAGGCACGCAGTGTCAGCCCCGAGCAGTCGAAGGTGCCCGGGCCCTCGGCGCCCCACTCGTAGTCCTTGCCGATCTGGGCCATGGCGTACCCGATGGCCTTCCTGCCGCGCGCCGACGCCCGCTGGTCGATCTCCTCCAGCACGCCGGACTCCAGCCAGCGCGCCTGCCGGGCCCAGGCAGCCTCGTCCTCCAGCTCCCGCAGCCGCTCCAGCTCGTCGGCCTCCAGCCGCGACTCCAGCTTCTCGGCCTTCGCCAGCTCGGCCTCGATGTCCTTCTTGGCCCCGGCCTTGCGCTTGCGGTCCGCCTCCAGCTTCGCCCACCGGCCGGTGGCCTCGTCCGCGTACTCGTCGAGATCCTCGTTGGCCGTCCGCAGCTTCGCGATCAGCCCCCTGGCCGCCTGGTCACCCTTGTGGAGCAGACCGAGGTCGCGCAGGAAGTCCTCCGGATCGTCACCGAGGACCAGCCGTGCGGAGGGCGGCAGACCGCCGCCGCGGTACTGCGCGCGGGCCATTGCCCCGGCCCTGTCCCTCAGATCGTCCAGCTGCCCCCGGGTCCGCACGATCGCCTGGGCCAGCCGCACGATCTCGCGCCGCTGCTTCCCGGCCCGCTCGTCGGCCGCGTTGTACTCCTCGGTGGCCGATTCGGCCCGGTCGTGGAGCTTCTCGATCTTCTTGCGGAGCTTCTCCAGACGCGCGGCGGAACCATCGCCGGCGTCCTCGTCCGGCCCTCCGGCCGCCCCGGGCTCCCCCGCCTTTCCGGGCTCCGGGGCCGCGGGCGAGGTCTGGACGCCGCCTTTCCCCTCCGCACCCGGGCCGCCCGGTTCCGCGCGGGCCACCCCCGCCGGCGCCACCAGCAGCGCGAACTGCGCGCACACCAGTGCGCAGACGGCCGCCCCCACGGACACGGCGCCCGCCGACGGCCTCCCACGGCGTGCCGTACCGGCGCCGCCCCCCTGCCGCTCCACGCGTCCCCCTTCCACACACGTCACACGGTCCCTACCCGCGCGCAACGAGTCACAGCCGGGGATGGTGCCACGTCGGCCACTTACGCGACAGAGGGCGCGGACCGGCCCACGTCCGCGACGCACCGGCGGCCACGTCAACTGCACCGTCCACCGAGGTTCACCTCTCGTTCACTCTCGGCCGTCGGGCGCTTCACCTGTCCTGCCTAATTTCGGCCTCATGGGGAGCGCGCCCGGTCGCCGGCGGACGCGGACCGCCCCGCATGCTGAACAACGAGACCCGGACACACCTCACCGCTTGCCGTCCCCACCGGCGGGCCCCAGGAAGGAACTGAACGAAGTGAAGCTTCAGCCCACCAACCGGCTCCGCACTCTCGCCGTCGGCGCCGCCGTGGTTTCCAGCGCACTGGTCCTGAGCGCCTGTGGCTCGGACGACAACACCGGGGGCGGCAACGAGGGCGGCAGCACCAAGGCCGCCAGCAACATCAAGTGCGACGGCGAGGGCAACCTCCTCGCGTCCGGCTCCAGCGCCCAGAAGAACGCGATGGACATCTGGGTCAAGAACTACCAGGCGGCCTGCGAGGGCGCCGCGGTCAACTACAAGCCCACCGGCTCCGGCGCGGGCATCCAGGAGTTCCTCCAGGGCAAGACCGGCTTCGCCGGCTCCGACTCGGCCCTGAAGGAGGAGGAGATCGAGCAGTCCAAGGAGGTCTGCGAGGGCGGCCAGGGCATCAACCTGCCGATGGTCGGCGGCCCGGTGGCCGTCGGCTACAACCTGGCCGGCGTGGACGGCCTGGTCCTGGACGCCGAGACCATCGCCAAGATCTTCGACTCGAAGATCACCCAGTGGGACGACGAGGCGATCAAGAAGCTGAACCCGGACGCCAAGCTGCCGTCCACCAAGATCCAGGCCTTCCACCGCTCCGACGAGTCCGGCACCACCGACAACTTCACCGAGTACCTGCACGCCGCCGCGCCCGACGCCTGGAAGTACGAGCCCGCCAAGGCGTGGGCCGGCAAGGGCGGCCAGTCGGCCGACGGCTCCTCCGGTGTGGCCACCAACGTCAAGAACAACGACGGTGCGATCGGCTACTTCGAGCTGTCCTACGCCACGGGCAACAACATCCCGACCGTGAAGCTCGACACGGGCGCCGCCGAGCCCGTCGAGGCCACCGTCGACAACGCCTCCGCGGCCATCGCCGCCGGCAAGGTCGTCGGCGAGGGCAGCGACCTGGCCATGGAGCTGGACTACGCCACCAAGGCCGAGGGCGCCTACCCGATCGTCCTGGTGACCTATGAGATCGTCTGCGACAAGGGCAACAGCAAGGAGTCCCTGGACCTGACCAAGTCCTTCCTGACCTACGCGGCCGGCGAGGACGGCCAGAGCGCGCTGGCCGAGGCCGGCTACGCCCCGATCCCCGACGAGATCATCACCAAGGTCCGCGAGACCGTCTCCTCCCTCTCCTGACGCAGCAGGCGGCCGGTCCCGCACCCCAGCGGGGCCGGCCGCACGGCCGCGTCCGCACACGAAACCGCTCCGCACGCGACCAACCCATCCGGTGCACCGCCGCCAGGGGATGACACCCCTAACCAGACCGGAGAAACCATGGACATAGCACCCACAGCCTCCACCGCCCCGCAGAATCCACCACCGAAAGGCCCCTCCGCCAAGGACTCCGCCACCCGTCCGGGCGACCGGATCTTCCTCGGCCTCTCCAAGGGCTCCGGCATCACGCTGCTGGTGATCATGGCCGCCATCGCGGTCTTCCTCACCTGGCGCACCCTGGTCGCCCTCGCCGAGAACGAGGGCAACTTCCTCACCACCTTCGAGTGGAGCGCCAACGCCGACCCGCCGGTCTTCGGCATCGCGGTCCTGGCCTACGGCACGATCGTCAGCTCGATCATCGCGATGGCCCTGGCGGTCCCCGTGGCCGTCGGCATCGCCCTGTTCATCTCGCACTACGCGCCGCGCCGGATCGCCACCCCGCTGGCGTACGTGGTGGACCTGCTCGCCGCCGTCCCCAGCATCATCTACGGCCTGTGGGGCGCCCTGTTCCTGGTACCGCACCTGACCGGCCTGTACGAGTGGTTCGACCAGTTCTTCGGCTGGACGGGCATCCTCTCCTACGGCGGCGGCGCCCCGCGTTCGCTGTTCACCGTCGGCATCCTGCTGGCGATCATGATCCTGCCGATCGTCACCAACGTCAGCCGCGAGGTCTTCAAGCAGTCCCCGAAGATGCAGGAGGAGGCCGCGCTCGCGCTCGGCGCCACCCGGTGGGAGGTCGTCAGGATGGCCGTCCTGCCCTTCGGCCGCTCCGGCGTGATCAGCGCCTCGATGCTCGGCCTGGGCCGCGCGCTGGGCGAGACGATGGCGGTCGCCACCGTCCTGTCCCCCAACTTCCTGATCAACGTCAGCCTCCTCAACCCCGGCGGCGGCACCTTCGCCCAGAACATCGCCGCGGGTTTCAAGGAGGCCGGCGACACCGGCCGTGACGCCCTGATCGCGTCCGGCCTCGTCCTGTTCGTCATCACCCTTCTGGTGAACGGCGCGGCCCGGCTGATCATCGCCCGCCGCAAGGAGTACTCGGGGGCGAACGCCTGATGAGCAACGCAGTCATGGAGAAGCCCCCGGTCACCGTGCCGCCCTCCGGCGGCACCCTCAAGCAGCCCCGCCTGCCGCGCTGGGCCCCCGTCGGCCTCGCACTGCTCTCCGCAGGCGTCGGTGCCGGGGCCGGCCTGGCGTTCGGCCTGGCCAGCCGCATCCAGTGGGGCCTGATCGCCGCGATCGTCTACGTCACGGCCACCTACGCCCTCACCACGGCCGTCGAGGGCCGCCGCCAGGCGAAGGACAGGCTGGCCACCAGCCTGATCTGGGTCAGCTTCCTGGTCGCCGTCCTCCCGCTGGCCTCCCTGATCTGGGAGACGATCGCACGCGGCACCAAGGTGCTGGACGGGTACTTCCTCACCCACTCGATGAGCGGCGTGATCACCCTCCAGCCCGGCGGCGGCATCTACCACGCGATCATCGGCACCATCGAGCAGGTCGGCATCGCCACCCTGCTCGCGGCGCCGATCGGCCTGCTGACCGCGATCTACCTGGTCGAGTACGGGCGCGGCAAACTCGCCACGGCCGTCACCTTCTTCGTCGACGTCATGACCGGTATCCCCTCGATCGTCGCCGGCCTGTTCGTCCTGTCCTTCTGGATCATCATCCTGGACTTCGGCTACTCCGGTTTCGCCGGCGCCATGGCGCTGGCGATCCTGATGATGCCGATCGTCGTGCGCTCCACCGAGGAGATGCTCAAGCTCGTCCCGAACGAGCTGCGCGAGGCGTCCCTGGCACTGGGCGTGCCCAAGTGGCGCACCATCCTCAAGGTCGTGCTGCCCACCGCGATCGGCGGCATCACCACGGGCGTCATGCTCGCCGTCGCCCGTATCGCCGGTGAGACCGCGCCGATCCTGCTGCTGGTGTTCGGCGCCCAGTCGATCAACAACAACCCCTTCGAGGGCGCCCAGTCCTCCCTGCCGTACTACGTCTACGAGCAGTGGGCCAACGGCAACGAGGCCTCCTACGACCGCGCCTGGGCGGCGGCCCTCGTGCTGATCGCCTTCGTGATGATCCTGAACCTGGTGGCCCGCGGCATAGCCCGCTGGAAGGCCCCGAAGACCGGCCGCTGACCGGCCGCACGAGCAGAAGAGAAGTGATTCCCATGGCCAAGCGCATCGACGTCAGCGGCCTCACCGCGTACTACGGCTCCCACAAGGCGATCGAGGACATCTCGATGTCCGTCGAGCCCCGCTCCGTGACCGCCTTCATCGGCCCGTCCGGCTGCGGCAAGTCCACCTTCCTGCGCACCCTCAACCGCATGCACGAGGTCACCCCCGGCGGGCGCGTCGAGGGCAAGGTGATGCTCGACAACGAGGACCTGTACGCCGGGGGCGTCGACCCGGTCTCCGTCCGCCGCACCATCGGCATGGTCTTCCAGCGGCCGAACCCGTTCCCCACCATGTCGATCTACGACAACGTGGCGGCGGGCCTGCGGCTCAACGGCTCCTACAAGAAGTCGCAGCTCGACGACGTCGTCGAGAAGTCCCTCAAGGGCGCCAACCTCTGGAGCGAGGTCAAGGACCGCCTGAACAAGCCCGGTTCCGGCCTCTCCGGCGGCCAGCAGCAGCGGCTGTGCATCGCCCGCGCCATCGCGGTCGAGCCCCAGGTTCTGTTGATGGACGAGCCTTGCTCCGCGCTCGACCCGATCTCCACCCTCGCCATCGAGGACCTGATCTGCGAGCTGAAGGAGCGCTTCACGATCGTCATCGTGACGCACAACATGCAGCAGGCCGCGCGCGTCTCGGACCGCACCGCGTTCTTCAACCTGGCGGCGGTCGGCCAGCCCGGCAAGCTGATCGAGATCGACGACACCGAGCGCATCTTCTCCAACCCCTCGGTCCAGGCCACCGAGGACTACATCTCGGGCCGCTTCGGCTGATCCGGCCGGCTCCGGCCCGTCCCGGCCGTCTGCGGTGCTGCATGGCGGTGCCACCGCAAGACGAAACGCCCGCCCCCCGGCTCCCGGGGGGCGGGCGTCCCATGTCCCGAGTCAGCGGCCGCCGAACGCGGCACTCGGCCCGCGACCATTCTCACCGCCCAGGCCCCCCCGGAGGCACCCCCGGACCCCCGGCCGAACACCCCCCGCACCACCGCAACACGGGCTCAGCCCGCGACCATCCTCACCGCCCAGTAGCTCACCGCGGCCACCAGCGCGGCGGCCGGCATCGTGATGAACCAGCCGAGCACGATGTTCTTGGCCACCCCCCAGCGCACCGCGCTGACCCGCTTGGTGGCGCCCACACCCATGATCGCGGAGGTGATCACATGGGTGGTGGAGATCGGGGCGTTGAACATGAACGAGGCGGTGTACATCACCGACGCCGCCGTCGTCTCGGCGGCGAAGCCCTGCGGCGGGTCCAGTTCGATGATCCGGCGCCCCAGCGTCCGCATGATCCGCCAGCCTCCGGCGTACGTGCCCAGCGACAGCATCAGCGCGCAGGCGACCTTGACCCAGATCGGGATCTCGCCGTGGTCCTGGACGTCCGCGATCACCAGGGCCATGACCACGATGCCCATCGTCTTCTGCGCGTCCTGCAGGCCGTGGCCGAGCGCCATGCCCGCGGCCGAGACCGTCTGGGCCATGCGGAAGCCGCGTTTGGCCCGCTGCGGATTGGCACTGCGGAACAGCCACATGATGGCCACCATCACCAGGTAGCCGAGCAGCAGGCCGACCAGCGGCGAGACGAACATCGGTATGACGATCTTCGAGAACACCCCGGACCAGTACACCGCGATGCCACCCGCCAGCGCCGCACCCACCATGCCGCCGAACAGCGCGTGCGAGGAGGAGGACGGCAGACCGAAGTACCAGGTGATCATGTTCCAGGTGATCGCCCCGACCAGCGCAGCGAACAGGATCGCCATCCCGCTCTGTCCGTTCGGGGTCTCGATCAGCCCCTCGCTGACGGTCTTGGCGACACCGCTGCCCAGGAAGGCACCCGCCAGGTTCATCACCGCCGCCATCAGCAGCGCGGCCCGGGGGGTGAGCGCGCGGGTGGAGACGGAGGTGGCGATGGCGTTCGCCGAGTCGTGGAAGCCGTTGGTGTAGGTGAAGAAGAGCGCGACCCCGACGGTCAGTACGAGCGCGAAGGTGTCCACGTGGTTCAGGACTCCTTGACGGCGATGGTCTCCACCGTGTTCGCCACGTGCTCGAAGGCGTCGGCCGCCTCCTCCAGGACATCCACGATCTGCTTGAGCTTGAGCACCTCGATCGCGTCGTACTTGCCGTTGAACAGATGGGCCAGCAGCTTGCGGTGGATCTGGTCGGCCTGGTTCTCCAGCCGGTTGACCTCGATCCAGTACTCGGTGAGGTTGGCCATCGTCCGCAGGTTCGGCATCGCCTCGGCGGTCAGCTCGGCCGCCCGGGCCAGGACCTCGATCTGCTGCTCGACGCCCTTGGGCAGTTCCTCGATCTGGTAGAGGACGACGAGGTCGACGGCCTCCTCCATGAAGTCCATGATGTCGTCGAGCGACGACGCGAGCCGGTAGATGTCCTCACGGTCGAACGGCGTGATGAACGAGGAGTTCAGCTGGTGGAAGATCGCGTGGGTGGCGTCGTCACCGGCGTGCTCGGCGGCACGCATGCGCTCCGAGATCTCGGCCCGGGCCGAGGTCTCCGCCCCGAGCAGTTCCATCAGGAGCTTCGAGCCCGTGACGATGTTGTCCGCGGAGGCCGCGAACATGTCGTAGAAGCTCGTCTCCCTGGGGGTCAGACGAAAGCGCACTGGGATTCCTCGAGGTGCATCGTTGTCGGTCTCGATGATGCTAGGCGCATCATCCGGCCACATCGAACCGGCGTCCTTCAGTGTCACCCATCGGACCACACGCTCCGTACCCGGGGATCCACGCTCTCATCACCGCAGAACGGAACATTCGGTACCATATACCCAGTGGGGGTATTGATCCTCACGGCGACCACGGGAGGACCGTATGACGACCACCGACGCCCGTCCAGAGACCGCCCATGGTCCGCACGGCTACGCCAAGGAGAAGGACGCCCACCTCAAACGGCTGCGGCGCATCGAGGGTCAGGTCCGCGGGCTGCAGCGCATGGTCGAGGAGGACGTCTACTGCATCGACATACTCACCCAGGTCTCGGCGTCCACCAAGGCCCTGCAGTCCTTCGCCCTCCAACTGCTGGAGGAGCACCTGCGCCACTGCGTGGCCCAGGCGGCCACCGAGGGCGGCGAGGAGATCGACGCCAAGGTGGAGGAGGCCACGGCCGCCATCGCCCGGCTGCTGCGCACCTGACGCCCGCCCCGTCCCGTTCCACCCCGTCCCGTTCCACCCTGTCCTGCCCGGGTCCGGGACGCCGGCGGCCGGTGGGCGGTGGGCGACCGCCGGTTCACGGTCAGGGCCGCGGCCGACCGCGGCCCTTCCGCTCGTGGTCGCGCCCGACCCGCAGCACCTCGTCGATGCGGGCGGGACTGAGCCGGTCCTCGACCGCGGCCGACGCCGCGATCATCAGCTCCCCGTAGAGCTCGATCTCGTCGAGGGCCACGTGGTCCTCGGTCAGCGGACCGCTGTTCTCGCCGGACACACGCACCACCACCTCCGCCTCCCCTCCGACGCACCCGAACCCCAGAGTAGGAAGAAGCGCGCCCTGCGCGCATGGCACGTCCGGACCATTTCGCGCCGCTGTTCCCGGCTGCGCTCCGGCGCACTCCCTACGGCGCGGCGATCCTCCCTGTGTAGATGTCCTCCGGCTCCGGCAGCTCGACCTCCACCGGCACGCCGAAGCCGTACAGCGACGTGGTGGACACCACCGCGGCCTCCCCCTCCCGGCCCGGGGCGCCCGACGCCCGCGGGAAGGCGAAGCGGTGCCGGACCTTCCGCAGCCGCCCGCGCTCGTCCACGTACGCGTCGAAGGCCACCGTCCTGTTCGAGAGCCCCTTCGCCGCCGCGGCGAGCTGCCCGCGCGAGCTCGGCTCCGCCGCCTCCGCCGCCGCCGCGAGGTCCACGGTGCCCCGGTAGTGCCGCACCGTCTCCCCGTGCAGCCGCTCCTCGCCGTGGAACGACGCCGACCGCACACCGCGCAGCAGTTCGGCGGCGCTGATCGGGTCGGTGGCGCCCCCCGTGACCAGGTTCCCGTCGGGGAGGGTCGCCGTGTCCACGCGCACCCACTTGCCGTCGGGCACACCCGCGCCCCGGTTCCTCATGTACAGCGCGCCCGGCGTGACCAGTTCCACGACCCGGCGGCGCTCGCTCTCGCCGGTGGCCTCACCCGGCAGCACCACCCTCAGCCGTCCCGTCCGCCTTCCGTAGTCGAAGACGCCCGTGCCCCGGATGGTGACCCGGGTGCCGCCGTTGGTCATCTCCACCGCCGTACGCGTCCGGGAGGTGCCCGATCCGGCCAGCGCCTCGGCCGCCTCCCGGACGGCGGCCCGCGCCTCGGCGGCACTCACGTCGGCAGCGGCGGCGGCCCCCCGCCCGGAGCAGCCCGCGGCTGCAAGGACCACCAGTACCGTCCCGGCGCAGACCTCGCCGACCGCCGCGGCCCTGCCCTTCCGCCCCCGCTGCACCACCATCGTCTGACGACCCCCAAGCACGCGTATCGGAACCCGTTCCGAATAACGACGCCCCCGCACCCCCGTCACGGCCGGTACCGTGACCGTGTGCAGCAGGACGACAGCCAGGGGGCTCCGCCCCAGCGGCCGGCGCCACCGCAGGAGCACCTGATCTCGACCGTCGAGAAGGGCCCGTTCTGCAGCGCCGCCTGCAGTTGCGGATGGCGCGGTCCGGCCCGGCGGGCCCGCGGACGCGCCCGTGCGGACGCCGCTGCCCATCAGGAGGCGTGAAGCCCGCCGGGAGATGTGAGGCCCCGTCGGAGAGACGGCCCCGGAGACGGCGAACGGCCGCCGGGGCACATGCCCCGGCGGCCGCGAACCTTCCTCGGGCGCCCGTCTCCCGGACGCCCTCAGGCGACCAGGTCCCGGTCCTGCGGCTGCCGCTCCGCGTCCGGCCCTCCGGTCCGCGCCACCGGCTCCGGCGAGACGCTCACCAGCCGGCCGGCCCGCGGCGAGGCGGCCACCGCGCGCAGCAGCGGCGTCAGCAGCGCCAGCGCCACCGGAGCCAGCAGCAGCACCACGGCCGTGCCCAGCGCCAGGCCGCCGATCACGTCGGTGGGGTAGTGCACCCCCATGTAGATGCGGCAGACCCCGGCGAACACCGCCACCAGGATGCCGGCCAGACCCAGCCGCCGGTTGACCATGAAGATCCCCACGGCCAGCGCCATCGCCAGCGTCGCGTGATCGCTGACGAACGAGAAGTCCCTCTTCCCGTCCACCAGCACCTCCAGCCCGTCATGGGTCAGAAAGGGTCTGGGCCGCTCCACGAACCCCCGGATCGGAACGTTGACCAGCACCGCCACCCCGGCCGCCAGCGGCGCCCAGAGCAGTCCGGCCACCGCCGGGACCGCGTCCGGGCGGCGCCGCGCCGTCCACCAGGCCCACAGACCCAGCATCGCCAGCGCCACGATCGTGCCGTACTCGCCGACGTACTCCATGAGGTGGTCGGCCCAGTCGGGGGCGTCCCTGGCCAATCCGTTGATGTCGTAGAGCAGCTCGACGTCGGGGTTGTCCCATTCGGCCATCGCAATGCTGCCCTTCACTCTTCGCTGCCGACCCCCGTGGTAGCGGAATGCTCGTTCCGGACAAGGAAACGCCCTGCCCCGGCCGCACGTTCCGACCTCCACCGAACGATCACCCGGACGTTATCGGAGGGTGACCCGCACCTGGGGCCCGAGATCCGGGGACCGCGGCCGCACACCGCACCTCCGGGGCGGCGGCCGCCCCGGAGTTCACGACGCCGTGGGCCTCGTCGCCCCGAAGTAGTCGGGGGAGTCGATCGGGTCGAAGCGGATCTCCGCGCCCGTGTACGGCGCGTCGATCATATAGCCACCGCCCACGTAGATCCCCACGTGGTGGATCGACCGCGAATCCTCCAAGTCGTACGCGAAGAAGACCAGATCACCCGGGAGCAACTCATCCCGCCTCGGGTGCGGACCGGCGTTCCACTGATCGTTGGCGACACGCGGCAGCTCGATGCCCACGCTCGCGTACGCCGCCTTCGTCAGACCCGAGCAGTCGAACCGCCCGCCGTCCTCCGGCGTGCCGTCCCCGCCCCACAGATACGGCGTCCCCAGCCTCTTCTGCGCGAAGTCGATCGCCCCGGCCGCCTGCTTCGTCGGCGACAGGCGCCCGGCGGGCGCCGCGAAGCTCCTCTCCAGCTTCCGGATGACCTTCACGTAGTTCTGGGTCTCGCGGTACGGCGGCACCCCGCCGTACTTCGTCACCGCGTACGGGCCCGCGTTGTAGGCGGCCAGCATGTTGTCCGTCGGATCGCCGGGCACCCCCCGGACGTTCCTCGCCAGCGTGCAGTCGTACTTCGCCGCCGACGGGATGGCGTCGGCCGGATCCCACACGTCGCGATCGCCGTCACCGTCGCCGTCGACACCGTGGACCGCCCAGGTGCCCGGGATGAACTGGGCGATCCCCTGCGCCGCGGCGGGGCTGCGCGCCCTCGGGTTCCAGCCGCTCTCCTGGAAGAGCTGGGCGGCCAGCAGCGCCGGGTTGAGCGCCGGGCAGTAGTTGCCCCACTTCTGCACCAGCGGCCGGTACGCCGCCGGCACCGCGTTCTCCGCCAGCGCGACCGCACCGCCCCGTCCGCCGAACAGGTTCGACGCGGCGCTGTACGTGCCCACCACGAGCAGCGCCAGCAAGCACATGACGAGCCCGAAGCCGGCTCCGATCGCCACCCACGCCTTCCGCACCCCTCAACCCTCCCCCATCTGAAAGGAGTTCACTGCCGATTCGGCCGCAACCGTGTCAGAATCCAAGTGAAGCGCAACTTTCGACAACCCTCACCGGGGCGGTGAACACAGCATGTTTCTGGCAGCCGAAAAGGGCGACATCACCACCATCATCGGCGGAATCGCCCCCGACTGGGGCCCGTTCGGATCGCTGGGCAGCGAGGCCCGCGTGATGATCGAGGTCGTCATGGCCGTCGCCATCCTCCTCTGCCTCGGCATCGCCATCTGGGGCGCGGCCAAACAGCGCATCGGAGCCACGGCGCTGCGCGACACCTTCAGTGCGGAGCAGGGCAAGGGCCTGATCGTGGCGGGCCTGACCGGGGTCTTCATCATCGGATCCCTCGGCACGCTCTTCACGATCGTCTACGGCATGGCCGTGTAACCGCGCACCGCCCCCGCCCCCTTCCCGGCCCCCACCCACCGGTGCCCGGCTCCCGGGCGCGCCCGCGTGCCCGGCGGGTGAACCGGACAGGACCGTCCCGTACACCACCGGCCGGCGGTAAACGCCCCGGCCGGCGGGCGCCTGACGCGCCGTGACAACCGTCACGCCCGCGGCGGCGGGCGGAACGGCCCGCGGAACCGGGCGCCCCCGCCCATGGGCGCCGCACCGTCGGCGGGCGGCGCACACCGCCGGCGCCGCCCCTGCCCCACCCGAGGGGCCGCGGCCGCCGAACCGCTCCCCCCCCCCCCACCAGGAAAAAGAGCACCGCAGCAATGCACCAGCCCAGGATCCGCACCCACCCCGGCCGGCTCCCCTCCCTCCCCACCGGAGCACGCCCGGAGGGCGCGAGGCGGCGCCCCCGGGCCGAGTCCGGTGATCCACCGCTCACGGTGCGGAAGCGATCCTGCACACACCGGTCCCACAACCGCCGCGGCGGAGTTAACGTCATGGACAGGGCACTACGCCAACCGGGCGGCGCCCGGGCGACCGAGAGGGCACGCGCACGATGAGCATCGGCGGCGATGGCGGCTACGAGGACGACGTCGTCGACGCGTACGACGAGCCCAGACGGCAACCCGCCCGGATGGGCCGCAGCATGGTGACGGTGGTGGGCGTCGTCGTCCTGCTGATCGCGGCCATCGCCTTCGCCAACAGGGGTGGCGGCGACGCCCCGCCGGACGGCGGCGACCGGGAGGCCCGCGAGGACTCCCGGCCCACCGCCCCCACCGGCGAACGCCCCGTCACCGGGCGGTCGAACGGCGTGCCCTCGGGCTTCCCCCGCACCGAACAGGGCGCACAGAGCGCCGCGGCCAACTACGCGGTGGCGCTGGGCGGCACGGGCATGTTCGAGACCGAGCACCGGCACATGCTCGTCGACACCCTCTACACCCCCGAAGCCGCCGCAGGCATCAAGGACCGGCAGGACAAGGCCTATTCGAAGGCCCTCTTCGAGCGCCTGGGGCTCACCCCGGAGGGCGAGGCCCCCGAGGGCATGACCTTCGTCTCACGCACCGTCCCCGTCGGCACCAGGGTGACGGAGTACGGGAACGACAGCGCCACCGTCGAGGTCTGGTACACGGGTCTGATCGGCATGGCCGGCGAGGAGTCGACCATCCCCGTGACCACCACCTGGAAGACCTGGAACTTCCAGCTCCGGTGGGCCGGATCCGACTGGAGGATCGCCGAGGACTCCCAGCAGGACGGCCCCGCCCCCGTACCGGGCGACATCCGGGCCTCCACAGCCGAGGACATCAGCAGGGCCGTCGAGGAGTACGGAGGGTTCACCTATGCCCGTTGACCGAGCCGGCCGCCGCGCCCTGTCGCTCGCCGGACTCCTGGCGGGCCTGCAGGCCGCCGGGATCTGGCTGGCCGCCCGCGCGGCAGCCGACGAGCCGACGTCCCCACCGGCCGACGAGGAGCCGGACGCCTGCGAGGAACTCAACAGCCCCGCCAGGGACCTGTGCGACACCGGCGATCCCGACAGCGGCGGCGCCGACTCCGACCCCCTTTCCACCCTCGACCCCCTCGCCTCCCTCGCACAGGGCTGCGCCGAGGCCGCCGCCTGGATCGTCGACAAGCTCTCCGAGGCCGTCTCCTCCACCGCCACCGTCGACTTCACCAATCCCGCCTTCCTTCGCCAGTACGCCGTCGTCTTCGCCGCATCGACGATCCTCACCCTCGTCCTGTGGCTGCTGGCCGTCGCCAAGCGCGCCGTCCGCGGCATCCCCCTCACCGAGGCCCTCACCGAGGCCATCGGCTTCCTGTGGCTGACGGTCCTCGCCTCCGCCTTCACCCCCCTGATCCTCTACACCCTGGTCACCGCGACCGACGCCGTCACCGACGTGATCGCCGCGGGCACCGGATCCGACACGGACAAGTTCTTCGGCTCCTTCTCCGAGGCCCTGAAGAAGGGCGACGACATCGGCGGCGGCCCGATCATGCTGATCGTCGTCTCCCTCGTCTCCGTCCTCGCCGCCGGCGTCCTCTGGCTCGAACTCGTCGTCCGCGCCGCCCTGCTGTACGTCGGCGCCCTGCTGGGCACGGTCGTCTACGCCGGGCTCGTCGACAAGAACCTGTGGGGCCACGTACGCCGCTGGGCGGGCATCATGATCGCGGTGATCCTCGTCAAGCCGGTCATCGTCATCGTCCTCGGCCTCGCCGGGGCGCTCGCCTCCGACGAGGGCCCGAACGCCTTCTCCGCGATCGTCTCCGGCCTGGCGATCATCCTGCTCGCCATCTTCGCCAGCGCCATGATCTACCGCTTCGTCCCCGGCTTCGGCGACGAGATCGTCCGCCAGCGCAACGCGAGCGCCGACCCCGCCTCCCGTACGGCCGCCGCCGTCGTCTCCTCCCCCGCCGCGATGCTCCGCCAGGGCATCACCACCCACAGCGCACGCGGCGGCGCCGAGGGCGGCAGCGGCGGCGGGCAGTCCGGCGCCTCCCCCCGCCCCGCCAACCCGGTCTCCGGCGGTGTGGCCGCCCATGCCTCGCGCGGCGCCCAGCCCCCCCGGCCCACCGCGCCGCCCCCGCCCCGCACGGGCAGCGGCGGCGGCACCACCAGCAATCGCACCGGAGGTGATCGCGGATGACGACCCCGTCCCACACCGTCGCTCCGCGCCGCACGTACATGATCGGGCGCGCCCGCCCCAACGCCGTCGTCGGCAGGAACCGGGAGACGGGCGAGATCGCGCTGATCGTCGCGGGCGCCTTCCTCGGCATGATGAGCGGGCTCCTCGTCCCCGTCCTGTCGCTGCGCATCGCCCTGCTGGCCGGCTTCCCGCTGATCGCCCTGGCCGCGGTGTACGTCCCCTACAACGGCCGGACGTACTACAAGTGGTTCGAGATCAAACGCAGTTACCGTCGTCTGCTGCGCCGCGGCACCACCTACCGCTCCACCGCCGCCGAGGCCGGCACCCGGCTGGACGGCACCGAGGTGGACATCCCCGCGCCCCCCGGCGTCGGCCGGGTCAACTGGCTGTCCGCGCCCTTCGGGCCCGACGAGATCGCCGTACTGCTCCACGCCGACCGCCGCACCGTCACCGCCGCCATCGAGATCGAGGGACCGGGCGTGGGCCTGCGCGACAGCGAGGACCAGGAGGCCCTCGTCGACCGCTTCGGGACCCTCCTCAAGCACGTGGCCAACGGCGACGGCTTCGTCACCCGGCTCCAGATGCTCGCCCGCACCCTCCCCGCCGACCCCGACGCCCACGCCAAGGACGTCGCGCAGCGCGGCGACGAGCGGTCCGCACCCTGGCTGCGCGACTCCTACGAGCAGTTGCTGTCGATGGTCTCCACCTCCAGCGAGCAGCACCGCGCCTACCTGGTCGCCTGTATGCACTACACCCGCGACCTGGCCGCCGAGGCCGCCGCGATCGCCAAGGCCACCCGCGCCTCCACCGGCCGCCGCCTCACCCGCGACGAGGGCCTGGCCGTCGTCATGGCCCGCGAGCTCACCGACATCTGCGCCCGCCTCGCCGAGGCCGACATCCGGGTACGGCAGCCGCTGGGCCAGTCCCGCATGGCGTCCCTGATCCACTCCATGTACGACCCGGACCATCCCATCGACCACATCCAGGCCATGAGCCGCCGCAACGCATGGCCCGCCGAGCTGGACGCGGCCGAGCCCACCCACCTCCAGGCCAAGACCCGCGAGTCCGCCACCCGCGCCCCCTGGTGTCACGCCACCGCCTGGGTCAAGGAATGGCCGATGACCCCCGTGGGCGTCAACTTCCTCGCCCCGCTTCTGGTCCACACCCCCGACGTGATCCGCACCGTCGCCGTCTGCATGGACCTGGAGCCGACCGAGATCGCCATCGAGCGCATGCTCACCGAGAAGACCAACGACGCCGCCGACGCCAGCCGCGCCGCCAAGATGAACCGAACCGTCGACCCGCGCGACGTGGCCGCCCACAGCCGCGTCGACCAGCGCGGCGAGGACCTCGCCTCCGGCGCCGCGGGCGTCAACCTCGTCGGCTACATCACCGTCTCCTCCCGCAACCCCGACGCCCTGGCACGTGACAAGCGCACGATCCGGGCATCGGCCGGAAAGAGCTACTTGAAGCTGGAGTGGTGCGACCGGGAGCATCACCGTGCGTTCGTGAACACCCTGCCGTTCGCGACCGGCATCCGCCGCTGAGGAGGCGCAACACCATGGCCGCGTTCGATCCGCTGACCGCCGTCACCGACGCCTTCACCAGCTTCGTCCTCGGCAAGACCGAGACCACCCGCCTGCCCGTGCGCACCTCCACGGGCCAGGCCCAGGCCGTCTACCTGCCCACCGCCGCACCCGGACTGGGCGACTCCGGGGTGATCATCGGCCGCGAGGTCTACAGCGGCAAGGGCTACATCTACGACCCCTTCCAGCTCTACGGCCAGCAGCTCCCGGCCCCCCACTGGCTGGTGCTCGGCGAGTCCGGCAACGGCAAGTCGGCACTGGAGAAGACCTACATCCTGCGCCAGTTGCGCTTCCGCGACCGCCAGGTCGTCGTCCTGGACGCCCAGGGGGAGGACGGCGTCGGCGAGTGGAACCTGATCGCCGAGCAGATGGGCGTCACCCCCATCCGCCTGGACCCGATGGCCGCCCTCGACCAGGGCATCCGCCTCAACCCGCTGGACCCGTCCATCACCACCACCGGCCAGCTCGCCCTGCTGCGCACCATCATCGAGGTCGCCATGGGCCACGGTCTCGACGAGCGCGCCGGCTTCGCGCTGAAGGTCGCGCACTCCTACGTCAACGAGACCGTCACCGGACGCCAGCCCGTCCTCACCGACATAGTCGAGCAACTGCGCCACCCGGAGCCGGAGTCGGCCGAGGCGATGAACGTCGCCCTCGAGGACGTCCGTGCCTGGGGCCTGGACGTGGCCCTCGTCCTGGACCGCCTGGTCGACGGCGACCTGCGCGGCATGTTCGACGGCCCGACGACGGTGGGCATCGATCTCGACGCGCCCCTGATCGTCTTCGACCTCTCCCACATCGACCGCAACTCCATCGCCATGCCGATCCTGATGGCCATCGTCGGCGTCTGGCTGGAGCACACCTGGATCCGCCCCGACCGCAAGAAGCGCATCTTCCTGGTCGAGGAGGCGTGGCACATCATCAACAGCCCGTTCGTCGCCCAGCTCTTCCAGCGCCTGCTGAAGTTCGGCCGGCGCCTGGGCCTGTCGTTCGTCGCGGTCGTCCACCACCTGTCGGACGTCGTCGACGGAGCGGCGGCCCGGGAGGCGGCCGCCATCCTCAAGATGGCGTCCACCCGCACTATCTATGCCCAGAAGGCCGACGAGGCGCGGGCCACCGGAAAGGTGCTGGGCCTGCCGCGCTGGGCCGTGGAGATCATCCCCACACTCACCCCCGGCATCGCCGTCTGGGACGTCAACGGCAACGTCCAGGTCGTCAAACACCTGGTCACGGAGACCGAGCGCCCGCTGGTCTTCACCGACCGCGCCATGACCGAATCCTCCGCGCCGGACTCCCCGTCCGGCTCTCCCACCGACTCCTCCCCGCGCTCACCGGTGAAGGACACCCTGGCCGACGAACTCGACGCCGAGACCGAGTCCCGGGCCGCCGCGATGGAGCGGCTCGCACGCGCCGACGAGACGGTGGCCTGACGGTGGCGCGGGGCCACGCCGGAGCACCGGGAAGGCAGGGCGGCGGTACGGGCACCCCACCGGAGAGAGGCGTCCCCGACGGCCTCCTGCTCGGCCTCATGGGCTTCCTGCTGGGCGTCACCCTCCTGTGCTGGACGGCCGCCGGGCTGGCCGGCCTCCTCGCCCACGGGGCCTGGCCGCAGGGCGTCGCCTTCGTCCACACCCCGGCGGCCATGCGCGCGCTCGTCTCCGAACCGGGTGATCTGGCCGCCGCCTGGCCCGGCGCACAGGCCGATGCCCTGCCGGGGCCGGGTCTGTTCTGGGGGATCCTCATCGGCCAGGCGATGGTCCTGACGGTCCTGGGGTTCTTCGCCATCGGCGCCGTGGCCCGCCGTCGCGCCCTGCGCGCGGCCCGACGGGCCGCCCGGGAGGCGGCTCCGCACAAGGGCGCCCCGCCCGCGCCCCACGAGACGGCCGCGGCGCCCCTCCCCGCCCCCGCGGGGCCCGGGGCCCATGAAACCGGCCTCTCCGAGGCGGCGGCCCCCGCATCCCCGCGGGAGCCCGTACAGGACCCCGCCGCCGTACGGGCCCGTCCCGTCCCCGAGGCGTTCTCCGGCCCGCCCGTGGGCGTCGAGTACGGCGCTGTCCACACCGTCCGGGCCGCCGACGCCCTGCGCGCCGCCCCCGGAGCCGCACTCGTCGTGACCGCAGACCCCGCCCTGTGGGCGGAGACCGCAGGAGCCCGCGCCAAGCTCGGCCCCGTACACGTCTACGACCCGGGACAGCTCACCGACGCGCCCGTACGGCTGCGCTGGTCGCCCCACCACGGCTGCGACGACCGCCGCAGCGCCGCCGCACGGGCCTCGGCCCTGCTCGCCCCCGTGCGCAGCCCGGCAAGGGTGGACGCGGCCGCCCACGATGCCGCCGAGACGCTCCTGGGCTGCTGGCTCCACGCGGCCGCCGTTGCCGGCGAGCCGTTCCGCCAGGTCCACCGCTGGGCCAACGCCTCGGCGGGCTCCTCCTCGGAGGCCGTCCGGATCCTGCGCACACACCCCAAGGCGGCGTCCGGCGCGGCGGGCGAGCTGGAGGCGACCCTGATCGCCCACCCCGAGCGCCGGGAGGCCGCCGTCCGCACCGTCCGAAGCGCCCTCTCCTGCCTCTCCCAACTCCACGTCCGCAACACGTGTACGGCACCGCGCGCGGATTCGGCCGCCCTGGAATCCTTTGCGGCCGAATGGGGAACGCTCTATGTCGTGGGCGAAACCGTCGAGGACCCGCGCCGCGCCCCCGGCACGATGCCACTCCTCACGGCTCTCACCGCGAGCGTGGTCGAGCACGGCCGCCGCATGGCCGCAGGGTCATCCGCCGGTCGGCTCGACCCACCACTCTCCCTGATCCTCCACAATGTCGCGGCGGTCGCTCCCGTCCCCCAGCTCCCCGACCTCCTGGCGAACGGCGAGTCGGTGGGGATGCCGACCCTGGCGCTGCTGCGCTCGGAGGCCCAGGCACACTCCTGGTGGCCTCGGCTCGGCGAAGCCGAACCGCCGGCGCGCCCCATGCCCTGACGGTCCGTTCCCTGACTGCCCGCCCGAGTGAGGACACCACGGGGACGAGTCAGCTCCAGGAGGCCGTGGAGTGGTCGACGGCGTATCCGGCCCCACTGCCATCAGCGCCTACTTCCATCGGCTGCTCGGGATCTCCGCTTCAGAGGATCCAGCGGACGACTCCCTCCGCCCGGTCGAACCCACCGTCGTCGTCCAGTCCGAGATCCGCCCATGGCGATTCCCGCCGACCGGCGACTTCTCGCGGGAACCTTTACCTCAACCGCCGCTACTCCGAGGAGATCTGGAGCGACGAACTACGCGCGCAGGTACGCCCGCACACGGAGAAAGTGCTCACCGAGATCAGCCGACTCCGGCACGAGAGATCCCGTAAACGCGAGAATGCCCTGCCGGGAACCCGGCAGGGCATTCTCACAACACTTGTTCGGCGGCGTCCTACTCTCCCACACGGTCCCCCGTGCAGTACCATCGGCGCTGAAAGGCTTAGCTTCCGGGTTCGGAATGTAACCGGGCGTTTCCCTCTCGCTCTGACCACCGAAACACCATGACACACACGCAACCGCCGGCCAGACGGGTCGTGGTCTCAGAACCCACACAGTGGACGCGAACATCTACGGACAAGCCCTCGGCCTATTAGTACCGGTCAACTCCACCCCTTGCGGAGCTTCCATCTCCGGCCTATCAACCCGGTCGTCTCCCGGGAGCCTTACCCCCTCCAGGGGGTGGGAGCCCTCATCTCGAAGCAGGCTTCCCGCTTAGATGCTTTCAGCGGTTATCCCTCCCGAACGTAGCCAACCAGCCATGCCCTTGGCAGAACAACTGGCACACCAGAGGTTCGTCCGTCCCGGTCCTCTCGTACTAGGGACAGCCCTTCTCAAGACTCCTGCGCGCGCAGCGGATAGGGACCGAACTGTCTCACGACGTTCTAAACCCAGCTCGCGTACCGCTTTAATGGGCGAACAGCCCAACCCTTGGGACCGACTCCAGCCCCAGGATGCGACGAGCCGACATCGAGGTGCCAAACCATCCCGTCGATATGGACTCTTGGGGAAGATCAGCCTGTTATCCCCGGGGTACCTTTTATCCGTTGAGCGACGGCGCTTCCACCAGCCACCGCCGGATCACTAGTCCCGACTTTCGTCCCTGCTCGACCCGTCAGTCTCACAGTCAAGCTCCCTTGTGCACTTACACTCACCACCTGATGACCAACCAGGCTGAGGGAACCTTTGGGCGCCTCCGTTACCCTTTGGGAGGCAACCGCCCCAGTTAAACTACCCACCAGACACTGTCCCCGATCCGGATCACGGACCCGGGTTAGACATCCAGCACGACCAGAGTGGTATTTCAACAACGCCTCCACACACACTGGCGTGCATGCTTCACCGGCTCCCACCTATCCTACACAAGCCGAACCGAACACCAATATCAAGCTGTAGTAAAGGTCCCGGGGTCTTTCCGTCCTGCTGCGCGAAACGAGCATCTTTACTCGTAGTGCAATTTCACCGGGCCTATGGTTGAGACAGTCGAGAAGTCGTTACGCCATTCGTGCAGGTCGGAACTTACCCGACAAGGAATTTCGCTACCTTAGGATGGTTATAGTTACCACCGCCGTTTACTGGCGCTTAAGTTCTCAGCTTCGCCACCCCGAAGGATGACTGACCGGTCCCCTTAACGTTCCAGCACCGGGCAGGCGTCAGTCCGTATACCTCGCCTTACGGCTTCGCACGGACCTGTGTTTTTAGTAAACAGTCGCTTCTCGCTGGTCTCTGCGGCCACCCCCGGCTCACACCGCACGGGCGATCACCGGATGTGGCCCCCCTTCTCCCGAAGTTACGGGGGCATTTTGCCGAGTTCCTTAACCATAGTTCACCCGAACGCCTCGGTATTCTCTACCAGACCACCTGAGTCGGTTTGGGGTACGGGCCGCCGTGCAACTCGCTAGAGGCTTTTCTCGACAGCATAGGATCATCCACTTCGCCACCATCGGCTCGGCATCAGGTCTCAGGCCTCGTGCCAGACGGATTTACCTGCCTGGCGCCCTACACCCTTACCCCGGGACAACCACCGCCCGGGCTGGACTACCTTCCTGCGTCACCCCATCACTCACCTACTACCGGATCGGGCCGTCGGCTCCACCGGCACCGCACCCCGAAGGGCACGGGCGGCTTCACGGACTTAGCATCACCGGGCTCGGCCCTTGCGCTCCACAGCGGGTACCGGAATATCAACCGGTTATCCATCGACTACGCCTGTCGGCCTCGCCTTAGGCCCCGACTTACCCTGGGCAGATCAGCTTGACCCAGGAACCCTTGGTCAATCGGCGCAGGAGTTTCCCACTCCTGTATCGCTACTCATGCCTGCATTCTCACTCGTGAACCGTCCACCACTGCCTTCCGGCGCGGCTTCACCCGGCACACGACGCTCCCCTACCCATCGACACCCCCGTTGGAGGTTGATGTGCCGATGACACGACGTCGGCGGTGTGCTTGAGCCCCGCTACATTGTCGGCGCAGAATCACTTGACCAGTGAGCTATTACGCACTCTTTCAAGGATGGCTGCTTCTAAGCCAACCTCCTGGTTGTCTCTGCGACTCCACATCCTTTCCCACTTAGCACACGCTTGGGGGCCTTAGTCGATGCTCTGGGCTGTTTCCCTCTCGACCATGGAGCTTATCCCCCACAGTCTCACTGCCGCGCTCTGACTTGCCGGCATTCGGAGTTTGGCTAAGGTCAGTAACCCGGTAGGGCCCATCGCCTATCCAGTGCTCTACCTCCGGCAAGCAACACGCGACGCTGCACCTAAATGCATTTCGGGGAGAACCAGCTATCACGGAGTTTGATTGGCCTTTCACCCCTAACCACAGGTCATCCCCCAGGTTTTCAACCCTGGTGGGTTCGGGCCTCCACGACCTCTTACAGCCGCTTCACCCTGCCCATGGCTAGATCACTCCGCTTCGGGTCTTGGGCACGCTACTACGGTCGCCCTGTTCGGACTCGCTTTCGCTACGGCTTCCCCACACGGGTTAACCTCGCAACGCACCGCAAACTCGCAGGCTCATTCTTCAAAAGGCACGCAGTCACGACACGCCGGCAAACCGGCGTGCGACGCTCCCACGGCTTGTAGGCACACGGTTTCAGGTACTATTTCACTCCGCTCCCGCGGTACTTTTCACCATTCCCTCACGGTACTCTCCGCTATCGGTCACCAGGGAATATTTAGGCTTAACGGGTGGTCCCGCCAGATTCACACGGGATTTCTCGGGCCCCGTGCTACTTGGGTGGTCCTCAAACGAGCCGCAGAGATTTCGGCTACGGGGGTCTTACCCTCTACGCCGGGCCTTTCGCATGCCCTTCGCCTATCCCTACGGTTTCTGACTCGCCCAGCCGCCGGCAGACGACTGCAGAGAACTCCCACAACCCCGCCCACGCAACCCCTGCCGGGTCTCACACGTGTACGGTTTGGCCTCATCCGGTTTCGCTCGCCACTACTCCCGGAATCACGGTTGTTTTCTCTTCCTGCGGGTACTGAGATGTTTCACTTCCCCGCGTTCCCTCCACACTGCCTATGTGTTCAGCAGCGGGTGACAGCCCATGACGACTGCCGGGTTTCCCCATTCGGACACCCCCGGATCACAGCTCGGTTGACAGCTCCCCGGGGCCTATCGCGGCCTCCCACGTCCTTCATCGGTTCCTGGTGCCAAGGCATCCACCGTGCGCCCTTAAAAACTTGGCCTATAGATGCTCGCGTCCACTGTGCAGTTCTCAAACAACGACCAGCCACCCGCCACCCCCACCATCACGGTGGAGTACACCGGGGCCGGCACCGAAGACCTCGACCGCGATGCGGCCGTGCCCTCAGACACCCAACAGCGCGCCCGGCCCGGACCATCCACGGAGCACCACGGTCCACGCCCCACCCTCAGAGAGGGGAGGCAGTACTGGTGTCCTCCGCCGGACCATCCCGGCCGACTAGTCAACGTTCCACCCATGAGCAACCAGCACCGGACGTGCGCCGGTGTTCTGGCCCCTGGCCGGCCCCCCAAGCGGGGACACCGGCAAGAAGTGCTCCTTAGAAAGGAGGTGATCCAGCCGCACCTTCCGGTACGGCTACCTTGTTACGACTTCGTCCCAATCGCCAGTCCCACCTTCGACGATTCCCTCCCACAAGGGGTTGGGCCACCGGCTTCGGGTGTTACCGACTTTCGTGACGTGACGGGCGGTGTGTACAAGGCCCGGGAACGTATTCACCGCAGCAATGCTGATCTGCGATTACTAGCGACTCCGACTTCATGGGGTCGAGTTGCAGACCCCAATCCGAACTGAGACCGGCTTTTTGAGATTCGCTCCACCTCACGGCATCGCAGCTCATTGTACCGGCCATTGTAGCACGTGTGCAGCCCAAGACATAAGGGGCATGATGACTTGACGTCGTCCCCACCTTCCTCCGAGTTGACCCCGGCAGTCTCCTGTGAGTCCCCGTCACCCCGAAGGGCACGCTGGCAACACAGAACAAGGGTTGCGCTCGTTGCGGGACTTAACCCAACATCTCACGACACGAGCTGACGACAGCCATGCACCACCTGTACACCGACCACAAGGGGGCGACCATCTCTGGCCGTTTCCGGTGTATGTCAAGCCTTGGTAAGGTTCTTCGCGTTGCGTCGAATTAAGCCACATGCTCCGCCGCTTGTGCGGGCCCCCGTCAATTCCTTTGAGTTTTAGCCTTGCGGCCGTACTCCCCAGGCGGGGCACTTAATGCGTTAGCTGCGGCACGGACGACGTGGAATGCCGCCCACACCTAGTGCCCAACGTTTACGGCGTGGACTACCAGGGTATCTAATCCTGTTCGCTCCCCACGCTTTCGCTCCTCAGCGTCAGTATCGGCCCAGAGATCCGCCTTCGCCACCGGTGTTCCTCCTGATATCTGCGCATTTCACCGCTACACCAGGAATTCCGATCTCCCCTACCGAACTCTAGCCTGCCCGTATCGAATGCCGACCCGGGGTTAAGCCCCGGGCTTTCACATCCGACGCGACAGGCCGCCTACGAGCTCTTTACGCCCAATAATTCCGGACAACGCTCGCACCCTACGTATTACCGCGGCTGCTGGCACGTAGTTAGCCGGTGCTTCTTCTGCAGGTACCGTCACTTCCGCTTCTTCCCTGCTGAAAGAGGTTTACAACCCGAAGGCCGTCATCCCTCACGCGGCGTCGCTGCATCAGGCTTGCGCCCATTGTGCAATATTCCCCACTGCTGCCTCCCGTAGGAGTCTGGGCCGTGTCTCAGTCCCAGTGTGGCCGGTCGCCCTCTCAGGCCGGCTACCCGTCGTCGCCTTGGTAGGCCATCACCCCACCAACCAGCTGATAGGCCGCGGGCTCATCCTGCACCGCCGGAGCTTTCCACCCCCCAGGATGCCCTGGAGAGTCGTATCCGGTATTAGCTCCGGTTTCCCGGAGTTGTCCCAGAGTGCAGGGCAGATTGCCCACGTGTTACTCACCCGTTCGCCACTCTTCCCCTCCCGGAGGAGGTTCATCGTTCGACTTGCATGTGTTAAGCACGCCGCCAGCGTTCGTCCTGAGCCAGGATCAAACTCTCCGTGAATGCTTCCGGGTACTCCCGGTCACACATCCGCGCAGAGCGGCACCACCGGAAGGAATGATTCCGGTGGGTGCGCAGCGTCCTCGCTGTGTGTTTCAAAGGAACCTCGCCCCCGGACGACCCTGCGGTCCCGGGAACGGGGCATCAACATATCTGGCGTTGACTTTTGGCACGCTGTTGAGTTCTCAAGGAACGGACGCTTCCTTCGGCACCCCTTCCGGGGCCCCTCCGGGCGCTTCCCTTCGGTGTCTCCGACTCTATCAGATCCCTTTTCGGTCTCCGAATCCCCGGCCGGCGGGGTCCTGCTTTCCCTCTGCGCCGTTTCCGGCGCCTCCACCACCGTAGCGGATTCCCCGTCCGGCTCCTAATCGAGCCGCCCGGAGCGGAATTACGGCACGCCGCAATTCACCCCCGGAAGGGATTCACACCGAGTGAGTGGTCGCCGCCGAAGGCGACAGAAGAGCTGCCCGGAGAACCGTTCCGGCTCCCTGGCAACCCGGAGAACCTTACGGATCGCTCCACCAGCTGTCAAGTCGCGCCCATGGCCTCCTTCAGCCGGTCGGCGCGGGGCTCCGTCCAGCCGGTCAGTCCAGGTCGCTGAGACGGCCGCCGGCGTCCGGCTGGGTGTCCTCCACCCGGCGCAGCAGGCGTGTCAGCAGCTCTCCCAGGGTGACACGCTCCTCGCCGGACAGGTCCTGGAGCAGGTCCTCCTCGAAGACCGAGGCCATTCGCATCACCTGGAGCCACTTCTCGCGACCGTCGTCGGTCAGCTCGACGATCACACGTACGCGGTTGTTCTCGTCCCGCTCCCGGGTGACCAGACAGGCGGCCGCCATGCGGTCGATGCGGTGGGTCATGGCGGCGGGTGTGAGTCCCAGCCGCTTGGCGAGGGCTCCCGGGCCCAGGCGGTAGGGCCTGCCGGCCATCACCAGTTCCTTCAGTACCTCCCACTCGGCGTGGTTGAGGCCGAGGGTGGCGAGCTGGCGCCCGTAGGCGACACTCATCCGCCGGTCGAGGCGGCTGAGCGCATTGACGATCTTCTCCACCTGGGGGTCCAGCTCACCGTACTCGCGCTGGTAGATGGCGATCTGCTCGTCGAGCGTGAGGCCGCGGTCCTGGTCCGGGGAGGGCTGGTCGGGCATGGGACCGGAGTATGGCATGAGCTCGTTCGCCTTGAAGCCTTCGCCTGTGTACTCTTTAGCATTGAACTTTAGCTTCGAAGTCTCTCCTCGGACTTCTCCCCCCATCCCATGCGTGCCCGAACGGCACCGGACTCAGAGGCAGGTGAGTGTGACCACCGCGACGGGCGCGGCGCTGCGCCGGATCCAGACGGGGAACGCGCTGAGCGCGTTCGGCAACGGCTTCACCGTCCCGTTCATGTTCATCTACGTGGCCCAGGTGCGGAATCTGGGCGCGGGCACCGCCGGGACGGTGCTCGCGCTCTTCGCCGTGGCCGCGCTGGTGGTGCTGCCCTTCACCGGGCGGGTGATCGACCGTCGCGGTCCACTGCCCGTCGCCGTCGCGGGAACGGCCCTGGCATCCGCCGGCTCACTCGGCATCGCCCTCTCGGAGGGCGTGGCGGCGATGTACGTGTCCGCCGCCGTCTTCGGTGCGGGCCTGTCCGTGATCCAGCCCGCGCTCGCCACGATGATCGTGTGTTCCTCCACCACCGCGACGCGCTCGCGCGCCTTCGCCACGCAGTTCTTCCTCAACAACCTCGGACTCGGCGTCGGCGGACTGCTGGGCGGCCTGGTCGTGGACACCGAACGGCCGTCGTCGTTCCTGCTGCTGTTCGGGATCGAGTCGGCGATGTACCTGGTCCTGGGCGTGACCGTGGCGACCGTACGGCTGCCGGACGGGCCGCGCGTCGAGTGCTCCCCCCACGGCACCGCGGCCCGGGGCGGCTGGCGGGCGCTGCTGTCCGACCGGGCGATGGTGACGCTGTCCGCGCTCGGCTTCGTGATGTTCTTCGCCTGCTACGGGCAGTTCGAATCCGGGCTGTCGGCGTACGCGGTCGAGGCCTCGCGGATCTCCCCGGCGACGCTGGGGATCGCGCTCGCCGCGAACACCGCCGTGATCGTGCTTGCGCAGTTCGTCGTGCTCAGGGTGGTGGAACGGCGGCGGCGCAGCCGGGTGATCGCGCTGGTCGGACTGATCTGGACGGTGGCGTGGCTGGCGGCCGGGGCATCCGGGCTGGTGGCCGACCGCCACGCGCTGGCCGTCGCGGCGATCATCTCCACGTACGCGCTGTTCGGGCTGGGCGAGGCGATGCTGTCGCCGACCGTGGCACCGCTGGTGGCGGACCTGGCTCCGGCCCGGATGGTCGGGCGGTACAACTCCGCCTTCGCCCTGGTGAAGCAGCTGGCGCTGGCGATCGGGCCGGCGGTGGGCGGGCCGATGGGCGCCACGCTGCACGGGCCGTACATCGTGATGCTGGTGCTGTGCTCGCTCGGTGTCACCGTGCTGGCCCTGCTGCTGGGCCGCAGGCTGACCGCCGAGCAGGACAATCCGCTGAGGGCGTCCCTGGTGGTCGCCGCCTCGATGCCGGCCCGGTCCGCCGAACCCGTGCGGGCCGGTTAGCGCGAGACGGTCCCCGGAAGCGCGAACTCGCACCACACCGCCTTTCCTCCGCCCGGGGTGCGGCGCGATCCCCAGGCGGAGGCGACGGTGGCGACGATGGAGATGCCCCGGCCGCTCTCGTCCACCGGTTCGGCGCGGCGGCGGCGCGGGAGGTGGTCGTCGCCGTCGGTCACCTCGACGATCAGGCGGCGGTCGGTGCGTCGCAGGCGCAGGCACATCGGCGGGGTGCCGTGCTGGAGGGAGTTGGCGACCAGTTCGCTGGCGGCCAGCACCCCCAGATCGTGCAGCTCCCGGGGGAACCGCCAGCTCGTCAGGACTCCGGAGGCGAAGGCGCGGGCGCGCGGGGCGGCCTCGACCCCTCCCAGGAGGTCGAGCGCGGCGTTGTGGAACAGCTCCGCGTCGAGGCCGGTGCGGACCGGGTGCTGGAGGGCCAGGAGCGCGACGTCGTCGTCGTGCTCGGCGGTGATGCCCATGGCCCGCAGGAGCCGGTCGCAGACGACCTGGGGGCTGCCGGTCGCTCCGGCGAAGGCCTCCTCCAGCACCTCGATGCCCTGGTCGATGTCGGCGTCGCGCCGCTCGACCAGGCCGTCGGTGTAGAGCACGGCGGCCGAGCCCTCGCCGAAGGGGACGGAGGCGGAGGTGTGCAGCCAGCCGCCGGTGCCCAGGGGCGGGCCGGTGGACTCGTCGGTGCGGTGGACCGTGCCGTCCGGATCCCGGACGAGGATCGGCAGGTGGCCGGCGGAGGCGTACACCAGGCGGCCCTCGTTGGGATCGTGGATGGCGTAGAGGCAGGTGGCGATCTGGTTCGGGTCGATCTCGGCCGCGAGCCCGTCGAGGAGCTGGAGCACCTCGTGGGGTGGCAGGTCCAGCCGGGCGTACGCGCGCACGGCCGTGCGGAGCTGCCCCATCACGGCGGCCGCCCGTACCCCGCGGCCCATCACGTCGCCGATGACCAGGGCGGTTCGGCCCGCGCCCAGGGTGATGACGTCGTACCAGTCGCCGCCGACCGCCGCGTCGGTGCCGCCCGGGCGGTACGTGGCGGCCACCCGCAGGTCGTCGGGCTGCTCCAGTTGCTGGGGGAGCAGGCTGCGCTGGAGGGTCACGGCCGCCTCGCGCTGCCGGCGCTCGCTGACGCGCAGCCGTTCGGCCACCTCGACCTGGTCGGTCACCTCGGCGGCGAAGACGAGGACGCCGCGCCGCGCTCCCGGGCCCTTCAGCTCGACGGGGGTGCAGGTGAAGGTGTAGTAGCCCGGGCGCGTGCCGCCGTCGGCGGCGGCTCCGGGGCTCCCCTCTTCCCGCCCTTCCGCCCGGCCTTCCACCCGGCGGGACTTGACCGTGCGGGGCCTGCCGCTGCGCAGGACCTGGTCCATCAGCGGGAGGAGACCCAGTTCCGCCAGCTCCGGCAGGGCCTCGCGGGCGGGGGCGCCGGGCTCGCGGGGGCCGAAGGCCGCGGCATAGGCGTCGTTGACGAACGCGATGCGGTGGTCGGGGCCGTGGACGAGGGCGACCAGGGCGGGAACCTGCCCGAGCAGGTCCTGCGCGGGCAGGTCGTCGAGGCCGTGTCTCGCTCCCTGCCCAGCTCCCCCGGTGTCCGGAGCGGACGGCTCGCCGTGCTCGTCCCGGGCGGCCGGGACGGCCCCGGCGGGGGCCGGTGCCTCGGGCGGGCGCCGTACGGCCCTGGCGGCGAGGCGTCGTTGCCGCTGCGTGCCGGGCAGCCGGGCGCTCCAGCGCGTGAAGTTCACTGCGTGCGGTCCGATCCGATTCCGATGTTCTCGTGTCTGGTGTGTGCGGGTGCGTGCGGACGCCCGTGCCCGCGGGCCCGTCGGGCCGGCCGCGCCCGCCGGTGACTCTTCGCTGACGCGGGCCCACCCATGGTCACACGTCCAGTGTGACCGACGGTACCGACAGGTGTCAGGGCCCCTCGGGGTGGCGGCCGGTGCCCGCGGCGAGTTCGAACTCCGCGCGCGGGTGCTCCAGCGAGCCGAGCGAGACGATCTCACGCTTGAACAGGCCGGCGAGCGTCCACTCCGCGAGAATGCGCGCCTTGCGGTTGACCGTCGGCACCCGGCTCAGGTGGTAGACGCGGTGCAGGAACCAGGCAGGGTAGCCCTTGAGCCTGCGGCCGTACACATGGGCGACTCCCTTGTGCAGGCCGAGCGAGGCGACGGAGCCCGCGTAGGAGTGCTCGTACTCCGCCGGCTCCCGGCCGCGCAGCGACGCCACCAGGTTGTCGGCCAGGAGGCGTGCCTGGCGTACGGCGTGCTGGGCGTTGGGCGCGCACTCCGGGGCCGGTCCTTCCCCGGGGCCCCGGGCCCGTGACGCTCCTGCCGCCAGGTCCGGGACGGCGGCGGCGTCGCCCGCTGACCAGGCGTGCTCGGTGCCCTCGACGCGCAGGGTCGCGGTGCAGCGCAGCCGGCCGCGCCCGTCGCGGGGAAGGTCTGTCCTCTTCAGCAGGGGGTGGGGCTTGACGCCCGCGGTCCACACGAGGGTGCGGCAGGGGTGGCGGGATCCGTCGCTGAGCTGGGCGACGCGGTTCTCGCAGGAGTCGAGTCGGGTCTCCAGGCGTACGTCGACGTTGCGGCCGCGCAGTTCGCGCACGGCGTAGCGGCCCATGGCCTCTCCGACCTCGGGGAGGATGCGGTCGGTGGCCTCGACGAGGATCCACTTCATGTCCCGGGGGCGGATGTTGTGGTAGTAGCGGCAGGCGTAGCGGGCCATGTCCTCCAGTTCGGCCAGCGCCTCGACGCCCGCGTAGCCGCCGCCGACGAAGACGAAGGTGAGGGCGGCGTCGCGGACTGCGGGGTCGCGGGTGGAGGAGGCGATGTCGAGCTGTTCGAGGACGTGGTTGCGCAGGCCGATGGCCTCCTCGACGGTCTTGAAGCCGATGCCGTTCTCGGCGAGGCCGGGGACCGGGAGGGCGCGGGAGACCGAGCCGGGGGCGAGGACGAGTTCGTCGTAGGACACCTCGACGGGGGCGGTGCCGGCGTGCTCGGTGGCGAGGGTCGCGACGGTGGCGGTGCGCCGGGCGTGGTCGATGGACTTCGCCTCGCCGATGACGATCCGGCAGTGGGGCAGCACCCGGCGCAGGGGGACGACGACATGGCGCGGGGAGATGGAGCCGGCGGCCGCCTCGGGCAGGAAGGGCTGGTAGGTCATGTAGGGATCGGGGGCGAGCACGGTGACCTGTACGCCCCCGCCGCCCTCCCGCGCGCGTCTCAGTTCGTGCTTCAGGCGTCGCTGGAGGCGCAGGGCGGTGTACATGCCGACGTAGCCGCCGCCGACCACGAGAATGCGCGCGGGTTCCTTCGTCACCTGTCCATGACGCACCCGCGGGCAGACGTTTGTCCACAGGTCCTGGGAAACGTATGACTGGCGGAGGGTCCCGGACCGAGGCTCGCGGGTTCACTGTGGGCGGGAGAAAGAGCAGCTCAGCAAGGGTGTGGAGGGTGTCCGGGAGGAGGTCGGAAGGGGGAATGGAGGGCATACTCCGATCAGGGGCGGAGGTGGCGGAACATCCCTCTTCTCTCGTGACCGGGGCTCAACTATGTTCGTAGCACGCCGGGCGGAGCCATGACCGTGTCCCGGCGGCAAAGGGTGGGGGGCCTCCGGGGGGAGGCTGCCATACAACCGGGGGAATAAAATATGCATATTCAGGACATTCAGGGCTCTCGCTGGTCGACCACCGTCATCGCCGACTCTTCCGCGGGCGGCGGGGCGGGCCCGGTGAAAGGGGCGGGCGGAGGCCACAGTGCCGCGCGTGCGACCGACGGGGGGAGTGTCGGGGAGAGCAGCCGTACGCCTCCGTTGCGGGTCGACGCCCAGCGCAATCTGGAGCATGTGCTGCGCGCCGCCCGCGAGGTCTTCGGCGAGCTGGGCTACGGCGCTCCGATGGAGGATGTCGCACGCCGGGCGCGGGTCGGGGTCGGCACGGTCTACCGGCGGTTTCCCAGCAAGGACGTACTGGTGCGGCGTATAGCGCAGGAGGAGACGGCGCGGCTGGCCGAGCAGGCCCGGACGGCGCTGGGGCAGGAGGAGGAGCCGTGGTCGGCGCTCTCCCGGTTCCTGCGCACATCGGTGGATTCGGGTGCCGGGCGGCTGCTGCCGCCTCGAATACTGCGGGTCGGGTCGTTCGCCGGCGGGCCGGACGGGGCGGCCGAGGACATGGGCGCCGGCCCGGGGGGAGCGCGTACGCCGCAGGGCGGTGGGCACGGACAGCCCGGGCTGCGGCTGGTGGACGGCCGGGCGGGCCGGGAGGACGGGCCGGAGGGGGCCGACCGGGAGCGGGAGAACGCCGGGAACGCCGGGGAGGACGCGGGCGTCTCCGAACTGCTCGATGTCGTCGGGCGATTGGTGGAGCGGGCTCAGGCGGCCGGTGAGCTGCGGTCCGATGTGACGGTCGCGGATGTGCTGCTGGTGATAGCCACGGCGGCGCCGTCCCTGCCGAACGCTGTGCAGCAGGCCGCGGCCTCGGCGCGGCTGCTCGACATCCTGTTGGAAGGGCTCAGGCCGCGGTACGCGAAGCCCGTGGGGGCCTGAGGCGGGATCCGGGCACCGTTGGAGCGGTGACGGAGTGGCGCTTTTCGGCCAAGTTCGTGTCGCCGCCGTTCGGCTCCCATACCTCGTACGAGCGCGGCGTGCGCAGCGTTTTGCGGTTTCCCGCCCCGGACGGGTGATTGAGGCGCACGGCCGGGAGTGCGCGGCCCTCGCCGTGACACGCTTTGCCGGTGTTCGGTGGCAACTGTGTGTACGGGGGTTCTCGCTTTGGGTGCTGACGGGCGGGGAGAGCCGCGCGGTTCACGGGACGGATACGGAGCGGACGGTCCGGTGGACGCCGTGCCCGGCGACGCGGAACTGGTGTCGCGGATGCGCGCCGGGGACACCAGGGCGTACGAGGAGCTGTACCGGCGGCACGCCGACGCGGTGCGCCGCTACGTACGCCACTGCTGCCGGGGCGCGGCGACCGCGAACGACCTGACGGATGAGGTCTTCGCGCGAACACTGCTGGCCGTGCGTGGTGGTGCGGGGCCGGACACGGCGGTGCGCACCCATCTGCTGGCGGCGGTCCGGGACGTGGCGGCGGCCTGGACGGGGACGAGTGGCTGGGATCTGCTCGTCGAGGACTTCGCGGTCTTCGCGGCGGCGGCCGAGTCGCCGGGCGGCTCGGAGGCCTTCGGGACGGACACGAACGTGCGGGCCATGCGGAGGGCCGAGCGGTCCACCACTGTGCGCGCCTTCCGCGATCTGCCCGAGCGGTGGCAGGTGGTGCTGTGGCACACCGTGATCGAGGAGGAGTCGCCGCGGGAGGTCGCACCGCTGCTGGGCATGGCGGAGGAAGCGGTGGCGGCGCTGGCACAGCGGGCGAGGGAAGGGTTACAGCAGTCCTACCTCACGGTGCACACCGCCGGGACGCGGGCGGTGGGCGGCGACTGCGCACGCCGTGCCGACCGGCTGGGGACGTATGTGCGCGGAGGGTTGCGGGCACGGGCTGACCGGGGGCTGCGCCGTCATCTGGAGCGGTGCGCCGACTGCCGGTCGGCGGCGCTGGGCGCCGGGGACGCCTGCGAACGGCTCCGGGTGATGCTGCCACTGGCGGTCGTGGGCTGGGGTGCGGACGTGTACTCGCCGTACCCGGCGGTGGGTTCGGCGCAGGCGTACGCGGCGCAGGCCTGCGCGGAGGAAGGAGGCGACGCGGAGGCGTACCCGGCGGGAGCGCGTTCCGCGTGGGCGTCTTGTCCGGTGGCCGGGGCGATGGGCCCGGCCACCGCGGCCGGAGGTGTGGACGGCACGGCCGGCAGCGGGGCCACGGTGTTCGACGGGCTGGGATCGACCGCGAAGGCGGGTGTCACGGCGGGGGTGATGGCCGCCGCCGTGGCCACCGCGCTGACGCTGGCGCTGGTGACCGACGGCCAGCGTTCGCGGGACCCGTACCAGGGGCCGGGAGCAAGGCCGTCGGCGGCCGGTGCGTCCGGCGGGGCGGAGACGGGGCCGGGAGCGGGAGCGGAGTCGGGGGGTTCGAGGGCGCAGACCCTTTCGCCGCGGGAGGCGGCGGACGGAGGTGAGGGCGCCCCGGGCCGTAAGGCGGCCCCGCCGGGGAGCCTCCCGGAACCGGAACCGGGGTCCGGTTCCCCGTCCGGGCCGGTGCCCGGGGCCGGACCGGGGGCAGGGCCGGGATCCGGGACGCCCACGCCCGGTTCCGTACCGGTGCCCGGTGGGACGGCCGGCCCCACGTCCGGACCGACCTCCCCGCAGGCCTCCCCGCAGGCCGCGGCCACCGTCCACCGGCTCGACCGGCTGCCCCGTGGAGGCGGTTCGGACGGCCCCTCCGTGCGGGAGGGGAGCAGCCGGCTGTGGCAGCGCTCAAAGCTGCGCATCGGCGGCCGGGACCGGGGCTACGGGGTGACGGTGTCCGCCCGCTCCTCCGTGGCGGTCGGTCTGGACGGCGCCTGCACCTCGTTCGAGGCGCTCGCCGGAGTGGACGACCTGACGCCGCTACGGGGTGCGGTCCGGTTCTCCGTGTACGGCGACGGGGTGCGGCTGTGGGAGTCAGGTGTCGTCCGGCGGGGCGAGGAGCCGGTGCCGGTCCGTCTCTCCCTGGCCGGGGTGCGGACGCTCCGGCTGGTGGCCGAGCCGAACGGCGTACTGGACTCGGTGGTCATGGCGGACTGGGCCCAGGCGCGGATCGGCTGCCGCTGACCCGTCCCGCG
The DNA here is from genome assembly GCF_043660855.1 of Streptomyces shinuiensis. NCBI lineage: Bacteria > Bacillati > Actinomycetota > Actinomycetes > Kitasatosporales > Streptomycetaceae > Streptomyces > Streptomyces shinuiensis. The sequence continues at coordinate 3,238,503 of NZ_JBIHML010000001.1, read as the reverse complement.
GCCGGTGCCCGCGCGGCGGACCGACCCGCGAGGCGGCCGGTCGGCGAGGCGGACCGGCATACGGGGGCGGGCTCGCGGACGGAATCCGTGCCGGGTCCGAACCCGGTTCGAGCCCGCTTCACAGGCTGGGGCGCTGCGGCACTCCTCCGGCCACCGCGCGCCGGCGCGCGGTGGCCGCGCCCGTACCCGTCCAGCAGCTGCCCCGGCGGGCCAGCAGCCTGCGCAGCCAGATCTCGGTGGAGACCAGCTCCGCCAGCCCGTCCAGCGGCAGCGCCTCGCCCCCGGCCGCGGCCCGCAGCGCCTTGCGGACGACCCGGGCCTCCACCAGTCCCGCGTCGGCCAGCAGGGGCGCGTCGAAGAGGTCGATGAGGTCGCCGACTCGGGACCGCAGTCCGGTCCGTGCCGCCGCCGTGTGGGTGGCACGGGAGGGGGCGCCCCAGCCGGGCGGCAGTTCGTGGACGCCCGCCCCCACCAGGACGGCGCGCAGCACCGCCGCCCGCGCCCCCGGCTGTACGCGCAGCGCCTCGGGCAGGGCTCGGCAGGCGCGGACGACCTGGTTGTCCAGGAAGGGCGCGTGCAGCCGCTGGCTGCGGACCTCCGCGGCCTGTTCGAGTATCCGGTGGTCGGCCGCCAGCCGGGCGAGCGCCGCCCGCGCCCGCCGCTCCCCCGGGCGCGTTCCGGTCCCCCCGGGCACCGGGCGGAGGGCCGTCTGCTCCAGCCGAATCGATACTTCGGCCAGCACCTCCCCCGTCAGCCAGCGCGCGGCCGGCCCCGGGCGGCACCAGGCGAGGGCGGACAGCGAGGCGTCGAGCACTCCGGGCCCGGCCTCGTGGACGGCCCCGCCCGCGCTCCAGGCCCCGGATCCCGTCCCGCCCCCGGTGACGTCCCGCTCCCGCAGCCGCCGCGCCGTCTCCAGCACCCCGTCCCGGTACGGAGTACGGGCCAGCCTCCGTGCCGCGCGGTAGACGGTGAGCGGCACGAGCACCGAGCGCCCGGTCGCGCCCTCCGCCCTAGCCAGCGCCGTGACCGGCCGCAGCAGATGGCGGCGGCGCCGGTCCAGCAGCAGGTCCGCCAGCCGGGCCGGGTGCGCGTCGAGCACCTCGCGGGCGCCGTATCCGGACAGGTGGTCCGCGCTGCCCGCCGCCAGACGCAGCCGGTGCCGCTCGGCGACGACAAGGGAGGGACCCGGCTCGTCGGTCAGCGGCCCGTCGGCGAGCGGGCCGCCGCCGGGCCCGGTGTACGGCAGGGCCTCCTCGCCCGCGGCGACGACGACGTGGTGCAGCCGGGGGCTCTCCGCGATGCTGCGGGCGCGTTCCAGTTCGGCCTCGCGTCCCGAGAGCGGGTCCAGCGTCAGGTCGTTGAAGGTGACGGCGAGCAGCCGCTCGCCCGCCGACGTCCCCGGCGTGCCGTACACCGTGCCCGGGACGCCGGGCAGTCCGGCGGCCAGCAGCGCGAGTGTCGCCGACGCGCTGCCGCCCGACAGGTCGGCGCCGATGCCGGGCGCGGGGCCCCTGGCCCGCCCGCCCGGACGGTCCGCGAGCCGCTGGGCCGGTCCCATGCCGGGGACCGGTCCGGGGTCGAGGCCGCCGAGGTCGGGCACGGGCGCGTGGCGCGGGGCGGCCAGCCGCACCCGTACGGCCTCCACCAGGGCCTCGCGCACCCCGGCGACCGCCGCCTCCGCGCCCACGGGGGGCGCGGCGACGACGGTGGGCACGGCGGGTTCGTAGCCGACGGTCTCGCGGCTGCGGCCGTCGCGCATGATCAGCGCGTGCCCGGGCGCCACGCGGCGCACCCCCGCGTAGGGCGTGCCGTCGCCCAGGGCCTCGGTCGCGTCGGGGCAGGCGAGCAGGGCGGCGAGGTGCCCGACGTCGAGCTGCGCCTCGATCAGGTCGGCCAGCGGCAGCGCGGCGGTGGCGTAGGCGGTGCCGCCCGCCCACGGGGTGTGGAAGACGGGCCGGGCTCCGGCGAGGTCGGTGGTGATGGTGACGCGGCGGCCGACGCGTACGACGGCGGTGTAGCTGCCGGGCCAGGCGGTCAGATGGCGCAGGGCGCCGCCGCGGGCGGCGAACAGTCCGGTGCGCAGCTGCTCGTCGGAGGCGCCGCAGGAGCCCAGCACCGCGAGTCTGCTGCCGCCGTCGGCCTCGACCAGGCGCACCTCGTCGGGCCGCCAGTCACCGACCGCCCACAGCGGGTCGGGGCCGTCCCACAACTGCCGTGCCCCCACCGGCTGGATCGTATGCCCGGGTCTGGCCGCGCCGCCCACGCCGGAGGCGTGGTCTGCGGCCCATCCCACCAACCACCGCATCGCCGCCTCCGCATGGCCCCGTGGATCGGTAACTCGCCGTCGGCGGCTTCCGATCGGTGGCAGATCACCGTCGGCAGTCGTCAACCGCCGTCGCTGCGGACCATGCTGCCACGGGATGTGCGTGCGGGAGGTGTCCGGGGACGCGGACGCGCGGAAGCCGGCGCCGGGCCCCGGCGCCGTGACGGCCCGCCGGACGACTCCGCCGGGAGCGGCGTCATTCGGCCAAATATTTGCCGTGAGATATGCCTAACGAATCATCGCCGGCGTCTCGTCGGCACTCCGTCGGCAGCCCGGGAGGCTTCGTCACCTCCCGGACCGGACCGCCGTCCGCGGGGAATGGGACGACGGCATTCCCCCAGCCCACTGGTTCCAGTGCAGTGGGCCGACCCACGCAGCACCCATGGAAACGCCTCCCTCGCGGGCCGCACAGAGCGCACGGACGGGCGCACCGGCACACACCCGGAGCACGCGCCAGGGGAGCATGCGCGGTGCGGCCCGGAGCGCCCGCCGGCATCCTGCGCGCCGTTCGCGCGTCGCCGGCCCGCGCTCGGCGGAGCCTGCACGAATCCCGCCATCCCGGAAGACGGCCCTTAACGGTAGGGATGCGGCGAACTACGCTGGGTTGACGAATGCCCCGTGTGCGCGGCACGGGGTGGCCGTCGGTGTGTGTCAGGGGTGCGCATGTCCAGGGAGCCACGCGGGCCGAACGAGAAACTCGGTGCCGTCCTCGCCCTCGCCGGGATCAGCAACGCCGGGCTCGCCCGCCGGGTCAACGACCTCGGTGCACAGAGAGGTCTGACCCTCCGCTACGACAAGACATCGGTCGCCCGGTGGGTGTCCAAGGGCATGGTGCCGCAGGGTGTGGCCCCCCATCTGATCGCCGCCGCGATCGGCAGCAAGCTGGGGCGTCCCGTCCCGCTGCACGAGATCGGCCTGGCGGACGCCGATCCGGCCCCGGAGGTCGGCCTGTCCTTCCCCCGCGACGTCGGGGCGGCCGTGCGGTCGGCCACCGAGCTGTACCGGCTGGATCCGGCCGGGCGGCGCGGCGGGGGCGTGTGGCAGTCGCTGGCGGGATCGTTCTCGGTGAGCGCCTACGCCGTGCCCACCTCGCGCTGGCTCATCAAGCCCGCCGACAGTTCGGTGGCGCGGGACGCGCCGGCCCTGGCCGGGACTGCCCTGACCGGGACTGCCGGGTTCGGGGCCGGGGCCGCCGCGGCGGGCATGGCGCCCGGTCCCGCCGACGAGCAGCGCCCGCCCCTGCCCGCCCCCACGTCCCCGCGCGTGGGCCACAGCGATGTGGCCAAGCTGCGGGAGGCCGCGCAGGAGGCCCGGCGCTGGGACTCCAAGTACGGCGGCGGCGACTGGCGTTCGTCGATGGTGCCCGAGTGCCTGCGGGTGGACGCCACCCCGCTGCTGCTGGGCTCCTACAGCGACGAGGTGGGGCGCTCACTGTTCGGCGCCACCGCCGAACTGACGCGCCTGGCCGGGTGGATGGCCTTCGACACCGGTCAGCAGGAGGCCGCGCAGCGCTACTACATCCAGGCACTGCGGCTGGCCCGGGCGGCGGCGGACGTGCCGCTGGGCGGGTACGTGCTGGCGTCGATGTCGCTGCAGGCCACGTACCGCGGCTTCGCCGACGAGGGCGTGGACCTGGCGCAGGCGGCGCTGGAGCGCAACCGCGGCCTGGCCACGGCCCGCACGATGAGCTTCTTCCATCTGGTCGAGGCCCGCGCCCTGGCCAAGGCCGGCGAGTCGGCGGCCTGCGGTACCTCGCTCGCGGCGGCCGAGGGCTGGCTGGAGCGCTCCCGCGACGGCGACCCGGACCCGTCCTGGCTCGATTTCCACTCCTACGACCGCCTCGCCGCCGACGCCGCCGAGTGCTACCGCGATCTGAAGGCCCCGCGCCAGGTGCGCCGCTTCACCGAGCAGGCGCTGTCACGGCCGACGGAGGAGTTCGTCCGCTCGCACGGTCTGCGGCTGGTGGTCTCGGCGGTCGCCGAGCTGGAGTCGGGCAATCTGGATGCGGCCTGCGCGGCGGGCACGCGGGCCGTGGAGGTCGCCGGGCGGATCTCCTCGGCGCGGACGACGGAGTACGTGCGGGACCTGCTGCACCGGCTTGAGCCGTACGGCGACGAGCCGCGTGTGGCGGAGCTGCGGGAGCGGGCGCGCCCACTGCTCGCCGCCCCGGCGTGACACGGCCGCCCGCCCCGCCGCACCCGCCCGCGGCGCCAGGGGGGCCCGGCGGACGCCGTGTGCCCGGTGTGCCCGGGCGCGGGCCGTACGGGCCGCCTCCGGGAGCCGTTCACGTATCCGTGCGCGACCGGACGGTTGTCCGTCAGTGGTCCGGGCCATGATGGAGGACGTGTCCTCTGTCTCCTCGGCCGCCTCCTCCCCGCCCCCTTCCGACTGCGCGCCCACCGTGCGGCGCGCTGCGTACGACTGCGACGTGCTGGTGGTCGGCGGCGGAATCGTCGGCCTGTCGACGGCGTACGCGCTCACGCGCGCCCGGCCCGGTACGCGGGTGGTGGTGCTGGAGAAGGAGTCCGGCCCGGCCCGGCACCAGACCGGCCGCAACAGCGGGGTGATCCACAGCGGCGTCTACTACCGTCCCGGTTCGCTCAAGGCCCGCTTCGCGGCGCGGGGTGCGACGGAGATGGTCAAGTTCTGCGCGGAGTACGGCATCGCGCACCGGGTGACGGGGAAGCTGATCGTCGCCACCGAGCGCGCGGAGCTGCCCCGGCTGCACGCGCTGGTGCAGCGCGGCCGGGAGAACGGCATCCCGGTGCGCGAGCTGGGACCGGCCCAGATCGCCGAGTACGAACCGCATGTGAACGGCCTGGCGGCCATCCACGTCGCCACCACCGGCGTCTGCGACTACGGCGCGGTCGCCGCCGAACTGGCCCGCCTGGTGGAGGCGGCCGGCGCCGAGGTGCGCCACGGCTCGGAGGTCGTCGCCGTGGACCGCCGCCCGGGTGTGGGCGTGGCCGTCCGTACGGCGGCGGGTCCGGTGGTGCGGGCCCGCGCCATGGTCAACTGCGCGGGGCTGCACTGCGACCGGGTGGCCCGGCTGGCGGGCGACGCACCGCCGGTGCGGATCGTGCCGTTCCGCGGGGAGTACCACGAACTGGCCCCGGAGCGCGGCGCCCTGGTGCGGGGCCTGGTCTACCCGGTGCCGGATCCGGCGTTCCCCTTCCTGGGCGTCCACCTCACGCGCGGCATCGACGGCTCGGTCCACGTCGGCCCCAACGCCGTACCCGCCCTGGCCCGCGAGGGCTACCGGTGGCACACCGCCCGCGCCCGCGATCTGGCCGGGACGCTGGGCTGGCCCGGCTTCTGGCACCTCGCCCGCCGCCACTGGCGCTACGGGGCCGGGGAGATGCGACGCTCGCTGTCGAAGGCGGCCTTCACCGAGGCGGTGCGCCGGCTGCTGCCGGAGGTGGAGGCCGCCGATCTGCGCCCCGCCCCGGCCGGGGTGCGGGCCCAGGCGGTCGGGCGGGACGGCGCGCTGGTCGACGACTTCCTGATCACCGAGGCCCCGCACACCGTCCACGTCCTCAACGCGCCCTCCCCGGCTGCGACGGCGTCCCTGCCGATCGGCCGCGAGGTGGCGCGGCGGGCGCTGGCGGCGCTGGACGCCACCCGCTGAGGCCCGCCCGCCGTGCCGCGGCCGCGGGGCCGGGCCGGGGCCGCCGGCGGCCCTACGGCTTGCGCGCGAGCCCGCCGTACACGGCCGTCTCCGGGCCCAGCTCGCCCTCCGGCCGCCACCACGAGCACGAGACGACACCGGGCTCCTGCAGTTCCAGCCCCTCGAAGAAGCCCGCGATCTCCTCCGGGCCGCGCGGGGTGTACGGGGTGGCGGTGCCCCGGGCGTTGTGGTTCTCGATGGCCCGGACGTAGACCGGGTCGGCGGTGGAGCCGTCGTTCAGGCCGAGGAAGCTGCCCGGCGGCAGGGCATCGACCAGCCGCCGCACCACCGCGCGGGCCTCGTCGTAGTCGGGGACCAGGCCCAGGATGCCCATGAGCATCAGCCCGACCGGGCGCGAGAAGTCCAGCGTCCGCGCGGCCTCGGCCAGGATCTTCTCGGAGTCGCGGACGTCGGCGTCGATGTAGTCGCACGCGCCCTCGGTGGAGCTGGTGAGCAGGGCGCGGGCGTGCACCAGTACCAGGGGGTCGTTGTCGACGTAGACGATCCGCGACCCGGGGGCGGTCCGCTGGGCGACCTCGTGGGTGTTGTCCCTGGTGGGCAGGCCGGTGCCGATGTCCAGGAACTGCCGGACCCCCTCCTTCCCGGCCAGGTGCGCCACCACGCGTCCGATGAAGGCGCGCGAGGTGCGGGTGATGTCGCGCATGCCGGGGAAGGCCGCCAGGATCTTCTCGGCGGCCTCCGCGTCGACCTCGTAGTAGTCCTTGCCGCCCGCCAGGTAGTTCCATATCCGGGCCGAGTGGGGCCGGGAGCTGTCGATCCCGCTCCCGCCGCCCGGCCGCACGGCACCGCCCGCGGTCCCGTCAGCCGTTCCGTCCGCCATCCTGTCCGCCTCCTTGTGCCGACCGTGAGAGGCACACGATCCCACACGGCGTCAGCCCCCACCCACCCCCGGGCCTGGTCGCGGCGGGGTCCTCCCCCGGTCCGGGGGATGCCCGCAGTCCGGATTCCCGGCCTCCGCGGAACGACCGCCCTCATGACCGAACACGACGTCCGGCCCGGCGCCCGGGCCGCCGCCCTCCCGCTCTCCCGCTCTCCCCGGCCGACCGGGTCCGTGCCGGGCGGCCGTAGACTCGTACGCACTGTGTCCGAGAAGATTCCCCAGCCCGCCGAAGCGGCGGAAGCACCCGAAACGCACCCCGGAGCGCGCGGAGCGCTCGCGGCCCCCGGCCGGAGCACGCAGGGCACGCAGGGCGTCATGTTCCCCGACGGCGCCGGCCCATCCGCCAACCCCGTCGGGGACCGCCACGAGCGCCGCATCCGCAGCTTCCAGCCGCGCCGCAGCCGCGTGACCGCCGCCCAGCGGGACGCGCTGCTGCGGCTGTGGCCGAAGTGGGGCGTGGAGATCGACGGCGACCGCCGCCTCGACCTCGACGAACTCTTCGACACCCTCCCGCCCGGCTCGCCCGTGGTGCTGGAGATCGGTTTCGGCATGGGCGAGGCCACCGTGCGCATGGCCGCCGACGACCCGGACACCGGCGTCCTCGCCGCCGACGTCCACACCCCCGGCCAGGGCAACCTGCTGGGGCAGGCCGAACGGCAGGGGCTGTCCAACGTCCGGGTCGCCAACGGCGACGCGATCATCCTGCTGCGCGAGATGCTCGACCCCGGCACCCTCGCCGGGATCCGCGTCTTCTTCCCGGACCCGTGGCCCAAGAAGCGCCACCACAAGCGCCGCATCGTCCAGCCGGAGTTCGTGGAGCTGGCCGCCTCCCGGCTGCGGCCGGGAGGGCTGCTGCACTGCGCCACCGACTGGGAGCCGTACGCCGAGCAGATGCTCCAGGTCCTCACCGGCTGCCCGGCCCTGGAGAACACGCAGCCGGGCGGCGGCTTCGCGCCGCGCCCGGACTTCCGGCCGCTCACCCGCTTCGAGCGGCAGGGCCTGGACAAGGGCCACGTCGTCCGCGACCTCCTCTTCCGCCGCCTCCCCTGACCGGCCGGCGGGCCCGGCCGCTTCCCCGCCACCGGAGTCCGCCGCCCCGACCTCGCTCCCCCGGTCCCAGGAGCCGGGAGACCGAGGTCGGTACTGAGCGCGGCTGCACGCCTACTCAGGAAAAGAAGCCGGGCGTTTTCTCGTCAGGTGTGCCGACCAGGAGAGCACGGTCGAGAAAGATGTTGTTCATCTCGCAACTCGTCTCCGGCAACAGAACGCAGGCATGGCAGGCGGCGAGATTGAGACTGTTCACGCCACTCGCGTCGGACTCCATGCAAAGGGGGTCCGACGAGCACCATGAAATCCGCTCGAGCGCCGACTTCAGCGAGTTCGCCAGCTTCTCCGGTTCTCCTTGAGAGACGATACCTCCGAGGCTTCCCGCCGAATCGCTGGTGGCAGTGTAGAGGAGCACCCCGGCCATCTCCTCGTTGACGTAGAGACGCTCTCGGATCGCGGAGGCGGGATAGCCGCAGTCCAGACTCCACTCATTGATCAGCACGTGCGCCAGGGTGTGAAGAAGGACGAACCGCGAGGTCAACGAAGAGCGAACAGGGACGTTCCGATCTCCGACATACCTACGGAGATGGCGCTCATGGTTGCGGCGCAGCCGTCGCGCGCGAGCCTCGGGGGTGTGGGGGCCGGTAGGCGATTCCCAGGCCGACAGCTTCTCGCGGTCCAGCGCGACAAAAACCCCCTCGCCGATGACCTCGATGGCCGGCAGCCAGTCTATTTCATCGTCCAACGCGAGTTTGACCGCGCGCTCCCGATCTTCCTTGGTCCGCGCAAGAGGTTCTATTCGAGTGAAGCTGTGGAGTGCCCGTACCTCGCGGAGTCGCTTGACCAACATGATCTGGCCAATTCCCGGTACTTCCAGTTCACCTGCGTTCTCCGGAGGCAGGCAGACGAAGTGCTGGTTCTCCGGGTTTTCCGGAGTCTCCCTGCACAGCTGCCGGTACTCCTCCTGCCGGATCCTGCCCGCGGCCTCGAACTCGGTGTTCTCCTCGGGCTCCTCCTGCGGCTGCTCGCCGGCGCTCTCCAGTGTCCGTACCGCTCCGATCACTTCCTCGACGCCGTAGCGCCCCTTGTCGAGCCATCCCTCGTCGCGGGCATACTCCTCAATGCGCTCGTCGCTCTTGTTGATCAGATGCCGCTTGTGTCGTTCGACCAACTGCATCAGTTTGCGGTGCCACGGCGGGATGGACAGTGCGGAGGCCACGTTGGGGAACCAGGCTGCGGACGAACCGCGCTGCAGCACGCGGAGGGGACTGGCACAGTTCGCCTCGCGTGCGCTTCTGCCGAACCAGGGGCGACCGCCTCGGCAGGTGATCCCCAACTCGGCCATGGCGTCCCGACTGAAGGCGCCCTCCAGCGATCCGCTCTCACCGCAGTCGCACTTGATCACAATTCCGCGCAGACTGGCCGTCCGTCCCTCACTGTGGAGGGTTAACCGGGCCTTCGCCGGATCGCAACCGCGGTGAGCCCTACGTTCCTCACCACGCCGGGCGTGCAGCCATCGCCAGTACGGGAACTCGTCGAGGTGGCCGTGGGCACACGCGACGACGAAGCGGGACGGCACGAGGGGAGCCTCGCAGTCGCCGCACACATTGTCGTTGCGCCGACCGCCGAAGTCCCGGAACGGCCTCAGCGCACAGCACTTCGGGCAGGAGTAGGTCTCAGGAAAACGACGTACCTTCACGCCTTTCCCGGTAGGCGCCGGAGCCGCAGGGGGCAACCGGAAGCTGTTCACCCCGAGACGCTGCTGCAGACGCGGCTCGGACAGGATGTCGGCGTCCCCGGTGTCCCAGGTGTCCAGGCCGCTGACGATGTACGACTGGTCACCGATGGCGATCATCGCTCCGACGCCGTACGTGGTGATCTGCTGGGCACGTCGCACCGAACCCAGCGGTGCCCTGCGTACCTTCTCCTGTCGCGCTGCGGTGCCGGAGGCGCCGGCCGAGGATCGACGTGCCATGTCAGCTCTCCAGGTAGAGGTCGGACTCGACATCGACGTCGCGGAGGCTCCACAGCGTGTCGCGGGCCTCTTCGAGGTCGAGATCGGAGTGGGTGCGGAGCAACGCGGTATCGGGGTCGCGGTCCGGGTTCGGGCTGTAGGTGTAGCGCGCCTCGTACAGCAACCTGTCGTTCTCCTCGGCGAGCCGGCTCCAGTGGCTGATGAACTCCCTCAACTCCATGTCCGTGGCATCGGCTTCCTCCTTCTCGATTCCGCGCACCCGGGTCACCAGGACGGTGCGCAGGTCGTGCAGGTCCTGCTCGAAGGCGTTCACATTGGCCGCGGCCCTGTTCGGACGCGCGATCGGCAGCACCAACCGAGCCAGCCCGACGAAGACCGCGTGCAGGGCCCGGTCGCGGGCGCGGGCGGAGTAGGGGGTGACGCTGGTCGACTCCACCTGCTTGTAGAGAGCCGAGTGGTACGGGACGTAGTCCTCATAGTGCGACAGGTCACGGGATCGGGCGGAGTTGAACAGGGTGACCACCAGTCCGGGATGCCGGCGCCCCACACGGCTGGTGGCCTGGATGTACTCGGCCGTCGTCTGCGGTTGCCCCAGGACGGCCATCAACCCCAACCGATCGATGTCGACACCCACCGAGATCATGTTGGTGGCGAGCACGACGTCCACCGCCGCGCCGGAGCCGAGGGTGTGTGCCAGTTCACCCAGCCGGTCGGGGATCTCGCTGGAGGGGACACGGCTTGTCAGCTCTTTCGGAACGACTTCACGGGGCGGGTCGCCACCGTCCCGTTGTGCATGGGTCTTCAGCCTCTCGTTGACATCGGCGTGCACCTGTAGCTCGGCCGCCGCGAGCAGACGGAGGCTGTTGAAGTAACCGACCAGGGTCCAGTAGGCGTCCCGGACCGCATCCTCGCCCTCGATCCGACCGGCATGGTGCAGGAGTGAGGCATAGGCTCGAATCAGCAGGGTCGCCTGGGAGATACCCGGGGTGAGCAGTCCGACATAACGGCGTGATGCCTTGCGTTCGGCGGGGGCCTGGACCGCAAACCAGGAGTCACGGGCGTCGAGACCTGCCGGCGGGAACTGCGCCACTTCTCGGTCGAAAAGGGCCTTCCCCTGATCCCCCGCACGGCGGATGGTGGCCGTGGACGCGATGACCTTGGGACGATCCGCAGCGATGTCGATCGCCGCCTCGTACAGGCCGGTGAGCGTGCCGAGAGGCCCGGAGATGAGGTGCAGCTCATCCTGGACGATCAACTCGGGTGGGGGCGTGCCGTGCGCGTCGGTGTTCCGGTTGAACAGGGCGGACACGTCATCCCGCCAGGCCACCCGCGCGAACTTGTCGACCGTGGCGATGACCAGTGTGGGGCGCACCCGGTAGAGCTCGGAGTCCACCACATGCACCGGCAACCCGTTGTCGTAGTCGCAGCCCTCGCCCGGGCAGTTGATCGACATGTGGCCGCGATCCACATCGACCGCGTAGTCCTCCGCCCGCAATGCCGTACCGCACCAGGGGCAGTCACGGAGTTGCACCGGATTCTGTTCCTGCAGCATCTCGCCTTTGCGTATCTTCCGCAGAGCGGTCCTGGCCTCCTCCAGGTTGTTCGGGGTGGCCGCCCGTCCCACCCACATACCGACGGAGATCGGCTCATGCCCGAAACGCTCGGGATTCTCCGCACGGACCCGATCCATGGCGCACATCAGCCTGGCGGCACGCTCGAACTGTTGCAGGGTGAGCAGCCTGAGCGTGTAGCGCATGAAGACCGTGACGCCACCGCCCGCCTTGCCCCGGAGCAGCCGGCGGTGAAACACGGCGAAGGCGATCAGGCCGAGGTAGGCCTCGGTCTTGCCACCGCCGGTGGGGAACCACAGCAGATCCACGATGTCGCGGTCCTCGTGCTCGGGGTCGACGATCCCGTTCAGGCAGAGCAGCAGGAAGCCGATCTGGAACGGGCGCCAGGTTCCCTGCGGCTGTGGCTGCCCCTTGCGGCCGTCCCTGATCCACAGACTGCGGCCGAGTTGCCGCGCCATGGCCTTGTTGGCCGTTCGGAAGGCCTCCATGGCACGCTCGTCGCGCTCCAGCAGTCGGATGCCGGCCATCATGCGTTTCTGGGCTATGCGGCACAACCGCATCTGTTTACAGGCGAGTTCGAGGTACTCGGTGCTTCCGTAGAGACCGTCGCGCAACTCCTCGATCTCGACTTCTCGTTCGTCAATCCAGCGCCCGTAGGCGTCGACCAGTTCGCGAAGCCATTCCACGATCTGTTCCGGTGTCGCCTCGGCCAGCGTCTGCATCCCGAGACGGCGTACGTCGATGTCCGGGTTGGAATCGGTGAGCAGTACCTCGTACGTCGGGACGAATTCCGTACGGACGCAGGCCACCCCTGCAGGCTCGCCTCCCTCGGGGAACTCGCCGACGGCCGGAGGTGTCCAGTCCCAGTCGGCGGCACAACCATGGCCGGTCGCGAAGGAGGGGACATGACGGTGGAGAAGCCTGTTGAGTCGAACCTCCTCGTCCGCGCCTCCCTCCGTCGGACGCTCCACCAGAGCGGGCACACGACCGGGAATCTCGACGCGCAACCCGGCCTGGAAGAAACAACGGGTGTCGCGAATATCGGCCTTGCCCACCAGATGGGTGTTCACCAGGGTCGCCGTGACACTCACGGTGCCCCGCGGGCCGCTCGGCCGGCGAACCCGCACCCGCAGCTCCAGACCCGGTGCAAGCTTGACCGGCTCCTGAAGAATTTCCGTGACATCCACTGTCACCGGGGACAGTTCGAGCGGACGGCGGCGCCAGTGGAGGTCCTGTGCCTCCAAGGCTCGTCGCTCCGCGCGCTCCGGCACGGTGATGCGTCCCTGGCTGTCCACCGGGTCGTACACGGCGGCAGTGGGAGTGATCGTTATGGAGCGGCTGCGTGAGGGATCCACGGCGAAGGTGATCCCGGTGGCCGAAGGACGCTGGATGCTCGCCAGGTCGATTCCAGTGTCCGGTACCTCGTCGACGGCGAGTGTGGAGTCCGCGTCGTCGTCGTAGCCGTCCTCCTCCGCGTCCTCACGGGCCAGTTCATCGTCCTCGGTACGAGGGAAGAGAACTCCGGTGGAGTAGGTCGTCACGGGCCAGTCGTCCAACAGTTCCGTGAAGTCGGCCTGTTCACCGTTCGGCCCGAGAAGGTCGGCCTTGAGCCGCTCCACCAGCTCGGCACGGAATCGGTAGTGTTCTTCGAGGTCGGGCATCGTTGTTCTCAGTCCTTTTCCGTTTCCGCGCGGTCGTACTGGAAGCGGCCGAGGCCGGTCGGGCGAGGGGCGAGCCATACGCCCAGCTCGCCGAGCCCTGCGTGGACGGCGGCTCCGCGCTCGCCCACGACTGTCTCCACCGTGTCGATACGCAGGTCCGTGATGCGACGGGGCCAGCTCCGAGGCTGGTAGGTCCTGGACTGCTGCATGTGGCGGTAGAGGTCATGGCGGAACTTCTCCGAGACCACACCGATCGCGCGATCTCCGTGGAACAGCGCATAACCGGGACCGACTCGCTTCTCGTGGTCCTCGGACACGTCGTCGATCCGTTCCAGCATTACCGGATCTCCCGAAGCGGTCCGGGAGTAGAGATGCTCCTGCTGAGACACAGGGTCGTCCTCGATCTGGTAACTGCCTGCCGGGTGGTGGGGGTGGATGTCACCCGCAAGGAGTTCCAGTCCTGAACGCCTCCAGTGCTGGTACCCGAAGCGCGCCCACCTGTCCGTCCGCCGGTCCTTGCGGACCAGCCGGAACCCACCGCGATACGGAAGGACTTCCCGCGGGAGATCCAACCGGTACAGCTCCCTACGGGAACGGGTCATGGCCACATACAGCGCGCGTGCACGATCAGCCACGTCAACGGGCAGGTCCCCCTCCTCCACGCTGATCTGGCCAGGGTCCACCACCAGGACACGGTCGAACTCCAGCCCCTTGGCGCGGTGGAAGGTGGATATCACCAAGGGGTGCGCAGGCTGGGCGGTCAGTTCGTCCGGCAGTCTTCCGACGGAGACGGCATCACGCAGACGCGACAGGTCAACGGAACGCCCCGTTCTTTCACGGGTGCTGACGCGCAGCAGGCGCCACACACGTTCGCGCTCCTCCTCCACGCTGGCACCGATGAGCGACGGATACAGCTCGTCGAAACGTTGCCTGGTCAAGGCAAGAGTTCCTTGAGCGGCTCGCATCAACTCGCTCAACCACGCCGGAACCGCACGGTCCTGGGCCGCACGACGCACCTGATGTGGCACACCCGCACCGTGCAGCCACTCGGAGACCAGCAACACCTCTCCGTTGGTACGACACAGCACGGCCGTGGTGGTGTCGGTGGCACACAAGGAGTCCCTGATGAAAGGCACACCGATGTCACCGAAGTCCATTCGTGCTGCGAGTTCCAGCCGCAGCTCCTCGTAGGCCCGCTCCGCCTCGGCGAGAGTCGCGCATCCACGCATCACACCCTCGAAGGACAGCGCCGAGCGTGCCTCGTCGGTGGCCGCCCGGAAATTTCGGGTCAGCGATAGTTCGACCAGGTCGTCCACGAAGGTGTTGCGGAGCCAGTCGAAGAAGCGGTTGGTCTCGACAAGGCGCTCGTCCGGGTCGGTGACCTGATAGCTGTAGATCGCCTGGGCCGGGTCGCCGACGATGGTGAACCCACAGTCGTAGGACTCCAGCAACACCTCGATCAGCTCGCGGCGTTCACCGACCAGATCCTGCACCTCGTCGATCACGACATGCCGCAACTCGTCGAGCCACTCCGGAGCCCGTCCTTCGTCGGCCACCACCTTCGTGGCCTCTCGAATCCGCTCGTCGAAGGAGCGTGTCCTCCAGTCGACATCGGCCGCGACCTCGTTGAGAATCTCCAGGGCCCATGAGTCGAAGGTCGTCACCCGGACGTGTCGGGAGCGGTCCCCGTGCCGCGACAGTCGCTCCCGCAGCTCCCGCACCGCGGCACGGGAGAAGGTGAGCACCAGGACATCGCCGGTGGTCAGCCCCTCGTCGGTCACCAGGGCCTCGATGCGGCATACCAGCGTGTGCGTCTTCCCGGCCCCCGCTCCGGCGGTGACCAGCACCATGGCGTCCGCGGACTGCTCCACGACCGCACGCTGCTCATCGGTCAACGCAGAGCTGCCCAGGTACGGGCCGGCGGTCATGCGCTCCCCTTCCACAGGTACTCGAACTCGGTGTAGGCGAGATCCCTGCCGAAGTTCTCGATGTTGTCCTTGACGTTGAGAATCAGGCAGCTCTCCTTGCCACCGTTCAAAGGGCCGCGCAGACCACGCCCGATCATCTGGATGTAGGTGTTCGGACTGAAGGTGGGCCGAGCCACGACCACGGCTCGGACCGCCGGGGCATCAAAGCCCTGGGTGAGTACGTTGTAGTTGGTGAGAACCTGGGTCTTCCCCTTGCGGAAGGCGTCGATGCGCCGGTTCCGGATACCGGTGGACGTCTTGGAGTCCACAGAAGCGGCGGCGATACCGCTCTCGTTGAGCAGCGCGGACAGTACGTGGGCATGCTCCACCGAGGTGGCGAATACCAGCACAGGCCAGTGCTGCGGCAGTCGTTCGATCTCCTCGATGATGCGCTTCGTACGGTTGACGTCCTGGGCCAGCCGTGCGGTAACGGCGGCGGGCAGTGTCATGCTGTTGCTGTTGGTGACCTGAGTGACCTGCTCCGGAGAGAGGGTGTACTTACCGCCGGGAAGCACACGTTGCTCCACCTGGGAAAGCACTCCGATCTCCTGGAGGTGCGAATAGGGGTCATCCCCTTCGAAGACGCCGTGGTCCAGCCGCTTGTGTCCGAACCTGGCCGCCAAGCGTCGGGTCTCCTCCTCGCCGCTGCCGCGGAACGCGGTCGCGGTGAGTCCGACGAGGTGCCGCGAAGTCCGGTACTGGTCGATGCCGAGCGCGTCCAGGATCCTCGTATAGGTCTTGGGCACGGCAAAGTGGGCCTCGTCCACAATGACCGCGTAGGCCTCTCGCAGCCAGGCGTACTGCTCGGTGGCTATGTGGCGGGAGAGAGTGTCGTCGATCGCCACCACGACCTGCGGACCTCCGGGCGCCGGCTCCGCCGCCATGCCGCCCCACATTCGACTGATGCGCAGACTCTGGTCGGGCCCGGTCTGGGACCAGACGAACTTCCACGTCTCAATGGCCTGTTCGCAGAGTTCCCCACTCTGTGCGACCCACAGGACCGGCCCCGTCACAACACCGTCGGCGATCGCCTGGACGGTCGCCTCCACCGCGATGCGCGTCTTGCCCGCACCGGTGGGAATCTGCAGCATGGCTCGCTTCTCGTCCATACGCACCAAGTGCTGGTACATGTTGGCGACCAGCCGCATCTGGTACGGATGCAGTGGCAGCGGCTTGCGCGGACCTACCACGGTCTCGAACGGCGGCGGCGCCTGCCCCGTCTCCTGATCTCCGGCCCACTCGGCCGGGAACCCGTAGGTCTTCACGAAATTCCGGGCAGCATGCCCACCTGCCCAGTTCTTCTGGGGGGCGTCGAAGCCCGCCTTCACCAGTGCCGGGGCGAGCTGGCGCAGCACTTCCTCGCCATGTGTGGCGATGACCAGCTGAGCGATTCGCAGGTTGTCCGGCGCCTCGCCGTTCAGCTCCTCGTCCGCGATCAGCAGTCCGGGGGGAAGCTCCTCGCGGAGCCTTTCGGCGCCCAGCGCCAGCAGCAGTTTGCGCGCGGGGTCGGGCTCCCGGCGCACCTTGAGGAAGCGCTCCCCCTCCTTATCCTTCTCCTGCTGTTGCAGCAGAGCTCGGCAGCCGGAATCACCCAGTCGCAGCTCCAGAACCCGGTCCACGGCGCACAGCACGTCCAGCTCGCCGTCCGGCCCGCACAACAGGACGGTGTCGCCCTCCCGGGCCTCGGTGAGCGGCTCCTCCCTCCGCCCCTCCGGTGTACGGACCACCTTGGCCAGGTCGGAGCAGTGCACCAGCTGCCATTCGGTACCGTGCGGAAGCCTTTGACGCAGCCGCGGATAGAGGTCGGTGAGCTGTGTCGGAGTACCCAGCTCGACGAAGGTGAGTTCCTCCTGGAGGAGTTCGGAGGGAGCCCGTAGCGGCCACTCGTCGACCATCCGCTCCGCGTCCTCGGCGGTGGGCGCCAGCATGGCGGGCACCTTCTCCCTCTGAAGAATGCGGTACTGCTCGAGGTCCGCGGTGACGGCGATCTCCTCGTCGGAGCGTGTGGCCCACTCCTCCCCCACCTGGCAACGGGTGAGCGCGTCCTCCGGCCAGGGGATCTCCTCGACGTCGAAGCGGGTCAGCAAGGCGTAGGCACTGCCGACGAAACCGGCGTCCTCGCTGCCGAGAACGCGGGTGATGAGCTCCTCCCACAGATTCTGCGATACCGAATCGAAGGTCGTGGTCAGTCGGAGAGCACGAGCCGTCTCCATGTCGACATCGGCTACGGGCAACAACTCGCGGTCCAACCGGAGTTCCGGGCTGACGCACTCACTCGGCCTACGGATGCCGAGTGAGGTGGGCACCACGCCTTCCTGCCGCAACATCCATACGATCGGCGACCGCACCGATTCCTGGGTGTTGCGGTTGGCCCCCACCTGCAGAGTCCAGTTGTGCACCAGGCCGTGACGGGGCAAGTGCTGGACGAAAGCGGCACAGCCCTCCCTGGACAGCCTGGGCAGCAGGTGGAGAGGGCCGGCAGGGTTGGCGCCGTCCACCTTGACGGTCTTGAAGTTGGGGCGACGTGCGTCGCTCGGCAGTCTCCGGAGGTACGCCCTGTAAATCCTGTCGCGGTACTCCTCGAACCAGTCGTCCTCGCGCGGGTCGCAGTCGGGAACAGGTCGGTCGGTGGCACCGAGATCCCGCAGCAGGGCGGTATCGGTACGGTGGAAGACGGGATCGATGAGCAGCTCGCGATCCCTGGTCCCGTCGACCGGCACCACCGGGCCGCCTAGGAAGGCGTCACGGATCGGTCGGAACACACCGTCGGCCGTACGGACCTTGATGGTGCGAGCGGGCTTCTCGATCTTGGATTTGATCACCACGGCGGCACGGCCTCCACCCGCCTGCCGCGTCAGCTGCCAGAAGTCCTCCCACTCGGCGTTGCCGTAGCGACCGAGACCACGGTCCAGAACGGCTTTGAGTCGCCCCTCGGCATCCGCCTCCGGGATGCCCAGCGCCTCCAGCGCGTGTCGCGCCCGATCGTCGACAACAACATCCGGGTGCACATACACCATGTCGTCGCGCAACCCGCCGCCATCGATCGCGCTGCGGCGGTAGATCCTGCCGCGTGCCGGCGCCACCAGATCACCGCGCTCGGTGAGCAGGACACGCGCACCGACCGCTTCGGTGGCGTACTCGGAACCGACAGCTTCCATGTCGGCGACAATGCGCAGTGCGAGCGCCGAAGCCACGGGAGTGCGATCCGCGACCAGTGCCTCCAGCCACTCGACGACGGAGGCAGGGCGCACTCCTGCAATCTCCATGATGTCGCGCACCCTGGAGCGGCGTTCCCGGCTCTCCACTGAGTGGTGGCACCAGTTGATAGGGCTGCCGGAATGCTCTGCCCAGAACTTCAGCCATTCCTCCCGAAGCCCCTCGGGGTGGAGACGGAGATCCTCGGGTTTGCGCAGAACACCACGCCGATCGGGCAGGGACGGCTCCTGCGCGGCGACCCGCAGCACCTCCTTGCTGAGCATCTCGTCACCCCACTGAGACGCCTCGCGTCCGCGCGCGGTGAGCAGAGTCAGGTAGGAGCCCGGGTCGTCGTCCTCCACCAGGCGCGGCAGTGAGGCGACGATCAGTTCGGCGGCCACTCGGACGAGTTCGGCGTTGAAGTCGCTCTTGGTCAGGTTCTGCCGGTCTTCGGGCGTCTTCCAGGGTGCGTTGAGGATGCCTGTGAGAGTGGTGTCGTAGTGGGTCGGGAAGAAGGCCCAGAAGCTACCCCTCTTCTTCCGTGCCTCGACCCCTTTGCCGGGAACAGCCCAGGAGAGCCGAATCACCGGACGCTCGTGCAACTCGCCTGCTGTCTTCTGGGCCTCGGTGGACGGCTGGTGGTCGATGTGGAAGACATCCCATCGCTCATTGCGTACCGGCTTGCCGTTGTTCTCCTCGATGACCCGGTGCTCGGTGTCGTGTGTCCGCTGCCGCAGCACGCGCTGCATCCGGTTGTTGCTCCGGCGGTCCTCCAGCACGACCGAGGCCACATGGGAGGAGAACAGCATGAAGTGCGCCGGAAAGTTGCGCAGGTCCTTTCCCAGACGGCGATCCGCACCGGGGTGCAGGGGCAGCACGACCGTTGTGGACGCCCACTTCATCAGTTCGTCGAGAACAGGGTCCTGCGTCCGGTCGGTGGCCAGGTCGAGAGGCTGTGCCATGCGCAGCACCGGAGTCTCGTCCCTCTCCGAAAGCTGAGGCACTATCTCTCGAATACGTGCGGCGGACCATGCCTTGTCGAACCCGAAGCAGCCCGAGGTGCTGTAGAAGCAGGGGGTGTCGGTGATACTGAGTACCGACTTCACACCGACTCCGAAGCGGCCGATCTGTCCCCCCCTCTTCCGGGACACAGCCATTCGCAGGATGGTGTCGGCGCCTCCGGGCGAGACCGGGTTCCCGGTGTTGGCGCAGTACAGGTGTGTATCGGTGAGCAGGACGTGGATACGCCCTCCGCCGACGTGCTCCTGGTTCTCGTCGGCACCGTTCTGCACCAGCTCGTAGATCTGCCGCTCCCCGTACCCGCCCTGGGTGATGCGGCGTTCGTTGTTCGCATGCTCCTGCACATGGCCGGGATCGGCCCGGTACACCTCGAGAATGCGACGGGACTGGGCAAGGACGGTCCCGATGACGTCCGTGGCGTCGGACATGGCACTGCTCATCGTGCTGCTGGCTCCTGATGCGGTGTTGAACGAGCGAGGGCAGCGTGGGGACCCCCGAAGGTATCCTCATGGGCCCCTCCCGGCCCGACGTCAGGCAAGTATTGGTCTGATCTTTATGTTTTGAGAGCTTGACCACGGAGCAACCGCGCCCCGAACTCCAGATCCCGGAAAACGCGTACTCCTGACTTCCACACACCCGCGACGCAGGGCAGAGGGGTGTTTGTTTCGGGGCCGGGGGCTCCGTTTGCAGCCGCCGGCCCCGGGTGGGGAGTGACAAACCTGAACCTCAGGTGACGCGCCACCCACCGAAGAAGTGAAACCCCACTCTCAGAGCATCCCGAACCCGAACGACGGTTCCTGACACCGAGATTTTTGCGAGCCCTGCCGTGCCCTGCCCGAACCGGAACAGGTCCGCCCTCGGTGCTTGAACGCTCCCTCCTCCCCCTTCGGAGATTTCTCTCGAACAACTAGCTGCCGGTCGTCACGCTTTCCCGCCACCCTGGCACCGTCGGTGACGGCAGTTCCGGGACTGCGACGTTCTGCAGTATCGGGCAGGAACCCTCCCCTCCACTCGCCTCGCCCGACAACGCCGACCGGACCTCGACGCCGAACGCCCCTCATCCGCGAGGCGATACTGCCGCTCCCAACTCCTGACCGTGGACTCCGGAACTCCACATGCGGCCGCGATCTCCGGGATCGGAGCGACCTCCGCAGAGGCGAACATCGCAACCGCGATCCTGAAACCTTCAGGGTAACACTCGGGCATATATCTCCTGGAGATTCCGCTCAGATTCTTCGTCACCGTTTTACCGCGAATTCACGCACCGGGCAAGTCGTTCGACAAGGAGCATCGGAGCTTTGCAGGAGCGGGAATGGGCGATCCTCCGTCTCGACCATCAAGGGATAGCGCAACAGTTCTCGCACGCCAATAAAGGTGTCCCGCTCCAGGGGTTTTGAAGGCACACTTGTCCCCTTGCGCAGGAAATTCCTCCCCGAAACTCCCACAGCCTCCACAGGAGGCCTGGAGAAACCCTACCCGCTTCACCTCAGTCCCTCAACTCCCTTGCTGCAAAGCTTTCTTGACCATCCGAAGACTGCGGCGGCCTGCAGGTTTCCCGCACGAACCCCGTAGGCCACATATGCAACCGCAGCACCCCAAAGGCGTGCTGCGGTTGCAAAAGGACATAAACGCACGCCGCCTTCCTCAAGGATTCGATTCGCCCGACTTGATCTTCTCGGCCTCACCTGAGCTTGCGCACCGCTCTCCAACCAGCACAGCACCGCCATCGTCGACGCTTCAGCCACCAGCCCCTGCCTCGCATAGAGGAGACCCAGGGCAGGGGCGACAAACGAAATTATCCCCTCGGGCAACGCATCAAATCTGCCTTGTATGCTGCTGGTACCCGCAAAGGAGGACCGGTGGAAGCGAAGGACAGACAGACCGAGAACTTCGGCGTGTGGCTGTCGCGCCAGCTGCGGCGTCGTGGCATGACTCAGGCCGAGCTGGCCGAGGCACTCGGCATCACCCGTGCCGGCGTGTCGGCCTGGATCACCGGCCGAGCAGAACCACGTGAGGAGAAGAAGCGAGCGATCGCGGAGGTACTCGGCACGGACGAGGCAACCGTGCACCTGCGTACCGCGGACGCCCCGTCCCAACGTCCCATCCTCTGGTACCACCGCCCCGCGCACGCCGACGGAGGTCGAGAGTTCGGAAACGCCGCGGCCTTCGCCTTCGATGCCGATGTCTCCGTGCTCGCCCGGGAAGCCACCCAGAACAGCCTCGACGAGCGTCGCCTCGACTCCGATCCCGTCCGTGTCCGGTACATCCTGCACGAGCTGAGCGGAGAGCACCTGCGGAACTTCCTCGCGGCCCTGCGCTGGGAGGAACTGCTGCCTCACTACGAGACAGCAGCGGCCCAGGAGCAGAAGGTCGGTCGGACGATCGCGGAGGGACTGCGGGAGCTTCGTGAAACGGACACCCTTCTTCTGTTGCGGGTCGACGACTACAACGCGTCCGGCCTCACCGGCCCCGAGTACGCGGACGGAAGGTTCGCCGCCGTGGTGCGGCGCCAACTGGACAGCCACAAGACCAAGAGACACGCGAGCGGTTCCTACGGCTTGGGCAAGGTGACCCTGTGGGCGACGAGCCGGCTCGGTCTCGTCCTGGTCAACAGCACTCTCTCCGAACCCCATGAAGGCCGCACCGAGCGACGGGTGATCGGCCGGCTGGACCTGCCCTGGCGCGAGGTGAACGGCGAGCCGTTCGCGGGTCCGGCCTGGCTGGGTGAGGAGGACACCGATCCCGAGTACGAGGGTGTGGCCCGCTCCTGGTGGGCGGACGAGGCGACCGTCGACCAACTGCACCTCACCCGGGCCGGCTCCGACCCGGGCACATCCTTCCTCGTTGTCGGTGCGCATGACGCGGCCGGCGACGCGGAGACCGTCCAGGAGATGCACGAGAAGCTCGTCCGCTCACTGGCCGAGAACTTCTGGGCGGCCATGACCCACGGCGACTCCTCCGCAGCCCTCCTGGACGCCTCGGTCACCACCCTCCGCAACGGACAGGTGCTGATCAAGGAGGAGCGGGTCGATCCTCACGCCTACGAACCCGCACGCTCACGTGCTCTGAAGGCGTACCTGGATGGCAGAACCGTCGATCGACTCGCCGGCCTCGACCAGGTCGCCCTCACCCATGTCCCGCTAACCGTGCCGCCGCTGCGAGGAAAGAAAGATGCCGCGACAACACACCGCGCTGTGCTGCTGGTGACCCCTGCCGATGACAAGGACGGCAAGCCCAACCACCTGGTGTGCATGCGCGGCAACCGCATGACCATCAGCGCCCGCCGCGTTCCGGACCTACCTTTGGGGACCAACCCCTTCCAGGCCGTCCTGCTCGCAGGCCGTGCCACGGGCAGCGTTACGGACGACGCCGACCTTGCGGAGGCCTTCCTGCGTGCCTCCGAACCGCCTGAGCACAACGACTGGACCAAAACGGAAGAGCTTGCCTCCTGCTACGCGCGTGGGGCGCGCCAGCGAGTCCTCGACTTCCGTCGCGACATGAACATCGCCGTCAGGCAGTTGGTGGCCCGGCGGGAGGAGAAGTCCCGAGGCGGCCCGGCCGTACTGCGCGAACTGCTGAGGCTCGACGGGGGCGGCGGTCCCGGCAGGCGCACGGACGGTCATCCGACGATCCGCAACATCGACGGTCAGCTGACCTCGTCCGGTGCCTGGCGGGTTCAGGTCGAGGTAAAACTGCCCCGGCGCGAGGATCCGTGGCTGATGACCCCGGTGGCGAAGTTCGACGTCCGCTCCGGTGGCAAGCCCACCGTGCGATGGTCCGAACTGATCGCCGGGGAGAACTGCCGCGTGGAGAACGGGCACCTCCACTTCGAGCCCGGTGTGCGCACCGCCTCGTTCAGCGGCGTCACCGACACCGAGAGCCACCCCGTGGCCGCCGGCATGGCACGCCTGATCATCGATCTTCAGAAGGCAAGGGGGGAGACGGCATGAAGGCCCTGGTGCCGTACGCGACTCTCGTCGGCGAGGTGGCGTTCAAGGTCACGGCCGCCAAGCTGGACGGACGGGAACTGCCGCTGGAAATGATCTCCCAGCAGGAACGGGTCGTCGCCGTCTATCAGGCCGAGCGACGGGACTGGGACGAGGCCCGTCTGGAACTGCGGGCCAACCTCCCGGACACCGAGCTGGGCTCGAGCCGGTGGGGGGACGTCACCTGTATCGCCGTCCTCACCGAAGGCGTCACCAATACCCGTACCGTGAGGCACCTGCGCCGTTCACCCGGCGGTAGTTGGGGCGGAAGCATCACCTTGGCCCGCGACTCCTACCGCAGCAGGGCGGAGTTGTCGGTGTACGTCGTCGCCACGGTGGACGGCGTGGCCGGCCGCGTCATCGGGATTTCCGAGGACGACTGGATCGTCGACCTGGTCGCTCGCACTCCCGTGCGTCAGCGGGAGATCAGGTTCAACGAGACCGACTTCCGCGACGGCGAGGAGGACTGGCTTCGTCCGTTCAAGGACGCGCCCTGGCTGGTGGAGACCTCCGGTGAGATGCCCACCGTGCACCTCAACACCGGCTTCGAGGGCGTCGTCCAACTACTCGACTCCAAGGGCAGCTCGTTGGAGAAGGCCGTACGCGGTGTACTCGCCGCGCAGATCGCCACCGACACCTGGACGGCGATGTTCCATGCGGCGGTGAGCGACCTGGAGACGGACGAGGACGGCGCACCCCAGTGGCCCTCCGGTTGGCGGGACTCGGTGCTGCGCACCATGCTGCCCGACGTACTGCCCGATGTGTCCGCGGCCGACGCGCTGTGGGAGATTCACTCGCGGCGCGCGGAGAGCGTCGGATGGAGCGAGCTTCAGTCCCGCATCCAGTACGCGGCTTCCCGCAGGGCGAGAGTCGCCAAGAACCTGGGCAACGCCATTCGTGTACTCGACCGATCGGACGAGGGGGCTTCCTGATGAGCCGTGACATCGACGACCTTCCCGAGCGCCTCTGCCTTCTTCGCGATGCCCTGGCGACCAAGAACCTCACCCGAGGCGTGCTCACCGGCCAGGAGGACCCGCCTCTGGTGGCTCTGTCCCGTGCTTCCGAGCCCATCGACAAGCACGGCTCACGATGGAGCACCCGATCTCTGCGGGAACTTCTCGAGGACGCGATGCGCCTGCACGCGGATGACCGTACCCATGCCGACGCCTGGCTTGCCCCGCGACTGCACGCCACACTCCGGCTGACCCGTGCGGAGGCCGCGGAAGCCGCCCTGTGGAACTTCGTCGCGCTGGTGGTCGCTCCCGATTACGTGATCTGGCGCCACCTTCCGCGGAGCAAGGGGGACAGAAAGGCGGCGGTCACGGCCGACCGCTTCTGCGGACCACACTACAAACAGTCGTTCGCGCGTCTGTGGTGGGCGGCCGAGCTGTTCCGGGACGGCGAGGACTACCGGCCTGTCGTCACCGCATGTCGCAATCAGGATGTTCTCAACACAGTGCTGCGACTCGACATCATCGACCATCGACCCACCGCCCGAGCGGTGACCCGCCTCATCGAACAGGGCATCGTCACCACAGGTCGCGAGGTCAACGCACTGGCCACCGCCATCAACACCGCCGGCAGCACACTGATGTACGACGTGCTGGCCCCGGACGACGGTCCGGATACGGAGGTCCTGCGCTACTGGATCGGCGAGGGGGACATGGCTCCGCCGGTCTCGCGGGATTCCCTGCCGGACGGACCTGACGACGGCGAGATCCCGCACGACTCGGTGAACACACTGATCGAGCAGTTCGAGAAGCTCTTCGTGGAAACTCCTGTAAGGGGAAAGGTATCCGGGGAGAGTGGACTCCTGCACCTCAAGTGATCCAGAATTGCTCAACCAGTCAGGAATACCTACTCACGCCACCCCCCATCATTTATTTCCGGACCGCTTGCCGGTGTTTCGCACGCACCGGGAGGCGACAGAAGATCACTTTTCTTCAAGAACCCCGGACCACTGCAAGTTATTTTAAATCAAGAGGATCTCGGAATTAGAATGGAAACAATTCAAACGGGCGAGAAGATTTCCTCCATCACGGCACCCCGACTCACAACAGGGATTCCTCCTCCAAGCTTCGAGAGCACCCTCTCGGATGGATACATTGTTGCGCACTGCGAAGCAGCCTGCCGCAAAGCGTTGACCAAGCCATCTTTTCCGATCCCGAGGGCTGCGGCCAGAATATGAATTGCGAGCACAGGAGGAATGGCATTCCCGATCTGCTGGGCCACGTCACTGCCTCGCCACTGGTAATCCATGGGGAAGCTCTGTAGCTGTCCGGCCTCGGCGTGAGAAAATCGCGAATCGGGCAGACCGAGGGTCACCACACGATTGCGCCTGATCTTTCCGGTGACAGTGAATGCAGGCTGGTCATGCCTGCGTCGACCGCGAGCCTTGGGGTCACCTCCAGTGCCGTAGTTGGAGATGACCTCGAAGGGCTTGGCCCGCTCCACCAGCACGTCTCCCATCGACACCCAGGGATCCAGGCTCTGGTCTCCCTCCTCGCGGGAGGTTCCTTTTCTGTAGCACCGATGAGTCGCTTCGGGCAGGCGCGCAGGGCCGTCGAGGCGGGCAATAAGAACAGCTCGACGTCTTGTCTGCGGAACACCGAACTGTTCCGCGCGCAGAATTCCAAAATCCACGTTGTACCCCTTCTCGTGAAGGACTTCTGCCATCGCCTCCCAAACAGGAAGAACAGTTTGCACCTGCTCCAAAACAATCACATCATAGGGCTTCTTCTTCATTGCCATCAGGGCCCATCGCAGAGGCTGGAGAACCAGCAATGTTCGCGGGTCCACCTTCTTTCCGGGAATCCCTGCAACAACATCTTCAAAACTCTTCTTCGCCATGCTCTTAGTGGAGGAGAGAATCCACTGGAGAGCGCGACGACCATCCCCGTCGCCAGCAACGGTATAGGTCTGGCAGGGCGGGCCGCCTGCCAGAACGGTGGCACCGGGAAAGTGCGAAGGGTTGAGTTCACACACATCGTCCTGCTTGGTGTCCAACCCGGCTGCTTTTCTGGTGGCGCAGGCGTTCGGATCCAGCTCGACTCCCGTCACCGGCACCCCCAACCAGCGTGCTGCGACGTCCAGCCCTCCCGGTCCTGCGAACAGATCCACGATTTGGTGGGCTGACACGTGATCTCCTGGCTTTCGAAGGCAGCACGGGTGACGATCGGGGCGTTTCGGGCACAGTCGTTCCGCTTTGCCCGTCAGAGGGTTGCAGATGTCGGTCGGACAGAATAGCTGCTGATCAGAACCATCCCCCACAGCGGTCCCACACGTACACCAGCTCATGGGAGGTCTCCTCCGCGTGAGCGCAGGGCCGTCGCTATTCGCTCTCCCAGGGCACGGGCAACAGGCGGCGGCGTCGCGTGCCCGAGCTGTCTGTACCGGGCAGTCTTGCCGCCCTGCAGCCTCCAGTGAGGTGGGAAGCCCTGTAGGAGCGCGACCTGCTCGACGGTGAGCTTCGGCAGGTTCATCACGTCCCCGTTCGGGTCCCACTGGTAGTCGGCGCCGGGCACCTCGTCCCCGATGCCTCCGCCGTTGACCCCCATACGTGCCCATGCCTTCTTGGTGCCGGTGGGGCCGAGATCGGCACCACCTCGGCGCTCCGAGCCACCGACGATCGCGGGGGCGAGACGATCGGCCCGAGTCGCCCAGGCCACCGCTCCGGGCCACCCCCGTGCTGCCATGGACTTCCACAACACGGCCCCTACTGTTGGAGGGGGTGTGCGCAGTGGTTCCGGCCACCGGAAGCGCCCTGCCGACTCGGGCTGGAGCGCGACCAGCAGGCCCATCCTCCGATCCTGAGCGATCCCGAAGTCGCGGGCGTTGATCGTCCGCCAGTGCAGCGCGTATCCAAGGTGCTCCAGCTCTAGTCGGACGAACTCACGAATGCCGGTGAACGCGTCGTCGCTCACCAGGGCGGGAACGTTCTCGATCAACACCGCGCGCGGCCGCACCTCGGCGACCAGCCATACGGCCGCCTCCAGCAGCTCCCTCTCGTAGAGGTCCTCGATGCGTCTGCCCGCGGCCGGTGACTTGACCCGCGGAAGCCCGGCCGCCAGCAGATCGACGTCGTAGGTGTACGGATGCTCCTGTGCGACGAAGTCCCGCAGGTCCATCTCCAGGACTCGCCAACCGAGGCGGTTGGTCCTCAGGGTGTCGCACGCGTGCCGGTTCCTCTCGACCAGGGCGACTGGATCGAATCCGGCGGCATCGAGCCCCATCGTCAGCCCTCCGGCTCCCGCGCAGATTTCCAGCGATGTCAGACGAGCCGAGGTCAAGTGAACGTCCCCCCGTGTGCTGCTCCTGTCCGGCCGGAATCGACCGTAGTCGGAAGAAGCAGCACACGCGTGGGATCGGTCAAAGATCGCGGGCACCGGGCATCGTTCGGGAACGTGCCCGGCGCTCCGTCACCATCTGGGCAACCCGATCGGCCACCACGTCAGGGGACTCGTGCTCCCAGAAACGCAGCACTGTCCATCCTTCCTCCGACAGCCGTTCCGTTGTCTCCAGGTCGCGGCTGATGTTCCGATCGAGCTTCTGGCGCCACCACTCCTTGTTCGCCTTGGGTTGGGTGGCGTGATCGGGACACCCGTGCCAGAAACAGCCGTCCAGGAAGACCGCCACCTTGGTACCGGGGAAAGCGATGTCGATGGTCCGGCGTGGCATCCCCGGAACCTTCCGGTGCAGTCGGTAGCGATACCCGGCGGCGTACAGCAGGCGGCGAACCGCTACCTCCGGGCTCGTGTCACGGTTGGCTTGGCGGCTCATCCGGGCCGAGATCCCCGGAGAGGAAGGAGCAGGCATACAGCCATCGTGCCGGCGGGTGAGGCGTTGCCGCAGCCGAGGTGGAACTCGGGAAACTACGCGACGTCCGCCTCTGCCTCGTAGTGCATCTGGGCCCGGTCGAGAAAGTCGTCCGGGTCCCGCCCCTGCTTCGCCAGCCAGTAGAGAAGGTCGGCGATGAGCCCTGTCGCCGCTCCCTCAAGGACAGCAAGACTGCGCGTACTGGTCGGTGCCAGCCGGCCGGAGACGCGGCCGTAAACCTCGAGAGTGCTCGCGGCTCGCTGGAGGCGTTGGCACTCCTCATTCACCCCCAGGGAGAACTCGCACCAGACCACCTTGCCGGAGGCCGTGAGCATCGTTCCCCACTCGGCGGCCAGCGCGGCGAGCAGGCGCAGCCCACGACCGTTCTCGTCGTAGTCGCCGGGCTGCCTGACTGCGGGAACCGCGTGGGAACCGTCGTGAGCTTCGAGCCGGAGTAGACCATCACCCACTGCAAGGACGAGTGTTGCCGCGGTGTCCTGGCCCACGTGCCTGACGACGTTGGCCGCAAGCTCACCCGCGACCACTTCCACGTCGTCCGCCAATTCGGTCAGCCCCCAGAGCCCCAGCTGCTCCCTGATCATCAGCCGTAGCCCCCTCAGTTCCTCCGGGACCGCTCTGAAAGGCAGCACTGAACGCAGCCGGGGTTCCGAGGTGCCGTAGCCGTGCATGGATCGCACTCCCTTCGCGTCACGTCGGCGCTGCGCCTGCCGCTCCGTACGGCTTCGCCGGGTGACCGCCTGGTTGCGATTGTGGCATGAGATATCTCTTCATGTAACTTCTCACAGAAATCGATCGAGTGAATCACCGGAGCACCAACTCGGCTCGCTCGTAGCCTGATTGGCCATGCGTGGACAGAAGTCCGCAGAGCAGGAGGGTTGCCGTCATGCCGCCAAGAGTCACTACCCGACGCCGCCAGCTCGGCGCGATGATGCGGAAGTTCCGCGCCCAGTCGGGGATGACACTCGAGGAGGCCGGTCGTCTCGTCGGGGTCTCGAAGGCCACTGTGAGCCGGTACGAGACACAGGAAGGGCCTGTGAGGTGGCTCGTCGTGGACGGCCTCTGCCGGCACTACGGAGTGACCGACGCCGAGCGCGAGGCCGCCGTCAGGCTTGCCAAGGATGCCCGACAGCTGGGGTGGTGGGGATCCATCGCCGACAAACTTCCGGAGACCATGAACCTGCTCCTCACGCTCGAGGACGAGGCTGTGCGCGAAGACCACTTCGCCTGCCTGTACGTTCCCGGGCTCCTCCAGACCCGCCGCTACACGGAGGCGGTGCAGCACGCGTCCGAGATGCGGCTCATGCCCGAGGAGATCGACCGGCTCGTGGATCTCCGTATGAAACGGCAGGCGATCCTCGCCCGTGACAAGCCTCCACACCTGTGGGCCGTGCTCGACGAGTCGGTCATCCGGCGGGTCGTCGGCTCGCCCGAGGTGATGCGTGAGCAGCTCGGGCATCTGCTGGAGGTCAGCAGATCAACCAGCATCACGCTCCAGGTGCTGCCCTTCTCCAAGGGTGCGCACTCCGCCGCCATGGGCAGCTTCGTCATCATCGGCGGTGCCGAGCCGTCGCTCGATGTCGTG
Source organism: Streptomyces shinuiensis (assembly GCF_043660855.1). Classification (NCBI taxonomy): domain Bacteria; kingdom Bacillati; phylum Actinomycetota; class Actinomycetes; order Kitasatosporales; family Streptomycetaceae; genus Streptomyces; species Streptomyces shinuiensis. The sequence continues at coordinate 3,208,772 of NZ_JBIHML010000001.1, read as the reverse complement.
TACGTGGACATCCATGTGGGATCGATCTTCCTGGAGAAGGAGGACGAGCTGGACCGGTACCGGCTTGCGTTCGACTACCTCCGCGCCCAAGCGTTGGACATGGCAGCCTCAACAGAGTTGATCAGACGTGTCCGCGAGGAGATGTGATGCGCCCAGCCATACCCCTGACACCGGAGAACTCCTGGCTCAAGTCCTCGTACAGCGGCGCGGGAGCGACCGAGTGCGTGGAGACGGCGTACGGGCCGGGGAGTGTGGCCGTGCGGGACAGCAAGGAGGCGGGCGGGCCCGTGCTGAGGTTTCCGGCGGGGGCGTGGGAAACGTTCCTGGAGGGTGTGAAGGTTCACGGCGGGCGCGGGCGCGAACTCTGCTAGACAGGGCTCATGAGCCTCTACGACATCCCCCTGCGCACCCTGACCGGCGAACCCACCACCCTCGGCGAGCACCGGGGCAAGGTGCTGCTGGTCGTCAACGTCGCGTCCAAGTGCGGGCTGACCCCGCAGTACGAGGGCCTGGAGCGACTGCAGAAGAAGTACGCCGACCGCGGGTTCACCGTGGTCGGCGTGCCGTGCAACCAGTTCATGGGCCAGGAGCCCGGCACCGCCGAGGAGATCGGCACGTTCTGCTCGGCCACCTACGGCGTCACCTTCCCGATGCTGGAGAAGACCGACGTCAACGGGGACGGCAGGCACCCGCTCTACGCCGAGCTGACGGAGCTGGCCGACGCCGGGGGGCAGGCCGGGGACGTGCAGTGGAACTTCGAGAAGTTCCTGGTCGCGGCTGACGGCACCCCCGTCGCCCGGTTCCGCCCGCGCACCGAGCCGGAGGCGGCGGAGGTCGTCGCCGCGATCGAGGAGCGGCTGCCGGCCTGACAGCAGGCTGCCCATCCCGGCTGTGAACGGGCGGCCGGTCCGCGCGGACCGGCCGCCCGTCCTCCTTGACCTCAAGGCGACTTGAGGCGTGAGGGTGATTCCGCGACGTGAGGGAACACCCTGCGACCGACGAGGAGGCACACCCGTGTCCGCCATGCCCCAGCACCCCGACCCCGCCCGCCCTGACGCCGGCGCCGTCCTCATCAGCGCCTGGGACGTCGGCACGCCCGAGCGGCAGCGGGCCGCCGCCGACGCCATCGCCGCCACCTGGGACAAGCGGGGGTGGCCGACGCCGGACATCCTGTCGTACAGCGTCTACGCCGGGACCGACGGCCGGACGCTGCTGCACTACTCCCAGTGGACGGACGAGAAGGCGTACGAGGAGTACGTACGCACCCACCGCCAGGAGCGCAACGACGAGATCGACGACGCGGTGCCGGGGATCGAGCGGCTGCGCCTGGCCCGCACGCGCCGCTACCGCAGCCTGCCGGAGGGGCGGGGTGAGCCGGGCCGGGACGGCAGGCGGCCCGAGCCGGGGTGCGTGGTGGTCGTGGAGGTGGAGTTCGAGGGGCCGGACGAGGCGCGGCAGCGGGCGTGGGTGGACACCGTGGCCGCCGCGATCGAGGACGACAGCACCGACGGGAGCCTGCCGCCGGGCGGCATCGCGGCCCACTTCCACCTGAGCACGGACGGCACACGCGTCGTCAACTACGCGGAGTGGGAGAGCGAGCAGGCACACATCGACGCGCTGGAGGCTCCGGGCGAGGGGGTCGGTACGCCGTCGCCGCCGTGGGAGCGGGTGCGGGACTTCCCCGGGCTGGTGAGCAGCGATGTGGCGCGCTACCGGCTGCTGTTCTCCACCGAGCGTCCCGGGGAGCGGGCGGCACGAGCGCGGTAGGCGTACGCGGGTGAAGAACGGGCCGGCGGCCCTGGTGTCGGGGGGAGTCACCAGGGCCGCCGGGGTTCGTGGGACCGGGGCTCGAAGAGCCCCGGCCGGGGTGGGGCGGGATGGGCGGACGCCGGACGGGCCGGACGGACCGGACGGACCGGACGGACCGCACCGGACGGACCGTGCCGGACGGGCCGGCCGTCGTCAGATGGACTGGCCCTTGCTCCGCAGCCAGGCCAGCGGGTCGATCGGGTCGCCGCCACCGGGACGGACCTCCAGGTGGAGGTGCGCGCCGGTGGAGTTGCCGGTGGAGCCGACGCGGCCGATGACGTCGCCGGTGGTCACCTTGCCGGTGGTGACGGTCATGGAGGACAGGTGGCAGTACCAGATCTCGGTGCCGTCGTCGAGCTTGAGGATGATGCGGTAGCCGTAGGAGCCCGCCCAGCCGGCCTCGACGATCTCGCCGCTGTGCACCGCCTTGACCGGGGTGCCGGTGGGTGCGGCGAAGTCCAGGCCGGTGTGGTCGTTGGCCCACATCGAGCCGGACTGGCCGAAGGTGGAGGTGATCTGGTACGAGGTGAGGGGGAGGGTGTAGCTGGCCGCGAGCTTGGCCAGGCGCTCGGCCTCGGCCTTGCGCGCCGCCTCCTCGGCGGCCTTGCGCTTGCGCTCGGCCTCCGCCTCGGCCGCTTCCTTGGCTTCCTCGGCGGCCTGGTCGGCGGCCTCCTCGGCCGCCTGGCTCGCGGCCTGGTCGGCGGCCTCCTCCAGCGCCGCCTGGGCGGCGCCGGTCTGCTGCTGGTCGGCCTGCTGGAGGATGCGCGCCCGCAGCGCCTCGCCGGCGTCCGCCGTCACGACGGTCGTGGTGGCGTCGGAGGTGTCCAGGCCGGCCTGGGTGACGGTGCCGCCGAAGGGGCTGGTGGTCTCGGCCCGGGGGGCGGAGTCGCCGTCGTCGCCGTCGTCGGAGACGAGGGCGCCGACGACGGGGATGCCCTCGGCCATGGCGCCGAGGTCCACGTCCGGCATGGAGATGGCGACCGGCGACTTGTCCTTGGCGGTGGCTATGCCGCCCGCGCCGACCGCGGCGATCACGCCGACGCCGAGGACCGCTCCGCTGCGGGCCATACCGTTGCGCTGCTTGGCGACGCGGTGCCGGCCGCGGACCGGGCGGACGGAGTCCTCGGTCGGGTTCCACACCGGCTGATCGCCGTCACCTTCCGGACCGAACGGGGCGAAAGCGGCGGTGTGCGGGTCGTGCGAGACCTCGGGGGCCGGGGTGCTGGACGCCACGGGGGCGCTCTCCTTTCCTTCCTTCTCGCCTACCGGGTTAGCTGACGGGTTCGGAGCAGGAAGGTCTCCTACGGGTCCACACGGGCATGCCGCATGAATCCGATTCACCCCAATTGGTGGTTCCCCGGTTCCCTGGGCACGTCCCCGCTGTTGACGGGGCCGCGCTTACGGGATTCGGCGACGGCGCACGGTGCCGCCCTCTTCGGCGACAGTGACGACCGCGCTGCGTTATCGAACGTTAATAGAGGTGCGCTCCGGTTTCCAAGTCCCCTCTTTGAACATGGGGCTTTCTTGACGGAGAACTATCAGGGCATTAGAGGGCCAATCCGGGTGATTCGACTGCCGGATCCGCACATGAGACGCACGCCACACCATCTGACGTTGCCTCAGTTGTTATGCGGAGGGGTGTGCGTCGGCTACGGAAGGTCACCGTCGGCCAGAGCCCTCCGGAGCTCCGGAGGGCTCCGGGGACTCCGGGTCGCGCATGACCGCCAGCAGCGCCATGTCGTCGCCCTGGTGCCCGCCGGTGTGCGCGTCGACGTCCGCGAGGAGGTGGTCGAGCAGGGCCGCCGGCCCGGTGAAGCGCCGGCCGCGCAGCCCCTCCGCCAGGTCGTAGAAGACGTCCGCCGCGTTCCGCGCCTCCGTCAGGCCGTCGGTGTGGAGCAGCAGCAGGGAGCCGGGCGGGAAGGGCACCGGTTCCGTCCGCCCGCTCCCGGGGTCACCCGCCAGGTCCCCCAGCCCCAGCGGCAGCGCGTACGCCTCTGTACCCGGCCCGGTGTCCGGTTCCGTGTCCGGCTCCGTGTCCGGCTCCAGCAGCCGCACATCCCCTTGTCCGGTCAGCAGTACCGGCGGCGGATGGCCCCGGTTGACGAGCCGCAGGCTCCCCGGGGCGCCGGCCGGGACCTCGGCGAACACGGCCGTGGCGAACTCCTCCGACCGGCCCGGCCTCGCCTCCCGCTGCCCGGCCTCCCGGAGCAGGGCGTGCTCGACGCGGTCCGCGACCGCCCCGAGGTCCTCCTCTGTCTCGGCCGCCTCCCGGAAGGCGCCGAGGATGACGGTGGCCGTGCCGACGGCTTCCGTTCCCTTGCCGCGCACGTCGGCCACCAGCAGCCGCAGCCCGTACGGCGTCCGCTGCACGCCGTACAGGTCGCCGCCGATCCGGGCGTGCGCCTGTGCGGCCTCGTAGCGGACCGCGATCCTCAGGTCGCCGACCCGGCCGGGCGGCGCGGGCAGTACGGCGAGCTGGACGGCCTCGGCGACCCGGTGGGCCGAGGCCACTCTGGCTTCGCTTTGGTGCAGGACGTGGTTGAGGAGGAGGGCCAGCGCTCCGACGGTGGCGTTGGTGGCCAGCCGGACCGCGACCTCGCCCGCCGAACGTCCGCTCGTCAGCAGCAGGACGACCTCGGTGGCCAGCACGGCGATCACCGTGCCCACCGTCGTGCGGAACGTCCACAGGGACGCCGTGAGCAGGATCGCCGCGGCGAACGGCGCGCCCACGAAGAGCCTGTCGGGTGTCAGCAGGTTGACGCCCACACCCAGCAGGACCAGCAGCAGGGGCAGCAGCCACGGCGGGCGGCCGATGACGGGGAAGGCGCGGACACGGGCCCTGCCGCCGCCCGTCTCCTGCCGCCCGTCGCCCCGCACCCCTCCAATCTCCACGACGCCCGGCGTCCCGGCGAGTCGATCAAGCGCCGGTCAGGTCCGGCCGGAGGACACGGGCCCGGGGTGCCGGGGATCCGGACGCCTACGCCCCGCGCGCGGCGAGCGCGCGGCGTACCCCGTACGAGGCGGCGCCGGCCGCCAGCACAGCCGCACCCGGGACCACCGAGGCGAGCGGCAGGGCGAAGGCCAGCACCACGCACCCGGCCAGCCCCACCGCCGGCACGATCCGCGGCGGGCGCCCCTCGCCGGGGCCCAGGGTCCAGGCGGAGGCGTTGGCGATCGCGTAGTAGGCCAGGACGCCGAAGGAGGAGAAGCCGATCGCGCCGCGCAGGTCCGCCGTGGCGGCCACCACCGCCACCACCGCGCCGACCGCCAGCTCGGCGCGGTGCGGTACGCCGAAGCGCGGGTGCACGGCGGCCAGCGCGGACGGCAGGTGCCGGTCGCGGGCCATCGCCAGGGTGGTGCGCGAGACTCCGAGGATCAGTGCCAGCAGCGAGCCCGTCGCCGCCACCGCCGCCCCGGCGCGCACCACCGGGGCCATTTCCGGTACGCCCGCCGCGCGCACCGCGTCGGCCAGCGGCGCGGCCGCCCGGCCCAGCGCGTCGCCGCCCAGCACGCCGAGCAGCGCGACCGCGACGGCGGCGTAGACGACCAGGGTGATGCCCAGTGCCACCGGGATCGCCCGGGGGATGGTGCGGGCCGGGTCGCGCACCTCCTCGCCGAGGGTGGCGATACGCGCGTAGCCGGCGAAGGCGAAGAACAGCAGCCCCGCCGCCTGGAGCACACCGCCGGGCGGGACGTCCCCGGCAGGGGCCGGCCAGAAGGCCAGCCGTGCGGCGTCCGCCTCGCCGGAGGTCAGGCAGACGACCACGACGGCGGCCAGCACCGCCAGGACGGCCGCCACGATCGCGCGGGTCAGCCAGGCGGTCTTCCGCACGCCCGCGTAGTTCACCGCCACCAGCGCCACCACCGCCGCGACCGCGACCGCGTGCGCCTGCCCGGGCCACACGTACAGGCCCACCGTCAGGGCCATCGCCGCGCACGAGGCCGTCTTGCCGACCACGAAGCCCCAGCCGGCCAGGTGGCCCCAGAACTCCCCCAGCCGCTCGCGGCCGTAGACGTAGGTGCCCCCCGATTCCGGATAGCGGGCGGCCAGCCGGGCCGAGGAGGTCGCGTTGCAGTACGCGACCACCGCCGCCAGCGCCAGGCCGAGCAGCAGACCGGCCCCGGCCGCGCGGGCCGCCGGGGCGAAGGCCGCGAAGACGCCCGCGCCGATCATCGACCCCAGGCCGATCACCACCGCGTCGCCGGTGCCCAGCCGCCGCCGCAGCCCGGGGGCCTCCCGCGCCCCCTCCGCCGTCCCGCTCATCCTCGGCCCCTCCCGTGGGTGTGCCCGTGTCGCACGCGCCGGCGGCCGGTGGTCACCGGCCGCACCGGACGCTACCGCCACAGGGCCCGCGCCCGCTCCCGCGGGCCGGCTGCCGGGCGGGGCGGGCAGCCGACGGCGGCGCGGAACCCGTCCGCGCCGCCGTGGAGCCGGGCCCCGCCCGCCGCTCGGGGCCCGCCGCTCAGGCCAGGATCTTCTCCTTGGCCCGCTCGTACTCGCTCTCGGTGAGGTCGCCCTTCGCCTTGAGTTCGGAGAGCCTGGCCAACTGGTCGACACCGGCGGCGGGGCCGGTGGTGCCGGCACCCGTCCCCGCGGTCTCGCGGATGTAGGTGTCGAAGATCTCCCTCTCCATCCTGGCCCGCCTCATCTCGCGCTCGCTCATGCCCTTGCCGCGGGCTATCAGGTACACGAGGACGCCGAGGTACGGCAGGACGAGCACGAAGACGAGCCAGCCGGCCTTCCCCCAGCCGCTCGTCTCGTGGTCGCGGAAGATGTCGGTGATGACCTTGAACAGCAGGATCAGCCACACGACCCACAGGAAGAACCACAGGAACGTGAAGAACGCTCCCAGCAACGGATAGTCATAGGCCATGTGCAGATACCCGTCCATCGCTCCACCTCACGGTCGGGCGGTCGCTCCGCCTCGGCGTCCGCGGTCTCCGAAGAGCCCCGGGGCACCGGGCCGACGCGGCTGTCGTGTTCGCCTGTTCGCCGTCGGAACGCGCGTCTGCGCGGCGCGTCCCCCGGCCGTTCCTGCCGGACCGGTCCCGGGCCGTACGTACGCTTTCGGCCCTACCACCCAGTATTGCGCGCCCAGTTGGGTGCGCAACCCGGCACCCGGACGACGTGATGCCCCCGGACACGTGCGCCCGGGGGCCGCCTCAGCGAGCGGTACGCCGCCGGGAGCGCTGCACGGCGAGGACGACGAAGGCGACCAGCAGGATCACGGCACCGATGAACAGCAGGTAGAGCAATCCCTCCACCACCGCGCCGAGCACTCCCAGCACGGCCGCGACGATGAGCAGGAGCAGGAAGAACCACATGGGTGAACGCCTCCTTCGCACTGTTCGGACGCGCCGGTCAGCCTCGCGCGAGCCGCCGCTCGCCTCCGGCTCCCGCGCGGTAGGGGATGCCGTAGTGCCGGAAGACCGACTCCTCCTCCTCGGCGGGGAGCACGTCATCGGTGCCGATGGACGGAGCGTCCTTCACCAGCGGTTTGTCGTATCGGACCATGAGATAGCCCGGCCCCGCGACCGCCCCGTCCAGAGGCACGAACACCAGGCGCTGACGGGTGGGCAGCCCGATCCGCACGGTGGCCATGGCGGGCTCGTCGGTCGCCGTGTCGGTGTAGACCGCCTCGAGTGGACCGACCTTGTGCCCTCCGGCGTCGACGACATCGTGGCCGCGCCACTCGCGGATGTCTGCTGGACGGATCATGCACTCAGCTCCCTGGACGGACGGTCCGGACGATGAGCCGCACCACGTGCCCGCGCGCGTGCGCGGAGCCGGCCTCCGAGTCCCGCCTCAGCATGAGCGCGCCGACTCAGCCCCCATGCTACGCCCAAGCCGCTTTTCGGGCACAAGGGACGATTCCCCATCTCCGCAGGCCCTTCCCTCCGCCCCCGCCCCCGCCGTACGGCGCCCTCCGCCGTACCGAAGCGTCCGGACGCGCACACGCACCTGCCCGGTGGCGCCGGGCACACCGCTGAGCGGCGCCCGCACGCACAACACGCCCGCCACGCCCGCGGATTCGGCCGACGGGAACCGCTCCGGAAACGGCGGAACCCCCGCCGACGCAGGTCAGCGGGGGTTTCGACCCCGAGGGGTCCGGTAGGCCGTGTGGGACTCGAACCCACAACCAATGGATTAAAAGTCTGCGACCCTCAGCTACCGCCCCATTTCGCCTAGTTCCGGCGAGTGCCGCCCAGTGCCGGACACTGCCGGTTCCAGCAGCTCAGGGCATCTGCCGTCATGCTGCCTCGTACTGTCCTGTCCGCCTACCGCCGAACCGTTCCGGAGCGTTCGGGCCAGCAGCGGGCCAGCAGAAAGGCCCTCATCACCTGCGGTGATGAGGGCCCGATCAGTTCCCCTCCAGAGTACCGCCCAAGGCCGCGCAGAGCGAGGTTCCCGGCCCTCCTCCTGGAGGCAGCCACGGCGAGGGGCATGCCCTTGCGCACGGAGGCAGATGCCCCTCATCATGGGGGGTGCCCTGGCCATGCCAGGAAACAGGAGAGGCCCGCCGATGCGCGGGCCTTCGTCATGTGAGCCCGCGGCCGGCCTTCACGGCTGAGGCTCCTGCGGGGCCTCCGCCGCCCGCTCCTTCCTCGCCCGGGGCACCAGCGCGGCCGCCGCGTTGGCGATCTCCTTGTCGACCTCCCGCAGCAGGGAGGTGTACGTGTCACCGGCCAGCGTGATCGTGGAGTGCCGCAGCGTCTCCTTGATCGCGTGCAGGTCGCCACCGCCCGCATGGATCAGCGTCGCCGCCACATGCCGCAGATCCCGCAGGTTGATCGGCGGCAGCTCCGCCTCCCGGCAGATACGGCGGAAGGTGTCCGACACCGTCTCCGGGTGCAGCCACGTCCCGTCCTCGGCGACGAAGACCTTGCCCGTGTCCACCCAGTCGCCGGCCTTCTCCCCGGCCGCGCGCTTGCGGGCCGCCTCCTCGTTCCAGGCGTCCCGCTCGGCCAGCTGCCGCGCGCGGTGCTGCCGCAGCACCTCCACCGTCACGTCGTCCAGCGCGATCGTCCCCGCGGACCCGTCCGTCTTCGGCGCCGTCTCCAGCATCGTCCAGCCGTCGACCACGATCTCCTTCGCCACGGTCAGCAGACCGCGCTCGAGGTCCACGTTCGCCCAGTCCTGGCCGACGCCCTCGCCCCGGCGCAGCCCGCGGAACGCGATCAGGTGGAAGAAGGCGTACAGCCGGTCGCCCTCGGCCGCGTCGAGGAACGCGCCGACCTGGGCGGGGGTCCACACCATCACCGGGCTCGGCTTCTCGCCGGTCTGCTGCCAGCGGGCCACGTGCTCCTCGGTCCACAGCACGGCCTTCGGCCGGCGCCCGGACTCCATCTCGACGTGCGCGGCCGGGTTGAAGGTGATGAGCTGCCGGGCGATCGCGGCGTTGAGCGCGGCCCGCAGCGTGGAGCGGATCCGCTGCTTGGTCGCGGCCGACGTCGTGCGGCGGTACGGCGGCATCTCCGCCAGCTTGGCCCGCTCGGCGGCCAGCCGCGCGCGGTGCGTGGCCGGCGGCGCCCCGGGTCTGCCCCACTTGCAGCGCTGTTCCTGGGCGCGGCGGGCGGCGTTCTCCGCGGCGATGGTCTCGTTGCGCTCGTCGATGGCGTCGAAGAACTCCACTAGGTGGCCGACGTTGAGGCGGTCCAGGCGGTGGTGGCCGAGGCCGGGCAGGAGGTGGACGCGGATGTGGGAGTCGTAGCCGCGGTTGGTCGTGGCTCGGGTCTTCTTCGACGCGCGCCACACCTCCAGCCACTCGCCTACGGTCATGCGTCCGTCCAGGGGGACGCCGACGCCGAGCCGCCGGGAGACCTCGGCGGGCTCGGGTATCGGTGCGCGGCGCTTGGCGATGTCGGCGAGGAGGTCACCGACGCGGCGCTGTTCGTCTTCGTCGTCGCCGGGCAGGTCGAGGATGGCGCGCAGCCGGTCGAGGTCGGTCTGCGCGTCCCTCACGGAGTCGTAGCCGGTGCGGCGGAAGGCGCGGCGTTTGCCGTCGGCGTCGGGCGGCAGCTCCTGGCGGACGGCGGGCCGGCCGTGGGAGCGCTTGGTGAGCTGGGGGCAGGCGGCTCCGAGGAGCTTGCCGTCTGGGCCGCGGCACTCGCACCGCTTCGTGACACCGCCGCCGCGGCGGGATACAGGCATGAAGGTTCCTCCCTGCGCCGCCGAGCCCGTTCTAGGTCAGCGGAAGTTGCCCAGAATCATCCTCGTCATCAAGCGGGATGTCGAACATGTCTTGCCAAGGGGCATCGATGACAAATTCTGCAACATCGTCGTCCAGCGGCGGCGGCATCCATCCTCTTTCCCTCATCTTCCTCCGATGATTAACCAACCTCCCTCCGATGTGCGAAATCTGCCCTTCCCACCTACCAATTGATTCTTTTACCCAGCGGATCGAGTCTACGGCTTGAGCTGTCACTCTCTCTTCAGCTCGGAGCTCCTTTAGGGTTGAGCGCGCTTGAGCGATGTGCTCAGGTAGTTCAGGTCGCTCCGCAAGGGAGACATCACGAAGGCTCTCGCGATGATCCGTGACCTCCTGCTCAAGCGGCTCCATCCTCGCGCGCAGCTCGACCAGCCGATACTTGAGGTCATCCATCTGATCCTTCAGGTCGACATACTCACTTCTCGCCTTATCTCGGTTGATACGAGCGTTGCGAAGCAAGTCCACGTTCCTTTGATGCCACTTAAAGGCGGCGATTGGGTTATTCATCGTCCCGAAGCCTTGGCGATTCAACCCTTTATCTCCGGCCAGCCACTCAACGGCCACCAAGGGGTCTTTCGTACACCCAGGCAGAGGCTCAACCTTTTCTTCATATCCAACGGCGAATAGAAGTTGAGCTGGCGCAATTCCTAGCGCAGCGGCGAGGACTAGCACCTCGGCGACGGTCACCGTGGCTCGCCTGCCGCTCTCCAGGTTGGCCAGGACCGAGCGCTGGATGGGCATCCCGAGCTCGGCACACCGATCTGACAACTGCTGCGCACTCAAGCCCAGCGTCATGCGGTGGCGGCGAACTTCGTGGGCGATGGCGCTAGCCAGCCTCTCGGACCAGACGGACTCACGCGGACTCTGTGTCATGGCGAGCATGATCGCACGACAGTTGTGCTCGCACAAGACAACAGCGCTTGACATCACTCGAACAGAGAGTCACACTCAAGCCACTCCAAGGAAGCACAAGTCGAGCTGGGAGTGTCAGCAATAGTGACAACGCCATCCAAGGAAGCTCTGAGCAGACACGAACTGCTCGCCCTGCCCGCCACAACGGACGTCGAGACAGCTGCCCGGGCCTTCGGTCTCGGACGGACCACCGCCTACGCGCTGGCCAAGGCCAACGAGTTCCCTTGCAAGATCATCCGCGCTGGCAAGACGTACCGCGTGATCACTGCTGACCTCCTCCGGGTCCTGCACATCACCCCGGAAACCAGCGACGGCGCCGGGTCTAGCCACCCGGCGCCGTCCAACGAGAACGACCCGATCCACGCCAGCTCCAACTAGCAAGACGGCGGCGCCAGGGCCCACGGGGTCTAGCCACCCCACACGCCCATCAGCGCCGCCGCCGGAAAGAGAACGTCCTCATGGCCATTATGCCCACGACGTCAACGACGACGTCACCCCGGGCTGACCAGCCCATCACCTACGCCCTCGCCAAGGCCGCAGAGACCCAGGCCACCGTCTGCCCCGACGGGTACGCCTGGTGCACCGGCGACACCGGCGCCCACTCCGACCCCCGCGAGCACGTCCACAACAGCCCCGAGCACACCACCAGCGGCCACTACGGCAAGGACATCCTCGGCTTCCACCTCACCCAGGTCGGCGACGACCAGCCGCACCTCACATTCGTCGGCGACGGCCGCTGGGAAGAACTCGACCTGGAGCAGACCGACCAGCTCATCGCCGACCTGACCCAGCACCTCGCCAAGCTCAAGGCCACCCGCAACCAGCTCGCCGCCCTCACCCAGAAGCCCGCCGAGCCCGGCACCTGGACCATCACCCTCCACGGCGGCGGCCAGATCACCGGACACCAGCCCACCTGGTGCACCGAGCAGCACGACGCCCACGACCTCGACCCGGACCGGGTGCGCCTGGCCCTGACCGACCTCACCCACGTCACCTACTTCGACGGCATGCCGATCAAGGTGTACGTCCCCGGCCACGCCGCCGACGGCAAGGCCGGCCTCTACGAGGAGAACGTCCTCGGCGGGAACATCACCGCCAACCCCTACAGCGACACCTCCGCCCGGCGGCAGCCCGTCGTGAACCTGGAGGTCGTCGAGGACTTCTGGATGGAGAACCTCGGCCCCGACGAGCTCGCCGACGTCGTCGCCAAGCTGCGCCAGCAGGCCGACCGGCTCGACGGCGTCCACGCCCAGCTCGTCCAGGCCCGCGCCGAGTGGGCGGCCCAGCAGTGACCAACCGCTCGACACACACCGCGGTGGCCGGGGCCCAGCGCCCCGGCCGCCCGGCCGCACACCGCCAGCAGACCGTCACCGGCGCGCTGTACGTGGACCTCGGCGACAACAGCCGGCCGCCCCGCGCCCGCTACGAGTGCGTGCTCTGCCGCACCACCGAAGGGCCCGTCACCGGCGTGAACGACGTCACCGCCTTCACCGCCACCGTCCGGGCCGTCCACCGCGCCCGCTGCGCTGTCCTCCAGGAGCACCGTTCGTGAGCGACGCACCCACCCAGGACCTGCGGGCCGCCGCTCGCGACCTCCACGACGCCGGGCTGTGCGTCCTGCCCATCAAGGCCGACGGCAGCAAGGCCGCCGACGTCCGCAGCTGGACCCCGTACAAGGTCAACCGCTCCACCCCCGACGAGCACGACCGCTGGTTCGACGGCTCCCGCCCCCGCGGCATCGCCGTCGTCTACGGCGCCGTCTCCGGCAACGTCGAGATGCTCGAGTTCGAGGGCCACGCCATCGCCGACGGCGTCCTCGACGAGGTCACCGACATCATGGAGGCATCCGGCCTCGGCGAGGAATGGCAGAACGTCCTCACCGGCTGGGCCACCGAGTCCCCCTCCGGCGGCCGCCACTACCGGGTGCGCGTCGACGGCGCGTCCGTGCCCGGCAACACCAAGCTGGCCAGCAGGCTCGCCCGCGAAGACGAGTACACCGACGCCGAACGGCAGCGCCTGGCCGAGAAGCCCAACGCCAAGATCGTGCGTGTTCAGATCGAGACGCGCGGCGAAGGCGGCTACGGCCTGGTCGAACCGTCCGACGGCACCGTCCACCCGTCCGGCAAGCCCTACCTCCGGCTCGCCGGCGGACCCGCCACCATCCCCACCCTGGACGCCGAGGTCATGGAGGCGATCCGCAGGGTCTGCCGGATGGTCGACACCCTGCCCAAGCCGGAGACCCCGAAGACCGCGCCGCGGGACAACCGGCCGCTGCCCGGCGGCGGTCTCCGCCCGGGTGAGGACTACGAGGCCCGCACCGACTGGGCCGACATCCTCCGCGACACCTTCCGGCCGCTCCTCACCCGGGGCCAGACCACCTACTGGGGGTGGGCCGACGGTGTCGGCGGCGTGAAGGCCACCACCGGGCGAAACCCGGAACGAGACCGGCTGTACGTCTTCGCCACCGGCTCGGAGTTCCAGCCTGAGGTGCCCTACACCAAGTTCGGCGCCTATGCCCTGTTGAACCACAACAACGACCACAGGGCCGCCGCCAAGGAACTCGCCCGCCAGGGCTACGGCAGTCGCCACCTCGCCGCCGTCAGTTCCCGCTCTGCCGCCCCTGCACCCGGAAGCCCCGCCCCTGCCTCTCCCCCCGAGGAGAAGGAGCACGAGGGCCAGGACCCGCAGGCCGACATCGACGACAGATCGAAGGGCTTCGACTACGCCGGCACGTTCGAACTCCCGGCTTCAGTCCGCACGCCCTACGACTACCGGGTCACCGGCCGTGGGGTCGAGGTGCTCAGCACGAGCGGCGAAAACTGGATCCGGGTCACCTTCGCGCCGCTGGTAATCACGGCCACGTTCGAGGACCCCGAAGGCGACCAGTACGTCGAGCTGTCCTGGATCGACCGCAGCCTCGGACGGCCGCGCCGGATCTCGCGCATCGTCAGCCGCGAGACCGCGAAGCGCGGGCGCAAGCTGATCGAGACGCTGGGCGGCGCCGGCCTCCCGGCGGTCGAGGGCGACGCCCGCGCCGTGGAGAAGTGGCTCGCCGAGTTCGAGTCCGCCAACTTCGGGCGCATCCCGTCCGAGCAGTTGGCCCGCTGGCTGGGCTGGCAGGACGACGGCACGTTCGTCTCCTCTCCCGAGGACGGCATCAAGGTCGACGTCCCGTTCGAGGAGCAGCGCGGCCCGGCCCGTGCGCACGCCAGGAAAGGAAGCCTCGACGGCTGGCAGAACACCGTCGCCCAGCTGGCCGACTTCCCCGTGCCGCGCGTCGCCGTCGCGGCCGCGCTCGCCGCGCCTCTGCTGAAACCGCTCGGTCTGAACAGCTTCACGCTGGACATCTCCAGCCGCTCGACTAAGGGCAAGACGACCGCGCTGCAGTGCGCCTTGTCGGTGTGGGCCAACCCCTCCGAGCACGCCTCTGCGATGTCCAACTGGCGCACGACGCTGTACGCGATCGAGAAGCGGCTGAACCTGGTACGCGGCATCGTCACGGTCTTCGACGAGACGATGGCCGTCACCGACGACACCCTCATCGACGAGGTTCTCTACCAGCTCCCGATGAATCACGGAAAGGCACGCTCCGGCGGCGCGTTCGGAAACATGCTGCCCTGGGAGACCATCCTCCTCTCCTCCGGCGAGCGACCGGCACTGTCTTTCACCACCAGCCAGGGCGCTGCAGCCCGCATCCTCGGGACGACCATCGCCCCGTTCGGCGACGGTGGGGGAGCAGCCGCAGCAGCAGCGCGGGACGGCGTGCTGGCCAACCACGGGCACGCCGGGCCGGAGTTCATTCAGTACGTCCTCAGTGGCCTCGCGCAACCCAACGGCCGGGACGCGTTGAAGCAGCGGCACCGGCAGCTCGTCGAGGAATTCCGCGGCGACGGCGACATGACGAACCGGCGGGCCCCGATGGTCGCCGTCCTGGCGCTCGCCGAGGCGCTGGCGTGCGGTCGTGGGCTTCTGCCCTACGAGCCGCTCGGGTACGAGGTGTGGCGCGGCCTGTTCACCGCCCACAACCCCACCGACAACCGCCCTGAGATGGCGCTGGACGTCCTCCGGGAGTACGTCGCGGGACACGCTCACGAGCTGTTCAGCGTCTCCCGCGCGACGCTGGGTGAACGGCCGCCCTTCTCCGGGTGGTTGGGCGTCCTGGCGGCAAACGGCCGCGTCTCTCTCCTCCCCGAACGGGTGCGAAAGATTCTCGCGGACGCCGGCTACTCCCTCGACGCGGTCGTAGGCAGCTGGATCGACGCCGGCCACCTGGAGACGCTCAAGAGCCAGCGTCCGGCGCACCTGGTGCCCCGCCGATTCGACGGCGCGAGGGCGAAGTGCCTCGCGTTCACACCGTCCGGCATCAGCTTCGGCGACCACGAAGACGCGGCGTCATGACCGCCCTCGCGGTGCCGGTACGCACTTCCTGCGTACCGGCACCGGCACGGCATTTGCGCAGGTCAAAGCTTCCAGTGACCCAATTTTCGGGCCGGTACGCAGGCGCCTGGAAATGGCACCCCTCAGGCGTGTGTGCGCGTGCGCGTGTGCGCGCGGGTGCGCGCACACATCAACGCCTGACTGTTTCTGCGTACCTGCGTACCACTATCTCTCTAGAGAGAGATAACAGCAGGTCAGGGCCGCTTTTGCCCCGGTACGCAGCCGGTACGCAGCCGGTACGCAGCGCGTACCGCTCCTCCTCCGCTTCGACGAACGAGGTGACCATGTCCAGCAACGCTCCCCAGACATTCACTCCTCGCCCGTACCAGCTCGACGCCATCAAGGCACTCCGCAAGGGATGGGCCGACGGCAGGAACCGGCTAGCAGTCGTCTTGCCGACCGGCGCTGGAAAAACGGTCGTCTTCAGCCACCTGGCACACCAGATGCTCGACAACCTCGGTGGGCGCCGCGTCCTGGTGATCGCCCACCGTGAGGAGCTGATCGAACAGGCCGCCTCCAAGCTCCTGGCAGTCGACCCGACGCTGCGGATCGGCATCGTCAAAGCCCAACGCGACCAGCACCAGGACGCTGATGTGATCGTGGCCAGCGTTCAGACCCTGGCCGTGCCCCGCCGCCGCGAGGCCATCCGCGACATCGGCCTGATCATCGTCGACGAGTGCCACCACGCGGCAGCGCCGACCTACATGGAGGTCCTGCGGCACTTCGGCGCCTGGGACGGCACGCCGACGGCCGGCTTCACCGCGACCATGACGCGCACCGACGGCGGCTTGGCCGAGGTCTGGGACAACGTCGTGTTCCGCCTCGACATCCTCGACATGATCAGCGATGGCTACCTGTGCGACGTCCGCGGCAAGCGCATCACCGTCGACACCCTCGACCTGGATAAGGTCCGCACCCGCGGCGGTGACCTAGTCGACGGCCAGCTGGGGCAGGCGCTGGAGGACTCCGGCGCGCTGGACGCCATAGCCAGGGCCTACGTCGAGCACGCCGGCGAGCGCCCTGGCGTCGTCTTCACCCCGACCGTCGCGACCGCCCAGGCCGCGGCAGCGGCCCTGCAAGCCGTCGGCATCACGGCGGCCCCAGTGTGGGGCGACATGAGCCGCGACGAACGCCGCGCAACGCTCGCCCGGTACGAGGCCGGGGACATCCAAGTGCTCACCAACTGCATGGTGCTCACCGAGGGGTTCGACGCCCCACACACCAGCTGCGTCGTCATCGCCCGGCCGACCAAGAGCCCCGGCTTGTACGTACAGATGGCCGGCCGTGCGCTCCGACCGGCGCCCGGCAAGCGGGACGCGCTGCTGCTGGACGTCATGGGCGCCTCGACCCGCCACAAGCTCGCCAGCATGGTCGACCTGACCGCGCGCGAGATCGGCCAGGCCGAGGAGGGCAAGACACTCCGGGAGATCGCCGAGGAGGCAGAGAAGGCCGAGGCTGCAGAGAAGCAGCGCGCGATGGCCGCACGGGTCGAGGCCGAGGAGATCAATCTGTTCGGCTCGTCTGCGATCCGCTGGCTGCGCGCCTCGGACGGCACCTGGTTCATCAGTCCCACGTCCACTGTGTTCCTGTTCCTGACCCGTGACCCCGGAACCCGGCTGTACCGGATGCGTCGCTGGACCGAATTCGACGGTGTGCACCCGCCGAAGGAGGACATCGCGCGGCCGCTGCCGGAAGCACTGACGTGGCTGGAACAGCAGGCGCGCGCGCTGGCGCCGGGAGCATTCGTCGCCCGCCAGGCCCGCTGGAGGTCCGGAAAGCCGACCTCGAAACAACTGGGTCTCTGCCGCCGCCTCGGCATCCAGGTGCCACGCGGCAGCACGGCCGGGGACGTCGCCGACCTCATCGACCAGAACCGCGTCAGCCGCGTTCTGAGCCAGCTCGTCCTTCCCGCCGCGTAACAGGCCGGCCCCGCCGCTACCGGGGCCGGCCGCCCTCTCCCAGCACACCACGAAGGAGAAGCCCGTGAGTAATCCCCCGAGCCCCACCTGGCGCTGGCAGGACGGCAACGACACGGTCACCGCCACCTGGCGCAGCGGCGGCTGGCCCCGGCACGCCGACGAGCCGAACGGCCGTACAGAACCCTGCCGTTCCACGCTCGACCGCCGAGCCGCTGCTCTCCCTCCCTGCCGCCTTCCTGCGGAGTGGAAGGTCGAGCGGAAGAACGGACGGACGGTGCGCACCTCCTGGTACTGCGTCCGTGACCTCCCCTCCACCGAGGCCCCTCCTGTAGACGCGGAGGAGATCAGGTGACCACCTGCGGCCTGTGCGAGCGCGAGCTCCACACCGACACAGCCGAGCACCACCTGTGCCCCGGCTGCACCAAGGCCACCGCCGAACGCCTCGACCGGATGCCCAAGCTGTACGCCGCGCTGGCCGCGTTCCTCCACCCCACCGGCCGCCGCCCCGAACTCAGCCGCACCACGCCCGTGGAAGCCCCCCTCCCCGCCTCCGAGCCCGCCCTCAGCCTCCGAGGCCCCGGCGGCATCGTCAGCGTCCTGGAGGACTGGCGCAGCGCCATGCAACACGACCGCGGCTGGGGCCAGCCCGCCGCGACCGGAACCACCGAACGGCGCGTCACCGTCGCCGCCCGCGCCCTGAGCATGAACCTCGACTGGATCGCCGCGAGCTGGCCCATGGCCGGAGCGTTCGCCGAAGAGATCCGCGACCTGGAGCGCTCCGTCGTCTCCATCGTCAACCCGCCCGTGAAGACCACCCGCGTCGGCTACTGCCCGGCCACCGTCGCGGGCGGCGAACAGTGCGGCGCCGTCCTCCGCGCCACCGCCGGCACCGCCCTCATCCGCTGCCGCTGGTGTGGCACCAGCTACCCGCCCGAGACCTGGCTCGCCCTCGCCGCGACCCTCCACCCTGACCCCACCGCCGTGAAGTGACCATGGAGCCCCTGCACGTCCCGCCCGGCCGAATGAGCGCCCACCAGGTCGCCCAGCAGCTCGGCATCACCCTCGACGGCGTCCGCCAGCTCGTCCGCCGCGGCCACCTCCACCGCGTCGGCGGAACCCCCCGCCAGCCCTGGTACGACACCGAGGAGGTCATCGCCCTGCACCAGACCCGGCAGCGCCGCGCTTGACCAGCGGCATTACAGCATGTCACGATCTTTCCGCAGACGTATGCCCGAAGGCCCCGCACCGTTCGCCGGTCCGGGGCCTTCGACGTTCAGTCCTGTCTACGGACTTCTCCGCCCAGCCAGCGCCCGCGCGGCATCACCGAACCGTGCATGCGCGGCTTGGCGAGCCATCCCTGGATATCGCTCGCGAACCGGTCGAGAGCCTCTCTGAAGGCAGCCATCCGCTGATCCAACTCGGTCTTCAGACTGTCCGCTTCCCCTCTTCCGGCAGCTCTGGTCGCGCACCACGGATGCAACACGTTCATGACATTGGACAGTTCGTCCCGAACGCCCGCAGCAATCCGCGCATGCTCAGACGGGGCACTGAGCTTCAGAAGGCACTCCTGGTACCAGCACTCCTTGATCGTGCTCTGCAGGGTGGCAAGAGCCTCTTCTCGAGAACCAGTCCCTGCCGTTGCCAGAGCTCGCGCCGCCCCTCTATCAAGCTCGTACAAGCCGATAAGGTGGCCGATCTCGATTCGTGCCTGGTTGAACTGGCTATAGAGCCTCGCGTAAGCATCGCGCTCCGCCTGCCACAGCGCGTCTTCGCGCTGCCCCAGTAGCTGGAGCTTGACTCCGTCCACGGTCCCTTTCGCCTGGGCCCGCCCAGCCAGGTAGCCGCCTAGCCCACCCAAGGCGGCCCCGCCCAGGGCGATCCAGGCGCCTGTAATCGTTGGATCCACCTGGCGATTGTGGCACCACACCGACTCCGCGCAGGGCAGGTACGACAGCAGGGGTGCTGCCCTGCCCTGCGCGGCCAGACCACCCCGTGGGGGCGGGAGTGGGTGCAGGTGGGAGCGGCAGGCCGCCCGAGGAGAACGAGGACCCTCGGGCGGCCACGCCATCACAGACCGGCAACACCCCACCCACGCCCGCCCGCGAGCGAGCACCATGACCGGATGCGCATACACACCACCACCGCCGCGCTCGCCGCGGCCGCGATCCTCGCCCTCACCGGCTGCAGCACCAGCAGCGACAGCAGCAAGCCCGCCGAGGCCAACGAGCTGACCCTCCAAGAGGTCGCCGACACCCTCGACAAGGCCCACACCATCAGCCTGGGCGACCAGAACCCCGGCCCCGTCGAAGAAGACGACGGGAACCCCAACGCGGTCGTCGCCCGCATCGACACCGACCGCGTCCTGATCTACGAGCTCAAGACGCCCAAGTCCGCCAAGCACTGGGCCGACACGATGAGCGAGGGAAGCAGCGAGCGCGAGTACCACGCCGCCGGCCGGTTCATGCTCAGCTGGCGCACCGACGAAGTCCCCTCCAGCGAGGACTACATCAACACACTCAACAAGCGGCTGGACAAGCTCGTAGCCGAGCACAACAAGTAGGCGGCCCGCACCGGACCACGGGGGTGAGCAGTGGGAGAACACTGGCAGGCAAGCCCCTCGGAGAGGCGCCGGACGCCCCTACCCCGGGGGTGGAAGGCCCTCCGGGAACAAGCCCTGGCCCGGGACGGACACCGCTGCACCTGGGTGGAGGACGGGGAGCAGTGCCCCAACCCCGGCACTGACGCCGACCACATCGGCGACCCCGACGACCACACCCTGGACAACCTCCGCACCCTGTGCGGGCCGCACCACCGCCGCCGCACCGCGCTGCAAGCACGAGCCGCCCGGGGCGAGATGCCCACCCGCCGCCGGCCCACCGAGGCTCATCCAGGCCTGATCGAGCAACCCAAGCCGGATCCGCTGGCCGAGGCTCGGCGCCGGGCACGCGAGGAGATGGAGCGTCCACCGTTCTGACCAGCAGCGTTGCCGGGGTGGGGGTGACCCCTCCCGCCCCGTCGCAGGGCCAGCGGTGCGGCATAGCAACTCGCGCCGTGTACGGGTTCCGCGCTCTGGACCGGGGCGGGGGCAGGGCGGCCGCAGGTGGGCCGCTGGCGGCCTGGCAGGGGGTGGCCGGGCTGATTGGCCCGGCTCCGCGGTACGGTCCGGCACACGGAATCGACCGTGCTGGGTCGATCGTTTGCCCTGATCGGGGGGCTGTTTCGTTACAGGCACGGTAGACTGGTGCCGTGATCAGGACAGCGTGCGAGCAGTGCGGTGAGCAGCTGCGCCGGGCCGGAGTCGGCCGGCCGCAGCGGTACTGCAGCACCCGCTGCAGGGTCGCCGCACACCGCGCCCGGCGCGCGATTCCGGCCGAGATGCGGGCCCAGAAGCGGTGGGTTCGGGCCGGTGAGGACAAGGTTCCGCTGCGCGCCGACACCGGCGCGGCCGCCTCGGTCACCGATCCGGCCACCTGGACCGACCACGCTGCTGCGGCCCGCTCTGGGCGCGGCGCCGGCCTCGGCTACGTCCTGGCCGACGGCGACCAGGTGGTGTGCATCGACCTGGACCACTGCCTGACCGGCGGCGAGGTGACGCCGTGGGCGCGCGCCATCCTGGACCGCTGCCCGGACACCTACGTGGAGACCTCCCGGTCCGGGACCGGGCTGCACATCTGGGGCCGCGGCACCGTGCGGCGCGGCCGCCGTATCCGCCGGCCGGATGGCACGGCGCTTGAGGTGTACGGGGCGGGCCGGTACATCGCGCTCGGCGAGCGCTACGACCAGGCCCCGACCGAACTGGCCGACCTCACCGAGGTGATCGACGCTCTGCTCTGACGGGAGGTGGACGATGCCCGGGCCCCTGCCGTCGGAGAACCGGCGCCGCCGCAACGCGCCGACCGTGCCCACCACGAAGCTGCCCGTGACCGGCCGCGAAGGGCCGACGCCGCGGCCGCCGTCCTGGCTCAAGCTCGGCCGGTGCGGCCGCGCCTGGTGGAAGTGGGCGTGGAGCACGCCGCAGGCTTGCGCCTGGGCCCCGGGGCATGAGGCGATGATCGCCCGCCGCGCGTCGCTGGAGGACGACCTGGTCGCGATCGGCGCCGTGCACTCGCTGGACGCGCTGGAGCTGCTGGAGGGCGAGGACGGGAAGGCCGTCAAGGAGCTGGTGCAGCGTCTGGCCGCGCTGGCATCCGGGCGGTTGGCGATCTGCCGCGAGATGCGGGAGCTGGATGACCGTCTCGGCCTGACTCCGAAGGGGATGGCGGCGCTGCGGTGGACCGTGGTGGAGGACGGCAGCGTGACGCAGGCCGCGGCGGCGCCGCCGGACGGCGTGGCCGACCTGACGCAGCGCAGGCGCAGGCTCACCGATGCCTCGTGAGCTGGTGCGGGCCCCCGAGCATGACCGGCACCGGTCGCTCGGCGTGGTGCTGGCCTGGGTCGAGTGGTTCTGCGTCCATGGGCCGGGCGATGTCCAGGGCGTGCCGCTGCATCCGCGGCACGGCGGCGAGTACCTGCCGCTGGACGATGAGTTCGCCGGCCTGATCCTGGACTGCTACGCCCACGATCAGACCGGGCGGCGGCTGTACGACACGGTGGCGATCTCCCGCGCGAAAGGGCGGGCCAAGAGTGAGCTGGCTGGGTTCATCAGCTTGGCGGAGGCGTTCGCCCCGGTGCGGTTCGCCGGGTGGGCCCAGGGCGGGGAGATGTACCGGTGGCGGGATTTCGTGTACGAGTACGAGCCGGGCGAGCCGATGGGCCGCCCGATCACGTATCCGTTCATCCGGTGTCTGGCCACGGAGGAGTCCCAGTCCGGGAACACCTACGACAACATCAACTACAACCTCGAGCACGGGCCGCTGGCCGAGGGGCTGCCGTCGAACACCGCCGGCCTCACGAGGGTGTTCCTGCCGCACGGTGGGGAGATCCGGCCGTCGACCGCCGCCGCGGCGAGCCGGGACGGCGGTAAGGAGACCCTGGCGGTTTTCGACGAGCCGCACCTGTACGTGCTGCCGGAGCTGCGGCAGATGTACCGGACGGTGGACCGGAACCTGCGCAAGCGGCGGGAGGCGGCGCCGTGGGCGCTGCTGACGTCCACGATGTACCAGCCGGGCGAGGACAGCGTCTTCGAGAAGCTCCACGAGCGCGCCAAGATGATCGCCGAGGGGCGGGTGCGTGAGCGGCGGCTGCTGTGGGACCACCGGGAAGCGCCGGCCGAGGTGGACCTGGCCGACCTGGACGCGATGGTGGGCGCGCTGCGGGAGGTGTACGGGCCGTTCGGGGACGTGCTGGACCTGCGCGGCATCGTGGAGGCCGAGTTCTGGAACATCGAGAAGGACCCCGAGGAGTCCCGCCGGTACTTCTTCAACCAGCCGACCGCGTCGCGGGACGGCTGGACGACGAAACCGTCCTGGACCGCGTGCGCCCGGCCCGATCTGCACATCGCCGAGGACGCGCCGATGGTGATGTTCTTCGACGGCTCCAAGAGCGACGACGCCACCGGTCTGGTCGGGTGCGACATGGCCACCGGGCACGTGATGACGCTGGGCTGCTGGGAGAAACCGGCCGGGCCGGACGGCAAGGGCTGGCAGGTCGACCGCGCCGACGTCGACCTGACCGTCCGCCGCGTCATCGCCGAGCGGAACGTGGTCGCGTTCTTCGCCGACCTGGCCGAGTTCGAGTCCTACGTCGACGCCTGGGGCGCCGAGTTCGGAGAGCAGTTCCTCATCCAGGCGTCGGTGGGCCGGAACGCGCACCCGGTGGCGTGGGACATGCGCGGGCACCTGCGGGACTTCACCCAGGCGTGCGAGCGGGCCGAGATCGATATCCGGGAGCGGGACCTGACGCATGACGGGGACTCGCGGCTGCAGCGGCACGTCCTCAACGCCCGCCGCCGGCCGAACCGGTACGGCGTGTCCGTCGCGAAGGAGAACCGCGAGTCGCCGAAGAAGATCGACTTGGCGGTGTGCGCGATCGGCGCGCGGATGGTGCGCCGCATGGTCCTGTCCTCCCCTGAGTGGGCCAAGTACAAGAAGCCGAAGAAGCGCCGCAGCGGGCGCGTGGTGGGGTGGAGGTGACCGGGGTGGCACTGGAGACCGAGAAGGACGTGCTGGGCGCGCTGGACGGGCTGATAGACGCCCGCAGGCAGGAGGCCCGGCGGCTGGACCCGATCCACGCCGCGGTGACCGGCAAGACCAACGACATCTACGTGCCCAGGAAGGCGACGGAGGAGTACAAGCAGCTGGTCGACCAGTCCCGGTTCAACGTGCTGCCGCTGGTGGTCACCAGCGTGGCGCAGGCGCTGTACGTGGACGGGTACCGGCCCGGCCGCGGCGAGTCCTCGCCGGTGTGGGACGCGGTGTGGCAGTCCAACCGGATGGACGCCCGCCAGGCCGGCCTGTTCCGCGCCGCTGTGCAGTACGGCGTCTCCTACGCCCTGGTGCTCAAGGGCCGCCCGGCGCCGGTCATCACGCCTCTGTCGCCTCGGCGGTGCACCGCCCTGTACGAGGACACGATGGTGGACGAGTGGCCGCAGCTGGGCCTGGTGTGGGGCGGAACGCGCACCGTGGATGGCCACAAGCGGCGCACCGCCCGCGTCATGGACGACCAGCAGGTGCACACCGTCGCCGTGGCGGAGGAAGGCACCGCCTCCAAGCTGCTGGCCACGGAGGCGCACGGCCTGGGCGTCACGCCGCTGGTGCGGTACGCCGACTCCTTCGAGGACCTGGACGACGGGCCGCGGGGGAAGGTGGAGCCGCTGCTGCCGGTGCAGCGGCAGCTGAACCAGAGCACCTACGCGCTGCTGATGGCGCAGCACTACGCCGCGTTCCGGCAGCGGTGGGTCACCGGCATGACGATCGAGGAGGACGCCAACGGCAACCCGATCCAGCCGTTCGACGTCGGCGTGGACCGGCTGTTCCACGCCGAGGACCACGAAGCGAAGTTCGGGGAGTTCGGGCAGACCAGCCTGGACGGCTACCTCACCAGCCGGGACAAGGCGCTGCTGTACATCGCGTCGGTGGCGCAGATCCCGCCGCACAACCTGGTCGTCGGTAACGCCGTCTCCAACATCTCGGCGGAGGCGCTGGCGGCGCTGGAGGCCGGGCACCGGCAGGACATCTCCGAGCACCAGACCAGCTTCGGTGAGAGCGTGGAGCAGACGCTGCGGCTGGCCGGGCTGGCGATGGGCGACACCGACACGTGGGAGGACACCTCCGGCGAGGTCGTCTGGCGCGACACCACCCCTCGGTCCCTGGCCCAGGTGGTCGACGCCTGGGGCAAGGCCGCGCAGATGCTTGGGGTGCCGCCCCAGGAGCTGTGGTCCTTCCTGCCGGGCATCACCCAGAAGGACGTGGAGCGGTGGAAGGCGGCTGCGGACGACGGGGACGCGCTGGCGTCTCTCGCCGCGCTGATGGACACCCCCGAGCCCGGCGCCCAGCAGCCTCCGGCCACACCGCCGCAGCAGCAGGAGCCCGCCGGTGCCGTCTCCTGAGGCTCAGGCGCTGACGGCCGCGCACCAGCGCAGCGTCCTGCAGGTCGCCGGCCTGGTGCTGGACCGGATCCGCCGCGCGGTGCGAGGCGCGGACCTGGACGATATTGACTCCTGGTGGGACGGCGTCTCGGTACAGATGCAGCGGGAGATCGCCGTCGGCCAGTCGGCGACCGCTCGCCTGGCCCGCGCCTACCTGCGGCGCCACGCCGCCCTCGAGGGGGTGACGCTGGACCCGGTGCGGGTGGCTCTGCCCGGCCAGCAGATCACTACCAGCCTGCGCGTGACCGGGCCGGTGGCGTTCAAGCGGCATGTGGCCGCCACCGGCAGCCCGGAGGGCGCGGTGCGGGCGATGTCCACCCAGTTGCAGGGCGCGGCAGAGCGCCTGGTCCTCGAAGGGTCGCGGGCGACGACGATGCGGACGTTCGCCGAGCGCGACGAGATCGCCGGGTGGCGCCGTACCGGGTCCTCGCCGTGCGCGTTCTGTGCGCTGCTGATCAGCCGGGGCGCCGTGTACTCCAAGGGCACGGTCGACTTCCAGGCGCACGACCACGACCGGTGCACCCCGGAGCCGCTGTACCGGCGGGAGCCGGAGCCGGAGGAGGTGCGCGAGCTGTACGAGACGTACAAGGACGTCACCGCTGGCACCAGCGGCCGGGAGTCGGTGGAGGCGTGGCGCGCCTACTGGACCAGCCGGAACACCGGCACATGAGACCTCCTCGCCCGCTTCCGGGGCGGGGACGCGCGGACGGCCTGCGCTGAAACGGCCGGATACACCGACGGGTTCACGGAGCACATCTCATGGCTGAAGAGCCGAACATGCCGCCTGCGGGCGGTGCCCCCAACGCCCAGCCCGGGCAACAGCAGGGCCAGGGGCAGGGGCAGACGTTCACCCAGGCCGACCTCGACCGGATCGTGGCCGAGCGGCTGGCACGTGAACGGTCCAAGTACGCCGACTACAACGACCTGAAGGCCAAGGCCGCCGAGTACGACAAGGTCGCCGAGGCGCAGAAGACCGAGGCGCAGAAGCTCGCCGAGCAGCTGCAGGCCGCCCAGGCCGAGGCGCAGCAGTACCGCGGGGAGGTGCTGCGGCAGAAGGTCGCCGCCGAGCTGGGCGTCCCGGCGCCGCTCGTGGCGCGCCTGAAGGGATCCAACGAGGACGAGCTGAAGGCCGACGCCGAGGAGCTGCTGAAGGCGCTCCCGTCACAGCCGGCCGCGCGGGCCGCGTCCCGCCCGGTGGCAGACCTCACCCCCGGCGCGCTGCCGCCCGGCGGCAGCGGACCGACCGACATGAACGAGTGGATGCGCGCCAAGCGCTCCGCCGACTGACCTGGCCGCGCCAGCGGCCATGACACCCAAGGAGTGGCCGTATGGCCGGATACGACAACGTCGCGGGCAGCAACGCCGATCTGCTGCCCATCGAGTGGTCCAACGAGGTCATCAAGCAGATGACCGAGACGTCCGCGGCGCTGCGCCTGTCGCGGCGGCGGACGATGTCCACCCGGCAGGCGCGGATGGCCGCCACCTCCGCGCTCGCCGGCGCCTACTGGGTCGGCCAGTCGTCCAACGACTTCACCGACCTGAAGGAGACCACGAAGGCCGAGTGGTCCGGCGTCAACCTGATCGTGGAGGACCTCGCCGTGCTGGTGGCGATCCCCCACGCCTACGAGCAGGACAACGCGTTCCCCGTGTGGGAGGAGACCCGCCCGCAGCTGGTGGAGGCGATGGGCAAGGCGTTGGACTCCGCGATCTTCTTCGGGGTGAACAAGCCGGCCACGTGGCCGGACGATCTGATGACGTCCATCACGGCGGCCGGGCAGACCACCACCGAGGGCACCGGCGACGACATCGCCGCCGACGTGGCCCTGTCCGCGCGGGTCCTCAAGCAGCGCGGGTTCACCACCACCGGGTTCGCCGCGGAGCCCGGCTTCGGGTGGGAGCTGATCGGGATGCGGTCCACCGACGGCACCCCGATCTACCAGCGGGACCTGTCCGGCCCCGGCCAGTCCGGGCTGTACGGGTTCCCGATGCAGGAGGTCGCCAACGGCGCCTGGGACTCCACCGCGGCGTCCGTGATCCACGGTGACTGGTCCAAGAGCATCATCGGTATCCGGCAGGACATCACCTTCACCCGCCACGAGTCCGGTGTCATCACCGACGAGACCGGCGCGGTGGTGTTCAACGCCATGCAGCAGGACTCCACCGTGTGGCGTGCGGTGATGCGGGTGGCGTGGGCGCGGGCGAACCCCGCGACCCGCCTGGGGCCGAACGCCGACACGGCCACGGGCAAGTTCCCGTTCGCCGCGGTCGTCCCGGCCAGCTCCTGATGACGGCCGCGAAGAAGGAGGGGGGTGTCGCCGCGAAGAAGGCGGCGGCGCCCCGCCGCGCGAAGAAGACCACCAGCAGCGGCAAGTCGGCGTCCACGGCCAGGACGCCGGCGAAGAAACCGGAGGGTGCGCCGCGGTTCGCCGTGGTCGGCACCGGCCGGTCCGGCACCGGCTACGTCGCCGAGCTGCTGCGCGCCTCCGGCGCCACCTGCGGTCATGAGGGCTGGTGGCGGCCGGACGGCACCGGCGACCGCACACCGGGGCTGGACGGGGACTCCTCATGGCTGGCGCTGCCGGACCTCGAGTCCCGCGCCTGGTCCGGGCCGGTCGCCCATGTGGTGCGCCACCCCGTCGCGGTGGTCCGCTCCCTGGTCGGCACCCACCTGTTCCACCCCGACCAGGCCGACGGCCCGTATGCGCGGTTCGCCCGCGAGCACTGCCCCGAGGTCGACGGGCTGCCGCCGCTGGAGGCCGCCGTGGAGTGGTGGGTGGCCTGGAACACCCGGTGCGCGGCGGTGGCGGACGTGAAGCTGCGCGTGGAGGACCTGCGCAAGGTCTGGGCGCTGGCCGAGCTCGGCGACGCACTCGGCGTGCGCGTCGACCGCCAGGCGGCCCGCCGGGTGTCCACGGCCGTCAACCACCGCACCCGGGCGAACGTCGACCCGCTGCGGGTGTGGCAGCTGCTGGATGGGCGCGCCGACCGCTTCGGCTACCGGAGGTGACCGGGTGAAGGTCGCTGCGCTGGTGCACTTCTGCGTTCCGTACCGGATGGCCGGGTCGGAGACGATGCTGCACACGCTGCTGGTGGCGCTGCAGCGCGCCGGCCACGAAGCGGTGGTGGCCACCACGCACACCCCGCACGCCCCGCAGCACTGGCGGTGGGAAGGTGTGCGGGGCTTGTCCCGGCCCGGGCCCCGGGAGGCGGCCGCCGCGGTGCGGGCCGAGGACCCGGACGTGGTGATCACCCAGCACCAGAACACCGGCCTGGGGATCGACGTCGCCCGCACCATCGGCGCGAAGTCCGTGTTCTTGATGCACAACGACTTCACCCTCAACCGCGGCCTGTTGGCCAAGCAGCCGGACCTGGTGGTGTTCAACACCGCCTGGATCGCCGAGAAGTACGCCGCCAGGGTGGCCCGGTCGGTGGTGGTGCACCCGCCGGTGTGGCCGCACCAGCACGCCACCACCCCGGGGGACGCGGTGACGCTGGTCAACCTGAACGAGGACAAGGGCGCCCCGCTGCTGTACGAGCTCGCCCGCCGCATGCCCGACGTGCGGTTCCTGGGGGTGATGGGGGCGCACGGTAGGCAGATCGCCATGCCGCGGCCGACCGTGGAGATCGTGCCGCAGACCACGGACATGCGCCGGGACGTGTGGTCCCGCACCCGGGTACTGCTGATGCCGTCCCGGTACGAGTCCTACGGCATGGCCGCGGTGGAGGCCCTCGCCTCCGGTATCCCCGTCATCGCCAACCCCACCCCGGGCCTGCGCGAGTCCCTCGGGCCCGCCGGGCTGTTCGTGGGCCGGGACGACGTGGCCGGCTGGGAGCAGACTCTGCGGCGGCTCCTGGACGATCCGGCCGTGTGGGGCCAGGCCAGTAGCCGGGCCCGGGCACGGTCGGCCGAGCTGGACCCCGCTCCCGAGCTGGAGCGGTGGGTGACCGCGGTAGAGGAGGTGGTGCGAGGTGGCTCCGCTCGCGACGACGACGGATCTCGAATCCCGGCTGGGGCGTGACCTGACAGCCGATGAGACGGCCCGCGCGGATGCGCTGCTGGCCGACGCCTCGGCGCTGGTGCGCGGCTACACCGGCCAGGACTTCACCCAGGTGGTGGGCGACGAAGTGGTGCTGCGGCCGGTGGGCACCACCGTGCGGCTGCCGCAGCGGCCGGTCACGGACGTCACGAGCGTGGTGGCGGTCGGTGGCTCCGACACGATCCCGGACATCACCCTGCCGGTCGGATCGTGGACGTGGGACGGCATCGACAAGGTCGACGTGTGGCCGCCGTCCACGGACTGGCTGCTGAACCTGCCCGAGACGTGGTCGGACGGCTGGGGCGCGGTGAACACCTACCGGGTGACCTACAGCCACGGCTACGCCGAGGTGCCCGACGACGTGGTGGCGGTGGTGTGCGCGATGGTGCTGCGCACGCTCCTGGCCCCG
This sequence comes from Streptomyces shinuiensis, assembly GCF_043660855.1. Lineage (NCBI taxonomy): Bacteria > Bacillati > Actinomycetota > Actinomycetes > Kitasatosporales > Streptomycetaceae > Streptomyces > Streptomyces shinuiensis. The sequence goes on along the minus strand of NZ_JBIHML010000001.1, from coordinate 3,179,514 downwards.
TCGATGGTGGCCGGGATGGTGTCCGAGCGGATCGGCGCCTACAACTACCAAGTCCAGCAGGGCTCCGGCAGCTCCGGCGCGTCGGTGGGCATCACCCAGGCCGACCGGGACGTCCTCAAGCGGTACCGGCGGAAGGCCACCACGATCCAGACCAGGGCCCTGTGATGGCCAGCAGCAGGGTGCCGCCGCGGCTGATGCCGCACACCGTCACCGTCGTGGCCCCGGCCACCTCCACCAGCGCCTACGGCAACACCGCCTACGACTACGGCGAGGCCGCCAGCCGGACGACCGCTTCGGCGTGGCTGGAGCAGCAGTCGCGGGCGCAGATCCCCGTCGTCGGTGCCGACCCGATGCAGGAGCGGTGGCTGATGGTCACCGACGCGACCGTGCCGCGCCGGGCCCGTATCGAGTGGGACGCCCACCCCTCGGGGCCGGTCACGTTCGAGGTCGACGGGCAGCCCGGCCCGTTCTACAACCCCCTGGCGATGGCCGCCACCGGCAGCACGCAGCCGCATCACACGGAGCTGACGCTGCGCATCGTCGACGGATAGGAGAGCCACATGGCTGCTGTGAGGTTCCGTCTGAGGTCCCGCGGGGCGCGGGCGCTGCTGCGCTCCGACGGGGTCCGCGCCGATCTGCAGCGCCGCGCCGACCAGGTGCGGGCGGTCGCCGACCCGCAGTTCCAGGAGGCCACCGCCGACTCCCACGTGTCCGAACCGGTCCGGGTGATCGCCGACACCTACACCGGCGCTCAGCGCGCCGGCGCAACCGTCATCGCGATCCACCCCTCCAGCCTGCGGATCGAGCGGGAGCGCCGGATCCTGGGAGGTGCCATCGATGCAGCGAGGGACTGACCCGCCGGGCCCGACGCACCGCGTGCGGTGGCAGGTGGGCGACGGGACCACCGAGTGGATCGGCGTCGCCGAGGCCCCGCAGGTCACCGAGGACTGCCTGGCCCTCACCCACGAACCCGGCCGGGTGTGGTGGGTGCCGCTGCACACCATCACCGGCCCGATCGAGATCGAGGCCCTGTGATGGGGTTCCCCGACCTGAACGCCGCCCTGATCGGCTACCTCACGCCGCTGCGGGCCCCGGTCCCAGTGGTCTCCCGCGTCCCCGACCCGCGCCCGGACCGCCTGGTGCAGGTCCGCCGCGTCGGCGGGCAGGCCGAACCGCCCGTCCGCGACGCCGCCCGCGTCGACGTCCACTGCTGGGACCCGGACGACGCCGCCGCCATGAACCTCGCCCTGGCCGTACGCGCCGAGGTGTGGGCCCTGTCCGGCACCAGCCTGCTGGGCGTCCCCTGCTACCGCGTGAGCGAGTTCCTCGGCCCCCGCCTGGACGACGACCCCGTCACGGGCAGCCCGCGGGTGTGGGCGACCTACTCCCTGCTGGTCCGCGCCAACAACGCGATCGAACCAGCCCCCTGACCAACTGTTTCCCCCGGTGAGTCCGCGCGCCCGGGTGCCCCTGCCAAACCCCTTGTGAGGAGATCACCATGGCCCTGGTCGCTGACGAAGTCCGCGTAGCGATCACCGGGGAGCTGTTCAGCGCCCCACTCGGTACCACCGCCCCCACCGACGCCAGCACGGCGCTGGACGCCGCCTACAAGGGGCACGGCTACGTGTCCGAGGACGGCGTCACCGAGAACTGGGACGACTCGGTCGACAACATCGTCGCCTGGCAGAACGCCACCGTCGTGCGCGCCGCGCGCACCGAGAGCGTGCTGACCCTGTCCTGCACCCTCATCCAGACCCGCGGCTCCAACCTGGAGCTGTTCTACCCCGGCTCCACGGTGGAGGCGAACGCCGACGAGTGGAAGATCGAGGTCGCCGCCCCCACCTCGGACCGGCGCACTTTCGTCCTCAACGTCGTCGACGGCGACGACCTGATCCGCATCCACCTCGGCAACGCCGAGCTGACCGAGCGGGGCGAAGTGCCCTACCAGTCCGGCAGCGCCGTCATGTATCCGGTGACGATCACCGCCTACCCGGACGACAACAGCGTGCTGATGACGAAGTTCTCCAACAGCTCGGCGTGGGGCGAGGACATCACCTCCTGACCCCGGCCGCCTAGTCGGCCCCGTGGCGCATCTCGCGCGGAGTGCGCCACGGGGCTCCCCGTTCGATCCGCGCCCATACCCCGCAAGGAGATCCGCGCATGGCAGCATTCGACGCCCGCAAGGCGGTGGAAGAGCTCTCCGAGGAGCCGTTCGAGTTCATCGGCCTGGACGGCCGCACCTACCGCCTGCCCAACGCCCAGACCGTCTCCGGTCACCAGGCGAACCGGATCCGGACCGGCGACGAGACGGTACTGAAGGAGATCGCCGACCCGGACGCCTACCACGCGATCATGGAGATGCCGACCACGGTCGGCGCGGACCTGGCCCGCGCCTGGATCCGCCACTCGGGGCGCGTGGGAAAAGAGCCCTCGCCGTCCTCGCGTCCCCGCAAGCGTCGCAAGCGCTGACGGCCGATCTGCTGCTGCGGGGCGCCGGGCGGCCCGAGGACCTGCCGCTGGGGCAGATCACGCTGCTGCACACCTCGCTGCTGGCCGACCCGCACAGCCTCACCGCGCAGGCCGCCGGGTCGGACGGCTACACCACCACCGAGCATCTGCTGTTCCTGGTGGTCGATGAGCTGCGCACCGCGAACTGGCAGCGCTCGAAGGACGGCGCCAAGGGCCGCAAGCGGCCCAAGCCGATCAGCCCGCTGAAGAAGACGCCGGGTCTGACCACCGGCCGCACCGACCGGTCGCCGGGCGAGGTCGCCGAGCTCCTGGCCCAGTACGGGCCCGCCCCAACCCCATAAGGGGCCACCACACCCAGGGAAAGGGGAGCCGTCGTGGCCGAGGAAGTCGGAGTCGCTTTCGTCCGCCTGATCCCCTCTATGAGGGGGTTCTCTGCGGAGGCGCAGCGGGCCCTGAGCGGCGCCCTGACAGAACCGGCCCGGCAGGCCGGGACCGACGCCGGGCGCGGCGCCGGGGACAGCTTCGGCGAGACGCTGCGGCGCGGTACGGACGACGCCGGGGCCGACGCCGGCCGCGCGGCCGGGGAAAGCCTCACGGAAGGTGCCGACCGGCCCGCCGCCGACGCCGGCGGCGCGACCGCGGGCACCTTCGGGCAGACCTTCAAGGCCGGTATCGCAGCCGTAGGGCTGGCCGCCGGTGTGGCGCTGATCGCCGGGTTCACCGAGGCGCTGGACCAATCCCGCATCACCGCCCGGCTCGGTGCGCAGCTCGGCGCCACCCCCGAGGAGGCCGAACGGTACGGGGACCTGGCCGGGGACCTGTACGCAAAAGCGATCGTGGACGACTTCCAGTCGGCGGCCGACACCATCCGCGGCGTGATGGGCGCCGGTCTGCTGCCGCCGGACGCCACCAACCGGCAGATCGAAGAGGTGTCCACGAAGGTCGCCGACCTCGCGAACGTCTTCGAGTTCGACCTGGGTGAGACCGCTACCGGTGTCGGGCAGCTGATGAAGTCCGGCATGGCCAAGGACGCGGACGAAGCGCTCGACCTCATCGCCGCCGGCCTGGACCGGACGGACTCGCGGGCCGCCGACGCGATGGAGACCATCACCGAGTACGGCAGCATCTTCGAGCAGGCTGGCCTCGACGGCCGTGACGCGATGGGCCTGATCCGTCAGGGCCTCGACGCGGGCGTGAAGGACACCGACCAGATCGCGGATGCGGTGAAGGAGTTCAGCCTTCAGGCCGTGTCGGACTCGGAGTCCGTGCAGGACGCGTTCAAGGCACTGGGGCTGGACGGCAAGAAGATGGGTGCCGATGTCGGCGCTGGAGGCGACCGGGCCCGCGACGCCCTGGACAGCGTCCTCGATGAGCTGCGGAAGATGCCCGAGTCCGCCGAGCGCGCCCGCGTCGTCCAGGAGCTGTTCGGCGGCCCCGGCGAGAATCTCGGCGCCGACCTGTTCGCCCTGGACGTGGACAAGGCCACCACGTCGTTGGGCAACATGGAGGGCGCGGCCGAGGACCTCGGGGACACGTTGCGGGACAGCGCCGGGGCGCGCGTGGAGCGGTTCCGCCGGCAACTCACCCAGGGCTTCGTGGAGGGACTGGGATCGGCGATCGGCGGCCTGGAACAGCTCGGCGGAACGCTGCGCGGCATCTGGGACGAGGCCGGGAAGGGCGCGGACGGCTTCCCGGATCAGGTCCTGAACGCGCTTCAGATGCTGGGCGAGAAGGCGTGGGAGAAGGTCCGCAAGCTCGGCCCCAAGTTGATCGACGCGGTAGTCGAGGCCGGGCAGGAGTTCGGCACCTACGTCATGGAGAACCCCGAAGAGGTTCTCAAGGTGGCGGCGTTGGGGGCGGCGTTCGTTGCTGCGATCGCTGCTCTGCCGATCGTGGTCGGTGCGGCGCTGGTGGCTGCCGCGACGGCGATGATCTGGACGTTCGTCGGCGGCATGATCTCCGCGCTGACCGAGAAACTCCCGGAGTGGTGGGAGTCCCTCAAGACCTGGGTTTCGGAGAAGGCCACCCAGGCCGGGATCGTGTTCGATGTCCTCGGCGCCGCCATCTCCGACTGGTTCGGCGGGCTGTGGGACGACTACATCGCCGGCCCCATCTCTCGCGTGTGGTCCGACTGGACCAGCAGCGTGGAGACCCTGCCCAGCCGCACGACGGCGGCCCTGTCGGGGCTCGGCTGGCTCCTGTACCGGAAAGCGGCCAGCGCCTGGCAGGACTTCCAGGACGCCGCGGTCCGCAAGGGTGTCCAGATCGTGTGGTGGGCGAGGCGCCTGCCCGGCCGGATCACTAGGGCGATCGGTGGCCTGGGCGGGCTGCTGTACAGCAAGGGCCGCGACCTCGTCAGCGGCCTGTGGGCCGGTATCCGGTCGATGGGCGGCTGGCTGTGGAACACCCTCTACTCCTGGGCGAAGAGCAGCATCCCCGGCCCGATCGCGCGGGCGCTGGGCATCGCCTCCCCCTCGAAGGTCATGCGCGACCAGATCGGCCGCTGGATCCCGGCCGGTGTCGTGGACGGCATCCGCGACGGGCAGGGCGTCGTGGACGAAGCGATGGCCAGCCTGGTGAACCCCACGCGGATGACCGCCAGGACCGCGCTGCCGCTGTCTGCGGCGGCCGCTCCACCGCGGGGGTCCGCGCAACCGGCCGGAACCACCGTCGTCGTCGACGGCACCAACATGCCGCGCGCCCTGCTGGAGTGGCTGCGGCACAACATCCACACCGAAGGCGGCGGCGACGTCCAGGCCCACCTCGGACAAACACGATAGGAGGAAGGTTGTGGCGTTCCCCGACGACCGGCTGCCCATCCGGCTGGAGCTCGCGTTCGGCGCGGACCCGGCCGGCGACCAGGCCGAGTGGGAGTGGACCGACGTCACCACCAGCATCCACGCCCAATCCATCGGTATCTCCCGCGGCCGCGCCGCCGAGGCCGCCCAGGTGCAGCCCACCAGCGCGTCCGTGACGCTGGACAATCCCGACGGCCGATACACCCCCGACCACCCGATGAGCCCGTACTGGCCGTACATCGACCAGGGCGTCCCCGGACGGCTGTCCGTGCAGCACGGCGCATCGTGGCTGGCTCTGAACGGCGACCCCAACGGCCACGCCTCCACCCCCGACACCCCAGCCCTGGACATCACCGGCGACCTCGACCTCCGCGTGGAGGCCACCGCCGACTGGCACACGGCCGGCCTGGAGGAGACCCTCATCGGGAAGTGGGGCCCGAACGACGGCACATGGTCCTACGTGCTGCGCCTGTCCAACACGACCATCGTGCTGGGCTGGACGACCGACGGCACCGAGAGCACGTTCACCGGGATCACCAGCGGTGCCCTGCCCACCCAGGTCCCGCACCGTGCGGCCGTCCGGGCGACCCTGGACGTCGACAACGGGACGGGCGGCTACACCGTGGTCCTGTACTGGGCCGAGTCGCTGGACGGACCGTGGGAGGAGGTCTACACGCACCACGGCACGGGGGTCACCTCGGTGTACTCCAGCGCCGAGCCCCTCACCCTCACTCCGTCCTACACCAGCGTCAGCGGCGCGGTCCGCAGCACTCTGACCGGGCGTATCCATAGAGCTGAGGTCCGGGACGGGATCGGCGGCACGATCGTCGCCAGCCCGGATTTCCGGAACCTGGACCCGGGCACCACGGGTGTCACCGACTCGGCCGGACTGCCGTGGACGGTCACTGCCCCCGCCGAGGTCACCAACTGGCACCCGCGGATCACCGGGCAGACCGACTCGTGGGAGCCGGACTGGCCCTACGGGGATCTGTCCTCCGCTACCGACGACGGCGAATCCCGCGTCAGCGTGACCGTCTCCGGACTGCTGCGTCGCCTCTCACAAGGCCAGAAGGAGCTGGAATCGACACTGCGGCGCCGCATCCCGTCCTTCTCCCCGGTGGCGTACTGGCCGCTGGAAGAGGACCGGGACGCCACCCAGGCGTACAGCCCCACACCCGGTGTGCAGCCGATGCAGGTCTCCGGGGACATCGAGTTCGCGGCAGATGACACGCTGCCCGGCTCGCGTGCGCTGCCCCGCCTGGGCACCGGCGCGTCCCTGACCGCTGCCGTACCGGCTGCGGCGGCGGGCTCGTGGCACGTGGAGATGGTCATGCACGCCGACACCGCACCGGACGCGCCAGCTCAGGTGATGGCCGTCTACACCAGCGGCGGCACCTATGCCCGCTACGAGATCCACGCGGGGATGTTCGATCCGACGACGCCGCAGCTGCTGGTGTACGGGTACGACACCGACGACAACCGCACCACCCTGATCAACGCGGCGTCGACGATTTTCGGGGCGTGGATCAGGCTCCAGCTATTCGCCGAGACATCTGGCGGCACCACCACGTTGCAGGTGCGCCACATCTCCATCGGCGAGTCCAGCCTCACCTATGCCGCCTCGTGGTCGGGGGACGCGGGGCATGCCACTCGCGTGTCCATCGCCGTCACCGAGCCGCTGGACGGACTCCGTGTCGGTCACCTCGGCGTGTTCACCGATCCAGACACGCTCGCCTACAACTTGGCCGACCACGGATTCGATGGGGAGGCTGCGGCCACCCGCATCGCGCGGCTGTGCGACGAAGAGGGCATCCTGGTCCGGGTCGTCGGCCGCCCCTTCGACACCGCCGCTATGGGGCCACAGCGGCCGGGCAAGCTGCTGGAGCTGCTGCGGGAGTGCGCGGCGGTCGATGGCGGGATCCTCGGCGAGCAACGCGAGCGAATCGGCCTGCGCTACCGCACCCGCACCAGCCTCTACAACCAGCGCCCTGTACTGGAGCTGGACGCCGGCGCCAGCGAGATCACCAACCCGTTCCGGCCCGTCAAAGACGACTCGGGTACCCGCAACGACGTGCAGGTCTCCCGCCGCGGCGGGAGCACAGCGCGCGTGGTCGATGAGGAGTCGGTGGCCCGCCGCGGCCGCTACGAGGAACAGCTGACCCTCAACCCTGCATCCGACGGCCAGCTGCCGGACATCGCCGCGTGGCGCGTCCACCTGGGGACCTGGCCCGGCATGCGCTACCCCAGCGTGTCCGCCGAGCTGGCGATCGCCCCGCAGGTCATCGAGGACTGGCTGCGCCTGGACTCCGGGGACCTGGTCCAGGTCACCGGTCTGCCTCCGCAGCATCCTGCTGGCGCGGTCACCCTGATGGCCGAGGGCTACACCGAGATGCTGTCTCCCACCCGCTGGACGGTACGGGCGAACTGCAGCCCGGCCGGGCCCTGGACCGTCGGCGTGGTGGGGGACGACGTCCTCGGCCGGGCCGATACCGCCGGCAGTGTCCTGGCGGATCCGGCCGGGGAGGCGGACACGGCCCTGTACGTGACCACCACACAGGGCCCGCAGTGGACGACCGATCCGGCCGAATTCCCGTTCGACCTGCGGGTGGGCGGGGAGGTGGTGACCGCGACCGCCTGCACCGAGCCGGAGGAGGCGCCGATGCGCGCTGCGGCCGACTCCGACACCGTGGCGGCCACCAGCGCGGTCGCCCCCAGCGTGGACGCGACCGGCGCAGGTCTGCTGGTGTGCGCCTGGGTGCCGTGGGACGGCACCGAGGCGTGGACCGTGCCCGGCACGATGACCGTCCGGGCGCAGACCACCGGGGTGTGGTCGGTGCTCGCCGACGCCACCGAGATCCTGGCGGCGGCCGGGGCGACCGGCACCCGCGCCGCCACCCGGTCGGTGTCGGCCCCGTGGGCCGCCGTGTCGGTCGTAGCGTCGGGGGCTCCGGTGGTGGAGGAGCACCTCGACGGGCTCGCCACCGACCCGCTCAACGGGCACGACCCGGGCCCGGTGGAGCTCACCACGGCCGTCTCCACGGAGGCGGGCTGGTGGCTGCTGGCCCTGCACGGCTACGACAACGACGCGGCCGCGCCCGGCCCGTCCGGGTCGGGGTGGGCGGTGCTGGCCACCACGGGCTCCAACGGCGGCTCTACGGCAACGGTCGGGGCCTGGGCGAAACGCGCGGCGGGCGGGGCGGAGACCGTGGTTTTCCCCGAGGGCGACGCGGACGACAACCACGCCCGCCTGTACGTCATCAGCGGCGCGACCGATCTGACGGTGCAGGCCATGACCGTCACCCGGTCCGTCAACAGCATCACCAAGAGCCACGCCCGTGGGGCCGACATCCGCCTGGCACAGCCCGCCATCGTCAGCCACTAGAAAGAGAGACCCCAGTGACGTATGTGGACTGGCAGGCCGGGATGCGGATTACCGCCGAGCGCCTGGCCGCCATCACCTCCGGCGCGTGGGAAACGTGGACGCCGACGTGGACCACCACCACCGGCTTGAACACACCGTCGTTCGGGGACGCCACCCTGGACTGCGCCTACACCCATTTCGGGAAGCTCTGTATGGGCAAGCTGATCATCTCGTTCGGCAGCACGACGAACTTCGGCGGCGGCGGCGCCTCGGACAACTGGGCTTTCAGCCTGCCGGTGGAGGCCGCGGCCGCGACCCTGCACGCCGGGAACGGCGAGATCGCCCAGTCCTCCATCGGCACCCGCCTGGGGGTGCGCGTCCGGCTCCTGGACACCAGCACGTTCGGGCTGGAGACGAGCACGGGCCGGGTGGACGCGACCGCCCTGACCGGCCCGAACTGGGGCCTGGTCGACGCCGTCACCCCCTGGACGTGGGCGTCCGGCAACACCATCCGCTGCGACTTCGTATACGAGACCGCCACCTGAGCGCCCGGCACGGCCTGGCACCACTGAACCGCCCTCGGGAGGGCACATGGCAACACCCATCGGCGCGAGCGCCTTCGTCGCCGCGCTCAAGAAAGAGGGCCTCCGTGTGGTGGAGGTCGGGAACTGGCGGACCCACAACCGCAACCACAAGGGACCGTGGGGACCGGTGCACGGGGTGGAGATCCACCACACCGTGACCTCCGGGTCGGCCCGGACGGTCGAGATCTGCCGCAGGGGCTACTCGACTCTTCCGGGTCCGCTGTGCCACGGCGTGATCACCAAGGACGGCCGGGTGCACCTGGTCGGCCACGGCCGGGCCAACCATGCCGGCGCCGGTGACGACGACGTGCTGCGCGCCGTCATCGCCGAACGCTCCCCGCTGCCGCCGGCGAACGAGGCGAACACCGACGGCAACCGGCACTTCTACGGCTTCGAGTGCGAGAACCTCGGCGACGGCCGCGACCCCTGGCCCGCCGCGCAGCTCGAGGCGATCGAGCGCGCGGCGGCCGCGCTGTGCCGCCACCACGGCTGGAAGGCCGAGTCCGTGATCGGACACCTGGAGTGGCAGCCCGGCAAGGTCGACCCGCGCGGTTTCTCCATGAACACGATGCGCGCCCGCATCCGCGAGCGCCTGAACCACAGCCCCGGCTGGGACCGGGGCGAGGAGGACGACATGCCCACTGCCCGCGAGATCGCCGAGCAGGTGCTGACTCTGGACGGCGTCATCGACGCCCCGTGGGGGTCGGAGACGAACCAAAGCTGGCAGCTCAACAGCGTGCTGACTCACCTGACGAAGACTGCGCTGCGGACCGAGGCTGAGGTGCGGGCGCAGGGCGTGACGATCCGGGAGCTGGCCGCCGCCCTCGCCGCACGGGACGGCCAGGTGGACGTGGATGCCCTGGTGGCCCGGATCGAGTCGGCGATCGAGGGCGTGCGAGTGGAGCTCCGCGTCACCGAGACCGGGGAGGGCTGAGCTGTGCGGATGCCCACGAGGACAACGGTGCGGACGGTGGTGCAGACCGCGGCCGCGCTCGCGCTCCTGGTGCCGGTGCTGGTCGATGAGCTCGGCCTGCCGGCCACCGTGCCGTGGGTGGCCGGTGCGCTCGCGGTCGCCGCGGCCGTCACCCGCATCATGCAGGTCCCGGCCGTGCAGCGGTGGCTGGGCGCACTGCGGACGGACCGGCCCGACGACGGGGTGGCTACCCTGGCCCGCCGGGACCGGGGCAGCCCGTGACTGGCCCGGCAGACCCCGGGGTGTACATCAGCCCGGCCCAGATGTACCAGGAGATCAGAGCACTGCACGACGCGCTGAACCGCATCGACGCCAAGCTGGACGCGTTGACCCAGCGGGACCAGGACACGGCGGAGCAGTTGACGGACCACGAGACCAGGTTGCGGTCGCTGGAGCGGGCCCGGTGGCCGCTCCCCAGTCTGGCGGCGTTGGTGGGTCTGGCGGCGCTGCTGCTGACCGTGTATGAGATGACCGCCCGATGAAGCGCCCCCGTCTGGCCCCCTCAGTGGGGGTCGGGCGGGGGCGCTTTCGTCATGCCTGGGGCGCGTCGGGCCGCCGGGAGCGGATCACGAACGTCCCCGCGCCGGGCTTCGTCGCCACCAGGCCCCACTCCCGCAGCAGCTTGAGCGCGGACCGGACTGTGTTCAGGGAGACGCCGCGCATGTCCGCCATCTCCCGCTCACCCTCCAGCCGCGCACCCACCGGCAGACGACCGGACGCGATCTCGCCCTCCAGGTCGGCGGCGAGACGCTCGTAGGCGTACAGCGGCACGTGAGGCTCGTCCATACGCCGATGCTCGCGCCCCCGAGTGCACCCGGCATCTCGTGAGCGCGGTTGAGAGTTCTTGAGAGCGGATGGACGCGGACGGACGCGGTTCCGGTACCGTGTGTCACGAATCACCCCCGCGACCGTGGGACCGGTCCGGGGGTATGGCCGACCTGAGGGAGCAGCATCGGCATGACACAGGCTACCCACCACACCCCGACCCCGACCCCACTCCGCACGCTGCCGCGCTGCTTCGCCTGCCGCCAGCACACCCACCAGCCCATCCCCCTCGCCACCGACGACAAGGCATCCGGGCCGTCGCACACGATCGTGATCTGCGACCCGTGCGCCCGCGCCGTCCTCGCCGAGCACCGGCTCGCCTGCGACACCTGTGCCGCCGGGACAGACTGCGAGGCCGCGTCCGGCGCGAAGGAGATCATCCGCAGGGCCGCCGCAGCACGCCGAGCCGAGAGGGAGGCCGGGCGGTGACTGGTCTGTGCTCCCGCTGCGGCGACCCGTCCGACGATCTGCGGACGGTGGACGACCCGGAGCGGCCGCCGGCCGGGCTGCCGGTGCGCTGGTGCCCGGACTGCCGCGGCGGGGGTGTGGTGCGGGTCGGCGGGGAGGCGCACTACCTGCCGAGGGTCGGCCCGGAGCGGCCGCGCGGTACCTGATGACTCCCGTCTCCCGGGACGCCCACCGGGGCGGGCGGACGGCGCTCAGCCGAGGGGCGGGACTGGGGCCCTGCCCGCGCCCCCCCGTCGCGGGCAGGGCCTTACCCGTCAGGGAAGCGTGAGGACCTACGAGAAACCCCCTCCCAGACAGCCCTGGGAGGGGGTTTCTCTCTGTCTTCCCTGCTTCCCTGGCAGGGGGTTTTTGCAGGTCAGGGCAGGGAGTCAGAGCGAGGGAGCTGGTCAGGGAGAACTCCCTCCTCTCGCCGTGCCTCCCTGCTACTCGACGACGTCCTCCTCAGTCTCGGCGTCCCGCCGGCTGAGGGCGGTTTCGACCTTGGCGCGGTCCACGACCATCACTCCGTCGGACTTGTGGGGGGCGGCATCGACGGCCTCCAGCACCTCCCGCAGGTCGCCGAACTTCCAGTCGCGGTACTCGGCCGGGTTCCGCTCGGCGAGCCGCTGCAGCACCTCCTGGGTGCGCAGCCGCGGGGCGTCGCCGAGGACGGCCGCGATGTCCGCCAGCGGGTCGACGGACGGGCCGCCGGCCACGTGGCTGGCGGTGGTCACCCCGGCCCGGCGGGTCTTGGCCCGCTCGGCGAGCTCGGTGGCCTGGTCGCCGTCGATGTAGTGGGTGCGGATGGTGATGGAGGACTGCCCCGGCGCCAGCTTCACCCCGTCGCCCGCGACCACCACGGTGCCCTTGTCCAGGCCCTGGCGCAGCTTGTGCGGGGCGGCGCCGCCGTCGACGGCCTTGTCCCCCAGCGCCATGCGGGCCTGCTCCTCGGTGCCCACCACCAGCGACGCCCGGATGTGGGCGCCCTCGCGCACCAGCTTGGGCAGGTTCTCGTTGGTGGGGTCCTGGGTGCCCTGCCACAGGGTGACGTTCACGGCCCGGCCCTGGTTGTGGACCTTGCGGGCGGCCATGAAGTACCGGGAGGTGGCCTTGGTGCCGCCATAGGGGCGGCCGTCGTCGCCCTTGAGCGGGTTCATGAACGCCACCTGCGCCTCGTCCACGATGAGCACCAGGGGGCGGAACCTGGGGTCGGTGCGGGCCATCTCCCGGGTGACGCCCTGGGTCGATCCGGAGTCCTTCAGCGCGCTGTTGCGCCGCTCCAGCTCGGCCACGCCCTCCTCCACCATGTGGGTGGCCTCGGCCGCGTGCTCGTCGGTCGGGCCCTGGATGAGGACCGTGGCCAGGCCCTCGAACATGCCCCAGTCCCCGACGCCCTTCAGGTCGGCGATGCGGAACTCCACCGAGCCGTCCTGGGCCAGCCACAGGGCCAGGGCGCGCAGGGCGGCGGTCTTGCCCTGGTTCGACAGGCCGGTGATGAGCAGGTGCCGCTGCAACAGCGAGAGCGCGGCCGCGTCCCCGCGCAGGTCCTGACCCCAGGGAGCGGCCCCGGTGTACAGGTCGGCGGTCAGCGTCTCGTCGACCACCAGCGGGGACGGGCCGATCGGCTCGTCCAGGGCGCCGGAGTCGGCGATCCACAGCCGCACCGTGCGGGCCGCGGGCGCCAGGGTGATGAACACCTCGTGCTCGTGGCGGCCGAGGTTCTCCGCCAGCTTGCGCCGCCGGCCTTGCACCTCGTCCGTGCTGACGCCCGAGGGCAGGGTGACGTCGACTTCCACGCCGCATCCGGCGATGGTGATGGGCGAGAGCATCGACGCGCCGGAGTCGTCCATGGCCTGGATGGCCTTGCGCAGCGACGCGATACCCAGGTCGCGCAGGGCCTTGACCACGATGGACGGGGTGATGGGCTCACCATCGGTGCTGCGCTGCGCGGCGGGCAGCGCCCAGGTGGGGGCGGTCTGCCGGCGGCGGCCGAGGTCCCACAGGCCGAGCAGGCACAGCCACGGGCCGAGCATGGCCAGCGGGCCCCACACCACCGAGCCGATGATGACCGCCCAGTTGATGGCCTCGAGCACGGTCATGGTGGGGGCGAGGATCCAGGTGGGGTCCTCGTTGGCGACGGCTAGCGCCCCGCCCAGGAGGAGCAGCCCGCCGGCCCCTGCGGCGGTGCCGACCGCGATGCCCTTGGCGGCCATGTGCGGGGCCTTCAGCAGTTCCATGCGCCGCTGGTGGCGCTGCTGCCGGTAGCGGGTGCCGCGCTCCTCCCACTCCTTGGCCTCCTCCCACTTCCCGGCCGCCTCGGCCGCCCGGATCATCCGCTCGTAGCGGGCGGCGGTGCGCCCGTCCCAGGCGCGGCGGGCCACGATCCGGGTGCCGCCGAGCACATACAGGCTGTGCCGGACCGCCAGCCGGGCCGCGGTGCGGGTCCGCTCATGGGTGGCCGCGGTGCGTACCGCCCGGCCCGAGCGCACCCACACCGGGGCCCGCACCTCCGCCGGCCCCGGTACGTCGGCGGGGCGGGGCTGCTCGGCGGCCTGGGCGCGTAGCTCGGCGTCGGTGTCGAACTTGAGCAGGGAGACTTTCGGCTTGGCGTGCCCGTTGACGCGGGTCATCGTCTGTTCGGTCATCATGGTTCCTTCCTGGCGGTTCTCAGAAGCGGTCAGGGGCCCGGGGCGGCCGGTCACGCTGGCAGGCACGGCGGCCGCCCCGGGGGTCTCTACCGGCGCAGCGCGCGTTCGCAGCGGCGCAGCCGGTCCTCGGCCGCCTTCCGCGCGGTCTTGGCGGCCGTCCGCTCCTCCCGGGACGCGGCCTTCTCCTGGGCGCGGGCGGTGGCGAGTTCGTTCTTCGCGTCCTCGAGCTGCCGCTGCAGCGCGGCCTGCTCGCGGGCGGCCCGGTCGGCGGCCGCGGCGTCGATGGCGTCCAGCTGCCGCTGGATGCGCGGGTCGACGGCGTCGGCGAATGCCTGCCGGGTGCCGCGGGCCACCAGGGCGGCCCGCTTGCGGCGCTCGGCCGGGGTGTAGATGCGGGTTGGTGTGCTCATCACGGGTTCCTTCCTGGTCAGCTGCGGTTGAGCTGGTCCCACTGGGCGGCGAGCTGGTCGGCGGCCTTCTCGGCCTCCTCGCGGGTGGCGTGGAAGGAGACGATGTGACCGCCGGTCATGCCGGACCGCAGGCCGATGGCGGGCCGGCCGGTCTCCGGGTCGGTGGTGGGCTCGGTGGTGTAGGCGGAGCGGGCGGAGGTGGTGCGACGGAACAGGCCCATAGCGGGCTCCTCTCGGTGTCGGCGGGGGGTCACAGGGTGTTCCGCTGGATGTCGAAGAACAGGACCGAGGCGTGGGCGAACTCGGGGCTGTTGCGGGCGATGTCGTCGCGGAGCAGCCGGTAGAAGTCGTGGCGGGTGGTGCCGGCGGGCGGGGTCCAGGTGCCGCTCCAGGTTTGGATGACGAACCCTCCGCCGGTCGGGACCTGGAGGGTGAGGAAGTACTGGTGGGTGCCCTGGGGCTCGGTGGCGGGGGCGGTGGTCTGCTGCTCGGTGGTCATGGGTGGTCGGTGTCCTCTCGGGTTGGTGGGGGTGAGCCGGGAGCCGTCAGGCGCCTCGGCAGCGGCTCGCCGCGCAGATCCACTTCTTGAAGCCGAGGAGCGTCCGCTCCTCCTTCAGCGGCCCACCGGATCCGCAGATCCAGCAGCGCTTCGTGTCCTTCTTGGTCATGCCGGACTCCTCTCGGGGTTGGGCCGGGGCTGCCCCGGCTCCCCGCCCCCGCCCGCCGTGGTGGCCGGGCGAGGACAGGCAGCCGGTCAGCCGCGGCGCTCCTCCCGCTCGGCCCGGATGTCCTGCCACACCGACCGGAGCACCAGCAGGCACACCGTCAGCGCCACGGCCGAGACGGCGACCGCGACGGCGGAGACGGCGACGGCCAGGAGGAAGACCGAGCCACCGACCCCGGCGGCCACCCACTTCCCGACGTTGCTCGACTGCGGCGCCGGCACCGAGTGCGAGTGCTGGCACGAGGCCTGCTGCTGCGCCTGGGCGGCCTGGACGGCGGCCAGCAGCAGCGCGTACTGCTCCGACTGCTGGGCAGCCTGCACCGCGTCGGCGGCGGCCTTCTCGGCATCGCTCATGACCGCTCCTCCCCCAGCACCTCGCGGCGCAGCTCGGTCGCCTCACGACGCGACAGCCCGTACTCCTCGCGCAGCCGCGCGATGGTCACCGGACGGCCGGTCGACCTGACCGCCTCCCGGTTCAGCGCACGGGCGCGTTTGCGCAGCTCGGCGGGGGTGAGGGTGACCACCTCGGTGACCACCTCGCGGGGGGTCTCGGCGGGTACGGCGGCGGTCACCTCGGGCCGCTTCTCGGTGGTCACCTGGGGCGGCCACACGATGGGCCGGAACTCCAGCTCGGCGACCGGCGGCATGACCGGCTCGGGCCGGTCCTCGCCCGGCCCGGCGTCGACCCGAGAGACGGTCACCTCGGGCGCCGTCTCCGGCTCCTCGGCGTCCTCCCGCTGCTGCTGGGCAGGCACCACCGGGGTCGCGCCGAACATGCCCACCAGCGCCGCGTCCGCGCCGCCGGTCAGCCGCTCCCGCTGCACGGCCACCAGCCGGGAACCGAGCTCCAGGTCACCGACGCCTACCTTCCGCGCCAGCCTCCACGCTTTCAGGTCCGAGCGGCGCCGCACCCACTTGATCGGGTGTCCATCGGCCATCGCCCGGTGGTAGGCGAGCTGCTGGACGGCCTCGGCGTTGCGCCGCTGTGCTTCGGCATCGTGGCCGGTGCGGTAGACCACGACCCGGCGGGCGAGGAACCCGAGCCCTTCGGCGGCCACGCACATGCCCATCGGGGAGACGCCGTAGATGACCGCCTCCGTCACGTTGTCGGCGACGGACAGCCCGACGGCCGAGGCGACCACCGGGGCCAGCCACAGGCCGATGCGGACCGGCGCCGGCGCGGCCTGCCCCAGCAGGGTCACGCCGACCATCACCAGGGCGAGCACCAGCGTCGCCCCTTCACCGGCCGCGACCATGCCCACCGCGGTGGCGGCGCGGCCGAACTCGGCGACGATGTTGGAGTAGGTGCCGATACCGCCGGCCACCCCGGTGGCCAGCATCAGGGCCCCGGCGATGCCGAGGACGGTCTTCTGCTCACGCGAGAGAGCGTTCACCGGCCCTCACCGCCGTCCTGCGGGTCCTGGCCGTCGAAGACGTCCAGCAGGTCCTCGATGACGACCGGCAGGCGTCCGAGCATCTGGTAGACGGCCCGTTCGTCGGACAGGTCGAGTGCGCGGGCGTCCTCGACGGCAGCGCGGGCGCGGGCGGCGGCCTTGGCCCGGCGGTCGGCGTACAGCTTGTCGTGGGCACTCATCGGGTGGATTCCTCTTCGTCGTGGTCGAACAGCGCGGCGTCGACCTCGGCCTCGTTGGCAGTCGGTCCGTCCAGCGGCGGGGTCTGCGGCTCCTGCTGGTTGTCCATCAGCGATCACCCCCTCGACGGCCCGGGGTGCCCTTGGCCTCGTACATCGCCCGGTCCGCGGCCTCCAGCGCGGCCGACAGGACCGGGACCGACAGGTCGGCGACGCGGACCGCGCCCACGCTGACCGACGTCGGCACCGCCTGGCCGTCGACGGCCACGGGCTCGGCAAGCGCCGCGCGCAGCTGCGGCACGGTGCCGCACGGCGAGCTGGCGACCGCGGCGAACTCGTCTCCGCCCAGACGCCCGGCCGCTCCGGTGTCGCCGCACCAGCAGGCGAGCCGTTCGGCGGCCGCCACCAGGACGGCGTCGCCGGCGGCGTGGCCGAAGGTGTCGTTGATCTGCTTGAAGCGGTCGAGGTCGACCAGCAGCACGACGGCGCCGGGCCGGGCGATGATGCGCTCGGCACGCACCGTCCACCCGTGGCGGGTGTGCAGGCCGGTCAGCGGGTCGCGGCGGGCCCGGTCGAGGCGGCGACGCCACACCAGGGTGTGAGCGCCCCATCCGGCCGCGAGCGGCGCCGCCAGGGTGGCGGCGGACATCAGCGTGCTCACTGGCCCTCACCGCCCGGCAGCAGCAAGGAGAGCAGCGCCTGGTCGAGACGGTCGGCGGCCTCCAGCGTGGCACGCAGCGCGGCGAACTCCCGCCGACGCACCCGCAGCAAGTTGTCCACCTCGGCGCTGTTCTGCACCGCCACCCGCTCGGTGAGGGGCTGGACCTCCAGCACGGCGAGCAGGCCGCGCACGGCGCCCCGCAGGCGGCCGACCGCGGCGGCCGCGTCGGTGGGCTCCAGGAAGCTGATGTCCTCGGTGTCGGCGAGGATCTGGTGGGCCGTCTCTACGGCCGTGTGGCGGCTCACTGGGGCACCGCCGGGCGGATGCTGCCGGTGGCGCCGGCCTGGGTGGCGGTGAGCGTGGTGGTGCGGCCGCCGGAGCGGCGGATGACGCCGACGGCGATGGTTCGCCGGGCGGGCGGGGGCGCGTCGGGGCGCACGGACGTGAAATGATCGGCCATAGCCGAGTCCTCCTGGTAGCAGCAGGGGGTTCTTCGGTCAGGGAGTCAGGCGGCGCCCGGGCTCCTCCGGTGTTCCAGCACCGGAGGGAGCTGCCGCCTGGCTCCCGTTCTGCGTTATGCGGTTGTGTCCCGGCTCGTTCCAGCGGGCCGGTGCTTCTTGATGGCCTTGTCGATGGCCGTGTGGCTACGGCCAAGTTCCTTGGCGACCGCGTACACACTGCCGAGTTCGGTCACGCCATCCAGCAAGGCCGCTGCGCGGCGCTTCGCTGCTCGTGACGTCTGGGTTCTGAGCTGTTCCAGCAGCTCTTCCTCCATGCGCACTCGCTCGCGCCAAGGTGGCGTATCCATCACCGAGCACACTATCCAACCCAGGGTTGGATAGCAACGGCGCGAAGGGGTAATCGTCCGGCGCTCGGTCCAGCATCGGGCCAGCTAACGATCTTCAACGGCCCTGAAACGACAAGAAGCCCAGTCCAGACAGTGTCTGAACTGGGCTTTCTCGGTAGGCCGTGTGGGACTCGAACCCACAACCAATGGATTAAAAGTCCACTGCTCTGCCAATTGAGCTAACGGCCCGCCCACGAAGCATAGCCCGCCCACCGGCCGCGTTCCGAAGGCATTGCACACGGTGTCACAGCCGGTGGGTCGGCGCGGTCTACAGACCGGGCGTCTCCAAGGGCATGCTCAGCGTCATGAGCTGGGACTCGGTGAGTGTGCCCGAGTAGGCCCGGACCTCGTCCACGTCACCGTGCAGGTACTCGCCCCAGCCGCCGGCCGTCAGCGCACGGCCCACCTGGAGACCGCCGGTGGCCGCCCAGGTGCGGGAGGCGGGGAGGTCCGCCTCGGCCGAGGCGTGGAGGCTGCCGTCCACGTAGAGGCGGACGGTGCCGCCGCTCGCGTCGTACACCACCGCCAGGTGCTGGCCCCGGGGGTCACCCGCGTAGGGCTCGGCCGTGACGGTGGTCGTCCCGGCGTCCGCGCGGTCCTCGTGGGAGACGGACAGCTCCCACCGGTGGACGCCGGCGCGGTAGCGGACGACGAGGGCGTTGGCGTGCTCGCCGGGCAGGGAGAGCACGGCCATGTCGCGGGACGGTTCGTACTCGGCGACGCGCACCCGGGCGGCCAGGGTGAAGCCGTCGTCCGTGGCGACGGGCGGCGCCGCGGTGGCCGCGTGGTCGCCGTCGCCGTCGAGCCGCAGGTGTCCGGCGCCGACCAGGGGCTGCTCGGCATCGCAGAAGATGTCGGTGTCCGTGCTGCACTCCGGCACGAAGACCCCGGCGTCGCCCTCCAGGGTCAGCCCCTGGCCGCCGCCGTACTCGGGACTGGTGCCGTCCGGCGCCTCGTTGAGCTGCCAGTAGCCGGTGCGCTCGGCCCCGCGCTCCGCCAGCTCCGTCAGCTCGCCGGCGGCGGCGATCCGGTCCCATGCCCGGACGCCGGCGAGTTCGCCGTGCCAGTGGCCGTCGGTCTCCCCGTCCCGGTGGGCGCGGCCGATCTGCAGCGCCCCCGTGGCCGCGGCGCCGGCGGCCGGCTCGGCGGTGGCCACGGCGCGGCCGTTCACGTACAGCCGGGCCGTGCCCGCCACCGGGTCGTACACACCGGCGAGGTGGGCCCACTGCCCGGCCGCCGGGTGGCCGCCCCGGACCCGCAGGGGGCCGGATCCGGTCGGCAGCTCGAAGGTCCATGCCGGGCCCGTGCCGTCCGCGCCGCCGTCCGCGTCGAGGCCGAGGGTGAAGGGGCCGCCCGAGGCGCCGTCCTGACCGACCGCCGTCATGTCGCGGTCCACGCTCCGGGGACGCACCCAGAGCCCCGTGGAGAACGCCCGGGTGGTGTCCACGGCGGTGGTGCCGGGCGCGAGGTAGGCGTCCGCGGTGCCGTCGAGAGCGGCCGCCGTCATGTCGCGGTCCACGCTCCGGGGACGCACCCAGAGCCCCGTGGAGAACGCCCGGGTGGTGTCCACGGCGGTGGTGCCGGGCGCGAGGTAGGCGTCCGCGGTGCCGTCGAGAGCGGCCGCCGAGGCGACGGACGTGCCGGAGGGACCGGCCGCGCCGAACTCCACTCCGCCGCCGGCCGTGGCCGGGTGCCGGCCGGACTCGTCCGCGGCTTCGGCGGAGTCGGCCGGGTCCGCCAGCTTCCAGTGGGACACGGGGGCACGGCCGTCGCCGACGCGGAAGCCGTACCGGGCGGGGGAGCTTGTGTTGCCGGCCCGGTCCACGGCCTGCGCCTCGGCCCAGTGGGGTCCGCTGTCCTCGGGCAGCCACCGGACCGTCACCGGCTCGCCGGGACCGGGCGCCCGGACGGTCCGGAACGGGGCGCCGTCGAAGGAGTACCGGTAGGCCACCGTGTCGTCGTCGGCCGCCCCGAGGACGAAGGACCCGTAGTCGCCCACGCCGTCGTGCCAGACATCGTCGTCGGGGTAGTCGGGGGAGGAGACCGCCGGGGCGGCGGGGGCCTCGTCGTCGTGGACGAACTCGCAGCGGTGCTGCCCGCCGGAGGAGCTCCACGGCCCCCACTCCGTGCCGTCGTGCGCCCGTACCCGCCAGGAGATCACCGTGTGGGCGGGGATGTCCGAAGGAGCGGACAAGGTGAACGGGGAGCGGCTCTTCTTGTACGTGGTGGGGCCCAGTGTGCGCCGCTGCCGCTCGCCGTCGGCGTCCTTCCAGTCGATCTCGAACTCCCCCGCGACCGGCGCGGCGTCGGGATCGTGGAGTACGGCCCGGAGCTGGGGACGCGTCCTGATGTACGGGCGGTCCTCTCCGGCGGCGCACTCGGCGTTCCCGGTGGACAGCTCGGAGACGAGTGGCCGGGACGGCGGGCTGTTCTCCGCCGCGGCGGCCACCGCCGGCAGACCGGTCACGGCCAGGGAGGCGGTCGCCGCCACGGCCGCGAACCGGGCCGACCGGGACCGGTGGCCGGCTCTTCGGTGCTTTCGCACGTCCTGATCATCCTTCAAGGTCGTCGGGGACATAGGCCCTCCGCGCATCCCGCACGCGGCGGAGGCGGGCGGAAGCGGGGCCGGGGGAGAAGGCTCCGTGCGGCCGCGGTGTCAGCCATAGGGGCGAGCCGCCGTGCAGGCCGCGCCGTGCAAGCCTCCGGGAGGCTACCAACGGGCGGTGACAACGGCACCGCGATATTCACCGCCCCCACGGCCCGGACACGACGAAGGGCCCGGCCCGGAGCATCGCTCCGGGCCGGGCCCTCAACCGGTCTGCCCGGCTCAGCCGTTGCGCTTCCAGCGCGGCTTGTCCGCACGGCGGTCGAACGAGCGGCCGCCGCCTCGGTGGTCGCCGCCCTGGTAGCCGCCGCCCTGGTAGCCGCCGCCGCGGTGATCGTCACGGCGGCCGTACGGGCGGCGGTCGTCACGGTCGCGGTCGCGGTTGAACGGACGGCGGTCGTCACGGTCCCGGTTGAACGGGCGGTCCCCGCCGCCGCGGTGGCCGAACTCGCGCCGGTCGTTGTCGCGGCGGAAGCCGCCGCGGTCGTCACGGCGGTCGCGGTTGAACGGCCGCCGGTCGCCACGCTCGCCGCGGTCGTCACGCCGGTCGCGGTTGAACGGCCGCCGGTCGCCGCGGTCGTCGCGCCGGTCGTCACGGTCCCGGTCACGGCCGTACGGGCGGCGGTCGTCACGGTCGCGGCGGAAGTTGCCCCGGTCGTCGCGGCGCTCGTACGACCGCTCCTCGCGCGCCCGGCGCGCGTCGGCCTCGGCCTTCGCCTCCGCCGCGTCGGCCTCGGCGGTGAACTCGGCCACCGCCGCCTCGGTCGCCTCGGCGACCGCGGCCACGGCCGCCTCCGGGTCTTCGCCCCGCTCGCGGGCGGCGCGCGCCGACAGCTTGTCGGCCTCCTCGCGCAGCTCGGCGGCGCGGCGCTGCGCGCGCTCCAGCTGCCGGGTGACCTCGGCCACCTCGCGCTCGGCCTGCTTGGCGGCGTTCAGCGCCGACTCGGCCTGCACCTCGGTCAGTGACCGGGCGCCGGTGATCTCCACCACGTCGTCGTCGAAGGCGTCGCCGCGGCCGATGATGTGGCGCGAGGCGTCCACGCCCGCGTCCTCCATCAGCCGGAAGATCTGCCGCCGCTGGTGCGGCAGCGCCAGCGAGACGACCGTGCCGGAGCGGCCCGCGCGGGCGGTGCGGCCGGAGCGGTGCAGGTAGTCCTTGTGGTCGCCGGCCGGGTCCACGTTGAGCACCAGGTCGATGTCGTCGACGTGGATGCCGCGCGCGGCGACATCGGTGGCGACCAGCACGTTGACGCGGCCGTCCTTGAAGTCGGCCAGCGTCCGGGTGCGCAGGCCCTGCGTCATGCCGCCGTGCAGCGCGTCCGCCCGCACACCCGCCTCGCGGAGCTGCTCGGCCACGCGGTCGGCACCGAGCTGGGTGCGGACGAAGACGATGGTGCGGCCCTTGCGCGCGGCGATGGCGGCGGTGACCGGCGCCTTGTCGCGCGGCTTCACGATCAGCACGTGGTGGCTCATCGTCGTGACCGCGCCCTGGGCGGCGTCCACCTCGTGGTGGACGGGGTCGACGAGGTAGCGGCGCACCAGGGTGTCGATCTCGTTCTCCAGCGTGGCGGAGAACAGCATCCGCTGGCCGCCGGCCGGCACCAGGTCGAGCAGTTCGGTGACCTCGGGCAGGAAGCCCAGGTCGGCCATCTGGTCGGCCTCGTCCAGGATCGCGGTCTCCACGTCGTCCAGCGAGCAGGAGCCGCGGTTGATCAGGTCGCGCAGCCGGCCCGGGGTGGCGACGAGGATGTCGACGCCGCGCTCCAGGGCGGAGATCTGGTTGCCCATCGAGGTGCCGCCGCAGACGACCTTCAGCTTCAGGCCGAGGACGTCGCCGTACGGCTGGAGCGCGTCGCTGACCTGCATGGCCAGTTCGCGGGTGGGGGTGAGGATGACGCCGCGGGGGCGCTTGCGCTCGGTGCGGCCGCCGGTCAGGCGGGCCAGCAGCGGCAGGCCGAAGCTGAGCGTCTTGCCGGAGCCGGTGCGGCCGCGGCCGAGGACGTCCTTGCCCGCCAGCGCGTCCGGGATGGTCGCGACCTGGATCGGGAACGGGACGGTGACGCCGTTGTGCGCGAGCTTGCGGACGATCTCGCCGGGCAGACCGAGGTCGGCGAACGTGGTCGTCGGCTCGTCCTCGGGCAGGACGACGTCAGGGGTGGTCACAGACATGCGAAAACAAACCTCTCGGAAGTCACATGGCACGCGCCCGCAACTCCGTGTTTTCGCATAAGACCGCCTCGATGCGGTCAGCCACGGCTCAGGTGAGGAACGCGCCACACGGCGCGCTACTGATTCACGGCGCCGGGCAAATGGGAGCAAACGATCTGCCACCATACGACCTCCCCTCCCCGAGCGCAAATCTCTTGTCCGCGCTGCCGATGGGGCGGGAGGAACGGCGATGGCGACCGCCTGGGGGGAAGTCTACCGGTCCGCGGAGCCGGAATGCCCGCCCGAGTCCTGCGGGCCGCCGGTTCCGTGGATGTCGTACGGGGAGCGGACGACGGACGGCCCTCCCTTCATTCCGTACCGCGCCGTCAGTCCGGAAAGCCCCTCGGCGCCGGCCTCCGTACCGCCGCTCCCGCCGTCGCCGTCACCTCCGCCGGCGTCTGCGCCTCCGCTCCCCTGCGACGGTGTGGGCCCGGCGGACGGGGCCGTGGGGTCCGGGGATGGTGGCGCGGCGGTACGCGAGGGGGTGGCCGGGGTGGTCGTACGCCCTCCGCCCTTGCCCGAACTCGCCGAGGGGGAAGGCTTGTCCGACCGCGGAGCGCCCGCCGGAGGGGTTGCGGAGGAGGGCGAGGGGGAGGAGGACGACGAGCCGGACGGCCGCTTCGGGGACCCGTCCTCACCGCCCCGGTCCTTCCGCCCGCCCTGCCCTCCGTGGTCCGCGCCCCGCTCCCCCGCCCCGCCGCCGCGCGGGGCGACCCCGCTGCCCGGCCGCGGGTCGCCGGCGTGCCTGGAGACCCGGTGCCCGGCCGGCTGCCGGCCGTCGCCCTCCCCCTCGCCTCCGGAGGAGCCGACCGTCATGCAGCCGCTGAGGGTGGCCAGCAACAGGGCGCCGGCAGCCGTACGGACGCTCGTGCGGGCGTCCGTACGAGCGGGCCGGCGGGCGTGCTCGGAGGCGTGCTCGCGGTGGGCGGGACTGGACGGGCGCACGGGCGGCACCTCCGGGAGGCGGGAGACTGAGGCGGGCTCCCCCTGCCCAACTCCCCTCAGCCCGACAGGTAACGCGTCAGCTCCAGACCCGCCCACACCGCCCCCAGGGCGACCGGCGGCGTGACGGCCGCGTTCGCCAGCGCCGCCCGCCCGTGGCCGCGTTCGGCCAGCCGCAGCGTCTCGTAGGAGAAGGTGGAGTACGTCGTCAGCGCGCCGCACAGCCCCGTGCCGAGCAGGGCGGCGGCCCCCGGCCCCGCCGCCCCCGCTCCGGCGGCACCGGTCACCAGGCCCAGCAGCAGGCTGCCGGCGGTGTTGACGGTGAGGGTGCCCCAGGGGAAGAGCGACTCGTGCCGCGACTGCACCGCGCGGTCCACCGTGTACCGCAGGCACGCGCCCGCCGCACCGCCGAGCGCCACCAGGAGCCAGCTCACCGCGCCACCGCCGCACGGGTCGCGGCGGTGGCCGCCCACACGGCGCCGAGGGCGGCGGCCGGGGTGGCGCCCAGGTACAGCAGCGCGGTGCCCGCGGCGCCCTCCTCCAGCAGCCGTACGGCGTCGAGCGCGTACACGGAGAAGGTGGTGAAGCCACCCAGCACGCCCGCCCCCAGGAAGGGCCGCGTCAGCGGATGGCGCGCCCGCGTCCCGCCGTGCTCCTCCAGCAGCGCCATCAGCACGCCGATCAGCGCGCACCCGGCGGCGTTGACGGCGAGGACGGCCCAGGGGAAGCCGCCGGACGCGGCGGGCCACGCCAGCGTGAGGCCGTACCGGGCGCAGGCGCCGAGCGCGCCGCCCGCCGCTACGGCGGCGAGGACGGCCGCCGCGTGCGCCCCGGCGGTCTCGGCGCGGTGGGCGGGTACGTGCAGATCGACGTCGGGATCGATCACCCCGTCCCCGGAACCCTCCGCGGCCCCCTCCCGAAAGCCTCCGCTCACGCGTATCCCAGATCGTGCAGCCGCTCGTCGTCGATGCCGAAGTGGTGGGCGATCTCGTGCACCACGGTGATCTCCACCTCCTCGACGACCGTCTGCCGGTCGCCGCCGTCGCGCTCGCACATCCGCAGGGTGGGCCCGCGGTAGACGGTGATGCGGTCCGGCAGGACGCCCGCGTACCACTCGCCGCGCTCGGTCAGCGGCGTGCCCTCGTAGAGCCCGAGCAGTTCGGGATCCTCGGCGGGCGGCTCGTCCTCCACGAACACCGCCACGTTGTCCATGAGCCGCGTCAGCTCCGGCGGGATCCGGTCGAGCGCCTCGGCCACCAGTTCCTCGAACTCCTCGCGCGTCATCTCCAGCACGCGCCCATTGTCCGCCAAGGCACGCGGACGGCGCACGGGACGGCGGCGGAACGGTGTACCGGGCCGCCGCCGCGCAGACGCCGCGCGTCCGCCGCATAGTCGTCCCCCGGACGGGCATATGGCACGGCATGAGCCGAGAACCCCTCCGGCCGCGCCGGGCCCCCGCCCGCTGGGCCGCAGCCGTTCCCCGTGCTCTGCGACGCCGCTTCCGGGCACACCGGCCCGCGCCGGTGTACTCCCTGAGCCACACCCCCCACCCGTACGCCCGCGCGTTCGCGCTGGCCGCCGTCACGCTGCTCGGTGCCTGGCTGGGACTGCTCGTCGTGGGGAGCGTGAAGGCGGACGTGGGACCGGTGGACACCCGGATGTCGCTGCGCCCCTCACTGACCGGGGGCACCGAGATCAGCGTGCCACCGCTCGGCGCGCTCGAACTGGACAGCCACCTCGCCCCGCTCGCCCTGGACGTCGACATCGACCAGCTCGACCCCGAGCGCGCCCAGGCCCTGATAGACCGCCCGGAGCGGATCAGCGGTCTGGAGGGGCAGATCACCCGCGATGTGCAGTCCGGCACACGGGACCTGGCGGTGAGGGCCTCCGTCGCGGTGGTCGCCGGCGCCACGGCGCTCGGCCTGGCCGTCTACCGGCGCCCGCGGCGCGCGCTCGCGGCGGGCGGCCTCGCGCTCGCGCTCCTGGCGACCTCCGGCGCGAGCGCCTACGCGACGTGGAACCCGAAGTCGCTGCTGGAGCCGAAGTTCTCCGGACTGCTGGCCAGCGCACCGAGCGTGGTGGGCAACGCGCGCAGCATCGTCACCGATTTCGACGTCTACCAGCAGGAGCTGGCGCGCCTGGTCACCAACGTCACCAAGCTCTACGACGCCACGTCCACGCTCCCCGCCTACCAGCCGGATCCCAGCACCATCCGTGTGCTGCACGTCTCCGACATCCACCTCAACCCGGCCGCGTGGCACATCATCAGGTCGCTGGTCGAGCAGTACGAAGTCGCCGTGATCATCGACGCGGGCGACACCATGGACCACGGCACCGCGGCCGAGAACGGCTTCCTGGACCCGGTCGAGGACCTCGGCGCGCCGTACGTGTGGGTGCGCGGCAACCACGACTCGCTCACCACCCAGAAGTACATCGAGGAGCTGGACAACACCCACGTCCTGGACGACGGGAAGCCGGTGACCGTGGGCGGCCTGCGGATCGCGGGCATCGGCGACCCGCAGTTCACCCCGGACCGCTCGGTGGTCGCCGAGGGCGACGCGGCCGAGCGCGTCGCGGGCCGGAAACTGGCCGCCTCGCTGCGCAGGAGCGCGGCGGCGGGCAAGCCGGTGCACATCGCCGCCGCGCACAACCCGATCGCGGCCCAGCAGACGGACGGCGACGTGCCCCTGGTGCTGGCCGGCCACGTCCACCGCCGGGAGGCGCGGGTGATGGAGGAGGGCACCCGGCTGATGATCGAGGGCTCCACGGGCGGCGGCGGACTGCGGGCCGTGGAGGGCGACGAGCCGCAGAAGGTGATGGCCTCGGTGCTCTACCTGGACCGGGACACCAGGCAGCTCCAGGCGTGGGACGAGATCACCCTGGGCGGTCTGGGCCTGACGACGGCCGAGGTCAGCCGTCATCTGCCGGAGGACGTGGAGCCGGGCAGCTCCCCGTCCCCGTCCCCCTCCGGCTCACCCTCCGAATCGCCGTCCGAATCGCCGTCCGAGTCCCCGTCCCGATCACCGTCCGGGCGGCCCGCCGACTAGCCCGCCCGGGCGCCGCCGGAAATCCGTTTTGGCGATCCGTCCCGCCATCCCATATGCTTCTCACGTCCCCGACGCGCTGGGAAGCGCCCAGGTGGGCCATCAGCCCTCATCGTCTAGTGGCCCAGGACGCCGCCCTTTCAAGGCGGTAGCACGGGTTCGAATCCCGTTGGGGGCACGCACAACCTGTGCGAGACTGGTGCTCGTACATAGCTTGGTCCTGTGGAGCAGTTTGGAGTGCTCGCCACCCTGTCAAGGTGGAGGCCGCGGGTTCAAATCCCGTCAGGACCGCTGCGGCTGGGTAGCTCAGTTGGTACGAGCGTCCGCCTGAAAAGCGGAAGGTCGCCGGTTCGACCCCGGCCCCAGCCACCGCAGGTGAAAGCCCCGTTCCGGGTCTCCGGAGCGGGGCTTTCACCGTCTTCACGCCAACCCGTACGCCAACGGGCGGGGGCAGGCACCGAGGTCGGCGCTGCGGGTCTGGGATCAGCCGGACGGAATACTCCGCACGGGAGGACATGGCCCGGCCACGGTGTGAAGGTCCGCACAGTTCACGTACGAGACCCGTCGTACTTCGTCGGGCCCGCGCCGGAAAAACCGGAGGCGGTACGGGGCGGGCCGGTGGCAGGGTGAGGGGCATGACGCCTGGAGATCTCGCGGGACTGTTCGCCGAGCCGCAGCGGTTGCGCGCCTTCGCCGCGATGGTGCTGGGTGCCGGAAGCGTGCCGGAGGTGGCCGCGTCCGCCGGCCTGTCCGTGCGCGAGGCCGCGGTCGCCGTGCGGCGGCTGCGGGACGGTGGACTCGTCGCCGGGGAGGACGGAGGAGACGGGGACGGCGGGCTGCGTGTCGAGGCCGGGCGGTTCCGGGAGCTCGCCCGCGCCCAGGGCGCGGAGAGCGGGGATGCGGAGGCCGCCGGGGAGCCGCTCCACCGGTCCGTACGGGGCGGGCGCATCGTCCATCTGCCGGCCAGGAAGGGCCGGCGGCTGCCGGTCCTGCGGCATGTGGTGGAGCGCTCCTTCGGGACCGGCCGCGTCTACGGCGAGCGCGAGGTGGACGACCGGCTGCGCGTGTGGTGCGAGGGCGGGGCCACCGACCATGTGACAGTGCGGCGCTACCTGATCGACGAGTGCCTGCTCAAACGCGAGGACGGCCGGTACTGGCGCCCCTGAGCGGGCCCGCGGTACCGGGTCAGGAGCCGCCGGCCCGGCCGCCCGGGTGGCGGTGGCGCAGGATCCAGAAGACGGCGCAGGAGGCGACCGCCCAGGCGGTCAGCACCAGATAGGGCTGCGCGTGCGGATAGCCCGGGAAGTAGACGGCCGTGTGCTGGGCGTTGACGGAGGCGCCGGGCGGGAGCCAGCGGCCGACGGTTCCCAGCGGTGACGGCAGCAGGGGCCAGGAGACCGCTCCCCCGGAGGAGGGGTTGCCGATGAGGACCATCAGGCCCCAGGTGGGGAGCATGGCCCAGCGGCCGATCAGGGCCTGGAACATGGTGAAGACCATGCCCGAGGTGAACATGGTCAGGGCGAGGATCATCCAGGAGTGGACGAAGGGGAAGTCGACCGCGTCCAGCAGCCAGTCCACGGCCGCGGTGATGGCGAAGCCGCCCAGCAGCGAGTAGGCGGCCGTGAAGGCGATCCGCTCGGCGGGGTTCAGGCCCCTGGCGTGGATGCTCATCTGGATGGCCCCGATGAAGCCGGTGACCACCGCCGCGAGGGTGACGTAGAACAGGGCCAGGCCGCGCGGGTCGCCCGGGTCCAGCGGTTTGGCGTCGCGTACCGCCACCCGCAGTCCGGTCTCCTCGCCCGCCGAGCGGGCGGCCTCGGTGAGCAGTTCGGCGACGGAGGCGCCCGAGGCACTGGAGACCTCCAGCACCGGCCGCTCCCGGCCGGGGCCGGCGGAGGCGCGCAGCACGGCGAAGACCTTCTGCGACTCCAGGGCCTCGTCGGCCGCCGCGGCGGTGGGGTACTCGCGCAGTTCCAGGGAGGAGCGCAGGTCCTCGCTCACGGCGTCGGCGAAGGCCTCCGCGCGTTCCCGGTCGGCGGTGTCGCTCCCGGCGGCGCCGACGACCGCGACGGGGATGCGGCGCGGGGTGGGATCGGCCATGGCGTAGGTGTACGAGCCGGCGAAGAGGCCGGCCGCGGCGGCGATGAGCAGCGACAGCACGGTGGCGGGCAGGAAGGGCGAGCCCTTGAAGCGCCGCCACCGTCCGGCGGCACCCCCTGTCCGACGGCCCTCTCCGGTTCCCTCCCCGGCGCGGGCATCATGAGAGCCGTGCGCGGTGCGCGAGCCGTCGGAGCCTTCGGGGCCGTCAGAGCCGTCGGGGAGGGCGTGGCGCCGGTCGTCCATGCGCCCACCCTAGACAGTCATTTCACCCATAACACCGCACACCGGTCACGAGAAGCGGTGAATTGATTCGCCCGGCACTCGGTGCGGGTGCGATCCTGGAGTCCGTATGTCCACTGTGTCTGATCCCAGCCTCCCCGCCGTCCTGGAGCGACTGCCCGAGCTGATGCTGCGCGACCAGCAGCGGCTCGGCCGCCGACTGGAGGGCACCCGCCGTGTCCGCAAGCCGGAGGCGCGGCGTGCCGTGCTCGCGGAGATCGCCGCCGAGGTCGAGCGCGCCGAGCTGCGCGTGGCCGCCCGGCGGGAAGCCGTACCGGCTATCGACTACCCCGAGCAGCTACCCGTCAGCCAGAAGAAGGACGAGATCCTCCAGGCGATCCGGGACCACCAGGTCGTGATCGTCGCGGGCGAGACCGGCTCCGGCAAGACCACCCAGATCCCCAAGATCTGCCTGGAGCTCGGGCGCGGGGTGAAGGGACTGATCGGGCACACCCAGCCACGCCGGATCGCGGCCCGCACGGTGGCCGAGCGCGTCGCCGAGGAGTTGCGCACCCCGCTGGGCGAGGCGGTGGGCTGGAAGGTCCGCTTCACCGACCAGGTGGGCGAGGACACCCTGGTCAAGCTGATGACGGACGGCATCCTGCTGGCCGAGATCCAGACCGACCGCGAGCTGCGCCGGTACGACACGATCATCATCGACGAGGCGCACGAGCGCAGCCTCAACATCGACTTCCTGCTGGGCTATCTCGCCCGGCTGCTGCCCCGCCGCCCGGACCTCAAGGTCGTCATCACCTCCGCGACGATCGACCCCGAGCGCTTCTCCCGCCACTTCGGCGACGCCCCGATCGTGGAGGTGTCCGGCCGTACGTACCCGGTGGAGGTCCGCTACCGGCCGCTGCTGGAGGAAGAGGGCGACAACCCGGACCGGGACCAGGTCACCGCGATCTGCGACGCGGTCGACGAGCTCCAGGCCGAAGGGCCGGGCGACATCCTGGTCTTCCTCTCCGGCGAGCGGGAGATCCGTGACACCGCCGACGCACTGAACAGGAAGAACCTGCGCCACGCGGCGAAGCAGCACATCGGGCACGGGACCGAGGTGCTGCCGCTGTACGCGCGGCTGTCGCACGCCGAGCAGCACCGGGTGTTCCAGCGGCATACCGGCCGGCGGATCGTACTGGCCACCAACGTCGCCGAGACGTCGCTGACCGTCCCCGGCATCAAGTACGTCATCGACACCGGCACCGCCCGCATCTCCCGCTACAGCCACCGCACCAAGGTCCAGCGGCTGCCGATCGAGCCGGTCTCGCAGGCCAGCGCCAACCAGCGCAAGGGCCGCTGCGGCCGTACCTCGGACGGCATCTGCGTCCGGCTGTACTCCGAGGAGGACTTCCTCTCCCGCCCGGAGTTCACCGACCCGGAGATCCTGCGCACCAACCTGGCCTCCGTCATCCTCCAGATGACCGCCGCCGGGCTGGGCGACATCGAGCGCTTCCCCTTCATCGACCCGCCGGACCACCGCAGCATCAAGGCCGGTGTGCAGCTTCTGGAGGAGCTCGGCGCGCTCGATCCGAAGCAGAAGGACCCCCGCAGGCGCCTGACGGAGACGGGCCGGAAGCTGGCGCAGTTCCCCGTCGACCCGCGGCTGGCGCGGATGGTGCTGGAGGCCGACCGCAACGGCTGTGTCCGCGAGGTCATGGTGATCGCCGCGGCGCTGTCCATCCAGGACCCGCGCGAGCGCCCCGCCGACAAGCAGCAGCAGGCCGACCAGCAGCACGCCCGGTTCCGCGACGAGAACAGCGACTTCCTCACCCTGCTCAACCTGTGGCGTCACGTGCGCGAGCGGCAGAAGGAGCTGTCCTCCTCGGCCTTCCGCCGGATGTGCAGGTCCGAGTTCCTCAACTACCTGCGCATACGCGAGTGGCAGGACATCTACGTCCAGCTCCGCCAGGTCGCCAAGTCCATGGGCGTCCACATGAACGACCGGGACGCGGACGCCGACCGCGTCCACCAGTCGCTGCTGGCGGGCCTGCTGTCGCACATCGGGCTCAAGGAGATCAAGGAGAGCGGGAGGAACTCCACGGGCGAGGGCGGGAGGGAGAGCGCGAAGGGCGGCGAGTACCTGGGCGCGCGCAGCGCCAGGTTCGCCGTCTTCCCCGGCTCCGCGCTGTTCAGGAAGCCGCCTCGCTGGATCATGTCGGCCGAGCTGGTGGAGACCTCGCGGCTGTGGGCGCGGGTCAACGCGAAGATCGACCCGGACTGGATCGAGCCGCTCGCCGGCCATCTGGTCAAGCGCACCTACAGCGAGCCGCACTGGGAGCAGAAGCAGGCGGCGGTGATGGCCTACGAGAAGGTGACGCTGTACGGCGTGCCCGTCGTGGCCCAGCGCAAGGTGAACTACGGGCGCATCGACCCGGAGACCTGCCGCGAGCTGTTCATCCGCAACGCCCTGGTGGAGGGCGACTGGCGTACCCACCACCAGTTCTTCCACGACAACCGCAGACTGCTGGGCGAGGTGGAGGATCTGGAGCACCGGGCCCGCCGCCGCGACATCCTCGTCGACGACGAGACGCTGTTCGACTTCTACGACCAGCGAGTCCCCGAACACGTCGTCTCCGGCGCGCACTTCGACTCCTGGTGGAAGCGCAAACGCCAGGAGGAGCCGGACCTGCTCAACTTCGAGAAGTCCATGCTCATCAACGAGCGGGCCGGGCGGGTCACCAAGGACGACTACCCCGACTCCTGGCACCAGGGCAGACTGAGGTTCCGGGTGACGTACCAGTTCGAGCCGGGCGCGGACGCCGACGGCGTCACCGTCCACATCCCCCTCCAGGTGCTCAACCAGGTCTCCTCCGAGGGCTTCGACTGGCAGATCCCGGGGCTGCGCGCGGATCTGGTCACCGAGCTGATCCGCTCGCTGCCCAAGCCGGTCCGCCGCAACTACGTCCCCGCCCCCGACTTCGCCCGGCGCTTCCTGGACACCGTCGCCGGGCAGGACGGCGGCATCCCCCAGGACACGCTGAACGAGCCGCTGACGGCCGTGCTGGCGCGGGGGCTGACGCGGATGACGGGGGTGCGGGTGTCCCCGGACGACTTCGACCCGTCCAGGGTCCCCGACCACCTGAGGATCACCTTCCGGGTGGTGGACGAGCGGCGCCGCAAGGTCTCCGGCGACGCCGAGAGCAAGGACCTGGAGGAGCTGAGGGACGCCCTGCGCCCACGCACCCGGGCCGCTCTGTCCAAGGCGTTCGACTCCGCCCGGGAGAAGGGCGGTGACGGCGCCGGCGGCGGCCTGGAGCAGCGCACCGGGCTGACCTCCTGGACCATCGGCGCCCTGCCGCGCACCTTCGAGACGCGGCGGGCCGGCCAGCCGGTCAGGGCGTACCCGGCGCTGGTGGACGACGGCGGCTCGGTGTCGGTGAGACTCTTCGACACCGAGGACGAGCAGCGCGAGGCGATGTGGCGCGGCACACGCCGCCTGATCCTGCTCAACCTCCCCTCCAGTCCGGCCAAGTTCGCCCAGTCCAAGCTCACCAACCAGGACAGGCTCGCCCTCGCGGCCTCTCCGCACGGCGGTGTCCAGGCGCTGTTCGACGACTGCGTGACGGCCGCCGCCGACCGGCTGATCGCTTCGCACGGCGGCCCGGCCTGGGACGAGGAGGGCTTCCGCAAGCTCTTCGACGCCGTGCGCGCCGACATCACGGACGCGACGGTGGTGACGGTGCGGCAGGTGCGCGAGGTACTCGCCGCGTGGCAGTCGTGCGAGCGGCGGATGAAGTCGCCGCCGCTGTCGAGCAGTCCGACACTGGCGCCGAACCTCGCGGATGTGCGGCGGCAGCTCACGGAGCTGGTCGGCCCGGGTTTCGTGACCGCCCACGGCGCCCGTCGCCTGCCGGACCTGCTGCGCTATCTGACGGCCGTGGACCGCCGCCTGCAGCAGCTGCCCACCAACGTCGACCGGGACCGCGCCCGGATGGCGAAGGTGAAGGAGATGCGGGACGAGTACGAGTGGCTGCTGGAGCAGTTCCCGCAGGGGCGGCCGGTACCGCGGGAGGCCCGCGAGATCCGCTGGATGCTCGAGGAGCTGCGGGTCAGCTACTTCGCGCACGCCCTGGGCACGGCGTACCCGGTCTCGGACAAGCGCATCGTGAAGGCGGTGGACGCGGCGGCGCCGTAGCGGGACCGGCGGCGGGTTCCGGTAGCGGTTCCGGGACTGTGAGTGAGTTCGCTTTGTGTCCCTGAGCTGCTGTAGAGTCCTTCTCGCAGCTCGGGCGGCACCCGGCGCTGCGGCTTCCAGGTCCTGTGGAGCAGTTTGGAGTGCTCGCCACCCTGTCAAGGTGGAGGCCGCGGGTTCAAATCCCGTCAGGACCGCATCAGGTGGCCCGGATCCCCGGTGGATCCGGGCCACCGGCCGTTTTACGCGCCCTCGGGCATTCCTGCGCGCAGACCGTCTTGACGACTCATCAGGCCGCGGGTACCCCTGCTACAGGGAGGTGGGCGCGATGCCGACGACTCCGGAGCATCCGCGGCACGAGACACGGGCCCTGCTGCGGGCCCATCTGTCCGCCGCGACGCGTTACGGCCACGCCACCCGGCACTGCCCGGTCTGCCACCGGCTGCAGCGGCTGGCGATGGAGCCCGCGGGCGAGCGCCCCGGCGGACCGCCCGCGGCCGCCTCCTCCGTCCCGCGCCCGGAGCCGCCCGTACGGCCTGTGCGGGCCGTACGCCCCGGGGAGGGCCCCGAGCCGCCCGCGGAGGGCCGGGCGGGCCCCGGCGGCACCTGAGCCGGATCTGACGGGCCCTCCGTTCGCGACGCCGCCGTGGCACCGCCTCCCACGGCTGGGGGCGACCCCGTCGCGCACGGCCGGCGGCCGACGGCGCACCGGTGGCCGGCCGGAGGTCCGATTGCGGGGCGTCGTACGCTTATTTCCCATTACCGT
Source organism: Streptomyces shinuiensis (assembly GCF_043660855.1). Classification (NCBI taxonomy): domain Bacteria; kingdom Bacillati; phylum Actinomycetota; class Actinomycetes; order Kitasatosporales; family Streptomycetaceae; genus Streptomyces; species Streptomyces shinuiensis. The sequence goes on along the minus strand of NZ_JBIHML010000001.1, from coordinate 3,145,100 downwards.
ACGGTAGTTGGGTGACGCAAGACCCACGCGGTGTGACGGGAGTCACCGAATCGGTTGATCAGCGTGGTGAATTCATCCCCTTCCTGCATCGGGTAAATTTAATATGTGCCATTGCACTGCACCCGAGCGCCCCTCCCGGCACCTCCGCACGCCCCCGCACGGGACCTCTCCGGCGACCCCGCAGGGCCTCTCCCGGCGCCTCCCGGCACCCCTCGACCCTCCCGGCCGGCGCGGCCAACCGGGCGCGGAACAGGCCCGGTTGACGCACGGCAAGGCCCCTCGGCCGGAACCGGGGTTCCGGCCGAGGGGCCTTGCCGTGCGTGACGGCGCGAAGGGGTACGCAAGATCGCGCTGGACCCGGCGGAGCCCAGCGCGATCGACGTTCAGGCCGTGTGGGGGACACCGGCCCGAAAGGTGGTGCCGAGTCGGGCGGCGAAGCGGGATGGGGACCCCGTCACGCCCGATTCACAGGGTTGTTCAGCCCTCGCTGCGCTGCTGCGGGATGCCCGCGAGCAGGGCGCGCACCTCCGCCTCGCGGTAGCGGCGGTGCCCTCCGAGCGTGCGGATGGACGTGAGTTTGCCTGCCTTGGCCCAGCGCGTGACCGTCTTCGGGTCCACACGGAACATGGTGGCAACCTCAGCCGGGGTCAGCAGCGGCTCGGCATCAGGGGTGCGAGCGGTCATGAGCGGCCTCCTCGGGAGAACCGAACCATCACGGTTCTTTCCTCTAAATTCTGCACCTTGACCCGCGTTGCCCGAAATGGCGGACGCGGGCCGAGTCGGTTATAGGACGAACGGCTTGTCCTCGGCACTACAACTACACCATCTGTCCAGCCACGTCGGCCAAACCGACGGAATTGCCCTCTCAGGTGTCCAACCTCGACGGAAGCCGATGGACCGTGTCATAACGGACGGTCACATCATCGTGACGATCGGTTACAACGTGAGCGGACCTCTCCAGCCCCCTGGAAAGGAGCGCAATACCGATGGATCCGACCTTGGCTGGACGGATGAAGCCCCCTCCGGACTCCTTGTCCTATTTTGACACGAGAGATGTCCTTCGGGGCAAGACCCCGGTAAGTGCCGTCCGTCACCCTGGGGCACCCCTGGCGTGAAGGCCGGGAACGGACCGGAACGGACCGGAAAGACCCGGTTCACGGCACAGGGGGGGTGCCGACGGCCCGGGCCGCCCGTGCGGAACGCCCCGGCCGGGACACCTCAACTGGCCAGCCCGCGGTGCCGCACCGCCCGCCAGCGCTCGGTCAGCCGCTCGTAGACGGCGCTCGCGCGCTCACCGTCGCCCTCCCGCAGCGCCGCCAGTCCCTCCGCGGTGTCGGCCGCGGAGTGGTCCGAGGCCAGTTGCTCCTCCGGGATGGTATACACCAGTCCGCCGTAGTCCAGCTCCACCATCGAACGCGGATGGAACTCCTCCAGCCAGCGCCCGACGTCCACCAGCCCGTCGATCAGCGGGCTGTCCTCCAGTTCCTCGCGCAGCACCTTCAGCGCACGCGCCACCCGCCGCCTCGCCTGCACCATCGGGGTGCGGTAGCGCAGGACGGTCCCCTCCCCCGCGTCGCCGGCTCCGCCGTCCGCACCCTCGCCGTACTCGCGCTCCTCGTCCGCGAAGAGCACGAACCAGCGCACCGGCACATGCCAGGTCGCCGAGCGGATCCACGGCCGGGCGTCCGGGTTCCGCTCCCGCCAGCGGTCGTAGTCCGCCGCGGCCTCACGTCGCACCACCGGCGGCACCGCCGCGTCCAGCACCGGTGCCGGCAGCTCGTCGCCGAGCCCGGCCAGCGCCTGCCAGCCCCGCAGCCTGGTCCGCCAGGGGCAGACGCACAGCACCCCGTCCACCTCGGCCACGAAGGCGTCCGCGCTCTCGCGCACCGGCACCACCACGGGCGGCACCGGCAGCAGGTCCGCCAGCGAACGGCGCAGCTCGTCCTGCGCCCCGGGCAGGCTCCCGCGGCGGGCGTAGCGGGCCCAGTGGGAGCGCTCCGGCTCGGGAAAGGCGGCCAGCGGCTCGTAGACCCGAAGGTAGGACGCGTACGGGACGGCCACCGGAGTAGTGAGGGCCAAGGGATTCTTCCTCCCGGAACAGCGGGCCGAGGGGCGGACAACGGCAGTTCAATACCCTGATCGTGGCACCGCAACTGCACACCCGTACTCCCGGGGCCCGTCAGGCCGTACCCTCATGCCAACCGGCCCGCCCCGCATCCCACCGCCACAAGCGGGAGAATGCCGGAAGGGCACCCTTCCGCGACATACAGGAGTCACCACCGTGACTGACGTACGTCCCGCCGTCAGCGTCGACGGACACCCAGACGGCTCAGAGAGCGCCGTGAGCGCGCAGCGCACCACAGGTTCGGTCCTGCACACCCTGTTCCACTCCGAGCAGGGTGGCCATGAGCAGGTCGTCCTCTGCCAGGACCGCGAGACCGGCCTGAAGGCGGTCATCGCCGTCCACTCCACGGCCCTGGGTCCGGCTCTGGGCGGCACCCGCTTCCACGCGTACGCCTCCGAGGAGAACCCGGAGGAGGCCGCCGTGAAGGACGCCCTCAACCTCGCCCGCGGCATGTCGTACAAGAACGCGCTCGCCGGGCTGGACCACGGCGGCGGCAAGGCCGTGATCATCGGCGACCCCGGGCAGCACAAGACCGAGGCCCTCCTGGAGGCCTACGGCCGCTTCGTCGCCTCCCTCGGCGGCCGCTACGTCACCGCCTGCGACGTCGGCACCTACGTCCAGGACATGGACGTGGTCTCGCGCACCTGCCGCTGGACGACCGGCCGCTCCCCCGAGAACGGCGGCGCCGGCGACTCCTCCGTGCTCACCGCCTTCGGCGTCTACCAGGGCATGCGCGCCAGTGCGAAGCACCTGTGGGGCGACGCCTCGCTGCGCGGCCGGAAGATCGGCGTCGCGGGCGTCGGCAAGGTCGGCCGCCACCTGGTGGGCCACCTGCTCGACGAGGGCGCCGAGGTCCTGGTCACGGACGTGCGCCCCGAGGCGGTCGAGCACATCACGGCCGCGCACCCGGAGGTGGTGGCGGTCGCCGACACCGACGCGCTGATCCGCACCGAGGGGCTGGACGTGTACGCGCCCTGCGCGCTCGGCGGCGCCCTGGACGACGAGACCGTCGCCGTGCTGACCGCGAAGGTGGTCTGCGGCGCGGCCAACAACCAGCTCGCCCACCCGGGTGTCGAGAAGGACCTCGCCGACCGGGGCGTCCTCTACGCGCCCGACTACGTGGTGAACTCCGGCGGCGTGATCCAGGTCGCGGACGAGCTCCACGGCTTCGACTTCGCACGCGCGAAGGCGAAGGCCGAGAAGATCCACGGCACCACGCTGGCGATCTTCGAGCGTGCCGCCGCCGACGGCGTGCCGCCGGCGGTGGCGGCCGACCGCATCGCCGGGCAGCGGATGGCCGAGGCCCGCAGGGCCGGCGCAGCGAACCGAGCCGGCGCAGCGAACTGACCCAGCGTCCACCAGGATGTGCCCCTCGGTGACGGGTGGTGGGGGAGACATCCCTCACCACCCCTGGGCGGGTGACCGGGCGGACAGAAGGTAAAATCGTCACTGACCAGCGGAGAAATGGTCACCAGGCGGGGCGGGCACCGGCCGTGTCGTGCGGGCGGCGTACCGTACGGCCACGGAAGCAGGTACCGTTGAAGCTCCACGGACGGTCTCTCGATCGAATCGAGGGTCCGCTCCGCATCGTGAACGCGTGTCAAGACTCTGGGGCCGTTGAGCCCCGTCGTTGAGGGGGTCGAGCCATGGGGCGCGGCCGGGCCAAGGCCAAGCAGACAAAGGTCGCCCGCCAGCTGAAGTACAACAGCGGCGGGACTGATCTTGCACGCCTGGCTGAGGAGCTGGGCGCATCGACATCGAGTCAGCCGCCGAACGGCGAGCGGTTCGAGGACGATGAGCTGGACGACCCGTACGCACGGTACGCGGATCTGTACAACGACGATGACGAGGGCGCGGAGGGCGACGACCCGTCGGTCGACTCCCGCGGATCCTCCTCACCGTCGAACCACCGACGCCGCGCCTGAGGACGTCGTCGTCCACTGAACAAAGCGAGCTCATACCGATAGCGGTCATCACCCGGTCCGGCCACCGCCGGACCGGGTTTTGGTCCTGTCCGCTCCCGCCGCTCAGGCCGCGTAGTCCCCGGTGAGGGCGACGGCCTCACCGTGCTCACCGCGCTCGGAGAGCTCCCCGGCGACCCAGGCGTCCACACCGCGCTCGCCCAGCAGGGCCAGCGTCGCCGTGACCGACTCCGGCGGGACGACGGCGACCATGCCGACGCCCATGTTGAGGGTCTTCTCCAGCTCCGCGCGCTCGACCCCGCCCAGCTCGCCGACCGTCCGGAAGACCGCCGCCGGACTCCAGGTGGAGCGGTCCACGGTCGCGTGCAGCCCGTCGGGCACGACACGCGCGAGGTTGCCGGCCAGTCCGCCACCGGTGATGTGCGAGAAGGCGTGCACCCCGGTGGCCCTCGTCAGCGCCAGGCAGTCCAGCGAGTAGATCTTGGTGGGCTCCAGCAGCTCCTCGCCCAGCGTGCGGCCGAAGTCCTCGACATGGCGGTCCAGCGACCAGCCGGCGCGGTCGAAGAACACGTGCCGCACCAGCGAGTACCCGTTGGAGTGAAGACCGGAGGCGCCCATCGCGACGACCGCGTCGCCCGGGCGGATCCGGTCCGCGCCCAGGATCCCGTCGGCCTCCACGACGCCCGTGCCCGCGCCCGCCACGTCGTACTCGTCCGGGCCCATCAGCCCGGGGTGCTCGGCCGTCTCGCCGCCGACCAGGGCGCAGCCCGCCAGGACACAGCCCTCGGCGATGCCCTTGACGATCGACGCGACCCGCTCGGGGACGACCTTGCCCACGCTGATGTAGTCGGTCATGAACAGCGGCTCGGCGCCGCAGACCACCAGGTCGTCCACGACCATCGCCACCAGGTCGTGGCCGATGGTGTCGTGGACGCCCATCCTCTGCGCGACGGCGACCTTGGTGCCCACGCCGTCGGTGGCCGAGGCCAGCAGCGGGCGCCGGTAGTCCTTCAGCGCGGACGCGTCGAACAGGCCCGCGAAACCGCCGAGGGTCCCGACGCTCTCGGGCCGGCGGGCCTTGCCCACCCACTCCTTCATCAGCGTGACGGCGCGGTCGCCCGCCTCGATGTCCACTCCGGCGGCGGCGTAGCTGGCGCCCTGGCCGGCCGGGGTCGGGTTGGTGGAGGTCATGGTCTTCCTCTGGGACGGACGGTGGCGCGGTGGCTCACCGGGACGGTCGGCGGCCGGTCGGCTCACCGGGGCGGCCGCCGGCCGGCCGGCGGGGTCAGGGCCTGCGCAGCGCGTCGGCCGCGCCGGGGCCCGCGAGCATGCTCCGCACCCCGTCGGGGTCGGCGCCGGCGGCCTCGGCGGTCCCGGACTCCAGCAGGTGCTTGCCCAGCAGCCCGGGGTCCGGCAGTTCCATCGGGTACTCGCCGTCGAAGCAGGCCCGGCACAGGTCGGGCTTGGCGATGGTGGTCGCCTCGACCATGCCCTCCAGCGAGATGTACGCCAGGGAGTCCGCCCCCAGCGAGGTGCCGATCTCCTCGACCGACAGGCCGTTGGCGATCAGCTCGGCGCGGGTGGCGAAGTCGATGCCGAAGAAGCACGGCCACTTGATGGGCGGCGAGCTGATCCGCACGTGCACCTCGGCCGCGCCCGCCTCGCGCAGCATCCGCACCAGGGCGCGCTGGGTGTTGCCGCGGACGATCGAGTCGTCGACGACCACCAGGCGCTTGCCGCGGATGACCTCCTTGAGGGGGTTGAGCTTGAGGCGGATGCCGAGCTGGCGGATGGTCTGCGAGGGCTGGATGAACGTCCGGCCCACGTAGGAGTTCTTGACCAGGCCGCTGCCGTACGGGATGCCGCTGGCCTCGGCGTAGCCGACGGCGGCCGGGGTGCCGGACTCCGGGGTCGCTATGACCAGGTCCGCCTCGGCCGGGGCCTCGGCGGCCAGTCGGCGGCCCATCTCCACGCGGGAGAGGTAGACGTTGCGGCCCGCGATGTCGGTGTCGGGGCGAGCGAGGTAGACGTACTCGAAGACACAGCCCTTAGGCTTCGCTTCCGCGAAGCGCTGGGTGCGCAACCCGTCCTCGTCGATGGCGACCATCTCACCGGGCTCGATCTCCCGGATGAAGGACGCGCCCACGATGTCCAGGGCCGCGGTCTCGGAGGCCACCACCCAGCCTCGCTCCAGCCGGCCGAGCACCAGCGGGCGTATGCCCTGCGGGTCGCGGGCGGCGTAGAGGGTGTGCTCGTCCATGAAGACCAGGCTGAACGCGCCCTTGACCTTCGGCAGGACCGCGGGGGCGGCCTGCTCGACGGTGAGCGGCCTGCCCTCGTCGTCCACCTGGCCCGCCAGCAGGGCGGTGACCAGGTCGGTGTCGTTGGTGGCGGCGACCTGGGTGGCCCGGCCGCCCGTGCTGGGCAGCGCGGCGACCAGCTCGGCCAGCTCGGCGGTGTTGACCAGGTTGCCGTTGTGGCCCAGCGCGATCGAGCCCTGGGCGGTGGCCCGGAAGGTGGGCTGGGCGTTCTCCCACACCGAGGCGCCGGTGGTCGAGTAGCGCGCGTGGCCGACCGCGATGTGGCCCCTGAGGGAGCCGAGGGAGGTTTCGTCGAAGACCTGGGAGACCAGGCCCATGTCCTTGAAGACGAGGATCTGGGAGCCGTTGCTCACCGCGATGCCCGCGGACTCCTGTCCCCGGTGCTGTAGCGCGTACAGCCCGAAATAGGTGAGCTTGGCGACCTCTTCCCCCGGGGCCCAGACTCCGAAGACGCCGCAGGCGTCCTGGGGGCCCTTCTCTCCGGGGAGCAGGTCGTGGTTGAGTCGTCCGTCACCACGTGGCACGCCACCGAGTCTAGGACAGGTCCCGCGGTGCTCAGTACCCGGGACCGCCGCTTCCCCGGGGCGCCCGGCGGCCGCCCACCGCAGGTCATCACCCCAGTACAGGGAGGTGATCGCGCAGATCGGCGCGCTCGCCGCTCGCTGTGAGATGCGCCGCATCCAGTTCCCTGAGCCAGTCGGTGCGCCCGGTCGCCAGGCGGATCCAGGTCAGCGGATCGGTCTCCACGACGTTCGGCGGGGTGCCCCGGGTGTGCCGCGGGCCCGCCACGCACTGGACGACCGCGAAGGGCGGGATCCGCACCTCCACCGAGGCGCCGGGCGCCTTGGCGGCCAGCGCGTCCGCCAGCAGCCGCACGGCCGTCGCCAGGGCCTGGCGGACCGGCGGGACGCGCACGCCGGTGGCCCGGGTGAGGTCGTCGCTGTGCACCACCAGCTCCAGCAGGCGGGTCACCGTGAAGTCCAGCGCCCGCATCGCGCCGAAGGGGTGCGGCAGCAGCACGTCCGAGCGCACGGCCTGTTCCAGCACCGGCTCCAGTTCCTCGACGGCGTCGTCCACCGCGCGGGCCGCGTCGTCGTACGCCCGCGCGTGCCTGCGGGTCGCCTCGTCCAGCTCGTGGGCGGCGCCGGCCACGGACACCGCCCAGGCGTTCAGGTCCGTCTGCGGTGCGGCGGCCCGGGGCGGGGGCTCGGCGAGCAGCCGGGGCACCGCACCGATCTGCCCGGCGATGTGGACCACCAGATGGCGCACGTCCCAGCCGGGCAGCCCGGAGGGCCGGGCGAGCTGGTCGGGGGTGAGACCGTGCACGGCGTTGCGCACGGCCTCCACCTGCCCGATGAGCCCGGCCCGCACCAGGGCCGGGTCGTACGTCCTGGGCTTGCGCTTCACCGGAGGCATGGCGTCAGAGTAGAACGCCGTGCGACCGGAACAAGCGGTCACCCGCCGGTCGGGCCGCCGTGGGGCCGGCTCCCCCTCCCGGTGGAGCCGGCGCCTCGTCGGCCGGAACCAGGCCCGCGCAGGCCTCGTCCACGGTGTGCCGGCGGTCCCACGGGCTCCACGGCGTCCAGCCGCTCAGCCCGGTCGCAGAGACGGCCGTGCCCCCGGTACGTGCCGCCCGGCGGCGATCCGCTTCTCGAACCAGTGGTGGGCGTACCGCTCGTCGTTGAAGGCCGGAACCTCCTGAAAGCCGTGGGAGCGGTACAGGCCGATCGCGGCGGTGAGGACCTTGTTGGTGTCCAGACGCAGCAGGTCGTAGCCGTGTCGTGCGGCCCGCTCCTCCAGTTCGGACAGGAACCGGCGGGCCAGGCCCAGGCCCCGGGTGCGGGGGGCGACCCACATGCGCTTGACCTCGGCCGGGGCGTCGGGCGGCAGCTTCAGACCGGCGCAGCCGACAGGCTCGCCGTGCAGCCGGGCGACGAGGAGCAGGCCGCTCGGCGGACGGAGTTCACCCGCGTCGGGCAGCAGGCTCCGGGCGGGGTCGAAGCCGGTCTCGAAGCACTCCCCCAGTTCGTCGAAGAAGGACCGCAGGCAGTACCGGGCGTCGGAGTGGTCCGGGTCGGTGACCTCCAGGGTGACCGTGGCCGCGGTCAGCAGCCGGTCGACCTCGGACATGGCTGCGACCAGCCGGGCGCGCTGGCCGGTGTTGAGGGGCTCCAGCAGGGAACCGGCCAACTCGCTGCTGCGGGCTTCGAGCACGGCGCGCTCGGCGCGGCCCGTGTCGGTGAGCCGGACGGTGCGCACCCGCCGGTCGCCGGGGTGCGGCTCCACCGTCACCAGGCCGTCGGCCTCCAGGGAGCGCAGCAGGCGGCTGACATAGCCGGAGTCCAGCCCGAGGCGCTCGCGCAGCCGCCGTACGTCCGGCGCGCCGCCCCGCTCGCCGATCTCCCACAGCAGCCGGGCTTCGCCGACGGGCCGGTCACGGCCCAGGTAGTGGTCGTGGAGCACCCCCACGCGTTTGGTGACGGTGCGGTTGAAGCGCCGCACCCGCTCGATCTCCTCCGAATCCATTCTCTGACTCTAGTCAGGGAATGGTGCGCGGCGCCAGGGTGGCGCGGTCGCACCGGCCCGGGAACGGCCCCGCCCCCGCCGGGGGCCCGGCGGGGGCGGGGAGGGAGCGGGAGGATCCGGCGGGGCGTCAGGCGAGCAGCGCCGGGATGGTGGCCTCGTGGGCCTCGCGCAGCTCGGCCAGGGAGACGGAGAACTGTCCCTGGACCTCGACGGTGTCGCCGTCCACCACGCCGATGCGGGTGGCGGGCAGGCCGCGGGCGCCGCACATGTCGGTGAAGCGCAGTTCCTCGCTGCGCGGCACCGAGACGATCGCGCGGCCGGCCGACTCGGAGAACAGGAACACGAACGGGTCCAGCCCGTCGGGGACGACCAGCCGGGCCCCCTTGCCGCCCTTGAGGCAGGACTCGGTCAGCGCCTGGACCAGACCGCCGTCGCTCAGGTCGTGCGCCGCGTCGACCATGCCGTCGCGGGAGGCGGAGACCAGGATCTCGGCGAGCAGCCGCTCGCGCTCCAGGTCCACCTTCGGCGGCAGCCCGCCCAGGTGGTCGTGGATCACCTGGGACCAGGCCGAGCCGCCCAGCTCCTCGCGGGTGTCGCCCAGGAGGTAGACGAGCTGGCCCTCCTCCGCGAACGCCACCGGGGTGCGGCGGGTGACGTCGTCGATCACGCCGAGGACGCCGACCACCGGGGTGGGGTGGATGGCGGTGTCGCCCGTCTGGTTGTAGAGGGAGACGTTGCCGCCGGTCACCGGGGTGCCCAGCGTCTGGCAGGCGTCGGCCAGCCCGCGGCAGGCCTCGGCGAACTGCCACATCGCGCCCGGGTCCTCCGGCGAGCCGAAGTTCAGGCAGTCGGTTACGGCCAGCGGCCTGGCGCCGGTGGCTGCGACGTTGCGGTAGGACTCGGCCAGCGCGAGCTGCGCGCCGGTGTACGGGTCGAGCTTGGCGTAGCGGCCGTTGCCGTCGGTGGCGACGGCGACGCCCAGGCCGGTCTCCTCGTCGATGCGGATCATGCCGCTGTCCTCGGGCTGGGCCAGGACGGTGTTGCCGAGCACATAGCGGTCGTACTGGTCGGTGATCCACGCCTTGGACGCCTGGTTCGGCGAGCCGACCAGCCTCAGGACCTGCTCGCGCAGCCCGTCCCCGCCAAAGGGGCGGGGCAGCCTGTTCGCGTCGTCGGCCTGGAGGGCGTCCTGCCACTCGGGGCGGGCGCAGGGGCGGTTGTAGACCGGGCCCTCGTGGGCGACCGTGCGCGGGGGCACGTCCACGATCTGCTCGCCGTGCCAGTAGATCTCCAGCCGGTCGCCGTCGGTGACCTCGCCGATGACGGTGGCGATGACGTCCCACTTCTCGCAGATGGCCAGGAAGCGGTCGACCTTGTCCGGTTCGACGACGGCGCACATGCGCTCCTGCGACTCGCTCATGAGGATCTCCTCGGGCGAGAGCGTGGAGTCGCGCAGCGGGACGGTGTCCAGCTCCACGCGCATGCCGCCGGAGCCGGCCGAGGCCAGCTCGGAGGTGGCGCAGGACAGACCGGCGCCGCCGAGGTCCTGGATGCCGACGACCAGATCCTCCCCGAAGACCTCCAGGGTGCACTCGATGAGGAGCTTCTCCTGGAAGGGGTCGCCGACCTGGACGGCCGGGCGCTTGGCCGGGCCCGTCTCGTCGAAGGTCTCCGAGGCGAGCACGGAGACGCCGCCGATGCCGTCGCCGCCGGTGCGGGCGCCGTAGAGGATGACCTTGTTGCCGGTGCCCGACGCCTTGGCCAGATGGATGTCCTCGTGCCGCATCACACCCACACACAGGGCGTTGACCAGTGGGTTTCCCTGGTAGCAGGAGTCGAAGACGACCTCACCGCCGATGTTGGGCAGGCCCAGGCAGTTGCCGTAGCCGCCGATGCCGGCGACGACGCCGGGCAGGACGCGGCGGGTGTCGGGGTGGTCGGCGGCGCCGAAGCGCAGCGGGTCCATCACGGCGACCGGGCGGGCACCCATGGCGAGGATGTCGCGGACGATGCCGCCGATGCCGGTGGCGGCGCCCTGGTAGGGCTCGATGTAGGAGGGGTGGTTGTGCGACTCCACCTTGAAGGTGACGGCGTAGCCCTGGCCGACGTCCACGACGCCGGCGTTCTCGCCGATGCCCACCAGCATGGCGTCGGACTCCGGGGCCTTCTCGCCGAACTGCCTGAGGTGGACCTTGCTGGACTTGTAGGAGCAGTGCTCGGACCACATCACGGAGTACATGGCCAGCTCGGCGCCGGTCGGGCGGCGGCCGAGGATCTCCCGGATGCGGTCGTACTCGTCGCGCTTGAGGCCGAGCTCGGCCCAGGGCTGCTCGACGTCCGGGGTGTCGCTCGCGTGCTTGACGGTGTCGAGAGTCATGCTGCGCCCTTTCCGTGGGCTTCTCCGCCCGCACGACGCAGAGGTGCGGGCATCAGGGCCGTCTGCGGCCGAGGGGTCGTGCGTGCGTCGCTCATGAGCCGACCAGCCTCTTCAGGACCGAGGTGAAGAACCCCAGCCCGTCGGTGGTGGGCCCGGTCAGGGCCTCGACGGCGTGCTCGGGGTGGGGCATGAGGCCGACGACGTTGCCGGCCTCGTTGCGGATGCCGGCGATGTCGCGGCGGGAGCCGTTGGGGTTGACGTCCAGATAGCGGAAGACCACCCGGCCGGTCGCCTCCAGCTCGTCCAGAGTGCGCTCGTCGGCGACGTAGCCGCCCTCGCCGTTCTTGAGCGGGACGGTGATCTCCTGGCCCTCGGCATAGTCGGACGTCCAGGCGGTGTCCGCGTCCTCCACGCGCAGCCGCTGGTCGCGGCAGACGAAGTGGAGGTGGTCGTTGCGGGTGAGCGCGCCGGGCAGCAGGTGCGACTCGCACAGAACCTGGAAGCCGTTGCAGATACCGAGCACCGGCAGGCCGGCGCGGGCCTGGTCGGCGACCGTATCCATCACCGGCGAGAAGCGGGCGATGGCGCCGCAGCGCAGGTAGTCGCCGTAGGAGAAGCCGCCGGGGAGGACGACGGCGTCCACCTGGTTCAGGCTCTTGTCGCGGTGCCACAGGGTGACCGGCTCGGCGCCGGCGAGGCGGATGGCGCGCCGGGCGTCCACGTCGTCGAGGGAGCCGGGGAAGGTGACGACTCCGATGCGGGTCGTCATGCGGGGGTCACCTCTTCGCGCTCCTCGACGCGCACCGTGAAGTCCTCGATCACGGTGTTGGCGAGGAACGTCTCGGCGAGCTGGTGGATACGGGCGAGGGCGTCGTCGTCGACCGGCCCCTCCACCTCGAGCTCGAAGCGCTTGCCCTGGCGGACGTCCGAGATGTCCTCGTAGCCCAGCCGGGGCAGCGCACGCTGAACCGCCTGGCCCTGGGGGTCGAGGATCTCCGGCTTGAGCATGACGTCGACTACGACGCGAGCCACAGGTACTCCCGGTGGGTGTTGGTGCTGGAGGCTGCGGCTTCAGCGTACCCGGCGGAAAATTCTACTCGCGTAGACAAGGATCGCTTCGGTCACGGTCGGGTATCGGCGTCCCGGAAAACACCGGGAAGTACTGCCCGAATCGACGCCGGAAAAGTAAAGTCGCGTTCGCGGCATGACACGCGGGCGATAATTCAACCGCTTCACCAGACAATGCCTGCCGCTGTACAAAGGAAAGGGCATTGACACCGATCGCCGGGAACGTCGATATCACCGCACGTCAGGAAGCGGTTTCGAAGTGTTCCCGCATGCGATCCTCCCGAAAGGACCGATATCCGTGGCACAGCGTGTGGTGGTCACACTCTCCGACGACATCGACGGCGGGGAAGCATCGGAAACGGTCACCTTCGGTCTCGACGGCAAGTCGTACGAGATCGATCTCAACCGCGAGAACGCGAAGAAACTGCGCGTGGGCCTCGCCCCCTATGTGCGGGCCGGCCGCAAGCGGGCCAGGTCCGGGAAGACGTTCCAGCACACCTCCGTCGCGCCGGACCCGTCCGCGGTGCGGGCCTGGGCCCGGTCGCACGGCTTCGAGGTGCCGCCGCGCGGCCGCATCCCCAAGAAGGTCTACGAGGCGTTCGACGAGGCCCACGGAACCGCTCCCGGCGCCGCCCCCGGGGAGTCTCGCTGAGCCCGCGTCCGGACCGACTTGCCAGGCACCCCGGGTGATCGGCTAGAGTCTGGAGCACACCGCCGGGGGCGGCCGGAAACGGCCGGAACCAAGGTGGTCACGCGGGTGTAGCTCAGTAGTAGAGCGCCCTCTTTCCAAGAGGGAGGCGCAGTGTGCGATTCCTGTCACCCGCTCCGCTCGCTCCACCGGATCTCCGGGATCGGGTAGAGTGAAGGCGCGCCGCTCGGTGAGAGCCGGGAGGTCGCACGCGGACGTAGCTCAGTTGGTAGAGCGCAACCTTGCCAAGGTTGAGGTCGCGAGTTCGAGCCTCGTCGTCCGCTCAGGGAAAAGGCCCCGGTCCTTCAGGACCGGGGCCTTCTTCGTGTGTGTCACATCACACCCCCTCATTTCCCCTGGCCCGCCGACGGGTTGACATTTGTCACGTGCGCTCGTGACAGCCCGCACCGCTCTCGCCCCCGGCCACGCGCGACCCTGGTGGCATGGAGATCGGAGAGCGGGTCATCGAGGTGAGCGGGCTGCGGCGGCGCTACGGCCCGGCGACGGGGGACGGCGGCTTCGAGGCCGTACGGGGAGTCTCGTTCTCCGTGGCGCGCGGCGAGCTGTTCGCGCTGCTGGGGACGAACGGTGCGGGCAAGACCTCCACCGTCGAGCTGCTGGAGGGGATGGCCGAGCCCGGCGGCGGCCGGGTGCGCGTGCTCGGGCACGACCCGTACCGCGAGCGTGCCCGGGTGCGGTCGCGGATCGGGGTGATGCTCCAGGAGGGCGGCTTCCCCTCCGACCTGACCGTCGCCGAGACCGTTCGGATGTGGGCCGGCTGCACCGCCGGGGCCCGTCCGGTCCCGGAGGCCCTGGAGATGGTGGGCCTGGCCCCGCGTGCGGACGTACGGGTCAAGCAGCTCTCCGGCGGTGAGCGGCGGCGGCTGGACCTGGCCATGGCCCTGCTCGGCCGGCCCGAGGTGCTCTTCCTGGACGAGCCGACGACCGGGCTGGACGCCGAGGGGCGGCGGGAGACCTGGCGGCTGGTACGGGAGCTGCGGAAGGGCGGTACGACCGTGGTGCTGACCACGCACTACCTGGAGGAGGCCGAGGAACTGGCCGACCGGCTGGCGATCATGCGGGCGGGGCGGATCGTCGTCTCCGGCACGCCGGCCGAGGTCACCGCCTCGCGCCCGTCCCGGATCCGCTTCACGCTGCCCGAGGGGGTGCCCGCCGCCCGGCTTCCGCTGTCCCTGAAGGCCGCCGAGCACGGGCGGGGTGTGGAGATCCGCACCGAACGGCTGCAGGAGTCGCTGACCGGACTCCTGCTGTGGGCACGGCAGGAGGGCCTGGCGCTGGCGGGTCTGGACGCCCGCTCGGCCTCCCTGGAGGAGGCGTTCCTGGAGATCGCCCACGGAGACGGCCCGGACACGCCGGACGCGGCGGAGGACGACGGCACGGCACGAGTGGCGAAGGCGGGAGCACGATGAGCGCGGCGGACACCGGAAGCGGGACGGACGCCGGGGTGGCCGGCGAGGCCTCGGCCTCCCTGGGCAGACTGCGGTCGCTGGCCCGGGCGGAGCTGACGCTGCTCGTCCGCAACCGCACCGCCATGTTCACCGCCCTGCTGATGCCGCTGGCCATGGTGCTGTTCATGCGCTCCACGGTCGAGCGGGCGACGCTGGAGGGCACCGGGCTGACTGTCACCGATCTGGTGATGACCAGCGGCATTCCGATGGTGCTGATCCTCGTCGTCTATCTGAACCTCATCCCCGCCTACGTCTCCCGCCGCGAGGAGCTGGTCCTCAAACGGCTGCGGACCGGGGAGCTGCGGGACTGGGAGATCCTGGCCGGCGCGGCGCTGCCGGTGGTCACCGTGGCGCTGGCGCAGTGCGCCGTGCTGGTCGCGGCGGGCGCGGCCCTGCTGGAGATGACGCCGCCGGACCGGCCGGACCTGCTGGTACTGGGCGTGCTGCTGGGCGCCGCCCTGATGGTGCTGACGGCCGCCGCGACGGCCGTGATCACCCGGACGACGGAGAGCGCGCAGATCACCGCGCTGCCGCTGCTGATGGTCTCGCTGGCGGGCTCGGGGATGTTCGTCCCCCTGGAGGCCGTGCCCGATCGGGCGGCCGACGTCCTGCGGCTGCTGCCGATGACCCCGGTGGTCGATCTGGTGCGGTACGGCTGGCTCGGCGGCGGCGAGCCGGGCGAGGTGCTGCGGACGCTGGGGACCGCCGTGGCCTGGGCCCTGGTGTCGGTGTTCGCCGTACGACGGTGGTTCCGCTGGGAACCGCGTCACTGAGGTGTGAGGAGCGGATGTGACGGTGGCGGTCGAGGAAGGCGCGCCGGGCTGGGTGGAGCGGATACGGCGGTCCAGCGGGCCGGTCCGTTTCCACCAGTACACCCGGTACACGATCTACAGCTTCGCCCTCTTCGAGGGGGTGGCGCTGCTCGGCTGGACCGTCGCGCAGTCGAAGGGCCCGGCCGCCTGGGCTGCGGCCGTGCTGGGGGTGCTGTTCACCGCCCACACCGCCTGCCATCTGCTGCTGTCCCGGGCCGGTCTGCGGTACTACCTGGGTACGGAGGAGCGGCCCGTGCGGCTGGCGGCGGCGTATGTGGCCCTCACCGTCACCGGGATCGCCGCCGTCCTCGCCCTGATCGGCGCCGGCGAGCTGTCGGCGCCCCGGGCGCTGCCGACCGTCGTCTGGCTGCTGATGTTCCTGGCCGGGCCGCTGCCGCTGGTGCTGTCCGCCGGGCGGAGCACCGCACTGGTGGTGGCGCTGCTGGCCGCCTCACTGCTCACGGCGCGGGCGCTGGGGGCGGCCGGCGGCGGGCTGGCAGTCGCGGTCGCCGGCACGGTCGCCGGAGCCGTCATCTTCGGTGTCTCCTACCGCTGCTCGGCCTGGACGATGCGGGTCGTCAACGAGTTGGAGGCCGCCCGGGAGACCCAGGCGCGGCTGGCGGTGGCCGAGGAGCGGCTGCGGTTCGGCCGGGACCTGCACGACGTGCTGGGCCGCAACCTGTCGGTGATCGCGCTCAAGAGCGAGCTGGCCGTGCAGCTCGCGCAGCGCGGCTCACCCTCCGCCGTGGACCAGATGACCGAGGTGCAGCGGATCGCGCGGGAGTCGCAGCGGGAGATGCGGGAGGTCGTGCGCGGCTACCGGGAGGCCGATCTGCACACCGAACTGGTCGGCGCGCGCGGGGTGCTGAGGGCAGCCGGGATCGACTGCCGGATCGAGGACAGCGGCAGCGGGGAGCTGGCCGAGCCGCTGCAGTCGGCTCTGGGCTGGGTGGTCCGCGAGGGGACCACCAACGTGCTGCGGCACGCCGACGCCGGGCGGTGCGCGGTCCGGCTGCGGGCCGCGGGACCGGTCGCCGAGCTGGTCATGGAGAACGACGGTGTGCCGGGGTCCGCAGCCGCCACGGGGGGCGGCTCCGGGCTGGACGGGCTCCGCGAACGCCTGGCCGCGCTCGGCGGCACACTGACCGGTGAGCGCCGCGGCGACAGCACCTTCCGGCTGACGGCCCGGGTGCCGGCACGGGCGCCCGCCCGGCAGAACGGCGGGGAAGACGGGAAGGGCGAGCGGTGAGCGGCCACGAGCGGGACGGTACGGACGGCGGCGTGGAAGGCGGTACGGGCGGTGGTGCGGGCGCCGGGCGCCGCGTACGGGTACTGCTGGCCGACGACGAGCATCTGATCCGGGGTGCGCTGGCCGCGCTGCTGGCGCTGGAGGACGACCTGCTGGTCGTGGCCGAGGCCGCGTCCGGACCCGAAGCGCTGGCGATGGCCCGCGCCCACCGGCCCGACGTGGCGGTGCTGGACCTCCAGATGCCGGGCAAGGACGGCGTGGCGGTCGCCGCGGAGCTGCGCGCCGGCCTTCCCGCCTGCACCACCATGATCGTGACCGGGCACGGCCGCCCGGGGCACCTGAAGCGGGCCCTGGCCGCGGGGGTGCGGGGCTTCGTGCCCAAGACCGTCTCGGCGCAGCGGCTGGCCGAGATCATCCGCACGGTGCACGCCGGCAACCGCTATGTGGACCCGGAGCTGGCCGCCGACGCGATCAGCTCCGGGGACTCGCCGCTGACCGCCCGCGAGGCCGAGCTGCTGGAGCTGGCGGCGGACGGGGCGCCGGTCGCGGAGATCGCCGCGCGGGCCGCGCTGGCGCCGGGGACGGTCCGCAACTACCTGTCGTCGGCCGCCGCGAAGCTGTCGGCGGAGAACCGTCACGCGGCCGTGCGCATCGCACGCGAGCGAGGTTGGCTATAGTGGGGGCGCACCGGACGGAGCATGCGGACGTAGCTCAGTTGGTAGAGCACCACCTTGCCAAGGTGGATGTCGCGAGTTCGAGTCTCGTCGTCCGCTCGGGGAAGAGGCCCCGGTCCTTACAGGACCGGGGCCTTCTCCGTGTGCGGGTTCGCTGCGGGCGGGCCGCCCGCGTGCCGTGCGGCCCGCCCCGGTGCCGTCAGCTCCAGCGGGTGCCCGTCAGCAGCTCGTACGCCTCGGTGTAGCGGGCGCGGGTGCGCTCGACGACCTCGGCGGGCAGCTCGGGCGGAGGGACCTCGCCGCCGCGGTCCCAGCCGGCGGCCGGGGAGGTCAGCCAGTCGCGGACGATCTGCTTGTCGAACGAGGGCTGGGAACGGCCAGGCTCCCACCGGTCGACGGGCCAGAAGCGCGAGGAGTCCGGCGTCAGCACCTCGTCGGCCAGCATCAGCCGCTCCTCGCCGTCCTCCTGCGCGGCCCACCCGAACTCGAACTTGGTGTCGGCCAGGATGATGCCCCGCTCCCTGGCGATGTCGCGGCCCCGGGAGTAGACGGCCAGGGTGAGCTGGCGCAGCTCGGCGGCGGTGTCGGCGCCGACCCGGCGGGCGACCTCCTCGTAGGCGACGTTCTCGTCGTGCTCGCCGACCTCCGCCTTGGTGGCCGGGGTGAAGATGGGGGCGGGCAGCTCGGAGCCGTCCTCCAGGCCCTCGGGCAGGGCGAGGCCGCAGACCGTGCGGGTCTGGCGGTACTCGGCCAGGCCCGAGCCGGTGAGGTAGCCGCGGGCCACGCACTCGACCGGGACCATGCGCAGGGAGCGGCAGACCACCGTACGCCCCGCCCAGTCGGCGGGGGCGCCGGGCGGCAGCTCGGTGGAGAGCACATGGCCCGGCACCAGGTCGGCGAGCTGGTCGAACCACCACAGCGAGAGCTGGGTGAGGACGCGGCCCTTGTCGGGGATCTCGGTCGGCAGCACCCAGTCGTAGGCGGACACCCGGTCGCTGGCGACCATCACCAGATCCCCCGCCTCGTTCCGGTACAGGTCCCGCACCTTGCCGGTGTGCACGTGCACCAGACCCGGCACCTGCACGGGTTCGGGCTTCTCTACGAATCCGGTCACGGCTCCTCCTGCGGCTTGGTCCAGGAGTTCCGATTCTCCCGTACCGCCGCCCTCCCCACCGGCCGGGGTCGGACGGACGGGTGGGGGCGCACCGCGCGAACAGCCGTACCCGGGCGGGCCGGAGGGCCCGTGGGCGCCCAGGGTCGCCCGGAGGTGCTCAGGGGTGCTTGCAGATGTGGTCCAGGAGGTTGGCCGTGGCCCGCTGGACACGGGGGTCGGTGTGGCCGGGGCGGTCCAGGGCAGGGGACCAGGCGAAGGTGCCCGAGGCGAAGACCAGGGCGCCGCTGGGCGCCTCGTACAGGGAGGTCTCCTGGTGGCGGCGGGCGCCGGAGGCGTCCCGGTAGGGCGAGTGGGCGAGCAGGACGCGGCCGGTGTGCGGGGGCAGGGCGGTACGCGGGAAGTAGCGGTCCGCCTCGCCCGCCACCAGGCCGGGCAGTTCCTCGCCCTCCACCGCCCCGGTGGCCTCCCACAGCCAGTGGGAGGTGTTCCGTACGACCATCGGGTGCGGCCGGGACACCTGGCCCGCGTACTGGACGCCCAGCACCTGCTGTTCGGGCTCGCCCCGGTCGCGCCAGCGCCGCGGGCGGCCGGGGCCGCGGCGCTTGCGGCAGGTCATCAGCCTCTCGGGCGCCCCGGAGGGCGAGGGGCCCAGCTCGACCTGCCAGTACATGGTGTTGGCGGAGAGGAAGACCAGCGAGGTGCCCCTGTCGCGGGCCTTCTCCACGGCGCGGCGCATGGGCGCCGACCAGTACTCGTCGTGGCCGGCGAAGACCAGGCCGCGGTAGCGGGAGAGGTCGACGCGGCCCGCGTGCAGGTCGCGGGTGTCGGCGTAGGCCAGGTCGTAGCCGTAGCGCTCGGCCCAGCGGATGAAGTCGTAGGCGTGGCCCACGTGCAGGGGCAGGCCCGCGCCCGCGTACGGCCGGTCGAAGGAGACGGTGACGGCCGCGTCCTCCTCCCCCAGCAGCCGCCCCTCCCCGTCCCAGGCGTGGTAGAGGCTGGCGCCGGTGCGGCCGTCCTCGGGGAAGAGGTTGTACGCCTGCCAGGTGACGTCGGGGAGGACCATCAGCAGGTCGCCGGGGCACTCGTCGCGGACGGTGAAGGGGATGTGGGAGCGGTGGCCGTCGGCGGTGGTCAGCACGGCCACGTGGGCGCCGGTGCTCCAGTAGTCCGGGACCTGGAGCCGCCAGGAGAGCCACCAGTGGTGGCAGGAGACGGTGCGGTCGGCGGTCAGCGGCGGGGGCTGGACGATGCCGGACAGCCGGGGACTGGTGGTGATCTTGGTGGCGCCCTCGCCGCCGTAGTGGCCGATGCGGTAGACGTCCACGCCGAAGGGCTGGGGCGGGTTGACCGTGATCCGGAAGTCGATGGACTCACCGGGCGAGACCGCGCTCTCGGAGGTGAAGCCCTTGACCTGGCAGCGCACGTCGTCGGCCGCGCGCGGGCCGCCGCCCGCTCCGGACGGGGCGCGGTCGCCGTCCAGGCTGCTGTGGTCGAGGTACCAGGGGACGACGTGGCCGGTGTCGTCGAAGTAGTGCTCGCCGCACCGCAGCCAGGGCAGCGGCCCCTGCCCGAACGGATCGGTGACCGCGTGCGCGAGAGCCCCCGACTCCCAGCGCCGGATCTGCTCCGTGCCCACCTGCGTCTCCCCTCCCTGTGTCCGCTCCCGCGATGCCGTGCACCAGCACATCACATAAAGCGAACGTCCGGTCACCCCTCGTCGCCGAATGGTCGGGGGCCTGGCCGAATACGTCTCGAACAAGGGGAGGCGGGGCGGTGGCGGGGTCCGCGGGCGGTCCGGGCGCTCCGCGGCGCCCGGACCGCCTCCGGCTCAGACCAGGCGGATGGGCTTGTCGGGCCGTACGCCGACGGCCGCCAGCCAGTCCCGCAGCGGCCGGGGGTCGCCTTCCTCGGCGAGGGCGAGGACGGGGCGGGCCAGATCCGCGCGGCGCTCGCCGTCGATGAACAGGGCGGGGCCGTCCAGCCAGTCGAGCCCGGGGGCCGCCCCGGCGGTGTCCACGGCCGCGCAGCACACGGCGGCCGTGATGTGCTCGGCCAGCAGCTCGCGTCCGGAGCGCGGCGGCTGGAGGGGGAAGCCGCCGCCGGGCGGGAGGAGCGCGCCGTCCCCGCCGGGGACGGGCAGGGGGATCGCGCCGGCCTCGCGGGCGGCGCCGGCCCGGGCGGCCTCCTCGCGGGCGAGGTCGGCGCCGATCCGGGCGGCGAGCGCGTCGGCGCCGCCGGACGGGGCGTCCGGGCCGTCCGGTGCCGCCGCGCCGGCCAGCCGGTCGACCAGCTCGGCCAGCGTCGGGTTCCCCTCGGCCCGCAGCGCCGCGAAGAGACGGGCGGCCTCCGAGCGCCAGATCCGGTCCACGACCTCCTCCGGGTACTCCTGCCAGTCCACCTGGGCCCAGTCGGGACCGGGCTCGGCCGGGCCGCCGTGGAAGAGGCGCGCGGCCAGCAGGGAGATCTGGCGGTCCACCTCACCGGGCTCCTCCAGCAGGTCGCAGGCGGGGCGCTCGCCCAGCCGGGTGGCGAAGCCCTCGGCCAGCCGGTCGCGCCGGGACAGCTCGGTGAGGGCGGAGACCACGCCGGCGTCCAGCCGGGCGGGCCAGCGCCCCGTGCGCCAGGCGGGCAGCGCGACCCGGGTCAGCAGCCGGTCCCAGCCGGCGTACGCCAGCCCCACCTGCTCCTGGGCGACGACCCGCAGGCCGTAGTCGACCGTCTGGGCCCGCACCGCGGCGGCGGCGGCGACCATGCGCTCCATCTCCGCGGCGTGGGAGGCCCCGGCGCGCAGCAGCAGCCGGGAGACCCAGCCGGTGAAGTCGTACGCGAGCCGCTTGGGCACCGGGCCGCGGACCGCGACGGCGACCGCGGCGGCGGCGTCCAGTCCGCGGACGAAGCGCCGCGCGGCGGCGATGTCCGGGTGCGCGGACGGGCCCGTCCCGGCCACGATCGGGGCGAGCAGCGCCCGCAGCTCGGCGACCCGCATCCACCACAGGAAGGGGGAGCCGACGACGAGTACGGGGGCACCCGCGCCGCGCGCCGTGCCGGGGCGCGGCAGACGCCGGCCGCGGGTGGTGTGCGCCCGGTCCTCCAGCCAGCTGTCGCAGTCCGGCGTCAGGGCTATCGCCGAGGGTGCGGGGACGTCCAGCCGGTCGGCGAGGTCGCGTATCAGCCGGTACAGGTCGGGGGCGGCCGACTCGTCGATCTGCACGGTGGGACTGACCGCCGGGCGCGCCCGGGCGATCACGGCGGCCACGCCCGCGGCCGCGGCGAGCACCGGCACCGCGACGGCCGCGGCCGTCCAGCGCAGTGCGTCCCAGCCGTCGCCGCGGAGGTGGCCGGTGGCCCCTCCGGCCAGCAGGACGACCGCCACGGCGGCTGGCAGCAGCGCGGCGCCCAGCGCGGCGCCACGCACCCTCAGGACCGCCAGCGCGTGGTCGCGCGCCGAACGCGCGCCCGTCTCCGGTACCGCCACGAGTCGCTCACCCCCTTGCCGTTCCCCCGCGCCTGCCGTCACTCCCCCACTGTGGCACCGGCAGGCGACACCGCAATGTGCGGTGGGCCACTTGCCGGAGCCGTCCGCGGGAACCCTAGTCGGCGCCCGCGGGGCCGTCAGCCGGATGAGGAAGCGGTCACTCGATGGAATGGCTTTGGGTAAAGCTGGGTGCGGAAATCCGCTCGCCGGGGTGTCCGGCCGGGGTGCCGGCTCAGGCCTCCCCGGCGGCTGCCGCGGCCTCGTCGGCGGACGCCGCGGCCGCGATGTCGCCGCGGTGGTGCGAACCGGCCAGCCGGATGCGGGCCACCGACCGGTAGGCGTGCTCGCGCGCCTCGGCGAGGCCGGACCCGGTGGCCGTGACGGACAGGACCCGGCCGCCCGCGCTGACCACGCGCCCCTCGTCGTCCAGCCGGGTGCCGGCGTGCAGGACGTACGCGGTGGGGGCGTCCTTCTCGGCCACCTCCCCAAGCCCCTCGACCACATCCCCCGTGCGGGGGGAGGCCGGGTAGCCCTCGGAGGCGACGACGACGGTGACGGCCGCGTCGTCGCTCCAGCGCAGCGGTGGGAACTCGGCCAGAGCCCCGGTGGCCGCCGCGTACAGCAGGCCGGACAGGGGGGTCTTCAGCCGGGCCAGGACGACCTGGGTCTCCGGGTCCCCGAAGCGCGCGTTGAACTCCACCACGCGCACCCCGCGCGAGGTGATGGCCAGGCCCGCGTAGAGCAGCCCGGAGAAGGGGGTGCCGCGGCGGCGCATCTCGTCCACGGTGGGCTGCAGGACGGTGGCCAGCACCTCGTCGGCCAGCTCGGGGTCGGCCCAGGGCAGCGGCGAGTAGGCGCCCATGCCGCCGGTGTTGGGGCCCTCGTCGCCGTCGTGGGCGCGCTTGAAGTCCTGGGCGGGCCGCAGCGGTACGACGCACTCGCCGTCGGTCACGGCGAACAGGGAGACCTCGGGGCCGTCCAGGTACTCCTCGATCACCACCTGCTCGCAGCCGCGGGCGTGGGCGCGGGCGGCCTCCGGGTCGGAGGTGACGACGACGCCCTTGCCCGCCGCCAGCCCGTCGTCCTTGACGACGTACGGGGGCCCGAACGCGTCCAGCGCGCGGTCGGTCTCCTCGTCGGTGGTGCACACGTAGGAGCGGGCCGTGGGGACCCCGGCGGCGGCCATGACCTCCTTGGCGAACGCCTTGGAGCCCTCCAGGCGGGCGGCCTCGGCCGACGGGCCGAAGACCGCGATGCCGCGCCCGCGCACGGCGTCGGCCACCCCGGCCACCAGCGGGGCCTCCGGCCCCACCACGACGAGGTCGGCCTCCAGCCCGGCGGCCAGTCCGGCCACGGCCGGGCCGTCGAGCGCGTCGACGGAGTGCAGGGTCGCCACCTGGGCGATTCCGGCGTTGCCGGGCGCGCAGTGCAGCGAGGTGACGTCGGGATCGAGGGACAGGGAGCGGCACAGGGCGTGTTCGCGGGCGCCGCCGCCGATGACGAGGACCTTCACGCCCTGCACCCTATCCGCCCCTTCCGCGACCCCGGCCGGCCCGCCCGGAAGGCGGACGGCGGGGGCCGCCGCGGGGTCGCCGGGACCTGCCGGGGGACCGGCGGTGCCCGGTGGAGCGTCGCAGGTGGTCGGGGGCGCGGGGCGGCAGCCGAAACGCGCTTCTCACCCCATCGGGTGAGGAAGGCGGGGCCTGTATACCCAATCGGGATGCACGTATGGGCGGAAATACCGCGAAGGCCGAGAGGTCTCCCACTTTTGGGGGTAGGAAGGGGCACCGAGCGGTCCGAGGGAGGTCCGTCCGCGAATGGATCCGAGCGAGGGCTTTGTTGGGAGTGGCGGGTGAGTCAGCCGGAGATGCGCCCCGGAACGGGCGGCGGCACGGGCGGCGGCATGGGGCGGGGCGAGCACGGGGACCTGCTCGGGCGGCCGTTCCCGCTGGGGGACTGGGGCGAGCCCGCCGAGCGTCTGGACGAGTTGTACCGGTGGGTGGAGAGCGGGGCGCTGGAGGTCGTGGAGTGGTATCTGGCCGACCGGGCGCGCAGGCGCCGGTGGGCCAGGACGCTGCGGGCGGGGACCGCCGCGGGGCTGGCGGCCGGGGGTGTGCTGCCGCTGCTGGAGCTGGCCGGCGGGGTGCGGGGCGCGGCCCTGTGGGCGTTCCCCGCCCTGCTGCTGGCGGCCGTGTGCGCGGGGTGCGACCGCTGGTTCGGACTGACCTCGGGCTGGATGCGCGGCGTCGCCACGGCGCAGGCGGTCCAGCGGCGGCTGGAGATGCTGCAGTACGACTGGGCGTCGGAGAGCGTGCGGGAGGTGCTCGGGCCCACCGAGGGCACCGCGGGCGAGGCCGCCGAGCGGTGCCTGGGGGTGCTGCGGCGCTTCTCGGAGGACGTGACCGAGCTGGTGCGGGGTGAGACCGCCGCCTGGATGGTGGAGTTCCGCTCCGGTCCGGCGCCGCTGCACACCCAGTCGCTGACCTCCTCCGCCTGGAACGCGCGCACCGCGCAGGCCGCCGCCGCGCAGCCGTCCCGCTTCTCGATGCCGCCGGGCGTCCGGCCGAACATGCCCCGGCAGCGGCCCCCGGAGGGGCCGCGCTGACGGCCGCCGGCGACGCGTCAGCCGAAGAGGATCATGGAGCCCTGCGCCAGGCTCCGGGTGGCCGCGGCGTGCAGCCCCAGCCAGACGTGGCGCTCCCGCGCGAACGGCCCGCCGTCGTACGCCGGCGCGGCCGCGGGTTCCTCCAGTTCCGTGGGACGGGCCGGGGGCGCCGGGGCTGGGGGCGGGTTGGCGGGGTCGATGCCCAGGTACGGGGCGACCGCCTCCAGTTCGCGCAGCAGCCCGTGGCTGGAGCCCAGCGGGCCGCCGCCGGCCAGGAGTTCGTCGTCGGAGAGCGGGTGGGCGAAGTCGAGGGGGACGTACGCGCCGGCGTGGTCGTAGTGCCACACCAGGTGCGACTGCTGGGCCGTCGGGGCGAACATCTCCAGCAACTGCTCGTAGTCGCCGCCGAGCGCGTCGACCGGGGTGACCTCCAGGCCGCAGAGCTGGAGCAGATGGGCGCGGCGCAGGAAGTGCAGCGCGTCGTAGTCGAAGCCGGCGACCGGCGCCACGTCGCCCGACAGTCCGGGCATGTAGCCGTGGACGGGGACCGGCGGCAGTCCGGCGGCGCTCAGCGCCCTGTCGTAGGACGCGAGCTCCTCGGCGAAGGGGTTGTCGGGGCTGTGGCACAGCACGTCGACGAGCGGCACCAGCCAGAGGTCACAGGCCAACGGGTGCTCCAATACGGCGGGCGGTACGGACTCCGGGCGCAACAGCGTAGTCGCTCAGTCCAGCTTCTCGACGAGGGCTAGGCAGTGCTCGTCGCAGGCCGCGACGAGGCGCCCGGCCGCCGTGTCGTCCCCGCGACCGACCGCGTCGGCCAGCTCGCGGTAGCCGGTCCACAGCACCTCCCGCAAGCCGGGCCGCTCGCGCAGGTGCGGCACGGCGAAGACCCAGCACTGCACGCGCAGCCGGTCCAGGAACTCGGTTATGTAGGGGTTGCCCATCAGTTCGCCCAGCTCCCGCCAGAAGCGCAGGTCGTAACCGATGAGCACGTCCAGGTCCCCCTTACGGGCGGCCCGCTCGGCGGCCCCGGCGCGGCGGCGCACCGAGGCCAGCCGCTCGTCGCCGGGGACGGGACGGGCCGGGCCCGCGGGTCTGCGGAAGACGACCTCGGCGACCAGGGCGCGCGCCTGGACCATGGCCCGGTAGTCGGCGGGGGTGAAGACGTGGACGCGGAAACCCCGGTGCTGCTCCACGTCCAGCAGGCCCTGCGCGGACAGGTCGACGAGCGCCTCGCGCACGGGGGTGGCGGAGACGCCGTACTGCTCGGCTATCTCCTTGACCGTGAAGCCCCGGCCCGCCGGGAGACGCCCGGCGAGCACCTCGTCGCGCAGCGCGTCCGCGATCTGCGCGCGCAGCGTGCTGCGCTGGATCACGGGCGCCCCCTCACGGCTCGGACCGTCCGGGTGCCGGCGCCGTCTCTCATCCGCACCCCCCCTTCCCAGGGGGTCAGCCTAGCGTCCACGCTTTGACAGCACCCTGTCCAAGTGACAGCATGTTGTCATAGGCAACCCGGCGATCAGCTCCGAGGAGGAGCCATGGAACGCAAGACCGTGCACGTCGCCGTCTACGACACCTTCGCCGACTGGGAGATCCCCTACGCCACCACCGCCCTGACCGGCGCCGGACACCATGTGGTGTACGTCGGTGAGAGCGGCGAACCCGTGATCAGCATGGGCGGCATGCAGGTGTCGCCCGGCCTGTCCGTCGCCGACCTGCGGCCCGCCGACAGCGCGCTGCTGATCCTGCCGGGAGCGGACGCCTGGGAGAAGGTGCTCCCGCCCTTCGCCGCGGCGGCCCGCGCCTTCCTGGACGCCGAAGTGCCCGTCGCGGCCATCTGCGGGGGCGTGACCGGGCTGGCGAAGGAGGGGCTGCTCGACGACCGCCCCCACACCGGCGCCGCCGCCGGGGTGCTGGCCGCCACCGGCTACCGGGGCGGCGGCCACTACCGCGAGACCGACGCCTGCGCCGACGGGGACCTGATCACCGCCGGCCCCACCGAGCCGGTGGCGTTCGCCCGCGAGATCCTGGCCCGGCTGGAGGTGTACCCGCCCGAGGTGCTGGACGCCTGGTTCCGGCTGTTCCGGCACTCCGACGCGGGCGCCTACGGGGTGCTGGCGGCCCACGAGGGCGCGAGCGGGGCGGCGTGAGCGCCCCCGGGCTGCTGTCGGACACGGCGCTGGCCGTCTTCCGGCTGAACGGGCAGTTCCTGTCCGCCGCCGAGCGGCTGGCCCGGCCCGCCGGGCTGACCGCCGCCTGGTGGCAGGTGCTCGGCGCGGTGCTGCGCGAGCCGCTGCCGGTGGCCGGCATAGCCCGCGCCATGGGTGTCACCCGGCAGAGCGTGCAGCGCGTGGCGGATCTGCTGGTCGAGCGCGGCCTGGCGGTGTACGAGCCCAACCCCGCGCACCGCCGCGCCAAACTGCTCGCCCCCACCGAGGAGGGCCGTGCGGCGGTGGACCGGATCACCCCGGGCCACGCGGAGTTCGCCGCGCGGCTGGGCGAGGCGCTGGGCGGCGAGGAGGCCTTCGCCGAGGTGCGCGACGCGCTGGAGCGGCTGTCGAAGGCGCTGGACGGCCTGGATGCGCGGGGCGGGGACGGCGCGGGCCCGGCGGGGGTGTGAACGGGGCCGGCGGCCCCCGCCCGGGGCCGCCGGTCACAAGCCGCCGGTCAGAGGAACGAGTTGATCTGGATCGTCTCGTCCCGACCCGGTCCGACGCCGATGGCGGAGACCGGCGCGCCCGACATCTCCTCCAGCGCCTTCACGTAGGCCTGCGCGTTCTTCGGCAGGTCGGAGAACTCCCTGGCCCCCGAGATGTCCTCGGACCAGCCCGGCAGCATCTCGTAGACAGGCTTGGCATGGTGGAAGTCGGTCTGGCTGTAGGGCAGTTCCTCAACCCGCCGGCCGTCGATCTCGTAGGCGACGCAGACCGGGACGCTCTCCCAGCCGGTGAGCACGTCCAGCTTGGTGAGGAAGAAGTCGGTGAGCCCGTTGACGCGGGTGGCGTACCGGGCGATCACCGCGTCGAACCAGCCGCAGCGCCGGTCGCGGCCGGTGGTGACGCCGCGCTCGCCGCCGATGGTGCGCAGCTTCTCGCCGTCCTCGTCGAACAGCTCGGTCGGGAACGGCCCGGCGCCCACGCGCGTGGTGTACGCCTTGAGGATGCCGATGACCCGGTCGATCCTCGTCGGGCCCACCCCCGCGCCGGTGCAGGCGCCGCCGGCGGTCGGGTTGGAGGAGGTCACGAAGGGGTACGTGCCGTGGTCCACGTCCAGCAGCGTGCCCTGGCCGCCCTCGAAGAGGACGACCTTGTCCCCGTCGAGCGCGTCGTTGAGCAGCAGGGTGGTGTCGCAGACGTAGCCGCGCAGCGCGTCCGCGTAGCCGAGCAGCTCCTCGACCACCTGCTCCACGGCGATGGCCCGGCGGTTGTAGAGCTTGGCGAGGATCTGGTTCTTCTGGTCGAGGGCCGCCTCGACCTTCTGCGTCAGGATCGACTCGTCGAAGAGGTCCTGGACGCGGATGCCCACACGGTTGATCTTGTCCGCGTACGCCGGGCCGATGCCGCGTCCGGTGGTGCCGATCTTGCGCTTGCCCAGGAAGCGCTCGGTCACCTTGTCCATCGTGGTGTGGTACGGCGTGATCAGGTGCGCGTTGCCGCTGATCAGCAGCTTGGACGTGTCCACGCCGCGATCTTCGAGCCCGCTCAGCTCGGAGAGCAGGACCGCCGGATCCACCACGACGCCGTTTCCGATCACCGGGACGCAGCCCGGGGAGAGGATGCCGGAGGGGAGGAGGTGGAGCGCGTACTTCTGGTCGCCGACGACGACCGTGTGGCCGGCGTTGTTGCCGCCCTGGTAGCGCACCACGTAGTCCACCGAGCCACCGAGCAGGTCGGTGGCCTTCCCCTTGCCTTCATCACCCCACTGAGCGCCGAGCAGCACGAGTGCGGGCACAGGCGTACACCCCTTCCGGCCGGGGCATGTCCAACGTGCGTGTCGGCCGTGAACCGGACGCGCTGACAAGAACCGTCGGACCGGTGCCCCGAATCGACGAAACCCCTGACCGCAACAGCGGCAGGGGCTCTTGCACCGAGAGATTACCGGACTCCTCCGACGGGAGGCGAACGCGACGACCCCCGGCCACACCCCGCCGGTCCCGCCGTCCGTACCCACCACAGCCAACTCCCCTCCGCGGCCGCCGATTCCGGCCGCCCCCGGTGGCCGCAGGCGGCCGGGACGACCGAAGGAAGGACCGAGGTGCCGGTTCCGCATCCGCTGCTCGTGCTCGTCGACCCCCTCGCCCGCCGTACGGACGGGGAGTCCGTACGGATCGCCAGGGACGTGCTGGCCGCGGGCTCTCCCGGAGTGAAGGTGTGCCTGCCGGACGGCCCCGAGGAGACCGCGCGTGCGCTGGCCCGCCGGGGCCGCCGGCGCCCGGTGGTCATAGGGGACGACCGGGCACTGCTGCGGGCGGTGCGGCTGCTGCACCTGGAGCGCGGGCTGACGCACTGCGCGCTGTCGGTGGTGCCGGTGGGACGGCCGGGATCGGTGGCGCTGGCAGGGACGCTGGGGGTGCCGCTGGACGCGGTGCGGGCGGCGCGGACGGTGCTGGAGGGCCGGGAGAGACGCTTCGACCTGCTGATAGACGACAGCGGCGGGGTGGTGCTGGGGGACCTGCGCATCCCGCCGCTGCACGGGGAGCGGGAGCGGCGGGGCGGCCCGGGCGGTCCGGCGCGCGGGCCGCTGGGCCGCTGCCGCTCCCTGGTGCGCACCCTGGCCCGGCCCGCGCCCGGACCCGGGGCGGCGCGGCTGCGCGTCGAGGCCGACGGGGTGCTGCTGACCGACCTCGACAGCCCTGTGGAACGGGTCTCGCTCACACCGGGCGGCGGTCTGGTGGACGTGGTCGTGCGGCGGCGGTCGGAGGACGGCCCGGTGCGGGCGCGGGCCCGTACGGTCACGGTCTCGGGGCCGCACTTCCGCTACCGAGCCGACGCGGTGGTCTCCGGCCCCGTCCTCACCCGCACCTGGACGGCGCACCCCTCGGCGCTGCGCCTGACCGTACCGCCGGCCGCCCCTCCGGCCGTGCCGCCCCAGCGGTCCTCGCCCGTCTGAGGGCCGGGGCCCGAGGTCCGAGGCCGGCCGGGAGCCGGGCCCTTGTCCGGGCGGGGCCTCAGGAGGGCTCGGGGTCACCGCCGCGTGCGGCCTCGCGGTGGGCGTGCCAGCGCTCCAGCGTCATGGCCAGCTCCCGCCGCATGAAGTCGAAGAACTCCGCCGTCTCGGCTATGCGGCGGCCTGCCGGGGTGTCCGGGCCGACGGCCTTGAGGCCCTGGTCGAAGGTGGTGCTCCAGCGCCCGAGCAGCGCGTCGCGGTCGGTCATCGCCTCGTACCAGACGTCCGCGTGCACCCGGTAGCGTTCCCGGCGCGAGCCGGGTTCCCGTTCGCGGGTGACCAGATGGACCTGGGAGAGGTAGCGGATGGCGCCGGAGACGGCGGCCGGACTGATCCGCAGGCGCTCGGAGAGCTCGGCGGAGCCGAGGATGCCGGAGTCCTCGGTCAGCAGGCAGGCGAAGACCCGCGAGGCCATGCGCTGCATGCCCGCCTCGGCCAGCTCGGCGGCGAAACGCTCGACGAACTCGGCGACCTCGGGACCGTAGGGCCGCACCCGCGGGCCGTCGGCCTGCTCGTTCGGCTCGTTCGGCTCGTTCGGCTGTTCACTCACCACCACGGGCCCCATCCTTCCAGGCCGCAAGCGCCTGGGCCATCCCGACCATTTCCTACCTTCACAAATTTCTGAAATTAGAGTAGCTTCGCAAGCATGTCCAAGGCAACCACCGCCATCTCGGTCTCCGGTCTCGTGAAGACCTTCGGCCGCACCCGTGCGCTCGACGGACTCGACCTGCACGTCGAAACCGGCGAGGTCCACGGCTTCCTGGGGCCCAACGGCTCGGGGAAGTCCACCACCATCCGCGTCCTGCTGGGCCTGCTGCGCGCCGACTCCGGCGCCGCCCGGCTGCTGGACGGCGATCCCTGGCGGGACGCCGTCGAACTCCACCGCCGCGTCGCGTACGTGCCCGGCGACGTGACCCTGTGGCGCAATCTGTCCGGGGGCGAGGTCATCGACCTCTACGGGCGGCTGCGCGGCGGACTCGACGCCCGGCGCCGCGACGAGCTGCTGGAGCGGTTCGAACTCGACCCCACCAAGAAGGGGCGCACCTACTCCAAGGGCAACCGGCAGAAGGTCGCCCTCGTCGCGGCCTTCGCCTCCGACGTGGAGCTGCTGATCCTGGACGAACCGACCTCCGGGCTCGACCCGCTGATGGAAGGGGTCTTCCGGGACTGCGTCGCCGAGGAGCGCGACCGGGGACGGACGGTGCTGCTGTCCAGCCACATCCTCGGCGAGGTCGAGGCGCTGTGCGACCGGGTCAGCATCATCCGCCGGGGCGTCACCGTGGAGAGCGGGTCGCTCGCCGACCTGCGGCATCTGACCCGCACCTCCGTCAGCGCGGAGCTGGCGGGCGAGCCGGACGGGCTGTCCGGCCTGCCCGGCGTCCACGACCTGTCCGTCCGGGGCCGCCGGGTGCGGCTCCAGGTGGACACCGACAAGCTGGACGGCGTGCTGCGGCGGCTCGCGGAGTCCGGCGTGCGGAGCCTGACCAGCACCCCGCCCACCCTGGAGGAGCTCTTCCTGCGGCACTACCAGGATGAGCAGGGGAAGCCGGGGGGCCTCCGGGACACCGCCGCCGCCGCGGCGGCGGCCGACGGCGAGGAGGTCGTGGCGTCATGACCGCCGTCGCCCAGCCGGCGGCGGCCGCCCGCCGCGACGGCTCCCGCCGCGACCTGGCCGGCACCGGCACACTGCTGCGGCTCGCGCTGCGCCGCGACCGCGTGCTGATCCCGGTGTGGGTCCTGCTGCTGACCGTACTCGCCGTGCAGAACGCCGCGGCGGTCGAGCAGTTCTATCCCACCGCCGCCGAACGCGCCGAAGTGGTCGCGTCGATGAACGCCAACAGCTCGATGCGCGCGGTGTACGGCCCGGCCTTCAGCGCCTCCCTCGGCGGCCTGGCCGTCTGGGAGATGCTCACCGTCGGCAGCGTGCTCATCGCCATCATGAACATGATCATCGTGGTGCGGCACACCCGCGAGGAGGAGGAGACCGGCCGTCAGGAGCTGATCTCCGCCGCGATGGTGGGCCGCCGCGCCCCGCTCACCTCCGCCCTGCTGGCCGCGGCGATCGCCGACGCGGCCGTCGCGGCCCTCGTCGCCCTCGGCCTGGCGGGCACCGGGCTGCCCGCGGGCGGATCACTGGCCACCGGACTCGCCCTCGGCGGCACCGGTCTGGTCTTCGCCGCGGTCGCCGCCATGGCCGCGCAGCTCACCGAGAGTGCCCGGCTCGCCAAGGGACTGACCGGTGCCGTGCTGGGCGCCGCCTTCGTACTGCGGGCCGCCGGGGACTCCGGCACCACCGACGGCTCCTCACCCCTGTCCTGGGCCTCCCCGCTGGCCTGGGCACGCAACGTACGGCCGTTCGCCGACGAACGGCCCTGGGTCCTGCTGCTGTCCCTGGGCCTGGCGGCGGCGGTGACGGCCGCCGCGTACGAGCTGGCCGGGCGGCGCGACATCGGCGCGAGCTTCCTGGCCACCAGGCCCGGACCCGCCACCGGCCGGATCAACGGCCCCTACGGGCTGGCCTGGCGGCTCCAGCGCGGCTCGCTGCTGGGCTGGGGCACCGGGCTGGTGCTCGCGGGCCTGGTCTTCGGCGCCATGGCCGAGGGGGCGGCCGACCTGCTCGGCGACAACGAGCAGAGCCGCGAGATGATCGAGCGGATGGGCGGCGCGTCGGGCATCACCGACGCCTTCCTCGCCGCCATGGCCGGGATGTTCGGCATGATCACCGCGATCTACGCGGTGAGCGCGGTCCTGCGGATGCGCGGCGAGGAGACCTCCGAGCGCGCCGAGCCGATCCTGGCCGGCGCGGTGCCCCGGCTGCGCTGGGCGGCCGGCCATCTGCTCTTCGCCTTCGCCGGATCGGCCGTGCTGCTCGCAGCCTGCGGTCTGGCCATGGGAGCGGGCTACGGGCTGGCCGCCGGTGAGCCGGGCGCGGTGTGGCGGGTGACCGGCGCGGTCCTCGCGCAGGCGCCGGCGGTGTGGGCGCTCGCCGCTGTGGCGGTGCTGCTCCTGGGCGCCGTGCCCGGGGCGGCCGCGGCGGCGTGGGGGGTGGTCGGCGGCGCGCTCGTCATCGGCTGGCTCGGCCCGGCGCTCGACCTGCCCCAGGCGGTCGTGAACCTCACGCCGTTCACCCACCTGCCCAAGCTGCCGGGCGGGGATCCGGCCGCGGCGCCGTACCTGTGGACACTGCTGGCCGCGGCGGCACTGACGGCGGCGGGGCTCGCCGCGTTCCGCCGCCGCGACATCGGCTGAGGCACCGGGCGGGACGGGCCGGGTCCCGTTCCGCCGTACGGGGCAGCCGCGTCATCCCCCCGCACCATCCGGGGATGCGGGGCGGCGGGGACGCTGCTCGCATGGGGGCGACGTGCACCCGAACGCAGCGGAGGTCGCCGCCATGCACTCTCCCCGCCCCCGTCCACACGCCCACGCCCCCGTCCGCCTCCGTGGCCGAGGCGCCCGCCGTACGCTGGCCGCCGGTACGGCCGCCGCCGCTCTGGCGCTGACCGCCCCCACCGCCGCGTCCGCCGCGGAGGGCGGGGAAGGGGGCGGCGGGCCGGGCGCGGGCCAGGGGATCACCCTCACCCCCGCTCGCGCGGGCGGGGACGGAGTCGGGGCCCTCGGCGTACGCGCCGTGTGCGAGGCGGGCGGCTCGGGCGGTGTCGTCTCCTCCCCCGCCTTCGAGCGGACCGTCGCACTCGAACGCGCCGACGAGCGTCCCGCCCGGGAGAGACACGCCACCGCTCCTCTGCGGGAGGGGCTGGCCGTCGGCGGCAGCTACCCCGTGGTCGCGGTCTGCGGCACCGGGGAGCTGCTGTCCGCGTCCTTCGTGCATACCGGCGTCGCCGCGGAACCCGGCGCCGGATCGTCCCCGGCGGCGGCCTTCGGCGGGGCGGCCGCACTGGCGGGGCTGGCGGTCGGCGCGGTGCTCCTGCGCCACCGTGCCGGGGCCCTGTCCGCGGTACGCCGGCTGCGCCGGGTCGGCGGCCGGCGGATCAGCGGCCGGCCTTGATCCGGTCGTCCTGGAGGGATGTCAGCCGCAGGACGACCAGGATCGCCAGCACCGTGGAGGGCACGGCCAGGAAGTCGGTCAGGACCGTGAGGGCCGCGCTGCCCTGCGCCTGGTCGACGGTCTCGGCGTCGTACCACGGCTCGTAGTTGACGACTCCGACGACCATGCCGGCCAGCCACATCGTCCACCATCCGTTGAGCAGACCGCGGTTGCTGCTCCGGC
The DNA here is from genome assembly GCF_043660855.1 of Streptomyces shinuiensis. Lineage (NCBI taxonomy): Bacteria > Bacillati > Actinomycetota > Actinomycetes > Kitasatosporales > Streptomycetaceae > Streptomyces > Streptomyces shinuiensis. Next base: position 3,111,281 of record NZ_JBIHML010000001.1, on the reverse strand, counting down.
GGGGGCCGTACCAGGCGGTGCGGGTCGAGGTGGGGTCGCTGTGGTCGCAGATGTCGTTGATGATCTGCTTGGGCATGAAGAACCAGACCACCGGCACCAGCCAGGAGCCGATCGACCACCCCCGGTGGTAGCGGATCTGCCCGGGGGCGAACGCCTCCGCGTTCGCCCGGACCCGCCAGAACCACACCAGCCACAGCACGATCACCGGCAGGTAGAACAGCGCGGAGAGGCCCGCCATCGCCTCGGTGGTACTCCGCAGGGAGTCGTAGTCGAAGGCCGCGTACGCCAGATGGGTCCCCTCGTGGAGGGTGTCCAGCTTCCCGTAGAGACGGAAGTCGAGCACGAGCTGCACCAGCGTGCACAGCAGCAGCGCGCTCAGCCCGGCGCTCAGCACGAGGGACAGCGTGCGCGCCGACCGCGCGGCGCCGGGACGCGCGGCGCCGCCGGGCGCGGGGTAGGAGGCGGTGACCGGCGGCGGGGGCGTGGAGTGCCACGGCCGGGGTGCCTGCGGCGCGTACGGCGCGGCGGCCGGCCCCGAAAGGTACGCGGGCTGGGGCGGCGCGGTCGGCGGAACGGGCGTCGCGTATCCCGGGGCGGTTCCCGGCGCGAGCCCCATGTGCGGCGGGGGCGTGCCCGGTGCGGCGGGCGGCGCCGGCGGGGCCGCCCGCGCCGCGGCCTCGGGCCGCGCGAGGGCGCTCGCCGCCGCGTCCGGATCCTCGCTGTCCAGCAGCCGCACCGCGTGGCGGCCGAGCTGGGCCAGCACCTCGCCCGGCAGCCAGGTCCCGCCGGACGGCGTGTGCGCCGCGACGCGGGCGGCCAGGGCGTCGAGCGCGGGCCGGCCGGCCGGGTCCTTGACCAGGCAGTCCGCCACCAGTTCGCGCAGCGGCCCGGGGATCCCGGTCAGGTCGGGCTCCTCCTCGGCGATGCGGAACAGCAGTGCGTGGAAGCCGCTGTCGGCCGTGCCGAACGGCATCCGCCCGGTCGCCGCGTAGGCGAGCACCGCGCCGAGGCAGAACACGTCGCCGGCCGGGGTGACCCGCTCGCCGCGCACCTGCTCGGGCGACATGAAGCCCGGCGAGCCGATGACGGCGCCGGTCTGGGTCAGCCCGCTCCCGGTCACCGAGTCCAGGGCGCGGGCGATGCCGAAGTCGATCACCTTCGGCCCGTCGATGGTGACCAGCACGTTCGAGGGCTTCAGATCGCGGTGCACCAGCTCCGCGCCGTGGATCGCGCGCAGCGCCTCGACCAGCCCGGCGGCCAGCGCGTACACCGAGTGCCCGGGCAGCGGCCCGTAGTCCTCGTCCACCACCTCCTGCAGCGACGGCCCGGCTATGTAGCCGGTGGCCACCCAGGGGGTCGCGGCGCCGGTGTCGGCGTCCAGCACCGGAGCCGTCCACTGGCCGCCGACCCGCCGCGCGGCGTTGACCTCCTGGGCGAAGCGCTCACGGAAGGACGGCTGGCGGGCCAGCTCCTCCTGTACGACCTTCACCGCGACCGTGCGGCCGCGTTCGGAACGCGCCAGGTAGACCCGGCCCATCCCGCCCGCGCCCAGTCTGCCCAGCAACCTGTACGCGCCGATCCAGCGCGGGTCACCGTCCCCCAGTGGTTCCATCGCGCGCGGCTCCTCCCCGTTCACCTCGTCCGTCGAGAATAGAGGTGCGGACGCAAGCCGGTGACGGCGGCAACCGATCCGTGACCGGTTCCCGCCCCGCTGCCCCGGAGGCCGAGCCTCCGGAGGTTCGGCATCCGGAAGCTCAGCCTCCGGGGACGACGAGCCCCGACTCGTAGGCGAAGACGGCCGCCTGGGTGCGGTCGCGCAGTCCCAGCTTGACCAGCACCCGGCTGACGTGCGTCTTCACGGTGGACTCGGCGACGACGAGGCGGCCGGCGATCTCGCCGTTGGACAGGCCCCGGGCGACGAGCGCGAGCACCTGCGCCTCACGCTCGGTCAGGTCCCCGATGCGCTCCCTGAGCGGGGCGCGCGGGCCGGCGGCGGCCGGGAGCCGGGAGAACTCCGCGATCAGTCGCCGGGTGACCGTCGGCGCGAGCAGCGCCTCGCCGGCCGCCACCGTCCGCACCCCGTCGGCCAGTTGGCCGGCGGAGGCGTCCTTGAGCAGGAAGCCGCTCGCCCCGGCGCGCAGCGCCTGGTAGACGTACTCGTCCAGGTCGTAGGTGGTCAGGATCAGCACTCTGGCGGCCGAGCCGGAGGCGCAGATCTCGCGGGTGGCCTCCAGCCCGTTGACCACGGGCATGCGGATGTCCATCAGCACGACGTCCGGTTCCAGTCCGGCGACCGCCTCCGCGGCCTCGCGCCCGTTGACCGCCTCGCCGACGACCTCGATGTCCGGCTGGGCGTTCAGCAGGACGGAGAAGCCCTCGCGGACCATCATCTGGTCGTCGGTGATCACCACCCGGATCACGGCGCGTCCTTCCGGGGCGCGGCGTCCGGCGCGGCGTCCGGCTCCACCGGCAGGAACGCCTCCACCGCGAAGCCGCCGTCCCCGGTCTCCTCGGCCGTCAGCTCGCCCCCGAGCATCGCCGTGCGCTCCCGCATCCCCAGCACCCCGTGTCCGGTGCCCCGGCCCGCCCCCGTCCGGTCCTCGGCCGGGCCCGTCGGCGGCCCGTTGACGATCCGCAGGCCGAGTCCGACCGGTACGTAGCCCAGCTCCACCCGGGCGCTCGCGCCGGGCGCGTGGCGCAGGGCGTTGCTCAGCGCCTCCTGCACGATGCGGTACGCGGACAGCTCCACACCCTGCGGCAGCGGCCGCGCCCTCCCGGTGGTCACCGACTCCACCTCCAGCCCGGCCCGGCGCACGTTCTCCAGCAGATCACCGAGGTCGGCGAGGGTGGGCTGCGGCGCCTCGGGGCCCCAGCCGTCCAGACCGCCGTCCAGGCCGCCGGGCAGGTCGGCGCGGACGACGCCCAGGACGCGGCGCAGTTCGGTCAGGGCCGTCACCGCGTTCTCCCGAATGGTGGCCAGCGCCGCCACCAGTTCGCCGGGCGGGTCCTGGACACGGTAGGGGGCCGCCTCGGCCTGGATGGCGACCACCGACATGTGGTGGGCCACCACGTCGTGCAGCTCGCGGGCGATGGTGGTGCGCTCCTCCAGCAGCGTGCGCCGGGACCTTTCCTCCTCCACCACCGCGACCTGCTCGACGACCTGCCGCCGCGAGTCGCGCCAGCCGCGCACGGCGAGCAGCAGCGTGAGGACGATTCCGGAGACCACCACCATGGCGAAGGCGACCGCCGAGCCCCGGTAGGGGTCCGTCGCGGCGGCGAGCCCCCCGGCCAGGGCGGTCAGCAGCCACAAGTGGACCGCCGCCCGGGGACCGGTGCGGGCCGCGACGACCAGCAGCACCACCAGATGCGCCACGAAGGAGACGCCCGTCCAGGGCCAGGCGTTCCAGGACCCCTCGGCGGCCACCGCCGTGAACAGCATGCCGCCGAGCGACAGCCAGAAGGCCCCGATCGGCCGGAAGAGCAGCACGATCAGCGGCACGCCCAGGAACAGCGCCCGCACGAAGCCGCCGTCGTCGTAGGGCTGGGAGTTGACGACCTCGGCGAACATCAGCAGCAGCGCCAGGCCCACCAGGGCCAGGTGCGGCAGCCGGCGGGCCGGGCCGCGCAGGGCGGCGGGCAGCCCGCGCAGCAGGAGGTGGCCCTCCGGCAGCGGGGGCAGCGGCCGGAAGGCGAAGGCTCCGGTCAGCAGGTCCGCGCGCAGGTCGTGCAGGGCGTCGCGGGCCATCCGCAGCTCGGTGGGCTGCCGGGGGCCGCCGGCGGCGGCCGTCTTCGTCGCTGCCGTCTTCGTCGCGGCGCTCTTCGTCATGTCGGTCACGGTGACGACACTAGGGACCGCGGGCGTCCCGGTCGTCCGCCCGCGGTCGCATCCTTCCGGGTCCGTCTCAGGTACTACGCGCCCGCCCGGCGTACCGCGCCAGCTCCCGCACCAGCCGCGCGAAGGCCGCCGTGCCCGGGGTGACGGGCGCGTAGTGGCCGGTGCCGGGCAGCTCGGCCAGCCGGACGCCGGGCCGGGCGGCGGCGTAGCGGCGGGACAGCTCGACGGGTACGTCCGTGTCCTCGGCGCCGTGCAGCAGCACCACGGGGGCCGCCGTGGTGTCCGGCGACGGCAGCAGCACCGGATCGGCCCCGGGCAGCCGGGCCGCGAGGTGCTCCTCACCGCCCAGCAGAGCGGCCACCGCGCCGCCGCTCAGGCCCAGTTCATGGGCGCGGGCGAGGTCGGCGACCGGGGCGACGGCGACCACCGGACACCGCGCCGGGCCCCGGGAGGCCGCCCACAGGGCGAGGTGGCCGCCCGCCGAGTGCCCGGCCAGCGCGCGTAGCTCCCCCGCCCCGCGCAGGTGCTCCAGGGCGGCCCCGACGTCCTCGAAGGTGCCCGGCCAGCCGCCGCCCCCGCCGACGCGCCGGTACTCCACCAGCGCGACCCGCAGCCCGTGCCCGCCGGCCAGCGCGGCGGCGAGCGGGGACAGATGGACTCGGTCGTACGCCTCCCGCCAGAAGCCGCCGTGCAGGACGGCCACCAGGGGCCCGCCGGGTGGGCCGTACAGGTCGATCACCTGCGAGGGGTGGGGGCCGTAGTGCTCGGTGGCGGACGGCGCCACCGGGGCCAGGCCCAGCAGCGCCGCCTCCTCCGCCTCGTTGCCGGACGCACCGCCGGACACACCGCCGGGCCCGGATCCGGCGGACGCCTCGGGCCGTTCGCTCACGCGCCGCGCTCCGCCAGCACCTCGCCGAGGACACGGGCGGCCAGCTCGGCGTCGGCGAAGGACGTGTACAGCGGGGTGAAGCCGAAGCGCAGCACGTCCGGGCGGCGGAAGTCGCCCACCACGCCGCGCGCGACCAGCTCCGCCATCACCTCGCCCGCGTCCGCGCAGCGCAGCGCGATCTGGCTGCCGCGCCGGGCGTGCTCGGCCGGGGTCACGGACTCCACGCGCCCCCGGGGCACGTAACCCTCCACACAGCGAAGGAAGAAGTCCGTCAGGGCCAGGCTCTTGGCGCGCACGGCCGCCACGTCCACCCCGTCCCAGACCTTCAGCGCCTCCTCCAGCGCCAGCATGGACAGGATGTCCGGCGTGCCGACCCGGCCGCGCGGCACGCCCTCGGCGGGCTCGTACTCGTGGCTCATGCCGAACGGGTCGGCGTGCGAGTGCCAGCCGGGCAGCGGGGAGTCGAAGCGCGGCTGGAGACCGCGGCGGACGTAGAGGTACGCCGGGGCGCCGGGGCCGCCGTTGAGGTACTTGTACGTGCAGCCGACGGCCAGGTCCACACCGTGCTCGTCCAGCCCGACCGGGAGGGCGCCCGCGCTGTGGCACAGGTCCCACACCGTGTACGCCCCCGCCTCGTGGGCGGCGGCGGTGATGCCGGGCAGGTCGTGGAGCTCGCCGGTGCGGTAGTCGACGTGGTTGACCAGCACGGCGGCGGTGCGCGGGCCCACCGAGCCGGGGATGCCCTCGGCCGGGATCGCGCGGACGGCGGCGCCGGTCAGCCGGGCCGCGGAGGCGGCGATGTAGCCGTCGGTGGGGAAGGTGGTGGCGTCCACCAGAAGGTCGGTGCGGGCCGGGTTGTCCTCGCGGGCCATCCGGATCGCGGCGACCACCGCCTTGAGGACGTTGACGCTGGTGGAGTCGCCCGCCACGGTCTGGCCGGGCGCGGCGCCGATGATCGGGGCGATCAGATCGCCGATCCGCTCGGGCGCCGTCCACCAGCCGGACTCGGTCCAGGAGCGGATCCGCAGCCGCCCCCACTCGCGCTCCACCACGTCGGCGACGCGTGCGGGCACGGAACGGGGCAGCGCGCCGAGGGAGTTGCCGTCGAGGTAGACGACGCGCTCGCCCTTCTCGTCCTCCAGGACGAAGGCGTCGCGCCGGCCGGCCAGGCCGTCGGCGGCGTCGAGCTTCGCCGCCTCCTCGCGCGGGGCCGTGTTCCCGGGGGTGCTCCCGGGGACGTTCCCGGTGGTGCTCCCGGTCGCGTCAGACATGGCTGCGGGCCGTCCAGAGTTCGGGGAAGACGTTCTTGCGGGCGCGCTTCTCCAGCCAGGCCACGCCCGCGGAACCGCCGGTGCCCTGCTTGGAGCCCATCGCGCGGCGGGTGGCCACCAGATGGTCGTTGCGCCAGCGCCAGACCTGCTCGGCCACCTCGGTCAGCCCCTCGCCCAGACGCAGCAGCTCGCTGCCGGGATCGCCGGAGTAGATCCGCGCCCAGACCTGCTCGACCCGCGGGTGGGGCTCGTACCGCTGCGAGACGTCCCGGCCGGTGACCTCCTCTGGGATGTCCTCGCCGCGGCGGGCGAGATAGCGCAGCACCTCGTCGTACAGGCTCGGCTCGTGCAGCGCCTTCTCCAGTTCGTCGTGCACGCGCGGCGCGCCACGGTGCGGGACGAGCATGGACGCGGACTTCTCCCCGAGCATGAACTCCATGCGCCGGTACATCGCGGACTGGAAGCCGGACCCCTCGCCGAGGGCGCCCCGGTAGGCGTTGAACTGCGCCGGGGTGAGATGGGCCAGGGGCTCCCAGGAGGCGTTGAGCGAGAGCATCTCGTACACCGAGCGCTTGAGCGCCTCCAGCGCGGTGCGCGGGTCGTCCGCGCGCAGCGCCCGGGAGGCGACCGTCCACTCGTGGACGATGACGGTGAACCACAGCTCCATCACCTGTGTGGTCACCAGGAACGACATCTCTCCGGGATCGTCGGAGAGAGGGTGCTGGAGGTGGGTGAGGACATCCGCTCTGACGTAGTCCTCGTAGGGGGTGGTGCCCGCGAAGTCGAGGTTCGGGTTCTCCGAACCGTTCTCGGCTCCGCTCCCGGCACCGGCTTCGGCACCGGCACCGGACTGCGCTCCGGTCGGCTGTGACGTCCTGGACGGCTCTGACGGCATGACTGTTCTCTGTTCTCCTCGCGCGCTCGCCCGGGGTCGCCGGGCCTTCTCCGCAGATCATCGGTTCGGGACCCGGCGACGGCAAGGGCCGATCGGGAGGGATCTCCCGCCAGGAGGTGTCTCCCGTCAGGACAGCTGTCAGGAAAGTGTCGCCGCCGCGGTGGGCGAGCTCTCCTTCAGGAAGGTGGTGCAGCGCTCGTACTCCTCCTGCTCGCCGATGGCCTGGGCGGCGCGGGCGAGGGCGTGCAGGGCGCGCAGGAAGCCCCGGTTCGGCTCGTGTTCGAACGGGATCGGGCCGTGCCCCTTCCAGCCGCTGCGGCGCAGCGCGTCCAGGCCGCGGTGGTAGCCGGTGCGGGCGTACGCGTACGACTCGACCGTGCGCCCGGCCGCGAAGGCGTCGTCCGCGAGCTGTGCCCAGGCCAGGGAGGATGTCGGGTGCTTCGCGGCGACCTCGGCGGGCGAGGTGCCCGAGGCGAGCAGCTCACGCGGCTCCGGGTCGTCGGGAAGGTGGGTCGGGGGCGGTCCCCCGAGCAGGTTCTCGTGAATGGCCATGGCCCCAGTCTGCACGCTCGCCGCCGGTGTGCGGAGGGTGGTGCGCGGCGAGCCCGGTATCCGGCGGCAAGTGCCGGGTACCGGGCTCGTGTCCGTCCGCGTCCCCCGCCCGGGTCCGGGGCGGCCGGGCGGGGGACGTACGGGGAGACGCGGGTGCTACTTCATGCGGGTGCCGGTGGAGCGCAGGTCGGCGCACGCCTTGGCGACGCGCTCGGCCATGCTCTTCTCGGCCAGCTTGCCCCAGCTGCGCGGGTCGTAGGTCTTCTTGTCGCCGACCTCGCCGTCCACCTTCAGCACACCGTCGTAGTTGCGGAACATGTGGTCCGCGACGGGGCGGGTGAACGCGTACTGGGTGTCGGTGTCGAGGTTCATCTTCACCACGCCGTTGTCCAGCGCGGTGGCGATCTCCTGCTCGGTGGAGCCGGAGCCGCCGTGGAAGACGAAGTCGAACGGGCTCTGCTTGCCGAACTTGGCGGCCACGCCCTCCTGGAGGTCCTTCAGCAGTTCGGGCCGGAGCACGACGTTGCCCGGCTTGTAGACGCCGTGGACGTTGCCGAAGGAGGCGGCCAGCAGGTAGCGGCCCTTCTCGCCCAGGCCCAGGGCCTCGGCGGTGCGGATGGCGTCGTCGACGGTGGTGTACAGCTCGTCGTTGATCTCGTGGCTGACCCCGTCCTCCTCGCCGCCGGTCGGGGTGATCTCGACCTCAAGGATGATCTTCGCGGCAGCGGCGGCGGCCAGCAGCTCCTGGGCGATCTCCAGGTTGTCGGCCAGGGTCTCGGCCGAGCCGTCCCACATGTGGGACTGGAACAGCGGGCTCATGCCCGCCTCGACGCGCTTGCGGGAGAGCTCCAGCAGCGGGCGTACATAGCCGTCCAGCTTGCCCTTGGGGCAGTGGTCGGTGTGCAGCGCGATGTTGACCGGGTACTTCTCGGCGACGATGTGCGCGAACTCGGCCAGCGCGACCGCACCGGTCACCATGTCCTTGCTGTACTGGCCGCCCAGGAACTCGGCGCCGCCGGTGGAGATCTGGATGATGCCGTCGCTCTCCGCCTCGGCGAAACCGCGCAGCGCGGCGTGCAGCGTCTGCGTCGAGGTCACGTTGATGGCGGGGTAGGCGAACCTGCCTGCCTTCGCCCTGTCGAGCATCTCGTTGTAGACCTCGGGGGTTGCGATGGGCATCTGTCCGCTCCTTGATGGTGTGCGAAGCTCTACGGCTCTGGTGTGGTCAACGGATCGACGTCATCGTCGTCCCCATCCTCCCAGACGTGTGCGATTGCTCCACCTCCGCGTCCAGGGACCGGGAAGGAGCCCGGGGAGGAGACCGGTCCCTGTACCGCGCCCGGCCGGGGAGCGGCCCGGCACCGCCGGCCGGACGACAGAGAGTCACCGTTTCACGTGAAACAGTGACTCTCACGGACCTCCCGGGTTGCCCCGCGAGGTTTGCGCGGAGCCGTAACCGGGACCGGGAAAGGGACCGGCGGAGGGCGAGGCCGGGAAGGGGTCAGGACAGGTCCAGATCCTCCAGCCCGTACGCCTGGTAGTACGGCAGCCCCGCCTTCCCGATCGCCGGAGCCGCACCGCGCTCGACGATGACCGCCACACCCACGACCTCCGCACCGGCCTCCCGCAGCGCCTCGACCGCCGTGAGGACCGATCCGCCCGTGGTGGAGGTGTCCTCGACCGCCAGCACCCGGCGGCCCGCCACGTCCGGTCCCTCGATCCGGCGCTGGAGGCCATGGGCCTTGCCCGCCTTGCGAACGACGAACGCGTCCAGCTTCCGGCCGCGCGCGGCGGCGGCGTGCAGCATCGCGGTGGCCACCGGGTCGGCGCCGAGGGTCAGACCTCCCACCGCGTCGTACTCGACGCCGGCGGTCAGGTCGAGCAGTACCTGGCCGACCAGCGGAGCCGCCTCGGCGTCCAGGGTGATCCGGCGGAGGTCGACGTAGTAGTCGGCCTCCTTGCCGGAGGAGAGGGTCACCCTGCCGTGGACCACGGCCTTGTCCTTGATCTGCTGCAGAAGCTTCTCGCGCGCGTCGCTCATGCCGACGAGACTAAGCCAGCCCCGCGACGCTCCCTCACCCCTGCCCCGCCCCGGCTCTACGCCGGCCTGCGCCACGACCAGACCGTGGAGACCTCCAGCGGGTCGATGGGCGTGACCAGGCGGGGGTGGGAGTTGAGCCCGTCGGGCGGGCCGGTCTGCGGCTCCACGCAGACGGCCTCGGGCTGCTCGTCGTAGACGACCACCCACTCGGCGCGGCTGGTGACCTTCAACACCAGCTCACCCGGCCAGGTCAGCGTCACATCCACCCCGTCCGGCATGCCGAAGCAGTCGTCCCAGGGGCCCGGACGCGGCTCGGTGCGGCGGCCGGTGGGGATGTGGTCCCCGCCGCGCTCCTCCTGCCAGGCGGGCGCGAAGTCCAGCGCCACGTCCTGCCCGCCCTGCCCGAGGTTGCGCAGGAACCAGGGGTGCCAGCCGGCCTGCGCCGGGAAGGAGTCCCCGGCCGTCTCCACGCCCAGGGTGAGGGTGAGCCCGCCGCCGTCCTCGGCCAGTTCCACCACCTGGGTCACCCGGCCCGGCCATGGCCAGGGGTCGGCGAGATCGCGGTAGAAGGACGCGGTCCGCCCGTCGCTGCGGACGGTGTGCCAGGGAACACCGCGCACGGTGCCGTGGATGGCGTGCTCCCCGGCGGTCACGGGGAGCTGGTACCGCTCGCCGCCGTTGAGGAACCGTCCCTGCCGGGTCCGTCCGCACCAGGGCACCATCACGAACGCGCCGTACCGCTCTCCCTGCCTCAGCACCTCAGTGCCGTCGATGCGCAGGGAGGAGATCCGGCAGCCGTGCGCCGGATCGATGGTCACCTCGGTGCCGCCGGCTCGCAGACGGACTCCGCTGTCTGTGTCTTGGGCGTCATGGACATTCACATTCATGACCTTAACCAGGACGGCCGGTGGTAACCGCGATCTTCAGCGCCGCCGCCGCAGCACTCGGCCCACCACGACCGCCGAGGCCACCGCCAGCGCCGCCGCCGGGGCGGCCCAGCGCAGCACCGCCGCGGCCGGGGAGACCTCCTCGGGCGGGGGCACGGGGGCGTAGCGGCCGCGCGGCGGGGCGTGGTCGACCTCCTCGGCGCTGCGTCCGATCATCGTCCGGCGGGCGTGGGCCGCCTCGGCCGCGGACCGCGACTCCTCGTCCAGTTCGTCGACGAGGTCGTCGCCCAGGCCACCGGTGAGCTCCCTGCCGTCGAGCGCCTCCCCACCGGGCGCCTCGTCGCCGAAGCCGTCCTCGCCCGACGGGTCGGGCGAGGACGGCGGAACCTCGATGTCGAAGACCCCCTGGCCCTGGCCCCCTTCGTCCGGGGCGCCCGGGACACCGGGCTCCTCCGGCTTTCCCGCTTCCTCGTCGCTTCCGGCGCCCTTGCTGTTCCTGGCGTCCGCGGAGCCGGGCGTCTCGGGCGCGGGGATGCCCGGGATCACGGGCTCGTTGTCGTCGGGCTCGCCGATCCCGCCGGGCGCGGCGACCGTGCCGGCGGCGTCCACCGGGGAGACCGGGTCGGCCGCCATACCGGCGGCCAGTTCACCGCCGAAACGGTCGAGCAGCCGGCGGCCGGCGGCGGTCCGCTGCTTCTCCCCGATCTCCGTGATCCGGCCGTCGCCGCGCAGCCTCCCGGTGCAGACGAGCACGGTGCCCTCACCGTCGTCGGCCGGGCGCGGCACGATCGTCAGATCCAGCTCCACCGAGCCGTCGCCCCGGGCTTCGGCGCCCTCGCCGCGGACCGTGTAGGCACCGCCTTCGCCGTCTGTGCCGTCCACGTCGTGCGTCAGGCGCAGGCTGCCGCGGTACGTGATGCTGGAGCCGCCGATCCGCACCCGCAGCCGCCCCCGGACGACCGCGCCGTCCCCGGCGCCTCCGGGCTCCGTGTGCGGGGCTTCGGGCTCCGAGGCCTCGGGTTCCAGGGCCTCGGGCTGGAGCCCCGGCACACAGCGCGCGACGCGCTCCGGCTCGGCGAGCGCCGCCCGCACGGCTGCGGCAGTGAACGGAACGTACACCTCATGCTCCATGGGGCGGAGCCTACCCAGTACCTCCGTTACCCAGAGCCTCGGCGGCTCCCGGCATTCCGGGTGTTTCGACCCGGAAGGTCCGCCCCATCGCCAAAGCGTGAGCGCTCTCCTGCTTGAGTACGGTCTCTCGTTTCCTCCTGCCGCCGCTGCGGCGGGGCCGCGCCCCCTGCCCGCCCCGCAACCGTCTTGCGACGGGTGCGGGTGGCGCGGGTCTTCCGGTCTGCTCCACGAGGCCTCGACACCACCGGGGCGGCGTCCCGGTCTCCGGTCGCTCCGGTACCAGTCACTGCGGCTGCCGCGAGCGCGACAAGGTTGAGCGCGGCGTTGTCGTCCCGGCCGATGGCCAGGCCGCAGGCGTCGCGTTCGTAGGTCCGCACGTGCGGCGGCAGCTCGGCTTTCACCGCGCCGAGTCCCGGTAGCGGGGGTGCGTCAGGGTGGAGGGCCGCAGGCCGGCGATACGGCCCCGCTCCGCACGAGCCGCGGCACGGCGCAGATCCGCCGGGCCGAAGGCGCGCGGGGCCGGACCGTCCGGCCCGAGGGTGAGCGCCGGCGGAGCGCCGTGTGCCGCCAGTACGAAGCCCCAGTCGCCGGTCCGGCCCCGGCCGCCCGCGCCCGCGCCGTCGTGCCGCCGCGGGCGTTCGGGGCCGGCGGTGAAGCCGGACAGCCGCCCGTCCACCGCATAGGGGGCGGTGCGCAGGCCCACGGTCCGCAGCGTGGTCTCCGCCGTCCAGTACGCGCGGGGGCGCTCCCCGGCCGGTCCCGCGTGCACCGCCAGCCGCCCCCGCTCGGACAGCGCCCGCGCGGCCAGCCCGAAGAACTCCTGCGAGTACAGCCGGGAGCCGTCCGGGACGCCGGGGTCGGGCAGGTCGGAGACGATCACGTCGTACGGCGGCCGGCCGGAGTCCGGCCAGGAGCGCAGCCAGTCGAAGGCGTCCCCCGCCTCCACCCGCACCCGCGGATCGTCCAGCGAACGGTGGTTGAGGCGGCCGAGCACCGGATCGGCGCGTGCCAGCTCCACGACGCCGGGGTCGAGCTCCACCACCGTCGCCGACTCCACCTCCGGATGGCGCAGCACCTCGCGCAGGGCCAGTCCGTCGCCGCCGCCCAGGACCAGCACCCTGCCGTGCGGGCCCGCCGCCATCGCGGGGCCGACCAGCGCCTCGTGGTAGCGCCGCTCGTCCCCGCCGCACACCCGCAGCCGGCCGTCGAGGAACATCCCGAACCCGGCCGGCTCGCTCCCGCCGGAGTGCCGGACGCCCTCGGTGAGCACGATCTCCTGGACGGCGGTGTTCCGCACCGTCCGCACCTCGCCGCCGTACACCTCCCGGCGCGCGGCCTCCTCGAAGGAGTCGACGACGGCGACACCGGTGATCAGCAGTGCCACCACCAGTGCGTTGACGAGCAGCAGGGCGCGGCGCGAGCGGGTCGACAGGTCGCCGCGGAACAGCCACAGCACCAGCACGCCGCCCGCGACGGCGTTCACCGTCCCGACCGCCAGCGCTCCCGGGAGCTGGCCCATCAGCGGGAGGAGCAGGAAGGGGAAGGCGAGCCCGCCGACGAGGGCGCCCACGTAGTCCGCGGCGAACAGGTCGGCGACCGCGCCGCCGGCGTCCTGTTCCCGGATCCGCTGGATGAGGGTCATCAGCAGCGGCATCTCGGCGCCGATGAGCACTCCGATGACCAGCGAGAAGCCGATCAGCACCGCCACCGAGCCGCCGACCCAGGCGAAGTAGGCGTACAGCGCCATCGCCGAGCCTCCGCCGGCCAGTGCCAGCAGCGCCTCGACGATCCCGAACCCGGCCGCGGCGCGGGCGCGCAGCCGCTTGGCGAGCAGCGACCCCAGGCCCATGGCGAAGACCATCACCGACAGCACGACGGAGGTGTGGGTGACGGAGTCGCCGGCCAGGTGGGATCCGAGGGCGACGAGTTCGAGCTCGTAGACGAGACCGCAGGCGGCGCAGACGAAGACCGCGGCGAGGACGAGGAACCGCCCGACCCCGGCCGGCACGGGCAGCCGCGCCGGCTCCTGCGACGGGGCCCGTGGCAGCTCCTTCCGCGGCGGCGCGGGCCCCGACGCCCCCGCCGGTACGGAAGCGGGCGTCTCGATCATGTCGGGAACGCTACGGGACGCCTCCCGCCAGTCCTGTCACCCACACAGGTGCAATGGACCGCACATACGCGCGAACCGACACCCCCTGATCCCGCGTACGGCGCGTACGTCCCGGCGGGAGCGCAGGGCGCGACGGAGGCGCACGGCACACAGCCGCGTACGCCCCGTACGGGCCGCACCGGGATCACACGCCCACCCACTCCGGCTCCCGCACGCGCACCCCCACTCTGGTGTGGGTCACGACGAGCCGCCGCTCCTGCGGATAGGCGTGCCAGGTCCGCCAGTGCGTCTGGCCGCCGCGCCGCTGGACCAGCAGGGCGGTGAAGGCGTTCGGGCTGCCGGGGAAGGTGCCGGCCAGCCCGTGCGGGTGGTCCGCGACGAGCGCGAGCAGCTCCTGGGCGCGCCCCGTGAAGGAGCCGCCGGAGAGCGTCTCGACACGTGCCGCGAACGCGTACTCCCAGTCGTCCATCCGTTTCGACACCCCCAGGGGCAGCGGCGTCCTGCTGCCGGGGATGCACGCCACGGTCTCCGAGCAGAAGATGCCGCCCTCGTCCCTGAGCAGCACCTGGTGTGAAGCGCCGAGCAGCCTCAGCTGGACCGTCGTTCCCTGGAGTTCGAGATCCAGCTTCGCCAGGGCCGGCATGGGGTCGCGCCCGAGCGCCCAGGCGAGGTCACCGGCACGGGTGTCGGTGTACGGGGTCTTGAGATCGGTGAGCATGGGTCGGCTCCGCAACGCAGTGAGGGCGGGCCGACTCAGCCCCTGGAACAGGGCCCCGGAGGGGGACAGGGATGCTGCCTGCCGCCGGCTCGCGCCCACGTGAAGTCCGGGTACATCAGTCACCGAACCACGGAATGTGCGGCTCCTACAGGCTTTTTACGCACCTTCGTCTGTTTTCCATACCAGCGGGGGCCTAGCGGGTCAGATGTTCTCCCCGTTGAACTGCAACCGCCGTACGGGTGAATGGCGTCAGGCGCCCCCGCATCCCCCGCCGCCACCGCCGCCACCACCGCACGACGAACCGCCGTCGTGCGGACCGCTGTCGTGGAAACCGCCGCCGGCCCCGATCCACACCCCCGACGCTCCCCCGCCGCCGGTGCTCCGCCGCGTGCGGCGGCGCCCTCCCGTGACCGCGCCGACCGCCACCACGGCCAGTACCAGGACCAGAACCATGCAGATGATGACGACCGCCGTCACGGCATCCCCCTCGTGTCCCCTCGTGTCCCCTCGTGTCCGCACATCCCCCCGTGCGGGCCTGATGTCACGATCCCCCCGCGCCGCCCGCGCCAAAGCCGAGTTGAGGAAGTCCAGAGGTTCGGGCGGTGCCGCCCCCACCGGGGCCGCCGTCACGACATCCGCGGGAAAGCACGGGCGGGAGGAGTTGAGGAAGCCGGGCGCCGGGCGGAGGATGGCCGCCATGACCTCCACCGGACGACCGATGCTCAACCGCCGCCTGGCCGGGTTCGGCACGACGGTCTTCGCCGAGATGTCGGCGCTGGCCGTCCGGACCGGATCGATCAACCTGGGCCAGGGCTTCCCCGACACCGACGGGCCCGAACAGGTCCGCGAGGCCGCCGTCCGCGCCCTGCGGGAGGGCCGCGGCAACCAGTACCCGCCCGGCCCCGGCGTCCCCGAGCTGCGCACCGCGATCGCCGGCCATCAGCGGCGCTTCCACGGCCTTGAGTACGACCCCGACACCGAGGTCCTGGTCACCGCGGGGGCCACCGAGGCGATCGCCGCCGCCCTGCTGGCACTGTTGGAGCCGGGCGACGAGGTGATCGCGCTGGAGCCGTACTACGACTCGTACGCGGCCTGCGTCGCCATGGCCGGCGGCACCCGCGTCCCCGTCACCCTGCGGCCCTCTCCCGGACCCGGGCCGGCGTACCGCCTGGACCTGGACGAGCTGCGCGACGCCGTCACCGGCCGCACCCGGCTGATCCTGCTGAACACCCCGCACAACCCCACCGGCACCGTCCTCACCCGCGAGGAGCTGACGGCGATCGCCGCGCTGGCGGTGGAGCGGGATCTGCTGGTGGTCACCGACGAGGTCTACGAGCACCTGGTCTTCGACGGCGAGCACATCCCCATCGCCTCCCTGCCGGGGATGCGCGAGCGCACCGTCTCCATCTCCTCCGCCGGCAAGATCTTCTCCTTCACCGGCTGGAAGGTCGGCTGGGTGACGGGCACGCCGGAGCTGGTGTCGGCGGTGCGCTCGGCCAAGCAGTACCTGACGTACGTCTCGGCGGGCCCGTTCCAGTACGCGGTCGCCGAGGCGCTCGCCCTGCCGGACTCGTACTACACGGAGCTGCGCGAGGACCTGCGCGCCAAGCGGGACCTGCTGGCCGGCGGCCTGGAGGCCGCGGGCTTCACCGTCCACCGCCCCGCGGGCACGTACTTCGTCACCACCGACATCCGTCCCCTGGGCGAGGGCGACGGTGTGGCCTTCTGCCGCGCCCTGCCCGGGCGCTGCGGCGTCGTCGCCGTCCCCAACGCGGTCTTCTACGACCACGCGGCGGAGGGCGCGCACTTCGTCCGCTTCGCGTTCTGCAAGCGCCAGGAGGTGCTGCGGGAGGCGGTGGAGCGTCTGGGCGCGCTGAGCGCGGCCCCGGACCGCGCCCGGACCGCCTCCTGACGATCCGGCCCTCCGAGGGCCGGACGCGCGGCGGCCCCGGCGCGCCGGACGCGAAGCGTTCCGTGCACCGGGGCCGCGCGGGGCCTCGTGTGGGGGGGTGGAGGGGTCAGCCCTCGCCCTCACCGTCGGACTCCTCGACGTCCTTGGCCAGGCCGAGCTGCTCCACGAGCCAGCGGTCGAACTCGACCGAGGCGCGGATCCAGCTCACAGTGCTGGAGACGAAGTGCTCCAGCGAGACGCCGACGCCGACCAGCATCTGGGCCTCGCCGATCAGGCGGACCGTGCCGTCGTCGTGCGTGTGGCTGTAGAGCTTCGGCCACAGGGTGCGGCGGTTCCAGTCGTCGACCAGTTCCAGCAGACGGGTCTTGTCCTCGATGGAGTGGGGACGGTCGTAGAACGTCCGGACGGAGAAGACCTGCTGCTCCTTCTCGCCGCGGAACATGAAGTAGGTGCGGAACTCCTCCCACGGCGCCGCGAGGTCACCCTCGTCGTCGACGACGTACTTCAGCTCCATCTGGTCGAGGAGCTGCTTGACCAGGTCCTGGTCCGGGATGACGGGCCCGGCAGGCCCCGTCGGCTGCTGTTCGGGCTGCTGGCCCCCGAAGTTCGGGATCGAGGACGGGTCGATAGTCACCGTGGATTTCCCTTCATACGATTCCTGCCATCCTCCCCCACTCCGGCCCGGTCCTGGCAAGCCGGGCCCGCGTGCTCGCCCGTCGGACTGACGCGTCCGCCCGGCGGGCGGACGCCCGGAGCGTTCCGCGGCCCGGGGCGGCGGCCCCGCGGGTGGCGGGGCCGCCGCCGGGCACAGCGGTGCGGTCACCGCACCGGGGTGACGGTCAGGCCCTCCTCCTCCAGGCCGATGTCCACGCGGACGGTGTCGCCGTCGCGGACCCCGCCCGCCAGGATCGCGCGGGCGAGCCGGTCGCCGATGGCCGTCTGGACCAGGCGGCGCAGCGGCCGGGCGCCGTAGGCCGGGTCGTTGCCCTCGACCGCCAGCCAGTCCAGCGCGGCGTCGGAGACGTCGAGGGTGAGGCGGCGGTCGGACAGGCGCCGGGAGAGGGCGCCGATCTGGAGCCGGGCGATGCTGCGCAGCTCCTCGCCGCTGAGCGCGGAGAAGATCACCAGATCGTCCAGCCGGTTGAGGAACTCCGGACGGAAGGCGGAGCGGACGCTCGCCATGACCTTCTCCCGCTTCTCCTCCTCCTTGGCGAGCGGGTCCATCAGGAACTGGCTGCCGAGGTTGGAGGTGAGGACGAGGATGGTGTTGCGGAAGTCCACCGTCCGGCCCTGCCCGTCGGTCAGCCGCCCGTCGTCGAGCACCTGGAGCAGGACGTCGAAGACCTCGTGGTGGGCCTTCTCCACCTCGTCCAGGAGCACCACGCTGTACGGGCGCCGCCGCACGGCCTCGGTGAGCTGGCCGCCCTCCTCGTAGCCGACGTAGCCGGGGGGCGCGCCGACCAGCCGGGCGACCGAGTGCTTCTCGCCGTACTCGCTCATGTCGATGCGGACCATGGCCCGCTCGTCGTCGAAGAGGAAGTCGGCGAGCGCCTTGGCCAGCTCGGTCTTGCCGACGCCGGTGGGGCCGAGGAACATGAACGATCCCGTGGGCCGGTCGGGGTCGGCGACGCCGGCGCGGGAGCGGCGTACGGCGTCGGAGACGGCGCGCACGGCCTCGCTCTGGCCGATCAGCCGCCCGCCCAGCTCCTCCTCCATGCGCAGCAGCTTCCGCGTCTCGCCCTCCAGCAGCCGCCCGGCGGGGATGCCGGTCCAGGAGGCGACGACATCGGCGATGTCGTCCGAGCCGACCTCCTCCTTGACCATGGTGTCCTTGCCCGGCTCCTGCTCCTGCTCGGCGGCCGAGGCCTCCTCCAGCTCGCGCTCCAGGGTGGGGATCTCGCCGTACAGCAGCTTGGAGGCGGTCTCGAAGTCGCCGTCGCGCTGGGCGCGCTCGGCCTGGCCGCGCACCTCGTCGAGCTTCTCCTTCAGCTCGCCGACGCGGTTGAGGCCCTGCTTCTCCTTCTCCCAGCGGGCGGTCAGCCCCCGCAGTTCCTCCTCGCGGTCGGCCAGTTCGCGGCGCAGCCGCTCCAGCCGCTCCAGGGAGCTCTCGTCGCTCTCGCCCGCCAGCGCCAGCTCCTCCATCTTCAGCCGGTCCACGGCGCGCTGGAGCTCGTCGATCTCCACGGGCGAGGAGTCGATCTCCATGCGCAGCCGGGAGGCGGCCTCGTCGACCAGGTCGATGGCCTTGTCCGGCAGGAAGCGGGAGGTGATGTAGCGGTCGGACAGGGCGGCGGCGGCCACCAGCGCGCCGTCGGCGATCTGCACCTTGTGGTGCGCCTCGTAGCGGCCCTTGAGGCCGCGCAGGATGGCGATGGTGTCCTCGACGGTGGGCTCGGCGACCAGCACCTGCTGGAAGCGGCGCTCCAGGGCCGGGTCCTTCTCGATCCGCTCGCGGTACTCGTCCAGCGTGGTGGCGCCGACCATGCGCAGCTCGCCGCGGGCGAGCATGGGCTTGAGCATGTTGCCCGCGTCCATCGCCGAGTCGCCGCCGGCGCCCGCGCCGACGACGGTGTGCAGTTCGTCGATGAAGGTGATGATCCGCCCGTCGCTGGACTTGATCTCCCCCAGGACGGCCTTGAGCCGCTCCTCGAACTCGCCGCGGTACTTCGCCCCGGCCACCATCGCGCCCAGGTCGAGGGCGACCAGGCGCTTGTTCTTCAGCGACTCGGGGACGTCGCCCTTGACGATCCGCTGCGCCAGACCCTCCACGACCGCCGTCTTGCCGACGCCGGGCTCGCCGATGAGGACCGGGTTGTTCTTGGTGCGCCGCGAGAGCACCTGCACCACGCGGCGGATCTCCTGGTCGCGGCCGATGACGGGGTCGAGCCGGCCCTCGCGCGCCGCGGCGGTCAGGTCCGTGCCGAACTTCTCCAGCGCCTTGTAGGTGCCCTCGGGGTCGGCGGTGTTGACGCGCTGGCCGCCGCGGGCGGTCTCGAAGGCGGTGAGCAGCTTCTCGGCCGTGGCCCCCTGCTCGGTGAGCAGCGTGCCGGTCTGACCGCCCCTGGCCGCCAGGCCGATGAGCAGGTGCTCGGTGGAGACGTAGGCGTCGCCCAGCTCCTTGGCCCGCTGGGAGGCGTCGGCGAGGACGGCCATCAGGTCGCGGTCGGGCTGCGGCTTGGCGACGGTGGAGCCCTGCACGCTGGGCAGCGAGCCCAGCAGCCGCTCGGCCGCCGAGCGCAGGGCGGCCTGGTCGGCGTCGACCGCCGCGAGCAGGTCCTGGATGTTCTCGTTGTCCTGGCCCTCCAGCAGGGCCAGCAGCAGATGCGCCGGGGTGATGTCGGGGTGGCCCCCGGTGAGGGCGCGGTTGTTGGCCGCGCTGATCGCGTCCCGGCTCCTGTTGGTCAGCTCGGCGTCCACGGGTACGTGCTCCTCCTCCTGTCGCCAACTCTGCATACATCAGCATGCAGTAAGTTGAGTCTATTCCACTCAATGCATGAACGGGAGTGCCGCCGGGATAGTTTCCGGAGCATGGCCAGTGAATCCCGGCGGGACCCCGGGCACCCGGACGACGCATACCTCGCCTTCTGGCGGGAGCGGCACCTGTGCACCCTGACCACGCTCCGCCCCGACGGCACCCCCCATGTGGTGCCCGTCGGGGTCACCTACGATCCCGCGGCCGGTCTGGCGCGGGTCATCACCCGCCGTACCAGCACCAAGGTCGCCAACGTCCTGGCCGCCGCGGACCGGCCCGGAGGCGCCCGGGCCGCCGTCTGCCAGGTGGACCGGGGGCGCTGGGCCACCCTGGAGGGCGTCGCGTCGGTGCGCACCGACGCCGGGGCGGTCGCGGACGCGGTCGCCCGCTACGCCGAACGGTACGGGCGCACTCCCTCGCCCAACCCGGAACGGGTGCTGATCGAGATCGCCCTGGACCGGGCGATGGGCACCGTCCGGCCCGTCTGAACCCGTCCTGCCCCGAACCCGCACCCGCACCCGCGCAGGCAGGACGCCGCCCCGCCCGGTCGCACATCGGGCGGGACGGCGTCGGCTCGTGGGACGGCCGGTCCGGCGGGTCCGGCGCGGCTCAGGCGCCGGAACCGCCCGCCGCCCGGAGCAGCCGGCGCGCCTCGGCCGGGAAGGGGCGGCCCAGCACCCTGCCCCGGTCGTCGCCGACCGACATCACGGCCACCACCGTGCCGGACTGGCTCGCGGCGTCGTAGTCCCGCAGCCAGGGCCCGCCGCTGGAGCCCTGGGTCAGGTCGCAGGACTCCAGCAGCAGCCCGCCCACGTTCGGCTGCTGGGTGTCCCCCTCGGTCAGCAGGGTGGGCGTGCCCGCGCAGTGGGCGAGCGTCTCGCCGTCGTACGGCTTCGTGGCCGGGTAGCCGAGGGCCACGGTGCGCTCGGCCGGATCGACGGGCTCGAAGTCCAGGCGGTTGGCGCCGACCGTCTCCTGGAGCGTCCGCCCGTCCCTCTTCTCCACCTTCAGGAAGGCGTAGTCGTACGGCAGGGCCTGCGGCAGCTTCCCCCGCTTCCAGGCGGACTCCAGGTGCACCGACGTCACCCGCCAGCCGGCCCGGGCGGCGTTCGCGGTGCCGTGGCGGTCGTAGGCGGGGACGAACCAGGCCTGCTTCCAGCGGGCCTCGCCGGGGTTGTGGACGCAGTGCGCGGCGGTGACGACGACGCTTCCGTTGGGGGCGTCCACGACGGCGCCGGAGCAGGCGAGCAACTGCCCGTCCGGATAGGTCCCGATGAGCTTTCCGACGGTCCGCACGGTACCGCCGGGCCAGGGCGCCCGGGGAGCACCGGCCCCGTCGGCCGTCGTGCGAACGGCCGCGGCGCCGGACACCGGATCGACCGCGGGGACGCCCAGGGGAGCGGCCCCCAGCAGCGCGGCGGAGGTCGCGACGGTGACGAACGCGGCTATGACGGCACGTATCCTGTCCATGCCCTCACGCTGCGCCCCTCCCACGCCGGCATGCCATCCGCACACCGCCGGCCGGGTGGCGCGGAGCGTCCGTTCGGGCGGACCCGGACGGACGCATGTGTACGCCGGACGGCCCCACTCCGAGCCGGGGCGGACCGTGGGAGCCTCAGGAGGCCGTGTCTCCGGGGCGGTGCGGAGCGGAGGTCAGTCGGCGGAGCGCTGAGGCCGCCAGACCACCAGTGCGCTGGACTGCCGCACGTCGTGGTAGGGCACCAGGTCGCGGCGGTAGGAGGCGTGCACCTGCGCCTCGCGCTGGCGCATGGCCACCGCCGCGCCCTCCACCGCCTGCTGGAGCTCGGCCACCTTGGCCTGGAGGGCCGCGACCTGGTTCTCCAGCTCGATGATGCGCTTGATGCCCGCGAGGTTGATGCCCTCGTCCTGGGACAGCCGCTGCACCTGGCGCAGGAGCTGGATGTCCCGCGCCGAGTAGCGGCGGCCGCGCCCGGCCGTACGGTCGGGGGAGACGAGACCGAGCCGGTCGTACTGCCGCAGCGTCTGCGGGTGGAGCCCGGAGAGCTGCGCCGCGACGGAGATGACGTAGACCGGTGACTCGTCCGTCAGCTCGTACGGGTTGGTGCGCCCCCGCCCCTGGCCCTGTCGTCCGCGGCCGTAGCCGTCCATATCGGTCAGTCTCCCTTCGCGGCCTCGAACAGCGCCGCCCGCGGGTCCTCGCCCGCGGTCGCGTCACGGTAGGACTCCAGCAGGTCCCTTGCCTTGTCGCTCAGCTCCCTCGGAACCGTCACCTCCATGGTGACCAACAGGTCGCCCCTGGTGCCATCCTTGCGCACCGCCCCTTTTCCGCGGGCGCGCATCGTCCGGCCGCTCGGCGTGCCGGGCGGGAGCCTCAGGGTGACCGGCGGGCCGCCCAGGGTGGGCACCTTGATCTCGCCGCCGAGCGCCGCCTCCGTGAAGGTGACGGGCACGGTGACGGTCAGGTTGTCGCCCTTGCGGCCGAACACCGGGTGCGGCTCGACGTGCACCACGACGTACAGGTCGCCGTTGGGGCCGCCGCGCTCGCCCGGCGCGCCCTTGCCGCGCAGCCGGATGCGCTGGCCGTCCGAGACCCCGGCGGGGATGCGGACCTGCATGGTGCGCGAGCTGGTGGCCCGGCCGCTGCCCTTGCAGACCTCGCACGGGTCCTGGGCGATCAGGCCCCGGCCCTTGCAGTCCACGCACGGATCGGTGAGCGAGAACCCGCCCCCGCCGCCCCGGCTGACCTGGCCGGTGCCGACGCAGGTCGGGCAGACCCTGGGAGTGCCGTTCTTGTCGCCGGTGCCCGCGCAGGCCTTGCACGCCGCCGAGCTGGACATCCGCAGCGGGACCGTGGCCCCGTCCACCGCCTCGGTGAAGCTGAGCGTCACCTCGGACTCGACGTCCTGGCCGCGGCGCGGCTGGGTGCGCGTGCCCGCGCCGCCGCCCCGGCCGAACAGACCGCCGAAGACGTCCCCCAGGCCGCCGCCGAAGCCGCCCGCCCCGGGACCGCCGCCGCCCTGGGCGCCTCCGAAGAGGTCGCCCAGGTCGAAGTTGAAGCCGCCGGGGCCGCCCGCCCCCGGGCCGGTGCGGAAACCGCCGGCGCCGAAGAGCGCGCGGGCCTCGTCGTACTCCTTGCGGCGCTTGGGATCGCCCAGGACGTCATGGGCCTCGGAGACCTCCTTGAAGCGCTCCTCGGCCCGGGCGTCGCCCTTGTTGGCGTCCGGGTGGAACTCGCGGGCGAGCTTCCGGTACGCCTTCTTGATCTCCGCCTCGGTGGCGTCCTTGGGGACGCCGAGGACCTTGTAGTAGTCCTTCTCCACGAAGTCCTTGGTGCTCATCCCCGGCGTCCCTCCTCCCGGTCTTCCCTCGCGTCAGCCCTGTTCGGGGCCACCGCTCTCCTCATCAGCTGCCGTCTCCGCCTGCTGGTCCTCGCCCTTGCCGGACTGTGCGCCCGGCTGGGGCTCGGCGACACCGACCCGTGCGGGGCGGATCGTGCGCTCGCCGATGCGATACCCGGGCTGCAGGATCTGCACGCACGTCGTCTCGGTGACGTCGGGCGAGTACGAGTGCATCAGGGCCTCGTGCACCATCGGGTCGAAGGCCTCGCCCTCCTTGCCGAACTGCTGCAGGCCCATCTTCGCCACGACCGTCTCCAGCGACTCGGCCACCGACTTGAAGCCGCCGACCAGCTCGCCGTGGTCCCGGGCGCGGCCGATGTCGTCGAGCACCGGCAGCAGCTCGGTGAGCACGTTGGCGATCGCGACCTCCTTGACCGCCACCCGGTCCCGTTCGACCCGGCGGCGGTAGTTGGAGAACTCCGCCTGGAGCCGCTGCAGGTCCTGGGTGCGCTCGCCCAGCGCGGTACGGGTCTGGTCGAGCTGGGCGGTCAGGCCCGCCACCCGCTCGGCGTCCCCGGACGCCCCGGACGTCCCGGGGGCCGCCTCCGGGCCCGCCTCCTCGGCGGCCCCGGAGGCCTGCGCCGCGTCACCGGACTGCTCGTCCGGCTTGCCCGGCTCGACGGGGACGTCGGGCTCCTGCTCGAAACCCGGGGTCTCCTCCGTCACGCTGCATCACCCTTGGGCTTGTCGTCGTCGACGATCTCGGCGTCCACCACGTCGTCGTCCGCACCGCCGGCCTTGGCACCCGCACCGGCTCCGGCGCCGCCCGCGGCCTGCTGGCCCTGGGCGTCGGCGTACAGGGCCTGGCCCAGCTTCTGGCTGGTGGCCGCGACCTTCTCGGAGGCCTCGCGGATGGCGGTGGTGTCCTCGCCCCTGAGCTTCTCCTTCAGGTCCGCCACCGACGCCTCGACCTCGCTCTTCACCTCACCGGGCACCTTGTCGGCGTTGTCCGCCAGGAACTTCTCGGTGGTGTACACCAGCTGCTCGGCCTGGTTGCGGGTCTCGGCCGCCTCCCGGCGCCGGTGGTCCTCCTCCGCGTACTGCTCGGCCTCCCGCATCATCCGCTCGATGTCGTCCTTGGGCAGCGCCGAACCGCCGGTGACGGTCATCCGCTGCTCCTTGCCCGTGCCCAGGTCCTTGGCGGACACGTGCATGATGCCGTTGGCGTCGATGTCGAAGGTGACCTCGATCTGCGGCACCCCGCGCGGCGCCGGCGGCAGACCGGTCAGCTCGAACATCCCCAGCTTCTTGTTGTACGCCGCGATCTCCCGCTCGCCCTGGTACACCTGGATCTGCACGCTGGGCTGGTTGTCCTCGGCGGTGGTGAAGATCTCCGAGCGCTTGGTCGGAATCGTGGTGTTGCGCTCGATCAGCTTGGTCATGATGCCGCCCTTGGTCTCGATCCCCAGGGACAGCGGGGTGACGTCCAGCAGCAGGACGTCCTTGACCTCGCCCTTGAGCACACCGGCCTGCAGCGAGGCGCCGATGGCCACCACCTCGTCCGGGTTGACGCCCTTGTTCGCCTCCTTGCCGCCGGTCAGCTCCTTGACGAGCTCGGCGACGGCCGGCATGCGGGTCGAGCCGCCGACGAGGACGACGTGGTCGATCTCGGAGAGCTGGATGCCCGCGTCCTTGATCACGTTGTGGAACGGGATCTTGCAGCGCTCCAGCAGATCGGCGGTGAGCTGCTGGAACTGGGCCCGGGTCAGCTTCTCGTCCAGGTGCAGCGGCCCCTCGGCCGACGCGGTGATGTAGGGCAGGTTGATGGTGGTCTCGGTCGAGCTGGAGAGCTCGATCTTCGCCTTCTCCGCCGCCTCGCGCAGCCGCTGGAGGGCCATCTTGTCCTTGGCCAGGTCCACGCCGTGGCCGGACTGGAACTGCTTGACCAGGTAGTCGACGATCCGCTGGTCCCAGTCGTCGCCGCCGAGCTGGTTGTCGCCGTTGGTGGCCTTCACCTCCACCACGCCGTCGCCGATCTCCAGCAGCGAGACGTCGAAGGTGCCGCCGCCGAGGTCGAAGACCAGGATCGTCTGGTCGTCCTTCTCCAGCCCGTAGGCCAGGGCGGCGGCGGTCGGCTCGTTCACGATGCGCAGGACGTTCAGGCCCGCGATCTCGCCGGCCTCCTTGGTGGCCTGGCGCTCGTGGTCGTTGAAGTAGGCGGGGACGGTGATCACCGCGTCGGTGACCTTCTCGCCCAGGTACGCCTCGGCGTCCCGCTTCAGCTTCTGCAGCACGAAGGCGCTGATCTGCTGGGGGTTGAAGTCCTTGCCGTCCAGGTTGATCTTCCAGTCGGTGCCCATGTGGCGCTTGACCGACCGGATCGTCCTGTCGACGTTGGTGACGGCCTGGCGCTTGGCGACCTCACCGACGAGGACCTCGCCGTTCTTGGCGAAGGCGACGACGGACGGCGTGGTCCTGGCGCCCTCGGCGTTGGTGATGACGGTGGGCTCACCGCCCTCGAGAACACTGACGACGGAGTTCGTCGTACCCAGGTCGATGCCGACCGCTCGTGCCATTTCGGGTTCCTCCAGCTCATGCCTTGAGTAGATCTGGCTCAAGAGTGCAGCAGGAGGGCGGGCAGCGTCAAGAGACCTGAGCCATGCCGACTCAACTCTCCTCCGGTGATTGAACTCATGCCCGGACATCCCCTTCTCAACTGCCCGCGGAAAACCGGTCGCCGGAGAGCGTCCGGAGGGGCGGGAGGCCCGCCGGAGCCGTCATGGCTCCCGGACGGGGCAGCCTTCCCCGCGACGACCGTTCCATCCGGCCTTCCCCGCCCCCGTCCCCGTCCGCTCCCCGTTCACCCGGCCGCTTCCCCGGCCGACGGGAACTCGACGGCGACGACCGCCGCGTCGTCCCGCAGCCTCCCGCCGGTGTGCCGGGCGACCGCAGCCATCAGCTCGTCCGGCAGCCGCTCGGTGGGCACCCCGCGCATCTCCCACAGCTCCTCGGCGAGCGGGAAGAAGCGCCCCCTCTCGTCGCGCGCCTCGTCGATGCCGTCGGTGTGGAGCAGCAGCCGGTCACCGGGGCGCCACCGGGTGTGGACGGTCAGGCCGCGTTCGTCGTCCCACCCGGCCGTGAAGCCGTGCACCAGCCCCAGTGGCGGCAGCGGATCGACCACCAGCGGCTCGCAGCCCTCGTCGGTGAGCAGCAGCGGCGGCGGATGCCCCAGGTCGACGACGCGCAGCCGCCCGCCCTGGATCTCCACCAGCGCGGCGGTGACGAACAGCTCGTCCGCCTCCGCCTGCGCGTCCGGGCCGCCACCGCCGGCCGCCTCCCGCGCGCACCGCGCCACCGCGCGCGAGCAGCGGCCGGCCACGGTCGTCAGCGCGGACTCGTACTGGGCCGCCTCCCGGAAGGCGCCCAGCACCGCGGCCGCCGTACGGATCGCGGGCAGGCCCTTGCCGCGCACATCGCCGATGATCAGCCGGGTGCGGTCCGGGCGGACCACGACCTCGTACAGATCGCCGCCGATCAAAGTGTCGGACTCGGCGGCGCTGTACCCGGCCGCCAGGCGCAGCCCGCCCGCGCGGCGCGGCACCGGGGAGAGGAGGGCGAGCTGGGCCGCCTCGGCGACCTGCCGGATCCGGACGAGCTGCCCCTCGCGCCGCCGCCGGGCCGCGGCCGCCACCAGGCTGGCGGCGCTCACCACCGCCAGCGAGACCAGTGCGGTCGCGGAGGTGTCCGTCTCGGACGTGACCGGCTCGAAGGACGTGGCCAGCCCGAGGACCAGGGCGGCGGCGGAGACGGCGAGCACGTCACGGGGGCGTCCGCGGACCGCGGCGAGCGCGGGCGCCGGGGTGAGCAGGGAGCCGGCGTGCGCGACGCGGCCCTGGAGCCCGTCGGTGACCTCGATGACGGCGACCGCGAGGACGAGCAGCCAGGGGAGGAGCAGCCAGACCCACAGCCGCCCCCACAGACGCTCCCACAGGCCCTCCCAGAGCCTCACGGAGGCCCGCGCGAGCCCCGCGCGCGGAGTGCGCATAGGGACTTCCTCCCGGCCGCGGGAAACGGATGCATCCCTTTTTACCGCATTCGGCACCGATTCGGAGGACGGGATGCGGGAGGTCTATAGGATGGATCCACCCTTCCGTTCCCGGGCCCTCCGCGAGGCCCCGCGGCCGCCTCCCGGGCAAGGGCCGCCTCAGCGACGCAGATCACCGCACGAGTGGCTACAGACGGCCTCTGTTCATGGGTAGTCTCGAACAGATCGGATAAGTTACCGCTTAGTAAGCTTGCAGCCGCAGGCACCGCCCCGCAGGTTCGAGGAGCCGCCATGCAACTCGCCGCGATCGTCGTCTCGCTGGTACTCACCGCGGTCGGCGTTGCGCTCTTGGCACGCGCCGTCGCGCAGATCTACCGCTTCGTCAAGCTCGGCCAACCGGTCCCGGCGGGCACGCGCACGGACGACCCCAAGCAGCGCACCATCACCCTGGCCAAGGAGTTCCTCGGCCACACCCGGATGAACCGCTGGGGCATCGTCGGCGTCGCGCACTGGTTCGTGGCGATCGGCTTCCTCACCCTCGGCCTGACGATCAT
This sequence comes from Streptomyces shinuiensis, assembly GCF_043660855.1. Taxonomy (NCBI): domain Bacteria; kingdom Bacillati; phylum Actinomycetota; class Actinomycetes; order Kitasatosporales; family Streptomycetaceae; genus Streptomyces; species Streptomyces shinuiensis. Next base: position 3,083,649 of record NZ_JBIHML010000001.1, on the reverse strand, counting down.
CACCGCGTACGGCCAGCTCTTCCGGGCCGACTGGGTGCTGCCGGTCCTCGGCGGCTTCCTGCCGTACGAGATGTACATCGAGTTCATCGCCCTGATGACCACGGTGGGCATCCTCACCCTGATCGTGATCCGGCTGCTGAACCTGCCCACCCGCCCCGGCCGCAAGTCCCGCTTCGCCGGCTCGACCGCGTGGCAGGCGTACTTCGTCGAGTACGTCATCCTGATCATCGGCCTGGCCATCCTCGTCCTGCGCGGCCTGGAGGGCGCGCTGCACGGCGTGGAGGGCTACGAGGCCGCGTACTTCGCCTCGTACCCGCTGGTGGCCGCCTTCGACGGGCTGAGCACGGGCACCCTGCAGAACCTCGTCTACCTCACCGCCATGGTGAAGCTCGGCACGACGATGGTCTGGATGATCACCGTCAGCCTCAACATCGACATGGGCGTCGCCTGGCACCGCTTCCTGGCGTTCCCCAACATCTGGTTCAAGCGCGAGTCCAGCGGCGACGTGGCGCTCGGCGCCCTCCAGCCGATGACCTCGGGCGGCAAGCCGATCGACTTCGAGGACCCGGGCGAGGACGACACCTTCGGCGTCTCCCAGGTCGAGCAGTTCTCCTGGAAGGGCATCCTCGACTTCTCCACCTGCACCGAGTGCGGCCGCTGCCAGTCCCAGTGCCCCGCCTGGAACACCGGCAAGCCGCTGTCGCCCAAGCTGCTGATCATGTCGCTGCGCGACCACGCACACGCCAAGGCCCCCTACCTGCTGGCCGGCGGCGGCAAGGACATGGAGGGCGAGGAGAAGGCCACCGAGGAGCAGCTCGGGGACGTTCCCGCCGCCGCCCTGGCCGAGGCCGAGCGCCCGCTGGTCGGGACGCTGGAGGAGAACGGCGTCATCGACCCGGACGTGCTGTGGTCCTGCACCACCTGCGGCGCCTGCGTCGAGCAGTGCCCCGTCGACATCGAGCACGTCGACCACATCGTCGACATGCGCCGCTACCAGGTGATGATCGAGTCCTCGTTCCCGTCCGAGGCGGGCACGATGCTCAAGAACCTGGAGAAGAAGGGCAACCCCTGGGGGCTGGCCAAGAAGCAGCGCCTGGAGTGGACGAAGGAGGTCGGCTTCGAGGTCCCGGTCGTCGGCAAGGACATCGAGGACCTCACCGAGGTCGAGTACCTGTACTGGGTCGGCTGCGCCGGCGCCCTGGAGGACCGGGCCAAGAAGACCACCAAGGCCTTCGCCGAGCTGCTGCACATCGCGGGCGTGAAGTTCGCGATCATGGGCGGCGACGAGAAGTGCAGCGGCGACTCCCCCCGCCGCCTGGGCAACGAGTTCCTCTTCCAGCAGCTCGGCCAGGAGAACGTGGCCATGCTGAACATGGCCTTCGGCGAGGACGAGGACGAGGGCGTCACCGTCGAGCGGTCCAAGAAGAAGATCGTCGCGACCTGCCCGCACTGCTTCAACACGATCGCCAACGAGTACCCGCAGCTCGGCGGGCACTACGAGGTCATCCACCACACCCAGCTGCTCCAGCACCTCATCGACGAGGGACGCCTGGTGCCGGTCACGCCGGTCGAGGGTCTGATCACCTACCACGACCCGTGCTACCTGGGCCGCCACAACAAGGTCTACACGCCGCCGCGCGAGATCATCGGCCGCGTGCCCGGCCTGCGCAACGAGGAGATGCACCGACACAAGGAGCGGGGCTTCTGCTGCGGCGCCGGCGGCGCGCGGATGTGGATGGAGGAGCGCATCGGCAAGCGCATCAACACCGAGCGCGTGGACGAGGCGCTGTCGCTGAACCCGGACATCGTCTCCACCGCCTGCCCGTTCTGCCTGGTGATGCTGACCGACTCGGTCAACGGCAAGAAGAACGAGGGCAAGGCCAAGGAGAACGTCCAGGTCGTGGACGTCGCCCAGCTCCTGCTGGAGTCGGTCAGGACCCCGGCGGAGCCGGAGGGCCCGGCCGGCACGGAGCCGGCTCCCGAGACCGAGCCCGCCTCGTAGCGCTCGCGCCCCGGGCAGTACGCAAGACGGCGGAGGCCGGCCACGCATCCCGCGTGGCCGGCCTCCGCCGCTCTGCGTCCTCCTGCCGTGCCGTACCGGCGCCGGCCTTTCCCCGGTTCCTCAGTCCTCGCCGAACCACTCGTCCAGGACGGCGTCGAACTCCTCGTCCCACTCCTTCAGGACCTTCCGGGAGGGGGCGTCGACGTCGGCCTCGTACCAGCGGCGGGCGGTCGTGCAGACCGACACGGAGAACCGGCGCCCGAAGCGCGGGAGATCCGTCTCGACCGCGCCGATCTCGTCCCAGGGGAACCGGGCCTCCTCGCCGTCCAGCCGGAACACCACCCCGAAGCGGCCGGCGGCAATCGAGCCGCGGCGGTCGGACGCCTCGAAGGCGGGCCCGTCGTCCTCCTCCTCGTCACCCTCCTCGTCCTCGTCCTGCTCGTCGTCCCCGTCCTCGTCCAGGCCGCCGGACTCCTCGGCGGGCTCTTCCGGGGCCGCCTCCCCGGCAGGGGCCTTCTCCTCCGTCTGCTCCACCTCCTCCCCGGTGGCCTCCTCACCGGCCCGGTCCGGGCTCGGCGGAGCGAGGCCGGGGATGTAGGCCGGATCGGTGCCGGCTGCGGTTACGGGCGGGATGACCGGACCTCTGAGCTGTTCCACGGCGGGCAGTATGGCCGACGAACCCGCACCCGCGACAGACGGTCCCGTGCCCGGCCGGTGAAGAAAACCCCGCCCCCCGTACAACCCCGGCGCCTCCCCGGAGGTCTCCTGTTGAGGCATATCCGCGTGACCCCCTGGCCAACGCCCGGTGACACAGGCGGATTTGGCCACATCAGCCCGGGATGCCTGGCGGCATCCTCCTCGTGCAGCAGGAGAGTTCCGAGTGCACAATCGTTTCCGTACGGCCCTCGCGGCCGCCACCGTGACGGCCCTGACCGGTGGCCTGATGGCCGCCACCGCCGGTTCGGCCGCCGCCGAAGGCGACCGCCCGACCGCCGACTTCAACGGCGACGGCTACCGCGACCTCGCCGTCTCGGCCCCCTTCGCCACCGTCAACGGCCAGAAGGACGCAGGCCAGATCGTGGTGCTCTACGGCTCCGCCGACGGCATCACCACCAGTTCCAAGCGCACCCTCATCAGCCAGGACAGCCCCGGGGTGCCCGGCGTCTCCGAGGCCGGCGACGGCTTCGGCCACGACACCACCGCGGCCGACTTCAACAACGACGGCTTCACCGACCTCGCCGTCGGCACCCCGCGCGAGAAGGTCGGCAAGGACGTCAACGGCGGCACGGTACAGATCATCTGGGGCTCCGCCTCGGGCCTGTACGGGGGCACCACCGTCCCCGACCCCGCGCCGAGCTCCCACGACCGCTTCGGCTACGTGCTGGACGCCGCCGACTACGACGGCGACGACAAGGCCGACCTGGCCGTCGGCACCAGCTCCTCCTACGTCCGCGTCTTCCGCGGCGGCTTCGGCAAGAGCAAGGGGGAGTACGGCGGCGCCTACGGTGTCCGCCCCGCCATCCTCAGCGGAGCGGACACCGGCCCGATGAACCTCCACTCCGGCGACGTCAACGGCGACGACATCGCCGATCTGGTCGTGGACGGCTACGAGAGGGACTCCGCCGACGGCGAGTACCACTGGAACGCCAACTACTACGTCCCCGGCTCCGCCTCCGGTCTGACCGCGAGCGGCCAGCAGAAGCTCCCCGCCGGCCTGATCACCGACATCGGCGACGTCAACAGCGACGGCTTCGGCGACATCGTCATCGGCATGCGGTTCGACGCGGACTCCGGTGTCCCCGGCAGCCGCACCGGCGGCCTGGTCAACGTCCTCCACGGCTCCCCCTCCGGCCCGAACGGCAACCGCCAGTCCTTCACCCAGGACTCCCCCGGCGTCCCCGGCGGCTCGGAGCGGTACGACGGCTTCGGCTCCGAACTGGACCTGGGCGACGTCAACGGCGACGGCCACCTCGACCTGGCCGTCGGCGCACCCGGCGAGTCCCTGGGCGACGCGCAGTACACCGGCGCGGTCGTCGTCCTGTACGGCGCGGCGGACGGCTCCGGCCTCACCGGCTCCGGCTCGCAGTTCATCCACCAGGACACCCCCGGCGTCCCCGGCGGCAACGAGACCGATGACCAGTTCGGCAGCGACGTCCACCTCGCCGACATGAACGGCGACGGCCTGGCGGACCTGACGGTCGGCGCCCTGGGCGAGAACAACGGCAACGGCGCGGTCACCGCGCTCCGTTCCGACGGGACGCAGATCGCCGGCGGCGGCTACTTCCTCTCCGTCAGCAGGGTGGGCGTCTCCACGGCCGGCACCCCGCTGTTCGGCGTCAACTTCGCCGGCTGACGCCTTCCGCACCACTCCGGCCGCCGCCTCGGCGGCGCTCCGGTGCACACGCGCCCCCGTGGAGCCCGGTCCGGCGGGCCGGGCCCCACGGCCGTCCCCGCGGCGCCGCCCTGCGGGTGCCCCGACCCCCGCCCGGGGCGTCCCCCACGGGGCGTCCCCCGGGTGATGTCACAGCTCGGCGGCAATGCGCGGCCCGCCGCCCGGCCCACGGCACCACGTACGGCCGGACACGGTACGTTCGAAGGCGTGGCTGGATTCAGGATGGGACACGGCCGGGATCCCCGGAACGCACGACAGCAAGGGCACCGCCCCCCGCAGCAGGCTCCCGGCGCACCCGGGCAGCCGCCGTACGCGCCTCCCGCGCAGCCGGGGCAGCAGCCCGGTCAGCCCGGGCACACCCTGTGGCACCAGGGCGGCGGACAACACGGCGAGCCGGAGTACTTCGGCGACCCCGGCCACGGCGGCCACGGCGGCCACCCCGGACACGGCGGGCACGGCGGGCACGGCGGCCAGGTGCGCCCGGCCGCGCACGATCCCGCCAACAACCCCGGGCACACCCAGATGTTCAGCTTCGGCGAGGCCCCCGACCACGGCCACGCCCCGCAGCCGGGCCACCCGGCCGGCGACGGCTACACCGACGGCGGCACCTACGCGGCGGGGCAGCCGCCCGCAGCCCCCTCCGGCCCGCGGCTGCACTGGAAGCAGTTGCTGAGCGGCATCGTGCTGCGCCCCGGCGCCACCTTCTGGCAGATGCGCGACCACTCGGTGTGGGGCCCGGCGCTCATCGTCACCTTCGTCTACGGCCTGCTCGCCGTCTTCGGCTTCGAGCAGGCCCGCGAGGACGCGATCAACTCCACGCTCTCCAGCGCGATCCCGTTCGTGCTGATCACCGGCCTGGCCGTCGTCGTCTCCGCCCTGCTGATGGGCTTGGTCACCCACACCCTGGCCCGCCAGCTCGGCGGTGAGGGGCTGTGGGCCCCGACGGTCGGCCTGTCCATGCTGATCATGACGATCACGGACGCCCCGCGGCTGCTGCTGGCGATGTTCCTGGGCGGCAGCGCCACGGTGGTCCAGGTCGTCGGCTGGATCACCCTGCTCGCTGCGGGCGTGCTGCTCACCTCGATGGTCCGCCGCTCGCACGACCTGCCCTGGCCGAAGGCGCTGGGCGCCTGTGCGATCCAGCTGATCGCGCTGCTGGCGCTGTTCAAGCTCGGCACCCTGTAGGGCGCGGCGGGAACGGCCCGTACAGCCGCCCGTACGCCGCACGTGACGGGGGCCCGCGCCGGTGCGCGGACCCCCGTCACGTGTCAGGAGTCGAGGACCTGCCCCTCCCGCCGCACGACCGGCGGCTCCACACTCCACGGGAAGTCGATCCAGCGGTCGGTGTGCTTCCACACGTACTCGCACTTCACCAGCGACCGCGGCTTCTCGTACACCACCGCGGACCGCACCTCGGCCACGTGCTCGGCGCAGAAGTCGTGCACCAGCTTGAGCGTCCTGCCGCTGTCGGCGACGTCGTCGGCGACCAGGACCTTCTTCTCGCTCAGGTCGACGACGCTGGGCACCGGCGGCAGCATGACGGGCATCTCCAGCATCGTGCCGACGCCGGTGCAGAACTCCACGTTCATCACGTGCAGGTTCTTCACGTCCAGCGCGTAGCCGAGCCCTCCGGCGACGAACAGTCCGCCGCGCGCGATGGACAGGATCATGTCCGGTTCGTAACCGTCGTCCGCGACGGCCCGCGCCAGCTCCCGGATCGCCCGCCCGAACAGCTCGTAGGTCAGGTTCTCCCGCTCGTCGCCCATGCGTCGCTCCCCGCTCCCCGCTCAGACCTGCGTGCGGTGGAAGTTCAGATAGGAGCGCGAGGGCGTCGGGCCGCGCTGCCCCTGGTAGCGGGAGCCGTAGCGGGCGGAGCCGTAGGGGTGCTCGGCGGGTGAGGAGAGACGGAACATGCACAGCTGCCCGATCTTCATCCCGGGCCAGAGCTTGATCGGCAGCGTCGCCACGTTCGACAGCTCCAGCGTCACGTGCCCGGAGAAGCCGGGGTCGATGAAGCCGGCCGTGGAGTGCGTCAGCAGGCCCAGCCGCCCCAGCGAGCTCTTGCCCTCCAGCCGGGAGGCGATGTCGTCGGGCAGCGTGACGACCTCGTACGTCGAGGCCAGCACGAACTCGCCCGGGTGGAGGATGAACGGCTCGTCCCCCTCCGGCTCGATCAGCCGCGTCAGGTCGGACTGCTCGACCGCGGGGTCGATGTGGGGGTAGCGGTGGTTCTCGAACACCCGGAAGAAGCGGTCCAGCCGCACGTCGATGCTGGACGGCTGCACCATCGCCGGGTCGTACGGATCGATCCTCACCCGCCCGGAGTCGACCTCGGCCCGGATGTCCTTGTCTGAGAGAAGCACGACGCCGAGCGTACAGACCGCGGGCCCGGCGCCTGCGCACCGGGCCCGCGTGCCCTCACCCGTCACGACCGCTCACCACGGCCGCCTCGACGCGTCGGCACCTCAGCGCCTCGCGGCCTCCATGCCCGCCACGGCCTGCCGCGCCACCGGCACCGCCTGCCTCAGCCGCGCGCACCGCGGACACCGCAGCAGCCGGCCCGGACCGATCCGGCCGCTGCCGAGGTTCTGCATCGGGAACGTCGAGGTGCTGAACACATGCCCATCGGCACACTGAACGACGGTGGACTCCATCGCCTGCCTCTCCCCACTACGTGTACGACCAAAGCCACATTAGGGGATCAATCGGCCTGCCTCGCGCCCGGCGCTCCGCACCCACCGTACGCCCCAACTCCCTTCCCCCGCTTCCCGGAAAACCGCCCGTCACACGCTCCGGGGACACGACGAAAAGGACCCCGCGGCTGTGCGCCGGGGGCCCGGTATGGGGTACAGTGTGCGTCGGTGAGCGACGCGATCGCCCACTCCTCGCGGGTGTAGTTTAATGGTAGAACATGAGCTTCCCAAGCTCAGAGCGCGGGTTCGATTCCCGTCACCCGCTCCATGACGAAGGCCCAGGTCAGCGACCTGGGCCTTGTTCGTTCCCCGGACTTCTCAGCGCCGTTCCAGCGGTGCTGAGCGAACACCTTCTACCGCCCGCCCTGCCGACTCCGGTTGACCGACCGAGGGACAGGACCGTCCACGGCGACCACCCTCGCTCAGTTTCCTTCGGTCCAGTATCGCTGGAGCCGGGCCACCGTCTCCTCCGCGAGACCGGCCCGGTGGATCAGCAGATACACCAGGTCCGCGGGCAGCGCCTCCTTGGCTGCAAAACGGGGTTTGCCGGGTGATGAGCACACAGCCGTAACTGCGGTGCCATCAGCCCCGGCGGCCCGTGCATGGCCACCCGCCACGAGCTCCTCAGCGACGGCCGACCCGTCCAGCTCTCCTGGTCCCGGGAGCCCATGGCCATCACCGACGGCACCCCCGTGCTCCCCGAGGCAGGGGCCACCGACCGGTACCGGAGGCGTGGGGCGACCACTGCACATACGGCGGAGACACCATGCTCATACGGCTCTGAAGAAGATGACCGTCATGGTGGGAGAAGCGGACCTGACCCTGGTCAAGGAAGCCGCCGCGCAGGAGGGCAGTGCGGAGTCGGAGTACTTCCGTGAAGCCTTCCACATCTGCCGCGCAGACCGAGACCCGAGATTCGGCGGACTCGGGGCTGTGTCCGGCCGCGATGAGCTGCACCACCAGACAGGCCGGGTCGATGAAACCCGCGCCATGGGTGGGCCATGACCAGTCCACCGCCCAGGCGGTGTGCTTCCCGATCATCATGTTGTTGGGGTTGATGTCGGTGTAGGGCAGGTCATCTCCCTGGAGGAGGGCAGCCTGGCTCTCGTCCTTGGTGAATCGCTCCCATCGGGTCTCCGGCCACTCCCGTGCCACTTCGGGGAGGTCCAGCTCCCCGATCCGGTTCACCAGACCGACGACCGCCAGCAGGGCGGGGGAGCCCGGCGAGAAGTCGGCTGCCCGGCCTTCCACGGTGTCGAAGCCGAGCACGACCCACGCGTCGTTCTCCGCGTGCCACCGCAGCGCGGGGGATACGGAACGTACGGCCGGGTTGATCAGCAACTCCCGCACGATGGAGTCGCGTCGGCCGCCGGGCCGGTTGGGAACCGCCTTAACGCGCCCTGGCCGAGGACCTGACACGTGACCAGCTGCACCTGTACGTACCCGGTTACCGGGAGCTGACCGGGGAGGACGCGGATGTCGTCGAGGTCCTCAACCTCGACAAGGCGGGACGCGACACCCGTGAAATGGTGGATCCCGAGGTCATGGCCGACCTCGGCAAGCGGGTTACGGGAGCTGCGGATTCGCTGCGCACCAACCGGTTGTCCCGCCTGGACAGCTGGTGCTCGTCCTGCGCCGGCTGCGACTTCGCGGCCATCTGTCGCGACCGCGAGAGCTGACGGCCACCAATCTCGCCCAAGATCCCCGCCGCAGGCGGCCGCCTCCAAGCAGAGGCTCCGTAGCGAGTGCGTACCGGAACAAGGCGCCCGGTCGGCCGTGCCGGCTCAGCCGCCGCCGGCGGGCGAGGGGGCGGCCGGGTCGAGGTGGCGCAGGACGCGGCGCAGGGAGCGGGCGCGGTCGCTGCCGGCGGGGAGTTCGGCGAGGCGGATGCGCAGACGGCGGACGAGGCCGACGGGGACGGAGTACGCGTCCGCGGCCGTGCCGCTCAGCAGGCGGTCGGTGGTGTTGGCGCACCAGTACAGGAGGAACGGCAACTCCTCACGGGCCGCGGCGTCCAGCAGCACCTCCAGCTTCGCCGGGTCCGGTTCGACGTAGAGGCGGGCGAGGGCGGCCAGACGCTCGCCGGGCTCCTCTGACGCCAGCATGGCGTCGGTGTCGAAGCCGGGTACTTGCGGCACCGCCTTCAGCATCTCGCCGAAGATCCGCTCCTGGCGCGCGGTGCGCAGGGGGCTGCTCGGCATCCGCTCGCGTACCTCCGCGTACTCGGTGACGAGCCGTTCGAGGGCGCCGACCGCCCAGGAGGTGTTGCCCCCTGTTTCCTCCCGGCCTTCCGGATCGGGGCTGTTGGCCGCGGCGAGGGCCACCCGTGCGGTCGCCGTGGCTCCGTCCACCTGCTGGTCCAGGTGCGTGGCGCGCTCCTCCGCCGCGCCGATGCGCTCCTCCAGCCGCCGGTACTCCAGCCGCGCGCCGCCCGGCAGTTCGATGCTGTGGAACAGGTCGCCCATCCACGGCACCAGGGCGATCACGAGCAGCGCGACCGCCGTGCTGTCGATGCTCAGGTCCGGGCGCAGCACATGGACCAGCGCCAGCGCCGTCGCCACACAGGTGACGGCCGCCCCCGTCCAGCGCCGGCGGCGTACGAGACCGCGCTCGGTGTCCTCTTCGTCACTCCCCCTGGACATGGCGTCCAGGATGGCAGGGCGTCCTGCCCCTGTCAGGCGTCCCGGGAACCCTCCTGGGAGCGGTCCTGGGGGTACCAGCGCAGTTCGACGGTGTTGCCGTCCGGGTCGAGGACGTAGACGGACTGGGCGGTGCCGCGCGCGCCGAAGCGGGGGCCGGGGCCGTCCACCACGGTGAAGGCGCCGGAGTCCACGACCTCCTGCCAGTCCAGCGGTTCGACGACCAGGCAGATGTGGTCCACGTTGGAGCCGCTGCGGGGGCCGGCGACCAGATCGATGATGGTCGTGTCGCTCACCCGCACCGACGGGAACGGCGCCTTCCCCGCTCGCCACTCGTCCACGCGGACCGGTTCCAGGCCCAGCGGGCCGCAGTAGAAGCCGAGGGAGCGTTCGACGTCCTCGACGTTGAGCACCAGGTGGTCGAAGGCGGTGACGCGCACGGCGGTCTCCTCTGTGGGGCGGACGGGGGCGCCTGCCACGCTATCGGCCGGGCGCGCGGCGGGCATCGGCCGCCGGTCCCGCGTCCCCGGAACGAGGAGCCCGGCGGAGCGACGTAAGCCGAGTGCCGCAAGCCGGGCGGCGTACGGCACTCGGTTCACGCCTCAGGTTCGGAGGGCGCCTGGCGGCGCAGCGCCGACTTGACCGTGTCGGCCACGAGCCGGGCCGCGACGCCCACCAGCAGCAGGCCGCCGGTCATCTGGACCATGACGATGATCCGGGCCGTCTGGGAGCGTGCCGTGATGTCGCCGTAGCCGACGGTGGCGAACGTCGTGAGCGCGAAGTACAGGGCGTCGGTGCGGGTGAGGGGCTCGGTGAAGCTGTTCGGCTCGGCCCTCTCCAGGAGGTGGTAGACGGTCGCGAACAGCAGCAGGAACAGCAGCAGCACGCTCACCAGCGCCTCGGCCGCCCGCAGGATCGGGCGGGGGGAGTGCTCGATCTCGCGGATCTCCCAGAGGAACAGGGCGAGGACGGCGAGCAGTCCCAGGGTGAGGATGACGGCCGTGCCGCCGGTGAACTCCTCGTCCACGGGCAGCAGGTAGTACGCGGTCAGGAGCGCCGCGGTGATGAAGGCCAGCCGCGCCGCCGCGATCACCGCGGGTACGCCGCGGGCGTCGCGGACGCCCTCCCGGCTGCCCGGGGGCGGCCGGCGGGTCGGGTCGGGTGGCGGCATGCGCGTCTCCCGGTGGTTCGGTCGCGGCCCGCGAGGGCTCCGGCGGGCGTGAGGGCTTCGGCGGGCGGGCGGATGGCGGCTCGGACTCGCGCCGGAGCCGGGCCGGGTCCGCCCGGGACGTCACGGGCGGACCGACACCGTCCAGCCGCTTTTGTAGGCGTCCGGCACCGGGTGGCGCGGCCAGTCGCGCGCCCAGGTCGGCGGGTCCGCCCGGCGCATGACCACCGCGTCGGACCGCTCGGGGGCGCGTGGGTCCGTCCTGACGCAGCCCGCGGCGTGCGCGACGGGGATCGCCGAGTCGTTGCCCGTGACCGCGCACGGGGCGCGTACGCCGTGCGCGTGCAGCACCGCCGCGATGCGCTGCCAGTCCTCGCGCGCCTCCTCCTGGATGCCCGCGTGGGTGTGCGCCAGGCCGGCCTGGACGGCCAGGTGGCCCGCCAGCACCGCGGTGAGGGCGACGGCCGCCGTCGCCGAGCGGCGGGCCCGGTCCGCGAGGCGGAGCAGGCCGAGGGCGGCCGGTACGGCCAGCAGCGCGTAGCCGGGCAGCAGGAAGCGCGGCGCGGCGTAGGGCAGCAGGAAGAAGTACTGCGCCACGAGCGAGCCGGCCGTGGCCGCGGCCAGCCACAGCGGCGCCGCGTCACCCGTGCCCGCCATGCTCCACGGCGTACGGGTACGGCGTGCCGCGAGCAGCCCCAGCGCGGCGAGCAGTGCCAGCAGCGGCCACCAGGCCGCGGCCGCCCACCCCACGCCGTCGCCCGTGCAGGGGCGGCACAGCAGCGGGCCGTCCAGCGAGATGAGGTGGTCGGCCACCGACAGCACCGGCCGCATGCCGCCCTGGACCTCGCTCGCCTCGGCGAGCCGCTGCGCCACCCCGCCGAACCGCAGCCGCGCCTCCACCAGCCACGGCAGCGCGCCCGCCGCGGCGCCCCCGGCGACGGCCCAGATCCTGCCCCGGCCGCGCCAGGCGGGCACCGCGACGGCGGCCAGCAGCAGGGGCGCGGCGAGGGCCGCGCCCTCGTTGGGCCGCATCAGGGTCGCCACGGCCAGCCCGGCGGCCAGTCCGGCGTACCGCGCGCCGCGGCCGGGTCCGCGTCCCGCGAAGCAGCCCACCGCCGCGAGCGCGCCCATCGCCGTGTAGTGGTTGGGCATGGCGGCGCCCGCGTAGAACAGCGCCGTCCACAGCGAGCCGTACAGCGCCGCCGCCACCCACACCGCCGACGGCCGGGGCACCACCCGCAGCCAGGGGCGGAACCCCAGGTAGAGCGCGGCGCTGGACAGCGCCAGCAGCCAGACCCGCAGCAGCACGGCCGAGTCGCTCCAGGAGGCGACCGGGGACAGCAGCAGGGGTACGCCGCGGGTGCGCGGGGCGCTGAACGGGGTGGGGGGGCCGTAGGGGGAGAAGCGGCTGGCGTAGACCGTCTCGTCCCAGCCGAGCGGCATGGTGAGCGGCACCAGGAGGGCGGCGGACAGCGCCAGCAGGACGCAGACGGCCGCCAGCTTGCGGGACTCCCGCCGCAGGGCGCTCGGCGAGCCCGGCGCCGCGGCCGTGGCGCCGGTGCCGACGCCGCCGAGTCCTCTGAGTCCTCGGGGGGCGAGGAGCCCGCCGGGCACCGGCACCGTGCGGCCGAAGGTCGGTGCTCTGCCCGGCGTTCTGCCCGGCATGGCGTTCACGAGGCCTCCACCCGGTCGTCCTGCGGCCTGCGGTCTGTCCCCCGCCCGCCGTTGTACCAGCGCGCCGGCCGGGGCGGCGCGCGCCCGCGCGGCGGCCGCACCGATCGGACGACGGCCGTACGGCAGCCGGCCTACGGCCGCGTCCCCGCCGGAGGCCGGTGCGGGCCGGCGCGGGCCGGTTCCGGGGTGTGATGACGGGAGGGGCGCGCGGGAAGACCTGAGCGCTGTGACGCACGCCCCATGCGCGTGGTCCGCCGCCGTCGGCGGGGGCCTCGGACATGCCCGGAGCCTCGGCCCGCACCGGCCCGAAACCGGGCGCGCGCGATGCGGGAAACAGCGGCTGCACTGGGATTTCGTCCATCCGGAAGCGCCGGGGCCGCCTGCCCCGGGCGGGGCGCGGACGGCCGCCGGACGGACCCGCGGGGAGGGGCGCCGGGCGGGCCGCGGAGCGGGACCGGGCCCACCGGAGTCCTGGCCTCCCGATACGGAAGATGTCTCAAGTAGGCTACGGCACCGTTGCCGTCCGGCAATGATGCCGGAGACCGTGACGCCCGCCGATGCTCTCGACCGGGTTCGTACGAAGAAGCGGAGTACAGCGGTGGTGCGGATCGAACTGGGGGCCGCGGTGTCCGTCGCCCGGGAGATCGCCGAAGAGGTCCTGGCCCCGCGGGCGGCAGCGGTCGACGCGGAGCAGCGGTGGCCCCAGGAGGGCATGGCGGCCCTGCTCTCCCGGCTGGGCGGACTGGTGGTGCCCGAGCACTCCGGCGGCATGGGACACGGGCTGCTGGCCGTGACGCAGGTGGGCGAGGCGACGGGCCGGGCCTGCGCCTCGACGTCGATCTGCTTCGGCATGCACCTGGTCGCCTCGGCGGTGATCGCCGCGCAGGCCGACACCGTGCAGCGGGAGCGGTACCTGGAACCGATCGCCGCCGGGGAGCACCTGACGACCCTGGCCCTGTCGGAGCCCGGGACGGGCGGCGAGTTCTGGCTGCCGCAGACGCGCATGGAGCGCCCCGGCGGCGACAGGCTGCGGCTGACCGGCTCCAAGAGCTTCGTCACCAACGGCGGCCGCGCCGACTCCTACGTCCTGTCCACCGTCGCCGTGGGGCCGCGGACGCCGCCCGGCCAGTTCTCCTGCACGGTCGTCGACGGCGGCACGCCGGGCCTGGAGTGGGGACCCGAGTGGCACGGGTTCGGCATGCGGGGCAACGCCTCGCGCGGCCTGGAGCTGCCCGGTGTGGAGATCCCCGCCGAGTGCCTGCTGGGGCAGGAGGGCGACGAGATCTGGTACATGTTCAACGTCGTCGCCCCCTACTTCCTGATGGCCATGTCCGGCACCTACCTGGGCGTCGCCGCGGCCGCCCTGGAGGAGACCCGCGCCCATCTGCTGCGACGGCACACGCGCGCCGGCCGCGCCCTGGCCGGCAACCCGGTCGTACAGCACCGGCTGGGCACGATGTGGGCCCGGGTGGAGCGCACCCGGCGGCTGGTCTACCACGCCGCCGCCGAGGCGGAGCTCGGCGGCCCCGAAGCCCTGCCGGGGCTGGCCTCGGCCAAGGCCGAGGTCGCCGACGCGGCCGAGGCGACCGTGAACGACGCCCTGACCCTGGTCGGCGGGATCGGCTACGGGACCGGCTCGCCGCTGCAGCGGATGCTGCGCGACGCCCGTGCCGCCCATGTGATGGCCCCGGTCACCGACGTGCTGCGGGTGTGGGCCGGCAAGGCCCTGCTGGACGAACCGCTGCTGGAAGGCTGACGGTGTGCTGACGATACCCGGCGGGAGAACCCGCATCCTGCTGGTGGACGTCCTCCCCGAGACCGCGGAGGACTTCCGGGCCGCGTTCGGGGAGGAGACCGAGCTGGTCCACGTCACGGCCGCGAGCGTCCTGGAGCACACCGAGGGGACGCCCGGCGCGCGCCGGCCCGCCGTGGCGGTGGTGGGCCGGCGGGTACCGGCCCCGGTCGGCCTGATCCACGCGCTGCGCCCCCACCCGGCGGACCTGGCGGCGGTGGTGGTCGCCACCTCCGCCACCGACTCCCGGCTCACCACGCTGCCGATACTCTTCTCCGCCGACCTCGTCCGCCGGATCCCGGACGCGCGGGCCGGCCTGCTGCCGCAGACGGCCCGCGAACTGCTGGAGGGCGTCTCCCGGCGACGCGCCGAGACCGCGGTACGGGCCGCCGCCCAGCGGCAGCTCGTCACCGGCGCGGTGATGAGCCGGCAGTTGGGGGAGCGGCTGCTGGGCGAGTTCCTCACCCAGGCCCCGATCGGCGCGCTCATGCTGGACGACGACGGCGCGGTGCTCGCCTGGAACCACCGGGCCTCGGACGTCCTGGAGCTGGACGACCACGGCTCGCTCCGCCGTTCGCTGGCCGACCTGTTCCCGCCGGACGCCCGCGCCACCCTGCGGCAGCACCTGGACACCGCCCGGGAGCAGTCCGCCCCCGGCCCCGACGTGGTCTTCGAACGCACCAGGTCCGACGGCACCTCGCAGGCCATGCGCATAGCCCCCCAGAGGGTGACGGACTCCGAGGGCCGCGAGCGCGTCCTGGTGCTCGCCGAGGACGTCACCGACCGCCTGCACGCACAGCGCAAGCTCGCCGAGCGCACCGGCCACGCCCTGCTGAGCGCGGAGGTCGCCGCCGCCATGACGGCCTCCGGGCCGCTGGCCGAGCGCCTGCACCGCTGCGTGCGGGCCACCGCGGACCGGCTGGGCGCCGACCGCGCCTGCCTGTGGACCCTGGCGCCTTCCGGCAGGCCCGAGCCCGCCGCCTGCGCCGACGTCGACCGCACCACCGCCGCCGACCACCTCCACCCCGAGCACTCGGACGAGGAGCTGGTCGGGCGGATCGCCGCCCGGCAGCGCCCCCATCTGGACCTCACGCCCCCCGGCGGCCCGCGCGCCGGGTCCGGCCGGCCCCAGGGGTCCTTCGCCGGCTATCCGCTGGTCTCCGGCGGGGAGCTGATCGGTGTGCTGACTCTGAGCACCCGTCTGGCCCTGCCCGGTTCCACCCTGTCCATCCTGGAGAACATCGCCGACCAGGTGGCCGTCGGCATCCAGCGGGACCGCCTGCTGCACCGGCTGCGCGCCACCACCCAGGCTCTGGAGCGCCCGCTGCTCCCGCCCCGCCTGCCCGAGCTGCCCGGTTTCGACCTCGCCGCCCGCTACCACCCCTTCGGCAGCGGCCTGCACATCGGCGGGGACTTCTACGACGCCTTCACCGCCCCCGACGGCCGGTACGTCCTGGCCCTGGGCGACGTCTGCGGCAAGGGGCCCGGCGCCGCGGCCATCACCGGCCTGGTTCGCCACACCCTGTGGGCCGCGGCCCAGCACACCACCGACCCCGAGCACGTCCTGGGTCTGGTCAACAACGCGCTGCGGCGCCAGAACACCCCTTTCTGCACCCTGGCCTACGCCGTTCTGGAGCCGCCCTCCCCGGGGCCGTCCTCCGACCCGGCGGCCCCCTCGGATCCCTCCGGCACCGTCCGCGTCCGCATCGCCTCCGCCGGGCACCCCGCCCCGCTGCTGCGCCGCGCCGACGGCGGAGCCGTGCCGCTGGAGGTGCGCGGCCCGCTGCTGGGCGTCCTGGACGAGCTGCACCACCCGGTGACCGAGGTGGAGCTGTGTCCGGGCGAGACCCTGGTGTTCTACACCGACGGCTTCACCGAGGGCGCCGGGGCGGAGGACCGCCGCGAGCCCGAGGATCTCGCCGCCCTGCTCGCCGGGCACCCGCCGCCGCCCGGCGACGGGCGTCCCGCCGACCGCGTGGTGGCGGCCCTGCTGGAGGACGCCCACTCCTGGTGGGGCGAGCGGCTCCGCG
The DNA here is from genome assembly GCF_043660855.1 of Streptomyces shinuiensis. Taxonomy (NCBI): domain Bacteria; kingdom Bacillati; phylum Actinomycetota; class Actinomycetes; order Kitasatosporales; family Streptomycetaceae; genus Streptomyces; species Streptomyces shinuiensis. The sequence goes on along the minus strand of NZ_JBIHML010000001.1, from coordinate 3,067,259 downwards.
ACGACCTGGCCGTCCTCGCGCTCACCCGCCTGGGCTGAGCGCCCTCTGCGGCCGGGCGCCGCCGCCCGGCCTCGGGACCCCGCGTTCAGGGGCGGGCGCGGAGGTTGGTGCCGTTCAGGCACAGGGCGATGTTGCGGACCGCGGCGGTGAGCTCCTCGATCACACGGGCGGCCTGCTCGGCGTCGTGGAAGGCGGGGCGGTCGGCGGACGCGGACAGGGAGCTGCTGAGGTCCTCGGTGAGCCGGCGCATCGCGTCCAGCTCCTCGGCGGGCGGCACGGCGGGCGCGTCGGACGCCGCCGGCGGGGTCGAAGGGGCCGCCGGTGCGGCAGGGGCGGCCGGGGTCGCCGGGACGAGGGGTACGGGCTCGGGTGGGGGCGCCGGTTCCGCCTGCTGGGGGGACTGGCCGGACCGGGCCGGCTGAGCGGACGCCTGCGGCTGTGCCCGCTCGGGCGCGGGCGCGGCCCGGGGCTCGGTCCGGGGCTCGGCAGGTGCGGCCGGCGCCGCCTCGGCCGCACCCGTACCGTTGCCGCCGGCCGCCGGAACGTTCCACCCACCGGCGGACCTCGACGCGTCCGGCGAGAGCCTGGTCTGCGGCGGCAGCACGTTCTCGGCGGTGCCCGGGGACCACAGCGGCGCCGTCGGCTGCGGCGCGGTGGGGACGTGCTCGGCCTTCCACTGCAGCCGGTAGCACTCGACCTGGTCGGCGCAGGCGGTGCGGGCGTGGAAGACCGCGCTGCCCTCGCCCAGGTCGGGGTACCAGAGGTTCGGGCCGGGGAAGCGCACCGTCCGCATCCGGGGCTTGACGGGTTCCGCGCAGCCGATGCAGCAGCCCGCCGGCACACACAGCCCCGCGCCCTCGTTCTGCGCGGCGGCGCGGGGACCGATCTCCCCGCGGTACTCCCCGTTGCCGCAGGGCGGCAGTTCGCCGCAGGTGCGGCAGACCGCGTAGTGCTCCGGCAGGACCTGCCAGCCGTGGCTGATCGGCGCGCACCAGTGCTTGGGCGCAGAGCGCGGGAAGTTCTCGTTGCGCAGGACCAGTACCACGGGCCGCTTGTAGAAGTCGGCCCGCTCCGGGGGCTGCGCGTTCAGCCGCCCGTTCATCCGGCGCAGGTCCTCCGAGTGCCGCCACAGTTCGAGGTGCTCGCGCCAGGCCTGCTCGTAGGAGAGCGGCCAGGGGTGGTCCCGGTACTCGTCGATCTCCAGGATCCGCCAGGGCTGCCGGTCGAAGACGACGACGTGCCCGCTCCTCAGGCGCAGGTGCGTACCGTTGTCGCCTTCCTTGGGCCAGTCGATGCGGCCGACGCGGGTGGGCTGGTCGGGGAGCCCTTCGCGAACATGCATGCCACGCTCCTCGGCAACGGGACAACTGTGGTCAACATGGAGCAGTTTCCACCATTCTGGATCATTTCGGACCTCTAGCCGTTCAGACACGCGCACGCCCGCCGTCCCGCCGCCCCGCTCCGCAGCCTTCACGCCCCGCCGTCAGACGGCGCCGGCACGGCTTCGGCGCGGCGCCAAGCCGCGTCAACGAAGGGTGTTCCCGTGAGTATTAACCTTTTGCCGGAGATTCCCCGCGAATGGTTGGCTGCCCGCCATGAGACCCGTGACCGAGAAGGACATCCGCGCGTCGTTCGTCAACTGCTCCAAGGGCGAGGCGAAGCGCATGGCGCTGCCGCGCGACCTGACCGAACAGCCCTGGGAAGAACTGGACTTCCTCGGCTGGCGCGACCCCGCCGCCCCCGACCGCCGCTGCATCGTCGTCGAACGCGGCGGCCTGCTCACGGGCGTGGCGCTCCGCTCCCCGGCCCGGCAGCCGGGCCGCACCCGCCGCGGCGGCGGCATGTGCTCGCTGTGCCTGACCACGCACCCGGCCGACGGCGTGGCCCTGATGGCCGCGCCCAAGGCCGGCCGGGCCGGGCGGGAGGGCGACTCGGTCGGGCTGTACATGTGCGCCGATCTGGCCTGCTCGCTGTACGTGCGCGGCAGGAAGGTCCCCGACGGCGGCGGGCGCCTGGAGGAGTCGCTGACGGTGGAGGAGCAGGCGGAGCGCACCAGGGCCGGCCTCCTCGCCTTCCTCGACCGGCTCCACGCGTGAGCCCCGGCCCGGAGCAGCTCGCGGCCGTCGGCCTCCTGGCCCTGGTCGCCCACGGCCTCAAGGGCCTCACCGGCTTCGGGCCCGCGACGCTGTTCGTACCGGCGGCGTCGCTGCTGTTCGGCCAGCCGGCCGCCGTCGCCGCCTCCGGAGTCCTGGACGCCACCTCAGGCGCGGCGCTCACCGCCGCGGACCGGCGCGTCCGCCGGGGCAGGGAGGGCCTGCTGACCGGCGCGTTCATGGCGGTGGGGACGGCCGCCGGGGTGGTGGCCCTGACCCGCGTGCCCGAAACCGTGGCCGCCGTCGCCCTGGTGCTGGCGGTGCTCGCCGGCCTGGCGGCGGTGGTGGACGCCGGGCGGCGGGGCCCGGTGGGCGAGTCCCGGCCGCTGGACGCCCGTGACGGGGCGGCCGGGCTGCTGGCCGGATTCGTCGGCGGCCTCACCGGGATCGGCGGTCCGCCGCTCGTCGTCCACCTCCAGCGCGTCCTGACCCCGCACGACCTCAGGGCGGTGGTGACGCGCGTCCTGCTGGTGGCGGCCGTGGTGCGGGTCGCCACGTTCCTCGTCGTCGGCGACGGTGCGCAGGTCGCGGACGCGCTGCTGCTGGCGGCGGTGTGCCTGCCGCCGCAGCTCGCCGGGCTCCTGGCCGGCGCCCGGCTGGCCCACCGCGCCTCCCCGGCCCGCCTGGCGGCGGTCAACGGCGCGGTCGTCGCCGCCTCCGTCCTGCTCGCCGCCCTGGGCGCCCTGCTGTAGCGCCCCGCCGTACGGCTCAGATCAGGCCCTGCGCCACCATGCCCTCCTCCACCAGCTCGAAGCCGGCGATGTTGGCGCCGGCCACGTAGTCGCCGGGGCGGCCGTAGCGCTCGGCGGTGGTGTGGCACAGGTCGTGGATGTGCTGCATGATCTCGGTCAGCCGGGCCTCGGTGTGCTCGAAGGTCCACGAGTCGCGCGAGGCGTTCTGCTGCATCTCCAGGGCGCTGGTGGCCACGCCGCCGGCGTTGGCGGCCTTGCCCGGGCCGAACAGGACGCCGGCCTCGCGCAGCACGCGCACGCCCTCCGGCGTGGTCGGCATGTTCGCGCCCTCACCGACCGCGAGCACGCCGTTGCGGGCCAGCGTCGCCGCGTCGTCCCGGTCCAGTTCGTTCTGGGTGGCGGACGGCAGGGCCACCTCGCAGGGCACCTCCCAGACCCGGCCGTCGGGCACGAAGCGCGCGCCGCTGCGCTCGGCGTACGCCGACAGGCGTCCGCGCTCGGCCAGCTTGACCTCCTTGAGGAGTTCCAGGTCGATGCCCTTCTCCTCCACCACGTAGCCTCCGGAGTCGGAGCAGGCGATCGGCACGGCGCCGAGCTGCCGCGCCTTCTCCATGGCGTGGATGGCCACGTTGCCGGAGCCGGAGACGACCACCCGCTTGCCCTCCAGGCTCTCACCGCGCGTCTTCAGCATCTCGGCGGTGAAGACGACCAGGCCGTAGCCGGTGGCCTCCGAGCGGGCCTGCGAGCCGCCCCACAGGACGCCCTTGCCGGTCAGGACGCCGGCCTCCCAGCGGTTGGTGATGCGGCGGTACTGGCCGAATAGGTAGCCGATCTCGCGCTCGCCGACCCCGATGTCACCCGCCGGGATGTCGGTGTACTCGCCCAGGTGGCGGTAGAGCTCGGTCATGAAGGACTGGCAGAAGCGCATGACCTCCGCGTCCGACTTGCCCTTGGGGTCGAAGTCGCTGCCGCCCTTGCCGCCTCCGATCGGCATGCCGGTCAGGGCGTTCTTGAAGGTCTGCTCGAAGCCCAGGAACTTGATGATCCCCAGGTTGACGGACGGGTGGAAGCGCAGGCCGCCCTTGTACGGGCCGAGGGCGCTGTTGAACTCCACCCGGAAACCACGGTTGACGTGGGTCCTCCCGGAGTCGTCGCTCCACGGGACGCGGAAGATGATCTGCCGCTCGGGCTCGCACAGGCGCTCGATCAGAGATTCGTCCAGCAGCTCGGGGCGCCGGGCGAAGACCGGTTCGAGGGATTCCAGGACCTCCCACACGGCCTGGTGGAACTCCTTCTCGCCGGGATTGCGGTGCAGTATCCGGTCGTAGATCTTCTCGATCACGCGTACTCCTCGAAGGTGCGGCTCCTGTTGTCCCGCCGGTTCCGCCGACCCCTGCGGAACCCGTGGAACGCATGACGCCGAGCACCCCCGTGGAGATCGGGTGCTCGGCGTCTTCGTCGACGTGGCGGACTTCAAGCGTGACACGCCTCGGCCGCGGATTCCTCCCGGGGTGCCCCGGGTACCCGGCCCCATGGCCGGAAACCGCTGCCGCGGGGCCGCGCGGGCGCCGCTGCGGGCCACAGAACCGTTTCAAACCGAAACCACGTGGACGTCACGGGCGTTCATCACCTGGAGATACGCCTCGATATCGCCGGGATCGCTCGTGAAGATCACCGCACTGCCGTGCCGGACCGCCGACAGCGCCACCAGCGCGTCCACCGCGTCCGGACGCTTCTTCGGCGGGAGTTCCGCCTTTCCCAAGGCCGCGCCGATACGCTGCCAGTCGGCAGGATCCGGCCCTGTCGCGCAGGTGATGCACGCCGTCTGGCCGACCTCGGTGGGACGCATGGCCGACTCGGAGCCGCGCGCCTGCGGAACCGTACAGCCCTTCGGCACCGAGGCCAGCGCGTGGACCGTCGCCGGACTGGGCCGCCACACCTGGGCCAGCACCGGGCCGGGCACCACGGCCCGGTGCGGCGTCTCCCTCATGGCGGCGTGCAGGCGTGCCGCCTTCGCCCTGCGGTCGGCCAGCGCGATGAGCATTCCGGTGTCGTACACCGGCACCCGTGCGGTCACGCAGCGTTCCCGGCGCGGCTGTCGGCCCTGACGGGTGCGTCGCCCCCGAGAACGGGTTCCACGGCTTCGCGCACCTCCTGCCGCTCCTCCCCGGTGAGATCACCGTCGCCGGGCTCTGGAAGCACGGGCAGCCCGGCGGCCTCCGCCTCGGCTGCGGCGATCACCGCGCCGATGTGGGAGAACTGGGCCTCTGTGGCCTCGGTCTCCGCCGTCTGCCGTGTGGCGGCGTTGACCGGACAGGCGGAGACATCCATGCCCGCACGCTCGGCATGGGCCCTGATGCGCCCGGCATGCTCGCTGTCCAGGCTGATGCTGATCCTCGCCTTGGCCATGAATGCATTGCATGACGCGTATTACGCTCTGCTTCGCGTTCTCCTCGGTGCCGGCAGGCGGCCGTCGGCCAGGACTACAAACGCTCTCGCTGGTAAGGGATTCGACGTCTTCGGCGCGCGTGCGCGGGCGTCCGCGCGGGAAGCGGGGTACGAGCGCCCGTGTGCCGCGTGGCGCTCTTGGACGAGAAGAGAGAAGTCATTAGGTTAGCCTCACCTAATTTTATGGCCGCTCGGGCGGCCCGGGCACGCACCCGGAAGGAGGGGACGTGAGCGCTTCCGACGGCGGCTGACGCCGCGCACCGGACGACCGCACCACCTCCCCGCCCATGCCGCACCAAGCGAGGTAGAGCCCGTGTCCATCGTTCTCCCGCCCTCCGCAGCCCCGCGTTCCGCCTACCCCGCCGAGGTCCTGCCCGAGCCGGTCCGCCGGCGCCTGCTGGAGCTGGCGGAGGGCGAGGCGCCCGTCTCCGCCTACCTCTACGACGGCCGGGCCGCCGCCGCGCGCGCCCGCGAGCTGCGCGCGGCGCTGCCGGAGTGGGCGGCCGTCCACTATGCGGTGAAGGCCAACTCCTTCCCCGGCGTCGTACGGGCGCTGGCCCCGTACGTGGACGGCTTCGAGGTCGCCTCCCGCACCGAACTGGAGCTGGCCCTGGCCGCCCTGCGGGAGCGGGACGGCTCCCCTCCCGCCGGCGCCTCCCCCGTCCCCGTCGTCGCCGCCGGGCCCGCCAAGTCCGTGCCCGTGCTGACCGCCCTGGTGCGCGCCGGGGTCGAGGCGATCAACGCCGAGAGCCTGCTGGAGCTGCACCGCATCAGCCGTATCGCCGCCGCCGAGGGCACCACCGCCCGTGTGGCGCTGCGCGTCAACCCGGCCGGCACCCCCGCCGCGGCCCCCGCCGCCGACCCGGCCCCCGGGTCGCTGCGCATGGGCGGCCGGGCGTCGCAGTTCGGGGTGCCCGAGCCCGATGTGCCCGGGGTGCTGGAGCAGGCGCTGCGGCTGCCGGGGCTGGACGTCACCGGCTTCCACGTCCACGCCGCCTCCAACAACCTCGACGCCGAATCCCAGGCCGCCCACCTGCGCCGGTGCGTGGAGTGGAGCGCGGCGACCGCCCGGAGGCACGGCGTGGACCTGCGCATGGTCGACGTCGGCGGCGGCATAGGCGTGGCCTTCGAGGAGCTCGCGGGCGAGCGGCCCTTCGACGTCGGCCGCTTCGGCGAGCTGGTCGCGCGGTGCGAGCCGCCGCCGGACGTGCGGGTGGTCCTGGAGCCGGGCCGCTTCCTGGTGGCCGACTGCGGCTGGTACGCGGCCGAGGTCACCGACGTCAAGCACAGCTACGGCACCGCCTTCGCCGTGCTGCGCGGCGGCATCAACCACTTCCAGCTCCCCACCTCCTGGGACCTGGTGCACAACGTCGCCGTCCTGCCCGTCGACCGCTGGCCCGACGGCCTGCCGCGCCCGGAGGCGGCCGGTACGCGTGTCACCGTCGTCGGCGAACTGTGCACCCCCGAGGACACCCTGCTGCGCGATGTCCGGGTGGACCGAGTCCGAGCGGGGGATCTGGTCGTTTTCCCCTACGCGGGCTCCTACGGCTGGGAGTTCGCGATGCACGGCTTCCTCGGCCATCCCGTCGCGGAACGCCACCTGCTGTGACCACCGACCGCCCCCGGGGGACGGCCGCCGGGCCGTACCACCGCCGCCTTCCTCCCGACGGAGCACCGGAGCAACGGAGCGACAACGCCATGACCGTGCCCACCGCACCTGCGACACCGGCCGCCGCCGCGGCCACCGACTCCGCGGACGCCGACCCGGGGCGCCGGTGCGCGCGGGGACCCTCGGCCCGCGCCCGCGCGTCCGGCACGGCGAGCGCGCCGGGTCGCGGCGGCACCGGGCGGACGGCGTGACGGGCCGCGTCCGCGCGGCGGAGGCGGGCTCCCCGGCGCCGGGCGTCCAGGCCGTCCCGGGGGCCCGGGACGGCGGCGGCCGGGCCGAGGCGCTGCGCGCACTCGTCGACGGACTGCTGACGGCCGCCGCCCCCTCCGGTGCGGAAGCGCCGGGAACGGAAGCGCCCGCCACCGGACCGCCCGGTGCCGCCCTGTCCGGTTCCGCGGACGGCCCCGGCGCCCTGGAACCGCTGCTGCGCGCCGCGCTCGCGGCGCTGGCGGAGGGCGCGGCGCGGCGCGGCGGCCCCGTGCCGGCGCTCGAACCCGGCGAGCTGGCCGCGCGCGTCACCGGTGAGTACGCGGCGGCCCGCGGCGCGGCGGCCCTGCCCCGGCTGACCTCGCTGCTGGCGTACGGCAGCGCCGATCCGGCCGACCCGCTGTGCGCGGCCCATCTGCACTGCCCGCCGCTGGCCGTCGCCGTCGCCGCCGACCTGGCCGTCTCCGCGCTCAACCCCTCGCAGGACTCCTGGGACCAGGCGCCGGCCGCCACCACCCTGGAGACGCTGCTGCTGGCGGAGCTGGCCGGGCTGGTGGGCTACGGCGAGGAGGCCGCCGGGGTGCTGACCTCCGGCGGCACCGAGTCCAATCTGATGGGCCTGATGCTGGCCCGTGACCGGGTGCTGGGGCGCGCGTCGGGGCGGCAGGTCGAGGTGGAGGGCGTGCCGCGCCACGGCCCGCGCCCCCGCGTGCTCACCTCCGCCGCCGCGCACTTCTCCGTCCAGCGCGCCGCCGCCCTGCTGGGCCTGGGCGAGGACGCGGTGGTGGCCGTCGGCATCGACCACGCCCAGCGCATGGACCCCGGCGCACTCGCCGCCGCCCTGAGGCGGTGCGCGGACGCCGGCGAGCTGCCCGTCGCCGTCGTCGCCACCGCCGGGACCACCGACACCGGCACGGTCGATCCGCTGCCCGAGTGCGCGCGTCTGGCCACCGAGTACGGCGCCTGGTTCCACGTGGACGCGGCCTACGGCGGCGGCGCGCTGCTGTCGGACCGCCTGGCCCCGCTGCTGGACGGCGTCGGGCTGGCCGACTCCGTCTCCCTGGACTGGCACAAGCTGGGCTGGCAGCCGGTCGCGGCGGGCGTCTTCCTCGTCCGGCGCGCGGAGACGTACGCCTCGCTCGCCCGCCGCGCGGTCTACCTCAACCCGGGCGACGACGAGGAGGCCGGCTACCCCAGCCTGCTCGGCCTGTCGCTGCGCACCACCCGCCGCGCGGACGGCTTCTCCATCGCCGTCACCCTGCGCACGCTGGGCCGCGAGGGTCTGGGCCGCATGGTGGACGCCTGCCACGACCTCGCGCTGGCCGGAGCGGCGGCGGTGCGTGCCCACCCCCGGCTGGAACTGCACGCCGATCCGGTGCTGACGGCGTTCCTCTTCCGCTACGTGCCGCGCGGGCAGAGCGATCCCGGGCGGGCGGACCGGATCAACACGGCCCTGCGGCGCAGGCTGCTGCGCGAGGGCCGTGCGGTCGTCGGCCGCACCGAGCTGCCGGGCGAGGGGCCGGGCCGGGTGCGGCTGAAGCTCACCCTGCTCAACCCGCACGCGACGCCCTTTGACGTCGAGCGGCTGCTGAACGCGGTCGCCGACGCCGGTCTCGCGGAGGAGCGGGCCGAAGAACGCGCCGGGGAACTCGCCGACGAGCGGGCCGGGCGCCGGGCCGAGGAGGATTCCCCGTGACCCCGTCCCCCCCGGTCGGAAACCCGCATGCGCGCGGCGGCGGCCCGTACGGCGGCCCCGACCCGCTCGACCACCCCGACCCGCAGCGCGCCGCCGGCACCACCGCGGCGGAGCGGCTGCTGCGCGCGTACGTCCGCGAGACCGGCACCGAGGTGCCGGCCGCCGGGCAGTCGCTGCATCTGGTGCTGCCGCTGAGCAGGATGACGCTGCGCGTCCCGGTGCGGTACCGGTCCGCGACCGGATGGCACCGTTTCGGCGAGGTGCGCGTGGTCACCTCCGAGCGGGGCGGCAGTCTCCCGGCGGACATCGCGCTGGTGGCGGCGGGGCTGGTCCGGGAGCAGGCACTGCGGCGCGGCCGTTCGATCCTCGACGGCAACAACGCGGTGGCCCGGGTGCTGGACTCGGCCCGCCGCAGCGCCGTCCATCTGGCCCGGCGCCGGGCGGAGGCACCGGGTGCGGCCGGCCCGACGCCGTTCCTGGACGCCGAGCAGGCTCTGCTGCTGGGCCACCCCCTCCACCCCGCGCCCAAGAGCCGCGGGGAGGCGTCGGACGCCGAACTGGATTCTTACTCGCCGGAGTTGCGCGGCTCCTTCCCGCTGCACTGGTTCGCCGCACACCCGGACGCGGTCGTCGGCGAGAGCGCGGACGGCCGTCCCGTCGCCGAGCTGCTGCGGTCCCTGGCGGCGGGTGTGGAGGTGCCCGCCGGCATGGTGCCGGTGCCCGCCCACCCCTGGCAGGCGCGCGAGGCCGTACGCCGCCCGCGGACCGCCGCGCTGCTGGAGGCCGGGCTGCTGCGCCCGCTGGGGCCGGCCGGTCCCGCCTGGTATCCCACCTCCTCGCTGCGGACGGTGCACCGGCCGGACGCGGAGGCGATGCTGAAGCTGTCGCTCGGCATGCGGATCACCAACTCCCGCCGCAACAACCTCCGCGGCGAGCTGCGGCTGGGGGTGCGGGCCGCGCGGCTGCTGGCCGCCGGATCACCGGACCGCCCCGGGCCTGGCGGGTGGCTGCGCGCCGAGCATCCGCAGTTCGGCATCCTGCGCGACTTCGCCTGGGTGTCGGTGGGCCGCGGCGAGGGGAGCGGTGGTGACGCCCCGGAGGCGGGCCCGGAGACGGGGCTGGAGACGGCGATACGCGACAACCCCTTCCGGGGCGGGACCGGCGAGGCGCTGTGCGTGGCCGGTCTGCTGGCCGAGCGCACCGGCCCCGGCGACGGCTCCCCGCCGCCGCACCGCGCCGCGCTGTGCGAGGCCGTGGCGCGCACCGCACGCGCCCACGGGGTCTCCGCCGCCGAGGCCTCCGAGCGCTGGCTGCTGCGCTACCTCGACGTGCTGGCCGTCCCCCTGATCCGCCTCCAGGCCCACCACGGGATCGCCCTGGAGCCGCACCACCAGAACACCCTGGTGGCCCTGGGCGCCGACGGACTGCCGGTGGCGGGCCGGTACCGCGACAGCCAGGGCTACTACGTCGCCGCCTCCCGCGCCGCCGCGCTGGAACGGCTGCTGCCGGGCCTGTACGAGGGGGTGGAGCTGGTCTTCGAGGACTCCTTCGTCGACGAGCGTGTCGCCTACTACCTGGGCGTGAGCAACCTCCTGGGCCTGGTGGGCGCGTTCGGCTCGTTCGGGCTGGCCCGCGAGGAGCGCCTGCTGCGCGTGCTGCGCGGCGCGCTGGAGCGGCTGCGCGCAGCCGAGCCCGGCGCCAAGGGCCTGCTGGACCTGCTGCTGGACGCCCCGTCGCTGCGTTGCAAGGCCAACTTCCTGACCTGCGTGGACGGGCTCGACGAGCTGGTCGGCGACGTCCACACCCAGTCCGTCTACATCGACCTTCCCAACCCCCTCGCGGAGGCACAGCGGTGAACGACCACCCCACCCCGCCGCACGGCGTGCACGACCTCGTCGGCGTCGGCATCGGCCCGTTCAACCTCTCCCTGGCCGCGCTCTGCGACGGCGTGCCGGGGCTGGACACCCTCTTCCTGGACCGCCGGCCCGCCTTCTCCTGGCACCCCGGCCTGCTGCTGGAGGGCACCGTCCTGCAGGTGCCCTTCATGGCCGACCTGGTGACGATGGCCGACCCCACCAGCCGCTGGTCGTACCTGAACTACCTGCGCGAGCACGGGCGGCTGTTCCCGTTCTTCTTCTCCGAGCGCTTCCACATCCCGCGCCGCGAGTACGACCACTACTGCCGCTGGGTCGCCGAGCGCCTGCCCTCGTGCCGCTTCGGCTCGGAGGTGACGGCGGTGGAGTGGGACGCGTCGGCCGAGGCCTTCGCCGTCACCCACCGGCCCTCGGGCGCGCCTTCCGACGGGGGCCGGGAGGAGCGCGTACTGGCCCGGCGGGTCGTGCTCGGCGTCGGCACCACCCCGGTCGTGCCCGAGCCGCTGCGCCCCCTGCTCACACCCGCGCACGCCGGGCGCGTGCTGCACAGCGCCGACTACCGCACCCATCGCGCCGCCCTCGCCGGGAGGGACGACGTGACGGTGGTCGGGGCGGGGCAGTCAGGCGCGGAGGTCGTGCTCGACCTGCTGCGGCACCAGGACGGCGAGGGGCGCGGCGGCCCGTACGTGCGCTGGCTGGCGCGCACTCCGGCGTTCGCGCCCATGGAGTACTCCAAGATCGGCCTGGAGCACTTCACCCCGGACCACGTCCGCTACTTCCGCGCCCTGCCCGAGGCCGCCCGCGACCGGCTGGTGCGCGAGCAGTGGCAGCTCTACAAGGGCGTCAGCGAGCAGACCCTCGGCGAGATCCACGACGAGCTGTACGAGCGGACCATCGGCGGCGGCCGGCCGCGCGCCGGCCTCCACCCGGGCGTGGAGATCACCGCCGTGCGCACCGTGGAGGACTCCGGGGGGCGCGGTTACGTACTGGGCTGCCGCCACACCGGGCAGGGCACGGAGTTCGAGGTGCGCACCTCGGCGGTCGTCGCGGCCACCGGCTACGCGGCCGTGCGCCCGGCCTGCCTGGACCCGCTGGACAAGCTCGTCGACTGGGACGCGCGCGGCCGCTACCGCGTCGGCGGCGACTACCGCGTCGCGCTCGACGAGAGCGTCACCGGCGCGCTGTACGTGCAGAACGCCGAGATGCACACCCACGGCGTGGGCGCGCCCGACCTCACCCTCGGCGCCTGGCGGGCGGCGGTGATCCTCAACTCCGCCGCCGGGCGCACCGTCCTGCCCGTGCCCGACCGGGCGGCGTGGACGACCTTCGGCGCGCCCGAGCCCGGGGGCGAACCCGAGACCGAGCCCGGGGCGCGCGCCGGGGAGGCGGCCCGATGAGCGCCGTCCCCCGCGACGCCTGGCGGGAGGCCGGGCGCAGACTGCTGACCAGGGCCGTCGAGGAGTTCGCCTACGAGGAGCTGCTCGTCCCCGAACCCGACCCCGCCGCCGGCGACGCGTACCGGCTGGACCTGGGCGGCGGGGTGTCCTGGACGTTCCGCGCCGCCCGCGGCTCCTTCGGCTCCTGGCGCCTGGTCCCCGGCACCCTGCGCCGCCGGCCCGCGCCCGGCGGCGGCGCGGAGGAAGAGATGGAGGAGGCGGGCCCGGAGCGGCTGCTGCTCGACGCCCGCTCGGTGCTGGGCTGGGACGGCCCCACCACCGCCGAGGTGCTGCGCGAGCTGACCGCGACCCGCCGCGCCGAGGCCCACGTCATATCCCGCGACCTGCCCGCCGCCGCCCTGGCCGACCTGGACCACCTGGAGCTGGAGTCCCACCAGGACGGCCACCCCTGCATGCTGCTCAACAAGGGCCGCCTGGGCTTCTCCGCCTCCGACGCCGCCGCCTACACCCCCGAGGCGGCCGGCGAGGTGCGGCTGCGCTGGGCGGCCGTCCACACCTCCCTGGCCTCGTACGCGGGTGCGCCCGGCCTGGACGCTCAGGCGCTGCTGTCCGAGGAGCTGGACGCGGCCGTGCGCGAACGTTTCGCCGCCGTCCTCGCCGACGCCTGCGCCCAAGGCCCCTACGTCCCGGGCGACTTCGTCTGGCTGCCGGTCCACCCCTTCCACTGGGACGAGGCCGTCGCCACCCTCTTCGCCCCCTACCTCGCCGACGGCCGCATCGTCCCCCTCGGCGAGGGGCCGGACCGCTACCGGCCCCTGCAGTCGATCCGCACCCTCGCCAACCTCGACCGCCCCGGCCGCCGCAACGTCAAGGTGCCCCTGCTCATCCGCAACACCCTGGTGTGGCGCGGGCTGTCCACCGAACCGACGCGGGCCGCGCCCGACATCAGCGCCTGGCTGCACGCGGTACGCGACGGCGACCCCTACCTCCGCGACGAGCTGCGCTTCCATCCCCTGGGCGAGGTGGCCTCCGTCGCCGTGCGCCACCCGCTGTACGAGTCGGTGGCCGACGCCCCCTACCGCTACCACGAACTGCTGGGCGCGGTGTGGCGCGAACCGGTGACCGCCCTGCTGCGCGACGGCGAGCGGGCCCGCACGATGGCCGCCCTGCTCAAGACCGGCTCGGACGGCAGGGCGCTGGTCGCCGAACTGGTGGAACGTTCCGGCCTGCCCCCGCGCGCCTGGCTGACCCGCTTCCTGGCCGCCCTGCTGCCCGGGCTGCTGCACTGCCTGTACCGCCACGGCATCGCCTTCTGCCCGCACGGCGAGAACACCGTGGTCGTCCACGACGCCCGCGAGGTGCCCGTCGGCATCGCGCTCAAGGACTTCGCCGAGGACGTCAACCTGCTCCCCGGCCGCCGCCCCGAGTACGCCGGACTGCCGCCGCGCGCCGACGCCGTACTGCTGCGCTGGCCGGCGCACGAGCTGGCGCACTCGCTGCTGAGCGCCGTCTTCGCGGGCCACTTCCGCTTTTTCGCTCCCCTGGTGGAGGAGCATCTGGGCTTCCCCGAGGCGGACTTCTGGTCCCTGGTGCGCGCCGAGATCGGCCACTACCACGCCCGATTCCCCGAACTCGCCGACAGATTCGAGGAGTTCGACCTGCTCGCGCCCTCCTTCGACCGGGTCGCCCTGAACCGGGAGCAGTTGCTGGGCGGCGGCTTCCACGACCGCGCCGAACGCGACGAGGGCTTCGACGTCGTCCACGGCACCGTCCCCAACCCCCTGGCCGCCCCGGCACCTTCCACCGAGCCCGCCGCTTCCACCGAGGAGTCCAGGTGACCGACCCGTACGAGCGGCTGCGCGCCGAGGCCGAGGCGGGACGCGTCGAGGAGGTGGTCGTCGCCGTACCCGACCTCCAGGGCCGGCTGATGGGCAGCCGCCTGTCCGTGCCCTACTTCCTTCAGGAGGCCGCACGCGACGGTTTCGGCGCCTGCGTCTACCTGCTCGCCACCGACGTGGAGATGGACACCGGCCCCGGCTACGCCATCGACGCCTGGGACAGCGGTTTCGGTGACTTCGTCCTGCGCCCCGACCCGGCCACCCTGCGCACCGTCCTGCCCTGGGACGAGGGCACAGCCCTCGTACTGGCCGACGCGGTGTGGCCCGGCGGCGGCCTCGACTCCGAGCCGGTCGCCGTCGCCCCCCGCCACGTCCTGCGCACCCAGCTCGACCGGCTGGCCGCCCGCGGCCTGACCGCGTACGCCGGGACGGAACTGGAATTCCTCGTCTTCACCGCCTCCTACCGCGAGGCCTGGGAGCGCCGCTACACCGGCCTGCGCCCGGCCGCCCGCTACAACACCGACTACTCCCTCCAGGGCCTGGAGGAGGTCGAGCCGGTCGCCCGCCGCATCCGCCGCGCGATGACGCGCGCCGGGCTGCGGATGGAGACCGCCCGCGGGGAGTGCCACCCGGGCCAGTACGAGATCGTCTTCCGCTACGACGAGGCGATGGCCACCTGCGACAACCACGTCCTGTTCAAGGACGGCGCCAAGCGGCTCGCCGCCGCCGAGGGCGCCTCGCTCACCTTCATGCCGAAGTTCGACGAGGGCGAGGGCAACTCCTGCCACGTCCACCTCTCCCTGCGCGGTGCCGACGGCACGCCCGTGCTGGCCGACCCGGACGCCGGCGACGGCATGTCGGAGCTGATGCGGCACTTCGTCGCCGGGCAGCTCGCCTGCCTGCCCGACCTGGCCCTGCTGATGGCCCCCAACGTCAACTCCTACAAGCGCCTCCAGCCCGGCGCGTTCGCCCCCACGGGCGTCGCCTGGGGCCGCGACAACCGCACCTGCCCGATACGGGTGGTGGGCTCGGGCCCCTCCCTGCGCATCGAGCACCGCGTCCCCGGCGGCGACGCCAACCCGTACCTGGCCGTCGCCGCCGCCGTCGCCGCCGGGCTGTACGGCATCGACAACCGCCTCCCCCTGCCGCCGGAGCACACCGCCAACGCCCTGGCCGACCCGGCCGTCCCCCGCCTGCCCGCCACCCTCACCGAGGCCCTGCACCGCTGGGAGAACAGCGGCATCGCGGCCGGACTCTTCGGCAAGGAGACCGTCGCCCACTACGCGCGGGCCGCCCGCGCCGAGCTGTCCGCCTTCGAACGCGCCGTCACCGACTGGGAGCGCGTCCGCGGCTTCGAGCGCCTGTGAGGCCGTGCGTCCGCACACTGGAGGCATGACCGCCATGTACTCCCTCGCCGAGGCACGGGGCGAACTCGGTGGCCTCGCCCGCCGGGCCGCCCGGCACGAGCGCATCACCCTGACCGACCGCGGTACCCCCGTGGCCGTGCTCGTCTCCCCCGCAGAACTCGAAGACCTCGAGGACGCCCTCGCCATCGCCCGGCTGGAGCGTGACCGGGCCCTCGGCCGCACCGGGGCGCCGATCCCCCACGGCGAGGCGCGCCGCGCCCTCTGCGCCGAACACGTCAACTGGCAGCTCACGGCCGGGGCCGGGCCCGCCAGGGGCGGGTGACGGTCTGGGTGTAGGCGCGGTGGGCGGGGTGGCGGGCGGCGTGGTGGAGCTGCCGGTCCAGGGCGGTGCCGAACTCGACGCCGGTGTGCGACGCGGCGCCGCACTCGTCGCAGGCCATGCGGTAGGTGGCCGGGGGCGCGTCGGGCGCGGTGTCCGGTTCGCCGGTCCAGCCCGCCGTGTCCGGCTCGGCGCGCAGACGGCGGAACATCACGGGACGCCGCCTCCCGGCCCCCGTCCTAGCCCCGGTGCGGGGTCCTGCGGCACGGGCCGCAGGGAGATCTCCCACAGGCACTCGGCGCCCGTGTGGCTGTAGACCACTGCCCTCCCGGCGCGCAGCAGCCGGTGGGTGCGGTCGGCCGCCGCCTCGTGCCCCCAGGCCAGGAACCGGGCGGCGGCCTCGGGGTCGTCGGGGCCCAGGCTCGCCGCGATCCGCACCGCGCGCTCCCCCGCCCACCACTGGACCTCCCCGGCGTACGCCGAGAAGCAGTCCCCGAGGTGGAACATGCGCGGCCGGGGCGTACGCAGGTAGGCGACGGCCTCGGCCCGGTACGCGGCGGGCCACCGGCCGCTCATCCGCCCTCCCCGCAGATGAGTCGAGCAGCACGGTGAACCACACCCACTCGCCGCCGGGCACGCAGGTGTAGCCCAGGGCGTCGGCCGTCTCCCGCAGCAGCCACAGCCCGCGCCCGCGCCCGGCGTCCCAGTCCGGCACCTGGACGGCGGGGGCCCGGCAGGAGCGGTCGTACAGCCGGACCAGGGCCGTGCCCCGCCCCTGCCTCACCTCCAGCCGGCACCGCCGGTCGGCCACGTGCCGGCACACGTTCGACAGCAGCTCCGAGATCCCCAGCCGCGCCGTCTCCACCGCCGCCCGGCCCCCGCCCATCGCGCGCACCGCCGCCGCGACCTCGCGCCGCCACACCTCGATCTCCCGCGCCTCGACGGTTATCTCCCAGACATGGATGTGGTTGTCCGCGATGTTCCGCTCAACGACCGGTGATTGCATGAAGGACGGGTACCCCGCCCCGGTACCCGCGCAGTTGTCGCCGACCGACTGGGAGTTGAGGAAAGCGTGCTGTGGCCCAACGCCGTGAAGGCCGTCATGAAGACCGGCCCCGACCGCGAGGTCGTCTCGGTCCACCCGTACCGCTCGGCCTGCCCGTCGTCCGTCTGGCGCTCTCTGATCACGGACGCCCGCGAGGAGCTGACGTTCGCCGGGTACACCAACTACTTCCTCTGGCTCGAACACCCGAACCTCGCCACCGTGCTCAGGAAGAAGGCCCGCGCCGGTGTCACAGTGCGGTTCCTGCTGGGCGAGCCCGATTCAGAGACGACCCGGCGCCGCGAGACGGTGGAGCAGACCGCGCTGACCGTCTCCACCCGCATCCGCATCACACTGGAGCACCTGGAACGGCTCGGGAACACCGAGAACATCGAGGCCCGCTACAGCCGTCACGAGGGCCACATCAGCCTGTCGGTGTTCCGCTTCGACGACCAGATGCTCGTCACCCCCCACCTGTCCAACCTGGTCGGTCACGACTCGCCCATGCTCCATCTGCGGCGGCTGCAGGACGACGGCATGTTCGACCGCTTCGCCTCACACGTCGAGGCGCTGTGGAAGGAAGGGGCACCGATCAGGAGTTGAGGGCTGCTCGTGGTCGGCGGCTCGGCGCGGCCCCGGAGGGGCCGTCACCACCGCCGGTGCACGGTCGCCTTGCCGCCGGTCACCAGGCTTGCCGGCGGAACGTCGTCGGCCACGACCGCGCCGGCGGCGACCACGGCGTCACGGCAGATGCTGACGCCGGGCAGGATCGTGGCGCCGGCGCCGATCCACACGTTCTCCGCGACGTCGATGGGCGCGCCGGTGAGGTACAGCTTGCGCTCTCCGGGATCGACGGGGTGGCCGCTGGTGATGAACGTGACCTTCGGGCCGACCATCACGCGCTCACCGAGCCGGATGCCGGCGTAGTCCAGGAACGTGCAGTTCTGGTTGATGAACACGCGCTCGGCGAGGTCGAGTTTGAGGCCGTGGTCCGTGTAGAAGGGCGGGTAGATCGTGACTCTCGGCGGCAGCGGCCTGCCGAGGATCCGCTCGAACAGTTCCGCTTTGCCGGCCTCGTCCTCGAAGGGCAAGGCGTTCAGGCGGGAGGTGAGCTCGGTGACCCGCAGGACCCTCTCGGCCATGGCCTTGAACTCGGCGCTGTGGATGCGCATCAGACGATCGCTGGACATGCCGCGGTCCCTTCCGGTGTGACGGTGGCGGGGGTTCGCCGGGTGATCGGTTTCAGGGGGTGTCCGCGGAGGCGGGAACGAGGGCTTCCAAGAGCGTTTCGCGGCGGCCCGCCCCGGACACCTTCGCTTCGGCGCCCCGGAGCGTGTCGCGAAAGTGCGTGCGACGGCGGACGTGCCGTAGTACTCCTGGAGGGTCTCGGAGTCAGGTCCGTTCCCGTTTGGAGTCGTCGATGACAGTTCGTCGTGTCGTGCCCAACATCCAGTCGGAGGCCGTACAGGAGAGCCAGGAGTTCTATGGCCTGCTGGGCCTCGAGGAGGTCATGAACCACGGCTGGATCGTGACACTCGCTTCCCCGTCCGTTCCAACGGGGCAGGTCAGCGTCATGACCGGTGACAGGACCGCCCCGGTAGTACCCGACATGAGTGTCGAAGTGGACGACGTGGACGCGGCCTATGCGGTCATGCGGGACAGCGGTGCGGAGATCGTCCACCCCTTGCAGGACGAGGAGTGGGGCGTGCGGCGGTTCTTCGTCCGCGACCCCAACGGCCGCGTGGTCAACGTGCTGAGCCACCGTTGACGCCGGCCTCCCCCACGAGGAGTTCGGCACCGCGAGCAGAACCTTCACGGTGCGGGGTGTGTGCCGACGGCGGGCAGGGCTCCGCAGTCACCGCCCGGTTTCCGCGGCGGCCCCTCTCCTCGACGTCCTGTGCAGCATCAGCACCACCCCGCTGAGCAGTGACACCGCGGCGGTGAGGACCAGCAGCGTCCCCAGCCCCAGGCCGGGGATCACCGCGCCGGCGAGGGCCGGTGCCGCGACCGAGGCGACGGCCCCCACGACCAGGCAGCCGGTGAACGCCGCGCTCGCGCGGTCGGGCACCAGCTCGGCGGTCCAGACCGCCAGCACCGCCGACCCGGTCATGTACCCCGCGCCGAAGACGCACGCCGAGACCGCCGTCGCCGCCGGGGAGTCGCCGGCCAGCCCCAGGAGCGCCAGCGCCGCGGCCACCGTCACCAGGCACAGCGCCGCGACCCTGGGGCTGCCCAGTCGCCGCGCGACGGTCCCGGTCGCCACACCCACCATGCCGGTGGTGCCGATGGCCGCGTAGAGCGCCGGGACCGCTGCCTCCGGGAAGCCGCCGGAGAGGACGTCGGCGGCATAGGTGAAGTAGACGATGACGACCGCGAAGTAGACGGCGGAGTAGGCGGCCGAGATCTTCAGTGCCCTTGCGAGTGTGGAGACCCCCTGCCGTCCGTCCGGGCGTGAGGTCGGCCTGGTCCGCGGCACCATGCGCAGGTTCACCGCGGCGGCGGCCACGGCGGCGAGCGCGATGCCGCCCCAGACCAGGCGCCACGACCCCAGTGCGGCCAGGGCGGCCAGTCCGCCCAGCACCACCAGTCCGCCGCTGGTGCCGGTCGTGATGATCGCCAGCGCTCTCGGCCGCTGCCGCGGGGACACCGTACGCGTCACGATGTCGGAGTAGGGCGCCCAGACCCAGCCGCCCGCGCTGCCGGCCAGGACGGCGCCGACGGCGAGCAGCCATGGGGACTGGGCGAAGGTCACGATCACCGCACCCACCGCGCCGCAGGCCCCGCCCACGGTCGTCGGCGCCCGCGAGCCGCGGCGGGCGGCGAGCGCCCCCGCGAGCACCAGTCCGGCCAGGTAGCCGGCGAACGTGGCGCTGGCGACGAGGCCGAGCACCAGTTCGGAGAGTTCCAGGTCCTGCCGGATGTCGGGCAGCGTCAGACCGTAGGCGTACCGGGCCATGCCGAAGGCGACTCCGACCACCGCCGCTCCGGCCAGGCCGACCCGGTTGCCCGTGGAGAGCGTCAAGACTGCCCCTCGTTCCGCGGCGAAAGAAAGGAGAGGTCCGTCCGCACCTTTCGCCCTTGTTTGAGATTACATCGACGATTCGTCGTAGCCGAGGGGTGGCACCGGCCCGTGCGTCGACCCCCGGACAGAGGTCGGGACCTCCCGGGGACGGAAGCTCTCACGCCGCCCGGCCGGGAGGATCTCGACGCGCCTGACGCCACCCTCCGGCCCGTTCGGGACCGGAGGTTTCGGCCCACGACGAACCCAGGTGCCCGCAACCGCGTTCCCCGAACAACCCTTTCGGATGCATATTCACCAAAAGCGAGAAGTCGACACATCTCCTTCCCAGACTTGGAGGAGCGGGCCGCCCGGCCCGTGTGCACCGCAAGCGACCGCAAGGGGGAAACATGACGAGGACGACCGGGACGACGAGGAGAGTCGCGCGTACGGCCGCCGTGCTCGGCGGCGCGATCCTGCTGGCCCTGACCACGGCCACATCCGCGTCGGCGACCGTGACGCGCCACCACGGCAGCGACGCCGCCCAGGCGACCGCCTACGCGATGCGCGCCTACGACGGCGAGCGCGACGGCAACGGCGTCTACGCCGACGCCTACCTGGCCAACGGCGCCCACGTCTCGCAGTGGGACGGCAACGGCGCGGACGGCAACTGGGGCCCGTGGGCGAGCTACAGCTCACGCATCAAGCAGTTCCGGGTCTGCGAGGACCACAAGGGCTGCTCCAGCTGGTCCTACTGGCCGAGCTGACCGGCACACCCCGGCACCCGGCCCCGTGCACCACGGCCCGCCCCGCCCGGGGCGGGCCGCTCACGTCTTCCCGCTACCGCCCGCCTCAGCGGCGCCCCGCCGCGCCGCCCACCGGGGCCTGCCCGGCAGCCTTCCGGGCGGTGAGGGGGAAGAGTTCCAGGCATTCGTCCCGGCGGACCCCTCGCGCACCTCCAGCCGCGGACGCCCGGCCCGGACCACGTCGCGGGCCCGGAGGTCGATCTGCCGCCAGGTGAAAGTCTCGTCGGGATGCTCGGACGCCCAGCTCCGGGCGTCCTCCTGAGTGGCGCCGAAGGCGATGCCGCGCGTCTTGGCCCAGATCGCGGCGGCGGTGCACATCGGGCACGGCTCCAGCGTCGTCAGCAGGAATGCGCCGGCGAGGTAGCGGGAGCCGACCCGTTCGGCAGCCCGGCGGATGGCCTGCACCTCCGGGTGCGCGGTCGGGTCGTGGCCCTGGACGAGTCCACTGCCCGACTCCCCGAGGACGGCGCCGTCCCGGATCACCACCGCCCCCAGCCCGTAGTTCCCGGAGAACACCGCCTCACGGGCCAGCCGCAGGCATCTCAGCATTCCCGCGTCGATCTCCCGGTCCGTCATCCCGCCTCCACGGGGCGCGTGTTACAGATGGACATCAAGGATTCCTTTCCGCAGCTACGCACATCGGCGTCCTCGGTGGCTCGCTCGATCCACAGCGACCCGTCGTTCTCCACGATCCAGTAATCCCGGGATCTGATGTCGATGCAGCGAACGTCCATACGCCCCTGGTACGTCTGCGTCAGTTCCCACACCCGAGACGACAGACGTTCCCAACCGCACGGCCGTCATCAGGCGCATCGCCGTCCCGCCTCCCCCCGGAAACCGACAGCCAGTGCAGCACATCGAGGAGTCGTCCCACGAGAGCGCCCGACGGAATCCCGCCGACATCACCGGTCGCGGAATGTCGAATTCCGCCCCTGCCCCCGAGATTTCCCCTCCGCGCTCTTCCCGGAAGAAGCCGCCGGCCAGTCCGGTCACAGACCGGACTGGCCGGGGGGCGGGGGCACAGAAGGTGGCGCAGTAGCCGGTGGAGGTGACGCCGAGGCCCCGGCGACCGGCGGACCGGCACGGGCCCCGCATGTGGCCCGGTGCGCGGGCCCGCAGCCGTGAGAGCCGGGGCGAGGCGGGCCGAGGCGGGGCCGTACCCGCCGACGGTGCGGTCGTGCGTGCCGCCGGCCGGGTACAGGGTGCCGTTGCCGAGCAGAAGCGGCGCACCGGTCAGGAGTTGTACAGCGACTGCACCCTGGTCACCCGGCCCTCTCCGTCGAAGCTCAGGTCATGGCCGAGCGTGCGGGTCCGGGACGGCTGGGCCTTGTCCTGCGCCTCGGTGAGATCGCCCGTCGTGACTCCACCCACGCGTAAACGCGCGGGTGGAGTCACGTGAGCAGGGGCGCGGCCGTCGGCCCGTCACGGTCCGGAGCGGACGGGCACCCGGCCGTTCCAGCGCCTCACCACCCGGCCGGCGAGCACGCTCACACCGACCCCGACAGCACATCCGAGCGTGTTGAAGAGAACATCCTCCAGGTCCACCACGCGGCCCGCTCCCTGCAGCCACTGCAGCGCTTCGATCATGACGCTCGCCCCCAGCCCGACAGCCATGGCCCGCACCACGGATGCACCACCTCGCGCCGACAGGGACAGAAGGAGTGGAAGCGGAACGAACATGAGGCAGTTCGCCACCCACTGCCGGAGGACCATGGATCTCTCGTTTCCGGATACCTGGTCCTGCGAGTCGTTGAGTAGGGTCTCCACGCCCTGCCCCCACCAAACCAGGCCGCTGCCCCCCTCGCTCCCGTCACCGGCGAGCGTCGCGAGACCCACCAGAAGACCCCA
The DNA here is from genome assembly GCF_043660855.1 of Streptomyces shinuiensis. NCBI lineage: Bacteria > Bacillati > Actinomycetota > Actinomycetes > Kitasatosporales > Streptomycetaceae > Streptomyces > Streptomyces shinuiensis. Next base: position 3,044,905 of record NZ_JBIHML010000001.1, on the reverse strand, counting down.
GACGACGAGCGCCGCCCACGCCGCACGGCGTGTCAGGTCCGGCCGGAGTTCGCTCGCACGGTGTGCGCCGACCGATCCCAGAAAGAAAGCCACCAGAACAAGTACGGTCGTCAGCGGTGTCAAGTGAAGGACGATTCGCCACATCACTTCCCCCTTACCTGTGCCGTGCGGCCTGTGGGGCCGTTCGGCATACGGCTCCACAGGCCACGGGGAAAAGAGAGCGGATCAGAGGTACCGCCACTGGGTCACATACACGTTTCCGCTGGACATCATAATTCCGCGAATCGCGCCGTCGGCAGGCAGACTGGAGAGGTACCGGGTGTACGAGCCGCAGTTTCCGGTCGAGATGAACTGGTTCTCCCAGCCGTCCCACACGTAGCCGCCGCCGTCGAGCTGGTAACCGAACTGGACCGTGATCGTTCCCGATCCGCCGGTACGGCAGTACTCAGTGGTGTAGTAACCGGTTGTTGAATTCTCCGGCGAATACAGGCAGAGCTCGCCGTTGTCGAGACTCCCGCACTTCTCCAGCTGCATCGCCCCGACAGGGGGTTCCTCCGGGATGGCGCTTGCGGGAACCGCGAGACCCGTGAGAACGAACAAGCTCGCCGCGATTGCCACACAGAAAGACCTTGTGGCGCGCAGAACGGAAGCCATGAGACCTCTCCTTTTCGAGCGGAAAAATATCACGCGACCCCGGTCGACCCTGTGAAACAAAACCGGGCAAGCAAGAGGGGCCGCGCCCGAATCCCCGGAAAGGCTAAATGAGGACCCAAAACTTATCCAGCCCGGCGGCCGACCCTCGAACAAGACCCGATAACCCAGAGCAAGGAGATGGAAATTTCACGAAGAGGATAAAAATAAAATATCCCTATAATGAGCCGACACTCCGTCCCGTGCGGCCACGGAGAGTGGCGAGATGAATCCGGTGTGTCTTGCACCACAGTGCCTTCCGGGCCGGGCGCGGGCCGGCGGCGAGCCGGGAGCCCGGGGCCCGGCCCCGCTGCGCCGAACGGGCCCCGGCCCCGCCCCGGCGGGCGTGCCCGGCCGCCCCCGCGCACGGGGCCGGTACACACTGCCCGCATGCCCGAGGACCAGCACGGGGACGGAGCGCCGTCCGCCCCTCCCGAGCCGCTGCTGCGCATGATCGACAACCTCGCGCGGTTCCACCGCGAGCACGAGGAGTTCTACGCGCAGGCGCCCCTGCGGCAGGCGGCCGGACTCCAGGCGCACTCGCGGGTGCTGAAGGCGCTCGCCGACCGGTGGAGCACGGTCGGCGCCGGCGAGCGTACGGAGGGCCCGGCGTTCACCGGCGCGGAGGACCTGAACGCCCCCGGGCTCGTCGCCGAGGCCGGTGTCCTCTTCATGGAGGACGGGGAGGAGCCGGCCGAGCTGAAGCGGCTCAGGCGCGACATCGGTCTGCTCGCCGACGACAGCGAGCAGACCGGCACCTGGCTGTCGGGCGCCATGGAGCAGTCGTGGCGGACGGCCGGGAACCTGGCCGCCCATCCGGCGCTCGCCGATCTGGCCGGGGAGCGGCACCGGATCATCGCCGACGACTGGCAGGCCGCCGGCCTGCTGTCCCTGATCGCGCGGCTGCTGCGCCGCGCCCTGGAGCTGCTGGCGCGCGTCGACTTCTCCCCGGCCGCCCTCCGCCTCGACCTGGCCGGCGGGCGTACGGCGCCCGCCTACCTCTACTCGGCCTCCGAGCTGCTCGACCGCGCGGCGGATCTGCTGGCCGAGTCGGCGGCGCTCGTCCACGGCAACGAGCGCCGCTGGCGGACTTTCCGCGCCCGGGTCCGCGAACTCCTTCCCGAGTAGGCCCGCACACCGGGTGCGGGCTCCGGGCTCAGCTCCAGGCGGTGATCAGTTCCCCGGGACCGAGTACGCGGATCCCGTCCACCGTGGCGCCCGATCTGGTCACCGCGTACAGCGGGACGTCCTCGTCCGCGCCCGGGAGCTGGGAGCGGTGGATCAGGAGGCGGGAGAGGTCGCGGGCGTCGAAGGGGCGGTTCTCCAGCCACTTGACCGAGCCGACGGCCGTGATCCGCTTGGCGATCGGCGCCCGGTCGGCGCCGACGATGTCGATCTCGGGGTCGTTGGTGCGGGTCCAGTAGCCGCCCACGGCCCCGGTTCCCTCGGGCAGTCCGCCCTCCCGGATTCTCAGCAGCGCCTCGCGGACGACGGGTTCGACCGCGCGCCCCCGCCAGGCCGCCCACGAGCGGCGGACCCTCTCCAGGGTCAGATCGCCTCTGCCCCGTTCGACCTCCGGCAGGTGCGGGCCGAGGAAGGCCAGCCAGAAGCGCAGATGGGGATCGGCGACGTGGTAGCGCGTCTCCTTGGAGGGGCGCGTCGACAGCGGCGTGGCCGCATCGACCACCCTCTTGGCTCCGAGCAGTCGCAGCGCCCGGCTCAGGCTGGCCTTGGGCAGGTCGCCCGCCTCACGCCCGATCAGCGAGTACGTCCGCTCCCCCGCTCCGATCGCCCCGAGCACCAGCCGGGCCTGGGCGTCCGCCGGGAACTCGGCGGCCAGCGACCGCTCCCCGCTCACGACGAGTGCGGAGGTGGGGTCGGTGAGCGCGTCCTGGAGGTAGTCGAAGACGCCGCCGCCTCGTGGCCATTCCTCCAGCACCAGCGGCAGCCCGCCGGAGACTAGGTAGGCGTCGAACGCCTCGGCGGGCGGCAGGTCCAGCATCCCGGCCACGTCGGAGGGGTTGAGCGGTGGGACCACCATCTCCGTGCCGCGCTGGTGGAACGGGCGGTCGTAGTCGTTGAGCCGCTCCATCATCGCCAGGTCCGAGCCCACGCACAGCAGGAGCGCCGGTCTGCGGGAGAACTCCCGGTCGAAGAGTTTCTGGAGGGTGCCCTCGAAGCCGGGGTCGTTGCCGATCAGATACGGCATCTCGTCCAGCACGACGACGGCGGGGCGGTCGTCGGGCAGGGCCGTGACCAGCAGGCGCAGCGCGGCGTCCCAGTTGCGGGGCGACTGGCCGGCCAGTTCCGCCGCGCCCGGGAGGTCCGAGGCGGCCAGTTCCTCCATGAACAGGCCGAGGTCGGCGGAGAGAGTGGACTGGGCCGAGGCGGTGAAGAACAGGCTCGGCAGTCCGGAGCGCTCGATGAACTCCTCCACCAGCCTCGATTTGCCCACTCGCCGCCGCCCCCGGATCAGTACGGCCCGGCCGGGCCGGTCGCCCCGCTCCGTCTTGCGCAGTATCCGTCCCAGCAGGGCCAGCTCCCGCTCGCGCCCGATGAAGCCGTCCGCCATCGACACCTCGCCTCGCAGAGAGTCTCAGCTGTGAGGGTTCCATCTTTGGAATCCTCAAACATGAGGGTATCAATTTTGGAACCCTCACAGACGGAACTCTTCTCTGCCTTCTCACCCCCTCAGCCGTTCGCCCCGCGCGTGCGCGGCGGCGCCGGGCCGGCGGCCGAAGCGGCTTCGCGGGCGCGGACGCTCCCCGGAGCGCGCGACGGGGCGCACCGTGGGACGTCGTAGGGCAGATCCACAATCCGTTCGTAACTTTTCCGCTCACCGGCAGATATGCACGGCGAACGGTGAACGGCGATCGCCGTGACCGGATGAGAGCGAGAGGAGAAACACGGTGAGACGGAACCGGACGACGCGCGGGTGCGTGGTGGCGGCGGGGGCGGCCGTGGTGGCGGTCGCGCTGCCGGGCGGGGCCGCGCCGGCGTGGGCCGACGAGACCCACCGCGGATCGCACAACGGGCCGACCGTCGCGCTGATCTCCACGGGGCAGATCGACGACCCGATGGAGGACGTACTGGAGCACGCCGCGCTCGTCCAGCGGGACCACCACACGGGCTGAGTCCGTGTCCGACACCGGCTCCGGGGTGAGGGAGCCGGCCCTGCCCGGTGGGTTCGGACGGAGCCGGGCGGGGCCGTCGCGCCGGAGGCGGCGGAGGCCGGGGCACACACCACCCCCGGTCTCCCGGCTGTCCGCGGGACCGGGTGGGGCCCGGTCCCAGGCAGCCGAGAGCCCGGCGGAAGGCGGCTGTGGGGGCCGCTCTTCCGCCGGGCCGGTGCTTCCCGAAGGCGCCGGGCGCAAGGACCCGGCGGGCAGGAGGTCCCGTCAGGTGCGGACCTTGGCGCGTTCCACGGCGGCGACACCCGCCGCGGCCAGGCCGATCTGGATGAGCAATTCGATCCAGTCGACGCCGCCGGTGTCCGCGACACCGATCCCGGCCGCGATGAACGTACCGATCAGGGCGGCGACGATACCGACCGCGATCGTCCACAGGACACCGATGCGCTGGCGGCCCGGCAGGACCAGCCGCCCCAGCACACCGACGACGATGCCGATGACGATCGCGGTTATGATGCCGGTTATCTCCATGACTTCACCCTTTCGGGACGGTTTTCTCACCTCCTCCTTCCCGGTACCGGCCCATGCACACAAGGACATGTCAAGTTGTCAAGAGCCGGCGGTCCGGCCCGGCAGCCGGGCCGCGCTCAGGCGCCGATGCCCCGGCCGTCCTCGCGCCAGACGGCGACGACCGACGGCCGGACGACCTTGCCCGGCCCGTCGGGCCAGGCCGAGGCGGGCTGCTCGTAGCTGGCGCCGTCCACCTCGCCCGGGTGCTGCACCGCGACCAGCACCCGGCGGTCCTGAATGATCGGGCCGCAGGTCTCGGCGCCGACGGGCACCGTGAGGAACTGCCGCACCTCGCCGCGCCGTCCGCCCGCCGTGGCCACGCCGAACAGGCCGTCGTTGGAGCCCAGCGCGTTGCCGTCCGTGGACAGCCACAGGTTGCCGTAGTCGTCGAAGGCGATGTTGTCCGGGCAGGAGATCGGACTGACCTGGTCCTTGGGGAAGCCGCCGTAGTAGGTGGAGGGGTCCTCCGGGTCGCCGCAGACCAGGAACAGGCGCCAGGCGAAGCCGTCGGCCGCCGGGTCGTCCCAGTGCTCGGCCAGCTCCAGCACCTGGCCGTGCTTGTTGGCGTTGCGCGGGTTGGCCTCGTCGGCGGCCGGGTTGGAGTCGACCCCGCGCCGGGAGTTGTTGGTCAGCGCGATGTAGACGCGGCCGGTGCGCGGGCTGGGCTCGACGTCCTCGGGACGGTCCATCTTGGTGGCGCCCACCTTGTCGGCGGCCAGCCGGGTGTGGACGTAGACCTCCTCGGCGCTCATGCCGGGGACGTGGGAGGTGGTGCTGGTGGCCAGCGGGATCCACACGCCGGAGCCGTCGAACTCGCCGTCGGAGGGGAGCTTTCCGCTGCCGTCGATCCCGTCGGCCGGGCTGTCGCCGGTCAGCTTCGCCACGTAGAGGGTGCCCTCGTCCAGCAGCGTGAGGTTGTGCTCGCGGGCGGCGCGGCTGTCGCCCTTCATCATCCGCCTGGAGGAGACGAACTTGTAGAAGTAGTCGAAGCGCTCGTCGTCGCCCATGTAGACGACCGGACGGCCGTCGGCGGTCAGGCGGGGCTCGGCGGCCTCGTGCTTGAAGCGGCCGAGCGCGGTGCGCTTGCGCGGCACGGAGTCGGGGTCGTACGGGTCCACCTCGACGACCCAGCCGAAGCGGTTGGCCTCGTTGGGCTCCTTGGTGAGGTCGAAGCGGTCGTCGAACCGCTCCCACTTGCGTCCCGACGCGCCGCCGCTCATGCCGTACCGCCTGAGCCTGGCCTTCACCTCCGGGTCGGTGACGGAGGCGGCGCCTGCGAAGTACTGGTTGAAGTTCTCCTCGCCCGACAGCGCCGTGCCCCAGGGGGTGGTGCCGCCCGCGCAGTTGTTGAGGGTGCCCAGCACCCTGGTGCCGGTGGGGTCCGCGGAGGTCTTCAGCAGGTCGGACCCGGCTGCTGGGCCGGTGAGGCGGAACTCGCTGCTGGTGGTGAAGCGGCGGTTGAGGTGGTGGCGGGGGACGGCCGTGAGCTTCCCCGTGCGGCGGTCCTCCTCCACCACGACGACGGACAGTCCGTGCGCGGCCCAGGCGATCTCCACCTGCTCGCGCGTGGGGTTGTCCGCGTCGTAGCCGGTGAACATCAGCTCTTCGTCGGTGTACTCGTGGTTGGCGAAGAGCACCTGGCGTCCGCGCTCGCCCTTGAGCGGCAGCAGGGTGAGGAAGTCGTTGTTGTAGCCGAACTGGCCGGCCTGCGCCTTCGCGCTCTGCTTCTCCGGGTCGAAGGCGGGCGCGCCGCGCAGGATCGGGTCGCCCCAGCGGATGACGACGTTCTGGGCGTAGCCCTCGGGGACGGTCACCGCGTCGGCGGTGTTCGGCGCCACGGGCGCGAAGCGCAGGCCGCGCGCCGCCCCGCGGACCTTCCCGCGGCCCTTCTCCCAGCCCTTGCCCGGTGCGGCGGCGGGGGTCGCGGCGGCGGGCGCCCGGCCGATACCGACCGCCACCCCGGCCGCGGCGGTGGCGCCGACGACGGCGCCGGCACGCAGCACCGAGCGGCGGGAGAGGGCGGCGGCGATGACATCGCCGGCGTACTCGTTGCCACTGTTGTTGGGCACCTCGTGGAAGCAGGCGTCGCCGCAGCGGTAGCGGCAGGTCAGGGCGGCTCTCCCGCCGGGGTGCGAACCGATCAGCGGCAGCAGTTTGCGCATGGTCCCCTCCGGATGTTCGGTGTCTACGCGTGTCGGACGCTAGGCGCGCGGCCACGACGGGGGGCGACTCGGCGGTGAACGCGGGGTGAATCCGCCCCGTGGAATCGGCAGGCCGTTCGGCGGCCACCGGCGCGCCCGCCGTGGCCGGATCCGTACGGTCGCCGCACCGGCACGACCGGTGTCCGAAGCCCCCTCCCACGCCCTTCCCCCGGCCGTCCAGGCGCCCCCGCGCACGGCGGTATCCGGACCGGCGGCACGGCCCCGGACCGTTAGGATTTCCCCCATGGCGGCCACTGGAAAAGAGCAGCAGGGGGCGAAGGCGTTCTACGTCACGACCCCCATCTACTACGTCAACGACGCTCCGCACCTGGGCCACGCCTACACGACCGTCGCAGGCGACGTGCTCACCCGCTGGCACCGCCAGCGCGGCGAGAAGGTGTGGTACCTCACCGGCACGGACGAGCACGGTCAGAAGATCATGCGCACCGCGGAAGCCAACGGGGTCACCCCGCAGGAGTGGTGCGACAAGCTCGTGGAGGAGGCGTGGAAGCCCCTCTGGGAGCACCTGGGGATCGCCAACGACGACTTCATCCGCACCACGCAGGAGCGGCACACCGCCCGCGTCCAGGAGTTCGTGCAGGACCTGTACGACAAGGGCGAGATCTACAAGGGCGAGTACGAGGGCCCGTACTGCGTGGGCTGCGAGGAGTACAAGTCCCCCGGCGACCTGCTGGACGGCGAGGGGGAGCGGGCGGGCGGGAAGCTCTGCCCGATCCACAAGAAGCCCGTGGAGATGCTCCAGGAGGAGAACTACTTCTTCAAGCTCTCCGAGTACGGGCCGAAGCTCCTGGAGCACTACGAGAGGCACCCGGAGTTCATCCAGCCCGAGTCGGCACGCAACGAGGTCGTCAACATCGTCCGCCAGGGCCTTGAGGACCTGTCGATCTCCCGCTCCACCTTCGACTGGGGCGTGAAGATCCCCTGGGACGACAAGCACGTGATCTACGTGTGGATCGACGCCCTGATGAACTACGCCACCGCCGTCGGCTACGGCTCCGACCAGAGGAAGTTCGAGGAGACCTTCCCCGCCGACGTCCACCTGGTGGGCAAGGACATCCTCCGCTTCCACGCGGTGATCTGGCCCGCGATGCTGATGGCGCAGGGCCTGCCGCTGCCGGGGAAGGTCGCCGCCAACGGCTGGCTGATGGTCGGCGGCGAGAAGATGAGCAAGTCCAACCTGACGGGCATCTCGCCGCAGCAGCTCACCGGGCACTTCGGCGTGGACGCCTACCGCTGGTACTTCCTGCGCGCCATCGCCTTCGGCCAGGACGGCTCCTTCTCCTGGGAGGACTTCTCCGCCCGCTACACCAGCGAGCTGGCCAACGACTACGGCAACCTCGCCTCGCGGCTGGCCGCCATGGTGAACAAGTACTTCGACGGGCTGCTGCCCGAGTCCAAGGCGGACGGCGAGGCCGAGCAGGCGGTCCGGGACGGCATGGTGAAGGCCGTGGCCGAGGCCGACCGCCGCATCGGCGACGAGCTGGACTTCGCGGGCGGCATCGCGGCGGTCTTCGACTTCATCAAGCAGGTCAACGGCTACCTCACCGAGCAGGAGCCGTGGAAGGTCGCCAAGGACACCTCGCCCGAGGCCCAGGAGCGGCTGGCGACGATCCTCTACACCGCCGCCGAGTCGCTGCGCGCCTGCGCGGTCCTGCTCAACCCGGTGATGCCGCGCACCTCCGGCCTGCTGTGGGATTCGCTGGGCGCGCAGGCCCCGCTGGGCGCCCTGGCCGACCAGCGCGTCCAGGACGCCGGTGCCTGGGGCCTGCTCCCGGCGGGCACCCGGGTCACCAAGGGCGCGGCGCTCTTCCCGCGCCTGGAGAAACCCAAGGGCGCGTAGCCCGCGTACGTACGCCCCCACTCCCCGGCCCCCGGCCGCCCCGATCCGTCGGGGCGGCCGGGGGCCGGGGTGTGTCCGCCGGCGGCCGCACGACGGGAGACGGTCCGCCGGCTGTGTCGACGGACCGTCACGAGAGGCAGAGGCCGGAGACAGGGCCTTCACATGTTGCCGCCGCAGGGGCCGAAACCCTTCCGCACAGGGCCGGAAGCGACTCGGTATCGGCAGGCCGAGCGCGTAACAAGCGTTTTTCCGAAGACTCCGCATACGGCCCCTCGCACCCTCTCCCCACATGGCCGAAAAAGGCGGGAGCGAGCCATGAAAAATTCCCGCCCCGGGACTGGCCGAAAAATGTCTTCCCGCTTGATTATTACAGGATGACGATATTACGTATCACTCGAGAAAGATCCCAGGAGAGGAATTCCTGTATGCGAACCGCACTGAAGACGACCGCTGCCGTCGGGGCCGCCTTCCTGCTCAGCCTGGGTGTCACCGGCGCCACCGGCGCCCATGCCGCCGAGGCCACGCAGGAAGCCACCGCCGCAGCGACGCCGAAGGTGCAGACCACTCCGGTCAAGGTGCAGAACACCCAGGTCTACGCATGGCTGCGGGCCAACGTCCGGGCCCAGCCCAACACGAGCAGCGAGATCCTCAGCTACGTGGCCCCGGGCTACACCTACCCCGCGATCTGCTGGACGTACGGCGAGACCGTCACCCTTGAGGGCTACACCAACAACAAGTGGGTCCTGATCGACCGGACCTGGCCGAAGCAGAACGGCTACGTGACCGCCATCGCCCTCAGCGGCGACAGCACCGGCGGGGTGCCCAACAAGTGCTGAGTCACCGGCCATCCCGGTGACATCTCCGTCTGCGGGGTCCGGTCTGCCGAGTCGACGGCCACCGGGCCCCGCAGGTCTCTCCCCGAACCGGAAAAACCTCCATCGGTATCCGGCGTGAGGGATTGTCTTCCGCTATCTCAGTCCAGAGCCGGACGGGACGGCCGCTTTCCCGGAAAACGGCCGGGGAATCGCGGATTCGCCGGGTCGACCCGGGGGCGTTGACCCGTTTCCGGCCCTGTGTGGATAGCGGGACCGTTCCATACCACCTGGGCCGAACGGAATGGGCCTCCTCCGACATCACTCCGGGCCATCCGGAGAAGGCCGCGGCGTATTTTCCGGACGGAAGACCGGGGGCTTGTCGGACGGACGGGGACGGGCTCGGCGGCCAGGGCCGCCGGGCCCGTCCCCGCGCACCGCCGCCCCGGTGACGCCCTGCGCGGGGGCCGACCGCGCGCCGACCGCCCCCTCCCGGCCGTACGGCCATGACACCCCGCCGGGCGCCGGGGCGCGTACGGCGCTCACGCCGCCGGGGCGCGTTCCCCGGCGGCGTCCAGCGCGCACCGGATGAGGGTGTCGGCGGCGGCGCGGGCGTGGCCCGCCATGTCCGGGTCACGCGATATGGCGGCCGTGGTCTGGGCGCCCTCGGCGAGGAGCACGAGCTGGGGGGCGAGATGGTCCGGGCCGCCCGCGGCCCGGACCAGTGCGGCCACCTCGCGCCCGAAGGACTCCTTCTGCTCGCGCACCGCCTCGGCGATCCGGTCGCTGCCGCCGCCCAGTTCGCCGAACACGTTGATGAAGGCGCAGCCTCGGAAGTCGTCCTCGCGGAACCAGCCGGCCAGGAAGTCGAAGACCGCCAGCAGCCTCTCGCGCGGCGTCCCGGCCCCGTCGACCGCGTCGGTGATGCCGGCGTTCCACCGGTCCGTGCGGTGCCGCAGCACGGCGACGATCAGCTCCTCCTTGGAGGGGAACAGCGCGTAGATGCGCTTGAGCGAGACGCCTGACTCGCCGCGGACGGCGTCCATGCCGACGGCCTGCACCCCCCGGGCGTAGAACAGCCGGTCGGCGGCGGACACCACCCGTTCGCGCGCTGTCTGCTCATCGATCACGAGAACTCCCCTTGCAAAGAGAACCAACGTTCTCTACTGTAGTCGACAGAGCGAGAGAACGACCGTTCTCCGCAGTGGAGAGGATGCTCCCATGGGCTACGTCAAGGTCGGCAGCGAGAACACCACCGACATCGAGCTGTACTACGAGGACCAGGGATCGGGGCAGCCGGTCGTCCTCATCCACGGCTACCCGCTCAGCGGCCACAGCTGGGAACTCCAGACCAGGGAGCTGCTGGCGGCCGGGTACCGGGTCGTCACCTACGACCGCCGCGGCTTCGGCCAGTCGAGCAAGGTCGGCACCGGCTACGACTACGACACCTTCGCCGCCGACCTGAACACCCTGCTGGAGACGCTGGACCTGCGCGACGTCATCCTGGTCGGCTTCTCCATGGGCACCGGTGAACTGGCCCGCTACGTCAGGACGTACGGCCACGAGCGGGTCGCCAAGCTGGCCTTCCTGGCCTCGCTGGAGCCGTTCCTGGTGCAGACCGACGACAACCCCGGCGGGGTGCCGCGCTCGGTCTTCGAGGGCATCGAGGAGGCCGCCCGCGCCGACCGCTACGCCTGGTACACCCAGTTCTTCAAGGACTTCTACAACCTGGACGACAACCTCGGCACCCGCATCAGCCAGGAGGTCGTCACCGCCAGCTGGAACACCGCCACCTCCTCCGCGCCCGTCGCCGCCTACGCGGTGGTACCCGCCTGGATCGAGGACTTCCGCGAGGACGTGGCCGCCGTCCGCGCCGCCGGCAAGCCCTCGCTGATCCTGCACGGCACCGGCGACAACATCCTGCCCGTCGACTCCACCGGGCGCCCCTTCCACAAGGCCTTCCCGGAGGCGGAGTACGCCGAGGTGGACGGCGCGCCGCACGGCCTGCTGTGGACGCACGCAGCCGAGGTCAACGAGGCCCTGCTGGCCTTCGCCGGCAGGTGACCGTCCGAGCGGTCCGGGTACGGGACTCCGGGGCCGGGTCCGCCGCGGGGCGGGCCCGGCCCCCGGGCGTCGGGGCGGGGCGTCGGGGCGGGGCGTCGGGGCGGGGCGTCAGCGCAGGGCTCGGGCGGAGAGCCGGTAGCGCAGGCCGTCCCCGTCCGGCGCGGTGAGGACGTGGAGGCCGCCGTCCCCCAGGACCCGCAGGGCGTCGCGGTCCGTGATCCCGTCCAGCGGCCGGCACCGCAGGACGGCGGCCGGGTCCGGCCTGCCGGAGCCGTCCGGCCCGCACGGCCGGCCGGGCTCGTGCGGGCGGATGGTGCCGGGCGCGGCCCAGGGCGCGTCCGGGGACGGGTCGATACGGTCGGCCAGGCGCGGGGCCTGGGCGCGTATCCAGCGCAGGGCTCGGCGGGGGTTGCGGGCCCGGTGGCAGTCGAGCAGCCACTCCCGGTGGGTGTCCGCGTCCAGGACGGTGGCCTCGCACCAGACGCCGGTGCCGCCGGAGTTGCGGGCGGCGGCCACGGCGAAGCCGGTCAGCGCCGCGCTGACCGTCATGGTCAGCGCGCCCAGGCACAGGGCGGTGAAGTCCATCGCGCTCACGTCCCCTCGCGCGAGGCGCGCAGCTCGAACCAGACCCGTTTCCCGGCCGGCTCCGCCCCTCCGGTCCAGCTCACGCCCCAGGCGTGGCTGAGCGCTTCCACCAGGAACAGCCCGCGCCCGCCGGTGTCGTCCTCGGCCGCCTGACGCGGTCGGGGGACGCCGCGTTGGTCGCCGTCCCACACGGAGACGACCGCGCCCAGCCGTGTGACGGCGGCCCCGACCCACAGATGCGGTACGCGGGTGTGCACGACGACGTTCGTCACCACGTCGCTGACCAGCGTGCGGGCGGTGTCCAGCAGCCCGTGGTGCCCGGCGGCGCACAGCCACGCCGCGACCGCGTCGCGGGCGACTCCCGGGGTGGTGGGCAGGGCGGGCTCGGTCAGCCGGTAGACGGCGGTGGCGGGTCTGCCGGGTGCGGTCACGGTCATCTGCGTCTTCTCCCAACGCGGTTCGTTCGCGGTTCGCTTGCATTTCGCTGCGGAGCACACGCGCCCACCACCGTGGCTCGGCCGCCCTCCCCCGCCCGCGACGGTACGCGGGCAGGGGAGGCCAACTGCACTTCGGGTTCACTGGCGTTCACGCTGAGCTACCGAGGGCCATAGGACACTCGGGATAAACATGACTACCGATTCGCGAGGATCCATGTGGATCCCCTTGGACCACTTCACTCGTAAGAGGGCAGACTGTCGCCATGCCACCGAGGACAGTGACGACCGCCCGGCAACGGCGACTTGGCACCGAGCTGCGCAAGATGAGGGAGGCGGCCGGGTACAACGCCCGCGAGGCCGCTGCGATCCTCGGCATCGACCACACCAAGATCAGCCAGGTCGAGACCGCCCGCTTCGGCGTCAGCGCCGACCGGGTGCGCACCCTCGCCGGCGCGTACAGGTGCGACGACCAGGCGTACGTCGACGCACTCGTCGCCATGGCGACCGACCGAACCAGAGGGTGGTGGGAGGAGTACCGGGGCGTCCTGTCCGCAGGCTTCCTCGACGTGACGGAGTTGGAACACCACTCCGCCTACCTCCGCACGTACCAGATCGTTCACGTACCTGGCATCGTGCAGACAGAGGCATACGCACGCGCTGTTTTCGAGTTCGGGTTTCCCCGCCTCTCAAGACGCGATATGGAGGTCATGCTCGACCATCGGTCGCAGCGAGCCAGAGTCCTGGAGCGGGCGGAACTTTCCGGCTACACAGCACTGATTCATGAGACGGCTCTGCGGATGCGCTTCGGGGGCCGTGAGGTAACTCAAAGGCAACTCGACCACCTGCTGCAGATCTCGGAGCATCCAAAGGTCACCGTACGGGTGATCCCGTTCGACTCCGACGGCGTCGCCGGTTCAGGCCAGGCGGTGCTGTACGCGGGCGGGCCAGTCCCCCAACTCGACACAGTTCACCTCGACTCGGCGCACGGGCCGATCTTCCTGGATGCCGATGCCCAGCTCCGGTCGTACCGGCAGCTCCTCTCCGCCATGGAGAAACGGGCCCTGGGCGTCAAGAAGTCGCGGGATCTCATCAGAGAATCCGCTCACCAACTGTGAAAGGACAGACAGATGTCTGAGATTGCCTGGCAGAAGTCGTCTTTCTGTGCCGGTGGCGGGAACAACTGCGTGGAGCTTCGCTCCGACGCCGGGGCGATCCGGCTCCGCGAGAGTGAACGGCCCGGGCAGACCATCGCCATCACGACCACCGCGCTGCGGACGCTGATACTCAGCGCCAAGGCGGGCGAACTCGACCATCTCACACACTGACTCCCCGGGAGGACGAGCCGACATGTCCGCACCCATCGAGTGGCACGCCGCATCCTGCGGCGGAAACGGTGGCAACAACTGCATCGAGATCGCCCGGGACGGCGATCGCGTCCTCATGCGCGAGAGCAGCAAGCCCGACGAGATCGTCGTCACCACGCCCACCAAGCTCGACGCCTTCCTCAAGGGCATCAAGGCCGGCGAGTTCGACCACTTCGTCGACTGAGCACCGGCGGGGGTCCGGGAGGAGCCCCGCCGCTTCCCGGTCCCGCCCCCGGCGGGACCGGCTCACCGGGCCGTCAGCGCGCCGGACCCTCCACCACCTGCTTCAGCACCTGCGACGCCTCCCGGTCCGATATCTGCGCGTACACCTTGTCCGGCGCTCCCGAACCGCCCTTGCGGTAGCCGATCTTCGACGGGCACTGCGGTTGCGGAGTCCTCGTGATGGTGTCCACGACGCGTCCGGTGCGCAGTTCGTAGACGGTGTAGGTGAACGTCTGGGAGTACATCGGGTAGCTCTCCTGCGGATCCAGCCGGCCGGACTCCGCGTACTCGCAGTCGCGCTCCCGCTCCTCGCCCCGCTCCCCCTTGCCGCAGGCCAGCAGTTCGATCTCGGAGACCGGGGTGGTCTTCGACAGATCCGGCAGCCCGTCGAAACTCACGCGCTCCTGCAGCACCGTGCCGGTCATCACGTCCTTGTCGGTCCGGTATCCGGAGCGGAAGACGGCCGTGCGGTGCGGTCCGTCGCCCGAGTACTTCGCCGCCCCGGGGTGTCCGTCCCCGATCTCCGAGCACAGTTCGGAGAGCTGGACCACGGTCCTGATCCTCTCGGCCCTCGGCTCCGGGGAGGCGTCGGCCTTCCCTCCGGAGTCCCCCGAGCAGGCGGCCAGTGCGGCCAGCAGCCCGCCGACGGCGAGCGGAGCGGTTACGCGTCGTGCCATCGGCATGAGACCTCCCAGTCCCCGTTGCGCCCACGGCGCGCACCCGTGAGCCCCCGTCAGGTGAACCGCCGCGCTGTGGGCGGGTCCGCGCTCAGCCTGTCCGCCCGCGAGCGTAGCGAACGTCCCGCAGGGGGAGGGGGAGCCCGATTCCCTCGCAGCGTAGGTCAGTTGTCGAAGCGGCTGCGGGCGGTCTCGATGTGGCCGAGGTAGCGGTGGGTCCAGTCGCACATCACGTCGACCGCCTCGCGCAGGTCCCGGCCCGGCTCGGTGAGGGTGTACTCGACGCGTGGCGGCACGGTGGGGTGCACCGTCCGCTCGACCATGCCGTTGCGCTCCAGCATGCGCAGGTTCTGGGTGAGCATCTTGTGGCTGACGCCCTCGACCTCGTCCCGCAACTCGCTGAACCGCAGGGTGCGCTCCCCCAGGGCCTCGATGATCAGCAGGGCCCACTTGTTGGCGATGTCCGAGAAGATCTCCCGCGCCAGGGAGTCCGCGCGCCGCAGGTCCGCTTCCTCGGGGGAGTCCCCGAACTGCTTGGTCACCATGAGGTTCCCCAGTCACTCAAAAGTGCGTTCTTCCAGGTCAGCACAGACTCTCCTACGGTTTCCGAGTAACCGCAAGAGACCACGGGAGCCCACGGGTGCCCGGACGAGGAGACGAACTGACATGGCCATCACTCTGGTGAACCCCGGCGGACTGCCCGCCACCGACGTCTACCGGCAGGTGTCGGTCGCGTCGGGCTCGAAGCTGGTCTTCGTCGCCGGGCAGGTCGCCTGGGACGCCGAGGGCAACACGGTCGGCGCGGGCGACCTGGCCGCCCAGGTCGAGCAGTGCTACCTCAACGTCGCCGCCGCCCTGGCCGGGGTCGGCGGGACCTTCGACGACGTGGCGAAGCTGAACGTCCACGTCGTCGGCTGGACCCCCGACAGGATGCCCCTGCTCCTGGAGGGGATCTCCCGGGCCGCCGCGAAGCTGGGCACCACCCCGGTCCCGCCGGCCACACTGCTGGGCGTGGCGGCGCTGCACACCCCCGAGCACCTGGTCGAGGTCGAGGCCACCGCCGTCCTGGACTGAGCGCCCGCCCCGGCCGGGGCACGCGGGACGGGCGGACGCCGGCAGCGCCTCAGTGCTGGATCAGGCCGCCGACCGGGACAGGGTCGACATGGCCGGTCGGCGGAAGGTCCCGCGCCAGGGCGAGGCCGACGTCGACCAGCGACAACCGGCGCAGGCCGGTGACGTCGGAGACCGGGGTCCAGACCGACTCGACGATGTCGCCGTCCGGCTCGGGCCGGAGCCGGCCGCCGGTGATGCGGACCCGGTAGAAGACGCCGACGTTCTGGTGCACGACCCCCTCACGCGTGGCGGTCGCGGGAATCAACCGCGAGTCCACCCCCAGCAGGCGGTCCACCACCGCCGAGCAGCCTGTCTCCTCGGCGACCTCCCGGATCACCGCGTCGAACGGGTCCTCCCCGTGCTCGACCCCGCCGCCCGGAAGAGTCCACCTGCTCCCGCCGTCCGGGAGTAAGTGACGGGCGAGCAGCACCCGCCCGTCCTCGACGCACACGGCATACGCCGCCAGCCGGAAACTCATTCCCACTCCCCCTGCCGGACCTTGTCCGGCGTCCATGGTCCGCGTATCACCACACGAGACAGAACCAGACGAGCGCGAGCGCCGCCAGACGGCGTCGCGCCGCGCCGGGGGCCTGTCACGCGGCGGGCGGCAGTGCGAGCCAGTCCTGCCAGCTGATGTCGCGGCCGATGTAACGGGGCTGCCGGAAGGGCCAGTCGGCGTCGATCCACCGCGGCACCAGCGCGTCGAGCGCGCGCTCCTCCTCGCCGCCGACGAGGTCGTCCACCACCCACCAGGAGATGTCCGCGTCGGAGCCGGTGCGCTCGGGCGGGTCGATGTAGGCGCAGCCGTAGAGCACCGTCTCCTCCTCGTTCAGCAGCGCGTAGTTGAACGACTGGTGCGCGGCGATCTCCTCCTCGTGCCGCAGCAGGTCGACGCGGTCCTCCTCATAGGTCATCGTCTCCGGGGGCCAGCCCCAGGCCGGGCCGAAGATCTCCCACAGGCGCTCCCGGGAGCCCATCACGGCGGGGTAGTCGATGGGGGTGTCCGCCTCCCGGATCGGCCGCAGGTGAAGCGCGGTGCCGGGGACGGGCACATGGACGGGGTGGACGAAGTCGTCGGGGAGCCAGCTCATGAGGGCCGAAGCTACCGCCGACCGGCGCGGGACGTCCCGGCATTTTCCGCACACCGGCACCGGCACCGGCACCCGCACCGACGCGGGCGCCCCGGCCAACAGGGGAGTTTCCGTTTCCGAGCCGTTGCCGGTGCGCTAGGGTCGCGGGCCATGACGGGGCGGGCAGTGCGGTGGGCGGGGTTGGCCGGGGCGGTCGTATCGGCTCTGGCGGTGATGGTCGGCATGGCGCTGACCTGGGCGACGGGGCCGAACGACTACCAGGTCGTGGGGGCCGACGCCGCATATCTGGACGGCTACGTGCCCGGCGTCGTCCATCCCGTCGCACAGTTCTACGTGCACAACACCACCCAGTTCGCCGTCGTCGCGGTCCTGTTGGCCGTGACGGCGGGGGTGCGCGGCCCGCGCGCCCGCTTCGCGGCCTGCGGCGCGGCGGTGTCGGCCGCCGCCGTCCTCGTGCTGGCGGGTGTCGCGAGCCTCCTCGAACCCGAGAGCTACTGGGAACCGTACGAGGTGCTGCGGTTCCGGCTGTACGCGGTGGTGTTCGCCGTGGCGGCGGTGGTGGTCCTGGCCGGGGCGGTCGCCCTGCTGCTGCGCACGTACGCCGTCCACCACGGCATCACCGTCGCCTTCCCGCTCGCCCTGTGCGCGCTCCACCTCTCCGCGCTCCTCGTCCTCTCCAGCACGCTCGGCCCCGGCGCGACGCTGCACGGCGGAGCGTGGTTCGCGGCGCCCGCCTACCTGTTCGCGGGGGTGTTCGCCGCGGTGGCAGCCTACGGACCGGGCCCGCGGACCGGTCCGGACTCCGGCACGCCGGGGAGGGCCCCGCTGGCGTCCGTGTAGCCCGTCTCCTGCGAGACTCCGGGCGGGCGGCGGGACACCGGCGTCCGGCCGGCGGAACGGGGACGACGATGAGGCTCGGGTACCACCCGGCCCTGCTGGGGCTGCGGTTCCTGCTGGAGCTCGCCGCGCTCGCGTGCTTCGCCTACTGGGCCTGGCACACGGCGGGCCCCGGACCGCTGCGGTACGCGGCGGCCTTCGCCGCGCCGCTGTGGCCGCGGTGGTCTGGGGGGTGTTCGCCACCCCCGGTGACGGCTCGCGCTCCGGGGAGACGGTCGTCGCGACGCCGGGTCCGGTGAGGCTGGTGCTGGAGCTCGCCCTCCTCTTCGGCGGTGCCGCCGCGCTGTACGCGGCGGGGGCGCGCGTACCCGCCCTGGTGCTCGCCGGGGTGCTCGCGGTCTACCACGCCCTCTCCCTGGACCGGATCGCCTGGCTGCTGCGGCACTGACCGCCGGGTGCCCGGACGGGCGGTCACCGCGCGGGGACCGCGGTGCGGGGCACCCTCCCGGCCCTGTCCTGTCACACCCGGCCCCCGGTGTGACGCCGTACGCCGGGCCCGGCCGCACCCGCGCCCACGGAGGCGCGGGGCCCGTTCCGCGGCACCGGTTCCGCTCGCGCGCACGGCTTCCATGCACGGCGAGCCCGTGATTCACACCTTCCGGTGACGCGGCGGCTCTCCGGGACCCGCCGGCCCCCGGCCGCGGCCACGCTGGGGCGGACTCCACACCACCGCGAACCCCGGAGCGGCCCCATGCCCAGCACCGACCTGCCCGGCCCCGGCTCCCTCCTGCGCCGTACCCTCGGCGAACGGCGCATCGCCCTGGTCGCCTGGCGGCTGCTGGTGCTCCAGACCGCACACCCGGTCGTCGCCGCCGGGATGGCCGACCACTCCACCTACCGGGCGCACCCCTGGCGCCGTGTGCAGCACACCATGGACAGCGGCAAGCGCCTGTTCTTCTCCGACGCCGACAGCCTGCGCCGGGAGGTCGCCCGGCTGGAGCGCACCCACCGCCGCATCCGGGGCGCCGACGGGCGGGGCGGGGCGTACACGGCCGAGGATCCCGAGGTGCGCGCCTGGGTGCTGGTCACCCTCTACGAGTCGATGACGGCGATGCGGGAGCTGTCCGGCGACCCGCCCACCCCCGGGCAGCTCGACGAGCTGTACCGGGAGTTCCTCGCCGTCTGCGCCGAGTTCGGGCTGCCCGGCCACGTCCTGCCGCCGACCGCCGCCGACGTGCCCGCGTACGTCGACCGCATGGTCCGCGAACGGCTGGAGTACGGCGGCGAGGTGAAGTACCTGCTGTTCGGCATCCTCCGCGAGGCGCCCTGCCCGAGCCGGCTGCGGCGTCTGCGGACCTTGTGGCCGCTGCTGCGGGTGGTGGTCGCACGCACCCTGGCGGCACTGACCGTCGCCGATCTGCCGCCCGCCTTCCGGGAGCGCTTCGGACTGCCGCGTCCGCGTGCGGCGGCGCTGCTGTCACGCGTCCTGCACCACGGCGCGCGGCACCTGCTGACCCGGCTGCCGGACCGGCTGCGCTACCGCGTGCCGCCCACCGGGGCCGTGCCGCGCCCCCGGGCGCCGCGGCCCCCGCGGCACGACCCGCGCCCGCCCCGGCTGGACGCCTTCTTCCGGCAGGTCATGGACCAGACCGGGGACGGGTACGTCGACGCCGCCGACCTGCGGGCCATGGCCCACAACGCCTGCTGGCAGCTGGAGCTGACCACCGAACGGGAGGACGAGGTCTACGCCGCCTTCGACGCCTGGTGGCGGCACATGGGCGCCACCATGGACACCGACGGGGACGGCCGGGTCGGCCGGGCGGAGTTCGTGGCCGCCACCCTCGCGGGCTGCGACCGCGACGCGCGCTACCTGGAGGACGGCCTCCACATCGCCGTACGCGCCCTCTTCCGCGCGGGGGACACCGACGGGAGCGGGGAGATCGGCCCCGACGAGTACCGCGCGCTCTTCGGCGGCTCCCGGGTGCACCCGGCCGAGCTGAACGACGGCTTCCGGCAGCTCGACGCGGACGGCGACGGGCGGCTCACGGAGGAGGAGTTCGTGCGCGGCTTCACGGAGTTCTTCACCGCCCGCGTCTCGACCGTCGCGGGCAGCAGGCTGCTCGGCCGGCCGTGAACGGCGGCGGGAGGCCGGACGCCCGGCCTCCCGCCGCGGAGAGCCCGGGAATTCCTTTGCGCGCCGGGCCGCCGGTCGCCGACGATCTCACCGTCATACAGCACGGGGCACGGGGGGCACGGGAGACCGGCATGAGCGCATGGCTGCGCGGGATCGCGAAGCAGACCGAGGAGATCGTCGAGCGGGGCTGGTACACGGCGCCCGGCGGCCGGGAGGTGTCCATCGCCGGGGCGGTCGCCGCGGCGGTGGAGGGGACCGCTCTGTTCGGCCCCGTGCCCGTGCCCGGGGCCGGGGAGCGGCTGCCCACCGTCTTCGAGGTGACGGAGGAGAGCAGTCTGGAGGCCGCCCGCCGACTGGTCACCGGTGGTTCCGGTGACGGCCCGGACCCCGGCGGCCCGGTCGCCGTCCTCGACTTCGCCTCCGCGCGCAACCCGGGCGGCGGCTACCTCAACGGGGCCCAGGCGCAGGAGGAGGCGCTGTGCCGCGCCTCCGCGCTGTACGTCTGCCTGCTGCGCGCTCCCGGGTACTACGAGCACCACCGGGCCGAGCGCAGCCCCTTCTACAGTGACCGCGTCATCCACTCGCCCGGTGTGCCGGTCTTCCGCGACGAGCGCGGTGCGCTGCTGGAGGAGCCGTTCCAGGCGGGCTTCCTCACCTCGCCCGCGCCCAACGCGGGCGTCATCGCGCGACGCGCCCCCGAGGAGGCCGGCCGCGTCCCCGGCGCGCTGCTCGTACGCGCCGAGCGGGTGCTGGAGGTGGCCGCGGCGCAGGGCTACCGGCGGCTCGTGCTGGGGGCGTGGGGCTGCGGGGTGTTCCGCAACGACCCGGCGGTCGTCGCGGGCGTGTTCCGATCGCACCTGGCCGGCGGCGGCCGGTTCGCCGGGCGCTTCGCGCACGTCGTCTTCGCCGTCCTCGACCGCCGAGCCGGCTCCCCGACGCGGGCGGCCTTCCACCGGGCCTTCGCCGGACTCGCCGGGTAGCCCCGGCGGGACGGGACAGGGCGATCCGGACAGGCCGAACGCGGCACGGAAAACGGAATCGTTTCGATACTTTTGCGTTTCGATCCCCCGGCCCCCTACACTCCAGGTGTACGAAACCGTTTCGTTCCCACCGGAGGGCGCAGATGTCCGATCAGGCGGCCGCCGCCACACCCACCCGCCGCACCCGGCTGACCCCGGAGCGGGAGCACGAGGTGTTCACGGCCGTGGTCGCCCTGGTGCGCGAGCAGGGGTACGAGGCGCTGACGATGGACGCGGTGGCGACGCGCACCAAGTCCAGCAAGGCGACCCTCTACCGCCAGTGGGAGAGCAAGCCCAAGCTGGTCGCCACCGCTCTGCGCCATCTGGGCAAGAGCCACACGGAGGACGCCGACACCGGTTCCCTGACCGGGGACCTGCGGCAGATGGTGAGCGACTTCATCTGCCACGCCTCCGAGGACACCGCCCTGCTGAACGGCCTGGCACACGCCGTCTCCAAGGATCCCGAACTGTGGCAGGCCCTGTACGAGCTGCACATCCGGCCCGGCCTGGAGGCGTTCGACGCCGCCGTGCACAGGGCCGCCGAACGCGGAGAGGTGGATCCCGCCAACCCGGCGATCGAGTTCGTCCCGCACCTGATCATCGGGGCGCTGGGCACCCGCAAGCTGATCGAGAACCGGGACGCGGACGCCGCGTACATGGAGCGCTATCTGAACGCGGTCGTCTTCCCCTCGCTCGGCCTCTCCTGACCGGCCGGTCCAGGCCGGCGGCCGGGGCGGGCGTCCCGGCGGCCGGACCTCCCGTCCTTTCCCGAGTCCCAATTCCTCCCAACCAGGAGTCCTCACTCTCATGGCCACGTTCCTGTACCGGCTCGGCCGCCTCGCCTTCCGGCGGCGCGGGCTGGTCGCCCTGTTGTGGGTGGTGGTGCTGGCGGTCACGGGCGGCCTCGCCGCCTCCGCGTCCTCGGCGGCCTCCGGCAACATCACCATTCCCGGCACCGAGGCGCAGAAGGCGTTCGAGCTGCTGGAGGAACGATTCCCCGGCAGCAGCCCCGACGGCGCCACCGCGCGGGTCGTCCTCAAGGCGCCCGACGGCGAGAAGATAACCGACCCGGAGAACAAGGCGGCCGTCGGCGAGGTCGTGGCCGAACTGGCGAAGGGCGATCAGGTCCAGCAGGCCGTCGATCCCTTCCGGGCCCGCGCCGTGAGCCCGGACCAGACCATCGCCTACTCGCAGGTCACCTACGAGGTCTCCGGCTTCGAGCTGACCGAGGAGTCGCGCGAGGCGCTCAAGGCCGCCGCAGAGGAGGGCCGGGAGGCCGGGCTGACGGTGGAGACCGGCGGCGACGCGATGGCGGCGGTCCCGCACACCGGCGCCGCCGAGGTCATCGGTGTGGCCATCGCCGCGATCGTGCTGCTGATCACCTTCGGCTCCCTGGTCGCCGCCGGGCTGCCGCTGCTCACCGCCCTGATAGGCGTCGGCGTCACCGTCGCGGTCATCACCGCCGTGACCGTGCCCCTCGACCTCAACACCACCACCCCGATCCTGGCGACGATGATCGGCCTGGCCGTCGGCATCGACTACGCGCTGTTCATCGTCTCCCGCTACCGCGCCGAACTCGCCGAGGGCCGCGAGCCCCTGGAGGCGGTCGGCCGCGCCACGGGAACGGCCGGCTCGGCGGTGGTCTTCGCAGGTCTGACCGTCGTCATCGCCCTGGTCGGCCTGTCGGTGGTCAACATCCCGATCCTGACCAAGATGGGTCTGGCCGCCGGCGGCTCGGTCGTCCTGGCCGTGCTGGTCGCCCTGACCCTGATCCCCGCCCTGCTCGGCTTCGCCGGGAAGAAGGTCCTGCCGCGCAAGCAGCGCGCGAAGGACGGCGCGGCGGCCCCGGCCGCCGGGACCAAGGACGGCGCGGGCACCCGCTGGGCCCGCTTCGTGCTGCGCCGCCCGGTCGCGGTGCTGCTGGTGAGCGTCGTCGGACTCGGCCTGCTGGCCGTCCCCGCCAAGGACCTCCAGCTCAACCTGCCCGACGACGGCTCCCAGCCCACCAGCACCACCCAGCGCCGCGCCTACGACCTGATCGCCGAGGGCTTCGGCCCCGGCACCAACGGCCCGCTGATCGTGACCGTGGACGCCGAGGACAGCGACGACCCCGAGGCCGCCGCCGGTGCCACCGCCGAGAGGCTCCAGGGCCTGGACGGGGTCGCCGCCGCGATGCCCCCCACGTTCAACAAGGCCGGCGACACCGCGATGATCACGGTCATCCCGAAGTCCGCGCCCAGCAGCGCCGCGACCGAGGACCTGGTCCACGACATCCGCGGGCAGGCCGGCGGCATCGCCGAGGCCACCGGCGCGAGTGTCCTGGTCACCGGCCAGACCGCCATGGCCATCGACGTCTCGCAGAAGATGGACGACGCCCTGGTGCCCTACCTGATCCTCGTGGTCGGCCTGGCGTTCCTGCTGCTGATCGTGGTGTTCCGCTCGGTCCTGGTCCCGCTCAAGGCCGCGCTCGGCTTCCTGCTCTCGGTGGTCGCCGCCCTCGGCTCGGTCGTGGCGGTCTTCCAGTGGGGCTGGCTGGCCGACGTCTTCGGCGTGGAGCAGACCGGCCCGGTCATGAGCCTGATGCCGATCCTCATGATCGGCCTGGTCTTCGGCCTGGCGATGGACTACGAGGTCTTCCTCGTGACCCGGATGCGCGAGGCCCACGTCCACGGCGAGACCCCGCACGAGGCGGTCGTCACCGGCTTCGAGCTGGGGGCGCGCGTGGTGACCGCGGCCGCGCTGATCATGATCAGCGTCTTCGCCGGGTTCATCGGCTCCTCCGAGTCGATGATCAAGATGATCGGCTTCGGTCTGGCCGTCGCCGTCCTCTTCGACGCCTTCGTGATCCGCATGGCCGTCGTCCCGGCCGTCCTGGCACTGCTGGGCAAGTCCGCCTGGTGGCTGCCGCGCTGGCTGGACAAGGTCGTGCCCAACGTCGACGTCGAGGGCGAGAAGCTCCAGCGCGAGCTGAACGGTCCCACCGCGAAGGCGGACGAGCGCGAGCCGGTCGCCGCGCGCGACTGAGCCGCGCCCGGGCCCGCCGAGACCCGGGGCCGCCGGCGCGCGAGCGGAAGGCGCGGCGGCCCCGGCCGCACCGGCCCGTGGGGACGGGGAGCGGTGCGGCATCCGGGGCCCGGCAGCGGTCCTCCCGAAAGGGAGGCGCCGCTGCCGGGCCCCGGCCGCGTACGGGGCGGGGGTGCGGGCCGGCACCCGGGTCAGCCGCCGAAGTCCTTCGTGGCCACGAAGCGGCGGTCGGTGGTGGACGGGCCCGGCTCCGTCCCGCTCAGGATCCGGTAACCGGCGTCCTTGCGCGGTTGGTCGAAGCCGAAGGTGCCGATGAGGAGCTCGGCTCGGCCGTCGGCGTCCAGGTCGGCGATGTGGAGGTCCAGGCCGAAGAAGTCCCGGTCGCCGGAGTGCGCCGGCCTGCCGTCCAGGCCGATGGCGTACCGGTCGATCACGGTGGCGCGGCCGTCGTCCAGCCCTCCGGGGCCGCCGAGGAGGACGGTCACCCGGCCGACGCGGCGGTCCTTCCCCGGGGTGCGCAAGGCCACGTCGTCGCGGCCGTCGCCGTTCAGGTCGCCGACGGCCGGAGCGCGGACGTAGGACGCCCTGACCCCCTCCAGGGCGACCGGGCCCCGCCCCCGCCCCAGGCCCTTCGCGTCGCCGGACACGACGATCAGCCCGCCCTGCTCCCGGGGCCGGGCGAGGACGTCGTCGCGACCGTCGCCGTCGAAGTCGCCGACGGCGTACGGGATCGCGGCGTACCCCGGCAGACGGCCCGTGATCCCGGGCACGGTGCCCGCCTCCCGCAGGCCCTGCGGCGTCCCGCGGTGGAAGTAGGCGTCCTCGACGAGCCCGGGGTGGTACTGCGCGAGCATCCGGGCCGGTTCGCTGCCGCGCGACGAACCGATGACGAGCAGACGGCCGGGGGCGGCGGCGCGCTGCCGGGCGAGTAGTCCGGCGGCCCCGGCGAAGTACTCCAGCCCGATCCGCGCAAGCTCCTTCGGCCGCCCCTCGCAGTCGAAGCAGCAGACGGAGAGCGCCGGATGGCCGCGCGAGGCGAGCAGCGCGGCGATGCCCCGCATGCTGTCGCCGCCCTCGGAACCACCGATCACCAGCGCGGGCGCGGCCTTCGGAGCCCCCTTGGGCGGCAGGTGGAGCGTGCCGGCCACCCCGTCCTCGTCCACGGTCAGCTCCCGGTGCCGTAAGCCCCCGGCCATCTGGAGCCTCGTCAGGGTCCGCTCGGCGAGCCCGGCGCCCCTGCCGGTGACGGTCAGGCGGACATCGAGTCCGGGTCGCTGGTGCGGGGGCTCGCTCCAGTAGGCCCCGACGCCTTCGCGCTCCGCCTTCATCGACCAGAACAGGCCCATGCCGTCGGCCCCGCCGTAAGTGCCCCGCGGCGGCTCGGCCCGGGCCAGACCGACCACGCCCTTCCCATCCGCGCGGAAGACCGCCCGGCTGCGCCGGTCGCCGTGCAGGCTGCCGGTCTCGGCGGAGACTGTGATCTCCTGTCCCGGCGCCAGGTCGGTGACGCGTATGCGCACCGCCTCGTCGACCGGTGCGACCGGCCGGTCGACCTCGATCACGGCCCGGTCGCTGAACGGCTCCTCCCGCTCCGCCGAGCAGGCCGCGCCCCCCAGCAGGACCGCCGGTGCGCAGACGGCCGCCCCCGTCCTCTCCCCCGTGCTCCACTCCATGCCGCACAGCCTCCGCCCCCGCGAAGGCCCGCGCCAGGAGCCGTTCCCGGTCTCCGGTTCGGGCGGCCTCACGATTCGGTCACTGCCGGCTACCCGCCATGCCCCCTCGGAGACGATGGGGAGGTGGTGACGAGTTGGCGACGCGCGGTGAGTTACACGGCGGCCTGGCTGTGCGGGCTGCTGTGCCTGGCCTCCGTGGCCTGGACGGCCGGTGCGCTACGGGAGGGGGGCGGCAGCACCGGAGACACCGCGGGGCTCCTGGTGGGACTGGCCGGCGTGGGCCTCGCGGTGGGGGGCCTGTGGGCCGCCGTCCGGGCGTTACGGGAGCACCGGACCGCGGCGACGATCGCCGCGGAACTGGCGGAGGCGGTCCTGGCGGAGGAGGGACGGCAGTACAAACAGCTCCTCGGCGGCGACCGCCAGGCCCTCAACACCAGGATCGACCTCCGGTTCACCCGGACCGCGGACCCGGGGGCCGCCTCCGGCGGAGAGGGGGGCGGGCGGACCGGAGGCGGTATGCGCGACATCGCCGCGTACTACCGTTCCCTCTCCCCCGGCCGCCTGGCCGTCACGGGCTCCGCCGGTGACGGCTCCGCGGACGCCGGGACGGGGAAGACCGTTCTCGCCGTGGCGCTGATCCTCGGGCTGACGCGGGGCCGCGCCCCCGCCGAGCCTGTTGCGGTCCGTCTGTCCGCGTCCTCCTGGCCCGGCGGCTCCGTGCGGGACTGGCTCGTCCGTCATCTGACCGAAGCGTTCCAGCTGCCCCGCCGGGAGGCCCGCTCCGTGGTGGACGCGAACCTCGTGATGCCGGTCGTCGACGGCCTGGACGAGATGGACGCCGCCCCGCGGCCCGGCTACAACTCCCGGGCCGCGCAACTGCTGCGTGCCGTCGAGGACCACCACTGGCGGGAGGAGAAGGCCCCTGTGGTCCTCACCTGCCGCCGCCCGCACTACGAGGCGCTGGTCGCGGCAGAGGCCCAGCTCCAGGGAGCGACGCGGATCGAGATCGCCCGGGTGGCCACCGGGGACATCCGCTCCTACCTCGAATCCAGGGTCGGCTACTCGGCGCGGAACCTCGCCCGCTGGGAGCCCCTGCTGGACGCGCTGGGCGCGCCCTCGGCCCCCGCCATGCTGGTCGACGCCCTCGACACCCCCTGGCGGCTGACGCTGACGGCCGTCGTGTACGAGGAGCGCGACCCCGAAAGCGGCGCGTTCCTCCGCGACCCGAAGGACCTGGTGCGTCTGGCGGAGAGCGGCGAGCTCCACGGTTACCTGCTGGACCGCTTCGTCAAGGCGGCCGTCAACGCACCGCCCGAGGAGGGCGGGCGGCGGTCCCGGGCGCGACCGGACCCGGCGGCCGTATGGCGTCACCTGGCGGTCCTCGCCGCCTATCTGCACGGCAACACGGCCATGCCGCCCCGCACGGTGGCGGGCCGCCGGCTGTCGGGCACGGACATCGTGCTCCACGAGCTGTGGCCGCTGGCCGGCCCCCGCAGGGCCCGTGTCGTCAGCGGGCTGCTCTTCGCGCTGGTCCTCCTGCTGTTCCTGGTGCCCTTCGTCCTGACCGACAGCTCCAACAGCACGACCGACAGTCTGGCCGCCTTCTCGGCGGTGTGGGTGGTCGTGGCGGGCGCGGCGGCCTACGCCGTCGCCTGGCCGCAGCCGGCGCGGCTGTCCCTGCGGCCCCTCACCACACCCTCCGGGCTCCGGCGCACGGCGACGGCGGCGCTGGTGAGCGGAGCCTTCGGCGGGGTGGGCGGCGCCCTCTTCTACGAGCGGCTCGGTCAGTCCGCGTCCGGGACGTTCCCGTATCCCGCCGGGGAGTTCGTCCACTGGCCGGTCGTACCCGGCTGGGTGGGCTTCGGCTGCCTGCTCCACCTCACGCTCGGCCCCCGGCATCACTCCGCCGGCGATCCGCGCAGCGCGCTGCGCGGCGACCTGACCGCCTGCCTGGTCTCGGCCGCCCTCATCGGAGCGCTGGAGAGCGTGGAAATCCTGGCGCTGCCCGCCTACGAGCAGTTCTTCCTGTTCAAAGGCCCCGCCCTGATTCCCACCATGGCGATCCTCGGACTGGTCCTCGTCGTCGGGTGGGGCTTCCTGCTGTCGCTCAAGGACACGGTCCCCGCCGCCCGGGGACTGCGCGCCGTGCTGGGCGGGCCGGCGACACTGCGCCACGCCTCACTTCTTCTGTGCACACGCCGCAGGCTTCCATGGCGGCTCGGGAACCTGCTCCACCACTGCTACGAGATCGGGCTGCTGCGCGCCGCCGGGGGCGCCTACCAGTTCCGTCACCAGGAGCTGCTGGAGCATCTCGCCGCCCGGCCCCACCCACCCGGTCCCCGACCGGAACGGAGAAGGCGGGACCACTGGTTCGGAAGCGATCTGTGAGAACCGGATCGGTGGGCATAAGCGGACCGAGAGGATTTTCGATTCGGCGGAAGTCCAGGAGCCCGGGAGGAAGGGGCCATGGGCGTCGTGAACGACGAGGCGGACAGGCGCAAGCGGCGGCTGCGGCGGCGGCTGGAGCGGCTGATCGGGATCGCCGCGACCGAGGGGAACGAGCTGACCGCGCTGCGCAACGGGGACGAGATCTTCCCCGCGATGCTGGAGAGCGTCCGGGCCGCCGAGCACACCGTCGACATGATGACGTTCGTGTACTGGCGCGGCGAGATCGCCCGCGAGTTCGCCCACGCCATGGCCGAGCGCGCCCGCGCCGGGGTGCGGGTGCGGCTGCTGCTGGACGGCTTCGGCAGCCGGCTGATCGAGAAGGACCTGCTGGAGATGATGGACCGGGCCGGGGTGCGGGTGGCCTGGTTCCGCAAGCCGCTGTGGCTCTCCCCGCTGAAACAGAACCACCGCTGCCACCGCAAGGTGCTGGTGGTGGACGAGCGGACGGCCTTCACCGGCGGGGTGGGGATCGCCCAGGAGTGGTGCGGCGACGCCCGCGACGAGCGCGAGTGGCGCGACACCCATGTGCGGGTGCGCGGCCCGGCCGTGGACGGCATCGCCGCCGCGTTCGCGCAGAACTGGGCGGAGTGCGCGGAGGTGCTGTTCGACGAGCGGGACCGCTTCGTCGAGCACGAGCCGCAGGGCGGCTCCGTGGTGCAGGTGGTGCGCGGTTCGGCCAGTTTCGGCTGGCAGGACATGCAGACGCTGCTGCGGGTGGTGCTGGAGACGGCGCAGGAGCGCGTACGGCTGGCCACGGCGTACTTCGCGCCCGACCCGTACTTCGTCGAGATGCTGTGCGCCACCGCGCGCCGCGGGGTGGAGGTGGAGATCCTGCTGCCCGGCCCGCACACCGACCAGCGGGCCTCCCAGCTCTCCGGGCAGAACCACTACGAGGAACTGCTGGCGTGCGGGGTGCGGATCTGGCACTTCCAGCCGACGATGATGCACGCCAAGACCGTGACGGTGGACGGGATCGCCTCGCTGGTGGGCTCCACAAACCTCAACCGGCGCTCGATGGACCACGACGAGGAGGTCATGCTCGTCGTCCTGGACGAGGACTTCACCGCGGGGCTGGACCGGGACTACGACGCGGACCTGGGCCGGAGCGTGCGCATCGTGGGCGCCCGCTGGCGCAGGCGGCCGGTCGTGCAGCGGGTGCGGGAGGCCGCCGTGACGCCGGTCCGCCGCTTCCTGTGAGATGCGGACGGGCCGGGACCGCGGCGCGGTCCCGGCCCGTCGGCGCGTGACGCCGTGCCCGTCAGTCGGCCTTCTTGACCTGCGGCGGCTTGCGCACCGACAGGTGAAGCTCCTTCAGCCGGGCCTCGTCGACCTCGCTCGGGGCGCCCATCAGCAGGTCCTGGGCGTTGCCGTTGAGCGGGAAGGCGATGGTCTCGCGGATGTTGGGCTCATCCGCCAGCAGCATCACGATGCGGTCGATGCCCGGGGCGATGCCGCCGTGCGGCGGGGCGCCGAAATGGAAGGCGCGCAGCATGCCGCCGAACTCGCGCTCGACCTCCTCGTGGCTGTAGCCGGCGATCTCGAAGGCCTTGTACATGATCTCCGGCTCGTGGTTCCGGATCGCGCCGGAGGACAGCTCGACGCCGTTGCAGACGATGTCGTACTGCCACGCCAGGATGTCCAGCGGATCCTGGGTCTCCAGCGCCTCCAGGCCGCCCTGCGGCATGGAGAACGGGTTGTGGGAGAACTCGATCTGCCCGGTGTCCTCGTTCCTCTCGAACATCGGGAAGTCGACGATCCAGCAGAAGCGGAAGACGTTCTCCTCGAAGTGGCCGGTGCGGCGCCCGGCCTCGACGCGGACCGCGCCCATGATCTTCGAGACCTCGTCGAACTCTCCCGCGCCGAAGAAGACGGCCGTGCCCGGCCCGGCGTCCAGGCGGGACAGCAGCGCGGAGACGTTCTCCCCGGTGAGGAACTTGGCGATCGGGCCGGTCAGCTTCCCGTCGTCGCCCACGCGCACCCAGGCCAGGCCCTTGGCGCCCTGCTCCACGGCGAACTCGCCCATCTGGTCGAAGAACTTGCGCGGCTGGCCGGCGGTGCCGGGCACGGCCAGGGCGCGCACGTGCTTACCCGCGAACGCCTTGAACTCCGAGCCGGCGAAGACGTCCGAGACGTCGGTCAGTTCGAGCCCCACGCGCAGGTCCGGCTTGTCGCTGCCGTACTTGAGCATCGCCTCGCGGAAGGGGATGCGCGGGAAGGGCGAGGTGACGTGGCGCCCGTTGCCGAACTTCTCGAAGAGGTCGGTCATGACCTTCTCGATGACGCCGAAGACGTCCTCCTGCTCGACGAAGCTCATCTCCATGTCGAGCTGGTAGAACTCGCCCGGCGAGCGGTCGGCGCGGGCGTCCTCGTCGCGGAAGCAGGGCGCGATCTGGAAGTAGCGGTCGAAGCCCGCGATCATCAGGAGCTGCTTGAACTGCTGCGGGGCCTGCGGCAGCGCGTAGAACCTCCCCGCGTGCAGCCGGGAGGGCACCAGGAAGTCGCGCGCGCCCTCGGGGGAGGTGGCCGACAGGATCGGGGTGGCCAGCTCGTTGAAGCCGAGTGCCGTCATCTCCTGCCGGATGGTGGAGATGACCGCCGAGCGCAGCATGATGTTGCGGTGCATGCGCTCCTTGCGCAGGTCGAGGAAGCGGTACTCCAGACGCCGCTCCTCGTTCACGCCGTCCTCGGTGTTGATGGTGAACGGCAGCGGGCCGGCACCGCCCAGCACCTCGACCTCGGCGACCTCGACCTCGATCTCGCCGGTGGGCAGCTCGGGGTTGACGTTCTCCTCGCCGCGGGCGACGACCCGGCCGTCGACGCGGACGACCGACTCCTTGGAGATCGAGCTCAGCGCCTCGTAGGGGTCGGTGTCGGGGCGGACGACGAGCTGGACGATCCCGTGGTGGTCGCGGAGATCGATGAAGAGGATGCCGCCCAGGTTCCGCCGATTGTGCAGCCAGCCGGAGAGGCGGACATCCGTGTCGATGTCCGCGGCACGGAGCTCGCCGCAGGTGTGGGACCGGTACCGATGCATCATTCGTCCAAGTCGTCAGGTTGTCGGTTGGTGTCGGGCCGCCGGCCGCTCGTCGGCGAGGGGCGCACACGCCCCACAGACTACCGTCCGGCCCGCCTTCCACCGGGTGCCCCCGGAAGTGAGCACATAAGGTGGAAAAGTGCACACCGAGGACATTCTCGCTGCCAACGGAGTCGGCCTGTGGCGCTGGGACAACACGGCCGGCGTCATGACGCTGGACGCCACCGCCGCCCGGCTGCTGGGCCTGCCCCCCGAGGAGACCGTCCTGACCGAGAGCGCCCTGCGCTCCCGCTTCCACGCACTCGACTACGCCGAACTGGCCAACGTCGCCGCCCTCGCCATCGCCGAGGGCACGATCGCCGAGGCGCTGCAGCGGGTGGTGGCGCCCGACGGCACCGTCCTGCGGATCGTGCGCAACCGGCTGGCCCTGGCCGGGCGGACCCTGATGGGGCCGGAGCCGGGCCAGTCCTTCGTGCTGTACGGACTGCTGACCGAGGTTCCCTGGCCGACCGGCTCCGCCGGGGCCGGCAGGAACGTCTCGGAGATCCCCCTGGAGACGTATCCGGTGGAGATCGCCTCCGAGCGGCCCCCGGGCGCGTCCACCCCGGCCGTGCAGTCCCCCGCCGCCCGGGCCCCGGCCGTCGCCGAGTGGCGGCACTCGCGCGAGGCCTTCCTGCTGGACGTGGGAAAGGCGCTGGCCGAGGCGCAGACCACGCAGGAGGTACTGCGGGTGGTGGCCCAGATGTCGCTGCCCGGCCTCGCGCCCTCCTCCCAGATCATCTACGGCGTCAAGGGGGACCGGCTGACCCCGATCGGCTTCTACGGGCCGGACGAGCACCGCCGGCGGGCTGTCGGCGAGACGACGCTGGAGAGCGACTATCCCGGCAGCGTGGCCGTCCGCACCGGCCGGGCCGTCTACCTGTCCTCCCCCGACGATTACCGCCGCCGCTTCCCCGCCGTCTGGCCCCTGGTCGAGAGCCACGGGCGCCGGGCCTGGGCCTATCTGCCGCTGATCGTGGGCGGCCGGACGATCGGCGCCTGGCTGCTCGCCTTCGACACCCCCCTCGCCTTCACCCCCGACGAGCGCCAGCTACTGGTGTCGGTGGCGCGGATGCTGTCGCAGGCCCTGTCACGGGTGTACGTCCAGGAGTCCAAGCGGGAACTGGCCGACAGCCTCCAGCGCACCATGCGGCCCGCCCACCGCACCGCCGTCCCGGGCATGACGGTGGTCAGCCGGTACCTGCCGGTCGGCGGCGGCCTCCAGGTCGGGGGCGACTGGTACGACGTGATCCCGCTGCCGTCCGGCCGC
Source organism: Streptomyces shinuiensis (assembly GCF_043660855.1). Taxonomy (NCBI): domain Bacteria; kingdom Bacillati; phylum Actinomycetota; class Actinomycetes; order Kitasatosporales; family Streptomycetaceae; genus Streptomyces; species Streptomyces shinuiensis. The sequence goes on along the minus strand of NZ_JBIHML010000001.1, from coordinate 3,012,609 downwards.
ACCGCCCTGGTCATCGGCGACGTACAGGGGCACGACGTACGCGCCGCGGGGGTCATGACGCACCTGCGGATCGCGCTGCGCGCCTACGCCGCGGAGGGGCACCGGCCCGACGCGGTGCTCGCCCGCGCCAACCGCTTCCTGGCCGGGATGGAGACCGGCGACCTGCCCGAACCCGGCAGCGCCGCCGGGCGGGCGGACGCGGATCCGGCCGACGACCACCGCTTCGCCACCTGCCTGTACGTGGAGGCCGATCCGGACGGCGCGCTCGACATCGCCCGCGCCGGCCACCCCGACCCGGTGCTCCGCCTGGCCGACGGCGCGGTGCTGACCTGCTCGGTGACGCCCGGGCCGCCGCTGGGGGTCGTCGGGGACGCCGGCTACCCCACCACCCGGGTGGCGCTGGGCCGGGGCGAGACGCTGCTGATGTGCACCGACGGGCTCATCGAGGCCGGCGGCCTGGACTACGACGCCGGATGGGAGCGGCTGCGCAAGGTCCTGGGAGAGCACGGGGGATCGCCGGAGAACCTCGCCGACACGCTGATCCGCGCGATGCAGGGTGCTCCGACCCGCCATGCGACCGGCGCCGGGCACGGCATGGAACCGCGCGCGGGCGGACGCGAGGACGACATCGCGCTGCTGCTGCTGAACCGCGAGGGCGGCGCGCCCGAGGCGCGCCCGCGCCCCCTGGTGCGCCGTCTGGTGATGTCGGTGTCGCAGTCCGAGCAGATCCGGATCGCCGACGCCCGCCACCAGTTGCGCGAACTGCTGTTCGACTGGGCGGTGGAGGACCAGGTGGAGGGCGCCGTCCTGCTGCTGTCGGAGCTGCTGACCAACGCCCTGGTCCACACCGAGTGGGACGCCACGCTCAGCGCCGAACTGGAGGGCGGGCCCGGTTCGCGGCGGCTGCGTGTCGAGGTCGCGGACTCCAGCGACGAGCTGCCCCACCGGCGCCACCCCGGCGAGCTGGCCTCCCGCGGACGCGGTCTGCTGCTGCTGGAGATGCTGGCGCACTCGTGGGGGGTGGAGCCCAGGGGCGCGGGGAAGAGCATCTGGTTCGAGCTCCACGAGGCCGACGAGGGGCCGGACTGGGGCTGAGCGGCCGGGCCCCGCGTCCGCACGTCCGCGCCGCGTCAGTGGGCGTCGGCCGGGACCGTCCCCAGCCGTCCCGTCCTGAAGTCGTCGAACGCCTGGACCAGTTCGGCGTGACTGTTCATCACGAACGGGCCGTAGTGGGCCACCGGCTCGCGGATCGGCAGGCCGCCGAGCAGGACCACCTCGAAGTTCTCGCTGCGGGAGTCCTGCTCCGCGGCGGCGCGGACGGTGAGCGCGCCGCCGTCGCCGAAGACGGCCGTCTGGCCCATCCCGAAGGGCCGCCTCTCCCCGCCGGCGAAACCCCGGCCCGCGAGGCCGTACGCGAGGGCGTTGAAGTCCGGACGCCAGGGGAGCGTGACCTCGGCGCCGGGGCTCACCGAGGCGTGGATCACCGTGATCGGCGTGTGCGTGACGCCCGGGCCCTCGTGGCCGTCCAGCTCCCCCGCGATGACGCGCAGGAGCGCACCGCCGTCGCCCGACGTCAGCAGCCTGACGCCGCCGCCGCGGATGTCCTGGTAGCGGGGGCCGGTCATCTTGTCCCTGGCCGGCAGGTTGACCCACAGCTGCAGGCCGTGGAAGAGGCCGCCGGAGACGACCAGTTCCTCGGGCGGGGTCTCGATGTGCAGCAGACCGGAGCCCGCGGTCATCCACTGGGTATCGCCGTCGGAGATGGTGCCGCCGCCGCCGTGGGAATCCCGGTGGACGAAGGCGCCGTCGATGATGTACGTGACGGTCTCGAAGCCCCGGTGGGGGTGCCAGGGGGTCCCCTTCGGCTCGCCGGCCTCGTAGTCCACCTCACCCATCTGGTCCATCATGATGAACGGGTCCAGGTGCACGTGGTCGATCCCGGCGAACGCCCGGCGCACCGGGAAGCCCTCGCCCTCGAAGCCGGAGGGAGCCGTGGCCGTGTGCAGGACGCGGCGCGGGCGGGCGTCCGCCGGAGCGGTGACACGGGGGAGCGCGAGCGGGTTCTCGGCGGTGATCGCCGGCATCTGGACCTCCTCGGGAAGCCTGGAGGCACCAGAGTATTTCAACGTTCAACAGAACGCCAGGAGCGCACGGCACGGGCGGCGCGAACTCCCACTGCCCGCACGCCCCCGGCAGCCCCCTGCGGCGCCCCCGCGCTCCGGGCGCCCGGCCGCACCCGGTCACGCCCCGCGCGGATCAGCGGATCAGCCGTACATCCGGCGCATCGCGAAGTCGACCATCTCCTCGACCGCCTTGGCGTCGAAGACGATCCGGTGCTCGCCCTCCATGTCCAGCACGAAGCCGTAGCCCGACGGCAGCAGGTCGAGCACCTCCGCGCCGGTGATCACGAAGTACTTCGACTCCTTGCCCGCGTACGCGCGCAGCTCCTTGAGCGTGGTGAACATCGGGATCACCGGCTGCTGGGTGTTGTGCAGCGCCAGGAAGCCCGGGGTGTCGCCGCGCGGGCAGTACACCTTCGACGTGGCGAAGATCGCCTGGAAGTCCTCGGGGGACATCACCCCGGTGGTGAAGGCCCGTACGGCCTCGGCCAGCGACGGCGGCGAGGGCTCCGGGTAGAGCGGCTGCTGGCCGTAACCGGACGGCGGCGGCTGCTGCCCGTAGTGCTGTCCGGGGTGCTGTCCGGCGTGTGCGCCGTGCCCGGGATGGCCGGTGTGCCCCGGGTGGCCGGTGTGGCCGCCGTGACCGGCGTGCTGCCCCGCGTTTCCGGTCTGGTCGTAGCCGTACATGGGCGCAAGCGTATCGACTTCGGACCCCCTCCCGCCCCGCCGCGGGGGCGGTCCGGCGTCAAGGCGGCCTCCGGGGAGTTCCATCACAGTCGCGCGGATCGGGTTGCTTCTTATTACCGACGGGTAGCATGATGAGAGCTACTTTCTGGTACGCGTAGGGAGGAGTCTCCTCCCCCTATCCACTACGGAGCCGTCGCCATGGGGCACTACAAGTCGAATCTCCGCGACATCGAGTTCAACCTCTTCGAGGTACTCGGCCGCGACACGGTGTACGGCACCGGCCCGTTCGCGGAGATGGACGTCGAGACCGCCAAGAGCGTGCTGGCCGAGGTCGCCCGCCTGTCGGAGAACGAACTGGCCGCCTCCTACGAGGACGCCGACCGCAACCCGCCGGTGTTCGACCCCGAGACCAACACCGCTCCGGTCCCGGAGTCCTTCAAGAAGAGCTACCAGGCGTACATGGACGCCGAGTGGTGGCGGCTGGGCATCCCGGAGGAGATCGGCGGCACCACCGTCCCGCGCTCCCTGCTGTGGGCCTTCGCCGAGACCATCCTCGGTTCCAACCCGGCCGTGTGGATGTACGCGTCCGGCCCCGCCTTCGCCGGTGTCCTCCACGAGGAGGGCACCGAGGAGCAGAAGAAGATAGCCGAGCTCATGGCCGACAGGCAGTGGGGCTCCACCATGGTCCTCACCGAGCCCGACGCGGGCTCCGACGTGGGCGCCGGCCGAACCAAGGCGATCAGGCAGGACGACGGCTCCTGGCACATCGAGGGCGTCAAGCGCTTCATCACCTCCGGTGAGCACGACATGTCCGAGAACATCGTGCACTTCGTCCTCGCCCGCCCCGAGGGCCACGGCCCGGGCACCAAGGGCCTGTCCCTGTTCATCGTGCCCAAGTACGACTTCGACTGGTCCACCGGCGAGCTCGGCGAGCGCAACGGCGCCTACGCCACCAACGTCGAGCACAAGATGGGCCTGAAGGCCTCCAACACCTGCGAGATGACCTTCGGCGCCAACCGCCCGGCCAAGGGCTGGCTGATGGGCGAGAAGCACGACGGCATCCGCCAGATGTTCAAGATCATCGAGTTCGCGCGGATGATGGTCGGCACGAAGGCCATCGCCACCCTGTCCACCGGCTACCTCAACGCGCTGGAGTACGCCAAGGAGCGCGTCCAGGGCGCCGACCTGGCCCAGTTCACGGACAAGACCGCCCCGCGCGTCACCATCACCCACCACCCCGACGTGCGCCGCTCGCTGATGACGCAGAAGGCGTACGCCGAGGGCATGCGCTCGCTGGTGCTCTACACCGCCACCGTCCAGGACGAGGTCCTGGCCAAGGAGACCGCCGGCGAGGACGCATCCGCCGCCAAGCGCCTGAACGACCTGCTGCTGCCGATCGTCAAGGGCTACGGCTCGGAGAAGTCCTACGAGCAGCTCGCCCAGTCGCTGCAGACCTTCGGCGGCTCCGGCTACCTGCAGGAGTACCCGGTCGAGCAGTACATCCGGGACGCCAAGATCGACACCCTCTACGAGGGCACCACCGCGATCCAGGGCCAGGACTACTTCTTCCGCAAGATCGTCCGCGACCAGGGCCAGGCGATGACCGCCCTGTCGGAGGAGATCAAGAAGTTCCTGGCCGAGGCCGCCGGCGGCGAGGACCTGGCCGGCGCCCGCGAGCAGCTCGCCAAGGCCGCCGGCGACCTGGAGGCCATCGTCGGCACCATGCTGACCGACCTGGCCGCCACCGAGAAGGACGTCAAGTCCATCTACAAGGTCGGCCTGAACACCACCCGCCTGCTGATGGCCTCCGGCGACGTCGTCATCGGCTACCTGCTCCTCAGGGGCGCCGCCGTGGCCGCCGACAAGCTGCCGGGCGCCGCCGCCAAGGACAGGGCGTTCTACGAGGGCAAGATCGCCGCCGCGAAGTTCTTCGCCGCGAACATCCTGCCGGGCGTCGGCGTCGAGCGGCAGATCGCCGAGGCCACCGACCTGTCGGTGATGGAGCTGGACGAGGCCGCCTTCTGAGCCTCCTTCAGAGCCGGCTCCGACCGGAGCTCGGAGCCGGGTCCCGGCCGGGACCCGGCTCCGTACGGCACCCGCGTCCGCCCGTCCCCGGGACGGGCGGACGCCGGGCAGGCGGGGGTCCCGTTCCCAGGTCAGGGGGGAGCGGGACCCCCGCCGTTCGTATGCTGGGCACATGAGCACTTCCAGCCGCTTCGACCGTGGCCACACCGACGACCTGGCCTCCTTCCTCACGGCCTCACCCACCCCGTACCACGCGGTCGCGACCACCGCCGAGCGGCTGGAGAGGGCGGGATTCCGGCGGCTGGAGGAGACCGACGCCTGGGACGGCGAGGGCGGCGGCCGGTACGTGCTGCGCGGCGGCGCGGTCATCGCCTGGTACGTGCCCGGGGGCGCCACGCCCGCCACCCCCTTCCGGATCGTCGGCGCCCACACCGACTCCCCGAACCTGCGCGTCAAGCCCGCACCGGACACCGGCGCGGCCGGCTGGCGGCAGATCGCCGTCGAGATCTACGGCGGCACCCTGCTCAACACCTGGCTCGACCGCGATCTGGGCCTGGCCGGGCGGCTGGCCCTGCGCGACGGCTCCACCCGACTGGTGAACGCGGACCGGCCGCTGCTGCGCGTCCCCCAGCTCGCCATCCACCTCGACCGGCAGGCCAACGACGGCCTGAAGCTGGACCGGCAGCGCCACATGACGCCGGTCTGGGGCCTGGGCGAGCCCCGCGAGGGCGACCTGGTGGACTTCCTCGCCGCCGAGGCCGGCCTGGACGCCGCCGACATCGCCGGCTGGGACCTGATGGTCCACAGCGTCGAGCCGCCCGCCTACCTCGGCCGCGACCGCGAACTGCTCGCCGGGCCGCGCATGGACAACCTGCTCTCCGTCCACGCCGGCGCCGCCGCCCTGATCGCGGCCGCCGGGGCCGGTGACCTGCCGTACATCCCGGTACTGGCCGCCTTCGACCACGAGGAGAACGGCAGCCAGTCCGACACCGGAGCCGACGGCCCGCTGCTGGGCAACGTGCTGGAGCGCTCCGTCCTCGCCCGCGGCGGCGGCCCCGAGGACCGCGCGCGGGCGTACGCGGGCACCGTCTGCCTGTCCTCGGACACCGGCCACGCCGTGCACCCCAACTACCCCGAGCGCCACGAGCCGGGCCACCACCCGATGCCGAACGGCGGCCCGATCCTCAAGGTCAACGTCAACCAGCGCTACGCCACCGACGGCACCGGCCGCGCCGTCTTCGCCGCCGCCTGCGAGCGGGCCGGGGTGCCGTGGCAGTCGTTCGTCTCCAACAACGCCGTCCCCTGCGGCACGACGATCGGCCCCATCACCGCCGCGCGGCACGGCATCGCCACCGTGGACATCGGTGTGGCGATCCTGTCGATGCACTCCGCCCGCGAACTGTGCGGCGCCGACGACCCGTTCCTGCTCGCGAACGCCCTGACGGCCTTTCTGGAGGCCTGACGGAGGCGGGTCGGCTCAGGTCCGCGGCGTTCGCCGACAGGCCGTCGGAAACGGCCGGGCGGGCCGGGTTCCGGGAGTGCGAACGCCGCCCGGAATGCAAGTCCCTCCCAGGGGTACGCGATTGGTTGAACGGGCCCTCAACCAGCCGGACGGAGGCGGTTCTTCATGGGCATGGCACTGACCATCGTACTGATCGCGGTGGGCGCGATCCTGACCTTCGGGGTGAACTGGGATATCTCCGGGGTCAATCTCGATGTGATCGGCCTGATCCTCATGGCGGTCGGCTTCATCGGGCTGGCGTCGTACGTGGCCATCTTCAAGCGCCGCCGTGTGCAGCCGCCGAGCCCGGCGGCCCCGGTCGTCGAGGAGAACCACCGCCACCAGTGGCGCGCCTGACGCGGCGCCGGAGGGAAGGCGTCCGCGCGACGTGTACGCGGCCCGGTCCGGTGTTCCCGGACCGGGCCGCGCCGCGTCCCCACCGGGGGCCGGGGCGCACGAGGTGCCGGGCGCTCAGCCGGCGGCCCGGACCGTGAGCTCGGCGATCTCGTCCAGGACCCGGGCCGCCGGCGCCGGGTCGACCAGCCACTTCAGATGGCTGCCTGCGAGGGTGCGGACGTCGTAGGGATTGTCCGGCGTCAGCTCGTCGCCCTCGCGGATCAGCCGGTCCTGCATGGCGAGCGGCATGCTCGCGTCGTCGGCCAGGCGTACGAAGCTCTTCGGGATCCTCCCCCAGGTCGCGGCCCGCGCCCGGTCGGCCGAGGTGCCGGCGTCCAGGTTCTCGTCGGGCTGGAAGGTGTTCAGGAAGGCCAGGAACTCCTCGTCTGTGCCGTCGGCGAGGAACGCCGCCCTGAGCGCCGCGAGGGCGTTCCGGTCCGCGGTGCGGAAGTTGACGCGCAGCAGGCCGAGTTCGGCGGGGTTCCCGGCCATCGCCAGGGCCAGTGAGGCGGCGTCGACCCCGGCCATCTCCGGCTCGGCGTAGTAGTCGCCCACGTCGAGGACGACCGGGCACCAGGCCGAGACGTAGACGATGCGGTCGATCAGATCCGGCCGCGCGTTGGCCGCGGCCGTGGCCGTGACGCCGCCGCGGCTGTGGGCCACGAGGATCACCGGGCCGTTCCGCCTGGCCCGTTCCAGGAACCCGATCAGGTGCGCGGCGTTGTCGGCGAGTGTGACCCCCTTGATCGAACCGGGCGCGGTGGCGAGCCCTTCGGGGTCCTGCGGCGCCTGGTAGGCGCGGGTGTAGGTCGCCGCGAACCCGTGACCCGGGAGGTCGACGGCGGCCGAGCGGTGCCCGAGGAGAGCGAGTTCGGCCTGGAGCGGCGCGAAGGAGAAGGAGTTCGCGAAGGCTCCGTGCACCAGTACGAACGTCGGTCGCGCATGGGTGCTCGCCTGCATATGGCTGCTCGCTTTCCGGTCTCCGTGGTGTCGGCCGCGCCGGCCGTGCGCGGCGGGCACAGCACGCCCGGGCGCGGAGTCCTGGTCCTGGTCGAGGGGCGGTGCGAAAGGCCGCCCCGGTCTCCGGTGGGCACCCTACTCCGCGGAAGATCACAGGCACCAGGCGTTACTTTCCGCGGGCCGGGCCTCCCGGCCCGCGGATCAGGCGCCCGGCGGGCCGCCCCCTCTTCCGGGGGCGGCCCGCAGCCGGGCGCTACGCGTCGCCGTCCAGCCCCGCCAGCACCAGCGGCAGCCGGGAGACGCCGCCTGCCGTGACGCGTACGGGCACGCCCCAGTCCTGCTGGTGGACATGGCAGGCCGGGTACTCCGTCGCCGGGTCGTCGTCGCAGGAGGCGGCCATCGCCGAGACGTGCAGCACGCCCTCGGCGACGCCGTCGGCGAGCACCAGCTCCCGGCCCAGGCCGGTGCCCTGACCCGCGCCGTCCGCCAGCAGCTCCGGCGGCGTGGAGCCGACCAGGAGCCGGGTGGAGGGGCCGTAGCGCTCGTCCAGCTTCTGGCCGGGCGGGGCCTGGAAGACCACGTCCAGCCGGAGCGCCCCCGGCGCCACCTCGGTCGCCTCGCGCCGGGTGCGGTGGGCGACGGACTCGACCCGCACCGCCTCCTCGGGCAGCCGCAGCCGGGTCAGCCGGTGGCGGGCGGACTCCACGACCACGATGTCGTCCTCCGCCAGGACGGCGTCGGACGGCTCGCGCAGATCCGTGGCGAGCGTGGTGACCTCGCCGCTCGCCGGGTCGTAGCGGCGCAGGGCGTGGTTGTAGGTGTCACAGACCGCCACCGATCCGTCGGGCAGCGCGGTGACGCCCAGCGGATGCTGGAGCAGCGCCCGGCCGGCCGCTCCGTCGCGGTGGCCGAAGTCGAACAGGCCGGTGCCGACCGCCGTGCGCAGCACGAATCCGCCGCCCGCGCTGTCGCCGTCTTCACCGCCGCCGTCACCGCCGCCGCGCTCGACCCAGCGCAGCGCCGAGGTCTCGGAGTCGGCGACCCACAGCCGGTCCCCGGCCGCCGCGAGCCCGGACGGCTGCGCGAACCACGCCTGATCCGCCGGACCGTCCACCAGGCCCTCGTTGGTGGTGCCCGCCGCGACCGAGACCGTCCCCGCCTCCGGGTCGTACGCCCAGAGCTGGTGGACGCCCGCCATCGCGATCCACAGCCGCCCCTGCCACCAGGCGACGTCCCACGGCGAGGACAGGTCCACCTCGCGCGCGGGCCCGGCCGTCGGCGAACCCCGCCACCACTGGCGGCCCGTGCCGGCGAGCGTGGTGACCCCGCCGCCGGCCGGGTCCCAGGCCCGCAGCGCGTGGTTGACGGTGTCGGCGACGGCCACCCGGCCGTCCGGGAGCAGCGCCAGGCCCTGCGGCTCGTTGAAGCGGGCCTTCTCCCCCGGCCCGTCCGCCAGCCCGCGCGTCCCCTCGCCGATCCGCCGCACCACCGTCTCGCCGTCCGGCTCCAGCTCCACCAGCTGGTGCCGGGTGGTGTCGGTGACCAGCAGGTTGCCCGAGGGCAGGACGAGCGCCTTGCCGGGGAAGCGCAGATCGGTCGGTTCCGGCTCCGGCGGCACGTACGGGCCGTCGCCGCGCCGCAGCGTCCCCTTGGCCTCGTGCTCGGCCTCCAGCTCCGTCACCAGCTTCTCGATGGCGTGGACGTGCCCCTCACCCGCGTGCTGGGCGACGACGTACCCCTCGGGGTCGATGACGACGAGGGTGGGCCAGGCGCGCACCGCGTACTGCTTCCAGGTCGCCAGCTCGGGGTCGTCCAGGACGGGGTGGTGCACCCCGTAGCGCTCGACGGCGTCGACGACGGCCCGGTGCTCGGCCTCGTGGACGAACTTGGGCGAGTGAACGCCGACGACCACCACGGTGTCGCCGTGGCGCTCCTCCAGCTCGCGCAGCTCGTCGATGACGTGCAGGCAGTTGACACAGCAGAAGGTCCAGAAATCCACGACGACGCACTTGCCCCGCAGGTCCGCGAGCGTCAGGTTCTCGCCTCCGGTGTTCAGCCAGCCGCCCCTGCCGGTCAGCTCGGGGGCACGGACACGGGCACGCCGGCGGGGGGCGGCTGAGGCGGGAGCGGGGTTGTTCATGCCTTCCAGTGTGTCAATGTCCCGCGCGCGTCCTCGCGCGGCTCCCCGCGGCCCGCGCGGAGGGCGTCCAGTGACCAGCGGCCGGGGCCGAGGGCGGCCGTCAGCAGGAAGGCCCAGCAGAACAGCGCGGCGGACTCGCCGCCGTTCTCGATGGGGAACAGGCTCTTGGGCTGGTGCACGGTGAAGTACGCGTAGGCCATCGAGCCGGAGCAGACCACCGCCGCGGTCCGGGTGCACAGGCCCAGCGTCACCAGGAGGCCGCCGGCGAGCTGGATGACCGCCGCCCACCAGGAGGGCCACTGGCCGATGTCCGGGACGCGGCCGCCGTGCGGGCCGCCGAGCACGCCGAAGAGGGTGGCCGCGCCGTGGCAGGCGAGGAGGAAGCCGACGACGGCGCGGAAGAGTCCGACGACGTGGTCGCGGCCTCCGTCCGGGAGGGCCGGGGGGACGGCGGGGGCGGGGGCGGTCTTCCTTCGCACGGTGTGCTCCTGGGGGTGGGGGTCCGCGAGCTTTCCGGACATGCGACGAGGTGCGACTGGGCGGCGCCAGACCGACGGGCATTGGTCTAGACCTAGCGCACCGTAGTCGCGCGCCAACCGGTTGTCTAGACCACTCGCGCGTATGTCTTCCGCCGCCGCCCCCACCGCCGTTCCCCACCGCCGTTCCCCGCCGCCGCGCGTACGCCCTACGCGGCCGGGAGCGCGATCCGGGCCGCGACCGGGAGGTGGTCGCTGCCGGTGGCGGGAAGGGTCCGCAGGCGGGTGACGGCGGCGCCGCGGGCCATGACGTGGTCGATCCGGGCGACGGGGAAGGCCGTGGGCCAGCTGAAGGAGAAGCCGTCCACCGCCCCCCGGCCGGCGGAGTCCACACCGGCCAGGACGGGAGCGAGCCCGCGGTCGTCCAGGGTGCCGTTGAAGTCCCCCAGCACGATCACGCGGGGCAGCTCCTCCGCCCGCAGCTCCCCTCCCAGCAGGGCGGCGCTCTCGTCCCGCCACTCCGTGTCGAAGCCGGTCGCGCGGACACGGACCGAGGGCAGATGGGCCACGTGCACGGCGATGTCGCCGTGCGGGGTGCGTACGGCGGTGCGCAGCCCGCGGTTCCAGTCGGGACCGAGGTCCGCGGGGCGGATGTCCAGCGGGCGGGTGCCGGTCAGGGGGTGCCTGGACCACAGGCCGACGGTCCCCACCACCGCGTGGTGCGGGTACTCCCGCGCCAGCACCTCGCCGTAGACGGGCAGGGCGGCGGGGGTCAGCTCCTGCAGCGCGACGATGTCGGGACCGGCGGCGGCCAGGGCCCGCGCGGTGGCGGCCGGGTCGCGGTTCTCGTCGCTCGCGTTGTGCTGGACGGCCGTGAGGAGTGCGGTACGGGCCGCGGCGCCGACGGCGTCCTCACCCCGGGGGGTCAGGGTGTCGTGGAAGAGGGCGAGCCAGACCGCCGACGGCAGCGCCAGCGCCACCAGGGCGAGGGCCGAGCGGCGCACCAGCGCCGCGGCCAGCAGCGGGGGGACGGCGAGACCGAGCCACGGCAGGAAGGACTCCAGCAGGCTGCCCAGCCCGAGCACGGCGCCCGGGACCAGGGAGTGGAACGCCGCCGCCCCGGCCGTGAGCACGGCGAGCGCGGCGGGGATGCGGCCCCGCGTCCAGGCGGTGCGTCCCGCCGCGTCCGCGCCCCACCGGCGCCGCGCTCCCGCCGTCCGTGCCATGCGCCCTCCCCGTCCGGTCCTCCGGGGGTACGACGTGCCGCGGCGGCGGCGCGGTTGCCCGGCGGGCCGGTGCGGGCACGCTCAGCGCAGCACCCGGTCCCGCAGGACGGGAAAGTCCTCGCGGACCCTGTCGACGTACGCCGGGTCCAGCTCGGCGGTGACGACCCGCTCCCCGGCGTCCGGCGCCTCGGCCAGGGTCTCGCCCCAGGGGTCGATGATCGCGCTGCGGCCCGCCTGGGGGACGCCCGCGTGGGTGCCCGCGGTGCCGCAGGCCAGCACGTACGCCTGGTTCTCCACGGCGCGGGCGCGGGCCAGCAGGGACCAGTGGGAGGCGCGGCGGTCGGGCCAGCCCGCCGGGACCACCAGCGCCCGGGCACCGGCGTCGGTCAGCGCGCGGAACAGTTCGGGGAAGCGCAGGTCGTAGCAGGTGGCCAGGCCCAGGGTGATGCCGGGCAGGTCGACGGTGACCGGTTCGGCGCCGGCGGACATCAAGGTGGCCTCGCCGCGGTCGAAGCCGAAGCGGTGGATCTTGCGGTACGCGGCGATCCGCTCGCCGTCGGGGGAGAAGACCAGGGAGGTGTTGTACAGAGCCGTTCCGCCGGGGCCGCCGGCGTGCTCGGCCCGTTCCACGACGGATCCGGCGTGCAGCCAGACGCGCGCCTCACGGGCCGCCTCGGACATGGCCCGCGCGGTGGGTCCGTCCAGCGGCTCGGAGCCGGCCTCGAAGGAGTCGAAGGCGAAGGCCCCGACCGTCCACAGCTCGGGCAGTACGACCAGATCGGAGGCGGTCTGCTCGCGTACGAGCGAGGCGGCCCGCACGCGGCGCGCTTCGACCGTTTCGTCCCCGTCCACACCGATCTGGATGAGAGAGGCGCGCACCGTACCACCGTCCATGGGTTCGAGGGGGCCAAACGCCGGTCGAAAGCCGGTCGAAAGCAGCCTACGATCGTCACCCGAAAGGCCTGTCAGGCTGCTCGCCCGCAGCGTAACTTGAGAGCACCCAGTCCGCGAACCCACACCATCCACACGTATTCAGCACGTATCCGAGGGGTCCCGTTGACCGACCACCCTAGCCTTCAGCCCTACGCCGACGCCTGGGCCCACTCCATCGAGGCGATATCCGAGCTGGTCTCCCCGCTGGTCGAGGGCGAGTGGAACCACGCGACCGAGTGCCCCGGGTGGTCGGTCCGCGACATCGTCTCCCATGTCATCGGGTCGGAGTGCGAGATGCTGGGCGACCCCCGCCCCATCCACACGCTGCCGCGGGACCTGTTCCATGTGAAGGACGAGGTCAGCCGCCGCGTCGAGGTCCAGGTGGACGTGCGGCGCTGCCACACCGCGCCGGAGATGACCAGCGAGCTGGAGTACACGATCATCCGCCGCTCCCGCCAGCTCCGGAACGAGAAGCGCGACCCGTCGACGATGGTGATGACCCCGCTCGGCCGTGAGATGACGCTGGAGTGGGCGCTGCGGCTGCGGGCGTTCGACGTGTGGGTGCACGAGCAGGACCTGCGGCGGGCGCTGGGCAAGCCGGGCAACCTGGACTCCCCCGGCGCGTACGTCGCGCGGGACGTGCTGCTGCACGAGCTGCCCAAGGTGGTCGCCAAGGACGCCGGGGCACCGCCGAACTCGGCGGTCGTCCTCGATGTGAGCGGGCCGCTGGAGTTCATGCGGACCGTGCGCGTGGACGCCGAGGGCCGGGGCACGGTGGACGGCAGTGTCTCGCTGGGGCCGGCGGTCACGCTGGCGCTGGACTGGGAGACGTATCTGCGGCTGGCCTGCGGGCGGGTGCGGACCGCGGCGGTGCGCGAGAACCTCAAGGCCGAGGGCGACCGGGCCCTCGCGGACGCGATCCTCGCGCACTTCGCCGTCACACCCTGAGCCACGGGCGGCCCCGGGGCCGCAGCCCGTCTCACACCGGCACGTGCACCGCCTCGACGCGGCTGGCCACCACCCGCTCGCGCTCGCGGCGGTGCGCCCGGCCGCGCAGCCGGAGGATCTGGGCGGTGCCCAGCGCCTGGAGGACGAAGACGGAGGCGAACGCTGTCCGGTAGTCGTCGCCGGTCGCGTCCAGCAGGACGCCCACCGCCAGCAGGGTGGCCATGGACGCCGTGAAGCCGCCGATGTTGACGATGCCCGACGCCGTGCCCTGCCGCTCGGGCGGATTGGCGGGGCGGGCGAAGTCGAAGCCGATCATCGAGCCCGGACCGCAGGCGCCGAGCACCACGCACAGCAGGACCAGCGCCCACAGCGGCGCCCGCCCCGGCCAGCACAGCACCATCGCCCAGGCGGCTGCCGTGGCCAGCACCGTGCCGAGCGCGATCGGCGCCCGTGCGCTGTGGTGCCGGGCGATGACCTGGCCGTAGACCAGGCCGATGGCCATGTTGGAGAGCACCACCGCGGTCAGCAGGGTGCCGGCCTCGGCGCGGGTGCGGCCCTGCGCCTCGACGAGGAACGGCATCCCCCACAGCAGCAGGAAGACCATGCCGGGGAACTGGGTGGTGAAGTGCACCCACATGCCCAGCCGGGTGCCCGGCTCGCGCCACGCCTCGGCGAGCTGGCGTCGTACGTAGCCGGGCTCGCGCGCCGGTCCCGGCCCGGGGGCGGCGGCGGACGGGGCGGAGGGCGGGGAAGCGGGGGCACCCTCGGGCCGGTCCCTGAGGAAGAGCAGGACGAGCACCAGGACCAGCACGCCCAGCCCGGCGCTGCCCGCGAAGGTCGGCGCCCAGCCGAAGGCGGCCAGCAGACGTGCCAGGACCAGCGTGGTCAGCAGGTTGCCCGCCATCCCGAACAGCGCCGCCACCTGGGCGATCAGCGGACCGCGGCGGGGCGGGAACCAGTTGGAGCCCAGCCGCAGCACGCTGATGAACGTCATGGCGTCGCCGCAGCCCAGCAGCGCGCGGGCGGCCAGCGCCATGGCGTACGAGCCGGAGAGGGCGAAGGCGAACTGGCCGGTGGTGAACAGCACGATGCCCAGGGTCAGGACCTTCCTGGTGCCCCAGCGGTCCACCAGCAGGCCGACGGGTATCTGCATCCCGGCGTAGACCAGGAGCTGGAGGATGGAGAAGGTCGACAGGGCCGAGGCGTTGATGTGGAAGCGGTCGGCGGCGTCGATGCCCGCGACGCCCAGGCTGGTGCGGTAGGTGATGGCGGTGAAGTAGACGGCGACGCCCAGCCCCCACACGAAGGCGGCCCGCGGGCCGCCGTGCCGCGCTCCGGAAGCCGCTGTTCCGGGCAGGCTCCCGCCGCTCACCGGACCTCACCGCGCAGCAGGTGCCGTACGGAGCCGACGTGGCCGCGCACCGCCTCGGCGGCGGCCTCCGCGTCCCCCGTGCACAGCGCGCGCAGGATCTCGGTGTGCTCGGTGATGTTCTTGGCGATCCGGTCGGGGTGGGAGTGCATCACGGCGACGCCCATGCGCAGCTGGCGGTCGCGGAGCTGGTCGTACAGGCGCTCCAGGATCTGGTTGCCGGCCGCCCTGACCACGGTGGCGTGGAAGCAGCGGTCGGTGGCGGCCACCGCCGCCAGGTCGCCGGTCCCGGCCTGGCGGCGCTGCTGCTCCAGGAGTTCGCCGAGCCGGTCCAGCAGGTCGCGCGGCGCGGGGGTGACCTTGCGCACGGCGTGCTCCTCGACCAGCAGCCTGGTCTCGACGACATCGCCGATCTCCTGGACGCAGACGGGCAGGACGAGCGCGCCCTTCTTGGGGTAGAGCCTGATCAGGCCCTCGGCCTCCAGGCGCAGCAGCGCCTCCCGCACGGGAGTGCGGGAGACCCCGACCGCTCCGGCCAGCTCGCCCTCGGTGAGCAGGGCGCCGCCCTCGTAGCGGCGCTCCAGGACGGCCTGTTTGACGTGGGTGTAGACGCGTTCGGCGGCGGGTGGCGCCGGTGCCGGGTTCGGAGGCGGGACCGGGGAGGGCATGGACACACCATAGATACAACAGGTATGCGCGCCCGTCCGCGTCCGTCATACGGGACGGTGCCCCGCACGGGACGCGTCGGTCCGGGAGGCGCCGGCGGCGTACGCGCCGGTCCCGCGACGGGACTGCACCCGGCCTGCCGGCGAGGAGGCCCGCGCCCCGTCCGCCCGTGTCCCGGGACGCACCACCCGGACACCCACCGGGCCTCGGCCCACAAGCCCGCCCGGCTCGCCGCCGCCGGCGCCGGGCTCACAGTGCCCCGCACCCTGGTCACCGACAGCCTCGACCGGGCCCGTCGGTGGGCCGCCCGGCCCCACGGGCCGCCGGTAGGTGTGGCCGGGCGATCCGCGGGGACCTGCCGTCCGTCTCCGGCGCCGACGGCGGCATCCGGTAGAACGACGCACATGGACGACGAGACCTGGGAGACGATCGGCCGGCTCGTGAAGCGGCTGGACGACCACGGCACCGCCTCGCCGGAGACGGCCCGGCTGCTGCGCATCCTCAAGATCGGCGAGGAGGCCGGGGAGGTCGCCGAGGCCGTGCACGGTGCCATGGGCTCCAACCCCCGCAAGGGGCACGGCCACACCTGGGACGACGTGCGGAAGGAACTGTGCGACGTGGCCCTCACCGCGATGGTCGCGCTGCGCACCGTCACCCCGGACGCGCAGAAGGTCTTCCGCGAGAACCTGGAGCGCGTCGCCGCGCGGGACGCGCCCCGCTGGCCGGACCTCGCGGAGGAACGGAGGGCGGGGCGGCGGAAAGAACGGCGCCGCCGGCCGCCGGGACCGCGACAGGGTCCCGGCGGCCGGCGGCTGGGCGAGTACGGGCCGCCGTACGGCTCACAGGCGCCCGGCGACGTAGTCCACGCAGACCGTCAGCACCTCGGCATCCGCCGGACCGTCAGGCCCAGGTGATCAGGCGCTTGGGGTGTTCCAGGACGGCCGCGATGTCGGCCAGCACCTTGGAGCCCAGCTCGCCGTCGACCAGGCGGTGGTCGAAGGAGAGCCCCAGGGTGGTGACCTGGCGCGGCTTGACCTTGCCCTTGTGGACCCACGGCTGGAGCTTGACCGCGCCGAAGGCCAGGATCGCCGACTCCCCGGGGTTGAGGATCGGGGTGCCGGTGTCGACGCCGAAGACGCCGACGTTGGTGATCGTGGCCGTGCCGCCCTGCATGTCCGCCGGAGAGGTCTTCCCCTCCCTGGCGGTGGCGACCAGCTCGCCCAGCGCCCGCGCCAGCTCCGGCAGGGTCCTGGCCTGCGCGTCCTTGATGTTCGGCACGATCAGACCGCGCGGGGTGGCCGCGGCGATGCCCAGGTTCACGTAGTCCTTGTGGACGATCTCCTGGCTGGCCTCGTCCCAGGCGGCGTTGACCTCCGGGTTGCGGCGGATGGCGACCAGGAACGCCCTGGCCACCAGCAGCAGCGGGTTGACCCGCAGACCGGCCATGTCCGGGTCCTGCTTGAGCTCCTGCACCAGCTTCATCGTGCGGGTCACGTCGACGGTGATGAACTCCGTGACGTGCGGCGCGGTGAAGGCGCTGGAGGACACCGCCTGCGCGGTCGCCCTGCGCACACCCTTGATCGGCACCCGGCGCTCGCGCTCGCCGGTGCTCCACACCGCCGGGGCCGGGACCTCGGCCCGGGCCGGGGAGGGAGCCGGGGCCGCCTCGGGAGCGGTCCCGGTCACGGCGGCGGCCTCGTGCGAGGGCGCCGGGGCCGCGGCGGCGTGGACGTCCTCACGGGTGATGGTCCCGTTGGGACCGGTCGGCACGATCACGGCCAGGTCCACGCCCAGGTCCTTGGCGAGCTTACGCACCGGCGGCTTGGCCAGCGGCCGGCCGGCCGCCGGCTTCACGGACTCCTCGGTGGTGGGCGCCACGGCCGGAGGCGTGGTGGTGGCGTCCATCTCCGCCTGGACGGCGGCCTGCGCGTCCCGCACGTGGCCCTGCTGCTTGCGCGGACGCCGCTTGGTGGAGGCGGTGCCGACGCCGTAGCCCACCAGCACCGGCTGGCGCTTGGCGCCCTCCTCCTCTTCCGCCGCCTCCGGCTCGGCCGGGGCGGGCTCGGCCTCCCCGGCGGCCGGCGCTTCGGCGGGAGCGGCCGGTCCCGCCGACGGGTCGGTGTCCACCGTGATGATCGGGGTGCCCACGTCCACGGTGACGCCCTCTTCGAAGCGCAGCTCGTGCACCACGCCGTTGTACGGGATGGGCAGCTCGACGGCCGCCTTGGCCGTCTCCACCTCGCACACCACCTGGCCGTCGGTCACCGTGTCACCGGGCCCCACGTACCACTTGAGGATCTCGGCCTCGGTCAGGCCCTCGCCCACGTCCGGCATCCTGAACTCGCGGATGCGCTGGGCAGCGGCCCCGGCGGCAGCCGTATCAGTCATCGTCACGACTCTCCTCAGCCCCTACTCTCAGTACGCCAGCGCGCGGTCGACGGCATCGAGCACCCGGTCCAGGTTCGGCAGGTACTCGTCCTCCAGCCTGGCCGGCGGATACGGCGAGTGGAACCCGCCCACCCGCAGCACCGGCGCCTCCAGGTGGTAGAAGCACCGTTCGGTGATCCGGGCGGCGATCTCCGAGCCCGTTCCCAGGAAGACCGGCGCCTCGTGGACCACCACCAGGCGGCGGGTCCTCTCCACCGACGCCTGGATCGCGTCGAAGTCGACCGGGGACATCGACCGCAGGTCCAGCACCTCCAGCGACCTGCCCTCCTCCTCGGCCGCCGCGGCGGCCTCAAGGCAGGTCTTCACCATCGGCCCGTAGGCCGCCAGCGTCAGGTCGGTGCCCTCACGGGCGACGGCCGCCCTGTGCAGCGGACCGGGGATGGCCTCGGTGTCGACCTCGCCCTTGTCCCAGTAGCGGCGCTTGGGCTCGAAGAAGATCACCGGGTCGTCGGAGGCGATCGCCTGCTGCATCATCCAGTACGCGTCCGAGGCGTTGGACGGCGATACGCACTTCAGGCCCGCCACGTGCGCGAACAGCGCCTCGGGCGACTCACTGTGATGCTCCACCGCGCCGATGCCGCCGCCGTAGGGGATGCGGACGACGACCGGCAGCTTGACCTTGCCCAGCGCGCGGGCGTGCATCTTCGCGAGCTGGGTGACGATCTGGTCGTAGGCGGGGAAGACGAACCCGTCGAACTGGATCTCCACCACCGGCCGGTAGCCGCGCAGGGCCATCCCGATCGCGGTGCCGACGATGCCGGACTCGGCCAGCGGGGTGTCGATGACCCGCCCCTCGCCGAAGTCCTTCTGCAGGCCGTCGGTGATGCGGAAGACGCCGCCGAGCTTGCCGACGTCCTCACCCATGATCAGGACCTTGGGGTCGTTCTCCAGGGCCTTGCGCAGCGACTCGTTGAGCGCCTTGGCCATGGGCATCTTGGTGCTGGCCATGTCAGCGGCCCTCCTCGTCGGCGAAGGACGCCAGGTACTCGGCGAACTGGGCGCGCTCCTCGTCCACCAGCGCGTGCCCGTCGGCGTAGACGTTCTCGAAGATGGCCATGGTGTCCGGGTCCGGCATGGTCCGGATGGCCTCGCGCACCCGCAGCGCCAGCGCGTCGCTCTCCTGGTCGAGCCCGGCGAGCCAGTCGGTGTCGATCAGGCCCTCCTTCTCCAGGTAGGAGCGCAGCCGCAGGATCGGGTCCTTGGCCTCCCACTCCTCGCGCTCGGCGTCCTTGCGGTAGCGGGTGGGGTCGTCCGAGGTGGTGTGGGCGCCCATCCGGTAGGTGAACGCCTCGACCAGGGTCGGGCCCTCGCCGGCGCGGGCGCGCTCCAGGGCGGCCCGGGTCACGGCCAGCACCGCCAGCACGTCGTTGCCGTCCACCCGGACGCCGGGGAAGCCGAAGCCCGCGGCGCGCTGGTAGATCGGAACGCGCGACTGCTTCTCGGTGGGCTCGGAGATCGCCCACTGGTTGTTCTGGCAGAAGAAGACCACCGGCGCGTTGTAGACCGCGGAGAAGGTGAACGCCTCGGCCACGTCGCCCTGGCTGGAAGCGCCGTCGCCGAAGTAGGCGATCACCGCGCTGTCCGCGCCGTCCTTGGCCACACCCATCGCGTAGCCCGTGGCGTGCAGCGCCTGCGAGCCGATGACGATGGTGTAGAGGTGGAAGTTGTTGCTGTTGGGGTCCCATCCGCCGTTGTTGACGCCGCGGAACATGCCCAGCAGGTTGGTCGGGTCCACCCCGCGGCACCAGGCGACGCCGTGCTCGCGGTAGGTCGGGAAGACGTAGTCGTCGTCCCGCAGTGCCCGGCCCGAACCGATCTGCGCGGCCTCCTGGCCCAGCAGCGACGCCCACAGGCCCAGCTCGCCCTGGCGCTGCAGCGCGGTGGCCTCGGCGTCGAACCGGCGGGTGAGGACCATGTCGCGGTACAGACCGCGCAACTCGTCGGGGGTCAGGTCCAGCGAGTAGTCCGGGTGCTCGACCCGCTCGCCCTCCGGCGTCAGCAGTTGTACGAGCTCGGGGCGCGCGGCCGACTGCGAGCGCTTCCTCGCCCCGCTCGTCGTGGTGCGCTTTCCGCTGCTGCGGCGCGGCTTGCTGCGCGCGGCAGTGCTCTCCACGGTCACTTGTGCTCCTCCGTCTGTCCGGCCCCCGGGGTCGCCGGGAAGCCTGAGGGTTCCCCGCCGGTGGCAGGGAGAGGCTCGCCCGGATCCGTACGGCCCACGGGGTGGGTGCGGCGCGGACGGAACCGAGCGGTGACAGGTGTCCCGTTCGACGGCCCGCTGTCAGCACGTTACCCAGTACCTCCGCACATGTGCGAAGGGTCCCTGACCTGCAATTCTGCTTGGATTTCCAAGTAAATCGCAAAAGCCTGGAACGTCACTGGTCACAGCCTCGCAAGCGCCTGGGACAAACGCACGTTATCCCGGTACCGAAGTGACGGGAAGAGCTGTGGAGGAGTGACGCGGAGATGGTGCGTGATCGGTATGTGAGACGGACACGGAGGGTGAAGGGGCACACGGCCCCGCAGGAGCCGCGTACCGCGCATACGCCGCCTACGGGCAGAACTACAGGCAGAAGGCGTCGCGCACCGCCTCGTAACGGCCGGTCCACCACACCACCAGTGCGGAGGCCGCCGGGAACTGCGGATCGGTGCGGCGGTCGCGCAGCTGGTAGCGCCAGCGCAGCATCCAGAAGTCGTTGAGCCGCTCCCACCACACCCGGTGGACGGCCGCGGCCATCTCGTCCGCCCCGGCCCCGGTGGCGGCGCGGTAGGCGCGGGCGTAGGCCCGGATCTTGGCCAGGTCCAGGGTGCCGCCGGGCCGCAGGAAGAAGATGACGGCGGCCCGTACGGCCTCCTCGGCGCGCGGCTGGACGGCGAGCCGGTCCCAGTCCACGATCGCGACGGGCTCCCAGGGGGCCCGGTCCCGGTAGAGCAGGTTGAGGGGGTGGAAGTCGCCGTGCACCCATCCGGCGACCGGCTCGGCCCCCGCGGGCGGGCGGCGGTGGGCATGGCGCTCCAGCAGGGCACGGCGCTCGCGCAGCCGGTGGTCGGCCAGTTCGTCGAAGCAGTCGCGCCGGGCCCGGTCGCGCACCCGGGCCAGCAGCTCGTCGATGAGGCCGAAGGTCACCTCCGGATCGGCGCTGGGCCCGGCCGCGCACTCGGCGTCGGGCACGGGCGCGACCTGGCCCAGCCGTACGTGCACCAGGCCCAGCAGCGCGCCCAGGCGGCGCGACTGGCCGCGCGAGAGCTCGCCGCCGTCGCGGTGGTGGCCGTCCACCCACGGGTGGAGGGCGTAGCAGCGGTCCTCCACCACCGCGACGGTCCGCCCGGAGACGTCCTCGACCGCCGGCACGACCGGGATCCCGAGGTCGCCGAGGCGGACGGTGACGCGGTGCTGGTGCTCGATGCGTGCCGGGTCGCGTGGATCGCCGTCGAGGTGGTGCTTTAGGAAGAACCGGCCCCGCGTGGTGGACAGCCGGTAGCCGCGGTTCAGCAGCCCCTGGGCCACCGGCTCGCAGGAGACCGGCTCCCCGGCGCCGAAGCGCCGCACCAGCGTGGCGAGGGTGAAACGGGAGAGGTGGGGAGACTGCACGCCGGGGATCGTAGATCACCGAGAGCTACCGTCCGGACGCGTTGTGCGCCGGGTGCGCGGAGGTGGTATGGGGGCGGCGCGAGCCGCCGGGGCTGCCGGCCGGATCAGTTGCCGATCGTGCCCGAGGACCCCGTGGCGGGGCCGCCGGCCGCGGCCGAGTCGCCGCCGGTGCCGCCCGGGGCGCCCCCGGCGCCCTCGGTCGTGCCGGTGGTGGTGCCGGTGTCCGTACCGCCTTCGGTCGCGCCTTCGCTCGTGCCGCCCTCGGTGGTACCGCCGGTCTCCGTGCCGCCGGTCTCCGTGCCGCCGTCGGTGGTGCCCTCGTCGGTGCCGCCGTCGGTGGCGCCCTCGTCGGTGCCGCCGTCGGGCTCGCTGGGCTCACCGCTGGGCGAGGGCTCCGGGCTGGGCTCCCCGCCCCCGGTCCAGCCGGTGCTCCCGCCGCCGTTCTGCCAGCCGCCCGTGCCGCCGGGCTCGGTGTCGTCGCCCTGGCCGGGCTCCTGGGTCTCCTCCTCGTCGGGCGAGGGCTCCGACGAGCTCTCGTCCTGGGATGGCGTGGAGGTGGTCTTCTCCGGCGCCTTCTGATCGCTGCCGCCTCCGTTGCCGTTGACGGCCAGGAAGACGCCCGCGGCGATGGCGAGGACGGAGAAGAAGGCGATCAGCCCGTACTTCAGGCCGCTGCCGCCCCGGCGTCCGTCGCCGTAGCCGCCGCCCGTGTCGTATCCGCCGCCGTCGTACGGGCCGCCGCCGGGGGCGCCCATCAGCAGCGGCGGGCCGACCCGGGTCGCGGCGTCGTCGGGGTAGCCGCCCGCGGGGGTGGCGGCGGGGGTGTCGCCGCCCCGGTAGGCGCCCGGGGTGCCCATGGCGGGCGTGGCGCCGGTGGAGACCACCGCGCCGGTGTTCCACAGGCCGCCGGTGTGGCCGCCCTGCTCCTGGAGCATGCGCAGCGCGTACTGCACCAGGCCGCGCATCTCCTCGGCGGTCTGGAAACGGTCGTCCGGGTCCTTGGCCAGCGCCCGCATCACCAGGCCGTCCAGCTCCGGCGGCACCGAGTCGTTCACCCGCGAGGGTTGCACCGGCTCGTCCTGGACGTGCTGGTAGACCACCGACAGCGGGGTCTCGCCGGTGAACGGCGGACGCAGCGCGAGCAGCTCGTAGAGCATGCAGCCCGTGGCGTACAGGTCGGAGCGGGCGTCCACCGTCTTGCCGAGCGCCTGTTCGGGGGAGAGGTACTGCGGAGTGCCCATGACCATGCCCGTCTGGGTCATGGTGGTGGACGCGCCGTGCAGGGCGCGGGCGATGCCGAAGTCCATCACCTTCACCGCGCCGTTGTCGGTGATGATGACGTTGGCGGGCTTGATGTCGCGGTGCACGATGCCGTGCTGGTGGCTGTAGGCGAGCGCCTCCAGCACCCCGGAGATGATGATCAGCGCCTGCTCGGGCGGCGGTGCGTCGGCGTTGAGGAGGAGGTCGCGGATGGTGCTGCCCTGGACCAGCTCCATGACGATGTACGGCACGGTGTTGCCGCCGACCACGTCCTCGCCGGAGTCGTAGACGGCCACCACCGCGTGGTGGTTGAGGCCGGCGACGGACTGCGCCTCGCGCGTGAAGCGGGCCTTGGAGATCGGGTCCTCGGCGAGGTCCGCGCGCAGCAGCTTGACGGCGACGGTGCGGCCCAGGCGTACGTCCTCGGCTGCGAACACCTCCGCCATGCCGCCGCGGCCGAGCCGGCGCGTGAGGCGGTAGCGCCCGTCGCCCACCACACCGCCGCTACCCCACGACTCGGGCGAATCGGACACCCCACCAGCAGTCTCGTCGGGCTCCGAAGGCCCTCCGGCGGCTTGTGTCTGTGCCATCAGTCCTCGCCGTAGATCAGGTCCGCGAGCGCGGATCCGTACGCTCTGCTCCTCGTGCACGCTAACAGGGTCCGGGAGCCGTGCCCCTCGGCGAAGACGAAGAGAGCGGCGTGGGACGTGGTACCGAGAGCGCTGGGGGGCAGCAACGGACCATCCAACCCGCTCGGGCGTCCAACTGGCAAGTTACGATGTCGGGCGCCCCCGCGAACACGTGTGAGGCGTATGCGCGCATCGGGTCACGGAACGGGCAAGCGCCTTGACGTGTCCGGCCGCTGGGGCAGACTTGGCCTGGAAGTTCACGGGTGGAGTCCAGGGTTGGACCGGTGCCCCGCCCGGCGTTTTCGAAGCCCGGCCGGCAGCACCACGGGCACCGGCAGAGCAACCGTACACGCGCAGGCCCGAGACGGCAGTCCTGCGGCGCCGAGGGGGAAGCAGTCAGATGAGCGACGACGGCGCGCAGGCCGCGTACAGGGGGCGTACGGTCGGCGGCGGGCGCTACCAGCTACGCGATCTGCTGGGCCAGGGCGGCATGGCATCGGTGCACCTGGCCTACGACACGGTGCTCGACCGGCAGGTGGCGGTCAAGACCCTCCACACCGAGCTGGGCCGCGAGCAGTCCTTCCGGGAGCGCTTCCGCCGCGAGGCGCAGGCGGTCGCCAAGCTGGCGCACACCAACATCGTCTCGGTCTTCGACTCCGGTGAGGACGGGATCGACGGCGCGACGGTGCCCTACATCGTCATGGAGTACGTCGAGGGCAAGCCGCTGCGCACCGTCCTCGACGAGGACGTGGCCCGGCTCGGGGCGATGCCGGGCGACAAGGCGCTGACGATCGTCTCCGAGGTGCTCGCCGCGCTGGAGGCCAGCCACGAGATGGGCCTGGTGCACCGGGACATCAAGCCGGGCAACGTCATGCTGAACAAGCGCGGCACGGTCAAGGTGATGGACTTCGGCATCGCCCGCGCCATGCAGTCCGGGGTCACCTCGATGACGCAGACGGGCATGGTCGTCGGCACCCCGCAGTACCTCTCCCCCGAGCAGGCACTGGGGCGCGGCGTGGACGCCCGCTCCGACCTGTACTCGGTGGGCATCATGCTCTTCGAGCTGCTCACCGGACGCCTTCCCTTCGACGCGGACTCGCCGCTGGCCATCGCCTACGCGCACGTCCAGGAGGAGCCGCCCGTACCGTCGTCGATCAACCGGTCGCTGCCTCCGGCCGTGGACGCGCTGATCGCGCGGGCGCTGCGGAAGAACCCCGACGAGCGGTTCCCGACCGCCGAGTCGATGCGCCGGGAGTGCGAGCGCGTCCGCAACTCGGTGGTCGCCTCGAACACCACCCCGCTGATCGCCGGCGGCGCCCCCGGCCCCAACAGCGGCGCGGCCGTCTCCCAGTCGGTCTTCCCGCCGGTGGACGCCCGGAACACCCCGCCGCCGCCGGGCGTGCAGCAGCCGTACCGGCCGCACTACGCGCCGGCGGCCGGCTTCGGGGCAGCGGGGGCGGTCCCGCAGGGGTACTCCACACCGGCGCCGGGCCCGTACGGCCCCCGGGGCGGCGCGCCGACCCCGCCGCCGTACACCGTCTCGCCCCAGCCCCAGCCCCAGCCCTCGGGCGGCGGGAGGAACACCGGGGTGATAGTCGGATCGGCGGTCGCGGCGATCATCGTCGCCGCCGCCGTGATCATCGCGGTGACGCTCAACGGCGGCGGCGGGGAGGACCCGCGGGCGGGCGAGTCCCCGGGGCCCGTCCGGACGGCGGAGCAGCCCGCGGGCACCGGCGGGGGCGACTCCGGCGGCGGCACGGGCGGCCAGGAGACCGACGGCGACGGGGTCGGCACGGACACCGACGACGGCGGTGACGACGGCGACGACGACAGCGGCTTCAAGGACGAGGACACCTCGAAGACCATCGACCCGGCCAAGTGCACGGAGGCGTCGGAGAGCCTCTTCGACAAGGGCAAGACGAACATGCCCGACCTGACGTTCAAGCACCTGGACTCGGTGAAGGAGTGCGTCCGCGAGGCGGGCTGGATCCTGGAGGACGTCGAGTACGAGGACGAGAACCTGTACGGGAAGAACACCGTCCTCAAGCAGTCCCCGAGCGCCTACGAGGGCTTCGACCCCAAGAAGGACAAGATCACGCTGACCGTCTCCACCGGCAACCCGGCGGGCTGACCGCGGCGGACGTGAACGAGGGGCCGGCACGCGGATCGCGTGCCGGCCCCTCGCGCGTACGGGGTCCTGGCTGCTCGGAGGTGACGGCTCGGAGGCTGCTGCTCAGAGGTAGGGGCCGCCGGAGCGGATCTGGCCGCCGCGCCCGTCGCCCTCCTCGTCGGGCAGCGCGCCCGGCGGAAGCGCGCGGCGCATCTGCTCCAGCTGGGCGCGGGCCGCCATCTGCTGGGCGAAGAGCGCCGTCTGGATGCCGTGGAACAGCCCCTCCAGCCAGCCCACGAGCTGGGCCTGGGCGATCCGCAGCTCGGCGTCGGTGGGCACCGCGTCGTCGGTGAACGGCAGCGAGATCCGCTCCAGCTCCTCGATCAGCTCGGGCGCCAGGCCGTCCTCCAGCTCCTTGACCGAGCTGGCGTGGATCTCCTTGAGCCGGGCACGGCTGGCCTCGTCCAGGGGGGCCGACTTGACCTCCTCCAGGAGCTGCTTGATCATGCTGCCGATCCGCATGACCTTCGCGGGCTGCTCGACCATCTCCGTCACGGGGATCTCGCGCCGCTCGTCGTCGGAGCCGCCGTCCCCGCCCCTGGGAGCGGCGGTGCTGCCGAGGGCCATTCCGTCCGGCCCCACGACCAGGACGTGCTGGCTCTCCTGCGAGCGTTCGTTCATCGGCTGAGTCATACCCCCATTCTGCAACGTCCGTCCGTACGGCCGGAGGGCGATCCCCCGGGGCGGTGCCGGAGGTGCGCCCGCCTCGGCGCCGCGGCCTCGGCACCGCCCGTCTCAGCGCCGCAGCCGCAGGGCGAACGAGGCCAGGCCCAGGCCGAGGAAGGTCAGCCCCGCGCCGAGCGGCAGCACCGGGAGGAGCTGGCCGCCGGTGGCGGGCGTCGCACGGTTCCGGGCGGGCTCCTCGCCGCTTCGGCCGTCGTCGTACACGTAGTCGTCGTAGTGGTCGCCGACGCCGGTCCGCCGGTCGACGACCTGCTCGGCCCGGCCCTGCGGGGTCTGCCGCGGCGTGCCCGGCGGCTCGGCGGAGGCGGTGGGGCCGCCGTCCCCGCCGGGCGCCGTACCGGACGGTTCGCCGGAGGGTTCGCCGGAGGTGGGTTCCGGCGTGGATGTGGGCGTGGACGACGGGTCCGGGCCGGGTGAGGAGCCACTCGGCCACGGCGGCAGGGTGAACCGCGGGGGACGCTCCGTATCCTCCGGGTAGTCCGGTTCCCGCGGTTCGTCCGGATCCCCGCTCTCCTCCGGGTCGTCCGGGGAGGCGGTGGGGGAGGACGAGGATTCGCCCGGGCCCTCCGCTCTGGGCTCCATCCCGTCCCGCGCGCCACCGGGAACGGCCGTCACGGCCGCGTACTGCTGGGAGGCCAGGGCGACGGGTGCCGGGACGAGCACCATCGCGCAGGCCAGCAGGGTGATCGCGGCTTCCCTCACCGCTACGCCCCCTCCCGTACCAGGCATCGAATGGTGTAACAAGCGTCACACGAACGCGCGGCCCCGGCATCTCGGTCCGGTGTCTCGGTCCGGTGTCTCGGTCCGGTGTCTCGGTCCGGCGCCCCGGTCCGGCGCCTCAGACGGTGAGAACGACCTTGCCCACGTGATCGCTCTCCTCGAGTACCCGGTGAGCCCGGGAGGCATTACTCATCGGCACCGTGCGATCCACGACGGGGCGGACCCGCCCGGCTGCGATCAGCGGCCAGACGTGCTCGCGCACCGCCGCGACGATCTCCGCCTTCTCCTCCAGCGGGCGGCCGCGCAGCGAGGTGGCCGAGACCGTACCGCACTTGGCGAGCAGCGCACCCAGGTTCAGCTCTCCCCTGACGCCGCCCTGCAGGCCGATGACGACGATCCGGCCGCCGCGGGCGAGCGCCCTGACGTTCCGCTCCAGGTACTTGGCGCCGATGATGTCGAGGATCACGTCCGCGCCGCGTCCGCCGGTGGCCGCCCGGACCTCTTCGGCGAAGTCCTGCTCGCGGTAGTCGATCAGGACGTCCGCGCCCAGCTCCGCGCAGCGCTCCAGCTTCTTCCGGCCGCCCGCCGTGACCGCCACCCGCGCGCCGACGGCCTTGGCGAGCTGGATCGCCATGGTGCCGATGCCGCTGGCCCCGCCGTGGACCAGCAGGGTCTCGCCCGGGCGCAGCTTCGCCTGCATGAAGACGTTCGACCAGACCGTGCACACGACCTCGGGGAGGGCGGCGGCGGCGACCGGGTCGAGCCGGCCGCCGGGGGTGTCGGGCAGCGGCAGGAGCTGGCCGTGCGGCACGGCGACCTTCTCCGCGTAACCGCCGCCGGCGAGCAGCGCGCACACCTCGTCGCCGGCCTTCCAGCCGCCCACGCCCGGCCCCAGCTCGGCGATCCGGCCGGCGCACTCCAGCCCGGGGTGGGGCGAGGCGCCCGGAGGCGGGTCGTAGAAGCCCTGCCGCTGGAGGATGTCGGCGCGGTTGACGGCGCCGGCCACCACCTCGACCAGGACCTCGCCGTCGCCGGGCACGGGGTCGTCCACCTCCGTCCAGGCGAGGACGCCGGGGCCGCCGGGTTCGGTGATGGTGATCGCGTGCATGGGGTGACGCTACCTCCGCGGGGTCTCCGAGGGCATGACGGTGGTGGAGGGGGTGGCACGGCGGATGACGACGAGGCGGTCGGTCAGCTCCAGGACGGCCGCGTCCGGGTCGTCGTAGCCCAGCACCCGGTGGCCGCGCACCACGGAGACCACGAGGTCCTTGCACTCGCGCGGGGAGCGGCCGGCCTCGGCCTTGGTGACCGGGCGCTCGGTGAGGTTCAGGCCCGTGCCCTGGTGGATCAGGTCCTCCATGACCGCGCCCGCGCTCGGGCTAAGCATGGACATGCCGAGCAGTCGTCCGGCGGCACTGGCGCTGGTGATCACGGAGTCCGCGCCGGACTGCCGCAGCAGCGGCGCGTTCTCCTCCTCGCGCACCGCCGCGACGATGCGCAGGTTGCGGTTGAGCTGACGGGCGGTGAGCGTCACCAGGACCGCGGTGTCGTCGCGCTGGGTGGAGATGACCACCTGGGCCGCCCGCTGCACCTCCGCCTTCAGCAGGACGTCGCTGCGGGTCGCGTCGCCGACGACCCCGGTGTAGCCGTCGGCGTTCGCCGCCTCGACGACCTTGCGGCTCGGGTCGATTATCACGATCCGCTCCCGGGGGACCCCGGTCGAGATGAGCGTCTCGGCCGCGGAGCGCCCCTTCGTGCCGAAGCCGATGATGACGGTGTGGTCGCGCAAGGAGGACCTCCAGCGGGCCAGGCGGAACTGCTGGCGGGTCCGTTCGGCCAGCACCTCCAGGGTGGTGCCGATCAGGATGATCAGGAACAGGACGCGCAGCGGGGTGATGACCAGGACGTTGACCAGCCGGGCGCTGTCGCTGACCGGGGCGATGTCGCCGTAGCCGGTCGTGGAGAGGCTGACGGTGGTGTAGTAGAAGCAGTCCAGCAGCGAGACCTCGCCGTCGGCGTTGTCGGTGTAGCCGTCGCGCTCGAGGTAGACCAGGAACACCGTCACGAGCAGGACGACCAGCGCGGCCAGCAGCCGCCGCAGCACCTGCCGCAGCGGCCCGGCCGCGGGCTCGGGCAACTGCACGAAGTGCTGCAGCTCTTCGGGCGAGGTGTGGTTCATGCCGTCACGCCCACGGGAGTCTCAGTAGGTGTACGCCGGCGCCGGTGGCGGCACCGCCGGGCGGCACGACCGCGAGAGCGGTGGCCGCCGCGATGCCGCGGAGCATCGCGGGGCCGCTGAACCGCAGCGGCCGTACGCCACCGCCATCCTGCACGACCGGGACCAGGCGTGTGTCACGGGGGTGGCCCTGGACCTCGCCGAGGAGGGCGGCGGCGGGCAGGGCGTCGTCTCCGGTGTGCGGTCCGGTGTGCGCACCGGCGGGCTGCGCTTCGGCCGGACCGGCGCCGGTGGCGGCACGCAGCAGCGGTTCGGCGAGGGTGAGCAGTCCGGACACGGCCGCCAGCGGGTTGCCGGGCAGCCCGACCAGATGCGCACCCGAGGGCAGCCGCGCCAGCAGCATCGGGTGGCCTGGGCGTACGCGCACCCCGTCGACCAGCAGCTCCGCCCCCAGGCGGCGCAGGGCCGGGTGGACGTGGTCGACGGGGCCGGAGGCCGTCCCGCCGGTGGTGACGACGAGATCGGCGGTGGTCCCCTCCAGCGCGGCGTACAGCGCCCCGGCGTCGTCGCCGAGACGGCGGGTGGCGGTGACCCCGGCGCCCAGAGCCGTCAGCCAGGGACCGACCATCGGGCCGAGCGCGTCACGGACCCGGCCGCCGGACGGAACGCCGGAGGCCAGCAACTCATCTCCCAGCACCAGGACTTCGGCGCGGGGACGGCGTACGACCGGCAGCTCGTCCCAGCCCGCGGCGGCGGCCAGCCCCAGCACGGCCGGGGTGACCGGCGTACCACCGGGCAGCAGACGGTCGCCCGCCCGGCACTCCTGGCCGCGCGGGCGGATGTCCGCGCCGTGCTGGGGGGCACCGTTCGCGCGCAGCCGCCGGTCGCGGACCTCGCCGTACTCGGAGCGCAGCACGGCGGTGGTGCCGGGCGGGATGCGGGCACCCGTGGCGATGCGGACGGCGTGGCCGTCCGGGAGCGGGTCCGGGCAGTCGTCGCCGGCCAGGATGCCGCGGGACGTGCCGTGTGCTGTGGAGGGGGACGTGCCGGAGGCGGCGTCCCCGCCGTCCCGCGTGCCGTCCCGGGGACCGAGCGGCTCCCACGGGCCGGGCCCGGCGACGGCCCAGCCGTCCATGGCCGAGGTGTCGAACGCCGGCAGATCGGTGAGCGCGGTCAGGGGGGCGGCGAGACGGTGACCGAGGGCCTCGTCCAGGGGGACGGCGGCGGGCTCGGACCGCCGGCCGGCCCCGGCGCGGGCGGCGGCGGCACGGGCGGCGGGCCAGTCGCGGTGCCGTACTCCGTCGTGGGGGTCGTGGGGGTCGTGGGGGTCGTGGGGGTCGTGGGGGTCGTGGGGGTCGTGGGGGTCGTGGGGGCCGCTCTCCCGGGGAGCCGGGCCGGACCTCCGTCCCCCTGACCGGCCGTCACCGCGGGACGTGCCGTGCGTGTCTTTGTGCGTGTCACCGCGGCCGTCGGCCAGGGCGAGGGCGTCGGCCAGCTCGTCGCCGCTCATCCGGCGTCCGTTCCCTCTCCGCCGCGGGCCTCTCCGCCCCCGCCGCCCCCGCCGCCCCCGCCGGCCTCGGCGGCCTCGGCGGCCCAGCGCCGGGCCAGTTCGGCGGCCTTGCGAGCGGCCTCGGCCACGTCCTCGGGACTCCCGCCCGCACGCGCCGCCGCGTATCCGACGAGGAAGGTCGTCAGCGGGGCGGCGGGCCGGGCCACACCGTGCGCGGCGTCCCGCGCGAGGTCGAGGAGGGCGGCGGTGTCGACGTCGATGTCGATACCGAGTTCGGCCTTGGCCGCGGTCATCCATTCGTTCAGCACGCGTCCATGCTCCCTGATGCGGGAGCGGGCCGAGGCGAGTTCCTCCCAGGTGTCGCAGTCGCGGGCCTCCCCGGGGCCGGCGGGGGCGATGCGGCGCAGTACGAGCTCGTCGGTGAGCAGCCGCAGGGGGAGGTTCGCCGGCCGCCCGTGCTCGGCGGCGATCAGCGCCAGTTCGCGGCGGAGGGACTCGGCTCGGTAGGCGCCCAGGAGGGGCTGGGCACGCCCGTCGTCCACGATCGCCCCGTCGGGGCCGGCGGAGACGCCGGGACCGGTGTCCCCGCCGTGCAGGCCGTCCACACCGTCCAGCAGCGCCCGCACGGTGGCGGGCGTCAGGAACGGCAGGTCGGCGGAGAGCACCAGCACCGTCTCGCTCCCGGTGCGGCGCAGTCCGGCGTCGAGTGCCGCCAGCGGCCCGCCGCCGGGCGGGTCCTCGCGCGTCCAGTCCACCGGCCGGGCCGTCGGCCTGCGCGGGCCGACGACCACCGTCCGCGCCGCGTCCGCGCAGGCGTCCAGCACCCGGTCGAGCAGCGTCCGGCCCCCGACGGTGAGGGCGGGCTTGTCCGTCCCGCCGAGCCGGCGGGCGGCGCCGCCGGCGATGACGACGGCGTCGTACACATGGGTCATGCCCCGAGTGTGGCCCCCGCCGCCCCGGCCCGGACGGGGGGCTTCCGGACCGGGGCGGTCGCTGTCGGGTCTGTTCGCGGTGCGCCGGGCTCCGGACCCGGTGGTGAGGCGAACCCTTGGCCCGCTCCGGCCTCGGCGGTGGGCACGGATCCGCACGGTTCGCCTCGGTCCGGGCCGGAGCGGGCGGTCGGGGCACTCGATGCACTGCGTGACAGTGCCGGGCGGCGCCCCACCACCCCGGCGGGGTGCGGACCGGAGCACAGGCGGTGCACCCGCCCGCAGCGGCGGGCGGGGCCGGGGAAATTTCTGCCCGGTTCTTCGGCCTGCCCTGGGAGAGGCGGCGGCGGTGACGGCTCGCACACAAGTTCTGGTCAAGACGGGTGGGGGTGCCGGGCGGCGTGGGCGGCGTGCGGCTTCGGTACCGGTTCCGCCTCTGCCGCGCCGCCGGGCCGCCGGGCTGCCGTTGCCGACGGCCGGGGAGCTGTCCAGGGCACCGGTCACCGAGGCCAGGCGCACCCCGGGACGGGCCTGGCTGTCCGGGGTGTTTGTGGCAACTTCAATTGGCCCCACTCCGGCATTGAAGTTGGCCCCACTCGCTGGCCCTGACCGGTCGCGTGGGGTGCGTCAACCTCGCTCCGGCAAGTTGATTTGGCCCCACCCCGAACGAGTGGGTTCCCTGGTCGTGGGGAGGGGGCGGAGCGGTAGCGTGAAGCACATCGGATCCGGACTGGACGACGGGCCCCGACAGCCCGCCGGACCAGAGGATCTCGACCCGTGTTCGATCCGGGACCGACGGATTCTCCGATCTGTGGTGGACGACGAGGACGGGCATCGGCACGACCGACGGAGAACGGCTCGTGCCTAACCGGGCCGAGGCCGGCGCCCCGCACGGGGCGCCGGCCTCGGTTCTTGAAGTGGGTCGGATCAGCTTGTTTTTAACCTCGGGAAGCCGGAGCCGGATGTTCCCAGGTGAGCAAGTCGTAGGTCCGTCCCTTGTCGGTGACTGTCTCGGGTTTGGCGTCGGTGAGGCAGAAGCCTGCGGATCGGGCGACGGCGATGCTGGGGTGGTTGTCGGGCTCGATCTCGAGGATCACCCGGGTCAGGCCCGCGGTGTGGTGCGCGTACTCGGTCATGGTTCGAAGTGCTCGCGCTGCGAGGTGCTGGCCTCGGTGGGCGGCGCCCACGATATAGCCGATGCCACCAGTGGTCAGGTTGAGTAGGACTTCTCCCATGGCCTGTTGCCCGTCGGTCGTGATGGCCAGGTGGATGCGTTCGTGTCCGCGTCGTGCCTGGTGCGCGCTGTGCAAGTAGCGCCGTGCGGCGGCCTGGTCGAACGGCGACTGCAAGGGGGTCCGGTAGGCGACGTCGGGGTCGTCGAACAGTTCTTGCAGGACGGCGAGGTCGTCGCTTGTCCATTCCCGGAGCAACAGGCCGTGAGCGGTGAGCCGGAGGGGATGCATGTCCATGGGCCCGTCATTCTGCCCTGAAGCCGATCGCTCGTTCGGGTGATCATGGGAGTGGCGGGTGGTCTTTGGCTGATTCGGTAACCCGCACCTGATCAGTACGAAGGTTGTGGGGGATGGGTTGCTGCATCACGCTGCCCAGCGCGAGACGCTCGCGGTGGCGTCGTGCGGCGGGACTGAAGCCCCGCGCAACTTGTGATGCGGGGCTCAGACACCTTTTCAGGACTTTCGGTGTTTCTCCTGGGTCTTCTTGAAGCGGAAGCTGTCGGTGCCGGTCTCGACGATGTGCGCGTTGAAGGTCACCCGGTCCACGATCGCCGCGCAGAGCCGGGGATCGGTGAACGTCTGCTTCCACTCCGAGAACGGGGCGTTCGAGGCGATGGCGATCGCGCGTCGTTCCTCGCGTTCGGTGAACACCTGGAACAGTAGCTTCGCCCCGGCCTTGTCCAGGTCGAGGTAGCCGAACTCGTCCAGACAGAGCAGGTCAACGCGTCCGTAGCGGGCGAGGGTGCGGCCGAGCTTCTTCTCGTCCGCCGCTTCGGCAAGGTCGTTGACCAGGTTCGCCGTGGTCGTGTAGCGGACCCGCATCCCGGCCTCGGCGATCGCGGTCCCGATGCCGATCAGCAGGTGCGACTTGCCGGTGCCGGAGTCCCCGATCAGGCAGAGCGGCAGGCCGGCCTTCACCCAGGCCGGGTCGGCCAGGGTGCTGACCTGCTCGGGGGTGACGTTCGGGTTCTTCTCGAACTCGAAATCCTCCAGCCGCTTGGGGCGGGGGAAGTTCGCCTCCCTGACCAGCCTGGTCTTCTTCCGCTCCTCGCGCTGGAGACACTCGGCTTCCAGCAGGTCGGCCAGGAAGTCCTTGTAGCTGGCCCGCTCTTTCAGCGCCGTGCCCGCGATCTCCTCCCAGCGTGAGCGAATCGTGGGCAGGTGAAGGGCCCGGCAGGCTTCGTCGATCACGGTCTCGACGGCGCCAGCGGCGGCGGCGTCCTTGCGAGGCCCAGGGACTCGCTCACCGACGTCGAAGAGGGCGGTGCTGTCGTTCATGCGGAACCTTTCGGAAGGCGGGTCAGGAGCTGGTCATAGACGTCCACCGACGGCGGGGGGCGGTTGTCCTCGGGCAGTTCGGGTCGGCGGGCGGGCAGCGTCAGCAGCTGCCCGCCGGGGATGTCCGCCCAGGGCGGAGGATCGTTCTCGTCGTCCTCCGGCTCTGGGTCGCGGGCGGCGGACTCGGCCTTGCGGGCCTCGATGGCCACCACATCCGGGCTGATCGACCCGGCCTTGATCGCGGCCGACATTCCGGCCTGGACCGCCTCGGCGGGCATCCGTCGGTGCAGCAGCAGGACCTCGATCAGGGCCCGGGTGCCGGCCGCGTCCCCGTGCGCCTTCAGGGCCGCGGCCCAGTACGCCTCATGGATGGCCGTGAAGGAGCCCTCGGTCCGTGCGGCGGCCAGCGCGGTCGACCCGGCCATGGCACCCGGTTTGACCAGGAGGATCTCCAGGTAGTGGTCCAGCACGTCGCGGTATCCGTAGCGTTTGGTCAGCCGCGGATGCCGGGCGACGATGTTCCGGCGCTCGAAGACCAGCAGTTCGTTGCCCCGCAGCAGAACGCGTACGCGTTCTCCGATGAAGCGGGCGGGCACCGAGTAGTGGGACTGGCGGACAGTGATCCGGCTGGTCCGGTCAACCTTCGGCGTCAGTGTGATGCCGCACTCGAAGTCCTCGGTCGGCAGCGGGGCCAGTTCTTCGGCCTCGATGCGGAAGTTGAAGCCGATCGAGGTCAGCTTCCCGCGCAGGATCCGCTCGTCCTCCGCCTCGTCGATCGTGGCGATGCGGGAGTTCAGCTCCTCCAGCGACGGGACGTCGGGGACCGGGACCAGGTGGGCCCGGCGGAAGCGTCCGCCTTCCTGTTCGACCCCGCCCTTCTCGTGGGCGCCTTCCTCACCGGGAATGCAGTAGAAGGCATCGAACCCGTAGTGCGAACGGAAGGTGGTCCACCGCTCTGATTCCACCCGGTTGCGGCCGGTGCAGACCTGCCGGACCGCGGGCTTGAGGTTGTCGTAGCGGATGTGCTTGGTCGGGACACCGCCCAGCACCCGGAATGCTTCCGCATGGCCTTCCAGGAACGACTCCTGGGCCTGTGAGGCGAACACCCGGTGGACGGCCTTGCCCGAATGCGACAGCCGCAGCGTGAACAGGTGGCACTTGACCACCTCGCCGGCCACTCGCACCCACACGTCCGCGAAGTCGACCTCGGCTTCCTCGCCGGGCAGGTGTGCTTGGGGCACCATCCCCTCCAGATGCTGGCGGCCCTCACGGTCCTCTGCCACGATCTCCGGTCGCCGTTTGCGGACGTAGTTGCGCAGAGTGGAATACGACGCCAGGTCGAAGTCGTGCTCCTCGGCCAGACGCTTCTGGATCCGCTCGATGGTGTGCTTCTGCTTCCTCGGGGCCTTCTGGTCGGCGCGGAGCATCGCGTCGATCCACCCGGTGGCCGGGTCCAGGATGCGGAACTGCCGTTGGCCGGACTTGCGCGGCGGCGGGATCGCGGAGGCCATGGCCTGCCGGACGGTTCGGCGGTGAACGCCGTACTTCGCCGCCAGGGCCCGCTGCGAGATCGACGGATCGAGACGGACATCCCGACGGATCTGTTCGAACAGCTCGACACGCGAAACACGCAACCCGGCCTCCCGACACGGCCATGACCCACAGCACGGCCTCCGACATGACCGTGAACGACGGACACACCCTGTCGGGATCGGGCAGACAGCCCAGACCATTCACTCGGACGAGGGCATGTCGCCTCAGAGCTTCACAGATGGGGCCAAATCAAATGCCGATCAACTGGGGCCAGACCAGAGTGCCGGAGTGGGGCCAACGAAACCTGTCACAAACACCGGGGGCTCCGCCCTCGTACTGCAGCAGTCACTGCGCGACCCGGACACCGCGTACCGGAACTTCTTCGACGGGCCGGCGGGCAGGCGCCCCCGCGCGGGCGCGCCCCGGTACAAGCCCCGCAAGGACGCCCGGCAGGCCGTCCGCTTCACCGCCAACGCCCACTGGCCGATCACCCCGGGGCGCAAACTGCGCCTGCCGAAGATCGGCGACATTCCGGTGCGCTGGTCCCGCTCCCTGCCGTCCGCCCCGTCCGCCCCGTCCGCGGTGACGGTGGTCCGGGACAGCGCGGGCCGGTACTCCGCGGCCCTCGTGGTGGAGACCGGACCCGGGGAACTGTTGCCGGAGACGACGCCCGGGGTCGCGCCCGAGCTGGGAATCGGTCTCGGGCCGACCCACTTCGCCGTCCTCTCCGACGACACGAAGATCGACTCCCCGCGGTTTCTGCGCCGGGCCGAGAAACGCCCGAGGAAGGCACGGCGGGCCCTGTCCCGCGAACAGCAGAACAGCAGGAACCGGGACGAGGCCCGGGGCCGCGTCGCACGGGCACACGCGAAGGTCGCCGACGCGCGCCGCGAGTTCCTCACCCCCATGGCCTTCGGCACGGGAGTGCCCCGTCCGCCTCTCCACCGGGATCGTCCACGAGAACCAGGCAGTCGCGGTGCAGGACCTGTGCGTGCAGGGACTCGCCCGCACCCGCCTGGCCAGGTCCGTGCACGACGCCGGATGGTCGGCGTCCGTGGAACATGCTGGAGTACAGGGCCGCCCGCTCCGGGCGCACCTTCCTCAAGGCCGGCCGCTGCGGGCCGACCGGCCGGGTGTGCTCGGCCTGCGGCGCCCAGGACGGCCCCGGGCCCCTGCACGTCCGGGTGTGGACGTGCAGGGCGTGCGGAGCCGTCCTGGACCGGGAGGTCAACGCGGCGGTCGACGTCGCCAGGGCGGCCGGACCGGCCGTGCCGGCCCGTGGAGCGCAGGCAGGACGGGCGTTTCGTCCCGGCGCAGCGCGGAGAGGCGGGAACCCACCCGACACCGCGGCCACAGGCGACGCGGATGTCAAAGGGTGCGCAGCAGTACCGCCGGGTGCTCGACGCAGTCCGCCACGTACCGCAGGAAGCCGCCCGCCGTACCGCCGTCGCACACCCGGTGGTCGAAGGTGAAGGAGAGCTGTACGACCCGGCGCACCGCCAGTTCGCCCTCGTGCACCCAAGGCTTGGGGGTGATGCGGCCGACTCCGAGCATCGCCGCCTCGGGGTGGTTGATGATCGGAGTGGAACCGTCCACCCCGAACACGCCGTAGTTGTTGAGGGTGAAGGTGCCGCCGGTCAGCTCGGCGGGCGTCAGCCTCCCCGCGCGGGCGGACTCGGTCAGCCGGGCGATCTCCTCGGACAGTCCGGCCGCGTTGCGGGTGTGGGCGTCGCGTACGACGGGGACCACGAGCCCGCGGTCGGTCTGCGCGGCGAAGCCCAGGTGGACTTCGGGCAGCCGGACGATCTCGCGCGCGGCCGTGTCCACCGTCGCGTTCAGCTCGGGGAACCGGGCGAGGGCGGCCGTGCAGATCCGGGCGAGGAGGGCGAGCAGGGAGACCTTCGGCCCCGCGGCGTTCATCGCCCGCCGGGCGGCGAGCAGTTCGGTGGCGTCGGCGTCCACCCAGCAGGTGGCGTCGGGGATCTCACGCCGGGAGGTGGAGAGCTTGTCGGCGACCGTACCGCGCAGCCCGCGCAGCGGGATCCGCTCGCCGTGCGCGGCGGTGCCGCCGACGGGTGCGGATGCGGGGACGGGCGCGGGTGCGGGTGCGGCCTGGGCCTCCGCCACCGCGCGCTCGACGTCGGCGCGCAGGATCAGCCCCCGCGGGCCGGAGCCGACGACCTGCCGCAGGTCGATCCCGTGCTCCCGCGCGAGCCGCCGCACCAGCGGCGAGATCACCGGTACGGGTCCGTCGGCGGGGCGGATCTCCACGGGCGCGGCGGGCGGGCCGGCCGCCACGGGCGCGGACAGCTCCGGATCCGGATCCGGAGCCGCAGGGGCGGGCGCGGCGGCGGGGACCGGGACGGGCACGCCGTTGGCCGGGCGGACCCGCCTGCGGCGGGCGGCGGGCGCGCCCGTGCCGTATCCCACCAGTACGTTCCCGGACTTCTCCGAGGCGTCGGCCGGCGCTCCGGCCGACGCCTCGGCGGGGACGCCGGCCGGCTCACCCGCCGTGGCGGCGGAGGCCCCGACGGCCACCGTCACCAGCGGCGCGCCGACGGGGATCTCGGCCCCTTCCTCTCCGAACCGGGCGGTGACCACACCGCCGTACGGGCACGGCACCTCGACCATCGCCTTGGCCGTCTCGACCTCCACCACCGGCTGGTCGACGGCGACGACATCGCCGACGGACACCAGCCAGCGGACGATCTCGGCCTCTGTGAGCCCCTCACCCAGGTCGGGCAGGGCGAACTCGCGGACCTCGGCCATCAGCGGCCACCCCTCTCGCGCGTGCTCGCCCCGCCGAACGCCTCGGGCCGCTCGGTCCACTCCGACTCCCACTGGAGCCGGGCGACGGCGTCCAGGACCCGGTCAACTCCGGGCAGGTGGTGGCGCTCCAGCATCGGCGGCGGGTAGGGGATGTCGAATCCGGCCACCCGCAGCACGGGCGCCTCCAGGTGGTGGAAGCAGCGCTCGGAGATCCGGGCGGCGATCTCGCCGCCGGGGCCGCCGAAACCGGACGACTCGTGGACGACCACGGCCCGCCCGGTGCGCCGCACCGACGCGCAGACCGTCTCGTCGTCGAAGGGCACCAGGGAGCGCAGGTCGACGACCTCCAGCTCCCAGCCCTCCTCGTGGGCGGCCTCGGCCGCCTCCAGGCAGACGGGCACCGACGGGCCGTAGGTGACCAGCGTGGCGGACGTCCCCGTGCGGCGGACCCGGGCGCGGCCGATGGGCTCGACGGCCTCCGGCTCCTGTGGCGACCAGTCGGCCTTCGACCAGTACAGCCGCTTGGGCTCCAGGAAGATCACGGGGTCGTCGGAGGCGATGGCGGCCCGCAGCATCCCGTAGGCGTCGGCCACCGTCGCCGGGGTCACCACGTGCAGGCCGGGGGTGGCCATGTAGTACGCCTCGGAGGAGTCGCTGTGGTGCTCCACACCGCCGATCCCGCCGCCGTAGGGCACCCGGACGGTGATGGGCAGCGGCATCGCGCCGCGCGTGCGGTTGCGCATCTTGGCGACATGGCTGAGGAGCTGCTCGAAGGCCGGGTAGGCGAAGGCGTCGAACTGCATCTCCACCACAGGCCGCAGCCCGTACATCGCCATGCCGACGGCCGTGCCCAGGATGCCGGCCTCGGCCAGCGGGGTGTCGGTACAGCGGTCCTCGCCGAACTCCGCGGTCAGGCCGTCGGTGACGCGGAAGACGCCGCCGAGCGTGCCGACGTCCTCACCGAGCACGTGCACGGACGGATCCTCGGCCATGGCGTCGCGCATCGCGCGGTTGAGGGCCTGGGCCATGGTGGCGGGCCTGCGGTCGGCCCCGGCCCCGCCCCGGGCCTCTTGGTCCGCCCTGCCCGCACTCTTGCCCGTGGTCGCGGTCGTCATCGCTCGCCTCCCGCCGTGGTCCCGCCGTGCCCGGTGGTCCCGCCGTGCCCGGCCTGTCCGTCGTTCTCCGCGTCCAGCTCGGCGCGCAGTTGCGCGGCCTGCTCCCCGAGCTGCGCGGTCTTCTCCGCGTAGACGTGGTCGAAGAGATCCATCGGATCGAGCACAGGGTCCTCGTTCATCGCCTCGCGCAGCCGCGCGGCCATCTCCTCGGCCTCCTCGTGCGCCCCGTCGCGTGTCGCGTCCTCGAACAGGCCGCGCTCGGTCAGCTCGCGCTCCAGCAGCGCCACGGGGTCGTGTTCGAGCCATACGCCGACCTCGTCGTCGCCGCGGTAGCGGGTGGCGTCGTCGGCGTTGGTGTGGGCGTCGATCCGGTAGGTCACGGCCTCCACGAGGGTGGGCCCCTCGCCTCGCCGGGCGCGCTCGACGGCCTCGGTCAGGACCCGGTGGACGGCCGCGGCGTCGTTGCCGTCCACCAGCCGGCCGGGGACGCCGTAGCCCACGGCCTTGTGGGCCAGCGAGGGCGCGGCGGTCTGCTTGGCCAGGGGGACGGAGATCGCGAAGCCGTTGTTCTGCACGAGGAAGACCGTCGGGGTGCGCCAGACGGCGGCGAAGTTCAGCGCCTCGTGGAAGTCGCCCTCGCTGGTGCCGCCGTCGCCGACCATGGCCAGCGCCACCACGTCGTCGCCCTTGAGCCGGGCGGCGTGGGCGAGCCCGACGGCGTGCGGCAGATGGGTGGCCAGCGGGGTGGACAGCGGGGCGACGCGGTGCCGGTGCGGGTCGTAGCCGGTGTGCCAGTCGCCGCGCAGCAGCCCCAGCGCCTCGGCCGGGTCCATGCCGCGGGCGACGGCGGCGAGGGTGTCGCGGTAGCTGGGGAAGAGCCAGTCCCGCTCCCGGAGGACCAGGGCCGCGGCCACCTCACACGCCTCCTGCCCGGTGGAGGAGGGGTAGACGGCGAGCCTGCCCTGCTTGGTGAGCGCGGTGGCCTGCCGGTTGTAGCGGCGGCCCCTCACCAGGTGCGCGTAGAGCGTCCTGAGCAGGCCGGGGTCGAGGTCGGCGCCGGTGCCCAGCAGCCGGTACGGCTCGGAGTCCGGCAACAGCGGCACGGGGTCCGTGCGCGGCTGCCAGGCGGGCGGCGGCGCGGGGCGGTATGCGCCTGGCTGCTCCAGGACTGTCATGCGGCACCTCCTGGTGGGGGGGGCATCTGCGGGCAGGGGGCCGCGCTGGGTCCGGCGGGCCCCCTACCGATTGTTCGGTCGTCGGCTCATTTTGGCTACGGGTGGCACCGCCCTGTGGACAAACGGTTCTGCGCGGCGTGGGATGTCGGCAGGACGTCCATGGAGGGGAGGCGGCAGGCCATGCCGGAAGAACAGATGGCCCCCGAGGCGCCGGAGGACGGACACCGGCCGCCCGCCAGACCGCTCGATCCCGTCGACCGGTCCATCCTGCGGATGCTGCAGCTGGACGGGCGCGCCTCGATACGGTCGGTCGCCGAACGGGTGCACGTGTCCCGGGCGAACGCGTACGCCCGGATCAACCGCCTCGTGGAGGACGGGGTGATACGCGGCTTCGCGGCCCGGGTGGACCACGAGCGCGCCGGTCAGGGCGCGTCGGCGTACATCACGCTGAAGATAGTGCAGAACTCCTGGCGCGCGGTGCGCGAGAAGCTCCAGGCACTGCCGGGCGCCGCGCACATCGCGCTGGTCAGTGGCGACTTCGATGTGCTGCTGCTGGTGCACACCGCCGACAACCGGGCGCTGCGGGAGCTGGTGCTCACCCGGATACAGGCGATGCCGGAGGTGCTGAGCACCCGCACCCTGCTGGTCTTCGAGGAGACCGACCTCGAACCCGAGCCGTGAGCGGCGAGCCGGGCGGCCCGCTCCGGCCCCCTGCCCCGCGCCCCGCCCTCCGCTCCTCCGCCGCTACTGCCTGCGCAGCCCCTCGAAGGCCAGCCGCACCACCGCTTCGGCGACCCGCTCGCGGTCCGCGGCGTCCCCGGGCTGCGGGCGGTACCACTCCACGATGGAATTGATCATTCCGAAGAGCAGCCGGGTGGCCAGCCGGGCGTCGAGGTCCGAGCGGATGTCGCCCTCGGCGGCGGCGTCCTTCAGCAGTCCGGCCACCCGGTGGTCGAACTCCCGGCGGCGCTCCGTCGCCCAGCGCTCGGTGCGGGTGTTGCCCCGCACCCGCAGCAGCAGGGTGACGTAGGGCAGCTCGGCCATCAGCACCTCGGCGGTGCGGCGGGTGACGTGCTCCAGCCGCTCGATCGCCCGCCCCCGGCCGGCGTCCGGCTCGTCCAGGATGGCGAAGAGGCCGTCGAGGGCGCGGGCTATCGCCCGGCGCAGCAGTTCCTCCTTGCCCCGCACATGGTGGTAGATGGAGGACTTGGAGATCCCCGCCGCACGGGAGAGGTGCTCCATCGAAGTGCCGTCGTAACCACGCTCGTTGAACACCTCCACGGCCACCGCGAGGAGCGACTCGGGCGTGTAGGTGTCGCGCCCCGGCGACTTGGCGGAGGGCCTGGCCGGCGACCCGGCCGACGGCTTGGCTGGCGGCTTGGCTGGCGGCTTGGCTGGCATGGCCTCGATGTTATCCACAGGCGGCCTGCCCCTCTTGCCCCGACCGATCGTTCGGTAGCAGTATCTACCTGTCCGCCCGTCCGCGCACGGCGGCCCGCGCGCCCTCCACGGCCCGCCCGGGCGCCGTCCGTACGGCACCGCCGCCCGCTCGACGAGCTCGACGAGGAGTTGGTCCCCGATGGCCGCCGCACCCACCCAGGCCCCGCCACTGACCCAGGAGGGGCTCGCGGAGAAGCACCGCCCGACGCTTCGGATGGCACTGGAGGCGATCCGCACCAGGGATTACTGGTCCCCGTATCCGGAGCACCCCAAGGCGTACGGCGGGGAGCACGGCACGCTCGGTCCCGCCGAGGGGAAGGCCGCGTTCGACGCCCTGCTGGGCCGCCGCTTCGAGCTGGACCAGCCCGGCACGGACGGCTGGGTGGGCGGCGAGGTCTCGCCGTACGGCATCGGGCTGGGCGTGGAGTACCCGCACGCCGACATCGGGGCGCTGCTGCCCGCGATGCGTGCCGCGCTGCCCGCCTGGCGGGACGCGGGGCCGGAGGTGAGGGCGCTGGTGTGCCTGGAGATCCTGGCCCGGATCAACGCGCGCACCCACGAGTTCGCCCACGCGGTGATGCACACCAGCGGGCAGGCCTATCTGATGGCGATGCAGGCCGGCGGCCCGCACGCCCAGGACCGCGGCCTGGAGGCGGTGGCGTACGCCTACGCCGAGCAGACCCGCACCCCGGAATCGGCGCGGTGGTCCAAGCCGCAGGGCAAGCGGGACCCGCTGGAGCTGGCCAAGGAGTTCACACCGGTGCCGCGCGGCGTCTCGCTGATGATCGGCTGCAACACCTTCCCCACCTGGAACGGCTACCCGGGTCTGTTCGCCTCCCTGGCCACGGGCAACCCGGTGCTGGTCAAGCCGCATCCGCGCGCGGTCCTTCCGCTGGCGATGACGGTGCGGACCGCCCGCGAGGTCCTCGCCGAGGCCGGCTTCGACCCGAACACGGTGGCGCTGGCCGCCGAGCGGGACGGCGAGGGCATCGCCCGGGAGCTGGCCGTACACCCCGAGGTCCGGATCATCGACTACACGGGGTCGACCGCCTTCGGCGACTGGCTGGAGGCCAACGCCCGCCAGGCCCAGGTCTTCACCGAGAAGGCCGGCGTCAACACGATCGTCGTCGACTCCACCGACGACTACCGGGGCATGCTGGGCAATCTGGCCTTCTCCCTGTCCCTCTACAGCGGCCAGATGTGCACCACCCCGCAGAACCTGCTGATCCCGCGCGGCGGCATCGACACGGACGCGGGCCACAAGTCCTACGCGGAGTTCACCGCCGATCTGGCGGGCGCGGTGGACAAGCTGCTGGGCGACGACCAGCGGGCGGTGGCGCTGCTGGGCGCGATCGTCAACCCCGGGGTGCGCGAGCGGCTGGAGGGGGCGCCGGAGCTGGGCGAGACCATCCTGGCCTCGCGCGCGGTGGAGCACCCGGAGTTCCCCGGCGCCACGGTCCGCACCCCGGCGATCGTCGGGCTGGACGGGACGAAGCCCGAGTCGGAGGAGGTCTGCATGTCGGAGTGCTTCGGCCCGGTCTCCTTCGCCGTCGCCGTGGACTCCGCTGCCGAGGCGGTCGAGCTGCTGCGCCGCACCGTCCGGGAGAAGGGCGCGATGACGGTCGGCGCGTACACCACCTCGCCGGAGGTGGAGCGGCTGGTGGAGGAGGCCTGTCTGGAGGAGTGCGCCCAGCTCTCGCTGAACCTCACCGGTGGGGTGTACGTGAACCAGACCGCTGCGTTCTCCGACTTCCACGGCTCCGGCGGCAACCCGGCGGCCAACGCCGCGCTGTGCGACGGGGCGTTCGTGGCGAGCCGCTTCCGCGTGGTGGAGGTCCGCAGGCAGGCCTGACGCCTCCCGCTCCCGGAGGGTCCGAAGGCTCCCGGGGGCTCGCCGCGCGGCGGGCCCCCGGGAGCGGGCGGCTCCCGGCGGGTCGCTCTCAGCCGATGTCGGCGTGCGCGCGGATCCAGGCGTGCATGGCGATGGCCGCCGCCGCGCCCGCGTTGACGGACCGGGTGGAGCCGAACTGGGCGATGGAGCA
This sequence comes from Streptomyces shinuiensis, assembly GCF_043660855.1. NCBI lineage: Bacteria > Bacillati > Actinomycetota > Actinomycetes > Kitasatosporales > Streptomycetaceae > Streptomyces > Streptomyces shinuiensis. The sequence goes on along the minus strand of NZ_JBIHML010000001.1, from coordinate 2,968,463 downwards.
GACGCGCTCGGCGTGCTTCCACGCCTCCTGCGTCAGCCCCGGCCCTTCCTGGCCGAAGAGCAGCACACAGCGGCGGGGCAGCTCGGTGGTCTCCAGCGGGACGGCGCCGGGTAGGTTGTCGATCCCGATGACCGGCAGCCTCTCGGCCCGTGCCCAGTCGGCCAGCGCGGCCACGTCCGGGTGGTGGGTGATGTGCTGATACCGGTCGGTGACCATCGCGCCGCGCCGGTTCCACCGGCGCTTTCCGACGATGTGGATCTCCTTGGCCAGGAAGGCGTTGGCGGTGCGCACGACACTGCCGATGTTGAAGTCGTGGTTCCAGTTCTCCACCGCGACGTGGAAGTCGTGCCGCCGGGTGTCGAGGTCGGCGACGATCGCCTCCCGGGTCCAGTAGCGGTAGCGGTCCACGACGTTGCGCCGGTCGCCGCGGGCCAGCAGTTCCGGGTCGTAGTGCTCGCCGACGGGCCACGGCCCGGGGTGGGGACCGACGCCCACCTCCGCGCCGTAGCCCTCGTCGTACTGCACGGGCTCGTCCCGCACGGGCCGGTTCTCCGTCTCGCCTTCGCTCACCCCACGAGGGTACGTGCGGGGCCGTCGGCCCCGGACGGCTGAGCCGCCTCCTCCGGCTCGCGCGGGCGTCCCCGGCGCAGCCGTGAGGTCGCCCGGGACGTCCTGGCCCCGATCCAGACCAGGAGAACCGTCGGCAGGAAGACGGCGTCGGCCGCGATCATGGCGAGCGAGAAGAAGGGCAGGCCGAGGATGACGGCGATGGAGGCGTGCTCCAGCATCATCACGGCGAGCAGCACGTTCTTCACCCGGCGGTTGAAGAGGGTGAAGGGGAAGGCCACCTGGGCGATCACCGTGCCGTAGGTGATCAGCATGACCATCAGCCCACTGCTCCCCAGCACCTCGGCCAGAGCCGGCCAGGGGGAGAAGTAGTCCAGGTGCAGGGGGTAGTAGACGGCTGTGCCGTCCTGCCAGCGGGAGCCCTGGACCTTGTACCAGCCGGCGGTCGCGTAGATCAGGCAGACCTCGGCCATGATGATCAGCAGGACGGCGTTGTGGACGATGTTGCCCAGGACGTCCATCAGCCGGCGGACGTTCTCCCGCCCGGCCCGTCCGTCCGCGGGGCGGGTGACGTACCACCACAGCCCGTACACCAGCCACAGGCTCCACAGGAAGGTCGCCCAGCCCACGTAGAGCACCGGTCCGTCGTCGCCGAACCAGCTCAGCCGGCCGCCCGCGGTGGCCACCAGCAGGACGGCGCCGAGCAGCGACCACAGCGCGATGCCGACCAGGTCGGCCCCCCCGGCGCCGGAGCGGCGGGCGCGGCGGGCGTCGAGCGACCAGACCCGGCCGCAGCGGGTGAGCACCAGGTACATCGCCATCAGGTGGATGACGTTGTCGCCGCCGTCGCCCATGAAGACGCTGCGGTTCTGCAGGGACAGCACGCCGACCATGAACAGCACCGACATGGTCCTGGTCCGCCAGCCGGCCAGCAGCGCGGCGGAGGAGAGGACGGCGAGGGCGTAGACGGCCTCGAACCAGACGGCGCTGTCGGACCACAGCAGCACCGTGAAGGCGTGGTTGCCCGCCACCAGCCGCTCGCCCAGTTCCCAGCTCCACGGGCCGTCCGGGCCGTACAGCTCGCGCCGGTGGGGCCACTCGAAGAGCAGGAAGACCAGCCAGGTGAAGGAGAAGCCGATCCGGACGACCGCGCTCTGGTACGGGCCCAGCGCCCGGTCGCTGACCCGGACGATGCCGCGTACGACCGCTTCGTCGGCCTTCGACAGCAGGCGCCGCGACCACGGCCGGGGCGGTGCGGCGGGCGATTCGCCGGACGGCCGCTCCCCTGGCCGCCGGGCGCCGGGGACGGACGGGGCGGGGGCGGACGGGGCGGGGAAGCCGTTCTCGGGCTGTGTCACTGGTCCTCCGGGACGTCCGTGCGGTCGACCGGCCACCAGGGCAGCACCCGGTGCGTGGTCCCGGCACCCGCGCTCTCACCGCTCCACGGCGGCGGCGCGACCGGCGTGGTCGCCGACCGCACCTGCACGCGCCTGATCTCGCCGCCGTTCAGCTCGGGCCCGAACCGCGACATCACGATCCGCCGCAGATACTCCTCGGAGAGGTCTCCGCGCAGCCCGCTGGACCGGTTCTCCTCGTCGTGCGAGCCGGTGAAGAAGTCCCAGGCGCGGCGGAGCTCGTTCTGGTCGGTGTGGCTGGGGAAGGGGTTGCCCCGGATGTTGCCGATGTCCATCGCCGTCAGGTCCACCCAGCCGGTCCGCTCGCGTCCGCCGTCCGGCCGGACCACTTCCGCGCGGGCGTGGACGGCGACGTTCTGCTGGAGCGGGTTGGGGGCGAACAGCTTCCAGTTCTGCTCGAACTCGGGGTTGATGTAGTCCGAGACCGTCGGGCCGTGCTGCTTGCTGAGGGTGTTGTCCGGCGCGACGTGCAGGAAGACCATCGCCAGGTGCACGCCGGTGAGCACGGTGACGACGCCCAGCGCCACCGCGACGGCGATCCGCGCCGCGGGCGGGAGCGACATCACGCCCGGGGCTTTTCCGTAAGGCGTCCCGGAGGGTGCGCCGTCAGCCGACGGGGGCGGCGGTGCCTCCCGGCGCGTCTGTGCTTGTGGATCCATGCCCTCCCCGATCTCGGGCCCGGCCGGGCCCCGCTCTCACGACCCCGCGACACCGGTCGCGCTCCCCCGCGGCCGCCCCGGTCCGCGGCGGCCCTACGAGGTTATCCACAGCCTTGACACCTTGGGGCCCGGACGACCACCATTGAACCGAACGATCGGTCGGTTGGTTCCTCGCCAGGAGCAAGGGAGCTCTGCATGACGACGCTGCTGCCGGAAACGGACCGGGGCGGAGGTCCCGGGGCGCACGAGGAGGCGGGTCAGGAGGCGTACCAGGGGGCGTTCGACGCGGCGATCGCGGCGGACGAGCGGATCGAGCCGCGCGACTGGATGCCCGACGCCTACCGCGCCACACTGGTGCGCCAGATCGCCCAGCACGCCCACTCCGAGATCATCGGCATGCAGCCGGAGGCCAACTGGATCACGCGTGCGCCCTCGCTGCGCCGCAAGGCGATCCTGATGGCGAAGGTGCAGGACGAGGCCGGGCACGGGCTGTACCTCTACAGCGCCGCCGAGACGCTCGGCGCCAGTCGCGACGAACTGCTGGACAAACTGCACTCCGGGCGCCAGAAGTACTCCTCGATCTTCAACTACCCCACCCTGACCTGGGCCGACGTCGGCGCGATCGGCTGGCTGGTGGACGGTGCGGCCATCACCAACCAGGTGCCGCTGTGCCGCTGTTCCTACGGGCCCTACGCGCGGGCCATGGTCCGCGTCTGCAAGGAGGAGTCCTTCCACCAGCGCCAGGGATACGAGCTGCTCCTCGCGCTGAGCCGGGGCACCGAGGCCCAGCACGCCATGGCGCAGGACGCCGTGGACCGCTGGTGGTGGCCGTCGCTGATGATGTTCGGGCCGCCCGACGACGCCTCGAAGCACTCCGCCCAGTCGATGGCCTGGAAGATCAAGCGGCACTCCAACGACGAGCTGCGCCAGCGCTTCGTGGACATCTGCGTGCCCCAGGCCGAGTCCCTCGGCCTGGCCCTGCCCGACCCCGAGCTGCGGTGGAACGAGGAACGCGGGCACTACGACTTCGGGCCGATCGACTGGTCCGAGTTCCACGAGGTGCTGCGCGGCAACGGCCCCTGCAACGAGCAGCGGCTGGACCGCCGCCGCCGCGCCCACGAAGAGGGCGCCTGGGTGCGCGAGGCCGCCGCGGCGTACGCCCGCAAGCACGGCGAGCAGGACGGCGACGGAAGGACGGCGGCATGACCACCAGCGATTGGCCCCTGTGGGAGGTCTTCGTCCGCAGCAGGCGCGGCCTGTCCCACACCCACGCCGGAAGCCTGCACGCGCCCGACGCCGAGATGGCCCTGCGCAACGCGCGGGACCTGTACACCCGGCGGTCGGAGGGCGTCTCGATCTGGGTGGTTCCGTCGTCCGCGGTCACCGCCTCCTCGCCCGACGAGAAGGACCCGTTCTTCGAGCCCGCCGCCGACAAGCCCTACCGCCATCCCACCTTCTACGAGGTCCCGGAAGGGGTGCAGCACCTGTGAGCGCTCCCAGCACGGCCGTGCTGGCCCTCGGTGACGACGCGCTGGTCCTCTCCCACCGACTGGGGGAGTGGGCCGGGAACGCACCCGTTCTGGAGGAGGATGTCGCCCTCGCCAACATCGCACTGGACCTCCTGGGCCAGGCCCGCACCCTGCTGACGATGGCCGGCGACGAGGACGAGCTGGCATACCTCCGCGAGGAACGGGCCTTCACCAACGTGCAGCTCGTCGAGCAGCCGAACGGCGACTTCGCCCACACCATCGTCCGCCAGCTGTACTTCTCCACCTACCAGGAGCTGCTGTACGAGCGGCTGGCCGGCGGCGGCACCGACGACGCGGAGCTCGCCGCCCTGGCCGCCAAGGCGGTCAAGGAGGTCGCCTACCACCGCGACCACGCCGAGCACTGGACGCTGCGCCTGGGCGACGGCACCGAGGTGAGCCACAAGCGCATGAAGGACGCGCTGGAGGGGCTGTGGCGCTACACCGGCGAGCTGTTCCGGCCCGTCGAGGGCCTGGACGTCGACTGGGCCGGGCTGGACGAGGAGTGGGCGCGGCGCATCACCGCCGTGCTGGAGCGTGCGGCCCTCGCCGTTCCCGAAGGACCGCGGAGCAGCCCCTGGGCCGCCGGTGCCGGACGGCAGGGCGTCCACACCGAGCCGTTCGGCCGGATGCTCGCCGAGATGCAGCATCTGCACCGCAGCCACCCGGGAGCGTCGTGGTGACGCCCCCGGCGGAGGCGACGGCGCTGGAGGCGGAGCTGCGCGGGGTCGCCGGCTCCGTACCGGACCCGGAGCTGCCGGTGGTGTCCCTGGCCGAGCTGGGAGTACTGCGCGGTCTGCACGTACTCGGGCCCGGCCGGGTGGAGGTCGAGCTGACCCCCACCTACACCGGCTGCCCTGCGGTGGAGGCGATGTCCGCCGACGTGGAGCGGGCACTGCGCGAGCACGGCGTGGCGGAGGTGACGGTCCGCACGGTCCTCTCCCCGCCCTGGACGACGGACGCGATAACCGCCGAGGGCCGCCGCAAGCTGGCCGAGTTCGGGATAGCCCCGCCCCGGCCCGGTGCGGGGGCCACCGGGAGCGGCGGGCCGGTCGCGGTGGACCTGGCCATCCGCTGCCCCCACTGCGGCTCGACCGACACCACCCTGCTCAGTCGCTTCTCCTCCACCGCCTGCAAGGCGCTGCGCCGCTGCGCCTCCTGCCGGGAGCCGTTCGACCACTTCAAGGAGCTGCTATGAGGTTCCATCCGCTCCGGGTCCGCGAGGTCGAGCGGCTCACGGACGACTCGGTGGCCGTGGCGTTCGAGGTGCCGCCCGGGCTGCACGACACCTTCCGGCACATCCCGGGCCAGCACGTCACCCTGCGACGTGAGGTGGACGGCGCGGAGGTGCGCCGCACCTACTCCGTCTGCTCCCCCTCCGTCCCCGCACCCGCCGAGCCGGTGCTGCGGGTCGGCATCCGGCTGGTGGAGGGCGGCGCGTTCTCCGCCCACGCCGTCAAGGAGCTGTCCGCCGGGGACACGGTCGACGTGATGCCCCCGACGGGCCGCTTCACCCTGCGTCCCCGTCCCGGCCGCTTCGCGGCGGTCGCCGGCGGCAGCGGCATCACGCCTGTGCTGTCCATCGCCTCCACACTGCTGGCCGAGGAGCCGGACGCCCGGTTCTGCCTGATCCGCGCCGACCGCACTGCGGCGTCGGCGATGTTCCTGGAGGAGGTCGCCGAGCTGAAGGACCGCCACCCGGACCGCTTCCATCTGGTGCACACGCTCTCCCGCGAGGAGCGTCAGGCGGGCCTGCCCACCGGGCGGCTCGACGCCGAGCGCCTCGCCGACCTGCTGCCGGCCCTGCTGCCGGTGCCCGACGTGGACGGCTGGTTCCTGTGCGGACCGCACGGGCTGGTCCGGGAGGCGGAGCGCGCGCTGACCGCGCTCGGGGTGCCCCCAGCCGCGGTCCACCAGGAGATCTTCCATGTGGACGACGCCTCCCCGGCCGTGGAGAAGCGGACCGCCGCCCGTACCGCGCCCGGCGGCTCGAAGCTCACCGCCGTGCTCGACGGCCGCATGGGCGTCTGGCCCGCCGCCGAGGGCGAGACGCTGCTGGAGACAGTGCTGCGCAACCGCTCCGACGCGCCCTACGCCTGCAAGGGCGGGGTGTGTGGCACCTGCCGGGTGCGGCTGGTGTCCGGCGAGGTGAGCATGGACCGCAACTTCGCCCTGGAGCCGGAGGAGGTCTCGGCGGGGTATGTGCTGGCCTGCCAGTCACGGCCGGTCACCGAGACCGTCGAGGTGGACTTCGACGCCTGAGGAGCCCCACGGCCCCTCGTACAGCCGGCTTTCGCACTGCCGGTGGGCCCGGCGCGCTCCGACCCCCGCGCCGGGCCCCTCCCGTTCACAGCTCAAGTCGCGCGGCACGCGCCGCGTGTCACGCCACGCGGGCGGGCCCCTGCCCGTCGTTCACCAGAGGCTTCCCGGCCGCCTCCCAGGCCAGCATGCCGCCGTCGACGTTCACCGCGTCGATGCCCTGCCCCAGCAGGTACCGCGTGACCTGCGCCGACCGGCCGCCGACCCGGCAGACCACGTACACCCGCCGGTCCGCGGCCCTCTCGGTCACCTCGCCGAACCGCTCCGCGAACTCGCTCATCGGCACGTGCAGAGCCTCCTCGGCATGTCCGGCCACCCACTCGTCGTCCTCCCGGACGTCCAGCAGAAGGCCCTCCGACGGCACCGCCGTGACCTCCACCGACGGAATCCGGCCATACTGCATCAGGTCACGCCCCTCTCACCGGCCCCGGTTCTCCGGCGCCGTCTCGCACAGTCCACACACTCCGCACACTCCGCACGCTCCGGCCCGGTGATCCGGCCGGCCGCCGGCCGAGAACCTAACCCGTCGGCCTCGGATCACCCGTACACCCCGCCTGGCCCGTCCGACCGGTCAGCTCGGCCAGACGCGCCTCCTTCTCGGCGATCCGCTCGCGCAGCCGCCCGGCGATCTCCTCCAGCAGGCCGTCCGGATCGTCGGGCGCCAGCCTGAGCATGGAGCCGATCGCGCCCTCCTCCAGCTCCGCCGCGGCCGCGGCCAGCTTCTCCTTGCGCCGCGCCAGCCACTCCAGGCGCGCGTACAGCTCCTCGCCGCGGGCGGCCTCCCGCTCCTCCCCGGTCGGCGGCCCGGCGGCCCACTCCTCGGCCAGCGCGGCGAGCACCTCCTCGTCGCCGTCGGAGTACGCCTTGTTCACCCGGGTCATGAACTCCTCGCGCCGCCCGCGCTCCGCGTCGTCCTGCACCAGGTCCGGATGCGCGGAGCGCACCAGCTCCCGGTACAGGCGCCTGGCCCGCTCGCTGGGCCGCACCCGCTCCGGGGGCCGCACCCGCTGCCCGGTGAGCATCGCGACGGCCTCCGGCGGCAGCCCGGCGGAGTCCATCCACCCCTGGTACAGCTCCTCCACGGCCGGCATCGGCAGGAAGGAGGCACGTGCCTCACGCGCCCTGCGCACATCCTCGGGATCACCGGTGCACGCGGCCGCCGCCTCGGCGATCAGGACGTCCAGTTCCTCGATCCGGCCGTACAGCGGGCCGAGCCGCTGTTCATGCAGCCGGGAGAAGTTCTCCACCTCGACCCGGAAGGTCTCCACGGCGATCTCGTACTCGATCAGCGCCGTCTCGGCCGCGCGCACGGCTCGCTCCAGGCGCTCGACGGCCTCCCCGCCGGCGCTCGGGGCGGCCTCTGGCGCGTCCTGCGGCTCGTGCCCGGCCTGCCGGGCTTCCTGCTGGGCTTCCGGTTCCACGGGCTTCCTCGCGACGGCGTTCCACTGCACCCCGGCCCTGACCGTGACCCTGACCGGGATTCGCGCCGCGGCCACCGGGAAGACCCCCCGGCCGGACGGCGGCGCCACCCGGCCAGCCTACGGCTCCCCGGGCCCGGGCCTCACATCCCCGTCCACACCCCCGCCCCCACACGAGCCCTCACGCCCGGCCGCGCACACCGGCCCTCACACATCCCGCTCGGCCGGCAGCCGCCCGGCGCGCACCGCGGTCTCCAGCTCCGCGTGATCCCTCTCGGTACGGTCGGCGTAGGCCACCGCGAAGGCGGCCACCGCCTCGTCCAGCTCCTCCGACTTGCCGCAGTACCCCGCCAGCAGCCGCGGATCGGCGCTGTGGGAGTGCGCGCGGGCCAGCAGGGCGCCGGTCATCCGCGCGTAGTCGTCGATCTCGCCGGGCCCCAGCGCCGCCGGGTCCACGCTGCCCTTGCGGTTGCGGAACTGCCGCACCTGGTACGGCCGCCCCTCCACCGTCGTCCAGCCCAGCAGTGTGTCGGAGACCACCTGCATGTGCTGCTGCCCCAGTACCACCCGGCGGCCCTCGTGCCCCGGCTCCGGCCCGCCGACGCCCGCCAGGGCCGTGTACGGCCGCAGCACCGACGGCCGCGCCTCCTTCACCTGGAGCACCAGCGGCTTGCCCCGGTGGTCCAGGAGCAGCACCACGTACGAGCGCGTGCCCACGCTGCCGGTGCCCACGACCCGGAACGCCACGTCGTGGACCGCGTACCGCGCCAGCAGCGGCAGCCGGTCCTCCGGCAGCGTCCCCAGGTACTCCTCCAGCGAGGCGGCCACGGCCGCCGCCTCCGCGTCGGACGCCCTGCGCAGCACCGGCGGGGCGTCCACGAAGACCCGGCCGCCGTCGGTTTCCCGGGTGGATCTGGCGGCGAAGCGCGCGCTGGTGTTGCGCCGGGCCTTCTCCGAGACCCGCCGGAGGGTGCCCAGCAGGTCGTGTGCGTCGGCGTGCGAGACGAGTTCCTCGTCGGCGACCGCGTTCCAGGCGTCGGCCGCCGGCATCCTCGCCAGCAACCGCAGGGTGTGCCGGTACGCGCCGGCCGCGTCGTACGCCGCCGTCCGGCACACGTCCTCGTCCGCCCCCGTCTCCCGCCCGGCCAGCACCAGGGAGGCGGCCAGCCGCTTGAGGTCCCACTCCCAGGGGCCGCGCGCGGTCTCGTCGAAGTCGTTCAGGTCGATGGTCAGACCACCGCGGGCGTCGCCGTAGAGACCGAAGTTCGCGGCGTGCGCGTCACCGCAGATCTGCGCGCCGACGCCGGTGGCGGGCGTGCCGTGTGCCAGGTCGTACGCCATCAGCCCGGCGGAGCCGCGCAGGAACGCGAAGGGCGAGGCGACCATCCGGCCGACCCGGATCGGCACCAGTTCCTCGATCCGGCCCCGGTTGGACTCCTCCACGGCCGTCACCGCGTCCGGCCGTTCCGGGCTCGCGGAGAACTCCGCGTGGGCACGCCTCGGCACCGCCTCCCGCAGCGCCCTGCCCTCCCGCTTGGGCTCCCGCGGACTCCGCCGGTCCGCGAAACCCGGCACATACGGCAGCCGCTCGTCCACGGCCCCCACCCCCTGCTACTTACCAGCGGTCGGCGCGGGCCGGCGCCGACCCGCGCCGACCGCGACGATCAGCGGGTTAGAAGGTACCTCCCGATCCCGCTCCCGGGCAGCGGGCGGGACGACCGGACCCGGCGCCCCGCCCGCTGCCCGGAGAGCCTCCGCTCCGGGAACACGGCGGAAGCGGCGGATAACGTTCCGGCATGTCCGTTCTGTGGTGGATCGTGCTGTCCGGGCTGGCCATGAGCGCGCTGGCGCTGACGGGCGGCATCGCGCTGCTGCTGCCCGAGCGGGCGTTCAGGCGTGTGGTGGTTCCGCTGGTGGCCCTGGCGGCCGGCGCCCTGCTGGGCGGCGCGCTGTTCCACATGCTGCCCGAGTCGGTGCGGGTACTCGGCAACGACCTGACCGTCTACGCGTGGGTGGCCGCGGGGCTGCTGTCGTTCCTGGTGCTGGAGCAGTTCCTGCACTGGCACCACTGCCACCGCCCGGTGTCGGACCACCGGCCGCTGGGCTGTCTGATCCTGATCGCCGACGGGCTGCACAACCTCGTCGGCGGGATGGCGGTGGGCGGCGCGTTCGTGGTCGACGTCCGGCTGGGCCTGGTGACGTGGCTGGTGGCCGCGGCGCACGAGGTGCCGCAGGAACTGGGGGACTTCGGCATCCTGGTGCACAGCGGCTGGAGCCCGCGCCAGGCCCTGGCGTACAACCTGGTCTCGGCCCTCACCTTCCCCCTGGGCGGCCTGGCCGCCTACGCCGCGGCCGACGGGATCGACGTCGCCGTGCTGGTGCCGTTCGCGGTCGGCAACTTCCTCTACATCGCGGTCGCGGACCTGCTTCCGGAGATCACCACCTCCCCCGTCCCGCGGGAGAAGGTCCTGCACACCGCGAGCTTCGCGCTGGGCCTGGCCGCCCTGCTGGGCATCGCCCTGCTCGCCTAGCGGCCGGCCGGCGCCGCGCCGGGCTCCGTCCGGCGCCGGTCACGGCCGCGCGCCCCGGGCAGGGCCCGGATCTCCCCGTCGGTCGGAGGGTCGGCGAACGTCTCCGCCTCCTCCGCCGGGATCCCGTCGACGATCAGAAGGAAACCCGCCCCCTCGTCCTCGGCATCCTCCACGATCTTCACCCGGTGGCCGTCGACCACCCGTTCCCCGACCACGCGTTCCACCGCGGCTCCCTCCGGCTCGGGACAGGAGGCCGGGGCCCCGGGCCCGCACCGGCTGACCGGGGCGGCGGGGAAGTCTCCCGTCCGATACGCGCGAACCGTGATTTATGCGACATCGGAGACAGTGGAAAAGGAGGATCCCATGAGCTGCTGGTGCGGACACGGTCCCTGGCATCACTACGTCCACCCCCGCTCTATCCGCCTCCGGGCTACTACCCCCCGCCCGAGTCCTACGGCCCCCCGCCCGAGCCGCCGAGCTCCGGCCGGAGCTCGGCCGACACCGGTGAACTGGCCGATCACCTGCGCGATCTGAGGGAGGAGATCGCCCGGCTCCGCCGCGATCTGGAGGAACTGCGCCGATCGCGCCGGACGGAGGACTGACAACCGCCGCGGCGCACCCGAACGGAGTGCCGGTGACCGGCCCGACCGTCGTACGCACCGGCTCCCGCGGCCGCTTCCACGGCCCGGCCCCGGCGTCCCTGCCGCGCCGGGCCCACCGGGCGCCCGGCCCGTCGCCGTGACCCGCTCGCGCCCCGGAGGCATCCCGCCGTGACGGCGGACACCGAAGGACACCCACGGGGGGACGACGACGGGCCGACGAAGAAGGACGACCACCGCCTCGCGCACTTCGCCGCCGAGGCCGCCGGCTCCCGGAGAGCCGGGAACGGCTCGTCGGCGCCTCGCCCGGAAGGCCGGGCGCGGCAGGGACGCCGGGGCCGGTCGCTCGTCGCACGGCTGCCGGGCGCACACCGTCCCCGTGACGCGGTCCCCTCGTCCACGACCGCCCCGGTCCGCTGCTGCCCGACCTCCTGGTCTGCCGCACCGATACGGTCGCGCGCTCCCGTTCCGCCTGCACGGAGTTCAGGCGCCCACAACGAGAAACGGGCCCCGGGAGTGACTTTCACCACTTCCGGAGACCCGCTCCTCGGTACTTCTCTGTGCGCGAGGGGGGAGTTGAACCCCCACGCCCTTTCGGGCACTGGAACCTGAATCCAGCGCGTCTGCCTATTCCGCCACCCGCGCATGGGTGTTGCCGCTTCGATTCTCCCACACCTTCCGGAAGGTTCTCGTCCGGTTCGGTGGGATCGCCTGGCGACACACAGAACATTAGCACGCTGTCCGGGGTGGTCTCACACCCATATCGACCGCCCACGGTTTGGGACACTGGCCCCGTGCCACCTCTACGATCCGTGTGAGGGTCGGCACCCGCGCGCCGGGCCCCGGGTGGGGAACCAGCCGTTCACCCCGCGCGTGGATACGATCAGTAAGCAGTATTGGAAGGCAACGCGTCGTGCGCGACCGCGACCGGCGCACTAGAGCCGTGGGCATCGGGGAAGGAGGTGCACCGTGGGAGTTCTGAAGCGCTTCGAGCAGCGTCTCGAGGGTCTCGTCAACGGCACCTTCGCCAAGGTGTTCAAGTCCGAGGTGCAGCCCGTCGAGATCGCGGGCGCCCTCCAGCGCGAGTGCGACAACAACGCCACCATCTGGAACCGGGAGCGGACGGTCGTTCCCAACGACTTCGTCGTCCAGCTCAGCGCCCCGGACTTCGAGCGCCTCAGCCCGTACTCCGGCCAGCTCGGCGACGAGCTGGCCGGCATGGTGCGCGAGTACGCCAAGCAGCAGCGCTACACGTTCATGGGCTCGGTCAAGGTCGGCCTGGAGCGGGCCGACGACCTCGACACCGGCCTGTACCGGGTGCGCAGCCGCACCCTCGCCTCCAGCAGCTCCCAGCACCAGTCACCGCAGGGCGCACCGCCTCCCGCACACGCCCCCGGCGCCCCCGGCGCCCCCGGCGGTTACGGATACCCGCCGCAGCGCCCGGCCGGGCCGCCGCCCATGCCGGCCGGGCCGCCTCCCGGACACGCCCCCGGCGCTCCGGTGCCGCCCGCCCAGACCCGCCGCTGGATCGAGATCAACGGCACCCGACACCAGATCTCCCGCCCCACCATGGTGCTGGGCCGCTCCACCGAGACCGACGTGCGCATCGACGATCCCGGCGTCTCGCGGCGCCACTGCGAGATCCGGGCCGGACACCCGGCGACGGTCCAGGATCTGGGCTCCACCAACGGCATCGTGGTGGACGGACAGCACACCACGCGCGCTACGCTCCGCGACGGCTCACGCATCGTCGTGGGCAGCACCACGATCATTTACCGGCAAGCCGAAGGGTGAAGCGGGGGCAATGTCAGAGCTGACCCTGACGGTCATGCGGTTGGGTTTTCTCGCCGTACTGTGGCTGTTCGTCATCGTGACCGTGCAGGTCATCAGGAGCGACCTCTTCGGCACCCGTGTGACCCAGCGCACGGCCCGCCGCGCCGAGGCACAGCGCCCTCCCCAGCCGCGCCAGGCCCCGCAGCAGCCGGCCCGCGGCGGGCGGCAGCGCCGCGGCGCCCCGACCAAGCTGGTGGTCACCGAGGGGTCGCTCACCGGCACCACCGTGGCCCTCCAGGGCCAGACCATCACACTCGGCCGGGCCCACGACTCGACGATCGTGCTGGACGACGACTACGCCTCCAGCCGCCACGCCAGGATCTACCCGGACCGCGACGGCCAGTGGATCGTCGAGGACCTGGGCTCCACCAACGGCACGTACCTGGACCGGACCCGGCTCACCACACCGACGCCGATCCCGCCCGGTGCGCCGATCCGCATCGGCAAGACGGTCATCGAGCTGCGGAAGTAGTGAACGCGACCATGACGACCGGAGGGTGGGCACCGTGCGGATGTACCCGGAGCCGACGGGCGAGGTGCGCATGAGTCTGTCACTGCGCTTCGCCGCCGGATCGCACAGAGGAATGATCCGCGAGGGCAACGAGGACTCCGGCTACGCCGGTCCCCGGCTGCTCGCGATCGCCGACGGGATGGGCGGCCAGGCCGCCGGCGAGGTCGCCAGCTCGGAGGTGATCTCGATCCTCGTGCAGCTGGACGACGACGTCCCCGGCTCCGACCTGCTCACCTCGCTGGGCACCGCGGTGCAGCGCGCCAACGAGCAGCTGCGCGTCATGGTCGAGGAGGACCCCCATCTGGAGGGCATGGGCACCACGCTCACCGCCCTGCTGTGGACGGGCCGTCGGCTCGGCCTGGTGCACGTCGGCGACTCCCGCGCGTACCTGCTGCGCGACGGCCGGCTCACCCAGATCACACAGGACCACACCTGGGTCCAGCGCCTGGTGGACGAGGGCCGGATCACCGAGGAGGAGGCCACCACCCACCCGCAGCGCTCCCTGCTGATGCGCGCGCTGGGCAGCGGCGACCACGTGGAGCCCGACCTGTCCATCCGCGAGGTGCGGGCCGGGGACCGCTATCTGCTGTGCTCCGACGGCCTGTCCGGCGTCGTCAGCCACCAGACGATGGAGGAGACCCTCGCCGCCCACCAGGAGCCGCACGAGACCGTGCAGGAGCTGATCCAGCTCGCCCTGCGCGGCGGCGGTCCCGACAACATCACCTGCATCGTCGCGGACGTCCTGGACGTCGGCGACGACACCCTCGCCGGCCGGCTCAACGACACCCCGGTCATCGTCGGCGCCGTCGCCGAGAACCAGCAGCAGCTCGGCGACCCGGGCACCCTCCGGACCCCCGCCGCCCGCGCCGCCGAACTCGGCCGCGGCGGTGTGCCCCAGCAGCAGTCGCCCGAGGGCCCGCAGGGGAGCTTCGGCCCGCCCGGCAGCGGTGACGCCACCCCGCCCGCCGGGGCGTTCGGCGCCTACGCCGAGGACGACTTCGCCAAGCCGCGCAAGCGGTTCAGGTGGCTGAAGCGGATCTTCCTCGCCCTGCTCGTCCTCGGTCTGCTCGGCGGTGGCCTGTACGGCGCCCACAGATGGACCCAGACCCAGTTCTACGTCGGAGCCGACGGCGACCGCGTCGCGATCTACCGCGGCATCGGCCAGAAGCTGGGCTGGATCCAGCTCAGCGAGGTCGAGCGGAGCTCATCGGTCGAACTCAAGTACCTCCCGACCTACCAGCGCAACGAGGTCGAGGCCGGAATCTCCATGGACAGCCTCGACCAGGCGGAGAACCGGCTGGAGAAGCTGGCGGAGCAGGCCGAGGTCTGCGAGATCGTCGCCGCCCAGCGCAGGGAGAAGGAGCGCGCGGAGGCGGAGGCAGGGAAGGCCGACGAGAGCGGCTCCGCCAGCGAGGGCGCCGGGGCCGGCGAGCGCTCCGAGCCGTCCGCCTCCCCCGGCCCGACCGCGTCCTCCGACTCCCTCGACTCCGCCGCCACCGCCAGCACCAAGAGCCCGACCGCTCCCACCCCCGGCCCCACCCTTCCGGAGGAGCAGCAGAGGCTCGCCAAGCAGTGCACCACGTCATAGGGGGCCGCACGCCATGAGCACCAGTCAAGCCACCGGGACCACCGGCAGCAACACGACGATCTCCCCCGGCGGTCTGCCCAGCCGCCGCAACACCGAGCTGGCGATGCTCGTCTTCGCCGTGCTGATCCCGGTGTTCGCCTACGCCAACGTGGGCCTGGCCATCAACGGCGAGATGCCCGCGGGCATGCTCGGCTACGGCCTCGGCCTCGGTCTGATGGCCGGCGTGGCCCACCTCGTGGTGCGCAGATTCGCGCCGTACGCCGATCCGCTGATGCTGCCGATCGCCACGCTCCTCAACGGGCTGGGGCTGGTGCTGATCTGGCGGCTCGACCAGTCGGAGCGGCTGGTGGACCCGCCCGGCGCGTCCAGTCAGCTGATGTGGTCCGCACTGGGGATAGCACTCTTCCTCGCGGTGCTGATCTTCCTCAAGGACCACCGCATCCTGCAGCGGTACACCTACATCTCCATGGTCGTCGCGCTGGTCCTGCTGATCCTGCCGATGTTCTTCCCCGCGGTGAACGGCGCCAAGATCTGGATCTCCATCGGCGGGATGTCCATCCAGCCCGGCGAGTTCGCCAAGATCATCATCGCGGTCTTCTTCGCCGGCTATCTGATGGTGAAGCGGGACGCCCTGGCGCTGGCCAGCCGACGCTTCCTGGGCCTGTACCTGCCGCGCGGCCGCGATCTGGGCCCGATCCTGGTGATCTGGTGCCTGAGCGTGCTCATCCTGGTCTTCGAAACCGATCTGGGCACCTCGCTGCTCTTCTTCGGTCTCTTCGTCGTGATGCTCTACGTGGCCACCGAGCGCACCAGCTGGATCCTCTTCGGCCTCACCCTGGCCGTCGTCGGCGCGGTGGCCGTGGCCAGCTTCGAGCCCCATGTGCAGAGCCGTGTCCAGGACTGGCTCGACCCCTTCCACACCGTCCGCGAGACCGGCCGGGCCAACCAGCCCGCACAGGCCTTGTGGGCCTTCGGCGCGGGCGGCATCCTCGGCACCGGACTGGGCCAGGGCAACTCCGACCTGATCATGTTCGCGGCCAAGAGCGACTACATCTTCGCCACCGTCGCCGAGGAACTGGGCCTGACCGGTGTCATGGCTTTCGTGCTGCTGTACGGCCTGCTCGTCGAGCGCGGCATCCGCACCGCCCTGGCCGCCCGCGACCCGTTCGGCAAGCTGCTGGCCGTCGGACTGTCCGCGGCCTTCGCCATCCAGGTCTTCGTGGTGGCCGGCGGTGTGATGGCCCTGATCCCGCTGACCGGTATGACCATGCCCTTCATCGCCCAGGGCGGCTCGTCGGTCATCGCCAACTGGGCGCTGGTCGCGATCCTGCTGAAGATCAGCGACACCGCCCGGCGGCCCGCGCCGGCTCCCGCACCCTCACCCGATGCCGAGATGACCCAGGTGGTCCGATCGTGAACAAGCCCCTGCGCCGTGTCGCCATCTTCTGCGGCCTGCTGATGGTGGCCCTGATGGTCCGCAGCAACTGGATCCAGTTCGCCCAGGCCGACGATCTGCAGAACGACAAGCACAACCGCCGGGTCGCCATCGAACGGTACGCCCAGCCGCGCGGCAACATCATCGTCGACGGCAAGGCGATCACCGGTTCGAAAGAGGTCGAGGGCACCGACTTCAAGTACAAGCGGACGTACAGGAACGGCAAGACCTGGGCCCCGGTGACCGGCTACGCCTCCCAGGCCTTCGGCGCCACCCAGCTCGAGGGCATCTACGACGGCATCCTCACCGGCGACGACGACCGGCTGTTCTTCAACCGCACCATCGACATGCTCACCGGCAAGGACCAGAAGGGCGGCAACGTCGTCACGACGCTGGACGCGAAGGTCCAGAAGGCCGGCTTCGAGGCCATGGGCGACAAGAAGGGCGCCGCCGTCGCGATCAACCCCGAGACGGGCGCGGTCCTGGGTCTGGTCAGCACCCCCTCCTACGACCCGTCCTCCTTCGCGGGAAGCTCCTCCAAGGACGCCGAGAAGTGGAACGCCCTGCTGAAGGACGAGGACGAGCCGCTGCTCAACCGGGCGCTGCGCCAGACCTACCCGCCCGGCTCGACGTTCAAGGTCGTCACCGCCGCCGCGGCGCTGGAGAGCGGCCTGTACGAGAGCATCGACGAGAAGACCGACTCCCCCGACCCGTACGAGCTGCCCGGCACCAGGACCGACATGGTCAACGACGGCAACCACCCCTGCGAGGACGCCTCGCTGCGGGTGGCCATGCAGTGGTCGTGCAACACCGTCTTCGCGAAGATCAGTCACGAAGTGACCAACGAGAAGATGATCGAGTACTCCGAGCGGTTCGGCTTCAACCAGGAGCACTTCGTCCCGGTCCGCACCGCCGAGTCCGTCTACCCCGAGGACATCGACTCGCAGAACGCCCAGGCCGGCATCGGCCAGGCGTCCAACCGCGCCACCCCGCTCCAGATGGCCATGGTCGCCGCCGCCGTCGCCAACGACGGCAAGCTGATGGAGCCGTACATGATGGACCAGCTCGTCGCGCCGAGCCTCAACGTCGTCGAGGAGCACAAGCCCAGGGAGATGGGCGAGGCGGTCTCGGGGGAGAACGCCCAGAAGCTCCAGCAGATGATGGAGACGGTCGTCGAGAAGGGCACGGGAACCCCCGCGCAGATCGACGGCGTCACAGTGGGCGGCAAGACCGGTACCGCGCAGCACGGCGAGAACAACGAGAAGAACCCGTACGCCTGGTTCATCTCGTACGCCAAGACCTCCGACGGCTCCACCCCGATCGCCGTCGCGGTCGTCGTCGAGAGCGCCGACGTCCTCCGCGACGACATCGCGGGCAGCAAGCTGGCCGCTCCGGTGGCCAGGGCCATGATGGAGGCGGCTCTCGACGGCAAGAGGTGACCGGGAGGCACCGGTCACGTCGGCGGTCACGTCGGCGGTCGCATCCCGGCCTGCCGCACGGTCCGGGTACCGTATGCCGAGCAGCACCGCCGGACCGCGCAGGGAGACGGTCAGGACGCACGGAGAGGGCTGGAGACTATGGAAGAGCCGCGTCGCCTCGGCGGCCGGTACGAGCTGGGCTCGGTGCTCGGCCGGGGTGGTATGGCCGAGGTCTACCTCGCCCATGACACCCGCCTGGGCCGCACCGTCGCGGTGAAGACCCTCCGGGTGGACCTCGCGCGCGACCCCACGTTCCAGGCTCGTTTCCGCCGTGAGGCCCAGTCCGCCGCCTCGCTCAACCATCCGGCGATCGTCGCCGTCTACGACACCGGCGAGGACTACGTCGACGGGATCTCCATCCCGTACATCGTCATGGAGTACGTGGACGGCTCGACCCTGCGCGAGCTGCTGCACTCCGGGCGCAAGCTGCTGCCCGAGCGCTCCCTGGAGATGTGCGTCGGCATCCTCCAGGCGCTGGAGTACTCGCACCGCAACGGCATCGTCCACCGCGACATCAAGCCCGCGAACGTCATGCTGACACGCACCGGGCAGGTCAAGGTGATGGACTTCGGCATCGCCCGCGCCATGGGCGACTCCGGCATGACCATGACCCAGACCGCCGCCGTCATCGGCACCGCCCAGTACCTCTCCCCGGAGCAGGCCAAGGGCGAGACGGTCGACGCCCGCTCCGACCTGTACTCCACCGGCTGCCTGCTGTACGAGCTGCTGACGGTCAGACCCCCGTTCGTCGGGGACTCCCCCGTCGCGGTGGCGTACCAGCACGTGCGCGAGGAGCCGCAGCCGCCCAGCTCCTTCGATCCCGAGATCGCGCCCGAGATGGACGCCATCGTCCTCAAGGCGCTGGTGAAGGACCCGGACTACCGCTACCAGTCCGCCGACGAGATGCGCGCCGACATCGAGGCGGCCCTGGACGGCCAGCCGGTCGGCGCCGCGGCGGCCATGGGAGCGGCCGCCTACGGCACGGGCGGCGGCTACCACCCCGACGACCAGCCCACCACCGCCCTGCGCGCCACGGCCCCGGTGTCCGCCCAGACGTCGATGCTGCCGCCGATGCGCGAGGACGACGGCGGCTACGGCTACGACGAGCGGCCCGACCGGCGGCGCGGCGGCGGGGGCCGCAACCAGCTCTCCACGATCCTGCTGGTCCTCGGCGGCATCCTGGTGCTGGTCGGCGCGGTCTTCATCGGCAAGGTGATCTTCAGCCCCACCGAGAACAACCCGAAGGTGCCGAACCTGATCGGGAACACTTTCGAGGAGGCCGGGCAGAAGGCTGCCAATTCCAGACTCGAGGTCACCAAGGGCGCCAGCGAGTTCTGCGAGGAGAAGAAGGGCACCGTCTGCAAGACCGATCCGGTGGCCGGCACCGAGGTCGAGGAGGGTGAGACGGTCACCCTGATCATGTCCAAGGGCCCCAGCGAGGTCGAGGTCCCCGACGTCGTCGGCGAGACGGCGGACGACGCCGAGCAGGAGCTGAAGGACGCGGGCTTCGAGGTCAAGCGCGAGACCGAGGTCTCGGAGCAGCCGGCCGGCACCGTCACCGAGCAGGATCCGGCGAGCGGCGGGAGTGCCAAGCCTGGCACCACCGTCACCATCACGGTGGCCACCGAGGACCCGCGGCCGACCATGCCGCCCGTCGTCGGGCAGGACTTCGAGGCGGCCAGGAAGCAGTTGCAGGACGCGGGCTTCACCAACATCTCGCGCGCCGAGCAGGAGAACGCCGAGAAGCCCCCGAACACGGTCCTCAAGCAGGACCCCCCGGGGAACCAGAAGGTCGAGGCGGACACCCCCATCACCCTGATCGTGGCCAAGGCGCCCGCTCAGGAGCAGGTGGCCGTCCCCGCCATCCCGGCGGGCACACCGCTCAAGGACGCCCGCAAGACGCTCCAGGACGCCGGCTTCAAGGTCAATGTGTCGGGTCCCGGCGACGACAACGCCGTCGTCCTCACCACCGAACCGCCCGCCGGCACCCAGCTCAAGAAGGGCGAGGCGGTCACCGTGCGCACCTTCGGCGGCGGAGGCGGGGACGGCGGGCCGGGCGGTGGCGGCGGCTTCATCGAGGGGATGACCGGCGGGGACGACTGATCCCGACGGGCGCCCGCCGCCCGTGAGGCCCGTACGTACGCGGAAAGCCCGGGGGCCCCGACCGGTCGGGGCCCCCGGGCTTTCCGTCCCCGTTCCCGGGCGGGCGGGCGCGGGCCCGCGCCCGCCCGTCGGCGCCCGCCGCTCAGCGCAGCTCCTCGGGCGGGGTGCGCTGCTCGTCCACCTTCTCGGTGCGCACCAGCTCGCCCCACACGATGTAGCGGTAGTCGGAGGTGAGGATGGGGGTGCAGGTCGTCAGGGTGATGTAACGGCCGGGCTTCTTCTTCCCGGACTCCTCGGGGATGTCCGCCAGTACGCCGACGTTGTACTTGGAGGTCTTGGGAAGCGTCTCGTAGACCTTGTAGACGTACCAGGTGTCCTCGGTCTCCACCACGACCGGGTCGCCCTCGTCGATCTTGTGGATGTCGTGGAACTTGGCGCCGTGGCCGTCGCGGTGCGCGGCCAGCGAGAAGTTGCCCTCGCCCTCCCACGGCGGCGCGGCCTCCACGGGATCGGTGTAGTAGCCGGCGACGCCCTTGTTCAGCTCCTCGGTGTCGGTGCCCTTCTTGATCAGCACCTCGCCGCCCATCGACGGCACATGGAGGAAGCCGACGCCGTCCCCGCCCTCGTACTCCTTCTTCCCCTCGCCGCCCGGCCCGTCCTGCGCCCAGCTCTCGCGCACCTCGTCGCC
This sequence comes from Streptomyces shinuiensis, assembly GCF_043660855.1. Taxonomy (NCBI): domain Bacteria; kingdom Bacillati; phylum Actinomycetota; class Actinomycetes; order Kitasatosporales; family Streptomycetaceae; genus Streptomyces; species Streptomyces shinuiensis. Next base: position 2,947,793 of record NZ_JBIHML010000001.1, on the reverse strand, counting down.
GTCGCGCTCGGCCTCGCGGTTGGCGAGCACGTTCGTCCACCACAGCGAGTAGGCGACGAAGAGGGCCAGCACCACACCGGCGGTGATCAACAGCTCGCCCAGCAGGCTGACGACGGCCGGAAGCCACGGGCGGCGGCGGGGGGCGGGCGGCGGATCCGTCCGCGAACCGTTGTCCTGGTCGATCACTGCCACCCGACGCACCGCCCGTTCCCCTCCGCAGTTCCTGCGCGCAGGCTATCGGACGAGGGCGTCCGGCTTCCCCTCGCTGCGCGGGCGCTCCTCGGCCAGCTTCCCCCAGACGATCATCCGGTATTTCGAGGTGAACTCGGGCGTGCAGGTGGTCAGGGTGATGTACCGCCCCGGCCCGGTGAACCCCGATCCCTCGGGGACGGGGTCTATGACGCTGACGTTCGACGGCAGGGTGGAGTCGAGGCGGTTGGCCATCTCGTAGACGTAGTAGGTGTCCTTGGTCTCCACCACGATCGGGTCGCCCGGGTCGAGCTTGTTGATGTAGCGGAACGGCTCGCCGTGGGTGTTGCGGTGCCCGGCCACCGCGAAGTTGCCCTTCTCGTCCCAGGGCATCGCCGTCTTCAGGGGATCATCGCCGTAGTGGCCGACCATGCCCCGGTCGAGGACGCCGTCCTCGTCCACCCCCTCGGCGACGGGCACCTTCACGTCCAGTTTGGGGATGTGCATGATCGCGAACCCCTCGCCGGCGGAGAAGGCCCCGGGGTCGCGGTTCTCCTCGTCCCCCTTCTCGCCCCACCGCTGCTCCAGCTTCTTCGCCTCGTCGCCCGCCTGGCGGTCGGCGATCACGTTCGTCCACCACAACTGGTAGGACACGAACAGCAGCATCACCACACCGAGGGTGATGAACAGCTCTCCGAGGACCCGGCTGGCGACCACCATCGGGCTCTCCCGGCTCGCCCGCTGGGCCCGCCGCCGCGCGGCGCGACCGCCGGGCCGGGGCACGCCGGCCTCCGGCGCGGGTCCGGGGGCGGGTCCGGGGGTGGGGGGCTCCTCGCGCGGTGCCGGGCGCGCGGCCTCCACCCGGCGCAGCGCCATCGTCTCGTCCGCCGGGAGATGCGCCTGCCGCAGTGCCATCGTCTCGTCGTCGAGGGCGGGCGCGGACACCGGCGCGGACCGGGAAAAGGGCTCGGGGGCGGAGCCGGGCCCGGGAGCGGCCGGTCGGTACGCCTCCGCGTACGGGCCGGCGTAGGGCGCGTACGCCTCCGGCCGCTCCTCCTCCCGTACCTGCTCCTGGCCCGGCAGCGGGTCGCTCAGCGGATCGGCGAGCCGTCCCACCGCGGCCTCGAATGCCTGCTGCTCGGCCTGCTCAACATAGGCACCGGCGTCGGCGGGCGGGCCGGCCCGGTGGCGTCCGGCGGGCGGGTCACCCCCGCGGACGCCCTCCGGACGCAGGGCCGTCACGCCCCGACCACGGGGGCCAACCCCCGCGAGCGCTCCACGGCGCCGGTGTCACCGCACTCCGCGAGCCAGTTGGCGAGCATCAGATGGCCCCACTCGGTGAGCACCGACTCCGGGTGGAACTGCACGCCCTCCACCGGCAGTCCGCGGTGGCGCAGCCCCATGACCACGCCCGTCTGCGTCCACGCGGTGACCTCCAGCTCCGCCGGGACGGTGGCGGGCTCGACGGCGAGCGAGTGGTAGCGGGTGGCGGTGAAGGGGGAGGGCAGCCCGGCGAAGACACCGCCGTCGCCATGGCTGACCAGCGACGTCTTGCCGTGCAGCAGCTCCGGTGCCCGGTCCACCACGCCGCCGTACGCCACGGCCATGGACTGCATGCCGAGGCAGACGCCGAAGACCGGCACACCGGTCGCGGCACAGTGCCGGACCATCTCGACGCAGACCCCGGCCTCCTCGGGCGTGCCCGGCCCGGGGGAGAGCAGCACGCCGTCGAAGGAGTCCCGCGCGTGCTCGGGGCGGACCTCGTCGTTGCGGAGCACCTCGCACTCGGCACCGAGCTGGTAGAGGTACTGGACGAGGTTGAAGACGAAGCTGTCGTAGTTGTCGACGACCAGGATTCGCGCGCTCATCGGCCCTGCCCCGATCCGGCCCGGCCCTCGTCGACCGTCACGTCGCTGAACGGGAGCAGGGGCTCCGCCCAGGGGAAGACGTACTGGAAGAGCACGTAGACAACCGCCAGGGCCAGCACGAACGAGAGCAGCGCCCGTACGGGCGCGTTGCCCGGCAGATGCCGCCAGATCCAGCCGTACATGCCGTGTAGCCGTCCCTTCTGTTACTCGCGCAACCAGAGTACGGGTACGCGGACCCGGCGGGAGGCACAAGTCCCGCAATGCGTCGCAGGCCACCCCCGGTTCAGCCGCCGGCCGCCTCGCCCACCGGTGTGCTCCGGGTCAGGTCGACCGCGCCCGAGTAGCCGGGGAGGGTCACCTCGTCGTGCTCGTCGACCGACCAGTCCAGGCCGTAGGCGTCGACGTACTCCCGGTAGTTGCGGACGGCGGGTGCGGCGTCCAGCGCCTCGCGCATCCGGCCGGGGTCGCCGACGGCGGTGACGGTGTACGGCGGGGAGTACAGGCGTCCCTGGAGGATCAGGGTGTTGCCCACGCAGCGCACCGCGCTGGTGGAGATCAGCCGCTGGTCCATGACCTTCATGCCCTCGGCACCGCCCGCCCACAGCGCGTTGACCACGGCCTGGAGGTCCTGCTGGTGGACGACGAGGTCGTTGGGCTGGGGCTCGGGGATGCCGGGCATGCGGGCGGTGGCGTCGGGCGGGGCGTCGTCGAGGGTGACGGTGAGGCCGGAGCCGGAGAGCTTCCTCGTCCCCGCGGTCCGCTCCAGCTCCTCGAAGACGCGCTTCTCGCTCTCCGTGCCGCCGCTGTCGCGCCGGGCGAGGGCGTCGACCTCCCGGCGCAGAGCGCCAACGGAATCGTTCAGCGCCTCGATGTCGTAGCTGCGGTCCTCGATGAGGTCGGACAGCCGCAGCATCGAGTCGTCGGTGCGCAGGTCGGTGCCCTGGGCGGTGTTGAAACTGATCCAGAAGAGGAAGCCCGCGAGGGCGAAGACGCCCGCCGTGGCGAGCCGGACGGGCCGGAAGCGGGAATTGATCACCTTACCCTTGTCTCCCTCCAGCACGCGGAAGTACTACGCTAGCGGAATCAGGAATCGTCCCCTCCCCGGCCTCCCTCCGGATCCCGGACCGGGCTCCGGCCGCCGGGGAAGGGCCATCACGAACAGGCCCTCGCGGTCACGCAGCGCATCGACAGGAGAGTCCCTCGTGCCGAAGTCACGGATCCGCAAGAAGGACGAGTTCACACCGCCGCCGGCGAAGCAGGCCGCGAGCATCAGCCTCACATCGGGGCGGAGCTGGGTCGCGCCGCTGATGCTGGCGCTGTTCCTGATCGGGCTCGCATGGATCGTCGTCTTCTATGTGACGACGGGCGATCTGCCGATCCAGTCGATCGGCAACTGGAACATCGTGGTGGGCTTCGGCTTCATCGCGGCGGGGTTCGTCGTCTCCACTCAGTGGAAGTAGCCGCACCACAACCCGCCACGACCGGACCGAGTCCGCCCCGCGGCAGCGTTATCCACAGGTCTTCCACAGCCCTGGGAAAACTTCAGAAGATCTGTGGATAACTTTTCAGTCCGTCGGTCGTTATGACTGATGACCCTCGGTAGGCGAGTGGGCCCGGCCCCCGTCACCCTGGGGAAACACGCATGCGCGCGGCCGCCGGACATGCGCGCCGACGGCCGCCCACACCATGCACAAGACCGGTCACCTGCTGTGGATAACCTCTGGCCACAGCTTCGTACGCAGCAGTCAGCGGCCGAGCAGTTCCACCGTGCGGACCACGCAGACGACCGCGATGGCCAGCAGCACCGCGGCCATCGTCCCGTACTGCACGAGCGTGCGCCGGGCGCGCGGGGCGTACACCATCGCGTAGGCGATGACCGCCCCCACCACCAGGCCGCCGATGTGCGCCTCCCAGGCGATGTTCGGGATCCTGAAGGTGATGAACAGGTTGATCGCCAGCAGCACCAGGATGGGACGCATGTCGTACCGCATCCGCCGCACCAGCACCGCGGTGGCGCCGAACAGCCCGTAGATCGCGCCCGAGGCGCCCAGCGACTCCTGGGTCTGCGCGGCGAGCAGATACGTCAGCGCGCTGCCGCCCAGCGCGGACAGCAGGTACAGCGCCAGGAAGCGCCAGCGGCCCAGCGCCGCCTCCAACTGCGGGCCGAGCCACCACAGCGCCAGCATGTTGAAGCCGATGTGCCAGATCTCCTGGTGCAGGAAGGCCGAGGTCAACATGCGGTGCCACTCGCCGTCCGCGACCCCGACCCAGTCGGCCGCCGCCGGATCGTAGGCGTAGCCCAGCATCGTCAGCGCGCCGAGCAGCGAGCGGTCGTCGGCGGCGAGCACCGCGAAGAACACCGCCACGTTGATCCCCAGCAGCACCTTGGTGACCAGGCGCTGGTCGGCGGCGACGGTGCCGCCCGCCAGGGTGCGCGGCCGGGCGTCGCCCGCGGCGCGGCCCGTACCGGAACCGCCTCGCACGCACTCGGGGCACTGGTAGCCGACCGAGGCCGGGATCATGCACTCGGGACAGATCGGCCGGTCGCAGCGGGCGCAGGAGATGCCGGTCTCCCGGTCCGGGTGCCGGTAGCAGCGCGGCATCGCCGGCCGCGCCCCGTCCTGCTGGTCCTCCATGGCCACCTCAACGCCCCCTCACGACGGACACGGCACGCCCCCGCCCACGGTCGTGGCATACCCACGGGGGCGGAGAACACCGCCCCCTCCGTCCTACGGACGGACGAGGCGGTGGGTTCCCGCCGGGCGGCCCGGCCACGCGGCGCGCACGAGGCCGGACCCTTCGGTACTCAGCGCCTCTCAGCGCTTCTCGATGACCACCGACTCGATCACGACGTCCTGCAGCGGACGGTCGGTGCGCTGGTTGGTCGGGGTGGTCGCGACGGCGTCCACGACCCGTCGGCCCGCGTCGTCGGCGACCTCGCCGAAGATGGTGTGCTTGCCGGTCAGCCAGGCCGTCGGGGAGACGGTGATGAAGAACTGCGACCCGTTGGTGCCCGGGCCGGCGTTGGCCATCGCCAGCAGGTACGGCTTGTTGAAGGCCAGGTCGGGGTGGAACTCGTCACCGAACTCGTAACCCGGACCGCCGGTGCCGTTGCCCAGCGGGTCGCCGCCCTGGATCATGAAGCCGCTGATCACCCGGTGGAAGACCGTGCCGTCGTACAGCCGGTCCGTGGACTTCTTCCCGGTGGCCGGGTGGGTCCACTCGCGCTTGCCCTCGGCGAGTTCGACGAAGTTCTTGACCGTCTTGGGCGTGTGGTCCGGGAAGAGCCGGATGGTGATGTCGCCCTGGTTGGTCTTCAGGGTGGCGTAGAGCTGCTCGGCCACGGTCTACCTTCCGTCTGCACTTTCGGAACCCCCCGATCCTCGCACAGCCCGGCCCCCGGTGCCGTTCGGCGGGGGCCGGGCCGCGGAACCCCGTGCGCCGCACGGACCGGAGGGATCACGGGAGCGCGTGGACGACAGGAAGGGCGGAACGGGCAAAACCGCTTTCACCGCAAGAAGTGCCGTAAATGCGGCATAGCCCGTATGCCTGTTGAGACATGCCTCGACACCGTTGTGAAGGCATGATCTTCAACATGGGTGGAAGGCGGAAGACACACGCCACCGACGAGGAGGAGATCCCGTGACCCGCATGGACAGCGTGCGCAGCGCGACCGACAACGCAAGGGAGACCGTGCGGCACGCCGCGGAAGCGGTGGCACCGAAGGTGGCCCTCGCGGCCGGACAGGCCCGGTCCACGGTGCGCGGACAGTACGCCGCCCGTGTCGCGCCGCGGCTGGAGCAAGCCCGCGAGACCCTGCCCCCCGCGGTCGACCTGGCCGCCGCCCGGGCCGCCCACCGCACCCGCGAGGCGGCGCGTACGGCGGGCGAGTACGCGGCCCCCCACGTCGAGGCCGCCCGCGCCGCGGCCGGCCCGGTCCGGGAGGCGGCGGTGGCCCGCTCCACCGCGGCCGCCGCCGCGCTGCGCGGCGAGCTGACCGCACAGGACATCCGCAAGCTCGCGCGGCGCAAGGCCCGCCGGGCGCGCAGGGGCCAGGCGTTCAAGCGGCTGATGGTGGTCGGTGTCGTCGCCGGCGGCGCGGCGGCCGTCTGGAAGTGGTGGGAGAAGCAGTCCAGCCCCGACTGGCTGGTCGAGCCCCCGGCCGCCACCGAGGTCGGCGACGAGGCGGCCGTCATGGAGAGCACCGCTTCCGCCGAGCCGAAGGCCGGGGCGACGGCCGCCCGGACCGACACCCAGGGCGCCTCCTCCGAGGCCGCCCCGTCGGACGAGGAGCGCTGACGGCGCCGGCGCCTCCCTCCCGGCGGGCGGCCCCGTCGCCGCCTTCACGGGAGCCTCGCGAAGCGACACGGCACGCAGCAGGCCCGGTGCCGCGGAATCCATGGATCCCGCGGCACCGGGCCTGTGCGGTGTGGAGCTTAGGGGAGTCGAACCCCTGACATCTGCCATGCAAAGACAGCGCTCTACCAACTGAGCTAAAGCCCCGCCATGGAACAGAGTACCCAATGCCCCGGGTTGGTTCCGACCGGGTATCGCTCCGCGTGCGCCGCCTCCGTAGGATGCTCCGGAAGTTCGCTCCAGCGAAGCGGACCCGGGGAGACAGGGGAGAGAGCGATGGACGCAGCGCAGCAGGAGGCGACCGCCCGGGCGAGGGAACTGCAGAGCCAGTGGTACGGCGAACCGCTGGGCACCCTCTTCCGCCGGCTCATCGACGACCTCGGCCTCAACCAGGCACGGCTGGCCACGGTGCTCGGCCTCTCGGCCCCCATGCTCTCCCAGCTGATGAGCGGCCAGCGGGCGAAGATCGGCAACCCCGCCGTCGTCCAGCGGGTCCAGGCGCTGCAGGAACTGGCCGCCGAGGTCAGCAAGGGAACCGTCACCGCGGCCGAGGCCACCCAGCGCATGGACGAGATCCGCCGCACCGCCGGCGGCAACGTGCTGACCTCCTCCACCCATGTCACCCCCTCCGGCGGCCAGGCCACGACCGTCAAGCGCGTCGTACGCGAGATCCAGGCGCTGCTGCGCTCGGTCGCGGACGCGGCCGACATCATCGAGGCCTCCGACTCCCTCGCCGAAAGCCACCCGGAACTGGCAGAGTTCCTGAGGGTGTACGGAGCGGGCAGGACCGCCGACGCGGTCCGGCACTACGAGGCGCACCAGGCCTGAGGACGGCGGCGGCCGGCGGGACGGGCAACCGGCGGGGACAGGGACGAGGCGGGCACAGCGCGATGGGCGAGGTCTTCGCGGGTCGGTACGAACTGGTCGACCCGATCGGACGCGGCGGCGTGGGCGCGGTCTGGCGCACCTGGGACCACCGTCGCAGACGCTATGTGGCCGCCAAGGTCCTCCAGCAGAGCGACGCGCACACCCTGCTTCGGTTCGTCCGCGAGCAGGCGCTGCGCATCGACCACCCCCACGTCCTGGCCCCGACGAGCTGGGCCGCCGACGACGACAAGGTCCTGTTCACCATGGACCTGGTCCGCGGCGGGTCGCTCGCGCACCTCATCGGCGACTACGGCCCCCTGCCCCCGGCGTACGTGTGCACACTGCTCGACCAGTTGCTGTCGGGGCTCTCCGCGGTGCACGCCGAGGACGTGGTGCACCGCGACATCAAGCCCGCCAACATCCTGCTGGAGGCCACCGGCACCGGCCGGCCCCATCTGCGGCTGTCCGACTTCGGCATCTCGATGCGCAAGGGCGAACCACGGCTGACCGAGGCCGACTACGTGGTCGGCACGCCCGGCTACTTCGCCCCCGAGCAGCTCATGGGCGCCGAGCCGGACCTCCCCGCCGACCTGTACGCGGCCGGGCTGGTGGCGCTGTATCTGCTGACCGGCCGAAAACCCGACTCCCGGGCGCTGGTGGAGGCGTACGTCCACGGGGTGCCGCCCGCGCCGCAGGGCATCCCCGAGCCGCTGTGGCAGGTGCTGGGCACCCTGCTGCACCCCGATCCGGAAGCCCGCTTCCGTACGGCCACGGGCGTACGCAGGGCGCTGGCGTCCGCCGTGGAGCTGCTGTCGGCGGACGCCACGGCGGAGCAGGAGGCCGTGGAGGTCTTCGACCAGATCGGTCCGCTGCCGCCGGGGTTCGGGCCGGACGGGCCGGAGAACCGGGAGGGCCCGCGGGACACCGGGAGCCCCGGGCAGGGGCCGGAGGGCGGCAGCGAGGAGGGCCGGAAGGCCACGGCGTTCCCGGTCTCCGACACCGGGAGCTTCCACCTTCCCCCGCCCGTGCGGGCGTACGCCCAGGAGCCGCCGCAGGCCCCGCCGTTCCCGGCGCCGGCCCCTCCCGCGGCCCAGGCCCACGCACCGGCGCCGTCGCAGGAGACCACGCGGACGTCCCCCGGAGCCCCCGCCCAGCCGTATCCGCACCCGCACCCGTATCAGCAGCCGCCCCTCGCCGACATGCCGACGCGGCCGCCGCTGCCGACGCAGCCCTACACGGCCGCCCGGCCGCTCTCCCCCGCCGGCCCGGCGGACACGGGGCACCGTGCTCCCGCGGCGCACAGGCCGGGGCCGCACCCGAAAGTGGCGGCCCCGCTCCTGGTGCTGGCCCTGGTACTCATCGCCGTCGGCGTCTGGGCTCTGACCCGGGCGCCCTGACGCCCTGACGTCCTGGCCCACGACCCGGCCCCTCAGGCGCGGGCCGCGCTCCGCCGGGCGAGGAGCGTCCACAGTCCGAGCCCCAGGATCATCGCGGTGCCGGCGCCGATCCCGGTCCAGCCCAGCAGCCGCAGGGTGTCTCCGCTCTCCGCGGCCGACCGGCTCAGTCCCTCGGCCGCGGCCTCGCGGTCGCCCTCGGTGACCCCGAAACCGGCCTCCTCGGCGTCCCCGTCGTACCCGGGACCGGCCTCCGGCTCGCCCACGACCGTGGTGCGCAGCACCACCGGCACCGTGCCGTCGACGGACTCGGCCAGCTTCCCGTTCGCGTGCACCGCGATGTAGTACCAGCCGGCGAAGCGCGTCTCGCCGAGCTCCGTGCTGCCGTCGAAGCGGTTGGCGAAGGCGACGCGCTGCCCGTCCAGCCGGTACGCGGCGGGCTTGTCGGGCCGGTAGCCCACGCCGTCGGTGCCGATCCGCCCGCGGGCGGTGTTGTAGAAGTCCACCCTGAAGGCGCCGCTGACGTACGGGGCTCTGTCACCCTTGGCCCTGGCCGTGCCGAACTCCACCTGGGTGTGGAGCCGCTGGCCCCAGTCGAGCGGCACCTTGTAGAAGCGGGTCTCGCCGGGCCGCAGCCGGTCGCTCCAGTTGCCCTCGCCCATGCCGGGCGCGTCGTTGAAGCCGGTGCCGCCCTCGATGAGCCTGGTCTCCCCCTTGGGCGCCCCCGGCGGGCTCGGCGTCGCGGCGTCGGGTGCGGCCTCGGACGGGCCGCCGGGGGCCGGATTCCGCAGCCCCGGCTCCCGCATGAAGGAGATCTCCAGGGGCCAGCGGCCGGCGTCGGCGGTCTCGTCGCTGTCCCGCTCCACGGAGAAGTGGTAGACGCCGGGCTCCTGGCAGTGGCCGTCCTCCTTGATCATGCGCCCGGCGAGGTCGGCGATCGGACGGGCCGTGTCGTCGGAGCCGAAACTCACGTCCCCGTCACCGCAGTCGGTGCCGTCCGCCGACTCCAGGGCGACCTCGATGCCGTCCATGCCCTCGACCCGGCTGCCCGGCTCGGGCAGGGCGGTCGCGGAGATCCAGGCGTTGGACTCGCCGTCCAGCGCGACGCTGTAGTACCTCCGCTCGCCCGGCCCGATGTCGTCGGTGTAGAAGCCCGGTTCGATGGCCGGCCCGTGGGCACTGCTCTCCTCGCCCTCGACGCGCCGGGCGTCCGGAGCCGTCCCGTACGCGGGCGGGTCCTCCGGTCCGGCCGACCGCGCGGCCGCGGTGCCCGGCAGTGCCGCGACCGCGCACAGCGCCGCCGCGGCGGCCAGTGAGCTCCTCATCGTGCGTCCCGCCCGCCCCTTCACCATGCGCCACCCTCCGTCGTGCCGTTCGCCGTGCCGCCGGCGCCGCCGTCCTTCGCCGCTCCCGTAAGCGCCGCCGCGCACCCGCACGACCGCGTGTACACGGCCGCAGCGGCGACGGCCGGACCGGACCATCCTGCACCGCCGGAGCCCGGGCCGTCGTCCTCGGCCGTCGAACCGGAGGGTTCCGGCACCATCACCGGTGAGGCGTTGCCTTCCGCAACCGTCCGCAGTGCCGCGGGAGCCCCCGGGGGAGTCTTCCGGGGAGCCGCGACGGTGAGCGGTGCCGTGATCAGGGGCGGGGTCGCCCCGCAACTCGGCGCCGCGGCCGTGCGGCGGTGGAGTCGTGCCATGCGTCTCGCCCCCTCGGGCGCGCCTCTGCGGTGACTTCACGGAAGCATCCGCGTGCATTTGCTGACGCGTACGTCGACGCGGTCGCCGTCATGGTCCCGCACCATGTGTGCCCGGCCGTACCGGGACGCCCGGACCGGTGCGCGGAGACGGCGAAGCCCCGGCCGGAGACCGGCCGGGGCTTCGCGCGAAGTACCGGTTGCTCTCAGACGCCCGAACCTGCGGGCACGGAGTCGGTCGCCTCCGTCCACAGATCCTGCTCGGCGCGGTCCGCCTGGATCTGGCGGTACACGAGGAGCCCGCCGACGGCGGCCAGTGCGATCAGGAGAAGCTTCTTCACCGCGCTACCTCGTCCTTCTAGACGTTGGGACCTACTGGCGCCCGATGATACCCAAGCGGGCATCCCGGCAGAGCGACCGACCCGGGCGGGCGGCACCCGCCGGCCCGCACCTCACAGACGCGTCCCAGGCACCTCGCAGGGCCTCGAACGCCTGACGCCCGGCCCCTCCGGGGAGGGTCCGGGCGTCAGGTCCGCCGTGTGGGGCTAACAGGACTTGAACCTGTGGCCTCTTCCTTATCAGGGAAGCGCTCTAACCGTCTGAGCTATAGCCCCGCGCTGCACCGAAAGATTAGCGCACTTCAGCCGCGTCCCAAAATCGCGTCGGTCCGCGGCCGCTCCGGTGCGGCACCCGGGAGACTCCCGGGGTCACTCGTCCTCCGCGAGGGTCACCTCGACACCGCCGACGAGGCCGGCCGACATGTTGTAGATGAACGCCCCCAGCGTGGCCAGGGCCGTCATCAGCACCACGTCGATCACCGCCACCACCGAGGTGAAGGTCAGCACCCGGGGCAGGGACAGGAAGCCCTGGAGGTCGAAGCCCCCGCCGCTGTCCGAGGAGGTCGCCTCGCTGACCGTCCCGCCGACCGCCGCGAACACTCCCATGGCGTCCATCACCATCCACAGCACGGCCACCGCGATGACGGTGCAGATGCCCAGGGCTATCGACAGCAGGAAGCCGACCTTCATCACCGACCACGGGTCGACCTTGGCCACCCGCAGCCGCGCCTTGCGCGTCCTGGGGACCGTACGGGCGCCGGTGCGCGAGCGGCGCATGACGTCCTGCCGGAGGTCACCCCGCTCCTCCTGGGCGGCCCGCGGCGGCGGGGTGCCGCCCGGCGGGGGCGGGTACGCCTGCGGTGGCTGGTGCGGCTGCGGCGCGCTCGCGTGCTGCTGGGCCTGCGGCTGCGGTTGCGGGTGGGCACTGGTCACGGTTGTTCCCCCACGGTGGGATTCGCCCTGTCGTCGAGCGTCGTCAGCGGCCGGTCCACGGGCGCCGCCGTCATCGTCGCCGCCCCTGGCGGCGCCCGCGGCTCCACTCACGTTCTGTCTACTCCTCGTTCTCCGGAGCCGCCTCGGCGGTCGTCTCCGGGGAAGACGTCTGCGCGGACTCCGCGGCGCCGTCCCCGGCACCCGTTTCCGCCTCGACCTCCTCGGCCTCTCGGCCTGCCTCGGCATTGCGTGCGATACCGACCACGGCGTCGCGCTTGCCGAGGTTGATCAACTGGACGCCCATCGTGTCACGTCCGGTTTCCCTGACCTCGGCGACCCGCGTACGGATCACGCCGCCGCCGAGGGTGATGGCGAGGATCTCGTCCGTCTCCTCGACCACCAGGGCCCCCACCAGCGAACCGCGGTCCTCGACGATCTTGGCCGCCTTGATGCCCAGACCGCCACGGCCCTGCACGCGGTACTCGTCCACGGCCGTGCGCTTCGCGTACCCGCCATCGGTGGCGGTGAAAACGAACGTACCGGCTCGCACCACGTTCATCGAGAGCAGTTCGTCCCCTTCGCGGAAACTCATGCCCTTCACACCGGATGTGGCGCGCCCCATCGGGCGCAGCGCGTCGTCGGTGGCGGTGAACCGGATCGACTGCGCCTTCCTGCTGATCAGCAGCAGGTCGTCCTCGGACGAGACCAGCTCCGCGCCGATCAGCTCGTCCTCGCCGCCGCCCTCCAGCTCCCGGAGGTTGATGGCGATGACGCCGCCGGAGCGGGGCGAGTCGTAGTCCTTCAGCGGGGTCTTCTTCACCAGGCCCGACTTGGTGGCCAGCACCAGGTACGGCGCGGCCTCGTAGTCCCGGACCGCCAGGATCCGGGCGATCGTCTCGTCCGGCTGGAACGCCAGCAGGTTCGCCACGTGCTGGCCGCGCGCGTCCCGTCCGGCGTCCGGCAGCTCGTACGCCTTCGCCCGGTAGACGCGGCCCTTGTTGGTGAAGAACAGCAGCCAGTTGTGGGTGGTGGTGACGAAGAAGTGGTCGACGATGTCGTCTTCCTTGAGCTTCGTACCGCGCACACCCTTGCCGCCGCGCTTCTGCGAGCGGTAGTCGTCGGTCTTCGTGCGCTTGACGTAGCCGCCGCGCGTGATGGTGACGACGATGTCCTCCTCGGCGATCAGGTCCTCGATGGACATGTCGCCCTCGAAGGGCACCAGCTTGCTGCGCCGGTCGTCGCCGTACTTGTCGACGATCGCGGCCAGTTCCTCGCTGATGATCCGGCGCTGCCGCTCGGGCGAGGCCAGGATCGCGTTGTACTCGTCGATCTTCGCCTGGAGCTCGTCGTGCTCGGCGGTGATCTTCTGCCGCTCCAGGGCGGCCAGGCGGCGCAGCTGCATCTCCAGGATCGCGTTCGCCTGGATCTCGTCGATCGCCAGCAGCTCCATCAGGCCCCCGCGCGCCACCTCCACGGTGTTGCTGCGCCGGATCAGGGCGATGACCTCGTCGATCGCGTCCAGAGCCTTGAGCAGACCGCGCAGGATGTGGGCGCGCTCCTCGGCCTTGCGCAGCCGGTAGCGGGTGCGGCGGACGATGACGTCGACCTGGTGGGTGACCCAGTTGCGGATGAACGCGTCCAGCGACAGCGTGCGCGGCACCCCGTCGACCAGGGCCAGCATGTTGGCGCCGAAGTTGGTCTGCAGATCGGTGTGCTTGTACAGGTTGTTCAGCACGACCTTGGCGACCGCGTCCCGCTTGAGGACGATCACCAGCCGCTGGCCGGTGCGCGAGGACGTCTCGTCGCGGACGTCCGCGATGCCGGCGATCCTGCCGTCCTTGACCAGCTCGGCGATCTTCAGCGCCAGGTTGTCCGGGTTGACCTGGTAGGGCAGTTCGGTGACGACCAGGCACTGGCGGCCCTGGATCTCCTCCACCTCGACCACCGCGCGCATCGTGATCGAGCCGCGGCCGGTGCGGTACGCCTCCTCGATGCCCTTGCGTCCCACCACCAGCGCGCCGGAGGGGAAGTCCGGGCCCTTGATCCGTTCCAGCAGCGCCTCCAGCAGCTCCTCGCCCGCGGCCTCGGGGTGCTCCAGGTACCACTGGGCGCCGGCGGCCACCTCGCGCAGGTTGTGCGGCGGGATGTTGGTGGCCATGCCGACCGCGATGCCCGCCGAGCCGTTGACCAGCAGGTTGGGGATGCGCGACGGCAGGACGGTCGGCTCCTGGTTGCGGCCGTCGTAGTTGTCCTGGAAGTCGACGGTCTCCTCGTCGATGTCCCGGAGCATCTCCATGGCCAGCGGCGCCATCTTGCACTCGGTGTAGCGCATGGCCGCCGCCGGGTCGTTGCCCGGCGAGCCGAAGTTGCCGTTGGAGTCCACCAGCGGCATCCGCATCGACCACGACTGGGCCAGCCGGACCAGGGCGTCGTAGATGGAGGTGTCGCCGTGCGGGTGGTAGGTGCCCATCACGTCGCCGACGACGCGGGCGCACTTGTAGAAGCCCTTCTCGGGCCGGTAGCCGCCGTCGTACATGGCGTACAGCACACGGCGGTGCACCGGCTTGAGCCCGTCGCGCACGTCGGGCAGCGCACGCGAGACGATCACGCTCATCGCGTAGTCGAGGTACGAGCGCTGCATCTCGGTCTCTAGGCTGACCGGCTCCACCCGGAGTCCGGCACCCTCGTCGACCACGGGGGTGCCCGGAGGCGGCGCCAGGGGACCGGGGACGGCGTCGCCCTCGATCGGGGCAGGGGTGGTCTCGTCGGCCATTACTGGTCAATCCCTTCGTTGAGCGGCGTACGGCCGACTCAGATGTCGAGGAAGCGGACGTCCTTGGCGTTGCGCTGGATGAACGAGCGCCGCGCCTCCACGTCCTCGCCCATCAGGATCGAGAACAGGTCGTCGGCGGCGGCCGCGTCGTCCAGCGTCACCTGGCGCAGCACCCGGTGGGCCTGGTCCATGGTGGTGATGCGCAGCTCCTCGGCGTTCATCTCGCCCAGGCCCTTGAATCGCTGGACCGAGTCGTCCCTGATCCGCTTGCCCTGCTCGCGGCCCAGGCGGACCAGGCTGTCGCGCTCGCGGTCGGAGTACGCGTACTCGAACTCGTCGCGCGACCACTTGATCTTGTAGAGCGGCGGCTGGGACAGGTAGACGTGACCGGCCTCGACCAGCGGCCGCATGAAGCGGAACAGCAGCGTCAGCAGCAGGGTGTTGATGTGCTGGCCGTCGACGTCGGCGTCGGCCATCAGGATGATCTTGTGGTAGCGGAGCCTGGCGATGTCGAAGTCCTCGTGGATCCCGGTGCCGAAGGCCGAGATCAGCGCCTGGACCTCCTGGTTCTGCAGGACCTTGTCGATCCGCGCCTTCTCCACGTTCAGGATCTTGCCGCGGATCGGCAGGATGGCCTGGTACTGCGGATTGCGGCCGGACTTGGCCGAGCCGCCCGCGGAGTCTCCCTCGACGATGAAGATCTCGCACTTGGACGGGTCGTTGGACTGGCAGTCGCTCAGCTTGCCCGGCAGCGAGGCCGTCTCCAGCAGACCCTTGCGGCGGGTGAGGTCCCTCGCCTTGCGGGCCGCCACGCGCGCGGTGGCAGCCTGGATGCCCTTGCGGATGATGTCGGCGGCCTCGTTGGGGTTGCGGTCCAGCCAGTCGCCGAAGTGCTCGTGGACGATCTTCTGGACGAAGGTCTTGGCCTCGGTGTTGCCGAGCTTCGTCTTCGTCTGGCCCTCGAACTGCGGCTCGCCCAGCTTCACCGAGATGATCGCCGTCAGGCCCTCGCGGATGTCCTCGCCCGTGAGGTTGTCGTCCTTCTCGCGCAGCAGCTTCCTGTCGCGGGCGTAGCGGTTGACCAGACCGGTCAGCGCGGCCCGGAAGCCCTCCTCGTGGGTGCCGCCCTCGTGGGTGTGGATGGTGTTCGCGAAGCTGTAGACACCCTCGGTGTACTGGGTGTTCCACTGCATCGCGATCTCCACCGAGATCTTGCGCTCCCTGTCCTCCGCCTCGATGTCGATCACCGAGGGGTGGACGGGCTCGCCCTTGCGGGAGTTGAGGTGGCGGACGAAGTCCGAGATGCCGCCCTCGTAGTGGTAGCGGGCCTGGCGCGGCTTGTCGTCCTCGGAGGTGTCCGCGGTGTCGGCCCCGGCCGTCTGCTTGGCCGCCGCCCGCTCGTCGGTCAGGGCGATCGTCAGACCGCGGTTGAGGAAGGCCATCTCCTGGAAGCGCCGCGAAAGCGTCTCGAAGGAGTAGTCGGTGGTGTCGAAGATGTCGCCGTCGGCCCAGAACGCGACCGTCGTACCGGTCTCGTCGGTGGCCTCGTGCCGCTGGAGAGGGGCGGTGGGCACACCCATCTTGTACTCCTGCGTCCAGCGGTAGCCGTCGGTCTTCACCTCGACCGCGACCTTGGTCGACAGCGCGTTGACCACCGAGACGCCCACACCGTGCAGACCGCCGGAGACCGCGTAGCCGCCGCCGCCGAACTTGCCGCCCGCGTGCAGCACCGTCAGCACGACCTCGACGGCCGGCTTGCCCTCGGAGGGCACGATGCCCACCGGGATGCCCCGGCCGTTGTCCACGACCCGGACGCCGCCGTCGGCCAGCAGTGTCACGTCGATGGTGTCCGCGTGGCCGGCCAGCGCCTCGTCGACGGAGTTGTCCACCACTTCCTGCACGAGGTGGTGGAGGCCGCGCTCACCGGTGGACCCGATGTACATGCCGGGCCGCTTGCGGACCGCGTCCAGGCCCTCCAGGACCGTGATCGCACTGGCGTCGTACGACGGCTCGCCGCCACCGGCTCCGGGGACGGACGGGGTCGCGGACGGGTCAGGGGTCTCCTCGCCGGAAGCGGGGATGGTTTCGTTGGAGTTGCCGGAATCGGCCACGAAGCGCCCTTTCTGGCACAGCACAAGCCTTCCCCTGCGACCGGAGGGAAGGGTCCCGGAGACCTTCCGGAGACCCTGTCCGCACGGCAGGAGCGGCTGCGTCGTTCGACATGTTCCGCAGTAAGGCGGGTGTGTCCCCAGTCTACCGGTACCACTGACATCGATGGGGGTTTGCCGGTACCTGGAGCCGCATGTGCCGCCCTGAACCGGCGTCCGCCGACTCCCCATATGCGGGCCGGGCCCCCAGGACGCTCACGACGGCCCTCAGCGCCTCGGCATGTCAATGGACCGTCACTGTGAGCGCACTCACGGGGCGAGAGGCTCCATCTCCCCCTCCGAGCCGGGAATCCGGGCTGGTCAAAGGCCTGCCCGCGGGCCCGGGGCGGCTTTTGCGGGGGACACCTACGGCTGACCGGAGCACGCAGCCGGCCGTGCCGGGTGTCCGGCGCCTCCGGGCCCCGCACCCTGATCGACTTCACCGTCCCCTGCCCGAGATCGGC
The DNA here is from genome assembly GCF_043660855.1 of Streptomyces shinuiensis. Classification (NCBI taxonomy): domain Bacteria; kingdom Bacillati; phylum Actinomycetota; class Actinomycetes; order Kitasatosporales; family Streptomycetaceae; genus Streptomyces; species Streptomyces shinuiensis. The sequence continues at coordinate 2,930,768 of NZ_JBIHML010000001.1, read as the reverse complement.
GTTCAGCCGCGCCACCAGTTGCGGAGCCAGCAGCCGCACCTGCGTCGCCCACGCCGTCGAGTCGCAGCGGACCGACAGCACCCGCGCCTGCTCGTCGTAGGACTGCGGTGCGCAGTGCCGCGCCAGCTCCGGGCCCACCAGCTCCGGCCAGCGGCCCATCACACCACCGACCGCCATCGGCATCTCCCAGCCGCGCTCGGTCTTCAGCCGCTCGATCGCCGCTCCCAGCGGGAGCGGATCACGGCCGTCCCGACGCGCCCCCGACCGCAGGCCGCCACCGGTGCGCGCCTGCCGCTTCTGCCGCGCCGCCGTACCGCGCGCCCGCGCCTGCTCCCGGGCCGCCCGCAGCGCCACCCTGGCCAGATCGACGCCCGACGGCTCGGCCGCCGGTCCCGGAATCCGCACCTCCGCGGAGCCCTCCTGCCCGCCCGGGGAGGCGGCGGGAGTGCTGCCGGGCAGGCCGGCCCGCCCGTCCGGACGATCCTCCCACCTCACAGCCGGGTCACCTCCCCGCCGCCGACCGCGTACCGCGCCCCCTCCAGCAGTTCGGGCACGTCCTCCTCCACGGCCGCCGTCACCAGCACCTGCTCACCGTGCGCCACCAGCTCCGCCAGCCGATCCCGCCGCCTGGCGTCCAGCTCGGCGAAGACGTCGTCGAGCACCAGCACCGGCTCGTTGCCCTCGCCGCGCAGCAGGTCGTACGAGGCCAGCCGCAGCGCCAGCGCGTACGACCAGGACTCCCCGTGGCTCGCGTACCCCTTGGCCGGCAACTCCCCCAGCCTCAGCACAAGATCGTCACGATGCGGGCCCACCAGTGTCACACCGCGCTCGATCTCCTGCCGGCGCGCCTCGGACAACGCGGCCAGCAGCCCCTCGTACAGCTCCTCGCGCGTACCGCCCTCCACCGGCGAGCGGTACTCCAGCACCACCGGACCGCCGCCCGGGGCCAGCCGCTCGTACGCCTTGTCCGCCAGCGGCCCCAGCGCCGCCACCAGCGACGTCCGGTGCGCCAGCAACTCCGCCCCGGCACGGGCCAGATGCTGGTCCCACACGTCCAGGGTGGACAGCGCCCCGCCGCCGGACCCACCGCCGTGCCGGCGCGCCATCGCCGCCGTCTTCAGCAGGGTGTTGCGCTGCCTGAGCACCCGGTCGTAGTCCGACCGCACTCCCGCCATCCGCGGCGAGCGCGCCGTCACCAGCTCGTCCAGGAAGCGGCGGCGCTCCCCGGGATCGCCCTTCACCAGCACCAGGTCCTCCGGGGCGAACAGCACCGTGCGCACGATGCCCAGCACATCCCTCGGCCTGACCTGCGAGGAGCGGTTGATCCGCGCCCGGTTGGCCCGCCCGGGGTTCAGCTCCAGCTCCACCAGCTGCTGCCGGTCGCCCTGCCGCACCACCGCCCGTACGACCGCCCGGTCGGCGCCCTGCCGCACCAGCGGCGCGTCGGAGGAGACCCGGTGGCTGCCCAGCGTCGCGAGATAGCCGACCGCCTCGACGAGATTGGTCTTGCCCTGGCCGTTGGGACCGACGAAAGCGGTGACGCCCGGATCGAGCGGAACCTCGATCCGGGCGTAGGACCGGAAGTCGGCCAGCGACAGATGCGTGACGTGCATCGGATCCGCTTCGGGGCCGGTCAGCCGCCGACGGGCGGGTCGACGTCCGCGCCCGGCGCGTCGGCGCCCTTCTCGGCACCGGCCGCGGCGGTCACCGCGTGGCCGCCGAACTGGTTGCGCAGGGCGGCGATCATCTTAATCTGCGGGGAGTCGTCCTGGCGCGAGGAGAAGCGGGCGAACAGCGACGCGGTGATCGCGGGCAGCGGCACGGCGTGGTCGATCGCCGCCTCCACCGTCCACCGGCCCTCACCGGAGTCGGCCGCGTAGCCGCGCAGCGCTCCCAGGTGCTCGTCGTCGTCCAGCGCGCGGACGGCCAGGTCCAGCAGCCAGGAGCGGATGACGGTGCCCTCCTGCCAGGAGCGGAAGACCTCGCGGACGTCGGTGACGGCCTCGGCCGCCTCCAGCAGCTCCCAGCCCTCGGCGAAGGCCTGCATCATCGCGTACTCGATGCCGTTGTGGACCATCTTCGCGAAGTGGCCCGCGCCCACCTTCCCCGCGTGCACGGAGCCGAACTCGCCCTCCGGCTTGAGGGCGTCGAAGACCGGCTGCACCTTCGCGACGTTCTCGGCGTCGCCTCCGTACATCAGCGCGTAGCCGTTCTCCAGGCCCCACACGCCACCGGAGACGCCGCAGTCCACGAAGCCGATGTCCTTGGCCGCCAGCTCCTCGGCGTGCCGCTCGTCGTCCGTCCAGCGGGAGTTCCCGCCGTCCACGACCACGTCGCCGGGGGCGAGCAGCTCACCCAGTGCGTCGATCGTCGACTGCGTCGGGCCGCCGGCCGGGACCATGACCCACACCACCCGCGGGGCCTTGAGCGAGTCCACGAGCTCCTCGAGGCTGTGGACGTCGGCGAGGTCCGGGTTGCGGTCGAATCCGACGACGGTGTGGCCTGCGCGGCGGATGCGCTCGCGCATGTTGCCGCCCATCTTGCCGAGACCGACGAGACCGAGCTCCATCAGGGGGCCTTTCTTCGGTGTCCTGGTGTTGCGTACCCGGGTACGAGCCTACGACGGAGGGGGTGGCGCACAGTTGCGGGCACACTCCGCTCGTATGCGCGTGGACCGGGCCGGAGAACGGCTCCGGCGGCCGCGGCCCTCCCGCTCCTCCGGTCTCGGCCCGACGGCCTCGGCCCGGCAGCCGCACCGGCCCACCGCGGTCCTGCGAGGGACGCCCCTCGTGCTCCCGGCCGGAGGGCCGCCGGCCCGCCGGCCCTCCGGCTCTTCGGGTCTCAGCCCGACAGCCGCACCGGCATGATCAGGTACTTGTACGCCTCGTCCGCCTCCGCGTCCGTCGCAGGCTTGCCGCTGAGCAGCGCGGGCTTGGTCGAGGTGGTGAAGGAGAGTTGCGCGACCGGGGCGTCGATGGCGCTCAGGCCCTCCAGCAGGAAGCCCGGGTTGAAGGCGATCGAGATGTCGTCACCCTCCAACTGCGCGTCCACGCGTTCCACAGCCTGTGCGTCGTCGCTGGACCCCGCCTCCAGGATCAGAACGCCCTGCTCGAAGGTGAGCCGCACCGGGGTGTTCCGCTCGGCCACCAGGGACACGCGCTTGACCGCCTCCACGAAGGGGGCCGTCTCGATCACCGCGACCGAGTTGAACTCCGTCGGGAAGAGCGTGCGGTACTTCGGCAGGTCGCCCTCGAGCAGCCGCGTCGTGGTCCGCCGCCCGTTGCCCTCGAAACCGATCAGGCCCTCGCCCGCACCGGAGCCCGACAGCGCCAGTGTCACGTTGTCGCCGCCGCTGAGGGACTTCGCCGTGTCCAGCAGGGTCTTGGCCGGGACCAGGGCCACCGCTGAGGCGTCCGGCGTCTCCGGCTTCCACAGGAACTCGCGGACCGCGAAGCGGTAGCGGTCGGTGGACGCCAGGGTGACCGTGTCGCCCTCGATCTCGATCCGCACACCGGTGAGCACCGGCAGGGTGTCGTCGCGTCCGGCCGCGATGGCGACCTGGGCCGCGGCGGCGGCGAAGACCTCGCCGGGGACCGTGCCGGTCGCGCTCGGCATCTGGGGAAGCGCCGGGTACTCCTCCACAGGCAGTGTGTGGAGTGTGAACCGCGAGGATCCGCAGACGACGCTCACCCGTACACCGTCTGTGGAAATCTCCACCGGGCGGTTGGGGAGGGCCCGGGAGATGTCGGCCAGCAGGCGGCCGGAGACCAGGACCGTCCCGTCCTCCTCCACATCGGCCTCCACCGAGACCCGCGCCGAGACCTCGTAGTCGAAACCGGACAGGCTCAGCGAGCCCTCCTCGGCCTTCAGCAGCAGCCCCGCGAGGACCGGCACCGGGGGCCGGGCCGGCAGGCTGCGGGCCGCCCAGGCCACCGCCTCCGCGAGGACGTCGCGCTCCACCCGGATCTTCACTTAAGCCGCCTCCCGCTGTTGCTGGCTGCTCGCCTTGCTGGTCTTCGTCGTCGGCTTGTCGCCGGGGACCAGTCTGACGCACCCGGCTGACAGCCGGGGCGGGTCGGGGTCAAGTCGCGGGGAGGGACGCGGAGCACGGTCGGGCCGAGTTGTGCACAGGGCCCGTTTCCGATCGAAGTCCGCTCTATATCTCCGTGGTCGTAGTAGTAGGGCCTGTGGAAACCGTGGATAACTCGATCCGCGCAGGTCAGGGCGGAAGTTTTGTCCACCGGCCCTGTGGGTGGGGACGTGGACGAACAGGGGGTTCCTGTGGACGCCGGAAAGTTCTGCACATCCCGTGCACAGCGATCCGGGACTTCTCCCCAGGGCCGCCCACAGTTTTACCCACCTTCTCAACAGCCCAACCCAGCCCCTCCGTGTGACGCCTTTCACACGGAGGGGTGACGTCGCGCGCCATGTTGTCGAACAGTGGACAGCCCTGTGGAGAAGCTGGTGAAAGCTGTGCACAACACGGCCGGAGCTGTGGGCGGGCGGTGGACAATCCGATCTGCCGCTTGTGGGCACAGTCGTGGTCCACAGCCTGTGGAAAACTTCTGACCACAGATCCCCAGGCACCTGACCAGGCTCATTCGATCATCAAGCGGCGCGCCTGTGGAAGCTATCTGGACAACCTGATGGTCCCCAGAGTGTGGACGGAAGAAAGTCGGTGAATCTGTGGACCACTCCTCTTCCCGCCTGTGGATTCGAACAGCGAGAAGCCCCCGGGAGGGACCTCCTCGGGGGCTTCTGCGGCCGGATCGGCCGGATCGGCGCGTGCGGCCGGCGTGATCCGCGCGGCCGGGCGCAGCGGCGTCAGGCGTTCTTGATGCGGTTGGTCAGCTCGGTGACCTGGTTGTAGATGGACCGCCGCTCGGCCATCAGCGCGCGGATCTTGCGGTCGGCGTGCATGACGGTGGTGTGGTCCCGGCCGCCGAACTGGGCGCCGATCTTCGGCAGCGACAGATCGGTCAGCTCGCGGCACAGGTACATGGCGATCTGCCGCGCGGTCACCAGGACGCGGCTGCGCGAGGAGCCGCACAGGTCGTCCACCGTCAGCCCGAAGTAGTCGGCCGTCGAGGCCATGATGTTGGCCGCGGTGATCTCCGGGGCGGCGTCCTCGCCGCCGGGGATGAGGTCCTTGAGGACGATCTCGGTCAGGCCCAGGTCGACGGGCTGCCGGTTGAGGCTGGCGAAGGCCGTGACCCGGATCAGCGCGCCCTCCAGCTCGCGGATGTTGCGCGAGATGCGGGAGGCGATGAACTCCAGCACTTCCGGCGGCGCGTTCAGCTGCTCCTGGACGGCCTTCTTGCGCAGGATCGCGATGCGCGTCTCCAGCTCCGGCGGCTGGACGTCGGTGATCAGTCCCCACTCGAAGCGGTTGCGCAGCCGGTCCTCCAGGGTGACCAGCTGCTTGGGCGGCCGGTCGGAGGAGAGCACGATCTGCTTGTTGGCGTTGTGGAGGGTGTTGAAGGTGTGGAAGAACTCCTCCTGGGTGGACTCCTTGCTCGCCAGGAACTGGATGTCGTCGACCAGCAGGATGTCCATGTCGCGGTAGCGCTTGCGGAACGCGTCCGCCTTGCCGTCGCGGATGGAGTTGATGAACTCGTTGGTGAACTCTTCCGAGCTCACGTACCGCACCCGCGTGCCCGGGTAGAGGCTGCGGGCGTAGTGCCCGATGGCGTGCAGCAGGTGCGTCTTGCCCAGTCCGGACTCGCCGTAGATGAACAGCGGGTTGTACGCCTTGGCCGGTGCCTCGGCCACGGCCACCGCGGCGGCGTGCGCGAAGCGGTTGGAGGCGCCGATGACGAAGGTGTCGAAGAGGTACTTCGGGTTCAGCCGGGCCGTCGGCTCGCCGGGACCGGTCGCGGGCGCGGGCTGCGCGGCGAGTGGGCCGGGGGCACCGCTGGGCGCGGGAAGCTGCTGGGGACCGGGACGGCCGGTGCCCCGGGAGCCGTCGTAGCGCGGCACCGGCGACCGGTCGTAGGGGGAGGCGTGGTGCCGGCCGTCGTAGGAGGGCGGCTCGTACGACGGGCTCCGCGACTGGTACGGGTCGCGCGGCGGCTGCCAGGCGTCGGGGTCCTGGGGCCGGGGCCAGGCGCCTGGCTGGTGCTGCTGGGGGGCGTGCGGGTAGTCCGGGTACGCGGGCCGTGCGCTGGGCAGCTCGAGTTCCTGCTGCCGGTCCTCGTGCTGTGGGCCGCGCTGCCGGGCGTGGCGGCCGCCGTGCTGCGGAGCGTCGTAGCGCGGCTCGTCGAAGTGCAGCGGCTGCTGGTGCGGCGCCGACTGCTGGTGCGGTGCCGGCCGGCGGTGCTGCGGCGGGTCCGGGGACGCCGGCGGAGCGGGGGGCGCCGGCGCCTGGGGCTCGGGAACCGGCCCGGTGACGGTGATCGCCAGGCGGATCGGCTGCTGGCACTCCCGGCTGAGCGCATCGGTGATCAGCGGGGAGAGCCGCCCTTCCAGTACGCCCTTCGCGTACTCGTTGGGCACGCCGAGCAGCGCGGTGCCGGAGACCAGCACCAGGGGCTGGCAGTCTCTGAGCCACCGCTGGTCCTTGGCCTCGACCCCCTGGCCGTCGGCGAGGAGTTGTTCCAGCACGCGTGGCCACACTGCGGCAAGATCGGCAGGTAGGTCAGCCACAGGGCACGCTCTCTCACTCACTCGCCGGGCGGGGTTGTTCGGGCTTCGACAGTCCCACCCATGTGTGGTGCTTGGGACGGTCGGGAGGAAACGGAAGTTCGGCCACGGTAGTCAGCGCGGCGTGCGTGGTTCAAGTCGTTGTCCACAGGCTGTGTACAGAACCCCCCGGCCGGCCCTGGTTTGACCTGATGGTGCGGGCGCGCGTACCGTAACCAGGTCGAGTTGTCGATGGCTGCTGCCGCCTGCCTCCGATGGGCAAGATCCTGGTGATCATAGAAGCGGTGCACTCGGGCGTTGCGAGCTACTCGTGGGCGCACGGTGACAGCCAGTCGGCGCCCCACACGTCTTGTACGAGACACAAGCATTCCTGGAGCCCCGAGTGAGCAAGCGCACCTTCCAGCCGAACAACCGCCGCCGCGCGAAGACCCACGGTTTCCGGCTGCGCATGCGGACCCGCGCCGGCCGCGCGATCCTCGCGTCCCGCCGCGGCAAGGGCCGCGCCCGTCTGTCGGCCTGACCGACCCGACAAGCCCGACCGCGGATCCGTGACGTGCTGCCCACCGAGAACCGGCTGAGGCGGCGCGAGGATTTCGCGGCCGCGGTACGCCGAGGACGCCGGGCCGGACGCCCGCTCCTCGTCGTCCATCTGCGCAGGGCGTCGCCCCGGAGCGATTCCGGGGAACGTACGGACCCGCACGCCGCCGAGGGGGTTGCTCCCCCGGTGCGTGCGGGTTTCGTCGTGAGCAAGGCGGTGGGCAATGCGGTGGTTCGCAACCTTGTGAAGCGGCGACTGCGTCATCTGGTCCGGGAGAGGCTTGACGTTCTGCCGCCCGGTAGCCTGATGGTCATACGGGCGCTGCCCGGTGCGGGCGAGGCGGACCACGACAAGCTGGCCCGTGATCTGGACACCGCGCTGCAGCGGCTGCTTGGAGGCCCGTCGTGAAATACCCGCTGCTGTGGTTGATCAAGTTGTACCAGTGGACCATCAGCCCGCTGCTCGGTCCGGTGTGCCGGTACTACCCGTCGTGTTCGCACTACGGCTACGAAGCCATCCGACGGCACGGCGCGGTGAAGGGGACGGCGCTGACAGCCTGGCGCATTCTGCGCTGCAATCCATGGTCGCCCGGCGGGGTCGACCACGTTCCCGCCCGGAAGCATCCGGTCTGGCACCAGCGGATGCGTGACCGCTGGCAGCACCGGTCCCAGTCCAATGCCCAAGGAGCCTGACTCGTGGACACGATCGACACGATCCTCGGTCCTCTGTATACCGCTGTTTCCTGGATCATCGTCCAGTTCCACAACCTGTACAGCCTCGTCTTCGACGAGGACAGCGGTTGGGCCTGGGGTCTGTCCATCGTCTCGCTGGTGATCGTGATCCGCATCGCCCTGATCCCGCTCTTCGTGAAGCAGATCAAGGCGACTCGGAACATGCAGGCGATCCAGCCGAAGATGAAGGCGATCCAGGAGCGCTACAAGAACGACCGGCAGCGCCAGTCGGAAGAGATGATGAAGCTGTACAAGGAGACGGGTACCAACCCGCTCTCCAGCTGCCTTCCGATTCTCGCGCAGTCGCCGTTCTTCCTGGCGCTCTACCAGGTGCTGAACAAGATCGCGAACAACCAGGAGGTCGGCGTCATGGGCGCCGATCTGGTCGGGAGCGCCCGGAACGCGAGCATCTTCGGGGCCCCGATCGCGACCCGCTTCATGGACAGCGCCGAGAAGGTCGATGCGCTGGGTGCCACGCTGACCGACGTGCGCGTGGTCACGGTCATCATGATCCTGATGATGTCGGCGTCGCAGTTCTACACGCAGCGCCAGCTGATGACCAAGAACGTCGACCTGACGGTGAAGACGCCGTTCATGCAGCAGCAGAAGATGCTGATGTACGTCTTCCCGATCATCTTCGCCGTCTTCGGCATCAACTTCCCCGTCGGTGTCCTCGTCTACTGGCTGACCACCAACGTGTGGACCCTCGGGCAGCAGATGTACATCATCAAGCGCAACCCGACGCCGGGCTCGCTGGCCTACAAGCAGCGTCAGGAGAAGCTGCGGGCCAAGGGCAAGCTCAAGGAGGACCCGGCGGAGGTCGAGACCAAGAAGGCCGTCGAGGCCGCCCGGGCCAACCGCCAGCAGCCCAAGCGCATGACCAAGGCGCAGCGCCAGGCCGCCGCGGCCCAGGCGGAGGCGGATGCCAGGGAGAAGGAGGCGGCCGGGGAGAAGACCTCGCTGAGCAAGGAGGACTCCAAGGACTCCCCGTCGGCGCGCCCCGGGCAGCGGTCCAAGAAGAAGCCCGGGCAGCGCAAGGGCTCGCAGCGTCCCAAGCACCCGTCCAAGAAGTAAGAAGGAGTCCACTCGTGACGGACACGACCGCAGAGGGCACCGACACCCTGACCCGTCTTGAGCAGGAGGGTGATATCGCGGCCGACTATCTCGAGGGGCTCCTCGACATCGCGGACCTCGACGGCGACATCGACATGGATGTCGAGGGTGACCGTGCCGCCGTGTCGATCATCAGCGACGGTGAGAGCCGGGACCTGCAGAAGCTCGTCGGCCGGGACGGTGAGGTGCTGGAGGCACTGCAGGAGCTGACGCGGCTCGCGGTGCACCGTGAGACCGGTGACCGCAGCCGGCTGATGCTGGACATCGCCGGCTACCGGGCCCGCAAACGCGAGGAACTGTCGGCGCTGGGCACCAAGTCGGCCAAGGAGGCGCAGCGCACCGGCGAGCCGGTGAAGCTGAAGCCGATGACGCCCTTCGAGCGCAAGGTGGTGCACGACGCGGTGGCCGCGGCGGGGCTGCGCAGCGAGTCCGAGGGCGAGGAACCGCAGCGCTGCGTGGTCGTGCTGCCGTGACGGACGCCGTGTCGTCGCCCCTTCCTCCCGCGCCCGAGGTGGCGCGGGAGGTTTTCGGTGACCGCTTCGACGATGCTGTCCGCTACGCGGAACTGCTGGCGGAGGTCGGGGTCAAGCGCGGGCTGATCGGACCACGCGAGGTGCCCCGGCTGTGGGAGCGCCACCTGCTGAACTGCGCGGTGCTCTCCGAGGTCGTGCCCGATGGTGTGACGGTCTGCGATGTCGGCTCCGGTGCCGGCCTGCCGGGTGTTCCGCTCGCACTGGTGCGGCACGACCTGAAGATCACGCTGCTGGAGCCGCTGCTGCGGCGTACGACCTTCCTCCAGGAAGTTGTCGAGCTGCTGGGACTGGACCATGTGTCGGTGGTGCGAGGCCGGGCCGAGGAAGTTCTGGGGTCGCTGTCTCCGGTGCATGTGGTGACGGCCCGTGCCGTGGCTCCACTGGACCGGCTCGCCGGCTGGGGTGTACCGCTGCTGCGGCCGTACGGCGAGATGCTGGCTCTCAAGGGAGACACGGCGGAGGAGGAGCTGAAGGCGGCGCGGTCCGCACTTCAGAAGCTCGGCGCGGTGGACTCCTCGGTGCTCCGTATCGGTGAGGGCCTGGTGGAGCCGGCTGCCACCGTGGTTCGCGTCGAGGTCGGTGAGAGCCCGGGCGGGGTGCGCTTCGCAGCCAAGAAAGCGAAGGCCGCCAGGGCGGGCCGCTCGCGGAGTGCGCGCCGCCGACGGTGACTCCCGGAGGTTGATGGCGCCTCCTGGAGGGAGTTCCGTTACTCCGTAGAGTCGCCAAAGACGAGCCATGCGGAGTGTCGTTGCGCCTGCGGGCCGGCGTGGATGCATCGTGCTTTCCGTGAAACGTCGCTTTCTGCATGGATTCATCCGTCGAGGGCGCGCGGCTGACGCGTCAGACCCATCCGAGCCCCGCTCAGAGGTGGATTCATCCACCTCTGAGCGGGGCTCGCTGGTTCCCGACCCGGAGAGCATGGCAGGCTCTTCTCATTGCGAGCCTGACGTCGAGGAGAGTGAACCGTTGCGGTCCGACGGCCATATCGCGGGACCGATGACCGATCCGGTCCCGGGTCCCCGTTCTGAAACGGCGGATGTTTCACGTGAAACGATGAGTGAGACACCGCCTCCGATGGACGCCTCCCCCCGGTACGAAGGGGATGTCTCCGCCCCCGTCGGCCGTGCCGCTCAGCAGGCGGTCGAGGCGATGAACCGTACCGGTGAGGGTCTCCCCAGGCCCGAGGAGACCCGGGTGATGGTGGTCGCCAATCAGAAGGGCGGGGTGGGCAAGACCACGACCACGGTCAATCTCGCCGCCTCCCTGGCCCTGCACGGCGCCCGGGTCCTGGTGATCGACCTGGATCCGCAGGGCAACGCATCCACCGCCTTGGGGATAGACCACCACGCCGAAGTGCCGTCGATCTACGACGTTCTGGTGGACAGCAAGCCACTTTCCGACGTCGTCCAGCCGGTGCGGGAGGTGGAGGGCCTCTTCTGTGCTCCAGCCACGATCGATCTCGCCGGTGCGGAGATCGAGCTGGTGTCGCTGGTGGCCAGAGAAAGCCGTCTGCACAAGGCGATCTCCGCCTACGAGCAGCCGCTGGACTATATCTTCATCGACTGTCCGCCCTCGCTCGGTCTGCTGACCGTCAACGCGCTGGTCGCCGGCGCGGAGGTGGTCATCCCGATCCAGTGCGAGTACTACGCGCTCGAAGGGCTGGGGCAGCTTCTGCGGAACGTCGAGCTGGTGAAGGGGCATCTCAACCCCAAGCTCCATGTTTCGACGATTCTGCTGACGATGTACGACGGCCGTACGAGGCTGGCCTCCCAGGTGGCGGAGGAGGTCCGAGGACACTTCGGCAAGGAGGTTCTGCGGACCAACATCCCGCGGTCGGTGCGCATCTCGGAGGCGCCCAGCTACGGGCAGACGGTTCTCACTTACGATCCGAGTTCCAGCGGTTCGCTCTCCTATCTGGAGGCGGCCCGGGAGATCGCGCTGCGAGGCGCCGGTAAGCAGCAGGAACAGCACATGGTGGAGGGGACTCAGTGACGGAACGACGTAGAGGGCTGGGTCGAGGGCTCGGCGCGCTGATTCCTGCGGCGCCGACGGGACCGGATGACAGTGTCACCCCCGTGGTGGGAGAGAACGGAGCGATTTCCCCGACCGCTGTTCCGGTACTCGCTCCGGAGCGTGGTGTGGCGGCGGCCAAGGTGGCCGGTCTGCCCAGTGGGGATGGGCGGCAGTATGACAGCGGTGTTTCACGTGAAACCGAAGTCATGGACGGTGCTGTAAGTGGTGAGGCAGCAGGGGCTCACTTCGCGGAGGTGCCAGTCGACGCGATCACTCCGAACCCTCGGCAGCCGCGTGAGGTGTTCGATGAGGACGCTCTGGCGGAACTGGTGACCTCCATCCAGGAAGTGGGTCTCCTGCAGCCGGTGGTTGTTCGGCAGATGGGCCCGGAGCAGTATGAGCTCATCATGGGGGAGCGGCGTTGGCGGGCCTGTCGGGAGGCGGGTCTGGAGCGGATTCCGGCGATCATCCGGGCTACGGAGGACGAGAAGCTCCTTCTGGATGCCCTGCTGGAGAATCTGCACCGGGCACAGCTGAACCCTCTGGAGGAAGCGGCGGCCTACGATCAGTTGCTGAAGGACTTCAACTGCACCCATGACCAGCTGGCGGACCGTATCGGCCGCTCGCGCCCTCAGGTCTCCAACACGCTCCGTTTGCTGCGTCTCTCACCGTCGGTGCAGCGCCGTGTGGCGGCCGGGGTGCTGTCGGCAGGGCATGCGCGGGCGCTGCTGTCGGTGGAGGACTCCGAGGAGCAGGACCGTCTCGCCCACCGCATCGTGGCCGAAGGGCTGTCGGTGCGGGCGGTCGAGGAGATCGTGGCCGTGATGGACCCCAAGCCGAAGGGAAAGAGCAAGGCTCGGGGGCCACGGGCCGGTAAGCGGGTCTCCCCCGCGCTGGACCATCTGGCGAGCCGTCTCTCGGACCGCTTCGAGACCCGGGTCAAGGTGGACCTTGGGCAGAGGAAGGGAAAGATCGTCGTCGAGTTCGCATCGATGGAGGATCTGGAAAGGATTCTGAGCCAGTTCGCGCCCGGCGAGAACCAGCTTCTGGAGCGGCAGCTCGCTGGAGGAGACGACGACAGCGGCGAGTGAATCCGAGGACACCAGGACACCATCAAGAACACCGCTGTACGACGCCCCATGGATACGATGTCTCCATGGGGCGTCAACTCGTTCCGCTCACCCTGGACAACCTGCCGGACCTCCCGAAGCGCTGCCGTAGGTGCGTCTTCTGGGAGCTCGACCCTGTCAGCGGTGATGCCGCTGTGAAGGCGGGTCGGCCCGATCTGGAGAAAGAAGCCTGGATATCGGCGGTGCTGTTGGAGTGGGGCTCCTGCGGACGGCTCGTCTATGTCGATGACGTACCGGTGGGTTTCGTGCTCTACGCGCCGCCCGCTTATGTGCCGCGCTCAACGGCTTTCCCCACCAGCCCTGTCTCGCCGGACGCGGTACAGCTGATCACAGCCGGGCTGATGCCCGGGTACCAGGGGCAGGGGCTGGGCCGGGTGATGGTGCAGACCGTGGCCAAGGACGTACTGAGGCGAGGATTCAAGGCGATCGAAGCGTTCGGGGACGCTCGGTGGAAGGAGCCTGCCTGTCTGCTCCCCGCCGATCACCTTCTCGCTGTGGGCTTCAAGACGGTCAGACCGCACTATGCCTACCCCAGGTTGAGATTGGAGCTGCGTACGACCCTCTCCTGGAAACAGGATGTGGAGCTGGCGATCGACCGGCTGCTGGGAGCGGTGCAGAAGGAGCCCGCTCTCAGACCGTTGTGATTTCTGTGGTGAAAAGGCGACGGGCCCGCCCCACCAAGGTGGGGCGGGCCCGTTCCACGTGAAACGTCAGCCGATGAAGTCGGTCAGGTCGCGTTCGATGGCGGCCTTGGGCTTGGCGCCGACGATGGTCTTCACGACCTCGCCGCCCCGGTAGACGTTCATCGTCGGAATGGACATGATCCCGTACTTGGCGGCCGTCGCCGGGTTCTCGTCGATGTTGAGCTTGACGACGGTGAGCTTGTCGGCCTGCTCCTCCGAGATCGCCTCCAGCGACGGGGCGATCTGGCGGCACGGACCGCACCAGGCCGCCCAGAAGTCGACCAGGACCGGCTTGTCGCTCTTGAGGACGACTTCCTCGAAGGTGGCGTCGGTGGCGGTCACGGTGGCCATGGTGATCTCCTTGTTCCTCGGGGTGGGGATGGTGGGCTCAGAGGGCGGCGGCGGCCGCGGCCTCGTCGGTCTTCTCCGGCTCGGCGTGGTGCTTCTCGGGGGCGTCGACCAGGGCGGCCAGGTAGCGCTCGGCGTCCAGGGCGGCCGAGCAGCCGGTGCCGGCGGCGGTGATGGCCTGGCGGTAGGTGTGGTCGACCACGTCGCCGGCGGCGAAGACACCGGGGATGTTGGTGCGGGTGCTCGGCGCGTCGACGGTCAGGTAGCCCTCGCCGTCCAGGGTGAGCTGGCCGCCGAACAGCTCGGTGCGCGGATCGTGGCCGATGGCGATGAACAGCCCGGTCACCGGCAGGCGGGAGGAGGCGCCGGTGACGGTGTCGCGCAGGGTCAGCCCGGACAGCTTGCCGCCGTCGGCGTGCAGCTCGGCGACCTCGCTGTTCCAGAGGAACTCGATCTTGTCGTCGGCGAAGGCCCGCTCCTGCATCGCCTTGGACGCCCGCAGGGTGTCGCGGCGGTGGACGACGGTGACCCTCTCGGCGAAGCGGGACAGGAAGGTGGCCTCCTCCATGGCGGTGTCGCCGCCGCCGACCACCGCGATGTGCTGGCCCTTGAAGAAGAACCCGTCGCAGGTGGCGCACCAGGACACGCCGCGGCCGGACAGCTCCTCCTCCCGGGGCAGGCCGAGCCGGCGGTAGGCCGAGCCGGTGGCGACGATGACCGTCCTCGCCCGGTGCACGGTGCCGGCCGTGTCGGTCACGCTCTTGATCTCGCCCTCGAGGTCGACGGCGGTGATGTCGTCGGGAAGGAGTTCGGCGCCGAACCGCTCGGCCTGGGCGCGCATGTTGTCCATCAGGTCCGGGCCCATGACGCCGTCGCGGAAGCCGGGGAAGTTCTCCACCTCGGTGGTGTTCATCAGCGCGCCGCCGGCGGTCACCGAGCCCTCGAAGACCAGCGGCTTCAGGGCGGCGCGGGCGGTGTAGAGCGCTGCGGTGTATCCCGCCGGCCCGGAGCCGATGATGATCACGTTGCGAACGTCGCTCACGGAGTCTTCCTTGTCTGCCGATGGGTTTACCGATGCCTGTCTGGAGCATCGCTTTGGGAAGGCTTATCCCACCCAACGAATCCTAGGAGCCAGGCATTCCCGGCCGTGGTATTGCGTGCGCGGGCCGCTCAGCGCGGGTAGGTGCGGGTGGTCAGCACCGTGCCGGGGGCAGAAGGCTCTTTGCCGACGCAGTCGGCGTCGATCACATAGGCATCCACCTGGGATCCGCCGACCTCATGCGGCAGGACCACGATGTATGCCCGTCGTCCCTCGTAGTCGCTCATGCCGACGGCCAGAGGCACCTCGTCACGGCCGACACCCTCACGGACGCACAGCGGCATGGTGCTTGTGGGCGTGCTCGGCGAGCCGGGGCTTGCCTTGAGGCTGAACTCGGGAGAGCCGGGGTCCGCCTCTTTCAGGCTTTCCGGACTCTTCTGCTCCCGCTTCCCCGATTCGCTGTCGGCCAGCAGGGACCGTACGCGTGCCTCCAGTGCCTGATCGCTCCGGTCGCTTTCCGTATCAGCGCCTGCGGCCACACCCTTGTCCATGTCTCCGGAGAAGTTTGCACCCACGCCTGGAAGGAGGATCGCGCCAAGGGCGAGAAGGGCTGCCGCGCCCGCGGTGCCGAGCAAGGCGGTGCCCCAGCGATGCGGTCGCCTGCCACTGTTCCTTCCCGGACCCCTGGCGCCTGCCGGTCGCCCTGCGGGCCGACCAGCTGGTCGGCCCGCAGGGCGACCGGAGCGGGCGGTTTCACGTGAAACAGCATTCGGCGCATCCGCTGAAGATGCCGAGGGGGAAGCACCCCGGATTTCATCGCCGGAGGGGTTGGAGGCACTGAGCAGGGCCTCGGCGGCCAGTGCGGCGTCGATGCGGCCTGCCACATCGGACGGCATCGGAGTCGGATCCGGAAGGGTGCCCAGCGCGTTGCGGATCTCTTCCAGAGATGCCCGTACGTCCGCGCACAGCGCGCAGCCCGACAGATGGGCGCGTACATCGGCTGAGCGGTCCGGGGAGAGCAGCAGCCCCTCGGTGAGGTCGGAGATCTCGTCGACCTCGGGATGCCCGTCAGCGCCGAACGACGCGGAAGACATGGACGTCATGCGTGCTCACCTCCGCCCTTCATGGCCCCGGTGCCTGGTTTCCCTCTTGCCGGTGGGACGGACGCCCCCTGTGTCCGGTTCCTTCTGTCGGCGCCCGCCCGGGATTCGCCGACCGGGCTCTCCGAGCGTAGATGGCCGACCAACGGCAGGAGCCGGGCCCTGCCGCGGGCGCAGCGGCTCTTGACGGTCCCGACGGCGACTCCGAGGACGCGTGCCGCTTCGGCGACCGGATAGCCCTGCATGTCGACGAGGACGAGCGCCGCCCGCTGTTCCGGTGGCAGTTGGGAGAGCGCGGCGATGAGCTGGCGCTGTAGATCCTGGCGCTCGGCGGGCACGGCGGCGGACTCGTGCGGTTCCAGGAGCTGTTCCATGCGCTCGGGCTCGGCGATGGGCGAGGTGCGGCGGCTGGCCGCCTTGCGTGCGCGGTCCAGGCAGGCGTTCACGGTGATGCGGTGCAGCCAGGTGGTGACCGCGGACCGCCCCTGGAAGGTGTGGGCACTCCGGTAAGCGGAGACAAAGGCGTCCTGGACGGCGTCGGCGGCTTCCTCCCGGTCCCTCAGAACACGCAGGGCGACGGCCCAGAGCCGGTCGCGATGACGGCGCACGATCTCGCCGAAGGCCTGTGGATCGCCGGCGACATGGCGGGCGAGGAGTTCCCGGTCATCGGCTCTGTCTGCGTCATCGGGACCGCTCGTGTCCCCGGCACCGTCGACGGCGCCGCCCGTCACCTCGTCGCCCACCAGTCGGTCCCCTCCTCAGTCCGCTGTGCCCACGGGCGGCAGGTCAGCTGAGGACCTCGACCTCCGTGATGCGGCCACGGTAGTTGCCTTCCTCCGTCAGGGGGAGTTCAGTGAGCCACACCAGAACATAGCGCGTCCTGATCGGTTTCTTGGCCTTGAGCTCCACCTCGGTTCCGGAACCACTGCTGACCTTGCTGAAGCCGTTCAGTGAGCCGGGCAACTGCGCGGTGTCCTCGTCCGCCGCCAGGAAGTCGGCGGAGGTGCTGCCCCTGAAACCGACCTTGACGGTGCTGATCTGCCGGGACTCGCCGAGGTCGAGGATCAGACCTACTCCGTCCTTGAGATTCCCGAACTTCGCGCTGTTGTAGTACATGGTCTGCCAGAAGGTGCCGGCGTCGCCGTCGATCGCGTTGCCCACCTGGTCGCTGTTCTCGGTGGGGTCGCCACCGAACGGGTCGAAGTCCTTGGCCAGGGAGATCTCGACCGGTTTGCCCGTGGGAGCGGTCTCCGGCTGCTTCTGCTGCTCGATCTCGCTCTGCCCGGGGTCCGGCGCCGGGGGCTCGCCGCCCTTCAGGAGGGTGTCCGCCAGTTGCCAGCTTCCCAGCCCCAGTGCGGCGATGAGCAGAGCGGAGACACTCCACTTCAGCACCTTGCCGGCGCGGCCGGGCAGTGCGGGGGGCGTCGTCACGGTGGGTGCGCCTGCGGGCCCTGCGGGAGGACGGGGCACGGGGCCGCCGTAGACCCCCTGCTGCCGGTAGCCGGGGCTCTGGTACGGCGGTGGAGCGGCGAACTCGGGCTCGGGCGGCCGGATGCGCGGCAGTGCGGCGATCGCCTTGGCCAGCTCCTCGGGGGTGGTGCAGGGCTGCTCCTGGCGGGAGGCGGTGGCACCGTCGTTGACCATCGCGCGCATGGCCAGCTCGGAGAGCCCGCGGTGCACCCCGGCGCGTACCTGGTCCGGGGGGACGAGGGAGTCGCCGGTCAGCTCGGCCATGCCACCGAGGCCGTAGGCGTCCTCGCCGTACGGCCAGCGGTGGGTGAGGGAGGCGTAGAGCAGAGCGCCGATCGCCTCGGTGTCGGTGCGCTGGGGATGGTCGGAGGTGATGCCGCGCAGGGCGGCGTTCACGGCGAGACCGCGGATGCGGTACTGGCCGGCGGCGGTGCGCAGGACGCAGCCGGGGGTCAGCCGCAGATGGGCCAGGCCCTCGCGGTGGGCGGCGGCCATCGCCTGGGTGATCTGGGTGACGAGCTGGTAGGCCTCGTGAGTGGGCAGCGGGCCGGAGGCGAGGAGGGCTGTGAGGGAGGTGGCGTCCGGGAGCCACTCGTGGACGACGTAGACGAGGTCGTTCTCCTCGACCGCGTCCAGTACCTGCACGAAGCGGGGATCACCGAGGAGGGCTGCGGAGCGGGCGGCGGCCAGGACCGGCCGGGCGCGGGGGTGGTCGGCTGCGAGGAGGTGGACGCCGACGGCGCGGCGCAGTTTCTCGTCGACGGCTCGCCAACTGCTGAAGCCGTCCAGACGGGTGATGCACTCCTCCAGGCGGTAGCGCCGGGCGAGCTTGTGACCGCTGTGCAGCTCGGGTGGCTGCGGGGCCTGCCTCACCTCGTCGGCGGTATCAGAGATGCCGGAGGCGTCCGCCGATGCGCTGTCGTCGCTGTCGTGGTCCGTGGAACCGTCGGCCGTGGTCCGCTCGACAGCGGAGGCCGACGGCTTGCCCTTGCCGTCCGTCCCGCCGCTTTCGTCAGCCACGTCGACGGCAGCCGTGCTCCGTTCCGCCACCGTCGCTCCCGCCTCCCCATTCGTTACAGCCTGTTTCCCAACACAGCCAGAGACAATTGTGCCCACAGTCCGCCGCTGTGCACGACACACGGGCGGGGCCGAAGGTTGTGCGACGGACCCCGGAAGGCCGTCAGCGGCCGAGCTTCGCGCGGACCATGCCCATCATGGCGGTCAGCTCCTCCACCCGCATACGCCGGGCTGCCAGAACGAAGACCGCGCCCAGCACCAGACCGCCCGCGGCCAGGGCCGCGGCACCGCTGACGAAGCCGGGGCCGAGGGCCCGGACGATGGTGTAGGCGACCGCGCCGCCGGCCAGAGCCGCCGGGATGCCGGCGCCGCAGAGCCTGGCGTAGGTGCGCACGATGCGGGGGCCGTCCAGATCGCCGCCCAGCTTTCTGCTCAGCCGCTTCCAGGCGACGCCCACGCCTACGGCGTAGGCGAGGCCGTAGGCGGCCGCCATGCCGGTGACCGCCCATTGGCTGGGCAGCAGCAGGAAGGCCAGAGCGGAGCCCGCGGCATTGCAGGCGGCCACGATCACGGTGTTGTAGAAGGGGGTGCGGGTGTCCTCATAGGCGTAGAAGCCGCGCAGGACGACGTACTGCACGGAGTAGGGGATCAGTCCGAGGCCGAAGGCCATCAGGATGTAGCCCATCGAGGTGGCCGCGTCGACGGTCGCGGAGGAGTACATCAGCAGGCACATCGGTACGCCGAGGGCCACGAAGGCGAAGGCCACGGGCACGATGGCGACGGCCGAGGTGCGCAGCCCGTGCGAGATGTCGTCGCGGACGGCGGCCGGGTCGTCGTCGTGGGCGGCACGGGAGATCCTCGGCAGCAGGGCGGCCATCACCGAGACGGTGATGATGGCCTGCGGCATCTGCCAGATCAGCTGGGCGTTGCTGTAGCCGAGGATTCCGGTGCCCGGGTGGCCGTCGGCGTCGGCGACCTTGCCGGCCCAGGTGGCGAGCTGGGTGACGACCAGGACGCCCGCCTGGTTGGCCAGGACGAACAGGAAGGTCCACTTGGCGAGCCGGGCGGCCTTGCCCAGGCCGTGGCCGCGCCAGTCGAAGCGCGGGCGGATGCGGAAGCCGGCGGCACGCAGATACGGGATCATCGCCAGTGACTGGACGACCAGCCCCAGCAGTGTGCCCATGCCGAGCAGCCGGACGCCCTCCGGCGGGATCGTCTCCACACCCATTCCGGAGGTCCGGGCGGTGCCGTACACCCAGATGAAGAGGCCGAAGGTGGTGATGATGACGATGTTGTTCAGAACGGGGGTCCACATCATCGCGCCGAAGCGGCCCCGGGCGTTGAGGATCTGGCCCATGACGACGTGGACGCCCATGAAGAAGATCGTGGGCAGGCAGTAGCGGGCGAAGGTGACCGCCACGTTGTTGGCGGCCGGGTCGTCGGCGATCTGCACGGACAGCGCCCGGACCAGCAGCGGCGCACCCAGCACCGTGAGGGCGACCAGGCCGCCGAGGATGACCATGACCAGAGTGAGGAGGCGGTTGGCGTACGCCTCGCCGCCGTCCTCGTCGTTCTTCATGGCGCGTACGAGCTGTGGCACGAAGACGGAGTTCAGACCGCCGCCGATGGACAGGATGTAGATCATCGTCGGCAGTGTGTACGCCACGGTGTAGGCGTCACCGAGGATGGCGGCGCCGAGCGCGGCGGTGATCACCAGGGTGCGGACGAAGCCCGTGAGCCGGGAGACCATCGTGCCCGCGGCCATGATGGCGCTGGACTTCAGTATGCCGCCGCCCCGGCGGTCGGACTTGCCCGCTGTCGCGGGAGGCGGACCCGCGGTGGTGCCCTCCGGTTCCGGTGCCGTCTGGGGCGCTGGGGGTGGCTGCGGCGCGGAGGCGGCGGGGGACGGAGGCTGCTGCGGGCCGGGCTGTGGGGGCTGCCCATAGGGCCCCTGCGGCTGAGCCCCTTGCGGCGCGTACGGCCCTTGCGGCGCGTACGGTGCCGAGTGCTGCCCCTGCTCGTACGGCTGTCCCTGGGGTCCGGTCGGCTGCCGGGGCGGCGGGTACTGCCGGTGCTCCTGTGACGGGGACGCCTGCTGGTCGTGGAGGAGATGGGCGAAGGCGTCGTCGCGGGCACGGCCTCCGCTCTCCCGCGCCCCTCTGTCCAGCATGTCGTCCACGCCCGTGAAGCGCACGGTCGCCGAGTCGCCACCCCGTCCCGGCTGCCCGTGGGCGCCGTGGGGAGCGGGGTGGGAGGCGTTCCGGCCGTACGGGTACTGCCGGTACGGGTACCGCTCCTGTGCGTCCTGGCCGCCCGGAGAGGCCGGCTCTCCGCCGCCGGGCGCATCACCGCGGTCACGGTCGTACGGCGCGTTCATCGCTGCAACCCCACCTCATCGTCCGCGGCCGTCTTCCCCGGCCCCGACAGCTCGCTCAACGCTCCACCTTCTCACCCGTACCGGAGGGGCCGCGACGTCCGGCTCCGGTGTTCCCGGCGGGGTCACCCGCCTGCCCGTCCCCGGCCTCCCCGGCGGACTTTCCGCCGGACTGCGCGGAGCCCTCCGGCTCTTCCCGCTCCTCCGGTCCGTCCGCATGCCGTACCAGAGGGGCGTCCGGGTCCGGCCGTTCACCGATGCGCTTGCGCTGGGTGTACATCCGCACCCCGGCCAGTACCACGAGCAGGACTCCGCCGGAGATCACCAGCATCACCGCGGAGGTGATCTCGGTGACCTCCACCTGGAACCTCATCGCCTCGCCCCAGGGCTCGCCGTCCTCGGTGTAGAGCCGGGCCTCGACCCAGGTGCGGCCGTTGGCCTTGGCGGTGGTGGGGACCTTCACCGACTGGCTGTGCCCGCCCTCCACCGTGACCGGCTGCGCCTCGCCGACATCCAGGCCGATCCG
Source organism: Streptomyces shinuiensis (assembly GCF_043660855.1). Classification (NCBI taxonomy): domain Bacteria; kingdom Bacillati; phylum Actinomycetota; class Actinomycetes; order Kitasatosporales; family Streptomycetaceae; genus Streptomyces; species Streptomyces shinuiensis. The sequence continues at coordinate 2,909,511 of NZ_JBIHML010000001.1, read as the reverse complement.
GCGTCCGGAGAACAGCCGCAGTTCCAGGTTCTCCACATCCTGGAGGAGCTTGTTCTGCACGGTCACCGGGATGGTGGCGCTACGGCCGGACAGCTTCATGTCCGACTTCTCGATCAGCCGGACACCGCCCGTCAACTCCTCCAGATAGCCGCCCACCGAGTCCCTGTACTCCGCGGCCGCCTCGCGGTCACCGCGCCAGGAGACGGACATCGAGCGGTGGAGGGCGCTGTTGAAGGGCGTCTCCACCCGGGCGGGCTCGGACAGGATGCTCTTGAAGTTCTCCAGGGTGTTCCGGATGGTGCGGATCTCCTCGAAGGAATCGGTCCGCAGTTCACGCTTGCGCAGCGAGTCCGGGTAGGAGCCCTGCCCCGGGACCTTCCGGCCGGCCCGCGGGTCCGGGGCGGCCTCCGCGGCCTCGGTCAGGCTCACGAACTCCGCCCATCGTCCGTCGAGTTGGAGCGTGTCCAGTGCCTCGGCCATCGCCTGGGCCTGGCTGACGGTGGGCATCCGCTGGGGAGCCACCACGATGCTGCGCTGCCGGCCCGGCTGCTGTGCGGTGATCGACTGGGTGTGGGCCAGGAACCGCTGTACGGCCCGTGTGGAGTCGTCCGCCCGGGTCATGTCCCCCTGGAACAGTTCCGACAGCCGGGCGTCCGCCACGATCGCGGTGGTGCCGCCGCCGATCGGCCGGGCGGCGGTGGGGGTGTGGTTCAGGGAGCCGGGTTCGCGCATGCTGTCGCTGCGGGCGATGACGTTGTGGGCGCCGGCCGAGGTGGCCACGGAGACGATGGAGGGGTCGACGGCGCCCTCCACCGGCCAGGCGAAGTCGGTGCTGGGCTCGGTGAGCAGGGTGGTCTCCACCGTCATCCGGCCCAGCTCGGTGGCCGGACCCAGATGGCTGAGCGCGCCGGAGACCTTCTTGCCCCGGTGGGCGAGGGAGGCGAGGTCCGGGTCGCCGAAGGGCAGGGCGACGACCTCTCCGTCCTCCACCGCCTGCCGCAGTTCGTGCAGCCACCGCCGGGCGTCGGCCTGGCCCTTGCCGGCGACCTCCCGGCCGTCCTCGGTCAGCACCTTGTAGTTGTTGGTCATCGCCTCGACGGAGGCGAGCAGATCCGGGTCGACCACCCAGGTGACCGGCAGCTTCCTGCCCAGGGCGACCATCTGCTGGAGCCGTCCGCCGGGTGCGATCTCGGCTTCGAGGTCGTCGTCCTCGAACACCGGCATCCGCCGCCGGTCCCCGGACTCGGTGCGGGCGGTGACGTGGGTGGAGGAGATCAGCGGCCACAGGAAGGTCAGCTGTGTGGCCTGCTCGGGCGCGGACGGCTGCCAGGGCAGAACGGCCCGCTCGATGCCCAGTACGCGCCCGTACGCCTCGTCGGCCATCCGGCCCGACAGGGACACACCGAGCTGGTACACCCCGGGCTCGTCGAACGGCAGCTTGTCGGCCGGCACGCTCAGGGTGAAGGAGAAGCCGGCTCCCGAGGGAAGATCACCGATTTTCACGGTGCCTTTGCCGCCGATCTCCTCACCGTCGGCCCCGGGTACGTAGGCGGTACGCGAGTCGGTGCGGTCGATCGCGCTGCGCGTGGTCAGCCGGGCGCCGGGGCGCAGTGCGATCCTGGCCTCGACGATGTCGGACGAGGTTCTGTTGCTGACGCGGCCGGAGACGGTGACCGTGTCACCCTTGCCCGGCGTCGAGGGGGTGAGCCCGGTGATGGAGACCGAGGCGGTACGGGACTCGTCGGCGGTGGAGGCCGCCCGTGCTGCCAGGGTGGAAGGGGCCGAGGGGGCCGAGGGAGTGGCGGCGGCCCCGGCGGAGGACTGGACGGCCATTCCTGCCAGTAGCGGCAGGGAGGCGGCCAGTACGGCCGTGCAGCGCATCGGCCATCGGCGGCGGGCAGCAGCGATGGGGGTCCCTGGGGTCTGTGCCGCCTCGGCCACGTGCCTCGTCCATCCTGTCCGCCGGTCGTCCGTACCGGTGCGCTGCCGATCTGCCAATGGTCCGCAGCTGGCCTGCTACAGGTCTGCCGCTGCTGTGACGCACTCAGATGCTAACGATCCCCGCCGGCCGTGAGTGCCACGGAGCCGACCACGGGCCCGTAGCTGCCGACGGACCGGGAGGGCAACGGGGAAGACCGGTGGGAGACGGGCCACGTACCCTGTTCTGCTGTGCCGAAAGCCAACACAGACAGCCATCCCCAGCAGCAGGCCCACGGGCCCACCCGAGGGGCTCCTCCGGCGGTGCTGGGGGAAGCCCAGCGCAGAGCCGTGAGCGAGCTGCTGCGGGTGTCCCCCGTCGCCGATGACCTGGCCCGCCGCTTCAAGGACGCCGGGTTCACTCTGGCTCTGGTCGGTGGTTCCGTGCGCGACGCGCTGCTGGGCAGGCTCGGCAACGACCTGGACTTCACCACCGATGCCCGGCCGCAGGACATCCTGGCCCTGGTCCGGCCGTGGGCGGACGCGGTGTGGGAGGTGGGCATCGCCTTCGGCACGGTGGGCTGCCGCAAGGACGACTACCAGATCGAGGTCACGACGTACCGGTCGGAGTCGTACGACCGGACCTCGCGCAAGCCCGAGGTCTCCTACGGCGACTCGATCGAGGAGGACCTCGTCCGCCGGGACTTCACCGTCAACGCGATGGCGGTCGTGCTGCCCGAGAAGACCTTCGTCGACCCGCACCGAGGTCTGGAGGACCTGGCACGCCGGGTGCTGCGTACACCCGGCACCCCCGAGGATTCCTTCTCCGACGACCCGCTGCGGATGATGAGGGCCGCCCGCTTCGCCGCCCAGCTCGGTTTCGAGGTGGAGGACGGGGTCGTCGCCGCGATGACGGCGATGTCCGAGCGGATCGGGATCGTCTCGGCCGAGAGGGTGCGGGACGAGCTGAACAAACTGATCCTCGCCGACCAACCCCGTCATGGCCTGGAGCTGCTGGTGAAGACGGGGCTGGCCGACCGGGTCCTGCCCGAGCTGCCCGCGCTGCGCCTGGAGCGGGATGAGCACCACCGGCACAAGGATGTCTATGAGCACACCCTGACCGTGCTGGAGCAGGCCATCGACCTGGAGGAGGACGGCCCGGACCTCACCCTGCGGCTGGCGGCCCTGCTGCATGACATCGGCAAGCCGAAGACGCGCCGGTTCGAGAAGGACGGGCGCGTCTCCTTCCACCACCATGAGGTGGTGGGGGCGAAGATGACCAAGTCCCGGATGACCAAGCTCAAGTACCCGGGCGAGATGGTGAAGGACGTCTCCCGCCTGGTCGAGCTGCATCTGCGCTTCCACGGCTACGGCACCGGGGAATGGACCGACTCGGCGGTACGGCGCTACGTCCGCGATGCCGGCCCGCTGCTGGAGCGACTGCACAAGCTGACGCGGTCGGACTGCACTACGCGCAACAAGCGCAAGGCCAACGCTCTGTCGCGTGCGTACGACGGCCTGGAGGGGCGCATCGCGCGGCTGAAGGAGCAGGAGGAGCTGGACTCCATCCGCCCGGATCTCAACGGCAACGAGATCATGGGGATCCTCGGGCTGCGTCCCGGTCCAGAGGTGGGTGAGGCATACCGGCACCTGCTGGAGCTGCGGCTGGAGCACGGCCCGATGGGGCGTGAGGCCGCGGCCGAGGCCCTCAGGCAGTGGTGGGCCGGTCGGGACTGACCGTATCGCTGTTTCCCCCGGGGTGGCCGTTGCGGCGTTTCACGTGAAACATCGCAACGGCCACCACTGCGTACAGCACCGTCACCGTCATCACCAGCGCCGGTGAACGGCCGTCCGGGGGAAGCATCAGGGCGGCCACACCGGCGGCGCCGACGAAGGCGACGTTGAAGAGCATGTCGTACAGGGAGAAGACCCTCCCCCGGTAGACGTCGTCCACGGACGACTGCACGACCGTGTCCGTGGTGATCTTGGCGCCCTGAGTGGCCAGCCCCACCACGAAGGCGGCGCCCAGTACGGGCGCGGGCTGGAAGGGCAGCGCCAGTGCGGGCACCAGTACAGCCGCTCCCGCGGCACACAACGCGATCCAGCCGAACCGGCCGACGCGCTGTACGGTCCAGGGGGTGATGACGGCGGCGGCGAAGAAGCCCAGTCCGGAGACGCCGATGGCCAGTCCCAGGAGTGCCATTCCGCCCAGTGTGCCTCCCTCGCCGCCGCCGTCCCAGGCGTACCGGCTCAGCATCAGCACCATCACCGTCAGCGCGCCGTAGCAGAAGCGCAGCACCGCCATCGAGGCGAGTGACTGGGCGGCCCTGCGCCGCTCCCCCAGATGGCGCAGCCCGGCGACCAGTCCGCGCGCGACACCGGCCAGCGCGGTGCTCAGCCGGACCTGGGTGATCGTGTCCGGCCCGAGTTTTCCGCGGCCGATCCGGAGCGATGACAGGGCGCCCAGCAGATAGAGGCCGGCTCCGAGAACCACGATCATGGCGTCCGCGCCCGCGCCGTCCGGGGCGGGGATCCGTACGAGGAAGGCGAGCCCGCCTCCCGCGGTGGCCGCCAGGGTGCCCGCGGTGGGAGACAGGGAGTTCGCCATCACCAGCCGTTCGCCGTCCACCACATGCGGCAGCGCGGCCGAGAGACCGGCGAGAACGAAGCGGTTGACGGCGGTGACCGAGAGCGCGGCGAGGTAGAACAGCCACAGTGGTGCCGAGGTCAGCACCAGTGCCGCGGTGGCGGTCGCCAGCACGGCGCGCAGCAGGTTGCCGAACAGCAGCACCTGCCGCCGCTGCCACCGGTCGAGCAGTACCCCGGCGAAGGGGCCGAGCAGCGAGTACGGCAGCAGCAGGACAGCCATCGCGGAGGCGATGGCGGCGGGAGAGGTCTGCTGCTCGGGGGAGAAGACCACATAGGCGGCGAGCGCGACCTGGAAGACTCCGTCGGCCGACTGGGACAGCAGTCGCACCGCCAGCAGCCGTCGGAAGCCGGAGAAGCGCAGGAGCACGCGCAGATCACGCACAACAGCCATGCGGTCAGCCTCACACACCCACTCGGTAGGGAGGCGCAGCGCCCCCGGGCGCGATCGATCCCGGCGGTGTTTCACGTGAAACACCGCCGGGATCGATCGCGCATCACTCTCCGACGGTACGGGGCTCCCAGTGCACCGTCTGACCCCGGGGAGCGGGAGGAACCGGGTGCCGTTGCTGTGGAGGGCCGAGGACGAAGACATCGGGCGCGTGGTCGAGGACACCTCCGGAGGGATCGTCGGAGCCGTCTCGGCGGACCACATCGCGTTCCGGTAGAAGGATGTCCCGCACCACCACGGCGCACAGATACAGCGTGCCCAACAGGTGGAGCACGATCGCGAACTGGTAGCCCTCGGTGGGCAGCCCATGGCGGTCGTCACCGCTGCCCGTGTAGGCCAGATAGAACCAGATGCCGAGGTAGTACATCACCTCGCACGCCTGCCAGATCAGGAAGTCGCGCCAGCGCGGCCGGGCCAGGGCGGCCAGCGGGATCAGCCACAGCACGTACTGCGGTGAGTAGACCTTGTTGGTCACGATGAACAGGGCGACCACGAGGAAGGCGAGCTGCGCGAAGCGCGGACGGCGCGGTGCGAGCAGGGTGAGCAGGGCGATCGCCGCGCAGCCCAGCAGCACCAGCAGCGTGGCATAGGTGTTGGCGTGCTCCAGCGGGTTGCCGGTGCGCTGCGAGATGATCAGCCAGAACGATCCGAAGTCGATGTTCCGTTCCTGGCTGAAGGCGTAGAACTTTCCCCAGCCCTCCGGGGCGAGCAGCATGACGGGCAGGTTCACAGCCAGCCAGGAGGCCACGGCTCCGCCCAGTGCCGCGCCGAACGCCCTCCAGCGCCCCGCACGCCAGCAGAGCAACAGCAGCGGCCCCAGCAGCAGGAACGGATAGAACTTGGCGGCGGTCGCCAGCCCCAGCAGCACCCCGGAGGCGAACGGGCGGCTGCGCGCCCACATCAGCATCGAGGCGGCGGTGAGGGCCACTGCCAGCAGGTCCCAGTTGATCGTCGCGGTGAGCGCGAGGGCCGGGGCGAGTGCGACCAGCAGCGCGTCCCACGGGCGCCGCCGGTGGGTACGGGCGGCGCACACCACCAGGACGGCGGCGCACACCATCAGCATCCCGGCGTTGACCATCCAGTAGATCTGCTGCCGCTGCATCATCTCGCCGCCCTGCGGCGTGAACCAGGACGCCACCTCCATGAACACCCCGGTCAGCACCGGGTACTCCAGGTACTCCATCCCCCCGGAGATCTCCTGGGGGATGCGGTCGAAGTACGGCGTGAGACCGGCGGCGAAGCCGCGACCGGTGTAGAGGTGCGGGATGTCGGAGTAGCAGGCGTGCACATACTGGCTGGTCGCCCCGCGGAACCAGCCGCTCTCGTAGCAGGGCAGCTTCTGCACCATGCCGAGCGCGAACATCCCCAGCATCACCAGCAGCACGACCCGTACCGGTGACCACCAGGACCCTCCGGTCAGCGCGCGCCTGCCGATCGGCCCGCCGATCAGCTCGCTGCCCGCGGCGGAGACCTCGTCCTGGACGGTGGGCCGTACCGGTGCCTGCTGCTCCTGGTGCGCGCTCGTCATGGGCCACATCCTGCCGTATGGCGGATCCGGGCACGCGGTACGCGAGGCGGTGGCCCGCCGGTCTCGGCCGCCTCGGCGGGGCGGGCCCAAAGAAGCCGGAAGCGGCGCCGTTTCCGGCGCCGCTTCCCGTGTCTTTCTCAGCGTTCCCCGCCGGAGTCCCGGTAGGGGGCGGTCACTGCTCCGAGAACTTCCTCAGGTGCCGTCCTGGCCCCAGATCCCGCCGCCGTTGCCGCCGTTTCCGCCGTTGCCGTTCCCGCCGGTGTCGGTTCCGCCGGTGTCGGTCCCGCCGGTGTCGGTTCCGCCGGTGTCGGTCCCGCCGGTGTCCGTGCCCCCGGTGTCCGTGCCCCCGGTGTCGGTTCCGCCGGTGTCCGTGCCCCCGGTGTCGTCACAGAACCAGTCGTTGGGACGGCAGGTGCTCGACGGAGGCCCGGACGGCGTCTCCTGGGACGGGGACGGCTCCGTGCTGGGCTCGGGCTCCTCGCTCTCCGACGGCGACGGCTCGGGCTCCTCGCTCTCCGACGGCGACGGCGACGGCGACGGGGCACCGACCTGGTCGATCTTCTTGCCGATCGGGCCGGGCTCGGGGAAGTCCTTCGCCGACGCCCCCTTGAGGGCGCTCTTCATGTACGCCGTCCACACCTCGGTGGGCAGTCGGCCACCGTGGATGGACGGGAAGCCACCCGTACCGTTCATCGACAGCAGGGTGCGCTTCTCCGGGTCCGTGCGGAACAGCGTGACCGCGGTGGACAACTGCGGGGTGTACCCCACCCACCAGGCGGACTTGTTCTTGTCGGTCGTACCGGTCTTGCCCGCCGCGGGACGGCCCAGCCCCTGTGCCCTGGTGCCCGTGCCGTGCTGCTTCTCGATGACGCCGCGCAGCACGTCGGTGATGTTGTCGGCGATGTCGGAGTCCATCGCCGTCTCCTTCTGGGGCTTCTCGAAGCCGGGCTTCTCCTCGCCGTTGTGCTCGACCTTCTTCACCGTGTAGGTGGCGACATGGGTCCCCGAGGCGGCGAAGGTCGCATAGGAGTTGGCCATCTCGATGGCGCCCGGGGTGGAGGTGCCCAGCGCGAAGGACGGGTTGAGGTTCGGGTCGAAGCTGTCCTTCTCGATGCCCGCGTTCGCAGCCATGTCCCGCACTTTGCCCATGCCCACGTCCATGCCGAGCTGGACGAACGGGGTGTTGGCGGAGACCTCCATGGCCCGGCGCAGGGTGATGTAGCCGTGGCTCTTGTCACCGTCGTTCACCTGGTAGAAGGGGTTGCCCTCCTTGTCCAGGTAGTCGGTGCCGTCCTGCTGCTTGACCTTCAGCTTGTTGTCGCCGTTGTACTCGCTGCTCGGTGCGATGCCCACGCCGTCGCTCTTGTAGGTGCCGTGCTCCATGGCCGCGGCCAGCACGAACGGCTTCCATGTCGAACCCACCGGGACGCCCAGGGTGTCCGCGTTGTTGGTGAAGTGGCCCTTGTCGAAGCCCGGACCGCCGTAGATGGCGACGACCTTGCCCGTACCCGGCTCGACGGAGGCGGCGCCGAACTGGACGAACTTGTCGGTGTCAGGGCTTTTCTCGGGATCGATGTACTGCTTGGTGACCTTGTTGACCGCCTTCTCCATCGCGGCGGTCTTCTTCTTGTCGAAGGTCGTGTAGATCTGGTAGCCGCCCTGGTCGAACTGCTGCTTGTTGATGCCCAGAGTCTTTTTGACCTCGGCCTCGGCGAGGGCGGCCAGATAGCCGGTCTGCCCGTTGAGTCCGGCCTGCGCCTTGCGTGGAGCGATCTTGGGGAACTCGTGCTCGTCCCGCTCGCTCTGGCTCATCAGCTTGAGCTCGACCTGCCGGTCCATCACCCATTTCCAGCGCTTCACGGCGCGCTCGCGGTTCTCCTCGGCGGAGGAGTTGGGCCCCACGCCGCCGGCCGGGTCGTACAGATCGGCGCCCTTGAGGACGGTGGTGAGCAGCGCGCTCTCGGCGGGTGTGAGTTCCTCGGCCTTCTTCTCGAAGTAGGCCTGTGAGGCGGCCTGGAGACCGTATGCGCCGCGCCCGTAGTAGCTGGTGTTGAGGTAGCCCTGGAGGATCTCCTGCTTCTCCATCTGGGTGTTGACCTTGATGGAGATGAACAGTTCCCGAGCCTTGCGGACGAGGGTCTGGTCCTGGCTCAGGTAGGTGTTCTTGACGTACTGCTGGGTGATGGTCGAGCCGCCCTGGGTGTCACCGCCCGTGGCCATGTTGACCACCGCCCGGCCGATGCCGATCGGGTCGATGCCCTTGTCCTCCCAGAAGGTGGCGTTCTCGGCGGCGACCGCCGCCTGCTGCATCGACTTGGGGATGTCCTCTATCTTCATGTTCTGCCGGTTGGTCTTGCCGGCCCTGGCCATGACCGTGCCGTCGTCCCAGTAGTAGACGTTGTTCTGCTGGAGGGCCAGGGCGTTCTTCTCGTTCGGCACCTCCACCATGGCCAGCGCCAGCCCGCCGAGGCCGATCAGCATCCCCGTGAAGGTCAGGGCCAGGCCGGTGACCAGCTTCCAGGACGGCATCCAGCGCTGCCAGCCGTGCTTGCCTGACCTGGGATAGTCGATGAAGCGCTTCTTCTCGGGCTCGTAGCGCCCCCGCCCCCGGCCGACGACCGTGACGTCTCCGGCGGTGTCGGCCGCCCGGCGTCTGCCGCCGCCGGCCCCGGCGCGCTGTGCCGCGCGCCGCGCCTCGGCCCGGCCGCCGTGGGGGCGGTCCGAGGGCATGCCGTGGGAGGCGGTGGAGCCATACGGCTGCGCGGCACGCCGACCGCCTGACGGCGGCTGTGCGGCGCGCCGGCCACGCGACTGCGGTGGCTTACGACGGTGCTCGCTCATGTGGAACAGCTACTCCTCGGGCAGGCGCTCGCGCCTGAAGGCGGCAGTGTACTTCAGTCCCCCGAAGTGCGGCCCGCCCACGTTCCCAGAACTGGCCGCACTGCACCCGGGACGAGGACGCGTCCGACGCCTCGTTGGTTCCCGGTGGCCTTCTGCACAGCGGACAGACTACGCAGGTCCAAAAAGCCCATCTCCGGCATTCAGGAGAAAGTGGGGCTACCGAGTTGTAGTGAAGGAGCGATGTGAAACCGCTCACTCTCCTCTGCGCTCATCCCCCCTTGTCGCGCCTCCGGAGGCGTTCTATCGTCTTCACTATCGTTCCGATGTATCGACTCGATACATCGGTGAGAGACAATGGCGCAGGGCGACGCGACGCGAGCCCGAGGCGGCCGCCCGTGGACGGGGCGGCCGGCGGACACCGGTGGAAGGAGTGACGGCGATGGGCAGACGCTCGGGAATCCTGGAGTTCGCCGTCCTCGGACTGCTCCGCGAGTCACCCATGCACGGTTACGAGCTGCGCAAACGGCTCAACACCTCGCTGGGAGTCTTCCGGGCCTTCAGCTACGGCTCCCTCTATCCCTGCCTGAAGACGCTGGTCCAGCGCGGGTGGTTGGCCGAGGAGCCCGGCGACGAGCCCGAGGACTCTCTCGCGGCGCCGCTCGCCGGACGCCGGGCCAAGATCGTCTACCGGCTCACGGCCGAGGGGAAGGAGCGCTTCGAGGAGCTCCTCTCCCAGACCGGGCCGGACACCTGGGAGGACGAGGGGTTCGGCGTCCGCTTCGCCTTCTTCGGCCAGACCTCGCGCGATGTGCGGATGCGGGTGCTGGAAGGCCGCCGCAGCCGCCTGGAGGAGCGCCTCGCCAAGATGCGCACCGCCCTGGCCCGCACCCGGGAGCGGCTGGACGACTACACCCTCGAACTGCAGCGACACGGCATGGAGTCCGTGGAGCGCGAGGTCCGCTGGCTCAACGAACTCATCGAGAGCGAGCGGGCGGGGCGTGATCAGCACCGGGGGCAGACCCCGCCCGATCCGTCCGATGACACCGTGTGAAGGTCCGCACCGAGCGGGCCGGCACCAACACCACCGTCGGAAACGACACGGAACAAACACAGGGAGCAACCGCCAATGGGTTCGGTTCGCGTAGCCATCGTCGGCGTGGGCAACTGCGCCGCCTCGCTGGTGCAGGGCGTCGAGTACTACAAGGACGCCGACCCGAAGAGCCGCGTGCCGGGTCTGATGCACGTGCAGTTCGGCGAGTACCACATCTCGGACATCGAATTCGTGGCCGCGTTCGACGTGGACGCCAAGAAGGTGGGCCTGGACCTCGCCGACGCCATCGGCGCCAGTGAGAACAACACCATCAAGATCTGCGACGTGCCCGCCGCCGGCGTGACCGTCCAGCGCGGCCACACCCTCGACGGTCTGGGCAAGTACTACCGCCAGACCATCGAGGAGTCGGCCGAGGAGCCGGTCGACATCGTGAAGGTCCTCAAGGACCGCGAGGTCGACGTCCTGGTCTGCTACCTCCCGGTGGGCTCCGAGGACGCCGCGAAGTACTACGCGCAGTGCGCCATCGATGCCAAGGTCGCCTTCGTCAACGCCCTGCCGGTCTTCATCGCCGGCACCGAGGAGTGGGCGAACAAGTTCGCCGAGGCCGGTGTCCCGATCGTCGGCGACGACATCAAGTCCCAGGTGGGCGCGACCATCACGCACCGCGTGCTGGCCAAGCTCTTCGAGGACCGCGGCGTCATCCTCGACCGCACGATGCAGCTCAACGTCGGCGGCAACATGGACTTCAAGAACATGCTCGAGCGCGAGCGCCTGGAGTCCAAGAAGATCTCCAAGACCCAGGCCGTCACCTCCCAGATCCCCGACCGGGACATGGGCGAGGACAACGTCCACATCGGCCCGTCGGACTACGTGGCCTGGCTGGACGACCGCAAGTGGGCCTACGTCCGCCTGGAGGGCCGCGCGTTCGGCGACGTCCCGCTGAACCTGGAGTACAAGCTGGAGGTCTGGGACTCCCCGAACTCCGCGGGTGTCATCATCGACGCCCTGCGCGCCGCGAAGATCGCCAAGGACCGCGGTGTCGGCGGCCCGATCCTCTCGGCCTCCTCCTACTTCATGAAGTCCCCGCCGGTCCAGTACTTCGACGACCAGGCCCGGGAGAACGTGGAGAAGTTCATCAACGGCGAGGTGGAGCGCTAGGAACCACCTGGGTGTCACCCGGGGAGCACCACGGAAACACCGCGCCGGACGCCGGTGGCGCATCCGGCGGCGCACCATGGCGAGGGGCCCGGCCCGGAGCGATGCTCCGGACGCTGTTGGTTAATTCGGGCCCTGTTGCTTCGCCCCGTCGACGTGGTCGGCGGGGCGGAGTGCTGCGAAGTGGCGGGTGCGGGTGCGGGCCCGGGGTGTTTCGGTGAGGTGGGCGTCGAGGCGGGCGAGGTTGATGGCGGCGCCGGTGAGCTGGTGCTGAAGGCTGGTCTTCGTCAGGCCCCGGTAGCGGGATCTGCGCAGGCCACAGCGCCCGACGCCCTGGGAGATGGTGCCTTCGACGCCGGCGCGGATCTTGTAGCGGGCTTTCCACTCGTCGGTCTGCCGGAGAGCGCGGGTGCGTTGAAGGGCCTGGTGCTCGTCGTGCTGCCGCGGAGTGGGTTCCCTGCGTTCGGCCTTGGGTGAGCTGACGCAGTCGCGCAGTGCGGGGCAGTGGCGGCAGTCGGCCGGGGAGAATCTGACCCGGATCACGGGAAGCTGCTGCCGAGAGCTCGCAGAGCCCACTGGGTGCTGGTGGCTCCGTTCGGGCAGGTGACGTGCTGCTGGTCCCCGTCGAGGGTGAAGGCGCCCTGGCCGTAGCCGCTGCCGTTCTTCGCCTGGGCGACGGTGACCGCCCGGAGCGGTCCGTGCCGCTCGATGCCGTGCTCGCGGCGGGCGGCCGCGATCTGGGCGGCGGTGGCATATCCGGTGCCGACCCAGTGTTCGCCAGGCCGACAGTCCCGTTCGGCCAGGCCGTTGTGGATCTTCTCGCTCATCACGCTGTCGGGGACGGTGGCGACGGCCGTGGCCACGTTCGTGATCAAATGTGGGGTGTCCGGCTCACAGGTCTCGGTCAGATGGGTCTTGTGTCCGTTCCAGAGGATGTCGCGTTTCTTGCTGCCCCTGGCTTCTGGGTCACAGGGCGTGACCAGGCGTTTTACGCCCGGCGGTCGGTCTTGGGGGTCCCGTCGCCTCGCCTCGCCCCCGACCGGGTGGAAGTGCTGGGCCCACATCTGCCGCAGGATCTTCACCTGCTCCAGACCTGCTCCAGCTCCCGGAGCGCGGCCGGTGCCTGAGGTGCGAGGACGGCCCCGAGCAGCCGCATCCCGTCCGTCCCGATCCGTCGGCCGGCCTCCTTCCGTCCGATGTGGGCCCCGGGGAACCGGGAGTCCTCGGCCCGGGTGGCGTAATGCCGGAACCAGTCCGGTGCGGCGATCTCCGCCAGCCGGTCGGGGGCGGCCTGCGCGAGCGCGTTCAGCGCCGAACGAAGCGTCTCCGCGGCCGTCTCCAGCCAGCACAGTTCCCGAACCGCGGACTGCACATGCGTGGAATCGGTCCGGGCCCGGCCTGACGTCTTCAGCGGGCCTTTGTCACGGGCCGCGGCCAGGATGCCGTCCAGCACCCTCCGCCCGGCGTCCGCTTCGACGAGGCGGTCCCGGAACTCTGCCAGCACCGAGAAGTCGAAGCCGGGATCGGCCAGTTCCGGCGCGAGGGCGTATTTGAAGCCGATCCTCGCCCGCACCGCCTCGGCGGCCTGCCGGTCGGTGAGCCCCTCGACGAACTGCAACACCAGCGCCGGCGCCGGCGCCAGTCGGCCCGGTGACCAAGCAGGCTTCCCCCGCGCCGGGAAGAGGTCGGCGAACTCCTCGTCAGTGAACGGCGGACCCGGCCCGTCCCGGACCCGGGTCGCCCGGCTCCCCTTCGGGAACGCGGCCCGCGTCACCCGCACCGTCTCCGCCGGGATCCCCCCGGCCCCTTCGGCTGCATGGACGGCGACACCCACCCCATACGACAACGTCGGCTCCCAGGACCACAACCGGGTCTTGGGAGCCGACGTCACGCACGGGCCCGAAATAACCAGCAGCGTCCGCTGGATGCGTCCCGGGCCCCTCGTCGTCGTACGGCGCTGCGTACGGCCGGCGGTCGGCGCCCGCCGCCACGCGCGGCCGCTCAGTCGTCGACCAGCCGGTCGTACTGCGTCGTCGTGTGCCGCAGGATCGCCAACAGCTCGTCGCCCACCTTCGGCTCCGCGGCCTCCTCCGACACGAACAGGATCGACACCTGCATGTGCGGCGGCTCGGCGAACCAGCGCTGCTTGCCGTCCCACACGAAGGGCGAGAGGTTGCGGTTCACCGTCGCCAGCCCGGCCCGCGCCACGCCCTTGGCCCGCGAGCTCATCCCGTGCATGGCCTTCGGCGCCTCCAGGCCCACTCCGTGCGAGGTGCCGCCGGCCACCACCACCAGCCAGCCGTCGCCCGGCGCCTTCTGCTGGCGGTAGCCGAAGCGGTCGCCCCTGACCACCTTTGTGACGTCCAGCACCGAGCCCCGGTACCGGGTCGCCTCGTGGTCGCCCAGCCACAGCCGCGTGCCGATCCGCGCCCGGAAGCGGGTCTGCGGGAACTGCTGCTGGAGCAGTGCGAACTCCTCCGGCTTCAGATGGCTGACGAACACCGTCTCCAGCGGCAGGCGGGCCGCCCGCAGCCGGTCCATCCAGCCGATGACCTCGTCCACCGCGTCCGTGCCGTCGGTGCGGTCCAGCGGCAGATGGATCGCGAAGCCCTCCAGCCGCACGTCCTCGATCGAGGCGCGCAGCTTGCCCAGGTCTTCTTCCACCACCCCGTGCCGCTTCATCGAGCTCATCACCTCGATGACGACACGGGCCCCGACCAGCGCGTTCACCCCGTCGACCGAGGAGACCGTGCGGATCGCCCGGTCCGGCAGCGGCACCGGCTCCTCACCGCGGCGGAACGGGGTGAGCACCAGCAGGTCCCCGCTGAACCAGTCCTTCATCCGGGCGGCCTCGTACGTCGTGCCCACGGCGATGACGTCCGAGCCGAAGCGGGCCACCTCCTCGGCCAGCCGTTCGTGGCCGAAGCCGTATCCGTTGCCCTTGCAGACCGGGACCAGCCCCGGGAACTGCTTCAGCACCGTCTGCTGGTGCGCCCGCCAGCGTTCGGTGTCGACGTAGAGGGAGAGCGCCATGGCCGTACGGAACCTTTCTCATCGGTCCCGGCGTGCGCCGGCGGGCCGTCTTCCGTCCCGCCGACTCTCGCCGGACGTGCGTGGAGCAGGGCGTCAGCGGCGCGACATGTAGATGTCGAGCGCCTTGTGCAGCAGCTTATTGAGCGGAAAGTCCCACTCGCCGAGATACTCGGCGGCCTGGCCGCCGGTGCCCACCTTGAACTGGATCAGACCGAAGAGGTGGTCGGAGTCGTCCAGGGAGTCGCTGATGCCGCGCAGGTCGTACACGCTCGCCCCGAGCGCGTACGCGTCCTGCAGCATCCGCCACTGCATGGCGTTGGAGGGGCGCACCTCGCGCTTGTGGTTGGCCGAGGCGCCGTAGGAGTACCACACGTGCCCGCCCACGATCAGCATGGTGGCCGCGGCCACCGGTTCGCCCTCGTGGCTGGCGAAGTACAGCCGCATCCGGTTGGGGTCCTCGGAGTTCAGCGCCGTCCACATCCGCTGGAAGTACCCCAGGGGGCGCGGCCGGAAGCGGTCGCGCTCGGCCGTCACCTCGTACAGCTCCTGCCATACCGGCAGATCGTCGTAGCCGCCCTGCACGACCTCGACACCGGCCTTCTCGGCCTTCTTGATGTTGCGCCGCCACAACTGGTTGAAGCCCTTGTGCACCTCGTCCAGCGAGCGGTTCTCCAGCGGCACCTGGAAGACGTAGCGCGGCTGGACGTCGCCGAAGCCGGCGCCGCCGTCCTCGCCCTGCTGCCAGCCCATCCGCCGCAGCCGGTCGGCCACCTCGAAGGCGCGCGGCTCGATGTGGGTGGCCTCGACGTCGCGCAGTCGCTTCACGTCCGGGTTCTGGATGCCGGCCTTGATCGCGGGGGCGTCCCAGCGCCGGATCACCACGGGCGGGCCCATTTTCACCGAGAACGCGCCCTTGGCCTTCAGATGCGCCAGCATCGGACGCAGCCACTCCTCCAGGTTCGGCGCGAACCAGTTGATCACCGGTCCCTCGGGCAGGTAGGCCAGATAGCGTTTGACCTTCGGCAACTGGCGGTACAGCACCAGGCCCGCCCCGACGAGCTCGCCGCTCGCGTCGAACCAGCCCAGGTTCTCCGAGCCCCACTCGGCCTTCACGTCCGCCCAGGCGGGGACCTGCATGTGGCTGGCCGATGGCAGGCTGCGGATATACGCCAGGTGCTGCTCGCGACTGATCGTCCTCAGGGTCAGGCTCATTACGGGGCGCTCCTCCGGCGTACTTCGCAGGGTCTGGCCGGAAGCCTACTGCGCAGGCACGTGCCCCGGACGTGCCAGTACGGGGCTGTGGCGAGCCGCGGCCGGCCGCCCGGCGGGCCCCGCCGGGCGGCCGGCCGGGAGGTCAGCCGAACAGCCCGCCGTTCGACATCCCCAGGTAGAAGCCGACCGCCGCCGCTCCCATGCTGACGACCAGCGCGAACCGCTCGCCGGTGGTCGCGGAGACCATCTGTCCCCAGCCCCCGGACACGATCCCCAGCAGCCCGGCCCAGGACGCGATCAGGCTGAGACCGGGGAAGAAGCCGGTGACGAACGCGACCACGCCGAGCACCGCGGTCACGGCGACGAGCCGGTTCTCGGCCGGGTGCCGCCGGCCGTCGGTGTTGAGGAGGAAGGAGACCGGGCTCCTCCGTACCGCCTGTGCCATGGGGAACCTCCTGCGGGATCGTCCGGACCGCCGGACCCCCGGACCGCCGTGGCCCTTCCGGCCGCCCGGCCGCCCGTTCCTTCGGACAGGGCGGATGAGCCGCGCCCGCCGGATTCGCGAGGGTGCGACGGGTGACGCGTATCACGTCCCCTGTGTCCAGATTGCGGGGAGCGGGCACCGGATTTCAACCCGAGTGGCGGTGCGGGTAGTCTGTACCGTCTGCGCGGTGTCTGCTCCGGCGGCGACCGGATCCGGGAACGGACCGGGGACTTTCCGGGGGAACGGCCCGGGACTGTCAGTGCCGGCCGATACCGTTGCTCACGCATCACGACCCTCCTGCCACGGAACGACCGTGGCCGCCGAGTCCAGAGGAGGTGGGTTCCACATGCGTCACTACGAGGTGATGGTCATCCTCGACCCCGATCTCGAGGAGCGCGCTGTCTCCCCGCTGATCGAGAGTTTCCTTTCCGTCGTCCGCGAGGGCCAGGGGAAGGTCGAGAAGGTCGACACCTGGGGCCGTCGTCGTCTCTCGTACGAGATCAAGAAGAAGCCCGAGGGCATCTACTCGGTCATCGACCTGCGGGCCGAGCCCGCGGTCGTCAAGGAGCTCGACCGTCAGATGAACCTGAACGAGTCGGTTCTGCGGACCAAGGTCCTCCGCCCCGAGACCCACTGAGCGCCCCCGCTCAGCGGATCCCGGGCAACCGGTAGCGCCTCCGGTACTCCGGAAGCACCGGCACCACAGCATCACCAGCAGCCAGCAGCACCCCGCCGAGAGGTTCACCCATGGCAGGCGAGACCGTCATCACGGTCGTCGGCAATCTGGTCGACGACCCCGAGCTGCGCTTCACCCCCTCCGGTGCGGCGGTCGCGAAGTTCCGCGTCGCGTCCACTCCCCGCACCTTCGACCGCCAGACCAACGAGTGGAAGGACGGCGAGAGCCTGTTCCTGACCTGCTCGGTGTGGCGGCAGGCGGCGGAGAACGTCGCCGAGTCCCTCACCCGGGGCACCCGCGTCATCGTGCAGGGCCGGCTCAAGCAGCGCTCGTACGAGGACCGCGAGGGCATCAAGCGCACGGTCTACGAGCTGGACGTCGACGAGGTCGGCGCCAGCCTGCGCAACGCCACGGCCAAGGTCACCAAGACCACCGGCCGCGGTGGCGGCCAGCAGGGCGGTGGCGGCGGCTGGGGCGGCGGCCCCGGTGGCGGCCAGCAGGGCGGCGGCGCACCCGCGGGCGACCCGTGGGCGACCGGCGCTCCGGCCGGCGGCCAGCAGGGCGGCGGCGGTGGCGGCTGGGGCGGTGGTTCCGGCGGTTCCGGCGGTTCCGGCGGCGGCTACTCGGACGAGCCCCCCTTCTGAGGAATCCCCAGGGGTTCCGGGAGGGGCTGCGCTCACAGGCACAGACTTCTTGAACCAAACGGAGAGAGACAATGGCGAAGCCGCCTGCTCGCAAGCCGAAGAAGAAGGTTTGCGTGTTCTGCAAGGAAAAGATCAAGTACGTCGACTACAAGGACACGAACCTGCTGCGGAAGTTCATCTCCGACCGCGGCAAGATCCGTGCCCGTCGTGTCACCGGCAACTGCACCCAGCACCAGCGTGACGTCGCCACGGCCGTGAAGAACAGCCGTGAGATGGCGCTGCTGCCCTACACCTCGACCGCTCGATAAGGGAAGGATGACCGACTCATGAAGATCATCCTGACCAACGAGGTCTCGGGTCTCGGCAACGCCGGCGACATCATCGAGGTGAAGGACGGGTACGCCCGCAACTACCTGCTCCCCCGCGGATTCGCCATCCGCTGGACCAAGGGCGGGGAGAAGGACGTCGAGCAGATCCGCCGCGCCCGCAAGATCCGCGAGATCGCCACGATCGAGCAGGCCAACGAGATCAAGGGCCGGCTCGAGGGCGTCACCGTGCGCCTGAAGGTCCGCGCCGGCGACCAGGGCCGTCTGTTCGGCTCCGTCACCCCGGCCGACGTCGCCTCGGCGGTGAAGGCCGCGGGCGGACCGGACGTCGACAAGCGCCGTATCGAGCTGGACACCCCGATCAAGACCCTGGGCTCGCACCGGGTCTCGGTGCGTCTGCACCCCGAGGTCGTCGCCAAGATCGGCGTCGAGGTCGGCGCCGCCTGACGGTAACCCGCCGCATGCAGCCGGCACGCTGTCGGTGAACGCCGGTGAACGCCGGTGAACGCCGGTGAACGCCGGTGAACAGGGCCGCGGTCCCCGTGAGGGGGCCGCGGCCCTGCGCCGTGTCCGGCCGCGCCGTACCCGACGGAGCCGAACCGCTTTGCCCCGCCCGGCGTCCCGTTCAGGCGCGCACCGCCCCGGTGACGACCCAGCGGCCCGAGCGGGCCCGCAGCCACAGGGTGACCAGCCGCATTCCCATCATCAGTCCGGCGACCGCCCACCACAGCGCGGTCAGCCCCCCGCCCAGGACCGGGACCACCAGCGCCGCCGGGGCGAACACCACCAGTGTCGCCAGTGCCGCCCACGCCAGATACTGCCCGTCGCCCGCGCCCATCAGCACCCCGTCCAGCACGAAGACCACCCCCGCGACCGGCGAGGTCACCGCCACCACCAGCAGCGCGGATGTCAGCCGGTCGTGTACGGCGGTGTCCGGGGTGAACAGCGGCAGCAGCAGCGGACGCGCCGCGACCACCAGCACCCCCAGCACCACCCCGGAGGCGATCCCCCACCGCACCATCCGCCGGCACGCGGCCCGCGCCCCCGCCGCGTCCCCCGCGCCCAGACAACGGCCGATGATCGCCTGCCCGGCGATGGCGATGGCGTCCAGCGCGAAGGCCAGCAGCGACCAGATGGTCAGCGTGATCTGGTGCGCGGCCACCTCGACGTCCCCCAGCCGCGCCGCGACGGCGGTCGCCAGCACCAGTACGGCGCGCAGCGACAGGGTGCGGACCAGCAGCGGCGCCCCGGCACGGCCGCTGGCCCGGATCCCGGCGGCGTCCGGCCGCAGCGAGGCGCCGTGGCGCCGGGCACCCCTGACCACCACCACCAGGTAGACGGCGGCCATCGCGCCCTGCGCGATCACCGTGCCCCAGGCCGAGCCGGCGATGCCCAGCCCGGCGCCGTGGACCAGGGCGAGGTTGAGCACGATGTTGGCGGAGAAGCCGCCGACGGCCACGTACAGCGGGGTCCGGGTGTCCTGCAGTCCGCGCAGCACACCGGTGGCGGCCAGGACCACGAGCATGGCCGGGATGCCCAGCGCGCTGATCCGCAGATACGTCACCGCGTGCGGCGCCGCCGTCGCGGACGTTCCGAACAGGTCGACGAGCGCGGGCGCGGTGGGCAGCACGGTGGCCACCACCGCCGCGCCGAGCAGCAGCGCCAGCCAGATCCCGTCCATGCCCTGCCGGATGGCGGCGGGCAGGTCGCCGGCCCCGACGCGGCGCGCGACGGCGGCGGTGGTGGCGTAGGCGAGGAAGACGAAGACGTTCACCCCGGTCGTCAGCAGGGTGGCCGCGACACCGAGCCCGGCGAGCTGAGGAGTGCCCAGATGGCCCACGATCGCGCTGTCGGCCATGACGAACAGGGGCTCCGCGACGAGCGCGCCGAAGGCGGGGAGCGCCAGCGCGATGATCTCGCGGTCGTGGCGGCGTGCCGCGGTGCGCCCGGCGGTCGGGGGAGCGTGCGTCATGATCCGATCCAAACATCCACAAGTAATAGTTGCAATAGATGTGTGACCATTACCGTTCCTCATCTGGGGTGAGAACCTCTGCGCCGTTTGTCGCGATCTTGACGCGAGTCGCGAAGTTTTTCTCCTGCACAGCCGGTGGATGGGGAAACAGCAGGTCAAGCCCTGTGGAGAAGTCGGTCGGCCGACTTCTCCACAGGTCTGTCCCCCGCCCCGTGCACAGGAATCGACGAGTTCTCCACAAGATGCGGTCGTTCATCCACACACCCTGTGGATAACTGGATTGGCCGGAGGCCCCCGTAGCCCTACCGTTGTCCGGCGCCCGTCTGCTGTTCCCCTCCTCTTCGTCCGGTCCACGGCCCTGCCGTGACCGGAGCCGTGACCGGAGAGCGGGCGAGCCACTGTCAGAGCCGTGCCGTAGGAAAGACAGGCGCGGGTCGCAAGGAACGGGAGGGAGGTGGCGGGGTGACGCAGTCCGAGCACGTCGACAGCCCGGCACCCGGATACGCCACCGGGGCCCCCGGGCCGGGAGGGCCCGGCCCGGGCGACCATCTCCCCGTCTCCCGCCGCAGCCGCGACGCGGCTTCCGACGGCGAGCGCCACGACCGCGGCGCCGACACCTGGCCCTCGGGCCCGATGAGCGGCTTCGATCGCGTCCCCCCGCAGGACCTCGACGCCGAGAAGTCCGTCCTCGGCGGCATGCTGCTGTCCAAGGACGCCATCGCGGACGTGGTGGAGACCCTCCAGGGCCAGGACTTCTACCGCCCGGCACACGAGACGATCTACCAGGCCGTCCTCGACCTCTACGCCAAGGGCGAGCCGGCCGACCCCATCACCGTCGCCGCCGAGCTGACCAGACGCGGCGAGATCGCCAAGGTCGGCGGCCCCGGCTATCTGCACTCCCTGGTCCAGGCCGTCCCCACCGCGGCCAACGCCCAGTACTACGCGGAGATCGTCCACGAACGCGCCGTCCTGCGCCGCCTGGTCGAGGCGGGCACCCGCATCACGCAGATGGGGTACGCGGCCGACGGCGACGTGGACGAGATCGTGAACTCGGCCCAGGCCGAGATCTACGCCGTCACCGAGCAGCGCACCTCGGAGGACTACCTCCCGCTCGCCGACATCATGGAGGGCGCGCTCGACGAGATCGAGGCGATCGGCTCGCGCAGCGGCCAGATGTCGGGCGTGCCGACGGGCTTCACCGACCTGGACTCGCTGACCAACGGCCTCCACCCGGGCCAGATGATCGTCATCGCGGCCAGACCGGCGATGGGCAAGTCGACCCTGGCCCTGGACTTCGCCCGGGCCTGCTCGATCAGGAACAACCTGCCCAGTGTGATCTTCTCGCTGGAGATGGGCCGCAACGAGATCGCGATGCGGCTGCTGTCCGCCGAGGCGCGGGTGGCGCTGCACCACATGCGGTCGGGCAGCATGACGGATGAGGACTGGAACCGGCTGGCGCGCCAGATGCCCGAGGTCACGGGCGCACCGCTGTACATCGACGACTCACCGAACCTGACGATGATGGAGATCCGCGCCAAGTGCCGCCGCCTGAAGCAGCGGAACGACCTGCGGCTGGTCGTCATCGACTACCTCCAGCTGATGCAGTCGGGCGGCTCACGCCGTCCCGAGAGCCGTCAGCAGGAGGTCTCGGAGATGTCCCGGAACCTCAAGCTGCTGGCCAAGGAGCTGGAGGTGCCGGTGATCGCGCTCTCCCAGCTCAACCGCGGCCCCGAGCAGCGCACCGACAAGAAACCGATGGTCTCGGACCTCCGTGAATCGGGCTCGATCGAGCAGGACGCGGACATGGTCGTCCTGCTCCACCGCGAGGACGCCTACGAGAAGGAGTCGCCGCGGGCGGGTGAGGCGGACCTGATCGTGGCCAAGCACCGCAACGGCCCGACGGCGACGATCACCGTGGCCTTCCAGGGGCACTACTCGCGCTTCGTGGACATGGCCCAGACCTGACCGGACGCGGTACCGCCGGTGACGGGCCTGTGAGGCGCCCGCCCGCCGGGCAACGCACGGTGGGAGGCTGGAGAGGTGTACGGGGAGCGGGGATCGCGGCTGGTGGCCGGCGCCGTGGTGTGGCGCCGGGAGGCCCCTGCGCGGCCGCAGCGGGCGCGGGTGCTGCCGGACGGGTGCATGGACCTGATCTGGACGGTCGGCGGACTGCTGGTGGCCGGGCCGGACACCAGTGCCCAGCTGACCGACGACCTGCCGGGGACCGGCTATGTGGGGCTGCGCTTCCCGCCCGGCACCGGGCCGCGCGTCCTGGGCGTACCGGCGCACGAGCTGCGTGACGCACGGGTGCCGCTGGAGGCGGTCTGGCCGGAGCGCGAGGCGCGGGAGCTGGCCGAGCGGATGGCCGGGGTCCGGGACGGGGCGCCGGTGCTGGAGGAGGCGGCGGCGGTACGGCTGCGGCGGGTGCCGGGCGACCCGCTGACGGCGGCGGTGGCCGCCGGGCTGCGGGACGGCGGGAGTGTCGCCGAGTCGGCGCGCGTGGTGGGGCTGAGCGAGCGGCAGCTTCACCGCCGTTCGCTGGCGGCCTTCGGTTACGGGCCCAAGACCCTGGCCCGGGTGCTGCGGTTCCGGCGCGCTCTGCGCCTGGTCCGCGGCGGCGTGCCGCCGGCGTCGGCCGCGGCCGGTGCCGGATACGCGGACCAGGCGCATCTTTCGCGCGAGGTCAGGGCGTTGGCCGGGGTTCAGCTCTCGGTGCTGCTGTCGGAGGGCCGGCCGCCGGAGGACTGAAGGCCGGGCGCGCCGTCCGGCAGCGGGGCGAAGAGGGAGACCCCGTTGCCGTCGGGGTCGAGGACGACGGCGTACCGCTGGCCCCAGAAGGCGTCCCAGGGCGCCTTGTGCCCGGTGTGCCCGGCGCGTGTCAGTTCGGCGCACTGCCGGTCGACGTCGGCGGGGTCGTCGCAGGCGAATGCGAGTTCGACGCGACCGCCGCCGCTGGGCGGGGTCCAGCCGGGGTCGAAGGAGCGGATGGTCTCGACGGTGTCCCAGGCGATGCGCAGCCCGCCGGGCAGCGGGACCTCCACATGGGGCTGCCCTTCGGCGCCGGCGGGGATGCCGAGGCCGAGGCGGCGGTAGAACGCGAGCGAGGCGGCCATGTCGGAGGTGACCAGGCCGACGAGATCGATACGGGGTGCCATACGGCCATGCTGGGGCGGCGCCGGGCCGGAGGTCTTGAAGGAATCGGACGCGTTCGGCGGACGGGCCGGTGCGGACGGAAACGGGCCGGTGCCGCCGCGCCGGGCGGCATAGGGTGCCGTTCATGAGCGACCTCGACATACGCCCCGCGGCGGAGGGCGACCTGCGGGCCATCGTGGACATGCTCGCCGACGACCCGCTGGGCACCCGCCGAGAGTCGCCCGGTGACCTCGCCCCTTACCGCGAGGCCTTCGGGGAGATCGCCGCCGATCCCCACCAGCACCTGGTCGTCGCGGTCCGCGACGGCCGGGTCGTCGGCACGCTCCAGCTCACCGTCGTCCCCGGACTGTCGCGGCGCGGTGCGAGCCGTGCGCTCATCGAGGCCGTACGCGTCCACTCCGGCGAGCGCGGCGGGGGCCTGGGCACCCGGCTGATCGAGTGGTCGATCGAGGAGGCACGGCGCCTGGGCTGCGTTCTGGTCCAGCTCACCTCCGACGCCACCCGCACGGAAGCCCACCGCTTCTACGAGCGGTTGGGCTTCACGGCCTCGCACGTGGGATTCAAGCTGGCGCTCTGACCCGAACCGCCGCACGGGGCGGCGGCCGCCGCTAGCCTGCGCGAGGCCCGAAGCCGCAACTTCCGCTTGCGACTTCGGGCCTTCGCGCGTGGTCGTGCCGCACGTACCGGTCGTGACGGTCGTCGGCGCAGCACCTGGAGCACCCTCCCCGTGCTCCACACCCCTGCCGCGCGGGGCGGTGCGGTGGAAAACGCTGGCCCCGGCCGGTGTCGCCGGGGAGAGTGGGCGCATGATCGATTCCAGTGCAGACATGGACGGTGAGCTGCTGCCGGAGACCCGTCGCGCACTCCTCCACAGGCTGGCCGTGGCCCAGGCCGGGGGCCGGGTGCCGTCGGCGGTCGGGGCCGTGGTGCGCGACGGACGGACGGTGTGGACGGGGGTGCGGGGCGGTGCGGTCGGCCCGTCCGGCGCGGCGGGGGAGACGGAGGGCGTGCCGACCGCGGACACCCGGTACCGGATCGGTTCGATCACCAAGACCTTCGTCGCCGTGCTGGTGATGCGGTTGTGCGACGAGGGGCTGCTGGACCTGTCCGACTCGCTCGGTGAGCATCTGGAGGTGCCCGCCGGGGCCGGGGAGGAGGTGGCCTCGGCGACGGTCGCCCAGTTGCTGTCCCACTCCGCCGGGCTGGCCGCCGAGCCGCGCGGCCCCTGGTGGGAGCGGACGCCCGGCGGGCTGCGCCCCGGACCGGCCGACCTGTTCGGCGAGCGGCCCGTGCGGCATCCGGCCGGCCGGCGCCACCACTACTCCAACCTCGGTTACGCGCTGCTGGGCTCCCTGGTGGAACGGCTGCGCGGTGCGCCCTGGTACGACGTGCTGCGCGAGGAGGTGCTCGACCCGCTGGGCATGGACCGTACGACGCCGCTGCCGCGGGAGCCGTACGCCCGGGGGTGGGCCGTGCACCCGTGGGCGGACGCGGTGCTGCCCGAGCCGCTCGCGGACACCGGGCTGATGGCGCCGGCCGGGCAGTTGTGGTCCACGGCCGGGGACCTGTGCCGCTTCGCGGCGTTCCTGGCGGCGGGCGACGACCGGGTGCTGGGCGCGGAGGGCCTGGCGCGGATGCGGGTGCCGGCGGTGGCGCCGGCGGCGGAGTCCTGGGACCAGGCGTACGGGCTGGGGATGCAACTGGTGCGCTCCGGCGGGCGGTCGCTGGCCGGGCACACCGGTTCCATGCCGGGTTTCCTCGCGGCCGTGTGGACCGCGCCGGGGGAGCGGCTGGCGAGTGTGGCGCTGGTCAACGCGACCTCGGGGCTGCCGGTGGGCGGTCTGGCGGCCGATCTGCTGGGGATCGTCGCCGAGCGCGAGCCGTCCTTCCCCGAGCCGTGGCGTCCGCGCTCGCAGGCCGGTCCGGAGCTGCTGGCGCTGACGGGGCCGTGGTACTGGGGGCCGGCGGCGTTCGCGCTGCGGGTGTGCGAGGGGCGGGCGCTGGAACTGCTCCCGGTCGGCGGCGCCGGGCGGGCCTCGCGCTTCCGGCCGGAGGCGGACGGCACCTGGACCGGGCTGGACGGCTACTACGCGGGCGAGACGTTGCGGGCGGTACGCGGAGCGGCCGGGGAGGTGACCCATCTGGACCTGGGCACGTTCGTCTTCACCCGGACCCCGTACGATCCGGACGCGCCCGTTCCGGGCGGTGTGGACCCGCGGGGGTGGCACGCGGGGTGAACTCCGCGCCCCGGTCCGGGCGCCCGCCCGGACCGGGGCCGGCGCGTCAGCCGGGGGCGTCCGGTGCTCCGTGCGCCGTCACGGTGGTGGAGGTCGGCGGCGAGGCGGCGGACGGGCGGGAGCGGCGACGAGGGTGAGGGTGGGGGATGAGCGGGCGTCACGGGCGTCCAGCCCGGCGACGGCCACCGCTTCGCGCGTCTCCTTCCCGCCCGTACCGGCCGCGTACCCGTCGCCGTGCGCGCGGGGCATACCCCGGAACTGTCCGGGTACACGTTCTCGCCGCTTTTCCGGCCGCGTCCGGCCGGAATCCGCAAGCCGGCCGGAAAGGGAGCAGGGCGCTCTGGAAAAGTTCGGACAGATCGCTCTCCCCTGTTTTCCGCACTCCCGGCCGGAAAAGTGAAGATAACGTATGGGGAGTGTGCCGGACTCGGGGCTTCAGGCTGTCTGGAGAGAGGCGTTCGGCAGCACCTCCCGAGCCGTCGCCGAGAGGTATGGCACGGGGATCATCCCTGGTGAGCTCGGTTGAAGGGCGTCTTCCGGCCGCTCCGCGCAGGGGGCCGGCGCTGTGAGCGGACGCAGCGCAATTCAGCGGAGTGGCGGAGTCCGTGGAATTCGGTGGAAGTCCGGCCGGGGCTTGTATACCGATCGCGTACCGGTATGGTCGAGACCGCGTGTAACCGCTCACGCATATCCGCAGTCGATGAAACGGGGGCTTTGTCCAGGTGGTTTCCGCTCTGTAAGTGACCGGACCGATCGGAAGATGTACGAGGCGAGACAGACCATGGCCACTACGTCGGCGGGCAACGGAACTTCCCAGCGCGCGGCCGGTGGGTCGCCCACCGACGGCGGTGGAGGCGGTGACCGGGACTGGTTCGCTCCGAAGCCGGGCGAGGGGCGCACGGCACCGTCGTCCCGTCCCGGGCCCGCCCCGGTCCCGGAGTTCACCGCCAACCCCGGCTACGGGCGGTTCGAGCCCTCCCGCGACGCGGAGCTGATACGCCGCGTCCTGGAGGAGGTGGGGCCGGTCTCCCAGGCGCTGACCTCGTACTTCTACGCCCTGCTGTTCACCCGGAACCCAGGTGTGCGCACGCTCTTCCCCGCCGCCATGGACGCCCAGCGCGACCGGCTGTTCAAGGCGCTGCTCACCGCCGCCGGACTGATCGACGAGCGCCGAACGCTGGCGGAGTACCTCTCCCATCTCGGCCGCGGCCACCGCAAGTACGGCACCGTGCCCGAGCACTACCCCGCCGTCGGCGAGTGCCTGATCGACGCGCTGGCCCGCTACGCCCCGCGCACCTGGGGCGAGGAGGCGGAGGCCGCCTGGGTGCGCGCCTACACCGCCATCTCCCAGATCATGATCGACGCCGCGGCCGAGGACGCGCGGAAGGCGCCGGCGCTGTGGCACGCCGAGGTGGTCTCGCACGAGATGCGCACCTCCGACATCGCCGTCATCACCGTCCGGCCCGACCAGCCCTATCCGTTCCTGGCCGGCCAGTACGCCGGTGTCGAGACGCCCTGGTGGCCGAAGGTGTGGCGGCAGTACTCCCTGGCCTGCGCCCCGCGTCCGGACGGGCTGCTGGTCTTCCACGTCAAGGCGGTGCCCGCGGGCTGGGTCTCCCGCGCGCTCGTCCACCGGGCCCGTCCCGGCGACGTGCTTCGGCTGGGCGGGCCAGCCGGGTCGATGACGGTGGACCACTCCTGCGGCAACGGCCTGCTCTGCCTGGGCGGCAGCACGGGCATCGCGCCCATCAAGGCGCTGGTGGAGGATGTCGCCGGGCACGGCCGCGCCCGCCCGGTGGAGGTGTTCTACGGCGCCCGCAGCGACCTGGACCTGTACGACCTGGACACGCTGCGCGAGATGGAGCGGCGGCTGTCGTGGCTGTCGGTGCGCCCGGTGGTCGAGGGGCCGTCGGGCGGGCTCGTCGGCCGCCTTCCGGACGCGGTGCGGCGGGGCGGCCCGTGGTCCGCCTTCGACGGCTATCTGTCCGGTCCGCCGGGGATGATCCGCAGCGGGGTGGACGCGCTGGTGGGGGTGGGGATCCCCTCCGACCGGATACGGCACGACTCCCTCGACGGACCGGTCGCCCCGCGGGGCTGAGGACCGCGGGGACCGCGGAGTCCCACGGGGACCGGGAGCGGCGGGCGGATGAGGCGGACGTGACAGCGAGACAGGACGGGAACACCACGTGAACCACGACGTGGACGCGACGGAAGCGGTCGACGCCACCATGACGCTCAGGACTGTGCGCACGGACCGCACGGCGCCCGTGCCGGACCGCGCGGGCCCGGCACGCCAGGCATGGGGGGCGGACGAGCCGGAGGGCACGGCGCCGGCCGGGCGGCGCCGGCAGGCGGCCGGCTTCGCCCCGGCCCCGGCACCCGCCCCCGCACCGGAGTCGGCTCCCGGTTCCGACTCCGGTTCCGAGCCCGTACGTCCCGGCAGCGACGGCGAGCACGCGATGCAGCGGCGTCTGGGCACGACCGAGCGCGCCGACCGCTTCTACGGCGAGCAGATGCTCGACCACCTCAACGAGCGGATGCGGGAGTTCGTCGGCCGGCAGGAGATGTTCTTCGTGGCCACCGCCGACCGGCACGGCGAGTGCGACAACTCCTTCCGAGCCGGTCCGCCCGGCTTCCTGCACGTGATCGACGAGCGGACCCTGGTCTATCCCGAGTACCGGGGCAACGGCGTGCACGCCAGCCTCGGCAACATCCAGGAGAACCCGCACCTGGGCATCCTGCTGGTCGACTTCTTCCAGGCCCGGATCGGTCTGCACGTCAACGGCCGCGCCGAGATCGTCGAGGACGCCGAGCTGCGCTCGGTCCATCCGGACCTGCCGTCCGACTCCGTGCCCGGCCGGCGGGCGCTGGTGTGGGTGCGGGTGACGGTGGAGGAGGCGTACATCCACTGTGCCAAGCACATCCCGCATCTGCGGCGGGCACCCAAGGGGACTCCGCGCGACTGGGGCACGGACGACCAGCGGCGCAAGGGCGGGGACTTCTTCGGGGCGGCGGACGAGGCGCGGCGGCGCGGCACTCCCGCCGTACGGCCACCGAGCGAGCGTGCTCACCCGGGCGTGCCCGGAGGACACGGAGGACACGGAGGACACGGAGGACACGTGCCGCCCTCCGACGATCCGGCGGCCTGGCGCGACCACGCCGAGCATTTGCTCGCCAGGGCCCGGCGGCGCCGGGCGGAGGGTGAACGGACGCCGTTCCGGGGCTGGTTCGACTGAGCGGCTCCCCGACCCCCTGTCTCCCCGGTCGGCCCGGAGACCGGGACGACCCCTGCGGATGTCAGCCCAGGTCCGGGGCCAGCAGAGCGCGTACGCCCTCGATGTTGGCGTCGAGATAGGCGCGCAGCGAGGGAGGCACCACCTCCACCGAGGCGATGCCCGTGCGGTTGAAGGGGACGCGGACGACCTCGTACTCGCCGCGCGGCTCCTCGACCTCCGGACCGTGCCGGCGCGACAGATCCATCGAGGCCAGCCGGCACACGAAGAAGAACTGCACCTTCACCGCGCCCCCCGCGGCGTCTTCCGCCTCCGCGGGGAGCGGCGCGACGGCCGCCGCGCCGCTCCCCGCGTCCTCGGCCGGGTCGTGGGGGACGGTGTCGACGAAGGCGGGGACCACGTCGGTCACCTTCGCCCCCAGCTCCTCGTCCAGCTCGCGGTGGAGGGCGTCGACGACGGTGGCGTCCCCGGTCTCGACACCGCCGCCCGGGGTGATCCAGTACGGCTCGCGGCCGGGCTTGGTCCGCTTGATCAGGATCATCTCGTCGTCATCAAGCAGGATGGCCCGGGCGGTGCGTTTGACCACGGGGCGCGCGTCGGCGGTCATGGGGGAGATCTGGCCCGCTCCGGGGCCGGTGAAACCTTCCGGGCCCGGAGGACGGGACGGCGGGCGGGCGCCGATATGACGACTGGACAATAACGCTCGGTCAACTAACCTTGACCATGCGCTGTTTACGCGCGTCGCGCGGGGCGGCTTGAGGCATGAGGGGGGAGCTTCAAGCCGCCCCGCGCCCCGCCTTCCCCGGCGCGCGTCTCCGCGCGCCTCCGCGCCGGCCCCTACGTCAGCCGTGCCCGGCGGTGTCCAGCGCCGCCCGGATGTCGGCGACCAGATCGGCCGAGTCCTCCACGCCCACCGACATCCGCACGAAGCCCTCCGGCACCGCGTCCCCGCCCCACCGGCCGCGCCGCTCGGCCGTGGAGCGCACCCCGCCGAAGCTCGTCGCGTCGTCCACCAGCCGCAGCGCGGCCAGGAACCGCTCGGCGAACGGCCTGTCCGGCAGCGTGAAGGAGACCACGCAGCCGAAGCGCCGCATCTGCCGCGCCGCCACCGGGTGCGCCGGGTCGTCCGCCAGCCCCGGGTGCCGTACGTCGCGCACCTGAGGCCGTTCGCGCAGCGCCTCGGCGACGGCGAGCGCGTTCGCTGCCTGCCGCTCGGTGCGCAGTTCCAGCGTGGCCAGGGATCGGTGCGCCAGCCACGCCTCCACCGGCCCCGGGATCGCCCCGACCGTCTTGCGCCACAGCCGCACCGACGCCGTCAGCTCCGGATCCCGGCAGGTCACATAGCCCAGCAGTACGTCACCGTGGCCGGTCAGCGCCTTGGTGCCGCTGGCCACCGCGTAGTCGGCGCCCAGCTCCAGCGGGCGCTGGCCCAGCGGGGTGGCCAGGGTGTTGTCCACGGCGACCAGCGCACCGCGCTCGTGGGCGGCGTCGGCCAGGCGGCGGATGTCGCACACCTCCAGACCGGGGTTGGAGGGGGACTCGATCCACAGCAGCGCCGCCCCGTCCAGGGCGTCGAGCTGCGCGTCGCCGCCGGTGGGCGCGGTACGTACCTCCACGCCCCAGCCCTCCAGCCGCTCGCGCATCGGGACGAGCAGGTTGTAGCCGTCCGAGGGCAGCACCACCACGTCGCCGGGCCGCGTCCGCGACAGCAGCACCGCGGAGATCGCGGCCATGCCGGAGGCGAAGACGGTCGTGCGCGCCGTCCCGTCGCCGGGGGCCTCCAGCTCGCTGATGGCCTGCTCCAGGCCCGTCCAGGTGGGGTTGCCGTCGCGGCCGTAGGCGTAGGGGGCCTGCGCCGGGTCGCCGGGCAGGTGGAAGTGCGCGGCCAGCACCGGGCCCGGCAGCGGCGGCGCGTACGGCTCCTCCCCGGGCAGCCCGGCCCGCACCACTCGCGTTCCGTCCCCGTGGACGCCGCCATGCCCGTTCCGCCCGTTTTGCTCGCGCGTCATGCCCGCTCCTCGTCGCTCTCCCCCACCAGCCCGTCCGGCGCCTTCGAGCGTACGTGCGCCGTCCGGCCGAGCGCCGCCCGGGCCGCCGCACCGCAGCGGGCGCCGTAGCCGGAGCCGAAGAGGACGGCGTGCACCAGCAGGTGCTGGAGCTGGTGCAGCGGTACGCGCCCGCTGCGGCCGGGCAGCGGACGGACCTCCTCGTACGCCGCCAGCAGCCGCCCGAGGTGCGGGCAGCCGAACAGTTCCAGCACCGCCAGGTCCGTCTCGGGGTGGCCGCCCTGAGCGGCCGGGTCGATCAGCCGGGCGCGGCCGTCGGCGGACCACAGGACGTTGCCGGACCACAGATCGCCGTGGACGACGGCGGGCGGCTGCCGAGGGCCCGCCAACTCACCGCCGTCCGCGGCCAGCAGCTCGCACAGCCGCTCCACGTCCCGGGCGTCCCCCGCCCCGATCCCGCCGCCGTCCACCGCCCGCCGCAGCAGTGGCAGCAGCCGCCACCGGGCGTGGAAGGCCGGCCATTCCTCCGCCCCGGAGGGCGGCTTCGGCGGCGGGGGCAGGGGCACCGAGCCCAGGTGGACGGGGAGGGCGGGGTCCGCGCCGCCCCAGACCGGGGCCGGTGCGGAGTGCAGGGCGGCCAGCTCGCGGCCCAGCCGCTCGGCCTGCCCGGCGCTCGCCGAGCCCGGCTCGACCCACTCCAGCACCAGCACGTCCGGCTCGGCGCCGAGCACCTCCGGCACGGCCACCGCACCGGTGGAGCGCAGCAGCTCCAGGCCGGCGGCCTCGGCGGCGAAGAAGCCCCGGGGAGCACCGGCGAGGGTCTTGGCGAAGACGGTACGGCCGTCCGCGAGCGCGATCCGGTACGCGTCGCAGATGTCGCCGCCGCCCACGGGCCGTGCCCGCCGGGCGGCCGAGCCGGTCAGGGCGGCCACCCGCCCGGCGACGCCTCCCCCGGGTCCTCCGGGACCGCCCGTCACCGCAGCGCCGCCCCGTCACCGTCATCGGTCCTGCCGAGGGCGGCCCGTACCTCCTCCAGCAGGCCCGGCACGGCCTCCTCGACCAGGGCCAGGCACTCCTCGAAGCCCTCCGGCCCGCCGTAGTACGGGTCGGGCACGTCCAGGTCGTGCGGGTCCCCGCCGGCACCGGGGGCGTACGACCGCAGCAGCCGGACCTTGCGAGTGTGCTCGGGGCCGGGCGCCAGCCCGCGCAGATCCCGCAGATGCCCCTCGTCCAGGGCGATCACCAGATCCAGCCGCTCGAACCAGTCGTACCGGAACTGCCGCGCCACGTGCTCGTGCACGTATCCGGCGGCCGTCAGCACCGCGACGGTGCGCGAGTCGGCGCCGTCGCCCGCGTGCCAGCCGCCCGTCCCCGCGCTGCTCGCCTCCACCAGCTCCGCCAGGCCGGCCTCCGCCGCGTGGGCGCGGAAGACGGCCTCGGCCATGGGGGAGCGGCAGATGTTGCCGGTGCAGACGAAGCAGACGCGGTACGGCGTACGGCCGCCGCCGGGGGCGCCGGGGGCGCCGGGGTCAGAGTTGCGCATGGCCTCCATCATCGGCGACGCCCCCGGCCCCCGTCCTCCCGCGTGCGGCGGTCAGTCGCCGTCGGGCAGGACCATGCTCACCGCCCACGACACGATGGAGATCACCAGGGCGCCGAGCACCGCCGTCCAGAAGCCCTCCACCCGGAAGGCCAGGTCGAACTGCTCGGCCAGCCAGGAGGTGAGCAACAGCATCAGCGCGTTGATCACCAGGGTGAAAAGGCCGAGTGTGAGGATCAGCAGCGGCAGGGACAGCAGTTTCGTGATCGGCTTGACCACGGCGTTGACGACGCCGAAGATCAGCGCGACGAGGACCAGCGTGAAGGTCTTGCCCGCGGTGTCGTCACCCGTGAGCGTGATGTCGTCCAGCAGCCAGACGGCGACGGCCAGGGCCACCGCGTTGGCGATCGTTCTGACAAGGAAGTTCACCATGTACGAGATCGTTCCAGAAACGGGGACGGTCGCCTACCGGTGAGGGATCGAGGAGTCATGAAGGCGTTCCGGCTGGAGGAACTGGAAGCGGAGCGGGCCGCCAACGACGGCGCGTACCTGCAGTTCCTGCGCGAGAGGAACATGTCCGTCGGCCTGTACGCCCTGGACCGGGGCGCGCTCGACCCTCAGCAGCCGCACCGGCAGGACGAGGTGTACTTCGTCGCCAGCGGCCGGGCGCTGGTCACCGTCGGGGACGAGACCGCACCGGTCGCGCGCGGCAGCGTGGTCTACGTGCCGGCCGGGGTGCCGCACAGGTTCCACCACATCACCGAGGACCTGCGGGTCCTGGTGGTCTTCTCTCCCCCCGAGAGCTGACCGGACCCCTAAGGAGGCCGGGACGCCGCCCCCGGCCTCCTTAGGGGTCCGGTCAGGGAAGGACCCGGGCCCGCGGTGCCCCGGTGAGCGGCCCGCCCGCCTAGCATCGGAGGCGGAAGCACCGGACGCACCCGGCGCACCGGGCAGGCCCGGCGGCCGGAGACTTCAGGAAGCGGGTACACGGTCATGGATCTCAAGGAGACCTTCGCGGCGCTGCCGTGGTGGGTTAAGTGGGTCGCGATCCCGCTCATCGCGCTCTTCGTCTTCGGCGGTCTGATCTTCGCCGTCGTCGGCTTCGTCGTGAAGCTGCTTTTCAAGGTCCTGTTGTTCGTGGCGCTGGTCGGCGCACTGGTCTACGTGGTGCGGAAGTTCACCTCCTCCGGCTCCTCCTCGGGAGGCTGACGCCTCCAGGGGCACCCGTCCCGGGCGCCCCTGGTGTCCCGGGCGCGGCTCAGCGCCGCGCCCGCCGCCTGCCTCCCCGGCCCCGGGCGCGCCCCGGCCCGCCGGCGGTCCCCCCGCCGCCGGACGCCCCCTCGCGGTCGGCGACCGCCACCAGGGCCGCCAGCGCCGTGGTCACCGGGACCGAGGCGACCAGGCCGATCGAGCCGATCAGCGTCCGCACGATCTCCTCCGCCACCAGCTCGCTGGTGGCCACCTGGCCCATCCCGCTCTCCGCTATCGAGAACAGCAGCAGCAGCGGCAGCGCGGCCCCCGCGTACGCCAGTACCAGCGTGTTCACCACCGACGCGATGTGGTCGCGCCCGATGCGCATCGCCGCGCCGTAGAGCCTGCGCCACCCGGCCGACGGGTCGGCCTGCCGCAGCTCCCACACCGCCGAGGTCTGCGTCACCGTCACATCGTCCAGCACGCCCAGCGAACCGATCAGCACACCGGCCAGCAGCAGTCCGCGGATCTCGATGTCCGGGTAGAGGCCGTGCACCAGCCCGGTCTGGTCGTCGGTGTTGCCCGTCAGCGCGGCCCACCCGATGAACGCCGAGCCCAGCAGCCCGATCAGCAGCAGCGAGACCAGGGTGCCCAGGACGGCGACGGAGGTACGGGCGTTGACGCCGTGGCACAGGTACAGGGTGGCCAGCATGATCGCGCTGCCGCCCACCACCGCCACCAGCAGCGGATTGGAGCCCTGGAGGATCGCGGGCAGGATGAACAGCGTCAGCACCCCGAAGCTGACCACCAGCCCCACCAGCGCCAGCACCCCGCGTATCCGCCCGACGACCACCACCGCCAGCGCGAAGACGCCCGCCAGCACCACCATGGGCACCCCGCGCGCCACGTCCACCACGCTGTACTGGAACTCGCGCGGGGCGTCGGGCGCGTACGCCACCACCACGTCCTGACCGGGGCTCAGCCGGCGCGTGGCGTCCGGGGTGACGATCTCCGGGAACGTGTGGCCCGCGTCCTTCCCCTCGGCCACCTCGACGGTCGCCCGCAGACAGGCGCCTTCCCCGGAGCCCTCCGGGAGGGCGCCCGGGCCGCCCTCGCCCGAACCGCCGCTTCCGCCGTCCCGCGCGCCTCCGGCGCTCCCGGCGCCTCCCGCGCCGCCGGGCGGCCGGGCGGCGCCCACCTCCGCGCAGTCGACCTCCTCGACCGCGGTGACCCGTGCGCCGAGCGTCTTCCGGTCGAAGCCGACACCGCTGGGCGAGCCCTCCCCTTCGGGCGCACCGCCCGGCCACAGCACGACCAGCCCGGCGAGCACCGCGACGGCGAACGGGACCAGCACCGCCGCGACCACCCTGCGCAGCCGCGCCGAGACGGGGGCGGGCGGCCCGTGGTGGTGGCCGTGGGAGTGCCCGTGCGGCGCCTGTCCGTGGCCGGGCGGCGGACGCCGGGGCGGCGGGGCGGACGGCGGGACCGGCGGGGGAAGCGGTGGGCGGGGCGGCGGGGGAGGCGGGGAGGAGGAGTCCACGGTCCGATCATCGCAGGCGTGGCAGGGGGCGCCCTGGCGCGCGCCCGGTGTCAGCCGTTAGCGTGGGGGCGCTTTTGCACATCGCGGGAGCTCCGAGCACGGGGCTGAGAGGACGCTGACCTCCGTGGACACCGCCACGGAGAAGGCTGCGTCGACCGCCGAACCTGTTACCGGGTAATGCCGGCGTAGGGAGTTGGGTCTCATGACCACGCAGGACGCACGCACGCCCGAAAACGCCTCCGGGAGCGCCGAGGAACGCGCGACCGGCTGGCACAAGGGCTATCTGAGCGGCTCGCGCCCCGACATCCGGGTGCCCGTCCGCAGAGTGCACCTCACCAACGGCCGCGACGTGACGCTGTACGACACGTCCGGCCCGTACACCGATCCGAACATCGACACCGACGTCCGCCGCGGCCTGGCACCGCTGCGGGAGAACTGGATCATCGCCAGAGGGGACACCGAGGAGTACCCGGGCCGCGAGGTGCGGCCCGAGGACGACGGCCTCAAGCACACCTCGCCGCGCGGCGGGCTGCGCAACCTGGACGCCGTCTTCCCCGGCCGCCCCCGCCTGCCGCGCCGGGGCCGCGGCGGCGCCACCGCCGTCACGCAGCTCGCGTACGCCAAGCGGGGCGAGATCACCCCCGAGATGGAGTTCGTGGCCGTCCGCGAGGGCTGCTCGCCGGAGCACGTGCGCGACGAGATCGCCGCGGGCCGCGCCGTCCTCCCGGCGAACGTCAACCACCCGGAGACCGAGCCGATGATCATCGGCAAGAACTTCCTGGTGAAGGTCAACGCCAACATCGGCAACTCCGCCGTCACCTCCTCCATCGAGGAGGAGGTGGAGAAGATGACGTGGGCCACCCGCTGGGGCGCCGACACCGTCATGGACCTCTCCACCGGCCGCAACATCCACACCACCCGCGAGTGGGTGCTGCGCAACTCCCCGGTCCCCATCGGCACCGTCCCCCTCTACCAGGCGCTGGAGAAGGTCGACGGCAAGGCCGAGGAGCTGACCTGGGAGATCTACAAGGACACCGTCATCGAGCAGTGCGAGCAGGGCGTGGACTACATGACCGTCCACGCCGGCGTCCTGCTGCGCTACGTCCCGCTGACCGCCCGCCGCAAGACGGGCATCGTCTCGCGCGGCGGCTCGATCATGGCGGCCTGGTGCCTGGCCCACCACAAGGAGAGCTTCCTCTACACCCACTTCGGGGAACTCTGCGAGATCCTGCGCGCCTACGACGTCACCTTCTCCCTCGGCGACGGACTGCGCCCGGGCTCCATCGCGGACGCCAACGACGAGGCGCAGTTCGCCGAACTGCGCACGCTGGGCGAGCTGAACCGCATCGCCAAGTCCCACGACGTGCAGACGATGGTCGAGGGCCCCGGCCACGTTCCGATGCACAAGATCAAGGAGAACGTCGACCTCCAGCAGGAGATCTGCGACGAGGCGCCCTTCTACACCCTCGGCCCGCTCACCACCGACATCGCCCCGGCGTACGACCACATCACCTCCGGCATCGGCGCGGCGATGATCGCCTGGTGGGGCACGGCGATGCTCTGCTACGTAACGCCCAAGGAGCACCTGGGCCTGCCGGACCGCGACGACGTGAAGACGGGCGTCATCACCTACAAGATCGCCGCCCACGCCGCCGACCTGGCCAAGGGCCACCCCGGTGCCCAGGAGTGGGACGACGCACTGTCCGACGCCCGCTTCGAGTTCCGCTGGGAGGACCAGTTCAACCTGGCCCTCGACCCGGACACGGCCCGCGCCTTCCACGACGAGACGCTCCCGGCCGAGCCGGCGAAGACGGCGCACTTCTGCTCGATGTGCGGCCCGAAGTTCTGCTCGATGAAGATCAGCAGGAGCATCATGGAGGACTACGGCGACTCCATGGAGCTGACCGGCGACGAAGAGCGCGAGGCGGCCGCCGGCATGGCGGGGAAGTCCAGGGAGTTCGCGGAGGCGGGCAACCGCGTCTACCTCCCGATCGCGGACTGACCCCGGTCCTCCGCCGCGCCCCCTCGGTCCCCGGCCCGTGATCCCGCGGGCCGGGGGCGGCCCCCCGCGTGCGCGCTCAGCGGCCTTGACAAGGTGTTTTCGGGCCGTGTCAGGCGCTGTCCTCCTCGGCGGTGAGGGCGAGGGCCGCCGCCTCGCGCTCCCGCCCGGCGCCGACGAGCGCCAGGGACAGGAACGCGGCGACCGTGCCGTCCGACTCGTCCGAGCGCACGCCCTGTTCGTCCGTCGGCAGCGTGACGCTCTCCTCCGCTTCCGTGAAGGGGCCGTCGTTCGATGCGGTACGCGTTTCCCGGGACGGTTCCGGCAATCGTTCCGAAACAATCGATTCAGGCCAATTGCCCTACGGGGGGCGGAGTCTGCGGGAACGTGCGGAAGGGCCCGGGCGGATGTCCGGGCCCTTCCGCCGCCGGCGTGCTGCCGCCGCGGGTCGCCCGGTACCGGGCGACCCGCGCTCACACCGGCCGGAGGGTGTGTCAGAGCGTGCTCTTGAACAGCAGGCGGTTGGGCGTGCCGCTGACGTTGCCGCTGATCACGTTGGCGGTGGCGTTGCTGGTCAGCCAGTTGCTGACGGCCGAGGACGAGGCGTCACCGTAGGCGGACTTGTACAGCGCGGCCACCCCGGCGGCGTGCGGGGACGCCATCGACGTACCGTTCAGCGTGGTGCTGCCGCCGCCCATGCGGGTGGAGGTGACGGAGACGCCGGGGGCGTACAGGTTGGTGCAGGAGCCCCAGTTGCTGAAGTACGCCTTGCGGTCGTAGCTGTCCGAGGCGGCCACGGTGAGGACGCCGGAGGCACTGGCCGGGGAGACGTTGCAGGCGTTCTGGTTCTCGTTGCCGGCGGCGACGGACAGGTGGACGCCTGAGTTGGCCAGGTTGGTGGCGGCCGTGTTCACCGCGGACGAGTAGCCGCCGCCCAGGGAGGCGTTGGCCACTGCGGGCTTGACGGCGTTCTGCCGGACCCAGTCGAAACCGGCGATGACACCCGAGTAGGAGCCGCTGCCCTGGCAGTTGAGCACCCGGACGCCGCGCAGCGCCACGCCCTTGGCGACGCCGTACGTCGCGCCGCCGACGGTGCCGGCGACATGGGTTCCGTGGCCCTGGCAGTCCTGGCCGTTGCCGCCGAAGGCGTCGAAGACGTTGCTTGCCCGGCCGCCGAAGTCGGGGTGCGAGGTGTCGATGCCGGTGTCGATGATGTAGGCCGTCACCCCGGCGCCGTTGCGGTTGTACGTGTAGGTGCCGTCCAGCGGCCGGTTGCGCTGGTCGATCCGGTCCAGGCCCCAGGGCGGGCTGTACTGGGTGGCGCCGGCGGTGGCCTTCTGGTCCTCCTCGATCGCCGCGACGGAGGAGTGGCGCTGGAGTGCCTTGAGCTGGCCGTCCGTCAGCTTCGCGGCGAACCCGTTGAGCGCCTCCGAGTAGACGTGCCGGGTCTTGATGCCCCTGTCTCCGGCGAGCTTGGAAGCCCTGGTGCCGGGCTTCAGGGTGACGATGTAGCTTCCCTCGATGGCCAGCGCGTCCGGAGCCTGCGCGACCCGGACCAGCGGTGCTTCGGCCCGCGCGGAGTCGGCGGCGGGGGCGGCGGAGGCGACGGCGGGTATCAGCGCGGTGGGGATGGCGAGCAGCAGCGCGCCCAGGTGCGTTCGTCTCATGGGGGTGCACACCTTCCGGTGGTCGGCCGGCGCTGTGGGTGTGCGCCGGCACGGTGAGGGGGGACACCGCGTGACGCGGCGGCGGCCACCGGTTCCCGGCGCCGCGGCGCCACGTTAAGCCCGGTGGTCCGGTCCGGGGACCGGGTCGGAACCGGCATGTCCGGACCCGGCCAGCTCCGGGCACGGACCCCGTACCGGATGCCTTGTGGAGAAGGCCGGTTCCACGGGCTACCTTTTTGACATGTCCGCTGACAATGGCGCGTCCGAGACCGGGACCGAGGCCAGGCAGGTCTACACGGAGCTGGCCGGAATGCTCAGGGGCTTACGCGCGGCGGGAGCCCCGCAGCCGGAGGAGGTGTCCGCTGAGGTCAGGAACTGGCTCGCCGAGCGCAGGCTTCTCGGCCCCGAGTGCCACGGGGTCAGCTCACCGGAGAGGGCCCTGCGGGAGCTGTTCGGCGAGCAGCGCGCCTGCCTGCGGTCGGCTGTCGAGGCCATGGACCGCAATCTCCGTGCCGTCGACGACGTCCTCGACCTCCTCCCGGAGTTCCGGGGGTCCGGGCACGAGAGCGTCGAGGTGGAGTTCATCGAGGACCGCGACCGGCTTCGCAGGCGGCTGGACGAGTTCGAGCCGGTGGGGCGCCGGGAGGTGCTGTGCATGCGGACCACCTTCCCCGGCCCCGAGGTGCTGGAGGTCAGCCTCGGCCACGACAACCGGGTCCTGGCCCAGGGGACCGAGATGAGGATGCTGGCCACCGTCGGCGCGACGCGCGGGCCGGGGGTCGCCGCCTACCTCGATGCCCTGCGGGAGGCCGGCGCCCGGGTCCGCGTCGCCGCCGCCCTGCCCCTCTACCTCCACGTCGTGGACCGTACGGTCACGCTGATGCCCGCCGGCGACGACCCCCTGGGCGGCGACGGCGACGTGCTGCTGCGCAGCTCGCGGATCGCGTTGTGCTTCGCGCAGGTCTTCGAGCACGAGTGGGACGTGGCGAGCCCCTATCCCGGCGGCGCGGGCCGGACCGGACGCGCCGCGGGCCCCTGCCCGGCCGACGAGTACACCGAGCAGGAGCGCGAGATCCTCGCCTTGCTCGCGACCGGCACCAAGGACGAGAGCATCGCTCGGCGGCTCGGCTGCTCCGAGCGGACGGTGCGAAGGATGATGACCCGGATCACCGAGAAGCTGGAGGCCGGGAGCCGGTTCGCGGCGGGGGTGCGCGCCGCGCGCCTGGGGCTGATCGACTGAGCGCCTACGGCGCGCCGGTCTCCCGCTCGCCCGCCGTCCCGGCGGCCCCCGCGACCAGCGCCTCCAGCCGGTCCCCGTGGGCCCCGCGCCAGTAGACGCGGCCGCAGTCGCGGCAGCGGGCGAAGGTGTCGTAGGTGCGGCGGGTGCCGGGGCGGAGCAGGTGCTCGACCTCGGCCTTGGGCGCGTCGGCGAGGAGCCCGTTGCACGCCGTGCACCGCGTCCACGGAGCCAGCGGCAGGTCGAACCGGTCCAGGACGTCGGCGAGCTGGTCGTCCGGGCGCGACCCGCGCACGTAGGCGCCCATCCACAGCTGCCGCCGCATCAGCAGCCCGCGGTCCTGGGTCAGCAGGACGCGCCGCTCGGCGTTGGCCTGCTCGACCAGGGCGGGGTCGTCCATGTCGTTGTGGTACGCGGTGTCGGCGCCCGCCACCAGACGCAGCCGCCGGGCCAGCGTGCCCAGGTGGACGTCCAGCAGGAAGCGCGGCGGCCCGTCCGGGACCCGCTGCGGGCGTACGACGGGCTCGACGCGGACCGTCCGGCCCGCCCCGGGGCGGTACGAGGGCTCCACCCGTCGCCCGTCCCCGCTGCTCCCGGCGGTGTCCTCCATGACGAGCGCGCCCACCTCCGTCAGCGGGACGCCCGCGGACTGCACGACATGGACGAGCGAGGAGGTGCCGTCGTGGGGCACGGGGAGGAGTTCGGTGCCGCGGTGGCGCGAGGGCAGGAAGATCCGCAGCTCGGGGGAGACGCGGAGGAGCAGTCCGCGGGGCGGCGGGGAGCCGCCGGGGGTCTGTGGTCGGTCCGTCACCCTCCCCAGGATGCCAGCGCGAGCGCGCCGGTCACACCGCTTTACGGCCCTGGCCCCGCCCTGGCCCCGGCCCCGCCCTGGGCCCGGCCGCGGCTCAGTCGGGAGCCCGGTCCGGGGACCGGTCGAGGGGACGCCGGGGGTCCCCGAAGCCGGGGCCGGTGAAGTCCGGACTGGTGAATCGGGCCCCGGAACCCGTGCCGCGGGGCGCCTCCGAGGCCGGGCTGGAGAAGCCCGGGTGGGTGTAGCCCAGCCTGGGATGGCGGCTTTCCCGCGGGGTCTCTCCCGGCCCCGGGATCCCGGAGGTCCCAAGGGCGTCCGAGGTTCCCGCGGCGGGCGCGGCCAGCGCCTCGCGGAGGAAGGGCAGCACCCCGCGCTCCAGCAGCGCCGTACGCCAGGCCGTGCGCGCACGCGCCACCTCGTCGGCGAGTGCGCTCTGCCCTCCGGGGCCACCTGCCCGGATCGCGCCGGCGCCGTGGCGCACCGCGGTGACCAGCAGTCCGACACAGGCGGCCAGCAGCGAGGCGGCTGTCAGGGCGGCGAAGGCCCAGCCCGCGTCGCGCATCGGCGCGGCGATGGACGGCTCGGGGTCCATCACCCGCAGCAGATGGCCGGCCAGGAGGAAGATCAGTGCCGCGGTCCCGGCCAGTACGGGCGCCAGGACGGAGAGCGTGGCGAGCAGCCCGGCGCCGCCCGAACCGGAACCGGAACCTCCGGGCGCGCCTGTGTCCGTGCCCGCGGTCCCCTGCGCCGGCCTCTGCGAGGAGGGCGCGTTGCCGGGGCGGCGCAGCTCGTCGCGGAGCGACACGAAGTGCTCGTACTCCGCCGCCGCACAGGCCGCGATCGCCGCGGCCGCGCCGGTCGCGGCGGTGCGCAGCTGCTCGCTGTTCAGCCGTCTCCCGGCCGCCGGTCCGGGGCGGTCGCGTACGGCGCGCAGTGCCTCGTCGAGGACGCGCTCGAACTCGGGGCGGTCCTCAGGACGCAGGTGCGGAGCGGTGTTCATGTGCATCCCCCGGTGCTCCGTAGGGCCGTGGGGCCGGAAACGGAGGAGAGCTCGCTTGAGACAGGGACCCGATGGTAGAGCGGTTCCTTCCGGTGGTGACAGGGTGTTTCCGGAAAACACGCGCCACCACCGGGCGGTGTTCACCCTCGGGGCGGCATGTGCGGGGAGGATCAGGCGGACACCGGGGAGACGACGCTCAGGCCGGCAGGGGGAGCCGGGACACCAGGAGCTTTCCCGCCATGGTCACCCCGCCGTCCATGGCGATCGCGAGCGAGTCGGCGTAGACGTGCGGCCCGTGCACCTGGGGCGCGCCGTCCTCGCCGTCCTCGGAGCCGACCTCGCCCAGCAGGTAGGGGATCGGGCTGTGGCCGTGGACGACACGCCGCCCGCCGTAGGTGTCCAGCAGTTCGCGCGCCGCCATGGCGCCGGCGTCGTCGCGGAAGGCGAAGCGCTTGGTGAACTTGCGGAACAGTTCCCAGGTCTCGTCGGCGTCGTGGTGGGTGAGGGCCTCGGTGACGGCGTCGTTGACGTCGGGGATGGTGCCGCCGTACTCCAGGTAGGCGGTGGTGTCGGAGTGCACCAGCAGGTGGCCGTCGGCCAGGGCCATGGCGTCCAGCCGGGACATCCACTGGACGTGGTGCTCCTGGAGCCGCTCCATGTCGGAGCGCTGCCCGCCGTTGAGCAGCCAGGCCGCCTGGAAGGAGGCGGTGCCCGCGCCGGAGCCGACGGGTGTGTCGCCGAAGCGCTTGGCGCCGATCAGCAGCAGCTCGTGGTTGCCCATCAGCGCCTTGCAGTACCCGCCGGCGGCGGCGGCCTCGGCGGAGAGCTGCATCACCAGGTCGATGACGCCGACGCCGTCCGGGCCGCGGTCGGTGAAGTCGCCCAGGAACCACAGCCGGGTGTTGCCCGCGATCCAGTGGTCCTCGGTGTCGATGAGCCCCTGGTCCAGCAGGGCCGTGCGCAGCTCGTCCAGATAGCCGTGGACGTCGCCGGCGACGTACAGCGGGCCCTGCTCGCCGCCGGTGGCGGCCGGGGAGGGCGTGTCGACCAGCGTGGGGGTGTATCCCTCCGGGCGCGGCTCGTCGGCACTCGTCGCACCCGGGGCCACCCCGTCCGGACCCACGACACCCGGATTCACCAGGCCCGAACCCGTCACGCCCGCGCCGTGCCACACGTCGGATCCCCGACCGGCCCCCTGAGTCATCGGCCCCTCCACCATCGCGCGCGCCTGCACCTGCCGGACCTCTCTCCGCCTCCTGCGGGTCACCCCGTGTCCGAGAGCCGGTCCCGGTGTCGTGGGCCCATCATAGGAACGCAGGTCGCGCCTTGTGACGCACCCGGGGACGGCAATTCGGGCCGGGTCCGGACGGGAGCCGGAGAGCGGCCGGTTCGCCCTGGAATGAGTGGTTCCTACGCTTGCCCGCGCTGTTCGGGGGAGCGGGGGGCGCTCACCGTCGTCCGCTGCCGGC
Organism: Streptomyces shinuiensis; assembly: GCF_043660855.1. Classification (NCBI taxonomy): domain Bacteria; kingdom Bacillati; phylum Actinomycetota; class Actinomycetes; order Kitasatosporales; family Streptomycetaceae; genus Streptomyces; species Streptomyces shinuiensis. Next base: position 2,866,492 of record NZ_JBIHML010000001.1, on the reverse strand, counting down.
GGCGCTGCGAGGACGTGCGGACGATCAGGTCGGTGGGCATGATCCGCTGGACGGGACGGCCGCCGCCGGTGCCCTCGATGGCGTCGATCAGAAGCTGGACGACGGTGGTGCCGGTGCGCCCGGGTTTCAGCGACAGGGTGGTGATGGGCGGCTCGGTGCCGGCGTAGACGGCGGACTCGCTGCAGCACACCAGCAGCAGGTCGTCGGGGACGCGCAGCCCGTAGCGGCGGGCGGCGGCGAGCAGATCGGTGCCGTTGGGGTCGAAGAGCCCGTACACGGCGTCGGGGCGGTCGGGCCGGGCCAGCAGTCTGTCGGCGGCGACGGCGCCCGCGCAGGGGTCGTGGGCGGGGTAGGCCTCGTACACCGGGTCCTGCCCGGCGCGTTCGCACCAGCGGAGGTAGGCCTTGGTGGACAGCCGGGTGTAGGTGTCGGTGCTGGTGCCGGTGAGCAGGCCGACGCGGCGGGCGCCGGCGGCCGCGAGGTGGTCGAGCAGGCCGGTGACGGCGGCCTCGTGGTCGTTGTCGACCCAGGCGGTGACGGGCAGGTCGCCGCAGGGGCGGCCGTCGGAGACGACGGGGACACCCTGGCGGACCAGCTCGGTGACGACGGGGTCGCGGTCGGAGGGGTCGATGACGACGGTGCCGTCGAGGGCGACGTTGGACCAGACGTCGTAGGGGCTCTGCCGGGTGCTGCCGGGGAGGATCACCAGGGCGTAGCCACGGGCCAGGGCCGCGGAGGAGGCGGCGCGGGCCATCTCGGCGAAGTAGGCGAACTCGGTGAAGGTGAAGGGCTCCTCGCCGTAGGTCGTGACCGTCAGCCCGATCAGTCCCGACTTGCCGGTGCGGAGTGTGCGGGCCGCCGCGGAGGGGCGGTAGCCGAGCCGGTCGGCGACCTCGCGGACATGGCGTCGGGTGGCGTCGGGCAGGCGGCCCTTGCCGTTGAGCGCGTCGGAGACGGTCGTGATCGAGACGCCGGCCGCCGCGGCCACGTCCCGGATGCCCGCCCGCCCCAGCCGACGGCCGTGAGCCCGGCTCACCTGGTGCTTCCCTGCTGCTGTCATGGCGTGCTGATACTAGGGCCGCGCCGCACCGTTTGCGGGGGTGTACAGAACAAAAGAAGAAGAGACGATTCTGCAAGCTGGTATGTGGTAACGACCATGGAAGAGCCGGTAGTTGAGCTGCCACTCCATCGTTTCCGCGGATTCTTCACCGCTTGCCGCAGGAGAAGGGGGGATGTCTCAAAGCTGTTTCAACTCACCTTCACGGGCGACGCGCGCCACGGCGCGCGCCACCGGCGCACGCTTTTGCGAATGCGCCCCTCCTTCCGGCCCCTACGCCGTTCCGGGGAATCCTTCTAAGGTGTGCAGTATTGGTGGTACGAGCGGCGGCACGGCCGCCCCACGACTGGCCCCGAAGGGTCGAGGAGGACCTGGCATGACGGAGATGGCCCCGAAACTGCGCGCGGTGCTGGAGGGGATCCCCACCTACAAGCCCGGCCGCCCGGCCGCCGACGGTCCCACGGCGTACAAGCTGTCCTCCAACGAGAACCCCTACCCGCCGCTGCCCGGGGTCCTGGAGGCCGTCACCGCCGCCGCCGGCTCCTTCCACCGCTACCCGGACATGGCCTGCGGCCTCCTGATGTCGGAGCTGTCGCACCGCTTCGGGGTGCCGATGAGCCACATCGCGACCGGCACCGGCTCCGTCGGCGTCGCACAGCAGCTCCTCCAGGCCACCGCCGGTCCCGGCGACGAGGTGATCTACGCCTGGCGCTCCTTCGAGGCCTACCCGATCATCACCCAGATCTCCGGCGCGACCTCCGTCCGGGTGCCGCTCGACGGCGACGAGAGGCACGACCTGGACGCGATGGCCGAAGCCGTCACCGAGCGCACGCGCCTGGTCTTCGTCTGCAACCCCAACAACCCCACCGGCACCGCCGTCCGCCGCGCCGAGCTGGAGCGCTTCCTGGACCGCGTCCCCGGCGACGTGCTGGTCGTGCTGGACGAGGCCTACCGCGAGTTCGTCCGCGACGAGGAGATCCCGGACGGCATCGAGCTGTACCGTGACCGCCCGAACGTCTGCGTGCTGCGCACCTTCTCCAAGGCGTACGGCCTGGCCGGCCTGCGGGTCGGCTTCGCCGTCGCCCACGAGCCGGTGGCGGCGGCGCTGCGCAAGACGGCGGTGCCGTTCGGCGTGAGCCAGATCGCGCAGGACGCGGCGGTCGCCTCGCTGCGCGGCGAGGCCGCGCTGCTGGAGCGCGTGGACGCCCTGGTCGCCGAGCGGACACGGGTGGTGCGCGAGCTGACCGCGCAGGGCTGGACGGTCCCCGAGACGCAGGCGAACTTCGTCTGGCTGCGGCTGGGGGAGCGCACGGGCGACTTCGCCGGGACTTGCGAGGCGGCGGGCGTGATGGTGCGGCCGTTCGCGGGCGAGGGGGTCCGCGTCACGATCGGTGAGACGGACGCCAACGACCTCTTCCTCAAGGCCGCGCAGGACTTCCGCAGGGGCCTCTAGCCCTCCGGCCCGGGTCCACCTGGGACCAACGGCCCCCTGGCCAGGACTTTCGTTCCCTCCCGCCCCCCGGTGGGAGGGAACGAACATAAGTGGGTCATACTTCTTGTGAATGTGAACGCATTCACGAGCGCGTGTGCTACGTCACACCATGTCCACTTTGGGAGATTGCCGTGGACCTAGCTCTGGCCCCGGAGACCCTGGCGCGGTGGCAGTTCGGCATCACCACCGTCTACCACTTCCTCTTCGTCCCCCTGACCATCTCGCTCGCCGCCCTCACCGCCGGCCTCCAGACCGCCTGGGTGCGCACCGGCCGCGAGGTCTATCTGAGGGCGACGAAGTTCTGGGGCAAGCTCTTCCTGATCAACATCGCGATGGGCGTCGTCACCGGCATCGTGCAGGAGTTCCAGTTCGGCATGAACTGGTCCGACTACTCCCGCTTCGTCGGCGACGTCTTCGGCGCCCCCCTCGCCTTCGAGGCGCTGATCGCGTTCTTCTTCGAGTCCACCTTCATCGGCCTGTGGATCTTCGGCTGGGACAAGCTGCCGAAGAAGGTACACCTGGCCACCATCTGGATGGTCTCGATCGGCACGGTCCTGTCCGCGTACTTCATCCTGGCCGCCAACTCCTGGATGCAGCACCCGGTCGGCTACCGCATCGACCCCGACAGCGGCCGCGCCGAACTCACCGACTTCCTCGCGGTGCTCACCCAGAACACCGCCGTGGCGCAGTTCTTCCACACCATGACCGCCGCCTTCCTCACCGGCGGCGCCTTCATGGCCGGCATCGCCGCGTACCACCTGATGCGCCGCCGCCACATCCCGGTGATGCGCACCTCGCTGCGCCTGGGCCTGGTCACCCTCGTCGCAGCCGGAGCGCTCACCGCCGTCAGCGGCGACCACCTCGGCAAGATCATGTACGAGCAGCAGCCGATGAAGATGGCCGCGGCCGAGGCCCTGTGGGAGACCGAGGGGCCCGCCCCCTTCTCCGTCTTCGCTTACGGAGACGTCGACGAGGGCCACAACAAGGTCGCCGTCGAGATCCCCGGCCTGCTCTCCTTCCTCGCCCACAGCGACCTGTCCACACCCGTCCCCGGCATCAACGACACCAACGAGGCCCTCCAGGAGAAGTACGGGCCCGGCGACTACAAGCCCAACATCCCCGTCGCCTACTGGGGCTTCCGCTGGATGATCGGCTTCGGCATGGCCTCCACCGCCCTCGGCGCCCTCGGCCTGTGGCTCACCCGCCGCCGCTTCCTCCTGGCCGAACGCCACCGCACCACCGAGGACGAGGTCCCCAACCTCGCCCTCACCCGCACCCGCCTCCTCGGCCCCGCCCTCAGCCGCCGCTACTGGCAGCTCGCCTTCCTCACCCTCGGCTTCCCGCTCATCGCCAACGCCTGGGGCTGGATCTTCACCGAGATGGGCCGCCAGCCCTGGGTCGTCTACGGCCTGCTGCGCACCTCCTCCGCCGTCTCCCCCGGCGTCTCCCAGCTCGAGGTGCTGATCTCGATGACCGTCTTCACCCTCCTGTACGCAGTCCTCGCCGTGATCGAGGTGAAGCTCCTGGCCAAGTACGTCAAGGCCGGACCGCCCGAGCTCACCGAGGCCGACCTCAACCCGCCCACCCGGATCGGCGGCCACGACAAGGACGACGCCGACCGCCCCATGGCCTTCTCCTACTAGGTCCGACCGAGGTTTCCCGATGGAACTCCACGACGTCTGGTTCGTCCTGATCGCCGTCCTGTGGACCGGCTACTTCTTCCTGGAGGGCTTCGACTTCGGAGTCGGCGTCCTCACCCGGCTGCTGGCCCGCGACCGCCGCGAGCGCCGCGTACTGATCAACACCATCGGACCGGTCTGGGACGGCAACGAGGTCTGGCTGCTGACGGCCGGCGGAGCCACCTTCGCCGCCTTCCCCGACTGGTACGCCACCCTCTTCTCCGGCTTCTACCTGCCCCTGCTGCTGATCCTCGTCTGCCTGATCGTGCGGGGCGTGGCCTTCGAGTACCGCGCCAAGCGCCCCGAGGAGAGGTGGCAGACCAACTGGGAGCGCGCCATCTTCTGGACCTCCCTGCTCCCCGCCTTCCTGTGGGGCGTGGCCTTCGCCAACATCGTCCGCGGCGTCGCCATCGACGCGAACAAGGAGTACACCGGCGGCCTCCTCGACCTGCTGAACCCCCACGCCCTGCTCGGCGGCGCGACGACCCTCGCCCTGTTCACCTTCCACGGCGCCGTCTTCACCGCCCTGAAGACCGTCGGCGACATCCGCGTCCGGGCCCGCGCCCTCGCCGTGCGCCTGGGCCTGCTCACCGCCGCCCTCGCGGTCGCCTTCCTCGGCTGGACCCAGCTCGACCGCGGCGACACCGCCACCCTGATCGCCCTGGCCGCCGCCGCCCTCGCCCTGCTCGCGGCCGTCCGCGCGATCGCAGCCGGACGCGAGGGCTGGTCCTTCACCCTCTCCGGCGTCACCGTCGTCGCGGCCGTCGCCATGCTCTTCCTCGCGCTCTACCCGAACGTCATGCCCTCCACGCTCGACCCCGCCTGGAGCCTGACGGTCACCAACTCCGCGTCCTCCCCCTACACCCTGACGATCATGACCTGGCTGGCCGCCCTGGCCACTCCGCTCGTGCTGCTCTACCAGGGCTGGACATACTGGGTGTTCCGCAAGCGCATCGGCACCCAGCACATCGCCGACACCCCCGACACCCCGCACCCGGAACCGGAAACCACCCCCACATGAAGCCCGTCGACCCCCGCCTGCTCCGGTACGCCCGCACCACCCGCGTCTTCCTCGCGGCCGCCGTGGTGCTGGGCCTGGCCGGAGCGGGCCTGGTCATCGCCCAGGCCATGCTCATCGCCGAGATCGCCGTACGGGCCTTCCAGCACCACACACCCCCCGCCGGCCTCACCACCCCCCTCGCCCTCCTCGCCGCCGTCTCCCTCGGCCGCGCCCTGGTCTCCTGGCTCACCGAGCTGGCCGCCCACCGCTCCTCCGCGGCGGTCAAGTCCGAACTGCGCCTGCGCCTGCTCACCCACGCCACCGCCCTCGGCCCCGCCCGCACGGACAAGCCCATCGGCGAACTGGCCAACCTCGCCACCCGCGGCATCGACGCCCTCGACGACTACTTCGCCCGCTACCTCCCCCAGCTCGCGCTGGCCGTCGTCGTCCCCGCCGCCCTGATCGCGCGCATCCTCACCGACGACTGGATCTCGGCGGCGACCATCGCCGTCACCCTCCCCCTGATCCCGGTCTTCATGATCCTGATCGGCTGGGCGACCCAGGCCCGCACGGACCGCCAGTGGCGTCTGCTGTCCCGCCTGTCCGGCCACTTCCTCGACGTCGTCGCGGGCCTGCCCACCCTCAAGGTCTTCGGCCGGGCCAAGGCCCAGGCCGAGAGCATCCGCGCCATCACCGCCGACTACCGCCGCGCCACCCTGCGCACCCTGCGGATCGCGTTCCTCTCCTCCTTCGCCCTCGAACTGCTCTCGACGATCTCCGTCGCCCTCGTCGCCGTCGGCATCGGTATGCGCCTGGTCCACGGCGAACTCGACCTCTACACCGGCCTGGTCGTGCTGATCCTCGCCCCCGAGGCGTACCTCCCCCTGCGCCAGGTCGGCGTCCACTACCACGCCGCCGCCGAGGGCCTGTCCGCAGCGGAAGAGGTCTTCGACACCCTCGAAACCGAATCCCCCGCCCCCGGCACCGCCCCCGCCCCCGACGCGCGCACCGCCACCATCGCCCTCGACGGCCTCACCGTCCGCCACGAGGGCCGCACCACCGACTCGCTGCCCCCCACCACCCTCACCGTGGCCCCCGGCGAGACCGTCGCCGTCACCGGCCCCTCCGGAGCCGGCAAGACGACGCTGCTGAGCGCCCTCCTCGGCCTCACCACCCCCACCGCCGGCCGCGTCACCGTCAACGGACAGAACCTGTCCACCCTCGACCCGGCCACCTGGCACTCCCAGATCGCCTGGGTTCCCCAGCACCCCCACCTCTTCGCCGGGACGATCGCCGACAACGTCCGCCTGGCCCGCCCCGGCGCCACCGACGCCGAAGTCCTGCGGGCCCTGACCGACGCCGGGGCCCCCGACCTCTCCCCGCACACCCTCCTCGGCGAGGCGGGCACCGGCCTCTCCGCGGGCCAGCGCCAGCGCGTCGCCCTGGCCCGCGCCTTCCTCGCCGACCGCCCGGTCGTCCTCCTCGACGAGCCCACCGCCGCCCTCGACGTCGCCACCGAAGCCCAGGTCGTCGACGCGATCGCCCGCCTCGCCCGCGACCGCACGGTCATCCTGATCATCCACCGTCCCGCGCTCCTCCCCCTCGCCGACCGCGTGATCCGCCTCACCCCCACCGGCGCGACGGAGACCACCCCACCCACCAGCGATGCGAACCGACCCGCACCCGGCAGCGTGCCGGAGGGGACGGGTAGGGACGGCCGTTCCGGACACTCAAGCGTTATTTGCGGCCAATCGCCGGTCCACGCAACGGTGCACGGACCGGCCGTAAACAATGCCGTCCGGAACGGTCGTCCCGGACCGGCCCCGACCCCCGCACGCACCGCCCCCGCCGCCCCCGCGCCCCAGGACGCACCCGCCCCCGCCGCCCCCGGCGCACCCGTACCCGAGAATGAACCCACCCCCCACCCCCTCACCCGCGTACGCCGCATCGCGCGCCCCCTGCGCGGCCGCTTCGCCCTCGCCCTGCTCCTCGGCTCCCTCGCCCTCCTCAGCGCCGTCGGCCTCATGGCCGCCTCCGGCTGGCTGATCTCCCGCGCCTCCCAGCAGCCGCCGGTGCTGTACCTGATGGTCGCCGTCACCGCGACCCGTGCCTTCGGCATCGGCCGCGCCGTCTTCCGCTACGCCGAGCGCCTGGTCTCCCACGATGCCGTCTTCCGCGTCCTGGCCGATCTGCGCGTCACCGTCTACCGCCGTCTGGAGCGCCTCGCCCCCGCCGGGCTGCGCCACACCCGGCGCGGCGACCTGCTCGCCCGGCTCGTCGCCGACGTCGACGTCCTCCAGGACTACTTCCTGCGCTGGTTGCTCCCGGCCACCGTCGCCGCCACCGTCTCCCTCTCGGCCACGGTCTTCACCGCGTGGCTCCTGCCCGAGGCGGGAGCGGCCCTGGCCGCCGGCCTGCTGACCGCGGGTGTCGCCGTCCCCGTGCTCGCCGCCGCGGTCTCCCGCCGCACCGAGCGCCGTCTCGCGCCCGCCCGCGGCGAGCTGACCACCCGTACCGTCGACCTGCTCACCGGCACCGCCGAGCTGACCGTCGCCGGGGCGCTGCCCGGCCGCACCGAGGCCGTACGCGACGCCGACGCCGCACTGACCCGCCTGGCCGCCCGCAGCTCCGCCGTCACGGCGCTCGGCGGCGGGCTTTCCGCGCTCGCCGCCGGGCTCACCGTCACCGCCGCGGCCTGGTTCGGCGCCTCGGCCGTTTACGACGGTCGGCTGGACGGCCTCCTCATGGCGGTGGTCGTGCTCACCCCGCTCGCCGCCTTCGAGGCGGTCTCCGGGATGCCGCCGGCCGCCCAGCACCGGCAGCGCACCCGCCGCTCGGCCGAACGCGTCCACGAGGTGATCGATGCCCCCGCCCCCGTACGCGAGCCCGAGGACCCGGCCCCGGCACCCGACGACCCGTTCCCCCTCGCCCTCACCGGCCTCACCGCCCGCCACCCGGGCCAGGAGCGCCCGGCCCTGCGGGAGCTGGACCTGTACCTGACCCCCGGCCGGCGCGTCGCGGTCGTCGGCCCGTCGGGATCGGGCAAGACCACCCTGGCCCACGTCCTGCTGCGCTTCCTCGACCCCGAGTCCGGCGGCTACACCCTCGGGGCGAACGCCACCGACACCCTCGCCCTCGACCCCGACGCCGTACGCCGCCTCGTCGGCCTGTGCGCCCAGGACGCGCACATCTTCGACAGCTCCCTGCGCGAGAACCTCCGCCTGGCCAGGCCGCCGGCCACCGACGACGACCTCCACACCGCCCTGGCCGCCGCCCGCCTCGACGACTGGGTCGGCGAGCTGCCCGACGGCCTGGACACCCTCGTCGGCGAGTTCGGCGCCCGGCTCTCCGGCGGCCAGCGCCAGCGCCTGGCCCTGGCCCGCGCGCTGCTCGCCGACTTCCCCGTCCTCGTCCTGGACGAGCCCGCCGAGCATCTGGACCTGGCCACCGCCGACGCCCTGACCGCCGATCTGCTGGCCGCCACCGAGGGCCGCACCACCGTGCTGATCACTCACCGGCTGGCCGGTCTGGAGGCGGTGGACGAGGTGATCGTCCTGGACGGCGGGCGCGCCGTCCAGCGCGGCCCGTACGCCGAGCTGGCCGGGGCGGACGGCCCCTTCCGGCGGATGCTGGAGCGGGAGCGGGCCACCGGGGAACCGGTCGCGGCCCGGGGCTGACGGGGGGCGGGCGGCGCCGGCCCCGCCTGCCCCCCGTCAGCCCGCGGAGGCCGCCCTCAGGCCGCCTCGTCCAGCCGCCGCCGCTGCCCTTCGTCCAGCCGCAGCCCCATCGCGTCGAACGCCTCGTCGAGCTGCTCGGTCCGGTTCACTCCGACGATCGGCACGACGGCCGGGTCCCCGCCGGTCAGCCACGCCAGTACCACCTGGTTCGCGGTGGACCCGGTCTCGGCGGCCACCTCCCCGAGCACGGTCAGGCGCCGCGCCGTGCCGGGGTGGTCGTAGTGCTCGGGCAGCGGGTGGTCGGAGCGGGTGTAGGAGCTCCACAGCAGTGAGGAATAGGCCCACAGGTCCATGTCCGGCTCGCTGCGCACGTAGTCGAGCGACTCGGCGGTCGCGAGCCGGTGCCCGTCCTCGGGGAGGGCCACTCCCGGCCTCGGCTGGACGTAGGACCGCCGCAACTGCAGGGCGGTCCAGCCCGCCACCCCCGCCGCACGGGCGAGCGCCCGGCCGCGCTCCACGCGCCAGGCGGTGTGGTTGGAGGCGCCGAGCCGGCGGGCCAGCCCGTCCGAGACCGCCTCGCCGAAGGCGGCGACGGTCTCCTCCAGGGGCACGCCGCGATCCTCCGCGTGCGCCCAGTACAGGTCGGTCCACTCCGTGCGCAGCCGCCGCAGGCTCTCGCGCACCGCCGAGCGCACCGCGGCCGGCCCGCCCTGACCGCCCACCGCCGGCGCCCACCGCCGGGACACCCTTCGCCGAAACGTCTCCGTGCGCCCCCGCGAGCCCGCGGACGTCAGCCGGCCGGCGGCAGCTCCAGCAGCCGTTCGATGACGGCGGCCACACCGTCCTCCTCGTTGGCGGACGTACGGTGCGTGGTCGCGGCCAGCACCGCCGGGTGGGCGTTGGCCATGGCGTAGGACGCGCCGGCCCAGGAGAGCATCTCCAGGTCGTTGGGCATGTCGCCGAAGGCGATCACCTCCCCGGCCGCCACGCCGCGCTGCGCACAGCACCGGGCCAGGGTGCTGGCCTTGCTGACGCCCGGGCCGCTGACCTCCAGCAGCGCGCTCGGGCTGGAGCGGGTGAACTCCGCGTGGTGGCCCGCGACGGTGCGGGCCATGCCCAGGAAATCGTCCGGAACCAGCGCGGTGTGGTGGGCGAGGAGCTTGAGCACCGGCTCGTCGGCGTGCTCGGCCTCGTCCGTCAGCAGCTTCTCGGCCGGTGCGATCAGCGCGCCCGGGTCCAGGTGGAACTGCGGGTACTGCGGCTCGTAGTGGATGCCGCCGGTCCGCTCGACGGCGAAGCTCACGTCGGGGACGGCCGTACGCAGCTCCTCCACCACGGTCAGCGCGGTGTCGCGCGGCAGCTCCCTGACCTGCACGATCCGCCGCCCCTGGTGCAGGTCGACGACGGCCGCGCCGTTGGCGCAGATCGCCAGGCCGTGCCCGTGCACATGGTCGCTGACCACGCCCATCCAGCGGGCCGGCCGCCCGGTCACGAAGAAGACCTCGATCCCGGCCTCCTCGGCGGCGGCCAGCGCCGCGACCGTGCGGTCGGAGACGGACTTGTCGTCGCGCAGCAGTGTGCCGTCCAGATCGGTGGCGATGAGGCGCGGGCGTGTCATCGGGGGCGCGGGAGCATGGGTCACGCTCCCCATGGTCCCGCATATGCCCGCACAGGCGTGCGCCAAGGTGCACGAATGAGCCACGGGGTGAGCGCACCCGAAACCGGATGGACACCGACAGCCGGGTTCACGGACACCCGGCCGTCCATGCGGGGAAATGCCATGAGTCCTTCCACGGGCCGCACCGGGCATGGCGCGAAACGTACGCCGTCCGCCACCCCGCCGCTCCGGCCCGTCGGGGGAGGCCGGCCCCGACGGGCCGGTACGACGGAGACCCACCGCACGGGAGCGTGCCGGGGAGTCCGGCTTCCGCTCATCCGAGCAGGGCGGCCGCTTCCGTGGCGATGCGTTCGTGGACGGTCTGGTCGGCGGCGAAGTTCGAGCCGGGGATCGGCCAGTGGACCGCGATCTCGGTGAAGCCCAGTTCGCGGTGGCGGCCCGCGAAGTCGACGAAGGCCTCCACCGACTCCAGCGGGGTGTTCCTCTCCGGAGTGAAGCCGTGCAGCAGGACCTTGCCGAGGCCGGCCGCGTCCCGGCCGGTCTCGGCGCACGCCTCGCCGAGCCGCTCGACCTGCCCGCGCAGCGCGGCCTCCGACTGCTTCGGGGTCCCGGTCTCGTACAGCTTCGGGTCGCCGGTCGTCACCCACGCCTGCCCGTACCGGGCGGCCAGCCTCATCCCGCGCGGCCCGGTGGCCGCCACCGCGAACGGCAGCCGGGGCCGCTGCACGCAGCCGGGGATGTTCCGGGCCCCGCCGGCGGAGTAGAAAGCGCCCCGGTTGGAGACCGAATCCTCGGTGAGCAGCCGGTCCAGCAGCGGCACGAACTCGGCGAACCGGTCGGCGCGCTCGCGCGGTGTCCACGGCTCCTGCCCGAGCGCGGTCGCGTCGAAGCCGCTGCCGCCCGCGCCTATGCCCAGGGTGATCCGGCCGCCCGAGATGTCGTCGAGGGAGATCAGCTCCTTGGCCAGCGTCACCGGATGCCGGAAGTTGGGCGAGGTGACGAGGGTGCCCAGGCGCATCCGCTCCGTGGCGCCCGCGGCGGCCGTCAGGGTCGGCAGCGCGCCGAACCACGGCCCGTCGCGGAACGGGACGCGCCAGGACAGGTGGTCGTAGGTGTAGGCGGTGTGGAAGCCGAGTTCCTCGGCGCGCCGCCACTTGGCACACCCTCCCTCGTGCCAGCGGTCGACGGGAAGGATCACGGTGCTCAGACGCATGCCCCGACCTTACGCGGGCTTCCCGCTGCGGCAGTCGATCGGAGGTCAGGAGCTGCTGCCGTTGCCCAGCCCGACGCCCGGGGGCGCCGAGCGGATCGGGGCGTACCTTCGCCGGGCCGGCCGAGGCGGGGCACCTCACGTCCCATGTGGAACCGGCCTGTGCGGAGGGGCTGGACGTGGCTGACATCGAACAGGGCAGGCGTCAGAGCGACAGCGGGCCGCAGTGGGCCGCCGGTGGCCACTGCGGAACACCGGAGAGTTAACAGGTCGTGTAATACACTGCTCCCATGGACACACCCCGCCCCGGCAAGACCCGAGTCACCAGCGTCTCCCTGCGAGCCGAGACCCTGGAGGCGGTCCGCGCACGCGCCGGCAGGCAGGGCGTCTCCTCCTATATCGAGGAGGCCGTGCAGCGGCAGCTCCAGCGCGAGGCCATCGACGAGTACATCGCCACCGCCGAAGCGGAGCACGGTCCTGTCGACCCCGCCGAAGTATCGGACAGGGCCGGGCGCATCCGTGCCCACCACGCTGCCCACCGCAGTGCGTCCGCTCCAGCGGACGCCGCATGAGCGGGACTCTCGTTCTCGACAGCGAGGCCCTCTCCAAGCTCTCCCGTCGGCACCGCGACATGACCGTATGGCTGGACGTCGCCCGCAGACTGGACCTGCTCGTCGTGACGAGCGCCGCCACGCTGGTCGAGGCACGCGACCCGAAGGTGCCGCAGGCGGCGTTCGACCACGCGGTTTCCCTGACCAAGGTGCGTCCCGTCACGGAGGAGATCGCACGTACGGCGAGCAGGCTGCTCGCCGCGGAAAGCCTGCCCGGTCACAAGTACGCCATCGACGCGATGCTCGCGGCCACGGCTCACGCGGAGCACGGCGACGTCACTGTCATCACGAGCGACACGGACGACCTCCGTCGGCTGTGCCTCCCCCGCATCGCCGTCGAACCGGTCTGAGCGCTCATGGTCCTTTCCGAGCCCTTGCGGTATTCCCGCAGGTCAGCGTGTGATGGGTGAACGAGGCTTGACCGAGGTGACGAAGGTGCCCGGGCGTAGCCGTTCCGTGGCGGCCGTCAGGGCGGGCAGCACGGCGGATCACGGCCCGTCGCGGAACGGGACGCGCCGGGACAGGTGCTCGTAGGTGTACGCGGTGCGGAAGCCGGGCTCCTCGGCGCGCCGCCGGCCCGCGGCCGGGCGGCCCGGGGTCAGCCGGGCCGGCGCAGGTACCCCGGCGGTACGCGCGGCACCAGCCACACCCCGTTGTCGCTGACCCGGAACGCGTACCCGTCCCGGTGCATCGCCCCGGCGTCGACCACCAGCACCACCGGCCTCCCGCGCCGCGCCCCCACGGCGGCGGCCGTCTCGCGGTCGGGCGAGAGGTGGACGTCGTGACGCGCCATCGCCCGCAGGCCGTCCCGCCGGATGTCCGCCACGTACCGTCCGACCGTTCCGTGGAAGAGGTACGGGGGTGGTTCGGCGGGAGGCAGGCCCAGATCCACGCCGACGGTGTGTCCCTGGGCGGCCCGGATGCGGTCCCGCTCGGGATCGAGCGTGAAGCGCCGCTTGTCGTTGGTGGCGACGACCTCCTCCAGCTCCTCGCGGGTGAGCCGGAAGTCGTGGCGTGCCGCGGCTTCCAGCAATTCCCCGACACCCACCCAGCCGTGGTCGTCCAGGGCGAGCCCGATCCGCTCGGGAGCGTGCCGCAGGTGCCGTGCGACGTACTTCGAGATCCGCTTGCGGCGCCTGTCGTCCATATCCGGCCAGGGTGCCCCGGGACCCACCGCGGCGCACCTCGTTTTCGCGTTCACCGTTCTCACGCTCACCGGGGCCGCGGACACTCCTCACGCCCGTACGTTGATCCGCGCGAACGCCCGCAGCGCGCTCGGCGCCAGCCGGGCCAGCACCACACCGCCCCACGCCTCAAGGCTCACCGGGACCACCGCCTTGTCGCGGATGACCGAGCGCAGCACCGCGTCGGCGATCCTCTCCGGGGCGAACCTGCGGATCCGGTAGACCTGGAGGGCCCTCTTGCGGCGGCGCTCGACGTCCCGCTCGTCGGTGCCGCGGAAGCGCGTGTCCGAGATGATCGAGGTGCTGACGATGCCGGGGCAGACCGCCGAGACCCCGATGCCCTCGCCGGCCAGGTCCGCGCGCAGCACATGGCTGAGCATCAGCGCCCCCGCCTTGGAGGTGCAGTACGCGGGCAGGGCCCGGGTGGGCTCGTAGGCGGCGCAGGAGACGACGTTGACGATGTGGCCGCCCTGCCCCCGCTCGGACATCTGCCGTCCGAAGAGGCGGCAGCCGTGGACGGTGCCCCACAGGTTGGAGCCCAGGACCGCCTCCCAGTCGTCCGCGGTGTGCTCCAGGAACGGCCCGGCCGCCGCGATCCCGGCGTTGTTGACCAGTACGTCCACCACGCCGTGCTCGGCGGCCGTCCTCCGCGCCAGCGCCTCCATCGCCGCTCCGTCGGAGACGTCCACCGTCTCCGCCCACGCCCCCTGCGCGCCGGCCCGCCGGGCCAGCTCGGCCGTACGCGCCGCCTCCTCGCCCCGGATGTCCACGGCGACGACCCGGGCGCCGGCCCGGGCGAAGGCCAGCGCCGTCTCGCGGCCGATGCCCCGGGCCGCGCCGGTGACCAGTACCAGCAGGCCGCCGAAGTGCTCCGCGTACGCCTCCTGCCGCGCGCGCCCCCGGCGCCCGCTCCGCCCGCCGCGCCGCACCGTCGCCGGTGCGCCCACCTCCCCACCGCCGTACGCCCCGCGCTCCCCGCCTGCCCCGTGCGCCCCGTGCGCCCCGTGCGCCTCGCAGTCCTCGACGAACGAGCCGATCCAGGCGGCCAGCCGGTCGGGCCGGGTGCGCGGCGCCCAGTGGCCGGCCGGCAGGGCGCGGCACGTCAGCCGGGGCGTCCACCGCTCCGCCTCGTCCCGCAGCGCGGGGGAGAGGAAGGGGTCCCCGGTCGGGGTGACGAGCTGTACGGGCACATGGGCGTAGGCGTCCTCGCGCGGCCGCCGCACCCGGTCCCGCACGTTGTCGCGGTACAGCCACAGGCCGTGCGCGGCGTCGCGGGGCAGCGAGGGGGCGGGGTGGCCGTCGCCCGAGAAGCCCTCGGAGCGCCGCAGCATGCCCGGCCAGGCCCTGCCCAGCGGCCCCCGCCAGGCCAGCTCCGGCAGGACGGGCACGTGCATCGCGTACACGTACCAGGAGCGGGCGCCCTGCCCCAGCGCCTGGGCCAGACGCCGCGGGGTGGGCCGGGCCAGCCGCCTGCGGAACCAGTGCCCGAGGTGATCCAGGGACGGCCCGGACACCGAGGTGAAGGATGCGATCCGGCCCCGGGTGCGCTCGGCCGTGGCGAACTCCCAGCCCTGCACCGAACCCCAGTCGTGCCCGACCAGGTGCACCGGGGCTCCGGGGCTGACCGCGTCCGCGACCGCCAGGAAGTCGCCGGTCAGCCGCTCCAGCGTGAAGCCGCCGCGCAGCGGCTTCGGGGCGGCGGACCGGCCGCAGCCGCGTACGTCGTAAAGCACCACGTGGAAGCGGTCCGCCAGCCGCTCGGCCACCGGCGCCCAGACCTCCTTGGAGTCCGGGTAGCCGTGCAGCAGGACCACCGTGGGGCGGCGGCTCCCGTCCGCTCCCACCGCCTCGCCCAGCTCGGCGACGCACAGCTCCACGCCGTCCGCTCCGGTCACACGCCGTTCCCGCGCGCTCCCGGGACCACCTGGTCCCGCCGGTCCCGATCCTGCCGCCGCTTCCATGCGTGCCTCTCCTCCCACCGCGCCCGACACTCGCGCAGTCCGGGTAGCCGGTCTCCCCGGCATGACACCGGACCCGACCAGGACCTACCCCGCCGGAGGAGCCCTTAGGGGCATCTACGCCTCCGGTACGAGAAACAATCACGCCCCCGGGGTGACGTGACCGTTGACAAGCGGTACTACGGTCGTGGGCGTGACTGTGATCGCGACCGAAAGCCTCAGCAAGCGGTACCCCCGGGTTACCGCGCTCGACCGGCTCACCATGCAGATCGAACCCGGGGTGACCGGACTGGTGGGCGCCAACGGTGCGGGCAAGTCCACCCTCATCAAGATCCTCCTGGGCCTGGCCCCGGCCAGCGAGGGCACCGCCTCCGTACTCGGCCTGGACGTGGCCACCGAGGGCGGCGCCATCCGCGAGCGCGTCGGGTACATGCCCGAGCACGACTGCCTGCCGCCCGACGTGTCGGCGACCGAGTTCGTCGTCCACATGGCGCGTATGTCCGGCCTGCCCGTCTCCGCCGCCCGCGAGCGCACCGCCGACACCCTGCGCCACGTCGGCCTGTACGAGGAGCGCTACCGCCCCATGGGCGGCTACTCGACGGGCATGAAGCAGCGGGTCAAGCTGGCCCAGGCGCTCGTCCACGATCCGCGGCTGGTGCTGCTGGACGAGCCCACCAACGGCCTCGACCCGGTCGGCCGCGACGACATGCTCGGCCTGATCCGCCGCGTCCACACCGACTTCGGCATCTCGGTGCTGGTCACCTCGCACCTGCTGGGCGAACTGGAGCGCACCTGCGACCACGTCGTCGTCATCGACGGCGGGAAGCTGCTGCGCTCCTCCTCCACCGCCAGCTTCACCCAGGAGACGACCACCCTGGCCGTCGAGGTCACCGACACCGACGCCCATCCCGACGGGACCGCCGCCCTGCGTACCGCCCTGACCCGGGCCGGGCTCACCGTGGCGCCTCCCGGCGCGGGCGGCGAGGGCCTGCCGGGCGCCGGGCACGTGCTGCTGGTCGAGGCGGGCTCCGAGGCCGTCCACGACACCGTCCGCGACACGGTCGCGGAGCTGGGCCTGGGTCTGGTCCGCATGGAGCAGCGCAGGCACCGCATCGCCGAGGTCTTCCAGACACCCGGCGCCGCGGGCACCACCGGGAAAGCCGGCGAGGAAGCCGACGAGCGGGCCGCGGAGCAGGCCGCCGAGAAGAGTACGCAGAAGGGAGGCAGCACCGATGCGGTCTGACACGGGCAACCACCCCGGCACCCATCCCGGAGCCGCCGTCCCCGCCCAGCGCGGCGAGGACGCCAGCATCCACAACATCGGCTACCGCCACTACGACGGCCCCCGCCTGGGCCGCTCCTACGCCCGGTGGTCGCTGCTGGTCCAGTCCCTGCGCGGCGCGTACGGCCTGGGCCGCTCGGCGAAGTCCAAGGTGCTGCCGTTCATCCTGCTGGCCGTGATGGTCCTGCCCGCGGGCGCGATGGTCGCGGTCACCATTGTCACCGGCGCCTCCGAACTGCCGCTGCGGTACACCGACTACGTGCTGGTGATGCAGCCGGTCATCGGCCTCTACATCGCCGCTCAGGCCCCGCAGTCGGCTTCCCTGGACCTGCGCTTCCGCACCGTGCCGCTGTACTTCTCGCGCCCGATCGAGCGCGCGGACTACGTGGGGGCCAAGTACGCGGCCATGACCGCGGCGCTGTTCCTGTTCACCTCCCTGCCGCTGGTGGTGCTGTACGCGGGCGGGCTGCTGGCCAAGCTCGGCTTCGCCGACCAGAGCACGCAGTTCCTCCAGGGGCTGGGCTCCACCGCGGTGTTCTCCGTGCTCCACGCGGGCATCGGCCTGCTGGTCGCCGCGCTCACCCCGCGCCGGGGCTTCGGTGTCGCCGCGGTCATCGCGGTGCTCACCATCCCCTACTTCGCGGTCACCACCGTCCAGGCGGTCGCCGAGTTCCAGGCCGGCAACGCCACCGCCGTCACCTGGCTCGGCCTGGCCTCCCCCGGCACGCTCGTCGACGGCATCCAGTCGGCGTTCCTCGGCGGCACCTCCGGCTTCCCCGGAGCCCACGAGCCCGGCACCGCCGCGGCGGCCGTCTACGTGCTGGTCACCCTCGCCCTGATCGCCGGCTGCTGGGCGGCGCTGACGGGCCGCTACCGCAAGGCGGGCCTGTGATGACCGGGGACCGGACGGCGAAGCATCGGACGAGGAACGAGAAGGCGGCCTGACCCATGACCACCATCCGCATCGACCATGTGTCCCGCTGGTTCGGCAACGTGGTCGCCGTCAACGACGTGACCATGGACATCGGGCCGGGCGTCACCGGGCTGCTCGGCCCCAACGGCGCGGGCAAGTCCACGCTGATCAACATGATGGGCGGCTTCCTGGCGCCCTCCACCGGATCCGTCACCCTCGACGGCGCGGCGATCTGGCGCAACGAGCAGGTCTACCGGGAGATCGGAGTCGTCCCCGAGCGCGAGGCGATGTACGACTTCCTCACCGGCCGCGAGTTCGTGCTGGCCAACGCCGAGCTGCACGGCCTGCCCGACCCGGGCGGGGCCGCGCGGCGGGCCCTGGCCACCGTGGAGATGGAGTACGCCCAGGACCGGAAGGTCTCCACCTACAGCAAGGGCATGCGGCAGCGCGTGAAGATGGCCTCCGCGCTCGTCCACGAACCGTCCGTGCTGCTGCTGGACGAGCCGTTCAACGGCATGGATCCGCGCCAGCGCATGCAGCTCATGGAACTGCTGCGGCGGATGGGCGACGGGGGCCGCACGGTGTTGTTCTCCTCCCACATCCTGGAGGAGGTCGAGCAGCTCGCCTCCCACATCGAGGTGATCGTCGCGGGACGGCACGCGGCCTCCGGCGACTTCCGGCGCATCCGCAGGCTGATGACCGACCGCCCCCACCGCTATCTGGTGCGCTCCAGCGACGACCGCGCGCTGGCCGCCGCACTGATCGCCGATCCCAGCACGGCGGGCATCGAACTCGACTGGTCCGAACGCGCCCTGCGCGTCCAGGCGATCGACTTCACGCGCTTCACCGAGCAGCTCCCGCGCATCGCCCGCGAGCACGGGATCCGGCTCCTCACGGTCTCGCCCTCGGACGAGTCCCTGGAGAGCGTCTTCTCCTACCTCGTCACGGCCTGAGAAAACCCAGGCCGCCGAGGACCCCGAGACCGCCTGAGAACCAAGGAGCCCCACACCGATGTACGACCCCACGGTCGCCCGGCTCACCTACCGGGCCCTGCTCGGCCGCCGCCGGGCGCTGATCCTGTTCGTCCTGCCCGCCGTACTGATCGCGATCTCCGTCGCGGTCCGCCTGCTGGTCGGCGCCGACGACGCCGTCGCCAACCAGGTGCTCGGCGGCTTCGCGCTGGCCACCATGGTCCCGCTGATCGGCGTGATCGCCGGGACCGGCGCGATCGGCCCGGAGATCGACGACGGCTCGATCGTCTACCTGCTGGCCAAGCCGCTGAAGCGGCCGACGATCATCCTCACCAAGCTGACCGTCGCCGTCGGCGTCACCATGGTGTTCTCCGCGGTCCCCATGCTGATCGCCGGGTTCGTCCTCAACGGCAACAGCCGGCAGATCGCCGTCGCCTACGCCGTCGCCGCGGTCGCCGCGTCCGTCGCCTACAGTGCGCTCTTCCTGCTGCTGGGCACGGTCAGCCGGCAGGCCGTCGTCTTCGGCCTGGTCTACGCCCTGATCTGGGAGGCGCTCATCGGCAGCCTCGTCCCCGGCGCCCGGACCCTCAGCGTTCAGCAGTGGGCCCTGGCGCTGGCCGAGAAGACCGCGCCGGGCGCGGGCATCGCCTCCGACGTCGGACTGCCGGCCGCCGCGGTGCTGCTGGCGGCGGTGACCGTCGCCGGCGCCTGGTACGCCGGGCGGAAGCTGCGCACCCTCACCCTCGCCGGCGAGGAGTGACCGGGCGCCGATCGCCGGGCACAGAGGACCGAACACCGAGCACCGAGGCCGGAGGGCACCGCCCTCCGGCCTCGTACGCTGGAAACATGGGCACGACACGGTGGCTGGACGACGAAGAGCAGCGGACCTGGCGGGCGTTCCTGGCCGCCACCCAGCGCGTACGCGAGGAACTGGACCGGCAGTTGCAGCACGACGCCGGGATGCCGCTGGCGTACTACCAGATCCTGGCCATGCTCTCCGAGGCGCCCGGGCGCACCCTCACCATGAGCCGGCTCGCCCGGACCACCCGCTCCTCGGCCAGCAGGCTCTCCCACGCGGTCGCCCGGCTGGAGGCCAAGGGGTGGGTCAGCCGGTGCCAGCACCCCGCCGACCACCGCACCACCCTGGCCACGCTGACCGACGAGGGGCTGACCGAGCTGGAGGCCATCGCGCCCGGCCATGTGGAGCAGGTCCGGCTCTCCCTGTTCGACAACCTCACCCCCGAGCAGACCCGGCGGCTCCACGAGATCTGCCGGGCGGTGCTGGAGGGCACCGGTGGGGGCCCGGCACCGGACTGACCCGGGGCACCCCCGCTCACGGATCGGCGGTTCACAGGCCGGGGAGCAGCCGTTCCAGCACGACCGCGATGCCGTCCTCGTCGTTGGACGCGGTCACCTCGTCGGCCACCGCGAGCAGTTCCGGGTGGGCGTCGGCCATGGCGACGCCGTGGGCGGCCCAGGCGAACATCGGGACGTCGTTGGGCATGTCGCCGAAGGCGATCGTGGCGGTGGCCGAGCGGCCCAGGCGGCGTGCGGCGATCGACAGGCCGCGGGCCTTGGACAGTCCCAGCGGCAGCAGTTCGACGACGCCCTCGCCCGCCATCACCACGCTCACCAGATCGCCCGCGATCCGCCGGGCGGCGTCGGCCAGCGTGTCGTCGTCCAGCCCGGGGTGCTGGATGTACAGCTTGTTCAGGGGCTCGGTCCACAGTTCGTCCGGGTCGGCCCCGGCGACCGCGGGAAGCTCCTCGCCGATCGGCCGGTAGCCCGGCCCGAGCAGCACCTCGCCGTCCAGCCCGTCCCGTGAGGCGGCCACGGCCAGCGGGCCGGTCTCCGTCTCGATCTTCTCCAGCGCCAGCCGGGCCTGCTGCCGGTCGAGCGTGACGGAGGTCAGCAGCCGGTGCTCGCCCGCGTGGTAGACCTGCGCGCCCTGCCCGCAGACGGCCAGGCCGTCGTAGCCGAGCTCGTCCAGGACGTGCCGGGTCCAGGGCACGGCGCGGCCGGTCACCACGATGTGCGCGGCGCCCGCCGCCGTGGCGGCGGCGAGCGCGTCGCGGGTGCGGGCCGAGACGGTGTCGTCGCTGCGCAGCAGCGTGCCGTCGAGATCGGTGGCGACCAGCCGGAAGGGGAAGCCCGGCGCTCCGGTACTCACCGGGACACGGGCTCCAGCACCTCGCGCCCGCCGAGGTAGGGGCGGAGCACCTCGGGCACGCGGACCGATCCGTCGGCCCGCTGGTGGTTCTCCAGCAGGGCCACGATGGTGCGGGGCACCGCGCACAGCGTGCCGTTGAGGGTGGCCAGCGGGCGCACCTTCTTCTCCTGGCGCATCCGGATGGACAGCCGGCGGGCCTGGAACTCGTTGCAGTTCGAAGCCGAGGTCAGCTCGCGGTACTTGCCCTGGGTGGGGATCCACGCCTCGCAGTCGAACTTCCGCGAGGCGGAGGCGCCCAGGTCGCCGGTGGCCACGTCGATCACCCGGAACGGCAGCTCCAGGCCGGTCAGCCACTGCTTCTCCCACTCCAGCAGCCGCCGGTGCTCGGCCTCGGACTCCTCGGGGGTCACATAGGAGAACATCTCCACCTTGTCGAACTGGTGGACGCGGAAGATGCCGCGGGTGTCCTTGCCGTACGTGCCGGCCTCGCGGCGGAAGCAGGGGGAGAAGCCCGCGTAGCGCAGCGGGAGCTTGTCCGCCTCGACGATCTCGTCCATGTGGTAGGCGGCGAGCGGTACCTCGGAGGTGCCGACGAGGTAGTAGTCGTCCTTCTCCAGGTGGTAGACGTTCTCGGCGGCCTGGCCGAGGAAGCCGGTGCCCTCCATGGCACGCGGCTTGACCAGCGCGGGGGTGAGCATCGGGATGAAGCCGGCCTCGGTGGCCTGCGCGATCGCGGCGTTGACCAGGGCCAGTTCCAGCAGGGCGCCGACGCCGGTGAGGTAGTAGAAGCGCGAGCCGGAGACCTTGGCGCCACGCTCGACGTCGATCGCGCCGAGCGCCTGGCCGAGCTCCAGGTGGTCCCTGGGTTCGAAGCCCTCGGCGCCGAAGTCGCGCGGGGTGCCGTGCGTCTCGCGGACGGTGAAGTCGTCCTCGCCGCCGACGGGGACCTCGGGATGGACGAGGTTGCCGAGCCGGAGGAGGAGCCGCTGCGCCTCGGCGTCGGCCTCGTCGCGCTCGGCGTCGGCGGCCTTGACCGCGGTGGACAGCTCACCGGCGCGACTGAGCAGTTCGGCCTTCTCGTCGCCGGCGGCCTTCGGGATCAGCTTGCCGAGCTGCTTCTGCTCGGCGCGCAGTTCGTCGAAGCGGACGCCGGACGACCTGCGCCGCTCGTCGGCGGAGAGCAGGGCGTCGACGAGGCCGACGTCCTCTCCACGGGCGCGCTGGGAGGCGCGCACACGGTCTGGGTCCTCACGGAGCAGGCGAAGGTCAATCACGCCGTCAGGGTACCGGGGGCGTGGGATCCGCTCGACCCGATATGGCGGTACGTGGCGTTATGCGGCTTTTGTCGTCTGCGGTGGAATGGAAGAGGAGGGCCGTCAAGGGAATTACCGCTGTCACCGTACGGAGTGGTGCGGGAGTGCGGAGGTGGGCTGAGGGGCGGCGGCGCAGGGGTGTGCGCAAAGGCGTGCGGGAGAGCGCGGGGCGGCGCGTGCGAGACGGCGCGTTCGAGGCCGGGCGGGCTCGTCCGGGCCCGCGGAGAGGGCCGGAGGCGGTTCCGGGCCGGGAGGAGTGGCGATTGTTATCCACAGCCCGGGGGGACACCGCCGAGTTTTCCACAGGGGCTATGGAAATCCTGTGGAAGACGGAGGGGGCGCACGTGCGGGATTCGCGCTCGCCCATCGATTCCCCCCTCTCGCATCTTCTACACGCCTTTTCGGATGGAAATGCCACCCTCTCGGGTGCCGATCAATCGAATTGATCGGATGCAGAGTTTCTGAGGGGTTGTGAACACAGAAGGGAGATTTGAGCTACTTGCCCGGAATGACCGTTTGATCGTTCCGTGTTGTACACAGGACGGCCACCGGCCCTGTGGATAACTTCCGCGGAGGATCGCACACCCCTCAGGCGCGGCCGTCGACGCAGCGCGCCAGCCAGTCCGCCGCCTCCGCGAACTCGTCGTCCGTCGTCCCCCGCCGCAGAGGTGTGGTCTGCGACGGCTCCACACCCGCCCGCGGATACGATCCCAGGAAGCGCACTTTCGGGCAGATCCGCCGCAGCCCCATCAGCGCCTCGCCCACCCGCCGGTCGCAGATGTGCCCCTCGGTGTCCACCGAGAAGCAGTACCGGCCGAGGCCCTCGCCCGTCGGCCGCGACTCGATCCGCACCAGGTTCACGCCCCGCACCGCGAACTCCTGGAGCAGTTCCAGCAGCGCACCCGGGTGGTCGTCGCCGAGCCACAGCACCACCGAGGTCTTGTCCGCGCCCGTCTGCGCCGCGGACCGCCCCGGCCGGCCGACCAGCACGAAGCGCGTGGCGGCGTTCTCCGCGTCGTGGATGCCGGTCACCAGCGGCTCCAGACCGTACGTCGCCGCCGCGAACTCGCCCGCGAACGCCGCGTCGTAGCGGCCCTCCTGCACCAGCCGGGCACCGTCCGCGTTGGAGGCCGCCGACTCCCACTGGGCGTCGGGCAGATGCTCCGCCAGCCACCGGCGCACCTGCGGCTGGGCGACCGGGTGACCGGTCACCGTCTTGACCGACTCCAGCGCGGTGCCCGGCCGCACCAGCAGCGCGAAGGCGATCGGCAGCAGCACCTCGCGGTAGATCATCAGCGGCCGGCCGGTGGCCAGCTCGTCCAGGGTCGCGGTGACCCCGCCCTCGACCGAGTTCTCGATCGGCACCAGCGAGCCGCCCGCCTCCCCGTTGCGCACGGCGTCCAGCGCGGCGGGCACCGACACCATCGGCACCAGCTCGCGCGTGGCCGCCTCCGGGAGGGTGCGGAGCGCGGCCTCGGTGAAGGTGCCCTCGGGGCCCAGGTAGGTGTAGCGGCTCACGGATGACATGCCGTCCACAGTAGTCCGGCCGGGGGACGGGCAGCCCGCGGTCTCAGCCTTCGAACAGGCGCTGGCCGACGTACTCGCCCTCGCGCGCGCCGCCCGGCACCGCGAACAGCGCGCTCGCCTCGTGCCGGATGAAGCGGGACAGGGCGTCCCCCCGGTCGAGCTTGCGCTGTACGGGCACGAAGCCCCGCATCGGGTCCGCCTGCCAGGCGATGAACAGCAGCCCGGCGTCCGGCGACCCGTCGTCGCGGAAGCCGTCGTGGTAGGAGAAGGGGCGCCGCAGCATCGCCGCGCCGCCGTTGGACGCGGGCGCCGTCACCCGTACGTGGGCGTCGGCGGCGATGGCCGGGCCGCCGTCCGTGCCCCGCTTGTCCAGGTCCACCGGGGTGTTCTCGGAGCCGCCCGACAGCGGGGCGCCGTCGGACTTGCGCCGGCCCATCACCTTCTCCTGGCGGTCGAGCGGGAGGCGCTCCCAGTCGTCCAGCAGCATCCGGATCCGCCGCACCACCGCGTACGAGCCGCCCGCCATCCACTCCGGATCACCGCCGGCGGGCACGAAGACGCGCTGCCGGAAGTCCTCGTCCGTCTCCCTGGGGTTGTTGGTGCCGTCGATCTGGCCCATCAGGTTGCGGGCGGTGCGGGGGGCGGCGGTGGCGCCCGGGGAGCGGTTGAAGCCGTTCATCTGCCAGCGCACCCGGGCGGTGCCCTCCGCCTCGCGCTGGAGGGTGCGCAGCGCGTGGAAGGCGACCAGGGCGTCGTCGGCGCCGATCTGCACCCACAGGTCGCCGCCGGAACGCCCGGTGTCCAGCTCGTCGGCCGAGAACGGGGGCAGCGGGGCGAGGGCGGAAGGGCGGCGCGCGGCCAGGCCCGTGCGGTCGAAGAAGGTGCGGCCGAAGCCGAAGGTGACGGTGAGGGAGGACGGTCCGGCGTCCAGGGCGATGCCGGTGTCGTGCAGCCGGGCGGCGGGCGTCTCGCCCGCCATCAGCGCCTCGGCCGTCCGCGTCCAGCGGCGCAGCAGCGCGGCGGCCTCCTTCCGCCCGGCGCCCGGCGCCAGGTCGAGGGCGAGGAGGTGCCCGTGCGCCTGCGCGGGCTCGGTGATGCCCGGCTGGTGGTCGCCGCGGAAGGGGACGCGGCTGCTGCCGACCGTGGACAGCGCGGTGGGCGGCTCGGTGGCGGCGGCCGTGCCCAGGGCGCCGCCCGCCGCGCCGAGCGCCACCCCGGCGGCGCCGGCCGCGCCCGCGGCGCCGAGCAGACGGCGGCGGGAGGGACCGGGGCGGGGGTCGGTGGACTGCTCGGGGCCGGTGTCGGGGTGGTGTGTCATCGCTGCCCAGTCTCGGTTCTCGGGTGGTACGGGTGGTGGCGGGCGCCGGTCAGTCGAGCCCGAAGGTCTTCCGCTCGGTCACCTGGTCGATGTCGGAGGTCCGCACGGTCACGGCGGCCTCCCAGGCGCCCGGCAGGGGGAGCTGGAGTCCGGAGGCGGACCAGCGGCCCTCGCCGGTCCGCTCCAGAGGTGCGGTCAGCGGGCCGGCGTCCCGGGCGGGAAGGGTGAAGGCGACCCGGACCTCGGGCGCGTCCAGGGGCTCGCCGCCGGTGGTGGTGGTGCGCACCAGCAGGGAGTTGCCGCCGCTCCTGCCCGGGTCCAGCAGGAGCTGCGCCCGGCCCGCGCCGTCCGGGCCGCCGGTGTCGAAGGGGACGGTGAGGACCAGCGGCCCGCAGCGGTCGGAACCGGATCCGCCCTGCTCCCGCCGCTGCCCGGCGGCCGCGTCGGACGCCGTACCGGACGCGGTGCCGGACGCCGCGGCGGTACGGGCGGGCTCGGCCGCGGTGAGCAGGGTCGTCACGGCGAGGACGGCCGCCGCGACGGCCGCCTCGCCGAGCACCGAGCGCCGCAGCCCGGCGCGTGCCGGGTCGGCGTCGCGCTCCCGCCTGCGGCGCGCGGCCTCGACCGCGGCGCGCTGGCGGGCGAGCTGCGCGGCGCGCTCGGGGGTGACGGCCGGGCCCGGCTCGGGGACGGGCGCCGGTCCGGGAACGGATGCCGGTTCGGGAACGGGCTCGGGGACGGGCCCCCCGTTAGCGTCCGCCGCCTCGGCGGCGTGGCGGCGGGAGAGCCGGGCGGCCCCGAACAGCAGCGTCACCAGCGCGACCTTGACCAGCAGCAGCCGTCCGTACGAGGTGGAGGTCAGCGCCGCCCAGCCGCCGACCTGCCGCCAGGACTGGTAGAGGCCGGTGGCGGCGAGGACGGCAACGCAGCCCAGTGCGATCCGCGAGAAGCGGCGCACCGCCTCCCCGCCCACCGCGGGCCCCCACCGCAGCGCGGTGAGCAGCGCCGCCAGACCGCCAAGCCAGACGGCGACGGCGAGCAGGTGGACGATGTCGGCCGGTACCGCCACGGCGGTCTGGACGCCGGTCGAGGCGTGCCCGGCCGCGGCCCAGGTCGCGGCGAGCCCCACGGCGACGACCGCGCCGCCCGCCGACAGACCGAAGACGCCGAAGATCAGGTTCCGCTGGTTTCGCCGGTCGCGGAGGCCGCGGCCGGCCTGCTCCCCGCCGCCGTCGCCGCCCTCGGATCCCTCCCCGCTCCCGGGCCCCCCGCCGCTCCGCCGGGCGTACGCCCCGAAGAGCAGCGAGACGAGCAGCGCCGCCACCGCGAGCAGCAGCAGCCGGGACACCAGCGCCGTACCCGTCCGGGTCTCCAGCACCGTGCCGAGCGCGCCCGTGTCGAGCATGTCGCCCGGCCCGCCCGCGCCGGTGTACGGGACCCGCAGCAGCAGGACCGCGACGGTGGCGGCGGTCAGTGCGACCCAGCCGGCCACCACCAGGCGCTGCACCGACCGCGTCCGGGCGGCGGCGGGCAGGCAGCCGAGGACGAAGACCGCTCCGCCGACGAGCAGCACGAAGCCGGTGTGGGCGGCGTAGCGGGCGATGCCGTGGAGCACGCCGACCGCGCCGCCGCCCGGCTCCTCCTCGGGCACGGCGGCGGAGGTCCGAGAGGGGGCGCCGACGGAGAAGGTGAAGGCACCGGAGACGGGATGGCTGTCGGCCGAGACCGCCTTCCAGACGACGGTGTAGGTGCCGTCGGGCAGCCCGTCGCGCAGCCCGGTGCCGTGCCGGATCCCGCCGCCCGCGGAGAGGTCCCGCGGCTCTTCGGTGTCCACGCGCCCGCCGTCGGGTGCGAGGACGCGGATGGCGTCGTCCGCCGGCGACACGCTCTCGGAGAAGGTGAGCGTCACCTGCCGGGGAGCTTCATCCACCACCGTTCCCCGCGCCGGGTCGCTGCCGGTCAGCGTGGCGTGCGCGGCGGCGGGCGCGGCGCCGCCGAGCAGCAGCGCCGACAGCACGCCCAGCACGCCCAGCACGCCGAGCGGACCGGACAGGCCGGACAGCCCGGACAGGCCGTGCCGGCCGGCCGGCCGTGACGGGGCGCGGGGAGCGGTGACGGTCATGACGCGGGTACCTGCCTCACTGTCCGGAGTGCCCGGTGTGCCCGGAGGCGCCGGGGACGTGGTTGACCGCCTCGACCGGGACCTCGACGGTGATCGGATCGGACTTCTCGAAGCGCAGCTCCACCGAGACCTTCTCGCCCTCGGCGGGCTTGTGCTCAAGATCCATGAACATCAGGTGGTTGCCGCCCCGGCTGAGCTCCAGAGTGCCGTTCGCGGGCACGGGCAGGGAGTCCACCCGCCGCATCCGCCCGCCGGAGGTCTCATGGATCTGCACGTCGTCGGAGAGGTCGCTGGCGGCCGAGACGAGCCGGTCGGCGGTGTCGCCGTCGTTGCGGACGACCAGGAAGCCGCCCGCCCGGTCGGCGGTGACCGGCTCGGGTACGTAAGCGCCCTCCACGGTCAGCTCCGGGCCCGGGGAGGTGTCGTCGCCGGAGGTGCCGCAGGCGGCGGTGCCCGCGGTGAGCAGCACGGCGGCGAGGGCCGGGCCGAGGGCCCGGCGGACGGGACGGTGGTTCCGGCGGTTCACGGCAGCTCTCCCTGGGCGAGTGCGGGCAGGTCCTTCTCGTAGGTCTCGACAGGCACGTCCTCGGTGTAGAGGACGTGCGCCCGGTCGTCCTCGGGCAGGAAGGCCAGGACCTGGGTGCCGTGGGAGGAGACGATGTCGCCGTTCTCGTCCTCGACCGGCGGCTCCAGGGCGATGCCCAGGGAGCGGGCGCCGGCCTGGATCTTCTCGAAGTCGCCGGTGAGCCCGATGAAGTCGGGGTCCTGGGCGCGCAGCCACTCGCCGAGCGACTCCGGGGTGTCGCGCTCGGGGTCGGAGGTGACGAAGACGACCCGCAGCTTCTTCTGCTCGGCCTCGGGCAGTCCGGACTTGGCGACGGCGATGTTGCTCATCGTCAGGGGGCACACGTCGGGGCAGTGGGTGTAGCCGAAGTAGACCAGGGTCGGGCGGCCCTCGGTCTCCTCGACCAGGTCGTAGGTCTCGCCGTCGGTGTCGGTGAGGACCAGCTCCGGCTTGTCGAAGGGGTTGTCCAGGACGACGCCCTGCTTGGGGCCGCCTGTGTCCGCGGCGGCCGGGGCACCTCCGGAGGCGCCGGAGGTGTCGTCGCCGGAGGTGCCGCAGGCGGCGGTGCCCGCGGTGAGCAGCACGGCGGCGAGGGCCAGGCCCAGGGTGCGGCGGGTGCGCCGGGGGTGGCGGCGCGGAGTGCGGTGCATGAGGGTTCTTTCTTCCTTGCGGTGGTGCTTGCGGTGGTGGGTCGCGGCCGCGGGCCGGGAGGGGGCCGCCGGTGCGGGCGGGCCCCTCCGGGCGCGGCCGGGCGTCAGGGGGTGCGGCGGCGTCCGGCCAGGACGCCGAAGGCGACGCCGGCGGCTCCGACGGCGATGCCGGTGACGGCGAGGACGCGGGCGGTGGTGTCGGCGGCGTCCGCCGCCCTGCCCGCCTCGCCCCGGGCGGTGGTATCGGTAGTGGTCCCGGCGGCGGCCCGGCCGGCGCCGGCTTCGGTGCCGCCGTGGCCGTCCTCGGCGGGCGGGACGAGGTTCAGCACGGGCGCCGGGTGCTCCGGCTCCTCGCCGCCCTCGGCGGGCGGCTCCTCGATCCAGCGCACGACCTCCTCGTCGCCGTACGTCTGGACGGCCTTGAGGACGAGCCGGTCCGCGTCCTCGGGGAGCTTCCCGACGGAGACGGGGAACTGCTGGAAGGTGCCCGGCTCGATGCCGCCGCCGGTCCCCGTCCAGGCGATCTTCGAGGGGATCTCGGTGAGCTTCCGGCCGTGTGCCTCCACGGGCTCGTCCGGCCTGGTCCTGGTCACCTCCACCTCCCAGCCGGGCACCGGCTGGGGCATCACCGAGGCGAGCGGGTGGTCGGCGGGGAAGGTGAGCTCCACCTTGACGGTGGAGGCGTCGTCCCGCTCGTTGGGGACCTTGACGTCGATCGTCGTATAGCCGCCCTGCTCGGCCTCGCCGGGGTTGACGGAGATGTGGGCGGCGGCCGGACCGGCGAGGGCGAGGGCGAGGGCGGCCGCGACGGCGCCGGCCGCTGCGAGGCGGCGGACGGACGGCACGGCGGGCGGCACGGCGGGCGGTGTCTGGGACTGCATGCTGAAGGACACTCCTCATCAGGCATGGGGCGCTCTCCGGCCGCGACCGCGCTGGGTCGGGGAGGCGTCGCCTCCCGGCCGGACGAGCCCGGGCATGGTGCGCGGCGACAGGCGCACCATGCCCGGGCTCGGGGGAGCGGGGGAGCGTGCGCTTCAGGCCGCGAGGGCGAGATCCCGCGCGGTGGGCGGCCCGCGCCTGATCACCGAGTGCGCCGGCAGCAGGGAGGCGGGCGGCACCGGGCCGCCGGCCGCGTCCGCACGAGAGGCGCGCACCGGCACGGCGTCCTCGGGCAGCAGCCCGCGCAGCAGGGCGCGTACGCAGCGCAGCGCGGTGCGCAGGGCGCGTACGAGCGGCCCGCCGAGTCCGCCGGCGAGCCCGTCGGCGAAGTGGGCCGAAAGCCTCACCAGCCGCCACAGCGCGGCGTCGCCGCGGCGCAGCAGCCAGCCCATGGTGAGCGCGGCCAGCAGGTGGCCGAGCAGCATGGGGCCGGAGAGCAGCGACAGGGCGGATTGCACGGCGTACCGCAGGCAGTCGGCCGCGCTGCCGGTCACCGTGCCGGCCACCGCGTCGGCGGCGCCCGCGGCGGTGTGGCCGCCGGGGAGGGCGCCGGAGAGCCCGGCGTCGGCGACGATGCGGTGGGCCTCGGCCTCGCTCAGGGCGGCGGCGGCCCGGTCGTTGCACAGCAGCCGCCCGGCCAGCGCGAGCACCCCGCCGTCGCCCCGGTCCGGGGCGGCAGGAGCCGGGGCGGCCGGGACGGCGTGCCCGGCCTGGCCGCAGGAGAAGAGGAAGTGCAGGGCGAGCTGCCCCAGGGCCAGCAGCGCCGCGATTCCCGGCAGCGAGCGCTCGCGTCCGGCCAGCGGTACGGCGGTGGCGAGCACGGCCGCGAAGCCGGCCAGGAGCGTCCACGCCGACAGGGCCTGCCCGGCGGCGAACACGTGCCCGGCCGCGGACAGCGTGACGCAGACCGCGGCGAACACCGCGGCCCGCAGCAGTCGCAGGTCGGCGGCGGCACGCGCGACGGGGGCTCTCATGGCCGGGCCATCATCTCATCACCCCTTCGGCCGCGACACGGGGCACCCTCCCAACGCGGTTGACAACCGGACGGGGGGATCACCTCGTACATTTTCCGTACATTGCGGAACTCATCGGGTCCGCCGATTGAGCGGTAGCGTGCCGCCGCCGTGCTTACCGCCGCCGCCCCGGGCAATACGTATGCGTATGTCGAGCCGCAGCCAGGAGGCTGAGCATGAGCATCTGGTGGTCTCTCCACTTGCGGCGTGAGGCTGCGAGCGTCCCGCTCGCCCGGCGGCTCCTGCTCGGGGCGATGGAGACGGCGGGGGTCGACCCCGACGTCTCCTACGACCTGTCGGTCGCGCTCTCGGAGGCCTGCGCGAACGCGGTCGAGCACGGCGGTCCCGGTGACACGGGGCCGGCGGGCGCCGGGGAGTACCACGTGACGGCGTACATCGATGACGACATGTGCCGCATCGAGGTGACCGATCACGGGCCGGGCTTCGTGGACGGGTACCGCGGCGCGCCCCGCGCCGCGGTCGCCGACACGGCCGCCGACGCCGTCGGTGCGAACAGTACGGCGGACCTCGATACGGTGACCGCCTTCGGGCCCCTGTTCGCCAGGAGCGCGGGCCCGGCCCGCGACGGGTTCCGCGAGGAGGCGCGCGACGGGGTCCACACCGACGAGCACGGCCGGGGCCTGTTCCTGATCGAGGCCCTCGCCGACCACGTCGACTTCCGCAACCGTCCCGGAGACGGCGCGATGGTCTGCTTCGACAAGCTCCTCAAGTGGCGGAAGGACTCGCTGCTGAGGGCGTCCTGACCAGGGGCCCGGTCAGGGGCCCGACCGGGAGCCCGGCCGCGGAACCGGCCGCGCTCCCGGCCTGTCCCGCGGCAGGACGGGGCCCGCGCACCGTGGCGTGGGCGCGCCGGACGTCAGCCCCGCAGGCGCGCCATCCACGCCTCGACCTCGTCCGAGCGGCGCGGCAGCGCGGCGGAGAGGTTCCGGTTGCCGTCCTCGGTGACGAGGATGTCGTCCTCGATGCGCACGCCGACGCCCCGGTACTCCCCGGGCACCGTCAGATCGTCCTCCTGGAAGTACAGGCCCGGCTCCACCGTCAGGCACATGCCCGGCTCCAGCGTGCCCTCGGCGTAGGTCTCGCGGCGAGCCGCGGCGCAGTCGTGGACGTCCATGCCGAGCATGTGGCCGGTGCCGTGCAGCGTCCAGCGGCGCTGGAGGCCCAGCTCCAGGACCCGCTCGACCGGGCCCTCCACCAGGCCCCACTCCACCAGCCGCTCCGCCAGCACGCGTTGCGCGGCGTGGTGGAAGTCCAGGTACTTCGCGCCCGGCTTCACCGCCGCGATGCCCGCCTCCTGCGCGTCGTACACGGCGTCGTAGATCTTCCGCTGGAGGTCGGTGAAGCGGCCGTCGACCGGCATGGTGCGGGTGACGTCGGCGGTGTAGAGGGTGTGGGTCTCCACGCCCGCGTCCAGCAGCAGCAGGTCGCCGGAGCGGACGGGGCCGTCGTTGCGCACCCAGTGCAGGGTGGTCGCGTGCGGCCCGGAGGCGCAGATCGAGCCGTAGCCGACGTCGTTGCCCTCCACACGGGCGCGCAGGAAGAAGGTGCCCTCGATGTAGCGCTCGGAGGTGGCCTGCGCCCTGTCCAGCACGCGGACGACGTCCTCGAAACCGCGCGCGGTGGAGTCGACGGCCTTCTGCAGCTCGCCGATCTCGAAGTCGTCCTTGACCAGGCGCATCTCGGAGAGGAAGACCCTCAGCGCGTTGTCGCGCTCGGCGGTGGTCTTGTCGGCGAGGGCGGCCTCGACGCCCGCGTCGTGGCCGCGCACCACGCGCACGTCGCCGGACGCCCCGCGCAGCACGCCGGCGACGGTGCGCACGTCCTGGCAGGGCATGCCGTAGAGCTTCTCGGCCTCGGTGAGGCTGTTGCGGCGGCCCACCCACAGCTCGCCCTGGCCGTCCAGCCAGAACTCGCCGTTGTCGCGGTCGGAGCGGGGCAGCAGGTACAGGACGCTGTCATGGCCGCCGTCCGCCCTCGGTTCCATGACCAGGACGCCGTCCTCGGTCTGGTTGCCGGTGAGGTAGGCGTACTCGACGGAGGCGCGGAAGGGGTACTCGGTGTCGTTCGAGCGGGTCCTGAGGTTGCCCGCGGGGATCACCAGGCGCTCGCCGGGGAAGCGGGCGGAGAGCCTCGCGCGGCGCTCGGCGGTGTGCGAGGCCTGCGGGACGGGGTCGAGGTCGCGCAGCTCCGTGTCGGCCCAGCCGGTCCTCATGTTCTCGGCGAGCTCGTCGGAGACGCCCGGGTACAGGCCGTTCTTCCGCTGCTTGATCGGCTCCTCCGAGGTGGGTTCGCCCTGCTCCTCCGGGGTCTCCGGCGTCTGCTGGTCAGCCACGTCGCTGCCTCCTCCTGCTGGTGGTGTGGGCCTGGTGCGGGCCGACTCCCATCGTAGGTCCGGCCCGTCCGGGGCGTCCGGGGCCTGTGGACAGGCTCTGTGGACAGGGCCTGCGGGCAGGGCTCAGAAGCAGGCGGCCAGCAGCACGGCGTCCTCGGCGTCCCGCGCGTCCCGGACCTCCCCGCCGGCCCCGGCAGTCCCGCCTCCGGCACCGCCCGCACCGTCCCGCTCGCCGGGCAGCACCGAGCGCAGCAGGTGGTCCAGCAGCGCGTCGGGGTCGGCGCGTACGGCCGGGACGGCGGCGACGGCCGCGGCCCGGAGCCGGGTGAAGGCGCGCTCCAGCGGCTCGCCGGTGCGGTGCAGCAGGCCGTCGCTGTAGAGCAGGAGCGTTTCCCCGGGCGCCAGATCCACCTCGACGCTGGGCGCCTCCCAGCAGGCGAGCATGCCCAGCGGCGCGGAGAGCGCGGTCTCGACGACCTCGGTTCGCTCCGGCCCGACGATCAGCGGCGGGCAGTGTCCGGCCCCGGCCAGCACGACCCTGGTGCCCGCCTCCGGACCGTCCGCGGCCGACGGCGTCCGCTCGGCGTACCCGAACAGCACGGTCGCCGACCGGGCCGGCTCGGTCAGGCGCAGCAGCAGCTCCAGGTCGGAGAGGACCGCGACCGGGTCCTCGCCCTCCATCACCGCGTACGCCCGCATCGAGGCCCGCAGCCGCCCCATCGCGGCCAGCGCGTCCGGGCCGGATCCGGTGACACCGCCCACGCACAGCCCCAGCGCCCCCTCGGGCAGCGGCAGTACGTCGTACCAGTCGCCGCCGCCGCGCGGGCCGGTGCGGTGCCGTACCGCCAGCCGCACCCCCGGCACCCGCGGCAGCCGGGTGGGCAGCAGCTCCTCGCGCACGGTGGCCACGGCGGAGCGGGCGCGGGCGAGGTCCACCTGGCGGGCGATGTGCTCGGCGGCGTGCCGCACGTACAGGCCGAGCAGATGGCGCTGGCGCTCGGTGGGACGCGCGGGCTCGTCGTACAGCCAGACGGCGGCGCCCAGCAGCCCGGTGCTCCGTGCGGTCAGCGGAACGGCGTGGCTGGCGGCGTAGCCGAGGCGGGCTGCGACCTCGCGGTGGCGCGGGTCGAGGTCCTCGTCCCGGGCGATGTGGGGGTGGGTGATCTCCCGGAGGCCGCCGGGGCCTGTCCTCCCTTCCCCGGCACCGGCCCCGGGGCGCCCGTCGAGGAGGCGCGCGTGGGGGGCCGAGTCGCGCGGGAGGGTCTCGATGTGGCCGATGTCCGACGCTCCCAGGCCGAGTCCGACGGTGGTGTCGGGACCGAGCCCGTCGGCCGGCTCCAGGGCGATCAGTCCGCGCCGGGCGCCCACGAGGGCGGCTCCGGCACGCAGCGCCTCGTGCACCGCGCTCTCCAGGGTGTCGGTGCGCACCAGGCGTTCGGTTAGGTCGTGGAGGGTGGTGAGGTCGGAGATCCACCCGGCGAGGCGGTCCTGGACGGCGGCGAGCCGCTCCACGGGCCGTGCGAGTGCGGGTTCGTCGGCGGCCGGGGGCCGGGGGGAGGGGGCGGGCTGCCGGTGGGGCGCGGCCGCCACGGGCGGAACAGTGTGCTGGGGAAGAGCCGAAGAAGATTCGATTCCGGCCAGTTTCGGCGGCTGCTGGGCGCTCATGGGCGGCTGCCCTCAGTGCGGACCAGCGTCGTCAATAGCATCGCAAACCCCCATGTCGTGCTGCTCCGCTATCAATGTCTTCAGGTGTACACGCCCTGATAACGGGTGTCCAGCATCGCCCCGGCAGGCCGCGGATGTCCCCGCCGACCGGTTTCGGGTCCGGGTCCGCGCGCTGCCCCCGGAACATCCGAAGGTGCCGCGGGGGTGGCCACAAGCTTGGCTGAAAACGTACCCTGTGCCAGGCGGTGCGCGGTCGACTGGCCCCCAGTACGGCAGCGCGTCATCACGATTGACGTGGGTACACGATTACCTACGGCACAAGGGACCGAGCGGGCGAGCGGCGACCGGGTTCCGGCGGAACCCGGCGACTGGCCCGCGCGTCCCACGCAGTGGGAACGAGGCGCGTCCTCGTACGCGCCGAGAGCACCGGAGCACGGCAGGCAGATGACCGCCGGGCGATACGGCGGTGCGGGCGAGCACGAGCGGCGTCCGGCGTGTGCCGTCACGCCGCGTTCCGCGCCCGGTTCACGAAAGCCCCGGCCACGGCCGCGGAGAGCAGCACGGTGACGCACTGCCCGGGGGCCCGGGCGCGGTCACACGAGATCCACAGGTGTAACAGGTGTGAAGGACCGGAAGACCGTGATCGGCCTCCGGTCCTGCTGAGTCCTTGTCAGTGTGCTTGTCGACGTATTTGTCGATCCATGGCGTTACGGAAAGGAACGAGCGCTGATGCGCGAGATCCTCGGAAGGCGACGCATGACCCGCTGGGCGCTGCGCGACGCGGCGCTCGTCTGCGCGACACGGTGGGGGTGGCCCGTGCTGCCCGGTGTGGCGCTGCGGGAGTCCAGGCGCCTGACCGCACGCCAGTCGGGGCAGCCCCGGGGGCGCTGCTCCTGTCCCCGGCCCGACTGCGTGGTGCCCGGCGCCCACCCCTTCGATCCCGAACTTCCGGCGGCCACCACCGACGAGCGCATGGTGCGCTGGTGGTGGACCAACCGCCCCGACGCGCCGATCCTGCTGGCCACCGGCGGAAGCGCCCCCTGCGCGCTGAGCCTCCCGGCGGCCGCGGGAGCCCGGGCGCTGGAGGAGTTCGACCGGCTCGGGCTGCGCACCGGCCCGGTGATCGCGAGCCCGACCCGCTGCACGCTGCTGGTGGCGCCGTACGACCTGGAGGAGCTGGGCGAGTTGCTCCACGCCCAGGACTGGGTGCCCAGTTCGCTGCGGTTCCACGGTGAGGGCGGCTACGTGGCCCTGCCGCCGTCGCGCACCGGCGCGGGGCAGCTTCGCTGGGAGCGGCCGCCGGCCGCGCTGGGCGTCGGCGCCCGCGGCACCCTGCGCGGGGGCGGTGTGCCGTGGCTGCCGAGGATGGAGCCCCTGGTGGACGTACTGGTGCGGGCGAGCGCGGCCGTTCCGGACACGGGCAGCCGGCTGGCGTACTGACCGGCCGGGTCCCGCGGGTCCGGCTCCCGCTCACTCGTACGGGTGACGGTGCGTCGGGGTTGGAGGGAAACAGGCGGTCTGTCCGCCGGGACGCCTTCTTCGCCCCGGTATGTTCGGCCTGCCGAAGAGTCCCTTTCCTCCAGCAAGTTGCAGGTGGACCGCCATGCATGAGCCGCGGCAGCGCGCCTCGAACCTCCGTGTGACCGCGCTCGCCGCCGGGGTCGCCCTCGCGGCGGTCCTGCCGCTCACCGCCGCGACCGCCGGGTCGGACGAGCGGCGGCCGGGCGACGGACGTACGGCCGTCCCCACCGCCGACGCCACCGGCACCACCGACCCCGCCACCGGATCCGCGGCCGAACCCTCCCCGTCGCCCCTCCCGCACGGCCTCCTCTCCCCCGAAGCATCCGGCGCGGACCTGCCGGAGACCTCCGTCGTCTGCGGCCCCCGGGCCGTCTCCCCGCAAGGGGTGCGGGCGCAGACCTGCGTCCTGACGCGGGACGGCGCCGTCTGGGGGCGGATGTACCACCGGAACACCACGGGCGAGGCGCTGTACGGCGCCCTGAGCCTGCTCGGCCCCGGCGGGCGGGCGGTCGTCGTCCCCTGCGAACTGCCCGCCGGAGACCGGGCGGGAGTGTGCGACACTCCGCACCGGCGCGTGGAGGGGGACTCCCCGGACGGCGGGCCCTACACGGCGGTGGCGGAGGTCGCGGCGCCGGACGGGGAGGGGCTGCTGCTGCGTTCCGGCAGTGAGGCCGGGGGCGCCGGTGAGGCCGGGGACGGCAGCGGCGGAGACGACACCCGATCCGCCGATCCCTCGTGGGAATAAGGGAGTTGAGCGGCCGTCCGCATGTGTCGAACCCATATGCGGGAAGTGCGGACATGAAAAGACCCGGTCGCTGGCGACGGGGGATGCACCAGCGACCGGGCTGTAAGAACCGTAACAAGTAACGGCCCGTTCGCAAATTCCACCGATGTCTTCCGGCCGCCGGTCTACCTGCGGGTACGGTCCGCTGTGACGGGAATCACTTGCCCTTTTCCTCTCGCGCCGGCCGGAATTCGTCTGTCAGTTGAGAGTGATCTGGCGATTTGTGAATCCGCTGCGCGCCCGGCGCTCCTCCGCGGTGAGCGGGTCGGTGGCCTCCAGCGCCTCGGTGAGCCGTTCCGCGAAGGCCGCGGCCGGCTTCTCGCACTCCTGCGCACCCATCGCACCCGGCAGATCCCACACCGGGACCATCAGGCCGTGCGCCCGGAAGGAGCCGACCAGCCGCGTGCCCTCGCCGAGCGACGACGATCCCGCCGCGTGCAGCCGGGCGAGCGCGTCCAGCAGCCGCTCCTCCGGGTGCGGCATGACCCAGCGCAGATGGTTCTTCTCCGGGGTCTCGCACCAGTACGCGGCCTCCACCCCCTCCAGCCGGGCGGTCGGCAGGGCGGCGGAGTTGGCGCGCTCCAGCGAGGCGGCGACCTCCGGGCTCTGGTTGCCGGCGTCCTCCACCCAGAACTCGAAGCCGCTGTGCACCTCGGGCACGAAGGGAGCGTCGAGGTCCAGCAGGTCCTGCAGGCGCGGGGCGCCGGCGGGGATGCGCTCGGCGGCCACCGGGGTGCCCGGCTTCGCGGTCATGGCCCGCCGCAGCACATCGGCCAGATCGCGGCTGATGTCGCCGGAGGGGGTGTCGTTCTGCACGCCCAGCAGCACGGCCCCGTCTGCGCGGCGCAGCGCGGGCCAGGCCATCGGCAGGACGGTGGCCAGCGTCACCGAGGGGACGTCCTCGGGCAGGCCCTCCCTCAGCTTCAGCGGCACCGTCGCGGCGGGCACCAGCTCGCGCAGCGCCACCCAGTCGCACTCCCCGGGCAGCCCCTCGAACGGGCGGCGCACCAGCTCGGTCACCGCCTGCGCGGCGGCACGACCGTGGCAGGCCTTGTAGCGGCGGCCGGATCCGCAGGGGCAGGGCTCGCGGGCGCCGACGACGGGGATCTCACCGTCGGCGGGCTGCGGCTTGGCGGCCTTGGTCTGGGGTCGGCGCTTCTTGGCCATGGGGTGGGGTCTCCCGGTCGTGCGGACGCTGTCGGCGCGAGCCTAGCCCTTGAGGCCGAGGCGGCACGCGTACGCGGGAGAGACCACCCGGAACGACTACGTCAGAGGTCCTCCAGGCCCTCCAGCTCCGACAGGTCGAAGCGCATCGAGGAGGCGAACGCGTCCTTCTCGGAGGGCGCCACCACCGCCCACACCGTCACTGCGCCGTGGCCATGGCCGTGCCCGTGGCCGTGTCCGCGCCCGCGACCGCCGCGGTCGTCGCGCACACCCCAGTCGCGGGCCAGGGAGGTGATGATCGACAGCCCTCTGCCGCCCCGCGCCGTCACCGACGGGTTGGACGGCCGGGGTCTGGTCGGGCCCCCGCCGTCGGTGACGGAGACGCTCACCCCGCCGTCGGAGGTGCGGCCCCAGGCCGCGCGTACGCAGTCGCTCACGCCGATCGGCCTGGCGTGCCGGTACGCGTTGCTGAGAAGTTCGGAAAGAATGAGAACCGCGTCGTCCACGACGGCTTCGGGCGTACCGGAGCCGAGAAGCTCCGCGCGCATCCGGCGTCTCGCCGCACCCACGCCCGCCGGACCGTGGGGTACGGCCATCGTCGACGACGTCGGCGCCTCCTGTGCAACCACCAACGCCACCCCCGAGACCTCCTTGTTCGCCCCACGCCACGTGATGGATGCCCTTTCGTCCGACGGCGGAAACCGCCCGAGCCGGTACCGTGACGCAGCCCTCACCGCCCGTTCACCACCGGCGGACCCGGATGCGCCGTAGTGCGCGGGCCGCCCCGGCCCCGCCCGGCCCCGCCCGGCCCCGCCCGTCCTCGCCCGTCCTCAGTCCCGGAACATCTCGTCGAGCTGGGCCAGTACGTGCCGGGGCCGGTTGGTGATGATGGCGTCCACGCCGAGCAGCGCGCACAGCTCCACGTCGGCCGGGTCGTCCACCGTCCACACGTGCACCCGGTGGCCGGCGCGGTGCGCCCACGCCACGTACTCGGGGTGGTTGCGCAGGATCCGGATGCTCGGCCCGGCGATCCACACGCCCGGCGGCAGCCTCCCGTCGCGGTGGCGCGGCAGCAGGAACTGCATCAGGTAGACGGTGGGGAGCCACGGCGCCGCGGCCCGTATCCGGTGCAGGGAGCGCGCCGAGAAGCTCATCACGCGCACGGGGATGCCCGGATCGTGACGGGCCAGCACCCGCAGCAGCTCGTCCTCCACCTGCCCCGCCCAGCGGGTGGGGTGCTTGGTCTCGATGGCCAGCTCCACCCGGCGCCCCGCGGAGGCCTGCTCCTCCACCAGGCGCAGCAGCCGTTCCAGGGTGAGGACGGAGGTGTGCTCGCGGCTCTCGGTCTCGGGCGACTCCTCGTCGCTGAGCCGTCCCTTCCAGGAGCCGAAGTCCAGCTCGGCCAGTTCGGCCAGCTCCAGCGAGGAGACGGCGCCGCGGCCGTTGGAGGTACGGTTGACGCGGCGGTCGTGGACGCACACCAGGTGCCCGTCGGCGGTGAGCCGCACATCGCACTCCAGCGCGTCGGCGCCGTCCTCGACGGCCCTGCGGTACGCGGCCAGGGTGTGTTCGGGGGCGTCCTCGGAGGCCCCGCGGTGGGCGACGACGGAGATGGGGCGCCGGGATCCGGGCGACTCCCGGGGCTGATCAGGGCTCACCGCGTTATGGTGCCACCCCGCCCCGTGCGCGGCGGTCCGGGCGTCCGTTCGGACGGGTGCGCTTACGCCGGTCTGACGTGCGGTGGGAGAAGCTTGACGCCATACACCTGAATACGCACGCCGTCCCCGGAAAGACGTGCGACTGTCGTGTACCTGAGGAGAGAGCTGTGAGCACCGAGAACGAGGGCGCCGCCGGCGAGCACGCGGCCGACGCCCCCGTGCCGCACCCGCCGGCCGACCGGTCCGCCGCGAACGGCGCCGCCGCGCCCAGGACACCGAACGACAGCCCGCCGGAGGACTACGACCTCCAGGCCCCCGCGCCCGCTCCCGTTCCCGAGGCGGCGCCGGGGGACGAGTCGACGACCGTCCTGCGGAAGATCGAGCCGGAAGGCTCCGAGCCGGCGTCCCGACCGGCAGCGCAGCCCACCGCCCAGCCCGCGCCCCCCGCCGCACAGGGCCACCAGGCACAGGGCCACCCGGCCCCGCAGCCCCCGCAGGGGCACCACACCCCGCAGGACCCCTCCGCCGCGCAGCAGCAGCCTCCCGCCGCACAGCAGCCCCCCGCCGCGTACGTCTCCCCCGCCCCCCACCCCTCCGCCGGGCAGTGGGGCGCACCGGGCGGCGGCTACGACGGCTACGGCACCCCGCCGCCCGCCCCGGGAGCCCCCGGCGCACCCGGTACCCCCGGCGGCCCGGCCTCCCCCTGGGGCGCGCCGCTCGCCTCCCCGCCGCCCCCGGAGGGCCAGAAGAGGAAGCGACGCTTCGGCGGCCTGATCGCCGCCGTCGCGGCGGCGGCCCTCCTCGCGGGCGGCGTCGGCACGGGCGTCGGCTTCTGGGCCGCCGACCGCACGGACCGCGGCTCGACGACCATCTCGGCCGACGGCGGCGTCGGACAGGTCGACCGCGCCCCCGACTCCGTCGCCGGCATCGCGGCCAAGGCCCTGCCCAGCGTCGTGACGATCCAGGCCGAGGGCGGCGGCGAGAGCGGCACCGGCACCGGCTTCGTCTACGACCAGCAGGGCCACATCATGACCAACAACCACGTGGTGGCCAGCGCGGCCGGCGGCGGCGAACTGACCGCCACCTTCTCCGACGGCCGCAAGTACGACGCCGAGGTCGTCGGCCGGGCCCAGGGCTACGACGTGGCGGTCATCAAGCTGAAGAACGCCGGCGGTGCCAAGCTCACCCCGCTGCCGCTCGGCAACTCCGACAAGGTCCAGGTCGGCGACGCCACCATCGCCATCGGCGCCCCGTACGGCCTGTCCGGCACGGTCACCACCGGCATCGTCAGCGCCAAGAACCGCCCCGTCGCCTCCAGCGACGGCCAGGGCTCCAAGGCCTCCTACATGAGCGCCCTCCAGACCGACGCCTCCATCAACCCCGGCAACTCCGGCGGTCCCCTGCTCAACGCCAAGGGCGCGGTCATCGGCATCAACTCCGCCATCCAGTCGGCCGGCGGCGGCCTCGGCCAGGGCGCGCCCGGCAGCATCGGCCTCGGCTTCGCCATCCCGATCAACCAGGCCCAGCGCGTGGGCAAGGCCCTGATCGAGACCGGCGAGCCCGTCTACCCGGTCATCGGCGTCCAGGTCGACCTGCGCGCCCAGGGCAACGGCGCCCGCATCATCGAGGACACCGACGACGGCAGCGACCCCATCACCCCGGGCGGTCCGGCCGACAAGGCGGGCCTGAAGCCGGGCGACGTGATCACCAAGCTCGACGGCGTCCCGATCGACAGCGGCCCCACCCTGATCAGCGAGATCTGGTCCCACGAGCCGGGCGAGAAGATCTCGATCACCTACATGCGGGGCGGCGAGCAGAACAAGGCCGAACTGACCCTGGGTTCCCGCGAGGGCGACTGACGAACCGGCTAGGCTGTCCCCACGCCGTACCGCACGGCGCGGCGTGGGGAGGCTTGCCCGAGCGGCCTAAGGGAACGGTCTTGAAAACCGTCGTGGCAGCGATGTCACCGTGGGTTCAAATCCCACAGCCTCCGCCGAGGTCAGAGGACTAGCAGGTCAGATGGGGTGCCCCTCACCAGGGGCACCCCTTCATTGTTGAAGCTGTCTCACCCTGGCCCGCCGGTATCCCGGCTTTGATCAGTGCATGTGGACCATTTGTGGACCACGGGTGGACCGCTCTCACCTGTTTTCTTCGTCCTCGTCGGCGTCCCTCAGCGCCCGCTCGATCTGCTCGTTCGTCCGCTGCTGACTGCCGTGGATCACCTTGGCGTAGAAGCGGAAGAGAACCGCGATGCTGTGCCCGGCCCGGCGTGCGACCTCGGCGGGGGCCACTCCGGATTCGAGCCAGAGCGAGACCCCGGCGTGCCGCAGTGAGTACGGCACGTCAGCGAGGGGCGAGGAAGCTTCGGCTTCGGAGAGGACCGCGAGCCGGGCAGCCTGCCAGGTCTCGCCGTACTCCTTGGACAGCACGTGGCCGCCCCGCTGTGCGCGGAACAGCCGGCCATCCCCGGCGGCCCCGTACTCCTTCACGTGGTCGCGCAGCATGCGGACCAGCACGGGCGGGATGGGCACGGAACGGGTTGCCTTCCTCGCCCGCCGCTTCAGGCCGCGGGTGTCGAAGGACTCCCCGCTGTCGGTCCAGCCGGAGCCCACACGGGGTGTGCTGCCGGAGAGCACCAGTTCGCCCCAGCCCTTTTCCGGTAGGGAACAGGCCGACAGGCGCAGGTCAGTGACCTCGGACGGGCGCATCGCTGCGTAGTACAGGCAGCCGAAGAAGGTATGCAGGTGCCGACCGCGCTCACCCTGAGCGCCAACGGCGGCGATCAGCTTCTTGGCGAGCCGGGGCCCTGGCACGAACCGGAAATCCACTTCGTCGTCTGTCTCCGGCGCCTTCCAGTCCACCTTGCCCAGAGGCACCGTCGCCAGGAATTCGCGTTCTACGGCGTAGCGCAGGGCGTTGCTGAAGACGGTGTGCTTGCGGTGGATCGTGTTCGGAGCGGCGGCTTTGCCGTCCAACCTCACCGCCAGGGCCTCAAGGGCGGACCGCACCACCGAAGGCGTGTTCAGGTCACTGACCTTCACGGACTTCCGGGCGATCCACTCCAGCGCGGCGGCGATCTCCGCCGGGGCTTCCTCGGCCTCCGTGCGGGGCTTGAGGGTGCCGTTCTCGTCCAGGTAGAAGCGGAAAGCCCAGGAGTACAGTGCCGCCCGGAGTACACGGGGCTCCGGCGCACCCCGGCTGTCGGTCACCAGCCGGGGGGTGATGGTTGCCAGCCCATCGGCGATGCTCGCGCGGTGCTTGGCCGAGGCGCTGG
Organism: Streptomyces shinuiensis; assembly: GCF_043660855.1. Lineage (NCBI taxonomy): Bacteria > Bacillati > Actinomycetota > Actinomycetes > Kitasatosporales > Streptomycetaceae > Streptomyces > Streptomyces shinuiensis. The sequence goes on along the minus strand of NZ_JBIHML010000001.1, from coordinate 2,823,804 downwards.
GCCACTTCATGGCGGCATAGGCGCAGGCGTGGGCGTACCAGGTGGGGGACTGGGATTCGTGAAGTTCTGAGCCGGGCAGACCAGTGGCGGTGTCGAACTGTTCACGATTGCGCAGGGCCGTCAGCAGCTCAGCACGCCGCCCGTCGGCCTGGGCCTTGAGCTTGTAGGACTTGGAGTGTGCCTGTGGCCCCACCCGCCAGCGCAGTTGATAGGGCTTGGCCCGGTTCTCCCGCTTGCGGATGCCCCAGATCTGTACGTCGTAGGTCAGCACGCGGCTTCCTCGCAGGCATCGAACCAGACGTCGAGATCGGAGCGGCGGACGCGTATCTGCCCGTTGGGCAGCTTCAGGCACTTCGGGCCCTGGCCACGGGCGCGCATGCGATAGAAGGCGGCCCGTGACATCCGCAGCTCATCGAGGACTTCCGCCAGGGTGAGCGTCTGATTCCGTACGGGGGTCGCGGTGGTCACAGCCAGGGGACTCCTTCGGTCTTGATGCGGTCGGCTTCTTCGAGGTCGTGGCGGGTCTGCGCAGCGAGGAGTTCTTCGCCGGGGCGATAGCCGGAGGCGAGGTAGGTCCAGGAGGAGTCGGTGACGAGGGTGGTGTCCTCGTCGGTGAGGTCGCGGCCGTCATCGGCTCGGGCCTGTGCCAGGCGCCATGCGCGGCGGACGTCCCGCAGGGCGGTGAGGGTGGTGGAGTAGGCGCGGGACTTGGTGGAGAAGTGGCCGCGGAAGCCGAGCATGTGGGCCCACTTCCAGAGCTTGAGGCCGGCGAACTCCGGCAGGTGGCCCAGCGCCCAGGCGGTGCGGATCATCTGCCGCACGTGCTGTCGTACGCGCAGCTCGGGCAGGGGCTCGGCCTGTCCGGTGCCCTCGCAGTGGTCGCACAGGTCGCGGAAGCGGTCGGGGCCGGTGGTGTAGCCCTGCCCGGCGCAGGGGCGGCAGACCAGGGTGCGGTCGATGGTGCCGGAATCCTCGACAGCGCTCTTGGTGGCGTACTTGGCGACGTAGGCGGCGACCTTGTTGTCGGTGAGTTCGCCGTCGCCCAGGGCGGTGATCTCCCTGATGTCGAGCCGCTTGCCCCATTTGATGGTGTGGTCTCCGACCGTGTCGGACTCCACGGTGATCTCGGTGTCCTTGACCGCATCGCGGATGGCTTTGGTCAGCATGTCGGCGGTGGCGCGGGCGGGAGGTGCGGTGGTGTGCCCGTCGGGGCCGTCGAGGCGGATCACGGCGTGGAAGTGGACCAGGCCGCGCTTCTGGTACTCGGCGACCTTGGCGAAGGAGACGCGCAGAGCGGCGTTGAACTGCTTCATGGTCAGGCCCAGGCGCTTGGCGAGCTTGCGGCGCAGGTAGATGGTGAAGCGGGCCCACAGGGCACCGGCGTGGGCGTTCCACAGCACCGCGCCGGTGTAGTCGTAGGTGGCCGGATCGAGCGGGGTGCCCAGGACAGGGTCGTCTTCGCGGTGGCGTCGGCCGCACGGGCAATCGAGCACCCGGCCCGCGCTGGTGGTGCGGATGCCGTGGACGTGCCCGAAGGAGGGAGCGGTGAGGGTGACGAACACGCGCGGGTGGGAGCGCACGGCCTCGGGGACGTTCTTGCCGCCGGACAGTCCGGCCTTGATCAGGTGGTAGGTGTCGGCGGCGTAGACGCGGGAGCAGGCCGGGCAGCGCGAGGCGCGGCGGTTGCCACAGGGAGTCAGCAGGCGTCCGGTCGGCTCGTCATCGGTGGTGTAGGAGCGGACGATCGTGTCGGTGGTGGTGTCGGTGGTGACCGTCCAGCCACGGAGGTTGACCGGGCGGGCGCAGCCGCGCATGGCGCGGACCTGTTCCACGACGCGGTCGAGGTCGCCGAGGTTGGCCAGCTCGACCAGGTCCCGCACGGCGGGGCTGATCACGTGGCGCAGGTCCAGGAGGCGAGCCATGAGTTGCGGAGTCTCCTTCCTGGGGTGAGAGTGAAAAGACGCGAGTGAAGTGGTTACGGACAGACCCGCCGGGCGGCAGTCGTGGACGAGACGGTTGCCGCCCGGCGGCATGCCAGGCCGAGCCCGGTAAGGCTTGGACAGCGGGAGAGGCGTCGGGAAAGGCCGGCGGGGAGGGTCAGGCCGTCAGCGCCGCGTGAAGGGCGTTGGCCATGGGCAAGCCGACACCGAGCCGCCGCTTGAGCTGGTCGGCCGTGATGGGCTGGCCGTGTTCGGCACAGTGGGCTTCGGCGATGGAGCGTGCTTCGTTCAGCAGCGGCTCAGGCACCTTCACCGCAGACCGGGCGACGGGAGCGGGCGTGGCCGGACGGGCGGCCAACACCGGGGCCGGAGCGGACGCAGGGGCCGAGGCCACGGAGACGGGTGTCACCTCCGGTGCGGACTCGGCAGAGGCCGGAGCAGATACCGGGTCCGTCTGGTCAGCGGTGGCGGGTCCGCCGGAGGGCACCGGGGCCGGTGCCGGTTCGGGCGCAGCAGCCGGAGCCGGGGCGGCAGCGGTGGCAGTGTGGAAGGCCCGCAGGAGTTGGGGGCCGACCGCGCCCCAGCCGAGCAGCAACAGGGGAGCGACAGCATCCACGGCGGCACGGCCGTAGTGGCCGGTGATGAGGGGTTCGGCGACGTTGAGGGCCAGGGTCAGCAGGCCGGAGAAGTGCATCAGCCGTGTGGCCGCCGTCATCTGCTCCGCGGGCACGCCGCGCAGGGACAGGTAGCGCAAGGCCACCAGGAGGCCGACCACCGACAGGTCCACCATCGGGGCGATCAGCGGGGCGATGGGGGCGGGGACGCCCAAGCGCAGGGCCAGGGCCCAGACGTTACCGAAGGAGAACACGAACGCCAGGGCGGCGATGAGGCACATGACCACGGTCACGGTCCGCTGAGTGATCCGGTCCTCGGACATCAGAATTCACCTCCTTCCAGCAGCGAGCAGGGGCAGGGTTGTTGGGTCAGGCCGCCAGGGAATCCCCGCCGTCGGCGGAGTCGTCGTTCTTGGTGAGCAGAATGCGGCGGACCTCACCGTCGGCGAGCTGAGCGGTCAGCAGGTCGGTGGGGTCGGCGGTGAGGTGGGCGGTCGCCTCGGCGATACGGGCGGCCTGGTGCTCGTTCACGTACGGGGTGCGCAGACGGGTGAAACCCTTGCGGCCACTGAGCTTCATGACCGCGACACCGACGTAGGCCGGGTCCTGCAACTCGGTCGGGTCGGCATCCGGCCAGTTGCGGATGTCATCGCCGAGCGCGGCCACGGACGCGTCCGTGGTCTTCTGCGCGAAGGACAGCCCCACCGGGCACACGTCCCGGATGAAGGTGGGAATCGCATCGCCGGTGGCCTTCTGCGTGGCGAGGATGACCAGGATGCCCACGCTCCGGCCCTTGCGCACCAGCTCTTCCACCAGCCGGGCATTGTCGGCCGCCAGCGCCGCGAGCCGCTTGGTCTCCTTGTCCGAGCCCTTGCGATCCCGCATGTAGGTGTGCGCCTCATCGATGATCAGCACCACCCACGGCCACGCCGCCGACGGGCCGATGTGCCACATGTCCCTGCGCCCCAGCACGGCCTTGATCGCGGACGAGCGCGCGTCCCGCAGCCGCACCAGCCGGGCGAACAGGGCGTTCGCCGCTTCCAGGTCGTCACCGACGAAGGCGAACAGGCGGCCGAGTACATCGGCGTAGTCCCCCTCGTGCGCGGCCGACACCTTGCCGTCCGCCACCGCGAACTGCACCGCGGGCGAGGGTGCCCAGTCACACAGGAACCGGTTGACCAGCGAGGTCTTGCCGAAGCCGGGCAGGCCGGCCACGGTCACGCCGGGCACCTCGGCCAGATCCACGCTGACGGGCTGGGCGTACTCGTCCACCCCCAGGTGCCACCGGGCCAGTTCCTTGGGCACCTTGCCGGTCGGTGTGTGCGTGGTCCGCGTGATGAGCGGATCGACCCGCACACCGCGGACCACCACCTGACCGGGCTTGTCCGGCACCACCGACACCCGCGTGCACCGCCAGGCGTCCGCCAGGTACGGGGCGGCCTTCTGGAACTCCTCCAGCCCCACCTTCGGCAGGCAGCTCGCCCGCACCACCACCCCGAACCGGTCCGGCTTCACCTTCAGCGCCGGGATCAGCACCCGCGGCTTGATCGGCTTGCCGTCCACACTCGCCACGGTCGCCAGGGCAGTGGGCGTCCTGTCCGTCACGGACAGCCCCGCCATCGGGGCCAGCCTCCTCCAGGTGCGGCGCACCCGCACCGCCTGACGGATACTGGCCCGCATCATCGTGTCCGCCAGCGCGTAGCGGACCACCCACACCACCGCCCACACGGTGATGAGGGTCAGGCCCGCCCCGACCAGGACCGGGGCGTAGCCCATCACCTCCTCCAACGTCACTTCACTGCCTTCTTTCGTGCTCGGATCGCGGCAACACGATCACTCCAGGGAATGTCAGGACCGGCGATGATCAAGCAGGTCTCCGCGCTGAGAAGCGCTTCACCAGGCGAAAAGCCCTCGCGCTCCCACACCGCTGCGATCGCCCGAAACTTGTCCCTGCGCGCAGCATCGGAAGCGGTGGAGCCCGTCACGCCGCCAGGTCCTCCGGCTCATCGCTCTCCGGCTCGGCCTCATCGGCCAGCTCCAGCAAGGCCGCGCGGTAGGCGACGCCGTCGGAGAGCTGACCGTTGAAGATCCGCGCCCACGGGGTGGCGAACAGCTCCACCGGCCGCACCGGTACCCCCGGCTTCAGGCCGACGGGCAGACCGTCCTTCGGGACGGTGATCTTCATGGCCTCCGCCCGCTCGTCCTCCATCAGGAACACGGTGACCGTGTACAGCGGCTGGCCGGTCTCCCGGTCGGTGGCGATCTGGGTCTTCTCCTGATCGGCGTACTTCGGCACCGGGAGGGTGCCGACCATGAACTTGGTGGAGGGCAGCAGGCCGACGCGGATACGTGCCATGGATGAATGTCCTTTCGGATCAGTGCCGCTCGTTGCGGCGTGGACACAAGTACACCTCGCACTGCTAGCAGTGTCAAGTGACATGTGATGGCTGGCTAGGTGCGGATAGGGGGGTGCCATGGTCGGCGGTCTGTGCTAGGGCTGCTAGGAGTGGCTACCCTGGCAGGTATGAGCCCCGCTAACTCTGCTAAGCCGGATCGTCGGCCGCCGTATCAGCACGCAGCCGACGCCATCCGGCGCGAGATCAGAGCGGGCCGGTACAAGCCGGGCGAACAGCTCCCCTCCTACCGGGAGTTGCAAGAACGCTTCGGTATCGCCAACATGACCGCGCGCAGCGCCTTGAACGTGCTACGCGACGAAGGGCTCGTCTACACGATCCAGGGTCGGGGCAGCTTCGTTGCCGACATCGACGAGTCCGGTATCGACTACACGCCGCCCGCCTGGTATCTCGCCGGAGAGAAGCGGGAAGCCGCTCCGCCCGACACCGACACCGAGGGCACCGGTGATTTCGAGATCGACTACTCGCCGCCCGCCTGGTACCGCAAGATTCAGGAGGAAAAAGCGGCGTCGGGCGCAACACCTGAAAAGCGGGGCGGGAAGGCCGGCGACATTGAGTTCGCCGAGGCGATCGCCCATCTCATCGCGCTGCGCGATGAAATCCGTCGTCTGAGCACCGAGCACCAGGCCCTCAGGCGCGAGGTCGAGGAGCTGAAGGGCCGAGTTCGGACGGAGAAGGAAGAGAAGCCCTGACCGCCTCCAGGTCCTCGCGCGTCGCCGCTACCTCTTCTCCTATGCGCTGAACCATGGCCGACATCTCCCTGACAAGCGCCATCACCTCAGCCATGCCCCCGTGAACGCTCGGATTCCCTTCCCCGCCGTGCGCTGCGTGGCCATCCATCTCCGCCCTCTTCTCCCCGTGCTGTTCCATACTTCCGCACCCACTCAAGCGCACCAGGGCTTGCCCAAAGGCTTGCCCAGCGCTTGCTCGCCGCGATGGGCAAGCCCTCCACGTCGGCGGGCAAGCCGCCCACTCGCAGCCACCTCCAACAGCCTGGCCCGCTGACGCACCGATCGATGCGGCCGATCCCGCAGGACGGGCAACCGCGTCACCAGGTCCAGCCTGAGGCGACAACGATTCGCCGCCGCATCCCACCTCACGCACCCGATACCTCCGCTTGCTCGTCCACGGCGCCCCATAAGGGTCCGGAAAAACGCCGGTTTGGCTAACCGGTGATCTCGTGCTATATAAGGGCACCCCTGGTTCCAGGCCCCATTGGGAGGGCCGCTTATAGAGGTGTGCTTTCGAGGCGCTGTGTGACATGGCGTCGATGTGGCGCAGGTCACTCATTCGCACTCCTTGTCCTCGGCGTGATCGACAGAAGACCGCCAATAGCGGATGCAGCGGAAGCGGCCGACCTTCTGGCCCGCCCCACTTGCTACAGGTGCCGGAGGCCGTTCCGGTGTGACGCAGAGTGACGCACATCACATCCATTTCCTGACGCCCTCCACGTGCTCCGCATTCCATCGAGATCTCAGGCGGAGACAGCAGGCTCCCTGCGCCTCCGGCGCGAACCGGCCTCAACCGCTACCGGCATGCTGCATCCACCGGGCTGTGGATAAATTCAGCCGACCCGCGAGACAAACGAGGCAAACCAGCGCAAAATCTCATGAGATAGAGCAAGCAGGGGCGCGAAGCGCCAAGATTGAGGGAAGCAGCGCCAGAACGATTCGCAGAAGGCGGCCAGGGCCGAGCGGCCACGGCGCTGTTAAGAGTTTCTTTACTGGATCAAGAGCGGCCCGCCAGAGGCGGGCCGCGCGCTGGCGGCCGGGGGCCGCCACCGCTCCTGTCTACCGCCCCGCTGGCGGCGGCCCCCGGCCGCTCAGCGCGCAGCCCGCAGCGGCGTTCCAACCGAACCCAGGAAGCAACCCCACCAGAGCCCCGCCGCACCACCAGCCCGCCACCGTCGAAAGCCCCAGCGCGGCAGCCACCACCAGGCGCACACGTACCCGCAGCTCAGCTCCGGCCGTAAGCGAGGTGGCCGCTCGCGGGTGGCCGGCCATGTCCGTGGCCGGGGCGACCGGCCTTCGCGGCTTTACCCACCTCCCCGGACCGGGACCCGCGTCGGGCACGGTCAGGGGGCCAATCGGCCGCAAACGCGGGCAGGCCACAGGCCGCCCGATTTCGCCGGGCAGCGTACGGCCCCCTGACCATGCCCGACCCCAGACCGGGCAGGACACCGGCCAAAGCCGCTCCGGCCGACCGCGTGCCCACCGCACCCCTCCCACGGGCGGGGAGAGCACCAGCCCCGCCCCCGCGCAATGAGAGACCCCGCCGCCGTAGGGACCCTCTTCCCCGGTGGCAAGGCGGCGCTGGTACTCACGTCCCCGAAGACGGCAGGTAACTCACCAGCGTTGCTGGTTCAGCTCGTTGTAGACCTCGGCGCTGGTCGGCCGGTCGGCCGGCACGGGGCTGAGCATCTGCTCGATGAGCTTGCCCAACACCCCCGGCACCGTCACCGGGCGGTGGGGGCTGTCCACGATGGCCTGTCGCTGCACCGTTCGTGGTGCGTCATCGGGGTAGGCCACGTGACGCCGGCCGGTGGCGCTGATGAGCAAGGACGCACCCAGCGCATACATATCCCCCTGCATGGTGGGGACGGCGGTGCCCGACGCGAGGACGCTGCGGGAGATCTCCGGGCTTTCGTAGTGGACGAGGCAACCCCGATAGGGGAAGTCGTACTCGGCGGGGACTTCCCCGCCGCAGGCCAGAGCCAGGTCGATCAGGTGCGCGCCGCCGGGGCCGATGATGAAGTGCGCGGGCTGGATATCGCCGTGAACCCACCCTTGGGCGTGCAAGGCCGCCAGCGCTTCCGCACACGCTGCCGCATGGGCCAGGCCAGGTGTCATCGGAGTCTCACCGGATCGGCATGGCTCCCACAGGTCGTACAGGTTGCGGCCCTCGCGCCACGGCTGGACGTTCCACGTGCCGTGCTCCCAAACGCCGTAGAGCACGGCATCACAGGTGATCTGCCGCAACACCGCACCCTCACGCGCGGGTGCCAACGCGGTCCACGGCTGCGCGGGCCAATCGCGCGTCGCGGCGATCGGGTAACCGAGCTTCACAGCCCACCGGCCCCGCTCGTTCCCCACCTCCCAGACGGTGGATCCACGCCGGTTCAGCACGAGGCGTCTGGTCACCGGGGCGAGTGCTTCCACGACACTGAGGGGCAGATCGTAGGGGTCGGGATGGGTCATCGGTCCAGTCCTCCCAACAGCGTGGCCGACCCCCGCGTCTGGGAGTCGGCCACGCCTTCACGTCATCGGTTGGAGACTAGCGGCGCTCAGGCCGCCCCGTACGGGCGTCCGCAGTCCGCGTCGCACTGCGCGGCGCTCTCCCCATCCACGGTCCACAGCTCGTCCATGACCACGAAGCCCGCCGCCTTCATGGCGTGCGCGCTGGCCGTGACAGCCTCCAGCGTCCGGCCACCGCCGCCGGGGGCCGGGTTGTGGTGCAGGAACCGGCCCGCGTGCTGCTGGCAGAATTCCGCGTACTCCTTGGTGTGCAGGATGAAGGCGTGGAGTCCCATGTCAACGTCGTCCGACGGGACCATGGGCACAGTAGCCGTGGCGACGGTTGCAAGGAAGGCGACCGCCTGGTCCGCGATGCGCTCGGCCTTCTCCCGCGGCTGCCCGTCGTGGGCGACGACGAAGTGAGCGAGGCTGTCGAACAGGTTGTCGCTGACGAGCGCGCGGCCCGTCCGCAAGTCGTTCGCTGTTGCGGTCATGCAGGTTCCTCCTTGGATGGATGGTGCACTGCTTTGCCGGCCCGCCCCGGTGAGGGGCGGGGAACCACCCGCCCTGGCCACGGCTGTCCTCCTGGCGTGACCAGGGCGGAGTCTTCGAACCGGTGCGGAGTGGCCCGACTACGTGCCCAGCGGGTGCTGCGCCGGGCTTTTCGGTTCCTCTCGCGCCGCTCGGTTGTTGATGCCGAACCGGCTGTGCTCTCCGGTCATGCCAGCCCTCTACACGCCGATGAGCTTGCTCAGGCCGGGGCCGGGCAACGTGGGAGTGCCCTTCACCAGATACGCGGTCCTGCCTCTGGCGGTCGCGGCCAGGGCCTGCCGGATGCGCCGAGCCTGGTAGGGGGCGGCGAAGTTCTCCAGTTCGGTCAGGGACACCCACCCGCTTGCCCGGAAGTCGTCGGGGACCTCCAACTCGGTGTCGTTGTGGAACACGCCGCAGTCGAAGACGTAGTTGACGCCCTCGGCCGAACCGCTGGCCGGGTCGGCGGGGATGAAGTCCACCGCCGCAAGGTGCTCCGGCTCGACCCGGAGGCTGGTCTCCCGCTCCACGATCCGCACGCAGGCGTCATGGGGCCACTCCCCGGCCTCAGCGAGCCCACCCGGCAGAATCCAGCCCGGTTTGTAGGCCGGGTTGAGCATCAAGACCGCGCCGTCCTGGTTGAGACACAAGGCGAGGCACCCGTACCGCCGACCCGGCGGGGTGGTGAAAGACGGGGGAAGGGACACGGCACTCCTTGTCGATGGTTCTGTGGTCCTGGAAGACCCCCGCCCCGAGGGGACGCAGAGCGCACACCTGTTTCAACCCAGAGGGCGGGGGAGTCTTGCGGCGGTCTATGCGGCCGCGTAGCTGCGCCGGTACACCCGTAGCTCTTCGGTGATCGACGGCACCAGCGGGCCGGCTATCAGGAAGTAGTAGGCCGTCTCGTCCTGGGCGGTGACGGTGTAGGGCCAGCCCTCCCGCAGCACCCCCAAGGCGTTCTCCTGCTCCGCCTCGGCACGCGCCCACTCCCGCAGAACTCCGCCGGGATCAGGACCGCCCTCCGCCTCGACAGGATGCAGGCAGGCTGACGGCAACCACGGGGCGCCAGGGTCGGGGTCGAGCGCCCTGGCAACCCGCTCCGCCTGCTCGCGCATCCACCGCACCGCAAGCCGCGGAGTCGGGGCCAGATGCAGGCCCAGCACGATCCGGGAGGACCGGTGCGGGATGCTGGCCGACAGCTCGCACCAGAAGCGCACCCGGGTGTCGGCCCACATCACAGCCCCCGGCTGGCGTGGTTCGCGGCCTTCACACGGGCGCTCAGCAGCTCGGCCTGCGTGGCCGGGCGGAGTACGTCGGGCAGGGCCGTCCACTCGCGGCCTCCGCCGATGGGGCGCAGGAGGTAGTACCTGGCTTCCTTGTCCTGGAACTCGCCCACGGTCTTCCGGATCTCGTCGTAGAGCACGTCACCCTTGGCGGGCTCCTCGGCGGCCATGATCTTCACGCTCCCTCGCTCCCCCAGGACGTAGGTAACGGCCCTCGCGGGTGGATACACCGCGCGGTCCGATCGGCTCATACGGCTAGCCAACACGGACAGCTCGGATGGGGGTACCGTCAGTAGGGGTGTCGAAGGGTGTCGTTTCCGCTACCCCTTGTCGTGGAGGCTGTGAGGATGAAGACGCCGAACGAAAGGCTCGTGCACTGGCTGGCCCGGTCCGGGATGAGCCGGGGAGAGCTGGCCCGGCGTGTGAGATCGAAGGCGATCGAGTGGAACCAGCCGCACATTTCGCCGGATACGACACGTGTTCGCTGTTGGCTCCAAGGCGAGACGCCGCGTGCGCCGCTGCCGGACGTTATCGCTGACGTGTTCTCGGACCACTTCGGATACCGGGTCACAACATACGATCTCGGCTTCGGTGACGGGGCGTTGGCCGACGCGGCTCTGGTCTACGACACTTCGTTCGAAGCTACCGTGAGAGCAGTTGCCGAACTCGGGAGAGCCGACGTGGATCGACGCAAGCTGCTTACCGCCGCGCCCTTCGCTGCCGTCGCTGGAGTTGAACCCTCGCGCGACTGGCTGATGAACACGCTCGACCAGGAGCCCACGTCCGGGCCCCGCGTCCGCCTGGAGGATGTGACGGCCGTCAAGTCGATGTTCGAGACTTTTCAGCGCATGGACATCTTCCAGGGCGGAGGGTCCGGGCGTCTAGTGCTGGCCAAGTACATGACCAGTCACGTCTACCCTCTCCTCTCCAGGACGCATACACGGCGCGTCAGGCGAGCCCTGTGCGAGGCGGCAGCCGAACAGACTTACCTCCTCGGATGGATGGCCTACGACTCCGGGGAGCATGGCATCGCTCAGCGATACCTCATTCAGGCACTCCGCCTGGCGGAGGAGTCCGGGAACTCTGCGCTCGGCGCCCATGTGCTCGCCGGCATGGCTGACCAGGCGACGCTGCTGGGGAACCCACAGGAAGGGCGGCGCTTGGCTCAAGCCGGGCGACACGGGCTCTCGAAGACGGACTCCCCGGCCTGCCTGGCGGACCTGTGGTGCTTGGAGGCCCGGGCCCTGGCCAAGCTCGGAGACACGACTGCCGCAAGCCGAGCGGTCGCCAAATCCGAGTCCGTCTTTGAGCGTGTGAGGCCCGAGGAGGAGCAGGCGTGGGCGGAGTTCATCGACCCTGCGTACCTGCATGGCGAGCACGCGATGACCTTCAGGGATCTGGGGGACCCGGAATCGTCGGAGGTGCACGCCGTGCGGTCGATCGAGTACGCGCACGCGCAGAAGCGGGCCCGGCGGGGTGCCATGTCTCAGGCGGCGCTTGCCGTCACCCACCTTCAGCGGCGCGACCTCGACTCGGCGTACGCGGTCGGTCTGCGGACGCTGAAGCTGGCCGGTCAGGTCAAGAGCACGCGGGCTGCCGATGCGGTGGAAGACCTTCAGCGACGCATGAGGCCCTTCGGGAAGAACCGGCTCGTCGCCGACTTCAACGACCGGGCCCGCGAGGTGGTCAAGGCCGCGTAGGGCTCTGCCAGCACAGACCAGTAATCCAGTCCCATTCATCAGAGCCGTGGGCCCTCGGTGGACCGCAGTGTGGTCCGGTGGTCATCCGCAATGTTGACAGTGCAGGCCGGGAAGCGTGTGGCGGGCGGGGCCGCACCTCTTGAGAACTGTCGTGGTGGCGATGTCATCGTGGGTTCAAATTCCACAGTCTCCGTCGAAGTGAACAAATTAGCAGGTCAGAAGGAGGTGCCCCACCGCGGGCACCTCCTTCGTCGTTGGCCCTATCTGATGTCACAGATCGACCGCCATGCGAGAACCAAGCACATCTGAGATGGAGGCCAGAGCGGTGAGCTGGGCCTCTTCTCTGCGGTAGAAGCTTGCGGCTAGTTCCTTCTGGCGACTGAGGGAGATCTCCCCGTTCGCATCTACAGGAACCGTTACCTGCACATTAACCTTCACATTGCGCAGGCTTGCCCGAAACACCCGATCAAATCCGTAGGTGTTTCGAGTCATCCTCAAATAAGCCAACAGATAGGCGGGATCAAGTCGACTATCCAGGATCTCGGCGCGTCCGCAATGGTCCGTCGTTGCGAAGCGTTCGCCAGCTGGAATCAAGTTCCAGTCAAAAATTCCGTCGATCCCCCATAGCAGTGATGGGTACTTGAAGTCCTGTAGGTTTGAGGACTCGACATGACCAAAAGGGCTGCGAGCGTTCGCGCTGTAGACCGGAACGCCATCCGTGACGTGCTGACTGCGCAGCACGCGATTTCCAATAGACAGGCGGAAGAAGTTTTCGTCGCCAAGACTGATCGTGATGCTAGGAGGGGCGCAGAGGAATGGAAACCTAGCCTTGTCGAGAGTCTCGTGGACCTCTCTTAGGCGCGCTTGTGCAGCTTCGATACGGCGAAGCTTGGCCCCTACCTCCTTCATCCGATCAAGGTCGATATCGCCTGTCGAAGTTACGGGAACCTGAATGACCTGCTCTAGCGCAGTCTGAGGATAAATCTTGGTGTATTCATTAAGACGGCCGTCCACCCGCCGACCTACCGCAGCTGCCACAAGTTGAGGCTCCATGGCGAAGCGAAGGTAGGTTAGGTCCGCTCGGTTGATAACTGGCTTGGGGATAAGCACACCGCGGTCCCGGTTAGCAGAGAACCGGCCTTCGACTTCCTGCACGCGGCCACCGTAGCCGTTCATAACCCAGGTGAGGAAGCGTCCTTCGAATTCGTACTCGTCTACATATCCGAAGGGTTTGACGAGGGAAGCCGAGAATACCGGGTACGGGCCAGGGTGCGCATCCATGTAGTCTCGGATGAACTTAGCCCTGCCATTCACAGCTTCAAAGAGGTCGCCGATGGGGAACTCTGAGTAGGTCGTCACCCCAGCTCCTTCAAAAGGTCATCCAGGGCTGTACGGGCATCTCCGATCAGAGCCCGGAAAGCATCTTGGTCTACTTCAAAAATCTCCTCAACCACCCCCAGGTCGACCTTCTCTTCATGAGTCCAACTGCGATCTACCAGCCAGTTGGATAGCCCGTTGAATCTGGACCAATCGATGATTTTGCAGCGAGGGTCCGAAGAATCATAGCCCGCAGGGGCGACCTTGAAATAGGTGAACTCTCGCACCATCGCGTGCAAGTCGTTCGCCTCGATCGCCACTCGGCGCGTGTCCCTGGATTCGCCGATCTCAGATACCAGGTACGTGAAGACCGGGGATTTCTGCTCCTCTGATGCGATCTTCTTTTTCAAACCCAGGATGTAGGTTTTCTTCGGAGTTGAATAGAAAGTTCTGCTCGGCAGCGCAGCCACGCATAGAACATCACACTCCTCCTTGATGTAGGCAAGGATTGGCTCCTGGTTGAGTAGACCGTCAGGAACCACAATGAAAGCTTGGCCGCCGGGCTTCAAGTGGCGAATAATCCACTGCATGGCGAGAGACTCAGTGCCTCGACCTCCGGCAGTGTAATAGTCGCTCAGCGAGGACGCTTCAATCGCATTCTTGATACTTGCAGATCCGCTGGTTACATATGGGGGATTGGTTAGGATCAGGTCATAGACCTCATCCTCATCCACCCGCTCATAGGTCCCCAAGTTCGAGCGAATTAGCTTGAATACCGAGTTGAAGGCGTTGGTTGAGAACTCTCTCAGATATGCTTCCGAATGGTAAGAGGCCAAAAGGTCCGACAGGTACACAAGCATGTTGGCTTTTGCCAGGATGATTGTCCTTTCGTCGTCCTTTTCATCTGACCCTTTGTCGTAGCCGCGAATCTTGATCCGAGGGTTTACTTTCCCCTTCTCGGGAATGAACTGATCCCTCAGGTTTTGGTTTTCGGCGATTGCTTCGAGAAGGAAGCCGCCTACCCCGCAGAAGGGATCGCAGAGGCTATCGCCATCACGGAGCGCGCCAGCGTTGGACATACGGACGATCGCCTGGACGACGTTGCGCGGGGTGAAGTACTGGCCCAACGAGCGAATGCCGGCCTGCTGACGTAGGAATGATTCGTACAGTCGCGTCTTAAACTGGTGATCGATGTATTGAAGAGATCCGTTCTCGTTGTCGTATTCTTGAAACGCCCGGATTACTTCGCCAAAAAGCCCGGCTTGTGCAAAGTTCGGTTTGCCGGCTTCGTTGACGAAGATGGTTCCATTGATGACCGTAGTTTGGTCTTCTCCCTTGGGGAAGAGTTTCCGAATGCGATCACGCGTGATGTTCCCGTAGTGGTGCAGTGCCTCCTTGTCGCCTTCGGTCGCGAGTAGTTCGACTATCTGCCTAAAGGAGTAATTTCCAGCCAGTACTCCGATGTCGCTTAGGAATTTAAAGAGGAGGATCTCTACGACGTTATAAAGGCACTTCTCCGGCTCCTTGCCGGTGTTGATCCAAATTTTCTGCCAAACCTTCTTGGCCAGTCCACTTGGGTCAATGATGTGGTGTTCTGTGAGTTTATTGTTCTCCTTGGTTAGGCTCGAGTCTGCCAGGTCGATTAGCTCGACAATCCTAGCTTCATCCTCTGGGGAGAGTGCCTTGTCTTCGATCTTGGGGATGTCGAAGTGGAATGTGAGCGGATTTCCGAATTCGTCCAATACGGGCTGTTTGGTTAGTGCGTTATACCAGTACGATCTCTTGCCGTCGGTGATGATCAGAAGTTTGCATACTGCCCTTGCGATAGGGCTGTAGTGCTCGACAATTCCAGGCAGCTTGGAATTGGTGAGTTCTTTTGGGCGCTTAGCCTCAATTACCGCCTTGATTCCTCCCATGGGGAGGAAGACGATGCCGTCGGGCTTGCGGAGAAGTTCATCTTCTGCCAACTTTGAGCGAATGAACTTGCTCTTCCGCAATTGCGAGAGGGTGGTGCTTCCGAGAGTCAGGTAGCCGAACCGACCCAGCTTCCTCGCGTTGCGCAGTACCAGGTCTTCGCTCATCGTCATTCCAGTCGTATGTCAGGTCAAGTAAATGTACGGTCCGCAGAGTCTTGCACGGCTCCCGGCTGCGCCACAAGTCGCTCGGGATATGTGTCACACCGCGCGTCAGTACCTACTGAGGTTGAACTCGTGGAGTCGTAGGGGCTGACGACTCCTCGCCGGTGCGGTATCACCGGAGCATGCGGTATCCACAAGGGGGCGGGCTGACCGCCGAACGGCAGCAGTTCCGCGAGGAGTTACGGCTGAAGGCCGCCGAGAGGTTCTCCCAGGGCGAGGCGAGCTCGGTGATCGCCAGGGACCTGCGGGTCAGCGTCCGCTCGGTGCAGCGGTGGCGGCGGATGTGGGATGAGGGCGGTCCGCGGGCTCTGCGGTCACAGGGGCCGGCATCGTTGCCGAGGCTGAGCGAGAAGCAGTTCGCCCAGCTGGAGGCGGAGCTGGTCAAGGGGCCCGCCGCGCACGGCTGGGAAGACCAACGCTGGACACTGAGCCGTGTGAAGACGGTGATCGGCCGACGCTTCCACCTGACCTACACGGTCCAGGGCGTGCGCAAGCTCCTGGTGCGCAACGGCTGGTCCTGCCAGGTCCCGGCCCGACGCGCCGTCGAGCGGGACGACGAGGCGGTGGCCGGGTGGGTCAAGGAGGTATGGCCCTGCGCGGAAGACTCGCGGCGGCCCGTGGTGCCTGGCTTGTCTTCGAGGACGAGGCCGGATTCTCCATGACGCCGCCGCAGGCGAAGACCTGGTCACAGCGCGGCCGGACCCCGGTGGTGCGGGTCCGTGGCCGTTCCCGCAGACGCATATCCATCGCGGCGCTGACCTGCTACAAACCCGGCCACCGGTCTCGGCTGATCTACCGGACACGCCGGGACGACGGCCGTCGCGACGGCCGCAAGAGCTTCTCCTGGCGCGACTACCGGGACCTGCTGATCGCCGCCCACCAGCAGCTCGGCGGCCCGATCGTGCTCATCTGGGACAACCTCAACGTCCACAAGGCCGCCGACCTGCGGGAGTTCGCCGAAGCCCGGGACTGGCTGACGATCTACTACCTGCCGCCCTACGCACCCGACCTCAACCCCGTCGAAGGGATCTGGTCCCTCCTGCGACGCGGCTGGCTCTCCAACGTCGCCTTCTCCACCCCCGAACACCTCGTCCAGCGCATCCGACACGGCCTACGCCACATCCAGTACCGCAGCCACCTCATAGACGGCTGCCTCGCCGAGACCGGCCTGGCCATCAGAGCCACCTGAGCAACCCAGCGACATCACGAGTTCAACCTCAGTAACGGGTCGGGTAGTGCCCTCTCGGTCGTCCAGTGGCGCCGCAGCCGCAGCGGCAACGACCGGACACCTACGCCTCTGGTGGCTACGCTGAGCTCACCATGTTGTGAGGTGCGCCAAGGGCTGGGGCCGTACCCAACTTTACGGATCGGAAGGCACAACAGTCGCTCACGCCACTGTGCCCCGGAGACTCCAGTGGATGACTGCGGGTGCGGAACCAGTCGCGCGAGGCCGACCCAACTCCGAGGAGTGATGGTGTCGGCTTGAGCCCCCGACCAGAGACTGGTTCGAGAGCGGACCTGCGTTGGGCAGAGCCGATGGACCTCGTGTGGACCACGGCGTCCGCGGACGGTGCGAGCCTGGTGTGTGATACCCGCTCCGCCCCAGGTGGGAGGTGCTGAGACGGCTTGCCTGGGCGGCCTAAGGGAACGGTCTTGAAAACCGTCGTGGTGGCGACACCACCGTGGGTTCAAATCCCACAGCCTCCGCACCTCACAACGGCCCCCGACCAGCCCACCCGGTCGGGGGCCGTCGCCATCCCCGCCACCCGCCGGTGGTTGTCGTCTCCTGCTCGACGAGGCACGGAAGGGGCACTTGCGTTCCGATGGGTAGACGCTGCCCTTACCGCTGCTCCCGGTCGTAGCCGAGGACTTCGTAGAGCCAGTGCTGGAAGTAGCGGCGAACGGCCTCGCCGTCATGCGGGTCGAGTTGGAGCCATTCCCTCGCGGCGGTCACCATGTGCCGCATGGCGAGAGCCTCCTCGTGCGGCCTGAGCTCAACCCAGTCCGTCAGGGCGCCCCACAGGAGGTAGACGCTGCCCGCGTGCTCGTACGTGGTGAAGACGTCCAGCGTGGCGCCCATGAGCTGCAAGCCGGTGTCATAGGGATCGTCTGCGTGCACGAGCTGGTTGGCGAGGTGACGGACCTGCTCCAGATATGCCGACACATCCTCATCGTGACCCAACGCGTTCAGCCCCCTCAGCGCGTCTTGAGGCGATAGAGTAATCGGCCGATCACAAAACTTTGTCCGGCGGGTTTTGAGGATTGAGAGGAGCCACGCCGTACCACTGCGGGATAATCGGTGTATGTCAGCCGTGCCCAGCATCTCCGATCTCCGCCGTGCCAAGTTCACTCGACGCCTCCCCGGCGCTCTGACGGAACTCACCGGCCCGGTCCACGGCACCGTCGACCTGCCGCTGCACCTGGCGTGGTCAGGGCTGACCCGGTTCGATCTCGATCAGCCCCGGCTGAGGATGAGCCTGTACCGGATCGTCCTGGCCGAGGGTATGCACGACGATCTGGTCCGGTACCTCAACCGCGAGCTGCTGACCGACCTGTGGCCCGTACTGCGCACTCTGGTCAGTCGCGACATCCGCAGTGCCTGGGAGAACGCTTTTCCCGAACTGGCTCCCGGCACCTCCGCCGTCGCGTGAACCTCACGGATCTGCACAGGCGGCTCCTCACGGACGTACTCGCCGTCGGCGGCTCCTATCCTCTCGTCCTCACCGGGGGCTACGCGGTGCAGGCACACGGGCTGGTCGACCGGCTCAGCCAGGACCTGGACGTCGCCACCGAGAACCCGGAGCGGATGGAGGACATCGCACGGACCGTGCACGTCGGCCTGGAGGAACGCGGATGGTGCGTACGGATGCTGGAGGCCGCTCCGCTGTCGGCCCGGCTGGTCGTCACCGACCCCGAAACCGATGCCCAGTGCGAGGTGGACATCCTCAAAGAGGTGCTGTGGCGTCCTCCGGTGCAGACCGAGCACGGTCCGGTGCTCTCCCTGGAGGACGTGGTCGGCACCAAGGTCCGTGCCTTGGCCGACCGTGGTCTCGCCCGCGACCTCGTCGATGTCCGGGCCGCAGCCGATCTCTGGAGCCACAGGGAACTCGAGAAGCTCGGTGGACGCCATGCCCGTGACACCTTCGACTTCTCCGAACTCCAAGCCCGCCTCGCCGGCGCCGACTGGATCGACGACACCGAGTTCACCGCTTACGGCTTGGACGACCAGCGGATCGCCGAGCTGCGCCGATGGACCCGGGACTGGGCCGATGACATCACGGAACGACTCCACGAAGCCGAAGCCGAGAGCGGAGGCGACTGGTGAGGACGCGCCCGGAGACTGCGGCTCGCGCACGATTCGGATGACGCCGGGCCCCGCCTGCCCGATCATCGGGCAGGCGGGGCCCGGCAGTCGGCCCGGCTCACGCGGCGAAAGCGTCCAGGTCCACCGGGGTGCAGTCGTGCAGCGTCACGATCAGCCGGTGGGCCAGGGTCCACCGGACCGCGAAGTCCTCGTAGGACACCTCCTGCAGGGCGGTGTCGAGGAGCTCCAGCGTGACCGGGTGGTGGACGATCCCGGCCACACCCCAGGCGTACGGCCGGTCCACCAGCGCGGCGACGTGCCCCTCCCGCAGCCGCGGACACTCCCGTACGGAGATCCGGGCGCAGGGCACGCACACCGGCGGCGCCGTGGTCCGCTCGCCCTCCTCCACCGGGCGGCCGACGTCCCGCAGCACGAAGAGGCGCGGGCCGTCCTCCGGGGTGGGCCCGCCGCACACCTGGCAGAGCATGTACCGCATGGCCCTTCGCTGCCGCAGCGTGTGCACCGTGTGGTACTGGGGGTGCCCCTTGCCCCGCGCGAGGGTCTGCCTGGTCCACAGCACCCCGCGCCAGTCCCGGTCGTACGCGGACTCCCCGGCGAAACCGATCCCCTCGCCGCCCGACCCCACCCGCCGCACCACGGGCGGGCGGCGCATCCGCTCCCGGCTCCACGAGGCGATGTAGGGAACCGTGCTCAGCCGGCCGGTGCGCGGCCGCGCCGACGCGGCGGCGGGCTCCACCGGGCCTCCCTCCGCCCCCGCCGGGTGCACCCCGGAATCCCCGCACCCGTCCGCAGAGCGCACACGCCCCTCCCCGATCCGCTCCTCGACCCCTTGTGAGAAGGCGTTCCCGCCCATGTACGTCCTTCCTGACGCTCGGTTCCGTACTCACGGATACGCAACCGTGCGATTACCCCGGGCGGTACCGTGGGTGGAGCGGCAGCGCGTGAAACCCATGAAAGACCGCGCGGACGCGGGGGAGTGGGCGAGGGCGGCCCCAACCGCATCCGCGCATGACGAAGGACCCCCACCGCCGTAGGGGCCCCTCGTCTCTGTTGGCAGGGTGACATGGCGGGCAGCCCTGCTGGGAGAACCGCTCAGTCCTCCACGCTACGTGCTCACGCCGCGGTGGTCGGCCCACGCCCGGGAAGCGTCCGCCATGGCCCCGAGCCACGAGGCGTCCGGCTTCCGGTCGGCGAAGGCGCGGTACATGAGCGCGTTGGCCCGGGCGAAGGCGTCGACGGCCTTGGGGTCCGCATCCACCCATGCCGCGCAGCCGGAAGCCCAGGACTCGGCCGCCTCGGGGCTGTGCCCGGCCGCGATGAGCTGCACCACCAGACAGGCCGGGTCGATGAAGCCCGCGCCACGGGTTGGCCAGGACCAGTCCACGGCCCAGGCGGTGTGCTCACCGACCATCATGTTGCCGGGGTTGATGTCGGTGTGGAGCAGGTCATCGCCCCGGAGGAGGGCGGCCTGCCCCTCGTCCCCGGCGAACCGGTCCCACCGGGTCTCCGGCCACTCCCGCGCGACCTCGGGGAGGTCCAGCTCCCCGATCCGGCCCACCAGACCGACGACGGTGGGCAGGTCGGGAGAGCCCGGCGAGAAGTCGGCCGCCCGCCCCTCCACGGTGTCGAAGCCGAGCACGACCCACGCCTCGTTCTCCGCGTGCCACCGCAGCGCGGGGGAGAGGGAACGTACGGCCGGGTTGATCAGCCGCTCCCGCACGATGGAGTCGCGTCGGCCGCCGGGCCGGTTGGGAACCGCCTTGACGAAGAACGGCCCCTTCTCGCACTCGACCACGGTGGCGACGTCCGAGCTGTGCCCCCCAGTGGTGGGGCGGGCACGCGCCAGTTCCCCCGTGTGCGGGCGGATCAGCTCCTGGAAGTCGGCGGCGAGAAGGGGCGTATCCATCGTCCTCAGTTCCTCGGGCTGCACGAGCTGCCCGGAAAGCCGGGCGTGCACTCCTCGTCGTCGGGGCCGCAAGGGTCGTTCCTCCCGGCCGCGCCCTGGATGGCCGTGGTGGCGCGGGTCATGGCGTCGCCGCCGAGGATAGCGGCGAGCGGGGTGTGCCTGACGTTGCCGACGCCCATCCAGCCGGAGAACACGCACGGGGACACCTCCCCCGTGGGGCCGATGGCGGCCACGCCCGATCCGCACCGGCCACAGAGCTTGGCCATGTCGGGGGCTTGTCCCTGTCCGCCCCGCCCGAAGGGCCGGACGTGATCGACGCCGATCCGCTCCACGCCCAGGGCTTCCAGATCCCGCCGGGCACCCGCGGCCTGGCCCTCGTCGCCGGTGACGACTCCGACGCGCAGCGGGATGCCGAGCCGGACGGCCCTGACGATGTTCTCCCGCGTCCGGGCGTGGGAGCGGCGGCCGGTCATCGCGTTGTGGGTCTCGGCCCGGTCGGAGTAGTAGGAGGTAGCCAGCGCCAGGCCCTTGCGCCGGAAGATCTCCCAGCACTCCTGGGAGACGTGCACGAGGTTGCTGTAGACCTCCACCTCCAGACCGGCGTTCAGCGCGTGGTCCACCAGGGCCGTGAAGTCGGGGTGCATGGTCGGCTCACCACCGATGAACTGCACCCCACGCACGCCACAGGCCGCGGCCTAGTCCAGAACGCCGACCCAGTCCTCACGGGTCATAGTGCCGTGCGATCCGCTCGGGCCGGAGGAGTTGTAGCAGTGTCCGCAGGCGAGCTGGCACTTCCGCGTCAGGTCCAGCCACAGAAGCCGGGTGGTGGCTTTCCGGGCCGGCGGAGTCTTGACGATCACTGTCACCAGTGTTTTCTCTCTTGTCGGGTGGTGCTGTCTGCCGGCCGGTGCCTTGTGCTGCTTGGACGCTGATTCCGAACCGGCTTTGCAAGCCGTCGAGTTGGCTCTGGGCGCCATCGACAGCCATGGCCGGACCCGTGTCACGGCGGACTGTGCGACGGATTCCCTCCGCACGCTGGCCTTCGAGACCGACCATTTCCGTGCTCACGGATACGTAACCGTGCGATTACTCTGGGCGGTACCGTGGGTGGAGCGGCAGCGCGTGAAACCCATGAAAGATCGCGTGGATGCGGGGGAGTGGACATGGGAGCCGGGAAGCCGAACGAGGGCCTGCGGCGCGTCCTGACCGAGAGCCAGTGGTCGCAGTCCCAACTCGCCCTGGCGGTCAACCGCGTCGGGGCGGAGGCCGGGGTGCCGCTGCGGTACGACGAGTCCGCGGTGAGCCACTGGCTGAGCGGCACCCGGCCGCGCAAGGCCGTACGCCCTTTCATCCGTGAGGCCCTGTCCCGTCGGCTGCGCAGGCCGGTCACGCTGGCCGAGATCGGTCTGGAGGCCGAGGAGGCGAGCTGTGGCGCGGATACCGTGGAAGGACTGATGAACCTCGGGAGGACGGACATGGACCCATCCCGCAGGAGCGTGCTGGGCGTCGGCCTGTTCTCCGTGGCGCTGGCCGTCCCCGGCTGGCAGGACGTGGTGGGCCGGATGGAGGCGGTACGGGCCGGCCGCAGTGTGCGCATCGGGCGGCCGGAGGTGGACATGGTGGTCGCCATGACCGAGCGCATCAGCGAACTGGACGACCAGTTCGGCGGCCGTCACGCCCGTCCCATGGCCGCCTCGTTCATCGTCAACACCGTCTCGGCGTACCTGCGCGCCGACGCCCCCGAGCCCGTGCGCAAGGACATGCTCTCGGCCGCCTCCGACCTGTGCTACCTCACCGGCTACATGGCGGTGGACGAGGGCCTGCAGGGGCTGGCGCAGCAGTACTACCTCAAAGCCCTGGAACTGGCCGGCGCGGCCGAGGACCACCTGACCTACTGCACCACGCTGCGCGGCATGAGCGTCCAGGCCACCGACCTCGGCCACGGGCCGGAGGCCCTGCGCCTGGTCGACGCGGCAGCCGCCGCTTCCCCGCAGGCCGGGGCGCGCATGCGCGCCTTCCTCGCCGGCCAGCAGGCCCACGCCGCCGCCCAGATCGGCGACCGCCGCACCGCCCTGGCCCACCTCCGGGACGCGGAAGTGGCGATGGAGAAGGCGGAGTCACGAGCGAAGACCTTCGGCTCCTACGACCCCGCCGCGCTCGCCTACCACATCAGCCATGTCCGTCATGAACTCGGCGACGTTCCCGGAGCCGTGGAGGCCATGCGCGAGTCCGACCGCATGTGCTACGACGTCTACCGTCGCTCCAGGGTCAAGGAACGGGCCACACTCGCGGAGTTCCAGATGAAGATGGGCCACCTGGAAGCGGCGTGCAAGACCTGGCACGGCGCGCTGGACGAGTACCCGATGGTCCAGAGCGGACGAGTGGACGACCGCATCCGCACCATGGTCACCCTGATCCGCCCCCACCTGCGCAACCGCACCGCCCGCGACCTCCACGACCGCGCAAGGACGCTGGCCCCATCACTCCTCCGCACCTGAAGAATTGGCCTACGCTGCCAGCCGCTGGGCGACATCCCACGACATAGGCGCCCGCGTTCAGCACAGCATCCGGTCTATCTCGACGGCGCGGCCTTCTCTGGTGAAAGCCGTGCGCCAGACCCCACCACCGGCATTCCCGCCGTGGAGTGCAACTGCGCTTGCCCCCAGCTCGGCAGAAGCCTGATACAGACATGAAACCGGCTTATGTGAGCAGCCCGGTATCTCTGCTCGATAACCGACAACTCCATCAGTGCCAATCCCGGCCCCTCCCAAACGCACCGCAACGACGCGCACAGAAAAGCCGAACACGGCCACTGAGCTCTTTCCATCATCGGTCTGAGCTGGCCAGATGCAGGGTCAGGACGGCTTGGACGAGGCTTGTGATGCGGGTGGTCGAGCAGCGCAGTTTGCGGAGGAGCCGCCAGGACTTGAGGGTGGCGACGGCCTGCTCAACCAGGGCCCGGATCTTGGCGTGGGACCGGTTGACGGCCTTCTGGCCTTGGGAGAGCGTCTCCCAGCGTCCCCAGTACGGGACACGGACCGTGCCTCCGGCGCCTCGGTAGCCCTTGTCGGCCCAGCAGGTGATGCCGGTGGCCGTGAGAGCGGCGATGATGCCGTGCTCGCGGGCGGCCCGGACGTCGTGGACGGCTCCGGGCAGAGCCGGTGAGGTCCACAGCAGCCGACCGGTGGGATCGGCCAGGATCTGCACGTTCATCCCGTGCCCCTTGTGCTTCCCGGAGTAGAAGGGGCGGTCCGCGGCGACGCGGTCGATCGGCAGCAGGGTGCCGTCCAGCAGCACGAACGCCTTCGACGATGCCGTCCGGGCCGCCTCCGCAAGAGTCGGGGCGAGCGCGGCCAGGAGCTCGACGGCCTCGGTGACGTACCGGTAGGCGGTGGTGGTCCCGATACCGAATCCGGCTGCGAGCTGGGCGTACGGGTGGCCGTTGCGGAGATGGGCGAGTGTGAGCAGGGCCTGCCGGCCCGGACTCAGACGCCGCCACCGGGTGCCGAGCTCCCGGCGGCGCTGACGGAGCTTGGCGGACAGGAAGCGCAGGGCAGAGCTGGACACGTCGACGCCGGACGGGTAGACAAGCACACGAAGCCTCTGGTGGAGACGGTTCTTCTTGGTCGAAAACCCATCTACCAGGGGCTTCACCTGTCTGTCATCCCAACTGACCTGCCCGGCGGCCAGGTTGGAACGGGCTCACTGGCTTCGCGGAACGCAACCGAGGGAGCAGGTCAGGCCCGTCGTCCTCGAAGTTCTGGGGCGCAGGCTCGGACGGCCCGTCACGTACGCGGAAGCGGGCTTTCGGCGGCCGGGGAATCAGAAGGGCGCGGAAAGCGGAGACACTGCCGAATCTCTCCTGGATCTCGGAAGGACCGACATGGAACCGAGTCGCCGCGGTGTGCTCACCGCAGGGCTGTACTCCGCCACGCTCGCCGTCCCCCTGTTCTCGGACCAGGCACACGCGGAGGAACGCGCGCGTCCCACCCGGCCGACGACCCGTATCGGCGAGGGCGAGGTGGCGACCGTGCGGACCATGACCGATCGCATCGCCGACATCCTCGACGAGCTGGGCGGTGGCCACGCACGGCCCATGGCCGCCGCCTTCCTGGTCAACACCGTCGCGCCGTATCTGCGGGCATCGGCAACGGAGGCCGTCCGCAAGGACCTGCTCTCCGCCACGTCCGACCTGACGTACCTCACGGGCTGGATGGCCATGTACGAGCGCCGGCACGGGCTCGGGCAGAAGTACTACCTGCAGGCGTTGAACCTCGCCCGTGAGGCGGGCGACCATGTGACGTACTGCCGGACGCTGCGCGGCATGAGCCTTCAGGCCTCGAACCTGCGGTACGGCAGGAAGGCGCTGGAGCTGGCCGACTCGGCGGCCGAGGCCGCGCCCAAGGCGGGGCCGCGCCTGGTGGCCTTTCTGCGGGGCCAGCAGGCGCACGCCGCTTCCATGGTGGGCGACAGGCGACAGGCGGCAGGCGTTCCAGCGGCTCGGGGAGGCCGAGACGGCCCTGTCGAAGGCGGACTCGCGCCGGGAGTCGATCGGTGGCTACGACACGTCCGCCTACCAGTTCCACGTCGCGCACGTCCTGTACGAGACGCGTGACCTGCCGGGGTCCATCGCGGCACTGAAAGCCTCGCTCCGGGCGAAGCCCGAGCAGGAGCGGCAGGGACGCCTCCACGCGAACGCGGTGCTGGCGCAGCGGCAGTTCGAGTACGGGCATGTCGAGGAGGCCTGCGCCACCTGGCACACGTTCCTCGACGACTACGCGATGCTGTCCACGGCGCGGGGGGACGAGCACTTCGAGACCATGCGCCGCCGCACCGCGTCCCGCCGGAGGCTGCGCGCGGTTCGCCAACTCGACGAGCGGGCCCGGCAGGTGGCGGCTGTGAAGGGGCAGAACGTGCCGTAGGGCGCGACGTGATGGAAGGGGCGGGTATGACCCGGGCCGAGGGCGCGCGGCTGTTCCGTGAGTCCTGGATCGCAGGCGTTCGCGAGCACTTCCCCGGCGAGCCGAAGCCCGGCTATGTGACGCCCTGGGAGGAGACCCCGCAGTGGGAGCGCGAGGCCGCCGGGGCCGTCTACGAGCAGGTGCGGCAGTTCCTCGAACTCAGCGGCGGTCACGCCTCGCGCCTCACCCGGGAGCAGAAGGGCCGCTACGTCGCCACGTGCTGGATCGCCCGGATGTTCAAGCACTTCGAGGACCCGAAGCCGGGGTACGTGGCCGACTGGGCCGACCTGCCCGACTGGCAGAAGGAGACCGACGCGGACGTCTTCGAGGCCATCGAGAAGGCGCTGGACTGACGGTCTCCGAACGGCCTGTCGGTCGTCGTCGGCCCATCCGTCAGGCCTTGCCCGATCGGGTGCCGGGCTGTTCGTCCGGCCTGGCGGCCGGGCGCGGGGCCAGGATCGCGGTGACCGCCGTGCGGGAGGAGGCCATGACGTCGGCGGTGAAGCGGCGGCGTCCGAGGCCGAGGCGGCGCAGTGCCGGGCCGTGGTCGGCGGCGACGACGAGGCAGGCGGCGAGGAGCATCAGCCGCCACAGGGACATCACCGGGCGGCGCAGCGGGCGGGGCAACTGGGCGAGGGAGGCGTGCAGGCGCTCGCAGTGGAACGGTATGTGGCGCTGCTCGTCGGCCAGGATGCGGCCCGCCACGTCCGAGGTGAGCGGGTCGCCGACGCCGTCGCGCAGGGCGCGGTAGTAGCGCAGCGCCACCACCTCCGCGACCATCAGCACCAGCAGTTCCATGCGCAGCCCCATCAGGCGCCGCAGCCGTACGAAGGCTCTGTCGCTCCAGTGGCCGGTCAGAACCGGCGCCCCGCCCGCCGCCAGCAGGCGGGCGAGGAGGCGGGCGTGGTTGCGTTCCTCGGCGACGAACAGCCGGACCGCCCGCGCTTAGTCGGGGTCCCCGGCCCGGTCCGCCTTGGCGATCAGGTTGGCGCCGTCGCCGTCCTCGCCCACCTGGAAGCGCTGGACACTGCTCCATACGGCGGGGTGGAGGGTGGCGCCCCGCTCCCAGTCCGGGTCGCCCTGGGCGCGTCTGCGCTCGCGCTCGTCCTCGAAGTGCCTTACCCACCCGGCGAATCCGCCCGTGTCCATGTGCGGTCTCCCCCTCCGGGGGCGCCGTCATGTGCCCCCGGAGGGATGACGCGCCCCCAAGGCCGTGCCGTTCCACTGCCGGCCGGTGGGGGCGCTTGACCCTCGACGCGGGGCGCGTAGGGAGAGCGCGGGAGCCGTGAGGTGAGGGCGCGTACGGGCGTGCGAGGGGCGTGCCGGTGGTGTCCGCCCTGCTGCGGACGGGTGGGAAGGGGGTATGTGGTTGCGTGGGAGGTTTATCGACACGTCGTCATTCTTGCGAGTGGATGAGGCGTTGTGGGTGGTTCGCCGGGTTTTCGTCGGGCAGTCTGAGTTCGCGACGTCGCTGCGACAACCTCAGGCACACGCTCCGGAAGGACAGAACATGGCACGTACCCGCATCACCCGGTTCGGGGCCGTGGTGGTGCACGCGCTTCACGGGCTCGGATGAGCCGACGGGCGCCGGCCGGGCGGGGAACCGGCCGGTGTCCCGGGAGAAGGGATGGGGCAGAGCGGCCGCACTCGGTGCGGCCGCTCTGCTGTTGTGCGCGCGGCCGCCGCGCGCGGGGGTCACCGGGATGACCCCGAGGCGGTACGGGGACTCCTCCCCCTCCCAGGGGTGGAGGCGGCGGCCCGCCTCCACCCTGAGGGGGACGCGGCATCGGGACCTGGGACCGATCCGGGGCAGGGGGCTCGGATCCTAGCGTTGGGCCATGACCACGCATGGGACGGGCGCGACCGTGACGCCGCTGACGTTCACCTCGTACGTACGGGCCCGCGGGCCGGTGCTGCTGCGCACGGCGCGCTCGCTCACCTCCAACCCGAGCGACGCCGAGGACCTTCTCCAGACCGCTCTGGCCAAGACCTATCTGGCGTGGGAGCGGATCGAGGACCAGCGCGCGCTCGACGGCTACGTGCGCCGCGCGCTGGTGAACACGCGCACCTCGCAGTGGCGCAAGCGCCGGGTGGACGAGTACTTCTGCGAGGAGCCGCCGGAGCCCGATCCGGTGCCCGGCCCCGATCCCGCCGAGCGGCAGGCCGTGCGCGACGCGGTGTGGCGGGCGGTGCTGGCGCTCCCGGAGCGGCAGCGGGCCATGGTGACCCTGCGCTACTACGAGGACCTGAGCGAGGCGCAGACCGCGGCGGTGCTCGGGGTCTCGGTCGGCACGGTCAAGAGCGCGGTGTCGCGGGCGCTGGCCAAGCTCCGCGAGGACCCGCGGCTCCTGGCGGACGTGCTGGGCGGCGGGGCGGAGGGGGGAGTGCGGGACGTGAAGGAACGGCGAGGGGCGCTGGAGGCGCGAGAGGCGCAGGTAGTGCAGGGGATGCAGGGGACGCTTGGTGTGCGAGAGGTGCGAGAGGTGCGGGGGAGCGCCGGGAGAGGCGGAGGTGGCATGAGAGAGCTGAGAGACTCGGGGAACTTCGAGGGGGAGGCGGCGGTCGCCGCGTAGCGGCGGGCCCGGGGGAAAGACGGCGACATATCCGGGTCCGGCCTAGTGACATACCGACCGGTCGGTGGCAGGCTTCCCGCAACGACCGCGCCGCCCGTTCGAGGCGGCGCACGTATATTTCGTTCACGGGAGGCCCCGGTGCTGAGCACGATGCAAGACGTACCGCTGACCGTCTCGCGCATTCTGCGACACGGAACAACGGTGCACGGAAAATCGCGGATCACGACCTGGACCGGGGAAGGCGAACCGCACCGCAGGACGTTCGCCGAGGTCGGGACCCGCTCCGCCCAGCTCGCCCACGCCCTGCGCGCCGAGCTCGGCGTGGCCCCGGGCGACCGCGTGGCGACCCTGATGTGGAACAACGCCGAGCACGTCGAGGCGTACTTCGCCATCCCGTCCATGGGTTCGGTCCTGCACACCCTCAACCTCCGGCTGCCCGCCGAGCAGCTCGCGTGGGTCGTGGGCCACGCGGCCGACCGTGTCGTCCTGGTCAACGGCTCGCTGCTGCCGCTGCTCGCGCCGCTGCTGCCCAAGCTGGAGCCGGTCGAGCACATCGTGGTCGTCGGCCCCGGCGACACCTCCCTGCTGGAGGGCTGCCGCCCGGCCGTCCACGAGTACGAGGCGCTGATCGAGGGCCGGCCGGTCTCGTACGACTGGCCCGAGCTGGACGAGCGCGAGGCCGCGGCCATGTGCTACACCTCCGGCACCACCGGCGACCCCAAGGGCGTCGTCTACTCCCACCGCTCCGTCTACCTGCACTCCATGCAGGTCAACATGGGCGAGTCGATGGGCCTGACGGACGCCGACACCACCCTGCCCGTGGTGCCGATGTTCCACGTCAACGCCTGGGGCCTGCCGCACGCCGTCTTCATGACCGGCGTCAACCTGCTGATGCCCGACCGCTTCCTCCAGCCGGCCCCGCTCGCCGCGATGATCGAGGCCGAGAAGCCCACCCACTCGGCGGCCGTGCCCACCATCTGGCAGGGGCTGCTGGCGGAGCTGGCCGCCAACCCGCGCGACATCTCCTCCCTGAAGAACGTCACCATCGGAGGCTCGGCCTGCCCGCCCTCCCTGATGCGGGAGTTCGGCGAGAAGTACGGGGTCACCGTCACCCACGCCTGGGGCATGACCGAGACCTCCCCGCTGGGCACCGTCGCCCACCCGCCGGCCGGGTTGAGCGAGGAGGAGGCGTGGCCGTACCGCGTCAGCCAGGGCCGCTTCCCGGCCTCCGTCGAGGCGCGGCTGATCGGCCCGGACGGCACCGAGATGCCGTGGGACGGCGAGTCCGCCGGTGAGCTGGAGGTGCGCGGGCCCTGGATCGCCGGGGCGTACTACGGGGGCGCGGACGCCGAGCCCCTGCGCCCCGAGGACAAGTTCAGCCCCGACGGCTGGCTGCGCACCGGCGACGTCGGCGTGATCACTTCCGACGGCTATCTGACGCTGACCGACCGCGCCAAGGACGTCATCAAGTCCGGCGGCGAGTGGATCTCGTCGGTGGAGCTGGAGAACCACCTCATGGGCCACCCGGCCGTCGCCGAGGCCGCCGTCGTGGCCGTGCCCGACGAGAAGTGGGGCGAGCGCCCGCTGGCCACGGTCGTCCTCAAGGAGGGCGCCGACGGGGTGTCGTACGAGGATCTGCGCGAGTTCCTCTCCGACAAGGTCGCCCGCTGGCAGCTTCCCGAGCGGTGGGCGGTGATCCCGGCGGTGCCGAAGACGAGCGTCGGCAAGTTCGACAAGAAGGTGATCCGGGCGCAGTACGCGCAGGGGGAGCTGGACGTCACCCGGCTCTGACCGCGCACGGCGCGCGGAGACCGCAACCCGAGCACGGGGCGCGGCGGCGGCCCGGACGGGGATCCCCGTCCGGGCCGCCGCCCGCGTTCCGGCCGGGGCCGGTTCAACCGGGCGTGTTCGCGCGGCCCCCGGCGCGGCCCCCGGCGTGGGCGAGGGCGCTGGGGGTGAGGCGGCCGACGATCGCCGGGGCCTCCCGCACGAGCGTGTCGTCGGTGAGCGCCTCCACCATGAACAGCGCGAAGTCCACCCGGCGCGTCATATCGCTGGCCAGCACCGGGTCGCCCACGTGCCGGCTCCACACGGGCAGGCCCTGGCTCTCGCCCTCCTCCAGGCTGCTGCCGCGCACCACGGTCCACCGGGCGCCGCTGGCGAACACCCGGCGGCACGCCTCCACCTGGTCGTCGATCTCGACGTAGCGCACGAGCTTGCCCAGCCAGGCGGCGACCCGGACACCCAGCCTGAACATGGGCGAGTACCTGTCCTTGCCGTCGCGCGTGATGTGCCAGCCGCAGGAGAAGACCAGGCGCGCGCCCGGCCGCGCGTGGTCGAGCACCGCCTGCGCCGTGCCCGACGCGTACTGCCGCACACCCCAGGGCACCAGCACCGTCAGCACCCCGTCGCATCCGGCGACCGCCCGCCGGATCACCTCCCGG
The DNA here is from genome assembly GCF_043660855.1 of Streptomyces shinuiensis. Lineage (NCBI taxonomy): Bacteria > Bacillati > Actinomycetota > Actinomycetes > Kitasatosporales > Streptomycetaceae > Streptomyces > Streptomyces shinuiensis. Next base: position 2,793,425 of record NZ_JBIHML010000001.1, on the reverse strand, counting down.
TCGTCGGTGTCTCCGGGGACGACGGTCATCCGGCCCTCGAACTCGGCCAGTTTCGGCACACTGCGCTCCCGGCACACGCCCACCACCTCGTAGCCGCGCTCCAGCGCGTGCCGGACCATGTACTGCCCGAGCTTCCCCGAAGCTCCGACGATGCAGACCTTCTTCACCTGATCCGTCTCCATGGCTCAGCCCTTCCGCCGGAGTCTGTGGAGTTTCCACCTTACGTTGTAAGATACGCTAGCCTTACGTCGTAAGGTGGTCAAGCGGAGCGAGAGGAGAGGCGGATGCGCGAGGCGGGAAAGGTCCGGCGCGGGGCGCCGGCGCGCACCCCGCTCAGCCGGGAGCGCGTGATCCGCGCGGCGGTCGCGGTGGCGGACGAGAAGGGGTCGGCCGCGCTCACCATGCGGGCCATCGCCGAGCCGCTGGGCGTCGAGGCGATGTCGATCTACCACCACGTGTCGGGCAAGGACGACGTCCTCGACGGCATGGTGGACGCGGTGTTCGGCGAGATCGAACTGCCGCTACGCGACACGGACTGGAAGGATTCCATGCGCCGGCGCGCGGTCTCCGCCCGCGCCGTCCTCCTGCGCCACCCGTGGGCCGTCGGCCTGATGGACTCCCGCTCCCGGCCCGGCCCGGCCACCCTGCGCCACCACGACGCCGTCATCGGAGCCCTGCGCGCCGGAGGCTTCTCCGTCCGGATGGCCGCGCACGCCGTCTCACTGATCGACAGCTACCTGTACGGCTTCGTGCTCCAGGAGCTGAGCCTGCCGTTCACCGGCGCGGCCGAGCAGGACGAGGTCGCGGGCGCCATCCTGCGCGAGATGCCCGCCGACGAGTACCCCCACCTCGCCGAACTGGCCGCCGAGCACGTCCTCAAACCCGGCTACGACTACGCCGAGGAGTTCGCCTTCGGCCTTGCCCTCATCCTCGACGGCCTCCGGCCGGACGAGACCGCGGGCACCTGACCGGCGTCTGGCCGACGTGCCCGGTGCCGTGTCAGGCAACGTTCGCCCTGTCGACGACGGCGCGTAGGCGCTGGTCGCCGGCGTGCTTGTTCCGCCAGATGATGTAGCGGCGGATCATGCTGCCCTGCTCCTTGTGACCGGCATGGTCGGTGCCGTCGAGGGTGAAGTGGCGCAGTGCGGTGAACTGGGCCTCGACGCGGTTCAGCCGGGAGGAGTTCGTCGGCGTGTAGGCGAACTCGACGTTGTTCGCCTCGGCCCAGCCCGCGACCCGGCGGCAGCGCTTGGTGGTCAGGTGCGGGGAGAAGTCGTCCCACACGATCGCCAGGCGGACGTCGGCCGGGCAGAGACTGCGCGGGTAGCGGCAGAACTCCAGGAACCTCGTGCGGTTCTCGGTCGGCCTGGTATGACCGTAGAGCCGGGCCTTGCTCAGGTCCAAGGCGGCGAACAGGTGTCTCACCCCGTGCGGGCGGGTGTGGGGCGCCCGCCGTCGGGGCCTGACCCCCGGTCGTGGTCCTTGTGCCGGCCGCCGCGCCCGGCCCACTGCCGCCCGGGGCGGGGCCGGAGGTTGGGCGGCCCGGACTCGTCCAGGCAGAACACCACCTCCGGCTCACCGTCCTCGGGTATGACCTGCGCGGACAGCAGCACCGTCCGTGCCCGCCGCCAGGTCACCACAGAACCGGTACTCCGGCGGACGATCCGCAGTAGGCGCCGCCCTCGCCACCGTCGATCTCCCGACCCCGAACTCTGTCGGCCGAGCCGGCCAGTGTTCGCTGAACGCGCCGGTCGGGAACGGATCCCGATCGGCGCGTCGCGGACTGGCGCAGGCAGTGTCAGCCGAGGTGCCGGGCGAAGAACCGCAGCGTGCTGTCCAGTTCGAATGCCGGGATCTCCCCGTGCTTCCCGGGGTTGGCATGCAGGGTCTTCTCGGCCGAGCCCAAGGCGTCGAACAGCGCCAAGCCCTGCGCCCGCGGCACTCGCTCATCGTCCCACTGCACCAGGAACTCCACCGGGACAGTGATCCGTGCGGCGACATCGGCTGATGCCAGTGCCCCGCCCAGACCCAGTACCGCTGCGCGGACCCGGGGTTCGGCGGCAACGAACGGAACGCCGAGTCCGCACCCCAACGACACACCCCAATAGCCCACCGGGCCGGCGCCGACATGCTCAAGTTGCCGGACCGCGTCCAGGACCGCCTGCCATTCCGGGACGGTCCGGCGGGCTACGAGCGCCTGGAAACCAGCGATCAGCGGAGCCAGCTCCTCTCCGGCGTCCACGCGAGCCCGGTTCTCGGTCGCGATCCGGTCGTACTCCTCATCCTTCGGCCGATCACCGTGGCCGGGCACGTCGACCGCCGCCACCGCAAAACCACACTCGACCACCAAGCGGCGCGCACGGGCCACGATGCCGGGGGCCTTCTTGTGCTGACCGCCTCCGTGCCCCATCAGGATGAGGGGACGAGTACCGACGGCACCTTCTGGCGTCCACAGCACGCCGGGAATCTCACCAAGAGCAAAGAGCTGTTCGCAGACGCCGCCGCACGACGTCGCAGAGCTGAAGCGCATAGCGTTTCAAGCCTTTCGGGATGCCTTCTGCGGGCACTCCCTGGACCATGCGAAGGAGGGAGTCCCGACCTGTCGAAGCGTTGATCGGTCTCACCTCCTCGGTTCGCAGCAGCGCACGGCGGCGCCGAACGTATCACAACGGGCTTCACCCGTGTCCGGGCAAGGATGCCTCCAGCGCGAACGTTGCCTGACGCGGCACTAGTTGGCGCCTATCTTCGCCAGCAGGTCCACGATGCGCGCCTGCACCTCCGGGTTCGTGGACCTCTCCGCGAGGAAGAGGACCGTCTCGCCGGAGGCCAGGCCGGGCAGCTCCGCCTCGTCGATGGAGGCGGAGGTGTAGACGACGAACGGCGTTCGGTTGAGCATGCCGTTCACCCGCAGCCAGTCGATGATCCCGGCACGGCGGCGGCGCACCTGCATCAGGTCCATCACCACCAGGTTCGGCCGGATCTGCGCCGCGAGCTGCACCGCCTCCGCGTCCGAGGGGGCGTGCGCGGTCTGCATGCCGCGCCGCCCCAGCGTCGCGGCCATGGCCTCCGCGATGGCCGCGTGCTCCTCCACCAGCAGCACCCGCGGCGGGTGCTGCTCGCTGTCGCGCGGCGCGAGGGCCTTGAGGAGTACGGCCGGGTCCGCGCCGTACGCCGCCTCGCGCGAGGCCAGCCCCAGCCCGGCCGTCACCAGCACCGGAACCTCGGCGGCGACGGCCGCCTGGCGCAGGGACTGCAGGGCGGTACGGGTGATGGGGCCGGTCAGCGGGTCCACGAAGAGGGCCGCCGGGTACGCCGCGATCTGGGCGTCCACCTCCTCGCGGGAGTGGACGATGACGGGGCGGTAGCCGCGGTCGGTCAGGGCCTGCTGGGTTGAGACGTCCGGTTCGGGCCACACCAGCAGCCGCCGGGGGTTGTCCAGGGGCTCGGGCGGCAGCTCGTCGTCGGCCGGCAGCGGCACCTGGCCGCTGCCGCCGGTGACCTCCACGGCGCCGCCCGGACCGTCCAGATGCTCCGGCCCCTCCGCCCCGGCCTCGGGCGCGCCGATGGCGAATTCACGCCCGCCCTGGGAGTGCTGGGCCGGCGGGTACTGGGGATGGGCCTGCGGCGGTGCGGCGGCGACGGCCGCGGCAGCCGCCTCGGCGGCGCGCTCCTTCTCCACCGGCGGAGCCGCGAGCTTGCGGCGGCGGCCCTGACCGGCGCTGGTCTGCGCTGGCGTGGAGGTGGGGCCGGGAGCGGGCGCCTGGGCCGGAGGCCGCGGCGCGGGGGGTGTGGGTGGCGTGGTCGACGCGGGGAGTGTGGAGGGCGCGGGCTGCTGGACCGCCTGCCGACCGGTGTGCTGCTCACCCGCCTGCCGGGCGAAGGGCACGCCCTGGCCGAGGGTGCGCACGCTGACGCCGGAGGTCTGCTCCGACGCCGCCGCCTCGCTGCCCGGCATCGGCAGCGCACGCCGCCGGGGCGCCGCCTCGGGCGGCACCGTACCGCCCAGGATGGGGCTGGCCGCGACCACGGTGAGGTCGGCCTGGGCCTGCTGCTCGTCGCCGTCCGCGCCGCCGTGCTCGGGGTGCTGGGCGTGCTCGGGGTGCTGGGCGGGGGTGTGCTGTTCGGGCCCGGGAGCCTGCGGCCCGGCAGCGTCGGGAGCCGGCTGCGGCGTCTCCTCGGGCGGCGGTACGCGGCGGCGCCGGCCGGTCGGCCGGTCCTCCTGGACGGCCGCGGCCTCGGGCTGCTGAGCGGGCTGTGTCCGTACGGGCTGGGGCTCTCCCGCCCGGGACAGCCCGGACTGTGGCTGTACGGGCTGCAATTGCGGCTGCGCGGGCTGCTGCTCGGGTTGAGCAGCCGGGGGCGATGCCGGAGCCGGGGTCGGACCGGGCGGCAGCGCGAACGCCGCGCGCCCCGGAGCCTGTGCGGGAGCGGCCGGGGCAGGCGCCTCGGACCCGGCGACGGGCCGGCGGGCACGCCGGCCCGTGCTCTGCTGGGGGAACCGGGACGGCGCGGACGCGTCCGCGCCGCTCGCGGAAGGCTGCTGTGCGGACGGCAGCGCATGCTCACCGCTGTCGCCGGTGCCCCCGGTGTCCTCCGCGTGTTCGCCGCCCTGGGCCAGCGCGCGCCGCGCCCGGCGGCGTCCGCCGCCGGGCGGCACCGCCCCGGCACCGCTGCCGTCGTCCGGCGCGGCGGTCTCCGCCCGGTCCTGTGAGCCGGGTGGCAGGGCGATCGCCCCGCCGCCGGCGGCCTCCGCCGCGCCCGCCGCGCCCGCCGCGTGTGCGGCGGCCGTGCCGCGCACCGGCTGCGACGGCACGGGCATCACCGTCGTCTCGCCCCCGCCCCGGGCGGCCTGCGTGTCCAGGGAGCCCTGCGTGTCCTCCGCCTCCGGCCCCTGCTCTGCCCGCTCCTCCCGGGCGCCCTGCTTCCGGGTGCCCTGCTTCCGCCGGGCCGCCGCCTTCGCCGGGTCGGGGGAGCCGACCGGAACCTCCAGCACATAGGCGCTGCCGTCCCCGGCGCCGGGCACCCGGTGGGTCTGGAGCACACCGCCGTGCCGCCGCACGATCCCGCGCACCAGCGGCTCGTGCACCGGGCTGCCGCCGCCGTACGGGCCGCGCACCTCGATGCGCACCACGTCCCCGCGCCGCGCCGCCGCGACCACGATCGTCGAGTCGCCGGAGGCGGGGCCCTGCGCGTTGCCGGTCGCGTCCACGCCGGCCACGTCCGCGACCAGGTGGGCCAGCGCCTGCGCCAGCCGCGCCGGGTCCACCTCCACCTCGATCGGCGGGGCGTGCACCGCGAACTGCGCGCGCCCGGGCCCGATCAGTTCGATCGCGCCCTCGACACCGGCCGAGACCACCTCGTCCAGCGACACCGTCTCGCGCGCGAGCCGCTCGGCGCCCGCGTCCAGCCGCTGGTAGCCCAGTACGTTGTCCACGAGCGTGGTCATACGCGCGTAGCCGGCGGCCAGATAGTGCAGCGTCTGGTTCGCCTCCGGCCACAGATGCCCGGCCGGATCGGCCGCCAGCCCGCCCAGTTCGCCGCGGAGCTGCTCCAGCGGCCCGCGCAGTCCGTTCTCCAGTACGGCCAGGAGCTGTTCGTGGCGTGCGGCGAGGGCGTCGTGGGCGGTGCGGTCGGTGAAGGCGAGCACAGCGCCGACGAGCTGGTCGCCGTCGCGCACCGGCGCGGTCGTCATGTCGACCGGCACCGCGCGCCCGCCCTTGGTCCACAGCACCTGCCCGCGCACCCGGTGCTTGCGCCCGGAGCGCAGGCTGTCGGCGAGCGGTGTCTCCTCCCACGGGAGCTGGCTGCCGTCGGGACGCGAGTGGTGGGCGAGCGGGTGGAGCTTCTGCCCGCCCAGCTCACCGGCCCGGTAGCCGAGGATCTGCGCGGCGGCCGGGTTGACCAGGACGACCCGGCCCTCGGTGTCCACACCCACCACGCCCTCGGCGGCGGCGCGCAGGATCATCTCGGTCTGGCGCTGCTGCCGGGCCAGCTCGGCCTCGGTGTCGACGGTGCCGGTGAGGTCGCGGACGACGAGCATGAGCAGCTCGTCGCCGGTGTAGCTGTTGCCGTGGTCGGCGAAGGCGGCCTCGAAGGACGACTCGTAGGGGGTGCGCCCGTCCTCCAGGTTGGCGCTGGTCACCTCGACCATGAACTGCGTTCCGTCGGTGCGCCGCGCGACCATCCGTGTCGGCTTGGTGCGGGGCTGGGGGGCGTCGTCGGGGCGGCGCATCGAGCCGGGGATGAGCTTGGAGTCGAAGTCCGGGAGCAGGTCGAGCAGTCCGCGCCCGACCAGGGCCGTGCCCGGCGACTCGAAGACCTCCAGGGCGATGCTGTTGGCGTTGACGACCGTGCCGTTGCAGTTCACCAACAGCAACGCGTCCGGCAGTGCGTCGAGTATGGCTGCGAGGCGAGCAGCGCCTCGGGACGGCCTGCTGCTCACGACGACGCATCCTCCCTGCTGACCAGCTGGTGCACCGTGGCAGCGCCGGAACCGGGCCGGGGACCGGGCCGGGACTGAACCGGGACCGGATCGGTGCGCCGCTCTCCCGCGCGTGCCACTGGAGGGGAAGTCTACGGCCAGCAGCGGCGGAAGCGACGGCGGATGCGTGGGGAGGGCGGGGAGAACGCGGGCCCGGGGCCGGGCCGGCGTATGACGTCCGTCACTTCGACGGTTCCTCCGAAAGCTCCTCCGGGCCGGGGAGGGCGGGCACGAGGGCGTTCCAGCGGGCGATCTCGCAGCCGTCCGTACGCCGGAACGAGGCGTCCACCCGCTGTCCGCGCCACACCCCGGTGATGCGGGCGGTGGCCGGACCGCCGTGGATCTGGGCGCACATCGCGTCCGCGGGGACGGGCCGCCAGGGGTCGCGCGGCCCCTGGGAGGCCCGGTCGACGGCGTCGCAGGCGGCGAGGGCGTCGGGGTGGCTGCCGCCGGCGGGGTGGCAGTCGAGGGTGTGCGTCCGCCGGGTCGGCGCCCCGCCCCCGCGCACCCCGCGCGGCGCCGTGTGCGGTGCCGCGACGCCGTCCGGGGAGGTGGCGACGGTGATGGTGAGCTGGTCCTGCCGGGCGGACGGCATGACGGGTTCGGGCATGGGCAGGGGCATGGGCGCGGGCCAGGGGCGGGCGGAGGCGGGGGTGAGTACGGTGGCGAGTACGGCGGCCCCGGCGAGGACTGCGGCGGTACGGCGGCGCGGCATGGCGGCTCCCGGAAGGTGTGGTGCGGGCGGACCCGAGTGACTGCGGGTTCTTCCCTCCCCCTTCCAACGCGCCACCGCGCACGCCGTTGCGCACCTCCACCCGCCCGCCGCACCACCTGTGCCGCCACCAGGGGCAAAGCCCTTTGCCGGAGGACCCGCCAGCCGGGTAACGTAGGGCGCGATTGGAGACAGCCCCCGGGCTGTGCCATCATCAGCACACACGTCGCGGTGACGCGGCGCGTTGGGAGGCTTCGCCTAGTCTGGTCTATGGCGCCGCACTGCTAATGCGGTTTGGGTTTTAAAGCCCATCGAGGGTTCAAATCCCTCAGCCTCCGCTTCGATCACCACGATCACCGAAGCCCCGGCCCGCACGGCCGGGGCTTCCTCTGTTCCGGGGGGCCGCCGACAGGTCCGCGGCAGGAGCCTCGGGCGCCTCCTGCCGGGCATCGCTGCAGGTCAGGTCGTGTTGACCGAATGGATTTCACCTCTGGGCGGAGGTCATGTAATGTTGTTCCCGCAACGCCGACCGGCGAGAAAACAGCCGGGGAGCCAAGCGCTCGTAGCTTAACGGATAGAGCATCTGACTACGGATCAGAAGGTTGCAGGTTCGAATCCTGCCGAGCGCGCAGCAGGTGAGAGGCCCCGCCGGGTACGGCAGGGCCTCTCACGTATGTGCCGGAGTCGCGGTGGCACGGGCCTGCGGTAGTCCACCGGGGGGCAGTCGTTCACCTGGAACGGGGATTTGTCGTACCGCGATGTTTCACGGGAAACATTCGCCCCTGTCCAACGGGCCGGGCTGGACGTGGGTGCGCCGGAGGCGCTCGAAGGCTGTGGGGCCCGTGTGGTGCGTGAGGGCATCGCGAATCCGCTGGGCACACTCCGCCGGGCTCGCGGTCGTGGTGTCGCACTCGACGTCGTAGACGCCGTGGGCGTGTACGAGGTCCAGTTGATGTTCCGCCAGGCCGGGCGGACGGTCGCCGCGAACTCCCTCGCGTCGCCGCAACTCTTCCGGGGAGCAGTGCACACCGACGAGGAGGACGTTCCGCGGCTCGAACAGGGCGAGGCAGTCCAGCAGCCGCCACCGCTCGCTCAGGACATGGTCGACGACGATGTCGTTACCGGCCGAAGCCATACCGGCGACGGCCCGGTGGAACCCTTCCCAGGTGCGTCTGAGGACGGCCGGCAGTTCGGCCGGGTCGACGTCCCTCTTCGTCCGCATCGCGTGGAAGACGTCCACGGGCATGTGGAACCAGGGGCCGTCGAGGGTCTGGAGGAGTTCCGTGGCGATGCTCGACTTCCCGGAACTGGAAGTGCTGTTCAGGAAGACCATTCTTCCGCTGTCCATGGGGTGATCATCCCCCACAGGGCCGGGACCGCGTGTGCGGTTCCGGCCCTACGTGATGTGGGGCGGCAGGGGTCGGGCGGAGCGGCCGGGGGTGGCGGTGGCCTTTCCCGGCTGCCGCTCCTCCTTCTCGGCCTTCTCGGCCTTCTCGGCGTCGGTCTGCTCGTCGAGCCGGGTGCGCAGCGGCACCTCCTTGACGAACAGCACCAGCAGCAGCGCGATCACCGCCATCGGTGCGGCGTAGAGGTAGATGTCGGCCACGCCGTGGCCGTACGCGCTCTCGACGACCGCGCGGACCGGGCCCGGGAGGGCGTCCAGGTCCGGGATGGCACTGCCGTTTCCGCCGGTCGCGCCCTCGGGCCGGATACCCAGCTTCGTCATGCCGCCGGTGACGTAGTCGGTGATGCGGTGGGCGAGCACCGCGCCCAGGACCGAGACGCCGACCGCGCCGCCGAGGGAGCGGAAGAAGGCGAGTACGGAGCTGGCCGCGCCCAGCTCGGAGAGGGCGACCTGGTTCTGGGTGGCCAGGACGAGGTTCTGCATCATCATGCCGACGCCGGTGCCCAGCAGCGCCATGAAGATCGCGATCCGCCAGTACGGGGTGTCGTACCGCATCGTGCCCAGCAGGCCGAGCCCGGCCGCCAGCAGGACGGCACCGGCCACCAGCCAGGCCTTCCAGCGGCCGGTGCGGGTGATGACCAGGCCGGAGACGGTGGAGGAGAGGAACAGCCCGCCGATCATCGGGATGGTCAGCACGCCGGACATCGTGGGCGACTCGCCGCGGGCGAGCTGGAAGTACTGGCTGAGGAAGACGGTCGCGCCGAACATCGCGATGCCGACGAAGAGCGAGGCCAGCGCGGTGAGCGTGATCGTGCGGTTGCGGAACAGCCCCAGCGGGATGATCGGCTCGGCGGCGCGCGACTCGGTGACGACGAAGGCCAGGGTCAGCAGGAGCGCGGCGCCGACCATCGTGTACGTCTGCCAGGACAGCCAGTCGTAACTGTTTCCGGCCAGTGTCACCCATATCAGCAGCAGGGAGACGGCGGCGGTGACGAGGGAGGCGCCCAGCCAGTCGACCTTCACATTCTCCCGCTTCACCACGGGCAGGTGCAGCGTCTTCTGGAGCACGATCAGGGCGAGGACGGCGAAGGGCACGCCGACGTAGAAGCACCAGCGCCAGCCGAGCCAGGAGGCGTCGGTGATCACGCCGCCGAGCAGCGGTCCGCCGACGGTGGCGACGGCGAAGGTGGCGCCCAGGTAGCCGCTGTAGCGGCCGCGCTCACGCGGGGGGATCATCGCGGCCATGATGATCTGGGACAGCGCGGCCAGGCCGCCCGCGCCCAGCCCCTGCACCGCCCGGAAGGCGATCAGGGTGCCGGTGTCCTGGGCCAGACCGGCCCCGGCGGAGGCCAGCACGAAGATCACCAGCGACGACTGCACCAGCAGCTTCTTGCTGTAGAGGTCGGCGAGTTTGCCCCACAGCGGAGTGGAGGCGGTCATGGTCAGCAGCGCCGCCGTGACCACCCAGGTGTACGCGCTTTGGCCGCCGTCCAGGTCCGAGATGATCCGGGGAAGGGCGTTGGAGACGACAGTCGAGGACAGGACGGAGACGAACATGCCGAGCAGCAGCCCGGACAGCGCCTCCATGATCTGGCGGTGCGTCATGGGCACCTGTCCGGCGCCCGGGGTGGTACGGGCGGTGTCGCCCTGCGGCGCCTCCGAGGGTGTGGACGTTGCCATGCGCTCCTTGCTTTCCGTGTCTCTTCCGGCGTCGGGCGGCGTGTCACGGCACGCCGTAGGTCTGCGGTCCGGGCGGTCGGGTGCGGGCCCGGACGGGCCGGGCTGCTGTGCGCCCGGGCACGGTGATGCGGGTCCGGTGGTACGTGAGGTACGCGGGGTGTACGGGTGATCAGCCGTGCGCGGCGGCCGCGCCGTGCGGCGGGAGGGGGCGGGCGCCGCGGTGAGCGGTGCGGCAGCCGCAGCCGCAGTCGCCGAAGCTCGCACGCAGTCTCGCCAGCAGATCGGTGAGACGGGCCACGTCCTCATCCGGCCAGTCGCCGAGGAGGTGCGCGAGCGTCTCGCTGGTGCGGCGGTGCATCTCGGCCAGCATCCGCTCGCCGCTCCCGGCCAGTCGCAGCAGCCGTACGCGGCCGTCGAGGGGGTCGGGCCGGCGGTCGACCCAGCCGCGCTCGACGGCGTACGCGACATGGCGGCTGGTGACGGACATGTCGATGCCCATCAGATCGGCGAGCCGTGTCATCCGCATCTCGCCGTGCCGCCCCAGCAGCGTCAGTACGACCGCGGGCGCGGGCGGGCAGTCGTGCGGCAGGTTACGGGCCAGCTCGCGCCGGACGGCGCCGACGGAGCCGAGTTCCCGGGCCAGGTCCTCGTAGGGGGTGTGTGCTGCCACCCGGGTCCCTCCTCGCTGCCGCAGAGATCGTTGCTTAGTGCAAGCATATGTTCGTTGGTTGTTCCAAGCAAATGAATTCGGGCGCGAGGGGGCAAACGGTTCCCCAAGAACGGGTGTGCCCTGCTTCAAGTCCCGTGGTGGCCGCCGTGCGGGCGGAGCGGGGACGTGACCGGGGGTGACCGGTGACCGGCCTGTTCGCTAGGGTCCGGAGGCATGGCTCACAACCCTCATGCACCCCAGGGTCCGGCAGGCGGCCACGACCCGGCCGGCAGCACCCAGATGTTCCGCGCCTTCGTCGACGAGGACGGACCGCGTCCGCCCGCCGCGACCCGGTCCTCCGGCCCCAGGGTCGGCCTGATCGTGGGGATCGCCGCTGTCCTCGCGGTCATCGCCGCGGTCGTCTGGTTCGCCCTCTCCTGAGCGTTTCCGGGCGGGACGGCCTTGTGCCGAGTCGCTCCGTGGACGCGGGCGGCCGCCGGGACGGTGTCACACCGTCCCGGCGGCCGCCAGCATCCACACGCCGTTCTTCTCGCCGGCCGCCCCGCGCGGCGGCGGGCCGTCACTCCTCCGAGATCAGGCCCTCTCTGAGCTGCGCGAGCGTACGGGTCAGCAGCCGCGAGACGTGCATCTGGGAGATGCCGACCCGCTCGCCGATCTGCGACTGCGTCATGTTCCCGAAGAAGCGCAGCATGATGATCTGCCGCTCGCGCGGAGGGAGTTTGGCGAGCAGCGGCTTGAGCGACTCGCGGTACTCCACGCCCTCCAGCGCGCTGTCCTCGTACCCCAGCCGGTCCGCGAGGGAGCCCTCGCCGCCCTCCTCCTCCGGGGCGGGGGAGTCCAGGGAACTGGCCGTGTAGGCGTTGCCCACGGCCAGCCCGTCCACCACGTCCTCCTCGGACACCCCGAGGGCGGCGGCCAGTTCGGCCACCGTCGGGGAGCGGTCGAGTTTCTGCGACAGCTCGTCACCGGTCTTGGTGAGCGCCAGACGCAGCTCCTGCAGGCGCCGGGGGACGCGCACCGACCAGGAGGTGTCCCGGAAGAAGCGCTTGATCTCGCCGACGACCGTCGGCATCGCGAACGTCGGGAACTCCACGCCCCGTTCGCAGTCGAAGCGGTCGATGGCCTTGATCAGGCCGATGGTGCCGACCTGGACGATGTCCTCCATCGGCTCGTTGCGGCTGCGGAAGCGGGCCGCCGCGTACCGTACGAGCGGGAGGTTCAGCTCGATGAGGGTGTCTCGGACGTAGACGCGTTCAGGGCTGTCGGCGTCGAGCGCGGCGAGCCGCTGGAACAGGGAGCGGGAGAGGGTCCGGGTGTCGATGGCGTCGCAGTCTGAGGGAACGTACGGCGCGTCGTCGGCCTTGGTGTCGGGCTCGGCGAGCACCTTCGAGCTGCCCAGTTCTACGGACATGCCACCCCCTTGAGGTCGCGGACGGATCGCGGCGGCGCCCTCGGGTGTGAGGGAGGCACCTCCCGGTCAATACCGGCGGCGCCGTCGCGGCAAACGCACTTCTCGCAGAATGTCACAAGTCAGCAACACGACGTAGCCCCTTGTCGATAAAACTGCACAGCTCGGGATGGGGATACATCCGTACGAGTGTCCCCCGCAGGGGTTACGCGTCGATGGAGTTTGCGGCACGGAGCCGGGCGAAGCTCCGCGAAAGCAGCCGGGACACGTGCATCTGCGACACACCCAGCTCCGCGCTGATCTGCGACTGTGTCAGGTTCCGGTAGTACCGCAGCAGCAGGATCCGCTGCTCCCGCTCGGGGAGCTGGACGAGCAGGTGCCGCACCAGGTCGCGGTGCTCCACGCCGTCCAGGGCCGGGTCCTCGTAGCCGAGCCGGTCGATCAGCCCGGGCATGCCGTCCTCGCGCTCCTGGGCGGCCTCCAGGGAGGTGGCGCGGTAGGCGCGCCCGGCCTCCAGACAGGCCAGGACGTCCTCCTCGGCGATCCGCAGCCGTTCGGCGATCTCGGCGGTGGTGGGCGAGCGGCCGTGCAGCACGGTCAGGTCCTCCGTCGCGCCGCTGACCTGCACCCACAACTCGTGCAGCCGGCGCGGCACATGCACGGTGCGGACGTTGTCGCGGAAGTAGCGCCGGATCTCGCCGATGATCGTCGGCATCGCGAAGGTGGGGAACTGCACTCCCCGGCCGGGGTCGAAGCGGTCGATGGCGTTGATCAGGCCGATGGTGCCGACCTGGACGATGTCCTCCATCGGCTCGTTGCGGCTGCGGAAGCGTGCGGCGACGTAGCGGACGAGGGGGAGGTTGGCCTCGATGAGGGCCCCGCGCACCCGTTCGTGCTCGCAGGAGCCGGGCTCCAGGCCGGAGAGCCGCTCGAAGAGCATCTGCGTCAGGGCGCGGGTCTCCGCGCTCCGACGGCTGGGGGCTGCCCCCGTCGGGGTCCGCGGAAGGGTCTGCGTGGCCGCCACCGTTCGTCCAACCCCTTCACGGTTGTTCCATCCGGCAAAAGCGGTCATAGCATCACAAGGTATATGCACTGTGGGCAAGCACCGCATAACTTCGTGTTGTTGCGGTGCGCGCACGGCGGACGGCCGTCCGGGGGTCGTCTCCGGGGCGACGGGGCGGAGCTTGTGCGGACGGGCTCGTACGAGCGGCCCGTTCAGTTCACCAGTTCGGTCATGAAGGTCCCGACGCCCTTCGCGGCGCCGGAGATGCCCTCGAAGCCGATGCCGACGAGTTCGGCGGAGCGGTCGGGGGAGGTGATGATCGAGTAAAGGATGAAGACGAGGAGTATGTAGAGCACGACCTTCTTCACGTCCACGGCGCTTGCCTCTCCCCGAACATCCCCGGACATCCCGGGCGCCCCCGAACACAGGACCGCCCAAGCGGTTGCGAGAGTCTAACCGGCGGCGACCGGCGCTCCCAGGGGTTGCGCGGGCGGCGCCGTGCGGCGGGCCCGGGCGGCGGCGCAGGGGTGCGGGCGTACGGGCGCGGCCGGACCGGACGGGGGGCCGGACACGGCGAAGGGCCCCCTCGGTGAGGAGGCCCTTCGACTGCCGCGGTAGCGGTGGGATTTGAACCCACGGTGGAGTTGCCCCCACACTCGCTTTCGAGGCGAGCTCCTTCGGCCGCTCGGACACGCTACCGGGAGGAAGCCTAGCCCATGGTCGGGCGTGCGCCGAAATCGGTTCCGGGGGAAGTGCCGTTCCGGCCCTCCGCGCCCCCCGGCGAGGGGCGGCGCGCCGTACGGGAAGGGGCGCGGGAGGGCGCGCGGAAGAAGCCGGTGAGCAGTGCCCCGCACTCCCGCGCCAGCACCCCGGAGACCACCTCGGGCCGGTGGTTGAGCCGGCGGTCGCGCACGACGTCCCACAGGGAGCCCGCCGCGCCCGCCTTCTCGTCCACCGCTCCGTAGACGACCCTCTCCAGCCGGGACAGCACGATCGCGCCCGCGCACATCGTGCACGGCTCCAGCGTCACCACCAGGGTGCAGCCCGACAGCCGCCACTCGCCGGCCGCCCGGGCGGCCTCGCGGATCGCCACGACCTCCGCGTGCGCCGTGGGGTCGCCGGTCGCCTCGCGCTCGTTGCGGCCGAACCCCAGGACCGCGCCGTCCGGGCCCAGGACGACCGCGCCGACGGGCACGTCGCCGGTCCCGGGAGCCCGTACGGCCTCGGCCAGGGCACGGCGCATCGCCGCCCGCCACGGGTCACGCAGCGGGTCGGCCGCCTCGTCCGGGGAGTGCTCGGAGTCCGGGGAGCCCGGCGGAAGGGACTCCGGCGAAGGGACCCGCGGGTCCGGCGGAACACTCATGCGCCCAGTGTCCCCGCTCGCCCCGGCCCCGCGTACGGCGGGCGGGCACGGCGGAGGGACCCCGCGGGACACATGGGACACGCGGGGCCGAAGGGGCGTACGAGGGGAAAGGTGCGCCCGTGCGGGCGCCGGCTACCGGACGGCCTCCAGCATGTCCGTGCAGCCGAGCGCGTCGGCGATCTCGGTCAGCGCGTCCTCGGAGGTCAGCGAGAGCAGCGCCTTGCCGTCCATGCCGAAGTCGGCCAGCAGCCCGACATCGCCGACCGGCCCCGCCGGAGCGGCACCGGCGGCCCGTGCGGACGCTTCCCTGTCGTCCTCGTCGTCCTCCGTGTCGCCCGGCGGCTCGCCGTCCTCGGTGCCGTCGAGGTCCACGAGGAGGTCGAGATCCTCCTCACCGCCCGGTTCGCGGCCGAGGAGTTCGTCGGTGAGCAGGATCTCCCCGTAGGAGCTGCGCGCGGCCGCGGCCGCGTCCGAGACGAAGATGCGGGGATCCTCCTCGCCCTCCACCCGGACGACGCCGAACCAGACGCCCTCCTGTTCGATACAGACCAGGACCGGCTCATCGTCCTCGGCGGCCTCCCGGGCCAGGTCGGCGAGATCGGCCAGGGTCTCGACCTCGTCGAGTTCCGTGTCGCTCGCTTCCCAGCCGTCTTCGGTGCGCGCGAGCAGTGCGGCGAAGTACACCGTGACTCTCCCACTGGTTTCAGGTGCCCGAGTGCTGACGGGACCGCGCCCCGCCCAATCGGCATCGTGGCAGAAACCGGCGCTGAGCGAGAGGTCTTCGACCGTGCGTCGCGTGGGTGTTGCGCCGGACTACCAGCGAAATGTCCTCATCCGCATCGCCTGGCGCATGCGCGCGGCGCGGGCGCGGCGCGGCTGCACCCGTTCGCGCAGGGCCTTGGCCTCGTTCAGCTCGCGCAGGAAGACCGCCCGTCGGCGGCGGCGCTCCGCGTCGCTGTCCGGGGTCGCCGGGGCTGCGGAGCCACCGGCGGTCCGGGTGCCCGTGCGGCGCTTCCCGGAGCCCCGGCGGTCCCGCTGCTCCTGGCCCCGCTGGTCCTCGCGTATGAGCCCCCGACGGTCGTCGGGGGTGTCGTCGTGCTGCTGCCTCGGTCCGGTCATACGGCCCACCTCCGGTCGTACCTGTTCACTGTCCCCCGAAAAGGCGCTTGTACGCCAGTGCGAGCGGGGAAAGCGGCTCGGCTACTGTCGATGGCATGCGGATTCACGTCGTCGACCACCCGCTGGTGGCGCACAAACTCACCACGCTGCGCGACGAGCGCACCGACTCCCCGACCTTCCGGCGCCTCGCCGACGAGCTGGTGACCCTGCTCGCCTACGAGGCCACCCGGGACGTGCGCATCGAGCCGGTCGACATCAGGACCCCGGTGACGGCCACCACGGGCGTGCGGCTGTCCCATCCGCGCCCCCTGGTGGTGCCGATCCTGCGGGCCGGGCTGGGAATGCTCGACGGGATGGTGCGACTGCTGCCGACCGCCGAGGTGGGCTTCCTGGGCATGATCCGCGACGAGCGCACCCTCCAGGCGTCCACGTACGCCACCCGGATGCCCGACGACCTCTCCGGGCGCCAGGTGTACGTCCTGGACCCGATGCTGGCGACCGGCGGCACGCTGGTCGCGGCGATCCGGGAGCTGATCCGGCGCGGCGCCGACGACGTCACGGCGCTCTGCCTGCTGGCGGCGCCCGAGGGCGTGGAGCTGATGGAGCGCGAGCTGGCGGGCACGCCGGTGACGGTGGTGACCGCCTCGGTCGACGAGCGGCTCAACGAGGACGGCTACATCATCCCGGGCCTGGGCGACGCGGGCGACCGCATGTACGGGACGGCCGGCTGACCCGGCCGACGCACCCGTCTACCGGCAGTCCGAGGGAGAGGGGGAGGGGGAGGGGGAGGCGAGGGCCGCCATGGCCTCGCGCACGTCCTTCTCCTCGGCCAGGGCCTTGAACGCCTTGCCGATCACCAGGTCGACCTCTCTCTCCCCCGCGTTCTTTCCGGGGGCCCTCTCCCCGCTCCCCGCCTCTTCGGAGGCCCTGCGCTCGACCGCCCTGACCTCCGCTCCGGGCAACTGGGTGAGCAGGACGTCGAACGCGCCGTTCCCGTAAGCGGCGGGCGGGCCCATCAGCAGCCCGGCCTTCTTCACCTTCTTGTCGAGGGAGGCCGGGGCGTTGGCCACCTCGCCGATGGTGAAGCCGCGCTTCTCCAGCGCGTCCGCCGTCTTCCTGGCCAGGCCGCTGCGGGTGGTGGCGTTGTAGACGTTGACGGTGATGGCTGACGGTTTCGGCAGGGCGACGGGCGAGGCGCCGGAGTTGTTGGCGGAGCGCGCCGCGGCGGCGTTGCCGCCGTTCTTCGCGTCGCTCTTCCCGTTACCGCCGTCCGGCTCGCAGCCGCGGCCGTCAGCGGCCGCCCGCACCGTGGTGCCGCCGCCCGTGAAGGCGTCGAGGAGCTGCACCGTCCCCCAGGAGAGCACGCCGAGGGCGGCGGTCGCCGCGACCGAGGCGGCGACGATCCTGCGGCGCCTGCGCGGGCGCCGCATCCGCGGGTAGCCGTCACCCGTGATGCGGTACTTGCCGCCCATGCCGGGGGGAGTGAGCATGCTCATGGGCGCAGCGTAGTGCGGCGACGGCGTAATGCCTACTAAACGATCAATGCGCACACCGCAGTCGGCCCCGAAAGGGCCAACGGGTCCCGCACGGCGCGGCCCGGGGCGTCAGTCGAGTTCGAGCACCCGGGCGTGCAGCACCTGCCGCTGCTGGAGGGCGGCGCGCACGGCGCGGTGGAGGCCGTCCTCCAGATAGAGGTCCCCGTTCCACTTCACGACGTGCGCGAACAGATCGCCGTAGAAGGTGGAGTCCTCGGCGAGCAGGGTCTCCAGGTCGAGCTGCCCCTTGGTGGTGACGAGCTGGTCAAGACGCACCGGGCGTGGGGCGACATCCGCCCACTGGCGGGTGCTCTCCCGGCCGTGGTCGGGGTACGGCCGCCCGTTTCCGATTCGCTTGAAGATCACACGGAAAGCCTACCGGTCCGGCGGCGCGGGACGCAGCCTTCCGGCGGAGGGTCGGGGCGTGTCCCGGCCTCGGGGGGCGGGCGGTCACGGGCCGGCGCGCCGCCGGGGCACACGGCGCGTAAAGCACTGCGGGCGCCGGGGCACACGCCCCGGCGCCCGCAGTGGGGTGCCGTTACGGCCGTACGTCCGTGGGACGTCAGGCAGTCGGATCGTCGGGCCGTCGGGCCGTCGGGCCGTCGGGGCATCAGGACCTCAGGAGGTCACCTCGTGGTCGTGGTCGTGCAGACCGCCACCGCTGCCCGCGGTGCCCTTGGTGGGCTCGAAGGGTACGTCCTCCGTCAGGGAGGAGGTGTCCCAGGCGTAGGTGCCCACGGCGTTCGCGATCACGTCGACGTTGATACCGAGCGCCTTCTTGCTGACGTTGCCCATGTCGTCGCACGCCTGGTGGTAGCACTCGTCGTACGCGAGACCGGCCTCGCCGCCCCACAGGGCGGCCTCCTCCTCGCTCTTGGTGCCCTCGGCGCCGGTGAAGGTGCCGCCGGAGGGAATGCCGGCCTCGATGAACGGACCGTAGTCGGAGCGGCCGGTGAAGTCGGTGCCGCGCGGCTCCTGGCTCTGCGAGCGCATGAAGGTGTTGATCGCGTGCTCGAGCTGAGCCGAGCCCTCGGGGCCCGGGCCGGCGCCGACGCCGTCGGAGTCGTCGCCGTCGTAGACGAACAGGCCGTAGTTCGGCGAGGCGATCATGTCGAAGTTGAGGTAGAGGGCGATCTTCTCGCGCTCGGCCTCGGGCAGGCTGGTCACGTAGTGCTCGGAGCCCTGCAGGCCCACCTCCTCGGCGGACCACAGCGCGAAGCGCACCTTGTTGGTGTGCCTGCCCTTGCGGTCGGCCTCGGCGAGCTGGAGGGCGGCCTCCAGGATGCCGGCGGAGCCGGAGGCGTTGTCGTTGATGCCCGGGCCGTCGGCGACGGAGTCCAGGTGGGCGCCGAACATCACCACGTTGTCCTCGTCGCCGCCGCGGGTCTCGGCGATGACGTTGGGCGTGGAGCGGGTCTCGTGGAACTCGCGGATCTCCATGCTGACGGTGGCGGTGCCCTGGGCGGCGTCGGCCGCCAGCGCCTCGCCGGCCTCCAGGGTGATGCCGCCGGTGGGGATGCGGCCGGCCGAGGCATCGCCGAGGGTGCCGTTGAGGTCCCCCTCGGTGTTGTTGTAGATGATCGCGCCGACCGCGCCGGCGTCGGCGGCGTTCGCCTGCTTGGCGGCGAAGGTGCAGCCGCCGCGCTTGATCAGGGCGATCTTGCCGGTGAAGTCGCCGGCGGCGAAGTCGTCGGCGGTGCAGCCGGTGGTGCCGTCGGCGTCCACGGGCACGGTCGCGAGGGCGGCCTCGATGCCGCCCTCGGGGGTGCTCGCGGTGTACGTCATCAGCTTGATGGGGACATCGCGCTGAGCGGGGGTCAGGACCGACAGCTTCTCCGCGAGCGTCTCGCGGTAGACGAAGTCGAAGTTCTGGTAGGTGACCTCGTAGCCGGCGAGCTTGAGCAGGGTGCCGGCGTACTTCGCGGACCAGTCGTAGCCGGCGGAGCCGGCGGCGCGGTTGTCGTCCTGGGCGTCGGCGATCGCCTGGAACGCCCGCAGATGCCTCATGGCGCTGTCGGCGCCGGTCTTCTTGACCAGCTGCCTCGCCAGTCTCTCGCCCTGCTTGCCCGGGTCGGGCTTGGCCACGGCGGAGGTGGCGGACGCGGCGAGCAGAAGGGGGGTGGCGAGGGACGCGGCGGCGGTGGCCGCGATGATTCTGCGCTTCCTGCCTCTGGGAAGAGGTGCGTGCACGGGAGGATCCTTCCGGTGCGGACAGCTGGGACGGGCTGTTCGACGTGGGGGATTGCCTGTCCGGGTTGCGGACGTGGTGGAAGGGAAGGTAGCGACTGGAGGGCGCTGAGGGAATGATCCCGGCACAACTGGCCCGTTTTGGGGGAAGTGATCCGCCCGCACGCCGGGGCCAAACCCGCCCGATCACGGGAACACGGGACACCGGCCCTCCCGGTCGCCGCCTCCGCCCGGCCGCCGTTGACCCGCTGACCGGCTGTCGGCTACCGGCCGCGGGGAAACCAACGGTCGATCAGCGCGTTGCGGAACACGCCCGCCGGGTCGAAGCGGTCCAGCAGCGCCCGGAAGTCCTCCCAGCGTGCGTACGAGGCGCTCAGCGTCTCCGTCTCCGTGGACGACAGCTTCCCCCAGTGGGGGCGCGCGTCGAAGGGCGCGAGCGCCTCTTCGACGCGGAGCAGCACGGGGTCGACGGCGGCGGCGTCGGACGTCCAGGTGAAGTGGAGGGCGACGCCGTCGCGGCCGTGGGCGGGGCTGAGCCAGTGCGGATCGGCGGCCACGGTGCGTATCTCGGATACCTGCAGCACGGGGGCGGGCAGCGGCCCGAGTTCCCGCAGCGCCGCGAAGGCCTCGCCCGCGCGGCCGGCCGGCACGGAGTACTCCGACTGGAGCTCGTTCCCGGCGCTGGGCGTGAACCCGGAGCGGAAGTGCGGCAGCCGCTCGTCCCACGGCCCGGGCACGCCCTGCTGCCCGGTGGCGTTCCCGGTCGGCATCCCCTCGATCGGGTGACGGGGGCCGTCGGCGGGGCGGGCGCCGGTCCAGGCGAGGCCGGGCATCGGGTCACCGGCGCGGCGCTTGGCCCACACGCGTGCCGGGCCGGTCCAGTCGGTGAAGACGCTGACGCTGTACGCGGCGCCGAACACCTTCTCCGGGTGCTCCGTCAGCACCGCCCAAGGCAGCCCTTCGTGGACGTACTGCCCCACCTCGAACGCCGGGCACGCCTCCAGGGTCAGGGCGGTGACCGCGCCCAGGGCGCCGAGCGAGACCACGGTCCCCTCGAAGCCGGCGTCGCCGCGCGAGACGGTGACCTGCGAGCCGTCCGCCGTGACCAGTTCCACCGACCGTACGGCGGCGGCCAGCGTGCCGCCGCAGCACCGGGCACAGCTCGCCGAACCGGACCGCGCCGGCGGCCCGGACCGCGCCGCCGAACCGGACCGCGCCGGAGGCCGGGTCCGCATCGATGGTGCGGGGCAGGTCGTCGAGGGTGATCAGGTCGCCGGTGGTGTCGGCGATCCGGTTGAAGGAGTGGCCCGAGCCCAGCACCCGTACGCGGTCGGCCGCCGCGACGATCTCCCGTAACCGGTCCGTCGTCGCCGGGCGGTGCAGGGTCCGGGCGGCGAACTCGACGTTCCCGGCCCAGTTGGTCGGCGTCGCGGCCATGGAGCCTCCAGCCTCGTGGAATCGATCGGCCGTGCGAGCGTATGCCACCGGTGCGGCGGTCAGGGGCGCCGGCGGGGCGGTCGTGGTGCGGCTGCTTCCGCCCGGCGGCGGGTAGGCGGACACGGTCGGTGAGGGAGGACGAGGGAGAACGAGGGAGAACGAGGGAGGAGGCCGGCGCCGTGGCGGAGAGGGCGCTCGTACTGGGCAGCGGCGGGCACGCGGGCGGGGCGTGGCAGGTGGGTGTGCTGGCCGGGCTGGCCGCCGCAGGTGTGGACCTCGCCTGCGCCGACACGGTGATCGGCACCTCGGCGGGAGCGGTGGTCGGCGCCCGGCTGGCGGCCGGGGAGCATCCGGAGGAGCTCCACCGGCGGCAGTCGCAGGCGGCCGGCCCGGATCCGGAGGTGGCCGGTCCGAAGGCGCGGATCACCCCCGGCGCGGCCCTGGGGTTCCTGCGCGCCCAACTGGGCCGGCGCACCCCGGAGGCGGTGGCGCGGCGGCTGGGGCGGATGGCGCTGGGGGCGCGCACCGCTCCGGGGGAGGAGGTGCTGGAGGCCATGGCCGCCCTGCTGCCGGTGCGGGCGTGGCCGGACGCGCTGCGCGTGACCGCCGTGGACGCGCACACCGGCGCGCTGGGGGCCTTCCACTCCGGCAGCGGCGCCGGCCTGCTCCGGGCGGTCGCCGCGAGCTGCGCGATGCCGGGCCTGTGGCCGCCGGTCGCCCTGCGTGGGCGGTGGTGGATCGACGGCGGCGTGCGGTCGACGACCAACGCCGACCTGGCGCGCGGCCACCGCCGGGTGGTGGTGCTCGCCCCGCTCCCCAGGGCGTTCGGGCCGGGCCCGAGGGCCGAGTGGCTCGCCACCCGGCTGCGGGCGGAGGGGGCGGAGGTCGCCCTGCTCGTCCCGGACGCCGCCGCCCGCCGGGAGCTCGGACGCAACCCCCTGGACGCCTCCCGCCGGGCGGCCTGCGCACGTGCGGGACGTGCGCAGGCCGCCGCCCACGCGCGCGCCGTGGCCGGTGTCTGGCACGGCTGAGCGCCCGGCCGCCGGCGGCCGGGTCCTACCGGCGGCCGGACACGCGTACGCCGGGCACGGGCACCCGCGACCAGTCGGTGCCCGACCCCAGGCGCAAGGACGCCCGGCAGGCCGTCCGCTTCACCGCCAAAGCCCACTGGCCGATCACCCCGGGGCGCAAACTGCGCCTGCCGAAGATCGGCGACATTCCGGTGCGCTGGTCCCGCTCCCTGCCGTCCGCCCCGTCCGCGGTCACGGTGGTCCGGGACAGCGCGGGCCGGTACTCCGCGGCCCTCGTGGTGGAGACCGGACCCGGGGAACTGCTGCCGGAGACGACGCCCGGGGTCGCGCCCGAGCTGGGAATCGGTCTCGGGCCGACCCACTTCGCCGTCCTCTCCGACGACACGAAGATCGACTCCCCGCGGTTTCTGCGCCGGGCCGAGAAACGCCCGAGGAAGGCACGGCGGGCCCTGTCCCGCGAACAGCAGAACAGCAGGAACCGGGACGAGGCCCGGGGCCGCGTCGCACGGGCACACGCGAAGGTCGCCGACGCGCGCCGCGAGTTCCTCACCCCCATGGCCTTCGGCACGGGAGTGCCCCGTCCGCCTCTCCACCGGGATCGTCCACGAGAACCAGGCAGTCGCGGTGCAGGACCTGTGCGTGCAGGGACTCGCCCGCACCCGCCTGGCCAGGTCCGTGCACGACGCCGGATGGTCGGCGTCCGTGGAACATGCTGGAGTACAGGGCCGCCCGCTCCGGGCGCACCTTCCTCAAGGCCGGCCGCTGCGGGCCGACCGGCCGGGTGTGCTCGGCCTGCGGCGCCCAGGACGGCCCCGGGCCCCTGCACGTCCGGGTGTGGACGTGCAGGGCGTGCGGAGCCGTCCTGGACCGGGAGATCAACGCGGCGGTCGACGTCGCCAGGGCGGCCGGACCGGCCGTGCCGGCCCGTGGAGCGCAGGCAGGACGGGCGTTTCGTCCCGGCGCAGCGCGGAGAGGCGGGAACCCACCCGACACCGCGGCCACAGGCGACGCGGTCGACGGGAATCGCCGTCCCTCAGGGCGGCGAGGATGTCAAGCCGACACCTTCTGCTTCTTGTGCCCGTCGCCCATCTCGGGCTTGAGGAGCACCTTGGTCCAGCCCTCGTCGCGTTTGTCGAAGTGCTGGTAGGCATCCGGGGCCTCGCCCAGCGGGATCCGGTGGGAGACCACGAAGCTGGGGGTGGCGCGGCCGGCGATGATCAGGTCGCGCAGCTGGCGGTTGTACGACTTGACGTTCGCCTGGCCGGTCCCCATCCGCAGGCCCTTCTCGAAGAACCTGCCGATCCGGAAGAGCAGTTCGCCCTTCTTGGCGCTCTCGCTGGGGCCTCCGGGGTCGGCCGGCACGTAGAGCCCGACCACTCCGAGCATCCCGGTGGGGCGCACGGCCTCGACCAGGGCGTTGAGCACCATCGCCGGCTGCTCCTCGCCCTCGGGGACCGTGGCCTGGTAGCCGACGGCGTCGATGCCCTTGTCGGTGCCCTCCCCGTTCGTCTGCTCCTTGATCTGCTCGGCGGCGTCGCCCTTGCTGTAGTCGACCGGGATCGCGCCGATCCGGCCCGCGAGGCGGAGCCGGTCCGGCTGCTTGTCGACGACGAAGACGCGGGAGGCGCCGCGCAGCACCGCGGAGTAGGCCGCCATCAGGCCGACCGGTCCGGCGCCGAACACGCACACCGTCTCCCCGGGGGAGACCCGCGCCAGCTCGGTGGCGTGGTAGCCGGTGGGGAAGATGTCGGCGAGCAGGGCGAAGTCGTCCTCGTGCTCGGTGCCCTTGGGCAGTTGCAGGCAGTTGAAGTCTGCGAACGGCACGCGCAGGTACTGCGCCTGGCCGCCGGTGTAGGGGCCCATCGACACATAGCCGTAGGCGCCGCCCGCGAAGCCCGGGTTGACGGTCAGGCAGAAGCCCGTCCGCCCGGCCAGGCAGTTCTTGCAGAAGCCGCATGCCACATTGAACGGCATGACGACCCGGTCGCCCTTCTTCACCGAGGCGACGCCGGAGCCGGTCTCCTCCACGACCCCCATGTTCTCGTGGCCGAACACGATGCCCGGCTCCGCGCCGGTGCGGCCCTCGTACATGTGCAGGTCGGAGCCGCAGATGGCGGATGTGGTGACCTTGACGAGCACGTCCGTGGGGTCCTGGATCCGGGGGTCGGCGACCTCCTCGACGTCGACGCTGAACGGTTCCTTGTAGACGACGGCTTTCATCGCTGCCTCCTTACGGCGTGGCGCGGCGCACACGGTCCGCGAGAGCGCCGTCGCGGCGCGCGTCACATGTGGTTGATTCCGCTCATACTTCGCATTCTCGCCGATTCGACCAGGCGGGTGTCCGTGGGCAGGCCGGTGAAACCTGCCGGAGCGCGCGCCGGGCGGAGGGGGCGTGCCCGGGAGGCGCCGTGTCGACGAAAGGGACTAATCTGGCATGGGGTCCGGTCGACCGGGGTGGTGATGCCGGTGTACTCAGTGCCGCCCCGGTGCGTACTGGCGGTCACCGACCTCTCCGAGCCGGCCGGGGAAGCCGTCGGCCGTGCGGCCCGGCTCGCCGCGCCGTACGGCGCGCAACTGCTCGTGCTCTACGTCGCACCGCCGGCCGTGGACCCGGAGCTGGTGGAGTTCGCCCGGCTGCGGCTGCGCTCCCACCTGCGCCGGCACGCCCACGGCGTACCGGCGGCCCGGGGGACGGTCCGCACCGGCAGGGTCACCACCGTCGTGCCGGACGAGGCGGGCGGGGCGGGCGCCGATCTGCTGGTGCTGGGGGCCCGCGGCCGGCACCGGCCCGGCGGTACCGGGCTGGGCGGCGTCGCCGGGAACCTGGTGCGCTCCAGCGAGGTGCCGGCGCTGGTCGTCAGGCGGGTGCCCGGCGGCGCGTACCGGAAGGTCCTGCTCGCCGTCGACCTGTCCACCGCCTCCCTCGCCGCGGCCCGTACCGGGACGGCGCTGACCCCGGGCGCGGAGCGTCTGCTGGTCCACTGCGTCACCGTCCCCGGCGAGCATCTGCTGCGCATGCGGGGGGTGCCGGAGGAGGAGCTGGAGCGGTTGCGGCGCACCCGCACCGAGCAGGCCCGCCCGGCCGCCGAACGGATCGCGGCGGACCTGGCACCGCGTCCGGCGCGCGTCCTGGTCGCTCCGGGACGCCCGCAGGACGCCGTACCCCGTCTCGCCGGAGGGGAGGGGGCCGACCTGGCCGTGGTCGGGACGGGCACGCGCTCGGCGGCCGGCCACGCCCTCCTCGGCGGCGTCGCCCAGCACGTGGTGTCCGAGGCGCCGTGCGACGTGCTCGCAGTCCCGGGGCCGGGACGATGACCGTCTTCCCGCAGCGAACGAACCAGTGATCGGACCGGGCCATGGATCCGTACGACTTCCCGCTCGTCGCCGCGGTCCTCGCGATCTCCGCCGCCGTGGGCCTGCTGGCGACACTGCTGAAGCAGCCGCTGATCGTCGCCTTCATCGGCGTCGGCATCCTGGTCGGCCCCGCGGGCGCCGGCTGGGTGGAGGCCGAGGGCACCGTCGAGCTGCTGGCCCGGCTGGGCATCGCGGTGCTGCTGTTCCTGGTGGGACTCCGGCTCGACCTGCACCTGGTGCGCACCACCGGGCCCATCGCGCTGGCCACCGGGCTCGGCCAGGTCCTGTTCACCTCGGTGATCGGCTTCCTGATCGCGCTCGCGCTGGGCATGGACACGGTGACGGCGCTCTACGTCGCGGTCGCGCTCACCTTCTCGTCCACGATCATCATCGTGAAGCTGCTGTCCGACAAGCGTGAGCTGGAGCAGCTCCACGGCCGCATCGCGGTGGGATTCCTGATCGTGCAGGACATCGTCGTGGTGCTGGTCATGATCGGGCTGACCGCGTTCGGGCAGCGGGCCGGAGACAGCGGCGGCGGCATGGCCCTGAACATCGCCCTGGTCTTCGCCAAGGGCCTGGGCCTGCTGGCCGGCATCGCCGCGCTGACGCGCTACGTCCTGCCCGGTCTGCTGCACCGCGTCGCCCGCTCCCAGGAACTGCTGCTGCTCTTCGGCTTGGCCTACGCGGTGTCGGTGGCAGCGCTGAGCGAGTGGCTCGGCTTCAGCTCCGAGGTCGGGGCGTTCCTGGCCGGGGTCTCCCTGGCCGGCACCCCCTACCGGGACGCCATGGGGGCCCGGCTGGTCAGCCTGCGCGACTTCCTGCTGCTCTTCTTCTTCCTGGAACTGGGAGCGCAACTCGAGTTCACCGACGCGGGCACGCAGATCGCCGAGGCGCTGGTGTTCTCGGTCTTCGTGCTCGTCGGCAACCCGCTGATCGTCGTCGTGATCATGGTGGCCATGCGCTATCCGGTCCGGGTGGGCTTCCTGGCGGGGCTGACGGTCGCCCAGATCTCGGAGTTCTCCCTCATCCTCGCAGCCCTCGGCTACAGCCTCGGGCACATCACCGGCGCCACCGTCAGCCTGATCACCGTCGTCGGTCTGGTCACCATCGGCGCCTCCACCTATCTGATCCTCTACTCCCACCAGATCTACGGTCGCCTGGAGCGCCGGCTGGCGAGGTTCGAGCGGACCGGCGCCCGCCACGCCGAACCCACCGACGCCCACCGTGACGCCGACGTCGTCCTCTACGGGCTCGGCCGCTTCGGCGGCCTGCTGGCCGACCGGCTCAGCCGGTCCGGGCACCGGGTCCTGGCGGTGGACTACGACCCGCACCGGGTGGCGCGCAACGACCGGGAGGGGGTGACCGCGGTCTTCGGCAGCGCCGAGGACGTCCACTTCCTTGAGTCCCTGCCGCTGGCCCGGGCCCGCTGCGTGGTGTCCGCCATCCCGGTGGCGGACACCAACCGGGCGCTGCTGCACGGGCTGCGCCACCACGGGTACCGGGGCGTCACAGCCGTCACCGCCCACAGCCGGCGCGACGCCGAGCACCTGCGCGCCGAAGGGGTCGACCTGGTCATCGAGCCGTTCGCCGCCGCGGCGTCGGACGCGGCGGCGGCCCTGGACGGGCTGCTGCGCGACTGACGCGGAACCGGGGGCGCAAACGGACGTCTCGCGCGCTCTCCTCGTACCCTGTCCCCGTGCCGTTCCCCCGTCTGCGCCGCGTCGCCGTCCTGGTCCTGGAAGGCGCCAAGCCGCTCGACGTCGGTATCCCCGCGCAGGTGTTCACGACCCGGGCGAGCATGCCGTACGAGGTGCGGGTGTGCGGGGCGGCGCCCGGCCTGGTGACCGGCGGCGACGGCCTGTCCTACCACGTCGTCCACGGCCTCGAAGCGCTCGCCTGGGCCGAGACCGTCTTCATCCCCGGCTACCGCTTCCCCGACCGCGACGACCCGCCGCCGGCCGTCGTCGACGCGCTCTCGGCCGCCCGTGCCCGGGGCACGCGGCTGGCCGCCATCTCGACGGGCGCCTTCGCGCTCGCCGCCACGGGCCTGCTCGACGGCAGACGTGCCACGACGCACTGGCACTACACGCGGGCGCTCGCGGCGAGGCACCCGTCCGTCCTGGTCGACGAGAACGTCCTGTTCGTCGACGAGGGCGGGGTGCTGACGTCGGCCGGGGCCGCCTCGGGCATCGACCTGTGCCTGCACATCCTGCGCGGCGACCTCGGGGTGGCCGCGTCCAACCACGCGGCCCGGCGCCTGGTCGCGGCCCCCTACCGCAGCGGCGGCCAGGCGCAGTACGTGCCGCGCAGCGTGCCCGAGCCGCTGGGCGAGCGGTTCGCCGCCACCCGCGAGTGGGCGCTGCGCCGGCTCGGCGAGCCCCTCACCCTCGAACTCCTCGCCCGGCGGGCGGGCGTCTCGCCGCGCACGTTCTCGCGGCGCTTCGCCGAGGACACGGGATACACGCCGATGCGGTGGGTCATGCGCGCCCGCGTCGACGCGGCCCGTGAGCTGCTGGAGCGCTCGGAGCGGAGCGTCGAGCGGATCGCAGCCGACGTCGGCCTGGGCACCGGCGCCAATCTGCGGCTGCACTTCCGGCGTGTCCTGGGCACCACGCCGAGCGAGTACCGGCGCACCTTCGCCCGGGGCGGGTAGCGCGGCGGCCCGCCGCCGCGTGGCGTGATCCTCGCGAACCATGGCGTTCGCGCCGCTGTCACGGGCGCATGCCCCGCGCGACGCTGGTGCGGACCGGAGGAGGCCACCCATGACCCGTATCGCCATCAACGGATTCGGCCGCATCGGGCGCAATGTGCTGCGCGCCCTGCTGGAGCGCGAGAGCGCCCTCGAAACCCTGGAGATCGTCGCCGTCAACGACCTGACGGAACCCGCCGCACTCGCCCGGCTGCTCGCCTACGACACGACGGCCGGCCGGCTCGGCCGCCCGGTGAGCGCCGACGGGGACACCCTCGTCGTCGACGGCCGCCGTATCGCGGTGCTCGCCGAGCGCGAACCGGCGAGGCTGCCCTGGGCACGACTCGGCGTCGACATCGTGCTCGAGGCGACCGGCCGCTTCACCCCGGCCGAGGCCGCCCGCGCCCACCTCGACGCGGGCGCGCACAAGGTGCTCGTCGGCGCGCCGTCGGACGGCGCCGACGTCACCCTCGCGTTCGGGGTCAACACCGGCGCGTACGACCCGGCCGCGCACACGATCGTCTCGAACGCCTCGTGCACGACCAACGCCCTCGCGCCGCTGGCCGCCGTGCTCGACGGACTCGCCGGCATCGAGCACGGCTTCATGACGACGGTGCACGCCTACACCCAGGAGCAGAACCTGCAGGACGGCCCGCACCGCGACGCCCGCCGGGCTCGCGCCGCGGCCGTCAACATCGTGCCGACCACGACCGGCGCCGCCAGGGCGATCGGCCTGGTGCTGCCGAACCTCGACGGCAGGCTGTCGGGCGACTCGATCCGCGTACCGGTCCCGGTGGGCTCGATCGTCGAACTGAACACGACCGTCGCCCGCGACGTCACGCGCGAGAAGGTGCTGGAGGCGTACCGCGCCGCGGCACGGGGGCCGCTCGCCGGCATCCTGGAGTACTCGGAGGATCCGCTGGTGTCGTCCGACATCACGGGCAACCCGGCCTCGTCGGTCTTCGACTCGGCCCTCACACGTGTCGACGGCCGCCACATCAAGGTGGTCGCCTGGTACGACAACGAGTGGGGCTTCTCCAACCGCGTGGTCGACACCCTCGAACTCATGGCCACCCGCTGACCGGTCGCTGCCGCCATCGGCGGCACCGCGATCGCCGTTCTCGCCGTACGCCGTCGCAGGGCCGTGGCGGGCGGGTAACGGACCGTGCCGTCCGGCGTGGCCGGCGGGAGGAACGGTTCCTCTCCGCTCACTCGTCAGGGCGGACCGCCGCGTGTGCGTCTTCGCTCGTGCGCGTCCGGAGCCGTACGGGCCCGGGCCGGCCCGCCCGCGCGATCAGCCCGAACCGGGACCGGAACCGCCGGACGCCTCGTTCGCGGCGCGGCGGTACTCGGCGTTGATGCGCTGAGCTTCCTCGAGCTGGTCCTCGAGGATGACGATGCGGCAAGCGGCCTCGATCGGGGTACCCCTGTCGACGAGCTCGCGGGCACGGGCGGCGATCCGCAGCTGGTAGCGGGAGTACCGGCGATGCCCGCCCTCCGAGCGCAGCGGAGTGATCAGCCGCGCCTCACCGATGGCCCGGAGGAAGCCAGGGGTGGTGCCGAGCATCTCGGCGGCCCGGCCCATGGTGTACGCGGGGTAGTCGTCGTCGTCCAGACGATCGCTGAGCGGAGTATCTGCTGCCATGTCACCTCGTTGTGCACTGCGTCGAGGGGCCCTGGCACCGTATGGCACCAGGGCCCCGAAGGAAATTCAACACCATCCGCCGGCCCACGTGCTGTGCCGGTCTTCTGTTCCCGTCACCCGGCCCGATGAGTAGGGAGGCGCGGGGATCGCGGCTGCGCGACCGGGGACCACGCCCGTTCCGGGGGCTTGCGGTACCCGGCCGGGGAGCTTCTCGGACCGGGGGGCGGCGGTGCCGGACAGGCCGGTGCGGAGGTGGGAAGCGCGTGCGCCGGAGCTCCTCACGACGGTGAGGGCTCTGCCGACGCGCGTCGGCAGAGCCCTCACCGGGTCTTCTGATGGCGGTTTCCCGCCCGCGCCTCACACCCCCGGGGAGTCGGCGCCTCCGAGCAGCGCCGACTGGTCACGGAATCGCCCGTGACGGGCTCGGGCGTGACGCCCTTCACCGAGGCCGGCGCCCCGGTCCTGGTCAGCTCGGACGGTTACCGGGCGATGACACAGCACGCGGTGTCTCACCGGGTGAAGGAGGACGGGCCGGCCGGGCGGGGCGGAGCGGCGGGTGAGGTGAACGGTCCGGCGAGGACGTCCCGCAGGCGGACCCGGTCCGTGTAGGCGGGGCTGTCGCGGAGAACGGTGAGCCGGGCCAGGGTGATCAGGCCCGTGCTCTGGTCGTCCCCGTCGCAGAGGACGAGGTGATCGACACGGGCGCCGGCCATGAGGGACAGAGCCACCTCGACCGTCATGTCGTCACGGACCCGGGGTCCGGACGCGCTCCTGCCTGCGGCCACGGCATCGGGTGAGGGATCCACTGCACGGTGCTGCGTCTGGGTCGGCGTCAAGGTGTCTCCTACCGGAAGGGGGTGGGCCAGTGGTCGCGACGGCTCTAGGCAGCCGAGCCGAAGCCGGGCCGCCGCTGTGCCCCGCGGTGCGCCGCTTCGCCGACGGGCCTGCCCCGGCCTGCGCGGCCCCGGTGGCCCCGGCGGCCCCGGGACGAGGAGGACGCGCCGCGGGAACGTTCCGCTTCCGGCGCGGTGACGACGACCGGAACACCGGAAGGGGCCTGGGCGCCTGTGATGCGGCTCAGCTCCGCCTCGCCCGAACGCACCTGGGTGATCCGGGGAGTGATGCCCGCCGAGGCCATCAGCCGGCTCATGCCGTGACGCTGCTCGGGGGTCACCAGGGTGACGACGCTGCCGGACTCGCCGGCGCGGGCGGTACGGCCGCCGCGGTGCAGGTAGTCCTTGTGGTCACCGGGCGGGTCCACGTTGACGACCAGGTCGAGGTTGTCGATGTGGATCCCGCGTGCGGCGACGTTGGTGGCCACCAGGACCGCGACGTGCCCGCTCCTGAACTGGGCCAGGGTCCGCGTGCGCTGCGGCTGGGACTTGCCACCGTGCAGGGCCGCGGCGCGGACACCGCTGTTCAGCAGGTGTCTGGTCAGCCGGTCCACCGCGTGCTTGGTGTCGAGGAACATGATCACCCGGCCGTCCCGCGCCGCGATCTCGGTGGTCGTTTGGTGCTTGTCCGCGCCGTGCACATGGAGTACGTGGTGCTCCATGGTGGTGACGGCGCCCGCCGACGGGTCGACGGAGTGGACCACCGGGTCCGTCAGGTAGCGGCGGACCAGCAGGTCGACGTTACGGTCGAGGGTGGCCGAGAAGAGCATCCGCTGCCCGTCGGGACGCACCTGGTCGAGCAGAGCGGTGACCTGGGGCATGAAGCCCATGTCGGTCATCTGGTCGGCCTCGTCGAGGACTGTGGTGCCGACACCGTCCAGCCGGCAGTCGCCCCGGTCGATGAGGTCCTTGAGCCGCCCGGGTGTCGCGACGACCACCTCGGCCCCGGCGCGCAGCGCACCGGCCTGCCTGCCGATGGACATCCCGCCGACGACAGTGGCCAGCCGCAGGCTCACGGAGCGGGCGTACGGGGTGAGCGCGTCGGTGACCTGCTGGGCGAGTTCGCGGGTGGGGACCAGGACGAGGGCGAGCGGCTGCCGCGGCTCGGCACGCCGACCGGCTGTGCGGGCCAGTACGGCGAGGCCGAAGGCGAGGGTCTTGCCCGAGCCGGTGCGGCCACGGCCGAGTACGTCACGGCCGGCCAGGGAGTTCGGCAGGGTAGCCGCCTGGATCGGGAACGGCACGGTCACACCTTCGCGGCCGAGCGTGGCCAACAGCCGCGCGGGCATGTCGAGATCGGCGAACGCCCCGACGGCGGGCAGCGCGGGCGTGATCGTCTTCGGCGGAGCGAACTCGCCCTGTGGGGCCCGTCCGGTCTGTCGGTTTCCGTAGCCTCCGGAGCGGCGCGGGCCACCGGAGCGGCTGCCGCCGGAGCCTCGTCCGAAGCGGTCGTACGTGCGGGATGCGCGGGCACTCTTCATGCGGAACCTTCCTTGGTGCGGCACGTGGCAAGGAATTCCCGCAGCAGATGAGCGGCGCAGAGAATCTCGAGACGAGCCGAAGACGATGTGGGCCGACGCGGACCGGCGGGGAAAGCGTCACCGGTCGGTGAGCGGTGGAGTCTTTTCCGCCGCGCGCCCTGAAACGCGGCGAGCCGGGGCCCGCACCCCTCCAGGTGCGGGCCCCGGCTGCGAAGTATGCGTCAGCGCCGGTGTCAGGCGGAAACGATGTTCTCGGCCGTCGGGCCCTTCTGGCCCTGCGCGATGTCGAACGACACCTTCTGGCCCTCCAGGAGCTCGCGGAAGCCCTGAGCGGAGATGTTCGAGTAGTGGGCGAAGACGTCGGCGCCGCCGCCGTCCTGCTCGATGAAGCCGAAGCCCTTTTCCGCGTTGAACCACTTCACGGTGCCGGTAGCCATTTCATTTCTCCTTCGGAGGCGGTTTCAGGAATTCACCCTGTGTGAACCCCGTGTCGCCGTGATGATTACCTCGTCGGAAATGAATCTTCTGGCAACCACACCTGCAACTGAGATCGACAGTAGCACGGTGCGATCGGCCCTGCACGGCCGATAATTCCACTCCGGTCGGGGGTCGAGGAATGCTCGCCGTGTCCCACGCCTATTTCTCATGTCGCGGGCACAGATATTGCTCTTCGCGGATGCGGTCTTTCTTCCGTGCTCTTCCGCCCGCACCTCCGTGACCTCCGTCGACGGGGAAGCGCCGCTGCCGTCGGCGGACGGCACGAGGGCGAGCGCGCCGGGACTCCACCGCCGCGACGAAGGTCACACTCCCCGTGAGGACCCTTCGTCGAGGCGGGGAAGCCCGTCCCACGGAACCGCGGCCACGGGGACCCGATCCCGCTCACGCCCCGCGCCGGGCAGTTCCCCGGGGCCGTACGCCTCCATCACCGACAGGTCGGACCCGGCCGGGAGGGGAAGCACGGGCTCGCGGCTGAGCAGGTGGTCCACGGAGGCGAATGAGACCAGGGACGAGACCAGCCTGCTCCGGCTTCCGGGCGTGCCACAACGCCGGCGGCAGGTCGGCGCTCACCATGGTGTCCCTGCCGGGAACGGGTATGGGGGGCGTACGTCAGGCCTGGCTGTAGAGGGTCGCCAGGTCGATCAGCTGGATGTCCGGATCGGCCGCTGACGCGGCCTGCGCCTTGTCGTTGAATCCGGCTCCGCTGAAGCACAGGAGCCGCGTGTCGGTGGTGTCGTAGCGGCCTGCCAGGGTGACGAGGTCGCGGATGTGCCGGAGACGTTCGATGTGGGCGGCGCCCATGGTGTCGTTCCACTTGGCCTCCCCGATGGCCAGCAGTGGTGGCTTGGTGCCATCCGCGATTCCGATGACCGCCACGTCGACCTCGTGGCCGGTGCGGGCCCTGGAGTCGTGGACGACGCCCTGTGCGACGCGTGCGGGCAGACCGCCCAGGAGCTCGGGGTCGGCGTGGTGCAGCGCCCAGTCGCGGCAGACCTGTTCGAAACGGGGCCCGAGGACGTTGCTGACGTAGCGGCGACGACTGGCCTGCCAGACTCGTGTCCCACTGCCGGGGCGTTCGAGCTGGTCCCAGACCGGTCGCATGATCGCGTGGTAGAAGCCGATCAGCGGTTCGGCGATGCGGTAGGTGGGACGGTTGTCGCGGAAGGCGTCCGCGTCGCGGTGCAGCAGCCCCGCGTCTTCGAGGACGTTGATGGGGTGGGCGATGTCGGTGGCCTTGCGTTCCAGGTAGCCGGCCATGCCCCCGCGGGTGGTGTTGCCGTCGGCGACGGCGGCCAGGACGGACAGATACAGGGCGGTGTCGCGAAGGTCGGGTTCTTCGGCCAGCAGATAGCGGGCCTCGCGGAACAGGGGGGTTTCGGGATTGAGGACGGTGCGGACGACCCAGTCGTCGAAGTCGTCCGGCCCCTGTGGCGTGTCGCCGCGTGCGAATTCGCGCCGGTAGGCCGGGGTGCCGCCCACGATCGCGTTCACCTTCATGGCCAGGTGGGGGTCGGTGATGCCCCAGAATTCGGCGGCGAGGCGGTGATCGAGTGGACGGACGACCAGTTCCAGCCCCGCCCGTCCGCGCAGTGGGGCGTTGCCCGAGAGCAGCCGGCCCATGAAGGACAGCGCCGAACCGCACAGCAGCAGCCGGGTACGGGAGCCGGTGCGCTGGTCACGCAGGGGCCGCAACGCCTCCTGGATGATGGAGGGCAGCTCCGGGTTGGCCTTGGCCAGGTACGGAAACTCGTCGATCACCACGGGGACGGGCCGCTCGGCGCCGAGCGCGAGCAGTGCGTCGACGGCCTCCGCCCAGTCGGCGAAGTGGAACGGGCTGGCAGGACGGACGTGGGCGGTCAGCGCCGCGCTGATCCGCCGTAGCGACTCGGCATCGGCGGCCTCGGTCGCACCGAAGTAGAACCCTCCGGCAGCGCGACAGGCGGCATCCAGCAGGAACGTCTTGCCCTGGCGGCGGCGCCCGGAGACCACGCCCAGGGTCGCGCCGGGCTGCGGGTCGGTGATGAACCGGCTCAGCGCCGACCACTCGTAGTCCCGGTCGAACATCTCAGCCGGCTTGTCCACGAGCTGCTCCAGAGATAGAAGTACACTTCCATAAAACATACCCCTACTTCCTGACGGTGTTCGCGGCGTGCGTCCGCCGGTCCGGGCGTTCGGTGCTCGCCAGGGAGTGCCGTGGTGGCGCACCGCCGCAAAGAATGTCGTGAATGTCGGGAGTGAGCGAGCCCGAAACCGAGACCGGGGAACGGCGAAGGTCCCGGCCGCCGGGCGGCCGGGACCTTCGTTTCGGCTGGTCGGCCGTGGCGGAGGATACGAGATTCGAACTCGTGAGGGGTTGCCCCCAATACGCTTTCCAACTGTCCGCCCGGGCGTCCGGCGAGAGCCGTACCCGTCCTGATCTGCGGCGGAGCGGGTGATGGGAAGCGTTTCGGACGGCCCCGGACGGGGGCGAATGAGACCAGAACCGAGACCAAGGCGAGAGGAACGCTCTGTCCGGAGGCCGTCCCCGCTCGCCCTGCGGCTCGGTTCCGATCCCGCCGGCCACCAAAGGGCGGGCGGATCCCCCAGGAACTCTACGGCGACATGGTCACGCTCCTGGCCGCGCTGTCCAGCAGGCTGAAGTCCGCCGGCGACGACTACACGGCATACGACGCGGACGTCCAGCAGCAGATGGACACCATCCTGGCCTCGGGCCGGTTCGTAGCCGCCGAGGACCGGTGACCCGGCCATGACCTATCGCGAATCCGTGGAGTTCCTCCAGGACGCCAACCCGGCACTCATCGACCGCGGCGCCGCGGAGTTCCGCCGCCTGCACAACCTGATCGAGTCCACCGACGACTCCTTCCGCAAGGCCGGGAAGATCGACTGGGTCAGCGAGGCCCACGACCGGTACACCAGGCGGCTGGACGAAGCCCGGCAGATCTCCGAGGCCCTCTCGGCGAGCTTCCGCAAGGTGTGGAAGGCCCTGTCCGCCTACGCCGACGCGGTCACCACCGCCAAGGACCACTACGCGAGCGGCAAGCACACCGAGGGCAAACTCGCGGATGTCATGGCACGGGAAGCCACAGCCGTCACGCCGACGGCCCGCGCGGCCGAGCCGCTGCGGCAGTGGGAGGACCTGCGGGCCGGCACCGGCTTCCTGGACTTCCTGGCGGAGCTGACCGTCGACGTCGACGCGATCCGCGAAGAAGCCGAGGACTACTACAACAAGACCAAGGACCACTACGGCGACGCCCTGCGGGTGGAGCCGGAGGCGCGCGAGAAGTGCGTTGCCGACATCAGGGCGGCCTACCGCTCCCTGCCCGACTTCCGCGGCACCGTTCCGGACCCGCTGAAATTCCTCAACGGCCTAGACGCCCTGCGCCCCGAGGTACGGCAGGCCGCCGACGCCCAGGCGTACGGCCGGGGTTTCGATCAGAAGCTGGACCAGGCGAAAGAGGCACTGAAATGAGCGGTGCAGCCTCCTCCCCCGCCCCGGCGCGGGGCGGACGGAGGCCGAACACCACCGGCCGCGCCGGCACCGTGGTGGGTGCGGTCCTCCTGCTCCTGGCGCATGCGGTGGCGGGCTACCTCCTCTTCTTGGCGTACATGTCCGGGACCGCCAATCCGTGGGAGCCGGACGCAGCCGCCCACTCCGGCATCGCCGCAGGGCTGGTGCTGCCGGTCACCGGCGTCTCCGCGCTGCTGACCCGGGGGTTCGTGAGGGCCGGGCACCTGCGCCGGTGGTGGTACGCATTCCCCGCGATCCTGGGCCTGACCGCGCTGCTGCGGCTGACCGTTCTCGCGCCCTGAATCCGGGCGAAAGCGCACCTCTGGACGCAAGACCGCACGGCTACCGCTATGTATACGGGCATGGTCCCCACTGCGGCATGTCAACCGCTCGGGGTCTGGGACTGTAAAACGTTCGGCTCTGTCTCACTTCCGGTGGTGACGGAAAGTGACAGTAATGTTGGGCAGGTCGTAGACCAGAATCCGAAGGTCAGCGGACCGTGGCGGTCGTTCTTCGGTACCGGCTGACCGGCCCGGCACCTGTCCGCGAGAGTATGGCGCGACAGGCCCAGTGGTCTCGGTGCGCTGCCATCCGTTCGAACTGTCGAGGTCAGAGCGTCGGCCGCACTCTCTGCAAGCAGCGCCGCTCAACTCTTGCGTTCCGTCACCACCGGAAGTGAGACAGAGCCGAACGTTTGACAGACCCCCGCCCTGCGCCTGCTGTCCACGCCCTCTGTCCTGGTCGACCGCGGCGCCCCGGGCGGGCCCGTGCCCCTGGACGGCACAGTCGAGGAGTCGCTCCTGGCCACCAGCTTCGACCATCCGGACATCGTGTCCTTCGGCGTACGGGGAGTCTCCACCGCCTACGCCGGCTGGTCCGGGCACTCCCGTGAGCGCAGCCTCTCCATCGACGAGCTGGTCACCTGCGAACTGACCGTCCAGGCCCTGTGGTGCTTCACTCGCCAGATCCAGCAGATGATCGAGGACGGAAGAGACCCTTCCATGCCCGAGCAGTACGGCTGGCGTTTCCTGCGCGCCGCGTACTCCCGGCTCACCACCGCCCGTGCCCAGGAGACCGCGCAACACGTCCTGATGCGGGAGGCCATCATGAAGACCAGCGGGCTTGCCGAACGGCTGCGTGCCGCGCAGGACGCTCTACGTGAGAGCGCCGACTGAAAAGACGGGTCAGGAGAGACAACGGATGGATATCGGCAGTGCCGCGCTGATCGTGGTGGACATGCAGAACGGGTTCGTGAACCATCACAGCCGCCACGCCGTGCACGCGGTCTCCGACGTGGTCGCCCAGTGGTCCGCCGCCGGCCGGCCTGTGGTCTTCACCCGGTACTTCAACTATCCGGACAGTCCCTACGAGCGCTTCTTCCAGTGGCGCCGGCTCCGGGAACCACCCGAGACCGACATCGTTCCCGAACTCACGGAAGCGGTCGCCCGCGCACACGCGGTCGTCGACAAGACCGGGTACACGCTCTTCACCCCCGAAGCCACCGAACTGATCCGCCAGTCCGGCTGGACCGACCTCGTGTTCTGCGGGATCGCCACGGAGAGCTGTGTCCTGAAGTCCGCGGCCGACGCCTTCGAGCACGACTACCCGCCCTGGATCGTCACGGACGCCTGCGCCAGTGACGCGGGCCCGGACGTCCACGATGCCGGCCTCCTCGTCGCCCGCCGCCTGGTTGGAACCGGCCAACTCGTCACCGTTGAGCATGTGATGGGGCGACTCGCTGCGTACGCCGGGGCCCCGGTGCTGGAATAGCCCCATGGCCGACACCCCGTCCCCGCCCCCGGCCCGTACCGGTTCGCCCGCCACCCGTGACACGGACCTGATCGTCGTCGGCGGTGGCCCGGCCGGCTGCGCCACCGCCCGCATGGCCGCCGGCGTCGGCATGCGCTCGATCCTGGTCGAGCCGGACCGGCTGTGCCGCAACCTCTACCGGATCCCGGCCCTGAACAACGTCCTGGGCGGCCACACCAGCGGCCCCGAGCTGGCCGAGACCATCACCGCGGAGCTGAAGGACACACAGCTGTGCCGCCTCGAACTCGGCCGGCATGTCACCGAACTCCGCGCCGACGAAGACCGCGTGACCGCCACGCTCGACACCGGCGCCCGTCTCACCGCTCCGTACGCCATCGTCGCCACCGGCACCGGCCCCCTCCAGCCTTGCGACGCCACCTGGATCACCGCCCCCGACGGCCTGACCCTGCCCCCGCTCTGGCAGGCCGGCGAGGCCGACGCCGAGGGCCGCACCCTTCTCGTCCTCGGCGGTGACCGCCCGGTCGGCACCTTCCTG
Source organism: Streptomyces shinuiensis (assembly GCF_043660855.1). Taxonomy (NCBI): domain Bacteria; kingdom Bacillati; phylum Actinomycetota; class Actinomycetes; order Kitasatosporales; family Streptomycetaceae; genus Streptomyces; species Streptomyces shinuiensis. Next base: position 2,755,021 of record NZ_JBIHML010000001.1, on the reverse strand, counting down.
CGCGCCCACCCGGCCACCGGCACGCGCCTGCTGGTGGCGTATCCGGCGGCCGACGACTACAAGGTCGAGGAGATCCGCGAGGACCCCCGGGTCACGCTCCTGCCCGTCGGGCACCTGACGCTGGAGCCCGCGGAGGGCGCCGCCGTGTCGGCGGAAGTGGTGGGCCGCGGCGGTGAGCGGCGGGCGGTCGCGGCGGACGCCGCCTACCTCAGCATCGGGAACGCGCCGACCGCCCCGCCCGGCGATGTGGTCCGCGGTGCGGACGGATACTGCCCGCCTACCGACCAGCATCCCCGCGTCATCGTGGCCGGTGATCTGCGCTCCGCCCGCTTCCAGCGGATCATGACCGCCATGGGCTCCGGCAGCGAGGCCGCACTACGGGCCTACTACGCGACCGGACAACCACTCACCGAAGGCTGAGGAGATGTCCCGAAGCCGAGCCAGGCGCGGCGCAACCGAGGGCGCGGAACGACGAATGCCCCGACCGTGATCGGTCGGGGCATTCCGTCTGCCCTGGTGGGCGCTGCGGAGGATACGAGATTCGAACTCGTGAGGGGTTGCCCCCAACACGCTTTCCAAATGCTCGTCCGGGGGTCCGGTGGCGGTCGTATGCGTCCTGACCTGCGGTGAAGCGTTCGGATCGGCTCCGTCTGGACGGGGCTGGACGGGGGCGAATGAGACCAGAACTGAGACCACGACGTGACGGGCGGGCGGCTCACGTCGTTCGGTGGGTGCTGCACCCGAGCTGAATTCCTACTTGTTTGATAAACTTGGTCCCATGGGCGAGATTCCTTACAGCGTCGGCGAGGGGCCGGCCACCAGGGTCAGCCTCTCCCTTCCCGAGGGAACGGCTGAGGCGATCCGCCGACGGGTCGGCAAGCGTGAGTTCTCCGCGTTCATCACCGAAGCGGTGGAGCGCGAGCTGCGCGGTCAGATCCTGGACGAGTACCTGGCCGACTACGAACGTCGTCAGGGGCCGATCTCCGAGCACGAGCAGGAGCGGGCACGCCGGGTCTTCGACGAGGTGTTCGCCGAGGAGGGGCAGTGGCCCGCCGCAAGCTGAGCCACGAAGGCACCCTCGTACTCGACTGTGAGGGTCTGTCGAAGTTCGTCAGTGATCACGAGCCCGTCGTCGCCCTCATCGCCGAGGCCCGCAAGCGGGGCATGGAGGTGGTCATCAGCGCGCTCACCATCATCGAGGCGGTGCATCGCCGGACCGACAGGGCGCGGCTCGCGTGGGTCCTGTCCGGCGTGCGGATCGTGCCCGTCGGTGACGAGGAGGCCAAGGCCGCCTCGGCCATGCTGATCAACGCCGGGCTGCACGGTCACAAATACGCCATCGACGCTGCAGTGGCCGAGACGGCGCTGCGTCAGCGCCGCCCGGTCGTCATGCTCACCTCGGACATCGACGACATGACGAAACTCTGCGGCGACAGGGTGCGCCTCGTCGCCGTGTAGCCGATGCCTGCAAGATCTGCTTGTCCCGCTCCGTCTCGCCCGTGCCTGCCGACTGCGGGTGTCAGGCTCAGGGGCATGGCGGAACTCAACGGCGAGCCGGTCGGTCCTGACGCCCTCCAGGCCCTGGCGCTGACCAACTACGGCCACTTCACGTCGGTGCGCGTCGAGCAGGGCCGGGTACGCGGACTGTCCCTGCACCTGGACCGGCTGGTGCGCGACTGCCGGGCGGTGTTCGACACCGACCTCGACCCCGAGCGTGTCCTGGAGTTCGTCCGCAGGGCCGCTCCCCGGACCGGAGCCTGTGTCGTCAGGGTGACCGTCTTCGATCCGGCGCTGGACCTGGGCCGCATCGGATCGGACGCGCACCCGCACGTGCTGGTGACCACCCGAGCCGCCGGCAGCCTGCCGCTTCCGCCGCTGCGGGTCCGGTCGGCCGTGTACACCCGGGACATGCCCGAGGTGAAGAGCGTCGGGCTGTTCGGCGCGCTGCGGCACCGGCGCGCGGCACAGCGCGCGGGCTTCGACGACGCGCTGTTCGTGGACGGCCGGTCCATGATCTCCGAGGGCGGCACCTGGAACATCGGCTTCGTCCGGGGCGGGCAGGTGGTGTGGCCGGAGGCGGAGTGCCTGGCCGGCACCACCATGCGGCTGCTCCAGCAGGTCCACACCTCGGTCTCGGCCCCGGTGGGACTCGCCGACGTCACCGGGTTCGACGCGGCCTTCGCCACCAACGCCGCCATCGGCGTCCGGGCCATCAGCCGCCTGGACGACCTCCCGCTCCCGGACACACACCCCCTGATCGAAGAACTGCGCAAGGAGTACACAGAGGTCCCCGGAGACTTCCTGTAACGACCTCACCGGAGAATGTTCTTGAAACGGCAGGAAATCGGCAGCTCACAGGGGGAGTGGCTGAGGTGGCGACCGTTGAACGATGGACCGGTGTCGAGGTGCGGGCACTGCGGCAGGCCAAACGCATGAGTGTCGAGGCATTCGCCGCCCACCTGGGGGTGAGCAGTCGTATGGTGTCCAAGTGGGAGGCTCGTGGTCAAGCGATTCAGCCCCGCCCGGTCAATCAGGCAGCATTGGACACCTCACTGGCCGCATCTCGGGGGAACCTCAACCGCAGCTTCCGAGGCCCTCCAGTCCACGCCGTAGGGCGGGTTGGACATGCAGAAGTCGAAGGTCTTGTCGAAGAACTTGTCGTCGGCCAGGGTGTCGCCGAGGCGGATGTTGCCGACGTCCTGCCCCTTGCCGATCAAGTCGGACTTGCAGATGGCGTAGGACAGGTCGTTGATCTCCTGCCCGTACAGACGCAGGCGCGCATGCTTGTTGCGCTCCAGCAGGCGCTCCTCGGCCACCGAAAGCATGCCGCCGGTGCCGGCGGTCGGGTCGTAGATCGTGCGGATGGTGCCCGGCTCCAGCAGGGCCTCGCTCTCCTCCGCGAACAGTAGGTCGACCATGAGACGGATCGCGTCGCGCGGCGTGTAGTGCTCGCCGGCCTCCTCGTTGGAGGCTTCCGCGAACTTGTAGATCAGGTGCTCGTACAGGTCGCCCATCGCCGCGTTGGGGACGGTGTCGGGGTGCAGGTCGACCTCGGCGAACTTCGAGACGATCAGGTACAGCCGGTTCTTCTCGTCGAGCCGGTTGATCTCGGCCTCGAAGCCGAAGCGCTCGAAGACGTCGATGTTGCCGGAGAAGTGCGAGATGTAGTCGATCAGATTGGCGCGCAGGCCCTCGGGGTCCTGGAGCAGCAGGGCGAAGTCGTAGGGCGAGGTGTTGTAGAAGGCCAGGCCGGTCTTGCGCTTGACCTGGACGTCCAGAGCGCCGCCGGCGTATTTCCCGGCCAAGGCGCGGACCTCGTCGCGGGTGGGTTCGAGCAGGCAGTCCAGACGCCGCAGGATCGTGAACGGGAGGATGACGCCGCCGTACTGGTGCGGCCTGTAGACGCCTCGCAGTTGGTCAGCGATCGACCACACGAAGTTACCCAGGGTGCTCAACTCGGTCCTGCCTTCTGACCACCGGTGGTGCGGGCAAGCATTGCAGAGAGTGCCGATCCGGTCGGCCGAATCTCCGATCTCCAGGCAGTGAGAGCCGCCTCACCGGGGCGCCTCGCTGCATGAACCGCTTGTCCTCATGATCTGGGGTCGGCGGCAGAGCCGCCGACCCCAGATCATGCCAATGGAAGCTCAGGCCGCCGTAGCGGGGGAGGCCGTCTTCTTCTCGGTGCTGGTCGGGTTGAGCAGCTGTAGCACTTCGCTGTAGACGCCCTCCGGGTCGTCAGTCTCCAGGATCAGCACGGCCAACACGTCGAGAGCACAGCGGACCTTCCCGTCAGAGCCCTTCTTCGCCTGCTCGATCTTTTCGAGGTGGCGGGCGACCTCTGGCCGGGCGGAGGCGAACGCGGCGGGCAGCCCGGTGAGAGCGTCGGACAGGTCCCAGCCCTCCGGGATGAAGTACACCGCCTGCATCGGGTCCTGGCTGCGCACCTCTACAACGGGTTCGGTGACTCGCGGTCCACTGGTGATCTCCACGTTCAGGAGCAACTTCGAGGCAGCGCGGTACAAGGCTGTGAGGTCCGGGTCGTGGCCTTCGAGGACCACCTCGGAGATGGTGCTGCCCTCGGAGAACAAACGGACACGGCCAAGCATGACCACCGTGTCGAGGGAGGCCCGCTCGGGGTCGTAGGTGGCGGTGAAACGGTCGCCGTCGCGACGCACCATGATGGCATTCGCCTGATGTGCGTCACCCCGGCGCAGGCGGAGCGACACGGGCAGGAGGCGCTCAGGGGTCAGGATCTTCATGCCGGAACCCCCGCCCTCTGCCAGGTCCGCCCAAGGGCGTCGCTGTGGTCGTCGCCGTGGCCGTGCTGCCGGGTACAGGGCAGGCGATCGAGCCTGGTGTCGTCGGTGTCCGGTCGGCCGTCTGTACGGTCGCCGGTCAGCGGATCGCGGCCGGGGCGTCGCACCAGACACTCGGACCCGACAAGGTTGGCGAGGACCGTGCGCAGCGGGCTGGGCTCGACGCGGCTGCGCCGGCCGGTGATCTCCGCCGTGTGCTTGGCGATGAGTTCCGGAAGCTCTCTGAGCACGACCTGCGGGGCGCCAGCCTGTCGGCAGGCGGTGACCAGGTCCCCGGCCACCTTCGCGATGACCTGTTTCCCGACTGGGGTGACCTGGCCGTTCTCAACGACGAGGGTGTCCGGCGGGAGCGCGTCGAGGTCAATGTCGTTGGTGGGCATGATCGTTCTCCTCCCTATCGCTGTAAAGCCAGACAGGGCCTACCCATGGGCTGACCAGGTGCCTGTGCTCCATTCGAGGGGTATCCGGCCGAGCCCCGTTACGGGGTGGTCAGGTCCCGCGCTTCTGGTGGCAGACCCAGCAGCGCGAGCAGCCGGAGCAAGGCCCGTGATCGATGGGGCCGCCGGATTAGGGGAGGACGGAGGCCCGGAGCACGGCACGGGGACGCGTCGCTCGGCAGGCGCGGCGGGCGCTGTCCGCCCACGTCCGCGCCGATCCGATCACCGCGAATGAGACCAGAACTGAGACCACGGAACGACGAAGGTCCCGACCGCTGGGCGGTCGGGACCTTCGTTTCGGCTGGTCGGCCGTGGCGGAGGATACGAGATTCGAACTCGTGAGGGGTTGCCCCCAACACGCTTTCCAAGCGTGCGCCCTAGGCCTCTAGGCGAATCCTCCGCCGGAAACACTACATGACGCGGGGGAGCGGTTGCGAATCCGATCCCCGGTCACGCCCCCGCCCCCCTCCTGGGCCCGACCACCCTCCGGCATCCGGTACGCTTGGCGCAGCCCCTCACGTGGCGCCATCTCGCTGAACTCCCCCAGGGCCGGAAGGCAGCAAGGGTAGGTGAGCTCTGGCGGGTGCGTGGGGGGCGCCTGATTTTCCTCCCGCCGACAACTGTGCCCCCCCCCGTTCCGACGGGGGGCACAGTTGTCGGCGGCGGCCTATATCGTCGGAGGCGTGTCGTCCCTCGCGCTGTACCGCCGCTACCGACCCGAGACCTTCTCCGAGGTCATCGGGCAGGAGCATGTCACCGACCCCCTCCAGCAGGCCCTCCGCAACAACCGGGTCAACCACGCGTATCTCTTCAGCGGGCCGCGCGGCTGCGGCAAGACGACCAGCGCACGTATCCTCGCCCGCTGCCTGAACTGCGAGGAGGGCCCGACGCCGGATCCGTGCGGGGAGTGCCGCTCCTGCCTGGACCTGGCGCGCAACGGGCCGGGCTCGATCGACGTCATCGAGATCGACGCCGCGTCGCACGGCGGTGTGGACGACGCCCGCGAGCTGCGCGAGAAGGCGTTCTTCGGCCCGGCCTCCAGCCGGTACAAGATCTACATCATCGACGAGGCGCACATGGTCACCTCGGCGGGCTTCAACGCTCTGCTGAAGGTGGTCGAGGAGCCGCCGGAGCACCTGAAGTTCATCTTCGCGACGACCGAGCCCGAGAAGGTCATCGGCACGATCCGGTCGCGCACCCACCACTACCCGTTCCGCCTGGTGCCGCCGGGCACCCTGCGCGACTACCTGGCGGAGGTGTGCGAGCGCGAGGCCATCCCCGTCGAGGACGGGGTGCTGCCCCTGGTGGTGCGTGCCGGGGCCGGGTCCGTGCGTGACTCGATGTCGGTGATGGACCAGCTGCTGGCGGGCGCCGGCCCGGACGGCGTGACGTACGCCATGGCCACGGCGCTGCTGGGCTACACCGACGGCGCGCTGCTGGACTCGGTGGTGGACGCCTTCGCGGCGGGTGACGGCGCGGCGGCCTTCGAGGTGGTCGACCGGGTGATCGAGGGCGGGCACGATCCGCGGCGCTTCGTCGCCGATCTGCTGGAGCGGCTGCGCGATCTGGTGATCCTGGCCGCCGTGCCGGATGCCGGGGAGAAGGGGCTGATCGACGCCCCCGCCGACGTGGTGGAGAAGATGACGGCCCAGGCGTCGGTCTTCGGCCCGGCCGAGCTGAGCCGGGCGGCGGACATCGTCAACGAGGGCCTGACGGCCATGCGCGGCGCGACCTCGCCGCGGCTGCAGCTGGAGCTGATCTGCGCCCGGGTGCTGCTGCCCGCGGCGTACGGCGACGAGCGCTCCCTCCAGGCCCGCCTGGACCGTCTGGAGCGGGGCGCGAGCCTCGCGGGCGGTCTGGCGGCGGGCACGGGTCCGGTGGGTGCGGGTCCGGTGGGCGGCGCCCCCGCGGGGGCGCCGCCGGCACCGGGCGGCGGCCCGTCGGCGGCCCGTACGGCTCCGGCCGGGCAGCAGGACGCGCCCGCACCGCAGGCCCCGCCGCCCGCGCGGTCCGCCCAGCCCTCCGCGTACGCGGGGCAGCCGGAGAGCGGGCCCGCACCGGACGCCGGCGGGCAGCCCGGTGCCCGGCCGACGGCGGCTCCGGGCGGCGGCCGGGCAGAGCCGCAGGCCCGCCCCGGGGCGTGGCCCGGGCAGCAGCCGGCGCAGCAGCCCGACCGGCCGCAGGACGACGGCCGGCGCCCCGGTGCCTGGCCCACTCCGGCGTCCGCCCCCGCACAGGCGCAGGCCCCGGCCGTCCCCGCACCGCAGCCGCAGACCCCGGCTTCCCCGGCACAGGCCCCCGCGCCGCCCCAGGGCGGCGCCGACGCCGGGCAGGGAGCCGCGCAGGTACGGCAGATGTGGCCCGACGTCCTGGAGGCCGTCAAGGGCCGCCGCCGGTTCACCTGGATCCTGCTCAGCCAGAACGCGCACGTCGCCGGGTTCGACGGGACGACGCTCCGGCTCGGCTTCTCCAACCAGGGAGCCCGTGACAGCTTCGTCAACGGCGGCAGTGAGGAGGTGCTGCGCGCCGCGCTGGCCGACGCGTTCGGCGTGCAGTGGCGGATCGAGTCCGTCGTCGATCCCTCCGGCGGCTCCGCGCCGCCGCAGGGGCAGGCCCCGTACTCCCCCGGGGGCTCGGGAGGTTTCCGCTCGGCCGCCGTCGCGGCGCCCCCCGCTCCCGCCGCGCAGTCCCCGTCCTCCGCGCCGTACGCGCAGCAGCAGCAGTCGGCCCGGCAGCAGCCACAGCAGCCCTCCCGGCCGCAGGCGCCCCGGGAGCCCGCACCGCGCGGCGATTCCGAGCCGCCGCCTCCGCCCCCCGTGGCGCCTGAGGACGACATGCCCGCCGAGGACGACCCGGATCTGGACGACACCGCCCTGTCCGGCCACGACCTGATCGTGCGCGAGCTGGGTGCGACGGTGCTGGAGGAGATGTACCACGAGTGACGCCCGTCGTCCGTCCGCGGGAGACGGGATCGTCCGGTCCTCACGAGGCCAACAGGCCGGGGGAGCGCGTACGCTCAGTGGTACGGAGTACGAGGCGGACGCGTACGCGGCGAGCACGTGTACGCACGCGCACATGTCGTCGAGCGAGCCAGGAGCGGATCCCGTGATTCCCGGTGGTGGCCAGCCCAACATGCAGCAGTTGCTTCAGCAGGCCCAGAAGATGCAGCAGGACCTCGCTGCGGCCCAGCAGGAGCTGGCCGACACCGATGTCGAGGGATCGGCGGGCGGCGGCCTGGTGAAGGCCACGGTCTCCGGTTCCGGTGAGCTCAAGGGCCTGGTGATCGACCCCGAGGCGGTGGACCCGGAGGACACCGAGACCCTCGCCGACCTGGTCCTGGCGGCCGTCCGCGACGCGAACGCCGCCGCGCAGGAGCTCCAGCAGCAGAAGCTCGGCCCCCTCGCCCAGGGGCTGGGCGGCATGCCGGGCCTGCCTCTCTGAGGACGGCCGGGCACGGACCGTGCGCCGGGTGCATGGCGCACCGAAAAGCGGAAACGAGCGTACGGTCGGCGCTGGGACCGTACGGGAGTGACAAGGGCAGAGCGGGAAGAGTGGAGTAGGCGACCGTGTACGAAGGCGTGGTTCAGGACCTCATCGACGAGTTGGGCAGGCTGCCCGGCGTCGGTCCCAAGAGCGCGCAGCGGATCGCCTTCCACATCCTGCAGGCCGAGCCGGCGGACGTCCGCCGGCTCGCCCACGCGCTGACCGAGGTGAAGGAGAAAGTCCGGTTCTGCGAGGTCTGCGGCAACGTCGCGGAGGCCGAGCGGTGCAGGGTCTGCCAGGACCCGCGCCGCGATCCGTCGGTCATCTGCGTCGTGGAGGAGCCCAAGGACGTCGTGGCCATCGAGCGGACGCGCGAGTTCCGGGGGCGCTACCACGTCCTCGGCGGCGCGATCAGCCCGATCGAGGGCGTGGGCCCGGACGATCTGCGGATCAGGGAACTGCTGGCCAGGCTCGCCGACGGCACCGTCACCGAGCTGATCCTGGCCACGGACCCGAACCTCGAAGGGGAGGCGACGGCCACCTACCTCGCGCGCATGGTGTCCTCCATGGGCCTGCGCGTGACCAGGCTGGCCAGCGGCCTCCCCGTCGGAGGAGACCTGGAGTACGCCGACGAGGTCACGCTGGGACGTGCCTTCGAGGGGAGAAGACTGCTCGATGTCTGAAGCCAAGCCCGAGAACCGCGGCCAGGACCCCGGCCAGGACCCCGGCCGGGACCGCAGCCCGGACGACTTCGCGGTGCAGATCGCGGATCAGGTCGAGAGCTTCCTCGTGGCGGTCACCGAGGTGGCCAAGGGGGACGAGCCGGACAGTGCCGTCCCGTACCTGCTGCTGGAGGTGTCCCAGCTGCTGCTCGCGGGCGGGCGCCTAGGCGCCCACGAGGACATCGTCCCGGAGGAGCGGTACGAGCCGGACACCGGCCCCGAGCCGGACGTCGACGAGCTGCGCATGCGGCTCGCCCGGCTGCTGGACCCGGTGGACGTCTACTCGGAGGTCTTCGACCCGTACGCGCGCAGCGCCCCGGTCGCCTGCCGCATCTCCGACGACATCGCCGACGTGGTCACCGACCTGCGCCACGGCATGGCCCACTACCGGGCCGGGCGGATCAGCGAGGCGCTGTGGTGGTGGCAGTTCTCCTACCTGTCCAACTGGGGCCCCACCGCCTCCGCCTCCCTGCGCGCCCTGCAGTCGCTGGTGGCCCACGTCCGCCTCGACACCCCCCTCGACGAGTTGGAGGGCCTGGACACGGACACCGACGCCGACGACCTCCAGCTGGAGAGGGAGGCCGGCGCGGTGATGGCGGCGGAGATCGCCGCCCCGCTGGGCATCAAGCCTGCGCGCGACTGATCAGAGGCTGACGACCCGAGCACGGTCCGCCCGCGGGGCGGCCCCGTACGCGGAAACCGGCCCCGGGCCGGGCGCGGGATGCGCCCGGCCCGGGGCCGGAACGGGGAAGTCGGTCGGCAGCGGTCAGAACAGGCCCTTGTAGCCGCCCCAGCCGGTGCCGATCCCGGTGCGCTTGGTGAAGGTGCCGTCGCCCTTGCCGTGGTTGCGGTAGAGCACGCCGTCGGTGTTCCGCACGACGATGTCGGCGTGGCCGTCGCCGGTGATGTCGCCGGCGCCGACCACCGTGTCGTAGGACAGCCCCCACTTCGCGGAGAGCAGGACGCGGCTCTTCAGCAGGCCGGTGCCGGTGCCGTCGTAGCGGAAGAGGGCGCCGTCCTTGCGGTGGGCCAGCAGATCGCCGTGGCCGTCGCCGTTCAGGTCGCCGACGCCGACGATCTTCGTGTACGTCCACCCCGAGCGGATCTTCCTACCCGCCGCCAGCGTCCCGTCGGCCTTGGCGGCGAACAGATGGATGTCGCCGGTGGTGGTCCGGCGTGCCAGCAGGTCGGCACGCCCGTCGCCGGTCAGGTCGCCGGGGGAGGTCAGCATGTCGTAGGCGTCCCAGCCGGTGCCCAGGCCGGTGTAGGGGGTGTCGGGGGCGACCGCCTCCCCGCACTCGGGCCGGTAGCCGCGCAGTTCCCCGTCCGGCATCCGCACCAGCAGGTCGTTGCAGCGGTCGCCGTCGAGGTCCCCGAAGGAGACCGGGGTGATCTGGTTGGACCACCCGTAGGCGCTGGTCTTGCCGGAGAAGCCGCCCGATCCGTCGCCGTGCTGGAAGGTCAGCCAGCCGCCCGGGCTGACGGTCACCAGATCGCTCACCCCGTTCGGCTGCCTGGCTCCGGCGTGGTCGTGGCGTATCTGGCCGCCGCCGCGCAGCACGGTCGTGCCGCCGTAGGTCAGGGCGGGGCCGTGGCCGTCGGCCGGGGTGACCGCCAGCGTCCAGTCGTACCGGCCGTCGGGCAGGAACACGTCCGGGGAGTCGCCTGGGTGGAGTCCGTGCCAGCCCACCTCCAGCCGGCCGCGGGCCGCGCCGCCGGTGGAGGTGTTCACCGTCCGGCCGGTCACCGCGTCCCGCACGGTCAGCGTCCAGCCGGCGGCCGGCTTGGACAGCAGCACCGAGGTCAGCGGGCTGGGCGCGGCCTCGGCGGTGGCCCCCCACACCTCGGGGGCCTTGCTCGGTGCGCCGACGGCGGTCGGCGCGCCGGTGGGCGCACCGGAGGGCACCAGGTGGACGCGCTCCCGGTCGTCCACCCAGGCGGCGTGGCCGCCGAACTCGTCCACCGTCCAGCGCACATGGCGCTGCGAGCGCCCGGTGTCGGGCAGACTGCCGATGACCCGGCCGGCGGCCGCTCCGCCGGTCACGGTGGTCAGCGTCAGGTCGCCGGACGCGCGGTCGTGGGTGACCAGGTAGCCGTCGCCCAGCAGCGCCTCACCGGCCGGCACGGCCACCGTCGTCCCCGCCTCCCGGTCGTGGACCACCGACGGCGCGGTGCCGGAGCAGTCGACGTACAGCCACCGGCCCACGGCCTGGAGCTCCTCCGGAGCGCAGCCGGCCCCGGTGTCCACCGTCGCTGCCGTCTTCTTCGCGGCCAGGTCGTAGCCGGTGACGGTGCCCGGCTCGGCGCCCGGGGTCCACAGCACATCGCCCCACACCGCCGCCGGGCCCGGCTCACGGGTGAGCACGGGGGGCCCGTGGTGTCCGATCCTGAGCACGGTCTGCTGTCCGGGCGCGGTGTGGACGAGGTAGTGGCCGGACACGTCCGTGATCCGCCCACCGGAGGGGACACGCTGTTCGGAGTAGTCGTTGTGGTGGACGGACGGCCAGCCGCTGTTGGCGCGGAGGCTGTCGGTGTCCTCGGTGGCCCGGAGCAGCCAGGCGATCCGTCCGTCCGCGGGGCTCAGGATCCGCTCGCAGCCGATGTCCTGGGTGGGGCAGAGGGGGATGAACGAGCCGTCGCCGAGGAACCGGGTGCGCTCGCCCGCCTCGGGGGCGCCGGTCGTGGGCAGCGTGCGCGCCCAGCTCCGCCGCCGGTTGTGGCCCGCGGCGCTGTCGGCGACGACCAGGCGGCCGTGGGACAGCGTCAGCCCCTGGATGTCCAGGGGCGGGCGGGGCAGCGGTTTGAACACGGTGGCGGCGGGCCGGCCGTCGCCGTCCGCGGCCAGGCGCTGCAGGGCCCACTCGCCCGTGGTGTCCCGGGCGACGACGGCGGCGGTGCCGCCGGGGCCCGCGGAGACCCAGGGGCGTGCCCGGTCCAGGAGCGTGACCGGCTCGCCTCCCGCCATGGGCGCGGCCTTGACCACCACGAGGTTCGGCCCCGCGCTCTGTGTGTAGACCAGCCAGTCGCCCACCGCGGCCAGGTTGAGCGACGGCTGGACGTCCCCGCCCTCGATCAGGGTCTCGGCCGGGGCGGCGGCCGGGTCGGTGCGGGGCACCGACAGGACGGCAGGAACGGAGGTGCTGTACATCACGAGGCGGTCCTCGGTGAGGGCCGCGTAGTGGTAGCCGCTGGGAAGCGGTGCGGTCCAGTTCTCGACCCGCCCGGTCGCGCGGTCGGCGAGGACCATCCGCCGCTGCCCGTCGATCTGCGCGCTGAACACCAGCGTTCGCTCGTCGGCTGCCAGCGGGTTGCCGACGAGGGAGCCCGCGGGCAGCCCGGTGACCGCCACGTCCCGCGTGGTGCCGTCGGGTTCCGCTGTCAGCAGGTGCATCACCCGGACGTCCGTGCCGTCCTCGACCGTGACCGTGTGACGGGTGACGACCGTGCTCCCGAGGGTCCGGTAGTAGGAGTGCCCTTCGGGGATCGGCACGGTGCGGGTCGTCCGCCCGACCGCGTCCCACAGGAGGACCTGGTCGTCCACCCGGTAGGCGAGGGTGTCGCCGCCGGTCGCCTGGGCGTAGACGTCGTCCCCCTCCGGCTCGGACACGGGGAAGGTCTCGCCGTCCGAGTAGCGCGTCCACACCAGGCCGGAGTGGCCCTCCAGACGGTGGAAGGCACCCAGAACGCCGACGCCGTCCAGGTCCGACGGGCTGTTCGTCGAGAACAGCGACACGGACAGGTCCGCGGAGCGCTGCGTGGCCGGGACCACCGTCTCCTGCGGGGTGTCCGACGCCGACGCCGACGCCGGTGCCGGGACGAGGGCGAGCAGACCGGTCGCCAGCGAGAGCGCGGTGGCCGTCGCCAGGGCGAGACGGGCTTGCTGGTGCATGCGGGAACACTCCTGCTGCCTGCGGGGGGCGTGGTGCGGCCCCGGTCGGTGGGGGTGATTTCCGCCCAACATCCCTGTTTTGCGGGGTATTTGGCGCAGGGATTCCGGGCGCACGGCCATTGGGAGACCAACGAGGGTGCCCGAGGGTTGTACGGGAGCGCCACGGGGGCGCGCCGCACCGCCGTCGCACCGCCGCCCCACCGGCCGGACGGCCGTCAGCGCATCCACGCCCGCCATGGGCGGTGGATGATCTCGCGGTAGGTGTGGTGGGAAGGATGGCGTCCCGCGTGGGCGAACGCCCAGCGCTGGGCGTCCTGGAAGTCGACGCCGGCTCCCGATCGCCGCCCGCACACCGCGCACTCCATCGCGTACGTGACGGGCTCGGCGTCGGGCTCGCGGTCGGGCTCCAGCGTCCAGCTCGCGAAACGGATCACACTGCGCATGCTCACGGCAGCCTCCTCGTGCGGTCGCGGTTGATCTCGGTGACCCGGGCGCGCAGTTCCTCGCACGTCCCGGCCGGCCGCAGCGCGTCGGCCGGGCAGTCCCACTCCAGCCCTCCGCCGGGCGGCCGGAGCTGCACCAGCCCGCCCACCGCCCCCATCACCTGCCCCACCCGGTCGCTGCGGCCGTCCACGACGTACGAGCCGACGACCGGGTTCACCTCTTCTCACCCTCCGTCACCGGCCCCGCGAGCGCGGCGGCCAGCCGCCGCGCCGTGGCGGGGGTGCAGCGGCCCAGCTCCACCAGCGGCGGATCGACCGTCTCGCCCGCGTACGAGACGAGGTCCACGCGCAGAGAGGGAAGCGTGACACCCGCGCCGAGCAGCGCTTTCCGCAGCTCGTCCACCGCCTCCTCCGCGACGCCGAGCCGTTCACGATCGGGCTGCCGTCCTGTCACGACCACGCCTGGCCTCCTGTGCATGCCGAGAGTTTCCGAATGGATACCCAGAGTGGCCGCCGAAAGCTGCGCTCGCCAGGGTTAGACCGATGCGGTGAACCTTGTTGGGGAGTGACGCCATGGCCAGTGGTGGCAGTGGACCGGGCCGTCCCGGGCGGCCGAAGATCGGCTGGGGGTTCTTCGGATCCGAGCCGAGACGCCGCCGCGAGGCGGCGGACGTCACCCAACAGGAGCTGGGTGAGCGGGTGTTCTGCTCGGGCTCGTACATCGGGCAGTTCGAGTCGGCGGTCCGCAGGCCGCAGTTGGAGCCGGCCCGCCGCTTCGACGAGGAGCTGGACACGGACGGTTACTTCGCCCGGATGTGCGAGGAACTGGTCAACAGCTCGCCGTTCGCCGACTACTTCGCCGAGGCGGCGGAGTTCCAGACCCTCACCACCACGATCTGCACCTGCTCGCCGACTCTGGTGCCGGGGCTGCTCCAGACCGAGGGGTACGCCCGCGCGGTCTTCCGGGCGGCTCAGCCGTTCCGCCCGGCCGAGCGGAACGAGGAGGGCGTCAGGAGCCGGATGGAGCGGGCGCGGCTTCCGGAGGGTCCGACAGCCCCCGAGTTGTGGGCGATCCTGGACGAGAGCATCCTGCGGCGCCCCATCGGCAGCGACGCCGACATGGCTGAGCAGCTGCGGCACATCACCGAACTCGCCAAGGGCGACCGGGTACTCGTGCAGGTGCTGCCGTTCAGCTCGCGGGCGCACGCGCTGCTGGAGGGGAACCTGACCGTGATGACGTTCGTGGACGCGCCGCCCGTGGCGTACGTTGAAGGCCCTTTCAGCGGGGAGTTGTTGGACGATCCGGCAGTGGTGGGCAAGTGTGAGGCCGCCTTCGACCACGCGAGGGCGTCCGCGCTGTCGCCCGACGTCTCCCTGGCCATGATCGAGTCGGCGGCGAAGGAGTACGAGCGTGGGTGTGAAGCGTGATCTGACTGGCTCGCACTGGCGCAAGTCGAGCTACAGCGGAGGCAACAACGGCGACTGTGTTGAGGCCGCCGACAACCTCCCCGGCCTGATACCGGTGCGCGACTCCAAGCGGCCGTCCGGCCCGGTGGTCGTGTTCTCCGCCGAGGGCTGGGGGCCGTTCGTGGCGGCCGTCCGGGGCGGCCGGCTCTGAGGCGGGGCCGGGCCGGAATCGGGCCGGAGCAGGGCCGGAAAAAATTCCTGGGAAAAAACCAGGGGAGCTGTCGATCCGGCCGTCTCCCGATCGACGCATGGGTGAGAGGCGGGAAGAGAGTCCGCCTCCACCACCCGAACCGAGCAGAGGAGCCACCATGCCCCGCTTCATGTCGCTGATCCAGATCGACGAGCAGAGCATCGCCGCCCAGGCCCCCGACCCCGACTTCGAGAAGCGCATGGGCGCGCTGTTCGAGGAGATCACCAAGGCCGGGGTCATGCTGGACACGGCCGGGCTCACTCCGACCTCCCAGGCCACCCGGCTCACCTGGTCGGGCGGGAAGATCAGCCAGACCGACGGCCCCTTCACCGAGACCAAGGAGGTCGTCGGCGGCTACGCGCTCGTCCAGGTCAAGGACAAGGCCGAGGCCCTGGAGTGGACCCGGCGGTTCCTGGAGGTCCACCCGGATCACTGGAGCGTCACCGCCGAGGTCCGCCAGATCGAGGAGGCGCCGTCCGACCCGTCCGAACTTCCTTGCCCCTGACGCCGCGCGGCTGCTCTGATGGGTGGCTGTGACGGGAACGGACGTGGTCGGCACGGCCGGTACGGGCAGTGCGGGCAGTGCGGGCAGTACGACGGCCGAGACGGTCGAGACGGTGTTCAGGATCGAGTCCGCGCGGATCATCGCCGCCGTGGCCCGCGTCGTGCGGGACGTCGGGCTGGCGGAGGAGATCGCGCAGGACGCCCTGGTGACGGCGTTGGAGCAGTGGCCGGAGTCAGGCGTACCGGATCGGCCGGGCGCCTGGCTCACGGCCATCGCCAAGCGGCGCGCGATCGACCTCGTGCGCCGCAGGGAGACGTACGCGCGCAAGCTGGCCGAGGTCGGGCGGACGCTGGAGGACACCCCGCCGCCGCCCGAGCCCGCCGATCCGCAGGACATCGACGACGACCTGCTGCGGCTGGTCTTCACCGCCTGCCACCCCGTCCTCTCCACGGAGGCCCGGACCGCCCTCACGCTGCGGCTGCTGGGCGGGCTGACGACACAGGAGATCGCCCGCGCGTTCCTGACCTCCGAGGCGACCGTCGCCCAGCGGATCGTGCGGGCCAAGCGGAAGCTGGCGACGGCCGGGGTGCCCTTCGAGGTGCCCTACGGCGACGACCGGGCCGGGCGGCTGTCGTCCGTGCTGGAGGTCGTCTACCTGATCTTCAACGAGGGCTACTCGGCGACGGCCGGCGACGACCTGTGCCGCCCGGCGCTGTGCGAGGACGCCCTGCGCCTGGCGCGTGTGCTGGAGGGGCTGATGCCGGGCGAGCCCGAGGTGCACGGGCTGGCGGCGCTGCTGGAGCTCCAGGCGTCCCGCATCCCGGCGCGCACCGGTCCCGGCGGCGAGCCGGTGCTGCTCGCCGGGCAGAACCGCGCCAGGTGGAACCGCATGCTGGTCCTGCGCGGCCTGGAGGCCCTGCGGCGCGCGGGGAAGGGCCCGTACGGCCCGTACTGCCTCCAGGCGGCGATCGCCGCCTGCCACGCGCGGGCGGTGCGGTACGAGGAAACGGACTGGGCGGTGATCGCCACGCTGTACGGGCGGCTGGCGGCGCTGACGCCCTCGCCGGTGGTGGAACTGAACCGGGCGGTGGCCGTCTCCATGGCCGAGGGGCCCGAGGCCGGGCTGAGGCTGGTGGACGCCCTCACCGATGAGCCCGCCCTGCGCGGCTACCACCTGCTGCCCAGCGTCCGGGGCGACCTGCTGGAGCGCCTGGGGCGCGGGGAAGAGGCGCGCGCGGAGTTCGAACGCGCCGCCTCCCTGACGCACAACGAGCGCGAACGGGAACTGCTGCTGGGACGCGCCCGGCGCTCGTGACCCGAGAGCCGGAGAGCCGGAGAGCGTTCGGTGCGGGAAGGGGCCCGCCCGGCACGGGATGCCGGGGTCGGTGAGACCCTCTCCACGAACGTGCCCCGGACGGGGAGTGCGGGGAGGGAAGCGATGTCGGTGTTCTTCTGGACGGTCACCGCGGTGATGGCCGTGGCGCTGGGAGTGGCGGGTGTGTCGGCCCTGGCCACGGGACGCCTTCTGTTCCCCTGGCCGCGCCGGAGCGTGAGGCGGCCGGGTGTGTGGGGCGCCGGCGCCCTGCTGATGGCGGCGTCGCTCGCGGTGGGCCGGTGGGTGTCCCCCGGAATCCACCTTCCGCTCATGCTGGGCGGACTGGCGCTGGTCCTGCTGGCCCAGACGGGCAGGGCGCGCGGTGCGTCCCCGGAGTGAGGGCCGTCGCGGGGCCCGGGGCTCGGGTCCCGGGACTCGAGCGCTGCTTGTGAGGAATGGGCGGGTTGGTGCAACCCGCCCACCCTCCCGTACGGCCCCGTGCAGCGCGCGTACAACAATCGCACCTGCGGGGATGACCTGAGGTGACCGGGTCACGACGATCGGTGGCGCCGGTGTGGCGTGCCGATCGAAGAACTCGACCCCCGGCGGTGCGCCAACACCGGTCGGGGGTCTGACCACCCAGATCGGTAAGGACGATCCTGTGGCTGCAGAAGACCTCAGCGCCGGCATGCCCGCGCACAAGCACCCCATGGCGTCACCGGGCTACGGAAAGCGAACCGCGCCCGGCCAACGGCCGCGTACGGCGGCCGGCTTCGCGCACCTGCCCCGGCGCGAGGCGTCCGTCGCCGCCTACCTCGACCGGCTGCCCGACGGCGCCGACATCTCCGTGAAGACCCTGGCCAAGGTGCTGCCGGACTACGGGCAGTGCGCGCTGGGCACGGTGCTGCGGCGGCTGTCGGAGGCCGGGCACCTGCGTGCGGCGCGGGCGCGAGCACATCACCGGCGGCGGCAGCCCGCGCCGGGTGACGCGCACGTACTTCTCGCGGACGGCGCGCGGCGACGCGTGGTGGGCGGCGTTCCTGGCGGGGGAGCATCCGGAGGACGAGCCCGCAACCGTCCCCGCCCCCGCACCGGCCCCCGGGCCCGTACGGCCGCCGCGCTCGCGGGCGTACGGCGTGCTGGCCGGGCTCGGCCGCGCCGAGCCGCGCATGACGCTCTCGGCCGCCGACTGCGCGGCCCTGGAGGAGCCGGCCGGGCAGTGGCTGGAGCGTGGGGCCGACGAGCGGCAGCTCACCGGCGCGCTGACCGCCGGGTTGCCACCGGAGGTCCACCACCCGGCCGCCCTCGCCCGCAGGCGCCTGACGGACAGGCTCCCGCCCGAGCCCGCACCCGGGCCGGCAGCCGCGCCCGGCCCCGCCTCCGGCCCGCCGGAACCGGCCGTGCTGCGGATGGCGGAGTGCACGGTGTGCGGCGTCCCGGGCCGCCCCGAGGCCTTTCCCGGCGGCCTGTGCCGCGACTGCCGCGGCCTGCCACCTGCCGCCCCGGCCGGTCCCCCGCCCGCCGAGGTCACGTCGTACGGCCCGGACACCGGTCGGCGTGACCGGGTGGACAAGCGCGACGCCTACGCGGCGGCGGGCACCCCCGTCCATCTCCTCGTCGACCGCGACGACCACAGCGTCACCGTGCACTGCGAGCCGGAGGGCGGCACGTACCGGAGCCGGACGACGCGGCCGTACGGGGCCGTGGTGGAGATCCCCGACCCGGTCGGGATCACGCTGCGGACGGAGAAGCTCAAGGACTACGCCCGACGTGCCCGCCGGGGGCACCCGGCGGGCTACGGGTGGAAGACCGCGCGCACGCAGCCGTCCTTCTTGTGCTTGAACATGTCGTAGCCCTTGGCCGCCCGGTCCAGGGACATGGTGTGGGTGGCCAGGTGGGCGGTGTCGATCTCGCCGGCGGCGATGCGCTCCAGCAGCATCGGGATGTAGCGCTGGCCGTGTGTCTGCGCGCCGCGCAGCGTCAGCCCCTTGTTGACGACCGTGCCGAGCGGGAACTTGTCGACCGCTCCGGCGAAGACGCCCAGCACGAAGACCGTGCCGCCCTTGCGGCAGGCGTGGACGGCCTGGCGCACGGCGGTGGGGCGGTCGGCCTGGAGGCGGAGCCGGTGCCTGGCCCGGTCGTACAGGTAGCCCGGCCCGTTGCTGTGGGCCTCCATGCCGACGGCCTCGACGCACACGTCCGGGCCCCGGCCGCCGGTGCGCTCGCGCAGTTCGGCGGCGACGTCGGTGGAGGTGTAGTCGACGGTCTCGGCGCCGGCGTACGTCTCGGCCATCGCCAGCCGCTCGGTGTAGCGGTCGATGCAGATGACGCGTTCGGCGCCCTTGAGGACGGAGGCCCGCGCCGCCATCTGGCCGACCGCGCCGCAGCCCCACACCGCCACCACGTCGCCGGGTTTCACACCGCCGAGGTCGGCGCCCATCCAGCCGGTGGGCACGGCGTCGGAGGCGAACAGCGCGCTGAGGTCGTCGACGCCCTCGGGGACGGGGAAGGCGCCGTAGTCGGCGAAGGGTACGCGCACGTACTCGGCGTGGCCGCCGCGGATGCCGCCCATGGCGTGCGAGTAGCCGAAGGTCCCGGCGGTCTCGTGGCCGAAGAGGGCCTGGCCGAGGCCGGGGTCGGTGTTGGTGTTGTCGCACAGCGACCACATGTCGTTCTGGCAGTACCAGCAGCGGCCACAGCCGATGAAGGAGCACACCACGACCCGGTCGCCGACACTGTGGCGGCGCACCCCGGATCCGGTCTCGACCACCTCGCCGACGAACTCGTGCCCGATCACGTCACCGGGCCGCATGGCGGGGATGTAGCCGTCGATGAGGTGCAGGTCGGAACCGCAGGTGGTGCTCAGCAGCAGGCGCACGACGACGTCCTGGTCGTTGCGGATCTCCGGTTCGGGGATCTGCTCGACCGACAGCTTGTCGACGCCTTCCCAGCACAGAGCCCTCACAGCACTCCCTCCCCACCCGCGCGCCTCGACGCCAGTCCGACGGCCTTGCCCCCGGCCGTGTCGCCGCGCCCGGTCGGCGGCGCGTCCGGCAGCATCACCTCACCGGTCTCCAGAAGGGACTTGGCCTCGCGCAGCGCGCGCCGCACCTCCTGGCGCGGGTCCTTGCCCGCGAGCCGGGACGGTGGTGAGGCGGAGGCGGGCGGCGCGGGTTCGCGCAGCCGGGCGGCCAGCTCGGTGCCGCGGTCGCCGGGGGCGGGCCGCACTGTGATCTCCAGCGCGTCGCCGAACTCGTCCAGCGGGTGGGGCGGGCCGCCGTGGGGCATCACGTCGGTCGGTGCGCGGTTGATGGTCACGACCAGCCAGCGGCGGCCGTTCTCCCGCGCCCTGCGCCGTGCGGACGCGGCCCCGCGCAGGGCCGCCGCGCCGGCCCCGGCGCCCGCGAGGACCAGCGCCGTGCGTGCCAGTTGGTTCATGGCCTTCCGCCTCCCGCTCCGTCTGCCGTCGTTGCCGTCCGTACCGTCGTTGCAGGGGTGTCCGGGGTACCCCCGGACGGCAGCGGCCATGCGCGGCGGGGGCTGGCGGCCGGGCGGGGCGGTGTTCACCCGTACGGGCGATGGAACGGGGAAGTCGCCGGGTAGGCTGACGAAGTCGGCGAGGATACGGCTCATGGGAGCAGTGATGAGTGTCGAGCCCGAGTACGCGTGGCCGCGACCGCCGGCGGGCGGGTACACCGCCGAGGACCTGGACCGGATTCCCGATCTGCCCCCGCACACGGAGCTGATCGACGGGAGCCTCGTCTTCGTGAGTCCGCAGACCGCCTTTCACATGCGCGCGATGCGCCTGCTGGAGCACCGTCTCCTCCAGGTGGCCCCGCCCGAGCTGGACATCGTCCGGGAGATGACCGTCACCCTCGGGAAACGGGACCGTACGGAACCGGACGTCATGGTCGTCAGGGCCGAGGCGCTCACCGGCCCGCGGCAGACCGGCTACCGCCCCGAGGACGTCGTGCTGGCCGTCGAGGTGGTGTCGGACGACTCCGAGGCGCGCGACCGCGAGACCAAGCCGCGCAAGTACGCCGCGTCTGGGATCCCGCACTTCTGGCGGGTGGAGGCGGGGGAGGACGGCTGGAGCCCCGTCGTGTACGTCTTCGAGCTGGAGCCCGCCACCCGCACCTACGCCGTGACCGGCATCCACCACGATCGGCTGAAAACAGATGTCCCGTTTCCGGTGGATATCGACCTGACCGCGGTCGCGCGGCGGGTGTGAGCTGCGCAACGTTCCCGTGTGAAGAGCCCGTGAGCGGGCAGGGGTGCCCGCTGAGCCGGTGCGACGTGGCGCCGCGCCGCGCTGCTTGTGGGCGGTACATCTCACGATGTGGTAGAGGCGGGGTCGAGAAGGCCTGCTCGGTAAACTGAAGCGACCGCTGGGCTCCTGTACGGGAGCCCCGGAAGACAGATTACGAGGAGCGCACGTGGGCCCTGTCGTGCAGAAGTACGGCGGCTCCTCCGTTGCCGATGCCGAAGGCATCAAGCGCGTTGCCAAGCGAGTCGTCGAAGCCAAGAAGAACGGCCACCAGGTGGTCGTCGTGGTTTCGGCGATGGGTGACACGACGGACGAGCTGATCGATCTCGCTGGAGAGGTGTCCCCGGTCACATCCGGGCGCGAGTTCGACATGCTGCTGACCGCCGGAGAGCGGATCTCCATGGCCCTGCTGGCGATGGCGATCAAGTCCCTCGGCCACGAGGCGCAGTCGTTCACCGGGAGCCAGGCGGGTGTCATCACCGACTCCGTCCACAACAAGGCCCGCATCATCGACGTCACGCCGGGCCGTATCAAGACCGCGCTGGACGAGGGCAACATCGCCATCGTCGCCGGTTTCCAGGGCGTGTCCCAGGACAAGAAGGACATCACCACCCTGGGCCGGGGCGGCTCGGACACCACCGCGGTGGCGCTGGCCGCCGCGCTGGACGCCGAGGTCTGCGAGATCTACACCGATGTCGACGGCGTCTTCACCGCCGACCCGCGGGTCGTGAAGAAGGCCCGCAAGATCGACTGGATCTCGTTCGAGGACATGCTGGAGCTGGCCAGCTCCGGCTCCAAGGTGCTGCTGCACCGGTGCGTGGAGTACGCACGCCGTTACAACATCCCGATCCACGTCCGCTCCTCCTTCTCCGGGCTTCGGGGCACGTGGGTCAGCAACCAGCCGCAAGGGGACCAGCCGATGGAGCAGGCGCTCATCTCCGGTGTCGCACACGACACCTCCGAGGCGAAGATCACGGTCGTCGGAGTGCCGGACAAGCCGGGCGAGGCCGCGAAGATCTTCCGGGCCATCGCGGACGGCGAGCTGAACATCGACATGGTGGTGCAGAACGTCTCCGCCGCGTCCACCGGTCTGACCGACATCTCCTTCACCCTGCCCAAGACCGACGGCCGCCGGGCCATCGAGGCGCTGGAGCGGGCGAAGGCCGGCATCGGCTTCGACTCCCTGCGCTACGACGACCAGATCGCCAAGATCTCCCTGGTCGGCGCGGGCATGAAGACCAACCCGGGCGTCACCGCCACCTTCTTCGAGGCGCTGTCGGGTGCCGGGGTCAACATCGAGCTGATCTCGACCTCCGAGATCCGTATCTCGGTCGTCACCCGCAAGGACGACGTCAACGAGGCCGTCCGCGCGGTGCACACCGCGTTCGGCCTGGACAGCGAGAACGACGAGGCGGTCGTCTACGGGGGCACCGGGCGATGACCCCCGCCGGGGGATTCCCCCGAGCCCCGATCGGTCGCGCCGACCGGCCCACTCTGGCCGTGGTCGGCGCGACCGGGGCCGTCGGCACCGTGCTGCTGGGGCTGCTGTCGGAGCGCGCGGACGTCTGGGGGGAGATCCGCCTGGTCGCCTCGGGGCGTTCGGCCGGCCGCAAGCTGGCGGTGCGCGGTGAGGAGATCGAGGTCCTCGCCCTGGGCGAGGAGGTCTTCGACGGTGTGGACGTCGCGATGTTCGACGTGCCCGCCGGGGTCGCGGCCCACTGGGCGCCGGTGGCGGCGGCCCGTGGCGCGGTGGTGGTGGACAACTCCGGCGCGTTCCGGGCGGATCCGGACGTACCGATGGTCGTTCCCGAGGTCAACGCCCACGCGGTGCGGGCCAGGCCCCGCGGCATCGTCGCCGGTCCCGGCTGCGCCACCCTGGCGATGATCGTGGCACTGGGGGCCCTGCACGCGGAGTGGGGCCTGGAGGAGCTGGTCGTCTCCACCTACCAGGCCGTCTCCGAGTCCGGGCGGCGGGGCGTGGAGACCCTGCGCGAGCAGCTCACGGCCGTGGCCGGCACCGAGCTGGGCGTCCACCCCGGCGACATACGGCGCGCGGTGGGCGACACCGGCCCGTACGCGGCACCGATCGCGCTCAACGTGGTGCCCTTCTCCGGGGCGCCGGCCGGGGACGGCTGGACGACCGAGGAGCTGGCGGTCCGAGAGGAGACCCGCAGGGTCCTGGGCCTGCCGGGACTGCGTACCACCGCCACCTGTGTGCGCGTACCCGTCGTCACCACCCACTCGGTGTCGGTGCACGCGCGCTTCGAGAGCGAGGTCTCGGTGGGCAAGGCGCACGAGATCCTGGCGAACGCGCCGGGTGTGGTGGTGTGCGACGATCCGGCGGCGGGCGAGTTCCCCACCCCCGC
Organism: Streptomyces shinuiensis; assembly: GCF_043660855.1. Lineage (NCBI taxonomy): Bacteria > Bacillati > Actinomycetota > Actinomycetes > Kitasatosporales > Streptomycetaceae > Streptomyces > Streptomyces shinuiensis. The sequence continues at coordinate 2,731,621 of NZ_JBIHML010000001.1, read as the reverse complement.
CGACGCGGTCGGCACCGATCCCGCCTGGGTGGGGCGGGTGCGGCGCTCGCCGGACGACCCGCGGGCGCTGGAGCTGTTCGTGTGCGGCGACAACCTCCGCAAGGGCGCCGCGCTCAACATGGCGCAGATCGGCGAGCTGGTCGCGGCCGAGCGGGCCGGAGACTGACCGGAAACCGACCGGAAACCGACCGGAAACCGCCGCCGGTCCCGCCGTCATGGTGGTTGCGCCGCGGCCTTGGCGCGACCCCGGTGCGGCCTTGGCCCGGCCCTGACGCGGTCTTTGGCCCGGCACCGCGCCGCCGAGGGCGCCTGACGGCCCCGGCGCGCCCGGCCCCGGTGGTCCGGAGGCGGGCGGAGGGCGGGCCGTGCGCTCCGGCGCCGGGGGCCGGATCCGGACGCGGCGGTGCCGACTGTGAAGGACTCGTGATGAAGTCATACCTGGTAACCGCTTGATCCAGACCAGCCTTCTGGATGAGGATTTTCCTTCACATGCCCGGAACCGCGATCCGGGCGCGGGCGTCTCCCGTTCCACTGCCGGAAGCCGAAGGCGCCTGTTCGGCGGCGGAGAGGAAGAGGTGGTACGCATGCGGTCGTCCGGTTCGCCGGGAAGAACGACGCTCCGCGCGTACAACCCTGACGGGGGGAAGCGTGTCCAACAGGCGTGGCAGAGGCACTCGGAATCACAACGGCGCCCGTACGGGCCCCCGCGGGCGGCGGTACGCCCGGCAGGGGCATGCCCGTGATCGCTCCCTGGTCGGCTTCCCGTCCCGCACGGCTCCCCTCGCAGTCGAGGGACGCTGACGGCACGATGGCAGCGAGCACCGCAGTGGCGGGCACCACCGTCGACCACCTCACCGAGACCTACCAGGCCCACTACCGCTCCCTGCTCGGGCTCGCCGCCCTGCTGCTCGACGACACGGCGTCCTGCGAGGACGTGGTGCAGGAGGCGTTCATCCGCGTGCACTCGGCGCGCAGACGGGTGCGGGAGCCGGAGAAGACGCTGTCGTATCTGCGACAGACCGTCGTCAACCTCTCCCGCTCCACGCTGCGCCGCCGCATCCTGGGGCTGAAGCTGCTCTCCAAGCCGATGCCGGACATGGCCAGCGCGGAGGAGGGCGCGTACGCGCGCATCGAGCAGGACGAGTTGAAGAAGGCGCTGCGCAAGCTCCAGCGCCGCCAGCGGGAGGTACTGGTCCTGCGGTACTTCGCGGACATGACCGAGTCGCAGGTCGCCGAGACGCTCGGCATCTCGCTCGGCTCGGTGAAGGCATACGGCTCCCGGGGCATCGCCGCCCTGCGGGTCGCGATGGAGGCGCCCGCATGAGCGGCGACGGACGGCACGAGGAACAGCGCGACCCGCACGGTGAACCCGGAGCCGGACACGGTGCGGGCGGCGGGCGGGAGACGACGGAGCCGGACGCGGGCGGCTCGCCGGGCGAGGACCCGGCGGGCCCGGCGGACGCCCCGGCGGATTCGGCCGGCCTGGACGAGCGGTCGCTGCGGCTGATGCTGCACGGCGCCGTCGAGGACGTCGCGCCGGCCCCGGACGCCCTCGAACGCCTCCACCACGCCGTACCCGCCCGCCGGGCGCGCCGCAGGCAGCTGACGGTCGGGGCGGCCGCGGCCGCACTCGTCATCGGCGTGGCCACTCCCGCCCTGGTGCAGAGCGGCGTCATCACCCGGGTCCTGGACGGCACCACCACCAACGCCGCCAGCGCCCACAACCGGCAGGAGGGCGCCGGGGCGGGCGGCCAGAGCGGCGACGCCGCGAACCAGGGCGCCGACCATTACTCCGCGGGCGGCGGACGACAGGACGCGGCGGGGTCGCGCGAAGGCTCCGGCAGGGACGGCTCCGCTTCGTTCCCCGAGACCGGCGACACCCTCGGCCCCACCTCACCGAGCTGCCTGCGCTCCCAGATCGGCGACGGCGGCTCCACGGTGAGCCCCGCCGACGCGGACGGCCATGTGTACGGGGCCTTCGAGGTCACGAACATCTCGGAAGACTCCTGCCTGGTGGACGGGTCCGACACCGTCACCGCCACCCCGGTGGGCGCCGCGGACCCGACCGGCTTCGGCGTCGTCGCCCACACCTCCGGCGGCAGGGCCTCCAAACTGCCCGACCCGCAGCTCGAACCCGGCTCGTTCGTCCTGGAGCCGGGCAAGGCGTACGTGGTGCGGTTCGCCTGGGTGCCGAGCGAGGGCGGCGGCACCACCGGCTGCCCGGCGTCCCCGGGCCCCGATCCGACGGCTCCCGGCGACTCCTCCGGAGGCACGGACTCCGGCGGCGGGAGCGGCGGCACCGGTGGAAGCGGCGGCACCGGGGGCACCGGCGGGAGCGGAGGCACGGACTCCTCCGGAGGCACCGACACCGGCGGCGGCACGACACCCCCCGCCGGCGGCGAGGGCGGCGAGGGCGTCGAGGAGCCCGCCGAGGGCAGCGGCGTCAGCCCCCAGCTCGCGTACGACAGCGATGGCTCCGGCCCGGGCGCCACGGCGGCCTCGGTCGTCCTGCGCTACGTGCCGGCGGCGGGCGAGCCGCGCATCGGCAAGATCGAGATCGCCGGGGCCTGCGCCGGGACGGTGTACCGCACCGGCCCCGTCCCGGTGGGCTGACACGGGCGGATCCGCGGGCGGCACGCGGAGCGGGGGCGGATGGGCCGTCCCCGGCCCGCCCCCGTACCGTTGAGGGTGTGTACCGGTTCCTGCTGACCCCGCGCTGGTGGGTGATCAACCTCTTCGTGCTGCTGTCGATCCCCGTCTGCCTGTTCATGGGGAGCTGGCAGCTGAGCCGCTTCGAGGACCGTGTGGACTCCCACCAGGCCCGGCAGGAGCGCTCGGCGGAGGGGAACCCCGAGGCCGGCGCCAGGCCGCTGGACGATCTGCTGCCCCTCACCCAGGAGACCGTCGGCCAGGCCGCCCGGGCCACCGGCCGCTACGACGCGGGCCGCGAGTTCCTGGTGCCCGGCCGCCGCATCGGCGACCGCGAGGGCTTCTACGTGCTGACCCCGCTGCGCACCGGCGACGGCCGGGCCCTGCCCGTCGTACGCGGCTGGCTGCCGGGCGAGGCCGACCCCGCGCGGGTGCCCGCGCCACCGGCCGGCGAGGTGAGCGTCACCGGAGTGCTCCAGGCGCCGGAGAGCCAGAGCTCACCGGGCGCCGTCGGCGTTGCCCTGCCGCGGGGCCAGGTCGGCATCATCGGCGCGGCCACGCTGGTCAATCTGGTGCCCTACGAGGTGTACGACGCGTGGATCACCGTCCAGCGCGCGCAGGGGCCGATGGAGGCGGTGCCGCCGGTCGCGGCGGCGGGCACCGGGCTGGACCTGAAGGCGTTCCAGAACCTGGGCTACACCGCGCAGTGGTTCGTCTTCGCGGGCTTCGTGGTCTTCATGTGGTACCGGCTGTTCCGCCGCGAGACGGAGGCCGCCCGCGATCTCGCCCTCGGTATCGAGGCGCCCACCGGGCCGTCCGCGGAACCGCCCCCGGTACGGGAGGAGACCGCCGCGGCAGGCGCCGGCGCTCCGTCCGCGGAGAAATCCGCTTCCTGACACAGGGTCCGCCCTCCCTCCACGCCTGGGCCACGACGACGAGGAACGGCGTACGCCCCCCGCGGACGCGTACGCCCACGACGCGGAGGAAACATGAGCAAGCAGCGGTTCTTCGCGGCCGGGGCCGCCACCGTCGCACTGGCGGGCCTGGGCGGTACGGCCTTCGCCCTCCAGGGGCAGAGCCAGGTTCGGAGCCAGGGGCCGGACGGCGGCCGGGGGCGACGCGTCCCGCCGCCGCCCCCGAGCGTGCGGCCGTACGAGCCGGTGGAGACCGGCCGGGACGCGCTGCTCGGACTGCGTGGAGCAGGGCGGCTGTGACGAAAGGTAAGGCGGCGGTCGCACCGCGCACGCGCATGGACCCCCCGGGAAGGTCGTGGTCGCACCTCATCGTGTCCGCCGCGGCGGAACGGCCCGAGCACCCGTCCACCGGCTCGGCACACGCGCTGCGTGATGCATGGTTACTATGACGAAGGCAATCGCATGAGAAGGCAACTTCCCTTCTCCCAGCGGGCTTTCGGCCGTCGTTTGTCTTCCGAACCGCATCACTCGCCCCCACACAGCCACAGGGATTGCGCGATGTCAGATCCTGCCGCCCCCGGCCAGCACCGAGTGCCCGGAGGACGTCTGCCCCTCGCCTTACTCGCCGTCTGCCTGACGGCGCTCGTGGCGGGTGGCGCGGCGGGCGCCGCGGCGGCCCCCGACAGTACGCGCCCCTGGGTGCTGGGCGTGATCGCCGTGGCCGGGGTCGTGGCCGTCGCGGCCTTCCTCGCCACCGTCCTGACCGTGCGGCGGACGACCACCGCCTCCGCGAACGCGGCGGCCGAGACCGGCACGCTGCGCCGCCAGGCCGAGCACCGGCAGGCGCACACCGCGCACCTGGCCGACTCCGTGCTGCCGGCGGTCGCCGAGCGGCTGCGGACCGGTGCGCGGCCGGAGGAGGCGCTGGCCGGAATGCCCCTCCCGGAGGACCTGCCGCTCCAGCGGCTCCTCCACGCCTTCGCGCACGAGGTCTCCTCCGCCACCGGGCAGCGGCTGTCCGCGCAGGCCGAGCGGGACGAGGCGGTCCGGCAGGCGCGGGCGGCGGCGGACGGGGTGGACGACCTCCTCACCGACGTCCTGCCCGGGACCTTCGAGCGGCTGCGCGGCGGCGCCTCGGCGGGCACGGTCCTGGCGAAGGTACCGCGCCCCGACGACGAGCGGCTGGCCGCCCTGACGGAGTTCGTGATCCGGGAGTACGCGACCAGCGAGCGGCGGTCCGCCGCCGCCCGTACGGCCGGCACCAAGGCCCTCAGCCGGGTGCAGGCGGCGGCCGTGGGCATGCTGGCGGACCTGCGCGAGATGCAGGAGCGCCACGGCGAGGAGGTCTTCGGCGACCTGCTCAGGCTGGACCACAGCACCTCGCAGATCGGACTGCTCACCGACCGCCTGGCCCTGCTGATGGGCGGCCGCGCCAGCCGGGCCTGGAACAAGCCGATCATCATGGAGAGCATCCTGCGCGGCGCGGTGGGACGCATCGCCGCCTACCAGCGGGTCCGTATGCACTGCGCCAGCGGCACCGCGATCGCCGGATTCGCAGCCGAGGGCGTGATGCACCTGCTCGCGGAGCTCATCGACAACGCGGCGAACTTCTCCCCGCCCATCGACGAGGTCAACGTCTACGTCGAGGAGCGCACCGCGGGTCTCGTGGTCACCATCGAGGACAGCGGACTGCGCATGTCCGACGCCGCGATGCGCCGCGCGGAGAAGGCCGTCTCCGGCGAGTCGACCGACCTCGCCCGCCTCCAGGGCACCCGGCTCGGTCTGGCCGTGGTGGGAATGCTGGCCCACAAGTACGGCATCCGCGTGAGCTACCGGCCCTCCTCCCGGGGCGGCACCGGTGTGGTGGTCCTGCTGCCGCCGCACCTGCTGGCCCAGCAGCGCGCGGAGGCCACGCCCGCGGTCGCGGTGCCGGCGGCCAGGGCTCCGCGGCAGGCCCAGGCGCCCGCCACCGGGCCCGACCTCCCAGCCCCGGCCGCCCCGGCCGTTACGGCCGCGTCCGCACCGCCGGACACCGCCGGGACCCCGGCGCCCGCGGCGGGGGAGACCACCCACGGGCTGCCGGTGCGCCCCCGGGGCCGCACCCTGGCCCGGGCCGACAGCGCCCGCGAGCGGGCGGCCGACGCCTCCGCCGGCCTTTCGCAGCGGAAGCGCACCGCCCGTGACGCCGGAGCGAGCTTCGGGGCGTTCCACCGCTCCAGGCGCCCCGAGAACCCCTCCGAGTAGGCGCGCCCCTCCGACGCAACCGGGGCGCCCGTCCCTCCGGCGGGCGCCCCACCCCCCAGCGAAGACCGTGAGATTGGAGGCACGGGCCGGTGGCCGGACAGTCGGCCCGGAACGCCCGATGCAGATCATGGAGACCACCGACAACAGCCTGACCTGGCTTCTCGAGAGCCTGCTCAACCGCACTCCCGGGACCCGACACGCCCTGGTGCTCTCCCGCGACGGGCTCAAGCTGTGCTGGAGCAGCAGTCTGACCCTGGACCGGGCCGACCAGCTCGCGGCCATCTCCTCCGGGATGCAGGCCCTGGCGCAGGGAGCCTCCCTGGAGTTCGGCGACGGGAGCGGAGGGGTACGGCACTCGATGACGGAGTTCCACGGCGGCCTGCTGTTCATCGTCGAGGCCGGGGAGGGCGCCCATCTGGCCGTCGTCGCCGACGACAGCGCGGACCCCGGTGTGGTCGGCCACCAGATGGACGAGATGGTCGAGCAGATCGGCGAGCACCTGCGAGCCGAGCCCCGCACGCCGGCCGAGGGCGGCGTCCCGTCATGATCCGCAAACCCGTCGACATCGGCGACCCCCACCGGCTCTACACCGTCACCGGCGGACGAAGCCGGGGCGAGGAGGCCGGGCTGGACCTGGTCACGCTCATCGTCAGCGAGTGCCGGCCGACGGAGGGCATGCAGTCGGAGCACGTACGCATCCTGGAGCTCTGCGCCCACCCCACCGCGGTGGTCGAGATCGCGGCCGACCTGCGCCTGCCCATCACCGTGGTGAAGATCCTCCTCGGCGATCTGCTCGTCGCCGGACGCATCACCGCACGGAACCCGCGTCCGTCCGCAGCGTATGGCGACGCGCCCGAATCCGCCCTGTTGAAGGAGGTGCTCATTGGACTCCGCAACCTCTGAGGCCCCGGCGCGCATGCCGCTCGCGGACGCCGCCGAGACCGGACTGAAGATCGTCATAGTGGGCGGCTTCGGCGTCGGGAAGACGACGCTGGTCAGATCCGTCAGCGAGATCCGCCCCCTGAACACCGAGGAGGTCATGACCCAGGCCGGCGCGGGGGTGGACGACACCGCCGGCCTGCGGAACAAGAACACCACCACGGTGGCGTTCGACTTCGGCCGGATCAGCCTCAACGAGCAGACGGTGCTGTACCTGTTCGGGGCACCCGGGCAGGAGCGCTTCTGGTTCCTGTGGGACCGGCTGTTCTCCGGGACGCTCGGCGCGGTGGTGCTGGTGGACACCCGGCGCATGGCCGACTCCTGGTACGCGATCGACCGGCTGGAGCACCACCGGACCCCGTTCGTGGTGGCCGTCAACCGGTTCGACGACGACGCCTCGCGCTTCTCCCTGGACGAGATCCGCCAGGCACTGGACCTGCCGGAGGACGTGCCGCTGGTCGACTGCGACGCCCGGCTGCGCGATTCCGGCAAGAACGTGCTGATCACCCTCGTCGACCACCTCTACCAGCAGGCACTGGCACGGGAGATGACCGCATGACCGACCAGCCCGCCCAGGACGTCTCCGCCCCGGCGGCCGCCCCGCCGTCCGGCTGCCCCGCGGCCCATCCCGACGCCGTGTCCCTCAGCGGCCTGGAGTACCAGCAGACCCCCTTCCAGCTCTACCGGGCGCTGCGCCGCGACCACGGCACGGTCGCCCCCGTACTGCTGGACGGCGGCATCCCCGCCTGGCTGGTGCTCGGATACGCCGAGGTCTCCTACGTCACCAGCCACGACGAGCTGTTCGCCCGGGACTCGCGGCGCTGGAACCAGTGGCCCGCCATCCCCGCCGACTGGCCGCTGATGCCGTTCGTCGGCTACCAGCCGTCGGTGCTGTTCACCGAGGGGGCCGAGCACCAGCGCCGGGCGGGCGTCATCAGCGAGGCCCTGGAGGAGGTCGACCAGCTGGAGTTCTCCCAGGACTGCCAGGAGATCGCCGAGCAGCTCCTCGCCGAGTTCGCGGGCAGCGGGCAGGCGGAGCTGATGTCCGCGTACGCCCACGCCCTGCCGATGCGCGCGGCGGTCCGGATGTGCGGCATGCCGCTCACGGGGTCCGACACCGACGATCTGGTGGAGGACCTGCGGATGTCCCTGGACGCCTCGGAGGGCGACGACCCGGTCGCCGCCTACGTCCGCGTCCAGGAGCGCATCCAGCGGCTGGTCGCGGAGAAGCGCGAGGACCCCGGTCCGGACGTCACCTCCCGCATGATCGCCGACCCGGCCGGGCTGACCGACGAGGAGATCGTGCAGGACCTGATCTCCATCATCGCCGCCGCCCAGCAGCCCACCGGCAACTGGATCGGCAACACCCTGCGGCTGCTGCTCACCGACGACCGCTTCGCCGTCAACGTCTCCGGCGGCCGGGTGAGCGTGGGGCAGGCACTCAACGAGGTGCTGTGGCTGGACACCCCCACGCAGAACTTCATCGGCCGCTGGGCGGTCCGCGACATCCAGCTCGGCGGCCGGCAGATCAGGGCCGGCGACTGCCTGGTGCTGGGGCTGGCCGCGGCCAACACCGACCCGCAGATCTGGCCCGAGGGACACGTCGGGGCGCAGGTCAACTCCGCCCATCTGAGCTTCAGCAACGGCGAGCACCGCTGCCCCTACCCCGCTCCCCAACTGGCCGACGTCATCGCCCGCACCGCGGTGGAGACGCTGCTGGAGCGGCTGCCGGACATCGTCCTGGCGGTCGAACCGGAGGAGCTGACCTGGCGGCCGTCCGTCTGGATGCGGGGCCTGACCTCCCTGCCGGTCTCCTTCACGCCCGTGGTGTAGCCCCCGCGCCGGGCCGACCGTACGGCGGCCCGTACAGCCGGTCGTACAGCCGGCCCCGTACAAGCCGGCCGTGCCGCCGCCGCAACCCTCCGTTCCGGTGGCGGCACGGCCGTTCCCGGACCCGTTCCGGCTTCCCGTCCCGGCCGGCGGTCAGGCGGCGGGGGTGAACACCACCGGCACCTCCTTGGGGCCGCGGGTGAACACCCCCTGCTCGGTGACCTCGGCGCCGTCGGCCAGCCGCATGTCCGGCATGGCGTCCAGCAACTGGTTGACGCCGATCTCGACCTCGGCCTTGGCCAGCAGCGCCCCGACGCAGAAGTGCCGGCCCAGCGCGAAGGCCAGGTGGTCGGCGGCGGCGGAGAACGCGGTGGTGGACGTCAGGTCGTCGCGGAAGATGTCGAAGGAGTCGGGCTCCTTGTAGTGGCCCGGGTCGCGGTTGGCGGCGCCGATCAGACAGGTGACGGTCGCCCCGGCCGGGATCGTGCCGCCGCCGACCTCCACGTCCTGCGCGGTCTGCCGCATGATCATGTGGACGGGCGGGGTGTAGCGCAGGGTCTCGGCGAACGCCCGGTCGATCAGGGAGCGGTCCTCCCGCACGGCGGCGAGCTGCTCGGGGTGGGCCAGCAGGTTGGCGAAGATGGCGGCGATAGCCTTGTCGGTGGTCTCCCCGCCCGCGGCCAGCAGCAGACTGCAGAACGCCTTGATGTCCTCGTCGCTCATCCGCACGCCGTCCACCTCGGCGGCGCACAGCGTGGACAGCAGGTCGTCGCCCAGGTTCTCGCGGCGCTGCCGGATGACGGGGATCATGTACTCGGCGAACTCCACCCGGGTGCGCTCGCCGTCCGCGATCACCTCGGGGTCGCCGGAGAGGTTGCCCAGGAAGGCGATCACCGAGGTGTACCAGCGGTGGAACCTGGGGTGGTCGGCCTTGTCCAGGCCCAGCATGTCGGCGATGACGTTGACCGGGAAGCGGGTGGCGTAGGCGTCCACCAGATCCACCCTGCCGGTGTGGCGGAAGGCGTCGACGAGCTCGCGCGAGTTGCGTTCGATGACCGGCAGGAACTTGTTCTGCAGGTCGCTGCCGCGGAAGGCGGGTGCCACCAGGGCCCGGCGCACCGCGTGCTCGCGGCCGCTGAGCTGGAGGATCGTCTTCCCGTGCACCGGCTCGACCTGCCACTCGTAGTTGTCGGTGGTGAACGACGTTCCGTCCTTGAACGCCCGCTCCACGTCCTCGTACCGGGAGACGATGTAGCTGCGGGTGGCTTCGTGCCAGATGAGCGGCGCGCTCTCACGCATCGTGCGGTAGGCGCTGTAGGGGTCGGCGGCGAACTCGGGCGAGAGTATGTCGGGGAACTGCTGCGTGCTGGACAAGGCGAGCTCCATCGAAGACGTGACGGGCAGACAGGCTCAGGGTATTGATCATCCGGCAACTGGAACAGCCTTGCCAAAGCACATGCACATCACATATGCAGCGTCAAAATCCTTGATCTGGAGTCGATTTCAAGCCATCCGCCGCCACATGGAAGCGTTGCTTACCCGAACACCCGCCGCCCGGCGAGCCCCGGACACGGGGGGCGGCGTCTCGCGTGGACACGGTTCCCACGGGCAGACCGCCCGGCCGCACGGCATCCCGGCGTCGTCGTACGCCCGGTCCGCGGCCCCGAACCGGTCAGGGTGGTCTCGGCGGTCGTACGGAAGGCCACCCTCGGACAGCCCGCCCTGCGCAGTCTGCCGGAGGCACTGCGCGACGCGGCCACCGCCGGCTCGCCCGGTGGAGCGGGGGCGGACTGGCCCACGGCCCCTCCGATCCGAACGGGGTTCAGTTGTTGACCTTACTGGCCACAACGACGTTTCCGCAGGTCAAGGGGGGCGTTTGGTCTCGGATGGTCTGGAAGGGGCCTGGGGAGCGGGTCGGTCCCCAGGCGGCTCCCGGTGTGGAAACCTCGGCGTCGTGCCGGAAGGGTGGCCTCCGGGTGATGGACACCCTCGGGCTGCCTGGAAGTGCACCGCATATGAAGGGACCGTCTCCGGCAGCTCACGGAAGGTGCGGCTCCGCGTGACAGCGAGTGGTGCCATTTCCGCACCACTCGAAAGGAGTGTGACCGTGTCCGTCACCGCCAGTGGATCCGGCGTACGGCCGTGATCCGTATGTGATCGGAACCCCGTAGCCCTCCACCCGGCCAGGGGCCCACGGGGTGTGCGGCCAAGAGGGGAAGGGCACATGGCATACCGGCGAGCGACGTTACCGGCACTGCTCGGAGGGCTGCCGCTCACGGCTCTCCTGCGGTGGGCGGGGGCGAGCACGCACGCGCTGCGCCTGCCGGGTGCCACCGACGTGCTCGGCGGCCGGACCGCCGCCGAACTCGAACGCCGGCTCACCCTCTGGTCGTAAGATCCCCCGGCCTCGATCCGGCCCGGTGCCGGGGCGCCCGGCGGCCCGGACGGGGGCGACGGCGACCGCTACCTCTCCCTGTACACGAACGCGACGCAGATCCGGTTCGGTGCCCTCTTCGCCTTCTTCGTGCCCGGGGCGCTGCTCCTGATGCGCAGGCCGCCGCCGGTGCACGGCCGGATACCGGCCGCACTGCTCGCGGTGTGGGCCTGGGGTCTGGTTCTGATCGCCGCGCAGGGGCACGGCAGTTACCGCTTCCTGCCCCAGACGGCGAGTGTGATCGCCTCCGGACGGCAGATCCTGGTGCCGGCCGCGCTGGTCGTGGCGACGGTGGTGGCGCCGGTGGCACTGATCACCGCCAAGGGCGCCGGCCCGCCGCCGCGTCAGGCCGTTCCCGTGCGCGCCGCCCGCCCGGCCGCGAGCGCCGGGACCGCAGTGGTCGCGATCTCTCTGGTGGTCCTCTCGTACCTGCCGGTCGCAGCCACCGTCCAGACGGCCTTCACCGGTGGCGGGATGCTCACCGAGCCGGGCGAACTCCCGCGCCAGTGGCTGTTGCTGGGCGTCTGTGCGGGCCCGTCGAGCCAGTCGCCGGGCGACTGGCTCCTGTACCGTGCCGCCGGTCTGCTGCTGCTCGCCGCGGTGTGGTGGGCACTTCGCCGGCTGCCCGAGCCGCTGGCCCGGGCCACCCTCCCGGCGATGACGGTCGGCGCGGTCGGCGCGGTCTGCGCGACCGTCCTCGGGCTGCTGGTGAGTCAGTTGCTGCGGACCGCGCCGGACGACGGGGCGGGTCCGCGCTGGGGGCTGCCGCACCTGTCCGCCCGCCTCGGCGACGGCGTCCCGGCCGCCCTGACCTTCGGTCCGGCGGCGGGAATCACGGCTGCTGTGACACTGCGGGCGGCCGCGGGCCGCGCGGAGAACGCCGACGACACCACCTCAGCCCAGGGCCCTGCCGAGCCCCGGTGGCAGGGCCGTCGGCGGGGAAGCTCTTCCTGCGTCCGTCAGGCGAACGGCTCCGGTCCACAACCGGTGACGACGGAACGCGAGGGCTGGGCGTCCTCACCTCGTTTTCTCCCGGAGGCGGCCCCCCGAACGGCTCCCAAGCGGTCTCCGGAAACAGGTCAGGGGCCCGACCCGCTGAGCGGATCAGGCCCCTGACCTGGTGTTTCGGCTGTCGGGGTGGCGGGATTTGAACCCACGACCTCTTCGTCCCGAACGAGGTCCGGTTGCTGAGCCTGCCAGCTCCGATTGCGTTTCCGCAGGTCAGATGGATGGGCTCGGTTGGTGTCGCGTGGCCTGGAAGGGGCTCGGGGAGCGGGTCGGCTCCCAGATGGCTCCCAGGGCATGGTGCCCACCGGCGCCGTGTACGCCTATGCCAACGCACTCGTCGGAGAGCGGCGGAGCGGCCACAGAGCCGTACCGTTCACCGACGGAGTGTCTTCGGCAACGTCTACGAGTCGACCAGAGGAGGGCTAGGGCTTCGCGCCCGCCATGTCCTCCGCTGATGATCGTGCATGCTGCCCGAACGCCCGGCAGCTCAGTTCTTCACAATCTCACCGTTTGCTGTTGGTGTGGAAGCCTGCGCTGGCAGGTGCCTGGCCTTCGGCTTCTCGAGTCCCAACCGCACCTTCACGTCGTCGAAGCTGAGGTCTGGAGTTCCGATACGCCCCACCGAGCGGCTGTATGCGATTAGCATCGCCTCCGAGAACGGGCCATCTAGGGTTGCGACTCGTCGCCAGGTTCGTGCCTCGGCGAGCGGGACGGATATCACGTTCTCGAAGTCGACCAAGAGGTCGGGGATGTCGAGGTAGCCAGGAAGGGCGCGGTACCGGTTCTGTTTGTCCCCGAAGATTTGTTTGGTCTGGTCTTTGTGGCTGTTGCTCTTCGAGCTGGCCAGCCATGTGGCGATCGCTGGCGACTCCGACTCCTCGCCGTCCTCGGTGAAGATGCGGTCGGCCTTGGCCAAGCGAACGTACTGTGCCTTGGCCTTACGAGGTCTCGCCACGTTGGCGTCCGGGTGGTCCTCATATAGGTCGCAAGCGGGGGTGAGGACGATCCACCAATCGCCCTCGGGACTGACCACGAGGTCAGTGGCGGTGAGGTGGTGGGTCACGCACGGCTTCAAGTAGACCCGAGCTGCAGAGGGTTGCCCGGCAGTGGCGACAGCCTCGCTGTCCCCGGCATAGCCCAGTTCGCTGGGGCCGTTTTCTCTGAGCTCGGCCGCGAGGCGGTTGACAATGATCGGGGTGATCTCGTGGGGATCAGCACCCGCCATCTCGTGCCAGTGCGGGGCCACGACGTCACGAAGGAAAATGCGGACCTTGCGCTCGACGAGATCGGAGATGCGGCGCCTCAACTCCGACACCCCCGAGAGCAGCCCGTCTCGGACTGCAGGAGCGATCTCATTCCAGGCGTTCTTGGTCACCACACGGATGAGTGGAGGCTTCTCCAAGTCACGCACCTGCTGAGGGACAGCTGTGAAGAAGACCACGGGCAGCCACCGCGCGCCGGCGATGGCGTCGTACAGCTCGTGTCCCCGTCCTTCGATGGCAGCGGAGGGTCTGCCATCGGCGGCGTCGCGGACGTCGAGGATGACCAGGTCGAAGTCTTCGTCCACCAACCGTTGCTCGGCTGCGGCGAAGTCCTGCTCGGACTCGAAGTGGATCTCCCCGAGGTCTGTGAGTTCCTCGGACAGTACCTCGCGAAGGTCCGCGATCATCTGGGCGTCGTCATCGACTATGAGCACCCGATACGCAACGTCCGTCGACGTCACCCAACTCTCCTTCGCAGTCGTGCCCGGAAACTCGCACCCGACAGGGTGCCGGGGCTCACCAGCCCCAGGTCGCCGTCGTAGAAGTCCTTCACGACGCTGCCTGCGATGCTGAGACCGAGGCCGACGCCATCCGGCTTGTCGCTGAAGTAGGTCTCGAAGATCAGGTCCTTGATCTCCTCGCGCACCCCAGGACCGTTGTCGCTGACCGTGATGTCGACCACGTCCAGTTCGCCCTCGAGACTGCGCTCCGTCTCGATCAGGATCTCGCGGGGAGTGCCCTTGGGCATGGTGGAGAGCCAGTACACGGCGTTGCTCACGAGGTTGACCACAAGAGTCCTGATATCACCTGGCTCGGCAGTGACGATCACGTCCGCCCCGCCGATCTTCACGTCTACACCATGCTTGGTGATCTCCGACTCCAGCACGTCAACGGCCTCGGAAATGCTCCGATGTAGAGAGAGCCGGCGAGGTCGTCCACGCTTCCGTCCGCTGAGTGGCTCGATGCGGGCGAAGAGCCGGTCGAGAGCCCTCTCCTGTGCGGTGAAGTCCGTCCGCAGCTTGCCCAGCGCAGCTGACAACTCCACATCGTGTGTCTCGACCTTTGTGGTGATCTTGCCGAGACGACGAAGGCCCACGCCGATGCGGGAAAGGGCGGTGCGTCCGTCGTGAAGGACGACATCGACCAGGGTTCCCAGGGTCGCGAGACGGGAGAACTGGGCGATGACCTCCTGTACTTTGCGTACCCCTTCGTTGATCGTCTCCGTGGCTTCCTCGATGGCGCGGCTGAGGATGATGTCATCTGGGTGCCGCTCGGCAGCCACCTGTCGCAGCGGGTCCAGGTTGAAGTTCTGGAAGAGCCCGTGGCCCCTGCCTTCGGACGGCCCGGCAAGGAGTGGGGTGTCCGTCGGAGCAGTGGGTTCCCGACGCAGTCGGTAGCGTTGCGTCTCCAATCTGGCAATCGCTTGGAGTATGACCGCTTTCAGTTCCTCGTACTCCGGGGTGTCGATCAGTCCTTCGCGGTGCGAGCGGTCCAGGAGGCCGGGGTTGTCATCAGCCGAGATGTAGACGAATCCCGCCACTTGCCGGTTGGAGAGACGCAGCGTCGGGTTGTTGATACGTCGCTGGTCGAAACCAAGCCAGTCGAACCCGGGTTCCCCGAACGGCTGCACGCGGAACCCGTCCCTGTACAGGGCCACACCGCTGTTGTTCCGGATAAGTTCCCGTACGTCGTTGGTGTTCCTCGCGCTGGTGTCGAGTGCCAGGAGCGGCTTGATGGCCGACGACTCGAGGTCCCAGACTCGGAAGTCCAGTTTCAGAGGGCCACACGAGGGCCTCTTCGAGTCCTTCCGGAGGTTGTCCTGGACGACCTCTACAGGTTCGTCGCCGCCGGTGTAAATGGCCAGGCGCGCGTCCCCGTCAGCATTCACGGTACCGACGAGGCGGTAGCGGGGATGGGCCAGTGTCTCACTCGCAGCAACGAATCCGCTGTGGTGGCGGAGCGGCCCCTCCGGAGTATCGATGTAGATCGAGAAATCCGGCTGGTCCGGCACAGAGAGCTCGGCGGGAGGCGGCGGGGGGAGGAGCCTGGACAGGGAACGCTTGAGCGCCTCAATCTCGTTCGCTCCCCAAGCCGTGCGAAGCCTCTCGAGTCGGACCACGGTGCCATGCGCCGTGCCGACGGCTGTAGCCGGCGCTGTCTGAAACTCCCGGAGGACCTCGGAAAAGGTCTGCGCCGCTACGCCTTCGTCAACGAAGACGGTCGGAGTGGTCGTGGACAGAGAGACCGGAACCTCATCCAGGTACGCGTCACCCTCCGTGAAGTCCCCCCAGTCGATGCGAAGGGTGACTTCCTGCTCATCGACCCGCCGAGTCGTGATTGTGGCGGTATGGCCAAGCCGAGCTGAGGCGAACCGGCCGATGCCCTTGGCGCCCAGCACGCGACGCCCACCTGACTCACTGCGTGGATTCCGGTGCCTGTGTGGGGTGGCGATCTCCATCCACGTGCCGCGGACCGTGGATGGCGACATGCCGTGTCCGTTGTCCCAGACCTCGATCGCGCCCTGACCTTCTTCAAGGGGAGGAGTGAACCGGATCAGGACGAGGCTGGCGTCCGCGTCGTAGGCGTTCTTCACCAGCTCGGTGAGGGCGACACGTTCGTTGCTGATCAGTTCTTCGCCGAGCGTGCTCATGAGCCGGGCCCGCGGCCGGAGATACGCCTTTGCGCTCTCGGAGTCCACCCACGCCCCCGCTCGTCAACTGTCAGCCATGCCCTGCAGTGTGCAGTGGGGCAAGATTCTACTAACTATCCATCAGCCAAGTAGGCTTCCGGCCCTCGCAGATGGCTAAAACCGCACGTAAGCTCACGCCGACTCGAACGTGCCTTCAGCCCTGTCGGATCGTTGACCAGCTTGTCCGATCAAACAGGATCCCGAGGGCGACCCTGTCACTGCTGTCCTCTAGGATTGCCTCCGGTAACGCACCGGAACGTCGGTTCGAAGCCGAGGTCTGGGGGGCGTGCGGACTCGCACGGGGACCCGGCAGAGCGTAGCGCCGACCTCATGGGTTTTCCGGAGGTCAGCATGGGGGAATCCTTGCCTCCACCAGCGCTTCTGTGATCTCCTGGTGCTCGTCGTTCTCGCTGGTGTGGAGGTGCGTGCTGTGCAGGAGTCGCACTATGGCGTACCCCTGGAACGAAGCGATTGCCTGAAGCTCCGGCGGCACCGGCACAGCTGTAGACCCGAGCGGTTCGCAAAGTGGCTCGAAGGCTACGGCAACGGGCGCCGCTTGGCTGTGGACCTCTTCTCTGGAGCCGGCGGCCTGAGTCTCGGTCTTCAGCGAGCTGGCTGGACTATCGCGGCCGCCGTCGACTCCGACGAGCGCGCCCTCGAGACGCACGCTGCCAACTTCCCTGGCATGAGTCTGAACATGGACCTAGGGAATCCCGCCGAGCGCGACAGGCTCGAGGAACTCCTCGAGCCTGCGAGGGGCAAGATCGACCTGGTGGCGGGAGGCCCTCCCTGCCAGCCGTTCAGCAGGGCAGGACGTAGCAAGATCCGCCACTTGGTCGAGCACCACGGCCGCGACCCTCACGACCTTCGTAAAGAGCTGTGGAGCGCGTACCTCGACGTCGTCAAGAGGATCGGGCCGCGAGCCGTCCTCATGGAGAACGTTCCGGACATGGGGCTGGGCGACGACTTCTTCGTGGTCCGCGTGATCGAACAGCAGCTGGAGGAGCTCGGTTACGCAACACAGGTGCGCCTCGTCGACGCCTGGCGTTACGGAGTCCCACAGCACCGGAAGCGCCTCATCCTGTTGGCCAGGAAGGACATCGAGAAGTTCGAGTGGCAGCAGGAGGTCACCGAGGAGGAGCGCACCACCCTGCGCGATGCCATCGGAGACCTGCCGCCCCTGATCGTGGTGCCCACGGAGCGCGTCGGTGAACGGGAGATGGAGTACAAGACACCCGCTGAGGAGCAGTCCCAGTTCGCGAAGGAAATGCGTAAGCGGGCCCGGGGCGATGTCGTCTTCGACCACATGACCCGACGGGTCAGGCGGGACGACTACAAGATCTTCAAGAGAATGACGTCCAAGACTCTCTACTCGGACATCGAGCCGGAGCTCCAGCGTTACAAGGCCGACCAGTTCACTGACAAGTACAAGAAGCTGGACTGGGGTGATCTGAGCCGGTCGATCACCGCCCACATCGCCAAGGACGGTTACTGGTACATCCATCCTGACCAGAACCGCACTCTGTCTGTCCGTGAGGCGGCGCGGGTTCAGACCTTCCCGGACCGGTTCAGGTTTGCTGGCACGCGTAGTGACGCCTTCCGGCAGATTGGCAACGCGGTTCCGCCGCTCCTCGGCAAGGCTGCTGCGGAAGTGCTGTTGCCAGTCGAGGACTGCCCGGCTGAGGAAGGCGGACTCCAGCCTCGCTGGCGCATGGCCCGCGAGGACCTGACCGCTTGGGCGGAGCGTCAGCGCGACGGCGAGAACTGGTACCAGCTGCCCAAACTGTCGTCAGCGCAGGCAGCGGTCGTGGCGGTGCTGGCTGGAACCCGGGTGCAGTCTGGTCAGATGCACGAGATGCTCAAGACCATCCGGGAGAACACGACTCTGACCAAGTCCTCCCTGCGGACTCTCCTTGATGTAGCCCCCACTGCCGCCGTTCGGGCACGCCTCGACAGGCTTACCGCGGTGGCAGGCAAGTCAAGCGTCTGGGCCGAAGACGAGGAGAAGCAGAAGGAGGTGCCCAAGCGCCTGGAGATGAAGCCAGCCGAGAGAGCGCTCTACCGGCTGCTGATCGATGACGACCTTCTGTGGGTGGGACAGAGCGCACTACGCGTCGCTGCTCGGCTGCACGACAGTGACTCGGACCGCACGAACCGACTCAGTGATGGCCGGGTGCACTTGGTGAAGCTGGTCGGAGCAGGCGAGAAGGCCCCCCTGCGCATGGCTGCCCTGCGCCTCATCGGAAGCACACTATGCATCGCGAAAGATCCGCTTTGTGACCAGTGCCCCCTGAGCCAGTACTGCGCGGGCAGGGACAGTGCTGCAGGAGACCTGGTCGCGGACGCTCTGAGCGGGACGCACGGTCGCGAACCCATCCCTACTCAGTCACGCGGCCAGGAGCCGAACACCGCTCGGCAACCTTGAGCGCTGCCTCCGTGGGACTGACCTTGACCTCACACTCCCAGATGCGGAGTACGGTCCATCCGGCGGCTTCCGCTGCCTCCGTGTTGCGTCTGTCCCGGGCCTTGTTGGTCTCGATCTTGTCGGTCCAACGCTCGGCGTTCGGTCCTCGGAACACCTTCGGGCCGTGCGTCGGACAGCCGTGCCAGAAGCAGCCGTCGACGAAGACGGCCACGTGGTATCTGGGAAGCACGAAGTCAGCCGTGCACCTGGGGGCCACCATCTGTTGAAGGCGGAACCTGAAGCCCAGCCGGTGCACTGCCTTCCTGAGAGCCACCTCCGGCCTGGTGTCCTTCACGCGCCGACCGCGAAGATGCTCACCTTCCGTGGTGGCGACCCATCCACGGTCCGGCGTTCTGCCCCCTCCGGCCATGATCACTTTCCTAGCCTGTCGACGTCCTCCGACAGGGAGGGTGCCACACTCTTCCCATGCTCCGGGAACCAGCCGAACTTCGTGTTGATGATCAGGGTCGGGTCGAGCTGCCGCTCGGCCTGCTGGCGGAGGCCGGCGTCGCGCCGGGCTCGGATCTCGTCGCCTTCAGTGATGGTGACGGACGGATTGTCCTTAGGCGAGCTGAGGACGCGGCCAGGGACCTGATCGAGAAGGGCATGCTCTGACCCGGTCCACAAAGCGCAAGTGGTGATCAACGAGCAGGAGTGAACCCCAGGCGCAGAGCCTCGCTACGTGCGTGAAGCGCTTGTAGCGCCTGTGTCTCGGGTATCTCCTGGCCGTTCTCCATCCGCCTCCCGACGGACTGGGCCAGCTGCCTCTGCCAGGGTTCGAGGTTGTGTGTCTCTTTGGCCCACTGCTCGATTGCGTACCACTGGTCGGCTGGAACAACCAGGAGTTCCTCGACTACCCCCTCCACGTCCGGGCTGCCGCCGGCCAGTGCTGCTTCGTCCAGAGGGAAGTCCAGGAGCTCGGCTGCCAGGGCGTCGGGGACCGCCCAGCGCACTCGTGAAACGGCGTCCCAGCAGGCCGCTTTCTTGGCCCACTCACCCACGTGGTTGCCTTCGAGCGGCCTCGTCACCGTCGCCATGACGCGGGGGCACAGATCGTCCACCGCGGTTTCCAGAGCAGCGGAGATCCCCTGCTCACGCCAGATCCGGTCAAGATCGATCCGCTGGTCGGTGGCCAGGGACAGTCGCGCCGTCGTGTAGGTCGTGACCAGGCTCTTGTGGCTGCCCGCTCCATGGCCGGCGGCGATCTGGTCCACGGCCTTGAACAGGATCGCCATGGCGATCACCCGCTGGCAGTACTGGATGTCGACGCGCGGCGGCGCCTCGTCGATGCGCAGCATGAACTCGACGAAGTTCTTCTGTGCGCCCCGGCTCACCAGGTACGGGAGCTGGATCCACGAGTGGACGAACTTCGCCAGGTCGGCCTTCGTGAACTTCTTCTTCGTCGGGTTGATCCTCTTGAACTGGCGCTGACGGGCAGGCGTACGGGCCTTGGCCAGCTCGTCCGTGTACTGGCCGCGTGCCCGCTCGTAGAACCAGTGGGTCTCCTGACCGCTGCCGTCGGCAGCGGGGGCCCAGAGGGAACGGGTGATCCGCTGGATCGCCACGTGATACTCGTGATTGGAGCTGAAGTCGACCTGGGTCACGCGGTTCTGCGTGTTGGAGTACTCCGAGATCCTGGGAACGATCTCGGTGAGACGCTCGGGGGAGACCTCCGTCAGCTTCATCTGGACCCGGACCTGGGACAGGTCGGCCTTGTCCCGTGACTGGGCATAGTGGAGTGACGCGGTCGTCTGACCGCCGTTGACGATCTGAAGGCCGTGTACGCAGGAGATATGGGCCGGCTCCCCGTCCGGTCCTGTGACGAAGTCGACCTGGGAAGCCGTTGCAGTGATCCCGTTGTTGTAGGCCAGGAAGCGGCCGGGCGCGTGCAACAGGGTCTCCCGGATGCCTCGGTTGACGGAGCCCCGGGCCTGCAGGAACGAACGCACATTGAGCTCGAGAAGGCGTGTCCCGTGCTCCGCGTACAGCTCCGCCAGCATCTCGCCGGGTATCACAGCAAGCACGACGGAGTGGTCCTGCTCCGAGCTCGGAGCGGAAACGCAGGGCAGCGGGGGCGTGAAGGGCACCACGATGGGCTCGCTGAGCGTTCCCGACGTCTCGTGACGGTGCAGCCGCGCCAGGTCCCACACCTCATGGACGACCGGCAGACCGTCGAAGTGGGTGGGCGGGACCTCCACGGACGTGCCGACCCGGTTGCTCAGCAGGAAGAGCCTGATCCGCTGCACCTCGGTCAGGGCCTTCTCGACCGCCTCGCACATGTCGTACACGTCGAAGGACTCGTCAATGTGCTGCTGCAGGCCCTCCTGGCAGCGACGTGCGAACGTCAACAGCCGTTTGAACGAGGTTTCGGTCTGGGCCTTGGTGAGCTTGGTCTCCAACGGCGCCAAGTGGAAATCCGTGAGGAAGAGATCCAGGGACTCACCGGCTTCCCCGATGCCGTAACCATGGACCTCGTGACCGTGGGCCTTGTGGTACGCGGTGAAGGTGTTGGAGACGACCCCGGCTTTCTCCAGGTCGAACAGGACCCTGTGTGTGAACGCCTCAGGGGTTGTCGTTCCCTCGGCGTCTGCAGTTGCCTGTATGTCGGCGACGAGGCTCCTGGAGTACTCGGCCAAGTCCTGTTCAGCCATGGGCTTCCCCGATCAGCTTTCTCACCTCGTCGATCGACGCAAGGTAGGCGTCCAGCCCCGAGACAGTCACGTGATAGGTGCAGCCGCTGACGCCCTCGGGAAGGTCCGACTCGACAATTCTGGGAAAGCCCTCCCGAACATGCCAGAAGCGCAGGTCACGCGGGGTGTAACGAGGTTCGTCATAGAAGTCGTGATGCCCTGGCAGGTAACCCGCCTGGATCAGTAGGCCGTCGAATTGGGCCCTGGCTGCAGCGCTGTCAAGTTGCTCCCGGACGCTCTGCACACGACGGTTCAGGCTCTCGCCGGAGCCGCCGCGTCGTTCGTCGAGCACCATTAGGCACAGCAGCAGGTCAGAGACACCGGTGTCGTCCAGCTGCCGCTCACTTGCTATGCGGACACTGCGGGGGAGTCTCGCGGCGCTGGCCTTGACCTCGATCGCGGCTCCCGGGAGTTGGAAGTCCTGATTGGCGCCTGTCGGTCCCGTCCAGGACTCCACAGCCTCGATCTCGGGCAGGGTGCCCAGGAGGTGGTTACCAAGCACGAGGAGCTCCCCGTACAGCCCCCTCCGTGCCTCGGCTCCCAGCCCGTCCCTGCCAACTGTGCGCAGGAGATCCTGCCAGCGCTCGAACCTGTCCACGGTGGCTGTCAGAGCATCGGCGGCGGTCGGCGCTGTACGCGCAGTGTCTGCCACGTCGGTCACGAGCGGGTTGAACACTTCCCGGAGGTCATTCGCCATGAGGATCAACTGGAGCTCGTACTCGATACGGGACACCGCACTCAGTTGCATCTCGATGCCGACCGCCCGAGGCAGTCGCCCCACCGAACGCACGATGTGGTCCGCCGAGCGGGCGTCAGCCCTGAGTACGAGCATGCGCTGTCGACCTGGATGCGTGACGGAGAGGAACAGGTCCAGCGGGGAGTCTGGGTGCAACCGACGGCTGGAACGCCCTGGTGAGTCGTGAGGGCGCTCCAGCTCGTCCCAGTCCTCCTCGGTGACGGTCATGCCTCGTCCTCCTCGTCGAAGGGCTGGATGTCCTCCTGGAGGTAGATGCTGTTCGCCACGTACTCGGTCTTCGACTCGTTACGGGAGTACGGGAAGCTCACCTGGAAGCCCACCAAGGGCAGCTCCGGGGAACTGTCCTCGGATGCCTGTATCTCGATGGGGTAGATGAGCATCAGGGCTTGGTCCGGGCGTCGCTGGCGACGGAGGTACGGCCCCGACGGATGCTTCGGAGCCGAGGTCTTCTCCTTCTGCTCCGCGGCCTTCCTCGCGGCCTCGCGCGCCGCGTCGAGTTGCGCCTCATCGAGGTCGAGGCCCTCGTCGCGAGGGCTGAGGACACGGCGGATCGTGTACCGCCCCTCCGCCCTGAACTCCTCGTTGAGCGGAGTACGCGTAACCGGGCCGACAGAGTGCCCGGCGATGTCCACAGGAGTGGCCGCCGACTTGCCGACCAGGCAAACGGTCCAGTTGCCCAGCTCGCCCACCCTGGCGCACTGTTCGATGTACTTGGCGATGAGCCGGGGACGGACCCGCTGTGCCATGCGGTCGGTCTCATAGGCGGCCACGAACTCCGAGACAACCTCCGGCGGCACTCCTCGCCACATCACCGTGCCGCCAGTGGCCGCCGCCTCGGGTTCCGTGATGCTGTCGAGGCGACGCACGAGGTCATAGAGTGACTTGAAGTTGCGCTTCACAGCCCTGTCAGCGAGGTTGAAGATCACCGTCTCCGGTCCCTCACCGGAGTAGCTGAGCAGGATCCTCTCACTCTGCCTCATCTTGTTCGCCGCAGTGACCATCAACCCCAGCGACGAGGAGCGGACCTTCAGACCGAACTGCCTGGGCGTAAGACCGAGCGTCGCCATCTCCTCGACCTCCCTGCGGAGTTCGTCGGTCGCGGCCGTGACCTCCACGTAGGCGTCCTCGACGGCAGGCGTGGTGTACAGCCTGCACAGGTCCTCGTACCCGGGCCGGTACCCGAACCATCTGCCCATCTGGAGCAGCGTGTCGTACGTGTTGGCCCAGCGCAGGTAGTAACTGACCGTGAGTCCTGAAAGCGTGAGACCCCGGGACAGTTTCTGGCCACCGATGGCGATGACGGAGAGCCCATCCTTGCGGTTGTCGTAGTAGTCGAGAGCGTCCCGGGAGGTGCCGTTCACCGCTTTGACCTGGATTTTCCTGATCGCGTCCAGAAGCTCCGTCGACACCTGATCCCAGGTCAGAGGCTCAGCCTCGTCGGCAGGGAAATGGATCGTGGTGGGAACGAAGTCGCGCGCCCAGAGTTCCTGCAGCTCTGCAAGGAGCTTCGGCCCTTTCCCGTACCGGTCACGGAGCGAGTCCACGAGGAAGTGCAGGTGGTCCTCCACCTGTTCGCGGACAAGGCCCTGCACGGCCGTGAACCGCGTCACGTGCACCAACATGGAGTTGTGCACCTTGACCTGCCCCCTGGCCCTGCGGGCCGCGCAGGAAAGCACGAACGAGGCAATGGCCTCACGCAGGGACCCAGGGAGATCACCCCGGGGCCTGTCGCCAGCCTTGTGGCGGCTCCGCAACCAGCCCTCGGCGTCGTTCACGTGACGCACCAGCGGCAGCGGGTGCACGTCCTCCTCGTCCTCATCGTCCACCTGAAGCCCGAAGACCCGCTCGGGCCCCAGATAGTTCGAGGGCGAGGGGAGACTTCGGATGAAGCTCTCCGGGAAGAGATCCTCGCCGACCTCGTCGTGCTCTGCGTCGGGGTCAATGTAGATGTTGGCGAACGGGGTGGCTGTGTACCCAACGTACGCCGCCCTGTCGAAACTGTTTATAA
The DNA here is from genome assembly GCF_043660855.1 of Streptomyces shinuiensis. Taxonomy (NCBI): domain Bacteria; kingdom Bacillati; phylum Actinomycetota; class Actinomycetes; order Kitasatosporales; family Streptomycetaceae; genus Streptomyces; species Streptomyces shinuiensis. The sequence continues at coordinate 2,707,733 of NZ_JBIHML010000001.1, read as the reverse complement.
GGTCCCGGATCGCCCGGTTCGTCCTGGTGGGGTCGTCGTCCGGATCACGCGCCGTGTTGATCGACGCGTTGTCGGCCTCGTCATCGATGACCAAGAGCGGAACATCACGCACGATCTTGCGGCCGTTGTCGCCCTCGGTCCCCTGCACGTCCGTCACCCACCTGCGCAGGTACTCGAGGATCTTCCAGTGCTTCTTGACGACGAGCACGACGGGGAAGCTGCCGAGGGGGAAGTTGATCGTGGCAGCGGCCTGGCGCCCGAAGTCCCCCTTCTCGGAGCTGTTCGTCGGAGATGCGATATCAAGCTTCTTGCCCTGCAGCGGCATGAGCCCGGCACCGATGGTCCGGGAGTTCCCGTTCTCGTTGGAGCGCATCTGATGCTGGGTGTCGAAGCCCAGCAGGCCCTCGTCTATGCGCAGCTGAGTCTGGCTCCGGAGGTCGTTGTGGATGCCGGCGAGAACCACAACGAGCTTGTAGCCCGCGTCAACCGCCTTGGAAACAAGTCCGATGTACTGTCCGGTCTTACCCGACTGCACCTGGCCGATCACGAGCCCCTTGCGGCGCCAGGGGCCAGGACGCCGCGGATCCTCCAGCTGGCTCAGCACCTCATCCGAGGTCTGGTCCAGGCGTCGCACGACCGAAAGCGGCAGGTCCTCGACATCCTCGAGGTACCACCGGTACCGCTCCCAGAAATCCCAGGAACGGTTGTTCTTCGCTTCAGGGAGCCACGGCTCATGTCCCTTGGGATCAACGAGACCCAGGGAACGCTCCTGGAACACCGTGATCATGGCTTCGATCTCCTTGGCCAGCTGGTCCCGGTCCAGATCCTCCCCCTGTGCGGCCAGCATGCCGAAGATCGCGTTGACCGCGATCTGCACCTCGTCCGGGCTGGGCTGCCGGTCCTGCGGCAGGAAGCTGCGTACCAGCCGCTTCGCCTTGGCGAGGGGCTCGTCGGGGATGGAGCTCACGAGGAACCTCCAACTGTTCGGAGACGGTATGGAGCAGGGTAGGGGTGACCACCAACAACGGGCTCAGGTACTCCAGAACCCCTGCAGCTGGTCGAAGGGCGACATCGTGCGCAGCCGCTCGCGCGCTGCGGCAGGTGAACGGCCGCCGGAGACAAGGGACTCATAGATGCGCTGCGCAACCTCGGTCGCCGTCTCGTCGGCGGGGCCCGCGCCGCCGAACGGATCGGGGTCGTCACTGGTGTCGGTCTCGTGCATCACACGGAGAGTGGCGACTGGCACGGTCTCTTCAAGGAGACGGACCAGAGCACGCACGTCATTGGGATTTGCGCTTCCTGGTCTCAGCGCGGCCTGGACCAGCGGATGGCTGCGGTTGATCCGGCAGGCGAGCCGGCCGTCCGTACGACGCACGTTCCACACGTACACCAGAGGATCGCCGTGTGCACGCGCCGCGACCTGGCCGCGGTGCCGCAGTACCTCCGCGGCCTTATCGCGGGCCTGACGTGCGATGCGGTGAAGGTGGGGCCGCAAGCCGACAGGTGGGACGACGCTGGACTTCCGTACGTCGACTCCCCACTCGGCGTCCGACTCGGCCGGGATGTCGATGGAGATGCGGGCGAGGTTGTACTTCTCCTCGCGACGCATTCCGCGCTGCCCCAACCAGTCACCAGCAAGAATCAGACGGTTGCGTCGGTACACGTAGAAGCCCTGCTGGTCGAGCCATCCCTGCGGCCCTGCCGCACGACTGAACTCGTCAGGAGGCAGGCGGTGAGCGCTCGGGAGAATGAACGCCTCGACCTTCACGAAGCCGTTGCCCAGAGGAAGTTCCTCTACAGGAAGCCGCTGAACGGAGGGATGGGCGCTCATGAAAGGGTCCCAGGGCTCTACCGCGGTTCCGGACACCCTCAGGCCACGTCGCCGGGTTCCCGTGAGGAATCGCGCGAAGACCATTCCGAGATGAGCTTCGGTACGCGTTGCCTCGGCGTAGAACTGCTTCTGGGTACGCTCGTCGTCCTCGGTAACGTCGGCCGTGTGATAGCCGTTGAGTCGACGCCACAGCACCACCGTGCCATGGTCGCCGGAAGGTCGGATCCTCTGGAGAATGGCGACGGTATCGTCGTCGGACCCGTGGAGCAACCGCCACTCGCCGTACTTCTCGACCACGTCAAGGTCCCACGTACGGGTGTGCCACTGACCGTCGTCGGCCGTCGCGACGGTGAGCTGTCTCGACTGCGAGAACGACGCGGACTTGAGACCGACTCCGAACCGCCCCAGATCAGTCGACGAACGCGGCGTCGTCGGTCCTCGAGCCGCCACGGTCATGGCAGTGACGAGCTCGTCCCCGCTCATGCCATCACCGTCGTCCACGACCGCGATCCACGAGTCGCTACCCGCCCAGGCGAACTCGACGCCGATGTTCTGTGCCTTCGCGGAGACGCTGTTGTCGACAAGATCCGCAATCGCTGCAGGCAACGAGTAACCCAGCGAACTCAGCGAGGCCACCATCCCGGCAGGTTCGGGAGCTGCGATGTCGTACGTCATAGTGGTCCCCAGTCCCGCTTCCCCCGGCCCCTCAGTCGGTGCGCAGCTGTCCCTGGAGAGCCAGAGGCACCGGGCGGACAGAGACCGCAACTTGAACACTCGCCTGCCAGGCCGCCGGTCATGCGGGGCTCCCCGCCCGTAGCCAATGGTAGTGGAGTGAAGGAACGGCACTTCCGTGAGTCCGAAGCCCGCACCAAGACGTTGCGCCACAGTTCCGAGTGATCGATACGGATGTCCCGAGACGCCAGACGGGTCTGCTCCTGCCCCTCGTCTCGGCCATCATCACTCGGAAGCGCCGGAGCAGGATCAGGCCGTGGTGTAGCTCGTACCTCGAGGGCTGTCTCTGTGTTGATGAGTAGCCTGCCAAGAAACTGGCGTCGCCGTGCCGCAGGACCCAGGGCGAGGAACCAGAGCCATGTGAACCAGACGGAAGCGAGGGTACGGTGGGGTTCCATGCCACTGGCAACTACTAGGAGCCGTCTGTGATCCCGGTCGTGGACATAGAGGTTGACCCCTCATTTCCCGCCAACGTGGCGCTCGGTCTGCCCCCCGAGGACGAGATCGATGAGGAGGGGTACGGCTTCTTTCGGGGCGTCTGGGACATTGGCGATGTCAGCCACGAAGAAGCTGTCGCTATGGTCAAGGAGGAACGACACCTCGCCAGCCTGGTCGACCTTGCCGCGCTGACCCATGCTGACTTCGAAGCGATCGCCAGCGCGTTGGAGTCAAACGACCCGGACTGCCTGCCAGCAGGCTTTGTAGCCGAGCATCCTGAGAGTGAGATAGCTGAACTCGTCGGGGACGGCTATGTCGCCGAGCCACTTCTCGGTTCTCTTGAACTCGGCGTGGCGAGCCTCTCATATGCCCTTACATCCATTGGCTGCTTCACTGCAGCAAGCTGCCGGAGCCATCTGTCCGATCACTCATGGTCCCCGCGGCCAGTTGTCTACTTCGCAGCGGAGCGCCCGACTATCCACTGGCTGACACCATTGGTTCGCGACACCGGATGCGGTTTTGACGACGGCAGTAGCCACGGACGGCTGTTGACCGTGGAAGCGCCGTCGATCACGAACTTCATCGACTTGGCCGACCGCATAGTCAGTCAGGTGGAGTGGCAGCCACCCCGCAGGTGAGTGACTGTTCTTGCCTTCGTTGTGGTTCATCCGCCGGGCGGCGCCGGAGATCTTCGCCGCGGTGGGGCGGGTGGAGGATGTGCTGGGGGCACCTCCCATGCCCGAAAGGGCCATGGGGGAAGCTCAGTCCAGGTGGGGGTAGGTGCCGGCGAGGTAGTCGCCGATCTGCTGGTGCATGCTGGGGTGGATGTCGTACCGGTCGAGGTCGGCCGGCTGGACGAAATGGACGCCGTCGGCCTCGTTGTTGATCGTGGGTTCGCCGCCGATGGGGCGGCCGATGTAGGTGGTCTCGTACTGCTGGCGGATCTCGCCGTCGGTGTAGGCGACGATGTGGTGCGGGTTGGTGTAGACGCCGAGGAAGCCGGTGATCTCGGCGACGATGCCGGTCTCCTTCAGGCATTCGCGCACCGCGCACTGCGCGGCCGTCTCGCCGATGTCCTGGGCGCCGCCGGGCAGGGCCCACTGGCCGGTGTCGCGGCGGCGCTGGAGCAGGATGGCGCCGTCCGCGTCCACGACGAGCAGGTTGCTGGCGGGGATGAGGGTGTTCGCCTTGGGGGCGTCGGGGTCGTGGTAGTACTCAGTCCTGCCCATGGGCGGTCATCCCCTCCTGGTCTGGCGTCCAGGGCCGGGCACCGGCCCAGACGGCGTCGAAGCTCTGAGCGTAGTTGTCGAACCACCCGGAGGCGTCGACTCTCCTGAGGTGGAGAAGAGGGTTGGCGCTGGCCGGCTGTCCCCAGATGTGCGGGTTGACCAGCAGGTGGTCGTCGTAGCGGAACATCGACGTGTAGAGCGTGGTGTCGTACAGCCGCACCTCGTGCCTGTGAGGTGATGGGTTCATCGCCCGGTCAGTGTTCACCCAGGGCGGCGAGGTGGTCGGCGAAGCTCTTTGTGAGGCTGCCGAGGAGGGCTCCGCCCTTCTCGGCCGTGGCGTGAGAGGGATAGCCGATGACGCCCGATGCGGTGTACTCGGTCATGCCCAGGGTGAGCAGGAAGCGGCGTTCGCCGCCGTCGTGGTCGGCCTTCTCGTAGCCGGGGCGCACCAGCTCGGGGGCGGCGTGCAGCAGGATGGAGGTCTCGTACTCCCCCGCGTGCATGTCGCCGTGCTTGTCCGAGACGAGACCTGCGTCGCTGCGGGCGCGGTCCACGTCGCTGCTCAGGGGGAAGAGGCTCATGCGCGGCCCGTCGACGTTCGCCTCCTGGACGATGTTCGACAGGACGTAGTTGCCTCCGTGGCCGTTGACGATGACCAGCTTCCGGATGCCGGATCGGCCCAGGGAGGCTCTGATGTCGTCGATCACCGCGTAGAGGGTCCTGGCGCTGATGCTGACCGTGCCTGGCCAGGAGCCGTGCTCGTGGCTGCACGCCATCGTGATGGGCGGCAGCAGGTGGACCGGGTAGGCGTCCGCGATGCACCGCCCGTAGATGGCCGCGATGGCGGTGTCGGTGATCAGGGGGAGGTGGGGCCCGTGCTGCTCGAAGGAGCCGACCGGGAGCACGGCGACCCGGGGCCGCTGCTCCTGGACGTCGGTGCTCGTGGCTGTCGGCAGCAGGTTCACAGGACTCCTCCGGCTCGCTAGAGGTCGGCGCCGTCCATCCTGTCCAGCGCCGCGTTCAGTTCTGAAATCTCCACCAGCTTCCGCCATGGCGCAAGGCGCTGCCGCAGGCGCGACAGCTCGGCTCGGATGCGTGCCGATCCCGTCCGCTCCGCTATGTCCAGGGCTTGCCGTGCCGCCTCGTAGGCGCCTTCCACGTCCTCCAGGGCGGCGTTCGCTGTGGCGAGACGGGCGAGGCACAGTCCTCGGTCCCGCTCCTGGACGGCGGGCCAGTGGCTCAGGCTCTTGTGGAAGGTCGGCACGGCCTCGTCCGGCCGGTCGAGGTGTAGGGCGCAGTCGGCTCCTTCCATCTCGATGTACGCCGGTGAGCAGTATCCGGCCAGGGGGTCGGAATCGTCTCCCTCGTCGGTTGCCGCCATGGCGTGTTCGATGGCGCGAGCGGTCTCGCTCCGCTCTCCGAGGCGTGCCTTGCTGTTGGCGAGCTGCCGTAGGACAACCGCATGCACGCGGGGGGAGAGACTGGTGGCATGTCGTAGTGCGGCGGTGGCGAGACCTGCACCGTGCCCGGCGTGGCCGGCCTCGGTGGCGATGTTGCCGCGCCGCTGGAGGATGTACGCGATGAGCATCGGATCGCCCAGTTCCTGTGCGTAGTCCATCGCCGTCCTGGTCCAGCGCACGGCTTCGTCCGTGCGGCCGGTGTCCTGGTACAGCCATCCAAGGAACTCGGCGTACCGAGTGCCGACCCGCAGCACGTCCGCGCGCAGCAGACCGTGGGACTCCTGGCACATCTGCTCTATCAGGGGCATCTGGCTCTGCACCGGCGCGACCAGGAACCGAGGGCCCACCAGCGGTTCGGCTTGGGCGTGCTGCCGAAGGACGGACGCCAGGTAGCCGAGCATCTCCGTGCTGACCGGGGCGGGCAGCTTGCTCCGCGGCGAAGGCGCGGACGATGGGTCTCGTGGCTCTGTCTCCTCCACGTGGGAGGGGAAGCCGAGCTCGGCGTCGGTCGCCTGGTACGCCTCGCGGAACAGCGGCCGGTGATCACGCCTGACCGATCGCCGTCCGTTCTCGTACATCGAGACCAGAGTCTTCAGACTGGCACGTGTCGGCGACGCCACCCCGAGCCGCTCCGCCGCGGCCGTGAGCGCGTCGATCAGGTCCGCCTGAGTCCATCCACGTGCGTGTCTGGCTTCCTGCAGCTTCGTCCTGGCCTTCATCGCACCCTCGCAGCCCGTGGTTGTCCGGTCACCGCATGATGATGGCAAGACCGCTTCGCGTGTGGGGAGTTAACGGTTAACGAGGGCGTCCGTTAACCCTGTCCACTGCGAAACGGCCCCCGTCAGGGCTTACTTGCCGTCGTGCGAGGCGGCCAGGGACTCGGATCTTGTGCAGCCTCACCGCGCAGCCCAAGGAACTCCGGGCGAGGAGGCGATGTGACGCCATCCCTCAGCCGAGCGCCTCGGGTCGATGGCGGCATCCGGAGAACCCGCGATGCGCCACTTCAGAGCACCGTCCGGGGCGATGCCGTACGACTCCCCTCGCCGCCGGGCGGTCCAGGTGGCCCGTCCCTCTCCCACGCGCGGGACGGGCCACCACCTACGGCCGAGGATCGCTGGAGGTCCGATGACGAACAGCGGCACGCACCACCAGGTGCCCACCACGCCGACCACCGGCCGACGCAGCGCGGGAGCCGGTGCGTCCGATCCCGCTCCGCTGCCCGACTGGCTGACCACCGGGGCCCTCGTCCTGGACACCCGCACCGGGCGGAGGGGCGAGGTGCAGGACTGGCCCTACCCCGCCTCAGCGACGCCCACCCGGGCGTGGCTGCGCCCGGTGGGCGGTGGCCGGGAGTGGACGCCACGCATCGACGACCTGCGTCCCGTCGAGACCGGGGAGCGGCCGTGAAGCCGCTCGCGCTGTGGGAGTGGTTCGCGTGGGCGGCCGGGACGTGCTTCCGCTGCGACCGCACCGGCACGGAGGTCGCACCGATCGGCACGATCAGCGCGCGCGGCATCGACGTCGAGATCCGAGCGTGCCGGGCGTGCGTGTTCCACCTAGAGCAGCTGCACTGGAGCCTGGTGATGCGACAGTAGGACGGCGGACAGCATTCCGCCGCCGGAGGGCCCCGGCCCGATCCCGTATGGCCTCCCGAGACCGGGGCCGGGCCGACCGCCGGCATGCCGCGTGCGGGAGTCGGCCCCTCCTGCGGATCCGAGCCGGGTCCTTCTGCTCCCCGGTGGGGTCACTCGGCTCCACCCAGCGTCCCCTGACTTGTGGGGTCGCCTGGCAGTGGTCCAGCCTTGGTCTGCGGAGCGCCGACGGCTGTGCGATGCCCCCACACCGATGGCGACTCCGGACACAAGCACCATGCCTGCCGAAAGGATCACGCCCGGCCCGATCACAGTCCGAAAGGGCTGCTTCGCCGCCGCGCTCAACTGTCTACCCTGCGGTGCATGATTCGTGCGGTGGTGTTCGATGTCGGCGAGTGCCTTGTTGACGAGACCCGGGAGTACGGGACGTGGGCTGACTGGCTGGGGGTGCCGCGGCACACCTTCGCGGCGATGTTCGGGGCGGTCATCGCGCAGGGGAGGGACTACCGGGAGACGTTCCAGGAGTTCCGGCCCGGTTTCGACCTGACCGAGGAGCGGGAGAAGCGCGCGGCTGCCGGGCAGCCGGAGTGGTTCGGTGAAGGCGATCTGTACCCGGACGTCCGCCCCACGCTGGCGGCTCTGCGCGAGGCCGGACTGTGGGTGGGCATCGCGGGGAACCAGACCGTCAGGGCCGGCGGCCTGCTGCGGGGACTGGACCTTCCGGCCGACATGATCGCCACCAGTGACGACTGGGGTGCCTCCAAGCCGGACGTGAAGTTCTTCGAGCACGTCATCGAGGCCACGCCCGCCGCACCGGGCGAGATCCTGTACGTCGGTGACCGGCTCGACAACGACATCCGCCCGGCCGTGCAGGCGGGCCTGCTGACGGCCCTGATCCGGCGTGGCCCCTGGGGCACGATCCAGCAGCGCGATCCGGACGCGGACGCGATCACGACGATGCGCATCGACTCGCTCGGGGAGCTGCCGGAGAAGATCGCCAAGTTCAACGCTGAAGCGCGCTGACCGTCGTACCCCAGTCGTAGAGGCGGTCGTCGAGGTCCCGCACGCACTGCTCGTTCTGCCAGGGGGCGAGCGTGCGGCGGACCTCGCGGACGCGGTCCATGCCGGTCGCGTACCAGGTGACCGCCAACTGGTCGAGGGCCTGGATGGCGTATCCGCACGCCTCCCGCGGCCTTCCGTCGGCGGCCTCGACCGCGGCGAGGTCGCCGAGGACGACGGTGCGCTGCTTGTCCGACTCGGGCGGCAGTGCGTCGAGCACCTCGTGGATGTGGGTCTTGTCCCTCGACTTCGAGCAGTCCTGGACCTGGCCACGCGAGCTGCGATGGTCGTTCGCCCCAGGGCTCTGCTCCTCGCGCATTAGGGTGCGGGATGTGCAGCGCCCTCTGGTTCTCTTCGACCTCGACAACACCCTCGTGGACCGGCGGGGAACGCTCGGCGACTGGGCCGCTCAGTTCACCGCCAGACACGGTCTGGGGGACGAGGAGCGGGCGTATGTCCTGGACATGGTGACCGAGCGAGCCTACCCGTCCACCTTTGAGGCCATTCGCATCCGTTACCGGCTGCCCATATCGGCTGCGGAGTTGTGGCGTGCCTACTGCACCGACATCTCGGCCTTGGTCACCTGCCCGGCCGAGGTCCTCGACGGTTTGGGCGAGCTGCGCGAGGCCGGCTGGCGAGTGGGGGTGGCCACCAACGGTGCGGCGGATATCCAACGCGCCAAGCTGCGGGCCGCCGGCATCTTCGAGCGCGTGGACGGCGCCTTCGTCTCCGAGGAGGCCGAAGCGCGTAAACCCCAGCGCCGGCACTTCGCCCTGGCCGCGGCCCGCTGCGGCGCCGTGCTGGGCGAGGGCGGCTGGATGGTCGGCGACAACCCCGTCAACGACATCGGCGGCGGACGCTCCGCGGGGCTGCGCACCATCTGGGTCAGTGGCGGCCGCGTCTGGCCGCTGGACGGCCCCGGGCCCAACCACACGGTGTCGCACGTACGCGCTGCCATCGACCTCCTGCTTCTGCACGCCGCCGATCATGAGAGGAGCACGGTATGAAGGACACCGTCGGGCTGCTGCATCCCGGCAGTATGGGATCCGCCTTCGGCGCCCAGTTGTGCGCTCGCGGTCACACCGTACTGTGGTGCCCCGACGGACGAAGCGACGCGACCCGCCGCCGGGCCGAGCGCGCGGGCCTCGAAGCCGTGGCACTGCCCGAGCTTGTCTCCCGTTCCGAGGTGCTGCTCTCCCTGTGCCCGCCGGCTGCTGCGGAGGAGGTTGCCGCTCAGGTGGCCGAGCTCGGCATGGTCGGCGCGGGAACGATCTATGTCGAGGCGAACGCCGTCGCGCCGTCGCGTGTGCGGTGCATCGCCGACCGTCTGGCCCCGATGCCGGTCATCGACGCCGCGGTGGTCGGATCGCCTCCGATGGGCGGCAAGACTCCGACGCTCTATCTGGCTGGCCCCGGTAAGCAGGTCGAGCGGGTCGCCGAGCTCTTCGCGGGAACCGATGTGCGGCCCCACGCCCTGGGTGACGGCATCGGCAAAGCCTCCGCGCTCAAGCTCGCGTACTCCAGCTACCAGAAGGTCTCCCGCGTACTGGCCGCCGTGGCGTACGGAGCGGCCGAAGCGTACGGTGTCGCGGACGAGCTGATGATGATCGCGGCCAAGCGCACCCGCAGCTACCTCGTGGAGACCGACTACATTCCCAAGACCGCTGCTCGCGCCTGGCGTTGGGGCCCGGAGATCGAGGACGCGGCGGTTCTGCTGGCCGACGCCGGGCTGCCGGACTCCCTCATGCACGCCGCTGCCGAGACACTCGCCCGGTGGGAAGGCCACAGAGATGAGCGACTGGGCATCGCCGAGGCACTGGAGGCCCTGCGCGGGGAGCGTGACCTGGACGACCAGGGTTGAGCAGTTTGTATCCGTTGATTCGTCCCGGCGGTCAGGAGAAAGGTGACGTGGTGCGGACGACGCCGTCGATCCTCTGTACGGCTTCGCGGGGGGCCGTCGTATCCGTGTCCACGCGCAGGTCCCACCGAGCCCGCGGATGAGCCGCGAGATCGGTCCGAGTGGCGTCCCACGCGGCCAGTCGAGCAGCCGTGTCGGTGTCGCCCCGCTGCGATGAGCGCCGGGCGGTGGTCTCCTTGGAGCACCACAGCAGAACGCGCACCCAGTGCGCCGGGAAGAGGGCGGTCACCCGCTCCATACCCACCATCTGACCCAGGTGGACGACGGGGGTCCTGCCGCCCTCCATGGCTTGGTCGAGGCCGGGCCGGTCGACGACGTAGATGTTGCCGTACCGATCGTTGCGGTAGATGACATCACCCCGTGCCTCCAGGTCGGTCAGTTGCTCCGGCGTGCCCATCCGGTAGCCCCTGGTCTTCCCGCTGCCGATCTTCAGCCGGGTGAACGGCACGTACCGCGCGTCGAGTTCGGTGAGTGCCGCCGTGACCGTGTCCTTGCCTGCCGCCGGCGGTCCGTACAGCAGAATGCCCTGCCTCACCGGAACACCGCCCCGAAGACCTGGCGCACCTGGTCGGTGAGCGATATCGCGGCTCCAAGCCGGTTGTCGACGATCAAGTGCGGCACAGCCGGGCGCAGTTCGGGATCGAGCCCGGCGGCATATGTGTCCCAGTTCTGGAGCTTCCAACTGTCCCGGGCGGCGGAACGGAAGCTGATGTACTCGTGCATCGTGTCGAGGTCGCACTGGATCCAGACAACGGCGACGGTGACGCCACGCGCTTCGCAGCGGTTGATCAGGCGCCGCATCCACCGAGGATCGGTGGCCTCGGCGATGAACGGCGCGGTGACAACGGTGCTGATCGCGCAGTCGATGTTCGCGTACGCGGTCTCCAGTAGGCACTGGTACTCCAGCGGGCGGACCTTCTCCCGGTAGAGGTCGGTGTGCCGGTCATGCGGGTCGCTGCCCATCTCCACCAGGAGGCGCTCGACGAGAGGGCGGGTGATCGGGTCCTTGTCGAGAACGGGCCAGCCGGTGATCTGGGATATGAAGCGGGCGAACTCCGATTTCCCGCTGCCCGCGTAGCCCCCGACCATCATCAGTGTCGGCTTGTTCGGGTCGCCGCCGGTGTGGCGTCGCTTCCAGGCGTCGAGGACGCGCTGCTGTACGCCCTGCCCGTCGGTGTCCTCCGTACCGGGTGAGAGCTGGAGCAGCGCGCGCTCCACAGCGAGCACGTGGGCTCCGTTGCGCGGTTCGTCCGACGCGGTGAACCTGAGCTTCCTGGCCTCGTCGGGCAGGGCGTTGCGGAAGCCCAGCTCGGGTTCGGTCGCGCGGTAGAGCAAGCAGTACGCGCGGCGGTAGTGCGGTCCGGGATAGACCTCGCCCTGCTCGTGCTGCCACAGCGTCTGGAAGTTGGCGGCCGGCACCGCGAGCCCTGCGGCCCGAGCGACCTCGCGCAGCCGCTCACCCGCGCCTTCGAGGGTCAGGCCGTGGGCTTCTCGCTGCTGTCTCAACTTGTCCGGGCGCCAGCCCGGGCGACTCTTCCCCACCGCGCTTACCGCCTGCCCATCGCCGGTCATGGTCCGGAGCCTAGGTCAGCCTCTCATGAGCGCGTGTGAAAGCCGATGTTGAAAAGTCATGTCAGTCCGCCATGAGCCGATGATGAGCGGCTTCGGCAACAGCTCGTGATACTCCGCACGCCGCCGGACCGCTGTCATGGTCACACCGACGCGGTCATCGCAAGCCGCCTCGGTCTCCAGTATCCGTACGAGATCGGAGGGGGCTCTGTGGTAACTGCTGATGTTGCTGTCCTGCTGATTCTCGGCATAGTGATCGTCATCTCGTGCCGCGGAGGTGGGTTCAAGGCAGGGCACGCCGCGGTGTGTGGGGTTTTCGGCCTCTACCTGGCCGACACCCATAACATCGGCCCGTTCGTGAAGGACGTCACCACGTCGGCCGCAGACCTGCTGTCGGGATTGAGACTGTGAGTGCGCCGACGCCTTCGCACCCGTCCAGTGGTCGGAACGCCCTCACCGGCAGCAGGCCGCCTGCACTCGGCCACGGCATGACGCTGTGGCAGGCCGATCGCCTATACGGCCCGTTCGGCCCTGCCACCGTCAAGCCGTACTCCAGGACGCAGCGGGCAGTGGACAGCGGTTCGCTGCTGAAGGTCTACGTGGGGATTGATCCCGAGGGCCGACGGCAGCGTGAGGCGGAGACGGTCCGGCGTGCGGCCCGCTGGGGTCTGTCGGTTCCGGAAGTCTTGGCCACAGGCAGGTGCGACGCTGGATCCTGGTCGGTGCTCCGCATGCTGCCGGGCGTGCCGTGCGGGGTGCGTACGGGTCGGGCGGTCGAGGAGTACATCGACCACATCCTTGGCCTGACGCGCCGCCTTCACCGATGCTCACCCGGTCTCACACCTGGTTCCGGCTGGACCGGCGAACGAGGACACCTCGCACTGCAACACCACTTCCTACTCGACCAGTTGTCTCCGCGCTGCCGACTGCGACCGTGGTGGGCAGCAATGGCCGAGGCCCTCCAACCGCTTGGATCGCATCCCGTCGTCCACCTCCATGGTGATCTCAAGCCCGAACACCTCCTGGTCGACGGCCACCGGTTGAGCATCCTCGACTGGGAGGCGAGTGCTCGCGGGCCCGCCGTGGCGGACTACGCCGACGCGGCGTTCCACCTCGTGCGTGACCTGCTGTACGCGGGCGTGAAACCCGACCGTGTCCCGATCGGTCTCATCACCCGGCTGCCGTTCAGCGGGCCTGTACTGGCCTGGCGCGTACTGCTCTGGCTCGATCGCCGCCGCCCCGAGGACATCGGCCTCGTCACGGCCCGAGACGTTCAACGCCTTACTGCCCAGGTCCACGCTCCAGCCGCCTACACGTCGCTGGTTCGTGCTGTCTCGGCCCTGCGCATCGCCGGCGTCCCGCGCTGAGTCCTCGCTCACTGCGTGTCCAGGCGTGTCGGCGCCTGCGCTCATCCACCTTCTGCCCACCTGAAAAGGGAGTTCGCGATGCCCCGTACGAGCACGACCGTCGGCGACACCAGTCTCGTCATCGACACTGCCATGGCCAGACCGGACGCGACGACCATCGTCGAACGGAAGGGCCTCGGTCACCCGGACACCCTGGCCGACCACCTCGCCGAGCGGTTGTCCCGCGCTTACAGTCGCCACACCGTCGCGCGCTTCGGTGCCGTGCTGCACCACAACTTCGACAAGCTCGCCCTCCTCGGCGGCGCGAGCGAGGTCCGATACGGCGCCGGCCGGATGACCGCCCCCGTCAGGGTGCTCGTCAACGGTCGTGCCGCACCCATGTGCGGCGGGGAGCGGATCCCCGTCGAGGAGATCGTGGAAGCCGAGGTCCGGGCGTTCTTCGCCGAGCGGCTCCCCGAGGTCTCGGACCATCTCGACATCACCTTCAACATCACCGGCAACTCGAGCCCGGGCGCCGTCCTCACGGGCGACGAGGTACCCGACCGGACGCGCTGGTTCGCTCCGCGGTCGATCGAGGATCTGCGGGAGCGGCGGGTGCGGCTGTCCAACGACACCTCGCTGGGAACCGGCTGGGCTCCGGAGAACACCTTCGAGTCGTTCGTCCGAGAGCTGGTGGACCACTTCTCCGGGGACAGCGGGTTCACCCGCACCCATGCCTGGTGCGGCTCGGACGTCAAGCTCATGGGCTATTGGGACGGAGAGCAGGCCGATGTCGTGCTCTGCGTTCCGCAGAAGTCGTGGTTCGTCGCCAACCGGACCGAGTACCTCCGGAACGCGGAGGGCGTGCTCGCCGAGTGCCAGAGACTCGCCGCCCTCCGGCTCGCGGGCGCGAAGGCACGGTTCCGGCTCAACGCGCGCGACGTCCCGGAGAAGGACGAGCTGTACCTCACCTACACCGGCAGTTCGATCGAGTCCGGCGACGAAGGTGTCGTCGGTCGCGGCAACCGGGTCAACGGGCTCATCACACCGCTGCGACCGATGAACCTGGAAGGCGCCAACGGGAAGAACCCCGTGTACCACGTGGGAAAGCTCTACAACATCGCCGCGCGAAGGCTCGCCGAGCGGCTGCACGAGGCGACCGGGGAGTACGCCGAGGTCCATCTGGTGAGCGCCACCGGTCAGCGCCTCGACCAGCCGTGGCGCGTCCTCGTCCGCATCTCGTCCCCGGGCGCCGAGGTGGACAAGGTGCAGGCGCTGGTGGAGGAGGCGCTGGACGAGTTCCCCGCCCTCACCGACGAGCTGGTCTCCGAGGGGATCGTGCTGAGCTGATGGTGGAGCGGACGCTTGGAGAGGTCTCCCCGGAGTGCCGGCGGCGCCTGATCATCCACTACGGCGCCAAAGCCTCCGAGTGGCTCGACGCGGTGCCCGCCCTACTGGACCAGGCGGCGGAGCGCTGGAAACTCGCGCTCGGCGCGTACCACGACGCCGGGCACGCCTCCGTGATCGCCATGGCCGACACCCCCGGCGGGCGTCCGCTGCTCCTCAAAGCGTGGGCCGACCCCGCCCGGTTCCGCAACGAGGTCAACGCCCTGCGCCTTTGGGCAGCCGGTCCCACGGTCGGCGTCGTCGAGGCAGCCGACGACCTGGCCGTGGCGGCTCTGGAGATGATCGGGGGCCGTCCCGGTGGGGGCGAGCGGCCGGCACGGGAGCTGCAGACGGTGGCCGCCGCCCTCCACGGTCTGCACATCTCCGGCCGCCGCCGTCGCCGACCGTGCGGTCTCCCCACCCTGGACAGCCACCTGAACCAGGAGGTACGCCCGCGGGTACGGCGCAGACTGGAGACCACCGACCCCGGTCCGTGGCAGGACCTCGTCGACATGGTCCTTCCCGAACTCATGACCTTGGGAGAGGACGACAGCCGCACGACGGTGCTGCACGCGGATCTCTACCGCGAGAACGTGCTCTTCGACCGGCTGGGACACCCTCGCCTGATCGATCCGCTTCCGATGGTGGGAGACGCAGCCTTCGACTGGGCCTTCTGGACCGTGTACTACGACCTCGGGCGCGGCACCGACGCCCGCCTGGCCACGGCCGCCCGAATCTCCCGTATCCCCGTCCCCGTCCTGGCGCCGTGGTGCCGAACCCTGGCCCTCGACGGTCTCCTCTACTACCTCGAAACCGCTGATCCACGCTCACCACGGATGGCCGATGTCCTCGCGCGGCTGTCGGCGCCGAACCCAGGGAACCGATCATGACGACTTATGTCCTCCGCCACGGACCGACCGACCACAGCCGGCGCTACGTCGTCAACGGTGACCCGGCCAGACCCATCCACCTGAGCGAGGACGGCCGACGGGCGCTGGCCAAGGGCTGGAAAAGCCTGCCCCTGCACAGCGTGAGAACGTGGGTGGCCAGCGAATTCCCTCGTGCACAGCAGTCCGCGAGCCTGTTGATGGGTGTTCCCGGGCCGGAACTGATCACCGATCCGCGACTGAACGAACTCGACTACGGGATATTCGAGGGAAAGCCGTTCCTCGAATACGCCGCCTGGCTCGACGGGCACGGCGCCGACGGGCGACCACCCGGAAGCAGCGAGTCGCAGAACGAGGGCATCCACAGGATGCTCACGGGAGTTCTCGCGGCTCTGGACCACCCCGGCCCTCGCGTCCTCGTGGCCCACGGCCTGCTGATCTCCGTACTCCTGTGGCACCGCGTACGGACTCCGGGCCGGACCATGCCCCTGTTCTTCCCCGAGGCCCCGTACGTCGAGCCCGTCGCCATCCCGGATGAGGAGCTGCCGGAGTACATCGGGACGCTGATGAACGATCTCGAAGCCGACGCTGATCGCCGTGCCGACGACACCGATGGTGGGAGAGCGTTCCGGAACGGGAGCGGCTCAGCGGTTGCTACCGTCGATTCCGCATCTCCATCCCACTCGCAGCATCAGAAGGATCTTCCTCATGCATGATGCCCGTGCCCTGATCGACATGGGTGCCGAAGCGGTTCGTCGGCTCGCTCGTCGCGGCTACACCCTGGACCTGTCCGAGCTGGAGTCCCTCCACTCTCGGCGCAACCAGAGCATCCGCTCGGCCGACGAACTGCGGGCAGAGTCCAAGCGAGTGGCGAGCGAGGTCCAGCAGACGGCCAAGCAGGGCGGCGACATCACCAAGCTCAAGGAGCGCGCCCGCGAGCTGAAGGACCGGATCCGCGAGATCGAGGCCGACCAGGAGCAGGCGGAGACCCAGCTCCGCGAGCTGCTCCTGAGCATCCCGAACCTGCCGGACGACTCGGCCCCCGACGGCGACTCCGAGGAGTTCGCCGTGGAGGTCCGGCGCGTCGGTACGCCCCCGGCTTTCCCGTTCAAGCCGAAGGACCACGTCGACCTCGGCGAGGCCACCGGCATCCTCGACTTCGGTAGGGCGACGAAGCTGTCCGGCCCGCGCTTCGCGGTCTCCCGCGGTGCTGGTGCCGCCCTGGAGCGCACCCTCGCCGCGCTCTTCCTCGACCTCCACACCCGTCGGCACGGCTACGTCGAGTACGCAGTCCCCTACCTGGTCACCCGCAAGACCATGACCGGCACCGGCCAGCTTCCGAAGTTCGAGGAAGACCTGTTCAAGACCGGAGTCGCCGACCGCGAGCTGTTCCTCATCCCGACGGCCGAGGTCCCGCTGACCAACCTCTACGCCGACGAGATCATCCCCCCGGCAGAGCTGCCGCTCGCATTCACCGCGCACACCCCGTGCTTCCGGTCCGAGGCGGGTTCCTACGGCCGCGACACCCGCGGCCTGATCCGCCAGCACCAGTTCAGCAAGGTCGAGATCGTCCGCATCGTCGACCCGGCGGACGCCGGCGCCGAGCTGGAGAAGATGATCGGACACGCCGAGGCGTGCCTGAAGGAACTCGGGCTGGCCTACCGCATCGTCAAGCTGGCCGCCGGCGACACGGGCTTCTCCGCCCAGCTCACCTACGACATCGAGGTCTGGATCCCGAGCCAGAACACGTACCGCGAGATCTCCTCGGTCTCCGACTTCGGCACCTTCCAGGCCCGCCGGGCGAACATCCGGACTCGCGGCGAGGACGGCAAGCCCAAACTCGTCGCCACCCTCAACGGCTCCGGTCTTCCCATCGGCCGCACCCTGGCCGCTCTCCTTGAGCAGTGCCAGCAGCAGGACGGCTCCATCCTCCTGCCCGAATCCCTCGTCCCGTACCTCGGCTTCCGCCGGATCTCGGCGGACGGAACACCGGAGGCATAGTGCTCGTCGGCGTCTGCGACTTCCCTGGTAGCTACACTTTTCCACCCGCCGGATACGGCGGGATCGAACGATGGCTGTGGGCGGTCGCCGTAGGTGCCCGCGCCGCAGGCGCCGACGTACACCTCCTCGGGCCGGGCTGGCTCACGGATCTGGAACGCGACTGGGTCCGCAAGCCGGTCCGCCTGGAGGACATCACTCCTGGATCGCTCGCCGAACGCGAGCTGCGCGGCGCGGGGTACGACCTCCTGGTCGTGGGTCACGAGTACCCGTCGCTTCCCGCCTGGACCCGCACCTGGAGCCGACTGGACTGCGACGTGGCCACGTTCCAGCACTCGCCCGTCTTCCGGCACACCCCCACTGCCTTCGACGGCCGGCGGTCGCGGCTCTACTGCTACTCGCCCGAGATGACCGAGCGCTACGCCGACCACCGGCCGATCCCCGAACTCGCCGTTCACCTCGGCCTGCGTGAGGAGGAACCTCCGGCCACCGCCGGTACCGACCTCGTCTGGCTCGGTCGGATCGACGAGGACAAGGCCCCGCACATCGCGGTGCGGGCGGCGCAGATCCTCGGTCGCCGGATCCAGATCGTCGGCCCCGTCTTCGACAAGGAGTACGTCCACCGCCACGATCGACTCCTCACTGCCGACCACGTGAAGTGGGTCGGAGAACTCGGTGGCCCCGCCAAAACCGCGGCGATCGCCGCGGCATCCGTCTTCGTCTACACGTACGCCCGCCCGTACGTGGAAGCGGGCGCCGCCGTCTTCGGTGAATCCCTCCGCGCCGGCACCCCCATGGCCGCTCTGACCTGGCGGGATGGGACGTGCGCCCAAGCCGCCCTGTGCGACGAGACAGGCGCGGTCACCGTCGTCGACCCGCGGGAGGACGACGAGACGGCGGCTCGGAGGCTCGCCGACGTGATCCAGCAGGCGGAGGGCCTCGACCATCGCCGGGTCCAGGAGGTCGGGATGCGGCGCTTCGACCCGGCACGCCACTTCCAGGCGATGGCGGCACGGCCGTGCTGACCCGGGCGAGCCGCACAGCCGGGGACGACTTGGCCCAGCGGATACCTGGCGCGCTGCGTGCCGCGTTAGGCCCGCGTTGGGAGTTCACGGCCGACGGCCGCCACATCGAGGTCCGCCATCCGAACCGCGGTACCCCTTACAGGCCACCGCGTAGAACGCCCTCGTGGAGGGAACTGCTCGACTCTCTGGAGGTCGGCTTCGCGCGATGCGGTGCCGCACGCGATGCCTGTCTCCCCCTCCGCTGGGGCCGGGAGACCGAACTGGCCATCTCCGCGGTCCAGGCACTCGACCCACTCCTCAAGGACGGCCAACTCCGCACGTACCGAGACGGGTTCCTTCCTCAGCCGGTCGTTCGCTTCACTGGCCGGCGCGACGCCGCCGGCCACTTGGAGGACGGCTTTCTGACCTCCTTCGTCAATGTCTCCCGGGTCCAACGTGTAAGCAGCCTGGACGAGTACGGAACCATTCTCGACGGCTGGCTGACGGTCCTGTCCCGACTCGGCTTCCATGCCCGGCACCTGAGCATCGTCGGCAAGCTGTCCCCGTGGCGCCGACGACAGGTCGAGGGCATCACGCTACGCTTCCGGCATCTGGACCACACCCTTGGCGACATCGTCCTCCTGTGGAACACCGAACACCCAGAGCGCATGGCCGTAGACCTCGGCAGCGGGCTGGAACGCCTGGCATGGGCTCGCACCCAGGAGCGCTGGCACCAACTGATCTACGGAGGCTTCGCCGGGGCTGCGCCGCCGACCACGCTGGACGCCATCCGTACGGCCACTCTCCTCCTCGGGCACGGGATCACCCCAGCCGCCCGTGGGGCGGGCGGAATCACCCGGCGAGTCATAGGTGCCATCGACCGAGACGCTGTGCGCCTTGGTGTGGGGGCCGTGGTCAGGGACATGTGCGGCTACTGGTCGCTCTTCAGTACGTTGCGTGCCCCGTGGTCGGCGATCGCCTGCGCCATAGAGGAGGAGGCCACCTGTGAGGGCGCTTCCTTCCCTGACAAGGCGGGGATGCGTGGCCGAGCCGTGTGACGGAGGGACTTCTCGGGGCCGACCACGGGAGACGGTGGCCCGAATGAGCGATACCCGAAAGGCTCGAGCGCTGTGGCGGAGAAAACCTCACGTATCTGGGGCGAGGAGGACGATCGCGGCTCCCGCCCCGCTACCGGACCAGGACCGGGCGCCCCGGTTATTTTGAGCAACGAGCCGGGCTCGTTCGCCTGGGGGGTTCTGGCCGAGCGGCATCCGGCGCTGATCCAGCAGGTGCGGGACGCCTTCCCGTACGGCCGCCGGCAGCACGAGGCCCTCGATGCCCTGCTGGAGGAGATCACCGGCGGTGTCATCGAACCTCTCGCCCCTTCGGAGCACGACCGGGGGCAGTGGTCGGCCTGGGGGCGGGAACACTTCGGGCGGTCGTGGTTCGACGCCCCGTTCCTGTGGGCGGAGAGCTACTTCTACCGCAGGCTGCTGGGCGCCGTCGAGTACTTCGGTGGGGGACCGTGGCGGGGAGTCGATCCCTTCGCCCCCTTCAAGCAGGCCGAACTGCGCGGGGCGGCGGTGGACGAGGAACTGCGGGCCCTGGACGCGCTCGCCGACGCGCCGGCCGATGAGCGGGCCACGGCTCTGCTCCACGCCTCGCTCTGGGGCAACCGCGCCGACCTCGGCTTCCGCGTCACGCAGGGGGAGCCGGCCCCCGGTGACGTCACCGGTGGGCTGGTGGCTGACGACAGCGCCGTGCTCTGGCGGCTCCTGCCCGCCGGAGCCGGTTCCACGGTCGCCGTGGTGGCGGACAACGCCGGGCGGGAACTGGTCCCGGACCTGGTCCTCGTCGACCACCTCCTGGTGCACCGGCACGCCGGGCGGGTCGTGCTCCACGTCAAGCCCTACCCGTACTACGTCTCCGACGCGATGACGGCGGACGTCGTCGACTGCCTCCGCCGCCTCGGCCAGGCGCCCGGTGAGGCCGGCAGGATCGGCGGGCGGCTGTGGGAGGCCATGGCGGCAGGACGCCTGGAAGTGCGCACCCACCCGTTCTTCTGCGCGCCGCTGCCGTACGCGCAGATGCCGGTGGACCTGCGGGAGGAGTTCGCGGCCGTCACGCTGACCATCTTGAAGGGCGACCTCAACTACCGCCGGCTCGTGGGCGACCGGATGTGGGACGCCACGACGCCGTTCGCCGACCTGACGGCGTACTTCCCCGGTGCGGTCGCGGCGCTGCGCACCCTGAAGTCCGACGTCGTCGTGGGGCTGGAGCGGAAGACGCTGGATGCCCTCGAAGGGGCTGGTGCGGGCTGGCGCACCAGCGGCACCCACGCGCTGATCCAGGTTCGCCGGTAGACCGGATCACACGCTGAGCGGCCGGGCGCTGTCTGCCCGGCCGCTCGGTCGTTGATCGGCCGGCCACTCCGGTGGGCCAGGGCTTATCTGCTGCGTCCCGGGGTCTTGGGGCGGGTGGGTGGTCCGCTCCGTGCTGGGCGGGCCTGCTGGGCAGGGGCGGCCGGGGCCTTGGGGCGTGTGGCTGGCGTGGTGTCGGCCGGTAGGTCGGCGAGGTGGCGCAGGCGCCAGGTGAGGGTGTCGCTGAGGGAGTGGGCGGTGTGCAGTTCCCGGTGGGCGCGGGTGAGGGTGGCGGCCAGGGCGGGCCAGCCCGGCTCGCGCAGTATCTGCTCGGCGAGCTGCGGTGCGGCGGCGTGCAGGAGGGCGGCGGCCTGGTCGCGGACGGGCCGAGCCAGGCGCTGGCCCTGCTCCCGGAGGCGGGCCATCGGTTCTTCGGCGGCCACCGTGTAGGCGGCGTGCAGGTGGGTGGCGGCCTGGTGGGCGGCTTCGGCCTGCTGGGCGTGGTGGCGTCTGGCGTGCCAGTGGGCGGCGGCGGTGGTCAGGAAGAACAGGGTGTCGATCAGCATGGCGGTGGTGGCGCCGTCCTCGCCTCGGCCGAGTGCCGGGCCGCTGTGGCGGAGGTCGCGGGCGGCGCGGCGCAGGGTTTGGGCATGGCGGAATTCTGCTCGCGTGTGGGAGCGGGAGGCCCGCTCGAACGTCCAGGCCGCTTCGCGTAGCTGCTGCCGGGTGTAGAGGGCGGAGGTCGTGGCCAGAGCGTCGAGGATCTCGCCGGTGGCGGCGATCTGTGCGGCAGCCGCACCGTCGTCGCCTTGGTCAAGGACGAGCAGTGCGGCCCACGCCGCGTGGGTGGCTGCGCGCCGTGCGGTGGACGGTGCGGGATGCTGCGGGGAGGGGCCCGGCTGGTCGGTGTGGTCCGGCGCGGATGCAGGACCGATCGCGTCGAAGCGGGCGCGGATGTGGGGCAGGGACAGGTCGGGGGCGAGGGTGGAGCCGGCGTAGAAGACGGGCTCGTGGTGCTGATTGTGGTCGCCGGGCAGGGCGACGGTGTAGCCGCCGAGATCGCCGGAGGGCAGGACGCGGGTGCGGACGAGGAGCCCGGCGGCGGCGAGCCGGTTGAAGAACTCCGCCTCGTCGGTGGCGCCGACCACGGCCTGGCGGACGGTCTCGCGCAACTCCTCCCGCGCGGTGCGGCGGCGGCCGCGGCGTTGGGCTTTGTGGCGTTCGGCGCTGGTGGGGCGCCGGGCGGCGGTGCCGTCGCCGGGGGCGACGCGGCGCAGGCCGTAGTCGGCTTCGATCAGGCGGGCCTCGGCCTGGGCGCGTTGTCCGGAGCGGTGGTGGTCGGGGCGGCGGCCGTCCTCGCGGACGAGGGTGGCGATGAGGTGGATGTGGTCATCGGCGTGGCGGACGGCGGCCCAGCGGCAGCCCGCGCCGTCGCCGGGGTCGATGCCGGCGGCCGCCACCATGCGGTGGGCGATCGCAGCCCACTGCTCGTCGGTGAGGGGTGGGTCGTCGGGCGCGGCGCGCACCGAGCAGTGCCACACATGCTTGGCCGGGCGCTGGTCGGCGTCGAGGAGGTGCAGGGGCTGGTCGAGGAGGTGCTGGAGGTCCTTCTTCGTCACTGACGGGTCGCGGCCGGGGTCGGGGGCCATGCCGTCGAAGGAAGCGACCAAGTGGGGGTCGGTGTGCTCCTCGTGGGTGCCCTTGCCGTACAGGTAGTGCAGCAGGCCGAGGGTGTTGCTGCCCTGCCGGTGGATTCGGGGGATCAAGCCGCCTCGTCCTCCGACCCGCCGGCGACCCTGTCGGCTGCCCGCTGGACGGCCTGCGCGGCGCGCTGCAGGTCGGCGAGAGCGGCAGCGAAGTGCGGTACGTCGGCACCGGAGTTGAGGGCCTTGGCGATCTGGTTGACGTTGCTGCCCGCCCAGCCGAGCTGGCGACGCACACCGAACAGGGCCGTCAGGATGTCCCGCTCGGTGGCGATGGCCGCTGCGGTGCGGGACTGGTCGCGGGCGGCGGCCAGGGCAGAGTGGGCCAGGAACCCGGCCACGCTCATGCCGACGTGGTCGGCGCTGGCCTGGATGACGGCGAGTTCCTGGTCGTTGAGGCGGACACTGTGCGCGGGGCGCTGCTTCATGTCACGCGGACGCGCCTTCCCCTTCCTTGCCCTGCCCTTGCGGCTGGCCTTGCTTGGCTGCGGTCCGCCCTCGGTCGCAGCCCTCCCGCCCGGCGCCCCTTGGTGCCGGGCGGGCCCCGCCACCCCCGGGGCGGGGCCGGGGCCGGGTGCTCCCCCTGCGGGGGAGTGTCCGGACCTCCAACTTGCTCGGCTGTGGGCTGGGGTGGTCGCCTCCTGCTGCAATCGATGGGCGCGGTTGGCATGTGGGTGGTGCATGCGCGGTGTCTCCGTGGTGGTTGTGGGTGGGGGCGCCGGACGAAGGCGATCAGAGGTTCAGGGCGTGGCGGGCTCGTGATGTCGTTGCCGCCCTGCTCGCGGACGGTCCTTGTCCGGCGTATTCACTGGGAGCCGTGCAGCGGCTTGGTGGGACCGCGTCTGGGTCCCGTCTTCGCTGGCTTTGTCCTGCGGTCCTCGGTCCCCGGGGCGGTTCGCGGTTTTCGGTCCCCGGGATGGTCCCGGTCCCGGCTCGGTCCCCGCCGCCTGTGCCTGCGGGCGGGGACGGTCCCCGAACGGGATCTGCTGTCGGTTTGCGGGGACCGTCCCGTGGTCGGCAGGCAGGCGGTGGTCCCGGGGAACGGAGTTGCGCAGAGGGGCCATGGGCGGCAGACCTGGGGTGATGCTGGTCCGTGGTCCCGGTGGGTGTGCGCGGTACCCGATCTTCGGGACGGTCCCACAGTCCCCGAGGGGGCTGCGGTCCCCGACATGGTTCGGTCCCCGGTCCCCGGTGCCCAGCGCGGTCCGCGTTCCGGTCCCCGGCTACCGGTCTCTGAGAGGACCGGGGACTGCGGGGACCGTGGTCCCGGGTGGTCCGGTCCCCGGCCCTGTTCGGCGGGGACCGCGAGAGTCTGGTCGTCTTCTTCAGCGGCGGGCCGGTCCGCCGCCGTTCCTTTCGGATGCGGGACTGCTCAGCGGGTGCGTCCTGGGACCGGGGTCGGCGGAGGGGCGGCCACAGCGGTCGGCACCGGGGCGTGCGCGGGTGTCCGGCGTCGGTCGGAGCCGGTGAGGATGACGCGGTCGGTCATCTCGGCGAGGCGGGAGGCGACGCGGTCGCCGAGCGCGGTGCGCAGCTCGGTGGTGGGGAGGTTGGTGGTGATCAGGGTGGGGCGCAGGTGCTCGTACCGGTAGTTGATCAGCCGGTAGGTGAGTTCCTCGGTCCAGTCGCTGGCCTTGGCGGCGCCGAGGTCGTCCAGGAGCAGCAGCGGGCAGCGGGCCAGGGCTTGCAGGTCGCGTTCGCCGTCGTGGCCGGAGCGGGGGCGCAGGCGGGCGTAGAGGTCGGCGGCGGTGATGGCCTCCCAGCGCAGGCGGACCCCGGCGGCCAGGAGAGTGCGGATGGCGCCGTATGCCTGGTGGGTCTTGCCGGTGCCGGTGGGTCCGGCGATCAGCAGGGACGGGCCCTCGGCGATGCCCGGGGCGCCGCCCGGCCCGGGGCGGCCGGTGCGGGCGATGGTGTCGGCCCAGGCGGTGATCCGCGGGTGGTCGGCCAGGGCGCGGCGGTAGCGGGCGGGTATGCGGGCGTCGGCCAGCTCCAGCGCGGTGACCGGCTCGTCGGCCGGTTCGTCCAGAGGAGCATCTGGGTCGATGCCGCGGGCGGTGAGGATCGCGTTGAGCCGGTCGGCCAGCGGGCCGACGCGCTGCGGCGCGCGGGTGTGGGCGGTGGTCACAGCTCGCCTCCATAGGCCGCCTCGACGTCGGCCGGGTTCGTCCACGGGCGGTGGGCGGCGGGTGCGGTTCGGGTGGCGTTCATCGCCTCGTGGACGAGGCTGGGGAGTGTGCTGGGGTGCAGGCCCTTGGCGCGGTGGCGTTCCAGCCCAGAACGGATGTGGGCGGGATCGATGCCCTCGGCCAGCAGCTTGCCGATCTCCCGGCCGAGGTGTCCCAGGACGTCCTTCGGGGGGCGGTGGGCACAGGCGGTGACGTACTCGCCTATGAGCTGCCGGGCCGAGACGGTGTCGGGTGCGGGGGCGCTCGCGCCCCCCGACGGAGTAGTTCCTAGATCCATGATCCTAGGTCCTAGATCCGGACGGTGAGGTGTCACCGCCGCTGCCGGGAGGTCTCCGTGCTTCTTCACGGAGGGTTCCGTGAAACCGTCCTCACCTGCGGTTTCGTCAGCAGGGCCGGGATTCGGTGTGGACTCGCGCATCTCACGGGAGCCTTCATGGGGGGTTCCGTGAGGCGGTGGTGCGGGCTCCGTGACACCGGCCCGTGCGGCAGGCGCGGTGGTGCTCCCCGCGGTGCCGGACGGAGCGCCGTGGTGCGGGCAGCCGGGGAGGCGGCTCTTGCTGGGCCGGTTGATCTTCTGGTGCTGGTGCCAGGTGACGATGTGCAGGTAGCGCTTGTCGTCCGGGCCCTTGTAGCGGCAGATCAGGCCGGCGTCCGCGAGCTGGGCGAGGTCCTTCTCGACCTCGGCGGGCGTGTGCTCCGGACGCAGGACCCACAGCTGTCCGGCGATGATCGCGGCATGGTCGCGGTGGCGGCCCTGATCGTCGGCCTGGGTGAGCAAGCCGAAGAAGGTCCGCTCAGCGGTCAGGGTGACGGCGGCCAGGGACTCGGAGACGAATGCTTCGGGCTTGATGGTGCGGATGCGTGCCAAGAGGAGCGGTCCTCACTCGGCGGGCGGTGGGCGGGCGTCCACGGCTCACCGTCGGTTGCGGCGGTTCGGGCGTGAAGGGCAGGGAGGTGGCCGGCCGTTGGCGCGGGGTGCGCTGATGGCCGGTCGCGTTTTCCGGGGGTGTCGTCAACATAGCCACACCCAGGACATGCAAGTCCAGCCCGATACAGCCGAATCTCTGACGGCAGAAGAGCCGCCGCAAAGCGGGCTGTGAAGGGCGGTGCGGAAACGGTAGGGCACGATCGGCGGTTGACCAAAAAACTGCCCTTGGACGTCGAGCCGGAAGAATCACATCACTAAGCCGTTGACGGGCTCCCGCCGGGGAAGCTACAACACAACACCCCACGTCAGAGCCTCTTCCGAGTGCCGTTCAGTATCGCGGCCCCGGGCCTCCCGGCTGCGGAGAACCCTCCGCGTGTGTGCCGAGTGAGGCGCAACATAGACCACGATCGCCGGTTAACCAAACCGGCGAATGCAGGCTAGTAATGGAGATATGGCAGCGCGATCACTGGAAATCGGCCCCGTAGGAATACGGGCCGCCCGGACCATCGAAATCCTCCGCACCGAGCGCGGCCTCGCGCAGCGCCAGCTGGCCGGCCGGGTGACCGCCCTCGGCCGCCCGATGTCCAACGCGATGCTGTCCCGCATCGAACGCGCCCAGCGCCGCTGCGACGTCGACGACCTCGCCGCGATCGCCGAAGCCCTCCTCGTCTCGCCCCTCGTGCTGCTGCAGGGCCCGACCGCCCCGTGACGAGGCCCGTCCGGT
Source organism: Streptomyces shinuiensis (assembly GCF_043660855.1). Classification (NCBI taxonomy): domain Bacteria; kingdom Bacillati; phylum Actinomycetota; class Actinomycetes; order Kitasatosporales; family Streptomycetaceae; genus Streptomyces; species Streptomyces shinuiensis. Next base: position 2,681,380 of record NZ_JBIHML010000001.1, on the reverse strand, counting down.
ACCGCTGACCGAGCACGCCCACCACCGAGTCAGGACCCGCCGCCCTTGCACCGACCTTCGCCCACGCCCGCGACCGCATGCTTCCCGCACAACCCGAGCGACGCCCCTCTGCCGCGCCTCTACCGACCCGAGGAGATCGCCGAAGCACTCGGCTGCTCTGCCTGGTGGGTCAAGGACCGGGCCCGGCGGAGCCTCATCCCGTACACCCGCGTCGGCCGTGCCTACCGCTTCACCGCCGGCCACCTCGCCGAGATCATCCGCCTCCACGAGGAGACACCGGCACGGCCCGCCCAGCCGGCCGGGAACGTGGCCGCTCCGTCCTCCCAGGCCGCCTCCCGAGACGAATCCCCACAGCCGCGCCGCCACCCCACCACTCCGGTGAACCGCCTGCGGGCCCGGCCACCGCGCCGGGCCCAGTACGACGCCACCGCGTAGCCGCACCCCGACACGCAGCAGACAGAAGCGAAGGAGCCACCGGAAGTTGGGTTTCGCGGAGAAGCGCGGAAACTACTGGCGCGGCCGGTACAAGACCGCGCCCGGCAAGCACCTCACGGTCGTCGACGAGCGCGGCAAGGCGGTCAGGTTCGCCACCAAGGGCGAGGCCCAGCGTGCCGCGAGCGAGGCCGAGAACAGGTACCGGCGCGGCGACTGGCGCGACCCGGCGCTCGGCCAGGAGACCTTCGGCGAGTACGCGAACCGCTGGTACGCCGCCCAGGACCTGGCCGCCTCGACCATGCAGAACTACAAGCGCCACATCGAGGAGCACCTGCTTCCCGCGTTCGAGGACAAGGCGCTCGCCGGCATCCTCCGCTCGGACGTCGACCTGTGGGAGAAGAAGGAGAAGGCCCTCTACGCGGCCTCCAGCGTCAAGACCTGGCGCTCCACGCTCCACCTGATCCTTGAGGACGCGATCGACGAGGGCCTGATCACCTCCAACCCGGCGGCCAGACGCCGCGGGCGCGGCAAGCGCGCCGGCCGCTCCCGCGACCGCGGCCCCGAGAAGGCCATCACCGATCCTCTCGGCGCCCTGCTGATCGCCGAGAGAGCCGCGCTGCTCTCCGGCCGCGACGACGAGTTCGTCGCCGTGGTCCTCATGGCGTACACCGGGATGCGGTGGGGCGAGATCGTCGGCCTGGAGACCGAGTTCACCCGCCCCGGCGCCGTCCGCGTCGAGCACCAGCTGTACGAGCTGGACTCCGGGACGCTGATCCGCTGCCCGCCCAAGGACGACAGCTACCGCACCATCGACGCCCCCGACTTCCTGTCCGCCCTGATCGCCGACCACATCGCCCGTACCAAACCGTCCCCGTGCCCCTGCCACGGCAAGCGGTACGTCTTCCGCGGCCAGGGCACGGCACGCACCGGCGGGCACCAGGGCGCCAAGCTGGCGGACGTCGCCCGCCGCGCCGACGTCTCCACCGGCACGGTCTCCAACGTCCTCAACCACCCCGAGCGCGTCCGCGACGACACCCGCGCCCGCGTGGAGACGGCCATCACCGAACTCAACTTCATACGCGGCGGCGCGCCGACGGAGAACGCGGCCCACTGGCGCCGCAACGGCTTCGCCACCTGGCTGTTCACCCCGGCCGCCTCAGGCTGGTACCCGAAGAAGGCACCCCAGGAGGCCCGGCCCGCCCCCCTGCTCGGCGAGCCCTGGCCGGGCATCCCGGCACGCGGTCGCGGCGCCGGCGGACGGGCCGACGCCTGCTGGCTCCCGATCGCCAAGGGCCTCACACCCCACGGCCTCCGCCACACCCACCGGACCGTGATGGAGGACCTCGGCACCGAGAAGGTCCTCATGGACGAACGCATGGGCCACATCGACGGCTCCGTCTCCGCCCGCTACGCCCACGTCACCCCCGGCATGCGCAAGCGCCTCATGAACGGCCTCACCGACCAGTGGGAGGCAGCACTCGACGCCCGGTTGGCCATGGTCCCCCACCTCACCGGTTCGTGTGCTCGACGGCATCCTGCGCGCCCGCAGAGAAACTGCCGGTCCGGTACAGACGGGTCGGTGATTGATGCCCCCACACCGCCGGAAGGGGCGGCATGATTGACGATCCCTGGCTCCCGCAACGTGTTCTGATTACGGCGCCCAAGGTGCGGCACTGATCGACCGGCTCCTGCACCCGGGACCATCGGCTGGACTGCGGCTGGGGACCCGTCCGCGCCCTGTCCGAGGAGCGTCCGGTGTAGCCGGGACTCGCTCAGAACCCAAACAGCGTGCTTCTCTTCAAACGGCCCTATGCGCGCTCTCTTCCTTTGGGAAATCCCAAACGGCGTGCTCTGAGCGGCACTTGCCCCTGAGGCTCTACAGTTCTCGTGGCTCGGCAGACAGGAAGCGGGCCGGACACACCGCGCACGGGCCTCGGTTGGGCTTGCGCGCATAACGCGAGGGGGAGTCACACGTGAAGTGGACACTGATGCTCGGCCTCACGGCGTTCCTGGTGGCACTGGCCACAGCGCTGCTGGGTGCGATCGTGAAGACATACAGCGGGGCCGGTGCGGCGGAGGCGATCCAGGCGGGTGGTAAGACCTTCGCCGCCGCGCTGACCCTGGCCCTCCTGTTCGTGTCCACCTTCGGGCTGGTGTGAGCATGAGCGGCGAGCAGCGCGTACGCCGGGGGAACCCGGAGGTGGGGACGACAGCAGACAGACCGGACGCGGTGTCGCGTCGAGTGCGGCGGCTGACGCGTGACCTCGGCGGTCTGCTGAACCTCTACGACGCCGGCCGGGTTGTCGTCGGTCTCATCTACATGAAGAGCCGGGCGAGCCGGGCACAGGACGGCCCGGACGGACGGCGGGAGGCCGAGAAGCCCTCCTGGCCGTCGCTTGTCCGCCGAGCGGAGGACCAGCAGCCCCTGAGCCCTTATGTGCGGTACTGCCTGAGCCAGTGGCTGCCGCGGACGGACGAATCAGATGGCGCCGATGCGGGTGGGGAATCCGTGCCGTACCTTCCCCGAACGGCCGACACGGTTCTCCGGTATCTGGTCAAAGCCATCGACCAGGCCGTTCGGCGGGGCGAGCTGCTGGAGCAGTGCCTCCAGGATCTGTCCTCCGCGCAGGCGAAGGGCGGCCACTACTTCACACCGCCCGACATCGTGCGGCTGATGGTGGCGGCGGCAGCCCCGCAGGACGGGCAGAGTGTGCTCGACCCGGTGTGCGGCTCGGCCGGACTGCTGATCGAGGCCGCTCGCCAGGTCAGTGAGAGTCTGGGTGGACTGCATCCGAGCCTGGCACTGACAGGGCAGGACCTCCATGCCGGCACACTCCAGATCGCACGGATGAACCTCAGTGCGCACGGCCTCGACGGGCACATCGGCCCGGCGGTGAACAGCCTTGAGAAGCCGTCGGACTCTTTCTACGACATCGTGCTGGCGAATCCTCCCTTCAACATGTCCTTCCGGGGAGCGGAGACGCCACGCAGAGGCGACCCGAGGTGGCCGGATGACGCGCTCCCGCCGCGGGACAACGCGAATTTCGCGTGGATCCTGCACATCGCGCATGCCCTCGACTCCGAGGGCAGGGCCGCGATCCTCATGGCCGACGGCGCCGCCACGGGAGTCCGGCCGGTCGAGCAGAAGATCCGCAAGCGGCTGGTCCGCAGCGACCTCGTCGAATGCGTGATCGCACTGCCGCCCGGTCTGTTCCCCCACACGCGTATCTCTTCCTGCCTGTGGCTACTGAACCGGGACAAGGGTCCCCAACGGGGACAGGGACGGAGCGACCGGCGTAGTCAGGTTCTCCTCATCGACGCCCGGGGCGCGTATGAGACGGTGCCCGGCACCCGGCAGCGGCGCCTTGGGAGCGACGGTACGGAGAGGATCCTGCGCACCCTCGCCGCGTGGAGAGGCGCGCCACCGGCCACCGTACAGACACAGGCCTCCTACCAGGACGAGTCCGGCTGGTGCCGCTCCCTCTCCCTCCAGGAGATCGCCGACCACCAGTACGACCTGCTGCCTCCGCTGTACACGAGTGAGTCGGCCGACGAGGCGATCACGGAGGATGGACGTGTCGCGGCACTCGTGGAGGAGCTCCAGGCCAGGTTCGAAGAGTCCCACAGACTGGAGACCGACCTGCTGCGTGTTCTGGGGGAGCTGTGATGCGTGACTTCGTCGCCGCCATCCACCCGGGGAGGTTCGGTCCCTGGAAGGAGACGACAGTGGGTGAGCTCGCCGATGACCTGCTCACCTACGGAGTTCACGACCGGGACCTTCCCGACCACCAGGGCGTCATCCGGGCGGGTGACATCCGTGACGGGCGTGTCATGGCGAACCGGCCCGACGGTGTCGCCACGGCCATCACCAGGAGAACACGAGCAGTCCTCAAAGAGGGGGACTTGGTCGTCGTCCTAGTCCGCCGAGTCGGCGATGCCGCGTTGGTCACCAGGCAGCATGCGGGATGGATCGCGACCCGGTCCGTCGGCATCGTCAGAGCGAAAGATCCGCGCATCACACCATGGCTGAGGATCTGGTTCCGGACTCCCTTTGCCCAGTCATGGATTGGCCGGCATGTCTCCGCCCATGTCGAGCCGACGCTCAGTCTTGACGCGCTGAAGAAGATGCAGGTGTGGGTTCCGCCACGCGAGCAGATCGACAAGCTCTGCGAGCTGGTCGCCCTGATGGAGGCGAAGACGGACCTCAACCGGCAGATCGCCGCCGGTGCGGTCGCCGTGGCGGATGCCTGCCACGCGTCCTGGGCGCGGCATCGGGCATCGTGGACGTCCTGTACGTTTGGCACGGTCGCCCGCGCGGTGACCGGGAAATCCTCCCCCGGCACCTCTCCGGAAGACAGCGAAACGGACATCACCTGGGTGGCTCCGGCCGATGTCTTGGGCACCACCATGCCGTATGTCGGCCATGCGGAACACCAGGGCCCCGCCGAGCCGAGTGCGGTCTGTGAGCCGGGAACACTTCTGGTTGCCTCGCGACCAGACGGAGCACGTACGGCGATCACACTGGTACCCGCGGCACCTCGCCGAGGCGTCCTCGCGGTCCGGCCCGCCGACCCCGAGGACCGCTGGTGGCTTCTGCACGAACTCCGCTCACGGAGTGATGAGATCCCGGGAATCGCCCAGGGACGGAGCGCACGTGAGATTACCGGCCGGGCCTTCGCGCGGCTGGGCGTCGCCTGGCCCGGTCCGGACGTGCGCCGGCAGTTTCATACCGTGGCGGAACCCCTGCACGCGAGAGCGCGGGCAGCGCTCGACGAGAACCGGACCCTGGCGGAACTTCTCGATGTGCTGTTGCGCGGCGTCTCCTCCAGCACGAGGAGGAGTTGAACCGAATGCCTCACATCGCGTTACCTTGAGACCGCTCCGGAAAGCGCCGTCCGGGTACCTGAGGCCCGGACGGCACGCGGTTCAGGCCAAGTCCGCCACGAGCAGGTTGCGAATGGCTCCTTGTGGAGGGTGGCGCCGAAGGTGGCCATGACAGGAGCGGTTGGGCTGCCCGCTCCGAAGACTGGAGGTTCTGCCCCGGGGCAACCTCCGGAGATGGTCATCGCTCCAAGGAACCCGATTCCGGGAAACGCTGCGGAGGGCCCGATCGGCCTGGCTCAATAAGCGCATGGAGATCGGGGAACACTGGGCCTACCGGGCCAGGCCGAAGGAGCTGGGCAGCGCCGTCCACCACGTGGAAATCGTCCGGGTGAACGGGTCGGGAAGGACAGGACGGGTTCATATCCGGTTCCTGGAGGGGGACGAGGCCGGTCTGCAGGAGTGGGTGAGTCTCGGATGCCTGGTCGCACGCTGGGATGAGGTCGAGGCGTTCCGCGCGGATGACGTAAGTGAGCTGTCCCTGGCCGAGGCGTCGAGGGATATGCGGGGCAGCGCCGAGTTCGAGGCGGCGCGAATGATCCTCGGGTTCGTCCGGCCGAAGAACAGGCTGCGGCTGCGCCGCGGCGTGGCCGACGCGGGCGTCCTGGAACTCGGTCGCCTCGACGACACAGCACCTTTGATCGGCATGGACCCCACCGAGTTGCGGGCGCGCCCGATGCTCCATGAGGACCGCAACGGCCTGTGCTTGGCCGGCTGGCAGATTACCGAATGCGTTGCACGCCATGTCGCCGCCCGCCTCGCCGATGAGATCCTCCCGGAGGTGGACCGCAAGCAGCAGGACATCGAGCAGGAGCGTACCCAGTCATCCTGGTACTCGTACGGCCGTCGGGACGACCGCAAACTGGACGCCGAGGCGGCCGCCCTGCGGACCGTCCGGGAGTGGTGCGGTGAGGACAAGGCGGAGCGTTACGACGAGCTGGTCGCCCTGCGCGCCGAGGTCCTACGGCTCGGTGAGCTCGTCGAGCGTGCCGTGAAGGCCCTGCGCGAACGCGGCCACGGTGTCATCGCCTCCACCATTGAGCGCGACCTTGGCGTCCATATCTCCAGCCTTGGTCCCGAAGTGCGTCGCTAACACCGCGCCACGCCGCCACGTCGGGTTTGGGCGGGGAGGGTTCCGCGGGCGGCTTCTCCTTCTCGGGGCGGTGAGGACTCCAGCCGTCGAGGAAGGGGCGCAGCTCCTCTCCCGTCGGCTCCGCGTGGAAGTTTCGCCCGGCGAGACCCCGGCCGTTCAGTGTGGGGTCGAGGCGGTCGGCCTCCGCCTTCCCCCACGCCGACCACTGCAGCAGCCTCTCGGCTTCATCGGGTTCGCCCGCGTGGGCGGCGGCCTCATCCAATGCTGCGCAGAAGGCCCGGATCTCCCCGGCGGTTCGCCACTGCTCCAAGGCGGTTCCGAAATGCTCGGCCCGTGCGGCGTCCACGGCCTTGATCGAGGCCACGCTGATGTCGGCCTCCCAATCCCGCCGGGTGCGTTCCCGCTCCTCGGCCTCCAACCGCCGGCGCTCGGCCTCCTGCCGCTTCCGCTCCTCCTCCTGTCGGCGCCGCTCCGCCTCGCGTGCCAGTCGCTCCCGCTCTTGCTCCTCGGCGTGCTTCTTCAGCGCTCGGAGGACGGAACCGATCTGATCCTCAAGCCGCTTCTTGGGAGTATCCGCCCACTCCTTCTGCCAGAGGCGCCCGTACCCCTGCTGCTGACTGAGGTGCAACTCCAGCTCCCCGGACGGCTCCATGCGATGCGCGGGGATGACCCGTTGCCAGTCATACACCCTGCGCCTGCCGTTCTGGGCCGGTACGTACTGGACCCGCTTCTCCCGCTCACGGAAGCCGACCTCGTACGTCCTTCCGTGGACGGTGAGCATCGGCCTCGGCTGCCTGCGCTTCTTGGAGACCGTGATGTCCCCGTGGCGGAGGAGAGCCTCCTCGCCCAGGAGCCGGAGCAGGGACAGCACGCGGGGAAGCACCTCATCCGAGACCTCGAAGGCGCTGTGGTCGCTCTTGACCAGGGCGAGGACCTCGTCGATGTCGGTGATCACCCGGCTCCGTTGCAACCGGATCCGGTTCCACTCCGTGTCGTCCTCGCCGGTCACTCTGAGCAGGCCGAGGAAGAAGTCGCCCTTGGCCCGCCCGCTGTACTTCAAGTAGTACCCGGCCGGGGCGCACTTGCGAGCCGCGTCGAACGCCCTGCGATAGCGGGCCCGTTCTGCGTCGTCCGGGTTGGGGATGCGCAGGAAGCGCCCGGCCTTCTGAACCTCCTCGATCAGGGCGGGACCGATGTCCGCCGGCGAGGGGTTGGACGGTTGTGTGGAGGGCCGAGGAGACATGGCGGTGCGCTGCGCGGAGGGCTCCCGGGTCTCTGCCGTGCTCTGTTGGACATGGTCGGAGTCCGAAGCCTCGCGATCGGTGGCTGAGATCCGCTGTCTCCGGGGTACACGCGGGGGTTTGTCCGGATGGTGCCCGTGCCGCAGGTAGAAGCGCCCGGCGTCGGTGATCTCCGCCCGCCACCTCTTGCCGTCCTTCGGCATGACGATGAGCCCCCGCTCCTTCAGGGCCCGAGCAGTGAGGGCAAGTTCCGGGCTGTCCGAGGTGACGGGATCGGTGCCTTCGCCGATGCGGGTGAGTAAGGCCAGCTGGCGATCGTTGAGACGCGACCAACGGTGCATGGTGACGGTCGTACCGTCAGTGACCGGCCCAACACAAGTCGTACGGAGAATCTCTCACCGCTTGGTGTCACCTTTCGCGGTTGCGGTCGAGGGCCGCCCTTCGAGACTCCTCCTTCTCGCGCGCATGGAGTAGCTTCCACCGCCGCTTCCCCAGCCTCTGGTGGTGGCGATGTCCCAGCCTCGCTGCTCGCGCATCTGCTTGGCGAAGACGTTCAGATCACGCACTTCACAGCCGCAGTCGAGCCATACTTCGATCGAGATGTAGGTGCCATCGAGCTTGTCCTCCCACGACGCCACCTCCCACCGGACGTCGTGATGGTGGTCCGCCAGACCGGTCCGCTCCTCGTCGTGGACGATGCCGAAGGCTTTGGCATATTCGTCCAGATCGTCGATGACGAACAGATGGCTGGACCACTCACCGGGCCACACGGCGTACAACCGGGACTCACCTGCCCATGCCCGCCGATAAGTCTCGGCGTCCCGGCCGTGGGTCACGGAGCCATCTCCGTGCACCTCGATGTAGCACATGGTGCTGAGCCGATATGGGAAGTCCTTCCCGACCGCTTTGGCGCTGCGTGGCTGCAACAACGCGTCCCCCTCCCATCGCGGTGGCAACGCAACATCCAGAGCCTACGGCCCGTTCGGCACGCCATGGCCTGGGAGCCGGAAATCGAGGTCGGCTCCCAAACGGCTCCCAAGCAGCCCCAGAAACGGGTCAGGGGCCCGACCCGCTCTCGCGGATCAGGCCCCTGACCTGGTGTTTCTCTGTCGGGGTGGCGGGATTTGAACCCACGACCTCTTCGTCCCGAACGAAGCGCGCTGCCAAGCTGCGCCACACCCCGTGTGCAACGAGGACTACTTTAGCCCACGCCCGCGCTCAGGAGAAATCCGGTTTCCGGGGTGCGGCGGAGGTGCGGCGGGCGCGGTCAGGGGCGCTCGACGAGGGTGAGGAGAGTGGCCTCCGGGGGGCAGGCGAACCGGAAGGGGGTGTAGCGGTTGGCGCCGCAGCCCGCCGAGACGTGGAGGTAGGAACGGTGGCCGTCCGCCTCGTGGTGGGACAGGCCGCGGGCCCGGTCGGTGTCCAGGTCGCAGTTGGTGACCAGGGCGCCGTGGAAGGGGACCCGGAGCTGCCCGCCGTGGGTGTGGCCGGCCAGGATCAGCGGGTAGCGGTCGGCGGCGAAGGCGTCCAGGACGCGCAGGTACGGGGCGTGCACGACGGCGAGGGGGAGGTCCGCGTCGTGCTCGGGACCGCCGGCCACCTCGTCGTAGCGGTCGCGCTTGATGTGCGGGTCGTCCAGTCCGGTGAGGGCGATCTCCTCGCCGCCGCCGAGCTTGATCCGGCCCCGGGTGTTGGACAGGCCGACCCAGCCCGCGGAGTCGAAGGCGTCGCGCATCCCCTCCCACGGGTTGTGGACGGCGCCGACGACCGGAGGGTTGCCGTTGAGGCCGTGCCGGCCGCTGGTCTTCTCCATCAGGTAGCGGGCGGGGTTGCGCAGCCGGGGACCGTAGTAGTCGTTGGAGCCGAAGACGTACGCGCCGGGGAACTCCATCAGCGGACCGAGTGCGTCCAGGACCTCGGGGACGGCCTCCGGGTCGGAGAGGTTGTCGCCGGTGTTGATCACGAAGTCGGGGCGCAGCCCGGCCAGCGACTGGAGCCAGCGCTGTTTCTTGCGCTGGCCGCCGACCATGTGGATGTCGGAGACCTGGAGCACGCGCAGCGGCCGCATCCCGCGCGGCAGTACGGGCACCGTGACGCGCCGGAGGCGGAACGAACGGGCTTCGATGCCCGCCGAGTAGGCGAGGCAGGCCGCGCCTACCGCCGTGACGCCGAGGGGGATTTTGAGGGAGAGCGGGTATCGCGCACGCATGGGCCCATCGTCGCAGACACGCGGGCGAGATGCGGACGCGCGGGCGGTGGGAGTGGCCCGGGCCCGGGCCCGGGCGAAGGGCGGCGGAAGGGAGGGCCTGAGGCGGCGCGGGAAGAGGCGCGGGGGGCGGCGCGGCACAATGCGGTGGGCGTCAAGCCCCGCCTCCTGGCACACTTCCGACATGACCACGCTCAAGACCCGGCTCCAGGACGACCTCACCGCGGCGATCAGGGCGCGCGACGAGCTGCGCTCCTCCACCCTCCGCCTCACGCTGACCGCGATCCAGAAGGAGGAGGTGGCGGGCGAGAGCGCCCGCGAACTGACCGACGCCGAGGTCGAGAAGATCATCACCAGTGAGGCCAAGAAGCGGCGCGAGGCGGCGGACGCGTTCGCCAAGGGCGGGCGCGCCGAGCAGGCCGAGCGGGAGCGTGCGGAGGGCGAGGTGCTCGCCGAGTACCTGCCCAAGCAGCTCGCCGACGAGGAACTGGACGCGCTGGTGGCCGAGGCCGTGGCGGAGGCGAAGTCGGCCGGGGCCGAGGGCCCGAGGGCCATGGGCGCCGTGATGAAGATCGTGAACCCGAAGGTGGCGGGGCGCGCGGAGGGCGGCCGGGTGGCCGCCGCGGTCAAGAAGCGCCTGGCGGGCTGACCGCAGGCCCGCGGGCGGGCCGGAGGGAAGCGGAGGAACGGCGGAGGGGCCCCGGTTCGGGGCCCCTCCGTGTGTCTTCGTGCGAGCCGCGCCGGCTACCGCGGGGTCCAGCCGCCATCCTGGCCGGAGGTCTGCCAACCTCCGGTGCTGTTCGTGCCGTTGCCGCCTCCGGCGTCCCAGCCCCCGGTGGTGGAGGTGGCGCCGATGCTGTCGCCGCCGGTCGTGGTGCCACCGGTGTCACCACCGGTCACACCACCCACGGTGGTGCCGACCGTGCTGCCGTCGGTGGTGCCGCCCATGGTGCTGGTGCCCCCGCCCGGGCCCCCGTTGCCGCCTCCACCGATGACACCGGGCGGAAGGGAGATGTCGGGGAACGGGTTGCCGGGACGGCGGTCGCCGGGCTTGTCGTCGTCCCCGCCGCGGCCCCGGTCCTCCTTGTCATCGGTGTCGGCTCGCGGCACCCGGACGTCGTTGAAGGACTCGACGGGCTCGCCACGCAGGGCCCCGGTCATCGCGGTCTTCCAGATGGGGCCGGGCAGACAGCCACCGCAGACCTTGGCGTAGAACTGGCCGCCGATGGTGATGTCGTACATCTCCTGCGGGTCTCCGATGTCGTCGCCGACCCAGACGGCGGTGGAGAGGTTCGGGGTGTAGCCGACGAACCAGGCGTCCTTGCGGCCGTCCGTCGTACCGGTCTTGCCCGCGTTGTCGCGGTCGGTCAGGCCGGCCCTCGTCCCGGTGCCGTCCTCCACCACGCCCTTGAGCATCTTGTTGACGGAGTCCGCGATGTGCTCGGACATCGCCCGTTCGCACTTGGTCCGGGGGACCGGGAGCTTCTTGCCGTCGGCGTCGGTGACCTTCTCGATCGCGACCGGCGAGCAGTAGGTGCCGCGGTCGGCGAACGTGGCGTACGCGGCGGCCATGGTCAGCGGGCTGATGTTCTGCCCGCCCAGGAGCATCGCCGGCTTCTGCTCGACGGGCTTGCCGCTGCCGAGGCGGACCCCCATCTTCCCGGCCATCTCCACGACGTCGCACAGGCCGACCTTCTGGCCCAGATCGACGAAGTAGGTGTTGATCGACTTGCTGAGGGCGCCGGTCATGTCCCAGGTGCCCTTCTCGGACTCCAGCTCGTTCTGGACGTCCCAGCTGCCGCTGCCGTAGGGCTTGTTGCCGCAGACCTTGAAGTCCCCCAGGCCGAAGGAGGTCTTCCAGTCGCTCTTGTAGGTGCTCGTGGGACTGATGCCGTCGGCCATCGCGGCGGCGGCGATGATCGGCTTGAAGGTGGAACCGACCTGGAAGCCGTGGGTGCTGCCGCCCATGGAGTTGTCGACCGCGAGGTTGAGCAGGGTCTGGTTCTTGTTCTGGTCCAGACCGTACGGGCGGCTCTGGGCCATCGAGAGGATCCTCCCGGTGCCCGGCTCCACCTGGACCACTGAGGCGGCGACGGGGTCGTCCTCGTAGACCTTGCCGGTGGCAGCCTCCGCGGATGCCTTCTGCGCCTTGGGCGAGAGCGTGGTGCGGACCGTCAGGCCGCCGCGCTTCCAGAGGTCCTTGCGCTCCTTCTCGGTCTTGCCGAAGACCGGGTCGGTCAGGATGATCTTGCGGACGTAGTCGCAGAAGAAGCCGGCCTTGTCGGTGGCGGTGATGCAGCCGCTCCTGGGCTTGCTGACCTTGAGGCCCAGCTTCTTCTTCCTGGCCGCCGCGACGTCCGCCTTGGTGGCCGCTCCCGTCTCGGCCATGCGGTTGAGCACGATGTTGCGGCGTTTGACCGCCCGGTCGGGGTAGTTGACGGGGTCGTAGTAGGTGGGGGACTGGACGAGACCGGCGAGGAGGGCGGCCTCGTGGAGTTCCAGGTCGGCGGCGTTCTTGGAGAAGTAGCGCCGGGCAGCGGCCTCGACGCCGTATGCCTGCTGGCCGAAGAACGTGATGTTGAGGTAGTTCTCGAGGATCTGCTCCTTGCTGAGCTCCTCCTCGATCCTGATCGCGTACTTCAGTTCCTGGATCTTGCGGCCGATGGTCTGCTGGGTGGCCTCGGCGACCTTCTCCTGGTCGTCGCCGGCCTGCTCCACGAAGACGTTCTTGACGTACTGCTGGGTGAGGGTGGAGCCGCCCTCGGCGACCCCGCCCTGCTGCGCGTTCCTGTTCAGGGCGCGCATCACGCTCTTGAGGTCGATCGCGCCGTGCTCGTAGAAGCGGGAGTCCTCGATCGCGACGATCGCCTTCCGCATGGTGGGGCTGATCTTCTTCAGCGGCACCACCGTGCGGTCGCGGTAGTAGTCGGTCGCGATCAGGTTGCCCTCGGAGTCGAGGATCCGGTTCTTCTGGCTGAGCGGGGGGCGCTTGAAGTCCATGGGGATCTCGTCGAAACTCTCGACGGTGCCCTTGGCGGCCAGCCCCAGGCCGCCGGCCACGGGCAGCGCGATGCCCGCCAGCACCGCTCCCGAGAGCACGCTGACGCCGAGGAACTTGGCGGCCTGTTGGGTCCCGGACAGCCCGCCACCCGAGCGCTTGTTTGGCATGAGGGCAGCCTACGTTCTCAATCGCCGGACAGGTGTGCGTGTGTTCGCCTACGCTGTATCACGTCTGACACGGTCGTTCGGTTCCTTGTCAACTCACGGTTCACTCCATCGGGTGTTGAGATGTGACCGAATTGCAATCCCGTGTCAGGAAACATCCGATCTCGGCCTCTTGGGAAAAGGGCGCAATGCCCGTTTTTGAGAGAAACGCCGGAACGATTCTTCGGTCACTCCGTTGGGTGATCTGCCACGCACCCATAGTCCGTTCGGGCCATTCAAGATTGGGCCCGTCGGGGGTGTTGCACCCCGGCCACCTTCCGTAACGTCCTGCCCTGGCAGCGGTGAATATGCCGTCTGCCGCCGTGGGGGAGCCTCGATTCGGGAGAGGACGGCGCCGGCATGGGCTGGGTTACCGACTGGAGCGCGCAGGCGGCCTGTCGCACTGCGGATCCGGATGAACTGTTCGTACAAGGGGCGGCACAGAACCGCGCCAAGGCGGTCTGCACCGGATGCCCGGTGCGCACCGAGTGCCTGGCCGACGCTCTGGACAACCGTGTGGAGTTCGGTGTCTGGGGCGGGATGACCGAGCGGGAGCGGAGAGCGCTGCTGCGCCGCCGCCCGACGGTCACCTCCTGGCGGCGGCTGCTGGAGACCGCGCGCACCGAGTACGAGCGCAGCGCGGGCCTGCTGCCCGTGGAGGTCGAGATGCGCGAGCACGACGCGCGGCGGTACAGCGGCGACTACGCCACGGCGGGCTGAAACCGTTCTCCGGGCCCCAGGCCCCGGGCGGGGTCCGGCGGAGGCGGAGGGCACGGGCCGGTGGGGACACCCCGCGGCGCCGTCCGGCGGTCGCGAGAGCGACGGCAGGGCCGGCGGTAGGGCTAGGCGGGCTCGACGCCGGGCTGCTCCGCCAGGCGCCCGCCGATCGCCCGCAGCCCCTCCAGGTCGTGCACATCGCCCGGCAGCGCGGCGACCTCGGCCGCCGGCACCTCCGGGTGCAGTGCGGCGAAGCGGTCGCGCGTGCGCCGCTCGCGCGCCAGGACGTGCATCCGCTCCGCGTGCAGCCGCAGCATGCCCGCGGCCAGCCGCTCGGCCGTCGCGGGAGAGGAGGGGGAGCCCTCGGGGAGGTCGCCGGAGTCGGCACCGGGTCCGGGGCCGGGGCCGTCGTCGGAGCCGGAGTCGGAGACGGATCGCGGGGCTGACCGTCCATCACCCCTCTTCCCGGTGGGGAGATCGACAATGCCGTCCTCCTCAAGATTCTCCGCGGCCGCCAGCGCCCGCTCCGAACTGAGGTGGGCCGCCTCGCTGCCGTGCATCCGGTTCAGCACGAGCCCCGCCAGCGGCATCCGGTCCGCGGCCAGCCGCTCGACGAAGTACGCCGCCTCGCGCAGCGCGTCGCGCTCCGGGGCCGCCACCACCAGGAACGCCGTGCCGGGCGCCTGGAGCAGCCGGTACGTGGCGTCGGCACGGGTGCGGAAGCCGCCGAACATCGTGTCCATCGCGGCCACGAACGTCTGCATGTCGCGCAGCAGCCCCGTGCCCAGCAGCTTGTTGAGCAGCCCGGTGAACACCGACAGCCCGGACACGCCCAGGTTCACGAACCTCAGCCCCGCCCGGCCGCCGGCCTTCGCCGGAGCCGTCAGCAGCCTGATGAACCGCCCGTCCAGGAACGACCCCAGGCGCTTGGGCGCGTCCAGGAAGTCCAGCGCGGAACGGCTCGGCGGCGTGTCCACGACGATCAGGTCCCAATCGTCGCCCGCGCGGAGCTGGCCGAGTTTCTCCATGGCCATGTACTCCTGCGTGCCCGCGAAACCGGCCGACAGTGACTGGTAGAAGGGGTTCTCCAGGATCGCGCGGGCCCGCTCGGGGTCGGTGTGGGCCTCGACGATCTCGTCGAAGGTCCGCTTCATGTCGAGCATCATCGCGTGCAGCTCGCCGCCCGGCGCGCCGTCGACGCCCTCGACCCGGCGCGGGGTGTTGTCCAGTTCGGTCAGGCCCATCGACTGGGCCAGCCGACGGGCCGGGTCGATGGTGAGGACGACGACCTTCCGGCCGCGCTCGGCCGCGCGTACGCCCAGGGCCGCGGCCGTCGTCGTCTTGCCCACGCCGCCCGCGCCGCAGCAGACCACGATCCGGGTACCGGGATCGTCGATCAGCGCGTCGACGTCCAGCACCGGAAGCGTACCCAGCCCGTGTGCCTGTCCGTGCGCCCGTGCGGTCCCCGCTTCGGCCGTCCGTGCCGTCACCTCGCCACCCCCTGTTCGCGCAGCTCGCCGGCGAGCAGGTAGACGCCGGGCAGGTCGGCGCCCTCGGCCAGCAGCTCCAGTTCGTATCCGGGCAGTTCCAGCCCGGCTATCTCCGACCGCAGCTCGCCCTCCAGCGCCAGCCGCTCGGCGTGCTCGTGGGCCTGGCGCAGCAGCGGGCCGATCAGCTGTTCGGCCTTGCCGCCGCGCCGCGCGCCGCCCAGGCCCGCCCGGGAAAGTGCCTTGGCGATCTCGGTGCGGGACTCCTCGGCCGCCCGCACCGCCGCCCGGTCCAGTACCGCCGGCCGTGTCATGTTGACGAACACGCCGCCGACCGGCAGCCCGGTGGCACGCAGCTCGGCGACGCCGTCCACGGTCTCCTGGACGGGCATCTCCTCCAGCAGGGTCACCAGGTGCACGGCGGTCTCGGAGGACTTGAGCACCCGCATCACGGCCTGGGCCTGGTTGTGGATCGGGCCGACCCTGGCCAGCCCGGCCACCTGGTCGTTGACCCCGAGGAAGCGGGTTATCCGGCCGGTGGGCGGCGCGTCCATGATCACAGCGTCGTAGACGAAGCCGCCGCCGCGGGTGCGGCGGCGCACCGCCTCGCAGACCTTGCCGGTGAGGAGGACATCGCGCACACCGGGTGCGATGGTGGTGGCGAAGTCGATCGCACCGATCCTCTTCAGGGCGCGCCCCGCGCCGCCGAGCTTGTAGAACATCTGCAGGTAGTCCAGCAGCGCCTTCTCCGCGTCGACGGCCAGCGCGTACACCTCGCCGCCGCCCGGTCCCACGGCGATCTTCCGCTCCTCGTACGGCAGCGCCTCGGTCTCGAAGAGCTGGGCGATGCCCTGCCGCCCCTCGACCTCCACCAGGAGCGTGCGTTTGCCCTCCTCGGCGAGGGCGAGTGCGAGTGCGGCGGCGACCGTCGTCTTTCCGGTCCCGCCCTTGCCGGTCACCACATGCAGCCTGCTCACCCTTCGGAGCCTAACCACCGGACGGGGGGAGTACGCGTGCGGATGGGCCATGGAGGTGCGCCCGGGCTCCGGCGGAGGCGGGCCGGAGCGGCGCGGACACCGGGGGAGGGCGCGGGGCGGGCCGCGGGGCAGGGGCTAAGGTCGGCCCATGACGAAATGGGAATACGCGACCGTTCCGCTGCTCGTGCACGCGACCAAGCAGATCCTGGACACCTGGGGCGAGGACGGCTGGGAGCTGGTCCAGGTGGTGCCGGGCCCGAACAACCCGGAGCAGCTCGTGGCGTACCTGAAGCGGGAGAAGCGGTGAGCGACGCGCGCGGCTCGGTCGAGTCCAGGCTCGCGGAGCTGGGGCTGACCCTGCCTGAGGTGGTGGCGCCGCTGGCGTCGTACGTCCCGGCGGTGCTCTCCGGCTCCTACGTGTACACCGCCGGGCAGCTGCCGATGGTCGACGGCGCGCTGCCGGTGACCGGCAAGGTCGGCGCCGAGGTGACGCCGGAGGAGGCCAGGGAACTGGCCCGGATCTGCGCGCTGAACGCCCTGGCGGCCGTGAAGTCGGTCGCCGGTGACCTGGACCGGATCGCCCGGGTCGTCAAGGTGGTCGGCTTCGTCGCCTCCGCTCCGGACTTCACCGGCCAGCCCGGCGTGGTCAACGGCGCCAGTGAGCTGCTGGGCGAGGTGCTGGGCGACAAGGGCGTGCACGCGCGCAGCGCGGTGGGCGTCGCGGTGCTGCCGGTCGACGCGCCGGTCGAGGTCGAGATCCAGGTCGAGCTGGCGCACTGAGCCGCCTGGCGGCGGACCCGCCCGGTGCGGATCGGTGCGGGGCGCCGTCTTCCGCGTGCCGAGGTGTCCGTGGTGTTCGAGGCCCGCACTCGAACATCGCGGCCCGCGGCCGTACGATCCGGCCATGCCGTCAACGCCGCCGTCATCCGCCTCTTCCACGCCCCCGCGTGACGGGCAGTGGTACCCGTCCGAGTGGCCCGAGCGCATCCGCGCCCTGGCCGAGGGGCGGCTCACGCCCGTGCCTCCGCGCCGGGCGGCGACCGTGATGCTGCTGCGGGACTCCGGAGGCGGCCCGGCCGTCCACATGCTGCGCCGGCGTGCCTCCATGGCCTTCGCCGCGGGCGCGTACGCCTATCCCGGCGGCGGCGTGGACCCCCGCGACGAGGGCGCGGTCGCCTGGGCCGGCCCGGCGCGCGGGGAGTGGGCGCGGCGGCTCGGGGTGGAGGAGGCGGTCGCGCAGGCCGTCGTGTGCGCCGCCGTGCGCGAGACCTTCGAGGAGGCGGGCGTCCTGCTGGCCGGCCCGGACCCGGACACGGTCGTCGCCGACACCACCGGCGAGGACTGGGAGGCGGACCGGGCCGCCCTGGTGGCCCGCGAGCTGTCCTTCGCCGAGTTCCTCACCCGCCGCGAGCTGGTCCTGCGCAGCGATCTGCTGGGCGCCTGGGCGCGCTGGATCACCCCGGAGTTCGAGGCGCGGCGCTACGACACCTGGTTCTTCGTCGCAGCCCTGCCCGAGGGGCAGCGCACCCGCGACGTCTCCGGCGAGGCCGACCGCACGGTGTGGATCCGCCCGGCGGACGCGGCCGCCGCCTACGACCGGGGCGAGCTGACGATGATGCCCCCGACGATCGCCACCCTGCGGCAGCTCATGCCGTACGCCGGCGCCGCCGCGGCGCTGGACGCCTCCGGGGAGCGGGACCTGACGCCCGTACTGGCCCGGGCGAGCCTGGAGGACGACGGATCCGGCGGGCAGCGGGTGGTGCTGAGCTGGCCGGGGCACGAGGAGTTCACCAGGCATGTGCCCGCGGCCCGGCGGACGGCGGGGGGTGCGCCGTGACGGACGCCTCCGCACTGCCCGGGCAGCCGCGCGGCGGCGCCATCGACGGCACGGGCACCGCCCGCGCGGTGTGCGTGCTCGCGCCGAATCCCTCCCCGATGACGCTGGACGGCACCAACACCTGGATCGTCGCCGAAGCGGACTCGCCGCTGGCGGTCGTCGTCGACCCCGGTCCGCTGGACGAGGGGCACCTGCGCCAGGTGATCGACACCGTCGAGCGGTCGGGCCGGCGGGTGGGGCTGACACTGCTCACCCACGGCCACTGGGACCACGCCGAGGGGGCCGCCCGCTTCGCCGAGCTGACGGGGACGGCCGTACGCGCCCTCGACCCGGCGCTGCGGCTGGGCGAGGAGGGCCTGGGGGCCGGGGACGTGGTGACCACGGGCGGCCTGGAGCTGAGGGTGGTGCCCACGCCGGGGCACACCTCGGACTCGCTCAGCTTCCATCTGCCCGCCGACGGCGCGGTGCTGACCGGCGACACCGTCCTGGGGCGCGGCACGACGATGGTGGCCCACCCCGACGGGCGGCTGGGCGAGTACCTGGACTCCCTGCGGCGGCTGCGCTCGCTGACCGTGGACGACGGCGTGCGCACGGTGCTGCCGGGGCACGGGCCGGTGCTGGACGACGCGCAGGGGGCCGTCGAGTACTACCTGGCGCACCGGGCGAGCCGTCTGGCGCAGGTGGAGACGGCCGTGGAGGCGGGCCACCGGACGCCGGGGGAGGTCGTGGCGCACGTCTACGCGGACGTGGACCGCTCGCTGTGGCCCGCCGCCGAGCTGTCGGTGCGGGCGCAGCTGGAGTACCTGGAGGAGCACGGCCTGGTGTGACGGGCCGTGCCTCCGGGCCGCTTCCGCGGAGGCCGGGACTCAGCGCGAGCGCTTCGCCAGCCGCTCCACGTCCAGCAGGATGACCGCACGGGCCTCCAGCCGCAGCCAGCCCCGGCTGGCGAAGTCGGCCAGCGCCTTGTTGACGGTCTCGCGGGACGCGCCGACGAGCTGGGCCAGCTCCTCCTGGGTGAGGTCGTGCACCACGTGGATGCCCTCCTCGGACTGCACGCCGAAGCGGCGCGACAGGTCCAGCAGTGCCTTGGCGACGCGGCCGGGCACATCGGAGAAGACCAGGTCGGACATCGAGTCGTTGGTGCGGCGCAGACGCCGGGCGACGGCGCGCAGCAGCGCGGTGGCGACCTCGGGGCGGGCGTTCAGCCAGGGCTGGAGGTCGCCGTGGCCCAGGCCGAAGAGCTTGACCTCGGTCAGCGCCGTGGCCGTGGCCGTACGCGGGCCCGGGTCGAACAGGGACAGCTCGCCGATCAGCTCGCCGGGGCCGAGTACGGCCAGCATGTTCTCCCGGCCGTCCGGGGAGGTGCGGTGGAGCTTGACCTTGCCCTCGATCACGACGTAGAGCCGGTCCCCGGGGTCGCCCTCGTGGAACAGGGCCTCACCCCGCGCGAGCGTCGTCTCCGTCATGGAGGCACGCAGCTCGGCAGCCTGCTCGTCGTCAAGCGCCGCGAAGAGCGGGGCGCGCCGCAGAACGTCGTCCACGAGTTCTCTCCTTGTCCACGTGCCCACGGGTCTGTCGCCCCCATGATGCCGGACGGTGAAACAGTGCGATCAGTCACAAGTTTGACGCACCCGGCGTCCGGCGCGTGCGCCAGGGGTCCGATTGGGCCCCGAATCGGCGGTGAGCGGGGCGGATGTCGGCGCTCCCCCGTACGCTGGCCGGGTGTCCAACACGCCGGTGAGACCGGACGGAAAGGGGGCGTGCGGGTGACGGTGTCCCGTGGCTCATCCCAGGATTCCGCCGTGGGCGAACAAGTGCCCGCCGAACGGGTGACGGAGGCGAAGCCGCCGAGAGCGGCCGGGGGAGGAAAGAGGAAGGCGGGGAGCAAGCCGGAGACACGGCTGGCCATGGTCCGCCGCGCCCGGCGTATCAACCGCGAACTGGCCGAGGTGTACTACTACGCTCACCCCGAGCTGGACTTCGAGAACCCCTTCCAGTTGCTGGTCGCCACCGTCCTCTCCGCCCAGACCACCGATCTGCGGGTCAACCAGACCACTCCCGCCCTCTTCGCCGCCTACCCCACACCGGAGGAGATGGCCGCGGCCGATCCCGAACGGCTGGAGGAGCTGATCCGGCCCACCGGGTTCTTCCGCAACAAGGCAAGGTCACTGCTGGGACTCTCCGCGGCCCTGCGCGACCGTTTCGGCGGCGAGGTGCCGGACAGTCTTGAGGACATGGTCTCCCTGCCCGGTGTCGGTCGTAAGACGGCACACGTGGTGCTGGGGAACGCCTTCGGCAGGCCGGGCCTGACCGTGGACACCCACTTCGGGCGGCTGGTGCGCCGCTGGCGGCTGACGGAGCAGACCGACCCGGAGAAGGTCGAGGCCGAGATCGCCGGGATCATCCCCAAGAGCGAGTGGACGATGTTCTCGCACCGGGTCGTCTTCCACGGCCGCCGCGTCTGCCACTCCCGCAAGCCCGCCTGCGGCGCCTGCCCGATCACGCACCTGTGCCCCTCGTACGGCGAGGGCGAGACGGACCCGGAGAAGGCGAAGAAACTGCTGAAGTACGAGATGGGAGGCCTGCCCGGCCAGCGGCTCAAGCCCCCCGCGGACTACCCCGGGCAGCCGGCGCCGCCGCTGGGCGCCTGAGCGGAGCGCGGATGAGAGAAGCACAGGAGAGGCACCGGAGTTCCGCTGCCGGCCCGGTGGCCGTCACCGACCGGGGGCTGCCGGACTGGCTGCGCCCGGTGGCCGACGTGGCGTCGACGGTGCGGGCGCGACAGCTCAGCCGCTTCCTGCCGCCCAGCGACGGGGGCGGACGGCAGTCCGCGGTCCTGGTGCTCTTCGGCGAGGGCGCCGGGAGCGGAACGGGTGCCGGGCCGGAACTGCTGCTGATGGAGCGGTCCTCCAGTCTCCGCTCGCACGCCGGGCAGCCGTCCTTCCCCGGCGGAGCCCTCGACCCGGAGGACGGCGATCCCGAGGGCGACGGGCCGCTGCGCGCCGCGCTGCGGGAGGCGGAGGAGGAGACCGGGCTCGACCCGTGCGGGGTGCAGGTCTTCGGGCGGCTGCCGCGCGTCTACATCCCGGTGAGCGGATTCGTCGTCACGCCCGTACTGGGGTGGTGGAGGGAGCCGAGCCCGGTGGCGCCGGTGGACCCGGCCGAGACGGCCCGGGTCTTCACCACGCCCGTGGCCGACCTTGCCGATCCGGCGAACCGCGCCACGGCCAGACACCCCAGCGGCTACCGCGGTCCGTGCTTCCTCGTCAGCGACGCGCTGGTGTGGGGCTTCACGGCCGGGATCATCGACCGGATCCTGCACTTCGCCGGATGGGAGCGGCCGTGGGACACCGACCGCAGCGTCCCTCTCGACTGGCACGCATGAGACGGTGGGCGACGTGAACGTGCTGGACGTACTGCTGCTGCTCTCCGCCGTCTGGTTCGCGGTCGTGGGCTACCGCCAGGGTTTCGTGGTCGGTGTGCTGTCGGTCGCCGGTTTCCTCGGGGGCGGGCTCGCCGCGGTCCATCTGCTGCCGCTCGTCTGGAACGAGTTCACCGACGGCGCGTCGCCGGGGACGGCGGGTGCGATCGTGGCCGTGGCGGTGGTGATCGTGTGCGCTTCGGTCGGCCAGGCGTTCACCACCCATCTGGGCAACCGGCTGCGCCGGCACATCACCTGGTCGCCTGCCCGGGTTCTGGACGCCTCCGGCGGCGCCCTGGTGAACGTCGTGGCCATGCTGCTGGTCGCCTGGCTGATCGGTTCGCTGCTGGCGTCCACGGCCGTGCCCGTCGTCGCCCGGGAGGTCCGCGGCTCCGCGGTGCTGCACGGGGTCTCCCGGGCGCTGCCGGACAGCGCCGACACCTGGTTCACCGACTTCACCTCGGTGCTCGCGCGGAACGGCTTCCCGCAGGTCTTCTCGCCGTTCGCCAACGAGCCGATCACCTCGGTGGAGCCGCCGGACCCGGCTCTGGCCGACAGCCCGGCCGTGGCCCGCGCCAAGCGGTCCATCGTCAAGGTCCTGGGTACCGCGCAGAGCTGCGGCAAGGTGCTGGAGGGCACCGGCTTCGTCTTCGACCGCGGCCGGGTGATGACCAACGCGCACGTGGTCGGCGGCGTCGACGAACCGACCGTGCAGGTCGGTGGCGAGGGCAGGCTCCACGACGCCACGGTCGTCCTCTACGACTGGGAGCGCGACATCGCCGTACTCGACGTGCCGTCACTCCGGGCGCCGGCGCTGCGGTTCGTGGAGGACGACGCGGAGACCGGCGACGACGCGATCGTCGCGGGCTTCCCGGAGAACGGCGGGTTCGACGTCCGCTCCGCGCGGGTACGCGGCCGTATCCAGGCGACCGGCCCGGACATCTACCACCGGGGCACGGTGCGCCGCGACGTCTACTCCCTGCACGCCATGGTCCGGCAGGGCAACTCCGGCGGCCCGCTGCTGACGCCCGACGGCAGGGTCTACGGCGTCATCTTCGCCAAGTCCCTGGAGGACGACAGCACCGGCTACGCGCTCACCAACGACGAGATCCGCCAGGACATCCTGCAGGGGCGGGCCTCCCGGGGGCCGGTGGACAGCCAGGGATGCGCGATGTGAGGACCGGTTTCCGCCCGGCCCCGGGTCGCCTCCGGCCCCGCCCTGCCACGCCCCGGCCGCCCGGGACATCGGTCCCGCCACGCGCCACCACCCGCCACGGCTTCGGCGGCCGGACGGCGGCAGCGGACCGGCGGAGAGCCGGACGGCGCGGCGGATGCGCGGTGGGCGGCGTCAGCCGCGCGTATGGCGCAGCCGCGCGCCGACCCAGCGGGCACGGCGGCGCAGGATGTGGGGGATGCCGAGCTGGGGATCGCGGAGATCGCCGAGATCGCGGTGGTCCCGCGCGGAGCGCGGGGGCGAGCCCTGCGCGCTGCTCTGTTCCCGGATGTCGCGTGACACGTCACGGTAGTCGTGCGTCCAACCCATACCCCGGACTCTGCCCGTGCCCCAAGGTCGGTAATCGCCCAATGGTCCGTCAATTGGCCTATGCGGGCGTCACGTGCTCTTATCATCGGTCCGGTTCGGGGTCTTTCAGCCAGGCGACCAGCTCGCCCGTGAACGCCTTCGGGTCCTCCTCGTGGGGGAAGTGGCCAAGCCCGTCGAACAGCCGCCAGCGGTACGGGGCCTCCACGTACTCGCCCGAGCCCGCCGCGCTGCGGGTACGCATCACCGGGTCGAGCGAACCGTGCAGGTGGAGGGTGGGGACACGGACCGGCCGCTTCATACGGCGGTTGAACTGGACCCCGTCCAGGCGTGCCAGCGAGCGGACCATCCACCTGTACGGCTCGATCGAGCAGTGCGCGGTGGAGGGCACGCACATCGCCCGCCGGTAGACCTCGATCGCGTCGTCCTCCGGCAGCCGGGGCCCGGACCACTCCCGCAGCAGGCGGCCGACCAGCGCCCCGCCGTCCGCCACCAGCCGCCGCTCGGGGACCCAGGGGCTCTGGAAGCCCCACACGTAGGCCCCGGCCGCCGTCTGCCGCAGATCGCCCAGCATGGCCGCGCGCCAGCGGCGCGGGTGCGGCATCGAGGCCACGGCCAGGCGCCGGACCAGCTTTGGGCGCATCACCGCCGCCGTCCACGCCAGGTAACCGCCCAGGTCATGGCCGACGAGAGCGGCGTCGGGCTCGCCCAGGGAGCGGATCACGCCGGTGACATCGAGCGCGAGGTTGGCCGGGTCGTAGCCGCGGGGGGTGCGATCGCTGCCGCCCACGCCCCTCAGGTCCATCGCGACCGCGCGGTAACCCGCCTCGGCGAGGGCGGGCAACTGGTGCCGCCAGGCCCACCAGAACTGCGGAAAGCCGTGCAGCAGCAGTACCAGCGGACCCTCGCCCATCTCGGCGATGTGGAAGCGCGCACCGTTGGCGGCGATGTCCCGGTGTGTCCAGGGACCGTCCATCCGGATGGCGGAGGAGGAGGCGCCGGAGTGGTTCACGCCTGTCGCACCCGTCGTTGCCGTACCTGTTGGCGTCCTGCCTGCCGTGTCGCTCATCTCCGCCGTGTTCGCCGTGCCTGCCGTGCCCGTGTTGCCCGCACCGTCCGTGCTGTCCACGCTGTCCGTGCTGTCCGTGCTGTCCGTCATGCGGAAGAGCGTGTCACGTGCTCGATGGCCACCGGCTCCGCCTCGACGGCCCTGGGCTCCGTTCGCGCGCCCGGAACGGCTCGGGGGTGGGGCTTGACGCCCGACAGCACGGCCGCCGACTGCTTGGCCGAGGCGATCGAGCGCTTGGGCGGCTTGACCTTGGACAGCTTGGCCTTGGCCAGCAGCAGGAGCACGAGCGCGACCAGCAGGTACACGCCCCCCACGGTGGTGAACGACCAGGCGAGCCCGAGCCCCAGGTTGTGGATGCCGTAGGCCGCGGCGAAGCTGAAGACCGGCAGTGAGAAGAGCGCGAGGATGCCCGCGGCGACGGCCGCGCCGCTGCCGATCGCGCCGCGCTTGACGTCCTGCCGCAGCTCGGCCTTGGCCAGCGCGATCTCCTCGTGGACCAGTGCGGACAGTTCGGTCGTCGCCGAGGCGACCAGCTGACCGATGCTGCGGCCGTCGTCGGCTGGGCTCATCTCATGCTTCCTCTCGTCGTGGCGGTCGATGGCTCTGCACCAGGGTCTGCATCATGCCGGACCGCGGTGCCCGCCGTCGCACACGGTGTCGGCGAGCCGCCTGCGCGTGCGGGCGTCCGCAGCGGACAGGGGCGCCCGGCCGCCGCACACGCGGTGGCCGGGCGCCCCTGTGGAAGGGGCTGGTGCCGGATCAGTCCTCGCCGGAGGCGGCGCCGGGCAGCTTGGACTGGATGAGGGTCATCACTGTGGAGTCGGTGAGTGTGGTGACGTCCCCCAGGTCCCGGTTCTCGGCGACATCGCGCAGCAGCCGGCGCATGATCTTGCCCGATCGGGTCTTGGGCAGCTCCTCGACCGGAAGGATGCGCTTGGGCTTGGCGATCGGGCCGAGGTGCTTGGCCACGTGTCCGCGCAGTTCCTCCACCAGCCCCTCGTCCTCGGCGGCGTTGCCGCGCAGGATGACGAAGGCGCAGATGGCCTGGGTGGTCTGCGGGTCGGTGGCGCCGACGACCGCCGCCTCGGCGACCTTCGGGTGCGAGACGAGGGCGGACTCGACCTCGGTGGTGGAGATGTTGTGGCCGGAGACCAGCATCACGTCGTCCACCCGGCCCAGCAGCCAGATGTCGCCGTCCTCGTCCTTCTTGGCGCCGTCGCCCGCGAAGTAGCGGTCCTGGAAGCGCGACCAGTAGGTGTCCAGGTACCGCTGGTCGTCGCCCCAGATCGTCCGGAGCATCGACGGCCACGGCTCGGTCAGGACGAGGTAGCCGCCGGAGCCGTCGGGCACCTCTTTGGCCTCGTCGTCCACGACCGTGGCGGAGATGCCGGGCAGCGGCACCTGTGCCGAGCCGGGCTTGGCCTCGGTGACGCCCGGCAGCGGGCTGACCATGATGGCGCCGGTCTCGGTCTGCCACCAGGTGTCCACCACCGGGGTGCGGTCGCCACCGATGTTGTGGCGGTACCAGACCCAGGCCTCGGGGTTGATCGGCTCACCGACCGAACCCAGCACCCGCAGCGAGGACAGGTCGAACTTCGCCGGGATGTCGTCGCCCCACTTCATGCAGGTGCGGATGGCGGTCGGGGCGGTGTAGAGGATCGTGACCCTGTACTTCTCGACGATCTCCCACCAGCGGCCCTTGTGCGGGGTGTCGGGAGTGCCCTCGTAGATCACCTGGGTGGCGCCGTTGGCCAGCGGACCGTAGACGATGTACGAGTGGCCGGTGACCCAGCCGACGTCGGCGGTGCACCAGTAGACGTCCGTCTCCGGCTTGAGGTCGAAGACGGCGTGGTGGGTGTAGGCCGTCTGGGTGAGGTAGCCGCCGGAGGTGTGGAGGATGCCCTTGGGCTTGCCCGTGGTGCCGGAGGTGTAGAGGATGAACAGCGGGTGCTCGGCATCGAAGGCCTGTGGTGTGTGCTCCTCGGACTGGCGGTCCACCAGCTCGTGCCACCACACGTCCCGGCCCTCGGTCCAGGCCGTCTCCTCGCCGGTGCGGCGGACGACCAGGACGTTGCGTACGTTCTCGGTGCCCGGCTGGGTCAGGGCCTCATCGACGGCGGGCTTCAGGGCGCTGGGCTTGCCGCGCCGGTAACCGCCGTCGGCGGTGATGACGACGCGGGCGTCGGCGTCCTGGATGCGGGTGGCCAGGGCGTCGGAGGAGAAGCCGCCGAAGACCAGGGAGTGGGGGGCGCCGATGCGGGCGCAGGCCAGCATCGCCACGACCGTCTCGGGGATCATGGGCATGTAGATCGCGACCCGGTCGCCGGTCTGCACGCCCAGTTCGATCAGGGCGTTGGCGGCCTTGGAGACCTCGCGCCGGAGGTCGGCGTAGGTGATCGCGCGGGTGTCGCCCGGCTCGCCCTCGAAGTGGATGGCGACCCGGTCGCCCAGGCCTGCCTCGACATGGCGGTCTACGCAGTTGTGGGCCACGTTGAGCCGGCCGTCCTCGAACCACTTGGCGAAGGGCGGGTCGGACCAGTCCAGGGTCTCGGTCGGCTCGGTCTCCCAGTTCAGTCGGCGGGCCTGCTCGGCCCAGAAGCCCAGCCGGTCCGCTTTCGCCCGTTCGTACGCCTCCGCGGTGACGTTGGCGTTCGCTGCCAGCTCGGCGGGCGGCGCGAACCTCCGTTCCTCCTTGAGCAGGTTGGCCAGGCTTTCGTTGCTCACGACATCTCCCTTTCCCAGGGTGTCTGGTGTGTCCCGCGTCATAGCAGACCAGCCCTTGTCGCCCTCTGACAAGGGTTGTCCGTCAAGTGGTGTAGACCTCTTGCGCTCAGGGGTCGATGCCTGTCGGTGAGCGGCCGACGAGCGGTCGAACGGCTTGTTTCCGCGATCCTCGCTCCGCTGTCGGCCGCCGTCCCCCCGCTGCGCGCGGGACTGCTCAGACGACCGCCGCGCCGGGTCGCACGGGAGTGAAGGCCGCCCCCCCGCCTCCGTCCCCGTCGCCCGGACCGTCCAGTACGTACGCCTGTGCCTCGCCGACGTGGAAGTACATTCCGTGCAGCTCCAGCGCCCCCTCGGACAGCCGCCGGGCCACACACGGATGGGCCCGAAGATGGTCGAGCTGCTGCACCACGTTGGCCAGGCAGAGCGCCTCCAGCGCTTCGGCCTCACAGGGCTCCGCCCCCGGGGTGCGGGCGATCCGGGGGATGGCGGTCCACCGGCCGGGATGCGGTGGGCCGGGGTGCGGCGCGGAGCCGCGCCGTGCGGCCAGCCGTTCCAGGCTGGGCCTGCCATGGGTCAGCCAGCGGCCCAGCGGGGTGCCGGGGGAGAGGGCGCCGCCGTCCGGTCCGGAGTCGTGCAGCGCCTGCATCGCGCCGCATCCCGAGTGCCCGCAGACGGTGATCGACTCCACGCGCAGTACCTCGACGGCGTACTCGATCGCCGCTGCCACCGAGTCGTCGCTCGCCTCGGAGCCGGGTGGCGGTACCAGATTGCCCACGTTGCGCACGGTGAAGAGGTCTCCCGGGCCGCTGGAGGTGATCATGCTGGTGACCAGCCGGGAGTCGGCGCAGGTGATGAAGAGTTGCGAGGGGTGCTGCCCCTCCCGTGCCAGTCTGGCCAGCTCCTCGCGGACCAGGGGTGCGGTGGTGCGCTGGAAGTTGCTCAGCCCGCCCAGGAGCTGGCTGCCGACCGGAACTCCGCCGGAGCCTTTGCCGGGGTGCGGCCGGGTGCACTGGTGGTTGCGCCAGGGCTTCCAGGGAGTACAGCCGTGCGAGGCGGACGGCTCCTGCACACAGGGCGCGGAGCGGCCGGTGATCTCCACGCTGCCACCGTGCGCCGTGTGGGAGGTCTCCCAGTCCCGCAGGGTCTCGTACGCCGCGTGGTCCATGAAGGAGCCGCCCAGCTCCACCACCACCCGGCTCCCCTCGGGTACCTGGCCCAGCGTCCGGCTGAGCCGCGGCACCGCGAGGAACGTGAGCTGGCCGCGCACCCGTACCCGGTGGACGCTTCCGGACACGTCCGGCCCGCTCCCCTCGGCGGTCTCGCAGACGATCCGGGTGCGGGCCAGCCGGTGCAGGGCGAGGGCGAGGGCGACCGCGACGCCGATCCCCACCCCTTCCAGCACGCCGAGCAGCACCACGCCCGCCGTCGTCGCGGCGTACACCAGCACCTCGCGGTGCCGGGTGACGCTGCGGATATGGACGATCTTGACCATCTGGACGCCGACCACCATCACCAGTGCGGCGAGGACGGCCAGTGGAATCAGCTCCAGCAGGCCGACCAGCAGACCGGACGCCAGGATCACCCACACCCCGTGGAGGATGGCGGAATTGCGGCTGACCGCGCCGGCCTCCACGTTCGCCGTGGTGCGCACCGCGACGCCGGTGACCGGCAGACCGCCCAGGGCTCCGGAGACCACGTTGGCCAGGCCCTGACCGCGCAGCTCCCTGTCCAGGTCCGCACGCGGGACCCGTACACCCGACAGATGGTCCGGGAGGGTGCGGGCGGCGGTCATCTTGTCGGCGGCCATCGCCGACAGCAGCGAGGCCACACTGGCCACCAGGGTGACGGTGAGCACGGCGGCGAGCAGCCCCGGCACCGGGCCCCCGGGCGGCGAGGGCAGGGCGTGGCTGTGCCAGGACGGCAGGTCCACACGCGGCAGCCGCAGACCGGCCAGCGAGGACATGGCGGTCGCCAGCGCCACCGCGGCCAGCGCCGAGGGGAGGACCCGGCGCGTCAGCTCGCCCGCCCGGCCGCGCAGCCGCGGCCACAGCAGGACGACCGCCACCGTGACGCCACCGGCCGTCAGGGCGGCGGGCTGCGGGTCGGCCAGCTGGCCGGGCAGAGCGAGCACGTTGGCGACGGCGGAACTCTCCGGACTGCCGCCGAGCACGATGTGCAGCTGGGCGAGGGCGATCGTCACGCCGATGCCCGAGACCATGCCGTGCACGATCGCCGGACTGACCATCAGCGCGGAGCGGGCCGTGCGCAGTGCGGACAGGCCGAGCTGGGCGAGTCCGGCGAGGACGGTGATGGCACAGGTGGCACGCCAGCCGTACCGCTGGATCAGTTCGGCGACGACCACCGTCAGACCTGCGGCCGGACCACTGACCTGGAGAGGCGCGCCACCGAACCGCCCGGCGACGATGCCGCCGACCGCCGCGGCCACCAGGCCGGCCTGGAGGGGCGCCCCGGTGGCCAGGGCGATGCCCAGGGAGAGCGGCAGGGCGACGAGGAAGACCGCCACGGAGGCCGTCAGGTCGGCGGCGCGGGCGCCTTTCGGACTGCTTCCGCGCAGGGAGCGGTGCAGACGGTCTCTCGGGCGGAGGCGGGAGGAGGGCGCTGGGGCGGCGGACCGGCCGGTGGGGTCGTCGGGCCCGGTGAGGGCGCCGCCGTAGGGACCTTCGGAGGGACTTTCGGAGGGACTTTCGGGGGGACGTGGAGTGGCGCAGGCGGACATATCCGTCTCCGTCGCGAGATTCGGTCACGATGTGTATGTATTTGACTACACAAAGTTTCGGTAAACGAATCGTAATGTCGCCCGGAGGGCCAAGAAAGAAGGTCAGGGCAATCGGGCTCACTGTTCACACCCGAGGGTGAATAAGTCATAGGAACCGCTCTCCTCGCTTGCGCCTCTCACAGTGCGTGTGAGGTTGGTCGCAGGCCGGACGCACCGGCCGGAAGAGTACGGAATCGACGACGGAAGCGATGAGGTGGAGAGCATGGGAGTCGCACGGAGGCTGACCAGAGGTGTTGCGGGAGCGTCTGTACTGGTCGTGCTGGCGGTCGGTTGCTCGAGTTCGTCCCCGAGCGTGTCGAAGGACGAGGGGCATGCGAACAAGGACGGGCGGAAGGGGAAGCCCGAGGGCAGGGTCAAGCTCATAGGTGACGGCTCCACCGCCTACATAGGCGCCCAGCCGAACCAGCCCGAGTTCGGGCGTCTGGAGCCCGGCGACAAGCCTCCGCAGTTCGTCGTCTTCTCCTGGGACGGCGCGGGGGAGGACAGCAAGAAGCTCTTCTCGCACTTCCGCGGGGTGGGAAGGAAGTACGACGCGCACATGACGTACTTCCTCAGCGGCGTGTACGTACTGCCCGAGAAGGAGGCCCACCGCTATGAGCCCCCCGGCCGCAGCCGCGGCGCCTCGGACATCGGCTACCTCAAGGACGAGAACATACGGGCCACGCTGGAGCAGCTCCGCGGCGCCTGGCTCGAGGGGAACGAGATAGGCACCCACTTCAACGGCCACTTCTGCGGGGCGAACGGCGTCGGCGGCTGGACGCCCGAGCAGTGGAAGAGCGAGATCGAACAGGCCAAGTGGTTCGTGAAGAACTGGAAGACCACCACCGGCTGGAAGGACCTGGAGCCCCTCCCCTTCGACTACGACCGGGAACTGGTCGGCGGACGCACCCCCTGTCTGGAGGGCCGCGAGAATCTGCTCCCCGCCGCGAAGGAGATGGGCTTCCGCTACGACTCCTCCGGCAACGGCACCCAGGTCTGGCCCGACAAGGAGGGCGGCCTGTGGGACCTGCCGCTCCAGCAGGTGCCCATGCCCGGGCGTTCCTTCGAGACGCTCGCGATGGACTACAACTTCCTGGCCAACCAGTCGGGGACGGTCAACGGCGATCCGGCGCAGCGCGAGGCATGGGGGCGCCAGATGCGCGACGGTCTGCTGGAGGGTTTCGACCGCGCGTATGACGGCAACCGCGCGCCGCTGATCATCGGCAACCACTTCGAGGGCTGGAACGGCGGCGTCTACATGAAGGCCGTCGAGGACGTCATCAGGAAGGTGTGCCCCATGGCCGACGTGCACTGCGTCTCCTTCAGGCAACTCGTCGACTGGCTCGACGCCCAGAACCCGCGGATCCTGGAGAGGCTCCGCACCCTCGGGGTGGGGCAGGCGCCCGAGGACGGCTGGAAGAGGTTCCTGACCGCTCCCTCGACGGCGGCCTCCTCCCGGTCCTCCGGCGCGTAGGCCCCCCGGGCTCCCGGCGCCGGTCTCTCCGGTCCCGGCGGTCCTGTACACGCGGTGCGGTCGGCGCGCCCGGTGCGTCGGGCGCGCCGACCGGGGCCGGGGCCGGAGAGATGGGAGGGGAGCCGGCTCAGACGGCCCGGGAGGCCGGGGCCGGCTCCTCGCGGAGCACGAAGGCGGGATCCACCTGGGCCGCAAGATCGGCGCCCGTCTTCGCGTTGCCCCAGCTCTCCGCGTTCTTCAGGTGGAAGTGCACCATCTGCCGGGTGTAGCGCTCCCAGTCGCGCAGCCCGTACGACGCGTCCGCCGTCTCCCGCATCATGCGCAGCGCCTTGTGGTTCGCGTCCTCCAGTTCGGAGAAGGGCCGGACACGGCCCTTCTCCATCGCGCGCACCCAGTCGGAGTGCCCGACGGTGACCAGCAGGTCGTCCCCGGCCTCCGAGTGCAGGAAGTCCAGGTCGTCCTGGCACTGCACCTTGTTGCCCACCACGCGCAGCTGGACGTCGTAGTCCCGGGCGTGCTCCTTGTACTGCCGGTAGACCGCCATGCCCTTGCGGGTCGGCTCGGCCACCAGGAACGTCATGTCGAAGCGCGTGAACATCCCGGAGGCGAAGGAGTCCGAGCCCGCCGTCATGTCGGTGACCACGAACTCCCCGCGCCCGTCGACCAGGTGGTTCAGATACAGCTCGACGGCGCCGACCTTGGAGTGGTAGCAGGCCACGCCCAGGTCCGCCTCGGTGAAGGGGCCGGTCGCCAGCAGCCGTACGTCGCCGCCGTCGGGGACGCCGCCGGGCCGGACGCGGCGGGCGCAGGCGTCGTACACGGGGTTGTCCTCGGTGATCCGCAGCAGCCGGGACCCCTCGCCGGGCGGAGTCGTCTTGATCATCGTCCCGGCCGAGGCGATCCGGGGGTTGGCGCCGCGCAGGTACTCCTTGATCAGCGGCAGATGGGCGCCCATCGCGGGCAGGGCCGCCGCCGCCTCCTCGTCCAGGCCCAGCGCGACGCCCAGGTGCTGGTTGATGTCGGCGTCCACGGCGACGACGGGGAGGTGCTGGGCGGCGAGGTGACGGACGAACAGCGAGGACAGCGTCGTCTTGCCGCTGCCACCCTTTCCCACGAAAGCGATTTTCATGGTCGGAAGCGTAATGGGGCACCCACGGTACGGGAGGGGACCGCGTGAAGAAGACCACTCGATCGTGGGGCGTCCACGCCGTCGGGGATGCGTAGGGTCTAGGCATGTCTACGACTGCTGATCCCCTCGCCGCGCTGGGCGCGCTGCCCGGCGTCGCCGACTCCGTCGAATCGGTGCGCAAGGCCGTGGACCGGGTGTACGGGCACCGGGTGATGCGGCGCCGCAGCAGCGAGGTCACCGCCGAGGCGGTGCTGCGGGGCGCCCGCGCCTCGGCGGCGCTCGGCGGCGCCGACTGGCCGCTGGAGGAGGTGCGGCGCCGCAGCGACTTCGGCGCGGACGCCGAGGCGCTTACGGTCGGCGCGGCCCTGCGGGCGACGGCGGAGGCAGGCCAACTGCTGGACGTGTGGCGGCAGTCGCCCCTGCGGGTGCTGGCCAGGCTTCATCTGGTGGCGGCGGGTGGCGAGGCGGGAGGCGCCCGGGTGGGCCGGCCGCGACTGGCGGGCGAACCGGTGGAGGAGGCGCTGGTGTCCGGGCTGGTGCTGCCGGACGCCGCCGAGGTCTCGGCCCGGCTGGACGCCCTGGCACAACTCGTCGTCGCGGGCACCTCCGCACCCGCACTGGTGGTGGCGGCGGTGGTGCACGGCGAGCTGATGGCCCTGCGGCCCTTCGGCACGTACAACGGCCTGGTCGCCCGGGCGGCCGAGCGGATCGTGCTGATCGGCGGCGGCCTGGATCCGAAGTCCGTCTGTCCCCCGGAGGTCGGCCACGCCGAGCAGGGTGCCGACGCCTATGTCGAGGCGCTGGAGGGGTACGTCTCCGGCACCCCGGAGGGGGTGGTGGAGTGGATCGGCCACTGCGGCCGGGCGGTGGGACTGGGCGCACGGGAGAGCACGGCGGTCTGCGAGGCCCTCCAGCGCGGGGCGGCCTGACGCCGGGAAGCCCGGCGGGGGTGGGGAGGCGTCACCGGAGGCCCCTGCGCACAGTGATGCGGCGGCACCGGCGCGAGGTCGGTGTCGCCGCTGGCACGTCCGCCGGGGTACCAGGCGTGCACGGTATGGCCGTCATCAGGGGGGACTTCGCCCGACCCTGGTGCGGCCGGCCCTATCGCGGGTCTGCTGCGCGTGGGTTCCCGGCTTCCATGCTCGGTCCGTGGGGCCTTCGTCCGCGCCGACCCTCCCTTTCGGGTGGGATCGACCAGGTCTCGCGGGCCGTTGACTCTTTTGTACCCCACCGGGGGACGAAGTGGAACCTCTCGCCGCAGAGCTTTGCTTTCCCGTTCAAGCGTCCCACACGGGCCCATAGAGGGACATGGGGTCCGGCCGGAGGGCGGCGGTGCTCACGCGGTGTGGAGGCGGGCGCGCCGCCGGTTCGCGTACCAGACCAGGCCGGCGGTGGCCGCCGCCGCGCCCACCGCCACCGCGGCGGCCAGTGCGGGGCGCTGGGGCATGGTGAGGGAGGGCACCCGCTGCTTGAGGCGGACCGGGCGCTGGAAGGTGAGGATCGGCCAGTCCCGGGCCGCCGCCTCCCGGCGCAGGGCCCGGTCGGGGTTGACGGCATGCGGGTGGCCGACCGCCTCCAGCATGGGGATGTCGGTGGCCGAGTCGCTGTAGGCGTAGCAGCGCGAGAGGTCGTACCCCTCGGACCCCGCCAGTTCGCGCACGGCCTCCGCCTTGGTCGGACCGTACGCGTAGTACTCGATCTCGCCGGTGAAGCACCCGTCCTCGACGACCATGCGTGTCGCCACGACGCGGTCCGCGCCTATCAGTTCACCGATCGGCTCGACCACCTCCGTGCCGGAGGTACTCACGATCACGACGTCGCGCCCGGCGAGGTGGTGCTCCTCGATGAGGGAGGCGGCCTCGTCGTAGATGATCGGGTCGATGAGCTCGTGGATGGTCTCGGCGATGATCTCCCTGACCTGCTGGACGTTCCAGCCGCGGCACATCGCGGACAGATGGGCGCGCATCCGTTCCATCTGGGCGTGGTCGGCGCCTCCGGCGAGGAACACGAACTGCGTGTACGCGGTGCGCAGTGCGGCGCGCCGATTGATCAGCCCGCCATGGTAGAAGGACTTGCCGAAGGTGAGCGCGCTCGACTTCGCGATGACCGTCTTGTCCAGGTCGAAGAAGGCAGCGGTGCGCGGCAGTGAGTGGTTTTCCACGAGGTTGAGCATATGCGCCCACCATTCGGCGTAAGGTGGGGCGCGTGGGTTTGCCTGAGAAGGCTCTCGGGTACACCATGGAAGTCACGGATCGTTCGCGACCGTGCTACCCCGGTCCGGCTCCTCCCCCCCCGAGTCGGCCGTGGAGACGACCCCCGCTCTCCCCCCCGGCGGGGGTCGTCGCATGTCCGGGCGCGTTTTTGCGTCGCCGGACCCTCTTCCTCCCCCTCTCCCGGTCTGCTGGGGCACGGGCCCTCTCCCTCTGCGGTCGGTCACTCTCCGTATTCGTCAGCCTGCCCATGTGGGGTCGCTCGTTTGGGTGAGCGAGTTATTCACAACTGCAGAGTTGTCCACGCATTTAGACCAAGATCATCGAGTTTTTCCGTTCCCCGGCACGGTGATTGAGCACGGAGTTCGCGGGCCCGCCGTGAACTGGAGAGCGAGAATCCGGAAGGGGAACGGGACGTGACCGGAAGCATCCTGATCGTCACCGAGGACGAGAAGTTGCTGGACGATCTGCTGCGCCTGTGCGCGGCGGCCGGGGCCGAGGCGGAGGTGGCGCACGGGGCACCGCCGGTCCCGGGGCGATGGGAGAGCGCCCCGCTGGTGCTGGTCGGCGACGACCGGGCCGATGCGCTGTCCCGGTCGGCGCGTGCGCCCGCGCGCCGACCGGGGGTGCTGCTCATCGGCCGGGATCTGGACGACCCCGGCGTCTGGCGGCGCGGTGTGGGGATCGGGGCGGAGCACGTGGTGCTCCTGCCCGACGGCGAATCGTGGCTCACAGGCCGGATCGCCGACGCGGCCGAGGGCGTCGGACGGCAGGCGCTGACCGTCGGGGTGATGGGCGGCCGCGGCGGGGCCGGGGCCTCCACCCTGGCCTGTGCACTGGCCCTGGTGGCCGCGCGTGCCGGACACCGCACGATGCTCGTCGACGGCGATCCGCTCGGTGGCGGGCTCGACATCCTGCTCGGGGGAGAGCGGGCGGAGGGCCTGCGCTGGCCCGCGTTCGCCGACTCGCGCGGCCGGGTCGGCGGTGCGGCTCTGGAGGAGTCCCTGCCCAGGTTGCACGGTCTGCGGCTGCTCAGCTGGGACAGGGGGGAGAGCGCGGCTGTCCCGCCGGAGGCGGTGCGCGCGGTCCTGGGGGCGGCCAGACGGCGCGGCGGAGTGGTCGTGGTCGACCTGCCGCGCCGACTGGACGAGACGGTCGCCGAGGTGCTGGCGCAACTCGACCTCGGCCTGCTGGTCGTGCCCGCCGAGTTGCGGGCCGTCGCGGCGACGCAGCGGGTCGCCTCCCGGGCCGGCCTGGTACTGCGGGACCTGCGGGCTGTGGTGCGAGGTCCCTTCGGACCGGGACTGGAGGGTGAGGAGATCGCCCGGCTGCTCGGGCTGAGGCTCGCCGGTGAAATGCCCTCCGAGGGCGGGCTGTCGGCCGCGGTGGACGCGGGCCGCCCTCCCGGAGCGGACACACGCGGTCCACTGGCCCGGTTCTGCGCGGAGTTCTGGGCCCGCGCACTGCCGGAGGGCGGCGGGGCACGGCCCGCCGGCGGCCGGGGGAGCGTGGCCGCGTGAGCGCGCGTACGGGTGCCCTGAGGGAGACGCGCGGGGGAGCGGACGCACATGCGCGGGCGGAGGCTTACGGCGGGGCGCCCGCCCCGCGGACGCTGGTGGACGCGGTGCGTCTGCGGCTGGCGGAAGCCGGCGCGGAACCCACGCCCGCCCGGGTCGCGGCGGCGCTGCGGGCTCAGGGGCGGCTGCTCGGAGACAGCGCGGTGCTGGGCGTGGTGGAGGCACTGCGGTCGGAGATGGTCGGCGCCGGCCCGCTGGAGCCGCTGCTGGCCGAGCCGGAGGTCACTGACGTCCTGGTGACCGCTCCGGACGAGGTCTGGGTGGACCGCGGCGGCGGAGTGGAACGCACCGCCGTCCGTTTCCCCGACGCGGCGGCGGTGCGCAGGCTCGCCCAGCGGCTGGCCACCTCGGCGGGACGGCGGCTGGACGATGCCCACCCCTGGGTGGACGCCCGGCTCCCGGACGGTACCCGGCTGCACGCGGTGCTGCCCCCGGTGGCGGTCGGCTGCACATGCCTGTCCCTGCGGGTGGTCCGGCCGCGGGCCTTCGCCCTGCCTGAGCTGGTGGCGGCCGGCACGGTGCCCCCGGGCGGGGGGACGCTGCTGGGGGCGGTCCTGGACGCCAGGTTGTCTTTCCTGGTCAGTGGTGGGACGGGGTCGGGGAAGACGACCTTGCTGTCGAGCCTGCTGGGATTGGTGGGGCCGAAGGAGCGGATCGTCCTGGCCGAGGACTCCGCCGAGCTGCGCCCCGACCATCCGCATGTGGTGCGGCTGGAGACGCGTCCGGCCAACCAGGAGGGCGTAGGCCGTGTCACCCTGCGGGATCTGGTGCGGCAGGCGTTGCGTATGCGGCCGGACCGGCTCGTGGTCGGTGAGGTGCGCGGCGCGGAGGTGACGGACCTGCTGGCCGCGCTGAACACGGGACACGAGGGCGGGTGCGGGACGGTCCACGCCAATGCGGCGGCCGACGTACCGGCCCGGCTGGAGGCGCTGGGCACCACGGCGGGGCTCGACCGGACGGCGCTGCACAGCCAGCTCGCGGCTGCGCTGTCGGTGGTGGTCCACCTGGTTCGGGATCGCCGGGGCCGGAGGCGGATCGCCGAGATCCATGTGCTGGAGCAGGACCGGTACGGCCTGGTGGTGACGGTGCCCGCAGCCGTCCGGGGGCCGGACGGCTTCGTGCGGGAGCGGGGCTGGCCGCGGCTGGAGCGGCTGTGCGCACGGGGCGGTGGTGTGCTGTGACGGCGGTCGGAACACAGACCGGGGCGCAGCCCGAGGTGGTGTACGCGGGTTCGGTGTGCGCGGCGATGGTGTGCGCCGGAGCGATGAGCCGGCTGCTGGGCCGCCCCGGGGAGGGGCTGCGGAGGGCTCGGCTGCTGTGCGCCGGCGGTGCCGAGCCGGTGTCCCGGTGGGGCGGCCCGGCGGCCGGTGCCGCGGAGGCCGTCGCCCGGACGGTGCGCGGATTCGGAGCCCGGGTGGGTCCTGCGGGGTGGTGTCCGGTGGGTGGGGCTCTGCTGGCGCTGCTGGGGGAGTCGGTGCTGCCGCTGCTGGCCGGCGCGGTGGCGGTGCCACTGCTCGGCCGCCGAATGCGCGCACGGGAGCGGCGTCGTGCGGGGGAGTCGAGGGAGGCCGCCGTCATCGCCCTGTGCTCGGCGGTCGCGGGCGAGCTGCGGGCGGGCCGTACGCCCGAGCGGGCTCTGCTGGGGACCGGTATGCCCGGCCTCGGGGACACCGGAGCGGTGGTGCTGGCAGCGGCCCGCTTCGGAGGGGATGTACCGGGGGCGCTTCGGCAGGCGGCCCGGCAGAAGGGAGCGGAAGGGCTCGGTGGGATGGCCGCCTGCTGGCAGGTGGCGGTGGACGGAGGCGCCGGCCTCGCGGACGGACTGGACCGGGTGGCCGGTTCGCTGCGGGCGGAGCGCGACCGGCGGGAGGAACTGCGCGCCCAGTTGGCGGGGCCGCGGTCCACAGCGCTTGTCCTGGCGCTACTGCCGCTCTTCGGACTGCTGCTGGGCGGTGCGATGGGGGCGAGACCGCTGCACGTGCTGCTGCACAGTCCGACCGGATGGGCCTGTCTGGCCGGTGCCGGGTTGCTGGAGTGGGCCGGGTTGGCATGGGTTTCCCGGATCGTCCGAAGGGCGGAGGAGGGCGGGCGGAGATGAGCGGCGAATTCGTCCACAGCGTGTGGACAACGTACGCGGGTTCCTCCCCTTCGCTTCCGTCGCCCCCGCCCGCACTGTCCCTGTCGGTTGCCGCGCTGTGTCTGGTCGGCGGGGTGTCGACGGCCGGCCGGGTGCGGCGCCGCCGACGCCGGTCGGCGGAACTGCTGGGGACCGTTGCCGGGACCGGGGCCCGGAGTGGGGCCGGGGCGCTGAAGACGCTGCGCGTGACCGGGGTGCGGCGGCTGCCGGCCCGGGAGGCCGCCGCGATGGCCGGGGCCGTCGCCCTGGGAACCGGCCTGGTCGGAGGTCCGGCCGGCTGTCTGGTCGGGGTGGTGGCGGCGTACGGGGTGCGGCGTCTGCTGCGCGACAGGAAGGCGCGATGGGGCACCGCGGCGAGATCATACGTGAACAAAAAGGGTAAAGGGGAGTCGGCAAGTGCCGGGTCGTCGGTGACCGGACAACTGCCGATCACCGCGGAACTGCTGGCCGCCTGTCTGGCGGCCGGATCGAGGCCGGGTGAGGCGGCCGGTGCGGTGGGCGGCTCGGTGGGCGGTCCGCTCGGTGAGGGACTGGTGCGGGCCTCGGCCGAACTGCGGCTCGGCGGTGACCCGGTGGCCGTATGGGCGCGGCTGGGCGAACTGCCGGGAGCGGCGGAGCTGGCCCGGTGCCTGGAACGGGCGGCGACGACCGGTGTGCCCGCGGTGGAGCCGGTGGGCCGCCTGGCCGCCGAGTGCCGGGCACGGCGGGCCCGGGCGGCCACCGAACGGGCACGGCGGGCCGCGGTCCTGGTCACCGGACCGCTGGGGCTGTGCTTTCTGCCCGCCTTCCTGCTGGCGGGCGTGGTCCCGGTGGTCATCGGCCTGGCGCGGTCGCTGCTGTGAACCGCGAGGTACGGGCCGCGCCCGCAGCGGGCGACAGGACGGACGGTGAAATGGCGAGATGGCGAGATGGCGAGACGGTTCATGTGGGGACGACCGGTGGGAGGACGAGCGGTGCGGGCACGAGTGCTGTGGGGACGGAGCAGGCGGGGGCGGACGGCGGCGTGGATCGGCCGGAGGATGCGCGGAGCCCGGGACCGGGACGCACAGGCAGGGATGAGTACCGCGGAGTACGCGGTGGGCACGATCGCCGCCGCGGGTTTCGCGGCGGTGCTCTACAAGATCGTCACCAGTGGCCCGGTCTCCACGGCGATGCAACAGCTGATCGAGCGGGCGCTCGATGCGGGCTTCTGAAAGGTGGGACCGCGGCTATGTCACCGCGGAGACCGCCGTGGTGGTGCCCTCCCTGGTCGCGCTGCTCGGGTTGCTGCTGTGGGGTGGGGCGGCGGTGGTCGCACAGGTCCGCTGTGTGGACGCGGCGGGCGCGGGAGCACGGGCGGCGGCAAGGGGTGAGCCGCCCGAGAGGATCCACCGGGCCGTGCGGGAGATCGCCCCGCGGGGAGCGGGGCTGGAGACGTCCCGGGAGGGCGAGCTGGTGCGGGTACGGGTCACGGCGAGGGCGGCCGGCCCCGGTCCGCTGGGCGTGGAGCTGGAGGCCGAGGCGGTGGCGTATGCGGAACCCGGGTGATCGCCGGCCAACTCGCGGCGGCGTCCGCTCCGGGGAGCGGGGCTCGGCCACGGTATGGGCCGCGCTGTGCGGACTGGTGCTGTGCACGGTGGCGGTGGGCGTACTGGCACTGGGGCAGGCTGTCGTCACGCGTCATCGTGCGGGAGCGGCAGCGGACGCGGCGGCGCTCGCGGCGGCCGATCACGCTCTTCGGGGTGCGCAGGAGGCATGCGCCGCCGCGCGCCGGGTGGCCGCCGCGCAGCGGGCGAGGTTGGTGCGCTGCCAGGTGCGGGAGGAGATCGCGGACCTCACGGTGCGGGTGCGGGCGGGTCCGTACTCCGCCGGAGTGAGGGCTCGGGCCGGGCCTGCCGCAGCAGCTCCGTGAGGAGCCTTACCGCGCCGCGCTTGTGCAGGGGGTCGTTGCCGTTGCC
This sequence comes from Streptomyces shinuiensis, assembly GCF_043660855.1. Taxonomy (NCBI): domain Bacteria; kingdom Bacillati; phylum Actinomycetota; class Actinomycetes; order Kitasatosporales; family Streptomycetaceae; genus Streptomyces; species Streptomyces shinuiensis. Next base: position 2,641,308 of record NZ_JBIHML010000001.1, on the reverse strand, counting down.
GCACTTGGGCGACTGGATGCACGACGGGCAGCCGCTGTCGCACTCGCACGCGGCGATGGCCCGGCGGGTCGCGGTCAGCCAGTCGCGGGCGGTGTGGAAGGCGCGTTCGGCGAAGCCGGCGCCGCCGGGGTGCCCGTCGTAGACGAAGACCGTCGGCAGCAGGGTGTCGGGATGCAGCGGTACCGATACGCCGCCGATGTCCCAGCGGTCGCAGGTGGCGAAGAGCGGCAGCATGCCGATGGAGGCGTGCTCGGCGGCGTGCAGGGCGCCGGGCAGCACCTCGGGGCCGATCCGGGCGGCGTCGAGCTGGTCCTCGGTGACCGTCCACCACACCGCGCGGGTGCGCAGGGTGCGCGGCGGCAGGTCCAGCCTGGTCTCGCCGAGCACCTCACCGGTGACCAGTCTGCGGCGCAGATAGGAGACGACCTGGTTGGTGACCTCGACCGAGCCGAAGCACAACCGGGCCCCGCCCCAGGGGATCTCGGTGTCGGTCTCCAGCACGGAGACCGAGGTGGTGTCCCTGGCCATCGTCGTCCAGGGCGGGCTCGCCTCCTCCACCAGGGCGACCGAGTCCTCCAGGTCGAGGCGGCGGACCACATAGGTGCGGCCCTGGTGGAGGTGGACCGCACCGTCGTGGACGGTGGTGTGGGCCGCCGCGGCGTCGACCGTGCCCAGCAGCCGCCCGGTGCCGTCCTCCACCACCTGGACGGGCCGGCCGCCCTGGCCGCGGATGTCGGTGAGGTCGGTGGCCCGCTCGCGGCGGGTCCAGTACCAGCCCGTCCCCCGGCGGCGCAGCAGTCCGCGCCGCTCCAGGAGCGGCATCAGATCGGGTACGGACGGCCCGAACAGCTCGAAATCCGCCTCGGTGATGGGTGTCTCCGCCGCCGCGGCGCACAGATGGGGGGTGAGGACGTAGGGATTGTCCGGATCCAGGACGGTGGACTCCACGGGGCGGCGGAAGATCGCGTCGGGATGGTGGACGAGGTAGGTGTCCAGCGGGTCGTCCCGGGCGACGAGGACGGCCAGGGCGCCCTGGCCCGCCCGCCCGGCGCGCCCGGCCTGCTGCCACAGGGAGGCACGGGTGCCGGGGTAGCCGGCCAGGATCACCGCGTCGAGACCGGACACGTCGATGCCGAGCTCGAGCGCGGTGGTGGCGGCCAGCCCGAGGAGTTCGCCGGAGTGCAGGGACCGCTCCAGGGCGCGTCGTTCCTCCGGCAGGTAGCCACCCCGGTAGGCGGCGACCCGTCCGGCCAGGGCGCGGTCCACTTCCGACAGCCGCTCCCGGGCGATCACCGAGATCAGCTCGGCGCCACGCCGGGAGCGTACGAAGGCGACGGTCCGCACGCCCTGGACGGCGAGGTCGGTCAGGAGGTCGGCGGCCTCGGCGGTGGCGGTCCGCCGTACCGGGGCGCCGCGCTCGCCGTGCATCTCCGTCAGAGGGGGCTCCCAGAGGGCGAAGACCACCTCGCCTCGCGGGGAGGCGTCCTGGGTGATCTCGGTGACGGGCAGGCCGGTGAGGCGGGTGGCCGCCTCGCCCGGCTCGGCGGCGGTGGCGGAGGCCAGCAGGAAGACCGGCTCGGAGCCGTGGCGGGCGCACACGCGCCGCAGCCGGCGCAGTACCTGGGCGACATGGGAGCCGAACACGCCGCGGTAGGTGTGGCACTCGTCGACGACCACATAGCGCAGAGCGCGCAGGAAGGAGGACCAGCGGGGGTGGGAGGGGAGTATCCCGCGGTGCAGCATGTCGGGGTTGGTGAGCACGTGGTTGGCGTACCGCCGCACCCACTCGCGCTCCTCGACAGGGGTGTCCCCGTCGTAGACCGCCGGGCGGACGGCGATGCCCAGTGGTGCGGCCAGTTCGCTCAAGGCCCGCCGCTGGTCGGAGGCCAGCGCCTTGGTGGGGGCGAGGTAGAGGGTGGTGGCGCCGCGCCCGTTCGGGGCCTGCGCGCCTTCCAGCAGCACGCTGAGCACCGGAGCCAGGTAGGCGAGCGACTTGCCCGACGCCGTGCCGGTGGCGACCACCACCGACTCCCCCCGCAGTGCGTGCTCGGCGGCACGGGCCTGGTGCTCCCACGGACGGTCGATGCCGGCGGCGCGGATCGCATCGACCACTTCCGGCCGAATCTGACCAGGCCAGTCCGCATGACGACCGTTCCGTGGGGGCAGGTGCTCCACATGGGTGATGCGCACGGCCCGGTCCGCCCCCGCGGCAAGGCTTTCGAGGACCGTTCGGGGAGACGGGGGCGAGGGACGTGCGCCTGCAGACGTCGCGCGGTGGTTGGTGGCCATCGGAATCGAGTGTGTCACCGGCGCGACGGACAATGGTCGCAAGGCGTCGTGCAGGCCCCCGGGTAAGTGATTGAATGCTTCTGCGGCTGCCGATCCGTCCTCTACCTTCGGCGGGGAGACGACCTCCCCACGTCCGGTGGGGATGGCCCGTCCTCACCCCCTGGTGGGGAGGCGCCAAGGGGGCGGACCGCTCGATAGCAAGGTGCTGGAGGATCTGTGGACCTGTCCCTGTCGACCCGTACCGTCGGCGATCGCACGATCGTCTCGGTGGGCGGCGAGATCGATGTATACACCGCGCCCAAGCTGCGCGAGCAGCTGGTCGAGCTGGTGAACGACGGCAGCTACCACCTGGTCGTGGACATGGAGGGTGTTGACTTCCTCGACTCCACCGGCCTCGGTGTGCTCGTCGGCGGACTCAAGCGCGTGCGCGCCCACGAGGGGTCGCTGCGTCTGGTCTGCAACCAGGAGCGCATTCTCAAGATCTTCCGTATCACCGGCCTGACCAAGGTGTTCCCCATCCACACCTCGGTCGACGAGGCCGTGGCGGCCACCGACTGAAAGCCGGGCCGAACAAGCTCGTACAAGGCGCTCAGGGGCGCCGGACCGGCACCTGACCGGCCCGGCGCCCCTGAGCGGCCGTCAGGCACCAGGTCACCGGGTGACCGCAGGCATTACCGAGGGGGATGGCATGGCCACCGTCGAACTGCGCTTCAGCGCGCTGCCCGAGCATGTGAGGACGGCGCGTCTGGTGGCGGCCGCCGTCGCGCGCCGGGCCGGTGTCGACGACGCCGTACTGGACGAGGTACGGCTCGCGGTGGGTGAGGCGTGCAGCAGAGCGGTCGGTCTTCACATCGGCCACGGTCTCGACGCGCCCGTCCGGGTGGCGCTGACCGAGGACGAGAAGGCCTTCCGCATCGAGGTGGGTGACGGCGTTCCCCAGGGGGTGCAGGGTGTGGCCCGCATCTCTTCCGGGGGCGGGGACGGCGCCGAGGGCGACGAAGAGGTCGACATGGGGCTCGCGGTGATCAGCGGGCTGGTGGACGATGTCGAGGTGACCGCCGACGAGCGCGGCGGCCTGATCCGCCTGAGCTGGCCGACCAACCCCGAGCCGCTCGCCTGAACCGCCCCGTGCGGGTCCGCCCGCGTGCCGATCCGCCCCCGTGGTTCCTCCCGGGCCGGCCCAGGCGCCCCCTTCCGGGGCGCCTCGCTCATGTCCGGGGTCCGCCCTGCCTCCTCCCCCTGGTCTCGCCCCGCCCCGTCCCGCTCCCGTTCCGCCCGCTCCCGCCTCGCCGCGGCCGACCTGCGCATATCCGTCTCCGCGCCCCGGCCGGGAGCTCTCCGGGTGTTTCGAGATCTTTTCTTCCGTGCCGTCGGAGAGGAATATCTAGGCCGTTCAGGGGAATTATTTCCGGTGCCCGCTATTCGATCTTTGCGGGTGCGGACCGGCAGGAAATACCGCACTCTGTTGTGAGCCGAAGCAGCTCCCTACAATCCGTCCACATCTTTGCAGCAGGACGCCTGAGCGTGCTTGCGCGCGCCCATGTGCCAAACGTCAAGGAGGACGAATGGCGGGGCACCACACCCCTTTCCAGAACCGGCTACAACTGGCCGACGCCGTGCTCACCAGCGGCAATCGCGGCCTGGTGCTGGTGATCGCGCTCGTCGCCGCGGCAGCCCTGGCGGTCGCCGTGGTGCTGGTACGTCAAGTGCTCGCCGCGGGCGAGGGCACCGACAGCATGAAGAAGATCGCATCCGCGGTACAGGAAGGCGCGAACGCCTACCTCGCACGGCAGTTGCGCACTCTCGGCATATTCGCCGTCGCGGTCTTCTTCCTGTTGATGCTGCTCCCGGCCGACGGTATGGGCCAGCGAATCGGACGCTCGGCGTTCTTCCTGGTCGGCGCCGCTTTCTCGGCGGCCACCGGTTATATCGGCATGTGGCTGGCCGTACGCAGCAACGTACGGGTCGCGGCCGCCGCCCGGGAGGCCACCCCCGGTGAGGGAGAACCGGCGAAGGACCTGACCGAGGTCTCCCACCGGGCGATGAAGATCGCCTTCCGTACGGGCGGGGTCGTCGGCATGTTCACCGTCGGCCTCGGTCTGCTCGGGGCCGCCGTCGTGGTGCTCGTCTACGCCGCCGACGCGCCCAAGGTGCTGGAGGGCTTCGGCCTGGGAGCCGCTCTGATCGCGATGTTCATGCGAGTGGGCGGCGGCATCTTCACCAAGGCCGCCGACGTGGGCGCGGACCTCGTCGGCAAGGTCGAGAAGGGCATCCCCGAGGACGACCCGCGCAATGCCGCCACCATCGCGGACAACGTCGGCGACAACGTCGGCGACTGCGCGGGCATGGCCGCAGACCTCTTCGAGTCCTACGCCGTCACCCTGGTGGCCGCGCTCATCCTGGGTACGGTCGCCTTCGGTGACTCGGGGCTGGCCTTCCCCCTGCTCGTCCCGGCGATCGGCGTCCTCACCGCCATGATCGGCGTCTTCGCGGTCGCGCCGCGCCGCGCCGACCGCAGCGGCATGACCGCCATCAACCGCGGCTTCTTCATCTCCGCGGTGATCTCCCTGGTCCTGGTGGCCGTCGCGGCGTTCGCCTACCTGCCGGGCAGTTTCGGCGAACTGGAGGGCGTCACCGACACCGCCATCGCCGGCCACGACGGCGACCCGCGTGTCTTCGCGTTGCTCTCGGTCGCCATCGGCATCGTGCTCGCCGCGCTGATCCAGCAGCTCACCGGCTACTTCACCGAACCGGGCCGCAGGCCCGTGCGCGACATCGGCAAGACCTCGCTGACCGGCCCCGCCACCGTGATCCTCTCCGGCGTCTCCATCGGTCTGGAGTCCGCCGTCTACACGGCGCTGCTGATCGCGCTCAGCGTCTACGGCGCCTTCCTGCTGGGCGGCACCTCCATCATGCTGGCGCTGTTCGCCGTCGCACTGGCGGGCACCGGCCTGCTCACCACCGTCGGCGTCATCGTGGCCATGGACACCTTCGGCCCGGTCTCCGACAACGCCCAGGGCATCGCCGAGATGTCCGGCGACGTCGAGGGTGCGGGCGCCCAGGTGCTCACCGACCTCGACGCGGTGGGCAACACCACCAAGGCCATCACCAAGGGCATCGCCATCGCCACCGCGGTACTGGCCGCAGCGGCCCTCTTCGGCTCCTACCGCGACGCGATCGCCGGCGCCGTGGCGGACGTGGGCGCCAGGGCCGGGGAGCTGGGCCTGAGTCTGGACATCTCGCAGCCGAACAACCTGGTCGGCCTGGTCCTCGGGGCCTCCGTCGTCTTCCTCTTCTCCGGGCTGGCGATCAACGCCGTCTCCCGGTCGGCGGGCTCGGTGGTCTTCGAGGTGCGGCGTCAGTTCCGCGAACGGCCCGGGATCATGGACTACAGCGAGAAGCCCGAGTACGGCCGGGTGGTGGACATCTGCACCAAGGACGCGCTGCGCGAACTGGCCACACCCGGTCTGCTGGCCGTCATGGCGCCCATAGCCGTCGGCTTCACGCTCGGCGTCGGCGCACTCGGCTCCTTCCTCGCCGGCGCCATCGGCGCGGGCACGCTGATGGCGGTCTTCCTCGCCAACTCCGGCGGAGCCTGGGACAACGCCAAGAAACTGGTCGAGGACGGCCACCACGGCGGCAAGGGCAGCGAGGCGCACGCCGCGACGGTCATCGGCGACACCGTCGGCGACCCGTTCAAGGACACCGCGGGCCCCGCGATCAACCCGCTGCTGAAGGTGATGAACCTGGTCGCGCTGCTGATCGCACCCGCCGTGGTGCAGCTCAGCTACGGCGACGACGCCAGCGCCGGCGTGCGGGCCGCCATCGCGGTCCTCGCCCTCGGCGTCATCATCGGGGCGGTCTACGTCTCCAAGCGGCGCGGTATCACGGTCGGCGGAGAAGGCGGCGAGGACGGCGAAGGTGACGGGAAGGACGCCGGCGGCACGGCCGGACGCACCTCCGGAGCACCGGGTTCCTCCGGCTCCCCGGACACGCCGGACACATCTGGTCCGTCAGGCCCGTCAGGCCCTTCTGAGCCAGGGGCTCCGGTGGCGGCGCCGTAGCGGGGGCTGGCGGGGCTTCGCACGGGAGCCCTGGCGCATGGCGGTGCCCCGGTGCCCCGGTGCCCCGGTGCCCCGCCCACCGCCACGCACGGGGGCGGACCATGTGAGATGCGCTCAACGTAAATGGGTATCCAAGCCTTAAATGCGATCTATTCGCCTCACCGGCCCACGGCCGGTGAACCTCCTGCGTGTATGTTCCGGGCCGAACACCCACGAAGGGATCGGTCCGGAGTGAACAAGAAGCTTGCTGCCGCGCTGTCCGGCACCGCGGTGCTCGTGCTCGCCCTGAGCGGGTGCGGCGACGAGGGCAACGAGAAGGCCGAGCGCTGGGCCCAGGAGTACTGCGGCTCGCTGCAGAAGCAGAACAAGACCATCGACGGCGCCAACCAGGCACTCGCGCGGATCACCGAGGGGGACAAGGCCCCCGAGGAGGTCAAGAAGACCGACGTGGAGGCCTTCGGTGACCTCTCCACCGCCTACAAGGCCCTGTCCACCGCCGTGCGCAAGGCGGGCGTCCCGCCGCTGGAGGAAGGCTCCCGGATCCAGAAGAACGCGATCGCCCGGCTCGACGCGCTGTCGGCCACGTACGCGGACCTCCGTGAGCGGGCGGAGGCCCTGAACGAGAAGGACCGGTCGGAGTTCGCCGACGGGCTGCAGGACATCGCCGGGGAGATGGACAAACTCCCCAAGCAGTTCGGCGAGGTGGAGAAGGCGCTGGGCGAGTTCCGGCAGGGGGATCTCCAGGAAGCGATAGCGGGTCAGAAGGGCTGCAGGAAGCCGTCGCCGGCGCCGTCCGCCTCGGCGGCGTAGCGGAAGGCGGGGAAGCCGGGAGCAGCCCGGAAGCAGGGGGCGTGCGCGGGGGGCTTACGTACGCCGGGGCGCTCCGCGTGACAATGGGGAGGTGAGTGACCGCCTCCCCACCCCCGGACCCGCCATCCCCCGGCTGCGCGACGCCTTCCTCGCCGCCGGCTTCACCCCCGACGGACTGCTGGAACTGCTCGGCGCACCCGCTTACGCGGCCCTCGCCCGCAACGAGACCGTCCCCGCGCTGCGCGCCACGCGCGGCGGCGGACGGCTGGAGACGCTGGTGCGGCTGTTCCTGCTCCAGCGGCCGGTGCCCTACGAGCGGGCCCGCTCGGCGCTCCAGGCCGACGATGCGCTCACCGACGGCTGGCTGCGCCGCCACACCGCTGCCGACGCGGGCGGAGGCGGCGACGCCGTCCGCGCCACTGTGGACGTCCGCCCGTACGCCGGGCCGGAAGGGCTGAACTGGTGGATCGTCTCCGACCTCGGCTGCGCGGTCGGCGGCGCCGGCGGCATCCGTACGGCCGAGGGTGCCGGTACGGGCACGGCCGACCGCTCGCAGCTCGTCCTCGGCGTCGGCGGCGCCTCGACGACCCTGGCGGGCATCACCGTGCGCACCCCCGTGGCCCGTGCCCTGGACCTGGGCACCGGCTCGGGCGTCCAGGCCCTGCACGCCGCCCGGCACGCCGACTCCGTCACCGCCACCGACCTCAACCCCCGCGCCCTGCGCCTGACCCGGCTCACCCTCGCCCTCTCCGGCGCACCCGAGGCCGACCTGCGCGAGGGCTCCCTCTTCGGGCCGGTCGAGGGCGAGGCGCCCTACGACCTGATCGTCTCCAACCCGCCCTTCGTCATCTCCCCCCGCGCGGCGGACGGCACCCGCCTGACCTACCGCGACGGCGGCATGGGCGGCGACGACCTGTGCCGCACCCTCGTGGAGCGTTCCGCGGCCCACCTCGCCGACGGCGGCCACTGCCAGCTCCTCGCCAACTGGCGGCACATCGAGGGCCGGGACTGGAGCGAGCGGCTGGCCTCCTGGGTGCCGGAGGGCTGCGACGCCTGGATCGTGCAGCGCGAGGTGCAGGACATCGCCCAGTACGCCGAGCTGTGGCTGCGCGACGCGGGCGAGCACCTGGGCGACCCGGCCGCGTACGCCGCGCACTACGACGCCTGGCTGGAGGAGTTCGAGGCCGGCGGCACCACCGGTGTCGGCTTCGGCTGGATCACCCTGCGCAAGTCGGGCGCGCGGCACCCGTCGGTCACCGTCGAGGAGTGGCCGCACCCGGTGGAGCAGCCGCTCGGCGAGGAGGTGCGCGCCCACTTCGAGCGCCGGGACTTCCTGCGCGCCGCGGACGACGCGGCTCTGCTCGCGACCCGTTTCGTACTGGCCGACGAGGTCGCCCAGGAGCAGATCGGCAGGCCCGGTGCGGACGACCCGGAGTACGTGGTGCTCCGTCAGAACCGCGGTATGCGGCGCGCGACGAGGGTGGACACGGTCGGCGCGGGTTTCGCCGGCGTGTGCGACGGATCGCTTCCGGCCGGCCGCATCGTCGACGCCATCGCCCAGCTCCTCGGCGAGGACCCGGTGGGACTGCGCGACCGCACCCCGGAGTCCATCCGCCTCCTGGTCGAGCAGGGTTTCCTGCTGCCCGCGGGGGAGGAGTAGGCGGGGCCGGGCGGTACCGGGGAACCGCCGGTAGGGGCGGACCGGATGTTTGGCCGGAGCTCGCCCGGCTGTCCGAACGGCGTTCACCCGGCGTTCTCCGCCGCGATCCCCGCGAGTGCCACCGTGCTCCGCATGGAAAGCGGACCCGCCGTCTTCGCCGGAGCGGCCTTCACCCTGTTCGGCGCCGGACTGCTGCTGTGGACCTCGGTGCGCGTACGGCTGCGCGAGCCGGTGGCCGAGGGGGCCGAGCAGGCCACCGCGGCCGTGCTCGCCTCGGTGTTCGGCGTGGCCTTCCTGGCCGCCGGGCTCTGGGCGTTCACGCGCCTCTGAGTCGTCCGGCCCTCCCCGAGGGCCTGGCAGCCCGGTGGCCTTGATGCCCCCGGAGAGCGGGAGCGGCCCGTGCCTCCTGCGGTCGGGAGGCACGGGCCGCCGAGGTGCGTACGCCCTCACGGCGCCGGTCACCGGTGGGCCGTCAGCCGCGCAGGACACGGCCCTGCTTGTCGGTGCGGTCGTTGCTGGTGAGGAAGAGGATTCCGTCGATCAGCGACCAGAAGCCCAGACCGCCGCAGGTCAGCAACGGGGCGATCGCCATGCCGGTGTGACCGGTGTAGAAGCGGCCGATGCCCAGGCCACCCAGGAAGATCTGCAGCAGACCAGCGGTGATCTTGGACTTGTCGGAGTACGGCTGACCGTTGGGCGCGGTGCCGGGGAAAGCCATGGGTGGCTCCCTCGTGTTTCGGATGGGAACACGCCGCGGCCGCTGATGTCATGTACCAGGCGTACGTGGTGGGATCCCAGACCACCGAGGCCCGGCGAGGGTTGCGGCGGATTCGCGGTCGTGATCGAACAGTGATCCGACGGCACGTCACTCACCTGCGGAAACGTCCGGCGCAACGTCCAGTATCCGGACTCCCCGTGGACGGCGTGCGGTGGGCGGAGGCGGCCGGCCGGGCTCAGCCGACCAGATTCCGCACCAGCGCCCACACCACGGCCGTCCCCAGCACAACCGTCGTGCCGGCCTTCCCCAGCTTCGGCCGGTAGCGGCGCCCGCGCAGCCCCTCCACCAGCCAGCGCCCGCCGAAGTACGCGGCGGCCGGAACGCCGAGGGTCAGTAGCAGGGCGTTGTCGTGGAAGGCCGCGACGACGTCCCCGTGCATCAGGTCGTACGTCATGCGGGTGCCGCCGCACGCCGGGCACAGCAGCCCGGTCACCACGTTGAACGGGCAGCGCGGCAGCCACTGCCCGGCCTGGTGCGGGTTGGTCCCCCACAGGTAGGCCGCCCCGGCCAGTCCGGCCGCGAGCGCGCCCAGCGGCGGCGCGGCGGGGTGGGTGCGGAGAGTGCGCACGGCCCGGGAGAACACTCCGGCCTCCCGGTTCCCGACCACCTCTTCGGCCCCCTCCGCTTCCGTTTCCGTCCTCCCGGTCACCGTGGTCATCGCGCTCAGCTCCGCAGCACGCGGCCCTGCGCGTCGGTGGGGCTGTCCTGGGTGAGCAGCATGATCCCGTCGATCAGCGACCAGATGCCGCAGCCACCGCAGGTGAACAGCTGGCCGAGGGCCAGACCGGTGTGGCCGGTGTAGAAGCGCCCGACGCCGAAGCCGCCCAGGAAGAGGGAGAGGACACCCGCCACGACCTTGGACTTGTCGGAGTACGGGCGGCCGTAGGGGTCGTAGCCGTACGGGGCGTTCGGGTCGCCGGTGTAGCCGCCCGGCGCGGGCGGCGGGGTCTGCTGGGGGTAGCCGTACTCCGGCTGGCCGGGCTGCTGCGGGTAGCCGTACCCGGGCTGACCCGGCTGCTGGGGGTAGCCGTAAGCGGGCTGGCCCGGCTGCTGGGCGTAGGGGTTGTTCTGCGGCTGCTGGGGCTGGCCGTAGGGGTTCTGCGGGCTGGGGTCGGACATGGGAGGTTCCCCCGGTGTGTGGCTGGGACAGACAGACGGCCACATCTTGCCAGCCGGTGCGGGGGCGCAGGAATGGCGGCCGTCGGGTTACCGTTCGAGTAACCGAGCGGTGAAGGCTCCGCCGGACGGCTCGGAGGTCCGGGCACCTGCCCGCCGCCGTACTCCGGCGGGCACGGCGCCGGGCCCCGGACGGCGGATCCGGCGAGCCCGGGGAGATGGTTATCTCATCGGGTTACCGTTCGAGTGGCGTTGCGGACTTTTCCCGTTTGACACGGGGGCGGGAGGTACCGTCACACTCCGCAGCGAGAGCGCAGCCGCACGGAAGCGTGAAACACGCCGAGAGCAGACCGACCCGACGAAGCGGGACCACCGACCGGAGAAGAGCGAGAAGAAGTTGTCCCCGACCAGCAAGACCGCAGACGGCGGGCGCCGACTCGTGATCGTCGAGTCGCCGGCCAAAGCCAAGACGATCAAGGGCTACCTCGGTCCTGGCTACGTGGTCGAGGCCAGCGTCGGGCACATCCGCGACCTGCCGAACGGTGCCGCCGAGGTCCCCGCCAAGTACAAGGGCGAGTCCTGGGCCCGGCTCGGTGTCAACGTCGACCACGACTTCGAGCCGCTGTACGTCGTCAACAGCGACAAGAGGGACCAGGTCAAAAAGCTCAAGCAGCTCCTGGCGGAGTCCGACGAGCTGTTCCTGGCCACCGATGAGGACCGCGAGGGCGAGGCCATCGCCTGGCACCTCCAGGAAGTGCTCAGGCCCAAGGTCCCGGTGCGCCGGATGGTCTTCAACGAGATCACCAAGGACGCCATCAGGGCCGCCGTCTCCAACACCCGCGAGCTGAACCAGCGTCTGGTCGACGCCCAGGAGACCCGCCGCATCCTCGACCGGCTCTACGGCTACGAGGTCTCCCCGGTGCTGTGGAAGAAGGTCATGCCGCGCCTGTCGGCGGGCCGTGTGCAGTCCGTCGCCACCCGCCTGGTCGTCGAGCGCGAGCGCGAGCGCGTCGCCTTCCGCTCCGCCGAGTACTGGGACCTGACCGGCACCTTCGCCACCGGCCGCCCCGGCGACGCCGCCGACCCGGCCTCCCTCACCGCCCGGCTGAGCGCCGTGGACGGCCGCCGCGTCGCCCAGGGCCGCGACTTCGGCCCCGACGGGCGGCTCAAGGGCGGCTCCGGCGACAAGGGGAGCGTCCTGCACCTGGACGAGGCCGCCGCCCGCGCGCTGGCCGCCGCCCTGGAGGGCGCCGACTTCACCGTCCGCTCGGTGGAGTCCAAGCCGTACCGCCGCTCGCCGTACGCCCCCTTCCGCACGACCACTCTCCAGCAGGAGGCCAGCCGCAAGCTCGGCTTCGGCGCGAAGGTGACCATGCAGGTGGCGCAGAAGCTGTACGAGAACGGTTTCATCACCTACATGCGGACGGACTCCACCACCCTGTCCGACACCGCCGTCGCCGCCGCCCGTGCCCAGGTCACCCAGCTCTACGGCGCCGACTACCTGCCCGACCGCCCCCGCACCTACGCGAGCAAGGTCAAGAACGCGCAGGAGGCCCACGAGGCGATCCGCCCCTCCGGCGACCGCTTCCGCACCCCCGCCGAGACGGGCCTGACCGGCGACCAGTTCAGGTTGTACGAGCTGATCTGGAAGCGGACGGTCGCCTCCCAGATGAAGGACGCCACCGGCCAGTCCGTCACGGTCAAGGTCGGCGGTCGCGGTACGGACGGACGGGACGCCGAATTCAGCGCCTCCGGCAAGGTCATCACCTTCCACGGCTTCCTCAAGGCCTACGTCGAGGGCGCCGACGACCCCGGCGCCGACCTCGACGACCGCGAGCGCCGCCTGCCGCGTGTCGAGGAGGGCGACCCGCTGACCGCCACCGCGATGTCCGCGGACGGCCACGCCACCAAGCCCCCGGCCCGCTACACCGAGGCCACACTGGTCAAGGAGCTGGAGGAGCGCGAGATCGGGCGCCCCTCGACGTACGCGTCGATCATCAGCACCATCCTCGACCGCGGCTACGTCTTCAAGAAGGGCACCGCGCTCGTCCCCTCCTTCCTCTCCTTCGCCGTCGTCGGCCTGCTGGAGAAGCACTTCGGCCGCCTGGTCGACTACGACTTCACCGCCAAGATGGAGGACGACCTCGACCGCATCGCCGCCGGCGAGGCCGAGGCCGTGCCGTGGCTGCGCCGCTTCTACTTCGGCACCGACGAGCCGGGCGCCGAGGGCGCCGCCGCCGCGGCGGCCGGGAACGGCGACGGTGACCACCTCGGCGGGCTGAAGGAGCTGGTCTCCGATCTCGGCGCGATCGACGCCCGGGGCGTCTCCTCCTTCCCCGTCGGGGAGGGCATCGTGCTGCGGGTGGGCCGCTACGGCCCCTACGTCGAGGAGCCGCCGGCCGCCGAGGGCGAGACCGGCCGCCGCGCCGACGTACCCGCCGACCTGCCGCCGGACGAGCTGACGGTGGAGTACGCCCGGGAGCTGCTGGCCAAGCCCAGCGGCGAGTTCGAGCTGGGCACCGACCCGGAGACGGGCCGCCCCATCGTGGCCAGGGACGGCCGCTACGGGCCGTACGTCACCGAGGTGCTGCCCGAGGGCACCCCGAAGACCGGCAAGAACGCCGTCAAGCCGCGCACGGCGTCACTGCTGAAGTCGATGTCCCTGGACACCGTCACCCTCGGCGACGCCCTGAAGCTGCTCTCCCTGCCGCGCGTGGTCGGCACCGATCCCGAGAGCGGCCAGGAGATCACCGCGCAGAACGGACGCTACGGGCCGTACCTGAAGAAGGGGACCGACTCCCGCTCGCTCCAGAGTGAGGAGCAGATCTTCACCATCACCCTGGACGAGGCTCTGGCGATCTACGCCCAGCCCAAGCAGCGCGGCCGGGCCGCGGCCAAGCCGCCGCTGAAGGAGCTGGGCACCGACCCGTCGAGCGAGCGCCCGGTGGTGGTCAAGGACGGCCGCTTCGGCCCTTACGTCACCGACGGCGAGACCAACGCCACACTGCGCCGCGACGACGACGTGGAGACGATCACGCCGGAGCGCGGGTACGAGCTGCTGGCGGAGAAGCGCGCCAAGGGGCCGGCCAAGAAGACCGCGGCCAAGAAGACGGCCGCCAAGAAGACCGCGGCCAAGAAGACCGCGGCCAAGAAGACGGCCGCCAAGAAGACCACGGCGAAGAAGACGGCGGCGAAGGCGGCGCCGAGGACCGCCGGGGGAGGGGCGGCGGCCGACGCGGAGTAGGCCCGCGGGTGTATGCATACGGGCGGCACGTGCGGGAACCTTCCGCACGTGTCCGTCCGTAACAGCTTCCCCGGCCGCTCGTCCGGCCGCATCGCCGCCCCCATGTCCCCGACCGATAGGCTGGCGGGATGACGCGTGCAGAGCAGCCACCGGTCGTGTCCCCCACCTCCGACGCCCTGGCCGCGGATTCCCGCGAGCGCGCCGTACGGGCCCTGCTGAGGCATGCCCCCCTGCGCAGGCTTTGGGGCGCACAGCTCGCCGGCGGGGTCGGCGACGCCCTCACCCTGCTGGTCCTGGTGCTGCTGGCCCTCCAGGCGGCCGTCGCCGTACCGGCCATGGGAGGCGCCCCCGTCCTGGGCGGCGGCTACCGCGGCGTGGCGCTCGCCGTCGCCGCCGTCCTCGCCGTCCGGCTGCTGGCCACCCTGCTCTTCGGCGCCGTACTGCTGGGCCCGCTCTCCTCCCTCACCGCGGACTCCGGCGGCGTGCTCGACCGCCGCTGGACCATGATCGGGGCGGACGGCGTACGGCTGGCGCTGATGATCGTCGCGCCGCTGTGGATCGGCTGGACCCCCGACCAGGCGTTCGCGTTCCTGCTGGTCACCGTCTTCCTCACCGGAGTCGCCGAACGGGTCCGGGGCGTGGCCAAGGACAGCGCCGCCCCCACACTGCTGCCCGCGCCGCCCCCCGAGGGCGCGGCGGTGCGCCCCCTGCCGGACCACCACGGCGCGCTGCGCCGCCTGTGGCTGCGCACGGGCTTCCTCTCCATCCCGGCGGCCGCCGCGGGACTGGTCGCGATCACCCTGGTCGGCAACCTGCTGGGCGCGGGCATCGAGTGGTTCACCACCCACCAGGCGGCACTGGCGTCGTACGCCGCCGCCGGACTGTTCGCCGCGTCGATCTCCCTGCTGTACTTCCTGCACCTTCCTGGCGGCGGTACCCCGCGCCCCCGCTCTCCGCTGGAGGGCCTGCGCCGCCCCCGCACCGGCAGGCCGGAGAAGGGCGCCGACGGCAAGACCGTCCGCAAGGCCGTGGACAGGGGCCGCACCGGCGCCGCCCCGCTGCTCGTCCTGACCGGTGCCTGCGTGGCCGCCGCCGTCGCCGCGGCCGCCGCGCTCGCTGTGCTGCACGCCATGGACCTGGGCGGCGGCCCGGTCTTGTTCGGGCTGTTCGTCCTGGCGCTGACCGGGGGCACCGCCGCGGGTGTCCGCCGGGCCCCGCGCGTACTGCCCGCACTGTCCCGCAGGCGGCTGCTCGCCCTGTCCGTCGCGCTGGCCGGCCTGGCCCTGCTCGCGGCCGGGCTGACCCCCGACACCACCGCCGTGCTGCTGCTGCTCCTGCTCGCGGGCCTGTCCGCCGGGGTCGCCGCGAACACCGGGCACACCCTCCTGGACGAGGAGACCGAGGAGTCCCGCCGCGCCCGGATGACCGATCACCTGCACGCGTCCGTGCACGTCGGCATCGCGCTCGCGGCCGTCGCCGCGCCCGTGCTGGCGGCCCTCATCGGCCCGCACAGGGTCGAGACCGGCGACTTCGTCTTCGCCCACGGCGGCGCGGCCTTCACACTGATGCTGGTCGGCGCGCTGCTGCTGCCGGTGGCGGCCCTCGTCCTGGTCCGCCTCGACGACCGGCAGGGCGTACCGCTGCGCCGCGACCTGCGCGAGGCGTTCGGCGGCGGTGCCGAGCCGCTTCAGGCCCCCTCGCCCACCGGCTTCTTCATCGCCCTGGAGGGTGGCGACGGCGCGGGCAAGTCCACGCAGGTGGAGGCGCTGGCCGAGTGGATCCGCTCCAAGGGCCACGAGGTCGTCGTCACCCGTGAGCCGGGCGCGACCCCGATCGGCAAGCGGCTGCGCTCGATCCTGCTGGACGTCTCCTCGGCCGGGCTGTCGCACCGCGCCGAGGCCCTGCTCTACGCCGCCGACCGGGCCGAGCACGTCGACTCGGTCGTACGCCCGGCCCTGGAACGCGGCGCGGTCGTCATCACCGACCGCTACGTCGACTCCTCCGTCGCCTACCAGGGCGCCGGGCGCGACCTGTCGCCGACGGAGGTCGCCCGGATCTCCCGCTGGGCCACCGGCGGGCTCGTGCCCCACCTGACCGTGCTGCTGGACATCTCGCCGGAGACCGCCCGCGAGCGGTTCACCGAGGCGCCCGACCGGCTGGAGTCGGAGTCCGCCGAGTTCCACCGGCGGGTCCGCTCCGGCTTCCTCGCCCTGGCAGCCGCCGATCCCACCCGCTACCTGGTGGTGGACGCGGGGCTGGAGCCCGAGGCCGTCACCACGGTGGTGCGGCACCGGCTCGACCAGGTGCTGCCGCTGTCCGAGGCCGAGATCGCCGCCCGCGAGGAGGCGCGCCGCAACGCCGAGGAGGAGGCCCGCAGGCGTGCGGAGGAAGAGGCCGCGCGCAAGGCCGAGGAGGAGCGCCTGGAGCGCGAGCGCCAGGAGCGTCTGGAGCGGCTGCGCGCCGAGGAGGAGGAGCGCAGGAAGCGCGAGGAGGAGGAAGCCCGGCGCCGCGAGGAGCTGCGCAGGGCCGAGGAGGCCCGGCAGCGTGCCGAGGAGGCCCGCCGCCAGGCGGAGGAGGAGCGCGCCCGCCGTGAGGCCGAGGAGCGTGCCCGCCGTGAGGAGGAGGAGCGCAGGCGCCGTCTGGCCGAGGAGGAGGCCCGGCTGCGGGCCGAGGCCGAGGAGCGTCGGCTGGAGAAGCAGCGCAGGGCCGAGGAGGCCCTGCTCCGCGCCGAGCGGGCCCGCGGGGCCACCGAGGCGGGGGAAGCCGCCCGCCGGGAGCGGGAGGGGCGGGAGTCCCGGGAGGCGGTGCGCAGGCACTCGCTGCGCAAGGACGAGGGCCCCGGCTCGGGTTCCGCCACCGGCACCGGAAACGGCGTCGACGACGCCGACGAGACCACCGTCCTGCCGCGGATCCCGCCGGACGCGGAGGAGACGGTCGTCCTGCCGCAGCAGGCGCCCCCGGCTCCCCCGGCGGGGGCGGCCCCGGCCCCCGGGGACGGGACCACCCCGCTGCCGCGGGTGGGGCCCGGGCGGCAGGCGCCGTCGTGGTCGCTGAGCAAGGACGAGCCCGGCGCCGAGCCCCAGGCCGCCCCGCCCGCCGGGGAGGAGCGCACCCGGGAGCTGCCGCAGGTCGACGAGGCGGGCCGTACCCGTCGCCGTCCCGAGTGGGCGGAGGAGACGCCGATGGACGACCTGCCCACCCTCGCCGACGAACTCCTCGGACCCCAGCAGGAGTTCACCGAGGACGAGGAGGACGAGGAGGACGGCCGGCGACGCGGCCGCCGGGGCTGACGCCCCGCGGGCCGTACCCCGGCGCGAGCCGGCCGTCCGCGGCTGTCACAGCCGTGCGGAACAATGGCAAAGACGCCGTTCGGCGCCGAACGGTACGCAAGCGGCGCCGAGCAGCGGACGGCGCCGCACCGACCGGGCGGCACGCGGAGGGAGGGCGACGGGACATGGCCGTATGGGACGACCTGGTCGGGCAGGACAGGGTCGTGGACCAGCTCACAGCGGCGGCGCGCGACGCCGACGCGTACGTCACGGCCGTCGCCTCCGGAGAGGAGGGCGACCGGGCAGCGCCACCGGGGGCGGCGGGGCCGTCGGGATCGTCCGGGCTCTCCGGCTCGGCGATGACCCACGCCTGGCTGTTCACCGGCCCGCCCGGCTCCGGCCTGGCGACCGTCGCCCGCGCCTTCGCCGCCGCCCTGCAGTGCGTCAGCCCCGACCGCGCCCTGGGCGGCTCACCCGGCTGCGGCTTCTGCGACGGCTGCCACACGGCGCTGATCGGCACGCACGCCGACGTCGAGATGGTCCGCGCGTCCGGGCTCAGCACCGGCGTCGACGACACCCGCGACCTGGTGCGCCGCGCCCAGCTCTCCCCGTCCGGAGGCCGCTGGCAGGTGGTCGTCCACGAGACCGCCGACCGGCTCACCGAACAGGCCGCCAACGCCCTCCTCAAGGCCGTCGAGGAGCCCGCCCCCCGCACGGTGTGGCTGCTGTGTGCGCCCTCGGCCGACGACGTCCTGCCCACCATCCGCTCCCGCTGCCGCCATCTGGTGCTGCGTACGCCGCCCGTGGACGCGGTCGCCGACATGCTGGTCCGGCGCGACGGCATCGAGCCACGGACGGCGGTGGCCGCCGCCCGCGCCACCCAGGGCCACATCGAGAGGGCCCGACGCCTGGCCACCGACGCGCGGGCCCGCACGCGTCGTGCCGCCGTCCTCGCCCTGCCCACCCGGATGGAGGACATCGGCGACGCGCTCCGGGCCGCCCAGCAACTGGTCGACGCGGCCGGCGAGGACGCCAAGGAGGCCGTCGAGGAGGTGGACGCCAGGGAGACCGAGGAGATGCGCGCGGCCCTCGGCGCCTCCGAGGGCGGCCGGCTGCCGCGCGGTACGGCGGGAGTGATGAAGGATCTGGAGAAGCGGCAGAAGAGCCGTGCCACCCGCGCCCAGCGCGACTCCCTCGACCTCGCCCTGCTCGACCTCACCTCCTTCTACCGCGATGTACTGGTCCGCCAGCTCGGCTCGCGGGTGGCGATCGCGGGCGAGGACGTCCGCGACGCGGTGGAGCGGATCGCCTCCTCCACCCGTCCGGAGCAGACACTGCGCCGCATGGAGGCGGTACTGGAGTGCCGCCGCGCCATCGAGCGCAATGTGGCCCCCCTGCTGGCCGTTGAGGCGATGGCGGTGGCGCTCCGCGCGGGCTGACCTCCTCCTCCACCGCCGCGGACTCCGGCGGCGGCTCACCCCCTGGCGGCTCCGGCCCGTATACGCTCCAAGGTCATGTACACCAGGCGTCTGCTCCGTACCGGTGGCGTCGCGTTCGCGACGGCCGCGCTGTTGCTGTCGGGCTGCTCCGGTTCGGACGATCCGGAGCCCGAGCGCGGCTCCGAGCCCTCCCATTCGTCGTCACGCCCCTCGGACGACCGTGCGGTGAGCCCGGCCAAGCCGCTCGAACCGCTGCCCGAGGCTGTCCCGGCGAACCTCAAGCCGTACTACGAGCAGAAGCTGAGCTGGAAGGAGTGCGGCGTCTCCGGCTTCCAGTGCGCCGAGCTGAAGGTGCCGCTGGACTACGCCGCACCGAAGAAGTCCGAGGACCTGGAACTCGCCGTCACCCGCAAGAAGGCGTCCGGCCCCGGCAGGAGGCTGGGCACCCTGCACGTCAATCCGGGCGGCCCGGGCGGTTCCGCCGTCGACTACGTCCAGCTCGCGGCGGGCGTCGGCTACCCGGCCCCGGTGCGCGCCCGGTACGACATCGTCGGCATGGACCCGCGCGGCGTGGCCCGCAGCGAGCCCATCGAGTGCCTGACCGACAAGGAGATGGACGACTACGTCCGCACCGACGCCACCCCTGACGACAAGGGCGAGGTCGACAAGCTGGCAGCGGCCTTCGAGAAGTTCGCCGAGGGCTGCGAGAAGCGGGAGGGGGACTTGCTCGGCCATGTCTCGACCGTCGAGGCCGCCCGCGACATGGACGTCCTGCGCCAGGTGCTCGGCGACGACAAGCTGACCTACGTCGGCGCCTCCTACGGCACCCACCTCGGAGCCACCTACGCCGGACTCTTCCCGTCCCGCGTCGGCCGGCTCGTCCTGGACGGCGGCATGGACCCCTCGCTCACCTCCGAGCAGCTCAACCTCGACCAGACCGCGGGATTCGACACGGCCTTCACCGCCTTCGCCGAGGACTGCGTCAAGCTCGACGACTGTCCCCTGGGCAACGGGAGCACCAAGGAGGCGGGCGAGCGCCTGAACGCCTTCTTCGAGAAGGCGGACGCCAGGCCGGTCGCCACGGGCGAGTCGCGGAGACTGACCGAGTCGCTGGCCACGATCGGCGTGCTGAACGCCATGTACACCGAGTACTACTGGCCGAAGCTGCGCTCGGCGCTCACCGCCGCGCAGAAGGGCGACGGCGCGGAGCTGCTGTCGCTGGCCGACGACTACTACGAGCGCGGCGCCGACGGCGGCTACGGCAACATCATGTACGCCAACACCGCCGTCAACTGCCTGGACCTGCCCGCCCCCTTCAAGAGCCCGGCCGAGGCGGAGAAGGCCGTCCCGGACTTCCGCAGGGCGTCCGGGGTCTTCGGGCGCAACTTCGCCTGGGCGGCCCTGAACTGCACGTACTGGCAGCACCCGCCCACCGGTGAGCCCCGCCGCATCGAGGCGGAGGGCGCCGCCCCCATCCTGGTCGTCGGCACCACCCGCGACCCGGCGACCCCGTACAAGTGGTCCCAGGGCCTGGCCGATCAGCTCTCCTCGGCGACCCTGCTGACGTACGAGGGCGACGGCCACACGGCGTACGTGCGCGGCAGCGACTGCGTCGACTCGGCGATCAACGCCTACCTGCTGCGGGGGAAGGTCCCCGCCGACGGCAAGAAGTGCTCCTGATCCGTGCCCCGCACCGGATCCGGTGCGGGGCACCCCCGGGCACTGTGTAGACTTGGGCGCGCTGCGGTTCGCCGCACGCATCGCCGCCTTAGCTCAGTCGGCCAGAGCGACGCACTCGTAATGCGTAGGTCAAGGGTTCGATTCCCTTAGGCGGCTCCGAAGAACCCCAGGTCAGATAGTTTCTGACCTGGGGTTTTCTGCTGTTCGGGGCATTGCGGGGCACGGCCGGAGCGCCGTGGGATGGCTCGCGTGAGCGATCCGTGAGCGGGGGGACAGGCGGGCCCTACTTTTTGGGCTTCTTCCGCTTGGCCCTCGGGCTCTTCTTCTCGCTCTCGGCCTGGGCCTTCCTGGCTCGCTCCGCCTTCTTCCGGGCTTTCTCCGCCTTGCGCGAGGCCTCTTCCGCTTCCGCCTTGCGCCGGAGGGGGACGAGTCTGGCGGTGGCCTCGGCGGCGTTCTTGCCGACGTGGGGGAGGACGCTCTGGTAGATGTCCCGCGTGATCCGGGTGTCGCTGTGCCCGAGGGTGTCCGAAACGATCTTTATGTCGATGTCGGCGGCGAGCATGAGCGTGGCCGCACCGTGCCGGAGGTCGTGCAGCCGGATCGGCGGGAGGCCGGAAGCCGCGACAAGCCGCTCGAAGAGGTCGGTGACCTTGCCGGGATGCAGCCAGGAGCCGTCCTCCTGGGTGAAGACGAGGCCGGTCTCGACCCAGGCGGAGCCCCACTCCGCGCGGTCCGCCTCCTGCTGCCTGCGGTGCCGCTCCAGCACGCCGACGGTGTCGTCATCCAGGGCCACGACGCGGAAGCCGCTGTCGGTCTTCGGCTCCGACGCCTCCACGCCCCACCCGTCCTGCACGAGCTGACCGGCGACCGTGAGGGAGTGGCGGTCGAGATTGGTCTCCGACCAGGGCTGGCCGCACGCCTCACCGCGGCGCAGGCCGCGGAAGGCGATCAGGTGCCACATGGCGTACAGCCGGTCCTCGGCCACGAAGTCGAGGAACGCACCCGTCTGCTCCGGCGTCCAGACCATGACGGGGGAGGGCTTCTCGCCGGTCTCCTGCCACCGGGCGACCCGCTCGTCCGTCCACACCAGGGCCTTCGGCTTGCGGACGGGATCGATCTCGACGTGGGCCGCCGGGTTGAACGTGATGATCTGCCGGCCGATCGCGTCGTTCAGGGCGGCACGGAGCGTGGCCTTGATGTGCTGGCGCGTCGCGGGTCCGGTGACGCGGCGGAAGGGCGGCATGGCGTCGATCGCCGCCTTCATGGCCTTGCGGCGGGCCCGGTTCTCCGCGCCCTTCCACGGCACAGTCGCCAACTCTTCGACTGCTGCGCGCCGCTGGGCGTTCTGCTCCAGGATCTCGGCGTTGGCGTCGGTGATGGCGGTGAACATCTCGCTGAGGTGGCTGACGCGCAGCCGGTCGAGGCGCCGGTCCCCGATATGCGGCTTGAGGTGGACGCGGACATCGGTCTCGTAGCGGCTGATGCCTGACTTCCGGATGCGCTTGCCGGCGAGCCACCGGTCCAGCCATTCACCCACGGTGAGGCTGCCGACGAGGTCCTGGCCGGCCTTGAGGCGCCGCCTCGTCTCCTCTACGTCGGGGAGCGGCAGCTTGTCGCGGCTGATCTCGGACAGCATCTCGGTGATCAGCTGGACGCCCTCGGGGTCGTCTGCCTCGGCGAGGCCGAGGAGGGCGCGTACGTGGTCGAGATCGGCCTGGGCCGCCCTGAGGCTGCTGTAACCGCCCCGTGCGAAGGAGCGCCGGCCCCCGTCCTCGCGGGGCGGCAGCTCCTGGCGTATGGAGTACGTGCAGTGGTTCCTGCTGTTGCGCCTGGGGCAGGAAGAGCCGAGTTCCTTGCCGGTCTTCGGGTCGCGGCACGAGCAGCGGCGGTAGGTGGAGCCCTTCAAAGGCGTTCCTCCGAGGTGGTGTCGGCGTCTGTTTCGGGCGGGTCGATGTCGCCCAGCGCGGGTGGCAGATCGGGTGGGGTAGCGCCGTCCTCGCGGAGTCGGCGGCGGAGGTGACGAAGGCTGTACTTGGAGGAGATGGCCTGGTCGGCGTACTGGGTCCGCTTGCGCTCGGCTTCTTCCTGCTGGGCGCGGCTGGTGGCGGTCTTGGCTGCGAACCGTGCCCGTTCTTCTTCGTCGAGTGCGGCGAGGGCGGTTTGTACGAGGCTGGCGTGGTGCTCGAAGTCGGGGACCAGGCCGGCGTCGTAGCCGGGCACTTCCTCCTCGCCGGTGAAGCGGCGCAGCGCGCCCCAGGTGGGGACGAGGTCCTGGAACGGAAGTTCCTGCGTCCGGTCCACGTATCCGACCGGGAAGATCAGGCAGACCGGGTACGTCTCCAGGGCAGCTGCCAGGACCATGACGTCCACCAGCGGCAGACTGGCCCGGCGGCCGGACTCCATGTTGGCGATCACGTTGCGCGGGATGGGGTGCCCGAGCCGCTCGCACCGGTCCGCCAAGTCCTGCGCGCTCCACCCCATCTCCTTCCTTCTCCGCCGGACTTCGCCGGCCACGTTGGCCTTGATCCGGTCCGCCCACTCGGGAACGTCGTCCTCTTCATCATCGAAGCCGCTTTGTGTCACAGAGACACATTAGCTTGGCCATTCTGGTTGGTGGACGCCTGGAGCCGGACGTGATGGGCACGTTCGCCGAGGGCTGTGCCGAAAGGGGCGCAGTGCATGCGCGAAGACGCGACGACTGGACGGTCGAAGGGGATGAGTCGGGAGGAGCTGCTGTCTCTCCCCGTGTCCGTTGACCTGGATACAAGCAACCGCGCGCTCGGACTCGGGCGCAGCAAGGGCTACGAGCTGGCCAAGCGGGGCGCCTATCCGTGCAAGGTCCTGCGGCTGGGCAACGCTTACCGGGTCGTGACCGCGGACCTGCTTCAGCTACTCGGGCTGGCGGCGTGAAGGGGTGGCAGCGTAGCAGGCAATTCTGCGTTGAGCTGACACAGAAGCGCTGGACTGTTGCCGGGCGTGGACGTACGGTCCGTGTTCCCTCGCGGTGGCCTGGCGCCCGCGAGACGGCAAGGGGCCTCCGGCGGCGCAACGCCGGAGGCCCCAGCACCCCCGAACGGCCCTGGAAGAACCAACCCGGCGGCAAGGGCGCGCAAGCCCGCCACCGCCAGACGAGGAGCTGCCCCGTGGAACGTGCGGGAACCGAGCCCTGTTCCGACCCCAGCCAGCCTTCGTGGCCGCCGGTCGCCCTCCCCGGCCGGCCCGGCCACCACACCGGCCAAGTCTCCACATCTGCCGACGACGGTGCCCCGGACGCGGCTACGGCGGGCCGACCCGCCGAGGAGGTGGTGCCGGACCCGGAGCCGACGCACGGATCGGAGTTGCTGGGCGAACTGCGGGCGCAGATTGCCCAATTCGTGATCCTGCCTTCGCAGGAGGCGTTGGACGCGGTGACGCTGTGGGTGGCGGCCACCCACCTGCAGCCCGCGTGGCAGCACGCCCCGCGCCTGGCGGTGGTGGGACCGGCGAAGCGGTGCGGCAAGTCGCGGCTGCTGGATGTGCTGACCGAGACGGTCCACGAGCCGATGCTCACCATCAACACCACCCCGGCCGCGGTCTTCCGCTCGATCACCGACGAGCCGCCCACCCTCCTGGTGGACGAGGCCGACACCATCTTCGGCACCCCGAAGCAGGCCGAGAAGAACGAGGAGATGCGCGGCCTGCTCAACGCCGGGCACCAGCGCAACCGCTACGTCACCCGGGTCGTGGGCAACGACCACACGCCCCACAAGTTCGCCACCTTCGCGATGGCGGCCCTCGCGGGGATCGGTGACCTGCCCGATACGATCATGGATCGCTCCGTGGTGGTCCGCATGCGCCGCCGCGCCGAGGGCGAGAGCGTCAAGCCCTTCCGCTCCCGCCGCGACATCCCGGTCCTGCACGACCTGCGTGACCGTATCGCCGCCTGGGCCCGGCCGCTGCTGGACGAGGCCGCAGACCTGGAACCGGTGATGCCGGTGGAGGACCGCGCCGCCGACACCTGGGAGCCCCTGGTGATCGTCGCCGACCTCGCCGCCGGACCCTGGCCCCGCCGGGCCCGCGCGGCGTGCGCACGGATGGTCGCCACCGAGGTCGAAGCGGAGGAGGACCAGCCGGGCGGAGCCCGCACCCTGGCCGACATCCGCAGGGTGTTCGCCGCCCAGCGCGAACCCGACAGCCTGCCCACGGACGAGCTGCTCCACCAGCTCCGCCAGGACGCCGAGAGTCCCTGGGCGGAGTGGGGACGAGGCGGGCTGACCGCCCGCGACCTGGCAGCCATGCTGCGCGAGTTCGGCGTCAAACCCGGCAACGTCCGCCTCGCCGACGGAACCCAGCGCAAGGGCTACACGCGCAACAAGTTCCTCGACCCATGGCGGCGCTACTGCCCCACCGTCCACTCAGTGGACACCGCACCAACCAGCACCACGATGGCCTGAGCCCCGCGTCCCCCGGTGACCGTCCCTGCCGTCCCTGCCGTGACATCGCAGGTCAAACGGCATGAGAGCGGGACGGCAGCCGGGGGCAAGACGGCAACGCGATCATCATCACCGCGCTGCCTCCGCCAGGACGCTGCCCAGATCCGTCTTGTGCCGTCCCGGGCGTCCCCGCCGTATCGCCGCAGGTCGTGGCACCGCTGGCCGGGACGGCACGCTGCGACAGCGCCGTCCCGGCCGACAGGCAGCACGCAGAGAGCCGCCTCTCCTGAGATGAGCCGCGGCTTCCCGGCAGCAGGACCGGAGTACGGCTCCGGCACGCCTCCGGGACGGAAGGTCGACGCGGCTGCCGTACCTGCCCTGGCCTGCGCTTGCAACGGCCAAGACGGCCAAGACGGCCAAGACGGATCATCCGCCACCACCCCAGGAGTATCCCGCTTGACCCACCCCACGACCCTCACCCAGCGCCACCGGCCCGACCAAGGGCAGCCAGCGACGACCAAGCAGGCCACCGAACGGTACGCGCTCGCCGCCGCCGGAGTCGTCATTGTGCTCCTCACCGCCGGCGGGTTCTGGCTGTCGTACGCACACCTTGCCGAGGTCGCCGGACAGCACGGGCTGGGTGGTTCTCCCGCCCGCCAGTGGGCCTGGCCGGCGACCCTGAACGCTTTCATCGTCGCTGGTGAACTCCTCATGCTCCGCGCGGGACTGCGCCGCGTCACCGACGGCTGGGCCATCGCCCTCACGGCCACCGGCTCGGTCGGCTCCATCGCCCTCAACGTGGCCGGAGTCAGCGGTACGGCCGACGCCGGACCTGTGCCCCTGCTCGACTACGTGGTCGCCGCCGTACCGCCAGCCGCCGCACTGCTCGCCTTCGGTGTTCTGATGCGGCAGGTCCACCAGCTCGTCGACCAACCGCACCCCGCACCCGCCCAAGCGCCCGAACCACCGGTCAATCCTTCCGCTCGGGCCGGCGAAACGGCTGAGTGGCCGACGCCTACTTCCGCGCAGCGGCCGGAACCCCAGCCACAGCCGGCGGGCAAGCCACGCGGCGGTCGTCCGGCCAGCGCAACGGTCGAGGAACTCGTGGAGATCGGGCGCATCGCCGCCGCGGAGAAGAACACCTTGAAACGGGACATCGTCGAGCGAGCCGTACGAGCCGAAGGACATTCGGTCAGCAGCAAGCGGCTGACCGAGGTGATGGCCATCCTCCGGGACGAACTCAACACGGGCACCTGACCCGACAACGGCTGACCGCCTGGCCGGTGGGCACTGCCGCTCCGCCCACCGGCCAAGCGGATCCCGAACCTCATCACCTGATCGCTTACCCACACCTGTGGACGGACTGGTCGCCCCCCACTCAACCAGCCCTTCCCTCCCCTGCTCCGGAGGCACCACCCGTGACGAACAATCCGCACCCCCAGTCCGAGTACGTTCCGGAAGAGCCGTTGCCGCTGACGAAGTCGCCTACGCTGCTGGGGCGTTTGCGACAGGCGTTCGAACGGACGGCCCCTGGCGGAGCCAGTAGTACCCCGAGTCCGACTCAAGGCCGGTCCCTGGGGGTCTCCGCCCCGGGGGTGGCGGAGACGGCCCAGCGCCAGGGGGCGCCGGACCGAGGACTCGGGGCCGAGGGCAGCCCCGAGCCGGACGAACTCCACGCCGTGCAGCAAGCCGTCCTCCGCCTCCCGCCCGCAGACGGCCTCCCGCGTGCTCAGCCCACGATCCGGCGCTTCACCGGCGACAAGCGTATGGAGCGTGTCGGCCCCCTGCGCTTCCTCGGCGACGAACGAGCCCGTCTCCAGGAGGTAGCAGCCGAACACGGTTACAAGGGCGAGTCCGGCTTCGCCGCCGATGTCGTCCTGGCCTTCGTGGACGGGCGGTTCACTGCGAATCTCCCTCTGTCCGAGGACCGCCGCCGCCTCCACGAGTTCCGCTCGCAGGTGCTGCGCCACCTCAACCGCATCGGCGTCAACATCAACCAGGTCGCCCGTGCTCTCAACAGCGACCTCACACCACCGGACATCCGCCGGAACCTTGCCGAGCTTCAGCACCTGCTGAAACTGATCGCTGAGGCTCTGCGCGAGCCCACCGATCCGCCGAAGGATCTGTCTGCATGATCGCCGCCATCAAACCGGCCGGATCCAACACGCGCGGCCTGCTCGCCTACCTCTACGGACCCGGCCGCCACGACGAGCACCTCGATCCGCACGTTGTGGCGGGGTTCGCCATGCTGGGCATGCCCGATCCCGGCCGCGACGAGAACGCCACCCTCACCCAGCTAGCCCGCCACCTCGACGCGCCCGTTCAGCTCCGGAACAGCGAATTCGGCAAGAAAGTCACCGACCACGTCTGGCACTGCCCCGTCCGCGCCGCCCCCACCGACCGCCACCTCTCCGACACCGAGTGGGCCGAGATCGCTCAGCGCATCGTCGAGGCAGCCGGTATCGCCCCCGCTGGTGACGACCTGGCCTGCCGGTGGATCGCCGTACGCCACGCTGACGACCACATCCACATCCTCGCCACGACCGTCCGCGAAGATGGCCGCCGCCCCAAACTGCACGACAGCGGTCACCGCGTCGGTGACGCATGCCGCGAAATCGAGAAGGACTACGGGCTGCGCCGTCTGAGGAAGGGCGACCGCACCGCTGGACGCCGCCCCACCCAGGCCGAGATGCACAAGGCCGAACGTCTCGGCTGGGAACAGACCAGCCGGGAATGGCTCCAGGACCGCATCCGCGCCGCCATCCCCCACACGAGCAGCGCCGAGGAACTCCTCGCCTACCTCGAAGCCGACGGCATTGCGGTCAAGCCCCGACGCGGACCGTCCGGAGACCTCCTCGGCTACTCCGCCGGCCGCCCCGGCGACCTCGACAAGGACGGCGAACAGATCTTCCACCCCGGCGGAAAGATCGCCCCCGATCTCACCCTGCCCAAGCTGAAGGCCCGCCTCGAAGCCGACCAGCCGGAGGAGCACCCCACCGCCCGCCGCGACCGCCCCGCCACACCGTGGCACCGGGCCACCGACGCCCTCGACACCCTCCACACCGGCCTCGCCGACGACACCCACGCTCAGGCCCACATCGCCGCGCTGGGCGAGTTGATCGAAGCCACCGCCCAGAAGGCCTCCACCCACCTTCAGGCTGAACTGCGGTCGGCATCAAGGGTGTTTGCCCGTGCTCAGCGCTCCCAGATCCGCGCCGAGAACCAGGCAGCCCACGCCCTGCGAGCCGCCGCCCGCGACATCGCCCACACCGCCACCGGCCCCGACGGCAGCGCTCTCGCCGCCCTGCTCACCGCCCTCGTCTGGGCCACGGTCATCGCCACCCGCTGGCACGAAGCGAAGCATCACGCCCACCAGGCCGACGCCGCCCGCCAGACCCTCCACCACCTTCAGACCGCCGCCGACCACGCCCTCGCGCCCGTCCTCGACAGCCTCGCCGCCCGTCAACCGAAGGAGCAGATGCGTCAGACCCTTGCTCACGACGTCCATACCGCCGTCCCCGACCATGCCAACCGCATCCTCACCGACCCCACCTGGCCGGCTCTCACCACCGTCCTGGCCGACGCCGAGGCCCGCGGCCACCAACCTCACCAACTCCTCAAGGAAGCCGCCGCCCAACGCGAACTGACCACCGCCCGCAAACCCGCCCGCGTCCTGATCACCCGCATCCAGCACACCAGCCGCAACCCCACCCCCAACTCCCGCGCCGCAGCCGCCCGACGCCGTACGACTGTGTTTGCTCAAGCCGCCGCTCAGAACCCTCACCCTTCCCAGGGCCCCGTGAAGGCCAGTGCCTCCGGCGCACATCAACCTCACCTCCGCCGATAGAGGGAGGCCGAGTCATCCGCCGCGTTGTCGGCCACGACCAGCGGGATTTCCTGATGCGGCCGATGGCACCCGGGGCGATGGCCAGGTATGCAGATCGATATCTCCAACTCGACATCCATCGGCGGTAGTCGTGCCTACGCTGGGCCTGCTGATTCCGAAGAGTCCGAACCCGTCCGAGATTTCGAACTCTCTTCGCCTGAAGGGAACGCGTTGCCTACTTCCTACACGGAGAAGGGAAGATGCCAGCTCTGCGGTGGTGCCATACGGATAGACCGACGCACGGGAAAGGTGCTCGCCCATCCCCGCGCTGATCGGCGGGTCGGGCAGTGCCCGGAGTCCGCGAAGCAGCGCTATCAGCCTGGAGCGCCCCAGATGCCGCTCTACAAGATCGGTCGCTCTGACAACTCGCCTCCCACGCCACGGCGTCCCCGCAGCACGATCCAGGAAGTGCCTGTGCCGAGACCATCGTGGATTCCGCTGTGGGGCGATGCCGATGCCCCCATCGTCACCCTCCCGGCCAAGGGGCGCACCGGTTACTGGATCCCCAAGCACGGCTGGCAGAAGCACGAGCAGTTCGTGCACACCTACGTACACGGCCGAGCCAGGCCGGAGTGGGAACGGAACAACGGCTCCTGGGCTGTGGCCACGGACCACTTCATCGAACTCACTGGCGCTCTTGTGCAGCGGCACGGTCGCATCTTGCTCGGCCGGGAGTTCAACCGTTCCGAGAAGTGCAACCCAAGCTGTATGAATGCGATGGGCTACGTATGCACCTGCTCATGCCGAGCACGCAACCACGGCGGTGGCGGATGGATGAGCGGATGGCGAGTCGCAGACGAGACCACCCTGGTGATCGACGGGCGTTCGTGGAGCTGGACCCTCTTGGAGAAGATCCCCTCAGGGACTGCTCGCCTGTGACCCACTCCACGACAGGGTGACGCCACGCTCTCCTGAGTGCGGCCCGAGGTCGTTCAGGAAAGCAGAGCCGCATCGAGGTATTCCTGCACCGGCTCGAACAGCCCGTACGGCACGTACTGCGGGATCTCGCCATGGGCGACCCAAGCGAGCTCGGCCAGTTCCTCGGTGTCCGCGACGTGGGCGGTGCCGCCCACCACCTCGCAAGCGGTGTACGACATCAGCCGGCCCGTCTTCGGGTGGACCCGCTCGCCGAGCAGTTTCACGGCGGCCACGTCCAGGCCGGTCTCCTCCTGGGTCTCCCGCACAGCGGCGTCCTCGCGGGACTCGCCGGGCTCGACCTCTCCGGCCGGGAACTGCCAGGAGAGCTGTCCCTCGCTGACCCGGCGGCGCACCATGAGCACGCGTCCCTCGTGCACCACGATGGCAGCGGCGATGCCCGGCCGCTCGTCCGTGTTCTGCTGCGTCACGTCTGCTCCTCCAGGACGGCCAGGATGGACGGGAAGATCGTATCGACGGGGATGAAGCGGGTCACCGAGTTTCTGGGGACCCACATGACGTCGATGTTCTCGGCTGCGTCGCTGTTGGTGGCCTCGCCCGCTAGGTACTCGCAGAGGAAGTATTCGCACAGCACGCCGGTCACGGGGTGCACTCGGTTGCCGAGATGCCGACGGACAGCGCAGTGGACGCCTGTCTCGTCCAGCGTTTCCCTCACGGTGATGGTCTCGGCCCGGGCACCGGGCTTGATGACCCCGGCCGGGAACTGCCACGTGATCCCGGCCGCGTCGTCATCTCTTCGGCACACCAGCAGGACGTCACTGTCACGGATGACCACGGCGATGGCCACGCGGAGTGCCTGCGCGCCGGCGGGCGTCGATTCCACCGATGTCCGGCCCTTCGCCAACAGGAGCGCGAAGCGTTGCCGTGCCGCGTCGGAAGCCTGCTCATGAGCGGTGTCGAGGAGCTGCTGCATCTCCCCGCGGGGCACGACGTTCTCGTCGGCGTGCCAAGCGGCCACGGTCCGCACGCCGATGCCCAATCTCGCGGCGAACTGCTCGTTGCTGAGACGTAGGGCGGACTGCAGCAGGCAGGCGTATTGGCCGGTCCACCGTTCGATCACGTCCACGAAGCCGTTCCCTCCTCGCCGCTATCGGTGCAGGAACCCGGGCGCTGAAAGTGCACTCCCACTGCACTGGTGCTTCATGGTCGCGCAGGGGGAGCCCCGGAAGAATCGCTGTCACCAGGGACGAGGAATCGCCCGGCAGCGGCTGAGTCCCTGGGAGGCGTGTACGAGGCGCGGAGGCGCCGGATGACCACGAGGAGATTCTAGGTGCGTATCCCCGACGGATAGCAGATACAGGGAAGTTGGCTGAATCGGGTCTCTGAGACTGGTGGGTAGGCGGCATCACTTGGGCCGTTCACCCGTCCGGGGCCTTGTCCGCACATCCGAACCGCCCTGTCGGCGCCGGTAACCTCAGCGGGTGACGGTTGACTGATCGTCATGTTCGGTTGGCAGCAAGGCGAAAGGGAGCCAATGGCCGAGGTTCAGGCACACACTGTCGAGCGCACGCTCGTCCTGCTCAAGCCCGATGCGCTGGCGCGTGGCCTGGCAGGGAGGATCATCACGCGGTTCGAGGACGCCGCGCTGAAGATCGTCGGCACCAAGATGAAGTGGATGGACGAGGAGTTCACCCGTCGGCACTACTTCGACCTGGAGGAACGGCTGGGTTCGGAGGTCTACAACGTCACGGCGACGTTCATGCAGCAGGGGCCGGTCATCGCCCTGGTGCTGGAGGGCTTCGATGCCATCGCCACCGTCCGCAAGATCGTCGGCAGCACGTACCCGAACCAGGCTCCGGCTGGCACGGTGAGGGGCGACTTCTCGCACTACAGCGCGGCGGCCAGCACTGCCTCGGGCAAGGCGGTGGCGAACCTCGTGCACGCCTCCGGCAACGCTGAGGAGGCCAAGCAGGAGGTGGAGCTGTGGTTCGACAAGGGCGAGCTGCAGGACTACAAGACGCTGGCCGAGATCTACACGTATTAGCAGCGGGTCGCGGCGTCACCGCGGGGGCGCCGGGGCGTTGATCACCACTGGGGCACGACCGTCTGATCCGAGAGGGCACCATGACCAACCCGACCCGCCTGGCCTCCACCGACGAACTGGAGTCGATCTTCCAGCGTGAGCTGGCGACCGACCGGTGGGCGGCCACCGAGACCGCGTACGCCCTGGCAGTGCGCCACCGCGACCTGGGCGACTGGCCCGCGTCGCGTGAGTGGGCCCAGCAGTGCCTGCGTCTGCTGGAGGGATTCCCCAGCGAGACGGAGGAGCAGGTCGCCACCGGCCGCACGTCGGTGGGCGGCGTCCAGTTGCCGACCTATCTGCATCCGGGTGTCGTCCAGGAGCGCTTCGGCGCCCTCGGCTGATACCCACAGAACCACCTGGGTGATGCGGCCGGCGCCCGCATCGGCCGCATCACCCCGCGTTCGACCACCACCAGTCCCATAGCGATCGCCCGACCGGACAGGCCCCCGCACGGCAGGGTCCAGATGGCTTCGCCATGCCTGAAACGAGGAGGCAGCAGCCCCGTGGCCGTCGAGATCGAGATGCGCGCCCGCTTCACCAAGGAGGTCCACGACCGGCTCGTCACCCGCCTGAAGGCGGACGGGGAGGACCTGGGCCCCGACGACAAGCACATCTACTTCTACGTGCTCCCCGACCAGCTTCTGAAGGTCACCGACAACACCACCGCCGGCACGGCCAAGATCACCCTCAAGGGAAGCAAGATCGGGCAGGGCGCGGCCTTCGCGGAGACCGAGTTCCCCATCGCACCCGCCGACGTCCCGGCCGCGGTGAAGGTGTTCAACGCCCTCGGCTTCGAGACGGCGATGCACGAGGCGTTCAACTTCCGTCACAACTTCCGCTTCGACGGTGTCGAGATCGCGGTCAAGTGGAGTGAGGCGTGGGGCTACCACGCCGAGTTCGAGGTCCTCCTGGAGGACGGCGCCCCGGACGCCGCCCGCGCCGAGGCGGAGGCCAAGATCACGGACGTCGCCACGGAGCTCGGGCTGACCCTGATGACGGAGCAGGAGCTGGCCGACTTCACCGCCGCCTTCGAGGCCGCCGAGAAGGAGCGCAAGGAGCGCGAGCAGCAGGCCACGCCGATCCGGTAGGGAACATCACCGCGGAGACCACCAAGGGGGTGGGCACGAATGAGCACGACCCCGTTGACCGCAAGTCTGATCGACCTGGCTGCCCGAGGGCAGCTCCCGCTCCACCAGCACATGGACCACGCCACCGTCGAGTGGATCAGTTCCCACAGGCCCGACCTCCCGCCGACGCCACAGCCGGCCTTGCGTCCGCAGTCGAAGGAGCTGCTCACGCGCGGCGGGCTGCCCACCCGTTGGTGGGCCGACCCCCGCCTGTACACGTCGCTCCACGGCGTTCGGCACGCCATGAGGACGGCGGCGCTCGCCGCCGTCCTCGCCGAGGCGAACGGGCTGGACGACGCCGACACCGCCACAGCCGTCGTCGCCGCCGCCTTACACGACTGCCAGCGGCGCCACGACAAGAACGACCGAGGGCATGGCGCCCGAGCCGCCGTCTGGCTCGCCGCGAACGCCGACACCGTCTGGGACCACTTCGGCCTCACCGCCACACCACGGCGGATCGTGCAGGCAGCCACCGCCGTCCGCCTGCACGACGTCCCGTACGAGGCGTTCACCGCCGACGATCGCGCCGATCACGCCCGGGTCGAGCGCATCACCGACGTGGTCAAGGCCGCCGACGCCCTGGACCGCTACCGCCTGCCGAAACTGAAGTGGTGGCCGAACGCCGCGTACGTCCGCGAGCCCGCCTTCGACCAGCTGCGCGGCCTCGCCTTCGACCTGGTCCTGGTCTCGGAGCGGGCCTACCTCGCCGGGGCCCGCGGCGCCGCGGCCGTGCGCTACGCGCTCGCCGAGAAGGGCCTGGTCTGACCATGGACTTCCTCGACGCCTACCACCTGTGGGCCGACGCCCACGCGTTCTTCGACTCCACCCTCATCCCCCGCCCCGCCGACCACACCGACCCGCTCGCCACCCAGGCCGCGGACTGGGACAGACGGCTCGCGGAGGAGACCTCGAACGGCCACCTGCTGCGGCAGAACGCCCTCTTCGAGGCCCTGAGCGGCAGCGGCAAGCTGCACCTGCTGCACGTCACCCACGCCCTGGAGGAGATCAGCCGGCAGGGAGTCCTCTACCCGTCGGGCGGCTGCCTCGTCGGAAGCATCTACTGCGCGCCGCTCACCGCGACCGACCAGGGCTTCCGCATGCACAACCTGGGCGCCTACGTCCTGACCAAGGAAGCACCGGCCTTCCTGGCCAAACTCGGCGTCACCGACCGCGTCCCCACCCCGCTGATCTTCGAGATCGACACCCCGCCACAGGCGTACCGCGGTCTCGCCGGAGTGGACTACCTGCGGCTGGGCCTCATCCACCTGCGGATCTACAGCCACCTCGAATACCTGCTGAGCAAGAACGAACGGCACCAACTGCGCGAGACCGTCGCCGGCCGCGTCAAGAACTCGGCCGCGTTCCTCGCCACCGCTGCCGCCGTCGCCTACCAGGGCACCCGCGTCGACGCCGAGCCGTTCCTGAAGCTGCTCGACGAGACGATCCCCCGCCTGCCGATCCTCGGCTACCTGTACTTCGAAGCGGTCGCCGAGTACCTGATGCTCCACTCGACCTCCCACCACACCCGGCGCCTGGCCGAACTCGGCGAGCTGAACAACTGGCTGTACAAGGAGATGCTGTTCGCCTCCTTCCCCGCGATGGCCGGCAAGTTCGACCTCGCGAGGTTCCGTCCCCGTCCGAAGCAGCTGGCCACGCTCATCCACCAGGTCGATCCGACCATCGACACCGGCCACGCGAGCGCGTACCTGGTCGAGCGGATCAGCTACCTCGTCGCCGCCCGCCTCCTCGCGCCCGGTGAGGCCCCCGAAGCCTGGCACCACACGCGCTGGGAGTTCGACTCCCTGGCCACCCAGCTCGGACCGCTCCTCGGTCACCTCATCCACCGGGAGCTGCGCACCTTCGGCCGCTACCCCGATTTCTACTTCTACTTCGACCAGCACAAGGCGCTGCAAGCCTGGAACTACTGGAACCACATGGACATCGTCGCCCCGTTCAACGGCACGATGCCCAAGGGCGAGGTCGGCATCAACCCGGCCTACCCCAACCTCGACTACCGCGTCTGGCGCGCCGAGCAGGACGATGCCGGCCACCTCCACCCGGCCGAAGAGCTCTCGCTGAGCATCGCCCCGCGACTGGTGGACATCAAGTACACCCTCATGCGCAACAACCAGTGGACCGCCCCCGCGCCCAGCGTCGCCTGATCACCACCGCCGCAATCCGCGGCCCACCTCACCCCGAGCCACCTCACACGCAGGAGATCCGTGATGAATCCCTCCGGCATGCCCTCCATCGACCTCCTCGGCGAGCAGATCGACGCCGTCCTCGCCGACCCCGCCACCACCCACGGCCTCGCCCGCACCCTCCGGGCCGCGGCCAGGGAGATCGAACTCCACCGCTACCACCACGCCAGCCGGCGCGCCTGGCCCAACGGCCGCATCGACGACAAGCCCACCAAGGTCCAGATCGGCGGCGGAGCCCACCGCATCGACGGCTTCTTCAACATCGACCTAATCCCGCCGGCCGACCTCCTCTGGGACATCCGCGAGGGCATCCCCCTCCAGGACGACACCACCGAAGAGATCTTCTCCGAGCACTTCCTGGAGCACATCGACTACCCGCGTTCGGCCAAGCACTACGTCCGCGAGGCGTACCGGATCCTCGTGCCGGGCGGCCGGATCATCACCGGGGTGCCCGACGCCGCCTTCGCCCTGAACCAGTACCCGGGTCCCCTGACCCCCTCCGAGGAGACGATCGCACGCTGGTACGCCAAGCGCGACTGCCGGGGCGACATCAACACGCGGCTCGACCTCGTCAACCTCGTCTTCCGCGACCAGGACGACGATCCCACCTACACCCCGCACCTGTGGGCCTACGACCACGAGAAGCTCGTCCAGCTCTTCACCGAGGCCGGCTTCACCACCGTCGAACCCTGGACGTTCGACCCCGCCATGGCCAACCCGAAGCGCCGCTGGGGCAGCGTCTACGTCGTCGCCACGAAGTAGCCACCTTTCAAGCAGCCCGCGAGTCCGGGGCGGCCCGTCCCTGGTCACCCTGGACTCGCGGGCCTCCGCCGACGCCACGGCGCCCCGCACCCGCCCGGCCACGCCGCCGAGGGAGCCACCCGCATGAACCAGGTCCCACCGTCCATCAGCGAACTGATCCTCGCCGCCACTCCCAACGCCGTCGCCTGGGCCCGCCGCCACACCGTCGACATCCTCCAGCGCTGGCACTTTCCCACCGAGGGCATCGAGGTCGCCCGGCTCCTCGTCTCGGAGCTGGCCACCAACGCGATCGAGCACGCGCGACCGACCGAGTCCTCTGATACCGGCGACACGGAACCCTCCGGCTCCAGCACAATCGTCCTCAGGCTCTGGCCCACCAACGGGTGTGTCGTCGTGATCTCAGTCGGTGACTCCGACCCCCGGCCGCCGGTACCCCGCACAGGAGACGCCAGCGCCACTGGAGGCCGCGGACTCCTCCTGACCCAAGCCATGGCCAACTGCTGGGGCTACTTCCCCACACAGCCGCACCCTGGAAAGGTCGTCTGGGCAGAGGTTCCCGCCCATCCCAGCACCGCCCTCGGTGAGCCAGGCATCGGGAGTCGGCAAGCCGCACCAATGCTCATCGGGCGAGTCCTGACCGGCCTACGTGAGCTGTGACCGAGCCACCTGAACCATGGAGAGGATTCCCGTGTCGTGACTACGCTCAGAGCTTCGACGCCGTCTGGGCCGGTGCCCGGCCCTGGACGCCCGACCAGGAGGGGATGGCCGCCCATGGGCAGGACTGAGTACTACCACGACCCCGACGCCCCCAAGGCGAACACCCTCATCCCCGCCAGCAACCTGCTCGTCGTCGATGCGGACGGCGCCATCCTCCTCCAGCGCCGCCGCGACACCGGCCAGTGGGCCCTGCCCGGCGGCGCCCAGGACATCGGCGAGACGGCCGCGCAGTGCGCGGTGCGCGAATGCCTGGAGGAGACCGGCATCGTCGCCGAGATCACCGGCTTCCTCGGCGTCTACACCAACCCCCACCACATCGTCGCCTACACCGACGGCGAGATCCGCCAGCAGTACGAGACCACCTACATCGGCCGCCCCATCGGCGGCGAACCCACGATCAACAACGAGGCCGACGGCGTCCATTTCGTCCAGCCGGCCGACCTCGACCGGTACGACATCCACCCCAGCATGCGCCGGCAGATCGGCGACTACCTCGCCGGCACCTACCCCCACCTGGACTGAGCTTCCCCCATGGCCCTTTCGGGCATGGGAGGTGCCCCCAGCACATCCTCCACCCGCCCCACCGCGGCGAAGATCTCCGGCGCCGCCCGGCGGATGAACCGCCCCACCACACTGTCGTCCCCGTAGCGGCCCCGGATCTCGGCCACCCGCTCCTCGGCGGCGGCCCGCTCCCCGTCGGGCGTCGTCGTCATGTCGCAGTAGACCAGCGCGTCCACCAGCAACTGGTCCTCCAACAACGGCAGCTCCGTCTCCAGCACTTCCCGGAGGAGATCTGGCCGATGAGCTGCTGTCAGCAGGTCGCGAACGTGCCTGCTCAGGGCCCGTTCGCCTTGATCCGCAGCCAGCGGCGGCGGGCATGTTTCGTCAGACAGGCTGGCAACGGTAGAGGCGAAATCGCATGGCTACGAGCTTGGCGGCGGCAATGTCATCGATGTTGTGCAGGGCAGCGGTCTCACCTAGGCGTCCAGGTCGGCGGCCATGTTCGCGCTGAGCATCCAATCGCAGTTGATCTCCCATGGCTTAGAGCGTGTCCTACGTGGTGAGGCGGATCAGTCGCTTGTAGCAGCAGAGGGCGGCGGCCAGGCCGAGGAAGGCCAGGTAGTTGCGGGAATGGCGCTCGTAGCGGGGGGACAGGCGGCGGTAGCCGGCCAGCCAGGCCATCGTGCGCTCGATGACCCAGCGGTGACGCCCTAACCGTTCGCTGGACTCGACGCCCTTGCGGGCGATCCGTGCCGCGATGCGTTTGCCACGGAGTCATCTGCGCAGGTCAGGGTTGTCGTAGGCCTTGTCGGCGTGGAGCTTGCCGAATCGGTAGTCGCGGCCTCGGCCGGGGTCGTGTCTCGTTTGGAGACCGGCCAGCATCGGCTTCAGGCCCTGGCTGTCGTGGGTGTTGCCAGGTGAGATGCCGACCACGAGGGGCAGTCCGGACCGATCGGACAGGATGTGCATCTTGGTACCCGGCTTTGCCCGGTCCACGGGGCTCGGACCTGTGTGTTCGCCCCCTTTTTGGCCCGCACGTGGGCCGAGTCGAGAACGATGCGGGAGAGGTCCAGCAGACCGTGGTCGGCGAGTTTGTCGAGCACCGCCTGGTGCAGGCGGCCCCACACGCCGGCTCTGGACCAGATCAGGAAGCGGCGATGGGCGGTGGACTTGGAGATCCCGAAGCACGGCGGCAGCGCCCGCCAGGCGCAGCCGCTGACCAGCACGTAGACGATCGCGGCGAACACCGCCTCATCAGGGGTGTTCTGCGTCCCACCGCCCTGCGGCCGCACCTTCGCCGGCGGCAGCAGCGGCTGCGCGAGCTCCCACAGCCCGTCCGGAACGATCCATCCCCACCGAGCACTCCCCATGCCCGGACAACGAGCCGACCACCACATAGGACACGCTCTTACAGGTCATCTCATTTGGTGTAGTCGGTACTCTGCGGACGTGACGATCGTGGAACGACTGGTGCCGGATGAGCTGTGGGAGCTGTTCCAACGGGTGGTACCGCCCACCCCGACCCGGCCGCAGGGCGGCGGCCGCCGCCGACACGGCGACCGGGAGGTGCTGGCCGCGATCATCTTCGTGGCCACCTCGGGATGTACCTGGCAGCAGCTGCCGTCTGCGTCGTTCGGACCGTCCGGGGCCACCGCGCACCGGCGGTTCGCCGAGTGGACCCGGGCCCGGGTGTGGGCCAAGCTGCACCGCCTGGTCCTGGACGAACTCGGCTGCCGCGGTGAACTGGACTGGACCCGCTGCGCGATCGACTCGGTGAACATGCGGGCGATGAAAAGGGGGACCTGACCGGTCCGAATCCTGTCGACCGGGGCAAGTACGGGTCGAAGATCCACCTGATCACCGAGCGGACCGGTCTGCCCCTGTCCGTGGGCATCTCCGGAGCCAACCTCCACGACAGCCAGGCCCTGATCCCGCTGGTGCAGGGCATACCGCCGATCCGCTGCCGCCGCGGGCCGCGCCGTCGCAGGCCCGGCAAGCTCCACGCGGACAAGGGCTACGACTACGCCCACCTGCGGCGATGGCTGTCCCAGCGGGGCATCGGGCACCGCATCGCCCGCAAGGGCGCCGACTCCTCCGCCCGGCTGGGCCGACACCGCTGGACCATCGAACGCACCATGGCCTGGCTCACCGGCTGCCGGCGCCTTCACCGCCGCTACGAGCGCAAGGCCGAGCGCTTCCTCGCCTTCACCAGCATCGCCTGCACCCTCATCTGCTACCGCCGCATGAACACCTGACCTGCACCGAGGACACGGCCGTGTGCAGGATGATGGCCCGGTGACCAGATCCGAGCAGATGCGGGACGCGGCCCGACTGTGGCGGGAGCACCTCGACGCCGACTTCCCCGCCGACCTGCGAGGTGTTGAGTTCGAAGGCATCGACATGGTGATGCTCGACGCGGATACCGCAGGCTGCGTCTGCACGTGGCTCAACAACGGCGGCGCCCTCGATCCGAAGCGCAGACGCATCCTGCAGGCCCGCTTTGAGGACCTGGCTCGAGTCATTCCGCAGATCAGCGACCCATCAGGCCGCCAGTACTACCAACGGCTGCACCAGCTTGCCCTGCTCGTTTTGAGCGTTCCGAACGCCAAATGAGATGACCTGTAAGAGCGTGTCCTATGTGGTGGTCGGCTCGTTGTCCGGGCATGGGGAGTGCTCGGTGGGGATGGATCGTTCCGGACGGGCTGTGGGAGCTCGCGCAGCCGCTGCTGCCGCCGGCGAAGGTGCGGCCGCAGGGCGGTGGGACGCAGAACACCCCTGATGAGGCGGTGTTCGCCGCGATCGTCTACGTGCTGGTCAGCGGCTGCGCCTGGCGGGCGCTGCCGCCGTGCTTCGGGATCTCCAAGTCCACCGCCCATCGCCGCTTCCTGATCTGGTCCAGAGCCGGCGTGTGGGGCCGCCTGCACCAGGCGGTGCTCGACAAACTCGCCGACCACGGTCTGCTGGACCTCTCCCGCATCGTTCTCGACTCGGCCCACGTGCGGGCCAAAAAGGGGGCGAACACACAGGTCCGAGCCCCGTGGACCGGGCAAAGCCGGGTACCAAGATGCACATCCTGTCCGATCGGTCCGGACTGCCCCTCGTGGTCGGCATCTCACCTGGCAACACCCACGACAGCCAGGGCCTGAAGCCGATGCTGGCCGGTCTCCAAACGAGACACGACCCCGGCCGAGGCCGCGACTACCGATTCGGCAAGCTCCACGCCGACAAGGCCTACGACAACCCTGACCTGCGCAGATGACTCCGTGGCAAACGCATCGCGGCACGGATCGCCCGCAAGGGCGTCGAGTCCAGCGAACGGTTAGGGCGTCACCGCTGGGTCATCGAGCGCACGATGGCCTGGCTGGCCGGCTACCGCCGCCTGTCCCCCCGCTACGAGCGCCATTCCCGCAACTACCTGGCCTTCCTCGGCCTGGCCGCCGCCCTCTGCTGCTACAAGCGACTGATCCGCCTCACCACGTAGGACACGCTCTTAGAGGGGTGTGCAGGCCCGTCGCTTTGTTCGTTCGGACGCAGCCCTCGATGTCGGCGTGGGAGGTGTCAGTGAACGCTTCTCATCCTGTGGCTCGTGGGTGATGACGGCTGGTGGTCGGGGGCCGTAACGCGGCAGGGCTCCTGGTCGTTGCGGCTGGTGATCTCACTCGCCAACGTCCCGACACAGGAGCCCTGTTGGTCCCGTATCGTGCCATGCTCGACGTCCCGCACGAGGTCGTGGAGCACGTTT
Source organism: Streptomyces shinuiensis (assembly GCF_043660855.1). Taxonomy (NCBI): domain Bacteria; kingdom Bacillati; phylum Actinomycetota; class Actinomycetes; order Kitasatosporales; family Streptomycetaceae; genus Streptomyces; species Streptomyces shinuiensis. Next base: position 2,600,652 of record NZ_JBIHML010000001.1, on the reverse strand, counting down.
CCTGGCTCATCTACGCCCGAAGGTGTGAGCTGAACTCCCGCTGGCGGAAGCTGGGCTGCTTCCGGCAGGCCCTGCTGGTCCTGGTACACCTGCGCAAGAACGAGACCCTGGCCCAGGCCGCAGCGGGGTTCGGCGTCTCCACCGCCACCGCCGGCCGGTACGTGAGCGAAACGGTCGACCTCCTCGCCGAGCGTGCCCCGAGTCTGCACGAGGCCCTGCGCGAGCTGCCGCCGGAGGGGTTCGTCATCCTCGACGGCACGCTGATCACTACCGACCGCATCGCGGCGGACGAGCCGTACTACTCGCAGAAGCACCGCCGCCACGGCATGAACGTGCAGGTCATCGCCCACCCGGACGGCACCCCACTCTGGTTCTCCCGCGCGACACCGGGACGCACACACGACCTGACCGCGGCCCGCGCACACGGTGTGATCCAAGCCTGCCTGTCCCGTCAGCTCCTCGTCCTGGCCGACCGCGCCTACCAGGGCGCCGGCGCCACCGTCCGCACCCCCTACTACCGCCACCACGACCTGCCCGAGCACTACCAGCAGTACAACCGGGACCACACCCGGCTGCGCGCTCCGGGCGAACGCGCCTTCGCCCGCCTCAAGCAATGGCAGATCCTCCGCAAGGCCCGGTGCAGCACCAACCGCATCGGTCGCACGGTCGCCGCCGTTCACGCCATCGAGATCGCCTGGCGCTCAGGATGAGAAGCGTTCAGTGGCTGCGGATACGGTTCCGATCCGAGCTTTCGTTCTGCAGGGGAAGGGTTGCATGGCGACAGAACGTAAGTGCCTTGAATGCAAGGCTCGGGACAGCGCCAACCGGAAGGGGAAGCCTGGAAGATGTGTCGACTGTATCGACGATCGATATCGGCAGCTTGGCTGGAATCCTAGTGAGCCGTACATCTCCCCGGGGCATTCCCGCCAGTGCGTGTGCATCGAATGTGGTCAGCCTGATCGGATCGCCTATGCCGAGATCCGCAGCAAGGGAAGCCACTACTGCGATTGGTGCTCGTGCCGCCAGATGTACGAACACGGTCTCTTGAGTGAGCCTTCGAAGTGGGACATCACAGTGGAACAGGCGGCGCAGGTTGTCCTGGGGAACGATTTTCTCGCTCGTGGCCCGGCTGGTGAGGTGCTGGATGCCGCTGGGCTCGCCCGTCAGATGGAGCACGTGTGGTCGCTTGTTGCGGTGGAGTGCATTGTGTGCGGGACCACCGCCAAGTGGAGCGCGTCGATGAGTCTTGGTAGTCGTAGAGACTCCGGACGTAGTCGGTGCGTGTACTGCTTCGCGCTACCCCTGGCCCCATGGCAGGATGAGTTCTTCAAGGCGTACGGGCTCGTGCGTGACCATGAGGGATATGCTCGGCTCGGTGAGCGAGTCGCTGCCCGGTGCGTCAATTGTGGAGCTGAGCGCAGGATTTCGATCTCCGAACTTAAAAGTCGTGTTGCTCCTTGCCTCAAGTGCGCCGAAGCCCTCGACCCGGATGCCGTACACGTCGTTTACCTGATGCGCTTTCCAAGGCTCCGTGCGGGACTGTAAAACGTTCGGCTCTGTCTCACTTCCGGTGGTGACGGAAAGTGACAGTAATGTTGGGCAGGTCGTAGACCAGAATCCGAAGGTCAGCGGACCGTGGCGGTCGTTCTTCGGTACCGGCTGACCGGCCCGGCACCTGTCCGCGAGAGTATGGCGCGACAGGCCCAGTGGTCTCGGTGCGCTGCCATCCGTTCGAACTGTCGAGGTCAGAGCGTCGGCCGCACTCTCTGCAAGCAGCGCCGCTCAACTCTTGCGTTCCGTCACCACCGGAAGTGAGACAGAGCCGAACGTTTGACAGACCCCGCCCAGGACCTCCTGACCCAGGCCGCACGGCGGCATCACCGCCTTGGGCGGGTATGGGCGGACAGCGGATACACCGGCATGCTGGTGAGCTGGTGCGCGACCGCCCTGAACCTGATGCTGACCGTCATCCGCCGCAGCGACAGCCAGGCAGGCTTCGTCGTGCTGCCCAAACGGTGGCTCGTCGAGCGGACGTTCGCCTGGCTCACCCGATCCCGGGCCGCCCGCTCCCGCTCCTCCAGCCGCCCCAGCACCGACGCACCGGACCTACCTCCCCCGCCCCGACACCATGCCTCACCAGCACAAACCCAGCCCCCACACTCGGTTTCGAGAAGCCCTCTCAGGGGGGGCAAGCTCCGCAACCCCGGCGGACGGGGTCAGGGGCCGTCGACGAGTCGCGGCCCCTGACCCGGGTGCTGTCAGTGGCGAGACTGGAACCAGACCGCGGCCAGTCCCACCGCGGCGGTTCCGATGCCGGAACAGACGCCTCGCAGTAGGTGGTCGGCGGCGACGTGGCGGCGCCGGGCCCCCACCGGGCGAGGCGCCGCAGGGCGGTCCTGGCTCGCTGCACGGCGGGGACGCCGTTGCGCTTATCCTGCATGACCGGTGTTCCTTTCAGGGTCTTCGAGGGCTTGCGAGGTCACCGCGCGGAGAGCCCCGCCCGACCCGGTGGCGTAGGAAACCCGGGGTCGGGGCGTGGGCTCTCCCGCGCGTGAGGGGTGCGGGATCCGTCTCGGCCCCCGTCACGCCGGCTCGTGGCGCGCCGGAGGGGCGGGGCCCCAGTCGTGTCCACGTGGTCCGCAGGAGCCGGAGAAGCCGGGGCTCACCGGCGGCCGGGAGTTCGCGCGGCATGCCCGGCTCTCCGGCCGGTGCGGTCACGGGGCCTTCTCGCTCGGTCGGCCGGGTCGGCCGCCGGGAGCGACGCCGCCGTCGTACGGTGCGTACCACCGGTGAACGCGGGCGGAGGGAAGCCCGCTCTCCGGGCGCGGCCGCGCCGGGCCGCCCCGGTGTGCCCCGAAGCCGGGCTGGAGTAAACGAGGGTCGTCGAGACCCCCTGCGGACATGTGGACGACTACTGGCCGATCACTTCAACTCCCCGGCACTATAGTGGAGTTCACGTGCACATGCATGTGCATCTGCACGTGCATGCGTGTCTGGGTGGCGTGTGGCATCTCGTGGAATACGTTCGCCGCCGTTCGAGACCCCTCGGCGGGAAGCGAACCGGGCCGGGTGGTTCGAGTGGGAGGAGGCCGAGGCCGGCCGCCTCAGCCCTTGACGACGCCCAGCGGTACCAGGCGGGCGACCAGGTGGGCCAGGCCCGCGCCCTCGGTGGCGGCGGCGACCGCGTCGACGTCCTTGTAGGCCTCCGGGGTCTCCTCGGCCAGTCCGCGCCAGGAGGAGGGGCGGACGGCGACGCCCCCGGACTCCAGACGGCCGCGCAGCTCCTCGCCGCGGACCCGGCGCAGCGCCTGGTGGCGGCTCCAGACCCGGCCGGCGCCGTGGCAGGTGGAGAGGAAGGCGTCGTTGCCGGGTTCGCCGACCAGGACGTGGGACGCGGTGCCCATGGTGCCGGGGATCAGCACCGGCTGCCCGGCGCCGGAGAGTTCCCCGGGCAAGTCCGGGTGGCCGGGCGGCAGCGCGCGGGTGGCGCCCTTGCGGTGGACGCACAGGCGGTGCGGTACGCCGTCCACCTCGTGGGTCTCGGTCTTCGCCATGTTGTGGGAGACGTCGTAGACCAGATCCACCTCCGCTCCCGCCGCCGAGGTGAAGGCGCGGCGTACGGCCTCGGTGAGCAGCTGGCGGTTGGCACGGCCGTAGTTGGCGGCGGCGGCCATGGCCCCCAGATACGCCCGCCCCTCCGGGGAGACGGCCGGCGCGCAGGCGAGCTGCCGGTCCGGCAGGGAGATGCCGAAGCGGCGCAGCGAGCGGTCCATGACGCGGACGTGGTCGGTACACACCTGGTGGCCCAGGCCCCGGGAGCCGCAGTGGATCATCACGCACACCCCGCCGGGGCGCAGTCCGAAGGCGGCGGCGGTCTTCTCGTCGTGGACCCGGTCCACGGCCTGCACCTCCAGGAAGTGGTTGCCCGAGCCCAGGCTGCCGACCTGCTGGAGGCCGCGCTCCACGGCCCGCGCCCCCACCTGGGACGGGTCGGCGTCCTCCAGGGCGCCGTAGTCCTCGCAGAAGGTCAGGTCGCTCGGTACGCCGTGGCCCTGCTCGACGGCGTATCCGGCACCGCCGACCAGAAGTTTCTCCATCTGCGGGCGCCCGGAGAGCCTCCACAGCCCGCCGGGGCCGGTGCCGCGCGGGACGGTGTCGCCCAGGAAGTCCATCAGCTCCCGCAGGCGGGGCTCCAGCCCCTCGCGGTCGATGCCGGCGGCCAGCAGGCGCACCCCGCAGGAGATGTCGAAGCCCACACCGCCGGGCGAGACCACGCCGGCGTCGTCGATGTCGGTGGCGGCCACCCCGCCGATCGGGAAGCCGTACCCCCAGTGGACGTCGGGCATGGCGAAGGAGGCGCGGACGATGCCGGGGAGGGTGGCCACGTTGGCCACCTGCTCCAGCGCCTGGTCGCCCGCCGCCTCGGGCAGCAGGTCGCGCGTGGCGAACACGACGCCCGGCACGCGCATCGCGCCCCGCCGCTCGATGCGGAAGCGGAACGGGCTCTCCTTGGTCAGGGTGATGTCCACGGTCCCCTCCGGGCTCGTTCCGTGGTCGCCGTCCGCGCCGGGGCCCGCGTCGAGGACCGTGTCGGCGCGCCGCGGTGCGCGCTCAGCCCGCCGGGGCCGGGACCGGCGCGGGTTCGAGGACGGCGCGGACGTCGTGCGGGAGCTGGTCGAGCGCCCGCTCGAGCTGGCCGGGCGACAGGTGCCCGCGTACGGTCTCGGTGACCGCCGGGGCGATCCGGGGGACGGCCTCGGTGCTCACCAGTGCCTCCTGGGCGAAGCGGTTCACATAGGCCTCGCGGTCGTACTTGACCGGCGCGGCGCTGGGGACCCAGCCGTCGTAGTAGACGCCGCGCAGCAGTTCGGGGAGCTGGGCGGCGAAGTGGGCGGCGGCGTCGACGGTGAGCCGGTCGCGGAGGGTGTGCAGCCAGGTGCGCAGGACGCGGTTGGCCAGATGCCGGTCCTCTGTCCCCAGGGCTTCGGACACCGCCTTGAGCCAGATGTTCGCGGTGTGGATGACGTGCTCGAATTCGGCCGCGTGCGTGGCGGACATGGATCCTCCCCCTCGGAGAAAGAGGTCGTGGCGCCGTGGGGGCACCGGGGGACGCCGTACGGAACCGGTAGCCGGATATGGCCGTTTCGTCCCTGTTCTGGGGTCCATGGTATTGCGGCAGGCCCGTGCGGTCACCCGCTCGGACCGCCCGCCCCGCCCGGTGGATCCGCTCAGACGTCGAGCGTCACCGAGCACTCCCAGCCGTGCCTTCCGCGGCCGAAACTCAGCCCGTGCAGCGTGACGGCCTTCGGAGCCGCGCCCGTCTCCACGAGCGTGCCGACGTCGGCCGTGTGCAGCACGGCCCGCATCCCGCCGGGCACGGCGGCCGGTTCCGCGTCCACCGGTACCTCGCCGTCGGCGTCGAGCCGGTACACCACCTCGTCCAGCAGGGCCACCAGCAGGTCCTCGTCCGTCTCCGCCCGCACCTCGACGTCCCGACGGCGCCGGCCGACGGCCCCCGACAGGTCCACGAACGACTCGCAGACGCCGCGCACCGCGTGCGCCAGGCACTCCTCGCGGGTCGGGGCCCACGCCTCCACCCGCAGGTCGGCGGTGTGCGGGACGGAGCGGTGCCCGCCCCGTGGTCCGCCGTGCCGTGCGGCGCTCTCCGTTCGCACCATGGATCCGCCCTCCTCGGCTCCCGGTCCCCCGGCCCCGTCCGGCCCCGTCGTCGCCCCGCGGGCGGGCGTACGCGCGTCGCGGCGGTCGGCGCCCGGAGGTGTAATGGGAAGCAGGAGCGCTACCGACCGATGGGAGCGGCCCGTGTCCCGCACCGACGCCCTCCGGTACACCAAGCCGGATACGGTCCTCGGCCGCGACGCCGAGTGGGAGGCGCTCGCCGCCTTCGCCTCCGACCCCCGCCCCGGACCCGGCCTCGGCGTCGTCTCGGGACGGCTGCGGCAGGGCAAGACGCATCTGCTGCGGGCGCTCACCGAGGCCGCCGGCGGCTTCTGGTTCGGCGCGCAGGAGGCGGTGCGGTCGGAGTCCCTGCGCATGCTGGGCGAGCGGATCGCCGAGACCGCCGAGCACACGGACGCACCCGCGCGAAGCCGCCCGCGCGACTGGGAGGCGGCCGTGGACGCCCTGCTGGGACTGGGGGAGGGCCGTCCGCTGCCGGTCGTGGTCGACGAGTTCCCCCGCCTGGTGCGGCAGAGCCCGTCGCTGCCGTCCGTGATCTGCGCCGCCCTGCACCGCCGGAGCGCGGCGGCCGGGGCGGACGGCGGGGCCCGGCCCCGGCTGCTGCTGTGCGGCAGCGACCTGCCGGTGATGCGCCGGCTGTTCAGCGGCCCCTCGCCGCTGCACGGGCTGGCGGACCTGGAGTTGGAGGTGCGCCCGCCGGACTTCCGGCAGGCCGCGCGCATGTGGAACCTGGACGACCCCCGCCTGGCGTTCCTGGTGCACGCCGTCGTGGGCGGCACCCCCGCCTACCGTTACGACCACGTCCGCGACGACATCCCCGGCGGGCCGGACGACTTCGACGCCTGGGTGTGCCGGGCGGTCCTCGACCCGGGCACGCCCCTGTACCGCGAGGTGCGGCTGCTGGTGCTGGAGGAGACCGACCACTTCGACCGCGCCCTGAGCCACTCCGTGCTCGCCGCCGTCGCCTCGGGGCACTCCACGGCCGGTGAGATCGCCGAGCGGGTGGAGGTGCCGCTGCCCGACGTCTCCCGCTGCCTGGAGCTGCTGCACGAGAGCGGCCTGCTGAGCGCCGGCCCCGACGCCCTGCGCCCGAACGTCACCCGGCTGCGGATCGCCGAGCCGCTGCTCGCCTTCGAGTACGCGGTCGTCCGGCCGCGGCGCCCGTCGGCGGAGCGGGAGGACCCCGCCGCCCTGTGGCGCCGGGCGCGCTCCGCCTTCGGGGCGCAGGTGGCGGCGCCGCACTTCGCCCGGGTGTGCCGGGAGTGGGCGGTGGGGTACGCCGGCCCCGGCGTCTTCGGGGACACGCCCGCCACGGCGCTCCACGGCTCCCCGGCCCACCCGCCGCCGGACGCCGCCCCCGCCGCCGGGGTGGTGGTGCGGGGACCGGCCGGGGAACGCCCCGGTGCGCTGCTGTCGGTCGGGCTGGCCCGCTGGGACGAGGTGCTGGACGTGACCCACCTGGAGCGGCTGCGCGGGCTGATCGCCCATCTCGCCGCCCACGGCGAGGACACCGCGCGCACCCGCCCCGCCTGCTACTCCGGCGCGGGCTTCACCCCCGCCCTGCGCGCGGCGGAGGCGGACGGCGAGGTGCTGCTCGTCGGCCTCGACCGGCTGTACGGGGGGAGGCGCGGGGACGCTCCCGGCGGCTCGTAGGCCGATGGACCGGCCGGCCGCCGAGGGGGCGGCCGCGTCGGACACGTCGGTCCGCGCGGGTGGGGGACGGACACCGCGTCTGCCGGTGCCGGAGTACGCGGGCGCGCCGGAGCGGGTGGTTGTGATCACTTCGGCCGAGGCGTCGATCCCGTCCACATCGGTCCCCCGCCCCGCGAGCAGCCGGGCGGCACCCGGCGCGGCAGCGGTCGGTGGCAGCGGTCGGTGGTAGCGGTCGCTGTGGTCGAAGGGCACGGTGCCGACGATGCCACGGTGCGAGTGATCGTGCCCGACGGTCCAGAAGTGGATTTCTGTCGAATTGCTGTCGAATGCGTTTCGGCCCGATTGCCGCGGGGGAACGCATGAATGACGGACTGGGAGCGCTCCCAATCTGCATCCCCTCACACCCGAAAGTGAAGTGTCCGCGATGAACTGTCATGAGCGCGTCTTAGCGGGCCGCTGGACGGCCCGCCTCCTCGCCGTGCTGGCCGCCGTGCTGCTCGGCATGCTCCCGTGGGCCGGGACAGCCTCCGCCCACGGCTCGGTCATCGACCCCGCCTCCCGCAACTACGGCTGCTGGCTGCGCTGGGGCGGCGACTTCCAGAATCCGGCCATGCAGCAGGAAGACCCGATGTGCTGGCAGGCGTGGCAGACCGACACCAACGCCATGTGGAACTGGAACGGCCTGTACCGCGACAACGTCGGCGGCGACCACCAGGCGTTCGTCCCCGACGGTCAGCTCTGCAGCGCCGGGCACACGAGCGACGGCCGCTACCGCGCGATGGACGTCCCCGGCCGGTGGAAGAAGACGGACGTCGGCCGCGACTTCACCGTGCACCTGCGCGACCAGGCCCGGCACGGTGCGGACTACCTGCAGATCTACGTCACCCGCCAGGGCTTCGACCCCGCCACCGAGCGGCTGGGCTGGGGCGACCTGGAGCTGATCGAGACGACCGGCAGGTACGCCCCCGCCTCGGACATCAGGGTGGACGTCAGCGCCCCCGGCCGCAGCGGGCACCACATCGTCTACACGATCTGGAAGGCCTCGCACGCGGACCAGGTCTACTACATCTGCAGTGACGTGGACTTCGGCTGAGCCGAAGTCCCTCGCCGTGTGTCCGGCGGGCGGTTCGGCGTCCTCGCGGACCGTGCCGCCCGCCGACCGTCCGCGCTTGCCATCGAGAGCGCTCCAAGTGATGGACTCCCCGCTGTCCGACACCGGGCGGCGCCGCGAGACACACGGGCGGCGCCCCGAGACCGCTGGGGGAGACATGACCGAGCACACGGCCGAGCACATGACCGGGAACGGAGCACGGAGCGCGGCGGAGCGTCCCGTCACGCTGATCACGGGCGGCGGCAGCGGCATCGGCGCGGCCGCCGCCCGGCTGCTGCTGGAGCGCGGCCACCGGGTCGCCGTCACCGGGCGCCGCGAGGAGCGACTGCGCCGGCTGGCCGGAGAGCTGGGCGATCCGCAGGACCTGCTGACGATCGCCGGGGACGCGGCCGACCACGAATCGGTCCGAGCGGCCGTGGAGACGGCCGTGGAGAAGTGGGGGCGGCTGGACAACGCCGTCGCCAACGCCGGATTCTCCACCGGCGGCACCGTCGCCGACGGCGACCCCGTCCGGTGGCGCGAGATGGTGCTGACCAACGTCCTGGGGCCGGCCCTGCTGATCAGGGAGGCACTGCCCGCGCTGCGGGAGTCGCGCGGGCGCCTCGTCCTCGTCGGCAGTGTCGCGGGCCTGGTCGGTGTTCCGGGCCAGCTCTACGGCGCGACCAAGTGGGCGGTCACCGGCCTCGCCGAGAACACCCGGCGCATGGTGACCGGCGACGGCGTGGGCGTGACGCTGATCGCCCCGGGGCGTGTGGAGACGCCCTTCTGGGAGGACGCGGGCGGCACTCCCGAGGGCCCGCTGCTGACCGCGGAGCAGATCGCAGCCTCCGTCGTGTGGGCGATCGGGCAGCCGCCCGGCGTGGACGTCAGCACCGTCACCGTCAGGCCGCTCGGCCAGACGGTGTGAGGCGCCGCCCGTCGCCTGACGTCTGACGCCTGGCGCCCGCCGTCAGGCGTCCGGAGTGTCCTGAGTGTCCGGGGCGTCCGGGGTGCGCAGGACGAGGACGGCCAGGTCGTCGTGGCCGTCGCTGGTGTGGTTGTCGGCCAGGATCTGGCACAGCTTGTCCGGCGGCTCGCCGACGTGGGCGGCGGCGACCTCGGCGAGCTCGTCCATGCACACGTCCAGCGGGCGCCCCGGGTGCTCCACCAGCCCGTCCGTGAAGAGGACCACCGTGGTCCCGCCCGGCAGGGGGTGGGTGTGGTCGGGTCGGGGCTGCCGGGTGTCCACCCCGAGCGGCACGCCGGGGTCGGCGTGCAGATAGGCCGTCCTCCGGTCCGGTGTGATCACCAGCGGCGGCAGATGGCCGGCGCTGCTCCAGTGCAGGCACCAGTCGTCCCCCTCCGGCTCGATACGGGCCAGGCAGGCGGTGGTGACGGAGCTCTCGGTGATCGCGTGGAGGGTGCGGTCGAGCTGGGAGAGGACCAGGCTCGGCGGGGTGCGCCGGTCGTACAGCAGCGCGCGGAGCATGTTGCGGGTCTGGGCCATGGAGGCCGCGGCCTTCAGGTCGTGCCCGACGACATCGCCGATGACGGCCGCGCAGGACCGGTCGGGCAGCAGGATGACGTCGTACCAGTCGCCGCCGAGCTGTCCGGGGGCGGTCGCGGGCCGGTAGACGGCCGATCCGCTGAACGGGTGGAGGTCGGGGAGCCGGGGCAGCAGCAGGCGCTGGAAGTTCTCGGCACCGGAGCGGACCTGCTCGAACAGCCGGGCGTTCTCGATCGCCACGCCCGCGGCGCCCGCCAGCGCGATGACGATGTTCTCGTCCTGGGCGTCGAAGGGACGGCCGTCGCGCCGGTCGGTCAGGTACAGGTCGCCGTAGATCTCGCCCCGTACGCTGATCGCCACGCCGAGCAGGGTGCGCATCGGCGGGTGCCCGGACGGGAAGCCCGAGGAGTTGGGGTGGGCCCCGATGTGCTCGACCCGCAGCGGTTCGGGGATGTGGATCAGGTGCCCGAGCAGGCCGTGGCCCCGGGGGAGCTCCACACCGGCGAGCGCGGCCTCCTCCTGATCGCTCAACCCTACGGGGATGAACTGCTCCAGTTCATCCCCGCTCTCGTCCAGTACGCCGAGCGCGCCGTAGCGGGCGTCGACCAGCTCCATCGCCGTGGTGACGATGCGGCGCAGCACCACGGGCAGCTCCAGCTCGCTGCTGATGGCCAGCACGGCGTCGAGCAGGCTCTGCAGCCGCTGCTGGGCGCGGGTCAGCGACCGGATCTGCTCGGCGGCCTCGGCGGCCTCGGCGGCCCGGCCGGGATCGGTCTCCGGGGCGGCACCGGCCTCCGGGGCGGCCGACGGGCCGGTGCGGGACCGACCCTCGTGCCGCTGCGCCCCCTGGCCCTGCTCCATCAAGTCTCCTCGTCGCTGTGGACCGGGCACGCTACCCGGCCTGGACGCCCGCCGGGGGAGAGTGCCTGTTTCCTCTCCGGTGGCACCTCACAAGGCATATGCTAAGACCCTTTTGTCCGATGAGTGGGGTCCGGCGGCCCGGTGCCGGAGATGTCGTCCGGGGGGCGGCTGGGTACGATGCGGCCATCGCCGTTACCGGCCAGTAGGTTCTCGTTCGGGAAGATCACGAGAGGACGCGGCCGGTCCCACTCCCGCCCGAAGGAGCAGCCATGCCCGCGCTCGACCGCCAAGGCGACGTCTTCGTCCTCGACCTCGGAGACGGCGAGAACCGCTTCCACCCCGACTGGCTCGCCTCCGTCGACGCCCTGCTGGACGAGGTGGAGAAGGCCGAGGGGCCGCGCGCCCTGATCACCGCGGCGACCGGCAAGTTCTTCTCCAACGGCCTCGACCTCGAGTGGCTGCTGGCCAACACGGACAAGGCCGCCGAGTACGCCGCCGACGTCCAGGACCTCTTCGCCCGGATGCTGACCCTGCCGCTGATCACCGTGGCCGCCCTCCAGGGCCACACCTTCGCCGCCGGCGCGATGCTCTCCCTGGCCCACGACTTCCGTGTGATGCGCGCCGACCGGGGTTTCTGGTGCCTGCCCGAGGCCGACATCCACATCCCCTTCACCCCCGGCATGTCCGCCCTCATCCAGGCCCGGCTGACCCCGCAGACGGCCCACGAGTCCATGACCACCGCCCGCCGCTACGGCGGGCAGGACGCGCTGGCCGCCGGGATCGTCGACCGGGCGGTGGAGGAGGACGCCGTCCGGTCCACCGCGATCGAGATCGCCGCGTCCCTGACCGCCAAGGCCGGCCCCACCCTGGGCACCATCAAGTCCCGGATGTACGGCCCGGCCGTCGCGGAGCTGCGTGCCGAGGAGATCCCGCTCAGCCTGGGCGGCTGAGCGGCCGTTCAACTGCCCGGCCACTCAGCCGAAGACCGGGACCGGGCCCCGGTCCCGCGCGGCCGGGGCGCGTACCTCGGCGGCAGCCTGCGGCCCGGCCGCAGGCGGCTCCGGCACCCCGCGGCAGTCACGGCACAGCCCGCCGGGCAGCGCCTCGGGACGGCCGGGGCGCCCGTACCCGGTGCACTCCATCACCCGGCGCGGTGCCGCTGCCTGAGCGGGTACGGGCGCGGGTGCGGGTACGGCCGCCGCCTCGGGCGGCAGCCGGTCGGCCAGCCGACGCTGGGCCGGCGCCCCCGGGCCGGCGCCCCCGGGCAGTGCACCGTCTCCGGCAGCCCGGACGTCAGCGCCATCGCGAGCTGCCCCGGGCTCGCCCCGCGCTCCAGCCAGACGGCGGCCGGACCGGCCAGGGCTTCGCACTCGGCGGCCGAGAGCGTCATACGCGGGTCGGCCTGCCCGAGCTCGGCCAGTACCTCGTACGCCTCCGCCCGCCGGGACGGCCGTACCTCCTCGGCGTTCCCGGCGTTCCCGGCCTCCGGCTCCCGTTCTGTATCGGGGGCCTCACCGGGCTGTACGCCCTCCCGCAGGAACGCCCCCCACCAGGCGTCGTCCCGCGCCGTCCGCGAGAAGTACGTGCGGTACACCCACTGGGTGCGGCCCTCGCCCACTGTCTCGCGCACCCGCCGCAGATGCCCGGCCCGCGACAGCGCGTTCAGCGCGGACCGCACCGCCTGCTGCCCGTAGGCGGGCAGTTCGCGGGCGAGGGTCTTGGTGTCGATCGCCGCGCCGTCCGGCAGCCGGTCGATGTGGGCGGCCACCGACGCCTCACGGGGCGGCAGATGTTCGAAATCGCCGCGCTTACGGTGGAGTTGCCCGGGCGCGGAGCGTTTTCCGTAGCCGGGAGCGGCCATCGGAGGGGCGTACGGGCGCACGTCGGCGCTACTGTTGGCCATAGCCATGGATCGAGTTCCGATCGATCTGGATGGTCAGACCCTCGTCCGGTGTTGGCCCACCGGCGGGGGTCGTTCTCTTGTCGTCCCGCACGCCACACCGCCGACGCGGTGTGTGGCGACCCGGTCGCTCAGAGTGGAAAACCGCAGGGTGGGAGGGTGGGAGGAGACCTCCCACCCATTCCTTGGAGAAGGCGCTCGAATCCCGGATCCCGACCCCGGCACCCGAGCTCCGGGCCGGATTCCTCCCCCTCCGGAGCGGGCGGCGCACCGCCCGGCGGCCCGTGGACAGGGAACCGGCGGCCCGCGCGGCGCCGTCCCCCTCTCGTCCGATGCACCGGAGCGGGGAGAGGGAGACTCCATGGATTCGCGCTGCGTCATCCTCGACATAGGCGGCGTACTGGAGATCGCCCCGAGGGCGGGATGGCACCAGAGCTGGGAGCAACGGCTCGGCCTGCCGCCCGGCACCGTGAACCGGCGGCTCGGGGAGGTCTGGCGGGCCGGGAGGATCGGAGAGATCGACGAGCCCGGCGTACGGGCCCGGGTCTCGGCCGAACTCGCCCTGGACGAGGCGGCGGTGGACGCCTTCATGACCGACCTGTGGACCGAGTACCTGGGCACGGCCAACGAGGAGCTGATCGCCTGCGTACGCGGACTGCGGGGGCGCTGCGGGCCGAGTCTCGGGCTCGGCATCCTCAGCAACAGCTTCGCCGGCGCCCGCGAACGGGAGGAGGCGGCGTACGGCTTCGGCGCACTGGTCGACCGGATCGTCTACTCCCACGAGATCGGTGTCCTCAAACCCGACCCCCGCGCCTACGAGGCTGTGTGCGCCGCCATGGGCGCACGCCCGCAGGACTGCCTCTTCGTCGACGACCTCCCGGAGAACGTCGAGGCCGCGCGGAAGTTCGGCATGCTGGGGCATCTGCACGAGGACAACGCCCGCACCATCGCCCGGATCACGGCCCACGTGGCCCCGGCACCCGAGGCTCCACGCCCCTGAGCGCCGGCCCGCCGTGCGGCCGATGCGCTCATCCCCGCCCGGGCGACCTCACGGCGCCGGCCGCAGGCCCCACGTCTGAAGGACGTAGGGCCGTCCCTTCTCCTGCCCCTCGATCAGCGGCACGTCGAGCAGACTGAAGCCCGCCCTGGCGGCCACGGCGACGCTGGCGGCGTTCTCCGCCTCCAGCTCCAGGATCACCTGCTCAGCGCCCAGACGCTCGAAGGCGTACGCGGCCATCACCCGCACCGCCCGTGCGGCCAGCCCCCGGCCCCGGTGCGCCGGGCCGACCGCGTAGCCGAGCTCCGTGCCCTCGGGGGCGCGCCGCAGCATCACCTCGCCGAGCGGCGCGCGGCCGTCGGTGGTGATGGCGAGCAGGATGGCCGCGCCGTCCGCCCGCAGTCGCCGGGCACGGTCGAGCCGTGCGCGGGCGGCCGCCTCGTCGAAGGGCGAGACGATCGGCGTCCAGTACGCGATGTCCGGGTGGTCGAACAGGTCCGGCATCGCGGCCACGTCAGCCTCCGTCCAGTCACGCAGGACGAGCCCCTCCCCGGTGAGCTCGATCCGGTCGGGAAACGGCGGATTGCTGCTGCTCACGGTGCCCCCCTGGCGCTGTAGGAGGAGGCAGCATATCCGGGGCCGCGGCCATGGCTCGGGGGACTCTTCCGCGTCCGGTACAGACGGTGACCCGCGCCCGGGCGGTCCCGGGGCTCAGGGGCGTGCGAGGTAGGCGGCGAGCGCGTCGCGGCCGCGCGTCAGTTCGCCGATGCGCTCGTCCAACGCCGCCAGCTCCCGCTCCAGCGCGCCCCGCAGATCCGCGCACCAGTCGAAACCCGGCTCCGGGCCCCGGGCGCACGGCAGCACCGAGCGGATCACCCCGGTGGTCAGGCCCGCGTCCAGCAGGGCGCGGATCTGCCGCACGGTGAGCACCGCGTCCTCGCCGTAGGTGCGGTAGCCGTTCGGGCCGCGCTCGGGGGTGAGCAGCCCCTGCTCCCCGTAGTACCGCAGCAGCCGCGTACTGACCCCCGTACGCCGGGACAGCTCCCCGATCAGCATGTGCCCCGCTCCTCCCGGGAGTTGACCTTCACACCGGTGTGAGGCCCTAACGTCGCCCCGCGAGCGGGCATTCCGTGCCCGCCGCGCCTTTCCTGAAACCCCTGAACCCCCCGAACTCCCGGGACCCGAGCTTCGGAGCGGCACATGACCCCATCGACCCCATACGTCGTCCACCGCGACGGCCGTACGGCCACCGCCGGAGAGCTGGCGCCGCTCGCCTTCGCGGGCCACGCCCACTTCACCGCCATGCAGGTTCGCGGCGGCCGGGTCCGGGGGCTCGACCTGCATCTGGCGCGGCTGCGTTCCGCCTCGCTGGAGCTGTACGGCCGGGCGCTGCCCGACGACCTGGTGCGGTCCCGTCTGCGGGCGGCGCTGGAGGCCGGGCCGCAGGACGTGTCGCTGACGGCCGTGGTGTACTCCCCGGCGGGCGAGTTCACGGCGGCGGACGCCGAACCGGAGATGCTGGTCCGCACCGGACCGCCCGCCTCCGGGCCCGAAGGGCCGCCGGCGCTGGCGGCGTTCGGGCACGAGCGCTTCCTGCCGTCGGTCAAGCTCGTCGGCGAGGCGGCCAAGACGTACCTGCTGCGCAGGGCGGTCGCGCAGGGCTTCGACGACGCAGCCTTCACCGACCGCCGGGGCCGGATCGGCGAGGCGACGATCTGGAACCTGGCCTTCTGGGACGGCTCGGCGGTGGTGTGGCCCGAGGCCGAGGTGCTGACCGGGGTCACGATGGGCGTCCTGCGCCGGCGGCTCGACCGCCTCGGCGTCCCCCAGCGCGTCCGGGAGATCACCCTCGCCGACCTGCCGGGACTGGCCGGGGCCGCCGTCATGAACTCCTGGACGCCGGGGGTCGCCGTACACCGGATCGGCTCCGCGCCCATGCCCGCCGCCCCGGCCTTCACGGACCTGCTCCACCGCGCCTACCGGGCCGAACCGCCCACCGCGCCGTGAGCGCCGGGCCGCCGGTGCCGCGGGGCCGCCTGCGCCGGGATCGCCGGGGCGTGCCATACGCTGCCGGAGTTCCCCGAAAAAAATCGGCTGCCGTGTTGATCCGTGCCGTCCCCGTTCGACCTATGGGCGAGAGGGGTCGAGAGAGGCCCGGAACCGCCCAGGGAGACAGAGCCATGAAGTACATGATGATCATGCGCGCCACCGACGAGTCCCTCGCGGGGATGGCGGACGTCGACTTCAACGAGATGCTCGCCACCATCGGCAGGTACAACGAGGAGATGATCAGGGCCGGTGTGCTGGTCGCCGCGGAAGGGCTCGACGACGCCGCCGAGGGCGTGGTCGTCGACCACTCCTCGGAGCCGCCCGTGGTCACCGACGGTCCCTACGGCGAGACCAAGGAGCTGTTCGGAGGCTTCTACATCCTCAACGTGGCGTCCAGGGAGGAGGCCGTCGAGTGGGCCAGGCGGGCGCCGTTCAGCGGCCCGGGCCTGAAGACCGAGATCCGCCGGGTCACCACGATCGACGAGTTCCCCCAGGACAACGAGTGGATCCAGAAGGAACGGGCGTGGCGCGAGGCCACCGGCCAGCTCTGAGGGGAGCGGCGGGAGATGGCCGACCTCACCGGCCGTGAGGCCGTCGCCGCCGTCTGGCGGATCGAGTCCGCGCGGATCGTCGGCGCGCTCGCGCGGTACACCGGCGACTTCGCGCTCGCCGAGGACTGCGCCCAGGAGGCGCTGGCCGAGGCGCTGGTGAACTGGCCGCGCGAGGGTGCGCCCCGTGACCCGGCGGGGTGGCTGCTCACCGTCGGCCGGCGCCGCGCGATCGACGCGTTCCGCCGGCACTCCGCCCTCGACGAGCGGTACGCCGCCCTCGCTCACGGCCTGGGCGAGGGCGGCGCCGTCTCGGGGGGAGCCCCGGGGAGTGCCTTCGCCGATCCGGCCCGGGAGGCCGAGGACGTGCTGTGGGATCCGGACCGCATCGACGACGACGTGCTCGCGCTGATGTTCCTCGCCTGCCACCCCGTGCTGCCGCGGGAGGGGCGGGTGGCGCTCACCCTGCGGGTGGTCGGCGGTCTGACGAGCGACGAGATCGCCAGGGCGTTCCTCGTCCCGACCGCCACCGTGCAGGCCCGGATCACCCGGGCGAAGAAGACCCTGAAGGCGGTCCGCGTCCCGTTCGAGGTGCCGGCGGCCGACGAGCGGGCCGAGCGGCTCGGCTCGGTCCTCAGCGTCGTCTACCTGATCTTCACCGAGGGGTCCTCGGCCAGTTCGGGCAAGGATCTGATCCGGCTCGACCTCGCGAGCGAGGCACAGCGCCTGGCACGGGTGCTGAGCCGGCTGATGCCGGACGAGAGCGAGGCCCACGGCCTGCTGGCGCTGCTGGAGCTGACCGCGGCGCGCTTCCCCGCCCGTACCGGGCCGGACGGTGAGCCGGTGCTGCTGGAGCACCAGGAACGCCGCCGCTGGGACCGTGCCGCGATCCGCCGGGGACGGGCTGCACTGGCCCGTGCGGAGCGGACCGGCCGGGGCCTGGGCGCCTACGGCCTGCAGGCGGCGATCGCCGAGTGCCATGCCGTCGCACCCTCGGTCGGGGCGACGGACTGGGAGCGGATCGTGCTCCTCTACGAGGCGCTCGGCCGGCTCGCGCCCTCACCGGTGGTCGGTCTCAACCGGGCGGTGGCGGTCTGCATGGCGCAGGGGCCGGCGGCGGCCCTGCCGATCGTGGACGGGCTGGCCGGCGCCAGGGAGCTGTCCGGCTCCCATCTGCTGCCGAACGTGCGCGGGGAACTCCTCGCCCGCCTGGGGCGCACCGGCGAGGCACGCACCGAACTGGAGCGCGCGATGCGGCTGTGCGGCAACGAACGCGAGCGGACGGTGCTGGAACGCAAGCTCGCCGACCTCGCCGAGCCGCCCGCCGGGTGAGCCCGGCCGGCCGGGCTCACCCGGCGGGCGGACGGCAGGTCACGCGAGGGCGGCGTACGCGACGAAGTCGGCCCGCCCGGCGCGGGTCAGCGGGTGGGGGTCTCGGCCGCGAGGTCGCGCAGGGTGCGGTAGGCGGTGCGGATGAAGGCGCCGCGCAGGGTGGGGGAGCTGTTGGTCACCGCCGCCAGGCCGATGCGGGCGGCCGGGCAGAAGCCGGCGAAGGACGTGAAACCGCGGGTGCCGCCGGAGTGGAACAGCAGGTCGAAGTCCCCGCCGTCGCGGGCGACGTGGGTGCGCGCCTTCCAGGCCAGGCACATCCGGTCGCCGCCGGGTGAGGTCGCCCGCGGGCGGGTGACGTCGTGGAGGGCGGTGCGCAGGGTCTCGCCCGCCTCCGGCGGCGGGGAGAGCAGGACCTCCAGGTAGCGCCGGAGGTCGCGGGCGCTGGAGCGCAGCGCGCCCGCGCCCGGCAGGCCCGGGATGCGCCAGGGCGGGCGCGGGCGGCCGTGCCAGTGGCCGGTGGCCTGGGGCAGTTCGGGGTCGCAGGTGCTGTCGGCCAGGCCCAGCGGTGTGAGGACCCGGGTGGCGAGCGCCTCGCCGTACGGGGTTCCGGCCGTGTCCGACAGCAGCCGGCCCAGCAGCCCGACGCCGAAGTTGGAGTAGCGCACTCGCTGCCCGGGCGGGTGGCGAACCCGGGTCTGGGAGAGGGCGTGCAGCAGGTGGTCGGGGGTGAAGCCCTCGTAGGGGTTGGTGTAGAAGCGGGGCACGGCCCGCAGCAGCAGCCCCGGCGGCAGCACGGGCAGCCCGGCGGTGTGCGAGGCCAGATGGGCGAGGGTGATCCGGTCCCCGTAGCCCTCGGGCACGGCGGCCGCGGGGAGACGTCCGGCGATCGGGTCGTCGTGGCCCGCCTCGCCCCGCGCCACGGCCTCGGCCAGCAGCAGGGCGGTGAACGTCTTGGTCACCGAGCCGAGTTCGAAGCGGGTGGCGGCGGAGGCGCCCCGGCACAGCAGCCGGGACTCGCCGGCCCGTACCGCCACGACCGCCACCGCGGGGCCGGGCGCGGCGGCGGCGACCGTCTCCAGGGGGAGGGAGAGCGCGGACTCGGGCTGTGCGGCGGTCGGGGTTTCGGTGTCGGTACCGGCGTCGGTACCGGTGTCGGTACCGGTGTCCGGCCCGGCTTCGGTGTCCGGTCCGGTGCCGGGTTCCCGCTCGGGCCCGGGACGGGAGGCCGTGTCGGAGGACACCGGGCTCACCGCTGCGCGGCGCGGGAGAGCGCCAGGGTGCCGGCGACGGCCGCGACGACGGTGGGGTGGTGGTGGTCCCGGAAGCGCTGGGCGGCGTCCCCCTCGACCTGCTTGCCGTCCCGGGGCATCAGCCCGTCCTCGTGCTGCACCGAGGCCAGTTCCTCCCACAGGACGGGGTCGGCGTAAGGCTCGCGCAGGCAGCTTCCGACGATCAGCAGCTCGGTGACGAGGTCCCACTCCTGGACCTCCCGCCACACGTCCAGCCACACCGGCAGCCAGAGCTGGAGGTACTCCTCCAGGTGCGGCGGCAGGTCGCCCGGACGGGCGCCCCAGTCGGTGATGTGGAAGACGGTGTGCGTCACGCAGTAGGCCGTCATCCAGTCGATCACCCACGGCTCGGGAGTGTTGCCGAGCCAGGTGGCGTCGGTCAGCCGCTTCCAGTCGGTCTCGCGTGCCAGGCCCGTCAGCCGTGCGGCGTTGGCGACGGCGAGGCGGCGGTTGGGCACCTGCTCGACGGCGTCCATCGTGACCAGACCGCCGAGGTGGTCCAGCAGCGCCTCCAGACGCCGGTGGCGGTAGCCGGCGCGGACGAAGTGTGCGTACAGCTCCAGCGGGTCGACCATCATCATGTAGCGCAACTGCCGCTCGTAGAGCATGTCGCCGCCGCGCAGCTCCCACCAGGCGAAGTCGAGCAGCTCGCGGGCCGTGTGCTCCTCGCTCGCGGAGGCCAGCCCCTCGCGCAGCACCAGGGAGGCGGCCAGGGCCGTCTCGCCCAGCGGCTTGTAGATGCTGTCGGGGTCGGCCATGTCCGAGGTGGTGCCGGGCGGCAGGGTGCCCAGCTCGCAGTGGCGGCGCAGCCAGCCGAGGGCGCGGGTGGCCACCCGGTGCGCCGACCGCCCCACGGGGACGGGGGCCGCGGTGGTGGTGCGGGGCGTGCTCATACGGTCGGTCCTCCCGGCCTCTGCGGCGGCGAACGGTCCAGCAGACCGCGGGCGACGGCGGTGTCCAGCGCGGTGCGCCCGCCGCCCCCGCAGTGCAGTTCGAGGTGCCGCACCACGGCGGCCGTGTCGAGGTCGGGGCGCGCCCCGCGGTGCGGTGCGCGGGCGAGCCAGCGCGCCAGGCGGGCCGCTGTGGGGTAGTCGCGGCGCAGCATCGCGCGGGCGGTGCCCCGGCTCAGGTCGCGCAGCCGGCCCAGGGCGGTCTCGTGGACGGGGCCGTCGACGTTCGGCAGGGCGAGCGGGGAGAGCTGCGCCATGCTCAGGGACAGCTCGCGCCAGGAGAAGCCCGGGGAGCCCGGGGAGTCGGGGAAGTCCATGCCGCCGGGGGGCGCCGGCTCGCGTACGCCCAGGGTGTCGGTGAAGGTGCTGTCGGGGGAGCCACCGCCGTACCGCGCGAGGAGCCGCACGGTCGTCCAGTCGCGCCACGCGGCCTCGGGCGCGGCGTCCGGAGCGGGCGGAAAGATTCGGAGGGACTCGGCCACCGCCCGGGCGTCGCCGGGTCCGAAGGGTGCTCCGGCCAGCAGCGCGGGGGCGAACACGTCGGGTCCCAGCACCCGTACGGCCGCCAGTGCGACCTTGGGGTCGGGGGCTTCGTCCACCTGGGAGGCCACCACCGCCGGATCCCCGGCACCCCGCAGGGCACCGAGGACACGGTCGGCCAGACTCTCCACCGCCGCGGCGTAGTCCGTACGCGATGGGGTGTCCGGATTCGGCATCAGTGACCTACCTCTCTGGTTCGGTATGTCATTTTATGCCGATTCTGTTCGCTTCTGTTGCATCATGCCGCTTCCTGTCGCATCCCGCTGTGGAGCGGTCGCGTCACTTCTCCCGCGGCTCCCTGGGGGAGAGCAGGAGTGCGAGCAGCAGCAGGCCGATCGCCTCCGGTGCCCACACGGGTGCGTCGCTGACCGGGGCCTCGCGCGTGGTCATCAGGTCGGCGACCATGTCGCGCTCGGCCGGAGCGGCGGGGGCAAGGGTGGTTCCCGTGGTGTGGGTGAGCATCTGGGTCCTCCTCGGTGGGATGCCAGGTGGATGTCGTCGCCCGGTGTGGGCGGCCTCACAGACGACGTTACGAATACACCGGTTGATGTGCATATGCGCTTTTGATCCGCTTTGCGTGATCCCGTGTTCCGTGCATGAGGCGGGAGGGGGTGGCTGACCACGGAAGACGCGCCGGGACTCGTCGGCGGCCCCGGAGGCGCGGGCCCGGAAGGGCGGTCGAGTATTCACCCGTGCGGAGCAGGCGGACGAGGTGCGTTGCGGCCTGCGGCCCGCGTCCGCCGACCGGGCAGGGCGGGCGGCCGGTCCGTGCGCCCACCGTCGGCCGGGGCGGCCGGACGCGGTGCCGGTGGTGCCTGGCGGGCCGTCATGAAGGCCGCCCGCCGGCGGCATCCGGGCTTTTCCGGATGTACGCCCCCGTTCTCCGTGCCGTGGGGCGGCCGGCGGCGGACCGGGGAGGGGACGCAAGGGTTTTCCCCGTATCGGGGCCGGCCGGGGCGTTCCTATGGTCGGCGGCACCGGTGTTCCGGGCGGCCGTGAAGTCGTGCTCCGTCCGCCCGGGACGCCGGCTCACCACCCCCGCACCAGGCACCCCCACCGCCCGGCCTGTCCGGGCGGCTTCGAAAGGAACCCCCCTCGTGAAGGCCCCAAGGCGAAGACTGATATCAGTGCTGGCGGCGACCGCCACCCTCATGACCGGAGCCGCCACCGCGTCCGTCGCGGCCGCGGCCCCGCAGACGGGTGAGACCGCCCCCGGGGCCGGCGAGCAGCGGGCCGAACTGCCCGAGGCGCCCGCGGACGGCGTCATCGTCGCCTACCGCAACCGCACCGGGACCAAGGCGGCCAACGCCTCCCCGAGCGCGGCCGAGTCCGACTCCGAGGCCAGGGCGGAGGCCAGGGCCAAGGGGAAGAAGACCGGGCAGAAGCTGGAGTTCGAACGCCGCCTGGCCACGGGCGCGGCCCTGTACGAGGTGGAGGGCAAGACCTCCCGGGCCGGGATCGACGAGATCGTCAAGGCCTTCGAGAGCGACCCGGACGTCGCCTACGCCGAGCCCAACACGCGTATGTACGCGATGGCGGCCCCCGACGACACGTACTACGGCAGCCAGTGGGACCTCTTCGAGTCCACCGCCGGCATGCGCGTGCCCGGGGCCTGGGACCGCTCCACCGGCCAGGGCACGGTCGTCGCCGTCCTGGACACCGGCCACGTCGCCCACTCCGACCTCGACGCCAACACCGTCCCCGGCTACGACTTCGTCTCCGACGCCACCAACGCGCGGGACGGCGACGGCCGCGACAGCGACCCCGCCGACGAGGGCGACTGGTTCAGTGCCGGCGAGTGCGGCGCCGGCTACGACAGCTCCTCCTCCTGGCACGGCACCCACGTCGCGGGCACCATCGCCGCGGCGACGAACAACGGCAAGGGCATCGCGGGTGTCGCCCACGGTGCGAAGATCCAGCCCGTCCGCGTACTCGCCAAGTGCGGCGGCACCACCGCCGACATCGCCGACGCCATCACCTGGGCCTCCGGCGGCACCGTCCACGGCGTCCCGTCCAACCCCACCCCGGCCGACGTCATCAACATGAGCCTGGGCGGTGGCGGCACCTGCTCCAGCACCTACCAGAACGCGATCGACGGCGCCGTCGGCCGCGGCACCACGGTCGTCGTCGCGGCGGGCAACAGCAACGCCAACGCCGCCAACTTCACCCCGGCGAGCTGCTCCGACGTCGTCACCGTCGCAGCCGGCGACCGTCAGGGCAACCGGGCCTCCTACTCCAACTACGGCTCGGTCGTCGACATCACCGCCCCCGGCGGTGAGACCGCGACCCGGGCCAACGGCATCCTCTCCACGGTCGACAGCGGCTCCACCCGGCCCGGCGGCGAGAGCTACGCCTACTACCAGGGCACCAGCATGGCCGCCCCGCACATCGCCGGCCTGGCCGCGCTGGTGAAGTCGGAGAACCCCGCGCTGAGCCCGGCCCGGATCGAGCAGCTGATCAAGTCGGGCGCCCGCACCCTGCCCGGCACGTGCAGCGGCGGCTGCGGCGCCGGTCTGGCCGACGCCGCAGCGACCGTCGCGGCCGCGGGCGGCGACAGCGGCGGCGGCGAGGAGCCCCCGGCCGGCGACACCTACACCAACAGCACCGACGTCGCCATCCCGGACGACAACACCACCGGTGTCACCTCCTCGATCGCGGTGAGCGGCCGCGGCGGCCACGCGCCGGCCGACCTCCAGGTCGCCGTCGACATCAAGCACACCTACCGCGGTGACCTGGTCGTCGAGCTGGTCGCCCCCGACGGCCGCTACGCCACCCTCAAGGAATCCGCCTACGACGGCGCCGACAACGTGATCGCCACGTACACCGTCGACGCCTCCTCGGTGCTCGCCGACGGCACCTGGAAGCTGCGGGTCAAGGACGTCTACGCCGGAGACACCGGCTACATCGACTCCTGGAGCCTGACCTTCTGAGCGAACCGACCGCGACCGACCGGGAGACCGGTCACGGCCCGGACGGCCACCGGACCGGGGCCCGTCCACCTGACGGGGCGGGCCCCGGCCCCGCGGACGGTCCCCGCCCCCACCGGGGACCCCCGGCCGGTCCCGGACCGACACCGAGACGGTCCGCACCGGCCGGGAAACCAGGGCCTGCCGGCGCTGCACCCGCCGGCAGGCCCTGACGGCTTCCGGCGCGCGATCCACCGCACCCGCGCCGGGACCCTGCCGGGACCTCCGTCGGAAAACCGTCGAACGTCCACACCGAAGACCATCGACCGGTAGCCCATGCCCTCCGTATCCTCGCTGGGTATGGGCATGAACACGACCGGAGGCGGTGTATGGGTCTGGATCGGGAGACCCCCCGTCCGGCGCTGGTAGGGCGCGGCGATCTGCTGGACCACCTGGAGCGGACGCTGCGCGACCACGGCAGGGCCGCCCTCACCGGCCCGCCGGGCATCGGCAAGACGGCCCTGGTCGCAGCCGTGGCCCGGCCGGAGGAACGCCGGGCGAGGGGAGAGACCGTCCTGTGGCTGGCCCCGGAGGAGGAGGACCGGGACATCCCCGGCGCCGGCGCGGCCGGACTGCTGGACGACGTACCCGAGGCGGCCGTACGTGCGCTGCCCCGGCCGCAGCGCACCGCCGTCGCCGTGGCCCGCCGCGAGACGGAGGCGCCCGCCGCCGGACAGGACCGCGTCGCCCTGCGGCTGGCCGTGGCCCAGGTGCTGCGCCTGATCGCCGCCGAGGGGCCGGTGCTGCTGGTGGTGGACAACGCCCAGTGGCTGGACCCCGACAGCTCCGCCCTGCTCCGCTTCGCCCTGCACAAGGCACCGCCCGCCGTGCGGGCCCTGGCGGCCGAACGCCAGCACACCAGCCCGCTGCACGCGGAGAACCTCTTCGGCCACACCGGCCCCCGCGTCGTCCCCGTCCCGCCGCTCGGCGCCGACCACATCGCCGCGCTGCTGGCCGACCACGAACTCCCCGCCCGCCTGGCCGGCCGCATCCGCCGGGCCAGCGGCGGCAACCCCAGGCTCGCCCTGGCCATCGGCCGCTCCCTGGCGGGCGCCCGCACCTTCGTCCACCACGCCGACGAGCTGCCGCTGGGCGGCGAGGCGCGGGCCGCCGCCCGCCACATGCTGGCCGAGGTGCCGGCCGGGGCGCACCCGACCCTGCTGCTGGCCGCGCTGGCCACCAGGCCGACCACGACCGTGCTGCGCAGGGCGGGCCGGGCCTCGGCCGAGGCGGACCTCGCGGCCGCCCAGCGGGCGGGGCTGGTCACCGTCGGCGAGGACGGAGCGGTCGCCTTCACCGCCGCGGTGGTGCCCGCGGCCCTGGCCGCCGAGGCGGACTGGACGGAGCGGGCCGCCTGCCACGCCGCCCTGGCCGAAGCCGTGGGCGACCCCGTCCAGGCCGTACGCCACCGAGCCCTGGCCGCCGACCCCCGCGGCGCCGGTGCGGAACTGGCCGGGGAGCTCGACCGGGCCCTGGAGCCCTGCCGCCGCCGCGGGGACCACGCCCTGGCCGCCGAGCTCGGCCTGCTCGCCGCCGAACGCACTCCCGCCGGGCACTCCGAGGAGGAGGTGGCGCGGCTGCTGGGGGCCGCCGCCGACGCGGCCCGCGCCGCCCGGCCCGATCTGTCCAAGCGGGCCGCCGACGCCATCCTCGCCCGCGACGTACCGCCGGCCGCCCGGCTGAGCGCCCGGCTCGCCATCCTGGACACCGCCTTCCAGGGCCTCACCGACCTGGACGAGACCTTCTCCCACGCCCTGGCCGACGCCGGCGACGACCCGTCGATGCGCGCGGCCGTGCTGGTCCGGCTGGTGTGGAAGCAGCAGCTCGCCGACGGCGACAGCGCCACGGCCCGCGGCACCGCCGAGGAGGCGTACCGCCTGGCCCTGGCCGCCGGGGACCGGGAGACCGCCGTTCTGGCGGCCACGGCCCGCGCCCGCATCAGCCGCGCCCTGGGGGAGCCCGAGGCGGGAGCGCGCACCGAGGAGGCCCTCACCGTGTGGCGGGAGGGGCTCCCGCCCGCGCTGCGCAACGGGCCGCGGCTGCTCGCCTTCCGCCACGCCCTGTTCGACGACCGGCTCACCGAGGCGCGCGAGGGACTGCTCGCCCTGCTGCCCGAGCTCGAACGGCTCGGAACCACCGAGGACCTGGTGGCGGCGCTGCGCTCCCTGGCCGAGGTCGAGGCGCGTCAGGGGCAGTGCGCCGCGGCCCTCGTCCACGCCCGCCGCGCGGTGTCCATCGCGCTGGAGGCCGGGTTCTCACCGGGACCGCTGTGGTACAGCGCGGCGCTGGCCGAGACCGCCGGCGGCAGCTTCCGGCGGGCGGCCGACTACGCCCGCCGCAGCCTGCGCGCCTCCCAGGAGGAGGGCGACCAGGTCTTCGTGCACTGCTCCCTGTACGCGCTCGGGCGCGTCCAGCTCGCCATGGGCGAGACCGCCCTGGCCCTGGAGACGCTCGACCGCATCCGCGACCTGCCGATCACCGCCCTGACCACCGACCCGTCCGTCCTGCGCTGGCACGAGGAGCTGGCCGAGGCGTACGTGGCCGGCGGGGAGCCGGACAAGGCCGCCGGCCTGCTGGCGGAGGTCACCCCGGTGGCGCGGCGGCTGGGACGCACCACCGTGCTGACGGCGCTGGACCGGGTCCACGGCCAGTACCTGGCGGCCACCGGCGATCCGGACGCGGGGGCGGAGCTGCTGCGGGAGACCGCCGACCGCTTCACCGCGCACGGGCTGCCCATCGAGGCGGGACGCACCCTGCTGGCGCTGGCGCGCACCGAGCGCCGCCGCAGGCGCCGGGCGGCCGCGCAGGCCGTACTGCGCGAGGCGGCCGGGGTGTTCGACCGGGCCGGGGCCCGGCCCTGGGCGCGGCTGGCCGGCGGCGCCCCGCCGCGCGGCGGGGCCGGCCCGTTCCCCGGCGGGCCGGCCGAGTCCACCGGGCGGCTCACCGAGGCGGAACGGCGGCTCGCCCTGCTCGTCGGGCGGGGGGCGAGCAACCAGGAGGCGGCGGCCAGGCTCTTCCTCAGCGTCAAGACCGTCGAGGCCCGGCTGACCCGCATCTACCGCAAACTCGGCGTCCGCGGCCGGGCGCAGCTCGCCGTGGTGGTGCGCGACGAGTGATCCGCCCGGCCCGTACGAGCCGGTCTGCGGCGGTGCCGGAGCCGGGCGCGGCACAGGCGCCTGCCGCCGGTGCCCGGCAGGCGTGCGGACAGAGCCCGCCCCTTTGGGGTCAGTCCGGCGGCTGTTCGATTCGGACGTCGAAGGTCTCGGCCCGGCCGGCGGCGAAGGCGAGCAGTTCGGCGCCCGCGGCGGTCAGCGCCTCCGCGTCCCTCGCCCGCAGTGGTGAGAACGGGGTGAGGGTCAGGGTCGCCGCACGCCGCTGCCGCGTGATCCTCCACTTGCCGTGGACGAAACCGTCCACCAGGAACGTCCCCGGGATCTGGGCGTTCTTGGTGTGTATCGCCTTGCGGGCGCTGTCGTCGATGACCCGGGAGCGGTCGGCGTGGGACAGGATCAGGTTGTCGAACTCGGCGACCAGAAGGGGTGGTACGGGCGTGTCGGGGTCGGGGAGCGGGGCGTCGGGGACGTCCAGGAGTTCGGCGCCGTCCTCGGTGCGGGCGGTACGCAGCCGGGGGCGGAGCTCCTCGGTGATCTCCCGCAGCCGGGTGAGCCCCGACCATGTCTGGACGTCCCGCACGGTGGCCGGGCCGAAGGCGGCCAGGTAGCGCAGGACCATGGAGTGCGGTGAGGCACCGCGGTCCAGCGGGCCGCCCAGCCAGTCCTCGGCGTGGGCGTAGACCGGCTGCCCGGAGGCCCCCCAGACCCCGCGGGGCGGGGTCTGCACCAGGGCCTCCACGAAGCGGAAGACGTTGGCCAGCACGGACGGCGGCCGGTCGGGCCACCGCTCCCTCAGCAGCTTCCCCAACTCCGCCGTGCCGCGCGGGCCTTCCGCGAGCAGGGCCATGCCCGCGTCGGCGATCTCGCGGGGGTCCAGGCCGGCGAGGTCCTTGCCGTGGACCGACAGGACGCCGCGGTCGAACAGCGGCTGGAGCAGGGGACGCAGCGTCAGGCAGTCGCGCGCGCTGACCAGGTGGACCGTCCCGCGCATCAGGGCGATACGGACCGCCCTGCGCGAGGTCAGCAGTTCGGACACCTCGTCGTGGCGGAAGTCCTTCAGCCGCGTCCACAGGCCGACGTAGGGGGCCCTGGGCGACTGCGCCTGCAGGCCGACCAGGTGCTCCATCGCCTCCGGGGCGGTCATCCCGGCTCTCCGGAGCAGTAGTTGGCGTGCCAGCAGGGCGCGGTTGAGAGCGCGCCGACCGAGCACCGGAACCGGTAACGCGTGAGTGGGCATGGTGGACCAGCGTATGCGCACCGGCCTCGTACGCTCACCGCCCGGTCCAACCGGTCCAACCGGTGGCCCGCCGACGGGCTCGACCCGTGCTCTTCCGGCGCTCCAGCCCTGCTCGAGCGCTCCCTGCGAACCTGGCACGGGCGCCGTGCGAGTGGCACGACCCGAAGGGAAGACCCGCCGTGGTGCCGAACCCCGCTGCCTCCCGGCACACCGGCATCCTCGCTCCCCGAGAGCGTACGGCAACCGCCGGGCCCCGGCGCCACGCTCGCCGAAGCGCGCACCAGGGTCCGGCAGGCCTGGGCGTCAACAGCACCACCACCCCTCGACACGCCAAGCCGTCCGCGGAGAACCCTCATGACCGATCGTGACCTCAGCAGTCCACTGACCACAGTCCACCGGTTCACCGTCAGGGGGGACCCGCACCGGTTCGAGCGGGAGTTCCGGGAGCACTCCCAGTACCTGCGCCGCCGGCCGGACTTCTCCCATCTGGTGACCGTACGGCTGCTGGACTCCCCGGCCTCCTACGTCCACGTGGGGCACTGGCGGAGCCTGGAGGGCTTCATCAAGACCGTGCACACCGAGACGTTCGGCGAACACGTGCGGTCTCTGGAGCCCATGGTGGACACCGAGGCCGACCAGGCGGTCAGCGTCGACCGCCTGCTGGTGCGCAACGCGCTGCCCGGGCACGACAACGTGGTGCTGCTGCCGTGCACGGTGCCGGGCGGGGCCCGGGAGTTCGAGGGGGAGGCCCGCGAACTGGCCCGGAGCCTGGCCGGCACCGAAGGCTTCGGAGGCTTCGACCTGCTGCGCTCGACCTTCCGGCCGCAGCGGTATCTGGGCATGGCGTGGTGGACCGACACCGGGACCTGCGACCGGGCTCTGGCCGGGGCCGAGCGCGGCGGGGCGTACGGCGGGCTGGGCCGGGTGGCGCGCTTCCGCGTCCGGCGCACCCGGCACATCGCCTACGAGCGGGGCCTGGCCGACTGAGCCGGGCGGGCGGGACGCGTCAGCGGTCCCGCCGGCGCGCGGCTCAGGGGATCCAGCCGGCCTCCTCGGCGATCCGCACGGCGTCGATGCGGTTGCGGGCGTTGAGCTTGGCGACGACGGTCGTCAGGTAGTTGCGGACGGTCCCCTTGGACAGGTAGAGGGTGCCGGCGATCTCGGCGGCGTCGGCGCCCCGTGCGGCGAGCCGCAGCACCTCCAGCTCCCTGGGGGAGAGGGGGTTGTCGGGGCAGTCCCATGCGGACAGGGCCAGCTGGGGGTCGATGACCCGCTGGCCCCGGGCCACGGAGCGCACGGCGTGGGCGAGCCGGTCGGAGGGCGTGTCCTTCAGCAGGAACCCGGTGACGTGCGCGGCCAGGGCCCGGCGCAGGGTGCCCGGGCGGCCCAGACTGGTGAGGATCAGGGTCCGGCAGCCGGGAAGCCTCTCGTGCAGTTCGGCCGCCGCCGTGAGGCCGTCGGCACCGGGGAGGTCGATGTCCAGGACGGCCACGTCGGGCCGGGTCTCCAGCGCACGCTCCACGACGAGGTCCCCGCGTTCGACGGCGGCCACGACGCTGAGGTCGGGCTCCATCTCCAGCAGGGCGACCAGAGCCCCCCTGATCATGTGCACGTCCTCGGCGAGCAGGATCTTCACCGACAGCATTGGCCCCCCAGACCAGGATGGTGCCCGGCCCCCGGCCGGGCACTGGTGTCAGGCAGCGGATCTCGCGGCGTTCGCCGTGCCCGGCTCCCCGGTCTCCGGCGGTTGCGCCGCCGTCGCGGGATGCGCGGGAGCCCGTGCGACGAGGTGGAACCGGCCGTCCTCGCGTACGCCCGCCTCCACCCGGCCCCCGATCGCCGCGAGCCGGGTGCGGAGGTTGCCCAGGCCGCTGCCGCTGTGCGGGGAGCGGTCCGGGCGCTGCCCGGACACCCCGTCGTTCACCAGGCGGAGCACCACCGTCTCCCCCTCCGACTCGACCGATATCACGCAGGTCTGGGCCTTGCTGTGGCGGAGGATGTTGGTGACCCCCTCCCGCAGCGCGGTCGCGAGCACGGTGTCGGTGACCGGATGCAGCCGGCCGCTGGGGACGTCCGCCTCCGCCCGGATGTCGGCCGTCGCGAGGATGGCGGCGGCCGACTCCGCCTCCGCCGCCAGCGACATGTCGCGGTAGCCGCTGGCGACCAGCCGTACGTCCGACAGCGCCTGCCGGGAAACCTCCAGGATGGAGACGATCTCCTCACGCGCCCGGTCGGGCCGGGAGTTCACCAGGCGGTAGGTCAGCTCGCTCTTGAGCGTGATGGCCGACAGGCTGTACCCCAGCAGGTCGTGCAGGTCGCGGGCGAACCGCAGGCGCTCCTCGGTGACCGCCATCCGGGCCATCTCCGCCCGCGAGGCCTGGACCTCGGCCACCAGATCGCTCAGCCTCGCCGTCCCGTAGAGGATCAGCCCCGCCATCATGGTCGAGGTCGTCAGATAGACGACCGTCGCCCAGTCCAGACCGGCCGAGACGGTCATGGCCAGCATGGTGCCCGCGATCACGCCGTAGGAGGGCCAGGCCACCCTGCCGGGCAGCAGGAGCAGCAGCGAACCGGCCAGCGGGCCGGCCATGCTCCCCCAGTTGAGGCCGAAGAAGAGGAAAGGCAGGTAGGTCAGCACGGCCTGCGCCAGCAGGGTCGCGCAGCGCAGGCGTAAGGACCAGTGCTGCGCGCGGGGGGACATGTGGAGGAACTGGAAGGCGAACACCACGGCCACACACCCCAGGCACAGCAGCACCTGGTTCCGCTCGGCGCCGCTGCGCAGGACGTTGAGCAGTGAGATACCCGAGTAGTACACCAGGGTGGCGACCGTGATGGTCCTGGCCAGCTTCGGCGCGGGCAGTTCGCGGTGGCGCGCCTGCGACCACCGGGGGAACGTGCTCCGGGCTCCCGCTTGAGCGGGAGCCCGGAGGGAGGAGGCGCTGTCCGGGGTGTCGTGCACCTGGCTGCTCCTCGGTCAGAAGCCATGACGTTGAACCATGAGTTGACCGCATCGTATTGGCCAGTGGCTGACTCTGGCCACCGGCGAGGAGCAGCGTCCGAAATCAGACGAACAGCGGGATCGGGTTCAGGCTCTCGTAGGCCGTCGGGCGCTCGAGTCGGCCGAGTGTCACCGGTATGTCGAACAGGCGTCCCGGCGCGAAACGCGCCCAGAAGTGACGCAGACCGGGAGCGATCACCCTGACCACCGGAACACCCACGTCAGGGCGCGTCTGGTCGAGCACCAGCAACTCCGTTCCCCGGGCTTCGAGGAGGGAGCGCGCCGTCTCCACGTCGTCGTACAGGTCGTGGCGCGGGGTGTGCACGTAGTCACGGGGGGCAAGAGGGGTCGTTGACTGGTCTGGAGCCAAATATGGCTGGTTCTTTACGGTCGCACGGGTCCACCACGACATCAGTTCGGGGGGCGCGGCACCGTATCCGGCTCCGCTCTCGCCGATGCGGGCCACCGAGGCGGCCAGCTGCCCCATCTCCGTCAGCGCGCGGCGCAGCGCCAGCCGGGGGTCGAAGTGGGCACCGAATCCCAAAACGATGTCCTGCGCGGGCTTGTCCGTGCGCCGCGACAGTGCCGCCATCACGGGAACGCCCAGGTCGGCGGTGAGGTCCAGGACCCACAGCTCCCGCCTCATCCGCGCGTAGACATCCCGCAGCCCGGCGAGCCAGGGCTCGTCGAAGGAGTCCAGGTCCACGGCCGGCTGGCGGGTGCGGTTGTACCACCACAGGGCCACCGCGTCGCGCTCGACCAGTTCCAGGAAGCCCTGGACGACGGCGTCCTCCAGGCTGCTGCCCGCCGCGTTCCCGTTGGAGTCGGCGCGGGGCTCGCCCGAACCCGGGGAGGCGCGGTGGCCGAAATACAGCATGGAGGTCGGCAGCAGCCGGTGGGTCCGGGCCGTCAGGGACCACACGGGCGTCCACTCCACCGGGCGGTCGGCGTCGAAGGACGCGCACACCTGGTGGAAGGGGGAGGCGGTGGCGTTCCAGCGGTCCCGGTCCCGGAACTGCCGCTCGTCGAAGAGCTGGCACGCGTTGGGATGGATCGCCTGCTCCCCCAGGCCCCGCAGGCTGTCGTACACCACGGGTTCGTCGCCCTGGCGGGTGGCGCTGTAGCGCTCCACCGCCTCGCACAGCGCGCCGACCTCGGCCTCCAGCGCGGTGACGCCCTTGCCTCCGCTGAGACTGCGCAGCCCGCCGCGGAGGTCGGCGAGCGTGTGGGCGTCCAGCGCCAGGTTGTGGCCCGAGACGTAGGAGTTCAGGCCGTCGGGCAGCCGGGCGTCCCGCCGCACCTCGCGCACGATCCCGGTGACCGGGTCCACCAGGTGCCCGTACCGCTTGAGGACCTGTTCGGGGGTGAGGGCGCGGTCGTTGCTCCCGCTCCGCGCCGCCTTCGGCCGGGGTGCCAGAGCGACCGGCCGCCGTACGAGACCGGAGACCAGCGACGGGTCGCCGCACTCCGGGCACTGGGGGCGCCGGTGCGCCGTGTGGTGGCCGGTGCGCAGGGTGAGGGTGTCCAGGACGCGGACGGCGCCCTGGCCCTCGTTGCGCACCCCCGCCAGCCACTTCGCCGCCTCCAGCACCGCCATCCGCAGACCCATCCCCCGCCCGGCCGCCAGGGAGGCGGACGGGCGGGGCAGGGGCGCGTCACTGCCGACGGCCCGCTGGAGCGGCACCTCCGAGCGGCGGTGGATGCGGATCCGGTGCGCCAGGCAGGACCAGCAGGGCCCCGAACCCGGCCGGAACACCGGCCCCACCCAGGGCTCGGATCCGTACGGGCCGGCCAGCAGCCAGGGAAGCCCCCGCTCGCGGTGCCAGGCGTCCACGGACCGCAGTCCGGGAGCCAGGTAGTCGTCGCAGAGCACCAGCGAGAAAACGTTACTGCCGGGTCCGTCGGACCCCCCGTCGCCGGTACCGGCGACGGGGGACCCGGTCCGCTCCCCCTCCGGGGCGGGAAGCGGACCCAGCACCTTCAGGCCGGACTCCTCGCAGGCCGCGCGGGCCTGGTCGCCGTCCACACCGCCGATGGTGACCAGCCGTACGGTGGTGCGGGCCAGCGCCGCGTCCGCGGCGCCGCCGTCCAGGCCGGCCAGTTCCCAGTAGGCCGCCGCCGAGGCGTCGGCCCCCTCCCCGGGGGTGGACCGGTAGCCGACGAGGTTGGCCCGCGCCAGTTCCCCGATGACCCGGCCGGCCTCGGCCGCAGGGACCAGGGCGCCGGCCTCGCGCAGCACTCCGGCCACGGTGCGGGTGCCGTCCAGCAGCGGGGCGAGCGCCTCGGCCCGGCTGCCGTACAGCGCCCTGACCCCGCGCGGCGAGAGCAGATAGACCGCCTCGCCGGGCACCACCTCGACCCGCAGATGGCGACGGAAGCCCACGAAGGGGCCGCCGCCGGCAGCCTCTTCGCGTTGTCTCACGCCCCCACCATCCCCGGAACCTCCAGGTGGAAGGCGTCCGCCCGGGTGCAGCCGAAGCAGGCCAGCTGCTCGGCGTCACGGGCGTCCAGCTGCTCCAGGTCCTCGATGAGCAGCGGGTCGCCGGCGTGTACCGGCTCGGGGGCGTACAGACCGAGTTCCGCGAGGATCGCCACGGAGTCCGGCACGTGGCGGGGTGTCCCGGCGGCGTAGCGGGCCCCCGGGCCGGGCTCCAGCCCGGTGCGAGCGGCCAGCTCGGCGAAGCGCCGGTCCTCCGCGCCGGTGTTCTCCGTCGATGCGGTGGTGGACGTGGTGGTACGCATGTGAAGACCCCCTGTGAGCCGGACGGCCGAGCGGTTGAATCGATCGTGACGATTGTGTGACCCACGCCACCGGGGCGCCCAGTGCGGCGCTCACCACCGACCCATGAGATTTTCACGACCGTGCTCGTGAGCACCTCACTGTGCGCCGCTCCCGCACCGTGCGAGCCTGACGCGACGCTCCGAGAGGAACAGCCCGGCGGACGGCCGGCGGGTAAGGCCCGACCAGGGAGAGAGCACACCATGGAGATCAAGGTTCTGGGTCCGCTCGCGGTGGTGGAGCGGGGAGTGTCCGTGGTCCCCAGCGCTGCCAAGCCGAGGCAGATCCTCGCACTGCTCGCCCTCCGGGCCGATCACGTAGTGACCGTGCCGACCCTGATGGAGGAGATCTGGGGGGAGGACGTCCCGCGCAGCGCCGCCACCACCCTGCAGACCTACATACTCCAGCTGCGCCGCAGGATCGCGATGGCGCTGGAGGGCGACCCGGGGCGGAAGGCCAAGGACGTGCTGGTCACCCAGCACGGCGGCTATCTGCTCCAGGTGCGGCCCGGCCAGGTGGACGTCCATGGGTTCGAGCGGCTCGCCGCGTCCGGCCGGGCCGCGTACGACGCCGGCGACGACCGCGCGGCCTCCGAGATGCTGGGCCGTGCGCTGAAGATGTGGCACGGCCCCGCACTGGTGGACGTGAGGGCCGGCGGCGTCCTGGAGCTGGAGGTCCTGCGCATGGAGGAGGACCGGATGGCGGCCCTGGAACACCGCATCGACGCCGACCTGCGGCTGGGCCGGCACACCGAACTCGTCTCCGAACTGCGGGTGCTGGCGGCCCGGCACCCCATGCACGAGAACCTCTGCGCCCAGCTGATGGTGGCTCTGCACCGCTCGGGCAATTCCTGGCGGGCCGTCGAGGCGTACCAGCGGCTGCGCGGCACACTCGTCGACGAGCTGGGGATGGAGCCCTCACCGAAGCTCCAGCGGCTGCACCACGCGGTGCTCTCCGGCCACCCGCAGCTGGACACCACGGCGCACGCGGCGCGTTGACCGGCGCCGGGGCGGATGCCGCCGCCACCGGCCGGCCGCGCTCCTCCTCCCCGGCCGGAGTCGCCGGCGCGCCACGACGGCTGCCGGACCGTACGGCCGGCGAGCCCGTCTCCCCGCCTCCCGGCCTCCTCCGGCCGGTGGAGCGCCCGCGGACGTAACCCGAACGGCTCCCGAGCGCAGGACACCGGGAGCGCGCGCATCCAGCCTGGCTGTGTAGAGGTGGGCCCGGACGGGCCGGGGTGTTCGGCCGATCGTGTGGCCGGCGCTGTCGCTCGCTGGAGGTGCCGGATGCCGCAGGTGCGGGTGTACATGTCCATACCGCTGCCGGTGGAGGAGGTGTTCGGACGCCTGGCCGACGGGTGCGGGCTGGCGGCCTGGCACTCGGGCGTGGTGTCGGTGCGCCGGGTGGATTCGCGGGAGGGGGAGTACCGGTACCGGTTCCCGGGGCGGCGGCGGGAGTGCGTGCTGCGGCGGGTGGTGTGCGAGCCGCCGGCACGGGTGTCGTTCGAGGGGCAGCGGATGTGGACGCCGCTGGGGTGGCAGATGCCGCGGTACGACTTCCGGCTGTGGCCGTGGGAGGGGGGCGGATGCCGGGTGGAGGTGGGGGTGAGGTGTGCGCTGGGGGGCGCGATGGTGCTGCTGTGGCCGGTGGTGGCGTGCGGATGGCGGCGTGATCTGCCGGCGGACGCGCAGGCGCTCTACGAGCGGTTGACGGGTTCGGAGGAGCGGGAGGCGGAGGCCGCCGTGGCCGGGGTGAGTCCTGCGGCGGGCGGCGATCCGTCCGGCGGCGATCCGTCCGGTGCCGATCCCGCCGAGGCGGCCCGGAGCCGGGGCACCGGTCCGCTGCCGCCCGCCTCTCCCCGGCCGCCCCGCTCCGCACGCCGCTTCCGCTTCCCGGCCCCGAACGGCTGACCACCCCGGACGGCCGGGCGGAACGGACAGGGTGCGGCCGGGCGCGGTGGCGGGCGCCGTCCACCGGTGCGTACGACGGGCGGGGGCTGAGCCGGAGGTGGTCCCGTGGGGCAAATACGTGCCCACCGCGCTCTTCGGCACCGGCGCCGGGCCGGCGCTCGCCCCGCCGCTGTACGCGGTGGCACGCCGGGCGGTGGTGGCGGCGCGGGACCGCCGTGCGGCCCGTGCGTCCGGTGGCGGGACGGCCCGTGGGGTCCGTGCGGAGGAGCCGGCCGTCCGGCGGTCCGTCAGCGGCTGAGCGGATCGCGGTGCAGCAGCCGCACCCGTCCCTCCAGCATCGCGCCCAGGCCCTCCACCGCGCAGACGGCCGGCTGCTCGGCGACGTGCACCGGCATCCCGGTGGCCTGCCGCAGCATCGAGTCCAGCCCCGGCAGCATCGCGCTGCCGCCCACCAGCATGATCCCGCGGTCCGCGAGGTCGGCCACCAGATCGGGCTGGCACTGGCGCAGCACGCCGCGGATGGCGTCCACCATCGCCGTCAGCGGGGGCCGGATGGCGGCGCGCACGCTCTCGGTGTCCACGTTCACCGTGCGGAACAGCCCGGTGGACACGTCCCGGCCGTACACCTCGGCCTCGGTCTGCTCGGGCGGTGCGACGGACAGCGCCAGGTGCAGCGGGTGGACCGACTGGTGGGGGAGCATCAGCTCGTGCTGGTTGCGCAGGTGCTGGATGACGGCGCGGTCGATGACCTCGCCGCCGACCGGCACCGTCTCGGAGGCGACGATCGACCCCAGCGAGAGCACCGCGACGTGCGAGGTGGCCGCGCCGCACATCACGATCATGGTGGCCTCGGGCTCCTCCACGGGCAGCCCGGAGCCGACGGCCGCCGCGATGAGGCTGTCCACCAGTTCCACCCGCCGCGCGCCCATCCCGGTGAGCGTCTCGATCGCGGCGCGCTGGACGAGCGGCTCGGCGTCGTGCGGGATGCACACGGCGGCGCGAAGCATCGGCTTGCGCCGCCAGGCCCGGCGGATGCGGTCGCCCACCAGGGCGCGCAGCATCCGCCGGGCCATGTCGATGTCCACCACGGTCCCGCCCGACACCGGCCGCACCACCCTGATGTGCTCGGGGGTGCGGCCCACCATCCGCTCCGCCGGGGCGCCGACCGCGATCAGGGCTCCGGAGCGGGTGTTGACGGCGACGGCCGACGGCGCGTCCACGATGACGCCGAACCGTTTGAGGTAGACCCGGGTCCTGGCCGCACCGAGGTCGACGGCTACGGAACAGCGGCTCAGTTGCTCAAGACTGACGGTCACAGCGGCATCTCCCCGGACATGGCTCGATACGGGCCGCCGCCCGGCGGCCCCGCTCCTCATCGTGGGGGCCGGGCGGCGGTCCCGCGCGCTGGACTGATCCGGATGGGCGAGGGCCGCCGCGGGCGCCGATGCGGCCGAGTTCCGCGTACCGCCGGGAAGGTGATGGCCGGTCAGGAGACGGAACCGGGCACGGCGGACTCCCCGGCACCCCGCCCGGACCGCGTGCCCGGCCGCGTGCCCGGTGTCGATCTGCCGGGACGGCCGCACCATGACCACCACGGCGAGCAGCAGGGTGACGGAGTCGCCGGCCACCGGGGACGGGGTGCTGCCGAAGGCCTGCCGGGCGCCGACGACGTCGCCGTTCAGCCGGCCGGCCATCGCGCCGGTGCGGGCATGGGTGAAGGAGGCGAACGGCATCCGCTGGAGGTGGTCGAGGACGGCCGTGCGCAGATCCGGGATCAGCCCCCCCGCCGACGCGCGCCGACAGCCACCCGGCCGGCGGTCCGATCGCAGCCTCGGCCACCGCCGGCGCCGCCGAGGCGGTGCTGAGCAGCGGGAAGAGCGCCGGCCGCCGCCGGTGCGGGCGGGCGGAGCCCGCGATGCGGCGCAGGGCGGCGCGGGGGAGCGGCGCTCCTGCTCCCGAGGGACGTGGTGCGCCTGGTGCAGGGCGTTCCGCGTGGCGGCCTCCATGCCCGTCGCGGATCCTCACGTCGTCGTTGCCGTGGTCCGGACGGCAGGACTTCAGGTCGGCTCGAGGTCAAGGGCGGACGGAGCCGGGCGCCGCCGTTCAGCCGGTGGGACAGGGTTCCGCTGCGGGTGCCCGCGGGGGGATCATTTCGGAGACCACCGACCACCGACCACCGAAGCGGACTGCGAGCGGCCCGGCGCCGCCGGCTTCCCTCCTCTCCGCCACCGCCAACTGACCACTGGCTCGCAAGGGGGAAACATGACCGCCATCGACGTACCCGAGGACCGGATCCGGGAGGACCGGCTCTTCTCCGCCCTCGCCAACCCGACCCGGCGCGAGGTGCTGAGGCTGCTCCGGGTCAAAGGGCCGCAGCCCGTGCAGCGGCTGGCCGACCACTTCGACATGCGCAGGCCGAGCCTCTCGGAGCATCTGAAGGTGCTCCGGGAGGCCGGCCTGGTCAGCGAGCGGCGCAGGGGGAGGGAGAGGCACTACCGGCTGGAGGCCGGACCGCTCAGCGAGGTGCAGCACTGGCTGAGCCCGTACGAGCGGTTCTGGCGCGGGATGGGGGAACTGGGCGACCTGCGCGGCCTCCTGGAGAGGGAAACCGGCGACGCCGGCGCGTGAACGGCGCGACGGCCGGCGCGCGTGTGACGACCGGGCGCTTTCCGCGCCCGGTCCCGCCGCCCAGGCGCGGACCGGCCTTTCGACAGGTTGTCATGACACCGTGACAGGCTGTCGTGCACGTGCATCTTCACGTGCATCCGCACGTGAACGGCGTTATGATCCAAGCTGGTTGACCGATTCAGCCCCTGACCGCACCCGACCGCACCCGACCGCACAGCCGGGAGAGTCCGATGCCCCACGCATACAACGGCATGGCAGCCAGGGACCTCCAGGGGGTCGTCTGGCAGAAGAGCAGACACAGCAACTCGCAGGGAGCGTGCGTGGAGTTCGCCAAGCTCCCCGGCGGAGAGGTGGCCGTGCGGAACTCGCGCCACCCGGACGGCCCCGCGCTGGTCTACACCCCGGCCGAGGTAGAGGCGATGCTGCTCGGCGTCAAGGACGGCGAGTTCGACCACCTCATACAGGACTGACGCCGGTTCCCCGTCCGGGGTTCAGCCTGAACAGCGCCCAGACCACTTTTCCGGGCATGGTGCCGGCCATCGGCTGCCAGCCCCAGTCGTCGCTGAAGGATTCGACGAGGAAGAGGCCGCGCCCGGACTCCGCCGTGTCGTCGAAGAGGGCGCCG
Source organism: Streptomyces shinuiensis (assembly GCF_043660855.1). NCBI lineage: Bacteria > Bacillati > Actinomycetota > Actinomycetes > Kitasatosporales > Streptomycetaceae > Streptomyces > Streptomyces shinuiensis. Next base: position 2,561,983 of record NZ_JBIHML010000001.1, on the reverse strand, counting down.
CCGAACTCCCCGCCGAACTCCCCGCCGAACCCTCCGCCGAGGTCGTCGCCGAAATCGCAGCCGATACCGCCGAGTTCCCCGGTGAATCCCTCGCCGGGCTTCTTCGCCACGGGCGCCTTTCCGCTGGGGTCGCGCACGGCGCACACCAGGCGGCCGGACCAGTGCACCAGGTGGAGCCGCACGGGCGGGTCCAGGGTCTCGCCGGGGACGGCGCCCGGCACGCCGTGGCGCAGGGCGTTGGTCACGAGCTCCGAGACCACCAGGGCCACGGTGTCGAAGTTTCCGGCCAACCGCCAGCGCAGCAGTACGTTCCGGGTGAACTCGCGGGCGGTCCTCACCGCCTCGTAGCGCGGCTGGAGTGCGCAGGAGGCCGAACCGGAGAGCGCGTCGGGGGCGAGCGACGGAAAGTCATGCCATAACCGGTCGAGCACGGTCGGTCCTTCGGTCCCCATGACGAGACACTCCTGGCATTGCGGCGGTCATGGCCCTGGCGGACCCCGTCAGCGGTGGTGCTCCGTATCGCGTTCCGCTCGTTGCGCTGCATCGGTGGATCGTGTGCATGCCCAAGTGCCCTGGCCCCACGTGCACTTGTGCTTTCCCCATCGTTCCCAATGCCCACAGCAGATGCAAGGGCAGATGCACGTGCACGAGCGACTTTCGATCGTGTGTAACCGCCTGGGCACGCAACGAAGGCATTGGTGGCAGACTGCACTGGTGCAGGGGTGGAGAGCTGAACACAAACAGGAGCATTTCCGGTGAAAAACGGAGTGAACGGGGCCAACGGATCGAGTGGTTCCATGGTGCGCCGCATCCTGCTCGGTTCCCAGCTGCGGCGGCTCCGCGAGTCCCGCGGAGTCACCCGTGAGGCGGCCGGATATTCCATCCGGGCCTCCGAATCGAAGATCAGCCGCATGGAGTTGGGGCGTGTGAGCTTCAAGGCGCGGGACGTGGCGGACCTGCTCACGCTGTACGGCATCACCGACGAGGCCGAGCGCGAGCCGCTGCTGAGCCTCGCCCGTGAGTCCAGCGTCGCGGGCTGGTGGCACAACTACAGCGACGTGCTGCCGAACTGGTTCCAGACGTACGTCGGACTGGAGGCCGCGGCCTCGCACATCGGCGTCTACGAGGTGCAGTTCGTCTCCGGGTTGCTCCAGACGGAGGACTACGCGCGGGCGGTCGTCACCAGCGGTCACCGGTCGGAGCTGTCGCCGGAGGAGGTCGACCGCCGCGTCGCCCTGCGCCTGGAGCGCCAGAAGCTGCTGCTGTCCGAGCAGGCCCCCCGGGTCCGCTGTGTGCTGGACGAGGCCGCGCTGCGCCGCCCCTACGGCGGCCGCGAGGTGATGGACGCCCAGTTGCGACACCTCGCGGAACTCTCCGAACTGCCCCACATCACGCTCCAGGTGATGCCGTTCGACACCGGCGGGCACCCGGCCGAGAGCGGGGCGTTCACGCTGCTGCGCTTTCCCGAGTCGGAGATCTCCGACACCGTCTACCTGGAGCACCTCACCAGTGCCCTCTACGTCGACAAGCCGGAGGAGGTCGCCCAGTACGAGGACGTCCTCGACCGCCTCCTGCGGGACAGCCTCGGACCGGAGGACACCCGCCGGCTCCTCCACGAGGTCCGCGGAGGGATCTGACCGGTCCGGCCGGCGGGGGGCGTCCCGGCCGGGGCCTTCGGGGCACCGCCGGTGCCGGGAGGGCCTCGAAGGCGGTGAAGGCGCTGAAGGCATCGAGAGGCCTGGGGCCTTGAGGCCTTGAGGACGGGAATCGTCCTCAAGGCCTCGTAGTGTCGTTGTCGGTGAAGGGGCCGGAAGGCGGCCCGACGACCGACGTGTGAGGAGACCCCATGCCCGTTCCTGTCGCTTCCGAGAACCGCGGCGACGAGCGCGGAGCCCTGCTCGGCTATCTGGAAGCCCAGCGCGGCGGCATCCGCCGGGCCCTCCACGGCCTCACCGACGAACAGGCGCGCAGCAGGCCGACCGCGAGCGCGTTCTCCCTGGCCGGCATCCTCAAGCACGTCGCGGTGGGCGAGCGCGGCGCGCTGGCGACGATGAGCGGCGAGCCCTTCGACTTCGAGACCAGGGTGAAGGGGTGGGAGGACAGCCTGGCCATCAGGGACGACGAGGCGGTCGGGGAACTGCTGGACCTCTACGAGCGGGTGGCGCGGGAGACCGAGGAGGCGGTCCGGGCGGTGCCCTCACTCGACGACACCTTCACGGCCCCCAGGGTGCCCTGGGACGAGGGCGGGCCCCGCTCCTGGCGTTGGGGGCTGCTCCACCAGATCGAGGAGACCGCCCGGCACGCCGGGCACGCGGACATCATCCGCGAGACGATCGACGGCAGGGGCGCCTTCGGCCTGGTCTTCGAGACGGGCGCGCTGCCTGAGCCGGACTGGTCGTCCTTCCGGTGACCTCCCGCACCCGCGCCCGCCGCCGCCCGTCTACGCTGGTCGGCGGCGGGCGCGGGGAAGTTCGGCGGAGGGGACGGTGATGTCGGCGGTGTCGGCGGTGTCGGCGATCCGGTTGCTGGTGCTGGGCGCGGTCCGCCAGCACGGGCGCGCACACGGCTACCAGGTCCGCAACGACCTGGAGTTCTGGGGCGCGCACCAGTGGTCCAACGCCAAGCCGGGGTCGATCTACCACGCGCTCAAGCAGATGGCGAAACAGGGCCTGCTGACCGCCCATGGCACCGAGCCGAGCACGGCGGGCGGTCCGCCGCGCACCGAGTACGAGCTGACCGCCGCCGGCGAGGCGGAGTACCACCGGCTGCTGCGCTGGGCGCTCACGGCACACGACGAGAAGCCGGACGTGCTCACGGCCGGAGTCGGCTTCATCGTCGACCTGCCGCGCCGGGAGGCGATCGAACTGCTCGGGCGGCGGGTGGCGGCGCTGGAGGAGTGGAGCGCCGAGGTCGCCGGGGAGTGGACGCCCCCGGGCGCCCCGGACGAGTGGGGCCACATCGGCGAGGTCATGAGGCTGTGGGTGCACAATGCCGCCAGTGGCGCGGAGTGGACCCGGGGCCTGATCGAGCGTCTGGAGAAAGGCGCGTACGTGATGGCGGGCGAGGGCGAGCGGTCGGTGGAGGTGCTGCCCGAGGGTGTGGAGAACCCCTACGCGGAGCGTCCGCACGACCGCCCCCCCGGCTGACGGCGTGGGCCTCTCGCCTCGCTCCGGCGCCTGCAACGCATCTCACACCGGACGGCCGCCTTCACGCCCTCTTCCGGAGGGGTGCCCGGCCGTATGCTCGCTGAGGGGAACGGGCATCTCCCGCTGAGAACGGGAAATCCGAGGTCCGTGCGAGAAGACGACTGGAGGCGTGAGGAGCCGCGAGCTTGGCCCTGGAGACCACGAGGAACAGCACGGTGACCGAGACCGGCCGTCCGGGGGACCGCAGGTCCGTACCGGAGGAGACCCGCAGCGCTTTCGCACCGCCCTCCGGCGTACCGCTGTCGTCCCCGTACTCCGAGGACGAGCACCCCACCTCCGAGTTCGCCGTGCCGGAGGGGCTGAGACCCCCCGCGCCGCTGCCGGAGGACGAGCACCCCACCTCCGAGTTCGCCGTGCCCGAGGGCGTGCGCAAGGCGTCGGCCTTCGAACCCGGATCCGCCTTCACCCCGCCCGACGGCATCCCGGTGATCGACAACCTGGTGCGGCCGGGTGCGCCCTGGCAGGACCGGATGCGCACCATGGTCCGGATGCCGCTGGGCGAGCGGCCGGTGCCCGAACGGCCCCGGCGCACCGACGAGGACGACGCCGACACCGGGCCGTCGGCGCCGCGCGTACTCGACCTGACCCTGCGTATCGGCGAGCTGCTGCTCGCGGGCGGCGAGGGCGCCGAGGACGTCGAGGCGGCGATGTTCGGGGTGGCCCACGCCTACGGGCTGGACCGCTGCGAACCGACGGTCACCTTCACCCTGCTGACGATCACCTACCAGCCGTCGCTGGTGGACGACCCGGTCTCGCTGAGCCGTACGGTCCGCCGTCGCGGCACCGACTACAACCGGCTGTCGGCGGTCTACCGCCTGGTGGCCGACATCACCGACGGCGACGTGACGCTGGAGGAGGCGTACGGCCGCCTCGCCGAGACCCGCCGCAACCGCCACCCGTACTCCAAGGGAGCGCTCACCGTCGCCAGCGGCCTGCTGGCGGGCGCGGCGTCCATCCTGGTGGGCGGTGGCTGGGTGGTCTTCTTCCTGGCCGCGCTCGGCGCGATGCTCGGCGACCGGCTCGCCTGGTTCTTCTCCCAGCGCGGGCTGCCGGAGTTCTACCAGTTCGTGGCGGCGGCGATGCCGCCCGCGCTGCTGGGGGTGCTGGTCCAGATGTTCGCCGCGGACCTCGACCTGGCCATCAGGGCGTCCGCGGTCGTCACCGGTGGCCTGTTCCCGCTGATCCCCGGTAGAGCGCTGGTGGCCGCCGTGCACGACGGGCTGACCGGCTTCTACATAACGGCCTCGGCCCGTCTGCTGGAGGTCGTCTACCTGGTCGTCGGCATCGTCTGCGGCGTGCTGCTGGTGCTCTACATCGGCGCCGAGATGGGCGCCGACTTCAACCCGGAGGGCCTGGACATCCGCAGCCGGCCGCTGCTCCAGCTCCTGGCGGCGATGCTGCTGGCACTGACCTTCTGCGTCCTCCTCCAGCAGGAGCGCTCCACCGTGCTGCTCGCCACGCTCAACGGCGGTGTCGCCTGGCTGGTGTACGGCGCGATGACGGACGTCGGCGAGATCGACCCCGTCGCGGCGACCGCGGCGGCGGCAGGGCTGGTGGGCCTGTTCGGGCAGCTGATGTCGCGCTACCGGTTCGTCTCGGCGCTGCCGTACATCACGGCGGCGATCGGCCCGCTGCTGCCCGGTAGCGCCATCTACTTCGGACTGATCGGCATCGCGCAGGGGGATCTGGACCACGGCCTGCCGAACCTGTCGAAGGCGGCCGCCCTGGCGCTGGCGATCGCGATCGGCGTCAACCTCGGGAACGAGCTGGCCCGCCTGTTCATCAAGGCGCCGGGCCAGGAGACCCCGCTGTCGGGCCGGCGCGCGGCCAAGCGCACCCGAGGCTTCTGACCAGGCCCCGCCGGAGGCCGGGCACGCCCCGGAGACGGAGCGTGCCCCGGGCGCACGCGGCGCGGCGGCCGTGTGCGTCCCGGGGCACGGGGAGCGGGGGCGGGCCCGCCCCCGGCGGACCCGGAGGGCTCAGTGGTGGCCGCCGCCCGACGCCTCCAGGCGCTTGACCGAGGCCTCGACCTCGGCCTCGGCCTCGGCACGGCCGACCCAGTCCGCGCCCTCGACCGACTTGCCGGGCTCCAGGTCCTTGTAGACCTCGAAGAAGTGCTGGATCTCCAGCCGGTCGAACTCGCTCACGTGGTGGATGTCACGCAGGTGCTCCATGCGCGGGTCGGACGCGGGCACGCACAGCAGCTTGTCGTCGCCGCCGGCCTCGTCCGTCATGCGGAACATGCCGATCGCCCGGCACTTGATGATGCAGCCGGGGAAGGTCGGCTCCTCCAGCAGCACCAGCGCGTCCAGGGGGTCTCCGTCCTCACCCAGGGTGTTGTCGACGAAGCCGTAGTCGGCCGGGTACACGGTGGAAGTGAACAGGTGCCGGTCGAGACGGATGCGACCGGTCTCGTGGTCCACCTCGTACTTGTTCCGCGAACCCTTCGGGATCTCGATGACGACGTCGAACTCCAAGGGAGACTCCTCCGTATGCTTCAGCACTCGTCAGTGGCCCGGGGGTTTCCCCCGGGGAGCGGCGATGTGGTGGTTAAGTGTCCCTCACGCAGATGTGTGGTCGCGAGAGGGGCTGGTCCGAGGTGCGGGACACATGGCGGGTGGCGGCCGGTTCCGCCGCCGCCGGACTCGCGGTCGCGGTGGCGGCTGTGGCCGTCGCCGGGCCCTGGGACTCCGGCCAGCGTACGGCCGAGCGGGCCCGCGCCGCCTCCTGGGACCGGGGCAGTGGCGCGGACCACACCGGAGCGGGTCTTCCCGGTGGCCCCGCCCCGGCGCCCAGCGCCGCCGAGGTGCTCACCGCGCTGGGCGCCGCACCCGCCGGGGAGGGCCGGGAGGGGAGGGGCGGCCGGGGCGAGGAGGCCGCGCCGGAGCCGGGCGAGGCACCCGCTCCCGCGCCAGCCGCGCTCGCCGACACCCTCCAGCCGCTGCTGGAGGACGGTGTCCTGGGCACGCTCCGCACCGCCTCGGTGGTGGACGTGGCCACCGGGCGGGAGCTGTACGGAGCCGGGGCCGGCCGGAGCGTCGTACCCGCCTCCACCGTCAAGATCGCCACGGCGGTCGCCGCGCTGTCGGCCCTCGGACCGGACCACCGCATCCCCACCCGGGTGGTGTGGGACGCGGACGGCGAGCGGGTCTTCCTCGTCGGCGGCGGCGACCCCACGGTCACCCCCGCCGCGCTGCGGCGGCTGGCCGACGCCACCGCCCGGGAGCTCGGGGAGCGCGGCGTGAAGCGGATCGAGCCCGCCCACGACACCTCGCTCTACTCCGGGCCCGCCCGCCATCCGATCGGGCCGAACGAGAACATCGCGCCGGTCAGCGCGCTGATGGTGAACGAGGGCCGCCTCGACGACAGCACCCGCGGGCCCGCCCCCCGCTCCGACGACCCGGCCCGGGACGCCGCCGAGATCTTCACCGACCGCCTGCGCGAGCGCGGCGTCGGCGTCGAGCGCCCCGGGCACCCCGGCCGCGCCCGCAAGGCGCCGGAGGGGGCCGAGGAACTGGCCGTCCACCGCTCCGCGCCGCTGGCGGATCTGGTCGAGCGGATGATGCTCCACAGCGACAACGACATCGCCGAGGCCCTCTTCCGGCAGGCCGCCGTCGCGCGCGGCGAGCCCGCGAGCTTCGCCGGCGCCGGACGCGCGGTGCGCGCACAGCTCGCCGGGTACGGCCGGGCGCTGCCGCTGAAGGGCACCCGCTTCGCCGACGGCAGCGGGCTGGACCGGTCCGGCAGGGTCTCCGCCGGCCTGCTGACCCGGCTGCTGGTCCTCGCCGCCGACCCCGCCCGCCCCGAGCTGCGGTCCGTGCTGACGGGGCTTCCCGTGGCCCGCTTCAGCGGCACGCTCGGCGGCCGCTACGACGACGAGGCGACCCGCACCGGTGCGGGTCTGGTCCGCGCCAAGACCGGCACGCTGACCGGGATCAACACCCTGGCGGGCACGGTCGTGGACGCCGACGGCAGACTCCTGGTCTTCGCGTTCACGGCGTCGGGCACCACCGATCGCCAGGGCGCCCACGAGGCCCTGGACCGCCTCGCCGCCGCCCTGGCCAACTGCGGCTGCCGCTGACCGGCCCGGCCGGCGGTTCCGTCCGGGGTCCGCCCGGCCCCGGCACGGGTTCCGTCCGGGCGCCCGCCGTCCGGGCAGGCGTGACGGGCCGCCTCCGCGGGCACCCTTGCCCGGGCGCCCGGTCGGCTCCCGTTCGGGAGCACCGGCACGTACGGTGAAGTCATGACGAGCCTCGGTGGTGTGGAGATGGTCGACTGGAATCTCGCGGTGGCGACCGCGACCCGGCTCGTGAAGCCCGGGCCCGAAGTGAGCCGCGAGGAGGCACGGGAGGCCGTCGCCGAGCTGCGGCGGCACGCCGCGGCGGCCGAGGAGCACGTGCGCGGCTTCACGCGGATGACGCCCGACGGCGCCGCGGACACACCCGTACTCGTCGTGGACCGGCCCGGCTGGATCCGGGCGAACGTGGCGGGTTTCCGCGAGCTGCTGTCGCCACTGCTGGACAAGATGCGGGCGCGGCGCGGCGGCGGCCCCGGCAACGCGGTGCTCGGCGCGGTCGGCGGCAAGGTGACCGGCGTCGAGGTCGGGATGCTGCTGTCGTTCATGGCCTCGCGCGTCCTGGGCCAGTACGAGACCTTCGCCCCGCCCACCCGCGATCTGCCGGGTGCCCCGGGCGAGGGCGGCGGGCGGCTGCTGCTGGTCGCGCCGAACATCGTGCACGTCGAGCGGGAGCTGGACGTCGCCCCGCACGACTTCCGGCTGTGGGTGTGCCTGCACGAGGAGACGCACCGCACCCAGTTCTCCGCCGTGCCGTGGCTGCGCGACCACATCGAGGGGGAGATCCACGCCTTCCTCGGGGAGACCGAGATAGAGCCCTCCGCGCTGCTGGAGCGGCTGCGCGAGGCCTTCCAGTCGCTGGCCGGGAGCGGCCGCCCGGAGCCCGGGGACGGCGGGGAGCAGGACGGGGGACGCAGCCTCGTCGAGCTGGTGCAGACCCCGGCGCAGCGCGAGGTCCTCGGCCGCATCACCGCGGTGATGTCGCTGCTGGAGGGGCACGCGGACTATGTGATGGACGGCGTCGGCCCCCAGGTGGTGCCGTCGGTCGCCGAGATCCGGGAGAAGTTCCAAAAGCGCCGCGCGGCCGGTGCGGGCCGCCTCGACCAGGCGCTGCGCAAGCTGCTGGGGCTCGACGCCAAGCTGCGCCAGTACCGCGACGGCGAGCGGTTCGTGCGGACGGTGGTGGAAGAGGTCGGGATGGACGGCTTCAACCGTGTGTGGACATCCCCCAACACGCTGCCCACCAGGGCGGAGATCGCCGAGCCGGCGGAGTGGATCGCGAGGGTGCACCGTAAAGCGGACTGATGACCGCCGAACGCCGGGACAATCACTCTTACGAGGGACCGTGGGCGGCGGGCGCGCGTGCGATGCTCAGGGATACGGCACTTCTCTGTCACCATCGACGCACTCAGCGTAGTCATCGACTGCGCGGCCACGACTCCCCGAGGAAGTGAACGGACATGGGTCCCCACCCCGCGGTCGCCGCGATACGCCTGGCGGTTCGCCGCACACTCCGTGACGTACTCCAGCTCCAGGACGCCCCCGGCGCCCCTGACGGTTCCGGCGGTTCCGGTGCCGCTGACGGCTCCTCCGCCACGCTCCGGCGCCCTCCGCTCGTACTCGTCGCATGCTCCGGCGGCGCCGACTCGATGGCGCTCGCCTCCGCCCTCGCCTTCGAAGCCCCCCGTCTCGGCCTGCGGGCCGGAGGCCTCACCGTCGACCACGGCCTGCAGCCCGGATCCGGCGACCGGGCCCGGGAGGTCGTCTGCCGCCTCACCGAACTCTCCCTCGAGCCGGCCGAGGCCCTCACCGTGACCGTCGGCCGCGACGGCGGCCCCGAGGCCGCCGCCCGCACCGCCCGCTACACCGCCCTCGACGAGGCCGCCGACCGCCTCGGCGCCGCCGCGGTTCTCCTCGGGCACACCCGCGACGACCAGGCCGAGACGGTGCTGCTCGGCCTGGCCCGGGGTTCAGGCACCCGCTCGCTGTCCGGGATGGCCGCCGTATCCGGCTCGCCGGCCGGGCGCGGGGGCGTCCGGCACCGCTATCTGCGGCCGTTCCTGGCCGTGGACCGGCAGACCACCCGCAAGGCGTGCATGGTGCAGTCGCTGCCGGTCTGGGACGACCCGCACAACGCCGATCCCGCCTTCACCCGCTCCCGGGTGCGCCACGACGCGCTGCCCGCCCTGGAGAAGGCGCTCGGCAAGGGTGTGGTCGAGGCCCTGGCCCGCACCGCGCAGCTCTCACGGGACGACGCCGACGCCCTCGACGCCTGGGCCCGCGAGGCCGAGCGGGAGGTCCGCGCGGAACTCCCGCCGTCCTCGCCGTCCCCGTCCGTCCGGGGCGGCGGATGCGGCGGAGGCGGCGGAGGCGGCGATGTCGCGGATGTCGCGGATCTCACAGGGGGGTCCGGGTCCGCCCTCGACGCCGCCCGGCTCGGCGCCCTGCCGCCCGCCGTCCGCCGGCGCGTGCTGCGCCGCGTGGCGGTCGCGGCCGGTTCCCCGGCGGGCTCGCTGTTCGCCCGCCACATCGAGGAGGTGGACCGGCTGGTCACCGGATGGCACGGCCAGCGGGCCATCAGCCTGCCCGGCCGGGTGGCCGCCCGGAGGCAGGGTGGCACACTGGTCATCCGGCAAGTGTGATCCCCGACCGAGAGCAGCAGGGTGGACGACAAGGACATGGGCGCCGACCTCAAGTCGGTGCTCATCACCAAGGAAGAGATCGACGCGAAGCTGGCCGAGCTGGCGGAGGCGATCGACGCGGAGTACGAGGGCGAGGACCTGCTCCTGGTCGGGGTCCTCAAGGGCGCGGTGATGGTCATGGCGGACCTCGCCCGGGCCCTGTCCTCACCGGTCACCATGGACTGGATGGCGGTGTCGTCCTACGGCGCGGGCACCCAGTCCTCCGGAGTGGTCCGTATCCTCAAGGACCTGGACACCGACATCAAGGGGCGGCACGTCCTGATCGTCGAGGACATCATCGACTCCGGCCTGACGCTGTCCTGGCTGCTGTCGAACCTCGGCTCGCGCGAGCCCGCCTCGCTGAACGTATGCACCCTGCTGCGCAAGCCGGACGCGGCGAAGGTGGCGATCGACGTGAGGTGGGTCGGCTTCGACATCCCCAGCGAGTTCGTCGTCGGCTACGGGCTGGACTACGCGGAGAAGTACCGCAACCTGCCGTTCGTGGGGACGCTGGCGCCGCACGTCTACGGAGGCTGACGGGCCCGGGCGGGCCCGGGCGGGCCCGGGCGGGCCCGGAGCGCCGCCCGGGAACGTTCGGGGGGTCTCCCGGCGTTGGAACAGGCGAACGGGGATGCTCACCGTTCGCCGGCGGCGCCCGCCTCGGCAGTGCTTCGGGCTGTGATCCTGGGGTACCGTCCGAAGGTCGGTCTGTTGAGGCAACCCGTTCGTAGGCCGAGCAAGCCGGAGTAATACACCGTACGCACAGGCGATCTCACCCGAGGTCGCGGTGCCTCACTGTGGCAGGAGGGACGGGGCGCGCGCCGCCCCGTGTGGATGGACGTGAAGCGCTACTTCCGTGGTCCCGTCATGTGGATCGTGCTGGCCGCCCTCGCCGTGGTCGTGTTGATGAACGTCGTCGGCTCGTCCGGCGGCTACAAGACGGTGGACACCGGCCAGGTCGTGCAGGCGATCAACGAGAACAAGGTCAGGTCCGCCGAGCTGACGACCGGCGACGAGCAGACCGTCAAGGTCGAGCTCGCCGAGGACACGAAGATCGAGGGCAGCGACAAGATCAAGGCCAGCTACATCGACGACCAGGGCGTCGATCTGGCCAAGCAGTTGCAGTCCAAGTACCAGGACGGGCAGATCGAGGACGGTTACACCGTCTCGCCGCAGAAGCAGAACCCGTTCCTGGGGATGCTGCTCTCGCTGCTGCCGTTCGTACTGATCGTGATCGTCTTCCTGTTCCTGATGAACCAGATGCAGGGCGGCGGCTCCCGGGTGATGAACTTCGGGAAGTCCAAGGCGAAGCTGATCACCAAGGACACCCCCAAGACGACCTTCTCGGACGTCGCCGGCTCGGACGAGGCGGTCGAGGAGCTCCACGAGATCAAGGAGTTCCTCCAGGAGCCCGCCAAGTTCCAGGCCGTCGGCGCGAAGATCCCCAAGGGCGTGCTGCTCTACGGTCCGCCCGGCACCGGCAAGACGCTGCTCGCGCGCGCCGTCGCGGGCGAGGCGGGCGTCCCGTTCTACTCGATCTCCGGCTCCGACTTCGTCGAGATGTTCGTCGGTGTCGGTGCCTCGCGCGTGCGCGACCTGTTCGAGCAGGCCAAGGCGAACGCCCCGGCGATCGTCTTCGTCGACGAGATCGACGCCGTCGGCCGCCACCGCGGCGCCGGCATGGGCGGCGGCCACGACGAGCGCGAGCAGACGCTGAACCAGCTGCTGGTCGAGATGGACGGCTTCGACGTCAAGGGCGGCGTCATCCTGATCGCCGCCACCAACCGCCCGGACATCCTCGACCCGGCACTGCTGCGCCCGGGCCGTTTCGACCGGCAGATCGCCGTGGACCGCCCCGACATGCAGGGACGTCTGGAGATCCTCAAGGTGCACGCCAAGGGCAAGCCGATGGAGCCCGACGTGGACCTGTCCGCGGTCGCCCGCCGCACTCCCGGCTTCACCGGCGCGGACCTGTCCAACGTGCTCAACGAGGCCGCGCTGCTCACCGCGCGCAGTGACAAGAAGCTGATCGACAACCACTTCCTGGACGAGGCGATCGACCGCGTCGTGGCCGGACCGCAGAAGCGGACCCGGATCATGAGCGACAAGGAGAAGAAGATCACCGCGTACCACGAGGGCGGCCACGCCCTGGTCGCGGCGGCCTCACCGAACTCCGACCCCGTCCACAAGATCACCATCCTCTCCCGCGGCCGGGCGCTGGGCTACACGATGGTCCTGCCCGACGAGGACAAGTACTCCACGACGCGCAACGAGATGCTCGACCAGCTCGCGTACATGCTGGGCGGGCGCGCGGCCGAGGAGCTGGTCTTCCACGACCCGACCACCGGCGCCGCCAACGACATCGAGAAGGCGACCGCCACGGCCCGCGCCATGGTCACGCAGTACGGCATGACCGAGCGGCTGGGCGCGATCAAGTTCGGCTCCGACAACTCCGAGCCCTTCCTGGGCAAGGAGATGGGCCACCAGCGCGACTACTCCGAGGAGGTCGCCGGGCTGGTGGACGAGGAGGTCAAGAAGCTGATCGAGACCGCCCACAACGAGGCGTGGGAGATCCTCGTCGAGAACCGGGACGTCCTGGACAACCTGGTGCTGGCCCTCCTGGAGAAGGAGACCCTCGGCAAGGAGGAGATCGCCGAGATCTTCCGGCCGATCGTCAAGCGCCCGCCGCGCCCGGCCTGGACGGGTTCCGCGCGCCGGATGCCCTCCACCCGCCCGCCGGTCTCCACCCCCAAGGAGCTGGCTCTCACCAACGGCTCGCAGCCCGGCCAGGAGAAGGGCAAGGAGATCGGCCCGACGGACACGGCGCTCTCCAAGGAGACCCGCCTGCCGTCCGACGAGCCCCGGCCGGAGAGCTGACCGAGGCTCCCCGGCGCCGGCCCCCGGGCCGGTGGTGGCAGGCCCCGAGGAATGCCCGCCGCGCCCCTCCGGTTGACTACCGGAGGGGCGCGGCTTTTCGCCATCCGCAATCGAGAAAGAGGATCACATGATCGACCCGGTGACGCTGGAGGGCGAGGGTCCCGCCGGAGAGTTCGACGAGAAGCGTGCCGAGAACGCCATACGGGAGCTGCTCATCGCGGTCGGCGAGGACCCCGACCGCGAGGGCCTGCGCGAGACCCCGGCCCGGGTGGCCCGGGCGTACCGGGAGATATTCGCGGGCCTGCGGCAGCGGCCGGAGGACGTGCTGACCACCACCTTCGACCTCGGTCACGACGAGATGGTGCTGGTGAAGGACATCGAGCTGCTGTCCTCCTGCGAGCACCACCTGCTGCCCTTCCACGGGGTGGCGCACGTCGGCTACATCCCGGCCGACTCCGGCAAGATCACCGGCCTGTCGAAGCTCGCCCGGCTGGTGGAGGTCTTCGCCCGCCGCCCCCAGGTCCAGGAGCGCCTGACGACGCAGATAGCAGACTCCCTGATGAAGATCCTGGAGGCGCGCGGCGTGATCGTCGTCATCGAGTGCGAGCACATGTGCATGACGGTCCGCGGCGTCCGCAAGCCCGGCGCCAAGACCATCACCTCCGCGGTCCGCGGCCAGCTCCGCGACTCCACCACCCGCGCCGAGGCGATGAGCCTGATCATGGCCGACTGACCGCCGGCTGCCCGCCGGCCGGCCACGTGCCGCCCGACGGGGCGGTGGAGGGAAGGCGCCCGTGGAACGCCTACGCTGGACCGCATGAGTACCTTGCGCGTCCCCCGCGGGGAAGTGGCCGGGCTGCCGGCATGGGACCGGTGCGCGGTCATGGGCGTGGTGAACGTCACGCCGGACTCCTTCTCCGACGGAGGCCGCTGGTTCGACACCGGGGCCGCGGTCAAGCACGGTCTGTCCCTGGTCGCCGAGGGCGCCGACCTGATCGACGTGGGCGGCGAGTCCACCCGGCCCGGCGCGACCCGCGTGGACGAGGCCGAGGAACTGCGCCGGGTGATCCCGGTGGTCCGCGAACTGGCCCGGGAGGGCGCGGTGATCAGCGTGGACACCATGCGGGCGTCCGTCGCCGAGCGGGCGGTGGAGGCCGGTGCCCGGCTGGTCAACGACGTCAGCGGCGGGCGCGCGGACCCGCGCATGGTCCCGGTGGTCGCCGCCGCCGCGGTGCCGTACGTGGTGATGCACTGGCGCGGCCAGAGCATCGACATGAACGACCGGGCCGTCTACACCGACACCGTCACCGAGGTGATCGGCGAACTGCGCGCCGCCCTGGACCGGGCGGTGGCCGGCGGGATCGCCCCGGAGCGGATCGTCGTCGATCCCGGGCTGGGCTTCGCCAAGCAGGCCGCCCACGACCTGGCCCTGGTGGACGCCATCGCCCGGCTGCGCCGGGAGCTGGGACGGCCGGTGCTGGTCGCGGCCTCCCGGAAGCGGTTCCTGGGCCGGGTGCTGGCGGGCGACGGCGGCGAGATGCCGCCCGCCCGGGAGCGGGACGCGGCGACCGCCGCGGTGTCGGCGCTCGTGGCGCGCGAGGGCGCCTGGGCGGTACGGGTGCACGAGGTGCGGGCGAGCGCGGACGCGGTCCGGGTGGCCCGGGCGCTGGAGGGAGCCAGGTGAGCGGAGAGGCCCGTACGGACGTCGAGGCCGTGGAGGCGGCGAACGCCGCGCTGTACGACGCGGTGGAGCGCGGCGATCTCGACGCCCTGGCCGAGAACTGGCTGCACGACGAGGTCAGCGTCGTGCACCCGGGCTGGCCGGTGCTCACCGGGCGCGACGAGGTGCTGCGCTCGTACGCGCTGATCATGGCCAACACCGAGTACATCCAGTTCTTCCTGACCGATGTCGAGGTCTCCGTGGCCGGCGACACCGCCCTGGTCACCTGCACCGAGAACATCCTCAGCGGCGGCCCCGCGGAGGAGGACGGCTCGGCCGGGCCCCTGGTCGGCGGGCTGGTGGTCGCCACCAATGTCTTCCGCAGGGCGGAGGACGGCCGGTGGCGGGTGTGGGCGCACCACGGTTCCCCGGTCCTCGTCGAGGGCGAGGACAACGACGGGGACGGTGGGGACGAGGGGATCGACGGCGTCGACGGCGAGGGCGGGACCGTGCTCTGAGCGACGGTCTGAGAGAGTGGCCCTGGTGTCCGGTGGGACCGGCGGCGGCTGAAGCCGCCGCCGGTCCCACCGGACACCAGGGCGCGGGGCGTGGAGGCCACCGGCCCGCCGCCGCATCCGTACGACCGACGGGAGTGAGAGCGCGTGGACCGTGTCGCGTTGCGCGGACTGAGGATCCGCGGGCATCACGGGGTGTTCGAGCGGGAACGGGAGCAGGGACAGACCTTCGTGGTGGACCTGGCGATGGGCCTGGACACCCGCCCCGCGGCCGCCGGGGACGACCTCACCAGGACGGTGCACTACGGCATCGTCGCCGAGGAGGTCGCCTCGATCGTCGGGGGCGAGCCTGTCGACCTGATCGAGACCCTCGCCCAGCGAATCGCCGACCAGTGCCTGACGCACGACGCGGTGCGTGAGGTGGAGGTCACCGTCCACAAGCCCGAGGCCCCCGTCACCGTCCCGTTCGACGACGTGACCATCACCATCAAGCGGAGCCGCGTATGACGCCGAACAGCGACCCGACCGTACAGCCGGTGCCCGCCTCGGTGGTGCACCAGGTGGACGCGGCCGATGTGACCCTGCACAACCCCAAGTGCGCCGTCCTCTCGCTCGGGAGCAACCTGGGCAACCGCATGGAGACGCTCCAGGGAGCGATCGACGCGCTGGAGGAGACCCCGGGGGCGCGGGTCAAGGCCGTCTCGCCGGTGTACGAGACCGAGCCGTGGGGCGTGGAGCCGGGCAGCCAGCCCTCCTACCTCAACGCCGTCGTCCTGCTCAGGACCACCCTGCCGCCAGGTTCGCTGCTGGAGCGGGCCCACGCCATCGAGGAGGCCTACGCACGGGCCCGCGACGAGCACTGGGGTCCGCGGACGATCGACGTGGACATCCTGGCGTACCAGGACGTCGTCTCCGACGACCCGGAACTGACACTGCCGCACCCCCGGTGCCATGAGCGCGCCTTCGTCCTGGCGCCGTGGCACGATGTGGATCCCGAGGCCGAGGTCCCCGGGCACGGCCCGGTGGCGGACCTCCTGGGCACCGTGGGCCGGGAGGGCGTGGCACGCCGGGAGGACCTGGGACTGAGCCTGCCGGAGTGACCGGCCGCGGCGCGGCCGGACCACCGGGTCCAGGAGTGTGGACGGCGCCGTACGGGCAAGTTTCTCCGACGGCTTCGGCGCCGCTTTGATGTGGCTTCGACGCGGTTTCGACGATGCTGTTTGGGCGGTGCCGTCTTTGGGGGGCGCCGAGTGACGTGGGGAGTCCCGTGAGGGAACTACGTATCAGAACGCTGGTCGGCATCTTCGCGCTCGCGCTGGTGCTGTCCTGGGCCGGGGCACGGATGTGGGACGCGCTGGGCACCCTGCCCGCCGTGCCCGTCGCGGCCCCGATCGTGCTCGCGGTGATCGCCACGGTCCTGACCGCCACCGCGCTGTCGATCCGCGCCCGGCTGCGCGCCCAGCGCGAGCGGCGGCCCGGTGCGAAGGGCGTGGAGCCGATGATGGCCGCCCGCGCCGTCGTCCTGGGGCAGGCCAGTGCGCTGGTGGCCGCCCTGGCCGCGGGCGCGTACGGCGGCGCGGGCGTCTATCTGCTCTTCGGCGGCATGGACGTGCCCGCCCGCCGGGACCAGGCGGTCTACGCGGGCCTGTCGGTGCTGGCGGGCGCGGCGGTGGTGGTGGCGGCCGTCTTCCTGCAGCGGGTTTGCAGGCTCCCGGAGGACGACGAGGAGCCCCCGCCCCCGGCGGCCGCGGCGGCCTGAGGGATCCGGGAGGTCCGGGGACCTGGGAATCCGGGGGCCGGCGATCGACGGGGAGGCGTACGCGAAGCTGCCGGCGGTGGCGATCGCCGGTGCGGTGGCGCGGCGCGGGGTGTCCGCCGCCGAGGTGGTGGAGGCGGCACTGGGGCGGATCGCCCGGCTGGAGCCGTCGCTGCGCGCCTTCCGGGAGGTGTGGGCGGACGGGGCGAGGGCGCGGGCGGCCGAGGTGGACCGGAGGGTGGCGGCGGGCGAGCGGCTGCCGCTGGCCGGGGTGCCGGTCGGGGTGAAGGCGGGGGCCGCGGGCCCGGCCGGGGCGCGGTCCGGTCCGGTCCGGCGGCTGCTGGCGGCCGGATGCGTACCGGTCGGGTCGACCTCCGTCCCCGGGCCCGGTACGCCGTGGCGGACCTGGGGTCTGGGTGCCGGTGGCCGCACCGCCAACCCCTGGCGCCGGGACCGGTCGCCGGGAGGCTCGTCCGCGGGTTCGGCGGCGGCGGTCGCGGCCGGGATGGTGCCGATGGCGACCGGGGCCGACGGCGCCGGCTCGGTGCGCATCCCGGCCGCGTGGTGCGGGGTGCTCGGGCTGAAGACGACCAACGGGCTGCTGCCCGTGGCGGACCGTTCGGGCCTGGCCGCGCCCGGCGTCCTCGTCCGGTGCGCCGCGGACCTCGCGGCATGGCTGGAGTGCGTGTCCGGTGTGCCCGCCCGGGATGCCGGCGCGGGGGCCGGGGAGCCGGTGGCGGCGGTGTGGTCGCCGGATCTGGGATTCGCGGAGAGCGATCCGGAGGTCGTCCGGGTGGCGAGGGCGGCGGTGGACAGGCTGGCCGCGGCGGGTGCCGTACGACTGGAACCCCCGGCGGGGGAGGCGGTACTGCTGGACCCCGGCCCGGCGTGGCTCGCCCTGCGCGCCCCGGACGGGGACCGGGCGGCGGCGGAGCGGACGCGGGCGGGGAACGACGCGCGTCTCGACGCGCTCCTCGCCGGCGCCCGGCTGCTGCTGACCCCGGCCACCCCCAACCGGCCCCACGGCCACGACGGTCCGGGCGATCGGTACAGCACGGCACTGACCTGGGCCTTCAACCTCAGCGGCCATCCGGCGGTCAGCGTCCCGGCGGGTTTCACCGGTGACGGCTGCCCGGCCGGGCTCCAGATCGCGGCCGCCGGAGGCGGGGAGGCGCTGCTCGTCTCGGTGGTGCGGGCGGCCGAGAGCGCGGGCCTGGTGGTGCGCATGCCCGGAGAGGCGTGATGCGTGCGCCGACGGCTCCTTCACCGGGGAGCGCGCCCCCGCAGCGCCCGGAGCGTCGTGCCGGCGGCGAGGCCGTACACCAGATGCGGCACGATGTCCGACAGCCACGCGGAGCGGCTCCACGAGCGGGGATCGGTGACGCCGAGCGCGGTGGCGGACACGTCGCTGCCGGCCATGGCGGCTGCTCCGAGCAGCGGCGCGGTCACCGACACGGGCGGCGTCCGCCGACGGCCGCTCACCAGTGCGTAGGCCGCCGTGACGCCGAGGCCGGTGACGAAGCCCAGCAGCGCCCCGGCCGCCTCCCTGCGGTTCGACGCCTCCTCGCCCCCGCCCAGCTCGACACCAGTGCGCTCGGCGAGCCGGTCGACGACATCGGAGGGCACGGAGCTGGCGGGCCGTGCCCTCAGCAGCATGTCCCCGTAGGTCGTGATGTTGAGAGCGGCCGTGCCGACGGATCCGGCCACCAGTCCCTGGGTCAGTGGACGCATCGCTGTCTCCTTCCGGTCGGGGCGCCCCGGGTACCCTCCCGGCCCGCCGGCATGTCAGCGGGGCACGGCCAGCAGCAGCGCGAAACGCCCCTGGGGGTCGGTCCACCAGCGGGTCACCGCGAACCCGTGCCGGTGCAGTTCGTCGGTCAGTCCGGCTCGGCGGAACTTCACCGAGATCTCCGTGCGTACCTCCTCCCCGCGTGCGAACGGGATCTCCACACCGAGCACGGGCAGAGTCACGGTGTGCTCGGTCCGGGACCGCAGCCGCATCTCCATGCGCTCCTCCCCCCGGTTCCACACGGCCAGGTGGTCGAAGGATCCGGGGTCGAAGTCGGCGCCCAGCTCGCGGTTGAGCACCCGCAGCACGTTCTTGTTGAACTCCGCGGTGACCCCCTGCGCGTCGTTGTAGGCGCGCACCAGGACGTCCTCGTCCTTGACCAGGTCCGCGCCGATCAGCAGGGCGTCCCCCGCGACGAGGGAGGAACGCAGCCGGTCGTGGAAGGCGGCGCGCTCCGCCGTGTGGAGGTTGCCCAGGGTGCCGCCCAGGAAGGCGACCAGCCGCGGACCGGGACCGGCCGGCAGGTGCAGCCGGCTGCCGAAGTCGGCGACGGTGGCCGCGATGCGCAGCCCGGAGTACTCGTGGCACAGAGCCTCGCCCGCCGCGGACAGGGCGGACTCGCTGACGTCGACGGGCGCGTAGTCCTCCAGGGTCCCGCGGCGCAGGAGCGCGTCGATGAGGAGGCGGGTCTTGTCGGAAGACCCCGAGCCGAGTTCCACCAGGGTGCGGGCGCCGGTGAGCTCCGCGACGTCGGCCGCACGCAGCCGCAGGATCTCCCGTTCGGCGCGGGTCGGGTAGTACTCGGGCAGCCGGGTGATCTCGTCGAACAGCTTGCTGCCGCGGGCGTCGTAGAACCACTTGGGCGGCAGCGTCCTGGGGGGTGCGGTCAGCCCGGCGAGGACATCGGCACGCAGCGACTCGGCGAGGTGGTGCTCGGGGAGCCGACGGTCGAGGGTGAACCGGGACTTCATGAGGCGGGCATCCTCTCGGGCGCGGAAACGGAAGGGGAGGGACGGGGAGTGGGCGCGGCGGGCAGCGGGGCGACCTCGACGGTCTCCGCCGTGGCCCGCAGCAGGGAGTGCTCGGGGACTTCCAGCCAGCCGTCCCCGCCGGGGGGCTCATCGTCGGAAGGCTCGGACGCGACGAGGACGGCACCGGGCGCCGTGCGGTACCACAGGGTGTCGCCGCAGCGGGTCGCGGCGATGCTCCGGCCGTCGGTGAGGAGCAGGTTCACCCGCGCGTCCGGACACGCCCACGCGGTCCGCGCGGCGACGTCGGCCAGCGCCCGCCCGGCGGTCTGCCCGGCCCGCAGGCGGTGGCGCACCAGGAGCCACAGCAGCGCGGAGTCGCAGTGGCACTCCACCGCCAGCAGGTCGTCGGTCGCCAGGTCCCCCGCGAGTCTGGCCAGTGCGCGGGTCCAGTCGGGGACGGCGCCGTTGTGGCTGAACAGCCACCGCCCGTCCCGGTACGGCGCCGCGGCCGACTCGTCCTGGGTGGTGCCCGGTGTGGCCGACCGGACCGCCGCCAGCACCGCGCCACTGCGCACGGTCCGGGCCAGGTCGGGCAGGTTGCCGTCGGCCCACACCGGTACCGCGCGCCGGTAGCGCGCGGGCGGCGCCCCGTCCTCCGGATACCAGCCGATGCCGAACCCGTCGGCGTTGACTGTGCCGTACCGCTGCCTGCGCGGGGCCCAGGACTGGGTGTACAGACCCCCGGGCGGGTCGATCAGCAGCTCGCGCAGACTCAGGGAGGGGCCCAGATAGGCCAGGTGGCGGCACATCTACCGGCCCCCGTTCCCCGAGGGGGCGGCGTCCCGGGCGGTGCGGAAACCGCAGAAGATCTGCCGCCGGACGGGGAAGTCCCAGTTGCGGAAGGTGCCGCGGCAGGCTACCGGGTGCGCGGCGAAGGAGCCGCCGCGCAACACCTTGTACCCGGCCGGCCCGTCGTTCCCGCCGCCGGGGAAGAACACCTCGGAGTACTCCCGGTAGGGGAAGGCGGCGAAGCCGGGATAGCCGGCGAAGTCGGAGGAGGTCCACTCCCACACGTCGCCGAGCAGTTGCCGCGCCCCGCACGGCGCGGCCCCCGAGGGATACGCCCCGGCCGGTGCGGGCCGCAGGTGCCGCTGGCCGAGATTCGCCAGCCCCGGGTCCGGCTCGGCGTCCCCCCAGGGGTGGCGCAGCGAACGGCCGGTGGCCGGGTCGTGGCGGGCGGCCTTCTCCCATTCGGCCTCGGTGGGCAGCCGGCGGCCCGCCCAGCGGGCGTACGCGTCGGCCTCGTACCAGCACACGTGCATCACGGGCTCGTCGGGTGGCACCGGCTCGGTGCGGCCGAACCGGCGGCGCAGCCAGACGCCGTCGCGGCGTTCCCAGAACAGCGGGGCGGACAGCCCCGCCTCCCGCCGGTACGACCAGCCCTGCGGAGTCCACCAGCGGGGGTCGTCGTATCCGCCGTCGTCGATGAACTCCCGGTACGCGCCGCAGGTGACCGGGACGGTGTCCAGGTGGAAGGCGGGCACGTCCACGGTGTGACCGGGCCGTTCGTTGTCCAGCGCCCAGGGGTCGGTGGAGGTGCCCATGGTGAACGGGCCGCCGGGCACCAGCACCTCGCGCGGCAGGTCCGCCGCACCGGCGGGCGCCGCAGGCGGCGCGGGGGCGTCGAGCACCGCGGGGCCCCGGCGCAGCTGGTGGGTGGCCAGCATCGTCTCGCAGTGCTGCTGCTCGTGCTGGGCGGTCATGCCGAAGACGAAGGCGTTCTCCAGCAGGGGTGAGCCCCCCAGCGGGGATTCGGCCAGTACCCCCAGCACCTGCTCGCGCACCTCGGCGATGTAGCGCCGGGCCTCCGTCGGACGCAGCAGGGGCAGCGCCGGGCGGTCGGCGCGGGGGTTGCGGAAGGCGTCGTAGAGCGGGTCGAGGTCCGCGCGCAGCGGCTCCCGGCCGCCGGCCGCGCGCAGCGACCAGATCTCCTCCTGGTTGCCCACATGAGTCAGGTCCC
Organism: Streptomyces shinuiensis; assembly: GCF_043660855.1. Classification (NCBI taxonomy): domain Bacteria; kingdom Bacillati; phylum Actinomycetota; class Actinomycetes; order Kitasatosporales; family Streptomycetaceae; genus Streptomyces; species Streptomyces shinuiensis. The sequence continues at coordinate 2,540,433 of NZ_JBIHML010000001.1, read as the reverse complement.
AGACCAGCGGGGACATCAGCGGCGAGTGCTGAGCCATCAGCTCGTCGTCGCCGAGGCAGTCGGTCAGGGCCAGCGTCCTGCGCCGTGCGGCCCGGAGCGCCTCCAGCGCCCGGGTCCGCAAGCCGGCTTCGGCCGGAGGGGCGGCCTGGGCGGGGGCGGCGGTCGCCGTGGCGCCGACGGGGCCGCCGTGGTCGTACTTCACTGCGTCTCCTTCCGGTGTGCGGTTGCCGTGCTCCGGTGGGTGCTGTCCAGCAGGTCGTCCGCGGGGCAGCGGCCGCGGTCCGCGTAGCGCTCGGCGAAGCGGGCGACGGCGTCGCGCACTCCGGCGGACACGCGAGCCCGGGCCAGGGCGGCCTCGGCGGCGGTGAAACAGGCCCGTACGGCCTTGCCCAGCTCCGGGGCGGCGGGGCCGAGCCTGGCCGCGCGCAGCCACACGGCCGTGGCGGGCAGTTCCCCGGGCGGGGCGAGGGATTCGGTGGCCGCGAGCGCGGTGTCGGCGGCGAGGGGATCGTCCAGCAGGGCGGCGGTGACCGCGGTCGGTACGATCCAGCCGTCACCGGGCTGGGCGTCGATCATCCGCAGCTCCAGCCAGCCGCGCGGCCGGACGGGCGGGAACAGCGTGCTGAGGTGGTAGTCCAGGTCCTCGGCGGTGGGAGACCGCTCCCCGCGCGGATCGCGCAGCCAGGCGCGGAAGCTCAGCCCCGGCGGCGCCGCCCAGTCGGCGCCGGTGCGGCGCAGGCACATCAGCTCCGCGTCCAGTGCGTAACGGGCCCAGGCCGTACGGGGGTCGCCGCCACGTGGCGTGCGGGTGCGGCCCGGGTCGAGGCGTGCCCAGACCGCCTGCCTGGTCGAGCGCCAGCCCGAGGGGCGCCCCCGCCAGAACGGGGAGTTGGCGAAGGCCGCCACCAGCACCGGGCCGAGGCGGTGCGCCAGTTCCCAGCGGAACCGGAAACCCGAGGTCCCCCCGGTGTCGTCGCCGGAGTCCAGGGACACCTGGACCGACGCGGTTCCGCACATCATCACCCGGCCCCACGGGCCCGAGCGGGCGAAGAAGGACTCCATCGCCCGGTACCGGGGGTGGTCCAGCACCCGGTCGAGCGGACGGACGTCGTCCACGCCGCGCCCGACGAGCCGCAGTCCGGACGGCTCCACGGACTGTCGCAGGACGTCCAGATCGGTCGCCACGGCCGCCAGGCACTCGTTCAGGGAGCCGGCCGGGGCGGAGCTGAGTTCGAGCTGGCCGCCCGGCTCATGGGTCAGCGCGCTCCCGCCCGGCAGGCCGCCGGGCAGCTCCAGCGGGGCCACGGCTCCGGTGAGGCGCTCGGCCGGCACAGGGCGCCGCGGGTCGTCCCGGTCGTGTACCAGCCACTCCAGCTCCACGCCGACGCGGCGGGGAGGACCGGTCCTGAAGCATCTTCCCGCGATCCGCTCTTCGGCGTCGTCCTCGGTCAGCTCCCTGCTTCCGCCGCTTCCGTCCGGTTCTCTGTACGCCATGGGGCCCTGCCTCCTCAGGTACGGCCGGTACCACGCGCAACCCCCTGCCGGTGTCGTCCGGGACGACCGACCTGCCAGGACGGGCGACGGCCGCGGCCGATGGCCCGCGGTCCGCCCGTACCCGCGAGCGCGGTCCGGTAAGCCACGGCATTCGGTTGGACTGCGAACACGCAACGAATGCGGGCGGACACCTCCCCGGAGACGGCACGCAGGGTAAATTCCAGACCATGCCACGAGGACGCCACCGCCATGCGCCGCCCCTGCACCGGATGCTCGCGCCGTCCGCCGTGGCGGCCGTCGCGCTCATCAGCGCGGCGGTCTCATGGCTGATCGGGGACGCGGACGAACCCGGGGCGGTGGCACCGCGCCTCCTGGCCGCCGCGGCCGCCGCGGCGGCCGTCACCGGGGCCGTACTGCTGCGGCGGTGGGACCGGGAGGCCGGCAGGCGGGTCGGCGAGGTCAGGGCGGCCAGGGCCACCGCCGAGTGGCGGGCCGAGGAACGCCAGGCCGAGCTGGAGACCGAGCTGGAGGAGTCCCTGGAGATACGCCGGAAGGCGGAGGACACGCTCCGGCGTGAGCGCGCCGAACTGGAGAGGCTGCGCACCGAGCACGCCGCGCTGCTGCGCCGGTACGCCACCGCCGAGACCGAGCGGGCCAGTGCCCTGGAGGGGCGGCGGCAGCTCGCCCTGGAGGCCGCCGGACCCGCGAAGGCGCTCACCACCGGGGCCGCCGACCACCGCAGGGCGTCGGGCGCGCCCACACCGCTCACCTACATCCAGGCGGACGAGGCGCTCGGGCGGCTGCGGCTCAACGCCGCCCGGCAGCGGGAGCGGGAGCGGGAGCATGAGGAGCGGGAGAAGCGGGGCGAGGCCGCGGCCGTAACGGTTCCCGGGCCGGGCGCTCCCCAGCAGCCCCCGAAGCCCCAGCGGCCGAGCCCGGAGCAGGCACCGCAGCGGGGCGGCACGCCGGGGGCGGGGGAGCCGTACGGGCAGGGCTCCGGGAGCCGCGGAAGCGGCGCCCCCAAGCGCGGCGGATTCGACTTCTTCGGCACCCAGGGCACCCGGAAGCGGCGCAGGGCGCCGGGTACACAGGGCCCCGCGGCCGGGTCCTCCTCCGATCAGGAGGACGACCGGGCCCGCACCGGCAACTCCGGTGACGCCGCCGTTTCCGGCGCCGCCCCGGAGGCCCCGGCCCGCACCCCGTCGCCCGCAGTCGCGGGCAAGGTCATCGACCTGGGCGAGCCAGGCGGTGGCGAGGGTGATGACGGGGGCTCCGCTCCCGCGGACGGGGACGGGAACGGCGGCACGGGCGCCGACGGCACACCGCGGCCGACGGGCCCGTTCAGGGGCCTGCGCCGAGCCCGGTCCGCCTGACCCGCCCGGTCCGCCCCCTGCCCGCCCGTCCGTCGCGCCTACGTGAGCCAGCGCTCCGGACGCGCCCGGCGGCGCCCGGTGCGGGAGCGCCCGGCCTGGGCGGACACCACCGCACGGGCCTCCTCCACCGCCCGCAGCCGGGCCGCCACCGTGCCGTTCGCACCGTGGTCGACATGGACGTCCGCCAGCCCGAAGGCCCGCTCCCAGGGGCCCTGGGTGAGACGGACGCTCTGCACCTTCGCGTGCGGGACAAGCGACAGCGTGCGGCACAGCAGCCCCCTGCGGGAGGCGAACACCGTCTCCGTCACCCCGTGGCCGTATCCCCGCCACCACAGCGGGACGACCCAGCGGGCCCGGCGCGGCACCGGTGCCAGGGAAGCCGCCGCCTCGGCCGGATCGACGCCGGGAAGCACCCGTGCCAGTACGCCCCGGGCCGTCTCACGGGTGGCGACCGGCAGCAGCAGGCCGCCCTCGTTGCCCCCGGCGGCCACGTCCAGCTCCACCCGGACCCAGCCGCGCCGCCGCCACAGCCACGGCTCGACGATCCGGACGGCCTGGACGCGGCCGGGCGGGACGGTGGCGTGGGCGCGGTCCAGCAGCCCGTGGTCCAGCCGCATTCCGTCCGGCGACTCGGCGACGACCCAGTCGAACTCGGTGAGGAAGCGGCCCACACCGCTGCGCCACACACCGCTGAGCAGCGGCACCGCCACCGCCAGGGCCGGCCAGAGGCTGCCGCTCGCCCACCAGATCAGCACGGGCACGGCCACGGCCGCGGCCAGCGTGCCCCAGACGGTGCCGAGCAGCAGCAGTGAGACGACCAGCATCCGCGTGCCGACCCGCACCAGCTCCCGGGCGGGCGCCTCGCCCGCCTCCGCGGCGGCCTCGGGCGCCATCCCCGCGGCCCGCGCCAGCAGCTCGGCGCGGAGTGCGACGGCGTCCCGCTCGCCCAGGAACGCCAGCTCGTCCTTCTTGTCCGTGCCGACCACGTCGAGCTTGAGCTTGGCCACACCTACGACACGGGCCAGCAGGGGGCGCCCCACGTCGATCGCCTGGAGGCGGTCCAGGCGGATGTGGGCCACACGCCGGAACAGCAGGCCGGTGCGGATGCGCAGCTCGGTCTCGGTGACCGTGTAGCTCGTCATCCACCAGGACAGGAAGCCGTACGCGGCCGCCGCGGGCAGCAGCAGCACCAGGACCGCCAGCAGCCGGCCGGCCGTCAGGGACTCCACGCCCTGCCGGGCCCGCTCCGGGTCCTGCGCGGCGAAGGCGAACAGCGCGGCCAGCGGCGCCCACGCCCGCCGCCACGGGGTGACCGGGTGCAGCCGCCTGCCCTCCGGGCGCTGGAGCAGCGACGTCACGGCCGCCCCCTTCTCCCGGCCGGGCACGTCACAGCCCCGCCGAACGGGCCTCGCCCAGCTCGGTGAGCCGTTCGCGCAGCCGCTCGGCCTCCTCGGGGGCGAGCCCGGGTATGTGCGCGTCGGTCGTCGCCGCGGCGGTGTGCAACTGCACCCGGGCCAGTCCGAAGTACCGCTCCAGCGGCCCCGAGGTGACCTCCACCAGCTGCATCCGGCCGTAGGGCACGACGGTCAGCCCGCGCCACACCACCCCGCGTGCGATCAGCAGGTCGTCGTCGCGCTCGGCGTACCGCCAGGAGGCCCAGTTGCGGGCGACCGCCCGCCACCCCCACAGCGACGCCGCCGCCGGCGCCGCGGCGAGGACGGCCCACCACGGGCCGGCGGCCAGCCACAGGACCGGCCCCAGCACCGCGACGAGCGGCACGGACACGGCCGTCAGCAGCGTCCTGCGCATCCGCAGCAGCCCGCGCTCGACGCCGCGCCACCGCTCGGCGCCCTCCGGCCCCCCGGCCTGTCCGGCCTGTCCGGCCTGTCCGGTCCGCGGGGCCTGCGGGGTCTGCCCGTGCTGCCCGGTTCCCCCGGTCTCCCCGTCGGACGGCGACCCCCCTGTCAGCTGACTCATAAGGCAAGGGTAGGCGGCGGTGGTGACAGTGCGTATCCACCGCGGGGAGGAGGGAACGGGGCAGAGGGACGGGGAGAGGGGCCGCCCTCCCGGTGAAGCTGCCAGACTGAGGCCCATGAGTGACCCCGGTACCACCGCCGAGTCCGCCGTGCCCGCCGAGCGCCCCGAGTCCGCCGGGAACACGGCGGCCGTGACCACCGTCGGCATCGGCGGCGCGGCGGAGAGCACCGACATGGTGCTCAACATCGGCCCCCAGCACCCCTCCACCCACGGCGTGCTGCGGCTGAGGCTCGTACTGGACGGGGAGCGGATCGGCTCGGCCGAGCCGGTGGTCGGCTACATGCACCGCGGCGCGGAGAAGCTGTTCGAGGCGCGTGACTACCGGCAGATCATCGTCCTGGCCAACCGCCACGACTGGCTGTCGGCCTTCTCCAACGAACTCGGCGTCGTCATGGCCGTCGAGCGGATGCTGGGCATGGAGGTCCCCGAGCGTGCCGTGTGGGCGCGCACCCTGCTGGCGGAGCTGAACCGGGCCCTCAACCACCTGATGTTCCTCGGCTCCTATCCGCTGGAGCTGGGCGCCATCACGCCCGTGTTCCACGCCTTCACCGAGCGCGAGGACCTCCAGCGCGTCATGGAGGAGGTCTCCGGCGGACGCATCCACTACATGTTCAACCGGGTCGGCGGCCTCAAGGAGGACCTCCCGGCGGGCTGGCTCGGCCGCACCCGGCAGGCGGTGGCCGCCGTCCGCGCGAAGCTGGGCACCTACGACCGGCTCGTCCTGGGCAACGAGATCTTCCGCGGCCGCACCCGCGGCGTGGGTGTGCTCGCCCCCGGGACCGTCCACGCGTACGGGGTGAGCGGTCCCGTCGCCCGCGCCTCCGGCGTGGACTTCGACCTGCGCCGCGACGAGCCCTACCTGGCTTACGGGGAGCTGGCGGACGTGCTGCGGGTCGTCACCCGCACCGAGGGGGACTGCCTGGCCCGCTTCGAGGTGCTGCTGGAGCAGACCCGCAACTCCCTCGACCTCGCCGACGCCTGCCTGGACCGCCTCGCCGGCCTGCCGCCCGGCCCGGTCAACCAGCGGCTGCCCAAGGTGCTCAAGGCCCCGGAGGGCGCCACCTACGCCTGGACGGAGAACCCGCTCGGGATCAACGGCTACTACCTGGTCTCCAAGGGGGAGAAGACCCCGTACCGGCTCAAGCTCCGCTCGGCCTCGTACAACAACGTCCAGGTGCTCTCCGAGCTGCTGCCGGGCACGCTGGTGGCCGACATGGTGGCGATCCTGGGGTCGCTGTTCTTCGTCGTCGGCGACATCGACAAGTGAATCGACAGGTGACGGGACCGGCGAGAGGACCGGCTAGGGGCCCGCGGCGCTGGCGGGAGGCGGCCGAGGAGGCGCTGTACGGCCCGGCGGGCTTCTTCGTGCGCCACGCCCCCGCCGACCACTTCCGCACCTCCGTGCACGCCTCGCCGCTGTTCGCGGGCGCGGTGGCCGAGCTGCTGCGGCGCGTGGACGAGGTGCTGGGGCACCCCGGCGAACTGGCGCTGATCGACTACGGCGCCGGCCGGGGTGAGCTGCTGACCGGTGTGCTGGCGGCGCTGCCCGCGCTCCCCGGCGATCTGGCCGCCCGGGTACGCCTCCACGCCGTCGAACGCGCCCGGCGCCCGGACGGGCTCGACCCGGCCGTCGCCTGGTCCGCCGACCCGCCGCGCGGCGTGAGCGGGCTGCTGTTCGCCAACGAGTGGCTGGACGACATCCCCGTGGACATCGCCGAGACGGACGAGGACGGCGTCCCCCGCCACGTCCTGGTGGACGCCGACGGCACCGAGCACCTGGGCGAGCCGGTCGGCGGCGAGGACGCCGGGTGGCTGGCCCGCTGGTGGCCTCTGCAGCCCGAGCCGGGGCTGCGCGCGGAGATCGGCCGCACCCGTGACGCGGCCTGGGCGCGGGCGGTGTCCTGTCTGGAGCGCGGGCTGGCCGTCGCCGTCGACTACGCCCACACCCGTGCCGCCCGCCCCCCGCTGGGCACCCTCACCGGCTACCGCGGCGGCCGCGAGGTGCGGCCCGTCCCCGACGGCAGCCGCGACCTGACCGCCCATGTCGCCCTCGACGCCTGCGCGGCGGCGGCCGGGCGCGCCGGTGCCCCGGGGACCGGCGCGGGTCTGCCGCTCTCCCAGCGCGAGGCGCTGCACGCCCTGGGTGTGAGCGGCGCGCGGCCGCCGCTCGCCCTGGCGTCGGACGACCCGGCCGCGTACGTACGGCTCCTGGGCCGTGCGGGCGAGGCCGCCGAGCTGACCGACCCGGCGGGCCTGGGCGCCTTCACATGGCTGCTCCAGCCCCGCGGGATCCCGCTGCCTCCACCCTGGGGAGTACACGGGGAGGCGGGGGATCGGCCGTCCGGTTGACCCCGGCGCGTGCCGGGGCTGCCTACGCTGGGTTATGTGCACCGGCTCTACGAGTTCCTACGCAGGCACCCCACCCTCGTCGACGGGGCGTGGGCCGCCGTCCTGCTGGTGATGTCGGCCGTGTGGCTCGTCGGGGTCATGACGCATCCGCAGCCGGCCCGGTCGCTGGGGCAGGGGGACGTGCAGCAGGCCGCCTCCGTCCCGGTCGTCCTGGCCCTGTGCACCGTGGTGGCCCTGCGGCGCCGGGCGCCGGAGAAGATGCTGCTGCTGGCCACCGGGGTGGGACTGGCGGAGGTGGTGACGGGCGCGTTCCCGGTGCCGGCCAACTTCGCCCTGCTGGTGATCGTCTTCACCAACGCCTCCCGCAACGTCCGCTGGGCCTCCCGCTTCGCCCTCGCCGGCGCACTGGCCGCACCCACCGTCCACACGCTGCGCTGGCCCAACGAGAGCCAGGGCACCACCGGCACGGTGCTGGGCACGGTCTTCCTCACCGCCACCTTCCTGCTGGCCTGGGTGCTGGGCGACTCGCTGCGCACCCGGCGCGCCTACTACGCACAGCTGGAGGAGCGGGCCGCCCGCCTGGAGCGCGAGCGCGAGGCGCAGGCCAAGGTGGCCGTCGCCGCCGAGCGGGCCCGGATAGCGCGCGAGCTGCACGACGTGGTCGCGCACAACGTCTCGGTGATGGTCGTCCAGGCCGACGGTGCCGCCTACGTCATGGAAACCGCGCCCGAGCAGGCCCGGCAGGCGCTGGAGACCATCTCCGGCACCGGGCGCCAGGCGCTGTCGGAGATGCGCAGACTGCTGGGCGTGCTGCGCACCGGGGAGCACTCCGAGAGCGGCGAGTACGTGCCCCAGCCCGGTGTCGAGCAGCTCGCCGACCTCGTCGAGCAGGTGCGCGGCGCGGGTCTGACCGTGGACTTCCGCATCGAGGGCACCCCCCGCCCGCTGCCCAGCAGCGTCGAGCTGACCGCGTACCGCATAGTGCAGGAGGCGCTGACCAACACCCGCAAGCACGGCGGCCCCGACGTCGGCGCGACGGTGCGGCTGACCTACGGCGCCGACGATCTGACCCTGCTGGCCGAGGACGACGGCCGCGGCGCGCAGCGCGAGCTGTACGAGGTCGGCGGACTGGACGGGCTCGGCCAGGGGCTGATCGGCATGCGCGAGCGCGTCGGCATGGTCGGCGGCAGCCTGGACGCCGGGCCGCGGCCCGGCGGCGGCTTCCGGATCAGCGCGGTGCTGCCGCTGAAGAGCACCGTGTGAACGGCCCCGCGCGGAGCGCGCCGCCCGCCGGCGGACCGTTCGCCCCCGTGCCGCCCGCCGCCGTCCCGCCCCACGACGCCACCTCAGGGGAGATCATGACCGTCCGCGTGATGCTCGTCGACGACCAGGCGCTGCTGCGCACCGGCTTCCGCATGGTGCTGGACGCGCAGCCGGACATGGAGGTCGTCGCCGAGGCCGGGGACGGCGCCGAGGCGCTGGAGAAGCTCCGCGCCACGGCCGTGGACGTGGTGCTGATGGACGTGCGGATGCCCCGTCTCGACGGGGTCGAGGCCACCCGCCGCATCTGCGAGGGGGGCGAGGGCGGCCCCGGCAGCCCCCGGGTGCTGATCCTGACCACCTTCGACCTCGACGAGTACGCCTTCTCCGCCCTGCGGGCCGGGGCCGGCGGCTTCCTGCTCAAGGACGTGCCGCCCGGCGAGCTGCTGGCCGCGATCCGCGCCGTCCACAGCGGCGACGCGGTGGTCGCGCCCTCCACCACCCGCCGCCTGATCGACCGCTTCGCCTCCCTGCTGCCCGCAGCCTCCGGCCGGCCCGTCCCCAAGGAGCTGGAGCGGCTGACGGACCGCGAGCACGAGGTGCTGCTGCTGGTCGCCCAGGGACTGTCGAACGGCGAGATCGCCCGACGCCTGGTGCTCTCGGAGGCCACCGTCAAGACGCATGTGGGCCGCATCCTCACCAAGCTGGAACTGCGCGACCGGGTGCAGGCGGTGGTACTGGCGTACGAGACGGGGCTGGTGCGGGCGGGCGGCAGGGGCGCCTGAGGGCCCGGGAGCCGCATCAGGCATTTCAGGGTCCCGGTGGTCGTCCCCGCTCCGGGACGCGGGCGAGGAAGCCGTACAGCGCGTCGCGCACCTCCCGCGGCCCCCAGCGCAGTCCCGGAGCGCCCACCGTCACCTCGGTCACGGCCGTCCCCGGCGGGCCGGGCGTACCCGGCGCGCCCCAGACGCGGAACAGCACCGTCCCTTCCTCCTCCGCCTGCCGCACCCCCGCCTCCGTCAGTCCGTCGGCGCCGTACGGCAGCCACACCTGGAACTGGTGGGTGTGCGGCTCGGCCGGATGGATCCGGAACCACGGCACCCCGGCCTCCGCCAGCCCCTCCCGCAGCGCCGCCGCGACCGCCTTGGCGTGGGCGGCGTAGCCGGGCAGCCGGGGCAGCTCCCGCTCCAGCCCCACCAGGGCGGACAGCGCGGCGGGCCACTGCTGGAAGACCTGCCCGCCGTAGCGGTGCCGCCAGGCGCGCGTCTGTGCCACGAAGTCCGCGGGACCGGCCAGGGCGGCGCCCGAGAGGCCGCCGAGTGACTTGTAGAAGGAGACGTACACGCTGTCGGCCAGAGCGGCGATCTCCGGGAGCGTGCGCCCGAAGTGCGCGGCGCACTCCCACAGCCGCGCCCCGTCGAAGTGCACCACTGCGTCCCGCTCCCGCGCGGCCTCCACCACCGCCACCAGTTCCTCCCAGGACGGCAGCACGAAACCGGCTTCGCGCAGCGGGAGTTCGAGCATCAGCGTGCCGAAGGGCTCCTCCAGCTCCCGCACCTCCTCGGCGGTGGGCGTGCGCGGCTCGGCGGTGGGGTGCACGGTGCTCAGCCCGCTCAGCCGCCCCAGCGCGCCCCGCTCGTGGCGCTCGGGGTGCGCCACCGGGTGCAGGGCGACGACCGGGTTGCCGGTAAGGCCCGCCCAGCAGCGCAGGGCGACCTGCTGGGCCATGGTGCCGGTGGGGAAGAACGCGGCGGCCTCGCAGCCCAGTGCGGCGGCGGTGCGCTCCTCCAGACGGGCGACGATCCCGTCGCCGTAGATGTCGGGGCTGCCGTCCAGGTCGCAGACCTCGGCGCCCTCCTCCGCGAGCCGGGTCAGCCGCCCGGCGATCGTCCCGTCCACCGGGCCGTCGGACAGCTTCCGCCGCGCCGCGGTCCACGCCGCGAGCCTGCGGGCCCGCTCGTCCCCGGTATCGGAGTCCTCGTGCGCTGCCTCTGCTTCCCCGGTTCCCTCGTCAGCGGTCATGCGCCCGATGATCCCCCACCGCGCAGGTCCGGCGCCGGTCCTTTCCCCGCCGGGTCCACCGCCGCCGTCCGGCTCTGCGCCGGCTTGTCTACGACCACGCGCCACCCGTCGCCGCCCTCCTCCACGACGATCGCGGAGGACGCGGCGGCCAGTGCCCCGACCAGTCCCCTGTGCCGCAGCAGGTCCGTCTCGTGCCGGGTGTCGGCGGCGAGCTGCCCGCGCACCCGCTGCCAGGTGTCGGCGAAGAGCGCCCGGCCGCAGTCCTCCGGCAGCCGCCGTATCCAGGCCCGCGTGCGGCGGCCCGCTCCAGGGCCCGCCGCCGGGCCTCCTCGTCGACCAGCGGGGACGGTCCGCCCTCGCTGTAGTCGGCCGAGGAGTTGATCTCCAGCGCGACCCGTACGCACCGCTCGTCGTCCATCGCGTCGACGTGGTCCGGTTCCCCGGCGGGCGTGGCACCGGGCCGGGAGCGGCCGGGCAGCAGGGTGTCGGAGTGTGGGGAGCGCCACAGGACGTCCGCCGCCCGGTACCGCGCCGCCGAACGGCCGGGCAGGAGCCGCGGCTCCTGCCCGGCCTGGCCGGCCCGCGCGCCGTCCGGGAGTTCCGGGACGCGCTCCCGGACGCGCGGGCCGGCCACCGCCCCGCCGTACCGCTCCTCACGCGCCTGCGCCGGCGCTGCCGGCCCGGCGGCGCGAGCCCTGCCGAACCGGCCGTCGGCCGGCAGGGCTCCCGGTTCGTGTCCGGCCCGTGCACGCCCCGCGCCCCTCCCGAGCCCGTCCCGCGGAGTCCCGCCCCCACCCGTCCCACCCCGCGGGCGGGCGGGACGGCGAGCCGGCGAGTCCGCGTAGCATGGCGGTAATCGTCCGGTACCGGGTCCTGCGGACTGGAACGGAAGGCCGAACTCACGTGAACCAACCTCTCTCCGGCGCCGCCGGGGACCGTCCCGCGCGCCTGACCGTCGGCGTCGTCGGCGCGGGCCGCGTCGGCCCCGCCCTGGCCGCGGCCCTCGGGCTGGCCGGGCACCGCCCGGTGGCCGCCTCCGGCGTCTCCGACGCCTCCCGCCGCCGAGCCGAGGCCCTGCTGCCGGGGGTGCCGCTGGTGGAGCCCGCCGAGGTCCTGGCCGGCGCCGACCTCGTCCTGCTCACCGTCCCCGACGACGCCCTGCCCGGCCTGGTCACGGGCCTGGCCGAGACCGGCGCCGTACGCCCCGGCCAGTTGCTGGCGCACGCCTCGGGCCGCTACGGCACCGCCGTGCTCGAACCCGCGACGCGGGCCGGGGCACTGCCGCTTGCGCTGCACCCGGTGATGACGTTCACCGGCACACCCGTGGACGTGCAGCGGCTGGCGGGCTGCTCCTTCGGCGTCACCGCGCCCGAGGAGCTGCGGCTGGCCGCCGAGGCGCTGGTCATCGAGATGGGCGGGGAGCCCGAGTGGGTCGCCGAGGAGGCCCGCCCGCTCTACCACGCGGCTCTGGCCCTCGGCGCCAACCACCTGGTCACACTGGTCGCCCAGGCCCTGGAACTGCTGCGCACCGCCGGGGTCTCCGCACCCGACCGGATGCTCGGCCCGCTGCTCGGCGCGGCCCTGGACAACGCCCTGCGCTCCGGCGACGCCGCACTGACCGGCCCGGTCGCCCGGGGCGACGCCGGCACGGTCGCCGCCCACATCACCGAGCTGCGCCGCCACGCCCCGCAGGCGGTGGCGGGCTACCTCGCGATGGCCCGCACCACCGCCGACCGGGCCCTGGCCGGCGGACTGCTCAGGCCGGAGCTGGCCGAGGACCTGCTGGAAGTGCTCTCCGACGGGGACACCCGGTGACCGGGCCGACCGCCGGCCACAGGAGCCCGGCCGTGCCCGCGCCCGCGCCCGTGCCCGTCCTGCACACCGCCGCCGGGCTGCGCGCCCTGCCGCGCCGGGGGCGGCGGGCGGTGGTGATGACGATGGGCGCCCTGCACGAGGGTCACGCGGCCCTGGTCCGAGCCGCCCGGGAGAAGGCCGGGCCCGAAGGGCAGGTGGTGGTCACCGTCTTCGTCAACCCGCTGCAGTTCGGCGCGGGCGAGGACCTGGACCGCTATCCGCGCACCCTGGACGCGGACGTCGTGGTGGCCGCGGGCGCGGGCGCCGACGCCGTCTTCGCGCCGCCGGTGGAGGAGGTCTACCCCGGAGGGGAGCCGGAGGTGAGGATCGGCGCGGGCCCGATGGGCGAGTGCCTGGAGGGCGCCAGCCGCCCCGGCCACTTCGACGGGATGCTCACCGTCGTCGCCAAGCTGCTCCACCTCACCACCCCCGACCTGGCGCTCTACGGGGAGAAGGACGCGCAGCAGCTCGCCCTGATCACCCGGATGGTCCGCGACCTGAACTTCCCCGTGGAGATCGAGGGCGTACCCACCGTGCGCGAGCCCGACGGCCTGGCCCTCTCCAGCCGCAACCGCTACCTGTCGGACGCCGAGCGCACCACCGCCCTGTCCCTCTCGCGCGCCCTGTTCGCCGGACGCGACGCGGTGGCCGCGGGCGGGGCGGGCCCGCGGGAGGTACGCCAGGCCGCCGGGGCCGTACTGGCGGAGGCCGGGCGGGCACGGCCGCCGCTGGTGCTGGACTACCTGGCGCTGGTGGACCCGGCCCACTTCACGGAGGTCCCTGCGGAGCCCGGCGCGTACGAGGGCGAGGCCGTGCTCGCGGTGGCGGCGCGGGTGGGCACCACACGACTGATCGACAACGTCCGGCTGCGCCTCGGACGCCCCGGAGGGGTTCGGTGAACGGGATGACAGGCCTGCGGCTGGACGCGCCGCGCTCCGGCTGGGCCATCGCGGCGGACGTGGTGGTGGTCGGCTCCGGAGTGGCCGGTCTGACCGCCGCCCTGCGCTGCGCGGCCTCCGGCCGGAAGACGGTGATCGTCACCAAGGCCCGGCTGGACGCCGGCTCCACACGCTGGGCGCAGGGCGGGATCGCCGCCGCGCTGGGTGAGGGCGACACCCCCGGCCAGCATCTGGACGACACCCTGGTCGCGGGCGCGGGCCTGTGCGACGAGGAGGCGGTGCGCGCCCTGGTCACCGAGGGGCCGGACGCGGTACGGCGGCTGATCGGCGCCGGGGCTCGGTTCGACACCTCAGCCGAGACCGGCGAGATCGCCCTGACCCGCGAGGGCGGCCACCACCGCCGCCGCATCGCCCACGCGGGCGGCGACGCGACCGGCGCGGAGATATCCCGCGCCCTGGTGGCGGCCGTACGCGACGCCGGGATAGGGACGGTGGAGAACGCCCTCGTCCTGGACCTGCTCAAGGACGCCGACGGGCACGCCGCGGGCGTCTCCCTCCATGTGATGGGCGAGGGGCGGCACGACGGCGTGGGCGCCGTCCACGCCCCGGCGGTGGTGCTGGCCACCGGCGGCATGGGCCAGGTGTTCTCCGCGACCACCAATCCACCGGTCTCCACCGGTGACGGCGTCGCACTGGCGCTGCGGGCGGGCGCGGAGGTCTCCGACCTGGAGTTCGTCCAGTTCCACCCGACCGTGCTCTACCTGGGCCCGGGCAGCGAGGGTCAGCAGCCGCTGGTGTCGGAGGCCGTGCGCGGCGAGGGCGCGCACCTCGTCGACGCGGACGGCGAGCGCTTCATGGCCGGGCAGCACGAACTGGCCGAGCTGGCGCCGCGTGACATCGTCGCCAAGGGCATCATGCGGCGGATGCGCGAGCGGGACGCCGACTGCATGTACCTGGACGCCCGGCACTTCGGCGCGCGGATGTGGCGCGAGCGGTTCCCCACCATCCTCGCGGCCTGCCGCGCCCACGGCATCGACCCGGTCACCGAGCCGGTCCCGGTCGCGCCCGCCGCGCACTACGCCTCCGGCGGGGTGCGCACCGACCTGGCGGGCCGTACCACCGTGCCCGGCCTGTACGCCTGCGGCGAGGTCGCCTGCACGGGCGTGCACGGCGCCAACCGGCTTGCCTCCAACTCCCTGCTGGAGGGCCTGGTCTTCGCCGAGCGGATCGCCGCCGACATCGCCCGCACCCCCGCGCGCGTCCCGGTGCCCGCGGATCCCGCCGATCCGGCGGGCACGCGGACCGTTCCACTGCCGCCGGCCGAGGCGCGGTGCGCGGTCCAGCGCACCATGACCGCCGGGGCCGGGGTGCTGCGCTCCGCGGAGAGCCTGACCCGGGCCGCGGCGGAACTGGCGGAGCTGGCCCCGGACGAGGCCGGAGACGCGGCCGGCAAGCCGGCCGAGCCCGGCGTCGAGACCTGGGAGGCGGCCAACCTGCACCTCGTCGCCGGGGTTCTGGTCGCCGCCGCCCTGCGCCGTGCCGAGACCCGCGGCTGCCACTGGCGCGAGGACCATCCCGAACGGGACGACGAGTCCTGGCGCCGACACCTGGTCGTCGCCCTGCGTCCCACGGCCGAGGGCTCCGCGCTCGTCGTCCGCACGACCGGCTCGACCGCGTTTCCCCCGGTCACAGGCGGGGGGACGCGGTGAGCGTCGCGCGCGCGGCCGCCGGGCCGCAGACGGTGGGCGGAGTCGCGCTTTCGTGCCGCGCGGGCGGAGAAGCTCACGGGGAAGGCGCGGTGAGCGTCGCGCGCGCGGCCGCCGGGCCGTATGTCATCACGATGCCCGCGCCGCTGTGCCGCGTGGGTGGAGAAGCTCACGAGGAGATGCAGTGAACAGCCCCACGCCCGACGAACTTCCGCTGCTCCAGATCGGTTTCGGCCGTCCCGGCGAGGCGGTGAACGGCACCGGCGGGGGCTGCGGCGACGCCTGCGGCTGCGGCGGTGCGGAAGACGGACCCGACCTGGATCCGCTGGAGTGCGGCCTGGACCCGGACCTGGCCGCGCTGCTCGCGGAGGCCGGCCTGGACCCGGTGCAGGTCGAGGACATCGCGCACATGGCGATCGAGGAGGACCTCGACCAGGGCGTGGACGTCACCACCGTCGCGACCATCCCCGAGGACGCCGTCGCCACCGCCGACTTCACGGCCCGGGAGGCGGGCACCGTCGCCGGGCTGCGGATCGCCGAGGCGGTGCTGTCGGTGGTCTGCACCGAGGAGTTCGAGGTCGAGCGGCACGTCGAGGACGGCGACCGCGTCGAGTCGGGACAGCGCCTGCTGTCGGTGCGCGCCCGCACCCGCGATCTGCTCACCGGTGAGCGCAGCGCCCTCAACATCCTGTGCCGGCTGTCCGGTGTCGCCACCGCCACCCGCGCATGGGCCGACGCACTCCGGGGCACCGGCGCGGCCGTCCGCGACACCCGCAAGACCACCCCCGGGCTGCGAGCCCTGGAGAAGTACGCGGTGCGCTGCGGCGGCGGGGTCAACCACCGGATGTCGCTGTCGGACGCCGCGCTGGTCAAGGACAACCACGTGATCGCCGCGGGCGGGGTGGCCGAGGCGTTCAAGCGGGTGCGCGAGGAGTTCCCCGGTGTGCCGATCGAGGTGGAGGTGGACCGGCTGGACCAGATCGAGCCCGTCCTCGCCGAGGGAGCCGACCTGATCCTGCTGGACAACTTCACCCCCGGGCAGACGGCCGAGGCGGTCGCACTGGTCGCCGGCCGGGCGAAGCTGGAGTCCTCCGGCCGCCTCACCCTGGCGAACGCCCGCGCGTACGCGGACACCGGCGTGGACTACCTGGCGGTCGGGGCGCTCACCCACTCCTCCCCGATCCTCGACATCGGCCTTGACCTGCGTGACGAGGCCCGCGGCGGCGCGGGCGGACAGGAGCGCGACTGATGCTGCTCACGATCGACGTCGGCAACACCCACACCGTCCTCGGCCTGTTCGACGGCGACGAGATCGTCGAGCACTGGCGGATTTCCACCGAGGCCCGCCGCACCGCCGACGAGTGGGCCGTCCTCCTCCAGGGACTGATGGGCATGCATCCGCTGCTCGGCGAGGATCTGGGCGACGGCATCGACGGCATCGCCATCTGCTCCACCGTCCCCTCCGTCCTGCACGAGCTGCGCGAGGTGACGCGCCGCCACTACGGCGACATCCCCTCCGTCCTCGTCGAGCCGGGCGTCAAGACCGGGGTGCCCATCCTGATGGACAACCCCAAGGAGGTCGGCGCGGACCGGATCATCAACGCGGTGGCGGCGGTCGAGCTGTACGGCGGCCCGAGCATCGTCGTGGACTTCGGCACGGCCACCACCTTCGACGCGGTCTCCGCGCGGGGGGAGTACACCGGCGGCGTCATCGCCCCGGGCATCGAGATCTCCGTCGAGGCGCTCGGCGTACGCGGTGCGCAGCTGCGCAAGATCGAGCTGGCCAGACCGCGCAGCGTCATCGGCAAGAACACCGTCGAGGCGATGCAGTCCGGCATCCTCTACGGCTTCGCCGGACAGGTGGACGGCGTGGTGGAGCGGATGGCCCGCGAACTGGCCGACGACCCGGACGACGTGACCGTCATCGCCACCGGCGGCCTGGCCCCGATGGTGCTGGGCGAGGCGACGGGGATCGACGAGCACGAGCCGTGGCTGACGCTGATCGGACTGCGCCTGGTCTACGAGCGGAACATGGCACGGGGCTGAGCACGGGACCGGGGACACAGTAGACGGCGATATGTCTGTTTTGCTGATTTCTGACGTAATGTCGCCGTATGCCCACACCCTATGGCTCCCGAGGCGCCATGGTCCTCGGCCCGGACGAGCTGTGCGTCCTGCGCAGTGCCCTCGCTCTCGTCCTCCACCCAGTCCGCGCCCAGCCGTCCGCGCACTCCGGCGCCCGGCACCCGGAGGGGCCGGTGGAGGGGCGCGCCGAGGCGGTGCGCGCGTGTCTGTGGCTGGCCGACGCGCTGGACGAGGCGAGCCGTGAGTCGGACCGGCTGGGGGCCTTCCTTCCGGCGGACCTCGACCGCTATCGCGCCGCACTGCCTGGCTCGGCCCCGGGGTACCTCGCGCGGCTGGAGGAGGCCGTCACGCTGGGCTGCACGCCGCGCACGGAGGACCTGAGGGCGCTGCGCGAGCTGTGCGCCCACAGGACCGGCGAGGCGGAGACGAGGCGCCGCGCCGTGCTGCTGCGGCGCTGCGAACGACTGGCGGCGCCTCCGGAGCCCTCCCGGGCGCTCGAACCCCCGGGCCGCGGCCGGCCGGCCGCCGTACCGCGTCCGGTCCCCACCCCGGCCGAGGTCTTCCCGCCCCGCGGCCCGTCCCGGGCGTGCCGCCAGGCGCTCCCGGCCTGACGCGCGGCCCGCCCGCGGCCCGCGTTCCCGGCCCCGCGCACAGCCGGGCGGGCCCCCGCGGGCCCCGGCGGAGCCGCCGGTACGCTGGAGGTCCGGTATCCAAGGAGGCTGATCCGGCATGGAGTACATCGCCGCACTCACCCCGTCCGTGGTGATGGCCGTGGCCTTCACCGCTCTCATCGTGACGATCGTCAAGAGTCAGGGCGGTGCCAACAAGTCCAAGGAGGACGCCGCGGTGGACAGAGCCCTGGCACGGGCCGAGGCCGCGCGCGCCGCGTCGCCGGCCGACGGCGCGTCCAGGGGCTAGGCGGCGCACCGGCGGCGCGTACCGCCGGACGGCGGATGCCGTGGCGGCGCGGGAGCGCACACCGGGAGGTTCACCTCCCCGGCGTGCGCTCCTCTTTGTTTACCGTCCGGCCAAAACAAAGCGCTCAATGCCGTTCAAATGCGGCTATCGTTCTTGGTGTGCCTCGGCCACTGGGAGAGCTGGAAGACGCGGTGATGACGCGGGTGTGGCAGTGGAACCGCCCGGTCACGGTGAGAGAAGTGCTCGACGACCTCCGGCGTGAACGGCCGATCGCCTACACCACGGTCATGACCGTAATGGACAACCTGCGGGAGAAGGGGTGGCTGCGGCGAGAGCGCGAGGGCCGGGCCTATCGATATGAAGCCGTCTCCACCCGGGCCGCCTACTCCGCGGCACTCATGAACGATGCCTGGGCGGCGAGTGACAACCCCGCGGCGGCACTGGTGGCCTTCTTCGGGATGATGTCGCCGGAACAGACGGAAGCACTGCGGGACGCCTTGCGCGTCGCGCATCTCGACGACACGCGCCCCGGTGCCCCCGCCGAGAGCCGTGGTTCTCCGGAGCGATAGCGTCCCCGACATGCCTGAAGCCGTAAGTCGCGTAAGCCCCGCGAGCCCCGTAAGCGAGGTCACCGTCCGCAGGGCGAGAACCAGTGATGTGCGCACCGTGCGCCGTCTCATCGACGCCTACGCGCGCGACCGCATCCTCCTCGACAAAGCGACGGTGACGCTTTACGAGGACATCCAGGAGTTCTGGGTCGCCGAACGGGACCATGACGGCGAGGTCGTCGCCTGCGGGGCCCTCCACGTGATGTGGGAGGACCTGGCCGAGGTCCGCACGCTCGCGGTCGACCCCGCGCTCAGGGGCACGGGAGTGGGGCACCTGGTGCTGGAGAAGTTGCTGCAGACCGCGCGCTGGCTGGGAGTCCGGCGCATTTTCTGCCTCACCTTCGAAGTGGACTTCTTCGCCCGGCACGGCTTCACCGAGATCGGCGAGACGCCGGTGGACGGGGATGTCTACAGCGAGCTGCTGCGTTCCTATGACGAAGGTGTAGCCGAGTTCCTGGGTCTCGAACGAGTGAAACCCAACACCTTGGGCAACACGCGGATGCTGCTGGACCTATGAGGCACCCGCTTCGTGCGCCCTATGTCCGAAAGGTCCCTCCAATCCGGCCGGACCGGCCCGGCAATGTTCCCGGAGGGTTTGTGTTTTCCCGGGAAAAGCGGTTTGCTTTCACCGTCAGTATCAGTAATCGGTTTTCGGTGACTGACCGCACACGACGAATGGGAGTAACCGGTGGCGCAGAAGGTTCAGGTCCTTCTTGTCGACGACATCGACGGCGGCGAGGCCGATGAGACCGTGACGTTCGCTCTCGACGGCAAGACCTACGAGATCGACCTCACCACCGCCAACGCGGACAAGCTCCGCGGTCTGCTGGAGCCTTACCTCAAGAACGGCCGCCGCACCGGTGGCCGTTCGGCTCGTGGCAAGTCCCGCCCGTCCGCCGGCGGCGGTGCGAGCCAGGACACCGCGAAGATCCGCGCCTGGGCGAAGGAGAACGGTTACGAGGTCAACGACCGCGGCCGTGTCCCCGCCAACATCCGCGAGGCCTACGAGAAGGCGAACGCCTGAGTCGCGCGGGCGAGCCGCGTGCGGTGGCGCTCCGCTCCGCCGCCGCCACGCTCGCCGGACCGGCGAGATCCGACTCGTGCCCCGTCCGGGAGGCCGCAGCCGTGCCGCGGCCTCCCGGGGGCGTGTGCTGCCGGGCCCGTCCCGTCCCGGTCCGGACGGCGCCGGCCCGCGTCCCGTCCCGCCGCGCCCTCCCGGGCCGTGCCCTCCGGGCGGCCGCCGGGCGCCTTCGGGAGTGCCCGTGCGCGTCGTGTGCGTCACATGCACCGTGTGCGGCGCGGACACCGGTCCGCGAACGGGCCGCGCACCGGCCCGCATGCCGGTCACAAAAGGTGACGAACCGCTACTCCAGGTGCCCGGCGGGCGGGTGGGGAAGGTGCGGCACCTCACGCAAGGGTGTTCGCCAGTAGCGGATGCACCCACCCTGCCCGGCATGGACTGTCGGTGTCCCGGGGTAAGAAGTCGGTGAAGAAATCCCACGTGGAACGGGGGTGCGGCACCGGCGATGGAGCGGTGGACGGACGTGGCGGCCCAGGAGCGTTCGCCGTCGGCGTAGTGGAAGCGGGCGGATATGTCTGGCCTGCGGGAACATCGTCTCGCACCATCGGGTTGGAACTGTTGTCGGCTGTTCGGGACGAGAGCGAGAGGCAACGGGCTCTCCTCCCCGCCAGCGCGGGAGCGATCCGGACGGGTGTCGGCAGTTGGAATGAGCGGTCCCCGCTTGCGGGACTAAGCTGCGGAAGGACAGGGAGGGGACCGACCCCTTACTGCCTGACCGCTCTGAGGAGCGATTAACGATGTTCGAGAGGTTCACCGACCGCGCGCGGCGGGTTGTCGTCCTGGCTCAGGAAGAAGCCCGGATGCTCAACCACAACTACATCGGCACCGAGCACATCCTCCTGGGCCTGATCCACGAGGGTGAGGGTGTCGCCGCTAAGGCACTGGAGAGCCTCGGGATTTCGCTCGAGGCGGTCCGCCAGCAGGTGGAGGAGATCATCGGCCAGGGCCAGCAGGCCCCGTCCGGCCACATCCCCTTCACCCCCCGTGCCAAGAAGGTCCTGGAGCTGTCGCTCCGCGAGGCCCTTCAGCTCGGCCACAACTACATCGGCACCGAGCACATCCTGCTCGGCCTGATCCGCGAGGGCGAGGGCGTCGCCGCCCAGGTCCTCGTCAAGCTCGGCGCCGATCTCAACCGGGTGCGGCAGCAGGTCATCCAGCTGCTCTCCGGCTACTCCGGGGGCAAGGAGGCGGCCACCGCGGGCGGCCCCGCCGAGGGCACTCCCTCGACCTCCCTGGTGCTGGACCAGTTCGGCCGCAACCTCACCCAGGCGGCCCGCGAGTCCAAGCTCGACCCGGTCATCGGGCGCGAGAAGGAGATCGAGCGGGTCATGCAGGTGCTGTCCCGCCGTACCAAGAACAACCCGGTCCTCATCGGCGAGCCCGGCGTCGGCAAGACCGCGGTCGTCGAAGGCCTGGCCCAGGCCATCGTCAAGGGCGAGGTGCCCGAGACGCTCAAGGACAAGCACCTGTACACGCTGGATCTGGGCGCCCTGGTCGCCGGGTCCCGCTACCGCGGTGACTTCGAGGAGCGCCTGAAGAAGGTCCTCAAGGAGATCCGCACCCGCGGCGACATCATCCTGTTCATCGACGAGCTCCACACCCTGGTGGGTGCGGGCGCCGCCGAGGGCGCGATCGACGCCGCCAGCATCCTCAAGCCGATGCTGGCCCGCGGGGAACTCCAGACCATCGGCGCGACGACGCTGGACGAGTACCGCAAGCACCTGGAGAAGGACGCGGCCCTGGAGCGCCGCTTCCAGCCCATCCAGGTCGCCGAGCCGTCGCTGCCGCACACCATCGAGATCCTCAAGGGTCTGCGCGACCGCTACGAGGCGCACCACCGCGTGTCCATCACGGACGCCGCCCTGGTGGCCGCCGCGCAGCTCGCCGACCGCTACATCTCGGACCGCTTCCTGCCGGACAAGGCGATCGACCTGATCGACGAGGCCGGCTCCAGGATGCGCATCCGCCGGATGACCGCACCGCCGGACCTGCGCGAGTTCGACGAGAAGATCGCGAACGTGCGCCGGGAGAAGGAGTCCGCGATCGACTCGCAGGACTTCGAGAAGGCGGCCTCCCTCCGCGACACCGAGAAGCAGCTCCTGGCGGCCAAGGCCAAGCGGGAGAAGGAGTGGAAGGCCGGCGACATGGACGTCGTCGCCGAGGTGGACGAGGAGCTGATCGCCGAGGTCCTGGCCACGGCCACGGGCATCCCGGTCTTCAAGCTCACCGAGGAGGAGTCCTCGCGCCTGCTGCGGATGGAGGACGAGCTGCACAAGCGCGTCATCGGGCAGGAGGACGCCATCAAGGCGCTCTCCCAGGCCATCCGCCGCACCAGGGCGGGCCTGAAGGACCCCAAGCGTCCCGGTGGCTCGTTCATCTTCGCCGGCCCGTCCGGCGTCGGTAAGACCGAGCTGTCCAAGACGCTGGCGGAGTTCCTCTTCGGTGACGAGGACGCCCTGATCTCCCTCGACATGTCGGAGTTCAGCGAGAAGCACACCGTCTCGCGGCTCTTCGGCTCGCCCCCCGGCTACGTGGGGTACGAGGAGGGCGGCCAGCTCACGGAGAAGGTCCGCCGCAAGCCGTTCTCGGTCGTCCTGTTCGACGAGGTCGAGAAGGCCCACGCGGACATCTTCAACTCGCTGCTGCAGATCCTGGAGGACGGTCGCCTGACCGACTCCCAGGGCCGGGTCGTGGACTTCAAGAACACCGTCATCATCATGACGACCAACCTCGGCACCCGGGACATCTCCAAGGGCTTCAACCTGGGCTTCGCCGCCCAGGGCGACGCCAAGACCGGCTACGAGCGGATGAAGGCCAAGGTCAACGAGGAGCTCAAGCAGCACTTCCGGCCCGAGTTCCTCAACCGTGTCGACGACACCGTCGTCTTCCACCAGCTCACCGAGGAAGACATCATCCGGATCGTCGACCTGATGGTCGCCAAGGTGGACGAGCGGCTCAAGGACCGCGACATGGGCATCGAGCTCAGCGGTGAGGCCAAGAAGCTGCTCGCCAAGAAGGGCTACGACCCCGTCCTGGGCGCCCGGCCGCTGCGCCGGACGATCCAGCGGGAGATCGAGGACGTGCTGTCGGAGAAGATCCTCTTCGGTGAGCTGCGCCCCGGCCACATCGTGGTCGTCGACACCGAGGGCGAGGGCGAGGCGAAGAAGTTCACCTTCCGCGGCGAGGAGAAGTCGGCCCTGCCGGACGCCCCTCCGGTGGAGTCGGCGGCGGGCGGCGGCCCGAACCTCTCCAAGGACGCGTGAGGCGCGGGGACGTGTGAGCGGCTCCCGCCGGCAGGCGGGAGCCGTCACGGCACCACTCCACCGAGCCGCACACCACGCGGCAGCCGCACGGGCGCGGCCCGGGGGACCGTCGTACGGTCCCGGGCCGCGCCCGTGCGCGTGAGGGCGCCCGCGCGGGGCCGGCTCAGCGAGCGATGATCCGGATGCCCTCCGGAACCCCGCCGACCCGGGGGAGCCGCGGGTTCACCCGGATGGTGTGCAGCCGCGGAAAGGCGCTCAGCCACCCCATGTCCACCCCCAGGTCGTAGGCGAGCCACAGATGCGTCAGCCGGTCGAGCACCGTGTCCCGCAGCAGCTCCTCCGGAGTGAAGCCGCCCGCGATCTGGACGCGGTCCCGGCCGCCCATGTCGCGCAGCGCCCGCAGCTCGGAGAGGTCGGAGACGGGGAAGTACAGCCCCTCCGGATCCAGCCGGGAGACGATCTCACGGGCGTAGCGGGCGGTGTCGAAGTTGCGCCAGGCCCGGGCGAGCTCCGCCCTCACCCTCAGCGACGACCGGTCCCGCAGCCGTACCAGGTAGTCGACGGCCGCCTCGTCCCGCACCCGCGTGGCCGTGACGGCGAGCAGATACGCCTTGTCGTCCGGAACAGCCGCCGGGTCGGGCAGCAGCTCCAGCACGACGGGCCCGATCCACCCCAGGTTGCGGGCGCCCAGCGGATCGGTCGGGTTGACGATCTTCTCGGTGCGGTCGCGCACCAGCTTCCGCGTCTCCGGGTCGAGCTCGGTGACGTGTTCCAGACAGGCCGCCGCCATCAGCCTGCGGTGCTTGGTCTCGGAGGTCTTCAGATGCCCGCTGGGAGCCAGCAGCCGCTCGATGAAGCGCGCGCACTCGTCGGGCCGGGCGTGGGCGGCGGCCATCCGGACTATCTCCTCCCACCCCGCCTCGTGGGCGTGGTCCACCAGATCCTCGAACCGTCCCCGCGCCACGATCTCCTTGGCGCTCAGATAGTCCTGGAAGGTCCGGTGCACGAACTCCACCCGGCCGTCGTCCGACTCGCGCAGCAGCCCGGTGCGGTGCAGCAGATGGCCGAAGATCTTCTCCGCGTCCCCCTGGCCGCGGGCGGCCGGGATGGCGGGCAGATGGGAGTCGAGCACCGCGACGGCGGTCTCCCGGTCCAGGTCCGTGCGGTCCTCGGTCAGCATCCGGTGGGCGAGCTTCTGCAACAGCCGCTCGCGCGGCGCGCGCTGCAGCTCGACGTCGTCGGCGTGCAGCACGTCGCGCTCCGGATCGCGGCGCTGGAGCAGCATGTCCATGGCCGCGTCGTACAGCTCCTTGCGGCCCTGTGGGAGCGTCCCGGCGCGGTCCCTGTTCAGCGCGCAGATCAGACCGCACATCAGGGGGTTGGTGGCCAGCCGGCGCAACTCCCGGTAGACCCGCACCGAGTGCAGCAGCCGCTGCTCGTAGCCGGCCAGCCGGTCCCGGTCACCGCCGCCGTCGTGCCGGGCGGCCCGGTGCCAGTGGCGGATGAACCCCGCCACCTGGTCGCGGCTCATCGGCGCCAGCATCAGCTCGCCGAACCCCTCCCGGGCCAGCCAGTCGGGCTCGACGGCCGACGGCCGGGTGGTGACCAGGCAGACCGTGCCGGGGTGGATGTGCAGCAGTCTGCGCAGCCCCGCCCGCAGCTCCTCCCGGCGTGCCTCGGGCGCCTCGTCGATCCCGTCCACCAGCAGCAGCGCCCGCCCCTCGACCAGCACCCGGACGGCCCAGCCGGGAGGCTCGCCGCCCCGAAGGGCCGTCCGGCAGCGCCCCACGGACAGGAACTCCCCGGGCGCCGGGAAGCCCTCGCGTGCGAAGTGCCGCACGGGCAGCACGAAGGGAACCCGGCCGCGCAGCGCGGCCAGCTCCCCCGGCAGGTCGTTCCGCGCGACCGCCACGGCCAGCCACTGCACCAGCGTGGTCTTCCCCGATCCCGCCACCCCGCGCAGCAGCACCCGCTCCTGTCCGGCCAGGGCGCGGTCGGCGGGCAGCGCCGGCTGCCCGGAGGCCCCCTCGACGGGTGTGGCGAACTCGGCGCCCAGACTCAGGTAGGTGGCGTCCAGCGGCCAGCTGCCGGGGGCGTTGGGCAGGTCGATGCCGTGGATGGTCAGGCGGTTGTGCCGCCGGACGAGGAACGCGGCGTACTCCTCCTCGAAGGCGATGTCCTCGGGGGAGGGGCGGGGGCGGCGCACGGCGTCGGCGTCGTTGAGGTCGACGAGCTGCCGTATGCGGTGGCTCTGCTCGGCCAGGTTCCCGGCGACGTACGGCGAGCGCCGGATCAGGAAGTGCAGGACGTGCAGGCAGACGTTGTCCAGCAGCTGGTCGTGGAACCAGGCCTGCTCGCCGGTCAGCTCCCGGTCGGCTCCGGGGACGGCCCGGCGCAGCCGTCGCGCGCAGTCCTGCGGTCCCATGCCGACGGCCTCCGCGTCGTCGAGGTCCAGCTCGCCGAGCGCGGCCAGGGTCCGCCCCAGGACCACGGCCACGGGCCGGTCGGCCGGGTCCTGTGCCGCCCCGGCGCCGCCGCCCGGCCGGGCGAGCCGCACCAGTTCCCGGGCGATCCGCGCCACGTCGTCGTACGTCCGCTCGGGCCGCAGGCCCCGGAACGACACCAGTCCCGCCACCAGCCGGGGGCTGTCGCAGGCCGGCGGGAGGTCGGCGAACAGTTCGCGGACCAGGGGCGCGGCCCTGGCCGAGGGGATTCTCGCGACGGCTTCCATTCGGCCCTCCCCCGATGGCCCTGTGGTCTGCGGCGTTGTGCGGCGTTGTGCGGTGGCGGGCGGCTCGGCGGGCACCCGCCCCGCTCGCTCCCAAGGCTAGGCCAACTCCTTTGATAGGTAAGGGGTTTCGTAGATCGCACCGTGGCGCCGCACCGCACTGTGGACGGACCGCCGCACACGGCGCGATCCTGGAGGGACGGGCCGGTGGGCGCGCTGCCCACGGTGGGACCGCACGTCCGCGACCATGGGAGGCACCGTGATCAAGGGTCTGGCCGCAGCCACCGTCTGGTCCACCGACCAGGAGCGGGATCTGAGGTTCTTCACCGAGAAGCTCGGCTTCGAGGTACGCGGCGACGTCACCGAGGACGGAACGCGCCGGGTCACCGTCGGGGCCAGGGGCCAGCCGGACGTCGGGCTGACGCTGATACCGGCACATGGCCCCGGCATCGACCCCGAGTCGGCCGAGGCGCTGGCCGGGCTGGTCCGCAAGGGGGTCCTGGGAGCGGGTGTGCTGCGGACGGACGACTGCCGCTCCGCGTACGAGTGGCTGGTGGAGCGGGGCGTGGAGTTCCTCCAGGAGCCGCGCGAGGGGCCCCACGGCACCGAGGCGGTCTTCCGGGACGAGTCCGGCAACCGGTACTCGCTGGCAGAGGGGCACGAGAGCGGGCCGGTCCTGAGCCGGGAGTGGTCGGAGGTCTGCGACTGATCCCCGGGGGCCCCGCCGCGGGGCGGCGGGCGGGTGCGGCGGTCACGGCCGCCGCACCCCGCCTCACATGGCCGGTCCCCGGCCCTGGGGCAGCCGGTAGACGCCGTTCTCCAGCGGCTCGACCAGGCCGTCCGCGACCAGCCCGTCCAGCGCGCGCGCCCGCTGCACCGGCTCGTCCCACACCGCGTCCAGCGCGGCCTGCGGCACCGGCCCGACGGCCTCGCGCAGCACGGCCAGCAGTCTGCCGCGCACCTGGCGGTCGGTGCCCGCGTAGCTCTGGCCGCGGCGCGGCGGGCCGTCGTGCGCGGGCGAGCCGGCGCGGCGCCAGGCGCACAGGTCCATGATCGGGCAGTTCTCGCAGTCCGGCTTGCGGGCCGTGCACACCAGGGCGCCCAGCTCCATCGTGGCCGCGGCCCAGCGCGCTGCCGTCGCGTCCTCCTCGGGCAGGACGGCCCGGGCGAGCCTGCGCTCGGCGGCGGTGGTGGCGGTCGGGGGGAACTCGCGGCCGCCGAACGCGCGGGCGAAGACCCGCCGGACGTTGGTGTCCAGCACCGCGTGCCGCTGGCCGTAGGCGAAGGAGGCCACGGCCGCCGCCGTGTACTCGCCCACCCCCGGCAGCGCCAGGAGCTGTGCGTGCTCCTTGGGTACGTCGCCGCCGTGCCGTTCCGTTATGGCGGCGGCGGCGCCGTGCAGCCGCAGGGCCCGGCGCGGATAACCCAGCCGGCCCCAGGCGCGCACCGCCTCACCGGGCGGCTCGGCGGCCAGGTCGGCGGGGCGCGGCCAGCGGGCGAGCCACTGCTCGTACACGGGCAGCACCCGGCTGACGGGTGTCTGCTGGAGCATGAACTCGCTGACCATCACACCCCAGGCGCCCGCCTCGGGGCGGCGCCAGGGCAGGTCGCGGGCGTGTTCGCCGAACCAGTCGATGACCGGTCCGTGGAGATCGGAGGGGGCGGGGGACTCGGGGGGACGGAGGCCGGTCGCGGTCAGACCGGTGGCGCTGTGCTCGGATGTGGTCGCAGTCATGGCGTCTCCGATCCTGACACGGAGGGGCGCGGCAGCGAAGCGGCCCGCGCCGATGGGCGGCAGGCACCACCCGTCCCGATGCGCCCCTTTCGTCCGAGGGGAGTGCCGCCCGGCTTCGGGCGGTGACGCGGACCGGCGGCGATCGCCGCCTACGAGGCGGGTCTGGCGCGGCCGAGCCTGGCCCGTACCCGGTCCGTCAGTGCGGTCGCCGGTCCCGCCGCCGACCGGGTCACCAGCAGTACCGCGGCCGCGCCCAGCAACGCGCCCGCCACCACGTCGTGCGGGTAGTGCACCCCGAGGAACACCCGGGAGAAGGCCGTCAGCACCGCCAGCGGCAGCACCAGCCAGGCCGCCGCCCGCCAGACCAGTACGACGGCCACCGCCGTGGCGGCGGCGATGGTGGCGTGGTTGCTGGGGAAGGACCAGTCGCCCGGCTCCGGGCAGGGGGCGATCGGGGCCGGCGC
This sequence comes from Streptomyces shinuiensis, assembly GCF_043660855.1. Lineage (NCBI taxonomy): Bacteria > Bacillati > Actinomycetota > Actinomycetes > Kitasatosporales > Streptomycetaceae > Streptomyces > Streptomyces shinuiensis. The sequence continues at coordinate 2,512,557 of NZ_JBIHML010000001.1, read as the reverse complement.
GCCCGCCACGGCCCGGCACGGCCGCTCCTGCCGTACGACCAGCTTGACGGCCTCGCTGACGCCGTACGCCGCCGCCACCGCCGCCCCGCCCAGCAGAGCCCGCGCGAGGATCCCCGGCTCGGCGCGCCGGACCCGCCAGCACGCCGCAGCCAGCAGCGCGGCGAGGACCAGCAGCCCGCCCTCGGTGCCGTACTCGGCGAGCGAGTGCACCCAGCCCGGGGTGTCGTGCGCGAAGCCGGTGACGTCCCGGTAGAGGTCGCTGTGGAGGCCGTCCCGGGAGGCGTCCGGGGGATCGCTTCGAAGATCACTGCTCATGCGTGAACGGTACGAAAAGGAAGCGTACGGTCACTCCCCGCGACAGTCGGGTGTCACCCCTGATGGTCGTCGGGCTCCGGCGGGCCGTTCATCATAAAAGTTGGTCTCCTGTGCGGCGGGTAAGACCGTATGGGGCACATGATGTCTCGTAAGGTTTGCGCGTGGGATCTCTGCGCAATCCGGTTGGGCCCCTTCCCTCCTCCATCTACTGGAGGCGAAGGGCGGTCGTGCTTGTGCTCCTGCTCGTCCTGGCACTGCTCGTCATATGGGCCGTCAGGTCCGGGGGGCCGGCTGGAGGCGGCGGGAGCGATCAGGGCGGGAAACAGGGCGGCAGCGAGGTGCCGGGCACCATCACACCCGGGCCGTCCTCGTCCGAGTCCCTGATCAGCGAACGCCCCGGCGGGCGTGAGGAGTCCGGCGGAGGCACCGGCGGTTCGGGCGGATCGGACGGGTCGGGAGGCCCCGGGGGCACCGGCGGCGGAGGCGCGGACGGCGAGGGCGAAGGCGGCGCGAACGGTTCCGGTTCGGGCGGTCCGGGTGCCGCGGGAGCGGGCGGCGGCTCCGCCGGTGTCGCCTCGGGCGGGGTCGAGGCCGTGCCGGCCGACTCCGCCCTACCCGACTGCCGCCCCGGCTCGGTCGAGTTGACGCTGCGCAGTGAGGAGAACCGGTACGCGCCCGGCGAGGAACCGGTCTTCCGGCTGACCGTGCGGAACGAGGGCGGCGGCGCCTGCAAGGTCGACTTCGGCACCGATGCCGCGGCCTTCACCATCATCGAGACCGAGGACGGCGACGAGAAGGTCTGGAAGTCCGAGCACTGCCCGAAGGGCGCCCGTTCGGCCCTCTACAAGGTCCCGGCGGGCGGTACGGCCGTCCGCACCCTGGAGTGGGACCGCAGGCACAGCACACCCGAGTGCGGTACGCCGGGGGCCAGGGCGAAGACCGGCACCTATCTGGTCGAGGCCGAGGTGGAGGGCCTGGAGAAGGTGCGCACCTCGTTCGTCCTCACCAAGGACTGAGCCGCGGCCGTGAACCGTCCGCGCCGCGGACCGGACGGGCCGGGCCGCCGCGCCCGTCGGCCCGGCCCGTCCGAACGCGTCAGACGTACCGCTCCAGGATCGACGACTCCGCCAGCCGCGACAGGCCCTCGCGGACCGACCTGGCCCGCGCCTCGCCCACCCCGTCGACGGTCTGCAGGTCGTCCACGCTCGCGGCCAGCAGCTTCTGCAGCCCGCCGAAGTGTTCGACCAGCCGCTCGATCACGGCGTTCGGCAGCCGCGGCACCTTCGCCAGCAGGCGGTAACCGCGCGGCGAGACGGCCGAGTCCAGCGTCTCCGGCGAGCCGCTGTACCCCAGGGCCTTGGCCACCGTGGGCAGTTCGAGCAGCTCGGTGTGGGTCAGCCGGTCCAGCTCGGTCAGCGCCTCGCCGACGGTGCGGGACCGCTTGGCGGTCGGCTCGGGCACGTAGTCGCGCGCGACCAGCTCGCGCTCGGGCTCCACACCCGCGATCAGCTCGTCGAGCTGGAGGGAGAGCAGCCGCCCGTCCGTGCCCAGCTCCACCACGTACTCGGCGATCTCCGTGGCGATCCGCCGCACCATCTCCAGCCGCTGCGACACCGCGGAGACGTCCCGGACCGTCACCAGGTCCTCGATCTCCAGCGCGGAGAGCGTGCCCGCCACCTCGTCCAGGCGCAGCTTGTACCGCTCCAGCGTCGCCAGCGCCTGGTTGGCCCGGGACAGGATCGCCGCCGAGTCCTCCAGCACGCGCCGCTGGCCGTCCACGTACAGCGCGATCAGCCGCATCGACTGGCTCACCGACACCACCGGGAAGCCGGTCTGGATCGACACCCGCTGCGCGGTGCGGTGCCGGGTGCCCGTCTCCTCCGTCGGGATCGAGGCGTCCGGTACGAGCTGCACGCCCGCCCGAACGATCTTGGTGATGTCCTTGTCGAGGATCAGCGCGCCGTCCAGCTTGCACAGCTCGCGCAGCCGCGTCGCGCTGAACTCCACGTCCAGCACGAAACCGCCCGAGCACAGCGCCTCGACGTGCTTGTCCATGCCCAGGACGATGAGTCCGCCGGTGTTCCCCCGCAGGACGCGCTCCAGGCCGTCGCGCAGGGCCGTACCGGGCGCGACCGCGCTCAGTGAGGCGCGCAACAGGCCGTCGGCGCCGGTTGCTGCCCGGTCGTTGGCTGCCACGGCACTCCTTCGGGTCATGCGTACGTACGGGCGAGACCAGGGCAAAGTCTACCGGCGGTACTAGCCCTCGTGTGGCGTGCTCCGATCGGCCCCGTCACGATCGGACCGTTCGGAGCTTTCGGAACGCCCGGACCGGGGCGGCCGGGCGGGCAGGACCCGCAGCGCCTCCCCTATGTCCGCCACCTCCCGCACCCGCATCCCCGGCGGCACCCTGCCCGGGTCGGTGGGCACCAGCGCGTGGGTGAAACCCAGCCGCGCGGCCTCCGCCAGCCGGCGCTGCACACCCGTCACCCGCCTGACCTCGCCGGCCAGGCCCACCTCGCCGATGGCCACCAGGTTCTTCGGGAGGGGGGTGTCGCTGGCGGCGCTGGCCAGCGCGAGCGCCATCGCCAGGTCGGCCGCGGGCTCCGACAGCCGCACCCCGCCGACGGTGGCGGTGTAGACGTCCCGCTTGCCCAGCGCGTTGATCCGGCCCCGCTGCTCCAGCACGGCCAGCATCATCGACACGCGCGAGGTCTCCAGCCCGGACGTGGTGCGCCGGGGGGAGGGGATCTGCGAGTCCACCGTCAGCGACTGCACCTCGGCCACCAGCGGGCGGCGGCCCTCCAGGGTGACGGTCAGACAGGTGCCGGGCACGGGCTCGTCCCGGCGGGTGAGGAAGAGGCCCGACGGGTCGGCCAGACCGGTGATGCCCTCGTCGTGCAGCTCGAAGCAGCCCACCTCGTCCGTGGCGCCGTAGCGGTTCTTCACTCCGCGCACCAGCCGCAGCCGGGCGTGCCGGTCGCCCTCGAACTGCAGGACCACGTCCACCAGGTGCTCCAGCAGGCGCGGACCGGCGATGGCGCCGTCCTTGGTGACGTGGCCCACCAGCAGCGTGGACATCCCGCGCTCCTTGGAGGCCCGGATCAGCGCCCCGGCCACCTCCCGCACCTGCGCCATGCCGCCGGGCGCGCCGTCGATCTCGGGGGAGGCGACCGTCTGCACCGAGTCCAGGACCAGCAGTGCGGGCTTCACCTCGTCCAGATGGCCCAGGACGGCCGACAGGTCCGTCTCGGCCGCCAGGTACAGGTGATCGCTTATCGCCCCGATCCGGTCCGCCCGCAGCCGCACCTGCCCGGCCGACTCCTCGCCGGTGACGTAGAGCGTGCGGCGGTCGGCGTCGGCGGCCTTGGCCGCGACGTCCAGCAGGAGCGTGGACTTCCCCACTCCCGGCTCGCCCGCCAGCAGCACCACCGCGCCCGGCACCAGCCCGCCGCCCAGCACCCTGTCCAGCTCCGGCACGCCCGTGCTGCGCGCGGTGGCCACCTGCCCGTTCACCTGGCCGATGGGCAGCGCGGGGGACGAGACCCGGCCGGGCGCGGTGGTGCGGACGGCCGGGGTGCCGCCGGTCTCCTCGACGGTGCCCCAGGCGTGGCACTCCGGGCAGCGGCCGAGCCATTTGGCGGTGGTGTAGCCGCACTCGGTGCATCGGTGGGCGGGGCGGTCCTTGGCGGACGACTTGCGGGCAGCCATGGGCCTCACGGTAGCCGGAGCCTCTGACAACCGGGCCCGGCGGGCGTGAGGCGGGACGCGAGGCAGGGTGCGGGGCGGGTACCGGACGGGCATGGGGCAGATCGGGCCGGTGGGGCGGCGGACACCGTACGCTCCCGGTCTCCGTGCGCCCTCGCACACCCCCTTGCCACCCATCGCTGAGCGTTTGTGCGTTTTACCGCAGATCGTCACCCGTAAGGGTTAAACCCATGCAAGCATCACCAGCGATGCCCGGCCTTCCGCCTACGGTCGGCTGGGTGATGAGCACTCGGCGCGAGCACCCCACGCACACCGCCGGCGTACACCGGGCGCACCGTGGCACGCACCGCGCCGCGGCCCGGCCGCCGGTGCCCGTCGACCCCTACCGGGACCACCTGGACGGGCTGTTCACCTACTGCCTGTCCGTCATGTGCGAGCACGAGGCGGCCGTCTCCGTCCTCGGCGAGGCCCTCGCCGTCGCCGAGCGGCAGCGCCGCCGAGGCCGCACCCCCGCCGACACGGCGCTGCACCGGCCCTGGCTGTACGCGCTGGCCCGCTGGTCCTGCCTGCGGCTCCTGGCCGAGCGGCAGGGCGTCCGCCCCGAGCCCCCGGAGCTTCCCGGCCCCCTGGCCACCGCGCGCCGCCGCGCGCTGGCCGCACTCGCCTGGCCGGAGGCCGCCGGCACCGGCCCCGAGCAGCGCGAGGCCCTGGAGCTGGCCGTACGCCACCATCTGCCGGTCCACGAGGTCGCCGCCGTCCTCGGCACGGACCACGACGGCACCGAACTGCTGCTGTCCAGCGCGGCCTGCGAGGTGGAGCGCACCCGCACCGCGCTCGCCGTCGTCGACCGGGGCGGCTGCCCGGCAGTCGCCCGGCTCGCCGGGGACCGGGAGGTGCTGCTGGGCAGCGCGCTCCGCCGGGAGCTGGTGCGGCACGTGGACGAGTGCCCCGAGTGCCGCCGCACCGCCGAACGGGTGCTGGCGGGCGGCCCGTGGCCGGGCACCGCCCCCGCGGACGTCGGCGCGCTCACCGTGCTGCCCGCCCCCCGTGCGGAGGTGCACGCCGCGATGCTCGCCGCGCAGCGCGCGCGGGCCCAGCACACCCCGCGCTTCGACCGGCGCGGTTTCCCCGTCACCACCCGGGACCGCGCCGAGCGCTTCGACCGGCTGCGCAGCCGGGCGGTGACCACCACGGTCGTCGCCACCGTCGTCGCCGCGCCGCTGCTGGCGCTGTGGGCCGCGTACCGCGGCGCGCCGGCGGACGGCGGCCCGGGCGGTGCCCCCGTCTCGGCGTCCGAGCGACGCGATCCGGGCGGCTCGTACGGCGGCCCCCAGGGCGACGGGGGCCGGACGGGGGGCGCCGGAGCCTCCCGCGACGGATCGGGCGTCCGCGTCGACGTGGCCGGCACGGACGGCGGGAAAGGGCGGGACGCCCCGTCCTCCGGCACGGGCCGCCCGGACGGAGCGGACGATGAGGGCCCGCCGCGCGGGGACGCCGGCACGGGTCCGGGCCGGCTGACGGTCGAGGCCCAGCCGTCCGGGGACGCCACCGTCGTCACCCTCGTCGCCTCCGGCGGTTCCCCGGTCGACTGGACGGCCTCGGTGGACGCCCTCTGGCTGCGGCTGGACCGTGCGCACGGGACGCTGCGGCCCGGTGAGTCGGCCGTGATCACCGTCACCGTGGACCGGTCGCGGGAGCCGGCGGGCGCGTGGACCGCGCGGATCTCGGTCGCCCCGGCGAAGGCGGTGATCACCCTCCGGGGGCACGGCGCCTCGGAGCCCGCCGAACCGCGTCCCTCCCCACCCCCGGAGCCTGAGCCGTCCGAGCCGCCCGCGCCCGAACCGACCCCCGAGCCGCCGTCGAGCACACCGCCCGCGGAGCCCTCACCGCCCCCGGCGGGGCAGCCGGACTAGCGGCCCGGGCCGGCGGCCGCCCGCGGGTCGGCGCCTCTCACCCCGGCATCGGGTGCCCCGGCTCCGCACGTCCCGGTTCGGCACGGCCCGCGGGCGGTCCCGCGGCACCCTTGGCGGGACCGCCCGCGGGCCCGTCCGCGGGGTGCGGTGCCACCAGCGGCAGCTCCGCCGCCAGCCGCTCCTCGCACAGCTCGGCCAGCCGCGCGTACCCGGCCGGGCCCATCAGCTCCGTCAGCTCCGGCCGGTACGAGACGTACACCGGCTCGCCGGCCCCGTGCGCCGACGGCGCGCCGGTGCACCACCAGTGCAGGTCGTGCCCGCCCGGACCCCAGCCGCGGCGGTCGTACTCGCCGATCGACACGTACAGCCGCTGCTCGCCGTCCGGCAGCTCCACCCACTCGAACGTCCGCCGGACCGGTAGCTGCCAGCACACGTCCGGCTTGGTCTCCAGCGGCTCGCGGCCCTCCCGCAGGGCCATCGTGTGCAGTGCGCAGCCGATCCCGCCGGAGAAGCCGGGGCGGTTGAGGAAGATGCACGCGCCCCGGTGCAGCCTGGTCTGGCGCTCGCCGTCCTCGTTCACCTCGGCCCAGCCGCGCCCGGAGGAACCCTCCGCGTGGAACTGCCAGCTCTCGGGCGTGAGCCGCGCCACGTGCGCCGCAACACGCCTCTCGTCGTCCTCGTCCGAGAAGTGCGCGCCCAGCGTGCAGCAGCCGTCGCTCGCGCGCCCCGCGCTGATGCCCTGGCACCCCTGGCCGAAGATGCAGCCCCAGCGGGAGGTCAGCCAGGTCAGGTCGCACCGGAACACCTGCTCGTCGTCCGCCGGGTCCGGGAACTCCACCCACATCCGGGTGTGGTCCAGCTCCACCTCCTCGCCCGCGGCCCGGCGCCGCTTCCCGCCCGCGTTCGCCTCTTTGTCCGGCTTCACCGTTTTCGTCTTCGCCACGCACCCAGGGTATGCACCACGGGGCGGGCTCCAGATCACCGTCCTTCCGCAGTAGCGTGGCCCCCCATGAGACTCGGTGTCCTCGACGTGGGTTCCAACACCGTTCACCTGCTGGTGGTGGACGCACACCGGGGTGCCCACCCCCTGCCCGCCTACTCCCACAAGGCGGAACTGCGCCTGGCCGAACTCCTCGACGAGGACGGCTCCATAAGCCCGGCCGGCGTCGAGAAACTCGCCGCGACCGTCCGGGAGGCGATGGTCGTCGCCGAGGACAAGGGCGTGGAGGACCTGCTGCCGTTCGCCACCTCGGCCGTACGGGACGCCGCCAACGCCGACCACGTGCTGGAGCGGGTCGCCGCCGAGACGGGCGTGGGGCTGAAAGTGCTCTCCGGCGAGGACGAGGCCCGGCTGACCTTCCTCGCCGCCCGCCGCTGGTTCGGCTGGTCGGCCGGACGGCTGCTGCTCCTCGACATCGGCGGCGGCTCGCTGGAGATCGCGTACGGCATCGACGAGCAGCCCGACGCCGCAGCCTCGCTGCCGCTGGGCGCCGGCCGTCTCACGGGCTCCTGGCTGCCCGGCGATCCGCCCGCCCCCGCCGACATCCGCGCGCTGCGCCGCCACGTGCGGCACGAGATCGCCCGGGTCGTCGGGGACTTCAGCCGGCTGAGCGCCCCCGACCACGTGGTGGGCACCTCCAAGACCTTCAAACAGCTCGCCCGGCTGGCGGGCGCCCCCCGCTCCGCCGAGGGCCCCTACACGCAGCGCGAGCTGGTACGCGCGTCGCTGGAGGAGTGGGTGCCCAGGCTGGCCGACATGCCGACCGCCGAACGCGCCGCCCTCCCCGGCGTCTCCGAGGGACGGGCCAGGCAGTTGCTGGCGGGTGCGCTGGTGGCGGAGGGCGCCATGGACCTGTTCGGTGTGGAGCGGCTGGAGATCTGCCCCTGGGCGCTGCGCGAGGGCGTCATCCTGCGCCGGCTGGACACCCTGTCCGGCAACGGAACCCCGTGACCTTCCCCACACCCCGCCCCGTGGGCCCCACGACGACCTCCGTAACGCCCTCCCGCTCGCCGTAGGCTGTTGTGCGTGGTCGATCCAGAGCTGTCCCTTCCGGCACCGAAGGTCGCCCTCTCCACGGCCTCCGTCTATCCGGAGACCACGGCGACGGCCTTCGAGACCGCCGCACGCCTCGGTTACGACGGGGTGGAGGTCATGGTGTGGACCGATCCGGTCAGTCAGGACGTCGAGGCGCTGCGCAGGCTCTCCGACTTCCACGGCGTCCCGGTCCTCGCCGTCCACGCCCCCTGCCTGCTGATCACCCAGCGCGTGTGGTCCAAGGACCCCTGGACCAAGCTCCAGCGCTCCCGCGAGGCCGCCGAGAAGCTGGGCGCGAGCACGGTCGTGGTGCACCCGCCGTTCCGCTGGCAGCGCTCCTACGCGCGGGAGTTCGTGCGCGGCGTGTGGCGGATGGCGGACGAGACCGGCATCCGCTTCGCCGTCGAGAACATGTACCCCTGGCGCTACCGCGACCGCGAGATGCTCGCCTACGCCCCCGCCTGGGACCCGACCGAGGACGACTACCGCCACTTCACCCTCGACCTGTCCCACACCGCCACCGCCCGCAACGACACCCTGGCGATGGTGGACCGCATGGGCGACCGCCTGGCGCACATCCACATCGCCGACGGCACCGACTCCGCCAAGGACGAGCACCTCGTCCCCGGGCGCGGCGACCAGCCGTGCGCGGAGGTCCTGGAGCGCCTGGCGGCGGGCGGCTTCGACGGGCACGTGGTGGTCGAGGTCAACACCCGCCGGGCGATGTCGTCGGCCGAGCGCGAGGCCGACCTCGCCGAGGCCCTGGCCTTCACCCGCCGCCACCTGGCCCCCGTTCCCCGGAAGGCCGGACCGTGAGCGGCCGGGACGCCGACGCCCGGCCCGCGCGCCGCCGCGGCCGCCCCGCGTCGGCCGACCGCGCCGCGGCGGGGGAGGCGGCACGCGACCGCATCCTGGCCTCGGCCCGCGCGGAGTTCGCCGGGCGCGGTTACGACAAGGCCTCCATCCGCTCCATCGCCCGCGGCGCCGGGGTGGACCCGGCCCTGGTCCACCACTACTTCGGGACCAAGGAACGGGTCTTCGAGGCCGCCGCCGAGGTCTCCTTCGCCCCCGCCGCCGAGGGCCTGGGCCACCTCGCCCCGCACGGCCCCGACGGCCTGGGCGAGGAACTCGTCCGCTTCTTCCTGGGCGTCTGGGAGGACCCGGCCGGCCGCGCGCCCCTGCTGGCCGTCGTCCGCTCGGCGCTCAGCAACGAGACCGCCGCCCGGCTCTTCCGCGGCATGGTGACGCGGCAGCTGATGGCCCGGGTGGCACGCCGGCTGGACGCCCCGGACCGCCGGCTGCGGGTGGAGCTGGCCGCCGCGCAGATGGTGGGCGTGGCGATCATGCGGTACGTCCTGGAGATCGAGCCGCTGGCCTCCGCGGATCCCGAGGAGCTGATCGCCCGCCTCGCACCGGCCGTCCAGCACCATCTGACCGGACCCGCCGGGCCGGGCGCCCCGGACGGCCCGGCCCGAGCAGCCGGCGAACACTTGCGCGGAGGGTGAATCCAGCATCCCCCATGTCTTACGATCCGGACTTTTCGTCCAGATCTTGAGCGGGAGGCGTACGCTCGGCAGCCATGGCCCGAAGGCCGCGCCCGACGGTCTTCCCACGGTTCACGAAGGAGTGGAGCACCATGCCCCAGCTGAGGTCCCGCACCGTCACCCACGGCCGCAACATGGCGGGCGCCCGCGCCCTCCTGCGGGCCGCCGGCGTAGCGCGCGAGGACTTCGGCAAGCCGATCGTCGCGGTGGCCAACAGCTTCACCGAGTTCGTTCCCGGGCACACCCACCTCCAGCCGGTCGGCCGGATCGTCGGCGAGGCGATCAAGGAGGCGGGCGGTGTTCCGCGCGAGTTCAACACCATCGCCGTGGACGACGGCATCGCCATGGGGCACGGCGGCATGCTCTACTCCCTGCCCTCCCGCGACCTGATCGCGGACTCCGTGGAGTACATGGTCGAGGCCCACTGCGCCGACGCCCTGATCTGCATCTCCAACTGCGACAAGATCACCCCGGGCATGCTGATGGCCGCGATGCGCCTGAACATCCCCACGGTCTTCGTCTCCGGCGGGCCGATGGAGTCCGGCCGCACCACACTCGTCGACGGCACGGTCCGCAAGCTCGACCTGATCAGCGCCATCGCCGACTCGGCCGACGAAGCCGTCTCCGACGAGGACATGGCGCTCATCGAGGAGAACGCCTGCCCCACCTGCGGCTCCTGCTCGGGCATGTTCACCGCCAACTCGATGAACTGCCTCACCGAGGCCATCGGCCTCTCCCTGCCCGGCAACGGCTCGGTGCTGGCCACCCACACCGCCCGCCGGGCGCTGTACGAGAACGCCGGCCGCACGGTCGTGGAGGTCACCAGGCGCCACTACGAGCAGGACGACGCCACCGTCCTGCCGCGCGCCGTCGGCTCCCGCGCCGCCTTCGAGAACGCCATGGCCCTCGACATCGCCATGGGCGGCTCCACCAACACGATCCTGCACCTGCTCGCCGCCGCGCAGGAGGCCGGGCTGGACTTCGGGCTGACCGACATCGACGCCATCTCGCGCCGCGTGCCGTGCCTGTCCAAGGTCGCGCCCAACGGCTCGTACTACATGGAGGACGTCCACCGGGCCGGCGGCATCCCCGCCATCCTGGGCGAGCTGTACCGCGCGGGCCTGCTCAACGAGGACGTCCGCACCGTCCACTCCGACTCCCTGGCCGAATGGCTCAAGACCTGGGACATCCGTGGCGGCTCCCCGTCGCCCGAGGCCGTCGAGCTGTTCCACGCCGCCCCCGGCTGCGTCCGTTCCGCCAGCGCCTTCTCGCAGTCCGAGCGCTGGGAGTCCCTGGACACCGACGCGGCCGGCGGCTGCGTCCGCGACGTGGAGCACGCCTACTCCAAGGACGGCGGACTGGCCGTCCTGCACGGCAACCTCGCCGTCGACGGCTGCGTGGTGAAGACCGCCGGCGTCGACGAGTCCATCCTGACCTTCAGCGGCCCGGCCGTGGTCTGCGAGTCGCAGGAGGAGGCCGTCGAGAAGATCCTGGGCAAGCAGGTCAAGGAGGGCGACGTCGTCGTCATCCGCTACGAGGGCCCCAGGGGCGGCCCCGGCATGCAGGAGATGCTCTACCCGACCTCCTTCCTCAAGGGCCGCGGGCTGGGCGCCGAGTGCGCGCTGATCACCGACGGCCGCTTCTCCGGCGGCACCTCGGGGCTGTCCATCGGCCACGCCTCCCCGGAGGCGGCCGCGGGCGGCACCATCGCCCTGGTCGAGGACGGCGACCTGATCAGCATCGACATCCCCGCCCGCACCATCGAGCTGAAGGTCGACGAGGCCACCCTCGCCGCCCGCCGCGAGGCGCTCGGCGGCCGGTACGCGCCGGCGGCGCGCGACCGCAAGGTCTCCGCCGCCCTGCGCGCCTACGCGGCCATGGCCACCAGCGCCGACAAGGGCGCGGTGCGGGACGTCACCAAGCTCGGCTGACCCCGCCCACGACGCCTCCCGGGCACCCGCCCGCATAATCGACACCATGAGCGAGAAGCGGGAGCACCCCGAGCCCGAGCCGATCCGGTTCTACGGCACCACCTGGGTGGACCACTCCGGTGGCTACCTCCTGCGCCGGATCGCCCTCGGACTCGGGGCGCTGCTGCTGGCCGCCGCCGGGGCCTGGGTGCTGCGGCTGGCGTACGGGGGAAGCACCTTCGCGGACGGCGGTGTGATCGGCGTCCTGCTCGTGGTCGCCCTGGGCCTGTCCAGCTCCATGGCCTTCAGCCGCACCCTCACCGACTACACCCGCGAGCCCGGCGAGGCCCGCTCCGACGACGCCGCGATGCGACCGATCAAGATGATCGGCTTCCTCGGCGTCCTGCTCGCCTACGCCGCGCGCAGCCTGGTCGAGGCCCCCGGCGAGAAGCTGCGGCGCGCCGAGTACGACCGGGCCGTCGCACGGTACGAGCGCCGCGGCGCCGCCCGTGCCGCGCGCCGCGGCAACCCGGCCGCCCGCCGCGGCTCCGGGAGGCCCGGCCGCAGGCGCTGAAGGGAAGCGGGCCGGAGCGCCCGCCCCGCGACACCACCGGCAACGCCCCCCGTCCGTCCCGGACGGGGGGCGTCGGCATGTCCGGCCCCACTCCGCTTGACGCCCGGACCGGCACGGGAGCATTATTCAACGCATGATGAATTCTGTTGCGGGGCCGGCCGTCGGAGCCGACGGCCTCACCGTCGTCCGCGGTGGCCGCACCGTCGTCGACGGCCTCTCCTTCGAGGTCCCACGTTCCACCGTCACCGGCCTGCTGGGCCCCAGCGGCTGCGGCAAGTCCACCCTGATGCGCGCCATCGCCGGCACCCAGGCGAAGGTCACCGGCACCCTCGACGTGCTCGGCAGGCCGGCCGGAGCCGCACCGCTGCGCTCCCGCGTCGGATACGTCACCCAGGCCGCCTCCGTCTACACCGACCTGACCATCCGCCAGAACCTGGAGTACTTCGCCTCCGTCCTGGGCCTGCCCCGCGCCGACCGCCGCGGACAGGTCGAACGCGCCCTCACCGACGTCGACCTCACCACCCACGCCGACGCCCTCGCCGGCAACCTCTCCGGCGGGCAGCTTTCCAGGGTCTCCCTGGCCGTCGCCCTGCTCGGCTCCCCCGAACTGCTGGTCCTCGACGAACCCACCGTCGGCCTCGACCCCGTCCTCCGCCGCGACCTGTGGGGACTCTTCCACCGCCTCGCGGCCGAGCGCGGCACCACCCTGCTCGTCTCGTCCCACGTCATGGACGAGGCCGACCGCTGCGACCGCCTGCTGCTGATGCGCGCCGGCCGTCTCCTGGCCGACGGCACCCCCGACGCCCTGCGGACCCGCACCCGCACCCGCACCGTCGAGGACGCCTTCCTCCACCTGGTCGGCACCGCCCGCGGAAAGAACGAGAAGACCGACGGAGAGGAGACCCGGTGAGCGCGCTCCGGACCCTGGCCACCGCCCGCCGCGTACTGCGCCAGCTCGCGCACGACCCCCGCACGATCGCGCTGCTGCTGCTCGTCCCCGTGCTGCTGACGGTCCTGCTGTACTACGTCTACGCCGACGACCGCGAACTCTTCGACCGCGTCGGAGCCTCGCTGCTCGGCATCTTCCCGATGATCACGATGTTCCTGGTCACCTCCATCGCCACCCTGCGCGAACGCACCTCGGGCACCCTGGAACGCCTGCTGTCCATGCCGCTGGGCAAGGCCGACCTGATCCTGGGCTACGCACTGGCCTTCGGTCTGCTCGCCGTCGCCCAGGCGGCCCTGGCCACCGGGGTGACCATCTGGTTCCTGGATCTGGACTTCGCGGGCTCCCCCTGGCTGCTGCTGCTCATCGCCCTGCTCGACGCCCTGCTCGGCACCGCGCTGGGCCTGTTCGTCTCCGCCTTCGCCGCCACCGAGTTCCAGGCTGTCCAGTTCATGCCCGCGCTGATCCTCCCGCAGCTCCTGCTCTGCGGCCTGCTCACACCGCGCGACACCATGCAGCCCGTCCTGGAGGCCGTCTCGAACGTCCTGCCCCTGTCCTACGCGGTGGACGGCATGAACGAGGTCCTGCGCAACCCCGATGTCACCGGCGACCTCGCCCGCGACATCGCGATCGTCGCCGGAAGCGCCCTGCTCGTCCTCTTCCTCGGCGCGGCCACCCTCCGCCGCCGCACCCCCTGACCGCCAGATGGACGAACCGGCGGCGCCGCCGCCGCGAGTGCGAGGATTGCAGCGCAGCACACACGCAAGCGCAGCACGCACGTACCGGACCCGGACAAGGTGAGCCGTCCCATGAGCCAGAAGATCGCCGTACTCGGAACCGGCAAGATCGGCGAAGCCCTGCTGTCGGGCATGATCCGCGCCGGCTGGTCCCCGTCCGACCTCCTGGTCACCGCCCGCCGGCCGGAGCGCGCCGAGGAACTGCGTGTCCGCCACGGCGTCACCGCGGTCACGAACGCCGAGGCGGCCAAGACGGCCGACACACTCATCCTGGCGGTCAAGCCGCAGGACATGGCCACCCTCCTCGGCGAACTGGCCCCCCACGTGCCCGCCGACCGCCTGGTCGTCAGCGCGGCCGCCGGTATCCCGACGGCCTTCATCGAGGAACGCCTCGCCCAGGGCGCTCCGGTCGTCCGCGTCATGCCCAACACCCCGGTACTGGTGGACGAGGGCATGTCCGTCATCTCGGCCGGCACCCACGCCACCGAGGCCCACCTCGTCCGCACCGAGGAGATCTTCCAGCCGGTCGGCAAGACGCTGCGCGTACCCGAGTCCCAGCAGGACGCCGCCACGGCGCTCTCCGGCTCGGGTCCGGCGTACTTCTACTACCTGGTGGAGGCCATGACCGATGCGGGCATCCTGCTCGGCCTCCCCCGGGACAAGGCGCACGACCTGATCGTCCAGGCGGCCGTGGGCGCCTCGGTGATGCTCCGGGACAGCGGGGAACACCCGGTCAAGCTCCGCGAGGCGGTCACCTCTCCGGCGGGCACCACGATCAGCGCCATCCGCGAACTGGAGCGGCACGGCGTACGCGCGGCCCTCATCGCGGCACTGGAAGCGGCCCGTGACCGCAGCCGCGAGCTGGCCTCCGGCGGCAACGGCTAGTGCTGTTTGATGGACCGCTCGCGGTCGTGTACTGTTCTCCGAGCTGCCACGGAGTCGATTCGACGCCGGGCAGCTCTTCTGTCGCCTTCGGCGGCGACCACTCACTCGGTGTGAATCCCTTCCGGGGGTGAATTGCGGCGTGCCGTAATTCCGCTCCGGGCGGCTCGATTAGGAGCCGGACGGGGAATCCGCTACGGTGGTGGAGGCGCCGGAAACGGCGCAGAGGGAAAAGCAGGACCCCGCCGGCCGGGGATTCGGAGACCGAAAAGGGATCTGATAGAGTCGGAGACACCGAAGGGAAGCGCCCGGAGGGGCCCCGGAAGGGGTGCCGAAGGAAGCGTCCGTTCCTTGAGAACTCAACAGCGTGCCAAAAGTCAACGCCAGATATGTTGATGCCCCGTTCCCGGGACCGCAGGGTCGTCCGGGGGCGAGGTTCCTTTGAAACACACAGCGAGGACGCTGCGCACCCGCCGGAATCATTCCTTCCGGTGGT
>NZ_JBIHML010000001.1:1517500-2495000 GCF_043660855.1 Streptomyces shinuiensis | reverse complement strand
GTACCTGAAACCGTGTGCCTACAAGCCGTGGGAGCGTCGCACGCCGGTTTGCCGGCGTGTCGTGACTGCGTGCCTTTTGAAGAATGAGCCTGCGAGTTTGCGGTGCGTTGCGAGGTTAACCCGTGTGGGGAAGCCGTAGCGAAAGCGAGTCCGAACAGGGCGACCGTAGTAGCGTGCCCAAGACCCGAAGCGGAGTGATCTAGCCATGGGCAGGGTGAAGCGGCTGTAAGAGGTCGTGGAGGCCCGAACCCACCAGGGTTGAAAACCTGGGGGATGACCTGTGGTTAGGGGTGAAAGGCCAATCAAACTCCGTGATAGCTGGTTCTCCCCGAAATGCATTTAGGTGCAGCGTCGCGTGTTGCTTGCCGGAGGTAGAGCACTGGATAGGCGATGGGCCCTACCGGGTTACTGACCTTAGCCAAACTCCGAATGCCGGCAAGTCAGAGCGCGGCAGTGAGACTGTGGGGGATAAGCTCCATGGTCGAGAGGGAAACAGCCCAGAGCATCGACTAAGGCCCCCAAGCGTGTGCTAAGTGGGAAAGGATGTGGAGTCGCAGAGACAACCAGGAGGTTGGCTTAGAAGCAGCCATCCTTGAAAGAGTGCGTAATAGCTCACTGGTCAAGTGATTCTGCGCCGACAATGTAGCGGGGCTCAAGCACACCGCCGACGTCGTGTCATCGGCACATCAACCTCCAACGGGGGTGTCGATGGGTAGGGGAGCGTCGTGTGCCGGGTGAAGCCGCGCCGGAAGGCAGTGGTGGACGGTTCACGAGTGAGAATGCAGGCATGAGTAGCGATACAGGAGTGGGAAACTCCTGCGCCGATTGACCAAGGGTTCCTGGGTCAAGCTGA
Source organism: Streptomyces shinuiensis (assembly GCF_043660855.1). Classification (NCBI taxonomy): domain Bacteria; kingdom Bacillati; phylum Actinomycetota; class Actinomycetes; order Kitasatosporales; family Streptomycetaceae; genus Streptomyces; species Streptomyces shinuiensis. Next base: position 2,494,147 of record NZ_JBIHML010000001.1, on the reverse strand, counting down.
TCTGCCCAGGGTAAGTCGGGGCCTAAGGCGAGGCCGACAGGCGTAGTCGATGGATAACCGGTTGATATTCCGGTACCCGCTGTGGAGCGCAAGGGCCGAGCCCGGTGATGCTAAGTCCGTGAAGCCGCCCGTGCCCTTCGGGGTGCGGTGCCGGTGGAGCCGACGGCCCGATCCGGTAGTAGGTGAGTGATGGGGTGACGCAGGAAGGTAGTCCAGCCCGGGCGGTGGTTGTCCCGGGGTAAGGGTGTAGGGCGCCAGGCAGGTAAATCCGTCTGGCACGAGGCCTGAGACCTGATGCCGAGCCGATGGTGGCGAAGTGGATGATCCTATGCTGTCGAGAAAAGCCTCTAGCGAGTTGCACGGCGGCCCGTACCCCAAACCGACTCAGGTGGTCTGGTAGAGAATACCGAGGCGTTCGGGTGAACTATGGTTAAGGAACTCGGCAAAATGCCCCCGTAACTTCGGGAGAAGGGGGGCCACATCCGGTGATCGCCCGTGCGGTGTGAGCCGGGGGTGGCCGCAGAGACCAGCGAGAAGCGACTGTTTACTAAAAACACAGGTCCGTGCGAAGCCGTAAGGCGAGGTATACGGACTGACGCCTGCCCGGTGCTGGAACGTTAAGGGGACCGGTCAGTCATCCTTCGGGGTGGCGAAGCTGAGAACTTAAGCGCCAGTAAACGGCGGTGGTAACTATAACCATCCTAAGGTAGCGAAATTCCTTGTCGGGTAAGTTCCGACCTGCACGAATGGCGTAACGACTTCTCGACTGTCTCAACCATAGGCCCGGTGAAATTGCACTACGAGTAAAGATGCTCGTTTCGCGCAGCAGGACGGAAAGACCCCGGGACCTTTACTACAGCTTGATATTGGTGTTCGGTTCGGCTTGTGTAGGATAGGTGGGAGCCGGTGAAGCATGCACGCCAGTGTGTGTGGAGGCGTTGTTGAAATACCACTCTGGTCGTGCTGGATGTCTAACCCGGGTCCGTGATCCGGATCGGGGACAGTGTCTGGTGGGTAGTTTAACTGGGGCGGTTGCCTCCCAAAGGGTAACGGAGGCGCCCAAAGGTTCCCTCAGCCTGGTTGGTCATCAGGTGGTGAGTGTAAGTGCACAAGGGAGCTTGACTGTGAGACTGACGGGTCGAGCAGGGACGAAAGTCGGGACTAGTGATCCGGCGGTGGCTGGTGGAAGCGCCGTCGCTCAACGGATAAAAGGTACCCCGGGGATAACAGGCTGATCTTCCCCAAGAGTCCATATCGACGGGATGGTTTGGCACCTCGATGTCGGCTCGTCGCATCCTGGGGCTGGAGTCGGTCCCAAGGGTTGGGCTGTTCGCCCATTAAAGCGGTACGCGAGCTGGGTTTAGAACGTCGTGAGACAGTTCGGTCCCTATCCGCTGCGCGCGCAGGAGTCTTGAGAAGGGCTGTCCCTAGTACGAGAGGACCGGGACGGACGAACCTCTGGTGTGCCAGTTGTTCTGCCAAGGGCATGGCTGGTTGGCTACGTTCGGGAGGGATAACCGCTGAAAGCATCTAAGCGGGAAGCCTGCTTCGAGATGAGGGCTCCCACCCCCTGGAGGGGGTAAGGCTCCCGGGAGACGACCGGGTTGATAGGCCGGAGATGGAAGCTCCGCAAGGGGTGGAGTTGACCGGTACTAATAGGCCGAGGGCTTGTCCGTAGATGTTCGCGTCCACTGTGTGGGTTCTGAGACCACGACCCGTCTGGCCGGCGGTTGCGTGTGTGTCATGGTGTTTCGGTGGTCAGAGCGAGAGGGAAACGCCCGGTTACATTCCGAACCCGGAAGCTAAGCCTTTCAGCGCCGATGGTACTGCACGGGGGACCGTGTGGGAGAGTAGGACGCCGCCGAACAAGTGTTGTGAGAATGCCCTGCCGGGTTCCCGGCAGGGCATTCTCGCGTTTACGGGATCTCTCGTGCCTTCGGGTTGGGTGGCGTATGCGTTATGACCTGGTGATCTTCGACAACGACGGTGTCCTGGTGGACAGCGAGCCGATATCCAACCGGATTCTCGCGGCCTGTCTGACGGAGCTGGGGCATCCGACCACATACGAGGAATCCATCCGGGACTACATGGGCTCCGCCATGCACCGGGTCCATGATCTGATCCTGGAACGTTCCGGGCAGCGGTTGCCCGACGACTTCGACTCCGTCTTCCACGGCCGGGTCTTCGAAGCCTTCCGGCGTGACCTGCTGCCCGTACCCGGTGTCGGCGAGGTACTGCGGCGCCTCGCCGATGAAGGCGTGCCGTACTGCGTGGCTTCGTCCGGCGGCCATGAGCGGATAAGGGCGGCGCTGGGAAGGACGGGGCTGTACGAGCGGTTCGGGGAGAAGCGGGTCTTCAGTGCGCAGGACGTCGGACGGGGAAAGCCCGCACCGGATCTCTTCCTGCACACCGCCGAGGCGATGGGGGTGCCGCCCGGGCGCTGTGCCGTGGTCGAGGACAGCCCTCTGGGAGTGCGGGCGGCCGTCGCGGCGGGGATGGACGTGTACGGGTTCACCGCCATGACGCCGGGGGAGAGGCTGTCGGGGGCGACGGCGCTGTTCTCCACGATGGACGAGCTGCCCGCCCTCCTCCTGGCCTGAGTCGGCCGGGGCAGGGCGGGAGGCGCCCGGGCCGCCCGATACGGTGGCGGGTATGAGCGGCGGCGCACAGTTGATGTGGGACGAGGCGGTCACCGGATACGACTTCGGGCCCGGGCATCCGATGGACCCGGTACGCCTGAAGCTGACCATGGGACTCGTCGAGGCGTTCGGGCTGCCCGGCGCCTCCGGACTGAAGGTGGTCGCCGCGGCCTCGGCGGGCGACTCCACACTCGGGCTCGTGCACCGCTCCGACTACATCGACACCGTGCGCCGGATCTCCGCGGACCCCCGGGCGGCGGACGGGTCGTACGGCATCGGAACCGAGGACGACCCGGCCTTCGAGGGGATGCACGAGGCCTCGGCGCTGATCGCCGGGCAGTCGGTCGGGGCCGCCGAGGCGGTCTGGCGCGGGGACGTCCTGCACGGCGTGAACTTCGCCGGCGGACTGCACCACGCGATGCCGGGCGGAGCGGCCGGTTTCTGCGTCTACAACGACGCCTCCCTGGCCATCGCCCGGCTGCTGGAACTGGGCGCCGAACGGGTCGCCTACGTGGACATCGACGTCCATCACGGGGACGGCGTCCAGGCGGCCTTCTGGGACGACCCGCGGGTGCTGACGGTGTCGCTGCACGAGCATCCCCGCATGCTCTTTCCCGGGACCGGCTGGCCGGAGGAGACCGGCGGTGAGAAGGCGGAGGGGAGCGCGGTCAACATCGCGGTACCGCCCGGTACATCCGACGGCGGATGGCTGCGGGCGCTGCACGCGGTGGTGCCGGAACTGCTGCGTTCCTTCCGGCCGCAGGTACTGGTGACCCAGCACGGCGCCGACACGCACATCGAGGACCCTCTCGCGCACCTGGCGGTGACCGTCGACGCGCAGCGGGTGGCCGCCGCGGCCTGCCACGACTGGGCGCACGAGTACGCGCAGGGGCGTTGGGTCGCGCTCGGCGGGGGCGGTTACGCGGTGGTCGACGTCGTGCCGCGCTCCTGGACGCATCTGGTGGCGATCGCGGCGGGCGAGCCGATCGCCCCCAAGGCCATGATCCCGGAGGGCTGGCGGCAGCAGGTGTACGCGCGCACCCGGCAGGACGCGCCGCGGCGGATGACGGACGGACGCGAGCCGGTGTGGCCGGACTGGGGGGTGGGATACGACCCGGCGAGCGCCCTGGACCAGGCGGTGCTGGCCGCGCGGCGCTCGGTGTACCCGGCGCACGGGCTGCTGCCGTGAGCCGCCGCGGAGCCGGGTTCCGAGCCGTGTTCAGGCACCGCCGGACCGGCCGGGCGGACTCCGGCGGCTCCCGGGCCTCTACGCTCCCTGTCCGGTGTCCTGTCGGCGGAGGGGCCTCTCGTTCTCGCACCGGCGCAGGGGAGATGTGTCGACATGGCGACCCGGTTCGGGGTACGTCTCCCGCCACCCCCGGTGCTTACGGGGAGTCGCGCTGATTCAGCAGCAGGGAGCGCGTCCGTCGCCCGGTGCGCCGGGCGCACGCCCCCACTCGCTCTTCCCCGGGCGTACGGTCCTCACTGCCGCGGCGGTGGCCGGGGACCGTTGTGGAGCCGGCGGCCGGGGGCCGCGGACGGGCAGCGGGGCAGGTCAGCCGGGTACCGGAGGAACGGACCCGGCCGCCGGGGACGGCCTCGCGGCGTCCGTCGCCCGGCTGGACGGGCGGGCGCGGGCGGGTGCCCCGGCGGATGACTCCATGGCGTCACACGGTTACCGTCCGCCCCCTCGCTATGCGCCCAATCGTTCCCGTCTGTCACATTAGGAGACCGATGGTCACTCCTCTTCCCCACTTGCATCACCCGCCCCTAATCTGGGGAGGAGCGCGCATGCGAGCAGGAGACACCGGAGGGGAAGCCGGTGCCCGACATGTGCGGAAGGTTCAGGTGTGACATGGCTGCTGCCGAGAGGCCTCTGAACGAGGTCGTGTTCCTGACCGTGGCGGAAGTCGCCTCGGTGATGCGAGTGTCCAAGATGACCGTGTACCGCTTGGTGCACAGCGGTCATCTGCCGGCGATCCGGGTGGGCAGGTCCTTCCGGGTGCCGGAGCAGGCCGTCCACGAGTACCTCCGCGAGTCGTACGTGGAGGCGGAGAAGAGCGCGTAACCGCGGAGCGACGGGCTTGTCACCCCCCCCCTCGTGTCACGAGCACCATCCGGCTCCGGGTAGGCTGGGCCGACGTAGGTCGTGTGGGCTCGGACGCCCCGCACCGAGTGACGAAGTGAGCGAGGGTAAGTCGTGGGCTCTGTTATCAAGAAGCGGCGCAAGCGGATGGCCAAGAAGAAGCACCGCAAGCTGCTCAAGCGCACGCGCGTTCAGCGCCGCAACAAGAAGTGAGCGGGCGCGCCGCACACTGACCACCGCCCTCCCACCGCCGTGTCGGTGGGAGGGCGGTGGCGTTCCGCCGTGAAGCGGCGGCCAGCCGATACGGTGGCCGCAGACCCGCCCGCAACCGGTTCGGGCAACAGACCGCGAGGAACGACGAGGAACACGGAGGGCCGCCGGGGCCCGTGGCAGGGTTTCCAGGAGGCGGCCCACCGCACGCTGAGAGGGAGCAACGTTGGGCAAGGTCGTGCTCGTCACTGGCGTCGCCCGCCGGCTCGGCGGGCGCTTCGTACGGCGGATCCTGCGCGAGCCCGACGTCGACCGGGTTGTCGGAGTGGACGCCGTGCCGCCCGGACACCACCTCGGAGGGGCGGAGTTCGTCCGCGCCGACATCCGGCAGCCCTCGGTCGCCGGGGTGCTCGCCGAGCACGACGTGGACACCGTCGTGCACCTGGACGTCAGCGGGGTGCAGCTCCTGCCCGGTACCCGCGCGTCGGTCAAGGAGACCAACGTCATCGGCACCATGCAGCTCCTGGGCGCGTGCCAGAAGGCGCCGTCCGTGCGGCGGCTGGTGGTGAAGTCCAGCACGAACGTCTACGGCTCCTCGTCCCGTGATCCGGCGGTTTTCACCGAGACCACGCCGGCCAAGGCGCTGCCCGGCGGCGGCTTCACCAAGGACATCGTGGAGGTCGAGGAGTACGTGCGCGGGTTCGCCCGCCGCCGTCCCGACGTGGCGGTGACCGTGCTGCGCTTCGCCAACATCCTCGGCCCCGGCGCGGACACGCCGCTCGCGGAGTACTTCCGGCTGCCGGTGCTGCCGACCGTCCTCGGATACGACCCGCGGCTGCAGTTCGTCCACGAGGACGACGTCATCGAGGTGCTGCGGCTGGCGGCCGGGGAGCCGCGGCGCGGCACGCTCAACGCGGGGACGTTCAACATCGCGGGCGACGGGGTACTGCTGCTGTCCCAGGCCGCGCGGCGGCTGGGACGGCCCACGCTGCCCCTGCTGCTGCCGGCGATCCGGTGGACAGGGACCGCGCTGCGCACGGTCGGTGTCACGGACTTCTCGGCCGAGCAGATCCGTCTGCTGACGCACGGCAGGGTCGTGGAGACCACACAGATGCGCGAGGTCCTCGGTTTCGGGCCGCGGTACACCACGGCCGGTGCCTTCGCCGACTTCGCGCGCGCCGGAGGTCCGGGGCTGCTGCCGCCGGAGAGACTCGCACACGCGGTGGACCGCATCGAGGAGGTCGTCCGCCATGGCTGACGCCAAGGTCATTCCCTTCGACGACGACCGGTCGCGCGGCGGCCCGGCACGGACCCCCCGGGGCCGGGCGGCGGGCGGCGGCCGTACCGGCGAGGAGGACCGGGGCGGCGCGCAGACGCCGCTCTCGGCCGTGCCGGAGGCCGGTTCGCAAGCAGGTGCACAGGCCGGTCCGGGGAGCGGTTCCGGGGCGCGGCGGGAGGAACCGGGCCGGGGCGACCGGGACCGCAGGATCGCCGAGGGGCTGGCCTTCCTGCGGCGGCGGATCACCGGGGAGTACGAGGTCGACGAGTTCGGCTACGACGCCGACCTCACCGACAACGTGCTGATGTCGATGCTTCGGCCGGTGTACGAGAAGTACTTCCGGGTCGAGGTGCTCGGCATCGAGAACGTCCCCTCCGAGGGCGGCGCGCTGGTGGTCGCCAACCACTCCGGGACCCTGCCGCTGGACGCGCTGATGCTTCAGGTCGCCGTGCACGACCACCATCCGGCGGGGCGGGCCCTGCGGCTGCTGGCGGCCGATCTGGTCTTCATGCTGCCGGTCGTCAACGAGCTGGCCCGGAAGGCCGGGCACACCCTGGCGTGCACGGAGGACGCCCAGCGGCTGCTGGAGCGGGGCGAGGTCGTCGGCGTGATGCCGGAGGGCTTCAAAGGGCTGGGGAAACCGTTCTCCGAGCGCTACAAGCTCCAGCGGTTCGGGCGCGGCGGCTTCGTCTCCACGGCGCTGCGGACCGGGGTGCCTATCGTGCCGTGCTCGATCGTCGGGGCGGAGGAGATCTACCCGATGGTGGGCGACTTCAGGACGCTGGCACGGCTGCTGGGCATTCCCTACTTCCCGGTCACGCCCACCTTCCCCTGGCTGGGGCCGCTGGGGATGGTGCCGCTGCCGACGAAGTGGACGATCCAGTTCGGCGAGCCGGTCCCGATGGACGACTATCCGCCGGAGGCGGTCGACGATCCGATGCTGATGTTCAACCTCACCGACCAGGTGCGCGAGACGATCCAGCACACCCTCTACCGGCTGCTGGTGAGGCGGCGATCGGTGTTCTTCTGAGCGGTGCCCCGCCGGTACGGGTTCCGGCGGTGTGCGCTCCGGGCGGCCGGTGTTCTCCCGGACACCGGCCGCCCGTCCGCTAGTCGGATTCGTCGCCCGCCTCGATCCCCAGCCCCGGCAGGAGGTTCGGGAGGAGCGGCGGGATGGTGATGTCCGGCTCGGGGAGCCGGGGGGAGCCGTCCGGTGACTCCGACGCGCCGTCCCCGCCGGGGGAGGGCTCCAGCAGGTCGCCGGGGTCGGGCAGGAGCCCCTCCCCGTCCGGGTCGGTGGAGCCTGACGAGTCGGAGGGGCTGGGCTGCCGTTCGCCGTCCCGGCCGCCTTCCTCCGAGCCGTCCGCACCGCTCCCGCCGGTCGCGGATGACGACGGCCGGCCCGTCCGGCCGGCGTCCGGCCGGTCGCCGCGGCCGGTGTCGGCGGCGGAGTCCGTGTCCTCCTGCCCGGGGTCCAGCAGGGGCCTCAGCGGGCCGACCTCGTCCTCTATGGCGTCGAAGAGCGAACTGACCTCGTCGCCCACGTCGGTGAGCTGGACGGGAAGGCCCGCGCGCACCTCGTCCCACTTGGTGCGGTGGGTCCGGGAGAAGGACGACAGCGAGCGGATCGGGGCGATCTCGCCCTCGCGCTCGTACGCCTGGCTGAGCAGCCGGTGGCCCTCGGAGACGTCGTCGCGCATGTGGGAGAGCGTCCTGCGGATTTCGCCGAGCGACTCGTGGTCCAGCGGGCCCGACCGGCCGCGCTCCAGCAGGCGCCGGGCCTCGTTCAGCCGTGTGGAGGCGTGGTCCAGATGGACTCTGCCGCGGTCGGCCTCGTCGTCCGCCATGCCGAGTTTGAGGTCCTCCATGCCCAGTTTGAGGCTGTAGAGGGTGTCACCGGGCAGGGCGTCGGTGCTGGCCACGGCGGCTCCGCCGAGGGCGCCCGCCGCGATGCCGAAGCTCAGGCCGCCCGCCGCCAGCCCCTTGGTGAGCCTCGCCCTGGGCCGCAGTCTGCTCAACGGGCCCGGCAGAGAGGCCCGGTGGGTTCCGCGGCGCCCTGTGCGGGCGGAGCGCGGGCCGGGGACCGAGGCGCCCTCGCCGCTCCCGGCGAAGGCGTTCTCCACGGCGGCGAGGAGCTGTGCCCGCTGTGCGGCCTTGACGTCGGGGTCCATCGACGGTTTCGGCAGGGCGCCGAGCCTGTCGGCCATCGACAGCAGTGCCGTCCGCCCCCCGGACGGCCCGCCCGCCAGCCCGGCCCCCGTCTTCTCCGCCGCCCCGGCCGGGGTCCCGGAGGCCGCGCCCCCGGACCGGTCGGCCGCCGTGCCCTCGGACTCGCGCTCGTCGAGGGCCTGGGCGAAGGCCTTTGCCCGCCGGCTCGGCGATACGGTTCCCATCACGGGCGGCACCTCCTCTCGTCAGCACAGTCGACTCCCTGCCCCACAGGAGGGTTGCACGGCCGTACCGGAGCGGCGGCCCGGACACCGCAGTCCGGACGCGACGGGCCGCGGGGAGTCTGCAAACCGCACAACGACCACCGGTCGACGGGGTTACGCCCTGCGGGGGGCGCGATCGCCCTGCCGGTCTCTGTGAAACGGAACGTCACCGCACGTCACCACATGTCATCGGCTGTCCTCCGGCAGCAGTCGGGCCAGGGTCCGCACCGCCCGGTACTGGAGGGTCTTGATCGCGCCCTCGTTCTTCCCCATGACCCGCGCGGTCTCGGCGACCGACAGCCCCTGCAGGAAGCGGAGCGTCACGCACTCCTGCTGCTGCGGGTTGAGCCGGCGGACGGCGTCCAGCAGGGTGGCGTTGGAGAGGGACTCCAGGACCGAATCCTCCGGGCTGCGCTCCACCTCGTTGGCGTCGAGCATCTCGCCGGTGGTCACTTCGAGGCGGAAACGGCTCGACTTGAAGTGGTCCGCCACCAGGTTGCGTGCGATGGTGACCAGCCAGGCGCCGAAGTCCCGGCCCTGCCAGGTGAAGGTGCCGATCCGGCGCAGGGCGCGCAGGAACGTCTCGCTGGTGAGGTCCTCGGCCGTGGCCCGGCCGCCGACGCGGTAGTAGATGTAGCGGTAGACGGTGTCGGAGTACTGGTCGTAGAGGCACCCGAAGGCCTCGGCCTCGCCGCCCTGGGCGCGTTCGACGAGATCCATCATGCGGCGGCTGTCGCCGTCCACCGGGCGCCGGGCGGTGCCCGGGGCGGCCGCGGTGCGGGTGCGGCGGCCCACCGCGGCGGTGCCGGCGGCTCCCTCGGCCATGGCGTAGACGGGGCCTGCGGGGACAGGTGCGGCGAGGGCGGGGACGGCGTGCGCGGAGGGGACGAGGACGCGCAGCTGGTCGATGACCAGCGTGCGCAGCGCAGCCAGGCCCGAGGCGTCAACCCCGACGTGTGGGTACACGGGACTCCCAGAGGCAGAGCTTCCATCACGTGCAGTGCGGGACCGTCCGCCCGTCACAAGGGCGTGTGGACACCGGATTGCGTCTGAGGAGAATAACGCTTCGTGCAGACCGTGCTACACCTAGTTGCCGAAATCGCCGGTTAGGTTCGCTCTGTTATGTGTTCACGGCTACTCGGGCGGCCAACCGGGATGCCGGTCCGATCGGTTCGTGTCACTTTCCGACCGACCGTCGGTTCGCTTGTGGCCGGAGGGTGGTTTCCGTCCGAACTGGCGACCGGTGCGGCGGCTTCAGCGGCGACGGCGCTGGATCGCCATGGCCGCGGCGGCGCCTCCGGCCACCGCGCCCACTCCGGCCGCGGCCGGGATGCCCACCTTCGCCGCCTTCCGGCCGGTCCGGTAGTCGCGCAGCCGCCAGCCCCGCTGGCGCGCGTGGGCGCGCAGCCTGCTGTCGGGGTTGATGGCGTACGGATGCCCGACCAGCGAGAGCATCGGGATGTCGTTGGCCGAGTCGCTGTAGGCGGCGCAGCGGGAGAGGTCCAGGTCCTCGGCGGCGGCCAGCGCGCGTACCGCCTCCGCCTTCGCCGGGCCGTGCAGCGGCTCGCCGACCAGGCGTCCGGTGTAGACGCCGTCGACGGACTCGGCGACCGTGCCCAGGGCGCCGGTCAGCCCCAGCCGGCAGGCGATGATCGTGGCGGTCTCCACGGGGGCCGCGGTGACCAGCCACACCTTCTGGCCCGCGTCCAGGTGCGCCTGGGCCAGTGCGCGGGTGCCCGGCCAGATCCGGCCGGCCATGTACTCGTCGTAGATCTCCTCGCCGATCTCCATCAGCTCCGAGACGCGGTGGCCCTTGACGATGGACAGCGCGCTGTCGCGGGCGTCCTGCATGTGCTCGGCGTTCTCCGAGCCCGCGAGCCGGAACCAGGCCTGCTGCCAGGCGAAGCGGAACAGCTCGCGCTTGTGGAAGAACTTCCGCTTGTACAGGCCGCGGCCGAAGTGGAACAGGGCCGCGCCCTGCATGATCGTGTTGTCCAGGTCGAAGAAGGCCGCGGCCCTGGTGTCACCGTGGACCGGGAACTCCGGCTCCGCCGGTTTCCCCGCCTCGCCGGGGACGGGCGCTTCGACCTCCCGCGAGGTCTTGCGCGCCGCCTCGGCGGCGGCCTCGCCTGCGAGAACGCTGCGAGCCGTCGCCGAACGCCTGCGGGGAACGAGCCATCCAAGTGCGGCCATGCCGCGAGCATAGCCAGTGTTCCGTGGGGTTCCGGTGACGGAGGGGTGTCGGCAGGGCGGGGACTGCGCCAACCGGGGAAAGCGCGTTCCGGGCCCGGCCGGGAGACGGGAGCGGGTGCGGCGGGGGCCGGGCGCGGCGGCACAATGGCGGTCATGAAGACCGTCACTCTCATCGGCAGGCCCGGGTGCCATCTGTGCGACGACGCACGCGTGGTGGTCAGCGAGGTGTGCGCGCAACTGGGCGCGCGCTGGGAGGAGAAGGACATCACGCGGGACGAGGAGCTGTACCGCCGTTACTGGGAGCAGATCCCGGTGGTGCTCGTTGACGGCGCGCAGCACGACTTCTGGCGGGTGGACCCGCGGCGGCTGCGCGCGGCGCTGGAGGGGTGACCGCGGGGGCCGCCACCGGGGGCTCGCGGCGGGGGGCCGGCCGCGTCCCGGCAGCCCCTCAGGGCGTTCCACGGACAGCGGGCCCGCACGTGGGAGGTGCTCCGGGCGGGATCCGGTTCCGTCCGGCGCGTGTGGCACCGGTCACTTTGGCCGGACAAAGCGGACACCGTCTTTGTGCACACGTTCACAAAGGCATAGCCTGGTCGGGACGGAGCGGTCCGGACGCATGTCCAGCGGGTGTCCAGCGGGGCCGCTCACCGTTCCGCTCAGACGGCAGGAGCACCGTGGCAACTGGCCGAACACACCGACCGGCGACCCGTAGCCGAGGAATCCCCGAGGCCACCGTCGCCAGGCTTCCGCTGTACCTGCGGGCGCTCACCGCGCTCTCCGAGCGCTCGGTGCCCACGGTCTCCTCGGAGGAGCTGGCGGCCGCCGCCGGCGTCAACTCCGCCAAGCTGCGCAAGGACTTCTCCTACCTCGGCTCGTACGGCACGCGCGGCGTGGGCTACGACGTCGAGTACCTCGTCTACCAGATCTCCCGCGAGCTGGGCCTGACGCAGGACTGGCCCGTCGTGATCGTCGGCATCGGAAACCTGGGCGCCGCGCTCGCCAACTACGGCGGCTTCGCCTCCAGGGGCTTCAGAGTCGCCGCGCTGATCGACGCGGACCCGTCGACGGCCGGGAAGCCGGTCGCGGGCATACCGGTGCAGCACACCGACGAACTCGAGACGATCATCGAGGAGAACGGCGTCTCCATCGGTGTCATCGCCACCCCCGCCGGAGCCGCGCAGCAGGTCTGCGACCGGCTCGTGGCCGCCGGGGTGACCTCCATCCTCAACTTCGCGCCGACCGTGCTGTCCGTGCCCGACGGTGTGGACGTGCGCAAGGTCGACCTCTCCATAGAACTGCAGATCCTCGCCTTCCACGAGCAGCGCAAGGCCGGTGAGGAGGCGCCCGGCGACGGCGGTGCCGACACCACCCCGCCCGCGGCGCCGCCCGCCGCGGCCGTGCGCCGCCGCGGTGAGGGAACCGAACCCGGGCCTGACGGGGACGTGCCCGCCGTGATGCCCGCATGAACGAACGAGTGACCGTGAGACACGTCACGCGCGCACCGCACGCCGTACGGTCCGAGCGGAGTGGGGGACGCGCATGAGTCTGCTGGTAGTGGGGCTGAGCCACCGCAGCGCACCGGTGAGCGTCCTGGAGAGTGCCTCGCTGGCGCCCGAGGTTCGCGGCAAGCTCCTGCAGGACGCGGTCGGTGCCGGGCCCACCTCCGAGGCCGCGGTGCTCTCCACCTGCAACCGCACCGAGCTCTACGCTGACGTCGACAAGTTCCACGCCGGCGTCGCCGAGCTGTCCTCCCTGCTGGCCCGCTACAGCGGCGTCGGCCTGGAGGAGCTGACTCCGTACCTGTACGTCCACTACGAGGACCGGGCCGTCCACCACCTGTTCTCGGTGGCCTGCGGGCTGGACTCGATGGTCGTCGGCGAGGGGCAGATCCTCGGCCAGATCAAGGACGCACTGGCCGTGGCGCAGGACCAGCACACCGCCGGGCGGCTGACGAACGACCTGTTCCAGCAGGCGCTGCGGGTCGGCAAGCGGGCGCACAGCGAGACCGGTATCGACCGGGCCGGGCAGTCCCTGGTCACCTTCGGCCTGGAACAGCTCGCCTGCGGGCGCCCGGTCGCCGAGTGGGTGCGCGGCCGGCGCGCCCTGGTGATCGGCGCCGGCTCGATGTCCTCCCTGGCCGCCACGGTGCTCGCACGCGCCGGTGTCACCGAACTGGTGATCGCCAACAGGACGCTGGAGCGCGCCCGCCGCCTGGCCGCCGGGCTCCACGGCGGCCGGCTCACCGCGCGCGCCGTGCCCGCCCACGACATGTCCGCCGAGCTCCCGCACGCGGACGTCGCCGTCTCCTGCACCGGCGCCACCGGGCTGGTGCTGACGGCCGGCGACCTGTCGGCCGCGCTCGCCGCGCGTGCGGACTCCCGCGCCTCCCGCGAGGAGCCGATGGCGCTGCTCGACCTGGCCATGCCCCGTGACATCGACGCCGCCGCGCACCGCCTGGAAGGCGTACGGTTGGTGGACATCGAGTCGCTGGCCGAGGCCTCCGCCGACGCGCCCATGGCCGCGGACGTCGACAAGGTGCGCGGCATCGTCGCCGACGAGGTCGCGGCCTTCGGCGCAGCCCAGCGGGCCGCGACGATCACGCCCACCGTGGTCGCGCTGCGCGCCATGGCCGCCGACGTCGTCGCGGCCGAGATGGCGCGCCTGGACGGGCGCCTCCCCGGACTCGACGCCAAACAGCGCGCCGAGATCACCCAGACCGTGCGCCGGGTCGTCGACAAGCTGCTGCACGCGCCGACCGTGCGCGTCAAGCAGCTCGCCGGTGAACCGGGCGGCGCCGGATACGCCGACGCGCTGCGAGAGCTCTTCGACCTCGACCCGCAGACCGTCGCGGCCGTCAGTAACCCCGAACAGGAGCGGCAATGAGCACCAACGCACCCCCGCCGCTGAAGCTGGGCACCCGCCGCAGCCGACTCGCCATGGCCCAGTCCGGGCAGGTGGCCGAGCGGGTCCGGCAGCTCACCGACAGGCCCGTCGAGCTGGTGGAGATCACCACCTTCGGCGACGTCTCCCGTGAGCACCTCGCCCGGATCGGCGGCACAGGGGTCTTCGTCTCCGCGCTGCGCGACGCGCTGCTCGGCGGCGAGATCGACTTCGCCGTTCACTCGCTGAAGGATCTTCCCACCGCCCAGCCGGAACAGTTGGCGCTGGCGGCCGTGCCGGCCCGGGAGGACCCCCGTGACGCGCTGGTCGCCCGCGACGGCCTCACCTTCGAGGAACTGCCCGACGGGGCGCGGGTCGGCACCGGCTCGCCGCGCCGCATGGCGCAGCTGGCCGCCTGGGCCCGGTCGCTGGGCCGGGACATCGGGATCGTGCCGATCCGGGGCAACGTCGACACCCGCATCGGGTACGTGCGCTCCGGCGAACTGGACGCGGTCGTCCTCGCCGCCGCCGGGCTGAGGCGCGTCGGCCTGATCGGCGAGGCCACCGAACTGCTCGACCCCGGCGTGGTGCTGCCCGCACCCGGCCAGGGGGCGCTGGCCGTCGAGTGCGCGGCCTCGCGCACGGACCTCGCAGCCCTGCTCGCCGAGCTCGACGACCCGCGCACGCGGGCCGCCGTGACCGCCGAGCGAACCCTGCTCGCCGCTCTGGAAGCCGGTTGCAGTGCGCCCGTCGGAGCACTGGCCGATCTCCCGGCGGACGGGCAGGATGTCACCGAACTGCGCCTGCGCGGTGTCGTCGGCACGACCGACGGCGCCACACTGGTGCAGTTGTCCACCACCGGTCGCGTACCGGCGTCCGCCGGTGAGGCGCTCCCCCTGGCCCAGGCCATGGGGCGTGAACTCGCCGACGAGATGCTCGCCAAAGGCGCGGCCGGTCTGATGGGGGAGCGAGCACATTGAACCCCACCACCGATCACTCGTACGGCGCCCACGGGCACGTCACCTTCCTCGGTGCCGGGCCCGGGGACCCGGGACTGCTGACGCTGCGCGCCGTCGAGGCGCTGGCGCAGGCCGATGTACTGGTCGCCGACCCGCAGGTGTACGACGTCGTGCGGGCGCACGTGCGGGCAGGTGTCGACACCCCGCTCCAGGCAGCAGGTGACGGCACGTCAACAGCGTCCGCGGGTGCCGACGATGCCGTAAATCTTGTCATGAGGGCCGTGCGCGGCGGCAAGCGGGTCGTCCGTGCGGTCCCCGGCGACCCCGGTCTCGACGCGGACGCGGCGAGCGAGATGCTGGCCTGCGCCTCCGAGGGCGTCACCTTCGAGGTCGTGCCGGGCATCGCCAACGCCGTCGGGGTCCCCGCCTACGCGGGTGTGCCGCTGCGCAACGGCCACGGCGCGGACGTGCGGTTCCTGGACGCGCGGACCGCCGACGCCCAGGCGTGGAACGAGGTCGGCGCCAGCGACGCCACCCTCGTGGTCTCCACGACCCTGGAGACGGTCGCCGCCACCGCCGCCGAGCTGGTCACCGCGGGCCGCAAGCCCGACACCCCGCTGACCGTCACCGTCGACGGCACCACCACCCGGCAGCGCACCTGGACGGCGACGCTGGGCTCCATCGCCCAGACCCTCAAGGCCGCCAAGGCGCTGCCCGCGGCGAACGGCTCCCGGCCGGCGATAGCCGTGGTCGGCGAGCTCAGCGCCGCCGCGCAGCGCGACCGGCTCGCGTGGTTCGAGTCCAAGCCGCTGTTCGGCTGGCAGGTGCTGGTGCCCCGCACCAAGGAGCAGGCCGCCTCGCTCTCCGACCAGTTGCGCTCCTACGGCGCGGTGCCCAGCGAGGTGCCCACCATCGCCGTGGAGCCCCCGCGCACCCCGCAGCAGATGGAGCGCGCGGTCAAGGGCCTGGTCACCGGTCGCTACGAGTGGATCGCCTTCACCTCGGTCAACGCGGTCAGGGCGGTGCGCGAGAAGTTCGAGGAGTACGGCCTGGACGCCCGCGCCTTCGCCGGGATCAAGGTCGCGGCCGTCGGCGACCAGACCGCGAAGGCGCTGGTCGACTTCGGCGTCAAGCCCGACCTGGTGCCCAGCGGCGAGCAGTCCGCGGCCGGGCTGCTGGAGGACTGGCCTCCCTACGACCCGGTCTTCGACCCGATCGACCGGGTCTTCCTGCCGCGCGCCGACATCGCCACCGAGACGCTGGTGGCGGGTCTGATCGAGCTGGGCTGGGAGGTCGACGACGTCACCGCCTACCGGACGGTGCGCGCCTCGCCGCCGCCGGCCGAGACACGGGAGGCGATCAAGGGCGGCGGGTTCGACGCCGTGCTGTTCACCTCCTCCTCCACCGTCCGCAACCTCGTCGGGATCGCGGGCAAGCCGCACAACGTGACCGTGATCGCGTGCATCGGCCCGGCGACGGCGAAGACCGCCGAGGAGCACGGACTGCGCGTGGACGTCATGGCGCCGGAGCCGTCGGTGCACAAGCTGGCCGAGGCGCTGGCGGAGTTCGGCGCCAGGCGCCGGGACGCGATGATCGAGGCCGGCGAGGCGGTGCAGCGGCCCAGCGAGAAGCGTCCGGCCAGGAGGAGGGCACGGACATCGTGACGATCGGCAAGGGCACGTACGGCAGCGGTTACGACGCGGGGCGCGGCGGCTACGGGGACTTCCCCGTGGTGCGCCCCCGGCGGCTGCGCACCACCCCGGCGATGCGCCGGATGGTCGCCGAGCACCGGCTGCACCCGGCCGATCTGATCCTGCCCGTCTTCCTGCGGGAGGGCATCGGCGAGCCGGTGGAGATCTCTTCGATGCCGGGCGTGTACCAGCACACCCGCGAGACCCTGCGCAGGGCGGCGGCCGAGGCCGTGGCGGCGGGCGTGGGCGGGATCATGATCTTCGGCGTGCCCGAGGAGGGGAAGAAGGACGCCACCGGGTCCTGCGGCACGGACCCCGACGGCATCCTCCAGGTGGCGCTGCGCGATGTGCGCGCGGAGGTCGGGGACGACCTGGTCGTCATGTCCGACCTGTGCCTGGACGAGTTCACCGACCACGGCCACTGCGGAGTCCTGGACGAGCGTGGCCGGGTGGACAACGACGCCACGCTGGAGCGGTACGCCGAGATGGCGTGCGTCCAGGCCGAGGCGGGCGCGCACGTGCTGGGGCCCAGCGGGATGATGGACGGCCAGGTCGCCTTCGTCCGCCGCGCCCTGGACGAGGCCGGCCACCAGGACGTGGCGATGCTGGCCTACACGGCCAAGTACGCCTCCGCGTTCTACGGCCCCTTCCGCGAGGCGGTGGACTCCTCGCTGACGGGCGACCGCAAGGCCTACCAGCAGGACCCGGCCAACGCGCGGGAGTCGATGCGCGAGCTGGCGCTCGACCTGGCCGAGGGCGCGGACATGGTGATGGTCAAGCCCGCGCTGCCCTACCTGGACGTGCTGCGCCGGGTGGCGGACGCGGTGGACGTGCCCGTGGCGGCCTACCAGGTCTCCGGCGAGTACGCGATGGTCGAGGCCGCCGCGCAGCGCGGCTGGATCGAGCGGGACCGGGCGATCATGGAGACGCTCACCGGCGCCAGGCGGGCCGGCGCGGACATGATCCTGACCTACTGGGCCACGGAGGCGGCCCGGCGGCTGCGCTGAGCCGCCGGGTGCGCCCGGGGCCGGGCGGGGCCCGGACGCGGCGCCGTACCGCCGGGTGTGCCGAGCGGACGCGTCAGCCCTTGACGCAGACGACCTGCCGCAGCTTCGCGACCACCTCGACCAGATCGCGCTGCCGCTCGACGACCTGCTCGATCGGCTTGTACGCGGCCGGGATCTCGTCGACGACACCGGAGTCCTTGCGGCACTCCACGCCGCGGGTCTGCTCCTCCAGGTCCCGCGCGGTGAACCGCTTCTTCGCCGCGTTGCGGCTCATCCGCCGCCCCGCGCCGTGGGAGGCGGAGTTGAAGGAGGCGGCGTTGCCCAGACCGCGCACGATGTAGGAGCCGGTGCCCATCGAGCCGGGGATGATGCCGTACTCGCCGCCGCCCGCGCGGATGGCGCCCTTCCGGGTGACCAGCAGGTCCATGCCGTCATAGCGCTCCTCGGCCACGTAGTTGTGGTGGCAGGAGATGACCGGCTCGAAGGAGGGGGCCGCCTTCCCGAACTCCCGCCGGATCACGCCCTTGAGCAGGCTCATCATGACCGCACGGTTGCGCCTGGCGTACTCCTGCGCCCAGAACAGGTCGTTGCGGTACGCCTCCATCTGGGGGGTGCCGGCGACGAACACGGCCAGGTCGCGGTCGATCAGGTCCTGGTTGTGGGGGAGCTTGCGGGCCACGCCGATGTGGTACTCGGCCAGCTCGTTGCCGATGTTGCGGGATCCGGAGTGGAGCATCAGCCAGACGGCGCCGTCCTCGTCCAGGCAGACCTCGACGAAGTGGTTGCCGCCGCCGAGCGTCCCCATCTGCCGGGTGGCCCGTTCCCTGCGGAAGTGGACGGCCTCGGTGACGCCGTCGAAACGGGACCAGAAGCCGTCCCAGCCGGAGGCGGGCGCGTCCCGCAGGCCGCCCGGGTCGACGGGGTCGTCGTGCATGCCGAAGCCGACCGGGACGGCCCGCTCGATGCGCGAGCGCAGCCGGGAGAGGTCGCCGGGCAGGTCGTTCGCGGTCAGGGAGGTCCGTACCGCCGACATGCCGCAGCCGATGTCCACGCCGACCGCCGCCGGGCAGACCGCGCCCTCCATGGCGATGACCGAGCCGACGGTGGCGCCCTTGCCGTAGTGGACGTCCGGCATGACCGCCAGGCCCCTGATCCACGGGAGCGTCGCGGTGTTGCGCAGCTGACGCATCGCACCGTCCTCGACGCCTGACGGGTCGGCCCACATCCGGATCGGCACACGGGCCCCGGGAACCTCGGTGTACGACATGTTCGTTCGTCCCCCTGACGAAGAAGTGCGAGCACGCTCTGCCACATGCGTGCGAAACGCGCACGGATCGCGTGCGAACCGCGTACGTCCGCACACACAAGGCGGACGTATTACTGCATATGTACCGATGGGTGGAGGTCCCGCGGCGCGCGTGACGCACATCGTGCGATAGACATTGTGTTCTGTCGTGGTCGTACGGCGGCAACGTGTTTTCGAGCGTTCGCGCGGACATGAGGAGTTGGGCAGTGCAGCGGAAGGCATGCGCCACCGGCGCGGCGCTCGTCGCCGTGCTGGCCGTCGGGACCGTCGGCTGCACCGGCGGCTCCGGCACGGGCGGCGCCGCGGCCGACAGCAAGCCCGGCACGGTCGGCACCGCCGCCGTCACGGCTCCGCCCGGCACCTACCGCGATCTGCCCGAGCCCTGCGACGCGGTCGACACCGGTGTGCTGAAGGCGATGCTGCCCGGTGCCGGAAGCGCCTCCCCGAAGGACGGCGCGGAGGGCGGCGACGAAACCCCGGCGGCGTACGAGGGCGAGCAGACCGTCACCTACGACGACGACCGCCGGGTCGGCTGCCGCTGGAAGAGTTCCACCGGCATGGGCAGCCGCCACCTCCTGGTGGACTTCGAGCGGGTCGTGTCGTACGACCCCGCCGTCAGCGACGACGAGCGCGCGGTGCGCCTGTACGAGGACATGGTGCTGGAGGCGGGCATCCCCGGCTCGCCGCCCGCGGACGAGGAGTCCCCCGGCTCCGGGGAGGAGACGGACGGGGACGGGGCCGGCGCGGAGGAGGCCGGGGACACCGGCGAGGCGCCGGAGGAGAGCGGCGAGCCCGCCGAAGGCGGCGCGGAGGACGGCGAGGACGGTGCCCGTGACGGCAGCGGCGAGCCGGACGGCGCCGTCCCGCAGCCCGCCCCCGGCGCGGCGCTGGCCCCGCGCCCCCTGGAGGACGTCGGGGAGGCCGCGTACATCGACGACGAGCTGGTCACCGCGGATTCGGGCGTCCACCGCGACATCACCCTGGTCTTCCGCACCGGGAACGTCATCGTCACCGTCGAGTACGAGCAGTGGGTGACGGACAAGCGCAGGCTGCCCGACAGCGCCGAACTGCAGGAGAAGGCGCTGAAGCTGGCGGGCCGGCTCGCCGGGGAGTTCCAGGACTGACCCCCGCCCGCGGGCCCGGTCCCGCGCGCCCCGCGTCCCCACCGGGGACTGAGACGACGGACACACCCGGCCCCGGCGCCGCCCGGCAGGGCCCGCGGCCGTTCTAGGCTGCTGCGGTGTCGTCGCCCGATTGGCGTACCGTCGTGCCGTCCGACAGGGCGTGCCCGGCGCCCAGCACATCCGGAAGCGAAGGAACCATGCACCGTAACGCCACGCGCACCGCCGTCCGCACCCTCGCCTGCGCCGCCGTGCCCATGCTGCTGGTCGCGGGCTGCTCCTCCGACTCCGGTGGCGACGACTCCGCCAAGCCCTCGCCCAGCGCCTCCGCCTCCAGCGCGTCCCCGACCCCGGCGCCGGTGAAGTTCACCACCCTGCCCGACCCCTGCAAGACCCTCTCGGGGGACACGGTCGGCGATGTGGTGCCCGAGGCGAAGAAGAAGGGAAAGAACCTCGGCTCCAAGGACGCCGACGGCTACGGCACCTGCCTGTGGAGCGGTCTGGACGACTACCAGTACCGGGCGCTCACCGTCTCCCTCAAGCGGTTCGACTCCGACGTGACGCTCGGCAGCGGCAGTGAGCGGGCCGCCGAGTACGCCGGCCAGCAGGTGGCCGCCGTCTCGCAGGACGAGGAGAACAAGACGGTCAAGGACACCCCGCTCGACGGGGTCGGCGACCAGGCGACTTCCGTGGCCTTCGAGACGGAGAGGAAGGACGGCAAGAAGACCGAGGAGTACCGCGAGCAGCGGGTCGTCGCCATCACCGGCAACGTCGTGGTGACCGTGGACTACGAGGGCGCCGGCTTCGAGACCGGCAAGACGCCGAAGGCCGAGGACATCCGCGAGAACGCGGAGAAGGCGGCGAAGGAGGCCGTCAAGGCCATCAAATGACCGGGCCGGGCCCTCCGTCCCGTCACCCGCCGCGCGTACCCTGTCTTCCCCTCGGGGACCTTCCGCTCCCCATCCCTCTCGCCGTCCCGGCCGGACGGCGGGCACCGGCGCCGACGACGATCTCGCGAGGACGCAGCAGTGGACCTGACACGCACGCACCGAATACTGATCGGCGTGGTCGTCGCCGGGGCGGTGGTGATCGCGGCGATCGGCTTCGCCGGATCGTACGCCGCCGTCCGCGACCTCGCCGAGCAGAAGGGCTTCGGCGGCTTCGCGCCGTTCTTCCCCATCGGCATCGACGCCGGGATCGTGGTGCTGCTCGCCCTGGACCTGCTGCTGACCTGGATCCGCATCCCCTTCCCGATGCTGCGGCAGACCGCCTGGCTGCTGACGGCCGCCACCATCGCCTTCAACGGCGCCGCCGCCTGGCCCGACCCGCTGGGGGTCGGGATGCACGCGGTGATCCCGGTGCTGTTCGTCGTCGCGGTCGAGGCCGCGCGGCACGCGGTCGGCCGGATCGCCGACATCACCGCCGACAAGCACATGGAGGGCGTGCGGATCTCGCGCTGGCTGCTGGCCTTCCCCTCCACCTTCCGGCTGTGGCGGCGGATGAAGCTGTGGGAGCTGCGCTCCTACGACCAGGTCATCCGCATGGAGCAGGACCGCCTCATCTACGAGGCGCGGCTGCGGGCGCGCTACGGGCGTACCTGGAAGCGGCGGGCGCCGGTGGAGGCGCTGATGCCGCTGCGGCTGGTGCGGTACGGGGTGCCGCTGGCGGAGACCGGGCCGGCCGGACTGGCCGCCGCCGGCATCGACCCGCAGGCGTTCCCCGCCGCGGGCGGGAAGGTTGCGGCCGCGGGCGGGAAGGTTGCGGCCGCGGGCGGGAAGAAGGGGCCGGCCGAGGCGCTTCCCGCGGGCACGTCCGCGGAACGGGCTACCGCGCCCGGCAGCGGGCCCCGGGTCGGTGAGGAGTCCGGGCAGGACGCGGTGGCCCCGGCGGAGGCGGCCGTGCGGGACGGGCACGAGATCCTGCCCCCGTCCTGGAGGTCGGTCGAGGAGGAGGCGGCCGTGCGGGAGGCGGCCGCGGCGCCGCCTCCCGGGCCCGCGCCGTGGGAGACGGCGCAGCGGGAGGCCGTACGGGAGCCGGGGGCCGTACCGCCGGAGGTACCGGAGGAGGCGGCCGCACCCGTGTACGCGACCGGGACCGCGGCGGCCCGCACCGAGGTGACGGTGCCGGTCAACGAGGGAGGCCGCCGACGCCCGATGGGCCGCCCCGGCTCCGACGTCCGGACCGCGCCCGCCCCCGTGCCGGCGCCGCGCCGGGAGGCGGTGCCGGAGCCGGACGCCACCAGGCCGACCGGCATGCCCAGCGGCACCCAGTACACGGAGGTCTACTACCTCGCGTTCCGGGAGTACATGGCCGAGCACGGCCGGCGCCCCAACGCCCGGGAGCTGGCCCGCGCCCTCCACGAGCGCCACAACGTCACCGACGCCGACGGCAGCCTGCTGAGCGAGGGCCACCTCCGTCCTTACCTGCGCGAGTTCCGGGAGCGGTACAACGACGAGATGGGCATGGGGGGCTGACCGCCCGCCGGGGCAGCGCCGGTACGTGCGCGGTCTCAGGACGCGGTACCGGACGGGGACGGCTCACCGGCCGATCCGGAGCCCGGCACGTGCGTCACCCTCGGCGCCGGTACGAGCACCGTGTCCGAGGCCGCCGCCCCGCTCCGGCTGCTGGTCGTGACGCTGGCACTGCCCCGGCGCACCGGGGAGGCACGGCGATCGTCTCCGCTCCGGACGGCGGGACGAGGGCCGCCGTCGGCGCCGTCGAGGCGCGATGGCGCTGTCTCGTCCGCAGGGGGATGCCGCACAGCGAGTGCGAGGCGGTCGAACACCGGGACCTGCCCGCGGGCGCCATGCGGTCGTTCGGCTGTGCGCCGTCCCACCGCTGGGCGTTCGAACTGGAGGACACCCCGCGGTGCCGCGGTGAGGCCGGCGGCCTCACCGCGGAGGTCGATCTCCTGCTCCACGTGTGAAACGCACCCGCGCCGCGGCCCCGGCGCTCCTCGGGAGTGCCGGGGCCGCGGCGCGGGTGGGCGCCGGCTACGCGCCCAGCAGCTTGCGGACCCGGTCCGCGCCGACGGCCAGCAGCAGCGTGGGCAGCCGCGGGCCGGTGTCGCGGCCCACCAGCAGCCTGTACAGCAGCGCGAAGAAGGCGCGCTGGGCCACCTTCAGCTCCGGCGTCGGCCTGGCGTCCGGTGACAGGCCCGCCCGGACCTTGGGCACGCCGTAGACCAGCGCGGTCAGCCCGTCCAGCGACCAGTGGTCGTCCAGGCCGTCCAGCAGCAGGCGCAGCGACTCGCGCGCGTCGTCGTCGAGCGAGGCCAGCAGCTCGGTGTCCGGCTCCTCGCGCACCCGGGTGCGCTGCTCCGCCGGTACGTGGGTGCTGATCCACCGCTGCGCGCAGTCCAGGCGCGGGCGCGTCTCGTCCAGGGAGCGGACCGGGTTGTCCGGGTCCAGCTCGCTCAGGATGCGCAGCGTCTGCGCCTCGTCCCCGGTGGTGACGTCCGCCACCGACGCCAGCGTGCGGTACGGCAGCGGGTGCGGGGTGCGCGGCAGATCGCCGCCGGCGGTGGTGGTGGCACGGCGGTACGCGGCCGTGTCCGCGGGCTGCGCGGCGCCCTCGGCGACCTTGCGCTCCAGGGCGTCCCACTCGTCGTAGAGCCGCTGGATCTCCTGGTCGAAGGCGATCTTGAAGGACTGGTTCGGGCGGCGGCGGGCGTACAGCCAGCGCAGCAGCGGAGCCTCCATGATCTCCAGCGCGTCCAGCGGGGTGGGCACCCCGCCCTTGGAGCTGGACATCTTCGCCATGCCGCTGATGCCGACGAAGGCGTACATCGGGCCGATCGGCTGCTCGCCGCCGAAGATCTCCCGCACCAGTTGCCCGCCGACGACGTAGGAGGAACCGGGGGACTGGTGGTCCACGCCGGAGGGCTCGAAGACCACGCCCTCGTACGCCCAGCGCATCGGCCAGTCGACCTTCCAGACCAGCTTGCCGCGGCGGTGCTCCGACAGCAGCACCGTCTCCTCGTTGCCGCACCGGCACACGTACGCCAGCCGCGTGCTCTCGTCGTCGTACCCGGTGATCGTCGTCAGGTCGCGGTCGCAGACGGAGCAGTACGGCTTGTAGGGGAAGTACCCGGCGTCGCCCGCGCTGCCGTCGTCCTCGCCCGCGGCGCCCGAGCCCTCGGCGGCCTCGATCTCCGCGGTCGACATCCCAGGGTCCGTCGGCTTTGCCTGCTTCTTCGCGGCCTTGGAGGGCGTGATCTTGGTGCGGTAGCGGTCCAGGACGGCGTCGATGCGGGTGCGTTCGCGCATGGCGAAGAGGACCTGCTCGCTGTACGCGCCGGAGGTGTACATCTCCGTCTGGCTGATGCCGCGCACCTCGACGCCCAGCTCGTCCAGCGCCCGCACCATGGCGGCCCTGAAGTGCTCGGCCCAGCTGGAGTGCTCGCTGCCGGGAGGCGCGGGCACCAGGGTGAGCGGCTTGCCGATGTGCTCCGACCACGAGGTGTCGACGCCCTCGATGCCCGCCGGGACCTTGCGGAAGCGGTCGTAGTCGTCCCAGGACAGGATGTGCTCGCAGGGCACGCCGCGCCGCTTGATCTCGTCGGCGACGAGGTGCGGCACCATGACCTCGCGGAGGTTGCCCAGGTGGATGGGGCCGGAAGGGCTCAGGCCCGAGGCGCAGACGACCGGTTTGCCGGGGGCGCGGCGCTCCGCCTCGGCGATGACCTCGTCCGCGATGCGGGAGACCCAGTCGGCCTCTGTGCTCTGAGCCACGGTCGGCACGTCCCTTTCCTGGCTGTGGTGTCCGGGATGACGGCTCCATTGTTTCAGACGCGGTACGGGCCCCGCGCCCGTGACGAACGCGCGCGCCCCGGCGGTGGGCCCCGTGGGATACTGGACCGATCCGAAAACCCCACTCAGAGGAACGGCACTCCTTCATGGCCTCGGTCCCCTCCCTTGCCGCAACCGTCCACCAGCGCGTCGCGGAGGCCCTCTCGGCAGTCCTGCCGGAGGCCGCCTCCGCAGATCCGCTGCTGCGGCGCAGCGACCGGGCGGACTTCCAGGCCAACGGGATGCTGGCGCTGGCCAAGAAGCTCAAGGGCAACCCGCGGGAGCTGGCGGGCAGGGTCGTCGCCGCGGTGCCGGAGACGGACGAGATCGCCGGCATCGAGGTCTCCGGGCCCGGCTTCCTCAACATCACCGTCTCCGACGCCGCGATCGTGCGGACGCTGGCGGCGCGGGCGGCCGACGAGCGGCTGGGCGTGCCGTACGCGGAGCGGCCGGGCACCACCGTCATCGACTACTCGCAGCCCAACGTGGCCAAGGAGATGCACGTCGGGCACCTGCGCTCGACGGTGATCGGCGACGCGATCGTGCAGATCCTGGAGCACCGGGGCGAGAAGATGGTCCGTCGGCACCACATCGGGGACTGGGGCACGCAGTTCGGCATGCTCATCCAGTACCTGGTCGAGCACCCGCACGAGCTGGACCACGCCTCCGGCGAGGAGGCCGGCGGCTCCGGCGCGTCCGGCGAGGCCGCGATGTCCCGCCTGAACCGGCTCTACAGGGAGTCCCGGGCGCTGTTCGACTCCGACGAGGAGTTCAAGGCGCGCGCCCGCGACCGGGTGGTGCTCCTGCAGAGCGGCGACGAGGCCACGCTGGAGATGTGGCGGAGGATCGTCGGCGAGTCGATGATCTACTTCCACGCGGTCTACGACCGGCTCGACGTGGAGGTCCGCGACGAGGACGTGGTCGGCGAGAGCGCCTACAACGACGACCTCCAGCAGGTCGTGAAGGAGCTGGAGGACAGCGGCGTCGCGGTCCGCTCCGAGGGCGCGCTGTGCGTGTTCTTCGACGACGTCAAGGGCCCCGACGGCAAGCCCGTCCCGCTGATCGTGCAGAAGTCCAACGGCGGTTTCGGCTATGCCGCCACCGACCTGGCCGCCATCCGCGACCGGGTCGGGAAGCTGGGTGCCGACACCCTGCTGTACGTGGTGGACGCCCGGCAGGCGCTGCACTTCAAGATGGTCTTCGAGACCGCGCGCCGGGCCGGCTGGCTGCCCGAGGGCGCCGCACGGCAGCTCGCGTTCGGCACCGTGCTGGGCAAGGACGGCAAGCCGTTCAAGACCCGTGAGGGCGAGACGGTCCGGCTGGTGGACCTGCTGGACGAGGCCGTCGAGCGGGCCACGGCCGTTGTGCGGGAGAAGGCGGAGCAGGGCGGCCTGGAGCTGACGGACGAGGAGATCGCCGAGCGCGGCGCCCAGGTGGGCATCGGCGCGGTGAAGTACGCCGACCTGTCGACGTCCATGTCGCGCGACTACGTCTTCGACCTGGACCGGATGGTCTCGCTCAACGGCGACACCAGCGTCTACCTCCAGTACGCCTACGCCCGGATCCAGTCGATCCTGCGCAAGGCCGGCGACGCGCGGCCCGCCGCGCACCCGGAGGTGGGACTGGCCCCGGCCGAGCGGGCGCTGGGCCTGCACCTGGACGAGTTCGCCGAGACGCTGGCGGGCGTGGCCGAGACGTACGAGCCGCACAAGCTGGCCGCGTACCTCTACCAGCTCGCCTCGCTCTACACGTCGTTCTACGACCAGTGCCCGGTCATCCGGGCGGAGTCGGACGCGGTCAGGGAGAACAGGCTCTTCCTGTGCGACCTGACGGCCCGCACCCTGCGGCAGGGCATGGCGCTGCTGGGCATCCGCACCCCCGAGCGGCTCTGAGGCCCGCGGGCTCCGGGCCCGCGCCGGACCGGAACGCCGGCGCCCCGGCGTCCGGCGCCCGGACGTTCAACGCCCGCGGTGCACCTTGGTGTTGGACGCCTGGGCGCGGGGGCGGACGACCAGCAGGTCGACGTTGACGTGCGGGGGGCGGGTGACGGCCCAGACGACGGTGTCGGCCACGTCCTCGGCGGTCAGCGGCTCGGCGACGCCCTCGTAGACCTTCGCCGCCTTCTCGGCGTCACCGCGGAAGCGGGTCAGGGAGAACTCCTCGGTGCGCACCATGCCGGGCGCGATCTCGATGACGCGCACCGGCTGCCCGCACAGTTCCAGGCGGAGGGTTTCGGCCAGGACGTGGGCACCGTGCTTGGAGGCGACATAGCCGGCGCCGCCCTCGTAGGTGCCGTGGCCCGCGGTGGAGGAGAGCACGAGCACGGTGCCGTCGCCGGAGGCGGTCAGGGCCGGGAGCAGGGCCTGCGTCATGTGGAGCGTGCCCAGCACGTTGACCTCGTACATCGACTGCCAGTCGGCGGGGTCGGCGGTGGCCACGGGGTCGAGGCCCAGGGCGCCGCCGGCGTTGTTGACCAGCACGCTGCCGGGGGCGAGAGGGCCGAGCCGGGAGGCGAAGGCATCCACGGCGGTGCGGTCGGTGACGTCCAGGGGGTGCGCCTCGGCCCGGTGCCCGTCACCGTTCAGCCCGGCGGCGAGCTCCTCCACGCGGTCGGCGCGGCGGGCGGTGAGCACGGTGCGGTAGCCGGAGGCGGCCAGCCGGCGTGCGGTGGCGGCGCCTATGCCGCTGCTCGCGCCGGTGACGACGGCGGTGGGCTGCTGCTCGTCGGGCAGGGTCATGAAGGGCTCCTCGAAGGGCGGTGGACTTTTCCGGGGCGGACCGCCTCGAAGGATAGGCGGCCGTTTCACCCGCTCCGCGGCGCATACATGCTGTGCCGTCCCGGGGCGCCCCCGGACCCCGGCCGTTTCACCCGCTCCGCGGCGCGTACATGATCAGCGCGACCCCGGCCAGACAGACCAGCGCTCCCGCGACGTCCCAGCGGTCCGGCCGGAAACCGTCCACGACCATCCCCCAGGTAAGGGAGCCCGCGACGAAGACCCCGCCGTACGCCGCCAGCACACGGCCGAAGTTCGCGTCCGGCTGGAAGGTGGCGACGAAGCCGTAGGCGCCCAGCGCGAGCACCCCGGCGCCGATCCACGCCCAGCCGCGGTGCTCGCGCACCCCCTGCCACACCAGCCAGGCGCCGCCGATCTCCAGGAGGGCGGCGAGGGCGAACAGCAGGACCGAGCGCGCGACGGACATACCGGGAGCGTAGAGGCCCGCCGGTACCGGACCCCCAGGGCCTTCAGGGCCAGACCAGGCAGTACGGCTGGTGGCCGGCCTCGTGGAGCCGGTGGCTGAAGTCCTGCCACTCGTGCAGGAGCCGGTAGACGTCGAAGGCGTCGCGCGGGCCGCCCCGGTCGGGGACGGTGGACCAGATGAAGGCGGCGGCGCCCACCGACTCCTCCCCGATGCCGCGCAGCGGGTCGACGACCGTCATGGGGAGCCTGACCACCGCGTAGTCGGAGTGGAGGACGACCAGCTCCAGCGGCGGCACCCTGTGCAGGGGGACGCCCTCGATGCCGGTGAGGACCATGGCGGCCATCGTCTCCGGCTTGATGCTGGTGAACATGCCGTGGCCCAGTTCGTCCCCGCCGAGCTCGTCCGGGCGCATCGCGATGGGCACGCGGGCGGCCGTGGCGCCGTCCGGCGCGCCGAAGTACTTGTAGGTCACCCCCACCCGGCCACCCTTGCTGCTCCTCGTCTCCGTGCCCTCGGCCCCGGCCTCGGCGGTCCCGCCGGCCCCGGCCTCGGCGGTCTCGCTGACCGCTCTCGCGTCGCGGTCCCGCCGGTGGCGCCCCCGCGCCCGTCTGGGGCCCCGGCCCAGGTCCCCCGTGCCCTCGCCCAGTCCGCCACCGCGCTGCATGTCACCACCCGACCACTTGCGGCCCCCGCCGCGCAACCAGATCATCGTCTCAGAGACTTCCAGAGACCTCCCCCTCTGGCGGACTGTGAAACGCCCGGCCGCACATGCGCGCGAGGCTCTGAGACCATGGCTTGCGTGAGCTATCCGTACGATGCCCCAGTATCGCAGTCGCTGTACGACCGTGCCGCCGTAGTGACGCCCGGAGGCGTGAATTCTCCGGTTCGCGCTTTCCGCGCCGTGGGCGGTACGCCCCGCTTCATGGTGTCCGGTACCGGTCCGTACCTCACCGACGCCGACGGCCGTGAGTACGTGGACCTCGTGTGCTCCTGGGGCCCGATGGTCCTCGGGCACGCCCACCCCGCCGTGGTCGAGGCGGTCCGCGCGGCGGTCGCGCGCGGTACGTCCTTCGGCACGCCCGGCGAGGGCGAGGTCGAACTGGCCGAGGAGATCGTCGCCCGCATCGCCCCCGTCGACCAGGTGCGGCTGGTCTCCTCCGGCACCGAGGCCACGATGTCCGCGATCCGCCTGGCGCGCGGTTTCACCGGGCGGGCCAAGGTGGTCAAGTTCGCCGGCTGCTACCACGGACACGTCGACGCGCTGCTGGCCGCCGCCGGCTCGGGCGTGGCCACCCTCGCCCTGCCCGACACCCCCGGTGTGACGGGCGCGCAGGCCGGGGACACACTGGTGCTGCCGTACAACGATCTGGACTCGGTCGCCGCCGCCTTCGCCGCGCACCCCGGCGAGATCGCGTGCGTGATCACCGAGGCGTCGCCGGGCAACATGGGCGTCGTGCCGCCGCGCGACGGCTTCAACGCCGGGCTCAAGCGCCTGTGCGAGGAGAACGGGGCGCTGTACGTCTCGGACGAGGTGATGACCGGATTCCGCGTCTCGAAGGCCGGCTGGTACGGCCTGGACGGCGTCGCGCCGGACCTGATGACCTTCGGCAAGGTGATGGGCGGCGGCTTCCCGGCCGCGGCCTTCGGCGGCCGGGCCGACGTGATGGCCCACCTCGCCCCCGCCGGCCCCGTCTACCAGGCCGGCACCCTCTCCGGGAACCCGGTCGCCACCGCCGCCGGCCTCGCCCAGCTCCGCCTGCTGGACGACGCGGCGTACGGGCGGCTGGACGCCGTCTCCGCCGAGATCCGCACGCTGGTCACCGAGGCGCTGGCCAAGGAGGGCGTGGCGCACCGGCTGCAGAGCGCGGGCAACATGTTCTCGGTCTTCTTCACCGACGAGGACGTGGCGGACTACGACGCGGCCAGGCGCCAGGAGCCGTTCCGCTTCACCGCCTTCTTCCACGAGATGCTGGCCCAGGGCGTCTACCTGCCGCCCTCGGCCTTCGAGTCCTGGTTCGTCTCCACCGCCCACGACGACCGGGCCGTCGGGCGGATCGCCGCCGCCCTGCCGCCGGCCGCGCGCGCCGCCGCGCGGGCCACCGGCGCCGAGGAGGAGGGGGCATGACCGACGAGCCGAACGGGGGCGCCCCGAATCCGGCGGAGTCGGCGGACCCCGCGGGCATGACGGACCCGGCGGACGTGGCGGTCACCGGCGAGACGGCGGGGGAGCGCGAGCAGCACGGCGGCGGGAAGCGCACCGTCGTCCACCTGATGCGGCACGGCGAGGTGGAGAACCCCGAGGGGATCCTCTACGGGCGCCTGCCCGGCTACCACCTCTCCGACCTGGGCCGCCGCATGGCCGAGCGGGTCGCAGAGCATCTGGCCGGCCGCGACATCGCCCATGTCGTCGCCTCCCCGCTGGAGCGCGCCCAGGAGACCGCCTCGCCGGTCGCCAAGGCCCACGGTCTGGACGTGGCCGGCGACGAGCGGCTGATCGAGGCGGAGAACATCTTCCAGGGCCGTACCTTCGGTGTGGGCGACGGGGCGCTCAGGCGGCCCGCGAACTGGCCGCACCTGCGCAACCCCTTCCGCCCGTCGTGGGGCGAGCCGTACATCGACCAGGTGGTGCGGATGATGGCGGCGCTGGAGGCCGCCCGGGACGCCGCCCGCGGCCACGAGGCGCTGTGCGTCAGCCACCAGCTTCCGATCTGGACGGTGCGCAGCTTCGTCGAACGCCGCCGGCTGTGGCACGACCCGCGCAGGCGGCAGTGCACCCTGGCGTCGCTGACCACCTTCACCTTCGTCGGGGACCGGATCGTCTCGGTCGGCTACAGCGAGCCGGCCCGCGATCTGGTGCCGCCGCACCTGAGGGCCGGGGCGAAGCCGGTCAAGGGGCAGGCGGGGGGCAAGGGCCCCGGGTTCGGCGCCTGACCGGTTCACGCCGCCGTCTCGCGGGAGGCCGCGGGGCGGTGGTGCCGGAGCCGGTCGCAGCCGCCCGGCGACCGCCGTCCGGAGTGAGCCAAGTCACATTCCGGTGGGGGGAGTTGTCGGGTTATCGACCGGTGGGGCCTTTTGGCGGGGGCGGGGGAACGCCTGCGCGAGGCGCATGGGAAACTTTTCACATGTTTCTTCGCGCTACCGGCTCCCCAGGCCGCTCCCGGCTGTCCGCGGCCGTCACCGCCGCGGTGGCCTGCGCACTGATCCTGTCGGGCTGCGGCGGGGGCGGCGGTCAGGAGCAGAGCAGCGGTTCCGGCAAGAACTACGTGGACGGAACGGGTGCGGTCACCGAGGTGAAGCCGGCCGACCGCAAGCCCGCCCCCGAGCTCTCCGGCGAGACGGTGGACGGGAAGCGGCTGGACGTCGCCGACTACCGGGGCGAGGTCGTGGTCCTCAACGTCTGGGGCTCGTGGTGCCCGCCCTGCCGCGCCGAGATGCCGCATCTGGTGAAGGTGGCCAACGAGACCGAGGACCAGGGGGTGCGGTTCGTCGGGATCAACACCAGGGACCTCGACCGGGTGCCGGCCCAGCGCTTCGAGGACGAGTACGAGGTGCCCTACCCCAGCCTCTACGACCCCTCGGGCAAGCTCCTGCTGCGCTTCCCCAAGGGCAGCCTCAACCCGCAGGCCATCCCCTCCACCCTCGTCCTCGACCGGGAGGGGAGGATCGCCGCCCGGGCCCTGAAGCCGCTCGGTGAGGAGGAACTCCGCTCCATGATCGACCCCCTGGTCGAGGAGAAGTGACACGGATGCTCCACCTCGCCTCCGAGACGGGGATCTACGGGACGGTCCTGTCGGGCGGTCTGCTCCTGGCGATCCCCGTCGCTCTGCTGGGCGGGCTGGTGTCGTTCTTCTCCCCGTGCGTCCTGCCGCTCGTACCCGGCTACCTCTCCTACGTCACGGGAATCGGCGGCGCCGACCTGGCCGAGGCGCGCAGAGGGCGGATGGCGCTCGGCGCCTCCCTGTTCGTCGCGGGCTTCACGGCGGTCTTCGTCTCGGGCGGCGCCCTCTTCGGGTACTTCGGCCAGACCCTCCTGGAGCACCAGGAGACGATCAGCCGGGTCCTGGGCGTGGTGCTGATCGCGATGGGCCTGCTCTTCGCGGGGCTGCTGAAGGGGGTCGGGCAGCGCGAGTTCCGCTTCCACCGCAGACCGGCCGTGGGCCTGGCCGGCGCCCCCGTGCTCGGTGTGCTCTTCGGCGTCGGCTGGACCCCGTGCCTGGGGCCCACGCTGGCCGCGGTCAACACGCTGGCGTTCAGCGAGGCGAGCGCGGGCCGGGGAGCGCTGCTGACGGTCGTCTACTGCCTGGGCCTGGGCCTGCCGCTGATACTGACGGCGGTGGCCTTCCGGCGGGCGATCGGCGCCTTCGCCGCGGTCAAGCGGCACTACGTGTGGGTCATGCGGATCGGCGGGGGGATGCTGATCGCGCTGGGGGTCCTGATGCTCACCGGGGTGTGGGACCTGCTGCTGACCGAAATGCGCACCTGGACCGACAGCTTCACCGTAGGGATCTGAGATGCCCACAGCCGATGTCGGGAACGCTCCCGAGAACACCCGGGCCGACACCGAGGAGCAGGAGGCGGGCGGCCGGATCTCCACGGCCCCCCGCGAGGACTCGGCGGCCGACGCCCCCGCCCTGGGACCGGTGGGCTGGGCCCGCTGGTTCTGGCGGCAGCTCACCTCGATGCGGGTCGCGCTGATCCTGCTCTTCCTGCTCTCGCTCGCCGCCGTCCCCGGCTCGCTGATCCCGCAGAACGGCGCGGACGCCTTCGCCGTGCGGAACTTCAAGGAGCGCAACGGGACGCTGGCGGAGGTCTACGACAGGCTCCAGCTCTTCGACGTCTACAGCTCGGTGTGGTTCTCCGCGGTCTACATCCTGCTTTTCGTCTCGCTCATCGGCTGCATCCTCCCGCGCAGCGGGCAGTTCGCCGGCCAGCTCCGCTCCCGTCCGCCGCGCGCGCCGCGCCGGCTGACCAGGATGCCCGCCCACACCACCTGGCGCACCGACGCCGAGCCGGATCAGGTGCTCCGGGCGGCGCGCACGCTGCTGCGCGGGCGCCGCTTCCGCACCTCCCTGACCGAGGAGCCCGGCGGGCCGGACGGATCCGGCGGGTCCGGTTCGGGGGGCTCGGTCGCCGCGGAGAAGGGCTATCTGCGCGAGGCCGGGAACCTCGTCTTCCACATCTCGCTGGTCGTGATGCTGCTCGCCTTCGCGGCCGGGCAGCTGTGGAACTCCGAGGGCGGCAAGCTCATCGTGGAGGGCGACGGGTTCTCCAACACGCTCGTCCAATACGACGACTTCACCTCCGGGTCGCTGTACGACACCGACGACCTGGACGTCTTCGGCTTCACGCTGGAGGAGTTCCACGCCTCCTTCGAGCGCACCGGCCCGCAGCGCGGCACCGCGCGCACCTTCCGCGCCGACGTCTCGTACTGGGAGGGCGCCGACGGCGCGGAGAAGAAGACCTCAATCGAGGTCAACCACCCGCTGAAGGCCGGTGACTCCAAGGTCTTCCTGGTCGGCCACGGCTACGCGCCGGTCGTCACCGTCACGGACGGGCAGGGGAAGATGGCGTACCGCGGCCCGGTGCCGTTCCTGCCGCAGGAGAGCCTGGGCCTGACCTCCACGGGCGTCATCAAGGTCACCGACTACCGGAACAAGGACGGCGAGAAGGAGCAGCTCGGCTTCCAGGGCATCTTCACGCCCACCTACGGGATCGACGCCGAGCGCGGGCCGCACTCGACCTTCCCCGAGCTGGACTACCCGGTGCTCTCCCTCAACGCCTTCCACGGCGACCTGGGTGTCGACGCCGGGCTCCCGCAGAACGTCTACCAGCTCGACACCGACAAGATGGAGCAGTTCAAGGCCGAGGACGGCGACCTGTTCCGGACCGACCTGCGCCCCGGCGAGTCGGTGGAGCTGCCGGACGGCGCGGGCACCCTGACGTTCGACCGCGTCGAGCAGTGGGCCAGCTTCCAGGTCTCCCAGGAGCCCGGGGAGGGCTGGGCGCTGGCCGGGGCCACCGCCGCCGTGCTCGGCCTGGCCGGTTCGCTGTTCGTCCGGCGCCGCAGGGTGTGGGTCCGCGCCCGGCGCGGCGCGGACGGTGTCACCGTGGTGGAGATGGCCGGGCTGGGCCGCAGCGAGTCCGCGCGACTCCCGGAGGAACTGGGT
Organism: Streptomyces shinuiensis; assembly: GCF_043660855.1. Taxonomy (NCBI): domain Bacteria; kingdom Bacillati; phylum Actinomycetota; class Actinomycetes; order Kitasatosporales; family Streptomycetaceae; genus Streptomyces; species Streptomyces shinuiensis. The sequence goes on along the minus strand of NZ_JBIHML010000001.1, from coordinate 2,460,186 downwards.
GACCTGGCCTTCGCCCTCCAGGACGACGCGCCGCCCGCGGCGGACCCGGACGGGGAGGGCCCGGCCCCCGGCCGGGACGCCGGGGAGAGCGCGGGGGGGACCACAGAAGACGTACCGGCTGCCACCGAGGACGCCGGCCCCTCGTCACGAGGAGAGAACGAGTGAACCCAGTGGACATCGCCGTCGCAGCGAACGAGAGCCTCGCCGAGTTCAGCAACCTGCTGATCAAGTCGGCGATGGCCGTGTACGCCCTGGCCTTCGTCGCGCACATCGTGGAGTGGGTGTTCGGCAGCCGCAGCAAGGTGGCCCGCACGGCCGCCGCGCTGACCGCCGAGGGCGCCGGGAAGGCCGGGGGCGCCCGTACCGCCGCCGCGGGGAAGGGCGCCGGCAAGGTCTCCGTCACCGTGCGAACCTCCGGCGGCGGCACGGAGGTGCTGGAGCGCCCAAAGGTCGTCACCCGCTCCGCCCCGGGCCGCCGGACCGGTGTGCCGGACGGTCCGGGCGCGGCCGGCGGGGACGAGCAGGGCGACCTGTACGGCCGGATCGCCGTCTCGCTCACCGTGCTGGCCTTCCTGCTGCACTTCGGCGCGGTGCTCACCCGGGCCCTGTCGGTGCAGCGCGCCCCCTGGGGCAACATGTACGAGTTCTCGACGGCCTTCTCGATGGTCGCCGTCGGCGCCTACCTGGCCTTCCTGGTGGCGAAGAAGGACATCCGCTGGATCGGTCTGCCGCTGGTCACCACCGTGCTGCTCGACCTGGGCCTGGCCATCGTGGTCTTCTACACCGAGAGCGACCAGCTCGTCCCGGCGCTCGACTCGTACTGGATGTGGATCCACGTCTCGCTGGCCATCGTGTGCGGCGCGCTGTTCTACCTCGGCGCGGTCTCCACGCTGCTGTACCTGTTCCGGGACCGCTACGAGGCCAAGCTGGAGGCCGGCGGCCGGCCGGGCGCCTTCGCCACCTCCGTGCTGGAGCGGCTGCCCAGCTCCGCGTCGCTGGACGGCTTCGCCTACCGCATCAACGCCGCCGTCTTCCCGTTCTGGACCTTCACCATCATCGCGGGCGCCATCTGGGCCGAGAACGCCTGGGGCCGCTACTGGGGCTGGGACCCCAAGGAGACCTGGTCCTTCATCACCTGGGTCGGCTACGCGGCGTACCTGCACGCCCGTGCCACGGCGGGCTGGAAGGGGCGCAAGGCCGCGTACCTGGCGCTGATCGCCTTCCTGTGCTTCCTGTTCAACTACTACGGCGTCAACGTCTTCTTCGACGGCCTGCACTCCTACGGCGGGGTGTGACCGTCCTGACGTGACGCGGGCGCGCTCTCAGGAGGCGGCGGGCGGGGTGGTGTCCTCCGGCCCGCCGTTCTCCTTGTCGGTCTCCCCGCCGTTCTTCCTGTCGGCGCCGCCGTTCCTCCGGTCGTTCTTCCGGCCCCGCTCCCCACCGGACTCCCGCTCCCGCTCCCGCTTCTGCTCCGGCTCCGGCCCGGGCGTCTCGGGGCGCTGCCGTTCACGCTCGTTGATCGACTTCAGGAAGTCGGGGTTGTCGTCCGGAGCCACCCAGCGGCGCTCGGCGGGCCGGGTGGCGCCGTAGGGCGCGTTCCTGCGCGGCCGCCCGACCAGGAACCAGGCGATGGGCCCGAACAGCACCGAACCGAAGAGCAGGATGATGAAGACCCACGCCAGCTTCGGCAGCTTCCGGGTCTCGTTCTCGGGGGTGTTCAGGCAGTCGATGAAGGCGTAGATCCACACCGCCAGGATCAGAACGGTCGGAAGAAGCCTGAGCATTGGGCAACGCCCCCTGGAAGCGTGTAGTGCGGCGGGTGCCGGGCCCTGCGCGGGCCCGTTGTCCGGGGTGCCGGGCCGGAGCCGGAGGAGGCCCCGTGACACGCCCAGGGTAATCGGTGTCGGATACTTGCCCGTATGGCATACGACGATCTCCGCTCGCTGCTGCGGGCCCTGGAGCGCGACGGCGACCTCGTACGGATCAAGGCCGAGGTCGATCCCCATCTGGAGGTCGGGGAGATCGTCGACCGGGTCCAGAAGTCCGGCGGCCCGGCGCTGCTCTTCGAGAACGTCAGGGGCTCCGGCGTGCCGCTGGCGATGAACGTCTTCGGCACCGACCGCCGCATGCTCAAGTCGCTGGGCCTGTCGTCCTACGACGACATCAGCGAGAAGATCGGCGGACTGCTGCGGCCCGAGCTGCCGCACGGCTTCGTCGGGGTGCGCGAGGCGTTCGGCAAGCTCGGCGCGATGGCGCACGTACCGCCGAGGAAGGTCAGGGAGGCGCCGGTCCAGGAGGTCGTCCTCACCGGCGACGACGTCGACCTGGAGAAGCTGCCGGCGCTTTTCACCTGGCCGAAGGACGGCGGCTCCTTCTTCAACCTGGGGCTGACCCACACCAAGGACCCCGAGACCGGCGTCCGCAACCTGGGCCTGTACCGCCTTCAGCGGCACGACCGGCGCACCATCGGGATGCACTGGCAGATCCACAAGGACAGCCGCAACCACTACCAGACGGCCGCGCGGCGCGGCGAGCGGCTGCCGGTCGCCATCGCCTTCGGCTGCCCGCCCGCCGTCACCTACGCCTCCACCGCGCCGCTGCCGGGCGACATCGACGAGTACCTGTTCGCCGGCTTCCTCCAGGGCAAGCGGGTGGAGATGGTGGACTGCAAGACGGTGCCGCTCCAGGTCCCCGCACGCGCCGAGGTGGTGCTGGAGGGCTGGCTGGAGCCGGGCAGGACGCTCCCGGAGGGACCGTTCGGCGACCACACCGGCTTCTACACGCCGCAGGAGGACTTCCCGGCCCTGACCATCGACTGCGTGACGATGCGCAGACGGCCGGTCTTCCAGTCCATCGTCGTGGGCCGTCCGCCGACGGAGGACGGGCCGCTGGGCCGGGCGACGGAACGCTTCTTCCTGCCGCTGCTGAAGATCATCGTGCCGGACATCGTGGACTACCACCTCCCCGAGGCGGGCGGCTTCCACAACTGCGCGATCATCTCGATCGACAAGAAGTACCCCAAGCACGCGCAGAAGGTGATGTCCGCCATCTGGGGCGCGCACATGATGTCGCTGACCAAGCTGATCGTGGTGGTCGACTCCGACTGCGACGTCCACGATCTGCACGAGGTCGCCTGGCGGGCCCTGGGCAACACCGACTACGCCCGTGACCTCCTCCTCACCGAGGGGCCGGTGGACCATCTCGACCACGCCTCCTACCAGCAGTTCTGGGGCGGCAAGGCGGGCATCGACGCCACCGCCAAGTGGCCCGGGGAGGGTTACACGCGCGACGGGGGCTGGCCGGACATGGTCCTGTCCGACCCCGACACGGCCGAGAAGGTCAGCCGCCGCTGGCGGGAGTACGGGCTGTGAGCTCCGTCACCGAGGGCGTCGCCGGGCCGCAGCCGGCCCGGCCCGCCGGCCGTCTCAGGGCGTTCCTGCGGCTGGTGATGATCGAGCACTCGGTCTTCGCGCTGCCCTTCGCCTACATCGCCTCGCTCACCGCGATGTTCCTGGACGACGGCACCGTCCACTGGTGGGAGCTGCTCCTGGTCACCGTCGCGATGGTGGGGCTGCGGACCTTCGCGATGGCCGCCAACCGGATCATCGACCGGGAGATCGACGCCCGCAACCCGCGCACCGCGGGGCGCGAGCTGGTCACCGGGGCGCTGTCGGTGCGCACCGCGTGGGCCGGGGCGCTGGTCGCGCTCGCCGTCTTCCTGGGGGCCGCCGCCCTGCTGAACCCGCTGTGCCTGGCGCTCGCGCCCGTCGCCGTGGTGCCGATGGTGGTCTACCCCTACGGGAAACGGTTCACGGACTTCCCGCACGCCGTACTCGGGCTCGCGCAGGCCATGGGGCCGGTGGGCGCCTGGATCGCGGTCACCGGCGCCTGGTCGTGGGAGGCGGTGGTCCTGGGACTGGCGGTGGGCGTGTGGATCGGCGGCTTCGACCTGATCTTCGGCTGCCAGGACGTGGCCGCCGACCGGGCCCACGGGGTGCGGTCCGTCCCCGCGCGCTTCGGCATAGCCGCCGCGCTGTACGGGGCCCGCGGCTCCCACGCCGTCACCGTGGCACTGCTGGCCTGGTACGGGGCGCTGACCGGGGCCGGTGCGCCGTACTGGGCCGGGCTGGCGGTCGTGGTGGCGGCGTTCGCCTACGAGCACTCCATCGTGCGGCCCGGCGACCTGTCCCGGCTGAACCGGGCGTTCTTCACCGTCAACGGCTTCATCGGGATCGTGCTGTTCGGCTGCGCCCTGCTCGACCTGGTGCTGCGCGGCCTGACGGCGTGACGGCCGCCCGGCCGCGGCGGGCCGGGCGGGTCAGGGGATCTGCCGCCGGGCCCGCCCGGCCGGCGCCGAGCGCCGGAACCAGAACGCCGCCAGCACCCCGCCGATCAGCCCGAACAGATGCCCCTGCCAGGAGACGCCCTGGGCGGTGGGCAGCACGCCCCACAGGATCGAGCCGTAGAGCAGCACGACCGTGACGCCCACGGTGATGTCGAGTGCGTCCCGGTCGACGAAACCGCGCACCAGCAGATAGCCGAAGAGGCCGAAGACCACACCCGAGGCACCCGCCGTCAGGGAGTTCTCCGGCGCGGTGAGCCAGACACCGAGGCCGCTGACGACGACGATCGTCAGGCAGACGGCCAGGAAGCGGCCTATCCCGCGGACGGCCGCCAGGAAGCCCAGCACCAGCAGCGGCAGGCTGTTGGCCGCCACGTGGTCCCAGCCGAAGTGCAGGAACGCCGCCGGCACCACGTCGGCCAGCTCGTCCGTCTCGCGCGGCGAGATGCCGTAGGGGTCGAGGGAGTTGCCGGTGGCCACGTCGACGGCCTCCAGCAGCCACAGCAGGGCCACCCAGGACGCCATCAGCACACCCGCCGACACCGCTCTGGAGGCGCGTGACGAGCGGGACGTCCCGGCCGCCGATCCGTACACCATCCGGTCTCTCTCCCGTCCGATACCGCTGTCGGTCCCGACCACACCGCCGACCACACCGCCGACCACACCGCCGACCACACCGCCGACAACGCTGCCGCCGTCACCGACGTCACCGCCGCTGTCCTCGGTCTGCCCGTTCCGTTGCGCCGCGTACATCCTGAGAACGTCACGGAACGTGTCGGGAGTTCCGGCCGGGGCTCCTCAGCGCCGGGACGAGCCCAGCTCCTCGTAGAGCACCGCGGCCATCACGTCCTGCGGGTCCAGCCACCTGGCGCCCTCGGGCGCCTTGACCGGGACCGCCGAACCGGGCGCGAAGGACATGGTGAGCGGTATCTCCTCCGGGCCCCCGGCGCCCGTCTCTCCGGTGAACTGCGCCAGGTCCACCGTCATTCCCGCCAGTACGCCGCCGCGCAGCGCCAGCTCCGCTGTGATCCGCCGGTCCGGCGCCCGTTCCAGCCAGGAGAACCCGATCCCGTCGAAGCGGTCCGCCAGCGGGGCCAGCGCCCGTGCGAGGCCGTCGGCGACCTCGCGGGCCGGGAGGGTCACCCTGACGCGCTCGGTGCCGTCCGCCCGGCCGGCGTCCCGTGGGACGGCGTGGTCGTCCAGGGCCCGGCGCACCGCGCCGATCACATGGTGCTGGGCCCGGGCGCTCTGCAGGATGTCCACGCTGTTGGCCAGCCGCTGGGCGCGTTCGCCGTACTTGCCGCCCACGGCCCGCGCGAAGTGGTCGAACTCCTCGGGGTCTATCTGCACCCACCGGCCTTCGAGCATGTCCCGGGCCGCGGCGAGGGAGGGCGGCAGGGCGTCCGCCGAGCGGGCCAGCTCGGCCGCCTGCACCACCGTCTCGCGGCTCCGGTTCGTCTCGTGCGCCAGCCGCGTCCAGTCGGCGCGCACATAGAAGTCGGCGCCGACCGACTTGTACGCGGCCACGTCCCGGTTGCCGAAGTTCACGGCCGCGGCCGTGTCGATCCGGTTCTTCCCGCCGAGGTCCTTCAGCGGCCTGTCCGCGCCGAACACGAACGCCGTCTCCATCCGGGACAGCAGCAGCGCGTCGGTGCGGGAGGCCGCCGGGCCCATGCCCCGCTCGTGGTTGTGCCGCAGGAAGGCGTGTATCTCGTCGGCCGGGGCCTCGACCCGCGCGGCGACCGACACCGTCTCCCACTCGCCGAGCCTCTCGACGGCCTGGCGGACCCTGGTCCCGGTGTCGGCCCTCCCGGGGGCCCCGCAGGCGGTCGAGGCGGCGATCAGGAGGGCGCAGCCGGCCGCCGCCAGGCGCACGCGCCCGTGCCCGGTGTGCCCGGTGTGCCCGGTGCGCCCGGCGCGCCCGGCGTTCGAGGCGTGTCCGGAGCGCTCGGTGCGCGCGACGGGTGTGCGGAGTGTGCGTGGCGTACGGGACATGCGGCGATCCAACTACTTCGGGGGCGGAGACGGCCAGGGCCCGGGGTGCCCCGGTCGGCGCGGGAGGGCGGCGCGGCGGCCGTTAGGCTCGGTGCCGTGAGGGACAGTGTGCGACGGCCGTGGATCGTCGGTGTGTCCGGGGCGTCCGGGACGCCGTACGCCGCGTCGGTGATCCGCGCGCTGCTCGCGGCGGGCGAGGACGTGGACCTGGTGGTCAGCCGGGCCTCCCGGCTGACCCTGCTGGACGAGACCGGCCACCCCTTCCGCGACGCCCACTGGCGCGAGGACCTGCGCCGCTGGCTGGCCCGGGGGGCGGACGGCGCCCCGGACGCGTACGACGTGGCGGTCCCCGAACCCGGCCCGGAGGCGGACGGGGGGAACGCCGGGGGGAGGGCCGCGGGCGGCACCGTGCGGTACTGGCCCGCCGGCGACCTGGCCGCGGGGCCGTCGTCGGGCTCGTACCCGGCCAGGGGGATGATCGTCGTCCCGGCCTCCACCGCGTCCGTGGCGGGCATCGCCCTGGGACTGTCCAAGGACCTGCTCCAGCGCACGGCGAGCGTCACGCTCAAGGAGCGCCGCCCGCTGGTCGTCGCCGTGCGCGAGACGCCGCTCAGCGGCCAGACCCTCAGGCACCTGGTCACCCTGGACGAGGCGGGGGCCGTCGTGCTGCCGGCCTCGCCCGCGTTCTACGCGGGGGCGGCCCACATCCAGGAACTGGTCGACTTCGTCGCAGGCCGCGCGCTGGACGCACTGGGCGTTCCGCACGATCTCTACCGCCGATGGGAAGGTGAGCTGGGGGGCGCACAGAGGCAGTCGTAGGGCGACGAGCCCGGATGCCTTAGATTCGATTACGGAAAGCTCTTGCGGTATCCGACAGCGGCACAGCCCGGACGACGGCCCGAACGACGGAAGGCACCAGGACGCATGGACGCGGTGGACAGACAGCTCATCCAGGCGCTGCGCGAGAACGGCAGGGCCTCGTACGCGGAACTGGGCCGGCTCGTCGGCCTCTCCGGCCCCAGCGTGACCGACCGCATCAACCGGCTGGAGGCGGCCGGCGTCATCACCGGCTACCGCGCGACCGTGGACGCCCCCTCCCTGGGCCTGGGCGTCACCGCCCTGATCGGCATCCAGCTCTCGGACTCCGTCGACCACGAGGACGTGGTGGAGCGGCTGCGGGATCTGGCGGAGATCGAGGACTGCTGGTTCATCGCCGGGGACGACTCCTTCATGCTCAAGGTGCGCGCCACCGACGTGGACGGCCTGGAGCGGACGATCCGCAGGCTCTCGGGCACCAAGGGCGTCTCGCGGACCCGCACCACCATCGTGCTCTCCACCAAGTGGGAGAACCGGGTCGGCCTGCTGCCCACCGGGGAGGAGTGACCGCGGCCGCCGCGCACCCCGGGGCCCCGCCCGGACGCGCGGCGGGGCAGGCGTAGGCTCAATCGGGCCGCCCGCAACGGACGGCCCGCAGGACCCGCAACCCCGCACACAGGAACAAGGAGGCGGCGACGCATGGACGCTGGGCTCAAGCGCGAGCTGGAGGAGAAGGTCCGCGCCGGTGAGCGGCTGAGCCGTGAGGACGGCATCGCCCTGTACGAGTCCGACGACCTGGCCTGGCTGGGCGGCCTCGCCCACGAGGTGCGCACGAAGCTGAACGGCGACGTCGTCTACTTCAACGTCAACCGCCATCTGAACATGACCAACGTGTGCACGGCCTCGTGCGCCTACTGCTCCTTCCAGCGCAAGCCGGGGGAGAAGGACGCGTACACCATGCGCATCGAGGAGGCCGTGCGGCTGGCCAGGGCGATGGAGGGCGACAACCTCACCGAGCTCCACATCGTCAACGGCCTCCACCCCACCCTGCCCTGGCGCTACTACCCGCGCTCGCTGCGGGAGCTGAAGAAGGCACTGCCGGACGTCTCCCTGAAGGCGTTCACCGCCACCGAGATCCACCACTTCGAGACGATCTCGGGCCTGTCGGCCTCCGAGATCCTCGACGAGCTGATCGACGCCGGCCTGGAGTCGCTCACCGGTGGCGGCGCGGAGATCTTCGACTGGGAGGTGCGGCAGCACATCGTCGACCACCGCACCCACTGGGAGGACTGGTCGCGCATCCACCGCCTGGCGCACTCCAAGGGCCTCAGGACGCCCTGCACCATGCTGTACGGGCACATCGAGGAGCCCCGTCACCGCGTCGACCACGTGCTGCGGCTGCGCGAACTGCAGGACGAGACGGGCGGCTTCCGGGTCTTCATCCCGCTGCGCTACCAGCACGACTTCGTGGACGTGAAGGACGGCAAGGTCCGCAACCGGCTCCAGGCCCGCACCACCATGGCCACCGGAGCGGAGGCGCTCAAGACGTTCGCGGTCTCGCGGCTGCTGTTCGACAACATCCGGCATGTGAAGGTGTTCTGGGTGATGCACGGTGTGCAGACCGCCCAGCTCGCCCTCCAGCACGGCGCGGACGACATGGACGGCTCGGTGGTCGAGTACAAGATCACCCACGACGCGGACAACTACGGCACCCCCGACAAGCTCACCCGCGAGGACCTGCTGGAGCTGATCCGCGACGCCGGCTTCCGCCCCATCGAACGCAACACCCGCTACGAGATCGTCCGCGAGTACGACGGCCCGGACCCGGCGCGGCGCGAGTCGCCGCAGCCGATGCGGCTGTGACCCGGCGGCGGGCGTGACGCGGAACACACCGGTGAGGACGGCCCGATGACGCTGCGGTACGTACTCGGCCCTCCCGTCGACCGGCGGCTGGCCGACGGGATCTGCGACCTGTGGGCGCGGGTGGCCAACGCGGGCGGGGCCGTCGGCTTCGTACCGCCGGTGACCGCCGAGGACGTACGGCCCGAGCTGACCCGGCACCTCACGGCGATGGCCGAGGGGCGGGCGCGGCTGCTGGCGGCGTACGACGGGGAGGGCCGGGTCGCGGGCACCGCCTTCCTCATGCCGAACACACACCGGCTGATGCGACACTGGGTGTGGCTGTACACCGTGATGCTGTGCCCCGACCGCCAGGGCCGGGGCGAGGGCCGGGCCCTGATGGCCGCCGTGGAGGAGGCCGCCCGGGGCATGGACGGCGTCCGCGGCATCCGGCTCACCTGCCGAGGCGGGCTCGGGCTGGAGCACTTCTACGGCTCGTGCGGCTACAAGGAGGTCGGACGCGTGCCCGACGCCATCCGCGTCGCGGACGACGACCTCCGGGACGACATCACCATGTGGCTCCGGCTCAGCTGACCCGGCCACGCCGAAAGGATCCACCACCGTGACCAGCACATCGGAGACCGGCAACACGAACACGGCGCCGCACGCCGCGTCCGGCACCGCGCCGGGCCGCACGCCGCACGCGACACTCCGCTACACGGCCATGCGACTGGGTGTCTTCCTCGCCTGCTTCGTGGTCGTCGCGGTGCTCGCCTACGTCGGCGTACTGCCCGAGGCCGTCGGAAGGGCCAACCCGCTGTGGCTGCTGATACTCGCCATGGTCGTCTCCGCGCCGCTCAGCCTGGTGCTGCTGCGCCGGCAGCGCGACGAGATGTCCGTGCAGGTCGCCGAGCGCGTGGACCGGGCCAAGCGGAAGCTGGCCGCCAACCAGAGCCAGGAGGACTGAGCCGGGAGGACCGAGCCGGGAGGGACGCGGGTCCGAAGGACCGGGCCGGCCCCGTCTCCCTCGGCATCGGCGACTACGTGCTGATCGCCTTCGTCTCGGTCATCGGCTCGGCCGCCACCGCCGGTCTCACCGGTGCCACCGTGATGACCACGCTGCCCCTCTCCGCCCTCGGCCTGCCGCTGGAGGACGTGGGTCTGCTGCTGGCGATCGACCCGGTCCTGGACATGATCCGGACGGCTGCCAACGTCGCAGGCCAGGCGGCGGTCCCGGTCGTGGTCGCGGCCCGCGAGAGGATCCTCGACCTGGACGCCTTCAGCAGCGCCCGGAGCTTCGACACCGGTGCCCTCGACGACACCGACCACGCCGAGGGCACAGGCACCGTCCCAGCCGGAGGCGCGGGCGACCGCCGGGGTGGCGAGCCTGCCCCCCGCCACCGCCTGACCGGCCCGCACAGCGGCCACGGGCCCCGGCCGGGGCCCGTGGCCGCTGTGCGCCGAGCGGTGCGGTGCTCCCCGTCCCGGGGCCGGGGGCAGGGGAAAGGCAGGAGCCCCCGCCGTGGCGAGGGCTCCTTGGGTACTGCTTATCCGGTCGTCTGCCGGCGCCGTACCGCCCTCACGGGCGGGCGTACGCCGTCACGGCCAGGAGGTCTGGCCGAGCCGGGCAACTCAGGCCGCGGTGACGTTCTCCGCCTGCGGACCCTTCGGGCCCTGCGTCACGTCGAAGGTGACCGCCTGGTTCTCCTCCAGGGAACGGAAACCGTTCGCATTGATCGCGGAGTAGTGAACGAACACATCGGGACCGCCGCCGTCCTGGGCGATGAAGCCAAAGCCCTTTTCGGCGTTGAACCACTTGACGGTTCCGGTAGCCATAAGCCCTCCTTGGGCCTATAAGGGTTGCCCTGCTCCAGAAGCCGATTAAGAACTCTGAAAACGACGAGAGCCCGCGGTCACATGCTCCGCAGGCTCTGTACTGCAAGGGAAACCAAACTGCAACTTGCTGTGAGCGTAGCACGGTGCTCACCGGAGGGGAAGAGTGATCATGTTCCGGCGCGCCCGTCCGGGTGAGCACCCCCGAGGAGGCGGACCGGACCTGCGGGGATAGCCTCGCAAGGTGGACACCAATGACGCTGATCAGCCCGTCGCCGAGCCCCTGCGGAGGCGGCCCCGCGTCGGGCACATCCAGTTCCTCAACTGTCTGCCCCTCTACTGGGGGCTCGCCCGTACCGGCACCCTGCTGGACCTGGAGCTCACCAAGGACACCCCCGAGAAACTGAGTGAACAGCTGGTGAACGGGGGGCTCGATATCGGCCCGATCACCCTCGTGGAATTCCTCCGCAACGCCGGCCGGCTGGTCGCGCTGCCGGATATCGCGGTGGGCTGCGACGGTCCGGTGATGTCCTGCGTGATCGTCTCCAAGGTGCCGCTGGCGGCCCTCGACGGCGAGCGCGTCGCCCTCGGCTCCACGTCCCGCACCTCGGTGCGGCTGGCCCAGCTGCTGCTCGCCGAGCGCCACGGCATCGCCCCCGACTACTACACCTGCCCGCCCGACCTCGGCCTGATGATGCAGGAGGCCCAGGCCGCCGTGCTGATCGGCGACGCCGCGCTGCGCGCCTCCCTGCACGACGCGCCCCGGCTCGGTCTCCAGGTCCACGATCTGGGGCTGATGTGGAAGGAGTGGACGGGCCTGCCGTTCGTCTTCGCCGTCTTCGCAGCCCGCCGCGACTACCTGGAGCGCGAGCCGGAGACCGTGCGGGAGGTCCACCGGGCCTTCCTCGACTCCCGTGACCTGTCCCTGGAGGAGGTCACCAAGGTGGCCGAGCAGGCGGCCCGCTGGGAGGCCTTCGACGCCGAGCTGCTGGAGCGCTACTTCACCACCCTGGACTTCCGGCTCGGCCCGGAACAGCTGGCCGGCATCGCCGAGTTCGCCCGCCGGACCGGGCCCACCACCGGATTCCCGGCCGATGTGCGCGTCGGCCTCCTGAGCTGAGGCCGTACCGCCCCGGGGCCGCCCGGAGCAGGCCGGCCCGGCCGGCCGACCAGACCGGACTGACCTGCCGAAAGGCCGCCCGGGCGCTGGCGTACGCTGGATCGGACGCCGTGCCGCCGCGCGCCGGCCGGCCCGGCCGCCAGGCCCGGCCGACCCGACCGCCAAGCCCGAGAGGACCGCCCGGTGACCGATAACGCCGACCTCCAGTCCGTGCTCGACCGCGCCGCCGGGGGCGGGCGGATCAGCGCGGAGGAGGCGTTGGAGCTCTACCGGCACGCCCCGCTGCACGCGCTGGGCCGGGCCGCCGACGCGGCGCGCCGCCGCCGGTACGCGGGCACCGAGCACATCGCCACGTACATCATCGAGCGGAACATCAACTACACCAACGTCTGTGTGACCGCCTGCCGGTTCTGCGCCTTCTACGCCGCGCCCAGGGACACGGCCAAGGGCTGGACCCGGGACCTGGACGACATCCTGCGCCGCTGCGAGGAGACCGTGGCGCTGGGCGGCACCCAGGTCATGTTCCAGGGCGGGCACCACCCGGACTTCGGCGTGGAGTACTACGAGGAGCACTTCTCGGCGATCAAGAAACGCTTCCCCGAGCTGGTGATCCACTCCCTGGGCGCGTCCGAGGTCGAGCACATGGCGCGGATCTCGGGCGTAACGGTGGATGACGCGATCCGCCGCATCCACGACGCCGGTCTGGACTCCTTCGCCGGAGCCGGCGCCGAACTGCTCCCCGAGCGCCCGCGCAAGGCGATCGCGCCGCTGAAGGAGTCCGGCGAGCGCTGGCTGGAGATCATGGAGACCGCCCACCGGCTGGGTGTGGAGTCCACCTCCACCATGCTGATGGGCACCGGCGAGACCAACGCCGAGCGCGTCGAGCACCTTCGGATGATCCGCGACGTGCAGGACCGCACCGGCGGCTTCCGCGCCTTCATCCCGTACACCTACCAGCCGGAGAACAACCACCTGAAGGGCCGCACCCAGGCCACGATCTTCGAGTACCTGCGCATCCTGGCCGTCGCCCGGCTCTTCCTGGACAACGTCGCCCACATCCAGGGCTCCTGGCTGACGACGGGCAAGGAGGCCGGCCAGCTCTCCCTGCACTACGGCGCGGACGACCTGGGCTCGGTGATGCTGGAGGAGAACGTCGTCTCCTCGGCCGGTGCGAGGCACCGGTCCAACCGCATGGAGCTGATCGACCTCATCCGCAGGGCCGGACGCGTCCCGGCGCAGCGCTCGACGACGTACGAGCACCTGGTCGTCCACGACGACCCGGCGGAGGACCCGGTGGACGACCGCGTCGTCTCCCACCTGTCCTCGACCGCGATCGAGGGCGGCACCGCGCACCCCGAGCTGAAGCTCATCGACGCCAACTGAACCCGCCCGCCGCCGTGCTGACCATCCACGCCCCGCTCGCCGTCCGCCTCACCGAGGACGGCGAGCGGCTGGACGGGTACGCGGTGGTGGTCGAGGGCGACCGGATCGCGGCGCTCGGCCCCGCCGGCTCCCTCGCCGAGGCGTATCCGGCCGCCCGCGTCCGCCACTGGCCCGGCGAACTGACACCCGGCCGCTGTGCGGCGGACGCGGCGGCGTGGCTGGAGGCCGCCTACCACCCGGACCCGCGCGAAGTGGGCCTTCCCGGCATCCCCGGTACCGAACCGCTCACAGGCTCCGCCCTGGCGGCCCTCCCCATGGACGAGGTGCGCTGGGGCCACAGCGCCCGCCGCGGCCTGCAACGTCTCCTGCGTGAGGGCGTCACCTCCGTCGTCGGCCCCTTCACCCACCCCGCGGTGCGCACCGCCGTCCGGCGCTCGGGCCTGACCGTCCTGTCCGCTCCCCGCCCCGCCGCCCTCTCCGCGGGCGCCCGCGCGGACTTCGCCGTCCACACCGCCGACGGCGGCTGCCTCGCCACGGTCCTCGCCGGCCGCCTCCTCCACCGCCGCACCTGACCAGTGGGGCTGTTGCAGACTTTCAAGGTTTTCGCACTTACTCGGCTGTGCCGGCACACGCCGGGAGTGCAGACGGTGCCGTCGGTATTCTGCGGAAGCAGTGTGTAACGCACCCGCCGGTAATCCCGCGGAGGGCTCGGGCGCGGCCTGGCCGGATCGGCCGGATCCGGACGGTCGCGGCCCTCGTGGTGGCCGGTCGGTTCGCGGTGTTCCCCGAAAACTCCGTGCGCCCCCGCACCGGGGTGGGGCCGGGGCAGGGGGTTGGGGCTGGGAGGATGGGCGTATGACGCGCGCATCCCTGGACAAGCAGCCCAACGAAGTCGCCGCGATGTTCGACAAGGTGGCGGCCCGGTACGACATCACCAACGACGTGCTGTCCCTGGGGCAGGCCCGGCTGTGGCGGCGCGCGGCCGCCCGCGCCGTGGACGCGCGGCCGGGGGAGCGGGTGCTGGATCTGGCGGCCGGGACGGGGACGTCGTCGGTGCCGTTCGCGACCGCCGGGGCGTACACCGTGCCGTGCGACTTCTCCCTCGGGATGCTGCGGGAGGGCAAGAAGCGCGAGCCGTGGATGCCGTTCACGGCCGGGGACGCGACACGGCTGCCGTTCGCCGACGACGCGTTCGACGCCGTCACCATCTCCTTCGGGCTGCGCAACGTCCACGACACCGGCACCGCGCTGCGCGAGATGCTGCGCGTGACCAGGCCCGGCGGGCGGGTGGTGATCTGCGAGTTCAGCCATCCCACCTGGGCGCCGCTGCGTACGGCCTACACCGAGTACCTGATGCGGGCCCTGCCGCCCGTGGCGAGGACCGTGTCCAGCAACCCGGACGCCTACGTCTACCTCGCCGAGTCCATCCGAGCCTGGCCCGACCAGCCCGGTCTGGCCCGCGGGCTCCAGGACGCGGGGTGGAGGAAGGTCGCCTGGCGCGATCTGACGGGCGGGATCGTCGCCCTGCACCGGGGGTTCGCACCGTAGGACCGGGAAGGGGCGGGACGGACCGGGCGTGCGGGGCGGCATGCGGTACGGGAGGGGGGAGTTCCGCCCGCGCATCCCTTTCCCGGCGGGCCGGAGGCCCACACATAGACTGCACCCGTCCAGTGCCCGGCGCGACCGGCACGTTGATACCGAGTCTTGCGGGAGTCCGTCGTGACCGAGTCCCCCTCGAAGGCAGCCTCCGAGCACAGCGCCGATGTGATCGTGGTCGGGGCCGGCCCTGCCGGGTCCACCACCGCCTACCACCTGGCCCGCTCCGGGCTCGACGTCCTGTTGCTGGAGAAGACGGCCTTCCCCCGGGAGAAGGTCTGCGGCGACGGGCTGACCCCGCGCGCGGTCAAGCAGCTCGTGGCGATGGGCGTCGACGTCTCCGAGGAGGCGGGCTGGCTGCGCAACAAGGGCCTGCGGATCGTCGCCGGCGGTACCCGGCTCCAGCTCGACTGGCCGGAGCTGGCGAGCTACCCGGACTACGGACTGGTCCGCAGGCGCGACGACTTCGACGAGCAGCTCGCCCGGCAGGCCGAGAAGGCGGGGGCGCGGCTGTACGAGCGGTGCAACGTCGGTGTGCCGGTCACCGACGAGCGCACCGGCCGGATCATCGGTGTGGAGGCGAGGCTGGGCGAGGAGAAGACGCCGGTCTCCTTCCGCGCTCCGCTGGTGGTCGCCGCGGACGGCAACTCCACGCGGCTGTCGCTGGCGATGGGCCTGCACCGGCGCGAGGACCGTCCGATGGGCGTGGCCGTGCGCACGTACTTCACCTCGCCGCGCCATGACGACGACTACCTGGAGTCCTGGCTGGAGCTGTGGGACCGGCGGGGGGCGGAGGACCGGCTGCTGCCCGGCTACGGCTGGGTCTTCGGCATGGGCGACGGGACCTCCAACGTCGGTCTGGGCGTGCTCAACACCTCCTCGTCCTTCAAGGAGCTGGACTGGCGCGAGGTCCTCAAGGCGTGGTGCGCCTCGATGCCCGAGGAGTGGGGGTACACGCCCGAGAACATGACCGGCCCGATCCGCGGCGCGGCCCTGCCGATGGCCTTCAACCGGCAGCCGCACTACACGCGGGGGCTGCTGCTGGTCGGTGACGCGGGCGGCATGGTCAACCCGTTCAACGGCGAGGGCATCGCGTACGCCATGGAGTCCGGGCAGATCGCGGCCGACGTCGTCGTCCAGGCCCACGCCCGGCAGAGCCCGGCGCAGCGCGAGCTGGTGCTGCGGCGCTACCCGAGGGTCCTCAAGGACACCTACGGCGGCTACTACACGCTGGGCCGCGCCTTCGTGAAGCTGATCGGCAACCCCAAGGTCATGAAGCTGGCGGCCGAGCGCGGTCTGACCCACCCGGTGCTGATGCGCTTCACGCTGAAGCTGCTGGCGAACCTGACGGACCCGACGGGCGGCGACGCGATGGACCGGATCATCAACGGGCTGACGAAGGTCGCCCCGCGCGCGTAGCGCGGCCCGGGGCGCGGGAGGTGCCGGGGAGCCGGCGAAGGGCCGTCCGGGAGAACCGGGCGGCCCTTCGCCGCGTACGTGCTCGGCCGTGCCCGCCGCCGCGCGGCGTCAGAGCACGCGCACCGCGCCCGTCGGCATGTCGTGGTCCATGTCGCGCTCGACGACGCCGGTGGAGGGGTTCTGGGCGCCGATGAAGCGGCCGTTCCCGATGTAGACGGCGACGTGGTACGCGCTGCCGGCGCTGCCCCAGTGGAGGATGTCGCCCGGCCGCAGGCTGCTCAGGGAGACCTGGTTGCCCGCCGTGGACTGCGGCTGCGAGGTCCGCGGGAGGCTGATCCCGATCTGGCGGAAGGCGGCCTGGGTGAGGCTGGAGCAGTCGTAGGCGCTCGGGCCGGTGGCGCCCATGACGTACGCCTTGCCGACCTGCGCACGCAGGAAGCCCACCAGGGTCGCCACATTGCCGCTGCCGGCCGGCGCGGCCGCGCCGGCGGTCTCGGCGGGAGCGGCGCTGAGAGTGGTGCGCCGGGAGTCGCGCGCCGCGCGCTCCCGGGCGGCGCGCTCGCGCTCGGCCTCGGCGGCCTCCGCCGCCCTGCGCTCGGCCTCTGCCTCGGCCTTCCTCCTCTCGGCCAGTTTCCCGGCCCGGTCCATGGCCTGCCCGGCGGCCAGGGTCCGCGCGGCCTCGGTCCCGTACCGGGTCGCGACCGTCCGGTTGGCGTCGGCGGCCCGCAGTGCGCCGGTGGCCGCGTCGGGGACGATCACGGGCATCTCGGCGGTGTCGGCGGCCGTCTTACGCTCCTCGGCGGAGGAGGGGGCGGCCGCGGCGGTCACCGCGAGGGTGCTGAGGACGCCACCGGCAACGCCCGTGCGCAGCAGGGGGTTCCTGCCGGCTCGACGGGGTTTCCGGTGGCTGGGTATGTGGGCGGTCTGGGACATGTCACCACGGCTATCAGTCTTGGGACGTTCCGTTCAACAAAGGTGTGTTACGCCACACTCGGCGTGTACGCGCCCACTTTGAGCGGAGCAGGGCACTCCGGAAGGCTCTCCCGGAAGTCGATCATTGCCCCGCTAAGGGGCCGTGACCATGACATCGTCCGATTGATCCACTTCGCTCCGCTCGCCTAGCACGGGCGGTCGCCCCCGTGCAAAGGCGGGCCCGCGCCGCAGGGGACGGGCGTGGTGGAGGTCACAGATTGAGCACGGATTCACGATCTTGTCGCGCCGGTGCTCCGAAGGGCTCGCGGAGGTGGATCCGGGAGTCGCCTCCCGACTTCCACCGAGGTTCCGTTCCGCGCCGTCTGGTGAGTTCGGATGTCCAGGGCAAATTTGCTTGTAGCGGACATCATTTGACAGGGCGCACCCCCTCCGAGCAGCGAAAACGCGTCGGATTGTCACGTGTGGTGATCAGTCGGCCGCTTCACGCGTGAAGATCGCCGTCCATCCGACTTCATGATCATTCGTCAGGTGGTGGAGATCACAAACTTGTTGCCGCACCCCGTGTCGCAGATCACAGAAGGACGGGCATAGGATGCAGTCGACTCGGGCTTGTGAACTGCCTCACATATACGCGATCTTCGTGAACGGAACACCGGTCCGAAAACGGCCCGCAACGGCCCGCCGGCAGCGTCGTCGACTGGAAGGAGCGAGGAGCGGTGAACGTCTACGCGCCCATCCTCGTACTGGGAGCGCTCGGGGCAGCCTTCGCTGTCTTCTCCGTGGTCATGGCCTCGATCGTCGGCCCCAAGCGTTACAACAGGGCCAAGCTCGAGGCATACGAGTGCGGCATCGAGCCCACCCCGCAGGCAGCGGGGGGCGGGCGCTTCCCGATCAAGTACTACCTGACGGCGATGCTCTTCATCGTCTTCGACATCGAGATCGTCTTCCTCTACCCCTGGGCCGTCACCTTCGACGTCCTGGGGCTGTTCGGGCTCGTGGAGATGCTGCTCTTCGTGCTCACCGTCTTCGTCGCCTACGCCTACGTCTGGCGGCGCGGCGGCCTGGAATGGGACTAGGGGCGTACACATGGGTATCGAAGAGAAACTGCCGAGCGGCTTCCTGCTGACCACCGTCGAGCAGGCCGCGGGCTGGGTGCGCAAGTCGTCGGTCTTCCCGGCGACCTTCGGCCTGGCCTGCTGCGCCATCGAGATGATGACCACCGGCGCCGGCCGCTACGACCTCGCCCGCTTCGGGATGGAGGTCTTCCGCGGCTCGCCGAGGCAGGCGGACCTGATGATCGTGGCCGGCCGGGTCAGCCAGAAGATGGCGCCGGTCCTGCGGCAGGTCTACGACCAGATGCCGAACCCCAAGTGGGTCATCTCCATGGGCGTGTGCGCCTCCTCGGGCGGCATGTTCAACAACTACGCGATCGTGCAGGGCGTCGACCACGTCGTGCCGGTCGACATCTACCTGCCCGGCTGCCCGCCGCGCCCCGAGATGCTGCTGGACGCGATCCTCAAGCTCCACCAGAAGATCCAGGGCGAGAAGCTCGGAGTCAACCGGGAGGAGGCCGCCCGCGAGGCGGAGGAGGCGGCGCTCAAGGCGCTTCCGACGATCGAGATGAAGGGGCTGCTCCGATGAGCGAGGCAGAGGCGAACGGCAACGGCGCCGTCCCGTCGCCGCGCGGTGGGACGGGCGAGGTGATCGACGTCCGCCATGGCATGTTCGGCGCCAGTGAGGGCGGGGACACCTCCGGCTACGGCGGGCTGGTGCGCACCGTCCGGCTGCCGGGCGCGTCGAGCCGGCCGTACGGCGGCCCGCGCGGCGGAGACGCGTACGGGGACTTCGACGAGGTGGCCGACGAGCTGGAGGGCGCGCTCGAGGAACAGGGCCTGGTGCCGGAGGAGGTGATCGAGAAGACGGTCGTGGACCGCGGCGAGATCACCTTCCACATCGCCCGCGACCACCTGCCGGTCACGGCCCGCGTCCTGCGTGACGACCCCGCGCTCCGCTTCGAGATGTGCACCGGTGTCAGCGGCGTCCACTTCCCCGGCGACTCCGGGCGCGAACTGCACGCCGTCTACCACCTGCGCTCGATCACCCACAACCGGCTGATCCGGCTGGAGGTGAGCGTGCCCGACGGCGACCCGCACGTCCCGTCGATCGTCTCGGTCTACCCGGCCAACGACTGGCACGAGCGCGAGGCGTACGACTTCTTCGGCATCGTCTTCGACGGCCATCCCGCGCTCACGCGGATCATGATGCCCGACGACTGGCAGGGCTTCCCGCAGCGCAAGGACTACCCCCTCGGCGGCATCCCCGTCGAGTACAAGGGCGCCCAGATCCCGGCTCCCGACCAGCGGAGGTCGTACAGCTGATGAGCACCTCGCACGCAACCCCGCACGCGACGGACCCCACCGCCTCGCAGGCGAGCGCCCGCGAGACCACCGAGGGCACCGTCTACACCGTCACCGGCGGCGACTGGGACGAGATCGCCACCGCCGCCGCCAGGGGCGACGACGAGAAGATCATCGTCAACATGGGCCCGCAGCACCCGTCCACGCACGGCGTGCTCCGGCTCATCCTGGAGATCGACGGCGAGACGGTCACCGAGGCCCGCTGCGGCATCGGCTACCTGCACACCGGCATCGAGAAGAACCTCGAGTACCGCACCTGGACGCAGGGCACGACCTTCGTGACGCGCATGGACTACCTCACGCCGTTCTTCAACGAGACGGCGTACTGCCTGGCGGTGGAGAGGCTGCTGGGCATCGAGGACCAGGTGCCCGACCGCGCCAGTGTCATCCGCGTGATGACGATGGAGCTCAACCGGATCTCCTCCCACCTGGTGGCCATCGCCACCGGCGGCATGGAGCTGGGCGCCACCACGGTGATGATCTACGGCTTCCGGGACCGCGAACTGGTCCTGGACCTCTTCGAGCTCATCACCGGCCTGCGGATGAACCACGCCTACATCCGGCCCGGCGGCCTCGCCCAGGACCTGCCGGCCGGCGCGGTGGACCAGGTCCGCGAGTTCGTCAAGAAGATGCGGAAGAACCTGTCGGAGTACGACAAGCTCTGCACCGGCAACCCCGTCTTCAAGGCACGGCTGAAGGACGTCGGCTACCTGGACCTGGCCGGCTGCATGGCGCTCGGCGCCACCGGCCCCATCCTGCGTTCCGCCGGACTCCCGCACGACCTGCGCAAGACCCAGCCGTACTGCGGCTACGAGACCTACGACTTCGACGTCCCGACCGACACCACCTGCGACTCCTACGGCCGCTTCCTGATCCGGCTGGAGGAGATGCGCCAGTCGCTGCGGATCGTCGAGCAGTGCCTGGACCGGCTGGAGCCCGGCCCGGTGATGGTCGCCGACAAGAAGATCGCCTGGCCCGCGCAGCTCGCGCTCGGCCCGGACGGGCTCGGCAACTCGCTGGACCACATCAGGAACATCATGGGCACCTCGATGGAGGCCCTCATCCACCACTTCAAGCTGGTGACCGAGGGCTTCCGGGTGCCGGCGGGCCAGACTTACGCCGCGGTGGAGTCCGCCAAGGGCGAGCTGGGCGTGCACGCGGTCAGCGACGGCGGCACCCGCCCGTTCCGGGTCCACTTCCGGGACCCGTCCTTCACCAACCTGCAGGCCATGGCGGCGATGTGCGAGGGCGGCCAGGTCGCCGACGTCATCGTCGCCGTCGCGTCCATCGACCCCGTGATGGGAGGCGTCGACCGGTGACAGACGTATCGCTCGGGATGCCCCAGCTCCCCGCTCCCGACTACCCGGCCGACGTCCGCGCCCGGCTGGAGGCGGACGCGAGGGAGATCATCGCCCGCTACCCCGGCAGCCGCTCCGCGCTGCTGCCGATGCTGCACCTGGTGCAGTCCGAGGAGGGGCACGTCACCCCCACCGGGCTGCGGTTCTGCGCCGAGATGCTCGACCTGACCACGGCCGAGGTCACGGCGGTGGCCACCTTCTACACCATGTACCGGCGCAAGCCCTCGGGTGACTACCAGGTGGGTGTGTGCACCAACACCCTGTGCGCGGTGATGGGCGGCGACGCCATCTTCGAGGCGCTCCAGGAACACCTCGGCGTCGGCAACGACGAGACCACCGAGGACGGCAAGGTGACGCTGGAGCACATCGAGTGCAACGCGGCCTGCGACTTCGCTCCCGTGGTGATGGTCAACTGGGAGTTCTTCGACAACCAGACGCCCCGGAGCGCCAGGAAGCTCGTGGACGACCTGCGCGCCGGGCGCGAGGTGCGGCCCACCCGCGGCGCCCCGCTGTGCACCTTCAAGGAGACCGCCCGCATCCTCGCCGGGTTCCCCGACGAGCGGCCCGGCGCCGTCGGGGCGAGCGGCAGCGCGGGCCCGCCCTCGCTGGCCGGACTGAAGCTGGCCAAGGGCGAGGAGGCCGGGCCGAAGGTGGTCTCGCCGCGCGGCGGGGAGGCCACCGCGTCGGCCGGGCAGCCCGTCACCGAGACAGGCGAGGCGCCCGAAACCCACCCCAGCTCCCACGACGCGCCGCGCAGTACGGCCGCCTCCGACCCCGACAACCCGGCCGGTCCGGTGGCGAAGGAGGGCAAGTGATGACCGCCGAATCAGCGGAGAAGCTGCTGACCCCGGTGCTCTCGGCCTTCTGGGACGACCCGACGTCCTGGACGCTGGACACCTACCGGGCGCACGAGGGCTACGAGGGCCTGCGCAAGGCCCTGGCGATGAAACCCGACGACGTCATCGCCTACGTCAAAGAGTCCGGTCTGCGCGGCCGCGGCGGCGCGGGCTTCCCCACGGGCATGAAGTGGCAGTTCATCCCCCAGGGCGACGGCAAGCCGCACTACCTGGTGGTCAACGCCGACGAGTCCGAGCCGGGCACCTGCAAGGACATCCCCCTCCTCTTCGCCAATCCGCACGCGCTGATCGAGGGCATCGTGATCGCCTGTCACGCGATCCGCTCCAACCACGCTTTCATCTACCTGCGCGGCGAGGTCGTCCCCGTGCTGCGGCGCCTGCACGCCGCGGTGCGCGAGGCCTACGAGGCGGGCTACCTCGGCAAGGACGTCCTCGGCTCCGGCCTGGACGTGGACATCACCGTGCACGCGGGCGCGGGCGCGTACATCTGCGGCGAGGAGACCGCCCTGCTGGACTCCCTGGAGGGCCGGCGCGGTCAGCCGAGGCTGCGCCCCCCCTTCCCGGCCGTCGCGGGCCTGTACGCGTGCCCCACCGTCGTCAACAACGTCGAGTCCATCGCCTCGGTTCCCGCGATCATGAACCGGGGCAAGGAGTGGTTCCGCACGATGGGCAGCGAGAAGTCCCCGGGCTTCACGCTGTACTCCCTCAGCGGCCATGTCGCCGGTCCCGGCCAGTACGAGGCGCCGCTGGGCATCACCCTGCGCCAGCTTCTGGAGATGAGCGGCGGCATGCGCCCCGGCCACCGGCTGAAGTTCTGGACCCCGGGCGGCTCCTCGACCCCGCTGCTGACCGACGAGCACCTCGACGTCCCGCTGGACTACGAGGGCGTCGGCGCCGCGGGCTCGATGCTCGGCACCAAGGCGCTGCAGTGCTTCGACGAGACCACCTGCGTGGTCCGCGCGGTCACCCGCTGGACGGAGTTCTACGCCCACGAGTCCTGCGGCAAGTGCACCCCCTGCCGCGAGGGCACGTACTGGCTCGTCCAGCTCATGCGCGACATCGAGGCCGGCAAGGCGGCCATGTCCGACCTCGACAAGATCGCCGACATCGCCGACAACATCAACGGCAAGGCCTTCTGCGCCCTCGGCGACGGCGCCGCCAGCCCGATCTTCTCCTCCCTGAAGTACTTCCGCGAGGAGTACGAACAGCACGTCACCGGGCGGGGCTGCCCCTTCGACCCGGCCAAGTCGACCCTGTGGGCCGACGACAGGACCGCACACCTGGAGGTGAACGCGTGACCGTCACCACCGACGCCAAGGCCTCCGGAGGCGGAGAGGCCGAGCCGCCCAAGGCTCCCGAGGACGCGGTGACGCTGACGATCGACGGCATCGAGGTCAGCGTGCCCAAGGGCACCCTGGTCATCCGCGCCGCCGAACTGCTCGGCATCGAGATCCCGCGCTTCTGCGACCATCCCCTGCTGGACCCGGCCGGGGCCTGCCGCCAGTGCATCGTCGAGGTCGAGGGCCAGCGCAAGCCCATGGCCTCCTGCACGATCACCTGCACCGACGGCATGGTCGTCAAGACGCACCTGACCTCGCCGGTGGCCGAGAAGGCCCAGCGCGGCGTGATGGAGCTGCTGCTCATCAACCACCCGCTGGACTGCCCGGTCTGCGACAAGGGCGGCGAGTGCCCGCTGCAGAACCAGGCCATGTCCCACGGGCAGGCCGACAGCCGCTTCGAGGGCCGCAAGCGCACCTTCGCCAAGCCCGTTCCGCTGTCGACGCAGGTGCTGCTGGACCGCGAGCGCTGCGTGCTGTGCGCCCGCTGCACCCGCTTCTCCAACCAGATCGCGGGCGACCCGATGATCGAGCTGCTGGAGCGCGGCGCCCTGCAGCAGGTCGGCATCGGGCAGGGCCCGCCCTTCGAGTCCTACTTCTCCGGCAACACCATCCAGATCTGCCCGGTCGGCGCTCTCACCTCGGCCGCCTACCGGTTCCGCTCCCGCCCCTTCGACCTGATCTCCTCGCCGAGCGTGTGCGAGCACTGCTCCGGCGGCTGTGCCACCCGCACCGACCACCGGCGCGGCAAGGTCATGCGGCGGCTGGCCGCCGACGACCCGGAGGTCAACGAGGAGTGGATCTGCGACAAGGGCCGCTTCGGCTTCCGCTACGCCCAGCAGCGCGACCGGCTCACCCACCCGCTGCTGCGCAACGCCGACACCGGTGAGCTGGAGCCCGCGAGCTGGCCCGAGGCGCTGGACGCCGCCGCCACGGGGCTGGCGGCGGCCCGCGGCCGTACCGGCGTCCTCGCCGGCGGGCGGCTGACGGTCGAGGACGCCTACGCGTACGCCAAGTTCGCGCGGGTCGCCCTCGACACCAACGACATCGACTTCCGCGCCCGTGTCCACAGCACCGAGGAGGCCGACTTCCTCGCCTCCCACGTCGCCGGACGCGGACTGGACGCCGACGGGAGCGGCATCACCCACTCCGCGCTGGAGAAGGCCCCGGCCGTGCTGCTGGTCGGCTTCGAGGCCGAGGAGGAGGCCCCCGGCGTCTTCCTGCGGCTGCGCAAGGCCTACCGCAAGCACGGACAGCGCGTCTTCTCCCTGGCCACCCACGCCACCCGCGGGCTGAGGAAGGCCGGCGGCACTCTGCTGCCGGCCGCGCCGCACACCGAGACCGAGTGGCTGGACGCGCTGGCGGGCGGCGTCGGGCTCGACGAGACCGGGCAGAAGGCCGCCGAGGCGCTGCGCGCCGAGGGATCGGTGATCATCGCAGGGGAACGGCTGGCCGCCGTGCCCGGTGGGTTCACCGCCGCCCTGCGGACGGCCACCGCCACCGGCGCCCGCCTGGTGTGGATTCCGCGCCGGGCCGGCGAGCGGGGCGCGGTCGAGGCCGGAGCGCTCCCGACGCTGCTGCCCGGCGGACGCCCGGCCACCGACCCGGACGCCCGCGCGGAGACGGCCGCCGTCTGGGGCGTGGCGCAGCTGCCGGCCCGCTTCGGCCGCGACACCGGCCGGATCGTCGAGGCCGCCGCGAACGGCGAACTCGCGGCCCTGCTGGTCGGTGGCGTGGAGGTCGCCGACCTGCCCGATCCGGAGCTGGCCCGCAGTGCGCTGGACGAGGCCGGCTTCGTCGTCAGCCTGGAGCAGCGGCCCTCGGAGGTCACCGAGCGGGCCGACGTGGTCCTGCCCGTCGCCGCGGTCGTGGAGAAGGCGGGTTCCTTCCTCAACTGGGAGGGCCGCGCGAGGCCGTTCGAGGCCGCCATCAAGCCCGACCAGATGACCCGCCGGCTCGTCCAGTCCGACCACCGCGTGCTGCACATGCTCGCCGACGCCCTCGACATCCACCTCGGGCTGCCGGACGTACGCACCGCCCGCGCCGAGATGCGGCGTCTGGGCGTCTGGGACGGCCCCCGCGCCGACGCGCCGGAGGCCGGCACCCGGCAGGTCCCGCGGCCCGCCGCGGGCGAGGCCGTACTCGCCGGCCACCGGCTGCTGCTCGACCGGGGCCGGCTCCAGGACGGCGACGAGGCGCTGGCCGGCACCCGGCACGCCGCCGTCGCCCGGCTGTCGGCCGCCACGGCCGCCGAGGTCGGGGTCGCGGGCGGCGAGGCGCTGACCGTGACGGGCCCGGCCGGGACGGTCACCCTGCCGCTGGAGATCACCGAGATGCCCGACCGCGTGGTCTGGCTGCCGCTGAACTCCACGGGAACCGGCGCCCTGGACGGCCTGGGCACCGTGCCCGGCCGGCTCGTGAAGCTGTCGGCGGCCCCCGAGGCCGCCCCGGCCGCCGCGGGCCCGGAGGAGACGAAGGGGGTGGAGGCGTGATGAGCCCGTCCGTCCTGGCCACAGGGACGACGGTCCTCGCCGAGGAGGACCTGTCGATGTTCGGCACCGATCCCTGGTGGCTGATCGGCCTCAAGGCGGTGTTCTGCTTCGCCTTCCTGATGCTGACCGTGCTGATCTCCATCGTGATGGAGCGCAAGGTCGTCGCCTGGATGCAGTTGCGCGTCGGCCCCAACCGGCACGGCCCCTGGGGGATGCTCCAGTCGCTGGCCGACGGCGTCAAGCTGATGCTGAAGGAGGACGTCAACGTCAAGGCGGCCGACAAGGCCGTCTACATCCTGGCCCCCATCATCGGCGCGATCCCGGCCTTCATGGCCATCGCGGTGATCCCCTTCGGCCCGCCCGGCAACGAGGTGTCGGTCTTCGGCACCCGTACCGCGATGCAGCTCACCGACCTGCCGGTGGCGATCCTGTACATCCTGGCCACCGCCTCCATCGCCGCCTACGGCACGGTGCTGGCCGGCTGGTCCTCGGGCTCCACCTACCCGCTGCTGGGCGGTGTGCGCGCCACGGCCCAGGTGATCTCCTACGAGGTCGCCATGGGCCTGAGCTTCGCGGCGGTCTTCCTCTACTCCGGTTCGATGTCCACCTCGACGATCGTCGGAGCGCAGGCCGACACCTGGTTCGCGCTGCTGCTGCCGGTGTCGTTCCTCATCTACATGGTGGCGATGGTCGGCGAGGCGCACCGCGCGCCCTTCGACATGCCCGAGTCCGAGGGCGACCTGGTCGGCGGCTTCAACACCGAGTACTCGTCGATCAAGTTCGCGTTCTTCATGCTCGCCGAGTACGTCCACATGGTCACCGTCTCGGCCCTGGCGGTCACCCTCTTCCTGGGCGGCTGGCGCGCCCCGGCGCCGATCAGCACCTACTGGGAGGGCGCCAACCAAGGCTGGTGGCCGCTGCTGTGGTTCGTCGTCAAGGTGAACCTGCTGCTGTTCCTCTTCGTCTGGCTGCGCGGCACGCTCCCGCGCGTGCGCTACGACCAGTTCATGAAGCTGGGCTGGAAGGTCCTCATCCCCGTCTCGCTGGCCTGGCTGATGCTGGTGGCCACCGTGCGGGCGCTGCGCAACGAGGGCTACGAGTTCGGCGACATCGTGCTCTGGGTCGCCGGCGCGGCGCTGGTGCTGCTCCTGCTGTCCTTCGTCTACGACGCCGTCCGCGAACGCGGCGAGCGCGCCGGGGAGAAGGAGGAGGCCGGGAAGGCCGCCGGACCCGAGACCTTCGACCCGATGGCGGGCGGCTACCCCGTACCGCCGCTGCCGGGACAGACCCTGCCGCCCGTACCGCGCCGGCGGCCGCGCCGCGAGCGGGAGACCGCGGGCGTGGGGGTCGGCGCGGACGGCGAGTCCAGCGAGACCGGCAAGGCCAGGGAGGCCGACGATGCCTGAGTTCGAGAACCCGGTGGCCGGCTTCGGCGTGACCTTCAAGGCCATGTTCAAGAAGCGGCTCACCGAGCAGTACCCCGAGGAGAAGAAGCCCACCGCGCCGCGCTTCCACGGCCGGCACCAGCTCAACCGGCACCCGGACGGGCTGGAGAAGTGCGTCGGCTGCGAGCTGTGCGCCTGGGCCTGCCCGGCCGACGCGATCTACGTGGAGGGCGCGGACAACACCGACGAGGAGCGCTACTCGCCCGGTGAGCGCTACGGGCGGGTCTACCAGATCAACTACCTGCGCTGCATCCTGTGCGGCCTGTGCGTCGAGGCGTGCCCCACCCGGGCGCTGACCATGACCAACGAGTACGAACTGGCCGACCGGAGCCGCGAGTCGCTCATCTACACCAAGGAGGAGCTGCTCGCCGGGCTGGAGGAAGGCATGGTCGACACCCCGCACGCGATCTTCCCGGGCATGACCGAGAAGGACTACTACCGGGGGCTGGTCACCGAGGCCGCTCCGGGGACGGTCCGGCAGGAGGCCCACTCCAAGAACCCGAAGAACGAGGCTCCGCAGGCCGCCGCCGACACCTTCGGCCCCGACGAGCCGGCCTCCGAGGCGGTGAGCGAGAAGTGAACGGCACCCTGCTGGCCGCCGCCTCCACCACCTCCACCGGCGAGGCGGTGCAGTTCTGGATCCTGGGCACCGTCGCGGTGCTGGGCGCGCTCGGGACCGTGCTGATGAAGCGGTCGGTGCACTCGGCACTCTGCCTGGCCGGGACGATGATCGTCCTGGCCGTGTTCTACCTGGCCAACGGCGCCTATTTCCTGGGCATCGTGCAGATCGTCGTCTACACCGGCGCGGTCATGATGCTCTTCCTGTTCGTGCTGATGCTCGTCGGCGTCACCGCCGCCGACTCGCTGAAGGAGACCATCAAGGGGCAGCGCTGGATGGCGGTCCTGTGCGGGCTCGGCTTCGGCATCCTGCTGGTCGGCGGCATCGGCAACGCCTCCGTCGGCACCTTCACCGGTCTGGCGGAGGCCAACGCGGGCGGCAACGTCCAGGGCCTGGCCCGATCGATCTTCACCGACTACGTGTTCGCCTTCGAGATCACCGGCGCGCTCCTGGTCACCGCGGCCGTGGCCGCCATGGTGCTCACCCACCGCGAGCGCACCGAGCGCCGCGACACCCAGCGCGGACTGGCCGAGAAGCGCGTACGCGAGGGCAGGCACCTTCCGCCGCTGCCCGCGCCCGGCGTGTACGCCCGGCACAACGCCGTGGACATCCCCGGCCTGCTGCCGGACGGCACCACCTCCGACCTCACCGTCAGCGAGACGCTGCGCTCCCGCGGCCAGGTCCGGGACGTCTCCCGCGAGGCCCTGTCCGACCTGGCGGCGCTGGAGCGGCGCACCGGGGAGTACCTGGGCCGGGGCGAGAACACCGCCCGCGGCGGTCTGGGCGAGGGCGGCGGCCGGGACGTTCGCGACGCGGCGGACGTACGCAAGGACGTCTCGGACGACTCCCCGGCCGCGGACCGGGACGGGGACCGCGACGGAGACCGTGACAGGGAGGCCGCCAAGTGAACCCGGTCAACTACCTCTATCTGGCCGCGCTGCTGTTCACCATCGGGGCCAGCGGGGTACTGCTGCGGCGCAACGCGATCGTCGTGTTCATGAGCGTCGAGCTGATGCTGAACGCGGCCAACCTCGCGCTCGTCGCCTTCTCCCGGCTGCACGGCAACCTCGACGGCCAGATCATCGCGTTCTTCACGATGGTCGTCGCCGCCGCCGAGGTCGTGGTCGGGCTGGCGATCATCGTGACGATCTTCCGCTCCCGCCACTCGGCCTCGGTCGACGACGCCAGTCTGATGAAGCTGTAAGGGGTAGCGAACAGTGGAGACTTTGATCGGACTGCTCGTCGCGGCGCCACTGCTGGGCGCGGCGGTGCTGCTGTGCGGCGGCCGGAGGCTGGACCGCACCGGCCACTGGATCGGCACGGCGCTGGCCGCCGCGTCCTTCGTCCTCGGCGCGGTGCTCTTCGCCGACATGCTCGGCCGCGAGGCCGAGGACCGCACCCTGAGCCAGCACGTCTTCAGCTGGATCCCGGTCGGCGGCTTCCAGGCCGACGTCGCCTTCCAACTCGACCAGCTGTCGATGACCTTCGTCCTGCTGATCACCGGCGTGGGCACGCTCATCCACGTCTACTCGATCGGCTACATGGAGCACGACGAGCGGCGGCGCCGCTTCTTCGGCTACCTCAACCTGTTCCTCGCGGCGATGCTCCTGCTCGTCCTCGCCGACAACTACCTGCTGCTGTACGCCGGGTGGGAGGGCGTGGGCCTCGCCTCGTACCTGCTGATCGGTTTCTGGCAGCACAAGCCCAGCGCGGCGACGGCGGCGAAGAAGGCGTTCATCGTCAACCGCGTCGGCGACATCGGCCTGTCCATCGCCATCATGATCATGTTCACCACGTTCGGCACCTTCGCCTTCTCCCCGGTGCTGGAGTCGGTGGGCGGGACGAGCGAGGGAACGGCGACGGCCATCGGCCTGATGCTGCTGCTGGCGGCCTGCGGCAAGTCCGCCCAGGTGCCGCTCCAGTCCTGGCTGGGCGACGCGATGGAGGGCCCGACCCCGGTCTCCGCCCTCATCCACGCCGCGACGATGGTCACCGCCGGCGTCTACCTGATCGTCCGCTCCGGCGCGATCTTCGACGCCGCGCCCGCCGCGCAGACCGCGGTGGTCACCGTCGGCGCGGTCACGCTGCTGTTCGGTGCGATCGTCGGTTGCGCCAAGGACGACATCAAGAAGGCCCTGGCGGGCTCGACGATGTCGCAGATCGGCTACATGGTGCTGGCCGCGGGCCTCGGCCCGATCGGCTACGCCTTCGCGATCATGCACCTGGTCACCCACGGCTTCTTCAAGGCCGGGCTCTTCCTCGGGGCCGGCTCGGTGATGCACGGCATGAACGACGAGGTGGACATGCGCCGCTACGGCGGTCTGCGCAAGTACATGCCGATCACCTTCGCCACCTTCGGACTGGGCTACCTGGCGATCATCGGCTTCCCCGGGCTGTCCGGCTTCTTCTCCAAGGACAAGATCATCGAGGCGGCCTTCGCCAAGGGCGGTGCCGAGGGCTGGATCCTGGGCGGCGCGGCCCTGCTGGGCGCGGCCATCACCGCGTTCTACATGACGCGCGTGATGCTGATGACGTTCTTCGGCGAGGAGCGCTGGCGCAACGCGCCCACCCCGTCGCCGAAGGAGCCGAGCGTGGAGCCGGCGGCCGAGACCGGGGGCGAGTACGAGGTGCCGCACCCGCACGAGTCCCCGAAGTCGATGACGGTCCCGATGATCGTCCTGGCCTTCGGGTCGGTCTTCGCCGGCGGTCTGTTCAGCTGGGGCGAGGCGTTCGTCCACTGGCTGGAACCGGTCGTCCCCTTCGAGCACGGGCACCCGCCGGTCAGCGCGCTCACCGTCACCGCGGCCACGGTCGTGGCCCTGCTCATCGGTGTCGGCGCCGCCTGGCTGCAGTACGGGCGCAAGCCCGTGCCCGCCCTCGCCCCGCGCGGCTCGCTGCTCACCCGGGCCGCGCGCCGCGACCTGCTCCAGGACGACTTCAACCACGTGGTACTGGTCAAGCCGGGCGAGTACCTCACCCGCGGGCTGGTCTACCTCGACCACAAGGTCGTCGACGGTGCCGTCAACGGCACCGCCGCGGCGGTCGGCGGCCTGTCCGGCCGGTCGCGGCGGATCCAGAACGGTTACGCCCGCAGTTACGCGGTCTCGATGCTCGGCGGTGCGGCGGTCCTGGTCGCCGCGACCCTGCTGATGAGGGCGGTCTGATCCCATGTCATTTCCCCTGCTGACGGCGGTGGCCGCGCTGCCCGCGATCGGCGCGGTCGCCACCGCCGCCGTACCCGCCGCCCGGCGCACCGCCGCCAAGTGGCTGGCGCTGGCCGTATCCCTGGCCACCCTGGTCCTCGCCGCGGTCGTGGCCTTCCGCTTCGACCCCGGCGGCGACCGCTACCAACTGACCGAGTCGCACACGTGGATCGCCGACTTCGGCGTCCGCTACGAACTGGGCGTGGACGGCATCGGGGTCGCCCTGATCGCCCTGACCGCCCTGCTGATCCCGTTCGTCGTCCTGGCGGGCTGGCACGACGCCGACCCCGTGGAAGAGACGACGCCCAACCGGCGCTGGCGGCCCACCCAGGGCTTCTTCGCGCTGATCCTGGCCGTCGAGGCGATGGTGATCATCTCCTTCGCGGCCACGGACGTCTTCCTCTTCTACGTCTTCTTCGAGGCCATGCTCATCCCGATGTACTTCCTCATCGGGGGCTTCGGGGACCGGGCGGGCGCCCGCGACGAGGGCGAGGCGGCCAAGCAGCGCTCCTACGCGGCCGTGAAGTTCCTGCTCTACAACCTCGCCGGTGGCCTGATCATGCTGGCCGCGGTGATCGGCCTGTACGCCGTCACCGCCGACCAGCTGGGTGAGGGCACCTTCTCCCTCCAGGCGATCATCGAGGCCCGCCAGTCCGGCGAGCTGGCGATGGCGGAGGGCACCGAGCGGCTGCTGTTCCTCGGCTTCTTCCTCGCCTTCGCGGTCAAGGCGCCGCTGTGGCCGCTGCACACCTGGCTGCCCAACGCCATGGGCGAGTCCACCGCGCCGGTCGCCGTACTCATCACCGCCGTCGTCGACAAGGTCGGCACCTTCGCGATGCTCCGCTTCTGCCTCGGGCTCTTCCCCGAGGCCAGCGCCTGGGCCACCCCGGTTGTGCTGGTGCTTGCGCTGGTCAGCATCGTCTACGGCGCCCTGCTCGCCATCGGGCAGCGCGACATCAAGCGGCTGATCGCCTACGCGTCGATCTCCCACTTCGGCTTCATCATCCTGGGCATCTTCGCGATGACCAGCCAGGGCCAGGGCGGCGCGACGCTCTACATGGTCAACCACGGGATCTCCACCGCCGCCCTGATGCTGGTCGCCGGCTTCCTGATCTCGCGCCGCGGCTCCCGGCTCATCGCCGACTACGGCGGGGTCCAGAAGGTCGCCCCGGTGCTGGCCGGCACCTTCCTGATCGGCGGACTCGCCACCCTGTCGCTGCCGGGGCTCGCGCCGTTCGTCAGCGAGTTCCTGGTGCTGGTGGGCACGTTCACCCGTTACCCGGCCGCCGGGATCGTCGCCACGTTCGGCATCGTCCTGGCCGCGCTGTACGTGCTGGTGCTCTACCAGCGCACCATGACCGGGCCGGTCAGGCCCGAGGTCGAGCGCATGCCCGACCTGAGGAAGCGCGAACTGGCGGTGGTGGCACCGCTGATCGCTCTGCTGATCCTCCTCGGCGTCTTCCCCAAGCCGCTGACGGACATCGTCAACCCGGCGGTCGAGCACACCCTCTCGGACGTGCAGAAGACCGACCCCGATCCTGAGGTGGAGGCCGCCAAGTGAGCACCACCACGGAACTCACCCTGCGGGCGCAGGAGATCATCCCCGCGCCCGACATCGAGTACGGGCAGCTCGCCCCGGTGCTGATCGTCATCGGCGCCGCCGTCGTCGGCGTCCTGTTCGAGGCGTTCCTGCCGCGCCGGGCGCGGTACGCCGCCCAGGCGCTGCTGGCGGGCCTGGCCCTGGCGTCGGCCTTCGCGGCCGTCGTCGGACTGGCCGCGGCCGGGAGGGCCACCACCGAGGCGGGGCTGGTCGCCATGGGCGCCCTCGCCGTCGACGGACCGGCGCTCTTCCTGCAGGGTGTGATCCTGCTGGTCTCGCTGGTCGCGGTGCTCACCTTCGCCGAGCGCAGGCTCGACCCGCGGGCGCACGGCAGGCACGTGGACTCCTTCGCCGCCGAGGGCGCGGCCGTGCCCGGCGGCGAGGGCGAGAAGGCGGCGGTGCGGGCCGGGTTCACCACCACCGAGGTCTACCCGCTGCTGCTCTTCGCGGTCGGCGGCATGCTGGTCTTCCCGGCCGCCAACGACCTGCTGACGCTCTTCATCGCGCTGGAGGTCTTCTCGCTGCCGCTGTACGTGCTGTGCGCGCTGGCCCGCCGCAAGAGGCTGATGTCGCAGGAGGCCGCGCTCAAGTACTTCCTGCTGGGTGCCTTCTCCTCCGCCTTCCTGCTCTTCGGCGTCGCCCTGCTGTACGGCTACGCGGGCAGTGTGAAGTACGCGGAGATCGCGTCGGTGGTCGCGGACACCAACCGCGGCACGACCGAGGCGCTCGCCGGGACGACGGGCAACGACGTACTGCTGCTCATCGGCGGTGCGCTGCTGGTGATGGGCCTGCTGTTCAAGGTCGGCGCCGTTCCGTTCCACATGTGGACGCCGGACGTCTACCAGGGCGCCCCGACCCCCGTGACCGGCTTCATGGCCGCCGCCACCAAGGTCGCCGCCTTCGGCGCCCTGCTGCGGCTGCTGTACGTCGTGCTGCCGGGGCTCACCTGGGACTGGCGGCCGGTGATGTGGGGTGTGGCGATCGTGTCGATGCTGGTCGGCGCGGTCATCGCCATCACCCAGACCGACGTCAAGCGGCTGCTGGCGTACTCCTCGATCGCGCACGCGGGCTTCATCCTCGCCGGTGTGATCGCGGCGACGCCCTCCGGTATCTCGTCGGTGCTGTTCTACCTGGCGGCCTACTCCTTCGTCACGCTCGGTGCCTTCGCCGTGGTGACGCTGGTGCGGGACGCGGGCGGCGAGGCCACGCACCTGTCCAAGTGGGCCGGTCTGGGGCGCCGTTCACCGCTGGTGGCCGCGGTCTTCGCGGTCTTCCTGCTGGCCTTCGCGGGTATTCCGCTGACCTCCGGGTTCGCGGGCAAGTTCGCGGTGTTCAAGGCGGCGGCGGAGGGCGGAGCGGGGGCGCTGGTGGTCGTGGGTGTGATCGCCTCGGCCATCGCGGCGTTCTTCTACATCCGCGTCATCGTCCTGATGTTCTTCAGCGAGCCGAAGGTGGAGGGGCCGTCGGTCGCGGTGCCGAGCCCGCTCACCAGCACGGCGATCGCCGTCGGTGTGGCGGTCACACTGGTGCTGGGCGTGGCCCCGCAGTACTTCCTGGACCTCGCCTCCCAGGCGGGGGTGTTCGCCCGCTGAGGACGCGCGTACGGCGACGGCCGCCCGGCATCCGTGCCGGGCGGCCGTCGCCGTATGTGTGCGCCGGGGGCGCCTCGCGGTCCGGAGTCCGCCGCGGGGGCGCGCGGAGCCGCGCTCATCGATCGCGTCGCTCGCGCTTCCCGGGCGTGCTCCCCGGTCGAGCTCACTCGGTGGGGAGCTCCAGATCGCCGGGCAGGCCGCTGGGCAGGTCGCCGATCTCGGGGATCTCGGTGGACACCTCGGGGACCTCGACCTTGGTGAAGGTGTCGGTGGTGCCCGACTCCCAGGCCACGGTGAGGCTCTCGCCCTTCACGCTCTTCACCGTGCCCTTGGAGCGGTCGGTGCTGCCGTCGGTGCACTTGAGGGCGAAGGTGACCGGATCGGCGTCGGCGTCCGCCGTGCCCGTGCAGGTGGTCTCGCCCAGCAGCGCCGCCTGGTCGCCGCTGACGCTCAGCACCATCGCCCTGCCACCGCCCTCGGCACTCCAGGTGCCGTTCACCCCGCCGGTAGCCGCCTCGTCGCCGGAGCCGCCGGTGGGCTCGGCGGTCTGCTCTGCGCTCGGCTTCGGCTCGGGTTCCCCGGAGCCGCCGTCGCTTCCGCAGCCGCTCACCAGCAGGGCTGCGGCCAGGATGGCGGCCGCTCCCGCATAACGTGCTGATGTGCGCACGTGGTCCCCCTCCATGCGTATCACTGCGTATTGCAAGGACACGCCAAGCTAGCAGGTGGCACCGGCCGGCGAGCCGGTCCGGAAGGATCCCGGACCGGCGTGCGGAGCGGCGTGCGGACCGGAGGCCGATCCGCGGCGGTGGCCGGCGCGGTGTCAGGTGTTCCGGTCGGCGGCCGGGTGGATACGGCCGGACACCTCGCCCAGGCCGATGCGGGAACCGTTCGGGCCCGGCGCCCAGGCGGTGATGACGACCTCGTCGCCGTCCTCCAGGAACGTCCGCTTGCCGTCGGGGAGCTCGACCGGGTCGCGGCCGGACCAGGTCAGCTCCAGCAGGCAGCCGCGCTGGCGCACCTCCGGACCGCTGACGGTGCCGGAGGCGAAGAGGTCTCCGGTGCGCAGCGAGGCGCCGCCGACGGTCATGTGGGCGAGCTGCTGGGCGGCCGTCCAGTACATCGCGGAGAACGGCGGCTCGGTGATGGTGTGGCCGTTGAGGGAGACGGAGATCCGCAGATCCAGCCCGCCGGGCTCCCCGCCCGCGGAGTCCTCCAGGTAGTCCAGCAGCGGGTGGGTGCGCTGCGGCGGTTCGGTGCGGGCGGCGTCGAGGGCTTCCAGCGGGGTGACCCAGGCCGAGACGGAGGTCGCGAAGGACTTCCCCAGGAACGGGCCCAGCGGCACGTACTCCCAGGCCTGGATGTCACGTGCCGACCAGTCGTTGACCAGGCAGACGCCGAAGACGTGTTCCCGGAAGCCCGCCTGCGGCACCGGTTCGCCCAGCCGGGAGGGGGCGCCGACGACGAAGCCGACCTCCGCCTCGATGTCCAGGCGGCGGGACGGGCCGAAGGAGGGGGCGTCCTCGTCGGGGGCCTTGCGCTGCCCCTGCGGGCGGACGACGGGGGTCCCGGAGACCACGACGGTGCCGGAGCGGCCGTGGTAGCCGATCGGCAGGTGCTTCCAGTTGGGGGTGAGCGGTTCGCCGCCGGGACGGAAGATCCGCCCGACGTTGGTGGCGTGGTGCTCGCTGGCGTAGAAGTCGACGTAGTCGGCCACCTCGAAGGGCAGGTGGAGGGTGACGTCCTCGAGCCGGACCAGGTACTGCGTGACGGTGCCGGCGTGCTCGGGCGCGGTCAGCCAGGAACGCAGCTCGGCGCGCACCGCCTGCCAGACCGGGCGTCCCGCCGCCATCAGGGGGTTCAGATCCGGCCTCTGGAGCAGGCCGGTGTGGGGAGAGCCGAACGCGTCGGCAGCCGAGCCCGCGTCCAGGACGTACGGGCCGTAGCGCACGCCGATCCGGCGCAGGTCGGGGTCGTCCTCGGTGGTGAAGACGCCGTAGGGCAGGTTGTCCGGGCCGAAGGGATCGCCTTCGGGCAGTTCGAGCGGGGTCGCGTCGGACATGGGTGAGGTGCCTCGCCTTCGAGGTCGTCGCCGGTCAGGGCCGCGAACAGGCTACGCGGTGGTGATCCGCGGCAGAAGCGACCCGCTGCGGGGCGTGGGGAGGGCCGGGATGCGGCCTCCGTCACAGAGGCAACGCGGCGGCTGTGATCGTCCCGGGACCGGCTACGCTGCCAGGGATGATGATGGCGACAGCGGCCCGGCGGTACGGCGACACACCGTGAAGGCCGCGGTGAGCCGCGTGATCGTTGGCTGATCGTACGCAGACAGGAGTACCCCTCGTGACCGTCGTCGGGCCCTTCGGGCTGAGCGTGCGGGACCATGCGCTGGAAAACGATGTCCAGGCGGGGTTGGCGGCTGTCGAGGAGGGTCTCATCGAGGCCACCAAGAGCGGCGTGCCCTTCATAACGGAAGCCGCGCAGCATCTGGTGCGGGCCGGCGGGAAGCGTTTCCGCCCGCTGCTGGTGATGCTGGCGGCGCAGTTCGGCGATCCGCACGCCCCCGGGGTGGTGCCCTCGGCGGTGGTCGTGGAGCTGACTCATCTGGCGACGCTCTACCACGACGACGTGATGGACGAGGCGGACGTGCGGCGCGGAGTGCCCAGCGCCAACGCCCGCTGGGACAACTCCGTGGCCGTCCTCACCGGCGACTTCCTCTTCGCCCGGGCCTCGCACATCCTGGCCGATCTGGGCCCGGAGGCGGTCCGGATCCAGGCCGAGGCGTTCGAGCGGCTGGTGACCGGGCAGATCCTGGAGACGGCGGGACCGCAGGAGGGCGACGATCCGATCGCCCACTACCTCGACGTGATCGCGGGCAAGACCGGCTCGCTGATCGCGGTGGCCGGGCGCTTCGGCGCGACGATGTCGGGTGCGGACGAGAACGTCGTGGACATCCTCACCCAGTACGGGGAGCGGATCGGCACCGCCTTCCAGCTGGCCGACGACGTGCTCGACATCGCCAGCGACTCCCACGAGTCCGGCAAGACACCCGGCACGGACCTGCGGGAGGGCATCGCGACGCTGCCGGTCCTGCGTCTGCGTGCCCGTGCGGCCCAGGGCGGTTCGCCGGAGGACCTGGCCCTGTGCGCGCTGCTGGACGGCGATCTGAGCGACGACGCCCGGCACGCGGAGGCGCTGGCGGGATTCCGTGCCCACCCGGCGCTGGAGGAGGCGCGGCGCGACACGGTCCGCTGTGCGGACGAGGCCCGCAACGTTCTGACGCCCCTGCCGGACTGCGCGGCCAAGGAGGCCCTCTCCTATCTGTGCGACTCGGTGGTCCACCGCGCGGGCTGACCGCGCCGGAGTTCCCGTTCCCCCTGGCCCGGAAGGGTCCGTACGCCTTGAGAAGGGTGCGGCGGGCCGTGTGCGGTGCCGGCGGGACGAGATGGTGCCGGTGGTGTCATACCCCGGGAGTAGATCGGCTTGCTCCTGTCGTCTGACGCCCTGTCCGGAGCAATTTGGTGGGATTGACAGAGTCACCCCGCACCGGAATGGGTGAGAATGGCGGTCAGGGGTTGACGAGTGCGACGTACGGACGAACCGCCGCCGATCACGGAGGTAAGGGCACACATGGCACGGACCCGACCGATGAAGAAGGCGTTGCGTTACGCGGTGCCGGCCACCGTGGCCGGAGCGACGGTGGCGGCCGTCGGCCTCGTACCGGCACTGGCCAGTTCCGGCGGCAGCCCGGATCTGCCGAAGGTCACCGCCGAGGAACTGGTCGCGAAGATCGCGGCCTCGGACACCCAGCGGCTGTCCGGGACGGTGAGGATCACCACCGATCTCGGTCTGCCCGCCCTGCCCGGCATGGGCTCGGGCGGTTACGGCGGCGGCCGTGAGGAGGGCGCCGGGGACGCCGATCCGCGCGGCAGGCTCACCGAGCTTGCCTCCGGCTCCCACACCCTGCGGGTGGCGGTGGACGGACCGGACAGACAGCGTCTCTCGATCGTGGGGAAGAGCGCGGAGTACAGCCTCGTCCGCAACGGCGGCGACGTGTGGGCGTACGACAGCGCCACCGGCACCGTCCACCACACCGTCCTCCCGCGGGAGACCGAGCGGGGCGCCGGCCGGGAGGAGATCCCCGGA
Source organism: Streptomyces shinuiensis (assembly GCF_043660855.1). NCBI lineage: Bacteria > Bacillati > Actinomycetota > Actinomycetes > Kitasatosporales > Streptomycetaceae > Streptomyces > Streptomyces shinuiensis. Next base: position 2,421,850 of record NZ_JBIHML010000001.1, on the reverse strand, counting down.
GGGTTGGAGAAGGCGACCCCGCAGAAGGCCGCCCAGGAGGTTCTCAAGGCCGTCGACGCCACCACCTCGGTCTCCGTCGACGGCACGGCGAAGGTCGCCGGTCAGGACGCCTACCAGCTGCTGATCGAGCCGAAGCAGGCGGACAGCACGGTCGGGTCGGTGCGGATCGCGGTGGACGCGGACAGCGGTGTGCCGCTGAAGTTCACCCTCACCCCCAAGGACGGTGGGAAGGCCGCGGTCGACGTGGGCTTCACCGAGGTGGACTTCGCCAAACCGGACGCCGACACCTTCGACTTCAAGCCGCCGGAGGGCGCGAAGATCACCGAGGAGAGGCTCGACGGCGCACGGAACGGCTCCGGCGAGGCACCGCACAAGGACGGCCGGGGAGGCGACGGCAAGGGCCGGGACGGTGCCGAGGGGCTGCCGTCCGGCCTGGAGGTCGTCGGTGAGGGCTGGGGCTCGGTCGCCCGCGTCGAACTGCCCGGCGGGGGCCCGGTGCCCGGCGCGGATGCCGCGCAGGAGGCGGCGCCCGAGGCGCGCAAGCTGCTCGACGGCTTCACCGAGGAGGTCAAGGGTGACTTCGGCACCGGCCGGTTCTTCGGCACCCGCCTCGTCAACGTCCTGATCACCGACGACGGCACCGTGTACGTCGGAGCCGTCACCCGTGAGGGCCTGGTCAAGGCGGCCGGCTCCGCCGGCGGAGCCGGGTAGCGCGCCCGCCGCCCGGCCCCGCGGCCCATCCGAGAGGTGGTACGGCGGGGCCGGTGCGGCACCGCCGCACAGCACCGTCCCCCCGGCCCCGGGGAGCACTATGCAGCCACCGCCCGCTCCGGACACGGTCGTCGAGCCCGCGGGCTCACCGAGCGGTACCGCGGCGGGCAGCTCGCCGCGCCGGCCGCCGGAGCCCTGCTCTTCCCCCTGGACGAGGTGATTCTGCTGTCCGGGACCACGGTCTCCCTCGCCGAAGGGACGCTGCGAGCGCTGGCCGTAGCGGTCGCCGTCGCCGCCTCACTGGTCGGTCTGGCGGCGCTGGGGCTGTTCGTCTCGACCCTGGCCAACAGTGGTATCGCCGCCATGGCCACCACCGTCGGCCTGCTGATCACCGTGCAGATCCTCGGTTCGATCCCACAGTTGGACGTGATCCACCCATACCTCTTCCCCCATCACCGGATGTCCTTCGCCGACCTTCTGCGCGACCCCGTCCACTGGGACGATCTGCTCGACAACCTCCGCCTCCAGGGGCTGTACGCGGCCGTCTTCGGCTCCGCAGCATGAGCTCGCTTCACCAGCCGGGACATCGCTGTCTGAGCGGTGCCCCGGTCGGCGGTCCAAGCGCCGCTCTCATGCCACACAGAACTCGTTGCCCTCGGGGTCCGCCATCACTGTCCACTCACCGCCCGGCTCCTTCACCCGCCGTGTGACCGCCGCGCCCAGGTCCTCCAGCCGGGCAACGGTCTCCTCGCGTCGCCCTGGACCCGAATGGACGTCGATGTGCAGGCGGTTCTTGACCGTCTTCGGCTCCGGGACGCGCTGGAAGAGCAGGCGCCGCCCCAACCCCGCGCCGCTTTCGGGGTCGGCCGGATCCTCCGGATGGCGCGCTGCGGCCAGGTCGCGCCAGGCACGGCGGCCATGGTGCTCGACCAGGATGTCCTCGCCCACGACACCGAGACCGAGCAGGCGCTCGATCAGGGCGTTGTTGTCCTCCACCCGGTAACCCAGGGCCGCGGCCCAGAAGTCGGCCTGCCGGTGCGGGTCCGCACAGTCGATCACCAGCTTCCAGCCCAGCACCTCCCGCACCCTGCCCGCCGAACCCGCCTCGCCTGCCGTGTCCGCCGTACCCGGTGCCTCCGTCATCGCCCCGCCTCCTGCCCGCCGGTCTTCCCTCTTGCCGGTAACCGGTTATATTGGTTACGTGACGGAGTTCGCAATGGGTCTGGTGCTGCACTCACCCGAAGGGGTGCCCTACCGCTTCGACCCGGGGTCCCTGTGCCTGGAGTTGCTGCCGACGGGCGGGTCCGGGAGTCACGCGCGCTGCGAGGTGCTGCACGAGCCGACGAACCTCGCGGTCTGGGCCGCCCGCTCCCGGCTGCGCCCCGCGCCCTCGATCGAGGTGACGGAGGCGGAACTGGCCGCCGCCAGGCAACTGCGCGCCGCGCTGTGGCGGATGGCGGTGGACCGGGCGCACGGCCGTACGCCGCGCCCGCAGGATGTGGCGGCGGTCAACGAGGCCGCGTCCTGTCCGCCGCTGCCGGTGCGGCTGCGGCAGGACGGCGGTCGGGGCTGGGTGAGGGAATGGGGGCCGGGGGCGACCGGTGCACAGTTGCTCTCGACCGTCGCGCGCGACGCCGTCGACCTGTTCGGCGGCCCGTACGCCCCCCGGATACGGGAGTGCGCGTCGGACGACTGCCGTCTGGTCTTCGTGGACACCTCGCGCCCCGGCCGCCGCCGCTGGTGCTCGATGGAGCGCTGCGGCAACCGCCACAAGGTCCGGGCGCTGCGCGCCCGCCGCGAGGAAGGGGAGTGAACCGAGGCTCGCGGCGGCCGTCCGCCCCGCCCCGCACGGACGGCCGCGCCCGCCGGCGCGATCGCGCCGGCGGGCGGTGGTGCTCGGCCCGGCTGGGCGGACTCGGGGTCCGGACAGGCCGGGAGGCGAGGACCGGGGGAGCCGGACGGCTCAGAAGGTGAGCTTCCAGCTGTCGATGTAGCCGGAGTCGTAGTTGTAGACGTCCTGGACGCGCAGCTTCCAGGTGCCGTTGGCCGCCTCCGAGGAGGCGTCGACGGTGTAGGTCTCCTGGACGTTGTCGCCCGAGTCCCAGCCGGAGTTCTTGAGCCGGTAGCTACTGCCGTCCGGTGCGATCAGGTCGATGACGAGATCACCGCGGTAGGTGTGGACGATGTCCACGTCCACCTTCAGCGTGCTGGGCGCGTTGCCGGAGAGGCCGGTGACGGAGATCGGTGACTCCACGGTGCCCGGGTCCGGGATCTGGTAGTCGCTCGTGTTCTCGAAGACGTCGCCGTCCGGCGGCGGGGTGGTGCCCGAACTCAGCGTCCACACCGCGTGGGCGGCGGCGTCGCTGTTGCGGTCCAGGGCGGTGTCGTTGATGTTGGCGGTCGTGTCGCAGGAGGAGTGGTAGCAGCGGTCGAAGGCCTGCCCGGCGGTGCCGCCCCACTTCTGCGCCTGGGCGCTGGTCTTGACGCGTCCGGCACCGGTGAACAGCCCGCCGACGGGGACGCCCGCGCTCTTGAACGGGGCGTGGTCGGACCGTCCGTCGCCCTCCGTCTCGATCTCGGTCGGGACGCCCTTGGCGGCGAACCAGTCCTTGAAGACCTTCTCGATGGCCGGGTCGTCGTCGTAGACGAAGTAGCCGGCGTTCGGCGAGCCGATCATGTCGAAGTTGAGGTAGCCGTCGATCTTCGACCGCTCGGTGGAGGAGAGGTTGTTGACGTAGTGCTTCGAGCCCACCAGCCCCAGTTCCTCGGCCCCCCACCAGGCGAACCGCAGGTGTTTGTCGGGCTGGTATCCCGCACGGGCCACGGCCAGGGCGGTCTCCAGGACGGCGGCGGAGCCGGAGCCGTTGTCATTGATACCGGCGCCGCTGCTGACCGAGTCCAGGTGCGCCCCGGACATGAGGACGGCGCCGGTGTCGCCGCCGGGCCAGTCGGCGATCAGGTTGTAGCCGGTGGTCCCGTTGTAGGTGAACTGCTGGAGGGTCGTGGTGTAGCCGGCGGCGTCCAGTTCGCCCTTGACGTAGTCGATCGACGCCTGGTAGCCGGGGCGGCCGTGGGCGCGGTTGCCGCCGTTGGCGTTCGCGATCGTCTGGAACTGCGAGAGGTGGGCCTTGACGTTGGTGAGCGGGATGTCCGGTGCCGCTGCGGCCGAGGCGGCCTCGGCCGTGGCCGGGGCGGTCGTCGCGGTGAGCAGTCCGGCGGCGAGCGCACCGGCGAGTCCGGCTCCGAGAACGGCGCGGCGAAAGGGGGATCTTCGGGGGAGCCGTCGTCCAGCGCGAGTGGGCATCATGCCTCCTGTGGGGATTGACGTGGGCATGATGTTGATAGGGTGCCGGTGCGCCGTCAAGGGCGGAATCCGGACATAAGTGTCCGAATATCGGACGATATCGCGCTGACGTGCCACCGGCCCGCAGTGCGCTGTGAAATGGCCGATTCCGGCCGCTCCCCCTTCGGAGGCCCTTCGGGGGTCAGCTCTTCGCGGTGTCCGACGGCGTACCGGCCACCGCCGGGCGGTCCGCCGGGAGACCGTCCTGCCCGGGCACCGCGTCTCCGGTCTTCCCGCCGCCCGCACGTGCGGACGATGCCGCCGCCGCGGCCGCCGCCCGCAGGCGTGCCCGCGAACGGCGCGCGGTGCGCAGGGCGTCCCAGGTGAGCAGGCACAGCGCGGTCCAGACGAGCAGGAAGCCGGCCCAGCGCTCGGGCGGCATCTCCTCGTCGAAGGCCAGCAGGCCCAGCAGGAACATCGAGGCGGGCGCCAGGTACTGCAGCAGGCCGATCGTGGACAGCGGCAGCCGTACGGCCGCCCCGCCGAAGAAGATCAGCGGCAGTGCGGTGGCCAGCCCGGCGAAGGAGAGCAGCAGCGCGTGCCCGGCGCCCTCGGTGGCGAAGGTGGCTTCGCCCCGCGAGCCCAGGAAGACCAGGAAGAAGACGGCGGGCAGGAACTGAACGGCCGTCTCGGCCCCGAAGCTCGCCACCCCGTCCAGCCGGACGCCCTTCTTGATCAGCCCGTAGAGCGCGAAGGTGACGGCCAGGACGAGCGAGAGCCAGGGCAGCCGGCCGTATGCGACGGTCATCACACCCACCGCCAGTGCCCCGATGCCGACGGCCACCCACTGGGCGGGCCGCAGCCGCTCGCGCAGCAGCAGGACGCCGAAGGCGATGGATATCAGCGGGTTGATGAAGTAGCCGAGCGACGCCTCGATGACCTTCCCGGTCCCCACCGCCCAGATGAACAGGCCCCAGTTGACCGAGATCAGTCCGGCGGCCAGGGCGATCAGTCCGAGCCTGCGGGGATCGCGCAGCAGCGGGCGCACCCACGCCCAGCGGCGCAGCGCGGCCAGGATGACCAGGGCGGTGGGCAGCGACCACATCATCCTGTGGGCCAGGACCTCGGTGGCGCCGGCGGGCTCCAGCAGTGCCCAGTACAGCGGTAGCAGACCCCACATCCCGTAGGCGGCGAAGCCGAACAACAGTCCCGTGCGCTGCTCGCCCTGCGACTCCAACGTTCCTCCTCGGGGGGGTGGCCGGTCCGGCCGGACCGGCCTGGCTGGCCGACCTCAAGACGGTAGCGCCGTACACCCCCGCTGTCATTCCCGTTCTGGCGTACGGTGCTTACGTGCCGTTCCCCTTCCCGTACGCTCGGCGCACTCCGGCCGGATCCCGCGTCGCCCGAACGGCGGAGGGGCCGGTCCCGCCAGGCGGGGTCGGCCCCTCACATGGGCGAACGTGCCGTCAGCCCACGACGGTCCAGGTGTCGTTGCCGGTCAGGAGGGTGCCGAGGTCGCCCTTGCCGTGCTGGACGACGGCCTGTTCCAGTTGCTCGGTCATCAGGGTGTCGTAGACCGGGCGGCGCACGTCGCGCAGGACGCCGATGGGGGTGTGGTGCAGGGTGTCGGGGTCGGCGAGGCGGGAGAGGGCGAAGGCGGTGGTGGGGGAGGCGGTGTGGGCGTCGTGGACCAGGACGCCGTCGGTGCCCTCCGCCGTGACGTCGACCACCTTCAGGTCTCCGGTGGCCCGGTCGCGGGCCACGCCCCTGGTGCCCAGGCCGTCGGCCGCGGGGGCGCCGAAGCGGATGGGCTGTCCGTGTTCCAGCCGGATGACGGCCTCCCGGGCCTGTTCCCGGTCCTTGAGGGCCTCGAAGGCGCCGTCGTTGAAGATGTTGCAGTTCTGGTAGATCTCCACCAGGGCGGTGCCCGGGTGGGCGGCGGCCGCGCGCAGCACGCCGGTGAGGTGTTTGCGGTCGGAGTCGACGGTGCGGGCCACGAAGGACGCCTCGGCGCCGATCGCCAGGGAGACCGGGTTGAACGGCGCGTCCAGGGAGCCCATCGGCGTCGATTTGGTGATCTTGCCGATCTCGGAGGTGGGGGAGTACTGGCCCTTGGTGAGCCCGTAGATCCGGTTGTTGAACAGCAGGATCTTCAGGTTGACGTTGCGGCGCAGGGCGTGGATGAGGTGGTTGCCGCCGATGGACAGCGCGTCGCCGTCGCCGGTGACCACCCACACCGACAGGTCCGGGCGGGAGGAGGCCAGGCCGGTGGCGATGGCCGGGGCGCGGCCGTGGATGGAGTGCATCCCGTAGGTGTTCATGTAGTACGGGAAGCGGGAGGAGCAGCCGATGCCGGAGACGAAGACGATGTTCTCCCTGGCCAGGCCGAGCTCGGGCATGAAGCCCTGGACGGCGGCCAGGACGGCGTAGTCGCCGCAGCCGGGGCACCAGCGGACCTCCTGGTCGGACTTGAAGTCCTTCATGGTCTGCCGGCCGTCGGCCTTGGGGACCAGGGAGAGCGCCTCGACGGCGGGCGCCGGCGGTGTGGTCTCAGCCATCGATGGCCTCCTTCAGAACGGTGGCGAGCTGTTCGGCCTTGAACGGCAGGCCGGTGACCTGCGTGAACGACTGGGCGTCGACCAGGTACTCCGCCCGCAGCAGGGTGGCCAGCTGTCCGAGGTTCATCTCGGGGACGATCACCTTGTCGTAGCGGTCCAGCACCGCGGCGAGGTTGCCGGGGAAGGGGTTGAGGTGGCGCAGATGGCTCTGGGCGACCTTCTCGCCGGCGGCGCGCAGGCGGCGCACCGCGGCGGTGACCGGCCCGTAGGTGGAGCCCCAGCCCAGCACCAGCACCCGCGCGTCGCCGGTGGGGTCGTCGACGGGCGCGTCGGGCACCTCGATCCGGTCGATCTTGGCCTGGCGGGTGCGGACCATCAGGTCGTGGTTGGCCGGGTCGTAGGAGATGTGGCCGGTGCCGTCCTGCTTCTCGATGCCGCCGATGCGGTGCTCCAGGCCCGGCGTGCCCGGCACGGCCCAGGGGCGCGCCAGGGTGTGCGGGTCGCGCTTGTAGGGCCAGAAGGCCTCGGTGCCGTCGGCCAGGGTGTGGTTGGGGCCGGTGGCGAACCGTACCCGCAGGTCGGGCAGCTCGCCGGGCTCGGGGATCCGCCACGGCTCGGAGCCGTTGGCCAGGTAGCCGTCGGACAGCAGGAACACCGGGGTGCGGTAGGCCAGCGCGATCCGGGCCGCCTCCAGCGCCGCGGTGAAGCAGTCGCCGGGGGTGGCCGGGGCGAGGACCGGCACCGGCGCCTCGCCGTTGCGCCCGTACATCGCCTGCAGCAGGTCGGCCTGCTCGGTCTTGGTCGGCAGCCCGGTCGAGGGGCCGCCGCGCTGGATGTCCACGATCAGCAGCGGCAGCTCCAGGGAGACCGCCAGCCCGATCGTCTCCGACTTCAGCGCCACCCCGGGGCCGGAGGTGGTGGTCACCGCCAGCGCCCCGCCGAAGGCGGCGCCCAGCGCCGCCCCGATCCCGGCGATCTCGTCCTCGGCCTGGAAGGTGCGCACCCCGAAGTTCTTGTGGCGGCTCAGCTCGTGCAGGATGTCCGAGGCCGGGGTGATCGGATAGGAGCCCAGATACAGCGGCAGGTCCGCCTGCCGGGACGCGGCGATCAGCCCGTAGGACAGTGCCAGGTTGCCGGAGATGTTGCGGTAGGTGCCCGGCGGGAACGCGGCCGACGCCGGGGCGATCTGGTAGGAGACGGCGAAGTCCTCGGTGGTCTCCCCGAAGTTCCACCCCGCCCGGAAGGCGGCCACGTTCGCCTCGGCCACCTGCGGGTTCCTGGCGAACTTCCGGCGCAGGAAGGACTCGGTGGACCCGGTGGGCCGGTGGTACATCCAGCTCAGCAGGCCCAGCGCGAACATGTTCTTCGCCCGCTCGGCGTCCCGGCGGGCCAGCCCGGAGTCCTTCAGCGCCTCCAGCGTCAGCGTCGTCAGCGGCACCGGATGCACCCGGTAGGCCGCCAGCGAGCCGTCCTCCAGCGGGCTGGCCGCGTAGCCGACCTTGGCCATCGCCCGCCGGGTGAACTCGTCGGTGTTGACGATGACCTCCGCGCCCCGCGGCAGGTCGGGCAGGTTCGCCTTCAGCGCGGCCGGATTCATCGCCACCAGCACGTCGGGCGCGTCCCCGGGAGTGAGGATGTCGTGGTCGGCGAAGTGGAGCTGGAACGACGACACCCCCGGCAGCGTCCCGGCCGGCGCCCGGATCTCGGCGGGGAAGTTCGGCAGCGTGGACAGATCGTTGCCGAACGCCGCCGTCTCCGAGGTGAACCGGTCACCCGTCAGCTGCATACCGTCACCGGAGTCGCCGGCGAAGCGGATGACGACCCGCTCCAGCCGCCGAACCTCCTTGGCCGGTGAGCCGGGCGAGCGCTGCTGATCGGCTGGGCTACTGACCTGGCTGGTCACTGGACTGGACCTCCCTTGAGGCGGCGGCTCGTCAGCCATCGTACGTGGGTAAGGGTGACCTTCCCGCGGCCGGTCACATGGTGGACGTTCGGATGAGACGACACTCGGGGGCGTGCGTATATTCCGGCGGGGCTCCGGAGCCCCGCCGGACTATGACCTGAGGTACGTCGGCACGGCCGGCACCCGGCGGTGGTCCTCGCCGTCCGGTGCCAGGCCCAGCTTCGGGAAGATGTTGCCGACGTGCTTCTCCACCGCCCCGTTGCCGCGGTCGGCGCCGGCGCCGACCGCGGCCGTCGTCGGCGACCCGGATGAGCAGGCGGTCGCCGGAGCGGCACAGATCCACCGAGGCCCGGGCGGCGCCGCTGTGCTTGCCGACGTTCCGGAGGATTTCGGAGACGGTGAAGCAGGCGATGCCCTCGATGGCGGGCGCCGGGCGGGTGGGGAGGTCCACGGAGACGGTCACGGGGGCGGGACAGCGGGCGGCGACGTTGGACAGCGCGGGGCCCGGACCGCGGTCGGTGAGGATGGCGGGGTGGATGCCGCGGGCGAGGTCGCGGAGCTCGGAGAGGGCGAGCTTCACCTCGCCGTGGGCCTCGTCGACCATTCTGGCGGCGGCCTGCGGGCCCTCCGGCGATTTCTCCCCGGCCAGGCCGAGGCCCACGGCCAGGGCGACCAGACGGGCCTGCGCTCCGTCGTGGAGGTCGCGCCCGATGCGGCGGAGGCCGGGCGATGGTGTGACGGAGGCCCGCCTTCCGCGCGTGGGCCCAGGGCCTAGACTCCCCTTCCGAACGGAGCGTCGTAACCGATGCGAACACCACGGAGCGAGGGGCGGACGTGCCGGACTACTTCCACGGCTACGCGGTCGTCGGGCTGGTCGCGGTCGTCGGGGTGCTCTTCGTGGCGGTGGCCTTCGGCGCCGGGCGGCTGCTGCGGCCCGTGGTGCCGACGCCGGAGAAGCTGCTGACCTACGAGTGCGGAGTTGACCCCGTCGGCGAGGGCTGGGCGCACACCCGGATCCGCTACTACGTGTACGCCTTCCTCTACGTCGTCTTCGCCGTCGACTCGATCTTCCTCTTCCCCTGGGCGACGGTCTTCGCCGAGCCCGGTTTCGGCGGAGTGACACTGGTGGAGATGTTCGTCTTCCTCGGCTTCCTGGCCGTGGGACTGCTCTACGCCTGGAAGAAGGGTGTTCTGGCATGGACGTGAACCCCGAGACCCCTGAAGCCCCCGGGACCCCCGCTCCGGCCGCCCGGCCGGAGCCGCGCCGCCTGGGCGGGCTGGCCCGGCTCGCCCCGGAGCCGATGAAGGTGGTCCTCAACTGGGGCCGCCGCTACAGCCTGTGGGTCTTCAACTTCGGGCTGGCCTGCTGCGCGATCGAGTTCATCGCCGCGTCGATGTCCCGCCACGACTTCATCCGCCTCGGCGTCATCCCCTTCGCCCCGGGACCGCGCCAGGCCGATCTGATGGTCGTCTCGGGCACGGTCACCGACAAGATGGCTCCGGCGATCAGGCGGCTGTACGAGCAGATGCCCGAGCCGAAGTACGTGATCTCCTTCGGCGCCTGCTCCAACTGCGGAGGTCCCTACTGGGACTCGTACTCCGTCACCAAGGGCGTGGACCAGATCATCCCGGTCGACGTCTATGTGCCCGGCTGCCCGCCCCGGCCCGAGGCGCTGCTCCAGGGCATCCTCAAGCTCCAGGAGAAGATCGCCGGCGAGTCGACGGCCGAGCGGTACGGGAACGCCTCCGGATCCGTGCCGTCGAGCCCGTCGGGGGCGGCCCTGACCAGTGGCCTGGTCACCCCGCCCCCGCCTCCGCCTTCGGGCCCGGCAGCGGGGGAGGGGCGCGCATGACCGGGCCGGACCCACAGGACCCGCGGCCGTCCGCCGCCGGATGGCTGCCCCGGCCCGCCGGGGAGATCTTCGGCGAGGGCGCGAGTGCGGCCGAGGCGTACGGGCTGCTGACCGTCGACGTGCCGGCCGCCCGCTGGACCGAGGCGCTGACCACCGCGCGCGACGGGCTGGGCTGCACGTTCTTCGACTGGCTGAGTGCCGTGGACGAGCCGGGCGAGGGCTTCCGGATCTGCGCGCACCTGGCCGCGCTGGGCACACCGGTCCGGCGGCTGCTGCTGCGGACCACCGTGCCGCACGAGGCGCCCGAACTGCCCACCGCCACCGGTGTGTACGCCGGGGCCGCCTGGCACGAGCGGGAGACGTACGAGATGTTCGGCGTCTCCTTCACCGGTCACCCGAACCCGGCTCCGCTGCTGCTGCCCGACGGTTTCGAGGGGCATCCGCTGCGCAAGGACTTCGTGCTGGCGGCCCGTGTCGCCAAGGCGTGGCCCGGCGCCAAGGAGCCCGGCGAGCCCGCGGAGGGCGGCCCGAGGCGGCGGCAGACGCTGCCGCCCGGCGTGCCCGACCCGAACGAGTGGGGTCCGCTCAAGGGACAGCTCCCCGCGCTGCCCGCCCGACCGGCACGCGGCCGTGCGGCGGGTGCCGCGGGGGAGCGCCCGCCGCGGCGCACACGCAGCGCGAGCGCCGGTTCCGCGAGCCAGCGCGCCTCCGGGGCGGCTCCCCCGGAGGCCGCCGCGACGCGCCGCTCCCGCAGCGCGTCGGAGGGGTCGGCCAGTCAGCGGGCAGCCGCGGAGCCGGGGCGGCGCAGTACGGACGCACCCTGGCTCAAGCCGGCGGAACCGTCCGGCGAGACATCGGCCGAGGCCGCCCGCCGTGTCCACGGGACGGACGAGCGGACGGAGGTCCCGCCCGGCGAGGGCGGCGGCGCCTCGGTGGCGAACGGCCCCGAGGGCGAGGCCCCGGGACCGGAGCGCGAGGCCACCCGGAAGCCCGGCACCGCCGACGCCGACGCCGACGCCGACAGCGACAGCGACAGCGGCTCCGGCGACGGCGGAACGACGGGAGGCGGTGCCTGATGGACGTGCTCGACGTCGCCTGGCGGCTGCTGGCCGTCCTGCTCGCCTTCCTCGTCCTGCCCCTGGTGGTGGGCCAGGCCGAGCACAAGGTGATGGCACACATGCAGGGCCGCGTCGGCCCGATGTACGCGGGGGGCTTCCACGGCTGGGCCCAACTCGTCGCCGACGGCGTGAAGTTCGCGCAGAAGGAGGACGTCGTACCGGCCGACGCCGACCGCCGGGTCTTCCAGCTCGCGCCGGCCGTCGCCCTGATCCCCTACCTCCTCGTGCTGGTCGCCATCCCGGTCGGCCCGGACGGCATGGTCGGCCAGGCGATCGACGCGGGGATCTTCTTCGTGCTCGCCGTGATGGGCGTCGGCGTGCTCGGCTCCCTGATGGGCGGCTGGGCATCGGCCAACAAGTTCTCCCTCCTGGGTGGCCTGCGCACCGCCGCCCAGCTCATGGCGTACGAGCTGCCGCTGCTGCTCGCCGCCGCCTCCGTCGCCATGGCCGCCGGGACGCTCTCGCTGCCCGGAATCCTGGAGGCGTTCGAGTGGTGGTGGGTGCCGTGGCAGATCATCGGCGCCCTGGTCTTCTTCACCGCCGGACTCGCCGAGCTCCAGCGCCCGCCCTTCGACGCACCCATCGCCGACTCCGAGATCATCTTCGGTGCGTACACCGAGTACACGGGTCTGCGTTTCGCGCTCTTCCTGCTCGCCGAGTACGCGGGCATCGTCATCCTGTGCGCCCTGACCACGGTGCTGTTCCTGGGCGGCTGGCACGGGCCGTTCGCCGCCGACCTCGGCTGGCTGTGGACCCTGCTGAAGACCTCCGTGCTCGCCTTCGTCGTCATCTGGCTGCGGGTGAGCTACCCCCGGCTGCGCGAGGACCAGCTCCAGAGGCTCGCCTGGACCGTGCTCGTCCCCCTCGCCCTCTTCCAGATCGCGCTCACCGGCGTCGTCAAGGTGGTGATCCAGTAATGGCCGTTCCCGGCAGCGGCCTGGCCAAGGGCCTGGCCGTCACCCTCCGCACCATGACCCGGCGCTCGGTCACCGCGCACTATCCGGACGTCCAGCCCGAGCTGCCCGCCCGCAGCCGCGGGGTGATCGGGCTGTTCGAGGAGAACTGCACGGTGTGCATGCTGTGCGCCCGTGAGTGCCCCGACTGGTGCATCTACATCGACTCCCACAAGGAGACGGTGCCGCCCGCCGCCCCGGGAGGGCGCGAGCGCAGCCGCAACGTCCTGGACCGCTTCGCCATCGACTTCTCCCTGTGCATGTACTGCGGTATCTGCATCGAGGTCTGCCCCTTCGACGCGCTGTTCTGGTCACCGGAGTTCGAGTACGCCGAGACCGACATCCGCGATCTCGTCCACGAGCGGGACCGGCTGCGCGAGTGGATGTGGACCGCGCCCGCCCCGCCGCCGCTCGACCCCGCCGCGGAGGAGCCCAAGGAGATCGCCGCCGCACGCAAGGCCGCCGAGAAGCAGCTCGCAGCCGAAGCCCGCAGCCGTGAGGCCGGGCGGCACGGGACCTCGCGGCCCGAGACGGAGCAGCGGGACGGTGACGCGTGAGCGCCACCATGAGCCTCGCCGCCTCCGCCGCCTCCGCCGCTTCCACAGCCTCCAGCACCCCCGGCTTCCTGTCGCCCACCGGCGTCGAGATCCTCTTCCTGCTCGTCGGCCTGCTCACCCTCGGCGCCGCCATAACCGCCGTCACCACCCGGCAACTGGTGCACGCCGCCCTGTGGCTGGTGGTGGCACTCGGCGGGATCGCCGTCGAGTACCTGCTGCTGTCCGCCGAGTTCATCGCCTGGGTGCAGGTTCTGATCTACGTCGGGGCCGTCGTCGTCCTCCTCCTGTTCGGGCTGATGCTCACCAGGGCGCCCATCGGGCGCTCGCCGGACGCCGACTCCGGCAACCGCCCCGTCGCCCTCGCGGTCGCCGTCACCGCCGCCGCCGTCCTGGTCACCGTCGTGGTGGACGCCTTCCGCACCACCTGGATCGACCTGGAGAGCGGCGCACCGCAGGGCACCACCGACGTCACCGGCAGGATCCTCTTCCAGCACTGGGTGCTCCCCTTCGAGGCCCTGTCCGTCCTGCTGCTCGCGGCCCTCGTCGGAGCGATCGTCCTCTCCCGCCGGGGAAGCGGACAAAACGGGACCGGCGACGGCGGTGCCGCCGGCGCCGGGAACGGAACCCGGGCCACGGACGGGGGAGAGCGCTGATGCATCTGGCCTACCCCGCCGTCCTGGCGGTCCTCCTCTTCTGCACCGGTCTGTACGGCGTCCTCGCCCGGCGCAACGCGATCCTCGTACTGATGTCGGTCGAGCTGATGCTCAACGCCGTCAACCTCAACCTCGTCGCCTTCGACGTCTGGCTCCGCGACACCCTCCACGCGGGCCAGGCCCTCACTCTCTTCACCATCACCATCGCCGCCGCCGAGATCGGCATCGGCCTCGCCATCGTGCTGCTCGTCCACCGCAACCGGGGCACCTCCCACATCGACCGGCTCCGCGAACTCGCGGAAACCGACGGCAGCGACGCAATCGCTACCGAAAGTGACGAGACCACTGTGGCAGGCGCCACCGACAACCCAACCGACAACTCCTCGGGCGGTCCCGCCGGAAGACCCGCCGACACGCGCCTGACCAGGGGAGAGGCCACCGCGTGAGCACCACGACCCTCGCCGTCCTCGTCCCGCTGCTGCCCTTCCTCGGCGCCCTGGCCGGGCTCCTCCTCGGCCGCCGCGCCCCCGCCTACGTCCGCCCCCTGGCCGTCCTGCCCACCCTCACCTCCGCCGCCCTCGCCACGGCCGTCGCCGTACGCCAGGGCGGGGAGGGCGCTCTGACCGGCGCGACCCGGCTGGCCCCCACCGGCAACGACGCACTCCCCGTCGAGCTCGCCTTCCACCTCGACGGCTTCGCCGTCCTCGTGGCGGTCCTGGTCGCCGCCGTCGCGTCCTGCGTGCAGGTCTACTCCACCGGCTACCTCCGCGACGACCCGCGCTACCCCTCCTACGCCGCGCTGGTCTCCCTCTTCACGGCCGCGATGCTGCTGGTCGTCTACAGCGACGACCTGATCGTGCTGCTGGTCGGCTGGGAGGTCATGGGCATCTGCTCGTACTTCCTGGTCGGCCACTACTGGGAGACGGCCGCCGCGCGCTCCGCCTCGCTCAAGGCGTTCCTCGTCACCAAGCTCGGCGACGTGCCGTTCATCATCGGCATCCTGGCGCTGGCCTCCGAGGCCGGCACCTTCCGGATCAGCACGATCGTGACCCGGCTGACCTCCCCGCTGTCCGGCTTCGAGCTGGAGCACCCCACCGTCGTCGCGCTGCTGCTGCTCGCGGGCGTCGCGGGCAAGTCCGCCCAGTTCCCGCTGCACACCTGGCTGCCGGACGCGATGGCGGGCCCGACGCCGGTCTCCGCGCTGATCCACGCCGCCACCATGGTCGCGGCCGGGGTCTACTTCGTCGCGCGGCTGCTGCCCGTCTTCACCTCCTCCGCAGCCGCGCTCGCCGTCCTGGCCGCGATGGCGGCGGTCACCATGGTCGGCTCGGCGCTCGCCGCCCTCGCCCAGGACGACGTCAAGCGGGTCCTGGCCTACTCCACCGTCGGCCAGCTCGGCTACATGACCGGCGCCCTTGCCGTCGCCGACCGCGGCGCGGCCGTCTTCCACCTCATCTCCCACGGCGTGTTCAAGGCGCTGCTCTTCCTCGCCGCGGGTGTGCTCATCCACGCGGCCGGCACCAACTCCCTGGCCGCGATGTCCCGCACCGGCGGTCTGGCCGGGCGGGTGCCTGACGCCTACTGGACGATGACCGTCGCCCTGCTGGCGCTGGCCGCCGTGCCCCCCTTCGCCGGTTTCTTCTCCAAGGAGGCCGTCCTCGCCGCGGCCGAGCACGCGGCCCTCGACCCCGTCGGCGGGGCGGCCCACGCCGTCCCGTCCGCCGTGGGCTGGACGGTCCTGCTCGCCGGGCTGCTGACCGCCGCGCTCACCGCCGCGTACGCCGCCCGGCTGTGGCTGCTGGCCTTCCACGGCCGTGGCTCCGCCGAGCCCGGCGGGAGCACCGTGCCCGGTGAGAACACCGCGCCCGGCCACGGCAGGCAGCCGGTCGCCATGAACGCGGTGCTGTGGGCGCTGGCCGGGCCGACCATCGTCGTCGGGCTGCTCTACGGCGTCCTGCCCGACTGGTTCGACGGCCGCTCCCTCGCACCCACCCTCACCACCTCCGTCCTGGGCACCGGCCTGGCCGCCGCCGGCATCGTGGTGATGTACGCGGCCTGGCGGCACAGCACCGCCACCGCCGCCGCCCGCGCGCCGCTCGGCGCCGTCGCCGCCCACCCGGAGGCCGAGCCGGCGGTCTCAGAGGCAGAGGCCATCGCCACCCACCGGGCGGCCTACGGCGACATCGCCGCCGCCGACGACCCGGCCGACCCCGGCCGGCTCCTCCTCGGCCCGCTGCACCGCCACGCCGCCCGCGGCTTCCACCTCGACGCCCTCTACGCGGCCGTCGCCGTACGCCCGGTCCTGGCCGCGGCACGTCTGGTGCGCTTCCTGGACCGCGAGGTCGTCGAGACCTACGTGCGCGGCGCCGGAGGCACCGCCCGGCTGCTGGGAGCGGCCGTGCGCCGCGCCCAGACCGGCAACGTGCAGACCTATCTCGGCCTCCTGCTCGCCGGCTCCCTCGTCCTGGCCGTGGCCGCCGCCCTCGTCGCCGCCGGAGCGTGACCAGTGATCCCCCTGAACGACACCGCGATGCGGCTGCTCCTGGCGGCCGTCGTCGTCCTGCCCCTGCTCGGCGCGGTCGCCGCCCTGCTGCCGGCCCCGCCCGGGCTGCGGGGCCGCGGCCCGGAGCAGGCCGTGCTGCGCCACGGCGTCACCGTCACCGGCGCCGTGCTGGCCGCCACCGCGGTGCTCGCGCTCGGCTTCGACCACGACCGGCCCGGCACGATGCAGGCCGAGACCGACATCGCCTGGATCCCGGCGCTCGGCGTCCGCGTCCACCTCGGCACCGACGGCGTCTCGCTGCCCCTGCTCGTCCTGACGGCGCTGCTGACCTTCCTGTGCGCCCTGTACAGCTACCACCGGCCTCCCGAGGGCCCGCGTCCGCAGGCGTTCGTCGCGCTCGTGCTCCTGCTGGAGGCCGGCACCCTGGCGACCTTCGCCGTGCTGGACCTGATGCTGTTCTTCCTGGCCTTCGAGACGGTCCTGGTCCCGATGTACTTCCTCATCGCCCGCTGGGGCGGCGCGGGGAGGGAGCGGGCCGCGTGGAGGTTCGTCCTCTACACCCTGCTCGGCTCCGTGGTGATGCTGCTGGGCCTGCTGCTGGTCGGGCTGGGCGCCGAGGGCGGCCCGACGTTCGACATGACGGCGCTCGCCGAGGACGGCGGCCGGGGGCTGACCCACACCACCCAGCTCATGGCCGCCCTCGCCATCGGCATCGGCCTGGCCGTCAAGACGCCGATGTGGCCGCTGCACAGCTGGCTCCCCGACGCCCACACCGCCGCCCCGACGGTCGGTTCGGTGCTGCTGGCGGGCGTTCTGCTGAAGATGGGCACCTACGGTTTCGTCCGGATCGTCCTGCCGGTCGTCCCCGACGGCATCCACACCCTCGCGCCGTATCTGGCGGCCTTCGCGGTCACCGGCATCATCTACGGATCGCTGGCCTGCCTCGCCCTGGCCCTTCCCGGCTCCAAGGGCGACCTCAAGCGGCTCATCGCCTACTCCTCGGTGGGCCACATGGGCTTCGTGCTGCTGGGCGTCGCCACCCTCACCCGCACCGGCGTCAACGGCGCGCTGTTCGCGAACATCGCCCACGGGCTCATCACCGGCCTGCTGTTCTTCCTCGCCGGAGCGGTCAAGGAGCGCACCGGCACCACCGACCTGGACCGGCTCGCGCTCGACGGCGGAGGGGAGCGCGGCAGGGGCGCTGCGCTGTACGGGCGCGCCCCCCGTCTCGGCGGGCTGCTCGCCTTCGGCGCCGTCGCCTCCCTCGGACTGCCCGGACTGGCCGGCTTCTGGGGCGAGATGCTCGCGCTGCTCGGCGCGTACCACCCCGCCGACGGGCTCAGCCGGCCCGTGTACCTGGTCTTCATGGCCCTCGCGGCCCTCGGCACCCTGCTGACCGCCGCCTATCTGCTGGTGGTCGTGCGCCGGGTCTGCACGGGGGCGCCGTCCGCCCCCGGCGCCGCCCCCGCCCCGGGCACGACCCTGCCGGACGTACGCGGCCACGAGTTCGCCGCCTGGATCCCGCTCGTCGTCCTCACAGTCCTGGCCGGACTGTGGCCCGCGATCCTTCTGGGGCTCACCGATCCGGCCGTGCAGAACCTCCTGCCGGGAGTCAGCCGATGAACGCGCTCGCCCAGGACCCCGTCCGGTCGGTCGTCCAGTCCGTCGACTGGCTCACCATCGCCCCGCCCGCCCTCGCCGCACTGGGCGCGCTGGCCGTCCTGGTCGCCGACCTGTTCCTGCCCGAGCGCCGCAAGCCGCTGCTCGGCCCGGCCACCGTCGCCGTCCTCGCGCTCGCCGCGCTCAGCCTGCTGCCCCTCCTGGACGGCGACCGCACCACCTTCTGCCTCACCACCGACCCGGCGGTGTGCTCCTACGCCGCCGACCCGTTCGCCCTGGCCGTCCAGTTCCTGGTGCTGGGCGCCGCCCTGATCGCGGCCCTGCTGTCGATGACGGCCGTACGGGACGAGGCGCTGCCGCGCGGCGAGTACTGGTTCCTGCTGCTGGCCTCCGCGGCCGGCGCGGCGCTGCTGCCCGCCGCCCGAGATCTGGCGACCCTGATCGTGGCGCTGGAGGTCGCCTCCCTGCCGTCCTTCGCCCTGGTCGGACTGCGCCGCGCGGACGGGCGCTCCTCCGAGGCGGCCCTGAAGTTCTTCCTCTCCTCGGTCACCGCCACCGCCGTCAGCCTGATGGGTGTCAGCTTCGTCTACGCCGCGACCGGCTCCCTGCACCTGGACCGGGTCGCCGAGAGGCTGCGCGGGACCGCCCCAGGCCTGGAGACCCTGGCCGCCACCGGAGTCGCCCTCACCCTCGTCGGCTTCGCCTTCAAGACCGCGGCCGTCCCTTTCCACTCCTGGGTGCCGGACACCTACGCGGGCGCCCCCCTGCCGGTGGCCGCCTACCTGTCGGTGATCGGCAAGGCGGTCGGCCTCTCCGGGCTGGTCCTGGTGACCGTCGAGGCCTTCCCCTCCTACGGCCACGTCTGGGGACCGGCGCTCGCCGTCCTGGCCGCCCTCACCATGACCGGGGGCAACGCGGCCGCCCTGCGGCAGCGCCCGGAGCGCGCGCACAGCGCGGTACGGCTGCTGGCGTGGTCCTCCGTCGGCCAGGCGGGCTATCTGCTGGTGCCGATCGCCGCGGCGGCGTACGCCGCCGAGCCGGGGCGGGCCGTCGGCGCGACCGTCGCGTACGCCCTGATGTACGCCGCCGTGAACCTCGGGGCCTTCGCCGTGGCCGCCCACGTCGGCCGGACCGCCGCCGCCAACCGGATCACCGACTACCGCGGCCTGTACGCCGCCCACCCCCTGACCGCCCTCGCCCTCGCCTTCTTCCTGCTGTGCCTGGCCGGGCTGCCGCCGGGGATCATCGGCCTGTTCGCCAAAGTCGCGGTCTTCTCCACGGCCGTGGACGCGGGACTGGGCTGGCTTGCGGCGGTGATGGCGGTGAACGTCGTGATCGCCCTGTACTACTACCTGGCGTGGACGGCGCAGATCTTCCGGGCTCCCGAACACGCCCCCGCCGCACGTGTACGCGTCGCCGCGCCGCTCACGGCCGCGATCGCCCTGACGGGGCTGATCGCCGTCGGCCTTTCGGGTGCTCCCCAGCTCGCCCTGCGCTTCGCCGCCGACGTGCTGCTTTAGACGGGGGCGGGCCGGGAACCCGGCGCCTTCACACGGCGTTGACCTCACAGGAAGGGTCCACGAATCCGCCTTCGGACGGAGGCACCGCCGCAACGAAGGGCCACACGGGGAATCCCCCCTGCCGCACCACCTGGAGGGCGTACCGTGCACCGCCGGCACAACGGGCTGAAGACCGCCCTGCTACTCGGGGGACTGTCCGCACTCATCATCGTCGTCGGCGGTTTCTTCGGCCGCACCGGGCTGGTCGTCGCGGTCGTCCTGGCGCTCGGGACCAACGCCTACGCCTACTGGAACAGCGACAAACTCGCCCTGCGCGCCATGAGAGCCCGTCCGGTCAGCGAGTTCGAGGCCCCGGGCCTGTACCGGACGGTCCGCGAGCTGTCCACGGCCGCCCGCCAGCCCATGCCCCGCCTGTACATCTCACCGACCCAGGCGCCCAACGCGTTCGCCACCGGCCGCAACCCCCGCAACGCCGCCGTCTGCTGCACCGACGGCATCCTGCGCATCCTGGACGAGCGTGAGCTGCGCGCCGTCCTCGGGCACGAGCTGAGCCACGTCTACAACCGCGACATCCTCATCGCCTCCGTCGCGGGCGCGCTGGCCTCGGTGGTGATGTTCCTGGTCAACTTCGCCTGGTTCATCCCGATCGGCCGCTCGGACGACGACGAGGGCCCCGGTCTGGTCGGGATGCTGCTGATCATGCTGCTCGGCCCGCTCGCCGCGTCCCTGATCCGGATGGCGGTCAGCCGCTCCCGGGAGTACGAGGCGGACGCCTCCGGCTCCCAGCTCACCGGCGACCCGCTGGCCCTGGCCTCGGCCCTGGCCAAGCTGGAGGCAGGCACCAAGCAGCTTCCCCTGCCCCCCGAGCCCCGGCTGGAGACCGCGAGCCACATGATGATCGCCAATCCCTTCCGCCCCGGAGACGGTCTGTCCAGGATGTTCTCCACCCACCCCCCGATGGCCGAGCGCATCGCCCGGCTGGAGCGCATGGCCGGGAGGCGCCTGTGAGGACGCTCCTCAACATCCTGTGGCTGGTCTTCTCCGGCCTCTGGCTGGCCCTGGGGTACGCGGTCGCCGGCCTGGTCTGCTTCCTGCTGATCGTCACGATCCCGTGGGGCATCGCCTGCTTCCGGATCGCCGTCTACGCCCTGTGGCCCTTCGGGTACACCGTCGTCCAGCGGCCCGGCGCGGGCGCGGCCTCCGCCGCGGGCAACGTCGTCTGGCTGGTCTTCGCCGGGATATGGCTCACCCTGGGGCACATAGCCGCGGGCATCGGCTTCTGCCTGACGGTCATCGGCATCCCGTTCGGCATCGCCCACTTCAAGATGGTGCCGGTCTCCCTGATGCCGCTGGGCCGCGAGATCGTCCGCAGCGACGCCGCGTACCCGTCGTACCGCTGGAACCGGGCCCCTCGCTAGCCCGTCCCGCCCGGGCCTCGGGCCCGGGCGGTCCCCTCGTCGTACAGGCCGTCGTACGGGCCCGGCCCGGTCGGCGGCTCGCCCGCGCCCTCCCAGGGGGCCGGGCCGGTGCCGTCGCTCCAGGCGGCCAGCGCGTGCCGGTCGAAGCACAGGATCCCGCACCGCTCCGCGTACTCGGCGGCGGGCGCGGTGAAGTCGCCGGTGGTGACCACGGCCGCCACCTGGGCCTCGTGGACGGTGTAGCAGGTGCCGCCGAAGCGCTGCACGTCCTGCGAGCCGACCTTGTTGGTGTCGCTGTAACGCTTGCACTGGACGACCACGCGCCGCCCGTCCGGGGCGGTGGCGACGACATCGGCACCGAGGTCGCCCGCACCGCCGACGACCTCCACGTCCCGGCAGCCGTCCCGCTCGCACAGGGCCGCGACCGCCTGCTCGAACTCCTCCGCCTCCATGGCCTCGTAGTCCGGGCGGACGGGATCCGGGCGGACGGGACGGTCGGGGCCGCCGGAGCGGGCTCCGACGGCCCCGACCGGTTCCGTGTGCCGGACGGCCCCCGAGCCCTCCACCGGCCCGGGACGCTCCGCGTGCCCACCGCTTTCCGGTCCGCCGCCGGGGACCTCCTCCTCCAGCGTGTCCAAGGCGGTCTCGGCGGCCCCGGTCAGGACCGCGGCGGCCTGCCGTGCGGCCCTGGACGCCCGGAAGCGGCGCCCGCCGCGCAGACCGGCCACGGCGGCCGGCACGGCGATCAGGCAGACGGCCACCGCCGCGACCGGATGCCGCCCGGCCGCCTCCAGCACCACCCGTCCGGCGAACCACACGCCCAACAGGACGACGGCGGCCAGCACGAAGGCCAGGGCCGTCACACGCAGGTCGAAGACGGGCTTGCGGTCCGGCGTACGCTTCCGGCGCGCGGATACGGCCATCGGTGCTGATCCCCCCTGGCGGTTCGGCGTGGAACACCACTGCTCGTCACTGCCGTCTGCCCCGCCTCCCCGTTTTCAACGGGCCGCCGGGAGCGGCCCGCTGCAACGGGGTCAGCAGCCGATGCCGATGCAGTTCTCCCGGAAGACCCGCTCGCCGTCCACCGTGCCGACGATCGTGAAGCCCTCGAAGGTGACGCCGCCCTCCGTCTCGATCCGGGGGTCGCTGCCGGCGTCGGCCACCATCCGGGCCTCCCCGCCGTCCACGGTGGTGCCCTCGCAGGTGACCCGAAGGTTCTCCCCGGTGCCCTCGTCGGTGCACGTGAGGTCACCGTCGATCTCGTGCCCGGCCTGGCCGAAGGCGGGTTCGCCGGCCTCGGCCGCGCTGTTGCGGGCGAGGGTCCCGGAGACGTCCTCCCCGGTGTCGCCGTCCCCGCAACCCGAGAGTGCGAGCGCGCCGCACAGCAACGCGGCCGGCAGAGCGGCCCGCACGGTCTTCTTTCTCATACGTCCTCCTGGGCCCGTACGCGTGAAAGGTTCCGTGTCCGGGTGCCCGACGCGCGGTGCCGCCAATCTCCGGCCCCTCCCCGCCGCCCCGGAGGACGGACGGGCACCCGCCGCCCGGCGGGTGCCCGTCCGTCCTCGACCGGCTGCCGGCGCTCCCCGCCGGCCCCGTTCTCAGCGGTAGTTGGTGAACTGGATCGCGAAGTCGAAGTCCTTGCCCTTGAGCAGGGCGATGACCTCCTGCAGGGCGTCCCGGCTCTTGTGGCTGACGCGCAGCTCGTCGCCCTGCACCTGGGCCTTGACGCCCTTGGGGCCCTCGTCGCGGATGATCTTCGCGACCTTCTTGGCGTTGTCCTGGGAGATGCCCTCCTGGATCGACGCGAAGAGCTTGTACTCCTTGCCGGACACCTGGGGCTCCCCGGCGTCCAGGGACTTCAGGGAGATGCCCCGCTTGACCAGCTTGGTCTGGAAGATGTCGAGGATGGCCTTGACCCGCTCCTCGGAGTTGGCCCGCATCTCGATCTTCTCGCCCGACCAGGCGATGGAGGCTCCCACGCCCTTGAAGTCGAAGCGCTGGGAGATCTCCTTGGCGGCCTGGTTGAGGGCGTTGTCGACCTCCTGCCGCTCGACCTTCGAGACGATGTCGAAACTGGAGTCGGCCATCGTGGATTGGCTCCTCGTGCGTAGATCCGTCAGGGTGCGGTCCGGCTCGGTCCGCGCCGTCAGCCTAGTCATCCGCCGCGGTGATCCACCGCCGGACAACGAGGTGGCGGACCACCCCCCACCATCGGGTATGGTTGTGCGCGTTGCCAGGGGGCGAACACCCCCGAGGCGGCAATCCCAGGCGGTGTGCCCGAGTGGCCAAAGGGAGCAGACTGTAAATCTGCCGGCTCAGCCTTCCTAGGTTCGAATCCTAGCGCCGCCACACGAGGGGGACGGCCCCCGACCAGTCCACTGGTCGGGGGCCGTTCGCCGTTCCGCCGCTGCCGCCCCGCGTCCGTTCCATGAGGTACGGAGCCTAGTCCGGCACCTCCGTCGCCTCCGAGCCCAGTTCCGCGACCGCCTGGTCGATCGGGACCTCTCCGGAGACCAGCTCCAGCGTCACCCGCGCCGCGCGCGGGTCGTCCAGGAGGGCGAGGAGGACGGCGGCCACGTCGTCGCGGGAGATCTCGCCGCGGCCCGTGCGGGGCTCCAGCCGCACCCGTCCGGTGGCGGGGTGGTTGGTGAGACGGCCGGGGCGCAGGATCGTCCAGTCCAGGTTGACGCGCCGGCGGATGTCGTCGTCCGCGGCGCCCTTGGCGCGCAGGTAGGCGGCGAAGACGGGCTCCATGTCCGCGGGGGGCCGGTCGTCCGCCCCCATCGCGGAGATGACCAGGAAGCGGCGTACTCCGGCGAGTTCGGCGGCGTCCGCGAAGAGGACCGCGGCCGCGCGGTCCACCGTCTCCTTGCGGGCCGTGCCGCTGCCCGGGCCCGCGCCCGCCGCGAAGACCGCGGCGTCGGCGCCCCGCAGGTGCCGGGCGACCTCCTCCGCGGACGACGACTCCAGGTCGCAGACGATCGGCTCGGCCCCCGCCGAGCGCAGGTCGTCCGCGTGCTCGGGCCGCCGGACGAGTCCCGCGACCTCCTCACCGCGCGCGGCGAGCAGCCGCTCCAGCCGCAGTGCGATCTGACCGTGTCCTCCAGCGATGACTGTGCGCATACTCCGACCGTACGCCGCCGGACCCTCCCTCCGCCGCGTACGCCGCCGTCATCGCTGCGACTGGCGGGGAAGCCCCAGTTCGGTTCCGGGGCCGCCCGGTTCCGGGGCCGCCGTGTCCGCCGGGCCGCCCGGGTCCGTGGCGTCGCAGTACTCGCGCACCGCGCTGGTGCGGGCCACCACCCGGCCGCGGTGGACGACCAGGCGGCTGTACGCCAGCGAGAGCGTTCCGGTGAGCGTGCGGCCGCGTACGGCCAGCAGTTCCGCCGGAAAGCCGGCCTCGATCCGCACCCGCGGCAGCCCCATGGCCTCCCGCGCCCGCGCGCTCACCGCCTCGTAGGCCTCCTCCGGTCCGGCCTGGCCGTGCGAGGCCAGCAGGTAGGCGGCCTCCAGCGGGTCGCCGCGGCCCACCGGGTTGGCCGTGTCGCGCAGGGCGCCGCTGCCCGCGGCGACCCGCACCCCCGCCGCCCGCAGCAGCCGCACCGGCGCGGTGCGGGGGCCGCCGGCCGCCCGCGGCGGCAGGCCGCAGCCGCCCTGGGGCAGGCAGACCACCGTGATCCCGGCCGCCGCGAGGGACTCGGCGGCGCGGGCCGCGGTCTCCCGCGGCAGCCGGGCCAGCCCGTCGCACGGACCGACGGCCACTCCGGGCCGCAGCCCGCCGGCCACCGAGGCGAGGCGGGACAGCCGGACCGGGTCGGAGCCGTCGGTGTGCAGGTCCACCGCGCAGCCGTGCTCGGCCGCCACCTCCAGCACGGCCTCCGTGTAGCCGGCCGGGTCGGGGTCGAGGTCCGGGCAGCCGCCCACCGCCGCGGCCCCCATGTCCACCGCTTCGCGCAGCATCGCCAGACCGTCGGCCCCCGCCGCGCCGGTCAGCAGCCGGGGCACGGCGACGGCGGTGAGGTCGGCCAGCCCGTGCAGGGCGTGCCGGGCCCGCAGCACGGCCCGCAGGGCGCGCAGCCCGGCGACGTCGCCGACGCGTACATGGGTGCGCACCGCGGTCGCGCCGTGGCCGAGCTGGAGCAGTGCGGCCTCGGCGGCGCGCCGCTGTACACGTCCGGGGTCGTACGGGTCCCAGGGACCGTACGGGGACGCGCCGGGGGCTCCGGGCGGGTCACCGTCCGCGGTCAGAGCGGTGTCGTAGTGGGCGTGGGGCTCGGCCGGCGCGGGCAGCAGCAGATAGCCGGTGAGGTCGATCCGAGTGGCCCACGGAGGGGCGGGGCAGGAGAGGCCGCCCGCGGTCCCGACCGCCTCGATCCGACCGCCGCCGACCCGCACGTCCACGGTGCGGCCGTCGGCGAGCCGTGCGCCGCACAGGACGAGCGCGGCCGGCGCCGGGGGCGGGGCGCCCTCCGGAGGGGCGCCGGGGGCGGTGCCGGAGGGGCCGCCCGGGGAATCCGGCGAATCCGGGTGATCCGGGGAGGGGAGTGCGTCGCGATCGGGCTGCGCCGGTTCCTGCGGCTGGCTGTCGGGCATGGGGCTCCCGCGTTTCGCTCATGATCGCTGGGGTGCACCGAAGCCTAGGACCAGGGCGGGCCCGGGGCGTGCCGCCATCACGTGGGAGCCCAATAGTCGTACCGGTGGCCGCTCCGCTACGCCGGAAGGAGGGCGCGAGCCCCGGTCGGCACCGCCGTACGGAGGCGTGGCCGATACGGATTTCACGTTCGGCGCCCGGAGCGTGTAATGTCTTCATCGCTCGCCCCAATAGCTCAGTCGGCAGAGCGTCTCCATGGTAAGGAGAAGGTCTACGGTTCGATTCCGTATTGGGGCTCTGATGTGTGCGGCTCCCCGCCGAAAGACGGGGAGCGCCCGCATCGCGGCGGTGTAGCTCAGTCGGTAGAGCAAACGGCTCATAATCGTTGTGTCACCGGTTCGAGTCCGGTCACCGCTACCAAACCCAGTAGCCGATTGCGGGGTCGGTCCTCCGATCGGCTACTCTTTCTGCGTTGAATCCGTCCCAGCCGTCAAGGAGCACTCACGTGGCTGCCACCGACGTCCGCCCGAAGATCACGCTGGCCTGCGTGGAGTGCAAGGAGCGGAACTACATCACCAAGAAGAACCGGCGCAACAACCCGGACCGTCTTGAGATGAAGAAGCACTGCCCGCGCTGCAACGCGCACACCGCGCACCGCGAGACGCGATAAACGCCGCGACCTGCCGGGCCGCCGCGCACAGACACGCAAAGCCGTGAGGCCGTCCCCGTTCGCGGGGACGGCCTCACGGCTTTGCGCCCGTCCGAGCCGTCCGATCAGCAACCACCAGCAAGCCGTATGGAGGTACCGGGCCATGGCGCTCGACCAGTCCTTCGTGGGGCGGAGCTATCCGCCCACCGCGCCGTACGAGGTCGGCCGGGAGAAGATCCGCGAGTTCGCCGAGGCCATCGGTGACACCCATCCCGCGTACACCGACCCGGAGGCGGCCGGTGAGCTCGGTCACCCCGACGTGATCGCCCCGCCCACCTTCGTCTTCGCCATCACCTTCAAGGCGGCCGGGGAGGTCGTCGCGGACCCGAAGCTGGGGCTGGACTACAGCCGGGTGGTGCACGGCAACCAGAGGTTCGCCTACACGCGGCCGGTGCGCGCCGGTGACCGGCTCACGGTGACCTCCACCATCGAGGCGGTCAAGTCCATGGCGGGCAACGACATCCTGGACGTCCGCGGCGAGGTGCGCGACGAGGCGGGCGAGCACGTGGTGACGGCCTGGACCAAACTGGTGGCCCGCGCGGCCGGGGAACAGGGGGAGTGAGGCGGATGACGGCGAGGATCGCGTACGCGGACGTCGAGGTCGGCACCGAACTGCCCGCGCGGGGCTTCCCCGTGACCCGCGACACGCTCGTGCGGTACGCGGGCGCCTCCGGTGACTTCAACCCGATTCACTGGAACGAGCGGTTCGCACGTGAGGTCGGTCTCCCCGACGTCATCGCGCACGGCATGTTCACCATGGCCGAGGCCGCCCGCGCGGTGACCGACTGGACCGGCGACCCCGGCGCGCTCGTGGAGTACGGCGTGCGCTTCACCAGGCCCGTCGTCGTCCCCGATGACGACAAGGGCGCCGTGATCGAGGTCTCGGGCAAGATCGCGGCCAAGCTCGACGACGAGGCCCGCACCGTCCGGGTGGACCTCACGGTCACCAGCGCCGGGCAGAAGGTGCTGGGCATGTCCCGCGCGGTGGTCCGGCTCGCCTGAGCGCGCCGTCCCGCCACCGGGCCGACGCCGGGGGCACACGCCGGTGAGGAGCGGCCGTACGGATGCGCGTACGGCCGCTCTCGTACTCTTGGGCGCGTGCAGGAACTCCACGACGCGCCCCTCGCCCCGCTGACCACTTTCCGCCTGGGCGGTCCCGCGGCCCGCCTGGTCACGGCCACCACCGACGAGGAGGTGACCGAGGCGGTACGGGCCGCCGACGCCGGCGGCACCCCGCTGCTGGTCGTCGGCGGCGGCAGCAACCTCGTCATCGCCGACGAGGGTTTCGCCGGCACCGCCCTGCGCATCGACACCACCGGCTTCCACCTGGAGGGCACCCGCCTGGAACTGGCGGCGGGCGAGAACTGGTCCGAGGCCGTCGCCCGCACCGTCGAGGCCGGGCTCGCGGGCGTCGAGTGCATGGCGGGCATCCCCGGATCGGCGGGCGCCACACCCATCCAGAACGTCGGCGCGTACGGTCAGGAGGTCTCCTCCACGATCACCGAGGTCGTCGCCTACGACCGCCGGTCCGGCGAGACCGTCACCATCCCCGCCGCCGAGTGCGGCTTCTCCTACCGGCACAGCCGCTTCAAGGCCGATCCCACCCGCTTCGTCGTGCTGCGCGTCCGCTTCGGCCTGGAGGACGCGGGCGGCCTCTCGGCGCCCCTGCGCTACGCCGAGACCGCCCGGGCGCTGGGCGTGGAGACCGGCGAGCGGGTGCCGTTGGAGCGGGCCCGCGAGACCGTTCTGAAGCTGCGCGCGGGCAAGGGCATGGTGCTCGACCCGGAGGATCACGACACCTGGTCGGCCGGCTCCTTCTTCACCAACCCCGTCCTCACCGAGACCGAGCACGCCGCCTTCCTCGCCCGCGTCGCCGAACGGCTGGGGCCGGACGCCGCCCCGCCCGCCTATCCGGCCGGGGACGGCCTGGTGAAGACCTCCGCCGCCTGGCTGATCGACAGGGCCGGCTTCGCCAAGGGCCACGGCGACGGCCCGGCCCGGATCTCCACCAAGCACACCCTCGCCCTGACCAACCGGGGCTCGGCCACCACCGCGGACCTCCTCGCCCTGGCCCGCGAGGTCCGCGACGGCGTGCGCGAGGCCTTCGGCGTGACGCTGGTCAACGAGCCGGTGACCGTCGGCTGCTCGCTCTGAGGGCCCGTCCCGAACGGGCTCAGGAGGGCCTTCGGGACGGGGCCCGCTCCGGCTCCTCCACCAGCCAGGCGTCGATGTCCGCCAGGATCGCCTTCCGGGCGTCCTCCGGCGCGCGCGAGCCGCGTACCGACTGGCGGGCCAGCTCAGCCAGTTCATCGTCGGTGAAACCGTGGTACCGCCGCGCGATCTCGTACTGCGCGGCCAGCCGGGAGCCGAACAGCAACGGGTCGTCGGCGCCCAGCGCCAGCGGTACCCCCGCCTCGAACATGGTCCGCAGCGGTACGTCCTCGTGCCGGTCGTACACCCCCAGCGCCACGTTGGAGGCCGGGCAGACCTCGCAGGTGACGCCCCGTGCGGCCAGCCGCGCCAGCAGCCGCGGGTCCTCGGTGGCGCGCACCCCGTGCCCGACGCGGCCCGCGCTCAGGTCGTCCAGGCAGTCGGCGACGGACTCCGGTCCCGACAGCTCGCCGCCGTGCGGGGCCGCCAGCAGGCCGCCCCGGCGCGCGATGGCGAAGGCCCGGTCGAAGTCCCGGGCGAAGCCGCGCCGTTCGTCGTTGGACAGGCCGAAGCCGACCACGCCGCTGTCGGCGTAGCGAACGGCCAGCCGGGCCAGGGTGCGGGCGTCCAGCGGGTGCTTCACACGGTTCGCGGCGACCAGCACGCGCATGCCGAGCCCGGTCTCCCGGGACGCGCTCTCCACCGCGTCCAGGATGATCTCCATCGCCGGGATCAGCCCGCCCAGGCGCGGCGCGTAGGAGGTCGGGTCCACCTGGATCTCCAGCCAGCGAGACCCGTCCCGCACGTCCTCCTCGGCGGCCTCGCGGACCAGCCGCCGGATGTCGTCGGGCGTGCGCAGGCAGGAGCGCGCGGCGTCGTACAGCCGCTGGAAGCGGAACCAGCCGCGCTCGTCGGTGGCCCGCAGCCTCGGGGGACGGCCGCTGCTCAGCGCGTCCGGGAGGTGGACGCCGTGTCTGTCGGCGAGCTCCAGCAGTGTGCCCGGGCGCATGGACCCGGTGAAGTGCAGATGGAGATGGGCCTTCGGGAGCTTGCGGACGTCACGAGCGCTTTCCATCCGAAGATTTTGCCGTACTCGCGACACGCCCGGAAGCCACCGCCACGATCGGGGACGGACCGGAACACGCGGGCGGGCCCGCGGAAGCCGTGTTCCGCGGGCCCGCCCGTGCGTGTTCCCGTGTCCCGGGGCCCGGGCGGGGGGGCCGGACCGGGCCGGGTCAGGCCCTGGCCTCGGCCAGCAGCTTCTGGATCCGCGAGACGCCCTCGACCAGGTCCTCGTCGCCCAGCGCGTAGGACAGCCGCAGGTAGCCCGGGGTGCCGAACGCCTCACCGGGGACGACCGCGACCTCGGCCTCCTCCAGGATCAGCTCGGCCAGTTCCACGCTCGACCGCGGGCGCCGGCCGCGGATCTCCCGGCCCAGCACGTCCTTGACCGACGGGTAGGCGTAGAAGGCGCCCTCCGGCTCGGGGCAGGTGACGCCGTCGATCTCGTTCAGCATCCGCACGATCGTCCTGCGGCGGCGGTCGAACGCCTCGCGCATGCGCGCCACGGCCTCCAGGTCGCCGGAGACGGCGGCCAGCGCGGCGGCCTGGGCGACGTTGGAGACGTTGGAGGTGGCGTGCGACTGGAGGTTGGTGGCGGCCTTCACCACGTCCTTCGGGCCGATGATCCACCCCACCCGCCAGCCGGTCATGGCGTACGTCTTGGCCACACCGTTGACGACCACGCACCGGTCGGCCAGCTCGGGCACGACCACCGGCAGCGAGGAGAACTCCGCGTCGCCGTAGACCAGGTGCTCGTAGATCTCGTCGGTGAGCACCCACAGACCGTGCTCGGCGGCCCAGCGGCCGATCTCCTCGACCTGGGCGCGGGAGTGGACGGCGCCGGTCGGGTTGGAGGGGGAGACGAACACCAGCACCTTGGTGCGCTCGGTGCGGGCCGCCTCCAGCTGCTCCACCGAGACCCGGTAGCCGGTGGTCTCGTCGGCGACCACGTCCACGGGGACGCCTCCGGCCAGCCGGATCGACTCGGGGTAGGTGGTCCAGTACGGCGCGGGGACGATGACCTCGTCGCCCGGGTCGAGGATGGCGGCGAAGGCCTCGTAGATGGCCTGCTTGCCGCCGTTGGTGACCAGGACCTGGGACGCCTCGACCGAGTAGCCGGAGTCGCGCAGCGTCTTCGCCGCGATGGCCTCCTTCAGCTCGGGGAGCCCGCCGGCCGGGGTGTAGCGGTGGAAGCGCGGGTTCCGGCAGGCCTCCACCGCGGCCTCGACGATGTAGTCGGGGGTCGGGAAGTCGGGCTCGCCCGCACCGAAGCCGATCACCGGCCGCCCGGCGGCCTTGAGGGCCTTGGCCTTGGCGTCGACGGCGAGCGTGGCGGACTCGGAGATCGAGCCGACGCGGGCCGAGACCCGGCGCTCGGTGGGTGACTGGTTGGAAGGGGTTGCAGCGGTCATAGGGGCATCGTCGCAGACGGGGGGTCGTCCGGGCACGCGGGCCGGAGGGGGCCGGCGGGGGAGCGGACGGGGGAGAGCACGGGCGGACGGGCGGGAGGAACGGGAGGATCGGGGGCGATACGGGTTACGTGTTCGACGGCGGCGCGGGAAGCACGTACACTCACCGTCGTTGGTCCCGGCCGATCACCGGCGGTCCGCGTACTCCGCGGCGCCGACCGGATGCGGTAGGTTGGGAACGGCGAAGGGTCGTAGCTCAATTGGTAGAGCACCGGTCTCCAAAACCGGCGGTTGGGGGTTCAAGTCCCTCCGGCCCTGCTTCACGCATCTGAACCAGGGATGCGTGCACGTGTACGTAACTGGACGCACCGCCGTACGGCCGGGCCGGACGCGGCACGGCACGCGGCCAGGACCCGGATCAGGTGAGGACGAGTGGCGGAGATCACGGACTCCATCGAGGTCCCCGAGCCCGGGCGGTCGCAGGACGACAACAAGCCCCGGCGCGGTGGCAAGCGCGCGAAGAAGGGCCCGCTGGGCCGTCTCGCCCTGTTCTACCGGCAGATCATCGCCGAGCTGCGCAAGGTCGTCTGGCCCACCAAGAAGCAGCTCTCCACCTACACGACCGTGGTGATCATCTTCGTCCTCGTCATCATCGGGCTGGTGACCGTGATTGACTGGGGGTTCACCGAGGTCGTCAAGTACGTCTTCGGCTGATACGCCCGCGGAGTGCCCCTCCGGGGCACTTTTCCGCATGTTCGACCCCCTTGAAGCCAGGAAGAAGCAGCCACCGTGTCTGACCCGAACCTCAACGACGCCGTCGACCCCGTCGAGGGTGACGACACCGCGCCCGACGCCGTCGAGACGGCGGACAAGGCGGCGGCGGACGGCGTCGACCAGGCCGAAGCTGCCGACACCGCCGGGGACGAGCCGGCCGAGGCGGCGGCCGAGTCCGTCGGCGAGACCGAGACCGAGGCGGCACAGGAGGCGGAGGAGCCGGTCGACCCGGTCGCCGCCCTCCGCGAGGAGCTGCGTCATCTCCCCGGCGAGTGGTACGTCATCCACACCTACGCGGGCTACGAGAAGCGCGTGAAGGCCAACCTGGAGCAGCGCGCCGTCTCGCTGAACGTCGAGGACTTCATCTACCAGGCCGAGGTCCCCGAGGAAGAGATCGTCCAGATCAAGAACGGCGAGCGCAAGAACGTCCGCCAGAACAAGCTCCCCGGCTATGTGCTGGTGCGCATGGACCTGACGAACGAGTCCTGGGGCGTCGTGCGCAACACCCCGGGCGTCACCGGCTTCGTGGGCAACGCCTACGACCCTTACCCGCTGACCCTGGACGAGGTCGTCAAGATGCTCGCCCCCGAGGCGGAGGAGCGCGCCGCCGCGGAGGCCGCCGCCGAGGCCGGCCTGCCGGCGCCGAGCCGCAAGGTCGAGGTCCAGGTACTGGACTTCGAGGTCGGGGACTCGGTCACCGTCACCGACGGCCCGTTCGCGACCCTCCAGGCGACGATCAACGAGATCAACCCGGACTCGAAGAAGGTCAAGGGCCTCGTCGAGATCTTCGGCCGCGAGACCCCGGTCGAGCTGAGCTTCGACCAGATCCAGAAGAACTGACGCGGTTCTTCCGGACACCGATTTCCGGCCAGGCCGGGCAGCCCTCCGGGGCCGCCCGGCCTGGCCGGTTTCCGACCGCACCGCGATACGGGCTATCGTTGTGCGGTATGCCTCCGTACGGGTGGATCAGCCCGCCGGAGGATTCGACACCTCTCACCAGGACCCGGAGAGAACATGCCTCCCAAGAAGAAGAAGAAGGTCACGGGGCTGATCAAGCTCCAGATCCAGGCCGGTGCCGCGAACCCGGCCCCGCCGGTCGGCCCCGCGCTGGGTCAGCACGGCGTGAACATCATGGAGTTCTGCAAGGCCTACAACGCCGCGACGGAGTCGCAGCGAGGCTGGGTCATCCCGGTGGAGATCACGGTCTACGAGGACCGCTCCTTCACCTTCATCACCAAGACCCCGCCGGCCGCGAAGATGATCCTCAAGGCCGCGGGCGTGGAGAAGGGCTCCGGCGAGCCCCACACCAAGAAGGTCGCCAAGATCACGCGCGAGCAGGTGCGTGAGATCGCCACGACCAAGATGCCCGACCTCAACGCCAACGACCTGGACGCCGCCGAGAAGATCATCGCCGGCACCGCCCGGTCGATGGGCGTCACCGTCGAGGGCTGAGCGGCTCCGCTCGCGGTACCCGCCGGGCACGCCCGGCTTTCGTCCCTTCCCCGGGGCGGGTGAGCCGGACAGACGTGCCGAGCACACACAGATGGAAGTGGCAGGGTCAGGCGCTGGCCCCCTGGACCACGACTCCGTACACCAGAAAACTGGAGCAGAAGTGAAGCGCAGCAAGGCTCTCCGCAACGCGGACGCCAAGGTCGACCGGACGCGGCTCCACGCCCCGCTGGAGGCCGTCCGTCTCGCCAAGGAGACCTCCCCGACCAAGTTCGACGCGACCGTCGAGATCGCCATGCGCCTGGGTGTCGACCCGCGCAAGGCCGACCAGATGGTGCGCGGCACCGTGAACCTCCCGCACGGCACCGGCAAGACCGCCCGGGTCCTGGTCTTCGCGACCGGTGAGCGTGCCGCGGCCGCGGAGGCCGCCGGCGCCGACATCGTCGGCTCCGACGAACTGATCGACGAGGTCTCCAAGGGCCGCCTGGACTTCGACGCCGTCGTCGCCACCCCGGACCTGATGGGCAAGGTCGGCCGCCTCGGCCGTGTGCTCGGTCCGCGTGGTCTGATGCCGAACCCGAAGACCGGCACCGTCACCCCGGACGTCGCCAAGGCCGTCACCGAGATCAAGGGCGGCAAGATCGAGTTCCGCGTCGACAAGCACGCCAACCTCCACTTCATCATCGGCAAGGTCTCGTTCGACGAGAAGCAGCTCGTGGAGAACTACGCGGCGGCGCTGGAAGAGGTCCTGCGGCTGAAGCCGTCCGCGGCCAAGGGCCGTTACATCAAGAAGGCCATCATCAGCACCACGATGGGCCCCGGTGTCCCCGTCGACCCCAACCGCACCCGGAACCTCCTCGCCGAGGAGGACGTCGCCGCCTGATCCGGCGCGACCCCGTGAGGGCGGTCCAGTACGGCGGCCGGGCCCCGCTTCCGAGAGGGAGGCGGGGCCCGGCCCTTCGCGCGGGGGTGGAGCGGGACGGGACGAGGGGCGGGCGGGGCGAGGGGAACGGCGGAGTCCCCCCGGATTTGCCTGTCGTGACGGCGTTCGCGTACGCTTCCACCGAAGCCAAAGACCGCTGGTCGTTGCCGTGCTCCGGATCTCCCGCGGATCCGGGGTCGGCGGCCGAAGGATCCGCTTGGAGCGGGCGACCTGCGCAGGTGACAGTGGAGGACTCCCGGTGTGTGCCGGTCGAGTCACGCCCCGTGCGCCTGCGCCGGGGCGTTTCGTTTTGCGCAAAACCCCTTCCTCGTGCGCCCGACGTGGGCGGTCCGGCGTCATGACCTGCCGAAAGGCACGGTCGAGGATCGCATCACCCGGAAAGGAGGGCCGAGGCTCATGGCGAGTCCCGACAAGGTCGCAGCTGTCGAGGAGATCAGGGAGAAGTTCCAGAACTCCAACGCCGCCGTTGTGACCGCGTACACCGGTCTCAGCGTCGCTCAGCTCAAGGACCTGCGCCGTTCTCTCGGTGAGAACGCTCAGTACCGTGTGGCGAAGAACACGCTCACCAAGATCGCGGCCAACGAGGCCGGGGTCACCGAGCTCGACGAGTTCTTCGTCGGCTCCACCGCCGTCGCCTTCGTGACCGGTGACCCGGTCGAGGCGGCGAAGAGTCTGCGTGACTTCGCCAAGGACAACCCCCAGCTCGTCATCAAGGGCGGTGTCCTGGAGGGTAAGGCGCTCAGCGCCGACGAGATCAAGAAGCTCGCGGACCTCGAGTCCCGTGAGGTGCTGCTCGCCAAGCTGGCCGGTGGCATGAAGGCGTCCATGGCCAAGGCCGCGGCGACCTTCCAGGCCCCGCTGTCGAAGTTCGTCCGCACCGCGGACGCCCTTCGCGCCAAGCAGGAGCAGGGCGGTGCCGGTACGCCGGCTCCCGCCGAGGCCGAGTAAACCGCTCCAGGCGCACTCGGTCGCAGCGGGCCCCTGTACGCCCGCCGACATGAACAACCCGGCACCAGCCGACTTAGTGGAAGGACCGCCATCATGGCGAAGCTCAGCCAGGACGAGCTGCTCGAGCAGTTCAGCGAGATGACCCTCATCGAGCTCTCCGAGTTCGTGAAGGCCTTCGAGGAGAAGTTCGACGTCGAGGCCGCCGCCCCGGTCGCCGTCGCCGCCGCCGCCGGTGGTGCCGCCGCCGGTGGTGCCGCCGAGGCCGAGCCGGAGAAGGACGAGTTCGACGTCGTCCTCACCGGCGCCGGTGACAAGAAGATCCAGGTCATCAAGGTCGTGCGCGAGCTGACCTCCCTCGGCCTGAAGGAGGCCAAGGACCTGGTCGACGGCACCCCGAAGCCGGTCCTGGAGAAGGTCAACAAGGAGGCCGCGGACAAGGCCGCCGAGTCCCTCAAGGGTGCCGGCGCCTCCGTCGAGGTCAAGTGAACCGAGTGACCCAGGTCACTTCAGGAGTCCGCTGACTCCTCTCCTTCCGAAGGCGATCACCCATGCGGGTGGTCGCCTTCGGGCGTTTCCGCGATGGCCGTATCGCCTGGCGAGGGCCTGCGGGTATGGTGATCAACGCTGTCCGGCCGTACGCTCCCTGTGGTTCCGGAGGGGGTGGGGCCTTGACGAACCGAACGCAGCGCGCAATTCTCAGGACGCGTCGTCACACCGATCCACAATCCGAGGCATGGATCGTCGGCGATGTGGGAAACCTTGCGGCAGGCGTTGAACAACTGACGAGGGGCTAGCCCCTCCGGAGGGAGAGATTGGTACCGCGTGCCGGTCTCCGGATACCGCACTGGACATCAGTGGGCCTTGTGGCTACACTGACCCTTTGCGCTGCCTATTAACTGCCCCCTGCCCGTCACCAGGGGCACGGCATGCGCGTAGTGAGTCCGAGCCCTCGGAAGGACCCCCTCTTGGCCGCCTCGCGCAACGCCTCGACCGCCCATTCGAACAACGGCGCCAGCACCGCCCCGCTGCGTATCTCCTTTGCGAAGATCAAGGAGCCCCTCGGGGTTCCGAACCTCCTTGCACTGCAGACCGAGAGCTTCGACTGGCTGCTCGGCAACGACGCCTGGAAGGCTCGCGTCGAGGCGGCGCTGGAGCGCGGTGAGGATGTCCCCGCCAAGTCCGGTCTGGAGGAGATCTTCGAGGAGATCTCCCCGATCGAGGACTTCTCCGGGTCGATGTCGCTCACCTTCCGCGATCACCGCTTCGAGCCGCCGAAGAACTCGATCGACGAGTGCAAGGAACGCGACTTCACCTACGCCGCGCCCCTGTTCGTCACCGCCGAGTTCACCAACAACGAGACCGGCGAGATCAAGTCCCAGACGGTCTTCATGGGCGACTTCCCGCTCATGACCAACAAGGGCACCTTCGTCATCAACGGCACCGAGCGTGTCGTGGTCTCCCAGCTGGTGCGCTCGCCGGGTGTCTACTTCGACAGCAACATCGACAAGACGTCCGACAAGGACATCTTCTCCGCCAAGATCATTCCGTCTCGCGGCGCCTGGCTGGAGATGGAGGTCGACAAGCGCGACATGGTCGGTGTCCGCATCGACCGCAAGCGCAAGCAGTCCGTCACCGTCCTCCTCAAGGCGCTCGGCTGGACCACCGAGCAGATCCTGGAGGAGTTCGGCCAGTACGAGTCCATGCGCGCCACCCTGGAGAAGGACCACACGCAGGGCCAGGACGACGCGCTGCTCGACATCTACCGCAAGCTGCGTCCGGGCGAGCCGCCGACGCGCGAGGCCGCGCAGACGCTTCTGGAGAACCTCTACTTCAACCCCAAGCGCTACGACCTGGCAAAGGTCGGCCGGTACAAGATCAACCGGAAGCTCGGCGGCGACCAGCCGCTGGACTCCGGCGTGCTGACCGTCGACGACGTCATCGCCACGATCAAGTACCTGGTCAAGCTGCACGCCGGCGAGACCGAGACGGTCGGGGAGAACGGCCGGACGATCGTCGTCGAGACCGACGACATCGACCACTTCGGCAACCGCCGCCTGCGCAACGTCGGCGAGCTCATCCAGAACCAGGTCCGCACCGGTCTGGCCCGTATGGAGCGCGTCGTCCGCGAGCGGATGACGACCCAGGACGTCGAGGCGATCACGCCGCAGACCCTGATCAACATCCGGCCGGTCGTCGCCTCCATCAAGGAGTTCTTCGGCACCAGCCAGCTGTCGCAGTTCATGGACCAGACGAACCCGCTGTCGGGCCTGACCCACAAGCGCCGTCTGTCCGCGCTGGGCCCCGGCGGTCTGTCCCGTGAGCGGGCGGGCTTCGAGGTCCGCGACGTGCACCCGTCGCACTACGGCCGCATGTGCCCGATCGAGACCCCCGAAGGCCCGAACATCGGTCTGATCGGCTCGCTGGCCTCCTACGGCCGGGTCAACGCGTTCGGTTTCGTGGAGACCCCCTACCGCAAGGTCGTCGACGGCGTGGTCACCGACGAGGTGCACTACCTGACCGCCGACGAGGAGGACCGCTACGTCATCGCCCAGGCCAACGCGCCGCTGACCGACGACATGCGGTTCGCCGAGGACCGCGTCCTGGTCCGCCGCCGCGGCGGCGAGGTCGACCTCATCCCCGGCGACGAGGTCGACTACATGGACGTCTCGCCGCGCCAGATGGTGTCGGTCGCGACCGCCATGATCCCGTTCCTGGAGCACGACGACGCCAACCGCGCGCTCATGGGCTCGAACATGATGCGCCAGGCCGTGCCGCTGATCCGTGCCGAGGCCCCGCTGGTCGGCACCGGCATGGAGTACCGCTGCGCGGTCGACGCCGGCGACGTGATCAAGGCCGAGAAGGACGGCGTGGTCCAGGAGGTCTCCGCCGACTACGTCACCGTGGCCAACGACGACGGCACCTACACCACCTACCGGATCGCCAAGTTCTTCCGCTCCAACCAGGGCACCTCCTTCAACCAGAAGGTCGTCGTGGACGAGGGAGCCCGCGTGGTGACCGGCCAGGTCCTCGCCGACGGCCCCTCGACCGAGCAGGGCGAGATGGCTCTCGGCAAGAACCTGCTCGTGGCGTTCATGCCGTGGGAGGGCCACAACTACGAGGACGCGATCATCCTGTCGCAGCGCCTCGTCCAGGACGACGTCCTCTCCTCGATCCACATCGAGGAGCACGAGGTCGACGCGCGGGACACCAAGCTGGGCCCCGAGGAGATCACCCGGGACATCCCGAACGTCTCCGAGGAGGTCCTGGCCGACCTCGACGAGCGCGGCATCATCCGCATCGGCGCCGAGGTCGAGGCGGGCGACATCCTGGTCGGCAAGGTCACCCCGAAGGGCGAGACCGAGCTGACCCCGGAGGAGCGGCTGCTGCGCGCGATCTTCGGCGAGAAGGCGCGCGAGGTCCGCGACACCTCGCTGAAGGTGCCGCACGGCGAGACCGGCAAGGTCATCGGCGTCCGCGTCTTCGACCGCGAGGAGGGCGACGAGCTGCCTCCGGGCGTCAACCAGCTCGTCCGCGTCTACGTGGCCCAGAAGCGCAAGATCACCGACGGTGACAAGCTCGCCGGCCGCCACGGCAACAAGGGCGTCATCTCCAAGATCCTGCCGATCGAGGACATGCCGTTCATGGAGGACGGCACTCCGGTCGACGTCATCCTCAACCCGCTGGGCGTCCCGTCCCGGATGAACCCGGGCCAGGTCCTGGAGATCCACCTGGGCTGGCTCGCCTCCCAGGGCTGGAAGGTCGAGGGGATCGCCGAGGAGTGGCAGAAGCGGCTCGCCTCGATCGGCGCCGACGACGTCGAGCCCGGCACCAACGTCGCCACCCCGGTGTTCGACGGCGCCCGCGAGGACGAGATCGCCGGTCTGTTCACCGCGACCCTGCCCAACCGCGACGGCGAGCGGATGGTTCTGCCCTCCGGCAAGGCCCGGCTCTACGACGGCCGCTCCGGCGAGCCGTTCCCGGACCCGATCTCGGTCGGCTACATGTACATCCTCAAGCTGCACCACCTGGTCGACGACAAGCTGCACGCCCGCTCGACCGGCCCGTACTCCATGATCACCCAGCAGCCGCTGGGCGGTAAGGCTCAGTTCGGTGGCCAGCGCTTCGGTGAGATGGAGGTGTGGGCGCTGGAGGCATACGGCGCCGCGTACGCCCTCCAGGAGCTGCTGACCATCAAGTCCGACGACGTCACCGGCCGCGTGAAGGTCTACGAGGCCATCGTCAAGGGCGAGAACATCCCCGAGCCCGGCATCCCCGAGTCCTTCAAGGTGCTCATCAAGGAGATGCAGTCCCTGTGCCTCAACGTGGAGGTGCTGTCCAGCGACGGCATGTCCATCGAGATGCGCGACACCGACGAGGACGTCTTCCGCGCCGCGGAAGAGCTCGGCATCGACCTGTCCCGGCGCGAGCCGAGCAGCGTCGAAGAGGTCTGACGGGCCGGCCGGGGCCGCCGCACCCTCCCGCCTGAGGCGGCAGGGCCGGCCCCCGGCCTCCCCGCGACCCCCGTTCAGACCACCACAGAGCTCCTCGGTCCCACCGACGCGAGGGGCACAAACCCTGAGAGGGATTGACGAGAGTGCTCGACGTCAACTTCTTCGACGAGCTGCGAATCGGCCTGGCCACCGCTGACGACATCCGTCAGTGGTCCCACGGCGAGGTCAAGAAGCCGGAGACCATCAACTACCGCACCCTCAAGCCGGAAAAGGACGGGCTCTTCTGCGAGAAGATCTTCGGTCCGACCCGGGACTGGGAGTGCTACTGCGGCAAGTACAAGCGCGTTCGCTTCAAGGGCATCATCTGCGAGCGCTGCGGCGTCGAGGTGACCCGCGCCAAGGTGCGCCGTGAGCGGATGGGCCACATCGAGCTCGCCGCCCCCGTCACCCACATCTGGTACTTCAAGGGCGTGCCCTCCCGCCTGGGCTACCTGCTCGACCTCGCCCCGAAGGACCTCGAGAAGGTCATCTACTTCGCCGCCTACATGATCACGTGGGTGGACGAGGAGCGCCGCACGCGCGACCTGCCCTCCCTGGAGGCCCATGTCTCCGTGGAGCGCCAGCAGATCGAGCAGCGCCGCGACGCCGACCTGGAGGCCCGGGCCAAGAAGCAGGAGGCCGACCTCGCGGAGCTGGAGGCCGAGGGCGCCAAGGCGGACGTCCGCCGCAAGGTGCGCGAGGGCGCCGAGCGCGAGATGAAGCAGATCCGCGACCGCGCCCAGCGCGAGATCGACCGCCTGGACGAGGTCTGGAACCGCTTCAAGAACCTCAAGGTCCAGGACCTGGAGGGCGACGAGCTGCTCTACCGCGAGCTGCGCGACCGCTTCGGGACCTACTTCGACGGTTCGATGGGCGCGGCCGCGCTGCAGAAGCGGCTGGAGACCTTCGACCTGGAGGAGGAGGCGGAGAAGCTCCGCGAGATCATCCGGACCGGCAAGGGCCAGAAGAAGACCCGCGCGCTCAAGCGCCTCAAGGTCGTCTCCGCCTTCCTGCAGACCCGCAACAGCCCCAAGGGCATGGTGCTGGACTGCGTGCCGGTCATCCCGCCGGACCTGCGTCCGATGGTGCAGCTCGACGGTGGCCGCTTCGCGACGAGCGACCTGAACGACCTGTACCGCCGCGTCATCAACCGCAACAACCGCCTGAAGCGGCTTCTCGACCTCGGCGCGCCCGAGATCATCGTGAACAACGAGAAGCGCATGCTCCAGGAGGCCGTCGACGCGCTCTTCGACAACGGCCGCCGCGGCCGCCCGGTCACGGGCCCCGGCAACCGTCCGCTGAAGTCGCTGTCCGACATGCTCAAGGGCAAGCAGGGCCGCTTCCGCCAGAACCTGCTGGGCAAGCGCGTCGACTACTCGGCGCGTTCGGTGATCGTCGTCGGCCCGCAGCTCAAGCTGCACCAGTGCGGTCTGCCCAAGGCCATGGCGCTGGAGCTGTTCAAGCCGTTCGTGATGAAGCGCCTGGTGGACCTCAACCACGCGCAGAACATCAAGTCGGCCAAGCGCATGGTCGAGCGCGGCCGCACGGTCGTGTACGACGTGCTCGAAGAGGTCATCGCCGAGCACCCGGTGCTGCTCAACCGTGCGCCTACCCTGCACCGTCTGGGCATCCAGGCCTTCGAGCCGCAGCTGGTCGAGGGCAAGGCCATCCAGATCCACCCGCTGGTGTGCACCGCGTTCAACGCGGACTTCGACGGCGACCAGATGGCCGTGCACCTGCCGCTGTCCGCGGAGGCGCAGGCCGAGGCCCGCATCCTGATGCTGTCCTCGAACAACATCCTCAAGCCGGCCGACGGCCGCCCCGTCACCATGCCGACCCAGGACATGGTGCTGGGCCTGTTCTTCCTCACCACCGACAAGGTGGAGGGCGAGGTCAAGGGCGAGGGCCGGTCGTTCAACTCGGTCGCCGAGGCGATCATGGCGTTCGACGCCCGGGAGCTGTCGCTCCAGGCGAAGATCGACGTCCGCTTCCCCGTCGGCTCGGTCCCGCCCCGCGGCTGGACCCCGCCGGCCGCCGAGGAGGGCGCTGCGGCCGACGGCGGCCTCGCCGCGGGCGAGTGGCAGCCCGGTGACCCGTTCCGGCTGCGCACCACCCTGGGCCGCGCGCTCTTCAACGAGCTGCTGCCCGAGGACTACCCGTTCGTCGACTACACCGTGGGCAAGAAGCAGCTCTCCGCGATCGTCAACGACCTCGCCGAGCGCTACCCCAAGGTCGTCGTCGCCGCGGCGCTGGACAACCTGAAGTCGGCCGGTTTCCACTGGGCGACCCGTTCCGGTGTCACCATCGCGATCTCCGACGTCGTGGTTCCCGAGGCCAAGAAGGAGATCATCGCGAACTACGAGGCGCTGGACGAGAAGGTCCAGAAGCAGTACGAGCGCGGTCTGATCACCAAGGACGAGCGCTCCAACGAGCTCATCGGCATCTGGACCCGTGCGACCAACGAGGTCGCCGAGGCCATGGCGGAGAACTTCCCGAAGACCAACCCGATCTTCATGATGGTCGACTCGGGCGCCCGCGGAAACATGATGCAGATGCGCCAGATCGCCGGTATGCGCGGTCTGGTGTCCAACGCCAAGAACGAGACGATCCCGCGGCCGATCAAGGCGTCGTTCCGCGAGGGTCTGTCCGTGCTGGAGTACTTCATCTCCACGCACGGTGCCCGCAAGGGTCTGGCGGACACCGCGCTGCGCACCGCCGACTCCGGTTACCTGACCCGTCGTCTGGTGGACGTCTCGCAGGACGTGATCATCCGCGAGGAGGACTGCGGCACCGACCGCGGCCTGAAGCTCGTGATCGCCTCCAAGGGCGCGGACGGCGTTCTGCGCAAGGCGGAGGACGCCGAGACCAGCGTGTACGCGCGCTGCCTCGCCGAGGACGTCACCGTCGACGGCAAGGTGCTGGCTCCGGCCGGGACCGACCTGGGCGACGTGCTCATCGACGAGCTGGTGCGGCACGGCGTGGAGACGGTCAAGACCCGCTCGGTCCTCACCTGCGAGTCCGCCGTCGGCACCTGCGCCATGTGCTACGGCCGCTCGCTGGCGACCGGCAA
Source organism: Streptomyces shinuiensis (assembly GCF_043660855.1). NCBI lineage: Bacteria > Bacillati > Actinomycetota > Actinomycetes > Kitasatosporales > Streptomycetaceae > Streptomyces > Streptomyces shinuiensis. The sequence goes on along the minus strand of NZ_JBIHML010000001.1, from coordinate 2,379,604 downwards.
GCTGGTGGACATCGGCGAGGCCGTCGGCATCATCGCCGCCCAGTCCATCGGTGAGCCCGGCACCCAGCTGACGATGCGCACCTTCCACACCGGTGGTGTGGCCGGTGACGACATCACCCAGGGTCTGCCGCGTGTCGTCGAGCTCTTCGAGGCCCGCACCCCCAAGGGTGTCGCCCCGGTCTCCGAGGCCGCCGGCCGTGTGCGGATCGAGGAGACCGAGAAGACCAAGAAGATCGTCGTCACCCCCGACGACGGCTCCGACGAGACCTCCTACGGCGTGTCCAAGCGCGCCCGCCTGCTGGTCTCCGAGGGCGACCACGTCGACGTCGGCCAGCCGCTGACGGTCGGCGCCACCAACCCGCACGACGTGCTGCGCATCCTCGGCCAGCGCGCGGTGCAGGTGCACCTGGTGGGCGAGGTCCAGAAGGTCTACAACTCGCAGGGTGTGTCGATCCACGACAAGCACATCGAGATCATCATCCGGCAGATGCTGCGCCGTGTGACGATCATCGAGTCCGGCGACGCCGAGCTGCTGCCGGGCGAGCTGGTCGAGCGCTCGAAGTTCGAGGGCGAGAACCGCCGTGTGGTGGCGGAGGGCGGCCAGCCGGCCTCCGGCCGTCCGCAGCTGATGGGCATCACCAAGGCCTCGCTGGCCACGGAGTCCTGGCTGTCGGCGGCGTCCTTCCAGGAGACGACCAGGGTCCTGACCGACGCGGCGATCAACGCCAAGTCGGACTCCCTGATCGGCCTCAAGGAGAACGTCATCATCGGTAAGCTCATCCCGGCCGGTACGGGCCTGTCCCGCTACCGCAACATCCGGGTCGAGCCGACCGAGGAGGCGAAGGCCGCGATGTACTCGGCCGTCGGCTACGACGACATCGACTACTCGCCCTTCGGTACCGGCTCCGGCCAGGCGGTCCCGCTGGAGGACTACGACTACGGTCCGTACAACGGCTGAGCGGGGCCGTACGGTCCGCCGGACACGCTCGTGGGGCGGCCCCTCCTCGGAGGGGCCGCCCCACGGCGTTCCCGCCGGTGCGCGCGGCGTGTTCCGGGTGCCCGGAACTCCCCAAGGGGTGCGGACGTCATGGATGATGGGGGCAGCCCGAACGTGGGGAGGTGGAGCCGGTGTCGTACCAGCCGTGGGGACAGCCGGGGCAACGGGGCAAATACGGTGGACCGCCCGGGCAGGCGGGGCAGCATCCGCCGCATCTGCCGCAGCCCTCGCAGGCCGCGCACCAGGCGTCGCAGCTGCCGATGATGCGCGCGTCCCACGCGGACCGGGAGCGCACCGTCGACGTGCTCAAGGCCGGGTACGCGGAGGGGCGGCTGAGCCATGCCGAGTACGAGCAGCGGATGGGCCGTGCCCACCAGGCGCAGACGTACGGTGAGTTGCACGCGCTCATCGCCGATCTGCCGCAGGGGCCGATGGCGGTGCCCGCTCCCGCGCCGCAGTACGCGCAGCCGTACCAGCAGGCGGTGCCGCGCACCTTCCTGCCGCCCCCGCCCCAGACGAACAACTCCGCGGTCGGCGCCCTGGTCTGCGGGGTCCTCACGCCGTTCTACGGGGTCACCGCCATCCCCGCGGTGATCCTGGGGCACAAGGCGCGCGCCGAGATCCGCCGCACCGGGGAGAAGGGTGACGGGATGGCCATGGCCGGCCTGGTCCTGGGCTGGCTGACGATCGGGCTCGTCGCGCTCGCGCTGCTGGGGATCGTGGTGTTCGCGGCCGGGGCCGCCTGAGCGTTCCTCGCGGGTCCGCCCGCCGCGCCGAGAAGGGGCCGGGGAAGGGCGGGGAAAGGTAGGGAAAGGAGCCGCGGGAGGCGGGTCGGCGCAGGCCGTGGGGGCCTTCGGGTGCTCTTCCGCTCCCGCTCCGCGCCCACTACGGTGGCATGGGCATTTGTTTTGACCGGAGCCGATGCGGTAGGTACGCTCTGACCTTGTGCCTGGGGTATCCCCTGCGCTCTCGTGTGCGCCAATACGCCGCGGGATGTGAGGCGGGGACACCGAAATCTGCATGCTTCTCACCCAGTGGGCCCCGCATCGCGGGAGTGTGCAGCCTTCGACACACCCGACCGCGTGGGTCGGCGAGTGGCCCGGGTTAGTTGTACCGAGACTGGCACACAGAAACCGGAGAAACGGTGCCTACGATCCAGCAGTTGGTCCGCAAGGGCCGACAGGACAAGGTCGAGAAGAACAAGACGCCGGCACTCGAGGGTTCGCCCCAGCGCCGCGGCGTCTGCACGCGCGTTTTCACCACCACCCCCAAGAAGCCGAACTCGGCCCTGCGTAAGGTCGCGCGTGTGCGTCTGACCAGCGGCATCGAGGTCACCGCTTACATTCCGGGTGAGGGCCACAACCTGCAGGAGCACTCCATCGTGCTCGTGCGCGGTGGCCGTGTGAAGGACCTGCCGGGTGTTCGCTACAAGATCATCCGCGGCTCCCTCGACACCCAGGGCGTCAAGAACCGCAAGCAGGCTCGCAGCCGCTACGGCGCCAAGAAGGAGAAGTAAGCATGCCTCGTAAGGGCCCCGCCCCGAAGCGACCGGTCATCATCGACCCGGTCTACGGCTCTCCTCTGGTGACCTCCCTCATCAACAAGGTGCTGCTGCACGGCAAGCGCTCCACCGCCGAGCGCATCGTGTACGGCGCCATGGAGGGTCTGCGTGAGAAGACCGGCAACGACCCGGTCATCACGCTCAAGCGCGCGCTCGAGAACGTGAAGCCGACCCTCGAGGTCCGCTCCCGCCGCGTCGGTGGCGCCACCTACCAGGTTCCGGTCGAGGTCCGCCCCGGCCGTTCCTCCACTCTCGCGCTGCGTTGGGTCGTGGGCTATGCCCGCGCGCGCCGCGAGAAGACGATGACCGAGCGCCTGATGAACGAGCTGCTCGACGCCTCCAACGGGCTCGGCGCCGCCGTGAAGAAGCGCGAGGACACCCACAAGATGGCCGAGTCCAACAAGGCCTTCGCGCACTACCGCTGGTAGTCGCTTCCCCCATCGAGAACCGAGAGAAGACTGAGCCTTATGGCTACCACTTCACTTGACCTGGCCAGGGTCCGCAACATCGGGATCATGGCCCACATCGACGCGGGCAAGACGACCACCACCGAGCGGATCCTGTTCTACACCGGTGTGAGCTACAAGATCGGTGAGGTCCACGACGGCGCCGCCACCATGGACTGGATGGAGCAGGAGCAGGAGCGCGGCATCACCATCACGTCGGCCGCGACGACCTGCCACTGGCCGCTCGAGAACGTCGACCACACCATCAACATCATCGACACCCCGGGCCACGTCGACTTCACCGTCGAGGTGGAGCGCTCGCTGCGCGTGCTCGACGGTGCGGTGACGGTGTTCGACGGGGTGGCCGGTGTCGAGCCCCAGTCCGAGACGGTGTGGCGTCAGGCGGACCGCTACGGCGTTCCGCGCATCTGCTTCGTCAACAAGCTCGACCGCACCGGCGCGGACTTCTTCCGCTGCGTCGACATGATCGTGAGCCGCCTGGGTGCGCAGCCGCTGGTCATGCAGCTCCCGATCGGCGCCGAGTCCGACTTCCAGGGCGTCGTGGACCTGGTCCGCATGAAGGCCCTGGTCTGGTCGGCGGAGGCCGCCAAGGGCGAGATGTACGACGTCGTCGACATCCCGGCCGAGCTGGCGGAGCAGGCCCAGGAGTGGCGCGGCAAGCTGCTCGAGGCCGTCGCCGAGAACGACGAGGAGCTGATGGAGCTGTACCTGGAGGGCGAGGAGCCCTCCGAGGAGCAGCTGTACTCGGCGATCCGCCGCATCACCATCGAGTCCGGCAAGGGCGAGGGCACCACCGTCACCCCGGTGTTCACCGGTACCGCGTTCAAGAACAAGGGCGTTCAGCCCCTGCTCGACGCGGTCGTGCGCTACCTGCCCTCGCCGGTCGACATCGAGGCGATCGAGGGGCAGGCCCCCTCCGACGCCGACGAGGTCATCAAGCGCAAGCCTTCCGACGAGGAGCCGCTGGCCGCGCTCGCCTTCAAGATCGCGAGCGACCCGCACCTCGGCAAGCTGACCTTCATCCGGGTCTACTCGGGCCGGCTGGAGTCCGGCACCCAGGTGCTGAACTCGGTGAAGGGCAAGAAGGAGCGCATCGGCAAGATCTACCGGATGCACGCGAACAAGCGTGAGGAGATCCAGAGCGTGGGTGCCGGCGACATCGTCGCCGTCATGGGTCTGAAGCAGACCACCACCGGCGAGACCCTCTGCGACGCGTCCGCTCCGGTGATCCTGGAGTCCATGGACTTCCCGGCCCCGGTGATCGAGGTCGCCATCGAGCCGAAGTCCAAGGGCGACCAGGAGAAGCTGGGTGTCGCCATCCAGCGTCTGGCCGAGGAGGACCCGTCCTTCCAGGTCAAGACGAACGAGGAGACCGGGCAGACCATCATCGCGGGCATGGGCGAGCTGCACCTTGAGGTGCTGGTCGACCGGATGAAGCGCGAGTTCAGGGTCGAGGCCAACGTCGGTAAGCCGCAGGTGGCCTACCGCGAGACCCTGCGCAAGGCCGTCGAGAAGGTCGACTACACGCACAAGAAGCAGACTGGTGGTTCCGGCCAGTTCGCGAAGGTGCAGATCGCGGTCGAGCCCCTCGAGGGCGACGGCTACGAGTTCGTCAACAAGGTCACCGGTGGCCGCATCCCCAAGGAGTACATCCCCTCGGTGGACGCCGGCTGCCAGGAGGCCATGGAGTTCGGCGTGCTGGCGGGCTACCCGCTCACCGGCGTGCGGGTGACGCTGCTGGACGGCGCCTACCACGACGTCGACTCCTCCGAGATGGCGTTCAAGATCGCCGGTTCCATGGTCTTCAAGGAGGCCGCCCGCAAGGCCAGCCCGGCCCTGCTGGAGCCGATGATGGCCGTCGAGGTCACCACGCCCGAGGACTACATGGGCGATGTGATCGGTGACATCAACTCCCGCCGTGGCCAGATCCAGGCCATGGAGGACCGCGCCGGCGCCAAGCTCGTCAAGGGCCTGGTTCCGCTGTCGGAGATGTTCGGTTACGTCGGTGACCTGCGCAGCAAGACCTCCGGTCGCGCGAGCTACTCGATGCAGTTCGACTCCTACGCCGAGGTTCCCCGGAACGTCGCCGAGGAGATCATCGCGAAGGCCAAGGGCGAGTAGCGCACGTTTCGTGACGCTATCCACCCATTAGGCTGGAGCACAACAAGGCCTTCGGGGTCTCCCGTCACCGGGCGCACACCGCCAGGTGACGGGGCCCCGGCAGCCCGCCCACCCAGATACGAAGCGGTCAAGGTCGTCCCTCAGGGGTCCTGACCGGTTCGGCACGACCACCTGAACCCCTCCGCAGAGCGCGGGGGAGTACAGCACCAGTCCACAGGAGGACCCCAGTGGCGAAGGCGAAGTTCGAGCGGACTAAGCCGCACGTCAACATCGGCACCATCGGTCACATCGACCACGGTAAGACCACTCTTACCGCGGCGATCACCAAGGTGCTGCACGACGCCTACCCGGACGTGAACGAGGCCTCGGCGTTCGAGAACATCGACAAGGCTCCCGAGGAGCGCCAGCGCGGTATCACCATCTCCATCGCGCACGTCGAGTACCAGACGGAGTCCCGTCACTACGCCCACGTCGACTGCCCGGGTCACGCGGACTACATCAAGAACATGATCACCGGTGCCGCCCAGATGGACGGCGCCATCCTCGTGGTCGCCGCCACCGACGGCCCGATGCCGCAGACCAAGGAGCACGTGCTCCTGGCCCGCCAGGTCGGTGTTCCGTACATCGTCGTCGCCCTGAACAAGGCCGACATGGTGGACGACGAGGAGATCATGGAGCTCGTCGAGCTCGAGGTCCGTGAGCTGCTCTCCGAGTACGAGTTCCCGGGTGACGAGGTTCCGGTCGTCCGCGTCTCGGCGCTGAAGGCGCTCGAGGGCGACCAGAAGTGGGCCGACTCCGTCCTCGAGCTGATGAAGGCCGTGGACGAGTCCATCCCCGAGCCCGAGCGTGACGTCGAGAAGCCGTTCCTGATGCCGATCGAGGACGTCTTCACGATCACCGGTCGCGGTACGGTCGTCACCGGCCGTATCGAGCGCGGTATCCTCAAGGTCAACGAGAACGTCGACATCATCGGCATCAAGACCGAGAAGACCTCGACCACCGTCACCGGTATCGAGATGTTCCGCAAGCTGCTCGACGAGGGCCAGGCCGGTGAGAACGTCGGTCTGCTGCTCCGCGGCATCAAGCGCGAGGACGTCGAGCGCGGCCAGGTCATCATCAAGCCGGGTTCGGTCACCCCGCACACCGAGTTCGAGGCCCAGGCCTACATCCTGTCGAAGGACGAGGGTGGCCGCCACACCCCGTTCTTCAACAACTACCGCCCGCAGTTCTACTTCCGTACCACGGACGTGACCGGCGTGGTGACCCTCCCCGAGGGCACCGAGATGGTCATGCCGGGCGACAACACCGAGATGAAGGTCGAGCTGATCCAGCCGGTCGCCATGGAGGAGGGCCTGAAGTTCGCCATCCGCGAGGGTGGCCGGACCGTGGGCGCCGGCCAGGTCACCAAGATCGTCAAGTGACCCGGTCCGCCTCTTGAGGCACCGCTGGCCTCTCGGTCGGCGAAAGGGCCCGTACGACGTCAGTCGTACGGGCCCTTTCCGTTGCCCGGCAGCCGTGCCCGCCGGCGCCGGGGCGGGCTCAGGGCCCGGCCGGTCCTGCCGAAGGGCGTGCCGTCCGGCCCCTGAGGCGTCCTGCGGTCCACCGGAGCGGGGCCGCGCACCGCGGGCCGAGACGGAGCAGGAGCGCGCTCGGCAGGAACAGTGCGTCGCAGGCGACCATGATCAGCGACAGGAAGGGGATGCCGAGCAGGATCGCGATCCCCAGGTGCTCGGCGATCAGCGCCACCAGCAGTACGTTCTTGACCCGGCTGAAGAGCGTGAAGGGGAAGGCCACCTGGAGCACGACCGTCAGGTGCCCCAGCAGTACGACGAGAACCGCGTTCGCGGCGAGGGCGCCGGACAGCCACGGCCAGGGCGTGAAGTAGTCCAGGCGCAGCACGTAGTGCAGGGCGCTGCCCTCCTGCCACCGGCCGCCCTGGATCTTGTACCAGCCCGCCGTGGAGTAGATCAGGCAGACCTGCACCGCGATCACCAGCAGCGCGCAGTTGTGGACCATGGCCGCGCAGCCGTCCAGCAGGGTCCGCAGATGGTGCCCAGGGAGCCGGCGGTTCACCGTGTACCACAGACCGTGGACGGCCCACAGCGTCCACAGCAGCAGCGGCCAGCCCGGCGCGAGGAGCGTCCCCGGGCCGAAAGCCCACAGCAGCAGCAGACCCGCCACCGACCACAGGGCGACGCCCGTCCGGTCGGGGATGTTCCGGTCTCCCCGCCCGCGTGCGCGGCGCGCGTCCAGGGACCACACCTGCGAGCAGCGGACGAACACCAGGTAGATCACCATGATGCGGATGATGTTGCCGCCGCCGTCCCCCACCAGGGTGTTGCGGTTCTCCAGCGACACCACGCCCACCAGGAGGAACACCGAAGCGGTCCGGGTGCGCCAGCCGACCAGCACGGCGAGGGACGCCGCGATCGTCAGGGCGTAGACGGCCTCGAACCACGTCCGCCCGCCCCACCAGCTCAGCACGGTGAAGCCGCCGCCCTCCCGAAGGAGGGCGAGGGCCATGTCGAACGACAGGGGGCTGCGGTCGCCGTACAGCACGCGGCGGTGCGGCCACTCCCGCAGGAGGAAGGCCGTGACGACGGCGGCGAAGGCGATGCGGAACAGCGCGGCCTGGTACGGGGCCAGGGTGGTGCGTGCGGCGCCGGCGGCCCGTGCGAGGCGGGTACGCGGCCGGCGGCCCGGGGAAGCGGGCCGCTGCGCGGCCGGGGCGCCGGTACCGGCGGCCGTCGCCGTGATGGTGTTCAACTCACAGCCCCTCGTGGTCTTGTTCCGTCACGGGCCACCACGGCAGCGTCCGGCGTGAGACGGAGCCCGGCCCGGTTCCCTGCGCGGGCCGCCAGGGGTGCGGCACCGGCGTGAAGCGGGCGCCGACCTGAAGGGCGACGACCGGCCGCCCCCGCCACTCGCGCCCGATCCGCTGGAGGACGACGCGCTTGAGGTAGGCGGTGGCCAGCTCCGCGCGGACGCCGGTGTCCCGGTCGTTCGTGCCGTGTGTGGCGACGTAGGAGTCCCAGGCGCGGCGGAGCATGTTCTGGTGCGTGTGGCTGGGGGCCAGGCTGCCCCTGATCTCCTCGATGTCCCGGGCGGTGAGGTTCGCCCACGCCGAGGTGCGGTGGGCGCCGTCCTCGTCCCTGGTGCGCACCCGCGCCAGGACGACCTCGTTGCGCTGCAGCGGGTTGGGCGCGAACAGCTTCCAGTCCTGGCCGAACTCCGGCTGGACGTAGGCGTCGATCCGCTCCCCGTACCGGGCGGTGACGGCGTTGGGCGGGGCGACGTGCAGGAAGAGCATGGCCAGGTGTGTCAGCGTGACGCCCGCCAGGACGAGGGCGGCCACCGCCGACACGACCGCCGACCACAGCGGCGCGCGGCGGTCGGCGCCGCCGCTCCCCCCGTGGTCCGGTCCGCCGCGGATCGGACCCTCCTCCTCGCCGGTGGCCGTGCGAGGGGGAGGGAAGGCCGTGCCCGGCGGTGTGCCGGTGTCCTGCCGCGGACGTGCGGTCACGAGTTGTTTCCGCCACCGGCCGCCTGGTTGGCCGAGAGCGGGCAGTTGTCCACGCGCACGCCCTGGTAATCGATGTCGGGGTGGGCGTCGCTCAGCAGGTCGGCCACGTTGTTCGCGGCGCCGCCGCCGTACCACTGCGGGTTGTCGACGACCTCGAACAGCGTCGGGTCGGTCGGTGCGTCCTGGTTGATGCCCTGGGGCGAGCGCGGGGGCGGCGCGCCGAACACGCTGCTGTAGGTCTCGTTGCCGGTGTAGCCGGTCGGGCCCCATGCCTCGGGGAAGTTGTTCCTCCAGAAGCCCGGCGAGCACCACTGGGCCGCGCCGCCGTTGGTGGTGGTGCCGGTGGTCGTCATACCGGTGGTCATGCCGTTGGTCGCGGTGCCGGTGGTCATGCCGGTGGTCATGCCGGTGGAGCCGCCGATGAGGCCGATGAGACCGCCGCCGGACATACCGATCAGGACCGGGCGGTTGGAGTTGTCCTGGGTGCACTGCTTGCTGTTGACGCCCTGGCATCCGTCGACCCGGTTGGACTTCGACCTGATGTCCCGGCGGGAGTTGTCGACGGAGTGCCTGGAGACCTCCGTGTGGCGTTTGGAGTTGTCGGTGTTGTGGTGCCTGGAGTCGTCCTGGTGCAGGCCGGCGCCGTCGGTGTGCTTGCGCCCGTCGTTTCCGTGGTCGCCCCGGTGACCGTCCTGCCCGCTGTGCCCGCTCTGTCCGCCCTGCCTCGCGCCGGGGTGCTCCCAGCCCATCGCCTCGGCGGCGGTGACGCCGCCGAGCAGCAGAGTGCCCACCGAGCACCCGATGAGCAGGGCCTTCGCAGCTTTCATGGATCTCCCGCCTTCCTGACCCGCACAGGCGAACAGCGCCTGTGCAATATCGGTTCAAACAGGCATGAAAGCAATAGGTCGTCATGAGCGGGGAAGCGGACCGCACGGAGTCCGGCGGGCTTCCATCCGTCCGGGTATCCGGTGGTGGCGCAAACGGCGGTCGCCCGCCGGCCGTGCCCGACAACGATCAGATGCCGTCCCCGGCACCGTGGACGACGCCACGGCCCGCGAAGTGGCGGCCCCCGAGCGGTGCGTGCGGGCCGCCACGGCCGCTCCGGCCGGTGAACGGGACTGCCCCCGAGGCCGTTGGCCGGTCCGGCTGACTAGGATCGTCGGCGCTGTCCGGGAGACGCTCCGGGCGGCTTTCGATCCGCGAGGGGGAGTGGGTATGCGCAGGGCGACCGCCGGACTGGCCCTGGTCGTGTCCGGTGTGCTGCTGACGGGATGCGGCGGCGGGGACGACGGGGGAGCCGAGGGGAAGCACGCACCGCCGGCCTCCGGGAGCGAGGAGCCCGGCGGGGGCACGGGCGGCGGTGCGGACGAGGGCGGCGAGGTGGTGCGCGAGGTGACCCTTGAGGTCCGGGGCACCGGGAAGACGCAGATCGCCTATGCCGCCGACGGGAACAGGACCGAGCAGGCCACGCTTCCGTGGAAGAAGACGGTCGAGCTCTCCCTGACCAAGGCCGAGCAGGAGGCCGGTGTCCTGGTGTCGGTCGTGCCCGGCTCGGTCCCGGGCGACGACGGCATGCTCAGGCCCGCGCCCTGCACCATCACCGTCGACGGCGAGAAGGTCGACGACAACCAGGACGGCAAGGACGTCCTGGGCTGCAAGCACAGGGTGAAGTGAGGGCCCTGCCGGAGGCGGTGCCGTAAGGCGCAGCCGTCAGAGGCCGTCGGTGCCGACGGGCCGGAGGGGACCGCCGCCGGGGCGGATGAGCCAGCGGAGGTGGTCGGCGATCCGGCCCACGACCTCCGGGCCGCGGACGATCACCCCGATCTCGATGTTGTCGCGCAGGGCCCGGTCGGTGAGGTTCGCGCTGCCGAGCAGGGCGGTGTGCCGGTCGGCGACGACCGCCTTCGCGTGGAGGGTGCCGTCCGTCCGGTGCCAGACCCGGACGTGCCCGTGGAGCGGCGCGAAGGCCCGGACGGCCGCCGTGGACTCCTCCAGCAGCAGATCGACCGTGACGCCCCGCCGCACGGCCCGTCGCAGTTCTTCCACGACATCCCCGACGCCGTAAGCGGCGAAGCTGGCGACGAGCAGCGTCTCCCGGGCGGACCGTATGACGTCGACGGCCACGCCGCTGGTCAGCCGCACCGGTACGGACGGGCTCACCGGGCCGCTGACGACCGGTTCGACGAGCCGGCCGGGACGGCAGGTCTCGTACTGGACGGCGGATGCCTCCAGGGCCAGGGCCAGGGCCGCCCCGGTGAGCTGCGGGGCCTCCTCCCGCCAGGCGCGCCGTACGCGGTCCAGGTGGTGTGCGAGCCCCGCGGCCAGGAGCTGCGCGGCGAACCGGTCGAGGGCCGGGTCGTCCGGGCCGCGGGCGTCGCTCAGCGCCCCGGCCCAGTCGCCGGTCCGGTCCCGCGGGAGCCGCCCGGCGAGTTTGGCGAGGAGCCCGGCCAGGGCGGGCGTCACGGGAGGAAGGCTCCGGGGTCGCCGGCGAGGGTCTCGACCAGGAGGGCGCGGTCCAGGTAGTGGTTGCCCCGTTCGCAGGAGGTCTCGGCGGCGAAGAGGCAGGCGTGGCAGGCCGCGCCGTGGAGGCGTCCGTGAATCCGGGGGTCGTGTTCGGCGCAGATCGGGTCGGAGCTGCACAGCCGGGCGGCCGACAGGGCCTGCTCGATGGACGCCCCCAGGCTCTCGTGCCGGCCGAGTGAGACCAGGCCGCCCAGGGTGCCCTCGCTGTCGGGCGCGGCGGTGTAGAGCAGGATGCCCGCCATGGGCTCGTCCCCGGTGCGGGCGTAGACGCGCTCGGCTATGCCGGAGGCCCCGTAGCCGCACTCCAGGGCCAGCTCCCGGATGAGGGTGTGGGCGAAGGTGTGCAGCAGGACGTAGCGGATGCCGGGCCAGTGGGGTTCGGCGATACCGCGGGCCAGGCACCACGTGCGGTGGGCGCCGCGCAGGACCTTCTCCCGGTCGAGGACGGCGGGGTCCTCCTCCCAGGCGGCCACCCGTTTCTCGTCGAAGGCCAGGAACACGCCCTCGCCGCGCAGTTCGGCGCACGGCACCCAGGTCGACGCCTCGCGGGAGAGCGGGGCGATCCGCCTCCGCTCCTGGGCCGGGTCGTCGCTCTGGGGCAGCCACTCGGGGGCGTCGATGCGGGTGAAGCCGGTGAGCGCGGCGACCTCGCGCAGCCGGTGGACGAGGACGACCCGGTGGAGCCAGCCCGAGGCGCCGGCGGGCACCGGTTCGTGCTCGGTGGTGAAGTCGGGCAGGTCGTAGGGGCGGGGTTTGGTGAAGGCCCGCCACTCGGGGGCGGCCAGGTCGAACTCCTCCTCCTCGGAGGGCTGGCCCGGCTGTCCCGGCTGTCCGGCGGCGACGTGCGCGGCCTCCCTGGCGACCGCCTCCCACACCCTGTCGACGCCGTAGGGCTCCAGGTCGGGCCAGCACGTCTGGGTGGGCAGCAGCGCCCTGGCGGTTTCGGCGGGGACGGCGGCCAGCGGGGAGAGCCGGCCCCAGTGCTCGCGTACGGCCTGGGCCAGCGGCTCCCGGGCACGGGGCAGACTGAAGACCCTCAGCTGGGAGGCGAACCAGCTGTTGGTGGCGCCGAGCGCGATGGTGCGCACCTTCTCGCCGCACTCCTCGAAGGTGCCCAGATGGGGGTGGTGTCCCCGGCACGCGGGCAGTTCCCGCTCCCCTCGCGCGCCCATCGCCTCGGCCAGGGAGCGCGCCTTGACGTCCTTGCAGGAGCACCTGACGAAGATGTTGGCGGCCTCGCCCATGGTGCCGCGTTCGAGGAGTTCCAGGGTGCAGCCGTCCGGGTGCGGCGCACCCCGGTGGACGAAGTACATCCAGGGGAAGTCGTCCAGGTGCCCGGCCGGGCAGGCGAGCAGGAAGCGGGCGGGCACCGCGGTCGGCCTGCGGCGGCCCTGACCGTGGCAGTTGTGGACGTAGCGCGTCTCCTCGGGCCGGAAGAAGTTCTCGACCAGTTCGAACAGGCCGGAGGAGGCCGGCGCCAGCCGGTTGCACCGCTCGCGGGAGCAGCGCAGCCAGCGGGGGAAGAGGGCGACGGGGACGCCGACGCGGGCCCACTCGTCGAAGGGGCTGGTGGTCTCGGGCAGGTGGGGCGGGGTGCGCAGCGTGGCGACCTGAGGGCCCAGGCGCCGGCGTACGGCGGCCAGCAGCCGGTCCTCGGTGAGCGGCGTGGCCTTCCCCAGCTCCCAGTGGTCGAGGCCGAGGACCATGGTGGAGAGGTTGGGCAGGTCGGTGACCGAGCCGATGCCGTAGGTGTGCAGCAACTGGCTGGGGCGGAGCTCGCCCACGCGCAGCGGCCCGTTGGCCGGTGTGGTCACGGCTGCTCCCGGGGGTCGTCGTGCGGTTCTCCGGCCTGCGGGCGGGGGGCGAAGGGCGGCTCCGCGGCGTGTTCCTGGCCGGTGTCGCCCAGGAACAGCAGCCGGACCGGTGGTTCGACCTCGCGCAGCGAGGTGGGGCAGGTCATCAGACGCCAGCGGGTGCCGTCCGGCTCCCGCAGCAGGGGGGCCACATCGCCCCGGCGCCGCGCCGCCCGGTAGCCGAGGACGGCGCCGGGCTCCCTGCGGCGCTGCTCCCAGCGGTCCAGACGGTGGTCGAGGTGGTCGTGCACCTTGCCGCCCACCTGCCGTTCGCCGGTGACGCCCTCGGCCCGGCGCTGGAGGTGGCGCACCACGTGGTCGGCCAGTTCCCCGCGGGTGTCGAAGAACTGCGCGCCGCGGTTGCCGTTGTACTCCTGCTTCAGGTCGCGGACGAGGGCGGCCAGCACGCCGGTGAGCCCCCTGTCCAGGGCCCGGTCGGCGAAGGGCGTGACGGAGAGGGCCTCCACGTGCTGGTAGACGGAGGCGTGGAAGGACTCGAAGGTCTCGTAGTGCGACAGGTCGCGCGGCCGGGCCCAGTTGAGGAGGGTGAGGACCAGTCCGGGGGCCCGCCGGCCGACGCGGCTGGTCGCCTGGATGTACTCGGCCGTGGACTTGGGCTGGTTGCTGACGACCATCACACCGAGCCGGGAGACGTCCACGCCCACCGCGATCATGTTGGTGGCCAGCAGCACGTCGACGGGGCGGGGCGACCCCTTGGGCCGGTCGGCGAAGGGCAGTTCGAGTTTCTCCAGGATGCCGGGGATGGCGTCCGAGGACATGCGCGAGGTCAGCTCGGCGACGTTGTCGGCGTGCCGTCCGGCGAGGCCGCGCCGGTCGGTCCGGGTCAGGCGGGTGGAGATGTCGTCCTCCACCAGGCGCCGCATGCCGCCCAGGTCCCGCAGGCTGTTGAAGTAGCCGACCAGGGTCATGTACGGGTCGGTGATCTCGTTGCGCCCGTAGCGGTCGTGGAGGAGCTGGGCCGCGGCGAGCTGGGCGACGTACACGCGGATGGCGACCGACTTGGTGCGCACGCCCTGCGCGCAGATGCCGACGTAGCGGCGGCCCGGCCTGACCGAGGTGGGCCGGCGGCGGGCGAAGAAGTTGTCGTCGGCGTCGAGCCCGGGGGGCGGGAAGACCGCGGTGCGGCGCCTGAAGAGGTCGTTGATCTGCCGGTGGGCGCGGCGGACGGTCGCGGTGGAGGCGATGACCTTCGGCCGCACCGCGCGGCCCGGCTCGACCTCCCAGGTGGCGAGCCGGTCGACGGCGGCCTCGTACAGCCCGACGAGGGAACCGAGCGGGCCGGATATCAGGTGCAGCTCGTCCTGCACGATCAGGTCCGGGGGGCGTACGCGCGGCGCGTCGACGGTGCGGGCCGCCGGGAGGCCGCCGCGGGCCGGGTGGGTGGCGCGCTCCCACTCGCTGTCCGCGGCGTCGGCTGTGACGTAGCCGTGCCGGGTGCAGCGGCGTGCGACCTGGCCGAAGAGGGTCTGGGTCTCGCCCCGCCAGGGGAGCTGGGCGAACTTGTCGACGGTGGCGATGACCAGGCTCGGCGGCAGCCGGTAGATCTCCTCGTCCACGACGAGGACGGGCAGTCCCCGTTCGTCCGGTGCCGCGCCGAAGGCCCCCTCGCCGAAGGGGCAGTGGAAGACGTCGGGGCAGGTGACGAAGGTGCGGCGGAGAGCGGGATCGACGGCGACGTCCCGGCCGGCGTCGAGCCTGGTGCCGCACCAGGGGCAGCTGGTGAGCTGGTGGGGGGAGCCGGTGCGGCCATGGAAGCCGCGCCCTCCGTCCTTGCGGCGGTCCTTCAGCCAGGCCTCCGCCTGGTCGGTGGTGTTGGGTGTGACGCCGCCGCCGACCCACAGGCCGATGCGGAAGGGGTTCGCTCCCCAGCGGTCCGGGTCCTCGCGGCGGATCGTCTCGCAGGCGCAGATCAGCGCGGTTGCGCGCTGGAACTGCTGGATGGTGAGCAGCCGCAGGGTGTAGCGCATCAGGACGGCCACGCCGTGCTCGGCGTCCAGGCCGCCGAGGCGGGGCCTGCGCCGCCGGATGGCCAGGGTGAAGGCGGTGAGACCGAGGTAGGCCTCGGTCTTGCCGCCGCCGGTGGGGAACCAGAGCAGGTCGGCCAGGGCGCGTTCGCCTTCGGTGCGCTCGCCGTCGGCGCGGTCCGGGTGGGAGGGGTCGGCGAGGGAGGGGAGGCCGAGCAGGATGAACGCGAGCTGGAACGGCCGCCAGCTCCGGTTCCCCGGTACGTCCGCGGCCGCGACGGCCGCGTCCAGGGGGAGACCGGGGTCACGGCGGCGGGCGGCGGCGGCGAGGGTGTGGACGCGCTGCAGCCACATGGCGCGGTTGGCGAACCGGAAGGCGTCGAACGCGGCCGGCTCCGCGAGGAGCGCTATGCCCTCCTCGATGCGCGCGGCGGCCTCCTCCGCGCGCTCCAGGGCTCCGCGGGCCTCCTCGCCGTATCCGTCGAGGCGGGCGGCGGGGTCCGCGATCCTCTCCCCGGCGCGGGCGATCCAGGACCGGTATCCCTCGACCAGGGGCCGCAGGGCGGCCTGCAGTGCCGCGGGGCCGTCCTTCTCGCACAGCTCCCTCATGTCCAGCACGAGGCCGCGCAGTTCGGCGAGGTCCGCGTCCTGCTCCGAGCGCGGGTCCGGGACGTCTGTGTGCGGGATCTCGTAGGAGGGGGCGGCGACGGTGGATATCTCCGCGGCGCGCAGCGGATCGCCGGGCACGGTCTCCACGTGCACCCCGGTGCCGTGCCCGACGGCGAACTCCGGGTGGAAGCGGTAGGCCATCGCCAGCGACCGGCGCTCGGCCCGGTCGGCGGTGTCACCGCCGGGCCGGCCGGTGGCGCGGCGGGGGAGGAAGGGGGCGGTCCCCGGAGCGCCGCGGACGGACATCCGGGCCTGGAAGAGCCAGTTCCGCGGACTCGGACGCCCGCTGTCCTCCTGTCCGTTCTGGCCGTTGACGAGGAAGAGGGAGACGAGCCAGTCCCCGTCGTGTCTGCGGGCCCGGCCGCGGACGACGACGCGGGGGAACTCCTCGCGCAGCACGGGCCCGGCCTCGACGGGTCCTTCCTCCCGCAGCCTCACCGTCACGGGGCCGGAGAAGGGCCGCCGGTGCCAGACCCCGCCCGCCTGTTCCGGGTCGTGGGAGGGGCCGGACTCGTAGCGGGCCCACGAGCAGTGCACCCGCAGTTCGTCCACCGAGCCGTCGACGCGGAAGGTCAGGCCCAGGGCGGAGGGCTGGAGGCTGGGCACGTTGGGCGCGTCGGGGTCGTGGTCGCCCTCCTCGGTGTCCGGGACGGCGGCCACCGGGTTCCCGTCCAGCTCGTCCGGCTCGATCACCTGCCCGGCCGGCGCCGTTTCGCCGCCGGACAAGGCGCCGCCCGGCGCGAGCCGCCCGATGATGTAGTGGTCGGTCGGTTTGCCGGGCAGCTCCTCGGTCTCGCCCCCGATGGGGCCGAGGAGGTCGGTGACGACGAGCTCGGCCAGCTCGTCCCTGATCCGCTGCGGTGTGGGCGCGGTGAGGACCGGCCGGCCGCCGGTGCCCGCGGGCGGGGGGGTGTCGCTGTGCTGGCTCACACCGCCACACCCTAGTGACGGCCGCTGACGGTGGGCGGGGTTTCCGGCACGCAAGGTGATCAGACTCTTCCCCGGAGAGCCGAACGATCGCTACCGTGAGCCACGGTACGCGTACGGGGAGATGCGGGGGAGCAGATGACCGACGGACCGAACGGGGGTTTCCCGCACCAGTACCCCCTGGGTGGCGCTCTGGAGGAGTTACCCATGGGGGACGGCGGCCACCGGGGTGACTACGGCGAGCAGTTCGTCCGGGCCCTGGCCGCCGCCGCCAACCTGGACGCCTCCCGCCGCGACCGCGACCGGGTGGGTGTCGACTGGAGCCTCGGCTACCCCGGCCGGGCCGGCACCCGCAGGTTTCCGTCCATCGAGGTCCAGGTGAAGTGCTGGTCCACTCCCAACGACGACCCGGAGACGCTGCGCTATCCGCTCAGGGTCAAGAACTTCAACTGGCTCGCGGGGCACGATTGGCAGCTCCCCCGCTTCCTCTTCCTCGTCATCGCGCCGGTGGAGGCGAGCCAGTGGGTCCGCGTCACCCCCGACGCGCTGCTGATGCGCCACGCCGCGTACTGGGCGTCCTTCCACGATCTGGAGCCGCTTCCGTCGGAAAGGCGTGAGAACAGCACGTACACGGTGGACGTGCCCCGGGCGAACCTGCTGACCGTCGACGCGCTGCACGGCCTGTTCGCCGAGGACTTCCGCGAAGCGCTGGTGGGGTCATGACCGCGATCACCGACGCCGAGTTCGAGCAGGCCGCCGGGACGGCTCCGAAAGCCGTTCTGAGGTATCTGCGGGCACGTGGCTGGGGATTCGCCCGGGATTTCGGCCGTGGACAGCTGTGGGAGCTGCGCACGGCCGACGACCACGGCCCGCCGTTCCAGGTCCTGGTGCCGATGGAGCGGCAGGTCCGCGACTACCAGGGCAGGGTCGCCGACCTCCTGGAGACGCTGTCCGCCGTGGAGGGGCGCCGCCCCGCCGAGATCCTGCGGGAGATGTCCCTGCCCCCCGCCGACTGGCAGTACCTGCGGCTCGCCCCGCCGGGCCCGTCCGGTACGGCTCCGCTGGTGGATCTGGTACCCGCGCTGGCAGGGCTGCGGGACCTGATGACGGCAGCCGCGGCGGCGACGGTGGCCACCGAGCCGCAACCGGTGCAGCCCGCGCAGAAACCGCAGAGAGTCAAGGACTACGTGGCCTCGGTGCGTCTGGACCAGACCCGGGTCGGCAGTTACGTGATCGCCGCGCACACTCCGCTGTCCGAGCCGCCCGCCCAGCCGGAACTGCCCCTGCCCGACGCGTTGCCGCAGGAGCCGTTCGAGCGCCTGGTGTCCCGCCGCCTGTACGCGGGTGTGGTCTGCGCCCGTCAGGCCGCCGAACGCTCGGTGGCCGGCGACTCGCTGGACGATTTCGCCCGGTACGTTCACGCGGGGCTTTCCGCGAACCTCTGCGAGGCCCTGGTGAGGATCGCGGGCGAGGAACGCAGGGGTTACCGGTTGAGCTTCGCCTGGTCCGCCGATCTGCCCGTTGAACAGAGCACTCCCCCGGTCGCCATCGGTCAGCGTCTCCTGGAGGCTCTGGAGGAGGGCGCCAAGGATCTCCGGGCACGCCTCGGCCGGCGGGGTGTGACGGTGCGGGGCACGGTGGTCCGGTTGCGTCGGGATTTCCCGCGCGGCCCGGGCGAGGTCACGGTCTCCGGCTATCTGGTGGACGAGGACGACCGGACTCGCCGGGTGCGGATGACTCTCGGCAGGGAGCACTACGACAGGGCCGCCCTTGCCCACAAGGAAGGGCACGAGGTGATCGTGGAAGGCGATCTCACGGCCCACGGCACCGCCGCACGCATGGAGCGGGTCACCGGTTTCCACCTCCAGTACGTGGACGATTGACGTGACGCCGGGCGGTGGCAGGACCGCTCCGGGACGTCTGTGCCGGCCTGCCCCGTGCGGAAGGAGCACCGTATGCCCGGTGACAGTGGTGCCTCGTCGGAGGCTCCTTCACCGCGGGACGTGCGCGAGCCCGGCGCCCGCAGGTCGGTGCTCGGTCCGCTGGTGGACGGCGACACCCTGCGACTCACCGGGGACTTCGAATCCCGTGTCCGCGGCCACCTTCACGGCATCGAGAGGTTCGGAATCCGCGCCCACCAGCAGCATCGCGGCTTCGCCTCCATGGCCGGCCTCGTCAACCATGTCGACGGGCTGATCGCCTACGCCCTCGGTGCGGAGCCCGCGTGGGCGCGGCCCGTGCGGGAGCGGTGGCGGGCAGTGCTGCGCGAGCAGGGGTGGCCGCTGCCGTAGGGGCGGGCCGGGCAGGAGGTTCCCGGTCCGGTCAGAGCGCTCGCAGAGCCGCCGCGGCGGCGACCATGCCGTCTCGTTCCAGCCGTCCGAGCACGTCCTCCACGGTTCCCGGCGGGTTCTTCCATCTGTCCGCGATCTGCCGCACCGCCGCATACACGGCGGCCGGATCCAGGTCGATCTGGTCCTCGATGAAGGCGTCGGGGTGCTTGGCCTCCACGTCCCACGCCGACAGGACGTCCGAAGGGAAGTCCTTGAGGTTGAACGTGACGATGACCTGGGCTTTGGCCCGGATGGCCGCCGCGAGGACGTGGCGGTCATCCGGGTCGGGAAGCTCGACGGCCCCGATGAGGGGCTCGTAACCCCTGACCATGCAGTCGCGCACGGCCCTCATCATCGCCTGTCTGGTCCGGTCGAGCCGGGCGGGGTCGAGATCGGGTCGCTTGGCCTTCAGGTTGCCGAACGTCTCATCGAGGATGCGATCGGTCCACTTGGCCTGCACAAGACCGTCCTGCGCTATGGATATGAGCAGGTCGCGCAGGGTGCTCGGGTACAGCACGTTGGCGTCGTACAGGGCGACGAAGGCCATGCGTCAGATCAGTCCCATCTCTTGGCCCAGTTGGGTGAGTTCCTCCGCGGCCTCGCGGCGGCGCTCGTCGTCGCGCCGCTTGTACTCCAGCAGTGAGGAGGCCGGGATCCTCCGGTGTTTGCCGACCTTGCGGTACTCGATCTCGCCGGCTTGCAGGAGCCCGATGAGGAACGGCCGTGAGACGTTGAGCAGGTCGGCCGCCTGCTGGGTGGTGAGTTCCGCGTTCTGCGGAACGATGGAGACGCTGCGCCCGGCGGCCATGTGGGCGAGCATGGTCGCCAGTAGCTCCACCGCCTCTCGCGGCAGTGTCAGCGGTTCGGCTCCTTCGCCTTCGACCGTGACGTCGATCTTCGGGGTGTCGCGGTGCCTCTCCAGGTAGCCGCGCACCCGGGACAGGGCACGGTTGGCCGTTTCCGTCTCCTCGGGGGGCAGGCGGACGGGACGGATGTCTGTCTTGCTCATGTATGGCTCCCTCGGGTGCGGGTGTATGCCGGCAGGGGCCTTCTTCGACACTCTTCCATTATTCGAAGCATACGAAACAAACGCAACAAACGAATGGCCGGATCGTATTCCTGCCTGCGCCCGGCCGCCGGGGAAGACGGCCTGACGGCAGCCTTTCCGCGCAAGTGCCTCCACCTTCGGGACGTGTCTCGAAGCGGTCATGCCACCAGTGGCGGTGGAACGGCGGTGGCCTCGCGGCAGTCGCGGCACAGGCCCGGGGCGGGGGAGCGGAAGGCGCGGTCGCAGCCGTCGCAGTTCTGGAGCGGGTCCGGTCGCGGTGGCCGGGGTGCGGCCGGTGGGGCGGCCGGGAGGTGAGGCGGCAGCAGCGCGGTGAGGCGGTGGGCGAGCAGGGCGGCGGGGTGGCGCAGCGGCTCTGTGGGCAGGCCGGCGGCCAGGGTGCGGCGTACGGCGTCGGGTGCGGCCCCGCGTTCCAGCCAGGCCGTCACGGCGGGGGCCAGGCGTGCCACGTCCCGCTCGGAGAGCAGCAGGCGGGGGTCGTCGCGCCGCAACTCGGCCAGGATCGCGGTGGCGGCCCGCTCGCGCACCGGGTTGTCGGTGGTGCGGGGTTCGGGGAGCGGCGGCGGTGGCGGCGTGGTCCCGGGCTCGGCGGTAGGGGCCGGGACCGGCCGTGGTTCCGGCAGGCGCACGGGCGGTCGCGACGGCCGCACCCGCTCCGCCTTGTCCGCTCGTGTCGCCGCCGGGTTGTCGTAGGACACCGTGCGGGTGACCACCCGCCCGCTCGGCAGCCGCTCCCGCGTCCGCGACAGATAGCCGTGTGCCTCCAGCTCGCGCAGCGCGGCGGCGATCCGCGTCTCGCCCTCGGCGAAGCGGGAGGCGAGGGTGCGGATGTCCACCCGCGCGCCGTCGGGCAGCGACTGGATGTGGACGGCCAGCCCGATCGCGGTCAGCGACAGCTCACGGTGCTGGGCGAGGTGGTTGCCGACGACCGTGAAGCGCTCGGTGTGCCGGACGGTGACGTGGACGACGCCGCCGCGCGGAACGGCGGATGGGGCGCGCGAGGGCGCGCTAAGCTGCGGCTCAGCCATCGGGAAGCTACCTCTTCCTCGGTGGTCAGGCCCTCGTCCGGGATGGCCGTCCCGGCGGGGGCCGTCGCATGTCTGCGGTGGCGGCGGTGCTCCGCGGTGCCCCGCAGTGCTCGCTGGTGCCTGTCGCGGCGAGCCTATGCCGGAGAGCCGGCCGCCACGCCGGTCCGACCCCGCAGCTCACCCGTACGGGTGACGGAGTCCGGTTGGGTTGGGTGGGGTTCTCTCCCCGGTTCTTTGATGCTTCTGACGCCGCGCCCCACCGGGTTCTCACCCACCGGAACGCGCCTCGCCGCGAGCCGGTGGGCGGGTCAGGAGGGCCGGTGGACCTCGTCGCGGTGGGCGATGCGGACGACGTGCACCTGCCGCCGACGGTCGTGGACGGTGTAGACCACGTGGTGGTCGCCCGCGCACAGCCGCCGCTCGCTCTCGTACGAGCCGGGCAGGGCGGTGGTGTCCGGCGCGTACGGGTCGGACAGCAGGTCGGTGAGTCTGCCCAGGATGCGCAGGGCCCGTTCCCGGTCGAGCGAGCGGAGGTGGTCGCGGGCGGTGGCGGCGAGGCGGACGTCGTAGATCACAGGCAGCGCTCCAGCGTCTCGCGCAGCACCTCGTCCAGGGCGTGGACGGGCTCGTGGAGGGCGTCCAGGACGGCGCGGCGGTCGGCGGCGTCCTCCAGCAGGCGCAGCCTGCGCAGGAGGGAGACGGGGACGACGGCCGCGGCCTCCTTGCCGTTGCGGGTGATCACGGTGTGCTCGCCGCGCAGCGCGCGGTCGATGAGGTCGCCGAGGCGGTTGCGCGCGGCGCGGGCGGTCTCACTGGTCATCGGGGGCGTGTCCATGGCGGTGCGTGGGCGGTGCGTGCGGTCGGTGTGCGGGTGCGGTACGTGCGGCGGGGTCAGGGGCGGAGATCGAGTTCCGCCCAGACCGTCTTGCGCGGCGGCGGCCAGGCCGCCACGCCCCAGCGGTCGGCCAGCGCCTCGACGAGCAGCAGTCCGCGCCCGCCCTCCGCGTCCTCGGACGCCGGCGGGCCGGGCGCGGCCGGGAGACGGTCGCCGCGCGCGTCGGACACCTCGATGCGCAGCGTGACGCCGTCGCCGTCACCGCTGTTCCCGGTGACGCGCAGGCCCAGCCGGAAGTCCCGGCCGGGCACGCGCCCGTGCAGGACGGCGTTGCCCGCCAGTTCGGCGGTGATCTGCGCGGCCGCCTCGGTGGGCAATCCCTGGTCGGCCAGGTGCGCGACGGTCAGGAGCCGGGCCAGCCGTGCTCCCCGGCGAGTGGAGGACAGGAGCACGGCGAGCTCCCGGGCGGGGGCGGAGGCGGGGCTCTCGGTTCGGGTGATCTCTGGAGTCACATCACCCAGCGTGTCCACTCGTGTCCGCCCCGGCCAGGCCTGACGCCTGCTCAGGAGATCCCTGTCCGGCTCGCGTGCCGGCCGGTACGGCCGGTGCGGCCCGTGTGAGCGCCGCCCCGTCCCGTCCCGCTGTGCGCGGCATTCGACCCGGGCGCTCGAAACGGGTGAGAACCGGTTTTGCGTATCGCCCGCCCCGGCGGCCCCGTCCGGCTAGCGTTCGCCGTACGAACGGCACTGCCAGGGGGGCGGAATGACGTTGTTTCACGCTGCGCGGAACATATCGCGCGGACAGCGAGCGCATGACCGGAAGGTGACCCGGGGTCTTCCGGGACGGGGAAAGCGGGCGGGGGGCCGCGCCGTGATCCGCGGGAGGTTCATCGCCTTCGGAGTCTTCGGCGCTTTTCTGCTCGGGGCCTGCTCGGATGGTGATGCCGGGGCTGAGCCGAAGGAGACCGTCACCGTCACCGCGACCGCGACCGCCACCGTGACGGCGGAACCGGAGAGGATCTCCTCCCAGAAGGGCGAGGCGCTCGAAGCAGCCAGGGAAACCGCCGAGGACGCCGGTTACGAGGTCTCCGTCCACAACGCCAACAAGGGCGACGCCGAGCCTTCCGGGAAATGGAAGGTGTGTTTCGAGGAGATCGGTTACGGCACCGTCGACTACGGGGCCGTCCGGGAGGGCGCTCTCTGCCCGAAGAAGGACGGCGGCCCGCTCGCCTGGCCCCGGATTCCCGACGTCACCGGCAAGGTCTACGCCAAGGCCGTCAAGGCGCTGGCCAAGGTGGGGCTCGACGAGGACGACATCGACGTCGAGTCGGCGTACAAGGACGTGTCCGTCTCCGCCGCCGACGTGGAGGAGGACGCGGACGGCTACAAGGTCTGCTTCCAGTCGCCCTCGGCGGGCAAGGACGTCAAGCCCGGCACCGAGGCGAAGCTGACCCTGGTCGAGGGCGGCTCCTGCCCGTCGGGCAAGGGCACCTACAAGGACCGGAAGAACGACCCCGACTACACCCCGCCGCCTCCCCCGAGCAACAGCGGATCCGGTAGTTCCACCGGCGGTTCCGGCTCCTCGGGCGGTTCGGGCGGCTCCGGTGGTGCCGCCCAGTGGAACGGCCAGTGCGAGCTGACCTCCCCGGCGGGCAACTGCTACCAGGCCGGCCAGTTCTGCGCCAACAAGCACCTCGGTATGCAGACGCACAACTCCGCCGGCCGGATCATCTACTGCAAGGAGCGTGCCGACGGGCAGCGCTGGAACTACTCGTAGGGCGTGACCCGGTAGGGGATGCCGAGCGGTGAGGCCCCTGTCCGAAGTGCTGGTGGACGCGACCACCGGCGCGACGGGCAGGGGCCTCGTCGTCCCGCCGTGCCCGAGTCCGCCGGTCCTGCTCATGGCTCCGACGGAACGACTGTATGAAGTGGAATTTCCTGTTCGAGGGATTTTCCGCCGGATGAGTGCGGTAATGGGCTCTCTGTGTCTAATGTGACTCTTGGTTACGGCGCTCGAACGGGGAGTGGCTGTGCGAGTGCGGGCCGGGACTGTGCGGCTTGTACGGCGTGACGGCTTCGGTTCGGGCGCTGTTGGACACGGGCACGGCGAACACGGAGGGGCTGGTGCACATGGCTGTGGACAACGACGGCGCGGCACGCGGGAGCCACACCACGGACGGCGCGGACGGCACGTCCTGGGAACCCGACTGGGACGACGAGTACGCACCGGTGGTGAAGGCCGCCGGCCGCCAGATCAAGCTGTGGCGGGAATCGGCCGGGCTGACGCAGCAGGAGCTGGGCGACGCCATCGGCTACAGCCTGGGCATGGTCTCGGCGGTCGAGCGCGCCAGGCGCCTGCCGCACCCGGAGTTCCTGGGCAAGGCGGACGAGGTCGTGGGCGCGGGCGGCAAGCTCGCCGCGTTGAAGAAGGACGTGGAGGAGGCCCGGTACCCGAAGAAGGTGCGGGATCTGGCCAAGCTGGAGGCCGATGCCGTTGAGCTGGGGGCATATGGCAGCCACAACATCCACGGCTTGTTGCAGACAGAGGAATACGCAAGGGCGCTGTTCAACATGCGGCGGCCCACCTACTCCAAGGACGATCTCGAACGGCACGTGGCGGCACGTCTGGCCCGACAGAGGATCTTCGAGCGAACACCTACTCCCACACTGGGCTTTGTCCTGGACGAGGCGACGCTCCGACGCCCGCTCGGGGGCAGAATGGTGCTGCGCCGCCAGCTCGAACACCTTCTGGACATCGACCAGTTGAGGCATGTCGAGATCCAGGTGATGCCGCTGGATCGTGAAGACCACGCAGGGATGGGAGGTCAGCTTCAGGTGTTGAAGCTCAAGGACGGCACAGCGGTGGCGTACTCCGAGGCGCAGCTCATCACCCACCTGGTCTCCGACCCCAAGGAAGTCCAGGTGCTTGAGCTGCGGTATGGCATCATCCGCGCCCAGGCTCTCAGCCCACGGGAGTCCTCGGCCTTCATCGAGAAACTGCTGGGAGAGATCACATGACGCTCAAGCCCTCCGCCGGAGATGGTTCCGCGCCGAACTGGGTCAAGAGCAGCTACAGCGGCAGCGACAACAACGACTGCGTCGAGGTCGCGGCCACCCCTGGCGCCATCCATGTCCGCGACTCCAAGGACGTGCAGGGCCCGCAGCTCGCCTTCGAGCCCGGCGCGTGGGACGACTTCCTGTCGCGCACGGCAGGTCGCTGACCCCAACGGCCCGCGTCCCGCGTCCCGCGTCCGGCTCTGGCCGGGCGCGGGACACGTTGCTGTGCGGCCGATTAGAAGAGTCCGCCGGGAGGTGCGAAAAGTCCGTCCTGGAACTGCTCCTCCTTCGAATCTTCCTTCTTCCTCCGCTTCGGAGACGCCTTCCTCTGCTTCGGTAGATGCAGCCCGGCTTCCTGCTCCTGCTTGTAGCGGGTGTGGTTGAGCAGAAGTAGACGATCCAGGACTTCGGTCTGGGCTACAGGGTCGATGGTGAACCGGACGCCCTGCCGCGTCTCGTAGAAGTCATGCTCCAGGTCGAGGTCGGTCCAGCCGTACGCCTCGGAAACAGCTTCGTCCACCTCGACATGCGCAGCGCGGAGGGCATCGATATCTACTGCTTGCTCGGCCTGGTTGTGAACGAGGTTGTAGAGCTTGGTCAGTCCGATGCCCCGAGCGGTCATGGCGTCCCTCTGTGTCCCCTCAAGAACCTTTCCGGACTTCTGGAGGCGTTTTGTGTCTATAGGTATAGGAAAGTTCTCGTACACATCTGCGGGAGTGTAGCGAATTCGGGTTTCGTGCGTGGAGCCTTTTCCGACTACCCATGCTTGGTGCTGTGTGCTGGAGAGTGAGGCAAGTCGGGCTGTGGAGTCTGTGGCGAATATGACGATCTGTTCGCTCATTACTTGGTCGGTCGATTGCCTAATGGGGATTGCGTACTTGCTGACTCGGGCTATGGCGATTGCTTCTTTGAGGTTTACGATCGCCGCCAACATCGCCGGACGCTTCTCCGCGTACTGCCACCAATAATCCCGATAAACCTTGCGGTTGTTGGTAGCCCGCACGGGCTTGACGTCCCGCTCCACGATGGCGAACACGTCCTCGTACGTGGCTGCCTTCTCCTGTGACCAGTCGTGGAAGTTGATGACCCATCGGCTGGCCGAGCAATCCGGCCGCGAGTTGAGGTCCTCGCCGTTGAGGTAGGGGAAGAGCACGTCCTTGTTGCGCGGATCCTTGGCGATGAGTTCCCGCGCCTGCTCCGGCGTGAGGACGAAGCCCTTGCCCAGGACGTTCGACCCCTGGAAGGACTGCCCGGCGTTCGCCGCCAGGCGGTACGGCCTGCCGGTCACCCGGGACTGCGGGTCCAGGTTCGGGGTGATGCCGCGCACCTCGTTGCCGTCCAGTACCGGCTTCTCGTCCTCGCCCACCTGCCCGCCCAGCCACAGCAGGGAGACCTCCAGGGCCGCCGTGCCCGGCCAGGGCTGGGACTTCACCGCGCGGTAGACCGTCCATCCGTTCGCGGTCGCCTGGTCGAGGCCGACCTCGCGGGTGTCGCCCTGGGCGATGGTGTTGGTGGCGATGATGCCCGTGCGGCGCTTGGGGGCCAGGGAGAGGTTCCGCAGCAGGAAGTAGGAGCACAGGTCGGCACTGCCGCGCACCCCGTCGCCGATGCGGTTGACCAGGTACTCGCGGTAGTCCGTGCCCAGGGCGCCGGTGAGCTTCTGGCCGCCGATGAACGGCGGGTTGCCGATCACCGCGTCGAAGCCCTTCGAGTCGCCGGCGCCCATGATCTCGGGGAACTCCAGGGGCCAGTGCAGGGGCCGGACCGGCTCCTTGCGGGGGCCGCGCAGCCAGCCGTCCACCATCTTCCGTGCGCGTTCCGCCGAGGCCGAGCCGGGGCCGTCCATCATGGCCGCCACGACCAGTCCGGCCACCGCCGCCAGGCGGTTCTCGTACGCCGCCGCCTTGGCGTCCTGCCTGGCCGCGCGGAACGCGGCGGCCCCCCGCCTGCCGCCGGTGTTCGTCTCGCCGGTCAGGTCCTCGGCCTCGTCGTCCGAGATGCCCTCGGCGGCGAGCGCCGCGCCCACCACGGCGTCGGCCGCCAGCCGCAGTTGCTCCGACAGCTCCTCCGCATCGGCCAGCTTCTCCGCCTTCGCGCGCACCGAGCGGATGTCGCTGACGGGGGTGGCCTCGATCTCGCGGCGCAGCCCGGCGGCCCGCGACAGCAGCGTCTCCGTCACGTCCAGCGCCCGCGACACCTCGTCGCTGAGCTGCCGCGCCCCGGAGTCCAGGTGGAACGCCCTGATCTGCTCCAGGTCGACCGTGCCGACCAGCGAGTCGCCGCACCGCAGCGCGTGGTCGAGGAAGGAGAAGGGCCGGTCCTTGGCGAGGGTGATCAGCCACAGCGACAGTTTGGCCAGCTCCACGGCCATGGGGTCGCGGTCCACGCCGTACAGGCACTGGTCGGCGACCAGGCGGCGGGCGATGCGCAGCAGCTCCTCGCGGTCGCCCTCGGCCACGTCGCGGCCGATCTCGGCGGGCGGGCCGTCGCGGAGCCAGGCGTCCACCACGCGGTCGGCCAGGTAGCGGCAGGCGGAGACGAGGAACGCGCCGCTGCCCATGGCCGGGTCCAGTATCCGCAGCGCCAGCAGTTCCCCGGCCCGCTTCGCCCGCCACACGCCCGGTTCGGTGCCGCCGTCCGCCGGGCCGGGGGAGAAGCACAGCGGGGCGAGGGTGTGCTCGACTATCTCCTCGGCGAGGACCTTGGGCGTGTAGTGGGTGCCGGTGTCGCGGCGGTCGCTGGAGCGGACCATCACCACCGACCCGGCCGGGAAGACCATGAGGTGGCCGCGCAGGTCCCTGCGTATCAGCCCGGCGAAGGGGGCGACGCGGGAGGACAACCGCTCGTCGTTGTCGCAGGCGGCGTCGAGGTCGGCGGCGACCGCCCCGGTTGTTCGGGCGTCGAGTGCGCGCCGTATTCGCAGCGGTGTGGCGCCGGTCGCCCCGGCGAGCTCCTTCTCCAGTACGCCCGCCGCCGCCCACTCCTCCAGCGCGGACAGCGTCAGCACCGCCTCGTACCTGCCCTCCAGTCCCAGATGGGGCTCGTGGGCACGGACGCAGCCGTACTCCAGCAGGCCCTCGTAGACGTGGCCGATCTGCTCCACGTCCAGGCCCTTGTAGGACAGGGCCTCGCGGCCCCGGCCCCGGCGGCGCAGTACCAGCAGCGCGTCCAGGATCTTGTGGACGACCCGGTCGGTGACCTTGGCGGCGGCCAGCCAGGGGAAGCGGTCCGGGTCGAACAGCGAGCCGCCGTAGGGCAGGATGCGCAGCCGGTCGTGGACGCAGCCGCCGTGGACGGCGGCGAAGACCGCCAGCAGGCGCGGCCAGACGGCGGCGCGGCGGTCGCCCAGCTCGTCGCCGTGGCGGGACTGCTGCTCCTCCAGGGCGTCCAGCAGCGGTGAGACGGCGTAGGAGGCGTCGTACAGCCCGTCCCCGGCGGGCAGCAGGCGCTGCTCCTCGGCGTAGAGGAGGAAGACCAGGCGCATCATGACCGTCAGCGCGCCCTCGTACACGCGCCGGTCGCCCACGCCGGCCAGCAGCCCGCCGCCCGTCTCGCGGTCCAGCCGCGACAGTTCGGCCACCAGCAGGGAGACGGCCTCGCGGACCTGGCGGCCCAGGGTGTCGGTGACCTCGGAGTGCCGCTCGGCGGTACGGGTGAACAGCGCGGCGAGCGAGGAGGTGAGACCGCCGTCGCGGTCCCGCTCGGGGAGGGCGGCGCGGCGGGCGTGCAGCAGGCTCGCGAACGCCCGCAGCAGCAGCGGCTCCTCCAGCCACAGGTCGGCGTCGAAGACGGCCAGCGCGCGGGCCTGCCTGGGGCGGGTGTGCACCAGCGCCCACTCGCGGCCGTTGGTGAGCACCGCCAGCGGGACGCCGTGGCGGCGGGCGGCCTCGCCGGCGCGGTCGGCGGGGGAGAGGTCCTCGCCGCGGGCGCGGGTCAGGGACTCGTTCCAGCCGGTACGCAGCAGCAGCACGCGGGGCCGCGCGCCGGTGCCGTCGCCGGGGGCGGCGGGGCCCGTCAGCACCGCGTCGGGGGTGTGCCCGCCCGCGCGCAGCGACTCGGGCAGCGCGGCGCCCTCGCGCAGGCCGGGCGTCCAGCCGAGCAGTTCGCCGGTGACCAGCTCCTCCCAGGCGGGGCGCAGCAGGTCCGGGTCCTCCCGGACCTCCTCCCACGCCTGGCGCAGCCGGGCCCGGACCTCGGCCGGGACGTCGTCCAGGCCCTGCGGGAAGACCTCCGTCAGCACCGGCAGCGAGACGAACGGGCCGTCGGGGCGGAGCAGCCTCAGCCAGTCCTCGTGCTGCTCGGCGGGGGTGGGGGCCTGGGCCCCCTTCGGGATGCGGCGTCGTGCGGGCGGCATCAGCGGAGGTCTCCACGGGCGAGGGCGGACGGTACGAGGAAGGTGACGGCGACGGGGAACCAGCGCGGCACCGGATCGGCCCAGCGGCGGCGCAGCGCCTGTGTCTCCCGCTCGGTGATTTCGGGGATGGCGCGCAGCCGCTCCTGGAGCGCCTCGCGGTCGGCGCGCAGCTGGCGGCGCTCCTCGTCGGCCTCGAAGAGGGAGCCCTGCTCCCAGTGGCCGCGGTCGTCCAGGCGGTCGCGGATGGAGCGCTCCAGCTCGGCCAGCACCTCCCGCACGCCCTCGACCTCCCGTTCGCAGTGCCTGGCCAGGACGGCCTCCAGGGAGCGGAAGCGGGCGTTCGCGCGGTTGCGCAGGGCGCGGGCGAGACGGTCCTCCAGCGCGGGCCACAGCCCGGCGAGTTCGGTGAGCACACCCTCGGCGGGCGGCTCGTCGGCCGCGGCGGCCAGCCAGGCGTCCACCTGCTCGCCGCGGGCGGTCTCCAGCCGGCCCGCCCCGATCACGCCGCCCGCCGCGATGACCTCCTCGTGCAGGCGGGCGCCGCCGCTGCCGGAGACCACCACCCGGCCGTGGGCCACCACGGCCGGGGTGCGCAGCAGGTCGCCGGGGACGACCCGGGCCGTCACCCGCGACAGCCGCGCCTCCCTTCCGCCCGACCACAGCTCGGCGCGGAGCAGCCGCAGGCACATCCGCACCAGGCGGTGACCCAGGTGCAGCAGCACCACGTCGGTGCGGTCGCGGGCCTCGGTCTCGTCGAAGACGGCCAGGCGCTCGGCGCCGGTCAGCGGGTGGCGCAGGCCGTCGTTGCGGGCGTGGGCCCAGGCGCCGGGCAGCTCCGGCAGCCGGAAGCAGCGGGCGCCGCGCCCGGCCGGGTCGGGGACCTCGGCCAGGTCCTTGCGGTGGGCCAGCAGCAGCGCGGTGCGCACCACGCGCTCGACGGTGGCGGGGGTCAGGTGCAGGGCGTCGCGGCTGCCCGCCAGTTCGCCGACCAGCTTCTCCAGCTCGCGCGCCAGATCCCGCTCCACCTTCAGCACGGCACGGCCCGAGCGCCTGGTGATCTCGGCGTCGGCGGACGACCAGTCGGCGCGGCGGCCCAGCATCTTCCGCTCCACGCGGGCGGCGATGACCTCGCCCGCGCTGCCCAGGTCCTCGCGGATCGCCTCGGTCTTGCGGGCGGCGACGGCCAGGAAGTGCAGCTCGTCCTCCAGGGTGCCGTCGTCGTGCGCCGACTCCTCCGGGACCTCCGTCAGCGCGGCCCGGCCCTCCGGCGCGGTGCGGGAGGAGCCGCGGGCGCCGTGCAGCGAGGCGCCGCGCTCCGGCCCCGAACCCTGCGCGGCCCGCTGCCAGCCGGCGGGCACGAAGTGGAGGACGTCCACCTGGTCGGCCCGCTGGCCGTGGCGGTCCACGCGGCCGTTGCGCTGCTCCAGGCGGTTGGGGTTCCAGGGGATCTCCCAGTGCAGCAGGCGGTGGCAGTGGGCCTGGAGGTTGATGCCCTCGCTGGCGGCGTCGGTGGCCAGCAGGACGCGGACGGGCGACAGCGACGGGTCCTCCTGGAAGACCGTCTTGACGTGCTCGCGCTCGGCGGGGTCCTGGCCGCCGTGGAGCTGGGCGACGCGCTCGGCCGGGTAACCGGCGGCGACCAGCCGGTCCAGCAGCCAGCGCTGGGTGTCGCGGTACTCGGTGAAGACGATGACCCGCGCCTCCTCCCACTCGCCCTTCGGGCCGCAGGGGCAGACGATCGGCTCCAGCCACGCGCGGAACGCGTCTAACTTCGCGTCCGGGCGGCCGGCCGCCTGCCTGGCCCACGCCGACAACTCCCGCAGCAGGCCCTCCTCACGGGTGGTGAGGGGGCGGGTCAGACCGCGCACGGCCGTCAGCGCGCGCTCGGCGGCCTCGGTGTGCTCCTCGTCGCTCTCGGCGGTCTCCTCCACCCGCTCGATCAGCGGACGCAGGACCCGCTCGGCCCGCTCGCCGGGGCCCCGGGAGGCCGGGGGCAGGCCGCCGGCGGCGCCGGTCATCGTCCTCAGATGGACGTCGATCGTCTCGGCGAACGCCTTCGGGGAGGACAGGAAACGCTTCTTCAGCAGTGTCGTCACGAAGTCGGCGGCCGTGCGCTCGGCGCGCCCGGCGCCACCCTCGCGGCGGGAGCGGGCGTACTCGGACAGCTTCGCGTAGGCGCCCCGGGCCTCCTCGCCGTAGGCCACCTCCAGGGCGTGCGGGACGCGCCGCGGGAAGCGGGGCTTCCCGTTCCAGGCGGGCGGCAGCTCCGATTTCAGACGGCGCACCATCACCCGCCTGAGCTGCTCGGGCGAGGGGCGCACACCGCGGGCGAAGCGGTGGTCGTCCAGCAGTTCCAGCAGCGCGGTGAAGGACTCCAGGTAGCCGTTGTGCGGGGTGGCCGAGAGGAACAGGCGGTGCTCGCAGTGCGGGGCGAGGGCGCGGACGGCCCGGGTGCGCTGCGAGTCCACGGCGTACCGGCCCGTGCCGGACGGCGCGCAGGTGTGCACCTCGTCCACCACCAGCAGGTCGAAGGCGCGCGGATATCCCGGCACCGGCGGCAGCACCTCGCGCAGCATCCGCAGCGGGCGCTCGCGCTTGAGCCAGTCCACGGAGACGATCAGACGCGGATAGTGCGTCCAGGGGTTGGCGTACAGGCCCCGGGAGCGGCGCAGCTCGCGCAGCAGGCGGCCGTCGACGATGCGGAAGTCCAGGCCGAACTTGTCGCGCATCTCGTCCCGCCACTGGAGGGTCAGCCCGGCGGGGCAGACGACCAGCATCGTGCGGGCGCGGTGGCGCAGCATCAGCTCCTGCATCACCAGGCCCGCCTCGACCGTCTTGCCCAGCCCGACGTCGTCGGCGATCAGCAGGTTGGTGCGCGGCATGGACAGGGCGCGCACCACCGGATCGAGCTGGTAGTCCTGGATCTCCACCCCGGAGCGGAAGGGCGCCTGGAGGGCGGTGCGGTCGGCCGAGGCGACCGCGCCCCAGCGGACCGCGTCCAGGAAGGCGTCCAGGCGGCCGGGCGCGTCGAAGCCGGCGGCGGGGGAGGGCAGGGCCTCGCGCTCGTGGACGACCGGGCGCTGCTCCAGCTCCCACACCACCCGTAACTCCTCGTCGCGGGCGTCGTCCTCGACGGAGACCAGCGCGACGAGATGGGGTGCGACGGCGTCGGCCAGACGGGCGGGATCCTCGCCCGCGACCGTGGAGCGGGTCACCTCCGAGACGACCCACTGGCGGTTGCGGACGGTGACGAGCTGGCCGGGGGCGGGGACGGGCGGACGGTTCCCCGGGCCCGCCGGGCCGCCGGGGCCCCCGGCCGGGACGGTCTCCACGGTCGCGCCGGCCATCTTCCTCAGCTCCCCGCCTCGCCTCGTGCTGTCGCGCACCAGGGTCCGCGCGGCGCGCGGCACACCATGGCATTGGGGAAGCCTACGGACCGTGCGGGTGGCTTGTACCCGGAACCGCGATCATCCCCGGGCCTCCCGGGCGGCCGGGGCGACCGGCGGCGGTACGACCGGGGCCGGTGGGGCCACCGGGGCGGGCCCACCGGGGGCCGGACCGCACAATCGGGCCCTGTCGGCCGACGGATCATGGCCGGTTCCGGCGTGCGCCGGGGCCCGCACGGGCGGCCCTCCGGGCCGCCGGGCAAGGGGAGCGCGCGCCGGGGCGCACAACGTCTCATGTCACCGCGCCGCCGGTCTGTCCGGGGCGCTCCGGCGGGAGTCGCCGGGGGCCGACACCCTCCCGGACGCAAGCTCCTGTTGTCGCCAGTGAGGAGAGTCCGGATTCCGCCCGGTGTCCTTGTGGACGGAGTGTGAATACTTGAACCTTGACCTCCACACTTCCCACCACTCTGGAGGTTTGTCATGCCCCAGGCAACTTTGACGCGGGCCGACGAGATCGTCGCCGCCTGGCTCGACGGCGCGGAGAGCTCCCACGGCGAACCCAACCCGGCCGGCCCGCTGTACGTGGGCGGTGCCGCCACCGAGGCCGCACTGGTGGACGCCACCGACGCCCTGTTCACCGCGTGCAGCAGCTGCACCGGCTCGTTGACCACCTTCTGCTGCTGACCGGCGCCACCACCGCCCCGGACGGTGCCACGCCGCCGTCCGGGGCACCACCGGAGGACCTCCCCCGCCGCGGCGCGGCCGCGGACACCGACAGGAGCGTGCAGGCCATGACGGACGTCACCGGCAGGCAGGACACCCCGGCCGAGTCCGGCCACTTCGAGGCGCCGGTGGCCGCCTGGACCGCCGAGTTCCCCGCCGAGCTGCGCCGCCGCCTGGCGGCCGTGCCCGGTCTGAGCGGCGCGGAGCGGACCCTGATCGCGGCCACCGCACGCACCGCCCAGCTCGCCTCCCTGCAACGCAAGCTCAATCGGGTCCTGCTGCTGGAACTGCGGGCCGGGGCCCTCGCAGGCGTGCTCCCCGGGGCGGACGGCCACGAACGCTGGACGGCCTTCCAGAGCCGGGCCCGGACCCCCGAATTCCGCGAGCACCTGGAGACCCGGTACCCCGGCCTCGGCGAGCGCGTGGCACGCGCCACCGCACCCCTGATCGACGCCGCCGCCGAACTCGCCCGGCGCCTGGCCGGCGACCGCGACCGGCTCTCGGCACTCCTCGGCCGCCCCGCCGGGCAGCTGACAGCCCTCCGCCTCGGGGCAGGCGACCCCCACCGGGGCGGGCGTACCGTCGCCCACCTCGCTTTCGAGGGCGGCAGCGTGATGTACAAACCGCGCCCCCTGGACACCGACACCGCCCTGGAGCACCTGCTCGTCCGCCTCTGGTCGCACCCCGGCGCGCCCTCCGGACCCCGCCCGCGCACCCCGCGTGCGCTTTTGCGGGACGGTTACGGCTGGACCGCTCACGTCCCACACCGCTACTGCGCCGACGAGGCCGAACTCGCGCAGTACTACCGCACTCTGGGCCACTGGCTGGCCCTGATGCGCCTGACCGGCGGCACCGACCTGCACGCCGAGAACCTCATCGCCCACGGCCCCGAGCCCGTCGTCGTGGACGCCGAGTGCCTGTTCACCCAGGACGTCCCGCCCGCCGAGGACAGCGGGCGCGGCGCCGCCGTGGACACCGCCGCCGCCGTCATCCGGCGCACCGTGCTGCGCACCGGCATCCTGCCGACCCGGATGGGCGGTTACGCCATGGGCGGCACCGACCTCTCGGCGGCCGGGGCGATCCCCGGACAGCAGCCCCTGATACCGGTGCCCGTCATCACCGGCGGCGGCACCGACGGCGCCCGGATGGACACCGAACTCATCGCCCCGCCGCTCTCGGCGAACCTGCCCGCCGCCGAACCCGCCCTGTTCCGGCACTGGGACCAGGTGCTCGACGGCTTCCGCGAACTGACCGCCCACCTGCACCGGCTGGACTCCGAGGACGGCGGGCTTCCCGAACTGCTGCGGCCGTTCACCGGCCACCAGGTCCGCAACCTGCGCCGCGGCACCCAGGCGTACGTCGACATCGGCCGGATGCTGTGGCACCCGGCCTCCCTGCACCGGCCGGACGAGGCCCGGCGGCGAGCCCGCGAGGTGCTGCTCGGCAACGCCCGGGCACTGCCCGGCGCCCCGGACTCCCCCGAGATCATCGAATCGGAGATCGAGGACCTGCTCACCGGCGACGTCCCGGTGTTCACCGCGGTGGTGGACGAGGCGACGGTCCGGCGCGCGGTGACGGACTGGCGCAGCGCGGACTTCCGGATGGAGGAGTCCGTCATCCAGGGCGCCCTGGTGGGCGCCTACCTCAACGAACGCACTCTGCCGCCCCGCGTACGGGCGGACCTGCCCGCCCCCCGGCACGACGAACTGGAGCCGCGTCGGCGCGCCATGGCGGCGGGGATCGTCCGAACCCTGTGCGAGGAGGCCGTCCACGGCGAGGACTCCACCGTCACCTGGGTGAGCCCGGTGCTCACCGGCGTCGGCTGGGCCATCCGCCCGCTGACCGCCGAGCTGTACACCGGGCAGGGAGGCGTCGCGGTCGCCCTGGCCGGGTACCTGCGGGAGGTGCGGCGCGGCCGGGCCGAACCCGTACCCGGGCTCGAGGGCGTCCTGGAGGGCGCGCTGCGCGTGCTGGCCGCCACCGAGGACACCACGGCCACCACCTTCGCCGGCGGCTACACCGGCATCGCCTCCCAGGTGTGGACGTGGACCGAACTCCACGGACTGCTCGGCGACGGGGCCCACCTGGCCCGCGCCCGGCTCCGCGCCGCCGCGCTCACCCCCGAGATCCTCGACGAGGACACCGACCTCGACATCCTCGGCGGCGCCGCCGGGGTGATCGTCCCGCTGCTGAACCTCGCGCACCTCACCGGAGAGGAACGGTGGCTGGCCACCGCCGCCCGCGCGGCCCGCCGTCTGGAACGCACCGCCGTCCGCGACGACCGCGGAGCCCGCTGGTCCACCGCGCTCTTCGCCGAAGGCATCGGCGGCTTCGCCCACGGCGCCACCGGCATGGGCTGGGCGCTGCACCGGCTGGCCCTCAGCGAGGCCGGCACCGACGCCGACCGCCGCCGCTGGCGCGAGCTGGCCGGGGCCGCCCTGTCCTACGAGGAATCGCTGTGGGACCCGGCGGCCGGCAACTGGCACGACGCACGCATCGGCAGCCAGCAGGACCACGCCACCGCCTGGTGCCACGGCAGCGCCGGCATCGGCCTGGCCGCCGTCGACCTCTACCACCGCACCGGGGACCGGACCCACCTGGTCAACGCCCACCGCGCGGCGGCGGCCGGCCTGGCCGACGGCTTCGGCTGGAGCCACACCCTGTGCCACGGCGACCTGGGGCTCATCGAGCTGCTCACCCACCTGCGCGCCCTGCCCGCACCCGAACCCGACCCCGCTCCCGGCGCCGTGCCCGTCCCGCCTCCGGTTCACGTCCCCGACGCCCGGGACCTGCTGGCCAGGCTGCTCACCGACCTCGAACACCGCGGCCCGGTCGGCGGACTGGCCCGGGAGTCCTTCTCCCCGGGCCTGATGCCCGGCCTCAGCGGGGTCCTGCACCTGCTGCTCCGCCTCACCCCGGACGCCACCGGCCCCGGACGTCCCCGTACCCCTCTGCTCCTCACCGCTCCCGGGGGCCAAGGTCCGCGCTAGCCTCGCGCTTTCACGAAGTGGCCTGCCCGAAGGTTGATCAGAAACACAGAAAGTGCTCTTGACCTGCAACGACAGGACTTGCTGAGGGTCCTGTTGGCTGCATGGGAAAGAGCACTTTCCAGGTGAGAGAGCCTATCGCGTCGTACCCGCGTGTCCGTGTCCTGGGGGACGGCCGTCACGTGGTCTCGCAGGCCGGTTCGGTCCTGCTCGTCGAAACGGCCCGCAAGACCGGTCTTGACCAGGCCGTATCGGCAGCTCTGACGCCGTGGCGCAGACTGCGGGCCGTCCACGACTCCGAGGGAGCCAGCACAGGCCGGAGCGATGGAACCCGGCATCCACCCGAGACGACACACGGCTTCTGAGCCTGCCCACTACCGGTCAGAGAAAGCGGAACGGTCCACCGACTCCGTTGGCGGACCGTCATGCAAGCCCGAGGCCGGTTCCCACAGTTCGTCAGGAACAGGCCGCCGCGAAAGATCGACGCTCACAAACCGTCATGGTGCCGCACCCCACGGCATCGCCACGTGAGACAACCTCTCAGTCCCAGGGCTCGCCGATTTTTCCTTCCAGTACACGCCAGTTCTCGCCTGTCTCGTACTCCGTGGCATTGGACTGGCAGGAGACGAAATCCGCTTTCGGATCTGCCGCGTCCGGAAGGACGGTTGCTTCTCCGGTGGCTTCCTGAACGCCCATGACAATCTGGTAGCCGAAGGACCTGAGGTTGGCCAGCTCCCTCCCGAATACCTTGAGCTTCGGCGCTAGATAAAGATTTTCCTGCCGTCGCTCGGAGGCAAGGTAGAAGGGGACACCCGAGTGGACACCGCCGAGAAGCCAGGAGTCGTTGACGAGAATCGACCAGTTCCTGGTGTGGAGAATCGCACCCTGATCGACACCCGGAACGCGTTCATCGATGGTCTTGAGGTTTTCACGCAGAATGTCATCGATTCCAGCTCCTCCGGGCTCGCCGGGCCGCCCCGACCGGAGACCGCCCGCGATGAGACCCTCGATGGCGTTCGACCGACACGCCCGAAGCGTGCTGTCGTACACCCACCACGCCACGTCCACCCACGGCGTCCCGAACGAGTCTCTCCCGTTGATCACAGCCGTGCCCGCGTTGTCGTACAGGCCCCGTGCTTCCATGGCGGCGTCCATGAACTGTTCTCTGTTCCAACCGCGGGTCATCTTTCACCTCTTGGAAATTGGGTGCACGCATGGGAGATGAGCCAATGATGCACGTCACTGACCGGGAGATCATCCAGCGGCCAGCTAAACCACCCCATCTGGTAAAGGTGATGGCCGGTGCGCACAGGGGCTGGTGCGAGCGCCCCCGCCCTGGGGCGTGCGCAAGGCGTGCACCGAGAGTGCGCGTGCGCGGATCCGTGCGTCTTCATGGCCGGCCCGGACACGACTCCGAGCACCTTCACCCTCGCTCCGAAACAGGAGCTTCGGGGGTCAGGTCAATTCTGGCGCGGCAGTGGCAGAGGTAAAAGGTTTCTCCTTGCGAAGCCGACCCTGTCTCTTCTCGTACCCACTGGGATATCCCCCTACGCCGGAAGCAACCGGAAGGGGTGAGTATGTGGTGGGGTTGGTTTGCGCCGGCGTAGGCATGAGCAGCGATCCCTCTGCGAGGCATCACTGAAGAGAATGGAGTTGAGATGTCCGTCATCAGCGCCCTTCGTAATGCGCTCAACACCTCAGACGCGGACCAGAGGAGGCAGCAGGAACAACTCGACTTCATGCTGAACGCCGCGAAGAACAAGGGAGAGGTTTTCGATAACGAACTTCGGCTTTCTTACAGCGATCCCGAGTCCCAGCTCATCAAGATCGTGGGCGTTCCCACATACTACGACCATGGATATCTGGCAAATGTGCACGAAGGCGCGGACGCAGGGATCTCCAGTGCCGTCGACACCTTCTTCGCAGGAAAAGATGGGGCCGTTAAGAGTGGCATCCATTCGCTCGTCACCACGGCGGTGAACGCAATCCTCGGAAATTCCTCCATGGGGGAGCAACTCGACGACAAGACCTTCATTGCTCTGGAGCATAACGCCATCGTCCGCGTGGACGTCAAGTTCTGGCGCTATAATTTTTCCGACAAGGGTGTGATCGGTAACACGCAGAACGTCTTCTGTTATTCCTTCGGGCGCTCTGTCGTCGATCACACGGCGGTCCCGATCGATGTGCTGATCAACCTCGTCAGCCAGGAGATCGGCGACGATGCGGCGCCGGCCTACCTGAAGAAAATGGAGGAAATCTATCAGTTCCAGCAGCAGATGGACCCCGTCACCGCACATAAGGAATACCAGCACCAGAGTATTGACCACGCCGTCGGCCGGGGAGTCCTCACGCCCGAGGAGGCGGAACAGCATCACGGGGCAGTGGAGCAGGGAAGGACGGTCCTGACGTCTTCCGGTTCCGCTTGACAGTGCCCCTGGGGATGACCGCTCGGACACCCAGCCCTGAGCCTGTTCTTTGGCCTCGCGCTTTCATGAGGCGGGCCGTCCGGCGGATGGTCAGGCAAACGAAAAATTCCACTGACAAGCAAGAATGAGGATTGTCGAGATCCTTGTTCCTGCCACGTCGGCGGTACTTTCCAGGTGAAGAAGCGTATCGGGCCCGGCCGGCATGGTGATCACCGGCGCGGTCCACCGCCACGTGCTGAAGGTCCCGGCGTCGGCCTGGACACCGGCCGTTGAGCCGGACCACGAGACCCGGGATGGCGCCTGGGCTGCCGAACTCACAGGTGACCTCCTGGTCGACTGGGTGAAGGGCATGCAGTTGACCGTCCCCACGGAACGGCCGCACTGCGGCCCAGTTGATACTCATCGACGCTGATGGCATGCGGCTCACCTGATTCGCCACCAACACCAGAGACCGGCCGATCGCCGACCTCGAACTCCGTCACCGCCTGCGGGCCCGGGCCGAAGACCGCATCCGGGCCGCCCGGGCCACCGGGCTGCGGAACCTGTCCCCGCATCACACTGCACAGAACCGGGTCGGCGCGCCTCCGGTGGTCCCTGGCGGCGACGATCTCCGACAGATGGGAACCGTCCGGCAGTTCCTCGCGCACGGGCAGCACCTGGTGGGCACGGATGCGCCACAGCAGGTCCGCCCCGCCGGCCGACGCCGCCCGCCACAGCTCCAGGCCGGTGAAGCCGCGGTCGGCCAGCAGCAGATCACCCTCGCCCAGAGCCCCGAGCACCTCCCGGGCCAGCACGGGTTCGGACACGGTCCGCGGGCCCAGAGCGGCGGCGGTGATGGCATGGGTGCCGCGCTCGGCCAGCGCCACCACCCGCACCTGCGGGAACGCGCACCGCTCGGTGCGGTGCGTCTTCGGGCGCCCGAAGTGCGCGGCGTTCTCCTCGCTGTCGGGGACGTCGAAGACCGTGCCGTCGACGGCCATCACCCGCCACCGGCGATGGAAGGCGCCCGGGGTCGACTCTGCCGCCAACGGCCGGGCCACCTGAGCGAACAGAGCCTTCAGCGGTTCCGGACCGAGCTTCGCGCCGAGGACGTCGAAGACGGTGGCCAGGGTGTGGCCGGAGGCGGTCAGGGCGGTGCGGTTGCCCGCCGCGTCGTAGGCCAGTTCGGTGACCGCCCCGGTGGGGGTGATGCGGGAGGTACGGCGGACCAGGGCGTCGTAGGTGTAGCGGGTGGTGCGACCGTCGACCGTCTCGGCCAGAACGCGACCGAGGATGTCGCGCTCCACGGTGAGGCTGGAAGTGGGCGAGGCGGCGCCTACGGGGCGTCCTGCGGCGTCGTGGACGTACTCGGTACGGGCGCCGCCGGCTTCTGGCCCAATTCCCCCCGACAGGAGGTGAGTTCGCACTGTGGCCGTACGGTCGTCATGCCGCGGAGGGGTGACACGGAGCCTCCGGGAAACGTCCGGGAGCGCCCGGGACGGAAACGTTCCGGCCACTCGTGATCCGGCGACCGCGCGGCGCTTCCACCAGAGCGTGTGGTCATGGACTCCGCGTACGGCCCCGCGCGCAGAGGAACCGGAGAGCCGCCGAGCGGCATGGTTCGGCGGCGTTCCGGCGGGGTAACGTGATGGGTCCGATTGGCATCGGCGATGCCCCGTGTGGCAGAC
Source organism: Streptomyces shinuiensis (assembly GCF_043660855.1). Lineage (NCBI taxonomy): Bacteria > Bacillati > Actinomycetota > Actinomycetes > Kitasatosporales > Streptomycetaceae > Streptomyces > Streptomyces shinuiensis. Next base: position 2,339,120 of record NZ_JBIHML010000001.1, on the reverse strand, counting down.
TGTCCGGGTTGCTCGGTTGAGTGCCGATGCTGCGCGCCTCCCGCCGGGAGGACCGGAAGCGAGTCCCAACGTATTCGTCGCCCCTCGTCAGGGGCGGAAGTACGGGAATCTTCCGGGAAGCGTGGGCGGGGTACCGACCAGGCGCCCGGTGGGTTTCCTCCCCCGGTTCCGCGGTCTCGCGCACCGCATCCCCAGGCAGGGAAATTCAAGGATTTCCATGGTGGCGGGAATGCGACACGCCCGACCGCGTGGGTCGGAGGAGAGTGTGGTCCCGCCGGGTCCCGGAGCGTGACGAGAGACAGGACTACGAAGTAGCCATGGCGGGACAGAAGATCCGCATCCGGCTCAAGGCCTACGACCACGAGGTCATCGACACCTCGGCGAAGAAGATCGTCGAGACGGTGACCCGTACTGGTGCGTCGGTCGCGGGCCCGGTGCCGCTGCCCACAGAGAAGAACGTGTACTGCGTCATCAAGTCGCCGCACAAGTACAAGGACTCGCGCGAGCACTTCGAGATGCGTACCCACAAGCGCCTGATCGACATCCTCGACCCGACGCCCAAGACCGTTGACTCGCTGATGCGCCTGGACCTGCCGGCCGGCGTCGACATCGAGATCAAGCTCTGAGAGGCGCGGTAGAGATGACCACCAAGCAGATCAAGGGTGTCCTGGGCGAGAAGCTCGGCATGACCCAGGTCTGGGACGAGAACAACCGTGTCGTCCCGGTCACCGTCGTCAAGGCCGGCCCCTGCATCGTCACCCAGGTGCGCACCGCAGACAGGGACGGCTACGAGGCCGTCCAGATCGCCTTCGGCGAGATCGACCCGCGCAAGGTGAACAAGCCCCTCAAGGGCCACTTCACCAAGGCCGACGTCACCCCGCGCCGCCACCTGGTGGAGCTGCGTACCGCCGACGCCGGCGAGTACACGCTCGGCCAGGAGATCACCGCCGAGGTGTTCGAGTCGGGCGTGAAGGTCGACGTCACCGGCAAGAGCAAGGGCAAGGGCACCGCCGGTGTCATGAAGCGCCACGGCTTCGCCGGTCTCGGCGCCGGCCACGGCACGCAGCGCAAGCACCGCTCTCCCGGCTCCATCGGTGGCTGCGCCACCCCGGGCCGCGTGTTCAAGGGCCTGCGCATGGCCGGCCGCATGGGCAACGAGCGGGTCACCACCCAGAACCTGACCGTCCACGCCGTTGACGCGGAGAAGGGCCTGCTGCTCATCAAGGGCGCGGTTCCTGGTCCGAACGGCGGCCTCGTCCTGGTCCGTACCGCGGCCAAGGGGGCCTGAGGTAACCGATGAGCACCATTGACATCCTTTCGCCGGCAGGCGACAAGGCCGGGACCGTCGAACTCCCCGCGGAGATCTTCGACGCGCAGGTCAGCGTTCCGCTGATCCACCAGGTCGTCGTCGCACAGCTGGCCGCTGCCCGCCAGGGCACGCACAAGACCAAGACCCGCGGCGAGGTCCGCGGCGGCGGCAAGAAGCCGTACCGCCAGAAGGGCACCGGCCGCGCCCGCCAGGGTTCGACCCGCGCCCCGCAGTTCGCCGGCGGTGGCGTCGTGCACGGCCCCGTGCCGCGCGACTACTCGCAGCGGACCCCGAAGAAGATGAAGGCCGCCGCCCTGCGCGGCGCCCTCTCCGACCGGGCGCGCCACGGCCGCGTCCACGTCGTGAGCGGCGTGGTCGAGGGCGAGATCTCCACCAAGGCCGCCAAGACCCTGTTCGGGAAGATCAGCGAGCGCAAGAACGTGCTGCTGGTCGCCGAGCGGAGCGACGAGGCCGCGTGGCTGTCCGCCCGCAACCTGCCCCAGGTCCACATCCTGGAGCCGGGCCAGCTGAACACCTACGACGTGCTCGTCTCCGACGACGTGGTCTTCACCAGGGCCGCCCTCGACAGCTTCGTGGCCGGCCGCAAGGCCGCCCAGCACGAAGGGAGCGAGGCCTGATGGCCGAGACCACCGTCACCAGCAAGACCTTCTCCGACCCCCGCGACATCCTCGTGAAGCCGGTGGTCTCCGAGAAGAGCTACGCGCTGCTGGACGAGAACAAGTACACGTTCGTCGTCGACCCGCGTGCCAACAAGACCCAGATCAAGCAGGCCGTCGAGGCGGTCTTCTCGGTCAAGGTCACCGGGGTCAACACGATCAACCGCCAGGGCAAGCGCAAGCGCACCCGCACCGGTTACGGCAAGCGCGCCGACACCAAGCGCGCCATCGTGACCCTCGCCGAGGGCGACCGTATCGACATCTTCGGCGGTCCGGTCTCCTAACGGAGGTCGTACCGTCCGATATCGGACGAGGACTGAGAAATGGGTATCCGCAAGTACAAGCCGACGACCCCGGGCCGTCGTGGCTCCAGCGTCGCCGACTTCGTCGAGATCACGCGGTCCACGCCGGAGAAGTCGCTGGTCCGCCCCCTGCACAGCAAGGGCGGCCGTAACAACACCGGTCGTGTGACCGTCCGCCACCAGGGCGGCGGCCACAAGCGCGCCTACCGCGTGATCGACTTCCGTCGTCACGACAAGGACGGCGTGCCGGCCAAGGTCGCGCACATCGAGTACGACCCCAACCGCACCGCGCGCATCGCGCTGCTGCACTACGTCGACGGCGAGAAGCGCTACATCCTCGCGCCGGCCGGCATGAAGCAGGGCGACCGCGTCGAGAACGGCCCCGGTGCCGACATCAAGCCGGGCAACAACCTCGCGCTGCGCAACATCCCGGTCGGTACGACCATCCACGCCATCGAGCTGCGGCCCGGCGGCGGCGCGAAGTTCGCCCGTTCCGCGGGTGCCTCCGTGCAGCTGCTGGCGAAGGAGGGCCGCATGGCCCACCTCCGCATGCCGTCCGGTGAGATCCGCCTGGTCGACGTCCGCTGCCGCGCCACCGTCGGCGAGGTCGGCAACGCCGAGCAGTCGAACATCAACTGGGGCAAGGCCGGCCGTATGCGCTGGAAGGGCGTCCGCCCGACCGTCCGCGGTGTGGTCATGAACCCGGTCGACCACCCGCACGGTGGTGGTGAGGGCAAGACCTCCGGTGGTCGTCACCCGGTCTCGCCGTGGGGCAAGAAGGAAGGACGTACTCGCTCGCCGAAGAAGGCCAGCAACAAGTACATCGTCCGCCGCCGCAAGACGAACAAGAAGCGCTAGGAGGCGGGTTTTCGATGCCGCGCAGTCTCAAGAAGGGGCCTTTCGTCGACGACCACCTGATGAAGAAGGTGGACGTACAGAACGACGCAGGCACCAAGAACGTCATCAAGACCTGGTCCCGCCGCTCCATGATCGTCCCGGCCATGCTGGGCCACACGATCGCGGTGCACGACGGCCGCAAGCACGTCCCGGTGTTCGTCACCGAGTCGATGGTCGGCCACAAGCTCGGCGAGTTCGCGCCGACCCGCACCTTCCGCGGCCACGAGAAGGACGACCGCAAGTCGCGTCGTCGCTGATGTGCGGAAGTAGCGAAGACCTATGACTGACACCGAAGGGACAACCATGGAAGCCAGGGCCCAGGCGCGGTACATCCGCGTCACGCCCATGAAGGCCCGCCGCGTGGTGGACCTCATCCGTGGCATGGACGCCACGGAGGCTCAGGCGGTCCTGCGTTTCGCCCCGCAGGCCGCGAGCGTGCCCGTCGGCAAGGTGCTCGACAGCGCCATCGCCAACGCCGCGCACAACTACGACCACACGGACGTCGACAGCCTCTTCATCTCCGAGGCCTACGTCGACGAGGGCCCGACCCTGAAGCGGTTCCGGCCGCGCGCCCAGGGCCGCGCCTACCGGATCCGTAAGCGGACCAGCCACATCACGGTGGTCGTCAGCAGCAAGGAAGGAACCCGGTAATGGGGCAGAAGGTCAACCCGCACGGGTTCCGGCTCGGCATCACCACGGATTTCAAGTCCCGCTGGTACGCCGACAAGCTGTACAAGGACTACATCAAGGAAGACGTCGAGATCCGCCGCCTGCTCACGCAGGGCATGGAGCGGGCCGGCATCTCCAAGGTGGAGATCGAGCGCACCCGTGACCGCGTCCGCGTCGACGTTCACACCGCCCGTCCGGGCATCGTGATCGGCCGCCGCGGCGCCGAGGCGGAGCGCATCCGCGGTCGGCTGGAGAAGCTGACCGGCAAGCAGATCCAGTTCAACATCCTCGAGGTGAAGAACCCGGAGACGGACGCTCAGCTGGTGGCCCAGGCCGTCGCCGAGCAGCTGTCCTCCCGCGTCTCCTTCCGCCGTGCGATGCGCAAGTCGATGCAGAGCACGATGAAGGCCGGCGCCAAGGGCATCAAGATCCAGTGTGGTGGCCGCCTCGGCGGCGCCGAGATGTCCCGCTCGGAGTTCTACCGCGAGGGCCGGGTTCCCCTGCACACCCTGCGCGCCAACGTCGACTACGGCTTCTTCGAGGCCAAGACGACCTTCGGCCGGATCGGTGTGAAGGTTTGGATCTACAAGGGCGACGTCAAGAACATCGCCGAGGTCCGCGCCGAGAACGCCGCCGCCCGCGCCGGCAACCGTCCGTCGCGCGGTGGCAGCGACCGCCCGCGCCGCGGTGGCGAGCGCGGCGGCCGCGGCCGCAAGCCGCAGCAGGAGCGGACCGAGGCGCCCAAGGCCGCCGAGGGCACCGCTGCCGCTCCGGCCGCCGAGAGCACCGGCTCTGCCGGGAAGGAGGCCTGACCGTCATGCTGATCCCCCGCAGGGTCAAGCACCGCAAGCAGCACCACCCGAAGCGCAAGGGCATGGCCAAGGGCGGCACCGAGGTTGCTTTCGGCGAGTACGGCATCCAGGCCGTGACCGCTGCCTACGTGACGAACCGGCAGATCGAGGCAGCTCGTATCTCCATGACCCGTCACATCAAGCGTGGCGGCAAGGTGTGGATCAACATCTACCCGGACCGTCCGCTGACCAAGAAGCCCGCCGAGACCCGCATGGGTTCCGGTAAGGGTTCGCCGGAGTGGTGGGTCGCGAACGTCAAGCCCGGCCGGGTGATGTTCGAGCTGTCCTACCCGAACGAGAAGATTGCTCGTGAGGCGCTCACCCGCGCTGCTCACAAGCTTCCGATGAAGTGCCGGATCGTGCGGCGCGAGGCAGGTGAGTCGTGATGGCGGCCGGTACCAAGGCGAGTGAGCTGCGCGAGCTCAGCGACGAGGAACTCCTCGTGAAGCTGCGCGAGGCCAAGGAGGAGCTGTTCAAGCTCCGTTTCCAGGCGGCGACCGGACAGCTGGAGAACAACGGCCGGCTGAAGGCCGTCCGCAAGGACATCGCCCGGATCTACACCCTGATGCGTGAGCGCGAGCTCGGCATCGAGACGGTGGAGAGCGCCTGATGAGCGAGACGAATGTGACTGAGACTGCAGAGCAGAACCGCGGCTTCCGCAAGACCCGTGAGGGTCTGGTCGTCAGCGACAAGATGGACAAGACCGTTGTCGTCGCCGTCGAGGACCGCGTCAAGCACGCCCTGTACGGCAAGGTCATCCGCCGTACGAACAAGCTCAAGGCGCACGACGAGCAGAACGCCGCGGGTGTCGGCGACCGCGTCCTCCTGATGGAGACCCGGCCGCTGTCCGCGACGAAGCGCTGGCGCGTCGTCGAGATCCTCGAGAAGGCCAAGTAATTCCCGAGATCCCTTCTCGGGACGAGTTCCGCCAGGCTCGGCGAGGTGCGCGCGGTGAGCGCGCACCCGCCGGGAACCGGCAGACGATCAGGAGATAGACGTGATCCAGCAGGAGTCGCGGCTGCGTGTCGCCGACAACACGGGCGCGAAGGAGATCCTTTGCATCCGTGTTCTCGGTGGCTCCGGCCGCCGCTACGCGGGTATCGGGGATGTCATCGTCGCCACCGTCAAGGACGCGATCCCCGGTGGCAACGTGAAGAAGGGCGACGTCGTCAAGGCCGTCGTCGTGCGCACCGTCAAGGAGCGCCGCCGCCCCGACGGCTCGTACATCCGCTTCGACGAGAACGCCGCCGTCATCCTCAAGAACGACGGCGACCCCCGCGGCACCCGTATCTTCGGCCCCGTCGGCCGTGAGCTGCGCGAGAAGAAGTTCATGAAGATCATCTCCCTCGCGCCGGAGGTGCTGTAACCGATGAAGATCAAGAAGGGCGACCTGGTCCAGGTCATCACCGGCAAGGACAGGGGCAAGCAGGGCAAGGTCATCGAGGCCTACCCCCGCGAGGACCGTGTCCTGGTCGAGGGTGTCAACCGGGTCAAGAAGCACACCAAGGCCGGCCAGACCGCTCGCGGCTCGAAGACCGGCGGCATCGTGACGACCGAGGCCCCGATCCACGTGAGCAACGTTCAGCTCGTCGTGGAGAAGGACGGCAACAAGGTCGTCACCCGCGTCGGTTACCGCTTCGACGAGGACGGCAACAAGATCCGCGTTGCCAAGCGGACCGGTGAGGACATCTGATGACTACCGCCACGAACGTGCAGCCGCGTCTGAAGGCGCGCTACCGCGAGGAGATCGCGGGCAAGCTGCGTGACGAGTTCCGCTACGAGAACGTCATGCAGACCCCCGGTCTCACCAAGATCGTGGTCAACATGGGTGTGGGCGAAGCCGCCCGCGACTCCAAGCTGATCGAGGGCGCCATCCGCGACCTCGCCACGATCACCGGCCAGAAGCCGGCCGTGACCAAGGCCCGGAAGTCCATCGCGCAGTTCAAGCTGCGCGAGGGCCAGCCGATCGGTGCCCACGTCACCCTGCGGGGCGACCGGATGTGGGAGTTCCTGGACCGCCTGCTGTCGCTCGCGCTGCCGCGCATCCGCGACTTCCGCGGTCTGTCGCCGAAGCAGTTCGACGGCAGGGGCAACTACACCTTCGGTCTCACGGAACAGGTCATGTTCCACGAGATCGACCAGGACAAGATCGACCGGGTCCGAGGCATGGACATCACCGTGGTCACCACGGCGAACACCGACGAGGAAGGTCGCGCCCTGCTGCGTCACCTCGGATTCCCCTTCAAGGAGGCGTGAGCCGTGGCGAAGAAGGCTCTGATTGCCAAGGCCGCCCGCAAGCCGAAGTTCTCGGTGCGTGGCTACACGCGCTGCCAGCGCTGCGGCCGACCCCACTCCGTCTACCGCAAGTTCGGCCTGTGCCGCGTGTGCCTTCGTGAGATGGCCCACCGCGGCGAGCTGCCGGGCGTCACCAAGAGCTCCTGGTAGGTCCGCGCAAGCGGACCCGCAGGACTCTCGGTAAGAGCATCCTGGCCGGCGAACGCCCTCCCCGCGTGCCCTAGGCTTGTGGGTTGGGCGCTCGCCGCCCATGACCGTCTTACTACGCCGTAGGTCCCCGCACCGCACCCGTCCCGTCGCGTCCCGCGTACGGGGAGAGGGACGGAGCAGACAGGAAACCCCGGCGAGAGAGGCCGAAGGCCATCACATGACCATGACCGATCCGATCGCAGACATGCTGACGCGTCTGCGAAACGCGAACTCGGCTTACCACGACACCGTCGTGATGCCGCACAGCAAGATCAAGTCGCACATCGCGGAGATCCTCCAGCAGGAGGGTTACATCACCGGCTGGAAGGTCGAGGACGCCCAGGTGGGCAAGAACCTCGTCCTGGAGCTCAAGTTCGGTCCGAACCGCGAGCGTTCGATCGCCGGCATCAAGCGGATCAGCAAGCCGGGCCTGCGGGTCTACGCAAAGTCCACCAACCTGCCGAAGGTGCTCGGCGGCCTGGGCGTGGCGATCATCTCCACCTCCCACGGGCTCCTCACCGACAAGCAGGCTCAGAAGAAGGGCGTGGGTGGGGAAGTCCTCGCCTACGTCTGGTAACGGAAGGGAACGGAGGTAAAGCTCATGTCGCGTATCGGCAAGCTCCCCATCCAGGTTCCCGCCGGTGTGGACGTCACCATCGATGGCCGGACGGTCAACGTGAAGGGGCCCAAGGGCAACCTTTCGCACACCGTCGCCGCGCCCATCGAGGTCGCCAAGGGTGAGGACGGCGTCATCAACGTCACCCGCCCGAACGACGAGAGCCGGAACAAGGCCCTGCACGGTCTGTCCCGCACGCTGGTGGCGAACATGATCACTGGCGTGACCCAGGGCTACAGCAAGCAGCTCGAGATCAGCGGTGTCGGTTACCGCGTCCAGGCGAAGGGCTCCGACCTGGAGTTCTCCCTGGGCTACAGCCACCCGATCACGGTGAACGCTCCCGAGGGCATCTCCTTCAAGGTGGAGTCCCCGACCAAGCTGAGCGTCGAGGGCATCGACAAGCAGAAGGTCGGCGAGGTCGCCGCGAACATCCGCAAGCTGCGCAAGCCCGACCCGTACAAGGCCAAGGGCGTGAAGTACGCGGGCGAGGTCATCCGCCGCAAGGTCGGAAAGGCTGGTAAGTAAGCCATGGCATACGGTGTGAAGATCGCGAAGGGCAGCGCGCGCAAGGCCGCCGCTGTCAAGCGGCGCCACATCCGCGTCCGCAAGAAGGTGTCGGGCACCCCCGAGCGTCCGCGCCTGGTGGTGACGCGCTCGAACCGCCACATGGTGGCCCAGGTCATCGACGACATCGCGGGCCACACGCTGGCCTCGGCGTCGACGCTGGACAGCTCGATCCGCAGCGGTGAGGGCGACAAGACCGCCCTGGCCAAGCAGGTCGGGTCCCTGGTCGCCGAGCGCGCCAAGGCCGCGGGCATCGAGGCCGTCGTGTTCGACCGCGGCGGCAACAAGTACGCCGGGCGGATCGCCGCCCTGGCCGACGCCGCCCGCGAGGCCGGGCTCAGGTTCTGAGCCGGTCCCCACGCAAGCGGACGCATAGAGAGAGGTAATTCCAATGGCTGGACCCCAGCGCCGCGGTGGCGGCGCCGGTGGCGGCGAGCGGCGGGACCGACGGGACCGGCGGGACGGTGGCGCGGCCGCCGAGAAGACCGCGTACGTCGAGCGGGTCGTCGCGATCAACCGCGTCGCCAAGGTTGTGAAGGGTGGTCGCCGCTTCAGCTTCACCGCGCTGGTCGTGGTGGGCGACGGTGACGGCACCGTGGGTGTCGGTTACGGCAAGGCCAAGGAGGTGCCGGCCGCCATCGCCAAGGGTGTGGAGGAGGCCAAGAAGCACTTCTTCAAGGTCCCCCGGATCCAGGGCACCATCCCCCACCCGATCCAGGGTGAGGAGGCCGCGGGTGTCGTGCTGCTCAAGCCGGCCTCGCCCGGTACCGGTGTGATCGCCGGCGGCCCGGTGCGCGCCGTGCTGGAGTGCGCGGGCATCCACGACGTGCTGAGCAAGTCGCTCGGCTCGTCGAACCCCATCAACATCGTGCACGCCACGGTGGCCGCTCTGCGGGGCCTGCAGCGCCCCGAGGAGATCGCCGCCCGCCGCGGCCTGCCGCTGGAGGACGTTGCTCCCGCCGCTCTGCTGCGGGCGCGGGCTGGGGTGAGCGCCTGATGGCACGCCTGAAGGTCACCCAGACCAAGTCCTACATCGGCAGCAAGCAGAACCACCGCGACACCCTGCGTTCCCTCGGCCTCAGGCGAGTGAACGACTCGGTCGTCAAGGAGGACCGTCCCGAGATCCGCGGCATGGTGCAGACCGTCCGCCACCTCGTGACGGTCGAGGAGGTCGACTGACATGGCGGAGCAGAAGCCGCTGAAGGTCCACAACCTCCGGCCCGCCCCGGGCGCCAAGACCGCCAAGACCCGTGTGGGTCGTGGTGAGGCGTCCAAGGGCAAGACCGCCGGTCGTGGCACCAAGGGCACCAAGGCCCGCTACCAGGTTCCGGAGCGCTTCGAGGGCGGGCAGATGCCGCTGCACATGCGGCTGCCCAAGCTCAGGGGCTTCAAGAACCCCTTCCGCACCGAGTACCAGGTCGTGAACCTGGACAAGCTGGCGGACCTGTACCCCGAGGGTGGCGAGGTCACCGTCGAGGGTCTGGTCGCCAAGGGTGCGGTTCGCAAGAACCAGCTCGTGAAGGTGCTGGGCAACGGGGAGATCTCCGTGGCGCTGCAGGTGACCGTGGACAAGGTCTCCGCCTCCGCCAAGGAGAAGATCACCGCCGCCGGAGGCACCGTCACCGAGCTCGTCTGAGCACGGTGAAGTGAGCAACCGGGGGCGCCCAGGAACGGGCGTCCCCGGTTGGTCGTTCCATGGGGGGCACGGTCGCCGGTAAGGTGTCGTGCGTTATTGACCTCCGCAGGATCCCTCCTGTGGAATCTGAACCGTTTTATCCGTTGATCCTCACGACCGTAACCTCTCGCGTGTGACGCGGGGGGCGCAGGAGGCACCGTGCTCACCGCGTTCGCCCGGGCGTTCAAGACGCCCGACCTGCGCAAGAAGCTGCTGTTCACCCTCGGCATCATGGTGCTCTTCCGCCTCGGGGCACACATCCCCGTCCCGGGTGTCAGCTTCGAGAACGTCAACCTGTGTGTGAAGGAGGCCGAGGCCGGCGGTGCCGGTGCCGGTCTCTTCGGCCTGGTCAACATGTTCAGTGGTGGCGCGCTGCTGCAGTTGACCATCTTCGCGCTCGGGATCATGCCCTACATCACGGCGAGCATCATCCTGCAGCTGCTGGTGGTGGTGATCCCGAGGCTGGAGGCCCTCAAGAAGGAGGGGCAGTCCGGCCAGGCGAAGATCACACAGTACACCCGCTACCTGACGGTGGCGCTCGGCGTGCTCCAGGCCACCGGCCTGGTGGCGACGGCCCGCAGCGGCAGCCTCTTCGCGCAGTGCAGCGTCCGTGACCAGATCATTCCGGACGACTCGATCTTCACCACGATCACCATGGTGATCGTCATGACCGCCGGCACCGCGCTGATCATGTGGCTGGGTGAGCTGATCACCGACCGCGGCATCGGCAACGGCATGTCGATCCTGATGTTCGTCTCGATCGCCGCCGGCTTCCCGGGTCTGCTGTGGGCCATCAAGGTGCAGGGCAACCTGGCGGACGGCTGGATCGAGTTCGGTGTGGTGGTCCTCGCGGGTCTGGCGATGGTCGCCCTGGTGGTCTTCGTCGAGCAGGCGCAGCGCCGCATCCCCGTGCAGTACGCCAAGCGGATGATCGGGCGCCGCTCCTACGGCGGTACCTCCACCTACATTCCCCTGAAGGTGAACCAGGCGGGTGTGATCCCCGTCATCTTCGCCTCCTCCCTGCTCTACATCCCGGCGCTGATCGTTCAGTTCAGCGGGTCGCAGGCGGGCTGGGCCGACTGGGTCAACCGGCACCTCGTCACGGGTGACCACCCGTACTACATCATCACGTACTTCGTGCTGATCGTGTTCTTCGCCTTCTTCTACGTCGCCATCTCCTTCAACCCCGAAGAAGTTGCCGACAACATGAAGAAGTATGGTGGTTTCATCCCGGGTATCCGGGCCGGACGTCCCACCGCGGAGTACCTGAGCTACGTGCTGAACCGCATCACGTGGCCGGGTTCGCTGTACCTGGGTCTGATCGCTCTGGTGCCCACCGTCGCGCTGGTGTTGTTCAACGCGAATCAGAACTTCCCGTTCGGCGGGACCAGCATCCTGATCATCGTGGGTGTCGGTCTGGAGACCGTGAAGCAGATCGAGAGCCAGCTTCAGCAGCGCCATTACGAAGGGTTCCTCCGCTGATGCGAATCGTCCTCGTCGGACCGCCTGGCGCGGGCAAGGGCACGCAGGCCGCGTACCTGGCCGAGAACCTGTCCATTCCGCACATCTCCACGGGCGACCTGTTCCGCGCCAACATCAGCCAGGGCACCCAGCTCGGGCAGAAGGCGCAGGAGTACATGCGGGCGGGCAGGCTAGTACCCGACGAGGTCACCATCGGGATGGCCCGGGACCGGATGGAGCAGCCCGACGCCGCCGACGGCTTCCTGCTCGACGGCTTCCCGCGGAACATCGGCCAGGCCGAGGCCCTGGACGGCATCCTGCGGGAGTCCGGCACCCGGCTGAACGCCGTGCTGGACCTGGAGGTCCCCGAGGACGAGGTCGTGAAGCGGATCGCGGGACGGCGGATGTGCCGCAACGACAGCGGCCACATCTTCCACGTCGTGTACACCCCGCCGGAGACCGAGGGCGTCTGCGACATCTGCGGCGGCGAGCTCTACCAGCGCGAGGACGACCACGAGGACACCGTCCGCAAGCGCCTGGAGGTCTACCACACCGAGACCGAGCCGATCATCGACTACTACAAGGCCCAGGGCCTGGTGGTGACGATCTCGGCGCTCGGCAAGGTGCCCGAGGTCACCCGGCGCGCGATGGAGGCGCTCGGCCACACGGCGGAGCAGTCCGGGGCCTGACCCCGGCGAGGAACGGCGAGAAGGCCGCGGTGCCCGGGGCGGGCACCGCGGCCGTATCGTGTAGTGAACGGGCCCGGCGGCAGTGCGCCGGGCCGGATGTGCCACAGACAACCGCGAGCTGGAAGGCGTCAGCCGTCATGGTGGAGATCAAGACCCCCGAGCAGATCGCGAAGATGCGTGCGGCCGGGCTGGTCGTCGCCGCGATGCACGCGGCCTGCCGCAGGGCCGCGGTGCCCGGCGCGACCACCAAGGACCTCGACGAGGTCGCCGCGAAGGTGCTCGCCGACCACGGCGCCAAGCCGAACTTCCTCGGCTACGGCGGCTTCCCCGGTAACATCTGCACCTCGGTGAACGACGTCGTCGTCCACGGCATCCCCGACCGGGAGACGGTGCTGGAGTCGGGCGACATCATCTCCATCGACGCGGGCGCGATCGTCGACGGCTGGCACGGGGACGCGGCGATCACCGTCTTCGTCGGCGAGGGCCACGCTCCCGAGGTGCACGAGCTGAGCCGGGTCACCGAGGAGTCGATGTGGGCCGGCATCGCGGCGATGCGCAGGGGCAACCGACTGGTGGACATCTCCAGGGCGATCGAGGGCTACATCCGCCGTCAGCCCCGCCCGGCCTCCGGCCGCTACGGGATCATCGAGGACTACGGCGGCCACGGCATCGGCAGCCAGATGCACATGGACCCGCACCTGCTGAACTACGTCGAGCGCCGCCGCGGCCGGGGCCCGAAGCTGGTGCCGGGCATGTGCCTGGCGATCGAGCCGATGGTCAGCCTGGGCACGGCCAGGACCCACGTCCTCGAGGACGAGTGGACGGTCAAGACGGACGACGGCACCTGGTCCTGCCACTGGGAACACTCCGTCGCCCTGACCGAGCAGGGCCCGCTGGTGCTGACGGCGCCGGACGGTGGCCGGGCGAAGCTGGCGGAGTACGGCGTCACCACCGCCCCCGATCCGCTGGACTGACCGGGCTTCCGGGCCGGCCCTCTCCCGGGGGCCGGGCCGACGTACGGCCCGCCGGGCCGTACGGAGCGCGCGCTCCGTACGCACCACCACCGGTCCTGCGGTGAGCCGGGTGGTGTGAGTCGGGAGCCGGGCTGCGGGCCGGGTGAAGTCCCTCCGGTCCGCATAAAGATCTCCCCCGATGGGCATACATCCCCGATTCGTCTTTCCCGGAGCCGTGGCGTAGACTGGCTCGTCGGTCCATGTGTGCCTGCGTGCACCCACGGACTGACCCAGGTAGCCGATCCCGGAAGGTGAAGCGCTCAAGCATGGCCAAAAAACAAGGGGCCATCGAGATCGAGGGCACCGTCGTCGAGTCTCTCCCGAACGCGATGTTCAAGGTGGAGCTCCAGAACGGGCACCAGGTCCTCGCGCACATCAGCGGCAAGATGCGGATGCACTACATCCGTATCCTTCCCGACGACCGTGTCGTGGTGGAGCTGTCCCCCTACGACCTGACGCGCGGGCGGATCGTCTACCGCTACAAGTAGATCTCGCCCTCACTCCGCCCGGCGCGGGGTGGTGGCCTGACCCGGAGAACCTCACATCCCATGAAGGTCAAGCCGAGCGTCAAGAAGATCTGCGACAAGTGCAAGGTGATCCGCCGCCACGGCCGGGTCATGGTCATCTGCGACAACCTGCGCCACAAGCAGCGCCAGGGCTGACGCAAGACCTCGACGCCTCGCACCTCTCGCGGTTCTTCGCGCGACGCAAGCGACATGTAGATACGCAGACACCCGACCCCCCGCCGTGACATCTGTTAACGCCGGTGGGGACGACACCCCCGGACGGAGGCCGGGGACCCGGCTCGTACTCGCTACGGGAACGGTGCTGCGGAAGACCTCCAACGAAACCAGGAGCCACGTTCATGGCACGCCTCGAAGGCGTCGACCTCCCGCGCGACAAGCGCGTGGAGGTCGCTCTCACCTATGTCTTCGGCATCGGTCGCACGCTCTCCCAGCAGACGCTTGCGAACACCGGTGTGAACCCGGACACCCGCGTCCGCGACCTGACCGAGGAAGAGCTCGTCAGGATCCGTGAGTACGTCGAGGCCAACATCCGCACCGAGGGTGACCTCCGCCGCGAGATCCAGGCCGACATCCGCCGCAAGGTCGAGATCGGCAGCTACCAGGGTCTGCGTCACCGCCGCGGCCTGCCCGTCCACGGCCAGCGCACCAGCACCAACGCCCGCACCCGCAAGGGCCCGCGTCGCGCGATCGCCGGCAAGAAGAAGCCGGGCAAGAAGTAGTCCTCACCGGACACCGTCAGTGGTCCGGACCGCAGGACCGACCACCTCCATAGGAGTATTTTTCTATGCCTCCGAAGGGCCGTACGGCCGGCGCCAAGAAGGTGCGCCGCAAGGAGAAGAAGAACGTCGCCCACGGGCACGCTCACATCAAGAGCACGTTCAACAACACCATCGTTTCCATCACCGACCCCACCGGCAACGTGATTTCCTGGGCTTCCGCCGGTCACGTGGGCTTCAAGGGTTCGCGCAAGTCGACGCCGTTCGCCGCGCAGATGGCCGCCGAGTCGGCCGCCCGTCGCGCGCAGGAGCACGGCATGCGCAAGGTCGACGTGTTCGTCAAGGGTCCCGGCTCCGGCCGTGAGACCGCGATCCGCTCCCTCCAGGCCACCGGCCTCGAGGTGGGTTCGATCCAGGACGTCACCCCGACCCCGCACAACGGCTGCCGCCCGCCGAAGCGTCGCCGCGTCTGAGCCGGCAGAAGTAGGAGATACACGAACATGGCGCGTTACACCGGGGCCGACTGCAAGCGTTGCCGTCGGGAGAAGCAGAAGCTCTTCCTCAAGGGAGCCAAGTGCGAGAGCGCGAAGTGCCCGATCGAGATCCGTCCTTACCCCCCGGGTGAGCACGGACGCGGGCGCACCAAGGACAGCGAGTACCTGCTGCAGAAGCGTGAGAAGCAGAAGGCCGCCCGCATCTACGGTGTCCTCGAGAAGCAGTTCCGCGGTTACTTCAACGAGGCCAACCGCAAGCAGGGCAAGACGGGTGAGAACCTGCTCCGCATTCTGGAGTCCCGTCTGGACAACGTGGTCTACCGGGCCGGCTTCGCCAAGTCCCGCGACCACGCCCGCCAGCTCGTCCGCCACGGACACATCATGGTGAACGGCCGCAAGACCGACATCCCGTCGGCCCGCGTCGCTCCCAGCGACATCGTCGAGGTCCGCCCGTCCTCCCGTAACCTGACCCCCTTCCAGGTGGCGCAGGCGGAGGCCGGGGACAAGACGGTGCCGGCGTGGCTCGAGGCCATCCCGTCGAAGATGCGGATCCTCGTCCACTCGCTGCCCGAGCGCCAGGTGATCGACACCCAGGTGCAGGAGCAGCTGATCGTCGAGCTGTACTCCAAGTAATCCGGAGCACCGGCTCACGGTCACGGGCGGTGCGGCCCGCACGGGCCGCACCGCCCGTACCCTTGCAGTAGGCAACCGGGCCCCCGCCCGGTGCTCGGCATCAAATAGCGGTTGCCGAAGACTGGAGGCACATCCCCATGCTGATCGCTCAGCGCCCCTCACTGACCGAAGAGGTCGTGGACGAGTTCCGTTCCCGGTTCGTGATCGAACCGCTGGAGCCGGGCTTCGGCTACACCCTCGGAAACTCCCTGCGTCGCACGCTCCTGTCCTCGATCCCCGGTGCTGCCGTGACCAGCATCCGGATCGACGGCGTCCTGCACGAGTTCACCACCGTGCCGGGCGTCAAGGAGGACGTCACCGACCTGATCCTCAACATCAAGAGCCTGGTCGTCTCCTCGGAGCACGACGAGCCGGTCGTGATGTACCTGCGCAAGCAGGGCCCGGGTCTGGTCACCGCCGCCGACATCGCCCCGCCGGCCGGTGTCGAGGTGCACAACCCCGACCTGGTCCTCGCCACGCTGAACGGCAAGGGGAAGCTGGAGATGGAGCTGACCGTCGAGCGCGGTCGCGGCTACGTCTCCGCCGTGCAGAACAAGCAGGCCGGCCAGGAGATCGGCCGCATCCCGGTCGACTCCATCTACTCGCCGGTCCTCAAGGTCACCTACAAGGTCGAGGCGACCCGTGTCGAGCAGCGCACCGACTTCGACAAGCTGATCGTCGACGTCGAGACCAAGGAGTCCATGCGTCCGCGTGACGCCATGGCCTCCGCCGGCAAGACCCTGGTCGAGCTGTTCGGCCTGGCCCGCGAGCTGAACGTCGACGCCGAGGGCATCGACATGGGCCCGTCCCCGACGGACGCCGCGCTCGCCGCCGATCTGGCCCTGCCGATCGAGGAGCTGGAGCTGACCGTCCGCTCCTACAACTGCCTCAAGCGCGAGGGCATCCACTCGGTGGGCGAGCTGGTGGCCCGCTCCGAGGCGGACCTGCTCGACATCCGCAACTTCGGCGCCAAGTCGATCGACGAGGTCAAGGCGAAGCTGGCCGGCATGGGTCTGACCCTCAAGGACAGCCCGCCCGGATTCGACCCGACCGCCGCCGCGGACGCCTTCGGCGCCGACGACGACGCGGACTCCGGTTTCGTCGAGACCGAGCAGTACTGACCGGCACCGAGCGGTACTGACGCCGTTCCACACCGGCACCCCGGCCGGGCGCGGCACCCGCCCGCGCCCGGTCGGCCCACGCTCTCCGGAGCGTACGACCGAGCCTGCGAGTGCGGTCGCACGCCCCGGCTCCGGCGGGCACAAGCCCGTACGGACACTGACACCGGTACCTGATACGGCCGGTGCAGACATCGAGGAGAAGAACCATGCCGAAGCCCACCAAGGGCGCCCGCCTCGGCGGCGGCGCCGCGCACGAGAAGGCCATGCTGGCGAACCTCGCCACCGCCCTCTTCGAGCACGGCCGCATCACCACCACCGAGGCCAAGGCCCGCCGCCTGCGCCCGGTGGCCGAGCGTCTGATCACCAAGGCGAGGAAGGGCGACCTTCACAACCGCCGTCAGGTGATGCGCACGATCCTCGACAAGAGCGTCGTGCACACGCTCTTCACCGAGATCGGCCCGCGCTACGAGAACCGCCCCGGCGGTTACACCCGCATCACCAAGATCGGCAACCGCCGCGGCGACAACGCGCCCATGGCGGTCATCGAGCTGGTGGAGGCCCTGACCGTGCAGCAGGAGGCCGTCGGCGAGGCCGAGGCCGCCACGAAGCGCACGGCCAAGGAAGCCGCGGGCGACGAGGCCGTGAAGGACCTCAAGAAGGACGCCGGGCAGGACGAGGCCGCCGAGGCCCCGGCCGAGGAGAAGTCCGGGGAGACCGAGGCCGCGGCCGAGGCTCCGGCCGAGGAGAAGAAGGACGCCTGAGGCGTTCCCCGCTCCGGAGCACTCCGAGCACACCGCGGCGGACCCGCCTCCCCTTTTCCGGGAGCGGGTCCGCCGCCGTTTACGCGCTTTTCGAGAGGAACACGGTGTGAGCGACGACGTGGAGCCCGGGTACGTACGGGTCCGGCTGGACCTGTCGTACGACGGCAGGGAGTTCTCCGGCTGGGCGCGGCAGCGCGGGCGGCGCACCGTGCAGGGCGAGCTGGAGGACGCGCTGCGGGTGGTCACCCGCTCGGAAGAGGTCTTCGAGCTGACGGTGGCCGGCCGCACCGACGCGGGCGTTCACGCCCGCGGCCAGGTGGCGCACGCCGACCTGCCCGCCGACCTGTGGGAGGCGCACCGGGAGCGGCTGCCGCGCCGGCTGGCCGGGCGCCTGCCGCACGACGTACGGGTGCACCGCGTCGGTGAGGCCCCGCCCCACTTCAACGCGCGCTTCTCGGCGATCTGGCGCCGCTACGCCTACCGCGTCTGCGACCACCCGGGAGGGGTGGACCCGCTCCAGCGCGGCCATGTGCTGTGGCACGACTGGCCGCTGGACGTGGACGCCATGAACGAGGCGGCCGAGCGCCTGCTGGGGGAGCACGACTTCGCCGCCTACTGCAAGCGGCGCGAGGGCGCGACGACCATACGGACGCTCAGGGAGCTGAGCTGGCGGCGGCGCCCCGACGGCGTCGTGGAGGCCAGGGTGGTCGCCGACGCCTTCTGCCACAACATGGTGCGCTCGCTGGTGGGCGCACTGCTCTTCGTCGGCGACGGGCACCGCCCGCCGGCGTGGCCGGGGCAGGTGCTGGCGGCCGGGATGCGGGACTCGGCGGTGCACGTGGTGCGGCCGCACGGGCTCACCCTGGAGGAGGTCGGCTACCCGGCCGACGAACTGCTGGCCGCGCGCAACGCCGAGGCGCGCAACCGCCGTACGCTCCCGGGCGCGGGCCCGGCGGCGGGCGTGGCGGCCGGCTGCTGCTGAACGGCCGCCACGCCCTGCCCGCCGACCGGGCGGGGCGGTGGCGTTCGGAGCCGTTTCCGCCGGATGAGCCCCCGGTGGCCAGCCCCCAACCGTGCGTTTCCAGCCATTCCTTTGTCAGGTCCTTGACCAGCGAACATGCGAAAAGAAAGACCCACCGGGATTTCATTCGCCTCAAAGGATCTTCACAAAGCGGGGGCGGGACATGCGCACACGCACAGGCTGTTCGGGCTGGCCCTGGTGGCCGCACTGACCTTGCCGGGCGGTGCGCCGCCCCTTGTCGGCCGGGCGGTGGCCGCGGGGTGCACCGCCGGCACCGAATCGGACTTCAACGGCGACGGCGTCCGCGGCATCGCGATCACCGACCCCGGGGCCACGGTCTCCGGACACCCCGAGGCCGGGGCCGTCCACATCGTCTACGGCGGCGGGCAGGGCGCGGAGGAGATCTCCCAGGACACCGGGGGGATCCCGGGGGCGGCCGAGCCGGGAGACCGCTACGGCCACGCCCTGGCGACCTTCGACCACAACGAGGACGGCCGCGCCGACCTGGCGGTCGGCTCCCCCCCTACGAGGACATCGGTGAGGAGACCGACGCGGGATCGGCGCAGATCCTCTACGGCCCGCCCGCCGGCCTGGGCAAGGGGCCCGCCGCCCTCGACCTCCACCAGGGCAAGGGATCCGGCAGCATCGCCGCCGCGGCGGCCGAGGCCGGGGACTGGTTCGGCTACGACTCCTTCGCCGGCCAGACGGTCGCCGTCCGCACCGACGACGGCACGCTGTCCTCCCTCGCCTCCGACCAGCACGGCACCGGCGAGCTGGCCATCGACGCCACCACCGGCACCGTCGCACAGCGCCGCTCCGACCCCTACGGGCTGGAGCGGGGCCGGGCGAGCGGCACCTGGCCGGGCGAGAAGGGCTTCGTCGGCGGCACGATCGACGCCCGGACCGGGCTGACGAGCATCGGGGCGCGCGAGTACGACTCGTCGCTGGGCAAGTTCATTTCCGTTGATCCAGTCATCGGCTACACCCAGCCCCAGCAGATCAACGGCTACGCCTACGCCAACGACAGCCCGGTCACACTCTCGGACCCGACCGGTCCGGCACCGGCCGAGTGCTTCCAGGGCTGGAACTGCTCCCTGGGTGCGAACGGCTGGGACATCAAGCCACCGGAGATCACCGGGAGGAGAGGGACGCCCAGGAGGCCGAGGTCGCCTTCAACATGGCCCAGTCCCAGCAGGCGGCCGCTCAGCGGAGGGTCAAGCGGGCGGTCAAGGAACTGGTCGAGATCGCCAAGGACATCCTCGGCATCAACGCGGCGATGGACTGCTTCTCCAGCGGCGACCTCGCCGCGTGCGGAGAGACGGCTGATCGAGGATGAGGTGCAGATTGAGCGAGGAGAGGATTTCTCCCGCTTGATTCCCATCGGTGCGTCACGAACGGACATCGACATCCTCGTCATGCCGTGTGCGAGAGAGCCGAATCGACCGGCTCCGGTTATCCGGCTTGCAGGCGGGGAAATCGAAAGATACCGAACCTTCTCGGATTTCTTCCGGGGGATGATCGCCGGGAACCTTGCTGAGGCAGACTCTTCGGCGTGAACCCCCCCAGGGGTTCGTCTCTTGGTCGCGATAGCAGGTTTGAAGCCCCGTCGGGTGTGTCCTGGCGGGGCTTCTGCGTGGGGTGACGGCAGTAGTTGACGGCGACGTCAGTGGACGGGGGCGGCGCCGGGTGGCGGTTCGTCCGGCACTCCGGTGCGCTGCGGTACCTGTGTGACAGGTGGCACGACTCTCATTCCGGAGGTGGTCGACTTCGCGGAGGCTGCTGAGGGGTTGGCCGGTACCGGTGGGCAACCGCCGGCGTCGTGGTGCTGGCGGGCCCGACGGCGGCACCCGTCCAGGCGGCCGGGGACCGTCTGGGACAGCGGCCAAGGGCACCTTCCCGCTGGACAGCGGTCCCGACAAGGCCCTGTGAGGCAAGAGCGCCGACACCCGGCGCGAGATGGCCGGCACCACCGAGATCGTGGCCGCGGCGGTCGTGGTGGCCACCAGGGGCGTTGACAGGACTGACATCCCCGCGCCGCCCGGTCCGTGGCCCCGGTCCGGTCGGCGCGTCAGCCCGTGACCGAGGCCGCCGCCTGTTCCCGGCCGCGTTCGAGGATGCGGGCGAAGGCGAAGTCGGCGGCGTCCAGGCCCGCCTGGCGGGCGGCGGTCTCGGAGGGGGTGACGTCCTTGCCGCCGGTGTAGCCGGAGATGGTGAAGTACGCGTAGCGGCCCAGCGCGTTGGCGGAGGTGCGGCAGGTCACGCCGCCCCGGCAGAAGGTGGGCACGCCCGAGCCGGGCAGTGAGGCGACGTTGGGCCGGGACCGCTCCTTGGCCGTGCGCGCGGCCTCGGCGTCGTCGAAGACCGCGACGCCGACGGTGACCGCCACCCCCTCGCGCACGTACGTCACCCGGATCAGCTCGCGGCAGCCGTTGTCGGTCAGCACCGCGCCGAGCGCGCCCTGGGTGCCGGACGCGCAGCTCTTGGTGGAGGCCGTGGCGCCCTTGTCGTAGGTGCGGTCGTTGGCCTTCATCGAGTCGCCGGGGAAGAGCGTGCCGGCGCCGAGCGGGGCGGTGTCCTTCCCGGCGCTGGAGAGGAAGTCCCGGGGGTCCGGTGGCGGGGGAGGCGGCTCGGAGGAGAAGGTCGGCTCCGGCTGCTCCGGGTCGGGCCGCGGTGTATCGGCGGCCGAAGGCGTCGGGGAGTCCGAGGCGGCGGCGGAAGGGCTGGAGCCCGGTCCGCCCTCGTTGACGACGGCGATCGCGACGATCGCGGCGACGACGGCCGCCGCCACCGCTCCGCCGCCGATCCCCAGCCAGCGGCGGCGCCGGGTGCGGGCGCGCTCGCTCCGCTCGGCGAGCGCCGCCCAGTCCGGCGTGGACGGCTCCGACGGCCCCGGCTGTCCGGACGGCCCTCCCGGGCCCCAGCCCGGCCCCCCCTGCCCAAAGCTCATGCCCCGCATCTTATTCGCTTGCCGCGAGGCCGCCGGCGCGTTCACAGTCGGGGGATGGGACACGTCGAGGCCGCGCACCTGGAGTACTACCTGCCCGACGGGAGGGCGCTGCTCGGCGACGTCTCGTTCCGGGTGGGGGAGGGCTCGGTGGTGGCCCTGGTGGGCGCCAACGGGGCCGGTAAGACGACGCTGCTGCGGCTGGTCGCCGGCGAGCTGAGGCCGCACGGCGGCACGGTGACGGTCGGTGGCGGGCTCGGGGTGATGCCGCAGTTCGTGGGCTCGGTCCGGGACGAGCGCACGGTGCGCGACCTGCTGGTCTCGGTGGCCCGGCCGCGGGTGCGCCAGGCCGCGGAGGCTGTGGACGCCGCCGAGCTGAAGATCATGGAGGTCGACGACGAGGCCGCCCAGATGGGTTACGCGCAGGCGCTGGCGGACTGGGCGGAGGCCGGCGGCTACGAGGCCGAGACCGCCTGGGACGTGTGCACCACCGCCGCGCTCGGCGTCCCCTACGACAAGGCGCAGTGGCGGCAGGTGCGGACCCTGTCGGGCGGCGAGCAGAAGCGGCTGGTGCTGGAGGCGCTGCTGCGCGGCCCGGACGAGGTGCTGCTGCTGGACGAGCCGGACAACTACCTGGACGTCCCCGGCAAGCGCTGGCTGGAGGAGCGGCTGGCCGAGACCCGCAAGACGGTCCTGTTCGTCTCCCACGACCGCGAGCTGCTGGCCCGGGCGGCGCAGAAGATCGTCAGCGTGGAGCCGGGCCCGGCCGGATCGGACGTGTGGGTCCACGGCGGCGGCTTCGCCACCTACCACCAGGCCCGCAAGGAGCGCTTCGCCCGCTTCGAGGAGCTGCGGCGGCGCTGGGACGAGCAGCACGCCCGGCTGAAGGAACTGGTGAACACCCTCAAGCAGAAGGCCGCCTACAACAGCGGCATGGCCTCCCGCCTCCAGGCGGCCCGCACCCGGCTGCGGAAGTTCGAGGAGGCGGGCCCTCCGCAGGAGCCGCCGCGCGAGCAGGACATCCGGATGCGGCTGCGCGGCGGGCGCACCGGGGTGCGGGCGGTCACCTGTTCCGGGCTGGAGCTGACCGGGCTGATGAAGCCGTTCGACCTGGAGGTCTTCTACGGGGAGCGGGTCGCGGTGCTGGGCTCCAACGGCTCGGGGAAGTCGCACTTCCTGCGGCTGCTGGCCGGCGGCGACGTCGCCCACACCGGCGGGTGGAAGCTGGGCGCCCGGGTGGTGCCCGGCCACTTCGCCCAGACACACGCCCACCCCGAGCTGGAGGACCGCACCCTGCTCGACGTCCTGTGGACCGGGCACGCGAAGGACCGGGGCGCGGCGATGTCCGCGCTGCGCCGCTACGAGCTGGACCGCCAGGCCGAGCAGCCCTTCGGGAAGCTGTCGGGCGGTCAGCAGGCCCGCTTCCAGATCCTGCTGCTGGAGCTGGCCGGATCGACGGCGCTGCTGCTGGACGAGCCGACCGACAACCTGGACCTGGAGAGCGCCGAGGCGCTCCAGCAGGGGCTGGAGGCGTACGAGGGGACGGTGCTGGCGGTGACGCACGACCGCTGGTTCGCCCGCTCCTTCGACCGCTTCCTGGTCTTCGGCGCGGACGGCAGGGTGCGCGAGGCGCCGGAGCCGGTCTGGGAGGAGGGGCGGGTGGCGCGGGCGCGCTGAGAGGTCCGCGGGAGGGCTCCGGCGCGCCCTCCGGGGGAGGGGCGTTTTGACCCGTGCGGAGGACGGCCGGTATCCTGCTGGTTCGTTGTGCGTATTGGCTTGCTCGTTCTCACGTGAGAGGCCGCTACGCCTGGTCCACCAGGACGATGACCAGCGACCCGCGCCGGCTTGCGTCACCGGAGTGCGGTCAGGGCTGTCGTGATCTCCGGTGACCTTGTCAGGAAACACTCACTGAAGAAGCGAAGGCTACGACCGTGCGTACGTACAGCCCCAAGCCCGGCGACGTCCAGCGCCAGTGGCACGTCATCGACGCCACCGACGTCGTCCTGGGCCGTCTGGCCTCCCAGGCCGCCACCCTTCTGAGGGGCAAGCACAAGCCGGTGTACGCGCCGCACGTTGACGCTGGTGACTTCGTCATCATCATCAACGCCGACAAGGTGCACCTCTCCGGCAACAAGCGGACCCAGAAGCTGGCCTACCGCCACTCCGGCTACCCCGGCGGTCTGCGGTCCGTCCGCTACGACGACCTGCTGAAGAACAACCCGGAGAAGGCCGTGGAGAAGGCCATCAAGGGCATGATCCCGAAGAACTCCCTGGGCCGCCAGATGCTCTCGAAGCTGAAGGTCTACGCGGGCGAGAACCACCCGCACGGCGCCCAGCAGCCGGTCCCGTTCGAGATCACCCAGGTCGCGCAGTAGTCCGGCCACAACCAAGACTGAAGAGAGCTTAAGGAGAACCGTGGCCGAGACCACCGCCGAGACCCCGATCGAAGAGGTCGAGCAGTACACCACCGAGACCCCCGAGGGCGTCGAGGAGTACACTACCGAGTCCCTCGCGTCCCGTTTCGGTGAGCCCCAGCCGGGCGCCGGCACCGGGCGACGCAAGAACGCCATCGCCCGCGTCCGCATCGTTCCGGGCAGCGGCCAGTGGAAGATCAACGGCCGCACCCTCGAGGCCTACTTCCCGAACAAGGTGCACCAGCAGGAAGTCAACGAGCCGTTCAAGGTTCTGGAGCTGGACAACCGCTACGACGTCGTCGCCCGCATCAGCGGCGGCGGCGTCTCCGGCCAGGCCGGCGCGCTGCGCCTGGGCGTGGCCCGCGCCCTGAACGAGGCGGACGTGGAGAACAACCGCGGCCCGCTGAAGAAGGCCGGCTTCCTGACCCGCGACGCCCGCGCGGTCGAGCGGAAGAAGGCCGGTCTGAAGAAGGCCCGCAAGGGTACCCAGTACAGCAAGCGCTGATCAGCGCCTCGCTGTCTGCTGGAATCCCTGGGATCCGCTGATGAGCGCCCCGACAGCACCGTCACGGTGCGTCGGGGCGCTCGTCTTCGGGCCACCGCCCGCCTCCGGACCGGCGCGTCCGGTGGGGCGACCGTCGGCACGCCGCGGTCACGGCCGTGCCGAATCCGCCGCCAAGGGGCGTATACCTGGATCGACCGGGCCTCGGCATGCCCGGAGCTCAGCTCGGAACTCGGAGGAACCACGGTGGGACGACTCTTCGGTACGGACGGTGTGCGCGGAGTCGCCAACGCCGACCTGACCGCCGAAATGGCGCTCGGTCTGTCGGTCGCGGCGGCGCACGTGCTCGCCGAGGCGGGTACGTTCAAGGGCCATCGCCCGGTGGCGGTGGTCGGACGTGATCCGCGCGCGTCCGGGGAGTTCCTGGAGGCCGCCGTGGTGGCCGGGCTGGCCAGTGCGGGCGTGGACGTGCTGCGGGTGGGCGTGCTGCCGACCCCGGCCGTGGCGTACCTGACCGGCGCGCTCGGCGCCGACCTGGGCGTGATGCTGTCCGCCAGCCACAACCCCATGCCCGACAACGGCATCAAGTTCTTCGCCCGCGGCGGCCACAAGCTCGCCGACGAGCTGGAGGACCGCATCGAGCGGACCTACCGCGAGCACGCCTCCGGTGAGCCCTGGGACCGCCCGACGGGCGCCGGGGTGGGCCGGGTGAAGGAGTACGACGAGGGCTTCGACAAGTACGTCGCCCACCTCGTCGGCGTCCTGCCCAACCGGCTCGACGGGCTCAGGGTCGTCATCGACGGCGCGCACGGCGCGGCGGCGCGGGTCTCCCCGGAGGCGTTCGCGCGGGCGGGCGCCGAGGTGGTCACCATCGCCACCGAGCCCGACGGGCTCAACATCAACGACGGCTGCGGCTCCACCCACCTCCAGGGGCTGCGCGCGGCCGTCGTCGAGCACGGCGCCGACCTGGGCGTGGCCCACGACGGCGACGCCGACCGCTGCCTGGCCGTGGACGCGGCCGGCGAGGAGATCGACGGCGACCAGATCCTCAGCGTGCTGGCCCTGGGCATGAAGGAGGCCGGCACGCTGCGGAGGAACACCGTGGTGGCCACGGTGATGTCCAACCTCGGCTTCAAGCTCGCCATGGAGCACGAGGGCGTCGAACTGCTCCAGACGGCGGTCGGCGACCGCTATGTGCTGGAGGAGATGAAGCGCGGCGGCTACTCGCTGGGCGGCGAGCAGTCCGGGCACGTGATCGCCCTGGACCACGCCACCACCGGCGACGGCACCCTGACCGGTCTGATGCTGGCCGCGCGGGTGGCCGCCACCGGCCGGCCCCTGGCGGAGCTGGCGGGCGTCATGCGGCGCCTGCCGCAGGTGCTGGTCAACGTGCGGGACGTGGACAAGACCCGGGTCACCTCCTCGGCCCGGCTGGCCACCGCCGTGAACGAGGCCGAGAAGGAACTGGGCGAGACCGGCCGGGTGCTGCTGCGCTCCTCCGGCACCGAGCCGCTGGTGCGGGTGATGGTCGAGGCCGCCGACCTGGAGCAGGCCCGCGCGGTGGCTCAGCGGCTGGCGGACGAGGTCAAGTCGGCGCTGGGCTGACGGTCCGTGCGGGCGCGCGGCCCGGGCACGACAGGAGGCGGGGGCGGCCCCGGCCGCCCCCGCCTCCTGTCCCTCACGCCCGGCGTGAGCCGAGCCGGCGCGGGCCGTGTCCTCCGTGCGGTGCGGCGAAGCGGCCGGCCGGCGGGCCGTACCGGCTCGCGGAGCCGAGGGCCGTCATCACGCTCGACAACCCGGCCTCGCGGGCGGTGCCGGCGCGGGCGGGGTTCACGGTCGTCGGGCAGGCCGTACCCGACGGACGCCCCGGCCTCCACCACCGACCGCGGCTGGACGCCGCCGCCCGACGGCGCGCGTGCCGCGGCCGTTCAGAGCTTGCGCAGCGACAGGCGCTGGACCTTGTGGTCCGGGCCCTTGCGCAGGATCAGGCCGGCGCGGCCCCGGGTCGGGACGATGTTCTCCTGGAGGTTCGGACGGTTGATCGTCCGCCAGATCCCGCGCGCGTAGTCCAGCGCCTCCTCCTGCGACACCTGCGTGTACCTGCGGAAGTAGGAGAACGGGTTCTGGAAGGCCGTCTCGCGCAGCTTGCGGAAGCGGCCCAGGTACCACCGCTCGATGTCCTCGGTGCGCGCGTCCACGTAGACGGAGAAGTCGAAGTAGTCGGCGACGGCCAGCCGGGTGCGGCCGTCCTTGCCCGGCAGGGCCGGCTGGAGGACGTTGAGTCCCTCGACGATCAGGATGTCGGGGCGGCGCACCGTCAGCACCTCGCCGGGAACGATGTCGTAGATCAGGTGCGAGTAGACGGGGGCGGTGACCTCCTCCCGGCCCGACTTGACGTCCGCGACGAACCGGGTGAGGGCGCGGCGGTCGTAGGACTCGGGGAACCCCTTGCGCGCCATCAGCCCGCGCCGGTGCAGCTCCGCGTTCGGCAGCAGGAAGCCGTCAGTGGTCACCAGCTCCACCCGCGGATGCTCGGGCCAGCGGGCCAGCAGCGCACGCAGCAGCCGGGCCACCGTGGACTTGCCGACCGCGACGCTGCCCGCGACCCCGATGACGAACGGGGTGCCGCGCTGGGCGCCGTGCCCGCCGCCCGCGTCGCCGAGGAAGGTGTTGAGCGCGCCGCGCAGCCCGTGGGTGGCGCCGACGTAGAGGTTGAGCAGCCGGGACAGCGGCAGGTAGACGTCCCGCACCTCGTCGAGGTCGATGACGTCGCCGAGTCCGCGCAGCTCCTCCACCTCCGCGGCGGTCAGGGGCAGCGGGGTCTTCTCCCGCAGGGCGCTCCACTCGGCCCGTCCGAGGTCGACGAAGGGACTCGCGTCGGACGGCCGGCCGCGGCGCTGCTGCGACAGGACACCGGACGCGGCGGAGGGCCCGGAGGCGGTGACGGGGGTGGACACGGGCCCATTGTCGGGCCGCGCGCGGCCGGTCTCACGGCCGTTCCCATGTGATCAGCAGCACAGATGTGCGTGCGAGGGGGTGTACGCGGCGGTCCGGCGCGGATACGTTGACCGCATTCGCGCACTTGCTCCATGTGTGTGAACCCGCCGCGCGGGCCCCTGCCCGCTTCCGGCGGGGTCCGTCTGCCACCGGCCCGGAGGGGATCCGTATGCCGCTTCCGTTCCAGCGCTCCCGCACGGCGCGCCGCCGCCTCGCCGCGCAGAGATCCGCCGAGGCGTGCGACGCCCGGGCGTGGGAGGAACTCCTGGACGAACTGCCCGACGCGGACCTGGGGGAGCACCCCGACGACGCGCTGGAGACGTACCGGCCGGGCGGCATGCCGCGGTGCGAGGAGGCGGAGTACCTGGAGATCGTCAGACGGGCGGTCGGACGAATAGGGCGAGGGCGCTGACAGCCCTCGCCCCCGACTGCCCTTAGGCTGCATCACATGTGCGGAATCGTTGGTTATGTGGGAGGGCAGTCCGCCCTCGACGTCGTCATCGCGGGACTGAAGCGGTTGGAGTACCGCGGTTATGACTCGGCGGGCGTTGCCGTCCTCGCCGACGGCGGGCTGGCCGCCGCGAAGAAGGCCGGGAAACTGGGCAACCTCGGCAAGCTGCTGGACGAGCGCCCGCTGCCGGCCGGCGCCACCGGCATCGGTCACACCCGGTGGGCCACCCACGGCGGGCCGACCGACGCCAACGCGCATCCGCACCTGGACAACTCCGGGCGGGTCGCGGTCGTCCACAACGGCATCATCGAGAACTTCGCCGCGCTCCGCGCCGAACTGGCCGAGCGCGGCCACGAGCTGACCTCCGAGACCGACACCGAGGTCGTGGCCCACCTGCTCGCCGAGAACTTCTCCTCCTGCGGCGACCTGGCCGAGTCCATGCGGCAGGTGTGCCGCCGGCTGGAGGGCGCCTTCACCCTCGTCGCCGTCCACGCCGACGAGCCCGACACCGTCGTCGGTGCCCGGCGGAACTCGCCGCTGGTGGTCGGCGTCGGCGAGGGCGAGAACTTCCTCGCCTCCGACGTCGCCGCGTTCATCGCCCACACCCGCGAGGCCATCGAGCTGGGCCAGGACCAGGTCGTGG
The DNA here is from genome assembly GCF_043660855.1 of Streptomyces shinuiensis. NCBI lineage: Bacteria > Bacillati > Actinomycetota > Actinomycetes > Kitasatosporales > Streptomycetaceae > Streptomyces > Streptomyces shinuiensis. The sequence continues at coordinate 2,310,650 of NZ_JBIHML010000001.1, read as the reverse complement.
AGCTGAGGCGGGACCGGGTGACGGTCACCGACTTCGACGGAGCCCCCGCCGACACCCGCGCCTACCACGTGGACTGGGACGCCTCGGCCGCCGAGAAGGGCGGCTACGACTACTTCATGCTCAAGGAGATCGCCGAGCAGCCCAAGGCGGTCGCCGACACCCTCCTGGGCCGCATCGACGAGGCCGGCCGGCTGGCCCTGGACGAGGTGCGCATCCCCGACCACGTGCTGCGCGAGATCGACAAGGTCGTCATCGTGGCGTGCGGCACGGCCTACCACGCCGGGATGATCGCCAAGTACGCCATCGAGCACTGGACGCGCGTCCCCTGCGAGACCGAGCTGGCCAGCGAGTTCCGCTACCGGGACCCGATCATGGACCAGCGCACGCTCGTCGTCGCCATCAGCCAGTCCGGCGAGACCATGGACACCCTGATGGCGCTGCGCCACGCCCGTGAGCAGGGTGCCAAGGTGCTGGCCATCTGCAACACCAACGGCTCCACGATCCCGCGCGAGTCCGACGCGGTGCTCTACACCCACGCCGGGCCCGAGGTCGCGGTCGCCTCCACCAAGGCGTTCCTGACCCAGCTCGTCGCCTGCTACCTCGTCGCCCTCTACCTGGGCCAGGTGCGCGGCACCAAGTGGGGCGACGAGATCGGCTCGGTGATCCGGGAGCTGTCGCAGATCTCCACGGAGGTCGAGAAGGTCCTGGCCACCATGGAGCCGGTGCGGGAACTGGCCCGCTCCCTGGCGGACAAGAACACCGTGCTCTTCCTCGGCCGCCATGTGGGCTTCCCCGTCGCCCTGGAGGGCGCGCTCAAGCTCAAGGAGCTGGCGTACATGCACGCCGAGGGCTTCGCGGCCGGAGAGCTCAAGCACGGCCCGATCGCGCTGATCGAGGAGGACCTGCCGGTGGTGGTGGTCGTGCCGTCGCCGCGCGGCCGGTCCGTGCTGCACGACAAGATCGTCTCCAACATCCAGGAGATCCGGGCCCGGGGCGCGCGGACCATCGTCATCGCCGAGGAGGGCGACGAGACGGTCGTGCCGTACGCCGACCACCTGGTGCGCATCCCCGCCACGCCCACCCTGCTCCAGCCGCTGGTGGCCACCGTGCCGCTGCAGGTCTTCGCCTGCGAGCTGGCCACGGCCCGCGGCAACGAGGTGGACCAGCCGCGCAACCTGGCCAAGTCGGTGACGGTGGAGTGAACCGGACCCGCGGCCGGACCGGGGGCCCCCGGCGGGCGGGGGTCCGCCGGTGATCGTCGGGGTGGGGATCGACGTCGCCTCCATCGACCGCTTCGCCGGCGCGCTGGCCCGCACCCCCGCCATGGCCGATCGGCTGTTCACCCCCGCCGAGCAGACCCTGCCCGGCGGGGAGCGGCGCTCGGTGGCCTCCCTGGCGGCGCGGTTCGCCGCCAAGGAGGCCCTGGCCAAGGCGCTGGGCGCGCCCGGCGGGCTGGTGTGGACGGACGCGGAGGTGCACGCCTCCGAGCACGGGCAGCCGCTGCTGCGGGTGACCGGCACCGTCGCCGCCCGCGCCGCCGAGCTGGGGGTGCGCCACTGGCACGTCTCCCTCAGCCATGACGCGGGGGTGGCGACGGCCGTCGTGATCGCCGAGAGCTGATCACCGGGAGCCGGCCGCCGGGGTGCCCGGCCGGCGCCGCCGAAGGCGGGTGGATCCGGCGGCGGGCGGTCAGACTTGAGGACATGAGAGATGCCTACAGCGTGCAGACCGTACGGGCCGCCGAGCGGGAGCTGATGGCGCGCCTGCCCCCCGGGGCGCTGATGCGCCGCGCCGCCGCCGGGCTGGCCGCCGCCTGCGCCGGGATGCTGGGGCGCGTCTACGGAACCCGGATCGTCCTGCTGGTGGGCAGCGGCGACAACGGCGGGGACGCGCTCTTCGCCGGGGCGTACCTGGCCCGGCGCGGCGCCGGGGTGACCGCCTTGCTGCTCAGCCCGGAGAGGGTCCATGAGAGCGGACTCGCCGCGCTGCGGACGGCCGGGGGCCGGGCCGTCGCGGCCCCCGCCGCCCACACCGCGCTGGAGGGCGCGCCCGCCGGCGTGCCCGCGCTCCTGCGGCGGGCCGACCTGGTGGTGGACGGCATCGTCGGCATCGGCGGCCGGGGAGGCCTGCGGCCGGGCGCGGTGGAGATCGCCGACGCCGTCGCGGAGGCCGGGGTGCCCGTCGTCGCCGTGGACCTGCCCAGTGGTGTGGACGCCGACACCGGCGAGGTGCACGGCGTGGCGGTGCGGGCGGCGGCGACGGTGACCTTCGGGGCGTACAAGCCCGGCCTGCTGGTCGACCCCGCACGCGAGCACGCCGGGGCGCTGCGGCTGGTCGACATCGGCCTGGGCCCGTACCTGGAGGCGGCCGAGCCGGCGGTACGCGCCGCGCGGCACGCGGACGTGGCCGCCGTGCTGCCCCGCCCGTCGGCCGAGAGCGACAAGTACCGGCGCGGCGTGGTCGGCGTCGCGGCCGGCTCCGCCCGCTACCCGGGCGCGGCGGTGCTGGCGGTGGCGGGGGCGCTGCGCGGCGGCGCGGGCGCCGTGCGCTACGCCGGGCCCGCGGCCGGCGCGGTGATCGCCCGCTTCCCCGAGACGCTGGTCTCCTCCGGCCCGCCCTCGCGGGCGGGCCGGGTGCAGGCGTGGGTCGTCGGGCCGGGGCTCGGCGACGGTGACGAGGCGCGAGAGAGCGTCCGGGACGTGCTGGCCTCGGACGTACCGGTGCTGGTGGACGCCGACGGGCTGCGGCTGGTGGACGCCGGGCCGCTGCGGGAGCGTACGGCCCCCGTCCTGCTCACCCCGCACGCCGGTGAGGCGGCGGCGCTGCTGGGTGTCGAGCGCGAGGAGGTCGAGTCGGCGCGGCTGGCCTCGGCGCGGGAGCTGGCGCGGCGGTACGGGGCGGCGGTGCTGCTCAAGGGCTCGACCACGGTGGTCGCCCCGCCCGGCGGGGACGGTCCGCTGCGGGTCAACCCCACCGGTACCGGCTGGCTGGCGACGGCCGGGAGCGGGGATGTGCTCTCCGGGCTGGCCGGCTCGCTGCTCGCCTGCGGCCTGGCGCCCGTGGACGCGGCGGTGGCGGGCTCCTACGTCCACGGCCTGGCGGGCCGCCGCGCGGCGCCGCTGGTCAGCGCGCTCGACGTGGCCGGGGCGCTGCGCCCGGCCTGGCGGGACGTCGTGGAGGCCGCCGGGGGTGGCGGGGACGCGGCGGTGACGGCGGACGTCCGGCCCGGTACGCCGCGGGCCTCGCGGCGGTGAGCGGGCCGGGGGCCGGCCGGACCGGCCGGCCCCCGGCCCGCCCTCGCCGGTGCACCGTGCGGGCGTACCGCGCCCGGCGTGCCCCGGCGTGCCCCGGCGGGCACCGGGAGGCGGGCGTCCGGCACCTCGCCGGAAGCCGGCCGCACACACCGGGCGGGCCGGGAGGCGTCCGGAAGCGGACCTGAGACACTGGTGGGCGATGGACGTCGTAAGTGAGCCCTTCGCCACCGGCGCGGCAGTGCGGCCCCGCCCGGACGCGCACCGGGTCTGTGCCGAGATCGACCTGGCCGCCCTGCGTGCCAACGTCCGCGCCCTGCGCGGGCGCGCGGCCGGGGCCGGGCTGATGGCCGTGGTCAAGGCCGACGCGTACGGCCACGGCATGGTCCCCTGCGCCCGTGCCGCGCGGCAGGCGGGCGCGGACTGGCTGGGTACGGCCACCCCCGAGGAGGCGCTGGCGCTGCGCGCCGCCGGGGACCGGGGCCGGCTGCTGTGCTGGCTGTGGACGCCCGGCGGGCCCTGGCGCGAGGCGGTCGAGGCGGACGTCGACGTGTCGGCGAGCGACCCGTGGGCGCTGCGGGAGATCACCGCCGCCGCCCGCGTCTGCGGCCGTACCGCCCGCGTCCATCTGAAGATCGACACCGGGCTGGGCCGGAGCGGCTGCCCGGCCGCCGGCTGGGAGGCGCTGACCGCCGCCGCCCGTGCCGCCGAGGCCGAGGGCACGGTGCGGGTCGCCGGGGTGTGGTCGCACTTCGCCTGCGCCGACGAGCCCGGCCACCCCTCCATCGCCGCCCAGCTCGCCGTCTTCCGCGAGGCCCTGGCCGCCGCGGCCCGCGCCGGGCTCGACCCGGAGGTGCGGCACATCGCCAACTCGCCCGCCACCCTCACCCTCCCCGAGGCGCACTTCGACCTGGTGCGCACCGGCGTGTCGGTCTACGGCCTCGCGCCCTCGCCCGAGGTCGGCGTGCCGGCGGACTTCGGGCTGCGGCCGGTGATGACCCTGCGCGCCCGCCTCGCCCTGGTCAAGCGGGTGCCCGCCGGGCACGGGGTGAGCTACGGCCACCACTACACCACCCCTGGTGAGACGACCCTGGCCCTGGTCCCGGCCGGCTACGCCGACGGCGTCCCCCGGCACGCCTCGGGGAGCGGGCCGGTGCTGGTGGCGGGCAAGTGGCGGACGGTCGCCGGACGGGTGGCCATGGACCAGTTCGTGGTGGACCTGGGCGGCGACGCGGCCGCGGAGGGCGACGAGGCGGTCCTGTTCGGGCCGGGCGACGCGGGCGAGCCGACGGCCGAGGACTGGGCGCGCGCGGTGGGCACCATCGGGTACGAGATCGTCACCCGGATCGGCGCCCGGGTGCCGCGCGTCCACCTGAACGCGGAAGCGTGACGCGGGCGTGAAGGACGCGGGCGGCAGGGGATGGGCGCGTCGCGCGGGGGCGGCCGGCGCGGTGCTGGGACTGGCCGCGGCCGGCGTGGCCGCGGGAGTGGCCGTCGAGCGGCTGACCGTGCACCGGGCGGTGCGCCACAGAGCGCGCCTGGCCCTGGACGCGGCCGGTCCGTACGGCTCGCTGCGCGGCACTCCCGGCCGGGCCGTGGCCGACGACGGCACCGAGCTGTACTACGAGACCGACGAGCCGGAGGGCGCGATACCCGAGGGCGCGCCCACGGTCGTCTTCAGCCACGGCTACTGCCTCGCCCAGGACGTCTGGCACTTCCAGCGCGCCGCCCTGCGCGGCATCGCGCCCACCGCGCCCCCCACCCCCGCCCTGCGCGCCGTCTACTGGGACCAGCGCGGCCACGGCCGCTCCGGGCGCGGGCGGGCCGGCGAGACGGTCACCATCGACCGGCTCGGACGCGATCTGAAGGCGGTGCTCGACGCCGCCGTCCCCAACGGACCGGTCGTCCTCGTCGGCCACTCGATGGGCGGGATGACGGTGATGGCGCTCGCCCACCACCACCCCGGGTACGTCGCCGAGCGCGTCGCCGCGGTGGCCCTGCTGGGCACCTCGGCGGGCAACCTCACGGAGGTGACCTACGGGCTGCCCGCCGCCGGTGCCCGGGCGCTGCGGCGGATGGCGCCGGGGGTGCTCAGGACGCTGGCCGCGCGGGCCGATCTGGTGGAGCGGGGGCGCCGGGCGACCGCCGATCTCTTCACGGGGCTGGTCAAGCGGTACTCGTTCGGCGGCCGCGACGTGGACCCGGGGGTGGCGCGCTTCGCGGAGCGGCTGATCGAGTCGGTGCCGGTCGACGTGGTCGCCGACTTCTACCCCGCCTTCGCCGAGCACGACAAGACCGCCGCGCTGGCCGCCTTCGAGGAGGGTCGGCCGGCGCTGATCCTCACCGGCGACCGCGATCTGCTCACCCCGCGCGAGCACAGCGAGGCGATGGCCGGAGCGCTGCCGCACGCGGATCTGGTGGTGGTGGAGGGCGCGGGCCACCTGGTGATGCTGGAGCACCCCGAGGCGGTCGGCGACCGCCTGGCCGAGCTGCTGACGCGTACCATCCACACCCATGGACACACCGCACCGCCGGGCCGCGGGGACCGCCCCCGGGGCCGTTCCGGAGAGCCGGCAGAACCCCCCGAGTCCCCGGGAGCCCCGGAGTCCCCGGGCTTCCGGACGGACCGCGAGGATCCGCGTCGAGACCCCTGACCGGATGCGGGAGCTGGGCCGGCGGCTGGCCCGGCTGCTGCTGCCCGGCGACCTCGTCCTGCTCACCGGCGAACTGGGGGCGGGCAAGACCACCCTCACCCGCGGGCTGGGCGAGGGGCTGGGCGTGCGCGGCGCGGTCACCTCCCCCACCTTCGTCATCGCCCGGGTCCACCCCCCGCTCGGCGACGGGCCCGCGCTGGTGCACGTGGACGCCTACCGGCTCGGCGGCGGCCTGGAGGAGATGGAGGACCTGGACCTCGACGTCTCGCTGCCGGAGTCGGTGGTGGTCGTGGAGTGGGGCGAGGGGAGGGTCGAGGAGCTGTCGGAGGACCGGCTGCACGTGGTCATCGAGCGGTCCGTGGGGGCCGTGGCCGCGGATACGGCCGGTGGCGCCGGGGACGCCGCGGCCGGCGGCTTCGGGGAGGACGTGCGGACGGTGACGGTGACCGGAGTCGGCGGGCGCTGGTCGGAGCAGGACCTGTCCGTCCTCGCGGAGCCCGGGGGGAGCGCGTAGGGGCCGGGGGCCCGCACGGACGCACCCCGACCGGTACGCGCCTGGAACCGGGTTCCGACACCGTGTCGGCAAGATGTTGCGCACGGCGCCTCCGGCGTGTTCACATGGAGGCCGGAAAGAGTGGTTAGGTACGCCTTACCACCCCGCCCCATGAGCCACGGGAGGACCCATGGAGGCCGAGGTGCGAGAGCCCGGAACGACCGCGCAGGACGCGCCCGCCGGTGTGTCCGGGCACCTGCCGGGCGCCGGAGCGGTGCCGATGCGCGATCTGCTGGCCTCGTGCGCCGCGGCCGACGCGGTCTCCACACCGCCGGCCCCCGAGCGCCGTACCGCTCCCGGAGATCGCCCGGACGACGAGGGCCCCCGGGCCGAGGCGGCCTGAGGGCCCGTACGGGGCGGGAGGGGCGCCGGGAGCTCTGCTCCTCGCCCCCTCTACTCCTCCCGCTGCCGCTGCCGCTGCCGCTGCCGCTGCCTCGGCCCGACGCGGCGCGCCCAGGCCGGCAGCAGGAACCAGGCGCCCACGAACCATGTGAACAGCGCGCCGACGATCCACCAGGCCAGGCCGTTGTGCAGCACCACGCGCAGGATCAGCAGCAGGGCACAGGTGACCGTGCACAGCAGCAGGACCAGCCCGGTGATGGTGAGGCGGGCGGCCCACTCCACCGTCTGGGGCTTCATCCGGTGTCCGGTGACGAAGCGGTGCAGGGCCACCGGGGCGATCAGGGTGCCGGTCGCGGCCGAGCCGAGGACGACGGTGACGACGTAGATGTTGCGGTCCACGGCCCCCAGGTCGGTGAACCGCTCGGTGAAGGCGACGCTCAGCAGGAAGCCGAGCAGGATCTGGATGCCCATCTGGGCGACCCTGACCTCCTGCAGGAGTTCCGTCCACCGCCGGTCGGCCCGCTCCTTCTCGGTCTCCCGGTACTCCTCCCGAGCCTCCCGGCCGCCGATGCCGGCGGACCGCTGTCCGCCGCCGTCCCTGTCAGGTGCCGTGCCCGTTCCCAGAGCCATCGCGCCGCCCCCTTCTTCGGTGCTCGTCCGCTTGTTCCCATCTGTTCGAAAGAGGGAGAGGCAAACGTGGGCGCGGCTCTGGCGGACCGGAGGACCGGTGGGCTCAGGGGGCTCCGGACCTCATGGGTTCCCCGGGCTCAGGGAACGACGACGACCTTCGTGCCCGCCGTGGCGAACCGCCACATCGCCTCGCCGTCCGCGGCCCTGGAGCGGATGCCGCCCGTGCCCTCCTTCGGCGGCCCCTCGGGCAGTGAGCCGTCCACGGCGGCACTGAAGCCCACCACGACCCCGTCCACCTGCGTGAACAGCACCACATGGGCGACGGGCACCCCGTCGGATCCGGTGACGCGCTCGGTGCGGCCGCCCTCGCTCACGGTGTACTCGCCCGGCAGCGGGTCCACCGCACCGGGGACGACGCGGTAGGTCCGGGTGACCCGCTCGTTCGCGCCCACCAGCCAGACCCGGTCGCCGCGCAGGGAGTACACGACGCGTTCGCCGGCACCGGAGCCGGCCGGCGGCGCGGCCTCCTCGCGCTCCCTGGACTTCTCGCGGTCCTCGCGGGCCTGGGCGTCCTTCCGCGCGGCGCCGGGGGAGGGCGAGGCCGACGCGGCGGCCCCGGGTTCGCCGGCGGGTCCGCGCCGGTCCTGCGCGGCGGACGCCTGGTAGGCCAGGAAGCCGACGACGGCGAGTGCCGCCGCGGTCAGCCCGGCCACGAACGTACCCGCGCTGTTCCGTGCCACCGTCTCGCCCGCCTCCGGTACTCGCCGCTTCCCCCGCCGGTGCCCGGAGCCCTGTCGGAGCCCTGGAGGACCGGTGTGATCGTAAGTCCGACGGTAGCAGTCGGTAGCGGTCGCCGTGCTGCGGGCGGGCACCGGCGGCCCGCGGTGCGCCGTAGGCTGAGAGCGTGCTCCTGCTCGCTCTGGATACCGCAACCCCCGCCGTCACCGTCGCCCTGCACGACGGGACGAGGACCCTCGCAGCCGCCGACGAGGTGGACGCCCGCCGCCACGGCGAACTGCTGCTCCCGGCCGTCGACCGCGTCCTGGCCGAAGCCGGCGCCGCGCTCGGCGACGTGACCGGCATCGTCGTCGGCGTCGGCCCCGGCCCGTACACCGGCCTGCGGGTCGGCCTGATGACGGCGACGGCCTTCGCGGCCGCCCGCGGCATCCCCGTCCACGGCCTGTGCACGCTGGACGGCATCGCCCACGCCGCCGGGGAGGCCGGGCTGGAAGGCCCCTTCGTCGTCGCCACCGACGCCCGCCGCAAGGAGGTGTACTGGGCGCGCTACGCCGACGCCCGCACCCGCCTCGGGGACCCGGCCGTGGACCGGCCGGCCGACATCGCCGAACTGGTCGCCGGCGTCCCCGCCGTGGGCATGGGGGCCCGGCTGTACGCGGACACCTTCACCGGCGTACGCGGTGACCTGCCCGAGCACGTCTGTGCGGCCGCGCTGGCGGCGCTGGCCGCCGAGCGGCTCGCGGCCGGCACCGGTGCCGACGGGGAGGCCGGCGGGGAGGCGGTGGGCTTCCTGCCGCCGCTGCCGCTCTACCTGCGGCGCCCGGACGCGAGGGTGCCCGCCAACTACAAGGTGGTCACGCCCCGGTGACCGCGGCCGCCGAGAAGGCCCCCGAGCGGCCCGTCCTGCGCGAGATGCGCTGGTGGGACATCGAACCGGTGCTGGAGCTGGAACGGGAGCTGTTCCCGTACGACGCCTGGTCGCCCGCCCTGTTCTGGTCCGAACTCGCCCGCGCGCGCGGCCCGCACGCCACCCGCCGCTACCTCGTCGCCGAGGACGGCGCGGGCCGCGTCGTCGGCTACGGCGGACTCGCCGCCGCGGGCGGCACCGGGGACGTCCAGACCATCGCCGCGGCCCGCGACCGATGGGGCACCGGACTGGGCGCCCGGCTGCTCAGCGCGCTGCTCACCGCCGCGACCGACTTCGAGTGCCACGAGGTCCTGCTGGAGGTCCGGGTGGACAACGACCGGGCCCGGCGCCTGTACGAGCGCTTCGGCTTCGAGGCCGTCGGCCTGCGCCGCGGCTACTACCAGCCCGGGAACGCGGACGCCCTCGTGATGCGCCGCCCGGCCGGCCCCGCGACGGACACCGCGCCGGACACCGCGCCGGACCAGGCCCCCGACCCCGCAACGGAACACCAAGGAACGACGACCCATGGCTGACGAACCCCTGGTCCTCGGCATCGAGACCTCCTGCGACGAGACCGGCGTGGGCATCGTGCGAGGGCACACCCTGCTCGCCGACGCGGTGGCCTCCAGCGTGGACGAGCACGCCCGGTACGGCGGTGTGGTGCCCGAGGTCGCCAGCCGCGCCCATCTGGAGGCGATGGTCCCCACCATCCAGCGCGCCCTGGAGGACGCCGGCGTCGCCGCGGGCGACCTCGACGGCGTCGCCGTCACCGCCGGCCCCGGCCTGGCCGGCGCGCTGCTGGTGGGAGTCTCGGCGGCCAAGGCGTACGCGTACGCGCTGGGCAAGCCGCTGTACGGCGTCAATCACCTCGCCTCGCACATCTGCGTCGACCAGCTCGAACACGGCGCACTGCCCGAGCCGACCATGGCGCTGCTGGTCTCCGGCGGCCACTCCTCGCTGCTGCTGTCCTCCGACATCACCTCCGACGTGCGCCCGCTGGGCGCCACCATCGACGACGCGGCGGGCGAGGCGTTCGACAAGGTCGCCCGGGTGCTGAACCTCGGCTTCCCCGGCGGGCCCGTCATCGACCGCTACGCCCGCGAGGGCGACCCGGACGCCATCGCCTTCCCGCGCGGGCTGACCGGCCCGCGCGACGCGCCCTACGACTTCTCCTTCTCCGGCCTGAAGACCGCCGTCGCCCGCTGGATCGAGGCGAAGCGGAGCGCGGGCGAGGAGGTGCCGGTCGCCGACGTCGCCGCGTCCTTCCAGGAGGCGGTCACCGACGTGCTGACCCGCAAGGCGGTGCGCGCCTGCCGGGACGAGGGGGTGGACCACCTGATGATCGGAGGCGGTGTCGCGGCCAACTCGCGGCTGCGTGCGATGGCCGAGGCGCGCTGCGAGGCGGCCGGGATCACCCTGCGGGTGCCGCGCCCGAAGCTGTGCACCGACAACGGCGCGATGGTCGCGGCCCTGGGCGCCGAGATGGTCGCCCGCGACCGGGCCCCCTCCGACCGGGACCTGTCGGCCGACTCCTCCCTGCCGGTCACCGAACCGCACGTCCCGGGCACCTCGCACAGCGGCGCGCACGGGCACGCACACACGCACGACCATGTGCACGAGACGAGCGCGGAGAACCTCTACACATGACCGTCGCCCTGATGTGGGAGGCCCGCGCGGCGGACGGCCGCGGGGCCGAGCTACTGGAGTGGGTCCGCGCCCAGGTGCTCGACCCCGCCCCCCTGCGTCGCGAGACGTTCACCGCCCCGGCCGACCGCGTCCTGGTCATCACCTGGTGGGATGCCCCCTACGACGCCGAACTCGCCGAACTCCCCTCGCCACCAAAGGAGTTGCTCCACCGTCCGGTCCACCGCTGGCGTTTCGAGAGCGCGGACGCGCACGGAGACGCCCGGTGAGGGCGAACCCGCTCCCAGGCGCCCGAGACGCCCCGGAACGCGCACAGCAGGTCGGCGGGGTCCTGCGCGTCCTTCACCGGATACTCACCCCCGTCTCGCCCCCCGTCGCTGACGCCGGGCCGCGTCATACGCGGAACCACGGAGCCGGTCATGGCAGGCCCGCGCGACGCACAGGCGGGGTCATGTGATCGTCACTCGTTCGGGTGGGACCCGGCGCGGGACGCGGCGTCAGCGGACCGGACGGCCCAGGAGCATCGTCGGTGCGCCCGCGACGCGGGTGAGGAAGACCGTGGCCGAGCCCGGGCCGGACGGCTTCACCTTCCGGCGCAACTCCTCCGGTTCGACCGCCGAGCCGCGCTTCTTGACCGTCAGCGTCCCGACACCGCGCTCGCGCAGCAGCGCCTTCAGCCGCTTGACGTTGAAGGGGAGGGCGTCGGTGACCTCGTACGCGGTCGCGTACGGCGTCGGGCGGTGCTCGTCGGAGGTGACGTAGGCGATCGTCGGGTCGATCAGGCGCCCGCCGACCCGCTCGGCCACCTCCGCGACCAGGTGCGCGCGGATCACCGCGCCGTCCGGCTCGTACAGGTAGCGGCCGACGGGGCCGGGGGGAGGATCCGGCAGGCCGGCGGAGTCCAGGGTCCGGGGCCCGGGCAGCAGGGTGGCGCGCACCCGGGGCGCCTCGTGCGAGGCGGCGCCGAACCACAGCACGGCCTCCTTGACGTCCCCGCCGTCGGAGATCCACTCCGCCGCCGCGTCCGCCGGTACCGACTCGTGCGGGATGCCGGGAGCCACCTTCAGCGCGGCGAGCGGGGCGCGCCGGGCGGCCTCCACCGCCCAGGACAGCGGCGGCGAGTACGCCTCGGGATCGAAGATCCGGCCGCGTCCGCCCCGACCGCCGCGGCGGGCCGGATCGGCGAAGACGGCGTCGAAGCCGGAGGCGTCCACCTCCGTCACGTCCGCGCAGCGCACCTCGATGAGGTCGGACAGGCCCAGCGCTCCGGCGTTGGCGCGGGCGACCGCGCAGGTCAGCGGGGAGCGGTCGACGGCCAGGACCTCGATGCCGGCGCGGGCGAGCGCGATGGCGTCGCCGCCGTTGCCGCAGCACAGGTCGGCCAGCCGCCGTACCCCGAGGGCGGCGAGGCGGCCGGCGCGGTACGCGGCCACACTCGCGCGGGTGGCCTGCTCCACGCCGTCGGGGGTGAAGTACATGCGCGCCGCGTCCCCGGGCCCGAACTTCGCAGCCGCCCGCTGCCGCAGCCGGGCCTGGGCGATGGCCGCCGAGACCAGTCCGGCCGGGTGGTCTCGGCGCAGCCGGGTGGCGACGGCCAGCTCCCGCCCGGGGTCGTAGGACCGCAGCTCCGCCAGCAGCGCCTGTCCCTCGTCGGTCAGCAGGCGGTGGAAGGCGGAGAGGGGGTCGCCGACGGCCGGGTTGGTGCTCACCGGCCCGTCACCGCGGCGCGCGGTACAACGTGGTCAGGCCGATGTCCATGGGGAAGGGCACCGGGACGACGAGCTTGTCGTGGTGAATCCCGGTGGGGACGTACGTGCCGGTGGTGTCGTCCAGCTCGTCGGCGGTCCAGCCGCCGGGCGGCGGGTGGAACCAGTCGGGCAGGGGCTCTGCGGTCATCGGCGGTACTCCTTGACGGGCGGGCACCTGTGACGCGGTACGGGGTCAGCGTACCGGCGCATCGGCGCGCAACGCGCCGTGCGTTGGCACTCCGGTTGACTGAGTGCTAACGCCCGCATAGTCTCAGCATTGGCACTCCCCCATGGAGAGTGCCAACTCAAGCGACGGGCAGATCCGGCACCCGCGACGACGGATCTACCAGGTCGCCACCCCAGACATCCAAACCCCGCCGAGATCTCCGAAGGGGGAGGTCGGATCGTGACGACCGCCACCAGTTCCAAGGTTGCCATCAAGCCGCTCGAGGACCGCATCGTGGTCCAGCCGCTCGACGCCGAGCAGACCACGGCTTCCGGCCTGGTCATCCCGGACACCGCGAAGGAGAAGCCCCAGGAGGGCACCGTCCTCGCCGTCGGTCCGGGTCGCTTCGAGGACGGCAACCGTCTGCCGCTCGACGTCAAGGTCGGCGACATCGTGCTGTACAGCAAGTACGGCGGCACCGAGGTGAAGTACAACAACGAGGAGTACCTCGTCCTCTCGGCGCGCGACGTTCTCGCGATCATCGAGAAGTAAGCACCGCGAAGACTGCCTGTGATCCGCGCCCTGGTACCCGCGTCCGAGACGTCCGGGGCCGGGGCGCGGTTCCTTTGACGAGGACTCCGAGAGGACCCAAGCAACCATGGCGAAGATCCTGAAGTTCGACGAGGACGCCCGTCGCGCCCTCGAGCGCGGTGTCAACAAGCTCGCCGACACCGTGAAGGTGACGATCGGCCCCAAGGGCCGCAACGTCGTCATCGACAAGAAGTTCGGCGCCCCGACCATCACCAACGACGGCGTCACCATCGCCCGCGAGGTCGAGGTCGAGGACCCGTACGAGAACCTGGGCGCCCAGCTCGTGAAGGAGGTGGCGACCAAGACCAACGACATCGCGGGTGACGGCACCACCACCGCCACCGTGCTGGCCCAGGCGCTGGTCCGCGAGGGCCTGCGCAACGTCGCCGCCGGCGCCTCCCCGGCCGCTCTGAAGAAGGGCATCGACGCCGCGGTCAAGGCCGTCTCCGACGACCTGCACGCCACCGCCCGTCCGATCGACGAGAAGTCCGACATCGCCGCCGTGGCCGCGCTGTCCGCCCAGGACAAGCAGGTCGGCGAGCTGATCGCCGAGGCGATGGACAAGGTCGGCAAGGACGGCGTCATCACCGTCGAGGAGTCCAACACCTTCGGTCTGGAGCTGGACTTCACCGAGGGCATGGCCTTCGACAAGGGCTACCTGTCGCCCTACATGGTCACCGACCAGGAGCGCATGGAGGCCGTCCTCGACGACCCCTACATCCTGATCCACCAGGGCAAGATCTCCTCCATCCAGGATCTGCTGCCCCTGCTGGAGAAGATCATCCAGACCAACAGCTCCAAGCCGCTGCTGATCATCGCCGAGGACGTCGAGGGCGAGGCCCTGTCCACCCTGGTGGTCAACAAGATCCGCGGCACCTTCAACGCGGTGGCCGTCAAGGCCCCGGGCTTCGGCGACCGCCGCAAGGCGATGCTCGGCGACATGGCGACGCTGACCGGCGCCACCGTCATCGCCGAGGAGGTCGGCCTCAAGCTCGACCAGGCCGGTCTGGACGTGCTGGGCACCGCCCGCCGGGTGACCGTCACCAAGGACGACACCACCATCGTCGACGGCGGCGGCAAGGGCGAGGACGTGCAGGCCCGCGTCGCGCAGATCAAGGCCGAGATCGAGACCACCGACTCCGACTGGGACCGCGAGAAGCTCCAGGAGCGCCTCGCGAAGCTGGCCGGCGGCGTGTGCGTGATCCGCGTGGGCGCGGCCACCGAGGTCGAGCTCAAGGAGAAGAAGCACCGTCTGGAGGACGCCATCTCCGCGACCCGCGCCGCGGTCGAGGAGGGCATCGTCTCCGGTGGCGGTTCCGCGCTGGTCCACGCCTCCAAGGTGCTGGACGACAGCCTGGGCAAGGACGGCGACGAGGCCACCGGCGTCGCGGTCGTCCGCCGGGCCCTGGTCGAGCCGATGCGCTGGATCGCCGAGAACGCCGGCCTGGAGGGCTACGTCATCACCTCCAAGGTCGCCGAGATGGAGAAGGGCCACGGCTTCAACGCCGCGAACGGCGAGTACGTCGACCTGGTCAAGGCCGGCGTCATCGACCCGGTCAAGGTCACCCGCTCCGCCCTGGAGAACGCCGCCTCCATCGCGTCGCTGCTGCTGACGACCGAGACCCTGGTCGTCGAGAAGCCGGCCGAGGAGGAGCCGGAGGCCGCCGCGGGCGGTCACGGCCACGCCCACTGAGGCACGGGCTCCCGCGGTACGGCCCGCCGGTACGACGAGGCCCGGCTCCCCGTGTGCACCAGGTGCACCGGGGAGCCGGGCCTCGTCGCGTCTCCGCGCGGGGACGGGGCGCGGGGACGGCGGACGGGAGATCGCGGTGGGAGCGGGCGGGCGGGGGCGGCCGTAAGGGCGGCGGTGCGTCCCTCACCTGGGGCTGAAGCGCCCGGTGGTGGAGGAGGCGCGCGAGACCAGACCGCGCGGCGCCAGCCGGGCCAGGCCCAGCAGAGCCTTGTAGCGCGGATCCGGGACGGACAGCGTCTTCCCCCTGGCCAGGTCCTCCAGGGCCGCGTCCACCACCCGGTCGGCGTTCAGCCACATCCAGCCCGGCACGCTCTGCGCCGACATCCCCGCGCGCCGGTGGAACTCGGTGCGCACGAACCCCGGGCACAGCGCCATCAGCCTCACCCCCGCCGGCCCCAGGTCCCGCGCCGCCCCCTGGGTGAACTGCACGACCCACGCCTTGGAGGCGCCGTAGGTGCCGCGCGGCACGAAGGCCGCCACCGAGGCCACGTTGACGACGCCGCCGCGGCCCCGCTCGCGCATGCTCTCCGCGGCGGCCGAGGTCAGCCGCAGCACGGCCTCGCAGTGCACCTTGAGCATGCGCAGCTCGTCCGCCATCGGCACCTCCAGATAGCGGCCCCTGTTGCCGAAACCGGCGTTGTTGACCAGCAGGTCCACCGGGTGCTTCCGGTCGCCGAGCCGCTCCTCGACCGCCGCGATGCCCTCGTCGGTGGCCAGGTCGGCGGTGATTATGGACGCCTCGACGCCGTGCCGGTCGTGCAGTTCGGTGGCGTGCCGCCGCAGTCGCTCGGTGTCCCTGGCGACCAGCACCACGTTGTGCCCGTCGCGTGCCAGCCGCCGGGCGAAGGCGGCGCCGATACCGGCAGTGGCCCCTGTGATCAGTGCAGTCGTCATACGGGCACGCTATCCGGCCGGGACCGGCGGACCGCGTGCCGGATGCGTCAGGAGGCGTACTTCGCGGTGTACTCCAGCGCCTCCCGGCGCGCGGCGGCGGCCAGCGCGTCGCCGGCGGCCAGGACGCGGGGGAGCAGCGCACGCTCGGTGGTCAGGGCGCGGAAGAGGAGGGAGACGGTCACCCCGTGGCCGGGCCGGTGCAGGATCTCGATCCGGTCCCCGGCGCGGATCTCGCCGGGCTCGGCCACCCGCAGGTACGCCCCGGGCGCGGCGGCCCGGGTGAACGCCTTCATCCACCCTCTCCCCCGCTCCGACGGCAGGATCCCCGCCTCCCCCAGCCGGCCGGCGAAGGTGCGGCAGGGAGTGCGGGCGCAGGAGACCTCCAGCACCACGTCCGGCCCGATCCGCCAGCGCTCGCCGATCAGCGCCCCGTTGACGTCGGCGCCGGCGGTGGTGAGGTTCTCGCCGAAGACCCCGTTCGGCAGTCCGTGGCCGAGTACCTCCTCCCAGCCGTCCAGGTCCTCCCGGGCGAAGGCGTACACCGCCTGGTCGTCGCCGCCGTGGAAGAGCGGGTCGCCGATGACGTCCCCGGCGAGTCCGCTGCCGCCGCCGGAGCCGGGGGCGGCCACGGCGACCGGGCCGTCTGCCGGGCGCTTGTCGATGCCGGTGAGGCCGCCCGGGGCGCTGGTGTAGCCGACGGAGCGGGGGCGGGCGAGGTTCACGGAGAGAAGCCGCATGCCGCGCAGGGTAGAAGGACACCCTCAAGGACGCGAACGGATACCGGTTCCGCGCGCCAAGGGCCGCTTATGGTGGGGGAGTGATCGAGGCACGCCATCTCCGTGTGCTGCGCGCGGTGGCCCGTACCGGTTCGCTCTCGGCCGCCGCCCGCGCGCTGGGCTGCACGCAGCCCGCCGTCAGCCAGCAGATGAAGGCCCTGGAGCAGACCGCGGGCACTGCGCTGCTGGTGCGCGCCGGCCGTGAGACGCGCCTCACCGAGGCCGGTGAGGCGCTGGTCCGGCACGCGGCGGGGATCCTTGCCGGGCTGGCCGCCGCCGAGGAGGAGGTGGCCGCCATCGCCGGGCTGCGTGCGGGCCGGGTCCGGCTGGTGTCCTTCCCCAGCGCCAGCTCCGCGATCGTGCCCGCGGCCGTCGCCGCGATGCGCGCGGAGTATCCCGGGGCCCGGGTGTCGCTGGTCGAGGCGCAGCCGCCGCGCTCGGTGGAGGCCCTCCGCGAGGGCGAGTGCGACATCGCCCTCGCCTACCGCTACCCGGACGCCGCCGGGCCGGTGGAGGGCGATCCGGAGTGGGGGGAGCTGGTGGTGCGGCCGCTGCTGACCGAGCGGCTGGTGGGGCTGGTCCCCGAGGACCACCGTCTGGCGCGGGCGGCGGAGGCGGGGGAGGACGTCGGGCTGGTGGAACTGGCCGGGGAGTCCTGGATCGCGGGCTGTCCGCGCTGCCGCGGCCATCTGGTGGAGGTGTGCGAGAGGGCGGGCTTCACCCCGCGGATCGACTTCGCCACCGACGACTACCCGGCCGTGGTGGGGCTGGTGGGGGCGGGGCTGGGTGTGGCCGTGCTGCCCGGGCTCGCGGTGGAGTCGGTACGGCCCCGGGGCGTGCGGACCGTGGGCATCAGCCCGCGGGTGCGGCGCGAGGTGGCGGCGCTGACACTGCCGGACCTCGCCCGGGTGCCGGCGGTCGCCGCCATGCTGGACCGGCTGTCGGAGGCGGCCCGCCGCTGACGCGGACCGCGTCCGGCCCGTCCGGCACCCGCGCGTGTCCGGCGTCCGGGCCCGCCGGGCGCCGGGGGAGCACCCGGAGGGCGCGCGGGAAGCGGTGCTATGCCCCGGCCGCGCCGACCAGCCTGGTGCGGGCCCGGCCCATGAGTTCCTCGCGCTCGTCCTCGGTCAGTCCGCCCCACACCCCGTACGGCTCACGCACGGTGAGTGCGTGGGCGGCGCACTCCGCCCGGACCGGGCAGCGCATGCACACCTCCTTCGCGGACGCCTCGCGTGCGCTGCGGGCCGCTCCGCGCTCCCCTTCGGGGTGGAAGAACAGCGAGCTGTCGACTCCTCGACAGGCGGCCAGCAGCTGCCAGTCCCACAGATCGGCGTTGGGACCCGGAAGGCGGGAGAAATCTGCCATGGCTTGTCCTCTCGAAGCGAACTGATGCTGGTGAACCAGTCGAGAACAGTCACGACCGTACATCCACGGTATGAGTAGATGTAAATATGCATCTTCGAGATTTTCGGGACATACGCGAGTAATAAAAAGAAAACCCGCCAAACAGGGCAAATGACGACACGGCTGCTGATCTGCGCGGGATACCCTCTCCGTGTCGGCGCCATCACGTAGGGTGTTGAAAGCGGGCGCCGAAGACCGTAACTCTTTCGGGTGACCGTCGTTGAGTGTGCGGAGGCGGTTGACACAGACAAGTGCCGGACGGATGTCCGGGGCGGTCAACCGCACAGGTGACGATTCGTACCAGCCCTGGAGGCCTAAGGTGATGCGCATGAGCTGCGGAGGGCGATCATGACTTCCGTCCTCGTCTGCGACGACTCCCCGCTTGCCCGAGAGGCGCTGCGCCGCGCGGTCGCGACCGTGCCCGGCGTGGAACGTGTGACGACGGCGGCCAACGGCGAGGAAGTCCTCCGCCGCTGGGGCGCCGACCGGTCCGACCTCATCCTCATGGACGTCCGGATGCCCGGCCTGGGCGGTGTCGAGACCGTACGGCGCCTGCTGTCGGCCGACCCCGGCGCCCGCATCATCATGCTGACCGTGGCGGAGGACCTGGACGGCGTCGCGCTCGCCGTCGCCGCCGGCGCCCGCGGCTATCTGCACAAGGACGCCTCGCGCGCCGAGCTGCGGGCCACGGTCACCCAGGCGCTGGCCGACCCCACCTGGCGGCTCGCGCCGAGGCGGCTGCGCTCGGCCGAGATGGGCGCCGCGCCGACGCTCACCGCCCGCGAGATCCAGGTGCTGGAGGGCATGAGCCACGGCCGCTCCAACGCCGAGATCGGACGCGAGCTGTTCCTGTCCGAGGACACGGTGAAGACCCATGCGCGGCGGCTGTTCAAGAAGCTCGGCGCCTCCGACCGGGCGCACGCCGTGGCGCTCGGCTTCCGCTGGGGCCTCGTCCGCTAGCCCCGGTGGGAGCAGTCCCGCCGAGAGTCCGTCCGCCGGTCCGGTCGTCCTCCGGGCCGCGGACACCCGACGGCACCGGAGCGGTGGAGCCGCCGCGCTCCCCCGCCCGCGGCCGGCCGCACACGCCGTGCGTACCGCGTTCGCGGTGGGCGCCGTGTGCCCCGAGGACGCCCCGTCGGTCCCGGAGCACCGGGGAGGCGGGGCCTCCCGGCGACGGTCCGGTGCCGTAATCTCCGGCGTGCCGCATCCTGGATGTATGGAGTTCCTCGGGGACGTGACGGCCAGGCGTGAGGGGAGGGCGCGGGACGTGACAGCGAGTGCCCCTGCCCATAACGCTTCAGTGCACAACCACGGACGGGGTGCGGCGGAACGACCGCGCCGGGTGCACCATGGACCGATGCGTGACGACGAGACGCCATCCCCGGCCGACGGCCGCGGTGAGATCGGTGCCCTCGTCCAGCGCGCGGTGGAGGGCGACGAGCGGGCCACCCACGACCTCCTCGCCCGTGTCCACCCCCTCGCCCTGCGGTACTGCAGGACACGGCTGACCCGGCTGCCCGGAGACGCCCGGCACTTCGTGGACGACCTGGCGCAGGAGGTCTGCCTGGCGGTGCTGTGCGCGCTGCCGCGCTACCGCGACACCGGCAAGCCCTTCGAGGCGTTCGTGGTCGCCATCGCCCAGCACAAGGTCGCCGATCTCCAGCGGGCCGCCATGCGCGGACCGGGCAGTACGGCGGTGCCCTCGGACGAGATGCCCGAGCGGCCCGACGACTCGCTCGGCCCGGAGGAGCGGGCCCTGCTGAGCAGCGACGCGGAGTGGGCGAGGAAGCTGCTGGCCAACCTTCCCGAGCACCAGCGCGAACTGGTGCTGCTGCGGGTGGCGGTCGGGCTCACCGCAGAGGAGACCGGGCAGATGCTCGGAATGTCCCCGGGGGCCGTGCGCGTTGCCCAGCATCGAGCCCTGTCGCGGCTGCGCGCCCTCGCGGAGCAGTGATCCCGGGCCGGTCACGGCCATCCGGCGAGCGGTCCGGCGGCGGACCCGCGGCGGTACGGGGCCCCTTCCGGGCCCGTTAGCATGGACGTCCGCGCCGGGCAAGAGTATTGGGGAAGGTGCCATGGAAGGCGTCATGACGGACAGCGTCGGCAGTGCGGGCAGCGCCGGCAGTGCCAGCGAGGTTCCCGCGAAGTTCGCCGCACTCGGGCTGACCTACGACGACGTGCTGCTGCTGCCGGGCGAGTCGGACATGGCCCCGCAGGACATCGACACCTCCTCGTACGTCTCGCGCAACGTGAAGGTGAACGTCCCGCTGATCTCGGCGGCGATGGACAAGGTCACCGAGGCCCGCATGGCGATCGCCATGGCCCGGCAGGGCGGTGTCGGCGTGCTGCACCGAAACCTCTCGATCGAGGACCAGGCCGACCAGGTCGACCAGGTCAAGCGGTCGGAGTCCGGCATGGTCACCGACCCGATCACCATCCGCCCCGACGCCACCCTGCGCGAGGCCGACGAGCTGTGCGGCCGCTTCCGCATCAGCGGCGTGCCGGTCACCGACGCCTCCGGCAGGCTGCTGGGCATCGTCACCAACCGCGACATGGCCTTCGAGACCGACCGCAGCCGCGAGGTCCGCGAGGTCATGACGCCGATGCCGCTGGTCACCGGCGGGGTGGGCGTCTCGCGCGCGGACGCCATGGAGCTGCTGCGCCGCCACAAGATCGAGAAGCTGCCGCTGGTCGACGGCGAGGGTGTGCTCAAGGGCCTGATCACCGTCAAGGACTTCGTCAAGGCGGAGAAGTACCCGCACGCCGCCAAGGACGCCGAGGGCCGTCTCATCGTCGGCGCGGCGGTCGGCGTGGCCGGCGACGCGTTCGAGCGGGCCCAGGCGCTGATCGAGGCGGGCGCCGACTTCATCGTCGTGGACACCGCGCACGGGCACTCGAAGCTGGTCGGCGAGATGGTCGCCAAGATCAAGTCCAACTCCCCGGTCGACGTGGTCGGCGGCAACGTCGCCACCCGCGACGGCGCCCGGGCGCTGGTCGACTCCGGGGCCGACGGCGTCAAGGTCGGCGTCGGGCCGGGCTCGATCTGCACCACCCGTGTCGTCGCCGGCATCGGGGTCCCGCAGGTCACCGCGATCTACGAGGCCGCGCTCGCCGCGCGGGAGAGCGGCGTCCCGGTCATCGGCGACGGCGGGCTCCAGTACAGCGGCGACATCGCCAAGGCCCTGGTCGCCGGCGCCGACACCGTGATGCTCGGCAGTCTGCTGGCGGGCTGCGAGGAGTCGCCGGGCGAGCTGCTGTTCATCAACGGCAAGCAGTTCAAGTCCTACCGCGGCATGGGCTCGCTGGGCGCGATGCAGTCGCGCGGCCAGGCCAAGTCCTACTCCAAGGACCGCTACTTCCAGGAGGCGGTCGCCGCCGACGACAAGCTCGTCCCCGAGGGCGTCGAGGGCCAGGTCCCCTACCGCGGTCCGCTGGGCGCGGTGGTGCACCAGCTCGTCGGCGGTCTGCGGCAGTCGATGTTCTACGTCGGCGGCCGGACGGTGCCGGAGCTGAAGGCCAGGGGGCGCTTCGTGCGCATCACCGCGGCCGGGCTCAAGGAGAGCCACCCGCATGACGTCCAGATGACGACCGAGGCGCCGAACTACTCCCGGCGCTGAGACGGAACCGAACGGTACCGGTCACGGCCCGCCCGGGCCGTGACCGGCCCGGTGCCCCCGGTGCCCCGCTCGGGGATACTGGGGGCGTAGACCGTAGGAAGGGCACAGCACGTGACTGAGATCGAGATCGGCCGCGGCAAGCGCGGGAGGCGGGCGTACGCCTTCGACGACATCGCGGTGGTGCCCAGTCGCCGCACGCGGGACCCGAAGGAGGTCTCGATCGCCTGGCAGATCGACGCCTACCGCTTCGAGCTGCCGTTCCTGGCCGCCCCGATGGACTCGGTCGTCTCGCCGAGCACCGCGATCCGCATCGGCGAGCTGGGCGGCCTGGGGGTGCTCAACCTCGAAGGCCTGTGGACGCGTTACGAGGACCCCGAGCCGCTGCTCCACGAGATCGCCGAGCTGGACGAGACCGCGGCCACCCGCCGGCTCCAGGAGATCTACTCCGCCCCCGTCCAGGAGGAGCTGATCGGGCGGCGGATCAAGGAGGTGCGCGACTCCGGCGTGGTGACGGCCGCCGCGCTGTCGCCGCAGCGCACCGCGCAGTTCTCCAAGGCGGTCGTGGACGCGGGTGTGGACATCTTCGTCATCCGCGGCACCACCGTCTCCGCCGAGCACGTCTCCTCGGCGGCCGAACCGCTCAACCTCAAGCAGTTCATCTACGAGCTCGACGTCCCCGTCATCGTCGGCGGCTGCGCCACGTACACCGCCGCGCTGCACCTGATGCGCACCGGCGCGGCGGGCGTGCTCGTCGGCTTCGGCGGCGGCGCCGCGCACACCACCCGCAACGTGCTGGGCATCCAGGTGCCCATGGCCACCGCCGTCGCCGACGTGGCGGCGGCCCGCCGCGACTACCTGGACGAGTCCGGCGGCCGGTACGTCCACGTCATCGCCGACGGCGGCGTGGGCTGGTCCGGCGACCTGCCCAAGGCCGTCGCCTGCGGCGCGGACGCGGTGATGATGGGCTCCCCGCTGGCCCGCGCCACCGACGCGCCCGGTCACGGGCACCACTGGGGCATGGAGGCCGTCCACGAGGACGTGCCGCGCGGCAGGCGCGTCAACCTCGGCACGGTCGGCACCACCGAGGAGATCCTGCTCGGCCCCTCGCACAGCCCCGAGGGCCACATGAACTTCTTCGGCGCCCTGCGCCGGGCCATGGCCACCACGGGCTACTCGGAGCTCAAGGAGTTCCAGCGCGTGGAGGTCACGGTCTCCCGCTGAGCGCGGGCGGCCCGTACGGCGGAACCCATGTGGCGGAACCCATGCGGCGAAGGGGCCGGGCCCGGTGGACGCACCACCGGGCCCGGCCCCTTTCGCGTGTGCGCACCGGCCGCGGCGGGCGCTCGCGTCACAGCCGGTGGGCCGCCCCCGTCGGGCTGGCGCCGCGGGTGTCCAGCAGGAGCTGGGCCTTGGCCGACAGGCTCTGCAGGTCGTAGACGCGGTGGTGCTGGAGGAGCAGGGTGAGGTCGGCCGCGGCGGCGGCCTCGTAGAGGGAGTCGGCGCGCGGGACGGGACGGCCCGCCACCCGCCACTGCGGCACATGCGGGTCGTGGTAGCCGATCTGCGCCCCCAGCTCCATCAGCCGCAGGGCGACCTCGGGGGCGGGGGAGCCGGTCCGGTCGGCCAGGTCGGGCTTGTAGGTGACGCCCAGCAGCAGGACGCGGGCGCCGCGGGCCGACTTGCCGTGCTCGTTGAGCAGGGTCGCCGCTCGCTGGGCCACGTAGCGCGGCATCCGGGCGTTGGCCTCCTGGGCGACCTCGACCAGGCGCAGCGGATAGCCCGGGGTGCGCCCCGCGCGGTCCAGGCAGGCCGGGTCGACGGGGACGCCGTGGCCGCCCACGCCCGGGCCCGGCCGGAAGGCGTGGAAGCCGAACGGCTTGGTCTCCGCGCAGCGGATCACGTCCCACAGGTCCACGCCGAGGTCGTGGCAGAGCACGGCCATCTCGTTGACCAGGGCGATGTTCACATGCCGGAAGTTGGTCTCCAGCACCGCCGTGGTCTCGGCCTCCCGCAGGCCGCGGGCCCGCACCACCTTCTCCACCAGCCGCCCGTAGAAGGCGGCGGCGGCCTCCGTGCAGGCCGGGGTCAGTCCGCCGATCACCCTCGGGGTGTTGGCGTAGCCGTGGGAGCGGTTGCCGGGGTCGAGGCGGGAGGGGGCACAGGCGAGGTGGAAGTCGTACCCGGCACGCAGCCCCGAGGCCTTCTCCAGCAGCGGGGCGACGTACTCCTCGGTGCCGCCGGGACGGACGGCGGACTCCACCACCACCGTTGTCCGCGGGCGCAGCCGCTCGCCGAGCGTGAGCGCCGCCGCCCGTACCGCACCCAGGTCCGGGGCGCGGCCCTCGCCCTGCGGGGTGGGGGCGCAGATCAGGGCGGTGCGGACCCGGCCCAGCACGGACGGGTCCGAGGTGGCGCGGAAGCCGGCCGAGGCCATCCGGCGCACCTCGGCCGCCGACAGCCCGCCGCCCGCCGGCGGGCGCCCCGCGCCCAGCTCGCGCACGGCGTGCTCGTCGGGGTCGTAGCCGATGGTGCGGATACCGGCGGCCGTGGCGGCCTGGGCCGCGGGAAGACCCAGATGACCCAGACCGAGGACGGCGAGATCTGCGGGCATGAGGCGGCGTCCCTTCCCCCGTCGGCGGACTCGTGGGGTTGGCTGGCTTGTGGGGCGATGTCAGGTTAAGCGCATATATGACAGATATGGTGGATTGCGTGCGGAGCGGTGTCCGCCCGGGTCGGAGTCGTGGGATCGGCGGACGAACGGGTAGGGACCAGGGCAGGTACGGACGGGCAATCGGCCGGGGCACCGGCGTATCAGGGAGGCAGTGGTGAGGACAGCGGCACTGGGACCGGCCGAGCGGGCCGAGGCGCTCGCCCGCATGTCGGAGCGCGAACTGGACATACTGGTCGTCGGCGGCGGGGTGGTCGGCGCCGGCACCGTCCTGGACGCGGTGACCCGCGGCCTGTCGACGGGCATCGTCGAGGCGCGCGACTGGGCCTCGGGCACCTCCAGCCGTTCCAGCAAACTCGTCCACGGCGGGCTGCGCTATCTGGAGATGCTGGACTTCGCGCTGGTGCGCGAGGCGCTCAAGGAGCGCGGGCTGCTGCTCCAGCGGATCGCCCCCCACCTGGTCAGGCCCGTCCCCTTCCTCTATCCGCTGCGGCACCGGGGCTGGGAGCGGCTGTACGCGGGCTCCGGGGTGGCGCTGTACGACGTGCTCGCCACGGCCTCGGGACGCAGCCGCGGCCTGCCCCACCACCGGCACCTGACGCGCCGCCAGGCCCTTCGGGTGGCGCCCGCCCTGCGCAAGGACGCGCTGGTGGGCGCCCTGCAGTACTACGACGCGCAGATGGACGACGCCCGCTACGTCGCCGCCCTGGTGCGCACCGCCGCCGCCTACGGCGCCCACGCCGCCAACCGGGCCCGCGTGGTGGGCTTCCTGCGCGAGGGCGAGCGCGTGGTCGGCGCCCGGGTGGAGGACCTGGAACAGGGCGGCGAGTACGAGATCCGGGCCAGGCAGGTCGTCAACGCCACCGGCGTGTGGACCGACGACACCCAGCGGCTGACCGCCGAACGCGGACAGTTCCACGTCCGCGCCTCCAAGGGCATCCACCTGGTGGTGCCCCGCGACCGCATCCACTCCACCACCGGGCTGATCCTGCGCACCGAGAAGAGCGTGCTGTTCGTCATCCCCTGGGGGCGGCACTGGATCATCGGCACCACCGACACCGGATGGGACCTGGACAAGGCCCACCCGGCGGCCTCCAGCGCCGACATCGACTACCTGCTCGACCACGTCAACTCGGTGCTGGCCGTGCCGCTCACACGCGACGACGTGGAGGGCGTGTACGCCGGACTGCGCCCGCTGCTGGCCGGGGAGTCGGACGCCACCAGCAAGCTCTCGCGCGAACACACCGTCGCCCACCCGGTGCCGGGCCTGGTGGTCGTCGCGGGCGGCAAGTACACGACGTACCGGGTGATGGCCAAGGACGCGGTCGACGAGGCCGTCCACGGGCTCGACCACCGCGTCGCCGAGTGCACCACGGAGGAGGTGCCGCTGGTCGGCGCCGAGGGCTACCACGCGATGTGGAACGCCCGCGCCCGCCTCGCCGCCCGCACCGGCCTGCACGTGGCGCGCGTGGAGCACCTGCTGGGCCGGTACGGCTCGCTGACCGACGAGGTGCTGGAGCTGATCGCCGCCGATCCGAGCCTGGGCGAGCCGCTGCCGTGCGCGGACGACTACCTCAGGGCGGAGGTGGTGTACGCCTGCACACACGAGGGCGCGCGCCACCTGGACGACGTCCTCACCCGTCGTACCCGCATCTCCATCGAGACCTTCGACCGGGGCACGCGCAGCGCGCGGGAGTGCGCCGAGCTGATGGCGCCGGTGCTCGGCTGGGACGCCGGCCAGATCGACCGAGAGGTGGAGCACTACCACAAGCGGGTCGAGGCCGAGCGGGAGTCCCAGCGCCAGCCCGACGACCAGACCGCCGACGCCGCACGCCTGGGCGCGCCGGACATCGTGCCGCTCCAGCCGCTGTGACGGTCCGGCCGCCGTGACGGCCCGTCACCGGCGTTTGGTGCGCGTTTGGTGTGCGGGTGCGGCGAGAATGCCGGGGCGTCAGCCCCGTTCCCGCGCACCGCCGTTCCGGTTGTGTGTCCCCGGCCGCGTGCACCGCTGTCCGCCCCGTGGGGGAGAATGGGGCCACTGCTGGGGCGGGCTGAGTGTGAGGGGACGCATGAGCGACGTGGACGGCCGCGGCAAGAAGGCCGGACGGCTGCTGGGCGGGCGTTACCGGCTGGGCGACGTCCTGGGCCGCGGCGGAATGGGCACCGTTTGGCGGGCCGAGGACGAGGTCCTGGGCCGTACCGTCGCGGTGAAGGAGCTGCGCTTCCCCTCCAGCATCGACGAGGAGGAGAAGCGCCGGCTGATCACCCGTACGCTGCGCGAGGCCAAGGCCATCGCGCGCATCCGCAGCAGCAGCGCCGTCACCGTCTACGACGTGGTCGACGAGGACGACCGCCCCTGGATCGTCATGGAGCTGATCGACGGCCGCTCCCTGGCCGACGTGCTGCGCGAGGACGGTCCGCTGGAGCCGCGGCGGGCGGCCGAGGTGGGCCTGGCGATCCTCGACGTGCTGCGCGCCGCGCACCGCGAGGGCATCCTGCACCGTGACGTGAAGCCCTCCAACGTCCTGATCGCCGACGAGGACGGCCGGGTGGTCCTCACGGACTTCGGCATCGCCCAGATCGAGGGCGACCCCTCCCTCACCTCCACCGGCATGCTGGTCGGCGCGCCCTCCTACATAGCGCCGGAGCGGGCGCGCGGTCAGCGCCCCGGCCCGCCGTCCGACCTGTGGTCGCTGGGCGGGCTGCTGTACGCGGCGGTGGAGGGCCACCCGCCGTACGACAAGGGTTCGGCGATCGCCACCCTGACCGCGGTGATGACCGAGCCTCTGGAGCCGCCCAAGCGCGCCGGGGCCCTGAAGGCGGTCATCCACGGCCTGCTGGACAAGGACGCGGAAGAGCGGCTGGACGAGCCGGGCGTGCGGGTGCTGCTGGAGCGCGCGGCCCGCGGGCCGCGGGCCGGAGCCGGGGGCGGGGAGAAGGAGGAGCCGGAGGGCACCCGTGCGACCGTGCTCCCGGTGACCGGCGCCGGCGAGTCCGGCCCGGCCGGCACGGGCGGTGAGCGGCTGCGCGAGGCGCCGCGGTCCGTACGCGCCGCCCCGGCAGCCGCCCCGGCCGGGCGTGGCGCGGAGAGGGAGACCGGGAAGGAGACCGGGGAGGGGACCGGCGGGAAGGACGCCGCGGGCGGCCCCCAGGCGGCCGGCGGCGGTACCGCGGTCACCACCGCCGCCCCGGCCGGTGTGGCCCGCGCGGCCCGTATGGCACGGCAGCCCGCCGGGCTCGCGGTGGTCGCCGTGGTGGTGCTGGCCCTGCTCGGCACCGTCCTGGTGGTCGCGCTCGCCGGCGACGACGAGGAGGCCGGGGCCGGATCCGGCCGGTCCGCGGCCCCGACCGCCGGGCAGGACGGCAAGGACGGCGGGTCGGACGGGCCCTCCGCCGAGCCCTCCGCCGACGAGGACGGCCGGGAGGAGCGGGAGGGCGGCGAGACCGGCGAGGAACCGCCCGAGGGCTTCGAGACGGTCACCGACGACCGGTTCCACTTCTCGATGGCCATGCCCGAGGGCTACGAGCGCGCCGGGATAGCGGGCCGGAACTCCGGCGGCAAGTACGCTCCGCGCGGCGGTGGCTACCCCAGGGTCCAGGTCGACTTCAACGGCAGCCCCGGGGACAGCGCGGCGGGCGCCTGGCGCTCCCTCGAGCCCGCGGTGCGCGGCAGCAGCACCGGCTACTCCCTGGTCGGCATCAAGCCCGTGAAGTGGCGGGACTACCCGACCGTCGCGGACTGGACGTTCGAGCGCGTGGAGAGCGGCAAGCGGGTGCGCGTCCTCAACCGCGGCTTCCGGGTCGACGGCACCCACGGCTACGCCATCATGATCACCTGCGAGGCGGACAAGTGGGACGGCGAGAAGTGCCGCACGGTCCTGAAGACCGCGTTCCGGACGTTCCGCCCCCGGGACTGAGACGGACAACCGGCCGGCGGGCGACGCGAGGCCGTCCCGGCACGTATCGTGATAGTACGCAGACCCTGTGCGTCCGTGATCCGGCCGGTGGGAAAGGGTCTTGACGGACCGTAGGGCATCAGGCCGTGTGGGGAGGGCGCCGTGGACGAGTACTCGGGTCGGCTGCTGGCCGAGCGGTACCGCTTGCCGCGTCCGCCGTCCGATGAGTACGAGCTGGTGGAGTCCCGCGCGTACGACACGGCCAGCGGGCAGGAGGTGCTGGTCCGCCAGGTGCCGCTGCCGGAGGTCGTCGAGGCCGAGTTCGTCGGCGGTGGCGGCCACGGGCACGCCCACACCGGCCGTGCCACGCGGCGTCCGGCCGATCCCGCCGTGCGGCGCGCGGTGGAGGCGGCGCTGGCCGCCTCCCGCATACCCGACCACCCGCGGCTCGACCAGGTCTTCGACGTCTTCGTCGAGGGCGACGGGCTGTGGATCGTCAGCGAACTGGTCGCGGCCCGGCCGCTGGCCGCCCTGCTCGCCGAGCGCCCGCTGAGCCCCCACCGGGCGGCGGAGCTGGCCGCCGACCTGCTCACGGCCCTGCGCGCGGTCCACGCGCACGGCTGGGTCCACCGCAACATCACCCCCCGCACCGTCCTCGTCTGCGACGACGGCCGTGCCGTGCTCACCGGGCTGGCCGCCGGCGCGGCGGAGGAGGCCCTGTGCGGGTACGACCCTCTCCCGGCGCCGCCGAGCGTGCTGCCGCGCGGTCATGTGGACGGCTCCGCGGACGGCCATGCCGACGACGTACCCGGGGCCCGGTGGGGCGGGGACGGCGGTGTCCCCGGGCTGCCGCCCGGCTACCGGGGGGCGGACCAGGGCCCGGCGGCGGGCGGAGTGCCCCGCCAGATGGCCGGCCCCGGCGCCGACGAGGGCCCGGGGGCGCGGGAGTACGGGGCGCGCGGCCCCTACGCGTCCCACGACGGCGGCGGGCACCCGGAGCGCGGCCCGGCCGCCGAACGCGCCGCGCGCAGCGGCGCCATCGCCGCCTACCGGGCCGGGGCACGTGCCGCCGCCGCCCGGGCCGAGGTCGAGGCGCGCAGGGACGAGGCCGGCCGGCAGGCCGGGGACCTGAGCCCGGTACCCCCCGGTGCCTCGCCTCCGTACGGCGGCGAGGCGTACGGCGAGGAGCCGCACGGCGAACGGACGCCGCCCGCGCGGAGCTGGGGCGAGGAGGACGGCGACCGCTACCGCGGTCCCACCACCGCGCTCGCCGCCGAGCGCGCCCGCCAGACCAGGACGGCGATCGTCGGCGCCGTCACCGAGCGCTGGGCCCCCGAGCAGGCCGGGCCCGTCTACGAGAACTGGCGGCTGGCCCCGCCGGTCGGCCCGGCGGCCGATCTGTGGGGTCTGGGCGCGCTGCTGTTCCGGGCCGTTCAGGGACACGCCCCCTACCCCGAGGAGTCGGTGGCCGAGCTGGTGCAGATGGTGTGCGCCGAGCCGCCCGCGTTCGCCGAGGAGTGCGGTGCGCTGCGGCCCGTCGTGGAGTCGCTGCTGCGCCAGGACCCGACCGAGCGGCCGGACTTCGAGGAGCTGGGCGGCTGGCTGCGCTCCCTGATCCGCTCCGCGCCCGAGCCCGAGGTCGGGCTGCACACGGTCACCGCGCCCCTTTCGCTGGAGGCCGGCCGGCCCGCCGACCCCAGGCGGCTGCCGATCATAAGGCGCCGGGGCGAGCTGGTGCGCAGGAAGCGGGCGGAGCGGTCCCCGGTGGCCGCCCACGCCCGGCACCGGCGCGCCCGGAAGCAGAGGTCCCCGCGCCGGCTGGGCATGGTCCTGGTCGGGCTGGTCCTCCTGCTGCTGACCGGGACGCTGGTGTACGCGGCCGTGTACATGCCCGAGGGCGGCGCCGGCTCCTCCGGAAACAGTGCCGACCAGCGGCCCGGCAGCGTGGGCGCGCAGCCGGAGCGGCCGGTGCAGGAGGCCCCGCCGCGGGAGGCCGGGGCCGGGGAGCCGGGCGGGCCTGAGGACTCGGGGGCGCCCGGCACGGAGCGGCCGCAGGCCGGCGATTCGGTGGAGGGACTCGACGGCTATGTGCTGCACAAGGACGCGGCCGACTTCCGGATCGCGCTCCCCGAGGACGCTCGGCGGGCGGGGCCGGACGGCCGGGGGCGGACGGTCTTCACGCACGGGGACCTGGAGATCGTCGTGGTGCCCGGCCGGGACACCACCGAGGAGTACGGTTCGGACGCGATGGCGTACCTCACCGACGACCAGCGGGAGCTGGACGCGTACCGCGCCGCGGACTGGGCGACCAACTCCGGGATGCGGCGGATACAGGTGGGCCGGACGGTGATGGCCGAAGGCCGGTTCAGCTGGCGCGGGGGCGCGGACAGCACCTACATGTGCGACCGGGCGGTCATCGTCGACGGACGCTACCACTCGGTGCTGGTCAGGGGGCCGGAGAGCCGGAAGGACGACATCGACCGCGTCTTCGACACGATCGCCGACACCTACCGCGCCACCGGCTGAGCCGAGCCCGTACGGGCGCCCGCCCGCTTCCCGGGCCGCCGCCCGTGTGCGCGTGCGATCCGTGCCAGTGTTCACTGGCGGATTCCGTGAAAAATGGTTACCGCCGGGTACACAGGAGGTTTCCCACGCCGTACCCTCCCCGGTATGACGGATTCGCCAGGCACCGCCGCCACCGGGACGGCGCGGACGACGGGCACCGGCCCCGGCGCCCCCGCTGCTCCCGCGGTCACCGCAGCTCCCGCAGCCCCCGCGGCACCCACGACGGCCGGCAACCCGGTCGCCACCGCACCCGCCGCCGCCCGTACCGCCGCCGACGTGGTGACCGGCGAGCTGGTCGCCCGGCTGACCCGTGGTCTGGCGGGCAGCGGCCGCACCGCGTGCCACACCCCCTTCACCGGCGAGAAGCTGGCCGACCTGCCCGAATCCACCCCCGCGGACGTCGCCGAGGCCTACGCCCGGGCCCGCGAGGCGCAGCGGTCGTGGGCGGCGCGGCCGGTGCGCGAACGCGCGGCCGTCCTGCTGCGCTTCCACGACCTGCTGCTCTCCCGCCAGTCGGAGGCGCTGGACCTGGTCCAGCTCGAGACCGGCAAGGCGCGGCTGCACGCCCACGAGGAGGTGCAGGCGGTCGCCGTCGCCGCCCGCCACTACGGCCGCAGGGCCCGGGCGTACCTGCGCCCCCGCAACCACACCGGTGCCATCCCGGTGCTCACCGGGGTGCGGGAGCTGCGCCACCCCAAGGGCGTGGTCGGGCAGATCGCCCCGTGGAACTACCCGCTGGAGCTGTCGGTCGGCGACGCGCTGCCCGCCTTCGCCGCGGGCAACGCCGTCGTCATGAAGCCCGACACCGAGACCGCCCTGACCGCCCTGTGGGCACGCGATCTGCTGATCGAGGCCGGGCTGCCCGCCGGCGTCTGGCAGATCGTGATCGGCGAGGGGCCGGTCGTCGGCCCGGCCGTCGTCGACCACGCCGACTACGTCTCCTTCACCGGCTCCACCCGCACCGGCCGCGAGGTCGCCCAGCGGGCCGCGTTCCGCCTGGTGGGGACCTCCCTGGAACTGGGCGGCAAGAACGCCATGCTGGTGCTGGAGGACGCCGACCTCGACAGGGCGGCCGAGGGCGCGGTACGGGCCGCGTTCTCCTCGGCCGGGCAGCTGTGCATCTCCATCGAGCGGCTCTACGTCCACGACTCGGTCGCCGACGCCTTCCTGGAGCGGTTCACCGCCCGCACCGGGGCGCTGCGCCTGGGCTCGGCGCTGGCCTACGGCGCCGACATGGGATCGCTCGTCTCGGAGCGGCAGCTGGAGAACGTGGTGCGGCACGTGGACGACGCCGTCGCCAAGGGCGCGAAGGTCCTGGCCGGCGGCAGGGCACGCCCCGACGTAGGCCCGCTGTTCTACGAGCCGACCGTCCTGGAGGGCGTCACCGCCCCCATGGCCGTCTGCGGCGAGGAGACCTTCGGCCCCGTCGTCTCCGTCTACCGCTTCACCGACGAGGACGAGGCGGTCGCGCTGGCCAACGCCACCCCCTACGGCCTCAACTCCAGCGTATGGACGAAGAACACCCGCCGGGGCCGCGGGATCGCGGCCCGGCTGCGCACCGGCACGGTGAACGTCAACGAGGGCTACGCCGCCGCGTACGGCAGCGTCCAGTCGCCGATGGGCGGCATGGGCGAGTCCGGGGTGGGCCGCCGGCACGGCTCGGAGGGCATCCTCAAGTACACCGAGGCGCAGACCGTCGCCACCCAGCGGCTGCTGCCCATGGCCCCGTCGCTCGGCATGGACGACGAGAGGTACGCGGCGTTCATGAGCGCCGCCCTGCGCGCGATGAAGGCGTTCCGCCTCCGCTGACGCCACTCCCTCCCGCCTTCTCCGCCCGGAACCGATATGCACCACCGGAGGTCCCCGTGCCCCGACCGCAGGACGAAGCAGCGCCACAGCCGTCCGGCCCGCCGCAGCCGTGCGACTACGACGTGATCGTGGTCGGTTCCGGTTTCGGCGGTTCGGTGTCCGCGCTGCGGCTGACGGAGAAGGGCTACCGGGTCGGGGTGCTGGAGGCGGGGCGGCGTTTCACCCGCCGGACGCTGCCGAGGAACTCCTGGGACCTGAGGAACTACCTGTGGGCCCCGGCGCTGGGCCTGTACGGCATCCAGCGCATCCATCTGATGGACAAGGTGATGATCCTGGCCGGCGCCGGGGTGGGCGGCGGTTCGCTGAACTACGCCAACACCCTCTACGTGCCGCCGCCGGCCTTTTTCACCGACCGGCAGTGGGGCCGCATCACCGACTGGCAGGAGGAGCTGAAGCCGTACTACGACCAGGCCAGGCGGATGCTGGGCGTGCGGCTGAACCCCACGGTGACGCCGTCGGACGTCCACCTGAGGGCCGCGGCCGGGAAGATGGGCGTGGGCGACACCTTCCACCTGGCGCCGGTGGGCGTCTTCTTCGGCGACGGCAAGGACGCCGCGGGCGAGATCAAGGCCGCTCCGGGCGCGGAGGTGCCCGACCCCTACTTCGGCGGTGCGGGCCCCTCCCGCCGGGCGTGCACCGAGTGCGGCGAGTGCATGACCGGCTGCCGGCACGGAGCCAAGAACACCCTCAACGAGAACTACCTGTACCTCGCCGAGAAGGCGGGCGCGGTCATCCACCCGATGACCACCGTCACCGAGGTGACCGAGGACGGCGCCGGGGGCTTCAGGGTGACCACGGTGCGCACCGGGAAGCGCCGGGGGCGGCGTACGGTGCTGCGCGCGGAGAGGGTGGTGGTCGCCGCCGGTACCTACGGCACCCAGACGCTGCTGCACCGGATGCGCGACGCCGGCCTGCTGCCGCACATCTCCCCGAGGCTGGGCGAGCTGACCCGCACCAACTCCGAGGCCCTGGTCGGCGCGATGACCTCTCCGCGCCGCTACCGCAGGAAGCACGGGCCGGACGCCGAGCTCGACTTCACCAGGGGGGTGGCCATCACCTCCTCCGTCCACCCCGACGACAACACCCACATCGAGCCGGTGCGCTACGGCAAGGGCTCCAACGCCATGGGTGCCCTCTCCGTCATCCAGGTGCCCTACGGCCGCGCGCCGAGGCCGCTGGCCTTCCTCGCGCACTGCCTGCGCCACCCCGTGCAGGCAGTGCGAGCGCTGTCCAACTACCGCTGGTCGGAACGGACGATCATCGGTCTGGTGATGCAGTCCCTGGACAACTCCCTGACCACGTACCGCAAGCCCAAGGGGCTGGGCAAGGGCCTGCTGACGGCGAAGCAGGGCCACGGCGCGCCCAACCCGGACCACATCCCCGAGGGCGCCGAGGCCGCACGGCTCGTCGCCGAGGAGATAGGCGGCTTTCCGGGGACGAACGTCGGCGAGCTGATGGGCACCCCGCTGACCGCGCACTTCCTGGGCGGCTGCCCGATCGGCGCCTCACCGCGGGACGGCGTCATCGACCCCTACCACCGGCTCTACGGCCACCCGGGCATCTCGGTCGTGGACGGCTCGGCCGTCTCCGCCAACCTCGGCGTCAACCCGTCGCTGACCATCACCGCCCAGGCGGAGCGGGCGATGTCCCTGTGGCCCAACAAGGGCGAGACCGACCCGCGCCCCGAGCAGGGCACCGACTACGTACGCGTGCCCGTGGTGCCTCCCCGGGCCCCGGCGGTGCCCGGGGAGGCTTTCGCGGCGCTGAAACTGCCGGTGCTGCCGGTGCTGCCGGTCCCGGCCGTTCCGCCGAAGCGGACGGCGCCGGAGGCGGAGACGGCGGAGGCGGCCGACGCCTGAGCGGACGCGCGGGGGGAGGGAGCGCGGCCCGGGACGGAACCGCGGAGCGGTCGGTCCCCGGCGTCCCGGGAACCGACCGCTGGGTCGTGGCCGGACCGCTGTCCCCTGCCGTCCGGCCACTGCACCGGAGCGAGGTCCCACGACGCCCGGTCCTCACCTCCCGGGGGAGGACGGCGTCTCATCGCTCCGATGCGCTCCCCACGCCTCCGGGCGCCCGGCCGGCTCTGGGGTCGTCAGGTCCAACGACCGTGCCCCGCCGCGGTAATGCGCCGTACGGGTGGTCGTTCCCCGGGGAGGCGTGGAGCGGGCGGGGGACGCCGGCGGGAGTACGGTTCCGGTGGGGTCAGACGCGCCCGCGGCACAGCTCCAGCAGGGTCATGGCCAGGGAGGTGCCCGGACGGCCCAGCCGCTCGCGGTAGCGGGTGAGGACCTCCATCTCGCGCGAGAGGTTCACCCGGCGCCCGCCCGCGCCGATCCGGGCCCGCTGGATGCGGGCGGAGACATCCATGCGCTCCCGCACCAGAGCGATGATCCGGCGGTCCAGCTCGTCGATCCGCTCGCGGTCCTCCGCGATCCGCTCGTCGGCTCCGGCTCCGGCTCCGGCTCCGGCTTCGGTGGCGGCAGGGGTGGGGGTGGTGGTGGCCATGGCCGTACGTCCCTCCTGGGGTCGTCGCGCCCAGTGCCGGTCGCGCCCCGGGGACACGGCAGGCGCCCCGGGCCTTGACCGGCCCGGGGCGCCTGGGAAGTCGCTCGTCAGTCGTTCACGCGGCGTGCGGCATCCCATGGCGGCCGGCCGGGCCGGTGCCACAGATAAACCAGAAGGTCCGCGCGAACATGCGGTCCAGTATGCACCCGGAGGCGGAGCGGGGCGGGCGCGGGGCCGGATGGTGGGACGGCCGATCGGGTGCACACCCCCGGTAGACTGGGCTTTCCCAGCCCAGATCCACGCCGAAAGGCAGCCAGCCCCGTGGCATCAGAGCCAACCGAGCCCACCGAGCCCACCGCGCCCGCCGAGTCCACGGCCGCGCCCGATGCCCCGGACACCGTCCTCGTCGTCGACTTCGGCGCGCAGTACGCCCAGCTCATCGCCCGCCGCGTACGCGAGGCCCGGGTCTACAGCGAAGTCGTCCCCTCCACCACGCCGGTGGCGGAGATGCTCGCCAGGAACCCGAAGGCGATCATCCTCTCCGGCGGCCCCTCCTCCGTCTACGCCGAGGACGCGCCCGGCATCGACCGCGCGCTGTTCGAGGCCGGGGTGCCCGTCTTCGGCATGTGCTACGGCTTCCAGCTGATGGCCCAGGCGCTGGGCGGCACCGTCGACAACACCGGCCGCCGCGAGTACGGCGGCACGGCCCTGACCGTGACCCGTCCCGGCTCCACCCTCTTCGAGGGCACCCCCGCCGAGCAGTCGGTGTGGATGTCGCACGGCGACGCCTGCTCGGCCGCCCCCGGGGGCTTCACCGTCACCGCCTCCACCGGCGGCGTCCCCGTGGCGGCCTTCGAGGACGACCAGCGCAGGCTGTACGGCGTGCAGTACCACCCCGAGGTGATGCACTCCACGCACGGCCAGCAGGTGCTGGAGCACTTCCTCTACCGGGGCGCCGGCCTGAAGCCGACCTGGACGGCCGCAGGCGTCGTCGAGGAGCAGGTCGCGGCCATCCGCGCCCAGGTCGGCACCAAGCGCGCGATCTGCGGCCTGTCCGGCGGCGTGGACTCCGCGGTGGCCGCAGCCCTGGTCAACAAGGCCATCGGCGAGCGCCTGACCTGCGTGTACGTGGACCACGGGCTGATGCGCAAGGGTGAGTCCGAGCAGGTCGAGAAGGACTTCGTGGCCGCCACCGGCGTCCAGCTCAAGGTGGTGGACGCCGAGAAGCGCTTCCTGGACGCGCTGGCCGGCGTCTCCGACCCGGAGGAGAAGCGCAAGATCATCGGCCGGGAGTTCATCCGCGTCTTCGAGCAGGCCGCGAGCGAGATCGTCGCCGAGGCCGGCTCCGGCGAGGAGGCCGTGGAGTTCCTGGTGCAGGGCACCCTCTACCCGGACGTGGTGGAGTCCGGCGGCGGCACCGGCACCGCCAACATCAAGTCCCACCACAACGTCGGCGGACTGCCCGAGGACCTCCAGTTCCAGCTCGTGGAGCCGCTGCGCAAGCTGTTCAAGGACGAGGTCCGGATGGTCGGCCAGGAGCTGGGTCTGCCCGAGGAGATCGTCCACCGCCAGCCGTTCCCCGGCCCCGGCCTGGGCATCCGCATCGTCGGCGAGGTGACCAAGGAGCGCCTGGACCTGCTGCGCGAGGCCGACGCCATCGCCCGCGAGGAGCTGACGGCGGCCGGGCTGGACCGCGACATCTGGCAGTGCCCGGTGGTGCTGCTCGCCGACGTCCGCTCCGTCGGCGTCCAGGGCGACGGCCGCACCTACGGCCACCCGATCGTGCTGCGCCCGGTCTCCTCGGAGGACGCGATGACGGCCGACTGGACGCGCCTGCCCTACGAGACGCTGGCCCGTATCTCGACCCGCATCACCAACGAGGTCGCCGAGGTCAACCGCGTGGTGCTGGACGTCACCAGCAAGCCGCCGGGGACCATCGAGTGGGAGTGACGCCCTCCGCGCCCTCCTGAACGCCCCTGAACGTCAACGCCCGCGCCGCCGCTCACCCTTTCGAGCGGCGGCGCGGGCGTTTTCGGGTCGATACGCTGGGGTGAGGCCGAGAATCCCGCCCATGGGAGGAACCATGACCGCCGAGCCGCTGCCCAGTGCGTCCACCGGCCGGTGGCCGATGCCGCCGCAGGACGGCTACACCGTGGACGACTTCTTCAGCCTGCCCGACCTCCCGCCGCACACCGAACTGATCGACGGGAGCCTGGTCTTCGTGAGCCCGCAGCGGAACTTCCATTCGCTGACGCTGTACCTGCTGGAGCACGGCCTGCGGACGACCGTCCCCGAGCGCTACCGGGTACGCCGCGAGATGGCCGTGGTGCTCACCGACCGCACCGCGCCCGAACCGGACCTCTGCGTGCTCCGGGCCGAGGCCGTGCGGAGCCGCCGGCAGGCACGCTTCGAGGCGGAGGACGTGGTGCTCGCGGTCGAGGTCGTCTCGCCCGAGTCCGAGGAGAGGGACCGCGACACCAAACCCCACAAGTACGCCCGCGTCGGCATCCCGCACTTCTGGCGGGTGGAGATGACCGGAGAGGAAGACGACCCCGTCGTCTACGTCTATGAACTGGACGCCGTGACCAGGAGCTATGTGGTCACCGGCATCCACCACGACCGGCTGAAGCTCACCGTCCCCTTCGGCATCGACATCGACCTCACCGCGATCGACCGGCTGTAGCTCGTCGGCCTCCCTGCGGGGTGCTCCCGAATCCCGTCAATACCGGTGCTACTACTCACCCCTTCGAGCGGCGGGGCGGGGGTTTGCGGCAAGTCGTACCGGAGGGGTGATCACCATGACGGCATGGACGATGTGGCGACCGCAAACGGAGTCGACGACGAGCCGTTCCCCGAGTGGCTGCGGCCCCCGTACCGGGGCTTCACCGTCGACGACCTCTTCCGCCTGACCGACCTCCCGTCCCACACCCAGCTCGTCGACGGCGCGCTGGTCTTCCCCGCCCGGCAGAGCGCGTACCACTCGCTGGCCAACTCCCTGCTGGTGGAGGGCCTGCGCCGCACCTGCCCGGCACATCTGCGGGTGCGGCGGGAGATGGTCGTGGTGCTCGGCCCCGGGCAGGCGCCCGAGCCGGACGTGTCCGTGATCCGGGCCGAGGCCGTACAGGGGCTGGAGGCCAACCGCTACGACGCCAGGGACGTCGTGCTGGCCGTCGAGACCGTCGCCCCCGACTCGGCGATCCGCGACCGCGAACGCAAACCCCAGCTCTACGCGCGGGCGGGCATCCCGCACTTCTGGCTGGTGGAGGAGGGCACGGGCCGCCGCCCGGTGGTCCACGTCCACCGGCTCGACCCGGGGGCGGGGGCGTACGCCCTCACCGGCGTCCACGAGGGGCGGCTGACGCTCTCCGCTCCGTTCGGCGTCGACATCGACCTCACCGCGATCGACCGGATGTAGCCGGCTCGCGGCCCGCCCGCGAGCCGTACCGGGGGCACTGTCAGTGGCGGCCGTTAGCTTTTCCCTGACACGGAATCAGCCCGAGCGGGTCCGAAGGGAAGCAGTCATGCGCAGGTTCAAGCTCCAGGTCCAGGTCAGCGTCGACGGCTACATGGCCGGGCCGGACGGCGAGATGGACTGGATGACGTTCCCCTGGACCGACGACATCGGCGCCCACATCGACGCGCTCACCAAGCCGGTCGACCACATCGTGCTGGGCCGCCGCCTCGCCGAGGGGTTCATCCCGGCGTGGGCGGCCGGGCCCGAGGGCGAGACCGAGGAGTCCATCGCCTGGATGAACAACACGCCCAAGACCGTGATCTCCGACTCCCTGACCGAGTCGCCATGGGAGGGCGTCGCGGTCGCCGGGGGTGACCTCACCGAGACGGTCAACCGGCTGAAGGAGCGGCCGGGCGGGGACATCATCGCCTACGGGGGCGCCACTCTCGTGCGGAACCTGATCGCCCGGGACCTGCTGGACGAACTCCACCTGTTCGTCAACCCCGTCGCACTCGGCGCCGGGATGCCCGTCTTCCCCGACACCGGCTCCCACCACCGGCTCAGCCTCGTCGCCGCCCGGCCGTTCGAATGCGGGATCACCGCTCTGCACTACGAGCCGAAGCGCTCCTGACCGGCGCGGGCGCCCACCACG
The DNA here is from genome assembly GCF_043660855.1 of Streptomyces shinuiensis. Classification (NCBI taxonomy): domain Bacteria; kingdom Bacillati; phylum Actinomycetota; class Actinomycetes; order Kitasatosporales; family Streptomycetaceae; genus Streptomyces; species Streptomyces shinuiensis. The sequence goes on along the minus strand of NZ_JBIHML010000001.1, from coordinate 2,271,373 downwards.
CGCCGCGCGGGACGGGGGTTCGCGCGGCGCACACGGTCAGCCCTTCCGGCGGCGGTGCCGGGAGCCGGAGAAGACCGCCCGGTGCGGTGCCGTCCGCCCGGTACGCCGTCGGTGCACTTGCCTCGCGCCGCCGGTGCTGTCACACCACCCTGTGCAAGGGAGCTGACGGGGTTACGCGGCTCGCTCGTCTCCGCCGCGGAGTGTGGAGAGGAACGCGGCCCAGGTGGTGGGGGACAGGCGTATGCAGGGGCCCGTGGGCTCCTTGGAGTCGCGTACGGCCATGCCCCTCTCTGTGTGGCGGACCTCGACACAGTCACCGTTCTGCATGCTGTAACTGCTCTTGAACCACTCGGTACTGAGAGCGGACATGGCCTCTTCCTTAGCTTCGGGACAGTTCGTCGGCGATCTGCAGGATCAACGCTTCCGACTCCAGTGGGCTGAGGGCCGAGGCTCGGATGTGGTCGAACACGCTGTTGTAGTGAGCCGTGTCGTCAGCCGCTTCCAGGTAGGCGTGACTGGTGAAGTGCTCCAGAAGCACGACCTCCAGCTGGGCCGGAGCGGGGAAGCCGTAGAGGGTGAAGGGGAGCATCCCTCCCTTGCACGCCCCTGCTGTGAAGGGTAGTACCTGCAACGTTACGTTCGGAAGCCGCGCCATCTCTACAAGGTGGCGCAGTTGTTCGCTCAGCACCGCCGGCCCGCCGACCTGCTGCCGCAGAGCGGTCTCGCCGAGCACCAGCCACATGTTCAGCGGTTCCGCCTCGGAGCGCGTCAGCGCCTTCTGCCGCTCCAGCCTGATGCGCAGCCTGGTCTGCTGGTCCTCGTTGAGGGGACCGGTGCTCCCGCCCTGGATGATGGCCGTCGCGTACGCCTTGGTCTGCAACAGGGCGTGCACCGTGCTCGGTTGAAAGCCACGGCAGGTCGCCACCTCTTCTTCCAGGCCGATCAGTTCCAGGAAGTCCTGCGGCAGTTTGTCCTCCAGGACACGCCACCAGCGCTGGCGGCGGCTCTCGCGCGCGAGTGCGAGCCAGCCCTCACGCACCGAGTCGTCCTTGACTCCGTAAAAGTCCAGCAGGACGCGGAGGTCGAGCTGGCGGATGCCGCTGCGTCCCGACTCGATGCGACTGACCTTGCCCGGATGGCAGCTCAGCGCGCTTGCCGCGTCCTCCAGATACAGGCCCTTCTCCTCGCGCAGCCGCCGAAGGTTGGTTCCCAACACCCGGCGCCGCACGGTCGGCCTCAGCTCACCAGACACCTCTGCCTCCCTGCCATCGCGCATGCATGTTGTCACACCCCATGTGCACACCGTACTAGATCTTCAATTCAATCAAATTGATTCACTTGCAACTTAGGAGACATGCGGGCACTCTGCTGAGAGTCATCGACTGATCGCAAGAAGTGCCTTGTGCGGCATGGCGCAGCGCCATGCTGCTATCTCGACACGTCCCTGAGAAGTGCACGCATGACCGAACAGCTCCCCACCGCTGGTGTTGTCCTCAAGGAGGACAGGCTCGACTACACCCCGTTCCCCAGCAGCGTGAGCCTGGCCCGGCGACGGACGGCGCGACTGGTGGGTGAGTGGGGATACCCCGGCGTGGCCGGGGACGCATCGCTGATCGTCAGCGAACTGGCCGGCAACGCACTGCTGCACGGCCGTGTGCTGGGGCGGCCGTTCAGGGTGCACCTGATGCTGACGGCGTCGGTGCTGCGCATCGAGGTCAGCGACGCATGCGGGGAACGTCGGCCGGAGCCCCGGACTCCGGCCGACGACGAGCAGTTCGGCCGGGGCCTGTTGATCGTGGACGCCCTCGTCGCGCGCTGGGGCGCCAACCCGCGCACGGTCGGCGAGACGGTCTGGGCCGAGATCGACCTGGGGCGGACGCGGAGCGGTTGACGGCCTTGTCCACCAGCGTGATCGGTTTGCGGTCCTTGGCCGCCGCGTTGGCTGTGCAGATGTGGTGAGTGGTCCGGCGGGCCGGATCGGCCGGTGTGCCGTGCTCCATGACGAGGTCGAGGTACTCCTCCTCGGTCACCTCGCCCTCGGCGTAGATGTAGACCGCGCGTTTGCGGCTGCGCTCGTCCCGCCGCGACTGCCGGCGCGTGTCGTCCTTCCCCCTGGTCCTCGCCATCAGGCTCGCTCTGCCTCCATCGCCTCGGCCATCAGCAGTCTGCGGCCCACCTGGCCCTCCGACAGGCGCGGAACGCCGCCGAAGACCCCCGCCAGGTAGGACGTCATCAGGTCCTCCGTGGTCGCCGGTTTCAGGTCGGAGAGGGGGAAGACCTCGGTCGCCCCGCGTTCGTCCTTCTCCGTCAGCCAGACCTGGCCCGGCTCCAGCAATCGCCCGCCGCCGGGCTCGCGCAGGAGGGAGGGGGCGTGCGAGGTGAAGACCAACTGGGCGTTGCGGCGGTTGACCTGGGGGCGCTGGAAGAGGCGGACGACCTCGGCGGCCACCTGGGGGTGCAGGCTGGAGTCCAGCTCGTCCACCATCAGCACCGCGCCCTCGTCGAGGGCCAGCAGCACCGGGCCGAGCAGCGCGAACCAGGAGCGGGTGCCGAAGGACTCCTTCTCCCAGTCGACGGCGACCGAGTCGTCGCCCTCCGCTCCCCGGACCGCGTGCCGCAGGCGGATCCTCGGGGCCTCACCGGGCCGCCGCTCCACCTCGGCGCCGGTGATGCCCAGGTCCGCCACCCGCAGCAGCTCCTCGATGCGGTGCCGCACCTGCGGGTCCAGCAGCCGCTGGGCGGTGTACGCCTCGCGCTGCGGGCGCTCGGTCTCCGGGGTGACGTCCCACAGGTTGTCCTGGAACCAGCGGTGTATCCGGGTCAGCTGGGGGTGGTTGTCGGCGGCGGCGCGGGAGAGCAGCAGGGCGTTGGGGCGGGTGGTGCGGGCCAGCCGGGCCCGGTCCTGGACGCGCTCGGCGGGGAAGTCGAACTCCTTCTCCCGGCCCGCCTCCCGGTCGAACCAGACCTGGCGGCGGCCCTTGGGGTAGGCGTGCAGCCACTCGCTCTCCACCCGGGTGTCCCCGAGCTCGAAGCCGTAGGTCCAGCGGACCCCGTCCGACAGGACGAAGTCGACCTCCCAGAAGGAGCTCTCGGCGGCGGCCTCGCGGTCCAGAACGAACGCCTCCCGGGGCAGCCCGCGGTAGGACGTCCACTCGCCGTAGGAGGTGAGGACGGCCTCGCGCATCAGCCGCAGGGCCGCGATCACATTGGACTTGCCGGAGGCGTTCGGGCCGAAGACCCCCAGCACGGGGTAGAGCTCCAGGCTCCTGCCGTCGGACAGCGGCAGCGTGCGGGCGGCGGCGCCGTCCCCCTCGGCGGGGGCGGCGAAGGACAGCTCCTGCTCGTCGCGCAGTGACCGCACGTTGGCCACGCGGAACCTCAGCAGCATGCGTCCTCCTCGTCTCGCGCACAGGGTAACCGGGCGGTACCCGGCCGTACCCGCCGGAGAGGGGAACTCACACCAGGCGGCGGGCCGTCGCCCAGCGGGTGAGCTCGTGGCGGTTGGAGAGCTGGAGCTTGCGCAGCACCGCCGAGACATGACTCTCGACTGTCTTGACCGAGATGAACAGCTGCTTGGCGATCTCCTTGTAGGCGTAGCCGCGCGCGATCAGGCGCAGCACCTCGCGCTCGCGCTGGGTGAGGCGGTCCAGGTCCTCGTCCACCGGCGGGGCGTCGGTGGAGGCGAAGGCGTCCAGGACGAAGCCCGCCAGGCGCGGGGAGAACACCGCGTCGCCCTCGGCGACCCGGAAGACGGCCCGGACCAGGTCCGCGCCGGTGATCGTCTTGGTGACGTAGCCGCGGGCGCCGCCGCGGATGACGCCGATGACGTCCTCGGCCGCGTCCGAGACCGACAGGGCCAGGAAGCGCACCGGGCGCTCGGGGTCGGCCATCAGCGTGGCGCTGCGGCGCAGCACCTCCACCCCGCCGCCGCCGGGCAGGTGGACGTCGAGCAGGACGACGTCGGGGCGGGTGGCGGTGATGACCGTGACCGCCTGGTCCACGTCGGCGGCCTCGCCGACGACCTCGACCCCGGTCTCGGCGGTGTCCCCGATCTCCGCCTGGACGCCCGTGCGGAACATCCGGTGGTCGTCCACCAGGACCACCCGGGCCCGGTGCTGCTCCCGGTGCTGTTCCTCGTTCATGCTTCCGCCCTCATGTGTCCGCCCTCTCCATCTCCAGCTCCACCACCGTGCCGCCCTCGGGGGCGGAACGCAGCACCGCCGTACCGCCGTTGCGCCGCATCCGGCCGATGATCGACTCCCGTACGCCCATCCGGTCCGGCGGCACCGAGTCCAGGTCGAAGCCGGGGCCGTGGTCGCGCACGGAGACGAAGACCGTACGTCCCTCGACTTCCGCGAAGACCTGCACCGGGCCGTCCTCGCCACCGTACTTGGCGGCGTTGACCATCGCCTCCCTGGCGGCCTGGAGCTGTGCGGCCAGCCTCTCGTCCAGCGGGCAGTCGCCGACGCAGACCACCTCCACCGGCACCCCGTGGTGGTCCTCCACCTCGGCCGCCGCCCCGCGCACCGCGTCGGCCAGGGTGTCCGGCTCCTCCTCCTCGTCCCTGCCCGTACCGCTCGGCCTGTAGAGCCAGGCCCGCAGCTCGCGCTCCTGGGCGCGCGCGAGACGGGCCACCTCGCGGGGGTTGTCCGCGTTGCGCTGGATCAGGGTGAGGGTGTGCAGGACGGAGTCGTGCACGTGGGCGGCCACCTCGGCCCGCTCCTGCGCCCGGACGCGCATCAGCCGCTCCTGGGACAGGTCCTGCGTGAGGCGGACCAGATACGGTCCGGCCAGCAGCGCCGTACCGACCAGCAGCGCCAGTGACGCCTGGAGCACCGTGCCCAGATGCGGGCCCAGGCCCCGGGTGACGACGAAACCGGTGATGCCCACCCCGACCAGGAGGGCGCCCGCCGCGCTGCGGGCGATGGGCAGCAGCCGCCTGCGGCGGCTGACCTCCGCCCAGTGGGCCCGCCGGGAGTCGTCCGCCTGCCGCCAGACGACGGCCACGCCGATCCCGGCCAGCAGCAGCGGCCAGACATAGGCGTTCGCCTCGCCGAACTGGAGGTTGGAGCCCAGGGAGCCCAGTGCCACGACCAGCACCAGGACCGCCAGGAGCTGGCCCTTGTCGGGCCTGCGGACATGCCGCGGCCCCTCCGCCTTCCCCTCCGCCTTCCTCGGCGGGGCCTCGACGCCGCCCGCGCCCAGCGGCACGAAGAACCAGAAGGCGGCGTACAGCAGGGCGCCCAGGCCGTTGGTCATGAACAGCACGAGGAAGACGATCCGAACCCAGGAGACCGGCACGCCCAGGTGGCCGGCCAACCCGCGTGCGACACCGCCGAGCAGCCGCCCCTCGGAGCTGCGGTAGAGCCTGCGCGGGGGTGGGGACTCGGCGGCGGGCGGCGGAGCGGTGGCTGTCACGCCACGATCGTCACACGGACGAGTGGCGCGGGGCATCAGGGTCGGTCCCTGATCCGGCCCGGAGAACTCAGGGTCGCCTCCGGGACGCCCCCTGATGTCCGGGAGCGGTCGGCACGCCACCATGGTCCCCATGACAGACGCCCAGCCGCCCTCCGGCGAGCCCCGGCCGGAAGCCCCGGAAACCACAGAGGCTCCGGACACCGGGGCACGGCTCACCCGCAGCCGCCGGCACAAGGTCGTCGCCGGAGTGTGCGGCGGCCTGGGCCGCCACTACGACCTCGATCCGGTGATCTTCCGCGTGACGCTGGCCGTGCTGTCGGTCGTCGGCGGTCTCGGCCTGCTCTTCTACGGCTTCGCCTGGCTGCTCGTCCCGCTGGAGGGCGAGGACGAGAACGAGGGGCGGCGGCTGCTGTCGGGCCGCGTGGAGGGCACCACGCTGAGCGCGGTGCTGTGCGCGCTCGTGGGCAGCGGGCTGCTCCTGAACTCGCTGGGCAGCGGCGACGGCGGGACGCAGACGTTCTCCGTGCTGCTGGCCGGATCCGTCGCCGGGGCGGCCTACTGGTCCCGGCACCGGCGCCGCACCGTGACCGTGGAGGAGCAGGGGAGCCCGGCGGAGCCGATGACGGCGCACGCCGTCGCCGACGCGCCCCCCGAGGCCCAGGCCCCGCCCGCGCCGGCCGGGCCGTCGTGGTGGCGCGAGCCGCTGACGAAGGACGGGCCGCCGCAGACGCCACCGGACACCGGGTACCTGTGGGGGCCGGAGGACGAGTCGTCCGCCGGTCCGTACGCGAGCGTGCCCCCGTACGCGAGCGCGCCCCCGTACCGGAAGGCGGCGCCGGTCGGGGACGGGTCCGGCCCCGAGCGGTCCGGCGCGCCGCGCGGGCGCAGATCCATCGGCGGCCCGGTCTTCCTGCTGGCCCTGGCCGCGGCGGCGATCGGCGCCGCCGCCGTCTGGCACACGCAGCCGCTGGGTGTCGCGCTGTCCGTCGGCCTCGGCTCGGCGCTGGGCGTCTTCGTCCTGGGCGCGCTGGTCAGCGTCTTCTACGGGCGGATCGGCGGAGGGACGTTCTTCGCGATCATGTGCACCGGCCTGCTGCTGGCGGGCTCGATGCTGCTGCCGAGGGACATCACCACCGACTGGGCCGAGAGGGCGTGGAGCCCGGCGAGCGCGGCCGCGGTCGAGGAGCGGTACGAGCTGGGCACCGGATCGGCCCTGCTCGACCTCTCGGGGGCGAGTCCGGGCGAGGGCCGGACGCTGAGCACGGTGCTGGACCTGGGCGCCGGCGAGGCGCGGATCACGGTCCCCCCCGGCGTCGAGGTGGAGCTGACCGTCGACGTGGGCGTCGGCGGCTACCGGCTGGCCGGGTTGCCCGGGGACGGCGGCTGGGGGACCGCGCAGGGCGGCGGGATCGGGATCGCCGAGCGGCGCACACTGCCCCCGGCCGAGGACGGCGGCCCGGGGGGCACGCTGCGGCTGACCGTCCGCGTCGGGGTGGGCGAGGCCGTGATCGTGCAGCATCTGCCGGACGGAGCGGCCGGGGAGGGGGACGGCCCCGCGGCACCGGGGAAGGAGCCGGGGGAGCAGCCGCGGAAGGAGCCGGCGGGGATCGCGCGGTGAGGCGGTGTGCGTCCGGCCGCCGGCCGGCCGTCAGCCGGACGGGTTCCGGAAGGAGCCCCGGACCGTGTGCTCGCCGTCCGCCGCCGAGGCGGTCGCGGTGTAGCCGTCGCCCGCCGCCTCCCGCGCGCCTCCCGCGTGGTCGTACCGGGCCGCGAAGACGTGCCGTCCGGCGGGGACCGTCCGGCCCTCCCGCAGCACCCAGCGGTAGACCAGCGCACCGGCCGCCTCGCGCGCCGTGACGGCGAAGTCGGCCTCGGGCAGGGACAGCCGGCTCCCGGTGTGCCGTACGGCGCCGTTGTGGACGATCCGCACCTCCAGCACGAGCGAGGTGAGGGGCTCTCGGGCGGTGAGTGTGACGTTGCTCTGCGCCCGGTGGGCGTTGCTGCGGGGGTCGACGGTGCCCTCGGAACGCAGGGGCCCGCTGCTCGGCGCGTCCGGGGCCCGGCCGGCGGGGGAGGGCTCCGCGGCGTCCGGGCCGGGTGCCGCCGGGAGCGGGGCGGTGACCGCCCCCCGCGCCGGGCCGTCCTCGCGCACCAGGGAGGCGAGGGCGTGGGCGCCGGCGAGGAGCGCCGCGGTCGAGGCCACGGCGACAAAGGCGACGCGGGGCCATGGCACACCGCGCGTCCGGAGGCGGGAGCGGCCGGAACCGCCGTCCGGCCCGGCGGAGACGGCCCGGCTCACCCGTGCGTACATACGCGCCCGGTCCGGCCGGTAGGAGCCGGCCTCTTCCCGCAGCAGCTCGTGCAGGGGGTCCATCGATTCAGCGCTCCCTTCCCACCAGTTCGCCGGCGGCCCGTGTGCCCAGCAGCCGGCGCAGCTCCGCCGTGCCCTCGGAGGTCTGGCTCTTGACGGTACCCACTGACACCCCGAGGGCGAGCGCGGTCTCCTTCCACCGCCGCGGCCCTGACCGCCGCCGTGGCCACGGGAGCGGCGGCCGCCGCCGCGGCCTGGCCGTCCGCCGGGGGCGCCAGGGCGGTCTCCTCCACCGCCGAGGTGTCGGGCACCCACGACGGCGGCATGAAGCGCCACCACGGCAGCGGCGGACTGGGCGGCGACGGCCAGGACGAGGGCCAGGACCCGGTCTCCAAGCCGAAGGACGGAGCCGTCCCGAAGGACGTGATCCCCGGCGCCCCCGCCGCCGACGCCGTGCACTGCACGGGCAGCCGCACCCTGCGGAAAGTGTGGTGGGAGGACGCCGGCGGGGATGCCGCCGGCTTCAGGGGCACCTCGCACTCGGTGAAGTACACCGTCACAGGCGGCGGCGACCGCAAGGCCTCGAACAAGGCCTTCCAGGTCAACGGCGTGGGCACGCTGACGCTGCGGAACTTCGACGTGGCCGACGGGGTGATGTGGACACGAAGGTGCGGTGAGATCATGAAATTGGTCGTGCAGGTTCGCTTGACGCCGGATGCCGGATGCCGGATGCCGGATGCCGGATGCCGGATGCCGTGCAGGCATCGGTGCTCGAGCGCACCTCGCACACGGTCAACGAGTGCGCGAACCGGGTCTCGGAAAGCGCCTTCGCGAAGCACCGGCTCAAGGGCTCGGTCAAGGAGCTGCGGTCGCCGGCCTATGTCGTCGGTGCGGCCTCGCCGGGCCGGCCGACCACGTCGCCGGGGTCAACGCGCGTGACCGCGCACGCCCGGCGTGGGTATTCGTGAACATGCCCCGACCCGGCCCCGTGCGGGGGCCGGGCGATGTGCCCCGTGACCGCCCCGTCGTAGGGGGCGGCCGGGAGCATGAGCGGAGCCTCGCAGGGACCCGGCCGGAGAGCCCGGTCCCTTCAGGGGCCGAGTTGTTTACTCCAGGACGTCGATGGAGTAGAGGTTGGTCTCCACACCCGCCGCGGTGATCACCCGCACCTCGACCCGGCCGGGCTCGACGTCCACCGGCACGGGGACGGTCAGCACGGTGTCGGCCGGGTTGGCGAAGCCTCCGGCCACCGGGACCAGCGGTACGTGGACGTGGACGGTGCCGATGCGCACCGTCGTCCGGGCCAGCCGGTCCGGCGCCTCCGCGCCGGGCGGCACGAAGCCCGAGCCGCGGATCTCGATGTCGTCGCCGGTGCGGATGGGCGAGTCCAGGTCGCCCACCTCGCGGGAGCGGACGACGGACAGGATGACGGGCCGGCCGCCCTCGGAGTACTTCCCGGCCAGGTACGTCAGCGCCGAGATCGCCACCAGCAGCGCCAGACCCCACGGCAGATCCGGCAGTTCGCCGGGCCGGCGGGCCAGCCGTACCGCGGCGAAGACCGCCGCCACCGAGCACACCGCCACGTACTGCACGTCCGTGAAGGCGCCGCGCCCGCTGTCGTCGGTGAGCAGGTCGGCGGCGCGCGGCCGGTCGGCGCGCACCTTCTGCAGGCGCTGCGCCCGCACCCGCAGCACGACGGTCCGGCGCACGGTGACGGCGACCGCGCAGCACAGGGCGAGGACGCTCAACAGCCCGGCGCCGCGCTCCAGGTCCAGGCCGGCGAGCAGCCGGGCGGGCGCGTCCGCGCCGGGTGCGAGGGCCAGACCGACGGCGACGACCAGTACGGAGTACGAGGCCAGCAGCACCCAGAGGGCGGCGACCGTGCGCGAGGTGGACAGCCGTCCGTCCTCGCCGGTCACCGGCGCCAGCACCCCGCCGCGCGCCCGGTGCAGCAGCGCGGCGGCGGTCAGCGCGGCCGCGCAGACCAGCGCGGCCACCAGTCCGGCGGTGCGCCCGGTCGTCCAGCCCGGGCCGAGCACCGCCGTGGCGGCCTGGCCGGCCAGCAGCAGTGCGACCGCACCCCAGACGGTGACGGCTGTGTGCCGCCACAGCCCGCCCAGCCGGAAAGCGGCCTCGGCGCGGGTGTGCCCGGCGACGGTGCGGGCCGCCTGGGTCAGTTCGTCGGAGACCCACTGGCGGGACGCGCCGGGCGAGTGGGCGAGGGCGGCGGGCACTCCGCCGCCCGCCGCGAGTTCGTCGCGTCGCCGCCGGAACTCGGCGAGTGCGCGGCGGCGGCCCTCCCGCACCCCGTGCGGGCAGTCCGTGCAGGCGCAGCCGCCGTGCCCGGCCGGCGGAGCGCCGCCCGCCGCGCCGGCGGGCCTCGCCGTCCCTCCCGGTGGCGCGCTCGCCGTACCGCCGCCCCGCGCCGTGTCCACGGCCACTGTCGACCCACCTCTCCCCGGCTCTCCCCGAGCCGCCGACTCTCCGGCAACGGGAGGGAATTGTGCCCTACGGAGAAGGGGGCCGGGGCGGTGTTCCCGGCTGTTCCCCGGCCTGTCCCCGGCCCGTCGGGTCCCCTCTCCCGGGCGCGGAAGCCGGTCCGCGGCGGTGGCGGGGAGGGGGACGCCTTCGGGAGCGCCGTGTGCTCACCACCCGGACGAGTGAGGCGGCCCGGCGGACGGTGTGCCTCCCGGGGGTGACGGAGACCGTTCGGGCAGGGGCCCACCCGGCGGCCGGGCGGGCGCCGCCTCCAGGCCCGGCCCTTCGGGACCGGGCCGGGCCGACTCCTCCTCGGACGGTCCCCCGGCCGGTTCGGCGGGTGCGGTCGGCGGGTGCGGTCGGCGCGGCGGGAGCCGACGAGCGCCCTGGCCGAGGGAGGCGGGAGACCCCCGGATACGCTCGCGTGCCATGGAGGCACTCACCCACTTCTTCGTCGGCCTGCACATCGTCGGCATCGGCGCCCTGCTCGGCGGCTTCATGACCCAGATGAGGGCCATGGGCGCCGGCGAGGCCCGCATCGTCCCGGCGATGCTGCACGGAGCCCTCACCATGCTGGTGACGGGCGTGGCCCTGGTCGGCCTGAACGAGGCGGACGGCCAGACCGTCAACCACATAAAGATCGGTGTGAAGCTCACCCTGCTGGTGGTGATCCTCGGCCTGGTCTACGTCAAACGGGACGACGAGCGGCTGCCCGCGCCGCTGTTCGGCACCATAGGCCTGCTCACCGTCGCCAACATCTTCATCGCCGTCATGTGGACCTAGCCGGCCACACGTACGGCGGGCGGTGGGCGGCGGTGCGACGGCACCGCCGCCCACCGCCCTGTAGGTTCTCAGCACTCTTGTCCGGCCGAGTTCTCGTGGGCTGGGCGTTCGTCATCACTTCTCATCGATTTGTCCGCGCGGTTTTCTCACCGCCGTGTCCGGTCCCTGGCGGTGGTCGGGCCGTTGGGGTGGCCCAAGAGGCGATAGGACAGCCGGCACGAGCACCCCGAACGACGTCACACCAGGACCCTGACCTGCCTTCAGGACGGAGGCCGTTCAGTGTTGAGCCTGTCAGCGGGTACTCGCTCGATGCGGGTCCAGCCACTCCAGCCACGCTCCTTCAGAATCGCCAGCACCAGTTCGGCGCCCGGTGCGGACTCGAGCATGGCTGAGTCCATCAGGGCGACGAACTGATCGTCGAAGCCGTCGGCACCCATCTCGCCGGCCTCCACGGCGCGAATCATCAGGCGCTCCAGGATGTCGGCGACCTCGACGATCCGTGGATCGCCGGCTCGCCAGCCGGGCTCCCCGGTGAAGAAGCTGTAGAGCCTCACCATGTCGGGGTCGTCCAGTTCCTCGTGCTTCTTGGCGATCACGGAGTCGATCAGGTCCGGCACCTGCGCGGCGATCATGGTCCAGGCATCCCGCTCCAGCTCGATGTACCGCTCCCCGACGCCGAGGCCGCGCAGCCGGTCGAGGTAGCCCACGACGCTCTGCGGAAGCGCCAGGTACTCTCCGGCGGCGAGCCGGGCGAGCCGGCTGCGGGTGCCCTGCAGCCGCCGGATCTCGGCGCGCAGACCCTTGTCGATCTCCTGGACACCGCCGGCGAACTCATCCGGGCCGGCGTCGAGGAGTTCCTGCACCCTGGCCAGCGGCACGCCTGCATCGGCCAGGGTGCGGATCCGGATCAGTCGCACGACCGCGGCGGCATCGTAGATCCGGTACCCGGACCGGTCGCGCTCGGGCTCGGGCAGCAGCCCGACCTTGTGGTAATGGCGTACCGCCCGTACCGTCACCCCGGCGTGCGCCGCAAGCTGGCTGATGGTGAGCATGGGTCTCAGACTGCCTCAGGCGATCTTCCGGCGATAGGCGGCCATCGCGAAGACGTACGCCACGACGAGGATGCCGACGCACCAGGCGAGGGCGGTCCAGACGTCGTCGCCGACCGGCCGCTGGGCGAACAGGCCGCGGATCGTGTTGACGATCGACGTCACCGGCTGGTTCTCGGCGAACCAGCGCACCGGGCCGGGCATCGTCTCTGTGGGCACGAACGCCGAGCTGACGAACGGCAGGAAGATGAGTGGGTAGGCGAACGCGCCCGCTCCCTCGACCGACGACGCGGAGAGCCCGGGGATCACGGCGAGCCAGGTCAGGGCCAGGGTGAACAAGAGCAAGATGCCGGCGACCGCGAGCCACGCCGACACTCCTGCCCCCGAGCGGAAGCCCATGAGCAGAGCGACGCCCACGACGAGCACGAGCGCGATCAGGTTGGCGACCAGAGAGGTGACGACATGCGCCCACAGCACACCCGACCGCGCGATCGGCATGGACTGGAATCGCTCGAAGATCCCGCTCTTCACATCGGTGAACAGCCGGTACGCCGTGTAGGAGATGCCCGATGCGATGGTCATGAGCAGGATGCCGGGCAGCATGTAGTTCACGTACGAAACCGACCCGGTATCAATGGCGCCTCCGAACACGTAGACGAACATCAGCATCATGGCGACCGGCGTGATGACGGTCGTGATGATGGTGTCCGTACTGCGTGTGACATGGCGCAGGGTCCGCCCCGTGAGCGCGGCGGTGTCGCTGAAGAAGTACGCGGTCATCCTTTTCCCCCAGTTGTCGTGCCAGTGGCGTCGCTCTTTTCGCCGCCGCCGGTGACCGAAAGGAAGATCTCCTCCAGTGTCGGCTGCTTCTCGACGTACTCGACCTTGGCGGGCGGGAAGAGCTGCTTGAGCTCGGCAAGGGTGCCGTTCACGATGGTCCGGCCCTGGTGGAGGATCGCAATCCGGTCGGCGAGCTGCTCGGCCTCGTCCAGGTACTGCGTGGTGAGCAGCACCGTCGTGCCGTACTCGGCGAGCTCCTTGACGGCATGCCACACCTCGATGCGCGCCTCGGGGTCGAGTCCGGCCGTCGGCTCGTCCAGGAAGATCACGGACGGATTTCCGATGAGGCTCATCGCGATGTCCAGCCGGCGGCGCATCCCACCCGAATACGTGGACACCTTCCGCGGGCCGGCGTCGGTCAGCGAGAAACGCCTCAGCAGGTCATCCGCGATCGCGCCCGGGTCCTTGAGGTGGCGCAGCCTGGCGACGAGTACGAGGTTCTCCCAACCGCTGAGGATCTCGTCGACGGCCGCGAACTGCCCGGTGAGGCTGATGGACTCCCGCACATTCGCCGGTTGCGTGGCGACGTCGAAGCCATGGACGACGGCTGTCCCCGCGTCGGACTTCAGGAGCGTGGCGAGGATCCTCACGGTCGTGGTCTTACCCGCCCCGTTGGACCCGAGCAGGGCGAAGACGTTACCCCGCGCCACCTCGAAGTCCACGCCGCGCAGCACTTCGAGCTTCCCGTACGACTTCTCCAGACCCTGCACGCGAATCGCCGGACCGGCGATTGACTGGGTCACCATGGTCATCTGCCTCCTTCGCGAAGCTTTCCAGTCGGCTGTGAGGAAGCTCCTGCAGGGAGGATGGAGGGTTGACCCAGCGTCAAGGTCAAGCCAGCCCCGACCACGGCATCTCGACCGCCGGCGCTTGTGCGCGCTCGCACTTGGTCCAGCTTTCAGAGTCGGGTCTGTCACGGGCCGGATCGAAGGAGCGGCACCGGCTACAACGAGTGGAGAACCGCGAAACCGCTCTGCCGGACGATCTCCACTCCAGCCTGCCGCCCAGACCAGCACCGAGTACCCGAACAACGTGATGGCAGGACCCTTTACCTGCCACTTCACCGCTCTCGTCCAAAGAACCAAAGACTCATCGAGCTGTGCGGTGTGGGACCGTAAAACGTTCGGCTCTGTCTCACTTCCGGTGGTGACGGAAAGTGACAGTAATGTTGGGCAGGTCGTAGACCAGAATCCGAAGGTCAGCGGACCGTGGCGGTCGTTCTTCGGTACCGGCTGACCGGCCCGGCACCTGTCCGCGAGAGTATGGCGCGACAGGCCCAGTGGTCTCGGTGCGCTGCCATCCGTTCGAACTGTCGAGGTCAGAGCGTCGGCCGCACTCTCTGCAAGCAGCGCCGCTCAACTCTTGCGTTCCGTCACCACCGGAAGTGAGACAGAGCCGAATGTTTGACAGACCCGGACCGCGCCGTCCCATGCGCCCGGGGAGGGCAAGAATGCTGTGAGTGGCCGAGAATCACTCTGCGGAGCGATTCTCGGTGATCTGTCGCAGACGACAGGTTGGCGACAGATCGCCGAGAATCCGACAGATCTAAAGCGGCCCTGCAGCCCACCGCCCGTTTCAGGCCGGCCGGACCGCGCTGTGGAAGGGCATGTGGTCGACGGACTCGTAGCGCACCTCGGCGCCCGGCTTCGGCGCGTGGATCATCTGGCCGCCGCCCGCGTAGATGCCGACATGGCTGATGTCGTCGTAGAAGAAGACCAGGTCGCCCGGCCGCATGTCGGCCCTGGCGATCCTGGTGCCCGTGTCCACCTGGTCGTAGGTGGTGCGCGGCAGTGAGACGCCCGCGCTGAGCCAGGCGGCCTGGGTCAGGCCCGAGCAGTCGTAGGAGTTGGGGCCGGTGGCGCCCCAGACGTACGGCTTGCCGAGCTGGGCCTCGGCGAAGGCGAGCACCTTCTCGGCCTTCGCGGCGTACGAGTCGTCCGCGGTGCCGCCGCCGGTGCCGGTGTCCGTGCCGCCGGTCCCCGTGTCCGTGCCCGCGTCGCCGTCCGCCTCCGTGCCGTCGTCCGCCGGCGCCTCGGCCCGCTCCTCGCGCGCGGCGGCCTCGGCCCGCCTCTCGCGCTCGGCAGCGGCGGCGGCCGCCTTGCGGCGGGCCTCCTCCTGCCGCCTGCGCTCCTGCGCGGCCAGGCGTGCCTTCTCCTCGGCGGTCAGCTCCGACAGCAGCTTCCGGGCCTGCGCCAGCTTGCCCTGGACGGTCTCCTTGCTGTCCGCCAGTTCCTTCTGGGCGTCGGTGAGTTCGGCCAGGCCCGCCGACGCCTCCGACCGCTTCTTCCGCGCGGCGCGCTGCTCGTCCCGGTAGTCGTCGACGGCCTGCCGCTGGCGGTCGGTGATCCGGTCCATCAGGTGCTTGTGGCCGAAGAAGTCCTGGGGGTTGTCGGACAGGAGCAGCACCGCGGTGCCGGACACACCTCCGCTGCGGTACTGCGCGGTGGCGTAGCCGCCCAGCTTGCGGCGCGCGTCGTTGAGCCTGTCCGCGCGCTCGGCGGCCTCGTCGAGGAGCCGGTCGACCTTCTCGCGCTGCTCGTCCGTCCTCTCCTTGGCCGCGTTGTACTTCTGTGTCGCGCTGCCCGCCTCCCGGTACAGCGCGTCCACCCGGTTGCGGACCTCCTCGATCGAGGGCCGGTCGTCCTCGGGCGAGGCCTGGGCCGGGCCCTGGGAGAGGAGGGTCGCGGAGGCGATGGCCGCGGTGGTGAATCCGGCCGCTCCGCGCCGGGAGGCGGGGGACAGCAGAGGGGTACGCGGTCTGCGGTGCGACGCCAAGGCGAGCGCTCCTTCCGTGGAACACCGCCTGCCGGGTTAGCTGACGGGTTCGGGCGTCGGAAGTCCGCCCTACGGGCCCGCAGGCCCGATTCACCCCGTGGGGAGTGGGTCCCCGGCCCCGGCCGCACGGCCGGGCTCGGCGGAGGCCGCCCGTGCCGGCGCTGTCGCCGGCGAGGGGTCCGGGCCGCCTGACGCTGGACCGTAGAGCACCGGCGGGGCTCCTGTGAAGGCTGGTGTTCGGTATATCCCGAAACCGATTCGTTATCGGTCGGTTATCGTCCGTTTCGGGGGTCTCCTGCCGCTACCGGGTCCGTTCGCCCTGGCCGAACCGGCCGTACCGGCCGGTTCGGGAGCGGCGGCGCTCAGTCGCGGGAGCGGCGCCCGGGCCAGCGGTACGGGTGGCGCACGACGATCGTCCCCACCTTGGAGCCGCCGCTGATCCGCAGTACCGGCATGCCGGGCACGGGCGGGTCGGTGGCCCGGTTGCGGACGGAGCCCATTCCGGAGGTGACCCCCTCGGCCCGTACCGTCCAGCCGCGCGGCACGACGACCCTGACCTCACCCATCCCCGCGTCGAGCTCAAGGCCGACCTCGCGGTGGCGGCACTCCGCCCGCGTGAAGTCGATCACGATCCGCCCCAGCGTGGTCCTGGCGGTTACCCGCTCCGGCACCACCCAGTGGCCGTCCTGCCGGATGTCCCCGGCGACCGTCCTGAGAGCCAGCGGCTCCTGAGCGCTCGGGGCCGGGCCCGCCGCGTTCTGACCGGGACCGGGCAGGTCCGCGACCAGTGCCTCCAGATCGCCGTAGGTCTTGGCGGCGAACGCCTTCTCCAGCCGCTCGTCCAGCTCCTCCAGGTCGATGCGGCCGTCACCGGCGGCCTCGCGCAGCCGCTCGGCCACCGCCTCGCGGTCGGTGTGCCCGGCGCGCAGTTCCGAGCCGGGACGGGGGCGGGGCGCGGGGACGTCGGTCATGCCCGCCATCTTAGGAGCGCCGCCCCGGCAGCGGGCACGGCGTCCTAGACTCGACGGCGATGAGCAGCCTCTTCGACGACAGCTTCCTGGCCGACCTCGAGCCCTCCGGGGACGAGGAGCCGCCGCCTCCGCCGGAGGAGGCGTCCGCGCCGCCGCAGGACGGCGTCCCCGACGACCTCTTCGCGGGCGCCTTCGGCGGAGGCGGGGCGCGCGACGCCTACTACGGCAACGGCGCGGCCCGTCCCGTCGTCGATCCGGCCGCCCTGCTGGAGGGGCTCAACGACCAGCAGCGCGCGGCCGTGGTGCACACCGGCTCGCCCCTGCTGATCGTCGCGGGCGCCGGATCCGGCAAGACGCGGGTGCTCACCCACCGCATCGCGCATCTGCTGGGCGCGCGCGGCGTCCACCCCGGGGAGGTCCTCGCGATCACCTTCACCAACAAGGCCGCGGGCGAGATGAAGGAGCGCGTGGCGGAGCTGGTCGGCCCGCGCGCGCAGTCGATGTGGGTCTCCACCTTCCACAGCGCGTGCGTGCGCATCCTGCGGCGCGAGAGCAAGAAGCTCGGTTTCACCTCCAGCTTCTCGATCTACGACGCCGCCGACTCCCGCCGTCTGATGGCGCTGGTCTGCCGGGACCTGGAGCTGGACCCCAAGCGCTTCCCGCCCAAGTCGTTCAGCGCCCAGGTGTCGAACCTGAAGAACGAACTGGTCGACGAGGAGGACTTCGCGGCGAGGGCGAGTGGGGGCGCCTCCCAGGCCGGAGGCTCTGGGGGAGGGTTCGAGAAGACGCTTGCCGAGGCGTACGTGATGTACCAGGCACGGCTGCGCGAGGCCAACGCCCTGGACTTCGACGACATCATCATGACGACGGTCCACCTGCTCCAGGCGTTCCCCGACGTCGCCGAGCACTACCGCCGCCGTTTCCGTCATGTGCTGGTCGACGAGTACCAGGACACCAACCACGCCCAGTACACCCTGATCAGGGAGCTGGTGGGCGTGGACGGCGGCGAGGGGGAAGCGGCCGGCGGCGGGCGCGCCGAGCTGTGCGTGGTCGGCGACGCCGACCAGTCGATCTACGCGTTCCGCGGTGCCACCATCCGCAACATCCTCCAGTTCGAGGAGGACTACCCGGACGCGACCACCATCCTGCTGGAGCAGAACTACCGCTCCACCCAGACCATCCTCTCGGCCGCCAACGCCGTCATCGAGCGGAACGAGAACCGCCGCCCGAAGAACCTGTGGACCGACGCCGGCGCGGGTTCGCGCATCACGGGCTACGTGGCCGACACCGAGCACGACGAGGCGCAGTTCGTCGCCGAGGAGATCGACCGGCTGACGGACGCGGACGAGGCGAAGGCGGGCGACGTCGCCGTCTTCTACCGCACCAACGCCCAGTCCCGTGTCTTCGAGGAGGTCTTCATCCGGGTCGGCCTGCCGTACAAGGTCGTCGGCGGGGTGCGCTTCTACGAGCGCAAGGAGGTCCGCGACGTCCTGGCGTACCTGCGGGTGCTGGCCAACCCCGAGGACGCGGTGCCGCTGCGCCGCATCCTCAACGTCCCCAAGCGCGGCATCGGCGACCGGGCCGAGGCGATGATCGAGGCGCTCGCGCTGCGCGAGAGGATCACCTTCCCGCAGGCGCTGCGCCGGGTCGACGAGGCGTACGGCATGGCGGCCCGCTCGGCCAACGCCGTCAGGCGCTTCAACACGCTGATGGACGACCTGCGGACGGTCGTGGAGTCCGGAGCCGGGCCGGCGACCGTGGTGGAGGCGGTGCTGGAGCGCACCGGGTACCTGGCGGAGCTTCAGGCGTCCACCGATCCGCAGGACGAGACCCGGGTGGAGAACCTCCAGGAACTGGCCGCCGTGGCGCTGGAGTTCGAGCAGGAGCGCGGCGAGAACCCGGGCACGCTCGCGGAGTTCCTGGAACAGGTGGCCCTCGTCGCCGACTCCGACCAGATCCCGGACGAGGACGCCGAGGGCTCGGGCGTGGTGACGCTGATGACGCTGCACACCGCCAAGGGCCTGGAGTTCCCGGTCGTCTTCCTGACCGGGATGGAGGACGGCGTCTTCCCGCACATGCGGACCCTGGGCAAGACCAAGGAACTGGAGGAGGAGCGGCGGCTGGCGTACGTCGGCATCACTCGGGCGCGCGAGCGGCTCTACCTCACGCGCTCGGCGATGCGCAGCGCATGGGGGCAGCCCGCGTACAACCCGCCCTCCCGCTTCCTGGAGGAGATTCCGGAGCAGTACCTGGAGTGGAAGCGCACGGGGCCGATGGCCGCGCCGGGCGGAGGCGCGAGGAGCGGCGGAGGGCTGTCCTCGACGGCCTCCTCCCTGTCGTCGTCGCTGTCGTCGTCGCTGTCGTCGTCGTTCCCGTCGGGCCCGGCGGCGTCGCGGCGTCGCGGCCCGAGCGGCTTCGCCACGGGCCGGGCCAAGGACCGGCCGGTCGTCGCGCTGGAGGCGGGGGACCGGGTGACGCACGACAGCTTCGGGCTGGGCAGGGTCGTGGCCGTCAAGGGCAGCGGGGACAACGCGGAGGCGACGATCGACTTCGGCGGCGACAAGCCGAAGCGGCTGCTGCTGCGGTACGCCCCGGTGGAGAAGCTCTGAGGATGTTCCGAGCCCGTCGGCCGGGGCCTCGTTCTCCGGCCGACGGGCTCACGGTTCTGGGTTTTCCGCCCCGGCCGACGGTGCGTCGGCCGGGGCGGGCGGGATCAGGCGGGGCCGGGGACGGGGTCAGGTGGGATCAAGGCCCTGGGCGCGGAACCAGGGCAGCGGGTCGATGGCCGCGCCGCCGGCCGGCCGCACCTCGAAGTGCAGGTGGGGGCCGGTGGAGTTCCCGGAGTTGCCGGAGTAGGCGATGGTGTCGCCGGCCTTGACGTAGCCGGAGCGGATCCGGGTGCTGCTCAGGTGGCAGTACCAGGTCTCGGTCCCGTCGGGCGCGGTCACTATCGCCATGTTGCCGTAGGCGCTGTTCCACTGGGTCCTGACCGTGCCGTCGGTGGCGGCCATGACCGGGGTGCCGTAGGCGACGGGGAAGTCCAGGCCCGTGTGGAGCGACATCCAGTTGATGCCGGCCTGCCCGTAGTAAGCGCTGAGCCCCTGCTGGGCCACCGGGAGCGCGAACTTGGGGCGCATCGCCTCCTTGCGCGCCGCCTCGGCCTCCTTGCGCTTGCGCTCGGCCTCCTGGCGTTCCTTGAGGTCGATGCGCTCCTGGGTGCGGCTGGCGCGGTCGGCGAAGCCCTCGGCCTCCTGGGAGAGCCCGGCGAGCTGGGTGTCGAGCTTGCTGTTGGCCGCTTTGGACTTGACCGCGGAGGCGGCGTCGGGGGCGGCCTGGGCGGTGGTGTCCTCGGCCTCGTCGCCGACGCCGCTGACGGAGGCGGCGGCCACGGCGGTCACGCCCATGACGCAGACGGACGGCACGGCGACGGTCAGCAGCGCCGAGCGCTTCGGCCGCGCGGAGCGGCGGCGGCGCGAACCCGCCGGACGTGCCGGTGGCCCGGACCTCCGCGGCTCCTCCTCGTACTCCTCCGGCCGGGCCGGCGGGCCGGGGATGTCGAGGGGGCCGGAGGCGCCGGGCCGCTCGGTGGAGTCGGCGGACTCGGCCGGTCCGTGGGCGGGTTCGGGTTCGGGCGCGGGGAAGGCGCCGGTTCCGTCCGTGTCGGCGGAGGAGTGGGCGCCGTACCCGCCGTACTCGGCGTAGTCGGTGTGTTCGGGGTATTCGCCGTACTCGCCGCAGACCTGTCCGTCGCCGGCCTCGGGCTCCACCGCGGGGTAGGAGCCGGGGTCGTCCCAGGAGGCGGCCGGGTAGCCGTCGTACACGGCGTGCCGGCCGGTGTCCCCGGTCCAGGAGGCTTCGGGGGAGACCGCCGGGCCGGTGTGGACGCCCGTGCCGTAGCCGTTCTCCGTCCAGCCGTGGTCGCCGCCGTCCGGGGACTCGGCGGGCTGCGCCGGTGCGTGCGTCCAGGAGCCGGCGGGGTAGCCGTCGTACACGGCGTGCCGGCCGGTGTCCCCGGTCCAGCCGTCGCCCGAGGGGAACCGCTGGTCGGCCGGGGTCCGGGAGGTGTCGCCCGGCATCGCCCCGAAGAGGGGGTCGCCGTCGCCGTACGCGGTGCCGAGGGCGTCGGAGGTGCCGGTGACGTAGCCGTACGGGGTGTCCTGCGAGCCCTGGTAGCCGTAGGCGGACTGGTCGTACGGGGAGCCGTAGGGGCCGTACGAGGAGTCGGCGGGGGGATCGGCGGGGGTCGAGACTCCCGACAGGTGACGGTCGTTCACCACCAACTTCTCTTTCGCCTCGACGACAGGGGCGGAGCAGTGCGGCGACTGTACCCGGCGGTATGCGACGGCGACAATCTTCGGCAGGTTTCGGGCGGCCGGGAAACGGGCATTCGGTCGCCTTTCGGTGGGCTACGGATCAGTACTTGGCCGCGCGTTCGAAATCAGTTCGAATGAAACGAGTGCGGGAAGGTGTCGATTCGGTGTCGGAGCCCCGGTAATTCCCGTGCGGGGACACGGAGATGCGGGTGTGCGGGAGAAAAGGCGGGAGGGCGTCCCGGGAAGCGGCGGTGGGCAGGGCCGGCCGAGGCTGCTCAGGCGGCCCCGGCGGATCCCCGTTCCGCCCGCCCTGCCCGCCCCTTCCGGTGCGGCGTCCCCGCGGCCAGTTCCCGCCGGACCCCGGCGGCGACCTCCCAGTGCGCGGGAAGTGTCAGATGTCCCAGGCCGCTCACGCGCACACTGCGGGAATCCAGGTCGGGATGGTCGAGCCGAGCGGTCTCCACGGGGACCATGAGCTGGTCCAGATCGCTCCAGAAGGCCACGAAGCGGGTGCGGCAGCCCGGCGCGGGACCGGCCAGTTCCTCGATCACACCGGAGTCCGGCCGGAGCTGGCGCACGATCGGGTGGGCCGACATCAGCGGCGCCACCCGGGTGCCGGAGTGCGGGGTGCCGAGGGTCACCAGGGTGCGGACGCGGGCGTCGCCGCCCATCCGCTGGACGTAGTGGCGGGCGATCAGGCCGCCCAGGCTGTGTCCGACCACGTCGATGCGGCGGCGGCCGGTGCTCTCGCAGACCTCCCCGACGTACTCCGCCAGGCGCTCCGCGGCGCAGCGGACGTCGCAGGTGAGGGGGGAGTAGTTGAAGGCGCGGATGTCACGCCAGCCGTTGCGCACCAGTGAGCGGCGCAGCAGGGTGAACACCGAGCGGTTGTCGATGAAGCCGTGCAGCAGCAGAACGGGAGGGCAGTTCTCCCCCTCACGGCTTCCCGTGTCGCCGGCGCACTCCTTTTCCCGCCTGTCCCCGGGCGGGAATCCCGGGCGCACCCGCTCGTCCTCCTCGCCCGCGCCCGCCGGCGGAGCCGGCGCGCACCGTTCCTGTGCCATGCCCGCGGGGTAGAGCAGGGTGCGACTCGCCAGGGAGGCGGCCTCCAGCGCGGCGGCCCGCAGCTCACGCGGGGCGAAGGGGATCAGGGACAGCGGCAGGGCACCGAGGAAGGAGCCGGACGGGAAGGGCAGCGCCCTGTTGACCCTCATGCCGTCGACCTCCTCCCCGGTGGCACGCGCCGGGCATATATGGTCGTATTCCCCCTGAGAGGGGGGCTGATGCAGGACGGACGCGGATCGCGGGATCTCGGGGCCGCGGATCGCCCGGGAGCTCACCGCGGGCTCCTGCGGGGGAACCGGCCGTGACGGCCGGTGTCCCGTGTGATTTCCCCCTCCCTCCTTACCGCGGAACTGCCGGGTGGGGGATGCTGGCGATAACGTTCGTTCACCGGGTAACCGTCCACTGACAGATGGTCGGGCGGACCAGCCGGGCCGCAGTCGTTATGGGAGGCAGTGATGGGTGTGTCGGGTCCGATCCGCGTGGTGGTCGCCAAGCCGGGTCTCGACGGCCACGACCGCGGCGCCAAGGTGATCGCACGGGCGCTGCGCGATGCCGGTATGGAGGTCATCTACACCGGCCTGCACCAGACGCCCGAGCAGATCGTGGACACCGCGATCCAGGAGGACGCCGACGCGATCGGCCTGTCCATCCTCTCCGGCGCCCACAACACGCTCTTCGCCAAGGTCCTGGAGCTGCTGCGGGAGCGTGACGCGGCGGACATCAAGGTCTTCGGCGGCGGCATCATCCCCGAGGGGGACATCCCCCCGCTCAAGGAGCAGGGGGTCGCCGAGATCTTCACCCCCGGTGCGCCCACCGGCGAGGTGGTGGAGTGGGTGCGCTCCCACGTGCGTTCCGTGGCGGCCTGACCCAGGTCGGAGCACGCGCCGCGTGCGGGCCGGGCGCGGGGCTGTCCTCCCGGGGGCGCGGCGGAGCGGGTGCGCCTCATGCGTGTTCCGCGGCGGCCCGCCCCTGCGCGGGGCCGCCGTCTCCCGGCGGCTCGAGTTCCGCGAGCATCGTGGCGCGGAGGCGGAGCGTGGCCACCAGCCGCTGGAACGCCTCCGCCCAGTAGCCGCCCGCGCCCGGTGAGCCGTCCTCGGGCTCGTCCGGGACCGCGGCCAGCGGGGCGAGGCGGTCGGCCTCGCCCGGGTCCAGGCAGCGTTCGGCCAGGCCCAGCACCCCGCTGAAGCTCCAGGGATAACTGCCCGCGTCCCGGGCGATCTCCAGCGCGTCCACCACGGCCCGCCCCAGCGGCCCGGCCCAGGGGACCGCGCAGACACCCAGCACCCGGAACGCCTCGGACAGGCCGTGGGCGGCTATGAACTCCGCCGCCCACCGCGCCCGCTCCCGGGCCGGCAGCAGCGCCAGCAGTTTCGCCGGGTCGCCCGGGGCCGCCGCCATCGGGGCGGACGGCCTCCGCAGCAGCGCCCGCGCCCACGCGGTGTCCCGCAGGCGCACGGCGGCCCGCGCCCAGGCGGCGTGCAGGTCCGCCTCCCAGTCGTCGGCGACCGGCAGTGCCGTGATCTGGGCGGGCGTACGGCCGCCCAGATGCTCCGGCCAGGTGCCGAGCGGCGCGGCCTCCACCACCTGGACCAGCCACCACGACCGCTCGCCGTGGCCCGGGGGCGCCCCGGGCACCACACCGTCGCGCCGCATGCCCGGGTCGCACTCGTACGGCGCCTCGACCACCAGCCGGTCCGGCCGGCCGGTGCGGTCCAGCGCGACGCAGGAGCGGGCCCGGGCCGCCATCCGTGCCGCGAGCGCGGAGGAGGGCAGCGCCGACAGCAGCTCGGCGGCGGTGGCCCGGACGTTGCGGCTGCGGTCGGCCAGCGCACGCTCCAGGAACTCCTCGTCCGCCGGCGACAGGCCCTCGCGCAGCGAGTCCAGGAACATCAGCCGGTCCTCGGCCCGCTCCGCGGCCCAGGTGCCGGCCAGCAGCTCGCGGGCCGCCGCCGGATCGCGGCGCCGCAGGGACAGCAGCAGCGCCGACCGTTCGGCGAACAGGCCCTCCTCCCACAGCCGCCGTACGGCGCCGCCGTCCGCGGTGCCCGCTCCCTCCGCGGGCGGGCCGGGGCCGCGCCCGGAGCGGCCGCGCAGCGCGAACCGCCAGTCCGGGTTGAGCCGCGCCAGCCACAGGGCCCGCGGTCCGCCCAGGGCGAGTGCGCCCGCGCGCAGATCCGTGCGCGCGCGGGCCGCGTCCAGCAGGGCGGGAAGCTGCTCGGCCGGGGCGCGGTAGCCGTGGGCACCCGCGGCGGCCAGCCACTGCGGCAGCAGTTCGGCGAGGTCGGGCGCGGTGCCCCGGCGCCCGCCGCCCGCGCCGGGACGGTCGGCGAGCAGCAGGGACAGCCGCCGGGCGGCGGCCGGCGGCAGCGGCGGACGCGGGTCCCGCGGCGCCGGCTCCGGCCGGGGTGCGGCGGCGGCGGGCCGCAGCCCGGCCCGCCGCCGCACCGTCTCCACCGCGGCGGCGTCCAGCAGCGCCTCGACCGAGCCGCCGGGCGGGCGGCGCCGCTCCGCGCCCAGCAGTGCGGCGCCGACCAGCTCGCCCCAGCTCACCGCGCACCGCCCGGCGTTTCCGTCGGGGTGAGCGGCACGGCCGCCCCCGCCCCCGCCTCCGAGTTCGGCCAGACGGTGTACGGGGTGAAGCCCCGGTGGCCGCACTCGCCGAACACCGTGACCGGCTCGCCGCCCGAGACGGCGGCGAGCCGCCACATCCGGGAGCGCACCCCCGCCGTCCCCGCCACCGGCAGCGCGGAGCCGCCCTCGTCGGCCAGCTGCCACCCCTCCCCGACCGGCACGGGCACCACGCCGGCCAGGACCACCGGCCAGCCCTCCAGCCAGGGGTCGCCGCACAGCGCGGCGCCGTAGGAGGCCAGCGCGTCGTGCACGCCGGCCCCCGGCGGCCGCCCGCCCGGCCCGGGCTCCGCGTGCCGCTCGCCGAGAGCGGCACGCAGCGCCGGGGCGCCGGGGTAGTAGGCGAGCCCGGCGTCCACCGAGGTCCCCACCGGGAGCGGCGGCTCCGGCAGCCGGCCGGCGGCGAACGACAGCACCAGCGCCGTGCGCCCGGTCCGCCGTCCGTACAGCCAGACACGGCGCGCCCTCACCCTCCCCTCCTCGGTGTCGTGCCGGCCCAGCACCAGCCAGTGGTCGCGCACCACCGCGTCGCGGTCGGCCAGCACCTCGGCCGCCCGGGTGGTGATCCCCACCCGGGACCGCACGGTCGCGGCCAGCGGCTCCGGCAGCCCGCCGATGTTCAGGAACCCCTGGCCCAGCAGGTGCAGCAGGGCGCACTCCTCCAGCAGCCGGGACGGCCAGCCGGGGCCGGAGCCGGGGACGGACCCAAGCTCCCGCACCCGGGCGGCCAGCCCCGGCGCCTGTGCGTCCACCATGCGGGCGGCCGTCTCCTCCCAGACGCCGCGGCCCGCCTTCCCCGACGGCCGCTCCATGTCCGCCAGGCCGCCGCGCAGCAGGTCCGCCAGCCGGTGCTCCAGCTCTGTGGCGCCCGCCGAGATCCGCTCGGCCCGCCGCTCGGCCCGCCGCTCGGCGCTCCGCCGGCCGGTCCCCGCTCCCGCGGGAGCGGCGTCAGGCGCCGGCTCCGCGGGCCGCCGCGATCCCCCTGTGCTCATGTGCCCCTCGCCCTCCCCGTACGGACGCGTGATTGTCGTCGCCACCGATGCCGCAGTTCTCACCGACCGGAAACACGGGCTCGCTCTCTGTGCGGTGAACCATGCGGACGACCGTACGAGCCGCCACTGACAATCCGTCTCCGGCCGCCCCGGCCGCTGTCCGGCCGTTTCCGGACGGCGTCCGGGCAGGCCGGGGAGGGCGCGTCGCGGAACAGCCGCGGGGATTGTCAGTGGCCCCGTGCATCGTGGGACCGACACGCGAAAGCCGCATGCGAGGGGGAAACGTGACCGCCACCAGCGCACCGGCCGCTCTGCGGCCCCACGCCGAGGACGCCTTCGCCGAGGAGCTGAGCGCCCTGGCCGCGGCGGACGACCGGCCGCGGCCGGAGCGGTGGAGGCTGTCACCGTGGGCCGTCGCCACCTACCTGCTCGGCGGCACCCTGCCGGACGGCACGGTCATCAGCCCCAAGTACGTCGGCCCGCGCCGGATCGTGGAGGTGGCCGTGGCCACGCTGGCCACCGACCGGGCCCTGCTGCTGCTCGGGGTGCCCGGCACCGCCAAGACCTGGGTGTCGGAGCATCTGGCGGCGGCCGTCAGCGGCGACTCCACGCTGCTGGTCCAGGGCACGGCGGGCACCGCCGAGGAGGCGGTCCGCTACGGCTGGAACTACGCGCGGCTGCTGGCGGAGGGGCCCAGCCGCGGGGCCCTGGTGCCCAGCCCCGTCATGCGGGCCATGTCCGGCGGCGCGGTCGCGCGGGTCGAGGAGCTGACCCGCATCCCGGCCGATGTGCAGGACACCCTGATCACGATCCTGTCGGAGAAGACGCTGCCGGTACCGGAACTGGGCGAGGAGGTCCAGGCCGTGCGCGGCTTCAACCTGATCGCCACGGCCAACGACCGCGACAGGGGCGTCAACGAGCTGTCCAGCGCGCTGCGCCGCCGTTTCAACACCGTCGTCCTGCCGCTGCCCGGGACACCCGAGGAGGAGGTGGACATCGTGGCCCGGCGGGTGGAGCAGATCGGCCGCTCCCTGGACCTGCCGGCCGTCCCCGACGGCGCCGACGAGATCCGGCGGGTGGTCACCGTCTTCCGCGAGCTGCGCGACGGCGTCACCCTCGACGGCCGCACCAGGGTCAAGTCGCCCTCGGGCACCCTGTCGACCGCCGAGGCCATCTCGGTGGTCACCGGAGGACTGGCCCTGGCCGCCCACTTCGGCGACGGGCTGCTGCGCGCGGACGACGTGGCCGCCGGCATCCTCGGCGCGGTCGTCCGCGACCCGGCCGCCGACCGGGTGGTGTGGCAGGAGTACCTGGAGGCGGTCGTCCGGGAGCGGGAGGGCTGGAAGGACTTCTACCGGGCCTGCCGCGAGGCCGGCGCATGAGCGTGCACGGCGCGGCGGCGGCTGTCACCGCCGCGGGTGCCGCGCCGCCGCCGGGGCCGCTGCTGCTGGGCGTGCGCCACCACGGTCCCGGCTCGGCACGGGCCGTCCTCGCGGCGCTTGAGGCCCACGGACCGTCGGTGCTGCTGGTGGAGGGGCCGCCGGAGGCCGGCGCGGTGGTGGGGCTCGCGGCGCACGAGGAGATGCGCCCGCCGGTAGCGCTGCTGGCACACGCGGCGGACGACCCGGGCCGCGCCGCGTTCTGGCCGCTGGCCGGATTCTCCCCGGAGTGGGTCGCCGTGCGCTGGGCGCTGGAGCACGGGGTGCCGGTGCGTTTCTTCGACCTGCCCGCGGCCCACACGCTGGCCCCGGGGGGCGGGGGCGGAGAGGAGAACGAGGAGGGGCGGGCCGGGGAACCGCGCCCGGACCCGCTGCGGGTGCTCGCCGAGACGGCGGGTCACGACGACCCCGAGCGCTGGTGGGAGGACGTCGTCGAGCACCGCGGCGTACCGCCGGCCCGTACCGCCGGGGGCCGCCCCGCCGGCCCGTACGCGCCCTTCACCGCCCTCGCCGACGCCATGACCGCTCTGCGCGACGCGTACGAGGGCGCCTCGGGCACCCCCTCCGGCGGCGCGGGCCACCGGCGCGACGCGGTGCGCGAGGCCCATATGAGGCTGCGGCTGCGGGAGGCGTGCGGGGAGTTCGGCGACGACCGGGTCGCCGTGGTCTGCGGCGCCTGGCATGTCCCGGCCCTCACCGTGAGGACGACCGCCGCCGCCGACCGGCGGCTCCTCAGGGGCCTGCCTAAGGTGAGGACGGAGATCACCTGGGTGCCGTGGACCAACGAGCGGCTGGCACGGCGCAGCGGCTACGGCGCGGGGATCACCTCGCCCGGCTGGTACGGCCATCTGTTCGCCGCGCCCGACCGGCCCCTCGAGCGGTGGATGGCCGAGGCCGCCCGGCTGCTGCGCGAGGAGAGCCGTGCCGGGGCTCCGGCGTCCCCGGCGCACGTCATCGAGGCGGTACGGCTCGCCGACGCCCTGGCGGCTCTGCGCGGGCGCCCGCTGCCGGGGCTCGCCGAGACGCTCGACGCGGTGCGGGCCGTGCTGTGCGAGGGCTCGGACCTGCCGCTCGCCCTCGTCCACGACCGGCTGGTCGTCGGGGACGTCCTCGGCACGGTGCCGCCGGACGCCCCCGCCGTTCCGCTCCAGCGCGACCTCGCCCGCCTGCAGAGGTCGCTGCGCCTCGGGCCCGAGGCGCGCGAGCGCGAACTCGACCTCGATCTGCGGGAGGAGAACGCCGCGGCGCGCAGCAGGCTGCTGCACCGGCTGCGGCTGCTCGGCGTCGACTGGGGCGAGCCGGTGCGCGGCCGTTCCGGCGGCACGGGCACCTTCCGCGAGGCCTGGCGGCTGCGCTGGCGGCCGGAGCTGTCGGTGCGGATCGCCGAGGCCGGGGTGTGGGGCACCACCGTGGCGGCCGCGGCCGGCGCCAGGGCCGAGGCGCTGGCCCGCGAAGCGGTCTCGCTGGCCGATACCACCGAACTGGCCGAACGCTGCCTGCTCGCCGGGCTCGGCGAGGCCCTGCCCGCGGTGATGCGCGCCCTCGCCGACCGCGCCGCCCTCGACGCCGACGTCGGCCACCTGGCCCAGGCCCTGCCCGCGCTGGTGCGCTCCGTGCGCTACGGCGACGTGCGAGGCACGGACGCCGCCGCGCTGCGCGAGGTCGCCGAGGGGATCGCCGAGCGGGTGTGCGTCGGGCTGCCGCCCGCCTGCGCCGGCCTCGGCGCCGCCGGCGCGGCCGGGATGCGCGGCCATGTGGACGCCGTCCACCGGGCGGTCGTCCTGCTGGCGAGGGAGGACCTGCTCACACGCTGGCGGTCGGTGCTGCGCTCCCTCGCCGGACGCGACCGCGCCCCCGGGGTCCCGGGGCTGCTCCGGGGCCGCTGCGTCCGGCTGCTGCTGGACGACGGGCGGCTCTCCGGGGACGAGGCGGCCCGGCTGATGGGCCTGGCGCTCTCCCCGGGCGCCCCGCCGGTGGACGCGGCGGGGTGGATCGAGGGGTTCCTGGCGGACGGCGGGACGCTGCTCGTCCACGACGAGCGGCTGCTGGCCCTGGTGGACGGCTGGCTCGCGGGGATACCGGAGGAGGCGTTCACCGGCGTACTGCCGCTGCTGCGGCGGACGTTCGCCGCGTACGAGCCGGGGGTGCGGCGCACCGTCGGCGAACTGGTCCGGCGCGGTACGCGGGTGCCGGGCGGCGCGGCGGCGGCATGGGAGGCCGTCCCCGGCTTCGGGGAGGAGCCGGATCCGGAGCGGGCCTGCGCCGTACTGCCCACCCTGCGGCTGCTGCTGGGAGAGCGCACGGAGGGCGCCGGGCGGGGCGGCGCGGAGGGAGAGGAGGTGACCGGGCGGTGAACGAACCGACCACGGCCGCGGGCACGGCCGGGGCGGCCGGCGGCACGGGCGGGCGGGACACCGGCGAGCGGCTGCGGCGCTGGCGGCTGGTCCTGGGCGGCGGGGAGGACGCCGACGGCACCGGACGCGCCCTGACCGGCCGGGACGCGGCCATGGACCGCACTCTCGCAGCCCTCTACGGGGACGAGGAGGGCGCCGGTGCCCGGCCGGGGCCGCGGTCCGCCGGGCTGGGCGCCTCGGCGCCGGGCGTGGCCCGCTGGCTGGGCGACGTGCGCGACTGCTTCCCGGCCTCCGTCGTCCAGGTGATGCAGCGGGACGCCATCGGCCGGCTCGGCCTGTCGGCCCTGCTGGCGGAACCGGAGATGCTGGAGGCCGTCGAGGCGGACGTCCACCTCGCCGGCACCCTGCTCTCCCTGGGCAAGGCGATGCCCGAGGCGAGCCGGGAGGCCGCCCGCGCGGTCGTGCGCAAGGTCGTCGGGGAGCTGGAGCGCCGGCTCGCGGCCCGCACCAGAGCGACGCTGACGGGCGCCCTGGACCGGTCGGCGAAGGTACGCCGCCCCCGCCACCGGGACATCGACTGGAACCGCACCATCCGGGCCAACCTGGGGAACTACCTGCCCGAGCACCGCACGGTCGTGCCCGAACGGCTCGTCGGCCACGGCCGCGCCTCCCGGGCGGTGCGGAAGGACATCGTCCTGTGCGTCGACCAGTCCGGCTCGATGGCCGCCTCGGTCGTCTACGCCTCCGTCTTCGGGGCCGTGCTCGCCTCGATGCGGTCGGTCTCCACCCGGCTGGTCGTCTTCGACACCTCCGTCGTGGACCTCACCGACCTGCTCGACGATCCCGTCGACGTGCTGTTCGGGACCAGACTCGGCGGCGGCACCGACATCAACCGCGCGCTCGCCTACTGCCAGTCGCGCATCACCCGGCCCGCCGAGACCGTCCTCGTACTCGTCAGCGACCTCCACGAGGGCGGCATACGCGGCGGGATGCTCAAGCGAGTCGCCGCGATGAGGAGCGCGGGCGTGCGGTTCGTGACACTCCTGGCCCTCTCGGACGAGGGCGCCCCCGCCTACGACCGGGAGCACGCCGCGGCGCTGGCCGCACTCGGCGCGCCCGCCTTCGCCTGCACCCCCGACCACTTCCCGGAGGTGATGGCGGCCGCGATCGAGAAGCGCCCCCTGCCGGTCCCCGGGGAGTGAACCGCGGGCGGGGACCCGCCCCCGGCGCCCTGACCGTGGACGAGGCCGGCGGTGTGCCGGACGGCAGGGCCGCCGGCCCGGAAATCCGGGAACCGGAGCGGACACCGGCCCGGAGCCCGGCCCGGGAACCCGTCCGGACGGCTCCGGCGGCCGGCCGGGTCCCGCCCCGCCGAGGCGTCTCCTGCCCAAGTCGGGAGGGCGGTGTCTGTGACGGTTGTCACCGCACGGGTGTGAGCTGCGATTTATGCCGGGCACACCGACAGGACTAACCTGCAAGGCGGACATGCCGCGCGCTCGCAGACGCCGCGGCCACGCGGCACGCCCACGCTGACAACGAACCGCGACACCACAACTAGGGACGGACGCGCGTGGACCTGTTCGAGTACCAGGCGAGGGATCTCTTCGCCAAGCATGACGTACCGGTGCTGGCCGGTGAAGTCATCGACACGCCCGAGGCGGCGCGCGAGGTGACCGAGCGACTCGGCGGTCGCGCGGTCGTCAAGGCGCAGGTCAAGACCGGTGGCCGGGGCAAGGCCGGCGGTGTGAAGCTGGCCTCCGACCCGGACGACGCCGTCGAGAAGGCCCGCCAGATCCTGGGCATGGACATCAAGGGCCACACCGTCCACAAGGTGATGCTGGCCCAGACCGCGGACATCGCGGAGGAGTACTACGTCTCCTTCCTGCTGGACCGCGCCAACCGCACCTTCCTCGCGATGGCGTCCGTCGAGGGCGGCATGGACATCGAGGAGGTCGCGGCCACCAAGCCCGAGGCCCTGGCCAGGATCCCGGTGGACGCCGTCGAGGGCGTCACCGGGGCCAAGGCCCGCGAGATCGTCGAGGCCGCGGAGTTCCCGGCCGAGGTCGCCGACGGAATCGTCGACGCCGTGCAGAAGCTGTGGACCGTCTTCGTCAAGGAGGACGCCCTCCTCGTCGAGGTGAACCCGCTGGTCAAGACCGGCGACGGCCGGATCATCGCGCTGGACGGCAAGGTGTCCCTGGACGCCAACGCCGAGTTCCGCCAGCCGGACCACGCCGCCCTGGAGGACAAGGCCGCGGCCAACCCGCTGGAGGCCGCCGCCAAGGCCAAGGGCCTGAACTACGTCAAGCTCGACGGCCAGGTCGGCATCATCGGCAACGGCGCGGGCCTGGTCATGAGCACCCTGGACGTCGTGGCCTACGCCGGTGAGGACCACGGCGGCGTCAAGCCCGCCAACTTCCTCGACATCGGCGGCGGCGCCTCCGCCGAGGTCATGGCCAACGGCCTGGAGATCATCCTCGGCGACCCGGACGTCAAGTCCGTCTTCGTCAACGTCTTCGGCGGCATCACCGCCTGCGACGCCGTCGCCAACGGCATCGTGCAGGCCCTGGAGCTGCTGAAGTCCAAGGGCGAGGACGTCACCAAGCCGCTGGTGGTGCGCCTGGACGGCAACAACGCGGAGCTGGGCCGCAAGATCCTTGACGACGCCAACCACCCGCTGGTGCAGCAGGTGGACACCATGGACGGCGCGGCCGAGCGTGCCGCCGAGCTGGCCGCGAAGTAACGAAGGACGAGGACACCGACAACAATGGCTATCTTCCTCACCAAGGAGAGCAAGGTCATCGTCCAGGGGATGACCGGCTCCGAGGGCCAGAAGCACACCCGGCGCATGCTGGCCTCCGGCACCAACATCGTCGGCGGCGTCAACCCGCGCAAGGCGGGCACGACCGTCGACTTCGACGGCACCGAGGTGCCCGTCTTCGGCACGGTCAAGGAGGCCATGGAGGCCACCGGCGCCGACGTCACCGTCGTCTTCGTCCCGGAGAAGTTCACCAAGAGCGCGGTCATCGAGGCGATCGACGCCGGGATCCCCCTCGCCGTGGTGATCACGGAGGGCATCGCCGTCCACGACACCGCCGAATTCTGGGCCTACGCGGGGTCCAAGGGCGACAGGACCCGCATCGTCGGCCCGAACTGCCCCGGCCTGATCACCCCCGGCCAGTCCAACGCGGGCATCATCCCGGCCGACATCACCAAGCCGGGCCGCATCGGCCTGGTCTCGAAGTCCGGCACGCTGACGTACCAGATGATGTACGAGCTGCGCGACCTCGGCTTCTCGACCTGCGTCGGCATCGGTGGCGACCCGATCATCGGCACCACTCACATCGACGCCCTCAAGGCGTTCGAGGCCGACCCCGACACCGACCTGATCGTGATGATCGGCGAGATCGGCGGCGACGCCGAGGAGCGGGCCGCGGACTTCATCAAGGCCAACGTCACCAAGCCGGTCGTCGGCTACGTCGCGGGCTTCACCGCCCCCGAGGGCAAGACCATGGGCCACGCCGGTGCCATCGTCTCCGGCTCCTCCGGCACCGCCCAGGCGAAGAAGGAGGCCCTGGAGGCCGCGGGCGTGAAGGTCGGCAAGACGCCGTCCGAGACCGCCCGTCTGGCGCGCGAGCTGCTCGCCGGCTGACACGGACGACGCCGAACGGCGCGGGCCCGCAACCCCTCGGGAGTGCGGGCCCGCGCCGTTCGGCGTCGTTTCGGCGGGTCCCGGGGCCGTCCTCAGCCGGCCGCCCGGTCCTGCTGCCCGCCCGGGGAGGACTCGGACACGGCCGGGACCCCGGCCTTCCGCGGCGCCTGCCGCGCGGAGTCGTGCGCCTGCGGTCCGGTGAGGGACGCCAGCAGCGCCGCCGCGGCCACCAGCGTGGTCGCCCCGAACGAGGCGCCCGTCCGCAGCCGTACCGTCCGCTCGCTGCCGTCGCGCGCCGTGCGGGCGGGCGGGAGCCCGGGCAGGGACTCGGCGTCCGCCAGCTTCTCCAGCAGCGAGCGGATGATCTCCCCGCGCCGGTCCGGCGCGACACGGCGCAGACCGGGCACGTACTCGGCCAGCGCCTCGCGCGCGTGCATCAGCCGTGCGGCCGTGGCGGCGGTGCTCGCCTCGCTCTCGGCGGCCGTCTCCGACAGCCCCAGCCCGAGGCCGTCGTGCAGGAGGAGCGTGCGGCGGTAGGAGGGCGGCAGGTCCAGCAGCGCTTCCGGCGGCAGCCCTCCGCCGCTCCCCTCCGGACCGGTCCTTCCCGCCCCGCTCCCCGCGTCTTCCCGCCGCGCCGCGCGGCGGCGGGGATCCAGCCGGTGCCAGGGCGAGAGCGCGTGGTCGTACGCCGCCGTCCGCACCCAGCCGGCCGGATCCCGGTCAACGGCGACCTCGGGCCACCGCTCCCACGCCTGCCGGAAGGCGTGGCGCACGGCCCGTCCGGCCAGCGTCCGGTCGCCGGTGAGCAGATACGTCTGGCGCAGCAGCGGCCCGGCCAGGCGCGCGTAGAGCAGGTCGAACGCCTCGGCCGGTCCGTCCGCCACCGCCGGACGGGGGAGGTCCGCGGCCTCCGTGAGCCCCGGCGACGGCCCGGCGGCGGGCTCCGCGTGCTCGGCGGCTTCCGGGGCCGCGTCCTCGGCGGGCGCGGGAATGGAGAGTGTCTCGGTCATGCTGGCCGCCCCCTACGGGTCGTCATGATTGCGGCGGTATGGATGCCATACCGCCGCACTGTATGAAAAAACTGCATAGCGTACTGTGTGCGACACATCGACTGTTTCCCCACTACCGGGACTGATCGGGCGTTGTTGGCAGCATGTCGGCGTGTACCCCATGACCCGCCGCGACGCGTCGCCCTCCCCACCGTCCCCGCATGCCCTCGCGCTCGTCCGTCATGCGCCGGTTCCTCCCCGTGACCGTCTTCTCGACGGTGCGATGGCCGCAGGCCTGGGCCTGGGCGGACTCGCAGTCCTCGTCATGCTGCTGTGGATCACCTCACCCCACCCCGACGACGGCCCCGGCGGCGCGCTGCGTATCACCGCCGGCCTCTGGCTGGTGGCACACGGTGCCCCACTCGTCCGTACCGAAACCCTCAACGGTTCCCCCGCGCCGGTCGGGCTGGTGCCCCTGCTGCTGTGCGCCGTACCGGTCTGGCTGCTCCACCGCACGGCCCGCGGCGCGGTCCGGGGGCCGGTCCCCGCCCGTGTCCCCGGTGAAGACCCCGGTACGGGTCCCGGCGAGGGAGGCCCCGGCGCGGCATGGCGTGCCACGTGCTGGATCGCCGCCGGATACCTGCTGGTCGCGGCGGCCGTCACCGTCTACGCGGCCTCCGGCCCCATCCGGGTCGATCCGCTGGGCGCCGCGCTGCGCCTGCCCGCCGTGGTGGCCGCCGCCGCGGCCGCGGGGACGTGGACGGGCCTCGGACGGCCGCTGCCCGAGGCCCCGCTGCGGCTCCTGCGCCGGACGCGGCGGCGGACGGAGCGGCCGGCGCTCACACGCGCCGGGGCGTCGGCCGCCCTGCGCGGCGCCGCCGCGTCGGCCGCGGCGCTGTGCGCCGGGGGCGCACTGCTGGCGGCGGGCGCCCTGCTCTGGCATGTGGCCACCGCCCAGCGGACCGCGTTCCCGTCGCCGGAGCAGCCGATCCCGGCGTGGCCGGGGCTGGCGGCGGTCCTGCTGCTGGCCCTGGCCCTGACACCCAACGCGGCCGTCTGGGGCGCGGCCTACGGCCTCGGTCCCGGGTTCACGCTCGGGGGAGGCAGCGCGGTGCGGCCCGCTGCCGTGACCGGCCTGCCGCCGCTGCCGGACTTCCCGCTGCTGGCCGCCGTACCGGCCGAGGGGCCGGGCACCCCCGTGACCTGGGCCGCGGCGCTTCCGGTCCCGCTGGCGGGCGGACTGCTCGCGGCGTGGTGCGTGGCGCGTACGGCCGTGCCCGCCAGGGGAGGCCGTGCGGAGCTCGACGGGCGGGCGACCGTCCGCGCGGCCGCGCTGGCCGCCTGCGGCTGCGGTGCGGCGATGGCGGCGCTGGCCGCGTGCGCGGGCGGTCCGCTGGGCACGGGGGCGCTGGCCCACCTCGGCCCGGACTGGCGGCTCACCGGGGCCGCGGCGCTGGGCTGGACGGCCGTCCTGGGGGTGCCGGCGGCCCTGGCCCTGCGGTCCTGGCGGCTGCGCCCGGTCCGCGGTCACTGATGTCAGGCGGCCGCGGAGCCCCCGGCGGTCTCCCGCGGTCGTCGCGACCGCGCCCCGCCTCACTCCTGGCGTTCGGGTTCACCGAACAGCGGGCGCAGTTGCTCGGGCAGATGCCGCTCGCACGCCTCGCGCGAGGAGTTGGTGAGGGCGTCCTCGACGCAGACGAAGTAGTCGCGGTAGACGAGCTGGACGGTGAACTGCGCCGCGATGATCACCAGCGCGAGGATTCCGGTGACCAGCCCGGTCACCGCCGCCGCCAGCTGCGGCCGGCCCGAGCGGCCGGCCTCCGGGCCGGCGGGGGCGGGCGCCCGGCCCGCGCCGGGCTCCGGCGCGGTGGAGCGGTCGGTACCGGCCACGTCCTCGGGCCGGGCGGCCGCCCGGCCGGTCCCCGCGCCTGAGCCCGTACCGCCGCCGGTGCCCGGCTTGCCGCGGACGGCGCCGATGCCCCAGTACACGGCCAGCGCACCCAGCGGCACCGCCAGCCAGGGGAGGCCGAAGAAGGCGAAGATCAGTCCCCAGCCGCCGATGACCAGGGCGTACCGGGCCCGGCGCTGGACGGGGTCGGTCGGATCCCAGCGCATACCGCCGGGCGCGCCCCCCTGCCCGCCGCTCTGCTCCGGACGGCCGCCACCGCCGAAACCGCCGCCCTGGCGGCCCGGCTGGCGGCTGCTCCACCTGCTGCCCCAGTCGGGCGAGGAGCCCTCCGGCCGGTCGCCGTTTCGGCCGTCGCCGTCGCCGTCCCCGTCCCCGTCGCCTCGCGGGGAGTCCGGCGAGCCGGAGGAGTCGGGCCCCCGGGACCCGCGCGGACGCCAGGGCTGTTCGGGGCGGCCCTCGGGCGGCGCGGCGAAGGGGTTGTCGTTCTCCCGGTCGCGGGAGAGCCGGTCGCGGGAGAGCCGGCCGGGGGAGGGGGACGGGCCGGAGAGAGGCAGGCCGGAGGGGGACGGACCGGAGGAAGGCCGCCGCCGGAGCGGGCCCGGGGTGGTGCCGGTCGGAATCCCGGTCGAGGTCTCAGGGGCCGCGCGGCGTCGTCGGTCCGTCATGTGCTCTGTGTCTTCCCCTAGATGTCGTCCCGGCCCCGGGCCGTTCGCCGATGTGTGGCCCTGACGCTACCGGGCGGCCGTCACCCCGTCCCGGGGGGGCCGTCCGGTGTGCCGGTATCGTTGCTGACGGTCGGCCGCTTCGTAGGGTTCCCCGGATTCGTCCGCCCCATGGATTCGTACGACCGTACAAAGCCGCACCGTCCCATCGAGAGATCCGAGAAGAGCCTCCTCGTGGCTTCCGCTTCCCGTTCCTCCGCCGCCCACTCCCCGGCCCGCGTCGTGGTCCTCGTATCGGGTTCGGGCACGAACCTCCAGGCACTCCTCGACGCCGTCGCCGAGGAGAGGCCGGACGCCTTCGGCGCCGAGATCGCCGCCGTCGGAGCCGACCGCGACGGCATCGCCGGGCTGGAGCGCGCCGAGCGCGCCGGGCTGCCCACCTTCGTCTGCCGCGTGCGCGACCACGCCGGCCGGGATGCCTGGGACCGCGCACTGGCGGAGGCGGTGGCGGCGTACGAGCCCGATCTGGTGGTCTCCGCCGGTTTCATGAAGATCGTGGGCAAGGAGTTCCTCGCCCGGTTCGGCGGGCGCTTCGTCAACACCCACCCCGCCCTGCTCCCCAGCTTTCCCGGCACCCACGGCGTGCGCGACGCGCTCGCGTACGGCGTGAAGGTCACCGGGTGCACCGTCCACTTCGTCGACGACGGCGTCGACACCGGCCCGATCATCGCCCAGGGCGTGGTCGAGGTGCGGGAGGAGGACGACGAATCCACGCTCCACGAGCGGATCAAGGAAGTCGAGCGGCGGCTGCTCGTCGACACGGTGCGACGCATCGCCCGCCACGGCTACCGCATCGAGGCAAGAAAGGTCATTCTCGGTCATGACTGAAGGCTCCGAGACCACCGCGGCCACCAGGCGGCCCGTCCGCCGTGCGCTGGTCAGCGTCTACGACAAGACGGGCCTGGAGGAGCTGGCCCGCGGCCTGGACGCGGCGGGCGTCAAGCTCGTCTCGACCGGCTCGACGGCCGCGCGGATCGCCGCCGCGGGCGTGGAGGTCACCCGGGTCGAGGAGCTGACCGGCTTCCCCGAGTGCCTGGACGGCCGGGTGAAGACCCTCCACCCGCGTGTGCACGCCGGCATCCTGGCCGACCTGCGGCTGGAGGACCACCGCCGGCAGCTCGACGAGCTGGACGTGGAGCCCTTCGACCTCGTCGTCGTCAACCTCTACCCCTTCCGCGAGACCGTCGCCTCCGGCGCCTCCCCGGACGAGTGCGTGGAGCAGATCGATATCGGCGGCCCGTCGATGGTCCGCGCCGCGGCCAAGAACCACCCGTCCGTCGCCGTCGTCGTCAATCCCGGCCGCTACGGCGAGGTGCTGAAGGCCGTCGCCGACGGCGGCTTCGACCTCGCCACCCGCAGGCGGCTGGCCGCCGAGGCGTTCGCGCACACCGCGGCCTACGACGTGGCCGTCGCCTCCTGGTTCGCGGGCGACTACGCCCCGGCCGACGAATCCGGCTTCCCCGAGTTCCTCGGCACCGCCTACCAGCGCTCCAGCGTGCTGCGCTACGGCGAGAACCCGCACCAGGGCGCCGCCCTCTACAGCGACGGCACCGGCGGTCTGGCCGGCGCCGAGCAGCTGCACGGCAAGGAGATGTCCTACAACAACTACACGGACACCGAGGCCGCGCGCCGGGCCGCCCACGACCACGCCGAGCCTTGCGTGGCGATCATCAAGCACGCCAACCCCTGCGGCATCGCCGTCGGCGCGGACGTCGCCGAGGCCCACCGCAAGGCCCACGCCTGCGACCCGCTGTCCGCCTTCGGCGGTGTGATCGCCGTCAACCGCCCGGTCTCCGTCGCCATGGCGGAGCAGGTCGCCGAGATCTTCACCGAGGTCATCGTGGCGCCGGACTACGAGGACGGCGCGGTTCAGGTGCTGGCCCGCAGGAGGAACATCCGCGTGCTGCGCTGCCCCCAGGCCCCGGCCGCACGCCTGGAGCACAAACCGGTCGACGGCGGCGCGCTGCTCCAGGCCGCCGACCGCCTCCAGGCCGACGGCGACGACCCCGCCGCCTGGACACTGGCCACCGGCGAGGCGCTGGACGCGGCGGAGCTGGCCGAGCTGGCCTTCGCCTGGCGCGCCTGCCGGGCGGTGAAGTCCAACGCGATCCTGCTGGCCAAGGACGGTGCCACCGTCGGCGTCGGCATGGGCCAGGTCAACCGGGTGGACTCCGCCAAGCTCGCCGTCCAGCGTGCCGGCGAGGAGCGGGCGCGCGGCTCCCACGCGGCCTCCGACGCCTTCTTCCCCTTCCCCGACGGCCTTCAGGTCCTGGCGGACGCCGGCGTGCGTGCGGTCGTCCAGCCGGGCGGTTCGGTCCGTGACGAGCAGGTGGTCGAGGCGGCGAAGGCGGCGGGTGTGACGATGTACCTCACGGGCACCCGGCACTTCTTCCACTGAGGTGGACGCATGTCAGGCCGCGCCCCGGCGGGGGCGCGGCCTGCGGCGTACGCGGGCGGCGGTGCCGGTCTCAGGTGCGCGGGCGGTTGAACCAGGCCGCCGACTCGGCGGAGGACAGCAGCACGATGCAGATGATGCCGAGCACCAGCCACAGCAGCCCGAGCGGCAGCGTGGCCAGGCCGATCAGCACCAGGACGGCCGACCAGACGACGCCCGCGATCCGCAGTCCGCCTCCGCCCTGCGGGAACTTCACGGCCAGCACGATGCCGACGATCGCGTGGAGCAGGAAGAAGACGAACA
The DNA here is from genome assembly GCF_043660855.1 of Streptomyces shinuiensis. Taxonomy (NCBI): domain Bacteria; kingdom Bacillati; phylum Actinomycetota; class Actinomycetes; order Kitasatosporales; family Streptomycetaceae; genus Streptomyces; species Streptomyces shinuiensis. The sequence continues at coordinate 2,231,987 of NZ_JBIHML010000001.1, read as the reverse complement.
GCGTGTAGTAGATGCCGGTGCCCACGCCCAGGTCACCGTAGGTCTCCTCCAGGTCGTCCTCGGCCGCGGCGAAGGTGACGATCGCCAGCAGTGAGAAGAGGGCCTGGAGCCCGCCGGCGATGAAGAAGATCATGCGGGACGAGTTGACCTTGCGCGGCATCGCCCCGGGCGTTCCGCCGGGGAAGCCCATCGGGCCGGGCGGCGGAGCCAGCGGATGCTCCTCGCCGCCGCCGTAGGGGCCGTGGTGCCCGCCCGGCTGCCCCTCGGGAGGCGGCTGCCCCCCGGGAGGCCGGTCGTACGGGTTCTTCCGATAGGGATCGTTCGGGGTGTTCGGGTCGGAGCTGCTCATGGCGTTTCCTCCGGTTCCTCCGGTTCCTCCGGGCGGTCTGTGCGGTGACCGGACGTCGGGGGGCCGCACCGCGGCCCCCCGCGGTGCGGTCCCCGATGCCTGCGCCCTTGCGCGGCGCCTGCCGGGCGGGCCGCGCCACTCCCTCAAGGACCACCCTTCCCAGTACCGGCCCGCGCATCCCCGGCGGGTGCGGGGACGCGCCGGAACGGAGGAGGGGCCGGCGGACGGGACTGCTACCGCTGCTGCTCCACGACGACGCTCTTGACCACCTTGTCGGCGAAAGTCTGCTTCTTGTCGTCCCACAGCGGCCACAGGTAGCCGATGTAGCAGGCCGCGCCGTCCAGGAAGTGCGCCAGCTTGCGCACGAAGGCCATGCCGAAGCCGAGCGGCTGCCCGTCGGCCTCCCTCAGCACGCTGATCTTCAGAGCCTTCTTGCCCGGAGTCTGCCCGGTCCTGCCCTCCTTGTGGATCAGCCACAGATGGCCGGCCAGGGAGAGCAGGGCACCGATGGCGATCAGCGGCCAGGCGCTGCCGGGCACCTCGGCCGCGTTCTGCGCGCAGACCGCGTCGCCGATGGGGCAGCTGTCGGCCGCGTCGATGATCGCTCCGAGGAACTGCGCGTAGCCGACGGACATCAGGATCCCGGGGATCAGGCCGACGATCAGACCGTCCAGCAGGGCCGCGCCGACCCGGGCGCCCCAGCCCGCGTACGGCGGCATGCCACCGCCGTGGGGCGGCTGCTGGGGGTGGTGGGAGGCGTACGCCCCGCCGGGCTGCTGCGGGTACTGCGGGTACTGGGGGTACTGGGGGTACGCGCCCTGCAGCGGCACACCCTGCTGCGGGTGGCCGTAGCCGGGCTGGGGAGGCTGGCCGTACGGGTCCTGCGGGTGACTCATGAGCGTATTCCTTACGCGCGGACGAAACGGGGACGGTCGGGGCCGAGGGGATGTCCAGGAGGACGTCCGAAGGAACACCGCGGCGCCCCCGCAGCTCCGCTGCGTGAGGAACGGGTCGTACAAGAGCGTGCCTCCCCCGTGCGCCGCACCCGTCGGCCCCCGCGGGCACGGCACCCGCGACCATGCTGGTGGGGATGGATGACGCTGTCCAGACAAGACGGGGAGCCGTGGCGAATCCGCAACGCTTCCGGCCCGGCCGGCCCGGGGAGCGAGGCGTTCCGCGACACCCTTCTCACTCTCCGTGCCGAAGGCGCCGCGGGGTGCGGACGCGATTGGAGACCGGGCCCCCGTATCCGGGAGGATGGCCCCCATGACCGCCCAGATTCTCGACGGCAAGGCCACCGCAGCCGCGATCAAGACCGAACTCGCCGCCCGTGTAGAAGCCCTGAGGGCGCGCGGCATCCAGCCCGGCCTGGGCACGCTCCTGGTCGGCGACGACGTCGGCAGCCAGAAGTACGTGGCGGGCAAGCACCGCGACTGCGCCCAGGTGGGCATCGCCTCCATCCAGCGCGAGCTGCCCGGCACCGCCTCCCAGGAGGACATCGAGGCGGTCGTCCGCGAACTCAACGAGGACCCGGCCTGCACCGGCTACATCGTGCAGCTCCCGCTGCCGCGCGGGATCGACACCAACCGCGTCCTGGAACTGATGGACCCGGCCAAGGACGCCGACGGGCTCCACCCGACGAACCTCGGCCGTCTGGTGCTCAACGAACGGGCCCCGCTGCCGTGCACCCCCAACGGCATCGTCGAGCTGCTGCGCCGCCACAAGGTGGAGATCGACGGGGCGGACGTGGCCGTCGTCGGCCGTGGCATCACCGTCGGCCGCTCCATCGGACTGCTTCTCACCCGCCGCTCGGAGAACGCGACGGTGACCCTCTGCCACACCGGCACCCGGGACCTGGGAGCGCATCTGCGACGGGCGGACATCGTGGTGGCGGCGGCCGGGGCGGCGCACCTGGTCCGCCCCGAGTACATCAAGCCGGGCGCGGCCGTGCTGGACGTGGGCGTCAGCCGGGACGCGGTTACGGGGAAGATCGCCGGCGACGTGCATCCGGACGTCGCGCAGGTCGCCGGGTGGCTCTCGCCGAACCCGGGCGGCGTCGGCCCGATGACGCGGGCGATGCTGCTGGCCAACGTGGTGGAGGCGGCGGAGCGCGCCGCGGGTGCGGACCGTGTCGGCTGAGACGGGGGCCGAGGAGACCGGAACGGCCGAGGAGTCCGGAAAGAACGGGGAGTCCGGGACGGCCGGGGGGAGCGCCGGCGCCCGTCGGCGCCCCTCCCGGCGGTTCCCCCTGATCACCCGTGACACCGCCCGCCCCGAGGGGGGCGGGCGGGCGGCCCCCGGGGACGCCCCCGCGCCCGCGCGGCAGTGGCCGCTGCTGTGCGTGCTGGCCGGGACGGCCGTCGGCCTGCTGGTGACGCTCGGCCACTTCCGCGCGGGTCCGCTGACCGTCGGCCTGTCCCTGCTCGCCGGCGCCGTGCTGCGCTGGGCCGTGCCGTCGGTGGGGATGCTCGCGGTGCGCTCCCGCTTCACGGACGTGGTGACGTACGGCGTGCTGGGCACGGCGATCGTGCTGCTGGCGCTGATGGCGCAGCCCGAACCCGTGCTGGAGATCCCTTTCCTGGAGGACATCGTCCACTTCACGATCCGCTGACCGGGCCGGAGCCGCCGCCGTGGACGCGGATGCCCGCGCACGGCGGGAGTTGGCCGATTCCGGACGGTATGACGGCGGGAATCCGGGGCATGCGATCCCTCGTACCCCCCACGGGTGCGGTACGTCCCCGCGGCCGCCCGCCGTTCCCCCCCTCCGGCGGGCGGCTGCCCCCGGAGCGGGACCGTCGGATAGCCTGACGCCAGGTCTCTTGATGTAGAGATACGTTGGAGACCCAGCCGCCACTGTCAGGTAAAACGGAGACCGCCATGACCCGCACTCCCGTCAATGTCACCGTCACCGGCGCCGCCGGCCAGATCGGCTACGCGCTGCTGTTCCGCATCGCCTCCGGTCAGCTGCTGGGCCCGGACGTGCCGGTCGCGCTGCGCCTCCTGGAGATCCCGCAGGGTCTCAAGGCCGCCGAGGGCACCGCGATGGAGCTGGACGACTGCGCCTTCCCGCTGCTCAGCGGCATCGAGATCACCGACGACCCGAACAAGGCGTTCGACGGCGCCAGCGTCGCGCTCCTGGTCGGCGCACGCCCGCGCACCAAGGGCATGGAGCGCGGCGACCTGCTGGAGGCCAACGGCGGCATCTTCAAGCCGCAGGGCAAGGCCATCAACGACCACGCCGCGGACGACGTCAAGGTCCTGGTCGTGGGCAACCCGGCCAACACCAACGCCCTGATCGCCCAGGCCGCCGCCCCGGACGTACCGGCCGAGCGCTTCACCGCCATGACCCGCCTGGACCACAACCGGGCCCTGTCGCAGCTCGCGAAGAAGACCGGCACCCCGGTGTCGGAGATCCGCCGCCTCACCATCTGGGGCAACCACTCGGCCACCCAGTACCCGGACGTCTTCCACGCCGAGGTCGCGGGCAAGAACGCCGCCGAGGCGGTGAACGACGAGAAGTGGCTGGCCGAGGACTTCATCCCGACCGTCGCCAAGCGCGGCGCCGCCATCATCGAGGCCCGCGGCGCCTCCTCGGCCGCCTCCGCCGCCAACGCCGCCATCGACCACGTCCACACCTGGGTCAACGGCACCCCGGAGGGCGACTGGACCTCCATGGGCATCCCCTCGGACGGCTCCTACGGAGTCCCCGAGGGTCTGATCTCCTCCTTCCCGGTCACCTGCTCCGGCGGGAAGTACGAGATCGTCCAGGGCCTGGAGATCAACGAGTTCTCGCGGGCGCGCATCGACGCCTCCGTGAAGGAACTGGAGGAGGAGCGCGAGGCCGTCCGCGGTCTCGGCCTCATCTGACCCGGCACCGCTCCGGATCCGTTCCGGAACGCCTGCGCGCCGAAGGCCCCCGGCTCTTTCGAGCCGGGGGCCTTCGGCGCGCAGGCGCCGGACCTTTCCCCGTATTCGTCCGGGTACGTCATGTAGTGCCAGCAATGTCCTCCATATCCGTGCATCACCTTAAATCCATTCACATAGAACCCAGGTGATCATGGTTTCCTGTGTGAAGCACGCCACTCGCCATGGATTAAGAGAATGAATTCCTCGGTATGGGGCATGGGACCGGGTCGCTCGGCCTGCCGGGCGGCAACAGCACCATGCGAGGAAGGCATTACGGAACGTGTCGGCAATCGAGACCACGCACATCGACGGGGAGTGGCGCCCCTCCCTCTCCGGAAGAACCAGGGAGGTCCTCGACCCCGCCGACGCGACGGTGCTCGCGGTCGTCTCCGAGGGCGGCGCCGAGGATGCCGACGCCGCCGTCGAGGCCGCCCGCCGCGCCTTCGACACCGGCGCCTGGCCGCGCACCCCCGTCGCCGAACGGGCGGCGCTGCTGCGACGTACCGCCGACCTCCTCCAGCGCGACCGCGAGCAGATCGCGCTCACCGAGTCCATGGACACCGGCAAGACCATCGAGGAGGGCCGCGTCGACGTCGACGACGTCACCGCGGCCTTCCGGTACTTCGCCGACCAGGCCGTGAGCAGCTCCGGCGGGCGCGTGGCGGACGCGGGCAGCCCGGACGTGCACAGCATCGTCGTCCACGAACCGGTCGGTGTCTGCGCGCTGATCACCCCCTGGAACTACCCGCTGCTCCAGGCGAGCTGGAAGATCGCCCCGGCGCTGGCCGCGGGCAACACCTTCGTCGTCAAGCCCAGCGAGGTCACCCCGCTGTCCACCGTCCACCTGATCCGGCTGCTGGCCGAGGCCGGCCTCCCCGCGGGCGTGGCGGGCCTGGTCACCGGCGCGGGCGACCCGGTCGGCGCCCGGCTCTCGGAGCACCCCGGCGTGGACCTGGTCTCCTTCACCGGCGGCCTGGCCAGCGGCACCAAGGTGGCCGCCGCCGCGGCCGCCACGGTCAAGAAGGTCGCCCTGGAACTGGGCGGCAAGAACCCCAACGTCGTCTTCGCCGACGCCTGCGCCACCGAGGAGGGCTTCGACACCGCGGTCGACCAGGCCCTCAACGCAGCCTTCATCCACAGCGGCCAGGTCTGCTCGGCCGGCGGGCGCCTCATCCTGGAGGAGTCCGTCCACGACCGCTTCGTCACCGAACTCGCCCGCCGCGCCCGCCGCATCCGGCTCGGCCGCGGCACCGAGCCCGGCGTCGAGTGCGGCCCGCTCGTCTCCCAGCGGCAGCTCGACAAGGCCGAGGAGTACGTCGCCTCCGCGATCGCCGAGGGCGCCGTCGTGCGCTGCGGCGGAGAGCGCCCGAAGCCCTCGGACACCCTCCCGGCCACCGGCTACTTCTACCCGCCGACCGTCCTGGACCGCTGCGACCGCACGATGCGCGTGGTGCGCGAGGAGGTCTTCGGCCCGGTCCTGACGGTGGAGACCTTCCGCACCGAGGACGAGGCGGTGGCCCTGGCCAACGACACCGAGTACGGCCTGGCCGGCGCCGTCTTCTCCGCCGACACCGCCCGCGCCCGCCGGGTCGCCGCCCGGCTGCGCCACGGCACCGTGTGGATCAACGACTACCACCCCTACCTGCCGCAGGCGGAGTGGGGCGGCTTCGGCCGCTCCGGCACCGGCCGCGAACTCGGCCCCTCGGGGCTGGACGAGTACCGCGAGACCAAGCACGTCTACGAGAACCTGCGCCCCGCGCCGGTGCGCTGGTTCGCCGGCTGACCGCGCCCGGGCCGGCCGTCCCGCACCCGGGCGCCTCCGCGCCCCGCCCACTCCCGCGCACCCCCGACGCAACACCCTGTAGGAGCACCACCTTCATGCCCAGCAACACCACCTACGACTACGTGGTGATCGGCGGCGGTACGGCCGGCTCGGTGATCGCCTCCCGGCTCGCCGAGGACCCCGGCACCACCGTCGCCCTCATCGAGGGCGGCCCCTCCGACGCCGACCGCCCCGACGTACTGACCCTGCGCCGCTGGCTCGGCCTGCTCGGCGGTGACCTCGACTACGACTACCCCACCACCGAGCAGCCACGCGGCAACTCCCACATCCGGCACAGCCGCGCGCGCGTGCTCGGCGGCTGCTCCTCGCACAACACCCTGATCTCCTTCAAGCCGCTGCCCTCGGACTGGCAGGAGTGGGAGGACGCCGGGGCGAGCGGCTGGAACGCCATCGCGATGGAGCCCTACTACCACCGGCTGCGCAACAACATCGTCGCCGTCGACGAGAAGGACCGCAACGCCATCGCCCGCGACTTCGTCGACGCCGCACAGGCGGCCCTCGGCGTACCGCGGGTGGAGGGCTTCAACGCCAGACCGTTCACCGAGGGCGCCGGCTTCTTCGACCTCGCCTACCACCCGGAGGACAACAAGCGCTCCTCCGCCTCCGTCGCCTACCTCCACCCCCACATGGAGGCCGGCGACCGGCCCAACCTGGAGCTGTGGCTGGAGACATGGGCCTACCGACTGGAGTTCGGCGGGGACGGCGGCCGCCGCGTCACCGGCGTCCACGTCCGCACCGCCGACGGCGAGGAGACGCCGGTGACCGCCCGGCGCGAGGTCGTGCTGTGCGCGGGCGCGGTGGACACCCCGCGGCTGCTGCTGCACTCCGGCGTCGGACCGGCCGCGGACCTCCGGGCCCTGGGCATCCCGGTCGTCCACGACCTGCCGGGCGTCGGCGAGAACCTGCTGGACCACCCCGAGTCGGTCATCGTCTGGGAGACCGACGGCCCCATCCCCGAGAACTCGGCGATGGACTCCGACGCGGGCCTGTTCGTCCGCCGGGACCCCCGGTCCCCCGGCCCCGACCTGATGTTCCACTTCTACCAGATCCCCTTCACCGACAACCCCGAGCGGCTGGGCTACGAACGCCCCGCCCACGGCGTGTCGATGACCCCCAACATCCCCAAGCCCCGCAGTCGCGGCCGGCTCCACCTCACCAGCGCCGACCCCTCGGTCAAACCGGCGCTGGACTTCCGCTACTTCACCGACGCCGAGGACCACGACGCCCGCACCCTCGTCGACGGCATCCGCATCGCCCGCGAGATAGCGGCGACCGCGCCGCTGGCCTCCTGGCTCAAGCGGGAGGTCTGCCCCGGCCCGGACATCACGTCCGACGAGGAGCTGAGCGAGTACGCCCGCCGGGCCGCCCACACCGTCTACCACCCCGCCGGCACCTGCCGCATGGGCGCGGCCGACGACGAACTGGCCGTCGTGGACCCGCACCTGCGCATCCGCGGTCTGGACGGCGTCCGCATCGCCGACGCCTCGGTCTTCCCCACCATCCCCGCCGTCAACCCCATGATCGGCGTGCTGATGGTCGGCGAGAAGGCCGCCGACCTGCTCCGCGACGACCGCACCGAGCCCGACGACGAACCCGACGACACCACGACACCGGGAGGTGCCGCGTGACCGCAGCCCCAGCCACCCCGTCCGCGACGGATACCGTGACGCCGGAGGCCGACGACCCGGTGTTCTCCGTCCGGAACCTGTGGAAGGTCTTCGGTCCCAAGGCCGGACGCGTCCCCGGCGACACCTCCCTGACCGGGCTGTCCGCCGCCGAGGTGCGCGAGCGCACCGGCTGCACCGCCGCCGTCCGCGACGTCTCCTTCGACGTCGCCCGCGGCGAGGTCTTCGTCGTCATGGGCTTGTCCGGCTCCGGCAAGTCCACCCTGGTGCGCTGCCTGACCCGGCTGATCGAGCCCACCTCCGGCACCCTCCACATCGACGGCGAGGACGTCCTGGCCATGGACCGGGCCCGGCTGCGGGAGCTGCGCCGCACCCGCGCCGCCATGGTCTTCCAGCACTTCGGCCTGCTGCCGCACCGCACCGTCACCGACAACGTCGCCTACGGCCTGGAGATCCAGGGCGTGGGCAGGGCCGAACGCCGCGCCCGCGCCGCCGAGATGATCGAGAAGGTCGGCCTCGCCGGACTCGGCGAGCGCCGCCCCGGCCAGCTCTCCGGCGGCCAGCAGCAGCGCGTCGGCCTGGCCCGCGCGCTCGCCGTCGACCCCGAGGTGCTGCTGTTCGACGAGCCGTTCAGCGCGCTGGACCCGCTGATCCGCCGCGACATGCAGGAGGAGGTCATCCGGCTCCACCGCGAGGAGGGCCGCACGATGGTCTTCATCACCCACGACCTGTCCGAGGCGCTGCGCATCGGCGACCGCATCGCGCTGATGCGCGACGGCGAGATCGTCCAGCTCGGCACCCCCGAGGAGATCGTCGCCGCCCCCGCCGACGACTACGTGCGCGACTTCGTCCGCGACGTGCCGCGCGAGCAGGTCATCTCGGTGCGCCGCGCGATGCGCCCGGCCCTGGCGGGCGAGGCCGGCACCGGCGTCGCACTCGCCCCCGGCACGGTGGTCGCCGAGGCGATCGAGGCCGTGGCGCGCAGCGGCGAACACGTCCGCGTGGTGGAGGACGGCCGCACCCTCGGCGTCGTCGACCACGCCCGGCTGCTGGCCGTCGTCGCCGGACTGGACCCCGACGCCGGGCCGGACCCGGATCCGGCCCCGGACGCAGGCGGCCCCCATACCACCGGCGGGGAGGTGGCCGCCGTATGACGACCGCCACCCCCGCCCCCTCCGCCCGGACCCCGGAACCGGGGAAGCCGGAGAACCGGCGGAAGCCCGGGAAGACCGCCTCCACCCCGTCCGGCTCCGGCCCGGACCGGGAGGGACCGCCGGGCCGCCCCGGCGCCCTGCGCCGCCTGGCCGCCCTCGTCCCCGGCCGGCCGGCCGTCCGGAGACTGCTCGTCCTCGCCCTCCTCGCCCTCGTGGCGCTCCCCGTCGCCGCCTCGGCGTGGGGCAGCGGAAGCTGGCCGGACGCCCTGACCCACGACGTCCGCCCGCCGCTGGACGAACTGGACGCCTGGCTGGTCGACAACCGCGAGTCGCACTGGCTGTTCCTGTACTTCCTGCTGCACATCAGCAACAACGCGGTCTCCGCCGTCGACGCCGTCCTCGCCCTCCTCCAGGGGCTCGGCTGGACGGGCGTGACGGCCGCCGCCACCACCCTCGCCTGGTTCGCGGGCGGCGCGGACTCCGGCCGCCGCGCCCTGCGCACCGCCGCGACCGCCCTGGGCGCCTTCGCCGTGATCGGCCTGCTGGACCTGTGGGCACCCGCCATGGAGACCCTGGCGCTGATGGCCGTCGCCGTCGCCGCCGCCGCGCTGACCGGCGTACTGCTCGGTCTGGCCGCCGGACTCTCCGACCGCTGCGAGCGGCTGCTGCGCCCGGTGTTCGACACCATGCAGGTGATGCCGGCGTTCGCCTACCTGCTGCCGTTCGTGCTGCTCTTCGGCATCGGTACGCCCTCGGCCCTGGTCGCCACCGTCATCTACGCGGCCCCGCCCATGGCCCGGCTCACCTCGCTCGGCCTGCGCGGCGCCGACCCGGCCGCGCTGGAGGCCTCCGCCTCGCTGGGCGCGAACGCCTGGCAGCGGCTGTTCACCGCCCGGCTGCCGCTGGCCCGCCGGCAGATGCTGCTCGGCCTGAACCAGACCATCATGATGTGCCTGTCGATGGTCGTCCTCGCCTCGGTCATCGGCGCGGGCGGCCTGGGCGACGAGGTCTTCACCGCCCTGTCGCGGGTGGACGTCGGCCAGGCGCTCGGCCCCGGAATCGCCATCGTGCTCATCGCGATCTGGCTGGACCGCACCACCGCCGCCGCCGGGGCGCGCCTGGACGACGTCTCCGCCCCCGCGAGCCGCGGGCGCGCCTGGTCGGTGCGGGCCGCCGCCGCGGCGTTCGTCGCCGCCGCCTCGGTGGCCGGCTCGGCCGCCCTGGGACGGCAGTGGCCCGAGCAGTGGACCGTCGGCATCTCCGGCCCGGTCAACACCGCCGTCGACTGGATCACCGAGAACCTCGGCTCCGGCATCCCCCTCGTCGGCGGCACCGTCACCTGGTCGGAGAACTTCGCCCGCTGGGTGCTCAACCCGCTGCGCGACGGACTCCAGGGTGCCCCCTGGTGGCTGCTGCTCCTGGCCGCCGCCGCCCTCGCCCTGCTGACGGGCACCTGGCGCACCGCACTGACCGCCGTGGCCGCGCTGGCGGCGGTCGGCGTGATGGGCCTGTGGCCCACCTCGCTCAACACCCTCTCCCAGGTGCTCGCCGCACTGGTGGTCACCCTGCTGCTGGGCGTCGCGATCGGCGTCCTGGCCGCCCGGGTGTCCTGGGTGGACCGGGCCATCCGGCCGGTGCTCGACGTGATGCAGACGATGCCGCAGTTCATCTACCTCATCCCGGTGGTGGCGCTGTTCAACGTCGGACGCACCGCCGCGATCATCGCCGCCGTGGTCTACGCGCTGCCCGCGGTCATCCGCATCACCGCCCAGGGCATCCGGGAGACCGACCCGGGCGCACTGGAGGCCGCCCGCTCCATGGGCGCCTCCACCGGCCAGCAACTGCGCCACGTCCAGCTCCCGCTGGCCCGGCCCGCCCTGCTGCTGGCCGTCAACCAGGGGGTCGTCCTCGTCCTGGCCATCGTCGTCATCGGCGGCCTGGTGGGCGGCGGAGCGCTCGGCTACGGCGTCGTCTACGGCCTGCAGAAGAGCGAGCTGGGCATCGGCCTGACCGCCGGCGCGGCGATCGTCTGCCTCGGCGTGCTCCTGGACCGCATCACCCAGCCCGCCGCCGCCCACCGCGACCGGCACTGACCCGGACCCCACACCCCACCCCCCTTTCCGCACAACAGAAGGAGAACCCCGGAATGAACACCGGCAAGACCAGCAGACGCATACGCACCACCCTGGCCGCCGGATCGGCCGTCCTCGGCATGGCCGCGCTCAGTGCCTGCGGCGCCGCCGACACCGGCGCGTCCTCCGGCGGCGGCGACACCGTCACCATCGCCGTCCCCTCCTGGGTCGGTGCCGAGGCCAACGCGGCCGTCACCAAGCACATCCTGGAGGAGGAGCTGGGCGTCAAGGCCAAGCTCCAGCAGATGGACGAGCCGGTCGCCTGGGACGCGCTCGACAGCGGCAAGGTCGACGCGATCCTGGAGGACTGGGGCGGCGTCCCCAAGAAGGAGAAGCGCTACATCGAGGAGCGCAAGACGGTCGTGGAGGCCGGCGACCTCGGGGTGACCGGTCACATCGGCTGGTTCGTGCCCAAGTACTTCGCCGACGAGAACCCCGACGTCACCGACTGGAAGAACCTCAACAAGTACGCCGACGAGCTGAAGACCACCGAGAGCGGCGGCAAGGGCCAGCTCCTGGAGGGCTCGCCGTCGTACACCACCAACGACGACGCGATCATCAAGAACCTCGACCTGGACCTGAAGACGGTCTACGCGGGCAGCGAGGCCGCGCAGATCACCCAGATCAAGAAGTACGTCAAGGAGAAGAAGCCCTTCCTGACGTACTGGTGGACGCCGCAGTGGCTGAACGCCGAGATCGACTTCGTCGAGGTGGAGCTGCCCGAGTACACCGAGGGCTGCGACGCCGACCCGGAGAAGGTCGCCTGCGCCTATCCCAACACCCCGCTGCAGAAGTACCTCAACGCCGACTTCGCGAAGGACGGCGGCGACGCCGCGCAGTTCCTGAAGAACTTCAACTGGTCGACCGAGCAGCAGAACCAGGTCGCCAAGTGGATCGCCGGCGACGGCATGTCCTCGGAGGACGCGGCGGCCAAGTGGGTCAAGGAGAACAAGTCCACCTGGGAGAAGTGGCTCCCGTAAGGACCTGCCCCGCAAGGGACGGCCGCACGGCCGCGGGCCCGGAACGCACTCGCGTTCCGGGCCCGCCGTTCTGCCGGCGGACCTACTCCTCGGGCTCGGCCACGAAGCTGCCGAGCCCCGGCACGGTGTGTGTGGCGCCCCTCGCGCGCAGCCGGCTGAGTACCTTCTGCGCGGCTGCCCGGCCCCGCCGGCCTTCCACGACCCGGCCCGTGTCCGGGCCGAGGCGGACACCGGACGCGGCTGGACGTACGAGACCGCGGCCCTCACCGTCCACGCCCGCCGTATCGCCGAACCGGCCGAACCCGTCCACCGAGCGGCCCTGTTCGGCTGCCCGGACCGGAGGGGGAGCCGGGGATGACGCACCACCGCACGCGCCGCGTGCGGCTGGAGTCGTGCACCTGGACCACCCTCCTGGTGGTCGTCTCCACCGTGGCCGTGGTCCTCCTCGTCCAGGCCGCCCACCGCGGCTGACGCGCACGGCCCCACGCCCGCCGGGTGGGGAGGGAACGCCCTCCCCACCCGGCGCGGGGCGGGAGGCGAGGACACATGTCCGAGCGTCGGAACAGACACACACCGATAGGTTGAGCACATGTCACGCAGGGTCGAGAGCATCGCCGTCACCGGCCACAAGTCGATCAGGGCGACCGAGCTGACCCCGGGACCGGTCACCGTCCTCGTCGGCCCCAACGGCGCGGGCAAGAGCAACTTCATCGACGCGGTCGAACTGCTCGGCCGCATCGCCGACGGGGACCTGCGGATGGAGGTCGGCCTGCGCGGCGGGGCGGAAGCCATGCTGCACGACGGCGCGACGCAACTCCGGCGTCCGGCCCCGGAGGAACTGGCGGCGTGACTCCCGACCAGAGCCTGGGGCAGGTCGAGTGCGACAGAGCATGGAACCAGCGGGGCTAAGAAATCGAACACCCCCCCTCACCGACACAGGAGCATTGCGTGTCGCGTACGCAGCGCCTGCTCCACGACGGCCTCGGGACGGTGGGCCGCATGGAGGTCGGCGACGCCCAGGACCGTGCGCCGGGTGTCGGCGGCCACCGCCTCGACCAGTTCGCCCGGTGCCCGGGCGGCCACGCGCAGGTCGTCGGCGAGCAGCCAGGTCGCGCCCCGCACACTCGCCCCCGCCAGCGGCGCCACCGCGTGGAGGCGCCGGTCGCCGCCCTCGCCCGACCGGGTGCCGCCGTACTGGACCAGCCACGCCAGCAGATGGGACTTCCCCGCCCCCACCGGCCCCGTCACCAGGCACAGCCGGGGAGCCTTTCCGTCGGTCAGCCAGCCTGCTCGGCGGCCCGGTGGTGGGACGCGTACACGCCCAGCCGCACGGCCTCGCTGACGGCCGAGGCCCGGAAGTACGGTCCCACCGCGACGGGGACGCCGGTCTCCTCCAGCACACGTGCGGTGTCGTCGGGCACCGCCGTGCCGTAGAGGGCCGCGGTGGTGAAACGGCGCATGCCGTCGGCGCCGAAATGCTCGCCGACCCGGTCACTTGCCGACACGTGCGCTCCCCGTGGCTGGTTTTCGGCGGCGGATCACCGAGCCTGATGTCCGGTGCCGTCACCGGAAGCGGGGGTGGCGTGCCGGGGGGCGTGCCCCGCCCGCGGGGGACGGGGCGCCTGACGGGGGAGGACGCGCATGGGACCGGGCGGCATCGACGACCGGGGCCGGGCTCGCACACGCGCCCGGGTGGAGGAGAACCTGCCCCGGGGATCCTCCGTCGCCGCGGCCGGGAGACTGCGGGGCGGATGGACGTCCGAGATCCGACTGCTGCACATCACGGGTACGGCGGGCGCGGACGGGCCGGAGCGGCTCGTGCTGCGGTCGTTCACCAAGCCCTTCTTCGTCCGGCACGCGGAAGGGCTGCTCACCCGCGAGGCGGACGTCCTGCGCCTGCTTGCCGGCACGGACATACCGGCCGCCGAGCTGCGAGCGGTCGACGCCACGGCCGCGCGGTGCGATCACCCGTCGCTGCTGATGTCGTTCCTGCCGGGGAGCGTGCGGCTGGACGAACGGGAGGCCGGCGGGCGGGTGGTGCTCCTGGCCCGCCGGCTGGCCGCCGTCCACGGAGTGTGGGTGCCGCCGGACGCCCGCCCCCGTACCTACCAGGCGTGGACCTCACCCGAAGGCAGCCGGCCGGCCGGAGGTGTGGCGACGGGCCGTGGACGTCATCCGCCGTGAGCCCCCGCCGTACCGGGGGTGCTTCCTGCACCGGGACTTCCACCCCGGCAACGTGCTCTTCACCGGCCACGGGAAAGGTCTGGAGGCCAGCGGCGTCGTCGACTGGGTGGAGACCTCCTGGGGGCCGGCCGATCTGGACGTCGCCCACTGCTCCACCGCTCTGGCCCTTCTGCACGGCGCCGACGCGGGCATGCGGTTCGCCGACGCCTACCTCGCCGCGGGCGGCACACTGACCGAGGATCCCGCCGCCCACCTGTACTGGCGGGTGCTGGACGCCCTCGGTTTCGCCCCGGACGCGGAGAAGGTCGCCGTCCCCTGGCGGGAGCTGGGGCGGCGGGACCTGACCCCGGCCGTCCTCACCCGGAGGCTGGAGGACTACCTCCTGGCGCTCCTCGACCGGTACGCCTGAGCGGCCCCGCCGCGGTCACTCCGGGCGGGGGCCGGGCCGCCGTCCTGGAGGACGGTCAGTCGAGGCAGAACTCGTTGCCCTCGATGTCCTGCATCACGATGCACGAGTCGTGGCCGTCGTACAGGAGCCGTACGCGTACCGCACCGAGCGGGACCAGCCGCGCGCACTCGGCCTCGAGCGCGGCCAGGCGCTCCTCGCCCACGAGACCGGTGCCGACCCGCACATCGAGGTGCATCCGGTTCTTGGCGGTCTTGCCCTCGGGAACGCGCTGGAAGAACAGCCGCGGGCCCGCACCGGAAGGATCGACGCAGGCGAACGCCGAACCCTGACGCTCGGGCGGCAGCGAGCGGTCGAAATCCTCCCAGGTGGCGAACCCCTCCGGGGGCGGCGGTACGACGTACCCGAGCACCTCGCACCAGAAGCGGGCGAGGCGCTCGGGTTCCGCGCAGTCGAAGGTGATCTGGAGCCGTCGGACCGGTGCCATCGGGCAACCGTAAGCAAGGTGATCCCTTCGCTCAACTTTATTTGACGGCGGGAACGTTGCCGGGAGGGAGCCCCTTGCGGCCGCCGCTGTGCCGTGCGGCAGGGGGAGCCGGGGCCGACGCCGGAACCCGCCCCCGCCGGGGCGGCGATCCGGCGGGGGACGGGACACGGGCGGGGAGGCGGGGGCTCAGAAGTCGGCGCGCACCTGCTCGTCCACCCGGCCGACGGACTCCAGCTCGTACATCCCGGTGTACCGGTCGCGGAGGTACTCGATGTCGGCGTCGCGGGCCTCGGCCTGCTCGCGGGGGTAGAGCAGGATCAGCTCGTAGGAGCGCTCGCCGTTGATGGAGCCGGTCCTGTCGCGCCACTGGCCGTAGCCCTCCTGGAGGGTCAGGCCGTCGGGGAAGCGCGGGGTGACGTACTCGTCCAGGAAGTCCATGAACTGCTCCTCGGTGATCGGCGGCTCGCCGCCGTGGCGGCCGGTGCCGAAGAAGAGCTGGGTGCGCACGTACGGCTCGGTGTGGGGGGACTGGTACGTCCCGGACGCCTCGGCGCGGGCGGCGGCGGGTCTGGCGTCCCGCTCCTGGAGCGTCGTGGCGAAGGCGGTGGACGCGCCCGCCGCGCAGAGCAGGGCCGCCAGCAGGACGGCGAGGCGGGTACGGCGGGAGACGTGCGGTGTCATCGGGACTCCGGTGGCTCGGTGGACGGGGGGTGGACTTCTCCTTCACCGGGCCGCTCGCGGGGGAGTTCCCGCGCGAGCAGTCCGGCCAGGTCTCGGGTGGTACCGCGCAGTCCGCGCGGCACCCGGCGGCCCTCCCCGACGGCGGCGACCGCCTGCCGCAGGGAGTTCAGGGCGCGTACGGACCCCATGCGGGGAGCGCTCTCCGCCAGGGCGGACAGCCAGGCGTCCGTGTCCCGCCAGGCGCCCGCGCGGGCCAGGACGCGGGCGAGGTCGGCGGCGAACAGGGCGCGGTAGGCGGGGCCGCCGTCGGACGCGACGGCCGCGTGGAGCAGGGCCGCGGCCCCCTCCGTGTCTCCCAGGTCGGCCAGGACGAGCCCGTGGTGGCCGTCGAGTTCCGCGCGGTCGAACCACCAGCTCCAGGCGGGGTCCCGCCCCGAGGGGCCGTCCGCGGACATCTCCCGGGCCGCTTCCAGGGCGCGCAGCGCCCGTGCCCCGCTGCCGAGCCGGGCGTACGCGCGTGCCTCGCGCACGTGGAACAGGGCGGCCACCCGTGGCGGCAGGTCCCGCCGGGCCAGGACGGCGGAGGAGGTGCGCAGGGACGCGCGGGGGAGCGCGAGGTGGGCCTGCTGCATGCTCAGCACGGAGAGCACCAGCAGCTCGATGGAGCGCTCCTGCTCGGGCAGGCGGCGGGTCAGGGCGAGCGCCCGCCGGTTGAGGCGGTACGACGGTCCGTGCCGTTCGGCGTCGAACAGGATCCAGGCGGCGACCTCGAAGAACTCCGCCAGGTCCGCCGGGCCCGTGAGGTCCGCGACCGCCGCACCCGCGGCCTCGGCCGCCTCGACCGCCCGCACGGACCGCAACGCCACGGGGGCGGCGTGGCGTGCTCCCAGTGTCCGGTCGAGTACCAGGAGTTCGGCCGTCATGGCGCGGACGTCCGGCGGGGGAGGTGTGCGGGGTTCCATCGGTTTCCTGGCGGGGTCGGTCCTGGTGGAGTCAGGCATCAGGGATCAGGGATCAGGGGTGGTCGCTTCCCCGTGGTGCGGCGGCCCGTTCGGCGGTGGCCCGTGAGTCGGCCGGACGGGCGGCGGGGAGCCGGGCGAAGGCCCGTGCCACCTCGGACAGCCAGGCCACCTCCTGTGCGAAGTCGCCGGATTCACCGGAGTCGCCCGAGCCGCCCCGGCGTTCGGCCGGCGGAGGCGGCGCGGCGGGTGAGGAGGGCGGGGGAGCCGTCGGGGCCCCGGCCCGCGCGTCGAGGGCGGACCTCAGCAGACGGGCCTCGTCGGCGGGGGAGCCCCGCTCCGCGCCGCGTGGCGGATGCGGGCCCAGGGCGTGGCAGCCGTCGAGGATCTCGATGACGCGCCGGTGGAGCCGGTAGTCGAGGCCGGCCGGCGGGAGCAGGTCCAGCGGCCGCCTGGGCGGTGGTTCGAGCGCGATCGCCGGCACCGCCTCGTACAGGGCCCACCACAGGGGGCGCAGCCGCAGATAGGAGCGGTAGCCGCGCAGCCGGCCGGAGAGGGCGGGCCCCCAGGACGGCACCGTCCAGCCGAACACCTGCAGCAGCGCCCCCACGCTCCCGGCCAGCCAGTACGCGGGCTCCCAGGCGCTCATGTCGTGGCCGAGCTGGGTGCCGGCGATCTGGGTGTAGCGGATGGCGCAGTAGGCCAGGATGAGCGAGGCGCCCGCGGTGACCGTCCACATGCCCGCGCGCAGCCAGGTGCGGCGGGCGATGTGCGCGTAGCGGTAGGACAGCCGTACGGCCCCGACCTGCCCCACCGCGCAGACGGTGATGTAGAGGAGCAGGTATCCCGCGTAGTCGCGGTCCCGCATGTTGCTCAGCAGGGTGCCCTCGGCGGAGGCGGTCTGCCGGTAGGGCTCCACGACGAAGAACAGCACGACCAGGGCCGCCAGCGCGCCGGAGAACGCCAGCACGCGCCGCCTGGCCAGGGCCGCCGCCCGCTCGGGCGGATGCGACCAGTGGACCAGCACGACCTGCTGGGCGGCCGTCAGCACGACCACCGCGGCCTGCGTCAGGAGTGTGGTGAGGTTCGGGTAGCCGAACAGGCGGGAGACGTCGTCGCGCAGCCAGTTGAGGTCGATGAGGAAGCTGAGCCCGGAGCACAGGAAGTAGATCTCCAGGGCCCACAGGGCCGGGTCCTCCATGCGCCGCAGCAGTTCGGGGAGCTTGTAGCAGAACGCGGCGAGCCCGACGAGGGCGCACAGGTGGGACAGGGCGTCGTAGATCATCCGCGGCCGACGACGCTTTCCACGCGGGCCATCACGGTGGCGTCCTCGGGCGGCAGGGCGTCGGCGTCCTCCGGGTCCGGTGCGGTCCTGCGGCGGGCGTGCGCCAGGATGAGCGATGCCATCATCTCGGCCTCCTGCTCGGCCCGGTCGTCGTAGGCGGAGCGCTTCAGCGACCTGCGGACGAGGTCCGGATCGGTGTCCGGGAAGAGGCGCGCCGGTACGGCCGGCCCGGGGAGCGCGCCGAAGTCGTGCTCGCAGATGATGTGGGAGAGCTCGTGGGCGATGATGTGCTCCTGGTGGGGCCTGCTGGTGTTCGCCCGGTAGACGATGACGTCCGTGTCCGGCAGGGCGATCCACAGGCCGTGGAGCAGCGGCTCCTCCAGCTCCATGGGGACGAGGCGGATGGCGCGCCCGCGCCGGCGGCCCACCTGTTCGCAGACGGCCGTGATGCCCGCGGCGCCGGCGACGCCCGTGGTGTCCGCGATGCCGTCGTGCCCGGAGGCGGCACCGATCTCGGCGAGGCGTCTTTCGCAGTCGCGCTGCATCTCCCGGAACCGGGCACGGCGGCGGCCCGGTAAGCGCAGGGGGGACGCTGCCACCGGTGTGTCCTTTCCGGCTCCGCGCCGCGTCGCCTTCGGGGGCCTGGAGGGAACGGCGCCGTGGGGCGGTCGGCCGGGTGTCGGCTTTCGGCGCCTCCCGAGAGATCGTCACCAACCTCCGGGCCGTGCGCAACCCACTGCCGCGATTGCGGCACGAACACCGGCAAGTTGGCTCAAAGGCGCCCCCGGCCGTCGTACAGCCCGGCCGCCAGTTCCGTGACGGCGGCGGCGGCGCGGGCGTGGAGCGAGCCGCCGAAGGTGACGCGGGAGGCGCCCAGGGCGCCCAGTTCGGCGGGGGAGGGGGTGCCGGGGCGGCACAGGGCGTTGACCGGGGCGCCGATCTCCGCCGCCAGCACGGGCAGGTGGTCCGGGGGCGCGGTGATGGGGTAGACGCATTCGGCGCCCGCCGCCGCGTACAGCCGCCCGCGCTCCACCGCCGCCGCCAGGGGGTCGTCCGCGTCGCGCAGATAGGTGTCGATCCGGGCGTTGACCAGCAGCCTTCCGCCCGCCGCCGCGCACACCGCGGCCAGCCGCCCCGCCTGGTGCCCCGGATCGGCCAACCCCCGTGCGGCCGGTCCGGAGTCCTCCAGGTTGCAGCCGACCGCCCCGGCCTCCAGCAGCCGTTCGGCGATCTCCCTCGGCGGAAGGCCGTAGCCCCGCTCGATGTCGGCGGTGACGGGCACGTCCACCGCCCGGACGATCCGGGCGACGGCCGCGAACATCTCGCCGGGCGGGGTGCCCTCGCCGTCGGCGTAACCCAGGGTGGCGGCCACCGCGCTGCTGGAGGTGGCCAGTGCGGGGAAGCCCGCGCCGGCGAAGGCGCGGGCGCTCGCCGCGTCCCACACGCAAGGCAGGACCAGGGGCGCGTCGCCGTGGTGGAGAGCGCGGAAGGCGTCCACCGCGTCCTGGGCGCGGGGGGTCACTCCCCGCCCTTGTCCTCGAGCGAGCCCGGGACGGCACGGGTGGCCACCTGGAAGCGGTTCCAGGCGTTGATGGAGACGACCTGCGAGATCAGATGGGCCAGCTCGGTCTCCTCGAAGTTCTTCGCCGCCCGCTCGTAGACCTCGTCCGGAACGTAGTGCCCCTGCGGTGTGCCGCCGTCCAGCCGGGTGACCGCCTCGGTGAGGGCGAGCGCGGCCTGCTCCCTGTCGGTGTAGAGGCCGTGCGCCTCCTCCCAGGCGTCGAGCAGGTCCAGCTTGAGCTGGGGGACGCCCAGCTTGCGGGTGTCGGCCAGATGCATGTCGAGGCAGAAGGCGCACTTGTTGAGCTGCGAGGCGCGGATCTTGACCAGCTCGGCGATGACCGGGTCCAGCCCCTTCGACGCCGCGGCCTCGAAGGCGGCCATCCCCTTGTACACCTCGGGGACGAGCTTCCAGAGGTTCATGCGCGGGCCGTGTCCGTGAACTGTCGTCATGATGACGACCCTAGGAGGGCGGTAGCCCAGGGGTATGGTCCACTTCCATGCGGGATTCCTGGGCCAGTTCGAGTGGGAGTTCAGGCGGTGGTTCGATCGGGGGGCCGGACGGCAGGGCCGGCAGCGACCTCCATCTGGACCTCGGCGGGCCGGGCGGGCTGCGCGCCTCGCTGATGCGCGCCCTGCGCGACGCCATCCGCACCGGCCGCCTCGCCCCCGGTACCCGGCTGCCCTCCTCCCGTTCACTCGCCGCCGACCTGGGCGTCGCCCGCAACACCGTGGCCGACGCGTACGCCGAACTCGTCGCCGAGGGCTGGCTGACGGCCCGCCAGGGGTCGGGCACCCGCGTCGCGCCGCGCGCCGAACCGGCCGCGCCGGCCGGCCCGCCGGGCGCACGCCCCGCCGCCCCGCGCCGGTCACCGTGTCCCGCCGCCCGTACGCCCCCGCGGATCCTCCACGACCTGCGCTCCGGGCGGCCGGACGTCTCCGCCTTCCCCCGCGCCGCCTGGCTCACCTCCGCCCGCCGCGCCCTGACCGCCGCGCCCAGCGCCGCCCTCGGCTACGACGACCCGCGCGGCCGGCCCGAACTGCGCCGCGCGCTGGCCGGATACCTCTCCCGCGCGCGGGGCGTGCGCGCCGACCCCGAACGGATCGTGGTCTGCGCCGGATTCGTGCGCGGGCTGGCGCTGCTGGGGGAGGTGCTGGGCGCCACGGTGGCGGTGGAGTCGTACGGCCTGTGGATCCACCGCGACCTGCTGGCCCGCGCCGGGGCGCGCACCGTACCGCTGCCGGTGGACGAGCGCGGGGCCGACGTGTCCGCCCTGTACGGCGCGGGGGCGCGCGCCGCCCTCCTCACCCCCGCCCACCAGTACCCCACCGGTGTCCCCCTCCACGCCGACCGGCGTACGGCCGCCGTCGACTGGGCGCGGGCCACCGGGGGGCTGGTCCTGGAGGACGACTACGACGGCGAGTTCCGCTACGACCGCCAGCCCGTCGGCGCGCTCCAGGACCTCGACCCGGAGCGGGTGGTCTACCTCGGCACCACCAGCAAGAGCCTGGCGCCGGGGCTGCGGCTGGGCTGGATGGTGGTGCCCGAGACGCTGCTCGGTCCCGTCCTGGCCGCCCGCCGCGAGACGGCCGAGACCTGCGGCGCCCTCGACCAGCTCACCCTCGCCGACTTCGTGGACTCGGGGGCGTACGACCGGCATGTGCGCGCCATGCGGCTGCGCTACCGGCGCCGCCGCGACCAGCTCGTGGCCGCGCTCGCCGAGCACGCTCCCGCGGCACGCGTCACGGGCATCGCGGCCGGACTGCACGCCGTGCTGGAACTGCCGTCCGGCACCGGGGAGCCGGTGCTGGGGGCGGCACGGCGGGCGGGGGTGGCCCTGCAGGGACTGACGCGCTTCCGCCACCCGGCCGCCCCGGAAACCGGCCCCGGGCTGTCCGGCGCCGGGCACGACGCGATCGTCGTCGGCTACGGCACCCCGCCCGAGCACGGCTTCTCCCGGGCCGTGGAGGCGCTGTGCGCGGTGCTGCGCGGCGCCCTCGCCTGACGGACGGTGCCGGACGGCTGCCCCGCCCGGCGCCCGCGCGCCCCGGCCGGGCCGCCGCTTTCGGAGTGAATCCGCAGCCCGCCCCAGCCGTGCCACGCAGGCGCGACGGCGGCGTCCCCTCCAGTGTGGGAACGGCCGCCGGTGCGGAACACCGGGACAGGGCCGGGGCACGGTCCTGGGGACAGCCGGACACGCGACGCTTGGAGGGCACGATGCGGGCCACGATCTCGCTGGGCCGGATCGCCGGCGTCCGGGTCGGCGTCCACTGGAGCGTCCTGTTCATCCTCGCCCTCATCGCCCTGGGCCTGGCCGAGGGGCGGCTTCCCCGGACGTACCCGGGCGAGTCCCGGGCGGTCTACTGGTCGATCGGCCTGGTGACCGCCATGGTGTTCCTCGCGCTGCTCCTGGCCCACGAACTGGCGCACGCCGTCGTGGCCCGGCGCAACGAGGTCGGCGTGGACGACATCACCCTGTGGCTGCTGGGAGGCGTGGCCCGGCTCAGGACGGAGGCCCGCACGCCGGCGGCCGAGCTGCGCATCGCGGGGGCCGGGCCGCTGGTGAGCCTGGCCCTGGGCGCCTTCTTCGCACTGGTCGCCTGGCTGCTCGGGCAGACAGGGGCGCCGGGACCGGTCGTCGAGGCGCTGGCCTGGCTGGCCGCGATCAACATCGTGCTGGCGGTCTTCAACGCGATCCCGGCCGCTCCGCTGGACGGCGGGCGGCTGCTGCGCGCGTTCCTGTGGTGGCGCACGGGGGACCGGCTGCGCGCCGCAGCCGGAGCGGCGGCCGCCGGGCGCGGCTTCGGCTGGTTCCTGATGCTGCTGGGCGTACTGCTGTTCGCGCGCGGCGACATCGTCGGCGGACTGTGGCTGGTGATGATCGCCTGGTTCCTGGTGGCGGCCGCCACCGTGGAGGGCCGGCAGGCGCAGTTGCGCGCCGTGCTCGCCGGTGTCCCGGTTCGGGACGCGATGACGCCCGACCCGGTCGCGGTCCCCGCCCGCCTGACCGTCGCCGACTTCCTGGCCGACCCCCGCTACCGCTACCGCCACACGGCGTTCCCCGTGACCGGGGAGGGGCGGGTGCCGCTGGGACTGCTGACGCTCGACGGTGCCAGGAAGGTGCCCGAGGCGCGGCGGCAGGCCATGACGGCCGAGCAGGCCATGACGCCGCTGCCGGACGTCACCGTCGTCGACGCCGGAGACCCGCTGGCCGACCTGCTGCCGGAGCTGGTGCCGGGCGCCGAGAACCGGGCGCTCGTGACGGAGGGGGGCCTGCTTGCAGGCATCGTCTCCGCCTCCGACGTCAGCCGCGCGGTGAGCTGGCTGATGGCGGCCCGCAAAAGCGGCGGCCGGACGGGCCGGGAGGGGGGCTGACCCACTCCGCACCGTGGCGCGGGTCCCGGGGCCGGTTCCCGGAACCGCCGTGCCCGGATCAGGCGCCCAGCACCGCGCCGAGCCGCTCCAGCCCCCAGTCCAGGTCCTCCTTGGAGATCACCAGTGGCGGGGCGATGCGGATCGTCGAACCGTGGGTGTCCTTGACCAGGACGCCCCGCTCCATCAGCCGCTCGGAGATCTCCCGGCCCGTGCCCAGGGACGGGACGACGTCCACGCCCGCCCACAGCCCGCGCCCGCGCACCGCCTCGACCGCGCCGCCGCCCACCAGCAGGCCCAGCTCTTGGTGGAGGTGCTCGCCCAGCTCGGCCGCCCGCTGCTGGAACTCGCCGGTCCGCAGCATCGCGACCACCTCCAGCGCCACCGCGCAGGCCAGCGGGTTGCCGCCGAACGTCGAACCGTGCTCGCCGGGACGGAAGACGCCCAGCACCTCCGCCGAGGAGACCACCGCCGAGACCGGCACGATGCCGCCGCCGAGCGCCTTGCCCAGCACGTACACGTCCGGCACCACGCCCTCGTGCTCGCAGGCGAACGTCCGGCCCGTGCGGCCCAGGCCCGACTGGATCTCGTCCGCGACGAACAGTACGTTCCGCTCACGGGTCAGCTCGCGCACCCCCGCCAGGTAGCCCGGCGGCGGCACCAGCACGCCCGCCTCGCCCTGGATCGGCTCCAGCAGCACGGCGACGGTGTTGTCCGGATCCTCGTCGAGCGCGGCCCGCATCGCCTCCAGGTCGCCGTAGGGGACGATCTCGAAGCCCGGTGTGTAGGGGCCGTAGTCGGCGCGGGCCTCGGGGTCGGTGGAGAAGCTGACGATCGTGGTGGTGCGCCCGTGGAAGTTGTTCTCCGCCACGATGATCCGCGCCCGCCCGTCGGGGACGCCCTTGACCCGGTAGCCCCACTTGCGGGCCGTCTTCACGGCCGTCTCCACCGCCTCCGCGCCGGTGTTCATCGGCAGCACCGCCTCCATGCCGCACAGCGCGGCCAGCTCCGTGCAGAAGGCGGCGAAGCGGTCGTGGTGGAAGGCGCGGGAGGTGAGGGTGAGGCGGTCCAGCTGCGCGTGGGCGGCGGCCAGCAGCCGGGGGTGGCCGTGGCCGAAGTTGAGCGCCGAGTAGCCGGCGAGCATGTCGAGGTGGCGCCGGCCCTCCACGTCGGTCATCCACGCCCCCTCGGCCGAGGAGACCACGACCGGCAGCGGGTGGTAGTTGTGCGCGCTGTGCGCGTCGGCGGCGGCGATCAGTTCGGCGGAGGCGGTGGGCGCGGTACGCGCGGGGGAGGCGGACGATTCTGCCGAGGTGGCCATGGAACGCTCCGTGTCGGGTGGGCGGAGTGGACGTGTGCACCGGCGATCGTGCGGCGGTCGCCGCGTGTGATGCCTATATCTATCGTCGTACGCCCGCTTCGCACCGAAACCCTCCGGCGCGGCGCGTTCCGGCGCGCCGGTGCGCCCGGCCGGGCCGGTGTCCGGCCCCGCACGGGAGGCCGAACACGGGTGATCCCGGCGGCGGCCCTCTGCGAGAATGGCGCCATGGCCACTGACCGTCCCCGTGTACTTTCCGGCATCCAGCCCACCGCGGGCTCCTTCCACCTCGGCAACTACCTCGGTGCCGTCCGCCAGTGGGTCGATCTGCAGGACACCCACGACGCGTTCTACGCCGTCGTGGACCTGCACGCCATCACCGTCCCGCAGGACCCGAAGGAACTGCGCGCCTCCACCCGGCTGGCCGCCGCCCAGCTCCTGGCCGCGGGGCTCGACCCGGAGCGCTGCACCCTGTTCGTCCAGAGCCACGTGCCCGAGCACACGCAGCTCGCCTGGGTGATGAACTGCCTCACCGGCTTCGGCGAGGCCTCCCGGATGACCCAGTTCAAGGACAAGAGCGCGCGGCAGGGCGCCGAGGCCACGACGGTCGGCCTGTTCACCTACCCCGTCCTCCAGGTCGCGGACATCCTGCTCTACCAGGCCGACAGCGTCCCCGTGGGCGAGGACCAGCGCCAGCACATCGAGCTGACCCGCGACGTCGCCGAGCGCTTCAACAGCCGCTACGGCCACACCTTCACCGTCCCCTCGGCCTTCATCCTCAAGGAGACGGCGAAGATCTACGACCTCCAGGAGCCGACGGTCAAGATGAGCAAGTCCGCGGCCTCCCCCAAGGGCGTGGTCAGCCTGCTCGACGAGCCGAAGACCTCCGCCAAGAAGATCAGAAGCGCGGTGACCGACACCGGGACCGAGATCCGCCACGACGAGAAGGAGAAGCCCGGCATCAGCAACCTGCTGGTGATCTACTCCACCCTCACCGGTACCGGGATCCCGGAACTGGAGCAGCAGTACGCGGGCAAGGGCTACGGTGCCCTCAAGACCGACCTGGCCGAGGTCGTCGCCGCGTGGGTGACGCCCTTCCGGGAGCGCACCCAGGAATATCTGGACGACCCCGAGACGCTGGACTCGGTGCTGGCCAGGGGAGCCGACAAGGCGCGCGACGTCGCGTCGCGGACCCTGGCCGCGGCGTACGAGAAGGTGGGTCTCGTGCCCGCCAAGCACTGACAGGGCACCGGAGGACCAGGGGGAACGGAAACGACGGGGACGAGGAAGGAGAAGCACGTGGGGACCGTCACGCTCGGCGTATCGATCGCGGTCCCGGAGCCCTACGGCAGCCTGCTCCAGCAGCGGCGCGCCGGCTTCGGTGACAGCGCGGCCCACGGCATCCCCACCCATGTGACCCTTCTGCCGCCGACCGATGTGGAAGCCGCGTGCCGCCCCGGGATCGAGGAGCACCTCGCCGGGGTGGCGGCGGCGGGGCGGGCCTTCCCGATGAGACTGTCGGGTACGGACACCTTCCGCCCGCTGTCGCCGGTGGTCTTCGTCCAGGTCGTCGAGGGGTCCTCGGCCTGCGGGTGGCTCCAGGAGCGGATCCGGGCCGAGGACGGCCCGCTCGCCCGCGAGCTCCGGTTCCCGTACCACCCGCACGTCACGGTCGCCCACGGCATCGCCGAGGAGGCGATGGACCGGGCGTACGCGGAACTGGCCGACTTCGAGGCCGCCTGGACGGTGACGGGCTTCGCGCTGTACGAGCAGGGCGAGGACTGCGTGTGGCGGCTCCGAAGAGAGTTCTCCTTCGGCGGTTCCGCGCATCTGCCCCTGCCTCCGCAGCCGAACTTCTCCAGGCCTCCGGCCCCCTCGCTCTGACGCGCCTCGGCGCGCGGAGCAGGGGGCCGGTCACGGCCCGCTCGGCCGCAGGCCCGGTCAGGGCGTCCCGGCGTCCTTCGCCGGGGGCGCCGGGGGCACGGTCCCGCCGGATCCGGTGGCGGGCCCCTCCTCGGAGTCCTCCGTCTTCCCCGGGGCCTTCGCGCCCTTCGGAGCTCCGGCCCTCCCGGCCCCCTCGGCTCTCCCGGCCTCTCCGGCGCTTCCGGACGCGGAGGCGGCGCCTCCCGGCCTCCCGGGGGCCGGCGGCCTCGTCACGATCCTCTCCAGGGCACCGGGGTGCTCCGGGCTGCCCAGGACCGCCGGGCCCTGCGGGCCGCGCCCCGGCCGCGGCACACCGGCCATGCCCGGCAGCGGCCAGCGCCGGTGCACCCCGTACGCACCCGCGCCGAGCGCGACCAGGAGCGACGCCACGATCATCAGGGCCGTACCGGCGCCGTCCGACGCCCCGTGCGTCCTGGACGCGGTGGGCGTGGTGGGTCCGTCGGACCGCGCGCCGGCCCCGCCCGCCTGGTTGCCGGGCCTGTCGTCGGTGTTCTTGCCGAGCCCGTCCACGGCCCCCTCGGGCGGCACCAGCTCGCCCACGGGTTCGGTCTTCCCGGCCGCCTCGAAGCCCCAGTCCAGGAGGTCGGCGGTCTCCTCGTAGACGCTGAGGCCGCCTCCCCCGGGGTGCATGGCGGTCACCAGCAGCACCCGGTCGCCGCGCTGGGCGACGCCGGTGAAGGTGGAGCCGGCGTTGGTCGTGTAGCCGTTCTTGACGCCCGCGATGCCCTCGTACGGCTCCAGGCCGGGGGCGCCGGTCAGCAGGCGGTTGGTGTTCTGGATCTCGAAGGTGCCGCGCTTCCTCTTCCCGTCCTTCCCCTTCTCCACGTCTCCGGGGAACCGGGCGCGGACGGTGGCCGCGTACTCGCGGAAGTCCGGCTTCTGCATCCCCGAGCGGGCGAACAGGGTGAGGTCGTAGGCGGAGGAGACGTGCCCCTCGGCGTCGTAGCCGTCGGGGCTGACGACCCGGGTGTCCGTCGCGCCGAGCCGTCCGGCGTGCTCGTTCATCTCCCGGACGGTCTTGTCCACGCCGCCGTTCAGCTCGGCCAGCGCGTGCACCGCGTCGTTGCCCGAGCGGAGGAAGACGCCCTTCCACAGGTCGTCGACCGTGTAGGTGAGGCCCTCCTTGAGGCCGACCATGCTGCTGCCCGGTCCGACCCGGAGCAGCTCCTCCCGGGAGACCCGGTGGACCCGGTCCTTGTCGAACTTCGGGAGCAGGGTGTCGGCGAACAGCATCTTGATGGTGCTGGCCGGGGCGAGCGGCCAGTGCGCGTTCTTCGCCGCCAGTACGTCGCCGGTCTCGGCGTCCGCGACGATCCACGCGCGCGAGGTGATCGAGTCGGGCAGTTCGGGGGTGCCGGCCCCGGCCCGCGGTTCTATCTGGACACCGGGGAGGCCGAGGCGTTCCCCGCCGACGGCGGACATCCGCGAGGGCGGAGACGGCTCCCGGGGCTTGTCCGACACGGCGTGCGCCGCGGCCGGAGCGCCCGCGAGGAGGCACGGCAGGAGCAGGGCGGTGGCGGCGGCGAGGCCGCGGGCGCTGCGCACTCGGCGCGCGCGGGCGATTACGCAGTGAGTCTTCGACACGGAGCGAACGTATCGGCTCGGCGACGGAACGGAACCTCCGAGAGGACCATCGCGGTGGCGGGAGACGCCCCTGCCAGTGATTCCGTTGGGCCGATAGACATACTTGTAGGTGTGAAACTCTCTCGCCCCGTCTCGTGGTTCCTGCTCGCCTTCGGGGCGTGGAGCTGGTTCGTGTGGACCAACTTCACCAGGAACCTGTGGAAGGACGGCAGCGGCCTGGCGTTCGACGACGCCGGCGACCCGACCGCGTACTTCTGGATCCATCTGGTGCTGGCCGCGGTCTCGCTGGTGCTGGGCACGGCCGTCGGGATCATCGGGCTGCGCGGCCTGCGGGCCCTGCGCGCCCCGGGCAGCGGCTGAAGGAACGCATGACCGCCGCCGGTACGTTCGGCTGAGGACAGGCAATCGGGCAGGGGAGTGGAGCGGGGCATGGCCGTGGTGTTCGTGGGCGTCCTGGTGCTGGTGATCGCCGTCCTGGCGGCGGTGCACTGGTACCTGTGGCGGCGTCTGGTGCGCGACGTGGCGGCGCGCGGCACCTGGTACAGACGGGTGGGCACGCCCCTGCTCGTCCTGCTGCCGCTGACCGCCGTCGCGGCGCAGGCCGCCGGACGGGCGGAGGTGCCCTTCGTCCTGAAGCAGGCCCTCGCCTGGCCGGGTTCCCTCTGGCTCGCCATGGTGCTCTACCTGACGCTGGCACTGCTCGCCGGGGAGGCGGTGGGGCCGCTGCTGCGCCGCTTCCTGGAGCGGCGGGACGCGAGGCGTGCGGCCTGCGGGGGCGCCGCCGGAGAGGAGGCCGGGGGTGCCTCCGGCGACGCCGCCGCGACGGAGGCGCGCCCCGCCGCCCGCGCCTCCGCCCAGGATGGCGCGGGCGGCGGGGCGCCGGCCGGGACGGCGTGCACGGCCGTCGCGGTCCGCGACGGCGCGGGCCCCGGGACCGATGCCGGCTCCGGGGAGCGCCCGCCCGCCGGGCCGTCGCGCCGGCTGTTCGTGGCCCGCACCGTGGCGGCCGCCGCGGGCGTCGCGGCGGCCGGGACGGTCGGCTACGGCACGTACGGCGTACTGCGCGGCCCGAAGCTCAAGCGCGTCACCGTCCCCCTGGCCAAACTGCCCCGCGCCGCCCACGGCTACCGCATCGCCGTCGTCAGCGACATCCACCTCGGCCCCGTCCTGGGCCGCACCCACGCCCAGCGGATCGTGGACACCATCAACCGGGCCGACGCCGACATGGTCGCCGTCGTCGGCGACATGGTGGACGGCACCGTCGCCGAGCTCGGCACCGCCGCCGAGCCGCTGTCCCGGCTCCGCTCGCGCGACGGCTCGTACTTCGTCACCGGCAACCACGAGTACTTCGGCGACGCGGCCGAGTGGATCGACCACGTCCGCGAGCTGGGCCTGGAGCCGCTGGAGAACGCCCGACGCGAGCTGCGCCACTTCGACCTGGCCGGCGTCAACGACCTCGCGGGCGAGACCGAGGGCGAGGGTCCGGACTTCGCGCGGGCGCTCGGCGACCGCGACACCTCCCGCGCGGTGGTCCTCATGGCCCACCAGCCGGTCATGATCCACGACGCGGTGGACCACGGTGTGGACCTCCAGCTCTCCGGCCACACCCACGGCGGCCAGATGTGGCCCGGCAACTACCTCGCCGGCCTGGCCAACCCCACACTCGCCGGTCTGGATCGCTACGGCGATACCCAGCTCTACGTCACCCGCGGCGCGGGCGCCTGGGGCCCGCCGGTGCGGGTGGGAGCGGAGTCCGACATCACCGTCGTCGAACTCGCCTCCGAACAGGCCTGATCCGCCCCGGGCCCGGGACACCGCCCCTTTCCGATCACGAGGACGCGTGCCGCGCCCTGGAAGGGCTGTCGGCGTCCACCCCGTGGAGGGCACCGACACCGTTCCCCTCCCGCCCTCCCCGGAACCGGGCGGTTCCCGGCGCACCGCGGCCGACCGGGCCGCGTCGGCAGGGCTCGCGGTGATGGTGCCGATCGCGGGCTCCTTCACGGGGGGAGGAACCGGACCGCTGCTCGCCACCGCCTGCGACTCCTGCCGGGACGGCGTCCGCGGCCCCTGCGTTTCGGCGTCGCCCCGACCGCCGTCGCGTGGTGCGCGGTGCCGCTGGTGACCCCGGGGACGGTGGCCGGGGTGTTCCTGTCCCGGAGGGACGGCCGGGCGGCCGGTGTCGGCCCGGGACCGCCGGCGCGCTGCGGACGCACCCCGGTCCCGCCCCGGCCCCGAGGCGGCGCGGACGTGGGGGCCCGCACCCCGAAGGGTGCGGGCCCCCACCATGCCCCGGGGCGCCCGTGGCGGGCGGCCCGGAGGGGATGTCAGTAGCGGCGCGTGATCAGCGCGCGCTTGACCTCCTGGATGGCCTTGGTGACCTCGATGCCGCGAGGGCAGGCCTCCGTGCAGTTGAAGGTGGTGCGGCAGCGCCAGACCCCCTCGCGGTCGTTGAGGATCTCCAGACGCTGCTCGCCGCCCTCGTCGCGGGAGTCGAAGATGAAGCGGTGCGCGTTGACGATCGCCGCCGGGCCGAAGTACTGGCCGTCGTTCCAGAACACCGGGCACGAGGAGGTGCACGCGGCGCACAGGATGCACTTGGTGGTGTCGTCGAAGCGTTCACGGTCCTCGGCGGACTGCAGGCGCTCGCGGGTCGGCTCGTTGCCCTTGGTGATCAGGAAGGGCATCACGTCCCGGTAGGCCTGGAAGAACGGCTCCATGTCGACCACCAGGTCCTTCAGGACCGTGAGCCCCTTTATCGGCTCGACCGTGATCGGCTTCTCCGGGCTGATGTCCTTGATCAGCGTCTTGCACGCCAGCCGGTTGCGGCCGTTGATGCGCATCGCGTCGGAGCCGCAGATGCCGTGCGCGCACGAGCGCCGGAAGGTCAGCGTGCCGTCGATCTCCCACTTGATCTTGTGGAGGGCGTCCAGGACGCGCTCCTTGGGGTCGATCTCCAGCTCGAAGTCCTGCCAGGTGACCTCGTCGGAGACCTCCGGGTTGAACCGGCGGATCCGGAAGGTCGCGGTGATGTAGGGGGAGTCCGCAGCCGTGCCGCCGGCACCGGCCTGGGACTTCTCCATGACGGGAGTGGCCATCAGTACTTACGCTCCATCGGCTGGTAGCGGGTCTGCACGACCGGCTTGTAGTCCAGCCGGATCGACTCGGTGCCGTCGTCGCCCACCTCGCGGTACGCCATGGTGTGGCGCATGAAGTTGACGTCGTCGCGGTTGGGGTAGTCCTCGCGGTAGTGGCCGCCGCGGGACTCCTTGCGGGCCAGCGCGGAGACGGCCGTCACCTCGGCCAGGTCGAGCAGGTTGCCCAGCTCGATGGCCTCCAGCAGGTCGGTGTTGAACCGCTTGCCCTTGTCCTGGACCGACACGTTCTTGTACCGCTTGCGCAGGGAGGCGATCTCCTCGACGGCCTCCTTGAGCGTCTGCTCGGTGCGGAAGACCATGACGTTCTTGTCCATGGTCTCCTGGAGCGCCTTGCGGATCTCCGTGACCCGCTCGGTGCCCTCCGAGGAGCGCAGCGACTCGACCTGGCCCTGGACGAACACGGCCGGGTCCTCCGGCAGGTCCACGTAGTCGGCGGTCGCGGCGTACTCGGCGGCGGCGATGCCCGCCCGGCGGCCGAAGACGTTGATGTCCAGCAGCGAGTTGGTGCCCAGGCGGTTGGCGCCGTGCACGGACACGCAGGCGACCTCGCCGGCCGCGTACAGGCCCGGCACCACCGTGGTGTTGTCGGCCAGCACCTCGCCCTGGACGTTGGTCGGGATGCCGCCCATCGCGTAGTGCGCGGTCGGCTGGATCGGGATCGGGTCGGTGTACGGCTCGATGCCCAGGTAGGTGCGCGCGAACTCGGTGATGTCCGGCAGCTTGGCGTCGAGCTGCTCCGGCGGCAGGTGGGTGAGGTCCAGGTAGACGTGGTCGCCCTCGGGGCCGCAGCCGCGGCCCTCGCGGATCTCGGTGTAGATCGAGCGGGAGACGACGTCGCGCGAGGCCAGGTCCTTCATGACGGGCGCGTACTTCTCCATGAAGCGCTCGCCGTCCTTGTTGCGCAGGATGCCGCCCTCGCCGCGGGCGCCCTCGGTGAGCAGGATGCCCATGCGCCAGATGCCGGTCGGGTGGAACTGGAAGAACTCCATGTCCTCCAGCGGCAGGCCCCGGCGGAACGCGGCGGCCTGGCCGTCGCCGGTCAGGGTGTGCGCGTTGGAGGAGACCTTGAAGAACTTGCCGTTTCCGCCCGAGGCGAAGACGACGGCCTTGGCCTGGAAGACGTGGATCTCGCCGGTGGCCAGGTCGTAGGCGACGACGCCCGCGGTGCGCTTGACCCCGTCGGCCTCGCTCATCAGCAGGTCCAGGACGTAGAACTCGTTGTAGAACTCCACGCCCTCCTTGACGCAGTTCTGGTACAGCGTCTGGAGGATCATGTGGCCGGTGCGGTCCGCGGCGTAGCAGGACCGGCGCACCGGGGCCTCGCCGTGGTTGCGGGAGTGGCCGCCGAAGCGGCGCTGGTCGATGGTGCCGTCCGGGGTCCGGTTGAACGGCAGGCCCATCTTCTCCAGGTCGAGGACGGCGTCGATGGCCTCCTTCGCCAGGATCTCGGCGGCGTCCTGGTCGACCAGGTAGTCACCGCCCTTGACCGTGTCGAAGGTGTGCCACTCCCAGTTGTCCTCCTCGACGTTCGCGAGGGCCGCGGCCATGCCGCCCTGGGCCGCGCCGGTGTGGGAGCGGGTGGGGTAGAGCTTGGTCAGTACCGCGGTGCGGCTGCGCTTGGTCGCCTCGATGGCGGCGCGCATCCCGGCACCGCCGGCCCCGACGATGACGGTGTCGTACTTGTGGATCTTCATGATGAAAGCGCCTCAGCCCCGGCTCTAGCGGATGTTCGGGTCGAAGGTGAAGATCACCAGCGTGCCCAGCAGGACGGTGAACACCGTGGCGGTGTACAGCAGCATCTTCAGCCAGAAGCGGGTGCCGTCACGCTCGGCGTAGTCGTTGATGACGGTCCGCAGACCGTTGGCGCCGTGGAGCATCGCGAGCCACAGCATCAACAGGTCCCAGGTCATCCAGAAGGGCGAGGCCCAGCGACCGGCCACGAAGGCGAAGTTGATCTTGCTGACGCCGCCGTCCAGGACGAGCTGGATCAGCAGGTGGCCGATCACCAGCACGACCAGCACGATGCCGGACAGCCGCATGAACAGCCAGGCGTGCATCTCGAAGTTGCCGGGCGTGAACTTCCTGGCCGTCCGGCTGGTGCGGGCGCGGGGCGGCTCGATGACGGGGGCGGGGTTGTCTACGTCGTAGGCCATGTCGTCAGCTCCCGAACAGCTCGCTCACGGCGTGCCCGAGGACCGGGTACAGTGCCCCGATCATCAGCACGATCCAGATGCCCATGACGGTCCACAGCATCTGGCGCTGGTACTTGGTGCCCTTCGACCAGAAGTCGACGGCGACGACCCGAAGGCCGTTGAGCGCGTGGAAGAGGATGGCGGCCACGAGGCCGTACTCCAGCAGCGCGACGATGGGCGTCTTGTAGACCGCCACGGTTTCGTCGTAGGCCTCCGGGGAGACGCGGACGAGCGACGTGTCCAGGACGTGCACGAACAGGAAGAAGAAGATGAGGACGCCGGTGACTCGGTGAGCCACCCAGGACCACATGCCTTCCCGGCCGCGGTACAGCGTTCCAGCCGGCACGGAAATACCCTCCGGGAGCGGTTTACGGGGCCGGCCGGCTTCGGTGTCGGTCTGGCCCGGCCGGGTACGGTCCACCGGCCGATGGCCATGGTAACGACGTCCTGTCGGTACAGTCCCTCCGGGGGGCCAGATGTGATCAATCAGGCACGGACGGGCTAGGTGCCCGGCCGGGGGTCGTGGTACCGGCCGGGGCCGGTACGGGGGCGCCCGGTACGGCGGCGCGGGGCGGCCGCCGCGGCCGGCCCGGGGGCGTCCCGTCCCGGGCCAGCCGCAGCAGCCGGCCGCGCGCGATGCGTCGCAGTTCCTCGGCGGCCACGGCGCGCTCCTGTTCGGCCTCGTTGCCCAGTCTGGTGCGGATCGCGGCGAGGACGTGGCCGAGCGCCTCCTCCTCGCGCACCCCGTCCACGCACAGCACGAAGGCGTAGCCGAAGCGGCTCTCGTACGCGGCGTGGGCGGCGCGCAGGGCGGTGTGGGCGGCGAGCGCGCCGGGGCCGGTGATGGCGATGTGCCGCCCGCCGTACAGCGGGCCGCCGTGCCCGGCTCCGGCGGCGGACTCCCCGGTCAGGGCCTCGGTCAGGTCCTCGTCGGTGAGGTCGTAGCTGGCCTCGTCGGCGGCGGCGAGCAGCGCGTCCACATCCGGGTAGGGGCGGTGGGCGGCGATGTTCTCCGCCCACCGCCGGCTGCCGCAGCAGCCGAGCAGGACGCCCCGGAGGTCGGCGGGGAAGGCGTTGTTGAGGCGGTGGAGCGGCGTTGCCTCGCTTCGCTGAGGGGGCAGGCGCATGGGCTCCTCGGGCGCGGGGAGATGTCAGGGAGGTCGCGGGACACGGGAGTGCGAGCGGCCGTGCGGCCGGGGGGATCGTGTGACGGAGGATGACGTCACGGTAACGACAAGTGGGAGGAGACGGTCGGCGGGCAGATTCATTTCACCCGGACGAGACGAGTCCCGGGCGCATGATTGACGGACGAGGACTGGAAAGGGGCAATACGGTCACCTCATGGGACGCAGGCGCAGACGCAATCCCCGCAGGAAGGCCGCCGCCGTCGCGGCTGTGGCCGGGGCGGCCGCCGCCATCACGGCCGTCACCCTCCTCGTACTGCCGGACGGCCCGGGGGACGGCAAAGAGCCGGGCGGGGGCACACGCGGGACCCCGGACGTACCGGCCGTCACCCTGCCCGCCGCCCCCGCCACCGTCCCCGCCGTACGCCGGTGGACGCCCGAGCCCGGAATCGGCTGGCAGCCCGCCCCCGGCACCCGCGTCGTGGCCGACCCCGGCGGGCCGCTCGCCGACGAGGCCGAGCTGCTCGCCGGAGAGCTGGACGTGGAGCACTCCGGCGGACCGGCCGGGCCCGGCGACATCGAGCTGAGACTGGACTCCGCGAACCCGGGCAAGGGGTACGGAGGCCGCGAGGGCTACGTGCTGAGAGCCGACACCGGCCGGGTCACCGTCACCGGCCGCACCGACGCCGGCGTCTTCTACGGCACCCGCACCCTCCTCCAGGCCCTCCGCGACGGCGGCTCGGTCCCCCGCGGCACCGTCCGCGACTGGCCCGACCGCCCGCAGCGCGGCTTCATGCTCGACATCGCCCGCAAGCACTTCGGCGCGGGGTGGATCGAGGACCGCATCCGTGAGATGGGCGACCTCAAGCTCAACCAGCTCCAGCTCCACCTCTCCGACGACCAGGCCTTCCGCGTGGAGAGCGACTCCCACCCCGAGGTCGTCTCCGACCCCCACCTCACCAAGGACGAACTGAGCCGGATCATCGAGCTGGCCAACTCCCGGCACATCACCGTCATCCCCGAGATCGACTCGCCCGGCCACCTCGGCGCGGTGCTCGACGCCCACCCCGGGCTCCAGCTGCGCGACGCCGACGGCGATCCGGCGCCCGGCGCGATCGACATCTCCGACCCGCGCTCGGCACGCCTGGTGGACGACCTGCTGCGCGAGTACGCCCCCCTCTTCCGCGACCAGGTGGGCCCCGGCCCCTACTGGCACCTGGGCGGCGACGAGTACCGGGCGCTGATGCGCTCCGACCCCGAGGCCGCCTACCCGGAGCTGGCCGGGACCGCCCGCCGCGAGCACGGCCCCCGGGCCCGGGTGCGGGACCTGGCGGCGGCCTGGCTCAACGACCGCGCCGAGACCGTGCGCGAGGCGGGCTTCACACCCCAGGTGTGGAACGACGGGCAGCACGCCGGCGGGGTCGTCGAACCGAGCCGCCCCAGGCAGGTCGCCTACTGGACGGGCAAGGAGATCGGCGCCCGGCCGCCCGGGGAGTACCTGCGAGAGGGCTGGGAGATGGTCAACCTCAACGACGAGTACCTCTACTACGTCCTCGGCGAACCCAACGAGTTCACCTACCCGACCGGGGAGCGGATCTACCGGGAGTGGACCCCGGCCGTGCTGCGCGGCACCGAGCCCGAACCGGCCGGGCTGACCGGACCGGACCGCGTGGTGGGCGGGCGGCTGGCCGTC
Source organism: Streptomyces shinuiensis (assembly GCF_043660855.1). NCBI lineage: Bacteria > Bacillati > Actinomycetota > Actinomycetes > Kitasatosporales > Streptomycetaceae > Streptomyces > Streptomyces shinuiensis. Next base: position 2,196,053 of record NZ_JBIHML010000001.1, on the reverse strand, counting down.
TGGTGCGACCTGTCGGGCGCGCAGACGACGGCCGAGGTCGCCCGGGGCGTACGCATGCCGCTGCGGGCCGTGGCGCAGAAGCTGTGGGACCCCTCCCCGCCCGCCCTGGAGTGGGAGGACTTCCGGACCCTGTCGGACCGTGTGACGTAGGGCGGGAGGGGCAGGGGCCCGGTACCGCTCGGCGGGCGGACCGGCAGACGGCTCGGGGGACGGTTCAGGAAACGATGTCCTTGGTGCGGAAGTGGCGGAAGGCCAGGGCGAACAGCACCAGTGCGTACGCCACGGACACCGACGCGCCCCTCAGCATCCCGCCCGTCTCCAGCTCCGGCTGGAAGACGTCCGCCCAGGCGAACTGCCAGTGCGCGGGCAGCAGCTCGCGCCAGTCGCCCAGTGCCGTGACCGCGTCCAGGATGTTGCCCACGATCGTCAGCCCGATCGCGCCGCCGACCGCGCCCAGCGGCGCGTCGGTGACCGTGGACAGCCAGAACGCCAGCCCGGCCGTCACCAGCTGGCCGACGAAGACGTACGCCACGGCCAGCGCCAGCCGGCCCAGCGCCTCGTCCGCCGGCAGCGTGCCGCCGGTGGGCAGCTCCAGCGGGCCCCAGCCGTACGCCGCCGAGCCCGCGGCCAGTGCCACCAGCGGCAGCAGCGCCATCGCCGCCGCGCTGAACGCCAGCGCCACGGCCAGCTTGCTCAGCAGCAGCCTTGAGCGCGGTACGGGGGCCGCCAGCAGATAGCGCAGCGAGGACCAGCTCGCCTCGGAGGCCACCGTGTCGCCGCAGAACAGCGCCACCGGCACCACCAGCAGGAAGCCGGCAGAGACGAACAGCGCCATGGCGGCGAAGTTCGGTCCGGAGGCGGTGGCGGTGTCCATCAGGTTGATGCGCCGGCCGCCGCGCTCGGGCTCGCCGCCGATCGCGAAGGCCGCGATCAGCACGAACGGCAGCGCGGCCAGCACCAGACCGGTCACCAGAGTGCGGCGGCGCCGGAGCTGGCGCACCGCCTCGACCCGCAGCGGCAGGGTGCGCCGCGGGTGGTAGCCGGGCGCCGCGCCCGACGGGTCCGCGCCCCGCGGGCCCGGTGCGGGAGGGGGAGTGGGGGTGGTGGCGGTCATCGCTCTCCTCCGATCAGGGTGAGGAAGGCGTCCTCCAGGCGGCGGTGCGGCCCGGCGCGCTCCACCGGTACCTCCAGTCGCAGGAGCTCGGCCAGCAGCTGCGTGGTGGTGGCGCCGTCGAGCCGTACCAGCAGCCCCTCGTCGACGGCGACGGCCGAGCCCACACCGGGCAGGGCCGCCACCTTCTCCGGCAGTGCCTCCGGCACCGGACCCCGCACCCCGACGAGCACGGTGTCGCCGGAGCCGGTGATCTCCTCCACCCGACCCGCCCGCACCAGCTCGCCGCGGTCCATGACCACCAGATGCGTACAGGTCTGCTCGACCTCGGCCAGCAGATGGCTGGAGACGATCACGGTACGGCCGGCCGCCGCGTAGCGGATCATCACGTCCCGCATCTCGCGGATCTGCGGCGGGTCCAGGCCGTTGGTCGGCTCGTCCAGGATCAGCAGGTCCGGCAGGCCCAGCATGGCCTGGGCGATCGCCAGCCTCTGCCGCATGCCCTGCGAGTAGGTGCGCACCGCGCGCTCCAGGGCGTCGCCGAGCCCGGCGATCTCCAGCGCCTCCTCGGTGCGCGCGTCCCTCTCCGGGCGGCCGGTGGCCCGCCAGTACAGTTCCAGATTGGCCCGGCCCGACAGGTGCGGCAGGAAGCCCGCGCCCTCGACGAACGCGCCGACCCGCGACAGCACGGGCGCGCCGGGGCGGATCACATGGCCGAAGACCATGATCCGACCGCTGTCGGGGGCGATCAGGCCCATCAGCATGCGCAGGGTGGTGGTCTTGCCCGCGCCGTTGGGGCCGAGCAGGCCGAGCACCTGGCCGCGCTCCACCCGGAAGGACAGATCGCGCACCGCGTAGCGGTCGGCCGAGCCCGCGTACCGCTTGGACAGGCCGGTGATCTCCAGCGGGACGTCCTCGCGTACGGAGCCCGCCTCCGGCGCGGCGGCGGGCTCCGCGGAGGTGCCGGGCGCGGCGGGTACGGGTGGTGCGGCGGGTACGGTCCCGCGGCGGCGTCCGGTCAGCAGCAGCACCGCCGCCGCGGCCGCGCCGGCCGACGGCATGCCCCACACCCACCACGGGGTGCCGGCCGCCTCGACGGCCAGGCCGGGCGCGGTCGGCACGCTCAGCCCGCCCCCGTCGAGGGAGACGCTGTAGGCGGCGGGCTCGACCGGCGAGGCGTAGGCCAGATCGGTGGCGGAGAACACCAACCGCACGCGGTGCCCGGCCTCGAAGCGATGGTCGATCGCCGGCAGCCGCACCTCCACGCTCCGGCCCTCCCCGGCCCCGGTGATCCGCAGCGGCGCCACGAGCTGGGAGGGCAGCACCTGGCGTCCGTCGGGGCCCACGTCGTAGACCTTGGCGAACAGCACCGCCTCCCCGGACGCGGAGGCCGACGTGACGTCCACCCGCACCGAGGGCGAGCCGGTGACCTGGACGGCCTCGGGGAGCGGGGCCGACTCGAAGCGTGCGTGCTGGCCGGGGTAGTCCACCGACAGGCCGATCCCCAGGTCCGACAGCCCGCCGCCCAAGGCGCTCAGACCGGGGACGGCGGAGACGGCGGGCGGGCTGCCGCCGGCCGGGTTGGCGAAGGTCTGCTCGCGCCCCCGCAGCGGCACGGTCCGGCTGCCGGCCTCCAGGCCGGGGTAGCGCTCGGCGGTGGCGGCCCGCAGCCGCGTCTCACCGTCGGTGGTGTCCATGCCGCCGGTGCGGGTGACGCGGAAGGCCGGACCGGTGTCCGCCCCCTTCTCGCCCTTGAGGTGGCGGTCGAACCAGGCGCGGGTGCGGTCGTCCAGCCGCTCGGTCTCGTCGGGTCCGCCGTCGTGGCCGCCCGCGATCCACTCCACCGCCACCGGCGCGCCGTTGGAGCGGATCGCCTCCGCCATGGCGTCGGCGTGGCCGAGCGGGAAGAGGGAGTCGGAGCGGCCCTGGACGATCAGCGCCGGTACGTCGACGCGGTCGGCGACCGCCGCCGGGCTGCGCTCGCGCAGCAGCTCGCGCGCCTCCTCGTCCGGCTCCCCGGCGACGGCGACCCGCTCGTACATCTCGCACAGCTCCGTGGCGAACCGGCCGCAGCCCGCCCGCTCGGAGGCCGGCCCGGCGGTGGGTGCGCCGGCGCCCGCGACGGTGGAACCGGTGGTGAAGAAGACCCCGGCCCACAGCTCTTTGAAGACGCCGTCCGGGAAGAGCGCCTCGGACAGGTCCCAGTAGGCGATGCGCGGGGCGACGGCGTCGACCCGCGCATCGTACCCGGCCGCCAGCAGCGAGACCGCGCCGCCGTAGGAGGCGCCCGCCACGCCCACCCGGGGATCGCCCTCGCCGTCGAGGCGGACCTCGGGCCGCTTCGCCAGCCAGTCGATCAGGGCGCTGACGTCGGCGACCTCGCGGTCGGGGTCGTTCAGCCCGATCCGGCCGCCGGAGGCGCCGAAGCCGCGGGCCGACCAGGTCAGCACCGCGTAGCCGGAGCGGGCCAGCTCCTCGGCCTGGCCGCGCAGCTCGGCCTTGCTGCCGCCGAAGCCGTGGCCCAGCAGGACCGCGGGACGGCGGGTGCCGGGGTCGCCGGCGGTGAAGTAGGAGGTGTCGATCCGGACGGTGTTCCCGCCGTTCCCGCCGTTCCCGCCGTCCCCGTCGCCGCCGTCCGGCGATTCGGGCAGGGTGAGCCTCTGCTCGGTGTGGCGTACGGCGGGGGCGTCGTCCGGGAGGGCCGCCCACACACCGCCCCCCACGAGAACGGCGCCGGCGGCGGCCGCCGCGAGCAGCCGGCCGCGGGGCCTGGGCAGTCGGAGATCCATGGCCCGACCCTACGGGGTGTCCCGCCCGGTGCACGGAGCGCCCCGGAGGCGGAGCCGGCGGCCGAGTGCGTCCCTCCGGGAGGAGGGGGCGGCCGAGTACCGCCGCGGTGGAGCCCGGCCGTCGTCCGTGGCGTTCAGGCGGACCGGGCAGGCCGGAGAGCGAGCGGGCCGGGCCGACCGTGCCGGGTGGCGGCTGCGGTGGTGGGGGCCCGGCGCCTCCCGCGGTCCCGAACCCCTGCGCGCACCCGCGTGCACCCCGGCGCCGTGCGGCTCCGGACGTCACGGCCGATTCCCCCGACCCCGCCTGGTCCGTGGACACGTAACGCCCCGGGGCACGCGGCGGAAGAATTCGCGGCGGCGTCCGCGTCGCCCTTCCTCCGGACCCGGTCAACCCGGCAGGCCGAGCAATGACCGAGGCCGACAACGAGCTCGGGCGGGTCATGGCCGTGAAGATGCGATGTGCACCCGTGTGGATTAGCGTGGAATGCGGGCCGGGCTGAGAAGACCTCACGACTTCGGGTGCGAGCGGCGCGGAACACGCAGGCCCGGAAGTCGGCTTCCACGGAGGGAAGCGGCCATGCAGATGAACGAAACCTACCGGAAAGCACTTGCGGGAGAGCTTCCGCCTCCGCCCGACAGGGGATTTCTGTCCCCCGGCGGGGTCGCCATCCGCAACAGGCTTCCGGTCCCTCTGAACGTCTACACGGCCGTGGACGGACGCTGGGGCTTCGTCGGGGGTCCGTCGGGACCGGTTCCGGGGCCCGGGGGAACCGCCCTGAAGGTGCCTCCTGCGCCGGGACCGGAAGTACGTGTACAGCCGATCAAAGATTCCTATCTGCTGTTCGAGAGCGGTTTGAGCGGAGGATTCATCGCGGCCGTCCTCGTCACTTCCGGGACCGAGGAAATCGATGTCACCGGCTGGTGTCTGCTGGAGCCCTACAACGTGGGTCCGGTTCCGGCCCCGAAGATCGGCGAGGGCGTCATCATCCCGGATGACTCCCCTCCGGTGGTCGTCGGCTGCGGGAATCTGCCAAAAAAATCCGACGCCGTCGAACCGCCGAACATAGCCGTTCGGGAACAGTTCTGGCAGAGCCTCCCCGATTCTTACACCATCGCCCCCGGAGAGACGAAGAGCTGCTCTTTCGAGGTGGTGTCCGGAATGCAGAGTACCACCACCGAACAACACTCCCTGGAGGCATCGGTGGGAGTTTCCGCCGGTGCGGGCTGGGGGCCGGTGTCCGCTTCGATCTCTGCTTCGCTCAACACGTCCTCCACGACTTTCCAGCAGGTTTCCGTCAGCGAGGAGACCCGGTCCTACGTGTCGGAGAAGAGGGAGCTTCCGCAGAGCCCGGCGGACCACAGGTGTCCAATGATGGTCATGTACTGGCAATTGGTGGACCGGGTGACCGTCTACGACGGCCAGAAGGTGAAACAGGCGGAGTTGCTCCAGCAGTCGGCCATCGGATCGATACTGACCAGTACGCAGCCGACAGTGGTCTGTGCGACAGAACTCAAGATCGACGATGCTGTCCCATAGGGAGGCCGGCAGCGTGAAGATGAACCGAGCGTCCCTGGACGCCGTGTACGGCAACCTGACCTCCCCGGTGAACCCCAAGAGTCCCACCGGGTGGTTCATGTTCGAGAACAGGACACCGCTGGAGTTGGGTGTCTATCTTCTCTCCGACAAAGGAGCGCAGCTCGGGCTTGATTCAGGGAAAGGACGCAAACGATTCGGCGTGGACTTCCCTGCAGGCGGCATTCCTCCGACGGCAAGGAGTGATTTCTATGCCGGCCCGCTCCTGAACGGATGGTATCTGTTGTTCGTCAACCAGTACACAGGGGCGTTTGTGACCGTCAAGCAGGTGTCAGTGGCGAAGGACGGGGACCAGCCGGTTCCGATCGCCGTCACACTCCAGGACCTGCTTGTTCCGCACGGAATCGGTCCGCCTCCGAAACCGTACAAGAATATTGTGATCCCTCCGGACTCGCCGCGGATGACCGTCGGCTGCGGAACCACTGCCGTCCAGGGCAGGGAAAAAAAGGTGACGCTCGAGCAGTACTGGCGCAGGCTCCCGAAGTCCTACAGTATTGGGCCGCATCAGAGCCGAGTGGAAAACTATACCGTCACGTCGGGCAGGGACCTGACCACCACCGCAGAAAGTACTCTCGCCGCGTCCCTGGGGTTGAGTGTGAATGCCGGGTGGGGGCCCATATCCACCAGTATATCGGCATCGCTGAACACGGCATCCAGTACCTCGCAGCAGGTCAGTACGCACGCGAGGACCACCTCTTTCATCTCCCAGGAGTTCACGAACCAGGAGGACACGGAGAAAATAATTCTCTTCTGGGAACTCGTCAATCTGGTCACCGTTTTCGGTGTCGACGGAAAAGCCCAGGCGTCCCTCGTCTACGGCTCGGAAGATCCTGCTGTGGCCACGGCGCCTTACACCATCGAGTCCCTCGGGGATCCTCCGGTCGACAGGTCCCTCCCCATGTCCTCGGCCATGCAGGAGGTGCTCTCTCGGAAATCTCGGGATTCGGCGCAGGGAGAGGCCGCTGCGGAATCACGCCGTGCGCACGCGAGCGACCCGGGTGGGTAGGCGCGTTGGCCGAACTGCCGGGGAGAGCCTTGCGAGAGCCGCGAAAGCGGTGCGGGGTCACCCGGCGGCCGGCCTCCGCCGATGCACCCGGAGGCACTGAGGGGAGGAAGCGCCGTTCCGGCGGCGCGGTGCGACCCTGTGAGGAGATGTCCGACCGAAAGGGCGCCTCGAAGGCGATCGGACTCGGAAATCGGCAGAGGCGGGCAATGCGTGCGATCACTTGGAACATGCAGGGCGCAGGAGGGATGGGAGAGAGTAAGTACGCCAGTAACATAATGACGCTTCTGAACAGGATGCACGCCGGCCCCGACCTCGTTCTGGCGCTCCAGGAGGCGGGAGACCCTCCGAAGGGATCCGGTAACCCTCCGGGGAACGTCTTGGGTCACTTCTTCTTGGGCGGTTTCGAGTTTTACGAGATAAAGTGGGACGTAAGGGTCGGCCGTCAGAGCCTGAGCTATTACATCTATTACGCCATTACAGACGTTTCGGGGAATCCGGTGACTCCCGGGCGAGTCAATCTGGCGCTGCTCGTGCCAGTTCGGCTGGATACACGAAAAGATGTACTCATATGTGATCCCGGTCTCCCGAAGGTCAACTCCAGGCCGGCGATCGGAATCCGGTACAACCACATGCTGATATGGAGTCTCCATGCCTTCTCGAAAGGGGGAGGAGATGCGATCCCATTGCTTTCCAGTATATCGTCCAGTGTGCCATTGAGGGGTTATCCGTGGATTGCGCTGGGTGACTACAACATAGATCGCAGGAACCCTGGAAAGCGGCAGCTTGAGGATCGAAACGGGTGGGATCCGAGTTGGTCCGTGATCGCTTCCGGAGAAGTGACGCACCCTCCCTCGAGCGAGTTGGACTACGCGGTGGCGAAAGTTCTGAGGAAGCAGGACGTGCAGGTCATCCCACTGTTCGGGGGGTCCGACCATCTGCCCGTCCTCTTCGAGTTCCAGTGACCCGGGGGGCCGGTGGACCGCCACGGAGCGGGAACCGCTGTGCGGCGTCACCGCCTCCGACCCGGAACGTGGAGCGCGTCCTGTCGCCCGGAGAGGCGTCGGACGCGGCGACCGGACAACCGGAGGCGCAGGGGCTCCCCGCCCGCTTCCCCGGACCCCCGGATCCTGTGGAGCGGGCGGGAACGGCGGGGGATCAGCGAGGGGCGGACACGGGGCGGTCCGCGGGGGCGCCCTTGTTCTGTGCGGCTTCGGCCCGGGTACCGCCGGCTCCGTTCCCGCCGTCACCGGCGCCACCGCCGGGGGCGCCCGGGGTGCCGGCGCCCCGGCCGCCGCCTACGTTGCCGTTGCCGGGGCGGCCGCCGGTCCGGTCGGCGCTGCCGCGGCCACCGGCGTTTCCACCGCCCGGGTTCCCACTGTCGCCGCCGTTCCGGTTCCCGATGCCACTGCCGGGATTTCCGGGGTTGGCGTTCTCCTGGCCGTTGCCGGTGCTGCCGGTGCTGCCGGAGGCCTGGTCGGGCCGGTCCGGGGTGTCCGGCGTCGTACCGCTGCCGCCGCCGTTTTCGTCGCCCCGGCCACCGCCGACGGGGGAGGGCCTCGCCGCCTGGCCCTCCAGGACCGCGGCGCAGTACGCGGCGACCCGGTCGCGTCCGCCCGCGGCGGCGATCAGCGGCTTCCGCACGGCGCCGTCCGGGCTGCCCGGACCCCGCTGCTGGGCCCGGCACAGCGCGACGATCCGCGCCGACGCCTTCGAGGGCGGCACGGTGCCGGGTCCGGTGCCGTCGTGGTGCGGCCGGGCCGGGCCGGCCTCCCCGGTCGTGGTGGCCTTCGGGGACGCGGGGACGGGAGGAGTGGGGGCGGTGCCCGTTACCCGGGAGGCGTCGGGCGTGCCGCTGGGACCGCTTCCGGGCAGAAACGGGACCCCGCCGGAGGCCACCGCCACCCCGCTGCCGAGGACGGCGGCCACGACCACGCCGAGCGCACCCGTACGCGTCCGGCCCAGACGCCGTGTCAGCCGGGCGAGACGGCCCCGCAGACCGGCCGCCGCCGTCGGAGCGGCGGCGGCCGCCCGCTCGTCGCGGGCCGCCCGGAAAACGGCCAGGGCCTCCTCCTCGCCCTTGAGCACGCCTGAGCCCGGCGGTGGCACCGCGGCGCCGAGAACGGCCGCGAGGGCGCGCAGGCTGTCGTCCGACGGCAGGTCGCCGGAACCCTGCGGGCCGGAGCCCGGCCGGGAGCCCTCAGCGATCAGACGGCGCAGCGCGGCCTCGGTCACACGGGCGCCTTCCTCCCCGTCCCGCATCGGGTCGTTCACCTCCATACCGCCGTTGCCTCGGGCCGTTCCACCAGCCGGGCCAGTTTCTTCAGACCGCGTGACAGCGCCATCGCCACCGCCCCCGGCCGCTTGCCGAGGATCTCGGCCGTGCTCTTCGTGTCCAGGTCCAGAACCACCCTCAGAAGTACCGCCTCGGCCTGCGGAACGGGCAGAGTGCCGATGAGGGAGACGATCTCACGTGTCGACAGCTCCGTCCCGGCCAACTCCGCGGTGTCCGGGGCGGCCTCCCCGCCGGGGGTGCCGGACGCGAGCGGTTCGGGCAGCTCGTCGGTCGGTACGGTGATCTCCTGTACACGCCTCCTCCTGCGACGCAGGACGTCCCGGGCCCGGTTCCGTGTGACGGCGAGGGCGAAGCGGCGGAAGGAGGCGCCGTCCCCCTCGAAACGCAGCACGTCCCGGGCTATCTGTAACCACGTCTCGGCCACGACGTCCTCCGCCTCCTGACCGACGATGACGGCCGCGTAGCGCAGGAGTTCGGGGTTGAGGCGGCGGTAGACGGTCCGGAAGGCGGCCTCGTCGCCCCGCCGCACGCCGAGAACCGCAGCGTTCAGATCCCCGGGGTGCTCCGGGTGGATCCCGTCGCAGCCGTCCGCCGCATCACTCACGGACGGGATCCTTCCACGCTCCCGCGCGGCGCGTCGACACGGCGGCTCCGCGCGGGCTCCGCCCGTGTGGAGCCGGTGCGGGCGAACGTGAAAACCCTCACCCGGTCCGGGAGAAGTGGGGAAGGGGCCGGACGGGATCTCCCGTCCGGCCCCTTCCGCCGCGGACCGCCCGGCAGCCGCCCGGCAGTCGCTCAGTGGCCGTCCACCGGCGCACCTCCGGCCCGCTCAGGGAGCCAGCGGATAGCCCAGCCAGGCACCCGCGGGCGTACCCATGTCCGAGCGGCCGTAGTAGACGGCGCCCGAGGTGGAGACACCCCGGCTGCCGGCGTCGAACTGGAGGATCGTCCCGTCGAAGGAGTTCTCCCCCGGAGCGCCGACGGCCAGGTCCGCGCGGCCCCAGCCGGACATGTCGGCGAGCAGGACGCCCGCCCCGAGCCGGTCGTCGGTCTCGGAGACCCCGGCGACGCCGGAGGTGTCCTGGTGAAGGCTCACGGCGCCGGAGGTGCTCAGCCCCGAGGAGGTGCCGCACAGCAGGACCGCCGTGCCCGCGTTCCGGCGGTTGGCGCCGTCGCGGGTGAGGTCCTCGAAGGGCAGGCCGGCGAGGACGTCGGCGTGCCCGTCGCCGTCGACGTCGCCCGCCGAGACCGACCAGCCCATCGCGTCGCCGGCCTCGGCGGCCCCCGGAACACCGGAGGTGTCCTGGTGGATCACCTTCCGGCCGGTGGTGGTCGGCCCGTCCGGCGAACCGGGCAGCACGGTGATCTGGCCGCCGCTGTGGGCGCCGGACTCGGAGGTGTAGGGCTGACCGACGATCAGGTCCGCGTACGCGTCGCCGTCGATGTCGGCCGCGGCGACCGAACGGCCGCCCTTGACGGACGACATCCCTACGTAGACCAGGCCGTCGGCCGACCCGTTGAGGGGTGTGAGCCGGCCGGTGCCGCCGGAGTCCCGGTGGCCCAGGACCACATCGGCGTAGCCGTCGCGGTTGAAGTCGGCGGTGGGGGCGGCGGAACTCGCGGCCGGGCTCGCGGCGAAGCGCCGGATCTCCGGCAGCTCGTCGTACAGTGTCTGGCCCGGGCACGCGGTGTTGTAGCCGTCGCGGTGACCGGAGACGGTGCGCAGGGTGGCCTGCTCGCCCCTCCTCCCACACGCCGGTGTTCCCCATGGCGGTGAGCGTCACACTGCCGGTGGGGTCCACGCCGTACTGGCCGAGCTTCCAGGCGGTGATCCTGGCGACGGCGCCGGTCACGTCGGGGGTGGGCACGTCGCCCGCGGCGTAGTTGCCGATCACCGCGATGCCGGTGGAGTAGCTGTTGAAGCCGTAGGTGTGCGCGCCCACCACGGGCAGGCCGGCGCCGCCGTGCCGGCCCTCGAAGATCGTGCCGCACTTGTCGACCAGGAAGTTGTAGCCCAGGTCGTTCCAGCCGTTGCTCTCGACGTGGAACGTCATCAGCGACCGCACGATCGCGGGCGGGTCGGAGCAGGTGTAGTTGATGTCCTCGAGCGCCGTGTGGTGGACGAAGGCCGCCTTGATGCCGTCCTCCAGGTACGCCGACGGCTCCTCGACCATGGACTCGTCGGCGCCCCAGGCGGCGCGCGAGACGATCGGTGGCCGGGTGACCGTGGAATCGGGCGCGGTCGGCACGGTCGGCTCCGGCGACGGGCTCGCCGTCGGGCTCCCGGAGGTGCCCGGCTCGGTGGGCTCCGGCTCGGTGGTGTCCGGAGCGGTGGACTCCGTCCCGGAGGGCTCCGCCTCGGCGGATGACGCCGAGGCGCCGTCCGCCGGGTCGCTCGCGGTGGCGGAGGGCGCCGGGTCCTCGGCGACGTAGGCGGCGGGCCGCATGCCCGTGCCCACGGCCGTCCCGAAGGCCGCCGGACCGAGGTCGGCCGCGTTCGCCTCCCTGGCCTCGCGCGGTGTCACGCCCGGGTCGACCAGGTCCAGCCGCATACCGGCGGGGAACTCGTCACCGGTCTGCCCGTCGGCGGAGACCACCCGGGCCTCGACGCCGTCGGAAGGGCCGACCCAGCGGGGTGCGGTCGCACCGCGGGCCGTGGCCTCCCGGCCCTCCTCGCCCTCGGGGACGTGGATGTCCAGGTCCAGTTCCTGCCACGGCGTCCACTCGCCGGTCCCGATGTCGCGGGTGCGCACCTCGGCCCGGCCGCCGATCTCCGCGGTCGCCCGGGGCCAGGAGATGCCCAGCAGGCTGAACGGCCTGGTGTCGCGGCGGGTCACACCGCTGTGCCCTCGCCTCTGGTCTTCAGGCTCACGGAGTACACCCTGACCGGCGACGCGGTCACGGAACTCCCCTTGTCCTCGGGCGGATTGGCCACGGCGACGGTCACCACACCGGCCCCGCCCACCGCGACGGCCCCCAGAGTCAGCCAGGTTCGCCTCTTCAGGCTCAATGTTCTGCGCGCTCGTGTTCTTCGCGGACTCAAGTCCCGCCCTTGTCGTCTGGATCGTTCGTCCGGAGACTCGCTCGCCCCGCGTCCGCCACGGGACCCTGCGGTAGGCGCTCACCGTAGAGGAAACGTCACTCTGGGGCAGAGGCAGGTACTCAACCGTTACAGGGCGGGCCCGCGACCGGGCCGGGGGTGCGAAGACGGCCGGGGTCGCCACCCCCCACAGGAGAGACCCCGGCCGCCGTCGAGTACGGACCGCCGCGCCGAGCGAGGTCCGTCACACTCCTCAGCGCCGGGGGGCCGAAAACTGTTACTCCTCCCGCTCCCCCTCCTCCCGCACTCCCTCCGCCCCGTCCTCGCCGCCCGTCCCCGCGTCCTCCCCGCCGCCTTCATCAGGTACCTCCGAGGAGACTTCCCGCTTCTACGGGGAGAGGAATCGGACTCCTGCGGAGCAGGGCAAGGAGCGGGGTTTCGCCGTCAGGGCGAAAGACCGTGCTCTGACCCGCGGAGTTGCTCTTCACGTGTGGTCAGTCTAGTTTGTGAGCGTGGCCACGACGCAGGTGAAGCGGGCGTTCAAGTACCGCTTCTGTCCCACGGACGAGCAGGCGGCCGAGCTGTCGCGCACGTTCGGTTGCGTCCGGAAGGTCTACAACCTGGCGCTCCAGGCCCGTACGGAGGCGTGGGCGCGGCAGGAGCGGGTGAACTACAACGCCACGTCGGCGATGCTGACCGCGTGGAAGAAGACTGGGGAACTGGCCTACCTCAACGAGGTCTCCTCGGTGCCGCTCCAGCAGTGCCTTCGGCACCTGCAGGCAGCGTTCACGAACTTCTTCGCCAGGCGGGCCAAGTACCCGCGGTTCAAGTCGAAGAAGAAGTCGCGGAAGTTCGCCGAGTACACCACCAGCGGCTTCCGTTTCCGTGACGGGAAGCTGACACTGGCGAAGATGGCGGAGCCGCTGGACATCGTCTGGTCCCGGCCGCTGCCCGAGGGCGCGCGGCCGTCCACGGTGACCGTGTCCCAGGACGCGGCCGGTCGCTGGTTCGTCTCCCTGCTGTGCGACGACCCCAGTATCCAGCCTCTGCCGGTCACGGACGCGGCCGTCGGGATCGACGTCGGCCTTGACCACCTGCTGACGCTGTCCACCGGGGAGAAGATCGTCAACCCCCGGCACGAGCGCCACGACCGCGCCCGCCTCGCCCTGGCACAGCGCCGCCTGGCGAAGAAGGCCATGGGGTCCGCGAACCGGGCCAAGGCCCGGCAGAAGGTGGCCAAGATCCATGCCCGGATCGCCGATCGTCGGCGCGATGGGCTCCACAAGCTCTCGACTCGCCTCGTGCGTGAGAACCAAACGCTCGTGATCGAGGACCTGACCGTGCGCAACATGGTCAAGAACCGGAAACTCTCCCGCGCCATCTCCGATGCCGCGTGGACCGAGTTCCGGAGCATGCTGGAGTACAAAGCAGCCTGGCACGGGCGGGAAGTGATCGCGGTCGACCGCTTCTTCCCGTCCTCCAAAATGTGCTCCCACTGCGGCACCCTGCAGGAAAAGATGCCGCTCAACGTCCGCACCTGGACGTGCGACTGCGGAACGACCCACGACCGGGACGTCAACGCGGCGAAGAACCTGCTGGCCGTCGGACTGACGGTGACAGCCTGTGGAGCTGGTGTAAGACCTCAACGGAGAACTCCGGGCGGGCAGTCGGCGACGAAGCAGGAAACCCCACGGCGTAAGCCGTAGGAATCCCCCTCGTTCACGAGGGGGAGGAAGTCAACTCGGTAACTACCGTCCCGTCCGCATGGACGGGAGCGCACACTAGGTCGTAGCGTTCTGCTTCGCATCGACGCAGATCGAAGCATCATGGCGGGACCGCGCTCGGCCAGGAGCGAGGGCGAGCGCTACATCGCGAAGTGGGGCAGGACTAAGGCGTGCAGGGGGAAGACGCGGAACTCACCGCAGCGGTGCGGGAGGCGCGGGAGGGGGACGAACGCGCCTTCCGTACCGTCTACCGCGCCGTCCATCCCCGCCTGCTGGGATACGTGCGGACGCTGGTCCCGGACGCGGACGCGGAGGACGTCGCCTCCGAGGCGTGGCTGCAGATCGCCCGGGACATCGACCGGTTCCACGGGGACGCCGACCGCTTCCGCGGCTGGACGGCGCGGATCGCACGCAACCGTGCGCTGGACCACGTCCGGGCACGCGGGCGGCGGCCCGTCTCCAGCCCGGTCGACGACGACAACGAACTCGCGGTGCTGCCCGCCGGATCCGACACCTTCGACGAGGCCCTGGAGTCGATCGGCACCGGGCACACCATGGCCCTGATCTCCCGGCTGCCGCGCGACCAGGCCGAGGCCGTCGTGCTCCGTGTCGTCGTCGGCCTCGACGCCAAGGGGGCCGCGCAGGTGCTGGGCAAGAGACCCGGCGCGGTGCGCACCGCCGCGCACCGGGGCCTGCGGAAGCTGGCCGAGCTGCTGGACGGGGAGGAGGGGACCGGCGACGGGGTGCCCGCGCCCAGGGCCGGGGCCGCACGGAGTGTGACGGAAAAGGCCAGACGGACGCTGAGGGAAACGTGAGGGCCGACGACCGGTACAACTGGCTGGACGAGGAGACCGCGGAGCGTCTGCTGCGCGGACGGTCGGCCCATCCCTCGCCGTCCGCGGACGAACCGGGTGCGTCGGCGCTGGCCGAGGCCCTCGACAGACTCGCCGCCGTTCCCGCGACCGCTGCCGCCACAGCGGGTCGCGCCTCCGCCCCCGGCGCCCGTGATGGCGGTGAGCTGCCAGGGGAGGCCGCCGCGCTGGCGGCTTTCCGGGCGGCCCGCGCACGGCCCGGGGTCGGTGCCGCCGGGCGCCGGAGCCGTCTGCGGTCGTTCGGCCGCCCCCTGCGGGTGGGCGCCGCCGGGCTGGCGCTCGGCGGGGTGCTCGGCGGGGTCGCCATCGCGGCCGGCAGCGGAATGCTGCCCGCGCCGTTCGGGGAAGGCAACGGCTCGCCCGCTCCGGCGACGAGCGTGTCCGCCGAGCCGGACGGGCCCCTCCCGTCGGCCGGCACCGCAGACTCCCTCTCCGGCCGGCCGGAAGCGGACGGCGGAGGGGAGCACGAGCACGGCGGAGGGGAGGAGGAGCGCGGCGGCCAGGGAGCCGCGGGCGACGGCGATCCGGCCGGCGCCGGCCCCGGCGGGCGGTCGGCGCAGAGCGGCTCGCCGGCTCCGGGGACGGACCGTGCGGGCGACCGGGCCGACGACTCCACCGCACGGCCGTCTCAGGTGGAAGCGAGCCCGGAGGAACTGTGCGGGAAGCTGCTGGACGGTGAGCTGGACCGGCGCGAACTTGCCGAGCTGGAGCGGGCCGCGGGAGGCCCGGACCGGGTGGACGGCTACTGCCGGCGGTCCGGTGCGGCGGCCGGCGGTACGGGCGACTTCGAACGTCCCGCCACGGGCGGCACCGGGGACGGCATCGAGGGCGGGGAAACCATCCCCGAGAAGCGCGGCGACACCCTCCCCGTCGAAACCGGCACGGCCGGCCCCGCAGCCTCCGGCCGTCCCGCCGACTCCGGACCGGGCCCGGACGGTCAGGCCGTCCCCGGGACGCCGTGACGACCGGTCCCACGGCCTGACCCCGCCGGGCCGGCGCGACCCCGGGAAGCGGGCCGGCGGCCGTGTGACCGGTGTCACGAGGCCCGTCGCCCGGCGGGTGTGACACTTTCCGGGCCACGGACGCAGTACATAACAAGCCGACTGGTCATCGGCGAGCGCGCCACCCGAGGTTCCCCCCGTACCTGCGGGATGCGCGTAGCGCGGGCGGGGCACGTTCCCCCGGCCCCGCCCGCGCTTCTTCACACCGGCCCGCGCCCCGTCCGGGAGGGCGCCGGGGACGTCAGTAGACGATCACCTTCTCGCCCACCCTCACCTGCTCGAAGAGCGCGGCGATCTTCTTCCTGTCCCGTACGTTGACGCAGCCGTGCGAGGCTCCGTTGTAGCCGTTGGCGGCGAAGTCCGCGGAGTAGTGCACCGCCTGGCCGCCGCTGAAGAACATCGCGTACGGCATCGGGGTGTCGTAGAGCGTGGAGTGGTGGTCCCGGCTCTTGAAGGTGACGCCGAACTCGCCCTCGCGGGTCGGGGTGAGCTCCGAGCCGAAGCGCACGTCCATGGCGGAGACGACCTTCCCGTCGATCATCCGGGCCAGCGTCCGGCTCTCCTTGCTGATGCACAGCGCCCGGCCCGTCAGGCACCTCGGATCGGGGTCGGACACCGGCCGTGTGGTGGGCGGGTACAGCTCCGCCCGCGTGGGGGTCCTCGTCCGCGCCGTCAGGTCGCTCCAGGTGGCCCGGGTGACCTGGCCGTCCGCCCTCAGGCCCCGCCGCTTCTGGAAGCCGGAGACGGAAGCGGTGGTGACCGGGCCGTAGTAGCCGGTCGGGTTGAGGTCGAAGTGCCCGGCCTGGCGCAGCCGCGCCTGGAGTTCGCGGACCCTCTCGCCCTGCGCGCCCTCCCGCATCATCGGCGCCGCCGGTGACGGCGGAGTGGACGCCGTCGGTGTCCCGGGCGGTGCCGGTGGCGGCGGGGCGGACGCCGTCGGTGTCCCGGGCGGCGCCGAGGTGCGCCGTTCCTCCTCCTCGCCCGCGGACGGTGCCGGCGTGGGCGTCGGGTCGGGTGCGGGTGTGCTCCGTGTCACGGACGGTGCGGGCGGCGGTGCCGTGACCGCCGCGGGCGATTGCGAGCGCGCACCCGTCTGCTGCGCCGTGCACCCCGCCCCCAGCAGCACCGCGGCCGCCGCGGCGAGCGCGGTACGGCCCACCGGCCTGTGCCGCATGGACTCCCCCCAGGACATCGAAACCCCCTCGGATCCGCCGGACCTTCACCGGTTTTTCCCACCTGTGCGCATTCCCGGCAGCCAGACTGCCCGAACCGCGGACGACAGGCCACCCTCCGGCGGTTCCGCGCGCGGCACCCGCGCGAGCCCTTCCGCGCACCACCCCGCTCGTTTGTGAGCAAGGTCCCAGGCTGTGGCACTCCCACCGCTCTCCCGCCGATCGCTACAGTCCGTATCGGACAGGGCGACGAAGCGGGAGGCACCGAACATGGCACGTGAGACTGGCCGCGGAACGGGCAGGGACCGGCTCACCGAGAGCGGGCTGCCGATCGAGCCGGTCTACGGACCCGACTCACTCCGGGACTGGGACCCGGAGGCGAAGCTGGGAGAGCCCGGTTCGTACCCGTACACGCGGGGCGTCTACCCGACGATGTACACCGGGCGGCCGTGGACGATGCGCCAGTACGCCGGCTTCGGCACGGCGGTGGAGTCCAACGCCCGCTACAAGCAGCTGATCGCCAACGGCACCATGGGCCTGTCGGTCGCCTTCGACCTGCCGACCCAGATGGGCCACGACTCCGACGCCCCCATCGCGCACGGCGAGGTCGGCAAGGTCGGCGTGGCGATCGACTCGATCGACGACATGCGGGTGCTGTTCGGCGGCATCCCGCTGGGCGAGGTCTCCACCTCGATGACGATCAACGCCCCCGCCGCCGTGCTGCTGCTGCTCTACCAACTGGTGGCCGAGGAGCAGGGCGTGCCGTCGGAGAAGCTGACGGGCACCATCCAGAACGACGTGCTCAAGGAGTACATCGCCCGCGGCACCTACATCTTCCCGCCCAAGCCCTCGCTGCGGCTGATCGCGGACATCTTCAAGTACTGCCGGGCCGAGATCCCGCGCTGGAACACCATCTCCATCTCCGGCTACCACATGGCCGAGGCCGGGGCGACGCCCGCGCAGGAGATCGCCTTCACCCTCGCCGACGGCATCGAGTATGTGCGCACGGCGGTGGCGGCCGGGATGGACGTGGACGACTTCGCGCCGAGGCTGTCGTTCTTCTTCGTCGCGCGCACCACGATCCTGGAGGAGGTGGCCAAGTTCCGCGCCGCCCGCCGGATCTGGGCGCGGGTGATGAAGGAGGAGTTCGGGGCGGAGAACCCCAAGTCGCTGATGCTGCGCTTCCACACCCAGACCGCGGGCGTGCAGCTCACCGCGCAGCAGCCCGAGGTGAACCTGGTGCGCGTGGCCGTCCAGGGCCTGGGCGCGGTGCTGGGCGGCACCCAGTCGCTGCACACCAACTCCTACGACGAGGCCATCGCGCTGCCCACCGACAAGTCCGCCCGCCTGGCGCTGCGCACCCAGCAGGTGCTGGCCTACGAGACGGACGTGACCGCCACCGTCGACCCCTTCGCCGGGTCGTACGTGGTGGAGTCGATGACCGACGAGGTCGAGGCCGCCGCGCTGGAGCTGATGGGCAAGGTCGAGGAGCTGGGCGGCGCGGTCAACGCCATCGAACACGGCTACCAGAAGGGCGAGATCGAGCGCAGCGCGTACGCCATCGCCCAGGAGACCGACTCCGGCGAGCGCGTCGTCGTCGGCGTCAACCGGTTCCAGCTCGACGAGGAGGAGCCGTACGAGCCGCTGAGGGTGGATCCGGCCATCGAGGCCCAGCAGGCCGAGCGGCTGGCGCGGCTGCGCGCCGAGCGCGACCAGGCCGCCGTGGACGGGGCGCTGGCCGCGCTGCGCAAGGCGGCCGAGGGCAGCGACAACGTGCTCTACCCGATGAAGGAGGCGCTGCGGGCCCGCGCCACCGTCGGCGAGGTCTGCAACACCCTGCGGGAGGTGTGGGGCGCCTACGTCCCCACCGACGCCTTCTGAGCCCGCCGTTCGACCTCACCGGTTCACCCGCCCCGCCGATCCCGTGCTTCGGGGGACAGCGGGGCGGCCGGTTCCTCACGCTTCGAGGCTTGAGCAGCGTCGCGTGAGGGGACGGTTGGCGTTACGCCGACCGCCCTGCCGCCCCTGTCGAACGCGGCCGCGCCGTGATCCCGGCCCGTGCCCGCGCGAGTGTGGCCCGGCCCCTCCCGTGATGGTGGGGCCGGGCCGGCCGCAACTACGGTACGGCGGATCCGGCCTGATACCGGAGGGCTGGAAGAGACGGGAAAGCGCCACCGGTACGGCTGAGGCGTGGCAGGATCACCGCGACCGAGGCCCCCGGCGGGAAGAGAACGTGTCCGTGCGTGAGATCGAAGTGAAGTACCAGGTGCTCGACCGTGAGGCGCTGCTGCTGGCGCTGAAGGAGCGGGGCGTGTGGCTGTCCGAACCGGTGTGGCAGGACGATCAGGCGTACGCCCCGGCCGGGTGGGATTTCGGTGACGACAAGACCGGTGTGGCCTTCGCGCGGCTGCGGACCGCCGGCGGCTGCCACACTTTCACCGTCAAGCGCCCGGATCTGAACGCCCAGTCGTGCACCGAGCGGGAGACCGAGGTCATGGACCGGGAGGCGATGCACGAGGCGGTGCAACTCATGGGCTACCGGCCGACGGTGCGGGTGGCCAAGACGCGCCGCACCGGCATGCTGGACGGCGTGGAGCTGTGCCTGGACGACCTGGAAGGTGTCGGGCTGTTCATGGAGTTGGAGCGGATCGTGCCGGACGGCGCGGATGAGGCCGCGGTGCAGGAGGAGATGGCCGCGCTGGTGGCGACGTTGGGCGTGGAGATGGAGCGGACCAGCGCGACGTACGACGCGCTGGTCCGCCGACACTGGGGCCGGCTTGGGAGGTGGGGCAGGATCGCCGCGACCACCTGCTCGGGTGGTTCTGCTCCCACGTGGTGATGGAGCACCCTCCTGCCCATGTCGGCCCATTGGCGGGCGACTTCTCGGTACAGGTCGTGCTCGCGTTGCCGGTCGTCCGCGGTGAGGCGGTGGAAGCGGGAGTAGCCGCCCCGGCGTGCGGCCCGCTCCGCGCACCGGCCGGGGTCGCCGGTGAGGATCACCGTCAGGTCCGGGACGGCGGCGAAGGCGTTGATCTGCCGGAGGTAGACCGGATCGACTCCCTCCAGGGTCTGGAGGACCAGGGAGGACGGCACGTAGCGGTCGCAGACCACGGTGCGGCCCTCGGCCAGGGCGGGGTTGATCTCGGCCACCCACTGGTGGGCGCGGTCGGCGGCCACCAGCAGCGCGAGGGTGGTCCCGCCGAAGTCGGCGGTGCCGTGCCGGGCGAGCTGTCCGACCGGACCTTTGGACGGCTGCGCGGTGTGCAGGACATCCCCCGACAGGGCGTTGACCAGAGCTTCACAGATGGTGGTCTTGCCGACTCCGGAGGGGCCGTCCACGACGATGAACCGCCCTCTCATGCCGCCGCCACGGTGCGGGCGTGCTGGGCGCGGGAGAGGGAGACCAGGCGCCCGCGGACCTCGTTCACGGTCGCCTCGCCGAACTGGATGCCGGTGGAGAAGTTGAACTCGTCCCGGGCACGCATCGCCTCGTCCAGGCCGTCGCCGGTCAGATCGACGGCGGTGTAGGCCATGAGCTGGCCGGGGGTGTAGCGGCCGGTCGCGATGAGCCGGTTCCATTCGGGGGTGCCCGGGTAGGGGCGGAACTCGAACACCGAGGCGCGGAACCGGCCGGGCAGGGGATCGGTGATGTCCCACAGGTCGTGGACCAGGCGGACGGTGGCCTCCAGCTCGGCGCGGGTCTCGGTGGGGAACCCGAGGATGAAGTAGCCCTTCACGCCGACCCCCCGCTGAGTGAGGCGGGTGACCACGGAGCGGATCATCTCCGGGGTGATGCGCTTGTCCATGTAGCCGAGCAGGCGTTCGCTGCCGGACTCGATGCCGAGGGCGACTTCCCGTAACCCGTTGGCGACGAGGGTGTCGATCAGGGCGTTGTCGGCGCGGGCGAGGATGTTGATGCGGCCGGTGGCGTCCCACACGTACCTGTCGCCGGCGCGGGCGGTGGTGAACGCGGCCATGCAGGCGGTGATGAACCGCTTGTGGCCGAGGAACAGGTCGTCCACGAACCGGAACGCGGTCACACCGTGGTCGGCGTGGAGCTGGTCCATCTCGGCCAGGATGTTCTCCGGGTCGCGGGTGCGGATGAGGACGTCGGGGTTCGCCGACACCGCGGCGCCGCAGAACGAGCAGTCGTACGGGCAGCCGCGGGCGCCGACCATGTTCGCCTCGATCCGGCCGTCTTCGGCGCGGCGCGGGTCGTCGGCGAGGAAGGCGCGGTCCACGAACGGCAGCCGGTCGATGTGCGGCGCCAGATGGGCGCGGTCGCCGTCGCCGGTCACCGGGCGGCCCTGGGCCGGGTCGCGCCACATCACGCCCGGCAGTGTGGCGCGGGAGCCGAGGTCATCGAGGAGGGCGGCGACACGGGTCTCTCCTTCGCCGAGGACGACGGCCTCCGCACGGGCCCAGCGCGGGTCGGTGAGCACCTGTGTGGGCATGGCCTTGGCCTGGTGGCCGCCGACCATCACCGCGATGCTCGGGTCGAGGCGTTCGGCGATCCGGGCGCTGATCTCGTACGTGGGGGCGAGGAGGTTGAAACCGGCCCAGCGCGGCGCGGCGGCGTTGGCGATGTCGGCGGTCTCGCCGATGCCCAGGCCGTGGGATTCGGCGTCCAGGACTCCGACGTTGAAGCCGCCGCGCTGTGCGGCGTAGGTGGCGATGTAGGCCATGCCCAGGACGGGCAGGACGAAGTCGTTGACGCGGGGCCGTGTGCCGTAGTCGCGCAGTGGGGCATTGATGAACAGCGCGTCCAGCGGCCGGGTCGGGTCGGCGCCGGCGATCAGGTCACGGGCGCGTAGTGGTGTTCCGTGGGCCGGGTGCATGGCTCCCCCAGGTGAGTGTGAACAGCGTCAGGGCGTGCAGTTGGCTTGGAGTGTCGGCCCACCGCGACCAGCGGTGGGCGAAGGTCCGGCCGTCGCTGATGTCCGCGACGCCGGGTGCGGCCTTGTTCGCCCAGGTGCGCACCGCAAGGTCGTCGTGGGGGTACAGGTCGAAGCGGCCGGTGTAGTCGGCGACGGCGGTGTGTACGGTCCACGGGCCGAGACGGGGCACTCGCGCGGCGAGCAGCTCCTTGACCATCTGGTCGCCGTCCAGGTGCCGCCAGTGGTCGCCGTGTTCCAGGTAGGCGTGGGCGGCCGCGCGCAGTACGGGGTAGAAGAACTTGATGCCTGCGGCCGTGAACTCCTCCGCGGGCAGCTCCATGACCTTGCGCGGTCCGGGCGCGCAGTAGACGGTCGGGCCGCCCGGCACCGTGTGGGGGGTGCCGTGGAGCCGGGCCCACTGCTGGTACCGCTGGCGGGCGGTGCCGGCTCGGATGACCTGCCGCATGATCGCGGTGGACAGCGCATCCCACAGCGACGGGTTCGCAAGGCGCTGGACAGTGCCGAGGGTCGTGAGCGCGTCGGTGAGCTGCGCGGGGGCACGCGCGGGCAGGTCGTCCGCAGCGGTGACCGAAGGCACGGGAGGTTCGGCGCCGCCGGCAGCGGTGTGCACCTGGAGACCCTGGTCGGTCCAGGCCGCGAGCCAGGTGTTGCCGTCGTCGTCGGCCAACAGCCGGTAGCGGCCGTCGTCGGCGGTGGTCCATGCGATGTGGTCGGTGCACAGCGTCGTGGGGAACACGGTCGTCTCCGTCGTGGTACGTGAGCGGTGGGCAGGCACCAGCATGGCGGCTGGCACCCGCCTGCGCTCACCAGTCACGGTCAGACGGGCTGGAGGTGGCGTGGGTGGCGGCGCGGGCCGGTGAGGTAGCCGGGCGGTGTGGCGTACGGGCCCCGGCGGCCGCCGAGCATCAGCGACCGGGGATTGGTGGCGGTGTCGTCCGGGCGGGTGCGCGGGTTCTTCACCAGCGTCACCTCCTCGTCATTGCGCAGGAGCCGGTACCGGGTGGGGCCGAAGCGGAGGAACGTGCGGCGGTCCGGTTTGGGGGTGACGGAGTGGATGGTGCGCAGGACTCCGTCGTCGTCCAGCATGTCCAGGGGCCGCACAAGGCGGGCGGGAATGGTGACCCGCCGCGGGGGCGGCGGGGCGGCAGCGCGCCTCACGGGGCCGCCGTGGTGCGGGCGGGCGCGGCCAGGTGCTCGCGGACCTGCCTGACCAACTGGGCCATCTCGTAGCCGACCACGGCCGGGTCGGCGTCGCCGTCGGCGATGACGGCCAGGTGGGTGCGGTTGCCGGCGGCGCAGACGAACAGCAGGGTGTGGTTCAGTTCCACGATCGTCTGCCGCACACCGCCCGGGTGTCCGTCGGGCCCGGTGTCGATGCGGGCGGCGATGCCCCTGGCCAGGGAGTACAGGCCGGAGACAGTGGCCGCCAGGACATCGGCGGTGTCGATGTCGTCCAGGCCGTGGGCGTCCTGGATCATCCCGTCGGAGGCGACCAGCGCCGCGCTGCGGATGCGGGCGTTGCGCTCGACCAGGCCCTGGAGCAGCCACGTCTTCGGGCCGGTGCTGTCGGTGCTCTGCGTGCCGGTCATGGAGTGTGTTCCTCCCAAGGGGTGTGGGTTCGGGGTTGGGTGCTTCCCCGCCCGGCCGGGTGTCGGCCCAGGGACGGCGGGCCGCCGGGCGGGGAAGCGGTCTTGCCTGCCTCCGGCGGCGGGCCGCAGGGGATTCGGAACTTCCGTTGCCGGGGGGCAGGGGGCAGGGGGCATGCGGCGGCGGCCGTGAGGGGGCCGGCCGGGCGGTGCGGGGCGATGACCTGCCCGTCGGGCAGCAGGACGCCGTCGCACAGCAGCGACCAGCCCTGTTCGGGCCAGTGCGCGGTGACGTGGGCAGCCTCCCGGTCGGGGGAGGTGGCGGGCGGGCACGGGGGCGTGTGCCGGCACACGGGCGGTCATCCCTTTCGCGTGGGTCAGGCGGTGAGTTCGGCGAGGTTCACGGGGGTGCAGCCATACAGGGCCACGACCTGCCGGTAGGCGAGGATCCAGGCGAGCGCGGGGGCGTCGTAGGAGACATCCACCAGGCCCTCGCTGGGGAGGGGCCGGACGAAGTAGGGGTGGTGGACGATGCCGGCCACGCCCCACGGGACGGCGTCGCGCACCCACGCGGCGACGTGCCCTTTGACCAGGTGGGGGCACTCGCGCACGGCGATGTGGGCGCAGGGCACGCACACCGGTGGCGACGTGGTCCGCTCGCCCTCGGAGATCGGGCGGCCCACGTCCTTGACCAGGAACAGAAACCGCTCGCCGATCGCGCCGGTCACCGTGGTCGTCCCGCAGACCTGGCACAGCAGGTCGCTCATCGCGCGGCGCTGCCGCTGCACATGGACCGTCTCGTACCGGGGCTCGCCCTTCCCCTGGCCGGGGAACTGCCGGGCCCACAGCGCGCCGCGCCAGTCGTGGCCGTAGGAGGTGGCGTCCTCTCCGGGGAAGCCGAGGCGGCCGCCGCCGAAGGCGACCCGGACGGGCCGGGGGTGGACCATCGGCTCACCGGACCAGGCGGCGATGTAGGGCACCACGCTCATCCGCTCGGCGAGGCGCGCGGGGCGACCGGCGTCGGGTGCCGTGCGGGCTCCGCTCACCGGGCGGTCCGCGTCGTCGCGCGGGCGCGGACGTAGGCGTCGCGCAGGGCGGGGCCGTCGGTGAGTTCCGTGCCGGTGGGGCGCACGATCCAGGACCGGTTGCCCAGGTGGCGGGGGTCGGTGTAGTCCGGGTGCGGCAGCGGCACCAGGGTGCGGTCGGGCAGGCGGGCGCTGCCGGGGGCGTTCCAGCCGTCCGCCGAGCCCGGGGTGACGAGGAAGTCCACCCCGAGCGGGGTGGCCAGGACCGGCCCGAGCGGTGCGCGGGCCGTGCGGAGCTGCCGCACCGTCTCCCACGTGGTGTCGGTGGGCAGGCGTACCACGTCCCAGGCGAGCCCGGTCGGCGCCTCGCCCAGCGCCCCGCGTTCCCAGGCGAGCAGCACGTCCGGGACGCGGCCGGTGGGCCGCAGCCATCCCAGCTCCAGAGGGCCGAGGACCAGGTCCGACAGGTCCGCGGCTGTGTGCGTCAGGGTCGGGGTCGGGTTCACGGAGTGTGGTGCCTCTCGATCAGGTGGTACAGGGAGAAGGGGCTCTACGACGAGGAGGGCGCCGGGGTTGGCCTTCGCCGTCCGGTACGCGCGGCCCAGCGGGCCGGGCTGTCCGGTCCTCGTCGCGCCGTCGGCTGCCTGGGGGTGTCACCGGGCACGGTCGCCCCTCCCGGTCAGCAGCAGTCGCGGCCGGTGCCGGCGGCCGCAGGGAGGGCGGCCGTTGATCTGCGCCAGGTGCAGGAACCGCACTGGGCGGGCCTGCCAGGTGAGTTCCTGGATGCCGGGGTAGAGGGTCAGCGAGCAGGGTTCGCCCCGGTGCAGCCGGGCGCACGCCCGTGCCGAGCCGGGTCCGTCCACCCAGTGGTCCAGCACGTATCCGGCCTGATGCGGGCCGAGCACGCAGGCCACCGTGCGCACCCCGGCCCGTATCCACCGGACCGCCGCCTCCGGGCTCAGGGCGGCGTATCCGTCCCGGCGCGTGGCCGTCTTCGGTACGCCCGAGTAGGTGCTGATCGCCTCGCACCACACCCCCGCCCGGACGAGCGGGGCGGCGTAGCTGTTCCGATCGACGGAGGTGGTCACCGTGCTGACCCCTCTTCGGGTGCGGGACAGCGCGGCAGCCAACGGCAGTCGACGGCCGGGGGCCGGACCCGGTCGATGGCGGACTGCAACGGCCATGAGTGGTCGGCCGGTTCAGCGACGAGGTTCTCGATGTTCTCAGGCCGAGGCAGGACCGTGCTGGTGGGCAGGATCCGATCGATCGTTGCCATGACGGTGTCGATGTCGACCGGGGCATCTGCTGTGGCCGGCAGGGCAGCAGGTGGTGGCGCGGTGGGCAAGGTCTGCACAGGAGCCCCCGAAGAGTTCCGGTGATCGGTTCGTCACCGAAAGTAGGACTCCTGTAGCGGGAGAAGGGGCAGGATTCCTGCCCCTCGCACTCCTGTTCAGGTGGCGATCACTCAGGCGGCGAGAACACCGACCTTCACCGCCAACTCGGAAGCGCGGCGCCGTCGCTCGGGAGACTTCGCCTCGGTCTCCTCCAGGATGATCCGCCGGGCGTAGCCGTTGTAGCGGATCGTCTCGGGTGCGTTCTCGTGAGCCTTCTCCAGGGTGGCCAGCGCGGTTTCGGGCTGGCCGTCGAGCTGGTATCCGCGGGCCTCCTCGATACGGTGCCGGGCTCGGCGCGGGCGGGAGGGGATGCAGCGGGCGTCGGCCCGGGCGGCCTGCCTCACGCTCTCCCCGCCGGCGTGGAGTTCGACGGCGAGGGTGACGGCGTGGGCTCCCATGACGGCACGGGAGAAGGAGGTGACGGGGTGGTAGTAGGCGTCGGGCAGGCGCCGGGCGACGCGGTCGGCCTTGTCCCACCAGCCCCACGCCGCGCCGGTGTCGCCGCGGCGGGCGGCGGTGTAACCTGCGGCCACCTGCAGGGCTCCGGCGATCGCGCGGACGTGGTCGTCCGCATCGGGCAGTTCGGGCTCGAGGTAGCGCAGGCACTCCATCGTGACGGCGTCGGCGCCGTCGTAGTGACCGGAGTCGCGGTGGGCCTCGGCGGTAAGCCAGGCCACCGTGCCCAGGGCGTGGGGGTCTTCCGATTCCTGGGCGGCGACCATGCCGCGTTCGACGACCCGCCACAGCAGCGCGCTGTCGGGCTGGTAAGCCAGGAAGAACTGGCTGAGGCTGTAGACCTCGGCGAGGACGGCCTGGGCGGTGCGTCGCTCGGATGCGGCGTCGGACTGCCGTACGGCGAGCTGGGCGTCGCGGATCAGGTCAGGCAGCAGGGAGCCGAGGACTTCGCGGTGGTTGGGGGCGGAGTGGCGGGCGGCCCAGGCGCGGTCGAGTCGGGCGCGCAGGTGCGCGGTGTCCGGGGCCTGGCGGTCGGCGCGAGTGAGGGGGAAGGCGTCGACGGCGGCGCGGACCTCGGGCAGGCGAGGGTGGCCGGGGCCGATGAAAAGAGCGGTGGGCATGGACTGGTCCCCGGTCAGGTCGGACAGATCACGGACCCGCAGTACCTCGGCGATCCGCAGGATCATCGACAGTGGAGGGGTTTGGATCTCCCCACGCTCGACCTGCTTGAGCCAGCTCGGGGAGCGGCCCAGCAAACCGGCCAGGACAGGTCGGCTCATGCCGCGGCGGGTCCGCAGGATGCGCAGACGCTCTCCGAACGCGATGGGTTCCGGGGCAACATCGGTGATGGACATGGCTCCGCCCCCTCTCTCCGTGTGACTCGTTCCTCACAGCGTATGGGGCGGAGCCGTCCCCGTGTGTGTGGTATGCGCGCCGGAGGTGCCTAGAGCAGGCCGAGCCCGGTGACGATCACGGAGACCAGCACGGTGAGCGTCCAGCCGAGCACCTGCTCGACCAGCTTCTCGCGGTCCTCCTCGGACGGCCCGCCGGTGCGGAGCCGGAGTGCCGGGATGCTCGCTGCCGTCGTGTGGCCCATGGTGGTGTCCTCGTCTCGCCTCGTGGCGCGCCGGTGTGCGGGGCGCCGGTGCGCCTTTGGTGTCCCTGTGTCCGTGATCGCCGCGAATGGGCGCCGCGGATCTCCAGCATGAGGGGACTCCCGCCGTTCAAACAGAGACGCGGATCACCCCGCGGCCGGGCACTGGCGGCGAAGCCGTCCCCAACACACCGTCCACCCTGCGGTGATGGGCCCGCCGGGGCCCGGGCGGACGTACGGCTGTGACGAACGACACGGGCCGCGGCGGCCGTACGCGTCCCCGCGCGGATCCCTGCGCGAGGCCCCGCGCCGGCTCCCGGAGCGGCGCCTTCCGCACGGCCCGCTCACCCGCGCGCCCTCCGCCCCAGCGCGCGGGCCCGCCGCGCCGCGCGCCGCACCACCGGGTTGCGGACGACCGGCCCCAGGCCGGCGGGGAGCCCGCCGGGCAGGGCGAGGGAGGCCAGCAGGCGGCGCGGGAACCAGCGCCGTACGCGCTCCTCTGGGTGGGCGGCCAGGAAGCGCTCGGTCCCGTCGCGCAGCTCCGGGTTGACCCGGGGCTGCGCGCAGAACGCCACCGCCCGCACCAGCCGGGCCAGTTCGGCGGTGTCGGCCGGGTCGCCGTGACCGGCCCCGCCCGGCAGCAGCGCGTCCGCTATCACCGCCGGGACCGGCCCGCCCCCCTCGTACGCGCCCGAGCCGGCGGAGGGGACGGCCGTACCGCCGTGGGAGGCGGGCAGGCCGTGGACCGTGCTCGCGGCCAGCAGCGCCCCGAAGGAGCACCCGGTCACCAGCGCCGGGCGCAGCCGCTCGTACAGCGCCTCCACCGGCTGCGCCCCCTGCGGCTCGTACAGCTCCAGGCCCAGCTCCGCCACCCGCCGCGCGAGCCCCCGCACCCGGTGCGCGGGGTCCGCGGGATGGGGCGCGAGGACCACCGCGCGGTGGCCGGCCTCCCGCAGACCGCGCAGCAGCCGCCCGTACGCCCGCTCCTCCTCGCCGGGAGGGAGCGCGCCGGGAGCGTGCGGGTCCTGTCCGAGCAGCACCACCGCCCCCTCGGGCGCGCCCGGGTCCGGCAACTCCCGCGCCGCCCGGGCGGCGACGGCCCGCAGCACCCGGCCGGGCACCTGATCGGCCGCGACACCGAACTCCGCCAGCAGCAGCGGCCGCAGCCCGGGCACCAGGCCGGGGTGGAGCAGCCGCCGCACCCGGGTGCCCACCAGCGGGCCCAGCCTGCCGGGGGTGGGTCCGTAGGCCGACAGCCCGGTGGCGTACACCGTCAGGGGCGCGTCGGGGAAGATCCGGGCCAGCGCCTGCCCCGGACCGGCCTCGACGCGCTCCACCACCAGCTCGACCGCCGCGTCGCCCAAATCCCACAGGGAGCGCAACTGCCTCTCCCACAGGGGCGCGTCGTCATGGCGCGGCGCCCAGGCGGCGGGGTGGAGCGGGGCGAGGGCGGCGTTCCAGGACAGCACCCTGTCGAAGCGGTCGCGCAGCGGCCGGAAACCGGGCAGGGCGTCCGGGGCGGGGACGGTCTCGGGGACCGGGGCGGTGTTCGCGACCAGCAGCAGCCGCTCGCGGGCCGTCCCCAGCAGGCCCGCGTCCGCCGCGGCGGCCAGCAGCGCCGCGCCGTGCGGGGTGGAGGCCACCAGCAGCCGCACGAGGGAACCGTTCCGGCGGTTCGCGGTCATCGGGCGGCCTCCGCCAGGGGTGCGTCGGGGGACGCGGCGGGACGGCGGCGCAGCCGGCGCAGCGGCGCGGCGCGCTCGGCGTCCATGGAGTCCAGTACCTGCGACACCAGGTCGCCGGGCATCCGGCGCAGGGCCGCCGCGCAGCGGGCGCGCAGCGTGCGGCGCAGCCGCGGCTCGAAGCGGTCGCCGGTCAGATGGTGGTGGATGACCGCGCAGTAGGTGCGCACGGCCTTCGGCAGCAGCGCGGCGGCCTCCCGGTCCCGGGAGGTCTCCTCCACCAGCAGGTCGTAGGCGC
Source organism: Streptomyces shinuiensis (assembly GCF_043660855.1). Taxonomy (NCBI): domain Bacteria; kingdom Bacillati; phylum Actinomycetota; class Actinomycetes; order Kitasatosporales; family Streptomycetaceae; genus Streptomyces; species Streptomyces shinuiensis. The sequence goes on along the minus strand of NZ_JBIHML010000001.1, from coordinate 2,167,019 downwards.
GCAGGAAGTCGAGCTGCCGCTCGTCGCCGATCCGGGTGAGCGAGGTCGCCACCCCGCGCCGGTAGAAGACGCCCGTCAGGCCGACCACGGCGAAGGACGCCGCCTCGCGGTGCAGCCGCCAGATCCAGGGCCGGTCCTCGGCGGTGTGCAGGCCGTCGTCGAAGCGCAGGAGCCCGGAGTCCAGCAGCCGCCGGTGGTAGACGCCGGCCCAGGCGTAGGCGTAGTCGACGGCGGTGGTGCGGTGCGCGGGGAGGATGGCGTCGCGCGGGTCCAGCACGGTGCCCCGGCGGCCCTCGGGTGCCCGGGCCAGGGTGCGCCGGCGGCCGGTGCTGCGCACATGGTCGGTGCGCAGGAAGTCGCAGCCCAGCGCCTCGGCGGCGGCGAGCAGTTCGCGGTAGTGGCCGGGGGCGGCCCAGTCGTCGCCGTCGAGGAAGGTGACGTACCGTCCGCGCGCCGCGTCCAGACCGGTGTTGCGGGCGCGGGCCACGCCGCCCTGCAGCCGGTGGCGTACGACGACCGCCCCGGGGATTTCCTTTTCCGCGCGTTCCAGGAGTTCCGAGGTGCCGTCGGTCGAGAAGTCGTCGACCAGAATGAATTCGATGTCCCCATTTCCGAAGTCCGCCGAGTTTGCGCGCAGACTCCGGAGCGTGTCGGGGGCGTACGGCCGAACATTGCGGAACGGCACGATGACGGAGAGCTTGACCACTCCGGAGAGGTTAGGGGCCCGATCGCCATCGGCGCTGTCCAGGGGCGTACGGGCGGGTGAAATCGCGGTGGCGGAACGGTGAACCCCGCTTTCCGGAAGACTGGTTGGCCTTTCGTCGGTGTGCTGTTAACCGTCTGTTGTGTTCGCGTTGGGCCGAGAATCGGAATGTCTTTCTAGCGTCTGCGACGTGCCATCACGTACCGCTTCGGATTACCCGTACGACACCTCGGGCAGTGCCTCGGAGAACACCTCGGACAACGCAACGCGCATCGCCGTTCTCGCCGATTCCGACACCCGCTGGAAATGGGGTGCGCTCACCGCGCGCCGCATCGTCCCCGGCGCGCGCATCGACGGGCTGCTGCTGCGCGGCCGGGCCACCCCGACCGCCCGCCAGCTCGACGAGGTGGGTGTGCGCGCCGCCTCGCTGCGCGAGGTGACGGCCGCGGAGTTCCTGCGGGAGGCCGACCGCGACGCGTACGACGTGGTGGTGCTCTCCTGCGTCGGCGGCACCGTCCAGGCGATGCTGCACGGGCTGTCCCACCGCCTGGGCGGAGGCGGGCGCCGCCCGGTCACCGTCACCGGCTACGTCGGCGTCGTCTACGAGAAGCTCGCCGACGGACTGCTGCTGCGGCACGGCGCGGACGTCGTCCTGGCCAACTCCGCCCACGACGCCGAGCGTTTCCGCGCGGTCTACGAGGGGGTCGGCGCGGACGCCGGCGCCGTCGTGGAGTGCGCGCTGCCCTTCCTCGGCGGCGAGCCGTACCGGGAGTCCGACGAGCGGCCTTACACGGTCGTCTTCGCCGTCCAGCCCTCCGTCCCCGCCTCCCGCGCCGACCGCGAGTACCTGCTGCGCCGCGCCGCCGGGCACGCCCGCCGCCACCCCGGCCGCGAGGTGCTGGTGAAGCTGCGCAGCAGGCCGGGCGAGCACACCACGCACATCGAGGAGCAGCCCTACCAGAAGCTCGCGGCGCGGATCCCCGGTGGACTGCCGGACAACTGCCGCCTGGTCTACGGCCACATGGGGGAGGTGCTGGACCGCACCGACCTGCTGGTCACCGTCAGCTCCACCGCCGCCCTGGAGTCGCTGCACCGGGGCATCCCCACCGCGGTCCTCACCGACCTCGGTGTCCGCGAGGCGCTGGGCAACCACCACTTCATCGGCTCGGGCTGCCTGACCTCCTGGGACCGGCTCGACTCCGGGCTGCTGCCGAAGGCCGACCCGGCGTGGACGGCCCGGCAGGGCGTCGTCGCCGGGGGTCCCCCCTCCGGGGGAGGCTCCTACGAGGCGGCCTTCGACGCCGCCCGCGAGCGCGTCGCGGACCTCCTCGCCCGCCGCGCCCTGCCGCCGGTCACCCCCTATTACACGCTCGCCACCGCCCCCGGCTACCTCCCCGGCATCCTCGCCCGCCACGGGCTCGGCCCCTCGGGCGCGCCCCGGACGGGAGCGGAGACCGGCCGGCCCGCCTCCGGGCTGCGCCGGGCCGTCCGGGCGGCCGTGCGGGACGCGGCGCGCGGGGCGTACCGCCACGGCGTCCAGCGCGTGGCGCCGGTCATCCGCCGGATGGGGGAGCTGTGAGCGTGCCCGGCACCCCTCAGACCGCAGTCCAGCAAGGAGCCCCTCCCGTGTCCCCCAGTGCCTCCGGCAGCCCCGTCGTCCTCGCCGTGATCCCCGCCCGCGGCGGGTCCAAGGGCGTGCCCGCGAAGAACCTCGCCACCGTCGGGGGAGTTCCGCTGGTCGTCCGCGCGGTACGGGAGTGCCTGGCGGCGCGGGGCGTGACGCACACGGTCGTCTCCACCGACGACGAGGCCATCGCCGAGGCGGCCCGCGGCGCGGGCGCCGAGGTCGTGCGGCGGCCCGCCGGCATCGCGGGCGACACCGCCACCAGCGAGGCCGCCGTCCTGCACGCCATGGACGTCCACGCCGAACGGCACGGACGGGCGGCCGAGGCGGTGCTGCTGGTGCAGTGCACCAGCCCCTTCCTCACCCGCGAGGACGTCGAGGGCGTGGCCGCCGCGGTGGCCGGCGGCGCCGACAGCGCGCTGACCGTCGCCCCCTTCCACGGCTTCGTCTGGCGCGACGGCGGTGACGGCGCGGCCGGCGGGCACGGGGTCAACCACGACAAGGCGTACCGCCCGCGCCGCCAGGACCGGCCGCAGGACCTGCTGGAGACCGGCGCCGCGTACGCGATGCGCGCCGTCGGCTTCCGCGAGGCCGGGCACCGCTTCTTCGGCCGCACCGAACCGGTGCGCACCGACCCGGCGCGCGTGCTGGAGGTCGACGACCCGCACGACCTCGCCCGCGCCCGCGCGCTCGCACCGCTGCTCGACGGCGGGACGGACGGGCGCCCCGGCGCGCTTCCGGCCCGCGACGACGTCGACGCGGTCGTACTCGACTTCGACGGCACCCAGACCGACGACAGGGTGTACGTCGACTCCGACGGACGGGAGACGGTCGCGGTCCACCGCGGCGACGGGCTCGGCATCGCCGCCCTGCGCCGTGCCGGCCTGCCCCTGCTGATCCTGTCCACGGAGGAGAACCCGGTGGTCGCCGCACGGGCCCGCAAGCTGCGGATCCCCGTGCTCCACGGCGTCGACCGGAAGGACCTCGCCCTCAAGCAGTGGTGCGAGGAGCAGGGCATCGCGCCGGAGCGCGTGCTCTACGTCGGAAACGACGTCAACGACCTGCCGTGCTTCGGCCTGGTCGGCTGGCCCGTCGCCGTGGCCAGTGCCCACGACGTCGTACGCGGCGCAGCCCGCGCGGTCACCTCCACTCCCGGAGGGGCCGGTGCGATCCGCGAGATCGCCTCGTGGATCCTCGGAAAGGAACTGTCTTGAGCATGACCAGCCCCCGCCTCCGTACCCTCGGCGCCAGGACCGTGGGCCCGGGCCACCCGGTCTACGTCACCGGCGAGATCGGCATCAACCACAACGGCGACCTGGAGAACGCGTTCGCCCTGATCGACGCCGCCGCCGACGCCGGCTGCGACGCGGTGAAGTTCCAGAAGCGCACCCCGGAGGTCTGCACCCCGCGCGACCAGTGGGAGATCGAGCGCGACACCCCCTGGGGCCGGATGACCTACATCGACTACCGCCACCGCGTCGAGTTCGACGAGGAGGGCTACCGGGCCATCGACGCCTACTGCAGGAAGAAGGGGATCGACTGGTTCGCCTCCCCGTGGGACGTGGAGTCCGTCGCCTTCCTGGAGAAGTTCGACGTGCCCTGCTACAAGGTCGCCTCCGCCTCCCTGACCGACGACGAGCTGCTGCGCGCGATGCGCGCCACCGGCCGCACCGTCATCCTCTCCACCGGTATGTCCACGCCGAAGCAGATCCGGCACGCGGTGGAGGTGCTGGGCAGCGGGAACATCGTGCTCTGCCACGCCACCAGCACCTACCCGGCCAAGGCCGAGGAGCTCAACCTGCGGATGATCCACACCCTGCAGGCCGAGTACCCCAACGTGCCGATCGGCTACTCCGGCCACGAGACGGGCCTGCAGACCACGCTGGCCGCCGTCGCGCTGGGCGCCGCCTTCGTCGAGCGCCACATCACCCTGGACCGCGCGATGTGGGGCTCCGACCAGGCCGCCTCCGTCGAGCCGCAGGGCCTGCAGCGCCTGGTGCGCGACATCCGCACCATCGAGGAGTCCCTGGGCGACGGTGTGAAGCGGGTCTACGACAGCGAGATCGGGCCGATGAAGAAGCTGCGCCGGGTCAAGGGTGTCGTGGCCGAGACCGAGGAGACCGCCGCCGGCCGCGAGCCGGCAGCGGTCTGACGGGACCGACGGGCTGACGGGGCGATCCAAGGTGAGCGCAGGCGCAGCACCCGGCGGGACCCCGGGCGGGGTTCCGCCGCAGCCGGCCCGGAGGCCGGGCACGGCCGAGGCGTGTCGGGGGGCGCGTCCCGGCCGCGCTCCGGGGGCCCCCGGACGCCCGCGGCGCCCCGGGCGCCGCTCGGGCACCCTCGCCTTCGTCGAGAGCCCGGTGCAGCTCCTCAACGTCCTGGAGTGGGCCCACACCGCGTACCGGACCGCGTACCGGGAGACCCGCCCGGGAGGTGCGGAAGAGGGGGACGGCGACCTCACCGTGGTCGTCCTGCCGCCGCGGGAGGCGATGACACGCGGCCAGCTGAGGCGGATGGCCGAGCTGGCGCGCGACGAGGGGATCGCGGTCCGCTGGGAGGAGGCGCGCGGCGGCGCGGGCGCGCCGCTGAGGACGGTCGCCTCCCTGCTGGGTCCGCTGCGCCGCGCCGCGCGGATCGTGGTGGGCGACCCGTTCTCGCGGTACGTGCAGCTGCTGCTCTCCCTCGCCCGCACCGAGGGAGCCGTACCAGGGGGCCCGGGGGGCGTGGTGGTGGTCGACGACGGGACGGCCACCATGGAGTTCGTCACCCAGCTCGCCCGCGGCGAGCGCCTGGTGCGGTGGCACCGCAGGGGGGCGGGGGGAGCGCGTGCCGCGCTCTTCGCGCCCGTCTCCGCCTCCGCCCGCCGCCGGATGACACCGTCGGCGCGCCGGCGGGTCGAGGTGTTCAGCTCGATGCCGGTCGAGGCGCCCGAGCACGTGTCGGTCACCCGCAACGACTTCGCCTGGGCCCGCGCCCGCTTCGGCCCGCCCGCGCTCACCGGCGGCACCGATCTGGTGGGCACCTCGCTGGTCGAGACCGGTGTGGTGGACCCCGGGCGCTATCTGGAGGCCGTCGCCTCCCTGACCCGGGCCCACGATGCCACCCGCTACTTCGCCCACCGCCGCGAGAGCGCGGGGAAGCTGCACCGGATAGCGGCCGGGACGGGGCTGGAGATCGTACGGCCGGACCTCCCGCTGGAGCTGGTGGCCCGCCGCGGCCCCATCGGCCGCACCATCGTGAGCTTCCCCTCCACCGTCGTCCACACCCTCCCGCTGGCCCTGGCCGGCACCGGGGTGACGGTCGCGGTCTGCGATGTGGACCCGGCCTGGCTGACGGAGGGCGCCTCGCCGCGCGCCCGGGGGTTCCTCTCCGGCGTCACCGGCACCGCGCGGGGGGTGCGGCGGCTGCCGTCGGCCCCGCCCGCCTCGTGATCGCGCCCCGTCCCACATAGCGGAACGGGGCGAGGCGAGCGGAATCGGAGGTCATACCCATCCGCACCAGGCCGTATGCGACCGCCGATCCGTTTTTTCTCCCTACGGAGGGTGAACTTTCATCGTTCTCTCTGCACACGGCTGTCACCTGGGCTTATCCTCGACAGGGTGAGCCAGTTGTTGTCGCCAGAGTCCAGTATCCGGACCACCGATGAGACGCCCCTGCCCGGCGCCGTGCCGGAGGCCATCCGTGCCGAACTCATCGCCTTCCGCCGGGACCTGCACATGCACCCCGAGCTGGGCCACCAGGAGTTCCGGACCACCGCCGCCATCAGGGAGCGGCTGGAGAAGGCCGGGCTCGGCCCCCGGGTGCTTCCCGGCGGCACGGGACTGATCTGCGACATCCACCCCGGCGGGGCCGACGCCAAGCGCGGCGTGCGCCCGATGCTGGCGCTGCGCGCCGACATCGACGCGCTCCCCATCCCCGACACCAAGACCGTCCCGTACCGCTCGACGGTCCCGGACCGGGCGCACGCCTGCGGCCACGACGTGCACACCACCGCCGTGCTCGGTGCCGGCCTGGTCCTGGCCGACCTGGCGCGCCGGGACGAGCTGCCGCACTCGGTGCGGCTGCTGTTCCAGCCCGCCGAGGAGGTGCTGCCGGGCGGCGCGACCGACGCCATCGAGGCCGGGGTGCTGGAGGGGGTGGGCCGGATCGTCGCCGTCCACTGCGACCCCAAGGTCGAGGCCGGGCGCATCGGCCTGCGCGCCGGCCCCATCACCTCCGCCTGCGACCGGCTGGAGCTCTCCCTCGACGGCCCCGGCGGCCACACCGCGCGCCCGCACCTGACCACCGATCTGGTCACGGCGGCGGCCAAGATCGTCACCGAGGTGCCGGCGGTGCTCTCCCGCCGCGTGGACACCCGCGCCGGACTCGCCCTGACCTGGGGGCGGCTGGAGGCGGGCCACGCCCCCAACGTCATCCCGCAGCACGCCGAGCTGTCCGGCACCATCCGCTGCCTGGACCTGCCCGCCTGGCGGATCGCGCCCGACCTGGTGCACGCGGCGATCGACGAGGTCGCGACGCTGCACCGCGCCAAGTTCGAGCTCAACTACATCCGCGGCGTCCCCCCGGTGGTCAACGAGCGGACCACCGCCGAGCTGCTGCGCGACGCCATGGTCTCCCGGCGCGGCCACGGCTCGGTCGAGGACACCGAGCAGAGCCTGGGCGGCGAGGACTTCTCCTGGTATCTGGAGCACGTCCCCGGCGCGATGGCCCGGCTGGGCGTGCGCCCGCCGGGCGACCGCACGCCGCACGACCTGCACCAGGGCGACTTCGACGTCGACGAGAGCGCCATCGCGGCGGGCGTGGAGCTGTTCACGGCCGCCGCGCTGCTGGACGCCGAGCGCGAATAGGGCACGAGCGCACGTGACCAGTCTCACGCCGCGGCCCGGCCGGCGGCCGGCGGGGTGTCCCCGCTCTCCGGTCGCCGCGGGCCCGGGACCGCCGCGCTCACCGTCCGGCCCTCGTGGCGAGCGGGAAAGCGCAGGTGGGGCAGGGCCCGGGCGGAAGGGCGCGGCGCCGGCGCCACCACCCGCGGGCCGGGGCGGCGTCCGGCGCCCGCGGCGCCCGGCGCCCCGGAGGATGCCCCCGCGTCACCCTCCACAAGGGTGCGGGCACCACCTGTTAACACCGAACTGATAACGGCTCCGCAAGAGCCCTTTTCCTGGCATCTACGCGCGTTACGATGCGGCGGAAGCCAGCGCCAACGGAGGCGCTTCGAGCGAAGGGAAGTCCTCTTGCGCCGGGTAAGCAAGCTCGCTGCCGCGGTCGGCACCGCCGCGGCCCTCGCCCTCAGCGCCACTGCGTGTGGCAGCACATCCACGGAGTCCGCCTCCTCGGACTCCTCCGACTCCGCCAAGAAGGGCAAGGGCATAGCCCTCGCCTACGACGTCGGCGGCCGCGGCGACCAGTCGTTCAACGACGCCGCCTACAGAGGCTTCGAGAAGGCGAAGAAGGACTTCGGCATCGGCGGCGAGGACATCGAGCCCTCCGACGGCGAGTCGGACGCCGACAAGGTCCAGCGCCTCACCGACCTGGCCCGCCAGGGCTACAACCCCGTGATCGGTGTGGGCTTCGCCTACGCCAAGCCGATCGAGGAGGTCGCCGAGAAGTTCCCGAAGACCACCTTCGGCCTGATCGACGACAACACCGTCAAGGCGGACAACGTCGCCAACCTCGTCTTCAGCGAGGAGGAGGGCTCCTACCTGGCGGGCGTGGCCGCGGCCGAGGCCACCGAGTCCAAGGTCGTCGGCTTCGTCGGCGGCGTCGAGGTCCCGCTGATCAAGAAGTTCGAGGCGGGCTTCGTCCAGGGCGTGAAGGACACCGACAAGTCCATCGAGGTCAAGACCCAGTACCTGACCCAGCCGCCGAACATGGACGGCTTCTCCAAGCCGGACCTCGGCAAGGAGGCCGCGCGCGGTCAGCTCGACGCCAAGGCCGACGTGATCTACCACGCCGCCGGCCTCGCGGGCCAGGGCGTCATCGAGGCGGTCGCCGCCAAGGACAAGTGGGTCATCGGCGTCGACTCCGACCAGTACGAGCAGAAGACGCTGGCCAAGTACAAGGACAGCATCCTGACCTCCATGACCAAGGATGTCTCCGGCGCGGTCTACAACCTGGTCGAGTCCGTCCAGAACGGCGAGCCGATGAGCGGCGAGAGCCGCTTCGACCTGGAGTCCGGCGGTGTCGGCCTGTCCGACTCCAACCCGGCCTTCACCGAGATGACCGAACTCCAGGAGGCCGTGAAGAAGGCCAGGGAGGGCATCATCGGCGGCGAGATCAAGGTCAGCACCGAGTCCTGACCCTCCCGACCGATCCGGCCCGGCCCGGTGCCGGAGCGGGAGCGGGGCCGGACGTCCCCCGGGCGTCCGGCCGCCGCCCGCACGGCCCCGGCACGGGCCCGGCCGGAAGAGGACCGCACCACACCGCACCGCTCGCGGCGACGGCCCCTTCCTTCCGGCCGGGCCCACCGCACGGAAAAAGCTCTACGCGCGTAGTCAGCCGTCGAGGCGGTAGCGTCGCCCTCACCCGCACGGCCCGGCGGCCCACCTCCCGGCCCACCCCGGTCATCCGCCTCCGCCGCCGTGCTCCCTACGAGCCGCTCCTTAGCCCGAGGAGAGTGCACCATCAACGCGTCCAGCAGTCCTCCCGCCGTCGAACTGACCGGGATCACCAAGCGCTTCCCCGGTGTCGTCGCCAACCACGACATCCACATGTCCGTCCGCAAGGGGACCGTGCACGCCATCGTCGGCGAGAACGGCGCGGGCAAGTCGACCCTGATGAAGATCCTCTACGGCATGCAGAAGCCGGACGAGGGCACCGTCGCCGTCGACGGCCGGGAAGTCGGCTTCTCCGACCCCGGCGACGCCATCGCCCGCGGCATCGGCATGGTCCACCAGCACTTCATGCTGGCCGACAACCTCACCGTCGCCGAGAACACCGTCCTGGGCAGCGAGAAGCTGTACGGGATCGGCGCGAAGGCCCGCGCCCGGATCAGGGAGATCTCCGAGGCCTACGGCCTGGGCATCCGCCCCGACGCCATGGTGGAGGACCTCGGGGTCGCCGACCGGCAGCGCGTGGAGATCCTCAAGGTCCTCTACCGCGGCGCCCGCATCCTCATCCTCGACGAGCCGACCGCCGTGCTCGTGCCGCAGGAGGTGGACGCGCTCTTCGCCAACCTCCGCGAGCTGAAGGCGGAGGGACTGACCGTCATCTTCATCTCGCACAAGCTGGGCGAGGTGCTCTCGGTCGCCGACGACATCACCGTCATCCGGCGCGGCACCACCGTCGCCTCCGTCACCCCCGGCGACGTCACCGTCAAGCAGCTCGCCGAGCTGATGGTCGGCGCCGAACTGCCCTCCCCGGAGACCCGCGAGTCCACCGTCACCGAGGTCCCCATGCTGAGGGTGAACGGCCTCACCCTCACCGGGTACGACCCGGCCGACGGCGCCCGCACCATCCTGGACGGTGTCTCCTTCACCATCCACAAGGGCGAGGTGCTGGGCCTGGCCGGTGTGGAGGGCAACGGCCAGACCGAGCTGATCGAGGCGCTGGTCGGCATCCGCCAGGCCGACGGCGGGACCATCGTCCTCGGCGACGAGGACGTCACCGGCTGGCCCACCCGCCGCCGCCGCGAGGGCGGCGTCGGCTACATCCCCGAGGACCGCCACCGCCACGGGCTGCTGCTGGAGTCCTCCCTGTGGGAGAACCGCATACTCGGGCACGTCACCGAGCCCCCCAACAGCAAGGGACCCTGGCTGGACATCAAGGCCGCCCGCACCGACACCGGGCGGATCGTCGCCGAGTACGACGTGCGCACCCCCGGCATCGACGTCACCGCCGCCTCCCTGTCCGGCGGCAACCAGCAGAAGCTGATCGTGGGCCGCGAGATGAGCCACACCCCCCGGCTCCTGATCGCCGCCCACCCCACGCGCGGCGTGGACGTCGGCGCGCAGGCGCAGATCTGGGACCAGATCCGCACCGCGCGCCGCGCCGGCCTGGCCGTCCTGCTGATCTCCGCCGACCTCGACGAGCTGATCGGCCTGTCCGACACCCTGCGCGTGATGTACCGCGGCCGACTGGTCGCCGACGCCGACCCCGCCACGATCACCCCTGAGGCCCTGGGCTCCGCCATGACCGGCGCGGCCTCCGGCCGTCTCGACGACGAGGCGGCGGTCGCAGCCGCCGCAGCCGCCGACGGGACCGCCGCCACGGGCCGGGACGGGGGAGAGGACCGATGAAGAAGTTCGACAAGGAGCGGATGGTCCTGGCCCTCGGCGGACCGGCGCTGGCCATCGTCGTCGCCGTGCTGCTGACCTCGGTGGTGCTGATCGCCTCCGGTCTGAACCCCGTGCAGCCGTACGTGCTGATGGCCGAGTACGCGGTGCACGCCGACATCCAGGTGCTCATCGTCAACCAGGCCGCCACGTACTACCTGGCGGCGCTCGCGGTGGCCGTCGGCTTCCGCATGAACCTGTTCAACATCGGGGTCGACGGGCAGTACCGGCTCGCCGCGATGGCCGCCGCCCTCGTCGGCGCCTCGGTCACCCTGCCCGGCCCCCTGCACATCGCGCTGATCCTGGTCGTCGCGATGCTGGTGGGCGGCTTCTGGGCCGGTATCGCGGGCATCCTGAAGACCACCCGCGGGGTGAGCGAGGTCGTCTCGACGATCATGCTCAACTCCATCGCCACCAGCATCATCGCCTACCTCGTCCTGCCCGCCCAGTTCGGCGAGCAGCGCGGCAACAACCTCACCACCGGGCAGATACCGGAATCCGGCTGGTTCCCCGGCATCGACCTGGGCGCGGCCGGCGAGATCTACGGCTTCACCGCCGTCGCCGCCCTGTGCGGCCTGCTGTACTGGCTGGTCCTGAACCGCACCCGGTTCGGCTTCGACCTGCGCGCCACCGGCGCCAGCCCCAGCGCCGCCTCCGCCAGCGGCGTCGACGCCAGGCGCATGGTGCTCACCAGCATGCTGATCTCCGGCGCCGTCGCCGGTCTGGCCGGCATGCCCGTCCTGCTCGGCGACGCTCACACCTACAGCCTGGACTTCCCCGCGGGCGTGGGATTCACCGGCATCACCATCGCCCTGCTCGGCCGCAACCACCCCCTCGGCATAGCCTTCGGAGCGCTGCTCATCGCCTTCCTCGACAAGGCGTCCCCCACGCTCGACTACAACGGCTACGAGAAGGAGATCGCCACGATCATGCAGGGCCTGATCGTGATGGCGGTCGTCATCAGCTACGAGTCCGTGCGCCGTTACGGCCTGCGCCGCCAGCAGCAGAAGGTCGGCGAGGAACTCGCCGCCGAGGCCGCCGCGGACGAGGGCGACGGCACCGGTCCGAAGAACCGCAAGGAGGTGTCGGCATGAGCACCGTCCTCGACAAGCGGCCGGCCGCACAGCAGCCGAAGAAGCCCGCCCGCCGCCGGCTGACACTGGCCGAGTGGATGCTCGTGATCGCGGGCCTGCTGGTGCTGGTCTCCGCCGTGCGGCTGATCACCGGGGCCCACGGCATCACCTCCGTCGGACAGACCTCCACCGCCCTGCGGCTGGCCGTCCCCATCGGGCTGGCCGGACTGGGCGGCCTGTGGGCCGAGCGGGCCGGTGTGATCAACATCGGTCTGGAGGGCATGCTGATCCTGGGCACCTGGTTCGGCGCCTGGGCCGGCGTCCAGTGGGGCCCGTGGGCGGGCGTGGTCATGGGCGTCGTCGGCGGCGCGCTGGGCGGTCTGCTGCACGCGATCGCCACCGTCACCTTCGGCGTCAACCACATCGTCTCCGGTGTGGCCATCAACATCCTCGCCGTCGGCGCCACCCGCTACCTGTCCAGCTTCACCTTCGCCGAGATGGAGAGCGGCACCAGCAAGCAGTCCCCGCCCATCGAGTCCATAGGCCAGATCACCGTCCCCGGACTGTCCGACGCGATGGCGACGCTCAACGCCAAGCACTGGTTCGTCGTCTCCGACGTCGCCGGGCTGCTCGGCGGACTGGTCACCAACCTCTCCCTGCTGACGATCGTGGCCGTCGCCATGATCCCGCTCAGCCGCTGGGTGCTGTGGAACACCGGCTTCGGCCTGCGGCTGCGCTCCTGCGGCGAGAACCCGATCGCGGCCGAGAGCCTGGGCGTCAACGTCTACAAGTACAAGTACATCGCCGTGATGATCTCCGGCGGCTTCGCCGGCATGGGCGGCGCGTTCCTCGCCGAGGTCGCCTCCAACATCTACCTGGAGGGCCAGACCGGCGGACGCGGCTACATCGGCCTCGCCGCGATGATCTTCGGCAACTGGATGCCGGGCGGACTCGCCCTGGGCGCCGGCCTGTTCGGCTACACCGACAGCCTCAACCTGCGCGGCGGCGGCCAGAACGTCCACGCCCTGCTCCTGCTGCTGGCGATCCTGCTGGTCCTGGCCACCGCCTGGGCGATCTACCGGAAGAAGTACCTGACCGGCGCGGTCGCGGCGATCACCGGCCTGGTGCTGTTCGTCTGGTACTCCTCGGTGGACGAGGTGCCCAGCCAGTTCGTCAGCGCCGCACCGTACGTCGCCACGCTGCTGGTGCTGGCCATGTCCGCGCAGCGGCTGCGGATGCCGAAGGCCAACGGGCACGCCTACCGGAAGGGTGAGGGCAAGTAGGTGAGCGAGTCCTCTGCGACAGGCGCCGGCCGGGCCGACTGGCCGGCGCTGCGGGAGCGGGCCCGGGAGCTGATGTCCCGGGCCTACGCCCCGTACTCCAGGTACCCGGTCGGCGCCGCCGCGCTGGTGGACGACGGCCGGATCGTCGGCGGCTGCAACGTGGAGAACGCCGCCTACGGCGTCGCGCTGTGCGCCGAGTGCGGCCTGGTCTCCGAGCTGGCCGCCACCGGCGGTGGCCGGCTGGTGGCCTTCACCTGCTGCGACGGCCGCGGCGAGATCCTCATGCCGTGCGGCCGCTGCCGCCAGCTCCTGTGGGAGCACGGAGGCCCGGACCTGGCGGTCGACACCGCTTCCGGCGTCCGGCCGCTGTCCGACCTCCTGCCGGACGCCTTCGGCCCCGACCACCTCGCCGACGCGGACGGCCCCACCGACCGCTGACCCGCGCCCGGCGCCCCCGACCCCTCCCAAGGAGCAACACCCCCTGATGGACGCCATCTCCGTCATCCGCACCAAGCGCGACCGGGGCCGTCTCGGCGACGCCCAGATCGACTGGGTCATCGACGCCTACACCCGCGGCGAGGTCGCCGACGAGCAGATGTCGGCCCTGGCCATGGCGATCCTGCTCAACGGCATGGAGCGCGAGGAGATCACCCGCTGGACCGCCGCGATGATCGACAGCGGCGAGCGGATGGACTTCTCCGCCCTGCCCAGGCCCACCGCCGACAAGCACTCCACCGGCGGCGTCGGTGACAAGATCACCCTGCCGCTGGCCCCGCTGGTCGCCGCCTGCGGCGCCGCCGTCCCCCAGCTCTCCGGGCGCGGCCTGGGCCACACCGGCGGAACGCTGGACAAGCTGGAGTCGATCCCCGGCTGGCGGGCACTGCTGAGCAACGACGAGATGATGGACGTCCTGCGCTCGGTCGGCGCGGTGATCTGCGCGGCCGGCGACGGACTGGCCCCGGCCGACAAGAAGCTCTACGCGCTGCGCGACGTCACCGGCACCGTCGAGGCGATCCCGCTGATCGCCTCCTCGATCATGTCCAAGAAGATCGCCGAGGGCACGGGCTCGCTCGTCCTGGACGTCAAGGTCGGCTCCGGCGCGTTCATGAAGAACCTCGACGACGCCCGCGAGCTGGCCTCCACCATGGTCGGGCTCGGCACCGACCACGGGGTGCGCACCGTCGCCCTGCTCACCGACATGTCCACCCCGCTCGGCCTGACCGCGGGCAACGCCCTGGAGGTCCGCGAGTCGGTGGAGGTCCTGGCGGGCGGCGGCCCGGCCGACGTCGTCGAGCTGACGCTGACACTGGCCCGCGAGATGCTCACCGCCGCCGGACTGCCGGACGCCGACCCCGCCGAGGCGCTCGCCGACGGCTCGGCCATGGACCACTGGCGCCGCATGATCACCGCCCAGGGCGGCGACCCGGACGCGCCCCTGCCCGTCGCCCGCGAGCGGCACACCGTGACGGCCCCCGCCTCCGGAGTCCTGACCGGGCTGGACGCGTACGCCGTCGGCGTCGCCGCCTGGCGCCTGGGCGCGGGCCGCGCACGCAAGGAGGACCCGGTGCAGGCCGGGGCCGGGGTGGAGCTGCACGCCAAGCCCGGCGACCGGGTGAGCGCCGGGGCCCCGCTGCTGACCCTCCACACCGACACCCCAGAGCGCTTCGACTACGCGCTCGAAGCACTTGCCGGCGACGCGATCGGGATCGCCGACACGGCCTCGGCCGAGCCCACCCCCCTGATCCTGGACCGCATCGCCTGACACCCGCGCTCGCGGCCGTATGCCGTGGGCGGGGCTCACGCGGAGGCGCCCGTACCCCCGGGACGTGGGGTACGGGCGCCTTTCCCGTCCGGCCGGCCGGGGCTCAGGCGCCCAGGTCGTAGAGGACGAACTCCTCCCAGGAGCCGCCGATCTCGGCGGAACGGGCCCGCAGCGCACCGGTGTTGGGAGCCGGGTAGTTCTTCTCCGTCGCGACGAACCGCTCGTTGCGGACCGACTGCATCGCGATGAGGGAGAGCTCGTCCGCGTCCGAGCCCTGCTCGGTGAGGTCCTGCGCGGTGAGGTTCTGCGCGGCGGGGCCCTGGGGGGCGGAGGAGCGCTTGCCGTCCGCCCCGCCGTTCAGGGCGGCCACCTCGCCGCCCTCGACCACCTCCCAGCCGGCCGGTACGGCGGTCCGCACGGTGGCCGGGCGGCCGGTCTGCGCGGCGGCCGCGGCCGCCGGGGCGGTCAGCGCGGAGGCCCCCACCAGAGCGCTCAGGGCCAGAAGAACGGAGGTCATGCGTCGCACGGGTCGTCCTCACCTTCGGTGAATCGGCGGTGATTCCGGGGCGGCGGAGAAACGAATTCGGCGCCTTCGGGCGCCTGCGTGTGCCGGAACGCGCGATTTACCGCGCGGCGATTTCCCCCCGGCTCCACTGCCCCCGGAACCGCGATCGGAACGCCCTCCCCTCGGACGCTCCCGCGGCTGCCCCGCGTCGATCCACGAGGCAGCGCCAGGCTATCGGCGGACGCCTTCTTTCCGCGAGCTGATTCCGTTCGATTTCCGAATCGGAAAGGAATTCTCTCGGTGAGACCGGTTCCGCAACTTCGGGTTAACGCGGAGGGGGGCGTTTGTTTTCCGGGTGCGGGTGCGGTGGGGGCCGGGGATGTGCGGGGGTCGGTGCCGGTCCGGGGCGAACATTCCGGACGGCATGATTTACGGCCGTTGCCGTGCACCGCTGACTGAAGCGCCTATTGGCCGCAAATCACGCCCCTGGCCTCCGGCATGGGGAACCCCGGAGTGTCCGGAACGTCCGCCCCTCCCCGTCCCCTCCCGCCGTCGCCCGGCTGCGGGCGGACGGTGGTGCGGTCCGGACCCCGAGGGCGGTATCGGCCCGTCGCCCGGCTGCGGGCGCGGGGCGAAGACGCTCGCCGCTTCCGTCGGCACCGCTTCCCGGCGGTCTCGTCTCCCGCTTCGCGCGATACAGTCAGCCCTCGGTCCATTGACCTCCCGGAAGCTTCGACCTCGACCAAGGACACCTGTGACCAGTGCGACGCAAGCGCGGCATGCCGGGGGCGCGTAACCCCGGCCGCGCCACGGCCGTCCGCTGGTTCGCCGGCGTGGTGGCCCTGGCCGTCGTCGTCCTCGCCGGCCTGTATGTGTACCGGGCTGACGAGCGCGGGCAGTCGACAGCTCCCGAGCCTCAGCCGTGTGCCGACGAGACCGTCCGCTGCCACCTGCTCCCCACGGGAGTGTGGGCGGTGATCTACGCACCCCTCGGTGAGGATGGCGCGCCGACCGCTCGCACACCCGGAGAACGGGACGGACTGGTCCTCTGGGACCCGGGAAGGCCTGGGCTGCGTCCGCTGGACGCCGTGGCGGCCCGATCGCTTCTTCCTTCCTGGTTGCGCCACCGGGCGGTGGCCACATTCGTCCAGCCCTGGGCTGTTCACGGGGTCAGCGCCGAATGCCTCGAAACCGTCACTGACGTGTCGAAGGGTGGCGAACTCTCGGAATGGCAGACGAAGAACTGGCCCGACGATTTCCAGAACGCCTGCGACATGGACCTCTACCGCCTCGACCGTGCGGAATACCAGGAGTCGTTCAAGGAGCTCGTCGAGAAGGAGGGGGAGATATCGGGGGTGTACGCGCAGTCGTTCGGCGCGGTCCGGGCAACGGCTGTGATGCCCGAGCTGGAGCGCGCCGGCGGCTGGGGGGTGATGGACGCTCCCGCGCCTCCGCCGGGCACGTCCGCGACCACGCTCATGGTCGAGCGGAGCCTCGCGGTGGAGGCGGGCTTGCAGGACGTCATGGAATGCGACGAAAGCGATGCGGCCTCCGACTGCTGGCAGAAGCTTCACCGGACGCTCCGGGACATGGGCTACGACGGCACGCAGACCGGTCTCGCCGACGGCGTCGAGGAGTACGAGCGGATGACCGCTCTCTTCTCTCTCTCCCGCGACCTCGGAAAGAACGCTGAACCACTGCGCGAGATCCTGACCAGTTGGCCGGATATCGGCAAGGCGGGCAAAGGGGTCGTAGAGTCCAACAGTCGTAGCTACACCCGCCGTCACCGCGACGGTCAGGTGCTTCCGGAGTTCGTGGGATACCTTGCCAACGTCTGCACGGCGTACCGGGGGTGGGGAGTGGGCGCGGGGTCGCAGGAGAGGAATCCTCTCGGAGCCGCGCTCTCGGGCATGCACCGTCCGTGCTCGGTGATGCCTGCCGGTGCGGACTCCACATGGACGATGCCCGATAAGAAGGAAGCACCGAGACTGCTTCTCCTCGTGAACCCCCTGGACCCGGTCAACCCGCCTCATGCGGCGGAAGCATGGGCCGAGAAATACCCTGACGCCGACCGTCTGGATTACAGGCATCCAGGCCACACGAAGGCGCCCGAGGAACTCGACGCAGAGGTTTCCGCCTGGGTCACCGGATCGGTCGGCTGACGGGCCGCAGCGGCGGCCGTAAGCCATGCCGTCCGGCGCGCTGCGGGTCGGCTTCCCGCATGCCGTACCGCATCTTCCGTGCACATGCCCCTGCTACCGCGGCGAACGTCAGACTCTCGTACCGCGGGCGATCCGGTACAGCATGTTCGGGCGCAGTGGTCCTTCGGGTGCGGCGGGGTCGTCGAAGTCGTCGGCCGGGTTCCGGGTCATGCCGATCCGGCGCATGACCGCCTGTGAACGAAGGTTGGTGGCTGTGGTCACGGCGAGGACTTCGGGAAGCTCGAGCGTGTCGAAGCCGTAGCCCAGTACCGTCAGTGCGGCCTCGGTGGCGTAGCCCTGGCCCCAGGCCGACCGGGCGAGTCTCCAGCCGATCTCCACTCCGGTGAACGGCATGCCGTCATCCACTTCGTCCAGGCCCGCAAAGCCGATGAACTCGCCTGTGGCCTGCACCTCGACCGCCCACCACCCGTAGCCTCGCCGGTCGAACTCGGCCTGGAACAGTGCCACAGCGGCATCGCTCTGTTCACGGTTGAGTACATCGCCCAAGTGTTCGCGGACCTCGGGATCGGCGTTCATCGCCGCCCATGGTCCGAGGTCGGAGTCACGCCATCGACGAAGGAGGAGGCGATCGGTATGCAGTTCGGCCATGCCGACCAGCCAACGTGAGCTCTCCCTCCGGGGCAATCCCTTTTCCAGGGCGACACGGCTGCGCGGACAGGGCATACACGGCTCGCCTCCAAGCTGAACGAAGCGCCCTGACCCGGACTGCGCTTCGGACCGGGCCTGATCTGCCGATGCCGCCCGCGCTCATTCCGATGGTGCATGCGGTGCCGGTCAGCCGGCGGCAGCGAGGCGATTGAGCGTCTCTGCGACGGTGAAGCTCCACCCCACAAGACGAGGACCTGACCAGTTGATCCCGATCAGCAACCCGTCCTCGGCGGCGGAGGGCAATTCGGCCTCCAGCCACTGTTCCAGGGGCATCGATGCCACCCACAGTCCGTGACCCCACACACGTGCCGCCCGGGTGGCACGGGCGGAGGTGGACCAGAACGGCAGGCTCCGTGTGCCGTCGGAATCCCGAGGCGCCGGGCTCCCCTGCTCGTCCCGCACGAGCCAGACCGTCCGGCTGCGGGGGACGTCCCGGAAGAAGGCTGCGGCCTGCGCACCACTTGGGCTCACAGCCACCGCAGCGTAGCGGTCACTCCTACTGCGACGGTCTTTGACCGACCGATCTGTCGGGGCAAGCGCTGAGCACTGGCACCGCGCGACGGACAGCCGGGAACCAGCCGCAGCGGGGCAACGGCGGGAGGGGGCGGGGAGGGGCGGATGTTCCGGACACTCCGGGGTTCCCCATGCCGGAGGCCAGGGGCGTGATTTGCGGCCAATCGCTGGGTCACCCAACGGTGCACGGCAACGGCCGTAAATCATGCCGTCCGGAATGTTCGCCCCGGACCGGCCCCGACCCCCGCACATCCCCGGCCCCACCGCACCCCGGTCCAGGTCAGGAATCGGTGAAGCGGTCGAGCTCGCCCGTCTTCACACTGCGTATGAAGGCGGCCAGCCTCTCGGGCGTGGTGGTCAGAACGGCACCGGAGTCGTCGCTCTCGCGCAGTTTGATGGTGCCGTCGTCGCTCGCGGCGACGTAGACGCAGTTGGCGGCCGTTCCGCTGTAGGAGGACTTCTGCCACCTGTCGGTCGACATCTTCTCTTCTCCTTCAGAGCGTTCGTGCGATGCCATGGATCAGATCGCGAGATGGCACCGGTTCAAGGGCGTTGGCCTCCAGTTTGTCGAGCACGGCTCGGTACCTGGCCAACTGCGGTTGAGTGGCCACGAACTCCGAGTGCGTGTCCGTGTCCACCTGAACGGTGTCCAATTGGGGAACCTCGGCAGCGAGGTAGACGATGCCCGCGCCGGAACTGGGGTAACTCCCGGTGCCGAAAGGGATCGCTTTCAGGCTGACATGATCCTGTTCACTCATGGTGAGCAGGTGCCGCAGTTGCTCCTGGGCGACTTTCGGACCGCCGAAGCCCATGCGCAGTGCGGCCTCGTGGACGATCACGGTCAGAGGAGTCGGTCTCTCGCCGTAAAGCACCGCCTGCCGCTTGATCCGGTGCGAGACCAGATGTTCCACCTCGGGTGGCGACAGCGCGGGCACCACGTCCTGGAAGAGCGCGCGGGCGTGGTCGGCTGTCTGAAGCAGGCCGGGAAGATGTACCGCTGACGCGATGCGCACGGAACGCGCGAAGTGCTCCAGCTCGGCCAGTTCCAGTGCTCCGGCGGGAAGGATCTCCCGGTACTCCTCCCACCAGCCGCGTGTCCGTCCGCCTGTCATCGAGGCGAGGGCGTCGATGAGGGCCTGGTCCGTGCACGAGTACAAGCGGGCCAGGGCTCGTACGCGTTCGGCGCTCACCGGGTAGCCACCGGACTCGATGCCGCTGATGCGAGCCTGGGTGGTGCCGTGGAGTTCACCGGCCTGGGTGGCGGACAGCCCCGCCTGTTCTCTCAGCCGGCGAAGTTCCGCGCCCAGGCGTCGTTGCCGGATGGTCGGTGGGACCTTGCTCGGCGGCATGGTCGTTCTCCCTGGCTCGTACACGGTTCCCGGTGGTCACCCCGGAGAGCGAAGAAGCGTATGCATTCTTTCGCTTCGATGGAATGCATACCACCGACCTCGCTACGGTGAGGCACACCGCGACCGGTGCGGCTGCTCCCGCCAGGTCGCACAGTCGCGTTCACACCCCTTCCGCAGGAGGCGTTCATGGACACCGTATCCCCGCAGAACGGCGGCCCCGGACCGCACGGAAATCCCGGAGCCGCAGGGCAGGGAGGCTTCGGGGAGGAGTTGCGGGCGATGGTCGTGGACCTCGCGCCGCGGCAGTTCGCCGTGGTCCAGATGTGGGATGCGGGTGACGGGGAGCTGGACGGGTGCGTCGCCGCGTGGGGCACGGTGTACGAGGACGGGCGTACGCAGGTGAGCGGCGCCGATGGCGCCTCGCGGCTCGTGCTCGGCTCGCCGGAGCGGGCCGTGTGGTGGTTCGGGCGGGAGGCGGGCGTCACGGCCCGGCTCGTCTGGCTCGCCGCGCCCGAGCGGACCGCCGCTGCCTGACCTGCGAGGTTCCCCGTTCGGGTGAATGGGGGCGGTGGACCCGCGCGGGGTGCGTTGGGCATGCTGGGATCGGTGACGCACCGATAGAGGAGACCGCCATGAGCGCACTCACCGTCGATCCGGGGCCGGGGCGTGCCCACGGCTGGGACGACCTGGTCCGGCTCTGGGAGGAGACGGACGGGCCCGAGGGCTCCAAGGTGGAGATCATTGATGGGGTCGTTACTGTGTCACCACCGCCTGCCAAGGATCACAACGACATCGCTGACGAGATCCAGCGGGCGTTGTACACGGTGATCCCCCGAGACTGGGGCATCTACCAGACTCAGGGCGTTTCCGTTCCTTCTCGCAGCGGGATCTACATCCCCGACCTCCTGGTCGTGCCGAAAACCGCGATGAGGGATGCGGATCGGTTTGTCTCGGCGGACGATGCGGAACTCGTCGTGGAGATCACCTCGTCATCCAACGCCCGGCACGACCGGGTCAGCAAGCCCGCCGGTTACGCCCAGGCCGGGGTGCCCCTGTATCTGCTGGTCGACCGCTGGGCGCCCGGCGGCCCGACCGTGACGCTCTACGGGGAGCCGAAGGAGGACGTCTACCGGGTGCTGCACGCGGGGAAGTTCGGGGACACCATCCACCTTCCCGATCCCTTCGGCCTCACCATCGACACGGGCGTCTTCCCCGCCGGCTGAGCCGGCCGGAAAGACACCCGCGGGACGGGGCTCAGCAGGTCCGCGCGACCGCCAGGCGGCGCTGGACCACCGCGCGGCGCGTGGCGTAGAGGGTGACGCCCGCCGCCAGGACCAGGGCAGTGAGGGAGAAGGCGACCGTCGCGCTCCAGCCGGCCGCGTGGTAGGCGATCGCGCCCAGCGTGCCGCCCAGGGAGCTGCCGACGTAGTACGCCATCTGGTACAGAGCCGAGGCCTGGGCCCGGCCCGTCTTGGCCGTGCGGCCCACCGAGCCGGAGGCGACCGCGTGGCCGGCGAAGAAGCCCGCCGTGACCAGGACCAGGCCCAGCAGTACGGCCGCGAGGGTGTCGCCGAGGGTCAGCAGCAGGCCGGTGGTGGTGGCACCGATGGCCAGGTAGAGCGCGCCGCGGCGGCCGAGCCGTCCGGTCAGGCGCCCGGCGGCGGCCGAGGAGACCGTGCCGACGAGGTAGATCACGAAGACCGAGCCGGCCAGGCCCTGGGAGAGGCCGAAGGGCTCGGAGGTCAGCCGGTAGCCGACCACCGTGTAGACCGCGCCGAAGACGGTCATGAACAGCAGGCCGAGGGTGTACAGCCGCACCAGCAGCCCGTCGGACAGGTGGCCGCGCACGGTGTTCAGCACCTCGGCGGGACGCAGTGAGGCCGGGGTGAAGTTGTGCGCCCGGGGGATCAGCAGCCGGTAGGCGAGGGCGCACAGCAGGGCGAGCGCGCCGACCGCCGCGAGCCCGGTGCGCCAGCCCCAGCCCTCGGCGACCCAGCCGGTGAGGACGCGGCCGGTCATCCCGCCGACGCTGTTGCCCGCCACGAACAGGCCGATCGCCCCGACCAGTGCTGCGGGCCGTACCTCCTCCGCCAGGTACGCCGTCGCCGAGGCCGGAATGCCCGCGATCGCCGCGCCCTGCAGGACGCGCAGCGCGATCAGCACCTCCATGCTGGGGGCGAAGGGCAGCGCGAGCGCGACGGCGACCGCGACCGCCAGGGAGCCCGTCATCAGGGCGCGCCGTCCGAAGCGCTCGGAGAGGGCGGACAGCGGCAGCACGGCCACCGCGAGCGCGATGGTGGCGGCCGAGACGGTCCAGCTCGCCTGTCCCGGCGTCACGCCGAAGTCGGCCGAGAGGGCGGGCAGCAGGGGCTGGGTGGAGAACAGCAGGGCGAAGGTCGCCAGGCCCACGGCGAAGAGGGCGAGGCTGATGCGCCGGGTGGAGGACGGGAAACGCTCGGGAGAGGCACCTGCGCGGACAGGCGCCCCGGTATCGACGGAAGGCATGTCCCGAACGTACGATCAAGGATCTGATGCGTCCAATGCACAAAGGTGCCGGTCTTCATGCAGGAGTGCATAAGGTGAGATGGGAGGGTGCTGTGTCACCGGTCGGCAACAGAAAAGACATCTCGGTTACATCCGACACATCCGGTGACGCCGCTCACATCGACCCCGGTTCCTGGGCCGCCGTGCTCACCCCGCGGCTGGCGCAGTTCGTCGCCGTGGCCCGGCACGAGCACGTCACGCGGGCGGCCGGCGAGCTGGGGGTGCCGCAGTCCACGCTCAGCCGGGCGATGGCCCGGCTGGAGGACGATCTGGGAGTCGCGCTCTTCGCGCGGCGGGGGCGGACGGTCGCGCTGACGCCGGCCGGGCGTACCTTCCTGGCCTCGGTGGAACGGGCGCTGGGCTCGGTGGAGCAGGCGGCGGAGGCGGTGCGGGCGGACGCCGATCCGGCGGCGGGGAAGGTGGCGTTCGGCTTCCTGCACACGCTGGGGTCGGAGACCGTGCCGGGGCTGATCCGCTCCTTCCGCGCCGACCATCCCCGGGTGCGCTTCTCGCTGGTGCAGACGTACGGCGAGGCGATGATCGAGCGGCTGCGCGCCGGGGATCTGGACCTGTGCCTGACCTCCCCGGTGCCGGACGCCCCGGATCTGGTCGCGCGGCGGCTGGACGAGCAGCGGCTGCGGCTGGTGGTGCCCGAGGAGCATCCGCTGGCGCGGCGCAGGCGGGTGCGGCTGGAGGAGGCGGCGCAGGAGCCGTTCATCACCCTGGAACCGGGCTACGGGATGCGGCGGATCTTCGACGCGCTGTGCGCCGAGGCGGGTTTCAAGCCGAGGATTGCGTTCGAGGGGGAGGAGGCCGAGACGCTGCGCGGGCTGGTCGCCGCCGGGCTGGGGGTGGCCCTGCTGCCGCCTCCGGCCGTGCCCCGGCCGGGGGTGCGGGAGCTGGCGGTCAGCCGGCCGCGGGCGGTGCGGGAGATCGGGGTGGCCTGGGTGGACGGCCGCCCGGACACCCCGCCTGTGGCGGCGTTCCGGACGTTCCTGCTGAGCCGCCGGGGGCGGCTGCTGGCGTAGGGGCGCGCAGGGGTGCCGTGTGCGCCCCGCGGGGCGCTCAGTGGCGCAGGGAGCGGCCGAAACCGGCCGCCAGCGGCATCCGCAGGCCCAGCGGCGGCGGGGCCGCCAGCGCGTCGGCCACCGGGCGGGCGAAGTCCCGGTCGCACAGCGTGCTCAGGGTGAAGTCCTCGGCCAGGGCGAGGACTTCCGCGCGGTGCCGGCGCAGCGCGTGGCCGTCGGTGTGGACCTCGAAGCGGCAGACGTCCGGGTTGATCCTCTTCGCCCGCACGGCCAGCCGGTAGGAGCGGTCCGGGTCGGTGTGCTCGTCGTCCGTGCCGTGCACGATCAGCACCCGCCGGCCGGCGAGCTGCCGCACCGGCTCCTCCCCGCCGTCCTCGCGGCCCTCCGGCAGCCAGGGGGCCAGCGCCAGGACGGAGACCGCCGCCGGGTGGCCCGCGGCCCGCAGCGCCGCCCGGGCGCCGATGTCCCGGCCCACCAGGCAAACGGGGACGTCGCCGTAGCGGCGTGTGACCTCCTCCAGCGCCCACTCGGCGTCCCGTACGGGGTGGGCGTCCGCGCCGTTCCAGCCGCGGTAGCGGTAGTGGAGGACGTGCGCGGTCACGTCGTGCCCCGCCCCCGCCCGCGCCAGCCGCCGCGCCAGCGGCAGGATCGCCGCCGCGGCCCGGCGGGAACGGCCGCGCGTGCCCGCGGCCGTCCCTCCCGGAAGCAGCAAGGCCACGCCCTGTACCGCGTGGTCGTCCCCGAACGCCCGCCCCAGCCGCGCATCCCGACGCGGCAACGCCTGCTGAGTCACGGCGAAAACGATCGCAGAAGCGGGGGTGTACGGGCGGTGCCGGTCGGTCACCATTGGGTATCGAAAGCCCCGGGGTCGCGTCCGGGCCGTGCGCGGGCGGGTGCGGGACCCGCCCGAGGATGATATCTACGCGCGTAGGCGCTAGAGTGCGGCAATGACGAGCGAGACTGTCACCACCGTCCCCACTCCGGACCAGATCCACCGCGCCCCCAAGGTGCTGCTCCACGACCACCTCGACGGCGGCCTCCGTCCGGCCACCGTCGCCGAGCTCGCCCGCGAGTGCGGCTACGGCGGTCTGCCCGAGACCGACCCCGAGGCGCTGGGCGCCTGGTTCCGCGAGGCGGCCGACTCCGGTTCGCTGGAACGCTACCTGGAGACCTTCACCCACACCTGCGCGGTCATGCAGACGCGCGAGGCGCTGGTGAGGGTCGCGGCCGAGTGTGCCGAGGACCTGGCCGCCGACGGCGTGGTGTACGCCGAGGTGCGCTACGCCCCCGAGCAGCACCTGGAGGCGGGGCTGACGCTGGAGGAGGTCGTCGAGGCCGTCAACGAGGGCTTCCGAGAGGGCGAGCGCCGGGCCCGCGAGGCCGGCCGGCGCATCCGCGTCGGCGCCCTGCTCACCGCCATGCGGCACGCCGCCCGCTCGCTGGAGATCGCCGAACTGGCCAACCGGTACCGGGACGAGGGCGTCGTCGGTTTCGACATCGCGGGCGCCGAGGCGGGCCACCCGCCCACCCGCCACCTGGACGCCTTCGAGTACCTCAAGCGCGAGAACAACCACTTCACCATCCACGCCGGCGAGGCGTTCGGGCTGCCGTCCATCTGGCAGGCCCTCCAGTGGTGCGGCGCCGACCGGCTCGGCCACGGGGTGCGCATCATCGACGACATCCACGTCGCCGACGACGGCACGGTGAAGCTGGGCCGGCTGGCGGCGTACGTGCGCGACAAGCGGATCCCGCTGGAGCTGTGCCCCACCTCCAACATCCAGACCGGAGCGGCCTCCTCGTACGCCGAGCACCCCATCGGGCTGCTGCGGCGGCTGCGCTTCCGCGCCACCGTCAACACCGACAACCGGCTGATGAGCGGCACCGGCATGAGCCGCGAGTTCGGGCACCTGGTGGAGACGTTCGGCTACACGCTGGACGACATGCAGTGGTTCACCGTCAACGCCATGAAGTCCGCGTTCATCCCTTTCGATGAACGTCTGGCCATGATCAACGAGGTGATCAAGCCCGGATACGCCGAACTGAAGGCCGAGTGGCTGTTCCGGGAGGCCGCCGCCAAGGGCCTGTGACCAGCACTTCCTCCGGCCGGATGCGGCCGGAGGAGGGTGCGGCGGGCGGCCGGGCGCGGCGGCGGACGCGGGCGCCCGGCCGTTCCGGGGTGTTTGCGGCGGACGCGGCGCCCTGGCTACGTTCGCGAGGCCGCTCAAGCCATCCACACGAGGACGTACCAGCTGATGAAGCAGCGAACGATGAAGACGATCGGTGTCGCCGTGCTCGGCGCCGCCTTCGCCGCCACCGGCGCCGGGGCCGCCTCCGCGGCGGACACCCTGGGGCTCGGCAAGACCGCCGGAGGCACGCTGAAGAGCCTGCCCGTGCAGGAGGTCGCCAGGACGCTGCCCGCCCCCGACGCACCCCAGCAGGCCAGGACGCTGCCCGCCCCCGCCGAGGACAGGGCGGGGCAGCAGCCCAACACCAGGCAGCAGGATCCGGTGCGGGACCTGCTCGGCGGCCTGCCGCTGGGCAGCCCGGAGAAGCCGACGATGCTCAACCTGCCGACGGGCAAGCTCACCGGCGCCCTGCAGACCGGCAAGCTGCTGGGCTGACGCGCCTCCTCCTTTTCCCCTTCCCGCGCCTCCCCCTCCCTCCACCCCGCCCACGGGAGGTGCCACGGGCCGCGCACCGGGCCGTCCCCGGCGCGCGGCCCGTTCCCCTGTGCAGGGGTGTTCGTGCGAGACGCGTCACCAACTCGCGCGCTGCATCTTCCGCTCGTCCGGCAGCAGGATCCACAGGGCGATGTAGAGCAGGAACTGCGGCCCCGGCAGCAGGCAGGAGACCAGGAAGATCACGCGCATCGTGTTCGGGGTGGTACCGAAGCGGCGGGCCAGCCCGGCGCACACACCACCGATCATCCGGTCGTCGCTGGGGCGGACGATTGCGGCCATGGCGGGACTCCTTCGCTCTTGGCGGAACGCCGTCGTTCGGCGGGGACAGATCCACCGTAGGCGAGCGTTACGGTTGAAAGCCTCCCTCTAGGGTGCGATTCCGACCCTGGGAGTCCTCGGGGGCACACCCTGATCCCCCTTCCCGGGGGGCCCCGGCCGCCGGGCGCCGGAGGGCTCCCGCCGCGCCGCCGCGCGCAGCCGGGCGCGCAGTGCCGGGTAGCACAGCAGATGGACCAGGGCCACGCCCGTGGTGTTGAGCAGCAGCGTGTCCACGTCCGCCACCTGCCCCGGTACCGCGGGCTGCACCAGCTCGATACCGAGCGAGATCATCGCGGCGGCGAAGACCGTACGCGCCCACGAGCCCAGCCGCGACGCCGCCCGGCCCGCCGCCATCGGCAGCAGCACCCCCAGCGGGGCCAGCAGCGCCAGCCCGCCGCCGATGCCCTCCAGCGCCGCCCGGGGGCCGTCCGCCAGATCGGCGTGGATCGAGGCGAAGGGCCGCAGGTTCGCGGGGGAGACCCAGGGGACGGACAGGGGCCGCAGCGTCAGCCAGCCGACGAACAGCAGGTGGCAGCCGAGGAGTACGAGCCCCGCTGCACGGATGCGGTGGGCGGCGGAGCCGCCGGGGTGATGACGCTGCACGGCGACACAGACGCACACGGCGCGCGCGGCGGTTCCGCTCCTCCGGACGAGCCGGTGCGTGGCGCGGGCACCGGGCGCGGGCGCCCGGCGCCTACGGGAGCGGGGCGCCCGCGGTCTTCGCCGCCTCCGGGCCGCCGCGCAGCTCGTCGGTGCAGGAGTAGCGCAGCGGGGGCTCCCCGCCACCGTCCCGTGCCGGACCGCCGAGCACCACCGAGCCGTCCTGGCCGGCGGCGGCCGTGCCCGTGAACGTGCAGACGATCTGGGCCAGCGCGAAGGACGGCAGTCCGCCGGGCTCCCGGCTCAGCCGCAGCGTCCCCCCGGGGTCGCCCTCCCCGGGCCCGGTGACCTCCAGTCCCCCGGGGACCGAGCTGCCGAAACCCGCCTCCCGTTCGGCCCGGGACGGGTTCTCCCGCAACTCCTCCAGCAGCCCGCGGGCCGTCTCCAGCCGGGTGTCCGGGCCGGACTCCGAGCCGCCCGGTGCCACGGTGCGCTCCACCGCCGAGACGGTGCCGCCGCAGACCAGGAAGACGTCCGCCCGGACGCTCCCGTCGCCGGGGCGCCGCTCCTCCTCGGCGGCGGGGGCCGTGCACGAGGCCCGCGACGGCGCCGGGCCGGCGTCCACCGGCACGGGCGTGGAGCGTATGCCGCACCCGCCGAGCGCGAGCGCGGCCAGGGCCGCGGCGCTCGCGCGGAGCCCGGGGGCCGTACGGCGTGTGGTGCTCATCGTCCGTCCTCCCGGTGCGCCCCGCCGCCGTCCGCGCCCGGGCCGGTGTCGGTGTCCGTGCCGGATTCCGTGTCCGAGGCGGTGTCCGTGTCCCGGTCCCGGTCCTGCTCCGGTGCGAGGCGGCTGGCGTCGCGCGGCAGCCGCAGGGTGAAGACCGCGCCTCCCTCGGGCGCGTTCCCGGCGGTGATGGAGCCGCCGTGGATGTGGGCGTTCTCCATGGCGATCGACAGTCCGAGTCCGCTGCCCTCGGAGCGGGGCCGGGAGGCGCTGGCCTTGTAGAAGCGGTCGAAGACGTGCGGCAGCACGTCCTCGGGGATGCCGGGGCCGCGGTCGGCGACCCGGATGACCAGCTCGTCCCCGTCCGGCCCCGCGGTCTCGCGGGTGCGCACCGACACCCGCACCGGGGAGCCGCCGTGCTTGAGCGCGTTGCCGATCAGATTGGCCAGGATCACGTCCAGGCGGCGCGGGTCGAGCCGTGCCGTGATGCCGCGGTCGGCGTCCAGCTCGACCGCGTCCAGCCAGGCCCGGGCGTCGATGCAGGCCGTCACCTGGTCCGCGACGTCGACGTCGTCGAGCACCAGGCGGGCCGTCCCCGCGTCGAAGCGGGTGACCTCCATCAGGTTCTCCACCAGGTCGTTCAGCCGCCGGGTCTCGCTGACGACCAGGGTGACCGCGGGCGCGATCATCGGGTCGAGGGAGTCGACCTCGTCCTCCAGGACCTCGGTGACGGCGGTGATCGCGGTCAGCGGCGTGCGCAGCTCGTGCGACATGTCCGCCACGAAGCGGCGGCTGGACTCCTCTCGGGCGCTCAGGTCGGCCACCCGCTGCTCCAGCGCCTCGGCGGTGCGGTTGAACGTCCTCGACAGCTCGGCCAGTTCGTCCTTCCCCGACACCCTCAGCCGGGTCTCCAGCCGCCCCTCGCCCAGCCTCCGTGCCGCCTCGCCCAGCCGCTGCACGGGCCGCAGCACCGTGGTGGCGGCGGCCTGCGCCAGCAGGGCGGAGCCGACCAGGGCCAGCGCGGTGGCGATCCCCAGGGACCAGGCCAGGGAGCTGAGGTCGTCCCGCTCGGGGGCGAGCGACTTGAACATGTAGCCCGTCGGCCCGCCGCCGATCACGGTCGCACCGCCCACCAGATACGGTTCGCCGTTCACCGTGATCCGCTGCCAGTACAGGTGGTAGGGGGCCTTGTTGACGGCGTCGACCGGACGTTTGCCGGCGACCGCCGAGCGCAGCGCGCGGGGCACGTCCTCCAGGGTGAACGCCGGGTCGGACGCCGCCTCGCACCGCGAGCCGCCGGCCTGTTCCCCGATCAGCACCACCTCGTACCGCTGGGTGGTGCTGGCCATGGCGCCGGCCGTTTCCCGCAGCGCGTCGCAGGCCGGCCGGCGGGGAAGGGCGCCGGCGTTGTCGCCCAGCGACTCGCGGAAGTCGTTGAGCGCGGCGTTCTGCGCCCGGGTCAGGACGGCGTCGCGGTTGATCCAGTACGCGATGCCGGAGACGGCCACCGCGGCGGTCAGCGCGACCAGCGCGAAGACCACCACCAGCCGCAGCCGCAGGC
Source organism: Streptomyces shinuiensis (assembly GCF_043660855.1). Lineage (NCBI taxonomy): Bacteria > Bacillati > Actinomycetota > Actinomycetes > Kitasatosporales > Streptomycetaceae > Streptomyces > Streptomyces shinuiensis. The sequence continues at coordinate 2,137,611 of NZ_JBIHML010000001.1, read as the reverse complement.
TCGTCAGCCGCAGCGACCCGGCGACCCTGCCCAGGGAGCCGCTCACGGCGCCTCCCACCGGGTCCGGCCGTGCCGGGACGAGGGTATCGGCGCCGGGTCCCCGCCGGCCTCGTACGCCCCTCTCACGCCGGGGGGTCCAGCCGGTAGCCGACGCCGCGCACCGTGCGGATCAGCGTCGGCGAGGAGGGGACGTCCTCGACCTTGGCGCGCAGCCGCTGGACGCACGCGTCGACCAGCCGGGAGTCGCCCAGGTAGTCGTGCTCCCACACCAGCCGCAGCAACTGCTGCCGTGACAGCGCCTGCCCGGGGCGGCGGCTCAGCTCCAGCAGCAGCCGCAGCTCGGTCGGGGTGAGCTGAAGGTCCCTGCCGTTCTTCGTCACCGTCATCGCCGAGCGGTCGATGACCAGCGCGCCGAAGGTCGCCGAGTCGTTCGCCTCCCGCTCGCCGCGCCGCATCACCGCGCGGATCCGGGCGTCCAGCACCCGTCCCTGCACCGGCTTGACCACGTAGTCGTCCGCGCCGGACTCCAGGCCGACCACGACGTCGATGTCGTCGCTGCGCGCGGTCAGCAGGATGATCGGCAGCTGGTCCGTGCGCCGGATGCGGCGGCACACCTCGAAACCGTCGATGCCGGGCAGCATGACGTCCAGCACGATCAGGTCGGGCCTCTGTTCGCGCAGCAGCTTGAGGCCGTCCTCGCCCGAGGCAGCGGTCACCACGCGGTGGCCCTGCCGGGTCAGCCCCATCTCCAGGGCCGTACGGACGGCCTCGTCGTCCTCGATCAGCAACAGGAAAGGCACGCGCGCCATTCTGGCTCATACCGTGCCCGTACTTCGACCGGCCGGTGAACGGGGCGCGGACGCGGGCGGGTCACGGCCCACCCCGCCTCTGTGACACCCCTGTGACAGACGGCGGACCCGGCGATGAAACTGCCCCGGCAGTGTATTCGGCGTACTCGGCACGGACCGAGGACACGAGCCGGTTCCACAAGGGGGGGCGCGAGATGAACACACTGCACCGCAACGTCACCAGCGCGGTTATCCACACGCGTCTGCACACTCCCGTGGTTCCGGCACAGGGCGGGGGGAAGTCCGGCGCCGCGGGAGCTTCGGGACGCGACCGCGGCGCCGGTCGCCGGCGGCCGGCGCACATCGCCGCCGCCCCCGAGCCGGCCGGGGGGGACCGGGGGGAGGAAGCGCACGGGGGGGAACCGGGGGAGCGGCGCCGGGAGGGTGTGACGGAGGCGGAGTTCACCGCCTACGTCCGCGAGCGCCGCGCCTCCCTGTACGCCACCGCGTACCACCTCACCGGCGACCGGTACGAGGCCGAGGACCTGCTGCAGAGCGCGCTGTTCTCCACCTACCGCGCCTGGGACCGGATCACCGACAAGGCCGCGGTCGGCGGATACCTGCGCCGCACCATGACGAACCTGCACATCAGTGCCTGGCGCCGCCGCAAGCTCAACGAGTACCCGACCGAGGAACTGCCCGAGCCGGCCGGCGAGAGCGACGCGATGCGCGGCACCGAACTGCGCGCGGTGCTGTGGCAGGCGCTGGCGCGGCTGCCCGAACTCCAGCGCACGATGCTGGTCCTGCGCTACTACGAGGGCCGCACCGACCCGGAGATCGCGGACATCCTGAACATCAGCGTCGGCACGGTCAAGAGCAGTATCTGGCGCTCCCTGCGCCGGCTGCGCGGCGACGAGACGCTGAGCTTCGGGCGCGATTCGGAGGAGAGCTTCGGCGAGCTGGTCGCCTGACGCACCGGGACCGGGGGGAGACGGGGGAACGGGGGAGAGCACGGGGGTGCTCCGGGAGCGGGCCGGGTCGGCCGGGGTGTCCGACCCGGCCCGCCCTCATGCGCGCACGGCACCCGGGCGCGCATGAGGGCGCGTACGCCTCCCGGGCGCGCCGAGCGCCTCGATCCGCGCCAGTGCCTCGTCCCGGTCGCAGGCGCGGGCGCCCAGGGCGACATGGCGCGCGACGATCGCGCCCTCGGCGCGCATCAGGGCCCAGCCGCGGCGCACCAGGACGGGCAGCGACTTGCGGCCCTCGCGCACATCGCGCACCAGCCGCCGCCGGAAGGTGGTGGAGGGGCGCCCGCGCAGGCACAACGCGTCGGCCAGCAGGCCGAGTTCGAGACAGCGCCCGGCGATCTCGGCGGCGAATATCCCCTCGGCGACGAACAGGCGCGCGCCGCGCAGGTCCAGTGCGTCCTCGCCGGTCCGGGCGCTTGTGGAGATGTCGTACACCGGGACGGCGGCCCGGCCGTTCCCGCACAGGGCGGCGATCGCAGCCACCGCCGCGTCGGCGTCCCAGGAGCCGGGGTGGTCCCAGTCCACCCGGCCGCCCCCGGTGAGCCGGGGGAGGGACGGGTCCCCGGCCTCCTTGTAGAAGTCGTCCAGGCGCAGTACGGGCAGCCCGGTGCGGGCGGCCAGCGAGGACTTGCCGGAGCCCGAGGGGCCGGTCAGCAGGATCACGCGGGCGGTGTCGTGGGAGCTCACGGAAGACCATTGTCGGCCATCCACAGGGAGGCCGGTACGCGTGTGCGTGTGACGCCCGGCTCGTATACGCTGCGTCACCGTACGGACACAGTCTTCGAGTTCTCTTGGTAGGTGTACCGATGACCGCTCAGCGCCGCCGTCACGCACGGGAGAGGCAAGCGGGGAGCAGCGGCGTCCAGCGAGCCCTGCTGCGGGCCGGGCTGACCGTCTCCGCGGCCGGGGCCGCGGTGGCCGGAGGGGCGGGGGCGGCGGCCGCGGCGCCCGTGCAGCTCTCGGGTCTGACGTCGGCGCTCTCGCCGGACTCGCTCGGCTCCGGCGTGCACGGTCTGGCCGAGGGCGTGGGGGCCACCGGGCACGCGACGGCCGGTGCGGTGCGCCCGGTCAAGGACGCGCGGATCGATCCGCTGGCGGGCACGGGCGTCGATCCGCTGGACAACACGGTCGGCACCCAGATCGCCGACTTCAAGCCGGTGACCACCGGAGCCGTCACGGGGCCGGTCAGCGAAGGGGGCACGGTCCGCACCCTTCCGGTGACGGGCCCGGCGGCGGGGCTGCTGCCCGGCTGAGCGGGCGCCCGGCCGAGGAGGTGCTCCGGGGCCGCGGCTCCCCTGAAAGACCCGGAGGGGAGGCGCGGCCCGGACGGCCCGTCAGACGCCGACGGGATGCCAGACGGTCTTGGTCTCGACGAAGGCCAGCATCCGCTTCACACCCGGGTCGGCGGACCAGCTGGAGGCCGCGGACCCGCCGGCCTCCGGGCGCAGCACCCGCTTGAGGTTGTCCGCGGCGGCCACCTCCAGCTCCCCGGCCAGATCCGCGTCCGCGCCCGCCAGGTCGATCGCGTTGACGTCCTGGTGGGCGGCGAGCGGCGCGGCGATCTCCGCGGTCCGCCCGGACAGGACGTTGACCACCCCGCCGGGCAGGTCGGAGGTGGCCAGCACCTCGGCCAGCGACAGGGCGGGCAGCGGCGCCCGCTCGCTCGCCACGACGACGGCCGTGTTGCCGCTGACGATCACCGGGGCGAGCACCGAGACCAGGCCCAGGAGGGAGGACTCCTGCGGGGCCAGCACGGCGACCACACCGGTCGGCTCCGGGGTGGAGAGGTTGAAGTACGGGCCGGCGACCGGGTTCGCCCCGCCCGCGACCTGGGCGATCTTGTCGGACCAGCCCGCGTACCACACCCAGCGGTCGACCGCCGCGTCCACCCGGGCCGCGGCCTTCGTCTTCGACAGGCCTTCGGCGGCCGCCACCTCCGCGGCGAACTGCTCGCGGCGGCCCTCCAGCATCTCGGCGATCCGGTAGAGGACCTGGCCGCGGTTGTAGGCGGTCGCCCCCGACCAGGGGCCGAACGCCTTGCGGGCCGCGACCACCGCGTCCCGGGCGTCCTTGCGGGAGGCGAGCGGGGCGTTGGCCAGCCAGTTGCCGCGTGTGTCGGTCACCTCGTACACCCGTCCGCTCTCGGACCGGGGGAACTTCCCCCCGGCGAACAGCTTGTAGGTCTTCAGAACGCCCAGGCGCGTGCGCGCGGCGCCGCCGGGGTTGCCGGACTGCTCAGACATCGAGGTACGCCTCCAGACCGTGACGGCCGCCCTCGCGGCCGAAGCCCGACTCCCTGTAGCCGCCGAACGGCGAGGTCGGGTCGAACTTGTTGAACGTGTTGGCCCACACCACACCGGCCCGGAGCCTGTTCGCCATCGACAGGATGCGCGAACCCTTCTCCGTCCACACGCCCGCGGACAGGCCGTACTGCGAGTTGTTCGCCTTGGCCACCGCCTCGTCCGGGGTGCGGAAGGACAGCACCGACAGCACCGGGCCGAAGATCTCCTCGCGGGCGATCCGGTGGGCCTGGGTGACGTTCGTGAAGACCGTCGGCGCGAACCAGAATCCCCGCTCGGGCAGTTCGCACGCCGGGGACCACCGCTCGGCGCCCTCGGCCTCGCCGCTGTCGGCGAGTTCGGTGATGCGGGCGAGCTGCTCGGCGGAGTTGATCGCGCCGACGTCGGTGTTCTTGTCCAGCGGGTCGCCCACCCGCAGGGTGGACAGCCGGCGCCGCAGCGCGTCCAGCAGCTCGTCCTGCACCGACTCCTGGACCAGCAGGCGCGAGCCCGCGCAGCACACCTGGCCCTGGTTGAAGTAGATGCCGTTCACGATGCCCTCGACCGCCTGGTCGATCGGCGCGTCGTCGAAGACGATGTTGGCGCCCTTGCCGCCCAGCTCCAGGGTGAGCTTCTTGCGCGTCCCGGCGACCGTGCGGGCGATCTGCTTGCCCACGGCCGTGGAACCGGTGAAGGCGACCTTGTCGACGCCCTCGTGCGCCACCAGCGCGGCCCCCGTGGAGCCGTCGCCGGTGAGGATGTTGACGACACCCCCGGGCAGCCCCGCCTGGCGGCAGACGTCCGCGAAGAACAGCGCCGACAGCGGGGTGGTCTCGGCGGGCTTGAGGACCACGGTGTTGCCGCAGGCCAGCGCCGGGGCGACCTTCCACGCCAGCATCAGCAGCGGGAAGTTCCACGGGATGACCTGGGCGGCCACGCCCAGCGGCCTCGGGTCCGGCCCGTACCCGGCGTGGGCCAGCTTGTCGGCCCAGCCCGCGTGGTAGAAGAAGTGCGCGGCGACCAGCGGCAGGTCGGCGTCGCGGGTCTCGCGGATCGGCTTGCCGTTGTCCAGGGTCTCCAGGACGGCCAGCTCACGCGAGCGCTCCTGGATGATCCGGGCGATCCGGAACAGGTACTTGGCGCGCTCGGAGCCGGGCAGCGCCGACCAGGGGGCGAAGGCGCGGCGGGCGGCGGCCACGGCGGCGTCCACGTCCTCGGCGCCGGCGTGGGCGACCTCCGAGAGGACCTCCTCGGTGGACGGCGAGAGGGTCTTGAAGGACTTGCCGCCCGCGGCCTCGCGGAACTCGCCGTCGACGAACAGCCCGTAGGAGGGGGCGATGTCCACCACGGCGCGGGACTCGGGCGCGGGTGCGTACTCGAACATGGGGCTCATCGTGATCAGTCCACCGTCACGTAGTCGGGGCCGGAGTAGCGCCCGGTGGTCAGCTTCTGGCGCTGCATCAGCAGGTCGTTGAGGAGACTGGAGGCGCCGAAGCGGAACCAGTCGGGGTGCAGCCAGTCGTCGCCGAGGACCTCGTTCACCATCACCAGGTACCGAACCGCGTCCTTGGTGGTGCGGATGCCGCCCGCGGGCTTGACCCCGATCCGCGTGCCGGTGGCGGCGCGGAAGTCGCGTACGGCCTCCAGCATCACCAGGGTGTTCGCCGGGGTGGCGTTGACCGCGACCTTGCCGGTGGAGGTCTTGATGACGTCGGCGCCGGCGAGCATCGCCAGCCAGGAGGCGCGGCGGATGTTGTCGTAGGTGGACAGCTCGCCGTTCTCGAAGATCACCTTCAGATGCGCGTCCTCGCCGCCGGCGCGGGCGCACGCCCGCTTCACGGCCCGGATCTCCTCGAAGACCTTCATGTAGCGGCCGGAGAGGAAGGCGCCCCGGTCGATCACCATGTCGATCTCGTCTGCGCCCGCCGCCACCGCGTCCCGGGTGTCCGCCAGCTTCACGCCCAGCTCGGCGCGGCCGGAGGGGAACGCGGTGGCCACGGAGGCGACCTTGACGTCCTGCCCGCCGCCGGCGTCCAGGGCCCGCCGGGCGGTGGCCACCATGTCCGGGTAGACGCAGATCGCGGCGACCTTCGGCACGGTGCGGTCGGTGGGGTCGGGGTTGACGCCCTTGGCGCACAGCGCCCGGACCTTGCCCGGGGTGTCGGCGCCCTCCAGGGTCGTCAGGTCGATCATCGAGATGGCGAGGTCGATGGCGTAAGCCTTCGCCGTGGTCTTGATCGAACGGGTGCCGAGCTGGGCCGCGCGGGCTTCCAGACCGACGGCGTCGACCCCGGGCAGGCCGTGCAGGAAGCGGCGCAGCGCGGCGTCGGAGGCGGTCGCGTCCGCCAGTGCGGGAGGCGCGGCGGGAGGCGGTGCGGCGGGTGCGGTGGGAGACGAGGCAGGCATGGTCACCAGGGGAGCATATCTACGCGCGTAGCAAACTGTCATCCCCCTCCCCGTATCCCGGCCGGCCCCCGGCGGGCACGCGACGGACGCACGACCGGGTCCGTGAGGTGCCCACCGGCCGGACGACCGTGCGGCGGGGTCAGGCAGAATCGGAGGCATGAGTGAGCAGACGGGGTACGCGGACCACACCTACCGCTCGGCCATGGGCATGGTGGGAGGCGCCCTGCTGCTGGCACTCGTCGTGCTGCTGGCCGCCGACGGGATCGTCAACGGCGAGGGCCGCACCCGGTGGATCTCGCTGGCCGCGCTGGCGGCGTTCGTGCCGCTGATCTTCGCCTTCTCCCTGCGGCCCGCCGTGTACGCGGGGCGCGAGCGGCTGCGGGTGCGCAACCCCTTCCGCACGATCACGCTGCCGTGGGCGTCGGTCGAGGGTGTACGGGCGGCGTACTCCGCCGAGGTCCACGCGGGCGACGGCAAGTACCAGATGTGGGCGATCCCGGTCTCGCTGCGCCAGCGCAAGAAGGCGCTGCGGCAGGGCCAGGGGGGCGGCGCCGCCTCGTCGAACCTGTCGGGCCCCGGAGCGGTGTTCGCCCCGGGGATGTCCGGCACCGGCGGCTACCGGCCCCAGGCCGACCAGGCGATCGACGAGATCCGCACCCTGGCCGAGCGCCACGCCTCCGACGAGGGGGCGCAGGGCGCCCCGAGCGTCCGCTGGGCCTACGAGGTCCTCGTCCCGGCGGTGGCCGGCGGGGCGGCGCTGCTGCTCCTGCTGTTCCTGGGCTGACGTCCCCGGCTCCGGACCGGGCGCGGCCCGCGGAACGGGCCCCCGTGCGTCAGATGCCCGCGGCGGCGGCGAGGTCCGCCCTGAGGGTGCCCAGCACCTCCGCCGCCGTAACGCGGGCCGCGGCCAGGTCCGAGGCGTCCGCCACGGAGACGACCGCCTCCAGGTAGCACTTCAGCTTCGGCTCCGTGCCGCTGGGGCGGACGACGATCCGGGCGCCGGCCACCCGCCGCCGGGGATCGCCCGCCAGCCGGTAGCGCAGGCCGTCGGTCGGCGGCAGGTCCCCGCTTCCCCGGCTCAGGTCCTCGGCCGAGGTCACCGTCAGACCGGCCAGCAGAGCCGGCGGCGCCTGGCGCAGCCGGCTCATCGCGTCGGCGATCACGGACAGGTCCTCCACCCGCACCGAGAGCTGGTCGGTGGCGTGCAGCCCGTACTCCACCGCGATGTCGTCCAGCAGTTCGGTCAGGGAGCGCCCGCTCTCCTTCAGCTCGGCGGCCAGTTCCGCGACGAGCAGCGCCGCCGTGACGCCGTCCTTGTCGCGCACGCCCTCGGGATCCACGCAGTAGCCCAGCGCCTCCTCGTAGGCGTAGCGCAGCCCGTCCACGCGGGCCAGCCACTTGAAGCCGGTCAGTGTCTCGGTGTACGGCATGCCCGCCGCCCTGGCGATGCGCGACAGCAGGGAGGAGGAGACGATCGTGGTGGCGAAGGCCCCCCGCGCCCGCTTGTGCACCAGATGGGTGGCCAGCAGCACCCCCACCTCGTCGCCGCGCAGCATCCGCCAGCCCGCGTCCGTGTCCGGGTCGGGGACGGCCACCGCGCAGCGGTCGGCGTCGGGGTCGTTGGCGATCACCAGATCCGGCCGGTGCCCGCTGGCCGCGGCGAAGGCCAGGTCCATCGCCCCGGGCTCCTCCGGGTTGGGGAAGGCCACGGTGGGGAAGTCCGGGTCGGGCTCGGCCTGCTCGGCCACCGGCACCGGCGAGGGGAAGCCCGCGCGCTCGAAGGCGGCGGCGACCGTGGCGCCGCCCACGCCGTGCAGCGAGGTGTGGACCACCTTCACGTCCCGGGGCCCGCCGGGGGTGAGGACACCGGCCGCGCGCTCCAGATAGGCGTCCACGACGTCCTCGCCGAGCACCTCCCAGCCGGCCCCGGCGCGCGGGACGTCCGCGAGGGAGCCGATGGAGGCGATCTCGTCGGCGATCTCCCCGTCGGCGGGCGGCACGATCTGGGAGCCCCCGCCGAGGTAGACCTTGTAGCCGTTGTCGCGCGGCGGGTTGTGGCTGGCGGTGACGGTGACGCCCGCGACGGCGCCCAGGTGCCGGACGGCGAAGGCCAGTACGGGCGTGGGCAGGGGTCGGGGCAGCAGGGCCGCCCGCAGGCCGGCGCCGGTCATCACGGCGGCGGTGTCGCGCGCGAAGTCCTCGCTGCGGTGGCGGGCGTCGTAGCCGACGACGACCAGGCCGCCGCCGTGTCCGCGCGCCCGCAGGTACGCCGCGAGCCCGGCGGCCGCGCGGATGACGACCGCGCGGTTCATCCGCATCGGACCGGCACCCAGCTCCCCGCGCAGCCCGGCGGTACCGAACCGGAGGGTGCCCGAGAAGCGGTCTTCCAGTTCCTCCAGGTCACCCGCCTCGATGAGGGCGGTCAGTTCCGCACGGGTCTGCGGGTCGGGGTCCTCGGCCAGCCAGGACCGCGCCTGCGCGGTCAGGTCCTCGTGCACGGTTGCCACGGTCTCTCCGCCTCTCGCGTGTCGCCTGTGGGCGGCGCTGTGCGCCGCTCCTGTTTCGCTGCGCTCCCGCGCCGGTGGGCGCGGGAGCGCCGGTGCCGCGTCCGCCAGGGTTCACCCCGCTCGCCGCCTCCCACAGCCCCCGGCCGGGTGGTGCCCCCGAGCTGCGTCGGCCGAAAGCCCGGGTGGGACCGGCCACACGCGGCTTCCGGCCGCCTCGCGATCGCACACACCCGGGGTACCCCGGCCGGAGGCCGGGGAGCCTCGCCACCGGGCAGACCCCGACCGGCACGGCGCCAGGTGTCCACCGGTACCCGGAACGACCGCGAGGCCCGCCCGGGGGTGGGCCGTCCGAGGTACCGGGGACAGGAGTCCGGGAATCCGGGGGCCGTGCCGCCGGGCGGCGCCGCGTCAGATGCGCCGCAGGACGCTGTCCAGCAGCGAGCCCATCCGGGCGGCCGAGTCGCGGCCCGCCCGGAGGACCTCCTCGTGGTTGAGCGGCTCGCCGGTCATGCCCGCGGCGAGGTTGGTGACCAGGGAGACGCCCAGCACCTCGGCGCCCGCCTCGCGGGCGGCGATCGCCTCCAGGACGGTGGACATGCCCACCAGATCGCCGCCGATCGTCCGGACCATGCCGATCTCGGCGGGCGTCTCGTAGTGCGGACCGGGGAGCTGGACGTAGACGCCCTCCTCCAGGGTGGCGTCCACCTCCTGGCACAGCGCGCGCAGCCGCGGCGAGTACAGGTCCGTGAGGTCGACGAAGTTGGCGCCGACGATCGGCGAGACGCCGGTGAGGTTGATGTGGTCCCGGATGAGGACCGGCTGGCCGGGGCGCATTCCGGGGCGCAGTCCGCCGCAGCCGTTGGTCAGCACGACGGTCTTGCAGCCCGCGGCCACGGCCGAGCGGATCCCGTGGACGACGGACGCGACGCCACGGCCCTCGTAGTAGTGGGTGCGGCCCAGGAAGACCAGCGCCCGCTTGTCGCCGAGGCGGTGCGAGCGGACCTTTCCGGCGTGGCCCTCGACCGCCGGCGGCGGGAAGCCGGGCAGGTCGGTGACCGGGAACTCGTGTTCCGGCTCCCCGAGCGCGTCGGCGGCCGGCACCCAGCCCGAGCCCATGACCAGGGCGACGTCGTGGGCCTGCGCGCCGGTCAGCTCGCGCAGGCGTGCCGCCGCGGTGCCGGCGGCGGCGTACGGGTCGCCGGAGTAGTCGGTGGTGGCAGAAGCGTTCACGCCGATGAGGGTAGCCGGTAATCGCCTACGCGCGTAGACGGGTGTCCGGGGAGTGGTCCCGGAAGCGGTCGAAAGCGGACTCGGGAGGGTCGGGATGTCCGGAAGCGGGCCGAAGTGGCCGGAAATCGACTACCGGGGGTCCGGCCGCCCGGCTTCAGCAGGGGCGCTTGCGCAGCTCCGTCACATAGTCGTGGGGCGCCCCGGCCGACTCCGCCGCGTCGGCGATCTCCCCCAGGTAGCGGGCCGAGGGCAGCCCGCCCTCGTAGCCGTTGAGGACGTAGCACCAGGCCGGCTCGTCGCCGTCCAGGGTGTGCGCCCGCACCCGCATACGGCGGTAGACGTCCATGCCGACGCCCTCCCAGCGGTCCATGGAGTCCTCGTCCATGGGAGCGATGTCGTACAGCGCGACGAAGACGGTCGCCTTCGGGGCCTCGACGATGGTCGCCAGCGAGCCCTCCCACCCCATGTGCTCGCCGCCGAAGGTCAGCCGCCAGCCGCTGAGCCACCCGGTGCCGCGCAGCGGCGAGTGCGGGGCGCGGCGGGACATCAGCCGGGCGTCGAGGTTTCCGGCGTATGCGGCGTAGAGCGACATGCGACGAGGGTATAGGCAGCGGCCGCCGCCGCCCGGGCGGACCGCCTCCGCGCGTACCGCCGCCACCCGCCGTCACGCCCGCGGCGGGTGGTGGCGGCCGCTTCGGGGGCGCGTGCGAGACTGGGGTACGTGACTCGGATCGTGATCATCGGTGGTGGACCCGGCGGCTACGAGGCGGCGCTGGTGGCCGCGCAGCTCGGAGCGGAGGTGACCGTCGTCGACCGCGACGGTCTGGGCGGCGCCTCGGTGCTGACCGACTGCGTCCCCTCCAAGACGCTCATCGCGACCGCCGAGGTGATGACGAACTTCGGCTCCTCCTACGAGGAGCTCGGCATCATCGTCGAGGACGGCACCCCCGACCCCGACAACCCCGCCCGGGTCGTCGGCGTGGACCTGGGCAAGGTCAACCGGCGTGTGAAGCGCCTGGCGCTGGCACAGTCGCACGACATCACCGCCGCCGTCACCCGTGCCGGCGCCCGCGTGCTGCGCGGCCGCGGCCGGCTGGAGCCGAACCAGGCGCCCGACGGCACGCGGCAGGTCGTGGTGGAGACGGCCGGGGGCGAGGAGGAGCGGCTGACGGCCGACGCCGTGCTCATCGCCACCGGCGGCAAGCCGCGCGAGCTGCCCGACGCCCGCCCCGACGGCGAGCGCATCCTGAACTGGACGCAGGTCTACGACCTGGAGGAGCAGCCCGAGGAGCTGATCGTGGTCGGCTCCGGCGTCACCGGCGCCGAGTTCGCGGGCGCCTACCAGGCGCTCGGCTCCCGGGTGACGCTGGTCTCCTCGCGCGACCGCGTGCTGCCGGGCGAGGACCCGGACGCGGCGGTCGTGCTGGAGGACGTCTTCCGCCGCCGCGGCATGAACGTGATGTCGCGCTCCCGGGCCGCCTCCGCCAAACGCGTCGGGGACCGGGTGGAGGTCACCCTCTCCGACGGCCGGGTCATCACCGGCAGCCACTGCCTGATGGCCGTCGGCGCCGTCCCCAACACCTCGGGCATCGGCCTGGAGGAGGCCGGGGTGGCGCTGAAGGACTCCGGCCACATCCGCGCCGACCGGGTCTCGCGCACCTCCGCGCCCGGCGTCTACGCGGCCGGCGACTGCACGGGCGTGTTCGCGCTCGCCTCGGTCGCGGCCATGCAGGGCCGGATCGCGATGTACCACTTCCTGGGCGAGACGGTGGCCCCGCTGGACCTCAAGACGGTCTCGGCGAACGTCTTCACCGACCCGGAGATCGCCACCGTCGGCCACACCCAGGCCGACGTGGACGCCGGCCGGATCGACGCCCGCGCCGTCAAGCTGCCGCTGCTGCGCAACGCGCGGGCGAAGATGCAGGGCGTGCGGGACGGTTTCGTGAAGCTGTTCTGCCGCCCGGGCACGGGGATCGTGGTCGGCGGCGTGGTGGTCGCGCCGCGCGCCAGCGAGCTGATCCACCCGATCTCGATCGCGGTCGACAACAACCTGACGGTCGAGCAGATCGCGAACACCTTCACGGTCTACCCCTCCCTGTCGGGTTCGATCGCCGAGGTGGCGCGGCAGCTCCAGACGCGGAAGGCGGCCGAGGGCGGCTGACCGGCGGCCCGGGTTCCGCCGGGCCGTCCGCGTATACCACGGCAGGGTTCTGCCTACGAACAATTTCCGTTATTCAGTGGAAACAGCTGAAAGCAGACGGTCGCCCGGGTTACCGTCTGTTCTGTGTTCGCTGCAGAACGTCGTCAACTGATCCTCGAAATGGTGCGGGCCAACGGAGCCGTGTCGCTCCGCGAACTCGCACGTGTCGTCCAGACCTCCGAAGTGACCGTGCGTCGTGATGTCCGGGCGCTGGAGGCGGAAGGGCTGCTGGACCGCCGGCACGGCGGCGCGGTGCTGCCCGGCGGCTTCTCGCGGGAGTCCGGCTTCCCGCACAAGGCGCATCTGGCGACCGCCGAGAAGAGCGCGATCGCCGACGCCGCCGCGGGCCTCGTGGAGGAGGGCGAGGCCGTCGTCGTCGGCGCCGGGACGACCACGCAGGAACTGGCCCGCCGCCTGGCGCGCGTTCCCGGCCTGACCGTGGTCACCAACTCCCTGCTGGTGGCGCAGGCGCTGGCGCACGCCAACCGCGTCGAGGTCGTGATGACCGGCGGCACGCTGCGCGGCGCCGACTACGCGCTGGTCGGCAGCGGCGCCGAGCAGTCCCTGCAGGGGCTGCGGGTCTCGCGCGCCTTCCTGTCCGGCAGCGGGCTGACGGCCGAGCGCGGCCTGTCGACCTCCAACATGCTGTCGGCGAGCGTGGACCGGGCGCTGGTGCAGGCCGCCGCGGAGGTGGTCGTCCTGGCGGACCACACCAAGCTGGGCGTCGACACCATGTTCCAGACCGTCTCCCCGGAGGCCATCACCCGCCTGGTGACCGACGAGCCTGCGCCGCACGAGGACCGGGCCGCGGCCGAACTCCAGGCGCTGGCGGACCAGGGCGTCCGGATCACGGTGGCCGGTAAGGCCGGTACGCCCTCCGGCGCGGTGGGCGCGGTGCCCGGCACCGCGGTGCCGCCCCCCGGACCGGCGGGGCACAGCGGTCAGGGCGGGCCGGCCGGAGCGGAGGGCGAGGGCCAGGCAGGCGGTCCGGGCGGACGGCCGCGGCGCGAGGTGCCGCTGCCGGGCCAGCGCGGCCGGCACCATCCGCCGGGCGGCGGTGGCGCCCAGTTGCGCGCGGCCCCGCCGATCGCCCCGGGCGAGGGCCAGGCGATGGGCCGGGTCGCGGATCTGGCGCCCCGCCGCCACTGAGGCCGCCCGCCGGCGGCGCGTAAGGCGTGTACGGCGGAAGGGGGCGGGACGGCCGCGGCCGTCCCGCCCCCTTCCGTGCGCCGGGGCGGTGCGGGTTCAGTCCTTGATCTCGCAGATGACGGCGCCGGCGCTGACACCGGCGCCGACGGCGGCGTTCAGGTCCTTGACGGTGCCGGCGCGGTGGGCGTTGATGGGCTGTTCCATCTTCATCGCCTCCAGCACCACGACCAGCTCGCCCTCGGCGACGGTCTGGCCCTCCTCGACGGCGACCTTGACGATGGTGCCCTGCATCGGGGAGGCCAGCGCGTCGCCGGAGGCGGCCGGGCCCGACTTCTTGGCCGCGCGCCGCTTGGGGCGGGCGCCGCCGGCCGCGGCGGTGCGGGCCAGGGTCATGCCCAGCGAGGCGGGCAGGGAGACCTCCAGGCGCTTGCCGCCGACCTCGACGACCACCGTCTCGCGGCCGGGCTCGTCGTCCTCCTCGTCCGCGCCGGGCGCGGCGAAGGGCTTGATGTCGTTGACGAACTCGGTCTCGATCCACCGGGTGTGGACGGTGAACGGGTCCTCGGGGCGGCCGTTCACCTCGGGGGCGAAGGCCGGGTCGGCGACCACCGTGCGGTGGAAGGGGATGGCGGTGGCCATGCCCTCGACGGTGAACTCGGCCAGCGCCCGGGCGGCGCGCTGGAGGGCCTGCTGCCGGGTGGCACCGGTGACGATCAGCTTGGCCAGCAGCGAGTCCCAGGCCGGGCCGATCACGCTGCCGGACTCCACACCGGCGTCCAGGCGCACGCCCGGGCCGGTGGGCGGGTCGAACTTCGTCACGGTTCCCGGGGCGGGCAGGAAGTTGCGGCCGGGGTCCTCGCCGTTGATGCGGAACTCGAAGGAGTGGCCGCGCACCGGCGGGTCGTCGTAGCCGAGCGGTTCGCCGTCGGCGATGCGGAACATCTCGCGGACCAGGTCGATGCCGGTGACCTCCTCGGTGACCGGGTGCTCGACCTGCAGGCGGGTGTTGACCTCCAGGAAGGAGATCGTGCCGTCCTGGCCGACGAGGAACTCGCAGGTGCCGGCGCCGACGTAACCGGCCTCCTTCAGGATGGCCTTGGAGGCGCGGTACAGCTCGGCGTTCTGCTCGGCCGTCAGGAACGGCGCGGGGGCCTCCTCGACCAGCTTCTGGTGGCGGCGCTGCAGCGAGCAGTCACGGGTGGAGACGACCACCACGTTGCCGTGCTTGTCGGCCAGGCACTGGGTCTCCACGTGCCGGGGCCGGTCCAGGTAGCGCTCCACGAAGCACTCGCCGCGGCCGAAGGCGGCCACCGCCTCGCGGACGGCCGAGTCGTACAGCTCGGGGACCTCCTCCAGCGTGCGGGCGACCTTCAGGCCGCGTCCGCCGCCGCCGAAGGCGGCCTTGATGGCGATCGGCAGGCCGTGCTCCTCGGCGAAGGCGACGACCTCGTCCGCGCCGCTCACCGGGTCGGGGGTGCCGGCCACCAGCGGGGCGCCGGCGCGCTGGGCGATGTGGCGGGCGGCGACCTTGTCGCCCAGGTCGCGGATGGCCTGCGGGGGCGGGCCGATCCAGTTCAGCCCGGCGTCGATGACGGCCTGGGCGAAGTCGGCGTTCTCCGACAGGAAGCCGTAGCCGGGGTGGATCGCGTCCGCGCCGGAGTCGGCCGCGGCCTTGAGTACCTTGGAGATGTCCAGGTAGCTGGTGGCGGGGGTGTCACCACCGAGCGCGAAGGCCTCGTCCGCCACCCGCACATGGAGCGCGTCCCGGTCCGGGTCGGCGTAGACGGCCACGCTCGCGATCCCGGCGTCCCGGCAGGCCCGGGCGACCCGGACAGCGATTTCACCGCGATTGGCGATGAGCACCTTGCGCACGATGGCTTCCTCCTTGGCGCTGGGCCGCAACATATGAGCGATGTGAGTTTAGTTATCGGCGACACCGCAGGCCGAGTCGCCCAGGGAGGTGAGCTTGCCCACACGGAATGTGACCCCAGGGGTCCCGGGGAGCCCAAATCCCTTGTTGGTACACGGTACGCCGCGATCTCGCGTCCGGCTGGAGATCTTCGGTGTGGTCAAGGTTACTGTCCAGCGGTCAGACGAGCGTTCCGGACTCTTTGTGGGGTTCCTACGAACGGAGGGGGGATTCTTTGCCGGGGCGCGAGGTCTTTCCCGGCCCGTTACCCGTTAGTAGCATGCGCGCTGTCGAAAAGGGCGGACACAGCGCGCCCACGGGGCGACGTGTGGGGGACCGGGTGGGGGACGGGATGGCGCACAGAAGGCCGGTGGCCCTGACGGCGGCCGCCGTGCTCGCGGCCGAAGCCGCCGGTGCCGGGTGGCTGCACTGGGTCCTGGGCCTCATGGTCGACCGTCAGGAGATGTCCCTGGCCGGGCTCGACCCGCGCCTGATGGCCGTCTCGGCATGGACCGGCGGCGTACTCGTCGGCGCCTACCTGCTGCTGTGCGCCGCGCTGCTGCTGCGTACGGGGCTGGCCGACCGGCCGCCCGCCCGCCTCGCCCGCGCCCTGCTGGTCGCCGCGGCCGTGGTGCACGGGGTGCTCGGCGCGCTCGGCGTCGGGCTGGTGGGCTGGGCGGCGTTCGCGGCCATGATGCTCGTGCTGGGACTGCTGGTGCTGACCCTGGTGGCGTACGGCCCCCGCAGCCGTACGGAGGAGTCGCAGGAGGTGGGTGAGCCGGGCGCGCCGGAGGGCCCGGAAGGGATCGGGGGAGCTCCGGCGGGACCGGCCGGGCCGCCCCTCAGGCCCACAGCTCCGTGACGGGGACGCCCAGTTCGGCCAGGAGGCGGCGCAGCAGCGGCAGCGACAGCCCGATGACGTTGCCGTGGTCGCCCTCGATGCCGTCGACGAAGGGCGCCGAGCGGCCGTCGAGGGTGAAGGCGCCCGCGACGTGCAGCGGTTCGCCGCTGGCGACGTAGGCGGCGATCTCCTCGTCGCTCGGCTCGC
Source organism: Streptomyces shinuiensis (assembly GCF_043660855.1). NCBI lineage: Bacteria > Bacillati > Actinomycetota > Actinomycetes > Kitasatosporales > Streptomycetaceae > Streptomyces > Streptomyces shinuiensis. The sequence continues at coordinate 2,121,067 of NZ_JBIHML010000001.1, read as the reverse complement.
CGAAGCGGACGGTGGTGGCGGCGGTCGCCGAGGCGCGGCGGCCGGTGGCCGTGTCCACCACGCAGTGCCCGGTCACCAGGACGCCCGCCCGCCCGCGCATGTCCTTCCAGCGGGTCGTGGCCTCCTCGGCGTCCGCGGGCTTGCCCAGCGGCCGCCCGTCCAGCTCCAGCACCGAGTCGCAGCCGACGACGAGCGCGCCGGCGGCCTCGGGGCGCCCGGCCACGGCGTCCGCCTTCGCCTCGGCCAGCAGCAGGGCCAGCTCGCCCGGGGTGGGGGCGTCCAGGGCGTCCTCGTCCACACCGCTGACGATCACCTCGGGAGCCATCCCCGCCTGCCGGAGCAGCCCGAGCCGGGCGGGGGACTGGGAGGCGAGGACGAGACGGCGGCGGGACGCGTTGTTGTGGGCCATACGGCCCATCCTAGGAAGCCTCCCGGCCGCCCCGGGCCGGGGCCACCCACTCACAGCAGCAGGAAGACCGCCACCATGGCGACGGCGAGCAGCCAGCCGGTACGGCGGAGCATCGCCTGGGCGGTGCGCAGCTCCTCGGGGGGTTCGTCGGCCGGGTCGGACCAGAGCATGCCACGATCCTGCGCCAAGGCCGGGCCGGGTGCCTGAGTACGCGTACTCAGACACCCGGCCCGGCCGGGTGCGGTGTGTCCCGGACGGCCCGGTCAGGCGGGCCAGTACGCCGTCCGCCAGGCCCGCGGGCCCGGGTGCGGCAGACGGTGGCCGGGGACGGTGCGGGCCGGATCCGACCACTCCGAGCCGCGCTCGGCGGCGGACCCGCCGGTCCCGCCCGCGGCCGCGAGAGCCGCGGCCCGGGTGCGTACCACCGCCAGGGCGGCGGCCAGTTCCTCGGGGGTCGGATTGCCGCGTACGACCTTGATCACGTCACGGTCTCCTCGCTGTCGCGGGTGGTCAGAGCGGGATGTTGCCGTGCTTCTTCGGCGGCAGCGACTCGCGCTTGTTGCGAAGCGAGCGCAGGCCCCGCACGATGTGGCGGCGCGTCTCGGAGGGCACCACCACCGCGTCCACGTACCCGCGCTCGGCGGCCACGTACGGGTTGAGCAGGGTGTCCTCGTACTCGGCGGTGAGCCTGGCCCGCAGCTCCTCGCGCTCCTCGTCGTCCTTCGCAGCCGCCAGCGCCCTGCGGTGCAGGATGTTGACCGCGCCCTGCGCGCCCATCACCGCGATCTGGGCGGTGGGCCAGGCGAAGTTGAGGTCGGCGCCCAGGTGCTTGGAGCCCATCACGTCGTACGCGCCGCCGAACGCCTTGCGGGTGATGACGGTGATCAGCGGCACCGTCGCCTCGGCGTAGGCGTAGATCAGCTTGGCGCCGCGCCGGATGATGCCGCCGTACTCCTGGTCGGTGCCGGGCAGGAAGCCGGGCACGTCCACGAAGGTCAGCACGGGGACGTTGAAGGCGTCGCAGGTGCGCACGAAGCGCGCGGCCTTCTCGGAGGCGTCGATGTCCAGGCAGCCGGCGAACTGCATCGGCTGGTTGGCGACGATCCCGACCGGGTGGCCCTCCACCCGGCCGAAGCCGGTGAGGATGTTCGGCGCGAACAGCGGCTGGGTCTCCAGGAACTCGCCGTCGTCCAGCACGTGCTCGATCACGCCGTGCATGTCGTACGGCTGGTTGGCCGAGTCCGGGATCAGCGCGTCCAGCTCGCGGTCGGTCTCCGAGGTCTCCAGGTCCGCCTCCTCGGGGAAGGCGGGCGGCTCGGAGAGGTTGTTGGAGGGCAGGTACGACAGCAGCGCCTTGACGTACTCGACCGCGTCCTCCTCGCCGGAGGCCATGTAGTGCGCCACACCGGAGGTGGAGTTGTGGGTGCGGGCGCCGCCCAGCTCCTCGAAGCCGACGTCCTCGCCGGTGACGGTCTTGATGACGTCGGGGCCGGTGATGAACATGTGGGAGGTCTGGTCGACCATCACCGTGAAGTCGGTGATCGCCGGGGAGTAGACCGCGCCGCCCGCGCACGGGCCCACCACCAGCGAGATCTGCGGGATCACACCGGAGGCGTGGGTGTTGCGGCGGAAGATCTCGCCGTAGGCGCCCAGGGAGGCCACACCCTCCTGGATGCGGGCGCCGCCGGAGTCGTTGATGCCGATGACCGGGCAGCCGGTCTTCAGCGCGAAGTCCATCACCTTGACGATCTTCTGGCCGTAGACCTCGCCCAGCGCACCGCCGAAGACGGTGAAGTCCTGGGAGAAGACGGCCACCGGGCGGCCGTCGACCGTGCCGTAGCCGGTGACGACGCCGTCGCCGTAGGGGCGGTTGGCGTCCAGGCCGAAGTTGGTCGAGCGGTGGCGGGCGAACTCGTCCAGCTCCGTGAACGAACCCTCGTCCAGCAGCAGTTCGATCCGTTCGCGGGCGGTCAGCTTGCCCTTGGCGTGCTGCTTCTCCACCGCGCGCGCCGAACCCGCGTGCGTGGCCTCCTCGATGCGCCGCCGCAGATCCGCGATCCTGCCCGCGGTCGTGTGACGATCCTGGTCCTCGGGGGCTGGGCTCTGCTGCTCGGACACGGGCTGCGGCTCCTCGTCGTGGCGTCTGGTCGTCGTGGCGTCTGGCTACCGACTCGTAGCGTATCGGCGCGGGCGTGATCCGGCGGTGCGGCGTTTGCCACACCTAACCTGTCTTGCATGACACCGAACGACCCGTCGGACAGTCCCTGGTCGGACCTGGAGCGCCCCCCGCTGAACGCCGTCTCGCTGCGCCGCGCGCTGGTGCGGCCCGCATCGCTGTGGACCTCGCTGGAGGTGGTGGACTCCACCGGCTCCACCAACACCGACCTCGCCGCGCGGGCCGCCCGCGGCGAGGCGGGGGAGGGAGAGGTGCTGGTCGCCGAGCGGCAGACCGCCGGGCGCGGGCGGCTGGAGCGCACCTGGACGGCGCCCGCCCGCTCGGGGCTGTTCCTCTCCGTGCTGCTGGCCCCCGAGGTGCCCGCCGACCGGTGGAGCTGGCTGCCGCTGCTCGCCGGGGTCGCCACCGCCTCCGCCCTGTCGCGCACCGCCGGGGCGGACGTGGTGCTGAAGTGGCCCAACGACGTCCTGGTGCGCTTCGGGGACGAGGAGCGCAAGATCGGCGGCATCCTCTCCGAGCGGGTCGAGCGCCCCGGCGGCCCCGCCGCCGTGGTGCTGGGCATCGGCCTCAACGTCACACTGCGCGAGGAGGAGCTGCCGGTGCCCGCGGCCGGCTCCCTGGCCCTGGCGGGCGCGCGCGTCACCGACCGCGACACCCTGCTGCGCGCGGTGCTGCGCTCGCTTCAGGAGTGGTACGGCCGCTGGCGGGAGGCCGGCGGCGACCCGGAGGCGAGCGGCGTGCGCGAGGCGTACACCGCCGGCTGCGCCACGCTGGGCCGGCGGGTGCGCGCGGTGCTGCCCGGTGAGCGCGAGCTGCTGGGCGAGGCGGTCGCGGTGGACGGCGGGGGGCGGCTGGTCCTGGCCGGCGCCGAGGGCGTGCAGCAGCCGGTGGGCGCTGGCGACATCGTGCACCTCAGGCCCGGTTCGCAGGAGGCGTAGGGGCGGCCGCCGGGGCAGCCGCGGGAGCGGCCGCCGGGAGAGTGAGCCAGGGCACACCTGCCGTATCGTTGAGTCGACCCAGCGCGGTGGGCGCGGCGTCAGTGAGTGGATCGGAAGGGCAGTGGACGACTCGGGCACCCCAGCCGAAGAGCCGGCGACGGACGGCGAGGCGGCCGGTGAGGCGGCCCACGGCCCGGCCCATCCGGAGGCGGACCCCCTCGCGCTCCGCATCGAGCAGCTGATCCTCGGCGCCGGCCGGCAGTACACGCCCTTCCAGGCGGCCCGTGCCGCCGACGTCCCGATGGGGCTGGCCGCCCGCTTCTGGCGCGCGATGGGGTTCGCCGACATCGGCCAGGCCAGGGCGCTCACCGAGACGGACGTGATCGCGCTGCGGCGGCTGGCCGGTCTGGTGGAGGCGGGGCTGCTGAGCGAGGCGATGGCGGTGCAGGTGGCGCGGTCCACCGGGCAGACCACCGCGCGGCTGGCCGAGTGGCAGATCGACTCCTTCCTGGAGGGCCTGACCGAGCCGCCCGAGCCGGGCATGACCCGCACCGAGGTGGCCTACCCGCTGGTCGAGCTGCTGCTGCCGGAGCTCCAGGAGTTCCTGGTGTACGTCTGGCGGCGGCAGCTCGCCGCCGCCACCGGCCGGGTGGTGCAGGCGGCCGACGACGAGGAGATGGTCGACCGCCGCCTGGCGGTCGCCTTCGCCGACCTGGTCGGCTTCACCCGGCTGACGCGCCGGCTGGAGGAGGAGGAGCTGGGCGAGCTGGTCGAGGCGTTCGAGACCACCGCCGCCGACCTGGTCGCCGCGCACGGCGGCCGGCTGATCAAGACGCTCGGCGACGAGGTGCTCTACGTCGCCGACGACGCGGGCACCGCGGCCGAGATCGGGCTGCGGCTGATCGAGACCCTGGCCAACGACGCGACGATGCCGGAGCTGCGGGTGGGCATGGCACTGGGCACGGTCACCACCCGGATGGGCGACGTCTTCGGCAACACGGTCAACCTGGCCAGCCGGCTGACCTCGATAGCGCCCAAGGACGCGGTGCTGGTGGACGGCGCGCTGCGCGCCGAGCTGGTAGCCGCCGGGGAGGCGCCGGAGTCGGAGAAGGAGACGGACGCCGACGCGTCGTACCGCTTCGCGCTCCGCCCCCTCTACCAGCGCCCGGTGCGCGGTCTCGGCGTCATCGAGCCCTGGCTGCTGACCCGCCGCTCCTCCGGTTCCTGACCGCCGCCCGGCGGTTCCGTACCGCGACCGCTTCCGGTGCTTTCGTCCGCGCACCGCCGCTCGCCCCTGACCCGCCGGGCGGGGCGGATGGCATGATGCGCTCGTACACCAGTGAGCGGTCGTTAACCGGAAGGGCTGTGTGGACGACGTGAGCGAGGGCGCGGGCGTGAGCGAGGGCGCGGGCGAGGAGCGGTTCGGCGAGTGGGTCGCGGTGCGGCGGGAGCCGGACGGGCACGTCGCCGAGCTGGTGCTGGACCGGCCGAAGGCGATGAACGCCGTCTCCACCGAGATGGCGCGGAACATCGGGGACGCCTGCGCCGCGCTCGCCGCGGACCGGCGGGTGCGCGCCGTGGTGCTCTCCTCCACCCACGAGCGGGCGTTCTGCGTGGGCGCGGACCTGAAGGAGCGCAACTCCTTCAGCGACGCCGACCTGTCCCGGCAGCGGCCGTACGCCCGCGCCGCCTACACCGGGGTGCTGGAGCTGCCGGTGCCGACGATCGCCGCCGTGCACGGGTTCGCGCTCGGCGGCGGCTTCGAGCTGGCCCTGTCCTGCGACCTGATCGTCGCCGACCCCACCGCTGTGGTCGGTCTGCCGGAGGTGTCGGTCGGGGTGATCCCCGGCGGTGGCGGCACCCAGCTCCTGCCGCGCCGGGTGGGCGCCGCCCGCGCCGCCGAGCTGGTCTTCACCGCGCGCAGGGTGGAGGCGGAGGAGGCCCGCGAGCTGGGCCTGGTCGACCATCTGGCGGCCCGCGGCGAGGACCGCGCCGAGGCGCTGGAGCTGGCCCGGCGCATCGCCGCCAACTCGCCGGTGGGCCTGCGGGCGGCCAAGCGGGCGCTGCGCACCGGATGGGGGATGGATCTGCGCGCCGGTCTGGAGGTCGAGGACGCGGCCTGGCGCTCGGTGGCGTTCTCCGGCGACCGGGCCGAGGGCGTGGCCGCCTTCAACGAGAAGCGGGCCCCGAGCTGGCCGGGTGAGTGACCCGGGAGCGAGCGGGCACGAGCCCGGTGAGCCGGACGGGCCGGTGCGAGCCGGTCGGCGACCCGGAGTGAAGGCCCATAACCTGGGTCGTGTGGATCGGGTACGGCATGGGTGACGACGCGCGGCTGAGGACCGTGGTGGGGCTGGCGCAGGAGATGGCCGCCGCCCACACCCTGCGCGACCTCGCCCGCACCGCCGCCGAGGGCGCGCGGGCCGCGCTGGGCGGCTCCTTCGCGGCCCTGTCCGTCTGGGAGCGCGAGCGCGGCCTGCTGCGGGTGCTGGTCAACACCGGCGAGCGGCGCGGGGACGAGGAGGAGTTCCCCGAGGACGAGACGTACCCGGTCCACGACTTCCCCGAGATCACCGGCCTGCGTCACGGCAGCGGCCCGGGGGCCGGGACACGCGCCTGGGTGGAGACGGCCTCCGGCGGGGGGCAGGCCTCCCGGTACGCGCCCGGGACGCCCCAGGAGGGCCGGCCGCCGGCACTGCGCCGGCGGGGGCGCGGCTGCTGCGTGGTCGCCCCGGTCGTCGTGGACGGGCGGGCGTGGGGCGAGCTGTACGTGGCGCGCGAGCCCGGGCAGCCGGTCTTCGGCCGTGCCGACGCGGACTTCGCCGAGGCGCTGGCGTCGGTGATCGCGGCCGGGATCGCCCAGACCGAGCGGCTGGAGGAGGTGCGCCGGCTGGCCTTCACCGATCCCCTCACCGGCCTGGCGAACCGCCGGGCGGTGGATGTGCGGCTGGACGAGGCGCTGGAGCGGCACCGCGCGGACGGGACGGTGGTCAGCCTGCTGGTCTGCGACGTCAACGGGCTGAAGGGGGTCAATGACGTGCTGGGCCACGAGGCGGGCGACCGGCTGCTGGAACGTTTCGCCTCGGTGCTGTCCCTGTGCGGCGCGATGCTCCCGGACACCCTGGCCGCCCGGCTGGGCGGGGACGAGTTCTGCCTGCTGGCGGTGGGGCCGCCGGCGGACGAGGTGGTCCAGGTGGCGGACGAGGTGTGCCGCCGGGCCGCGGAGCTGGAGACGGGGCAGGGGGTGGCCTGCGGGGTCGCCTCGACGGGCGACCCGATAGGCCCGGTCCGCTCGGCCCGCCGGCTGTTCCGCCTCGCCGACGCCGCCCAGTACCGGGCCAAGGCCGCCCGCACCGACAAGCCGGTGGTGGCCGGGCGCGAGGGCTGCGGGGAGACCGGGGCGGCCGGGGACGCGGAGGCCCCCGAGTACACCGGGGACGCCGTGGTCCGCCTGGCCGACCAGGCGGAGCAGGGGCGGATCGGGGCCCCGGGCGACCGCCGCCGGCTGCGCGGCCTGGACGTGTGAGCGGCGAAGCGCGGGCCCGGGTGCGTACACGGTCCGGCGTGGTCCCGGCGAGGTCGTGACAGAACTCGATTCACTCTTTAGTGTTCCTGAATATGGATATGCAGAACCGTGTGGTGATCGGCCCCTCCGGCACCACCGCCGAGGACGTCGTAGCCGTCGCCCGCGGCCTGGTCCGCGTCGAACTGTCCGACGAGGCGCTGGCCGCCCTCGCCGCCGCCCGCCGGGTCGTCGAGGACCTGGCCGCGGCCCCCGACCCCGTCTACGGCGTCTCCACCGGCTTCGGCGCCCTGGCCGTCCGCCACGTCCCCGCCGAGCTGCGCGTACAGCTCCAGCGCAACATCGTCCGCTCGCACGCGGCCGGCATGGGCCCGCGGGTGGAGCGCGAGGTGGTGCGGGCGCTGATGTTCCTGAGACTGAAGACGCTGGCCTCGGGCCGCACCGGGGTGCGGCCCGAGGTGGCCCGCGCCATGGCGGACCTGCTCAACGCGCGCATCACACCCGTCGTCCACGAGTACGGCTCGCTCGGCTGCTCCGGCGACCTGGCGCCGCTGTCGCACTGCGCGCTGGCCCTGATGGGCGAGGGGGAGGCCGAGGGGCCCGACGGGCGGGTGCGGCCGGTGGCCGAGCTGCTGGCCGGGCACGGGCTGGCCCCCGTCGAGCTGCGGGAGAAGGAGGGACTGGCCCTCCTCAACGGCACCGACGGCATGCTCGGCATGCTGGTGATGGCCTGCGACGACCTCGCCCGGCTGCTGACCTGCGCCGACATCACCGCCGCCCTCACCCTGGAGGCGCTGCTGGGCACCGACCGGGTGCTCGCGCCCGAACTGCACGCCGTCCGTCCGCACCCCGGTCAGGCCGCCTCGGCCGCCAACATGCTCAAGGTCCTGGCCGGCTCCGGGCTCACCGGCCACCACCAGGACGACGCCCCGCGCGTGCAGGACGCCTACTCGGTGCGCTGCGCCCCCCAGGTCGCCGGCGCCGGGCGCGACACCCTGGCGCACGCCCGCACCGTCGCCGAACGGGAACTGGCGGCGGCCGTGGACAACCCGGTGGTGCTCCCCGAGGCGGGGCGGGTGGAGTCCAACGGCAACTTCCACGGCGCCCCGGTCGCCTATGTGCTGGACTTCCTCGCCATCGCCGCGGCCGATCTGGCCTCCATCGCCGAGCGCCGCACCGACCGGCTGCTGGACCGCAACCGCAGCCACGGGCTGCCGCCCTTCCTGGCGGGCGACGCGGGGGTGGACTCGGGGCTGATGATCGCCCAGTACACCCAGGCCGCCCTGGTGAGCGAGATGAAGCGGCTGGCGGTCCCGGCCTCGGTGGACTCGATCCCGTCCTCGGCGATGCAGGAGGACCACGTCTCGATGGGCTGGTCGGCCGCCCGCAAGCTGCGCACCGCCGTCGACGGGCTGACCCGCGTGGTGGCCGTGGAGCTGTGCGCGGCCGCCCGCGCGGTCGAGCTGCGCGCGGCGGGCGGGCTGACCCCTTCGCCCGCCGCCTCGGCGGTGGTGGCCGCGGCGCGCGAGGCCGGGATGCGGGGCCCGGGAGAAGATCGTTATCTGGCGCCGGAGTTGGCGGCGGCTGAGGCGTTCGTCCGCGGGGGAGGGCTGGTGGCGGCGGCCGAGGCCGTCACCGGGCCGCTGGCGTGAGACCCTCGCGGCCGGACCGGAGGCGCGCGTTGACCAGCAGGGCGGCGCCCGCGCCGAGGAAACCGAGGCCGCCGACGAGATAGGGCGTGCTGTCGAAGCTGCCGGTGTCGGCCAGCAGGAGCTCGCCCCCGGATCCGGTCTGGACCTGTGCCCCGGCCTGTGCCCGGGAGGCGGCGGTTCCGGCCGGCTCGCCGTCGCCGGTGGCGTTCGCGGACGGTACGAACCACAGACCGCACAGGAGACCGCCCGCGACGGCGGCGGTCACCAGCGGTCGACGGTGTGCTCGCACGGAAGGGCCCCCTCGGTACAGCGGATCGGTGGTGCTGCGACCGATGCTAACGACGGGAGGGGGGCCGCGTGAAGGGCGGCCGGTTCCCGCGGGCTCCACCGCCCGGCCACCTCATGCGAAATCGGTCACATTGCCATATAGGCACCGTGACAGGAGGAAAGCGCTGTGATGTGATCGGGTGTCACAGGGGACGGGCCTGTCGGTAACGATCCGGAACCGCGGGGGAATTCCCGCCCGCCAGTGCAACCTCTGGTGACCGAAGGGTGTCTTACCCCACAGTCTTACCCTGGGTGGAACGGGTCACAGTTCCCTCGCGTTCTCGTACGTGCGGCCGTGGGGTGGACGTCCCGCCTCGCCTGCACCGGACGGCGTGGGACGCGGAACGGGGAGCCGGAGGTTCGTAAGCGGATGGAGAAGCGTGTGATGAGGGACGGCAAGCGCCGCAGGAGCGTCGTTGCGGCGGCCGCGCTGCTCAGTGGAGTGCTCACACTGTCGGCGTGCGGGGGCGAGAGCGGCAGCGGCGGCGAGTCCGACGCCGACCCCGCGAAGAAGCCGGAGAAGGGGCAGGCCCAGGTGGACAGGGCGGCGGCGGAGAAGTCCTCCGACGCCCGAATAGTCGTCACGCCCAAAAACGGAGCGGACAACGCCAGCATCCACGCGGCCAAGGTCGTGGTGAAGAGCGGCAAACTCACCTCGGTGACCATGAAGGCCGCCGCGACCGGCCAGGAGGTCGAGGGCACCCTCGCGGCCGACGGCAGCGGCTGGAAGCCCAACGGCCAGCTGGAGCGCGCCACCCGGTACACGATCTCCGCCGAGGCCGAGGACTCCGAGGGCCGCAAGGTGCTGGAGAACTCGACCTTCACCACGGTCTCGCCCGACAGCAGCTTCATCGGCTACTTCACGCCCGAGGACGGCTCGACCGTCGGCGTCGGCATGCCCGTCTCCCTCAACTTCGACAAGGGCATCACCAACAAGAAGGACGTCCAGGCCGCGATCGAGGTCAACACCACCAGCGGCCAGGAGGTCGTGGGCCACTGGTTCAGCGACACCCGCCTGGACTTCCGCCCCGAGGACTACTGGAAGGCCGGTTCCAAGGTCACCGTCGACCTCAACCTCGACGGCGTCGAGGGCGCCGACGGCGTCACCGGCGTCCAGGACAAGAGTTTCAGCTTCACCGTCGGCCGCTCCCAGGTCAGCACGGTCGACGTGAAGACCAAGACCATGAAGGTCGTCCGGGACGGCAAGACCGTCAAGACCTTCAAGATCTCCGCGGGCGCGCCCGAGACCCCGACCTACAACGGCCAGATGGTGATCTCCGAGAAGTACAAGGAGACCCGGATGAACGGCGCGACCGTCGGCTTCACCGACGACGACGGCAAGGGCGAGTACGACATCCCCGACGTGCCGCACGCCATGCGCCTGTCGACCTCCGGCACCTTCATCCACGGCAACTACTGGGGTGCCGACTCGGTCTTCGGCAACGTCAACACCAGCCACGGCTGCGTCGGGCTGAACGACGTCCAGGGCGCGGACGACCCCGGTCAGGACGGTGCCTGGTTCTTCGACAACTCGCTCCTGGGCGACGTCGTCATAGTCAAGAACTCGCCCGACAAGCAGATCACCCCGGACAACGGCCTCAACGGCTGGAACATGTCCTGGGAGGACTGGAAGGCCGGCTCCGCCCTCTGACGGCCCGGCGTCCGCCACAGCGCCGGCGCCCCGCCCGGCCCCGGTTCCTCCGGCCCCGCCGGAACCCGTCCCCGCGAAGGCGGCGGACGCGGCCCACACGCCGCGCCCGCCGCCTTCGGTGCTCCCGGGCCACTCCGCCGGCTCCGCGCGGCCGGCGGCTTCTCACGGCCCTCTCATCAGAACCTCAGTGAAACGTCAGCGGGCGCTTCTACGTTCTCGCGCATGTTCCTCACCTACCTCCGGCGGGAGTTGTGCCGCCGCGGGAAGGCGGCGCTTCTCGTCGCCTCCGGGCTGGCGCTCGGCATCGCGCTGGTCATCGTCGTCAGCTCCGTCTCCACCGGGATGAAGCGGGCCCAGGACGAGGTCCTGGAGTCCCTCTACGGCCTGGGCACGGACATGACCGTCACCAAGGCGCAGCAGCCGCCGGAGGAGGACGGGCAGGCCAGGCGCCCCCGCTTCAGGTTCGACGCCGGGGAGGACGGGGAGGAGCAGAGCAACGAGCGACTGGTCGTCCAGGGCTTCCAGACCCTCGGCGCGGGTACGGTCGACACGATCGCGGAGCAGGACGGCGTGGCCGCCGCGGTGGGCGGGCTGAGTCTGAACTCCGTCACGGTGGGCGGCGAGTTCACCCCCGGCGAGCTGCGCGGCCGGGGCGGCCCCGGGGAACAGGGCGACCGGGTCGAGGGGGGCGGCGCCGACTTCCGGGTCGACACCTACACCCTCTACGGCACCGATGTCCGCACCCCCGACCTGGGCCCGCTGACCTCCTCCGCCATCACCGGCGGGCGCGGCTTCGAGGAGGACGAGACCGGCGCCGACGTCGCCGTCGTGGACAGCGCGCACGCCAAGAGCGAGGACATCGCCGTCGGCGACACCCTCGACATCACCGGCACCGGCTTCAAGGTCGTCGGCATCGCCACCGCCGACAGCGGACAGCCCGCCGCCCAGGTCTACATCCCCCTGGAACGCGCGCAGGAACTCGCCGACGCCGGGGACGCGATCACCACCGTCTACGTCCGGGCCACCGACTCCCAGCGGATCGGGGACGTGGAGTCGGCCGTGCTGAAGGAGGTCCCGGGCACCACCGTCACCACCTCGGCAGACCTGGCCAAGACGGTCTCCGGCTCCCTCGGCACGGCCGCGGACCTCGCCGAGGGCGTCGGCAGATGGCTGTCCTACGCCGTGCTGGCCGCCGCCTTCCTCGTCGCCGGGCTGCTCACCTCCTCGGCGGTCGGCCGCCGGGTACGCGAGTTCGGCACCCTCAAGGCGCTGGGCTGGCGCAGCGGCCGGGTCACCCGCCAGGTGATGGGGGAGGCCCTGGCCAACGGGCTGTTCGGCGGTGGGCTGGGCATCGCCCTCGGCTGCGCGGGCGCGTACGCGGTGACCGCCGTCAGCCCGACGCTGACGGCGTCGCTGGGAGCGGCCCCCGGTGCGGCGACCGCCGGCCCCGGCCCGGCCCGAGGCGCCGCGCGCCTCCTGGGGCAGGAGGGGGAGCGGGCCCTGGACATCGCGCTCACCGCCCCCGTCGACCTGCGCGTCATCGCGTCGGCGGTCGCACTGGCCGTCACGGGCGGCCTTGTCGCGGGAGCCTTCGGCGCCTGGCGCGCCGCCCGGCTGCGCCCCGCCGACGCGCTGCGCCGCGTCGCCTGAAGGCCTCGCCCCCTCACGGCCCGTGCGCGCCCGCACGGGCCGTCCCGGCCCGGTGCCGCGTCCGGTCCCCCCGGGACGCGGCACCGTCCCCTTCCCTCACCACCCCAGGAGATCAGCCATGTACCGACTGACCGGCGTCACCAAGCGCTACGCGCGAGGCGGGAAGGCCGTCCACGCCCTGGACGGCGTCGACCTGACCGTGGAGGACGGCGAGAGACTCGTCGTCCAGGGCCCGACCGGAGGCGGCAAGTCCACGTTTCTGCAGATGCTCGGCGGGCTGGACCGGCCCACCTCCGGCAGCGTCGAACTCGACGGAACGGACCTCGCCCGGCTCGGCGAGTCGAAGCTGACGCGGCTGCGTGCGGAGCGGATCGGGTTCGTGTTCCAGGGCTTCAACCTCATCCCCACCCTCACCGCCCGGGAGAACGTCGAGACCGCGCTCGTCCCCCTGGGGACCGGGGCGGCGGCACGGCGCCGGCGCGCCGCGGAGGCGCTGGAATCCGTCGGGCTCGGCGAGCGGCTCGGCCATCTGCCGGGCGAGATGTCCGGCGGTCAGCAGCAGCGCGTCGCCATCGCCCGCGCCCTGGTCAAGCAGCCGGACGTACTGCTCGCCGACGAACCCACCGGAAACCTCGACGAGTCGATGCGCGACGAGGTGATGGAGGTGCTCGAAGGCCGGTGGAGGACGCACGGTCTGACATTCGTCCTCGTCACCCACGACAGCGCCATCGCCCGCCGCGCGACCCGCGTGGCCACCATCCGGGACGGACGGGTCACCACCGAGCGCGTGGACCGCCCGGCCGGCGGGGGCGGCGGGAGGGGCGGTGGGGCGGCGGGAGGAGCGGTGCGGAAGTGAACCGGGAGGGCGCCGGGAGCGTCCTCCCTCCCGCGAGAGCCGGCGAGCCCGGCGCAGGGGACCCCGCGCGGAAGGGGCCCCGACGGGCGTCACACCCAGAACACCTGTCCCATACGAGGCCGTATGGTGCGGGCGTCAGGCCCTCCCGCAGACTGATCGCGCCGGGGGCCGCAGGGGTCCCCCACGCATGGTGATCACTTCACCAGGGGGAGAATTGACGCAACGGAAGAGAGCGGTCGCCGCCGCGATAGCCACCGCCGTGGCCGTCGCACTGACGACGGGGCTGACCACCGCATCGTCCGCCGCCCCGGGGACCGGCCCGAACGCCGCGCCGGAGACCGCGCCGGGGACAGGGCCGGGAACGGGGCCGTCCCGGGCGGGTCCACCGCGGGGAACCGACCGGACCGAGCGCGGCCGGCGCTCCGTCACCCTCGTCACCGGCGACCGGGTCGTGCTGGACCGGCACGGCAGGGTCACCGGGATGATCCGCGCCGAAGGACGCGAGGACGTACCCGTCCGGGTCGTCCGCACCAGGGGCCGCACCTATGTGATCCCGCAGGACGTCACCCGGCTCATCGCCGAACGCAGGCTCGACCGGCGGCTGTTCGACGTCACCGAGCTGAGCCGCGATCAGTACCGCGACAGGACCGGCAACGACGTACCGGTCATAGTCACCTACCGCGGCGCCGAGCCCGCGGCCAGGGCCGAACTCCACGCCGAGGCCGACCCGACCGTGCGCGCCGCCTTCCGGTCGGTCAACGGCGAGGCGCTGGCCGTCGCCGGGGACCGGGCCGCGAAGGCGTGGAGGGCCCTGACCCGCCCGGCCGCGGCCGGGCAGCTCGCGGCGGCGCCCGGGGTCGCCACCGTCTCCCTCGACGGCGTCCGCAGGGCGGCGCTCGACACGAGCACCGCGCGGATCGGCGCTCCGGCGGCATGGAAGGCCGGCTACGACGGCAGGGGCGTCACCATCGCCGTCCTCGACACCGGCATCGACGCCGCCCACCCCGACTTCGCCGGGCGGATAGCCGGGGAGAAGAACTTCACCGCCTCCGAGGACACCCGGGACCGCTACGGGCACGGCACCCACGTCGCCTCCATCGCGGCCGGCTCCGGAGCGGGGTCCGAGGGCCGGTACAAGGGCGTGGCCCCCGGCGCGAAGCTGCTCAACGCCAAGGTCCTCGACGACGACGGCTACGGCAGCGACTCCGAGATCATCGCCGGGATGGAGTGGGCCGTCGCACAGGGTGCCGAGGTGGTCAACCTCAGCCTCGGCGGCGGCGACACCCCCGAGATCGACCCGATGGAGGACGCCGTCAACCGGCTGTCGCGGGACAGCGGCGCCCTCTTCGTCATCGCCGCCGGCAACGAGGGCCCCTACGCATCCAGCGTCTCCAGCCCGGGCAGCGCGGACGCCGCGCTGACGGTCGGCGCCGTGGACCGGCAGGACGTCCTCGCCGGCTTCTCCTCCATCGGCCCGCGCACCGGGGACGGCGCGGTCAAACCCGACCTGACCGCCCCCGGCGTCGACATCGGCGCCGCGGCGGCCGAGGGCAGCCTGGTCGAGCGGGAGGGCGACCCGGTCGCCGACGGCTACGTCTCCATCTCCGGCACCTCCATGGCCACCCCGCACGTCGCGGGCGCGGCGGCACTGCTGGCCCAGCGGCACCCCGACTGGACCGGCGAGCGGATCAAGGGCGCGCTGACGGCCTCCACCAAGCCCGGCAAGGGCTACTCCGCCTTCCAGCAGGGCTCCGGCCGTGCCGATGTGAACAAGGCGCTCGAGCAGACGATCGTCGCCGAACCGGTGTCGATCGGCTTCGGCACCGCCCAGTGGCCGCACGGCGACGACAAGCCGGTCACCAAGGACATCACCTACCGCAACCTGGGCACCGAGGACGTCACCCTCTCCCTGACCGCAGCCGGCACCGACCCCCGGGGCAAGGCCGCGCCCAAGGGCATGTTCGCCCTGGCCGCCGACGAGATCACCGTCCCCGCGGGCGGTACGGCCGAGGTCGCGGTCACCGCCGACACCCGGCTCGGCGGCAGCGTCAACGGCGGCTACAGCGTGGCGGTCACCGCGACCGGCGGCGGCCGGAGCATCCGTACCGCCGGCGCCGTCGACCGCGAGGTGGAGTCCTACGACCTGACCGTGCGCGCCCTCGGCCGCGACGGCGGGCCGGCCCCTCTGTGGAGCGGCATGCTCGTCGGCTACCGGGTCGACGTGTTCAAGAGCCTGACGGGCGAGGACGGCGCCACCACCCTGCGGGTGCCCAAGGGCACCTACGCCCTGTCCACCGACATCGCCCTGCCCGGCAGCACCGAGGAGGAGTACGAGGGCAGCGACTGGCTCGTGGCCCCGGCGGTCCGGCTCACCGAGGACACCGCCCTCACCTTCGACGCCCGCAAGGCGAAGGAGGTGAGGATGACGGTGCCGGACCGCGGGGCCAGGCAGATCGACCTGTCCGTCGAGTACGCCGGCACCCTCGGCGACGACGGCCACGTCGGCCTCTACGGCGGTACGGAGGGCGGCGGGCGGACCCTGCGCACCGCGCAGACCGGCGGCACGGGCGACGTCGAGGTCACCTCGACCGCCGCCGCCGTGTGGACCCGCGGCGGCACCGACTACAACACCTTCCACGTCCGCGAGGGCGGCTTCTACACCGGCCTGAGGACGCACACAAGGAAATCGGAGATGGCCAGGCTGAACGTCCGGCAGGGCGCCCCGGCCCCCGGCCGCACCGGCGTCCTGGCCACCGTGCCCTCCGGTGTGGGCTCGTTCGTCGGGACCGAGCGCAGGATCCCGAGCACCACCACGGTCTACGTCAAGGCCGGGGGCGCCCGGTGGTCGCAGTACTTCACCCAACTCGGCCCAGGGGGCGGGTTCGAGGCCGGCTACTACACCGACGAGCGGAAGTTCGCCGCGGGCAGGAGCTACGACCGCACCTTCAACAACGGCGTCTTCGGACCCCACCTGGACGAGTACAGCGGCATCTTCCGCGACGGCGACGACCTCCACGGCACGCTGAACCCGCTGGCGGACGGCGCCGGCAACCTCGGCGAGAGCCTGTACGACTCGGCGCGGACGACCCTGTACCGCAACGGGAAGAAGTACGCCGAGGAGAAGGAGATCCTCGACCACACCGGCTTCGCCCTTCCCAGGGGCAGGGCGGAGTACAAGCTGGTCACCACCCTCAGCCGCGGCAAGGCCTCCCGGCTGAGCACGAGGGTGAGCACCTCCCACACCTTCACCTCGGCCCGCACCTCCCGGGAGACCCGTCTCCCGGCGACGGCGGTGCGCTTCGCGCCGAAGCTGGCCCTGGACGGCACGGCCAGGGCGATGGCCACCATGCCGGTACCGGTCACCGTCCAGGGATCGGCCGCCGGCAAGAACCTGAAGTCGCTGACCGTCCACGTCTCCTTCGACGGCGGCAGGAGCTGGAAGAGGACCGCCGTCAGGAAGGGGAAGATCGTCTTCAGGAACCCCGGCAGGAAGGGCACGGTCTCCTTCAGGGCGACCGTGAAGGACGGGAAGGGAGACACCCTGTCCCAGACGATCGTCAACGCCTACCGCACCAGATGACCCCCGCGGTCACACGGGCGGCACCGTGTCCCCGAGCCAACGCCGGCGAAGCGGCCCGCGGCGCGGGCGGCGGCCCGCCGGAGCAACCGCTCCGGCGGGCCGTCCGCGCCATCGGGGAGGCGGACGGGGCGAGCGGGGCGGGAGGTGCGGACGGTGCCGTGATGCGGGACCGTTCCGCCCGGAAAGACACGGAAAGCGGCATAGGACCGCTCCCGGCGGAAACCCGTATCCGAGTACGGGGGAGTACGGAGCACGTACCGAGGACCCGAGCTGCCGAAAGGACGTGGCAGAAGTGAAGGTCGCCTTTCTCGTCGCCCCCGAGGGCGTGGAGCAGGTAGAGCTGACCGAACCGTGGCAGGCCGTGATCGACGCCGGGGGCACCCCGAGCCTGCTGTCCACCAACGGCGGGCGGATCCAGGCGTTCAACCACCTCGACAAGGCCGACACCTTCGAGGTGGACAAGCAGGTCGGCCAGGCCGCGGTCGAGGACTACGACGGGCTGGTGCTGCCCGGCGGCGTCGCCAACCCCGACTTCCTGCGGACGGACGACGACGCCGTCTCCTTCGTCCGGGAGTTCTTCCAGACCGGCAAGCCGGTGGCGGTGATCTGCCACGGCCCGTGGACGCTGATCGAGGCGGACGTGGTGCGCGGCAGGAAGATCACCTCCTGGCCGAGCCTGCGGACCGACCTGCGCAACGCCGGCGCCAACTGGGTCGACGAGCAGGTCTCCGTCTGCACCGAAGGACCGAACACCCTGATCAGCAGCCGCAAGCCGGACGACCTCAAGGCGTTCGGCGAGGCGTTCCTGCGGGAGTTCCAGACCGTCTCGGCCTGACCCCGCCACCGCTGCCCGACCCGTTGTGGGCCGCCCGCCGCGCGCGGGCGGCCCACACGCGCGTCCGCTCCGAGCGGAGGATATTTGGCCGAAAGTGACCCGCTGTTTTCCCTCGGTGACGTCCGGTGCGGGAAAAACCACCTTGTGCCCTCCCATCGCACGCACCCGAGAGGAGAGACGGTGTGACCGACCGCGACGAGGCGCGCTCCCCGGACCACGGTCCCCCGGACCCCGCTCCACCCGACCCCGCTCCACCCGACCCCGGCACTCCCGCGTCCGGCGCTCCCGGGGACCCGCCCGCCCGGCGGCCGTGGTGGCGTCGGCTGGCGGCCTGGACATCCCGGCACAGCCCGCAGACGCTGATGGGAGCGCTCCTGATCACCCTGCTGGGCGCCCTCACCCCGGTGGTGGTGGAGAAGGTGTGGGGCGACGGCGCGCCGAAGGCGCCGCCGCCCGCCGACGGCAAACCGTTCCCCGTTCCGAGCGAGAGCTGCTCCGGCGAGACCTGCCTGCACCTGGACCCGAAGGACCCGAACTGCGACGCCAGGGTGGTCACCCTGGCGGAACGGACGGAACCGGTGAGCCTGCAGATCAGATACAGCGCCGTCTGCGAGGCGGCGTGGGGGCGGATCCGCCAGGCCGGGATCGGCGACAGGGTGCGGATCACCACCGCCGACGACAAGGTGGCGGTGGACAGCGTGGTGGTCGGGCACGACGCCTACACGCGAATGGTCCCCGCCTCCGGGAAGTTCGGGCTGACGGCGTGCTTGGACGCCGACGCGGCGGAGGGGGAGCCGCGCTGGCCCCGCGTCTGCGTGACGGCGACCCACGAGGACGTGCCATGACCCGTACCCCGGCTCCCCGCGCCGCCCCCGCCCGGCTTGGGCGGGGGCGGCGTCCACGGGGGTGACAGGCTGTCAGGCGCCGGTGGTGTAGGCGTCCTTGGCCAATTCCCCCAGGTACTCGCCGAGGGGCTGGTGGGTCGGGGGGAAATGCGGCCCGCTGCCGTCCTTGGGCACGACCACCACGCGGACGAAGGGCGCCAGCGCCATGTTCCCGGTGTCGATGTGCTCCTGCGAGTCGAACCGCACCGCCCACGCCACCGAGTGCTCCTGCGTCAGTTCGGGCTGCACGACGATCGTGAACTCCCCCTCGGGGAAAGCCTCGTCGAGGAACCGGCGGGCGGAGTCGATGGCCTCGTCCCGTGAGAGCACTGGAAGTCTCCTTGGTATCGCTCAGAACCTGCGGGGAACCGGCGGACCCCGGCGCTCGGACGGCGTGAACCCGCTTCCGGACGGCCGCACCGCCATGACTGGGCGCAGCATAGGACGATACGACCGGCCCGCGCGCCCCCGGGCCGGTCCGTAGCACGTCGGGTGCTTCCCGCGAGGAGCGCGCCGAAGGCCGCCCACGGGCGGGGCTGTGGCGGACCGCGATCCCTTCCTAGACTTCAGGCGGTGCGAGACGAACGGCAACCTGGGGAACTTACATGGCGATTGAAAGGGTGTCGATCATCGGCGCTGCACAGCCCGTGAAAGCGGAGGAGGCCCGGCTGGCCGACCTGGGACTGCGGGAACGGGCCGATCTGCAGAAGTGGATCATCGCCGACCCCTCCCTCATCGAGCCGGGCCTGCTCATCCTGACCGAGGAGTACGACAGGTGGGCCACACCGAGCGGGGACAGAGTCCGCGACCGGCTGGACCTGCTGGCCCTCGACTCCGAGGGGCACCTCGTCGTCATAGAGCTCAAACGCGACGATGCTCCGGACGACGTGCACCTGCAGGCCATCACCTACGCGGCCATGGTGTCCCGCTTCACCGAAGAGGACCTGGCCCGCATCCACGCGGATTTCCTGCGGCGTTCCGGTGAGGAGCACGACACCTCGAAAGCATTGCAGGCCGTCCGGGCGCACTGCGGCGACGAACTGGACGTCGCACTGCTCAAGCAGCCCCGGATCGTGCTGGTCGCCCGCTCCTTCCCGAAGCAGGTGACCTCGTCGGCCGTATGGCTGAACGAGATGGGGATCGACGTCAAGCTGGTCCAGTTCCGGCTCTGGGCGAACGAGGGGACACATGTGATGACGACCTCGGTGCTCTACCCTGTACCGGGGCTGGAGGAGTTCACCGTGGTCCCCGCCCGCGCCGAGAAGGCCGAGACGGCCCAGCGCGCCGCGAACAGCACCCGCAACCGCAAGGCGGTGCTGCGCATCATCGACAACGGCTCGGTCGAACCCGGCCAGACACTCCGGTTCCGCGCCTTTCCGGAGTCCATGGCCTGGGACAACAACGAGATCGAGAGGTGGGTCGCCGAAGACCCCAGGCGCGGCCGCGCGACCTGGACCGGTGACCGCAGCCGTCCCTTGCGGTGGGAGTACGACGGGCAGTGCTACGCACCGACGTCGCTGGTGAAGGAGATGGTCGAGCAGCTGACGGGGACCCGCCCCGGCTACGCCTCCGGCCCCAGGTACTGGCTGGACTCCGACGGACGGGACCTGGCCGAACTGGCGGACCTCCCCGGCGACACCGCCCCCGACACCCTCTGAGCGCCGATACCCCTGAGCACCGGAAACGCCACGTCCGCTCCTGCGTCCGCGCCTTACGTCCTGGCCAGCTCCTGCGCTCCGGAGGGCCTTTACCCGCCCGCGCGCCACCGCTTCTCCTTCTGCTCGGCCCGGTCCCACATGTCGGCCGCGGCGCGCAGCTCGGCCTCGGTGAACGAGCCGTGCTCACTCTCGTACTCCGCCAGGCAGGTGGCTGTCGCCTGGTTCCGCAACCGCTCCCCGACCACCGTCGCGACCAGGGCGGACACACCGCGTTCTCCGGCGGGCCCGCGCAGCGCCGGAACGATGTCCTCGGGAAGCGGGCCGGGATCTTCGGGAACGAAGTGCATGACCGCATCATGGCGTGCACCTCCGGACTGCCGTGGAGAGGCGGAAGCCGCAGGAGCGCTTCGCTATGGTGCGCCGCATGACCATCGGGGCTCCGGCCTGCCCCGAGTGCGGCCGGCCCATGAGGTCCGGCGGCTCCGTGCTCTCCGGGCGGCGGGACGACGGCCGGCGAGCCTGCCGGTCGCTGTGGAGATGCGCCGGTCGGCACCTGTGGTGGAAATGGGCCGACCGGCCGGGCGAGCCGCTGGAGGCGTGCCCGCTGCCGGAACCGTTCCGCTGGCACCAGTAGTCGCGAGCAGCCGGGTGGAGTTCCCGCCCCAAAGCCCTCCCCCGGACCAAGTCCCCTCCCACTGCGCGCCGGTGGCGTTCGCGGCGGTACTCACACGTCCGGGCCGTACCTACCATCCGGGTATGGAGAACAAGGGGCTGGGGTTTGTGGTGGGGCTGGTCGTCGCGGGAACGCTCGGCTGGGCGCTCGCGGGGTCGGCCCACCTCGGCTGTGGGGAATCGGTCCGGGGGTGCTCTGTCCCAGACGGCGGCGGCTGGTACTTCGCCGCGATGATGACGGTGCCGTGGCTCCTGACGTTCTTCGGGAACGCGGTCATCCGGGACGACGACTGGCGCCCGTCACTCGGCATATCGGCCGGGGTCGCCTTGGGCATCGCCTTTGCCCTGTCCAAGGACTCCATGCCGCCGCGCATGTGGATCCTGGTCGCGGTGCTCGCGGCCATCGCGATCGGTACGCCTCTGACGCTGTGGTACCGGGGGCGCAGCCGGCAGACCTCGTGAACGACGGGCGCGTGCGACCTCCGCGACCGAGGAAAGCCGGACCGGGAGTGCGGCGGCGACCGGGTTCCCCAGGTGCTACTGGTGCCTGGACCCGATGCCTGCCGCCGGTGTGAGCGCCCCGCACTCACACCGCCGTTCACAGATGGTCGAAGGGCAGGACGGTTCTCACGACGATGAGCAGACGGGCCCACGACCGTGTACAGGCGCAGTAGGCTCACGCACTTCTCCCGCGCCCGCAAGCTGTACCCAGCGACTCAGGCTCCGGCACTTCCTGGAGCACCGCGACCGGCCCTACCTCGGCTGATTCCCGAAGACGCGGCAACGCCCCCATGCCCCGCCGGAACAGGACGTGGGGGCGTTGCCGGGTCAAAGCAGGGCCTGGACGACCAACGGACCGCCTACTTCAGCGCCAACCCCGGGATAAAGGCCATGAGCCCGGAGAGGAAACTCCCCACGCCCGCGAGCGTGACGACAGCCGCCTTGCCGTCCGAGAACAGACCGGTGCAGAACTCTCTGAACCTTCGGCGGAAGATGAGCATCTTCAACTTCTGCCACCGATGCTGACGTATGCGGCAGCCCAGCAGCAGGCCGTATGCGTTGTTCCGGCAGCCGTCCTTGGGCCCGCGCACCGGAGCGCCGCATATGACGGGTGCCTGGAAGAAGCACCACACGACCGTGGCAGCGGAGAGGATGACCACGATCGCCGGTCCGACAGCCCGGTCAATCCATGCCGCAATGAGCAGGGCGCCCGTGAGGACGCCCCACCAACGTTCCAGTCCGCCGAATCTGCTGCGTGCCGAGCGAGCCATGCCCGAAATCTATTGTCCGGGAGGGGGCAGTGCTCGGCACTGATTCATATTGGCCGGATCCGTATCACGGAGCGGCCGTCAGCCCTCGGCCCGGGCCACGCCGACCGGGCAGCTCACGCCCGTGCCGCCGATGCCGCAGTAGCCGCCGGGGTTCTTGTCCAGGTACTGCTGGTGGTATGCCTCGGCGGGGTGGAAGGGCCCGGCGGGGAGGATCTCCGTGGTGATCTCGCCGTAGCCCGAGGAAGTCAGGACGGCCTGGTAGGAGTCGCGGGACGCCTTCGCCGCGGCCTCCTGCTCCGGGGAGTGGGTGTAGACCGCCGAGCGGTACTGGGTGCCCACGTCGTTGCCCTGGCGGAAGCCCTGGGTGGGGTCGTGGGACTCCCAGAAGATCCGCAGCAGCTCCTCGTAGGTGATCTTCGACGGGTCGAAGACGACGCGGACGGCCTCGGTGTGCCCGGTCAGGCCCGAGCAGACCTCCTCGTACGTCGGGTTCTCGGTGTGGCCGCCCTGGTAGCCCGCCAGGGTGGTCCACACCCCGTCGGTCTGCCAGAACTTCCGCTCCGCGCCCCAGAAGCAGCCCAGGCCGAAGTCTGCGGTCTCCAGCCCTTCCGGGTAGGGGCCCAGCAGGGGGTTGCCCAGGACGGTGTGGGTCTCGGGGACGGTGTAGGGACGCTCCGGGCGGCCCTTGAGGGCCTCCTCCGCCGTCGGGAGGGACTTCTTGAAGTGGCCGAACAGCATGCTCAACTCTCCTCGTGGCCTCGGCGGGCCCGGTGGGCCCGGTGCCGCCTCGGGCGGTGTACGCCGTGTGGCGTACACCGTGTGCCGTACGCCGCCGTACGTCTCAGTGCGCCGGCGGGGTGTGCGCCGCGTCGCCGCCCAGGCTCTCGTAGCCGGCGACCGCCAGGGCGCGGTACGCCGTGTACTCCGCCACCGGGTCGCCGCCGTCGACCCAGGGCAGCGCACCGACATAACCATCGACGGCCCGCACCTGTTCCACAGCCTCCGCATACCGCTCGGCGCGCACCAGGAAGCACAGCAGCAGATGGCGCACGTGCGGGGCGACGGGGTGGTCGGCGGAGGCGTGGTGCAGGGCGTACCGCGCTCCTTCGATGGCCTGTTCCACCACCGCGCTCCGGTAGAGGCCACGCACCATGTTGGCGTCCGGCAGGTGGTCGTAGACCGCGAAGAGCGGCAGGGCCGGCAGCAGGCTGCCCTCGGGGGCCTCGCCCGCGGCGCGCTGCGCGAAGGCGTAGGCGTCCTCCTTGGAACCGTTGCCCTTGGCGGACCAGTACGGCAGCGCCACCAGGTGCGCGCCCATGTGGTGCGGCGCGCGCCTGCGCACCTCCTCCCACCGCTCCTCGAACTCGGGGCGGCGCACTCCCAGGGCGCGGGCTGCGAACAGGTCGGTGATGTACGCGGTGGGGTCGGCCGGGGCGAGCCGGATCGCCTCGCGGGCGATCTCGCGGGCCTCCTCCAGGATGATCCGCCGGTCGGCCGAGCCGGTGTCGCCCAGCGCCTGCCAGACCAGGAACTGCGCGTACACCTGCGCGCAGCCGGCGTCGCGCGGGGAGGCGGTGCGCCAGTCGCGCAGCCAGCGCGCGTCCGGGGCGGGCGCGGGGGCCGGCGGCTGCTCCTTGCTGAGGGAGGGGGGCCGGTCCGCCGAGGGGGCGGGCTCCGCCGGGGCCTCGGGGGTGGTGCGCGAGCGCGCCAGTTCCACGGCCGCGGCGCCCGCCAGCGACTGCACGCGCTGCCAGCGCAGCTCCCGGTCGTCGCCGGTCAGTGCGAGCAGCCGGGCGACGGGCTGCCAGTCCTGGGTCCGCCGGGTCTCCTCCAGCGCCTCGACCAGCTCCGGGTCGGGGCCCGGCAGCCGCACGTCGAGCCGCTCGGGCGGTACGAGGCCGTAGCGGTCCGGATCGCCGGCGGCCCGGACGCCGGGGGAGCCCCCGGAACCGGTCAGCTCCCGGCGGCGGCGGACGGCGGGCACGATCAGCAGCCCGACGACGGCGGCGGTGGCGATGAGGAACAGCAGGGCTTCCATGTCTCCACGGTACGGCCCGCGGGGCTAGGCTCGTGGCCATGAGTGACCAGCACGCAGCACGGGACGAGGCGCGGAACGCGAAGCAGGACGAGACGCGTACCCCGGCGCAGCACTTCGAGACCCTCGCCATCCACGCCGGGCAGGAGCCCGACGCCGCCACCGGGGCGGTGGTGCCGCCGATCCACCAGGTCTCCACGTTCAAGCAGGACGGTGTGGGGGGCCTGCGCGGCGGTTACGAGTACAGCCGCAGCGCCAACCCGACCCGCAGTGCGCTGGAGGAGAACCTCGCGGCGCTGGAGGGCGGGCGGCGCGGGCTGGCCTTCGCTTCCGGACTGGCCGCCGAGGACTGCCTGCTGAGGACCCTGCTCACCCCCGGCGACCACGTCGTCATCCCGAACGACGCCTACGGCGGCACCTTCCGGCTCTTCGCGAAGGTCGCCGAGCGGTGGGGCGTGGAGTGGGACGTGGCGGACTCCTCCGACCCGGCGGCCGTGCGCGCCGCGCTGCGCCCGCGCACGAAGGCGGTGTGGGTGGAGACCCCGTCCAACCCGCTGCTGGGCGTCGCCGACATCGCGGCGCTGGCCGACGTGGCCCGTACGGCGGGCGCCCGCCTGGTGGTGGACAACACCTTCGCCAGCCCCTACCTTCAGCAGCCGCTGGCGCTCGGCGCGGACGTCGTGGTGCACTCCACGACCAAGTACATGGGCGGCCACTCCGACGTGGTCGGCGGCGCGCTGATCACCGCCGACACCGCGCTGGGCGACGAACTGGCCTTCCATCAGAACGCGATGGGCGCCATCGCCGGGCCGTTCGACTCCTGGCTGGTGATGCGCGGCGTCAAGACGCTGGCGGTGCGGATGGACCGGCACTGCGCCAACGCCGCGCGGGTCGCCGAACTGCTCGTCTCCCACCCGAAGGTCGTCCAGGTGTACTACCCGGGGCTGGAGGCGCACCCCGGGCACGAGGTGGCGGCCAAGCAGATGCGCGACTTCGGCGGCATGGTCTCCTTCCGGGTCGCCGGGGGCGAGGAGGCGGCGGTCGAGGTGTGCAACAGGACGGAGCTGTTCACGCTCGGGGAGTCGCTGGGCGGGGTGGAGTCCCTGATCGAGCACCCGGGCCGGATGACACACGCCTCGGCGGCGGGCTCGGCGCTGGAGGTGCCCTCGGACCTGGTGCGGCTGTCGGTCGGCATCGAGGCCGCCGACGACCTGGTGGCGGACCTGGCGCAGGCGCTGGGCTGAGCCCGGGCCCGAAGCGGGCCGTACGGAGTCCGGCGGGGATCGCGGTCCCCGCCGGACTCCGTACGGGGGCGAATGCCACGGCGGGAGCGCGCGCTGCTCGTCGGCGCCGGCCTGGACATCGGCCCGGCGCCGGAGGGGGCGCCCGGGTCCGCCCGTCGGTGCCCGTGGACGGCGGGCCTCCGCGACGGGCACCACCGCGCGGTACGACCACCACCGGAGGGGAGGCGGCCGCGTGAAAGCGCCCGGGCCCGCCGTCACCCGCATCCTGCTCGCCGACGACCACGCGCCGGTCCGCCGCGGCCCGCGAGCGCCCCGTCGGCCTGGCCGTCCTCGACGTCGCCATGCCCCGTATGACCGGTCCGCGGGCGGCCCGGGAGCTGTCCGCCCGCCATCCCGGCCTGCGCATCCCGATCCTGTCGATGTACGACAACGAGCAGTACCTCTTCGAGGCGCTCAAGGCCGGGGCCCCGGGACACGTGCTGAAGCCGGTGGCCGACCGGGACCTGGCGGAGGCCCGCCGGGCGGCGATGCGCGGCGAGCCGTTCCTCTGCCCGGGTGCGGTCACCGCGCCGATCCGCGGCCACCTCGACCGCGTCCGGCAGGGCGGGGACGTCCCCGAACGGGTGCTCACCGCACGGGAGGAGGAGGTGCTCAAGCCGGTCGCCGGGGGCCGCTCCCCGAAGAGGATCGCCGAGACACCGGCCATCAGCGTCAGGACGGTGGAGAGGCACCGTGCGAACATGCTGCACAAGCTCGGCCGCGCGACCGCCCGGAACTGACCCGCTACGCGATCCGCGCGGGGCTGATCGAGCCCTGAGCCCGGTTGCGCGCCCGCCGGTGGCCGGCGGCGCCGGGGAGCGCCGCAGGAGGACAGCGGAGGAGGAGGCGGCATGGCCCAGCGTTCCGCCGTGCTCCGTGCCGCGCCCGTCCGGGCCCTGCTGGCGGTCGCGGCCCTCCTGCTGGGCGCCCTGGCCCCCACCGCCTCCGCGCTCGCCTCCGCGCCGGGCCCGGCACCCGCCGCCTCCGCCGTACCGGGCGCCGCGGGTGCGCAGACCGCCGACGGGCCCTGCGCGGCCGAATGCGGCCGCACCCCCCTGCTGCACCGGGACGCCGCGGCCGAGCGGCACGCCCCGCACCACGCGGGGGCGGCCCTGCCGGTCCGGGCCCGCCCCGTCCGGCCCACCGCGGGCATACGTCCGCCCGCACCCCTGCCGCACACCGCCGGACGTCCCCCGTACACCGCACGCCATCAGGGCCGGGCGCCGCCGCCTCCGCCGGGCAGCTGACGTTCCCCGTCGTCCCACCGCCGCGGCCGGCACCCGGCCGCGGCGCCCTGCTGGAGGCATACCTTGAAACGCGCCACCCTGGTGCGGGCACTCCTCGCCCTCGCCGTGATCGCCCTGTCCGTCTACGCCGCGGTGACCTCCTCCCCGCGGCTCGGCCTCGATCTGCGCGGCGGCACCCAGATCGTGCTGGAGACCCGTGACTCGCCCACCACCGAGGCCGACCGCGAGGCCACCGACCGCACCCTGGAGGTGCTGCGCCGCCGCGTCGACGCGCTCGGCGTCGCCGAACCGAACATCACCCGGTCCGGCGACAACCGGATCATCGTCGAACTGCCCGGCCTGCAGGACCCGCGCGAGGCCGCCGACGTCCTCGGCCGCACCGCACAGCTCACCTTCCACCCCGTCCTCGGCGCCGCGGCGGAGGGGGAGGAGCCCGAAGAGGCCGGGGAGGGCGAGCGCGTCCTGCCCGACACCTCCGGCCAGCGGCTGCGGCTGGGGCCGGCCGAACTGACCGGCGAGGGGGTGGAGGACGCCCAGGCCGCCATCGACCAGCAGACCGGCGGCGGCTGGTACGTCACCGTCGACCTGCGCGGCGGCGGTGAGGAGGCCTGGGCCGAGCTGACCGGCCAGGCCGCCTGTGCGCCGCCCGGCGACCCCGGGCGGCGGGTGGCGATCGTCCTGGACGACGAGATCATCTCCGCGCCGCAGGTCGATCCCTCGGTCGCCTGCGAGCGGGGCATCACCGGCGGCTCCACCCAGATCACCGGCAACTTCTCCCAGGAGGAGGCCAAGGAGCTGGCCCTGCTCATCGACGGCGGTGCCCTGCCGGTGCCGGTGGAGATCATCGAGCAGCGCACCGTCGGCCCGACGCTGGGCGAGGAGGCCATCGAGGCCAGTGCCCGGGCCGCGGTCATCGGCACCGCGCTGACCGCGCTGTTCATCATCGCCGTCTACCGTCTGCTGGGTGCCCTCGCCGCCGTGGCCCTGGCCTGCTACGGGCTCATCTCCTACGCCGCGCTGGTCGCGCTCGGCGCCACCCTCACCCTGCCGGGACTGGCCGGCTTCGTGCTGGCGATCGGCATGGCCGTGGACGCCAACGTGCTGGTCTTCGAACGCGCCCGGGAGGAGTACGCCGCCCGCCGCGGCAAGAACCTGCTCAGGGCGCTGACGGAGGGATTCCGCAACGCCCTCAGTGCCATCGCCGACTCCAACGTCACCACGCTGCTGGCCGCCGGCCTGCTGTTCTTCTTCGCCTCCGGACCGGTGCGCGGCTTCGGCGTGACACTGTCCATCGGTGTGCTCGCCTCCATGGTCAGCGCCCTGCTGATCACCCGGGTGCTCACCGAGTTCGCCGTCTCCCGCGACGCGGTGCGCAGACGGCCGCGGCTCACCGGCATCGCGGGCGTGGGCCGGGTGCGGGAGTGGGTCAACCGCCGCGAGCCGGATCTGATGCGCCGGCGGCGGCGCTGGCTGGCCGTCTCACTGGCCGCCGTCGTCCTGGCGGGCTCGGGCATCGCGGCGCGCGGGCTGGACTTCGGGGTGGAGTTCACCGGCGGGCGGCTGATCGAGTACTCCACCGCCACCCCCGTCGACCCGGAGCGGGCGCGCTCGGCGCTGGCCGAGGCGGGCTTCCCCCGTGCCGTCGTCCAGAGTTCGGGGGACGGCGACCTCACGGTGCGCACCGACGAGTTGTCCAACGCCGAGGCGGCCGAGGTGGCCGAGACGATCGGGGAACTGGGCGGGGAGACGGAGAAGATCCGCGACGAGCTGATCGGCCCCAGCCTCGGGGACGAGCTGCGCAGGGGCGCCCTGATCGCCCTCGGCGTCGCGCTGGCCGCCCAGATGCTCTATCTGGCGATCCGCTTCCGCTGGACCTTCTCGGCGGGCGCGGTGCTGGCGATGGTCCACGACGTGCTCATCCTCGTCGGGATCTTCGCCTGGCTCGGCAAGCCGGTCGACGGGGTGTTCCTGGCCGCGCTGCTCACCGTGATCGGCTACTCGGTCAACGACTCGGTGGTGGTCTTCGACCGGATCCGCGAGCTGTGGGCGGCCCGGCGCAAGGAGCCCTTCGCCGAGGTCGCCAACACGGCCGTCCTCCAGACCGTGCCCCGCACCGTGAACACCGGCGTGGGCGCGCTGTTCATCCTGGCCGCGCTCGCCCTGCTCGGCGGCGACACCCTGACCGACTTCGCCGTCGCGCTGCTGATCGGCATCGTCGTGGGCACCTGGTCCTCGGTGTTCACCGCGACGCCCCTCGCCATCGAACTGGAGGCGCACAGCAGCGCGCCGCCGCCCAGGCCGGCGCGGGGCAGGTCCTCGGCGGTCCCGGGCCGCTCCGGGACGCGGGGCGGGCGCGAGCGGGGCGACAGCGGCGCACAGGTCTGACGGGCCGGGCTCGGCGGCCGCTCCCGAGGGCACGCCGACGCGCCGCCGCACGCCCGGGGAGCGTGCGGCGGCGCACTGCGCGTACGCGGTGTGCGGCGGCCGTACGGCGGCGCCGGACGGGGTCAGGACCGCCCGGTGTCCGGAGCGGGCGGCTCCTCGAAGTCGACCTTCCCTATGTGGCGGTTCAGCGACTTCATCAGCATCCAGACGGCCAGCCCCAGCACCGCGAAGACGAGGAAGCCGAGGACGCCGGGCGTCACCTTGTTCTCGTCGAACTCCTTGGCGAGGTCGACGAGGCCGGGGGCCTGGGTGAGGGCGAGAGTGGTCGGGCTCATGGCATCAATTGTCGCGGATGCCCGCGAAGAGGTCGTCCTCGGGGAGGGACGTGTCCACCAGGGACTTCGCCAGCTCGTACTCCTCCGTCGGCCAGACCTGCCTCTGGAGCTCCATGGGGATCCTGAACCAGCCGCCGTCGGGGTCGATCTGGGTGGCGTGGGCGATCAGCGCCTTGTCCCGGATCTCGAAGAAGTCCGCGCAGGGCACGTAGGTGGTCAGCGTGCGTTCGGCACGCTGGAACTCGTCCCACCGCTTGAGCCACTCGCCGTAGGGGGACTCCAGGCCGCGCTCCAGCATCGCCTCGTGCAGGGCGAGGGTGCGGGGGCGGTTGAAACCCTGGTTGTAGTAGAGCTTCAGGGGCTGCCAGGGCTCGCCCGCCTCCGGGTACCGGGCGGAGTCGCCCGCGGCGTCGAAGGCCGCCATCGTGATCCGGTGGGTCATGATGTGGTCCGGGTGCGGGTAGCCGCCGTTCTCGTCGTAGGTGGTGACCACGTGCGGCCGGAAGGCGCGGATGCTGCGCACCAGCCGCTCGGCGGCCTCCTCCACGTCCTGGAGCGCGAAGCAGCCCTCCGGCAGCGGGGGCAGCGGGTCGCCCTCGGGCAGCCCGGAGTCGACGAAGCCCAGCCACTCCTGCTTCACGCCCAGGATCTCGCGGGCCTCGGCCATTTCCCTGGCCCGCACCTCGTGGATGTTCTCCTCGATGTAGGCGTCGCCCTGGAGTTTGGGATTGAGGATGGAGCCGCGCTCCCCGCCCGTGCAGGTCACGACCAGCACGTCCACCCCCTCGGACACGTACTTCGCCATGGTCGCCGCGCCCTTGCTCGACTCGTCGTCGGGGTGCGCGTGCACGGCCATCAGTCTGAGCTGTTCAGTCAAGGCTCGATCCTCGTTACCTGGTCATGGGAGACGGCTTCTATAGTGACCGAAGCGGCATCCGCTTGTATTCCCGATAGGACCGACAGGACATGGCGATGAGTTCGGCCGACCCCGCACGCGCAGAGCTGCCCCAGGGGCGGTACGGGCGCTCGGGGGACGAGCGCGCCGACCGCCGTCTGAAGGCGGTCGGTGCGGTGCTGGGCGCGGCGTTCCTGGCGCTGATCGCCTGGTTCGGGGTGTCCTACGTCACCGGGACGAAGGTCAGCGGAGAGCTGATCAAGTTCGAGATCGTCTCGGACCGCGAGGTGGCCGTCCACCTGGAGGTCCGCAAGGACGAGGGCGTCACCGGCGTGTGCACCGTCAACACCCTCGCGGAGGACGGCGGGGACGTGGGCCGGGCGGACTTCACCTTCGACGGGCCGCGGGGCCGCATCGACGAGGTCGTCGCCGTACGCACCACCGGGCGGGCCACCAGCGCCCAGCTGGTCGGCTGTACGGCGGCCGGCGGAAACTGACGCTCTTCCCCGGGCCCCGGAGGTCCGACCTTCTTCCCTTTTCCGGCGGAATTGTTAGGCTCGTGGTTTCGCCCACCCATGAAGGCGCACCCTTCGGGTAGGGCGTTGCTTTATATCCCGAGAGTACCTACGAGGAGCACCTGTGACCCAGACCAGCGACAACGTCACCTGGCTCACCCAGGAGGCGTACGACCAGCTCAAGGCCGAGCTGGAGTACCTGTCGGGTCCTGCCCGCGTCGAGATCGCCAAGAAGATCGAGGCGGCCCGCGAGGAAGGCGACCTCCGTGAGAACGGCGGCTACCACGCGGCCAAGGAGGAGCAGGGCAAGCAGGAGCTGCGGGTACGCCAGCTCACCCAGCTGCTGGAGAACGCCAAGGTCGGCGAGGCTCCGGCGGACGACGGTGTGGTCGAGCCCGGCATGGTGGTCACCGTCGCCTTCGACGGTGACGAGGACGACACGATCACCTTCCTCCTCGCCTCCCGCGAGTACGCCAGCTCGGACATCGAGACCTACTCCCCGCAGTCCCCGCTGGGCCGGGGTGTGAACGGCAAGAAGGTCGGCGACGACGCCGAGTACGAGCTGCCCAACGGCAGGATGGCCTCGGTGCGCGTCCTGAACGCCAAGCCGTACCAGGGCTGACCCTCCCGGGGGCGGAGGCCCACGGCGCAGTACGTCACGGCGCGGCCGGCCGCCGGACAGGGCCGGAGACGGCGCGCGGCCCCCGGCCGCCACGGAAGGCTCCGTGGCGGCCGGGGGCCGCTTCGCCGCACCCGCGGCGTGCCGGTCAGGCCGCCGAGCGGTACTTGCGCACCGCCAGGGTGCGGAAGAACGTGATGATCAGCGCCGACCACAGCAGCGAGGCCAGTACCGGGTTCTGCATGGGCCAGGCGTCGGGCGCCTGGTAGCCGGGCGGGAGGTTGCCGAACAGCTCGCGGGCCGCCAGCACGGTTGCGCTGAACGGGTTCCACTCGGCGACGTGCTGGAGGAACGACGGCATGTTCTCCGAGGGCACGAAGGCGATCGAGACGAAGGTCAGCGGGAACAGCCAGATCAGCCCGCCGGAGGTGGCCGCCTCCGGAGTGCGCACCGACAGGCCGATCAGCGCGCCGATCCAGGTGAAGGCGTAGCCCAGCAGGAGCAGCAGGCCGAAGCCCGCCAGTGCCTTGAGGACGCCCTCGTGGGCCCGCCAGCCGACGATCGTCGCCACGACGGCCAGAACCACCAGGGTCAGTGCGGTCTGGACGAGGTCGGCCAGGGTGCGGCCGGTCAGGACCGCGCCGCGCGCCATCGGCAGGGAGCGGAAGCGGTCGATGAGGCCCTTGTGCATGTCCTCGGCGATGCCCGCGCCCGCGCCGGCCGTGGCGAAGGTGACGGTCTGGGCGAAGATGCCCGCCATGAGGAACTCGCGGTAGGCGCCGGCGTCCACGCCGGCGCCGGGGATGCTGATCGAGCCGCCGAAGACGTAGCTGAACAGCACCACGAACATGACCGGCTGGATGAGGCCGAAGACGACCATCTCCGGGATGCGCATCATCCGCAGCAGGTTGCGCTTGGCGATGGTCAGCGAGTCCGTCAGGGACTGCCCGATGCCGCCGCCCGCGCGGGGCGCGCGGGTGGCGGGCGCGGAACCGGTGGTGGTGCTCACTTGGCGTTCTCCTTCCGGTCCGCGGCCTTCGCGGCGGACCCGGTGTCCTTGCCGTCCGTGCCGGCACCGGCCCCCTCGGCACCCTCTGCCGCGTGGCCGGTCAGCGAGATGAACACGTCGTCGAGGGTCGGGCGGCGCAGGCCGATGTCGTCGATCTCCACGCCGCGGGCGTCGAGCTCCCGGATGGCCTCGGCCAGGAGCTTGGCGCCCCCGACGACCGGGACCGTCAGCCTGCGGGTGTGCTCCTCCAGCGCGACCGCGCCCCTGCCCAGGCCCCGCATGACCTCCTCGGAGGTGCGGATGTCGTCGCGCTCGTGCACGACGACCTCGATGCGCTCGCCGCCGATGCGGGCCTTGAGCTCGTCGGAGGTGCCGCGGGCGATGACGCGGCCGTGGTCGACCACGGCGATGTCGTGGGCGAGCCGGTCGGCCTCCTCCAGGTACTGGGTGGTCAGCAGCAGCGTGGTACCGCCGGCGACCAGTTCCTCGATGACCTCCCACAGCGCCTGGCGGTTGCGCGGGTCCAGACCGGTGGTCGGCTCGTCCATGAACATCACGGGCGGGCTGACGACCAGCGCGGCGGCGAGGTCGAGGCGGCGGCGCATGCCGCCGGAGTACGTCTTGGCAATCCGGTCGGCGGCGTCGGCGAGGTTGAACCGCTCCAGCAGCTCGGCGGCCCGCCGCTTGGCCTCGCGTGCGGGCATCTGGTAGAGGCGAGCGACCATCTGGAGGTTCTCGCGGCCGGTCAGGTACTCGTCGACGGCGGCGAACTGCCCGGACAGGCCGATGGAGCGGCGCACCTCCTGGGGGTGCTTGAGCACGTCGATGCCCGCCACGACCGCGCGGCCGCTGTCGGGCCGCAGCAGTGTGGTCAGCACTCGTACGGTGGTGGTCTTCCCGGCGCCGTTGGGTCCGAGCAGGCCCAGTACGGTGCCTTCGGGGACGTCGAGGTCGACACCGTCCAGAGCCCTGACGTCGCCGAAGGTCTTGACCAGCCCCTCGGCGTGGATGGCACCTGGCATGGAGGTCTCCCATGGGTGTGGATGGTCGGAAAAGGGTGGCAACACGGATAAAACGGATAAATCAGAGGATGCGGAGAACACGGGAACCGCGGAAGGACAGCCGCTCCGCACCGAATGCGACGGCGCGGGCGGATGCGCGCGGACACACCGCGGGCGCGGTGCGGGTCAGCACTATGCAGCAACGCGATATATCGCGTCAAACGATTTACGGTGTGTCCCGGCGACGTGTCGCGCCGGTGCGCGGTGCGGGTGTGCCGTACGCCTCAGCCCGTCACCGTGTAACCGGCCCTGACCAGCGACGCCTTCACATCGGCGCAGTGCTGCGGACCCTTGGTCTCCAGTTGCAGATCAACCTCCACCTCCGTCAGCCCGAGCCGGGGATCGGTCCGCACATGGCTGACGTCCAGGACGTTGGCGTCCACCACCGACAGCTCCGCCAGGAGCGCCGCCAGCGCCCCCGGGCGGTCGGTCAGCCGCAGCCGCAGCGACAGGTAGCGGCCCGCCGCCGCCATACCGTGCCGCAGCGTGCGCTGCAGCACCAGGGGGTCGACGTTACCGCCGGAGAGCACGGCCACCACCGGCCCCTCGAAGGCGTCCGGAGCGGACAGCAGCGCCGCCACCGGGCTGGCGCCGGCCGGCTCGACGACGAGTTTGGCCCGCTCCAGGCAGAGCAGCAGCGCGCTGGAGATCGCGTCCTCGCTCACCGTACGGACCTCGTCGACCATCCTGCCGATGATCTCGAACGGTACGTCCCCGGGCCGCCCGACCATGATCCCGTCGGCCATCGTCGAGACCGACTCCAAGGTCACCGGGTGCCCGGCGGCCAGCGAGGGCGGGTACGCCGCGGCCCCCTCGGCCTGCACCCCGACCACGCGCACGTCCGGCCGCAGCGACTTCACCGCCAGCGCCAGCCCCGCCGCCAGCCCGCCGCCGCCGATGCCGACGACGACCGTGCGGACCTCCGGGCACTGCTCCAGGATCTCCAGCCCGACCGTGCCCTGGCCGGCGACGATGTCGGGGTGGTCGAAGGGGTGGATGAAGACCGCGCCGGTCTCGGCCGCGTACTCCTGCGCCGCCCGCAGCGTCTCGTCCACCACCTGTCCGTGCAGACGCACCCGGGCGCCGTAGTCGCGGGTCGCCGCCACCTTCGGCAGCGCCGCGCCCACCGGCATGAAGACCGTCGAGCGGACCCCCAGCAGGGACGCTGCCAGGGCGACGCCCTGGGCGTGGTTGCCCGCGGAGGCCGCGACGACCCCGTGAGCGCGCTCCTCGGCGGACATCGCGGCTATCCGCACGTACGCGCCGCGGACCTTGAACGATCCGGTGCGCTGGAGGTTCTCGCACTTGAGGTGTACGGGCGAGCCGACCAGTTCGCCGAGGTGGCGGCTGCCCTCCAGCGCGGTCGTCCGGGCGACCCCGGAGAGCGTCTTCTGGGCGGCGCGTACATCGTCGAGGGTGAGTGCCGGCGCGTCGTCGCGGCCGGTGTGCTGGACAGTGCTGGCGACCATGCCGCCAGTCTGGCAGCCCGGCCCGCGGGCGGCTCGCGGGGACCCGGCCGGCCCTGCGGGACCCCGGGCGGGGGCCGCGCACCGCTTCCCGCCGAGGGAGCCGTTCATTCGTACGCTGCCGGTACGGGGCGGGCCCGGGGCGCGTACTCTGTGGCACACCCTCAGCCCGTCGTACCCCGTATTCACGAAGAAGCGAGCAACCGGCCATGCCCACGCACCCGGACATGACGACCGCCCACCCCCACGACGAAACGAGCCAAGAGAGCGTGCAGGCCAGCATGCCCCCCACAGCAGGCCGCCCGGACCCCGCCCAGGACCGGACCGGCCCAGCACCCCTTCTCGACACCCTGCAGCACCAGGTGGCCCTCTTCGCGCGCCGCGCGGAGCAGACCCGGCTCGGCGGCGTCGGACAGGCCCGCAACTCCATGGACCGCGCCGCCTATCTGCTGCTCAACCGGCTGGACAGGGACGGGCCCACGGGCGTCAAGGCGCTCGCCGCGGGCATGGGGATCGACTCTTCGACCGTGACCCGCCAGGTGGCCCCGCTGGTGGAGTCCGGCCTGGTCAAACGCACCTCCCACCCCGACGACGGCCGCGCCGTGGTCCTCCAGCTCTCCCCGCGCGGCGTCGCGCGGCTGGAGCAGGTGCGCGCCTCGCGCCGCGAGCTCATGGAACTGCTGACACGGGACTGGGACGAGAAGGAGCGGACGGTCTTCTGCGAACTGCTCACCCGCTTCAACCAGGCCCTCTCCGACTTCCAGTCGGAGGGTTCCTGACCTCTTCCGCGGTCCTTCCGCGGTGCCCGCCCCCGACAGGGCGTCCGGGGGCGGGCCTTCGCGACGCGGCGTTCGCCCCCACGGGGCGCACAGAGGGCAGGATGGGGACATGGCCAACCGACTCGCTGCCGAGACGTCCCCCTACCTCCTCCAGCACGCGGACAACCCCGTCGACTGGTGGCCCTGGTCGCCGGAGGCGTTCGAGGAGGCGCGGCGGCGTGATGTCCCCGTGCTCTTGAGCGTTGGCTATAGCGCCTGTCACTGGTGCCACGTCATGGCGCACGAGTCCTTCGAGGACGACGGCACCGCTGCGTATATGAATGAGCACCTCGTGTCCGTCAAGGTGGACCGCGAGGAGCGCCCGGACGTCGACGCCGTCTACATGGAGGCGGTCCAGGCCGCCACCGGGCAGGGCGGCTGGCCCATGACCGTCTTCCTGACGCCGGACGGCGAACCGTTCTACTTCGGCACCTACTTCCCGCCCGAGCCCCGGCACGGGATGCCCTCCTTCCGCCAGGTGCTGGAAGGGGTGCGTGCCGCCTGGACCGACCGTCGCGAGGAGGTCGCCGAGGTGGCCGGGCGGATCGTGGACGATCTGGCGGGGCGGAGCATCGGCTACGGCGACGGCGGGGACACTCCGCGCCCGCCCCGGCCGGAGGAACTGGGCGCGGCACTGCTCGCACTGACCCGCGAGTTCGACGCGCGGCACGGCGGCTTCGGCGGCGCGCCGAAGTTCCCGCCGTCGATGGTGCTGGAGTTCCTGCTGCGCCACCATGCCCGCACCGGCTCCGAGGGCGCGCTGCAGATGGTGGAGGCGACCTGCGAGGCGATGGCGCGCGGCGGCCTCTACGACCAGCTCGGCGGCGGATTCGCCCGCTACTCGGTCGACGCCGCCTGGGTGGTGCCCCATTTCGAGAAAATGCTCTACGACAACGCCCTCCTGTGCCGGGTGTACGCGCATCTGTGGCGCGCCACCGGCAGCGAGCGGGCGCGGCGGGTCGCACTGGAGACGGCCGACTTCATGGTCCGCGAACTGCGCACCCCCCAGGGCGCCTTCGCCTCCGCGCTGGACGCCGACAGCGATGACGGCACCGGGAGGCACCGGGAGGGCGCGTACTACGTCTGGACGCCCGCCGAGCTGGGCGAGGTCCTCGGCGAGGAGGACGCCCGCCTGGCCGCCGCCCACTTCGGGGTGACCGAGGAGGGCACCTTCGAGGAGGGGGCCTCCGTCCTCCGGCTCCCGGACGCCGACGGCCCCGCGGACGCCGGGCGGATCGATTCGGTGCGGCGGCGGCTGCTGGACGCCCGGTCCAGGCGTCCGCGCCCCGGCCGGGACGACAAGGCCGTCGCCGCCTGGAACGGGCTGGCGATCGCCGCGCTCGCCGAGACCGGCGCCTACTTCGACCGGCCCGATCTGGTGGAGGCGGCCACCGCCGCCGCCGATCTGCTGGTCGCCGTCCACCTCGACGAGGGCGGACGCCCGGCGCGCACCTCCCGCGACGGCGCCGCGGGCTCCGGCGCGGGGGTGCTGGAGGACTACGGCGACGTGGCCGAGGGCTTCCTCGCCCTGTACTCGGTGACCGGTGAGGCCTGCTGGCTGGAGCTGGCCGGCACCCTGCTGGACACCGTGCTCAGGCGCTTCACCGCCGCCGACGGCGCCCTGTACGACACCGCCGACGACGCCGAGCGGCTCATCCGCCGCCCCCAGGACCCCACCGACAACGCCGCGCCCTCCGGCTGGACGGCCGCCGCCGCGGCCCTGCTGTCGTACGCCGCCCACACCGGGTCCTCCCGCCACCGCGAGGCCGCCGAGCGGGCGCTGGGTGTGGTGACGGCGCTGGCCCCGCGCGTACCGCGCTTCATCGGCTGGGGACTGGCCGCGGCCGAGGCGGCGCTGGACGGGCCGCGCGAGATCGCGGTGGTCGGCCCGGCCGGCGATCCGGCCACCGCCGTACTGCACCGCACCGCCCTGCTGGCCACCGCGCCCGGCGCGGTGGTGGCCGTCGGTGAACCGTCGGCGGGCGGCGGGGACGGCGCGGACGGCGGCGCGGACGGGGAGACGCCCGCGTTGCTGCGCGACCGGCCGCTGCTGGACGGCCGCCCGGCCGCGTACGTCTGCCGGCACTTCGCGTGCGACGCCCCCACGGCCGACCCGGAGCGGCTGGCGCGGACGGTGGGGTCGTCCGCCGGGGCGTGAGGCGGTGCGGGCGGCGCTGCTCTCCACCACCCGCGCGCCGCCCGCACGTCACCCACGTGGGGAAAAACACGGAGCGCCCGGCCCGGTGTGTCCGTACAGTGGCCGTCATGCAGGTGATCCAGTCGACGAAACTCGCCAATGTCTGCTACGAGATCCGGGGCCCGGTTCTCGAGGAGGCCATGCGGCTGGAGGCGGCGGGGCACCGCATCCTCAAGCTCAACACCGGCAACCCCGCGCCCTTCGGCTTCGAGTGTCCGCCGGAGATCCTCGAGGACATGCTGCGCAACGTCGGGTCGGCGCACGGCTACGGCGACGCCAAGGGGCTCCTGGCGGCCCGGCGCGCGGTGATGCAGTACTACCAGACCAAGGGCATCGAGCTGGACGTCGAGGACGTCTACATCGGCAACGGCGCCTCCGAGCTGATCCAGATGTCCATGCAGGCGCTGCTGGACGACGGCGACGAGGTGCTCGTGCCGACGCCGGACTACCCGCTGTGGACGGCCTCGGTCTCACTGTCGGGCGGCACCGCCGTGCACTACCGCTGCGACGAGCAGTCCGACTGGATGCCGGACCTCGCCGACATCGAGCGCAAGGTGACCGACCGCACCAAGGCGATCGTCGTCATCAACCCCAACAACCCCACCGGCGCCGTCTACGGCGAAGAGGTGCTGCGCGGCCTGACGGACATCGCCCGCCGCCACGGCCTGATCGTCTACTCCGACGAGATCTACGACAAGATCCTCTACGACGACGCCACCCACACCCCCACCGCCGCCGTCGCCCCCGACCTGCTGACCGTCACCTTCAACGGTCTGTCCAAGTCCTACCGGGTGGCCGGGTACCGCTGCGGCTGGATGGCCGTCTGCGGGCCGAAGACGCACGCCGCCAGCTACATCGAGGGCCTGACGATCCTGGCGAACATGCGGCTGTGCGCCAACATGCCGTCCCAGTACGCGGTGGCCACCGCGCTGGGCGGACGGCAGTCGATCAACGATCTGGTGCTGCCGGGCGGGCGGCTGCTGGAGCAGCGCGACACCGCGTACGAGCTGCTGACGTCCATCCCGGGCGTGACGTGTGTGAAGCCCAGGGGGGCGCTGTACCTCTTCCCGCGGCTGGACCCCCAGGTCTACAGGATCAAGGACGACCGGCAGATGGTCCTCGACCTGCTGCGGGCGGAGAAGATCATGGTCGTCCACGGCACGGGATTCAACTGGCCCGAGCCGGACCACTTCCGGATCGTCACGCTGCCTCCGGCGCAGGATCTGGCGGACGCGGTGCAGCGGATCGGGAAGTTCCTCGACGGCTACGGCCAGCACTGAGGGCCAGCACCGAGGGGTCGTCCGCGTCCGGTGAGCGGCGCGGGGTGACCGGAGTCCGGACGGATGGGAAAGGCCTGGCGGGAGTTGGCGAAGACGCCGGGAAACTTTCTGCATCCGCGACAAGTTTAGACAGAGTCCAAGTTAAGGTGGCCTCCTGAATCAGCCAGGAGGCCATCCCATGTACGAACCGATTCGCACGCCGTCGGTCCACGCCATGGCCGATCCGGCCAGGACCGAGGGACTCCTCCCGCGCCGCTCCCGCGAGGAGGAGCTGGACAACAGGCTGGCCGGCCATCTCACCGCGCTGCTGACCGTGACCGACGAGATCCGCGCGCACACCCCGGACGCGGAGCTGGACGACGCCGCACAGCGGCTCGACGCACAGGTCACCCGGTTGTGCGCAGGGCGTGCCCCGCTGCGGGCCGAGCCGTCCGCCGCCGGCGCCGACGCCTCCCGCGTCGCGGCCCTCCACCAGCGGGCCCACACGCTCGCCGGGCAGGCCCTGGCCGTGGCCACCTCCCGCTCGGACGCGGCGGCCGCCCCCCTGGCCGCCGAGCGGATGGAGGTCCACGCCCGGGCACTGGGTCTGGCCGAGGTCGGCTGACCGGCACCGGACCCGCAGGACCGGCGCCGGCCGGAGGACGGGAAGCCCGCGGGCCCGTCCCGGCGTCCTGTGCCGGGACGGGCCCGCGGGCTCCCGCGGTGCGGCCCGGCCGTCCGGCCGGCCGCTCAGCCCAGGCGCTCGACCAGGGCGTGGTACTCGTCCCACATCGCCTTCGGGGTGTGGTCGCCGAAGGTGTTCAGGTGCTCGGGGATGAGGGCGGCCTCCTCGCGCCAGGCCTTCTCGTCCACCTTCAGCAGGAACTCCAGGTCCGCCTCGGGCAGCGCCAGACCGTCGGTGTCCAGGGCGCTCTTGGCCGGGACGATGCCGATGGGCGTCTCGGCGCCCTCCGCCTCGCCGTTCAGGCGGCCGACGATCCACTTGAGCACCCGGCTGTTCTCGCCGAAGCCCGGCCACACGAACCGGCCGCCCTCGTCCTTGCGGAACCAGTTCACGTAGTAGATCCTCGGCAGCTTCG
Source organism: Streptomyces shinuiensis (assembly GCF_043660855.1). Taxonomy (NCBI): domain Bacteria; kingdom Bacillati; phylum Actinomycetota; class Actinomycetes; order Kitasatosporales; family Streptomycetaceae; genus Streptomyces; species Streptomyces shinuiensis. Next base: position 2,080,764 of record NZ_JBIHML010000001.1, on the reverse strand, counting down.
CCGGGTCGGCCTTGGCGCCGACATCCAGCCAGTGGCCCATGTAGTCGCCCATGTTGTAACCGCAGAACGGCAGCATGGCGAACGGGTCGCGGCGCAGCTCGCCGACCCTGCCCTCGGCCGCGGCCGTCTTCTCCGAGGCCACGTTGGCACCGAGGAAGACGCCGTGCTGCCAGTCGAAGGACTCCGTCACCAGCGGCACCGCGCTTGCGCGGCGTCCGCCGAAGAGGATCGCCGAGATCGGCACGCCCCTGGGGTCCTCCCACTCCGGCGCGATGATCGGGCACTGCGAGGCGGGCACGGTGAAGCGCGCGTTGGGGTGCGCGGCGGGGGTGCCGGAACCGGGCGTCCAGTCGTCGCCCCGCCAGTCGGTCAGGTGGGCCGGGGGCTCGGAGGTCATGCCCTCCCACCACACGTCGCCGTCGTCGGTGAGCGCGACGTTGGTGAAGATCGCGTTGCCCCACAGGGTCTTCATCGCGTTGGCGTTGGTGTGCTCGCCGGTGCCCGGCGCCACGCCGAAGAAGCCGGCCTCGGGGTTGATCGCGTAGAGGCGGCCGTCCTCGCCGAAGCGCATCCAGGCGATGTCGTCGCCGATCGTCTCGACCGTCCAGCCCGGGATCGTCGGCTCCAGCATCGCCAGGTTGGTCTTGCCGCAGGCGCTGGGGAACGCGGCGGCGACGTACTTCGACTCACCGCGCGGCGGCGTCAGCTTCAGGATCAGCATGTGCTCGGCGAGCCAGCCCTCGTCGCGCGCCATCACCGAGGCGATGCGCAGCGCGTAGCACTTCTTGCCCAGCAGCGCGTTGCCGCCGTAGCCCGAGCCGTAGGACCAGATCTCACGGGTCTCGGGGAAGTGGGAGATGTACTTGGTGGAGTTGCACGGCCAGGGGACGTCCTCCTGGCCCGGCCGAAGCGGTGCGCCGACGGTGTGGACCGCCTTGACGAACGTCCCGTCCTCGCCCAGCTCCTCCAGGACGGCGCTGCCCATGCGGGTCATCGTCCGCATGGAGACGGCCACGTACGCGGAGTCGGTGATCTCCACGCCCAGTGCGGAGAGCGGAGAGCCCAGCGGACCCATGCAGAAGGGGACGACGTACATCGTCCGGCCGCGCATCGAGCCGCGGAAGACGCCGCCCTCGCCACCGGACCCGGTGAAGACCTCGCGCATCTTCGCGGGATCCATCCAGTGGTTGGTGGGGCCCGCGTCCTCCTCCTTCTCGGAGCAGATGAAGGTGCGGTCCTCGACGCGCGCCACGTCGGACGGGTCGGAGGCGGCGTAGTACGAGTTGGGTCGCTTGACCGGGTCGAGCCCGGTGAAGGTGCCCTTCTCGACCAGCTCCCCGCAGAGCCTGTCGTACTCCGCCTCCGAGCCGTCGCACCAGACGACGCGGTCGGGCCGGGTGAGGGCCGCGATCTCGTCGACCCAGGCGGTCAGCTCCTGGTGACGGGTGGGGATGGTGTTGCCGGGAGCCGCAGTACTGCGCGCCACAATCGCTCCAGATGTCGAGGGTTTCATGCCGGATACCGCACGTGTATCCGGTTTGTTCGTCCGTACTTCAGACACGGCCCCGTGGGGGCTGCGACCCGGATGCTGCGGCGTTGCTCATCCGGTGTCGACCACGCTCATTTGATATTCCGCCCTCGGGGCGATTCTGTCCAGACGGCCGTATGGTGAGCATGGACACGCGGCGGTGAAACCTACGATCACGTAGGTACGATGAGACGTATGACCGCCGCAGTGCCCGAATCCCCCAGGACTCTGCCCGCCGACGACCGCGACGGCCGTGGGGACCACGAGAACCACGGGGCCGAGAGGTCCGTCCACCCCGTCAAGCCCCGCCTGCGGGGCTGGCTGCACGCCGGGATGTTCCCGGCCGTGCTGATCTCGGGGATCTTCCTGACCGCCCTGGCGCAGACCCCGCGCGGCCGTCTGGCCTGCGCGGTCTACACACTGACCGCCTGTCTGCTGTTCGGCGTCAGCGCCCTGTACCACCGCGGGGACTGGGGCCCGCGCGCCAACGCGGTGCTCCGCCGCCTCGACCACGCGAACATCTTCCTGATCATCGCGGGCACCTACACGCCCCTGACGATCCTGCTCGTACCCGGAGGCCGCGGCCAGTTGCTGCTGTGGGGCGTCTGGGCCGCCGCCGTCGCCGGCATCGCCTTCCGCGTCTTCTGGGTCGGCGCGCCGCGCTGGCTCTACACCCCCTGCTACATCGCGATGGGCTGGGCCGCGGTGTTCTTCCTGCCCGACTTCCTGCGCGCGGGTGGCGTCGCCGTCCTGGTGTGCGTGATCGTCGGCGGCCTCCTCTACAGCGTGGGCGGCCTCGTCTACGGCATCAAGCGGCCGAACCCCTCACCGCGCTGGTTCGGCTTCCACGAGGTCTTCCACTCCCTCACCCTGGCCGCCTTCGCCGTCCACTACGTGGGGATCTCCCTGGTCGCCTACAACGCCTCCTGACGGCTGACGCCCGGCGCCCGACATCCGCCCCCGGCGGACGGTCGGGCGCCGCGCCGCACCGAGCGGCCGGCGAGCACATCGGTGCGGCGGCCGTCCTCGACGGCGAACCGGCCGCCGACCAGCACATGCGGGATGCCCGACGGCGGGGTGCGCGGCGCCTCGAACGTCGCCCCCGCCGCCACCGTCTCCGGGTCGAACAGCACCAGGTCGGCGTGGTACCCCTCACGCACCAGCCCCCGGTCCGGCAGTCGCAGCCGGGCGGCCGGCCGCCCGGTCAGGTGCGCCACGCACTCCTCCAGCGACAGCACACCCGACTCGCGCACATAGCGGCCCAGGTAGTGAGGGAAGGTGCCCCACGCCCGCGGATGGGGCCGGCCGCCGACGAGGATGCCGTCGCTGCCGCCGGTGTGGGCGCGGTGCCGCATGATCGCCCGGACGTTCTCCTCGTGCCCGACGTGCTGGAGGACGGTGGTGCCCAGCCGGTCCTGAAGCAGCAGCCGCCGCGCCACCGCGAACGGCTCCTCGCCGCGCCCGGCCGCCGACCGCGCGATCGTGCGGCCCACGTATCCGGCCAGGGCGGGGTCGGTCACCCCGGAGACCTCCACGGTGTCCCAGTCGACCGGCACCCCGTGGCAGCCGTCCGAGCCCTCGGTCTCCATGGCGTACCGGATCCGGGCGCAGACCGCCGGGTCCCGCAGCCGGGCGAGGGCCGCCCCGGGACCGCCCTCGGCCGCCCAGCTCGGCAGCAGCGCGGCCAGGGTGGTGCAGCCGGGCAGGTAGGGATAGCTGTCCAGCGTCAGGTCCACGCCCTCGTCCAGGGCCGCGTCCAGCAGGGCCAGCAGTTCGGGGGCGCGACCGGCGTTGACGGAGAAGTTCACGGTGGCGTGCGCCAGGTGCAGGGCGCATCCCGAGGCGCGGGCGACCTCGATCATCTGCGCGTACGCCTCCAGCGCGCCGGCGCCGTAGGAGCGGTGGTGGGGGCAGTGGTAGCCGCCGTAGGACGCCACCACCCGGCACAGCTCGGTCAGCTCGGCGTCCGGTGCGTACATCCCCGGGGTGTACGTCAGGCCGGACGACATCCCCACCGCGCCCTGTTCCAGGCCCTCGGCCACCAGGCGCCGCATCTTCTCCAGCTCCCCGTCCGTGGCGGGCCGGGCCTCCCAGCCGACCACCATCGCCCGCACGGTGCCGTGGGGGACGAGGTAGGCGGCGTTGACGGCGGTGCCGCGATCGAGCCGGTCCAGGTACTCCCCGACGGTCCGCCAGTCGAACCCGACGTCCGAGCCGTCCCCGTTCCATCCGGTGATCGCCTGCCGTACCCGCGTCAGCGTGCGGTCGTCCACCGGCGCGTACGACAGACCGTCCTGCCCGAGCACCTCCAGCGTCACGCCCTGGGCGACCTTGGCGACGTGGGCGGGATCGCGCAGCAGTGCCAGATCGCTGTGGGCGTGCATGTCGATGAAGCCGGGCGCGAGGACGAGGCCGTCCGCCTCCAGCACGCGCTGTGCGCCGGGGCGCGGTCCGGGGTCGCCCTCGCGGTGGACCACGGCGATCCGGCCGCCGTCGACGCCGACGTCGGCCCGGCGGGCTGGGGCCGGGGTGCCGTCGGCGACGCGTGCGCCGCGCAGGACGAGTTCCACGGCGGACTCCGGTTCTCGAAGGTCGAAGGCGGGGCGGGGGAAGGGGGTCAGAAGAACGTGCGGACGAAGTCGGTGACGGTGCCGTCGGCCTCGGCGACCGGGATGAGCTGCCACCGGTCGAAGACCGTGCACGGATGCGACAGGCCCAGCGCCACCCAGTCGCCCACCTCCAGCTCCGCACCCGGTGCGAGGCGGACGAACGCGTGCTGGTCGGCCAGCTTCACCACCTCCGTCCCGTCCGCGGCCCGTTCGGCGCCGCCGGCGGTGCGGACGGCCACCGGCTGGGGCAGGCCCAGGTCGTAGGAGGCGTCGCGCTTGCCCGCGTTGAGGAGCGCCAGATGTGGCTCGGGCCGGGAGACCACCTGCGCCCACAGCCGGAACGCCGACAGCAGCGAGCCCTGCCCGGGGGCGCGGTTGAACGGCGTCGCGCGGTGGTAGTGACCGTCGTCGTGCGAGACGTACGCGCCCGAGCGCAGCAGCCTCAGCACCGGGCGAGACAGCTCCGGTACGCGCCCGAACACCTCGGCCACCACGTCGAACCAGGCGCTGCCGCCCGCGCTCACCACGATCTCCTCGGCCGGCCCCAGGGCGGCGAAGCGGCCCGCCGCGTCCAGGCCGGCGGCCAGCGCGACCAGGTCCTCCAGCCAGGCCCGTACACGCGCGGCGTCGGCGTCCGGCACCTCGCCCTCGTAACCGGCGACACCGACCAGCCGCAGCGACGCCGCGTCCGTCACCGCCCGCGCCACCCGGGCCGCCTCGTCGGCCGTGCGCACACCGGTACGGCCGCCCGGGACGCCGAGTTCGACGACGACGTCGAGGGGGCGCGGAGCGGGAAAGGCGCCGCGGGCCGGAGCCAGGGCGGCGTCCATCAGCTCCACGCCGCGCACCGAGTCCACGTAGCAGACGATCACCGCCTCCGGGTCCGCTGCCAGTTCCGCGGCGATCCAGCGCAGCGCGGCGGCGTCCACCACCTCGTTGGCCAGGAAGATCCGCCGCACCCCGAAGGCCCGGCAGACGCGCGCCTGGGAGGGCACCGCGGCCGTGATGCCCCAGGCGCCGTGGCCGAGCTGGCGCCGGAAGAGCTGCGGGGACATCGAGGTCTTGCCGTGCGGGGCGAGGGCGAGGCCGTGGCGGGCGGCGAAGGCACCGAGCTGCCGCAGATTGTGCTCCAGCGCCCCGGCGGTCAGCGTCAGCACCGGGGTGGTGAAGCCGCCGGTGAACAGCGGGCGCCGCTCGGCCGCCAGTTCGCCCACGGTCAGTCCGGCCGCGTCCGGGGGCAACCCCTTGAAGCGGTGGTCGACGACCTCGCCGGCGAGACGGGCGACGGGGTCCGCGGGCCCGGGCCCCCCGGTGCGCCGGGGGGGTTCGGGACGCCGGAGGTGCTCGGGGGGCTCGGGGTACTCGTCGGCCATGGTGAACTCCGGACTCCGTGACGGGCTCGGAAAGGCTGTTGCGATATGTGCAACACTTATTGCGCATAGTGCTTGTTGCTGTCTAGCATCCCCGCGAACGCCCGGTCAACGGACGGCCGGGACGGGGAGCGGCCCGCGGGCCGCCCGGAAGCGGAGAAGGGGAGGGGCGACCGTGGCAGTGCCTCCTGTGCCTCCTGTGCCTCCCGTGTCTCCTGCGTCCACCGCGCCCTCGGCACCTCCCGCGGCCGCCGGGCCTCGTGCCGGGGCCCCCTTCGACGTGGTCTGCCTGGGGGAGACCATGGCGGCCTTCCGGCCCGCCGGCTCCGGCCGGCTCGCCGACTCCCCGGTCTTCGTCCGCGGCGTCGGCGGCGCCGAGTCCAACACGGCCTGCCTGCTCGCCCGCGCCGGGCACCGGGTCCGCTGGATCGGGCGTGTGGGCACGGACGGCTTCGGAGACCACGTACTGGCCGAGGTCGCCGCCCACGGCGTGGACGTCTCCGCGGTGCGCCGCGACCCCGAGCGCCCCACCGGCGTCTACTTCCGCACCGGCGGCGAGCGCTCCACCACAGGCGAGCGGCCCGCAGATCCGGCCCTGGCCGAGGTGCTCTACCACCGCGCCGGATCGGCCGCCTCGGCGATGTCCCCGGCCACCGTCGACCGCGCCGCCGCCGAATCCGGCCGGGTCCTCCACCTCAGCGGCATCACGGCGGCCCTGTCCGACGGCTGCCGGGCACTGCTGTACGAGCTGACCGCGCCCCGGCCCGGGCGGCCGCTGCTGTCCTTCGACGTCAACTACCGGGCAGGGTTGTGGAAGGGGCGGGATCCGGCCGTCCTGCTCGACCTCGCCCGCCGCTGCGACCTGGTCTTCACCGGCGCGGACGAGGCGCGGGCGGCCTGGGGCGCGGCGGATCCCGCCGCCCTGCGCGAGCTGCTGCCGGAGCCGTCCGTGCTCGTCGTCAAGGACGGTGGCTGGGGCGCGACGGCCCACACCGCGGCGGGCCTGTGCCGGGTGCCCGCCCTGTCCGTGGAGACGGCCGACCCCGTCGGTGCCGGGGACGCCTTCGCCGCCGGGTTCCTCTCGGCCACCCTGCGCGGACTGCCCCCGCGGGCGCGGCTGCGGCACGGCCATCTGGCCGCCGCCGCCGCGCTCACCCGCCCGGGCGACCTCGCCGAGCCGCCCGGCCGGGTCCTGGCCGACCGGCTGGCCGCGCTCGACGACGACGCCTGGGGCAGACTGCGGCTCACCCCCGGCTGGACCACACGGAAGGCGTGAGACAGATGAGCCAGACCGTCGACCGGGCGCTGAGCATCCTTCCCCTGCTCGCGCGCGGACCGGCAGGCCTCGAACAGGTCGCCCGGCACCTGGACGTCCACAAGTCCACCGCCCTGCGGCTGCTGCGCACCCTGCACGAGCACGGCATGGTCCACCGACAGGCCGACCAGCGCTACCGCCTGGGGGCGCGGCTGATCGCGCTGGCCCAGGAGGCCGTTGAGAACATCGACGTGCGCGCCGTCGCCCACCCGTACCTGGCCGAGCTGAACGAGGCATGCGGCCACACCGTCCACCTGGCGGTGCGGCAGGAGGACGAGGTCCTCTACATCGACAAGGTCGAGAGCCGCTACCCGGTGCGGATGTACTCGCGCATCGGCAGACCGGTGGCGGTAACCGTCGCCGCGGTCGCCAAGGTCATCCTCGCCGACCTGCCCGAGGCCGAGCGGCGCGCGCTCGCCGAGGGCCTGGACTACCCCCGCCACACCCCCCGCTCCACGCCCGGACCGGCCGCCTTCCTCAGGGAACTGGCCCGGGTGCGCGAGCAGGGCTGGGCCACCGACCTCGGCGGCCACGAGGAGACGGTCAACTGCGTCGCCGCCCCCGTGCGCGGCGCGGACGGCCGGGTCGCCGCCGCGCTGTCGGTCTCCGCGCCCGCCGCCGTAGCGGGCGCCGACGAGCTCATGCGCCTGCTGCCACTGGTGCGGCGTACGGCCGACGCCGCCAGCGCCGAGTACTCGGGCAGGCCGCCCGCCTCCTGAGCCGGTGAGACCCCGCGAACCCCCATCCATCCGGAAGGACGACCGTGAGCGACACCCCCGCCAGGACCGCGTTCACCCCGCCGGCCCACACCGCACCGCCCGCCCGTTTCTCGCACGGCGTGCGCAAGGGGAACATCCTCCAGGTGGCCGGACAGGTCGGCTTCCTGCCCGCCGTACCCGGGCGGCCGCCCGCACCGGCGGGGCCGGCCCTGCGCGAGCAGACCCTCCAGACCCTCGCCAACGTGGAGGCGGTCCTGAGGGAGGGCGGCGCGAGCTGGGAGGACGTGGTGATGGTCCGCGTCTACCTCACCGACACCGGCCACTTCGCCGAGTTCAACGAGATCTACGACGAGTACCTCGCCGGCGCGGCGGGCCTCACCGGCCCCCCGGCGGCGCGGACGACCGTCTACGTCGGCCTGCCCGCCGGTCTGCTGGTCGAGATCGACGCCATGGCCGTCCTGGACTGACTCCCGTCCGCGCCGTCCGCGCGTCCGCGTGCGCCGATGCGCCCTCTTGTGCCGTCCGGCGGTGCGCTGTTGTATGCGCCACGCCGGTCACGGGGACGAGAGCGGAGGGCGTACATGGCCAGTACGGGCGAGAAGGGCGCGGCGGACGGCGCGGAACGGTCCGCGGGCGGGGCGGGGACCGCGGCGGCCCCGCCCGAACGGAAGGCGAGCTGGCGGCTGGTCGGCCCCGGCGTCGTGGTGGCGGCCACCGGCGTGGGCGCCGGAGACCTGGTGGCCACCCTCGTGGCCGGCAGCAGGTTCGGCTACACCCTGCTGTGGGCGGCCGTCGTCGGCTGCCTGGTGAAGATCGCGCTGGCGGAGGCGACCGGCCGCTGGCATCTGTCCACCGGCCGGACGATCTTCGACGGCTGGCGCAGCCTGGGCGCGTGGACCACCGTCTACTTCGCGGTCTACGTCATGGTCTGGGGCTTCGTCTACGGCGCCGCCGCCATGTCCTCCAGCGCACTGCCGCTGGTCGCCCTCTTCCCGGGCTTCCTCGGGCTGAAGGCGTGGGCGATCCTGTGCGGCCTGGCGGGCCTGGCGTTCGTCTGGTTCAACCGCTACGCGATCGTCGAGAAGATCATGATGGTCTTCGTCGGAGTGATGTTCACGGTCGTCGTCTACGTGGCGGTCCGCGTCACGCCGCACCTCGGCGACGCCGCCGCCGGGCTGCTGCCCGTGCTGCCGGACGGCTCGCTGCTCTACACCCTCGGCCTGGTCGGCGGTGTCGGCGGGACGATCACCATGGCCGCGTACGGCTACTGGGTCAACGCCAAGGGGTGGACCGACAGCGGCTGGATGCGGATGATGCGTCTGGACAACCGGGTCGCGTACCTGACCACCGGCGTCTTCGTGGTGGCGATGCTGATCGTCGGCGCCGAGCTGCTGCACGCCGCCGGCACCGCCGTCGGCTCCGGCGACCAGGGGCTGCTGGACCTGGGCCGGATCCTGGAGGAACGCTTCGGGGCCGTCACCGCCAAGCTCTTCCTGATCGGCTTCCTCGCCGCCTCCTTCTCCTCCCTCGTGGGCGTCTGGCACGGCGTCAGCCTGCTGTTCGCCGACTTCGTGGAGCGTACGCGCGCGGCACGGGCGCAGGGCACCGGCGGTGAGCCCCCCGTCGTCGAGGTCGCGCGCGGGCAGCGCGAGCGCTCCCGGCCGTTCCGCGGCTACCTGCTGTGGCTGACGTTCCCGCCGATGGGCCTGCTGTGGCTGGACAAGCCCTTCGGGCTGGTCATCGCCTACGGCGTGCTGGGTGCCTTCTTCATGCCCTTCCTCGCCGGAACCCTGCTGTGGCTGCTCAACTCCGGCCGTACTCCGCGCCGGTGGCGCAACGGCCCGCTGAGCAACGTGATGCTGGCGGCGGCCGGGCTGACCTTCGTCGTGCTGTGCGTCCAGCAGGTGCGCGAACTGCCCTGGTGACCGCCCTGCCGGGTGCCCGTGCGCGAACGGCACGGGGCCCGGTCCGCGTCCGCCGCGGGCCGGGCTCCGTTTCTCTGTTTCTCCGTTTCTCAGTTTCGCCGCCGCCGGTGCTACGGCAGTGCGTGGACGTGCGGGCCGACGGTGTCCGACCACCGGTTGTCGTTGAGCGCGTCCCAGTTGGTGGACCAGGTCATCGCGCCGCGGATGCCCGGATAGGTCCGCGCTGGCTTGAACGAGCCGCAGTTCGTCCCCCGGGCCAGGCAGTCCAGGGCGTCGTTCACCACGGAGGGGTCCACGTAGCCGGAGCCCGCGCCGCGTGTGGAGGCGGGGGTGCCCAGGCCCACCTGGGAGGGGTCGAGGCCGCCTTCGAGCTGGATGCAGGCGAGCGCGGTGAGGAAGTCCACCGAGCCCTGCGAATACACCTTGTTGTCGCAGCCCAGCATCGAACCGCTGTTGTAGTACTGCATGTTGACGACCGTGAGGATGTCCTTCACGTTCAGCGCCAGCTTGAAGTACTCCGTGGACGTGGACTGCATGTCGATGGTCTGCGGCGCCATCGTGAGCACCATGGAGGGCCCGGCCTTCGCCGACAGCGAGCGCAGAGCCTGCGTCAGCCAGGTGGAGTTGATGCCGTGCTCCAGGTCGATGTCCACGCCGTCGAAGCCGTACTCCTCCATCAGCCGGTGGGCGCTGTCGGCGAAGCGCGCGGCGGAGGCGGAGTCGTTGACGATGACGTTGCCCTTCTCGCCGCCCACCGAGACGATCACCTTCTTGCCGTCAGCCTGCTTGGCCGCGATGTCGTCCTTGAACTCCTGGACGGAGGAGTAGCCGAGGGCCGGGTCGAGATTGAAGGTGATCTCACCGGTGCTGGCCGTGGAGTCGGCGAAGGAGACGGCGATGATGTCGTACTGGTCCTGCACCTCGCGCAGCTTCTGCACCCGCGCGCCGTTGTCGAAGTTCTGCCAGTAACCGGTCAGGGCGTGCTCGGGGACGCCGGAGCCCGGGCCGCCGCCGTCGCCCGCCCGGGCCGTGGTGGCCGTGACGGGGGCGGACTTCGCCGACTCGCCCGCGCCGTTGACGGCGCTGACGCGGAACTCGTAGGAGGTGGCGGCCGCGAGTCCGGTGACGGTCGCCGAGGTGCCCTGCACAGAAAGGGCCTTCGCCCCGTCCCGGTAGACGGTGTAGCCGGTGGCGCCGTCCACCGCGTTCCAGCTCAGGGTGACCGAGGAGGAGGTGGTCGCGCCGACGGCGAGTCCCCCGGGCACGGCCGGGGGCTCGGGGTCGGGGTCGGGCTCGCCGCCGGGGCCGGTGAGGGAGACGTCGTCCACGTGGTAGGCGCTCTGGCCGTACCAGCCGTGGGTGTGGACGGTGACCGAGGTGGTGTCCGGGCCTGTGGTGAAGGAAGTCCTCAGTTGCTGCCAGCCGGAGCCGCCGGGGGTCCAGGTGGAGACGTCGGTGGTGCCGGTGCCGCTCGCGCCGAGGTAGACGTACGAGCCCTGCACCCAGGCGCTCAGCTCGTACTCGGAGTCCGGCTGCACGGCCACGGTCTGGGTGCACTTGGCGTTGTCGCTGCCCGAGGGCGCGGCCTTCAGCGCCGCCGTGCCGCCGTGGACCGGGGAGGAGACGGTCGTGCCGCTGCCGGCGGAGCAGGTCCAGCCGCTCAGGCCGGACTCGAAGCCGGCGTTCCGTACCAGGTTCGGCTCGGCGGCCCCGGCGCTGCCCGAGAGCCCGCCGAACGTCATCGCGCCGGCCGCGACCGCCCCGGCGCCGAGCGCCGCGACGATTCTGGTGCGGGCGCGTGCGGTACGGCGCGCGCCGGGCGTCGCGTCTCTCCCGCCGACTGTGGTGTCTCTTCGCGTCCTGCGTTCCACTGCTGCCTCCGTGCGTAGGGGGTGAGCGCGCGTGGGGAGACGGTGGCCACCGTGCTGAGCCGGAAGAATGGTTCAGACCAATGAGGATGTCAAGGGGGACGGGGCTTTCCGTGACAACGCTGCGATGTGGCACGGCCCTTGGGTGGCGCCCGCGGCCGGGCGGAGAGGAGACGGGGTTCGGTAAGGACATGACGAACGCCGGGGCGAGCAGGACGGCGGCCGCCCCGCGGCCCGCCCTACCGGACCGTGACGCTGTCGACGATCCTGTCCAGGTCCGCCCGGGACAGCCCGCCCTCGACGGTGTCGACGGTGACCAGGAAGGCCTTGTCGCGCGAGTCCAGCCCGGCCACCATCATGCCCCTCATCCGGGTGCCCTTCCCGGGCGTGCCGCGCTCACCGCCGGAGGTGAACTCGTAGTCGATGCGCCGGGCCTCGTCCGTCCCCTCCACCTCGACCTCCTCGCGCCCCGTGGGTGCCGCGCCGAGCTGGACGCGGGCCTCCGCGCCGGTGGCGGCCATGTCGGCGTCCCCCGCCTTCATGAAGTCCAGCTGGACGGAGACCATGCCCGTGGTCCGGCCGTCCTCGGTGAGGACCGCCGCGGCGTCGTTGTGCTCACCTCGCTCCTCGTCGTCCTGCTCCCGGTACCCCCGGGGTAGGCGACGGTCAGCCGCTCGGTCTCCAGCGTCCCCCAGCCCGCGGGCGTCGCCGCGCCCCCGCCCCCTGCCCGCCGCAGCCGGCGAGGAGGGGCAGCAGCGCGGCGGCGGCGAACGCCGAGAGGGCGCGTGCGGCGGTCCGGGCGGCGGTGCTCATCGGGTACTCGCTCTCCTGGTCGGGCTCTCCTGGTCCGGCTCTCCCGGCAGGGGCCGCGGACGCGGCGCCGCCGGAGGGGCGTTCAGCTCGCACAGTAGCTGTAGGGGACGTACTCGCGCCTTCCGTCCCTCGGCGCACCGAGGAACCGCGCGTCGCTCAGGGTCTCCTCCTTCTGCTCGGTGGAGACCGAGAAGCCCAGGCCCATCCCCAGGTTCACCTCGAAGCCGTAGGCGGCGGCATCGGTCTCGCCGTCGTAGGACATCCTGCCGGACACGCCCTCGTCGAACATCAGCCGCCCGAAGGGGGCGTCGGCGCCGCAGCCTCCGCCGCCGATGCCGGCGACGGCGCATCCGATGCGGTCGCCGACGGCCTGCCCGGCCCCGGTGACCGACACGGCGGCGAGGACGGCGACGACCACCACGAGCATCCCGAGGTACTCCGTCGCGGTGGCGCCCCGGTCGCCGAACCGTATGCCCGACCCGCCGTCACCTCTCGGCGCCATGCGACGGTCCCCCTGCCCTGTGTCTGTCCTGTGCGTTGCGGTTTTCCGACCGAACGCCGGTGAGGCTAGGCAGGCGGGAGGAGTGGGGCGTGGGCCCGTGGGCCCAAAAACGGGCCCAAAGCCTCCGTGATGACGGAAAGTGCGCGGGGCAGGGGGCGCAGTCCGGCGCCGGGTCAGGGACCTGGCCTTTTATCAAGCCGGGCCGGCACCGGGGCCACCGATGTTACCGACAGTGCAAATTCATGGCTCAGCTAATGTGGTCCGCACGGTGGTCCGGCGAAAACGGAGTTCGGCCAATTCCTCGCCATCGTGTTCGGGAAGTGGTCGACGGGGCGCCGATGTGTCACCTTGTGTCTGCCTTTGGGCAGGGGGAGTGGCGCAAGTGCATCCACCGGTCTTCGGTGAGTGTTCTCTGCCGCTTAAGGCGCGGATAAGCTGCTGAGTTGACGAGCCGTATAGAACTCGGCAGGCCGGAGCAGTTTTGAACGGGGAACCTCGGATGCCCACCGCGATAGCTGTCACCAGCGCCGATCTGGTGCTGCCACCGCCGGATCCGCACACGCCGACGGCGCACGTCCTGACGCCTCCCGGCCGGCAGCCGCTGGACGCCGCCCTCGCGGAGATGCAGGTCCTCGTCGAGCAGCACGGCTACGTCGTCGTGCTGTACCAGTCGTCCGTCCCCGTCCCCTTCGTGCGGCGGCTGCACACCGTCCGCTCGATGCTGGAGAGCGACCGTATCGCCCTGCTGGGAACGGACCTGCCGCCGCTGGCGACCGGTGTCCTGGTGCACCAGCTGCGCCAGCTGTCCACCTGCGGCTTCAGCCCCGGAGTCCTCGGCGCCGCCGCGCGCCTGCTGGCGCACTACACCCACGCCGGCGCCCTGCTGAACTCCGTCACCGGGCTCGACCACGTCCCGGTCGGCCTCAAGGCGCACGCCAAGTCCTGGGTGCCCGGCATCCAGTTCGGGGTGCTCGCCGCTCCCGCCCCCCGGATGATCAGGATCGGCGACGGCGGCACGCTGCCCGGCCCGGAGTTCCCCACCCGGCTCACCTACGCCGCCGGCCAGCTCTCCCCGGACTGGGTGACCGGCACGCTCGCCCCGCAGTGGCGGGTGGTGGACGTCCAGGAGACTCGGCTCCCGGCGGACTCACCGCGCTGGTGGGGCACCGGGAAACTGGTCGAGTTCGCCGCGTCCATCCCGGACGTCTCCGTCCTGTACCAACTCGTCAGCTCGGTACGGCGCGAAGAGTGCCGCTGGTGCGGTCTCGAACTGATCGGAGACCGCTGCGTCTTCTGCTCCTCGCCCGTGACACCGCCCGAGAACCGGAGCGGACCCGTCGACGTCGTCAGTCAGGGGGCTTCCGCATCCGGCCGGCCGCACTGAGGCGCGCCGCCGCCGGCCGCACCGGAAGCCTGGTGGCCCGGCCACGTGCGGCCCGCATGAACCGCCCAACGCCAACGTCCCCGAACGAGGTAGTCCGCAACCATGAACTCACGCCAGCGCCGCGGTGTCATTCTGCTGCTGCTGTCCGTCCTGTGCGCCTTCGCGGCCTTCGCGGGCGTCCTGTCGGTGATCAGCGACGTGGAGTCGAAGGTCGGCCCGGAAGTCACGGCGTACCGCCTGTCGAAGAACGTGCCGGCCTACCGGGCCCTGGACGAGAGCGTCGTGGAGAAGGTGAGGATACCCAGGCGCTGGCTGCCGAAGACCGCCGTCACCGCGACCGACGAGTTCAGCGGCAAGATCGCGACCAATCCTCTGAAGAAGGGGTCGCTCCTCCAGAGTGACATGATCACCGACCAGCCGGAACTCCGTGAGGGCGAGCAGGAGATCGCCATCATGATCGACGCGGCCACCGGTGTCGCGGGCAAGATCCGGCCCGGCTCCACGGTCAACATCTACGCGACCTTCCAGGACAAGAAGGAGAACGAGATCTCCCGGGTGATCGTCAGCAACGCCCGCGTCATCGACGTCGGCGAGCTCACCCCCATCACCAGGGAGAACGAGGACATCGACCGCGAGTCCGAGGCGGTGCCGATCACCTTCGCGCTCAACACCCTCGACACCCAGCGTGTGGCCTTCGCCGAGTCCTTCGCCGTCAACGTCCGGCTCGCCCTCGTCGCGCCCGGGAGTGACACGACCATCGCCGAGGAAGAACGCACCTACACCCTCGTCGGAGACAGGTGAGACAACGGATGGCCACGAGAATCCTCCCGGCCGTCGGCGACGCCGACGCGGCCCGGTCCGTCTCCACACTGCTGAGCCAGCTTCCCGGCACCGAGCCGGCCCAGCCGGTCGGCGACTCCACCCTGCTCCTGGACACCCTCGCGGCCCTCGCCGGCGAGTCGGTGGGCGACCTCCCCGAGGTCGTGCTCGTCCACGAGCACATCGGGCCGGTCCCCGCGCTGGAGCTGATCCGGGAGGTCGCGCTGCGCTTCCCGGCGGTCGGGGTGGTCCTGATCAGCGCGGACGCCGGCCCCGGGCTGTACTCGGCCGCCATGGACTCCGGCGCGCGCGGGCTGGTCGGCCTGCCGCTGTCGTACGACGAACTCTCCGCCCGGATCTCCGCCGCCGCCCAGTGGGCCGTGGGAGTGCGGCGCCACCTGGGCTCCGGCGGCGACGTCTTCAGCGGTCCCGGCGGCACCGCGGTCACGGTCAGCGGCGCCAAGGGCGGCGTGGGCGCCACCCTGCTCTCCGTCCAGCTGGCACTCGCAGCCCGTGCCTCCGGAAAGAGCGTGGCGCTGGTCGACATGGACCTCCAGGCCGGCGACGTGGCGTCGTACCTCGACGTCCAGTTCCGCCGCTCGATCGCGGACCTGGCCAGCATCGCCGACATCTCGCCCCGCGTCCTCCAGGACGCCCTGTTCTCCCACCCCACCGGCCTCGCCCTGCTCCTCGCCCCGGGCGAGGGCGAACGCGGGGAGGAGGTCGACGAGCGCGCCGCCCGCCAGATCATCGGCGCGCTGCGCTCCCGGTACGAGGTCGTGGTCGTCGACTGCGGCACGCAGATGAACGGGGCGAACGCCGCGGCCGTGGAGATGGCCGACACGGCGCTGCTGGTCGCCACTCCGGACGTCGTCGCCGTCCGGGCGGCCAAGCGCATGATCAGGCTGTGGGACCGGTTGCAGATCCGCAAGGCGGGGGAGACGCTGGCCGTCGTCAACCGGCACACCCGCAACACCGAGATCCAGCCCCCGCTCGTCGAGCGGATCGTGGGCACCCCGGCCGCCCGCAGCGCGATCCCGGCCGGCTTCAAGGAACTCCAGGCGGCGGTCGACTCCGGCCGTGTGCAGGACCTGGACCCCCGCGGTCCCGTCAGGCAGGCGATGTGGGCCCTGGCGGGAGAACTCGGGCTGGTCGACGCGTCCAGGGCACAGCAGGGCAAGGGCGGCGGACACGGGGACCGGGGATCGATCGGCCTGCGCCGCCGCCGCGGCGGACGCCGTGGCAACGGCACCACCGAACCGAGCGGGGGGACCGGCTGATGGGAGAAGTCGACACGGTGACGGGGCGGGACCGGACCGCGGCGCGCTCACGCACCGGAGGTGACGAGGGGCAGGTGGCCGTCGAGTTCATCGGCATGCTGCCGGTCATCATCGCCACCCTCGTGCTGCTGTGGCAGTGCGCGCTGCTGGGCTACACCTACACGCTCGCCGGCGACGCGGCCGACAGGGCCGCGCACGGAGCGGCCGTGGCCGACCTCCGGAAGGGGAGCCGGAGCGAGGCGTGCGAGCGGGCGGGCAAGGGAGGTCTGGAGGGCGACTGGAGGAAGTCGGCGAGGACCGACTGCTGGGTCGACTCCGGTCTGGTCAAGGCGGAGGTCGCTCTCAAGGTGCCCGTCCTCTTCCCCGGGATCGTCGACTTCCCCTTCTCGGTCACCGGAGAAGCGGCGGCGGCGAAGGAGAACTGAGACATGGTGCTGCGCAGACGACGCTCCGACAGGGGGCAGGTCGCGGTCGAGTACATCGGCATGCTCCCCGTCCTGATCCTGGTCGGGCTGGCACTGATCCAGTTCGGCCTCGCCGCGTACACGATCCAGCAGGCGGGCACGGCGTCCCGCGCCGCGGCCCGCATGGCCTCGCACGACCGTCCCGGGATGCCTCCCGCGCAGGCCGGCCGGGAGGCGATGAGCGACTGGCTCGCGGACGGCGCCCGGTTCCGGCAGTGGGCCGGCGCCCACGACGAGGTGAAGGTGACGGCCACGGTCAGGATCCCCTCGATCATCCCGGGGGTCTCCTTCGGCGACACGGAGCGGACGACCACCATGCCCCGCGACTGACGGCAGCCGGCAGCGGCGGCCGGCGGGGACCGGAAGGAGAGCTGAAGCCATGAGCCTGAGGGCACGCGTCAACGCCCCCGAGGCGACCTCGAACCAGCATGAGGAGAGTCACCTCGTCGCGGTCTACCGGGCCAAGCTGCTCGAGGAGATCGACCTCGCGGAGATGTCCTCCCTCGCGGCGACGGAGCGCCGTGTCCGGCTGGAGCGCGTGCTGGGGCACATCATCAGCCGCGAGGGTCCTGTCCTGTCCACCCACGAGCGCGCCATGCTCATCCGCCGAGTCGTGGACGAGGCGCTCGGCCTGGGCATCCTGGAACCGCTCCTGGAGGACGCCTCCATCAGCGAGATCATGGTGAACGGCCCCGACCAGATCTTCGTGGAGCGGGGCGGCCGCCTGGAACTCCTTCCGATGCGGTTCGCCTCCCACGAGCAGCTGATGCAGACCATCGAGCGCATCGTCTCCACCGTCAACCGCCGCGTCGACGAGGCCAACCCGATGGTCGACGCCCGGCTGCCCTCCGGCGAGCGCGTCAACGTGATCATCCCACCGCTCGCGCTCTCGGGTGCGACCCTGACCATCCGGCGCTTCCCGAGGGCCTACACCCTGCAGGAGATGATCGGCCTCGGCTCCCTCGACGAGCACATGATGATGCTGCTCGCCGGGCTGGTCCGGGCCAAGTTCAACGTGATCGTCTCCGGAGCCACCGGCACCGGGAAGACCACGCTGCTCAACGCGCTCTCCGGACTGATCCCGGAGGGAGAGCGCATCATCACCATCGAGGACTCGGCGGAGCTACAGCTCCAGCAGACCCATGTGATCACGCTGGAGAGCCGGCCCGCGAACGTCGAGGGCAAGGGCCGGATCACCATCCGCGACCTGGTCCGCAACTCCCTGCGCATGCGCCCCGACCGGATCGTCGTCGGCGAGGTCCGCGGCGGGGAGACGCTCGACATGCTCCAGGCGATGTCCACCGGTCACGACGGCTCCCTCGCAACGGTCCACGCCAACAGCGCCGAGGACGCCCTGATGCGTCTGCAGACCCTGGCGTCCATGTCCGAGGCGGAGATCCCGTTCGCCGCGGTCAGGGATCAGATCAACAGCGCTGTGGACGTCATCGTCCAGCTGACCCGCAACGCCGACGGCTCCCGCAGGATCAGCGAGATCGCCGTCGTCGACTCGCACGGCCGGGAGGACTACAGGATCGTCACCGTGTGCCGCTTCGACGCCCGGCCCATGGGCGGCGACGGCAAGGTCCACGGGGAGTTCGCCTACTTCCCGCTGCCGCGCCGGATCGCCGAACGCCTCCGCATGAAGAACGAACCCGTCCCGCCCGCCTTCGGAGTCGCCGACAGCGACGAACAGCTCGCCACGCGCGGGACCACCGTCTGACGCCGTCACGGCCGATCCGGCCCGCCCCGCCGCCCGATCCCGCCGCCCACACCGAGGAAGCCTCCACCGGACATGGAAAATCTCGCACTGCTGACGATCGGCGTCACGCTGCTGTGCTGCGTGCTCGCGGTCATGGGTGTGCACGCATACGCCTCGGGGAGGGCACAGCACGCCGAGCTGATCGACCGGCTCTCCCACACCGGGCAGACACAGGCGTCCGGCCGCCGGCGCAACTTCCAGGGCGTCGACCGGCGGCTGCGCGGCACCCGGTTCGGAAGGAGGATCGAACTCAGGCTCGCGGCCACCGGTCTCGACCTGACCCCGGGTGAGTTCTTCGTCTACATGGTCGGCTCCGTCATCGGCCTGTGGCTGACCGCCTCCGCCCTGCTCGCACCCTTCTTCGGCCCCATCGCGGCCGTCGTCGCCCTCTGGGGCTCCTTCACCTTCCTCAACTGGCAGCGGCAGAAGCGCACCGAGCGGTTCATCAACCAGCTCCCCGAGCTCACCCGCGTCCTCGCCAACGCCACACAGGCGGGACTCGCACTCCGCACCGCCATCACCATGGCCGCCGAGGAGCTGGAGGACCCGGCCGGCGAGGAACTGAGCCGGGTGGCCGACCGGCTCGCCGTCGGCCACACCCTCGACGACGCGCTCGGCGAACTCGCCGAACGCCTGCCCTCCCGTGAGCTGGCCGTCCTGGTCACCACGCTCGTGCTGTCCAACAGGGCGGGCGGCACGCTCGTCAGCTCCCTGCACAACCTCACCCAGACCCTGGAGGACCGCAAGGAGACCCGGCGCGAGGTCAGGACCCAGCTGTCGCAGGTCACCGGCACCGCCTACATCGTCCCCGCGATGGGCCTGGGATCCATGCTGCTGATGGACGGCATCTGGGACGGCGCCCTCGACAAGATCACGGCGTCCCCGCTGGGCCAGGGAGCACTGATCGTCGCGATGGCCCTGTACGGCATCGGGTTCTTCCTCGTCCGCCGCCTGGGCAAGATCGAAGTCTGAGAGGACACGGACACATGGGACTGCTCCTCGCCGCCGTCATCGGCCTCTGCGTCTACGGAGCCATCGCCGGCATACGGCTCTACCGCTCCGAGGCCAAGCTCCCCGCGGACCTCGCCATCGCACTGGAGGTCGGCTCCACGCGGACCGGCGCCGTGGGGTCCGGCATCGACCGGATGGGCATGCGCTACGCGCCCATGGTGCTGCGCGTGATGGGCCCCAACCGGGTCAACAAGGTCCGCAAGAGGATCGATATGGCGGGCAACCCCGGCGGCCTGACCATCGACCGCTACGCGGCCCGCCGGGCCGTCTACGGCCTCCTCGGCGGGCTGGGCGCCCTGGTCATGCTGGCCGACGGGCACACCGTCCTCGCCGTCGGCATGATCGCCTTCGGCGCCTTCTGGGTCGAGGTCGGCATCTGGTCGGCCATCCGGGAGCGCCGCAGGGCGATCGACCGGACCCTCCCGGACTTCCTCGACGTCCTCGCCGTCGTGGTCTCCGCCGGCCTCGGCTTCCGCCAGGCGCTGGAGCGCACGGCCGACAAGTACCAGGGCCCCTGGGCCGACGAACTCCGCATCACCCTGCGCCAGATGGACATGGGGGTCAGCCGCCGGCAGGCGTTCGGCGAACTGCGCAGACGCAACGACTCCGAACAGGTCGCCCAGTTCGTCACGGCGCTCCAGCAGGGCGAGGAACTGGGCGCCCCGATCGTCGAGACGCTCATCCAGATCGCCAACGACATGCGGCGCACCGACGCCCAGAACGCCCGCCGGGAAGCCGCCAAGGCCGTACCCAAGGCCACGTCCATCGTCACCATGCTCATGGTGCCCGCCACCATCCTCCTGCTGGGCACGGGGATGTTCCTCGGCACGGGCACCGGCCTGTAGACCGCACGCGCCGCCGGGCCGCCGAGTGGGAGGGGGAAGCGTGTCGATGCCGTTCACCCCGGCGCAGCCGCCGGGATCCGTCATCGCGGGCGGCCGCGGTACCGCGCCGCTGGAGGAGCCGGCGGCCGCGCCCACGCTCAGGATCCAGCTCAGCGCGCTCCAGGCGCTGTGCCGCCAGGTCTTCGGCTTCCGGCTGGGCATGATCGTGCTGACCACCCCCTTCGCCCTGGGCGGCACGAGGCAGGGATGGCCCACCTGGCTGGTCGGCGCGGCGATCGTGTTCACCTTCATGGGCTCCTACATGCTCTTCCGGGACTGGGAGCGCTTCGGCCCCCTGCTGCTGCGGCACCCCGCGCTCCTCGGCGTCGACGCCGGCTTCGGGGCCCTCCTGCTGTTCACGGCCACACCGGCGAGCCCGCTGAGCTACGTCACGATCTGCACCCCGCTGCTCGCCGGACTGGTGTACGGATGGCGGGGCGCGGGCTTCTTCACCGCCCTCACCCTGCTGGTCGTGGCCGTCGCGTACGCGGGCAACGGCATGTTCGGCGCGTCGCTCGCCGCCGCCGCGTTCCTGCCCGGGGTCTGCGTCCTCGCGGGTGCGGTGGGAGTCACGCTGCGAGGGCTGATGCTGCGCTTCGGCAGCGCCACCGAGGCACTGCTGGAGATGCGGTCCAGGCTGGCCGTCACCGAGGCGGTCGAGCGCGAACGCGCCCGGCTGGCCCGCGAGATGCACGACTCGGTCGCCAAGACCCTCCACGGTCTCGCCCTGGCCGCGGACGGACTGGCGGGCTCCGCCGACCGCATGGACCCCGGCACCCTCAGACGGCAGGCCGAACTCGTCGCCCGCTCCGCGCGCCGCGCTGCGGTGGAATCCCGGGAACTGCTGTCCGATCTGCGCCGCGAGTCGGGCCTGGACGGCGGGGTGGACATCGCCCGTGAACTGTCCGCCCGCACGGCGGACTTCGCACGCCGGACGGGCCTGGAAGCCGCCTTCCGCCCGCTCAACGGCACCCCCGTGCCGGCGGTCCCCCAGGCGGTGGCCGGGCAGGTGCTGACCATCGCCTCCGAGGCCATGGAGAACGCGCACCGGCACGCGGACCCCACCCGCGTCGACGTCTCGGCCGGAATCGTCGACGACTCGCTGCGCATCAGCGTCTACGACGACGGACACGGCCTGCCCGCGGGCACGGACCTCGAACAGCTCAAGCGTGCAGGGCACTTCGGCCTCGTCGGCATGGTGGAGCGTGCCGCGGGGATCGGTGCGCGCATCCGCATCGGCAGGGGGAGGGCCACCACCGGAACCGAGGTGCGCCTCGACCTTCCGACGGCCGCTCTGCTCCCGGATGGCCTGACCGCCGTCGCACAGCGGCACCGGTACATCCGCTCCTGACCGACCGCTTCCCGCCCCGCATCCGAAAGGAGGCCGCACCATGCCGGACGACGTTCCCCCCGCACCGGGACGGCGCCGCCCCGCGTCCCCGTACGGCACCGACCCCCAGCCGGGGCGCACTCCGGACCGCGCCCCCGTGGCTCCGCCGACGGCACCCGACGACGGTCCGCCCCTGCCTCCGACGCCCGCCGCCGCACCGCTGCGGATCGTCGTCGCCGACGACAACCCGGTCGTGCGCGCGGGGCTGACCGTACTGCTCCAAGGACGCCACGACATCCAGGTGGTCGCCGAGGCGGCCGACGGCCGAGAGGCCTACGAGGCCACCCGGCGGCACCGGCCCGACGTGGTGCTGCTGGACGTCCGCATGCCGGGTGTCGACGGCATCTCGGCCCTGCCGCACCTGGTGCGCATGGCACCCGTGCTGATGCTCACGTACAGCCGCGAGAGCGAGGTCGTCCACGAGGCGCTGCGGCTGGGGGCCGGGGGTTACCTGGTCCACGGAGAGTTCACCGCCGACCAGCTGGTCGCGGCCGTCCGCGACACCGGGGAGGGCCGGGCCCACTTCACGTTCACGGCCTCCAACGCGCTCCTGGCCGGCCTCCGTGGCGGCGCGGCGGCCGCCCCCGGGCAGCCGCTGCCCGAGGGGCTCGGCACTGCTTTCGCCGACCCCGGCCACCAGCCCGCGCTTCCGGGGCGGGAGCGTGCAACCGCACACGGTGATTCGGAGCAAACCCCCCATCCCGCGCCGAGGCAACTGCGCTCATTCGGAGGAGAATCAGCATCGAATGTGCCACACTCCTCCCAAGGCGCTTCGCACAAGCAATCCAATGTGGCACAGTCTGTTCCCGTCCCGGGAGCTTCCAGGGCGGAGCGGTTCGGTCTGAGCGGCAGGGAGGCGGAGGTGATGGAGCTGATCGCGTCCGGCATGACCAACCCGCAGATCGCCGCCGCCTGCTTCATCAGCGAGAAGACGGTCAAGAACCACATCAACCGGATCTTCGCCAAACTGCACGCCATCAGCCGCAGCCAGGCCATCGCGGTCTGGCTGGGCACGGCGCGAGGGGGGTCGGGAAGCCGTGGCTGACCACATGGCGGGCCCCGGAGCCCGGACGGCGGCGAAGGAGCCCCGACTCCGCCATTGGGCCCGTACTTGGGTCCACGGACCCATGCGGGCCGGTGGTGTTCCGGCGTACGTTTCCCGTGTCGCGGGCGAGGCCGGCCGGGAGGAGACCGGAAGCGCGGACGGCACCGCAAAGACCTATCCGTCGGCCGTCGAGCGGTCGACCGGACCTGGAGGGGAACACCATGAAGAACACCGCTCTGAAGCTGGCGACCGACACCAGGGTTCGCGTGAACGGCTGGGCCAACACAACCGTCGAGGCCATCTCCCGCCGGGGCGACAAGGGCCAGACCGCGGTCGAGTACATCGGCATGCTGGTCGCGATCATCGCGATCATCGCCGTGGTGGCGAGCATGACGGACATCGGCGACACCATCGGCAACACGATCAAGAGGGTCGTCGGCACAGCCGGCGGCGAGTGATTGGCTCCGTGATCCCGCGAGCGCGCCGCGAGGCAGGGCAGGCCGTCCCCATCTACATCACGGTGGTGGCGAGCCTGCTCTTCCTCGCGCTCGCGTATTTCGTGGTCGGTCAGGCATCCGCCTCCCGCAACGGCGCCCAGTCGGCGGCCGACGCCGCCGCCCTGGCAGCCGCTCAGGACGCCCGGGACCAGCTCCGCCGGGGTCTGCTCGCCTCGGTCCTGAATCCCCGGAACTGGAACGACCTCCTCAACGGCAAGGGTTTCGGAACGTACGGCGCCTGCCAGGAGGCCCGGAGCTTCGCGGCGCGGAACAAGTCCGACGTGATCCCCGGCGGCTGCCGTCGGCTGACCGACGGACGCATGGGTTTCACCGTGAAGGTGAAGACCCAGAAGTCCCTTGGGGAGACCGTCGTCCCAGGCACGGAGGACATCCACATGACGGCGGAGGCCATTGCGGTCATCGAGCCGCGCTGCACCTTCAAGCCCGACGAGACCGAACCGGAGGACGGGGAGGACCCGGACAGCGGAGGAAGCGGCAACGACAAGCCCGTCTTCCCCGGCGAACTGACGTGCGACGGCAGGGACCGGTTCATCGACCCCGAGAACCTGGACTTCTTCCCCGACGCGGCGGACCTCTTCACCGTTCGGCTTTCCGACTGACCGACAACGCGATCCACGAGCAGAGGACCAGTAGCGATGAGTATGTGGCAGATCCGCCAAGCACGTCGGGCCGCATTGGCCACCACAGTGGCGGCGGCACTAACCTTCACGCTGTCCGCCTGCGGCGGTGATGATGGTGGGGACAAGGCCGCCGACAAGCCCTCCATCGAGCAGACGAACGATTCCCAGGGCAAGGGGACGGGCGGAACGGGCGAGGTGGCGGACGACAGCAAGGTGATCGTCACACTCAAGGGTCCAGAGGACATCATCCTCGACATCAACTCCGTGGTGCGTGACGCCGGAGGATTCGTCACGGTCAACGGCGTACTCAAGAACACCGGGGACAAGGAGTTCTATGAGACTTCGCTCTGGACCGGTCCGGAACTCGATCTCAAAAAGGGCGCCGGCGGTGGTTCCCTAGGGGGTGCCTCGCTTGTGGACAAGGAAGAGAAGAAGCGCTACTACACGTTGCGGGACACCGAGAACCGGCCTCTGGCCACTATGGGAATCCCCAGTGTCAAGGCCAATTCCGAGCTGAACGTCTTCATGCAGTTCCCCGCACCACCGGAGAACACCGCACATGTGGACCTGCAGATCCCGACCTTCCAGACGGCCACGGTCGAGATCACGGGTGGGTGACGAGATGAACGCTTCCCGATCCCCGTTCTGGACGGAAGTCCGCAGAAACGGCACCGTGCTCGCGCTCTCCGCCCTCCTCGCCTCCGGGATGGCGGTCGCCGGTGCCTCCCCGGCCGTCGCCGACGACATCGCGCCTGCGCCCTCGGTCTTCGAGGGAGAGGTCGACATAAACGACCCCGATCTCAAGCTGCCTGACGGTGCCACTCTCGCCGAGCCCAAGGTCCTGGAGATCAAGCAGGTCGTCGGAGACGAGGCCGGTGAGGAGCAGCGGGAGGACTCACCGTCCAACACCAAGTTCACGCTCCAGGCCGAGGTGCTCTTCGGCAGGGACAGCGCCAAGCTCAGCCCCGAGGCGAACGACAGGATCAAGGGCATCGCCGGGGAGATCGAGGAGCAGGGTGCCACGGAGGTGAACGTCTTCGGGTACACGGACAACCTCGGCTCGTACGAGCACGGCAAGGTCCTGTCCAAAAAGCGCGCCGAGGCTGTGCACAAGCAACTGCTGGAGGATCTCGGCTCCGCCGTCACGTTCAGCATCCGCGGTTACAGCGAGGACAACCCGATCGCCGACAACTCCACGGAGGAGGGAAGGAAGAGGAACCGCCGGGTGGAGATCTCCTTCCCGCGCGGCGACTGATTCCGCGGCCGGTCCGCCCGCGGCCGGTGTCGCACTTTCCGCAGATCCGGACCGGTCGCCGTACCGGCAGACCGGTCCGGGCGTACCGCCCCGACACGTCCCGCCGCCGTCGCCACAAGCCCGTGCGCACGGGAGCACCGCCGCCATGAGTACACGCGTCTCCCGCCTCCTGCCCGCGGCCGCCGCACTGGCGCTCGGCTTCGCCTCCGCCTGCGGTGGCTCCGGTTCGGGGTCCGCGGACGGGGAGGGCACGGGGGATCCGGGAAGGACGGGAACTCCTCGTCCGCCTCTCCCGCTCCGACGCGGACCACCCCGGCGGAGCCGGCGAGGCCCCCGTCCCGGGAGGAGCTGGAGAAGTCGGTGCCGAGGACGGCGGACGTTTCCGGTCACACCGTCAAGACGCCCTCGGAGGAGGTATCCGGTGCCGGCCTGGAGAAGGCCGACCGGGCCGAGTGCCAGCCGATCGCCTCGGTGATCGCAGGTGTGTCCCGGCCGGAGCCGGCCGGGATGGTCTACCGGCGGCTCATCACCACCTCCGAGGACAAGGGGCCGGCGAAGATCCTCGCCGAGGAGTTGGGGATCACCGATGCGCTGGACTGCATCACCGAGGGGGACGGCGCGGCGTGCACGGAGACGCTGATCAACGTTCTGGCCTCCTTGACCGGTGGCGCGGTGGGCAAGCCGGCGGCGAAGTACGGGGCGCCGTGGAAGTGGAAGAAGGCCGTCGAGCTCGTCAAGAAGATCAAGAAGCACGGCGGTGACCTCTACGACGGCCTCGAAGGGGTCATCGGCCGGCCCGGCTTCCGGGCCCGGCCCCGGGCCGGCCGGCCGCATGCCCGGGACCGTACGCCGGGTGGCGGATTGGGCCCGCGGGCCCAATCCCGGGCCCAATCCGCCACCCGGTAAGCCCTGGCGTCGTGCGACGAGTGGGCGGACACGACGGCAAGGCGGTCGGGCATGGGAATCGGTGGTGGACGCAGGAGCGGGACCGGCCGCCCGTACGGCGTTCGCGCGCCCGCGCGCGGGAACGCCGGGACCCGGGGGGGCCGCGCTGCCGGCGGTGCTCCGGTCGTGGGCGGCGGGCATCGTGGTCCTGCTGGTGGCGCAGTCGCTCGTCGACCGGACACTCGGCGAGTACGCCGTCACCCCGGAGTGCGTCGAGTCGTTCGGCTGGCGCGTGGTGCTTTTCCACATACCCGGCGCCCTGTGTGTCGCGCTGGCCACCCTCGCCGCCGCACGGCTGCACCGCGAGCCCTTCCGGGGCTCGCCCGCCGCGCACCTGACGGCCGCGCTGACCGTACCCCTGGTGGCGTACGGGGCGAGCCTGCTGATGATCGGTTCGCGGACGGACATGTCGGCCCAGGGGATCGCGCTGTCCGGCGCGGCCACGCTGGCGGGCTGCGCCGCCGGGACGGCCGCCGATCTGGCGATGGACTCCCGGGGCTGACCGGGGCGCGGGCGCCCGGCGTCACGCCTCCAGCGTCACCCGTACGCCCGGCCGCAGTCCCCAGCGTGCCATGGCGCCCGCCTCGGCCTCCAGCACGTGGCGGGCACGCGGGCGCGGGAGACCGAGGCGGCCGGGCCGCATCGTCCGTACGGCCAGCACGTTCAGCCGGCGGTCGAGGTAGGCGATGTCGATCGCGAACCGCATCCGGAAGGTGTGCACGCTGTTGGCGGGGGTCAGCAACAGAGCCCCGCCGATGCCGTCGCGCCCCAGCAGGCCGCGGGTGCGGGCCCGGTAGGAGGCGGCGATCTCCACCGGGACGCCGGCCGGGTCCGCCGTGCCTTCCCCCGCGACGCGCAGCGTGCCTCTGCCGTCCTGCCAGCGCCCCATGTCCGGCCCCCTGCCGCGCCGCCCGTCCACACCGTTCGCGCAGCGCCGTTCTACCAGAAGGAACGTGCGCGGCACAGGAGATGGGCCCGGGCATGGGCCCTGGGGCCCATGCCCGGGCGCTGCCGTCCGCCGTACGCTCGCCGCGTGCGCCTGACACTGACCGTTCTCGCCGCCGTCTACGGCACCGCCGCCGGGCTGCTCGTGCCGCGTGCCGCCTACCGGCTCGCCGTCGAGGCGGGAACGCCGTGGCGCGCGCACTGCCCCGCCGGGCACAGGCTGCCGGGATGGCTCGGGCCGGCCCGGTGCGGGGAGTGCGGGAGCGGGCGGGACGGGCTGTACGGGCCGGGCGCCACGCCGGCGGCCGCCGTCACGGCGGTGGTGTGCGCGCTGGTGGCTGCGGCCGTCGGGGGGCGGCCGGAGCTGGGCGTGTGGCTGCTGCTGGTGCCGTGTGCGGTGCTGCTGGCGGTCGTGGACCACAGGGTCCACCGGCTGCCGGACGTGGTGACCCTGCCGCTCGCCGCGTGCGGCGCCGTCCTGCTCGGGGTCGCGGCCCTGCTGCCCGGGGCGGGCGGAAGCTGGGTGCGCGCCCTGCTGGGCGGGGCGGTGCTGGGCGGGGTGTATCTGGTGCTGTTCCTGGTCAATCCGCGCGGCATGGGCTTCGGGGACGTCAAGCTGGCGGTCCCGGTGGGGGTAGCTCTTGGGTGGTACGGCTGGGGTGTGCTTCTGGGCGGAGCGTTCGCGGGCTTTCTGTTCGGCGCGGTCTACGGGATGTCGCTGGTCCTCGCCCGGCGGGCCAGCCGCAAGGCGGCCATGCCGTTCGGGCCGTTCATGGTGGCGGGGGCCCTCGTGGGTCTGCTGGCGGGGGGACTGACCGTGTGAACCGGGCCGCGGTTGCGCGCGCCACGGCGCGGCAGGGGCTATGGTGGAAACCCCCCCTCGGGCCGGTCCGTATCCCCCCCACGGACCGGCCCGCTTCGCGTTCGGGCCCGTCCCGGCCCCCGCCCCCGCCGTACCGGCTCTCAGCTCTCGCTGCTGAGGGCCCAGATGTTCGCGCCGGGCGCAGAGACGGCGTACGTGTCGATCTCCGCGAGCTCCTCCTCGGTCAGCTCCGGGCTCCGCACCGCCGCCACGTTCGCCTCCAGTTGCGCCACGCTGCTCGCGCCGATCAGCGCCGATGTCATCCGCGGGTCCCGCAGCACCCAGCTCAGCGCGAGCTGGGCCAGGGACTGGCCGCGCCGCTCGGCGACGGCGGCCAGGGCGCGCAGCCGCCCGACGACCTCCTGCGTCAGCAGGTCCGGGTCCAGGGAGGTGCCCCGGGCCGCGCGGGAGCCCTCCGGGACGCCGCTCAGGTACTTGTCGGTGAGCAGCCCCTGGGCCAGCGGGGCGAAGCAGATGCAGCCCATGCCCTCCGCCTCCAGCGTGTCCAGCAGGCGGTCGTCCTCCGTCCAGCGGTTGATCATGGAGTAGGACGGCTGGTGGATCAGCGGCCGCACCCCCATCTCACGCAGGATCCGCGCCGCCTCGCGGGTGCGCCGCGCGCTGTAGGAGGAGACGCCCACGTAGAGCGCCTTGCCCTGGTGGACGGCGGACGCAAGCGCGCCCATCGTCTCCTCCAGGGGCGTGTCGGGGTCGTAGCGGTGCGAGTAGAAGACGTCGACGTACTCCAGGCCCGTCCGCCTCAGGCTCTGGTCCAGGCTGGACAGCAGGTACTTGCGCGAGCCCCACTCGCCGTACGGCCCGGGGTGCATCAGGTAGCCCGCCTTGGTGGAGATCACCAGCTCGTCGCGGTAGGGGCGGAAGTCCCGGGCGAGGTGGCGGCCGAAGTTGGCCTCGGCCGCTCCGGGCGGCGGGCCGTAGTTGTTGGCCAGGTCGAAGTGTGTGACCCCCAGGTCGAAGGCGCGGCGCAGGATCGCCCGCTGGGTCCGAAGCGGCCGGTCGTCGCCGAAGTTGTGCCACAGGCCCAGGGAGATCTCCGGGAGCAGCAGTCCGCCGCGGCCGGTGCGGCGGTAGCGCATGGTGTCGTAACGGGAGCCGTCCGGGCGGTACGGGGGGGCGTCGTTCATGGGCCCTGCCTATCACTGTCTTATCGCCGTTCTGTGACATTCCCGGCTCGTGCGGCCGCACGGCGGAGCAGTAAGGTGCTGAGGACCTGTCCGTCCGGTTCTTCGCGGCCCGCCCCGGCCGGGCGCGAACCGCGGCCTCCCCCACACCCCTCCCGGATCGCCCGGGCGGAAGCGCCTTGGCGGGGGAGAGGGGCAGCAGGAAGCCGCGGGCCGATCCGCGAGGACGCGACCGGACAGGACCTGGCGCTCGGGACCTGCATGGAGGGGCTGAACAAACCGATGCTGCAATCTTCCCGGGGACGCACCCGGTATCCCCGGTGGCTGCGCCGCCTGGTCTACAGGCTCTACGCCCACCGGGTGGAAGGGCGTCTCGACCACGAGCAGGTGCCCAAGCACATCGGCGTCATCCTCGACGGCAACCGCCGCTGGGCGCGCGCCTCCGGCGGCACGACCGAGCAGGGCCACCAGGCGGGGGCCGAGAAGATCCGCGAGATGCTGGGATGGTGCGCCGAGACGGACGTCGAGGTGGTCACCCTGTGGCTGCTGTCCACGGACAACCTCAGCCGGCCGGCCGAGGAGCTCAAACCGCTGCTGGGCATCATCGAGGACGCGGTGCGCGACCTGGCCTCGGACGGCCGCTGGCGGGTGCACCACGTCGGTACGCCGGACCTGCTGCCCGACCACACCCAGTGCGTGCTGAAGGAGGCGGAGGAGAGCACCCGGGGCAACCGGGGGATGCTCGTCAACGTCGCCGTCGGCTACGGCGGCCGGCAGGAGATCGTGGACGCGGTGCGCTCGCTGCTCGCGGACCGGGCCGCGCGGGGCGCGACCCTGAAGGAGCTCGCGGAGGACCTCGTCCCGGAGGACGTCGCCGAGCACCTGTACACGCGCGGGCAGCCCGACCCGGACCTGGTGATCCGCACCAGCGGCGAGCAGCGGCTGTCGGGCTTCATGCTCTGGCAGAGCGCCCACTCCGAGTACTACTTCTGCGACGTGTTCTGGCCCGCCTTCCGGAAGGTGGACTTCCTGCGAGCCCTGCGCGACTACGCGGCCCGCCACCGCCGCTACGGATCCTGACGGACGCGAGCCCGGCCGCGGCCGGTGTCCCCCCTTCCGGGGGACACCGGCCGTTCATCGCACCGTAGGCATATGCCGGGGCATGGCGGCGGCCCCGGCAGGGAATATCCCCTCCAGGCCGGCTCCCGGCGCAGGGAGACGGCCCCGGGAGGCCCCTTGCACACCACGGACGACCGTGCGGGCGGACGCACGCGAGGACGCGGAGGGCCGGCGCCCGGCCCGTGTACGGGACCGGAGCCCGGCCTCATCCCCCGCGACGCCGTCGCACCCGACCTCTTCCGAGGGGGTAGGTCCATCCGTGGTGACCAGCACCAAGCGCCGGGAAGACCGGCGCACCTACGTCATCGACACCAGCGTCCTGCTCGCCGACCCGGCGGCCGTGACCCGCTTCGACGAGCACGAGGTCGTGCTCCCGGTGGTCGTGGTCACGGAGTTGGAGGCCAAGCGCCACCATCCGGAGCTGGGCTACTTCGCCCGCCAGGCCCTCAGACGGCTGGACGAGTACCGCGTACTGCACGGGCGGCTGGACGCCCCGATCCCGATCGGCGAGCTGGGCGGCACGCTCAGGGTGGAGCTCAACCACTCGGATCCGGCCGTGCTGCCCTCCACCATGCGCGGCGACCACGGCAGGCCGCTCGACAACGACTCGCGCATCCTGGCGGTGGCCAGGAACCTCCAGGCCGAGGGATACGACGTCACGGTCGTCTCCAAGGACCTGCCGCTGCGCATCAAGGCGTCCTCCGTCGGCCTGCTGGCCGAGGAGTACCGGGCCGAGCTGGCCGTCACCGAGTCCGGCTGGACGGGTATGACGGAGCTGACCCTGGCGGCCGAGGACGTGGACGAAATGTTCGCAGCCGACAGCGTGTGCGTGCCCGAGGCAGCCGAACTGCCGGTGCACACCGGTCTGGTCCTGCAGTCCGAGCGGGGCAGGGCCCTGGGCAGGGTCACGCCCGAGGGGCGGATCAGGCTGGTGCGCGGGGACCGCGAGGCGTTCGGCGTCCACGGGCGCAGCGCCGAGCAGCGCGTCGCGCTGGACCTGCTGCTCGATCCGGAGATCGGCATCGTCTCGATGGGCGGCCGGGCCGGCACGGGCAAGTCCGCGCTGGCGCTGTGCGCCGGGCTGGAGGCCGTGCTGGAGAGGCGGCAGCACAGCAAGGTGATGGTGTTCCGGCCGCTGTACGCGGTCGGCGGCCAGGACCTGGGTTATCTGCCGGGCACCGCCGACGAGAAGATGAACCCCTGGGCGCAGGCGGTCTTCGACACCCTCTCGGCGGTGACGACACGCGAGGTGGTCGAGGAGATCACGGCGCGCGGCATGCTGGAGGTGCTGCCGCTCACGCACATCCGCGGCCGTTCCCTGCACGACGCCTTCGTGATCGTCGACGAGGCCCAGTCGCTGGAGCGGAACGTGCTGCTGACGGTCCTTTCGAGGATCGGGCAGGACTCACGGGTCGTCCTCACCCACGACGTCGCCCAGCGCGACAACCTGCGTGTGGGGCGGTACGACGGAGTGGCCGCGGTGGTCGAACGGCTCAAGGGCCACCCGCTCTTCGCGCACATCACCCTCACCCGGTCCGAGCGGTCACCGATCGCGGCACTGGTGACCGAGATGCTGGAGGACGGCCGGATCTGACCAGGTCTGCGAACGGCCCCGCACGGCGAAGCGAAGCAGCCTAGCCGTGCGGGGCTTTTCGCGCGCCCTTTTCCGTCCAACCGGTTCGCGAAACGGGATGTGAGCTTTCCCACGTGTCACAGAATTGCATCCACGGTTCCGTCTCCGGCAGTGTGTGGGTCCTGTCAGGCCCCGCATACGGCACACAGACACCGTCCGCACCACCCGGCGCGGACCCACAAGTCAAAAGCAGCGCGCCGTATGCCGCCCGAAGCACCACGCGGCCCTCCTCCTTGCGGGAAGGGCCCGACCGGGCCAGCGCCTCCCGTGGCCAGTACGTGGGAGGCCCGTGCCAGGGGCACGATTGCGCCCGCGAGGTCACCTGAGCGGGCAGTGCGGAAGGAAACCGTGTGACTCGGATCTCGGTCCGGGGGTTCGCAGTGGCGTCCGCCACCGCGGTCACCACCGTCGGCGCCGTCGTCGGTGTGGCCTCGGGCAGTGAGCAGGGAACGGCCGAACCGGTCGAGGCCACTGCCGCTGATGCGACGCTCCTCGCTGACATAC
The DNA here is from genome assembly GCF_043660855.1 of Streptomyces shinuiensis. NCBI lineage: Bacteria > Bacillati > Actinomycetota > Actinomycetes > Kitasatosporales > Streptomycetaceae > Streptomyces > Streptomyces shinuiensis. Next base: position 2,048,536 of record NZ_JBIHML010000001.1, on the reverse strand, counting down.
CCGCAGGCCAGCAGGCCCAGACCGCTTCCCTCACACAGCAGGCGGACAACGCCGTGGCCGCCGCCGACGCCGCGGCGAGGAAGGCCGCCGAGGAGGCCGCCCGCAAGCAGGCGGCCAAGGACGCGCAGGCCAAGAGGGAAGCGGCGGAGAAGGCCGCCAAGGCGGCCGAGGAGGCGAAGAAGCGGGAGGAGGCCAGGCAGCAGGCCGCCAGTCGCTCCGCGGAGCGCACCGACTTCGCGGTGCAGAGCTCCTACACCGTCGCCGAGGTCAAGGCGATGGCCCAGCAGATCGTGGGCGGCGGCCAGTTCCAGTGCTTCTCCAGCATCGTCGAGCGCGAGAGCGGCTGGAACTACAAGGCCCAGAACCCCTCCTCGGGCGCGTACGGCCTCGTCCAGGCGCTGCCCGGTTCCAAGATGGCCTCGGCCGGAGCCGACTGGCAGACCAACCCGGCCACCCAGATCAAGTGGGGCCTGAACTACATGAACGACCGCTACGGCAGCCCCTGCGGCGCCTGGGAGTTCTGGCAGGCCAACCACTGGTACTGAGCCCTTGCGCCGAGCCGCCCCCCGCGGCCGCCCCGGCTCCCGCTTCAAACCCCCCGCCCACCGGCGGGGGGTTTGGCATGTCCGTGAAGGAGCAACCCTTTACCCCGATACGTCGTCCCCAGATGGGACGGGCCGATACGGCGGACACGCCGGATCGGGGCGGAACGGGCCATACTGGGTCCGGTCGAACAGAACAACGGGGGCGAAGGAAGCGGCATGTCGAGACTTCGGAGTCTTAAGGCGGGGGCGTCGCGTGCCGTCACCCGGCTTTCCGAGCGGCTGGCACGCGCCGAGGAGGACGGCGTCGACCGGCCGATACCGCCCGGGCCGCCGCCAAGCGATCCGGGCCCCGCCCCTCTCCAGCCGGAACCGCCCCCGCCCGCGACCATGGTGCCGTGGGGGGTGAGGGTGGCGGCCGAGGCCGGATGGAGGCTGCTGGTCCTGGCCGGGGTCATCTATGTCCTGATGAAGGTGATCAGCGCCATCAGCCTGCTCGTCCTGTCCTTCGCCGTCGGCCTGCTGTTCACCGCGCTGCTCCAGCCGACGGTCGCCCGGCTGCGGCGGCTGGGCGTGGGGCGCGGTCTGGCCACCGCGATCACCTTCGTCACGGGCCTGGCGATGCTGGGCCTGGTCGGCTGGTTCGTGGTCTGGCAGGTGATGGAGAGCCTCGACGACCTCACCCGGCAGGTCCAGGACGGCATCGAGGAGCTGAAGACCTGGCTGCTCAACAGCCCGTTCCACGTCACCGAGGCGCAGATCAACAACATCGCCGACAGTCTGAACGACTGGCTCGGCAGCAACAGCCAGGCGATCACCAGTGCCGGGCTGCAGGGCGTGACCGTCGTGGTGGAGTTCCTCTCCGGTGCGGTGCTGGCGCTGTTCGTGACGATCTTCCTGCTCTACGACGGCCGACAGGTGTGGCGGTGGACACTCAACTTCGTGCCCCGGGTGGCACGTGACGGCATGGCGAGCGCCGGGCCCAGGGCGTGGATGACGCTCACCGGCTATGTGCGCGGCACGGTGATCGTGGCCTTCATCGACGGGTTCTTCATCGGCGTCGGGATCTACTTCCTGGACGTCCCGATGGCCGTTCCGCTGGCCGTGTTCGTCTTCCTCTTCTCCTTCATCCCGATCGTCGGCGCCTTCGCCTCCGGAACGCTGGCCGTCATCGTCGCGTTCGTGGCCAACGGCGCGGTGTCCGCGCTGCTCGTCCTGGCGGTCGTGCTGGCCGTGCAGCAACTGGAGGGGCATGTGCTCCAGCCGTTCATCCTCGGCAAGATGGCGCGGGTGCACCCCCTGGGCGTGGTGCTGGCGGTGACCGGGGGCAGCCTGATCGCGGGCATCCCCGGCGCGGTGACGGCGGTGCCGCTGGTGGCGGTGCTCAAGTCCGTCGTCGTCTCCCTGAAGTCGTACGCGGCGGGCCATGCCGTGCCCGCCGGCGCCGCCGATCCGTCGTCGGCCGCGCCGCCGCCCGCCGTCGAGGCGCCCAGGTCGCCCAAGTCGTCCGGGAGCACGCCGCCCCCGGAGCCGGAGGAGGGCGGGGAGTCCGCCGGCCCGCCGCGGGGCGGGGAGCGGTAGACCGCCCCGAGCGCACGGTTTCCGTCCCGGGCCCCGCCGTACGGCGGGGCCCGGGTGTTTCCGCACCCCCCTTCCGCGAGGGTGCGGCGCCGCGATAAAGTGATATCACTTTGCTGGAGAACCGCTTCATGGAAACGGGGGACCGCCATGTCCGTTGAGACCGCGCAGGCCGCGCAGACCGCCAGAGATCTTCCCGAGATGCCCGCCCCGCAGGTGCGCGAGAGGCCCGCGCACTCCGTTCCCGGCGGACTCGCCCTGCTGCTGGGACTGCTGGGGCTGCTGGCCGGAGCCGGCGCCGTGGTGGGGGGAGCCAGGCTCGTCGAGGGTGGTACGGGCGGCGCCGGGGCGGCACTGATCGTCGCCGGGGTGCTGCTGGTGATCGGCTCGGTCTTCGCGATGGCCGGCCTCAACATGGTCGCGCCGGGTGAGGCCCGGGTCGTGCAGCTCTTCGGGCGCTACACCGGCACCATCCGCAAGGACGGCCTGCGCTGGGTGAACCCGCTGACCACCCGCAAGAAGGTCTCCACCCGGGTGCGCAACCACGAGACGGCGATCCTCAAGGTCAACGACGCCTACGGCAACCCGGTCGAGCTGGCGGCCGTCGTGGTCTGGCAGGTGGAGGACACGGCCCAGGCCACCTTCGAGGTGGACGACTTCGTGGAGTTCGTCTCCACCCAGACCGAGGCGGCCGTACGGCACATCGCCATCGAGTACCCCTACGACGCCTACGACGAGGACGGCCTGTCACTGCGCGGCAACGCCGAGGAGATCACCGAGAAGCTCGCCGTCGAGCTGACCGCCCGGGTGCGGGCGGCGGGCGTGCGGATCGTCGAGTCGCGCTTCACGCACCTGGCGTACGCCCCCGAGATCGCCGCCGCGATGCTCCAGCGACAGCAGGCGGGCGCGGTGGTCGCGGCGCGCCGGACCATCGTGGAGGGGGCCTGCGGCATGGTCGAGGACGCCGTGGAGCGGATCGCCTCCCAGGACTTCGTCGAACTGGACGAGGAGCGCAAGGCCGCCATGGTGAGCAATCTGCTGGTGGTGCTCTGCGGCGACCGCTCCCCGCAGCCGGTCCTCAACGCGGGGTCGCTCTACCAGTGAGCACCCGGCCGGAGGGGCCGCCGGAGGACGGCGGCCCCGAGCAGGAGCGGTCCCGGCGGCCCCGGCGCGAACGCCGGCAGATGCTGCTGCGGCTGGACCCCGCCGTCCACGACGCGCTCGCGAAGTGGGCGGCGGACGAGCTGCGCAGCACCAACGCCCAGGTCGACTACCTGCTGCGCAGGGCCCTGGCCGAAGCGGGGCGCATGCCCCGCGATGCCCGCCCCCATCCGCGCCGGGGCCGCCCGCCGCGCTCGCAGGAGTAGCCCGCGGCGCCCGTCCCCGCCCGTGCCGCGCCCGGACCCGGCACGGGCGGGGACGTGTGCGTCGCGCTTATACGCCATGCGTATACATGCGGTGTATACGCATGGCGTATAGTCATCGGCATGTCCATCGGCCACACCCTGCTGGGGCTCCTCGAAGCCGGGCCCCGCCACGGCTACGACCTCAAGCGCGCCTTCGACGAGCGCTTCGGCCACGACCGCCCGCTCCACTACGGGCAGGTCTACTCGACCATGTCCCGACTGCTGAAGAACGGCCTGGTGGAGGTCGAGGGCGTCGAGCCCGGGGAGGGCCCCGAACGCAAGCGCTACGCCATCACCGACGCCGGGATCACCGATGTCGCCGGATGGCTCGGCCGGCCCGAGAAGCCCGAGCCCTACCTCCGGTCCGCCCTCTACACCAAGGTCGTCCTCGCCCTGCTGACCGGGCGCGACGCGGGGGAGCTGCTGGACGTCCAGCGCTCCGAACACCTGCGCCTGATGAGGGAGCTGACACGGCGCAAGAGAAGCGGAGACCTGGCCGACCAGCTCATCTGCGACCACGCCCTGTTCCACCTCGAAGCCGATCTGCGCTGGCTGGAACTGACCGCCGCGCGCCTGGACCAACTCGCCCGGGAGGTACGCGGATGACCACCGCCGACCCGCTGCTGAGCGCCGCCGGACTGCGCAAGTCCTACGGCCCCACCCCCGCCCTGGCCGGGGCGGACTTCTCCGTCCGCCCCGGCGAGGTCGTCGCCGTGATGGGCCCCTCCGGCTCCGGCAAGTCCACCCTGCTGCACTGCCTGGCCGGGATCGTCCGGCCCGACTCCGGCGCCGTCCACTACCGGGGACGCGAGCTGTCGGCCATGTCCGACACCGAGCGCAGCGCCCTGCGCCGCTCGGAGTTCGGCTTCATCTTCCAGTTCGGCCGGCTCGTGCCCGAACTGACCTGCACCGAGAACGTCGCCCTGCCGCTGCGGCTGACCGGCATGGGGCGCAGGGAGGCCGAGAGGCGGGCCGCCGGGTGGCTGGAGCGGCTGGAGGTGGACGATGTGCGCCACCACCGCCCCGGCCAGGTCTCCGGCGGGCAGGGGCAGCGCGTCGCCGTCGCACGGGCCCTGGCCGCCGGGCCGCGCGTGGTCTTCGCCGACGAGCCGACCGGTGCGCTGGACTCCCTCAACGGCGAGCGGGTGATGCAGCTGCTGACCGACGCCGCGCGGGAGACCGGCGCGGCGGTCGTGCTGGTCACCCACGAGGCCCGGGTCGCCGCGTACTCCGACCGCGAGATCGTCGTCCGCGACGGCAGGGTGCGCGACGTGGCGGGCGCCCTGTGAGCGCGCTGGACTCCAGGGCGCCGCAGGCACCCCCCGTTCCGGGGCCCGACCCCGGGCCCGCACCGCCCACCGGCCCGTCGGGGGCGGCCCGCTGGGCTGCCGATCTGGCGATGGGCGCCCGCTTCGCGCTCGCCGGGGGCCGCGAGAGTTGGGTGCGCACCGTGCTCACGGCCGTCGGAGTCGGCCTCGGCGTCACCGTGCTGCTGGTCGCAGCCTCCGTGCCGAACATGCTGGGGGCCCGCGACGCACGCGGTGACGCCCGGGAGACCTTCGGCTTCGGGCAGGTCGAGCGCTCCGATCGCAGCGCCCTCTACACCTGGGGCGACACCGAGTTCCGGGGTGAGCACATCCGCGGCCGGTACATCGAGCCGGAGGGGAGCAGTCCGCCGGTCCCGCCGGGCGTGGGGCGGCTGCCCGGCCCCGGTGAGATGGCCGTCTCACCGGCGCTGGGTGAACTGCTCGCCTCCCCGGAGGGTGAACTCCTCAGGGAGCGGCTTCCCCAGTGGATCACCGGCACCATCGGTGACGAGGGCCTGCTCGGCCCGGGGGAGCTCACCTTCCTGGCGGGCAGCGACACTCTCTCCGAGTTCACGGACAGCGTGACGCGGATCGACCGGTTCGACGAGGTGGTCGAACCGGAGCCGCTTGACGCCGTACTGCTGCTGCTGGTGGTCGTCGTCTGCGCGGTGTTGTTGTTCCCGGTCTGGGTGTTCATCGCCACCTCGGTGCGCTTCGGCGGCGAACGCCGCGACCGCCGACTGGCCGCACTGCGCCTGGTCGGCGCCGACAGCCGGATGGTCCGGCGCATCGCGGCCGGCGAGTCGCTGGTCGGCGCGCTCCTCGGACTCGCCGTCGGCGCCGCGCTGTTCCTGCCGGTGCGCGGAATCATCGGACGGGCGGAGATCTTCGACATCAGTGTTTTCCCCGCCGACGTACGCCCCAGCACCACGCTGGCCGCACTGATCGTGGTGGTCGTCCCCGTCTCCGCCGTCGCCGTCGCCCTGCTCGCCCTGCGCGGGGTCGCCATCGAACCGCTCGGCGTCGTGCGCGACGCGGGCGTCCGCAGGCGCCGGCTGTGGTGGCGGCTGGTGCCGCCAGGGATCGGGCTGGCGCTGCTCCTGCCGATGGTCGGCGGGATCGACGCGGCGCGGGGGACGATCGACACCTACCGCATCGCCGCGGGCATCGTGCTGCTGCTGGCAGGCGTCACGGCGGTGCTGCCCTGGCTGGTCGAGTGGGTCGTCAACCGGGCGCGCGGTGGCCCCCTGTCCGTCCAGCTCGCCGTCCGCCGGCTCCAGCTCGACAGCGGCCCCGGCGCCCAGGCGGTCAGCGGCATCACCGTCGCGGTCGCCGGAGCCATCGCCGTCCAGATGCTGTTCGGCGGGGTCGAGGACGACTACACGCGCTCCACCGGCCACGACACCTCCCGCGCCGACCTCCAGGTCGTGCTGCGGGAGCTGCACGACGGCCGCCAGGCCGCCGAGCTGACCGAGCGGTTGCGGGACACCCGCGGGGTGGAACGGGTGCTGGGAACGATCGTCCTGAGGGCCTTCGCGAACGGGGCGGACCCCAACGGCCAAACCGCCTGGACGACGATCACCGTCGCCGACTGCGCCACCCTGGAGCAACTGGCACGCATCGCCTCCTGCGAGGACGGGGACGTCTTCGTCGTGCCGACGGCCATGGACGGGGCGGAGGAGTCCGGCGCGCGCCCCGGCGCGAACTTCGACCTCAACGTCCCCGTCTACTCGCGGGAGAAGGAGGAATACGAACGGGTGGGTGAGCCCCGCCCCTGGTCCGTCCCCAGCGACGCCCCTGTGGCCGGGCCCCGGGAGGATGCCATGGGCCGGTACACCGACGGTGTCCTGGCCACTCCCGCGGCGCTCGACGTCACCCGGGCGAGGGGCGTCCGGGCCGAGTTCTCCGTCAAGGCCGACCCCGCGGTGCCGGACGCGCGCGAGTACGTGCGCAACGTCATGGGGGCCGGCTCGCCCCAGACCCAGGTCATGACGCTGAGCGGCACCGACCAGTCGAACCGGTTCACCGCCATCCAGCGGGCGCTGTACGCGGGGGCGGTCGGAGTGATGCTGCTGATCGGCGCCAGCATGACCGTCTCCACCCTGGAGCAGTTGCGCGAGCGCGGGAAGCTGCTGTCGGTGCTGGTCGCCTTCGGCACCCGGCGCTCCACCCTGGGCTGGTCGGTGCTGTGGCAGACCGCGCTGCCCGTGGCGCTCGGGCTGGCGCTGTCGGTCGCCGGCGGGATCGGGCTGGGCGCGGTGCTGCTGAGACTGGTCTCCGCTCCGGTCGCCGTCCACTGGACGAGCCTGGGCGCCATGACGGGCATCGGGGCCGGGGTGGTGCTGCTGGTGACCTTCCTCAGCCTGCCGCCGCTGTGGCGGATGATGCGCCCGGACGGGCTGCGCACGGAGTGACCGCCCGCGCTCGGCGCCGGGCGTGAGCCCGGCGCCGGGCACCGCCGCGCGCACCGCCCGTCCGACGAACCGGAGGGGGCGTCAGCGGCGCAGGTCCCGCAGGCGCTTGCCGCGCTCCGCCTTCGCCTCGACACCGCCGAAGACCGCCGCGCCGCGCACCACGACCACCGGGGCGTCCGGATCCTCCGATTCCCTGGCCTCCACGTCGTAGCCGCCCATGATCCCGCTGCCCGAGCCGCGCAGGGTCACGTTCTCCGGGACCTTGATCTCGATGCCGCCGAAGACCGCCGTGGCGTTGACGACGAGTTCCCGCCGGTCGAAGAGCGCCTCGGTCAGATCGATCTCGACGCTGCCGAACAGCGCGAAGGCGTTGGTCCTCGCCCCCACCCGCCGGCGCCCCTTGCGCGAGGCCCCGCCGAAGACCGCGATCACGTTGTCGCCGTCCCCGCCGGCCGCCGGGCGGCCCGGGTGGGGAGCCGCCTCCCGTCCGGCCGGAAGGTCGCGGACCAGCGGCCGCAGCTCGCCCACCGTCCTGGCCCGGTACGCCGCGTCGATCCGCTCGGCGTGCTCGTCGGCGTCCAGCCGCCCCTCCGCGAGCGCCTCGCGCAGGATCTCCGCCACCCGGTCGCGGTCGGCGTCGGAGGCGCGTACGTCCGCCCCGGAGGCCGGGGGCGCGGCGGGGGGCCGTGCCGCGGGCTCCGCAGCGGACTGTTCCGCGGGCTGCTTGCGCAGGGAGGTCTTCTCGTCCACACCGCCACCCTAGCGAACGCGATACATCGCGACCAGTGCCGCGCCGGCCGGGGTCCGGCCGGGGGTTCGCAGGGGTTCGGCAGGATCCGGCAGGGGGTCCGGCCCGCAGGCTGAGCCGCACCTCACACCACCGCCACCCGTTCGGGGGCCATACCCTGTGAGGCGCCATCGTCGAGAGGAAGAGACCGTCCATGCCTGCCGACCCCCGCCCGTCCCACGCGGCCGCCTCCCGCCCGGCCTCCGGGGAGTTCGCCTACACCGAGCTCCTCCCCCTGGGCGAGGACACCACCCCCTACCGCCTGGTCACCGCCGAGGGCGTCAGCACCTTCGAGGCGGGCGGACGCACCTTCCTGAAGGTCGGGCCGGAGGCCCTGCGCAAGCTGGCGGCCGAGGCGATGCACGACATCTCCCACTATCTGCGCCCGGCCCACCTGGCCCAGCTCCGCCGCATCCTGGACGATCCCGAGGCGTCCCCCAACGACCGCTTCGTGGCGCTGGACCTGCTGAAGAACGCCAACATCGCCGCCGCGGGCGTCCTGCCGATGTGCCAGGACACCGGCACCGCGATCGTGACGGGCAAGCGCGGCCAGAACGTGCTGACCGAGGGCGACGACGAGAAGGCCCTGTCCGGGGGCGTCTTCGACGCCTACGACCAGCTCAACCTGCGCTACTCCCAGATGGCCCCGCTGACCATGTGGGAGGAGAGGAACACCGGCACCAACCTCCCGGCCCAGATCGAGCTGTACGCCACCGACGGCGACGCCTACAAGTTCCTGTTCATGGCCAAGGGCGGCGGCAGCGCCAACAAGTCCTTCCTCTACCAGGAGACCAAGGCCGTCCTGAACGAGGGCGCCATGATGCGCTTCCTGGAGGAGAGGATCCGCTCCCTGGGCACGGCCGCCTGCCCGCCGTACCACCTGGCGATCGTCGTCGGCGGCACCTCGGCCGAGTACGCGCTCAAGACCGCCAAGTACGCCTCCGCGCACTACCTGGACTCCCTGCCCACCGCCGGCTCCCCGGCCGGCCACGGCTTCCGCGACCTCCAGCTGGAGGAGAAGGTCTTCGAGCTCACCCAGAAACTGGGCATCGGCGCCCAGTTCGGCGGCAAGTACTTCTGCCACGACGTGCGCGTGGTCCGCCTGCCCCGCCACGGCGCCTCCTGCCCGGTGGCCATCGCCGTCTCCTGCTCCGCCGACCGCCAGGCCCTGGCGAAGATCACCGCCGAGGGCGTCTTCCTGGAGGAGCTGGAGAGGGACCCGGCGCGCTTCCTGCCCGACACCACCGACGCCGACCTCGACTCGGACGTGGTGAGGATCGACCTCAACCGGCCGATGGACGAGATCCGCGCCGAGCTGTCCGAGTACCCGGTCAAGACCCGGCTGTCCCTGAGCGGCCCGCTGGTCGTCGCCCGCGACATCGCCCACGCCAAGATCAAGGAGCGGCTGGACGCGGGCGAGGAGATGCCCGCCTACCTGCGCGACCACGCCGTGTACTACGCGGGGCCGGCCAAGACCCCGCGGGGTTACGCGTCGGGCTCCTTCGGCCCGACCACCGCCGGCCGCATGGACGCCTACGTCGAGCGGTTCCAGGCCGCGGGCGGCTCCTTCGTGATGCTGGCCAAGGGCAACCGCAGCAAGCAGGTCACCGACGCCTGCGCGAGGTACGGCGGCTTCTACCTCGGCTCCATCGGCGGCCCGGCCGCGCGCCTGGCCCAGGACTGCATCAGGAAGGTGGAGGTCCTGGAGTACGAGGAGCTGGGCATGGAGGCGGTCTGGCGGATCGAGGTCGAGGACTTCCCCGCCTTCGTCGTCGTCGACGACAAGGGCAACGACTTCTTCACCGACCCCGGCCCGGCCCAGCCCTTCGTCACCTCCATCCCGGTGCGCTCCGCGGACTGAGCGGCCCGTCCCGGTTAGATTCGTCCCCATGACCGGGACGAGCGACGACAAGCGGCAATACCGGATCGAGCACGACTCCATGGGCGAGGTGCGGGTGCCCGCCCACGCCAGGTGGCGGGCGCAGACGCAGCGCGCCGTGGAGAACTTCCCCCTGTCGGGTCGGCGCCTGGAACGCGCGCACATCCAGGCGCTGGCCCGGATCAAGGCCGCCGCGGCCCGGGTCAACGCCGAACTCGGCGTCCTGGACGAGGACCTGGCCCGGGCCCTCGAGGAGGCCGCGGAGGAGGTCGCCGAGGGGCGCTGGGACGACCACTTCCCCGTGGACGTCTTCCAGACCGGCTCCGGCACCTCCTCCAACATGAACATGAACGAGGTGCTGGCCACGCTCGCGAGCGAGCGGCTGGGCACGCCGGTGCACCCCAACGACCACGTCAACGCCAGCCAGTCCTCCAACGACGTCTTCCCCTCCTCCATCCACATCGCGGCCACCGCCGCCGTCACCGGGGACCTGATCCCCGCGCTGGAGCACCTGGAGCGTGCGCTGGAGCGCAAGGCGGAGGAGTTCGCCGGGGTCGTCAAGTCCGGCCGCACCCATCTGATGGACGCCACGCCCGTCACGCTCGGCCAGGAGTTCGGCGGTTACGCGGCGCAGGTGCGCTACGGGGCGGAGCGGCTGCGCGCCTCGCTGCCGCGCCTGGCCGAGCTGCCGCTGGGCGGCACCGCGGTGGGCACCGGCATCAACACCCCGCCGGGCTTCCCGGCGGCCGTCATCGCCGAGATCACCCGTGCCACCGGGCTGCCGCTGACCGAGGCCCGCGACCACTTCGAGGCCCAGGGCGCCCGGGACGCCCTGGTGGAGACATCCGGGCAGCTGCGCACCATCGCCGTGAGCCTGACCAAGATCTGCAACGATCTGCGCTGGATGTCCTCGGGTCCGCGCACCGGGCTGGCCGAGATCCGCCTGCCCGACCTCCAGCCCGGCTCCTCGATCATGCCCGGCAAGGTCAACCCGGTGGTCCCCGAGGCGGTCCTGATGGTCGCCGCGCAGGTCATGGGGAACGACGCCACGGTCGCGGTGGCCGGCGCGTCGGGCAACTTCGAGCTGAACGTCATGCTCCCCGTCATCGCCCGGAACCTGCTGGAGTCGGTCCGGCTGCTGGCGAACTCCTCCCGGCTGCTGGCCGACCGCACGGTCGACGGCATCGAGGCCGACGCCGAGCGGGCCCGCGAGTACGCCGAGTCCTCCCCGTCCGTGGTGACACCGCTCAACCGCTACATCGGCTACGAGGAGGCCGCGAAGGTCGCCAAGCGCGCCCTGGCCGAGCGCAGGACGATCCGCGAGGTCGTCCTGGAGGCCGGCTACGTCGAGCGCGGCCTGCTCACCCCGGACCAGCTCGACAGGGCCCTGGACGTGCTGCGCATGACCCGTCCCTGACCTGCGGCACGGGGCCGGGCCGGGGCGCGGATCCTGGGCCCGGCCCCCGGCGCGGGCCTAAGATCCGTGCATGACGGCGGACACGGCGGATCACACACGCGCGGCGGGCGGCACCCGCTGGCGGGCCGGCGAGCACATCCTGTGGCGGTACCGGGCCAACGGCGGCGACGCCCTGCACATCTGCCGCCCCGTGACGGTCGTCCGCGACACCCCCGGACTGCTCGCCGTGTGGATGGCGCCGGGGACCGCCTGCGTCAAGCCGGAGCTCGCCGACGGCACGCCCGTGCACCGCGAGCCGCTCGCCACCCGCTACACCAAGCCGCGCCGGACGGTGCGGTCGCGGTGGTTCGGCACCGGGGTCCTCAAGCTCGCGCGGGCCGGCGAGCCCTGGTCGGTGTGGCTGTTCTGGGACCGCGGCTGGCGGTTCAGGAACTGGTACGTCAACCTGGAGGAGCCCCTGTGCCGCTGGGCGGGCGGTGTGGACTCGGAGGACCACTTCCTGGACATCACCGTCCACCCCGACCGCACCTGGCAGTGGCGTGACGAGGACGAGTTCGAGCAGGCGCAGCGCGCCGGCCTGATGGACGCCGCCCAGGCCGAGCGCGTACGGGCCGCCGGCCGGCGCGCGGTGGAGGAGGTGCGCGTCTGGGGCAGCCCCTTCCGCGACGGATGGGAGGACTGGCGGCCCGATCCCGCCTGGCGGATCCCCCCGCTGCCGCGCGACTGGGACCGCGAACCCGTACGGATCGGATGAAAGGGCTGGTGGGGTGGCCGCGTGTCTCGCATGATGGCGGTGGGCGTTCCGCAGTTCCTTGCCGCGTCCCCGGGCGTCGAAAGTAGGATCACCCCCGGACTCGGCAGAACATCCACCACAGCGAACTCCCATTCTCCACAAGGGATTTGGCGCACCGCCGCGAGAGGAGCCCCAGCGTGAGCGACACGGAAGGCCACCAGGTGTACACGGGCTACGACAGAGCGGCGATCGACCGCGCCGGACAGGCCGAGGCGTTCGACGCGATCGGCGACCGCTACGACGACGTCTTCCCCCACAAGGAGGGGCAGCTGACCGCCGGCGCCTGGCTGGCGAAGGAGCTGCCCGCCGGATCGCGGGTGCTCGACATCGGCTGCGGCACCGGGGTCCCCACCGCCCGGCAGCTCGCCGACGCCGGGCACCGGGTCACCGGCATCGACATCTCACCCGGCATGGTCGAGCTGGCCCGGGCCAACGTCCCCGGCGCCGACTTCCGCCTGATGGACCTCGCCGACCTGGAGACCGCCGGTCTGGGGCCCTTCGACGGCGTCGCCGCCTTCTTCTCGCTGCTGATGCTGCCGCGCAAGGAGATCCCCGTCGCCCTGCGGATGCTGCACGGGCGGCTGCGCCCCGGCGGGCTGCTGGCACTCGGCATGGTCGAGGCGGACGTGGACGACTTCGCCATCCCGTTCCTGGGCCACACGATCCGGGTATCCGGTTACCTGCGGGAGGAGCTGCGGCAGGTGGTGTCCGACGCGGGCTTCGAGACCGAGGGGGAGGAGTCGTTCGCGTACGCGCCGGCCAGTACGGACGTCTCCCCCGAGATACAGGTCTTCCTCAACTGCCGACGTCCTTGAGTCCCCAAGCGCTGGGCCCGCCCGATGCACGGCGCGGCCCCGGACGGATGGAAACCCAACGCGTGACGGAGTACCCGATCCCCCGACAGTCCGCTGCCCGGCCGACGGGCGGCGGTGCTCGTACGGCCGCGCCCGTGCCGGAACGAACGGCCGGGCGCGCCGACGCCGCGCACGCCGCTCTTCCCGATCCCCGGGACGAGCCGGGCGCGTCGGATCTGGCGGCCGCCCCACCCAGGGACGCCACCGCCCCGCCGGAGGTGCCCGCACCGGCCGCCGGGCGCCGCCCGCGTACCGGCCACGCCCGGCCCGCGGGCGGCGACGAGCCCGCCGGCCGCAGCCGTCCCGCCGTGCCGGAGCCCGCCGACCGGGACGCCGGGCCGGTGGCGGCAGGGCATCCCGGCACGGAGGAGCCGGACGAGCGGGCCGAACAAGAGCGGCGCGGGGGCGACCGGCTGCGCTTCGTGGGAGCCGCCACCCGGCGGATCGCCCGCGGCGTCGATCTGGACGAGACCGTGCTCGGGCTGTGCCGGGCCAGCGTCCCGGCTTTCTCGGACGCGATCCTGGTCTACCTGCGCGATCCGCTGCCGGTGGGGGACGAGCGTCCCACCGGGCCCTTCCTCCTGCGGCTGCGCCGCACCGACCGGCTGCCCGACTACGCCGCCCCGGTGTCCGCCGACGCCGACCCCTCCGACACCGGGGAGTTCCCGCTGCCCCCGCTCACCGCCGTGCCGGAGGGCGCGGCGAGCGGGACGCCGGAGCTGATCGAGGTGCGCGGCGGCGGTCCGCTGGCCGAGGTGCTGCGAGGGGTGCGCCCGGTCTTCGGCGACGCGCCCACCGTCCGCGAGGCGCTGCCGGAGCTGCTCGGTCCCGCCCGGGAGATCCCGGCCGGGCGCCGGGCGATCCTCGCCCCGCTGCGGGGACGCCGCCGGGTCATCGGCGCGGCGGTGTTCCTGCGCCGCCTGGACCGGGCCGCCTTCGAGGGCGACGACCTGCTGGTGGCCGCGCAACTGGCCACGCACACCGCGCTGGGCGTGGACAAAACAGTGCTCTACGGGCGCGAGGCGTACATCGCCGACGAGCTCCAGCGCACCATGCTCCCCGACGAGCTGCCCCATCCCACCGGGGTGACGCTGGCCAGCCGCTACCTCCCGGCGGCCGAGACCGCGCGGGTGGGCGGCGACTGGTACGACGCGATACCGCTGCCCGGCGGCCGGGTGGCCCTGGTCGTCGGCGACGTCATGGGCCACTCCATGACCTCCGCGGCGATCATGGGTCAGCTGCGCACCACCGCCCAGACCCTGGCCGGGCTCGATCTGCCGCCGCAGGAGGTGCTGCACCACCTGGACGAGCAGGCCCAGCGCCTGGGCAGCGACCGGATGGCGACCTGCCTGTACGCCGTCTACGACCCCGTGGCCCACCGGATCGTGGTGGCCAACGCGGGGCACCCGCCGCCGGTGATGCTGCACCGCGACGGCCACGCCGAGGTGCTGCGCATCCCGGCCGGAGCGCCCATCGGGGTGGGGGGCGTGGACTTCGAGGCGGTGGAGCTGGACGCCCCGGCCGGGGCCACGCTGCTGCTCTACACCGACGGCCTGGTGGAGTCCCGCCACCGGGACGTGTGGACCGGCATCGAGCAGCTTCGCGAGAAGCTGACCGACACCGCCGGGCTGACCCGCCCCGACACCCCGCCGCCGCTGGAGCCTTTGTGCGACGAGGTGCTGGACATCCTCGGTCCGGGGGACCGGGACGACGACATCGCGCTGCTGGCGGCCCGCTTCGACGGCATCCCGCCCAGCGACGTGGCCTACTGGTACCTCGACCCGCGCGCCCAGACCGCGCGGCAGGCCCGCCGCCTGGCGCGGCGCGCGCTGGAGCGCTGGGAGCTGCAGGATCTGTCGGACTCCGTGGAGCTGCTGGTCAGCGAGGTGGTGACCAACGCCGTCCGCTACGCCGAGCGGCCCATCACGTTGCGGCTGCTGCGCACCGACACCCTGCGCTGCGAGGTCGGGGACGACGTGCCGCAACTGCCCAGGCTGCGGCAGGCCAGGGCGACGGACGAGGGCGGCCGGGGCCTGTACCTGGTCAACCGGCTGGCCCGGCGCTGGGGCGCGACGAGGCTGAGCACCGGCAAGGTGGTCTGGTTCGAGCTGCCCATGCCGTAGTGCGGCCGCGGGACGACCGGACGGGCCCGCACCACGAGTGGTGCGGGCCCGTCCGGTCGCGCGCCGGTCGTCCCGGTCGTCGGGGCCGTGTGTGCGGAGGGTTCCCGGCGGGCCGTCAGACCGCGGCGGCCGCGGCCTCCGGGGCGTCCACCCGCGCTCCGGCCAGCGTGGCCTCGGCTTCCAGCACCGTGCCGACGGCCTGGAGGACGGAGGCGATCTTGAAGGCCTCCTGGACCGTCTCGCGGTCCACACCGGCCTTGCGGAGCACCTGCTCGTGGGAGTCCAGGCACTGCCCGCAGCCGTTGATCGCGGAGACGGCCAGCGACCACAGCTCGAAGTCGGCCTTGTCCACGCCCGGGTTGCCGATGACGTTCATCCGCAGGCCCGCGCGCAGGGTGCCGTACTCCGGGTCCGACAGCAGGTGCCGGGTGCGGTAGAAGACGTTGTTCATCGCCATGACGGCCGCGGCGGCCTTGGCGGCGGTGTACGCCTCGGGAGAGAGGTTGGCCCTGGCCTCGGGCTCCAGCCCGGTGAGCACCTTCGGCGAGCGCGAGGCGATCGCGCAGGCCAGAACCGTGCCCCACAGCTGCTGCCGGGGCAGGTCGGAGTTCCCTATCACGGAGCCGAGGTTGAGCTTGAGGTCCTTGGCGTAGCCGGGCAGGGCCGACTTCAGGTCGTCGAGAGCCATGTCGTCCTCTCAGTCCCTCACTCGCCCGCGAGCAGCTTGACCGGGTCGAGGGTCTCCTCGCCCTTGGACCAGTTGCAGGGGCACAGCTCGTCGGTCTGCAGGGCGTCCAGGACCCGCAGGACCTCCTTGGGGTTACGGCCGACGGAGCCGGCGGTCACCATGGTGAACTGGATCTCGTTGTTCTGGTCGACGATGAAGACGGCGCGCTGGGCGTAGCCGTCCTCGCCCTCGACGCCGCAGGCCCGCATCAGCTCGTGCTTGGGGTCGGCCAGCATCGGGAAGGGCAGGTCACGCAGGTCGGCGTGGTCCTTGCGCCAGGCGTGGTGCACGAACTCCGAGTCGCCCGAGACACCGAGGATCTGGGTGTCGCGGTCGGCGAACTCGTCGTTCAGCTTGCCGAAGGCGGCGATCTCGGTCGGGCAGACGAAGGTGAAGTCCTTGGGCCAGAAGAAGACGACCTTCCACTTGCCCTCGTACGTCTTGTGGTTGATCTGCTCGAACGCCTTGTCGGCGTCGAGGTCCACACAGGCGGTCAGATCGAACTCGGGGAACTTGTCACCGACAGTGAGCACGCTCGCTCCTTGTTGCGTGGAAACGCCCCGTGACGGGGCTTTCCTGAGGGTTGGACGCGGTCCACACTGCCATAGCCGATATTGATCATAGAAATAGCTAGACTCACTGGCATTGATCGGAGGTGGTTATCAGTGACCCTGCCGGCGGACAGGCCGCGCCAGGAGTCCCGCAGGCGCTCCCGCCAGGGGACGACGACGCACGGCCGGCGCACCCGCCAGCCCACGCTGTCCCAGCTGCGGGCGTTCGCGGCCGTGGCGGACAACCTCCACTTCCGGGAGGCCGCCGCGGAGATCGGGATGAGCCAGCCGGCCCTCTCGGGTGCCGTCGCGGCGCTGGAGGAGTCGCTGGGCGTGAAGCTGCTGGAGCGTACGACGCGAAGAGTACTGCTCTCCCCGGCGGGTGAGCGTCTGGCGTCCAGAGCCCGGGCAGTGCTGGACGCGGTGGAGGAGCTGTTGGAGGAGGCGGAGGCGGCGCGCGCCCCCTTCACGGGCGCACTGCGACTGGGAGTGATCCCGACCTGTGCCCCCTACCTGCTGCCGACGGTCCTGAGGCTGGTTCACGATCGCTATCCGGCACTGGATCTGCAGGTGCACGAGGAGCAGACCGACTCGCTGCTCGACGGCCTGGTGGCCGGACGGCTCGACCTGCTGCTGCTCGCGGTGCCGCCCGGTGCGCCGCAGACCGCGGGCGCCGGCGGGGTGGAGACGGTGCCGCTGTTCGACGAGGACTTCGTGCTGGTGACCCCGGGCGGACACGAACTGGCCGGCCGGGACCGCCTGCCCCGCCAGACGCTGCGCGGTCTGGAGCTGCTGCTTCTGGACGAAGGGCACTGTCTGCGCCAGCAGGCCCTGGACGTGTGCCGGGAGGCCGGGCGGACCGACGGGGCGCCGGCCACCACGAGCGCGGCGGGGCTGTCCACCCTGGTCCAGCTCGTCGCGGGCGGGCTGGGCGTGACGCTGCTGCCGCGCACCTCGCTGCACGTGGAGACGGAGCGCAACGAACTGCTGGCGACCGCGTGCTTCGACGACCCCGCGCCCTCGCGGCGGATCGGTCTGGCGATGCGGGCGGGAGCGGCCCGGCGGGACGAGTTCGCGGTGCTCGCCAAGGATTTGCGGGAGGCAATGCGTCCGCTTCCGGTGCGCATCGTGGACTGACGGTGCGCCGGATCCGCGCGCCGGCCCGGCCCGCCGCACGTCACGCTGCGCACACGGCGGCCGCGCGCCCCGCCGGGCACCGCCGGACGGGTGCGCGGCGGGCCGTTCGGCCGTACGCCACCGTATGCATAAGCGTGCGCACAGTGGGTAGAGCCGATGCATCGTCTCTCGTACGGCCGCAGCGCGAACTGCCGTGCGCAGCAAGGCGGATCAGGGTGACTCAATCGGAAGATCGAACAGCCGTAGCCGTCGTCAGGAGTGGACCGTGCTGCAAACGCCGCATCAGTCTCCGCAGGCCGCCGTCGTCCCCGTCCAGCGCACCTCCTCGCGCGAGCAAACCGGACCGTGGCACTCCGAGGCGGTCTGCCGCAGGGACGAGGCCGGCCTGTTCTTCGCGCCCTCCAAGGAGCCCACGGCGGCCCGCCTTTCGCGCGAGCAGGCGGCCAAGCGGGTCTGCGCACGCTGCCCGGTGCTCGTCGAGTGCCGTGAGCACGCGCTGCTCCAGCCCGAACCGTACGGAGTGTGGGGCGGGTTGACCGCGGCCGAGCGCAGAGTGATGCTCGCCCGCCGCCGTCGCCGCGACGCCGACCTGGGGCAGCCGGCCCAGGTGTCCCGTATCGCCTGACCGCTCGCCGCCGCTCCTCCACCCGGCGCCGCCCCCGGTCCCGGTCCCGGTCCCGGTGCCGGCTCCGCCTTCCCGCCGGCCCCGGGACCTTTCGCGCCCGTACGTCAGCGGGCCCGGTCGAAGTCGATGGCGCTGTAGGCGCGCAGCTTCGACAGCTTGTGGGTGGAGTCGATCTGGCGGATGGTGCCGGACCTCGACCGCATCACCAGGGACTGGGTGGTGGCCGTCTCCGCGCGGTAGCGCACCCCCCGCAGCAGGTCGCCGTCGGTGATGCCGGTGGCGACGAAGAACACGTTGTCGCCGCTGACCAGGTCGTCGGTGGTCAGGACCCGGTCCAGGTCGTGGCCCGCGTCGAGCGTCTTGTGCCGCTCCTCGTCGTCCTTGGGCCACAGCCGGCCCTGGATCACACCGCCCAGGCACTTGATCGCGCAGGCTGCGATGATGCCCTCCGGCGTGCCGCCGATGCCCAGCAGCAGATCGACGCCCGTGCCCTCGCGGACGGTCATGATCGCGCCCGCCACGTCGCCGTCGGAGATGAACTTGATCCGGGCGCCGGACTCGCGGACCTCCTTGACGATGCCGTCGTGGCGCGGCCGGTCGAGGATGACGACGGTGACGTCCTCCGGTGCGCCGCCCTTGGCCTTGGCGACCCGGCGGATGTTGACCGCGGGCGGGGCGGTGATGTCGACGAACTCGGCCGCCTCCGGGCCGGTGGCGAGCTTGTCCATGTAGAACACGGCCGACGGGTCGAACATCGAGCCGCGCTCGGCCACGGCCAGCACCGACACCGCGTTGCCCATGCCCTTGGCGGTCAGTGTCGTGCCGTCCACCGGGTCCACGGCCACGTCGCACTCCGGGCCGGTCCCGTCGCCCACGCGCTCGCCGTTGTAGAGCATCGGGGCCTCGTCCTTCTCCCCCTCGCCGATGACGACGACGCCGTTCATCGAGACGGTGGAGACCAGGGTGCGCATCGCGCGGACGGCCGCTCCGTCCGCGCCGTTCTTGTCGCCGCGGCCGACCCAGCGGCCCGATGCCATGGCACCCGCCTCGGTCACGCGGACGAGTTCGAGGGCGAGGTTGCGGTCGGGTGCCTCGGGGCTTACTTCGAGCGGGGAGGGAAGGTGGTGGTGATCGGTCATCGTGACGCACCTTTCTGCACGTCTGTACGGCGTCCGAACGCGACGGCCGAAGTGTTGAGGGTGCCTTCGACCCTATCCGGAGCAGTGGCAAAGTGAGCAGAGTGCCCCACGGATGAGCGGAAAGGGGGTGGTGGTCCGGGCGGAAACGGGCATGGGGGACGATGGAGGCGTGGCAAGCACGGAGAACAAGCGCGGTAGGCAGACGGCCCGGGACATGGTGCTGTCGTTGCTGGTGATCCTTCTGGGCGCGGGGTTCGTGTACCTGCTCGTCCCGCACGACGACTCACTGGACCCGGTGCGCCCGGTCGGCTACGACGTGGAGCTGGCCACGGCGCGGCGCGCGGCACCGTACCCGGTGGCGGCGCCCGCGGGGCTGCCGGACACCTGGCGCGCGACCTCGGTGGGCTACAAGCGGCAGAGCGACCTCGGAGCCGTGTGGCATCTGGGCTTCATGGACCCCGACGACCAGTACGCGGCCGTCGAGCAGAGCGACGGCGAGCCGGAGAAGTTCATCGGGAGCGTCACCCACGGGGCGGAGCCGGCCGACCGTACCCAGAGGGCCGGCGGCGAGGAGTGGGAGCGCTACGAGGGCGCGAAGTACGACGCGCTGGTCCGGCGGGAGTCCGGGGTGACCACGGTGGTGACGGGCACGGCCTCCTTCGAGAGCCTCGCGCGGCTGGCCGCCGCGCTGGAGGCGGAGCGGGCCGGGGTCCCGGGGGGGACCGGCGGGTCCGGAGAGGCGGCCGGCGAGTCCGGGAAGCCCCCGGAGACCGGGGCGCCCGGGAAGGACTGAGCGCAAGCGCGGCGGGCCGCCGGACCCCGGTCCGGCGGCCCGCCGCGCTTCTCAGCCGGCGGTGGCGGCGTCCTCGCGCGCCGGGCGCGGCAGGGCCGACACCGTCCCCGTCACTCCCGCCCGCCCGCGGCGTCGATGCCCTCCACCGGCTCCTCGTCCTCGGCGGCATCCTCCCCGTCCTCGGCCAGCACCGCGTCCAGCCGCGCACGGGCGCCCTCCAGCCAGCGGCGGCAGACCGCGGCCAGCTCCTCGCCCCGTTCCCACAGAGCCAGCGACTCCTCCAGCGTGGAGCCGCCCGCCTCCAGACGGCGGACCACGGCGACCAGTTCGTCGCGGGCCTGCTCGTAGCCCATCTCCCCGGCCGACGGGGTGCTCGTGTCTGTCATGCGCCTCAGCCTAGGCCCGGGGCCTGACAGCGCGGGATCCCTCACTCCTCCTCGCCGCGCCGCGCGACCACCGTCAGCTCCCCCTCGGCCACCCGGGCGCGCAGCCGCTCGCCGTCGGCCACCTCCCGCGCCTCCCGCACCGCGCTCCCGTCGGCCCGCTGCAGCACCGCGTAGCCGCGTGCGAGCGTCGCGGCGGGGGAGAGGGCGACGACCCGGGCGGCGGTGTGCTCCAGCTCCGCCTCGGCCCGTGCCAGCAGATGCCCGAACGTCCGCCGGGCGCGGTCGAGCGCCGCCGCGACCTGCTCCTCGCGCTCTGCCACCATCGCGTGCGGCCGGGCCATCACCGGGCGGCTCATGGTGTCCGCCAGCCCCCGCTCCTGCCGCTCCAGCATCCCCTCGACCGACCGCAGAGCCCGCTCGCGCAACTGCCGCACCCGGTCCAGCTCCTCGCGCACGTCCGGCACGACGTCCTTGGCGGCATGGGTGGGCGTACGGGAGCGCAGGTCGGCGACCAGATCCAGCAGGGGGGTGTCCGGCTCGTGCCCGATGGCCGAGACCACCGGGGTGAGGCAGCCGGCCACCGCCCGCACCAGCCGCTCGTCGGAGAAGGGCAGCAGATCCTCCACGCTGCCGCCGCCCCGGGCCACGATGATCACGTCCACGGCCGGGTCGGCGTCCAGCTCCCGCACCGCGTCGATCACCTGCGGCACCGCGTGCACGCCCTGCACGGCCACGTTGCGCACGGCGAAGCGGACCGCGGGCCAGCGCTGCCGTGCCGTCTCCAGCACGTCCCGCTCGGCCGCGGAGGCACGGCCGGTGACCAGGCCGACCAGACCGGGCAGGAACGGCAGCGGCTTCTTCCGCCCGGCCGCGAACAGGCCCTCGGCCGCCAGCGACTTCTTCAGCTGCTCCAGCCGCGCCAGCAGCTCGCCCATCCCCACCGGCCGGATCTCGCTCACCCGCAGGGAGAGCTGGCCGCGCGGCGCGTACCACTCCGGCTTGCCCAGCGCCACGATCCGGGCGCCCTCGCCCACCACGTCCGCCACCTTGTCGAAGACGGCGCGGTAGCAGGTCACGGTCACCGAGACGTCGTAGGAGGGGTCGCGCAGGGTCAGGAACACCATCCCCGCGCCGGGGCGCCGGGAGAGCTGGGTGATCTGCCCCTCGACCCATACGGCGCCGAGCCGGTCGATCCATCCGCCGATCAGCCGCGACACCTCGCCGACGGGGACCGGCGCCTCGGGCGACGTGTTGAGAGCCATGCGAGGAGGCTAGCCGCACCCGCCGACAGCCGGGGCCCGGCCGTCCGTCCCGCCCCGCCGGGCGCCCGCGGCCCGGGCCCGTACGATGGCCCCATGACTGCTACGACCGCACGCCGGGTCCTCCTCGCCGCGCCCCGCGGCTACTGCGCGGGCGTCGACCGCGCCGTGATCGCCGTCGAGAAGGCGCTGGAGCAGTACGGCGCGCCGATCTACGTGCGCAAGGAGATCGTCCACAACAAGTACGTCGTGGAGACCCTGCGCAAGAAGGGCGCGATCTTCGTCGACGAGACGGAGGAGGTGCCCGAGGGCTCCATCGTGATCTTCTCCGCCCACGGGGTCGCCCCGGTCGTCCACGAGGAGGCCGAGCGGCGGAAGCTGGCGACCGTCGACGCCACCTGCCCCCTGGTGACCAAGGTCCACAAGGAGGCCGTCCGCTTCGCGAAGGACGACTACGACATCCTTCTGATCGGCCACGAGGGCCATGAGGAGGTCATCGGCACCAGCGGCGAGGCGCCCGACCACATCACGCTGGTCGACGGCCCCGGGGACGTGGAGAACGTCGAGGTCCGCGACCCCGAGAGGGTCGTCTGGCTCTCCCAGACCACGCTGTCGGTCGACGAGACGATGGAGACGGTCGACGCGCTCAAGGAGCGGTTCCCGGCGCTGGTCAGTCCGCCGAGCGACGACATCTGCTACGCCACCCAGAACCGGCAGACCGCGGTCAAGCAGGTCGCCGCCGAATCCGACCTGGTCATCGTCGTCGGCTCGAAGAACTCCTCCAACTCCGTCCGCCTGGTCGAGGTCGCCCTCGGCGCGGGCGCGAAGGACGGGCATCTGGTCGACAACGCCTCCGAGATCGACGAGGCATGGCTGGAGGGGGTCGCCACCGTCGGCGTCACCTCGGGTGCCTCGGTGCCGGACGTGCTGGTCGAGGGCGTCCTTGAGTGGCTGGCCGAGCGCGGCTACGGCGATGTGGAGGTCGTCCAGCCGATGGAGGAGAAGCTGACCTTCTCCCTCCCCAAGGAGCTGCGCCGGGATCTGCGGACCGAGGCCGGGCGCAAGGCCGCCGGCTAACCGGCGGGCTGCTGCGCGGGCCGCTCCCCGCCCTCCTTACGCGTGGGCGTGGCGGGGGTCGCGGGCCGCTCCCGCGCTGCGGCCTTTCCGTTCCCGGCCCCGGACCTTCTCGTCCCGTGGGGCCCGGCACGCCTGGTGCCGGGCCCGCGGCCGGCCCGCCCGCGGGCCACCGCGACGGCCACGGCGGTCAGCGTGCCCCCGTAGAGCCATCCGGTGTGCACGGCCAGCGCGGTGACCAACTCCATCAGCCGCTCCGCCGGCCCGCCCGGGCCTTCGCTGACGAACAGCAGTCCGGCGGTGAACGCGATCGGCACGGCGATCGGCGCGGCGGCCAGGTCGGCCGGCCGCACCCACAACGCGCACACGGCGCTGACCAGCACGAAGGAGATCCCGTAGACCGCCGGTCGGCTGTCCAGCAGCAGTGCGTCCAGCCCGCCGGCCAGCAGCATCGCGCCCGTGGCCAGCAGCCCGCAGCCCAGTCCGGTCAGTCGCGCGCCCGGCGGCCACTCACGCCGGGCGGCGGCCCGGGCGTCCACGCGGAGCGGGCCCGGAGCGGGCCGCTCCGGCGCGCTCCGGCGCGCTCTCTCTCCGGCTTCGGGGGATGAGGACTGCGCCGTCCGGCGTCGCGGACGGAGACGGGGGATGCGCGCACTGTGTTGCTCCACCACACCAACGTAGGCCGGACACCGGCCCCGAGCCCGGGACGGACACGCCAGGGCCGCCCTTTGGAGTGCCCGTAGACTGGTGGATCGGCCCCCATCCGGGCCGGTCCACCAAGATCCTCTCGCTACGGGAAGTCGCCACGTGTCGCTCACGATCGGAATCGTCGGCCTGCCCAATGTCGGCAAGTCGACCCTGTTCAACGCCCTGACCAAGAACGACGTCCTGGCGGCCAACTACCCGTTCGCCACCATCGAGCCGAACGTCGGCGTCGTCGGCGTCCCCGACCCCCGGCTCGCCCGGCTCGCGGAGATCTTCGGTTCCCAGCGCGTCCTGCCCGCGACCGTCGACTTCGTCGACATCGCCGGCATCGTGCGCGGTGCGAGCGAGGGGGAGGGGCTGGGCAACAAGTTCCTGGCGAACATCCGCGAGTCGGACGCCATCTGCCAGGTCATCCGCGCCTTCGACGACGAGAACGTGGTCCACGTCGACGGCAGGGTCTCGCCGGGGGACGACATCGAGACGATCGACACCGAGCTGATCCTCGCCGACATCCAGACCATCGAGAAGGTCCTGCCCCGGCTCCAGAAGGAGTCCCGGATCAAGAAGGACGTCCAGCCCAAGGTCAGGGCCGTCGAGGAGGCCAGGGCCATCCTGGACGAGGGCCGCACGCTGTTCTCGGCCGGCATCGTCCAGGGCTCCGAGCGGGCCGAGCTCCTGCACGACCTGCACCTGCTCACCGCCAAGCCCTTCCTCTACGTCTTCAACGTGGACGAGGACGAGCTGACCGACGAGGCGTTCAAGGAGGAGCAGCGCAAGCTGGTCGCCCCGGCCGAGGCGATCTTCCTCAACGCCAAACTGGAGTCCGACCTCGCGGAACTGGACGAGGACGAGGCCCTGGAACTGCTCCAGTCGGTCGGCCAGGAGGAGCCGGGCCTGGCCACCCTCGCCCGCGTCGGCTTCGACACCCTCGGCCTCCAGACGTACCTGACGGCGGGCCCGAAGGAGGCCCGCGCCTGGACGATCAGGAAGGGCGCCACGGCCCCCGAGGCGGCCGGCGTGATCCACACCGACTTCCAGAAGGGCTTCATCAAGGCCGAGGTCATCTCCTTCGAGGACCTGGTCGAGGCGGGCTCGGTGGCCGAGGCCCGCGCCCGCGGCAGGGCCCGCATGGAGGGCAAGGACTACGTGATGCGCGACGGCGACGTGGCGGAGTTCCGCTTCAACGTCTGATCGCGTCCATAGAGGTGGCCTGACCTTCGAGGACGCTGGTCAGGTCATCTTGCTGTCCGCAGGGGTTCGCAGACCTCCGGATGTCAGACGGTGCGGATGACGGGAGCGGGCTTGACGTCCTGGGCGTCGACGACGTCTGCGGTGCCGGCCTTGCCGCAGAGAACGCCTGCGGCCTTGGCGGTTTCGAGGCCCACGGGTAGGACCCGGCACCCGGCACCCGGCACCCGGCGAGGAACTTGCCGAGCCTGACCTGGCGGCGGGAGTCCCGCCATGCCTGGCTGACAACCACGGAGGGTACGTGGATGTCCCTGCCGTCTTCGAGAGCCAGGCTGTGCCGGGCCCACATGCGCCGGTCGTCGTTGTCGATGGCGATCAGCGCACCGGCGTCGTACAGGTAAGGGATGTTCACGCGGCCGACGTTCCCGTGCCGCTGAGGTGCTCGGCATCGGCGTCGGCCATGTCGGCGCGGGCAGCCGCGAGCTCTTGCGGCGTGAAGGCGCCGTGCTCCGCCCGCCACTGCTGGATCACGGCCCCGACCGGCTGTTCCAAGGACGTGCCGGGAGTGGTGAAGGCAGCACTCGCCGCGGGCCCCGCTGCCGGCACTGCGGTGTTCGGTCCGCTCACCGGAGGCGTCGTGGCAGGGCGGAGGCAGCAGATCGTAGACGGCTTCGCCGGTGTCCCGGGGCCGGTGGTGCTCCTGGCGCAGATCCAGGCGGCCGGTGTCGGCCTCAATACGCAGGCTGCCTCCGTCGTCGTCATCTGCGAACCGCGGATCAAGCCGACCATCGAGCACCAGGCAGTTGCCCGGGCCCACCGCACGGGCCAGGTCAGGCCGGTTCGCGTGCGCCGCCTACTCGCCACTGGGGGAGTGGACGAACGCATGGTGAAGATGCTGGGGGAGAAGATCCGCCTGTTCGATGGCTACGCCCGCCGTAGCGCCGTGGCCGAATCCACTCCGACGCGGTCGACGTGTCGGACACCGAGCCGGCCCGCCGGGTAGTCGAGGAGGAACAGGCGCGCCTGGGCATGGCGAGCGGGAGGCCCACGGCGTCCGAGTGAGGGGGTCCCCGGTCCGCAACCAGTCCGCGGGACACTCGCGAACGGCCATCGGGAGTCAATGCATATCAGCGGAGAAATGGCTGGTCAGAGCCTAGAAGAGGCTCCGCCGCAGGTCAGGATCAGCCCGCGGGCATCCCGCTTCAACGTCTGGCGGGTGCTCCATCCCACATCGGTGATCTGGCGGACATACGGGTCGTGAGGGACCCGGCCTTTCCAGGCCGGAAGTGTGTTGACGGCATGTGACACGTACGTGTCTTTGTGCACGCACCCTTGTGTCTTTCCTATGGATCGGCGAATCTTTCGAGCGGCGAATCGTTCTGGCACCGCGCACCTCTCGGTGCTTGATTTGTCATGCCCATGCACATTCCCTCGGTAGTGCACCCCACAGGAGGAGGACCCCCACATGGCAGCGACGCGTCCCACCCGACGCAGACGTGCCCACGCGGCCGCGGTGACCGCCGCGGCCCTGGCCATCGGCTTCGTGCCCGCGGCGACCGCCGTGGCCGCTCCGCCCGCCGAAGGCGTGATCCAGAACGCCGGCGCCCCCGGAGCGATCGAGAACAGCTACATCGTGACCCTCGACGAGGACGCGGCCGACGCCGGATCCTCGAAGGGCAAGTCGCTGGTGAAGAAGTACGGCGCCAGCATCAAGCGCACCTACCACGAGGCGCTCAACGGCTACGCGGTGGAGCTGACCGAGGCCGAGGCGAAGAAGCTCGCCGCCGACCCGGCCGTGGACGCGGTGGCGCAGGACCAGAAGGTCTCCATCGCCGGCACCCAGACCAACCCCCCGTCCTGGGGCCTGGACCGCATCGACCAGCAGTCCCTGCCGCTCGACAACAGCTACACCTACCCGGACTCCGCCGGCCAGGGTGTGAACGCCTACATCATCGACACCGGTGTGCGGATCAGCCACAGCGACTTCGGCGGCCGGGCCGTGAACGGCTACGACGCCGTGGACGGCGACAACGTCGCGCAGGACGGCAACGGCCACGGCACCCACGTCGCCGGCACCGTCGCCGGCACCTCCCACGGCGTCGCCAAGAAGGCGAAGATCGTGGCCGTGCGCGTGCTGGACAACAACGGCTCCGGCACCATCTCCGGAGTGGTCGCGGGCGTCGACTGGGTGACCCAGAACGCCGTCAAGCCCGCGGTGGCCAACATGAGCCTGGGCGGCGGCGCCAACTCCACCCTCGACACCGCCGTGCGCAACTCCATCGCCTCCGGCGTCACCTACGCCGTGGCCGCGGGCAACTCGAACACCGACGCGTCGGGCTCCTCGCCCGCCCGGGTCGCCGAGGCCATCACCGTCGGATCCACCACCAGCTCCGACGCGCGCTCGTCGTTCTCCAACTACGGCAGCATCCTGGACATCTTCGCGCCGGGCTCGTCCATCACCTCCGCCTGGCACACCTCGGACAGCGCCACCAGCACCATCTCCGGCACGTCGATGGCCGCGCCGCACGTCGCCGGCGCCGCCGCGCTGCACCTGGGCGACAACCCCGGCGCCACCCCGTCCCAGGTCGCGTCTGCCCTGGACTCCGCCGCCGTCACCGGCGCGATCTCCAACCCCGGCAGCGGCTCCCCGAACAAGCTGCTGCACGTGGGCGAGGGCGACCCGGGCGACCCCGGTGACCCGGGCGACCGCTTCGAGAACACCGCCGACTACCAGATCCGCGACAACTCCACCGTGGAGTCCCCGATCACCGTCTCGGGCGTCAGCGGCAACGCCCCCTCCGACCTGAAGGTCGAGGTGGACATCCGCCACACCTACAGCGGCGACCTCCGGGTCGACCTGGTCGCCCCCGACGGCACCGCCTACCGCCTCAAGGACTACGGGACGGGCGGCAGCGCCGACAACGTGATCGGCACCTACACCGTCAACGCCTCCTCGGAGACCGCGAGCGGGACCTGGAAGCTGCGGGTCAGCGACAACGCCTGGTGGGACACCGGCTACATCAACTCCTGGGCGCTGCAGTTCTGAGCCCTGCGGTCTCCGCTCTCCGGTCCGCTCTCCGGACTGGTCCACGGCGGCTCTGACCGCTTCGTATCGCCCCGGCCCCCACGGCTCAGCCGTGGGGGCCGGGTTCATGCTTGAAACCTGCCCTGAGCAGCACTTCATCACATCGGGTGAAACCCTGGCCGATTATTGCGGCGTACAACCTTCCGTTGCCAAGCTGTTGCACACCGTCAAGCCGTTGGGAGGACATGTGCCTTTCGGTGAGCAGCCCGCATATCTGCGTGTGGCCGGGGATCTCCGCCGGAAGATCGCCGACGGCACGCTTCCGCCGCGCACCCGGCTGCCGTCGCAGGCCCGCATCCGCGCGGAGTACGGCGTCTCGGACACCGTCGCGCTGGAGGCACGCAAGGTGCTGATGGCCGAGGGGCTGGTCGAGGGCCGCTCCGGATCGGGGACGTACGTGCGCGAGCGGCCCGTGCCGCGCAGGGTGATCCGTACCGGCTACCGGCCGGCCGGCGAGGTCGGTCCGTTCCGCCAGGAGCAGGCCGACGAACGGGTGTCGGGTACCTGGGAGTCGTACAGCGAGCAGGAGGAGGCGGGGCAGGGGGTCGCCGAGCGGCTGCGCATCAAGGAGGGGGAGCGGGTGATGCGCACCCGCTACCTGTTCCGTGTCGACGGGGAGCCCTCGATGCTCTCCACCTCGTGGGAGCCGCTGGCCGTCACCGGGCGCACCCCCGTGATGCTGCCGGAGGAGGGGCCGCTCGGAGGACGGGGGGTGGTGGAGCGGATGGCGGCCATCGGCATCGTCGTGGACAACGTGGTGGAGGAGGTCGGGGCCCGTCCCGGACTGGCGGAGGAGATGCTCGTGCTGGGCGGGGTGCCGGGACACACCGTGCTGGTGATCGAGCGGACGTACCGCGCCGGCGGACGTCCGGTGGAGACCGCGGACGTGATCGTTCCCGCGGACCGCCACCGTGCGGTGTACCACCTCCCGGTGCGCTGAACCACTCCCGCGCGCCCCTCCGGGTGCCGCCGACACTCGCACACATGGCCGAAATCATGCCGCATTGTGCCAACGCGAATGCGCTGAGTGAGGTCCGGGCGTAGGGTCGGGCATATGCAGACCGGTGGATCGTTGGGGGAAGCCGCACGGCGCGGAGTGCTGGGCGGGAGGGGCGCGCGATGAGCGAGGGCAAGGCCGTGCTCCCCTGGATGGTCATACGGCAGGATCCGAACGGCAACCGCTACCGCGTCGGCCGCTACGCCACCCGGGCCGAGGCCCAGGGCATGGCCGAGCGGCTGAGCGGGCGCCGGGCGGGCGGCGCCGGAGCGGAAGGGGCGGATGGAGGGGCGGAGGAGCGGCGCTACCTGGTCGAGCGCCTGCGCCGCGGAAGCGGTGATCACGCCTGACCCAATGCACAATCGGGTATACGGACAAACAGTCCCAAAAGCCCGGGTGTGCGCCCGGGCCAGGGCCCGAGCGTGGACGAGGACGGCGTGAACGACCCACCCAAGGCATTCCACGGCGCGGTCGAGGGCGTGACCACCTCGCTGCTCGACACCCTGCGCGTCGGTGTCGTCATGTTCGACACCGACGGCTACATCATGCTGTGGAGCCCCACGGTCGAGGAGATCCTCGGATGGCCCGCCGAATCCATGGTCGGCCACTACTACGGCGGCTACCTCACCGAGGCCCCCGTCGAGGCGTCCTCGGGCGCTCCCGTCTCGCGCGGCGAGATCTACCGGGCGATCCGGGAGAACGGGTACTGGCGCGGCAGCATGCGCGTCCGCCACCGCGACGGGTACACAGTGGAGGTCGAGGGCCGCGCCTCCCTGCTCACGCCCCCCGACTGCAAACCGTTCGTTCTGGCCAACATCGTCGAGACCTCCCGGCTGCGCGCCGTCGAACAGGACCTCGCCGCGCTCGACGCCCTCTTCGCCACCTCCCCGCTCGGCATCGCCGTCTTCGACACCGAGCGCCGCTACGTCCGAGCCAACGAGGCACTCGCCCGGCTCAACGGGAAGCCGGTCCGCGAGACCCTCGGCAGGACCGTCCACGAGGTGATGCCGCAGGCCATGGCCGACACCCTCGCCCAGATCCAGTCCCTCGTGCTGGAGACCGGCCGCCCCGTGGTGGACACCGTCCTGGCCGCCCCCGACGGGCACGGCTGGCGCTCGGTGTCGTACGGCAGGCTCACCAGCCCCGACGGACGAGTCCTCGGCGTCAGTTCCACGGTCATGGACGTCACCGAGCGGCGTGACGCGATGGAGAAGATCGAGCGCGCCCGGCAGCGGCTGAAGCTCCTGGACGACGTCGGCGTGGCCCTCGGCGACCTGCTCGACGTCCCCAGGATCGCCAGGACGCTCGCCGGCGCCCTCGTGCCGCGCTTCGCCGACTACACGAGCGTGATGCTCTACGGCGCCGTCGCCCACAGCGGCGAACTGCCCCGCGCCGCCCGGCCGTCCGGTGCCCCGCTGCTCCAGCTCGGCGCCGCGGCCAAGGACCGCGGCCCGGTCGTGGAGCGGATGCTGAGGGTCGGCCAGGACATCGCCCTGGAGCGGGGGTCGATCTTCGAGAGCGTGCTCACCTCGGCCGCCCCCCACCTGGTGATGTCCCGCGAGGAACTGGTCTGCGCCTCCTACCCGGGCGATCCCAGGGTCCAGGCCGCCCTCGACCTGGACATCCACTCCCTGATGGTCGTCCCGCTGCGCGCCCGGGGCACCGTCCTGGGGCTGCTGCTGCTCAACCGGGCCGAGGGCCGCGCCGCCTTCGACCGCGACGACCTCGCGCTCGCGATGGAACTGGCCGGGCGCGCCGGCATCAGCCTGGACAACGCCCGCCTCTACGCCCGCGAGCGCGAGAGCGCCCTGATGCTCCAGCGCAGCCTGATGCCCCAGCAGGTGCCCTCGCCGCCCGGCGTGCAGATCGCCTACCGCTACGTCCCCGGGGGCAGCCACACCGAGGCCGAGGCCGAGGCGGGCGGCGACTGGTTCGACGTGATCCCCCTGGCGGGCGGCCGGGTCGCCCTCGTCGTCGGCGACGTGATGGGCCACGGGCTGCGCGCCGCGGCCACCATGGGGCAGCTGCGCACGGCGGTGCGCACCCTGGCCGCCCTCGACCTGCCGCCCGACGAACTGCTGCGCCGCGTCAACGACCTGGCCGACGACCTCGCCCAGGGCCCCGACGAGCCCCTGATGGCCACCTGCGTCTACGCCGTCTACGACCCCTCCACCCGCCAGTGCACCCTGGCCACCGCCGGGCACGTGCCGCCGCTGCTGCTGACCGGCCGGGGCGACGGCTGGGAAGTCACCCTGGTCGAAGCGCCGTCGGGCGCCCCGCTGGGCGTCGGCGGGGTGGAGTTCGAGTCCGTGAGCCTGGGGGTGGAGGACGGCTCGGTCCTCGTGCTCTACACCGACGGGCTGATCGAGCACCGCGGCGAGGACATCACCGAGGGGCTGGAACGCCTGGTGTCCCTGCTCGGCGGCCTGCCCGCCCAGCCGTTCCTGGAGGACGTCTGCGACCGGGTGCTCGGTGATCTGGACCCGGGCACCGGGCCGGCCGGCCGGGGCGCCGCCCCCTCCGGTCCCGCCGGCCCTGCGGGTTCGGTGGATGATGTGGCGCTGCTGCTGGCCCGGCTCGGCGGCCTCCCCGAGAACAGCGCCGCCTCCTGGACCTTCCCCGCCGAGACGTACGCCGTGCGCCGGGCCCGTGAGGCCGTCCGCGGCGTCCTGCGCGGCTGGGGTCTGGAGGCGCTGGCCGACGACACCGTGCTGCTCGTCAGCGAACTGGTCACCAACTCCATGCGCCACGCCCACGGGCCCATCGGCGTAAGGATGGTGCGCGGCACCTCCCTGCTGGTGGAGGTCTCCGACCCGCTTCCCGTCCCGCCCCGTGAACGCAACGCCGCCGTGGACGACGAGGGCGGGCGCGGAATCCAGCTCGTCGCCCGCGGGGCGCGCCGCTGGGGGACCCGCCACGGCCCGATCGGCAAGACCGTGTGGTTCGAACTGAGCCTGCCGTGACGGTGATGGGTTCGATCCCATTCCCTGGCACCGGAACAGCGGCCTCACCTGCGCCTTGACGCTGTGTCCAACGCACCGGAAAAATTGCGCCACGCCTCCTCGCGCGCCTCCGCTCCCAGCCGCGGTGCCGCCGCCGGGCCCTGTCGGGGACGGCCACGCCGCCACGGCGCGTGGTTCGAGCGGACTCCGCCCGGTTAGGAGAGAGGGGACGGGACAGGCCCGGAGCCCGCCGGAAGTGGCGGAAACCGTGCGGCGGGGGGCCGGCCTCCCTCCGGGCGGAGGGCGCCCGAAGGGAATCCGGACCGGAACAGGAAGGGGCGGCGTTGAGCGACATTCCGGCCGAGTCGGGAAAGCCCGACGACGTGCGCCGGGCCCTGGCGCTGCTGAACGCCGCGGGGGCCCGGATAGGCAACTCCCTCGATCTGGACACCACCGCCCGCGAACTCCTCGACGTGGCCGTGCCCCAGTTCTGCGACCTGGCCTCCGTGGACCTGTACCCCGAGGTGTTCTCCGGGGAGGATCCCCGGGCGGCGGAGGGCCTGGAGGGCACCCGCCCGCTGCGGCGCGTGGCCTTCGCCAGCGCCGTCTCCGACGGCCCGATCACCCTCGGCCACCGCGTGAGCGGCGCCCCCGACCCGGACCACGTCGAACCCGGCGGTATCCACCGCTACCCCGCCGGCTCCCCGTACGCCGACGCGCTGCGCACCGCCCGCGTCCAGCGCGTCACGGGCACCCTGGTGCAGTCCACCCTCGCCGTGCCGATGGTCGCGCGCGGCCGGGTGCTCGGGTTGGTGCAGTTCTCCCGCACCAAGGGCAGCGAGCCCTTCGGTGAGCGGGACGCCGCCCTCGGCGCGGAGCTGGCCGCCCGCGCGGCCGTGTGCGTCGACAACGCGCGGCTGTACCGCAGGGAGCACGAGCGCGCGCTCATACTCCAGCGCAGCCTGCTGCCCCCGGACGACCCCGAGGCCGCCGGGCTCGACATCGCCTGCCGCTATCTGCCGGGCAGTACGGCCAGCGAGGTGGGCGGCGACTGGTTCGACGTCATCGAACTGCCCGGGCACCGCACCGCCCTGGTGGTCGGCGACGTGATGGGCCGCGGTCTGCGCGCGGCCGTGGCCATGGGCGAACTGCGCACGGCGGTGCGCACCCTGGCCCTGCTGGACCTGGAACCCGCCGAGGTGCTGGGCGCGTTGGACGAGATCG
Organism: Streptomyces shinuiensis; assembly: GCF_043660855.1. NCBI lineage: Bacteria > Bacillati > Actinomycetota > Actinomycetes > Kitasatosporales > Streptomycetaceae > Streptomyces > Streptomyces shinuiensis. The sequence continues at coordinate 2,015,604 of NZ_JBIHML010000001.1, read as the reverse complement.
CCCAGGGGCTGGGTGCCTCCCGCGACGGCCGCGGCGACCACCCCGGCCGGGCCGCGGACCTCTCCGAGGTGTACCTGGCCACCTGCGTCTACGCCGTCTACGACCCCGTCACCCGCCGCTGCACCTTCGCCAACGCCGGGCATCTGCCGCCCGTACTGGTCGAACCGCGCGACGACGGCGGCGAGCAGTCCGCGCTGCTGCTGGAGGTCCCCAAGGGGGTGCCGCTGGGCGTGGGCGGCGAGCCCTTCGAGGAGACCGAGGTCGAGCTGCCGGACGGCGCCCTGCTCGCCCTCTACACCGACGGCCTGGTCGAGTCCCGCCACCAGTCCCTGGACGAGGGGCTCCAGGCGCTGCGCACCACCCTGTCGGGCCCCGACCGCCCGCTGGAGGACGTCTGCGACGAGGTGCTGGGCGCACTGGAGACCCATCACGGCGAGGACGACATCGCCCTGCTGCTGGCCCGGATCCAGGGGCTGCCCGCCGAGTCGGTGGGCGACTGGCGGCTGCCGGCCGAGGCCCGTTCGGTCGCCCGCGCCCGTGAACTGACCCGCCGCAGGCTCGCCGCATGGGGTCTGGACGACCTCGCCGACACCACCGAGCTGCTCGTCAGCGAGCTGGTCACCAACGCCCTGCGCCACGGCATGGGGGTCTCCTCCGCGCAGCCGGGGGCGGGAACCCTTCCGGCGCAGTCAGGGGTGGGGGTCCCCCCGGCAGCGCCAGGGGGAGAGATACGGCTGCGCCTGCTGATGGACCGCACCCTGGTCTGCGAGGTGTGGGACTCGGGGCTCGTCCAGCCCCGCCGCCGCCGCGCCCGCGACACCGACGAGGGCGGCCGCGGCCTGCAACTGGTCGATCTGCTCTCCTCGGGCTGGGGCAGCCGCCGCACCCCGCGGGGGAAGACAGTCTGGTTCGAGCTCGCCCTCCCCCAGGAGGGCGAGCCCAAACCGCCGGACTCGGTCGAGGCCCTGCTGAACATGTTCTGAGGGACCGGCCGCGGACGCCGTGTCCGGCGCCGCGTCCGGGAGTGCCGCACGTCACACAGCCCTCGCGGGGGAGTCGCGCCCGCGGTCCGGCGCGGGGCGAAGCTCCCGGTCGGCGGGCAGTCACCCAGGTGTCGCCGGGCGGACACGGGCGCGGCCCACGGTCGTACGCGGTGCGGGCCGGGGGCCGCGGGGAGCCGCCGGGCCCCGGCCACCGGCACCGGGCCCGTAACATGGAGGGATGACAGGCCGTGGCGATGATCAGCCCGGCGGGCGCGCGACGCACCGGTCGCGCCGCCATCCACGATTCCGGGAGAAGCGCCCCCAGTATGCCCACGCGCCACGACATCCGTAACGTCGCCATCGTCGCCCACGTCGACCACGGCAAGACGACCCTGGTCGACGCCATGCTCAAGCAGGCCGGCGCCTTCGCCGCCCACCAGCTCGACCAGGTGGACGACCGCGTGATGGACTCCAACGACCTGGAACGCGAGAAGGGCATCACCATTCTCGCCAAGAACACCGCGGTCAAGTACCACCCCAAGGACGGCGGCGCCTCCGTCACCATCAACATCATCGACACCCCCGGCCACGCCGACTTCGGCGGCGAGGTCGAGCGCGGCCTGTCCATGGTGGACGCGGTGGTACTGCTGGTGGACGCCTCCGAGGGCCCGCTGCCGCAGACCCGCTTCGTGCTGCGCAAGGCGCTCCAGGCCCGGCTGCCGGTCATCCTGTGCATCAACAAGACCGACCGGCCCGACTCCCGCATCGACGAGGTCGTCGACGAGGCCTACGACCTCTTCCTCGACCTGGACGCCGACGAGGAGCAGATCGAGTTCCCCATCGTCTACGCCTGCGCCCGTGACGGCGTGGCCTCGCTGACCAAGCCGGCCGACGGCACCGTCCCGGCCGACAGCGACAGCCTGGAGCCGTTCTTCTCCACACTGCTGGAGCACGTCCCGGCGCCCTCCTACGAGGAGGGCGCCCCGCTCCAGGCCCATGTCACCAACCTGGACGCCGACAACTTCCTCGGCCGCATCGCGCTGCTGCGCGTGGCCCAGGGCGAGCTGCGCAAGGGCCAGACGGTGGCCTGGATGAAGCGCGACGGCTCGGTGCAGAGCGTGCGCATCACCGAGCTGCTGATGACGGAGGCGCTCACCCGTAAGCCGGCCGAGGTGGCGGGCCCGGGCGACATCTGCGCCGTCGCCGGCATCCCGGACATCACCATCGGCGAGACGCTGGCCGACCCGGAGAACCCGGTCGCGCTGCCGCTGATCACCGTCGACGAGCCGGCGATCTCCATGACCATCGGCACCAACACCTCGCCGCTGGTCGGCCGGGGCGGCACCGGCAAGGGCGCGGACGCCAAGGCGGCCGTCAAGGACCGCAAGGTCACCGCCCGCCAGGTCAGGGACCGTCTCGACCGCGAGCTGATCGGCAACGTCTCGCTGCGCGTGCTGGACACCGAGCGCCCCGACGCCTGGGAGGTGCAGGGCCGCGGCGAGCTGGCGCTGGCCATCCTGGTGGAGACCATGCGCCGGGAGGGCTACGAGCTGACCGTCGGCAAACCGCAGGTGGTGACCAAGGACGTCGACGGCAAGGTCCACGAGCCGGTCGAGCGCCTGACCATCGACGTGCCCGAGGAGCACATGGGCGCCGTCACGCAGCTCATGGGCACCCGCAAGGGCCGGATGGACAACATGTCCAACCACGGCTCGGGCTGGGTGCGACTGGAGTTCGTGGTGCCCTCCCGCGGCCTGATCGGCTTCCGCACGGAGTTTTTGACCCAGACCCGCGGCACCGGGATCGCGCACTCCATCCACGAGGGCCACGAGTCCTGGTTCGGGGAGCTGAAGACCCGCAACAACGGCTCGCTCGTCGCGGACCGCTCCGGAGCCGTCACCGCCTTCGCGATGACCAACCTCCAGGAGCGCGGCGTGCTCTTCGTCGAGCCGGGCACCGAGGTGTACGAGGGCATGATCGTCGGTGAGAACTCCCGCTCCGACGACATGGACGTCAACATCACCAAGGAGAAGAAGCTCACCAACATGCGGTCCTCGACCGCCGACGTGGCCGAGTCGATCGTCCCGCCGCGCAAGCTGTCGCTGGAGCAGTCCCTGGAGTTCTGCCGCGACGACGAGTGCGTGGAGGTGACCCCGGAAGCCGTGCGCATCCGCAAGGTCGTCCTCGACCAGAAGGAGCGCGCCCGCGCCGCCTCCCGGGCCAAGCACGCCTGACGCGCACGGCGATCCGTCCGAAGGGGTGCTGCGGACCGCATCGGTCCGCAGCACCCCTTCGCGCCTTCCGGGACCGTACGGCCCCGGCGGCCGTGCGGCATCCGGGCGGCGGCCGGAGCGCTCCGCAGGCCCGTTCGGCGTAGCGGCGGGAAAAGTCTCTTATGAGGTGATATGGCTCCGGAGAGAGGATGTCCAGGCCCCGAGGAGGCGCTCGTGCGAGGAGCCGTTCCCCCCGCTCCGGCGGCGGCGGTCCGCCGTGCCCGTTGCGCGCCGCCGCGCGGCCGGCGGTGTCCCCGCAGGCGCCCGCGCCCGGGAGCCGGCCCGGCGGGCGCCTGCGGGGGGTGCGTGGCGGACGGGTGGAACGGGCGGTTCCACCGGGCTCCGCCCCGGTCGGCACGGCGGTGCGGAATAGGCCACGCGAACATGCCGATGTTTGCCGTTGCAACGGTTTTGGCGACCGTCGGCGCGGGGTGGATCTACGCGCGTCCACTCTTTCGGGGGACGTCTCCAGGGTTGCGGGCGTGTCACGAGGGGTCCGTACGCAGTTCAGAACGACGCGTTCGTATATCGGCGCAGCGACGGCTAGGTTGCGGATTCATTAACTCTTTATGGGTCCAAAGTGACTATATGTCCGACCCTTCTGGGGCTTGTCAAGCACGCTGGGACCTCAATCTGCAAAACCTTCGCTCAAGATGTGCGGAGAGTGGTCAACCGAGGGCCAAGACCTCTTGACTGAGCTGGGAACCGATTGCAAAAGTCCGCTCAGCCCATGGCATTTCCCAGTGCCGAAGAAAGAGCGGGTTCCGCCAACACCCACAGCGCGGGGGCGCAACGCGATGACGAGTCCAACCCAGGCTGCGACAGCCCAGGCCGACAACCCTGGCCCGGACGCCGAGAGCCTGAGCAAAGAGCAGACCGCCGGCAGTGGCGGCCAGCTCGCCGGCCGTTCACCCGGCCAGCTGATGTGGCTGCGCTTCAAGCGCGACCGTGTCGGTGTGATCAGTGCATTTGTGGTGATCTTCTTCTTCCTGATCGCCGCCCTCGCACCGGTGATCTCCTGGCTCTACGGCAAGGACCCGTACACGCTGTACGGTCAGGAGCAGTACGAACTGCTGGACGAGTTCGGCTTCCCGGTCGGCCCCAACGGAGGCATGTCCTCCGAGTTCTGGTTCGGCATCGAGCCGGAGCTCGGCCGCGATGTCTTCATGCAGCTGCTGTACGGCATGCGGACCTCGCTGTACACCGCTCTCCCGGTGACCCTCCTGATGGTGGTCACCGGTGTGCTGATCGGTCTGGTCGGCGGCTACTTCGGTGGGAAGGTCGACTACTGGATCGGCCGGGTCACCGACTTCATGATGGCTCTCCCCAGTCAGCTCACCCTGATCGCGGCGATGCCCGTGGTGGTGGCCGTCTTCGTGTCGCCCGTCGACGAGACCCCGGTCTACGTCCGGGCGTCCGCAATCATCGTCGTCCTGTGGCTCCTCGGCTGGATGGGCATGGCGCGCCTGGTGCGCAGCCAGGCCCTCACCCTGCGCGAACGCGAGTTCGTGGAGGCCGCCAAGGTCTCGGGGGCGTCGCCCTGGCGGATCATCCGCAAGGAGCTGCTGCCGAACCTGGTCACCCCGATCCTGGTGCAGGCCACCTACATGCTCCCCTCGACGATCCTCTCCGTGGCCTTCCTGTCCTTCGTGGGCGTGGGTTACGTGGAGCCGACGCCGGACTGGGGGCGCATGTTCAGGACCGCCGCCACGATCTACCAGGACGACCCGACGTACATGTTCTTCCCCGGTATCGCCATGGTGATCTTCGTGGTGGCCTTCAACCTTCTCGGCGACTCCGTGCGGGACGCCTTCGACCCCAAGTCCGGACGCTGATCACGTCCACCTGAGGGGGGCTGCCACCCCCGCCCCCGGGCGACCGGAGGCGACAGGGCAGCAGACGGATCCCAACTGACAGGCAGGTGCACAAGCATCATGAATCCCATCCGATCGCGCACACTGCGAGGCGCACTCGTCGCCCTCGCCGCCGGCTCCCTGGTCCTGACCGGCTGCGGCGGCGACAGCGACAACGGCAAAAAGAGCGAGGAGGGCTCCGCCAAGGACAAGGAGGCCGCCAAGGCCCAGTCCGCGGCGGTCGAGTACGGCGACGCCGCCGCCTCCAAGGGCCCGGCCAAGCCGGTCGAGGGCGCCCAGGAGGGGGGCACCATCCGGGTCTACCAGGAGGACGACTTCTCCCACCTGGACCCGGGCCAGATCTACGTCAGTGACGCCGGTCAGCTCTCCGGTCTCATCCACCGCGGTCTGACCACCTACACCCAGGCCGAGGACGGCAGCCTGACCGTCGTGGGCGACCTCGCCACCGACTCCGGCAAGCAGTCCGACGGCGGCAAGACCTGGACGTACACGCTCAAGGACGGCATCAAGGACCAGGAAGGTGACCCGATCACCTCCAAGGACATCCGCCACACCATCGAGCGTCTTTACTCCAAGCACATCACCGACGGCCCGACCTACATCCAGCAGTGGCTGTCCGGCGGCCCCGGCTACCGCGACGCCCTGCCCGACGGTCCGTACGAGGGCGACCACCTGCCCGACTCCGTCCTGGAGACCCCGGACGAGAAGACGATCGTCTTCCACTTCGAGACCGCGCAGCCCGACCTGCCGCAGGCGCTCGCGATGCCGGGCTACTCCGTCGTCCCCGAGGAGGACGACACCAAGGCGAAGTACGACCAGAAGCCCGTGGCGCTCGGCCCGTACAAGATCGACAGCTTCAACCCCGGCAAGTCCATGAAGCTGGTCAAGAACACCGAGTGGGACCCGAAGACGGACCCCTCCCGCCACCAGTACGTGGACGGCTGGAACATCACGTTCAACCACGACCGCGCGGACCAGACCGAGCGCATCCTGGCCGACCGCGGTGAGTCCGCCAGCGCCATCCAGATGAGCGGCTCGGTGGACTCCACCAAGATCAAGCAGGTCATCGAAGAGGCCGACAAGCGCACCATCAAGGGCTACCAGCCCTACGTGTGGCAGCTCAACATGAACCTGGACCGCCTCAAGGACAAGAAGGTCCGCGACGCGATCACCCACGCGCTGCCCAACGGCCAGATCCTGCGCCCCGACGGCGGGTCCTACGCCGGTGAGCCGGCCGGTGGCCTGCTGGCCCCGACCCTGCCGGGCTACGAGGACGGCTACGACCCGTACGGCAAGCTCGACAAGCCCAACGGCGACATCGAGAAGGCGAAGCAGCTTCTGAAGGAAGCCGGCAAGGAGGGCATGAAGCTCACCTACGCCTACGCCAACGTCCCGCACCGCCAGAAGCAGGCGGTCATCATCGAGACCGCCCTGGAGAAGGTCGGCTTCGACGTCCAGAAGAAGGACATCGACCCGTCCACCTGGTACGAGCAGGTCGGCAAGGTCGACAACAAGCTGGACATCTACATGACCGGCTGGGGCCAGGACTGGCCGTCCATCTCCACCGTCATCCCGCCGGTGTACGACGGTGACCAGATCGCCGACGGCGCGTCGAACTACTCGCACATCAACGACAAGCACGTCAACGGCGAGATCGACCGGATCTCCAAGATCCAGGACCCGGAAGAGGCCACCAAGGAGTGGGTCGAGCTGCACAAGTACATCGTGGAAGAGGTCAACCCGGCCGCTCCGCTGTACTACACCAAGCAGCTGCAGATCTACGGCTCCAACATCGGTGGTGCCCGGTACAGCACGGTCAAGAGCTACATCGACCTCACCCAGCTGTACCTGAAGAAGTAACCGGCTCATGAGGTGGGTCCCCGGGGGAGAACCCCCCGGGGACCCGCCCACGGGCTTTCGCTTCGCACGTCCCACCCCCGTCGTCGTTGTCGCCGTGCTGAGAGCTGCGAACCACCACCATGTTTAAATTCCTCCTTCGCCGGTCGGTCGGCGCCTTCGTCATCCTGATCCTGATCAGTGCCTTCACCTTCGCCATGTTCTTCGCCATCCCGCAGGACCCGGCCCTGCTGGCGTGCGGCAAGAACTGCACCCCGCAGAACCTGGCGATCATTCACGAGAACCTCGGACTGGACAAGCCGATCACGGCGCAGTACTGGGAGTTCATGAAGGGCATCGTGGCGGGGCGGGACTTCGCCGTCGGCCACTGCGACGCCCCCTGCTTCGGTGTGTCGTTCAACGACGACCGGTTCGTGTGGGACACGATCATCGACCGGCTGCCCCTGACCCTCTCCCTCACGGTCGGCGGCCTCGTCCTCTTCCTCACCCTCGGCCTCGGTGCCGGCATGATCGCCGCCCGCAACAAGGGCACGATGATCGACAAGGCATTCAGCTCCGCCTCGCTGGTCCTCAGCTCGATGCAGATCTACTTCCTGGGTCCGATCGTGCTGGGCCTGCTGGTCTACAGCACCGGCTGGCTGTCGTCCCCCAAGTACGTGCCGATAACGGATAACCCGGCGGCCTGGTTCGTCGGTCTGCTGATCCCGTGGTTCGTGATGTCGCTGATCTTCACCGCGAACTACACCCGTATGTCGCGCTCCACCCTGATCGAGCAGATGCAGGAGGACCATGTCCGCACGGCGAAGGCCAAGGGCATGTCCGAGCGGTACGTCTTCCTCCGCTACGCCTGGCGCGGCTCGCTGACCCCGATCGTCACGATCCTGGGCATCGACCTGGGCGCACTGCTCGGCGGTGCGATCGTGACGGAGCTGACCTTCAGCCTCGCCGGCATCGGACGCCTGGCCGTCGAATCGGTCCTCTACAAGGACCTGCCCCTGACCATGGGCGTCATGCTGGTCAGCGCCGCCTTCATCCTGCTCTGCAACCTCGTCGTGGACGCCGTGTACGGGTTCATCGACCCGCGTGTGCGCCTGTCCTAGGAGAACGACCGTGACCACACTCACCAAGACCGAGGGCGCGCCGTCCCCGACCGGGGCGGGTTCCTTCCTCTCGGTTCGCGACCTCCACGTCCGGTTCTCCACCGAGGACGGCATCGTCAAGGCCGTGAACAACCTCTCCTTCGACGTGGAGCGCGGCAAGACGCTCGGCATCGTGGGTGAGTCCGGCTCCGGGAAGTCGGTGACCAACCTCACCATCCTGGGCCTGCACAACCCGCGGTCCACGGAGATCACCGGCGAGATCGTGCTGGACGGCCAGGAGCTGACCGGCGCCTCCGAGAAGACGATGGAGGGGCTGCGCGGCAACAAGATGGCGATGATCTTCCAGGATCCGCTGACCGCGCTGTCGCCGTACTACACCATCGGCCGCCAGATCGGGGAGCCCTTCCGCAAGCACACGGGAGCCTCCAAGCGCGAGACGCGCGAGCGCGCCATCGAGATGCTGGAGAAGGTGGGCATCCCCCACCCCAGGACCCGCGTCGACGACTACCCCCACCAGTTCTCGGGCGGTATGCGGCAGCGCGCGATGATCGCCATGGCGCTGATGTGCGACCCCGACCTGCTGATCGCGGACGAGCCGACCACCGCCCTGGACGTCACCGTCCAGGCCCAGATCCTCGACCTGCTCAAGGACCTCCAGCAGGAGTTCGGGTCGGCGATCATCTTCATCACCCACGACCTCGGCGTGATCGCCGACGTGGCCGACGACATCATGGTGATGTACGGCGGCCGGGCCGTGGAGCGGGGCACCACCGGCGAGGTGCTGCGGGCCCCCCAGCACCCCTACACCTGGGGTCTGCTCAGCTCGATGCCCCGGCTCGGCGGGGACGTGAGCCAGAAGCTCCGGCCGATCGAGGGCACTCCGCCCAGCCTGCTCAACCCGCCGTCGGGCTGCCCCTTCCACCCGCGCTGCGAGTACAGGGACAAGGTCCCCGGCGGTGTGTCCTGCACCGGCGACAGGCCTCTGCTGCCCGAGGGCCGCGGAGCCGCCTGCCACCTGACGCCGGAGCAGAAGCGGACGTACTTCATCGAGCAGATCAAGCCCCGGCTGGGCTAGGGAGCAACGAGACATGAGCGACGAACTCACCCTGACCAGGCCGGCGGCCCCGGCCGTGGGCACAGGCGAGCCCCTGCTGGAGGTCAAGGGGCTGACCAAGCACTTCCCGATCAAGGGCGGCTTCCCGATCAAGCGGACCGTCGGCGCGGTCCAGGCCGTGGACGGGGTCGACATGAGCGTGCTGGCGGGCGAGAGCTTCGGCCTCGTCGGCGAGTCCGGCTGCGGCAAGTCCACCACCGGACGGCTGCTGACCCGGCTGCTGGAGCCGACGGGCGGCACGATCAACTACCGGGGTCAGGACATCACCCACGCCAAGCGCAGGCAGCTGGCGCCGATCCGGTCCGAGATCCAGATGATCTTCCAGGACCCGTACTCCTCGCTCAACCCGCGCCAGACGGTCGGCAAGATCATCGGCGGGCCGATGGAGATCAACGGCATCAACCCGCCCGGAGGCCGCGAGAAGCGGGTCCGCGAGCTGCTGGAGATCGTCGGCCTCAACCCCGAGCACTACAACCGCTTCCCGCACGAGTTCTCCGGCGGCCAGCGCCAGCGCATCGGGGTGGCCCGCGCACTCGCGCTGGAGCCGAAGCTGATCGTGGCCGACGAGCCGGTCTCCGCCCTGGACGTCTCCATCCAGGCGCAGGTCGTCAATCTGCTCCAGCAGGTGCAGCGGGACATGGGCATCGCCTTCGTCTTCATCGCGCACGACCTGGCGGTCGTGCGGCACTTCTCGCAGCGCGTCGCGGTGATGTACCTCGGCAAGATCGTGGAGATCGGGGACCGCGAGTCGATCTACAACCGGCCGCGGCACCCCTACACCCACGCGCTGCTGTCCGCCGTCCCCGAGGCGGTGCTGCGCGACGAGGACGAGACCGAGGGACGCGAGCGCATCCGCCTCGCCGGCGACGTGCCGTCGCCCATCTCGCCGCCGTCCGGCTGCCGCTTCCGCACCCGCTGCTGGAAGGCGCAGGACAAGTGCGCGACGGAGGCGCCGCCGCTGGTGCAGATCGAGGGCAACACCCCGGGCCACCTGACGGCGTGCCACTTCCCTGAGGCGGGGACCACCGGGGGCGGCAAGGAGATCGTCCTCGACCCGGGCCTGGCCGCCATGGAGCACCGGGACGCCGAGACCTCCGGTCAGGGCGAGGAGTCCTGAGCACCGCACCGACACGCCCGGACGCCGCCGTGCCCCTCGCAGGGGCACGGCGGCGTCCGCGCTGTACGGCGGCCCGGCGCGGCGAGGGCGCCGTCGCCAGGCGCGGGCGGGGAGCCGGGGTGCCCGGCGGTGGCCCGGCTCCAGGTGCGGCTACGCCACGCCCAGCGACCGCTTGAGGAAGGCGACCTGGAGCAGCAGCAGGTTCTCGGCCACCCGCTCCTGCGGGGTCATATGCGTCACCCCGGACAGCGGCAGCACCTCGTGCATACGGCCCGCGGCCAGCAGCGCCGAGGACAGCCGCAGGGTGTGGGCGGCCACCACGTTGTCGTCGGCCAGGCCGTGGACGATCATCAGAGGCCGGTGCGGCCCGTCCGGCGCCGACAGCCCCTCGTCGGTTACCAGGGAGTTGGCCGCGTACACCTCCGGCCGCTCCCGGGGCAGGCCGAGGTAGCGCTCGGTGTAGTGGGTGTCGTACAGCCGCCAGTCGGTGACGGGCGCGCCGGCCACCGCCGCGTGGAAGACGTCCGGGCGGCGCAGCACGGCCAGCGCGGCCAGGTAGCCGCCGTAGGACCAGCCGCGGATGCCGACCCGGCTCAGGTCCAGGGGGTGGCTCTCGGCCAGTGCGTGCAGGGCCTCGACCTGGTCGTCCAAGGTGGTGCCCGCCAGATCGCCCGCGACCGCCTTCTCCCAGGCGGGGGAGTTGCCGGGGGTGCCGCGGCCGTCCGCGACCACCACGGCGAACCCCTGGTCGGCGAACCACTGCGAGGTCAGATGCGCGTTGTGCGCGGCCACCACGCGCTGGCCGTGCGGGCCGCCGTAGGGGTCCATCAGGACCGGCAGCACCCCCTCGCCGTCGCGGTACCCGGTGGGCAGCAGCACGGCGGCCGGGATCCGCCGCGCGCCCGCGCGCAGCAGCCGGGGGCGGGCGGTCAGCACGGGCGTCTCGGCGTGGGAGGCGATGACGGCCAGCGACGCCGGGGCGCCCTTGCCGGTCTCGGGCAGGCGCAGCGCCTCGGCGCGGGCGCCGGGGCGGTCCAGAGCCGCGGTGGACAGCACCACGGTGTCTCCGCCGCGGACGGCGGAGGCGATGTGCGCGGCGCCCTCGGGGGAGACCCGCTCCCAGCCGCCCTGGTCGCCGCTGCCGCGGAACCAGGCCCGGTAGACGGCGATCTCGCCAACGGGGGAGTCCCCGGGCGCGTCCGGCCCGGCCGAGGCGGAGAAGAGCACGTCCTCGTCGCCGACGTCCAGCACCGCCCGTACGTGCAGGGCGGCCGAGGTCAGCGGCCGGTCCCCGACCACCAGGACGCGTGCCCCGCCCTCGTCGGCGATCCGCACCAGGCGCCCGTCGGGCGTCCACACGGGCACGCCGGCGAAGAGTTCCAGCCATGCCGGGTCCTCGTCCGCGTGCAGCGGCGCGGTGCGGCCGGTGGCGGTGTCGACGGTCAGATAGAGATGGCTGCGCTGGTCGCGTGACTGGACGAGCAGCAGGGGCGGCCCGGCGGCCGACCAGTGGACGCGCGCGAGGTAGGGGTAGCGGACGCGGTCCCAGGCCACCTCGGTGCGGCCCCCCTCCCCGGCTTCTCCCCCGTCCCCGATGTCGAGGAGGTGGAGCGTCACCTCGGCGTTGTCCGTGCCGGCGGCCGGGTAGGCCACCTCGGCCGGCTCGCTCTCGGGGTTGGCCGGATCGGCGATCCACCAGCGGCGCACGGGTGAGTCGTCCACCCGGGCGGCCAGCATCCGGGTGCCGTCCGGGGACCACCAAAAACCCCGGGAGCGGTCCATCTCCTCGGCCGCGGCGAACTCCGCCAGGCCCCAGGCCGTACGGCCGCCGCCGCGGGTCTCCTCCGGCTCGGCCACCGCCCGGTCGCTCCCGCCGTCGCGGTCCGCCACGCGCAGGGCGCCGTCCGCCACATAGGCGACGCGCCGGCCGTCCGGGGAAGGGCGGGGGTCCACCACCGGGGCCGGGGTGGGCAGCTCGCGCACGGCGGCCGTGCGCAGATCGGCGGTGAACAGCCGCCCGGACAGGGCGAAGGCCGCCGTCTCCACCGCGGAGTCGGTCGCGTAGCCGACCACCCCGGCCGACCCCTCGCGGCTCCGCTCGCGCCGGGCGCGCTCCTCGGACGACAGCCTCTCGTCCGCACCGCCGAGCAGTTCCGCCGGATCGGCCACCACGCGCTCCCCGTCCCCGTCCGGGCCGGGTCCGCCGGGGCCGCCGAGATCCCGCACCCACAGCAGGTTCGCCCGGTCGGTGCCGCCGCGGGAGCGGAGGAAGACGATCCGGGAGCCGTCCGGGGCCACGGTGAAGGCGCGCGGCGCCCCCAGGGTGAAGCGCTGCGTTCTGGCGTACTGGCGTGGAAACGACATGACCATGGGGCGAGCGTACGGCGTCGCGGGGCCGCGCTCCCGCGGTGCGCCCGCCACCGGTCCCGGCACACCCTCCACGCGCCTTCCGAAGGCATCCGGGGGCCTTCCGGTCAGTCCGGAGAAGGGGACGTGTCCAAGGTCACACGGGTGTGCGCCCCTCTTCTGCACCCGTGCACCGATCCGTGCCGACTCACGGAAAGTTATGATCCGTTGCGCATGGTTCGCGATGGGGTATGCAGCTTCAGAACTACCCTGTCGGACAAGCATTCTGATTCCGTGTCGACCGCGCGCTCTTGGAGGTGAACCGCCGTGGCACTCTCGATTTCGGCGGTGGTGCTGCTGGCGATCATCGTCTTCCTGCTGATCAAGAAATCAGGGCTGAAGACCGGACACGCACTGGTCTGCATGCTCCTGGGCTTCTACATGGCCAGCTCGTCGATCGCTCCCACCATCAGCGAACTGACCTCGAACGTCGCGGGCATGATCGGCAGCATCAAGTTCTGACACCGGCGGCGTAGGCTCGCCCTCATGACCGAGCTTCCCGTGCGCCGTCTGATGCTGGTCCACGCGCACCCCGACGACGAGTCGATCACCAACGGCGTCACCATGGCCCGATACGCCGCCGAGGGTGCGCTGGTCACTCTGGTGACCTGCACGCTGGGGGAGGAGGGCGAGATCATCCCGCCCGCCCTGGCGCATCTCGCGGCCGACCGCGAGGACGGGCTGGGGCCGCACCGGATCGGCGAGCTGCGGCACGCCATGCGGGAGCTGGGCGTGGCCGACCACCGCTTCCTGGGCGGCCCCGGCCGCTACCGGGACTCGGGGATGTTCGGCACCCCGGCCAACGAGCGCCCCGACTGCTTCTGGCGGGCGGACGTCGACGAGGCGGCCTCCCACCTCGTCGCGGAGATCCGCCAGGTGCGTCCCCAGGTGCTGGTCACCTACGACCCGGACGGCGGATACGGCCACCCCGACCACATCCAGGCCCACCGGGTCGCGACGCGCGCGGTGGAGCTGGCGGCCGACCCCGCGTACCGCATGGAGCGGGACCGGGCGCCGCACCGGGTCGGGCGCGTCTACTGGAGCTGCGCGGCGCGCTCGGTGGTCGAGGAGGGCTTCGCCCGTCTGCGTGCCGCGGGCGGCGGTCCCTTCCCGGAACTCGCCTCGGCCGGGGACGTCCCCGGTGTGGTGGAGGACGCGGAGGTGGCCGCCGTCGTCGATGGCGGTGAGGCCGGGGCCGCCGCCAAGGCCGCGGCGATGCGCGCCCACGCCACCCAGATCGTGGTGGCCGACTCCCCGTCCGGGCCGCCGGAGTCCTTCGCCCTGTCCAACCGGCTCAGCCAGCCGCTGCTGCACACCGAGCACTTCCGGCTGGCCGGGGGCACGGGTACCCCCGGCGGGCCGCTGCGCGACCTCTTCGAGGGACTGGTGGGGACGGCCGGAAGCGCGGAGGGGCCGCGGTGAGGGCGCGCGGGGCGCGGATCGCCGCGTACGCCGTACTGGCCGTGCTGGGCGGGGCGGTGGCCGTCGCGGGTGCTCTCGTCCAGGCCGGCTGGTTCCCGCTCGGGGTGCTGCTGGCGCTCGGCGGGTCCGTGGCGCTGTTCCACGGCGGCGCGCGGCTGACGGGCACGAGGGTGGGAGCGGCGGCTCCGGCGGCCGGCTGGATGCTGGTGGTGCTGCTGCTGACCACATCGCGGCCCGAGGGCGACTTCGTGTTCGGCGCCGGGGGAGGCACCTACTTCTTCCTGCTGGGCGGGATGCTCGCCGCCGTGATCTGTGCCACGGTCGCGCCCTCCGGACATGTTCCGCCCGCGGGAACCACGGGTCCCGCGGATCTCGTGAAGGGACGGTGAAACGGCCGGAGGCGACCGGCCTCCGGTCGACAACCGGCCCCCGGGTGGCCGAGAATCCGCGCGGCGATATGCCGGCGCGGCATCCGCGCACCCGGTCCGCCGGGGCGGTGATTCGGCACTCCCGGGGTCCCGGGCGGCGGCCCCCCAGTAAGGTGGTGGCGCCGGCGAGCCGCTCGTGCGAGCCGATCGGAACCATGACGGGCGGCGAATCCAACCGGGAGATCCTGCATTGAGCCGTGAAACTGACAGTTCGTCCTCCGGGCCCCAGGCGCGGGGCGGTGCCGCCCACACGCCGGGGAGCGAGCCGTACGCCGCACCGGCGGGCGAGCCCACCGCGCAGCCGGGCGAGCCGAAGACCGAGACCACGCTGACCACCCGCATCCGGATCAACATCCCGGGTTCCCGCCCCATCCCGCCGGTCGTCGTGCGCAAGCCCGTCGGCGAGGCCGGTGGCGAGAGCGGGACAGAGGCCGGCGGTGAGACGTCCGGCGCCGACGGGAACACGGCGGGGCCGGGCGGCCCGTCGGGCATCCCGGGCGGCGCGGCGCCGTTCACGGCGGGCACGCCGGGGCCGAACGGGGCGCCCGTGAAGCCGGGTTCGGCCGGGCCGGAGGGCTCCTCGGCCAACGGCGGCGGAAAGCAGACCAGTTCGTGGTTCGCCCCGCGCAAGCCCCCGTCCGGCGGCGCGCCCGCCCCGGGGGCCGCGGCCCCCGCGGGGCCGCCGCGGCCGCGCACCGACACCCCGCCCCACGGCTTTTCGGCCGACCGGGCGGACGCCAACGGCCCGATCGGTGTCCGCCCGGGCGGCACGCCGCCGTCCGGACCGGAGGGCACACCGCCGCACGGCTTCCCCGCCGCGCCGCCGCCGGCCCGGGGCGAGGGCCCCAGCGGGCCGACCACCGGACCGGCCACCGGGGGGATGCCGTTGCTGCCGCCGGGGTTCCGGCAGCAGGACGGCGCCGTGCCGCCGCCCGGCCCGGGCGACACCGGGCCGCAGCCCACCGTGTCCGCGGCCTCCGGTCCCGCCACCGCGCCCGGGCCGCCGCGCACCGGCGGGCCGGCGCTCGACGACCTCGGCGGCCCCGCCGACGGGCCCGGCTTCCCGGCGGATCCGGCGGTGGCCCCAGGTCCTTCCGCGGCGCCGGCCCCCGGTCCCACCGACGACAGGGCCTTCGGCGACACCCTGGTCAGCGGTATCCCGCGGGTTCCCGCGGCCGACGACGACGGCCGGCCCGCCCCCCCGGCGGACGATCACGGCGCCCGGCCGCCCGCACCGGCCCCCGCCAAGCGGGGGCGCTCCAAGCTGGTCCTGCTCGGCGTCGCCACCTTCGGCGTGCTCGGCGTCGCGTACGGCGCCGGCCTGCTGCTGGATCACGCCGACGTCCCCAACGGCACCACCGTGCTCGGTGTGGACATCGGCGGCACGGGCAAGGACGAGGCGATGAACAAGCTCGACGCCGTTCTCGGCGAGCGGGCCCGCATGCCGCTGATCCTCGAGGTGGAGGGCGAGCAGAAGACGCTCAAGCCGAGCGTCGCGGGCCTGTCGCTGGACACCGAGAACACCGTGCGAGGCGCCTCGGGGCAGGACTACAACCCCGTCTCCGTCATCGGATCGCTCCTCGGCGGCGACCGGCAGGCCGAGCCGGTCTTCAAGGTCGACGAGGAGAAGCTCACGGCGGCGCTGAAGGACCTCACCGAATCGTCCGGCGGCGGCGCGCCGCGGGACGGGATGGTGAGGTTCGCCGGCGGCCAGGCCGTCGGTGTCCCCGGCAAGCCGTACGAGCAGGTCGACGCCGACAAGGGCGCCGGCATGCTGGAGGACGCCTACCGGACGCAGGTGGCCACCGGGAGGAGTGAGGCGGTCGAGCTGCCGGTCGCCCTCGAGCAGCCCTCGGTCGACCGGAAGGAGATCGACCGGGCGATCCGGGAGTTCGGAGAGCCGGCGATGTCCGGACTGGTCACGGTGAAGGCGGGCGACAGGTCGATCCCGTTCAGCCCCACCGGGTCGCTGCCGAAGTTCCTGTCCATGAAGCCGGTGAACGGCAAGCTCGTGGACACCTACGACCTCAAGGTGCTCAAGGAGCTGTACGGCAGCACCTTCGACGGCATCCTGATCGCCCGCGGCAACGGGACCAAGACGCCGGTCACCCCCCAGGACGTCGCGGGCGCGCTGCGCGAGGCGCTCCGCCAGACGGACCCGGCCAAGCGGGTCGGTGTCATCGAGCTCGACCCGCGGTAGAAGGCGGCGGGCCCGCCGCCGGCAGGCGCCGGAGCCGCCCCGGCCAGGATGAGTCCTGGCCGGGGCGGCACTAGTTGAGCCGGGAGCGGGCCGCCCGCGCCTCGCGGCGCACGACGACCGCGGCGTTGGGCTCCATCGTGGCGACCATGTCGGCGTACTCCTCCATCTCCCGCGCGCCGCCGGTGAAGTCGCCCCGCTCCACCAGCAGCCGCGCCCGCTCGTAGCGCAGCCGGGCCGGGTGGTGCGGCAGCAGCAGGGACAGCTCCACCGCCCACAGGTGGACATCGGTGTGCTCGGGACGGGCCGACGCCCACGCGCGGATGTTGTTCAGTACCCGCAGCACGATCTCCACGGGGCCGGCCGGCTGGAGCATCGCCTCCGACAGCGTCGTTCCCGCCGTGCTCGCCACCAGCAGTTCGACGTCCTGCCCGGTCAGCGGCGGACCGCCGGCGAAGGGGTCGGCGAGGGCGTGTTCGCCGCGGGGATCGCCGAAGCCGACCACGAAGTGCCCGGGCAGGGCGACCCCGTACACCGGCGCGCCCGCCCGGCGCGCGACCTCCATCCACACCACCGACAGCAGGATCGGCAGCCCGCGCCGCCGTCTCAGCACCTCGCCCAGCAGCGAGGACTCCAGCCGGCGGTAGTCGGCGGGCGTGCCGTGGAAGCCGTGGCGCCCGCCGAGCAGTTCGGCCAGGGCGTGCGCCCACTGCGCGGGGGTGCGCGAGGGCGCGTACGGCAGCAGGCCCGTCAGCCTGTCCAGTTCGATCTGGGCGGCGTCGACGAGGCCGTCCACGCCCTTGCCGCCCTCCGCACGTACGGCGGGGTCGGCCTCGGCGCCGATCAGCAGGCACAGCAGCGCCAGATCGGGCCGCTCGGCCCGCGCGGCCCGTGCGAAGCGCTCCTGCACCGAGTCGGCTCCCGCGGTGTCCGGACTGTCCATCAGGCCCTCCCTGCCCGGCTCAGCCGCGCGGCGCCCGGCGGTAGTGGTACGAGTGGTGGTCGGCGAAGCCCATCCTGGCGTACATCGTCCGTGCGGCGGTGTTGTCCGGCTCGACCTGGAGGTACGCCGCCGAGGCCCCCTCCGCCAGCGCCGTGCGGGCCAGCTCGGCCATCACCGCCGTGGCCAGCCCCTCGCGCCGCCGCTCCGGGGCGGTCTCGACGGCGGCGAACCCCGCCCACCGGCCGTCCACCACGCACCGTCCGATGGCCGCCGGTGCGCCTCGCGGGTCGCTGCCCGGCACGGTGGCGAACCACACCGACGGGCCGCCGGCCAGCACCTTGAGCGCGTCACCGGCCGTCTCCGGGGCGCCGCGGCCGTACGCCGACAGCCAGGCCGCATCCGGCCGCCGCGACAGCCGCACCCGGCCGTCCGGCTCGCGGTCGGCCAGCGGCGCGAGCGCCCCGGTGCACAGGAGCGCGAACCGCTCGGCCGTCCATCCGCGCCGCTCCAGCTCGGCGGCCAGCAGCTCGTCGCCCCCGGCCGCGCCCGTGGCGACCTGGACCAGCGCGGGCAGCCCGCGCTCGCCGTACCAGCGCACGGTCCCGGCCAGGGCCGCGTCCAGGTCCGTGCCGGGGTCGCCCATGGGAAGGACGGAGTTGGCGCGGCCGGTGAAGCCGCCGGAGGCGCGCAGCAGCCATCCGCCCAGGCGGGCGGTCTCCACCGCGGGCCAGCCCCGCGCCGCCGCCTCCGCCAGCTCCCGCACCCCCGCCGCCGGGCCGCGGCGGCGAGCGGGTTCGGCGGGCACGGTCTTCCCCGCCACCAGGGCCGACTCCTCGATCACCACGCTCTGCCCGCCACGCCGTGTGATGGAGAGCACACCGTCCTTCCAGGATGTGAGAACGCCGACCGTGTCGGTGAAGGCGGCACCGGCGTCCGCGGATCCGGTCAGACTGCGCACCGAGACACGTTTCCCCACGTCGTCGGCGCTGATGCGAAGCTCAAGTCGTCCGCCCACGGTGAACTCCACGATCGTTGTCACCCCTCCTGTTCGTCTCCTGCCCGGGAACGGAGATACTAGAGGCGGGCATCGACGACGCCGCGCTCCCGCGCGCCATGCGGCTCAGCCACAACCGGACCGGCTGCCCGCGCCCTACCGAGGAGGAACGACAGCGTGACCTACGTCATCGCGCAGCCTTGTGTGGACCTGAAGGACAAGGCATGCATCGAGGAGTGCCCCGTCGACTGCATCTACGAGGGCCAGCGGTCCTTGTACATCCACCCGGACGAATGCGTCGACTGCGGGGCCTGTGAGCCGGTCTGCCCGGTCGAGGCGATCTTCTACGAGGACGACGTCCCGGAGGAGTGGAAGGACTACTACAAGGCCAACGTCGAGTTCTTCGACGAGCTGGGCTCGCCCGGCGGCGCCAGCAAGCTCGGTCTGATCGAGCGCGACCACCCCTTCGTCGCCGCGCTCCCGCCGCAGAGCCACGACGAGTGACCCCGCGCCACCCGCAGCACTGACCCCGGTCCCGTACGGCCCCGCCGCCGTGCGGGACCGGGGCTTTTCCAGGAAAGAGAGCGAAGCCAAGTGCCACCCCTGTCCTCCCGCCTGCCGGTCTTCCCGTGGGACCGGCTGGAGCCGTACAAGAAGACCGCGGCCGAACACCCCGACGGCATCGTGGACCTGTCCGTGGGCACCCCCGTCGACCCGGTGCCCGAGGTGGTCCGCCGGGCGCTTGCCGGAGCCGCCGACAGCCCCGGCTACCCGACGGTCTGGGGCACGGCGGAGCTGCGGGACGCGATCGTCGGCTGGAGCGAGCGGCGGCTGGGCGCGCGGGGACTGGCACACACCCACGTCCTGCCGGTCGTCGGCTCCAAGGAGCTGGTGGCCTGGCTGCCGGTCCAGCTCGGCATCGGAGGCGGCGGAGGCAGCGCCGGCGGGGACGCCGGCAGGGACAGGGTGGCGTACCCGCGGCTGGCGTACCCGACGTACGAGGTGGGGGCGAGGCTGGCGGGCGCCGAGCCGGTCGCCTACGACGGATCGCCGCGCGAGCTGGACCCCCGGGACCTGCGGCTGCTGTGGCTGAACTCCCCCTCCAACCCCACCGGCCGGGTGCTGCCCAAGGAGGAGCTGAAGGCCACCGTCGCCTGGGCGCGCGAGCACGGGGTGCTGGTCTTCAGCGACGAGTGCTACCTGGAGCTGGGCTGGGAGGCCGAACCGGTCTCCGTCCTCCATCCGGACGTCTGCGGCGGCAGCCACGAGGGCATCGTCGCCGTCCACTCGCTGTCCAAGCGCTCCAACCTGGCCGGCTACCGGGCGGCGTTCCTGGTCGGGGACGAGGCGATCCTGGAGGAGCTGCTGCGGGTGCGCAAGCACGGCGGGATGATGGTGCCCGCCCCGGTGCAGGCCGCCACGGTGGCGGCGCTCGGGGACGACGCACATGTGGCCGAGCAGCGCGGGCGCTACGCGGCACGGCGCGCGGCGCTGCGCACGGCGCTCGAGGCGAGCGGTTTTCGGATCGAGCACAGCGAGGCGTCGCTGTACCTGTGGGCGACGCGCGACGAGCCCTGCTGGGACACGGTCGGGGAACTGGCCCGGCGCGGTGTGCTGGTGGCGCCCGGCGACTTCTACGGTCCCGCGGGCGAGCGGTTCGTGCGGGTCGCCTTCACCGCAACCGACGAGCGTGTCGGGGAGGCGGTGCGGCGCCTGACCGCGTGAGGCGCGCGGGGAAGCGGGCGGGGCCCGGGGATCGCGCGATCCCCGGGCCCCGCCGGTCCGCGGTGCGTGCGCCCCGCCGCCGGGCCGGCGTCAGAGCAGCGGCAGGTTCTTTCCGACCGGCGGCAGCTTGCCGACCGCCGGCAGGCCGTCGGTCACGGAGTCGGCCTTCACCTGCTTGCCGACGGCGGGCACCTTGCCCTTGGCGGACTTGACGGCCTTGCCCGCCTTGGCGGCCTTGCCCTTGCCGCCGGTGGCGGGCTTGGCGGCCTCGCCGAGGAGGGAGCCGGCGGTGCCCACCGTGTCGTCGGCGGTCCTCTGCACGGCCGGGACGGCGGTCTTGCCCGCGGCTCCGACGGTCCGGCCCGCGGTCGGCACGGTCTTCTTCACGGTCTTGCTGCCGGTGTCGGCCACCTGGGTGCTCGCCTTGCGCGAGGTGTCGTCGATGGTGTCGCCCAGGTTCGCGCCGTCCAGGTTGCTCACTCCGCCCAGGTTCTTGGCGGACGGCAGGAGTTCGGCGGCGTTCGCGGAACCGGCCGCACCGACTGCGGAGGCGGCACCCGCTGCGACCAGCAGCGCGGTCCGTGCGATCCGGCGCGAGAGGGGGAGGGACATGTTGCTCCTTCGACGGAGAAGAGGCTTGCTGAGGTTTCCCGCGGGCCGTCGGGCCCGGAGGGCGTCGTTGCGCATCCGGCCGGGGCGGCGCCCCCCGGACGCTGTGCCTATCGGGCCGGGGGGCTCGGAGGTTGCGGCCGCCCGGGTAAAGGATTGGCAATGCGACGATCACCCCGGTGGCGGGGGAGGCGGGGGGCGGGGCCGCCCCGAGGGGCTTTCGGAGAGCGCCGGATACCGCTGTGGCCACGGGTTTTCCGCGACTTCGCCGGGCCGGGCCGGCGGCCGCGCCGACGGCTTCCGAGGGCTCGGCCGCCGTGGCCTAAGACCCCCGTTCGGGTGACGGGGAGAGACGCCGTGCGGTGACGCGGAGGGGCGCTCCGGCGCCTCTCCGCCCCGGCACCGCGTCACCGCAAGGCGCCGGGGCGGAGGTCAGCGCGCGGTGGCGATGACGACCTCGGTGCCCGCGTCGTCCCCGGCGGTGCGCCAGCCCTCGGCGGCCCGGCCGGCCTCCCAGACCTGCTTGCCGTAGGAGACGCGCTCGATCCCCAGCTCCTGGGAGTGGGCCACGGCCCAGTGCGCCAGCTCCCAGCCGCGGCGGTCGGCGTCCGCCTCACCGGCGCGCGCCGGGGTGTGGACGGGGACGGAGACCACCGGGCCGGGCGCGCTGCGCCCGGCGCCGCCGCCGTCGACGCCGGGGGCGTCCGGCAGGATGTCCGCGCCGAACTCGCGGACCAGCCGCTCACGCACCCGCACCGGGTCGCCGACGGCGGTCTCCTCCGGGGCGGCCTTCGCGGGTACGCAGTTCAGGGCGGCGGCCCGGCGGCCGGTCAGCGCGGCGGCCAGAAGCGCCGCCCTGGACTCGTGCTTGGCGTAGGCGTCGGGGAAGCCGCTGCGCTGCACCCGCTGTGCGGCGACGGTCAGGGGCAGCCGGGAGTAGCCCGGGATCTCCACCAGATGCTCGTAGAACTTCCCGGCCGAGTACACCGGGTCCATGATCTGCTCCGCCGTCCCCCAGCCCTGGGAGGGCCGCTGCTGGAAGAGGCCGACGGAGTCGCGGTCGCCGTAGTCGATGTTGCGCAGCGCCGACTCCTGCATGGCCGTGGCCAGGGCGATGGTGACGGCCCGCTCGGGCAGCCCGCGGGCGGAGGCGACGGCCTGGATGGTCGAGGCGCTGGCGGCCTGCCGCGGTTCGATGACGTACGGCTCGCCGCCGGCCGCGGTCACGGTGCAGCGTGCCGGTCCGGACCCGCCGGGATCGTGGCGCACGAGGAGGTACCCGGCGAGTCCGAGCAGTACGACGCACGCGGCGGCCAGGCGCAGCAGCCTGCCGCGGCGTGGAGTTGAAGCTCGCTCGGACACGCGACAAAGGTACCGGGCCCGCCGTCTCCGGGACCCGGACGTGACGCGGATCCCACGGACGGACGCCAGGTAGGGTCGGCCGCATGGAGAGTGTCCCCGAAACCCCAGGAGCCGTCCCCGAGGAGGGCCTGGACCTGACTCTGGACGCGGCGTCGCTGACCGCGCGGCTGGTCGACATCCCCTCGGTCAGCGGCGCCGAGAAACCGCTCGCGGACGCGATCGAGACCGCGCTGCGCCCCCTGCCGCACCTGCGCGTGGACCGGTACGGCAACAACGTCGTCGCCCGTACCGGACTCGGCCGGGCCGAACGGGTCGTCCTCGCCGGGCACATCGACACCGTGCCGATCGCCGGCAACGTGCCTTCGCGGCTGGAGGACGGCGTGCTGTGGGGCTGCGGTACCTCCGACATGAAGGCCGGGGTCGCCGTCCAGCTCAGAATCGCCGCCACCGTGCCCGAGCCGAACCGCGACCTGACCTTCGTCTTCTACGACAACGAGGAGGTCGCGGCCCACCTCAACGGCCTCGGCCACCTGGCGAGTGCCCGTCCCGACTGGCTTGCCGGGGACTTCGCGGTACTGCTGGAGCCCTCCGAGGGGCAGGTCGAGGGCGGCTGCCAGGGCACCCTGCGGGTCGGGCTGCGCACCGCCGGACAGCGCGCCCACTCGGCGCGGAGCTGGAAGGGCGCCAACGCCATCCACGCCGCCGCGCCGATCCTGGCCCGGCTGGCCGCGTACGAGCCCAGGCGGCCGGTGGTCGACGGTCTGGAGTTCCGCGAGGGCCTCGGCGCCGTGGGCATCACCGGCGGGGTCGCGGGCAACGTCATCCCCGACGAGTGCACCGTGACCGTCAACTACCGCTACGCGCCCGACCTCACCGAGGAGGAGGCGTTCGCCCACGTGCGAGAGGTTTTCGCCGACTGCGGTGTGGCGGAGTTCGAGCTGGAGGACAGCTCCGGCCCGGCGCGGCCCGGCCTGACGCACCCCGCCGCGGCGGCCTTCGTCGAGGCGGTCGGCGGCGAGGTGCGGCCGAAGTACGGCTGGACCGACGTCTCCCGGTTCAGCGCGCTGGGTGTACCCGCCGTCAACTACGGCCCCGGGGACCCGAATCTGGCGCACAGGCGCGACGAGAGGGTCGAGACCGCGCTGATCGGGCACTGCGAGGAGCGGCTGCGCACCTGGCTTACCGCCTGACCCGCCGGGTATCGGCCGATCCGCGGGGCCCGCACCGCCGGTGCGGGCCCCGCGACATCCGGTGGCCGCCGGTGCGTCCGGGGAAGTTGCGCTCCGCGTGATCCGGACCTGCGTACCCTGACGGCCTGTACGTCGGCGTCGACAAGGGAGTACGGCATGGCCAGTGCGGAGGAGTTCGAGCAGGGGGACGCACTGCGGGAGCAGCGCCTCGGACCGGTGGTGCGCCGTCACGGCCAGGTGCAGCACAGCACCACCGACCAGCGTCTGCTGGACACCGCCGGTCCCTCGGACTGGCTGCACCAGGACCCGTGGCGGGTCATGCGCATCCAGTCGGAGTTCGTCGAGGGCTTCGGCACCCTGACCGAGATCGGCCCCGCCATCAGCGTCTTCGGCTCGGCGCGCACGCCCGAGGGCTCACCCGAGTACGAGGCCGGGGTGCGAATCGGGCGGGCGCTGGTGGAGGCCGGCTTCGCGGTGATCACCGGCGGCGGTCCGGGGGCGATGGAGGCGGCCAACAAGGGCGCCAGGGAGGCGGGCGGCACCTCGGTCGGCCTGGGTATCGAACTGCCCTTCGAGCAGGGGATGAACCAGTACGTCGACATCGGCGTCAACTTCCGCTACTTCTTCGTGCGCAAGACCATGTTCGTGAAGTACGCCAGCGGCTTCGTCGTCCTGCCGGGCGGCATGGGCACGATGGACGAGCTGTTCGAGGCGATGACCCTGGTCCAGACGCGGAAGGTCACCCGCTTCCCGATCGTGCTGTTCGGCACGGACTACTGGCGGGGGCTGGTGGACTGGCTGCGCGCCACCGTCGTGCCCAGCGGGAAGATCGGCGCGCACGACATGGAGCTCTTCCACCTCACCGACGACGTGGACGAGGCGATCGCGCTGGTCACCAAGGAGACCTCCGGCAAGGGCGTCCCTGGGGACGGGTTCCGGGCGGAGGACCCGGACTGACCGGTCCGCCCGGTCCCGCCCGCCTGGCCCGAGCCCACCGGCCGTGCCGGCCCGCCCGGCCGGAAACGCCGCTCAGGCCAGGCCGCGGCGGGTCACGGCCGGCGGGCGCAGACCCGCGATGGAGGCCACCATGTCGAGCACCTGCCGGGTCTCGGCCACCTCGTGGACGCGGTAGACCCGCGCGCCCAGCCAGGCGGAGACCGCGGTCGTGGCCAGGGTCCCGGTCAGCCGCTCCTTGACGGGCCGGTCCAGGGTCTCCCCGACGAAGTCCTTGTTGGACAGCGACACCAGCACCGGCCATCCGGTGGCCACCATCTCCTCCAGCCGCCGGGTGACCTCCAGCGAGTGGCGGGTGTTCTTGCCGAAGTCGTGGCCGGGGTCGATCAGCACCGCGTCCCGCCGCACTCCGGCCGCGACCGCGCGTCCGGCGAGCGCGACCGTGCGGCGCAGCACGTCGGCCATGACGTCGTCGTAGGCCACCCGGTGCGGGCGGGTGCGCGGCGCGGCGCCGCCGGTGTGGGTGCACACCAGCCCGGCGCCGTACCGCGCCGCCACCTCGGCCAGCTTCGGATCCACGCCGCCCCAGGCGTCGTTGAGCAGGTCCGCGCCCGCCTCGCAGACCGCCTCGCCCACCTCGTGCCGCCAGGTGTCCACGCTGATCACCACGTCCGGCCAGCGCCGCCGTACCTCGGAGACGAAACCCGCCGTGCGCCGCACCTCCTCCTCGGCGGAGACCTCCTCGCCGGGACCGGCCTTCACACCCCCTATGTCGATGATGGCGGCGCCCTCCGAGACCGCCTGCTCGACCCGGTCCAGGGCCGGTCCGTCGCGGAAGGTGGCGCCCCTGTCGTAGAAGGAGTCCGGCGTCCGGTTCACGATGGCCATGACCACCGTCTCGTGCTCGCCGAACTCACGCCGTCCCAGCCGCAGCATCCGCTGTCCTCTCCTCCCGCGGTCCCCCGGCACCGCACAGTGCCCCGCAGCCGACACTAGCCGTCCCGCCGTGGCACGATCACAGCAGACTCGTACCTGCCGTTTGGCGTGTCGGACCCGGGGAGATGGCGTGTTCTGGTTTCTGCTGATCGCGTTGGTCGTGGTGGTCGCCGCGGTCGCGCTGGCCGTGGCGGGAGGCGGTGACGGACCGGGCCGCACCGCGACGGGCGGACTCGCCGACGCCCTGCCGGACCGGACCGAGGCCTGGCTGCCGCCCGACCGCCCCCTGAACCGCTCCGACCTGGACGCGCTGCGGCTGCCGCAGGCCGTACGGGGCTACCGGATGGAGGAGGTGGACGACGTGCTGGACCGGCTCGGCGCCGAACTGGCCGAGCGCGACGCCCGGATCGCCGAGCTGGAGGCGTCGCTGGCGGGCACGCAGGCGGCCGCGCTGGGCGGGCCCGGCATGTTCGGCGAGCCCGGAGGCGGCCCCGGGGGCCGCCCCGGCACGGCTCCCGGCGGCGACTCCGGCGACTCCGGCGACTCCGGCGACTCCGGCGGCTCGGGGGAGCCGCGGTGACCGCCGAGGGCGCGGCGCTCCCCGGCCCGGACGGGCGGCTGCGCTGCCCGTGGGGCCTGTCCACCGAGGACTACACCGCCTACCACGACACCGAGTGGGGCCGCCCGGTGCACGGCGACGACGCGCTGTTCGAGCGGCTGTCCCTGGAGGCGTTCCAGTCCGGGCTGTCCTGGCTGACCATCCTGCGCCGGCGGGAGGGCTTCCGGGCGGCGTTCGCGGGCTTCCGGATCGACCGGGTGGCGCGGTTCACCGATGCCGACCGGGAACGGCTGCTCGCCGATCCGGGCATCATCCGCAACCGCGCCAAGATCGACGCGACCATCGCCAACGCGAAGGTCGCGGCCCGGTGGGAGCCGGGCGAGCTGGACGCCCTGGTGTGGTCCCACGCCCCCGACCGGGTCGGCCGCCCCGCGCCGCGCACGCTCGCCGAGGTGCCCGCGATCACACCGGAGTCCACGGCGCTGTCCAAAACGCTGAAGAAGCGCGGCTTCCGCTTCACCGGTCCCACCACGGCCTACGCCCTGATGCAGGCGTGCGGCCTGGTCGACGACCACCTGGCGGACTGCTGCGCCCGTGTCCCGCGCGCCGCCGGCTGAGCACGGCGCCCCGTGTCCGGCGGCACCGGACGCGGGGCGAGCTCCCACGGGGCGTCAGCGGCCGCGGTACACGGGCTTCTCCTTGGCGACGAACGCCTCCACCGCGGCCCTGTGGTCCTCCGAGGCGCCGGCCCGGGCCTGGAGTTCGGCCTCCTTCTCCAGCGTCTCGGCCAGTGAGTGCGAGGAGCCGTGGGCGAGGGACTCCTTGAGCGCGGCGTACGCGACCGTCGGCCCCTCGGCGAGCCGCCGCGCCGCGTCCCCGGCCTCGGCCGCCAGCCGGCCGGCCGGGACGACCCGGTTGGCGATGCCCAACTCCAGGGCCTCCGGCGCCTTCACGCTGCGCGGGAAGAGCAGCAGTTCCGCGGCGCGGCTCGGGCCGACCAGGCGCGGCAGGGTCCAGGACACCCCGGAGTCGGCGGTGAGCGCCACCCCGGCGAAGGAGGTGTTGAAGGCGGCGGTGTCGGCGACCACCCGGTAGTCGGCGGCGAAGGCGAACCCCGCCCCGGCCCCGGCCGCGACGCCGTTGACGCCCGCCACCACCGGCTTGGGCATGGAGGCGATCGCCAGGGTGATCGGGTTGTAGTGCTCCCGCACGGTGTCCAGCGCGCCGCCGCCGCTGTGCCGCAGCGCCTCGACGTGCTCCTTGAGGTCCTGCCCGACGCAGAAGGCCCGCCCGCTGCCGGTCAGCAGCACCGCGCGTACGGCAGGGTCGCCGGCCGCCTCCCGCAGGGCGTCCCGCAGCGCCTCCTTGAGCGCGGTGTCGAGCGCGTTCATGGCGTCGGGGCGGTTGAGGGTGACGGTCGCCAGCCCTCCGGACACTTCGTAGACGACGTTGTCTGACATGGGGGCCAGCATGGCAAGGAACGGCGGAGGCCGGTACAGGTCCGCATGCGAGCCGCATGTGACCTGCGTCAAACGACCACGGCGTCCTCCGGGGGGAGAAAGGGCGCAGTATTGCAGCCTGATCCCCGAATTGGGTGGTTTTGCGCGAGGGTGTTGTGCAAGGGAAACGGACCGATGTTGGTCATGAGGTCGTGCGATGCGGGATAATGGCAGGGAAGCAATGTGTTCGACGCCGGCGACATCTGGTTGCCCGGCTGAGATCAGCTGGTTTCAGGAAGGGGAACGAGCATGGCGGCCATGAAGCCGCGGACGGGCGATGGCCCGCTCGAGGTGACCAAGGAGGGGCGGGGCATCATCATGCGCGTTCCGCTCGAAGGCGGTGGACGACTCGTCGTCGAGCTGACCCCTGACGAGGCGGATGCACTCGGCGAAGCTCTGAAGAAGGCCTGCGGCTGAGGAGCGATCTAAGACCTACAGCGCCACCACCGCCTCAGCACCACCACCGCCGCCCCCGGGAGAGCACGGCCCCCGGGGGCGGCCGTGTGCCGTCGCCCCCCGGGGAAGTCGGCGGCCCGGCGGCCTCGGTGGTCACGGTCAGTGGTGGCGCTTGACCGCGCACAGCAGGCCGTCGCCCACCGGCAGCAGCGAGGGCAGCAGCGAGGTGCTGTCCCGGACGGTGCGCAGCAGCTCGCGCAGTCTGAGGACCTCCGCGGGCTGGGACGAGGAGTCGACGGTGCGGCCGTCGGCGAAGACGCCCTCGAAGCAGACCAGTCCGCCCGGGCGCAGCAGGCGCAACGATTCGCCCAGGTACTCCAGGCACTCCATCCGGTCGCCGTCGCAGAAGACCAGGTCGTAACCGCCGTCGGCGAGCCGGGGCAGGACGTCCAGGGCACGGCCGGGGATGAAGCGGGCGCGGTTGGCCGCGAAGCCCGCGGCGCGGAACGCCTGGCGGGCGATCTGCTGGCACTCCGGCTCGGTGTCCACGGTCGTCAGCACGCCGTCGGGCCGCATGCCGTGCAGCAGGTGGATGCCCGACGCCCCGGTGCCGGTGCCGATCTCGGCCACCGCCTTGGCGTCCACGGCCGCGGCCAGCAGCCGCAGCGCGGCGCCCGTGCCGTCCGACACCGCGCGCAGGCCCGCCTCCCGGGCCCGGTCGCGGGCCCAGCGCAGCGCCGCCGAGTGCTCGGAGCGCTCGGCGTGCTGGACGTTCTCCGCGCCGTACGCGTCGGCGAACGCCCAGCTCGTCTGCCGGTTGCCGGTAATCGCCCTCTCCTGTCCCCGTGGTGCCCGCAACCGTGACTGTATCCGTTGGCGCCGGGAACCCGCAGATGGGACCGCGCGTTGGTTGTGCAGAGGCCGTGCGGCGAGTGGCGGGGAACGTACACGGCACATGGCCTTAAGAGGGTCAAAGAAGCTTATCCGGAGCTAACGGGCGAGGTGGCTATGGTAGGGACTCCACTGGACACCACCAGAGCCGACAGGGGAGGTGCGGCTGCGGCCGGTGACCGGGGAGTGCTCAGGCGCTTCCTCAGGTCGTCCGGCGAGCCGAAATCCGTGAACGACACCGCTGACCACCGCCACGCCGCCGACTCCGTGACCACCGCGACCTTCGCAACCGACGCGGACGCTCCGGCGTGGACGCCTCCCACCTGGGAGGAGATCGTCAGCACCCACAGCGCACGGGTCTACCGCCTCGCCTACCGCCTCACCGGGAACCAGCACGACGCCGAGGACCTGACCCAGGAGGTCTTCGTCCGGGTCTTCCGCTCGCTGTCGACCTACACCCCCGGTACCTTCGAGGGCTGGCTGCACCGCATCACCACGAACCTCTTCCTGGACATGGTGCGGCGCAAGCAGCGCATCCGCTTCGACGCCCTCGGCGACGACGCGGCCGAGCGGCTGCCCAGCCGTGAGCCCTCGCCCCAGCAGCACTTCAACGACACCCACTTCGACGCCGACGTCCAGCAGGCGCTGGACACCCTCGCCCCGGAGTTCCGGGCGGCGGTGGTGCTCTGCGACATCGAGGGGCTGTCGTACGAGGAGATCGCCGCGACGCTCGGTGTGAAGCTCGGCACGGTCCGCAGCCGCATCCACCGCGGCCGCTCCCACCTGCGCAAGGCCCTCAAGCACCGGTCCCCCCGGGCGCGCGCCGAACAGCGTGCCCTGGCCGGGGCGTTCCCCGGTGCCGTGGGAGGGGAGGGCGGCACCGCGTGAGCGGCACATACGACGGCGTACCCGACCTGGGGCCGACCCCGACCGAGCAGCACCTGGGCGACCGGCTGGCGGCCCTGGTGGACGGTGAGCTGGGCCACGAGACACGCGAGCGCGTCCTGGCGCACCTGGCGACCTGCCACACCTGCAAGGCGGAGGCCGACGCACAGCGCAGGCTGAAGAGCGTCTTCGCGGACGCCGTGCCCCCGCCGCCCTCGGAGGGGCTGCTCGCCAGGCTCCAGGGACTGCCCGGGGGCCTGGACGGCGACCCCGGACGGGGCCGGGGCGGGCCGCCGGACGCCTCCTCGTCCTCGTCCCCCTGGGACTTCGACTACCTGTCGGCCGGCGGCGCGCTCGCCTCCGACCGCGGATTCCGCATCCACCGGGCCCATGAGACGGACCGGCCGTCCTCGCGCGGCCGCCGCCTCGCCTTCGCGGCGGCCGGCGCGGTCTCGCTGGCGGCCTTCGCCATCGGCGGCGCGCTCACCTCCGCGGCCACCGGCGGCTCCACGGTCGCCGCGGGCGGGGACGGCGGTACGAGCGCCCGTTCGCCGCGCACGGCGGCCGTGGGGACGGAGCGCGGCGGCGAGCGGAGCGGCGGCAGACAGGGGCAGCGAACGGTGAAAGGGCCGGCCGGTACGCCGAGCGGACCCGCTGTGGCACCGACACAGCCGCCCGTGCTGTCGGTGTCACCGCTGGAGGCCGCCTACGCTCCCCGGCCCCACGGGCTGGCGGTGGTGCCGGTGATCGATGTGCTGCCCACCCTGCACCCGCCGCTGATACACCCCACGCAGTACCGGGAACCGACCGGCGAGGGGCCGCCGAAGCAGTACGAGTCCGTCAGACAGCCGCTCATCGCGGCGACCCCCATGGCCGTGGCTCCCTCGGCCACGGCCACCGCTCCGGTGGGCCCCACCCCGGTGCCCACGCTCCCGCCGGGCCGCTGACCGGCCCCGGTCCCGCGCGGGCCGCCCGTCCGCATGGACCGTACGTGCCCCTGCGAGCCCCGTCGCCCGGAGTACCGCCGGGGTGCCGACGCGCCCCGGCGGGCCCTGCGGGAAACCCCACGGGCCCGGCCGGTCCGGCTTCGCAGGCGGAGGCGGAACTGGTTGAATCGTGGGGATGTGGTGCGAGTCCGCGCGAAGCGCGACGCGGGCCGATGCTGGGGAGAACATGAACGAGGGGAAGGCCGCCGGACAGCGGCCGACGTGGTGGAGCCGTCCACGCGGGGTCTCGGCCCCGCGCCCGGTGGCGGGAGGCGCCCGTACGTCCCGGGACGCGTCGGCGCCGCTGCACGGAGAGGATCCGTACGGCACCCCGCCCTACGGCGGCCCCGGCCCCCGGGCCCCGGCTCCGCCCGTCCAGCGGCCCACGGCGACACCGGCCCGGGGCACCCTGCTGCCGCCCCGGGCGCAGGCCGCCGGGCCCGCCGCGTCACCGGAGGTCTTCGCGCGCTACGACCCATGGGCACCGCCGTCCGCCGCGGCACCGCGCCCGGCCGCCCCGCACACCGCGCACCCGCCGCACCCGCCGCACCCGGAAGTCTCCCCGCCGCGCCGGGGCCGGACGGCCACCGCCACCGGGGCCGTCCTGCTGGCGCTGGTCGCCGGGACGGTGGGCGGCGGCATCGGGGCGTACGCGCAGCGCCAGGGTGACATCGGCACCGTCCGGCTCTCCCAGGCCCCGGCCCGGGACGCCGGCCGCGCCCCGGACAGCGTGGCCGGCATCGCCGGGCGGGCCCTGCCGGGCGTGGTGACCGTCCAGGTGCGCGGCGCCGGGGAACCCGGAGAGCTGGGCACCGGCACCGGTTTCGTCCTGGACGGCCGCGGCCACCTCCTCACCAACCACCATGTGGTGGAGCCCGCCGGGGGCGGGGACGGCGGCGGTATCAGGGTGGTCTTCCACGGCGGAGAGACCGCCGCCGCCGAGATCGTCGGCACCGACAGCGGCTACGACCTCGCCGTACTGAGGGTGGAGGGGGTCAGCGGCCTCAGCCCGCTGCCGCTGGGCAACTCCGACTCCGTGCGGGTGGGCGACCCGGTCGTGGCGATCGGCGCGCCGTACGGCCTGGCCGGCACGGTCACCGCCGGGATCGTCAGCGCCACGGACCGTCCCGTCACCGCGGGGGGTGAGTGGGACGGCGGCGGGGGCAGCGACATCAGCTACGTGGAGGCGCTGCAGACCGACGCCCCGATCAACCCCGGCAACTCCGGCGGCCCGCTGATGGACGCCGGGGGCCGGGTGATCGGCGTCAACAGCGCGATCCGCTCCGCGGGCGGCGACCTGCCCCGGGCGGACACCGGCGGCAGCATCGGCCTGGGCTTCGCCATCCCCGTCAACCAGGCCAGGCGGGTGGCCGAGGAACTGATCAACACCGGTCGCGCCACCCACCCCGTGATCGGTGTCACCGTCGACATGGGACATCCCGGGGAGGGTGCCAGGGTCGGCCTGCCCGCCGGGCGGGAGGGTACGGCGGTCGTGCCGGGAGGACCCGCCGACACGGCCGGCATCGAGGAGGGTGATGTGATCACCGAGGTGGACGGCGTCCGGGTGCGCAGCGGTGAGGAGCTGATCGTCCGGATCCGCGCCCGGCGCCCCGGCGACCGGCTGGAACTCACGGTCGAGCGCGGTGGCGGCCGGCGCTCGGTGGCGGTGGTCCTCGGTTCGGCGGCCGGCCCGTGAGCCCCGTCACGCGGACCGCCACGTCGGCCGTTGTTCGCCCCGCCGACTCCCACCCCGCCCCCGCGCCGGGTACCGTGACTGTGGCCGCACGGGTCGTGGACGCACATGAGGGAGCTGAACGGTGTTCTTCGACATAGGACCCCTTGAGCTGATCGCTCTCGTCATCCTCGCGATCCTCGTCTTCGGTCCGGAGAAGCTGCCGAAGGTGATCCAGGACACCGCGCGGTTCATCCGCAAGGTCCGGGAGTTCTCCGACAGTGCCCGGGACGACATCCGCAGGGAACTGGGACCGGAGTTCAAGGACTTCGACTTCGAGGACCTCAACCCCAGGAACTTCGCGCGAAAGCACCTGCTGGAGAACGAGGACCTGGGACTGAAGGAGATCCGCAACGGCTTCGACCTGCGCCAGGAGCTCGCCGAGGTCACGGACGCGGTCAACGGTCGGGAGATCACCTCGGGCGGCTCGGCCGCGCCCTCCCCGGGCGGTTCCGGGGTCGACCTGCGCAAGGACGGCCCGGCACCCAGGACCGACCCTCCGCCGTACGACGCCGACGCCACCTGAGGCCATCCCGCCGGTGAACCGGGAGGGCCACCTCCCGTACTCCGCAGCCGGTCCTGCCCGGCTCGGCGCACGAGGGTGGCTATCCTCCCTGTGTCCGGGGTCGGGCCGCCCGAGGGGGGCGGGCCTCCCACGACACGGGGCACACGAGGAGGCGTCGCACAGATGGAGACGACGGGCCGGGTAGGGCCGAGAGACGCACCCGCGTCCGGGGCGGACCGGGTGATCGACGGCTATCTGCTGGCCGACTTCCCCTGGTACGGCCTCGACGAGGCCTTCACCGGCCCGCGCTGGCTGATGCGGGTGGGAGCAGCCGCGGACGGCACGGTCGAGCACGGCTCGACCGGCCACGGGGAGGAGCCCTCCTTCCGGACCGAGCCCGGTCCGGAGGGCCAGCGCTTCGCCGTCGTCGTGACGGTCGCCGACCGCCCGGTGCGCAGCAGCCCGGACGGCACGGGGGTCCTGGAGGCCACCTCGGTCTCGTCCGCCGCCTGGCTGGCCGGATCGGGATTGCTGTCATGTACATGGCCAAGCCAGATGGAGCGCGGGCTCAGACAGAGCTGGCTCGACCAGCAGACGGCGATCGCCTGGGAACTGGCGGACGACCTGGACGGCTCCGCCTGGTCCACCCTCTCGCTGCCGGTCGACGGCGTCCCCACGGACTTCCGCTACCGGGAGTCGGAGTACGGGTGGGTGCTGGCCGGCCCCGCGCACGAGGGAGTGCACATCGGCGCCTACGGGCGGGGGATGAGCGCGTACGGACTCGGCTTCTCGGTGATCAAGGACCTCGACGAGTACGAGCACTGAACGCCCGGCCGCCCGTACGCCCGCCCGGCCGCGCGGGCGTACGGGGAAGTGCGCGGGAGGGCCTCAGAACTTGTTGCGCGGGGTGATCCCCAGCGACATGCCCGCCAGCCCGCGCTGGCGCCCGCCCAGCTTGCCCGCGACCGAGCGGATCGCGGAGCCTGCGGGGGACTCCGGATCGGTCAGCACCACCGGCCTGCCCTCGTCGCCGCCCTCGCGCAGCCGCACGTCGATCGGGATGGAGCCGAGTACGGGCACGGTGGTGCCGGTAGTCCGGCTCAGCCCGTCGGCGACGCGCTGGCCGCCGCCGGTGCCGAAGACGTCCACCATCTCGCCGCAGTGCGGGCAGGGCAGCCCGGACATGTTCTCGACCACGCCCACGATCTTCTGGTGGGTCTGCACCGCGATGGACCCGGCACGCTCGGCCACCTCGGCGGCCGCCTGCTGCGGGGTGGTCACCACCAGGATCTCGGCGTTGGGGACGAGCTGCGCCACGGAGATGGCGATGTCGCCCGTGCCCGGCGGCAGGTCCAGCAGCAGTACGTCCAGGTCGCCCCAGTAGACGTCGGCCAGGAACTGCTGGAGCGCGCGGTGCAGCATCGGCCCGCGCCACACCACCGGGGCGTTGCCCGGGGTGAACATGCCGATCGAGATGACCTTCACACCGTTGGCGGACGGCGGCATGATCATGTTCTCGACCTGGGTGGGGCGCCCGTCGGCCCCCAGCATGCGCGGCACCGAGTGGCCGTAGATGTCGGCGTCCACGACGCCCACCTTCAGCCCGTCGGCCGCCATCGCCGCCGCCAGGTTGACCGTCACCGAGGACTTGCCGACGCCGCCCTTGCCGGAGGCGATCGCGTAGACCCGGGTCAGGGAGCCGGGCCTGGCGAACGGGATCTCCCGCTCGGCCTGCCCGCCGCGGAGCGTGGCCGCCAGTTCGCGGCGCTGCTCGTCGCTCATGACGTCCAGGGAGACCGTCACGTCCGTGACGCCCGCCACACCGCGGACCGCCCGGGTCACGTTCTCGGTGATCGTCTCGCGCATCGGGCAGCCGGACACCGTCAGGTAGACCGCGACCGCGACCGAGCCGCCGTCGCCGATCTCCACCGACTTCACCATGCCCAGATCGGTGATCGGACGGTGGATCTCGGGGTCGTCGACGGTCGCGAGCGCGGCGCGGACCGCATCCTCGGTGGGGGCGGGGCTGGAAGCCGCGGACGTGTCAGTAGCCATGCCCCGATGGTACGGCGCACCGGCGCCGGCGCCGAAGGCGGCGGACGAGACGCGGGTCACCGCCCGGGGAGCACCGGGACGGGCCGGGGGCGGGCCGGAGACAGGGCCGGATCACCGCTCGCCGTCGGGCGGCGGCTCCAGGGCGCCGCGCTGCTCCAGCTCCTTGAGCAGGTCCTGGAGCTCGGAGCGGATCCAGTCCCGGGTGGCCACCTCGCCCATGCCCATCCGCAGCGCGGCGATCTCCCGGGTGAGGTACTCGGTGTCGGCCATGGACCGCTCGCTGCGCTTGCGGTCCTGCTCCAGGTTCACCCGGTCCCGGTCGTCCTGCCGGTTCTGGGCCAGCAGGATCAGCGGGGCGGCGTAGGACGCCTGGAGGGACAGTGCCAGGGTCAGGAAGATGAACGGGTACTCGTCGAATCGCAGGTCCGCCGGGGCCACGATGTTCCAGATGACCCACACCACGATGGTGAACGTCATCCAGACGATGAACCGTCCGGTCCCCAGGAAGCGGGCGATCCGCTCCGACAGCCGCCCGAACGCCTCCGGGTCGTACTCCGGCAGCGGGCTGCGGCGCGGCACCATCGGCTGGTCCACCCTGGTGCGGGCCGCGCGCCCGGTGGTCGGCGGAAGGCTCCGCTCTCGTTCCCTGCGCGCCATGCGCTCGTCCCGTTCCCTGTCACCCATCGGCGGTCCCCCGGCCGTCCCGGCGGCTCTCCATCGGCTCGTGCACTGCGAACGTCTCCCGGGCGGCGGCCTCCCGCCAGTCGTCGGGCAGCAGGTGGTCCAGTACGTCGTCGACGGTGACGGCGCCCAGCAGCGATCCGCTCTCGTCCACCACCGGCACCGACACGATGTTGTACGCGGCCAGATAGCTGGTCAGCGTGGGCAGCGGGGTGTCCGGTGGCAGCGGCCGCAGATCGGTGTCCACGACCGAGCCGACCAGGGTGCCGGGCGGCTCGCGCAGCAGCCGCTGGAAGTGCACCAGCCCCAGGTACTTGCCCGTCGGGGTCTCCTCCGGCGGCCGGCACACGTACACCTGGGCGGCCAGCGGCGCCGAGAGGTCCTGCACGCGCACCCGGGCCAGCGCGTCCGCGACCGTGGCGTCGGGCCGCAGCACGATCGGCTCGGTGGTCATCATGCCGCCCGCGGTGCGCTCCTCGTACGTCAGCAACCGCCGTACCGGGGCCGCGTCCTGCGGCTCCATCAGCTCCAGCAGCCGGTTCATGTCGCCTTCCGGCAGCTCGGACAGCAGGTCGGCGGCGTCGTCGGGGTCCATCGCCTCCAGCACGTCCGCGGCGCGCTCCTCCTTGAGCTTGCCGAGGATCTCCACCTGGTCGTCGTCGGGCAGCTCCTCCAGCACGTCCGCCAGCCGGTCGTCGTCCAGTGCGGCGGCGACCTCCGCCCGGCGCTTGGGCGACAGGTGGTGCAGGACGTTGGCGAGGTCGGCCGGGCGCAACTGCTCGAAGGTGGCCAGCAGGTTGGCCGCGCCCTGTCCCTCCTCCTCCATCGACAGGCCGGTCACCGCCGACCAGTCCACGGTCAGCGTCTCGCCCGACCGCCGCCGGCGCAGCCCGCCGCCGCCGCGGCGCACGAAGACCTTGTCGATCAGCCAGTCACGGCGCCCGGGGACCTGGGTGAGGCCGATGTCGAGCACGGTGACCTTCTCGCCCGTCTCCACCAGCGTCACCTGGCGGTCCAGCAGCTCGCCCAGGACCAGCGTCTCGGTGGGCCGCTGCTCGAAGCGCCGCATGTTGACCACGCCGGTGGTGATCACCTGTCCCGACGCCACGCCGGTCACCCGGGTCATGGGAAGGAAGACGCGCCGCCGGCTGACGACCTCGACGACCAGTCCGGGCACGCGCGGCGGACGCCCGCCGACGCGCAGCATCGCCACCACGTCCCGCACCCGGCCGACCTGGTCCCCGACGGGGTCGAAGACGGCCACGCCGGAGAGGTGCGAGACGAAGACCCGCTGGGTGCCCAGCACCATGGTCCATCCTCCGCTTCCCGCTCGTGTCCGCCGCGCGCGGCGGATTCCCCGCCCGCCGTGCGCG
The DNA here is from genome assembly GCF_043660855.1 of Streptomyces shinuiensis. Classification (NCBI taxonomy): domain Bacteria; kingdom Bacillati; phylum Actinomycetota; class Actinomycetes; order Kitasatosporales; family Streptomycetaceae; genus Streptomyces; species Streptomyces shinuiensis. Next base: position 1,978,558 of record NZ_JBIHML010000001.1, on the reverse strand, counting down.
CCGTGCCTGCCGCGTGTGCCCGTGTACCCGCGTGTGCCCGTGTACCCGCGTGTGGCCGAGTGTCCGCATGTGGGACGTGACCCGAATACGGTTTCGGCGTGATCCGGCGCGGAACCCCGGGCCCTCAGGCCCGGGAGGGACCGTTTCTCAGGATAGGTGCGACCTGCACGGGCGCATGGGGCTGCACCGCCGGCCCTGGTCAGGTCGCCTCTGGTCCTCGGTGTGATCCTCCGGCATCGCCACCCGCGGCGAGGGCGTGTGGACCGCGGGGCGTGCGTCACGCGTCCCTGCCGCCCCGTGACCGGGGTGCCCGGACGGAGGAGCCCGCCCGGCGGCCAGGCGGGCGCCACCTCCGAGCCCGGCCCTTCAGGACCGGGTCGGGCCGACGCTGACGCGCTCCGTTCCGGCCCCGTGCGGCGGCGCCGGCCGTACGGTCGCCCGCGACCCGCTCCAAGGCCCCCGGTAGGGTGCCGTCGTCCTGCCCCGGCATCAGGAGGAAGAGCTGACGTGACTGCGTGGGTCCACGGTGTTCGCGCCCGGAGTACGGCCGTGTCGGTGGGAGCGGTCTGCGCGGTCCTGCTGACCCTGCTCACGGGGTGCGGTTCGGAGGACCCGAACGAGGGGACGAACGGGGTCGGCAGGCTCCCGGCCGCCGAGATCGAGGAGAGGGCGGGCAAGGCCGCCCGGGCGGCGCAGTCCGTACGGCTGTCGGGCAGCGTGGTCAGCAAGGGCCGCACCTACCGGCTGGACATGCGGCTGAAGGACGACGGCGGCCTGGGCGAGGTCTCGGCCAGGGGCGGCCCCCGCTTCGAGCTGCTGCGGGCCGGCGAGGACCTCTACCTCAAGGCGAACGCCGACTTCTGGGCGAACCAGGGCAAGGGCGACGAGAAGCCGGACGAGGCCGACCTCGCGGCGGCCCGCAAGCTGGAGGGCAAGTACGTCAAGGTGCCTCCCGGCGACCCCGCCTACAAGCAGCTCAGCGGATTCACGGACAAGGACGTGCTGCTCGACGGGCTGCTCACCCTGAACGGCGAGCGCAGAACCGGGGACCACGGCGAGGTCGACGGCGTACGGACGGTCGAGGTGCGGGCCGCCGAGGGCGACGGCGGGATACTCAGCGTCTCGCTGATCGGCACGCCCTACCCGCTGCGGCTGGAGCGCGGCGGAGACGCGGGCGTGGTCAAGATGCTGGAGTGGGACAAGGAGTTCACCCTGCGCGCCCCGGAGAAGGACCAGATCGTCGACTACGGCAAGAAGATCTCGGCGGCCGAGTGACGTCCCGGGTGTCCCGCCCGGCTCCTTCCCCCGGCGATCCCCCGGCCCCGTTCTGCGGCGCTCCTCCGTCGTCCTACCGGCCCTTCCTCCCCGCCCGGCCGCGGCGCAGCAGCTTCGGCAGCCCGGCCGGGGCCGGGCTGCGCGTGGTCGCCGGCGTCGGTGGCGGGACGTCGGCCCGCAGGTCCTCCGGCATCGAGCCGGGCCCTTCCAGAAGCGCCCCGGCCGGTTCGAGGCGCAGCACACGGCACTCCCGGGCCCAGCGCTCGGCGATCGTCGTGGCGTCCGGCGCGTTGAGCCGCTTGCCCGCCAGCCCGGCCACCGCCTCCCGCCACTCCTCGCCGCCCGGCGGCAGCTCCACCACCCGGGCCGGCCAGACGGCCAGCAGCCCGCCCTTGTCCTTGCTGCGTACCGAGACCGTGGCGGCGGCGCCGTCGGCGAGTCCCAGGGGTTTCAGCGGCTGCTCCGCGGGGCCGTCGCCCACCAGGTGCACGGCGCCGTCGTGCCAGACGTGCCACAGCGCGCGCCGCGGCCCCCGGGGGCCGCGCACCCACACCAGTGCGGACTTCTTCGCCGACTCCTCGATCAGCGCCCGGTCGGACACGGGAAGGGGCGCCCGGGGCGGTTGGGAGCCGGCGGGAACGGACGGATCGGCCATGGGACCGACCCTACCGCCGCGCCTTCCGCCCGCACCGCGCCGTAGGCCCGGAAGAGAGTCCGACAGCCGGACGGTCAGTACCGCGGCGTGGTCACGCGCCTTACGCTGGTGGCCGGCGGCGCGGCCCACCGAGCGCCCCGACCCGTTCTCGCTCCCGAACCCGGTTCCCCAAGGCCCCGGTTCGGACCCCAGCAGCCCCGGAGAGGAGCCCCGTGCGCGCCGTCAGGACCCGTACCGCCGCGCCCCGACAGGCAGCCGGAGCCGTGGCGGGACACCCGGGCACCGGCCTGGACCTGTTCCTGCTGGCGGTCGCCGTGTCCGGCATCTCCCTGTCCGCGCCCCTGATCGCGGCCACCGCCGCCCCGGCCCTGGCCATCGCCTTCTGGCGCAACGCCATGGCGGTCGGCGTCCTCACCCCGCTGGCCCTCGTCCGCCACCGGGCCGGACTGCGTGCCATGGGACGCCGCAACGTGCTGCTGGCCGCCGCCGCCGGGGCGCTGCTCGCGCTGCACTTCGCGCTCTGGCTGCCCAGCCTCCACATGACCTCGGTCGCCTCCTCGACCGCGCTGGTCACCACCACCCCGATCTGGACCACCCTGCTGCTGCGGCTGCGCGGCCGGAGCTCGACGGCCCTGGTCTGGGCGGGCACGGCGGTCGCCTTCGCCGGAGTGGTGATCCTCACGGGGGTCGACCTGTCGCTCTCGCCGCGGGCGCTGGCGGGCGACGCCCTGGCGCTGGGCGGCGGCATGGCGGCTGCCGGGTACGTCCTGCTGGGCGCGGAGGTGCGCCGCACGGTCTCCACGACCGCGTACACCTACGTCTGCTACAGCACCACGTCCGTGCTGCTGCTGGCCGCCTGCCTGGTCTTCGGCGCCGACCTCGGCGGCTACAGCGGCGAGACCTGGCTCAAGCTCGCCGTCCTCACCGTCACCGCACAGCTGCTGGGCCACTCGCTGCTCAACCGGGTGGTGCGCGGACTCGGGCCGTCGGTCACCTCCACCGCGATCCTGCTGGAGACACCGGGCGCGGCGCTGATCGCGGCGCTCTGGCTGGGACAGAACCCGCCGGCGGCCGTCTACGGGGCACTGGCGGTGATCCTGCTCGGCCTGGCCCTGGTGGTCCGGGGCAACGCCGGGCCCGCGCGCGGTGCGCGGGCCTGACGCCCCGTCCGTTCGCCGTCCTCGCCCCTGCCCCGGCCCGGCGGCCCTTCCGTGCCCGGCGGGCCCTACAACCAGCCGTTGCGCTTGAAGCCCCGGTGGATCGCGTAGCAGAACCCGACGATCACGGTCATGACGGCCGGGTAGCCGTAACGCCACTGGAGTTCCGGCATGTACTCGAAGTTCATGCCGTAGATCCCGGCGATCATCGTCGGTACGGCGAAGATCGCCGCCCACGAGGTGATCTTCCGCATGTCCTCGTTCTGCGCGACCGTCGCCTGGGCCAGGTTCGCCTGGAGGATGGAGTTGAGCAGGTCGTCGAAGGAGAGCACCTGTTCGTTGACCCGGGTCAGATGGTCCGCCACATCGCGGAAGTACTTCTGGATGTCCGGATCGACCAGCCGCATCGGCCGCTCGCTCAGCAGCTGCATCGGCCGCAGCAGCGGCGAGACCGCCCGCTTGAACTCCAGCACCTCTCGCTTGAGCTGGTAGATCCGCCCCGCGTCGCGGCCCCGGCGGCCCTTGCCCGCGCTCTCGGAGAAGACCTGGATCTCCACCTCGTCGATGTCGTCCTGCACCGCGTCGGCGACCGCCAGATAACCGTCCACCACCTGGTCGGCGATGGCGTGCAGCACGGCCGAGGGGCCTCTGGCCAGCAGCCCGGGGTCGTCCTCCAGCCGGTGGCGCAGGGTGCGCAGCGAGCCCTGGCCGCCGTGCCGGACGGTGATGATGTAGTCCCGGCCGGTGAAGCACATCACCTCGCCGGTCTCCACCACCTCGCTGGAGTCGGTGGGTTCGGCGCGCGCGGCGTGCGTCGCGTGATCGACGTAGTGGATCGTCTTGAAGACGGTGAACAGGGAGTCGTCGTACCGCTCCAGCTTCGGCCGCTGGTGCGCGTGCACCGCGTCCTCCACGGCGAGCGGGTGCAGGCCGAACTCGCGGGCGATGCCGGAGAACTCCCGCTCGGTGGGCTCGTGCAGGCCGATCCACACGAACGCCCCGCCCCCCGGACCGTCGTGCTGCTCCTGCCGGCCCTGCGCCCCCTGCTGTTCCCGGGAGCGCAGCGAGCGCAGGGCCTCTGCCGGGGTCATGTGCCGCGACTCGCGGCGGCCGTCCCGGTAGACGGCGCAGTCCACCACCGCGCTGGTCGCGGTGGTGTCGACGCCGGAGCCGTCGTGGGCGTAGGGGGGACGGCCGCCCCTGCGCAGGGCGGGGCGGACCGCGGCGCGCAGGTCACGGATCATCGACATGCTGGGCTCCTTCGCGTGCCGAGCCGCCGGTGAACGGGCGCAGCGCTGCCCGGAATGGGGGCCTACGGGGCCGTCGGCGGGAAGTCCACGGGCCGGAGGTCTGCAAAGCGGGCACCACGCGGGACCGTACGCACAGGCGGCATTCGCTGAGAACGTCGGTCGAGCAGGGGACTCACGCGCTCTTCCGCGAAGCCTGTCCGCAGGAGAAAAAGGAGGGGACTTCCAAGGTTTCACCGCTCGGCGGTGGGGGAGGAAGGCCCTCAGGCAAGGGGACGTGGCTGCCGCACGGAAGAGCGGCTGGTACTGCACGGTCGACTCGGATCCATCGCAGCCCCACCTCCTCCGGCCGGTCCCCGCTGGGGGAAATCTGTGTACACGCCTTGACCAGCAGTCAACGGTAGCACTCGCGGACGCCCGTCCGTCCCGTTCCGGGGCCGACGCCTACCCTCTTTGCCTGATCAATACACGATCTATGCTCGCCGTATGGCACACGTTCTGGAACTGGTCGAGGCCCGGCTGCGCAGCTCCCTGGGAGAGCCCGACGCACGGGCGGCGGTGACCTTCCTGGGCGCCGACCGGATCGAGGTGCTGCGCTTCCCGGACGCCGAGGAGGGCCCCGGCGGCGGGAACGGCCTGGTGCGCTACGCCACCCTGGGGATGTCCGCCGCCCCCATGGCCGACCCCTCCGACGTACTCGCCGACCCCGAACGAGGGCCCCGTGCCGAGCTGGTGCTGACGGTGCGCGCCGGGGCGGCCGACACCGGCAAGGTGCTGCGCCCGCTCGCCGTGCTCGCGGCCTCCCCCCAGGTCGAGGGCGTGGTCGTGGCCCCCGGCGCCTCGCTGGACGTGGGCGAGCCGCTGTGGCCGGGCGCTCCCTTCACCTCCGTGCTGGTCGCCGAGCCCGGAGGCCTGGTGGAGGACCTGGAACTCGATCCGCCGATGGACCCGGTGCGCTTCCTGCCCCTGCTGCCGATGACGCCCAACGAGGCGGCCTGGAAGCGGGTGCACGGCGCGGCGGAGCTCCAGGAGCGCTGGCTGGCCCGTGGTACGGATCTGCGCGATCCACGGCGGGCGTCCGTACCCCTGACGGACTGAACCCGGCCGGAGGGACGCGGACGATCCGTACGAGTGATCGTCCTTGACGCGCGGCTTTCCGGGGAGGACCGTGGGGCCCATGAGGGGCGAACCCAGTTGCCCGAAGTGCGGCGGCCGTGTCAGGGCGCCCGGTCTCTTCGCCGACTCCTGGCAGTGCGACGTGCACGGCGCGGTCCATCCGCTGCAGCCGGTCCTCCCGCCGAGCGTCGAGGCGCTCGGCGTGGTCCTCCACAGGGCGCAGGTCCCGGTGTGGATGCCCTGGCCGCTGCCGATCGGCTGGCTGTTCACCGGGATCGCCTACGCGGGCGACGACCGCAGCGGCGGCCGCGCCACCGTCGTGGCCTGCTCCGGCCCCGGCCCGCTCGGCGGCCCCGGCGAGCTGCTGCTGGTCGCCGAGGAGCTGGGCGTCGGGCTCGGGGCGCGCTACGCCGGAGTGCCCGGCCCCGACCCCGGCCCGCTGATCGACGTGGACCGGCCCCCGCACGCGAAGGTCCTGGCGGCCGGACGGCCCACCCCGCTGTGGCTGGTGGACGAGGCGCCCGAGGACCGCGCGGTGTTCGCGGGGGAGGCGCGCGGCCTGTGGCTGTGGGCGATCGTCTGGCCCGAGCAGTCCGGCATGCTGATGTACGACGAGCTGGTGCTCACGGATCTGCGGGAGGCGGGCGCCGAGGTGGAGCTGGTGCCGTGCGGGGCGCTCTCCCCCCAGTTGCTCACGCGCCCCGGGGCCTGACCGGCGGCCGGACCCCGGCCGCCGGTCAGGCCCGGGACGGACCGGGCGCGCGTCTGTTCTACTCTGGGGTGTCCGCCTCAGCCGTCCGCCGTGGGAGTCACATACCGTGCGCATCGACCTGCACACCCACTCCACCGCTTCGGACGGCACCGACACCCCCGCCGAGCTGGTGCGGAACGCCGCCGCCGCCGGACTGGACGTGGTGGCGCTGACCGACCACGACACGGTCGCCGGGTACGGTGAGGCGATCGCCGCCCTCCCCGCGGGTCTCACTCTCGTTCCCGGCGCGGAGTTCTCCTGCCGTCTGGACGGTGTGAGCCTGCACATGCTGGCCTATCTGTTCGACCCGGACGAGCCCGAGCTGGCGCGCGAGCGTGAACTCGTCCGCGACGACCGGGTGCCGCGGGCGAAGGGCATGGTCGCCAGGCTCCGCGAGCTGGGCGTGCCGATCACCTGGGAGCGGGTCGCCGAGATCGCCGGGGACGGCTCGGTGGGCCGCCCCCACATCGCGAGTGCGATGGTTGAGCTGGGCATCGTCGAGACCGTCTCCGACGCCTTCACCGCCGAGTGGATCGCCGACGACGGCCGCGCCCACGTCGGCAAGCACGAGCTGGACCCCTTCGAGGCGATCCGGCTGATCAAGGGCGCCGGCGGGGTCGCGGTCTTCGCGCACCCCCTGGCCGTCAAGCGCGGGCAGTGCGTGCCGGAGACCGCCATCGCGGAACTGGCCGCCGCCGGGCTCGACGGCATCGAGGCCGACCACATGGACCACGACGCCGCGACCTGCGAGCGGCTGCACGGCATGGCCCGCGACCTCGGCCTGCTGGCCACCGGCTCCAGCGACTACCACGGCAGCCGCAAGACCTGCCGGCTCGGGGAGTACACCACCGACCCCGACGTCTACGCCGAGATCGCCGCCCGCGGATCAGGCGCGTCGCCCGTCTCCGCCTGAACCGCCCTCAGATCCACACCGCGCACACCGCGCACAGTACGCAAGGCAGCACCGTGTTCGACGTCGCCCTCTTCGGATCCGTCTTTGTCACGCTTTTCGTGATCATGGATCCGCCCGGCATCATCCCGATCTTCCTCGCCCTCTCCTCCGGACGTCCGGTCAAGGTCCAGCGGAGAATGGCGCTGCAGGCCACCGCCGTCGCCTTCGGGGTGATCGCCGTCTTCGGCCTGCTGGGGCAGCAGATCCTGGACTACCTGCACGTGTCGATCCCCGCACTGATGGTCGCGGGCGGGCTCCTGCTGCTGCTGGTCGCCCTGGACCTGCTCACCGGCAGGGCGGAGGAGCCCACGCAGACCAAGGACGTCAACGCCGCGCTGGTGCCGCTGGGCATGCCCCTGCTGGCAGGGCCCGGCGCGATCGTCTCCGTCATCCTGGCCGTGCAGCGGGCGGACGGGTCGGCCGACCACGCCGCGGTGTGGACGGCCATCGCCGTGCTGCACATCGTGCTGTGGCTGGTGATGCGGTACTCGCTGCTGATCATCCGCGTCATCAAGGACGGCGGCGTGGTCCTGGTGACCCGGCTGTCGGGCATGCTGCTGTCGGCGATCGCGGTCCAGCAGATCGCCAACGGCGTCACGCGTTTCATCCAGGGCGGCGGCTAGGCGGGACCGGCTTCGGCTCCGGCTCCGGTCCCGTCCCCGTCTCCGGTCCCGGTTCCCATGCCGCTTCCGCAGTCGTGCCAGAAGGCGGCCAGCGCCTCGGCCGTCTCCCCGGGACGCTCGGCCCCCGGCGAGTGCTCGGCGCCCGCCACCACCGTGCGCCGTGCGTCCAGCCGCCGCGCCATCTCGTCCATCAGGGGCACCGGCCAGGCGTAGTCCACCTCGCCCGACAGCACGTGCTTGGGCAGCGGCACGGCCGCCAGCCTGCCGACCCGGTCCGGCTCGGTCAGCAACTGTCGGCCGGTGGCGACGAGCTGCTCGGGGACGGTGGCCAGCCAGCGGCGGTGCAGGAACTCACCCACAGCCGTGTCGGTGGCCTCGTCCGCGGCCTCCGGCGGGTCCAGGTCGCGCATCGCCCGCCACACCGACTCCATGTCCAGCACCGCCAGGGCCTCGATCAGCAGCCTGGTGCGCTCCTGCTGGAGATGTGTGATGGCGGCCGGCCCGGAGCTCATGATCGTCAGCGAGCGGAAGGGAGCCGCGTCCCGCAGTACGGCGGCGCGGGCGATCAGCCCGCCCAGGGAGTGCCCCAGCAGATGGACGCCCCCGCCGAGCGTCTCCGCCTGGGCCAGCACGTCCAGGGCCAGCTCGTCCTGGTCGTACGCGCCGAGCTCGCGCGGTCCCTCGGTCTCGTACTGCCCGCGGCCGTCCACGGCCACCACGCGGAAGCCCGCGCGGGCCAGCGGGGCGAGCAGGGCGATGAAGTCCTCCTTGCTGCCGGTGAACCCGGGCACCAGCAGGGCCGTACCGGCGCGCGGCTCACCCGCGTCGTGCACGGCGAACCCGCCGCGCGCGGTCTGGAGGCGGTACGCCCGGGCGCCGGGCGGCAGGGTCAGGGTCGGCGGCTTGCTCATGGGCGCGGGCGTGCGGCGGCGGTGTCGCCGGCCGTGTGCCGTCAGCTCTCCGGGGTGGCCTCCGTGGCCGCCGGGCGGGTGCCGGCTCCGCCGCGGGTGCGACGGCGGCGGCGCGGCCTGCGCGGCTCGCCGGAGGCGTCCCCCGGCCCGTCCGCGGGCGCGCCCTCGCCGCCCTGCACGGCCGGAGCCTCGGCGCGCGCGGAGCGCTCGGCCCGGCCCGCCTGGGAGGCGGCGCCGGCACGGGTGCGGCGGCGCGGCCTGCGGGCCTCGCCGGAGGCGTCCGCCTCACCGGCCGGGCCCGCCGGCCCCGTGGCGGTGTCGGTACCGGGATGCTCCAGGGTCTGGCCGCCGCGGGTGCGGCGGCGCCGGGTACGGGTGCGCGGCGCGCGCTCCTCGGTGGCGGTGGCGGTGGCGGTGGCGGTGGTCGCGGCCCCGCGGCCGCGGCCCCTGCCACGTCCCCCGGTCTCGCCCAGGTCCTCGACCTCCTCGGCCGCGAGCCCGGCACGGGTGCGCTCGGCGCGCGGCAGTATCCCCTTGATGTCCTCGGGGATGCCCAGCGCCTCGTACAGGTGCGAGGAGGTGGAGTACGTCTCCGGCGGGTCGTTGAAATCCAGGTCCAGCGCCTTGTTGATCAGCTGCCAGCGCGGGATGTCGTCCCAGTCGACGAGGGTGACGGCCGTACCCGTGTTACCCGCGCGGCCGGTGCGGCCGATGCGGTGCAGATAGGTCTTCTCGTCCTCCGGCGTCTGGTAGTTGATCACATGCGTGACACCCTCGACGTCGATGCCGCGGGCGGCGACGTCGGTGCAGACGAGCACGTCGATCTTGCCGTTGCGGAAGGCGCGCAGCGCCTGCTCGCGCGCCCCCTGGCCGAGGTCGCCGTGCACCGCGCCCGCGGCGAAACCGCGGCGCGAGAGCTGGTCGGCCACATCGGCCGCCGTCCGCTTGGTACGGCAGAAGATCATCGCCAGTCCGCGGCCGTTGGCCTGCAGGATCCGGGAGACCGTCTCCACCTTGTCCAGCGAGTGCGCCCGGAAGACGTGCTGCGCGGTGTTGGCCACCGTCGCGCCCTCGTCGTCCGGCGCGGTGGCGCGGATGTGGGTGGGTTGCGACATGTAGCGCCGGGCCAGGGAGATGACCTGCCCCGGCATGGTCGCGGAGAACAGCATCGTCTGCCGCTTGACGGGCAGCTGCTGGATGATCTTCTCCACGTCCGGCAGGAAGCCGAGGTCGAGCATCTCGTCGGCCTCGTCCAGCACCAGCGTGCGGATGTGCGCCAGGCTCAGCTTGCGCTGGCCGGCCAGGTCGAGCAGACGGCCCGGGGTGCCGACGATCACGTCGACGCCCTTCTTCAGCGCCTCGACCTGGGGCTCGTAGGCGCGGCCGCCGTAGATCGCCAGCACCCGGACGTTGCGGACCTTGCCCGCGGTCAGGAGATCGTTGGTGACCTGCTGGCACAGCTCGCGGGTGGGGACGACCACGAGCGCCTGCGGGGCGTCGGTCAGCCGGTCCTGTGCGGCCCGGCCGGCGTCGACGTCGGCGGGGACGACGACGGACTCCAGGAGCGGCAGACCGAAGCCGAGGGTCTTGCCGGTGCCGGTCTTGGCCTGGCCGATGACGTCCGACCCGGACAGTGCGACCGGGAGGGTCATCTCCTGGATGGGGAACGGGGACGTGATGCCGACGGCTTCCAGGGCCTCGGCGGTCTCGGGAAGGATCCCGAGCTCTCGGAATGTGGTGGTCAGGATGCTTGCCTCTTCCGTGAGACGCGGGACGGGGGAGCGAGGGCACACCCCGGGGGAGCGGGGTGGGTCGTACCGCACCGGACGCCGGCTGCCTGTCGGGCGGCCTCGCGGCGCGGGACCACGGGCTCTCGCTCAAACGCTCGTACCGCGCGAGCGGGCCCCTCACCGCGGTCCGTGCGGAACGCCCGGCTGCGTGTCTCCACAGCCGTCACTCCGCATACGGCCCGCGCGGAGGGCGGTCGTGTCGGAGCCGATCGGGCCACCGACCGGGCATCCGTTGCGGGTCCGGAGGACGTCCCCGAGACCCGGATAACACAGTATGCGCAGAACCCGCTGTCAGGAAGCGGGCCCAATATCACTGTACCCCCTGATCCCGCATCCGCGCCCGGCCGATCACGTGACCCGGGCCGCCGCGGAGGCGGGGCCGGACCGCGCCGGATGGCTCCCGGGCAGGTCGGACGGCCTGGCGGCGGGCTATTGTGCCCGGCATGGAGACGTCTGACACATCCCCCGCCGGCCCCGAGGAAACCGGGAGCGCCGAGGGGGCCGGAGGAACCGAGGACACCGAGGGGACCGCCGTCCAGGACTGGGCCGGAGCCTCTGCCGACCCCCAGTACCGGGCAGCGGTCGTGGACCTGCTGGGCGCGCTGGCCTACGGGGAGCTGGCCGCGTTCGAAAGGCTCGCGGAGGACGCCAAGCTGGCCCCGACCCTCGTGGACAAGGCGGAGCTGGCCTCCATGGCGTCGGCGGAGTTCCAGCACTTCGAGCGGTTGCGCGGTCGGCTCGCGGAGATCGGCGAGGACCCCGCGGCGGCGATGGGGCCGTTCGCCGCCGCGCTGGACGAGTTCCACCGCCAGACCGCGCCGTCGGACTGGCTGGAAGGCCTGATCAAGGCGTACGTCGGCGACTCGATCGCCTCCGACTTCTACCGGGAGGTCGCCGCCCACCTCGACTCCGACACCCGAGCCCTGGTGCTGGGTGTGCTGGACGACACCGGGCACTCCGGCTTCGCGGTGGAGAAGGTGCGCGGGGCCATCGAGGCCGACCCCCGGGTCGGCGGCCGGCTCGCCCTGTGGGCCCGCCGTCTGATGGGTGAGGCGCTGTCGCAGGCCCAGCGGGTGGTCGCCGAGCGCGACGCGTTGTCGATGATGCTGGTCGGCGGGATCACCGCGGGCTTCGACCTGGCCGAGGTCGGCCGGATGTTCTCGCGCATCACCGAGGCCCACACCAAGCGCATGGCCGCGCTGGGACTGGCTGCCTGACGAGCGCGCCGCGCCGCCCGGGCGGCGCGGCGCGCTCGTCAGACAGCGCCCGCGTGAGGCCGGCCGGCCGCCGGGCCGCCGCGGTGGCGGGGGCGGACCAGCAGGGACAGCAGGGCCGCCGCGACCAGGGCGGCGACCACGAGGGTGGGAAGCGTGTACCCGGGGCCCAGTACCACGCGCGTGATCACACCGCCGCCGAAGGCGGCCGCGGGCCCGGTGACCATGACCAGGGACCGGTCGCGGAAGCGGTCCGCGAAACGGCGGCCGGCGACGAGGGCGACGACGAGACCGACGAGCGCCGAGCCGAGCACTTCCCAGAGCATTGGGTCCTCCCGCGGGCCGGTGGGGTGCGCATCGGGCTACTCGGTCCTACCCAGGACGCGCCGAGGACGAAACGGAAAGGGCCGGGCGGGAATCCCGCCCGGCCCCCCGCACACCGCTCCCACCGGCCTCGCGGCCGGTCTCCTCGCCGGATTCCGGGGGCCCCGCGGCGTCCCGCAGGGCCGTGCGGATCGCTACAGAGCCCCGAAGCCCACCTTGCGGCCGCTGGGCTCGCCGATGTCCACGTAGGCCAGCCGGTCGGCCGGGACGACCACCCGGCGACCGTGCTCGTCCACCAGGCTGAGCAGCTGCGACTTGCCGGTCAGCGCCTCGGCGACGGTGCGCTCGATCTCCTCGGCCGTCTGCCCGCTCTCCAGAACGATCTCGCGGGGCGCGTGCTGCACGCCGATCTTGACCTCCACGGCTATGTCCCTTCCGAACGGTTGGTGATTCTCCCTGGCTGAGCCGGGGCGGGGTGCGCGGGCAGGCCGCGCCGTCATGCCAGCAACATTAGCCCTCGCGGGGGCGGTGGGCCGCTCGCGACCGCACGCCGACAGCGAACACCGCGCGGCGGCCGGCGGAGGCGGCCGCGGGTCAGCCGTGCATCGGGAAGCCCGCGATGCCCCGCCAGGACAGCGAGGAGATGAGCCTGGTGGCGGTGTCGCGCGGGACCTTCTGCCCGGCGCTCAGCCAGTACCGGGCGGTGATCTGCGCCATGCCGCACAGCCCGACGGCCAGCAGCATCGCCTGGTCCGGAGGCAGGTCGGTGTCCTCGGAGATCACCTCGCTGACCGCCTCGGCGCAGTCCAGACTCACCTTGTCCACACGGTCGCGCACCGCGGGCTCGTTGGTCAGGTCGGACTCGAAGACGAGCCGGAAGGCCCCGCCCTCGTCCTCCACGTACGTGAAGTAGGCGTCCATCGTCGCCGCGACCCGGTGCTTGTTGTCCGAGGTCGAGGCCAGCGCCGCGCGCACCGACTGGACCAGTGCCTCGCAGTGCTGGTCCAGCAGGGCCAGGTACAGGTCGAGCTTGCCGGGGAAGTGCTGGTACAGCACCGGCTTGCTGACGCCCGCGCGCTCGGCGATGTCGTCCATGGCCGCGGCGTGGTAACCCTGGGCGACGAACACCTCCTGTGCCGCACCGAGCAACTGGTTGCGTCGGGCCCGGCGTGGCAGCCGTGTGCCACGCGGACGTGCCTCGGTCTGCTCGATGGCTGTCACGCTCGCCTCCTGGGTCTCCCTGGAACGCCTCCCGGGCGGGGCCCGGACCGGGCCCCGGGGATCCGGGGATTCCGGGGAGAGGTCGTCAGTCTTCCGCGCGCGGGGTGCGCTGCGTCCGCCATCGTACTTTTGGGTAAACCACCTGTGCGTCGGGCGGGCACAGAAATCCGCGTCTCGAACGCGCGATGTATCGGTTTAGCGGTAATCGTCCTCGTCCAGTTCGACGACGCGTGCCTGCTCGGCGGCGTCCGCGGGGTTCACCTCCGGCGAGTCGGCGGCCAGCGGTCGCACGTTCTCGCGGGGCAGGACCTCCGCGTGCTGTTCGGCCGCGTCCGCCTCGGGAGCCTCGACTCCGAACCGCTCGGCCGCGGGCCTCTGGTCCTCGTCCTCGAACCGGTCGAAGGTGTCGGGATCGGTGGGGTCAACAGACATGACGATCCTCTTTCCAGGCTGAAGGGGTTCCACACGAGCTCAGGAGAGGAGAATCCCGGAGGCCGGGAAGGTGTGACCCCGAACACGTGAGAGCGGCGGTGATCGTCTCGTAACATTGCCCTCATGTCATCGACCGAGCAGCCGCCGGCGGCGGCCCCGTTCGAGGTCCCTCCCTCGGGCCGGTCGCGGGCCGGAGAGGGCGAGACGCACAGGTCCGTGCCGCTGCCCGGCCTGACGCTGTCGGTGCGCGGGCGGCCGGGCCGACGCGGGGGACTGCCTGCCGGGCTGTACGTCCACGGTCTGGGCGGGTCCTCCCTCAACTGGTCCCCGCTGATGCGTGAGCTGGCCGACGAGGTCGACGGCGAGGCGGTCGATCTGCCGGGCTTCGGCCACTCGCCGCCGCCCGATGACGGCGACTACTCGGTCTCCGGGCACGCGCGCGCCGTCATCGGCTACCTCGAAGCCTCCGGGCGCGGGCCGGTGCACCTGTTCGGCAACTCCCTGGGCGGCGCGGTCGCCACCCGGGTCGCGGCGGTCCGGCCCGACCTGGTGCGCACCCTCACCCTCGTCTCGCCCGCCCTGCCCGAGCTGCGTCCGCAGCGCACCGCGATCCCCACCGCCCTGCTGGCGGTGCCCGGGGCCACCAGGCTCTTCGGGCGGATGACCCGGCACTGGACGGCCGAGCGGCGCACCCGGGAACTCCTGGCGCTGTGCTACGGCGATCCGGCGGCGGTGTCGCGGGAGGAGTTCGAGGCGGCCGTGGCGGAGTACGAGCGCCGCCTGGCGCTGCCGTACTTCTGGGACTCGCTCTCGCGGTCGGCGCGAGGTCTGGTGAACGCCTACACACTCGGCGGCCAGCACGCGCTGTGGCGCCAGGCCGAGCGTGTACTGGCGCCGACGCTGCTGGTGTACGGCGGGCGGGATCTGCTTGTCTCGTTCCGCATGGCGCGCAGGGCCGCCGCCGCGTTCCGCGAATCGCGGCTGCTGGCGCTTCCCGACGCCGGACACGTCGCGATGATGGAATACCCGGAGGCGGTGGGGAGCGCCTTCCGGGATCTGCTGGGAGAAACCGATACGGGCAGGGGTTGACGAGTCGTGGGACGTCACAGTCGCCGGGGCCGGCCGGGCAGCGGCAAGCCGACGGCCACGGCCACCGGGCAGCGGCCCGCGGTCCGGCAGGCGGCCCCGGAGGGGGCCCCGCGTCCCCGTCCGGCACCGGCCCCGCCGCACCCCCCGTCCGGAGAGCGTGCCGCCGGCCCGCACGGCGTGCCCCCGGTCCGCGGCGGCCACCCCGAGCAGCGCGAACCGGGCGCCGGGCACGGGCCCGCCGGACCACCGCGGGAGACGGTGTACGGGACGGGGCGGATGCCGCGGCGGGAGTACGTCGAGGCGTTCGACGACGGCGTCTACGGCTCGCCGGGCGCACTGCGCGCGGACGGGTTCGAGCCGGACACCACCGCGGAGGCCGAAAGGCCGGTCGGCGGCCTCCGTACGGGTGAGCCGGACGCCGAGGACGGCGGTGGTGGCGGCCGGGACGGACACGGCGCGCACGGCGGACACGGCCGGACCTTCACCGGGGTCGCGGCCGCGGCCGTGACCACCGTGCTGGCCGTCGTGGTGGCCGGGCAGGTCGCCGACGGCCGCAGCGGCATGGACCGGCAGTTGCGGGCCGGTGGTGAGGCCCCGCGCGCGGGGGCCCCGGACGCCTCCCGGTTCGAGGCGCGCCCCACCCCCTCGGGCGGAGCGGACGAGGGGAAGGCTCCGCCCGGGGCACAGGCCTCCTACGGCGAGCGGATGGGGCGCCTGTTCGGCCTGGCCCCGGACTTCGAGGGCTCGGGCCGGCTCGCCGCCGTCCCCGGGGCCGACGAGGCGCCCGGCAAGGGGGAGGTCGTCCGCTACCGGGTCGACGTCGAGGACGGGCTGCCGCTGGACGGCGAGCTGTTCGCCGAGGCCGTCCACCGCACCCTCAACGACGAGCGGAGCTGGAGCCACGGGGGCGCCCGCACCTTCGAGCGGGTCTCCGGGAAGTCCGGGAAGTCAGAGGGCGACGATCCGGTGTTCGTGATCACGCTGGCCTCCCCTTCCACCACCGCCGAGTGGTGCGCCAGATCGGGCCTGGACACCACGGTCGACAACGTCTCGTGCGACTCGGCCTCGACCGAGCGCATCATGATCAACGCCTACCGGTGGGCGCGCGGCGCGGAGACCTTCGGCCCGGACCGGATCCGGGAGTACCGGGAGATGCTCATCAACCACGAGGTGGGCCACAGGCTCGGCAAGGGCCATGTGAACTGCCCGCGGGAGGGCGCCCTGGCGCCGGTGATGATGCAGCAGACGAAGTACCTGACGGTGGGCGGGGCGACCTGCCGGCCCAACGCCTGGCCGTTTCCCGACGCCTGACGGGACCCTTCGGTCCGCGGTAGACGGCCGAACGTTCAATCGCGTCGAAAGTCACGGTAGTTCACCCCTTCCGGTGGTGTGACGGACAACCGTCCGCCGCGCCGCCCCGCCTCGCGCATAACGTCTTCCAGCGACGCCACGGCGACTGCCGGTGGCCCGGAGGAGGAACGGGGGTGGACAGGTGCGCATCGCACTACTCACGGAGGGTGGCTATCCCTATCCGCGCGGTGACTCGTACGTGTGGTGCGACCGGCTGGTGCGAGGCCTGGACGGTCACGACTTCGAGGTCCACGCGCTCGGCCGCGACGAGCGGCACCGGGAGGGTGCCTGGCCCGCTCTGCCGGACAACGTCCGAAGGGTGCGCACCGCCCCGCTGTGGGGCCCCGCCCCCGGCGACGGCGGGCGCCGGAGCGGGTACGGGCGGCGCTTCGGACGCCGTTTCGGCGAGCACTTCGCGGATCTGGCCCGCGCGGTCTGCGCCGGTACGGAGGGCGCGGGAGCGCAGGACACGGCGGGCGGGGGCGGAGGGTCCGAAGCCGAGGCGGACCGTTTCGCCCACGGCCTCCACGGGCTGGCCGACCTGGCCCGGGAGCACGGCGGGCTCGTCGCGGCCCTCCGCTCCGAGCAGGCGGTCCGGCTGCTGGAGGGCGCGTGCCGCGCCCCCGGCGCGCTCCGGGCCGCGCGCTCCGCGACGCCGGCCGACCTGCTCACGGTCGCCGAGCGGTCGGAGAGGGCGCTGAGGCCCCTGTCGCTGGACTGGTACGGGGCCGGGGAGACCTCCGGGCTCGCGGCCGCGGACGTCTGCCACGCGGTGGGCGCAGGACCCGCCGCGCTCCCCGGTCTGCTGGCCCGGCGCCTCTTCGGCACCCCGCTGCTGGTGACCGAGTACGGCGTGCGGCTGCGCGAGCACTACCTCGCCAGCGCCGCGCACGCCGTCGCGCCGGACGCCGTGAGCGCGCCGGTGCGCGCCCTGCTCGCCTCCCTCCACGGGAACCTGGCGCGCGAGGCGTACCGCCGTGCCGTGATCGTCACCTCCGGCAATGCCCACTCCCGGCGCTGGCAGGAGAGGTGCGGGGCGGACCGAGGGAGGCTGCGCACGGTCTACCCGGGCATGGACGCGTCCGAGCTGACGGGGATCGAGGAGGACGCGGGGCGGAGGCGGCCGGACCCGGTGCTGGTGTGGGTCGGGCGGACCGGTCCCGCCAGGGACCTGGTCGGCCTGCTGCACGCCTTCGCCGAGGTCCGCAGGGCCGTGCCCGGCACCCGGCTGCTGATCGCCGAACGGCCCGGCGGCCCGGCCCCGGAGAGGGACCCGGAGTCGGCTCGGTACCTGGCGCACTGCCGGGCGCTGGCCGCGCAGCTCTTCCCCGACGAGGCCGCCGGTCCGCTCAGCGTCGGGGAGAACCCGGTCTGCTTCGCGCGGATCGGCGATCCCGCGCTTCCCCGGCTCGCCGACGCCTACGCCGCCGCCGACGTGGCCGTGCTCTCCAGCGTGGTGGAGGGCTTCCCGGTCTCCCTGGCCGAGGCGATGCTCGCCGGCCGGGCCACGGTCTCCACGGACGTCGGCGCGGTGTGCGAGGCCATCGGCGGCACGGGGCTCGTGGTGCCGCCGCGCAACCCCCGTGCCCTGGCCGACGCCTGCACGGCCCTGCTGCGCGACCCGGCCCGCCGCGCCCGGCTGGGTGCCGCGGCGCGGGCCCGGGCGCAGGAGCTGTTCACCGCGGAACAGAACGTATCGGCGTTCCGCGGCGTCTACCTGGAGCTGCTCTCGCAGCGCCCGCGGCCCGCCGGACCGGCCGTCGCCGCGCTGCCGTTCGCCCGCCCGCCCGAGGCCAGCCTCCCCGGCCGCTGGACCGCGCCCGCCGTACCCGCGCCCACCGCCCCGGCGGCGGCCGCCCGCCCCGGCGGACGCCCCGCCCGCGCCCCGGGCTGGGCCCGTACGGCCGCGGCGGGCGTACCCGCCGGGCAGGGCGGGGGGCGCCGGTGAGCGCCCCGCCGTATCCGCACCTGCCCGCCGACCCCGTGCGCTCGCTGCTGCACCGCCACCGGGAGCTGTGCGCACGGGCCGTGGACCCGCTGGAGATCGCCGCGGCCCTGGAGGCACACGGGATCACCGACCGCACCGCGGCGCGCTACCGGCACCGGGACGTGTTCTCGCTCTCCGAGGAGCTGTACGCCCGCACCCCCCGCGCGGACGGGGCCGGCGAAGCCGGTGAAGTCCACGGGGCGGACGCGGCCCACGAGCCGGGCGGAGCCGATGCCGCAGGCTCCCGGGACGGCGCGCCCGCCACCCGCACCCCCCGGCGCGGCCGGGGAACCGGACGGGCGCGCTCGTCGGGAGCCGCGCTGCTTCCCCTGCTGCCCGGCGGGCTGTGCGCGGCGGCACCGGCCGCGCACGCCCTCACCGCGGGCCTCCCGGCGCCCGCCCGTACCGCCGCCGGTGCGGCCGGGGTCCTGCTCGTCCTGCTGTCCGTGCGGCTGTGCCTGCGCGGCACGGACCTGAACCGGGTCGCCGCGCTGGGCGCCTGCCTGCTGGCCGGACACGCGCTGGCCGGCGGTCGTCCCCTGGCCAGGGCGCTGGGCGGCCGGGCGCCCGCGGCGGGCGCCTTCCCGGACGAGTGGTGCGTGGCGCTGGGCCTGGCGCTGGCCGTCGCGCCCGCCGTGTGGTGGGCGCGCTGGTTCGCCGCGCGGGCGAGCCTGCGGCTCGGCACCAGCCGCAGCCTGGAGGAGTTCGCGGCCCGGACGCGTCCGCTGCTCGCCGCCGCCGTCGCACTGTTCGCGGTCACCCAGCTCGCGGTCCTGACCGTCGCGCACGCGGTCGTGGACGGCGTCCTCGCCGGCGCCCCGCCCGGCGGTGTGATCAGTGCTGTGACCGGCGGCGCGGCCGGACCGGAGGGCGCGCGGATCGCCGAGGCGGCCGCGCTGGGCACCCTGCTGTTCATCGCCCTGCTGCTGTCCTCCCACGGCTTCCCGGCCGCCGCCGCGGGAGGCGTCGTCGCGGCCTGCGCGCTGGAGGCCGCGGCGCTCGCCGCGGCGGCGGCCTCCGCACACCTCCGCCTGGCGCTCCCGGGCCGCCCCGTGGAGGCGCTGGCCACCGCCTGGGGACCGGCGGCCGTACCCGCCGCGGCCTGCGCCTGCGCGGCCCTGGCCCTGTCGGTGTTCGCGGCCTCCCGCCTCACCGGCGCGTCCGCCCACCACCGGGAGGAGCCGTGACCCGGAGTCCGGCCCTTCCCGGCGCCTCGACCGTCTCCGCCGGCGCACACACCCCCGCGCGCCGCGCACCATCGACCAAGGAGCACACCCGATGACCGTTTCGCGCGCCACCGGCGTCACCGCAGCAGTGCGGGAGGACGTCCGATGAGAGTGCTGTTGATCGGCGCGAACGGATACCTCGGCCGCCATGTGGCCGACCGCCTGCTCGCCGACCCCGCCGTCCAGCTCACCGCGCTGGGCCGGGGCGACGACGCCGACGTCCGCTTCGACCTGTCCACCGGCAGCCCCGGAGCGCTCACCCGCTTCCTGGACGCCGTCCACCCGGGCGTCGTCGTCAACTGCGCCGGTGCCACCCGCGGCGGCGCACGGGACCTGATCCGGCACAACACCGTGGCCGCCGCCACCGTCTGCGAGTCGCTGCGCCGCAGCGGCTGCGGGGCCCGGCTGGTCCACCTGGGCTGCGCCGCCGAGTACGGACCCTCTCCGGCCGGCTCCTCCACCGGAGAGGACGCGGTGCCGCGGCCCGGCAGTCCGTACGGCGTCAGCAAGCTCGCCGCCAGCGAGCTGGTGCTCGGCTCCGGGCTGGACGCCATCGTGCTGCGCGTCTTCTCCCCGGTCGGCCCCGGTACGCCCACCGGTTCGCCGCTGGGGCGGCTGGCGGAGGCGATGCGCCGGGTGATGCAGCAGGGCGAGGGCGAACTCAGGCTGGCCGGGCTGGCCGTCCAGCGCGACTTCGTGGACGTGCGGGACGTGGCCAGGGCGGTGCACGCCGCCGCCCTGTCGGCCGCCCAGGGCGTTGTCAACATCGGCTCCGGCCGCGCGGTGCGGCTGCGTGAGGTGGTCTCCCTGCTGGGCCGGGTGGCAGGCCACACCGGCGCGGTGCACGAGATGGACGACCAGCACCCGGTGGGCGGCGGCCCGCAGGTGCCCCCGTACCCCGACGGCTGCGGCCCCTGGCAGCAGGCGGACGTGCGCAGCGCGCGCGACCGGCTCGGGTGGCGGCCCCGGATCGGCCTGGAGGAGTCGCTCGCGGACATCTGGATGGAGGCGGCATGCCGTATCTGACCAGTTCCGGCCGGCTCAGACCTGCCGCCGGAGTGCCCGGCCGCCTCGGCGTCGGGGTGCCCGGCTACGCGCACCCGATGGTGGCACCCGTGGAGTGGACCGAGCTGACCCGGCCGGGCGCGCCGGTGCACTGGGCGGTGCTCAACGTGGCGCGCGGGCCGGGGGAGCGCCCCGACCCGTACTGCGCGGCGGCCGCCGACGGGCTGCGCGAGGCCGGGGTGCGCGTGCTGGGCCATCTGGACCTGCGGCACGGTACCCGCGACTTCGGCCCGCTGGTCCACGACGCGCACCACTTCCTCGACTGGTACGGGGTGGACGGCTTCCACCTCGGTCGCTGCCCGGGCGACCGCGCCGCCCTGCCGGAGGTGTGCCGGGTGACGGCCGCGCTGCGCGCCCTGGGCGGGGACGCCCACATCGTCCTCGGGCACGGCACCCACCCCTTCCCCGGCTACGCGGAGGCGGGCGACCAGCTCGTGACGTTCTCCGGGCCATGGGCGGACTACCGCTGGTCGCAGGTGGCCGAGTGGACGGCGGACCACTCGCCGGAACGCTTCTGCCACCTGGTGCACGGGGTGCCGCGCACCCATCTGGAGGAGGCCGTGCGCATCGCGCGCTGGCAGGGGGCGGGCACCGTCTGGTTCACCGACCGCACCCGCCGCGGGCGCCGGGGCGAGGCCGTGGACCCCTGGGAGGCCATGCCCGGCTACTGGGACGAGATCGTCTCGCGCCTCGGACCGGGTGTCTCGGAATGAGATCGGGCGTGGCAGTGTTACGGGAGGAACAACCGTCCACCGACCAACCCTGTTGAGGTCTCCGTGTCGCTGCCACCCCTGGTCGAACCGGCCTCCGAGCTCACCGTCGACGAGGTCCGCAGATACTCCCGCCACCTGATCATCCCGGATGTCGGGATGGACGGGCAGAAGCGTCTGAAGAACGCCAAGGTGCTCTGTGTGGGTGCGGGCGGCCTCGGCTCGCCCACTCTGATGTACCTGGCCGCCGCGGGCGTGGGCACGCTCGGCATCATCGAGTTCGACGAGGTCGACGAGTCCAACCTCCAGCGCCAGGTCATCCACAGCCAGGCGGACATCGGCCGTCCCAAGGCCGAGTCCGCGCGGGACACGGTGCTCGGGATCAACCCGTACGTGAAGGTCAACCTTCACCAGGAGCGGCTGGACTCCTCCAATGTGATGGGGATCTTCGCCGAGTACGACCTGATCGTGGACGGTACCGACAACTTCGCCACCCGCTACCTGGTCAACGACGCCTGCGTGCTGCTGAAGAAGCCGTACGTGTGGGGCTCGATCTACCGCTTCGACGGCCAGGCGTCGGTCTTCTGGAGCGAGCACGGGCCGTGCTACCGCTGCCTGTACCCCGAGCCCCCGCCGCCGGGCATGGTCCCGAGCTGCGCCGAGGGCGGCGTGCTGGGCGTGCTGTGCGCGTCCGTCGGCTCGGTCCAGACCACCGAGGCGATCAAGCTCCTGGCGGGCATCGGCGAGCCGCTGCTCGGCCGCCTGATGATCTACGACGCCCTGGAGATGAACTACCGCCAGGTCAAGGTCCGCAAGGACCCCGAGTGCGCGGTGTGCGGCAAGAACCCGACGGTCACCGAGCTGATCGACTACGAGGCGTTCTGCGGCGCGGTCTCCGACGAGGCCCAGCAGGCCGCGATGGGCTCGACCATCACCCCGCAGCAGCTCAAGGAGTGGATCGACGAGGGCGAGAACATCGACATCATCGATGTCCGAGAGCCCAACGAGTACGAGATCGTCTCCATCCCGGGCGCGCGCCTGATCCCGAAGAACGAGTTCCTGATGGGCAACGCGCTGGGCGAGCTGTCGCAGGACAAGCGGATCGTCCTGCACTGCAAGACGGGTGTCCGCAGTGCGGAAGTCCTCGCGGTCCTGAAGAACGCGGGCTTCTCCGACGCCGTCCACGTCGGCGGCGGCGTCGTCGGCTGGGTCACCCAGATCGAGCCGGAGAAGCCGGTCTACTGACCGGCGCCCGCGAACGAACGCGGAGCGAGCGCTGGAGCGGCCCCGGGGACGGCGCGTCCCCGGGGCCGCCGCGTGCGTCAGCGCGAGTGGCCCAGCCAGCGTCCGCGCAGTGCGATCAGGACGGCCGCCGCCACGGCGAGCAGCAGCAGCGAGACCGAGGTCGCGGCCGCCGGGTCCTGCTGGAGGAGCAGGTAGACCTGGAGCGGCAGGGTCTGGGTGACCCCCGGCAGATTGCCCGCGAAGGTGATCGTCGCGCCGAACTCGCCCAGCGCTCGTGCCCAGCACAGCGCGGCGCCCGCGGCCAGGGAGGGCGCCACCATCGGCAGGGTGACGTACCGCAGTGTCTGCGGAAGGGTCGCGCCCATGGTGGCGGCGGCCTCCTCGTAGCGCGGGTCGATCCCGGCCAGCGCCCCCTCCAGGCCGATGACCAGGAACGGCATCGCCACGAAGGCCGCGGCGACCACCGCGCCCGCGGTGGAGAACGGCAGCGTCACCCCCACCGCCTCCAGCGGTCCGCCCAGCAGGCCGCCGCGGCCGAAGCCGCGCAGCAGGGCGACGCCCGCCACGGTCGGCGGCAGCACCATCGGCAGCAGCACCAGGGAGCGCACCAGGGCCTTGCCGGGGAAGTCCGTGCGGGCCAGCAGCCACGCCAGCGGCACGCCCAGGACGAGGGAGAGCAGCAGGGCGAGGACGGAGACCAGCAGGGACAGCCCCAGTGCCCGGAGCACGTCGGGCGAGGAGAGCTGCCCGGCCAGGTCCCGCCAGGGCGTGTGGGCCACCACTCCGGCCAGGGGCACGGCCAGGAAGGCCGCCGCCAGCGCGGCAGGTACGACGAGCGCAGCGGGCATGCCGGGGCGCGCAGCGGGCATGCCAGGGCGCGCAGCGGGCATGCCGGGGCGTGCGGCGGGCATGCGGGGGTGTACGCGTGGCGGCCGGGCGCGGGGTTCGGTGCGGTGGTTCACGGCAGCAGGAAACCGGCCTCCCGCAGCAGGCGGCGGGACGGTTCGGAGCCCAGCCAGGCGATGACCTCCGAGGCCTGCCCGGGATGGGCGGCGTCCTTCAGCGGCGCGGCGGGGTAGCGCACGCCGGCTCCGCCGCCGGGCACGGGCACCGCCTCGACGCGGCCCTCGGAGGCGGCGGCGTCGGTGGCGTACACCAGCCCGGCGTCGGCCTCGCCCAGCTCCACCTTGCTCAGCACGGCCCGCACGCCCGGTTCCCGGGAGACCGGGCGGACGGTGACGCCGTGCCGCTCCAGCAGCCGCTGCCCGTACCGCCCGGCGGGGACCTCGGGGGCGGCGAGCACGGTCTTCACCCCCTCGCGGGCGAGGTCGCCCGGGGAGGTGACGCCCAGGGGGTTGCCGGGGGCGGTGGCGATGACGAGCCGGTTGCGGGCGATCACGGTGGACGGGCCGGTGAAGTCCCGCAGGGACTCCATCGTCGCGGTGTCGGCGGTGACGACCAGATCGGCGGGCGCGCCCTGGCGGATCTGCGCGGCCAGCTCCTGGGAGCCGGCGAAGGACAGGCGCAGCCGTACGCCCGGGTGCTCCTCCTCGTACACGGCGCCCGCCCCGGTGAGGACGTCGGTGAGGGAGGAGGCCGCCAGGACCGTCACGGTGGCCTTCGCGCCGCCGTCGCCGGTGCGGCCGAGGGCTCCGCCCCCGCAGGCCGCCGCCAGGGCGGCCAGTGTGACGAGGACGGCCGGCAACAGGGCGGCGAGGCGCGGGCGGCGCGGTGGCCGCCGGGGTGCGCGGGGCGTACGCGCACCGGTCACGTGGTGCATGCCGGTCCGCCTCACATCCGGTCGATGTGCACGTTGGTGGACTTCACCCGGGCCACGGCCTCCACGCCGACCGCCAGCCCCAGCTCCTCCACGGCCTCCCGGGTCAGCAGGGAGACCAGCCGGTGGGGGCCGGCCTGGATCTCCACCTGGGCCGCGACGTCGCCGAGGCGGACGGCGGTGACGATTCCGGGGAAGGAGTTGCGGACGCTGGTGTGCGGCCCGTCGTCGTCCCCGTCGGAGCCGCCGGGACCCGCGGAGCCGCCGGATCCCTCCGACGCGAGGGCGACGGCGAACGCGGCCAGGTCCTCGCCCGCCACCAGCCGCCTGCCGCCCTCGTCCCGGCGGGTGGGCAGCCGTCCGGCGTCCGCCCAGCGGCGCACCGTGTCGGGGCTGACACCGAGCAGCCGGGCCGCCCGGCCCATGGAGTAGGAACGCATGTGCGTGACGCTATGGCATGCCGGTTCGCACAAGCAAGGTGGATCGGGTGCTGGGCCTCGCATCCGCGAGGGCGGTGTGCCCGCGCGGACTCAGGCGGTCAGAGCGCCTTGCGGCGAGTGAGGTGGGTGAAGGAGAGCCAGCCGGGCAGGACCGGCAGCCAGAAGGTCATCAGGCGGAAGAGCAGGACCGCCGGGGTGGCGATCTCCTTCGGCAGCCCGAACGCGATCAGACCCGCGATCAGCGCCGCCTCCACCGCGCCCAGACCGCCCGGGGTGGGCGCCGCGGAACCCAGCGCGTTGCCCGCCAGGAAGACGACCGCGATGCTCGCGTAGCTCAGCTCGCCGCCGAAGGCCCGCACCGAGGCGTCCAGGCACAGCACGAACGACACCGTCAGCAGCAGCATGCCGCCGATGCCGCTGAGCAGCTTCTGCGGGCGCTGGACGACGTCCAGCATCCGCGGGACGACACCGGCGAACAGCGCCCGCACCCGCTCCACCACGAACTTCCGCAGCGCCGGGATCGCCGTCACGATCAGGGAGAGCACCGCCACCGTCAGCAGCCCGGCGATGACCGTGCGGGACGGGGAGAGGGTCGGGGTGTGCTCCGTGCCCGTCAGATAGCCGAAGGTCAGCAGCAGGACGACATGGCTGCCCAGGCCGAACAGCTGGGAGGCGCCGACGCTGGCGACCGCGTGGCCGGGCCGGACCCCGGCGCGCTGCAGGAAGCGGGTGTTGAGCGCGACGCCGCCGACCGCCGCGGGCGCCACCAGCTTGACGAAGGAGCCCGCCACCTGGGCGATCACCGTGCGCAGGAAGGGGACCTTCTCGGGCACGAAACCGAGCAGGCTCATCGCCGCCGCGAAGTACGTCAGGGCGGAGAACAGCAGCGAGGCGGCCACCCAGCCCCAGTTCGCGCCCCCGATGACCTGCCGGAAGTCCACATGGGTGAGCTGGGAGAGCAGGAAGTACGCGGCGAAGGCCCCGGCGATGAAGCTGACCAGCGTACGCGGCCTGACGCGCTCCAGCCGCGCGGGCTGTATCGGGGCCTGCGGCCGGACCAGCAGCACCTGCCCGCGGATCTGAGCCAGCAGGTCCTCCTCGCGCGCCTCCTCCAGGGCCTCCATGACGGCCTGCTTCTCGGCGTGCTTCTCCGCCCTGAGCGACTTCCGGTCGCCGGCGGGCGCGTGCCCCTGGGCGTGGCGCGTCTCACGGCTGTGGCGCGACGCCTCGATGGCCGCCTCCCGCTCGCGCTGGGCCCGCTCCTTGGCCAGTCTGCGCAGGGTGGCGCGGGTACCGCGGCTGAGCGCGATCGGCTGGAGCAGCGGGAGGCTGTCGGCCACCGCGTCCGGACCGAGCACCTCCACCGCCGCGGTGACCGAGCGCTCGGCGCCGACGCGCAGACCGAAGGTGGTCAGCAGCTGCGCCACGTCCATCCGCAGCACCAGGTCGCCGGCCGCGATCTCACCGGCGCTGAGGTCGGTGAGGAACACCTCGCCGGAGGGGCCCAGCAGCAGGGCGTCGTCCTCCAGCCGGCGGTGGGCGATCCGCCGCGACTGGAGCGCCCGCACCTGCCGCCACACCGCGCGCATCAGCTCGTCGGTGACCTCCTGGTCGGGCAGGGAGCCCAGGCTGCGCCCCTCGACGTGCTCGTAGACGAGCATGACGGCGTCGGGACCCAGCTCGGAGGTGGCGATCAGCTTCGGGGCGTTGGCCCCGGCGGCGATGGCCGCGTACGCCAGCAGGGCCTCCTGCTCCAGCGCCTGGCGCAGCGACTGGAGGCTGCGGCGCTGGGTGATGCCGCGCAGCGCGAAGCGGCGCCAGGCGCGGTAGAAGTAGCCGTGCGCCTGCTGCTCGCGGTCCACGACGGTGACGTCGAGCGGCGGGCCCTCCTCCAGGGTGACCAGATAGCGCCGGGCCCGGTCGCTCTGCTCGGCCCGCTCGGGATCCGCGGGGTCGGCGGGGTCCAGACGCAGTGCCCGGACCGGCCTGAAGCCCACCCGCCGCAGCCCGGCCAGCAGGTTCTGGCCGGTGGGGCGGACGTTGGGGGAGCCGACGGCGTAGAGCGTGCCGTAGGCGACGGTCCAGCCGATCAGCACGGTGACCAGGATCGAGAACGGCGTGGTGTACCCGCCGACCAGCACCGCGAAGGCGTCCAGCAGCAGCACCGCCCACAGCAGTACCCGCCATCGGGGCCGGCGGGCCATGCCGACGGCCGTCATGTAGGCGATGACGGGGGCCAGGTAGCCGTGCACCGGGTCGGTGAGCCCGCCTTCCGGGGCCGGGCTGGTCAGCGCGTTCCGGATGGAGCCGGGAGCCTGCTCGGCGACCCACAGGTCGGTGGCGAGCGACACGCCGTGCGCCAGGACGGCGGCGAGGACGCCGTCGGCGATCCGCAGCCCGTCGCGTTTGATCAGCCGCTCCAGGGCGAAGGCCACCGGCACGATGAGCACGGCGACGCTGGAGGCGAAGCCGGCGAAGCTGATCAGCAGGGGAGGGGCCTGGCCCGCCCCTTTGCCGATGTCCTGCTCCAGGCCCGCGGTGGTGCCGTGTGCGAAGGCTGCGACGATCAGGACGACGGCGATGCCGAGGACCCCGAGCAGCAGCCGCACCAGGTCGGAGGGGCGGTGCACCCGGGCGGGGAGGATCGGCTCGTCGCCCTCGACGTGCTCCTGGCCCGCCTCCCCGCCGGTCCTGCCGGTGTCCGGCTCCGCGGGCCCCCGGTCAGGGCCGCCGGTGTGCGGCGAGGAGTGAGCGGAACGGGGCTCCTCCCGCGGAGGGGGCCCGCCCTGTCCTTCGGACCGCTCTCCGGTCCCTTTTCGCTCTCGTATCACCTGTCACCGCCGGGACGATGGTGGCACGAGGAGGTGGCGGACCGGTGAGGGAGGTCGCTTTTCTCCGCGGAAAGCCGAGTTTGCGCGTGTCGTGCCGGCCCGCGCGCCGCCGCCCGTGCGGGCCGGCGGCGGCATGGGGCACCATGGCCGCCATGACCGGATCCGCCGGCGAGCTGCCGGACTACGCGGAGAGGGTGCTGGCCGTGGTGGAGCGCATCCCGCCCGGCCGGGTGATGACGTACGGCGACGTGGCCGAGTGGCTGGAGGAGGGGGGCCCGCGGCAGGTGGGCCGGGTGATGTCCCTCTACGGCGGTGTGGTGCCGTGGTGGCGCGTGGTGCGGGCCGACGGGACACCGCCGCCCTGTCACGAGGGCCGGGCGCTGGCCCACTACCGCCGGGAGGACACCCCGCTGCGCGGGGGCCGGGGCGGTACGGCCGGCCGCGCCGCCCCGGCGGTGCGCGTCGACATGCGCCGGGCCCGGTGGGACGGGGACGCGGGCGGGAGCGGGGACGGGGCCGATGTCCGCGAGCGGCCCGCCCGGCGCCCCTGACTCCCCAGGTGTGGGACTCCTCACACGCACCAGCTTCCGTCATGGCTCCGCCGTACATGCCGCCGTACCCGCGGTGAGCCGTCCGAACGGGGGGCGGGGGCGGGGGCGGGGGCGGGCGCGACGCCGTGCGCCACGGCTGCCCCCTGGCGTACCGTCTGCACCATCCAGCACAGCGACCAGGACCGGCGATCCACGTGAGTTCCTCCCTCAAGTCCGATACGTACCGGTTGGTGCGTACCCCGCCCGGTCCGGCGAGCCTCCCTGCCCTGGACGCAGCCCAGCGCTCGGTGGTTGACCACCGCGGTGGACCGCTGCTCGTCCTGGCCGGGCCCGGCACCGGCAAGACCACCACCCTGGTGGAGTCCGTCGCCGAGCGCGTGCGGCGCGGAGGCGATCCGGAGCGGATCCTCGTACTGACCTTCGGCCGTAAGGCGGCGGTCGAACTGCGGGACCGGACGGCGGCCCGCCTGCACGGGCCCGCGCCGCGGACTCCGCAGATCACGACGTTCCACTCGTACTGCTACGCCCTGGTCCGCGCCCACCAGGACGCCGATCTGTTCGCCGAACCGCTGCGGCTGCTGTCCGGCCCCGAGCAGGACCTGCGCATCCGCGAACTGCTGGCCGGCCAGGCGGGGCTGGAGGGCACCGGCCGGGAGCGGGCCCGCTGGCCCGGGGAACTGCGCGCCTGCCTGACCACGCGCGGCTTCGCCGACGAACTGCGGGCCGTCCTCGCCCGCAGCCGCGAGCTGGGGCTGGGACCGGAGGCGCTGGACGCCTTCGCCCGCCGTGCCGGCCGCCCCGACTGGCGGGCCGCCGCGGCCTTCCTGGCCGAGTACCTCGACGTGCTGGATCTCCAGGGCGTGCTCGACTACGCCGAACTGGTCCACCGCGCGGTGCTGCTCGCCGAACGGGACGAGGTGGGGGCGAAGCTCGCCGCGCGCTACGACGCGGTGTACGTCGACGAGTACCAGGACACCGACCCGGCGCAGGTGCGGCTGCTGCGCGCGCTTGCCGGGCAGGGCCGCACCCTGGTCGCCTTCGGCGACCCCGACCAGGCGATCTACGCCTTCCGCGGCTCGGATGTCAACGGCATCCTCGACTTCCCCGGCGTCTTCCGGCGGCGCGACGGATCCCCGGCCCCGGTGGCGGTGCTGCGCACCGGCCGCCGCCCGGCCTCGGCGGTGCTGGAGGCCACCCGGCGGATCACCCACCGCATGCCGCTCACCCGGCTCCCGGCCGAGGCCGTACGCGCCCACCGGGGGCTGTCGGCGGCCCGGGAGGGCGGCCGGGTGGAGGTGTACACCTATCCGACCCCCGGGGCCGAGCTGGACAACATCGCCGACCTGCTGCGTCGCGCCCGCCTGGAGGAGGGCGTGCCGTGGCGGGAGATGGCGGTGCTGGTGCGTGCCGGCCACCGCACCATCCCCGCGGTGCGGCGGGCGCTGACGGCCGCCGGCGTTCCGGTGGAGACCGACGGCGACGACGTGCCGCTGAGCCGGGAGCCGGCGGTGGTGCCCCTGCTGACCGCGCTGCGGGTGGCGGCGCGGGCCGCCGTGGCGGACACCGGCGGGGCGGACCGGGCCGGTGGGGCCGGGCTGCCCGGGGGGGAGGACACCGGTGCGGACATCGGTGCGGACGGGCCCTGGATCGGGGTGGAGACCGCGCTGACCCTGCTGACCTCCCCGCTGGGGGGCATGGACGGCGCCGATCTGCGCCGCCTGGGCCGGGCCCTGCGCGAGGAGGAGCGTGCCGCCGGCCGCGCCGTACCCCGCCCCTCGGACGAGCTGCTGGCCGAGGCGCTGTCCGAGCCCGAACGGCTGGTCACGCACGACCCGTCGTACGCGCGCGGCGCGCGCGAGCTGGGGCTGCTACTGCGCAAGGCGCGCGAGGCGCTGGCCGGCGGTGCCACGGCCGAGGAGACGCTTTGGCTGCTGTGGAACGACGGCCTGGGCGGCGACCGGGACGGCCGGTGGCCCGCCCGGCTGCGGCGCGCGGCCGGGCGCGGCGGCGCCGCCGGCCGCAACGCCGACCGGGACCTGGACGCGGTCTGCGCGCTGTTCGCCGCCGCCGCCCGTGCCGAGGAACGCGTCGGCGGGCGCGGCGCGCTCAACTTCCTGGAGGAGCTGGACGCCCAGGACATCGCCGGCGACACCATCGCCCCCCGTGCGCTGCGTCCCGACGCGGTGCGGCTGATGACCGCGCACCGGGCCAAGGGCCTGCAGTGGCGGCTGGTGGTCGTCGCCGGGGTGCAGGAGGGGCTCTGGCCCGACCTGCGGCGGCGCGGCTCCCTGCTGGAGCCCGACCGGATAGGCCGCGACGGGCTGGCCGAACCGCTCACCCCCGGCGCGATGCTGGCCGAGGAGCGCAGGCTGTTCTACGTGGCGGCCACCCGCGCGGCCGACCGCCTGGTCGTCACAGCGGTGAAGGCGGCGGCCGAGGACGGCGACCAGCCCTCCCGCTTCCTGACCGAACTCGGCGTCGAACCGAAGGACGTCGCCGCCCGTCCGCGCCGCCCGCTGTCGGTGTCCGCCCTGGTCGCCGAGTTGCGTGCCACCACCGTCGACCCCCGTGCCACCCCCGCGCTGCGCGAGGCCGCCGCCGAACGGCTTGCCGCTCTGGCCGCGCTGCGCGACGACGACGGCGTCCCCCTGGTCCCCGCCGCCCATCCGCACCGCTGGTGGGGGCTGTACGAGCCGACCCGCTGCGAGGTGCCGCTGCGGGACAGGGACCGGCCGGTCGCCCTCTCCGGCAGCGCGCTGCACCAACTGGCCACCGCCTGCTCGCTCCAGTGGTTCCTGGGCCGCGAGGTGAGGGCGGAGCCGCCCGCGACCGCGGCCCAGGGCTTCGGCAACGTGGTGCACGTCCTGGCCGACGAGGTCGCCTCCGGCGGCACCCCCGCCGACCTGTCCGTCCTGCTGGAGCGGCTGGACTCGGTGTGGGACTCGCTCGCCTTCGACGCGCCCTGGAAGTCGCGGCAGGAGAGGGAGAACGCCCGCGCGGCCCTGGAGCGTTTCCTGCGCTGGCACGTGATGGAGCGTGATCTCGGACGCGAGACGGCCGCCACCGAGCACGACTTCGACGTGACGCTGGAGGCGGGCGGCCACCGGGTCCGCGTCCGCGGCTCCATGGACCGGGTCGAGCGCGGGCCCGACGGCCGGGCGTACGTCGTCGACTTCAAGACCGGCAAGAACAAGCCGACCGCGGCCGAGGTCGAGCGCCATCCCCAGCTGGCCGTCTACCAGTTCGCGGTGCGCGAGGGCGCTCTCGACGGGGTGGAGGGCTTCCCCGGGCGGCCGGAGCCGGGCGGCGCGGAACTGGTCCAGCTCAGGATCGGTGCGCCCAAGAGGGAGGGCGGTGACGAACTCCCGGCCGTGCAGCGGCAGCCTCCCCTGTCCTCCCACGAAGGGGACGGGGAGTGGGTCGGCGGGCTGCTGGCCGATGCCGCCGGGCGCGTCCTGGACGAGCGGTTCACCCCTTCTCCCGGACGGCACTGCGACACCTGCTCGTTCAGGGGGGCGTGCAGCGCCCGGCCCGAGGGGCGCCACATCGTGGAGTGAGTGCGCAGGCGAGCACCGCTCTGGCCGGAGCCCCGGCCCGGGAACCGGTTGTCGGCGCGGTGTGGTCCCACGTTGCGGGACGGCATCGCGGAAACGGGGGCGGCGGAGCAGTGGGGGACAAGCGGGGGGCTCTGGCGGCGGCACTGGCCTGCGCCATGGCCGCGGGAGTGACGAGCTGCTCCGGAGGACCGGGCGGACCGGACTCCGGACCGGACTCCGGACCGGGGGGCGGCCTTCCGGCGGCCTTCCGGCGGGGATCGGCAGGGCGGATCCGGCGCCCCCGGGAAAGCCGGGGGCGGAGGGGGACGCCCCCTTCTCCGGGGGATTCGGCGGGACGAGGCTGGGGCGGAGCTCCGCCTGGGAGATCATGGAGCGGTCCGCCGGGACGATGGGGCGGGCCGAGTCGCTGCGCATCACCGGCTGGGTGGCCGGGGAGGACGGCGAGGGGACCATCACCGCCTGTGTCGCCAACGACGACTACCGGCCCTATCCGCTGCGGACGGAGAACGAGGGGGGCGACGAGCCGGGTGTGATGGACTTCACCGGCCACGGGGAGGAGGCCGTGGTCGAGGCGCCGGATCCGGACGAGGTCCTCGACCTGAGCGAGATGCGCGAGGGATCCGGTCGACGCGAGTCTGTCTGAGGGAAGTTGACACTCCGCCGGAACAGCGGCGCCGCACGGCTGGCGGCCCCCGCCCGCCACCGCCGTGCCGCGGCTGTCGGCGCGGCGCGCTAGCGTCTGGTGGGTGCCCGCACAGCTCACCGACCCCGACGACCTCCGGCGGCTCCTCGGCATCCCCTTCACCGCCGAGCAGATGGAGTGCATCACCGCTCCGCCCGCACCGCAGGCCATCGTGGCCGGAGCCGGGTCGGGCAAGACGACGGTGATGGCCGCCCGGGTGGTCTGGCTGGTGGGCACCGGGCAGGTCGCGCCCGAGCGCGTGCTGGGCCTGACCTTCACCAACAAGGCGGCGGGCGAGCTGGCCGACCGGGTGCGCGGGGCACTGCGCAGGGCGGGCGTGCTCGACCCCGACCCCTCCGACCCCGGGCAGCCGCCCGGCGAGCCGCGGATCTCCACGTACCACGCCTTCGCCGGGCAGCTGCTGGGCGACCACGGACTGCGGCTGGGGATCGAGCCGTCCGCCCGGCTGCTGGCCGACGCCACCCGCTACCAGCTCGCCGCCTCGGTGCTGCGCACCGCGCCCGGCCCCTTCACGGCGCTGACCAAGTCCGTCAGCGAGCTGGTGCGCGACCTCCTCGCCCTCGACGGCGAGCTGTCCGAGCACCTGGTGGAGCCGGACCGGCTGCGCGCGTACGACCGCGAATTGCTCGACCTGCTGGAGAGCGGTGCGGTGAGGCTCACCAACGCCGCCCTGCGGAAGGTGCCCGAGACCGCGCGGGGCCGTCTGGAACTGCTGGGGCTCGTCGAGGAGTACCGCAGGCGCAAGCGGGAGCGCGAACTGCTCGACTTCGGCGACCAGATGGCCCTGTCGGCGAGGCTGGCGCGCGATGTGCCCGAGGTCGGGCGGATCCTGCGCGAGGAGTACGCCGTGGTGCTGCTGGACGAGTACCAGGACACCTCCGTGGCCCAACGTGTGATGCTGGCGGGTCTGTTCGGAGCAGGGGCGTCCCCGTCGAGGACAGGGGGGAGCGCCGGCCACGCCGTCACCGCCGTCGGCGACCCGTGCCAGGCCATCTACGGCTGGCGCGGCGCGTCCGTGGCCAACCTCGACGACTTCCCCGAGCACTTCCCCCTCGCCGACGGCACACCCTCCCCCCGCCGGTCCCTGAGCGAGAACCGCCGCAGCGGCGGACGGCTGCTGGACCTGGCCAACACCCTGGCCGCACCGCTGCGCGCCCGCCACGCGGGCGTGGAGGCGCTGCGCCCCGCGCCCGGCGCCGAGCACGACGGCCTGGTGCGCTGCGCGCTGCTGCGCACCCACGCCGAGGAGATCGCGTGGCTGGCCGGCTCCGTCGCCCATCTGGTGAACACCGGCACCGAGCCCGGCCGGATCGCCGTGCTGTGCCGCACCGCCGGAGACTTCGCGCGGATCCAGGGCGCGCTGGTGGAGCGCGGGGTGCCGGTCGAGGTCGTCGGCCTGTCGGGACTGCTGCATCTGCCGGAGATCGCCGATCTGGTCGCCATGTGCGAGGTCCTCCAGGACCCGACCGCCAACGCCTCCCTGGTGCGCCTGCTCACCGGACCGCGCTGGCGCATCGGCCCGCGCGACCTCGCGCTGCTGGGCCGCCGCGCCCGGCTGCTGGTGCCCGGCGGCCCGCGTACGGGCGACGGGGAGGCCGGCGTTCAGGCGCGGCTGGCGGCGGCCGTGGAGGGCACCGACCCGGCCGAGGTGGTCTCGCTCGCCGACGCCCTCGACACCTTCCTGGGCACCGGCGGCCACGACGACCCGCTGCCGTTCTCGGCCGAGGCCCGGGTGCGCTTCGCCCGGCTGGCCAAGGAGATACGCGATCTGCGGGCCTCGCTCGCCGATCCGCTGATGGACGTGCTGCACCGGGTGCTGTCCGTCACCGGCCTGGAGGTCGAACTCTCCGCCTCCCCGCACGCGCTGGCCGCCCGCCGCCGGGAGACCCTCGGCACCTTCCTGGACGTCGCCGCCGGATTCGCCTCGCTGGACGGACAGTCCACCCTGCTGGCCTTCCTGGGCTTCCTGCGCGCCGCGGCCGAGTACGAGAAGGGGCTGGACGGCTCGCTGCCCGGCGGCGAGAACACCGTCAAGGTCCTCACCGCGCACAAGTCCAAGGGCCTGGAGTGGGACGTGGTCGCCGTCCCCGGGCTGGTGGCCGGCAACTTCCCCAGCGGGCAGGCCCGCGAGTCCTGGCTGTCCCAGCCGAAGGTGCTGCCGCCCGCGCTGCGCGGCGACGCGTCGACCCTGCCGGAGCTGTCCGGCTGGACGGCGAAGGACCGCAAAGCCTACGACGAGGCGGTCAGGGACCACCAGCACACCGAGGAGTTGCGGCTGGGCTACGTCGCCTTCACCCGCCCCCGCTCCCTGCTGCTGGGCTCGGGCCACTGGTGGGGACCCAGCCAGAAGAAGCCGCGCGGCCCCTCCTCCTTCCTGGAGGCGCTGCGCGCGCACTGCGAGGCCGACCCGCGGCACGGCGAGGTCGAGCACTGGGCCGGGGAGCCGGCCGAGGGCGAGGAGAACCCGGCGCTGGAGGAGCCGGCCGAGGAGCGCGCCTGGCCCCTGCCGCTGGACGAGGAGGCCTGGGCACGCCGCCGTGCCGCCGCCGCGCGCGTCATGGCCCACCTGGACGGGCGGACGGGCGAGCGGACGGATGCCCGGGCGGACGGGCGGACGCTGCCCCGCCCCCGTACGGGCCCCGAGCCCGAGCCGGCCCCGGGGGAGGGCCCCTCCCCGGAGCAGGAGCAGGAGCCCGAGCCGGAGCCGACGGCGGAGGACACGCGGACGGTCGCCTCCTGGGACCGCGACATGGAGGCGCTCACCGCCGAACTGCGCCGGGCCCGGTCGGGCGTGTGGGAGGTGCCGCTGCCCCCGGCGCTCTCCGCGACCCAGCTCGTACGCCTGGCCGCCGACCCCGAGGGCTTCGCGCGGGACCTGGCCCGGCCCATGCCGCAGCCGCCGCGGCCCGCCGCCGCCCGCCGGGGCGCCCGTTTCCACGCCTGGGTGGAGTCCCGCTTCGAGGAGCTGGAGCTGCCCCTGCACGATCCCGAGGAACTGCCGGGCGCCGGGGAGGAGGGCCAGACGTACCGCGGCGGCGACGACGGGATCGCCGACGAGAGGGACCTCGCCGCACTCAAGGAGGCGTTCGGCCGCACCCCGTACGCGCACCGCACCCCGTACCGCGTCGAGGCGCCCTTCCGGCTGGTGCTCGCCGGCCGGGTGATCCGGGGCCGGATCGACGCGGTGTACCGCGACGGGGAAGGCCGCTTCGAGATCATCGACTGGAAGACCGGGCACTCCGGCAGGGCCGACCCGCTCCAGCTCGCCGTCTACCGCCTCGCCTGGGCCGAGCGGCACGGGCTGCCGCCCGAGGCGGTGAGCGCCGCCTTCCTCCATGTCCGCAGCGGGGAGCTGGTCCGCCCCGCCCGGCTGCCGGGCCGCGCAGGTCTGGAACGGCTGCTGCTGCACGGCACGGGCGGCGCGGAGGACATGGGCGGCGCGGAGGGCATGACCGCCCCGGACGTTCCGGACATTCCGGGTGGCCGGGGGGTGCCCGGCGGCCGGCGGGACGCGGCGGCCGATGCCGGGGCGGGCGGAACGGCCGGATAGGCTCGGGGCATGAGCACCACCCCGGCCGCTCGTGGACACCGCCGTCCGCGCGCGCACCGCAGGCCGGCCCGCCGTTCTCGCGGACGGTCGGCTCCCCCGTCCCCCGTCCCCGGCACGGGGGAGCGGGCCGGACGGCTGTGCGCGGGCGCCGCAGCGGACGGAGAGGGACGGGTCTTCCACCGCACCCGGACTGCACGGGATGGTCCGGCGGCCGTCGTACGCACCCGAACCACCGCTCACGCAGCAGGGGAAGTTGGTAGCAGCCGTGATCACCTGGCCCGACCACACCACCGACCGTCCTCCGATCACGCTCACCGCCACCGGCGGCATAGACCGGGCCTCCCACCACCGGCTGGACGAGGCCTGGCTCGGGGCGGCCTGGAGCCACCCGACGACCCGCTGCTTCGTGGTGTCCGGCGGGCAGGTGCTGATCGAGGACACCGGGGACGGCCGCGCCGAGCTGGTGACCATGCCCTCCTTCGACGCCCCGCTGACCGAGGCGCACCGCTACTTCCTCGGCATCGACGAGGACGGCGTGCGCTACTTCGCGCTGCAGAAGGACGCGCTGCCCGGCCGGATGGACGACGCGGCCCGGCCGGCCGGGCTGCGGGAGGCGGGCACGCTGCTCTCCGAGCGCGACGCCCAGCTGATGGTGCACGCCGTGGCCCTGGAGAACTGGCAGCGCATGCACCGTTTCTGCTCGCGCTGCGGCGAGCGCACGGTCATCGCCGCCGCCGGCCACATCCGCCGCTGCCCGGCCTGCGGCGGTGAGCACTACCCGCGCACCGACCCGGCCGTGATCATGCTGGTGACGGACCCGGGGGGCCGCGCGCTGCTGGGCCGTCAGGTGCACTGGCCCAAGGGCCGCTTCTCCACGCTCGCGGGCTTCGTGGAGCCGGGCGAGTCCATAGAGCAGGCGGTCGTCCGAGAGGCGGGCGAGGAGGCGGGCGTCACGATCGGCAGGGTCGAGTACGTCGCCAGCCAGCCGTGGCCCTTCCCGTCCAGTCTGATGCTGGGTTTCGTGGCGCACGCCACCTCCACCGAGATCCGGGTGGACGGCGAGGAGATCGAGGAGGCCCGCTGGTTCTCCCGCGAGGAACTGCGCGCCGCGTTCGCCTCCGGCGAGGTGCTGCCGCCGTCGGGCATCTCGATCGCGGCCCGGCTGATCGAGCTGTGGTACGGGCAGCCGCTGCCGGGCCCGCTGTGACGGGCCGCGCCGTCGAGGCCCTGATCGAAGCCCTGGCAGAGGACCGGACCGGGGAGGCCCTCGGGAGATGCCGGTGTCCGGTCAGGACTGAGACACCGGCCGTCCGCCGCGGGCCGGCTCACCGGGCCCGCGGCGGACGGCCGGCGGTGGCGCGTCAGGCGCCCAGAACGGCCCTCACCGTCGCGATCGAGGGGTTGGGCAGTGCCGAGCCGTCGGGGAAGAGCACGGTCGGGACCAGCTGGTTGCCGTTGTTGACCTTCTCGACGAAGGCCGCGGCCTCCGGGTCGTGCTCGATGTTGACCTCGGTGTACGCGATTCCCTCGCGGTCCATCTGGCCCTTGAGCCGACGGCAGTAGCCGCACCAGGTGGTGCTGTACATCGTGACCGTTCCCGCCATGGGTTCTCGTGCTCCTCGTCTCGGCGTGTCGGCGTACTGGCATCGGTGGAACGTTCAACCGGCCGGTCTCATTCCCGACGCCCGGACCGGGGCCGGCGCGAGGCGTTCCTGCTACGAGTTCCGGCCGCCTGTGGACGACGGTTACCGGCCCCTCGGCCGACCTGGCAGCATGGCGGGGTGACAGCAGCAACGCCCTCCCCCCTCTTCCCGCACGTACCCGACTCGCCCGATGCGGTGCTCGAAGGACTCGATCCCGAGCAGCGCGAGGTGGCGACGGCACTGCACGGCCCGGTGTGCGTGCTGGCGGGGGCCGGTACGGGCAAGACGCGCGCGATCACGCACCGGATCGCGTACGGGGTGCTGGCGGGGGTGCTCCCGCCCGCGAGCGTGCTGGCCGTCACCTTCACCAACCGCGCGGCGGGCGAGATGCGCGGGCGGCTGCGCCAGCTCGGCGCGGGCGGTGTGCAGGCCCGCACCTTCCACTCCGCCGCCCTGCGCCAGTTGCAGTTCTTCTGGCCGAAGGCGATCGGCGGCGATCTGCCGCGTCTGCTGGAGCGCAAGGTCCAGCTCGTCGCCGAGGCCGCGGCACGCTGCCGCATTCGGCTCGACCGCAACGAACTGCGCGATGTGACGGGCGAGATCGAGTGGGCCAAGGTCACCCAGAGCGTCCCGGAGGACTATCCGGCCGCGATGGCGAAGTCCTCGCGCGAGGCCCCGCGCGACCCGGCCGAGGTCAGCCGGATCTACGGGCTCTACGAGCAGCTCAAGCGCGAGCGCTCGGTCATCGACTTCGAGGACGTGCTGCTGCTCATGGTCGGCATCCTGCAGGAGCGGCCGGACATCGCCGACACCGTGCGGCGGCAGTACCAGCACTTCGTGGTGGACGAGTACCAGGACGTCAGCCCCCTGCAGCAGCGGCTGCTGGAGCTGTGGCTGGGGGACCGGGAGAGCATCTGCGTCGTCGGCGACGCCAGCCAGACGATCTACTCCTTCACCGGGGCCACCCCCGACCACCTGCTCGACTTCCGCGCCCGGCACCCCGGCGCCACGGTGGTGAAGCTGGTGCGCGACTACCGCTCCACGCCGCAGGTGGTGCATCTGGCCAACGGGCTGCTGGCCCAGGCCCGGGGCCGGGCCGCCGAGCACCGGCTGGAGCTGCTCTCCCAGCGCGAGGCCGGGCCCGAGCCCGTCTACACCGAGTACCCGGACGAGCCCGCCGAGGCCGAGGGCGTCGCCCGCCGCATCCGGGAGCTGATGGACGCCGGAGTCCCCGCCAGCGAGGTCGCGGTGCTCTACCGCGTCAACGCCCAGTCCGAGGTCTACGAACAGGCCCTGGCGGACGCGGGGGTGCCCTACCAACTGCGCGGCGCCGAGAGGTTCTTCGAACGGCCCGAGGTGCGCGAGGCCGGCGTCGCCCTGCGCGGTGCGGCACGCGCCGGGGGCAACGACCCGCTGCTGGCCGATGCCGTGGACCTCCCCTCCCAGGTCCGTGCGGTGCTCGGCGGTACCGGCTGGACGCCGCAGCCCCCGGCCGGATCGGGAGCGGTACGCGACCGCTGGGAGTCCCTGGCCGCCCTGGTGCGGCTGGCCGAGGACTTCGTGCGGGCCCGGCCGCAGGCGGCACTGGCCGACCTCGTGGCCGAACTGGACGAGCGGGCGAACGCCCAGCACGCCCCCACCGTCGAGGGCGTCACCCTCGCCTCGCTGCACTCGGCCAAGGGCCTGGAGTGGGACGCGGTCTTCCTGGTCGGCCTGACGGACGGGACGCTGCCGATCAGTTACGCGAAGACCGACGAGCAGGTCGAGGAGGAGCGCCGGCTGCTCTATGTGGGCGTAACCCGGGCCCGGCGCCACCTCTCCTTGTCCTGGGCGCTGTCACGCTCGCCGGGAGGCCGGGGCGGACGCCGCCCGAGCCGGTTCCTGGCGGGGCTGCGGCCCGGCTCCTCGCCGGACGGCGGCCGAGCCGGCGGCGCAGGCGGGGTGGAGCGCGGCGGCGGACGGTCGCGCAGGCGGCGCGGTCCGGTGCGGTGCCGGGTGTGCGGGCGCACCCTCACCGACGCGGGCGAGATCAAGCTGATGCGCTGCGAGGGCTGCCCCTCCGACCTCGACGAGGAGCTGTACGAGCGGCTGCGCGAGTGGCGCTCGGCCCAGGCACGGCAGCTCGGCCAGCCGGCCTACTGCGTCTTCACCGACAAGACCCTCATGGCGATCGCCGAGGCCCTGCCCGACAACGAGGCGGAGCTGGCGCGGATCCCAGGCGTGGGCGGGCGCAAACTCCAGAGGTTCGGCGCCGATGTGCTGGCCCTGTGCGCGGGCGAGGAGATCGGTGCGGACCACGGGGAAGCTGCGGGCGAACAAGCGGACGAAGAGATTCCGGAATCTGTCACAGAGGCTGTTACGAATCCGCCGGGAAAATAGTTTGCGCGGGCCGTCCAAACCCTCATAGCCTTCCGGACATGGACGAGCGGGGCCTACTGGCTCCATCGGATCCATGCTGTACTGAACCCTGAACGTCCGGATCGACACACCCGATCGATCCCCCAAGCGCCGAGAGGAGGCGAGCTTCGATGACCACGATCACCAGGATCACGACGGAACCGACCGGTCGCGAGGTCCTCGCCTCCTGCCTGCTCGGCTCCCGCCTGTCCGGCACCCGTGCCTTCGGTTTCGCGGCCGCGCGTCCGGCCTCCCTCGCGGTTCTGTCGATTCGCGAGCGGGTCAGCGAGCGACCGACCCAGGCACCCGCGGTAGTGGCGGCGGCACAGGCTGACGCCTATGCCCTCACCGGCGCGGCCAACGGTGCCGGCAACGGACAGAAGCAGGCCAAGCACCACACGATGTGGGCCTTCCGTGGGCTCGAACCCTGGAGAGATCCAGCCTGATCGGCACGATCAGGTCGGCACCTTCCAGGGCCGCGGAACCCACACCGGGATCCGCGGCCCTTCTGTTTTCCCCAAGTGACCCGGCCACCAGCCGGGTCGAAGAGACGACACACAGACGAGGAATCCACCGCCGTGCACATCCAGACGCACGCCCCGTCCGTACAGCCCGACCCGATCCGAACGTCCGATTCCACGGAGGACCCCTTGACCCCGCTCACCACGCTCACCGAGCTCGACGACGCCATCGAGCGTCTCGGTGTGGCCGTGCCCTGCCGCAGCTACGACCCGGAGGTCTTCTTCGCCGAGTCGCCGGCCGACGTGGAGTACGCCAAGTCCCTCTGCCAGACCTGCCCGCTGCGCGAGGCCTGCCTCGCCGGTGCGAAGGACCGCCGCGAGCCCTGGGGTGTCTGGGGCGGCGAGCTGTTCGTCCAGGGGGTGGTCGTTCCCCGCAAGCGGCCGCGTGGCCGCCCCCGCAAGAACCCGGTCACGGCATGAACACCGTCGGCACGATCGATCACCCCGCGACGCACGGTCCCGAGCTGCGTCCCTTCCCGAAGCCGGATTCCGCTATGACCCTCAACACCGACAACCACGCAAGCACACAGCCCGAGGCCACCGCCTCGCCCCGGAACAGGACCCGCGACATGCAACTCATCCCAGAAGCCATGGCCCGCGCCCATATGCGTGAACGCATGCGGGTGGCCGAGTCTGAACAACTCGGCCACCGGGTGATCACCGCCCGCCGTATGCAGCGCCGTGCCGAACGGGCCTCCCTGCGGGCCCGACGCGCGCTGGCCCTGGCCATCATGCAGTGACGGCTCACCGGCTCCGGCCACCGCCGGAGCCGGTGACCGCTCCCGTCCGCCGACCCTGACGGACCGAGGACGAGGCCGGACGGACGGCCGGGAGCAGAGGACAACGACAGAGGACGGGGGCCGGGGCGGTGACGCCCCGGCCCCCGCGTCCTTCCGCGCGGGCGCGGCGAGTCCCGGCCGCCCGGGGCGTTCAGGCGGAGGTCTCCGTCACCTCTGCCTCCTCCCCGGCACCGTCGAAGTACTCCTCCTCGTCCTCCTCCGGCAGGAAACCGGGCACCCACGCCTCCATCTCCTCGTGCATGCGCACCTGTGCGCCGAGCTGGCACAGCACACCGATCGTGCTGAGCGTCACCCGGTGGATCAGCAGGTAGGAAGGCGGCAGGTTGAGCTGCTTGCCCAGCTGGTAGGCGGGTGAACGCGGATCGGCGATCCTCGCGGCCTGCTCCCGCATCCAGTCCCGGGAGAAGACGAACTCCTCCGCCTGCGCCGGTTCGATGATCGGCAGGAGGTACTCCAGCACCGCGTCCGGGTCCAGCTCGACGGACGGCTTGATGAACCCCTCGTCGCACAGCAACTCGTGGACCGCCTCCGCATCGCCGTCGAGCGCCATCCGCAGCGCGACGCCGATCGTCGGCGGCAGCCCCTCCGGCAGTCGGTCGACCGTGCCGAAGTCCATCACCCCCAGCCGCCACCGCTCGGGCGGCCCGTCAGGGGCGTCGCCGGTCAGCAGCCGGAAGTTACCCGGATGCGGGTCGGCGTGCAGCAGCCCGGTGCGGGCCGTGCCGGAGAAGAGGAAACGCGCCAGCAACTGCCCGGCCCGGTCCCTCTCCTCACGGCTGCCGTCCCCGATCACATC
The DNA here is from genome assembly GCF_043660855.1 of Streptomyces shinuiensis. NCBI lineage: Bacteria > Bacillati > Actinomycetota > Actinomycetes > Kitasatosporales > Streptomycetaceae > Streptomyces > Streptomyces shinuiensis. Next base: position 1,936,652 of record NZ_JBIHML010000001.1, on the reverse strand, counting down.
GGCCAGCGGCACACCCTCCAGCCACTCGGTGACCAGCACCTGGTCGCACTGGTACACCACGTCCGGCACCCGCACGTCCGGGTCGCCGGCGAATTCCTCCGCATACGCCCGCTGCGCCCGCGCCTCCAGTTCGTAGTCCAGTTCCTCGCTGAGCCGGTCGCGCATCTCCGAGACCAGCGGCTTGATGTCCACCCCCGGAATGAGCGGGCCCAGCAGCCGGACGAACCGCCCCAGCTGGTTCAGGTCCGACAGCAGCGCCTCACCGGCACCGGGGTACTGCACCTTCACGGCCACCGGGCGGCCGTCGTGCCAGATCCCGCGGTGCACCTGCCCGATCGAGGCCGCCGCCGAGGGCTTGTCCTCGAACTCCTCGAACAGCTCCCGCCAGTCCTCGCCCATGCGCTCGGCCAGCACGGCGTGCACCGTGGCCACCGGCATCGGCGGCGCCGCCTCCTGGAGTTTGGTCAGCGCCGCGCGGTAGGGGCCGGCCACCTCCTCCGGGAGCGCCGACTCGAAGACCGACAGCGCCTGGCCGAACTTCATGGCACCCCCCTTCAGCTCTCCGAGGACCTTGAACAGCTGCTCGGCGGTGCGCTGCTGCAACTCCTGCCCGACCAGGTCCGCGGAGTACCCGCCGATCCGCTTGCCCAGCCCCCAGGTCGCACGCCCCGCCATCCCCAGCGGCAGCGCGGCCAGCTTGGCGGTACGGGTGACGGCCTTACGCGGAAGATCCGACATGTGCCCCTCCAACTTCCCGACAGCACGACCAGGTGGCAGCGCCGAGGACAGCGGTCATGTGGCCATTGTGGACCGCCGGGCCCCGTCCGCCGAGAGCGGGCGGCCGTCGTGCCCGGAAGCCGCGCCGCACGGACACTCCGGACGAGGCGGCACCGGCTCGCACTCGGCGCGCAGCCGCGGCAGTACCCAGTGCTGCCGCGAGTCCGTGACACAGCTCTCGTCCCCGTCCAGGAAACTCAGCGCGCAGGAGGCGGTGGCCCCCGCGACCACCGTCGCCAGCGCCACGTCGCAGGCGGGCACCGCCGACCGCCGTGCCGACCTCCACTGTGCCACCACCAGCGGCCAGGTGGGTTCCCGCTCGGTGCACCCGAGCATCAGGCACTCCGCACAGGCCGCCGTGCCCGGCAGTACCAGCGGCCCCACGAAGCCGGTGGCCTCGACGACACCGGCGTACAGATGCGGCTGCCCGCTCCGGATCAGCTCCTCGGCCGCGCCGGGATCCGGGGCGTAGGCGGCCAGGCCGTCGCGCGGGGCGATCACCACCAGAGCGAGTGCCGGCGTGCCGTCCCCCCGGCCGGGGCGGGGCGGCCGGGCCCCGGCGGCCGCCCGCCGTACCGCCCGGCCCGCGGCCGAGGCCCGCCGCTCGCCGGTCCGGTCGGGGGCGATGCCCCCGGGGGCGGTGTCCCACGGTGCCACGCAGCCTCCGTCCACCACGTCCACCTGCCCCACCCCGGCCGCCGACAGCAGTGCCGCCACCGTCGCTCCGACCCGTCCCGCGCCACGCACCTGTACCCGGGCCGCCGCCCGGGCGGCCAGCCGGCGCACCCCACCGCCCGGCTCGGGCCGGAGCACCGAGAGCGATCCCAGGTCCGGGCGGAGCCGGTCGTCCACCCGGGCCGCCGCCCGCCGGTGAGCCGTGGCGTCGTCCAGCAGTCCCGCGGCCGTCAGCCGTGCCACCAGCCGGTCGGCCGCGTCCGCCCCGAGCCCCATCGACTCGGCGGCCTGTCTGAGCTGCGGAAGGCTGCGGGTACCGTCGAGAAGCTCCAGGAAACCGCCGGTCGCGGTGTCCACCGGACCCAGCAGCACCGCGTGCGCGGGCGCCACTCCGTACCGCACGGTGTTCCGGTCCCGCCAGGCACGCCGGAGCGCGGGTTTGATCATCGGATGCACGGCAGCCCCCTGAACCATTGCTGAGCCATTGCTCAACCACTTCTGAGTCACTCCCGGCGCACCCGGCGCCGGGGAGAAGACCGGACGGACCCAGCCTGCGTCCTCCGCCGCGGCCTCAGCGGAGAGCCGTCCACAGGGAGCGGCGTTCGTCATACCGGGTGTGCGGGGGCGCTCAGGAGGCGCGTTACCGGCTCGCGCGCAGGCGTGCGTCCCCGCGAGTGCCCCGGAGGCGGGACTTCCACCGATGCCGGCGGGTAACGTCGTGGCATGCCCGCAGACCCGCTGAACAGCGTCGAGAAGCCGGGCCCCGGCCCGGACGGCGCGGCCGCGGGCGGCACGGCGCCGCGGCCGGACGCGGTCGAGGTCCGCCGCAGCACACGCCGCCGCCGTACGGTCTCCGCCTACCGGGAGGGCGGCCGCACCGTCGTCCTCATCCCGGCCCGGATGTCGGAGGAGGAGGAGCGGCGCTGGGTGGGCGTCATGCTCGACAAGCTGGCCGCCCAGGAGAGCAGGAGGACACTCGACGACGGGGAGCTGGCCGCCCGCGCGGTGCGGCTGTCCGAGCAGTACCTGCTCGGGCGCGCCCGCCCGGCCACCGTGCGCTGGGTCACCAACCAGAACACCCGCTGGGGCTCGTGCACCCCCGCCGAGGGCAGCATCCGCCTCTCCCACCGTCTGCAGGGAATGCCGGAGTACGTCCTGGACTACGTCCTCCTGCACGAGCTGGCCCATCTGCTGGTACCGGGTCACGGCCCACAGTTCTGGCGGCTGCTGGAGACCTATCCGCGTACGGAGAGGGCCCGGGGATTCCTCGAGGGCGTGATCGCCGCGGGCCGGCTGCCCAATCTTCCCCGCGACGGGGGCGAGTGAGCCGCGGGGAGCACCGGTTAGCCTGGCGCAACGCAATTCACCGCTTAGGACGGGGGACGGTCGTCACGCATGGCCAGGGAATTCCAACGAGGCCACAAGGCCAAGATCAGCGACCTGACGGCCGGGACGGACCTGTACGTGGGCGTACGGATCTCCGCGCCGGGGCTGTCCTTCGACATCAGCTGCTTCGGTCTCGACGCCGACGAGCGGCTGGCGGACGACCGATACTTCGTCTTCTTCAACCAGCCCGAGTCACCGGAGGGGGCGATCCGGCTGCTGGGAGCCCAGGCGGGCGACACCGAATCCTTCAGGGTGACGCTGGACCGCATTCCCGCGAACATCCAGAAGCTCTCCTTCACCGCCACGATCGACGGCGACGGGCAGATGTCCCGGACCGATCCCGGCTATCTGCGGGTCGTCGCGGGCGGTGAGGAGGTCGTGCGCTATTCGTTCGACGGCTCGGAGTTCACCACCGAGCGGGCCGTGATGCTCGGCGACTTCTACCTCAAGGACGTCTGGCGCTTCGCGGCTGTCGGGCAGGGGTTCGACGGAGGGCTGGAGGCGTTGCTGAAGCACTTCGGCGGCGAGGTGATGGAGGAGGAGCCCGCACCCGCTCCCGCACCGGCCCCGCAGGCGGCGCCCGGTTTCGCGCCGCCCGCCGGACCGGCGCCCGGCTTCGCGCCCCCGGCGGCCCCCGCGGCTCCGCGGCAGGCTCCCGCACCGGCACCCGCGCCCGCCCGGCAGCCCTTCGGGCAGCCGGCGCAGCCCGCCGCGCCCCCCTACGGGGGCGGGCCCGTCCAGCCCGGGTTCCCCGGACAGGCGGCCCCGCCCGTTCCGCCCCCGTCCGCCCCGATACCCCCGGCCCCCGACGCCCCGGGCCAGGCCGTGCCCAACCCCTTCGGGCAGCCGCAGGCTCCGCAGCAGCCCTTCGGGCAGGCCCCCGGCCACCCCGGTGCCCCGCCGGTGCCCCAGGGACCTGCGGCCGGCATCGGCGCCGCGCTGGAGAAGTACCGCGAGGCGCCCACCGGGCAGCGCTGGACCCTGCAGAACCCGGCGCTGATCCGCGCCGACCTCTCCCACGACGGCCGGGGCGTCCTCGCGCGCCAGGGCAGCATGGTGCTCTACCAGGGCAAGGTCGACTTCTCCCACAAGGGCGCCGGGTTCGCGGGCCGGATCATCGGCAACGCCACCGGCCAGGAGATGCAGCTCATGCGCTGCACCGGCCGCGGCCAGGTGTTCTTCGCCGAGAACGCCGCGCACGTCCACCCCATCGAGCTCCAGGGCGACGCCGTCTGCGTCTCCGCCGACAACGTGCTCGCCTTCGACGAGACCCTCCAGTACGAGGTGCGCCGGATCGACGGCCACGGCATCCCCGGCGGTGCGCTGTTCACCATGCAGTTCCAGGGCACCGGAACCGTCGTGGTCAAGACGCAGGGCACCCCGGTCGTCCTGCCCGTCACCCCGACCACCTTCGCCGACAGCCAGGCCGTCGTCGCCTGGTCCGCCGCGGCCCAGGTGATCATCTCCAGCCAGGTGCGGCTGCGCCGCAACGCCTACCCGGGCCACAGCGGGGAGACCGTGAACCTCCAGTTCCGCGGCGCGCCCGGCAACTTCATCGTCGTCCAGCCCTACGAGGTCTGAGGGAGCCCGTCATGGACCACACAGCGATCCCGGGGGTCCCTGGCCACGCCCCGGCCCCGCCCGCCGCCCGCATGGAGAACCACGGCTCGCACATGGTGAAGATCGCCATGGCCGGCGGCCAGGACGTCTTCGCCCGTTCCGGCTCGATGGTCGCCTACGAGGGCTTCGTCCAGTACGAGGCCAATCCGCCGGCCGTCCGGCAGGCCGCCTCGCAGTGGCTCACCGGAGAAGGCGCCCCGCTGATGAAGTGCAGCGGCGACGGACTGCTCTACCTGGCCGACTACGGCGCCGACGTCGTCTGCCTGAACCTCGACAACGAGGCCGTCTCCGTCAACGGCACCAACCTCCTCGCCTTCGACGCCCACCTCCAGTGGGGTGTCGAGCGCGTCAAGGGTCTGGCGAAGTTCTCCGGACAGGGCATGTTCAACGTCGGGATGTCCGGTACCGGCTGGGTCGCCCTCACCTCCCGCGGCACCCCCGTCGTCGTGGACTGCGGACGCGGCGAGGACGAGACGTACGTCGACCCCGACGCACTGGTGGCCTGGTCCTCGGGGCTGAGGATGAAGGGCAAGCGGAGCATGAAGGCGGGCGCGCTGATCGGCCGGGGCAGTGGCGAGGCGTACCAGATCGCCTTCTCCGGCCGGGGATTCGTCGTCGTACAGCCCAGCGAGGACAGCGCCGACCGCCTGCGCGTGCGGGGCTGAGGGGGAAGGAAGAACCATGCAGAGTCCGCTCTTCGGCCACACCGAGGTGCAGAGCCAGGACCGCTACGCCCTGCAGAACCCGCAACTGCTGCGGGTCCTGCTCGGCGGCCAGGACGACGTGCTCGCCCGCAAGGGCGCGATGGTCGCCTACCAGGGCCTGATGGAGTTCGACGGGGAGTACGAGAGCGGTGGCCGGCGCCGCGGGCGGTCGCGGACCGGCGAGGGCCTGGATCTGATGCGCTGCTCCGGGCAGGGCACGGTCTACCTGGCCAATCTCGCCCAGTACATCCACATCATGGACGTGGAGTCCGAGGGCCTGACGGTCGACAGCTCCTACGTGCTGGCGCTGGACTCCTCCCTGCACTGGGAGGTGATCGCCGTTGACAGCCAGTCCGGGATCTCCGGCTCCGGCGCGTACAACCTCAACATCACAGGGCACGGCAAGGTCGCGCTGATGACCTCCGGCCAGCCCCTCGCGCTCCAGGTCGCCCCGGAGCGGTACGTCAGCGCCGACTCCGACGCGGTGGTCGCCTGGTCCAGCTCGCTGCGGGTGCAGATGCAGGCCCAGACCAGCTCCCAGAGCGTGTTCCGCCGGCGGGGCGGCACGGGGGAGGGCTGGGAGCTGAACTTCACGGGCCAGGGCTTCGCCCTCGTCCAGCCCAGCGAGCTGCTGCCACCGCAGAACGCGGCAGCCGGCCCGGGCGCGCAGTACGGCATGGGCCAGCACGGCGCACGCGGCCAGAACCAGGGCAACATCTGGACCAACTGAACGGCAGGAAGACCCGGGGCGCGCGGGCGCTGCCCGCGCGCCCCGGTGTCACAGCAGTGCGCGGGCGCGGTCCGCCAGCCGTACGACGGAGTCGTCGGCCACGTCCGCGACCTCCTCCCAGTCGAACCAGCGCAGTTCCAGCGACTCCTCGCCGGCCTTCTCGGCCGCGCCCTCGGGCGCCAGGGCGGCGTACTGCACGTCCAGGTGCCAGGCGCACGGCGTGTGGTGCCGGTCGAGGCGGACGGGCCCGCCCGGCAGCAGGGCGAGCCCCCCGATACCCGACTCCTCGGCCGCCTCCCGCAGGGCGGCCCCGGCGAGTGCGGTGTCGCCGGGCTCGCAGTGCCCGCCCGTCTGGAGCCACATCCGCAGCTTGCGGTGGTGTGTCAGCAGGACGCGTCCGCGGCGCGGGTCCACCACCAGCGCGCTCGCCGTGATGTGCCCGTCCGCGCAGGACCGCCACACGCCGTCCGGGCGGGCGGCCAGATGTTCGCGGTACGCCAGGCGCAGCGCCTCCTGTACGCCGTCCGGCGCGGACCACTCCCTGAGCGTCCGCGCCGCGTCCTCGTGCAGGCTCACCGGGCGCCGCCGCGCTCGTCCCCGCCGTCCCCGTGCTCGTCCCCGCCGTCCGGGTCCGGGCCGCGCCCGCCCTCTGTGCCGCCCTCCGCGCCGGACTCCTTGCCCAGCAGCCCCTCCAGCTCGGAGAAGTCCAGCTGCTCGCGGTGGACGAAGCCGTCCGGGTCGTCGAGGTCCTCGGCGGTCGGCAGCATGTCCGGATGCGCCCACAGCCCGTCGCGGCCGTCCACCCCGCGGGCGTCGGTGAGCGAGGCCCACAGCCGGGAGGCGTCGCGCAGCCGCCGGGGCCGCAGTTCCAGTCCGATCAGCGTGGCGAACGTCTGCTCGGCCGGACCGCCGCCGGCGCGGCGGCGGCGCAGCGTCTCGCGCAGGGCGGAGGCGGACGGCAGATGGGGCTCGGCCGCGGCGTGGACCACCGCGTCCACCCAGCCCTCGACCAGCGCCAGCGCCGTCTCCAGCCGGGCCAGGGCCGCCTTCTGCTCGGGGGTGTCCTCGGGCTGGAACATGCCCTGCTGCAGCGCCTCCTGCAGCTCCTCCGGGCGTGAGGGGTCGAGCTGCCCGACGACGTCCTCCAGCTTGGCCGTGTCCACCCTGATCCCGCGCGCGTACCCCTCGACCGCGCCGAACAGGTGCGAGCGCAGCCACGGGACGTGGGCGAACAGCCTCTGGTGTGCCGCCTCGCGCAGTGCCAGGTAGAGCCGCACCTCCTCCAGGGGCACGCCCAGGCCCTCGCCGAAGGCCGCGATGTTGGCCGGCAGCAGCGCCGCCCGGCCCTTCGGCCCCAGCGGCAGCCCGATGTCGGTGGAGCCGACCACCTCGCCGGCCAGTACGCCCAGCGCGTGACCGATCTGGGTGCCGAACATCGCGCCGCCCATGGAGCGCATCATCCCCAGCAGCGGGCCGGCCATGGCCTGCATCTCCTCGGGGAGCACGTCGCCCATGGCCGCCCCGACCCGCTCGGCTACCGGGTCCACCAGGTCCTTCCACACCGGGAGGGTGGACTCCACCCACTCGGCGCGGCTCCAGGCGAGGGCCGAACCGGAGCCGGAGGGCAGCGAGGTCACGCCGTCCAGCCACAGGTCGGCCAGGCGTACGGCCTCCTCCACCGCCTTCCGTTCCCGCGGGCCGACGCTGGCGTCCTTGGTGCCGTCCGGGGTGCCCGCGGCGACGGTCTGCCGGGCGATGTCCTTGGCCATGTCCCAGTTGACCGGCCCGCCCTCGTAGCTGAGCATCTGGCCGAGCCGCTGGAACGCGGCACCCAGGTCGTTCGGGTCGAACCCGCCGGGCCCGCCGCCCAGCGATCCGAACATCGCCGCGAGCGGGTTGTCGGCGCCGCCAGTGCCGCCGAGCCCGAACGGGTTCTGCGGGCCGCCCTGACCGCCCTTGTCGCCCTTCTTCCGTCCGTCGTCGCCCTCCTCGGGCTCCTCGGGCGGCATGCCGAATCCGAATGGGATGTCACTCACGGGGTTCCTCGGCTCTGGTGGATGGGACGGTGGGACGTCGGTGGGATGGTGTGCGATGTGGCGGGCTCCACATCCAGCCTAGACACCTCTCGTGCAGGATGGAGCCTGCGCACGTCGTACCCAGAGACAACCGCGGGAGACACCGGGTGAGTTCCCAGGAGCCAAACGTTCGCGGTCCGCGTAACGGAGCCGCAGGGCCCGTCGTCGCGGTCACCGGCGCCGCATCGGGGGTCGGCGCGCTGCTCACCGAGCGGCTCGTCGCCTCCCCGGAGGCGGGGCGGGTCATCGCGCTCGACGAGCGCCGCGGCGCGGTGGACGGCGCGCAGTGGCACGTCCTGGACGTGCGGGACCCGGCCATCGCCGACCGGCTGCGCGGTGACGGCGAGCCGGTGGACACCGTGGTCCACCTCGCCCTCGACCTGGACCTGGAGACCGACCCCGCCGCGCGTACCGCCTACAACGTGCGCGGCACCCAGACCGTGCTGACCGCAGCCGCCGCCGCGGGCGTGCGCCGGGTGGTGCTGTGCACCTCGGCGATGGTCTACGGGGCCCTGCCCGACAACGACGTGCCGCTGGCCGAGGACGCCGAGCTGCGGGCGACCGCCGAGGCCACCGGGGTGGGCGACCTGCTGGAGATCGAACGCCTCGCCCGCCGCGCCCCCCGCGCGCACCCGGGACTGAACGTCACGGTCGTGCGCCCCACCGTCCTGGTCGGCGGCACCGACACCGCCCTGACCCGCTACTTCGAGTCCCCGCGCCTGCTGGTCGTGGCCGGCTCCCGGCCCTGCTGGCAGTTCTGCCACGTCGAGGACCTGGCCGGCGCCCTGGAGTACGCGGCGCTGGAGAAGGCGGAGGGCGAGCTGGCGGTCGGCTGCGACGGCTGGCTGGAGCAGGAGGAGGTCGAGGAGCTGTCCGGTATCCGCCGCATGGAGCTGCCCTCCGCCGTCGCGCTCGGCGCCGCCTCCCGGCTCCACCGCCTGGGGCTGACGCCCTCCCCGGCCGGTGACCTGGCGTACACCATGCATCCCTGGGTGGTCAGCGGCTCCCGGCTGCACGAGGCGGGCTGGCGGCCGAAGTGGACCAACGAGGAGGTGCTGGCCGCGCTGCTGGAGGAGGCGGCCGGGCGCCACGCGGTCGCGGGCCGCCGTCTGGGCCGCAAGGACGCCACCACGCTCGGCGCCGCGGGCGCGACCGTCGCCCTGGTGGGCACCGCGGCCCTGGTCAGGCGCGCCCGCAAGGCCCGCCGCCGGGTCTGACGCCGGAGGGCGGCACCGGTGTGTCGGCGGGCCGCCGCCGCGCGCCCGCGCCCGTACGGCACCATGGCCCCATGGCACAGACGTACGACCACCCCGGGGAGCGGGCGGCGCCCGACCCGGTCCGCCTCCTGGCGATCCGCGACACCCCGCTCTCCGTGGACGAGGTCCTCGCGGCCGTCGGCGACGCCTCGGCGGGCGGTACCGCGCTGTTCGCGGGCACTGTGCGCGACCACGACGGGGGTGCGGGGGTGACCGGGCTCGGCTACTCCTGCCACCCCACGGCCGAGGCCGAGCTCCGCCGGGTCGCGGAGGAGGTCGCGTCCGGTCTCCCCGTACGGGCGCTCGCCGCGGTCCACCGGGTGGGCGACCTGTCGGTCGGTGACCTGGCCGTGGTCGTCGCCGTCTCCTGCGCACACCGCGCCGAGGCGTTCGAGGCGTGCCGCCGCCTGATCGACGACCTGAAGCACCGGGTGCCGATCTGGAAGCACCAGACCTTCGCGGACGGCACCGAGGAGTGGGTGGGGGCCTAGGAGCCGGCCGGAACCCGCCGGTGCGCTCCCGGGCAGCTGTGCCATGGCCGCGCGGGGTGTGCCGGAGCGGTGGCCGGGAACAGTCCCCGCAGAGCCGGTGCCCAGGAGCGGGCGGTTTCCCGGGGCGTGGAGTTGCGGAAGGGCACCCCTGCCGGAACGGTTGAATCATCCGGGATCTAGTCTGCTCATAGGCCGTATCTCCGGCGCACTCGAGGATCGGGAGGTCACTGTGGCGGCACTCGCCTGGTTGCTGATTCCGTTCGTCGCCGCGGTCGGGGCGGCCGTGTGGTCCGTGTGGGCCTCGCGCAAACCCAGCGGTTTCGGGGACGCCGACGGGGTCGCCGGATACGAGGCCTTCCGCGCCGCCATGGAACGCCCGCACGGAAACGGGACGGAGCGGGAGGACCAGGGCGGCCGCGAGGGCTCCGCCGCCATGTCCCGCACGGCCCCGGACGGACGGGCCCACGCCGCCGACTGACGCGCGGTTCCCGTACTGTCGTGCCATGCCACGCCGGACCGCGACGATGCTCACCTCGACCCTGCTGCTCATAGCCGTGCTCTGCGCCGCGGTCCTCATCAGGGTGCCGTACGCCGAGATGTCACCGGGCCCCACCGTCAACACGCTCGGCGAGCACGACGGCGAACCGGTGCTGAGCGTCGAAGGCAGGAAGACCTACGAACCGTCCGGGCACCTGAACATGACCACCGTCCGCGTCACCGGCGCCGACTACCGGATGAACCTCGTGGAGGCCGTCTACGGCTGGCTGGCGGAGGACAGCGCCGTCGTCCCGCACGACACCCTCTACCCCGACGACAAGTCGGCCGAGCAGGTGCGCGAGGAGAACGCCGAGGAGTTCACCCAGTCGCTGGAGAGCGCCAAGGTCGCCGCCCTGCGGGAGCTGGACATCCCGGTCGGCGAGCGGGTGGTCGTCGCCTCCGTGGTCAGGGGCGGGCCGGCCGAGGACAGGCTGCACGCCGGGGACGTGATCACGGCCGTGGACGGCGAGGCCGTGGAGGAACCGGGCGACGTCGCCGAGCTGGTGACCGGCCACGAGCCCGGCGAGGACGTGGTCTTCACCGTCGTCCCGGCCAAGGACGCCCGGGCGGCCGAGAAGGCGGGCGAGGAGCCCACCGGCTCCCGGGAGGTCACCGTCACCACCGGTGAGGCCGACGACGACGGGCGGGCCGTCGTCGGGATCCGGGCGGGACTCGACCACACCTTCCCGTTCGAGATAGACATCGAACTGGCCGATGTCGGAGGTCCCAGCGCCGGGCTGATGTTCGCCCTCGGCATCATGGACAAGCTCGCCCCCGGCGACCTCACCGGCGGCGAGTTCGTGGCCGGTACGGGCACCATCGACGGCGAGGGGCGGGTCGGCCCGATCGGCGGCATAGGGATGAAGACCATCGCCGCCCGGGACAAGGGCGCCGAGTACTTCCTCACCCCCGAGGACAACTGCGCCAACGCCGCCCGCGACGTCCCCGAGGGACTGACCCTGGTGAAGGTCGGCACGATCGACGACGCCCTGGGCGCCCTGGAGGACATCCGGGCGGGGGAGACGGCCGGCCTGCCGCGGTGCGCGGCAGGCTGACCCGCTCCCCCTCGCCCGTCCGGCGGTCTCCGCCGCGGGCCGGCCGTCAGTCGCCGAAGGTCGCGGCCAGCGCCTCGGTGAGCCCGGGCACCAGATCGGGGCCGGTGAGCACCTCGGTCGGCGAGTCCTTCTCGCGCAGCCGCAGTGCGGACTCCCGGGCGCCGTCGCGCAGCACCGCCACGGTCATCCGGACCTCCTGGCGTTCGGGGTGCTCGGCCACCCAGCGGGCCAGTCGCTCCTCGGCGCCCTCCTCCTGGAGGTTCTCGGGTACGGACGCCTCCGCCGAAGGCGGCAGCATCAGCCGCTCCACCGTCATCGCGCACCCGGAGACCGCGCCGGGCCAGGCGATGGTGCCGAGGAACTCGTCCAGAGGGATCCCGGCGGGCAGTTCGTCCTGCTCGATGGGGGTGAGGGGGGCCGGGGCGGGGGCCTCGCCGCCCCCGCCCAGTCCGAGCTGCTCGGCCAGGGCGGGTTCCTCGGTGCGCAGCCGGTCGGTGTCGACCAGGGCGAACAGCCGGGCGGGCTGGTCCCAGCCCAGGCCCGAGACGTAATCGTCGATCTCGAGTACGGCGCGGGTCAGCGGGCTGGCGGCCAGAGGTGTGCCGTCGATTGGAAGGTTGTTCATCCTCATATCGTGCCGCTGAACCCCCCGGGAGCGGGAACCGGGTAAAGGTTCAGTAAGTTGCATGGGTGGGGCCCTAGCATTCGGGGCCAGTCCCATCCACTGCGATCTTCGAGGTGCGCACCTTGGCTTTCCAGATGCCGGACCGGGGCCCGGGCGGGCCCTCAGGACCAAGGATCAGTGTCGGCAGGCCCTCCAGGCGCGCCAAGACCCTGCTCATGACGGTGGGCGCGCTGGCCGTGCTGGCCATGCTCTTCGTCATGTTCGCGGGGTTCTGGACCGACTGGTTGTGGTATCGCTCGGTCCGATACACCACCGTCTTCACCACCACCCTGTGGACCAAGATCGGCATGTTCGCCGTCTTCGGTCTGCTGATGGCCGCGGCCGTCGGCTTCAACATCTGGCTGGCCCACCGGCTCAGGCCCCCGCTGAGCGCGATGTCGCTGGAGCAGCAGAACCTGGACCGCTACCGGATTGGCATCGCCCCGTACAAGAAATGGGTGCTCCTCGGGGTCACCGCGCTGGTGGGGCTGATCGCCGGCGCGTCGGCGGCCGGCCAGTGGCGCACCTGGCTGATGTGGGTGAACGCCGTCCCGTTCGGCACGGCCGACCCGCAGTTCGGCAAGGACGTGGCGTTCTACGCGTTCGACCTGCCCTGGTACCGCTTCCTGCTGAGCTTCGGCTTCGCGGCCGCGGTGCTCTCCCTGCTGGCCGCCGCGCTGGTGCACTACCTCTACGGAGGGCTGCGCCTGACCACCCCGGGCGCCCGCGCGACGTCCCAGGCCACCGGTCACCTCTCGGTGCTGCTCGGTGTCTTCGTGGCGCTCAAGGCGGTGGCGTACTGGCTCGACCGCTACGGCCTGGCGGTGAAGTCCGGTGACTTCAAGGCGACGGACAACTGGACGGGCCTGCGGTACGTCGACGCCAACGCCTACCTCCCGGCGAAGACGATCCTGTTCTTCATCGCCGCCATCTGCGCGGTGCTCTTCTTCGCCACCCTGTGGCGGCGCACCTGGCAGCTGCCGGTGATCGGCTTCGGCCTGATGGTCCTCTCGGCGATCCTGATCGGCGGCCTCTACCCGGCGATCGTGCAGAAGTTCCAGGTCCAGCCGAACGAGCAGGCCAAGGAGGCGCCGTACATCAAGAAGAACATCGACGCCACCCGTGACGCCTACGACATCGGCGACTCGAAGGTCTCGAACTACTCGGGGGAGAGCGAGGCGAGCAACGAGGAGCTGCGCGAAGCGGCGAACACCACCGCCAGCATCAGGCTGCTCGACCCGAACGTCGTCTCGCCCAGCTTCCAGCAGCTCCAGCAGGTCCGCAGCTACTACCAGTTCCCGGCCACCCTGGACGTGGACAGGTACTCCACCGAGGACGGCGCGGAGCAGGACACCGTCGTCGGTCTGCGCGAGATCAACATCAACGGCATCACCGAGCGCAACTGGATCAACGACCACTTCAAGTACACCCACGGCTTCGGCATGGTGGCCGGCAAGGGCACCGAGGTGGCCTCGACCGGCGCCCCCGCCTTCATCGAGAAGAACCTCCCGCCGGAGGGCGAGCTCGCCGAGGACGGCTACGAGCCGCGGGTCTACTACGGCGAGAAGACCACGCAGTACTCCATCGTCGGCGGCCCGCAGAAGGAACTGGACTACATCGCCGGCAGCGAGGAGAAGACCTACAGCTACAAGGGCGACAGCGGGGTCAGCCTGGGCAACATCGCCAACCGCGCGGCGTACGCGGTGGCCTTCAACGAGCCGCAGATCCTCTACTCGGGCGCGATCGGCGGGGGTTCGCGGGTCCTGTACAACCGCACGCCCAAGGAGCGCGTCGAGGCGGTGGCCCCCTGGCTGACCATCGACGGTGACCCGTACCCGGCGGTGGTGGGAGACCGCATCCAGTGGATCGTGGACGCCTACACCACGACCAACCAGTACCCCTACTCCTCCCGGACCACCCTGGGCGAGACCACGGCCGACGCGCTGACCGACGGTCAGCGGGCGGTCATCGCTCAGCAGAACCGGGTCAACTACATCCGCAACTCGGTCAAGGCCACCGTGGACGCCTACTCGGGCGAGGTGAAGCTCTACGAGTGGGACGACCGGGACCCGGTGCTGAAGACCTGGATGAAGGCCTTCCCCGGCACGGTCGAGCCGAAGGACGAGGTCAGCGATGAGCTGATGGACCACTTCCGTTACCCGCAGGACCTGTTCAAGGTCCAGCGCGAGCTGCTGACGCGCTACCACGTCACCAGTGCGAGCCAGTTCTACAGCGGCAGTGAACGCTGGCAGGTGCCGGACGACCCGACGCAGAAGGGCAACGCGGTCCCGCCGTACTACCTGAGCATGAAGATGCCGGACCAGGAGGAGCAGACCTTCTCCCTGACCACGACCTTCAACCCCAGCGGCCGTGAGACGCTCGGCGCCTTCATGGCGGTCAACGCCGACGCCCGCAGCGACGACTACGGGACCATCAGGATCCTGAAGCTGCCCTCCAACACCACGGTGTCCGGTCCGCAGCAGGTGCAGAGCCGGTTCAACTCCGACACCGACATCGCCAACGAGATCAACATCCTCAGGCGCGGTGACTCGGAGGTCGAGTACGGCAACCTGCTCACGGTGCCGCTGGAGGGCGGCCTGCTCTACGTCGAGCCGGTCTACGTCCGCGGCGCGGGCACCAACTACCCGCTGCTGCGCAAGGTGCTGGTGACCTACGGCGAGGAGACCGCCTTCGAGGACACCCTCGGCGAGGCGCTGAACGCCGTCTTCGGGGTCGAGGGCACCGAGGAGCCGCCGGCGGAGGAAGAGCCGCCTCCGGGCGAGGAGGAGACCACGCCGCCGCCTTCGGAGGGATCGGAGGACCCGACGGTGCAGGAGGCCCTCCAGGAAGCCCAGGAGGCGTTCGAGGCGGGCCAGGAGGCGCTGGGCAACCAGGACTGGGACGCCTACGGCCAGGCCCAGCAGGATCTGGAGGACGCGCTCGAGCGGGCCGCCGAGGCGCAGCGGTCGGCGGGCGGCGACGGCGGATCCGACGGCAAGAACTCCGACAACGACGAGGGACGCAAGGAAGAGTGAACCGGTGGTGAGTGAGCTCCCTCCGCGCCGTGCTAAAGTTGTGAACACAACGGCGCGGGGTGGAGCAGCTCGGTAGCTCGCTGGGCTCATAACCCAGAGGTCGCAGGTTCAAATCCTGTCCCCGCTACTGACGAAGAAGGACCCGGAGTCACTGACTCCGGGTCCTTCTTCTTGTGCTGGGCATGTGAGAAGAGAGGCGCGCGGTAGCGCTTTGCGTTTGGATGGTAGCTGTATCGGGAAGTCGACAAAACGCTGAAGTGACTTCCTTGGCGGCGGTATACCGGATGTACGCGGGTTGCGGGTGGTGCGACGATGGGCCTCATGGGGGAAAAGGCGAGAGATGAGGGCACGGGGGGCGGTGCGAGCCGCACGGACCTCCGCGATCACCGCGACACGGACGCCATCAGCGCGCTCGGCGCCCGGCTGCTGCGCCGGGGCGACCTGGAAGGGGCCGAGCCGTACCTGCGCGCCGCCACCGCCGCCGGCGACCGCGCCGCCGCGAACAACCTGGGAGTCCTGCTCCACCAGCTCGGCCAGACGGAGGAGGCCGCCGGCTGGTGGCGGGTGGCCGCCCTCGCGGGGTCGGCGGCCGCCGCCCACTCCCTGGGCCGCCACCACCGCGAGCGCGGCGACGAGACGGCCGCCGAGCACTGGCTGCGGCAGTCCGCCGAGTCCGGCCACACCCTCGGCGCGTACGCCCTCGCCGATCTGATGGAGCACCGGGGCGAGGCCGGGGCCGAGCAGTGGTTCCGGGCCGCGGCCGAGCGCGGTCACCGCGAGGCGGCCTACCGCATCGCGCGGATCCTGGCGCGCCGTCAGGAGGGTGGCACCGGGGCCGAGCAGTGGTACCGCCAGGCCGCGGCACGCGGCCACCGGCGTGCCGCCCTGCGGCTGGGCACGCTCCTGGAGGAGCGCGGCGAACTGCGGGAGGCGGCCCGCTGGTATCTGACGGCGGCCAAGGACGGGGAGGCGCGTGCCGCGCGTGCCCTGGGCTTCCTGCTGCGCGACGCGGGCGACACCGACAGCGCCGCCGAGTGGTGGCGCCGCGCGGCCCAGGACGGCGACGGCAGCGCGGCCAACGCCCTGGGCGCGCTGCACGCCGAGCGGGGCGAGCGGCAGACCGCGGAGCGCTGGTACCGCGTCGCGCTGGAGGCGGGTGACATCAACGGGGCCTTCAACCTGGCGCTGCTGTGCGCCGCCGGGGTCCGTACCGCCCAGGCCGAGCAGTGGTACCGCCGTGCCGCCTACGCCGGGCACCGCGAGGCCGCCAACGCGCTGGCCGTGCTGCTGCTCCAGCGCGGCGACGCGGCGGGGGCGGAGCCGTGGTTCTCCAAGGCCGCCGAAGCCGGCAGCGTGGACGCCGCGTTCAACCTCGGCATCCTGCACGCGGGCCGCGGCGAGGAGGAGGGCGCACGGCGGTGGTACGAGCAGGCGGCCGCGGCCGGTCACACCGAGGCGGCGCTCCAGGTGGGCATCGCGCTGCTGCGCGAGGGCGACGACCACACCGCCGAGCGGCACCTGCGCCGCGCGGCCGGCGGCGGCAGCGTGGAGGGTGCCTTCCGGCTGGCGGCGCTGCTGGAGCGCCAGGCCCCGACGGCGGACGCCCTGGACGCGCACGGTCCGCCGGCCGAGTACGAGGAGTGGTACGAGCGGGCCGCCGAGCAGGGGCACCGGCGGGCGCAGGTCCGGCTGGGCATGTGCGCGGCGGCGCGCGGCGACGTGGTCCGGGCCGCGCACTGGTACCGGGTCGCGGCGGAGGCGGGCAGCAGCAACGGCGCCTTCAACCTCGGCCTGCTGCTGGCCCGCGAGGGCAGTGAGCCGGAGGCCGCCCTGTGGTGGACGCGCGCGGCCGAGGCGGGCCACGGCCGGGCCGCCCTGCGCCTGGCGCTGCTGAACGCCCGGCGCGGCGAGCTGGCCGCCGGGCGCCACTGGTGCGCCCGCGCGGTCGAGCTGGGTCCGCCGGAGGTCGCCGAGCGCGCCGCGCGGCTGAGCGAGGCCCTCCACGAGGAGCTGACGGCCTGAGGCGGGGGCGGGAGCGGGGGCGCCCCCGCGGTTTGCGCTGATCGCCGCGGTGGGTTAAGGTTGTGAACACAACGGCGCGGGGTGGAGCAGCTCGGTAGCTCGCTGGGCTCATAACCCAGAGGTCGCAGGTTCAAATCCTGTCCCCGCTACTGATGACCGGTGTCCGGGTCCCGATCAGGGATCCGGACACCGGTCGTTTTCGCGTGCCCGCCGTGAGCGCTGTGCGGGTGCCGTGCGTCCGTGCGAGGGGCGCGGTCTCCGGAGAGTTCCGGACGTGTCAGGCGGAGGTGCAGGAGGGGCACAGCCCCCGGTAGGTGACCGTCGCCTCGTCGAGGGTGAATCCGTAGCGCTCCCGCTCCGGGAGCAGGGCGAGCGGGTCGCCGGAAGGGCGGACGTCGCGGATCACACCGCACCGCGAGCACACCAGGTGCTGGTGGGAGTGGTGCGCGTTCGGGTCGTACCGCTTGGCGCGGCCGTCCGTGCTGACCTCGACCACCTCGCCGATCGAGACCAGTTCGCCGAGGGTGTTGTAGACGGTGGCGCGGGAGATCTCCGGCAGCTTCGCGGTCGCGCGCGCGTGTACCTCGTCGGCGGTGTAGTGGACATGCTCACCATCGAGGACCTCGGCGACCACTCGCCGCTGGGCGGTCAGCCGCCAGCCGCGATCCCGGAGACGTTGTAGCAGGTCACTCATGCTTCCACCTTAGCAGCGCACGTCCATGGCCGGATCGTGTACGGTCTTCACCGTCTTCTTGACTTAGACAATGTCCAATGTAGGATCACGTTCGGCTCAAGCCAAGGGGACAGGACGGATTCAGGAGGCGCATGTGACTGCCCAGATCGAGAACACCGGTCCGCTGACCACGGAGGCCGGTGCTCCCGTCGCGGACAACCAGAACAGCGAGACCGCCGGTTCGGGCGGCCCGGTCCTGGTCCAGGACCAGCTCCTGCTGGAGAAGCTCGCCCACTTCAACCGCGAGCGCATCCCCGAGCGGGTCGTCCACGCCCGCGGCGCGGGCGCCTACGGCACCTTCACCGTCACCGCCGACGTGACGAAGTACACCCGGGCGAAGTTCCTCTCCGAGATCGGCAAGGAGACCGAGGTCTTCCTGCGCTTCTCGACCGTCGCCGGCAACCTGGGCGCGGCCGACGCGGTGCGCGACCCGCGCGGCTTCGCGGTGAAGTTCTACACCGAGGAGGGCAACTACGACCTCGTCGGCAACAACACCCCGGTGTTCTTCATCAAGGACGCCATCAAGTTCCCCGACTTCATCCACACCCAGAAGCGCGACCCGTACACCGGCTCCCAGGAGGCCGACAACGTCTGGGACTTCTGGAGCCTGAGCCCGGAGTCCACGCACCAGGTGACCTGGCTCTTCGGCGACCGCGGCATTCCGGCCTCGTACCGCCACACGGACGGCTTCGGTTCGCACACCTTCCAGTGGAACAACGAGGCGGGCGAGGTCTTCTGGGTCAAGTACCACTTCAAGACCGACCAGGGCGTCAAGTGCCTCACCCAGGACGAGGCCGACCTTTTGGCGGGCAAGGACCCCGACAGCCACCAGCGGGACCTGCGCGAGTCCATCGAGCGCGGCGACCACCCGAGCTGGACCGTCGGTGTCCAGATCATGCCGGCGGCCGAGGCGGCGAACTACCGCTTCAACCCGTTCGACCTGACCAAGGTCTGGCCGCACGCGGACTACCCGGTCATCGAGATCGGCAAGCTGGAGCTCAACCGCAACCCGCAGAACATCTTCGCCGAGGTCGAGCAGTCGGTCTTCTCCCCGCACCACTTCGTGCCGGGCATCGGCCCCTCCCCGGACAAGATGCTCCAGGGCCGGCTGTTCGCCTACGGCGACGCGCACCGCTACCGGGTGGGCATCAACGCCGACCACCTGCCGGTGAACCGCCCGCACGCCACCGAGGCCCGCAGCCACGGCCGCGACGGCTTCATGTACGACGGCCGCCACGGCGGGGCGAAGAACTACGAGCCCAACAGCTTCGGCGGCCCGAACGAGACCGGCCGCGCCCTGTGGCAGCCGGCCCCGGTCGCCGGGACCACCGGTGACATCCCCGCCCCCTCGCACGCCGAGGACAACGACTTCGTCCAGGCCGGCAACCTCTACCGCCTGATGACGGAGGAGGAGAAGGGGCGCCTGATCGACAATCTGGCCGGCTTCATCTCGAAGGTCTCGCGCGACGACATCGTCAAGCGGGCCATCGAGAACTTCCGCCAGGCCGACGAGGACTACGGCAGGAGGCTGGAGGCCGCGGTCAAGGCCCTGCGCGGCTGATCCATCGGCTCCTCGCCGTACGAACCCGGAGGGACCGGACGCCAGTGGGCTCCGGTCCCTCCGGTGTGTTCCGGGGAGTGCCCCGGGGGGGGCGGCCGCCCTCAGGCGGCCGCCACCCCGGCGGGCGCGACGGGTGTGTCCCGGCGCACCGAGGACCAGCAGCGGACGATGTCGCGCACCGACACCACCCCCACCGGCTCCCGGTCGTCGAGCACGATCAGATGGCGGAACCCGCCGAGGGCCATGGCCCGTGCGGCGTCCTCCAGGGTCCAGCCGGGGGCGGCGAAGACCACGTCGGTGGTGGTGTGCAGGTGCGCGGGCTCCCGGTCGGGGTCCTGCCCGGCCCCCACGGAGTTGAGGATGTCGCGTTCGGTGAGGATGCCGACGCCGCCGGCGTCGGGGTCGAGGACGACGGCCGCGCCGACCCGCCGGGCGGACATCAGCCGGGCGGCCTGGCGGAGGGTGTGGGCGGGGCCGATGGTGAGAACCACTGTGCTCATGGCGTCACGGACGAGGGTGGTCATGGCGGTTGGTGCCACCTCCTTGGTGAGTCCCCGCGCTGGAGAAGGGATTCACAAAGTCACAAGCGGGCGGATTCTCATGTTCACATGCCATCGCAGCCACAACAAGGGCCTTGCGGGGGAGGGTTGACCGTAAGCCGGTGGCGCGCTCAGTCGCCGATGTAGGCGAGCAGGTCCTCGTGGAGCAGACCGTTGGAAGCCGCCGCGTTCCCGCTGTGCGGGCCCTCGCGCCCGTCCAGACCGGTGAAGGTGCCGCCCGCCTCCTGCACGACGATCGCGTTCGCCGCCATGTCCCACAGCGACAGCTCCGGCTCCGCGCACATGTCCACCGACCCCTCGGCGACCATCATGTACGGCCAGAAGTCGCCGTAGCCGCGGGTGCGCCAGCAGTCCCGGGTCAGGTCGAGGAAGCCGCCGAGCTTGCCGCGCTCCTCCCAGCCGCCGAGCGAGGAGAACGCGAACGAGGCGTCCTGTACCCGGGCCACCCGCGAGACCGACAGCCGGGTCGCGGACGTCAGACTGCGGCCGCTGTACGCGCCGGCCCCCAGTGCCGCCCACCAGCGCCGGTTCAGGGCGGGAGCCGACACCACGCCGACCACCGGTCGGTCGCCCTCCTCGGTCCGCTCCGTCAGCGCGATCAGCGTGGCCCACACCGGGACGCCGCGCACGTAGTTCTTGGTGCCGTCGATGGGGTCGACGACCCAGCGGCGCGGCCCGCGTCCCTCGCTGCCGAACTCCTCGCCCAGCACCGCGTCGCGCGGCCGCGCCCGCTGCAGGGAGGTGCGGATCAGCTCCTCGGCCGCCTTGTCGGCCTCGCTCACCGGCGTCATGTCGGGTTTGGTCTCGACCTTGAGGTCGAGGGCCTTGAACCGCTCCATCGTCGTGGCGTCGGCGGTGTCGGCCAGCACGTGGGCGAGACGCAGGTCATCGTGGTAGTCGGGCATGGACGAACAGTATCCAGCGGCGCGGCCGGCCAGCCACACGGGAGTGACCAACCGGGTGTGTGGCCGTACGCCCGGGGCGGTGAGGCGTTGCGAGGCGTCTTGACACCCTCTGCGACAGGGTCGATGCTGTGCGCGATCGGCTGTGCCCGGGGAGGCGTCGATGACCTCGGTGACGCCCTCCGCCGGAGACCCGGCCGGAGACCCCGTCAGGGGTCTCGCCGGTCTCGCCGGTCGCGCCGCCGACTCCGCCGGCCCGCCCACGGCGCGCCAGGCCCTGCTGCGCGCCGCCCGCGTCGCCCTCCACGACAGACCGTGGCCCCGGGTCCGCATGGTCGAGGTCGCCGCGGCGGCCGGCTTCTCCCGCCAGACCCTCTACAGCGAGTTCGGCTCCAAGGACGGGCTCGGCACGGCCCTGGTGGCCCGCGAACTGGAGGCATTCCTCGACCACACCGCCCGTGCCGCGCGGCGGGTGGCACGGGCCACCGCCGGCCCGGCCGCCGATCCCGTCGCAGGCTGTGCCGCGGCCGCCGTCTCGGTGGTAGGCGCCGCTCACCGCGACCCCCTGGTGCGCGCCGCGCTCACCGGCTGCTGGGAGTCCCGGCTGCCCCCGCCCGGGCCGGAGGCGGACCGGGCGGCGGCGGGACTGCGCGACCGTACCGCCGCCGCGCTGGTGTCCGCGGGGGCGGCCGCCGACCCGGGCGCGATCGGCCCCGCCGCGCTGCGCCACGCCTGCGAGGTGGGTCTGCGGCTGGCGCTGTCCTACGTCGTCGCGCCCTGCGACGGCCCGCCCGAGGTGACCGAGGAGGCCGCGGGCGCCCATGTCACCCAGGTGCTGCGGGCATTGTTCCGCTGATACCCGAGGGCGCGCCGGGGCGGGCGGCTTACCCGGGGTCAGTCGCCCTCCCGGCGCTCCCGCGTGGCCAGCAGGCGGCGCAGGGAGAACAGCCGGGCCGGGTCCGCGTGGCCGTCGGCCACCCAGGAGTCCAGCGCGCAGTCCGGCTCGTCGTGGCCGCAGGCGCGCGGACAGCCGTCCGTGCCCGGCACCAGGTCCGGGAAGGCGTGGATCACCCGGGACGGGTCGATGTGGTTCAGGCCGAAGGACCGCACACCCGGGGTGTCGATCACCCAGCCGCCCTCCGGTACCGGCGGAAAGGAGACCTCGCCGGGCAGCGGCAGCGCCAGCGCCGAGGTCGTGGTGTGGCGCCCGCGCCCGGTGACCGCGTTGACGTGGCCCGTCGCCCGCCTGCGGTCGGGCGGGACGAGTGCGTTGACCAGAGTGGTCTTGCCGACCCCGGAGTGGCCCACGAAGGCGGTGGTCCGGCCCCACAGGAACTCGCGCACCCGGTCGGCGGCTGCGCCGTCGGCCAGCTCGTCGCGGTCGGTCACCACATGCCGGACCCCCAGCGGGGCGTACGTCTCCAGCAGCGTGCCGGGCGGCGCCAGGTCCGACTTGGTGAGCACCAGCAGCGGCTCCAGACCCGCGTCGTAGGCTGCCACCAGGCAGCGGTCGATCAGCCGGGGGCGGGGCTCGGGGTCGGCCAGGGCGGTGACGATGGCGAGCTGGTCGGCGTTGGCGACGACGACCCGCTCGAAGGGGTCGTTGTCGTCGGCGGTGCGCCGCAGCACCGAGGAACGCTCCTCGACCCGCACGATCCGCGCCAGGGTGTCCCTGGCCCCCGAAAGATCGCCGACGACCGCCACCCGGTCGCCGACCACGACGCCCTTGCGGCCCAGCTCGCGGGCCTTCATGGCGGTGATCGTGCGGCCGTCCACCAGACAGGTGATCCGGCCCCGGTCGACGGTCAGGACGAAGCCGGAGGCGGCGTCCTCGTGCCTGGGCCGGATGCTGGTGCGCGGGCGACTGCTCCGGCGGCCCGGGCGGATCCGGATGTCGTCCTCGTCGGTGTGCTTGCCGTAGCGGCGCATGGCCGTTCCGCCTCTTACCCTCTGCCCCCGTCCCCTTCGAGCATGGCGTTCCACAGCTCGGGGAAGTCGGGCAGGGTCTTGGCGGTCGTCGCGACGTTCTCCACCTCCACGCCCTCGACGACCAGGCCGAGCACCGCGCCCGCCGTGGCCAGCCGGTGGTCCTCGTAGGTGTGGAAGATCCCGCCGCGCAGCGGGCGCGGGCGGATGACCAGCCCGTCCCCGGTCTCGTTTACATCGCCGCCGAGCCCGTTGATCTCCTTGGTGAGGGCGGCCAGCCGGTCGGTCTCGTGCAGCCGCAGGTGCGCCACGCCGCGCAGCCGCGACTCGGAGTCGGCCAGCGCCGCGACCGCCGCGATGCCGGGGGTCAGCTCGCCCACCTCGCTCAGGTCCACGTCGATGCCGTGGATCCGGCCGGTGCCGGTGAGGGTCAGACCGCGCTCGTCCAGCTCGCAGCGGCCGCCCATCTCGGTGAAGATCTCGCGCAGCGCGTCACCGGGCTGGGTGGTGTGCGCGGGCCAGTCCGGGACGGTCACCCGGCCGCCGGTGACCAGCGCGGCGGCGAGGAAGGGCTGGGCGTTGGACAGGTCGGGCTCGACGACCAGATCGCGGCCGAGCAGGGCGCCGGCCGTGACCCGCCAGACGTTCGGCTCGCCCCCGGACTCGGGGGTGTCCACCTGGGCGCCCGCGGCACGCAGCATCTCGACCGTCATCCGGATGTGCGGCATGGACGGCAGCGGGCCGCCGGTGTGGCGGACCTCCACGCCCTGGTTGAAGCGGGCGCCGGAAAGCAGCAGGGCGCTGACGAACTGGGAGGACGAGGAGGCGTCGATCTCCACCGTGCCGCCGGTCAGGGATCCGCCGCCGTGCACGGTCATCGGCAGCGCGCCGCGCCCGCCGTCGTCGATACGGGCGCCCAGCGCGCGCAGCGCGTCGATCACGCCGTGGAGGGGGCGTTCGTGGGATCGCTTGTCGCCGTCGAAGTGGACCGGGCCGTCGGCCAGGGCGGCCACCGGTGGCAGGAAGCGCATCACGGTGCCGGCGTTGCCGACGTCCACGGTGGCGGGACCGTGCAGCCCCGCGGGGATGACGCGCCAGGCCTCGCCGCCGGACCCGGGGCCGGCGGCACCGCCCGCGACGGGCACGGAGCTGGAGGACACCGTCTCCTCGATGCCCACCCCCATGGTGCGCAGTCCCTCGGCCATCAGCAGGGTGTCGCGCGAACGCAGCGGGCGGCGCAGCCAGCCGGGCTCGGAGGCGAGGGCTGCGAGCACCAGACCGCGGTTGGTGACCGACTTCGATCCGGGCACGGTGACGGTCGCGTCGACGGCGCCGGACGCGAGCGGCGCAGGCCAGACAGTGGTGTGGTCGGTCATGGGGTCAACTTTAGTGGCTCCGGAGGGCCGGTGATCCTGACCGGACACGGAGAAGGCGCGGACGGAGGCGGCCGGGCGGGGCCGGGCGGCGTCCGGGTGGGCAGGGACGGGCGGGAGGCCGCGGCGGGGCCCGGAGCGGGGGGTCACAGCCCCAGCAGCCACCGTCCGCCGCCGGTCAGCGAGCACAGCGCGACGGCGTGGAAGAGCAGGAGCCACAGCGGTGCGGGCGCGTTCGTCAGCCGCGCGAGCTGGTCGGCGTCGGAGTCCGGGGCCTCGCCCCGGCGCCGCTTGCCCTGGAGTTCGAAGACGGGCCGCACGCCGCCCAGCAGCAGGAACCACACCACCCCGTACGCGAAAGCCGCCTGCACCTCGGTCCCGGCGAACCACGACACCAGGAAGAACACCCCGCCGGTGAGGACGACGGTGAGCACCCCGTAGGCGTTGCGCACCATCACCAGCATCGCCAGCAGCAGCGCCGTGGCCCCCCACAGCAGCGCGGTGACGTGCCCGGCGGCCAGCAGCCACGCCCCCGCCAGGCCGAGCAGCGACGGCGCGGTGTAACCGGCGGCGGCCGTCAGCACCATCCCGGTCCCGTTCGGCCGTCCCCGGGAGACGGTCAGTCCGGAGGTGTCCGAGTGCAGGCGTATGCCCTCCAGCCGCCGCCCGGTCAGCAGCGCCACGATCCCGTGTCCGCCCTCATGGGCGATGGTCACAGCGTTCCGCGCCACCCGCCACGGCCCCCGTGCGGCGACGACGGCCAGGGCCACCAGCCCGGTGGCCGCCACGACCGCGAACGACGGGTCGGGCTGCGTCCCGACGACGCGGTCCCAGACCTCGGCGATGCTGTCCGTGTCCATGTCCGGCCGGCCCCTTCCCCTGCGGTTTCCCCTGCGGCCCGTCGCGCCCGCTGCGTCCGTCCTGGCCTGTCGCGGCCGTTCCGACCCGTCCCGCGCGCCGCGCTCCCCCGGCCGCGAGGCGGTGCCCCGCAGTGTGCCACGGCCCCTGCCCGGAGCCCGTACGGCCGTTCACGGTGCCGCCGGCCGCACGGACGTGGCAGGGTGGCGGACATGTGCGGACGGTATGCGGCGAGCCGATCGGCCGGTGAACTGGCCGGGCTCTTCGGAGTGGAGAAGCGGGACCCGGCCGAGGAGCTGGCGCCCGACTGGAACGTGGCCCCGACCAAGCAGGTGTACGCGGTGCTGGAACGGCCGCTGAAGGACAGCGGCGATCCGCGTCCCGTACGCCAGCTCAGGACGCTGCGCTGGGGGCTGGTGCCCTCCTGGGCGAAGTCCCCGGACGTGGGCGTGAAGATGATCAACGCGCGGGCCGAGACGGTGCACGAGAAGCCCTCCTACCGCCGTCCCTTCGTCGCCCGGCGCTGCCTGCTGCCCGCCGACGGGTACTACGAGTGGGTCACCGGGACGGCCGAGCGTCAGGAGGAGGAGAAGGGCAGGCGGAAGCGGCCCCGCAAGCAGCCGTACTTCGTGACGCCGGCCGACGGCTCGGTGATGGCGATGGCCGGGCTCTACGAGTTCTGGCGGGACGGGACGCTGCCCGACGACCACCCCCGGGCCTGGTGGGCCACCTGCACGGTGATCACCACCGAGGCGCAGGGCGAACCGTTCGCGGACGCCGTCGGGGACGGGCCGCGCTCCCTCGCCGACATCCACCCCAGGATGCCGCTGGCGCTCACCCCCGACCGCTGGGACGCCTGGCTGGACCCGGCCCGCACCGACGCGGAGGACGTGCGCGGACTGCTGGTCCCGCCGCCCGCCGGGGCCATGCGGGCCTATCCGGTGCGCGGCGAGGTCAGCAACGTGCGCAACAACGGGCCCGAACTGCTGGAGGAGCTTGACGTGCCCGAGGCCGGGACGCTGTTCTGAGCCGGTGAGCGACGACACCACCGGTACCACCGGTACCACCGGCACCACCGGTACCACCGGCACCACCGGTACCACCGGCGGCCCCGGCACGGACGGCCCCGCCGAGGAGGTCGCCACGCCGGCCGGCCCGGCCCGGATCACCTGGCGGCGTGCCGCTCGGCCGCGCCTGGTCCTCGCACTCGGGCACGGCGCCGGGGGCGGCGTCGAGGCGCGGGACCTGCGGGCCCTGGCGTACGCGCTGCCCGCGCACGGCGTCTCGGTCGCCCTGGTCGAGCAGCCCTGGCGGGTGGCGGGGAGGAAGCTGGCGCCCGCGCCCGGAAAGCTGGACGAGGGGTGGCGTGCGGTGTGGCCCGCCCTGGAGAGGGAAGGGCTGCCGGTCGTCTCCGGGGGGCGCAGCGCCGGGGCGCGCGTGGCATGCCGGACCGCCGCCGAACTCGGTGCGCGCGCCGTGCTCGCGCTCGCCTTCCCCCTGCATCCCCCGGGGAAGCCGGAGCGGTCCCGCGCCGGTGAGCTGCTGGGGGCGGGGGTGCCGACCCTGGTCGTCCAGGGCGGACGCGATCCCTTCGGGCGGCCCGGTGAGTTCCCCGAGGGCGTGGAGGTCGTCGAGGTGCCCGGGGGCGACCACGGCTTCGCCGTGCGGAAGAGGGCGGCGCCCGGCCAGGAGGAGGCGCTCGGCGTGATCACCGGCGCGGTGCGCGAGTGGCTGGCACGGGAATGATCCCCCGCACGGGCGTGTTGTCCTGCTGCGGGACACGTACGGACCGCACGTTCGCGCGAGGAGAGGGAGTCCACCCGACATGGGTTCGATCGCATGCCCGTCCCGCCCTGCGGGTACCCGTGCCACAGCCGCCCGGGTGGACTGGGCGACACTGAGGCTCGCCGGACCCGTCGGGGACGACGTCCCCCTCCAGGCGGCGGAGGGAACGGACCGTCGTCTATTCTCCGGTTCGAATGGGTCCGGCAACGGACTCGAAGCCGTATCGGAGGAGGTGGGTCCGGTCGCCGCGACCGACGACGCTGCGCCCAGGGAACCCGTGGAGACGGACGCCGAACGGAACGCGCGCTTCGAACGGGACGCTCTCGCCTTCCTGGACCAGATGTACTCCGCCGCGCTGCGCATGACGCGCAACCCCGCGGACGCGGAGGACCTGGTGCAGGAGACGTACGCCAAGGCGTACGCGTCCTTCCACCAGTTCCGCGAGGGCACCAACCTCAAGGCGTGGCTGTACCGCATCCTCACCAACACCTTCATCAACTCGTACCGCAAGAAGCAGCGCGAACCGCAGCGCAGCGCGGCCGAGGAGATCGAGGACTGGCAGCTCGCGCGCGCCGAGTCGCACATGTCGACCGGGCTGCGCTCGGCCGAGTCGCAGGCGCTGGACCGGCTGCCCGACTCGGACGTGAAGGAGGCGCTCCAGGCCATCCCCGAGGAGTTCCGCATCGCGGTCTACCTCGCGGACGTCGAGGGGTTTGCGTACAAGGAGATCGCGGACATCATGGGGACACCCATCGGCACGGTGATGTCCCGCCTGCACCGCGGTCGCCGGCAGTTGCGCGGCATGCTGGAGGACTACGCCCGTGAGCGCGGGCTGGTCCCGGCGGGCGCGAACGGCGCCGCCGCGCCCGAGGAGTCGCACGACCGGAAAGGCTCGGGCTCATGAGTTGCGGAGAGCCGCACGAGACGGACTGCGCTGAGGTCCTGGACCACCTGTACGAGTACCTGGACCGCGAGATGCCCGACGGCGATCTGACGAAGTTCAGGGAGCACTTCGAGGAGTGCTCGCCGTGCCTGGAGAAGTACGGCCTGGAACAGGCCGTGAAGAAGCTGGTCAAGCGGTGTTGCGGCCACGACGAGGTGCCCGGTGGCCTGCGCTCCAAGGTGATGGGACGCATCGAGCTGATCCGCGCCGGGCAGGCCGTGCCGGAGCAGCCCGTGGTCGAGCCCGGGACGGGCCGGCCGGACCAGTCCCGCACCGCTCCCCTCGGGGGCCCGGGCGAGGCCGGCGGGGAACAACTCTGACGGCCACCGGGGCGGAGCCCGTGCCCGCGCCCCGTACCGTACTCCGTCCCGTACGGCCGGTGCCCCGGCCGGAGTTCCGGCGCGGACGCCTTCGCGCGTCCTGTGCGCCATGTCACCCCGCGCCTCCGCCGCATCACCCGAGCGTGCTAACCCGCTCGGCTTCCGCCCGGCTGTGAACCGGGCGGCCGGAGGCCCCTTTGTGCCGTCGTGCAGGGCGTGCCCCCGCGCCCCGAACCGCTCGGTACCCCTACGACCGACGGGTAATGAGCGCGCACCCGGGTGGGCATGGTTGGATGCGAACCGGGAACCGCGGCTGGGAGAAGATCGCGGCACGGACACCGCGGCGGGGACCGCGGGAAGACGGCCGCGAGGACGGTCGGGAGCAGCAGGCGGGAGTCAGGCGGGAACATCGTGAGGATCTTCGGCAAGGCAAGGCACCGGCCCTCCGCCGACTGGCGGGTGGTCACCGACCGCGCGTTCACGCTCATCGGTGACGGACGCTACGAGGACGCCGGCACGCTGCTGACCCGTGCCGCCGATCTGGAGCCGTGGCTGTCGGAGTCCTGGTTCAACCTCGCGCTGCTGCACAAGTTCCGGCACGACTGGGAGCAGGCGCGCGCGGCGGGGCTGCGCGCCGTCGCGCTCCTGGACCGGCCGGCCGGGGCGCCCGACTGGTGGAACGTGGGCATCGCGGCCACCGCGCTGCAGGACTGGGCCCTGGCCCGGCGCGCCTGGCAGGCGTACGGCCTGCGGGTGCCGGAGACGGCGGCCCCCGGCGACGACGCACGTACCGGCCCGCCGGCCGGCATGGAACTGGGCAGCGCCGCGGTGCGCCTGTCGCCGGAGGGCGAGGCCGAAGTGGTGTGGGGACGGCGGCTGGACCCGGCCCGCATCGAGGTGCAGAACATCCCGCTGCCGTCCTCCGGGCGCCGCTGGGGCGAGGTGGTGCTGCACGACGGGGTGCCGCACGGCGAACGGACCACGGCCGCGGGCCACGCCTATCCGGTCTTCGACGAGATAGAACTCTGGGCACCCTCGCCGGTGCCCACCTGGGTGGTGCTGCTGGAGGCGGCGACCGAGGCGGACCGGGACGCACTGGAGCGGCTGGCGGCGGACGCGGGTTTCGCGGCCGAGGACTGGTCCTCGTCGGTGCGGCTGCTGTGCCGCTCCTGCTCGGAGAGCCGGATGCCCAGCGACGAGGGCGAGGGCGCCCCCCGGCACGATCCGCACGACCACAGCGTGCCCGGGCATCCGGGGCCGCTGGGGCACATGACGTCGGGAGAGCTGTGGGTGCCCGAGCGCGAGTGCGGGCTGGCGGCCCCGGCCTCCCTGGTGCGGGGGCTGCTGGACGGCTGGGTCGCCGACAGCCCGGACACCCGTGAGTGGCGGGACCTGGAAGAGGTCTGCTGATACCGGCCGGCCGCGCACGGAGCCGGGAGTCTGCCCGTACTCTGTACGAGTTGTGGTGGAGCACCGAGGAAGGCGTACGGCGAAGATGGCGGAGCACGAGACCGGGCAGCGCGTGGACGACGAGGGGTTCGTCGTCGACACGGAGGACTGCGAGGAGCGCGAGCGGACCCATCGCGAGCGCGGCACCGCCCGTCCGATCACCGTCGTCGGCAATCCGGTGCTGCACCGCGAGTGCGGGGACGTCACCGAGTTCGACGGCGAACTGGCCAAGCTGGTCGACGACATGTTCGCCAGTCAGCGCGCGGCGGAGGGCGTCGGCCTGGCCGCCAACCAGATCGGTGTCGACCTGAAGGTCTTCGTCTACGACTGCCCGGACGACGAGGGCGTGCGGCATGTCGGCGTCGTCTGCAACCCGGTGCTGGAGGAACTGCCCGCCGAACGGCGCGTGCTGGACGACTCCAATGAGGGCTGCCTGTCGGTGCCGGGCGCGTACGCCTCGCTCGCACGCCCCGACTACGCCGTCGTGCGCGGGCAGGACACCGAGGGCAGGCCGATCACGGTACGCGGCACCGGCTACTTCGCGCGCTGCCTCCAGCACGAGACGGACCACCTCTACGGCCGCCTCTACATCGACCGCCTCTCCAAGCGCGAACGCAAGGACGCCCTGCGGCAGATGGCCGAGAACACCCCGCGCTACGAGACGGTGCCCAACGGCTGAGCGGCGCCGCCGGGCAGTGCCGCGGCGGTCGTACGACGGCCGTGCGGTGCGGGTTCCGGGCCGCGGGCCGGTCGTGAACGGCGTGTGACGGTGGGCGGGCCTCCAGTGGCCCGCCCATTGGCATTTTCGGCAGTGTGTTGACGCGGGTAGACCTTCTCCGCCACTCTCGGAGGCCCCACTGTTCCAACACGGAGGCACCATGCTCAGAGGCACCGTCCGTCTCATCCTCAGTGTTGTCATGATCGCGGCAGCATCACTGGTCGGCGCGGTCACCACCGCGGGCACCGCCCAGGCCGACACGTGCTACACCTGGAACCGCACCCTCTCCCAGGGCACGTCCGGCTCGGACGTCGCCGAACTCCAGGTGCGCATGTCCGGCTACCCCGGTTACGGCAATGTGCTCGCCATCGACGGTTCCTACGGCCCGGCCACCGCCGCCGCCGTCAAGCGGTTCCAGGCCGCGTACGGTCTGTCGGCCGACGGCGTCGCGGGCCCGCAGACCTTCAGCAAGATCTACGCCCTCCAGGACGCCGACTGCACCCCGGCCCACTTCTCCTACTCCGAGCTGAACCAGTGCAACTCCACCTGGAGCGGCGGCGCGGTGAGTGCGGCGACGGCCAAGCGCAACGCCCTGATCTCCATGTGGAAGCTGGAGGCCATGCGCCACGCGCTGGGTGACGCGCCGATCCGGGTGACCAGCGGCTTCCGCTCCTACTCCTGCAACAGCGCGGTGGGCGGCTCCTCCAACAGCCGCCACCTCTACGGCGACGGAGTCGACCTCGGCGCCGGTTCGCACACCCTGTGCAGGATGGCGCAGCAGGCCCGCTACCACGGCTTCCGGGGCATCCTCGGCCCGGGCTACCCCGGCCACAACGACCACACCCACGTCGACCACCGCTCCAGCCGCTTCTGGTCGGCCTCCAGCTGCGGCATCTGACCGCGCCACCCCCTCGGAACGGCACCCCCCGAAGGCGTCTGCCCCCGAAGCCCCGCGCGGGGCTTCGGGGGCAGACGCCTTCGGGGAAGGAGGAAGAGGATCAGAAGTCGTCGTCGAAGGAGACCGACCCCTCGACCGCGACCTGATAGGCGGAGGCGCGGCGCTCGAAGAAGTTGGTCAGTTCCTGGACGTTCTGCAACTCCATGAAGGAGAACGGGTTCGACGCGCCGTAGCGGGCGGGGAAGCCCAGCCGGACCAGCCGCTGGTCCGCCACGCACCGCAGGTACTCGCGCATCGACTCGGTGTTCATCCCCGGCAGGCCCTCGCCGCACAGGTCCCGGGCGAACTGCAGCTCGGCCTCGACAGCCTCCTCCAGCATCTCCTCGACCTGCCGCCGCAACTCGTCGTCGAACAGTTCCGGCTCCTCCTCCCGGACGGTGTCCACCACGTCGAAGGCGAACGACATGTGCATCGACTCGTCGCGGAAGACCCAGTTGGTGCCGGTGGCCAGCCCGTGCAGCAGGCCGCGGGAGCGGAACCAGTACACGTAGGCGAAGGCGCCGTAGAAGAACAGGCCCTCGATGCACGCCGCGAAGCAGATCAGGTTCAGCAGGAAGCGGCGGCGGTCGGACCTGCTCTCCAACCGGTCGATCGACTCCACCGAGTCCATCCAGCGGAAGCAGAACTCGGCCTTCTCCCGGATGGAGTCGATGTTCTCCACCGCGTCGAAGGCGGCGGCGCGCTCGTCCGGGTCGGGCAGGTAGGTGTCCAGCAGGGTCAGGTAGAACTGGACGTGCACTGCCTCCTCGAACAGCTGCCGCGACAGATACAGCCGCGCCTCGGGCGAGTTGATGTGTTTGTACAGCGTCAGCACCAGGTTGTTGGCCACGATCGAGTCGCCGGTGGCGAAGAAGGCGACCAGCCGCCCGATCAGGTGCTGCTCTCCCGGGGGGAGTTTCGCGAGATCGGCCACGTCGGAGTGGAGGTCCACCTCCTCCACCGTCCAGGTGTTCCTGATCGC
Organism: Streptomyces shinuiensis; assembly: GCF_043660855.1. Lineage (NCBI taxonomy): Bacteria > Bacillati > Actinomycetota > Actinomycetes > Kitasatosporales > Streptomycetaceae > Streptomyces > Streptomyces shinuiensis. The sequence continues at coordinate 1,904,578 of NZ_JBIHML010000001.1, read as the reverse complement.
GTCGCGGTAGCGCTCGTAGAAGGCCGGGTAGCGCATCGGCCGCAGGGTGAGCTCGAAGCCCGGGTCCAGCAGGTTCCGGGTGCGGCCGGCGGAGGGTCCGGCGGCGGGGGTCTGGGGGGTGGCGGCGGTCACTGGCATGCCTCGCAGGACTCGGGATTCTCCAGGGAGCAGGCGACGGCGTCGGCGGCCGGCGTCCCCCGCTCCACGGGTACGGGGGTGGTGGGGGCGGGAACGGCCGCGGACGCGCCGCCCGCGGCTCGTGCGATACGGGTCGCGGGACGCGAGCGCAGGTAGTACGTGGTCTTCAGGCCGCGCTTCCAGGCGTAGGCGTACATCGAGCTGAGCCGGCCGATGGTCGGCGACGCCATGAACAGGTTGAGCGACTGGCTCTGGTCCAGGAACGGGGTGCGGTCCGCGGCCATGTCGATCAGGGCGCGCTGCGGGATCTCCCAGGCCGTGCGGTACAGCTCCCGGACCTCCGCGGGGACCCGGGCGAAGTCCTGGACGGAGCCGCCCGACTCGCGCAGCGCCTCGCGTGTGCGCTCGTCCCACAGGCCCAGCCGCTTGAGGTCCGCCACCAGGCAGGAGTTCACCTGGAGGAACTCGCCGCTGAGCGTCTCGCGCTTGAAGAGGTTGGAGACCTGCGGCTCCACGCACTCGTGGACGCCCGCGATCGAGGCGATCGTCGCGGTCGGTGCGACGGCCAGCAGCAGCGAGTTGCGCAGGCCCGCGGCGGCGATCCGCTCCCGCAGCGCGGCCCAGCGCCCGGGCCAGGTGATCTGTGCGTCCGGGTAGTGGTCGACGTGGAGCACGCCGCGGGCGGCGCGGGTCGCGGACCAGGCCGGGTGCGGGCCGTGGCGCTCGGCGAGGCCGGCGGACGCCTCGTAGGCGGCGAGCATGATGCGCTCGGAGATCCGGGTGGACAGCCGCCGGGCCTCGGGGGAGCCGAAGGGCAGGCGCAGCCGGAAGAACACGTCCTGCAGACCCATCAGCCCCAGACCCACCGGACGCCAGCGGGAGTTGGAGGCGGCGGCCTGCCCGGTCGGGTAGTAGTTGACGTCCACCACCCGGTCGAGGAAGAGCACGGCGGTGCGGACGGTGGCGTCCAGCCGCTCCCAGTCCAGTTCCTCGCCGGGGCGCGGGTCCCCGTCGGCGGGGTCGCGCAGATGGGCGGCGAGGTTGACCGAGCCCAGGTTGCACACGGCCGTCTCGCCGTCGTCGGTGACCTCCAGGATCTCGGTGCAGAGGTTGGAGGAGTGGACGACGCTGCCCGGCCCGGCGGTCTGGTTGGCCGTGCGGTTGGCGGCGTCCTTGAACGTCATCCAGCCGTTGCCGGTCTGGGCGAGGGTGCGCATCATCCGGGCGTAGAGGGTGCGCGCCGCAACCGTCCGCACCGCCAGCCCGGCCGCCTCCGCCCGGTGGTAGGCGGCGTCGAACTCCTCGCCCCACAGGTCCACCAGTTCGGGGACGTCGGAGGGGGAGAACAGCGACCAGTCGGCGTCCGCCTCGACCCGGCGCATGAACTCGTCGGGGATCCAGTGGGCGATGTTGAGGTTGTGGGTGCGGCGGGCGTCCTCGCCGGTGTTGTCGCGCAGTTCGAGGAACTCCTCGACGTCGGCGTGCCAGGTCTCCAGGTAGACGCAGGCCGCGCCCTTGCGCCGGCCGCCCTGGTTGACGGCCGCGACCGAGGCGTCCAGGGTCTTGAGGAACGGCACGATGCCCCCGGAGTGGCCGTTGGTGCCGCGGATCAGCGAACCACGCGAGCGGATCCGCGAGAAGGAAAGCCCGATACCGCCGGCGTGCTTGGACAGGCGCGCGACCTGTTGGTAGCGCTCGTAGAGCGAGTCCAGCTCGTCCCGGGGGGAGTCCAGCAGGTAGCAGGACGACATCTGGGGGTGCCGGGTGCCGGAGTTGAACAGGGTGGGGGAGGAGGGGAGGTAGGACAGCGTGCTGGTGAGCCGGTACAGCTCGGTCACCTCCTCCAGCGCCCGCTCGGAGGAGTCGGCGGTCAGCCCGCAGGCCACCCGCAGCAGGAAGTACTGCGGGGTCTCGATCACGGCGCGGGTCACCGGGTGGCGCAGCAGATAGCGGGAGTGGACCGTGCGCAGTCCGAAGTAGCCGAAACGGTCGTCGGCGCCGTCTTCGAGGGCGTCCTCGGCCAGTGTGTCGAGGCGTCCGGCGTGCTCGGCGACGAAGCCGGCCGTGCGGTCGGCGATCAGCCCCTGCCGGTGGCCGACCGCCACCGACGCCGAGAAGGACACCGCGCCCTGGCCGGCCGCCTCCCGGCGGATCGCCGGAGCGAGCAGCCGCGCCGCGAGCCGCGAGTACTCGGGCTCCTCGGCGATGAGGCCGGCCGCGGCCTCGGTGGCCAGGGAGCGCAACCGGGCCTCGTCCGCGCCGGGGTGGCGTCCGCGCAGCGCGGCGGCGGCGACCCGCCCGGGGTCGGTGGCGGGCAGATCTGCGGTGAGCCCGGCCAGGGTGCGCAGCAGCGCCGCGCCCGGGCGGTCGTCCTCCGGTGCACGGGCCGGTGCGGAGGCCGTGGCGGGCTCCGCTGATGAGATGGTCACTCGGTGCTCTCCCTCGTGGGCCGACGGTCCCGGGGGAGGAGAGCAGGCGCGTACGGGCACACCCGGCCGGAAGAGGGCGCACCGATCGCGTCCGCCGGCCCAACCCACGGGACCCGGACGTGTGACTGAACACCGTCGGCAGGTCCTCGGACTCGCGGCGGACGGCCCGGACCGTGCGAACGACACGGGGGCAGCCCGCCGCACACCGTTGCGGGACAGCTCCGGACTCACACCGGATTCCCCTGCGGCGACAGCGAGATGAGCATACATCTAGTGCCGCCCCGGCCAAGTACCCCTAGATGTTGTGTTGGAAGGCTTCTTGGGTGGAGTGCCGCACCACGGCCCGGCGCCCTGTGCTCACCTCAGGGCCAGGGCGAAAGTCAGCAGGGAGAGGCCCTCGGTGGGGTACCAGTCGCGGTCGGGGGTGCGGACGAACCCCAGCCGCCTGTAGAGGCGGTGGGCGGTGTGCATCAGGGGATGACTGGAGAGCACCAGCCGCTCCAGGTCCAGTGCGCGGGCCCGGTCCACGCACTCGCGCACCAGGGTCTCGCCCACGCCCCGGCCGCGCGCGCCGGGGCGTACCGCCAGCACCCGGAACTCCCCCTCGCCGGGGCGCGCGATCTGCGCGTACTCGCCGCCGTGCGCCGCGAAGGTGACGGTGCCCAGAACCTCCTCGGCCCCGCCGCCCACGGGGCCCGCGGCCACCAGCAGTTCGGCGTGCCCGGCCCGGTGCCGGGCGTCGCGCAGCACGGCGAGGTACGGGTCCTGGGCACCGAAGTCCAGCAGTCCGTCCCGGAGGTACGCCCCGGCCGTCAGCTCCCCGGCCGCCTCGAACTCGTGCGGGCGCGCGGCCCTGATGGTGATGTCCATGGCGGTCATCATGCGGTGTCCCGGCCGCTGTGGCGCAACGGCTTTCCGCCGGTGGGGCACGGGGCGCGGACGCGGGGCGGCGAGTCGGTGCAGCCCTCCCGCGCCGCACCAGTGCGTACGCGACGGTCATCAGCGCGGCGGGGAGAGGCGCCCAGAGCATCTGGTACCAGTAGAGGAAGGGGATTCCGGCGAGGGCCGGCTCGGTCCTGGTGTACGAACCGACCCACAGCACCGCGACGAAGGGCGCGAGCAGGCAGACGCCGATCGCCACACGCGCCGGCGTGACGAGCGGGAGGGGGCCGGGGCTCTTCGGTGGTACGGGCGTGGCCGCGGCTCCGTCCCTCCGGATCACCGTGGCCGCGGCGTGCGGTCCGCCCCGGTCACCGCCCCCGGCCGGGGCGCTGGAGGCGGGCGACGAACTTGTAGCGGTCGCCGCGGTAGACCGAGCGCACCCACTCCACCGGCTCGCCCTCGGTGTCGCGCGAGTGCCGGGAGAGCATCAGCATCGGCAGGCCGACGTCCGTGCCCAGCAGGCCCGCCTCGCGCGGGGTGGCCAGGGAAGTCTCGATGGTCTCCTCCGCCTCGGCGAGGTGGACGTCGTACACCTCGGCCAGGGCCGTGTAGAGGGAGGAGTACTTCACCAGACTGCGGCGCAGGGCCGGGAAGCGCTTCTGCGACAGGTGTGTGGTCTCGATGGCCATCGGTTCACCGCTGGCCAGCCGCAGCCGCTCGATGCGCAGGACGCGGCCCCCGGAGGGGATGTCCAGCAGCCCGGCGAGCCGGTCGTCGGCGGTGACGTAGCCGATGTCCAGCAACTGGGAGGCGGGCTCCAGGCCCTGGGCGCGCATGTCCTCGGTGTAGGAGGTGAGTTGGAGCGCCTGGGCGACCTTGGGCTTGGCCACGAAGGTGCCCTTGCCCTGGATGCGCTCCAGTCGGCCCTCGACGACCAGTTCCTGGAGCGCCTGGCGCACGGTGGTGCGGGAGGTGTCGAACTCGCCGGCGAGTGTGCGCTCCGGCGGGACCGGGGTGCCCGGGGGCATCGTCTCGGTCATCTCCAGCAGATGGCGCTTGAGCCGGTAGTACTTGGGCACGCGCGCGGTGCGTCCGGCGGCGCCGCCGGCGGAGCGGGCGCCCGCGCCGGCAGCGGTGTTCGTGGCCCCGTCGCTCTCCATCGCGCGCCCTCCCGGCTCGTGTCGTGACTTCTCCAGTGCCGTCACCGGCTTCCTCCGTACGTAGCGGATCACATCGTGGCACGGTCGCCGTCCCCGGGGGCGTCCCGGCTCAGATGTCGGTCCGGTAACGGATGCGACCGCGAGCTTTATACACCGTTGACAGCGATATAGGTCTAGGCCAAGCTGCGGGCACTGGTCTAAACCACTACAGGCCAGCCCAGCCCCACGGGCCGTACTCGTCGCATGTCGACGCACCCCGGCGCCCGCCACGCACGGTACGGCAGACGCGGCCATCCGGCGGGAGCGGAGATCTCGGACGGCGGGCGGGGGGACTTCTGGCATCCCGAAGGAGAAGCACGTGAAGCACAAGCTCGTAGCGGCGATCGGTGCCGCGGCGATGATGACCGGCCTCGTCGCCTGCGGCGGGGACGGTGGGGACAACTCCTCCAAGGCCCCCGAGGAGCGTGACGAGACGCTCACCGTCTGGCTGATGAACGACGCCCAGAGCACCTGGCCCGAGCTGGTCGAGGACGTCAACGCCCAGTTCAAGAAGAAGTACCCGAAGGTCAAGGTCAAGGTCCAGTACCAGCAGTGGGGCGACAAGGCCAAGAAGCTCGACGCGGCGCTGGGCGGTGACAAGTTCCCCGACGTGGTCGAGCTCGGCAACACCGAGACCATGACCTACATCCTCAACGGGGCCCTCGCCGAGATCGATCCGGAGAACTACGACAACTCCGACACCTGGATCCAGGGCCTGAAGGACACCTGCTCCTTCGAGGGCAAGCTCTACTGCGTCCCCTACTACGCCGGGGCGCGCGTCGCGATCTTCAACCAGGAGATGTTCGACAAGGGCGCGGGCACAAAGGAGCTGCCGCAGACCGAGGACGAGCTGAAGGAGGCGCTGGAGGCGGTCGCGGAGGAGTACGGCGACGACAAGGCCTTCTCCCCCCTCTACCTGCCCGGCCGCTACTGGTACGCCGCCATGTCCTACGTCGCCGCGTACGGTGGGCAGATAGCCGAGTACGACGAGGGCAAGGGCGAGTGGAAGGCCACCCTGAGCACCCCCGAGGCGCGCGAGGGCATCCAGCACTTCATCGACCTGGTCAAGGAGTACAACAACGGCGACCGGACCAAGGACGAGCAGGACCACGCCAACGTGATGGCCAACGAGAAGGCCGCGCTGATCTACGGCAACGGGTGGGAGGCCGGCAGCGTCGTCGAGGGCGAGAACGGCAACCCGGAGCTGGAGGGCAAGATCGCCACCGCCGGCATGCCCGGCCCGGACGGCAGGGCGCTGCCGTCCTTCATCGGCGGCTCCGATCTCGCGGTGATCCAGAAGTCCGACGTCCAGGACCTCGCCAAGAACTGGGTCTCGATGTTCACCAGCGAGAAGTCGATGGAGGTCCTGGCCTCCAAGAACATCCTGCCGAACAACACCGAGCAGCTCGAACCGCTGAAGGAGAAGCCCGAGACCGCCCCGATCGCCAACGCGGTCCCGGACGCCTGGTTCACCCCGATCGCCCCCGGCTGGACCGCGATCGAGAGCCAGAACGTGCTGGAGAACATGCTGCTGGAGATCATCAAGGGCACCTCGGTGGCCGACGCCACCGAAGAGGCCGACAAGAAGATCGACGAGCTGATCAACAACGAGGCCTGAGGACGTGCCGGAAGGCTCCCCGACCCCTGAGCCTTCCGGCGCATTCCGCGGGGGGCCAGGGGCGCCCTCGCGCCCTTGGCCCCCGCCCCTTCGGTGAAGAGAACGAACGGAAGGCCAGCGCCGTGACCGCCGCCGACACCAAAGCCGCCGACCCGCCGGCGGCCGTACCGCACCGTCCCGGGCCGAAGCCGCCCCGGCCGTCCCGCCCGTCCCCGGGCCGTCCGCGAGGCGGCCGGCGCGGGAGCGCGAGACTGCCGTACCTGCTGATCGCCCCGGCGATCGTCGCGGTCGGCGCCGTATTCGCCTATCCGCTGGTGAAGACGGTGATCATGTCCTTCCAGGACATGCGCCGCGCGCACCTGTGGGGCGGCACCACCCCGCCGTGGGTGGGCTTCGAGCAGTTCACCAACATCCTGGGCGACTCCCACTTCTGGGCGGTCACCTTCCGCACCGTGCTGTTCATGGTGGTCTGTGTGACGGCGACCATGGGGCTGGGGCTGGGACTGGCCCTGCTGATGCAGCGCCTGTCCACCTGGGTACGGCTGCTGCTGACCGGGGCCCTGGTGGCCGCCTGGTCGATGCCGCTGCTGGTGGCCACCTCGATCTTCCGCTGGCTGTCGGACTCCGACTACGGCGTGATCAACAACCTGCTGAGCAGGCTCCCCGGAGTGGACTTCCAGGGCCACAACTGGTTCCTGGAGCCCTGGCAGGGCTTCACCATCATCGGCGCGGTGGTCGTGTGGGGCGCGATCCCCTTCGTGGTGATCACCCTCTACGCCGCGCTCACCCAGGTGCCCGGGGAGCTGGAGGAGGCGGCCCAGCTCGACGGCGCCAACGCCCTCGGCGTCTTCCGCCATGTGGTCTTCCCGGTGATCAAGCCGGTCTTCCAGATGGTGGCCACCCTCTCGGTGATCTGGGACTTCAACGTCTTCGGCCAGATCTTCCTGATGCGCGCCAACAAGCCGGAGCCCGAGTACGAGCTGCTGGGCCTGTACTCGTTCAGCAAGGCTTTCGAGAGCGCCTCGTTCAGCCAGGGCACGGCGATCGCGCTCATCACCGTACTGCTGCTCTCCGGCGTGGCCGTGTACTACCTGCGTCAGCTGATGAAGACAGGAGAGGTCGAGTGAGCACCTCCACCCCGCCCGCCACCACGCCCGTGGCGGCTCCCGAGGCGGCCACCGGCGACGACCCGGCGTACGAGCTGCGCCCGGACCGCAAGCGCAGCCGGCTGCTGTACAACGTGCTGGGCCTGGCCGCCTTCGCGGTGATGGCCTTCCCGGTCTACTGGCTGGTCCTCAGCGCCTTCCGGCCCAACCGCGAGATCCGCAGCTACGACCAGACGCTGTGGCCGTCCTCCTTCACCCTCGACAACTTCGTCCGCGCCACCGAGTCCCCGAACTTCTGGACCGCCATCCAGAGCAGTCTGATCATCTGCGGCACCTCGGTGGCCGGCGCCATCTTCATCGGCACCATCGCCGCGTTCGCCATCGGCCGCTTCGACTTCTACGGCCGCAAGCCGTTCATGACGGTCCTCATCCTCGTCCAGCTGCTGCCGCCGACGGCGATGCTCATCCCCATCTACATCCAGCTCAACAACCTGGGCGCGCTCAACGAGTACTGGGGCGTGATCGTCGTCTACGCGGTCTCGGTGCTGCCCTTCGCCACCTGGATGATCCGCGGCTTCGTGATCAACGTGCCCAAGGAGCTGGAGGAGGCCGCGATGGTGGACGGCTGCACCCGGATGGGCGCCTTCTGGCGGGTCATCTTCCCGCTGGTCGCCCCCGGCCTCGCGGCGGCCTCCATCTTCGCCCTGGTCACCGCGTGGAACGAGTACCTGTTCGCGTACATCCTGCTGCAGGACAACGACAAGTACACACTCAACGTGTGGCTGATGAACTTCACCACCGACCGCGGCACGGACTACGGCGCCCTGATGGCCGGCTCCGTCCTCATCGCCATCCCCGTGGTGGTCTTCTTCATGCTCCTCCAGAAGAAGATGGCCACGGGCCTCACCTCCGGCGCAGTGAAGGGATGACGTCGCTCCCATGACGACTCTCACCGGCACCACCGGCACCCTGGTCCGCAACGCCATGGCCGTGCTCCAGCCGGGCTTCACCGGCACCACCGCGCCCGACTGGCTGCTGCGCCGGCTGGACGAGGGGCTCGCCGCGGTGGGCCTGTTCGGCCGCAACATCACATCCCCCGCGCAGCTGGCCGCGCTCACCGCCCAGCTGCGCGGTGTCCGCCCCGACGTACTGGTGGCCATCGACGAGGAGGGCGGCGACGTCACCCGGCTGGAGGCGCGCACGGGGTCGTCCTTCCCCGGCAACCACGCCCTGGGCACGGTCGACGACACCGGACTGACCCGCGCCGTCGCCCGTGAACTGGGACGCAGACTCGCCGAGTGCGGGGTCAACCTCAACTGGGCGCCCTCGGCCGACGTCAACTCCAACCCCGACAACCCGGTCATCGGCGTCCGCTCCTTCGGCTCCACGCCGGAACTGGTGGCCCGGCACACCGCCGCCTGGGTCGAGGGGCTGCAGTCCGCCGGAGTCGCCGCCTGCACCAAGCACTTCCCCGGGCACGGCGACACCTCGGTCGACTCCCACCACGCCCTGCCGCGCATCGACGCGGATCCGGCCACACTCGCGGAGCGCGAACTGGTCCCGTTCCGGGCGGCGGTCGCCGCGGGCAGCAAGTGCGTGATGAGTGCGCACATCCTGTTGCCCGCCCTGGACCCGGCGCTTCCGGCGACGCTCAGCCCGGCCGCCCTGACCGGCCTGCTGCGCGCGCCCCGAAGCGAGGGCGGGCTCGGCTTCGAGGGCCTGATCGTCACCGACGGCATGGAGATGCGGGCCATCGCGGGGACCTACGGCATCGAGCGCGGCAGCGTACTGGCCGTCGCCGCGGGTGCGGACGCCCTCTGCGTCGGTGGCGGGCTGGCCGACGAGGAGACCGTGCTGCGCCTGCGCGACGCCCTGGTGAGGGCCGTGGCCGGGGGCGAACTGTCCGAGGAACGGCTCGCCGACGCCGCCGACCGGGTCCGCGCCCTGGCCCGCTGGACCGCCGAGGCGTCCGCCCGCGCCGGGGGAGCGGCGTCCTGCGACCCCCGGGTCGGGCTGGAGGCCGCCCGCCGCGCGCTGAAGGTCACCGTCCGGCAGGACCACACGCCCTTGACCGGGCCGCCGTACGTCGCCGCCCTCACCCCCGTGGCCAACATCGCCGTCGGCGACGAGACGCCCTGGGGCCTCGCCGCCGAACTGGCGCGGCTGCTCCCGGGCACCGCGACCGGCTCATGGAGCCGCGAGCGGGCCGAACGGTCGGGGCACGGCGGACCGGCCGCACAGGTGCTGGAGGAGGCTGCCGGCCGCAGGATCGTCGCAGTGGTACGCGACGTCCACCGGCACCCCTGGATGGCGAACGCCCTGGACGCCCTGCTCACCGCCCGGCCGGACACGGTCGTGGTGGAGATGGGCCTGCCCCAGGCGCCGCCTTCCGGAGCACTCCACATCGCGACCCACGGCGCCGCCCGCGTCTGCGGCCGGGCCGCCGCGGAGATCATCGCCGGCCGGGAGACCGGCGGCTGAGTTCCGCGGACCGTACGCAGACGCGGACAGCCGGAGGCATCCGGAATGTCCGCCACGGCCCCGGCCGTGACCCTGCCCCCACGACGGCCGGGCCCGCACCTCCCCTTGGTTCCGCGGGCCCGGCCACCGGCGTGTTCGTCTTCCGTACGCGCGCCGCAGGGCCGGACGGGACGAGGCGGGAGGCACTGAGAAGCCTTGAGGAGCACTGAGGGGTCCTGGAACACCCGCGGGCCGCGGCGCCGGGACGGGACCCTCAACCCGTCCGGCACCGCAGCCCGGAGCGATCGGAGACCCGGCGCAGTCAGGGCAGAGAGCGCCCGGTCTCGCTCCGCCCTCCTGTGCAGGGAGGGCGGAAGTCCGCCGTCATCGTGGACTGGCCACAGGACCGTGTCCACACCTTGAACGCACCAGCGGTTCGCTGAGACGGCTGCCGTCAATTCTTGCGCACGACGGCGCGTATGCACAGACGTACGACAGGATCGGTCGCCGGTTAGGCTCACACCGTGCCCTCAATGAACGACCTCGTACGCCAGCACACCGCCCTCAGCGACTCCGACCTGGAGTGGCTGCACCTGCTGGTCTCCGAGTGGCAGCTGCTGTCCGACCTCTCCTTCGCCGACCTGGTGCTGTGGGTCCCGACCCGGGACGGCACGCGCTACGTCTCCGTGGCGCAGATGCGCCCCAACACCGGGCCCACCTCCTACCAGGACGACATGGTCGGTCATCTCGTGCCCAGGGGACGCCGGCCGCTGCTGGACGCCGCCCTGGACGAGGGCCGGATCGTCCGCGAGGGCGACCCCGAGTGGCGCGAGGAGGTGCCGGTGCGGGTGGAGTCCATCCCCGTGCGCCGCGAGGGCCGCGTCCTGGGCGTCATCGCCCGCAACACCAACCTGCTGACGGTGCGCACGCCCAGCCGGCTGGAGCTGACCTATCTGCAGAGCGCCTCGGACCTGGCGCAGATGATCGCCGCAGGATCGTTCCCCTTTCCCGACCAGCAGGTCGACATGGACGCCTCCCCGCGGGTCGGCGACGGACTGATCCGGCTCGGCGCCGACGGCGCCGTCCAGTACGCCAGCCCCAACGCGCTCTCCGCCTACCACCGGCTGGGCCTGGCCGCCGATCTGGTCGGTCTGCACCTGGGCCAGGCCACCGCCGAACTGGCGCCCTCCCGGGGCCCGGTGGACGAATCGCTGGTCAAGCTCGCCAGCGGCTGGGCACCGCGCGAGACCGAGATCGAGGGCAACGGCTGCGTCGTCCAGCTGCGGGCCATCCCGCTCAAACCGAAGGGGGTGCGGATCGGTTCGCTCATACTGCTGCGCGACGTCACCGAACTGCGCCGCAGGGAGCGGGAGCTGATCACCAAGGACGCCACCATCCGGGAGATCCACCACCGGGTGAAGAACAACCTCCAGACCGTCGCCGCCCTGCTGCGGCTCCAGGCCCGGCGGATCGGCGCGGGTACCGGCGGCACCGCGCGGGAGGCGCTGGAGGAGGCCGTCCGCCGGGTCGGCTCGATCGCGATCGTCCACGAGACGCTCTCCCAGACCCTGGACGAGCGCGTGGAGTTCGACGAGATAGCCGACCGGGTGCTGGCGATGGTCGCCGAGATCTCCCCGGGCATGGTCACCGGGCGGCGTACGGGCCGCTTCGGCGTGCTGGCGGCCGAGGTGGCCACCCCGCTGTCCATGGTGCTCACGGAGGTGCTGCAGAACGCCCTGGAACACGGCTTCAGGCCGGGGGAGCGGGGCATGGTCGAGGTCGCGGCCGTCCGCGGCACGGGCGCCGGCCGCGGGGAGGGCCGGCTGCTGGTCACCGTGCAGGACGACGGGCGCGGTCTGCCGGAGGACTTCGACGTGCGCACCGCGGGGAACCTGGGGCTGCAGATCGTACGGACCCTGGTGGAGGGGGAACTGGAGGGAGGCTTCGACATGCGTCCGGCGCCCGGCGGCGGTACCCGGGTGGTCCTGGACATCCCCGTGGAGCCGGAGAGGCGCTGACCCCCGGCGCAGCACCGAGCCCTGGACCGTGAGTACGGTCCAGGGCTCGACGTCGTCGTTGCGGTGCGCACTGTGGGCACTGCGCGCTGCGGCTCGGGGGGCAGCAGGTGGCGGGGTGGGCGTCAGGCAGTGGCCTTGCGCGCCCGGTTGCGGGCGGCGCGGCGCTTCATCGCGCGGCGCTCGTCCTCACTGAGGCCACCCCAGACACCGGAGTCCTGGCCGGACTCCAGGGCCCACTGCAGGCACTGCTCCATCACGGGGCAGCGGCGGCAGACGGCCTTGGCTTCCTCGATCTGCAGCAGCGCAGGACCGGTGTTGCCGATCGGGAAGAAGAGCTCGGGGTCTTCCTCGCGGCAAACGGCGTTGTGACGCCAGTCCATGGCTGCTCCATCTCCTACGCGTTGCGGTAATTGCTTGTGAATGTGAACGCTTTCACGAATCCCTCCACAAGGGAAGGGGCATCGCCCGGCTTCGCCGGGAGTGTCCCGAGGGGTGAGGAGGTGGATTCGGGGCTCTCAAGGGGGTCGGCGTCGACCGTCCCGATCGCCATGAAGAGACTCGCAAACCTCGGCGGCGGATACAACCCCTTCCGGAAAGTTTTTTTTGATTCCTTGGTGTCAACTAGGTCACAGCCGTACTTCCAGGGGGTGGAACCTGGTCTAAACGTTCGAGTGAAAGGACTTTCACCACATCCACTTACACAATCACACGCAGTGCACGGCGTACGCCTGTGAACGTCACGCTCGTACGCAGTCCCAGGTGGTCACCGTCCATCTGAAACGGCAGTGGCACCTGCGATTCCAAGGTGAAGTCGGTCAGGTCGTGGAGCGAGACCGCGTGCTTGCCGTGCGGGCCGCGCTCGGGCGAGGAAGTCAGCAGCTGGGTGCCGTAGCGGGTCACCGCGGAGGGGGTGAGCCGGGTCAGTCCGAGCACGTCGAGGGCGGTGTCGAAGGAGGCGCGGGGGGCCGCGTACACCGGGCGGTCGCCCAGATAGGTCCAGGGCGCGGTGTTGCAGACTATGGACAGCGCCAGCTCCTCGACCGGCTCCTCGCCGGGCCGCCGCAGAGTGATCGTCCCGTGGCGGCGGTAGGGGTCTCCCAGGAACTGCCGTACCACCTGGCGCACGTAGAGGGCGTGCGTCGAGCGCCTTCCGCCCTCACGCTTCTGCTCGACCCGGCCCACCACACCCGCGTCGAAGCCGAGGCCCGCGCAGAAGGTGAACCACCGGGGCGGCACCTCCGCGTCGTCCGTCCCCGGCGTACCGGCCGCCAGGCCCAGGCCCACCGTGCGCTCACCGCCGGAGTTCAGCGCGTCCAGCAGCGCGCCCGTGGCCTCCACCGCGTCGTTGGGCAGCCCCAGGGCGCGGGCGAAGACGTTGGTCGAACCGCCCGGCACGACCGCGAGGCGGGGGAGGGCGTCGGGAGCGGGGCCGGCGTGCAGCAGTCCGTTGACGACCTCGTTGACCGTGCCGTCGCCGCCGAGCACGATGACCAGCTCGATCTCTCCGCGCTGGACCGCCTGCCGCCCCAGGTCGCGCGCGTGCCCCCGGTACTCGGTGGTGGCGACCTCCAGCTTGAGGTCGCTCGCCAGGGCGTGGATGAGTACGTCGCGGGTGCGGGCACTGGTGGTGGTGGCTGCCGGGTTGACCACGAGGAGCGCGCGCATGATGTGCAGCGTACCCAGCCGTTCGCGGCCGAGACGGACGGCCCTGGGACGGACGGCCCTGGGACGGACGGCGGTCCGGAGGTCCCGTCCCGCTACCCTGGCGGTGTGACCACGGACGCATCCTCCGCCGACTCCCCCCGCTCCGCCGACTCCCCCCGGCCCGGGTGGGTCACCGCCGCGGCCGCCGTCGTGGCGGTGCAGGGAGTGGTGGTCGCAGGCCTGGGAGCGACCATGCTGGTGATGCTGCTGACCGGCGGCCGGGCCGACGACACGGTGCAGGCCCTCACCGGAGCCGCGACCGTGCTGGCACTGGCCGTGCTGCCGCTGGCCGCCGCACGGGGGCTGTGGCTGCGGCGCCGGTGGAGCCGGGGACCGGCGGTGATCGTCCAGATGATGGCGCTTCCGGTGGGCTGGCAGATGGCTCAGAACGGCGGTGTGTGGCTCGCGGCCGGAGCCGTCATCGCACTCACCGCGCTGGCCGTGCTCGGCCGTCTGATGAGCCCGGCGGCGGCCGGGGCACTGGGCATCGCCCCGCGCGAGCCCCGGGACGCCTGACCGGAGCGGCAGGCGCCCTGCCCGAAGGCCCCCGCTCCCCGCTGCTCCGCTACTCCTCGATCAGCAACCGGTCGCGCAGCTGGGCCAGGGTGCGGGCCAGCAGACGCGAGACGTGCATCTGCGAGATGCCGACCTCCTGGGCGATCTGCGACTGGGTCATGTTGCCGAAGAAGCGCAGCAGCAGGATCTTCTTCTCGCGCGGCGGCAGCTCCTCCAGCAGCGGCTTGAGCGATTCCCGGTACTCCACGCCCTCCAGGGCGTCGTCCTCCGCGCCCAGGGTGTCCGCGACGGCCGGGGACTCGTCGTCGGTGTCCGGGACGTCCAGGGAGAGCGTGCTGTAGGCGTTCGCCGACTCCAGGCCCTCCAGAACCTCCTCCTCGGAGATCGACAGCCGCTCGGCCAGCTCGTGGACGGTCGGGGCGCGGCCGTGCTGCTGGGACAGCTCGGCGGTGGCCGTGGTCAGCGACAGCCGCAGCTCCTGGAGCCGGCGGGGCACCCGCACCGCCCACCCCTTGTCGCGGAAGTGCCGCTTGATCTCGCCGACGACCGTGGGAGTGGCGTAGGTGGAGAACTCCACGCCGCGCTCCGGGTCGAAGCGGTCCACCGACTTGATCAGGCCGATCGTGGCGACCTGCGTCAGGTCGTCCAGCGGCTCTCCGCGGTTGCGGAAGCGCCGCGCCAGATGCTCCACCAGCGGCAGGTGCATCCGCACCAGGGCGTCGCGCAGCTCGGCGCGCTCCGGGGAGCCCGCCGGGAGGCCGCGCAGTCTGACGAACAGGTCCCGTGCGCCGCTGCGGTCCTGGGGATCCGGCTGGCGGTGCACATAGGCGGCCTTCTCGCCGGCCCCTTCGTCCTCGCGCATGTCGTGCTGGTCCTTCATGGCAACCGCCCGCTCTGCCCGCTGATCAGGCTCGACCGGATGGGGCCGGGCGTGCTGCTCGGGAATGACCGGGCCCGCCGCCTTCTCGTGGCGGCCCGTCCGCGTTTCGCTCTCCAGGTCGTTCACACCGACCCCCTTGTCCCGTACCGGCCCGTGTGTGCCGGTCACGGCGCCCCTGGGCCGGCGCCGCGCTTCTTGTGCAGGCTGATGCTGACCGTGCGGTCCTCGGCCACGGCCGAGTCGACCTCGCCCGCCAGTGCGGAGAGCACCGTCCAGGCGAAGGTGTCGCGCTCGGGGGCGCGGCCGTCCGTGGTGGGTGCCGAGACCGTCACCCACAAAGAATCCCCGACGAGGTTGAAGACGCAGCTCAGTACGCTGCCGGGGACCGCTTGCTGGAGCAGGATGGCGCACGCCTCGTCGACGGCGATGCGCAGATCCTCGATCTCGTCGAGGGTGAAGTCCAAACGGGCCGCGAGACCGGCGGTGGCGGTACGCAGAACCGAAAGGTAGGCGCCCGCAGCGGGCAGCCGGACCTCGACGAAGTCCTGCGTCCCGGGCTCGCCTGCGATCTGGGACACCCTCACCTCCAAGGTGGCACGAGCTGGTGGCTGCCGTGTACGCCCGTCCGGCGACCCCGTCCCAACGGGGCAACGGGTCAACGGGTCAACGGACGGGCGCGGCAGATCGTTCGACTGCGACGCTATCGCGATCCGGGTCATGCTGTCGCCCGGGCCGAGGAGGCACCCTTCCTGCGATCGTCACCCATAGTAAACACATGGGCACTTTCCGTGGCTAGGGGTCTGCGGTGCCCAATTCCTCTTCGGCCGTCCCGGGTTCACAGCGCCGCGGGGCCGCCGTTTGTTCCCGGCCCTCCGGGGGATCCCGGCGCCCGCTCGGCCGCCAGTGCCCTCAGGGGCTCGCCGGAGAGCCGGTGGACCGTCCACTCGTCCATGGGTTCGGCGCCGGGTGACTTGCAGAAGCCGATGGCGGGCTCGTTCCAGTTCAGTACCCACCACTGGAAGCGTTCGTAACCCCGCTCGGCGCAGACCTCGCGCGGCGCGGGCCACGGCAGGGCCCTGCCGTGGCCCGCGCCGCGCGAGGCCGGGCGGACGTACTACAGGCCCTCCGGGTACACCCCGTGGGGCCGGTCCAGGTCGAGAAGCCGAGGAACCACAGGGCGAAGCCGACCGGCTCGCCGCTGTCATCACCGCTGTCATCGCCTCTTCCGTCGTCCTCGGCGATCAGGGCGAAGACGGCCGGGTGCTCGCCGGAGAGGGCGTCGCGCAACTGCTCCTCGGTGGCCCCGTCGTGCTCCGGTGACCGCTCGTGCTCCGCCGGCCCGCGGATCATGTCGTGGACCGCCGGGACGTCGGCGGGGACGGCCGGCCGGATCGTGCGGGGAAGGCTAACCGGTGACCACGGCGGCCACCGTCGTCCCCCGGGGGAAGGCGCCCTCGCCGGCCAGGGCCGCCAGGCCGTACAGCATCTTGGCGACGTACACGCGCTCCAGGCCCGGCAGCCCGTGCCTGGCCTCGAAGCCCCGGGCGAAGGACTCCAGCGCGCCGGTGGTGCGGGCGAAGCCGCCGCAGTGGAAGCGGTCCTCCACCGTCCACACGCCGCGGAGTCCGCCGAAGGCGGCGTGCTGGAGCCGCTCCACCTCCCCGGTGAGGAAGCCGCCCCGCAGGGCCGCGAAGCCGATCGCACGCTGCCCGCCGGCGAGACCTGCGGCGAGGCCGGCGAGGGTGCCGCCCGTACCGCAGGCGACGGCCACGACGTCCGCCGCGCCGCGCAGCTCCCGGCCCAGCTCCGCGGCGCCCCGTACGGCCTCGGCGTTGCTGCCGCCCTCCGGTATGAGGCGGAACGGGCCGAAGCGGTCGCGCAGCGCGGCCGTCCACTCCGGATCGCTCCTGCGGCGGTAGTCCGCCCGTGTCACGAAGTGCAGCCGCATGCCGTCGGCGGCGCAGCGGGCCAGGGAGTCGTTGAGGGGCCGGCCGGCGAGCTCCTCGCCCCGCACGACCCCGATCGTCGACAGGCCCAGCAGGCGCCCGGCGGCGGCGGTGGCGCGCAGATGGTTGGAGTAGGCCCCGCCGAAGGTCAGCAGCGTGCGCTCGCCGGCCCGCGCGGCGGCGCGCAGATTGGGCACGAGCTTGCGCCACTTGTTGCCGACGAGATCCGGGTGGACCAGGTCGTCCCGCTTGAGCAGCAGCCGGACGCCGTGGCGCGAGAAGTGCTCGTCGGCGGCTTCGGTCAAAGGAGAGGGAAGTCGTGGGGTGAGGGACTCCGGGGCGGCCAGGGGCGCTTGGGGCCCAGGGGGCCCAGGGGACCCCTGGGGGCCGGACGGGGGACGCGGCGCGCTGCTCACCCCGCCATTGTCACGCCGGTGTGGCACTCCGTGTCACCGGTCGGCCGTACACGGTGGAAGCCCGTACGGGCACCGCCGGGACCGCGTCCGGCACCCCGCGGCCGCGCGCCGACGGCGGATTGCGGTTGCGACGGCATATGCCCGCCGAGGGTGCGGGGGCGGGCCCCCGGAGGGGCGTGCGGAAGGACGGCGCGCCTCGCGGAAGGGAGGCGCCCGGCGGGGGTGCGCGGACGCGGGGCCTCCCCGCCTCTTCGCGGAGGGGTGTGAGATCGGTCATACGGCCCATCGGACTTTTCCTCCCCCAACCCACTCCAGGTCGAGGGCCGTAGGCCCGCGAGGTGAAGGGAGGTCGAGGTCAGCGCCTCGGGGGGCCGGGAGGGAGGGGCGCTGGGCGGGCGCGCTCCCGTGTGCCGTCACCGCAGGTGGCCCGTGTGCCTTCGTGAACGCCGCGACCCGTGCCGTATGAAAGCGCTTTTCCCGGGCACATAGGTGTACGCCCCGGTCGATGGAAGCTCGCTGTCGCGCCTCCCCCGGGCCAGGGCTGATACGAGGTGGCTGCGTACCTCTGAGTCGACTGTTGTCAAGTTTTCTTGACCTGGGCTATACAGATGGGCGGAGGGCATTGCACTCAGTGCCGCACCGCCGACTGCCCCGCGCTCCTGGCGGGGCAGCGGGCGACGGCCCGTGCCGACCACCTCACCGGTACCAGTCAGTACGGAAGGGGAGATGGATCATGCGGTGGAGCGAGTTCGTGGCGCAGGTACGCGAGCGGGGGCAGTACCCGACGGCCAGGGAGGCGGAGCGCGTCTCCCGGATCGTGCTCTCGGCGCTCGGCGGCCATCTCACCGGTGCTGAGCGCACGGAACTGGCCGTCCGCCTTCCGCAGGAGGGCACGCGCGTGCTGACCGACCAGCCCAAGGTGGTCAAGCCGCTCAGCGGTGCGCAGTTCGTCGACAGCGTCGCGGCCCGCATCGAGGGCGCGACCCCGGCAACGGCGCGCTGGGACGTCAGCTCGGTGCTGAGCGTGGTCGCCGAGCTCGCCGACAAGGACCTGCTCGACCGGATCATCGACCGGCTGCCGCCCGGCTACGCCCTGCTGTTCGGGCGCGCCCAGCTCGCCCGCCGGCCCGACGGCGTTCGGGGGCGGACGCGGGATCCCGTGAGCCCCTGGCCGGTGTCGGGCCGGCGCCGGGGGCCGGTACCTCGCGGGCGGGCAGGAGTCACCGCAGTTCGCTGAAGCGCTCGGTCTGGCGGGTGCGGCCGGCGACGATGATGGTGTCGCCTTCCTCCACCACCGTGTCGGCTGTGGCGTAGGTGAAGCCCTCGCCGGGCCGTTTGATGGCGACGACGGTGACGCCGTGCCGGGTGCGCACCCCGCTGTTGCCCAGCGTCAGGCCGACGATGTCCTCCGGTGGGCTGGTCTTGGCCATGGCGAAGTCGTCCTCGAACTCGATGTAGTCCAGCATCCGGCCGCGCACCAGATGGGCGACGCGCTGGCCCATGTCGTGTTCGGGGTAGACGACGTGGTGGATACCGAGCTGGGTGAGGATGCGGCCGTGGGGCTCGCTGGTGGCCTTGGCCCATACGCTGGGGATACCGAAGGAGACCAGCAGCGAGGCGGTCAGGATGCTGGCCTCCAGGTCGGTGCCGATGCCGACCACGGCCCGGTCGAACTCGTGGACGCCGAGCTGGTGCAGGACCTCCTCCTTGGTGGAGTCGGCGCGTACCACGTGGGTGAGGGAGCCGGACAGGCTCTGCACCACTTCGGCCCGGTGGTCGATGCCCAGGACCTCGGTGTCCTCGTCGGCCAGTTCCAGGGCCAGGGCGCTGCCGAAGCGGCCCAGGCCGATGACGACCACGGAGTCGCGGCGGGCCTCGCGGCGGCGTGCCTCGCGGTGGCGGGGCCTGGCGCCACGGCCCTGGTCCGGTGCGGCCTTCTTGCTCGGTGCGGGGTGCTTAGCCAATGACGGGTCGCTCCTCGGGCAGGTCGTACATGCGGGCGCGTGGGCGCAGGGCGAGCGCGGAGGCCACCGTGATCGGGCCGAGGCGGCCGATGAACATCAGCAGGACCAGCAGGATCTGCTCCGGCGCGGGCAGGTCGGCCGTGATGCCGGTGGACAGCCCCACGGTGGCGAAGGCGGAGGTGACCTCGAACAGGGACCGGTCGAGGTTGATGTCGGTGAAGACCATGAACACGATCGTCGAGGCGGCCACGGCGGCCACCGAGAGCAGGACGACGGTCAGGGCCTGGCGCTGGACGTCGCCGTGCAGGCGGCGGTGGAAGATGTTGACGGCGCCCTCGCCGCGGACCTCGGCGTATATGACGAAGAACAGCACGGCGAAGGTGGTCACCTTGATGCCGCCGGCCGTTCCGGCGCTGGCGCCGCCGATGAACATCAGCACGTCCATGCCCAGCCAACTGGCGGGGTTCATCTGGCCGATGTCGAGGCTGTTGAAGCCGGCGGTGCGGGGCATCGCGCCGCCCTGGAAGAAGCCGGCCAGCAGCTTGCCGGGCACGTCCAGCGGTCCGAGGGTGGCGGGGTTGGACCATTCCAGGGCGGTGATGAACACGGTGCCGCCCGTCAGGAAGATACCGGTGCCCCACAGTACGATCTTGGTGTGCAGGGACCAGGCGCGCGGTCGGCGCAGGCGGCGGCGCAGCTCGAACAGCACGGGGAAGCCCAGTCCGCCGGCGATGACGGCGAAGGCGATGGGCAGACAGATCCACGGATCGGTGACGAATCCCATCAGACTGTCGGTGTAGAGGGCGAAACCGGCGTTGTTGAACGCGGAGACCGCGTGGAAGACGCCCAGCCACACCGCCCGCGGCCAGGGCTCGTCGTAGCCCAGCCCGAACCGCAGGGTCAGCGCCGCGGCGGTAATCGCCTCCAGGAGCAGGCTGACCTTGACCACCCCGGCGACGACGGAGCGCACCTCACCCAGTCCCAGGGTCTTGGTCTCCGCCGCGGCCGTGAGGCGGGCGCGCAGCCCGAGGCGGCGGGAGACCAGCACCACCAGCAGGGACGCGAAGGTCATGATCCCGAAGCCGCCGACCTGGATCAGCGCGAGGATCACTCCTTCGCCGAAGCCGGTCCAGTAGACCGGGGTGTCCACCACCACCAGCCCGGTCACGCAGACCGCCGAAGTGGCGGTGAACAGTGCCTGGAGCAGATCGGCGCCGCCGGGCCCCTCCCTGGCGACAGGGAGCATCAGCAGCACCGTCCCGACCGCGACGGCCGCGGCGAAGCCGGCCACGACGACCTGAGCCGGATGCCGGAACCGCAGCCGACGCCAACCCAGGCGGGCTACCACAGAGCCCCCGTTCCGTTACAGGAACGGCTCTCGCACGTATGCACCAGAAGACGATAGCCACTCCGTCGCCTGGGCTCGTGCCAGGGGCGGGACTTGCCTAAAGTGTTGCCCATGACACCTGTTCTCCGGCTGTCACCGGAGCTGTCCACGGCGGACGTCGGGAGGCCGGTGAGCGTCCCCGCCCACCGGGTGCGCGCCGCCGGCCGGCCGCACCGGTGCCCGGGGGGGACCAGGTGAGGGGGCCCCTCTTCGACAGCGGTGTCCGCAGGACCATCGCCGCCCTGGCAGTCGCCGCCGTGGCCCTGGTCACCGTGGGCTTCGTCCTGGAGATGGTCTGGCTCTTCGGCGTCGGCGCGTGGTTCCTGATCACGGCGGGCCTGCTGGAGATGATCTACCGCCCCTGAGACCGTACCCGCCGCCCCGGCCGCCGCCCCGGCCGGCGGCCGGGCCGTTACGGGTGGGCGATCGGCGCGTACCGCTCGTCGTCCGCGGTACGGCCCCACAGGTCGGGGTCGTCGCCGAGCGGCTCGACGCACAGGCCGGTGACGAGAGGGCGCAGGGTGGCGGCCAGGTCGTCGGCGCCGATGCCGCCGTGCCGGGGCAGCGTCTCCGCTCCGGCGACGTAGGGGGTGCCGCTCTGCCGGATTCCCGCCAGCGTCCTTCGACGAGGACCAGCCGGCCGCCGGGGCGCCGGCGGCCGGTCCACTCGCGCAGCGCGGTGTGCGGACCGGGCAGGGTCCACAGCAGGTGACGGGCCAGGATCACGTCGAAGGTCCGGTCGCCGGTGGGTGGTGCCGCGGCGTCGCCGGCCGTGAACGTCGCCGCGTGTCCGGCGGCAGGAACAGCGATCCGGTGCCGCAGCCCACGTCCAGGACCTCGGCCGGGGCGGGCGGCGCCCGCTCCCGGAGCCGGTGGGCCCAGGCCCGGCAGGTGCGCTCGGCACGCAGGCCGTGGTCGGGTTCGTCGTCGAAGGAGGGCGCGGCCGCGCCCCGGTAGCCGGCGATCGCCGAGGAGGTGTCGGTCATGGCTGCAACCCTGTCGGAAGCCTGTGACATCACCCCTCGTCGGCAAGGGCTTCCGGAGCGAATCCGCGAGCGTGTCGCACCTGGTCACAGTCTGTATATCGGCAGTAGCCGCAATGGGTTTCCTGTGCCACGGTGGGCCGCATGGAGGGGACTGAGCACGCACACGATCACGGATCCGCCCACCGGCACGAGCACGGGCACGGGCAGGGCGGGCATCGTCACGACCACGGGCCGGGCGGCCGGTGGTCCCGGATACGCCACCGGGCGGCTCACCTGTTCACCCCGCACTCGCACGAGTCGGCCGACAGGGTCGACCGCGCGCTGGAGTCCTCGGCCCGCGGCCTGCGCGCGCTGTGGGTCTCCCTGGCCGTGCTGGGTGTTACCGCCCTGGTCCAACTGGCCGTGGTGGCGATGTCCGGGTCGGTGGCCCTGCTCGGTGACACCGTGCACAACTTCGCCGACGCGCTGACCGCGGTGCCTCTGGGGATCGCCTTCCTGCTCGGGCGCCGGGCGGCGACCCGCCGCTTCACCTACGGCTACGGCCGGGCCGAGGATCTGGCCGGAGCCGTCATCGTGGCCACCATCGCAGCCTCCGCCGCACTGGCCGCGTGGACCGCGACCGACCGGCTGACCGACCCCCGGGACATGGAGCACATCCCGGCCGTGGCCGCCGCCGCGGTCACCGGCTTCATCGGCAACGAGTGGGTGGCCCGCTACCGGATCCGGGTCGGCCGGCAGATCGGCTCGGCCGCCCTGGTCGCCGACGGCCTGCACGCCCGCACCGACGGCTTCACCTCGCTGGCGGTGCTGCTCGGCGCCGGCGGCGCCGCACTGGGCTGGAGACTGGCCGACCCGATCGTGGGCCTGGCGATCACCGTGGCGATCCTGCTGGTGCTGCGCGACGCCTGCCGTGAGGTGTTCCACCGGGTCATGGACGCCGTCGACCCCGGCCTGGTCGACACCGCGGAGAGGACCCTGCTGGGCGTCGAAGGCGTGCGCGGGGTGGGTGAGTTGCGGATGCGCTGGATCGGCCACCGGCTGCGTGCCGAGGTCGCCGTCGTCGTCGACGGAGAACTCAGCGTGTGCCGGGCACACCGGATCGCTGTGGAGGCCGAGCACGCACTGCTGCACGCGGTTCCGAAACTGACCGCGGCCCTGGTGCACGCCGACCCGGCACCCGCCCCGGGCCAGACGGACCCGCACCTGGCCCTGGCCCACCACACGACCACCTGAGCCCGCGCCGCCCCCGCCCGCCGAACGCGACGGCGGGCGGGGCCGCACTCGGCCGCGCCGAGTTTTGGGTGCACACACGCTTGGAGCCCTACAGGGCGCGCTCAATCTGGATGGCGAGGGCGCCGGGGGCTTCCTTCTCGGGCGGGTAGATGGTGCGGATGTTGACGAGCTGTTCCTCGCGGGTGGCGGTGGGGCTGATGTTGGCAGGGCCTTCGCCGTCGAGGAGGGCTTCGAAGTCGTCGTACGCGGTCACCCGCTTCACCCGTACGTCGCAGACCTCGTCGGTGTCCTTGGTCCGGAAGCGGATGGTGTCGCCGGCGGCCATGTCGGCCAGGTGCGGGTAGCGCACCCGGACCTCGATGTTCTTGCGGCCCGCGGCGACGAGGTCGAAGTAGCGGCGGTAGAGGGTGAGATGGTGGACGCGGGTGGTGGTCTCGGTCATGTGCGGGTGTGGCTCCTTGGTGCGGGCGAGGCCATCAGACGGTTGATCTCGGCGGTCGAGTGGTCGGTCGGCGTACTCGTCCAACGAACCGCTCTGCGGCCGGGTGTCGAGCGTCCGGAAGCCTTTCCCACGGGCAATCCGTCTGCGCCCATATCAGGAGGCCAGGGCTGCGATCCGTTCAGGGGCTTCCATGACCTTCGCTTCGTTGCGGTGGGGGCGAATGCCTTGCGGACTTCCTGGCGTCTCCGCCCCGGTAACCGCATGGGGAACGAGTCCGGCTCGGACGGGGGAGGTCGTCTGGTTCGAGGTCACCCCTGGTGACGCCGGCCTAAGCCCCGAGGAGTCGACCGGTCGGGCCGGGCTGACGGCGACTTGCCGCTCCGGTAGTTCGCCCCCTCAGGTCACCGCGTAGCCAAGCGCCAGCCCTCGCCGCGCCTCTTGCCGGCGCCGGCGGGCGGACCCGCGCTGCGCACACCGCACCCGACGCATTCGCCTCGCAGAGCTGACAAGGCCTCAGCGGTGCTGCTCCCGTCCGGGTGTCGACGGACCGCACCCTGCGCGTGAAAGTCATCGACTCATGCGGCATGACGTGCACGTTCCGCCACAACGAGGGCACCCCGGTCAGCTCGGACAACCGCGCCCACAGCTCGTCGCCCTGGCGAGGGATACGGGTCACGCGGTGAGCGTCACCTCGAACGTGGAGAACGGCGCGGAAGTCCTGTCAGCTCGACGGCGTCACCTACGACCTCGACACCTGGCCGGACCCGCCCACCTTCCTGGAGATCGAGAGCACCTCCGAGGACGCCGTCCGCAAGGCGGTCGCCGAACTCGGCCCGGACTACGATCAGGCCCGCTTCGGCAGCATCGACCTGATCTACAGGAGCGAACCGGGCCGCGACATCCTCGCCGAACCCACCCTGCTGTTCACCCGGTCGGTTTCCCGAGCGACCGACGCCTGCCTTGCCCCCGCTGCCGGAGGCGCCTGCCGCGCGGCCCGTGACCGGCCGGAAAGGGCCGCACCCGGCTCGCGGCGGGTTCCGGGCGGAACCCGGCGGGCCGGGTGCGGAAGGAAGGACCGGTAGGTCCTGGAGGGCCGGGGCCGGGCCCCGGAGCCCGGGTCAGGCCTTCTTGGTCTCCCAGAAGATCTTGTCGATCTCGGCGATGAGGTCCAGCAGCTTCTGGCCCGTGGCCGGGTCGGTGGAGCCCTTGGCGGCCGAGGCGGCCTTGAGGGCGTCGTTCACCAGCTGGTGGAGCTGCGGGTACTTCTCGAAGTGCGGGGCCTTGAAGTAGTCGCTCCACAGCACCGAGATGTGGTGCTTGGCGAGCTCGGCCCGGTTCTCCTTGATGTACGTCGCACGAGCCCGGTAGTGCGGGTCGTCGTTCGCCTGGTACTTCTCCTGGATGGCCTTGACCGACTCGGCCTCGATGCGTGCCTGGGCCGGGTCGTAGACGCCGCAGGGAAGGTCGCAGTGGGCGCTGACCTTCACCTTCGGGGCGAACAGGCGGGAGAGCATAGAGCTGTCCTTCCTCGTGATCGTCTTCTCACGTGCGAGATTACTCCGTGAGGAGCGTCTTTTCGCGTGTGCCCCCACTCGCCCGGGACAAAAGTCCGAGGGATACGGGGACCAGGGGGGTACACAGGGAGGGCGCAGGGGCGAGGACGGGACCGGAGGTGCGGCGGATGCCGGAGCGGGCGGACGAGCAGGAGGGCCGCGGGCTGCTGCGGATCGGGCTGGCCGAGGTCTACAACCCGTCGATGGAGCCGACGCTGCGCCCCGGCGACCTGCTGGTGGTGCACTACGGGGGAGTGGTGCGGCCCGGGCACGTGGTCGTGGTGCGGCACCCCTTCCAGCACGACCTGCTGATCGTCAAGCGGGCCGTGGGGCGGCGGGACGGCGGCTGGTGGGTGCGGGGCGACAACCCCTCGGTGCGCAACGACAGCCGCGAGTTCGGGGTGGTGCCCGACGAGCTCGTGGTGGCGCGGGCGTGGGTGCGACTGCGGCCCCTGCGGCAGGTTCAGCGCACCCCGGGCGCGTTGCTGGGCTGGGTCCTCTCGGCGCTGCGGCCGCTGTTCTCCAGGCGTTTGCGGGCCCGGTAGGCGGCGACGTTGGCGCGGGTGGCGCAGCGGTCGGAGCAGTAGCGCCGGGAGCGGTTGGTCGAGGTGTCCAGATAGGCGTTGCGGCAGGGTTCGGCCTGGCAGATGCCCAGCCGGTCCACGCCCAGGTCGGTGAGGTGGAAGGCCAGGCCCATGCAGGCGACGGCCGCGTATCCGGCGGTGGCGTTGGCGGGGTGGTCGGCCAGGTGCATGTGCCAGCGGGGGCGGCCGGCGTCGTCCAGGTGGTCATGGCCGGAAATCTGCGGACTGGCCGGAAACTCCATCAGCAGGGCGTTGAGCAGGTCCACGGCCCTGGTCTCGTCCCCTTCCGAGGCGGCCGTGAAGACCGCGCGCAGCCGTGTGCGCACTCCCCGCAATCGGGTCACGTCGGCCTCCGTGGCGCGCCGCGCGGCGCTCTGGCCCGGGCCGAAGAGGGCGCGTACGGCCTCCACGGAGGTGAGCGTGTCCTCGCCGCGCCGCGGCTGCTCGGTGTTGACCAGCCGTACGGCGAAGTCCGAGTAATAGTTCAGTTCCACCTGTGGTCCTTACGGGGGGCACTCTATGGTCGCGGCGAGGGGTGGGTAAGGGTTGCCTGTCGGTACAGGCTATTACGTATCCAGGGCGCGGGAGGTTGTCGTGACGGAGGCGGACACGGAGACCGGGACGGGGGCGGGCGCGCCGGCGGGCACGGCCGGGGGCGAGCGGTGGAGGCGCTGGCAGGAGAGCCGGGACCGGCAGCGGGAGTGGTACCTGCCCGACCGGGAGGAACGCTTCACGCCGATGCCCGACGCCGTCGAGGCGCCGGTGGGAACCGGGCCGAAGGTGCTGGACCCGGCCTGCGGCACGGGAGGCATCACCGGCCGGCTGCTGCGCCGGTTCCCCGGGGCCGTCGGCACCGTGGTCGATCCGGACCCTGCCCTGCTGACCATCGCCCGCGGTCACTTCGCCGCCGAACCCCGCGCCGCGTTCGTCACCGCCGACCTGCGCGATGCGCGGTGGACGGACGCCATGCCGCACCGGGCGTACGACGCCGTGCTCACCTCCACCGCGCTGCACTGACTGCGCACCGACGAACTGCGTGTGCTGTACGGGCGGCTCGCGGGCGTCCTGCGGGACGGCGGGATCCTCGTCAACGCCGACCGCATGCCCGACCCCGCCACACCCCGGATCAACGAGGCCGTGAACGCCTTCCACCGGGCGCGGTGTGAGCGGGAGAAGGCCGCGGGCACCCGGGACTGGGCGGACTGGTGGGCGGCGGCCGCCGATCCGGTGCTGGCGGAGCCGGCCGCCGAGCGCCTCCGGATCTTCGGGGACCCGGTGGCGGGGGACCACGCCGACGGCGGGACGCCGTCCGCGGCCTGGCGTGTGGAGGCGCTGCGCGCGGCGGGTTTCGCCGAGGCCCGGACGGTGTGGGCGTCGCCGGCCGACGCAATGGTGCTCGGCCTGAAGTGACCGGGGCCGGCGGGTGACCGGCCTCCGGACCCGGATGTGGTCCGGAGGCGGGAAGGCCGCGGGGGCGGTACGGGCCGGGACGTCCCGGCCCGTACCGCCCCCGCGCGGCCGTGTCACACGGCGCTCAGCCGGTGCTCAGCGCCGCGCCACGCCCTCCGCGCGGGCGGCGGCGGCGACGGCGGAGGTCACCGCCGGGGCGACCCGCTCGTCGAACGGGGAGGGGATCACGCAGTCGGCGCTCAGCTCGTCGGCGACCACCGCGGCCAGCGCCTCGGCGGCGGCCAGCTTCATGCCCTCGGTGATCTTCGAGGCCCGCACCTGGAGGGCGCCGGCGAAGATGCCGGGGAAGGCGAGGACGTTGTTGATCTGGTTCGGGTAGTCGCTGCGGCCGGTGGCGACAACCGAGGCGTACTTGCGGGCGATGTCCGGGTGGATCTCCGGGGTGGGGTTGGCCATGGCGAAGACGAAGGCGTCCTTCGCCATCCTCGCGACGGCCTCCTCGGGGACCGTGCCGCCGCTGACGCCGATGAAGACGTCCGAGCCGTCCATCGCCGACTCCAGCGACCCGCTCAGTCCGGCCTTGTTGGTGAAGCCCGCCAGCTCCCGCTTGACATCGGTGAGGTCGGTGCGGTCGGCCGAGACGATGCCCTTGCGGTCGCAGACCGCCACGTCGCCGATGCCGGCCTCCACCAGGATCCGGGCGATGGCCACCCCGGCCGCGCCGGCTCCGGAGATGACGGCGCGCAGCTCGCCGAGCGCGACACCGCGCAGCCGGGCGGCGTTGCGCAGCGCGGCGAGCGTGACGACCGCCGTGCCGTGCTGGTCGTCGTGGAAGACCGGGATGTCCAGGCTCTCCTGGAGCCTGCGCTCGATCTCGAAGCAGCGCGGAGCGGAGATGTCCTCCAGGTTGACGCCCCCGAAGGAGGGCGCGAGCCGGACGACGGTCTCCACGATCTCATCCACGTCGGTGCAGTCCAGCGCGATCGGGACCGCGTCCACGCCGCCGAACTGCTTGAAGAGGATCGCCTTGCCCTCCATCACCGGCAGCGACGCCTGCGGGCCGATGTCGCCCAGGCCCAGCACCGCGGTGCCGTCCGTGACGACCGCGACGACCTGCGACTTCCAGGTGTAGTCGTGGACCAGTTCCGGCTGCTCGGCGATGGCGCTGCACACCTTGGCCACACCCGGCGTGTAGGCCAGGGAAAGGTCGTCCGCGTCCCGCACCGGCACGGTCGCCCGGACCGCCATCTTGCCGCCGCGGTGCAGGGCGAACGCCGGATCGATGGCCGACTCGACGCCGCCGTCCAGCTCGCCCTGGGAATTGACGATCTCCGCTGCCACTGTTTGACCCCTTTGCTGAAATTCCTGATCGAGGGTGGCCGCTGCCTGGTCGAGGCGCGGGCGGGCACCACGTCCGCGGCCTGTCCGGCGGATGGGGCCGCCGTCGAGGGGGTAACGGACGCCGGGCGCGTCGCACTCACGCCCTGGTCCCCGGGTGAGGGGTGTAACTGCTCTTTCTACCGGATGAGCGGCACCACGCACGAATGTCTTCCGTCTCACCGGCTGCCCGCGAAGTGCACCGGACATGGGCCATCCTGGGCAAAGAGCCTGTAGGGAAGGTGGAAGACCGCTTAACGCCACAGGAGGGGAGTGACGAAGCTCTCCCCCTCTGTGCGCGCCACCGCTCGTTTGAGCGGCGGCGGTCGAGCGGGTGATGGCATACGGCTTGTCGGGCGCCGATCGTTCCCGGTCGCCCGTTATCCGATTTTGACATGGTTGGCATCCTGGCCTCAGGTGTCCGGATGGCAAGATGCCCCCATCACGCAGTGTCGCCGCACGCCCCGGGCGTGCCCGGCCGACCACCGGATACTCCATCACTCCGCAGGAGGACCCTCCATGACCGCACGCACCAACCGCCCCCTGCCTTCGGTGGAAGGCGCCCGCAGGCCGTCCGCGCGCCGGCGTCTGGCCGCCGCCGCGGCCGTCGCGATCACCGGCTCCCTGCTGCTGACCGCGTGCGGGGACCAGACCGACGAGGGCGGCGAGGGCGGCGGCGGGGCCAAGAGTTCCGAGGCCCCGCTGTTCGACAAGCTTCCCAAGGACATCCAGTCCGCCGGTGTCGTCAAGGTCGGCTCGGACATCGCGTACGCGCCCGTCGAGTTCTACGACGAGAACGACGAGATCGCCGGTATCGACCCCGACCTGGGCGAGGCCCTGAGCAAGCAGCTCGGCGTCGAGTTCGAGTTCAGCAACGGAACCTTCGACGGACTGATCACCGGTCTGAACTCCGGCCGCCACGACGTGATCATGTCGGCGATGACCGACACCAAGCAGCGCCAGGAGGGCCTGGACGACAAGGGCGAGAAGGTCGGCGAGGGCGTCGACTTCGTCGACTACTTCCGGGCCGGTTCCACGATCCTGGTCAAGAAGGGCAACCCGGAGGGCATCGAGTCCCTGGACGACCTCTGCGGCGAGACCGTCGCGCTCCAGCGCGGCACGGCGAACGAGGAACTCGCCGAGGCGCAGAACGAGAAGTGCGACAAGCCGATCAAGATCCTCGCCTTCGACAAGGACACCGAGGCGCTCCTCCAGGTCAAGCAGGGCCGTGCGGTCGCCGACATCAACGACTACCCGGTCGCCGCGTACAACGCCAAGACCTCCGGCGGCGGCGAGGACTTCGAGGTCGTCGGCGACCAGATCGACGCAGCCCCCTACGGCATCGCCGTCAGCAAGGAGAACACCCAGCTGCGCGACGCCATCAAGGCGGCCCTCGACGCCATCATCGACAACGGCGAGTACCAGAAGGTCCTGGAGAAGTGGGAGGTCGCCGAGGCCGGGGTCGAGGAGGCCACCGTCAACGGCGGCAAGTGAGCCGCAGCGAGCCTCCGCAGTTCCACAGCAAAGGTAACTCTCCGTGTCCGAACCTGAAGACAAGGCACCACCCGCGCCGGTGCCGGCCTCCAACACCGAGGGCGGTGGAGCCGGGTCGGGCGGTGCGGTGCCGGTGGCCAAGACCTCCCCGGTCCCGCCCGAGGCCGTCAAGGCCATCCCGGTACGCCACTACGGCCGCTGGATAAGCGCCGCGATCGTGCTCGTCCTGTTCGGCCTGGTGGTGGCGGCCTTCGTCAACGCAGACATCACCTGGCCGACGGTGGGGCGCTACCTCAACCACGAGACGATCCTCACCGGTGCGGTCAATACCCTGTGGATCACGCTGCTCGCCATGCTCATGGGCGTGGTGCTCGGCACCGTCCTCGCGGTGATGCGGCTGTCGAAGAACCCGGTGATGTCGTCCGTCGCCTGGGGCTACATCTGGGTCTTCCGCGGCACCCCCGTCCTGGTGCAGCTGCTGATCTGGTACAACCTGGCGCTGATCTTCCCGATCCTGGACCTGGGTTTCTACCGCGCCGAGATGAACGACGTGATGACGCCGTTCCTCGCCGCGCTGCTGGGCCTGGGCCTGAACGAGGCCGCCTACATGGCCGAGATCAGCCGCGCGGGCATCCAGTCGGTGGACGAGGGCCAGACCGAGGCGGCCCACGCACTCGGCATGACCGGCTCGCGGACCATGCGCCGCATCGTGCTGCCGCAGGCCATGAAGGTCATCATCCCGCCGACCGGCAACGAGTTCATCAACATGCTCAAGACCTCGTCGCTGGCCTACGCCATCCAGTACAGCGAGCTGCTGTTCTCCGCCACCAGGATCTCCTCGCGCAACCTGGAGGTGATGGAGCTGCTGCTGGTGGCGACCATCTGGTACCTGATCCTCACCACGATCTTCAGCGTCGGCCAGTACTACCTGGAGCGCTACTTCCAGCGCGGCTCGTCCCGCAACCTGCCGCCCACGCCGTGGCAGCGGGTGCGCGGGGGCCTCACCTCGTTCCGCACACCGAGCCAGGTGGGAGGGAAGACGGTATGACCACCCCCACTGTCCCGATGGTGAAGGCGGAGGGCGTCCACAAGTCCTTCGGCCACGCCCACATCCTCAAGGGCATCGACCTGGAGGTCGCCGCGGGCGAGGTGTTCTGCCTGGTCGGCCCGTCCGGCTCCGGCAAGTCCACCTTCCTGCGCTGCATCAACCACCTGGAGAAGGTCAGCGCCGGGCGGTTGTCGGTCGACGGCCACCTGGTCGGCTACCGGCAGAAGGGCGACAAGCTCTACGAGCTGAAGGAACGGGAGATCGCCGCCCAGCGCCGCGACATCGGCATGGTCTTCCAGCGCTTCAACCTCTTCCCGCACATGACCGCGGTGGAGAACGTCATGGAGGCGCCCGTCCAGGTCAAGGGCGAGTCGAAGGCGGCGGCCCGGGAGCGGGCGCTGAAGCTGCTGGACCGGGTCGGGCTCGGCGACCGGACCGGCAACTACCCCGCCCAGCTCTCCGGCGGTCAGCAGCAGCGTGTGGCCATCGCCCGCGCGCTGGCGATGGAGCCCAAGCTGATGCTCTTCGACGAGCCCACCTCGGCGCTCGACCCGGAGCTGGTCGGCGAGGTGCTGGACGTCATGCGCGGGCTGGCCGAGGACGGCATGACGATGGTCGTCGTCACCCATGAGATGGGTTTCGCCCGGGAGGTCGGCGACTCGCTGGTCTTCATGGACGACGGCGTGGCCGTCGAGTCGGGCCACCCGCGCGATGTGCTGACCGATCCGCAGCACGAGCGGACGAAGGCGTTCTTGTCGAAGGTCCTCTGAGACACGGCCCGCCGGCGTGAGGGCGGTGCGGGCCCCGGACCGGGGCCCGCACCGCCCTCACGCCTTTCCGGCGTTCTCCGGCGCCGGTCCGCCGTAGGGCCGTCGCCGATCCGCTGCCCGGCCGTCCGCGCGGGCCGGCGGTGAGTGTCACACGGCCGCCCGGTTCCGCGGCGGCCCGGCTCGGCCTAGGGTTCTGATCATGTTTGCTGCCTATGCCGCGCGCATCGACCGAGACAAGCCGCTGACCGGACTGGAGTTGGGCGAGCGTCCGGAGCCGGACGTTCCGCTCGGCTGGACGACCATCGACGTCAAGGCGGCGTCCCTCAACCACCACGACCTGTGGTCCCTGCGCGGCGTCGGCCTGGGCGAGGAGTCGCTGCCGATGATCCTCGGCTGTGACGCGGCCGGGGTGGACGCCGACGGCAACGAGGTCGTGCTCTACTCCGTCATCGGCGCGACCGGACACGGGGTCGGGCCGCGCGAGCGGCCCTCGATCCTGACCGAGAAGTACCAGGGCACCTTCGCCGAGCGGGTCGCCGTACCGCAGTGGAACGTCCTGCCCAAGCCGAAGGAGCTCTCCTTCGAGGAGGCCGCCTGCCTGCCGACGGCATGGCTGACCGCGTACCGGATGCTCTTCACCAACGCCCAGGTGCGCCCCGGGGACTCCGTCCTGGTGCAGGGTGCGGGCGGCGGCGTCGCCACGGCGGCCATCGTGCTGGGCGCCGCGGCGGGTCTGAGGGTCTTCGCCACCAGCCGGGACGAGGCCAAGCGCAGGCGGGCCGAGGAGCTGGGCGCCGAGGCTGCGTTCGAGAGCGGCGCGCGGCTGCCGCACCGGATGGACGCGGTGATCGAGACGGTCGGGGCCGCCACCTGGTCCCACTCGGTGAAGTCCCTCAAGCCCGGTGGCAGGCTGGTCATCTCGGGTGCCACCAGCGGTCCGAACCCATCGGCCACCGAGCTGAACCGGATCTTCTTCCTGGAGCTGAAGGTCGTCGGCTCCACGATGGGCTCCAAGGAGGAGCTGGCCGGGCTGCTGAACTTCTGCGCGGCCAAGGGCGTCCGTCCGGTGATCGACTCCACGCTGCCGCTGGACCGGGCCCGCGAGGGCTTCGAGAAGATGGCGGCGGGCGACCTTTTCGGCAAGATCGTCCTGACGTCCTGACGTCCTGACGGTCTGACGGCCCGCCACGCTCCCGGGGCGGGCCGCCGTGCTCCCTACGCCCCCGGGCCGTCCGTACCGTCGGGGCCGTTCGGGCCGGGCGAGCGCAGCAGGGAGACGATGTGGGCCGCCGCCGTCGACAGATGGCGGCGGGCCTCGCGCAGCCGCTCCTCGTCCACGCCGTGGTCGCGTGCCGCGTCCCGCACGTCGTCGCGGAACCGGTCCAGCAGCCGCTCCAGATCACGCCGTGGGTCACCGGACGGCGTGGCGGGCTCCTCGGCCCACTCCGGGACCGGCGCCCGCGCCGCGCCCGCCCGGTCGCCCGGCTCCGCGGGCTCCGGCCGGGACGCGCTCCGGCCGCCGGTGCCGCCCAGGTCTCCCAGGTTGCCCAGACCGCTCAGGCCTCCCAGACCGCCCAGATGCCTGCCCAGCTCCGACATCCCCGCGCGCACCGCCCCCTGCCAGTCGCCCTGGCGGGCGTGCGACTGGACCTGCTCCTGGACCTGGCGGGCGATCCGCTCGGCCTCCTGGCGGGCGGCGTCCCGCGCCTGCCGGGCCTTGCGCGCCTGGAGCCTGGCCTGCTGGGCCTCCTGGCGGGCGCGGCGGGCCTGCTCCTTCCACTGCTCACCGGCCCGGCGCATCTCCTCGCGTGCGGTCCGCAGCGCGTCCTCGTCAC
Organism: Streptomyces shinuiensis; assembly: GCF_043660855.1. NCBI lineage: Bacteria > Bacillati > Actinomycetota > Actinomycetes > Kitasatosporales > Streptomycetaceae > Streptomyces > Streptomyces shinuiensis. Next base: position 1,871,183 of record NZ_JBIHML010000001.1, on the reverse strand, counting down.
CCCAGGAGCCCTCCCAGACGCCCTCCCACGCCTTCTCCCAGCCGGGTGCGGACGTACCCGTACCGCCGTCCTCGCCGTCCGGAGCCCGCCCGGCTCCGCGGGTCCGCTCGGCCGCCTCGCGCATCTCGCGGCGCAGATCGCCGGCCGCGCCGCTGACGTCCTCGCGGATGTCGGCGGCCAGAGCCGCCAGCGACTGGTGGATCTCCAGTTCCAGCTCGGTCAGCTCGCCCTGCCTGTCGGCGAGCTCGGCGCGGCCGGCGCCGGTGAGCGAGTAGACCTTGCGGCCGCCCTCGGTGGTGTGGCTGACCAGGCCCTCGGCCTCCAGCTTGGCCAGCCGTGGGTAGACGGTGCCGGCCGAGGGCGCGTACAGCCCCTGGAAGCGCTCCTCCAGCAGCCGGATCACCTCGTAGCCGTGACGCGGCGCCTCGTCGAGCAGCTTCAGCAGGTACAGGCGCAGTCGGCCGTGGGCGAAGACGGGGGGCATGTCACACGTCCTTACAGGGGGAGGGCTCGGCCGGCGCGGGTGTGCCGCCGGCCGCGAAGGGGTCGCCGGCCTCCTCGCCGGCGTCCGGCTCCGGGCGGCGCAGCAGGGCGATCGAACCGGAGACGGTGGTGGCCCGCAGCAGTCCGTCGCCCGTGCCGAGGGCGCCGGTGACACGCCTGGCGCCCCACTGCCCGGAGACCCGCAGTTCCCCGAAGGCGCAGGAGACCGCGCCCCCGGCGGTGCCCGCCTCCACGGCGGCGTCGGCCGGCTCCGGAAGCCTCAGGGCTATCCCGCCCGACACGGAGCTCAGCCGGACGTCGGTGCGGCGCCGCTCCCGCACCGGGGCCAGATCGACCACCATGTCGCCGCTGATGGAGTCGGCCCGCACCGGCGAGCCGCCGCCGTCGATGACCGTCAGATCGCCGGAGACGGAGTTGAAGCGCAGGCCCCCCGTCACGCCCTGCGCCTGCACACCTCCGGAGACCGTGTCGGCCCGCGCGTCGCCGCGCAGGCCCACCAGCGTGATGCCGCCGGTGATCCCGCGCACCTCGGTGCCCCCCTCGATGCCGGTGACCATCGCGTCGGCCCCGATCACGCCGACCTCGACCCGGACGCCGGCGGGTACGGCGAGCGAGACGTCGGCGCTGTGCCGCCATGCCTCGCGGTCCAGGAGGGTGAGGAACCCCTTCCAGGGCAGGTCGTCGTAGGCGACCGTGAGCGTGCCGTCCTCCAGCCGGACGCTCAGTGGGGGGCCGGAGACGGCCCCGACCTCCAGCCTGGCGGGCGGGGCGTCGGTGCCGACGACGTTCACCGCGCCGCCCACCACGCGCACCCGCAGGGTGTGGACCTCCTCCTCGAAGACGAGCCCGCACGGCGCGTCCACGGACCACTCGGACCGGCCTGGCACGGCGGCCTCCCCTGAATCGGCGGGGGACGACATATCGCGTCCTTGTGGAGACACGATATATCGCGACGACGGGAAGTCAAGGAGACCGGACGGCGGCACCGCGGGCGCGGGCGCCGCCCGTCGTCACTCGTCCTCGTCGTCCAGACGCGCCAGCCAGGTCGCCAGCCGTTCGACGGGCACCTCGAAGTCCGGGTTGAGATCGACGAAGGTCCGCAGTTGCTCGGAGAGCCACTCGAAGGTGACCTCCTCCTCGCCGCGCCGCTGCGCCAGCTCCTCGATACCGCGGTCGGTGAAGTACATGGATATCTCCTGTCCGGGCCGGATGGTGTGCGTCGGTACCACGGGCGCGGGGCCCGCACCGTCGACGCGACGGTGCGGGCCCCGCGGGGTCTGCGGACGGTGGCGGGCCGCCCCCGGCCCTTCCGCCGACCGGGACCTCAGAGGTCGAAGACCTCGTTGACCAGGTGCTGCTGCTCGGCCTGGTGGCGCTTGGCGGAGCCCACCGCCGGAGAGGAGGACGACGGACGCGAGACCCGGCGCAGCCGGTCCGCGTTCGGGGCCCTCCCCGAGCCGATGAACAGGTCGAGGTGGTCCACCAGGTTGAGTGCGATGAACGGCCACGCGCCCTGGTTCGCCGGCTCCTCCTGCGCCCACACGATCGTCGAGGCTCCGGAGTAGCGGGCCATCTCGGCCTGGATCTCCTTGCTGGGCAGCGGGTACAGCCGCTCCAGCCGGACGATCGCGGTGTCGGTAGCGCCCCGCTTGCTCCGCTCGGCGGCGAGGTCGTAGTAGACCTTGCCGGAGCAGAAGACGACCTTGCGCACCTGGGCCGGGTCCGCCGAGGCGTCGCCGACCACCGGGCGGAAGCCGCCGGAGGTGAACTCCGCCGCCTTCGAGGTCGCGGCCTTGAGCCGGAGCATCGACTTCGGGGTGAAGACGACCAGCGGCTTGTGGTGCGGGTTGTGCACCTGCCAGCGCAGCAGGTGGAAGTAGTTCGACGGCAGGGTCGGCATCGCGACCGTCATGCTGTTCTGGGCGCACAGCTGGAGGAAGCGCTCGATCCGGGCCGAGGAGTGGTCCGGGCCCTGGCCCTCGTAGCCGTGCGGCAGCAGCAGCGTGACGCCGGAGGTCTGGCCCCACTTCTGCTCGGCCGAGGAGATGAACTCGTCCACGACCGTCTGCGCGCCGTTGACGAAGTCGCCGAACTGCGCCTCCCACATCACCAGCGCCTCGGGGCGGGCCAGGGAGTAGCCGTACTCGAAGCCCATCGCCGCGTACTCGCTCAGCAGCGAGTCGTAGACGTTGAAACGGGCCTGGTCCTCGGACAGGTACAGCAGCGGGGTGTAGTCCTCGCCGGTCTCCCGGTCCACCAGCACCGCGTGGCGCTGACCGAAGGTGCCGCGGCGGGAGTCCTGGCCGGCCAGCCGGACGGGGGTGCCCTCCATCAGCAGCGAGCCGACTGCGAGCGTCTCGCCCATCGCCCAGTCGATCCTGTCCTCCTCCACCATCGCCGCGCGGCGCTGGAGCTGCGGCAGCAGCCTGGGGTGGACGGTGATCCGCTCGGGGATGTTGACCTGGGACTCGGCGATCCGCTTGAGGACCTCCGCGCTGACGCCGGTGTCCACCGAGACCGGGAACTCCGCCTTCGGGGCCGGCACCTCCGCCGGAGCCGGCTGGCTGGTGGCGTCGCGGACCTCGGTGAAGACCTTCTCGAGCTGCCCCTGGAAGTCCTGGAGCGCCTGCTCGGCCTCCTCCAGCGTGATGTCGCCCCGGCCGATCAGCGACTCGGTGTAGAGCTTGCGCACCGAGCGCTTCTTGTCGATCAGGTTGTACATCAGCGGCTGGGTGAAGTGCGGGTTGTCGGCCTCGTTGTGACCGCGGCGGCGGTAGCACAGGAGGTCGATCACCACGTCCTTGTTGAACGCCTGGCGGAACTCGAAGGCCAGCCGCGCCACGCGGACGCAGGCCTCCGGGTCGTCGCCGTTGACGTGGAAGACCGGCGCCTCGATCATCCGCGCCACGTCCGTGGCGTACATCGAGGAGCGCGCCGACTCCGGCGGGGCGGTGAAGCCGACCTGGTTGTTGATGACCACGTGCACGGTGCCGCCGGTGCGGTAGCCGCGCAGCTGCGACATGTTCAGCGTCTCGGCCACCACGCCCTGGCCCGCGAAGGCCGCGTCGCCGTGGAGCTGGACGGGCAGGACGGTGAAGTCCGTGCCGCCCTTGCCGATGATGTCCTGCTTGGCGCGGGCCACGCCCTCCACGACCGGGTCCACGGCCTCCAGGTGGGAGGGGTTGGCGGTGAGGGAGACCTTGATCTCCTCGCCGTCCAGGCCGGTGAAGGTGCCCTCGGCGCCCAGGTGGTACTTCACGTCGCCGGAGCCGTGCATGGACTTCGGGTCGAGGTTGCCCTCGAACTCGCGGAAGATCTGGGCGTAGGACTTGCCCACGATGTTGGCCAGCACGTTGAGGCGGCCGCGGTGGGCCATGCCGACGACGACCTCGTCCAGCCGCGCCTCGGCGGCGGCGTCGAGCACGGCGTCCAGCAGCGGGATGACGGACTCGCCGCCCTCCAGCGAGAAGCGCTTCTGCCCCACGTACTTGGTCTGCAGGAAGACCTCGAACGCCTCGGCGGCGTTCAGCCTGCGCAGGATGCGCAGCTGCTCGTCGCGCTCCAGCGAGGAGTGCGGGCGCTCGACGCGGTCCTGGATCCACTTGCGCTGCTTGGGGTCCTGGATGTGCATGTACTCGATGCCGGTGGTGCGGCAGTACGAGTCGCGCAGCACGCCCAGGATGTCGCGCAGCTTCATCAGGGACTTGCCGGCGAAACCGCCGACCGCGAACTCCCGCTCCAGGTCCCACAGGGTGAGCCCGTGCTCGGTGATGTCCAGGTCGGGGTGCTTGCGCTGCTTGTACTCCAGCGGGTCGGTGTCGGCCATGACGTGGCCGCGGACCCGGTAGGAGTGGATCAGGTCGAAGACGCGGGCGGCCTTGGTGACGTCGTCGTCGTGGGAGACGTCGATGTCGCGGAGCCAGCGCACCGGCTCGTAGGGGATGCGCAGCGCCTCGAAGATCTCGTCGTAGAAGCCGTTCTCGCCGAGCAGCAGCTGGTGCATGATCCGCAGGAACTCGCCGGAGGCGGCGCCCTGGATCACGCGGTGGTCGTAGGTGCTGGTCAGCGTCATGACCTTGGAGACGCCCAGCTTGTTCAGGGTGTCCTGCGAGGTGCCCTGGAACTCCGCCGGGTACTCCATCGCGCCGACGCCGATGATCAGGCCCTGGCCGGGCATCAGGCGCGGCACAGAGTGGACGGTGCCGATGCCGCCGGGGTTGGTCAGCGACGCGGTGACGCCGGAGAAGTCCTCCATCGTCAGCTTGTTGTTCCGGGCGCGGCGCACGATGTCCTCGTAGGCCTGCCAGAACTCGAAGAAGGTCAGCGTCTCGGCCTTCTTGATGGCGGCCACCACGAGCTGGCGGTCGCCGTTGGGCTTGACCAGGTCGATGGCCAGGCCGAGGTTGACGTGGTCGGGCCTGACCAGCGTCGGCTTGCCGTCCTTCTCGGTGTACGAGTGGTTCATCGACGGCATCGCCTTGAGCGCCTGCACCATGGCGTAGCCGATGAGGTGCGTGAAGGACACCTTGCCGCCGCGGGCGCGCTTGAGGTGGTTGTTGATGACGATGCGGTTGTCGATGAGCAGCTTCACCGGGATCGCGCGCACCGACGTGGCGGTGGGCAGCTCCAGCGAGGCGTTCATGTTCCGGGCGACCGCGGCGGACGGGCCGCGCAGCGGCACGTACTCCGGGCCGGCCGCCTGGCCGTCCCCGCTCCCGGCGGGTTCGCTCGGGGGAGCGGCCTTGGCGGCGGGCTTGGGGGCGGGTTCGCTCCTGGGGGGAGCGGGCTCGGCCGCGGGGGCCTTCGAGGCGGGCTCCGTCTGCCGCGGCTGGGAGGCCTGTGACGCCTGGGGCTCACCCGCGGGCTTCGACGCGCTGGGGGCCGCGGCTCCTCCGGCGGCCTGTCCCGGCTTGTAGTCGGCGAAGAAGTCCCACCAGGCCCGGTCTACGGAGTTCGGGTCCTGGAGGTACTGCTGGTAGATCTCGTCGACGAGCCACTCGTTGGCACCGAAACCGGCGGCAGGACTCTTGCCCTGCCCGTCCTGCTCGGTCCTGGGAGAACTCGAAGTCTTGGGGGCCTGTGGCGACACGGCGGCAACCGCCCTCTTCCGCTTACCTGTGTGGGTGGACAGCAGAAATAAAGGCTACGCTCCCTGCGCCGTTCGGTGCAGTCGGCATGGTGTTTGCGTCGCCTAAGTCACATCTGCAGGTGCGTTTCGGCGCTTTCTCCGGCGGGAAACGAACATAGTTCGACCGCTTCAGGGAAGGAGCGGTCCAGGGAGTGGCGCCCGCCTCGCTCCCTCACCTCGCGGATGCTTCGAGCCTACGTCAACTCCAGTCCGGACGTATCGCCGGGAAGAGTGACGAGGATCCGGCAGCCTCGCGGGGATTCGGCCACTCCGATCCGCCCGCCGTGCAGATCCACCGCCCAGCGCGCGATGGCCAGCCCCAGCCCCGTGCCGCCGTCGCCGCCCTCGGCCGAGGCGGAGCGGCCGAAGCGCTCGAACACCCTGGCACGGTCCGCCTCCGGGATGCCCGGGCCCTCGTCCAGCACCTCCAGTTCCAGGCTCAGCGGCGTACGGCCGGGGCGTGCCCGCACCGTCACCCGGCCGTGGGGCGGGCTGTGCTTGACGGCGTTGTCGATCAGGTTGGCGACCACCTGGTGCAGCCGCTCGGTGTCGGCGTACGCGACCGTGTCCGGGGGAGCCACCTCCAGATGGAGGTGGACGTCGGTGCGGGAGTGCCCCTGACCCTTGGTCATGTTGGCCTCCTTCAGCACGCCCGCCAGGTAGGGCCACACCTCGAAGCGGCGCGAACGCAGCGGCACCACGCCGTTGTCGAGCCTGGACAGGTCCAGCAGGTGCTCCACCAGGCGGCCCAGGCGCTCGGTCTGCCGCAGCGCGATGTCCATCGTCGCCGGATCGGCCTCGGAGACCCCGTCCACCATGTTCTCCAGCACCGCGCGCAGCGCCGCGATCGGGGTGCGCAGCTCGTGCGAGACGTTGGCCACCAGCTCCTTGCGGTGCCGGTCGACGGCCTCCAGGTCGGCGGCCATGCGGTTGAAGGTCCCGGCCAGCTCGCCCAGCTCGTCGCGGCGGTCGACACGGACCCGCCGGCTGTAGTCGCCGCGGGCCATCCAGCGGGCGGCGTCCGTCATCTCGTCCAGCGGCGCGGCCAGCCCGTGCGCCACGAACTGGGTGACCAGCAGCGAGGCGATCACCGCCAGCAGGGCGATCACCCGCAGCTCGATGGCCGAGTGGACCGCGACGATGGTCAGCAAGGTGGTGATGGCCACCGTGACGATCACCAGCGCGCCCAGCGCGGCCTTCACCGAGCGGAACGGGTCCACGGGGCGCACGCCCTCCCAGAACCGGCCCCACAGAGAGCACCGGCGGCGGCCCGCGCCCGCCGCGCTCATGTCCAGTCGGGGGCCGGGGCGGGCGCCTCCAGCGCGTAGCCGACGCCGTGGACGGTGCGTATCCGCTCCGCGCCGATCTTCCGGCGCAGCGCCTTGACGTGACTGTCGACCGTGCGCGTGCCCGAGGCGTCCGCCCAGTCCCACACCTCGGCCAGGAGCTGTTCGCGGGAGAGCACCGCGCGGGGGGAGTTGGCCAGGCAGACCAGCAGGTCGAACTCGGTCGGGGTGAGGTGGACGTCCCGGCCGGACACCCGAACCCGGCGCTGGGCGTTGTCGATCTCCAGCTCGCCCAGCCGCAGCGTGCCCGAGCGCGGGGAGGCCGCGGCGATCGTGGCCCGCTCCACGCGGCGCAGCAGGACGTGGGCGCGCGCGACCAGCTCCCGCATGGAGAAGGGCTTGGTCATGTAGTCGTCCGCGCCGACCCCCAGGCCGACCAGCATGTCCGTCTCGTCGTCCCGGGCGGTGAGCATCAGAACCGGAACCGGCCGCTGCGCCTGCACCCGGCGGCAGACCTCCAGGCCGTCGAAGCCCGGCAGCATCACGTCCAGCACCAGCAGGTCGGGCTGCCACACCTCGGCCGCCTCCACCGCCGCCGGGCCGTCCCCGGCGGTGCGGACCTGGAAGCCCTCGGCACGCAGCCGGGCGGCCACCGCCTCGGTGATGGTCGGGTCGTCCTCCACGACCAGGATCCGGCGCTGGGCGCCCGGGGTGGCCGCCGAGGCGGCGGTGCCGCCATGGGACTGCGTGGTGTTCCTGTGGTCCATACGTCTCGCCCTACCGCTCGGTTTACCGCTAGAGAGTAAAGGGCGCGTGTGCGGTGCGCTACGCCGGTCGGGTGGCGAGGTGGACCACGTCCGGGGCGCCTCGGGCGACGGGTACCTCTTCGGCGCGCACCCGTGTGAACCCGGCATTCCGGAGCGCTTCGCCGAACGCCCGGGACGGCTGCGCGGACCACACGGCCAGCACTCCGCCCGGGGCGAGCCGCCGGGCGCAGGCGTCGAGCCCGGCGGGGGTGTAGAGCGAGCCGTTGTCCTCGGTGACCGTCCAGTCGGGACCGTTGTCGACGTCCAGGCACAGCGCGTCGTAGGCCTCCGCGCCCTCGGTTCCGCCCCCGGGCCCGCCACCGGTCAGGTGTGCCAGGAGGTCGGCGCGGACGATCCGCACCCGGGGGTCGGCCAGCGCGCCGGAGGAGATCTCGCCGAGCGGGCCGTCGCGGTGCCAGTCGATCACCGCCTCCTCCCGCTCGACCACCGTGATCCGCCCCCAGCGCGGCTCGGCCGCCGCCTGGACCAGCGAGAAGCCGACGCCCAGCCCGCCGATCAGCACGGCCGGGGAGGGCCGGCCGCCGCCGGTGTCCAGCTCCTCCAGCGCGGCCCGCACCAGCATGCGCTCGGAGCGGCCGTCGGAGGTGTCCATCAGGAAGCAGCCGTTGGCGATGATCTGGAGCAGCTCACCGTGCCGCCGCAGCACCACCTCGCCGTGGGGGCCGTCACGGCGGTCCAGGACTCGGGGGGCGCCGGTCCCGTGGCCGGTCGTCGTCTCGTACGGGGGGTACGGGGAATGCGTGTCGGCCGTCATGCGGGCCATCCTGCCGGTGGCGGGCGGGACGCGACGGGCGGGCCGGTGAGCGCGGTGATCGCTCGCAGCGAACACGCGACGGGGAACACGGCGCGCCTCCCGGTCGCTGAGCGGAATTTGAGTCAACCCGGCTCAACTTTGCCACTGACGGTGGTATCAGTATTGCGTCGTCCACAACGCTCACCCTGTCCGTGCTGCCGCTCGACGACGAGGTGGGACCGCCCGGGATGGTGGTGCCGCCGGACCTGCCGGACGCCGAGGCGCGGGCCGCGGTGGAGGCCGCCCGGTCCGCCGCCGGTACCGGTCGCGGTCTGAGCATGCGGCCCCGGGCGGGCGCCCCCGGCCGGTGGCCGGGGACGGACCGGAAGCCGTCTAGAACTCCACCAGCACGGCCGTCGCGTCGTCGTGCGCCTTGCCGCGCGGGAAGGCCGTGCCGTCGCGGTCGGCGGACTCGGCGGCGCGCACCCGCCCGATCAGCGACCGGGGCCCATCCTCGTGGAGCACCGCCATCAGCGCGGTCCAGTCGCCCAGACGGAAGGTCTCCGCCCAGCGCGTGACGCCGTCGCTCAACGCGGCCAGCGCGCGCACCCGTTCGCGGGGCGCCGAGCCCACCACCGCGCGCCCGGCCACCGCAGGATCGGCCGCCGCGGTGAAGAAGCCGCCCTCGGTGTTGCGCAGGGACTCCAGGTACGCGGCCCGCCCGGCCGGGGGCAGCGCCCGTGCGGCGGGCCGCAGCCCGTCCAGCCGGTCGTCGCGGACGGGCGTCACCGACCCGTCCGCGCCCTCCAGCAGCAGCGCCGAGTCGGAGAGCACCAGATGCTCGACGGCCGAGTCGTCCCAGCGGGCCAGCACCACCGTCGCCTGCGGAGTGCGGGAGTGAGAAAGGTCACACCCCGGGCCGTGGGAGGAGGCGGTCCGGCCGATGGCGGACGCGAGGCACTCTCCGAGCGTCATATCCCGCCGTGAACCGGACAGTTCGAGCAGCGCCCCGCCCAGGCGGGCCACGTACCACGGCACGCCGTGAGTGCATCCGGTGTCCTCCGGGGGCGGGGTCACGCCGTCCAGCACCACCAGCGCCCCGCCCCTTCCCGTCGCAGGTAGGGCTACTGACGCGTAGTCCTCGTTGGGGACCTGGGGGCTGCCGGGCTCGCTCGCCATCTCGATCCGCATGCGCGCCAGTGTGCCGGAGGGGGCCGGGAGAGGGGTGTGGGAGAGGCGTCGGCGGCAGAGGGGCGGGGGGGGCGGGTGGCAGGTCTGGACCACTGTCACGACCTGCGAGTTCTTCGCCGGAGTTCTACCGGAATCAGGGTGTCCGTGAAACGGTGGGCGCGAATATTGCCAAAAGGCCGGGCGGATTTCCAACCCCTGACCGGTGTGTGGCCGAACCGGTCGCGGCATCGGAGTTGTTCGGCAACTCCCCCGTGATGTTCACTCCTTCGGGTGGCCCGGCAGGGGGACCGCCTCCGCATCCGCCGCGACGGTGGAAACGTCGGTCGCCGCGGGCAGCCGTGAACGGACGGGATGCGGTCCTTTGCCGCACACATTGGACTGTCGCGTCCCGGACTGGTCCGGGACGGCGGAACGAGATTGCGAGCGCGGGTGGGGAAGAAGCGACACCGGAGCAGCCGGCAGGACCGCCGGGACGGCACGGCCTCCGCACCGCCCCCCACAGGGCGCAGGGCACGGGTGCGCAACAGACTCCTCGCCTCCGTGGTCCTGTGCGCCGCCGCCGTACTCGCCGCGGGCGCGCCCTCGGTGGCCACCGCCTCGCGCGACCTGACCGACTCCCAGCGGCTGGTCGACCGCGCCGATCTGGGCCGCCGCGCGGTCTCGCTCTCCCACGCCCTGGCCGACGAGCGCGACGCCGTCGTCCGCCACATCGCCGCGGGCCGCACCACCGGGGACGGCGAAGGGCTCTCCGAGCGGGAGCGCGCCCGGGTGGACCGCGGCATCCGGGAGCTGAGCACCGACGCCCCCGCCGACATACGGAGGCTGCTCGACGCCTTCCCCGACACCCGCCGGCGGGCCGTCGCCGGTGAGGGCGGCGCCGCCGAGACGTACGAGGCGTACACCCAGCTCATCCAGTCCCTCGGCGGCATCACCGCCGCCACCACCCGTGCACTGCCCGCACGCGCCGAGAACGCGACGGCCGACGCGCTCCCCGACCTCGGGCGCGCCGTCGAGCAGGCCTCCGCCGCCCGCGGGCTGCTGCTGGCCGCACTCGCCGGCGAGGGCGAGCAGCCGCGTCTGACCGCCGCCGCCCAGCAGGCCCACCTGCGAGAGCAGGCCGCCCTCGCCGATTTCGACCAGACCGCGCTCGCCTCCGACCGCGACGCGTACGCCAGGACCGTCACCGGCACCGACGTGACGCTGGCCGAGCGCTATCTGGCCCGCCTCACCGACCAGCCGCGGCTGGACTACCGGGACCGCTCCCTGAACCCCGGCCGCGTGGAGTCCGCGCTGACCGCCCGGGTGGACCGCATGCGCGGCATGGAGTCCTCGCTGGCGGCCGCCGAGGTGAAGAGGCTGGAGGGGCTGCGCGACGACGACGTCACGGCGCTGGAGCTGCGTGCCGCCCTGCTGGGGGTCTGCCTGCTGCTCGCCGTCGGCATCAGCGTGCAGACCGCCCGTTCGATGGCCCGGCCGCTGGCCGTACTGCGGCGCGGCGGCGAGCGGGTGGCCGCCGATCCGGTGGGCGAGGAGCCGGTGGTGTACACCGGCCGCAACGACGAGTTCGCCGATGTCGTACGCGTCGTCAACCGCCTGCGGGAGACCGCCGCCGAGCTGCACGAGCGCGCCGTCCGGGCCGAGGCCGCGGCCGGCTCCGCGGCGGCCGGGGCGCCGTCCGCCGGTCCCGCGCGTGAGGCCGGCACCGACCCGCTCGCAGCCGAACTCGCTTCCGCGCGCGAGCGATTGACCGCCCTGACCGCCGAGCACGAAAGGCTGCTGCGCGACCACGAGTCCGCGAAGGCCGCCGCCGAGTCCGCCGGGGACGGGCACCCGGAACGCCGCCAGGGCTCCTCCCACGGAACGTTCGTCCACCTCGGGCTGCGGACCCTGGGACTGGTGGAGCGGCAGCTCGCCCTGATCGAGTCCATGGAGCACGAGGAGAAGGAACCGGAGCGGCTCGCCTCCCTGTTCAAGCTCGACCATCTCGCCACCCGGATGCGCCGCCACAGCGAGAACCTGCTCCTCCTGGCGGGCTCCGAGCACACCACCGGCCATCTGGAACCGGTGCCGCTGCTGGACGTGCTGCGCGCCGCGGTCAGTGAGCTCGAGCGCTACGAGCGGGTGGAGATCGCCACGCTGCCGCCGCACGCCCAGGTCTCCGGCTCCGCCGCCGACGACATCAGCCACCTGATCGCCGAACTGGTGGACAACGCCACCGCCTTCTCGCCACCGGACGCCGAGGTGCGGCTGTCGGGCTGGATGCTGGAGAACGGCGAGATCATGCTCTCCGTCCAGGACGAGGGCATCGGCTCCTCCCCCGAGAGGCTGGCCGAGCTGAACGCCAAGCTGGCCGACGGCGCCTGCGCCACCCCCGAGGACGACGACGCGCTGGGCATGGGCCTGTACGTGGTGGCCCGGCTCGCCGCGCGGCACGGCGTACGGGTGCAGCTGCGCGAGCAGAAGCAGGGCGGCATCGCCGCGGTCGCCGTCCTGCCGCGCGCGCTGCTGCCCGACCGCCCGGTGCCCGGGGCCCTCGCGGGGGCCAGGACCGCCGCCGCGGGCACGGCGCAGCCCCTGCCGGGCACGGTCGCCGAGGCCAACGGCAACACGCTGCCGCCCCGTCCGGACCGCGTACGCCCGGCGGTGACGGCGGCCGCCGGCGCGGCGGGCACGGACGCTCCGCAGACGGACGCGCCGGACACGGGAGCGGACGGCGGGGGCGCCGACGCCGCCGGGACCGCGCGGATCCCCCGGATCACCGGGGACACCGCGCCTCCCCCGGCCGCCCGCGCCACCGATGCCGCGGAGGCCGCGGAGGCCGACGAGACCGCGCGCGACGCCCTGGTCCGGGCCGCGGGCCCGTACTACGTCGAGCCCGAGGACCCCCGCGAGCACAGCCGGACCCGGGACGAGGCCCCGGCTCCGGCGCCCGAACCCGCTCCGCAGGAGGAGACCTCCCCCGCTCCGCGGACCGTCACGGCCAAGGGGCTCCCCAAGCGCACACCGCGGACGGTGGAGACCGGAGCCGACGTCCCCCGCCCCCGTACGGGCGGGCTGAGGGCCGAGGAGCTGCGCAGACGGCTCGGCGGCTTCCAGCAGGGCGCCCGGGACGGCCAGCGCGACGCGGAGGCGCAGATCGCCGCCGAGCAGGTCGCCGCCGACCAGAGCACCGCCGGCCGGAGCGACGGCCCGGCGGACGACCGCGCGGAGGCGACGGACACGTGTGGCACTGTCGAGGAGGCACGCAAGTGAACGCGCCCACCACCGCACACACGCCCAGCAGGCAGGCACGCAACCTGCGCTGGCTGCTGTCCAACCTGGTCGACGAGGTCCCCGGCGTACGGTCCGTCGCCGTGGTGTCCTCCGACGGCCTGCTCCTGCTCTCCTCCGAACCGGTCGGAACCGCCGGTGCCGCCGGTCCCGGCGGCGGACCGGACCGCGAGGAGCACGGCGCCGGGGAGAGCTCGGACGGCGCCGCCCCGCGCCGGGAACCCGCGGGACGGCCGGAGCGCGGCCCCAGGGACGCCGGCGCCGACCTGGCCACCATCATCTCCGGCCTCGGCTCCCTCACCCAGGGCGCGTCCAAGCTGATGGACGCCGGGCCCGTCAAGCAGACCATGGTCGCGATGGACGAGGGCAGCCTGTTCGTGATGGCGATCAGCGACGGCTCGCTGCTCGGCGTCCACGCCGCACCCGACTGCGACATGAGCGTCGTCGCGTACCACATGGCCCTCTTCGTCGGCCGGGCCGGACACGTCCTCACCCCCGAACTCCGCACCGAACTGCGCACGTCGATGGAGCTGGACCAGTGACCTCCCACAGCCCGCTGCCCGCACGCAAACCCGCGCGCGTGCGCCCCTACTCCCTGACCGGCGGCCGCACCCGCTTCGGGCACGTGCTGCTGGTGGAGACCCTCGTCGCCGCCATCGAGGCCCCCGAGGCACGCCTGGAGCTGACCTCGGGGGGCTTGCGCGACCGTGTGATGCCCGAGATGCGGGCCATCGTCGAGCTGTGCCGCAGGATGCGCTCGGTCGCCGAGATCGCCGCCCGTCTGCAGATGCCGCTGGGCGTGGTGCGCGTACTGCTCAGCGACCTCGCCGATCAGGGGCGCATCCGGGTCTACGGCACCGGCTACGACGACGACCGCCCCGACCGCGCACTGCTGGAAAGGGTGCTGGGCGGACTCCGCAGGCTCTGACGGGCCGCCCCGCCCGGTGCCGGGCGGGGCGCCGCGGACGACCGGCCGGCACCCCGGCACAGAACCCGAACACAGACACCGACGCAGACCCGAAGCAGACCCGAAGCAGACCCCCGAGAAAGACCCGTGGTGGACGCCGTGAACGACCCGGCACAGAGCGCCGAGAAGCTCCAGCCCTGGCAGGAGGAGCGCGGACGCGCCCCGATCTCCGTCAAGATCGTGGTGGCGGGGGGCTTCGGCGTGGGCAAGACGACCTTCGTCGGCTCGGTCTCCGAGATCGAGCCGCTGACCACCGAGGCGGTGATGACCCGGGCGAGCGAGGAAACCGACGACATCACCGCCACCCCCGAGAAGACCACGACCACGGTCGCCATGGACTTCGGCCGCGTCACCCTCGACGCCGGCCTGGTGCTGTACCTGTTCGGCACCCCCGGCCAGCGGCGCTTCTGGTTCATGTGGGACGACCTCGCGCGCGGCGCGATCGGCGCGGTGGTGATGGCCGACACCCGGCGGCTGGAGGACTGCTTCCCGGCGCTCGACTACTTCGAGAGCTGCGCCCTGCCCTACGTCGTCGCCGTCAACCACTTCGAGGGGACGGAGTACTACGAGGCCGGGGACGTGCGCGAGGCGCTGTCCGTCCCCGACCGCGTGCCCGTCGTCATCATGGACGCGCGCAAGCGGGACACGGTCGTCGACTCGCTGACGGCGCTCGTCGGCCACGCGCTGGACCTCACCCCGGCCTGACCGGAAACCCCGGCCCCGCCCCGGCGTCCAGCGAACCGGCGCCCACGAACCCCCACACCCAGGCACCTCGTCACCAAGGCACTCCAGGGGAGAACCGCCATGCGGAAGATACTCATCGTCGGAGCCGGCCAGTCCGGTCTCCAGCTCGCGCTCGGCCTCCAGTCGCACGGCTACGAGGTCACCGTGATGTCGAACCGCACGGCGGACGAGATCCGCGGCGGCCGGGTCATGTCCACCCAGTGCATGTTCGACCAGGCACTCCAGCACGAGCGCGATCTGGAGATCAACTTCTGGGAGGGCCAGAGCCCGCGCACCGAGGGCCTGGGCGTCACCGTCGTCGGCCCCGGCGACCCCCCCGGCTCCGCCGGTGGGACCCCCACCCGCCCCGTCGACTGGGTGGGCCGTCTGGACAGCTACGCGCAGTCGATCGACCAGCGGGTGAAGATGGCCGGCTGGCTGGAGACCTTCGCCCAGCGCGGCGGTCAGCTCGTCATCCACGGCGCGGCCGTCTCCGACCTGGACTTCTTCGCCCGCACCTACGACCTGGTGCTCGTCGCGGCGGGCAAGGGCGAGCTGGTGACGATGTTCGAGCGCGACGCCTCGCGCTCGCCTTACGACAAGCCGCAGCGCGCGCTGGCGGTGTCCTACGTGCACGGCCTGGAGCGGCGCCCGGAGCACCCCGAGATGCTGGCGGTGCGATTCAACCTGGTTCCGGGCGTCGGCGAACTGTTCATGATCCCCGGCTACACCCTCTCCGGCCCCTGCGACATCATGTTCTGGGAGGGGCTCCCCGGCGGCCCGCTGGACGTCTTCCAGGGCGTCAAGGACCCCGCCGAGCACCTGGACCTCACGCTGGAGCTGATGAAGCGCTTCACCCCGTGGGAGTACGAGCGGGCCCGCAAGGTCGAGCTGACCGACGCGGGCGGCACGCTCGCCGGCCGCTACGCGCCGACCGTCCGCAAGCCGGTCGGCCGCCTCCCCTCGGGCGGTGCGGTGCTGGGCGTGGCGGACGTGGTGGTGGCCAACGACCCGATCACCGGCCAGGGCTCCAACACCGCCTCCAAGTGCGCCGCCTCCTACCTGAACGCCATTCTGGAGCGCGGGGACAGGCCGTTCGACGAGGAGTGGATGCAGGCCACGTTCGAGCGCTTCTGGGAAAACACGGCCCGGCACGTCACCGAGTGGTCGAACGGTCTGCTGGCGCCGCCGCCGGAGCACGTGCTGCAGCTGATCGGCGCGGGCATGGAGCACCAGGAGCTGGCGAACCGCTTCGCCAACGCCTTCAACGACCCGGCCGACCTGGAGAACTGGTTCTTCGACCCGGAGAAGGCGCAGGCGTACCTGGCGAGTCTGGCCTCGGTCTGAGCCGCACCTCCCACCGGACGCGCGCCCCGGCGGACGCGCCCCGCCGGCCGTGCGCACATCGCCGGTGTACGTCTCACGGGCCGTGCTGCACCGCCTCCGCGCGGCGCAGCACGGCCAGTTCGCCGTCGCCGAGCGAGGCGAGCGCCCGCTCCACCTCCGCCAGCCTCCGCCCGGCCGCGTCCCGTCGGCGCCCGCTGTCGGCGGCGAGCACGAGCTGCCGGTCCAGGGCGCCGCGTGCCCGGGTCGCGAGCCGGTCCAGCCGCCGCTCCTCGGCCGACAGCCGGGCAGCGGCGGCGGCCCGGTCGCCCAGCACCCGCTCCACCGCCCGTCCGTGCTCCAGCACCGTCCGCACCTCCCGCTCGTCCCGTCCGAACAGCAGCCGGAGGGAGGGCGGAAGCACCCCGGAGGAGCCCCGGTAGTGCTGCCGGGCCAGCCGTCCGGCCTCGTCGCGGGCCTCGGCCAGCCGTACGCGGGTGCCGGCCAGTTCGCGCTGGAGCCGGTCGACCTTCCCGTGCCGCTCGGCCACTTCCTGTTCGACGGCTCCGTGCGCCTCACCGGCGGCCTCGGCCCGCCGGTACAGGTCCCGCATCCTGGTGAGGAGTTCGCTGACGGGCACGTCACCGGCCGCCGCGGGATCCCCGAACGCCCCGTCCGCCGGGCCCGCCCCGCCGGCCCCGTCCGGGGCCGCGGGGGGAAACGGGGGAGGGGAGGGGGCCGCGGCGGCCGGCGGCCCCGGCCCTGCGGCGACCGCGGCGCCGGTCACCACCGCCGCCACCGCCCGCACCAGACGAACCCGCGCCCTCGCCACCGGCTCACCTCCGCGCTCCGCACCGCCACCGCCTTCGCGGGCTTCCCCGCGAAGGCCCTGCGGCGATCGTGGCACGCGGGGCCGGTGCCGGCCTCCGCAGTGGTGCCCCGGCTGCGGCAAACGCCGTAAAAATCCACGAGAATCCATGAAATGCGGCAACCGGGGCACCGGCCGGGTGGAGCGGTCCGGCCGGCTGCCGCACGCCTCTCCCGGCCCCCTCCCGGCTCACCGGCCGCCGAACCGCCGCCGTCCGCCCGGCCGGCTCCACGGCCACCCCGGCCCGCGCCGCGGCCTGCCCTCCGGCTGGTGGACGTACCGCCAGCCGCGCGGCAGCACCGACCACCTCCCGCCTCCGGAGACCGCCTCCAGCCGGTAGACGTGGACGACGGGCCGGCCGCCCGCCGGGTCGGGTACGGGGATCTCGTAGTACTTCGGCGGACGCCCCGTGGGGCCGAGCAGGACGGGCAGCGCCCGCCCGTCCATCGGCCCGCCGGTGAACACCGTCTCCTCGCTTCTCACCGCTCCAGTGTCACAGCAGGTGGAAGGAGTCGCCGACCACCGGGGCCACCTGCCGGACCAGCCGGCCCGCCGGCCCGTCCGGCTGCTCCAGCGCCAGTGCGGCGCGGGTGATCTCCGCCGTTCGCGGATCACCGGCGGCGGTGGCGGCGAGCAGGGCGAGGAAGTGGTCCATCAGCCAGTCGCGCAGCTCGGGCAGCGGCGGCTGCTTGCCCTCGTCGAGCCAGATCAGCGAGGCGGCCTCCACCGCGGCGATCCAGGTGCGGACCGCCATCCGCAGCCGCGGGCCCGGCTCCGGACCCGGGTCCACCTTCAGGTGCAGCAGGATCTGTTCGGCCGCGGCCCGCCGCACCCCGTCCACGATCGCGTCCGTCCGGGACGTCTCGGCGACGCTGCCGCCCCTCAGCAGGGCGGCGAACCCCGCGTCGTGCCCGTCGACGAAGTCGAGGTAGCGGTCCAGCGCCCGCGACAGCCTGCGGCTGAGCGGACCGCTCTGCGGCTCGGCGAAGCACCGCCGCAGCTCGTCGGCCGCGCTGCCGAGGGCGGCCTCGTACAACTGCTGCTTGCCGCCGGGGAAGTAGCGGTAGACCAGGGGGCGCGAGACGCCGGCCGCCGTGGCGACGTCGTCGAGCGAGACGTCCTCGGGGGCGCGGTGCGCGAAGAGGACCAGCGCGGCGCCGATGAGCTGGCCGCGCCGCTCCTCCACGGTGAGCCTGCGGTATGCCGGGGCGGTCATGCGGGCAGCGTAGCCGCCGCCGTCCCGTCCGCACGATCCTGTACCGGCCCGGCCCGCCCTTACGCCAGCAGCCCGGAGCTCCGCCACAGCCTGCGGCCGGCCCCGCGCAGCACCCCGATCTCGTCCAGGAAATCCGTCAGCCGCCTCGCGCCCGTCTGCATCACCTCGCGGCGGTGGCCGCTGGCCCTCACCTGGGCGACCGCCTCGCGGCGGTCGAGCCCGACGTCGGTGTAGACCTGCGGGTTGACGAAGGATATGGACATCACCCGGGCCGCCTGGCCGGAGCTGATCCGGGTCAACTCCGCCTCCCAGCGCGGGCAGCTCACCATCTGGCGGCGCAGCTCCTCGCGCGCGTAGCGCACGTGCCGGGCCTCCTCGACGACGTGGATGCGGGTGATGCCGCGCACCAGCGGCTGGACGCGCTCGTCGGGGAACGTCAGCCGCTGCATCCAGTCCAGGACCTCCTCGCCCAGCAGGGTCGCGGTGAACGAACCGGGCGTGGTGGAGACGGTCTTGAGGACCCGGGCCAGGTTGTGGTGGAACCGCGGGACCGGATACGGCCGCACGCCCGCCCTGGAGATGAAGCGGGTGAACATCTTGGAGTGCCGGCACTCGTCCTCGATCTCGGTGAGGGCGTAGCGCACGTGTGAGCTGTCCATGGGCTTGTCGTAGATGTGCCGCACCAGCAGCTGGATGAGGATGATCTCGAACCAGACGCCGAGCGAGGCGAGCGAGGCGGCCTCGCGGCGGGCGAGGTCCATCCGCCGCTCCTCGGGCATCCGCCTCCACAGCGGGGTGCCGTAGAGGGAGACCAGCTCCGGGGGCCAGAACCACTTGCCCTCCTCGAAGGGCGCGTCCCAGTCCAGCTCCCGGTCGGGGTCGAAGGAGTGCTTGGCCGACGACTCGAGCAGGCGCTCGGCCACCTGTTCGCGGTCCTTGAGCAGCCCGAGGGCGTCCCGGAGCCGTCCGGCATCGGTCGCGGTCGTCATCGCACGGCCACCTCACTGTGGGGTTACTGGCGGTCACATCTGACTCGCCTCTTATGAGACCGCTCGTCAGCAAGCCCGTCAATCCCCCGCGCACGACCGGCCGGACGCGCCCGCGCGCCCGGCCCGCCGCGAATCGGTCCGCCCGGCCGTACGGATCGAAGGTCGTACGCAGGTCGAACGCGCACGGCGGCGCCCGCCCTCGCCGCCGGGTGGGCGACGGGGACGGGCGCCGGGGGTTCGGCCGCGACCGTCAGTAGCGGCAGAACTTCGGGGCCGGGCCGATGTTCCGGACGTAGCGGGCGGAGACCCAGCCGTTGTGGTGGTGGTGCTTGCGGTCCAGCTTGTACCAGCGCGGGTTGCCGTCGATGTTCTGGCTGTTGACCTTGCACTCGATGTGGACGATCTTGCCGTAGGGCAGGGTCGCCAGAACCCGGCTGTAGGTGTTGGGCTTGCTGCGGACGTTCAGGCCGGTGCGGGCGATGACCTGGCCCTTGTAGGTGTGGTGGCGCCTGTCGTCCATCGACTCGGGCGCCATCTCCGGGTTGCGCATCTCGGCACCGGCGCGCGGGGCCTCGACGCTCTGCCGGCCGAGGTCGGCGGAGGGGGCGGGCGGCTCGGCGAAGGCCGGCCCGGCGGCGGTGGCGAGTGCGACGGCGCCACCGGCGGCGACCAGGGCGAGCTTGCTGAGCTTCGACTTGACCATTGTGGAGAAACCTCCTGGGAGGGGAGGGTCCGGTGCGGGACCGGGCCCGGGGAAAGGACACATGGACTGCGTCACGGCCCGTGATGAGCCGATCACTACCACGCGCAATTCACGTTAAATCGGTACATATACGCACGCAATCCATGACAGTCGGTAGTCAAATCGGCTAAGTCCCAGCTCAGAGCCCCTGCGGCCGCCCGGAGGCGCTTCCCGCCCCGTTGCCCTGCACGGGTGAAGGCGCCGGCGCTTCCGCGCAGGTCAGCGGTCCGTCCCATCGCCCGGATGCCCCCGCCGCGCCGCGGCGGGGAGGTCGGTGCCCGTCCGGGGGCGCGGGTCGCCGGACCGGCCGAATCCGCGGGTCCCGGTTGAGTCAGCGCGCCCCGGGGCGGGGCGCCTCCCGGTCACCACGTCACGTTGCCGTTGCCGCCGTCGAAGACGACGTCGGAGCAGGAGTGGAAGTTCTCCTGGCTGTCGGAGCGGATCCGGTGGATGTAGACGATGTGCTGGCCGGAACGCTGCGGCAGTTGGACGTCCCAGTAGTAGTGACCGGTCTCGGAGCCGACGCTGCCCGACTGCGGCGGGTCGGTCACGGTGTTGATCTTCTCCAGGTCGCCCCAGGCCAGGGCCTTGTCCGGGGACCAGTCCTGCTTGGTGACGTAGACGTCGAAGCGGCCCGGGTGGTGCGCCCAGTTGCTGTGCTTGACCCGGACGTCGGCCAGTCGTCGCGGGCGGCGTTGTACGAGGAGAAGCCGAACGGTCCCCGGTCGCCGCCGCTGCACAGCCTGCCGTCCGGGATGTAGCACAGGTAGGTGCGCGACCCCGGCATCATCGTGGCTCCGTGAGCCGTCGCCGGGGTGGGCGCGGAGGCCATGACGAGGCCGAACAGGGCGGCGCCCAGGAGGGCTAAGGAGCGAGATACGCGCGCATCACCTCGGTGTGCGCCGGGAAGGCCAGCTCGGCCGGCTCTTCCAGCACCAGCCACTCCGTGGCCTCGGCCGTGGGCGCCGACGGGGGAAGGGACGCGGCGTCCCGCTCGGGCAGCAGGCCGAAGACGAGGAGGCTGGTGCCTCCGTTGTGGACGTCGGTGAGGGTCACGTCCTGCGCCGCGGCAGTGAGCCCGGTCTCCTCCCACAGCTCACGCACGGCTGCCTGCCGCCAGCTCTCACCCAGCTCCATGTAACCGCCGGGCAGCGCCAGCTCGCCGCGGAAGGGCTCGATGTCCCGCCGCACCACCACCAGGCCCCGGCCGCCCCCGGCGGTGGCGACGGGCTGGAGCGCGACCGCGACGGGCAGGGGATTGGCCCAGCTCGTCTCGCCGCAGCCCGCGCAGTCCCTGGGCCACCCGGCGCCGTCCGCGTAACGCGTCCCGCAGTAAGGGCAGTGGGTGATGCGGCGGCCCGGCGTGAATCCCATGTGCTGACTGCCCCTCTTCCGTGTAAAGCCGCCCGCCGGCGGCACGCGGCGCTCCGGTCCGTTAATCCTCTCAGCAAGGGGGCCACCGGCTTCGGCCGGTGGAGGAGTTGTTTCTCCGGGCCGCTGTGACCTCAGTGGTATGCACGGACCGAGGAGCCGACCGCCGCCCAGCGGCACCTGGCGACGTTCCCCAGGCGCGCCCGGCAGCGCACCAAGTGCCACCGTGCCGCCGCCCGGAGGGTCGCCAGGCTGCACGCCAAGGTCCGCAGGCGGCGACTCGACTTCCACCACAAGACCGCCCGCGCTCATCGCCGAGAACGACGTGATCGCGCACGAGCGACCGAACACCGCGGGCATGACCAAGAGCCCCGCACCCAAGGCCAGCCCAGACGCGCCCGGCAGCTTCCTGCCGAACGGCGCCGCCGACAAGGCCGGGCCGAACCGCGGCATCCTCGACACGGGCTGGGGACAGTTCCTCGCGATCCTGGCGAACAAGGCTGAAAGCGCCGGTCGCCGTGTGATCGCGGTGGACCCCCGCAACACCTCGATCACGTGCCCGCCCCGCCTCGGCGGCTGCCGGGCACGTGGACAAGAACAACCGCGTCATCCAGGCGGGCGTTCCGGTGCACGGCGTGCGGGTTCGCGGCGAACGCGGACCACGTCGGTGCGGCGAACATCCTCGACAGGGCCGGGCCGGCCCTCTGCGACGCGGCCCAGCCACGACCGCAGGAAGCCCGCGCGGTCACGCGTGGGCGGAGTCACCCAACCCGATCGGCCGAGGCCAGGGGAGCCGGGGCGGTCCGGCCGCGCGGCCGGACCGCCCCGGGCCACGTTCCGCCGCGCGGTGCGTCAGCAGTTCGGTACGCCGGGCAGTTCGGCGTAGGGGTGGTCGATGTAGCTGTTGGGGACGAAGCCGCCCTGGCCGCGGAGCTTGCTCCACCAGTTGTTGGTGGGGCCCTCGGCGTTGACGGTGTCGCCCTGCTTCCGGCAGACGACCATGACCCGGGTGGGACCGGCCGGCGTGGTCACCACGGCCTGGGAGAGACCCGATCCCGATCCCGAGGCGTCCTGGCTGCCCCCACAGTCTCACCGCCTGTGACGAGACAGCCTGTTATGAGCTGACTGCTGGACTGCCACCGGTTTTGCCCACGACTTTCCGGGTGTACCGGCGCGTCCGCACGGTTGCGTGGGCTGTCCTCGGCCTGCGGCAGGGCGCGAGCCTCCCCGGGGGGTGCGACAGTGAGGGGAACATGACACTGAGGCGAAAAGGATCACGGCGCATCGTGGTCGACGGCATGGTCTACCGCTGGCGTCTGCGCGGGAGGCCCACGTACGACCGGGGCATGTGCTGGTCTCCCCCCACCTATGCGGTCGAACACGCTGACCGGCCGGGCACCGTGCTCGTCGTCACCACCGATCGGCCGCATCCCGGCAACTGGGTTGGTATGCCCGCCGACCCCGTACTTCCCGGCGACGTCGCACGCGCCATCCGTACCGCCCTCGCACGCGACTGGGTACCGGAGCGCTCCGGATCTCCGTTCCACCTGGATCAGTCGGACGGCTTCGTTCCGTGGGCCTGAGGGGCGGGTGATGTCCCGGGATCACAGGTCCGCGCACACGTACGAAGACCCCGCACCCAGCATCGTGGCTGGTGGCGGGGTCTGT
Organism: Streptomyces shinuiensis; assembly: GCF_043660855.1. Classification (NCBI taxonomy): domain Bacteria; kingdom Bacillati; phylum Actinomycetota; class Actinomycetes; order Kitasatosporales; family Streptomycetaceae; genus Streptomyces; species Streptomyces shinuiensis. The sequence continues at coordinate 1,848,377 of NZ_JBIHML010000001.1, read as the reverse complement.
CGGTACCTTCTGCGAGGTACCCCCGGCAGGATTCGAACCTGCGCACACGGCTCCGGAGGCCGTTGCTCTATCCCCTGAGCTACGGGGGCCTGTCGGCGGCGGTCGGTCGATCGCTGCGACGGGTAGAACACTACCAGCTTCCCGGGGGTGGATCGGACAGGGTTTGCCGGTGCCGGGCGGGCGGAAAAGGGGGAAAGCCGGACGCAGGCGGAGGTGTGGGCCTACTCTCTGGGGTGTGCCTGGCATGTCCGGCCGGATCCTTGTGGTGGACGACAGCAAGGTCATCCGGCAGCTGATCAGGGTCAACCTCGAGCTCGAAGGCTTCGAGGTCGTGACCGCGGCCGACGGTGCCGAGTGTCTGGAGATCGTGGAGCAGGTGCGGCCCGACGTGATCACGCTCGATGTGGCCATGCCCCGGCTCGACGGCCTGCGAACCGCCGAGCGGCTGCGCGCCGACGAGCGGACGCGCGACATCCCCCTGGCGATCGTCAGCGCCTGTACTCGGTCGGAGCTGGGGAGCGAGCAGGTGCGGGCGGCGGCGGTGGACGCCTTCCTGGCCAAGCCGTTCGAGCCGATGGAGCTGGTGCGCACGGTGCGGCGGCTTGCCGCCGGCGGGCGCGGCAGTGGCGGCGCGTGCGGGACGGAGCCGACCGTGGGGCAGCCGGGGTGAGCCCGCGCCTCACACCGGCCGAAGCCGACCGGTGTGAAGTGCGTGTCATCCTTCGAAACGCGTTCGCGTCTCCCCGCCCTCCCTCCCATACCCTTGACGCGTGACTCCCGCCCAGCTCTCGCGCACCGTGCTGCGCACCGTGCGCCGTGCGGCCGGCGACGGCGCGCTGGGCGAGCTGTCCCCGGGCGCGCTGGAGGCGCTGGACGGGCTGTCGGAGCGGATCACCGTGGGGCGTCCGCCGCGGCCGGGCTGCGGGGACTACGCCACCAATGCCGCGCTGCGGCTGGCCGCCGCCACCGGACGGCCGGCCCGGAGCGTGGCCGAGGTCCTGCGGGAGAGGCTGGCGCGCGAGGCCGGCATCGCCGAGGTGGCGGTCGCCGGGCCGGGGTTCCTCAACATCACCGTGGCGGGCGGGGCCCGCGCAGAGCTGGTGGAGGCCCTGGCGGCGCGGGACGGGGAGCACGCGGCGGCGGAGCGCACCGACCCCGCGCGCGACGTCCGCAACTGGGCCGCCGCCACCGGCGGGGAGCCCGGTCCCGGACTGCTGGAGCAGCGCGAGTCCAACCCCCTCTTCCTCGTCCAGTACGCCCACGCCCGCGCCCGGGCGCTGCTGCGCGGCGCCCGGGCCCTCGGCTTCGCGCCCGAGGCGGGGGCGGGGGGGTACGCCTACGACGCGCCGCGCGAGGCGGAGCTGCTGGGAGCACTGGCCGAGTACGAGCGGATCGCCGCAACGGGCGGCCCCGGCCGGCTCGCCCGCCCTCTGGAGGCGGTCGCCGACGGCCTCCTCGGCATACACGCGTCCGTGCTGCCCGCCGGGGAGCACAAACCCCTGGCCGCCCACCGCGCCCGGCTGGCCCTCGCCCAGGCCGCCGGGACGGTGCTGGCCGGCGGCCTGTCCCGGCTGGGCGTCACCGCACCCGTACATCTGTGATGGAGAGCACGAAGCGACCATGAGCCGTTCCGCACATCCCGCCGGACCCCGCCACGCCGACGTCCTGCCCGAGGGGCACTACACCCCGCCGCCCGCCGACCTCAACGCCCTCGATCCGCGCGTGTGGGCCCGTACCGTCGCCCGCGACGAGCGGGGGGCGACCACCGTCGGCGGACTGGACGTCGTCGCGCTGGCCGAGGAGTTCGGCACCCCCGCCTACGTCCTGGACGAGGACGACTTCCGGGCCCGCTGCCGGGCCTGGCGCGACGCCTTCGGCGACGAGGCCGACGTGTTCTACGCCGGGAAGGCCTTCCTGTGCCGCGCGGTGGTGCGCTGGCTGACCGAGGAGGGCCTCAACCTCGACGTCTGCTCCAGCGGTGAGCTGGCCACCGCGCTGGCCGGCGGGATGCCCGCCGAGCGCATCGCGCTGCACGGCAACAACAAGTCCGCTGCCGAGATCGAGCGGGCCGTGGAGGCCGGGGTCGGCCGGATCGTGCTGGACTCCTTCCAGGAGATCGCCCGCGTCGCGCACATCGCCGAGCGGCTCGGCAGGCGCCAGCGGGTGCAGATCCGGGTGACGGTGGGCGTGGAGGCGCACACCCACGAGTTCATCGCCACCGCCCACGAGGACCAGAAGTTCGGGCTCGCGCTCGCCGACGGACAGGCCGCCGAGGCGGTACGGCGGGTGCTGAAGCTGGACAGCCTGGAACTGGTGGGCATCCACTCCCACATCGGTTCGCAGATCTTCGACATGGCCGGCTTCGAGGTCGCCGCGCGCCGCGTGGTGCAGCTGCTGAGCGAGGTCCGCGACGAGCACGGCGCGGAGCTGCCCGAGATCGACCTCGGCGGCGGTCTGGGCATCGCCTACACCCCCGAGGACGACCCGCGCGAGCCCCACGAGATCGCCGGGGCGCTGCACGAGATCGTCGCCCACGAGTGCCGGGCCGCCGGGCTGGCCGCGCCGCGGCTGTCGGTCGAGCCGGGCCGGGCCATCGCCGGTCCGACGACCTTCACCCTCTACGAGGTCGGCACCGTCAAGGAGCTGCCGGGCCTGCGCACCTACGTCAGTGTGGACGGCGGCATGTCCGACAACATCCGCACCGCGCTGTACGACGCCGAGTACTCCGTGGCGCTGGCCTCCCGCACCTCCGAGGCCGCGCCGATGCTCTCGCGCGTGGTCGGCAAGCACTGCGAGAGCGGCGACATCGTGGTGCGCGACGCCTTCCTCCCCGCCGACCTGGCCCCCGGCGACCTGCTCGCCGTCCCGGCCACCGGCGCGTACTGCCGGTCCATGGCGAGCAACTACAACCACGCCCTGCGGCCGCCGGTGGTGGCGGTCTCGGGCGGGAAGGCCCGGGTGATCGTGCGGCGCGAGACGGAGGAGGACCTGCTCGGCCTGGACGTCGGCTGAGCCCGGCCCGGACGGCGTCCGGATACCGCCCGAATGCCGTCCGGGCGGTCGGCCCCTCACCGGGCCATCTCAAAAACGGAGGATGACGTCTCGCATGCTGGATGGAGCGGGGAATCCGGCCACCCGTACGTGAGACTTGAGTCCACAGGACTGTGGAGAAGCGAGGTCTGATGATGCGTACGCGTCCGCTGAAGGTGGCGCTGCTGGGCTGTGGGGTCGTCGGCTCAGAGGTGGCACGCATCATGACGACGCACGCGGAGGATCTCGCCGCCCGGATCGGGGCCCCGGTCGAACTGGCCGGGGTCGCCGTCCGCCGTCCCGGGAGGGTCCGCGAGGGCATAGCGCCCGAGCTGGTCACCACCGACGCCGCCGCCCTGGCCGCCCGGGACGACATCGACGTGGTCATCGAGGTCATCGGCGGTATCGAGCCGGCCCGCACCCTGATCACCACCGCCTTCGAGCACGGCGCCGGTGTCGTCACGGCCAACAAGGCGCTGCTGGCCGAGGACGGTCCGGCCCTCCACGAGGCGGCCGAGAAACACGGGGTGGACCTCTACTACGAGGCCGCCGCCGCGGCCGCGATCCCGCTGGTGCGCCCGCTGCGCGAGTCCCTGGCCGGCGACAAGGTCAACCGCGTCCTGGGCATCGTCAACGGCACCACCAACTTCATCCTCGACCGGATGGACTCCACCGGCGCCGGGTACTCCGAGGCGCTGGACGAGGCCACCGCCCTGGGGTACGCCGAGGCCGACCCGACCGCCGACGTCGAGGGCTTCGACGCCGCCGCCAAGGCCGCGATCCTGGCCGGCATCGCCTTCCACACCCGCGTCCGCCTGGACGACGTGCACCGCGAGGGGCTGACCGAGGTCACCGCCGCCGACATCGCCTCCGCGCGGCGCATGGGCTGCACGGTCAAGCTGCTGGCCATCTGCGAGCGTGCCGCCGACGGGCGCTCGGTCACCGCCCGCGTCCACCCGGCGATGATCCCGCTGACCCACCCGCTCGCCTCCGTCCGCGAGGCGTACAACGCGGTCTTCGTCGAGGCGGAGGCCGCCGGTCGGCTGATGTTCTACGGACCCGGCGCGGGGGGCGCGCCCACCGCCTCGGCGGTGCTGGGCGATCTGGTCGCCGTCTGCCGCAACAAGCTCGCCGGCTCCCGGGGGCCGGGGGAGTCCGCCTACGCCCAGCTCCCGGTGAGCCCGATGGGCGAGGCGGTCACCCGCTACCACATCAGCCTGGACGTCGCCGACAAGCCGGGCGTCCTCGCCCAGTGCGCCACCGTCTTCGCCGAGCACGGGGTCTCCATCGACACCGTGCGCCAGCAGGGCACGGACGGTCCCGGCGACGGTGCGTCGCTGGTCGTCGTCACCCACCGCGCGTCGGACGCGGCCCTGTCGGCGACCGTCGAGGCGCTGCGCAGACTGGACACCGTACGCGGCGTCGCGAGCACCATGCGGGTCGAAGGGGAATGAGAGAGATGACCGTCACCACCGCCAGTCCTGGCACCAGCACTCCTCGAATGTCCGGCACCCACCAGTGGCGGGGCATCATCGAGGAGTACCGCGACCGGCTTCCGGTCACCGACGACACCCCCGTCGTCACCCTGCGCGAGGGCGGCACCCCGCTCGTGCCCGCACAGGTGCTCTCCGAGCGCACCGGCTGCGAGGTCCACCTCAAGGTCGAGGGCGCCAATCCCACCGGATCCTTCAAGGACCGCGGGATGACGATGGCCATCAGCCGCGCCAGGGAGGAGGGCGCGAAGGCCGTCATCTGCGCCTCCACCGGCAACACCTCCGCCTCGGCCGCCGCCTACGCGGTGCGCGCGGGGATGGTCTGCGCGGTACTGGTGCCGCAGGGCAAGATCGCGATGGGCAAGATGGGCCAGGCGCTGGTGCACGGCGCCCGCATCCTCCAGGTCGACGGCAACTTCGACGACTGCCTCACCCTGGCGCGCGGCCTGTCCGACAACTACCCGGTGTCGCTGGTCAACTCGGTCAACCCGGTGCGGATCGAGGGCCAGAAGACCGCCGCGTTCGAGGTCGTCGACATGCTCGGCGACGCCCCCGACATCCACGTCCTGCCGGTCGGCAACGCGGGCAACATCACCGCCTACTGGAGGGGCTACCGGGAGTACGCCGCGCCCGGTCCCGACGGCGGGGTCCACGCATCCCGCACACCGCGGATGTGGGGCTTCCAGGCCTCCGGCTCGGCGCCCATCGTGCGGGGCGAGCCGGTCAAGGACCCGCGCACCATCGCCACCGCCATCCGCATCGGCAATCCGGCCTCCTGGAAGTACGCGGAGGCGGCCCGCGAGGAGTCCGGCGGGCTCATCGACGAGGTGACCGACCGTCAGATCCTGGCCGCCTACCGGCTGCTGGCCGCGCAGGAGGGCGTCTTCGTCGAGCCGGCCTCGGCCGCCTCGGTCGCCGGCCTGCTCAAGGCGGCCGAGCAGGGGAAGGTCGACCCCGGTCAGCGGATCGTCTGCACCGTCACGGGCAACGGCCTGAAGGACCCGGACTGGGCCGTGCAGGGCGCTCCGCAGCCGACCGTCGTCCCCGTCGACGCGGACGCCGCGGCCGAGCGTCTCGGCCTGGTGTGAGGGCGCGAGGCCTGTTGCGCCCCCCCCGTGCCGGGTGTGCGCCCGCCAGGGGCCGCCGCACCCGGCACGGGGGCGCACTGATGGCGTACGACACGCATCGTGCGCCTCCCATACGCCCTGTACCGCCACCGAACCGTCCTTCGATAGGGTGGGAGTACGTCCCGACCTGTCATACGGCATGTGCCAGAGGTCAGTGGACCGGTCCCAGCCGCGGTTCCCGAAGGCGCCGCACGTCCGCGACCCGCGCCGGACCGGCGTCCGCCCGCACATCCGACCGAGCATCCGAGCAGCACAGTCCCCGCAGTCCCACAGGACAGTCACACCAAGGAGAGTCAACGAGCGATGGCCGGTCCCGCGTTCCGCGCCGCCGCCGTCCGGGTGCGCACCCCCGCCACCAGCGCAAACCTCGGCCCCGGCTTCGACGCCCTCGGTCTGGCCCTCGGCCTGTACGACGACGTCGTGGTCCGCGTCGCCGACTCCGGACTGCACATCGACATCGCCGGCGAGGGCGCCGACACCCTGCCCCGCGACGAGGGCCACCTGCTCGTACGCTCCCTGCGCACGGCCTTCGACCTGCTGGGCGGCCAGCCTCGCGGTCTGGAGGTCGTCTGCGCCAACCGCATCCCGCACGGCCGCGGCCTGGGCTCCTCCTCCGCGGCCATCTGCGCGGGCATCATCGCCGCCCGCGCGGTGACCACCGGCGGCGCCGAGAAACTCGACGACACCGCCCTGCTGGAGCTGGCCACGGAGATAGAGGGGCACCCCGACAACGTGGCCGCCTGCCTGCTCGGCGGTTTCACCCTCGCCTGGACGGACGGCGGCGCCGCGCGGGCGATCAGGATGGACCCGGACCCCGCCGTCGTCCCGGTGGTCTTCGTCCCCGGCCGGCCGGTGCTCACCGAGACCGCCCGCGGACTGCTGCCCCGTACCGTCCCCCATGTGGACGCCGCGGCGAACGCGGGCCGTGCGGCCCTGCTCGTCGAGGCGCTGACCCGCCGCCCCGAACTCCTGCTGCCCGCCACCGAGGACCGGCTCCACCAGGAGTACCGCGCCCCCGCGATGGAGGAGAGCGTGGAACTGGTGCACCGGCTGCGCGCCGACGGAGTGCCCGCCGTCATCTCGGGCGCCGGGCCCACGGTTCTGGCGCTGGCGCAGGACGCCACGGCCGACAAGGTCGCGCGTCTGGCGGGCGACGGATGGGCGGCCAACCGGCTGTCCCTCGACACGGCGGGAGCCGGTGTGCTGCCGCTGGCCGGCACGGGCCGGTGACACGAATACGGGCCTTGGAGAGGGGGAATGTTTGTTGGGTCCGGTAGTGTTAACCTCAAGTCTGCACTCGCAGCCTCCTGGGACGACCCGAGGGCGGTGCGGTGCTCTCCGTGATCCCATGGGTACAGTCCCATACGGGGCCACTCCTTCTTCCGGGAGCCTCCAGAACTGCCTGAGCAGCCTGCCGAGCAGTGCCGAGCTCGCTCCGGAACGGCGTGATTGACGCACGTCATCCCCGCACGCCACACCATGTATTGACTATGTACTGATTCCTCCGCCGTACATCCGGGCGGAACCACCGCCCCGGCCCGGTCGAGACGAAGACCGCAGCCGGACAGCACAACCGGTCGCCGAGCCAGACAGGCCGACGCCCGCTCCAGGGAAGGACCCTTCGTGAGCGATACCACCGATCTGATGGGCGTGGACGCCGCCGAAGCCGCCGCGCCCGCCACGGACGCCCCTGCCGCGCCCGCATCCGGTACCGCCCCCAGGCGTCGCCGCTCCGGCACGGGCCTCGAGGGCATGGTTCTCGCCGAACTGCAGCAAGTCGCCTCCGGTCTCGGTATCAAGGGCACGGCGCGGATGCGCAAGAGCCAGCTGATCGAGACGATCCGGGCCAAGCAGGCCGAGAACGGTTCGGGCCCGGCCCCCGCCGCCGAGGCTCCCGCCGCCCCCGCCGAGAGCAAGCCGCGCCGTCGCGCGACCTCCAAGGCCCGCACGGGCGAGAGCGAAGAGGGCACCGCCGGCGAGGCCGCTCAGCAGCAGATCGACATCCCCGGCCAGCCCGTCAGCGACGAGCCCGCCGGTGAGCGCCGTCGCCGCGGCGGCAAGGGCGGCGAGGGCAGGGGCGCCGATGCCCCGGCCGCCGCCGAGACCGCCGAGGACAGGCCCGCCGAGGGCCGGGGCGACGGCGGCAGGCAGGACAAGCAGCAGGACAAGGGCGGCGACCGCCAGGGCAAGGGCCGCCAGCGCGACCGCCGCGGCAAGGACGGCGGCCAGCAGCAGGGCCAGGACGGCGGCAACCGGCAGGGCCGCGACCGCGACAACCGCGACAACCGCGGCGACCGCGACGACGACTTCGAGGGCGGCCGCCGCGGACGCCGGGGCCGCTACCGCGACCGCCGGGGCCGCCGGGGCCGCGACGACTTCGCCGCCGAGCCGCAGGTCTCCGAGGACGACGTCCTGATCCCGGTCGCCGGGATCCTGGACATCCTCGACAACTACGCGTTCGTGCGCACCTCCGGCTACCTGCCCGGCCCGAACGACGTGTACGTCTCCCTGGCCCAGGTCCGCAAGAACGGCCTGCGCAAGGGCGACCACGTCACCGGCGCGGTCCGCCAGCCGCGCGAGGGCGAGCGGCGCGAGAAGTTCAACGCGCTCGTCCGCCTGGACTCGGTGAACGGCATGTCGCCCGAGAACGGCAAGGGCCGGCCCGAGTTCGGCAAGCTCACCCCGCTGTACCCGCAGGAGCGGCTGCGGCTGGAGACCGAGCCGAACCACCTCACCTCGCGGATCATCGACCTGGTGTCGCCCATCGGCAAGGGACAGCGCGGTCTGATCGTGGCCCCGCCGAAGGCGGGCAAGACCACGGTCCTGCAGTCGATCGCCAACTCCATCACCCGCAACAACCCCGAGTGCCACCTGATGGTCGTGCTCGTGGACGAGCGGCCGGAGGAGGTCACCGACATGCAGCGGTCGGTCAAGGGCGAGGTCATCTCCTCGACCTTCGACCGCCCCGCCGAGGACCACACCACGATCGCCGAGCTGGCCATCGAGCGGGCCAAGCGGCTGGTGGAGCTCGGGCACGACGTGGTGGTGCTGCTGGACAACATCACCCGCCTGGGCCGCGCGTACAACCTGGCCGCCCCCGCGTCGGGCCGCATCCTGTCCGGCGGTGTCGACTCCACCGCGCTCTACCCGCCGAAGAAGTTCTTCGGCGCCGCGCGGAACATCGAGGACGGCGGCTCCCTGACGATCCTGGCCGCCGCGCTGGTCGAGACCGGCTCGCGGATGGACGAGGTCATCTTCGAGGAGTTCAAGGGCACCGGCAACATGGAGCTCAAGCTCGACCGGAGGCTCGCCGACAAGCGGATCTTCCCGGCGGTGGACGTCGACGCGTCCGGCACCCGCAAGGAGGAGATCCTGATGGGCGCCGAGGAACTGGGCATCGTCTGGAAGCTGCGGCGCGTCCTGCACGCGCTGGACCAGCAGCAGGCCATCGAACTGCTGCTGGACAAGATGAAGCAGACGAAGTCGAACGCCGAGTTCCTGATGCAGATCCAGAAGACGACACCGGCGCCCGGCAACGGCGACTGACCGGTACCCGGCACAGCACGGCGAGGGCCGCCCCACCGCACGCGGTGGGACGGCCCTCGCCGTGTGTCACAGCCGACCGTCCGGCCCGGTTCCCGGCCCCCGGTCCGGCGGGAGGCACGGAGTGATCAGGCCCGATGGGGGTACGCCGTCGCAAGTGGAGAGGAAGGCCCCCGCCGACCGCTGTCCGCCCGGCCCGCCCCGGTCCGGCGGCTCCGACAGGCGCCGGACGGCCTCGCGGCAGCCCCGCACGACAGGGGAGACGTACGGCAGACGAGGAACGACATGGCGGACGAGGACACCACCACCGGCGGCGGGGAGAGCGGCGGACAGGAACGCCGAAGCCCGCGCCCACGGCGGCGCAGGGGGCTGTACGCGGCCGTGTGGGCCACGGTCGGCGCCCTGGTGCTGGCCGGGGCCGGACTCGGGCTCGTCTACTCCAGGATCGACGGCAACATCGCCGGTATCGACATCGACTCCGTCCTGGGCCCCGACCGGCCCGCCGACATCCCCGACGGCACGCTGGACATCCTCCTCCTCGGCTCCGACACCCGCGCCGGGGGCAACTCCCGCTACGGCCGCGACGACGGCACCGCCCGCTCCGACACCGCGATGATCGTCCACGTCAACAAGGCGCACGACCGGGCGTCCATCGTCTCCATTCCCCGCGACACCCTCGTCGAGCGGCCCGAGTGCGAGAAGAGCGACGGCGGCACGGCGCCCGCCGCCCGGCGCGCGATGTTCAACCAGGCGTACGAGATCGGCGGCCCCGTCTGCACCGTCAAGACGGTCGAGTCGATGACGGGCATCCGCATGGACCACTACGTGGAACTCGACTTCACCGGCTTCGAGAAGGTGGTCGACGAACTGGGCGGGGTGGAGATCACCGCCACCGAGCCGATCGAGGACGACGACAGCCGGCTGGACCTGGAGCCGGGACGCCACACCCTGGACGGGGAACAGGCCCTGGGCCTGGTCCGCACCCGCAAGGGCGTGGGCAACGGCAGCGACCTGGGCCGCATAAAGCTCCAGCACGCCTTCGTCGAGGCCCTCGCCGACCGGGTGGGGGACGTCGGGGTGTTCTCCGACCCCAAGAAGACCTACGACCTCCTCGAAACCGTCACCTCCCACCTCACCACCGACGCGGCCCTGGCGTCGGTCTCCGGCCTGGCCGGCCTGGCCGGGGCCGTGAGGGACATCGGCTCCGGGGACATCCAGACGGTCACCCTGCCGGTGCGCTACTCCTCCGCCGATCCCAACCGGGTGGTACCGATCGGGGTGCAGACGGAGCGGGTCTGGGACGCGCTCAAGGCGGACCGGCCGATCCCCGACTCCGCCACCAAGGGGTCCGCGGCCCGGGAGGCCACGGAGGCCGAGGACGCCGTGGAGGCAGAGGACGCCGGGAAGGCCGGGGACGCCGGGAATCCCGGGGAATAGCATCCGCCGCCACCTGGTTTTGGGAGGTGCGGCCAGTAATGGCAGACTGGTGCGTCGGTCCCGGTTCACGCGCAGGCAGCCATCCCCGTCGCCCGCCCATCGGGCGCGAGGAGCCGGTGCGACCCGGAACCCTCCCGATACCTAGGAGAGACCTTGAAGCGCGACATCCACCCGGAGTACGTGGAGACCCAGGTCAGCTGCACCTGCGGAAACTCCTTCACCACCCGTAGCACCGTCACCGAGGGCACCATCCGCGCCGACGTGTGCTCCGCGTGCCACCCGTTCTACACGGGCAAGCAGAAGATCCTCGACACCGGTGGCCGCGTGGCCCGCTTCGAGGCCCGCTTCGGCAAGAACGCCGGGTCGAGGAACAAGAAGTAGCGACCCCGAACGCCGGTCCTCGGCCGTCCCCCCAGGGAGGGCCGGACCGGCGTTTTGCCGTCCCGGCAGCCCTCTCCCCACACGAAGGACTCAACGATGTTCGAGGCGGTCGAGGAACTGATCGGCGAGCACGCCGACCTCGAGAAGCGGCTCGCCGATCCCGCCGTCCACGCGGACCAGGCCAACGCCCGCAGACTGGGCAAGCGCTATGCCGAGCTGACCCCGATCGTGGGCGTGTACCACGACTGGAGGCGCACCGGCGACGACATCGCCACCGCCCGCGAGCTGGCCGCCGACGACCCGGAGTTCGCCGCCGAGGTCAAGGAGCTGGAGGCCCGGCGCGAGGAGCTCACCGAACGGCTGCGGCTGCTGCTCGTCCCGCGCGACCCCGGTGACGACAAGGACGTCATCCTGGAGATCAAGGCGGGCGAGGGCGGCGAGGAGTCCGCGCTGTTCGCCGGCGACCTGCTGCGCATGTACCTGCGCTACGCCGAGCGGCAGGGCTGGAAGACCGAGGTCATCGAGGCCAACGAGTCCGACCTCGGCGGCTACAAGGACGTCCAGGTCGCGGTGAAGACCAAGAACACCGCCGAGCCCGGCCAGGGCGTGTGGGCCCGGCTGAAGTACGAGGGCGGCGTCCACCGCGTCCAGCGGGTGCCCGCCACCGAGTCCCAGGGCCGCATCCACACCTCCGCCGCCGGCGTCCTCGTCCTTCCCGAGGCCGAGGACGTCGACGTCGAGATCAACCCGAACGACCTGCGGATCGACGTCTACCGCTCCTCCGGCCCCGGCGGCCAGTCCGTGAACACCACCGACTCCGCCGTCCGCATCACCCACGTGCCCACCGGCATCGTCGTCTCCTGCCAGAACGAGAAGAGCCAGCTGCAGAACAAGGAGCAGGCGCTGCGCATCCTGCGCGCCCGCCTGCTGGCGGCGGCCCAGGAGGAGGCGGAGAGGGAGGCCTCCGACGCGCGCCGCAGCCAGGTGCGTACGGTGGACCGGTCGGAGCGGGTGCGCACCTACAACTTCCCGGAGAACCGGATCTCGGACCACCGGGTGGGCTTCAAGGCGTACAACCTGGACCAGGTGCTGGACGGCGACCTGGACGCGGTGATCCAGGCGTGCGTGGACGCCGACTCCGCGGCCAAGCTGGCCGCGGCTCAGTAACCGCGCGCCCCGGGGCGGGGCGCGCAGGGACGGGTGGAGGACGAGGAACGTGAACGTACTGCTCGCCGAGGTGGCCCAGGCCACCCAGCGGCTCGCCGACGCCGGAGTGCCCTCCCCGCGCTTCGACGCGGAGGAGCTGGCGGCGTACGTGCACGGCGTCAGGCGCGGGGAGCTGCACCGCGTCGCCGACGCCGACTTCGACGCCCGCTACTGGGAGGCCGTCGCCCGCCGCGAGGCCCGCGAACCGCTCCAGCACATCACCGGCCGGGCCTTCTTCCGCTACCTGGAGCTCCAGGTGGGCCCGGGGGTGTTCGTGCCGCGCCCGGAGACCGAGTCCGTGGTCGGCTGGGCGATAGACGCGGTGCGTGCCATGGACGTCGCCGAGCCCCTGATCGTCGACCTGTGCACCGGCTCCGGAGCCATCGCGCTCGCGCTCGCCCAGGAGGTGCCGCGCTCGCGCGTGCACGCCGTGGAGCTGGACGAGGGCGCACTGGAGTGGGCCCGCCGGAACACCGAGGGCTCCCGCGTCACCCTGCACCGGGGCGACGCGATGACCGCCCTGCCCGAACTGGACGGCCAGGTCGACCTCGTCATCTCCAACCCTCCCTACATCCCGCTCACCGAATGGGAGTACGTCGCCCCCGAGGCACGTGACCACGACCCGCAGATGGCGTTGTTCTCCGGCGAGGACGGACTGGACGTCATCCGCGGCATCGAACGCACCGCGCACCGGCTGCTGCGCCCCGGCGGCCTGGTGGTCGTCGAGCACGCCGACACCCAGGGCGGCCAGGTCCCCTGGATCTTCACCGAGGACCGCGGCTGGGCGGACGCCGCGGACCACCCCGACCTCAACAACCGGCCCCGTTTTGCCACTGCCCGCAGGGAGGTGCCGTAAATGGCACGGCGTTACGACTGCTCCGACGCGACCGACCGCGCGACCGGCCTGCGCGAGGCCGCCTCGGCGGTCCGCCGAGGCGAACTCGTCGTGCTGCCCACTGACACGGTCTACGGCATCGGCGCCGACGCCTTCACCCCGGAGGCCGTCGGCGACCTGCTGGAGGCCAAGGGACGCGGGCGCGGCATGCCCTCGCCCGTCCTGATCGGCTCCCCGAACACCCTGCACGGCCTGGTCACCGACTTCTCCGAGCAGGCGTGGGAGCTGGTGGACGCCTTCTGGCCCGGCGCGCTCACCCTCGTCGCCCGCCACCAGCCGTCGCTGACCTGGGACCTGGGCGAGACAGGCGGCACGGTCGCCGTCCGCATGCCGCTGCACCCGGTGGCGATCGAGCTGCTGACCGACACCGGCCCGATGGCGGTGTCGTCGGCCAACCTCACCGGCCACCCCGCCCCGCAGACCTGCGACGCCGCCCAGGAGATGCTGGGCGACTCCGTCGCCGTCTACCTCGACGGCGGCCCCACCCCCGACTCCGTGCCCTCCTCGATCGTCGACGTCACCGGCCCGGTGCCCAGGCTGCTGCGTGCGGGCGCGATCAGCGCGGAGGAGCTGCGCAAGGTCGTACCCGGCCTCGAGGCCGCCAGTTGACCCCGCCCGCCGGGGCGTCCGAGGAGCATGGCATACCGGTCTTCCGCATCCTCCACGTCTCCACCGGAAACGTCTGCCGTTCGCCCATCACCGAGCGGCTGACCAGGCATGCCCTGGTGGCCAGACTCGGCGACGAGCGGGCCGGCGGGCTGGTGGTGGAGAGCGCGGGGACATGGGGGCACGAGGGCGCGCCGATGGAGGAGCACGCGGCGGAGGTCCTGCTGGAGTACGGCGCGGACCCGTCCGGCTTCCTCGGCCGCGAACTGCTGGACGAGCACGTCATCAGGGCCGATCTGGTGCTGACCGCCACCCGTGACCACCGGGCGCAGGTGATCTCCATGGGGCACTCGGCGGGGCTGCGCACCTTCACGCTCAAGGAGTTCACCCGCCTGGTGCGGGCCATCGACCCCGCCACCCTGCCCGGCCCGGACGCCGACGGCGGGGTGGTCGGGCGCGCCCGGGCCCTGGTGCGGGCCGCCGCGGCGCTGCGCGGCTGGCTGCTGGCGCCCAGCGCGGAGGCCGACGAGGTCTACGATCCCTACGGTGCCCCCATCACGTACTTCCGCAGCGTCGGCGAGGAGATCAGCGCGGCGCTGGACCCGGTGGTCACGGCGCTGACGGGGGTCCCGGCGCGGACGTGAGACCGTACCGGGCGGTGCCGGGCGCGCAACCGTCCGCACCGGGCCGTTGTCTAAGGTGTGGTGTCCCGGGCGTGAGCCCGGTGAGCCCGCGAGAATTCTGGGGAATCCGTGCGTGAATACCTGCTGACGCTGTGCGTCACGGCCGCGGTCACCTACCTCCTCACCGGCCCGGTGCGGAAGTTCGCGATCGCGGCGGGCGCCATGCCCGAGATCCGGGCCCGCGACGTGCACCGCGAACCGACGCCCCGGCTCGGCGGCATCGCCATGTTCGGCGGGCTGTGCGCGGGTCTGCTGGCGGCCTCCCAGCTCACCAACGTCGGCGACGTCTTCCGGCTCTCCGACGAGCCCCGCGCGCTGCTGGCCGGAGCCGGCCTCATCTGGCTGCTGGGCGTCCTGGACGACAAGTGGGGCGTGGACGCGCTGATCAAGCTCGGCGGCCAGATGATCGCCGCGGGCGTGATGGTCTGGCAGGGCCTGACGATCCTGTGGCTGCCGGTGCCGGGCGTCGGCAACGTCGCGCTGACCCCGCTGCAGGGCACGCTGCTCACCGTCGCGGTGGTCGTCGTCACCATCAACGCGGTCAACTTCGTCGACGGTCTGGACGGCCTGGCCTCGGGCATGGTCGGCATCGCCGCCGCGGCGTTCTTCATGTACGCCTACCGGATCTGGTACGGCTACGGCATCGAGGCCGCGGCCCCCGCGACGCTCTTCGCCGCCGTCCTGATGGGTATGTGCCTGGGCTTCCTGCCGCACAACATGCATCCCGCGCGGATCTTCATGGGCGACTCCGGGTCGATGCTCATCGGCCTGGTGCTGGCCGCCGGGGCAGTCTCCATCACCGGCCAGGTCGACCCGGACGTCATCACCGACACCACCGGCTCGGTCAAGACCACGGTCCAGACGATGGTGCCGGTCTACATGCCGGTGCTGCTGCCGCTGACGATCATCGCGGTGCCCATCGCCGACCTGGTGCTGGCGGTGGTGCGGCGCACCTGGCGGGGCCAGTCGCCGTTCGCCGCCGACCGCGGCCATCTGCACCACCGGCTGCTGGAGATCGGCCACTCCCACAGCCGCGCCGTGCTGATCATGTACTTCTGGTCGGCGCTGATCGCCTTCGGCGCGGTGGCCTTCTCGGTGCGCTCCTCCAGCCTGGTCATCGTGCTCGCGATCGTGCTGCTGAGCGCGGTGGGGCTGGCGATCCTGCTGCTGCCGCGGTTCACCCCGAGGGTGCCGCACTGGGCGCAGCGGCTCGTTCCGCCGCGCTACCGCGCCCGGCGCGGGCCTGCCGAGCGGCCCGGTGAAGAGGAGGACGGCGCGGACGGGAGCGCGTCGGCCGGCCCGGAGGCCGAGCGGCGGCCCGCGGGGGCGACGGCGCTCGGTGAGTACGATCGTCTGGTGCGCGACGGCCGTCCCACGGCCGACAACCGCTCATAGCAGTCCCGCCGGTGTTCGTCACCGCGGGACACCGCCGCCTGACCCGCTCGTGTGACAGTCCGCACACGAACTAGGTAAAGACCTCATCAAATAGTTTGTGATACCGTTCACGAGTCCGGTGAGAAGGCCGGTGGCCTCCAGAGCCCCCGGTCCGCGAGTCCGCGCCGCCGGGCGAGCACCGCTTTCGAAGGTCACGCACCGCCCCCCGTAGACCACCCTGCTGGAGCAGCGTTTATGCAGTCGAACGACGCCCGGATCCTTCGCGGCGCCGCGATTCCCTCAGCCGGTGCCGGCCTGGTCGGCGTGATCGTCGGCGCGGTCGTCTCGGGGGGCGAGGGCGCCCTGGGAGCAGGCCTGGGCACCGTGTTGGTCCTCGCGTTCTTCGGCGCGGGCCTCCATGTGCTCGGCCGGATCGGACGGCAGTGGCCCGAACTCCTGCTCGGGGCGGGATTCCTGGTCTACACGACCCAGGTGATCGCCATGTTCGTGGTGATGAGGCTCCTGCGGGACGCCGCCTTCATGGACGGCCGTGTGTTCGGTTTCACGGTGCTGGCCTGTCTCCTGGTGTGGCTCGCCGCCCAGGCGTGGACGCAGACCCGGCTCAAGACCCCGTACGTGGAGCCCGCCGGGACCGGCAGGGCCTCCCCGGACTCCCCCGCCGCGGAATCCCGCGCGTGACCGCGAACAGAGCGAAGGCTCGGGGCAGGGGTGGTGGTAAGCCGCACCCGCCGGGCTGCTATCGTCCGACGCCGAGAGGGCCGCGAGCCTTGGCGAAGGCGCTGTGCGGGACAGCGCCGGACGCTCCTCGCCTCTTCACGGGGCCGTCCTGCCGCCGCGCCGGCCGGTCCCTTCCCGCCCACCCCCAGTCCAGTGCCGCCCCGTGGCCCAGCGCCATGCCGACACCCCGAGGTAGCCGTACCCATGCGTCCGACCGAAGGAGCTCGCGGTGAGTAGTGACCAGTTGCTCGCCTTCGAGGTTGACTGCCACCTGTTCAAGGACTGTGGCTTCGAAGCCCCCAGTGTGTGGTCGTTCATCTTCGACCCGATCTTCGAGGTCGGCGGGGTCGAGTTCAACAAGCCGATGCTCCTCGCGCTCATCGGCACGGCCGCGATCCTCACCTTCTTCTGGGCGGCCTTCTCCAAGCCCAAGGTGGTCCCCGGCAAGCTGCAGATGGTCGCCGAGGCGCTGTACGAGTTCGTGCGCCGGGGCATCGCCCGGGAGGTGATGGGGAAGAAGGGCGACCCTTTCATCCCGCTCCTGGTGTCGCTGTTCTTCTTCGTGTGGATGCTGAACCTCTGGGCGATCATCCCCATCGCCCAGTTCCCGGTCAGCTCGGTCATCGCCTACCCGGCCGGCCTCGCGGTCGTCGTCTGGATCACCTACATGACGGTGACGTTCAAGACGAACGGCTTCGTCGGCGGCATCCGCAACCTCTGCGTCCCCGGCGGTCTGCCGAAGCCGATCTACGTGCTGCTCACGCCGATCGAGTTCATCTCCAACATCTTCGTGAGGCCCTTCACGCTGGCGGTCCGGCTCTTCGCGAACATGTTCGCCGGCCACATCCTGATCCTGATCTTCACGATCGCCACCTGGTACATGCTCGGCACCTTCCTCGGCACCCTCTACGCGACCGCCTCGTTCGCGATGACGGTGGTGCTGACCGTCTTCGAGCTGTTCATCCAGGCGCTGCAGGCCTACGTCTTCACCGTGCTGACCGCCACCTACCTCTCCCAGGCCCTGGAAGAGGCGCACTGACCGGACCGGCACCGCGGTCCCGCCCAGCCACCACCCGCCCAACCCCAGACGTCCGGTGGACCAACCACCCACCGGCCCACCAAGAGAAGGAACCCAAGGAATGTCTGCTCTGGAGACCCTCGCTGCTGTCGAAGGCAACGTCGGCACCATCGGCTACGGCCTCGCCGCGATCGGCCCCGGCATCGGCATCGGCATCATCTTCGGTAACGGTGTGCAGGCCATCGCCCGCCAGCCCGAGGCCGCCGGCCTCATCCGCCAGAACATGCTGCTCGGCTTCGCCGTCGTCGAGGCCCTGGCGCTGATCGGCTTCGTCGTCCCGTTCATCCTCTGACGAAGCCGCAAACGGAACCGACGAAAGGTCCATCATGATGAACCTGGCAGCTTCGGAGCCGCAGTCCCCGCTGCTTCCGGTCTGGCCCGAGGTCGTCATCGGCCTGATCGCCTTCGGCATCGTCTTCTTCGTGTTCGCCAAGAAGCTCCTCCCGGCCATCAACAAGGCCCTGGACGAGCGCCGTGAGGCGATCGAGGGGGGCATCGAGAAGGCCGAGGCTGCTCAGGCCGAGGCGCAGCAGACGCTCGAGGAGTACCGAGTCCAGCTCGCCGAGGCTCGTCACGAGGCCGCGCGCCTGCGCCAGGAGGCGCAGGAGCAGGGCGCCGCGCTCATCGCCGAGATGCGCGAGGAGGGCCAGCGGCAGCGTGAGGAGATCATCGCCGCGGGCCACGCCCAGATCGAGGCCGACCGTCGGCAGGCCGCGCAGTCGCTGCGCCAGGACGTGGGCAAGCTCGCCACCGACCTGGCCGGCAAGCTGGTCGGCGAGTCCCTGGAGGACGTCGCCCGGCAGAGCCGCACGATCGACCGCTTCCTCGACGAACTCGAGGAGAAGGCGGCCTCCGCCGAGTCCTCTGGAGCCGCCCGATGAACAGAGCGAGTCGCGAGGCACTGGCCGCCGCCCGCGAGCGACTGGACGCGCTGACGGACTCCACGTCCGTCGACGCGGCCCGGCTCGCCGAGGAACTGGCGGCGGTCACCGCGCTGCTCGACCGCGAGGTGTCGCTGCGCCGGGTCCTGACCGACCCGGCGCAGCCCGGCGAGGCCAAGGCCGAGCTGGTCGGACGCCTGCTGGGCGGCCAGGTGGGCGGCGAGGCCGTCGATCTGGTCTCCGGCATGGCCCGCTCCCGCTGGTCGCGTTCGCGCGACCTGGTGGACGCGGTCGAGCAGCTCGCCGACGCCGCCGAACTCATCGCGGCCGAGCGCGACGGCACGCTGGACGACGTGGAGGACGAACTGTTCCGGTTCTCCCGGACGGTGGCCTCCTCCCCGGAGCTGCGTGCGGCTCTCGGCGGCAAGATCACCGACGACGCCCTGAAGGCGGCCAAGACCGAGCTGCTGCGGCGGCTGCTGGGCGGCCGGGCCAAGCCCGCCACCGAGCGACTGGTCGTCCGCCTCGTGCGCCAGCCGCGTGGCCGTAGTCTTGAGGGAGGGCTCGAAGCCCTCTCCAGGCTGGCCGCCGAGCGCCGCAACCGCTCGGTCGCGGTGGTCACCTCGGCCGTACCGCTCGGCGACCGCCAGAAGCAGCGCCTGGGCGCCGCCCTGGCGAGGCTCTTCGGGCGCGAGATGCACCTCAACCTGGACGTGGACCCGGAGGTCCTCGGCGGGATCCGGGTGCGGGTCGGCGACGAGATCATCGACGGCACCGTCTCGGAGCGCCTCGAAGGGGCGACCCGGCGGATGGCGAGCTGAGCCCACGGCCGGCGGACACCGCGGGCCGTAGGCCACACCAACTCAAGAAGCAGTACTGGCGGCCCGGGTTGGGCCGTAGCAGACACATACGGGCCCAACAAGGAGAGCAGGGAACCCAGATGGCGGAGCTCACGATCCGGCCGGATGAGATCCGGGACGCGCTGGAGAACTTCGTCCAGTCGTACAAGCCGGACGCGGCCTCGCGCGAAGAGGTCGGGACGGTCAGCCTTGCCGGTGACGGCATTGCGAAGGTCGAGGGTCTCCCCTCGGCCATGGCGAACGAGCTGCTGAAGTTCGAGGACGGCACCCTCGGCCTCGCCCTCAACCTCGAGGAGCGCGAGATCGGCGCGGTCGTCCTCGGCGAGTTCAGCGGCATCGAGGAGGGTCAGACGGTGCGCCGCACCGGCGAGGTCCTCTCCGTCGCGGTCGGCGACGGTTACCTCGGCCGTGTCGTCGACCCGCTGGGCAACCCGGTCGACGGCCTCGGCGAGATCGAGACCGAGGGCCGCCGCGCCCTCGAACTGCAGGCCCCCACGGTCATGCAGCGCAAGTCGGTGCACGAGCCGATGGAGACGGGCTACAAGGCCGTCGACGCGATGACCCCGATCGGCCGCGGCCAGCGTCAGCTGATCATCGGCGACCGCCAGACCGGCAAGACCGCCCTGGCGATCGACACGATCATCAACCAGCGCGACAACTGGCGCTCCGGCGACCCGGGCAAGCAGGTCCGCTGCATCTACGTCGCCGTCGGCCAGAAGGGCTCCACCATCGCCTCCGTGCGCGCGGCGCTGGAGGAGAACGGCGCGCTGGAGTACACCACCATCGTCGCCGCCCCGGCGTCCGACCCGGCGGGCTTCAAGTACCTGGCGCCCTACACCGGCTCGGCCATCGGCCAGCACTGGATGTACCAGGGCAAGCACGTCCTGATCATCTTCGACGACCTGTCCAAGCAGGCCGACGCCTACCGCGCCGTGTCCCTGCTGCTGCGCCGTCCGCCGGGCCGCGAGGCCTACCCGGGCGACGTCTTCTACCTGCACTCCCGGCTGCTGGAGCGCTGCGCCAAGCTCTCGGACGAGATGGGCGCCGGCTCGATGACCGGTCTGCCGATCATCGAGACCAAGGCGAACGACGTGTCGGCGTTCATCCCGACCAACGTCATCTCCATCACCGACGGCCAGTGCTTCCTGGAGTCCGACCTGTTCAACGCGGGCCAGCGCCCGGCGCTGAACGTCGGTATCTCCGTCTCCCGAGTCGGTGGCTCGGCCCAGCACAAGGCCATGAAGCAGGTCTCCGGCCGGCTCCGCGTGGACCTCGCCCAGTTCCGCGAGCTGGAGGCGTTCGCCGCCTTCGGCTCCGACCTGGACGACGCCTCCAAGGCGGCGCTGGAGCGCGGTAAGCGCATGGTCGAGCTGCTCAAGCAGTCGCAGTACGCGCCGTACCCGACCGAGGACCAGGTCGTCTCCATCTGGGCGGGCACCACCGGCCGTATGGACGACGTCCCCGTCGAGGACATCCGGCGCTTCGAGAGCGACCTGCTGGAGCACCTGCACCGCGAGCGCAAGGACCTGATGACCGGCATCCGCGAGGGCGGCAAGATGTCCGACGACACCCTTCAGGTGCTGTCGGACGCCATCGCCTCCTTCAAGAAGCAGTTCGAGACCTCGGACGGCAAGCTGCTGGGCGAGGGCTGAGCATGGGCGCGCAGGTCAGGATCTACAAGCGGCGGATTCGCTCCGTCAGCGCGACCAAGAAGATCACCAAGGCGATGGAGATGATCTCCGCGTCGCGCATCGTCAAGGCACAGCGCCAGGTGGCCGCGTCGACTCCGTACGCCGAGGAGCTGACCCGGGCCGTCGCGGCCGTCGCCACCGGTTCCGACACCCAGCACCCGCTGACCACCGAGACCGAGAAGCCGGTCCGGGCCGCGGTCCTGCTCGTCACGAGCGACCGCGGTCTGGCGGGCGGCTACTCGGCCAACGCGATCAAGGCGGCCGACCGGCTGACCGAGCGGCTGCGGGCCGAGGGTAAGGAGGTCGACTCCTACATCGTCGGCCGCAAGGGCGTGGCCTACTACGGCTTCCGCGACCGGAAGATCGCCCAGTCGTGGACGGGCTTCACCGACCGGCCGTCGTACGCCGACGCCAAGGCCGTCTCCGGACCGCTGATCGAGGCGGTCCGCAGGGACACGGCCTCCGGCGGCGTGGACGAGCTGCACATCGTCTTCACGGAGTTCGTGTCGATGATGACGCAGAACCCGGTCGAGAAGCGGATGCTGCCGCTCAGCCTCGACGAGGTCACGCGGCAGGTGGAGAAGCAGGAGCGGATCCGCCCGCTGTACGACTTCGAGCCGTCGGCGGAGGAGGTTCTGGACGCACTGCTGCCGCGGTACGTCGAGAGCCGCATCTACAACGCTCTGCTCCAGTCCGCCGCCTCCGAGCACGCCGCCCGCCGGCGCGCGATGAAGTCGGCGACGGACAACGCCGAGGACCTCATCAAGTCGCTGACGCGGCTTGCCAACCAGGCCCGCCAGGCCGACATCACCCAGGAAATCAGCGAGATCGTCGGTGGTGCCAGCGCGCTGGCCGACGCTTCTGCGGGGAGTGACTGACAACTATGACCACCACTGTTGAGCCGACCGCTGCGGCGGGCGTGGCCACCGGCCGCGTCGCGCGGGTCATCGGCCCGGTCGTCGACGTGGAGTTCCCCGTCGACGCGATGCCGGAGATCTACAACGCGCTGACCGTCGAGGTCGCCGACCCGGCCGAGGAGGGTGCGAAGAAGACCCTCACCCTCGAGGTCGCCCAGCACCTGGGCGAGGGCCTGGTCCGCGCGATCTCCATGGAGCCGACCGACGGCCTGGTCCGCCAGGCCCCGGTGACCGACACCGGCCACGGCATCACCGTGCCCGTCGGCGACGTCACCAAGGGCCGGGTGTTCAACACCCTGGGCCGCATCCTGAACGAGCCGGAGGCCGAGTCCGAGGTCACCGAGCGCTGGGAGATCCACCGCAAGGCCCCGGCCTTCGACCAGCTCGAGTCCAAGACCGAGATGTTCGAGACCGGCCTGAAGGTCGTCGACCTGCTGACCCCCTACGTCAAGGGCGGCAAGATCGGTCTGTTCGGCGGCGCGGGCGTCGGCAAGACCGTCCTCATCCAGGAAATGATCATGCGTGTGGCCAAGCTGCACGAGGGCGTTTCCGTGTTCGCCGGCGTCGGTGAGCGCACCCGTGAGGGCAACGACCTCATCGAGGAGATGGCCGAGTCCGGCGTTCTCCCGCAGACCGCGCTGGTCTTCGGCCAGATGGACGAGCCCCCGGGCACCCGTCTGCGCGTGGCCCTGGCCGGTCTGACGATGGCGGAGTACTTCCGCGACGTCCAGAAGCAGGACGTGCTGTTCTTCATCGACAACATCTTCCGCTTCACCCAGGCCGGTTCCGAGGTCTCCACCCTGCTGGGCCGTATGCCCTCCGCGGTGGGCTACCAGCCGAACCTGGCGGACGAGATGGGTCTCCTCCAGGAGCGCATCACCTCCACCCGCGGTCACTCGATCACCTCGATGCAGGCGATCTACGTGCCCGCGGACGACCTGACCGACCCGGCCCCGGCGACGACCTTCGCCCACCTGGACGCGACCACCGTTCTGTCGCGTCCGATCTCGGAGAAGGGCATCTACCCGGCGGTGGACCCGCTGGACTCCACCTCCCGGATCCTGGACCCGCGCTACATCTCGCAGGAGCACTACCAGTGCGCCACCCGCGTCAAGGGGATCCTGCAGAAGTACAAGGACCTCCAGGACATCATCGCCATCCTCGGTATCGACGAGCTCGGTGAGGAGGACAAGCTGGTCGTCCACCGCGCCCGCCGTATCGAGCGCTTCCTGTCGCAGAACACCCACGCGGCGAAGCAGTTCACCGGTCTGGTCGGATCGGACGTTCCGCTGGACGAGTCGATCGCGGCGTTCAACGCGATCGCCGACGGCGAGTACGACCACTTCCCGGAGCAGGCGTTCTTCATGTGCGGTGGCCTGGAGGACCTCAAGGCCAGCGCCAAGGAGCTTGGCGTCTCCTGACGTCCGCGCCCCACGACAGGGGGCGGGTGAAGCCCGTCCCCTGTCCCCGCGCACCGTTATTCTGTGAAAACCCCAGTTTCGAGGAGCCACTGTGGCTGAGCTGCACGTCGAGTTGGTCGCCGCGGACCGCAAGGTCTGGTCGGGCGAGGCCAGCCTGGTCGTCGCGCGCACCTCGTCGGGTGATATCGGCGTCATGCCCGGCCACCAGCCGCTGCTCGGCGTGCTGCAGCCGGGCCCGGTGACGATCCGTACGACCGGCGAGAGCGGGGGCGGCACCGTCGTCGCCGCGGTGCACGGCGGCTTCATCTCCTTCGCGGACAACAAGCTGTCGCTGCTCGCGGAGATCGCGGAGCTGTCCGAGGAGATCGATGTCCAGCGCGCCGAGCGTGCGCTGGAGCGGGCGAAGTCGGAGACGGACGCCGCCGCCGAGCGCCGTGCCGAGATCCGGCTTCGGGCCGCCTTGGCGAGCGCGCGCTGAGACCCGCGCGCATGTACGTGCCTCAGCCGCGGACCGCTTCGGAGCATCGCTCCGGTGCGGTCCGCGGCTGAGGTGATTGCTGGCTGCTGTACGGACGGACGAGGCGAGGAGGTCGGTGAAGATGGTCCTCGCTCTCGTGCTGTCCGGGGCGGTGCTGGCTCTGGTGCTGCTGGGGCTGTTCGCCTTCGGGCTGCGGCGGCGGCTGATCCAGCGGCCGGGCGGCACCTTCGACTGCAGTCTGCGGTGGGACGCGCCGGATCCCGGCGAGGGGTCCGAGGCCGGAGGCAAGGGCTGGGTGTACGGCGTCTCCCGCTACAGCGGGGACCGGGTCGAGTGGTTCCGGGTCTTCTCCTACGCGCCGCGACCGCGCCGGCTGCTGGAGCGGGAGGCGATCGAGGTGCTGGAGCGCCGCAGGCCCGAGGGGGACGAGGAGCTGGCGCTCCTGTCGGACTCGGTGGTCCTGGCCTGCTCGCACCGCGGCACCAGGGTGGAGCTGGCGATGAGCGAGGACGCCCTGACCGGCTTCCTCGCCTGGCTGGAGGCGGCCCCCCCAGGACAGAGGGTCAACGTCGCCTGAGCGGTTCCCCGTGGCCCGGGGCCTCCGGACGGAGCCCGGGGGAGCATACGACGGCGAACCGGGGAGACGCCGTACGGGCCGTCTCCCCGGTTCTGTCACTTCCGGTGGTGGGCGGGTCGGGTCACCGTCCGGGCGTCAGTTGCCCAGCCCGTTGTGGATGGCGGTGACCAGCTCGCCGTTCGCGGTGTCTCCGCTGATCTCCCAGAAGAAGGCTCCGCCGAGCTTCTGCTGCTTGGCGTAGTCCATCTTCCCGGCGATGGTGGCCGGGGTGTCGTAGCTCCACCACTCGTTGCCGCAGTGCGCGTACGCGGTGCCGGCGATGGTCCCGTTGGCCGGGCAGCGGTCCTTGAGGACCTTGTAGTCCTCGATGCCCGCCTCGTACTTGCCCGGTGCGGCGCCGGTGGCGGTGCCGCCGGGCTCCTTCTGGGTCACGCCGGTCCAGCCGCGGCCGTAGAAGCCGATGCCCAGCAGCAGCTTCTTCGCAGGGACGCCCTTGGCCTTGAGCTTCTGTATCGCCGCGTCGGAGTTGAAGCCCTCCTGCGGGATACCGGGGTAGGAGGTCAGGGGCGAGTGCGGGGCGGTCGGGCCGGTCTTGCTCCAGGCGCCGAAGTAGTCGTACGTCATCACGTTGTACCAGTCGAGGTACTGCGCGGCGCCGCCGTAGTCCGCGGAGTCGATCTTGCCGCCGCTGGAGGCGTCGGCGGTGATCGCGGCGGTCACGAGCTGGTTGCCGAACTCGGCGCGGAAGGCCTGGGCCATGGTCCTCATCACGGCCGGGCCACTGGTGTCACAGGTCAGACCGCAGGCGTTGGGGTACTCCCAGTCCAGGTCGATGCCGTCGAACAGGCCCTGCCAGCGCGGGTCGTTGACCAGCTCGTTGCAGGACTTGGCGAACGCGGCCGGATTCTTCATGGCGTCGGGGAAACCGCCGGACCAGGTCCAGCCGCCGAAGGACCACAGGACCTTGATGTGCGGGTACATGTTCTTCAGCTTCAGCAACTGGTTGAAGTTGCCGCGCAGCGGCTGGTCCCAGGTGTCGGCCTCGCCGTCGACGCTCTGCTCGGCGGTGTAGGCCTTGTCGGTCGCGGCGTAGGCGTCACCGATGGTGCACTTGCCGCTCTGGACGTTGCCGAAGGAGTAGTTGATGTGGGTCAGCTTCTCGGCGGATCCGGAGGTGACGATGTCCTTCACGTGGTAGTTGCGGCCGTAGACGCCCCACTCGGTGAAGTACCCCAGATTGACGTACTCGCCCGGGTCGCCGCCCCCGTCGCCGCCGGTGGTCCTCACGGTGACGGAACCGCTGGCCGGTCCGGTCTGGTCGGCGGTGTCGCGTGCCACCACCGAGTAGGTGTAGGTGGTGCCCGCCGTCAGGCCGGAGTCGGTGTACGAGGTGCCGGTGACGGTGGCGACCTTGGCGCCGTCGCGCAGGACGTCGTAGTTCTTGACGCCCTTGTCGTCGCTCGCGGCGCCCCAGCTCAGTTTGGCGGAGGTGTCGGTGATGCCGCTCGCGGTGGGGGTGCCGGGCGCGCCGGGCGGGGCGTCGTCGGGGTTCCCCCCGTCCGAGCCGTCGCACGGGCGGCCGTTGAGGGTGCAGTCGGCGGGGGAGCCGGTGCCGGTGCCGTTGAAGCCGAAGCTGACGCTGGCCCCGGGGGACAGGGTGCCGTTCCAGCTCATGTTCTTGGCGGTGTAGGTGTTGCCGGAGCTGGTGACGGTGGCGTCCCAGGCGGAGCCGACCCTGGTGCCGGTGGGGAAGTCCCACTTCAGCGTCCAGCCGCTGATGGTGGTGTCACCGGTGTTCTTGATCGTCCACTTGCCCTCGAAGCCGCTGCCCCAGTCGGAGGGCTTGGAGAAGGTGGCGGTCGCCTGTTCGGCGGCCTGGGCCGGGGAGGCCAGGGCGACCAGGGCGCCGAGGGGCATCAGCATCGCGGCCGCGGCCGCCAGGGCTTTCCGTCTGACGCGGTGTGCGGTGGTGTTCGTTCTCAAGAGCGCTCCTCGCACAGGGCCCGGTGCCGGACCGGGCCGTTGGGGGTCTCCTGCGCCGCTCGTGGAGAGTGCCATGTGCATGGCATGGGCGTGCAGTTGACCTGGAGCGTAGATTGGTCTGGACCACCGGTCAATAGGTATGCACCTTTGGGGAGTTCACTCCCCGGCGACCCCCAGCTCCCGCGCCAGCACCGCGGCCTGCACCCTGCTGCGCAGCTCCAGCTTCGCCAGCAGCCGGCTGACGTGCGTCTTCACCGTCGCCTCCGCCATCGCCAGCCGCGCGGCGACCTCCGCGTTGGACAGTCCCTCGCCCAGGCACGCCAGCACCTCGCGCTCGCGCCGGGTGAGGGCGTCGAGCACGGCGGGATCGGCCCGGCGCCCGCCCCCGGGCGCCGCGGAGGAGCGGGCGAACTCCCGGATCAGCCGCCGCGTCACGACCGGGGCGATCACGCCCTCACCGCGCGCCACCGTCCTTACCGCGTCCACCAGCTGCGCCGCCTCGCTGTCCTTGAGCAGGAAGCCCGCCGCACCCGCGCGCAGCGCACCGAAGACATACGCGTCGAGGTCGAAGGTGGTCAGCACCAGCACATCGGCCAGCCCCTCGCCGACCACCCGCCCGGTTGCCGAGACCCCGTCCAGACGCGGCATCCGCACATCCATCAGCACCAGGTCCGGCCGGAGTTCACGGGCCAGCCGCACCGCCTCCTCGCCGTCCGGCGCCTCCCCGACGACCTCGATGTCCGGCGCACCGCGCAGGATCAGGACGAGCCCGGCGCGCACCGCCGACTGGTCCTCGGCCACGAGCACCCGGATGGTCATGCCCCGCTCCTTCGCCTCGTCCCGTCCCAGCCGGTCCCGCCGTCCGAGGCGTTGCGGGCGGCCTCCCCCAGGGGCAGTACCGCCCGCACCTCCCACCGTGTGCCGCCGGCCGCCTCGACCGGGCCCGCGCCGAGGGCGCCGCCCAGCAGTCCGACGCGCTCGCGCATCCCGACCAGCCCGGCGCCCGAGCCGGGGGCACGCGGGCCCGGGTACCGGTCGCAGGCGCTGGTGACGGTGACGGTCAGTGCGCCGTCGCCGCTGCCGCCGCCTTCCTTGCCGGGCGAGTCCAGTACGACGGCCACCTCTCCGGGGGAGGCGTGCTTGAGCGCGTTCGTCAGAGCTTCCTGCGCGATGCGGTAGGCCGCCAGCTCCACGGGGGCCGGCAGGGGGCCGCCGGAGCGTTCGTCGCGCAGGGTGAAGTCGAGCCCTCCGGCCGCTCCGTGCCTGCGGGCATGGGCCAGCAGCGCGTCCAGGCCGTCCAGGGTCGGCGCGGCGGACACCTCCTCGTCACCGCCCGAGGTCCGCAGCAGATCGATCAGACGGCGCATTTCGGCCAGCCCGTGCACGCTGTTCTCGCGGATCACCGCCAGCGCGTCCCCGGTGGCGGCGTGGTCGTCGAGCGACTGCGCCGCGGTGGCGTGGATGGCGATGGCGGAGAGGTGGCCCGCCACCACGTCGTGCAGTTCGCGGGCCATCCGGGAGCGCTCGGCGGTGACGGCCTGGGCGCGGTCCATCTCCGCCAGCAGCGCGGTCTGCTGGGCGCGCAGCCGCTCGGCGGCCGCGGCGTTGCGGTGGTCGCGGACGATGACGCCCGTCCACGCCGGACCGACCGTGACCAGCCCGCAGACGACGCCCACCAGCAGCGCCTGGGGGTCGCGGGTGGCGGTCAGGGTGCCCACGGTCACGGCGGCGGTCAGCGCGGCGCTCGCGGGCGGAACCACCCGCGACAGCCTCGGCCCGCCGTAGAGCACGGCCGCGTAGACCACGTCGGAGAACATCACGATCGTCGCCAGCAGCGACCGGGTGACCAGGTCACCGGCCAGCGCGACCGTCCCGAGCGCCAGCGCGGCGGACGGCGCGGTACGGCGCAGCGCCTCCGCCAGTGCCATCACCGCCAGCGGCAGCAGCACCCAGCCGTCCCCGAGGGGTGGGCGCGGATTGTTGAACAGCCCCAGGGCCCACATCACCAGCCCGCCCGCCAGACCGGCGGCGGCGATCAGCAGGTCCCCGCGGTGCGGGAGGGACAACGGGGAACGGGCGGCGCTCACCCGGCCATCCAACACCGCCGTACCGGCCGCCCGCCTCCGCGCCCGGGCCGGTGCGGGAGCGGGCGGGATACATCGAAGGATGCAGTCCGGGATCGTCACGGCAGACGACGTGCCGGGGCCGGACGGCGGCCAGGCTGGAGGCAGCGAGGGAAGAGGAGTGGTCCGCCGTGGTCGTCACACTGATCATCGTCTGCGAGGTGGCCTTCTGGGTGCTGCTGGCCGCCGGGCTGGTGCTGCGCTACCCCGCCCGGAAACCCCGCCTGGGCGCCGCCGTGCTGCTGTGCGAACCGCTGCTGGAGGTGGTGCTGCTGTGCGCCGCCGCGGTCGATCTGCGCAACGGCGCCGAGGGGGACTGGACGCACGGCGTGGCGGCCGTCTGCATCGGCTTCACCGTGGCCTACGGCCACTACATGGTCAGGTGGGCCGACGGGCACTTCGCCCACCGTTTCGCGGGCGGTCCGCCGCCGGCGAAGCCACCGAGGTACGGGACGGCGCGCGCCGTCCACGAGTGGAAGATGTGCGCCCGCTCGGTGCTCGGCGCGGTGGTCGCGCTGGCGCTGCTCCAGGGCGCGGTCCGGTACGTGGGGGACGCCGGGCGGAGCGAGTCGCTGGTGCAGTGGCAGGCCAGGATGCTCCTCGTCATCGGTATCAGCGTGGTCGTCGCGGCCGGTTACACGATCTGGCCCAAGAAGCCGAAGGCGCCCCGGAGCGAGCCGCGGGACCCCGCCGGCACCCGGCCCGCCGCACGGGGGACGGCCGGGCACTGACGCCCCGCCCCGTCCGCGAGGACGGGGCGGGGCCGCCTCCGGCTCGTGCACCGGCGCGTCAGCGGTTCTCGCCGGGGACCCAGAGGATGTCGCCCATCTCCTTGTTGGCGGACCTGGCCAGGATGAACAGCAGATCCGACAGCCGGTTGAGGTAGGTGGCCGTCAGACGGTTCATGATCTCGCCGTGCTCCTCCAGCGCCGCCCACGTCGAGCGCTCGGCACGGCGGACGACCGTGCACGCCTGGTGCAGCAGGGCCGCGCCCGGGGTGCCGCCCGGGAGGATGAAGCTGCGCAGCTTCTCCAGATCGGCCAGGAAGCGGTCGCAGTCCGCCTCCAGCTTGTCGATGTAGCTCTGCCGCACCCGCAGTGGCGGGTACTCGGGGTTCTCCGCCACCGGCGTGGCCAGATCCGCGCCCACGTCGAACAGGTCGTTCTGCACCCGGACCAGGACCTTGGTGATCTCCTCGGGCAGAGCGCCGAGCGCGATGGCCACTCCGATCGCGGCGTTGGCCTCGTTGGCATCGGCGTAGGCGGAGATGCGGGAGTCGGTCTTGGCGGTACGGCTCATGTCGCCGAGGGCGGTGGTGCCGTCGTCGCCGGTGCGCGTGTAGATGCGTGTCAGGTTGACCATGGACCGAGCCTAGCCACGCCCGGGCTCAGCGGAGCGCAGGTGTGCCCACCGCCACGGCGGCCCGCCGCGCGCCCTGTCCGCCGTACCGCCCAACTACGCGCGGCGGGCCGCCGGATGACCCGCGCGAGTGTGATGTCCGCCATGTGAGACGTGACGCGCATCTCTTCCCCGCCCACCGCGCGCTCACGGGCGCTAGGGTCCGCCTGAGAGTCGCACCGCAAAGCCGCAGAGGGGACATACACGTGGCCAAGAAGCTCGCCGTCATCGGAGCCGGACTCATGGGATCGGGCATCGCCCAGGTCTCCGCCCAGGCAGGCTGGGACGTGGTGCTGCGCGACGTCACCGACGAGGCGCTCAGGCGCGGCACGGACGGGATCCGGGCCTCGTACGACAAGTTCGTCTCGAAGGGGAAGCTGACCGCCGAGGACGCGGATGCGGCGCTCGGCCGCATCACCGCCACCACCGATCTCGACGCCGCGTCCGACGCCGACATCGTGGTCGAGGCCGTCTTCGAGCGGATCGACGTCAAGCAGGAGATCTTCCGTACGCTCGACGGCCTGGTGAAGGACGGGGCCGTGCTCGCCTCCAACACCTCCGCCATCCCGATCACCAAGATCGCGGCGGTGACGGAGCGCCCCGAGCGGGTGGTGGGCACCCACTTCTTCTCGCCGGTGCCGATGATGCAGCTGTGCGAGCTGGTGCGCGGGTACAAGACGAGCGACGAAACCCTCGCGTCGGCAAGGGAGTTCGCCGAGGGCGTCGGCAAGACCTGTATCGTCGTCAACCGGGATGTCGCGGGCTTCGTCACCACCCGGCTGATCTCCGCCCTGGTCGTCGAGGCCGCCAAGCTCCACGAGTCGGGCGTGGCGACCGCCGAGGACATCGACATCGCCTGCAAGCTGGGCTTCGGGCACGCCATGGGCCCGCTGGCCACCGCGGACCTCACCGGCGTCGACATCCTGCTGCACGCCACGGAGAACATCTACACCGAGTCGCAGGACGAGAAGTTCGCCCCGCCGGAGGGGATGCGGCGCATGGTGGACGCCGGGGACATCGGCCGCAAGAGCGGTCAGGGCTTCTACCGCTACTGAACGGGCCCGTACGGCACACAGCCGGGTCGCCCCTACGGGTGAATTCGGTGCCGATTCGGGGACGGACGGCAACTCCGCCGCCGAACAGGCAGTCAGTTGTGGTGAGACATAGGCAGACAACAGTCACAGACGGACCACTTCTTTTCCGGGGGAGCGGATATGCACATCAGGGGCGACCACGCTGAACTGGTCGTCGGAGGTCGCCTCGACGTCCGCAGCGCGGCGGACGCCCGTTCGGTCCTGCACACCGCGGTCGACTCCGGAGAGGGCGATCTCGTGCTGGACCTCGCCGAGCTGGACTCGTGGGACGCGACCGGTCTCGGCGTGATCATGGGCGCGCACCGGCGGGCTGGCCGGTGCGGGCGCCGCCTCGTCCTGCGGGACGTACCGCCCCAGATGCAGCGTCTGCTGGTGGCCACCCGTCTGCACCGCATCCTGGCCATCGAGGGAGGCGGGCTCGCCGAGGGCGGGACCCTGACCAAGCCATAACTATTGGGTCAGGGCCCCTGCCCGGGCTTGCCCCCACTCCCGGGCCAGGCAATAGGGTTCTGGAACCCGCCGCCTACACTGCGCTGCGGACGGCCACCGGACCACGAGCGAAGGCCAGCGTACGGTCGGCCCTGGAGAGCTGAGCTTCGAGTACGCACCGCATCTGGGGGCACCCACCATGGACCCGAACGACCGGGGACCCGAGGAACAGGACAGCGGGAGCACCACCCGCGCGATCCCGCTCATAGCGGGCGAGTACCTGCTGACCGTCAATCCCGTCGACGGCAGCGAGATCGAGCCCTGCCCGCCCGGCGAGCACCCCGGCGCGCCCCGCAGGCGCACCCCGGAGTCCCGTGCCGAACGGGAGCGTGCCGCTGTGGCTCCGCTCCCGACCGGGATCTCCCTGCCCGACCTGCCGCTGCTGGAGCGTACGGCGGAGCGCGAGCACCTCCTGCAACTGCTCAGGCGCGGACGCTCGGTCCGGCTCACCGGGGCGCCCGGCTCCGGACGCAGCTCCCTGCTGGCCGCCGTCGCCGCCGAGTGCGCCGACCTCGCCCCGGACGGCGTCGTCCGGCTCAGCGGCCGCCAGCGCACGGCCGCGGACGTGCTGTACGAACTGTTCGCCGCCGTCCACGACACGCCCAGGCACCGCCCCGACCGCGCCGAGCTGGAGGAGGCGGTGCGCGGCGTGGGCGCGGTCGTCCTGCTGGACGACGTCGAGTTCGGCGGCCAGGCGCTCGACTCCCTCCTCGGCGCCACCCCCGAGTGCGCATTCCTGATCACGGTCGTGCCCGGCGCCCCCGCACCCTCCGCCGACGCGCCTCTTGAGGAGGTCGCCCTCTCGGGCATCAGCCGCGCCGCCTGCCGGGAGCTGATGGAGCACATCGTGCGCCGCCCGCTGACCGAGGAGGAGGCCGGCTGGACCGGGGACCTGTGGTTCGAGTCCGAGGGTCTGCCGCTGCGCTTCATCCAGGCCGGCGCGCTGCTGCGGCAGCGCGACGCGGAGGCGGCGGAAGCCGCGCGGACCGCGGTCGGCGATGACGGCGGTGACGGCGGCAGCGGTGACGGCGAGGCGGGCACCGAGGACGCCGAGGACGACGAGGACGCCGGGAGCGCCGAGGGGAGCGGCCGTGCCGGCGCGACGCTGCCGACGCTCGCCGAGGGCGCGGCCCCCGCCGCCCTCCTGGCCGCCCGGCTGTCCGAGAGCACCCGCGAGGTGCTGCGCTTCGCCCTGGCGCTCGGCGGCGTGCTGCCGCACCCGGCCCATCTGCCCGCGCTGGTGGACGACGCCGACGCCGACGCCTCCCTGGGCGAACTGCTCGCCTGCGGCCTGGTCACCACCGCCGGGACGTACTACCGGCTCGCCCCGGACGTGGCCGGGCAACTGGCCGACGCCGGATACGCCGACGGAGCCGACGACCGCGCCCGTACCGCCGCCCAGCACTACGCCTGGTGGACCGGTCACCCCTCGGTCACCCCGGAACGGGTGTCGCAGGAGGCGGAGGCGGTGCTCGCCGCCGTCC
Organism: Streptomyces shinuiensis; assembly: GCF_043660855.1. NCBI lineage: Bacteria > Bacillati > Actinomycetota > Actinomycetes > Kitasatosporales > Streptomycetaceae > Streptomyces > Streptomyces shinuiensis. Next base: position 1,815,390 of record NZ_JBIHML010000001.1, on the reverse strand, counting down.
AGGGCGCCCAGCGCGGCGGCCACGCGAGCGCGGCCGTGCTGCTGGCCCGTACCGCCGCTCCCATCCTCGCCGCCTCGCTGCACTGGGGCCCCTGGGAGCGGATCCTGCGTGGCGGCCAGGAGGCGGCGCGTACGGCGGGCGAGGTCGCCGAGGAGGCCTACTTCCACCACGACCTCGGCGTGCTCGCCCTGTGCACCGGCCACCTGGACCGGGCCCGCGCCGAACTGGAGGCGTCCATCGGGCTGCGCGGAGTGCTCGCGGACCGCCGGGGCACGGTCGCCGGACGGCGTGCGCTGGCCCTGGTCGAGGACCGCTTCGCGATCGAGGCCGAGGGCGGCCCGGACAAGGCCGCCGGAGGGCCCGGGGACGGCGGCAAGGCCCTCGGCGGGGCGCTGCCGGCCGTCGCCGTGCCGCCCGCGCTCCCCAGACGCCCGACTCCGGTGAAGCCGTCCGGGGCCTCCGTACCGCCGACTGTGGCGCCGGCCCCGTCCGGACCGCAGACCACCGGCGGCACGCCGACGCTCGACGAGCTCCCGCCCGCCCTGGCGGTTCCGCCGGTGACGGTGGGCGGCGCCTTCGACGAGACGCCCGGCAGCGGTACTTCCGGCAGCGAGGCGCTGACCCGGCCGACGCCGTTCGTACGGACCGCGCACGGCGAGGGCGGCCAGTACGACGGCCGCCGCGGCCCGCACGGGCTCGCCGTACGGGGAGCCCGGCGCAACGTCTTCGCGGCGGGCGCGGGCGCGCTGCTGGCCGCGCTGGTGGGCACGGTCGTCACGATCGGCATGACCTCGGGGAGCGAGGAGCCCGCCGGCAGCGTCAACCCGGCGGTCACCTCCCGGGAGGACGACGGCATCACCGTCGACGAGCCCGCGCCGAGCTCCAGCGACGAGCGGGGGGAGAAGCCGGGGGCGAGCAGCGCGCCGGCCGTCCCCGGCGCACCGTCCAGCAGCGGGACGGGCTCGGCCGACCCGGAGGCGTCCGGTACGGGCGAGCCGTCCGAGGAGGCGGAGGAGGACGGCACGACCTCCGGCGGCGCGGGGGAGCCCACCAGGACGACGACCAGGCCGAGCACGCCGACGCAGACGAAGAAGCCGACCACCGAACCGACCGAAACGGAAAGCGAGACGAGCGAGCCGACCGGCTCCCCGACGGAAACGGAAGGGGAGACGAGCGGGCCCACCGGAGAACCGGACCCTCCCGGTGACTCCACGGGCGGCGGGAGCGTCACAGCCAGTGGGACCGCGTCGAACAGCGCCGCGCCGAGCAGCGGTCAGGCCTTCCGGGACTCCACGGAGAGCCCGGTCATCTGACCCGGGGCCCGGAAGCCGGACACGCCGGGGGGAGCCGCGCGTCGAGCGCGGCTCCCCCCGGCGTGCGTACCGGTTGGGGAGGGGATCAGAACAGCCGCAGCTTGTCGTCCTCGATGCCGCGCAGCGCGTCGTAGTCGAGGACGACGCAGTCTATGCCGCGGTCCGTGGCCAGCACGCGCGCCTGCGGCTTGATCTCCTGCGCCGCGAACACCCCCCGCACCGGGGAGAGACGGGGATCGCGGTTGAGCAGCTCCAGATAGCGGGTGAGCTGCTCGACGCCGTCGATCTCGCCGCGCCGCTTGATCTCGATCGCGACGGTGGTCCCCTCCGCGTCCCGGCACAGGATGTCCACCGGCCCGATGGCGGTGGGGTACTCACGCCGTATCAGCGACCAGCCCTCGCCGAGGGTCTCCATTCGGTCAGCGAGGAGTTCCTGAAGGTGGGCCTCCACGCCGTCCTTGATCAGGCCGGGGTCGACGCCGAGTTCGTGCGAGGAGTCGTGCAGGACCTCCTCCATGGTGATGATGAGTTTCTCATCCGATTTGTTGACCACCGTCCAGACGCCGACGCCGTCCTTCTCGCCCTCCTTGAGGGTGCATGGCGGAGACATCCAGTTGAGGGGCTTGTAAGCCCTGTCGTCCGCATGGACCGAGACCGATCCGTCGGCTTTCACCAGAATGAGGCGGGGAGCCGAGGGGAGGTGGGCGGTGAGCCTTCCGGCGTAGTCCACGGAGCAGCGGGCGATGACGAGACGCATGGTCGGTCACGCTACTGGACCGCGGGCGGTCCACGCGATTCGCCCCTGCTTCTCCCCGTTCGATCGCCGTTCGGGCGTGGCTGGTTGTGTGCCCACAAGCCTGGTGCGTCAGTACGCGCGGGCATAACGTTGCAGCCCGGGGTCGCCGTACGAGATCGTCCGGTTACGCGCAGCCCCGAAATCCCGTCCCTGAGGTCCCGGTATGCCCGGGATCGCGAGAGGAGAACCCATGTCGCTCGACGTCTCACCGGCCCTCCTGGAGCAGGCTGAGCGAGGCGAGGTCGATGAGGCGGCCTTCGTCGACTGCGTCCGTACGTCCCTGCCCTACGCATGGGACATGATCAGTTCTCTGGTGGCCGAACTCAAGGTGGACGGCGGGGAGTTCGCCGACAACCAGACGCCGCCGCCGGACGAGCGGGCGCGGGGCCAGCTGCTGCGCGCACTCGCCAGCGACGCGATACGCGGTGCGCTGGAGCGCCACTTCGGGGTGAGACTGGCCTTCCAGAACTGCCACCGGGTCGCTGTCTTCCCGCTGGACCCCTCCGCGGACGAGCGGCTCGCCCGCTTCACCTCCGTCCGCGGCCAGCTCCTCAACCAGTCGCCGGAACTGCGCGACTGCTGACCGCGGGCGGACGGCGGGCGGCCGGTCAGGATGCCGCGTCCGTCCCCGCGCCCTCGTCCGGCGCTGTGCCCGGCGGTGTGCCTGACGGCGCAGGAGCTGCCGCTGCTCGGGGGAGGAGCGGCAGCACCTCGGTGCCCAGCCGCCAGACGTTCAGTTCGGTGGCGGCCAGGTCGCCGGAGCCCTCGGCCAGCAGCGCGAACCGGCCGATCCCGGTCCGTTCGGCGGTGGCCGCGAGCCGGTCCGCGCACAGCCGCGGCGGGCCGACCGGATGCAGCGAGCACAGCAGCTCGGTGTAGGCGAGCGGGTCGCGCATCGAACGCGCACGGCCGTCCACGGTCGTGTGGGCCTCCAGCCCCTGCCACAACCAGCCGGGCATCGCCTTGGTGAGCGTCTCCACGGCCTCGTCCCGGGTGTCGGCCACCTGCGCGACCCCGGCCGACACGTGTCCGGCCGCCGCCACGGCCTCCGGGGCCGCCCCCGCAGCCAGCGCCTCGCGCCGCCACAGGGCGACCATGTCCGCCTTCTCCTCGTCCCCGCAGTGCATCCCCAGCAGCATCGGCAGCCCGCGCGCGGCGGCCAGCCGCACGGAGGCGGGGGAGGTGCAGGCGACCAGCACGGGCGGCGCCTCCGGACCGCCGAGGCCCTGGTCCGGGCGCGGTACGACGGGGACCTCGCGGAAGCGGTAGCGCTCGCCGTCCGCGCCGACGCGCGGCTCGCGCAGCCAGCGCAGCAGCAGGTCCAGCGACTCGGGGAAGCCCCGCTCGTACGCCTCGACGCCGCCGCCGAAGACCTCCAGGTCCACCCAGGGGCCGCCGCGGCCGACGCCGAGGGTGAACCGGCCGCCGGACAGGAGGTGCAGCAGCGCGGTCTGCTCGCCCAGGGCGACCGGATGCACGGTGGGAAGCACGCTCACGGCCGTGCCCACCTCGATGCGCCGGGTGCGCCCCAGCAGCAGCGCGGCCAGGGTGATCGCCGAGGGGCAGACCCCGTAGGGGACGAAGTGGTGCTCGGCCACCCACACGGAGTCCAGACCGGCCCGCTCGGCGGCCTCCGCGGAGCGCAGGGCGCGGTGGAGTGCCTCTCCCTGCCCCTGCCCCGGGAACTGCCCCGCCGGTACGAAAGTCCCGATGTGCATCGCCACAGCCTCCTGCCCGGTACCGGGACCGTCCCGGCACCGCCGCGCGACGGCCCGCGCCGGTCTGCGACGGTCCTGTGAACGGACCGCCGAACAGTCCCCTTCAGGCAACAACGCCTGACACGTGCCAAGGGCACGGCCTGCCGGGATTTTTTTCGGACCGCGCGGAAGGACGGGAAGAGAGGGGCCGCGGGTGCGCGACACAAGGCCGCCCGCGACCTGCGTAGGCTGGACGGAGCAGTCCGCCGACGGGCCCCGAAGGCCCCCGAGACCACGTGAGGTGCCTGTTGTCCCCGCGTCGAAACCGCCCGCGCGGCGGTGGCAGGTCCGCCCGCCGCGACGGGGAGGCGGACGGCCGCCACGGCATGGAGCACACCGACGAGTGGCGCGGCGAGGAGTGGGTGGTGCGGCCGATCAACGGGCAGTCCGCAGCCAAGCACTACCGCTGCCCCGGCTGCGACCAGGAGATCCCGCCCGGGGTGCCGCACGTCGTGGCCTGGCAGCGCGACGGGCGGGGGGACGACCGGCGGCACTGGCACCGGGCGTGCTGGAACGCCAGGGACCGCCGGAGCGCGCGGCTCCAGCGGTCCCGTCAGGCACCCAGGTACTGAACCCTGAAGGCGCCCGTCAGGCGTCGCGGGCGAGGACGCGGGGCGCCCCGCACCGCCGAAGGGCGGTACGGGGCGCGGTGTCCCGCAGGCTGCCGGCGCCGCCGGCGTGCCTCGGTCTCAGCGGGACTGCTGGGCGGGAACGCCCAGCGACTCCTCGCCGCTGTCGGTGTTCGGCTGCCCGGTCGCGGCGACGGCCGCGCCGGTGAGCGTGGCCAGCATCTCGCGGACGTTGGTGAGCTGGGCGTTGATGCTGTCCCGGCGGTTGGTGAGCGCCGCCAGCTCGCGCTCGGACTCGCTGCGGATGCGGTCGGCCTTGGCGTTGGCGTCGGCCACGATGTCCTCGGCCTGGCGCTGGGCGGTCTCCACCGTCTGGCGGGCGCGGCGCTCGGCGTCGGTGCGCAGCTTCTCGGCCTCCAGACGGAGCTGCTCGGCACGGTGCTCGATCTCCGCCAGCCGCTTCTCGGCCTTGGCCTGACGGGAGGCCAGGTCGCGCTCGGACTGCTCGCGGCGCTTGGCCAGATTGGTCTCGAAGTCGGCGGCGGCCTGCGCGGCCTTGGCCCGGGTGTCCTCGAAGAGGGCGTCGGCCTCCTCGCGCTTGGCCTGGGCGTCCTTCTGCGCGTCCGCGCGCAGCGTGGCGGCCTCGCCCTTGGCCTTCTCGACGATCCGGGCTCCCTCGTCCTCCGCCTTGGTCTTGCGGTCGGCGGCGTACGACTCGGCGTCGTTGCGCACCTGCTGCGCGGCGGACTCGGCCAGCTCCCGGTGCTGCTCGGCGGCCCGGCGGGCCTCCTCGCGCAGGTCCTTGGCCTCCTCCTCGGCGAGACGGAGGATCTTCTCGACACGGGCGCCCAGTCCGGCGTACGACGGCTCGGAATCGTTGATCTGCGCCTGTGCGTTCTGCGTCTCGAGGTGCAGCTCCTCGATGCGCTTCTCCAGCGAGGCGATACGGGCCAGCGCGTTGTCACGGTCGGCGACGAGCTTCGCGATGCGGTCGTCCACCTGACCGCGGTCGTAGCCGCGCCGCACGAGCTCGAAGCCGAAGGGAGAGGTGTTGTCGCTCATGGGGTTCCTGTCGGTCAGACGGGGTCGGACGGGAGAGTGATAGAGGGAATCCTAGGGGGGAAAACGGCGTGTCTTCGAGAAGATGCCGGTTTGATATGCAGAATGTACGTCCGTTCGAGTGGCTCAGTTCTTGCCCTGTTTGCCGCCGCCATGCGCCGCTCCCGCTCCCACACCAGCCTTGACCGCTCCGTTCGATCCTCCGTCAGAGCCCTTTCCCCCCTTGCCGTCCTTGTCGGACTTGCCCCTTCCGGGTGACTCGAAGGACTCCAGCGCCTCCAGCACGTCCTGCACCCGCGAGATCTCGGCGTTGATGTCCTCGCGACGGCGGGTCAGCACGTCCAGCTCGCGTTTGCCCTTCTCCAGAGTGCGCTTCGCCTCGGCCTCCGCCTCGGCGAGCACCTTCTCGGCCTCCCGGACGATCGCGGCCTTCTTCTGCTCGGCCTCCTTGAGCAGCCCCTCGGCCTTGCGCACCGCGGCGATACGGACCCTGCTCGCCTCGGAGTCGGCCTCCGAGCGGGTCTGACGGGCTTTCTCCCGGGCCTCGGCCAACTGCTCGTCGGCCGCCTTCACCAGCTTGTCCACACGCTCGCCGGCGGACCGCATCGCCTCGGCGGCCTCCCGGCGCGCCCGCTCGTGCAGCTCCTCGACCTCGGCCTCGGTGCGCGAGCGCAACTCCTCGGCCCGCTCCCGGATGGCGCTCGCGTCGCGGCGGGCCTCCTCCAGCACGGTGTCGGAGTCGCTGCGGGACTTCTCCACCAGCGAGGTGCTCTCGGTCCGCGCCTCGGCCACCAGCCGCTCGGCCTCCTTGCGGGCGGCACCCACCATGGTGTCCGCCTGCTCCTCGGCGGACGCCGCGATGCGTACGGCCTCCTCGCGGGCCTCGGCGACCAGCCGGTCGGCCTGCTCGGCCGCGTCGCCCAGCCGGCGCGCCGCCGCCTCACGGGCCTCGTCCCGTACGCGGTCGGCCTCGGCGCGCGTGCGCCCGGCCTCCTCGTCCGCCGTGGACCGGACCCGGTCCGCCTCGTCGATCGCCTCCGAAACGGTGCGCTCCGCCAGCGACTTGGCGGCGTCCGTCTCCTCCTTCGCCTCCCGGCGCAGGGTGGCCGCGGCGTGCTCGGCCGCGGAACGCAGACCGGCGATCTCCTCCTCGGCCTGCTGGTGCATCCCCGCGACCGAGTCGCGCACCTGCTGGGCCTTCTGCTCGGCGGCGGAGACCAGTTCGGCGGCCCGCCGCTCGGCCTCGGCCACCAGCCGGTCGGCCTCGGCCTGCGCCTCCTCGACCCGCTTGCGGGCCGAGGCGAGCAACTCCTCGCTCTGCTCCCGGGCCTGAGCCCGTTCCCGGTCCGCCTCCCGGCGGGTTCCGGTGAGCAGCTCCTCGGCCTCGCGGCGGCGCCTGGAGGCCTCCTCCTGGGCGGCGGTCAGCGTCTCGGCGGCCTCGGCGCCCATGCGCTCGGCGGCCGCGTCCGCCTCGGCCCGCACCCGGTCGGCCGTCTCCTGCGCCTCGGTGCGCAGCCGCTCGGCCTCGGTCGCCGCCTCGGTGCGCAGCCGCACCGCCACGGCCTCGCCCTCGGCACGGGCCTGCGCCGCGTCGGAGACCGCCTCGGTGCGCAGCCGCCCGGCCTCCTCCTCGGCCTGTTCGCGCAGGCCGCGCAGCCGCTCCGCCGACTCCGTGCGCAGCCGCTCGGTCTCGGTACGGGCCTCCTCGCGCAGCCGCTCGGCCTCCTCGCGGGCCTCGCGCAGCTCCTCCTCGGCGGCGGTCAGCCGCTGCCCGGCCTCCTCGCGCAGCCGCTCCAGCTCCCCGTCCGCCTCGGCGCGGCGGGCGGCGACGGTCTCCTCGGCCTCCTCGCGCAGCCGCCGGCCGGCTTCCTCGGCCTCCTCGCGGGCCTGCCCGGCCTGCTGCTCGGCCGCGGTCCGCAGCTCCTCGGCCTCGGCGCGGGCCCGCTCCAGGGCCTCCTCGGCCTGGCGGCGCAGAGCGGTGGCCCGCTCGATCGCCTCGGTGCGCACCCGTTCACCCTCGGCCACCGCGGCGCCGCGGGTCTCCTCGGCGTCCGCCTTGGCCTGGCTGAGCAGCTCCTCGGTGCGGCCGGCGGCCTCCTCGATCTGCTGGACGGCCTCGCGGCGTGCCTCGCGGCGGATCCGCTCGCCCTCCTCGACCGCGTCGGCGCGCAACTGCTCGGCCTCGCCGCGCAGCCGCCGCGCGTCCTCCTGGAGCTCGACGGTCCTGGCGCGGTACTCCTCGGTGTCGTCCTTGGCCGCGCCCTTGAGCTGCTCGGCCAGGTCGTGCGCCTCCGCGCGCAGCCGGTCGGCCTCCGCCTCGGCCTCCGCGCGCAGCCGCTCGGCCTCCTCGGTGGCGGCCCGGGTGGTGGCCTTGGCCTCCTCGGACGCCTTGGTGAGCACCTCCTCGGCCGTACGCGCGGCCTCGGCGAGCTGGGCGGCCGACTCCTCGGCCGACTTGGCGCGGGCGCTCTCGCGGGCCTCGGCGATCAGCCGCTCGGCCTCGGCGCGGGCATCGGCCCGCACCTGCTCGGCCTCGGCCTTGGCGGCCTCCGTGTCCTTGGTGGCCTCGGCGACCATGCGCGCGATCTCGGCCTTGGCGGTACGCCCGCGCTGCTCGTTCTCCGACTCGGCGTCGGCCAGCCGCCTGGCGGCGGCCTCGCGCGCCTCGGCCAGGACGCGGTCCGCCTCCGCACGGGCCTCGCGCAGCGCCGTCTCGGCCTCCCGCATCCGCTGCTCGGCCTGGCGTGCCAGCGCGGTGGCCTCGCGGCGGGCGGTCTCGGACTCGGCGGCGGTGGAGGTGCGCAGCCGCTCGGCGTGCTCGGTGGCCTCCTGCGCCTGGGTGGAGGCCGCGTTCAGCAGCCGCTCGGCGTCCGCGCGGGCCCGGCGCAGCACCTGCTCGGCCTCGGCCTTGGCGGCCTCCGCCTCCGAGTTCAGGCGCTGCCGGGACTGCTCGGTCAGCCGCTGCACCTCGGCGCGGGCCGCGGCCAGGGTCTGCTCGGCCTCTGCGCGGGCCTCGTCCATCAGCCGACGGGCCTGCGACTCGCTGCGGGCGCGCAGCTGCTCGGCCCAGGCGACGTTCTCGTTGACGTGGGACTCGACGGTCGCGCGGCGCTCGGCCAGTTCCTCGTCCAGCCGCTGGCGGCGGGTGACCGCCTCGGCGTGCAGCTCGGCCTCCATACGGGCCTGCCGCTCGGCGTGCTCCTGCAGGATCCGCTGGGTCTGGGCCCGGGCCTCGCGCAGCTCGCGCTCGGCGTCCGCGCGCAACTGCTCGGCCTGTGCCTGGGCGTTGCGCAACAGCTGCTCGGCCTGGTGCGACAGGTTGTCGTAGCCGGCCGGGCGCGCGGCCAGAGCGCGGCGCGCCTCGTGCAGCTTGGCGCGCAGCACTTCGACCTGGTAGCCGAGGTCGTCGGCGTGGTCGACCGCCTTGTCCCGCTCGTCCTTCAGCCGCTTCATCTCGGCTTCGAGCTGGGAGAGGTGGTCGTCAGCCTCGTAGCGGTCGTAGCCCCGCACTGCGCGGTCCCATCCGTCCCCTGGTCGTGGTGAAGGTGAACTGACCCTTCGGAGAAATGGTGTCAGATCATCGGCGGAACATGGGACGGGCCCCTGCCGGCCCGCAGCCCCGGCCGAACGGCCACTCTACCGGCCGGGGGAGCGGTCGTCAGTGGTGTGAGGAAGCGGAGGTGACCAGTTCTGTGAGTACGCCGTGGCAGTCCTTGGGGTGGAGGAAGGTGATCCGCGATCCCATCGAACCGGTGCGCGGCTCGTCGTACAGCACCCGGACGCCCTTGTTCCGGATCGCCTCGGCCTCGCCGTCGACATCCGCGGTGCCGAAGGCGATGTGGTGCACGCCCTCGCCGTTCTTCGCCAGCCACTTGGCCACCGTGGAGTCGTCGCGGGTCGGTTCCAGGAGCTGGAGGTAGGAGGCGCCGCCGTCGTCCGTGCCGTTGATCCGCAGCATGGCCTCGCGCACCCCCTGCTCCTCGTTCACCTCGGTGTGGAACACCTCGAAGCCGTAGGTGGCACGGTAGAACTCCACCGTCTTGTCCAGGTCGAAACAGGCGATACCGATGTGGTCGATGCGCGTCAGCATGGAAGACAGTGCACCGTCTCGGAGTGTGGTTACGCAACGTGCGCACGGTCACACCGACCGACCGGTGACCCGGGACGGTACCGCTCAGTACATTGTCGATAACCCTCGTTAACTCCCTGCTCCGAAGGGGCCGCACCGTGACCGAAAAGACGAATCCCGAGACCCGTTCGGCGTCCGCCACCACCTCCGTGATCGTCGCGGGCGCCCGTACGCCCATGGGCCGCCTGCTGGGCTCCCTGAAGACCTTCTCCGGCGCCGACCTGGGCGGCTTCGCCATCAAGGCGGCCCTGGACCGCGCGGGCATCGGCGGGGACCAGGTCGAGTACGTGATCATGGGCCAGGTGCTCCAGGCCGGCGCCGGTCAGATTCCCGCGCGCCAGGCCGCGGTGAAGGCCGGCATCCCGATGAACGTCCCCGCGCTGACGGTCAACAAGGTCTGCCTGTCGGGCCTGGACGCCATCGCGCTGGCCGACCAGCTCATCCGCGCCGGCGAGTTCGACGTGGTCGTCGCCGGCGGCCAGGAGTCCATGACAGGCGCGCCCCACCTGCTGCCGGGGTCCCGCGAGGGCTTCAAGTACGGCGCGGTGCAGATGCTCGACGCCATGGCACACGACGGCCTGACCGACTCCTTCGAGAACGTCGCCATGGGCGAGTCCACCGAGAAGCACAACACCCGCCTGGGCATCGGCCGCGCCGAGCAGGACGAGATCGCCGCCCTCTCCCACCAGCGGGCCGCCGCCGCGCAGAAGAACGGCCTGTTCGACGCCGAGATCACCCCGGTGGAGATCCCGCAGCGCAAGGGCGACCCGATCCTGTTCTCCAAGGACGAGGGCATCCGGCCCGAGACCACCGCCGAGTCCCTGGGCAAGCTGCGCCCGGCCTTCGCCAAGGACGGCACCATCACCGCCGGCACCTCCTCGCAGATCTCCGACGGCGCCGCCGCGGTGGTCGTGATGAGCAAGGCCAGGGCCGAGGAGCTGGGCCTGGAGTGGATCGCCGAGATCGGCGCCCACGGCAACGTGGCCGGCCCGGACAACTCCCTGCAGTCGCAGCCGTCCAACGCCATCCGCCACGCCCTGAGGAAGGACGGCCTGGAGGTCGGCGACCTCGACCTGATCGAGATCAACGAGGCGTTCGCGGCCGTCGCGGTGCAGTCGATGAAGGACCTCGGCATCGACCACGAAAAGGTGAACGTCAACGGCGGCGCGATCGCGCTGGGTCACCCGATCGGTATGTCCGGCGCACGCATCGTGCTCCACCTCGCCCTGGAGCTCAAGCGCCGCGGCGGCGGTGTCGGCGCCGCCGCGCTGTGCGGCGGCGGCGGCCAGGGCGACGCCCTGATCGTGCGGGTGCCCAGGAAGTGACGGCGCGGTCGCACGGGCCCGCGCACCGTACGTGAGGGGTGCGGGCCCGTGTGACCGGCGGCACGGCGGCGCGCGAGCGGCGCGGGAAGAATGACGGCCGGATCAGGCGGCCGACCACAGCGGCCGCCCGGCGGCCGACGAGGGCCGGCGACGGCCGAGTATCGCGAGGAGCGCAGCACGTATGGCGGTGGACGTCCCCGGACTGGTGGAGCAGGCACGGCAGGGCAGGCCCCGGGCCGTGGCCCGGCTGATCTCGCTGGTTGAGGGGGCGTCCCCGCAGCTCAGGGAGGTCATGGCGGCGCTGGCGCCGCTGACGGGCAACGCGTACGTCGTCGGCCTGACCGGCTCGCCGGGGGTGGGCAAGTCCACCTCCACCTCGGCGCTGGTGACCGCGTACCGCAAGGCCGGCAGGCGGGTCGGCGTCCTCGCGGTGGACCCCTCCTCCCCGTTCTCCGGCGGCGCGCTGCTGGGCGACCGGGTACGGATGTCCGAGCACGCCTCCGACCCCGGCGTCTACATCCGCTCCATGGCCACCCGCGGCCACCTCGGCGGTCTGGCCTGGGCCGCCCCGCAGGCCATCCGCGTCCTGGACGCGGCCGGCTGCGACGTGGTCCTGGTCGAGACGGTCGGCGTCGGCCAGTCCGAGGTCGAGATCGCCTCGCAGGCCGACACCTCCGTCGTCCTCCTCGCGCCCGGCATGGGCGACGGCATCCAGGCCGCCAAGGCCGGAATCCTGGAGATCGGCGACGTGTACGTGGTCAACAAGGCCGACCGCGACGGCGCGGACGCCACCGCCCGCGAGCTCAACCACATGCTGGGCCTCGGCGAGGCCCGGAGGCCCGGCGACTGGCGCCCGCCGATCGTCAAGACCGTCGCCGCGCGCGGCGAGGGCGTCGACGAGGTCGTCGAGGCGCTGGAGAAGCACCGCGCCTGGATGGAGGAGCGCGGAGTGCTCACCGAGCGCCGCCGGGCGCGCGCGGCCCGCGAGGTGGAGACCATCGCGGTGACCGCGCTGCGCGAGCGCATCGGCGACCTGCACGGCGACCGCCGCCTGGACGCGCTGGCCGAGCGGATCGTGAGCGGGACACTCGACCCGTACGCGGCGGCCGACGAGCTGGTGGCGGGGCTGACGGGGGGATGAGCCCCGCCGGGGCGGCCGTCAGCTCCCGCGGCGGTCGTCCCGGTCACCGGTGTCGTCGCAGGCGAAGGCGAGGGTGCTCCCGCCGACGTCGAGGCCGACGATGGCGGCGACCGGTTTGCGGTTCACGGTGGTTTCCTCCCCGGAGACGGGATTTCGCGTCCGACGTGGAACCCTGTCGCAGGGCGCCGCTGAAGGCTTCCTGAAACCGCCTGAAGATCTCTTCAGGCCCGTTTTGGCGGGCCGGCCCCATGCGCGTACTGATCGTGGAGGACGAGAAGCGGCTCGCCCCGTCGCCGGCCAGGGCCTGACGGCCGAGCGGTTCGTACGGCCGGACGACGCGCGCAGCCGGGACGACGGAGGCGCCGGGCCGGGGCCGGCCACCGCCCGCGACGTGGCGGGTCCGGTACGGCGGCGGCCTCACCGTCGGCCGGGCGGCAGAGGGCGGCGCCCTGCTCACCCTGCGGCTGCCCGCCGCGGCCCCGCCCCGGGCGGGCCGGGGCTCCGGGCGGGGCTAGGTGATGTTGTCGTCGCCGATCCAGTCGAGGGTGTCGGTCCCGCCTCCGTCATCCCACTTGATCCTGATGCTCTCGCCGTCCGAAGTCTTGCCGGCGGTGCCCGCGATGTACTCTTCGTCGTCGCCCTCGCCGCACTTGAGCGCCATCCGGTAACCGCGGCCCTGGTTCTCGCCGATCCCCACGCATATGCCGTCGCCGCCGAACTCGATCCAGGAGACCGAGTTCTTCCCCTCGGCCTCCCCGCTCTCGAACGCCTTGCCGACGGTCAGTGTCCTGGCGCCCTCGCCCTGCCACTGCCCTCTGAAGTCGTTCCCGGCGGGCGGCTCCCCGGCCGGTTCGCCGGTGGGCTCGTAGTCGTCGAGCGGATCCTGCGACGGCTCCCCGGGGGTGGGCTCCACCGGCTCCTCCGTCTCCTGCGCCGGTCCGGAGGAGACGCTCGGGGACGGACTCACGGCGGCGGCGACGCCTGGCCCGTCGTCGCCGCCGACCGCCAGGTGGACCCCGCCGCCGATGAGGGCGAGCGCCACCACGGCGCCGCCGGCGATGAGGGCCACCCTGCCCTTCGCGCCCTTCGGACCGCCGCCTCCGCCCGCCTGCGGAGGCGGCGGGTAGGCGGCGTACGGGTTCGGCTGCCCGCCCTGGGGGTACGTGTAGCCAGGCTGCCCGCTCCAGGGGTACGCCGCGGGGCCGCCGTAACCCGGCGGAGGCGCCTGCGGCGGTCCGCCCTGCGGTGGCGGGGGCGGCGGTTGCCCGGGCGGCTGCCCGTCCGGGTACCGCGGAGGGCCGAAGCCGTCGTGCGGGGGGCGGCCCGGTGGTGGCTGGCTCATCGGAGGTCACCTCTGGCGCGGGTCCGGCGGCAGAGGACCCTCCCGCTCGTCCGGTCCAGCGCTCCTCCGGAAAGGGCCGGTCAGCCGCGGACCCGCCGCGTCCTGTCCGTCACGGTGGTCGAGCGGGTCCCCCACATCATCCCCCACGGACTCCCCGCGGGGCGTGGGGGTTTGGCGGGTGTCTTCAGCCACGCCCGCGCAGCGACCGCAGGTGCTCGGCGACCGGGACCAGCGAGCCGTGCAGTCCGTCGAGCGCCTCGGGCGGGAGCAGATCGATGAAGTGGCGCCGTACGGAGGCGACGTGGTACGGCGCCACCTCACGCATCGTCTTCCAGCCGTGCTCGGTCAGCACCGCGAACAGCCCGCGCTTGTCGGACTCGCAGTTCTCCCGGCGCACCAGTCCGGCCTTCTCCATGCGGGTGACCTGGTGGGACAGGCGGCTCTTGGACTGCAGCGTGGCGGTGGCCAGGTCGCTCATCCGCATCCGGTGGTCGTCCGACTCGGAGAGGTTCACCAGGATCTCGTAGTCGTTCATGGTCAGCCCGAACGGCTGGAGGTCCCGCTCCAACTGGTGCATGAGGAGCTTGTTGACGTCGAGGTGGACGCGCCAGGCGCGCTGCTCCTCTCCGCTCAGCCAGCGGGTTTCCTTGTCGCTCTCCATGTCTTCGGACTCTACCCGGCTGCCCGGGGCGCTCCCGCTGCGGATCCTCACCGGGGGCAGTGCTCCGGTCACAGTCCGAAGCGGCGCTGGATGTCGCCCAACTGGCCGGGAAGCTGCGGCAGTTGCTGCCCGCCGTGCCCGCCGTGCCCGCCGCCCGCGCCGGGGACGCCCGGCTGCGACGGCGCAGGGGCGCCGGTGTCCCGCTCCTCCATCAGCACCTCGGTCGACTGGATCAGCACCGTGCCCGCCCCGGTGAAGTCGAACTGGTGCTCCTCGCCGGAGACGCCGCCGATCCCGGTCATCGCCCGCAGCCCGCCGAGCACGCCGCGCATGTACTGGTGGTCGTAGTGGTGACAGGGCGAGGGGCAGTCCGCCCAGCCGACCAGCGCCTGCGGATCGACCCGGACCGGCGGCTCCACGAAGTGCACCTCGCCGTTGGAGGCCGCCACGAACTTCCCCGTCCCCAGCAGGGTCACGAAACCGGGGACGATCGACTGCTTCAGCGCCAGGCTCGGCTCGAAGGCCAGCAGGTTGCCCGAGCGGATGGTGAGGTTGCCGTCCTGGAGGTCGTAGGAGTTGACGTCGAAGGCCCGGTCGGCGAGCAGCATCCTGCCCTCGCCCTCGGCGACCACCCAGTCCGAGGCGTGCAGCGGGGAGTGGAAACTGGTGGCGACCAGGCGGTCCAGGGGGCCGTGGCCGATGCCGTTGAAGGTGATCTGCCCGTAGTAGGCGATCATCTTCCCCTTCTGCAGGAACCACCGGCCCGACAGGTCCACGCAGAACGCGTAGGGGTTGACGTTGTCGTTCGACGGCAGCGTGTGGGCGTCGTGGACGATCGGACCGTTCACAGCTTCTCCTCGCTGGCCTGCACGAACACCTCGCCCTGCCCGGACAGCTCGAGCTGGAACGCCTCGCCCGAGCCGCGTCCGATCATGTCCCTCCAGCCGAGCGCCGTGGAGAGCTTGTTCCGTACGTCCCCGTGGTGGGCGACGTACGCCTGCGGATCGACGTGGACGGGGCGGCTTGGGGCGATCGGGAGCCGGAGCACCCCGCCGTGGGCCATCACGGCCACCGAGCCGTGCCCGGAGAGCGTCGTGGTGAACAGCCCCTGCCCGGTCACCTGGCCGCGCACCATGCCCATGACCCCGCCCTGGGACCCCATGAACATCGTGCCCTGCTCCAGCGTCCCGTCGAAGGCGAGCAGCCGGTCGGCCTCCACGTAGAGGGTGCCGCCGGACAGCTCGACCACCTCGACGTGGTGGCCGCCGTGGCCGAACAGCACCGTGCCGTCGCCCTCGACCGTCATCAGCGGAGCCGCCTCGCCGGCCAGCCGCCGCCCGATCATCGAGCCGATGCCGCCCTGGCCGCCCTGGATGCTGGGCGTGAAGGAGACCTCGCCCTTGTACGCGATCATCGCGCCGCGTTGGCTGAACATCCGCTGCCCGGGCGCCACCCGGGCCTCGACCATCTTGGAACCGATCTCCCGGAACGGCATCAAGCCCCCCTTTCGTGAGCTTCTCCGCCCGTGCGGCGCGGGGGTGCGGGTTTTGGTGGTGGTCTGCGGGCCGGTGGCCGCACGTGCGTCGCTCACGGTGTCTTTCCGTTCGCTTCTCCGCCCGTGCGGCGCGGGGGTGCGGGTTTTGGTGGTGGTCTGCGGGCCGGTGGCCGCACGTGCGTCGCTCACGGTCAGACGTCACCGCCGATCGTGTTCCGCTCGCTGGGCTGGACGTATACCAGCCCCTCGCCCTCGAAGCGGATCTGGAAGGACTCGCCCGACCCCTCGCCCATGAACGTCCGGAAGTTCACGCCCGTCTGGAACTCCTGCCGCAGGCCCCCGGTGTGGGCCACGTACGCCCCCGGGTCCACCTGGAGCGGCAGCTGCGGTGTGACGCGCAGCACCACCGCCGGGCCGTCCGACGTCAGTGCGGCCGTGCCGGTGCCCTCGACGGTGGTGGTGAACAGGCCGTTGCCCTGAGAGGCGCCGCGCAGCCCGGTGAAGGTGGTGCCGGTGCGCAGGGAGCCCTCGGAGCACAGCAGATTGCTGGACTCCACATGGAGCTTCTGCCCCTGGAGCGCCACCAGGCTGATGTCGCTCGCGCGGTCGGCGAAGTAGCAGGTGCCCTGCCCTTTCACCTCCATCATCTCCATCTGCTCGCCGGTGAGGCGGCGGGCGACCATGCCGCGCAGGCCCTCGCCGCCGCCGGTGAGTTTCTTGAAGGCCATCTGGCCGTCGTAGGCGACCATCGAGCCGTTCTTGGCCCTGACCGTGTCGCCTGCCAGGTCGACGGCGAGGACCTTGCCGCCTTGGAGTCGGAACTGAGCCACGGTGCGAATCTACCCGGACGCGGGCCTCCGGCGGGAGGCTGCCACAATGGCAGAGCTTGTGCATCCCTTCACAAAGGATCTCCCGTGGACCTCAAGACCGCTTCAGCGCTCCGCCGCCTCCGGCTGATCTCCGCCCCGGAGGCAGTCTCCTTCCTGCTGCTGCTGGTGTGCTCCGTGCTCAAGCGCACGACCGAGTTCAACGCGGTACCGGTGATGGGCGCCGTCCACGGCGCCCTCTTCGTGCTCTACGTGATCTTCTGGCTGGACGCCTGGAACCGCGCCAAGTGGCCGCTGGGCCGCGCCGCGCTCTACTTCGCGTGCTCGGTACTGCCCGGCGGCGGTTTCTACGCCGACAGGCTGCTGCGCCGCGAGGCCGAGGAGAGCGTGATCGCAGCCCGGGCCCGTGCCGGGCAGGCCGAGCGGCCCAGCACGGGGGCGGTGGACGCGTGATCGTCGCCTTCTCGGTCACTCCGCTCGGAGTCGGCGAGGACGTGGGGGAGTACGTCGCCGACGCGGTTCGGGTGGTCCGCGAGTCCGGGCTGCCCAACCGCACCGACGCGATGTTCACCTCGATCGAGGGCGAGTGGGACGAGTGCATGGAGGTCGTGCGGCGGGCGGTGGCCGCCGTCGAGGCCCGGGCGCCGCGCGTGTCGCTCGTACTCAAGGCCGACGTGCGCCCCGGCGTCACCGACGGTCTGGCCTCCAAGGTCGCCACCGTCGAACGGCACCTGGGCTGACCGCCGCCCCTCCCCGCCCGGCGGCCGCGCCGCCGGGCGGCCCGAGTGCTGAGACGGGGCTGACCACGATATGACCGGCCGGTAGGGTCGTAGCCGTGCCGAAGCCGCTCAGCCTGACGTTCGACCCGATCGCCCGCGCCGACGAACTGTGGAAGCAGCGATGGGGCTCCGTGCCCTCGATGGCCGCGATCACCTCGGTCATGCGCGCGCACCAGATCCTGCTCGCCGAGGTCGACGCCGTCGTCAAGCCCTACGGGCTGACCTTCGCCCGCTACGAGGCGCTGGTGCTGCTGACCTTCTCCAAGGCGGGCGAGCTGCCGATGTCGAAGATCGGCGAGCGGCTGATGGTCCACCCCACCTCCGTGACCAACACCGTCGACCGCCTGGTGAGGTCCGGCCTGGTGGCCAAGCGCCCCAATCCCAACGACGGCCGCGGCACGCTCGCCTCCATCACCGGCCGGGGGCGCGAGGTGTGCGAGGCGGCCACCCGCGACCTGATGGCGATGGATTTCGGGCTCGGCGCGTACGACGACGAGGAGTGCGACGAGATCTTCGCGCTGCTCAGGCCGCTGCGTGTGGCCGCGGGGGACTTCAAGGAAAGCTGAGCCGGGCCCTCGCCGGACCGCCGGGCTCCGCCCGGCCCGGGGCCCGGGCCGGGCGCCGCGGGGTGCCGGTTACGCTCGTGTGCATGAAGAAGAGCGTGCTCACCCGTTACCGGGTGATGGCCTACGTCACCGGTGTCCTGCTGGTCCTGCTGGTCATCGGCATGATCGGCAAGTACCTGCTGGAGATGGACGGCGCGGAGGGCTTCACCGGCGTCGTCAGCATCGCCCATGGCTGGCTGTACGTGCTGTACCTGGTCTTCGCCTTCGACCTGGGCTCCAAGGCGAAGTGGAGGTTCGGCAGGCTGGCCTGGGTGCTGCTCGCGGGCACCGTCCCCACCGCCGCGTTCTTCGTCGAGCGGAGGGTCTCGCGCGAGGTCGAGCCGCTGGTCGAGGACGACGAGGCCGTGCCCGCCGGGGCCTGAGGGGCTCCGGGAGCCCCGGGTCTTGCGCCGGGGCCCGCTGGACCGTCCGTGTTCTCCACACCGCACCGGGCGGTCCTCCATCGACAATTACTTGGACGTCCTAGTAAATTTGTGTGTATGGACGCTGACGCCATCGCAGAGGGCCGCCGCCGCTGGCAGGCCCGGTACGACGCCGCACGCAAGCGGGACGCCGACTTCACCACGCTCTCCGGCGACCCCGTCGAGCCGGTCTACGGCCCCGCGCCCGGCGACACCGTCGAGGGGTTCGAGAGGATCGGCTGGCCCGGCGAGTTCCCCTTCACCCGCGGCCTGTATCCCACCGGCTACCGCGGCCGGACCTGGACCATCCGCCAGTTCGCGGGCTTCGGCAACGCCGAGCAGACCAACGAGCGCTACAAGATGATCCTCGCGGCCGGCGGCGGAGGGCTGTCGGTCGCCTTCGACATGCCGACCCTGATGGGCCGCGACTCCGACGACCCGCGCTCGCTGGGCGAGGTCGGCCACTGCGGTGTCGCCATCGACTCCGCGGCCGACATGGAGATCCTCTTCCGGGACATCCCGCTGGGCGACGTCACCACCTCGATGACGATCAGCGGTCCGGCCGTGCCGGTGTTCTGCATGTACCTGGTGGCCGCCGAGCGGCAGGGCGTGGACACCTCCGTCCTCAACGGCACACTCCAGACGGACATCTTCAAGGAGTACATCGCGCAGAAGGAGTGGCTCTTCGAGCCGGAGCCGCACCTGCGCCTGATCGGCGACCTGATGGAGCACTGCGCCCGGGGCATCCCGGCGTACAAGCCGCTGTCGGTCTCCGGCTACCACATCCGCGAGGCCGGCTCGACGGCCGCGCAGGAACTGGCGTACACCCTCGCCGACGGCTTCGGCTACGTGGAACTGGGTCTCTCGCGCGGTCTGGACGTGGACGCCTTCGCACCCGGCCTGTCGTTCTTCTTCGACGCGCACCTGGACTTCTTCGAGGAGATCGCCAAGTTCCGCGCCGCCCGGCGGATCTGGGCGCGCTGGATGCGGGACGTGTACGGCGCCAGGAGCGAGAAGGCGCAGTGGCTGCGCTTCCACACCCAGACCGCGGGCGTCTCGCTCACCGCCCAGCAGCCGTACAACAACGTGGTGCGCACCGCCGTGGAGGCGCTGGCGGCGGTGCTGGGCGGCACCAACTCCCTGCACACCAACGCCCTGGACGAGACCCTCGCCCTGCCCAGTGAACAGGCCGCGGAGATCGCGCTGCGCACGCAGCAGGTGCTGATGGAGGAGACGGGGGTGGCCAACGTGGCCGACCCGCTGGGCGGCTCCTGGTACATCGAGGCGCTGACCGACCGGATCGAGGCCGACGCCGAGAAGATCTTCGAGCAGATCAGGGAGCGCGGACGCCGCGCGGTGCCGGACGGCAACCACCCCATCGGCCCGATCACCTCCGGCATCCTGCGCGGCATCGAGGACGGCTGGTTCACCGGTGAGATCGCCGAGGCCGCCTTCCGCTACCAGCAGTCGCTGGAGAAGGGCGAGAAGAAGGTCGTCGGCGTCAACTGCAACACCGGCTCGGTCACCGGTGATCTGGAGATCCTGCGGGTCAGCCACGAGGTCGAGCGCGAGCAGGTGCGCGTGCTGGCCGACCGCAAGGCCGGGCGCGACGACGCGCGTGTGCGCGCCGCCCTGGACGGGATGCTGGCCGCCGCCCGGGACGGTTCCAACATGATCGAACCCATGCTGGACGCGGTGCGCGCCGAGGCGACGCTGGGCGAGATCTGCGGAGTGCTGCGCGACGAGTGGGGCGTCTACACCGAGCCCGCCGGTTTCTGACGGCGGCGCGGCGTGCCGCCGTCCGCCGCGGTGTTCCGGACCTCGCCCGGCCCCCGTCCCGGAAGGGCGGGGGCCGGGCGCCGCCGGAGGCCGTCAGACGCCCACGGGGCCGCCGCGGCCGTCCGGGGCGGGGCCGGCGGCGGGCGACAGGCCGTGCAGCAGCAGGGCGGTCAGGGCGCGGGCCCACACCGGGGTGACGCTTCCCGCGCTGACCAGCGAGCGGTGGACGACCGCGCCCGCGATCACGTCGAAGATCAGATCGGCGGCACGGTCCGCCGCGGCGGCGCCCTCCGGGCCGGGCGCGTCGGGCGGGAGTTCACCGCGGGCCTGGGCGCGGCGGCGGCCCTCGACCACCAGGTGCTTCTGGCGCTCCACGACGGCGGTGCGGATGCGGGAGCGCAGCGCCTCGTCGCGGGTGGCCTCGGCGACGACGGCCATCAGGGCCGTCTTCGCCTCCGGCCGCTCCAGGAGCGCGGCGAAGGAAAGCACCACGCTCTCGACGTCCGCCCGCAGACTGCCGAGGTCGGGCAGCTCCAACTCGTCGAAGAGGACGGCGACGGCGTCCACGACCATCTCGCTCTTGTTCGCCCAGCGGCGGTAGAGGGTGGTTTTGGCCACCCCCGCGCGCACGGCCACGTCCCCCATGGTCAGTCCGCTCCACCCCAGCTCGACCAGCGCCGAGCGCGTCGCGTCGAGGATCGCGCGGTCCGCCGCGGCGCTGCGCGGCCTGCCCGTGCGTCGAGCGGAATCGGCCATGGGGTGACTGTAGCCGGGGTCATGAGTTACGCTACGGGTCGTATCGAAACGCTGGTTCCGGCGCCCCGGAGCGGGCGGCGATCACGCGACAACCACTGGCGCCGGACGGGGACTCGGCGCCGATGTGCGACACGCTGCGCGGAACGGTCCCGGAACGGGGGAGACTGGTCACATGCAGCCACGCAACATGTCCATGAGCGGAGCGGTCGACCTCGCCGCGGTGAAGGCGGCCGGGGAGGCCAAGCAGAAGGCCGAGGAGGCCCGTGCCCGGGCCGCACGGCAGCAGGGTGGGGCCGGCGGCGCCGGAGCGGGCGGAGCGGCCCCGGTGTCCCTGGTGATCGATGTCGAGGAGGCGGACTTCGAGCAGGAGGTGCTCCAGCGCTCCGCCGAAGTCCCGGTCGTCATCGACTTCTGGGCCGAGTGGTGCGGTCCGTGCAAGCAGCTCGGGCCGCTGCTGGAGCGGCTGGCGCACGAGTACGCCGGGCGCTTCCTCCTCGCCAGGATCGATGTCGACCGCAACCAGATGATCTTCCAGCAGTTCGGGGTGCAGGGCATCCCGGCCGTCTTCGCGGTGGTGGCCGGCCAGGCCCTGCCGCTGTTCCAGGGCGCGGCACCCGAGCAGCAGGTGCGCGAGGTGCTGGACCAGCTCGTCCAGGTCGCCGAGCAGCGCTTCGGCATCACCGGCATCTCCGGTGTTCCCGTGGAGGACGGCGAGAGCGGTGAGCAGGCCCCGGCCGAGCCCGGCACCCCGGAGGACCCGGCGCTGGCGGCCGCCCACTCCGCGCTGGACGCGGGGGATCTGGGCGGTGCGATCCAGGCGTACCGGAACGTGCTCGCCGGCGACCCGGCCAGCACCGAGGCCAGGCTGGGCCTGGCCCAGGCCGAGCTTCTGCAGCGCGTCCAGGGGCTGGACGCGGCCCAGGTGCGCAAGGATGCGGCCGGGTCGCCCGCCGATGCCCGGGCGCAGCTGAGGGCGGCCGACCTCGACCTTGCGGGCGGGCACGTCGAGGACGCCTTCGGGCGGCTGGTGGAGACGGTCCGCCGTACGGCGGGGGACGACCGGGAGGCCGCCCGCGTCCGTCTGCTGGAACTCTTCGAGGTGGTCGGACACGAGGATCCGAGGGTGGTCGCGGCACGTGGTGCCCTTGCCCGGGTGCTTTTCTGACCTGCCGGTTCCGGTGGTCCGGGACTTATTGACATAACGATCAACAGCGGCCGCGACTTTACCGAAACTTGGTAATCGCGGCCGCTGTTACTCGCAGTAAATCGTCTGGGGTGTTTGATCCCGCCGAGTCCGGTTGATCCGCTCGCCCGTCGTTTCTCCCCGCAACCCTGGGTGCTTGTGCGATTACGCTCGGCGCGGGGTCTGCCGTCCTCCCGTTACTCGCAAGTAACGAGCCCCTTGTGCCCCGGCCCCTCATGCACCACGATCGGCCACGCTCGGTCCATCGTCCGCAGCCCGGCACACCACATCCGGGCACAGCCGGACGATGGGTCCCCACCGGGCGGGCCGGCGTCGGTGACGCCGGCCGCGGACAGGGGGGTCTCTGCCGAAGGGCGGGGCCTGTCCGGCAGGTTGCGCGAGAGCGTGGCCAGTGGTTGTCGCTCGGGGGTGATCGCCGGCGCTCCGGAATCTGGTGAATCCGGGGAACGGCGCTCTCCTTCCCGAGGACGTAGCACTTCTCCCATCCCGTCCGGGTCCGGCCCGGGCCGGAGATGTACGTCCGAGAAGGAGGAAAGTCATGGAGTCTGTGGCTCGTGGCGGGACCAGATGGAAGCGGTTCGCCGTCGTCATGGTCCCCAGCGTTGCCGCCACGGCGGCGGTCGGGGTCGCCCTGGCACAGGGTGCGCTCGCCGCGTCGTTCAGCGTCTCCGGTCAGCAGGCGAAGGTCTCGGTTGACCGGCTGGACGGCAAGGGGTTCGTGCAGTACGGCACGATCGACACCGTGCACGGGGGCAAGAAGGTCCCCGTCGCCGTGTCGGCCTTCAAGAGCGCCGAGCTCAGGGGGCTGTGCCAGTCCGTCGTGATCCCCGTTCCGGTCTTCGGCGATGTCTCGGTGAAGCTGAACGCGGGCAACGACGGCAAGGTCGTCGAGGCGAAGAACCTCTACATCGACCTCGACCAGCTCGACGCCGACGCCACGTTCAAGAACATCAACATCGGTGTCTCGGCGAACGACACGAGCAAGGGTCCGGGCCTGAAGGACGGCGACGCCGTGCTTCCGGGCTCCTTCGCCCAGGAGGCCGACGAGGCCGTGCTCATCGACGTCAAGCAGATGTCCTGGGCCACCAGCGCCGGTACCTTCAAGCTCTCCGGCCTTTCGCTGAATGTCGCCAAGGGCAAGAACGAGTGTTTCTGACGCACTGAGCGGAGAGGGGGTGGGGGGCCGCCGAGAGCCGGTCTCCCGCCTCCCCGCAGTGCCATCGATCTTTATGGACAGTTCGGCCCTAGGGAGCTGTTTTCTGATGAGTGCCGAGTCGCCGGGAGCGCGTGAACGCATCAGCCACTGGCGGCAGTCGTTCCGCCTGTGGCGCTGGCAGCGCCCCTTCTGGGCGGGACTGCTGACGCTGCTGGGCGGCGTGCCGATCATCTGGATTCCGTACGCCGATCCCAGCCTGAGCCAGTTGTCCTTCCGGCTGGCGACCACCACGGGCTCCGGATCACTGATCATCGGCGTGCTGCTGTTCGTGCTGGGCCTGACCCTGTGGTTCCAGCCGCACTCCCGGGTGTTCAGCGGAGTCGCAGCCATTCTGCTGGCCCTGGTCTCGCTGGTGGTCTCCAACCTCGGAGGCCTCTTCGCGGGCTTCCTGCTGGCGATGGTCGGCGGCGCGATGGCCGTCTCCTGGGTGCAGAGCAAGGAGTGGCCGGCCGAGCCCGCGGAGACCGGGGACTTCCCCGGTGGTCCCGCGCCCGAAGAGGCTCCGCGGGAGGTGGGCCTGGCCATCGTCGAGCCGGCCCCCGCCGGGGCGGACGACGGACAGAACGGGGCGCGCCGTGACGCCTGACGAGTTGGACCGGGAGGACGGAGCCGCGGCCGCGGCGACCCGGCGTACGAGGACCGGGCCGCGCCACGCCGCGCCGAGGAAGCCGCTGCTGACCCGGCTGCACGTCCCCGCGGGCAAGGCGATAGCCCTGGCCGCCATGCCGTCGGCCGTGCTCATGGGCATGGGACTGACGCCCAAGCTCGCCCTCGCCGAGCCGCTGCCCAAGAACCCCTTCAGGGACGGGCCGTGCGTGACCGCGCCCGACAAGGAGGCGCAGGAGGGCAGCGGCCGGGAGGCGGAGAAGGACGAGTCCGTTCAGGACGGCGGGGACGGCCGGGGCGAGTCCGGCCGGGACGCGAAGCCGGGCACCACTCCCGCACCGGAGCCCGGTGCCACGGCGCCCGCCGAGCCCCCGGCCGGCGGCGGGACCGCCGACGGCGGCACCGGAGGCGGGGAGGACGAGGGCGCCGGTACGCCGGAGCCCGGGCCGAGCCCCTCGGAGTCCGAGGAGCGCAACCCGCTGGACCCGCTGGGCATCGGCGACGCCATCAAGGACCTGTTCACCCCGGACGGCGAGGAGGACAGGGGCGAGGAGACCGGGGCCGCGGCCGAGCCCTCCGCCTCGCCGAGCCCGTCGCAGCCCGGGGAGCCCGGGGAGCCCGGGGACGGCGGCTCCGACACCCCGGTGAAGGACGCAGTCGGCAGTGCCGCGGAAGGTGTCGAGAAGGGGCTGAAGGACACCACCGACCGCGTCGGCGAAGCGGTGGAGGACACCGCAGGCGCCGCCGGGGCGCGTGGGAGGGACGCCGGGGAACCGGCGGACGACACGTCCGTCCCCGGGGCGGACGCCTCCGGCAAGGAGTCCTTCCCCTGCCCGACCTACGACGCCGGGGCGCTGGCCGGCGCCGAGGAGGAGCGGACCGAGGCGGTGCTGCCCAACGCCCCGTGGCTGCTGGAGACCAGCCTGCTCGCCCTTCACGGCCTGGACTACCACGGCATCGTCAAGGTCCGCACCCACAACGGCACGGTCAAGAACGTCCTGAAGTTCACCGCCCGCTCGGTGGACATCCGGGACCTGCACCAGCTTGTGGAGGGCCCCGGCGGCAGCACCGCGCACGTCAGGGCGGCCAAGGGCAGCACCTCCACCATCCGCAACGGCACGGTGACGATGTACACCGAGGAGCTCAAGGGCAAGCTCTTCGGACTCATCCCGATCACCTTCAGCCCCGACTCACCACCGCCGCTGAACATCCCCGAGGTGTTCTTCACGGACGTGTCGGTCAGGCAGGCCGGCCAGTTCGGCGGAGACCTGCACATCCCGGGCATGAACCTCTACAACGAGAACTGACGCCCGCGGCGGGGGGCCGGCGGGTCAGCGCTGTTCGCTGCCCAGGTGGTGCACCAGCACCATGTTGGTGGTGCCGGGGATGCCGGGAGGCGAGCCGGCCGTCATGATCATGGTGTCGCCGGTGTTGTACCGCTGGAGCTTGAGCAGCTCGGCGTCGACCAGGTCCACCATGTCGTCGGTGTGGTCCACGTGCGGCACCAAGAAGGACTCCACGCCCCAGCTCAGCGTGAGCTGGCAGGCGGTGGAGGGCTCGGTGGTGAAGGCCAGGATCGGCTGGGCGGCCCGGTAGCGGGAGAGCCGCCGGGCGGTGTCACCGGACTTGGTGAAGGCGACCAGCGCCTTGCCGTTGAGGAAGTCCGCCATCTCGCAGGCCGCGCGGGCCACCGAACCGCCCTGGGTGCGCGGCTTCTTGCCGGGCACCAGCGGCTGGAGGCCGCGCGAGAGCAGCTCCTCCTCGGCGGCCTGGACGATCTTCGACATCGTCTTGACCGTCTCGATCGGGTACTGGCCCACCGAGGACTCCGCCGAGAGCATCACCGCGTCCGTGCCGTCCAGGATCGCGTTGGCCACGTCGGAGGCCTCGGCGCGGGTGGGCCGGGAGTTGGTGATCATCGACTCCATCATCTGGGTCGCCACGATCACCGGTTTGGCGTTGCGGCGGCACATCTCGATCAGCCGCTTCTGCACCATCGGCACCTTCTCCAGCGGATACTCCACCGCCAGGTCGCCGCGGGCCACCATCACGCCGTCGAACGCGAGGACCACGTCCTCCATGTTCTCCACCGCCTGCGGCTTCTCCACCTTGGCGATCACCGGGACCCGGCGGCCCACCTCGTCCATCACCCGGTGGACGTCGCGGACGTCGGCGGCGTCGCGCACGAAGGAGAGCGCCACCATGTCGCAGCCCATCTCCAGCGCGAACCTCAGGTCCTCGACGTCCTTGCCGGACAGGGCCGGGACGTTGACCGCCACACCGGGCAGGTTGATGCCCTTGTGGTCGGAGATCACACCGCCCTCGATGACGATGCAGCGCACCCGGGGGCCGTCCACGTCGATCACCTGGAGGGCGACGTTGCCGTCGTTGATCAGGACCGTCTCGCCCTTGGAGACGTCGCCCGGCAGGCCCTTGTAGGTGGTGCCGCAGATGGTGCGGTCCCCGGGGACGTCCTCGGTGGTGATGGTGAACTCGTCACCGCGCACCAGCTCGACGGGTCCGTCGGCGAAGGTCTCCAGGCGGATCTTGGGACCCTGGAGGTCGGCGAGCACGCCGATCGCGCGCCCGGTCTCCTGGGACGCCTTGCGCAGACGGTGATAGCGCTCCTCGTGCTCGGCGTGGCTGCCATGGCTCATGTTGAAGCGGGCCACGTTCATGCCGGCCTCGATCAGCGTCTTGAGCTGATCGTAGGAGTCCACGGCGGGGCCCAGGGTGCAGACGATTTTGGAACGGCGCATGGGGCGATCCTATCTTTTGTTCAGTGGCGGAACGTTCCAGGTGGTGAGCCGGCTCACTTCCGTCCCACGGTGCCGTCGCCCACCAGCGCATACGTCTGGCCGGCGATCTCCAGTTCCTCGTCGGTGGGCACCACGGCCACCGCCACCCGTGCGGTGGGCGGGGATATCAGCCGGGGCCCGCCGCCGCGCGCGGCGTTCAGCTCCGCGTCCACGGCCAGGCCCAGGCCCTCCAGCCCGTCGACGGCGGCCTGCCGCACCGGTGCGGCGTTCTCGCCGACCCCGGCGGTGAAGGCCACCGCGTCCACCCGGCCGAGCACCGCGCAGTAGGCGCCGATGTACTTCTTCAGCCGGTGGACGTAGACGTCGAAGGCCAGTCTCGCCGACTCCGCGTCCGGCCCCTCGCCCGCCATCCGGCGCAGGACCTCCCGCATGTCGTTGTCCCCGCACAGGCCCAGCAGACCGCTGCGCTTGTTCAGCAGGACGTCGATCTCGTCGACCGACATCCCGGCGACCCGCGCCAGATGGAAGACCACCGCCGGGTCGATATCACCCGAGCGGGTGCCCATCACCAGGCCCTCCAGCGGGGTGAGCCCCATGGAGGTGTCCACGCACCGCCCGCCGCGCACCGCCGAGGCCGACGAGCCGTTGCCCAGGTGCAGCACGATGACGTTCACCCCGGACGGATCCCGGCCCAGCAGCTCGGCCGTCCTGCGTGAGACGTACGCGTGCGAGGTGCCGTGGAAGCCGTAGCGGCGCACCCGGTGGGCGTCGGCGACGGCGGTGTCGACGGCGTACCGGGCCGCGTACTCCGGCATCGTCGTGTGGAAGGCGGTGTCGAAGACCGCCACCTGCGGCAGATGCGGCGCCAGCGCCATGGCCGTGCGGATGCCCGCCAGATTGGCCGGGTTGTGCAGCGGAGCGACGGGCACCAGGCGCTCGATCTCGGCCAGCACCGCGTCGTCGATCACGGTCGGCTCGGTGAAGCGGCGCCCGCCGTGCACCACCCGGTGGCCGATGGCGGCCAGTTCGGGGGAGTCCAGGCCCAGTCCGTCGCGGGCCAGTTCGTCGGCGACCGCCCCCAGCGCCGCCTGGTGGTCGGGCACCGGCTCCTCACGCTCGCGCCGCGGGCCGCCTGCCGGGACGTGGCGCAGGTACGAGGTGCGCTCGCCGATCCGCTCGACCAGGCCGGCGGCCGGGCGGGAGCCGTCGGCCATGTCCAGGAGCTGGTACTTCACCGACGAGGAGCCGGTGTTCAGGACGAGGACGCGGGTGCCTCTCACTCGTTCGCAGCCTTCCCCCCGGGGCCGGTCGGTCCGGTGGATTCCGTGGATTCCGTGGATTTCGCGGACCCGGTCACCGCGCCCGCGGCCCGCCGGCTCTGCTGCGCCTGGATCGCGGTGATCGCCACGGTGGTGACGATGTCCTGCACCAGCGCACCGCGCGAGAGGTCGTTGACCGGCTTGCGCAGACCCTGCAGGACCGGACCGACGGCCACCGCGCCGGCCGAGCGCTGTACCGCCTTGTAGGTGTTGTTGCCGGTGTTCAGGTCGGGGAAGACCAGTACGGTGGCCCGCCCCGCGACCTTCGACTCCGGCAGCTTGGTCGCCGCCACCGACGGCTCCACCGCCGCGTCGTACTGGACCGGCCCCTCCACCAGCAGGTCCGGGCGGCGCTCGCGCACCAGTTCCGTCGCCCGCCGCACCTTGTCCACGTCCGCGCCGGAGCCGGAGGTGCCGGTGGAGTACGACAGCATCGCGATCCGCGGGTCCACACCGAACCGGGCGGCGGTGGCGGCGGACTGGACGGCGATGTCGGCGAGCTGCCCGGCGTCCGGGTCGGGATTGACCGCGCAGTCGCCGTAGACCAGTACCTTCTCGGCCAGGCACATGAAGAACACCGAGGAGACGATCTCGGCGTCCGGCTTGGTGCGGATGATCTCGAAGGCCGGCCGCAGCGTCGCCGCCGTCGAGTGGGCCGCGCCCGAGACCATGCCGTCGGCCAGCCCCTCCCGGACCATCAGGGTGCCGAAGTAGGAGACGTCGGCCACCTGGTCGTAGGCCAGTTCGTAGGTGACGCCCCGGTGGGTGCGCAGCTTCGCGTACAGCTCGGCGAAGCGCTCGCGCAGCGGCGAGGTGTACGGGTCCACGGCGCGGGCGGAGGCGCCCGCCCCCTCGGGCAGCTCGTCGGGCTCCAGCAGGCCCAGGTCGATGCCCAGTTCGGCGGCGCGCTTGCGGATCGCGGTCTCGTCCCCCAGCAGCGTCAGGTCGCACACGCCCCGGCGCAGCAGCACCTCGGCCGCCCGCAGCACCCGCTCCTCGGTGCCCTCCGGCAGGACGACGTGCCGGCGGTCGGCCCGCGCCCGCTCGATCAGCTCGTGCTCGAACATCATCGGGGTGACCCGGTCGCCGCGGA
Organism: Streptomyces shinuiensis; assembly: GCF_043660855.1. NCBI lineage: Bacteria > Bacillati > Actinomycetota > Actinomycetes > Kitasatosporales > Streptomycetaceae > Streptomyces > Streptomyces shinuiensis. Next base: position 1,786,438 of record NZ_JBIHML010000001.1, on the reverse strand, counting down.
CCACCGAGAGCCGCTCGGTGAGCCGGGCGGTGTCCACACGGCCCTCGAAGAGGCCGAGGGCGATCTCCGCCTTGCGCGGGTTGGCCGTGGTCAGCCTGCCCTCCAGGGACATCAGCTCCCCGGCGGTGGAGAACGACCCGCCGGGCACCGACAGCACCGGAGTGCCCGGGGAGAGCCGGGCGGCCAGCGCCATCGTCTCCCCGCCGGGGTGCTCCCCGACGGTGAGCAGCACCCCGGCGATGGCGGGGGAGCCCGCGGAGTGGGCGGCCAGCGCCCCGACGACCAGGTCCGCGCGGTCGCCGGGGGTGAGTACCAGACAGCCCTCGGTGAGCGCGGGCAGGAAGGTCGGCAGCGTCGCGCCGCCGAAGACGAAGCCGCGCACATCGCGGGCGAGCCCGGCCGGATCCCCCTGGAGGACCTTCGCCCCCAGCGCCTCGGCGACCTGGGCGACGGTCGGCGCGGCCAGCGCGGGGTCCTCGGGCAGGGCGTACACCGGCACCGGAAGATGCCCGTCCAGGCCGACGGCGCCGACCGCCGCGCCGTCGGGGACCCGGTTGGCGATCATCGCCAGGACCTCGCAGCCCAGCGAGGCGTACGCGTGGTAGGCGTTGCGGACCTCGGCGTTCAGCGATTCGGTGTCCTGACCGGTGCCGGCCACCACCGGCAGCACCGGGGCGCCGAACTCGTTGGCCAGCCGGGCGTTGAGCGCCAGCTCGGCGGGCAGGGAGGTGCCGGCGAAGTCGGTGCCCAGGACGAGGACGGCCTCGTAGTCGCGGGCGACGGTGCGGAAGCGGTCGACCAGCCGCGACACCAGTTCGTCGGTGCCCCGGTCGGCCAGGACGGCCACGGCCTCGTCGTAGCCGAGCCCGACCACGGTCCCGGCGGGCTGGGAGAGCCGGTAGCGGCTGCGCAGCAGGTCGTAGATGGGGTCGGGGCCGTCGTGGGCGAGCGGGCGGAAGACGCCGACCCGGCTGGTCCGCCGGGACAGGAGTTCCATGACTCCCAGCTCCACGACCTGGCGGCCGTCCCCGCGGCCGATGCCGGTCACGTACACGCTGCGCGTCACGTGTGCTCTCCCTGCTCGTCGTGCCCGGATCCTCCGGGCCGTGCTCCCCCGTCGGGTACCCGGGCACGCCGTTGCGGAAAAGTGCCCGAGGCCGGCGAGGGGCCGCGGGAGACCTCGGGGATCCGGCGGAAACCCCGCCGGAAGCTGCGGGAAAGGCCCCGGCGGGACTCGTCCGGACACTTGTTCCTTTGACTACTCTTGACCTTACCGCCGGGCCCTTCGATGCCGCGTGCCGGTCGTGTCCCGAACGGTATGTGAGACGGGAGGCGGGAATGCGTTCAGGGCGTGAAACAATCCCGGCGGCGCACCCCCGAACCAGCAGCGAGCAGGAGAAGCGATCCCCATGCGCATCGGAGTCCTCACCGCAGGCGGCGACTGCCCCGGTCTGAACGCCGTGATCCGTTCGGTCGTGCACCGCGCCGTGGTCGACCGGCACGACGAAGTCATCGGCTTCGAGGACGGCTTCAAGGGCCTGCTCGACGGCCGCTACCGCGAACTCGACATCGACTCCGTCTCCGGCATCCTCGCCAGAGGCGGCACCATCCTGGGCTCGGCCCGGCTGGAGCGCGACCGGCTGCGGGAGGCGTGCCGGAACTCCGAGGAACTGCTGGAGAGGCTCGGCCTCGACGCGCTCGTCCCGATCGGCGGCGAGGGCACCCTCACCGCCGCCCGGATGCTCGCCGACGCCGGGCTGCCGGTGGTGGGCGTGCCCAAGACGATCGACAACGACATCTCCGCCACCGACCGCACCTTCGGCTTCGACACGGCCGTCACCGTGGCCACCGAGGCCATCGACCGGCTGAAGACGACGGCCGAGTCCCACCAGCGGGTGATGGTCGTCGAGGTCATGGGACGCCACGCGGGCTGGATCGCGCTGGAGGCGGGGATGGCCGGCGGCGCCCACGGCATCTGCGTGCCCGAGCGGCCCTTCCAGATCGACGACCTGTGCAAGATGATCGAGGAGCGCTTCGCGCGCGGCAAGAAGTTCGCGGTCGTCTGCGTCGCCGAGGGCGCTCGTCCGGCCGAGGGCTCGATGCCCTACGAGAAGGGGCAGATCGACCAGTACGGGCACGAGCGCTTCACCGGCATCGGCAACCGGCTCGCCATCGAGCTGGAGCACCGCCTGGGCAAGGAGGCCCGCCCGGTCATCCTCGGCCATGTGCAGCGCGGCGGCACCCCCACCGCGTACGACCGCGTGCTGGCCACCCGCTTCGGCTGGCACGCCGTGGAGGCCGCGCACCGCGGCGACTTCGGCATGATGACGGCCCTGCGCGGCACCGAGATCGTCATGGCCCCGCTGGCGGACGCGGTCACCGAGCTGAAGACGGTGCCGCAGGACCGGATGGACGAGACCGAGGCCGTCTTCTGACCCGTCCGGTGCCGTCGTCCCGGTGCCCGCGCCGCCGGGACGACCGCACCGCCGCCGGCTCTCGCACCGGTCCCTCCCACCCGCCTTTCTCAGTGCCTTTCGGCGATGAGCCGGTCGAGGACCGGGCGTGGATCGTCCCCCTTCCGGACGACCCTGGTGTACAGCCCCGCCAGGAGGCCGGCGAGCTCGACGTTCAGGCCGCCCTCGCCGATGGCGTTGTCCATCTGATGGAGCGGGACCATGACGACGGCGCAGCCGCGCTCGACGATGACGTCGGCGGGGCTGACCTTCGCCGGAGCCATCGCGAAGGCCAGCGAGGTCGCGGGGTCGGCCGCGTACTCGACGATGTCGATCTTCTCCTCCGTCAGGCCGCGGTTGAGTATCTCCCTCACGCAGAGGATCCGTTTCCTGTCCTTGCCGATGAATGCCCCCCTGGCGTCGGCCCTGGTGGTGCCGGCCACGACGACCTTGGTCCGGGCCCCGGCGCGCCGGACGGTTCTCATGACCCGGACCCGTCCCGCCGTCAGCTCCGGTACGTAGCCCGCCAGTATTCGCTCCACCAGCTTCGGAGCCGTCGGCGACAGCCGTGCCGCGCCGTCCGGACCATGGGGCCTTCGGCCGGGGAGGACCAGCGCGGTGACGCTGTCGCCGGCACGCAGGGAGCGTTTCCGGAAGTCCCGGATCTTGAGTAAGTCCACGGCACTCAGTGTCGCCCGATGCTCCCGGCCGGTGCCCGGCTGGCGGATCCGGCACTCGAAGCCCGCCGGTTCGACGCCGACGACGTGGGCGACGACGGCCGCGCCGGGCACGAGGGGATCGGCTGCGGCGCCGTCCAGGATGTAAGCCGCCGCCTGGTCCGGCGTCACACCGAACGCCTCGGCCGTGAGCCGCACCGGCCCGACCTTCTCCTTCGAGTCGCAGCGCGGGCACCGTACGAGGTTGTCCCCGTGCAGCCTCAGCGGCAGGTCCTCCGGGTGGTCCCCGGTGTCCCTGGGACAGGACCACCTTCCGCCGCCGTCGGAACAGGAGCCCAGACCGGGCAGAAGCGACCGGACGGGCACGGTGTTCGCCTCCGCGATCCGCTGGCCGAGTCGGCTGACCGGGGCCGGCCGGGCGACGTCGGGCACCGGCCTGTCGGACCGCCTGCTCTCCGTGCGGTGCGCGTCCGCCCTCATCCTGATGCCCTCCAGGTCGATGCCCTGGAACGGGTCGTCCTTGCCTGCGGGGACGGGTTCGGTGCCGGTGGAGAGGAAGGGGAGACGCCATCTGTCGCCCCTGCGCCGCAGCCGCCCTGCCCGGGCCAGCATGGTGAAGGCGTCCGCGCCCCGGTCCGGCGGCACCATGCGCAGCCGCCGGGCGGAGCGGACGGTGCGCGCGGCGGCCGGGGCGAGTGTCCCGTCGGACGCGGGGGCGTAGGGGACCCAGCGGACGCCCTCGCAGCGGGGCCCGCCGAGTTGGGCCCACTTCAGGGTCCCGTCCGGTGTCCCGGGGCCGCCGGGGCCCACCCGCTCCGTGTTCACCTCCGAGAGTTCGAGGAGGACCCCGTCGACGTGGACGTCGATCCAGCGGGCGAAGAACCCGTGGACCGCGGCGTAGGGCACGAGACCAGAGGAGCCGGGCGGGGCGAGGAAGACGGTCCGCGACCTCTGGTCCTCCCAGGACAGTTCACTGTCCCTCAGGGCGTCGAGCACGGCCTCGGCCGGGTCCTCGGCGCCGTCCGTGCCGGGCCCCCAGGCGATCTCCACCGTTTCGAGGCCGGGGGGAGCGGGGGGCGCATCGGTTGCGCGGACAGCGAACACGTAATCCGTGAGACGGCGCATGGGGCCTCCTCGGCGCCCGCCCGTCGGGAGGGCTCCTGGTCATCGTTCGGCTACTTTCCGTTGCAGGCGCCCAGCCTGCCCGGGGTCCGCCGTGAACTCAACAGCCGGATCCGGAGGCGGGCCGCCCCGGCTCCGGACCGGGCGCGGCCGGACGTCAGCCGCACCAGCGGTAGTGCGGCTGACGTCCGGCCCACCCACCTGCCCGCCCGCCGCGCGCGGCCCCTCCCGGGGGCCGGAAGGGGCCGGGATTCCGCCTTGCGGGCGGGCTTTCCGCGTACGTAACGCACACAACGGTGATCGGCCTCACGCCCGGGTGCATAGTCGCCGGGACTCCATGCGAGTCGGAGCCGCAACACCCGAGGAGCCCGAAGTGTCATCGCAGAACGAGCAGAGCGCCCGGAACGAGCAGGGCGCGCGGACGGGGCGGACCACGCAGCCCAAGGCGCGGGACCGCACCCACTACCTCTACATCGCCGTGGTCGCGGCCGTTCTGGCGGGCATCGCGCTCGGCTTCGCAGCCCCGGGCGTGGCCAGGGAGCTCAAGCCGCTGGGCACCGGATTCGTCGGCCTCATCAAGATGATGATCTCTCCGGTGATCTTCTGCACCATCGTGCTGGGCATCGGCTCCGTGCGGAAGGCCGCCAAGGTCGGCGCGGTGGGCGGGCTCGCGCTCGGCTACTTCCTGGTGATGTCCACCGTCGCCCTGGCCATCGGCCTGGTCGTCGGCAACGTGCTGGACCCCGGATCCGGACTCCGGCTCACCGAGGAGGCCAGGAGCACCGGCGCGGCGCAGGCCGAGGGCGCCGGCGAGGGTACGGCCGACTTCCTGCTGGGTGTCATCCCGACGACGCTGGTCTCCGCCTTCACCGAGGGCGAGGTGCTCCAGACCCTGCTGGTGGCCCTGCTGGTGGGCTTCGCGCTCCAGGCGATGGGCCCGGCCGGCGAGCCGGTGCTGCGCGGCGTCGGCCACGTCCAGCGGCTGGTCTTCCGGGTGCTGGCCATGATCATGTGGGTGGCCCCGGCCGGGGCCTTCGGCGCCATCGCCGCGGTGGTCGGCGAGACCGGGGTGGACGCGCTGACGTCCCTGGCCGTCATCATGATCGGCTTCTACGCCACCTGCCTGCTGTTCGTCTTCGTCGTGCTGGGCACACTGCTGAAACTGGTGGCAGGGGTGAACCTCCTCGCCCTGCTGAGGTATCTGGGCCGCGAGTTCCTGCTGATCCTGTCCACCTCCTCGTCGGAGTCGGCGCTGCCGCGCCTGATCGCGAAGATGGAGCACCTGGGGGTGAGCCGGCCGGTCGTGGGCATCACCGTCCCCACGGGCTACTCGTTCAACCTCGACGGCACCGCGATCTATCTGACGATGGCCTCCCTGTTCGTGGCCGAGGCGATGGGCGAGCCGCTCCCGGTGGGGCAGCAGATCTCCCTGCTCGTCTTCATGGTCGTCGCCTCGAAGGGCGCGGCCGGTGTCACCGGCGCCGGCCTGGCCACCCTCGCCGGCGGCCTGCAGTCCCACCGCCCGGAGCTGGTGGACGGCGTCGGCCTGATCGTCGGGATCGACCGGTTCATGAGCGAGGCCCGCGCGCTGACGAACTTCACCGGCAACGCGGTCGCCACGGTGCTGGTCGGCACCTGGACCAGGGAGATCGACAAGGAGCGGGCCGGCGAAGTGCTGGCCGGCCGCGTCCCCTTCGACGAGCGGACCCTTCTCGACCACGCCACCCACGGCGTCCCCCGCCGGACCGCCGATGACGGGACCACGCGGGACCCCGCCCCCGCCGGGCCCGCCGCCGAGGAGTCCGCGGGCGTCTGACCTCCCCGTGAACGCTCCGGGCCAACCGCGGCGGCCCTGCCCCCTCTCCCCCGCCGGGCAGGGCCGCCGCGGTTCCTCCGTGCCCGCCGCGGCGGCGTACGGCTCAGGCGGGGACGAGCCAGATCGTCGCCAGCGGCGGCAGCGTCGGGGCGATGCCGGCCGGGCGGCCGTGCGCCGGGGCCGCGTCCGCCTTCAGCGTTCCGGGGTCGCCCACGCCGCTCCCGCCGTACCGCGCCGCGTCGGTGTTGAGGACCTCCCGCCAGGCGGGGAACCCCTCGGGGACGCCGATCGGGTAGTCGTGCCGGACGACGGGGGAGAAGTTGGAGACGGCGATCAGCGGCGAGCCGTCGGCGGCGTACCGCAGGAACGCGAAGACGTTGTCGTCGGCCGCGCCCCCCTCGATCCAGGAGAAGCCGGCCGGATCGGTGTCCAGTTCCCACAGTGCGGGCGTGGCGGTGTAGACGCGGTTGAGGTCGCGGACCAGGTCCCGCACCCCCTGGTGGTCGTCGGCGGCCGAGTACGCCGGGTCCAGCAGCCACCAGTCCGGCCCGTGTGCCTCCGACCACTCCGCGCCCTGGGCGAACTCCTGCCCCATGAAAAGCAGTTGCTTGCCCGGGTGGGACCACATGAAGCCCAGGTACGCCCGGTGGTCGGCCCGCTGCTGCCACCAGTCGCCCGGCATCTTCGACACCAGCGAACGCTTGCCGTGCACCACCTCGTCGTGGGAGATGGGCAGGACGTAGTTCTCCGAGTAGGCGTACACCATCGAGAACGTCATCTCGTTGTGGTGGTACTTGCGGTGGACCGGCTCCCTGACCATGTACTCCAGGGAGTCGTGCATCCACCCCATGTTCCACTTGAAGCCGAAGCCCAGCCCGCCGAAGCCGCCCGGCCCGGTCTGGTGGGTGGCGCGGGTGACCCCGTCCCAGGCGGTGGACTCCTCGGCGGCGGTGATCACGCCGGGGCAGCGGCGGTAGACGGTGGCGTTCATCTCCTGCAGGAAGGCCACCGCGTCCAGGTTCTCCCGGCCGCCGTACACGTTGGGGGTCCACTGGCCGGGCTCGCGCGAGTAGTCCAGATAGAGCATCGAGGCGACGGCGTCCACGCGCAGGCCGTCGATGTGGAACTCCTCGCACCAGTAGACGGCGTTGGCGACCAGGAAGTTGCGGACCTCGGTGCGGCCGAAGTTGAACTCCAGCGTCCCCCAGTCCGGGTGCTCGGCGCGGGCCGGGTCGGAGTGCTCGTACAGGGCGGTGCCGTCGAAGCGGGCCAGCGCCCACTCGTCCTTGGGGAAGTGCGCGGGCACCCAGTCCATCAGAACCCCGATGCCCTCCTGGTGGAGGCGGTCGACCAGGTGGCGGAAGTCGTCGGGGGTGCCCATGCGCGCGGTGGGCGCGTAGAAGCCGGTGACCTGGTAGCCCCAGGAGCCGCCGAAGGGATGCTCGGCGACGGGCATCAGCTCCACATGGGTGAAGCCCAGGTCCTTGACGTACGCCGGGAGCTGCTCGGCCAGTTCGCGGTAGGTCAGCCCGGGGCGCCAGGAGGCCAGGTGCACCTCGTAGACCGACAGGGGTGCCCGGTGGGGCGCGCGTTCGGCGCGGCGCGCCAGCCACTCCCCGTCGTGCCAGGTGTACGCCGACTCCTCCACGACCGAGGCGGTCGCCGGCGGGGCCTCGGTGCGGCGGGCCATCGGGTCGGCGCGCAGGGTGTGGGAGCCGTCCGGGCGGGTGATGTCGAACTTGTACAGCGCGCCCGCGCCGACCCCGGGCAGGAACAGCTCCCACACGCCGCTGCCGCCCAGCGAGCGCATGGGGGCGGCCGTGGCGTCCCAGCAGTTGAAGTCCCCGGCGACCCGCACACCCAGGGCGTTGGGTGCCCAGACGGTGAAGCGGGTGCCGGCCACCCCGTCGACGGTCATGGGACGCGCGCCCAGCGCCCGCCACAGCTCCTCGTGGCGGCCCTCGCCGATCAGGTGCAGGTCCAGCTCGCCGAGCGAGGGCAGGAAGCGGTACGGGTCCTCGGTCTCCAGTTCGTCCTCGCCGGGCTCCTCCCCGTAGCGCACCAGCAGCCGGTAGGAGGGCGTCGAGGGCTCGGCGGCCAGCGGGAGCACGCCGGAGAACAGCCCGTCCCCGTCGTCGTGCAGCTCGGCCCGCACACCCCCGGCCAGGACGGCGACACGGCGGGCGTACGGCCGCAGTGTCCGGAACAGCACCCCGCCGGGCACCCGGTGCGCGCCGAGCACCGTGTGCGGGTCGTGGTGGGAGCCGTGGAGCAGGCGCTGCCGCTCGCCGGGGTCGAGCGGAGCGGCGCGCCCGACGCCCTGCCCGGCCGGGGCGTCGTCGCTCCGGCGCGGCGCGGGCGGGCGGGCGCCGGGCCAGTTGGGGGCGTGGTCCTTCAGCGGCTCGTCCTGGCGCAGGGCCACGGGCTCGGTCGCAGCCGTCTTCCCGGCCGCGGCCTTCCTCGCGGGGGTCTTCCCGGCGGACCCGGCCGCGGTCCTGCCCGCCGGGGCCTTCTTGGCGGCGGCCTTCCCGGTCACCGATTTCTTCCCGGTCACGGCTTTCTTCGCGGCGGCTTTCTTCGCCACCGCCTTCTTCGCCACGGCCTTCTCGGTCGCGGTCTTCTTCGCGGCGGTCTTCTTCGCCGCGGTCTTCTTCACCGCGGCCTTCCCCCCGGAGGGGGCCGCGGCTCCGGCCGGGCCCTCGGGTCCGGTGACTCCGGGGGAAGCGGCCGGGGCGGCGTCCTCGTCCCGGCCGCCGGTGCGGACGGGCCGCGGGGAGGTTTCGGAGAACGGTCGGCTGTCGGGACGGGGGGTCACGGAAGGGGCCTCCTGTGCACGGAATCGTTCAGGTGTCCGCGAGCCGCTGGACGGCGGACATCGGGATGGCGAGCCAGGCGGGGCGGTGCCTGGCCTCGTAGAGCACTTCGTAGACGGCCTTGTCCGTCTCGTACGCGCGCAGCAGGACGTCCTCGTCGCGCGGGTCGGAGCCGGAGGCGTCGGCGTAACCGGAGCAGTAGGCGTCACGATTCTTCTCGGACCACTCGCGGGCCCACCCGCCCTCGCCGGGGGAGGACCGGGCGTGCTGGCACGCCGCGTAGTCGAAGGAGCGCAGTATCCCCGCGATGTCCCGCACCACCGGCTGGGGGCGGCGGCGTTCGGCGATGGGACGGGCGGGCTCGCCCTCGAAGTCGATGACCGACCAGCGGCCGTCGTCCCCCGCGCACAGCGCCTGGCCCAGATGGAGATCGCCGTGGATGCGCTGGGCGGACCAGGACCGCCCGCCGCGGCCGAGTCCGGCGACGGCGTCGAAGACGGTGTGCAGCTTTCCCCGGTAAGGGCGCAGGGCGGGTACGGCGGCGGCCGCGGCCTCCAGCCGCTCGTTCATGCCGGAGGCGATGAACTCCAGCTGGCGGCGGCCCAGCGCCGTCACCGGCAGTGCCTGCGCCAGCGTGGTGTGCACCTCGGCGATCGCCCGGCCCAGCGCACGCGCGGAACCGGAGAAGTCGCCGTGCGACGCCAGCGAGCCCAGCGCGAGCTGCCAGCCGTCGCTGGTGCCGGGCAGGAAGGGCTGGAGCACGCCCAGCGTCATCGGCTCGCCCGCCTCACCGACCTCGCCGGGGCGTTCGCCGGGGCGCGCCTCGAACCAGGCGGCCGGCGCGGGCACCCGGTCCGATCCGGCCCGCGCCAGGGCGAGCGGCAGTTCCAGATCGGGGTTGACGCCGGGGCTGACGCGGCGGAACAGCTTGAGGATGTGGCTGTCGCCGTAGACCACCGAGGAGTTCGACTGCTCCACGCTCAGCGGCCTGGGCGGCAGCCCCTGTGGGATCGTGGTGCCGCGCTCCCGCTGGAAGAGCAGCGGGCCGAGCCGGCCGGGGGAGCGCAGCCGCTCCAGCAGTACGGCGGCCAGCCGCGGATCGTGCAGCGCCTCGTACACCGTGCGGCCGGCCAGCGGCCCGTCGGCGGGGTGCCCGATCAGGGACCCGGCCAGCGGCGGCGGCAGGGCGTCGCGCACGCCGAGCAGCAACTGGTAGCAGTCGGCGGGAACAGGATGGGTCTGCTCCGGCCCGCCGGGCTGGCGGGCCCGGACGAGCAGGTGCAGCAGACCCGGAGCGGCGCCGCTCGTGCACGGCAGCAGCTCGGTGGCGGCGACGAGTGCGAACCCGCTGACAGGGCGCCCCTTCCCGGCGAACCAGCGCTGCCGCGGAAGCCATTCGGTGAGCAGTGGCGTGAGCGAACGCAGCAGCGCCGCGCCCTCCGGCTCGCGCGTGGCGACGACGGCGGCGCGCGGCGAGGAGCTGTCCGACATGGCGTCCTTTCCCCGGGCACACGAAAGGTACGGCAGAGTGTCCCGGATTGCGGCTGTGGCTGTCCGGCGGTGCGGGACGTGTCGGGGAGTACCCACCAAGCGGGCTAGCGAACTGCTCTGAGCGGTGCGATCGGTGGTGGGAGGGATACTGCCCGCGGCGGCCCGGGCCCAATCCGTGTCCGAGCTTGTTCCCGGGCCGCCGCTGTCCATGCCTGCCCTACCCTCGCCTCACGCCTGCTCGCGCAGCCGGAACCAGTAGAAGCCGTGTCCGGCGAGGGTCAGCAGATACGGCAGCTCCCCGATGGGAGGGAACCGCACCCCGCCGATCAGCTCCACCGGATGGCGTCCGCCGAAGGCGTTCAGATCCAGCTCGGTGGGCTGCGGGAACCGCGAGAAGTTGTTCACGCACAGCACCAGGTCGTCCCCGTACTCGCGCAGGAAGGCGAGCACCGCCGGGTTGGACGAGGGCAGTTCGGTGTACGTGCCCAGCCCGAAGGCCGGGTTCTGCTTGCGGATCTCGATCATCCGGCGGGTCCAGTGCAGCAGCGACGAGGGGCTGCTCATGGCGGCCTCGACGTTGGTGACCTGGTAGCCGTGGACCGGGTCCATGATCGTGGGCAGGAACAGCCGGCCCGGATCGCAGGAGGAGAAGCTCGCGTTGCGGTCGGGTGTCCACTGCATCGGTGTGCGCACCGCGTCCCGGTCGCCCAGCCAGATGTTGTCGCCCATGCCGATCTCGTCGCCGTAGTACAGGATCGGCGAGCCCGGCAGGGACAGCAGCAGGGCGGTGAACAGCTCGATCTGGTTGCGGTCGTTGTCCAGCAGCGGGGCCAGCCGCCGCCGGATGCCGATGTTGGCGCGCATCCGCGGATCCTTGGCGTACTCCGCGTACATGTAGTCGCGCTCCTCGTCGGTGACCATCTCCAGGGTCAGCTCGTCGTGGTTGCGCAGGAAGATGCCCCACTGGCAGCCCGAGGGGATGGCCGGGGTCTTGGCCAGGACCTCGGAGACCGGATAGCGCGACTCGCGCCGCACCGCCATGAAGATGCGCGGCATGACGGGGAAGTGGAACGCCATGTGGCACTCGTCGCCGCCCCTGGAGTAGTCGCCGAAGTAGTCGACGACGTCCTCCGGCCACTGGTTGGCCTCGGCCAGCAGCACGGTGTCGGGGTAGTGGGCGTCGATCTCGGCGCGGACCTTCCTGAGGAACTCGTGGGTCTGTGGGAGGTTCTCGCAGTTGGTGCCCTCCTGCGCGTACAGGTAGGGGACCGCGTCCAGCCGGAACCCGTCGATGCCCAGGTCCAGCCAGAACTTCAGCGCCGAGATCATCTCATCCTGGACCTGCGGGTTCTCGTAGTTGAGGTCCGGCTGGTGGGAGAAGAAGCGGTGCCAGTAGTACTGCTTGCGCACCGGGTCGAACGTCCAGTTGGACGCCTCGGTGTCGACGAAGATGATGCGGGCGTCCGGGTACTGTTTGTCGTCGTCGGCCCACACGTAGTAGTCGCCGTAGGGCCCGTCGGGATCGCGCCGGGACTCCTGGAACCACGGATGCTGGTCGCTGGTGTGGTTCATGACCATGTCGATGATGATCCGCATGCCGCGCTGGTGTGCGGCGTCCACGAACTCCACGAAGTCTGCGAGGTCGCCGAACTCGGGGAGGACGGAGGTGTAGTCGGCGACGTCGTAGCCGCCGTCCCGCAGCGGGGACTTGAAGAACGGGGGCAGCCAGAGGCAGTCCACGCCCAGCCACTGCAGGTAGTCGAGCCGGGCGGTGAGGCCCTTCAGATCGCCGATGCCGTCGCCGTTGCTGTCCTGGAAGGACCGGACCAGCACTTCATAGAAGACGGCCCTTTTGAACCAATCGGGATCGCGGTCCCTGGCGGGCGTGTCCTCGAACGTGTCGATGACGGGTTCATTGACGGTCATGGTTGGGTGACCCTCCGGTCTGTGGGGACGGTCGCAGGGAGAGGATGTGCGCGGGCGCCGCGGCACGGCCCGGCTCCAGGCGCACATAGTTGTCCCTGCCCCAGTGATAGGTCTCGCCGGTGAGCTCGTCGCGCACCGGGAAAAGGTCGGCGCCACTCGCCTGGGCGGGTGTGAGGCCGAGTTCCGCCAGGTCCAACGAGACCGTGGCCTCGTGGGTGTGGTGGGGGTCGAGGTTGACCACCGTGAGAACCGTGTCGGCGTACGGGTGTGCGCAGTGCTTCGAGTAGACGATGATCGACGGGTTGTCGCTGTGGTGGAAGCGCAGGTTGCGCAGTTCCTGCAGTGCCGGATGGCGGCGGCGCAGCCGGTTCAGTTCGGTGATGAGGGGGGCGATGGTGGTGCCCGCACGCTCCGCGGCCGTCCAGTCGCGCGGGCGGAGCTGGTACTTCTCCGAGTCAAGGTACTCCTCGCTGCCCGGCCTGACCGGTGCCGACTCGCACAGCTCGTAGCCCGAGTAGACCCCCCAGGTGGGAGAGAGGGTCGCGGCGAGCACCGCACGGACCTCGAAGGCGTGGCGGCCGCCGCCCTGGAGGTAGGCGTGGAGGATGTCGGGAGTGTTGACGAAGAAGTTGGGCCTCATGTAGGAGGCGGCGTCCCCGGAGAGTTCGGTGAGGTACTCGGTCAGCTCGTCCTTCCCGTTGCGCCAGGTGAAGTAGGTGTAGGACTGCTGGAAGCCGGTCTTGGCGAGGGTGTGCATCATCGCCGGGCGGGTGAACGCCTCGGCCAGGAAGACGACGTCGGGATCGGTCCCGTTGATCTCGCCGATCACCTTCTCCCAGAAGACGACCGGTTTGGTGTGCGGGTTGTCCACGCGGAAGATCCGCACCCCGTGGGACATCCACATCCGCAGGATCCGCGCGGTCTCGGCGACGAGCCCGTCCATGTCCGCGTCGAACGCGATGGGGTAGATGTCCTGGTACTTCTTCGGGGGGTTCTCGGCGTAGGCGATCGTTCCGTCGGGGCGGTGGTGGAACCACTCCGGGTGCTCCTTGACCCACGGATGGTCCGGGGAGCACTGAAGGGCGAAGTCCAGGGCCACCTCCATGCGCAGTTCGCGGGCGCGCGCCACGAAGCGGTCGAAGTCCTCGAAGGTGCCCAGGTCCGGGTGGACCGCGTCGTGCCCGCCGGCGGACGAGCCGATGGCCCAGGGGCTGCCGACGTCGTGGGGACCGGCGGTCAGGGAGTTGTTGGGCCCCTTGCGGAACGATTCGCCGATGGGGTGGACCGGCGGCAGGTAGACCACGTCGAAGCCCATGTCCGCGATCGCGGGCAGCCGCTCGGCGGCCGTGCGCAGGGTGCCGGGGACGGGCGGCTCGCCCTCCTTCACCACCGCGCCCTCCGAGCGGGGGAAGAACTCGTACCAGGAACCGAACAGCGCCCTCTTGCGCTCCACCAGCAGCGGCAGGGGGCGGGTGACGGTGACCGGCTCGCGCAGCGGGTGGCGGTCCAGTGCGGACACCACCTCGGGCGCCAGCGCCGCGGCCAGCCGCGCGGCGACCGGGCGGGAGGCGTCGCGCAGACCCTCCACCGCTTCCAGCACGGCCGCGCGGCCGTCGTCCTCGGGCACCCCCGCGGCGGCCCGCTCGTGCAGCAGTGCCCCCTCGGCGAGGGTCAGCTCGGCGTCGATCCCCGCCGGGACCTTGATCCTCGCGTTGTGCCGCCAGGTGCCGACCGGATCGCCCCACGCCTCGACGGTGTAGGACCAGCGGCCCTCCGAACCGGGGGTGACGTCGGCGCCCCAGCGGTCGGTGCCCGGCGCCAGTTCCCGCATCGGGGTCCACGGGCCCGGGCTTCCGCTCGGGTCGCGCAGGACGACGTTCGCGCCGACCGCGTCATGGCCTTCGCGGAAGACCGTGGCCGAGACCCGGAAGGTCTCGCCGGCCACGGCCTTCGCCGGGCGGCGCCCGCAGTCGACGAGCGGGTGGACGTCCAGTACGGGAATGCGACCGATCATTGGATCACCTGGTGGCGTTACGGATGGTTTTGTTCTTTCTATCTGTTCCACAGACCGTTGACGGGCCGGGGGCATGGCCGCTCCTGTCCGCTTTCACTCGGCTGGCGTGACGGTTGTTCCGGGGGAACCCGGGAAGGGCGGTAGGAGGAGGGACTGCCCGCCCGGACGGGGCGGGCATCCGCCTCAATGTGAACTACTCGTAGGCAAAAGAGCCCATCCTGACCGTTCCCGCCGTGAGCCGGGAAACTCCTTCTCTCTTCGCGCCGGTGGCGGCACCCGGTGTCAGGCGGAGAGCCGGCGGAAGGCGGGCGGGGGCGCTGTGCGCGGGCGTACGGCGAGTGAGTGCATATGCGCCTATGGAGCCGTTGGTGACGTGATGACGTGATGACGGGTTACCGGGCGAAAAGGGCGGAGATCCGGCTACCGTCGAGGTGTGAAGGCCATTCGTCGATTCTCTGTACGTCCCGTCCTTCCGGAGCCCCTACGACCGCTCAGCGACCTGGCGCACAACCTGCGCTGGTCCTGGCACCCCGAGACCGGAGAGCTCTTCCGCCGCGCCGACCCCGACGGCTGGCGGGCGTCCGGCGGCGACCCGGTGCGGACACTGGGAACCGTGTCCGCCCGGAGGCTGGAGGAGCTGGCCCACGACCGAGACTTCCTGGAGCGGCTGTCCGCCGCCGCGGGGAATCTGCGGGAGTACCTGACCGAGCCGCGCTGGTACCAGCGCGCGGAGGGCGAACCGCCCGCCGCCGTCGCCTACTTCTCCCCCGAGTTCGGCATCACCGCCGCCCTGCCCCAGTACTCCGGCGGGCTCGGCATCCTCGCCGGGGACCACCTCAAGGCCGCCAGCGACCTCGGCGTCCCGCTGATCGGGGTGGGCCTGCTGTACCGCCACGGCTACTTCCGCCAGAGCCTGTCGCGCGACGGCTGGCAGCAGGAGCGCTACCCCGTCCTGGACCCCAACGAGCTGCCGCTTGAACTGCTGCGCGAGCCGGGCGGCGCCCCGGCCCGCGTGGACCTGCGCCTGCCCGGCGCACGTACCCTGCGCGCCCACGTCTGGCAGGCCCGCGTCGGCCGCGTCCCCCTGCTGCTGCTCGACTCCGACGTGGAGGAGAACGCCCCGCGCGAACGCGACGTCACCGACCGGCTCTACGGCGGCGGCAGCGAGCACCGGCTGCTCCAGGAGATGCTGCTGGGCATCGGCGGGGTGCGGGCGGTGCGCGCGTACTGCCGTGTCACCGGCCACCCGGAGCCCGAGGTGTTCCACACCAACGAGGGGCACGCCGGCTTCCTCGGCCTGGAGCGCATCCGGGAGATGAGCGGGGAGGGAATGCCCTTCGACACCGCCCTGGAGGCCGTGCGCGCCGGGACGGTGTTCACCACCCACACCCCCGTCCCCGCCGGCATCGACCGCTTCGACCGCGAGCTGGTCGCCCGCCACCTCGGCGAAGACGGCGAGCTGCCCGGCGTGGACGTGGAGCAGGTGCTGCGGCTGGGTACCGAGACCTACCCCGGCGGTGACCCGGGGCTGTTCAACATGGCCGTGATGGGGCTCCGGCTCGCCCAGCGCGCCAACGGCGTCTCCACGCTGCACGGTGCGGTCAGCCGGGAGATGTTCGCCGGGCTGTGGCCGGGCTTCGACGCCGCCGAGGTGCCCATCACCTCCATCACCAACGGCGTCCACGCCCCCACCTGGACCGCCGACGAGATGCGGGCGCTGCCCGCCGGAGCAGGCGGCGCCGGGCTGTGGGAGGCCCGCCGCGCCCTGCGCGGGCGACTGGTGCACGAGGTGCGGCGGCGGCTGCGCGCCTCCTGGCGGCAGCGCGGCGCCTCGGACGCCGAACTCGGCTGGATCGACGGCGTCCTGGATCCGGACGTACTCACCGTCGGCTTCGCCCGCCGCGTCCCGTCCTACAAGCGGCTGACGCTGATGCTGCGCGACCGCGAGCGGCTCACCGAACTGCTGCTGCACCCCACCCGGCCCGTCCAGCTCGTGGTCGCGGGCAAGGCGCACCCGGCCGACGACGGCGGCAAGCGGCTGATCCAGGAACTGGTGCGCTTCGCCGACGACCCGCGGGTGCGCCACCGGATCGTCTTCCTGCCCGACTACGGCATGGCCATGGCGCAGAAGCTCTACACCGGCTGCGATGTCTGGCTGAACAACCCGCTGCGCCCGCTGGAGGCGTGCGGGACCTCCGGGATGAAGGCGGCGCTCAACGGCTGCCTCAACCTCTCGGTGCGGGACGGCTGGTGGGAGGAGTGGTACGAGCCGGACTTCGGCTGGGCCATCCCGACCGCCGACGGCGGCGGGCCCGGCGCGGCGCACGAGGGCGCGCAGGACCGCGAGCGGCGCGACGACATGGAGGCCGCGGCGCTCTACGAACTGCTCCGCGAGCATGTGGCGCCGTGCTTCTACGACCGCGGACCGGCCGGCGACGGGCTGCCCGGGCGGTGGATCGAGATGGTCCGCCAGACCCGGGAACGGCTCGGGCCGAAGGTGCTCGCCGACCGGATGGTGCGCGAGTACACCGAGCTGCTGTACACCCCCGCCGCCCATGCCCACCGGTCGCTGGACGCCGGCACCGCCGGGCGGCTGGCGGCGTGGAAGGCGCGGGTGCGCGCGTGCTGGCCGCGTGTGGCGATCGACCATGTGGAGTCGGTCTGCGAGTCCGTGGAGCTGGGCGGTTCGCTGTCGCTGCGGGTACGGGTGGCCCTGGGCGGCCTGGAGCCGGGCGACGTGGAGGTGCAGGCGGTCGCCGGGCGGGTGGACGAGTCGGACTCCATCGCGGGCGACGAGGCGG
Source organism: Streptomyces shinuiensis (assembly GCF_043660855.1). Lineage (NCBI taxonomy): Bacteria > Bacillati > Actinomycetota > Actinomycetes > Kitasatosporales > Streptomycetaceae > Streptomyces > Streptomyces shinuiensis. The sequence continues at coordinate 1,769,325 of NZ_JBIHML010000001.1, read as the reverse complement.
TGCGCGTACCGCTCAAGCCCTCCGGCGGGCCGGAGGAGGACGGGAGCTGGCTGTACGAGGGGCCGCTTGCGCTGGACCGCACCGGGCCGTTCGGCTACACCGTCCGCGTCCTGCCCTCCCATCCGCTGCTGGCGGACCCGGCCGAGATGGGCCTGGTGATCCTGCCGCCGGACGATCCCGGCGCCCGGGAGGCCGCCGGGGTGCTGCTGCGCTGAGACGGCCGGTGGACGGGGAAGGGGAGCCGCGCCGTCGGCGCGGCTCCCCGCCGTCTTCCCGTGCTCACCGGCCCGGAGTGCGTACCGGTGGGTGGCTCAGAAGGTGAGCTTCCAGCTGTCGATGTAGCCGGAGTCGTAGTTGTAGACGTCCTGGACGCGCAGCTTCCAGGTGCCGTTGGCCGCCTCCGAGGAGGCGTCGACGGTGTAGGTCTCCTGGACGTTGTCGCCCGAGTCCCAGCCGGAGTTCTTGAGCCGGTAGCTACTGCCGTCCGGTGCGATCAGGTCGATGACGAGATCACCGCGGTAGGTGTGGACGATGTCCACGTCCACCTTCAGCGTGCTGGGCGCGTTGCCGGAGAGGCCGGTGACGGAGATCGGTGACTCCACGGTGCCCGGGTCCGGGATCTGGTAGTCGCTCGTGTTCTCGAAGACGTCGCCGCCACCGCCGCCACCGGGCCGGGAGCCGACGTTGACCGCGGCCCAGGCGTGGGCCACCGCGTCGTACTGCGTACTGCCCGTGCCGAACAGGTCGGCCGCGGCGGAGAGGGTGGCGGTGCGGGCGCCGGCGTAGCTGGTCGTCGACGTCATCTTCTCGGTGAGCGCCTTGAACCAGATCTTCTCGGCGGACGCGATGCCGATGCCGGTCACCGGCTGGCCGTCGGAGGTGGGCGAGTCGTAGGAGACGCCGTTGATGGTCTTGGCGCCGCTGCCCTCGCTGAGCAGGTAGAAGAAGTGGTTGGCCGGGCCCGAGGAGTAGTGGACATCCACGTTGCCGATGCCGGAGTACCAGTAGTCCTTGGAGTTGCCGTCCCGGCTGGGCTTGTCCATGTAGCGCAGCGGGGTGCCGTTGCCGCGGATGTCGATCTTCTCGCCGATGAGGTAGTCGCCGACGTCCGAGCTGTTGTTCGCCCTGAACTCCACGGCGGCGGCGAAGATGTCGGAGGTCGCCTCGTTCAGACCGCCGGACTCGCCGCTGTAGCGCAGGCCCGCGGTGTTCGAGGTCAGACCGTGGGTCATCTCGTGGGCGGCGACGTCGATGGAGGTGAGCGGCTTGGAGTTGTTCGCGCCGTCGCCGTAGGTCATGCAGAAGCAGGAGTCGGACCAGAAGGCGTTGACGTAGGCGTTGCCGTAGTGCACGCGGCTGTACGGGGCCTTCCCGTCGTTGCGGACGCCGTTGCGGCCGTGGACGTTCTTGTAGTAGTCCCAGGTCAGGGCCGCGCCGTAGTGGGCGTCCACGCCCGCGGTCTGACGGTTGGACGGCGAGCCGTTGCCCCAGAGGTCGTCGGCGTCGGAGAACAGGGTGCCGGTGCCGGAGGAGCCGCCGTTCAGGTCGTAGGTCTTGTGGTTGCCGCGGTTCGCGTCGGTCATCGTGTAGGAGCCGCCGGACCCGCTGGTGCCCAGGGTGACCTGGCCGCTGTACATGCTCTCGCCGGTGCCGGTGTGCACGCCCTCCCACTGGGCCAGCTTCTCGCCGGTGGCCGCGTCGGTGACGATGTGCAGCTCACTGGGGGTGCCGTCCTCCCGGGTGCCGCCGACCACGCGCTCCCAGGCGAGTACGGGCTTCCCGTCGGCGGCCCAGACCACCTTGCGGGGCGCGGTGCTGCCCTCGGCCGCGGCCTTGGAGGGCTTCTTCGAGGCCGGGGCCGAGGTGGAGGGAACGGCGATCTTCGCCGCGGTGGCCTTGGCGACCTCGGCCACCGCACCGCCGGGCGACTCCTCCACGACCAGGTCGCCGCCGAGCACGGGCAGCCCGTCGTAGGTGCGCTCGTAGCGGGTGTGGACGGTGCCGTCGGCGTTCTTGATCACGTCGCGGACGACGAGCCTCTCCTTCGCGCCGAGACCGAGGGCCCTGGCGGTGGCGGAGCTGCCGGCCTCCGCGTCGCGGAGCAGTTCGGCCCGCTGGGAGGGGGAGAGCTTGACGGAGAGGGCGCCGGGGTCGGGCTTGGCCTGGGGCGCGGCGGTGGAGACCTGCGACTGGAGGCCGACGGCCAGGAGCGCCGAGACGGCGACGAGGGCGCCGGTGGCGCGTCTGCGGGGGGTGGATCTGCCTATCACGCTGAACTCCTCGCTGGAGAGCGGTGTGGAGAGGGAGATGGTGCGCCTGAGGGTGTGGGGACCCGTGGGGGGAACGGCCGTGCACAGCGTGGAGAGAGTGACACCGAAACGGCGATGATGACAGGGTCAGGTCAAAAAAATGGCTGGAATCTGTCCGCTGTCGAAAAATCGCTGTCCGCTGACCGAACGTGATGGAAACGACGGGGAAACCGGGCCGTCACCGGCGTCCGCCAGGATGGGGGGATCGGGTGCGGGAGTCCCGTCCGGCGGGCACGGCTCCGCCGGACGGGACGCCGGACGGTGCTCCGCCCGGTGTCCCGCCCGTCCCGTCAGGCCAGGCTGTCGCGCCAGGCGCGGTGGAGCCCGGCGAAGCGGCCGTCGCCCGCGACCAGATCGGCCGGCGAGCCGTCCTCGACGATGCGGCCCGCCTCCATGACCAGCACCCGGTCGGCGATCTCCACCGTCGACAGCCGGTGGGCGATCACCACGGCGGTGCGACCGCGCAGCACCGTGTCCATGGCCCGCTGGACCGCGCGCTCGCCGGGGATGTCCAGGGAGGAGGTCGCCTCGTCCAGGATGAGCACGGCCGGGTCGGCCAGCAGCGCCCGGGCGAAGGCGACCAACTGGCGCTGCCCGGCGGAGATCCGGCCGCCGCGCTTGCGCACGTCGGTGTCGTACCCCTCGGGGAGGGCGGCGATGAAGCCGTGGGCGCCGATCGCCCGTGCCGCCCGCTCGATCTCCTCCCGGCTCGCCTCCGGGCGGCCGATCGCGATGTTCTCGGCGACCGTTCCGGAGAACAGGAACGCCTCCTGCGTCACCATGACGACCCCGCGCCGCAGCTCGGAGGTGGCCAGCTCCCGCAGATCGGCGCCGTCCAGCAGCACCCGGCCCGCCGTGGGGTCGTAGAAGCGCGCCAGCAGCTTGGCGAGTGTGGACTTGCCCGCACCGGTGGAGCCGACCACCGCGACCGTCTGCCCGGCCGGGATCTCCAGGTCGAAGCGGGGCAGCACCTCGCCGCCCGTGCGGTAGGCGAAGCGCGCCCCCTCGAAGACCACGGTGCGGCCCGGCCGCCCGCCGGCCGGCCGCGGCAGCCGCCGGGGGTGCTCCGGCTCGGGGACACCGGGCGCCTGGGCGAGCAGTCCGGCGATCTTCTCCAGCGAGGCGGCCGCGGCCTGGTAGGAGTTGAGGAACATCCCCAGCCGGTCGATCGGGTCGTACAGCCGCCGCAGGTACATCGCCGCCGCCGCCAGCACACCCAGCTCCAGCGAGCCGGACGCCACCCGGTACGCGCCCCACAGCACGATGGCGGCGAGCGCGGCGTTGGCCACCAGCCGGGAGGAGACCACGTAGCGGGCCATCTCCAGGATGGCGTCCCCGTTGAACCGCAGATGACGGTCGTTGAGACGGCCGAACTCCGCCTCGCCCGCCCGCTCGCGGCGGAACGCCTGCACCGGGCGGACGCCGTTCATCGTCTCCACGAACTTCACGATCATCGCCGCGGTGGCCGTGGACTTCCTGCGGTAGACCCGCATCGAGCGGCGCCGGAAGTTCCGCACGATCAGCAGGAGCGGAACGAAGGAGAGCAGGGCCGCGCCGCCCAGGCCCAGGTCGAGCCAGAGCAGCACCGAGCAGATGTAGACCACCGACAGGATCACGCCCAGCAGCTCCTGCAGACCCTCGTCGAGCAGCTCGCGCAGCGCCTCGACATCGGTGGTGGCGCGCGAGATCAGCCGTCCGGAGGTGTAGCGGTCGTGGAAGTCCACGCTGAGTACCTGGGCGTGCCGGTAGATCCGGCCGCGCAGCTCCAGCAGCACGCTCTGGTTGACCCGGGCGGCGGCGCGGACGAAGGCGTACTGCAGGCCGCCCGAGGACAGCGCGCACACCGCGTACCCCGCCGCGACGGCGGTCAGCGGGCCGCCGTCGCCGCCGCGCAGAGCGGGCACCGCCCGGTCGATGGCGTACGCGACCAGCAGCGGACCGGCCTGTACGGCGGCCTGCTGGAGCAGCAGCAGGAGGGCGGCCACCGTGACCCGCGGCCGCAGCGGGCGCAGCAGCGAGCCGAGCAGCCGGAGCGAGGCGCCCTTCGGGGCGGGCAGCACGTCGCGGTCGAAGGCGTCGGGCGCCCCGGGTTCCTCCGCCGGTCCGGCGGACTCCGGGCCCGGCGCGGCCTTCACATCCGGTGAGTCCCGCGCGTCCCCGTCCCCGGATGACGGCTCGGTGACGGTGGCGGTCATCGTTCCTCCTCGTACTGCCCGTGGCGCTCGCCGGACATCAGATGGCGGTACTCCGCGCTGGAGCGCAGCAGTTCGGCATGGGTGCCGACAGCGGCGATCCGGCCCCGCGACAGCAGCGCGACCCGGTCGGCCAGCAGCACCGTGGAGGGCCGGTGGGCCACCACCAGGGCGGTGGTGCCGGCCAGCACCTCGCGCAGAGCGGCCTCCACCAGCGCCTCGGTGCGGACGTCGAGCGCGGAGAGCGGGTCGTCCAGTACCAGGAAGCGGGGGCGGCCCACGACGGCGCGTGCCAGTGCCAGCCGCTGGCGCTGCCCGCCGGACAGGCTCAGCCCCTGTTCGCCGACCTGGGTGTCCAGCCCCTGCGGCAGCGCCGCGGTGAACTCCTCGGCCTGGGCTACCCGCAGAGCACGCTCCAGATCCCCCTCCGCCGAGCCCTCCGCCGAATCCTCCGGCGCGCCCATCAACACGTTCTCGCGCACGGAGGCGGAGAAGAGCGTGGCCTCCTCGAAGGCGACGGCGACCAGCGAGCGCAACTCCTCGCGGGACATCGCGGCGATGTCCCGGCCGTCGAGGGTGATCCGGCCGGATGTCGCCTCGTGCAGCCGGGGGATCAGGGCGGTGAGCGTGGTCTTGCCGCTGCCGGTGGCGCCGACCAGCGCCATGGTCTCGCCGGAGCGGATGTGCAGGTCGACGCCGTCCAGGACGGGCGGGACGTCCGGCGGGGTGTCGGGGTGACGGAAGACCACCCCCGTCAGGCGCAGACCGTCCTGGACGGCCCCGGCCTTCCCGCGCGGGGCGGAGGAAGGGCGCTCGGAGACGAGGACGTCCGGCGGCACCGGCTCGTCCAGCACCTCGAAGTAGCGGTCGGCCGCCGTCGCCGACTCGTTGCTCATGGCGATCAGGAAGCCGATCGACTCCACCGGCCAGCGCAGCGCCAAGGCCGTGGTGAGGAAGGCGACCAGGGTGCCGGCCGACAGCTCGCCGTCGGCCACCTGGACCGTGCCCCACACCAGGGCGGCGCCGATGGCCAGTTCCGGCAGCACCGTGATGACCGCCCAGATGCCCGCCAGCAGCCGCGCCTTGTGCAGTTCGGTGCCCAGCAGCCGACGCGAGAGCTCCCGGAAGGCGCGGGCCTGGCTGCGGTGGCGGCCGAAGCCCTTGATGATCCGGATTCCCAGCACGGCCTCCTCGACGACCGTGGTCAGATCGCCGATCTGGTCCTGGGCCCGGCGGGCCTGGAGGGAGAACTTCGTCTCGAAGAGGAAGCAGAACACCACCAGCGGCGCCACCGGGGCCAGCAGCACCAGCCCCAGCGTCCACTCCTGGGACAGCAGCACGGCGAAGCCGACGACGATGGTGGTGCCGTTCACCAGCAGGAAGGTGAGCGGGAACGCCAGGAAGATGCGGATCAGGTGCAGGTCGCCCGTGGCGCGCGACAGCAGCTGCCCGCTCGCCCAGCGGTCGTGGAAGGCGACCGGCAGCCGCTGCAGATGCCGGAACAGGGCGGCGCGCATCGACGCCTCCACCCCGGCCAGCGGACGGGCCACCAGCCAGCGCCGCAGCCCGAACAGCGCGGCCTCCAGCAGACCGACGGCCAGCAGCAGTGCGCCGCCCAGCCACACCCCGCCCGTGTCGCGTCCGGCGATCGGCCCGTCGACGATCCACTTCAGGATCAGGGGAATGACCAGGCCCAGGCAGGACGCGAGGACCGCGACGAACGCCGCCGTGAACAGCCGGGCCCGCACCGGGCGGACGAAGGGCCACAGCCGCAGCAGCGAGCGTACGGCGGAACGGCTCCGCCGCCCGGCGGATGCGGCCGGGGCCGCGGTGCCCGGCCCGCCGGGGCCGGAGCCGCCGGGTTCGGGGTGTGGGGGGTCGGGGCGCGGTGGACTGGCGGCGGTGGCAGACATCATGAGTGAGACTACGTTTCACCACTGACGGGACACACTCGGTTTTCCGCCGTAGGACTGACGGCCGAGCCCGCCCGGCCGAAGGCCCCGCGCGGCCGGGCTCCGTACCGTCCGTACCGACAGGCCGCGGGCGGCCTGTCGGTACCGGCCCCTACGCTGCCCGGTATGAGTCAGGCAGAGCTGCAAGAGCTGCGGGCCGCGCTGCACACCGCGTCCGACATCGTCTTCACGCTGGACGGCGAGCCCTCGGCGGAGCAGGCGGACCAGCTGACCGACGCGCTGCGCCGGGCGCTGGACGCGGCCCGGTCGCTGGGCGAGGACCGCGGCGGCACGGGCTGCCGGGAGCATCCGCGCGGGGCGGTCGATCCGCTGTACGGGGACAAGGACGATCCGCTGCCGCCGGGCTGGGGGCGGTGTCTGCTGTGCAACGACCGGCGGCGCCGGGCGGGTGCGCGGCGGTACGCCGCGCGCTGAGGCGTGCGCGGGCCGGCGCCGGTCAGGGCTCCTCGGCCCGCAGTTCGAACCAGGTCGTCTTGCCGAGCGGCAGCAGGTCCACGCCCCAGCGGTCGGAGAGGTGGTCCACCAGGAACAGTCCGCGTCCGCTGACATCGAACTCGTGGACGGGCAGCAGGCAGGGCAGTCCGCGCGAGGGGTCGCGCACCTCCACGCGTATCCGGCCGCGCTGCCGCCGCAGCCGCAGCCCGAGGGACTGGGCCCCGGTGTGCCGTACGGCGTTGCCGACCAGTTCGGAGACGAGCAGCACGGTGTCCTCGGCCAGGGTCTCGGACAGTCCCCAGCGCGTCAGCAGGACGGACCGGACCAGCCGGCGCGCGGTGTGCGCGGACTCGGGGCGGTTGGGCAGCCGTACCTCCGCGGTGGCCGGGTCGCCGAACCCGGCGGGCTCGGCCGGCTCGTCGAGCGGGCCGGCCCCGTCGAGTGGACCGGTCCCGTTCAGCCCGCCGTCGGGGATCGCGGGGGCCGGCTCCTCCCCCGGTGCAGATGCCGTGTGCGCCGTGTTCGCTCCCGCCATGGGCCAATCATGGCCGCGAAACGGCCGCCGTGCGGCCGTACAGCGGGAATTCCCGGTCGGCGGCAGGCCGTTCGGGGCTCGCCGTGCCGTTCGCACACCGGTTGTGTGCGCCGGGGTGGGGTGCGGAAAGACCCGCGCGCCGTTCCGCACCCCTGCGCTCCGGCCGGTTCCGGCGGGCCGTTCCACCGGCTCACCGGCTCACCGGCCGGGCGTCAGCGGAACCTCGCCTTGCCCGGTCCCTCCTCGACGAAGCTGCGCATGCCGGTCTCGCGGTCCTCGGTCGCGAACAGCCCGGCGAACCAGGTGCGCTCGATCGCCAGCCCGGTGTCGATGTCCGCCTCCAGCCCGGCGTCGACGCACTCCTTGGCGGCGCGCAGTGCGATCGCCGGACCGGCCGCCAGCCTCGACGCCCAGGCGTGCGCCTGCTCGTAGACCTCGGCCGCCGGCACGACCTTGTCCACCAGGCCGATGGACAGGGCCTCGTCCGCCTTCACCTGGCGGCCGGTGAAGATCAGGTCCTTGGCCCTGGAGGGGCCGACCAGCCGGGACAGCCGCTGGGTGCCGCCGGCACCGGGGATCAGTCCCAGCAGGATCTCGGGCTGCCCCAGCTTGGCGTCGTCGGCGGCGATCCGGATGTCGGCGCACAGCGCCAGCTCGCAGCCGCCGCCCAGCGCGTAGCCCGTCACCGCGGCCACCACCGGCTTGGGGATGCGTGCCACGGCGGTGAAGGAGTCCTGCAGCCCCCGGGACCTGGCGACCATGGCCGCGTGGTCCATCTCGCGCATCTCCTTGATGTCCGCGCCCGCCGCGAACACCTTCTCCCCGCCGTAGATCACCACGGCCCGTACGTCGTCGCGGTGCGTCGCCTCCTCGGCCAGCTCGCGCAGCCGGTCCTGGACGGCGATGTCCAGCGCGTTCATGGGGGGACGGTTCAGTCGGATGGTGCCGACGCCCTCGGCGACCTCAAGAGTCACAGTCATGGGGGCAGGTTAGCCCCCGTTAACGACGCGCGGTCCCCCGCCTCCCGGCCGTGCGGATCCCGGGGCGGGCACGGGGCCGGCCCCGTGCCCGCCCCGGGATCCGCACGGCCGGAGCAGCGCGGTGGAAAGAAGACGATCACACGGGTGAGGCGGACGGCCCGAACGGGAACACTCCTGCCAGACCCGGGTACCGGACCCGCGCGGCAGGGACGCCGTGCGGGCCCCGGACCCGCCCCCGCCGCGAGCCGCCGGAGGCCACAACGTGTCGGACGTGTCGAGCGCACCCGAACAGCAGACGCGCCGGGAGCCCCGGGACGCCGGGTCCCCGGCGGCCGGCGTCCCGGCCGCCCCCACCGTCTGGCCCGGCAGCCCCCAGCCGCTGGGAGCCCGCCACCACATCGGCCCGGGCGGGGTGGCGGGCACCAACTTCGCACTGTGGTCGGCCGGCGCCGAGGCCGTCGAGGTCTGCCTCTTCGACGACGACGGCAACGAGACCCGCTGCCCGCTGACGGAGCACACCCAGGAGATCTGGCACGGCTTCGTCCCCGGAGTCGGCCCCGGGCAGCTCTACGGCTACCGGGTGCACGGCCGCTGGGACCCGTGGACGGGCGCCCGCTGGAACCCGGCCAAGCTGCTGCTGGACCCGTACGCCCGCGCGGTGGACGGCGACTACGCCCTGCCGCCGGAGGTCTACGGTCATGTCCGCGACTGGCCGCAGCCGCATCTGGCCGACACCGTGCGCGACGAGCACGACTCGGCGCCACACGTGCCCAGGGGTGTCGTCGTCGACTCGGCCCTGGGCGTGGGGCCGGGAGGCGGGGACGAGTGGCTCGACGACCGCCGCCCCAAGACCCCCTGGCCCGACTCGGTCATCTACGAGCTGCACGTGCGCGGCTTCACCATGCGCCACCCCGGCGTCCCGCCCGAACTGCGCGGCACCTACGCCGGGCTCGCGCACCCGGCCGCGATCGAGCACCTGGTGAAGCTGGGCGTGACGGCGGTGGAGCTGCTGCCGGTGCACCAGTTCGCGCACGAGGACCACCTGCTCCGCCGCGGCCTGCGCAACCACTGGGGATACAACTCCATCGGCTACTTCGCGCCGCACGCCGCGTACGCCGCCGGCGGAACGCGCGGCCGGCAGGTGGGGGAGTTCCGGGAGATGGTCCGGGCGCTGCACGCCGCCGGGATCGAGGTCATCCTCGACGTGGTCTACAACCACACCGCCGAGGGCAGCGAACTGGGGCCGACCCTCTCCCTGCGCGGCATCGACAACCGCGGCTACTACCGGCTGGCCGACGACCCGCGCCACTACGCCGACTACACCGGCTGCGGCAACACCCTGCACGTCGTCCAGCCCCAGGTACTGCGGCTGATCACGGACTCGCTGCGCTACTGGGTGCAGGAGATGGGCGTGGACGGCTTCCGCTTCGACCTGGCCGCCGCGCTGGCCCGCTCCATGCACGACGTGGACATGCTCTCCCCCTTCCTCGCGGTCATCGCCCAGGACCCGGTGCTGCGCAGGGTGAAGCTGATCGCCGAGCCGTGGGACGTGGGCGCGGGCGGCTACCAGGTGGGCGCCTTCCCACCGCTGTGGACGGAGTGGAACGACCGCTACCGCGACACCGTCCGCGACTTCTGGCGCGGCGCCCTGCCGGACGTGCGGGACCTGGGCTACCGGCTGTCGGGCTCCAGCGACCTGTACGCCTGGGGCGGGCGGCGGCCGTACGCCTCGGTCAACTTCGTCACCGCCCACGACGGCTTCACCCTGCGCGACCTGGTGAGCTACGAGCGCAAGCACAACGAGGCCAACGGTGAGGACAACCGCGACGGCACCGACGACAACCGCTCCTGGAACTGCGGCGCGGAGGGCGGGACCGGCGACGAGGCGGTGCTCGCCCTGCGGCGGCGCCAGCTGCGCAACCTGCTGTCCACCCTGCTGCTGTCCACCGGCGTGCCGATGCTGGTGGCGGGCGACGAGATGGGCCGCACCCAGGGCGGCAACAACAACGCCTACTGCCAGGACAACGAGACGGGCTGGGTGGACTGGTCGCTGCTGGCCGAGCCCGCCTGGCGCGAGCTGTACGCCCTGGCCTCGCGGCTGATCGCGCTGCGCCGCTCCCATCCGGTGCTGCGGCGCAAGGCCTTCTTCTCCGGGCGCGCGCACGGCCCGGAGGGGCTGCGGGACCTTGCCTGGTTCACCGGTGGCGGCCGGGAGATGGCCGAGCCCGACTGGTACGCGCCCGGCGCCACGCTGGGCATGTACCTGTCCGGCCGGGACATCCCGCAGCGCGACGAGCGGGGTGGCCCGGTCGTCGACGACAGCTTCCTGGCCGTCCTCCACGCCGGGAACGAGGACGGGCGCTTCAGGCTGCCGGGACCGCCGTGGGGGCAGGGCTACGAGCTGCTGGTGGACACCGTGCGGGAGGAGCAGGAGGAGGGGCCGGGCACGGTCCACCCGGCGGGTGAGACGGTCGCGCTCCCGGCGCGTTCGGTGCTGGTGTGGCGTGTGCTGCCCTGAGATGCACGGGTGGCCCGTGTGGCGCACGTGATGGCCCGTTAGGGTGTGCGCGTCACGACCGCACGAGGGAGGGGACGACAGGCGATGGCCGACATGGAGAGCGCGCGCGAGACGTTCGACCGATTCGACCTGGACGGGGACGGACTGGTCACCGCGGCGGAGTTCCGCAAGGTGCTGGGCGAGCTGGGGGACCACACCCTCACCGTGGACATGGCCCAGACCCTGATCAACCAGCATGACAGCGACGGCGACGGACTGCTGTCCTTCGAGGAGTTCTGGCAGGCCCGTCAGAAGGCCGCCACCCGGTCGGCGTAAGGCACGGCGCGGTCCTCGCGGCACGGCGGGGCGGCCACCACAGGGAGCAACCCAGGGTGACCGCCCCGCCTTTCTGTGTCATAAGTGGCTTTTGTCGGTCGACGCACACGGTGCGGCGCCGACCGGTGCGGCGGCACCACCGAGCCCGCCGCACCCACCGAGCCCGCCGCGCTTCCGCCCCCCGACCGGGCCGGGCGCACGGCACTACCCCGAAGGACCACGATGCGCACCAGATGCACAGCCCGCCACCGCTCCGCGCTTCGGATTCCCCGACCGCTCCGCGCCACCCGTACCGCCCTGCCGGCCGTGACCCTGCTCTGCCTCGGTCTCGGCCTCGCGCCGCCGGCCGCCCCGGCCCCCGCTCCCGCCGTGCGCGAGGCGCCCGGCCCCGTCCAGACCTGGGCGGCCGACCTGTCCCGGGTGGACGCCGATGACAGCGGCGTCCGCCACACCGGCGGAGAGCTGCGCACGACCGGCGACTACGGAGTCCAGGTCCTGGCTCCGCACCGGCTCGGCCGGCAGGCCAACCGCGTCCGGGTCAGGCCCGACGCACAGGTGCCCGGCGACGCGGGGATCGCCTTCGATGTCCGCGGCCGCACCGGGAGCGGCCCGTGGACCGAGTGGCGCGAGGCGGGCGACGCGGGCGGCGGCACCGCCGTCCTCCCGCGTGCCGTCACCACCGTCCAGGTCCGGCTGGCGATGTGGGACCCCGAGGGCGCGATCCGGCTACGCGGCCTGGAGGTGAGCGCCGACACCGACCCGGACGCCCGGCAGGAGCAGGAGGCGGCCGGGCCCGCGTACGGCGCCCGTGTCTTCGCCACCCGGATCGGCCTGGTGGGCCGTACCACCGCCAACGGGCACGTCATCCGGAAGAACGACCGATTCGTGGCACTGCCCTCCCGGCGTGGCCTGTCGCGCAAGGGTGGCCGGGAGTACTCGGTGCGGGTCTGCGGCCCGGCCCGCTGCGTGACCGCCCCCGTGTGGGACGTCGGGCCCTGGAACATCCGCGACGACTACTGGAACCCGTCCCCGGTGCGCCAGACCTTCCGCGACCTGCCGCGGGGGGTGCCCGAGGCGGAGGCCGCGTACTACACGGGCTACAACGGCGGACGCGACGGGAAGGGCCGCCGGGTGCTCAACCCCGCCGGCATCGACCTGGCCGACGGCACCTTCCGCGACGTCGGGCTGCGCGACAACGGCTGGGTGACCGTCACCTACCTGTGGACGGGCCGCTGACCGCCGCGCGTCCCGCCGCCGACCGCCCGGGTCAGCGCACGATGCCGCCGTCCCGGGCGGCCCGCAGCCAGTCGGGGAACTCGTCGGTCAGCCGGTCGTACAGCTCCGCGTCGGGTATGGCGCGCGGGTCGGGGCCGGCGGCGAAGAACCCGGCGTTGTCCACCACCCGCCTCCCCGGCACGGGCAGGTCGTCCAGCTTCCGCAGGAAGCGGAACTCGTCCTCCCCGAAACCGACGAACTGCCAGAACAGCGGCAGGCGCGAGGCCTCGCACAGCACGCGCTCGGCGGCGGCCTTCGACGTGGGACCGCCGTCGGTCTGGAAGACCACCAGCGCCGGATCGGTGGAACCGCTCGACCGGTAGTGCTCGATCACCGCCTCCATCGCGAGGTGGTAGTTGGTGCGGCCCATGTGCCCCAGGGAGGAGTGGAGGGCCCCGACGCGTCCGGCGTAGTCCTCCAGCGCCATCTCGGCGGTCCCGTCCACGCCGGTGCTGAAGAAGACCACCGGCACCCGCCCGTCGTCGTCCAGATGCGCGGCCAGCCCGAGGACCTGCTCGGCCAGGTGCTGGACGGTGCCGTCGCGGTAGTACGGCCGCATCGATCCGGAGCGGTCCAGCACCAGGTAGACCGCGGCCCGCCGCCCCGACAGCCGGTGCTTCTCCAGGCTGACCGCGGCCTGCTTGTACAGGCTCACCAGCCCGGGGGCCGCGGCCTCCACCTTCTCCAGGCTGATCGCCGGTCCGGACCCGGATCCCGGCCTCTTCACGTAGTCGACGGCCATGACGCCCCCCTCGTGCTCGATGCTGCGGACGCCGAGGGTAACCGGGGCACGGGCGGCGGCAGGACCCCTGTGGACAACCGGCCCGGAATCCCGGGCGGCCTCCTCACGAGCGCCGTGGCGCGGCGGCCGGGGGCCGCCGCGCCGAGGGTGCGGTGCTCGGGGTGCTTCCGGGGGCTAACCGGTGCCGCAGGACACCGTCGGCCAGGTCCAGTTGCCGTTGTGCCTGATGGTGACCCCGAAGTTGTTGCCGCTGCCGTTGGGCCTGGCGGTCATCACCTGGCTGCTGGGCCAGGTGGCGGTGACGTTCCAGGTCGAGAGGATCGTGGCGGGGGAGGGGACGTTCATCGTCACGGTCCAGTTGCTGGAGCCGGACACCGAGACGTTGAGATTGTACCGGTCGTCCCACTTGTCGCCCGCGGACAGTGTCGCGGTGCAGTCGCCGCCTCCGCCGCCACCGCCGGAGGTGCCGCCCACCGTGATGTCGGAGCTGCCGCTGCTCTGGTAGCCCTCGGTCGCCATGATCATGTAGTCGTGGCTGCCCAACCGCATTCCGGCCCGGGCCCAGGCGTCGAAGTGGTTGCCGGTGGTGATGGTGCCGCCGGTCCTCTTCTGCTGGCGGACGCTCCAGTACTGGTTGAAGGTCCTGGTGCCCTCGATGGAGGGGGCGTTGTACCGCGTGGTCTGGTAGATGTCGTACGTGCCGCCGTCGGTGGTGACCGTGCCCTTGAAGGTCCCGGTGGGCCGGTAGGTGCCCCAGTTGTCGACGATGTAGTACTCCACCAGCGGGTTCCTGGACCACCCGTAGAGCGTCAGATAGGCGTTGCCGGACGGGTTGAAGCTGCCGGAGTAGGTCACGGTCCGGCGGCCGCCGGTGCTCCAGCCCTTGCCGATGACGAAGTTGCCGGTGTTGCGCCACGAGGTGCTGTAGTTGCCGCCGGACCCCATGGTGGCGGAGACCGTCCCCGGGGCGTCGGTCCAGAACGAGTAGAAGTACCCGTTGTGGTAGCCCGTCTGGTTCGAGGTGACGGTCTGGGCGTGGGCGGCGCCGGGCGGAAGGGCCAGGACAGCGAGCAGTGCGGCGCAGGCACTGGCGATGAGCAGCTTCAGACGGGCGAACCGGCTGCTCCTCGGCAGCAGGCCGACGCGGCCGGGGCTGCGTCTCCTCCGCTGTGCGGGTGCGTCGTGCATGTGCGTGCCTCCTCGTAGGGGTTGGCGGCTGTGCCGGGCAGCGCGTGCGGACCTGCGGAACCTCCGGCGGCCCCGGGTGGGGCCGGCCGCCGCGCGCCGGTGCCGCAGGACGACGGTGGGGGTCGATCGGTCGGTCGCCGCACGGCCGGCGACCGGAGGGCCGGGCCACGACAGGGGTGGCCCGGGTCGCCGGCGGTCGGGGCCCGCCGACGCCGACAGTGTTGAATCGACCTGATGGCTTGTCAATGCTTTCCGCAATTATTACGGAAGGTATCTGGTGCCGTGAATCTTCCTGAGTTTGCATAACTCCTGTTCAAGAAGCATGCGTGGCAGGAATCATCCGGCCTCTTCCGTCGAATTTGTCGATCATGGAGGGGGTGTCCGGATGACTGACTCCGTAATTTCCGATTTTCTTCCGGAAGTTGCGGAGCCGGGTGCGGCCATGCGGCGGGGGCGGGGGGAACACGGCCGTCCCCGGTCCCGAAGGGACACGGACCGGGGACGGGACGAGGGGGCGGGGCGCCCGCTCAGCACTCGATGACGTTGACGGCCAGTCCGCCGCGCGCGGTCTCCTTGTACTTGACCTTCATGTCCGCGCCCGTCTCCTTCATCGTCTTGATGGCCTTGTCCAGGGAGACGTGGTGGCGGCCGTCGCCGCGCAGGGACATCCGGGCCGCGGTGACCGCCTTGACCGCGGCCATGCCGTTGCGCTCGATGCAGGGGATCTGGACCAGGCCGCCCACGGGGTCGCAGGTCAGGCCCAGGTTGTGCTCGATACCGATCTCGGCGGCGTTCTCGACCTGCTCGGGCGAGCCGCCCAGGACCTCGGCGAGGCCGCCGGCGGCCATGGAGCAGGCCGAGCCCACCTCGCCCTGGCAGCCGACCTCGGCGCCGGAGATGGAGGCGTTCTCCTTGAACAGCAGGCCGATGGCTCCCGCGGTCAGCAGGAAACGCACGACCGTGTCGTCGTCCGCTCCGGGCACGAACTCCATCGCGTAGTGCAGCACGGCCGGGATGATGCCCGCCGCGCCGTTGGTGGGGGCGGTGACGACGCGCCCGCCGGCGGCGTTCTCCTCGTTGACCGCCATCGCGTAGAGCGTCAGCCACTCCATGGCGCGCGCCGCGGCGTCACCCTCGGCGCGCAGCCGCCGTGCCGAGGCGGCCGCGCGCCGGCGGACCTTCAGGCCGCCGGGCAGGATGCCCTCCCGCGACAGGCCGCGGGCCACGCACTCGCGCATCACCCGCCAGATCTCCAGCAGACCCGCGCGGATCTCCTCCTCGCTCCGCCAGGCCCGCTCGTTCTCCAGCATCAGCGCCGAGACGGACAGGCCCGTCTCGCGGGTGGCGCGCAGCAGCTCGTCACCGGTGCGGAAGGGGTACTTCAGCACCGTGTCGTCGAGTTTGATGCGGCCGGAGCCGGCCGCCTCCTCGTCCACCACGAAGCCGCCGCCCACCGAGTAGTAGGTCTTCTCCAGCAGCGGCGTGCCGTCGGCGCCGTACGCGGCCAGGGCCATGCCGTTGGCGTGGTACGGCAGCGAGCGGCGGCGGTGCAGCACCAGGTCGCGGTCGACGTCGAAGGCGATCTCGTGGCCGCCGTGGGCCTCACGGTCCTCCCCGCCGGCGGTGAGCAGGCCCAGCCGTCCCGAGCGCCGCACCCGGTCGACCTCCGCCTCCGCGGCCTCGACGTCGACGGTGCGCGGCGAGTGGCCCGCCAGGCCCAGCAGCACCGCCTTGGGCGTGCCGTGGCCGTGTCCGGTGGCGCCCAGGGAGCCGAACAGCTCGGCCCGCAGCGAGACGGTGCGGGCCAGCGCGCCTTCCTTCCGCAGCCGGCGTGCGAACATCCCGGCCGCCCGCATCGGGCCGACGGTGTGGGAGCTGGAGGGGCCGATGCCGATGGAGAAGAGGTCGAAGACGGAGATGGCCACGGTGGCGGACTCCCTTGTCTGCTCGTGGTTCGCGGCCCGCCGGGTGCGGCGGGCGTGGAGTCCCGCGGATGTGCGGGGCGGGGACACGGTGTCGGTAGGACCGGGCGGGACCGGGGTGGGGCCGGTGGGGCCGGGTGCGCCGCCCGGCCGGCGGCGCACCCGGGTGCCGTGCCGGGGCCTAAAGGCCCGGGTACAGCGGGTGCCTGTCGGCCAGCGCGGACACGCGGCCGGCCAGCCCCTTGGCCTTCGCCTCGTCGAACGAGGGCTTCAGCGCCTCGGCGATGACGTCCGCGACCTCGCGGAAGTCGTCCGCGGTGAAGCCGCGCGTGGCCAGCGCCGGGGTGCCGATGCGCAGGCCCGAGGTGACCATCGGCGGACGGGGGTCGTTCGGGATGGCGTTGCGGTTGACGGTGATGCCGATGGCGTGCAGGCGGTCCTCGGCCTGCCGGCCGTCCAGCTCACTGTCGCGCAGGTCGACCAGGACCAGATGGACGTCGGTGCCGCCCGACAGCACGGACACGCCCGCCTCGGCCGCGTCCGGCCGCGTCAGCCGCTCGGCCAGCAGCTTCGCGCCCTCAAGGGTACGGCGCTGACGGTCCTTGAACTCCTCCGTCGCCGCGATCTTGAAGGAGACGGCCTTCGCCGCGATGACGTGCTCCAGCGGACCGCCCTGCTGGCCGGGGAAGACCGCCGAGTTGATCTTCTTGGCGTGCTCCTGCTTCGACAGGATCAC
Organism: Streptomyces shinuiensis; assembly: GCF_043660855.1. Classification (NCBI taxonomy): domain Bacteria; kingdom Bacillati; phylum Actinomycetota; class Actinomycetes; order Kitasatosporales; family Streptomycetaceae; genus Streptomyces; species Streptomyces shinuiensis. Next base: position 1,752,205 of record NZ_JBIHML010000001.1, on the reverse strand, counting down.
CCCGCCGCGCGGACCGCCCAGGGTCTTGTGGGTCGTGGTGGTGACCACGTCCGCGTACGGCACCGGGTTGGGGTGGAGGCCCGCGGCCACCAGGCCGGCGAAGTGCGCCATGTCCACCATCAGCAGCGCGCCCACCTCGTCGGCGATGCGGCGGAAGGCGGCGAAGTCGAGCTGCCTGGGGTATGCCGACCAGCCGGCGATGATCAGCTTCGGGCGGCGCTCCCCCGCCAGCCGCTCGACCTCCTCCATGTCGACCAGGCCGGTGGTGGCGTCGACGTGGTAGGCGACCACGTCGTACAGCTTGCCGGAGAAGTTGATCTTCATGCCGTGGGTCAGGTGGCCGCCGTGCGCCAGGTCCAGCCCCAGGATGGTGTCGCCCGGCTGCAACAGGGCGAACATCGCCGCGGCGTTGGCCGAGGCGCCCGAGTGCGGCTGGACGTTGGCGGCCTCGGCGCCGAAGAGGGCCTTCACCCGCTCGCGGGCGATGTCCTCGATCACGTCGACGTGCTCGCAGCCGCCGTAGTAGCGGCGGCCGGGGTAGCCCTCGGCGTACTTGTTGGTGAGGACCGAGCCCTGGGCCTGGAGTGCGGCGACCGGGGCGAAGTTCTCCGAGGCGATCATCTCCAGGGTGGTCTGCTGGCGGCGCAGCTCGGCGTCGACGGCTGCGGCGACGTCGGGATCGACCTCGTGCAGGGAACTGTTCAGAAGCGACATCCGGGTCTTTCCGATCGTGGTGTGCTGGCGGACGGCGGGTCCGGGTGCGGAAGAGGCGGGCGGGCCGCCGCTCACTCGCCGGTGAAGGCGGTGTACTCGTCTGCGGACAGCAGGTCTCCCGGCTCGTCCGTCACCCGGATCTTGAACAGCCAACCGCCCTGGTAGGGGGCGGAGTTCACCAGCGCCGGGTCGTCCACCACGTCCTGGTTGACCTCGGTGACCTCACCGGTGACCGGCGCGTACAGGTCGCTGACCGACTTGGTCGACTCCAGCTCGCCGCAGGGTTCGCCCGCGGTCACCGTGTCGCCGACCTCCGGGAGCTGCACGAAGACGACGTCGCCGAGCGCGTTCGCCGCGTGCTCGGTGATGCCGATCGTCGAGACGCCGTCCTCGGCGGCCGACAGCCACTCGTGCTCCTTGCTGTAGCGCAGCTGCTGGGGGTTGCTCATGGCGTGATTCTCCTGATCAGGGGTGTGGTGTGAGAAACGGGTCTTGCCAGGTGGGACGGTGCCCCGGGCAGGTGGTGCGGCAAGTGGTCGGGCGGTCGGTCGGCGGCGGCCCGGGCCGTCAGCGCTCGCGCCGGTAGAACGGCAGCGCGACGACCTCGTAGGGCTCATGCGTACCGCGGATGTCCACCGCCACACCCTCGGTGCCCGGGGCGGCGTGGGCGGCGTCCACGTACGCCATGGCGATCGGCCTGCCCAGCGTGGGGGAGGGGGCGCCGGAGGTGACCTCGCCGATCACCGAGCCGTCCGCGCCGACCACCGCGTACCCGGCGCGCGGCACCCGGCGGCCGGCGGCGACCAGGCCGACCAGCCTGCGCGGCGGGTTCTCGGCGGCCCGCCCGGCGGCGGCCTCCAGGGCGGCGCGGCCGGTGAAGTCGCCGGGCTTGTCGAACTTCACCACGCGGCCGAGCCCGGCTTCGAAGGGGGTGGTGGAACGGGTCAGCTCGTGCCCGTACAGCGGCATGCCCGCCTCCAGCCGCAGCGTGTCGCGGCAGGACAGCCCGCACGGCACCAGGCCCGCGTCCGCGCCGGCCTCGGTCAGCGCCCGCCACAGCACCTCGGCGTCACCGGGGGCGACGAACAGCTCGAAGCCGTCCTCGCCGGTGTAACCGGTGCGGGCGATCAGCGCCTCCACGCCCGCCACCGTGCCGGGCAGCCCGGCGTAGTACCTCAGACCGTCGAGACCGGCGTCGGTGACCTTCGCCAGGACGGCGGCCGCCCGCGGTCCCTGGACGGCCAGGAGGGCGTAGGCGTCGCGGTCGTCGCGCACGGCGGCGCCGGTGAGGCCGGAGCCGCCGAGCCGCTCGGTGAGGGCGTCCAGTACCACCTGGGCGTTGGAGGCGTTGGCGACGACCAGGTACTCCTCCTCGCCCAGCCGGTAGACGATCAGGTCGTCGAGGATGCCGCCGGACTCGTCGCAGATCATGGTGTAACGCGCCCGGCCCACGGCGACGGCGGACAGATGACCGACCAGGGCGCGGTCCAGCAGCTCACCGGCCCGCGGGCCGGTGACGGCGATCTCACCCATGTGGCTCAGGTCGAACAGGCCGGCGCGGGCGCGCACGGCGTTGTGCTCGTCGCGCTCGCTGCCGTAGCGCAGCGGCATGTCCCAGCCCGCGAAGTCCGTCATGGTCGCGCCCAGGGCGCGGTGCACGGAGTCGAGGGCGGTACGGCGGGGGGAATCACTCATGGTCGGCAAGCTCCCGGGCGAGGTGGCGATGTCGTGCGAGGACGGTGGGAAGGACACGTCCTCCCCATCTGTCATCGGAACCTGAGAGGTTCGCCACGAGTCCGCACGGGCGGGCCACGGCTTGCACCTTGGGTGGGACGACTCCGCTCGGGGACCGCCCGCTTTTCAGATCTGCCTCGTCCACACGGTAACGGGGCCTGAGAGATTCAAGGGAGGACTTGCTCCTTCGGCGCCCCGGAAACCGTCGTGACCAGCGTTTCCGGGAACTCTCCCGTGCGGACTCGATCGGCCGGTATGCAGTTGGCCCGCTCATCATCGCACGCCCGGCGCACACCGCCCCCGGGCGGGCGCGAAGCCGCGTCGCGGGGCCCGGGACGAGACGGGTACGGCGCCGTGACACACCTGGTGAACGGCCGTCTTGTCCACCGTCGCCCTTCTTGACACGCTCGGGGTGACGCCGCGAGCACGTGGCGCGAAAGCGGGGAGGGCGTATCCGGTGAGCAGCCTGGAGAGTGCTTGTACGGCACAGGGCGGAGCGCCGCCCCGGCGCAGGGCGGCGCCGGGGAAGACGGTGCCCGCGGCGGCGCCGGAGAGAGCCGGGAGAGCCGGCGGACGCGATCTGCGCGGCACCGCGGCGGTGCGGGTCCTGCGCTTCCCCGCGGGCGACCGGGTGGTCGTCTCCGGGCTGCCGGGCAGCGGCAAGTCCACCCTGATCCGCCGCGTGGTCGCCGAGGACGACGCGGTGGTGCGGATCGACTCCCAGGACATGCGGGAGCGCTGGGAGCGGCGGATGCCCGCCCGGCTGCCGTACGCCGTCTACCGCCCCCTGGTGCGGATCGCGCACTACCTCGCGCTGCGGCGGGCCCTGGCCTCGGGTGCCGGAGTGGTGGTGCACGACTGCGGAGCCCAGGGCTGGGTGCGCCGCTGGCTGGCCCGGGACGCGCGGCGGCGCGGGCGTGCCGTGCACCTGCTGCTGCTGGACGTACCGCCTCGGGTGGCGCTGGCCGGGCAGGCGGAGCGGGGGCGCGGGGTGTCGGCGTACGCCTTCGCCCGGCACCGGCGGGCGGTGCGCCGCCTGGTGGCGGACGCGGAGGCCGGCCGGCTGCCCCCGGGCTGCGTCGCGTCGGTGCTGCTGGACCGGACGGCGGCGGGGGCGCTGCGCGGGGTGGTGTTCGACTGATGTCCGTGCTCCGGTGCCCCGTGAACGCGGGCGCGGCCGGCGGACGGACGCACCCGCCCGGTGCCGATAAGGTTTTCCCATGACCATCCCGCAGCAGTACGGACCGGGGCACGGCGGCGGCTGGCCCGGCAACGAGCTGGAGGAGACCCTCGCCGCCTCCCTCGGCGCCCCCCGAGCGGGCGCCCGGCTGCTGGAGGTGCTCGGACGCAGCAGTCTGTGGGTCCCGCTGCCCGAGGGCGGCGGGCCCGACAGCCCCAGCCTCGACCTGCCCACGATCCAGCTCGACGGGGCGCCCTACGTCCCCGTCTTCAGCTCCGAGCAGCAGTTCCTGCGGTGCGTCGGCTCGCATCTGCCCTTCGCCGTCGCGCCCGCGCGGGAGTTCGCCCGCGGCCTGCCGCCGCAGATGGGTATCGCGGTCAATCCCGAGGGCACCGTCGGCGTCCCCCTGCCCCCGGACGCCGTGGCCGAACTGTGCCGCGAGGGCGGGGCCGAGGGGATCCCGGGGATGGCCGGCGGCGCCCGGGTCCGGCTCTTCGAGCCCGACTGGCAGGAGGAGCCGGTGGACTTCCTGGCCGCCGCGGCCGGTGAGTTCGCGGTGCTGCCGCAGGTCCGCACCGCGCGCCGCGGCCTGGCCAGCGTCGAGGGCGATCCGCCCGCGCTGTTCGTCGGAGTGGAGCTGGACCTGCTGGACACGCAGGCCCGTGCGGCGGCGCACGACGCGCTCGGCCGCGCGCTGGGCCGGGAACCGGTGCGGTGGCCGGTGCAGATGGTGCTGCTGGACGCGGCCCAGGATCCGGTCGTGGACTGGATGCGCCAGTGCGTGCGGCCCTTCTACAACCGCCAGGACCAGCCGTACTGACATCCGGGCCGTCCGGTGTCCCGCGCGGCCGCGCCCGGGTGTCCGGCCCGGGCACCCCTGCCCGGAAACGGCCGAGCGGTCCGGACCCTGTCGGGTGCTGACCGTAAGCTGGTTGGATGTCGGGACGGGACGCGCGCGCGGCCCGGTGAGCGAGGACGACGCGAGAAGGGGCGGCCCACGTGAGCGCGGGTGGAAGCGTTGAGCAGCTGCTGCGGCAGGTGGCGCCCGGGCGGTACGACACCTATGAAGCGCTGTTGCACGCCCTCGCCTCCGGCCGGGTGCGGATGCTGCTCTGGCACGGCCGGGCCGGGTCCCCCGACGCCCAGTACGGGAACATGGAGGTCGCCGGGCACGGCTACGCGCCCTGTGTGACCTCCGAGCACGAGCTGACGGCCTCCGGCTGGACCAGGGACCACGAGGTGGTCGGCGGACGCGACATCGCCGCCGCCCTCTTCCCCGACCGCTGGGGGCTGTGGCTCAACCCGCACGCGCCCGGCGGCGGAGTCGGCGTCCCCTGGCTGGACCTGCGCCGGATCGCGGTCGGGCTGGATAGGCTGCCGGCCGGGCCGCTGCGCATCGGCGAACCGACCGTGGACGTACCGCACTTCTACGCCCAGCTGGCGCACAACGCCCACCGCACGCCCGCCGTGCGCACCCTGCGCCGGGCCTGGGTGCAGCCCGCCCTGGGCGCGCCGCAGCTGGTGATCGGGCTCGACCTGTACGACTCCGCGCCGCAGGCGGTGGATTCGGTGCGGTCGATGATGCAGCAGTCGGTGGCCGCGGTGCCGGACGGGCTGGCGGTGTCCACGGTGTCGATGTCGGACGAGTACGATCCGGTCGCCATGTGGCTGCGGGCCAACTCCCGTCCCTTCTTCGACCGTGACGCCCATGCCGCCGCCCCCGCGGCGGCCCCCGGGCACGGCTACGGCTACCCCCGCCCCTACTGACGCGGCCCGCCGACGACCGGTGGTTTCGTCCGGTATCAACGCTTTGACCTGCGCTGATGTCATTTCGGGCGCCAGGGTCTCAGGTCTATATCACCGACATGCGGACAGTTCACACCGATGGTTGGGCGCAGTACTGTTCGGGCGACCAGCAGTCAAACCGTCACCGACCCCTGAGGTGGAACATGCGAATAACCGGTTCCAGGGTCGTCCAGACGATTGCGGCGGCCCTCGCGGTTGGTGTGATCGCCACTGGATGTGCCAGTGAACGAGGCGAGAAGAGCGAGGGTGAGGGCGGGGACACCTTCGTCTTCGGCGCCGCCGGAGACCCGGGTTCCCTGGACCCCGCGCTGGCGAGCGACGGTGAGACGTTCCGGGTCACCCGCCAGGCCTTCGAGGCGCTGATCGAGCACGAGCCGGGCGGCACCGAGCTGGTCGGCGGCCTCGCCGAGTCGTGGGAGGCCGACGAGACCGGCACCGAGTGGACCTTCAACCTCCGCGAGGGCGTGAAGTTCCACGACGGCGAGAAGCTGACCGCCGAGGCGGTGTGCAAGAACTACGACCACTGGTTCAACTGGACCGGCACGTACCAGGAGAGCGCGGTCTCCTACTACTGGCAGAAGATCTTCGGCGGCTTCGCCGAGAACGAGAGCAAGGACACGCCCAAGGCCAACTACAAGGGCTGCGAGGCGAAGGACGAGCTGACCGCCGTCATCAACGTGCACGAGGCCACGGCCAACCTGCCGGGCGGCTTCTCCCTCCAGGCGCTGGCCATCCACTCCCCGAAGGCCATCGACGCCTACGAGAAGCAGGAGCTGAGCGGCGAGGGCGACGCCATCTCCTACCCCAAGTACAGCCAGGAGGCCGGCGCCGTCGCGGGCACCGGCCCCTTCCGCATCACCGAGTGGGACAAGGGCAACAAGGAAGTCACCCTCGAGCGGTTCGACGACTACTGGGGTGAGAAGGCCGGTGTCGGGAAGCTGGTCTTCCGCACCATCGCCGAGGAGTCCGCGCGCCGCCAGGCGCTGCAGGCCGGCAACATCCACGGCTACGACCTGGTCGCGCCCTCGGACGTGAAGACCCTGGAGAAGGAAGGCTTCCAGGTCCCGGTCCGCGGCGTGTTCAACATCTTCTACATGGGCATGTCGCAGGAGGCGAACAAGGCCCTGGAGAAGAAGGACGTCCGCCAGGCGATCACCCACGCCATCGACCGCGAGAACATCGTCAAGACGCAGCTGCCCGAGGGCGGCGTGGTGGCCACCCAGTTCATGCCGGACACCGTCGACGGCCACTCGGACAAGGTCGCCACCTACGAGTTCGACACGAAGAAGGCCAAGGACCTGCTCAAGAAGGCCGGCGAGGAGAACCTCAAGGTCACCTTCTGCTACCCGACCGAGGTCACCCGCCCGTACATGCCCGCCCCGGCCGACATGTTCGAACTGATGAAGGCGGACCTGGAGAAGGCCGGCGTCAAGGTCGAGCCCAAGCCCATGAAGTGGGCCCCGGACTACATCGACGCCACCGAGGCCGGCACCTGCGACCTGCACCTGCTGGGCTGGACCGGTGACTTCAACGACGCCTACAACTTCATCGGCACCTGGTTCGCCGGCTACGACAAGCAGTGGGGCTTCCGCGACGACAAGGTCTTCGACGCGGTGAAGGGGTCCGGCGCCGAGCCGGACACCGCCAAGCGGGTCGAGCTGTACAAGAAGGCCAACGAGGTGATCATGGACTACATCCCGGGCGTCCCGGTCTCCTCCTCCCCGCCGTCCATCGCGTTCGCCAAGGACGTCAACCCCCCGAAGGTCTCCCCGCTGACGCAGGAGAACTTCGCCGAGGTCTCCTTCAAGTAAACGCATGACCGCGCGCAGGTCCGCCCGGCCACGGCATCCGAAGTGGCCGGGCGGACCTGCCCATGAGGACCAAGAAAGGGGCATCGCGGGGTGTTGCGTCTCGTCGTACGAAGACTGCTCCAACTGATACCCACCCTGCTGGGCCTGTCGGTTCTGCTGTTCATCTGGCTGAACCGGCTGCCCGGCGGACCCGCCGCGGCCATGCTCGGCGAGCGCGCCACAGCCGCGGACAGGGCCCGCATCGAGGCGGCCCTCGGCCTCGACCAGCCCGTGTGGGTCCAGTACGGCCGCTTCCTCAAACGGCTGTCCGAGCTGAATCTGGGAGTCTCCACCCAGACCGGCCAGCCGGTGTGGGACGAGTTCACCCGGGCGTTCCCCGCCACGGTGGAGCTCGGGATCTCGGCCATGATCATCGCCATCGCCGTCGGTGTGCCGCTGGGCTACTTCGCCGCCCGCCGGCGCGGTAGCTGGCTGGACGTCACCGCGGTCTCCGGTTCCCTGGTGGGCATCTGCATCCCGGTGTTCTTCCTGGCCTTCCTGCTCAAGGCGGTCTTCGCCGTCCAGCTCGGCTGGTTCCCCAGCTTCGGGCGCCAGACCACCGGCATCGACGCCACCGGGGTCACCGGCTTCTACGTCCTGGACGGCATCCTCACCGGCGAGCTCGACGCGGCCTGGGACGCGGTGATGCACCTGGTGCTCCCGGCCCTGGCGCTCTCCTCGATCCCGCTGGCCATCATCACCCGTATGACCCGGGCCAGCGTCCTGGAGGTGCTCGGCGAGGACTACGTGCGCACCGCCGAGTCCAAGGGCCTGAGCCGGCAGGTGGTGCGCGGCCGCCACGTGCTGCGCAACGCGCTGCTGCCGATCGTCACCGCCGTCGGCCTGCTCACCGGCGGTCTGCTGTCGGGCGCGGTGCTCACCGAGTCGGTCTTCGCCTTCGGCGGCATCGGCTCGTTCATCAAGACCGCCATCGACGAGCGCGACTACCCGGTCCTGGTGGGCTTCATCATGTTCATCGCGGCTGCGTACGTCGTCATCAACCTGTTGGTTGACCTCGCCTACAGCCTTATCGACCCGAGAGTGCGGGTGCACTGATGAGCACCAAGACCGACAAGATCGACCGGCTCGCCGAGCTCACCGCCTCCACCGAGACCTCCACGGGCGCCAGTCTGTGGGTCGAGGCCTGGCGCCGGCTGAAGGCCAGCAAGATGGCCGTGATCGGCGCGTGCGTCATCGGTGTGTTCGTGGTGGTCGCGCTCGTGGGCCCGTGGGTCGCCCCGTACAGCCCCACCGCACAGCTGTGGCGCGGCGAGGTCCTCACCAACCAGAACATCTTCGTCGGCCCCCGCGCCGAGAACTGGCTCGGTCTGGACCATCTGGCCCGCGACGAGTTCTCCCGGTTGCTGGTGGGAGCCCGCCAGACACTGCTGGTCGGTATCGTCGCCACGCTGCTGGGCTTCACCGTCGGCGCGCTGGTCGGCGGCGCCTCGGGCGCCGCTCTGGTGCTGGGCGGCAAGGTCGGCCGCCGGATCGACACCGCCGTGATGCGCGTCATCGACATCATGCTGGCGCTGCCCTCGCTGCTGCTGGCCGTGTCCATCGCGGCGGTCCTGGGCCAGTCCCTGACCACCGTGATGATCGCGGTGGGCGTGGTGCAGATCCCCATCTTCGCCCGGCTGCTGCGCGGCGCCATGCTGGCGCAGGGCGGCTCGGACTACGTGCTGGCCGCCCAGGCCCTGGGGGTGCGCAAGCGGCGCATCGCGCTCGGCCATGTGCTGCCCAACTCGCTGAGCCCGGTGATCGTCCAGGCCACCCTGAGCCTGGCCACCGCCATCATCGAGGCGGCGGCGCTGTCCTACCTCGGCCTGGGCAACCCCGATGCCGCCGAACCGGAGTGGGGCGTCATGCTGGCCCAGGCGCAGGGCTACTTCGACAGCGCACCGATGCTCGCGGTCTACCCCGCGCTGGGCATCATCGTCACCGCGCTCGGCTTCACCCTGCTGGGCGAGGCGATGCGGGAAGCCCTCGACCCGAAACTGCGGAGTTGATCACATGGCCCTGCTTTCCGTGGACGAACTGACCGTCACCTTCACCCAGCGCGGCCGGCGCGATGTGAAGGCCGTGTCGGGAGTGTCCTTCGACGTCGACCAGGGCCAGGTCGTCGGCCTGGTCGGCGAGTCGGGCTGCGGCAAGTCCGTCACCTCGCTGGCCCTGATGGGACTGCTGCCCCCCAGGGGCGTGAAGGCCGGCGGCCGGGCCGACTTCGACGGCACCGACCTGCTGACCCTGAGCCCGAAGAGGATGCGCGACCTGCGCGGCTCCCAGCTCGCCATGATCTTCCAGGATCCGCTGTCCTCGCTGAACCCGGTGGTGCCCATCGGGGTCCAGGTCACCGAGATCCTGGCCCGGCACCGGGGGATGAAGGGCGAGGCCGCCCGCAGGGAGGCCGCCTCCCTGCTGGAGCGGGTCGGCATCCCCGACCCCGCCCGGCGGCTGAAGGAGTACCCGCACCAGCTCTCCGGCGGCATGCGCCAGCGCGCCCTGATCGCCATGGCGGTGGCCTGCGCGCCGCGGCTGCTGATCGCCGACGAGCCGACCACCGCGCTGGACGTGACGATCCAGGCCCAGATCCTGGAACTGCTCAAGGAACTGGTCGACGAGGAGGGCACCGCCCTGCTGATGATCACTCACGACCTGGGCGTGGTCGCCGGCCTGTGCGACCAGGTCAACGTGCTCTACGCGGGCAAGGTGGTGGAGTCCGCCGCACGGCGCGAGCTGTTCGACGCGCCGACCCACCCGTACGCCAACGGGTTGCTGGGGTCCATCCCCCGGCTCGACGCGCCGCGCGGTGAGCCGCTGAGGCCGGTGCGCGGCTCCATCAACGACACGATCGCCTGGGAGGACGGCTGCGCCTTCGCCCCCCGGTGCGACCACTACACGCTGGAGTGCCTTGAGGGCACCCCGGTGCTGGGCGAGTCCCGCGAGCCCGGACACCAGGTGCGGTGCGTCAACCCGGTGCTCTCCGGGGGCGCCGCCGGTCTGCGCGAGTCCGCGCCGGCCGAGCCGCCTGAGAAGGCGGAGCCGGTGGAGAGGGCCGCGGCGGTCGAGAAGGACGCGGCGGTCGGGACGGCCGGCACGGCCGAGAAGGAGGCCGGAGCATGAGCCTGCTCCAACTGAACGGTGTGAAGGTCCACTTCCCGGTGAAGAAGGGCATCCTCTTCGACCGCACGGTCGGCCACGTCTACGCCGTCGACGGCGTCTCGCTCTCCGTCGAGCCCGGCCAGACGTACGGCCTGGTGGGCGAGTCGGGCTGCGGCAAGACCACGCTGGGCCGGGCGGTCCTGCGGCTGGTGGACATCACCGACGGCGAGGTCGTCTTCGACGGCACCGACCTGGCGAAGCTGCCGGACGAGGAGATGCGCCGCTTCCGCCGCCGGCTCCAGATGGTCTTCCAGGACCCGCTGGGCAGCCTCAACCCCCGGCAGAACATCGAGTCGATCCTCTCCGAGGGCATGGAGGCCCACGGCATCGGCGCGGATCAGGCCGAGCGCCGCGAGAGGATCCGCAGGATCCTGGCGAGGGTCGGGCTGCCGGCGGGCTCGCTCTCCCGCTACCCGCACGAGTTCTCCGGCGGGCAGCGCCAGCGCATCGGCATCGCCCGGGCACTGGTCCTGGAACCGGACGTGATCATCTGCGACGAGCCGGTCTCCGCGCTGGACGTCTCCATCCAGGCGCAGGTGATCAACCTGCTGGAGGAGCTCCAGCAGGAGATGGGGCTGACCTATGTGGTCATCGCCCACGACCTGGCCGTGGTGCGGCACATCTCCGACGTCGTCGGGGTGATGTACCTGGGCTCGCTGGTGGAGGAGGCGCCCAGCGACACGCTGTACGCCGAGCCCCGGCACCCGTACACCCGGGCGCTGATGTCGGCCGTGCCGGTGCCCGACCCGGAGGTCGAGGACAGCCGCGAGCGCATCCTGCTCACCGGCGACCTGCCCTCCCCGGCGAACCCGCCGGCGGGCTGCCGCTTCCACACCCGCTGCCCGTGGAAGCAGGACACGCTCTGCGCGACCGACCGCCCCGAGCTGCGGGATCTGGGCGGCGGGCACAAGGTGGCGTGCCACTGGGCCGAGCAGATCGCCGACGGCCGGATCGGCCCCACGCACAACGCGGCCCAGGTCGTCCCGGCCGGACACGGCGGGCACACCGAGCCGGCCGAGGCCGTGAAGACGGACAGGGCCGTGACCGCCGCAGAGTGAGCCGCGCGCCGCACCCTCCCGGCCCCTCCGGGGCCGCCCGCCCCCGCACCGCCCGCCTTCCCGCCCGACGGGCGCGGAGGCGGGCGGTGCGGCGCAGACGGCGCCTGTTACAACCGGGGGGTGGATCTGTTCACCCCCTCCGTCCAGCACTGGCTCGACCTGGCCGGGATCTTCGTCTTCGCCGTCTCCGGCGCGCTGCTCGCCGTCCGCAAGAACTTCGATGTCGTCGGCATGGCGCTGCTCGCCTCGGTCACCGGGCTGGGCGGCGGGCTCTTCCGGGACCTGGTGATCGGGGCGGTGCCCCCGGCCGCCTTCACCGACCTCGGCTATCTGCTGACCCCGATGGCCGCCACGGCGCTGGTCTTCTTCCTCCATCCGCAGGTGGAGCGGATCAACCGGGCGGTGATGGTCTTCGACGCGGCCGGGCTCGGCCTGTTCTGCGTCACCGGCACGGTCAAGGCGCACGCCTACGGGCTCGGCCTGACCGCCTCGGTGGTCATGGGGCTGGCCACGGCGGCGGGCGGCGGCGTGCTGCGCGACGTCCTGGCCAACGAGGTGCCCTCGCTGCTGCGCTGGGACCGCGAGGTCTACGCGGTGCCGGCCGTCGTCGGGGCGGTGGCGGTGGCGCTGCTGATCAGGGCCGGGGATCTGAACGGGGTGACCAGCGGCGCGTCGGCCGCCCTCGCCTTCGTCCTGCGGCTGCTGGCCCTGCGCTACAACTGGCGCGCGCCGAGGGCCTGGCACCGCCGCAGCCGGCGGACCGAGGAGAACGGGGAGGAGTCGTGAGCGGGGGCTTGAGCGGAGGTGTGAGCAGGCGTGGGCAGAACCTGCCGAGACTTGCCTACTAGGCGGTAATAAAAGCCTGTACCGTGTACTGCCATGACCGAGGCAACCATCGGTACCAGCGCGTTCGACCGCGACACGGCCGTCACAGCACAGGGGGAGGGCGTCTACGTCGCCGGCCTCTCCGCCCAGTGGACCATCGAGCGCGCCGTCAACGGCGGCTATCTCCTGGCCCTGCTCGGCCGGGCCCTCGGCGACGCACTGCCGCACCCCGACCCCTTCACCATCACCGCGCACTACCTCACCGCCTCCCAGCCCGGCCCGGCGACCGTGCGCACCACCGCCGTGCGCGCCGGCCGCACCCTGTCCACCGGCGCCGCCTCCCTGCTCCAGAGGGACGAGGAGGGGCGGGAGGTCGAGCGCATCCGCGTGCTGGCGAGCTACGGGGACCTGGCCGCGCTGCCCGACGACGTCCGCACCAGCGCCAAGCCGCCGCAGATCCCGCCGTACGAGAGCTGCCTCGGGGCCAGGGACGGCATGGATCCGTCCGCCGTTCCGCCCATCACCCACCAGATCGACCTGCGCCTGGACCCCGCCACCGTCGGCTGGGCGGTCGGCGCACCCAGCGGGCGCGGTGAGATGCGCGGCTGGTTCGGGCTGGCCGACGGCCGGGACCACGACCCGCTCTCCCTGCTGCTGGCGGTGGACGCCCTGCCGCCCACCGCCTTCGATCTGGGCCTGTCCGGCTGGGTCCCGACGGTGGAGCTGACCGTCCACGTCCGCCGCCGTCCGGCCCCCGGGCCGGTACGGGTGGCCGTCACCACCCGCAACCTGGCCGGCGGCTTCCTGGAGGAGGACGCCGAGGTCTGGGACGGCGAGGACCGGCTGGTCGCCCAGTCCCGGCAGCTCGCCCGCGCCCTGCCTGCCTGAGCACGGACCGGGCCGCCTCCATCGCGCGCTCCGCGGCTCCGGCCCCCCTCCTCCGAGGGGGGCCGGAGCCGCTTCCGCATGCGGCGGGCGGCGCGGGGCACACGTGACGATGTCGCCCGAGTGCCCCGGCACCCGCCGTGACCGGCGCGAACGCGGTGCGCGACCGGACGGGCGGGGCCGGCGGCACGGGAGTGGCGGAGCTCTCCACGGGTAGCCTGAAAAGGGACGAAAGATGCCATATGCGGCAAAAATCCCATGCGAGAGAAGTGAAGGTGGTCAACGGATGTACACCGTGAAGAGCACACTGCCCGACCAGGACCTCAAGGTCGTCGGAGAGGCGCTGCAGGGCGCACTGGTGGACCTGGTCGATCTGTCGCTGGTGGCCAAGCAGGTCCACTGGACCGTGATCGGGCCGCGGTTCCGCTCCATCCACCTCCAGCTCGACGAGGTCGTGGACACCGCGCGCACCTACTCCGACACGGTCGCCGAACGCGCCGCGGCCCTGGGCCTGGCGCCCGACGGCCGCGCCTCCGCCCTCGCCTCCGGCAGCGGCATCACCGGGGTGGAGAGCGGCTGGCACCGGGACGACAAGGCCGTCGAGGTCATGGTCGACGCGCTGGCCTCCGTGGTGAACCGGATGCGCGAGCGCATGGACGCCACGGAGAAGCCCGACCCGGTGACCCAGGACATCCTCATCTCGATCATCGCCGACCTCGAGAAGCACCACTGGATGTTCCAGGCCGAGCACAAGGTCGACTGAGGGCGTCCGAGGGCGCCCCGCCCGTCCCGCGGCTTCCGGGGCGGAGGCCCGGGAGAGCGGGGACCGGCCGGGTGGCCGGTCCTCGCTCCCGTCCCGGTCCGGGCGGCTCGTAGAATCGGTTAACCATGGCCTACCTTGACCACGCCGCCACCACCCCCATGCTGCCGGAGGCGGTGCGGGCGATGACCGCCCAGCTCGGCCTCGTCGGCAACGCCTCCTCCCTCCACGCGGCGGGGCGGCGGGCCCGCCGCACGGTGGAGGAGGGGCGGGAGGCCCTCGCCGCCGCCCTCGGTGCCCGGCCGAGCGAGGTGGTCCTCACCTCCGGCGGCACCGAGGCCGACAACCTCGCCGTCAAGGGCCTGTACTGGGCCCGGCGCGCGGCCGACCCCGTCCGCACCCGCGTCCTGGCCAGTCCCGTGGAGCACCACGCGGTCCTCGACGCCGTCCACTGGCTCGCCGACCACGAGGGCGCCCGGGTGGAGTGGCTGCCGGTCGACCCCCTGGGGCGGGTCCACCCCGAGGCGCTGCGCGAGGCGGTGGAGAAAAACCCCGAGGACGTCGCCCTGGTCACCGTGATGTGGGCCAACAACGAGATCGGCACCCTCCAGCCCACGGCCGGACTGGCCTCGGTCGCGGCCGAGTTCGGCATCCCGATGCACGCGGACGCCGTCCAGGCCGTCGGCCAGGTGCCGGTGGACTTCGCAGCCTCCGGTCTGGCCGCGATGACGGTGAGCGGCCACAAGATCGGCGGTCCGTACGGCATCGGCGCGCTGCTGCTGGGCAGGGAGTGGGCCCCCACACCGCTGCTGCACGGCGGCGGCCAGGAACGCGACGTACGCTCCGGCACCCTCGACGTACCCGCCGTCGCGGCCTTCGCGGTCGCCGCGCGGCTGGCGGCCGAGCGGTGCCGGGAGTTCGCCCGGGAGATCGGCGCACTGCGGGACGCACTGGTGGTGGCCGTGCGCGAGGCCGTGCCGGACGCCGTCCTGGGCGGCGACCCCGACCCGGCCGGGCGGCTGCCCGCCAACGCGCACTTCTCCTTCCCCGGCTGCGAGGGCGACTCGCTGCTGCTCCTGCTGGACGCCCAGGGCATCGAGTGCTCCACCGGATCGGCCTGCACCGCCGGCGTCGCCCAGCCCAGCCACGTCCTGCTGGCCACGGGCACCGATCCGGAGCTGGCCCGGGGTACCCTGCGCTTCTCGCTGGGCCACACCTCCACCAGGGCGGACGTGGACGCGGTGGCCGCCGCCATCGGCCCGGCCGTGGAGCGCGCCCGCGGAGCCGGGCTGTCGTGACCCCCCCCGCCCGGCCACCGGCCCGCCCGCGGTCGGCTCGGGCCTCGCGGATCAGGCCTCGCCGACCGGCACGTCCCGCACCATCCGCATGTACCGGTCCCAGTCCCAGTGCGGCCCGGGGTCGGTGTGGTCGGCGCCGGGCACCTCGACATGGCCGATGATGTGCTCGCGGTCCCGGAGCAGGCCGTACCGGTCGCATATCCCGGCCGTCAGCGCCGCCGACGCCCGGTAGGTGGCGTCGGTGATCGTCTCCGGACGGTCCACGAAGCCCTCGTGCTCGATGCCGATGCTGCGCTCGTTGTACTCGCGGTTGCCCGCGTGGTACGCCACGTCCAGCTCCCGCACCATCTGCGTCACCTTCCCGTCGGAGGTGCGCACCACGTAGTGGGTCGCGGCGCGGTGGGACGGGTCCTGGAAGACCTTCAGGGCCACCGCGTAGGGGCCCTGGATGATGTGCACCACCACCCGGTCGACGGTGTAGTCGTAGGGGCGGTCGGCCCGCCGCCAGTTCGCCTCGGACGCCGGCAGCCAGTCCGCCCCCGGGTGGTCCACCTCGCCCTCGGTGCGCGGCCGGTCCACGCCCGGCACCCGCCACCACGTCCGGGCCAGGTCGTCGCGGGCCGCGTACCCGAGGGCGCCCAGGCCCACCGCCGCGCCGCCGGCCAGCAGGGCGCGGCGGCCCACCGGCCGCCCCTTCCGGGCATGGCCCGGGGCTTCCTTCTCGCTCACAGACCGCACAACGCCCGGGAACACCCGTACGGTTCCGCCGGCGCGCACCCGGACCCGTACCCTGGAGGGCGCTATGACTGACACGACCGGTGCGCCCAGCCCTGCCCCCCGCCTCCGCGTCCTCGCCGCCATGTCCGGCGGGGTGGACTCCGCCGTCGCCGCCGCCCGCGCTGTGGAGGCCGGCCACGACGTCACCGGCGTCCACCTCGCCCTCTCGGCGAATCCGCAGTCCTTCCGCACCGGTGCCCGCGGCTGCTGCACCATCGAGGACTCCCGCGACGCCCGCCGCGCCGCCGACGTCATCGGCATCCCCTTCTACGTGTGGGACCTGGCCGAGCGCTTCCGCCAGGACGTGGTGGAGGACTTCGTCGCCGAGTACGAGGCCGGCCGCACCCCCAACCCGTGCCTGCGCTGCAACGAGAAGATCAAGTTCGCCGCGCTGCTGGACAAGGCCCTGGCGCTGGGCTTCGACGCGGTGTGCACCGGCCACTACGCCACCGTCGTCCTGCGCGAGGACGGCGCCCGCGAGCTGCACCGCGCCACCGACATGGCCAAGGACCAGAGCTATGTGCTGGGCGTGCTGGACGAGCGGCAGCTCGCCCACGCCATGTTCCCCCTCGGCGACACCGCCACCACCAAGGAGGAGATCCGCGCCGAGGCAGAGCGCCGGGGCCTGGCGGTGGCGAAGAAGCCCGACAGCCACGACATCTGCTTCATCGCCGACGGCGACACCCAGGGCTTCCTGGCGAAGCACCTGGGCACCGCCGAGGGCGACATCCTCGACGAGGACGGCAACAGGCTCGGCACCCACACCGGCGCGTACGGCTTCACCGTCGGCCAGCGCAAGGGCCTGCGCATCGGCCACCCCGCCCCCGACGGCAAGCCGCGCTACGTACTGGACATCTCCCCCGTGGACAACACCGTCACCGTCGGCCCGGCCTCCGCACTGGACGTGGTCGCCCTCAGGGCCATCCGCCCCCGCTGGTGCGGCACCCCGCCCGCCGGGCCGGGCACGTACACCGCCCAGCTGCGCGCCCACGGCGGCGAGACGCCGGTCACCGCCGAGCTGGTCGGCGGTCCGGACGGCGACGAGCTGCGCGTCGCCTTCACCGAGCCGGTGCGCGGTGTCGCCCCGGGCCAGGCGATCGTCCTCTACGACGGCACCCGCGTGGTCGGCTCGGCCACCATCGCCGCCACCGAGCGGCGCGGCGCGGCGGCCGTCCGGTGACCGAGCCGGCCGGACGCGCCGCTCCCGGCCAGGGTCCGCGCACGGCACCCGCCCTCCCGCCGCCCCTGCGCACCGAGCGCCTGCTCCTGGAGGCCTGTGCACCCGGTGACGAGGAGGACTTCGTCGCGCTGTTCCAGGACACCCGGGTCTCCCGCTGGATGAGGGACGGGCCCTCCTCCGAGGCCGGGGACCGCGCCCTGTTCGGGCGGGTGTTCACCAAGGTCCACGCCCAGGGCCTGTTCGACGTCCGGGCCGTCCGCGAGCGCGCCGGGGACCGACACGTCGGCCACGCGGAGATCAAGCGGACCGATGGGGCCGGCGGCCACGAGATCGTCTACGCCCCCGCCCCGGCCGCCCGGGGCGGGGTCTGGGCACCGAGGTGGCCGGGGCGCTCGTCGCCCACGGATTCACGGCCCTGGGCCTGCCGGAGGTGCACGCCACCGTTGACGCGGCCAACGCCGCCTCGCTCGCCCTGCCGGAGCGGATCGGTTTCGCCCACGTGCGCGGCATCGCCGAGGACGACGGCGGTACCACCCGTGTCCTGACCCGCCGCCGGCCCGGCTGAGCGGCCCGGTCGGCCAAGCTCAGACCTTCTCCAGCGGGCGGTGCGCGCCGTCCGGCAGTTCGACCCCGATCGCGTCGCCGGGACGCACCACGCCGCCCGTCCGCACGACGCCCATCACCCCGGCCCTGCGCACCACGTCGCCGTTCTCGTCGCGGCCGACGACCTGCTTGAGCAGGCCACGCTGGAAGTCGTCGATCTGGAAGCACGGGTTGCGCAGGCCGGTGACCTCGACGACCGCCTCGGCGCCGATGCGCAGCAGCGTGCCGGTGGGCAGGCCGAGCAGGTCGAGGCCGCGGGTGGTGATGTTCTCGCCCAGTTCGCCGGGTCCCACGGTGAAGCCCGCCTCGCCGACCTCGGCGAACAGCTCTTCGTGGATGAGGTGGACCTGACGCAGGTTCGGCTGGGTGGGGTCCTTGGCGACGCGGGAGCGGTGCCTGACCGTCTCCCCGGCGTGCGCGTCCCCCTCCACCCCGAGCCCGGCGAGCAGTGTGACGCTCTCCCGGTTGGCCTTGGTGAACGAGTGCTCACCGCTGCTGCTGACCGCGATCACGGTCCCTGTCCCGCTCACGGAGCGGCCCCCCTTCGCAGGTGGCGTGTCCCGCCGGGAGCCTAACCCGGGCGGCTCTACCGCGCGAGACGGTCGAACGTCCCGGCCTTCGCGCCCCGCAGGAGGGCGCGGAAGGCGGCGCGGTCGGTGGTGAGGACGCGGCCGGGGTCGGTGCTCTCGCGGACGGCTATGCCGTCATTGTCGTCGGCGGCCACTTCCACGCAGTTGTTGCCGCCCGCTTCGGAGAAGGACGACTTGGTCCAGACGAGTTCGGACACGGACGGCACCTCTCACAGGTCTCTGACGATCGCGCTGATGAAGTCCCTCGACGCCCCGGGCGACAGCGCCGCTTCCTCGATCAGATCCAACCGGCTGCGGAAATCGGCCAGTTGCGTCGGAGAGTCGATGAACACCGCGCCGGTGGGCGAGTCCATGTGCACGGTATCAAGGCGCGGGTTCGGTGCGTCGGCGTAGAGCACGGAGTCTCCGGCCATGGGGAACCCGCCTGCCCGGAACGGGATCACGAGGAAGGTGACGTTGTCGCGTTCCCCTTCCTCCAGCAGCCGGTCGAGCTGGGCGCGGGCGGTCTCCCTGCCGCCGAACTGCATCCTCAGGGCGGCCTCGTGGATCAGGCCCACATACGGGAGCCCCCTGTCGTCGGTGACCACGGCCTGTCTGGCCAGACGGTGGGCCACGCGCAGCTCCACCTCAAGGCGGGGCAGCGGTGGTACGAGGAGTTCGAAGATCGCCCTCGCGTGGTCTTCGGTGTGGAACAGGCCCGGAAGATGGGCGGTCTGTACGGTGCGCAGCCGCACCGCGTAGTGCTCGATCTCGGACACGTCGAGGAAGTCCGGCGGAACCTTGCCGCGGTACTCCTCCCACCAGTGGGTCCTCCGGCCTCCGGTCATCTCGGCCAGGGCGTCGACGAGCGCCTGGTCGGCGCACTCGTAGATGCCGGCCAGGCGGCGCAGGCGCTCCTCGCTGATGCCGAAGCGGCCCGCCTCGATGTTGGAGATCATCGTCCGGTTCGTCCCCAGCAGGCCGGCCGCGGTCTCCGCGGACATGCCAACCTCTTCGCGCAGCCGCCGCAGCTCGGCACCGAAACGGCGCTGGCGGATGGTCGGGGTCTGCCTTGGTGCCATGTGCCTTCTCCTTGTCCGCGGACAGTCTGGCGATGTCCGGCGCGCCGGTCCACGCGATCAACAAGGGTTAACTCGTTCTGATTAGTTTGGTAGCACCCGTTATGAGTTCAGCTCTACGGTGAAGTCCGCCAACGCGCCGCATCGCCGAGCGCGCAGCGGAAGCGCACCGTGTGCCCTGCCCGGGAGGGCGCACGGCAGGCCACCGCCCCGCGCACCGGTGCCCGACGGCGCGACCAGCCCTCACACTCCACCGGAGGACCGCGTGAGCACGCCACCGTTCCCGAAGCCGATCCCGTTCGCCGACCCCTGGGAGTACGAGCTGCGCTTCCCCCGCGACCCGCGCGGTCCGGGGATCGCCAGAAGGACCCTGCGGGCCGTGCTGGCCGCGCACGGGCTGACCGAGCTGGCGGGCCGCGCCGAGCTGCTGACCTCGGAGCTGGCCACCAACTCCGTCAGGTACGGCGAGCACGCCGCCGCCGTGACGCTGCGGTGGCTCCACCCCGTCCTGCGGGTCAGCGTGTGGGACGCCGGGCCGGGGGTGCCCGCGCCGTCCTCGTCCCCGCCGCCACCGGACCGGGAGGGCGGGCGAGGGCTGCTCATCCTCGACGTGCTCGCCGACCGCTGGGGCGACTGCCCGGCCGAGGGCGGGTCCGCCGGACCGGGCGGGCCGGTCGGCAAGGTTGTCTGGTTCGAACTGCTCTGGGGCGGACCCCCGCCCCTGTCCGCCCTCGTGCCCGCCGCCTGACGGGGAGGCGGGCGGCGGATCAGATTCCGAGGAGTGCGGCGAGGGTGTCGCGCAGCGGGGTGGTGGGGCGGCCGATGAGGCGGGAGAGCTCGCCGGGGGTGTCGCCGAGGTGGCCCGCGGCGATGGCGGCGTCGGTCCCGGCGAGGAACCGGGCCGTCTCCCCGGGCAGCCCGGCACCGGTGAGCGCCTTGGCGTATCCGTCCGCCGACAGGTCGCGGTAGACGACCTCGGTGCCGGTCAGGTCGGTGAGGACGGCGGCGAAGTCGGCCATGGTCCAGGCGGTGTCGCCGGACAGCTCGTACACGGCGTTCGTGTGGGCCCCGTGGCCGTCGGTCCCCTCGTCGGCCAGGACGGCGGCGGCCGCCGCCGCGTAGTCGGCGCGGGAGGCGGACGCGATCCGGCCGTCCCCGGCGGCACCGGCGATCATCCCGGTCTCCAGGCCCTGGCGGGCGGCCTGCTCGTAGTTCTCGGTGTACCAGCCGTTGCGCAGCAGGCAGTGGGGCAGGCCGAAGTCGCGCAGGTACTCCTCGGTCTCCCGGTGCTCGGGGGCCACGGGGACGGTGGTGGTGCCGGCGTGCAGGACGCTGGTGTAGGCCAGCAGCTCCGCCCCGGCGTCCCCGGCGGCGTCGATGACGGCCCGGTGCTGCGGAACGCGGCGGCCGACCTCGCTGCCGGACACCAGCAGCACCCGCCGCGCGCCCTCGAACGCGGCGGCCAGGGTGCCGGGCCGGTCGTAGTCGGCCTCCCGCACCCGTACGCCCCGCCGGGCGAGGCCGGCGGCCTTCTCCGGCGAGCGCACGGCGGCGACGACCTGGGACGCGGGTACGCCGCGTTCCAGGAGGGCCTCGACGGTGAGACGGCCGAGCTGTCCGGCGGCTCCGGTGACGACGATCATGTGTGCTTCCTTGTCGGAGGAGGGGCCTGGGAGCAGCCGGGTACCACGCAGACCCGACCGCCATGCCCTTCCCCAGCCTGCCGGGCGGGGCTTGCCCGCGGCGCCCGGCGGGCACCCGAACGGATCAGCCGGAGGGTGCGGTGAGGGTGCCGCGCCCATACTGACGCCACCGGCTCGACCCCGAGCGACGCGGAGGTCTCCATGGGAACCAAGACCCCATCCGACTCCAGGCTCTCCCGGAACCGTGCCACCCTCGCCCACAAGGCGCGCTACGCGATCGGCCATCCCGGACGCGTCCCCGCCCATCTGCGCCGGGCCGCCCGCGACGCCTGGCTGCGGGCGAGGTACCGCGACGACCACATCGGGTACTACCGGGCCGTCATGGCCTCCGACGCCGCCCGCAGCCCCGAGGCGGCGGTGGGCGGCAGGCCGTCGTACGAGCGGTGGCTGGCCATCGGGCGGATGCAGTTCGACTACCTGCTGGAGCACGGGCTGAAGCCGGAGCACCGGATGCTGGAGATCGGCTGCGGCAACCTGCGGGCCGGCCGGCTGTTCATCGACCACCTGAAACCGGGCCACTACTACGGGATCGACATATCGCCCCACATCCTGATCGAGGCCAAGCGGACCGTCGTGCGCCACGGGCTCCAGGGCAAACTGCCCCACCTGGCGATCGCCGACGACCTGACCTTCGACTTCCTGCCCGAGGGGCACTTCACGGTCGTCCACGCCCACAGCGTGTTCTCCCACTCGCCGCTGGACGTCATCGACCAGTGCCTGGAGAACGTGGGGCGGATCCTGGCGCCGGGCGGCTTCTTCGACTTCACCTTCGACCGCACCGAGGGCCGCGAGCACCACGTGCTGCGCGAGGACTTCTACTACCGCACCGAGACGCTGACCGATCTCGCGGCCAGCCACGGTCTGACGGCGCGTCTCATGGACGACTGGGAAAGGCTTCCGCACGGCCAGTCCAAGATCCGCGTCACCCAGCCGGTCCCTGACCGGGCGGCGGGCGGTACGGAACCGGAGCGCAGCCCGGTGTAGCGCGCGCCGGGGCGGGCGGCGGCGCGGTTCACGGCGCGGGGGCCGGGCTCCCCGCCCCCGCATCGTCCGTGCCCGTGTCGCCCGCGCCGTCCGTGCCCGCCCCGCGCGGTTCCTCGCCCGAGAGCAGGACACCCAGGCCCTCACGGGTGGCGGCCACCACCACGCGGTCGCCCGCCGTGAGCACGTAGCCGTCGTGCAGCCGCCAGGCGAGGTCACCGGTGAGGGTGTAGGTGCGGGTGCCGGAGGTGAGGGAGCCCAGATCGGCTCGGCGGCGGTCGGGCGGGGCGGTGTCCAGGGCCAGGATCCGCCAGGAGCCGGGGCGGAACGCCTCGCCGGCGGTGCGGCCCTCCAGCAGCCGGTTGCCCGCCACCGAGACCGCGGCGAAGACCAGCACCCGGCGACCCACGGGTATGGCGCCCAGCACCTGGCGGCCCATCATGGCACCGGCGAAGGCCGGTGCCGCCAGCGCCGAGACGCTGCGGCTGCGGGTCTGCGCGCCGGGGTAGGTGTCGCGCAGCGTGCGGTAGACGGTGGCGGCGAACTCGTCGTCGAACAGGCGCATCACCACCCGCAGGTCGGGATTGACCTGGCGGGCGTAGAGCGTGGCCTCCAGGTTGGTGCCGCTGTCGCTGGTCAGCGCCAGCAGGGCGCGGCTGCGCGCTATCCCCGCCTCCTCCAGCACCCCGTCCTCGGTGACGTCGGCGACCAGGGCCGGCACCCGGCGCGCGCGGGCGGTGGCGATGCCGCGGGCCTCGGTGTCGCGCTCGATGCACACCACGGGGATGCCCAGTTCCAGGAGCTGGTCCAGCACCCGGGTGCCGACTTTGCCCAGGCCCAGCAGGACGACGTGCTTCTCGATGCCGCGCGGCGGGGGCGGCAGGGCGGCGGCCCGGCGGAAGGTGCCGTAGCTCTCCAGCACGACGGCGAACATCAGCGGCAGCAGCGCGGTGCCCGCCAGCCCGCCCAGCAGTTGCAGGACCTGCTCCCCGGTGCTGCCCTCCAGTTCGGGCTCGTTGATGGACATCACGTTGAGCAGGGTGATGTAGGCGGCGTGCAGCGGCGTCTCGCGGGTGACGTACCAGTTCGCGGCGGCGAGCAGCACGACCACCGCGGTGAGCCCGAGCAGGGCGGCCCGCAGCCTCCGGGAGAAGAAGCTGCCCACCGGCAGTCGCGGTACGCGGGGGGCCGGAGTGCCGGCCTGGTCGGGGCGGCGGGTGATCGCCTCCAGGACGACGGTGCCGCGCCCGTCCGGCAGGCCCTCCAGCTCGCGCGGGTCGGGCAGCAGCACGGGGCCGTCGTGGTCCTCGGGGTCGGTGTAGACGTCGCCCTCGTCGGAGTCCGGGGCGTCGGGCAGTAAGGCCAGGGTGCACAGCGGGTCGCGGCGGCCGGCGGTGCCGACGGTGCGCTCCTTGGACCGCAGCAGCAGCCCGCCGGCGTGGATGACCTTGCTGGTGCCGACCACGGCCGCCGCCACCATGGAAGGGGCGGCTGTGTCCGCGTCGGACAGGACGGTGGTGGAGGCGTCCACGGCCCTCTGGTCCAGGCCGGGGACGCGGGCGGCGATGGTCCGGTCGAGCAGGTCCTCCAGGTAGCGGCCCAGCGTCCGGTTGAACATCCGGATGACCAGGCGCAGTTCGGGGTTGATGCGGCGGGCGCGCAGGGCGGTGTGGATGTTGAGCTGGTCGTCGCCGGAGGTCAGTGCCAGCGCGGCGGCGTGCTCGATGCCCGCCTCCCGCAGTGCCTCGTCGTCGGGCACCTGGGCCTCCACCGCCCGTACGCCCAGGCACCGGTCGCCGACCAGCGCGGCGATCTGCGGGCCCTGGTCGCCGCCGCGCAGCGAGGGCAGGACGACGGTCACCTTCTGGCCGTAGACGGAGGCGAGCTCGCGCACCAGCCGCTGGGACAGGGAGTTGTCGCCGCACACGACCATGTGGCCGGGACGACCGCCGCCGCCCTGTCTCAGGCCGCCCTGCGGAGGGACGGCGGACACCGGTGCGGGGGAAGGGGGCGTGGGGGACGGGACAGCCATGGCACCTCATTCGACCACGCCGGACGGCGGTTCGGGAGTGCGGCTTCACAGATTCGTTATGTGCATTACTTCTGTTCAAGTAAAGAGAGCGTGTGTAACGTCTGTTACCGCATTAGAGGACACCGAGGGGACCATCCATGCGTAGATTCCTGGCGCTGGGCGCCGCCGTGCTGTGCGGAGCCTCGCTCACCGCCTGCGGCGGTGACGCCGAACCGGCGACCGCGGACGGCACCCGGTCGGCGAAGGTCGCGGGCGTCACCGTCGAGACCGACCCGGAGCTGCACGACAGGCTCCCCGAGCGGATCAGGGAGGCGGGGAAGGTCCGTGTCGCCTCCGACGTCCCCTACCCGCCCTTCGAGATGTTCGAGAAGGAGGGCGGCACGCGGATCACCGGCCTCGACTACGACCTCGGCCAGGCGCTCGGCGCCAGGCTCGGCGTCGAGTTCGCCTTCACGCCCCAGAAGTTCGACGGCATCGTCCCGGCGATCCAGGCGGGCAAGTACGACGTGGCCATCTCCGCCATGACCGACAACAAGCAGCGCCAGAAGGTGCTCGACTTCGTCGACTACTCCGTCTCCGGCACCGGCATCCTCGTGCGCGAGGGCAACCCGGAGGGGATCCGGACCGCGCTGGACCTGTGCGGGCTGCGGGTCGCCGCCCAGGCCGCCACCAACCAGGCCGACTTCGTCAAGGAGCTGGGGCCCGAGTGCGCGAAGGCGGACAAGGGGAAGATCGACCTCCAGACCTACCCCAAGGACTCCGACACCCAGCTCGCGCTCAGCAGCGGCAAGGCCGACGCCGCCGTCATCACCAAGCCGGCCGCCGGGTACATCGCCAAGACCGCCGGCGACGGCTCCACCTTCGACCTGGTGGACGACCCCGAGGCGAAGGGCGGCTACAACGCCTCGCCCAACGGCATCGCCGTCAGCAAGAAGCTGCCGGAGCTGACCGACGCCATCCAGGCCGCCCTCCAGCAGCTCATCGACGACGGCACCTACGGGAAGATCCTCGACAAGTACGGCGTCCGCTCCATCGGCGTGGAGAAGGCCACCAAGAACGCGGCGGTGGACTGACATGGCCTCCTCCACCGCGATCACCGCCGCCGGCCACGGCCCGCCTGCCGAGCGGGGCGTCCAGGAACTGCGGACCGTGCCCGTACGGCACTGGGGCCGCTGGGCGGCGGCCGCCGCCGCGCTCACCGCGGGCGGCGGCACCGTGTGGTCACTGGCGAAGAACCCCAACCTCGACTGGCCCACCGTCGGCGACTACCTGCTGCACGACCTGGTGTTCAGCGGCCTGTGGACCACCGTGTGGCTGACGGCGGCCTCCATGGTCATGGGGCTGGTCGGCGGCACCGTCGTCGCCGTCATGCGGCTGTCGGACAACCTCGTGCTGTCCTCGCTGGCCTCCCTGTTCGTCTGGGTCTTCCGCGGTACCCCGATCCTGGTGCAGATCATCTTCTGGGGGTACATGGGCGCGTTCTACGAGCAGGTGATGATCGGCATCCCGTTCACCGACATCACCTTCTTCTCCGCCCCCACCTCGGAGCTGGTCACCCCGACGATCGCCGCGCTCCTGGCGCTCGGCCTCAACGAGGTCGCCTACGCCTCGGAGGTCATACGCGGCGGCATCCAGTCCATCGACAAGGGGCAGACCGAGGCCGCCCACTCCCTGGGCATGCGGCCGGGCATGACGCTGCGCCGGATCGTGCTGCCCCAGGCGATGCGGGTCATCGTGCCGCCCATGGGCAACGACACCGTCACCATGCTCAAGACCACCGCCCTGGTCTCGGTGATCGCCGGACACGACCTGATGTCCAACATCCAGGACGTCTACGCCCAGAACTACAAGGTCATCCCGCTGCTGGTGGTCGCCGCGATCTGGTACCTGGTGCTGGTCTCGCTGCTGAGCATCCCGCAGTCCTGGCTGGAGCGCCGTTACGGGCGGGGCGCCGGCGCCGGCGACTCCCCGCTGCGGCGGCTGCTGTCCGTACGCCGGCCCGTCCGGTCCGTGAAGGGAGCGAGCGAGTGAGCGGCGCACCCATGGTCCTCGCCGAGGGCGTCCGCAAGCGCTTCGGCCGCACCGAGGTGCTCAAGGGCATCGACCTGGAGGTCGGCGCCGGGCAGGTGTGCTGCCTGCTGGGGCCGTCCGGCTCCGGCAAGTCCACCTTCCTGCGCTGCGTCAACCACCTGGAACGGGTGGACGGCGGCAGCCTCACCGTGGACGGGGAGCGGGTCGGCTACCGGCGCCGCGGCCCGGTGCTGTACGAGCTGAAGGAACGGGAGATCGCCGCCCAGCGCCGCGACATCGGCATGGTCTTCCAGCGCTTCAACCTCTTCCCGCACATGACCGCGGTGGAGAACGTCATGGAGGCGCCGGTGCGGGTGCGGCGCGAGCCGAAGGCGGCGGCCCGGGAGCGGGCGCTGAAGCTGCTGGACCGGGTCGGGCTCGGCGACCGGACCGGCAACTACCCCGCCCAGCTCTCCGGCGGTCAGCAGCAGCGTGTGGCCATCGCCCGCGCGCTGGCGATGGAGCCCAAGCTGATGCTCTTCGACGAGCCCACCTCGGCGCTCGACCCGGAGCTGGTCGGCGAGGTGCTGGACGTCATGCGCGGGCTGGCCGAGGACGGCATGACGATGATCGTCGTCACCCATGAGACGGGCTTCGCCCGGGAGGTCGCCGACACCGCCGTCTTCATGGACGACGGCGTGGCCGTCGAGTCGGGCCCACCGGGTGAGGTGCTGACCTCGCCCCGGCGCGAGCGTACCCGGTCCTTCCTGGCCAAGGTCCTGTGAGCGCCCCGGTGCACCGACGGCCGACCGCCGCGCACCTGCGCGCGGCGGTGGAGGGACGCTACCCCGCCTTCCTGGCCGGCCTGGAGCTGATGACGGGTGTCGACAGCGGGTCCTACGACAGCGAGGGCGTCCGCGCCGTCGGCGCGATGGCCGCGGAGCGGCTTCGCGGGCTCGGCTTCGCGGTCCGGTCCGTGCCGGTGGGCTCCGCGCCGGACGGCCGGCGGCTGGGCGACGCCCTGATCGCCCGCCGCGCCGGCCGGACGCCGGGCGGCGGCCGGCTGCTGCTGATGGCCCATCTGGACACCGTGTACGAGACGGGCACGGCCGCCGCCCGGCCCCTGCGGATCGAGGACGGCACCGCGTACGGCCCCGGCGTCTGCGACGACAAGGGCGGCCTGCTGCTGGGGATCGCCGCGATCGGAGCCCTGCACGACCTGGGCGCCGACGACTACGGGGAGGTGGTCTTCCTGTGCACCCCGGACGAGGAGATCGGCTCGCCCGGCAGCCGCCCGCTGACCGAGACACTTGCCAAGGAGGCCGACTTCGGCCTCTGCCTGGAGTGCGCGCGCGAGAACGGGGACCTCGTCACCGCCCGCAAGGGCGTGGTCGACCTGCGCCTGACCGTGCGCGGCCGGGCCGCGCACAGCGGCGTCGAACCGGAACGCGGCGCCAACGCGGCCCTGGCGGCGGCCCACCTCGTCATCGCCCTCCAGCGGCTGGGCGGCGGCCCCGGCGGCACGACCGTCAACGTCGGCCGGGTGCGGGCGGGCTCGCGGACCAACGTCGTCTGCGACCGGGCCGTGCTCGACGTGGAGGTGCGGTCCGCCACCCGTGACGGCCTGTGGAACGCCCGCCGCGAGATCGCGCGCCTGGCCTCCCGCACCTGGGTGGAGGGCACCTCCGTGGAGGTGGCGGAGGGCGAGGAGTGCCCGCCCCTGGAACGCACCCCTCAGGTCGCCGCCCTGGCGGACGAGGCCCTGGCCATCGCCGCGGAACTCGGGGTCGGGGCGGACGCCGCCGAGACCGGGGGAGTCGCCGACGCCAACTTCGCCGCCGGCGCGGGACTGCCGGTCCTGGACGGCCTCGGGCCGGTCGGCGGCGGCGACCACAGTCCCGGCGAGTGGCTCGACCTGACCAGCGTCGTCCCCCGCGGCGCCCTGCTGGCGGCCCTGATCTCCCGGCTGGGTACCCGGGGCGCCGGCTGACGGCTCCCGCCGCCCGCAGACCCCGGGGCGCCGCGCTCCCCGCGACCCCGCGGCGCCCCGGCCGCACCACCGCACCACGGAGGCCGGCGACCGCGCCGGCCTCCGCACCACCCCGCGAGCCTTCGAGGAGGCACCCGTGCACCGAACGAGACCCCGTGCCGACGGATCCCCCGGCGGATCTCCCGCCGCAGCGCCCCCGCGCCGGCCGCGCGGAGTACTGGCCGCCGCCGCGGCGGGGCTGGCCGCGCTCGCCCTGCTGCTGCCCGCCACCGCCGCCGCGGCGGCGCCCGCGGCCCGGCCCGCGCCCGGGCCCGTACAGCCCTCCCCCGCACAGGCGCCCGGCGGCACGCTCCTGATGGTCGGCGGCGCACTGGACGAGCGGAACACCGAGGTGTACGGCGAGATCGTCGACCGCGCCGGCGGCCCGGCCGCCCGCATCGGCGTCCTCACCGCCGGCTCCGTACCGCCCTCCCAGGACCCGGACGCGGGCACGCCGCAGGCGCGCAACAGCGAGGCCAACGGCGCCTACTACGCGGACCTCCTGGAGAGCCACGGCGCCGGGTCCGCCGAGTGGATCCCCGTCGACCTCGACCGGGTGGCCGCGGCCGACGACCCCGAACTGGCCGGGCACGTCTCCACCATGACCGGCTTCTTCATCGGCGGCGGCGACCAGTACCGCTACGTCACCACCCTCCTGCGCGACGGCGGCACCCGGGACTCGGCCGTGCTCGCCGCCGTCCGGCAGCGGCTCGCCGAGGGCGCGGTGGTCGCCGGTACCAGCGCCGGCGCCCAGATCCAGGCGGGCGCCGACATGATCACCGGCGGGTCGAGCTACGAGGCGCTGCGCGACGGCTCCTCGCCCGGCTACTTCGAGGACGCCACCCGGCTCGGCTACCTGGAGGCCGGCGGCTTCGGGTTCTTCGAGCACGGCCTGGTCGACACCCACTTCTCCGCCCGCGGCCGGGAGGGCCGGTCCCTGCGCCTGGCCGCCGACACCGGACACGGCCTGGTCTTCGGCGTCGACGAGAACACCGCCCTGGAGGTCACCGGCGTCGGCACCGGAGACGAGCGCCTGCGCGTCCTGGGCGAGCACGCGGTGACGGTACTGGACCTCACCGGCGCCACGGCGGGAACGTACAACGGCGAGTGGTCCGTCGAGGGCGTCCGCTACGACCGCCTCACCGCGGGCGACGGCTACGACCCGTACGCCCGCCGCGCCCTGCCCGCCGCCGACCGCACCGAACTGGCACCGCGCAACCGGACCGCCCAGCGGCCGGGTTACGACGTCTTCGGCCCGTACCGCTTCGCCGGTACCGCCCTCGACCTCGCCGGCAGCGCACGCTCCGAGCGCACCACCGACTACACCTACGAGATCCGCCCGGAGTTCGCGGTCGGATTCCGCAAGCCCGCCTCCGGATACGCGGCCTGGACCGCCGACGGCCGCACCGCCTCCACCCTGACGGGCATGGAGATCGAGGTTTACGCGCCCTGAGCGGCGCCGGATAGGCTCGGGCCCGGGGCGCGGCGCCGCCCCGGGCCCGACGAACGAGGAGGCACCGTGGCCGCCGAAGACGAGGCGTCCGTGGCGGAGGACGGAGAGCGGACGGCATCCGGCGGCGTGGCCGAGTCCATCCGGCGGCGGCTCGGCGAGTGCACACCGGCCGAACGCAAGGTCGCCCGCGTCCTGCTGGCCGCCTACCCGTCGGCCGGGTTCGAGACCGTCGCCCGCGTCGCCGAGCGGGCCGGCGTCAGCGCGCCCACCGTCATCCGCTTCGCCCACCGCCTCGGCTACCGGGGCTTCCCCGACTTCCAGCGTGCGCTCCGCGACGAGCTGGAACAGCGCGAGGCGTCCCCGGTCGCCCTCTACACCGCCACCGGCTTCGCCGAGCGCGGCGGCTCCCCCGCGGCGGACCTCCTGGAGTCCTCCGCCGCGTCCCTCACCGCCGCCCTGCGCGCCACCTGCGCCGCGCTGCCCCCCGAGGACCTCCAGGGCGCCGTCGACCTGCTCGCCGACCCCCGGCGCCGCGTGCTGCTGGTCGGCGGCCGGTTCAGCGCGCTGCACGCCCGCTACCTGGGCCTGCACCTGCTCCAGATCCGCGACGACGTGGAGCTGTTGCCCGAGGGCGCGGTCGAACGCACCGCCGCCCTCGCCCGGGGCGGGCGCCGCGACGTGCTCGCCGTCTTCGACTTCCGCCGCTACGAACCCGCCCTGCTGGACCTGGCGAGGCTGGTGTCCGGCCGGGGAGGGAAGGTCGTGCTGGTGACCGACGGCTGGCTGTCGCCGATCTCGGCCGTCGCCGACGTGGCGCTGCCCTGCCAGGCCCCGGCCACCACCCCGTACGACAGCCTCGTGCCCGCGCTGGCCGTCACCGAGACCGTGGTCACCGGAGTGCTCGGCGCGCTGGGCGAGGCGGCCCAGGAGCACATGCGGCGCGGTGAGGACACCGCCCGCACGCTGGGGCTCTACTGACGGGTGCGGTGCCCGCCGGACGGCCCGGCGGATGGGACGATGTGCGCATGGGAACGCATGTGATCACCGGGGCGGGCTCCGGCATCGGAGCCGAGATCGCCGAGCGCCTGCGGGAGCGGGGCGAGGAACTGTGGCTGCTGGCGCGGAACGCGGGCCGTGCCAGGGAACTGACCGGGCGCTTCCCCGGCGCCCGCACCCTCGTCGGCGACCTGGCCGAGCCCGAGAGGCTGTCGTGGGCGCTGTCCCACCAGGAGTTGCCGGAGCGGGTGGACTCGCTGCTGCACGTCGCCGGGGTGGTGGACCTGGGGAGGGTCGGTGAGCTGACGCCGAAGGTCTGGAACGCGACCTTGGCGGTCAACCTCGTCGGCCCCGCCGAGCTGACCCGGCTGCTGCTGCCCCAGATCCGCCCGGCGCACGGCCATGTGGTCTTCGTCAACTCCGGCGCGGGCCTGAACGCCAACGCCGACTGGGGCGCGTACGCGGCCAGCAAGCATGGGCTCAAGGCGCTCGCCGACTCGCTGCGCGCGGAGGAGGGCGGCGCCGGGGTGCGGGTGACCTCCGTCTATCCGGGCCGCACCGCCACGCCCATGCAGGCCAAGGTGCACCGGCAGGAGGGCAGGGAGTACGACCCGGGGCGCTGGATCCCCCCGTCCGCGGTGGCGACCGCCGTCCTGACCGCCCTCGATCTGCCCGCGGGCTCGGAGATCACCGACCTGAGGGTGAGGCCGTCGGCGTGAGGGAGCACGTGTGGGGCACGGGCGCGGCGACCGGCATCGGGTCGATGCCCGGCACCGACGCCCGGGAGGCCGCCAAGACCGTCACCGGCAGCCTCGAACACTTCCCGTACCTGCCGGAGCTGCCCGCGCGCGGGCCCGGCGCCGACATGATCGGGCGGACGGCCGGGCTGCTGGTGGAGCTGTACGCCCGCCTGGAGCCCAGCGGCTGGCGGGTCGGCGACGCGCCCGGGCGCGACACCCGGCGGGCCCGGTCCTGGCTGGGGGAGGACCTGGACGCGCTGGAGGAGTTCACCCAGGGCCACACCGGGGCGCTGAAGGTCTCCGCCGTCGGGCCGTGGACGCTGGCGGCGTCGCTGGAGCGCCGCGGCGGCGAGGCGATGCTCGGCGACGCGGGCGCCTGCCGCTATCTGGCCGAGTCCCTGGCCGAGGGGCTGCGCGCCCATCTCGCCGAGGTGCGGCGCAGGGTGCCGGGGGCCCGGATCGTCCTCCAGCTCGACGAGCCGTCGCTGACGGCCGTGCTGCTGGGCGGGGTGCCCACCGCCAGCGGCTACCGCACCCATCCGGCCGTGGACCGCGGTGTGGCCGAGGGCGCGCTGCGGCAGGTGGTCGGGGCGGCACGGGAGGCGGCGGGCGAACCGGCGCGGGAGCCGGCGGAGGGGATCTCCGTGGTGGTGCACTCCTGCGCCCCGGGGGTGCCCTTCGGGCTGCTGCGCAGGGCGGGCGCGGACGGGATCTCCTTCGACCTCTCGCTGCTCACCGAACGTGACGACGAGGCGGTCGGGGAGGCGGTCGAGGCGGGTACGGCGCTGTTCGCCGGGGCGGTCCCGGCGGCGGAGCCGGACACGGGTGCACTGTCAGACCCTGCCGGTAGCGTCATGGGGGTCAGGACGCTGTGGCGCAGGATCGGGCTGTCTCCGAAGCTGCTGGCGCGATCGGTGGTCGTCACGCCCGCCTGCGGTCTGGCCGGCGCCTCGCCGGCCTACGCGCGGGCCGCGCTCGCGCACTGTGTCCGGGCCGCACGCTCGCTCGTAAACGACCCCGAGTAACGGGAGGCTTGGACACATGGAGACGGTGAGCCCGGACAGCGAGGCGCGCGAGAGGCACGCGCGGCTGGCCCAGGAGGTCGACGAGCACCGCTTCCGGTACTACGTGACGACGCCGGTCATCAGCGACGCCGAGTTCGACGCCCTGCTGCGCGAGCTCCAGGAGCTGGAGGCGAGGTACCCGGAGCTGGCCACGCCGGACTCGCCGACCCAGAAGGTGGCCGGCTCCTACGAGACGGAGTTCACCGCCGTACAGCACCGCGAGCGGATGCTGTCGCTGGACAACGCCTTCGACGACGAGGAGCTGGACTCCTGGGCCGACCGGATCGCGCGCGAACTGGGCGGCGTGCCGTACCACTTCCTGTGCGAGCTGAAGGTGGACGGGCTCGCGGTCAACCTGACGTACGAGCACGGCAGGCTGACGCGCGCCGCGACCCGCGGCGACGGGCGCACCGGGGAGGACATCACGCCCAACGTCCGCACCATCGCGCAGATCCCCGAGCGGCTGAAGGGGGACCGCGTCCCGGACCTGGTGGAGATCCGCGGCGAGGTGTTCATCCCCATGGAGCGATTCGAGGAGCTGAACGCGCGGCTGGTTCAGGCGGGCAAGCCGGCGTTCGCCAACCCCCGCAACGCGGCGGCCGGTTCGCTGCGGCAGAAGGACCCCAAGGTCACCGCGGAGCGCCCGCTGCACATGGTGGTGCACGGCATCGGCGCCCGCGAGGGCTTCGACATCGACCGGCTGTCGCACGCCTACGAGCTGCTGCGCGAGTGGGGTCTGCCGACCGCCGCGCACAACAGGGCGGTCGGATCCGTCGGGGAGGTGCGGGAGTTCATCGCGTACTACGGCGCGAACCGGCACTCGGTGGAGCACGAGATCGACGGGGTCGTCGTCAAGCTGGACGAGATCCCCCTCCAGGGGCGGCTGGGCTCCACCTCGCGGGCGCCGCGCTGGGCGATCGCCTGGAAGTACCCGCCGGAGGAGGTCAACACCAGGCTGCTGGACATCAAGGTGAGCATCGGCCGCACGGGTCGGGCCACGCCGTTCGCCGTGGTGGAGCCGGTGACGGTGGCCCGCTCGGAGGTGGAGTTCGCCACCCTCCACAACCAGGACGTGGTCAGGGCCAAGGGTGTGCTGATCGGGGACACCGTCGTGCTGCGCAAGGCGGGCGACGTCATCCCCGAGATCCTGGGCCCCGTGGTCGACCTGCGGGACGGCGGCGAGCGGGAGTTCGTGATGCCCGCCGACTGCCCCGAGTGCGGCACCGGACTGAAGCCGGCCAAGGAGGGGGACGTCGACCTGCGCTGCCCCAACGCCCGCTCCTGCCCGGGGCAACTGCGTGAGCGGCTCTACTACCTGGCGGGGCGCAAGTGCCTGGACATCGAGCACTTCGGGTACGTGGCGGCCACCGCGCTGACGCAGCCGCTGGAGCCGGTCACACCGCCGCTGCGGGACGAGGGGGATCTGTTCGACCTCACCGTCGAGCAGTTGCTGCCCATCAAGTCCCTGGTCCTGGACCAGGACAGCGGTCTGCCCAAGCGGGATCCGAAGACGGGGGAGGAGAAGGTCGTCACCTTCTTCGCCAACCTCAAGGGTGAGCCGAAGAAGAACGCGCTGGCGATGCTGGAGAACATCCGGGCGGCCAAGGAGCGCCCGCTGGCCAGGATCATCGCGGGGCTGTCGATCCGCCATGTCGGCCCGGTGGCGGCGGAGGCGCTGGCCAGGGAGTTCCGCTCGCTGGAGAGGATCGCCGAGGCGTCCGAGGAGGAGCTGGCGGCCACCGAGGGGGTCGGCCCGACGATCGCGGCCTCGCTCAAGGCCTGGTTCGCCGAGGAGTGGCACCGCGAGATCGTCGAGAAGTGGCGGGCGGCAGGCGTCCGGATGGAGGAGGAGGGCGGCGGCGAGGAGGGGCCGCGTCCGCTGGAGGGGGTCACCGTGGTGGTCACCGGGACCCTGCGGTCGTACACGCGAGATGGCGTAAAAGAGGTGCTGCAGAGCCTGGGAGCGAAAGTGACCGGTTCTGTTTCAAAGAAGACCGGTTTTGTTGTGGCGGGCGACAGTCCTGGATCGAAATATGACAAGGCCGTGCAGTTGAAGGTCCCGATCCTGGACGACGACGGTTTCGCCGTCCTGCTGGAGCAGGGACCGGACGCCGCGCGGGAGGCCGCCGTCGTCCCCGCCGAGCCCGCCGCGGAGCAGCCCGCCGGGTGACGGAGTGTCGGCTGCGGTGGTGCCACCGCCGCCAAATCCCTTTTCGGCCAATGCCGTTGGTGAGTGATGAGGAGAGGCTGCGCGGCGCTTATCAGACGGACGCGATCGACCGGTCGGCATTCGGGCAACCCCGATCGATCACTGCCCAGCCGGCCGTCCGCGCCCTACTGTTGACGGGGTGCGCCTGCCGTGGCGTGGGCACCGACGGCTGTGAGAGGGACGCGCATGCAGCACAAACCCCGGGGCCGGGGACAGCAGTGGCTCCGACCGACCACCGCCCCGCCGGGCGGCGGCCCCGACGGCGCGCCGAAGCCGCAGCACGTCGCCCCCCCGGAGGTGCCCTGGCTCTCCCGCGCGGTCGTCGCGGTCGCCGCCGTCGCGCTGGCCGCCGGGATCCACCGGGTGATCTCCGAAGGGCACGCCCTCTTCCCCAGCGGCACGGCGGGCTGGTCCTTCGCCGTCCTCACCGGCCTCATCGTCGGCCACCTGGTCGCCCTCGGCCGCGACCGCTGGTGGGGCGGCACCGGCTCCGGCGCCGCCCTCACCCTGGCCATCCTGCTGCTGTACGGCTGGATCCCGGCCACCCTGGTCAGCCTCGCGGTGGTGGTCCTGGTCGGCGCGGCCCGGCGGCACCGCTGGCGCCAGGCACTGCGGCACGGCGCGGTGGACATCCTCGGCATCGGCGCCGCGGCGCTGTGCCTGGCGGCCTTCGGCGTGCACCCCTCGGTGGAGGACCCCTGGCGCCCTGCCGCCTGGAGCCTGTACGCGCTCCCCGAGGTCCTCCTGGCCGCCGCCGCCTATCTGCTCGTCACCCGGACGCTGCTGTGGTACATCCTGGCCCCGCGCCGGGGAGGGCTGCCCACCGTCGCCCGCACCGCCCTGGCGCGGCAGGGACTGGTCGCCCTCGCGCTGCTGGCCATCTCCCCGCTGATCGTCGTGGTCGCCGTCCACATGCCGCTGCTGCTGCCGCTGTTCTCGGTGCCGCTGGTCTCACTGGACTCCGCCCTGTGGATCGCCCGCGCCCGCGCCGAGGAGCAGTTGCGCGACCCCCTCACCGGACTCGCCAACCGCCAGTGGCTGCTGGAGCGCACCTGGTCCGCCCTGGACGAGGCCGACCGGCTGGGCGCCCGCTCCGCCCTCGTCCTCATCGACCTCGACCGCTTCCGGTCGGTCAACGACACCCTCGGCCATCTGGCGGGCGACCGGCTGCTGCTGCAGATCGCGGACCGGCTGCGGACGGCGCTGCCCCGCGGCGCCGAGGTGGCCCGGCTCGGCGGCGACGAGTTCGCCGTACTGCTCCCGCTCGCCGACTCGCCCACCAGCGCCCAGCGCATCGCCCGCACGCTCGTCGGCGCCCTCGGCTCGCCGCTGGACCTGGACGGACTGACCCTGGAACTGGAGGCCAGCGCCGGGGTCGCGGTCTTCCCCGACCACGCCGGTGAGGCGGAGGGCCTGCTGCGCCGCGCCGACGTCGCGATGTACCAGGCCAAGCGCGACCGCAGCGGTGTGGAGGTCTACGAGGCCACCCGCGACGGCAACACACCCGACCGGCTGGGCCTGCTGGGCGACCTGCGCCGCGCCCTGGACGCGGGCGAGGTCGAACTGCACTACCAGCCCAAGGTCGCCTTCGACGGCTCCGTCTGCGGCCTGGAGGCACTGGTGCGCTGGGTGCACCCCGAGCGGGGCAGGGTGCCCCCGGACGAGTTCATCGCCATCGCCGAGTCCTCCGGCCTGATGCCGCGCCTGACCGACTACGTGCTGGAGACCGCGCTCGCCCAGGTCGCCCGCTGGCGCTCCAGGGGCCTGGCGGTGCCGGTCGCCGTCAACGTCTCGCCCCGCGACGTCCACAGCCCCGGCTTCGCCGGATCGGTGGCCGCCCGGCTGGCCCGGCACGGCGTCCCGGCCGGGGCACTCCAGCTGGAGATCACCGAGCACGTACTGCTGGAGGACCCGCAGCAGGCCGCCGACACCCTCGCCGCGCTCACCGGCCACGGGGTGCGGATGTCCCTGGACGACTTCGGCACCGGCTACTCCTCGCTGGTGCACCTGCGCAGGCTGCCGGTGAGCGAGCTGAAGATCGACCGCTCCTTCGTGGCACGCCTGGCGGTGGACGCCGAGGACGCCGAGATCGTGCGCTGCACGGTGGACCTCGCGCACTCCCTCGGCCTGGTCGTCGTCGCCGAGGGCGTGGAGGACGACGAGACCTGGGAGTGCCTGCGCGATCTGGGCTGCGACGCCGTACAGGGCTGGCTGGTGTCGGCTGCGATGCCCCCGGCCGAGGCCACCGCCTGGCTGCGGGCACGCGACGGGGCGCCGCCGCCGGTCGAGGCG
This sequence comes from Streptomyces shinuiensis, assembly GCF_043660855.1. Classification (NCBI taxonomy): domain Bacteria; kingdom Bacillati; phylum Actinomycetota; class Actinomycetes; order Kitasatosporales; family Streptomycetaceae; genus Streptomyces; species Streptomyces shinuiensis. Next base: position 1,715,216 of record NZ_JBIHML010000001.1, on the reverse strand, counting down.
GCACTTCCCGCGCTGCCGGGACCGGCCGGGAAAGCCGCCCCGGGGCACCGGGGGCAGCCCGCGCGGTAGGCGTGCGGCACTCCGTCCGGGCGCCCGGACGGGGGCGGAAGCCGCTTCCGCGCCCCGTCCCGGCACCGCCGTGCGCCGCGGCCAAACTGTTAGCATGCTGTTCTGCCCTCCGGGCAGCGGTCAGGACTTGGCCGCGCCCCGGCCGGAAGGCCGGGGGGAAAGCCGTCCCGCTCAGGAGACGGAGGAGTCACAGGATCGGGGCGGACGGCGGGAAGAGTCCGCCAAGCCCCGAAGGATCCACCACTCACCCCGAGGAATCGCTGCATGCCTGGCATCACGCGCGAGGAGGTCGCCCACCTCGCCCGGCTGGCACGTCTGGAGCTGAAGGACGAAGAGCTCGACCACTTCGCCGGACAGCTCGACGACATCATCGGCGCGGTCGCCCGCGTCTCCGACGTCGCCGACGAGGACGTACCGCCGACCTCCCACCCGCTGCCGCTGACCAACGTCATGCGCCCGGACGAGGTCCGTCCGTCGCTGACCCCCGAGCAGGCGCTCTCCGGCGCCCCGGCCCAGGAGCAGCAGCGTTTCAAGGTGCCGCAGATCCTGGGGGAGGAGTGAACGCCGTGACGCATTCGAGCGATCTGACCAGGCTCACCGCGGCCGAGACCGCCTCGCGCATCGCCTCCGGCCAGGCGAGCGCCGTCGAGGTGACCGAGGCCCACCTCGCCCGTATCGAGGCCGTGGACGAGAAGGTGCACGCCTTCCTCCACGTGGACCGCGAGGGCGCGCTGGCCCGTGCCCGCGCCGTGGACGCCAAGCGCTCCCGCGGCGAGAGGCTCGGCCCGCTGGCCGGCGTCCCGCTCGCGCTCAAGGACATCTTCACCACCGAGGGCGTGCCCACCACGGTCGGCTCGAAGATCCTCGAGGGCTGGGTCCCGCCGTACGACGCCACGCTCACCAGGCGCCTGAAGGACGCCGACGTGGTGATCCTGGGCAAGACCAACATGGACGAGTTCGCCATGGGCTCCTCCACGGAGAACAGCGCCTACGGCCCGACAGGCAACCCCTGGGACCTCACCCGCATCCCGGGCGGTTCCGGCGGTGGCTCCTCCGCGGCGCTCGCCTCCCACCAGGCCCCGCTGGCCGTCGGCACCGACACCGGCGGCTCCATCCGCCAGCCGGCCGCCGTCACCGGCACCGTCGGCGTGAAACCGACCTACGGCGCCGTCTCCCGCTACGGCATGGTCGCCTTCTCCTCCTCCCTCGACCAGGGCGGGCCCTGCGCCCGCACCGTCCTGGACGCGGCCCTGCTGCACGAGGCGATCGCCGGGCACGATCCGCTGGACTCCACCTCCATCGACGCCCCCGTCCCGCCGGTCGTCGAGGCCGCCCGCAACGGGAACGTCAAGGGCCTGCGCGTCGGCGTGGTCAGGGAGTTCGCGGGCGAGGGCTACCAGGCCGGCGTCATGCAGCGCTTCAACGAGTCGGTGGAGCTGCTGCGCGAGCTGGGCGCCGAGATCGTCGAGATCTCCTGCCCGTCCTTCGACAAGGCGCTGGCGGCCTACTACCTGATCGCGCCGTCGGAGTGCTCCTCCAACCTGGCCCGCTTCGACGCCATGCGCTACGGCCTGCGCGCCGGCGACGACGGCACCCGTTCGGCGGAGGAGGTCACCTCCCTCACCCGCGAGGCGGGCTTCGGCCCCGAGGTCAAGCGCCGCATCATGCTGGGCACCTACGCGCTGTCCTCCGGCTACTACGACGCCTACTACGGCTCCGCCCAGAAGGTGCGCACCCTGATCAAGCGCGACTTCGACGCGGCCTTCGGGAAGGTGGACGTGCTGGTCTCGCCGACCACGCCGACCACCGCGTTCCCCATCGGGGAGCGGGCGGACGACCCGATGGCCATGTACCTGGCGGACCTGTGCACCATCCCGTCCAACCTGGCGGGCAACGCGGCCATGTCGCTGCCGTGCGGCCTGGCGCCCGAGGACGGGCTCCCGGTGGGCCTGCAGATCATCGCCCCCGCCATGGCCGACGACCGGCTCTACCGTGTCGGAGCGGCGGTCGAGGCCGCGTACCACGCACGCTGGGGACACCCGCTGCTGGAGGAGGCACCCTCGCTGTGAGCGTCGCACGCGCGGCCACCGGGCCGCACAGGACATACGAGGCCGCGCCTGTTCGCCGCGCGGGCGGAGAAGCTCACGGGGAGGATGCTGTGAGCGTCGCACGCGCGGCCACCGGGCCGCACAGGACATACGAGGCCGCGCCTGTTCGCCGCGCGGGCGGAGAAGCGGGAAGGGGCAGGCTGTGAGCGCGCTGAAGAAGGCCAAGGGCTTCAAGAAATCCCGGCCCGGCCTGTACCTGTCCATCGGCACCTCGCTCTTCGGCGCCGTCGGCGTCGTCAAGCAGATGCAGCTCGCCCGGCGGGAGGACGACAGGCTCCAGCTCCTGGACGCCGTCGTCTCCGGCGCCGCGATCCTGACCAGCGTCGCCATCCTCGTCCGCGAGGTGCGGCGCCTGGACATCGACGACGTCCTCGCCGACGACTGACCGCAGCGCCTGAAAGGTTTGGCTTTCCGTGACTGTCACCGAACTGGTGTCGTACGAGGACGCGCTGGCCTCCTACGACCCCGTCATGGGCCTTGAGGTCCATGTCGAACTGGGCACCAGGACCAAGATGTTCTGCGGTTGCTCCACCGCGCTGGGCGCCGAGCCCAACACGCAGACCTGCCCCGTCTGCCTCGGACTGCCCGGCTCGCTGCCGGTGGTCAACGCCACCGCGGTGGAGTCCGCCGTGCGCATCGGTCTCGCGCTGAACTGCGAGATCGCCCAGTGGTGCCGCTTCGCCCGGAAGAACTACTTCTATCCGGACATGCCGAAGAACTTCCAGATCTCCCAGTACGACGAGCCGATCGCCTTCGACGGCTATCTGGACGTCCAGCTGGAGGACGGAGAGGTCTTCCGCGTCGGCATCGAGCGCGCCCACATGGAGGAGGACACCGGTAAGTCCACCCACATCGGCGGCGCCACCGGCCGCATCCACGGCGCCGTGCACTCACTGCTGGACTACAACCGCGCCGGCATCCCCCTGATCGAGATCGTCACCAAGCCGATCACCGGTGCCGGGGAGCGCGCGCCGGAGGTGGCCAAGGCGTACGTCGCCGAGCTGCGCGAGCTCATCCGGGCCCTCGGGGTGTCCGATGCCCGGATGGAGATGGGCCAGATGCGCTGCGACGTCAACCTGTCGCTGCGGCCGCACGGCACCGAGACGTTCGGCACCCGCTCGGAGACCAAGAACGTCAACTCGCTGCGCAGCGTGGAGCGGGCCACCCGCTTCGAGATCCAGCGCCACGCCGCTGTGCTGGGTTCGGGCGGGACGATCGTCCAGGAGACCCGCCACTTCCACGAGGACGACGGCTCCACCACCTCCGGCCGGGTCAAGGAGGAGGCGGAGGACTACCGCTACTTCCCCGAGCCGGACCTGGTGCCCGTCGCGCCCGCGCGCGAGTGGGTGGAGGAACTGCGGGCCGGCCTGCCCGAGCTGCCGCGCCTGCGCCGTAACCGGCTGCGCGAGGAGTGGGGCGTCTCCGGGCACGAGATGCAGTCCGTCCTCAACGCCGGGGCCATCGACCTGATCACCGCCACCATCGACGCCGGGGCCCCGGCCGACCAGGCCCGCAAGTGGTGGATGGGCGAGCTGGCCCGCCGGTCGAACGAGCAGGGCACCGAGCTGTCCGCCCTGCCGATCACCCCGGCCCAGGTCGCCCGGGTGTGCGAGCTGGTCGCCGACGGCTCGCTCAACGACAAGCTGGCCCGTCAGGTCATCGAGGGCGTCCTCGCCGGCGAGGACGGACCGGACGAGGTCGTGGAGAAGCGCGGCCTGAAGATCGTCTCGGACACCGGAGCGCTCAGTGCGGCCGTGGACGAGGCGATCGCCGCAAACGAGGCGATCGCCGAGAAGATCCGCGGCGGCAAGGTGGCGGCGGCGGGCGCGCTCGTCGGCGCCGTCATGAAGGCCACCCGCGGGCAGGCGGACGCCGCCCGGGTGCGCGAGCTCATCCTGGAGAAGCTGGGCGTGCAGGGCTGACACCCGCCCGGCCCCCGTACTCCTGTCGGGAGCGCGGGGGCCGGGCCGTGTCGGCCGTGTGCGGGCCCGGTGACCGGTGTGCGGGGTCAGGCCGACTTCGGGGCGGAGCCGCGGGCCCTGATCAGAACGTGCCCGGAGGAGAGGTCGATCGGGCCGCGCCCCGGATCGTGGCCGCCCTCCTCCACCCGGGTGTTCTCCAGCCGCCTGCGCTCGTCGTCGGTGTGGCGGCGCCCGGGGCTGAACAGCTCCTCGATCAGGTTGAACATCAACTGACCTCCAGCTTCAGGATGCGGTCGTCGTCCTCGGCGGGCGTACCGCGCGAGTCGGTCTCACTGGTCACCAGCCACAGCCCGTCGCCGCCGTCGGAGACGACCGTCCGCAACCGCCCGTACTCACCTTCCAGGAAGGCCTGTGGCTCCGCCACCTTTTTCGCGCCATCCAAGGGAACGCGCCACAGCCGCTCCCCCCGCAGCGACGCCATCCACACCGAGCCCTTCGCGACGGCGATACCGCTGGGAGAGGCGTCGGCGGGCTTCCACTGCGCCACGGGGTCGATGAAACCCTCCTCGCCGGCCTCGCCCTCCACCTCGGGCCAGCCGTAGTTCCCGCCGGGCCGGATCAGATTCAGCTCGTCCCAGGTGTTCTGGCCGAACTCCGACGCCCACAGGCGCTTTTCCGCGTCCCAGGCCAGCCCCTGGACGTTGCGGTGGCCCCAGGAGTGGACGACCGAGTCCGCCTCGGGGTTGCCGTGGGCGGGAGGTTCGCCCTCCGGCGTCATGCGCAGGATCTTGCCGCCGAGCGACTCCCGGTCCTGGGCGAGGCTCTGGTCGCCGGAGTCACCGGTGCCCACGTAGAGCATCCGGTCCGGACCGAAGGCGATCCGGCCGCCGTTGTGGACCACCCCCTTGGGGATGCCGCGCAGGACCGTGCTGGGCGCGCCGAGCCGGTTGCCCTCCTCCTTGCCGGCGTCGTAGAGCACGCGCACGACCCGGTTGTCGGAGGCGCTGGTGAAGTACGCGTAGATGTAGCGGTCCTCGGCGAAGTCGGGCGACACGGCGATGCCCAGCAGGCCGCCCTCGCCGCCCGGCTCGACGCCGGGCACCGAGCCCAGTTCGGTGGCCTTCCCGCTGTCCGGGTCGACCAGCGAGATCGTGCCCTCGTCCCGGGAGGAGACCAGCAGACCGCCGTCGGGCAGTGGAGCGAGCCCCCAGGGGGAGTCCAGGTTGTCCGCCACGGTGCCGGTGACCTCCGCCGAGCCCTCGGCGGGCGCGGCCGAGGAGCCGGGGGAGCGGGACCCGCCGGGGGAGGAGGCGGTGCCGGTGCGGTCCGGGGCCCCCTCGCCTGACCCGCCGTCCGAACAGCCCGCCGCCAGCAGGGCGAGCCCGGCGAGGGCGGCGGCGGCCTTCCGCAGCGGCGGGTGCGGACGTACGGACGGGGGACGGCTTCGCAGCATCGGTGCGCCTTTCGACTACGGGCAGCTCTCGGCCGGTGGTACGGGGGCCGGTCGTGCACGCGGTGCGCGCCGCCGGCCCGTACACCCGACCGTACGCCGAGACGGCGCCGGGTGTTCCCGGCTCAGTCCCACGACCCCTGGGCGGCAGGCAGCCCGGCGATCTCCGCCAGGTCCCGCGCGGTCAGCTCCAGGCGCGCCGCCGCCGCGTTCTCCGCCGCCCAGCGCTCCTTCTTGGCGCCCGGCACCGGCACCACGTGCCGCCCCTGGGCCAGCAGCCAGGCCAGGGCCACCTGCGCCGGAGTGGCGTCGCCGTGCCGGGCGGCGACGCGCCGCAGCCCGGCGACGATCGGCTGGTTGGCGGCCATCATCTCGGCCGTGAACCGCGGGTGCCGGGCGCGTACGTCGTCGCGCTCGAAGCCGCCGCCCGGAGTGAGGGTGCCGGTCAGGAAGCCGCTGCCCAGCGGCATCGCGGCCAGAAGGCCGATCCCGCGCGCCTCGCACCACGGCAGCAGCGAGGTCAGGGCCTCCGGCGACCACACCGACAGCTCGGCCTCCACACAACTGACCGGGAAGACCTGCTGGATCCGCTCCAGTTGCCGGAGCGTTCCGGCATGCGCGGGCGCGTCGGACCCACGGCGCCGCTCCCGCGCGCCCACCGCGCACAGTCCCAGCGAGCGCACCTTGCCGGCCGCGACCAGTTCGGCCATCGCGCCCCAGGTCTCCTCGACCGGCACCTCCGGATCGGCGCGGTGGAGCTGGTAGAGGTCGATCACATCGGTCTGCAGCCGTCGCAGCGAGGCGTCGCAGGCGCGCTTCACATAGCCGGGACGCCCATTGGCGACGATGTGCTGCTCACCGACGAGGAGGCCGCACTTGGTGGAGACGAACACGTCCGCGCGGCGCCGCCGCAGTACCCGGCCCAGCAGCAGCTCGTTGGTGAACGGCCCGTACATGTCGGCGGTGTCCAGCAGCGTCACCCCGCGGTCGAGGGCCGCGTGCACCGTGCGCATCGAGGACTCGCCGTCCCGCTCGGACGCGGTGTAGGCCCAGCTCATCGGCATGCAGCCGAGCCCGATGGCACCCACCTCCAGTGCCCCCGCACCGATTGTCCTGCGCTCCACCTGGACGTGCTCCCTCCTCGCCCCCGCGGGGTCGCCCCCGTAGGGCGCTCCCAACCTAACGGGTGCCCTCCGGCGCTTCCGCACAGCCTCCGGATAGCCTCTGGCCATGGCTTCCGCAGATGTCTGGCTGCCCATTCCGCCCGCCGAGATGGGCGGACTGCCCGAGTCGTTCCGCTACGTCCACTGGGACGGGGAGGAGGAGTTCCCGGCGGACCCCGCGGACTGCGTCTTCTACGTCGTTCCCTATCTGAAGGGTCAGGCCGTCGCCGTACGACCGCTGGCGCACATGCCGAACGTACGTGTGGTGCAGACGCTCACCGCCGGCATCGACCACGTGGAGCCGGCCGTACCGCAACTGCCCCGGGGCACGCTGCTGTGCAACGCCCGCGGCGTCCACGACGCGAGCACCGCCGAACTGGCGCTCACCCTCGCCCTCGCCTCGCTGCGCGGCATCCCCTCCTTCGTCCGCGCCCAGGACGCCGGCCGGTGGACGCCGGGTTTCCGGCCCGCCCTCGCCGACCGGACGGCGCTGATCGTCGGCTACGGCTCCATCGGCGCCGCCATCGAGGAGCGGCTGGTGCCCTTCGAACCGGCGGCGGTCCACCGGGTGGCCCGCACCGCCCGCACCGTGCCGCGCGGCCCGGTGCACACCCTCGCCGACCTGCCCCGGCTGCTGCCCGGGGCCGACGTGGTCTTCCTGGTCACCCCGCTCACCGACGCCACCCGCCACCTGGTGGACGCGGACTTCCTGGCCCGTATGAAGGACGGAGCGCTGCTGGTGAACGTCGCGCGCGGCGCGGTCGTGGACACCGGCGCACTGCTGGCGGAACTGGGGACCGGGCGGCTGAGGGCGGCGCTCGACGTCACCGACCCCGAGCCGCTGCCCGCCGGCCACCCGCTGTGGAAGGCGCCCGGCACCCTGATCACACCGCACGTGGGAGGCCCGACGTCCGCGTTCCCGCCGCGCGCCGAGCGGCTGCTCCGCGCGCAGTTGCGGCGCTTCGCGGCCGGGGAGAAGCCGGAGAACGTCGTCGCATCGGCCGGGTGACGGACCCGCCCGGGCGGCCGTGCGGCCGTGCGGCGACGGAAGGGACGGGGAGGGGGCCGGGGCGTGGGACAGGTGGTGTAGGCGCGGATGGCCGCCCACACAGCCATCCGCACGCTCCGGATACGAGTGGATGCGGATTGTATCGGCAATCCCCTCATCAGTCACGCTCCGTAGAAGGCCTATGTCCCTGAGTGACCAGTCTGGTGTATCGTCCGACCCGGGGGCGTACCAGACCAGCGAGGGGGGACGGGCGACATGCACGGCAACCGGACGAACCACCGGACGAACCACCGGACGAACGAACGGTGTTGGACACGGCCCCGGCCGCGGGACCCGGGGAAGGGCCTGCCGCACCCGGAGGAGGCGCGGTGAGCGCCCGGGGGACGGAACGGCCGCGCTTCCCGCGGCTGCCCCGCACGGCCCGCCCGCACGGCGGGACGGGCGCCGGGGAACGGCGGGCGTTCCCGCGGCTGGTGCTGGCCGCCGTGTGCGGGGCGTACGCGGTGGGCGCGTTGCTGGGCTGGGGATCGCCGGCGGTGGCGCTGTTCATGGGCGACTTCGGGCTGAGCGCCGCGGCCTTCACGGCCGCGGGGTCGTGTGTGCACTACGCCCGCACCCACCCGGACACGCCGTTCCGGCCCGCCTGGACGCTGTTCGGGATCTCCTCGGCGATGGCCGGGCTCGGCAACGGGATCTGGGGCTGGTACGAGGTCGTGCTGGGCGAGCCCGTGCCCAGCCCCTCGGCGGCGGACTTCTGCTTCCTGCTCTTCGCGCCCCCGGCCATCGTCGGACTGCTGGTCCTCGCCAAACGGCCGGTCACCCGGGCCGGCTGGACGCGACTGGTCCTGGACGCCTGGCTGGTCGGCGGCTCGCTGCTCACCCTCTCCTGGAGCCTGGCGCTGGACCACCCCTCGTACTGGCAGGGCGAGTCCCTCTCCCTGGTGGCCCTGTCGCTGGCCTACCCCCTGATGGACATCGTGCTGATCAGCATGGTCCTCGCACTCCACTTCCGCCGCTCGTCCGCCCACCGGCCCGCGGTCAACACCGTCATCGGAGCCCTCGCGCTCACCGTGCTCTGCGACGCCCTGTTCACCTCGCCCCTGCTGCGGGAGAGCTACTCCTCCGGCCAGATCCTCGACGCCGGCTGGTTCGCCGGCTCGCTGCTGCTCGCGTACGCCCCCTGGGTCGGCTGCCGGGAGGGGGACGGCAGCCGGCACGCGCCCCTGCGTCAGGCCGTCCGGCCGTCCGCGCCCGGGAACGGAGCGGTGGCCGGATCGCTGGCCGCTCTCGCCCCGTACCTGGCGGCCGCCGTCTGCACCCTGGGGATCCTCTACAACGTCCGCCACGGCGGGGCCATCGACCCGGTGGTGCTGCTGACCGGATGCACCGTCGTCCTGGCGCTGGTGGTCCGGCAGGGCATCATGCTCCTGGAGAACATCCGCCTCACCCAGGAACTGGCCCAGAAGGAGAACCACTTCAGGTCGCTGGTGCAGGGGTCCAGCGACGTGATCATGATCGCCTCGCCGGCCGGGATGCTGCGCTACGTCTCCCCGGCCGCCGCCGGTGTCTACGGCCGGGAGCCGGACAAACTGGTCGGCTCCGAGCTGGCCTCCCTCATCCACCCCGAGGATCTGGGCCGGGTCCTGCACGAGGTGCGCCGCTTCCTGGCCACCCAGCCCAGGGAGGAGCCCTCCACCCGCATCGAATGCCGTATCCGGCACGCCTCGGGCCGCTGGCTCAACGTCGAGTCCACGGTCAACCGCTACCAGGGCGGCCTGATCTTCAACAGCCGCGACGTGACCGAACGGGTCCGGCTCCAGGCGCAGCTCCAGCACAACGCCTCCCACGACCCGCTGACCGACCTGCCCAACCGCTCGCTGTTCACCGAACGCGTCCGCCAGGCGCTCGGCGGCCGGCGCCGGGGCGACGCGGAGGCGGGCCACACGGCGGTGCTCTACATCGACCTCGACGGCTTCAAGGCCGTCAACGACACCATCGGCCACCAGGCGGGGGACGAGCTGCTGATCCAGGCGGGCCGCCGCCTGCGGGAGGCCGTACGGGCCGGGGACACCGCGGCCCGGCTCGGCGGCGACGAGTTCGCCGCGCTCATCGTCGGGGACGGGAAGTGCGACCGGGCCGAGCGCGAGTACCGGGTCCTGGAGATCGCCGAGCGGCTGCGCACCACCCTCTCCCGGCCCTACCGGGTCGAGGGCGGCGAGGCGCGGGTCGCCGCATCCATCGGCGTGGCCTTCGCCGAGCCCGGAGTGACCCCGGCCGTGCTGATGCGCCATGCCGACCTGGCGATGTACCGCGCCAAGCAGGCGGGCAAGAACCGGGTCGAGCTGTACGCCTCGCAACCGCAGGCCGAGGCCGTCCGCCGGGCGGAGCTGACCACCGACCGGTTGCGCGGAGTGCTGGCGGAGAGCGAGTTCGCGCTGCTCCACCAGCCCGTGGTCGAGCTCTCCAGCGGGAAGATCGCCTCGGTCGCGGCCCAGGCCCGCAGGCGATCCGCCCGGGGTGTGCTGTTCCCGCCGGGCGGGCCCCGGCCCGCCCCCCAGGCCCGATCCGCACCGCCGGCGCAGTACGGCCCGCGGCCCCCGCACGGCCCCGCCGCCGCGGACGCCCGCGGCGACGACGGCGGGGACGCGGGCCGGTGGCTGCTGCGCAGGGCCGTCGAGCAGGCCGCCGAACGGCATCACGCGGGCTACCGCGTACCGGTGTCCGTACGGCTGGACGCGCGCCGCCTCACCGACCGCTCCACGACCCCGGCCACCGTCGAGGCGCTGCTGTCCCGGCACGGGCTGCCGCCCGACGCCCTCGTCGTCGAACTGGCCGACACCGACCCCCGCGTCTCCCTGGACGAACTCGAGCTGTGGGTCACCGCGCTGCGGCGTATCGGGGTCGGCATCACCCTGGACGGCTTCGGCGGCGCCCACTCCGGTCTCGCCGCGCTCCGCAGGCTTCCCGCCGACGCGCTGAGGCTGGACCGCGCGCTGGTCGACGGCGTTCTGGACTCCCCCAGGGTGCGGAAAATCACCTCCGGGCTGCTGCGGATCGCGGACGACCTCGGGATGCTCTCCGTCGCCGACGGCGTGGACCTGCCCGAACAGGCCGCGGCGCTGTGCGCCCTGGGCTGCACCCACGCCCAGGGCGCCGCCTTCTCCAAGCCTCTGGACGAGCACCGGCTCAGGCGCGCCCTGGCCCGCGGGAGCTACCCCGTCTCCGGTGAGGAGCAGCACTTCCCGGGCGTCGGCCGCTCGGTGGTGGTCGCCGGTTCGCTGCCCGCGCACAGGAGCGGACCGGCGGCGCACGGTCCGGTGGCACATCCCCCATTGCGCTCAAATAGTGAGACGTCCGTCCCACCCACTTGACACCTCAGGCACCGCGGGAGGAAGGTCGGTGCCATGCGCACCCGAATTCTCGTACTTGGACAGCGCGTCGACTGACACAGGGCATGCCCGCCCTGTGGACGACATCGACGCGCTCCCCTCGCTTGCCTGACGGCACGGGGGGTTTTTTGTTGCACCGGTGCCAGCGGCACTCGAGCGCGAACCACCCACAGCCACCCACAACGAGCGTCAAACCCTCAACTCTCCGAGAAGAGACAAGTGATGACCGAGCAGGCCACCGGGGCCCCTCGCCCGCAGCCGCGGGCCCGTACCGGCGGAGCGCAGCCGCAGCCCGCCACCGTCGAGCACGTCACGGGAGCCCAGTCCCTCATCCGTTCTCTCGAGGAAGTCGGCGCCGACACGGTATTCGGCATTCCGGGGGGCGCCATCCTGCCCGCCTACGACCCGATGATGGACTCCTCCCGGGTGCGCCACGTCCTCGTCCGCCACGAGCAGGGCGCGGGCCACGCGGCCGCCGGCTACGCCCAGGCCACCGGCAAGGTCGGCGTCTGCATGGCCACCTCCGGCCCCGGTGCCACCAACCTGGTCACCCCGATCGCCGACGCGCACATGGACTCCGTCCCGCTGGTCGCGATCACCGGCCAGGTGGCCTCCAAGGCGATCGGCACCGACGCCTTCCAGGAAGCCGACATCTGCGGCATCACCATGCCGGTCACCAAGCACAACTACCTGGTCACCGACCCGGCCGACATCCCGCGGGTGATCGCCGAGGCTTTCCACATCGCCTCCACCGGCCGGCCCGGCCCGGTGCTGGTGGACATCGCCAAGGACGCCCTGCAGGCGCGGACGACCTTCTCCTGGCCCCCCGCCACGGACCTGCCCGGCTACCGCCCGGTGACCAAGCCGCACGCCAAGCAGATCCGCGAGGCCGCCCGGCTGATCACCGAGGCCGCCCGCCCGGTGCTGTACGTGGGCGGTGGCGTGCTGAAGGCCGGGGCCACCACCGAGCTGAAGGTGCTGGCCGAGCTGACCGGCGCCCCCGTGACCACCACCCTGATGGCACTGGGCGCCTTCCCCGACAGCCACCCGCAGCACCTGGGCATGCCCGGCATGCACGGCACCGTCGCGGCCGTCACCGCCCTGCAGAAGGCCGATCTGATCGTCGCGCTCGGCGCCCGCTTCGACGACCGAGTCACGGGCAGACTGGACTCCTTCGCGCCGTACGCGAAGGTCGTGCACGCCGACATCGACCCGGCCGAGATCGGCAAGAACCGCACCGCCGACGTCCCGATCGTCGGTGACGCCCGCGAGGTCATCGCCGACCTGGTCGTGGCCGTCCGCGCCGAGCACGAGGCGGGCAACACCGGCGACCACACCGAGTGGTGGCGGCAGCTGAACCGCTGGCGCGAGACCTACCCGCTGGGCTACGACCACCCCGACGACGGATCCCTGGCCCCGCAGCAGGTCATCGAGCGCATCGGCGCGCTGGCCCCGGAGGGCACGGTCTTCGCCGCCGGCGTGGGTCAGCACCAGATGTGGGCCGCCCACTTCGTCAAGTACGAGAAGCCGGCGACCTGGCTGAACTCCGGCGGCCTGGGCACCATGGGCTACGCCGTCCCGGCCGCGCTGGGCGCGAAGGCCGGCGTCCCGGACCGCACCGTCTGGGCGATCGACGGCGACGGCTGCTTCCAGATGACCAACCAGGAACTGGTGACCGCCGCGCTCAACGGCATCCCGATCAAGGTCGCGATCATCAACAACGGCGCCCTGGGAATGGTCCGCCAGTGGCAGACCCTCTTCTACAACCAGCGCTACTCCAACACCGTGCTGCACAGCGGCCCGGACGCCGTCAGCCCCGAGAACAGGGGCACCCGCGTCCCGGACTTCGTGAAGCTGGCGGAGGCCATGGGCTGTGTCGGCATCCGCTGCGAGGACCCCGCGCAGCTCGACGCGGTGATCGAGAAGGCCAACTCCATCAACGACCGCCCCGTGGTCGTGGACTTCATCGTCCACGAGGACGCGATGGTCTGGCCGATGGTCGCGGCCGGCACATCCAACGACGAGGTCATGGCGGCCCGCGGCGTCCGCCCCGACTTCGGCGACGGCGACGACTGAGCCCCAGAGGAACCCGAGGAACGGAACACCACACCCGATGTCCAAGCACACGCTCTCCGTCCTGGTGGAGAACACCCCGGGCATCCTCGCCCGGATCGCCTCCCTGTTCTCCCGTCGCGGTTTCAACATCGACTCGCTCGCCGTCGGCGTCACCGAGCACCCCGACATCTCCCGCATCACCATCGTGGTGAACGTCGAGGACCTCCCGCTGGAGCAGGTGACCAAGCAGCTCAACAAGCTCGTCAGCGTGCTGAAGATCGTCGAACTGGAGCCGGGGTCCGCCGTCCAGCGCGAACTCGTCCTGGTGAAGGTCCGCGCCGACAACGAGACCCGCTCGCAGATCGTCGAGATCGTCCAGCTCTTCCGCGCCAAGACCGTCGACGTCTCCCCGGAGGCCGTCACCATCGAGGCGACCGGCAGCAGCGACAAGCTGGAGGCCATGCTCAAGATGCTGGAGCAGTTCGGCATCAAGGAACTGGTCCAGTCCGGCACGATCGCGATCGGCCGCGGAGCGAGGTCGATCACCGACCGCTCGCTGCGCGCGCTCGACCGGACCGCATAGCGAGACCCCAGCCCGTCCCCGCCCGCACCGGCATACGGTGGCTCCGGCGGCGGTCCCGGGGACGGGCCCCGCACCCCTGACCCGTACGGCGAGACCGCCGGTGCGGCAAGAACAACAAGGAGATATCCCAAGTGGCCGAGCTGTTCTACGACGACGACGCCGACCTGTCCATCATCCAGGACCGCAAGGTCGCGGTCCTCGGTTACGGCAGCCAGGGCCACGCCCACGCCCTGTCCCTGCGTGACTCGGGCGTCGACGTCCGAGTCGGTCTCCCCGAGGACTCCAAGTCCCGGGCCAAGGCCGAGGAGCAGGGGCTGCGCGTGGTCACCCCGGCGGAGGCCGCCGCCGAGGCCGACGTGATCATGGTCCTGGTGCCGGACCCGATCCAGGCCAAGGTCTACGAGGAGTCCATCGCCCCCAACCTCAAGGACGGCGACGCCCTCTTCTTCGGCCACGGCTTCAACATCCGCTTCGGTTTCATCAAGCCCCCGGCCGGCGTGGACGTCGTTATGGTCGCCCCCAAGGGCCCGGGCCACCTGGTCCGCCGCCAGTTCGAGGAGGGCCGCGGCGTCCCCTGCATCGCGGCCGTCGAGCAGGACGCCACCGGCAGCGCCTTCCAGCTGGCCCTGTCCTACGCCAAGGGCATCGGCGGCACCCGCGCCGGCGTCATCAAGACCACCTTCACCGAGGAGACCGAGACCGACCTGTTCGGTGAGCAGGCCGTGCTGTGCGGCGGCGCCTCGGCCCTGGTCAAGGCGGGCTTCGAGACCCTGGTCGAGGCCGGCTACCAGCCCGAGATCGCGTACTTCGAGTGTCTCCACGAGCTGAAGCTGATCGTGGACCTGATGTACGAGGGCGGCCTGGGGAAGATGCGCTGGTCGGTCTCCGAGACCGCCGAGTGGGGCGACTACGTCACCGGCCCGCGGATCATCAACGAGAACACCAAGGCCGAGATGAAGAAGGTCCTGGCCGAGATCCAGGACGGCACCTTCGCCAGGAACTGGATGGCCGAGTACAGCGCCGGCCTGCCCAAGTACAACGAGTACAAGAAGGCCGACGGCGACCACCTGCTGGAGACCACCGGCCGCGAGCTGCGCAAGCTCATGAGCTGGGTCGAAGACGAGAACTGAGCGGACCGCCGGGCCGGCCCGACGGCCCGGCGCCGCCCGACCCGCCCGCAGGTGGACGCCGCGGCCGCCGACGGGGCGGAGCGGCCCCGGTGATCGGCCACCGGGGCCGCCCCTCCGCCGATACACTGCACATACAAGCGCGTCACAGGCTCACAGCGTCGTGCGTCTCCACGCGGCTGCCCACCTCCACCGCCCTCGGCCGTCGGGACGCGGCCGCCGGCACGGACCAGTGAGGACTGAAGACCGAAGTGAGCAAACCCGTAGTACTCATCGCCGAAGAACTCTCCCCGGCCACGGTCGACGCCCTCGGCCCGGACTTCGAGATCCGGCACTGCAACGGGGCCGACCGAGCCGAGCTCCTGACCGCCATCGCCGACGTCGACGCGATCCTGGTGCGCAGCGCCACCAAGGTCGACGCCGAGGCCATCGCCGCGGCCCGGCGGCTGAAGGTCGTCGCCCGTGCGGGAGTCGGCCTGGACAACGTCGACGTGTCCGCCGCTACCAAGGCCGGCGTGATGGTCGTCAACGCGCCGACCTCCAACATCGTCACCGCGGCCGAACTGGCCTGCGGCCTGCTCGTCGCCACCGCCCGCAACATCCCGCAGGCCAACACCGCCCTGAAGAACGGCGAGTGGAAGCGCAGCAAGTACACCGGCGTGGAGCTGTCGGAGAAGACCCTCGGCGTCGTCGGCCTCGGCCGCATCGGCGTCCTGGTCGCCCAGCGGATGTCCGCCTTCGGCATGAGGGTCGTCGCCTACGACCCCTATGTGCAGCCCGCCCGGGCCGCGCAGATGGGCGTCAAGCTGCTCTCCCTGGACGAGCTGCTGGAGACCGCCGACTTCATCACCGTCCACCTGCCCAAGACCCCTGAGACGCTGGGGCTGATCGGTGACGAGGCGCTCCACAAGGTCAAGCCGGACGTGCGGATCGTCAACGCCGCGCGCGGCGGCATCGTGGACGAGGCGGCGCTGCTGTCGGCCCTGAAGGAGGGCCGGGTCGCGGGCGCGGGCCTGGACGTGTACGCCACCGAGCCGTGCACCGATTCCCCGCTGTTCGCCTTCGACAACGTCGTGTGCACCCCGCACCTGGGTGCCTCCACCGGCGAGGCCCAGGAGAAGGCGGGCATCGCGGTCGCCCGCTCGGTGCGGCTGGCGCTCGCCGGCGAGCTGGTCCCGGACGCGGTCAACGTCCAGGGCGGCGTGATCGCCGAGGACGTGCGGCCCGGGCTGCCGCTGGCCGAGCGGCTGGGGCGGATCTTCACCGCGCTGGCGGGCGAGGTCGCCGTCCGGCTCGATGTCGAGGTCTACGGCGAGATCACCCAGCACGACGTCAAGGTGCTCGAACTCTCCGCGCTCAAGGGCGTCTTCGAGGACGTCGTCGACGAGACGGTCAGCTACGTCAACGCGCCGCTGTTCGCGCAGGAGCGCGGGGTGGAGGTCCGGCTGACCACCAGCTCGGAGTCCCCGGAGCACCGCAACGTGGTGACCGTGCGCGGCACCCTGGCCGACGGCCAGGAGATCTCGGTCTCGGGCACCCTCTCCGGCCCCAAGCACGTCCAGAAGATCGTCGCCGTCGGCGAGTACGACGTCGACCTGGCACTGGCCGAGCACATGGCCTTCCTGCGGTACGCCGACCGTCCCGGAGTGGTCGGCACCGTCGGCCGCGTCCTGGGCGAGGCCGGCATCAACATCGCCGGCATGCAGGTCTCCCGCGCCGAGGAGGGCGGTGAGGCACTGGTCGCCCTCACCGTGGACGGCCCCATCCCGGCCCCGGTGATGGGTGAGATGGCCCAGGAGATCGGTGCCACCTCGGCCCGCAACGTCAACCTGGAGGACTGATCGCAGATCCCTCCTCCGGGTGAACTCCCGGGGGCTGGATCCGGAGATCGCTGCGGCCCCGGCGCGGACATCCGCGCCGGGGCCGCGGCGATCCGCCGCATCGGCCGGCCGCGGCCGGCGTCTCCCGCGGAAGGCGGCCCATCGGCCCATCGGCCTCTCAGCCCCGGAGCAGCCGCGCCGTCTTCAGCGCCATGTGCAGCAGCAGCCGGTCCTCGCCGTCGTCCAGGTCGAGGCCGGTGAGCTGCTCCACCCGCGACAGCCGGTAGTACAGCGTCTGCCGGTGGACACCCAGCAGCGCCGCGGTACGACCCGCCTGGCCCGCACAGTCCAGGAACGCCTCGGCGGTGCGGGCCATCTCCCGGTGGCCGGGCTCCAGCAGCGCACGCACCGACGGGTCCGGCGCACCGGCCGCCGACGAGCCGGACGGGCGGGCGAGCAGGGCCAGCAGCCGGTACGGCCCGATCCGGTCCCACCGCGCCACCGGCCCGAACCTGCTCTCCGCCCGTGCCGCCCGTGCCGCGGCCAGCGCCTGCCGCCAGGCGCCGGGCACCCCGCCCAGGCCCGTGCAGGGCTCGCCGGTCCCCGCCGCCGCCCGGGCGCGCGGCGAGCGAAGCAGCCGTTCGGCGGCGGTGCGGGCCGGATCGAGACCGCCGGGCGTGCGCAGCCGCACCAGCACGGCCAGTCCTCCTGTCCCGGGCACCGCGCACACCGCGACCGCGCCGGGGATACCGGGCGCCGCCGCCGACCCGCCCTCCGCCTCCTCCCACGGCACCACGGCCACCACCGCCAGCGGCCCCGCCGCCACCGGCCCCAGCTCACCGGCCAGTTCCGCCTCCGCGAGGTCCACGGCCGCCCGGTGCCCCGGCGCCGCGGTGAGCAGGGCGCACAGCAGCCCGCCCCGTCGCGCGCCCGCCCGTGACTCGTCGGCCAGCAGCGAGCCGATGCGGCGTGCGACGGCCTGCACGTCCGCCAGCCGGGGGTCGGACAGCTCCAGCGCACCGTCGTCCAGCAGCCAGATGTAGCCCAGCACCACACCGCCGTGTCGCACCGGCACGCAGATCCGGCCCCGCAGCACCCCGGCCGACGGGTCCGGCGGAATCCGTACGGGCTCCACCGCCCGGGTGATGCCGAAACTCTCGAACCACGCCCGCACCCGGGCGGTGGAGCGGCGCCGGAGGATCGAGCGGGTGCGCACCGGGTCCATCAGAAGGGCGCCGTCCTCCCCGTCGTCCTCCCCCTCGTGGGCTCCGAAGGCGATCAGCCCGAAGTCGCGGTTCTCCAGTGTCGCGGGCGTGCCGAGGAGGGCGGTCACCTCGTCGATCAGTACCTGGTAGTCCTCGCGCACCGCTTCGCGCCGCCTTTCGCGCACCGCCGCGGCACTCCCGCGGACACCATCATTGTCATACATATGTCTGAGATCCGGGCCACGGAAGCGTGACAGCTGTCGATGGCGGGAAAGCGGAGCGATCCTTAGTTTCGACGGTGGCTCACCAGCCGCTCGACCACCGTCAGAGAACCACCCGTGGAGGTGCCCCGTGCTGGGTCCCGTGCTCCTCGCGGCCGCGCGCAGCGACAGCATCCGCCGCGTCGTCTCGGCCGCACCGGTCACCCGCCCCGTGGTGGACCGCTTCATCGCCGGAGAGCGCCTCGACCAGGCCATGGAGGCCGTCCGTTCCCTGACCGGCCGGGGCCTGGAGGTCACCCTCGACCATCTGGGCGAGGACGTCACCGACCGCACCGAGGCCCTGCGCGCCCGTGACGCCTACCTGGCCCTGGCCGAGGCGCTGCGGGTGGCCGGCCCGGGGGAGCGGGCCGAGATGTCGGTGAAGCTCTCCGCCTTCGGGCAGGCTCTGCCGGACGGCGACGACATCGCCTACGAGGGCGTCCTGCGGGTCGTGGAGGCCGCCGCGGAGGCGGGCACCACCGTCACCCTGGACATGGAGGATCACACCACGGTCGACTCCACGCTGGCCATCCTGGCGAAGCTGCGCGAACGCTTCCCCGCCACGGGCGCTGTGCTCCAGTCGTACCTGTACCGCACCGAGGACGACTGCCGCGCCCTGGCCGGCGAGGGCTCCCGGGTCCGCCTGGTCAAGGGCGCCTACAAGGAGCCCGCCTCCGTCGCCCTCCAGGACAAGCGCGAGGTGGACCGGGCGTACGTCCGCTGCCTGCGGATCCTGATGGCGGGCGAGGGCTATCCCATGATCGGCTCCCACGACCCGCGGATGGTGGCCATCGCACAGGAGCTGGCCCGCCGCGCCGGCCGCAAGCCGGACGAGTACGAGTTCCAGATGCTGTACGGCATCCGCACCGCCGAGCAGGACCGGCTGGCCGCCGCCGGTCACCGGATGCGCGTGTACGTCCCGTACGGCACCGACTGGTACGGGTACTTCATGCGGCGTCTGGCCGAGCGCCCCGCCAACCTGGCGTTCTTCCTGCGCTCGCTGGCCACCAGAGGCTGAGCGGGCCACGGCCGCGCACGGTCCTCTGACGTACGACGACAGATCCGAACCCTCGAAGGAGGCACGGCTCATGGACGCTGTGACCCAGGTCCCCACGCCGGTGAACGAGCCGGTGCACACCTACGCACCCGGCACGCCGGAGCGCGCCCGTCTCGAAACCAGCCTCAAGGAGCTGGCCGAGAACCCGATCGACCTGACGATGACCATCGGCGGGAAGCGCCGCCTCGGCGGCGGCGAGCGCTTCGACGTCGTACAGCCCCACAACCACAAGGCGGTGCTGGGCACCGCCGCCCACGCCACCCGGCAGGACGCGCAGGAGGCCGTCGACGCGGCGCTGGCCGCCGCCCCGATGTGGCGCTCGCTCTCCTTCGACGACCGCGCCGCGGTCTTCCTGCGGGCGGCCGAACTGCTGGCCGGCCCCTGGCGCGAGAAGATGGCCGCCTCCACCATGCTCGGCCAGTCCAAGACGGCGCAGCAGGCGGAGATCGACACCCCCTGCGAACTGATCGACTTCTGGCGCTTCAACGTCCACTACGCCCGCCAGATCCTCGCCGAGCAGCCGGTCGCCAACTCCCCGGGTGTGTGGAACCGCACGGACCACCGCCCGCTGGAGGGCTTCGTCTACGCGATCACGCCCTTCAACTTCACCGCGATCGCGGGCAACCTCCCCACCGCACCGGCGCTGATGGGCAACACGGTCATCTGGAAGCCGTCCCCGACCCAGACGCACGCCGCCGTGCTGCTGATGCGCCTGCTGGAGGAGGCGGGGCTGCCGGACGGCGTCATCAACCTGCTGACCGGCGACGGCAAGGAGGTCTCGGAGGTGGCGCTGGCCCACCCCGACCTCGCCGGCATCCACTTCACCGGCTCGACGAAGACCTTCCAGTACCTGTGGAAGACGGTCGGGAACAACATCGAGAACTACCGGACCTACCCGCGCCTGGTCGGCGAGACCGGCGGCAAGGACTTCGTCGTCGCCCACCCCTCGGCCGATCCGGCGGTGCTGAGGACCGCGCTGACCCGCGGCGCCTTCGAGTACCAGGGTCAGAAGTGCTCGGCCGCCTCGCGCGCCTATGTCCCGCGCTCCCTGTGGGAGGGCGGCCTCAGGGAGGAGTTCACGGCCGAGGTCGAGGGTCTGACCATGGGCGACGTCACCGACCTGTCGAACTTCATGGGTGCCCTCATCGACGAGCGCGCCTTCGCCAAGAACAAGGCCGCCATCGAGCGCGCGGAGTCCGACCCGTCCTGCGAGATCGTCGCCGGCGGGAGCTGCGACGACAGCGTCGGCTACTTCGTCCGCCCGACCGTCATCACCTGCACCGACCCGGCCGGCGAGGTCTTCCGGCAGGAGTACTTCGGCCCGATCCTGGCCGTCCACGTCTACGAGGACGCGGAGTACGAGGCGGTGCTGGAGCAGATGGAGTCGGTCGCCCCCTACGGTCTGACCGGTTGCGTCATCGCCCAGGACCGCGCCGCCGCCGCGCACGCCTGCGAGAAGCTGCGCTACGCCGCCGGCAACTTCTACATCAACGACAAGCCCACCGGCGCCGTCGTCGGCCAGCAGCCCTTCGGCGGCGGCCGGGCCTCGGGCACCAACGACAAGGCGGGCTCCAAGCAGAACCTGATGCGCTGGACGTCCACCCGCTCCATCAAGGAGAACCTGATCCCGCCGACCGACTACCCCTACCCCCACATGGGCTGACCCCAGCGGCCCGTGAAGCAGCCCACGAGCGGCGCCCCCGCCCGGACGATCCGGGCGGGGGCGCCGCTCGTGCGCGGGGTCGGGCGGGGTCAGGCGCCGCGGCGCGGGCCGGTGATCGCCTCCCCGATCACGAAGCCCCTCGCCGCGCCGTCGGGGATCGCCACCTCCGTCCCGTACGGGACGCGGGTCTCGGCGGCGTAGACGGCCTCGCCGGGGGAGGGGGAGGTCAGCACGGTGACGGTGCCGTGGCCGTCGTGGTCGTCGATCAGGACGTACACCGGCACCCCCGCGCGGGCGTACGCGCGGCGCTTGTGGAGCCGGTCGCGCCCGATCGCGCGGTGCCCGGGGGAGACCACCTCGACGACCATCTCCACACAGGACGCCTTCGGCCCCAACCCGTCCTCGGTGACGTGCTCGGTGTCGTCCTCGGGGGCGACGAACAGGTCGGGGACGCAGGCCGTCATCTCGTGGATGACGTTCATGTCCTGGTAGGCCACGTGGTCGCCGTCGCCGAGGAACCTCTCGAGGGCGCGGCGCAGGCGGTTGACGATCTGACCGTGGCAGTGGCGGCCGGTGGGAGACACTTCGATGGACCCCTCGACGATCTCGGCGTGAAAGCCCTCGGGGAGTTCCAGGGTTTTCCACGCCTGCCACAGCGCCTCGTCCAGGTCGGCACGGGGCGGGGCCTCCGGGCCTCCGTGAGGCCCCGGATCCTCGTCGACCTCGGTGACCTCGGGCGCCCCGTGCGTGAGAGCGGTCATGGCGTAGCACCTCCTCCTTCGGTATGGGCGGGCTCTTCGTCGCGGTACAGCGCGTACGGCGGTACGGGTGTGACGCCAGTGACGCCAGAGCCCATCCGCCCACGCGTGCCGGCAATGGCCCAGCCCTCGCCCGAACGGGTGAAGTGTGCGGCGTCACAGTGACAAAACCGCAGGTCGGAGAAGGCCCCGTCTCAGATAGTAGGAAGACCAACTAATCGGCGGGACATCACAGCTTTCAGCCCTTACTTTGGTAGGAGCCGAACGTCTCGCTCCATCAGCGAATGGCGGATGAGGCGCCGTGCCCGTCGCAGGCGACCCCTGCCGCACCGGACGCCCCCGCCCTTACGGCGCGCTTGGGAATCCCTTTTCCTTCCACCCTCCGGTTCTTCCGTCCCCTCAGGGAGTTCGCCATGGACGCGACCGCACGCCGCCGCCCCCGCCACACCGTCCGCGGCCACCACGACAACGCCGACCGCCGCAACGCTGCCGCCGCCCTCCAGCGGGCGCTGGACCGCCGGGACAACGGCGGCGCCACCGGCCACTGAGACCGGCTCCGCCGTCCACCCCGCCCGTGCCCGCCCGGGCGCGGGCCGGAGCGCACCGGGCCGTACCGCCGTACGGGCCGCCGCACCGGAACCGGGAAGCCCCGGCCGCGGCGCGTACGGCGCTGCAGCGCTCGTCCGCATCGCGGACGGTGCGTGTCATCCCCTGGGACGAGCGGTATGGTCCCTTCCATGTCTCGCAGCATCGACCTCGCAGTGATCCCCGGTGACGGCATCGGCCGGGAAGTCGTGGCCCAGGGCCTGAAGGTCCTGTCCGCCGTCCTCCCGCAGGAGGCGAAGCTGCAGACACGGGAGTACGACCTCGGCGCGAAGCGCTGGCACGCCACGGGGGAGACCCTGCCGGACGCGGAGATGGAGCGGATCAGGAGCCACGACGCCATCCTGCTCGGCGCGATCGGCGACCCCTCGGTCCCATCCGGTGTGCTGGAGCGCGGGCTGCTGCTCAAGCTGCGCTTCGCCTTCGACCACTACGTCAACCTGCGCCCCTCGAAGCTCTTCCCGAACACCGCGACCCCGCTCGCCGGCCGCCCCGACATCGACTTCGTCGTCGTCCGGGAGGGCACCGAGGGCCCGTACACCGGCAACGGCGGTTCCCTGCGCACCGGCACCCCGGCCGAGGTGGCCACCGAGGTCAGCGTGAACACCGCCTACGGTGTGGAGCGTGTGGTGCGGGACGCCTACGAGCGGGCGAAGGCCCGGCCGCGCAGGAAGCTCACGCTGGTCCACAAGAACAACGTCCTGGTGTACGCCGGCCACCTGTGGAAGAACATCTTCGACCGGGTCGGCGAGGAGTACCCCGAGGTCACCACCGACTACCTGCACGTGGACGCCGCGACGATCTTCTTCGTCACCCAGCCCGAGCGCTTCGACGTGATCGTCACCGACAACCTCTTCGGTGACATCCTCACCGACCTCGCCGCCGCCGTCACCGGCGGCATCGGACTGGCCGCCTCCGGGAACATCAACCCCACAGGCGCCTTCCCGTCGATGTTCGAGCCGGTCCACGGCTCCGCGCCCGACATCGCCGGCACCGGCAAGGCCGACCCCACCGCGACGATCCTGTCCGTCGCACTGATGCTGCGGCACCTGGGCCTCGACCCCGAGGCGGCCCGCATCGAGGAGGCGGTCTCGGACGACCTCGCGGAGCGCTCCACCGAGCGCACCACCGACGAGATCGGCGACGCCCTCGCGGCACGAGTAGCCGGCTGACGCCCGGCCATACGCTTCGTCCGGCCGGGCCGCAAGTGCCCGGCCGCTGGGCTACTCGACGGTTGGGTGCGAACATCTACCACCAGGACCGCCCACCCGTGACCCCATGCGGTCTGCTGCCCCCGATAATCGGACATGGGGCCGCTGTACGCAGGGAAGCTCGGACGTCCTAGTACCGAACAGGGCGACGGGAGCGCGGTCCACCACGACACCCAGTGAAGGACGCGCTCACCATGACGACGCCCCGTATCGAATTCGACCTCAAGCCCTCCGCGCAGCTGCTGTCCGCCGCGGAGCGCGAGGCGGTGCTCGCCGACCCCGGTTTCGGCCGGCACTTCACCGACCACATGGTCACCATCCGGTGGACCGAGGGCCGGGGCTGGCACGACGCGCAGCTCCAGCCGTACGCCCCGTTCCAGATGGACCCGGCGAACATGACGCTGCACTACGCCCAGACGATCTTCGAGGGGCTCAAGGCGTACCGCCAGCCCGACGGCTCGGTCGCGGTCTTCCGCCCCGACGCCAACGCCCGGCGCTTCCAGCGCTCCGCGCGCCGGCTGGCGATGCCCGAGCTGCCGGTGGAGGCCTTCGTCGAGGCGTGCGACCTGCTGGTGCAGCAGGACAGCGCGTGGGTGCCCGGTAAGGGCGAGCAGTCGCTGTACCTGCGCCCCTTCATGTTCGCCGCGGAGGTCGGACTCGGCGTCAAGCCCGCGAACGAGTACCTGTTCGTGGTGATCGCCTCGCCCGCGGGCGCCTACTTCCCGCGCGGCGTCAAGCCCGTCTCGGTCTGGCTGTCGCAGGAGTACGTGCGCGCCGCCCCCGGCGGCACGGGCGAGGCCAAGACCGGAGGCAACTACGCGGCCTCCCTCGTCGCCCAGGCCGAGGCCGCCGGGCACGGCTGCGACCAGGTGGTCTGGCTGGACGCCGGTGAGCGCCGCTGGATCGAGGAGATGGGCGGCATGAACCTGTACTTCGTGAAGGGGTCGGGCAAGGACGCCGCCATCGTCACGCCCAGGCTGACCGGCACCCTGCTGCCGGGCATCACCCGCGACTCGCTGCTGACGATCGCCTCCGACCTGGGCTACCGCACCGAGGAGGCCCGCATCTCCGTCGACGACTGGCGCGAGGGCAACGCCGACGGCTCGATCACCGAGGTCTTCGCGTGCGGCACCGCGGCCGTCATCACCCCGGTCGGCACGGTGAAGTCCGCCGCCGGGAACTGGACGGTTGGCGACGGCGAGCCGGGCGAGATCACGATGGAGCTGCGCGAGGCGCTGCTGGCGGTCCAGACCGGCCGTGCGCAGGACACGCACGGCTGGATGCACAAGCTGGCCTGAGCCCGGCCCGGCGGGAGGGCCGCGGGCGTCCCGGCCCTCCCGCCCCGGACGCCCGCCCCCCGCACGTCCCCGTGGACCGTGGCGACCACATCGTGAGACCGTCCGATCCGCGGAGCGGATCCGTGCCAGACTGTGTCCGTGCCTCACCTCGCCATGATTATCGGCAGCAGGCGCGCCGGTCCGCAGTGACCGCCTACGCACACATCCGGTGCGGTGGCGGACACCGTGTCCCAGACCCGCGCGCAGACCTCTCGCACCCGCGAGGGGTCTTTTCGTTTTCCGGCACCACCCGGCCGGAACGAGGGCGTGAGGGATGATGGGGACAAGTAGGGCCAAGCACTCCGGACCTACATCCATCGACAGGAGCCAGACCAGCATGACCGACGCCGCGGCCTCCCGGCAGCCGGGGGACGCGTCCCCCGGCGACGCGTTCCACGTCTTCGACACCACGCTCCGCGACGGGGCACAGCGGGAGGGCATCAACCTCTCCGTCGCGGACAAGCTGACCATCGCCCGCCACCTGGACGACTTCGGTGTCGGCTTCATCGAGGGCGGCTGGCCCGGCGCCAACCCCCGCGACACCGAGTTCTTCCGGCGCGCCCGCGAGGAGATCGACTTCCGCCACGCCCTGCTCGTCGCGTTCGGCGCCACCCGCAGGGCCGGCGTCGCCGCGGCCGACGATCCGCAGGTGCGGGCACTGGTCGACTCGCAGGCGCCGGTGGTCACCATCGTCGCCAAGTCGCACGACCGCCACGTCGAGCTGGCACTGCGCACCACGCTGGAGGAGAACCTGGCGATGGTCCGTGACACGGTGGAGTACCTGCGGGAGCAGGGTCGGCGGGTCTTCGTCGACTGCGAGCACTTCTTCGACGGCTACCAGGCCAACCCCGAGTACGCCGAGCAGGTCGTGCGCACCGCGTACGAGGCCGGTGCCGACGTGGTCGTGCTGTGCGACACCAACGGCGGCATGCTCCCCGCCCAGATCCAGGACGTGGTGCGGACGGTGCACGCCGACACCGGCGCGCGCCTGGGCATCCACGCCCAGGACGACACCGGCTGCGCCGTCGCGAACACCCTGGCCGCCGTGGACGCCGGCGCCACCCATGTGCAGTGCACCGCCAACGGCTACGGTGAGCGCGTGGGCAACGCCAACCTCTTCTCGGTGGTCGCCGCCCTCCAGCTCAAGTACGGCATGCGGGTCCTGTCCGAGGGCGCGCTGCGCGAGATGACGCGGATCTCCCACGCCATCGCCGAGGTCGTCAACCTGACGCCCTCCACCCATCAGCCGTACGTGGGCGTCTCCGCGTTCGCGCACAAGGCCGGACTGCACGCCTCCGCCATCAAGGTGGACCCCGACCTCTACCAGCACATCGACCCCGAGCTGGTCGGCAACCGCCTGCGGATGCTGGTCTCCGACATGGCCGGCCGCGCCTCCATCGAGCTCAAGGGCCAGGAGCTGGGGATCGACCTGAGCGGCGACCGCGAGTTGGTCGGCCGGATCGTGGAGCGCGTCAAGGAGCGCGAACTGCGCGGTTACAGCTACGAGGCCGCCGACGCGTCCTTCGAGCTGCTGCTGCGGGAGGAGCTGCTGCGGGACGGGGCGGAGGGGCGCCCCCGCAGCTTCTTCACCACCGAGTCCTGGCGCGCCATCGTGGAGAACCGCCCCGACGGGTCCCATGCCAACGAGGCGACCGTGAAGCTGTGGGCCAAGGGCGAGCGCATCGTCTCCACCGCCGAGGGGAACGGCCCCGTCAACGCCCTGGACCGGGCCCTGCGGCTGTCGCTGGAGCGGATCTACCCCGAGCTCGCCCAGATGGAGCTGGTGGACTACAAGGTCCGCATCCTGGCGGGCACCCACGGCACGGAGTCCACCACACGGGTGCTGGTGTCCACCGGCGACGGCGCAGACGAGTGGTCCACAGTCGGAGTGGCCGACAACGTCATCGCCGCCTCCTGGCAGGCCCTCGTCGACGCCTACACGTACGGCCTGCTGCGCGCCGGCGTCGAGCCCCAGGGCTGACCGGTCGTCACGACACGCCCACCCAGGCCTGAACACCTCTCCGGCGCGGACTGTGGGAATCCCACAGTCCGCGCCCGGGGAAACTGGGGATCCTCCCTGGTGTAACGGCGTCAGAGGCGCGTTTCTGTCCAGCGTGGCCATGAATCACGGGCTGAGACTGTACGAATCCGACGACGGCGAACAGCGCGGCGGTTTCGTAGGGTCTGAACATGACCGATCTGTCCCAGACGCCGCTCGCGGCGAGTGACGCCCGTGGCCGTGTGGCGGAGTTGCGTGCCATCCGTGAGCAGGTGCGGCGTGGTCCGGGTGAGCGGGCCACGCAGGCCCAGCATGCCAAGGGCAAGCTGACCGCGCGTGAGCGGATCGAGTTGCTGCTGGACGAGGGGTCGTTCCGGGAGGTGGAGCCGTTGCGGCGGCACCGGGCGACCGGGTTCGGGCTGGAGGACCGCAGGCCGTACACCGATGGGGTGATCACGGGCTGGGGGACGGTCGAGGGCCGGACGGTGTTCGTCTACGCGCATGATTTCCGGATCTTCGGCGGGGCGCTGGGCGAGGCTCATGCGGCCAAGATCCATAAGATCATGGACATGGCCATCGCGGCGGGTGCGCCGCTGGTGTCCCTCAATGACGGGGCCGGTGCGCGTATCCAGGAGGGGGTGGTGGCCCTGGCCGGTTACGGGGGGATCTTCCAGCGCAACACCGCCGCGTCCGGGGTGATTCCGCAGATCTCGGTGATGCTGGGTCCGTGTGCGGGCGGGGCGGCCTATTCTCCGGCGCTGACGGACTTCGTGTTCATGGTCCGGGACACCTCGCAGATGTTCATCACCGGTCCCGATGTGGTTCAGGCGGTCACCGGTGCGCAGGTGTCGCAGAACGGGCTGGGCGGGGCGGATGTGCACGCCTCGGCCTCGGGGGTGGCGCATTTCGCCTATGACGACGAGGCCACCTGTCTGGAGGAGGTCCGTTATCTGCTGTCGCTGCTGCCGTCGAACAACCGGGAGAATCCGCCGCGTACCGAGTGCGGTGATCCGGCCGGCCGGCGGGGGGAGGCGCTGTACGACCTGGTGCCGGCGGACGGCAATCGTCCCTATGACATGCGGGCGGTGATCGAGGAGATCGTCGACGACGGGGAGCTGCTGGAGGTTCACGAGCGCTGGGCGACCAATGTCATCTGTGTGCTGGCGCGGCTGGACGGGCAGGTGGTGGGGGTTGTCGCCAATCAGCCCCAGCATCTGGCGGGGGTGCTGGACATCCATGCCTCGGAGAAGGCCGCGCGTTTCGTGCAGATGTGTGACGCGTTCAACATTCCCATCGTCACGCTGCTGGACGTGCCGGGTTTCCTGCCGGGGGTGGATCAGGAGCACGGCGGGATCATCCGGCACGGCGCGAAGCTGCTGTACGCGTACTGCAATGCCACGGTGCCGCGGATCTCGCTGGTGCTGCGGAAGGCGTACGGGGGTGCGTACATCGTGATGGACTCGCAGTCCATCGGTGCGGATCTGACCTATGCCTGGCCGACCAACGAGATCGCGGTGATGGGTGCGGAGGGCGCGGCGGGGGTGATCTTCCGGCGGCGGATCGCGGCCTCCGACGATCCCGAGGCGACCCGGGCGGAGCTGGTCAAGGAGTACCGGTCCGAGCTGATGCATCCCTATTACGCCGCCGAGCGCGGTCTGGTCGACGACGTCATCGATCCCGCCGACACCCGGGGCGTCCTCATCGCCGCCCTGGCCATGCTCCGCACCAAACACGCCGACCTGCCCGCCCGCAAACACGGCAACCCACCCCAGTGACACCTGTGAGGAGCAGCCCCGTGAACGTTTCCGCCACTGCCACTGCCGTCGCCGACGTGGTCCGTGTGGAGAAGGGCCACGCCAGCGAGGAGGAACTCGCCGCGGTCACTGCCCTGCTCCTGGCCCGCGCCGCCGCCCACCGGGCCGGACCTGCCACCTCCCGCCCGCGCCGCAGCACCGCACCCTGGCGCCGCCTGGAGCGCACCTCCGGTTTCCGCGCCCCCCACAGCTGGCAGGGCTGACCGGAGACCGGGACAGGGCCCGGCCGCAGAGGCCGTTCGAACCGGCCCCCGCGCGAACCCGCATGGACCGGCCCCCGTACACCTCGGGTGTACGGGGGCCGGTCCATGCGGGTTCGCGCGGGGCGGTCAGCCGGCGGGGGCGTCCATCAGGACGGTCCGGCGCGGGTTGGCGGTCTGGGCCGGAAGGTTCCCGGCGCCCTCCCCGCTCTCCGCGTGCTCGGCCTGGACGACCGTCAGCTCGTCGGCGTCCTTGAGGTGGGCCAGGGTGGTGCGCTGCGGGTTGGCAACGCTGCGCGTGATCATCGTCGTCTTCACCGAGTCTGCCTCGTTCGCCTTCTTGTCGTTTACATGTCTTGTGCAAAGCTGAGCGTAAGGGGCCCGCTCCCCTCCGCGAATGACTCGTATAACGATGCGCCTGTGATTTTACTCACGAAACGACGGGCAAAAGACGCATAACGGACCGACTGGATCGGCCACCCAAATGGACATAAGCCCTCCAAGGTGAATGAAACGCCCTCTGGTGTCGCTACCGGGGCAGTGGGCACTGTAGTGGCTCACGTGTGGCGCCAGCTGCCAGAAGTCCGTGATGCGCCGTATGCGGCTACACCCTCCGCCACAGGGCGTCTGCGTAGCGTCACGCATGTCACAGCCTTATCCACGGACCTTGTTGGAGGTCCGGCACTGTGCTGGAATTCCACGGACCGCCGCAGGAGACGACCCGGCGCGCAAGGGGGCGCAGAGGAGCGCCGCGCGGCGGAGACTTGGGGGCGCGCCGGTCACTCACGACCGTCAGGGGGGTCCTTCGGACCTTCCCGACTCGATACCGTTCCGCCGTTCGCGGGGGGACGCCTGGTCCAGAGGTTGCGACGCTAGTGCAGGGACGTTTCAAGAGGGATGGCAGCGCTGTGGGGGACCCGGAGCTGCGCGGTGCGACCGACCGCGGCTCCTCACCACAGCGCGCCCAGGAGAGCGGTGGCCGGGAGCAGGCCCTCGACGCCGACAAGGGCAAGCGCGCGAAGGCGCGACCGGACGGCGAGGCCGAGGGCGCCCCGAAGCCCAAGGAGCCCAGTGCCACGGGCTCCCGTCTTGCCCTGCGCAACTGGCGCATCAGCACCCGTCTGGTCTCGCTGCTGGCCCTTCCGGTCGTCACGGCCACCTCGCTGGGCGCGCTGAGTATCAACAACTCGCTCGCCGAGGTCGACCAGCTCGACAACATGAAGCTCCTCACGGAGATGACCGAGCGCGCCACCGAGCTGGCGACGGCGCTCCAGGAGGAGCGGGACCGCTCGGCCGGCCCTCTGACCGGCACCGGCAACCCCAAGGACGACGCGGTCGTCGGTCCCCGCGAGGAGACCGACCAGGTCAAGGCCGCGTTCTTCGACGCCACCCCCGTGCTCGACGAGGCCGACGCCGGGCTCCTCTCCGGTGTCCGCGCCACGATCACGGACATCACCCGGCAGCTGAACCGGCTCAAGAGCATCCGGGAGCGGGCGTACGACAACCCGGACAACATCTCGCAGACGGTCAACGACTACAACCAGCTGATCCAGTCGTTGCTGAGCCTGTCCCAGGACATGGCGCAGGCCACCAGCAACCCGGAGATGATCCAGAGCACCCGTGCGCTGGCCGCGTTCTCCTCCGCCAAGGAGTACGCCTCCATGCAGCGGGCGATCATCAGCGCCGGCCTGGCCCGCGAGGACGGCCCCAAGCTGTCGGACAACGACCACCTGTACATCAGGACGGCCTGGGAGAGCGAGAGCGCGGCCCGTAAGCGCTTCGACGACATCTACGGCAACAACAAGGCGGCCGAGCTCACCAAGCCGCTCGACGAGGGCATCGTCAACATCACCTCGGCCGACCAGTACGCCGAACGCGTGGTGAAGGACCCCAACGGCATCTCACGCGAGAACCGTTCCTACCTGGACTGGTTCGACCAGGACCAGGTCAAGATCGAGCAGATGCGGAAGATCGAGGCATCGCTGCTCACGCAGATGGACGAGCAGGCCCGTACGCTGCGGGCCGAGGCCCAGCAGTCGGCCCTCTTCAACGGCATCCTGGTGCTGCTCGTGCTCGGCATCTCGCTGGTCGGCGCGTTCGTCGTGGCCCGCTCCATGATCCGCTCGCTGCGCCGACTGCAGGACACCGCGCAGGACGTGGCCCACCGCCGTCTGCCCGAGCTGGTCAAGCAGCTCTCCGAGGCCGACCCGCAGGACGTCGACACCTCCGTGGAGTCCGTCGGCGTCCACAGCCGTGACGAGATCGGCCGGGTGGCCGCGGCGTTCGACGACGTGCACAGCGAGGCCGTCCGGCTCGCCGCCGAGCAGGCGCTGCTGCGGGGGAACGTCAACGCGATGTTCACCAACCTCTCGCGCCGCAGTCAGGGCCTGATCCAGCGCCAGCTCTCGCTCATCTCCGAACTGGAGTCCCGCGAGGCCGACCCGGACCAGCTCTCCTCCCTGTTCAAGCTGGACCACCTGGCGACCCGTATGCGCCGCAACGGCGAGAACCTGCTGGTCCTCGCGGGCGAGGAGCCCGGCCGCCGCTGGACCCGCCCGGTGCCGCTGGTGGACGTGCTGCGCGCCGCCGCGTCCGAGGTGGAGCAGTACGAGCGCATCGAGCTGAGTGCCGTTCCCACCACCGAGGTCGCGGGCCGGGTCGTCAACGACCTGGTGCACCTGCTGGCCGAGCTGCTGGAGAACGCCACCTCCTTCTCCTCGCCGCAGACCAAGGTCAAGGTCACCGGCCACGCCCTGCCCGACGGCCGGGTGCTGGTCGAGATCCACGACACCGGCATCGGACTGTCGCCCGAGGACCTCGCGGCGATCAACGAGCGGCTCGCCAACCCTCCGACGGTCGACGTCTCGGTCTCCCGCCGCATGGGCCTGTTCGTGGTCGGCCGCCTGTCCCTGCGGCACGGCATCCGCATCCAGCTGCGTCCCTCCGACTCCGGTGGCACGACCGCGCTGGTCATGCTCCCGGTCGACGTCACCCAGCGCGGCGGCCAGCAGAAGAAGCCCTCCGGCGGCGGCGGCCAGGGAGCCGGTCCGTCCGCCACGCTGCGGCGCGAGCCGCAGGGCGGCGGTGCGCCGGCCGGTACCAGCCGGCTCGGTGCGCTGCCCACCCGCAACCAGGTCCAGGGCGGCTCCTCCTCGCGCGCCGCGCTCCCCGGCGGCCCTGCGGGCGGGGGCTTCGGCGCCCCCGGCCGTCCCGGCCCCGGGCAGCCCGTCCGTTCCGGAGAGGGTGTCCCGGCGGGCGCCGCGGGCGCCTTCGGTCCCGGCGCGCGCCCCGAGCCCCGTACCGATCAGCAGCCGCCGCAGCGACGCGACGGTGCCTCCGCGGGCGAACTGCCCGCCGGACCGGGTGAGCGGCGCCCCAGCTGGGCCGACGGCCGCGGCGACCGGACGTCCGGCCGGTACGGGGCTCCCGACGCGCCGCGCGGCCACGAAGAGGCGGAGAGCACCTCGGAGTTCGCCCGTCCGGGCGGCCCCGGCGCGTATCCGCAGCAGCCCGCCGGGCTCGGCGAGACCGCCCAGCTTCCGCGTGTGGAACCGCAGGTCGGCCAGCGCGGTCCCCAGGACACCGGTCAGTACCCCCGGCCCCAGGGCCCGCAGGACACAGGCGAGTACGCCCTTCCGGGCGGTCCCCAGGACACCGGTCGGTACCCGGTCCCCCAGGCGCCTCAGGCCCCCCGGGGCCCGCAGGACACCGGCCAGTACGCCGCCCCCCGGCAGGGCGCCTCCACCGACCGCGAGTCCTCCGCCTACGAACTGCCCGGCAGCAGCCCGGCCGCGACGGGCTCGGACGAGCGCACACCGATCTTCGAGTCGATGGAGTCGAGCTGGTTCAGCGCCCGGCAGGCCGCCCAGCAGGCTCCCGCGACCGCGTCGTCGGGCGAGTCCCCGCCGGCGGGGGCGCCCGGCCCGGTGTCCCCCCAGCGGCCTCAGCGGCCCGAGCGGCCCGCCCAGCCGGCGCCCCAGCGGCAGCCCTCCGGCGGGTTCGGCGGCGCCGACGCCGGGCCCGGTTGGCAGGAGACCCCGAACGACGAGCGCTGGCGCCGGGCCGAACAGCTCCGCCAGCCCGCGGCCGGCGGGGTCACCACCTCCGGTCTGCCCCGCCGCGTGCCGCGCGCCAACCTCGTGGCGGGCACCGCGCAGCAGCGGCCGGCCGCACCGGCCGGCCCGCAGGTCTCGCGTGCGCCCGATGACGTACGCGGCAGGCTGACCAATCTCCGCCGGGGCATCCAGCAGGGCCGGCAGGCCGGAAGCGGCCAGGCCGGCGGCAGCCGCGGCACAGGCCCCACCTACCAGCAGGAGCGTTAGTTGAGTCCGATGAGCCAGGCGGCGCAGAACCTGAACTGGTTGATCACCAACTTCGTGGACAACACCCCGGGGGTGTCGCACACGGTGGTGGTCTCCGCCGACGGCCTCCTTCTGGCCATGTCCGAGGGGTTTCCGCGGGACCGTGCCGATCAGTTGGCGGCGGTCGCGTCGGGGCTGACCTCGCTGACCGCTGGTGCGTCGCGCATCTTCGAGGGGGGTGCGGTGAATCAGACGGTGGTGGAGATGGAGCGTGGGTTCCTGTTCATCATGTCGATCTCCGACGGTTCCTCGCTGGCGGTGCTGGCGCATCCGGACGCGGACATCGGTCTGGTCGGGTACGAGATGGCCCTGCTGGTGGACCGTGCGGGTACGGTGCTGACCCCGGACCTCCGCGCCGAACTGCAGGGAAGTCTGCTCAACTAGTCCACGCTCCCCCCACACGAGCACTACAGTCCGCATCGTCGACCACATGCCTCGCTCGGAGGAGCCATGACCCCGCCGCCCGCCTCACCCGGTCCGTACGGTGGCCTGAACGACCACGCGCCGTACGGCGGTGAGGGCGACCAGCCGCTGGTGCGGCCGTACGCCATGACCGGGGGCCGTACCCGGCCGCGTTACCAGCTCGCCATCGAGGCGCTGGTGAGCACCACAGCAGACCCGGCGCAGCTCATGGGTCTGCTCCCGGAGCACCAGCGGATCTGCCACCTGTGCCAGGAGGTCAAGTCGGTGGCGGAGATCTCGGCGCTGCTCGCCATTCCCCTGGGCGTGGCCCGGATCCTCGTCGCCGACCTGGCCGAGGCCGGGATGGTGGCGATCCACCAGCCGGGCAGCAGCAGCGAGCCCGGCGGCGCACCGGATGTGACACTGCTCGAAAGGGTGCTCAGTGGACTTCGCAAGCTCTAGCCCGCAGGCCGCCTACGGGGCCTCCTCGCAGCGTGCCACCACCTCCGCGAAGATCGTGGTGGCGGGCGGGTTCGGCGTGGGCAAGACGACCTTCGTGGGCGCCGTGTCGGAGATCAACCCGCTGCGTACCGAAGCCGTGATGACCGCCGCGTCCGCCGGGATCGACGACCTGACGCACACCGGTGGCAAGACCACCACCACGGTGGCGATGGACTTCGGCCGTATCACGCTGGACCAGGACCTGATCCTGTATCTGTTCGGTACGCCGGGCCAGGACCGGTTCTGGTTCATGTGGGACGACCTGGTGCGCGGCGCGATCGGCGCGGTGGTGCTGGTGGACACCCGCCGGCTGGCGGACTGCTTCCCGGCGGTGGACTACTTCGAGAACTCGGGTCTGCCGTTCGTGATCGCGCTGAACGGGTTCGACGGGCATCAGCCGTACACGCCGGACGAGGTGCGTGAGGCGCTGCAGATCGGTCCGGACGCGCCGATCATCACCACCGACGCGCGGCACCGGGCGGAGGCGAAGAGCGCGCTGATCACGCTGGTCGAGCACGCCCTCCTGGCACGTCTGCGCTGAGCCGGGCACCGGCTTGCGCACGGTGGCCGCACGGATCGCCCAAGTCGCCGATGACGACAGCGGGTTACGGATCAGTAGCCGGGACGGACCGGGCCTCGCGCCCGGTCCGTCCCGGTCTTCATAACATTTCGACAGAGAATTGCGGGGTGGATGCCACTCGCCGCGAGCGCCCCGTTTCCCAGCGCGTACAAAATTTCAGCCTTTCGTCAATCTGTGGACTATATGCCCTTTTCCTCCCGGCGTCCACGTGTGATTCGCCACTGGTCCAGGTGTTTGGAAAGCTTCCGCCTACCGTGCTGAAATTCGCTGAACTCAGCAGTAGTTACGGTTTCATCGAAGACGATGGGCTGAAGCCGAGAGGTTTGGTCGAGTGAGGCGAAGCAATCCGAGCTCCCCGCCCGGGGAGCCGCGTGGCAACTTCACGCCGCCGCAGCGCGCCGTGGAGGCGCACTCCGACCTGCCCGGGAACGGCGGGGAGACGGGCGGCGGCCGGTTCGCGGTACGCAACTGGCGCGTGGCCACCAGACTGAACGCCATCCTCCTCATCCCCGTGCTCGTCGCCCTGGTCTTCGGCGGCTTCCGGGTGCAGAACTCCCTGGACACGCTGAACGAGGCGGAGGACGCCAACCGCACCGCGGAACTGGTCCGCGCCGCCGCCGCGTACGGCCACGCCCTGATCGACGAGCGCGACCGCACCGCCGCGCCACTGCTGCAGGGCAAGGCGGACGACCCGGTGATCGAGGAGGTGCGCGGGGTCACCGACGCCGCGCGCGAGGAGTTCCACCGCCGTGTCGACCAGATGCCCGACCAGCAGAACCTCAAGCGCCGCCTCGCCGCCTTCAAGCAGGTCGAGCCGGAACTGGAGGAGCTGCGCCAGGACGCCTACACCGACCGGCTGAAGGGTGTGGAGACCGAGGAGGGCTACGTCCGGGTCCAGCACCCGCTGATGGAGTTCGCCAACGAACTGGGCCTGGGCACCGGCAACATCACTTCCTACGGCCGAACCGTCTACGCCGTCTCCCTCTCCAAGGCCGCCGAGTCCCTGCAGCGCTCGATCGGCACCCACCTGCTGATCAAGCCGGGTCCGGGCGAGGCGGACAAGCAGCGCCGGATCACCGCCTTCAGCTCCTACGCGTACCTGGAGAACATCGCCGTCGAGGAGTACCGCGGCGGCGCCTCCCCGGAGGACTGGGAGCTGCTGCAGGAGGAGATGGCCAAGGCGAACGAGGACGCCCGGGAGCGGCTCACCGAGGCCGGCGAGGAGGCGGAGGCCGCCGGACGGGAGTTCGCCACCCCGCCCGCGACCGACAAGATGATCCAGGCCATCGCCTCCGGGACCTCCCCCCAGAAGCTGCGGGCCGGTGGCGTCACCGCCGAGAACTGGTACACCGCGGCCACCGCCAAGTTCAACGCCTACCGCGAGGTGGAGAAGGACCTCACCGACCGGGCGGTGAACGAGACGGCCAGGATCGCCTCGGACGCCAAGCGGGACGCCGTCGTCAACTCCGTCATCGTGCTCGCCGCCCTGGTGATCGCCTTCGTGATCGCCGGGATGATGGCCCGCTCGATGAGCAGCAACATGCGCCGGCTGCGCACCGCCGCCTTCGACGTCGCCCAGCAGCGGCTGCCGATGCTGGTGGACCAGCTCTCCCGCACCGACCCTGGCAAGGTCGACACCCGTGTCCAGCCCATCCCGATCAACAGCCGCGACGAGATCGGCGAGGTCGCCCGCGCCTTCGACCAGGTCCACCGCGAGGCCGTCCGGCTCGCCGCCGAGCAGGCGCTGCTGCGGGGGAACGTCAACGCCATCTTCACCAACCTCTCGCGCCGCAACCAGGGTCTCATCGAGGGCCAGCTCGCCCTCATCACGGACCTGGAGAACAACGAGGCCGACCCGGACCAGTTGGAGAACCTCTTCAAGCTGGACCACCTGGCGACCCGTATGCGCCGCAACGGCGAGAACCTGCTGGTCCTCGCGGGTGAGGAGCCCGGCCGCCGCTGGACCCAGCCGGTGCCGCTGGTGGACGTGCTGCGCGCCGCCTCCTCCGAGGTGGAGGACTACGAGCGCATCGAGCTGTCCGGAGTCCCCGAGAGCGAGATCCACGGCGCCGTCGTCACCGACCTGGTGCACCTGCTGGCCGAGCTGCTGGAGAACGCCACCGCGTTCTCCTCGCCGCAGACCAAGGTCAAGGTCACCGCGACCAGGCTGCCCGACGGCCGGGTGATGATCGAGATCCACGACAAGGGCATCGGCCTGACCCCCGAGGACTTCGCCGACATCAACCACAGGCTGGCCAACCCGCCGACGGTGGACGTGGCCATCTCCCAGCGCATGGGCCTGTTCGTGGTCGGCCGCCTGGCCAGCCGGCACGGCATCCGCGTCCAGCTGCGCCCCTCCGGCGAGCAGGCGGGCACCACCTCGCTGGTCATGCTCCCGGAGGAGATCACGCACGGCGGCGGCGGCCAGGAGGAGGTCGAGGAGGACTTCACCGTCTCCCGGATCGTCCCGGAGCAGCCGAGCGCGGCCCAGCCCGCGCACCAGAACCGGCAGTTGTCCGCCGCGGACCTGGGCTTCGACGACTCCCGCTACGGTTCCCAGGCGGGTGAGCAGGAGGAATCCCCCCAGCCCGACCCGCTCGGGCGCTCGCTGATGCGCGAGGAGCGGCGTGCGGCGCTGGAGTCCCGGCAGCCCCGGTACCAGCAGCAGGACGGCGAGTACGGCGGCTACGGGGACGGGCACGGCGCCCAGGAGCACTACGCCTCCCAGCAGGCCTCCTACGACCCCGAGCAGACCGGCCAGTACGGCTCGCAGGCCGGATTCCCGGACGGCGCCCCCTACGGGCAGGAGACGGGATACGGCCAGGGGTACCAGGACGGTTACCGGCAGCAGCCCCAGCAGCCCCAGCAGCAGGGCGGCGGGTACGACGGCGGTTACGACCAGGACTACCGGGGCGAGTACCGGCCGGACTACGGGACCGGGTACGGCGAGGACGGTTACGACGCCGGGCGGGAGCCCGTCCGGAATACGGAAGCGGAATCCTTCCCCAGCGCTCCCGAAGACGGCCTGGACCGCGTAGGCTTCGATCGACCGGGTCAGACTTCGGACGCTTCCACCACTGTGACCGGCGCAGGACTTCCGCGCCGGGAGCCGCGGAGGCAGCAGCCCGGGGAGGGCTCGGCCCCGCGGTACCAGCCGCAAGCGGAATCCCCGGAGGTGCCCCGGCAGGCGGATCGTTCCGACGATTCCGGCTGGCGCACGGCGAACGACGAGCGCTGGCAGCGGGCGGAGGGGCTCCGCGACCCCAAGGCCGGCGGGGTCACCCCCTCCGGTCTGCCCCGCCGCGTACCCAAGGCCAACCTGGTCGAGGGTGCCGCGGAGCAGACACCCCAGGACGGGACCCAGGTCTCCCGCGATCCGGAGGACGTCCGAGGCAGGTTGAGCAACCTGCACCGCGGCGTCCGGCGGGGACGCACGGCGGGCGGCTCTGACAACACCCAGAATGACCGGCCGGGCTTCGGCCCCGGCAGCACCTACGATCAGGAGCGTTAGTGTGAGCCCGATGAGCCAGGCGGCGCAGAACCTGAACTGGTTGATCACCAACTTCGTGGACAACACCCCGGGGGTGTCGCACACGGTGGTGGTCTCCGCCGACGGCCTCCTTCTGGCCATGTCCGAGGGGTTTCCGCGGGACCGTGCCGATCAGTTGGCGGCGGTCGCGTCGGGGCTGACCTCGCTGACCGCTGGTGCGTCGCGCATCTTCGAGGGGGGTGCGGTGAATCAGACGGTGGTGGAGATGGAGCGTGGGTTCCTGTTCATCATGTCGATCTCCGACGGTTCCTCGCTGGCGGTGCTGGCGCATCCGGACGCGGACATCGGTCTGGTCGGGTACGAGATGGCCCTGCTGGTGGACCGTGCGGGTACGGTGCTGACCCCGGACCTCCGCGCCGAACTGCAGGGAAGTCTGCTCAACTAGCAATACAGGCCGTGCGTATCGCGTCTCCGCGCCATAAGGTGCGGGGACGCGGTGGGCTAGCGGCACACGGAAGACGGCGGCCCGAGTGACGTCAGGCAGTGGAGGAGGAGACGTGGCAACGCCCCCAGGCGGTCCCTACGGCGGTGAGCACCAGTCTCAGCCGCAGCACGACCCGTCCATGAAGCGCTACAACTTCCCCTCCGCCCCGAGCGAACAGCGGTGGCAGGAGCCCCACTCCCAGCCCGGGCCGCAGCAGTACCCCCAGTACCAGCAGCCTCAGCAGCCCTACGCTCAGCGGCCTCCCCACCAAGGGCAGGCCGAGGAGTCCGCGCGGCCCCGCCGCTCCCGGCCGGAGGCCGACAGCGGCGGATCGTCGCCGCTGGTGCGGCCGTACGCCATGACCGGGGGCCGTACCCGGCCGCGCTACCAGCTCGCCATCGAGGCGCTGGTGCACACCACCGCGCAGCCCGCACGCCTCCAGGGCCAGCTCCCGGAGCACCAGCGGATCTGCCATCTGTGTTACGAGATCAAATCGGTTGCCGAGATCTCCGCACTTCTCTCCATTCCCCTGGGCGTGGCCCGTATCCTCGTGGCCGACCTGGCCGAGGCCGGCCTCGTCGCCATTCACCAGCCGGGCAGCAGCAGCGAGCCCGGCGGCCAGCCAGATGTGACACTGCTCGAAAGGGTGCTCAGTGGACTTCGCAAGCTCTAGCGGTGCAACCCGCTCCACCACCTCCGCGAAGATCGTGGTGGCGGGCGGGTTCGGCGTGGGCAAGACGACCTTCGTGGGCGCCGTGTCGGAGATCAACCCGCTGCGTACCGAAGCCGTGATGACCGCCGCGTCCGCCGGGATCGACGACCTGACGCACACCGCCGACAAGACCACCACCACGGTGGCGATGGACTTCGGCCGTATCACGCTGGACCAGGACCTGATCCTGTATCTGTTCGGTACGCCGGGCCAGGACCGGTTCTGGTTCATGTGGGACGACCTGGTGCGCGGCGCGATCGGCGCGGTGGTGCTGGTGGACACCCGCCGGCTGGCGGACTGCTTCCCGGCGGTGGACTACTTCGAGAACTCGGGTCTGCCGTTCGTGATCGCGCTGAACGGGTTCGACGGGCATCAGCCGTACACGCCGGACGAGGTGCGTGAGGCGCTGCAGATCGGTCCGGACGCGCCGATCATCACCACCGACGCGCGGCACCGGGCGGAGGCGAAGAGCGCGCTGATCACGCTGGTCGAGCACGCCCTCATGGCACGTCTGCGCTGAGTGAGCGGAGGCGGTCTCCGCCCCGCTTCCACTGCTACCCGCAGGCCACACCTCCACACATGCGCACGGCAGGGCCCCGCACACCGCGAGTGTGCGGGGCTTACCCTTGAGTGTCATCTCCCACCCGCGATCAACGAGGGGCAGCACCACCCGTGCGCATCGCCAGATTCTCCATCGACGGCAACGTCGCGTTCGGAGTCGTGGAAGGGGACGCCGACAGCGGCGACGGCCTCGTCCTCGACATCATCAAGGGCCACCCCTTCGCCGAGTTCGAGCGCTCGGGCAAGAGGGTCCCCCTGGACAAGGTACGGCTGCTGCCGCCCGTCCTCCCGAACAAGGTGGTGGCCATCGGCCGCAACTACGCCGAGCACGCGGCGGAGATGGGAAACGAGGTCCCCGAGGTGCCGGTCGCCTTCTTCAAGCCCTCCACCTCGGTGATCGGCCCCGGCGACCCGATCGTCTACCCCTCCTTCTCCCACGAGGTGCACCACGAGGCCGAGCTGGCCGTGGTCATCGGCCGGATGTGCAGCCAGGTGCCCCGGGAGCGGGTGGCGGACGTGATCCTCGGCTACACCTGCGCCAACGACGTCACCGCCCGCGACGTCCAGCGCACCGAATCCCAGTGGGCCCGGGCCAAGGGCTTCGACAGCTCCTGCCCGCTGGGCCCGTGGGTGGTCACCGACGTCGACCCGGCGGACCTGGCCGTCATGTGCACCGTCAACGGCGAGCAGCGGCAGCTCGGCCGCACCGGCCAGATGGTGCGCTCGGTGGAGGACCTGGTCGTCCACGTCACCGAGGCGATGACGCTGCTCCCCGGGGACGTCATCCTCACCGGCACCCCGGCGGGCGTCGGCCCCATCAACGTCGGCGACGAGGTCGCCGTCACCATCGAAGGCATCGGCACTCTCACCAACAAGGTGATCAAGCGTGGCTAGCGCATCTGACGTACGCGTACGGTTCTGTCCCTCGCCGACCGGCAACCCCCATGTGGGCCTGGTCCGCACCGCCCTGTTCAACTGGGCGTTCGCCCGGCACCACGGCGGCACCCTGGTCTTCCGCATCGAGGACACCGACGCGGCCCGCGACTCCGAGGAGTCCTACGAGCTGCTGCTGGACTCGATGCGCTGGCTGGGCCTGACCTGGGACGAGGGCCCCGGGGCCGGCGGCCCGCACGCCCCCTACCGCCAGTCGCAGCGCATGGACGTCTACGCCGACGTCGCACGCAGGCTGATGGAGGCCGGCCACGCCTACCGCTGCTACTGCACCGCCGAGGAACTGGAGGAGCGGCGCGAGGCCGCCCGCAGGGCCGGGAAGCCCTCCGGCTACGACGGCAAGTGCCGCACCCTCACCGGGGAGCGCAAGGCCGCGTACGAGGCCGGGGGCCGCGCCTCCATCGTCCGCTTCCGGATGCCGGACGAGGCGATCACCTTCACCGACCTGGTCCGCGGCGAGCTGACCTTCACCCCGGAGAACGTCACCGACTACGGCATCGTCCGCGCCAACGGTGCCCCGCTGTACACGCTGGTCAACCCGGTCGACGACGCGCTGATGGAGATCACCCACGTCCTGCGCGGCGAGGACCTGCTCTCCTCCACCCCCCGCCAGATCGCGCTGTACCGGGCGCTGGCGGAGATCGGCGTCGGCAACGGCAGTACCCCGCGGTTCGGGCACCTGCCGTACGTGATGGGGGAGGGCAACAAGAAGCTCTCCAAGCGCGACCCGCAGTCCTCGCTCAACCTCTACCGCGAGCGCGGCTTCCTCCCCGAGGGCCTGCTCAACTACCTGGCCCTGCTGGGCTGGTCGATCGCCGAGGACCGGGACATCTTCTCGCTGGAGGAGATGGTCGCCGCCTTCGAGATCGGCGACGTCAACGCCAACCCGGCGCGCTTCGACCTCAAGAAGTGCGAGGCGATCAACGCCGTCCACATCCGGGACCTGGACACCAAGGAGTTCATCGCCCGCTGCGAGCCGTGGCTGACCGCCCCGCACACGCCGTGGGCGCCCGGGAGTTTCGACCGCGCCGCCTTCGAGGCGCTCGCTCCCCTGGCCCAGACCCGCCTGACGGTCCTGTCCGACATCACCGCCAACGTCGACTTCCTCTTCCTGGACGAGCCGGTTCAGGACGAGGTGGCCTGGAACAAGGCCATGAAGCCCGGCGCGGACGCCCTGCTGCGCACCGCGCGGGCGAAGCTGGCGGAGGCCGAGTGGAACGCCGACGCCCTCAAGGAGGCCGTCCTGGCCGCCGGCGAGGAGCACGGGCTCAAGCTGGGCAAGGCCCAGGCCCCGGTCCGCGTCGCCGTCACCGGCCGCACCGTCGGCCTGCCCCTGTTCGAGTCCCTGGAGGTCCTGGGCCGGGAGCGCACCCTGTCCCGCGTGGACGCCGCCCTGACCAAACTGGAGGCCGCCGCCGCGCAGGCGTGAGTCCGTGAGGCAGGGCCCTGTGAGGGGCCGGGAGCAGGGTTCCCGGCCCCTCACAGGGCCCCGGCACGAACCACAGGAGCGGGAGCGTCAACGACTGTGGCCGCTCCGGGCGCCGCTGTCGTCACGTTCCGTGCGGGAGTGGTGCCGGCGGCGCTCGTGGTCCGGTCGCGTCCGGGCGTACGAGAAGGGTGCTTCCGGCCGCCGGCGACCCGGCGGGAACTCGTTTTGGAGCACGGGCTTCGATCGGGTAATGTTCTTCCCGTCGCCAGGCGGAACGGGCCGAAAGGCCGGAGACGCAAGGCGGTCACCAGGACAAAAGTTCCGCAAGAGCTTGAGTTCCGGTGGGGTATGGTGTAATTGGCAGCACGACTGATTCTGGTTCAGTTAGTCTAGGTTCGAGTCCTGGTACCCCAGCGTGATCTTCCCAGCGAGATCCAGGCCCCCGTTGTGTAGCGGCCTAGCACGCCGCCCTCTCAAGGCGGTAGCGCCGGTTCGAATCCGGTCGGGGGTACTCGGTCCTTCGGGACCGCTGCTGGGGCCCCCGTTGTGTAGCGGCCTAGCACGCCGCCCTCTCAAGGCGGTAGCGCCGGTTCGAATCCGGTCGGGGGTACTCGGTCCTTCGGGACCGCTGCTGGGGCCCCCGTTGTGTAGCGGCCTAGCACGCCGCCCTCTCAAGGCGGTAGCGCCGGTTCGAATCCGGTCGGGGGTACGGACGGGAGAGGCCCTCCGCTTCGGCGGAGGGCCTCTCCTCGTTGTGTATCCGGTGTGCCTGCGGCGCGCGCCGCAGGCACACCGGCGGGGCGTTCAGCCTCCGTTGCGGCGCAGCGCCTCGCTGAGGCGGCCGGCGGCCTCCACGATCGCCTGGGCGTGCATCCGGCCCGGGTGGCGGGTCAGGCGCTCGATCGGGCCCGAGACCGACACCGCCGCCACCACGCGGTTGGACGGGCCGCGTACCGGTGCCGAGACCGAGGCGACGCCGGGCTCGCGCTCGCCGATGGACTGGGCCCAGCCGCGCCGTCTCACCCCCGAGAGGGCCGTCGCCGTGAAGCGGGCGCCCTGCAGCCCGCGGTGCAGCCGCTCCGGTTCCTCCCAGGCCATCAGGACCTGGGCCGCGGAGCCGGCCTTCATCGGGAGGGTGGAGCCGACCGGCACGGTGTCCCGCAGTCCGGACAGTCGTTCCGCCGCGGCGACGCAGATCCGCATGTCTCCCTGGCGGCGGTAGAGCTGAGCGCTCTCCCCGGTGACGTCGCGCAGGTGCGTGAGCACCGGACCCGCCGAGGCGAGCAGCCTGTCCTCGCCCGCGGCGGCGGCCAGCTCGGCCAGCCGCGGGCCCAGGATGAAACGGCCCTGCATGTCGCGGGCCACGAAGCGGTGGTGTTCCAGGGCCACCGCGAGCCGGTGCGCCGTGGGGCGCGCGAGCCCGGTCGCTCCGACCAGCCCGGCGAGGGTGGCCGGACCGGACTCCAGAGCGCTCAATACCAGAGCCGCCTTGTCGAGTACGCCGACGCCGCTAGAGTTGTCCATGCAACGATATTCGCGTCTCACATTACGAAACGCAAGTTCAATTTCCCCGGGAACCCGCCAAGCTGGAGTGACAGTCGCCACCCCGCTCGTGCGGAGACGGCGGCACGGATGTCGAGACGAGGCCGGCAGTGCGGCCGGTCGGAGGGAAAGCGATGGGACGGACACTCGCGGAGAAGGTCTGGGACGACCACGTCGTCCGGCGCGCGGAAGGCGAGCCCGACCTCCTCTTCATCGACCTGCACCTGCTGCACGAGGTCACCAGCCCCCAGGCGTTCGACGGGCTGCGCAAGAACGGGCGCCGGGTGCGGCGCACCGATCTCACCATCGCCACCGAGGACCACAACACCCCCACCCTCGACATCGACAAGCCCATCGCCGACCCCGTCTCACGCACCCAGCTGGAGACGCTGCGCAAGAACTGCGCGGAGTTCGGGGTGCGGCTGCACCCGCTGGGCGACGTCGAGCAGGGCGTCGTCCACGTCGTGGGACCGCAGCTGGGACTGACCCAGCCGGGCATGACGGTGGTCTGCGGCGACAGCCACACCTCCACCCACGGCGCCTTCGGCGCGCTGGCGTTCGGCATCGGCACCAGTCAGGTCGAGCACGTCCTGGCCACCCAGACCCTGCCGATGGCGCCCTTCAGGACCATGGCGATCACGGTCAACGGCGAGCTGCCCGAGGGGGTGACCGCCAAGGACCTGATCCTGGCGATCATCGCCCGGATCGGCACCGGCGGCGGGCAGGGCTATGTGATCGAGTACCGCGGCGAGGCCATCGAGAAGCTGTCGATGGAGGCGCGGATGACCATCTGCAACATGTCCATCGAGGCCGGCGCCCGCGCGGGCATGATCGCCCCGGACGAGACCACCTTCGCCTACCTCGCCGGGCGCGAGCACGCGCCGGAGGGCGCCGACCGGGACGCGGCCGTGGAGTACTGGCGGACGCTGCGCACCGACGACGGCGCCGTCTTCGACCACGAGGTGGTCATCGAGGCGTCCGAGCTGGCGCCGTTCGTGACCTGGGGCACCAACCCCGGCCAGGGCGCGCCGCTGAGCGCGAGCGTGCCGGACCCGGCGTCCTTCACCGACCCCAGCGAGAAGCTGGCCGCCGAGAACGCGCTGAAGTACATGGGGCTGACCGCCGGGCAGCCGCTGCGCGAGATCGCCGTGGACACCGTGTTC
Organism: Streptomyces shinuiensis; assembly: GCF_043660855.1. NCBI lineage: Bacteria > Bacillati > Actinomycetota > Actinomycetes > Kitasatosporales > Streptomycetaceae > Streptomyces > Streptomyces shinuiensis. The sequence continues at coordinate 1,670,238 of NZ_JBIHML010000001.1, read as the reverse complement.
GTCGGCTCGTGCACCAACGGCCGTATCGAGGACCTGCGCGCGGCCGCCGCCCTGCTCCAGGGCCGGAAGGTCGCCGACGGGGTGCGGATGCTGGTGGTGCCCGGCTCGGTACGGGTGGCGCTCCAGGCCGTCGAGGAGGGCCTGGACAAGGTGTTCACCGCCGCCGGCGCCGAGTGGCGGCACGCGGGCTGCTCGATGTGTCTGGGCATGAACCCCGACCAGCTCAAGCCCGGTGAGCGCTCCGCGTCCACCTCCAACCGCAACTTCGAGGGCAGGCAGGGCAAGGGCGGCCGTACCCATCTGGTCTCCCCGCAGGTGGCCGCCGCCACCGCGGTCCTGGGCCATCTGGCCTCGCCCGCCGACCTGTCCGATGTACGCGAGCCCGCGGGAGTCTGAGGAAAAGCCATGGAAGCCTTCACCACCCACACAGGCCGCGCCGTCCCGCTGCGCCGCTCCAATGTCGACACCGACCAGATCATCCCCGCGCACTGGCTGAAGAAGGTCACCCGCGACGGCTTCGAGGACGGCCTGTTCGAGGCCTGGCGCAAGGACGACGAGTTCGTGCTCAACCGGCCGGAGCGGCAGGGCGCCACCGTTCTGGTGGCCGGGCCCGACTTCGGCACCGGCTCCTCGCGCGAGCACGCCGTCTGGGCGCTGCAGAACTACGGCTTCAAGGCCGTGGTCTCCTCCCGCTTCGCCGACATCTTCCGCGGCAACTCACTGAAGAACGGCCTGCTGACCGTCGTCCTGCCGCAGCGGACCGTGGACGCGCTGTGGGAGCTGACGGAGGCCGACCCGGCGGTCGAGATCACCGTCGACCTGGTGGCCCGCAAGGTCGCCGCGCCCGGCGTCGAGGCAGACTTCGAACTGGACGAGAACGCCCGCTGGCGCCTGCTGGAGGGACTGGACGACATCAGCATCACCCTGCGCCACGAGGAGGACATCGCCGCGTACGAGGCGAAGCGCCCCTCCTTCAAACCGCGGACGCTCGCCGTCTGACGTCCGGCACCCCGGCAACCGCCCGGTGCGGCGGACGTACGCGCACCCCTCCGAGCGCCCCCGGCTCCACGAGCCGGGGGCGCTCGGGCGTACGGGGGGCACGGGAAAGGGGAGGGAGGGCCAAGTGCCGTCCTGCTGCGCACAGTTGCCTCACCCGTACGTGTCCACCCGCGGCGTGTTGGGACCGGCCGGGCCGACAACTCACCTCCAATGGCACAATCGGTGCATGGACAGCGACGGCCAACTTCCCCTCTACGACCTCGTCGCCGCCCGACTGAAGGACGCGCACGCCATGGTGCGCGCGCTGCAAGTGCCCGACGACGTACGGGCGGCGCTCGTCCGCAGGCTCCTCGCCGTCACGGCCGCCGCGAAGCACGACCTGGCCGGTGCGGCGCGGCGGCTGGACCGGCTGATGGAGGACATCGAGGTCGGCGACGGCCTCTTCCCCGGGGAACGGGAAGACCGGCGTACGGACCGAAGTGCGTGATGGTCTATTTCGTTGCGACACAAGGGTGATTCGCACGTTTCGCGTTTGATTTGCGGTGAATATCTGCCTAACGTGCGAAAAAGCTTGGACAGATTCGTTCCGGCAATGCCTCCGAAGGGGAAGACGTGAACAAGGCGCAGCTCGTTGAAGCAATTGCCGACAAGCTCGGCGGACGACAGCAGGCAGCTGACGCGGTCGACGTGGTGCTGGACGCGATCGTCCGTGCGGTCGTCGCCGGAGACCGGGTCTCGGTCACCGGTTTCGGCTCGTTCGAGAAGGTGGAGCGCCCGGCCCGCTACGCCCGCAACCCGCAGACCGGCGAGCGCGTCAGGGTCAAGAAGACCTCCGTTCCGCGTTTCCGCGCCGGCCAGGGATTCAAGGACCTGGTCAGCGGCGCCAAGAAACTTCCCAAGGGCGGCGAGGTGGCCGTGAAGAAGGCTCCCAAGGGCAGTCTCTCGGGCGGTGCCGGCGCCACCACCCGCAAGGCGGCCGCCAAGAAGGCCGCTGCCAAGAAGGCGGCCCCGGCGAAGAGAGCCGCCGCGAAGAAGACCGCGGCGAAGAAGACCACCACCAAGAAGACCACCGCCAAGGCCACCCCGGCGAAGAAGGCCGCGGCCAAGAAGAGCACCGCCAAGAAGGCGACGGGGAAGAAGACCACCGGAAAGACCGTCGCCAAGAAGGCGCCCGCCAAGAAGGCCCCCGGCCGCAGGACCTCGGCGCGCAAGAGGGCGGCGACCCGCAGGAAGTGAGCCGGGCACACGGACATGCGGTGACCGCGCCGGGCCGGACTCCAGTGGAGCCCGGCCCGCGGTCCGTTCGGGGGCCGCGGTCCGCGGGCGCCCGGCCGGGCGCCCGGCTCGTCTAGGCTCGGCGTCATGCAGGCCACCGCGTACACCTATGACCCCGCGACCCGCAGCGGCAGTGTGCTCCTCGACGACGGCACGCCTCTCCCCTTCGATGCCGAGGCGTTCGACGCGGGAGGCCTGCGGCTGCTGCGGCCGGGCCAGCGGGTACGGATCGAGACCGAGACCGAGAGCGGGACCCGGACCGGAACCGGTACCACCGGAACCGGCGCCGAGGGCGGTCGCCGCCGGGTCACGCTGGTGACGCTGCAGACGTTCTGAGCGTGTACGGGCCCACTCCCAGGGCCAGCGCCGCGGCCAGATCCTCACCGGTGTCCACGTCCCGCCGGATGCTGTCCACCCCGGGCAGCGCGATCTCGGCCGCGCCGGAGCGCAGATGACGGGCGCGCGAGGCGCCTCCGAAGGCCGGAGTCAGGGCGGCGCCGCCGGACGCGGCGAGCAGCGTGGTGCCGACCCCGGCGGCGTCGGCCAGGAAGGCCCGGCGGTGTGCCCGTGCCGCCTCCAGCACCCGGGCCAGCTCCGCGGGGCGCAGCGCGGGCAGGTCGGCGTTCAGTGCGGCGACCGGGACGCCGGGGCGCTTTGACCGTACGGCCGCCTCACCGTGCTCCAGCGCGGCGTTCAGCCCGGCTCCCGGCGCGTCCGGCACGATCCGCGCCCCCAGTGCGGCCAGTTCCGCCCCCGCGCGCGGATCGTCCGTGACGATCACCACACCCTCCACCGCCGGGCAGGCCAGTGCCGCTGCGACGGTGTCCTGGGCGAAGGCCAGGGCCAGCGCGGACCGCAGCCCCCTCCCGGCCGCCGGGGCCAGTCTGCTCTTCGCCAGCGCCAGGGGCTTGAGGGGCATCACCAGGGTCCAGCCCCGGGCCGCCGCGGCCCGCGCCGCCGTGTCGTCGCGATGCATCGGCACCATTCTCACCCGCCGCCGGAGCCGTCCGGGGCTTTGCGGGGTTACGGTGTGCTCGACAGGGCGACGACCCGGGGCGACACTTGTGCGGTTGTTCCCGGTGGCGCGTATGCCGCAGCAGGCAAGAGGAGATGGTGTCCGGGTGTCCCGCCGCAGAATCGGCTTCTGGTACCGCTTTGCCGCGGTTTTGGCGAAACCGCCCCTGGTGGTGCTGTTCAAGCGGGACTGGCGTGGAATGGAGCATATTCCGGAAGAGGGGGGATTCATCACCGTGGTGAATCACAACTCCTATCTGGACCCGCTCTCCTACGCCCACTACCAGTACAACACCGGCCGCGTCCCCCGTTTCCTGGCCAAGGACTCCCTGTTCAAGGGCGGGTTCGTCGGCGCGGTGATGCGCGGCACCGGGCAGATCCCCGTCTACCGCGAGACCGCCGACGCCGTGAGCGCCTTCCGCGCCGCCGTCGAGGCGATCGACAAGGGCGAGTGCGTGGCGTTCTACCCCGAGGGCACCCTCACCCGCGACCCGGACATGTGGCCGATGGAGGGCAAGACCGGTGCCGCCCGCGTCGCCCTGATCACCGGGGCGCCCGTCATCCCCGTCGCGCAGTGGGGCGCCAACGAGGCCGTGCCGCCGTACGCGGGGATCAAGAAGGTCCGGTTCTTCCCGCGCAGGACGCTGAAGGTGCTGGCCGGTCCGCCCGTCGACCTGTCGCGGTTCTACGACCGCGAACCCACCGCGGAACTGCTGCGCGAGGTCACCGACGTCATCATGGACGCGATCACACAGCTGCTGGCAGAGGTGCGCGGCGAGCCCGCGCCCGCCCAGCGCTACGAACGCCGACGGGTGCTCGCACAGGGCCGCCGCGGACCCGCCGCGAAGGCCGTCGCGGGCGGCGGGCCCGCCGCCCGCGACGCCGGCGAGGAGGAGGCCGCCGGCCGGCGGACCGTCGGCCGCGCGGCAGCCGAGGGAGAGATCGCGTGACGCGAGTCGCCGTCTACGGCACCGGATCCTGGGGCACCGCCTTCGCGATGGTGCTCGCCGACGCCGGCTGCGAGGTGACCCTGTGGGGCCGCCGCGCGGAGTCGGCCGAGGCGGTCAACACCACCCGCACCAACCCCGACTACCTGCCGGGAGTCGTCCTCCCCGAGGCCGTGCGCGCCACCACCGACCCCGCCGAGGCCGCGGCCGGGGCCCAGTTCACGGTGCTGGCCGTGCCCTCCCAGACCCTGCGCGGCAACCTCTCGGCGTGGAAGCCGCTGCTGCCGCCGGACACCGTGCTCGTCTCCCTGATGAAGGGCGTCGAACTCGGCACCGCCAAGCGGATGAGCGAGGTGATCGAGGAGGTCGCCGGAGCCGGTCCGGACCGGATCGCCGTACTGTCCGGCCCCAACCTGGCCCGCGAGATCGCCGAGCGGCAGCCCGCCGCCTCCGTCGTCGCCTGCCGCGACGAGGAGGTGGCCCGCAGGCTCCAGGCCGCCTGCCACACCCCCTACTTCCGCCCCTACACCAACACCGACGTCGTCGGCTGCGAACTGGGCGGGGCGGTGAAGAACGTCATCGCGCTGGCGGTCGGCATCGCCGACGGCATGGGCCTGGGCGACAACGCCAAGGCCTCGCTGATCACCCGCGGTCTGGCCGAGACCACCCGGCTCGGCCTGGCCATGGGCGCCGACGCGCACACCTTCGCGGGCCTGGCGGGGTTGGGCGACCTGGTCGCCACCTGCTCCTCGCCGCTGTCGCGCAACCACACCTTCGGCACCAACCTCGGCAGGGGCATGACCCTGGCGGAGACCGTCGCGGCGACCCGGCAGACAGCCGAGGGCGTCAAGTCCTGCGAGTCGGTACTGGACCTGGCCCGGCGGCACGGTGTCGACATGCCCATCACCGAGACCGTCGTCGACATCGTCCACGACGGCAAGCCGCCGCTGGTCGCCCTCAAGGAACTGATGTCGCGCAGCGCCAAGGCCGAGCGCCGCTGACCGCCCACCACCGTCACGTCAGGTAATCTCGCCCGGATATGAGCAGCCAGTCCTTCTCCCCAGGCCCCCAGACGCCCCCGCCGGCCGGCCGGAGGCCGCGCGTCGCCGTCGTCTTCGGCGGCCGCAGCTCCGAACACGGGATCTCCGTGGTCACCGCGGGCGCCGTACTGCGCGCCATCGACCGCAGTGCCTACGACGTCCTGCCCATCGGCATCACCGCCGACGGCCGCTGGGCGCTGACCGCCGACGACCCCGAGCGGATGTCGATCGCCGACCGCGCACTGCCGAGCGTGGAGCAGCTCGCCGAGTCCGACACCGGCTCCGTGCTGCTGCCCTTCGAGCCGGACAACCGCGAGGTCGTCTACAGCGAGCCGGGCTCGGTGCCCAAGGTGCTCGGGGAGGTCGACGTCGTCTTCCCCGTGCTGCACGGCCCGTACGGCGAGGACGGCACGCTCCAGGGCCTGCTGGACCTGGCCGGGGTGCCCTACGTCGGCTCGGGCGTGCTGGCCTCGGCGGTCGGCATGGACAAGGAGTACATGAAGCGGGTCTTCACCTCCTTCGGGCTGCCCGTCGGGCCCTACACGGTGGTCAGGCCGCGCGAGTGGGAGCAGGACGAGAAGGCCGTGCGGAAGAGGATCGTGGACTTCGCGGCCGACCACGGCTGGCCGATCTTCGTCAAGCCCGCCCGGGCCGGATCCTCCTTCGGCATCACCAAGGTCGACGACCTGGCGGGCCTGGACGAGGCGATCGCCGGGGCGCGGCGCCACGACCCCAAGATCATCGTCGAGTCGCTGCTGCGCGGCCGTGAGATCGAGTGCGGTGTCCTGGAGTTCGAGGACGGCCCGCGTGCCAGTCTGCCGGCCGAGATCCCGCCGGCCACGGCCCACGACTTCTACGACTTCGAGGCGAAGTACATCGACTCCGCCGAGGGCCTGGTGCCCGCCCCGCTGACCGGCGAGCAGACCCGGCAGGTCCAGGAGCTGGCGGTGCGCGCCTTCGACGCGGCCTCCTGCGAGGGCCTGGTCCGCGCCGACTTCTTCCTGCTGGACAGCGGCGAGTTCGTCATCAACGAGATCAACACGATGCCCGGCTTCACGCCCATCTCCATGTACCCGCGGATGTGGGAGGCCAGCGGAGTCGGCTACCCCGAGTTGGTCGACCGCCTCATCAGGGCCGCCCTGCGCCGCCCGACCGGCCTGCGCTGACCGGCCTGCGCCGACCGTCGGGCGACGCAGGCCGTACGGCCGCCGTGTCCGCCCCGGGTCCGTGAGGGGCGCGGGCCCGGGGCGGACACGGCGGGACGTCACAGAGGCTTCTCCGGGACCGTCTCCCGCACCGCGTCGGCTAGATCGACCAGGGCGTTGACCTCGGGCGCGTACGCGCCCGGGACCGTCACCCGGACGAAGACCTCGCGTTCGAGGAGGGTGAACCGGTGGCCGTCGTCCCGCTCCTCCAGCAGCCAGGAGACCCCGTTCACGTCCACCGACTCGGAGACGGGGTTGTAGTGTTCACTGCCGGGCGTGAGGACCTCGGGCCGCGGCACTCCGCAGCCCAGTTCGATCGCGGGATCGCCCCACACGGCTGCGAACCGCGTCTCGGGCTCGACCTCGCCCCGGGGCTGTCCGTCCACCTCCTCGGGCAGCGCGCCGTACAGCTCGCGGCAGATCCCGGCGGCCTCGCCCGTCGGGCTCGGCACGGGCGGGCCGGGGTGGTCGCCGCCGGACGTGCAACCGGCCGCCGCGGCGAGCACTGCGAGCACGGCGGCGGGCGCACGGAGGGCGGACGGCAGGGACCGGCGGGGCGCAAAGCTCACCGGGCGAGCATACGGGGGAGCTACAGGTGTACGACCGGGCAGGTCAGGGTGCGGGTGATGCCCTCCACGTGCTGGATGCGGGCCACCACCATGCGACCCAGGTCGTCCACCGTGTCGGCCTCGGCCCGCACGATCACGTCGTAGGGACCGGTCACGTCCTCGGCCCGGACCACTCCCGGAATCGCGCCGACGACCTCGGCGACGGACGACGCCTTGCCGACCTCAGTCTGGATCAGGATGTACGCCTGTACCACGGAACCTCCAGGGCGGCTACGAGGATCATGTGGGAAGAAGGGACGCCACGGTACCGCGTCGCCCGTACCGCCGGGGAGACCCGCACCGCAAGCGGGCGCGGCGGGACGGCGACGCGGAGGGGCAGACCGGCGGCCGCGGCGGTACCGTTCGAGCGCACTGAAGAAGGGGCACGACGATGCTGAGTTCTCCCGGGGGGCAGCCTCCCTCTGGATTCCCTGGGGGCGCTCCCAGGACCCCCGGCCGTACCGTGGGGGAGCTCGGGGAGTTCGGACTGATCCGTGAACTGACCTCGCGGATCACCCCCACCCCGGCCGTACGGATCGGCCCGGGCGACGACGCGGCCGTGGTCGCCGCGCCCGACCGGCGCGTGGTGGCCAGCACCGATCTGCTGCTGGAGGGGCGGCACTTCCGGCGCGACTGGTCCACCGCCTACGACGTCGGCCGCAAGGCCGCGGCGCAGAACCTGGCCGACATCGCCGCCATGGGGGCCGAGCCCACCGCGCTGCTGCTCGGCCTCGTCGTGCCCGCCGAACTGCCCGCCACCTGGCCCACCGAGCTGATGGACGGCCTCCACGACGAGTGCCAGGTCGCGGGTGCGGCAGTGGTCGGCGGGGACGTGGTGCGCGGCGAGACCATCACCGTGGCCATCACCGCGCTGGGCGACCTGCACGGACGCGAGCCGGTCACCCGGTCCGGGGCGCGGCCCGGCGATGTCGTCGCGGTGACCGGCTGGCTGGGCTGGTCGGCCGCCGGGTACTCGGTGCTCTCCCGCGGGTTCCGTTCGCCGCGGGCCTTCGTCGAGGCCCACCGCCGCCCCGAGCCGCCGTACCACGCGGGCCCGGCGGCGGCCGAACTGGGCGCGACGGCGATGACGGACGTCAGCGACGGGCTCATCGCCGACCTCGGGCACATCGCCGAGGCCGGCAAGGTCCGTATCGACATCCGCTCGTCGGCCCTCGACGTCCCCGTCCAGATGTCCGACATCGGGCAGGCGGTGGGCATCGACCCGCTGCAGTGGGTCCTCACCGGGGGTGAGGACCACGCGATCGCCGCCACCTTCCCCGCGGACGCCAAACTCCCCGCCCGCTGGCGCCGCATCGGTGAGGTGCTGCACCCCTCCGCCGCGCCGCAGGTCACGGTGGACGGCGCCCCGTGGGACCTGGCGGGCGGCTGGGACCACTTCGGGGACTGAGGGACTGAGGGACCGAGGGGGCGGGGGACGGCCGCGGCCGTAGGCTGCGGGGCATGCGTACACCACCACCGTGCGTCCTCACCGTCGCCGGGTCCGACTCCGGCGGCGGAGCGGGGATCCAGGCCGACCTGAAGACCATGCTCGCGCTCGGCACCCACGGGATGAGCGTGCTCACCGCCGTCACCGCGCAGAACTCCCTGGGCGTGCAGGGCGCCTGGGAACTGCCTGCCGAGGCGGTGCGGCAGCAGTTCCGCAGCGTCGTGGACGACATCGGGGTGCAGGCGGTCAAGACCGGCATGCTGGCCACCGCCGAACTGGTCGCGACGGTCGCCGGCCTGCTGGACGGCCTCACCGCGCCCGTGGTCGTCGACCCCGTCGGGGTCTCCAAGCACGGCGACCCGCTGCTGGCCGCCGAGGCGCTGGAGACGGTGCGCGCCGAGCTGCTGCCCAGGGCAACCGTCGCCACCCCCAACCTGGACGAGGTCGCCCAGCTCACCGGCGTACGGGTGGAACGCGAGGCCGACCTGCCGCGCGCGGCGGAGGCGGTGCTGGCGTACGGGCCGCGGTGGGCGCTGATCAAGGGCGGCCACCTCAGGGGCAGGGCGGACGCGGTGGACCTGCTCACCGACGGCACCGCCGAGTGCTGGCTGCGCGCGCCCCGCCACGACAACCGCCACACCCATGGAACCGGCTGCACCCTGGCCGCCGCGATCGCCGCACGGCTGGCGAAGGGACGTCCGGTCCCGGAGGCGGTCGCCGATGCCAAGGAGTACGTGACGGGTGCCATCGCCGCGGGCTTCGCGCTGGGCGGCGGCATCGGGCCCGTGGACCACGGCTGGCGGCTGGAGCAGGAGGCTCCGGAAGGGGAGTCCTGAGCGGCCGTTCCGGTCGGCCGCGTGGCGGGACCGGAAGGCCGCACGCCGGAAGGCCGGTCCACCAGAGGTGGACCGGCCTTCCGGCGCAACCGGCAAGGTGGCCGCGCTGGGCGTTGCGTCAGCGCGAGACCGGGTCACCCCCGCCGCGCGGCGGGGGAGAGGTCATGCGCTCAGCGCGAGACCTTGCCGGCCTTGATGCACGAGGTGCAGACGTTGAGCCGCTTCGGCGTCCGACCGACCATCGCACGCACCCGCTGGATGTTGGGGTTCCAACGGCGGGACGTACGGCGGTGCGAGTGCGAGATGTTGTTGCCGAAGCCCGGCCCCTTGCCGCAGACGTCGCAGTTGGCAGCCACGGGTCACTCCAAAGACTTCAGATGCACTTACAGTGAAATCCCGGCGTCGGCAGGATCAGAGGATGACCGGCACTGCCAGGGAATTGGGTAGAGCCCGAGCGGGTCGGGCAACCGGGGAAGCATACCTTGCCCCCGTCCGGACCACGAAATTACCACGGCCCCGCACCACGGCCCCGCCACCGGCCGCGGACCGTGCCGGGCACTAGCCTTCGCCCGTCGCAGATGTCTTTCCCGGCCGCCCGGCCGCAAGCCCCCAGGAGGCCCGTCCGTGCCGCACCCGCTCGACGCCGCCGCGGTACGGGAGTGGAGCGCCCAGGCGCTCGACGCGCTGGGCCGCGCCCGCGAGACCATCGACGCGATCAACGTCTACCCGGTCGCGGACGCCGACACCGGCACCAACCTCTACCTGACCGCCGAGTCCGCCGCCCGGGCCGTCGAGGCCGCCTGCGCGGGGGAACCCACCCCGGCCCAGGCTGTGCGGGCCATGGCACACGGCGCGCTGATCGGCGCGCGCGGCAACTCCGGGACGATCCTGGCGCAGCTGCTGCGCGGCATGGCCGAGGAGATAGCCGAGGCCGAGGCCGGCGGGGCGTGCGAGCGCGGCGAGGACGACGGGGAGCCGCTGCGGCGCGCGCTGGTGCGTGCCGCGACCGCGGCACGGGCCGCGGTCGCGCACCCGGTGGAGGGCACCGTGCTCACCGTCGCCGCGGCCGCGGCCGACGCGGCGGCGGCCGCCGCCGGGGACTGCCCCACGGTGGCCCGCGCCGCCTGGTCCGCGGCCCGCGCGGCCCTGGAGGCCACCCCCGAGCAGCTCCCGGCGCTCTCCCGCGCGGGCGTGGTGGACGCGGGCGGCTACGGTCTGGTCACCGTGCTGGGCGCACTGGTGGCCGCGCTCTCCGGGGAGCGGCCCGGGGCCCCGGCCGCCGAGCGCTCCGGAACGCCGTGCCCGATCCCGCCCCCGGACCCGCACCCGGATCCGGACGGCGGGGGCCGCACCGCGGCGCAGGAGCCGGCCGGCCCGGCCTGCGAGGTCGTCTACCTGCTGGAGGCGGGGGACGACGCCGTGGCCGCCCTGCGCACCCGGCTCGACGCCCTGGGTGACTCCCTGGTGGTGGTCGGCGGCGACGGGTTGTGGAACGTCCACGTCCACGTGGACGACGCCGGCGCGGCGGTGGAGGCCGGGATCGAGGCCGGGCGCCCCTTCCGCATCCGGATCACGCACTTCGGCGCCCGGGGCGGCGACCGGCACGCCGGCCGTACGCCCGCACACGCCCCCGGCCGTGCCGCCCCCCGCGCCGTGGTCGCGGTGGTGCCCGGCGACGGACTGGCCGAACTGTGCGCCGCGGCGGGCGCCACCACCGTCACCGCGCGCCCCGGGGAGCCGCCCGCCAGCGGGGAACTGGCGCAGGCTCTGCTGCGGACGGGCGCGCCCGAGGCCGTCCTGATGCCCAACGACCCCGAGCTGCGGCACACCGCCGCTGCGGCCGCCGAACAGGCCCGCGCCGAGGGGCTGCGGGTCGCGATCATCCCCACCCGCTCCCCGGTGCAGGGCATCGCCGCGCTCGCCGTGCACGAGCCCGGCCGCCGCTTCGACGAGGACGTCGTCGCCATGACCTCCGCGGCCGGGGCCACCCGGTACGGCGAGCTGTGCGTCGCCGAACGGCAGGCATGGACCACCGCCGGGATCTGCCAGGCCGGGGACGTCCTCGGCCTGATCGAGGGGGACGTGGCGCTGATCGGCGCACAGGCGGCGGACGTGGCCGCGGCCGTACTGGACCGGATGCTCTCGGCGGGGGGCGAGCTGGTGACCCTGGTGATCGGCGCGGGCGCGCCCGTGGGTCTGGCCGATCACCTGGAGGATCATGTGCGCCGCAACCACCTGGCCGTCGACACGCTCGTCTACGAGGGGCGGCAGAGCGGCCCGCTGCTGATCGGCGTGGAGTGAGCGGGTCGCGCGGCCCGCGCTGTCGGTGGCGTGGTGTGCAATGGGGGACGTGCCCGCGCTGGAAGAGAACACGCAAGACCCCCTGACGGAACCGCTGCGAAAGGTGCTCGGCGGCACCACCGCGAAGGTGATGGCCGAGCACCTCGGTCTGCACACCGTCGGCGACCTGCTGCACCACTACCCGCGGCGGTACGCCGAGCGCGGCGAGCTGACCCGGCTCGCCGACCTGCCGCTGGACGAGCACGTCACCGTCGTCGCCCAGGTCGCCGACTCCCGGGTGCTCACCTTCAACCAGGGCCGCGGCAAGCGCCTGGAGGTCACCCTCACCGACGGCAGCGGCCGACTCCGCCTGGTCTTCTTCGGCAGGGCCGTCCACCACCACCACAAGGAGCTGCTGCCCGGCCGCCGGGGGATGTTCGCGGGCAAGGTCGGTGTGTTCAACCGGAAGCTCCAGCTCTCCCACCCCGCCTACGAGCTGCTGGGCGCCGGCAGCGGAGCGGAGGCGGTGGACGCCTTCGCGGGCAGGCTCATGCCGATCTACCCGGCGTGCAAGCAGCTGGAGTCGTGGAAGATCGCCAAGGCCGTCGCCACCGTCGTGGACTCCCTGCTGGCCACGCGCTGGGAGGGAGTCGCCGACCCGCTGCCCGCCGCCCTGCGTGCCGAACGCGGCCTGCCGACACTGCCGGAGGCGCTGGAGAAGGTCCACCGGCCGCGCACCAAGGCGGATGTGGAGCTGGCGCGGGCCCGGCTGAAGTGGGACGAGGCGTTCGTCCTCCAGGTCGCGCTGGCCCGCCGCCGCCTGGCCGAGGGCCAGCTCCCGGCCGTGGCGCGCAGGCCGTGCGAGGACGGGCTGCTGGACGCCTTCGACGCCCGGCTGCCTTTCACCCTCACCGACGGCCAGCGGACCGTCAGCCGGGAGATCTTCGACGACCTGGCCACCGAGCACCCCATGCACCGGCTGCTCCAGGGCGAGGTCGGCTCCGGCAAGACGCTGGTGGCGCTGCGCGCCATGCTCGCGGTGGTGGACGCCGGCGGGCAGGCCGCGATGCTCGCCCCCACCGAGGTCCTGGCCCAGCAGCACCACCGCTCGATCACCGAGATGATGGGCGAGCTGGCCGAGGGCGGGATGCTCGGCGGCGCCGAGCACGCCACCAAGGTCGTGCTGCTCACCGGCTCGATGGGGGCCGCCGCCCGCCGCCGGGCGCTGCTGGACCTGGCCACCGGCGAGGCCGGCATCGTCATCGGCACCCACGCACTGATCGAGGACAAGGTGGGCTTCCACGACCTGGGCCTGGTCGTGGTCGACGAGCAGCACCGCTTCGGCGTCGAGCAGCGCGACGCCCTGCGGTCCAAGGGGAAGCAGCCCCCGCACCTGCTGGTGATGACCGCCACCCCCATCCCGCGCACGGTCGCCATGACGGTCTTCGGCGACCTGGAGACCTCCGTGCTGGACCAGCTCCCGGCCGGGCGCTCGCCCATCGCCAGCCATGTCGTACCCGCCGCCGAGAAGCCCCACTTCCTCGACCGCGCCTGGGAACGGGTGCGCGAGGAGGTGTCGGCCGGACACCAGGCCTATGTGGTCTGCCCGCGCATCGGCGACGAGGAGGAGCCCGCGGGCGCCCGGCGGAACGGCGGGAGCGGCGCGGGCAACGAGGACGGTGAGGGCGGCGGGGACGGTGAGGGCGCCGACGGCGGAGGCGAGCGCCGCCCGCCGCTGGCCGTCCTCGACATCGCCGGACAGCTCGCCGACGGGCCGCTCAGGAGCCTGCGGGTGGCCGCGCTGCACGGCCGGATGCAGCCGGACGCCAAGGACGAGGTGATGCGCCGCTTCGCCGCGGGCGAGCTGGACGTCCTGGTCGCCACGACCGTCATCGAGGTCGGGGTGAACGTGCCGAACGCCACCGTGATGGTGATCATGGACGCGGACCGTTTCGGTGTCTCCCAGCTCCACCAGCTGCGCGGCCGGGTCGGGCGCGGCAGCGCGCCGGGGCTGTGCCTGCTGGTCAGCGAGGCCCCCGAGGGCAGCCCCGCCCGCGCCAGGCTGGGGGCGGTCGCCGCGACGCTGGACGGCTTCGAACTGTCCCGCATCGACCTGGAGCAGCGCCGGGAGGGCGATGTGCTGGGCCAGGCGCAGTCCGGCACCCGCTCCTCCCTGCGGATGCTCGCCGTCATCGACGACGAGGAGGTCATCGCGGCCGCCCGGGAGAAGGCGACGGAGATCGTCGCCGCCGACCCCGAACTGGAGCGCCTGCCCGAGCTGCGCGCGGCCCTGGAGGCCCTGCTGGACGCCGAGCGCGAGGAGTACCTGGAGAAGGGCTGACGGGGGCGGGCGGGCCCGCCGTCCGTCCGCCGCGCGCCTATCGTGGTGGGGGCCGCGGTCAGCCGGTCCGGCGGACCGGCTGACCGCGGCCCCCACCAACCCCTGCCCCAGCACCCTGGAGACGGTGAAGCGATGACCCGCGTGATCGCCGGAGCGGCCGGCGGACGACGCCTGGCGGTGCCGCCCGGCCAGGGCACCCGCCCGACCTCCGACCGGGCGCGCGAGGGGCTGTTCTCCACCTGGGAGTCGCTGCTCGGCCCGCTGGCGGGCCTGCGGGTGCTCGACCTGTACGGAGGCTCGGGCGCGGTCGGCCTGGAGGCCCTCTCACGCGGCGCGGCCCACGTCCTGCTGATCGAGTCCGACGCCCGGGCCGTGCGAACCATCCGCCAGAACGTCCGCGGCCTCGGCCTGCCCGGCGCCGAGGTGCGCGCCGGCCGGACGGAGCAGACGGTGCGCGCGCAGGCCCCCGGGGAGCCGTACGACGTGGTGTTCCTCGACCCGCCGTACGCCGTCGGGGACGAGGAGCTGCGCGAGATCCTTCTCACACTCCGCGCCCGGGGGTGGCTCGCGGGCGGTGCCCTCGCCACCGTGGAACGGAGCACCAGGGGCGGCGAATTCCGCTGGCCCGCCGGTTTCGAGGGGCTGCGGTCCCGCCGCTACGGCGAGGGAACGCTCTGGTACGGTCGCGCCGCCGAAGAAGCCGAAGAGGTCACCGACGCGTCATGACCCGTACGGAGAGCGAGGAAACGCCAGTGCGCCGCGCCGTCTGTCCGGGGTCCTTCGACCCCATCACCAACGGACACCTCGACATCATCTCCCGCGCCTCCAGGCTCTACGACGAGGTGTACGTCGCGGTGATGATCAACAAGTCCAAGCAGGGCCTGTTCACCGTCGAGGAGCGCATCGACCTGATCCACCAGGTCACCGCCGAGTACGGCAACGTGCGCGTCGAGGCCTTCCACGGCCTGCTGGTGGACTTCTGCAAGCAGCGCGACATCCCGGCCATCGTCAAGGGCCTGCGGGCGGTCAGCGACTTCGACTACGAGCTGCAGATGGCCCAGATGAACAACGGGCTGTCCGGGGTGGAGACGCTGTTCGTGCCCACCAACCCGACCTACAGCTTCCTCTCCTCCAGCCTGGTCAAGGAGGTCGCGGCCTGGGGCGGCGACGTCTCCCACCTGGTGCCGCCCGTGGTGCTCCAGGCCCTGCGCGAGCGGCTGTCCCGCTCCTGACGCCCCGGCACCCCGGGCCCCCGCCCGGCCCGGAGGCCCGGCGGGCCCGCGCCCGGACCGGTTCCCGCATCCGCTGTCGCACCGGCGGGCGCTGCCCGTACAGTCGCTCCCGTGGACGTACAGCAGAAACTCGACGACATCGTCGCGGCGGTCGAAGGTGCCCGCTCCATGCCCATGTCGGCCTCCTGCGTGGTCAACCGCGCGGAGCTGCTGGGGATGCTGGAGGAGGTGCGGCAGGCGCTGCCCGGCTCGCTCGCCCAGGCCCAGGAGCTGATCGGCGACCGGGAACAGATGATCGCCGAGGCCCGGCGGGAGGCCCGGCAGATCATCGACTCCGCACAGGCCGAGCGCGGATCGCTGGTCTCCGGCACCGAGATCGCCCGCCGCGCGCAGGAGGAGGCCGACCACATCCTCGCCCAGGCGCGTCAGGAGGCCGGGGGGATCCGGGCCGAGGCCGACGACTACGTCGACAGCAAGCTCGCCAACTTCGAGGTCGTCCTCAGCAAGACCATAGGCTCGGTCGACCGGGGGCGGGAGAAGCTGCTGGGCCGGAATCCGGGTGCCGACCCCTACGGCGAGGAGGGCGGCGAGGACATCCCGGAGCGCTCCGCCGACCCCGCCGAGCTGCGGGAGCGCGCCGACACCTATGTGGAGGCCCAGTTCCGGGCCTTCGAGGCGGTGCTGTCCAAGACCCTGGAGGCGGTCGGGCGCGGCCGGCAGAAACTCACCGGCCACCGGCCCATCGACGAGCTGGGCGCCCATCTGGCCGCCCAGGACGAGCAGGGGCAGCAGAGCGACGCCGACTACCTGGCGGACCTCGCAGCCGTCTCCCACGAGCCGCGGCAGGCGCAGCAGCCTCAGCAGGCGCCACAGGTCCCCGCGCAGCCGCCGCAGCAGCCCGCGTACGAGCCGCAGCCCCAGCAGGATCCGTACGCCTACCAGCAGAGCGGTTACGGCTATGCGCAGGAGTACGGGCAGTCGCAGCAGGATCCGTACGCCTACCAGCAGCAGTCCCCGCAGCAGCCCGCGTACCAGCCGCAGCAGGCACAGCAGGGTGGTTACGGCTATCCGCAGGAGGGCTATGCGCAGGAGTACGGGCAGTCGCAGCAGGATCCGTACGCCTACCAGCAGCAGTCCCCGCAGCAGCCCGCGTACCAGCCGCAGCAGGCACAGCGGCCCGCGGCGCTCGACGAGACCAGTTTCTTCGACACCAGCATGATCGACATGGGGCAGCTGCGGCAGTACGAGCAGGGCCGCTAGCCGTACCGGCCCGGCATCCCGACGGGCCGGGCCGTGTCCGGTCGGCCCGGATTGGGTCCCGGGCGGCCGGTCCAGTATCCTGGCCATTCGGTCGTGGTCCGTCCGCGACGTCCGGCTGCCCAGAACGCAGGAATCGGAGCCAGCCGCTGTCAGACCGTAGAAAGCAGGAAGCCCTGAACGCCCCCCTCGACCCCCGTTCCCCCCTCGTGCTGGACACGCGCGAGCTGGGGCGCCGTCCGGGTGCGCTCAAGGAGTTCTCCCGGACGGTCCCGGCTCCGGGAGACCTCGGCATCGAGGTCATCGGGGTGCCGGAGGGCTCGCCCATGGAGCTCGACCTCCGCCTGGAGTCGGTCATGGAGGGGGTGCTCGTCACGGGCACCGCCCGTGCGCGGCTGAAGGGGGAGTGCGTAAGGTGTCTGGAGCCGCTGGAGCAGGAATGCGAGGCGGACTTCCAGGAGATGTTCTCCTACCCCGACGCCGACGACCGGAGCCGCTTCGCGGACACCGGCGACGACGCCGAGGACGAGGAGACGTTCCGACTCGAGGGCGACCTGCTCGACCTCGAGTCCGTGCTGCGTGACGCGGTGGTGCTGTCACTGCCGCTGCAGCCGGTGTGCCAGGAGGACTGCCCCGGACTCTGCCCCCGCTGCGGGGCGAGGCTCGCGGACGAACCCGGGCACGACCACAACGAGGCCGTCGACATCCGGTGGGCGGCCCTCGAAGGACTCGCCGGCTCCATGCGGGACGGCGAGAAGGACGAAGACAACGAACCCCGCACTGCCGGGGACGATCCACAGGAGAAATAGCCGTGGCTGTTCCGAAGCGGAAGATGTCGCGCAGCAACACGCGCCACCGCCGGTCGCAGTGGAAGGCTGCGGTCCCGACCCTGGTGAAGTGCGAGCGCTGCCAGGAGCCCCGTCAGCAGCACATCGCCTGCCCGAACTGCGGCACCTACAACCGCCGCCAGGTCCTCGAGGTCTGATCGGCTGGTGACGGGCTCCATGTCAGACGCCACTACGCCCGCAGACTCTCCCCGCAACGACAGGGGTGAAACGGCGCAGAGGGCGGGTCTGGTGGACGCGGCCTCGTCCCACACGCTTCTGGAAGGGCGGCTCGGGTACCAGCTCGAGTCCGCCCTTCTGACGCGTGCACTGACGCACCGCAGCTACGCGTACGAGAACGGCGGCCTGCCCACCAACGAGCGCCTGGAGTTCCTGGGGGACTCCGTACTGGGCCTGGTGGTCACCGACACCCTTTACCGCACCCACCCCGACCTGCCCGAGGGGCAGCTCGCCAAGCTTCGCGCGGCGGTGGTCAACTCCCGCGCGCTGGCCGGAGTCGCCCGCGGTCTCGACCTGGGCGCCTTCATCCGGCTCGGCCGGGGTGAGGAGGGCACCGGCGGCCGGGACAAGGCGTCGATCCTCGCCGACACCCTGGAGGCCGTGATCGGCGCGGTCTACCTCGACCGGGGGCTGGAGGCGGCCAGCGAGCTGGTGCACCGGCTCTTCGACCCCCTGATCGAGGAGTCCTCCAACCTCGGCGCCGGACTGGACTGGAAGACCAGCCTCCAGGAACTGACCGCGGCCGAGGGGCTGGGGGTTCCGGAGTACCTGGTCAGCGAGACCGGTCCCGACCACGAGAAGACCTTCACGGCTGCTGCCCGCGTCGGTGGTGTCGCGTACGGCACCGGCACCGGCCGCAGCAAGAAGGAGGCCGAGCAGCAGGCGGCGGAGGCCGCCTGGCGTGCCATCCGGGCCGCCGCCGACCAGCGGGAGGGGCGGACCGCCGAGAAGGTCTCCTGAACGGCCCGGAGCCCGCCCCGCGCCTTCCGCCCACCCGCCCGGAATCCGGGCGGGTGGGCGCGTCGTTCCATCAGTGACCCCACACCGCCTCCCGCTGACGCGGGATTTCCGTCGACGAGGAGCCGTCGTTGCCAGAGCTGCCCGAGGTCGAGGTCGTCCGGCGCGGACTCGAGCGCTGGGTCGGCGGCCGCACCATCGCCGGAGCCGAGGTGCTGCACCCGCGAGCGATCCGCCGTCATCTCGCCGGAGCGGAGGACTTCACCGGCCGGCTGCGCGGGACACGCGTCGGCGCGCCCCTGCGCCGCGGCAAGTACCTGTGGCTGCCGCTGGAGGGCACCGGCCAGTGTGTCCTGGCCCACCTCGGCATGAGCGGTCAGCTGCTCGTCCAGCCGCAGGACGCCCCCGACGAGAAGCACCTGCGCGTGCGCGTCCGCTTCGCCGACGACGAGGGGACCGAACTGCGCTTCGTCGACCAGCGCACCTTCGGCGGACTGTCCCTGCACGCCACCACGGACGACGGCCTGCCCGACGTCATAGCCCACATCGCCCGCGACCCGCTGGACCCGGTCTTCGACGAGGCCGCCTTCCACACCGCCCTGCGCCGCCGCAGCAGCACGCTCAAGCGGGCACTGCTCGACCAGTCCCTGATCAGCGGGGTCGGCAACATCTACGCGGACGAGGCGCTGTGGCGCTCCCGGCTGCACTACGACCGTCCCACCGCCACCCTCACCCGCCCGCGCACCGCGGAACTCCTCGGCCACGTCCGCGACGTGATGAACGCGGCCCTCGCCGTCGGCGGCACCAGCTTCGACAGCCTCTACGTCAACGTCAACGGGGAGTCGGGCTACTTCGAGCGCTCCCTGGACGCCTACGGCCGCGAGGGCCTGCCCTGCCGCCGCTGTGCCGCTCCGATGCGCCGCAGCCCCTGGATGAACCGCTCCAGCTACTTCTGCCCGCACTGCCAGCGCCCGCCCCGCCCGGCGCGCTGAACACCGCCCGCCGCCCGGGCGGGACGGCGGGCGCCTGCCGGGAAACCGCTCAGAAGCCGAAGTTCTGTGTCCACCAGGGGCCGCCCTCGGCGAAGTGCGCGCCCACGCCCAGGGTCCGGTAGTCGCAGTTGAGGATGTTGGCGCGGTGGCCGGGACTGTCCATCCAGGCGTCCATCACCGACCGGGCGTCGGCCTGGCCGCGGGCTATGTTCTCGCCGCCGAGGTTGTCGATGCCCGCCGCCTCGGCGCGGTCCCAGGGGGTGTCGCCGTTGGGGCTGGTGTGGGAGAAGAACCCCTGGGCGGCCATGTCCTGGCTGAAATCCCCGGCCAGTTCGGCCAGTTCGGGATCGGCGGTGACCGGCCGACAACCGGCCTCGGCGCGTTCCAGGTTGACCAGTCTCAGCACCTCCGCCTCGGCGGCCGTCTCCTCGTCGAGGGAGGGGAGGCCGGGCGCCGTGGGTTTCCGGGAGGAGGCGGAGGGCTCGCCGGGTGTGCCGGAGGGTATGCGGAGGGCGTCGGCCGCGCCGTCCTCCTCGGCGGGGGGCGTACTGCCGCGTGACGGGGTGGGCTCGGTCGTCCTCTCCGACGGCGTGGCCTCCGGCTTCCCCGGCTCCCGGTCGTGCGAGGGTTCGGCGCCGGGGGAGGCGTCGCGGCCGTCGCCGAGACCCGTGGCGGAACCCTCGCCGCGGTCGTCCGGGGCCGGCGTCGCGGCACCCTGGGTCCGCAGCTCCCGCAGCTCCCGCAGATCGTCCGGGGCCGCGCCGGAGGGGGAGGCGAATCCGCCGACGGTGTAGTCGCCGTTCGGGCCGGGCAGCAGCCCCGAGGCCACCGCCACGGCACCCATGGCCATCGCGGCCGAGGCTCCGAGGAGGCCGGTGCGGGCGGGGGCTGCGCCCCGCCTGCGGTGCGGGCTGCGGTGGCGTCCGCCCGCCGCGTGGCGGTCGGGGGTGACGGGGGCCGGTGCTGGAACCGGTTCGGCGCGGCGGTGGCGTCCCATCTGCTGCAGTCCTCACGTGATCGGCGTCACTTGTGTCACTCGAAAGAGTGAGTCCCGTTGCGGCGTGACTGTACGGCATCCACGAGAGGCGGAGGAGCGGTCGGCGGAAACACGGGAAGGGAGGAGAGGACGGGGCGCGTGGGAGCGGTGTGCGTCCGGATAGCGTGCGCCCATGGGTACGAACACGGAGGGCGCCGGCGAAGGCGCGGCCGGGGAGACCGTGCGGATGACGGCCTGGGTGCGCGGACAGGTGCAGGGGGTCGGTTTCCGCTGGTTCGCCCGGGCCAGCGCGCTTCGGATCGGCGGACTGGAGGGCTTTGCGCTCAATCTCGGCGACGGCCGGGTCCAGGTGGTCGCCGAAGGGCCGCGCGATCGCTGCGAAATGCTGTTGGGATGGCTCCGGACGGGTGACACGCCGGGCCGGGTTGAAGGCGTGACCGAGATCTGGGGTCCGCCGCGCGGCGGCTACGAGGGCTTCGCGATCCGATGATCCAAAGTGGTTGCCTTTCCCCGCGTGACGTGCAAGGCTGCGGCCAGCGTCACCCCCGCGGGACCCCGCGAGCCCTCCGGCAGATTGAGTGCCGTCGAGTCAAGGCCGCCGGGGAGCGTGGCGTGATCGTGTTGACCGCCAAAACTTTTGGTGAGACTCTGGAAGCCCCGCGCACCGCAGCTGTTCTGCCTTGGGAATGAAGGCCGAACGGCAACCGCGGGTGCGAATCCCTCACGACCCACCACCGTTCCGGTCGGTCACTCAGTGTGGAGGACCATCCATCATGGCAAAGGCGCTTCTCGGTTACGTCGGCGGTTCCGACCCCCGAGTCCTCGCCGAGATGCGACGGCTGCAGCAGCGTGTTCAGGACCTGGAATCCGAGCTGGTACGGATCCAGGCCGAGAACGACGCGCTGTCGGCCGCCGCTGCACGGCACGGCGACTCGTTGCTGGAGAGCATCGACGTATCCAAGGCGGAGCCTGCGCTCACCTGACCTCCCGGTCCGGGGAACGCAGCGCCAAGCCGCTGGAGAAAACTGCAAGGGACGCTTCGGCGTCCCTTCGTCGTTTCCGGCCGGAGCCGTGGCGCTTACCGTGTGATGTGCCCCACCCGTTCAGCGGCGAAACTCGCTTCGGTCGTGAAACAGGCACCTGGGAGTAAAGTCCGGATACGTGCACCTCAAGAGCCTGACCCTGCGCGGGTTCAAGTCCTTCGCCTCGGCCACGACGCTGCGCTTCGAGCCGGGCATCACCTGCGTGGTGGGACCCAACGGCTCCGGCAAGTCCAACGTCGTGGACGCACTGTCGTGGGTCATGGGCGAGCAGGGCGCCAAGTCGCTGCGCGGCGGCAAGATGGAGGACGTCATCTTCGCGGGGACGGCGGGCCCTTCCGGCCGCCCTCCGCTCGGCCGGGCAGAGGTCTCCCTGACCATCGACAACTCCGACGGCGCTCTGCCCATCGAGTACGCCGAGGTCACCATCACGCGGATCATGTTCCGCAACGGCGGCAGCGAGTACCAGATCAACGGCGACACCTGCCGGCTGCTGGACATCCAGGAACTGCTGTCGGACTCCGGCATCGGCCGCGAGATGCACGTCATCGTCGGCCAGGGCCAGCTCGACTCCGTCCTGCACGCGGACCCGGCCGGCCGCCGGGCCTTCATCGAGGAGGCCGCCGGCGTCCTCAAGCACCGCAGGCGCAAGGAGAAGGCGCTGCGGAAGCTGGACGCCATGCAGGCCAACCTCGCCCGTGTCCAGGACCTCACCGACGAACTGCGCCGCCAGCTCAAGCCGCTGGGACGGCAGGCGGCCGTCGCCCGCCGGGCCGCGGTGATCCAGGCCGACCTGCGCGACGCCCGGCTGCGGCTGCTGGCCGACGACCTGGTGGCCCTGCGCGCGGCGCTGAGGGCCGAACTCGCCGACGAGGCGGCGCTCAAGGAGCGGAAGGAGTCGGTGGAGGCCGGACTCGGGGAGGTGCTGCGACGGGAGGCCGCGCTGGAGCAGCAGGTCAGGGAGTTGTCCCCGCGACTGGAGCGGGCACAGCAGACCTGGTACGAGCTGTCGCAGCTCGCCGAGCGGGTGCGCGGCACCGTGAGCCTGGCCGACGCCCGGGTCCGCAGTGCGTCCGCCGAGCCCGCCGAGGAGCGCCGGGGGCGCGATCCGGAGGACATGGAGCGGGAGGCGGCCCGGGTCCGCGAGCAGGAGGCGGAGCTGACGGCCGCGCTGGAGGCGGCGAGCCGGGCGCTGGAGGACACCGTCGCCCACCGCGCGGAGCTGGAGCGCGCCCTGGCCGACGAGGAACGGCGGCTGAAGGACGCCGCCCGCGCCATCGCCGACCGCCGCGAGGGGCTGGCCAGGCTGCACGGCCAGGTCACCGCCGCCCGCGGCCGGGCCGCCTCCGCGCAGGCCGAGATCGACCGGCTGGCCACCGCCCGGGACGAGGCGGCCGAGCGCGCGGCGGCGGCCCAGGAGGAGTACGAGGCGCTGCGGGCCGAGGTGGACGGGCTGGACGCGGACGACGCCGAGCTGGCCGAGGAGCACGAGGCGGCCGGACGGGAACTGGCCGAGGCCGAGGCGGAGCTGAGCGAGGCCCGCGAAGCGCTGTCGGCCGCCGAGCGGGAACGTGCGGCGACCGCCGCCCGCCGTGATGCCCTGGCCCTGGGGCTGCGCCGCAAGGACGGTACCGGCGCTCTGCTCGGCGCCGGCGGCGAACTCACCGGACTGCTCGGCCCGGCCGCCGAACTCCTCACCGTCACACCGGGTTTCGAGGTGCCCGTCGCCGCCGCTCTCGGCTCGGCCGCGGACGCCGTGGCCGTGACCGGCCCGGCCGCGGCCGCCGACGCCCTGCGCCTGCTGCGCGGGCAGGATGCCGGCCGCGCGGCGCTCGTGCTCGGCGACGCGCCTCCGGAGGAGCCTCCCGGGGTCCTGGACGTCCCCGGTGCGCGGTGGGCCGCGGAGCTGGTGTCGGGTCCGGAGGCGCTGCTGCCCGCCCTGCGGCGGCTGCTGCGCGACGCGGTGGTGGTCGGCGCCCTCCGGGACGCGGTGGAGCTGGTGACCGCCCGCCCGGAGCTGACCGCCGTCACCGCCGAGGGCGATCTGCTCGGCGCCCACTTCGCGCAGGGCGGTTCCGCCGGGGCGCCGTCGCTGCTGGAGGTACGGGCGTCGGTGGACGAGGCCGCCGCGGAGCTGGCCGGGCTGGACGGCCGGTGTGAGGCGCTGGCCGGGAGCCGGGAGAGGGCCCGGGAGCGGCGGCGCGAGTGTGCCGCCCGGGTCGAGGAGCTGGGGGCGCGGCGCAGCGCGGCCGACAGGGAGAGGTCGCAGGTCGCGGGCCGCCTCGGGCGGCTGGGCGGACAGGCGCGGGCCGCGGTCGGGGAGGCCGAGCGTGCGGCGGCGGCCGTGGCGAAGGCCGAGGAGGCGCTGGCGCGGGCCCGTGAGGAGGCCGAGGTGCTGGCCGGGCGGCTGGCGGCGGCCGAGGAGCAGCCGGGTGAGGAGGAGCCGGACACCTCTGTGCGCGACCGGCTGGCGGCCGACGGCGCCAATGCCCGGCAGACGGAGATGGAGGCCCGCCTCCAGGTGCGCACCCACGAGGAGAGGGCCAAGGGGCTCGCCGGACGGGCGGACTCCCTGGACCGGGCGGCGCGTGCCGAGCGGGAGGCGCGGGCGCGGGTGGAGCGCCGGCGCGCCCGGCTGCGGCACGAGAGAGAGGTGGCCTCGGCCGTCGCCTCCGGCGCCCGGCAACTGCTGGCCCATACGGAGGTGTCGCTGGCGCGGGCCGGGCAGGAGCGGGAGGCCGCCCGGAGCGACAAGGCCGAGCGGGAACGCGAACTGGCCGCCGAGCGTGACCGGGGCCGGCAGCTGAAGGAGGAACTGGACAAGCTCACCGACTCCGTGCACCGCGGCGAGGTGCTGGGCGCCGAGAAACGGCTGCGGATCGAGCAACTGGAGAGCCGGTCCCTGGAGGAACTGGGCGTGGAGCCGGCCGTACTGATCCGCGAGTACGGCCCGGACCAGCCGGTGCCGCCGTCGCCGCCCGCCGAGGGGGAGGAACTGCCCGGAGACCCCGGCCATCCGCGCAACCGTCCGGTCCCCTTCGTCCGCGCCGGGCAGGAGAAGCGGCTGCAGGCAGCCGAGCGGGCGTACCGGCAGCTGGGCAAGGTGAACCCGCTGGCGCTGGAGGAGTTCGCGGCCCTGGAGGAGAGACACCGCTTCCTCGGCGAGCAGCTGGAGGACCTGAAGAAGACCCGCGCGGACCTGCTGCAGGTGGTCAGGGAGGTCGACGAGCGGGTCGAGCAGGTCTTCACCGAGGCGTACCGCGACACGGCCCGCGAGTTCGAGGGCGTCTTCTCCAGGCTGTTCCCCGGTGGCGAGGGGCGGCTGGTCCTCACCGACCCGGAGAACATGCTCACCACGGGTGTGGACGTCGAGGCCCGGCCGCCGGGGAAGAAGGTCAAGCGGCTGTCGCTGCTGTCGGGAGGCGAACGCTCGCTGACGGCCGTGGCGCTGCTGGTGTCGATCTTCAAGGCGCGTCCCAGCCCGTTCTACGTCATGGACGAGGTCGAGGCGGCGCTGGACGACACCAACCTCCAGCGGCTGATCGGGATCATGAGGGAGCTCCAGGAGAGTTCCCAGCTCATCGTGATCACCCATCAGAAGCGGACCATGGAGGTCGCCGACGCCCTCTACGGCGTCTCGATGCAGGGCGACGGGGTGTCGAAGGTCATCAGCCAGCGGCTCCGCCGAGCTGTCCGGTAGGCGGCCCTGGTCTTCACTTTTTCTTCACTTCCCGAACGGGAAAATTCACAGATTAGACCTACCTCGGGATCATCTCATCCATTGAATTCAATTTTTGAACGAATTATCTCTGTGTGGCCAGTCATGCATTCAAGCAGCGGCATGCAGTTGTGCGTGCCGGGTAAAAGGCGGCAACCGCTTGGCATCCCACCCGGCACCGCTGTCGGGGATCGCAGGAGTACACACAGTGACCAGCACCGCGCAGGTGAGGCCGGACCGACCGGGTGTCCCGGCCGGACGGCACCAGCACCTCAGACACGTCGTCTTCATCGCCGCCGCTGCTGCGATTGGAGGCTTCCTCTTCGGCTACGACAGCTCCGTCGTCAACGGCGCGGTCGAGGGCATCCGGGGCAGATTCGGCATCGCCTCCGGCGTGCTCGCGCAGGTCATCGCAGCCGCCCTCGGCGTCGCCGCCGGAGCCCAGTGGCTGGCGAACTGGCTGATCACCGTCACCTTCCCGAGCCTGTCGGGCTGGAACCTGTCGGGCGCGTACGTCATCTACAACGCCTTCGCGGCCCTCTCGATCCCGTTCGTCCTCAAGTTCGTGCCGGAGACCAGGGGCAGGGCGCTGGAGGAGATGGGCTGACCCGCGCCCCGGCCACGCCTTTGCGGCGACGATCACCGTTCCGGCCCGCCCACGGGCCGGAACGGCGATCGTCCGCGTCCTTGACCGATACTGGGACGCGTTGTGACTCCGGCTCCGAAGGAGCTTCTCGCCCGGCCCGAACGGCTCTGCGTCAAAGGCAGGCCCTGTCCGTGACGCAGGTAACTCTCTAGGGAAACATGGACATCCTCATTCTCGTTGTCGTCATCGCCGTGGTCGCCGTCGTGGCGATCGGCGGACTGGTGGTCACCGGCGTCCGCAGGAGGAAGACGCCACGGCTGGACCGCTCCGCCCCACCACCGACCATCACCGCGCCCCCGACCGAACCGCAGGTCGGCGAGGAGGCCGGGCCTCCCCGCGCGGAGGAACGCCGCACCATCGAAGAGGTCGAGCTGCCGCAGCCCCCGGCCGGGGCGACGGACGCGGAGGCTGCGGCGCCTCCCGCGCCCCCACAGCCCGAGGCTCCCGAGATCGAGGTGCCCGCGCCCACCGCCGGACGCATGGTGCGGCTGCGCGAGCGCCTGTCGCGGTCCCAGAACACCCTGGGCCGCGGTCTGCTCACCCTGCTCTCCCGAGACCACCTCGACGAGGACACCTGGGAGGAGATCGAGGACACCCTGCTCACCGCCGACGTCGGCGTCGCCCCCACCCAGGAACTGGTCGAGCGGCTGCGCGAGCGGGTGAGGGTGCTGGGCACCCGCACGCCCGCCGAGCTGCGTGCGCTGCTGCGCGAGGAACTGCTGGCCCTGATCGGCACCGATCTGGACCGCACCGTCCACACCGAGGGCGGTGTGTCCTCCGGGGGCGTGGTGCGGCCGGGCGTGGTGCTGGTCGTCGGTGTCAACGGCACCGGCAAGACGACCACCACCGGCAAGCTCGCCCGTGTCCTGGTCGCCGACGGCAGGTCGGTCGTGCTCGGCGCCGCCGACACCTTCCGCGCCGCCGCCGCCGACCAGCTCCAGACCTGGGGTGAGCGCGTCGGCGCCCGCACCGTACGCGGCCCCGAGGGCGGTGACCCGGCCTCGGTCGCCTTCGACGCGGTCAAGGAGGGCATCGGCGAGAGCGCGGACGTGGTGCTCATCGACACCGCGGGACGGCTGCACACCAAGGCCGGTCTGATGGACGAGCTGGGCAAGGTCAAGCGAGTGGTGGAGAAGCACGGCCCGGTCGACGAGGTCCTGCTCGTACTGGACGCCACCACCGGCCAGAACGGGCTGATCCAGGCCCGGGTCTTCGCCGAGGTCGTGGACATCACCGGCATCGTGCTCACCAAGCTCGACGGCACGGCCAAGGGCGGCATCGTCATCGCCGTCCAGCGCGAGCTGAACGTCCCGGTCAAGCTCGTGGGCCTGGGTGAGGGGGCGGACGACCTGGCGCCGTTCGAGCCGGAGGCGTTCGTCGACGCCCTGATCGGCGACTGACGGACACGGGGAGGGCACCGGGAGCGCCCCGCCGCGCACGGCCGAGGCCGCGGCGGGGCCCGGGCCCCGGGGGTCAGGAGCCGGGCAGCCCGCGGTGGCAGACGTACGCCAGGGTGCCCAGCAGCAGCCTGGCCTGCGGGGGACGGCCCGCCCCCTCCAGGGTGGGCGGCCGCAGCCACCGGACCGGGCCGAGCCCGCCGAGGTCGGAGGGCGGAGCGGTGACATGGTCGCCCGGGCCGAGGCCGTGCAGGTCCAGTACGGCGTCGTCCCAGCCCATCCGGTACAGAAGGCGGGGGAGGCCGGCGGCGGCGCCGGTGGCCACGAAGAACCAGGCGCGGCCGTGCGGAGCGACGGCCACCGGCCCGAGCGGCAGCCCCATCCGCTCCAGCCGGGCCAGCGCGTGGCGCCCGGCGGACTCGGAGACCTCGATGACGTCGAAGGCGCGGCCCACCGGCAGAAGCAGGGCCGCGCCCGGAACCCGCTCCCAGGCCGCGGTGGCCTCGTCCAGCGTCGCGCCGGCCGGTACCAGGAGCGCCTCGTCCAGGGGGTGGGCGCCGGGGGAGGGGCACCGCGGGGCACCGCAGGAGCACTCGGTCCGGTCGCCGACGCGTGTGGCGCGCGCCCCCGGGACCACGTCCCAGCCCCACAGACCGGTGTACTCGGCCACCGCCGTGCAAACCGGGGCGCGGCCCCGGCGCCGGGTGCCGGACCGCAGCTCCCGGAGCTCCCGGATCTCGCGGATGCTGCCGATTGTGAAGCCCATGCCCCCTCCAACGGGTCCCGCGTGCTCTTGGTTACGAAACCGTCGCACAGGGCGACGCCGGGTGGTCCGGGTCGAAGCGGGGCGACGGGATCTCTGTGAGGGGGTGCGCCGGTCTTCACGCGCCCCCGGTGTGCATCGCTTCAACCGGTTGTGGCCGCCCTGGGTCAAGTGAACCGCGCGGAAAGCTGCTTGAGTTCATCCGAAGGGGTGGCGAATGGTGGCGGTTTTGCAATTTCACTCGCCACGTCGGTGATCGTAGGATTACTTTCGGTTCACACGGTGACACAGAGGCACGGAGAGACGCCCGGCGTGCGCCTATGCCAGAGGCATGCCGAGGGGGCATCCGAGGACAGGACGCGCACGGGCCGGGATGGGGGCGTTCCATTGGGCGGCAACGGCAGCGGCGGCGGACTCGGCACCGCCGGGAAGCGCCCGAACGGACAGCTCGCCTCGTGGTTCGCGCGCAGCGGCTGGTCCAAGGGCGAGCTGGCCCGGCAGGTGAACCGCCGCGCACGCCGGATGGGCGCGCACCACATCAGCACCGACACCTCCCGGGTGCGCCGCTGGCTCGACGGCGAACAGCCCCGCGAGCCGATCCCGCGCATTCTCTCCGAGCTGTTCTCCGAACGCTTCGGCTGTGTGGTCGCCGTCGAGGAGCTGGGACTGCGCGCCCCCCGCCAGACGGCCTCCGACGGCGGTGTGGACCTGCCCTGGACGGGACCGCAGACCGTGGCGATGATCAGCGAATTCTCGCGCGGCGACCTGATGCTGGCCCGCCGGGGCTTCCTCGGCACCTCCCTCGGCATGGCCGCTGGTCCCGCGCTGATCGAGCCGATGCAGCGCTGGCTGGTGCCCGCCCCGGCCGCCCCGGTCACCGGCGAGCACCTGCCCGGCGCGTCGCCGGCCCCTGCCCGGGAGCCCGGCGTGCGGGGCGACCGCCGGCTGTCGGGCCCGGAGCTGGAACTGCTGGAGCAGACGATCGTGATGTTCCGCCGGTGGGACGCCCAGTGCGGCGGCGGACTGCGGCGCAAGGCCGTCGTCGGACAGCTCCACGAGGTCACCGACCTCCTCCAGGAGCACCACGCCGAGCCGGTGCGGCGGCGGCTGTTCCGCGTCACCGCCGAGCTGGCGGAGCTGGCCGGCTGGATGAGCTACGACGTCGGGCTCCAGCCGACCGCGCAGAAGTACTTCGTCCTCGCCCTGCACGCGGCCAAGGAGGCCGGCGACCGGCCGCTGGGCTCCTACGTGCTGTCCGACATGGGCCGCCAGATGATCCATCTGGGCCGCCCCGAGGACGCGCTGGAACTGGTCCACCTCGCGCAGTACGGCGGCCGGGAGGACGCCACCGCCCGCACCCGGGCCATGCTCCACGCGGTGGAGGCGCGCGCGTACGCCAACATGGGGCGGCCCGACAAGTGCCACCGGGCGGTGCGGATGGCCGAGGAGACCTTCGCCGAGGTCACGGAGGGGGACGACGACCCGGGCTGGATCGGTTTCTTCTCCGAGGCCGAGCTCAACGCCGAGAACGCCCACTCCTACCGCGACCTCGCCCATGTGGCGGGCCGCAGCCCCGCCTACCTATCGCTCGCACAGCCGGCGATGCGGCGGGCCGTGGAGCTGTTCGGCCGCGAGTGCGGCGGCGGCAGCGGCCACCAGCGTTCCTACGCGCTCAACCTCGCCGGCATGGCCACCGTCCACCTGCTGCAGCGCGAACCCGAGCAGTGCGCCGAGATGGCCGGCCAGGCGCTGGCGGTGGCGAAGCGTCTCCGTTCGGAACGGGTCGACAACCGCATCCGCAAGACCGTGGCCACGGCGGCCCGCGAGTTCGGGGACGTCGCGGAGGTCGCCGAACTCACCGAGCGACTCGCCGGCGAACCGCCCGAGGCCGAGGCCGCCCTCGCGGGCTGAACGGGCCCGAAGCCGGCCGCGCCCGCTCCCGTCCGCCCCACCGTCTCTTCCCGGCCGCCCGCCGCACGGCCCCGGGGTTGTCATACGACCGTGCGGGCCGGGCCGTCCCGCGCCTGCCTGGCGCGGCCGTCGTGCCCGGCCGGGGCGGTGCGCCGCACGGGCGGCCGGGGGCCGGGCCGGCGACGGCGCGGTTTCGGCCCGCAGGCGTGTTCACCCAGGCGTAACAGAGAGCGTGCCTTCGTCACGGCCGTGAAACGCCGCGCCGCATCGGCGGAAACGGGACTCCTGAAATCTGTGGCTCATCCTGACCCCCAGATCCGCCCCCACGGGTCGCGTACGCGAGGAGACGCCCACATTGAACGGCGCGGACACCGCTTTCGTACTGATCAGCGCGGCGCTGGTCATGTTGATGACGCCCGGCCTGGCCCTTTTCTACGGCGGCATGGTCCGGGTCAAGAGCGCACTGAACATGCTCATGATGTCCTTCATCTCCCTGGGCATCGTGAGCGTCCTCTGGGTCCTCTACGGCTACTCGCTCGCCTTCGGCACCGACACCGGCGGCCTGATCGGCAGTCTTGAGCACATCGGTCTGAGTGGCATCGGCGTCGAGACGCTGACCGACGGCGAGGAGGGCATCCCGGTCCTCGCCTTCGTCCTCTTCCAGCTCATGTTCGCCGTCCTGACGCCCGCCCTGATGAGCGGCGCCCTGGCCGACCGCGTGAAGTTCAGCGCCTGGGCGCTGTTCATCACGCTGTGGGCCACGGTCGTCTACTTCCCCGTCGCGCACTGGGTGTGGGCCGAGGGCGGCTGGCTGTTCGAGCTGGAGGTCATCGACTTCGCCGGCGGCACCGCCGTCCACATCAACGCCGGAGTCGGCGCCCTGGCGGCCGTCCTGGTGGTCGGCAGGCGCATCGGTTTCAAGAGGGAGCCCATGCGGCCCCACAGCCTTCCGCTGGTGGTCCTGGGCGCCGCCCTGCTGTGGTTCGGCTGGTTCGGCTTCAACGCCGGCTCCGCGCTGGGCGCCAACGGCACCGCCGCCACCATGGCCCTGAACACCCAGGTCGCCACCGCCGCCGCCATCCTGGGCTGGCTGCTGTACGAGCGGATCCGGCACGGGGCCCTCACCACCCTGGGCGCCGCCTCCGGAGCCGTCGCCGGCCTGGTCGCCATCACCCCCGCCGGGGCGCATGTGAACGCCGTGGGCGCGATCGTCATCGGCCTGGCGGCCGGTCTGGTCTGCTCCTGGGCCGTCAGCCTGAAGTACCGGCTCGGCTACGACGACTCCCTGGACGTCGTCGGAGTCCACCTGGTCGGCGGCGTCATCGGCACCCTGCTGGTCGGCGTCCTGGCCACGGACGGCGTGGGCGGCCTCGCCCAGCTCGGCAAGCAGGCCGCCGGGGCCTTCTCGGTGATGGCCTTCTCCTTCGCGGTCTCCTGGATACTCGCCAAGCTGGTCGACGCGGCCGTCGGCTTCCGGGCGAGCGAGGACGACGAGACCGCCGGGCTGGACCAGGCGTACCACGCCGAGACCGCGTACGACCTCAGCGCGGTGGGCGGCTCGCCCGCCTCCCGCGGCACGGCCGGGACCGCCGGCGGCCACGACGACAGCGCGACGGCCTCGCCGTCCGCGAAGGAGACCGACAAGAAGGTGGACGCGTGAAGCTCATCACCGCAGTCATCAAGCCGCACCGGCTCGAAGAGGTCAAGGACGCCCTGCAGGCGTTCGGAGTGCAGGGCCTGACCGTCACCGAGGCCAGCGGATACGGCCGGCAGCGCGGCCACACCGAGGTGTACCGCGGCGCCGAGTACACCGTCGACCTCGTCCCCAAGGTCCGCGTGGAGGTCCTGGTCGAGGACGAGGACGCCGAGCAGCTCCTCGACGTGGTCGTCAAGGCCGCCCGGACCGGCAAGATCGGCGACGGCAAGGTCTGGAGCGTCCCCGTGGAGACGGCGGTACGCGTCCGCACCGGCGAGCGCGGCCCGGACGCGCTGTGAGCCGGCCGGAGCGGGAGACCGCGTGACCCCGGGACCCGGCGACCCCGGCAACTACGCGGCGGCCCGGCTGCGCCTCCTCGACGAAGGGGCGCGGTCCGGGCCGCCTCGCCGCCGGGCCCTGTCCGACCTCACCGACGCCTGGCTCGCCTCGCTGCTGGGCGACGCGGGCGAAGGGGTCGCGCTCGTGGCCGTCGGCGGTTACGGCCGCGGGGAGCTCTCCCCACGCAGTGATCTGGACCTGCTGCTGCTGCACACCGGACGCGGCGCACGCGAGGTCGCCGCCCTCGCCGACCGCCTCTGGTACCCCGTGTGGGACCTCGGGATCGCGCTGGACCACTCGGTGCGCACACCGGGCGAGGCCGAACGGGCCGCGGCCGGCGACCTCAGGGTGCAGCTCGGGCTGCTCGACGCCCGGCACATCGCCGGAGACCCGGAGCTCACCGCCGCTCTGCGCACCCGGATGCTCGCCCGCTGGCGCGCCGGCGCCCCCCGGCTGCTGCCCGGGCTGCGTGAGGCGACCCGGGAGCGCGCCCGCCGCCACGGCGAGCTGCGCTTCCTCCTCGAACCCGACCTGAAGGAGGCCCGCGGAGGCCTGCGCGACTCCACCGCCCTGCACGCGGTGGCCGCCTCCTGGCTGGCCGACGCGCCCCGTGAGGGGCTGGACCAGGCCCACCGCACCCTCCTCGACGTACGGGACGCCCTCCACCTGGCCACCGGCCGAGCCACCGACCGGCTCGCCCTCCAGGACCAGGACCAGGTGGCCGCCGCCCTCGCGCTGGAGGACGCGGACGCGCTGTTGCGCCGCGTCTACGAGGCGGCCCGGGTACTCTCCTACGCCTGCGACGTCACCTGGCGCGAGGTCGACCGGGTGCTGCGCGCCCGCCGCCCGGGCCTGCGGCGCGCCAGGCGGTCCGCCGAGCGCACCCCGCTGGCCGACGGTGTCGTCGTGCAGGACGGCGAGGTGGTGCTCGCCCGGACCGCGCGCCCCGAACGCGACCCCGTGCTGCCGCTGCGGGCCGCCGCGGCGGCCGCCCAGGCCGGGCTGCCGCCGTCGCGCCCCGCCCTGCGGAG
This sequence comes from Streptomyces shinuiensis, assembly GCF_043660855.1. Classification (NCBI taxonomy): domain Bacteria; kingdom Bacillati; phylum Actinomycetota; class Actinomycetes; order Kitasatosporales; family Streptomycetaceae; genus Streptomyces; species Streptomyces shinuiensis. The sequence goes on along the minus strand of NZ_JBIHML010000001.1, from coordinate 1,637,425 downwards.
GCTGGCCGCCGCGGCGCCGCCGCTTCCGGTGCCCTGGCCGGCCGAGGCCCGTGAGGAGTTCGTCACCCTCCTGGGAGCGGGCGAGGCCGCCGTCGGGGTGTGGGAGGCGCTGGAGGCGGAGGGGCTGGTCACCGCCTGGCTGCCCGAGTGGGAGCGGGTGCGCTGCCGTCCGCAGCGCAACCCCGTGCACCGCTGGACCGTCGACCGCCACCTGATCGAGACCGCCGTACGGGCCGGTGCGCACGTCCGCCGCGTGCGCCGTCCGGACCTGCTGCTGGTCGCCGCGCTGCTGCACGACATCGGCAAGGGGCGGCCCGGCGACCACAGTGTCGCGGGCGAGGCCGTCGTGCGCGACCTGGCCGCGCGGATGGGCTTCGACGCCGCCGACACCGCGACCCTGGCCACCGTCGTCCGCCACCACCTGCTGCTGGCCGAGACCGCCACCCGGCGCGACCTGGACGATCCGGCCACCGTCCGTACCGTGGCCGACGCCGTCGGCGGCACCGGGACCCTGGAACTGCTGCACGCGCTCACCGAGGCCGACGCCCTGGCCACCGGGCCCGCTGCCTGGTCCGCCTGGCGCGCGGGGCTCGTGGCCGATCTGGTAGGACGGACCGGCGCGGTGCTGGCGGGGAAGGCGGCGGAGGGGGCGGAGGGGGCGGAAGGGACGAGTGAGGCGGGTGAGCGGGAGCACCACGTCCCCCGGCCCGCCGCCGAGGCCGAGCGGCTGGCCGTCGAGGCGTGGCGCACCGGCGGGCCGGTGCTCTCCCTGCGAACCCGGGCCGGAACCCCCGCCGAGACGGACCGGAGCGACAGGGCGGACCGGGCGGCCTCCGCCGAGGGGGAGACGGGCCCGGAACCAGTCGGCGTCGAACTGCTCGTCGCTCTGCCCGACCAGCCCGGTGTACTGCCCGCCGCGGCCGGCGTCCTGGCCCTGCACCGGCTCACCGTGCGCGCTGCCGACCTGCGCGCCGTCGACCCGCCCGGCGAGGGGCGGGTGCTGCTGCTGAGCTGGCGGGTGGCCGCCGAGTACGGGTCGCTGCCGCAGGCCGCGCGGCTCCGCGCCGACCTGGCGCGTGCCCTGGAGGGCTCCCTGGACATCCCCGCCCGGCTCGCCGAGCGCGAGCGGGCCCACCTGGGCCGCGCCCGCCGGCACGGAGCCGGGGCCCCGCCGCCGGAGGTGACCGTCGCCCCGGCCGGATCACGGCTGGCGACGGTCATCGAGGTGCGCGCCCAGGACGCCCCGGGCCTGCTGTACCGCATCGGACGGGCCCTGGAGGACGCCGGCGTCACCGTGCGCAGCGCCCGCGTCGGCACCCTGGGCGCCAACGCGGTGGACGCCTTCTACGTCACCGGACCCGACGGCTCCCCGCTGCCGCCCCGGGAGGCCGCCGGTCTCGCCGCGGAACTGGAGCGGGCCCTGGGCGGCTGACCGGACCGCGGGCGGGCGGATACTCTTGGAGGTCGACCGCCGATACCGCCACCAACGCGAAGGATCCGCGACCGACGTGTTCGACACTCTCTCCGATCGCCTCACAGCGACGTTCAAGAACCTCAGGGGCAAGGGCCGTCTGAGCGAGGCGGACATCGACGCCACGGCGCGCGAGATCCGTATCGCCCTGCTGGAGGCGGACGTCGCCCTGCCCGTGGTGCGGGCCTTCATCAAGCAGGTCAAGGAGCGCGCCCTCGGCGCCGAGGTCTCCAAGGCCCTGAACCCGGCCCAGCAGGTCATCAAGATCGTCAACGAGGAGCTGATCGGCATCCTCGGGGGCGAGACCCGCCGCCTGCGGTTCGCCAAGAACCCGCCGACAGTGATCATGCTCGCCGGCCTGCAGGGCGCGGGCAAGACCACGCTCGCGGGCAAGCTGGGCCGCTGGCTCAAGACCCAGGGCCACACCCCGCTGCTGGTCGCCTGCGACCTGCAGCGCCCCAACGCCGTCAACCAGCTCACCGTCGTCGCCGAGCGCGCGGGCGTCGGGATCTACGCGCCCGAGCCGGGCAACGGCGTCGGCGACCCGGTGAAGGTCGCCGAGGACTCCATCGAGTACGCCCGCACCAAGCAGTACGACGTCGTCGTCGTCGACACCGCCGGCCGCCTGGGCATCGACGCCGAGATGATGCGGCAGGCCGCCGACATCCGCGACGCCGTCCGTCCCGACGAGACCCTCTTCGTCGTCGACGCCATGATCGGCCAGGACGCGGTCAACACCGCCGAGGCGTTCCGCGACGGCGTCGGCTTCGACGGCGTGGTGCTCTCCAAGCTCGACGGCGACGCCCGCGGCGGCGCGGCCCTGTCGATCGCGCACGTCACCGGCCGCCAGATCATGTTCGCCTCCAACGGTGAGAAGCTGGACGACTTCGACGCGTTCCACCCGGACCGCATGGCGTCCCGCATCCTGGGCATGGGCGACGTCCTCAGCCTCATCGAGAAGGCCGAGCAGACCTTCAGCCGGCAAGAGGCCGAGCAGATGGCCGCCAAGCTGGCCAAGGGCCCCAAGGAGTTCACCCTCGACGACTTCCTGGCCCAGATGGAGCAGGTCCGCAAGATGGGCTCCATCTCCAAGCTGCTGGGGATGATGCCCGGGATGGGGCAGATCCGGGAGCAGATCAACGACATCGACGAGCGCGACGTGGACCGCACCGCCGCGATCATCAAGTCGATGACACCGGCCGAGCGCACCGACCCCATGATCATCAACGGCTCGCGGCGGGCCCGCATCGCCCGCGGCTCCGGCGTGGACGTCAGCGCGGTGAAGAACCTCGTGGAGCGCTTCTTCGAGGCCCGCAAGATGATGTCGAAGATGGCCCAGGGCGGCATGCCGGGGATGCCCGGGATGCCGGGCATGCCGGGGGTGGGCGGCGCTCGGAAGAAGGGCAAGCAGCAGAAGAAGGCCAAGGGCAAGCAGCGCTCGGGCAACCCGATGAAGCGCAAGGCCGAGGAGCAGGCCGTGGCCGAGCGCCGCGCCGCGGGGCAGGGCGGCGCCTTCGGACTGCCCGGCGGCCAGGGGCCGGAGGACTTCGAGCTGCCCCAGGAGTTCAAGGACATGCTCCCGCCGAAGTGACCGCCCGGGCGCCGCCGCCCGCCGCGCGACGGCGGCGCCCTCAGGTCATGGCGACCACGTAGCGGAACAGGTTCTGCATCCACACGGTGCCGTCCGGCCGTACGTGCGGGCGCAGCGCCTCGGCCAGCTCCTTGGCGACCTGCTCCTCGTCCGTCGCCCGGACGGCCGCGTCGTACAGCCCGGTCGAGACCAGCCCGCGCACCGCGCTGTCCAGGTCGGCGTAGCCGAAGGGGCAAGCGACCCGGCCCGAGCCGTCGGGGCGCAGCCCGGCCCGCCGCGCCAGGTCCTCCAGGTCGTCCCGGCCGCCCGGCCGCCAGCACCGGCCCGCCGCGCGCTCCGGCTCGGCCAGCCGCTGGGCCACCCGCAGCGCGGGGGCCGCGGCGCACCGCTCGGCCGGCCCCCAGCCCGCCAGCACCACCGGCACGCCCCGGCCGGCAGCCTGGGCCACCCGGGCGAGCACGGCGGCGTCGGGCAGGGTGTCGAAGGCGGTCACCAGCGTCGGCGGCGGCCCCTCCCGCAGCGCCGCGCCGCCCGGTCCGCCGTCCGGCCCGCCCGGCAGCACCCGCGCGGTCCAGTGCCGCGCACCCCACTGCGGCTCCGGCAGCAGCCGCTGCCGGGCCAGCTCCAGGCGTGCCTCGTCGGTGTCGGTCCCCGTGACGGTCGCGCCCCGGGCCGCCGCCATCACCAGCGCCAGGCCCGAGCCGCAGCCCAGGCCCAGCACATGGGAGTGCCGTCCGACCTCGAACCGCTCGTATACCGCCTCGTAGAGCGGAACCAGCATCCGTTCCTGAATCTCCGCCCAGTCCCGGGCGGGCCGCGGGAGGTGCCGCTGTGCGAGCGTGGGTGCCATCGCAACATCCCCATTCCGATGGAAGGATCGCCGGATAACCGGCCGCCGTCTCGTCCCCCGAGAGGTCCTGAAGTCCCCGAAAGCCAGGGAACTGCGCATCTGTCCCCGAGTCCAGAGGGGGCGCCGGGGTGTTTCCACCCGCGCTTGCCCGCGCGCACTCCTACGTTCCCCCGGCAGTCCGGTTCACGCATCCGCAGCAGACCGCCGTAACATGCGCGACATGGCAAAGGCTCCCGTGCTCACACCTCGGGCGGAGGACTTCCCGCGCTGGTACCAGGACGTGATCAACAAGGCCGAGCTGGCCGACAACGGGCCGGTGCGCGGCACCATGGTCATCCGTCCGTACGGGTACGGGCTCTGGGAGCGGATGCAGCGGGAGATGGACGCCCGCATCAAGGCCGCGGGCGCCGAGAACGCCTACTTCCCCCTGTTCATCCCGCAGTCCTACCTGACCAGGGAGGCCGAGCACGTCGAGGGCTTCGCCCCCGAGCTGGCGGTCGTCACGCACGGCGGTGGCAAGGAGCTGGAGGAGCCGGTGGTCGTCCGGCCGACCTCCGAGACGATCGTCAACGAGTACTTCGCCAAGTGGGTGCAGAGCTACCGCGACCTGCCCCTGCTGATCAACCAGTGGGCCAACGTGGTGCGCTGGGAAATGCGTCCGAGGGTCTTCCTGCGAACGAGTGAGTTCCTGTGGCAGGAGGGGCACACCGCCCACGCCACCTACGAGGACGCGCGCGACTACGCCGCCCGCATCCACCGCGAGGTCTACGCCGACTTCATGGAGAACGTCCTGGCCATGGACGTCGTACTGGGCCGCAAGACCCCCGGGGAGCGCTTCGCGGGCGCCGTCAACACCCTCACCCTGGAGGGCATGATGGGCGACGGCAAGGCCCTGCAGATGGGCACCAGCCACGAGCTGGGCCAGAACTTCGCCAAGGCGTTCGACACCCGCTACCTGTCGGAGGACGGCGAGCGGGAACTGGTGTGGCAGACCTCCTGGGGCACCTCCACCCGGATGGTCGGCGGCCTGATCATGACGCACGGCGACGACGACGGGCTGCGGATCCCGCCGCGCCTGGCCCCCGTCCAGGCCGTCGTCCTGGCGATCAAGGGCGACGACGCGGTGCTGGCCAAGGTCCGCGAGGTCGGCGACCGGCTCACCGCGGCCGGCGTCCGGGTGCGTGTGGACGACCGCACCGACACCCCCTTCGGCCGCCGGGCCGTGGACTGGGAGCTCAAGGGCGTGCCGCTGCGCGTCGAGATCGGCCCGCGCGACCTGGAGAGCGGCACCGCGATGCTGGTGCGCCGCATCGCCGGGGGCAAGGAGCCGGTGGCGACCGACACCCTGGCCGAGCTGTGCCCGAGGATCCTGGAGGAGGACCAGGCGCTGCTGCTGCGCCGGTCCCGCGAGCGCCGCGAGGCCCGCACCTCGGACGTGCGGACGGTGGAGGAGGCCGTCGAGGCCGCCGCCGGCGGCTGGGCCCGCGTTCCCTGGGCCGACCTGGGGCCGGAGGGCGAGGCGAGGCTCGCGGAGCAGGGCGTCACGGTGCGCTGCCTGGTCGGCGAGGACGGGTCGGTACCCGAGTCCGACGACGCCCCCGGTACGGTGGCCGTGGTCGCCCGCTCCTACTGAGGGCTGCGCGGCGGCCGCCCGGGATCCGGCAGGGGCGCGGGGCCGGCGGAGAGCTCCGCCCACGGACCGGCCGGCCCCTGCTCGGGCGGGTCCTCCCGGATCGGCATACCCGCCCCGTCGGCGCGCATCAACCTGAACCGACGGGTAGGTGCAAATTATTTGGGATGCCCCGTAATCGGAACACCGGGACACTCTGGCTCGTTGTGCACGACGTGAGCACGACACCACCTGTACTCGCCGCCGAGCTGGCACTCGCGTGGGCCGACATTCAACGGCACCACCCCGAGCTGCCCGACCTGGCCGCGCCCGAATCGCTGATCGGGGAGTCGTCGTCCGCCTGCGGCGCCGAGCTCTCCTTCGAACGGCTGCTCCACGAGGCCGTCCACGGGATCGCCGCCGCCCGCGGAGTCCGGGACACCTCGCGCGCCGGCCGCTACCACAACCGCCGCTTCCTGGCGATCGCCGAGGAGCTGGGCCTGGAGCACTCGGAGGAACCGCATCCGAGCAGCGGGTTCTCGCTGGTCGTGATGAAGCCCGAGACCAGAAAGCGCTACCGTCCCACCATCGAGAAGCTGCAGCGCGCCCTGCGCGCCCACAGTGCCGCCACCGCCACCGACACCTCCCGCGCCTTCCGCGGCCCCGCCGCGCGGCACGGTTCGTCGGGCGGCGGGGTGCGGGTCAAGGCCGTGTGCGACTGCGGACGCAACGTCCGGGTCGTACCGTCCGTACTGGCCCAGGCGCCGATCATGTGCGGGGCCTGCGGGAAGCCGTTCCGCATCCCGGACAAGGAGAAGGAGGCGGTCGGGGTGGGCTGAGGCGCCACGGACCCGCGCCGGACCGGGGGCCGGGGGAGGCCGGGGAACCGGCTGCCCCCGCGGGGTGTGGCGCAAGAGGTGTGGCACAATGGGCGGCTGTACTCGACAGCCGCACAGGACCCCTCTCTCCTCCGGCTGACGCGTCCACTCGGACACTCGGGTACCACCACCCCACGTGGCATCCCGCCGTGTCCAACCACGCCAAAGACCAGGAGACACCACAGCCGTGGCAGTCAAGATCAAGCTGAAGCGACTGGGCAAGATCCGTTCGCCTCACTACCGCATCATCGTCGCCGACTCCCGTACCCGTCGCGACGGCCGGGCCATCGAGGAGATCGGTCTGTACCACCCGGTGCAGAACCCCTCTCGCATCGAGGTCGACTCGGAGCGCGTCCAGTACTGGCTGGGTGTCGGCGCGCAGCCGACCGAGCCGGTCCTGGCCATCCTGAAGGTCACCGGCGACTGGCAGAAGTTCAAGGGTCTGCCGGCCCCGGAGCCGATGAAGGTCGCCGAGCCGAAGGCCGACAGGCGCGCCCTCTTCGAGGCCGCCGCCAAGGAGTCGGCGGACGAGCCCAAGGGTGAGGCCATCACCCAGAAGGCGAAGAAGGCCGACAAGAAGGCGGACGAGGCCGAGGCCGCCGCCGAGTCGACCGAGGCGTGACCATGCTGGAAGAGGCCCTCGACCATCTGGTGAAGGGCATCGTCGACCACCCCGACGAGGTGCAGGTCGCCGCCCGCAACCTGCGCCGCGGGCGCGTGCTGGAGGTCCGGGTCCACCCCGACGACCTCGGCAAGGTGATCGGCCGCAACGGCCGCACCGCACGCGCGCTGCGCACCGTCGTGGGCGCTCTCGGCGGACGGGGCGTCCGTGTCGACCTCGTCGACGTGGACCAGATCCGCTGAGGGCCGCGGCAGACAACGCAGAGCACCGGCACGGGCCGGGAGCGGCACCGCCGCTCCCGGCCCGTGCCGTGACCGCCGGCGTACGGGAACCGGCGAGAACCTGGAGTGACGAGCAGTGCAGTTGGTAGTCGCGCGCATCGGCCGTGCCCACGGCATCAAGGGCGAGGTCACGGTGGAGGTGCGCACCGATGAACCCGAGGTGCGCCTCGCCCCCGGCGCGGTTCTGACCACCGACCCCGCCTCCGCGGGTCCCCTGACCATCGAGTCGGGGCGCGTCCACAGCGGCCGGCTGCTGCTGCGTCTCGCGGGAGTGAGGGACCGCACCGCCGCCGAGGCGCTGCGCAACACCCTGCTGATCGCCGAGGTCGACCCGGAGGAGACCCCCGAGGACCCCGACGAGTACTACGACCACCAGCTGATCGACCTCGATGTCGTCACCCTCGACGGAACGCCCGTCGGCCGGATCGAGGAGATCGCCCACCCGCCCCACCAGGACCTGTTCGTGGTGCGCAGGCCCGACGGCGGCGAGGTGCTGGTCCCCTTCGTCGCCGAGATCGTCCCCGAGATCGACCTGGACGGGCAGCGGGCCGTCATCGACCCGCCGCCGGGGCTCATCGACGACCGCGCCGAGATCGCCGGATCCCGCCCCGCGAGCGGTGTGCCGGACGGCGGGAACGGCGGGGACGGAGAGGACGGCGCCTGATGCGGATCGACGTCGTCACGATCTTCCCCGAGTACCTGGAGCCGCTGAACGTCTCCCTGGTGGGCAAGGCGCGCGCCCGCGGTCTGCTCGACGTACGTGTCCACGACCTGCGGCAGTGGACCCGCGACCGGCACAACACCGTCGACGACACCCCCTACGGCGGCGGCCCCGGTATGGTGATGAAGCCCGAGCCGTGGGGCGAGGCGCTGGACTCGGTCGTCGCCTCGGGCGGGGACGGGCAGGGCGAGGGGCCGGTCCTGGTCGTCCCCACCCCCAGCGGCAGCCCTTTCACCCAGGAGACCGCCGTCGAACTGGCCGCCGAGCCGTGGCTGGTCTTCACCCCCGCCCGCTACGAGGGCATCGACCGCCGTGTCGTCGAGGAGTACGGCGAGCGCCTGCGGGTGCGCGAGCTGTCCATCGGCGACTACGTGCTGGCCGGCGGCGAGGCGCCCGTGCTGGTCATGGTGGAGGCAGTCGCCCGGCTGCTGCCCGGAGTCCTGGGCAACGCCGAGTCCCACCGCGACGACTCCTTCGCGCCCGGCGCCATGGCCGACCTGCTGGAGGGCCCCGTCTACACCAAGCCGCCGGTGTGGCGCGGCCGGGACATCCCCGAGGTGCTGCTCAGCGGCCACCACGGCAAAATCGCCCGCTGGCGCCGCGACCAGGCGTTCCGCCGCACCGTGCGCCACCGCCCGGACCTGATCGGGAGGTGCGACCCCGCCGCGCTGGACGCCGACGACCGCGGACTGCTGGCGGAGCTGGGCTGGGCCGAGCGGTCCGACGGCCGATTTGGGCCCGCGGCCCGGGGCGTGGAAGAATAGGCCGCTGCCTCGCGTCCGGCGCGCGACCCTGCCACAGGGGGACCAACGCCCGACCGGTACGGCGGCTCACCGAACCCAACGAACGATTCCGCCGATGACCTGTGGCATCGGCGAGGAAAGCAGACGGTCATGCACCTTCTCGACAGCGTCGACTCCGCCTCGCTGCGCAGCGACATCCCCGCCTTCCGCCCCGGTGACACCGTCAACGTCCACGTGCGCGTCATCGAGGGCAACCGCTCCCGTGTGCAGCAGTTCAAGGGTGTCGTCATCCGCCGCCAGGGCTCCGGCGTCCGCGAGACCTTCACCGTCCGCAAGGTCAGCTTCAGCGTCGGCGTGGAGCGCACCTTCCCGGTGCACACCCCGATCGTCGAGAAGATCGAGGTCGTCACCCGCGGTGACGTCCGCCGCGCCAAGCTGTACTACCTGCGCGAGCTGCGCGGCAAGGCCGCCAAGATCAAGGAGAAGCGCGAGCGCTGATCCGAGACCGGTCCGCGCGGCGGAGTGCCGGGGTGCGCCGGCGTCCGGCGCCGCCCGCGGGGCACGGCCCCCGCGCCGCTGTCCGCACCGGTGTCCGCCGCGCCGCCGCGTTAGGCTCTCGGCTCGATGAACACCGACGAACAGCACAAGCGACCCATGGAGCGCGACCGCTCCCCCCACCCCGTACGGGGATGGGGGAGCCGGTCGCGTTTCGTGCGTCCGGTGGCCGCGGTCGCCGTGCTGCTCCTGCTGGTCCACGCGTTCGCGGCGGAACCCTTCCGCATCCCGAGCGGCTCGATGGGGAACACCCTCGAAGCGGGCGACCGCGTCCTGGCGAACAAGCTGGCGTACCGTTTCGGCAACCTTCCGGCGCGTGGAGACGTTGTGGTGTTCGACGGCACCGGTTCGTTCGACCGGGGGCCGTCGCGGGGAACCGACTACGTCAAGCGGGTCGTCGGAGTCGGCGGCGACAGGGTCAGGTGCTGCGACGAACGGGGGAGGATCGAGGTGAACGGCGAACCGGTGGACGAGGCCTACCTGCATCCCGGCGACCGGCCCTCGGCCGTCCCGTTCGACATCGCGGTCCCCGAGGGACGGCTGTGGGTGATGGGCGACCACCGCTCCCGGTCGAGCGACTCCCGGGACCACCTCGGATCCCCCGGCGGCGGCACCGTACCGGTGGAGAGGGTGATCGGCCGGGCCGACTGGATCGTCTGGCCGGCCAGCCGCTGGACCTCCCTGCGGGGCCGGGATGGGTAGGCGCGGACGGCCGCGCGACGGCCTGCGGGCGGGTGCCGCCCGCGGTGGCGGTACACCGCCGGAGCACGGGAGCACACTGCGCGGCCCCGGCGAGGGCCGGGCCGACCGGCGGCGCGCCGCCAAGCGGATCAGGCGGCGCCGACGGCTGTCGGTGACCAAGGAGATCCCCGTCCTGGTGGGCGTCGCACTGCTGATCGCGCTGGTGCTCAAGACGTTCCTGGTCCAGGCGTTCGTCATCCCCTCCGGCTCGATGGAGCAGACGATCAGGATCGACGACCGGGTGCTGGTGGACAAGCTCACGCCCTGGTTCGGCTCGCGCCCCGAACGCGGCGACGTGGTGGTCTTCAAGGACCCGGGAGGCTGGCTGCCCCCCGGGGAGGAGCCGGAGCGGGACGACCCCGTGGGCATCAGGCAGGGCAGGCAGTTCCTGACCTTCATCGGCCTGCTGCCCTCTGCCGAGGAGCAGGACCTGATCAAGCGGGTCGTCGGCGTCGGCGGAGACACCGTCGTGTGCTGCGACGAGGACGGCCGGGTGACGGTCAACGGCACACCGCTGAACGAGCCGTACCTCCACCCGGGCAACGCGCCCTCGCAGATGCGCTTCGAGGTGAAGGTGCCCGAAAGCCGCATCTTCGTGATGGGCGACCACCGTTCCAACTCCGCCGACTCCCGCTACCACCTGCAGGATCCGGGGAAGGGGACCATTCCGGAGAGCCTGGTGGTGGGCAAGGCAGTGGTGATCGCCTGGCCCTACTCCCACTGGCGACGGCTGGAGGAGCCCGAGACCTACGCGTCGGTACCGGATCCGCGCGGCGAGACCGCCTCCGCGGCCGCGGGCGCCGACGATGACGGAGGCGAAGACATGGCGCACATCCCGAGCCCTGCGGAACTCCCGCTCGTTATGGGAGTGGCAGGCGTGGGTCTGCACCGGCTGAGGCGCGGGCTGCAGCGCGGTAAGAGCGGTATCGGTGTGAGGAGTGGATGTGGGGGACGTGTCGGTCGGAGCGCGCTCCGACGCGGACGGGCCCGAGCGGCGGGCCGAAGGCGAGCCCGTGGAGCGCGGTGAGGAAACGGCCGCGGGCCCGGACAGCGGAGAGAGAGTGACGGAAAAGAAGCAACGCTCCTTCCTGAAGGAACTGCCCATCCTCATCGGTATCGCGCTGCTGCTGGCCCTGGGGATCAAGACGTTCCTGCTGCAGGCGTTCTCCATCCCCTCCGACTCGATGCAGAACACCCTCCAGCGGGGCGACCGGGTGCTGGTGGACAAACTGACACCCTGGTTCGGGGCCGAGCCCGAGCGCGGCGAGGTCGTCGTGTTCCACGACCCGGGGGGCTGGCTCGACCCGTCGGTCCAGCAGGACACCAACGTGTTCCAGGACTTCATGAGCTTCATCGGCCTGATGCCCTCAGCCGAGGAGCAGGACCTGATCAAGCGGGTCATCGCGGTCGGCGGCGACACCGTGGCGTGCGAGAAGAACGGCCCCGTCACGGTCAACGGCAAGGCCCTGGAGGAGGAGGCCTACGTCTACCCCGGAGACTCCCCCTGCGGCGGTGAGGGCTTCGGCCCGGTCAAGGTCCCCGAGGACCGGATCTGGGTGATGGGCGACCACCGCTCCAACTCCCTGGACTCCCGTTTCCACCAGCAGCTCCCCGGACAGGGGACGGTGCCCGTGGACGAGGTCGTGGGGCGGGCCGTGGTCAAGGCGTGGCCGATCGACCGCTGGGGCACCCTCCCGGTGCCCGACACCTTCGCCGAGCAGGGCCTGGCCGCGGCTCCCGCGGCGCTGGGCCTGGCGGGCGCGGTGCCGCTGGTCATGTGGCGGCGGCGCCTGGGGGCGAGGGCCGTGAAGGGGAACGCGGAAGAGTCCGCCGGAGGGTCCGGGACGGCGCCCGGCACTGGGAGCGGGACGGACGGGCGGGCAGCGGGCTGACCCGGGAGCCTACCCGGGGGTAGGGTGCGGCGCAGACCGCCGGTGGACCCAGACCTTTTCCGGGAGTGCGAGTGAGCAGAGCCGAACGTACCGGGAAAGGCCGCGGCCGCGTGGGCCAGGTGCTGTCGTCGGCGGCCACGGCGATCGGCTGCGTCCTCTTCCTGGGCGGTTTCGTCTGGGCCGCCGTGCTGTACCAGCCCTACGCCGTACCCACCGACTCCATGTCGCCCACCGTCGAGGCCGGGGACCGGGTGCTGGCCGAGCGCATCGACGGTGACGAGGTCCGGCGCGGTGACGTCGTCGTCTTCCTCGATCCGCTGTGGGGCGACATGCCGGTGATCAAACGCGTCGTCGGCGTCGGTGGCGACACCGTGGAGTGCTGCGACGAGCAGGGGAAGCTGACCGTCAACGGCGATCCCGTCGACGAGCCGTACCGGCTGGAGCGGGAACGCGCCTCCTTCGCCACCTTCGAGGCGTCCGTGCCCGAAGGGCAGCTCTTCCTCCTCGGCGACCACCGGGAGGGATCACTGGACTCGCGCACTCACCTGGAGGACGCCGACAACGGCTCCGTGCCCAGGGAGGCGGTGACGGGCCGGGTCGACGCCACCGTCTGGCCGCTGGGCCACGCGGGCATGGTCGAGCGCCCAGCCGGTTTCGCGGACCTGCCCGGCGGGACCTCCCGGCCGGGACCGCTGGGCCCCGCCCTGGCCGCGGTCGGGGCCGGCGCCCTGCTGATCCTCGGCGGCGCCGGGTACGGGGCGATCGGCTCGGTCCGCGGCAAGCGCACGGTGCTGACGCACAATGGGGGAACGCACGGCTGAAGGGGAACATGCCATGAGCGCCGAGGACCTCGAGAAATACGAGACCGAGATGGAGCTGAAGCTCTACCGGGAGTACCGGGACGTCGTCGGCTTGTTCAGGTACGTGATCGAGACCGAACGCCGTTTCTATCTCACCAACGACTACGAGATGCAGGTGCACTCGGTTCAGGGTGAGGTCTTCTTCGAAGTCTCTATGGCCGACGCCTGGGTGTGGGACATGTACCGGCCGGCCCGCTTCGTCAAACAGGTGCGGGTGCTCACCTTCAAGGACGTGAACATCGAGGAGCTGAACAAGAGCGATCTGGACCTGCCCGAGGACTCCGGCTTCAAGAGGTGAGTCCGGCACCGACCGCCACTCCGTCAACGCCGCGCCCACGGGATAGCTCGCGCGAGTGAGTGAGATATCCACAACCGATCGGTGGTCCACCGAACCGGACCATGATCATCCAACCCGCCCCCCAGCCGTCACAGTCGGCGCCGGAGGTGGTACCGATGAACGGCAGGAACGCACTCGGGCGCTACGGCGAGGACCTGGCCGCCCGGCGGCTGCGCGAGATGGGCATGGCCGTCCTCGAACGGAACTGGCGCTGCCGGGGTGGCGAGATCGACATCGTGGCCCGGGACGCCGACGCACTCGTCGTCTGCGAGGTCAAGACACGCCGGGCCGGCCCGTACGGCCACCCGATGTCGGCCGTGACCCCGCGCAAGGCCGAGCGGCTGCGCAGACTCGCCTCCCAGTGGCTCAGCGAACGCTGGCTCACCCGGTACGGCCGTCCGCCGACCGGGGGCGTGCGCATCGACCTCGTCGGCATCGTCCTGCCCGAGCGCGGCGCCCCCCGGGTGCAGCACGTGAGGGGGGTGGCCTGACATGGGCTTCGCCCGTACCTGCTCGGTCGCGCTCGTGGGCGTCGAGGGCGTGGTCGTCGAGGTCCAGGCCGATCTCGAACCGGGGCTGGCCACCTTCACGCTCGTCGGCCTGCCCGACAAGAGCCTGGTGGAGAGCCGCGACCGGGTCAGGGCCGCGGTCGTCAACTCCGGTGTCGACTGGCCCCAGAAGAAACTCACCGTCGGACTCAGCCCCGCCTCGGTGCCCAAGAGCGGCAGCGGATTCGACCTCGCGGTCGCCTGCGCGGTGCTCGGAGCCGCCGAGCGGATCGCCCCCCGCGAACTCACCGGACTGGTGATGATCGGCGAACTGGGCCTGGACGGGCGCGTCCGGCCCGTCCGCGGCGTCCTGCCCGCGGTCCTGGCCGCCGCGGACGCCGGGTACCGCCAGGTCGTCGTCGCCGAGCAGACCGCCCCCGAAGCCGCACTGGTCCCCGGCGTCTCCGTCCTCGGCGTCCGCTCCCTGCGCCAACTCGTCGCCGTCCTCACCGACGCGCCCGTCCCCGACGAGGAGTGCCCGGAGGGGTACGGCACCGACGCCACCATGCTCGCCGGTCTCACCGTGCCCGGCGCGGGCGGAGGGATCGCGGGGCTGGGCGGTGAACGCAGGGTGGACCTCGCCGAGGTCGCCGGTCAGAGATCCGCACGCAGGGCGCTGGAGGTAGCCGCCGCGGGGCGCCACCACATCTTCTTCAAAGGACCGCCGGGAGCGGGCAAGACCATGCTCGCCGAACGACTCCCCGGGCTGCTGCCGCCGCTCACCCCGAAGGAGGCGCTGGAGGCCACCGCCGTCCACTCCGTCGCCGGGGCGCTGCCGCCCGGCCAGCCGCTGGTCGAGCGGCCCCCCTACTGTGCCCCGCACCACTCGGCCACCACCGCCTCCCTGGTGGGCGGCGGCAGCGGTCTGCCCCGGCCCGGAGCGGTTTCCCTCGCCCACCACGGTGTGCTGTTCCTTGACGAAGCGGCCGAATGCAGCGCGCGGGTGCTCGACGCACTGCGCCAGCCGCTGGAGTCGGGGCAGGTCGTCGTGGCCCGGGCCCAGGGCATGATGCGCATGCCCGCCCGCTTCCTGCTCGCCCTCGCCGCCAACCCGTGCCCCTGCGGCCGGCACGGCTCCCGGGGCGGCGGTTGCGAGTGCAGGCCCTCATCGGTCAGACGCTATCGGGCACGGCTGTCCGGGCCACTGCTGGACCGTGTCGACCTCCGGGTCACCGTCGAACCCGTCACCCGCTCCGAACTGACGGCCCCCGGCGCCCGGTCCGAGTCCACCGGGACCGTGGCCGCTCGCGTACTCGCCGCTCGCGAGCGCGCCGCCGCCCGCTACGCCGACACGCCCTGGCACACCAACAGCGAGGTTCCCGGCCACGAACTGCGGACCCGGTGGCCCGGTAGCCCGGGAGCGCTCGGCCGGGCCGAGGAGGACATGGAACGCGGCCTGCTCACCGCACGAGGTCTGGACCGCGTCCTTCGGGTCGCCTGGACCCTGGCCGACCTCGCCGGACACGACCGGCCCACGGCCGGGGACGTGGACGGCGCGCTGGAGCTGCGCACCGGGGTCCGGCGCGGCGCGGCACTCGCGGGAGGGCGGGTGTGACCGGCCGCGAGGAGCGTGTGGCCCGGGCGGCGCTCACCAGGATCGGGGAGCCCGGAGACGAGGCGGTGAACCGGTGGCTCGACCGGTACGGGGCGGCGGAGACGCTCAAGGCGTTCGGGTCCGACTCCCCGCTGCCCGGCGCGTCCCGGACCCGCTGGGCCGGGTTGCGGCAGCGCGCGCGAGGGCTCGACCCCGAAGCCGACCTCGCCGCGATCGGCGGACTGGGCGGGCGTTTCGTCTGCCCCGGTGACGCCGAGTGGCCGAGCCAGCTGGACGACCTGGGCGACGGGCGTCCCGTGGGCCTGTGGGTGCGAGGCAGGGCCTCGCTGCGGATGTGGGCACTGCGCTCGGTCGCCGTCGTCGGCTCCCGGGCGTGCACGGACTACGGCGCCCACGTGGCCGCGACGCTCGGCTCCAGCCTGGCCTCGCGCGGCTGGACGGTGGTCTCCGGCGCGGCGTACGGAGTGGACGGCGCCGCGCACAGCGGAGCTCTGACGGTGGAGGGAGCGACCGTCGGGGTTCTGGCCTGCGGAGTCGATGTGGCCTACCCGCCGGGCAACGGCGGGCTGATCCGGCGCATCGGGGAGCAGGGACTGCTGGTCGCCGAACTGCCGCCCGGCGATCACCCCACCCGCAGTCGCTTCGTCCTGCGCAACCGCGTGATCGCCGCCCTCACCCGCGGCACTGTGGTGGTGGAGGCGGAACTGCGCAGCGGCTCGCTGGTCACCGCGCGGCGGGCCCTCGGGCTGGGCAGGATCACCATGGGCGTTCCCGGTCCGGTGACCAGCGGACTTTCGGCGGGTGTCCACCAACTCCTGCGCGGTGAGGGCATCGTCGTCACCGATGCCGCCGAGATCGTCGAGCTGGTCGGCGCGATCGGCGAACTGGCCCCCGAGCGGCGCGGGCCCGTGGTGCCGCGCGACCTGCTGTCCCCGGAGGCGGCGTGCGTTCTGGAGGCACTGCCCGCCCGGGGTGCTCTCGGCGTCGGGGCGGTGGCGCGCGCCGCCGCCCTCGCGGAGGACCGCGCGCTCGTCCGCCTCCAGGAACTGCGGTCACTCGGATTCCTCGAACGCAACGGTGACCACTGGCAGTTGGCCAGAGCGGCCAACCAACACACCAACAGGTGACGAGGCGGTCCTTGACCTGGAGCGATCGAGTGAAAGGGTGAGAGACATGATCGCTGAACGCTTCATTCCGCATGGCCCGGCCGTGCCGCTCAGGCCATCCGGGTAACCCCGGGGTGCGGGCAGCGGAACGTATCTGCGCATGCCCGACCGACCGATCCTCGCACTGAGCGACGCCGCAGTCACGCTACGCTCCCAAGGTTCCCGGCCCCTTCGTACGCCCCTCACCGGCGTCAGCGCACAGATCACGGCAGAACGGCTCAAGACGACGCATGCCCCATCACATCACCGGGCCCGACCGCACGGCCACGGCAGAACCGACTGCAGCCGGCTGCGCTGCACGCCCGGCCCCGCCCAGATCGCTCGACGAACTGTGGCGGTCATACAAGTGCACGGGCGACGAGCGGCTGCGGGAACAGCTGATCCTCCACTACTCGCCCCTGGTCAAGTACGTGGCCGGACGCGTCAGTGTCGGCCTGCCCACCAACGTGGAGCAGGCCGACTTCGTCTCCTCCGGGGTGTTCGGGCTGATCGACGCGATCGAGAAGTTCGACCCGGGGCGCTCGATCAAGTTCGAGACCTACGCCATCACCCGCATCCGCGGAGCCATGATCGACGAACTGCGGGCGCTCGACTGGATTCCCCGTTCCGTACGGCAGAAGGCCCGTGCGTTCGAGCGTGCCCACGCCGAGCTGGAGGCGGCGCTGCGGCGTACGCCGTCGGAGGCCGAGGTCGCGAATGAGATGGGGATCCCGCTGGAGGAGCTCCACGGGATCTTCAGCCGGCTGCCGCTGGCCAACGTGGTCGCCCTGGAGGAGGTGCTCCACAGCGGCGCGGAGGGCGGCGACCGGCTGAGCCTCATGGACACTCTGGAGGACACGGCCGCCGACAACCCCGTCGAGATCGCCGAGGACCGCGAGTTGCGGCGGCTGCTGGCCCGGGCGGTCAACACCCTGCCCGAACGCGAGAAGACGGTGGTGACCCTCTACTACTACGAAGGGCTCACCCTCGCCGAGATCGGGCAGGTGCTCGGTGTCACGGAGAGCAGGGTCAGCCAGATCCACACCAAGTCCGTACTGCAGCTTCGGGCCAAGCTCGCCGATGTCGGTCGCTGAACCGGTACCGCCCTCCCTACAGTGGGACCCGTGCCCAGGATTCGAGCGGCCTCCGTGGCCGAGCACCGGACGATGCAGCGCGACGCCCTGCTGGAGGCAGCACGATCCCTGCTGTCCGAGGGCGGCACGGAGGCGCTGACCTTCCCCGCGCTGGCGGCCCGCACGGGACTGGCGCGCTCCTCCGTCTACGAGTACTTCCGCTCCCGCGCCGCCGTCGTCGAGGAGTTGTGCGCCGTGGACTTCCCCGTCTGGGCAGCGGAAGTGGAGGACGCCATGGAGCGGGCCGACACCCCCCAGGCGAAGGTGGAGGCCTATGTGCGGCGGCAGCTGGCACTGGCCGGCGACCGGCGCCACCGGGCTGTCGTGGCCATCTCGGCCGGTGAACTGGACCCCGGCGCCAGGGAGAAGATCCGTGCGGCCCACGGTGGACTGATCACCATGGTGGTGGACGCACTCGCGGTCCTCGGCCACGACGAGCCACGGCTGACGGCCACCCTGCTGCAGGGCGTGGTGGACGCAGCGGTCCGCCGTATAGAGCTGGGCGCCGCCGAGGACCCGGACCGGATCACGCGGGCCGCCGTGTCGATGGCGCTCCACGGTGTCGCGGGCTGAGCCCCTTTCCTTCGTCCGGTCCCGGCCCGTCGCCCGGCTTTTCCAGCCGCCGACCCTTCCGGTACGGGTATCCTCCCGACGGCAGTGACAAGGGCACCCGCGGGCGTCCGGGGCGCGTCCGGCCGTCGAACGCCGCGTTCCACCCGAGAAGGTTTCCCCTCGTGAAGCCGGACGTGGCGGCGCTGCGCCCAGAACGCGGCCACCGCCAGGACCAGAGCCGCCCCCGCCCCGGACGAACCCGCGGACGGGGAGCCCTGGGCGGCCGCCACCCGCATCGAGTCGCCCCGCCGGCTCTCCGGTTCCTCCGGAAGCGGGACCCCCAGCACCGGAAGGAGCCGGGACGGACCGCGGCCCAGCAGAGAGAGCGGGTCCAGGTAGGCGTCACCGCGGCGCAGCCCCCAGTGCAGGCACCCCACCGGGCAGTGGAAACCGTCCGCCTCCAGCACGCCCACCACATCCCCCGCCGCGACCCGGTCGCCCTCGCGCACCCGCGCGCCGACCGGTTCGTACGTCGTGCGCAGCGGAGGGGATCCCGTACCCGCGAGTTCGACCGAGACCACCCCGCGTCCGGCGACCTCCCCCGCGAACGAGACCCGGCCCGCGGCCACCGCGCGCACCGGCTCCCCGGGGCGAGCCGCCAGGTCCACACCCCGGTGGCCGGCAGACCATCGTTCGGGCGGCGGCTCCCAGCCACGTCCGACCGCTCCCGGCACCGGCCTGACCCGGCCGGAGCCGGACGGGCCGTCCCCGGAGGCACCCCGGGCCGCCGCCGCCCCCGCGATGAGAAGCGTCAGCACCAGGCAGAGGAGCAGGCAGAGCGACAGGCGGAGGGGCGGGCGGAGGGGCGGGCGGCACAGCAGCGCGGCGCGGAGTCGGCATCCCATGAGGACAGCGTGGCGCGGAACGCGGGACGGAGACGATCTCGGGCGAAGGCTGTGGAGTACCGGCCGGTTGTGGACAACCGCGTCACCCGGACCGGGGACGGCACCGCCCGCAGCCGCGGCATCCGCCCCCATGCGTGTCGCCCGCCGCTTCCCCGGTCCCGTACACTTCTGGTGCGATCCGGGTCACCGGATCGACTTCGCACGCCCCGCCACCTTCCACAGGCGGCAGCGCATCTCGGTCCTCGAAGACGGTCTTCAGACCGTCGACTTCGCAGGCAGGCGCATCGGGGCGTCAGGGGCGGCGGCCGTCCGGCCGCCGTGTACAACCGAGTGATCCAAGGAGATACGGCCATGGCCGTCGTCACGATGCGGGAGCTGCTGGAGAGCGGCGTCCACTTCGGGCACCAGACCCGTCGCTGGAACCCGAAGATGAAGCGATTCATCTTCACCGAGCGCAACGGCATCTACATCATCGACCTGCTCCAGTCGCTGTCGTACATCGACCGCGCCTACGAGTTCGTCAAGGAGACCGTCGCCCACGGCGGCTCCATCATGTTCGTCGGTACCAAGAAGCAGGCCCAGGAGGCCATCGCCGAGCAGGCCACGCGCGTGGGCATGCCCTACGTCAACCAGCGCTGGCTCGGCGGCATGCTGACCAACTTCTCGACCGTCCACAAGCGCCTGCAGCGCCTGAAGGAGCTCGAACAGATCGACTTCGAGGACGTGGCCGCCTCCGGCCTCACCAAGAAGGAGCTTCTGGTCCTCTCCCGCGAGAAGGCCAAGCTGGAGAAGACCCTCGGCGGTATCCGCGACATGCAGAAGGTGCCCAGCGCCGTCTGGATCGTGGACACCAAGAAGGAGCACATCGCCGTCGGTGAGGCGCGCAAGCTGAACATCCCGGTCGTCGCGATCCTCGACACCAACTGCGACCCGGACGAGGTCGACTACAAGATCCCGGGCAACGACGACGCGATCCGCTCCGTCACCCTGCTCACCCGTGTGATCGCCGACGCCGTGGCCGAGGGCCTCATCGCCCGCTCCGGCGCCGCCGGCGAGGGCAAGGGCGAGAAGGCCGCCGGCGAGCCGCTCGCCGAGTGGGAGCGCGAGCTGCTCGAGGGCGACGCCCAGAAGGCCGCCGAGTCCAAGGAGGGCGAGGCCCCCGCCGAGGCCCCGGCCGCTGAGGAGCAGGCCGCCCCCGAGGCTCCGGCGGCCGAGGAGCAGGCCGCCCCCGCCGAGGGCGAGAAGCCGGCCGAGCAGGCCTGACCGACGCCGCAGGTGGTACGGCCGGGGGCAGTGCCATGAGCGCCGCCCCCGGCCGCATGCCCGTCCCGTAGATCGATCCATCCTCATCGACCTTTCGAGAAGAGATTCACCGACCATGGCGAACTACACCGCCGCTGACGTCAAGAAGCTCCGCGAGCTCACCGGCGCCGGCATGATGGACTGCAAGAAGGCGCTGGACGAGGCCGAGGGCAATGTCGACAAGGCCGTCGAGATCCTCCGCGTCAAGGGCCAGAAGGGCGTCGCCAAGCGCGAGTCCCGCACCGCCGAGAACGGCGCCGTCGTCTCCCTGATCGCCGACGACAAGAAGTCCGGTGTGCTGGTCGAGCTCAAGTGCGAGACCGACTTCGTCGCCAAGGGCGAGAAGTTCCTCGCCGTCGCCGACGCCATCGCAGCACATGTCGCCGCCACCTCCCCGGCCGACATCGAGGCGCTGCTCGCCTCCGAGATCGAGTCCGGCAAGACCGTCCGGACGTACGTGGACGAGGCCAACGCCACCCTCGGCGAGAAGATCGTCCTCGACCGCTTCGCGCAGTTCTCCGGCGGCTACGTGGCCGCCTACATGCACCGCACCAGCCCGGACCTGCCCCCGCAGGTCGGCGTACTGGTCGAGCTGGAGCAGGAGAACGCCGAGGTCGCCAAGGACGTCGCGCAGCACATCGCCGCGTTCGCGCCGAAGTTCCTCTCCCGTGAGGACGTCCCGGAGGAGACCGTCGCGAACGAGCGCCGTGTCGCCGAGGCCACCGCGCGCGAGGAGGGCAAGCCCGAGCAGGCTCTGCCCAAGATCGTCGATGGCCGGGTGAACGGCTTCTTCAAGGAGAACTGCCTCCTGGACCAGCCCTTCGCCAAGGACAACAAGAAGTCCGTCCAGAAGGTCCTGGACGAGGCCGGTGTCACGCTGAAGCGCTTCGCCCGCTTCCGCGTCGGCGCCTGATCCGTACGCCCGCTCCCGGTTAGGGTCGGGTTGACGGGGGCCCGTCCCGGTGCGTCGCGCACTGAGCGCAGGCGTGTACGGACCGGACGACCGCAGTTGTGACGAGGAGGCCATTGCCGCTTTCGGGGACCGAGAGGAACCACCGGCAATGGCCTCCTCACGCGTGTGCACGAGGAGATCCGCATGAAACAGGGCAACGAGCCCGGAGGTAAAGCCTCCGACAAGGACCGCGACCGCCGCCGCTTCCTGCTGAAGCTCTCCGGTGAGGCGTTCGCCGGCGGGGGAGGGCTCGGAGTCGACCCCGACGTCGTGCACAAGGTCGCCCGCGAGATCGCAGCCGTGGTCCGTGACGGTGCCGAGATCGCCGTCGTCATCGGCGGCGGCAACTTCTTCCGCGGTGCCGAGCTCCAGCAGCGCGGTATGGACCGGGCCCGGTCCGACTACATGGGCATGCTCGGCACGGTCATGAACTGCCTCGCCCTCCAGGACTTCCTGGAGAAGGAGGGCATCGACTCCCGTGTGCAGACCGCCATCACCATGGGGCAGGTCGCCGAGCCCTACATCCCGCTGAGGGCCGTACGGCATCTGGAGAAGGGGCGCGTGGTCATCTTCGGCGCCGGCATGGGCATGCCGTACTTCTCCACCGACACCACCGCCGCCCAGCGCGCCCTGGAGATCGACGCCGAGGCGCTGCTGATGGGCAAGAACGGCGTGGACGGCGTCTACGACTCCGACCCGGCGACCAACCCCGACGCGGTGAAGTTCGACGCTCTGGGGTACGGCGAGGTCATCGCCCGCGAGCTGAGGGTGGCCGACGCCACCGCCATCACCCTCTGCCGCGACAACAGGCTCCCGATCCTCGTCTTCGAGTTGCTGGCCGAGGGGAATATCGCCAGGGCGGTCCGGGGTGAGAAGATCGGCACGCTGGTGAGCGACCAGGGCTCCCGGGCCTGACGCCGGCGGCGGACACGAAACGACGTCCGTACGGGAGCCGCCGCAGACGGCACCGTACGGCAACTCCGTGCCGCACGATGGGCACGGTACGGGGATGGACAACAGCCTGCCGGTCGGACACCGTGCAGGAATCAGGGCTTTCCGGCTCAATTCATCGAACCAGGAGCACGTGGTGATCGAAGAGACCCTCCTCGAGGCCGAGGAGAAGATGGAGAAGGCGGTCGTCGTCGCCAAGGAGGACTTCGCCGCGATCCGCACCGGCCGTGCGCACCCGGCGATGTTCAACAAGATCGTGGCCGACTACTACGGCGCGATGACCCCGATCAACCAGCTCGCGTCGTTCTCGGTGCCCGAGCCGCGCATGGCCGTGGTCACCCCGTTCGACAAGAGCGCGCTGCGCAACATCGAGCAGGCCATCCGTGACTCCGACCTCGGTGTCAACCCCTCCAACGACGGCAACATCATCCGCGTCGTCTTCCCGGAGCTGACCGAGCAGCGCCGCCGGGAGTACATCAAGGTCGCCAAGGGCAAGGCCGAGGACGCCAAGATCTCCATCCGCAGCGTCCGCCGCAAGGCGAAGGAGGCCATCGACAAGGCCATCAAGGACGGCGACATCGGCGAGGACGAGGGCCGCCGCGCGGAGAAGGAGCTCGACGACACCACCTCCAAGTACGTCACACAGGTGGATGAACTGCTCAAGCACAAGGAAGCCGAGCTTCTCGAGGTCTGAGGTTTCGAGGCTGCGATTTTCGTGAACGACTCATCCTGGGGAGTACCACCGCCGGGCGCCGGGCCCTCCGGTCGCCCCGGCCACCCCGCCCATCCCGGCCACTTCGGATACCGGAGCACCCCCGAACAGGGTCTCTCCTCCCCGCTCCGCGCAGAGGCGGCCCAGGCCCCGGCGGGTTACATGCACGAGGACGCCGAGGCGTCGCAGACTCGGCGTATGCCCATCGTGCCCGACGCCCCCGGCGGTGACCAGGACGATCGTGACGGCCGGGCGGCCGGGCGGCCGTTCGGCGGCCCCGCCCCCGGTGGCGGCCGGCCCGGACCGCGGACCGGTCCCGGAGCGGAGCCTGCCGCCCCCTCGCCCCGGGGCCGTTCCTCGGGCCGCAAGCGGGCGGGCCGTGATCTGCGCGCCGCGATAGGGGTCGGCCTGGGGCTGGGCGCCGTCATCATCGCCTCGCTCTTCGTCTACAAGCACGTCTTCGTCGGCGTGATCGCCGCCGCCGTCGTGGTCGGGCTGTGGGAGCTGACCTCCCGTCTCGCCGAACGCAAGCGGATCAGGGCGCCGCTGGTGCCGCTGGCCGTCGGCGGCGCCTCGATGGTCATCGCCGGTTACGTCCGCGGCGCGGAGGGCGCCTGGGTGGCCACCGCGCTCACCGCGCTGGCCGTACTGGTGTGGCGGATGACGGAGGACCCCGCGGAGTACCTGCGGGACGTCACCGCCGGTGTCTTCGCCGCCTTCTACGTCCCTTTCCTGGCCACCTTCGTAGCCATGATGCTCGCCGCCGACGACGGCCCGCAGCGGGTGCTCACCTTCCTGCTGCTCACCGTCGTCAGTGACACCGGGGCGTACGCGGTCGGCTGGCGCTTCGGCACGCACAAGCTCGCCCCGCGCATCAGCCCCGGCAAGACCCGCGAGGGCCTGCTTGGAGCGGTGGCATTCGCGATGGTGGCGGGCGCGCTGTGCATGCATCTCCTCATCGACGGCGGCGTCTGGTGGCAGGGCCTGCTGCTGGGCCTGGCCGCGGCCGGCAGCGCCACCCTGGGCGACCTCGGCGAGTCCATGATCAAGCGTGATCTGGGCATCAAGGACATGGGCACCCTGCTGCCCGGCCACGGCGGCATCATGGACCGCCTGGACTCCCTGCTGCCGACGGCCCCCGTGGTCTGGCTGCTGCTGGCCGTCTTCGTCGGCGCGGGCTGACGCTCCCACCCGTATCCGGGGCCCGCCGCGCGCAAGCGGCGGGCCCCGGACGCGTCCACGACCCGCACGGAGGCGGATGTCCTCGAACTCGGCCCGAGCCGGTCCGGCTCCGCTTCCGCATCCCGAGCCCGCCTCATCGGGGACAGGAGACCTCGGCCGGTCAATCCGGGGCGTAGCACCTGACGAACGACCACTTCCCGTCCGGGTAGCCGTCGTCCGCGGCGTCGGTGTGGACCTCGAGCCCGCCCTGCGGCGTCAGACGGTGGCGGCCGCGAACCGGGTCGCCCTCCATGGTGGGAAAGGCCACCTTCGACTCCGCGCCCTCGCCGCTCCCGAGGGACTGCCGCGGGCAGGCGATCTCCCGCACCGCTGCCCGCGTATGTCCTCGCCCTGCTCCGATACCATCTCGCCGCAGCAGGGGAAACCGCCCACGGCCTTCCGGCGTTCCTCGACGGGATCGCTCGGGGCGCCGCAACCAGCGGCCGGCGGAAAGACGGCCGTCACCGCGACGAGCCGCACGCACGACCCGACGGCCGCCGTACGTCGACGATGGGCCCTGCTCTGGTCAGGCATGCCCCCGCACCCTCGTTCCGGACGTTGGACGCGGCTCCGCGGCAGCGGGTTCCGGAGGCCGCCCGTTCCGGCTCCGAGCCGGAACGGGCGGGGCGGTCGATCTGCGACACTGGACGGGTTATGCCTGCACCCGGAGAACTCACCTTTGTCGCGCCGCGCGGGGCCGCCAGGCCGCCGCGGCACCTCGCCGACCTCGCCCCGGCCGAGCGGCGCGAGGCCGTCGCCGCGATCGGCGAGAAGCCGTTCCGCGCCCAGCAACTGTCGCGGCACTACTTCGCCCGGTACGCCACCGACCCCGCCGCCTGGACCGACATTCCGGCCGACGCGCGCGAGAGGCTGGCCGGCGAGCTGCTGCCCGAGCTGATGACCGTGGTGCGGCACGTCAGCTGCGACGACGACACCACCCGCAAGACGCTGTGGCGGCTGCACGACGGGACGCTGGTGGAGTCGGTGCTGATGCGCTACCCGGACCGGGTCACCATGTGCGTCAGCTCGCAGGCCGGCTGCGGGATGAACTGCCCCTTCTGCGCCACCGGCCAGGCCGGGCTGGACCGCAACCTGTCCACCGCCGAGATCGTCCACCAGATCGTCGAGGGCATGCGCGCCCTGCGCGACGGCGAGGTGCCCGGGGGCCCCGCGCGGCTGTCGAACATCGTGTTCATGGGTATGGGCGAGCCACTGGCCAACTACAAGCGGGTCATCGGCGCCATCCGCCGCCTCACCGACCCCGAGCCCGACGGCCTGGGCCTGTCCCAGCGCGGTATCACGGTCTCCACCGTCGGACTGGTTCCGGCGATCCACCGCCTGGCCGACGAGGGACTCAGATGCCGGCTGGCGGTCTCCCTGCACGCGCCCGACGACGAGCTGCGCGACACCCTGGTGCCGGTCAACACCCGGTGGAAGGTCCGCGAGGTCCTCGACGCCGCCTGGGAGTACGCCGAGAAGTCCGGCCGCCGCGTCTCCATCGAGTACGCCCTCATCCGGGACATCAACGACCAGGCGTGGCGGGCCGACCTGCTGGGCCGGCTGCTGGCGGGCAAGCGGGCGCACGTCAACCTCATCCCCCTCAACCCCACGCCCGGCTCCAAGTGGACCGCGTCCCGTCCCGAGGACGAGCGCGCGTTCGTCGCCGGACTGGAGGCGCACGGCGTGCCGGTGACCGTCCGCGACACCCGCGGGCAGGAAATCGACGGCGCCTGCGGCCAGCTCGCCGCCACCGAGCGCTGAGGACGCGCCCGCCACTGATACGGTGGCGGTGACCTCAGCGGTCGCACACAGTATCGAAACAGCGGTATCGAAACAGCGAAACCGACAGGGGAGCGCGCACAGCGCTGAGAGTGCGGTGTCACCGGGAGAAGGCCGACAGGCCGCCCGGGGAACCGCAGACCCTCGGACCTGATCCGGTTAGTACCGGCGTAGGGAGTCAGAAGAAAGTGCACATCAAGATCCGGCGCGCCCTGGGCGCGGCCGCCCTCGGCACGCTCACCCTCTCCACCCTCGCAGCATGCGGCGGCCCGCAGCCCTCCGGGAACGGCGGGGAGAAGGGGGAGGGCGGCACGACGGTCACCCTGGTCACCCACGACTCCTTCGCGGCCTCCGACGCCGTGCTGGAGGAGTTCACCGAGAAGACCGGCTACACGGTGAAGGTGCTGCGCGGCGGCGACGCCGGCTCGTCCCTCAACCAGGCGATCCTGTCCAAGGACAACCCGCAGGGCGACGTCCTCTTCGGCGTCGACAACACCCTGCTCTCCCGGGCCCTGGACAACGGTCTGTTCACGCCGTACGTGGCGGAGGGCCTGGCGAAGATACCCGCGCGGTACCAGCTCGACGCCGAGGAGCACCGCGTCACCCCCGTCGACTCCGGCGACGTCTGCGTCAACTACGACCGCGCCTACTTCGAAGAGCGCGGCATCGCCCCGCCCAAGACCCTCGACGACCTCGCCGAGCCCGCCTACAAGGGTCTGCTGGTCACCGAGAACGCCGCCACCTCCTCGCCCGGCCTGGGCTTCCTGCTGGCCACCGTCGCCGAGTACGGCGATGGGTGGCCGGAGTACTGGGAGAAGCTGAAGGCCAACGGTGTCGAGGTCGTCGACGGCTGGGAGCAGGCGTACTACGACCGCTTCTCCGGCTCCTCCGGCGGCAAGGGCGAGGGCGACCGGCCGCTGGTCGTCTCCTACGCCTCCAGCCCGCCCGCCGAGGTCCTCGGCGCCGACCCCGCGCCCGAGCAGGCCCCCACCGGGGTGGCCACCGGCACCTGCTTCCGCCAGATCGAGTTCGCCGGACTGCTCAAGGGCGCGGACAACCCCGCGGGCGGCAAGGCGCTGCTGGACTTCCTGACCGGCCGGTCCTTCCAGGAAGACCTGCCGCTGCAGATGTTCGTCAACCCCGTGCGCGAGGACGCGAAGCTGCCCGAGGTCTTCACCCGCTACGGCGAGACCGTCGACGAGCCCCGCACCATGGCCCCCGAGAAGATCGCCGAGAACCGCGAGGCGTGGGTCAAGGCGTGGACCTCGGCCGTCGTGAGGTGAGCACGGGCATACGCGCGGGGACGGCGCCGAGGCTCGCGCTGGTGGCGGTGCCGGCCGTCTTCCTCGCGCTGTTCTTCGCCTACCCCGTCGCCGCCATCACCGCCCGCGGACTGTACGACGGCGGGCGGTGGCGCCCGGACCGCATCGCCGCCGTCCTCACCGACCCCGACATCGCCGGCGTGGTGTGGTTCACGCTGTGGCAGGCGGCGGCCTCCACCGCGCTCACCCTGCTGCTGGCACTGCCCGGCGCTTACGTGATGGCGCGTCTGGACTTCCCCGGCAGGCGGATGCTGCGGGCGGCGGTCACCGTGCCGTTCGTGCTGCCCACCGTCGTCGTCGGCTCCGCCTTCCTGGCCCTGCTCGGCCGCGGCGGGCTGCTGGACCAGTGGTGGGGGGTGCGGCTGGACACCGGCGTCACCGCCATCCTGCTGGCCCATGTCTTCTTCAACTACGCCGTGGTCGTGCGGATCGTCGGCGGCCTGTGGGCGCAGCTCGACCCCCGCCAGGAAGAGGCCGCGCGGGTGCTCGGCGCGAGCCGGTGGGCCGCCTGGCGCACCGTGACCCTCCCCGCGCTCGTCCCGTCGGTGGCCGCCGCCGCGCTGATGGTCTTCCTGTTCACCTTCACCTCCTTCGGCGTCGTCCAGATCCTCGGCGGCCCCCGCTACGCCACTTTGGAGGTGGAGATCTACCGGCAGACCGCCCAGCTGCTGGACCTGCCCACCGCCGCCGTCCTGACCCTGCTGCAGTTCGCCTCGGTCGCCGCCCTGATGGCCTTCCACTCCCGCTCCCTCCGCCGCCGCAGGACGGCCCTGGGCCTGGTCGACGCGGCCCGCACCGCCCGCCGTCCGCGCGGGGCCGGACAGCGGGCACTGCTGGCGGGAGTACTGGTCCAGATCGCCGTGCTGCTCCTGGCCCCGCTCGCCGTGCTCGCCGAACGCTCCCTGAGCGGGCCCGACGGCTACGGGCTGCACCACTACCGCGCCCTGGGATCGGCCGACGCGGCCGGCGGCACCTTCACCGTCGCCCCGCTGGAGGCGGTCGGCAACTCCCTGGCCTACGCGGCCACCGCCACCGCCGTCGCCCTGGTCGTCGGCGTCCCGGCCGCGGTCGCCCTCACCCTGCGCGGTCCGGGAGGCCGGGCCGGACGGCTGCTGCGCGGCCTCGACGCGCTGCTGATGCTTCCGCTGGGCACCTCGGCGGTCACCGTCGGCTTCGGGTTCCTCATCGCGCTGGACGCCCCTCCGCTGGACCTGCGCTCGTCGTGGATCCTGGTCCCGCTGGCCCAGGCCCTGGTCGGCATCCCCTTCGTGGTACGGACCCTGCTGCCGGTCCTGCGGGCCGTGGACACCCGGCTGCGCGAGGCCGCCGCGGTGCTGGGCGCCTCGCCGCCGCGCGTGTGGCGCGAGGTCGACCTGCCGCTGGTGCGGCGGGCGCTGCTGGTCGCCGCGGGATTCGCCTTCGCCGTCTCCCTGGGAGAGTTCGGCGCCACCGTCTTCATCGCCCGCGCCGACGCCCCCACCCTGCCCGTCGCCGTCGCCCGCCTGCTCGGCCGGGCCGGAGAGGCCAGCTACGGCCAGGCCATGGCGCTCAGCACGATCCTGATGCTGCTGTGCGCGGCGACTCTGCTGGCGCTGGAGGGCGTCCGCACCGACCGATCGGGAGAGCTGTAGGGATGGCCTCGCTGCGACTGGACGCCGTCACCGTGCGCTTCGGGAGGCGCACCGCCCTGGATGCCGTCGACCTCGACGTCGCCGAGCACGAGATCGTCTGCGTGCTCGGTCCTTCCGGCAGCGGCAAGTCCACCCTGCTGCGGACCGTCGCCGGACTGACGGAGCCGGACTCCGGGCGGGTGCTGCTCGCCGGCCGCGACCAGCGGGGCGTCGCTCCGCACCGGCGCGGGGTGGGCCTGATGTTCCAGGACCACCAGCTCTTCCCCACCCGCGATGTCGGCGGCAACGTCGCCTTCGGGCCGCGTATGCGCGGCGAACCGCGCGGAGAGGTCCGGGGGCGGGTCGCCGAGCTGCTGGAAATGGTCGGCCTGCCCGGGGCGCAGGGGCGGCCCGTGGCAGCCCTGTCCGGCGGCGAGCAGCAGCGCGTCGCGCTCGCCCGCGCGCTCGCGCCCCGGCCCGGCCTGCTGATGCTGGACGAGCCGCTCGGCCAGCTCGACCGTTCCCTGCGCGAGCGGCTCGTGGTGGAGCTGCGGCAGCTCTTCCGCCGCCTGGGCACCACCGTGCTGGCCGTCACCCACGACCAGGGCGAGGCGTTCGCGCTCGCCGACCGGGTGGTGGTGATGGAGGCCGGGCGGATCGCCCAGACCGGCAGTCCGGTGGACGTGTGGCTCCGCCCCGCCTCGGAGTTCGTCGCCCGATTCCTGGGCTTCACCAACCTCGCCGCGGCGGCAGTGCGGGGGCGGAGCGCGGACACCCCCTGGGGCGCTGTTCCCGTGCCGTCCGGCGCGCCGGAGGGGCCGTGCACCCTGCTGGTGCGCCCCGCCGGGGTACGGCTGGCCGCACCCGGCGAGGGACTGCCGTGCACCGTCACCGCCCGTACCCTGCGCGGCGGCTCCTCGGAGATCTCCCTGCTGCTCGCACCCGAGCGCGGCCCCGCGCTGGAGGCGTCCTGCCCCCTGCACACGGCGCCCGACCCGGGCACCGCCGTGTCCGCCGCCTTCGACGCGGGCGAGGTGGTGGTCCTGCCCGCGCGGTGAACGCGGGCAGGACGGCACAGCGCGGGGTGTGAGGACGGGGCGGGAGGGGAACGGGCGGGGCCGGGCGGCGTGGGGCCCCGCCTCAGCGCACCAGCGGCGTCGAGGCCAGCTCCGCCACCAGCCAGGCCGTCGCCATCAGCACACCCAGCAGGGCCGCCACCCGCAGCGCGGCGGCGGCGCGCAGCAGCCGGCGCGGTACGCCCAGCCGCCGCAGCCCGTCGTTGGCGGGGGCGCGGGCCGCGCGGAACTCCGACGCCGCGCTCAGCGCGCCCGCCACCGCGCACACCACGACCACCGCCGTCCCCAGCGCGGCCAGCGGTCCCACGGCCGCCGCTCCGCCGCCGAGGACCGTACCCGGACCGTGCAGCCGGACCGCCGTCAGCGCCCCCGCCGTCACCGCGCACAGCACCCCCGCCGGGTGGCCAACACGCTGCGCCTCCTCACGCAACACCCGGCCCGACAGCAGCCGCAGCACCCCCGGCCGGCCGGCCGCCAGCAGCAGTCCGCACAGATGGACCAGGCCCGGACCGGCCAGCACCAGCCCCGCGGCGATCAGCAGCCAGCCGGCCACGATCCCCGGTCCCAGGGCGTCCGGCGAGCCCGGCAGCGATGCCCGCGAACCGGTGGAGGCGACGAACCGCTCGGCGGCGTAGGCGTCCAGGGCCAGACCCGTCGCGGTGACCGCCACGCCCCAGGGCAGCCCGGCGGGCACCGGCGGCGGCCGGTGGGGGAGGACGGCGGGTGGTTGCGGCCGGTGGTCGCGGGGCGCCGCCCGCATCCGGGCGGCCACCGCGCTCGCCCCGGCGGCGGCCAGCGGCGGCACCGCCAGCAGCGTCAGCGCCGCGGCCCGCGGCAGCGGGTGCCCGGCGCCCAGCAGTTCGCCCGCCGCCCCGGCCAGCGGCACCCCTTCCAGTGCCCCGCCGAGCGCGACACCGGGCACACCGGTGAGCCCGCCGCGCAGATGGAGGAAGACCGGCAGGGCCAGCGCGCATCCCAGCGCGCAGTACAGGCCCGTGGCGAGCGCGGCCAGCAGCGGCAGCCGCGCGGGCCCCACTCCGACCGCGTCCAGCCCGGCCCGGGGACGTACGCCCGGGTCGCTGCGGACGGCGGCGACGGAGAGGTGCGCACAGGCGGCCAGCGGTACCGCGCACCACAGCAGCCGGGCCGCCGCCGCTCCGGGCCGCTCCGGGTGGGTGACGGCATGGCCCAGCGTGCTCAGCAGCAGGAACCCCACGGCTCCGGCGGTGCAGGCGACCAGCGCCCGCCGCGCCAGAGCCGAGGGACGGGAAGTGCGTACTAGGCGGAGAGCGAGCACGCTGCCCTGCCCTCCGGACCAGGCCTCACGGGTGAGTCCGTGGGCGGCGGGGCGTCGGCGCCCACCCGGCGGCCGTCCACGAGCGTGACCGCGCGGTCCGCCACGCCCGCCACCCTGGCGTCATGGCTGGCCAGTACCACCGTGATCCCGTGCGAGCGGGCCGCGGTGGCCAGGGTGCGCAGCACCTGGGCGCGGTCGGCCTGGTGCAGCGGCGCGGTCGGCTCGTCGGCGAAGACCATCGTGGGGGAGTGCGCCAGCGCGCGGGCGATGGCCACCCGCTGCCGCTGTGCCTGCAGCAGCGCGCCCGGCCGGCTGCGGGCGCAGTACCCGACGTCCAGCCGCTCCAGCCACTCGCACGCTGTGCGGCGGGCCCGGCGCCGCCCGGCGCCCGACAGCAGCAGCGGCAGCGCGGCGTTCTCCCACACCGTCAGCTCCGGCAGGAGGTGCGGTTCGCTGCCGACCCAGCCGAAGCGGTCACGGCGCAGCCGCTCGCGGGCCGGTGCGGGCAGGGTGTGCAGGGGGACGCCGTCGAACCACACCTCGCCCCGCGCCGGCACCAGCCGTCCCGACAGGCAGCCCAGCAGCGTGGACTTGCCGCAGCCGCGCGGTCCGGTGACGGACAGGATCTCACCCTCGCGGACCCCGACGCACACGTCCAGCAGCGCGGGCGAGCCCTCGTGCTCGTGGTGCAGCCCGCGTGCCCAGAGCAGGTCCTCGGGTGCAGCCACCATGACGGGCACCTCCGCTCCTCGCCTTCGGGTCGTGCCTCCTCCCTGACGGGGTGTAACGAGCGCCAGGGGGATCGGTAACTGGCACGGTACGGACCGCGGCTGCGGCCGGGACGGCGGCGGGCGCGGGAGCCGCCCAGTTTCCTCCGAATGGTCCTTCGAGGAGCCCTCTCCAGTATTTCCGCCATTCGGGTGTTCGGAACGGAAGAAACCCCGGACGGGTGGGTGTGTCCAACACGTTCTTCGATGGTTAGGGTGGATGTCCCACTCATCGGACAACAGAGCAGGAGTGCGCGAAGATGGGCACCGAACTGCGTCGGCTGCGCAACTACATCGACGGGGAGTTCCGGGACGCCGCCGACGGGCGCACCACCGAGGTCGTCAACCCGGCGACCGGCGAGGTGTACGCGACGGCGTCGCTGTCCGCCGCCGCCGACGTCGACGCGGCCATGGCCGCCGCCGAGGCCGCCTTCCCGGCCTGGCGCGACGCCACCCCCGGCACCCGCCAGACCGCCGTACTCAAGATCGCCGACGCGATCGAGCGGCGTGCCGACGAACTGCTGGCGGCCGAGTGCGAGAACACCGGCAAGCCGCTGGAGCTGACCCGGCAGGAGGAGCTGCCGATGATGCTCGACCAGATCCGTTTCTTCGCCGGCGCCGCCCGCCTGCTGGAGGGCAAGTCCGCCGGCGAGTACATGGAGGGCATGACCTCCTTCGTGCGGCGCGAGCCGGTCGGCGTCTGCGCCCAGGTCGCGCCGTGGAACTACCCGATGATGATGGCCGTGTGGAAGTTCGCCCCGGCGCTGGCCGCGGGCAACACCGTCGTCCTCAAGCCGTCGGACACCACCCCGGCCTCCACCGTCCTGCTCGCCGAGATCATCGGCGGAGTGCTGAAGGAGCTGGACCTGCCCGCCGGGATCTTCAACGTCGTCTGCGGCGACCGCGACACCGGCCGGCTGATGGTCGAGCACCGCGTCCCGGCGATGGCCTCCATCACCGGATCGGTCCGCGCGGGCATGGAGGTCGCCGGCAGCGCGGCCAAGGACGTCAAGCGGGTCCACCTGGAGCTGGGCGGCAAGGCCCCCTGCGTGGTCTTCGAGGACGCCGACATCCCGGCCGCCGTCGAGGGCATCCGCGACGGCGGATTCTTCAACGCCGGACAGGACTGCACTGCGGCCACCCGCGTACTGGTCCACGAGTCGGTCCACGACGAGTTCGTCGCGGCCCTCACCAAGGCCGCCGCCGAGGTGAGGACCGGTGACCTCGGCGACGAGGACTGCTTCTACGGGCCGCTGAACAACCCCACCCACCTGGAGAAGGTCACCGGCTTCGTCGAGCGCCTGCCCGACCACGCCAAGATCGAGACCGGCGGCCACCGGGTCGGCGACAAGGGCTACTTCTTCGCCCCGACGGTGGTCTCCGGCCTGCGGCAGGACGACGAGATCGTCCAGAACGAGGTCTTCGGCCCGGTCATCACCGTCCAGAGGTTCACCGACGAGGCCGAGGCCGTGCGGTGCGCCAACGACGTCGAGTACGCCCTGGCGTCCTCGGTGTGGACCAAGGACCACGCCCGCGCGATGCGGATGTCCAGGGCGCTGGAATTCGGCTGCGTGTGGATCAACACCCACATCCCGCTGGTCGCCGAGATGCCGCACGGCGGCTTCAAGAAGTCCGGCTACGGCAAGGACCTCTCCGCGTACGGCCTGGAGGACTACACCCGCGTCAAGCACGTGATGACGGCCCTCTGACACACCCCGCGCGCCCGGCGGGAAGCCGCCGCCGGCCCCCGCGCCCCTCCGGGCGCGGGGGCCGGAGCGCAACGCCCGCCCGGAGGGGGCGGGCAGCCGGCCGGTAACGTGGGGTGACCGGACGGGGAACGGGTGCGGCACGGCCGTGCGTCCGGCCGCCGGACCCGCCCGGGCCGGATGCCGTTCAGCCTCGCCAGGAGGCCAGGTACGCGTCGATCTCGGCCAGCAGGGACGACTTGACCTGCACGGGCGCGAACGAGGCCGTCACGGCGTTCTTCGCCAGCCCCGCCACCCCGGTCGCGTCCAGTCCCAGCAGCCGGGCGGCGATCTCGTACTCGGTGCACAGGTCGGTGCCGAACATCGGCGGGTCGTCGCTGTTGACGGTGACCGGCACCCCGGCCTTGACCATCTCCGCGATCGGGTGCTCGTCCAGCGAGGCCACGGCGCGGGTGGCGATGTTGGAGGTCGGGCAGACCTCCAGCGGGATGCGGTGCTCGGCCAGGTACGCCAGCAGCTCCGGGTCGCGCACGGAACTGGTGCCGTGTCCGACGCGCTCGGCGCGCAGGGAGTCCAGGGCGTCCCAGACGGTCCGCGGCCCGGTGGTCTCGCCCGCGTGCGGGACGCTGTGCAGCCCCTCGGCGATCGCGCGGTCGAAGTACGGCTTGAACTGCGGGCGCGGCACTCCCACCTCCGGACCGCCCAGCCCGAAGGAGACCAGGCCCTCGGGACGCAGCTCGCAGGCCAGCCGGGTGGTCTCCTCGGCCGCCTCCAGCCCCGCCTCGCCGGGGATGTCGAAGCACCACCGCAGGGTGACGCCCAGCTCGGCGGCCGCGGCCCGGCGGGCGTCCTCGATGGCCTCCATGAAGGCGCGCTCGGGTATGCCGCGCCGCGTCGAGCTGTAGGGGGTGACGGTCAGCTCGGCGTAGCGGATGTTCTGGCGGGACATGTCCCGGGCGACCTCGTAGGTCAGCAGCCGGACGTCCTCGGCGTCGCGGACCAGGTCCACCACGGACAGGTAGACCTCGATGAAGTGGGCGAAGTCACTGAAGGTGAAGAACTCCGCGAGCGCGTCCTCGTCGGCCGGGACCGCGGAGCTCGGGTGCCGGGCGGCCAGCTCGGCCACGATGCGTGGGGAGGCCGATCCGACGTGGTGGACGTGGAGTTCGGCCTTGGGAAGGCCGGCGATGAACGCGGACAGACCGTCGCTGCCGGGGCTGGGCAAGATTCCTCCAGATGGACGGGGGCGCGGCCATGGTAGGCGGGAGCCGGGCGAGGCGCACGCACGCCTACGATGGCCCGACACCCGACGAGGAGGGGACATGCCGGAGAACCCGGGCCCGGGGGAGGGCGTACCGCTCGGCAGGGCCGCCGGACAGCAGGCCGGTGCGCCGCCGTCCGGCCGGCCGGCCGTGACGGCGTTCGTGCCGCCGGCCGGACAACCGCCGCAGACACAGCCGACGCAGCCGCCCGGGCAGGGGTACGGACAGTGGCACGGGCAGGGGTACGCGTACGGCGGTACGTGGCCGGGGGCCGAGCCCCGGCCCGGCCACGGGTACGGGCCGGCGGGCCCGGTGCCCGGCTGGGTGCCGCCCCCGCCGCCACCGCAGACCAGCGGCATCTGCACCGCGGCGATGGTCCTCGGCATCGTCAGCATGGTGCTGGTGACGACCTTCTACGGCGTGGTCCTGGCCGTCTTCACCGGCCCCGTCGCCATGTGCCTGGGCATCGCGGCGCGCCGCAGGGTCAAGCGGGGCCAGGCGTACGGCAGCGGCCAGGCGACGGCCGGGCTCGTCCTCGGGGTGGTCTCCTTCGCGATCTCTGCCGTGATCATCGCGCTGGGTACCTGGTTCTTCCTCAACATCGACCGGTTCGAGCCGGCGGAGGAGGGCTCCTGGTACGAGGACACCAACCACACCCAGGTGGTGGACCGGGTGTCCGGTGCCGACTTGTACGGCCTGCCCGCCGGGACGGCCCAGGAACCGCCCGGCGGGTCCGGGCGGTTTGGGAACCGCCCGGACCCGCCGGAGGCGGCGAGGACGGCGGCCAGCAGCGGCGTGCCCAGACACCAGCTGCCCAGCACGTCCAGCGGCCAGTGGTATCCCCGCCACACCAGCCCCGCGCCCACGGCGGCGCACACCAGCGCGGCCACCGCCGGCGGCGCCCACCGGACCCACCGCGGCCGCGCGCGGACGCAGGGCAGCACCAGCAGCGCGACGGCGCCGTAGGCGACCATGGCCGTCGCCGCGTGGCCGGAGGGGAAGTGGCCGGTGCCGCCGAGCGGGCCGGGCCGGCCGGTCAGTGCCTTCAGCGGCGCCACCAGGACCGGTACGGCGGCCATCGCCGCGGCCAGGACGGGCAGCGCGACCTCGATGTTGCCCAGGTCGGCGAGGAACTCGGCGAGAGCGGCCGGCGGGGCGTCCTCGCGCATCTCCCGCGCCAGGCGCTCGTCCCCCTCCGCCAGCGGCCCGTCGGCGGTCACCTGCCAGGTGACCGCGGCGAAGAGCAGCAGGGGAAGGACCACCGTCAAAAGCGCCGTCAAAAGCACGGCCGGGAGCGGGAGCGGCCGGGGAACGCGGAACGGCGGCCCCGGAACAGGGGGGAGGGTTCCGGGGCCGCCGTGGCGACCGGTCACCGCTCGCCCCGGGGGGTGTGGGGCGGGCGGCCGTCCGATCGGTGAGGAGTGTGCGCGAGGGCACAGCCGGGCCGGATGAGGGGAATCACCGGCTCGGTACCTTCCGCAGAGACCCGCGGGCGGGACACCGCGTTCTTCCGAGGAAGACCGTACGGCAGGCGGCGGGCGACGGACAGGCGTGTCACCGCAAGGCCATGGCCCCCGCACACGTTCTTCACGCAGCTCCTCGTTCCGGGATCCCCCGGGTGTCACCCCAGGCTCGCCAGGGCCTCCTCGACGACGTCCAGGCCCTCGTTCAGCAGATCCTCCCCGATGACCAGCGGGGGCAGGAAGCGGACCACGTTGCCGTAGGTGCCGGTGGTCAGCACCAGTACGCCCGACTGGTGGCAGTGCCTGGCCACGGCGGCGGTGGCCTCGGGGTCGGGCTCCTTGGTGCCGGGCTTGACCAGTTCGACGGCGATCATCGCGCCCCGGCCGCGGACCTCGCCGATCACGCCGTGCTGCTGGGCCATCTTCTCCAGCCGGGGCTTCATGATCTCCTCGATGCGGCGGGCCTTCGCGTTCAGGTCCAGCTCGCGCATCGTCCCGATCGCGCCCAGCGCGGCGGCGCAGGCCACCGGGTTGCCGCCGTAGGTGCCGCCGAGGCCGCCGGAGTGCACGGCGTCCATGATCTCGGCGCGGCCGGTGACGGCGGCCAGCGGCAGGCCGCCGGCGATGCCCTTGGCGGTGGTGATCAGGTCCGGGACGACCCCCTCGTCCTCGCAGGCGAACCACTGGCCGGTGCGGCAGAAGCCGGACTGGATCTCGTCCGCGACGAAGACGATGCCGTTGTCGCGGGCGAACTCGGCGATGCGCGGCAGGAAGCCCCTGGCGGGCTCGATGAACCCGCCCTCACCCAGCAGCGGCTCGATGACGATCGCGGCCACGTTCTGGGCCCCCACCTGCTTGGAGATCTGGTCGATCGCCTGGGCCGCGGCCTCCTCGGCGCAGTTCTCCGGGCCGGTGGGCCAGCGGAAGGGATAGGCGACCGGCACCCGGTAGACCTCGGGCGCGAACGGGCCGAAGCCCTGCTTGTACGGCATGTTCTTCGCCGTCAGCGCCATGGTGAGGTTGGTGCGGCCGTGGTAGCCGTGGTCGAAGACGACGACGGCCTGGCGTCCGGTGTACGAGCGGGCGATCTTCACGGCGTTCTCGACCGCCTCGGCGCCCGAGTTGAACAGCGCCGACCGCTTGGCGTGGTCGCCGGGGGTGAGCTTCGCCAGCTCCTCGCAGACCTCCACGTAGCCCTCGTAGGGGGTCACCATCACGCAGGTGTGCGTGAACAGCTCCAGCTGGGCGGCGGCGCGGCGCACCACGGCCTCGGCGCTGTTGCCGACCGAGGTCACGGCGATGCCGGAGCCCAGGTCGATGAAGGAGTTGCCGTCGACGTCCTCCAGCACGCCGCCCCCGGCGCGGGCGGCGAACACGGGCATGACCGCCCCCACGCCCGCCGCCACGGCCGCCTGCTTGCGGGCCGTCAGCTCCTGTGACCTCGGTCCGGGGATCGCTGTGACGACACGGCGCTCCTGGGGGAGGGCGGAACCTTCGGACATTTCGGTCATGGCGGACTCCTCGGGCTCGTCGGTGCGAAGGGGTGTTCATGGGTGTGGTTTCTCGCAGGCTAGGGCGGGGGAGGGCATGTCGGCATGCACCGCCGCGGAGAAGTGTCCGTGTCGTGTTGGCCGCGGTGGACATGGCCGGTTGTGCACGGCGGCCAACTGCGTTGCCCGGGGACTAGATTGGGACGGTGGACGGGCGAGGGCGTGCCGGACGAGGAGCTGGGCGGGGCATGGTGAACGGCGGGGCGCACGGGGCATGGGAGGCAGGAGATCCAGGGGACCCGCGCGGGGTGCGCGGCGGGCAGGGGGACCTGCCGGCGATACCGCTGACCCCGCCCGCGCCCCCGAAGCCGCGGCAGGCACCCGCGGCCGGGCCGCCCCTGGGCGAGTGGCTGCGCACCCCGCGCCCCGAGACGGGCCCCGGAATCTGGCGGTACGGGCACCGGCCCAGACCGCCGGAGGACCCCGACCGGCTGGACGACCGGCAACTGCTGGGCGGTGCGGCACTGGTGGTGCTCTGCGGGTTGCTGGTGTGGTCGCTGTGCTGGAACGGCTACATCGATTTCTGGGTGAAGCCGCTGGAATGGTTCACGCCCGACTCATGGCGTGAACGGGGTGCCGACCACAAGGCATTCGTCCGGGTTGCGAAGATCTACGAGTACCTGTTCACCGTCGTCTTCTTCTCGGCCGTCATCTGGATGGCCCGGGGCGGCGAGGTCTGGCGGCGTTACGTGCGCCCGCGGCTGCGCGGGCCGGAGGGAGCCGGACGGCCCGAGGGCCCGGCGGCCGCGCCCTCCGGTGGGCCCGCCGACCCGGCACTGTGGCCCCAGTTGCGGGCCGTGGGCGAGCACGCGGCCGCCGACCGGCTGACGGCCGAGATCCACGGCGGCCGGATGAACGACGTCGACTACGTCCGGATCGACCGCGCCTGGCAGGCGGTGCGGGCGCGGTACGAACGGCTGCCGGCCTTCACCGGGGCCGTGCTCGACCGGGGAGCCGGAGCCTTCGCCCACCCCTCCGGCGACCGCGACCTGCCCGTCCGGGCGGCCCGGCACGACCTGCTGACCGGGCAGGTGAGGCTGGGCGCCGTGCCCGACGAGGAGCGCAACCCGTACCCCTACCGGGGTGTCCGCCTCGCACTGGAGCCCGCGCTGCTGAGCACCTCGATGCTGGTGGTGGGGCCGTCGGCGGCGGGCAAGACCAGCCGGGTGGTGCGGCCGGTGGTGGAGTCCCTGGCCCTCCAGGCCCTCGCCGGGCGGGCCGCCGTGGTCGCCGTGGGCACGGCGGGCGCCGGGCTCGGCCCCGACGAGGCCTACGACGTGGTGATCCGGCTCGGCGACCCCGGCTGCGTTCACGACCTCGACCTCTACGGCGGCACCGGTGACCCGGACGAGGCCGCCGCCGTCCTGGCCGAGGCACTGGTCGGGGACGCACCCGGTGGTCCGGTGGGCCCCGGCGGTGCGGTCGGCTTCGGAGGGGAGGCCGACACCCGCCGCGCCGCCACCGCCCTCGCCCAGCTCATCGGCCCCCACCGGGCCGCCCACGGCCGCTTCCCGGCCGTGCCGGAGCTGCGCGAGCTGCTCGACGGGGTGCCCGTCGCGATCGCCGCGCTGCGCCAGGCGTGCGAGGCCGCCGGGGACGGCGCCGCCCTGCGCGAACTGGACGCCCGCGAGCGCCAGTCCGGGCGGGCCGGCGATCCGGGGCCGCTGCTCGCGGACCGGATCGCGCTGCTGGACCGGCCCGCGTTCGCCGGGTTCTTCGGCACCGGCGGCACCGCCCGCCCCTTCGCCATGCGCGATCTGGCGCACCCGCTGCGGGTGCGGATCGACCTGCCCGAACGCGGCCATGCCGAGGCGTCCCGGCTGCTGGCCCGGCTGCTGCTCGCCCAGTTCACCGCCTGTGCCCGTGACCGCGACGAGCGGTCCCTGTTCGCCTGTCTGGTGCTCGACGACGCCGCGCACACCCTCACCCCCGCCTCCGTACGCGCCGTCCAGCGGCTGCGGACCGCCAACGCGGGGGTGGTGCTGGCGCTGCGCAGCCTGGACGAGGTGCCCGAGCCGCTGCGGGCGGCGGCGGTGGGGGCGGTCGGCTGCCGGTTGGTGCTGTCGGGGGTGAGCACCTGGGACGGCGAGGTGTTCGCACAGGCGTGGGGCCGGGATTGGGTGAAGACCGAGGACGTCACCCACAACCCCGATTTCTCCGGCGGCACGCTCCGGCGTGCCCTGCGCGGGGTCCGGACCCTGTTCACGGGGGTGCGGGCGACCACCCGCTCGGTCACCGTGCGCACGGTCCAGCGCGATCGATGGTCCGCCTCCGACCTCGCGCACAAGGTGCCGCCGGGGCACGCGGTGGTGTCGCTGACCACCGTCCGGGGCGAGGCGAGCCCGCCGGTCCTCGCCCGGCTCGGGGAGTAGCCGGGGCGCGGCCGGGACGGGGCGGGCGCGGGACGGGTGGCAGGAGACACGGGGGCGTACGACGGCGCGTACGGCTGTACGGCCAGTAGCAGTGCGGCCTTATCCTTGCTACCGCACGGATAAAACCCGCCGCCCTCCTCTCCCGCCCGCCGGGCCGCCGGCAGGCGGTCGACCGCCGGAAAGGGCCCCAGGTCAGCCATGCCGATCACCCTCGCCTCGCTGGTCCAGCACTCCTCCCTCAAGCTCACCGTCCTCGCGGGCGAGGGGCGGCTGGACGCCCCGGTGCGCTGGGCGCACGTCAGCGAGCTGGCCGACCCGGTGCCGTATCTGGAGGGCGGGGAGCTGCTGCTGGTCACGGCGATGAAGCTCGATGTCCAGGACGCGGGGGCGATGCGCCGCTACGTCGCCCGGCTGGACGCCGCCGGTGTGGTCGGACTGGGCTTCGCGGCCGGGGTCGCCTACGACACGGTGCCCCCGGCGCTGCTGGACGCCGCCCGCGAGGCCGGCTTCCCGCTGCTGGAGGTGCCCCGGCGCACCCCGTTCCTGGCCATCGTCAAGGCCGTCTCGGCGGCAGGCGCCGCCGAGCAGTACCGCGCGGTCAAGGCCGGGTTCGAGGCCCAGCGGGAGATGACCCGCGCCGTGCTCTCCGCACGCGGCACATCCGGTCTGCTGTCGAAGCTGGCGGCCCATGTGGACGGCTGGGCCGCGCTCTACGACGTCTCCGGCGCGCTGGTCGCCGCCGCCCCGTCCTGGGCCTCACGCCGCGCCGCCGGGCTGACCGACGAGGTGCGGCGGCTGCGCGACCGCTCCGCCACCGCGAGCGCCGTGGTGGGCGGGGCCGGCGGCCGGGCGGGCGACCGGGTGGAGCTGCAGTCGATCGGTTCGGGGCGCCGGGTCAGGGCCGTGCTCGCGGTCGGCACCGGCGCCCCGCCCGGCACCGCCGAGCGTTACGCCGTCAACTCCGCCGTGGCCCTGCTGACCCTGACCACCGAGCGGTCCCGCGCCCTGCTGGAGGCCGAGCAGCGACTGGGCGCGGCGGTGCTGCGGATGCTGCTGGCGGGGGAGGCCGACCACGCCCGGGCGGTCGCCGGTTCGCTCTACGGCACACTGCTGGACGAGCCGCTGCGGGTGGTCGTGGCCGAGGGCGTGTCGGTGCGGCGCAAGGCGGCGGACGCCCGGGAGCCCGGCGCGGACGGGACCGTGGGCGGCGCTCCCAAAGAGGCGGGCGAGCCGGAGGGTGCCCTGCCCGCCGGGGTGGAGACGCTCGCCGAGAAGGCCGAGTCGGCCGCCGCCCGGGCGGGGGAGTCCGTTCTGCTGGTCCGGCACGACCGGCGGCTGGTGGGACTGGTGGCGGACGGCGGCGCCGCCGCGGCGGCCTGCGCGGACTTCGCGAGCCGGAGCGAGACGGCGGGCGGGGGCGGCGCAGTGGGCGCCGGCACGGAACACGGTGTGGTCGTCGGCGTGTCGGCGCCCGCCGGGCTCGCCTCCGTGGCCGCGGCGTTCAAACAGGCCGGGCAGGCGCTGTCCGTCGCCCGACGCCGCGGCCGGTCGCTGGTCGAGCACGAGGACGTGGCCTCCGGCTCGGTACTCCCGCTGCTGGCCGACGAGGCGGTGCGCGCCTTCGCCGACGGGATGCTGCGCGCGCTGTACGAGCACGACGCGCGCGGCCGCGGCGATCTGGTCGCCTCGCTGCACGCCTGGCTCTCCCGGCACGGGCAGTGGGACGCGGCCGCCGCCGACCTCGGCGTCCACCGGCACACCCTCCGCTACCGGATGCGGCGGGTCGAGGAGATCCTCGGCCGGTCGCTGGACGACCCGGACGTGCGGATGGAGCTGTGGCTGGCGCTCAAGGCGACGGCGACCGTGCCCCCGGTCCGGAGGGACCAGGGGCGGCCCCGGAAGGGCTGAGGCCCAAAGGACCGGACCCGCGGGGACCGGGTGCGGTCAGGGCGTCAGGAGCAGTACTGCTGCTCCTTGCCGATCGAGCGGTACATGCAGTCGGCGTTCTCCAGCAGCAGCAGGACGGCGTCCTCGTTGCGGCTGGTCTCCCGCTCGATCACCTCGTCGGGCGGGTAGAAGCCGTCCCGCCCGTTCGGGCCGGGGTACATCTCGAAGGTGTAGCTGAAGATGCGGTG
This sequence comes from Streptomyces shinuiensis, assembly GCF_043660855.1. Taxonomy (NCBI): domain Bacteria; kingdom Bacillati; phylum Actinomycetota; class Actinomycetes; order Kitasatosporales; family Streptomycetaceae; genus Streptomyces; species Streptomyces shinuiensis. Next base: position 1,594,959 of record NZ_JBIHML010000001.1, on the reverse strand, counting down.
CTCGGCCCACAGCCAGTCGTTGATCGTGCCGTCGGTGATGTACAGGTCGCTGGACTGCTGGGGGGTGTAGCCGTTGGACGCGGCCATCGCCCTGCCGACGGTGGCGAAGGCGTTCCGGTCGTCCTGGGTGAGCCCCGGAGCGGTGTCGCTGTAGGTGTAGCCGTAGGGCCACAGCACCAGTTCGCTGTAGGTGTGGAAGTCGATGTGCGCCTTGATCTGCTGCTCTCCGCCCACGACGCGGCTGTGGACGAAATCGGCGACCACCTGCACCTCCGGCGCGGACCCGGCGGACGGGCCGCGGTAGGTGGAGCTGTAGGGGCTGGAGGAGGAGCCGCCGCAGCAGCCCCACTTGTAGTACCAGTTGCGGTTGAGGTCGGTGCCGACGTACCAGGAGCCGGAGTTGGGCTGGCGGTTCTTGCGCCAGCTCCGGTAGCTGCCCGAGGCGATGTCGTACTCGCCGCCGTCGGGGTTGACGTCGGCGATCACCCACAGCTCGCGGCTGTCGACCATGCGGGTGATGCGGGAGTCGCTGCCGTACCGCTCGCCGAACTCGCGGATCACGTACAGCGCCATCTCCACGGTGAGGTGCTCGCGGGCGTGCAGGTGGTGGGTGAACAGCACCTCCGGCTCGCTCTCGTCGGCGGAGACGTTGTCGCTGATCTTGACGGCGACGATGTCCCGGCCCTGGTAGGTCTTGCCGATGACCTTCTTGGCCATGATGTCCGGGTGCTCCTGCACATACCCGTCGATGGCCGCCATGGTCTCGGCGTAGTTGTGGTAGCCGGAGTCACTGGGCGGGAAGTCGAGGGTGTTCACCCCGTCGCTTGCGGCGCCCCGCTGAGGGGGAGCGGGCAGGGCGGTGAGTCGGTGGCCGGCCTTCCGCAGCTTCTCGGCCTGCGCGGCGTCGGCGGTGACCACCACCGAGTGCTCGCGCACCGCGTCGATGGCCGTACCCGTACGGGCGATGGCCGTGCGCTGTTCGACGCCGGTGATCCCGGCGATCTCGTACTGCCGCTCGCCGGCGGGGGCGGCCCGCCGGCCGTCGTCGGGAGGGGCGGCGGTGGCCTGTGCCCCGAGCGGAACGGCCAGTGCGAGGGTGAGGAGGAGGGCGGCGGTGAGGGTCCGCCGCCCGTGAGGACGTCTACGCATCGCGTCTCCTGGGGTGTCCAGTTCGACGGGTGGGGGTGGTGCGTTCCGTGCCGTGTCATGGTCGCGGCAAAGTGGTCGGCGGGCAACCGGGCCCTTTCCGACAAAGCGGTGCGCGGAACAACCCGAGTGATACGTGCCGGACAAGAGTCCCGTACGGCTCCGGCCCCTACGGTGGTGGCAGGAGCCGGCCGCGCAGCAGCCGGGCCCCGACCACCACCTCCACCGCTCCACCACTTCGGAAGGGCCGGGATACGCAGTGACCACAGCGACCTCCCCACACGCGTTCTGGCTCGCCGGCCGCGAGGCGACCGGCGACGAGACCTTCGAGGTCACCTCGCCCTGGGACGGACGGAGCGTCGGCACCGTCAGCGTCCCCACCGAGGCCCAGGTCGAGCAGGCCGTGGCCGCCGCGGCCGAGGTGGCCGCCGAGTTCGCGGCCACCCCCGCGCATGTGCGCGCCGCCGCCCTGGACCACGTCCACCGGCGGCTCGCCGAGCGTGCCGAGGAGGTCGCGAAGCTGATCTCCGCCGAGAACGGCAAGCCCGTGAAGTGGGCCCGCGGCGAGGTCGGCCGCTGCGTGTCGGTCTTCCGCTGGGCCGCCGAGGAGGCCCGCCGCTTCAACGGAGGCACCGCGCAGCGGCTGGACACCGACGCGGGCGGGACCGGCCGCCTCGCCCTGACCCGGCGCTTCCCGCGCGGACCGGTGCTGGGCATCGCGCCGTTCAACTTCCCCCTCAACCTGTGCGCCCACAAGGTCGCCCCGGCCATCGCGGTCGGCACGCCGATCATCCTCAAGCCCGCCCCGGCCACCCCGCTGTCCGGACTGCTCATCGGTGAGCTGCTGGCCGAGACGGACCTGCCGGCCGGCTCCTGGTCGGTGCTCCCCGTCCCCAACGACCGAATGCCCTCCCTGGTGGCCGACGAGCGCCTTCCGGTCATCTCCTTCACCGGCTCCGGCCCCGTGGGCTGGTCCATCCTGGACACCGTGCCCCGCAAGCGCGTCACGCTGGAGCTGGGCGGGAACGGCGCGGCCGTCGTACTGGCCGACTACTCCTCCGACGCCGACCTGGACCGGGCCGCGCAGCGCATCGCGACCTTCTCCAACTACCAGGGCGGCCAGTCCTGCATCTCCGTCCAGCGCGTCGTCGCCGACGCCTCGGTCCACGACCGGCTGGTACCCAGGGTGGTCGAGGCCGTCGAGGCGCTGGCCACCGGCGACCCGTCCGACGACGCCACCGACGTCGGCCCGCTGATCAGCGAGGACGCCGCGAAGCGGGTGGAGTCCTGGGTGGACGAGGCGGTCGCGGCCGGTGCGAAGCTGCTGACCGGCGGCAAGCGCGACGGAGCCACATACGCCCCCACCGTCCTCGCGGACGTGCCCGCCGACGCCGCGGTCTCCTGCGAGGAGGTCTTCGGCCCCGTGCTCACGCTGACCTCGGTCGACGGCGAGGAGGCCGCCTTCGCCGCGGTCAACGACTCCAGGTACGGCCTGCAGGCGGGGGTGTTCACCCACGACGTGCAGGCGGCCTTCCGGGCCCACCGCGCTCTGGAGGTCGGCGGGGTGGTCATCGGCGACGTGCCCTCCTACCGCGCCGACCAGATGCCCTACGGCGGTACCAAGGAGTCCGGCGTCGGGCGTGAGGGCGTGCTGTTCGCCATGGAGGACTACACCTACGAGCGGGTGATGGTCCTCACCGGCCTGGACCTGTAGTCCCCTCGCCACGCCCGGCCGCCGGGCAGCCGCCGCGGCCCGGCCCCGGAAGGAGGACCGGACCGCGGCGCGGGCCCGCCCGTCGTCAGGTGGCTTCGGCGGAAGAGGGACCGCCGAAGCCCAGACGGGCCAGTCTGAGGGAGCCGTGCAGGGTGACGCGCAGATCGCGCACGCCCGAGGGCGGACCTTCCAGGGCGGCCCGCACGGTGGTGTACGCGTAGCGGTCGCCGCTGCGGGGGACGCTGAGACGGGCCAGAACGCGGCCCTGACCGTCCTCGCCGTCCTCGCCGTCGCCGTCCAGACGCAGGACGATCTCCGCCTCGCCCGGCTCGGCGCGCGCGGCCTCCACCGTCACGGAACCGGCACCGGTTCCGAAGTCGCAGTCGTGGAAGACCAGTTCGGCCGCCCCCGGGCCGACCGGGGCGACCGCGTCACCGCGCTCCCGGCTCAGGTCCACCAGCTCGGTGCCGCTCTGCTCGTCGTAGTCGGCGGCCCGGATGCCCGCCACCGGACGCGGGGCGCGGGGCTCGCCGTCGACGCGGAAGACCGCGCTGCGGCGGATGTCGGCGCTGGAGGCGCCGATGTCGGCGGCGTAGGAGCCCGGGGCCACCCGCCACCGGCCGTGGGCCACGTCCCAGAAGCCCAGGGCCCGGGAGACCGGGACGGTGAACTCCACCTCCCGCGACGCGCCCGGGCCCAGCCGGATCCGGCGGTGGGCCGCCAGCGCGCGGTGCGGGCGGGGCAGTCGGCACCCGGCCGTGTCGACGGCACGTACGTAGAGCTGGACCACCTCGTCGCCCGCCACCGCACCGGTGTTGGTCACCGCGCAGCGCACGGTCAGTGCCTCGCCGTCGCAGGAGACCTCCGGCTCGTCGTAGCCGAAGGAGGTGTACGACAGGCCGTGGCCGAACGGGTAGAGCGGCGTACCGTCGAAGTACAGGTAGGTGGTGCGCGAGCCGATGATGTCGTAGTCCAGCAGACCGGGCAGATCGGCGTCGCCGGCGTACCAGGTCTGCGGCAGCCGCCCGCCCGGTGAGACGTCACCGGCCAGCACCGCTGCCAGGGCCTGCCCGGCCGCCTGCCCGCCGTGGGCGGTCCACAGCAGGGCGGGCAGCGCCTCGTCCGCGTCGCCGATCGCGTACGGGTAGGCCGAGGTGAGCACCAGTGCGGTACGCGGGTTGGCGGCGCGGGCCGCCCGCCACAGCCGGTCCTGCTGCGGTGGAAGGGCGAGGGTGGTGCGGTCCTCGGTCTCGCGCCCGCCGATGTGCGGGTCGTTGCCCGCAACGACGACCACCACGTCGGCCTCCCGCGCGGCGGCCCGCACCTCGCCCTCGCCGCGCAGGACCGTCTCGACGTCGAAGACCGCCCCCGCCGCGCCCTCGGCGGCAACCCGGACGCCGTCGGCGGCGACCTCCACGTACCGGCCCGTTCCCCGGTGCCTGAGGAGGTGTCCGCCGTCGTGGGGCTCCAGCTCGAAGGTCTCCTGGACCACCCAGCCGCCCGGCTGTTCGGCCGAGGCGCGTACGAAGCCGTCGTCGGCGACCGACAGATAGCGGCCGCGGCCCGCGCGCAGCGTCAGCACCCCGCCGCCCCAGTCGACCAGCGCGAACTCCTCCCCGGCATCGGCGCTCACCGTCAGCGGCGGCAGATCGGTGCGGCCTCGCAGCAGCGCCGGGTCCAGCGCGCCCCCGGCCGCCGGGCCGCCCGCGCCCTCACCTTCCGCGTCCGCACCGCCGGGACCGGCCTCGGGCACGGCCAGCCATCCGCCCGGGCAGCGCAGCAGCACCCGGTCGGCGCCCTCGGCGTACACCACCCGGTCCGCCCCGAACCGCGCCCGCAGTCCGTCCAGCGGGGTGGAGCGGCGCAGCAGCGTGCCGCTGTACCAGTCGAGCTTGCACTCGTCGGCCAGCAGCCCGACGACCGCGACCCGTACCCCGTCCGCCAGCGGCAGCAGACCGTCGTTGCGCAGCAGGACGACCGCCTGCTCGGCGGCCTCGCGCGCCAGTTCCCGGTGCCCGGGGGTGTCGAAGGCGGCGTCCCCGTCGAACGGTTCGGGGTCGAACTCGCCCAGCGAGCACCGCATCGCCAGCAGCCGCAGCACCGCCGCGTCCACGTGCTCCTGCCCGATCAGCCCGCGTTCCAGCGCGCCGCGCACCCGGGAGATGATCACCGAGGAGTCCTCGCCGTGGTCGGTGAAGCTGTCCACCCCGGCGCGCAGGGCGGCGGCGGTGGCCTCCTCGTGGGTGTCGAGGTAGCCCTGGGAGTCGGCCAGGTTGCTGGGCGCGCCGGCGTCCGAGCACACCACCGGATCGTGGCCGCACCAGGTGCGCAACTGCTCGGCCAGCAGCGGAGAGAGGTGGTTGGGGCGGCCGTTGACCAGGTTGTACGCGGGCATCACCCCGGCCACCGTGCCCGCCTCGACAGGGCCGCGGAAGGCCGGCAGCTCGTACTCGTGCAGCACGCGCGGGCGCACCGAGGCCGAGGAGGTGTCGCGGTCGGTCTCGTTGTTGTGCGCCAGCCAGTGCTTGAGCACCGGGGCGGTGCGCAGACGGGTGGGGTGGTCGCCGCGCAGGCCGCGGGTGTAGGCGGTGGCGATCGCGGCGGTCAGACGCGGGTCCTCGGAGTAGCCCTCCTCGTTCCGGCCCCACAGCGGATGGCGCAGCAGGTTGACCGTGGGCGACCAGACGTTCAGCCCGACGCGCGGGTCGCGGGCCCGCATCGCGCGTACCTCCCGCCCGACGGCCTCGCCCACCCTCCGTACCAGCTCGTCGTTCCAGGTCGCCCCGAGCCCCACGGCCTGGGGGAAGACGGTGGCCGGGCCCATCCAGGCCACGCCGTGCAGCGCCTCCTGGCCGGTGCGGAAGGCGGCGACGCCCAGACGCTCCACGGCCGGGGCGAACTGGTGCAGCATCGCGACGCGCTCGTCGGGCGTGAGCCGCGCCAGCAGGTCGGCGGCGCGCTCACGGGCCGGCAGCGCCGGGTCGCGGAAGGGCGGCTGGTCGGTGCTCACGTGCGGAAGGTCTCCTCCGGGAGATGGGCGGCTGCCACCGCGCGGTGGTGCGCGCGGTGGTACGTGCTGCGGTGCTTGGTGTGGTGCGGCAGCATGCATTCGAAGCGCTTCGATGCTGGGGTGGCAGCGGGGTGGGTGTCAAGGAGTTGAACGCAAGACAGCCGCCCGTGCCCGTGAACTACCTGTATCCGGGCCACTTCCGGCGCCTCGATGTTTCTTTGCCCCGACCCTTGCGCGGTATGACCCTCGCACTTAATCTCGGCGCAACATCGAAGCGCTTCGACCGACCTGCCCGACCGGCGGGGCCGCACGCCGTCCGTCCGTCCCGTCCGTCCCGCCGATGCGCCGCCACGAAGGGTTGCCGCCATGTCCCAGACCACCAGCCCCAGCCGGAGAACCTTCCTGGCCTCGACGGCCGTCGCCGCCGCGGCGGTGGGCGGCGTACCGCTGCTGTCGGCGTGCTCCTCCGAGGGCGGCGGCAACCGGAACGAGGGCACGACGACGAAGAAGGACGCGGCGAAGATCCTCCCGGCGTACGTCGCCTCGAAGGTCGTCGAGCCCGACATCCCCAGCGAGAACGGGTCGCGCCCCGGCTTCACCGGCAAGGCCGAGCCGTACGACGCGCTGCCCGCCTCCGTCCCCGAGAAGATGGGCGGGGGCGGCGAGGTCGCCATCATGAGCCCGCTGTGGGGCACCCCGCCCGAGAAGGACTGCGCCTACTACCGGGCCGTCGACAAGGCCATCGGCGTGAAGGTCGACTGGCGGACCCAGGACGGCAACACCTACGGCGAGAAGCTCGGCGCCGTCCTCGCCTCCAGCGGCATCCCCGACATGGTGGTGATCCCCAGCTGGGAGATGCAGGGCAAGATCCCCAGCGCCATCGGCAGCCGCTTCGCCGATCTCGGACCGTACCTGTCGGGGGACAAGGTCAAGGACTACCCCAACCTCGCCGCGATCCCCACCGCCGCCTGGCAGATGTCCATCTTCGGCGGGAAGCTGAGGGGTCTGCCGATCCCCGCCGGCGCGGTCGACATCATCATCCCCTACTACCGCCAGGACGTTTTCGAGGACAAGGGCTGGCAGGTGCCCACCAGCCCGCAGGAGTTCATGGACCTCGCCAAGGAGATCACCGCGCCCAAATCCAAGGTGTGGGCGTGTGAGGACATGAAGTGGACGGCGTTCAACGTCTTCGGCGTGCTGCCGGACAAGCCGTACTGCTGGGAGCGGCAGGGCGAGAAGCTCGTCCACCGCATCGAGACGGACAACTACCTCGAGGCGCTGGAGTGGACCCGCAAGCTCTACACCGCGGGCGTCGTCCACCCCGACGCCAAGACCGGCCGGGGCGACGCCGGCACCCGCTTCACCGCCGGCCAGTCGATGATCATGAACGACGGCAATGCCAAGTGGTACGGCTGGACCTTCGAGCAGAGCGAGCAGAACCCGGATTTCCGCGTCCAGGGCATGGATGTCTTCGGCCACGACGGCGGCGACCCGCAACTCTACTTCGCCAACCCGGCCGGCATCTGGGCCTTCATCAACCGCAAGGCGTCCAAGGAGACGGTCCAGGAATGCCTGGCCATCGCCAACTTCGCCGCCGCCCCCTACGGGACGAGGGAGAACCGCCTGGTCAGGTACGGAGTGGAGGGCACCCACCACACGCTGAAGGACGGCGTGCCCACCAAGACGGGGCAGGGCGTCACCGAAGTCCAGGACACCTACTTCTTCACCGCCAGCGCCGAGGCCGTCGCCGCCTTCCCCGACCACCCCCGGGTGGTGCGGGACTGGTGCGGCTGGCAGCAGCGGATGGGCGCTTTCATGAAGAAGCCGCTGCTGTACGGGATGCAGGTCCGCGAGCCCAACCGCTGGGCCAACCTGGGCGACCAGTTCGAGGACCTGGAGAACGACGTGGTACGCGGCCGCAAGAAGGTCTCCGACGTGCAGAAGGCCGTCGAGGACTGGCGCAGGGCCGGCGGCGACGACCTGCGCGACTGGTACCGGAAGCTGATCGAGGACGCCGGCGAGTACGCCGCCTGACGCACCCGCGCACACAGGCCCCCGACCCGGTGGTACGGCGTCCACCGCGGCGCGCCGCATCACCGGCCGGGGCCGGAACGACGCTGACGAGGAGAGTCCCGTGTCCCACAGCACGGCCCCCGGCGAGGCACCGGCCGGCGGCACCGGCCCCACCGGGATGGCCCCGGCGCCGCACCTGGCCCCGGCCGCCCCGGCCGCCCCGGCCGGCTCGCCGACCGCGGACGGGGAACCGCCACGCGGACGCGGTGGCGGCGGAGGCGGCGGCCGCGGGAAGGCCAAGGCCTCCCCACCACCCGGCGGTATCACCCGGCGGCACCGGCTGCGCCGCGACCGCGCCCTGGTCCTGATGACGCTGCCCGCCCTGCTGCTGGTCCTGGTCTTCGCCTACGTACCGCTGCTGGGCAACGCCGTCGCCTTCAAGGAGTTCGACCCCTACCTCGGCGACTCCTTCACCGAGTCCTTCACCCTCAGCCCGTGGACCGGCGGCGAGAACTTCCAGCGGATGTGGGAGGACCCCTACTTCTGGTCGGCGGTCGAGAACACCCTGCTGATCTTCCTCATCCAGCTGGTGTTCTTCTTCCCCGTCCCCGTCCTGCTGGCCCTGCTGATCAACAGCGTCATCAGTCCCCGGGTGCGCGCCTGGGCGCAGGGCGTGCTCTACCTGCCGCACTTCTTCTCCTGGGTGCTGGTCATCACCGTCTTCCAGCAGATCCTCGGCGGCGCCGGGATCATCGCCCAGAGCATGCGCGAGAACGGCTGGGGCGACGGCTTCGACCTGATGACCGACCCCGGCTTCTTCAAGTTCCTGATCACCTTCCAGGCCATCTGGAAGGACGCGGGCTGGGGCATCATCGTCTTCCTCGCCGCGCTGGCCGCCGTCAACCACGAGCTGTACGAGGCCGCCGCCGCGGACGGGGCGGGCCGGTGGCGGCGGATGTGGCACATCACCCTGCCCGCGCTGCGCCCGGTGATCGCCCTGCTGCTGGTGCTGCGCGTCGGCGACGCCCTCACCGTCGGCTTCGAGCAGATACTCCTGCAGCGCACGGCGGTGGGCACCGGAGCGGCCGAGGTGCTGGACACCTACGTGTGGAACGTCGGCCTGGAGAACGGCGACTTCGGCTACGCGGCGGCCGTCGGCGTCGTCAAGGGCGTCTTCGGCCTCTGCCTGGTGCTGGCCGCCAACAAGACCGCCCATCTGCTGGGCGAGCAGGGGGTGTACAAGAAGTGAGCGTGCTGACCGAGGACCACGGGACAGAGGGCGCCGGAGCCCGGATGCGCCCCGCCTGGGAGGAGTCGCCCAGCGGTGTCGGCACCGCCGCCAAGGGCGCGGTACTGGCCGTCGCCTGCCTGGCGATCCTCTTTCCGCTGTGGATCGTGATCGTCACCAGCCTGTCGTCGGCCGAGACCATCCGCCAGGCCGGCGGCCTGGTGATCGTGCCCGACGGCATCACCTTCGAGGCCTACCGGGAGCTGCTCTCCGGCGGCCAGGTCACCCGGGCCGCCGTCATCAGCGTCTGCGTCACCGTCGCCGGCACGCTGTTCAGCATGACCGTCTCGGTGCTGTGCGCCTACGGCCTGTCCCGCCCGGGCTCCTTCGGGCACCGGCCGATGCTGATGACGCTGCTGGCGACGATGTTCTTCGGCGCCGGACTGATCCCCACCTATCTGCTGGTCCAGTCCCTCGGACTGATCGACACCCATGCCTCGCTGATCCTGCCCAGCGCGGTGAGCGTGTTCAACGTCCTGGTGCTGCGGGCGTTCTTCATGAACACCGCACCGGAGCTGATCGACAGCGCCCGCATCGACGGCGCCGGTGAGTTCCGCATCCTGTGGCAGATCGTGATGCCGCTGTCGAAACCGGTGCTGGCGGTGATCTCGCTGTTCTACGCGGTGGGCTACTGGAGCGCCTGGTTCAACGCCTCCATCTACCTCAACGACCAGACCAAGATGCCGCTTCAGGTGGTTCTCAACCAGATCGTCCTCAAGGGCGAGCGGCCCGCGGGCATGTCCCAGATCATCAACACCGGCCAGATCCACAGCCTCTCGGTGCAGATGGCCGTGATGGTGCTGGCCCTGGTGCCGGTCGCCGTGCTCTCGCCCTTCGTCCAGAAGCACTTCAAGAAGGGCATGCTCATCGGCGCGGTCAAGGGCTGACCGCCGGACCGCCGCAACCACCGCCGCCACCGGACCGACCCGACCGCCGCCACAGCACACGGGCGACCGCGGCGCCCGCCACGGAGGCATCCTGTGACACCCTCACCCAGGCCCACCCTCGCCGACGTCACCCGCGGCCGGATCCTCTACGGCGGCGACTACAACCCCGAGCAGTGGCCCGAGTCCGTCTGGTACGAGGACATGGCGCTGATGCGCGAGGCGGGCGTCAGCCTCGTCACCGTCGGCGTCTTCTCCTGGGCACGGCTCGAACCCCGCCCGGGGGAACGCGACTTCGGCTGGCTCGACCGCGTCCTTGACCTGCTCCACGCGGGCGGGATCGGCGTCTGCCTGGCCACCCCCACCGCTTCCCCGCCCCCCTGGATGGGCGTCCGCCACGCCGAGACCCTGCCGCGCGACGAGACGGGCGCGGTGGTCTGGTACGGCTCGCGCAACCACTTCTGCGCCTCCTCGCCCGTCTACCGCGACCACGCCCTGCGTATCACCGCCGACCTCGCCGACCGCTACGGCGGCCACCCCGCCCTGCGGCTGTGGCACGTGAACAACGAGTACGGCACCGCCTGCTGGTGCGATGCCACCGCCGCCCACTTCCGCCGCTGGCTGCGTGCCCGCCACGGAAGCCTGGACGCGCTCAACGAGGCCTGGGGCACGGCCTTCTGGAGCCAGCGCTACGGCGACTGGGAGGAGATCATCCCGCCGCGCCGCGCCCAGTACATGGTCAACCCCGCCCAGGAACTGGACTTCCGCCGCTTCACCAGCGACGCTCTGCTGGAGTGCTTCACCGCCGAACGCGACGCCCTGGTGGAGCGCACCCCGCACATCCCCGTCACCACCAACTTCATGCCGCTCTTCGTCGGCCAGGACGGCTGGACGTGGGCGAAGCGCGAGGACGTCGTCTCCGTCGACCTCTACCCCGATCCCGCCGACCCGGACGGGGACGACGGCGCGGCATGGGGAGCGCTGGTGCAGGACCTCACCCGCTCCCAGGCACGCGGCCCCTGGCTGCTGATGGAACAGGCCGCCGGCCCGGTCAACTGGCGCGGCGTCAACCACCCCAGGCCCGAGGGCCTGACACGGCTGTGGTCACTGCAGGCCGTGGCGCGCGGCGCGGACGGGATCTGCTTCTTCCAGTGGCGCCAGTCGCGGCAGGGCAGCGAGAAGTTCCACTCCGGGATGGTCTCCCACGCCGGACCGCGCGGCCGCACCTTCCACCAGGTGCGCGAACTGGGCGCGGACCTGGGACGCCTGGGCGCGGTCACCGGCTCGCCCGTGACCGCGCGGGCGGCCGTACTGCACGACTGGAACGCCTGGTGGGCCACCCTGTCCGCCGGCCGCCCCTCCAGCCTCCTCACCTACGAGCGGCCGCTGCGCGCCTGGCACCGAGCCCTGTGGGAGTCCCATCTGACCTGCGACTTCGCCCACCCCGAGAGCGATCTGGACGGCTACGCCCTGGTCGCCGTCCCCCATCTGTACCTGCTCACCGACGCGGCCCTGGACAACCTCCTCTCCTACGTGCGTGGCGGCGGCACCCTGGTGTGCGGCTTCTTCACCGGCGTCGCCGACACCGACGACCGGGTGCGCGAGGGCGGTGTGGACGCCCGGCTGCGCGAGGTGCTGGGCATCGGCACCGTGCACGAGTGGTGGCCGCTGGACGAGGGCGAGGTCCAGCCGCTCGCCCCCTGCGGCACCCTCCTCGGCGCGGACGCCGCCGGGGAGGACGCCACCGGGCCCGTCGGCACCCTGTGGCGCGAGGACTTCGAGACCCTGCCCGGCGCCGAGACCGTCGCCGCCTACCGCGGCGGCGAACTCGACGGCCGTCCCGCGATCACCCGCCACCCCTTCGGCGACGGCACCGCCTGGTACCTGTCCACCCTCCCCGGTCCCGCCGCGCTGCGCGCCCTGCTGTCCCGCGCGGCCGGCGAGGCCGGGCTGCGGCCTCCGCTTCCCGGACTGCCCACGGGAGTGGAGACCGTACGCCGCGGCGCCCGGCTGTTCCTCCTCAACCACCGGCGCGAGCCGGCCACCGTCCCCCTGCCCGCCCCGGCGACCGACGAGCTCACCGGGCGGCGGCACGAGCACGCGATCACGCTCGGCCGCCACGGCGCCGCCGTCCTGTGCGAGGAGCCGCCCGCATAGGGCGGCGGGCACGCCCCGCACACAGGGGGAACGGCGGCGGCGCCGGCGGATGCGATCCGCCGGCGCCGCCGTTCCCGTTGCACCCGGGAGCCGCCAACCACCTCAGTCCTCCTTCACCGGAAGCCGGGCGCCGTCCCGCAGGAACAGCGGGATCCGCTCCAGCGGCGCGGGCACGGTGACCGGCCCGCCGCCGGGGTACCTCTCACCCGTCCAGGCGTCCGTCCACTCCGCCCCGGCCGGCAGGTGCACCGTGCGCTCCCGGGCGCCGGCCTCCAGCACGGGCGCCACCAGCAGATCCGGCCCGAACAGATAGGCGTCGTCCACCTCCCAGGCGGCCGGATCGCCGGGGAACTCCAGGAACAGCGGACGCATCGGCGGCAGCCCCTCGGTGTGGGCGGCGCGCATCTGCTCCAGCACGTACGGCCTGAGCCGCTCGCGCAGCCGCAGGTACGCCTCCAGGATCTCCCCGGCCTCCTCGCCGTAGGACCACACCTCGTTGGGCCCGCCGGTCATGTCCGGGCCCAGCGGCATCCCCGGATCGCGGAAGCCGTGCAGCCGCATCAGCGGAGAGAGCGCGCCGAACTGGAACCAGCGCACCATCACCTCGCGGTAGGCCGGATCGTCCGGGTCGCCGCCGTGGAAGCCGCCGATGTCGGTGTTCCACCACGGGATGCCCGACAGCGCGGTGTTGAGGCCGGCCGCGATCTGGCGGCGCAGGGTGGCGAAGTCGGTGCCGATGTCACCGGACCACAGGGCGGCGCCGTAGCGCTGGGAGCCCGCCCAGGCCGACCGGTTCAGCGAGACGATCTCGGTGACGCCCTCGGCTGCCAGGCCGTCGTGGACGGTACGGGCGTTCTCGCGCGGGTAGAGGTTGGACACCTCCGGCCCCGGACCGGCGTGGTAGCGCAGATTGGCCGCGAAACCGGGCTTGAGCTCCGGCTCCCCGGCGTCCAGCCAGAACGCCGTGATGCCGTACGACAGGTAGTTCTCCCGGATGCGGGACCACACGAAGTCACGGGCGTCGGGGTCGGTGGCGTCGTAGAAGGCGACCTGGACGGGCTCGGCCACCCCCTTGTCCGGCCAGTCGGCGTGAGCCATCGGCCCGTACTCGGTGCCGATGAACAGGCCCTGCTGCTCCATGGGCCGGTGGTTCTCGCTCAGCGGCGAGACCGACGGCCACACCGAGACCACCAGCTTCACCCCCAGCCCCTCCAGCTCCTTGACCATGGCGGCCGGGTCGGGCCACTCGGCCGGGTCGAACCGCCACTCGCCCAGGTGCGTCCAGTGGAAGAAGTCGCAGACGATCGCCGACAGGGGCAGCCCGCGCCGCTTGTACTCCCGTGCCACCGAAAGCAGTTCGTCCTGGGTGCGGTAGCGCAGCTTGCACTGCCAGAAGCCGGCCGCCCACTCGGGCAGCATCGGACTGCGGCCGGTGGCGGCCGAGTAGCGGCGCTGGGCGTCGGCCGGGTCGCCTGCGGTGATCCAGTAGTCGATCTGGCGGGCGGAGTCGGCCACCCAGCGGGTGCCGTTGTGCGCCAGCTCCACCCGCCCGACGGCCGGGTTGTTCCACAGCAGGGTGTAGCCGCGCGAGGAGGTCAGCACGGGGATGGAGACCTCGGCGTTGCGCTGGACGAGGTCGATCACCGCGCCCTTGTGGTCCAGCAGCCCGTGCTGGTGCTGGCCCAGCCCGTACAGCCGCTCGCCGGAGTAGGCGGCGAAGCGCTGCTCCAGGCGGTGGTAGCCGTTGCCGGTGGCGGTGTGCAGCCGGGAGCCGGGCCACCAGAAGTGCGCGCGGTCCTCGGCCAGCAGCTCGGCGCCGTCGCCGGTGCGCACGAAGCGCAGCATGCCGTCGGTGCTCACCACGGCGGTGATCGCACCACAGGTCACCCGCGCGTGGTCGTCCTCGATCCGGATGTCCGGCCCGGAACCGGCGGGCGGCGGACCGGCCAGGAGGGCGCCGGGCAGTCCGTCCAGGACCGGGCCGCCCAGCCGGGCGCGCACTCGTACGGCGTCCGGACCCCAGGGCTCGACGCGTACGGTCTCCTGCCGCCCGCGCCACTCCAGCGCGCCGTCGCGCGTGCGGAAGGTGCCGCGGGTGGGGGAGGACTGGGCCAGGGAGGAGGGAGGAGGGGAGAAGGCGGGTGTGGACACGGGGCTCCTGAGGGGCTCGTCGGGGTGCGGACCGGTCGGGCGGGAAGAGCGGGGAGAAGCGGGGGAGAACGGCGGGTGAGGGGTCAGCGGGCGGCGGGGGCCGGGCCGGAGCTTGCCCGCACCGTCAGCCGCGGGGGCAGCAGTTCCAGACGCTCCCCGCGCTCCCCGCGCACCCTGGCCATCACCAGCTCCACCGCGCGGCGGCCCATCTCGTGCGCGGGGATGGCCACCGAGGTCAGGCGCACGGACGCCTGGACGGCCACCTGGTCGGGGCAGATGGCGACCACCGAGACGTCCTCGGGCACGGCCCGGCCCTGCTGGCGCAGCAGGCTCAGCAGCGGGTCGATGGCGGCCTCGTTCTGCACGACGAAGCCGGTGGTGCCGGGACGCTCGTCGAGGATGCGCGAGAGCGTCCCGGCCATCGCCGCGTAGCTGCCCTCGCACGGCCGGTGCAGCAGCCGCACGCCCAGTTCGGCGGCGCGGGCGCGCAGTCCGTCGCGGGTGCGCTCGGCGAAACCGGTGTGCCGCTCGTAGACGGCGGCCGCCTCGCCGACCACCGCGATGTCGCGGTGGTCCATCGCGGCCAGGTGCTCCACGCACAGTGCGCCGGTGGCGGTGAAGTCCAGGTCGACGCAGGTCAGCCCGGACGGGTCGGCGGGGATGCCGATGAGCACGGCGGGGCGCCGGGTGTCGCGCAGCAGCGGCAGGCGGGCGTCGTCCAGCTCGACGTCCATCAGGATCATCGCGTCGGCCAGTCCGCTGCCCACCACCCGACGCACCGCCTCCGGGCCCTCCTCGCCGGTCAGCAGCAGCACGTCGTGGTCGTGGGCGCGGGCGGTGGTGGCGACGGCCAGGGCGATCTCCATCATCACCGGCACGTACATGTCGGTGCGCAGCGGCATCATCAGGGCGATGATGTTCGACCTGCTGCTGGCCAGCGCACGCGCACCGGCGTTGGGGTGGTAGCCCAGCTCCCGGATGCTCTGCTCGACGCGTTCGCGGGTGGCGGCCGAGATGGAGCGCTTTCCGCTGAGGACGTAGCTCACGGTGCTGGCGGAGACTCCGGCGTGCCGGGCGACCTCGGCGAGGGTGACCATGTGCTCTCCAGGACGGTGCGGGAAGCGGCTGAGGTGAAGCGCTTCGACAGGGAATCTGCGGACCGACCCTAAACCCGACCTGACCGCCTGTCCAGATGCTGTGCGACGGGTTGTCGAAGCGCTTCAACAGGTGGTCGCATACGGGTGCACCGCACCTCGGAAACGGTACGTACCGTGCGCAACGGGTACACGCATCGCGCAGCACCCGTCGGCAGTTCCCGGCAGTTCTCCGCAGTACCCGGCAGTGCGAGGTGAACCGTGATGACCGTCTCCGAACGCGAAGCACGACAGGTGGCCGAGGCCGCGAGGGAGCAGGACTGGCGCAAGCCGAGCTTCGCCAGGGAACTGTTCCTCGGCCGCTTCCGCCTCGGCCTGATCCACCCCCACCCCCGGCCCGCGGACGCCGACGCCCGGCGCGGCGAGGAGTTCCTCGCCAGGCTCCGCAACTTCTGCGAGACGGAGATCGACGGCCCGCGCATCGACCGCGAGGGCCTGGTCCCCGACGAGGTCGTCAAGGGGCTCAAGGAGCTCGGCGCGCTCGGCATGAAGATCGGTCCCGAGTACGGCGGCCTGGGCCTGAGCCAGCTCCACTACAACCGCGCCCTGGCCCTGGCCGGGTCGGCCAGCCCCGCCGTCGGAGCGCTGCTGTCCGCGCACCAGTCGATCGGTGTGCCCCAGCCGCTGAAGATGTTCGGCACCGAGGAGCAGAAGAAGGCGTTCCTGCCGCGCTGCGCCCGGGGCGACATCTCCGCCTTCCTGCTCACCGAACCGGACGTCGGCTCCGACCCGGCCCGCCTGGCCACCACCGCCGTACCCGACGGCGACACCTACGTCCTGGACGGCGTGAAGCTGTGGACCACCAACGGCGTCGTCGCCGACCTGCTGGTGGTCATGGCCCGCGTACCGGCCTCGGAAGGCCACCGGGGCGGCATCACGGCCTTCGTCGTCGAGGCCGACTCCGAGGGCGTCACCGTGGAGAACCGCAACGCCTTCATGGGCCTGCGCGGCATCGAGAACGGGGTCACCCGCTTCCACCGCGTCCGTGTTCCGGCCGCCAACCGGATCGGCCCCGAGGGCGCCGGTCTGAAGATCGCGCTGACCACCCTCAACACCGGCCGCCTCTCCCTGCCCGCGATGTGCGCCGGTGCGGGCAAGTGGTGCCTGAAGATCGCCCGCGAGTGGTCCGCGGCCCGCGAGCAGTGGGGCAAGCCGATCGCGTACCACGAGGCCGTCGGAAGCAAGATCTCCTTCATCGCCGCGACCACCTTCGCCCTGGAGGCCGTCCTCGACCTCGCCTCCCAGATGGCCGACGACGACCGCAACGACATCCGCATCGAGGCCGCCCTCGCCAAGCTCTACGGCTCGGAGATGGCGTACGAGATGGCCGACGAACTGGTCCAGATCCGCGGCGGACGCGGCTTCGAGACCGCCGACTCCCTCGCCGCCCGCGGCGAGCGCGGCGTACCGGCCGAGCAGATGCTGCGCGACCTGCGCATCAACCGCATCTTCGAGGGCTCCACCGAGATCATGCACCTGCTCATCGCCCGCGAGGCCGTCGACGCCCACCTGTCGGTCGCGGGCGATCTGGTCGACCCCGACAAGACCCTCACCGACAAGGGCCGCGCCGCCGTCCGCGCCGGCGGCTTCTACGCCCGCTGGCTGCCCAAGCTGGTCGCCGGCCCCGGCCAACTGCCCGGCTCCTACCGCGAGTTCCACCCCGCCGGCCACCCCGACCTGGCCGCCCACCTGCGCTACGTCGAGCGCGCCTCCCGCCGCCTGGCCCGCGCCACCTTCCTGGGCATGTCCCGCTGGCAGGCGAAACTGGAGGGCAAGCAGGGGTTCCTCGGGCGGATCGTGGACATCGGCGCCGAACTGTTCGCCATGAGCGCCGCCTGCGTGCGTGCGGAGATGCTGCGCGCCCGCGGCGAGGACGGCCGCGCCGCCTACCAGCTCGCCGACGCCTTCTGCCGCCAGGCCCGCCTCCGCGCCGAGGAACTGTTCGGCCGACTGTGGGACAACACCGACGACGTGGACCGCAAGGTCGTGCGCGGCGTCCTGGGCGGGGTCTACACCTGGCTGGAGGAGGGCGTCGTCGACCCCTCCACTCCCGGCCCCTGGATCGCGGAGGCCGCCCCCGGCCCCTCCACCCGCACGGACGTCCACCGTCCCATCCCCTGATCGCTGCTGACCACGGGCCGGAAGCCGGCTCCGACCGCATCCGGCCCGGTGGAAGGAGGGTCGAGCATGAGGGGCGCGGCCGCCGGTTCCGGACCGGTCGGCACCAGGGCCGTCCGGGGCGTCAGTACTCCCTGACCCTCTCTCCACCGCGTGTCGAGTAGCATGCGGAGACGACATTGACGACCAGCATGGGTTTTCTTTTCTCCCCGCTCTCCGCCCAGAACTCCACGTTGACGGAGAATTCCTTCCCGGTGTGGTCGGCCGTCAGTTCAAGAGTCTTGGCCCGACTGCTGTTCCTTCCGTATTCGACGATCTTCCACCCCCTCTTCGGGAGTTCTTCCTTGAGACGCTCCATGGCTCTTTCGAGTTCGTTCCCGGTGGGAGCCGTGAGGGTCCACGGGTGAATCATTCTGAAGAATTTATCCCGATCCCTTCCTTCGCACACCGCGACTCCTGGCCCCGGCTCCGACACCTCTCCCCTGACGGCGATCAAATTAAGCACCTCGCTGGAGACGTCCTTGGTGTCGGCCTTTACCTCCTCCACGCTTCGGGTCTTGACCTCTTGCGAAGTTCTGGGTTCATTCGTTTCTGTCATGCTGCATCCAGTGATCGCGGTGAGCATTCCTGCTATCATTAAAACCGAGCTGCGCAGTCTATTTCTCAATTTCAACCCTGTCGTACTGCCCTGCGACAACCGCTGCCTGATTCTTCAGGCTCTCGGTGCCCGGGTCCCAGTAATCGCTGTGCCCCGTCGTGTCTGTGCTCATCTGATTCGCGCCGAACAGTTCGTCGCTGGGGATGATGAACGTGCCGCCACCGAACGTCCACTGGCTTCCGCCGTGGCCGTAGCGGCCGATGTCGGGAACCACGTCCCCGTCTGCCTCTTCATTCCATACATGCCCGGGCGGTGCGTCCAGGTCCCTTGCGTGCCCTACCTGCACACCGGGGCTTCCTACGAGCACCACGTCATCCGCATTGAGATCGCCCTGGCGAGCCGCTGAACCGATGAGCGTGGTGCCGTATGAGTGGCCGATTGCTGTTCGGTGACCGCCTGATTCAGTGCTGTTTGACGCTTCAAGGCCATCCAGAAACCTGTTGAAGGCAGGCGCCCCATCGTCTGCGTAGTGGCTCATGGGTGCGTCCTTGACAATACTCTGCGGAGCCTCATAACCGAGCCATGTAATAGTGGAGACACTTTGGCCTTGAGCCATCGCCTGACTCTCCCGCCAGAGGCTTGTCATGCGATTTATGTCTCCCCCGATGCTTCCGAGATTCGACGTGGTGCCGGGAATGTACACGGCGACGCGGTCAGCTGTGTCCGGATTTCCGTTGGCGACGATCGACCGGCCGTTCCCTTCCGGGGAAAACTCGAGGAGGTAGGCATCCGGCAGTCCCTCTTCGCCGGTGGCGTCGAAACGGTCCTGGATGGCCTGCATCCCCTTCAAGGCGCCCTCGAGGTGCTCCTTCCTGTCCCCGTATTTCTCGTTCCACTCTCCCCAGGCTGCGGTCTCGGCTCTGACCGCGTGATTACCCCGATAGTCCTGGAAATACCTGGCGGGCTCGGGAGGAATGGATCTGAGTTCCGTCTCGTACCGGCCGCGTTTCTCGGCGAGGACGGCCCGATTGGCTTCGTCCCGGACCTCTGCCGGGAGGCCGTCCAAAGCGCCGACGCCGGCGGGAAGGAGAGAGACGTAGTCGTCTCTCTCGGTGTCGGAGAGTCCCTTCCACCACTTGGCGTTCTCCTCCGGGGTGCCCTCCTTCGGAGGGGGTTCGATGCCGTCCAGATAGTCCTTGGCGGCTTCGCGGACGCCGCGCATGTCCTTCTGGGCGTCCGCCCAGTCCTTGTGCGAGACGGTGAGGTCGTCGTCCGCCTTCAGCTTCCGTAACTTCGGGGCCCACTTCGAGTCGGCCTCTGTGGCCTCCTCCACGGCCGCCGCGATGCGGTTGGCGTACCCCTTCGCGCGAGCGTAGTTCGGGTTGGGGCCGAACATGGCGGCCTGGTCCTGGACCGACTGGGCCGCGCCGTAGGTGGTGCCCTTGACGGTGCCACCCTGGGGGATCTTCCCGTCGACCTTTTCTCCCGCCGCGGGGTAGGTGACCGAGCCGTCGGGCTCCACGGTGAACTTCTCGCCCTGTACGTCCTCGACTGCGGCGTCGAGCTTCTTCCGGGCTGCTCGCAGGTCGGAGACCAGCCCGTTGAGAGCCGTACTGAGCAGACCGCACTCCACCTGGGCGTAGTGGAAGTTCTTCGACAGCTCCCGAAGCTGCCCAAGGGCGGCATCCGCCGCCTCTCCTTCAAGTGCTCCCCGCATCTTCGCGGTGATCTGCTGGTCGATGCGATCTTTGGCCTGGCAGGCCATGTCACTGGTGGTGCGGTAGCCGTCCGCCGCACCTTCGAACAGCGAGAGCTTGAGGCCTCTGAGCGTCGTGTAGTCCACTGGCCCGGGTCACCGACCCTGGTCCTGGCCGCCGACGGCGGGAGTGTCCTTGTACCGGCCGTCCAGACCGTCGAACGCCTTCTTCACATCGGCGTCGTTCACGTCATGGTCGTCGCCGGCCTTCTCGAGCTGTGTCCTCAGCGTGCCACATCTGCCGCTCACGTCCTCCAGGTAGCGCTTCCAGGATCGGTACACCTCCAACTGCGCCGCGCCGCTCTGCACCCCGTCGACGGTGTCGCCGTCCGACCCGAGGCCCTCTTGCGTCTTCTCGAGCGTCCCCAGAGCCTTCCTGATGTCTCCGCGCAGTTCCCCGATGCCGCCCCCTGCCATGATCCAGGCGGCCCTCTCCGATTTCAGGTTTCCGGACCAGCCGTTGCCGTCCTTGTCGGCGCCGGCGAGACGCATGCTCGTACCGTGCGATGCGTTGCGCACCATTTCCGCCCACTCGTCGTCCCAGGACACGGACTCCCCGCTTCTCTCCGGCCTCGACCGCACGGCTCGTGTGATCAGTTCGCTGCGGAAAGTTAGCACCCTGTCGCAGTCACGGCTTGAGCACTTCTACTCATCTCCCGTCCGGATGACATGCTCGACATCGAGCAGGCCGCCCGTGACGCCGATCACGGCTGGGTGCTGGTCTCCGGGGCAAGGGTCCGGGGCTGCAGCCCCATGGGCGGCTACCCCGCCGCGGGGAGACCCGCGGCGCGGGCCAGGGCGCGGGCGAAGGTATCTCGCATCCTGCGGGCAGGGCGGCTTCCCGCAGGCACCGTCGGCGCGCCCGGCTCAGTCCACCCGGTCCCCGAGGGACTCCAGCAGCTCGCGCAGCAGCCCGGCGAGTTCGCCGCGCCGGGCGCCGGTGAGTCCGGCCAGGACGCGGTGCTCGGTGGCGAGGTGGTCGGGCAGTACCCGGTCGATCAGGGCGTGGCCCTCATCGGTGAGGGTGACGTGCACGCCGCGGCCGTCCGTCTCGCTGGGGGAGCGCGCCACCAGGCCGCGCGCCTCCAGCCGGTCCAGACGCTGGGTGATGGCCCCCGAGGTGACCATGGCCGAGCGCATCAGCTCGGCCGGGTTCAGCCGGTAGGGCGGCCCGCTGCGGCGCATGGTGGCCAGGACGTCGAAGGAGGCGTGGTCCAAGCCGTGGGCGGCGAACGTGCGGCGCAGTTCGGCGTCGATCAGCCGGGAGAGGCGGCCCAGCCGCCCGATCACCCCCATCGGGGAGGCGTCCAGGTCGGGGCGTTCGCGGGCCCACTGCTCCAGCACTCGGTCGACGTGATCGGCCATGGCCTCACCCTACTCGGTTCCTTAGCGGTGAGAGATGCGTCACTCGCCATGGCCAGATCTCTTAGCATTGAGATACTTTTGCTTAGTGCTAAGTAATCGAGCCGGAATCCTGCTGGCCACCGCCCTGGCCCCGGCCATCTGGGGCACCACCTACCTCGTCACCACCGAACTGCTGCCTCCCGACCGCCCACTGCTGGCCGCCGTCCTGCGTGCCCTGCCCGCCGGGCTCCTCCTCCTCGCCCTCACCCGCCGCCTGCCCACCGGGCAGTGGTGGTGGCGCGCGGCCGTGCTCGGCGCCCTCAACATCGGGGTGTTCCTCGCGCTGCTGTTCGTCGCCGCCTACCGGCTCCCCGGTGGCGTCGCGGCCACCGCCGGAGCGGTGCAGCCCCTGATCGCCGCGGGGCTGTCCGCCGCCGTGCTGGGCGAGCGGTTCACCGTCCGCACCGCGCTCGCAGGGGTGGCGGGTGTGGCCGGGGTCGGTCTGCTCGTCCTGCGGGCCGACGCGAAGCTGGACGCGGTCGGCGTCGCCGCCGCGCTCGGCGGCGCGGCCGTCATGGCCACCGGCGTCGTCCTCAGCAAGCGGTGGAGCGCGCCCGCGCCCCTGCTCGCCGTCACCGGCTGGCAACTCGTCGCGGGCGGGCTGCTGCTGCTCCCCGTCGCCCTGGCCACCGAGGGGCCGCCGCCCGCCGGGCTGACCGCCGGCAACCTGCTCGGCTACGGCTACCTGTCGGTCGTCGGCGCGGCACTCGCCTACGCCCTGTGGTTCCGGGGGATCCGCGCCCTGTCGCCCACCGCCGTCACCTTCCTCGGCCTGCTCAGCCCGCTGGTCGCCACCGCGCTCGGCCGGCTGGTGCTCGGCCAGCACCTGACCTGGGCACAGACGGCGGGCGCACTCACCGTCCTGGCCGCCCTCGTCGCAGCCCGGACCCGGCCCCGTTCTGCCGGCGGCGCACCCGCCGGGCCTGCTGTGCCCGCTGTATCCGCCGAAGTCAAGACTCCCGAATCCCAGAGGAGTTGAAAGCCATGAAGACCATGAACATCACCGTCTTCGGAGCCACCGGCAGCGTGGGCGGCCAGGTGGTGGCCGAGGCGCTGGCCCGGGGCCACCGGGTCACCGCCGTCGTCCGTGACGCGGCCCGCCTGCCCGAGCTGCCCGCCACTGCCCTGGGCCGTACCGGCGACGCCCGCAGCGCCGAGGGCGTGGCCGAACTGAGCACCGGTCAGGACGTGGTGGTCGGCGCCACCCGCCCGGCACCCGGCCGTGAGCGCGAACTCACCGTCACCACCCGGACCCTGCTGGCGGGCGCGGCCGGAGCAGGCACCCGGTTACTGCTCGTCGGCGGCGCCGGAAGCCTGACCGTGCCCGGCACCGGTGGCCGCACCGTCCTCGACGACCCGCGGTACCTCCACCCCGACTGGCGGGTCGTCGCCGAGGCCGGCGCCGAGCAACTGGCGGTCTGCCGCGCCGACACGTCCGCTGCGGACTGGGCGTACCTCAGCCCGCCCGCCCGGCTGGAGCCGGGGGAGCGTACCGGCCGCTACCGGCTGGGCGCCGACGAACTGATCACCGACGCCGAGGGCGTCTCCCGCATCACGGTGGCCGACCTGGCGGTGGCCCTGCTGGACGAGGCGGAGAATCCCCGGCACCGCCGCAGGCGGTTCACGGTGGCGCACTGACCCGGGAACCGGTACGTGTCCGGCTCCCGCCGGAACTCGCGGAGCGTGGGCGACGACATTCCGAACCGCCTGCGGTACCGGGCCGAGCGCGGTGTATCGGCAGCCGCGCTCGGCCGGTACGCGCTCTCGGCCGGGCCCGGTCAGGTCGTGCAGTCCGCGTTGACGCGGATGTAGTCGGTGGCCAGGCCGAAGCCGCAGACCGTGGCTTCGGCCCGTCCGACGACCGGGCCGTGTCCCGCGCCATGGCCGGCCGGCTCCGGTATCGATGCTCCGCTCGTGCCTTGTGGCGGACCGGTCCGCGCGACGGCGGTTGTCGGAAACCAGCCGGTATGCCTTTGCCCCGCAGAAGGCCGTACTACAGGATGCCTCTGCAACAGCGGGGGCCGTGCCAGTGGAGGCAGAGACCGGCTCGCCCCTGGCCGGACACATGAGGGGGAGCATGTCGTTCGACGACGAGTGGAATCAGCTCGTGGCGGAGGCGAACCGCAGGCGCGAGGCGCAGACACGGCTCGCGTCCGCGGAGGGTGGTGGCCGGGGCGGGGCCGACCTGGGGAACGCGGACTTCGGGCTGGAGGACGGACCGGTCCGGTCGAAGGCGTCGGGCATCCGCACGGTCAATACCGACGCCCGGTCGAAGTCGAGACTGGCCGATGCGCGGGCGGCGGGAACAAGTCACTCCGGTTGGCTTGCCGGTGCCGCGAGCGACGACTGCGTGAACGCCTGGCAGAAGCGGCTCCACGGTCTGAGCGACCTGGTCGAGGACGCCGCCGACGCGCTGACGAAGGCGATGGACCAGCAGATCGACCAGGACCGCTCCACGGCGGCCGGACTTCGGTCATCGGCCCGCTGGCTGGAGGGCGCCTGATGGTCTCCGTCCCGGAACTCGACACAGCCAGTCCCCGGAAGTGGCGGGACGCCGCCGACGACGCGGTGGCCGCGGCGAAGCAGTGCGACGGACTCGCCTCGTACGCCCGTGACGAGGTGGCCGGGACACTCCGGACCTGCTGGGTGGGCGACACCGGCAAGGCAGCCCGCAGCCGCTTCGTCAGGCACGCCGACGACTACGAAGCGGCCGCCGTCGCCTTACGCGCCCTGGCGCGCGTCTACGACGATCTCGCCGACGACATCGCCGACGCGCAGAGGGACCTGCGCAGCGCGCTCGACTACGCGCGCAGGCACGATCTGAAGGTGGACGACAGCGGCCGTGTGCAGTCGGCCCAGTCCGTCATGGGTCCCAAGGGCGGTACCGAGCACCTGGAGCCGGTGAAACACGCCCGCGACATCATCTCCGCCGCGCTGTCGAAGGCCACCCGGGCGGACATCGAGGCCGCGCGGGCCCTGCGCACCATCGGAGGTCTCACCGACATCGGTGACCCGAAGCTGGTGGGAGACGCACTCAAGGACGACAGTCCGCTGGGCATCGCGCTACGCCTGTCGGGCGGGCTCGACGGGCTCCGCCGGATCAACGTCCCGCCGGCGGTCCTCGCCGCGGTGGACCGGGCCGCGCTGGAGACGGGTATGAGCCGGAAGCTTCTGCTGGCCGTCCTGTGGCAGGAACAGCAGTGGCACCAGAACCACAGCCCCAGCCTGCGCGGACCGGTCACCGAGTTCGGCCGGCTCTTCAACTGGAGCCTCGCCGTTGGACCGAAGCCGGACAAGTCGCTGGGGATCACCCACATCAAGCTGGAAACGGCGCGGGAGGTTCTGGAGAAGAACCGCGAGGTGTTCAAACTGACCGACGGACGGTACATGAGTGAGCTGACTGACGCCGAACTCGCTGCCGAGATCGAGGCAAACCCCCAGTTGGACGTTCGGCTCAGCGCCTACCACCTGAAGGAGCTCAAGGAGGATCCATACGGTTCCAGATCGGACAAGGACCTCTTCGTGCTCTACGCCGCCGACACTCCCGGGGTCCGGGAGTTGAACGAGATGTACGGCGATGAATCCGGACGGCGCGGAGGCGATATCAAGTCCCGAGGTGAGAACTGGGACAGGATCGAACCGCACCTGGAGGACGCCATGGCGTGGGAAGCTCTCGGTGACGAAGATCGCGCTCAAGCCGTGGAGCAGTTGAAGTCGCAGACCCCGGTGCCGCGAGACATCTATATTGAGCCGATCTACAGCGACGATGACCCGGTCGGCGGTGTTGGCGAGAAGGATCCCGATCTCGGTCCGCCCACTCCGTCTCCGAGCCCGGCTCCGTCCCCGACTCCCCCAGCGGGGGGCTGAGGCATGCAAAGAATCGTGCCGACTCTGGCCTCATGTCTCCTGGCGGTGGTGCTCACCGCCTGCTCGTCATTCACGCGAGAGGATCCGGAGCCGCTTACCCCTCTCCCTGGGAGCGTTCCTGAGCAACCGGTGTTCAAGACCGCGGATGAGGTGGTGGCGGCTCTTGAGCGTGGAGGTGTCGAATGCGTGGTCCTACGGCGAAGGGGAGGTGCTTCCGGCCTCGACTGCGCGGCCGAGATCGATGGTGTGAGGGTCGAGAACGAGGTGCATGTGCTCAACACCGAAGAGTTCACCCGTGATGAGGTGGGGGACTCCATTGCCAGTTGGCGAACACCCCCGCGCCCCCGCACCATCGTCGCCGCCGGCAACTGGTACATCCGCGTGCTGAAGCCCGCATACGCGCCCCAGGTAGCCGAGGCGCTTGACGCCGTTGTCCTTCCGCCGCTGTTCCCGCTGCCCGACATTCCGAAGAAGCCTCGCTACACGGATCTCGACTCGCTCGCGGACGCGCTGGACGCTTCCGTGGGGTGTGAGAGGCGTGAGAGAGAGAAGGACGCGGCGGACGCGATGACGTGCGTGACGCAGCGGTCGGAGGAGCCCTGCGCCTATCTGGAACTGCACGACACGTCCGCCGAGCGTGACGACGCACTGCGCCTGGCCATCAGCGTGCCGGAACTCCCCAGGTTCATCGTCACGGCGGGGAACTGGTCCATCCAGTTCTGCGACAGGTCTCTGGGGCGCGAGGCGGCCGATGATCTGGGGGGAGTCGTCGTCTCCTGAACCGGATCCGCTGTCAGCAGGGCACCCGGCACCCGGGACCCGGGAGCAGGGAGCAGCCGGCCCGCCGCGAACGCATGCGGTCCGGGACGGCGGATCCGCATGGAATCGTGCAGTGCCCAGGAGGAGCTTTCGGCTCTGTGCCTGCTCACACCCGGCCGAACGGCTCGGCGTAGGCGAAGGTGCCGTGCAGGCCGGGGTCGCCGGGGTCGTACGCGGCCAGGGCGCGGACCTGGAAGTACTCGCCCCAGGCCGGGTCGGGCGGGGTGACGCCGTACTCGGTGGAGGTGCGGAAGCCGAAGCGGCGGTAGTAGGCGGGTTCGCCGAGAAGGGCCACCAGCGGTTCGCCGAGGGCGTCGGCGGCGCCGAGTGCGGTGTGTATCAGCGCCGAACCGATGCCGCGCCCCTGGTGGCCGGGGTGGACGCCGATGGGGCCGAGCCCCAGTGCGGGCGCGGCGCCGATGTGCCCCCGGGTGCAGACCACATGGCCGACGACCTCGCCGCCGGGGCCCTCGGCCACCAGCGACAGCGTGGGCAGCCATGCCTCGCAGCCGCGCAGTTCGTCCAGCAGGGTGACCTCCACCGGAACGGGCGTCTGTGACCGGGCGGCGAAGGCCGCACCGGTCACGGCGCGTACGGCGGAAACGTCGGCGGGGCTCTCGCGTCGGATCAGCACCGGGGCAGTCTGCGGCGTCGCCCGGGGCGCGGGCAACGGGATTACGCCCGCCGGTGGGTGGTCAGTTCTCCGCGCGCACCCGCTCCAGGAAGGCCGCCCACGGCGCGGCGCCGAAGGCGAGCGCCGGCCCGGCGGGCTCCTTGGAGTCCCGTACGGCGGTGTGTCCGCCGGGCAGGGCTGCGGCCTCCACGCAGTTTGTGTTGCCGCTGTGCGACGAGGCGGTCCATATGACGCCGAGCGCGGAGGAGTCGGTTATGCGCTTGCTCATGAGCTCTCTTCCTTCAGGTCGCGGATCAGCCGGAGCGAGGCGTCGCGGGACAGCGCGTCGGCGACGATGCGCCGGAAGGCCGCCGAGTACCGCTCCACCTCGGGCCTTTCCTCGATGTACAGGGAGTTCGTCAGGTGCTCCAGCAGCACCACGTCGTGGTCCTGGCTCTCGGGGAAGCTCAGCACCGTGAACGCACCGCTCAACCCGGGATGCGGCCCGGCCGTGGACGACAGCACCTGGAGCGTGACGTTCGGCAGCTCGGACAGGTCCAGGAGTCGCTGTAGCTGGTCTCGCATGACCTGTGGCCGGTCCGTGATCCGTGTGCACAGGGCACTCTCGTTCACCACCGCCCAGATCTCCGGAGGGCTGGACTGGGTGAGTACGGACTGGCGCGCCTGGCGGACCTCCACGAGGCGGTTCACCTCTTCCGGCGCCTCGGTCATGTTGAGGGCGGAGATGATCTCGCGGGCGTAGGCGGCGGTCTGGAGCAGTCCGGGAACGAAGCCGCACTCGTAGGTCTGCACCGCCCTGGCGTCCGACTCCAGGCTGATGAAGTCCGCGTAGACGGGAGTGAGGACGTCGGTGTACCGCTGCCACCAACCACGCTGACCGCCGTCCCGGGCCAGCCGGAGAAGCGCCTGTCTTCTGGGCTCGTCCTGTACACCGTAGAAGTCCAGAAGCGCTTCGACATCGCCCTGCTTCGCGGCGGTGCGCCCTGTCTCGACGCGGGACACCTTGGCGTTGTGCCAGCCGAAGTTCCGGGCGACGGTCTCGGTCGTGTACTTCAGTCCCTCGCGCAGCGAGCGCAGTTCCGCGCCGAGTCGCCTGCGCCTCACCGTGGGACCGCTCATCAGGGCACCCCTCCTTGTCCGTTGACGAGTCTGCCGCATCTATCTGACGGCACGTCGAGACCGACACAGTAGACCAGACGGGACGCAGAGGCATAAGCCATTCATGCAGATCTGCATGAATGGCTTGCGATTCTGCGTGATGCTGCGGGACTCTGAGTGTAGAGCGCTTCAGCTCTCCGTGATCGAACGTCAGGAAGGCATCGCCTTGCACGCAACGCCAAGCAAGAGGGACGCGCGGTACGACCGGGTGTGGGACCGGGTGGCGGTTCCCGTCACCGTCCACGGGGACGACGGCATGTCCGTCGAGACCGAGGTGGTGCTGGAGCCGGGCCGGTTGGAGCTGCACTACGCGCAGCTCGGCCGGCTGATCGAGTGCCGCGACCGGTACGGGCGGACGGGGGAGTGGGCGTGAGCGCCGCGCCGCTGCCGAGGCGGGCCACCTCCGAGACGATGATCGAACTGCCCGCCGACACCCCGGACGACCGCCTCAACGGCCGGGCCTGCGTCCACTGCGGCGCCCGTGCCGCGCCGCTCACCTACATCGGGTGGGCGCGGGTCGCCACCGGGCGGCCCGGCGGGCATCTGTCCTGTCCGGTCAGCACCTGCGCCGACTGCCGGGCGCGGCAGCCGGCGCGGTGACGCGCTACGCGCTCGCGGTGACCGAGACCGTCCTGACGGCGCTCACCGTGCTGTCCGCCTCCGGTGTCGCCTGGCTGCTCGCCTCCGGATGAGCGGCAACAGGCTTGGAGGAGACGCGATTTGACGGCGACTATTCTCTCAGGGAATAGTCGCCGTCATGTCGACCGCAGCCCATGTACTGCTCGCCCTGCTGGCCGCCGGGCCGCAGCACGGCTACGACCTGAAAAAGGCGCACGACCAGCGCTTCCCCAAGGCCAAGCCGATCGCCTTCGGTCAGGTCTACGGCACGCTCGGCAGGCTGGAGCGCGACGGCCTGGTGGAGAAGCGCGGGCAGAGCCGCGAAGGAGGTCCGGACCGAACCGAGTTCGCCCTCACCGACGCCGGACGCGAGAAGCTGCGCGTCTGGCTGGAGGAGATCGAGACCCCGGCCCCGTACGTCACCAGCACACTGCTGGCCAAGGTCGTCGTCGCCCTGCTGGTCAACGGCGTCGAACAAGCCCGCGGCTACCTCGCCGAACAGCGCCGGGCGCACACCGCGCGGCTGCGCGAGCTGACCGCCGTCAAGACCGACCCGAAGTCCTCGCTCGGCGACGTGATCGCCGCGGACTTCGCCATCGCCCATCTCGACGCCGACCTGCGCTGGTTGCACACCACGCTGGACCGCGTCACCGACCTGCACCGGGAGGTGCACCCATGACGCTCCTGCAAGCACGCGGGATCGTGAAGTCCTACGGGCCGACGCCCGCGCTCCGCGGCGTCACCGTGGAACTGGCCGAGGGCGAGATCCTCGCCGTCACCGGACCCAGCGGCTGCGGCAAGTCCACACTGCTGCACTGCCTGTCCGGAATCCTGCGCCCCGACGCGGGCGAGGTACTGTACGGGGGGCAGCGCCTGGACGCCCGCTCGGAGGCCGACCGTTCCCGGATGCGGCGCACCGACTTCGGGGTGCTGTTCCAGTTCGGACAACTCGTCGCCGAACTCACGGCGGCCGAGAACGTCGCCCTGCCGCTGCTGCTGGCCGGCAAGGGGCGGCGCGAGGCGCTTGCCGCCGCGCTGAACTGGCTGGAGCGGCTGGAGGTGGCCGACGTGGCCGACTCCCGGCCCGGCGAGATGTCCGGCGGCCAGCAGCAGCGGTGCGCCGCGGCGCGGGCGCTGGTCACCGAACCGAAGGTGCTCTTCGCCGACGAGCCCACCGGCGCGCTGGACGCGCTGGCCGGGGAGCGCCTGCTGGGGCATCTGACGCGGGTCGCCCAGGAACAGCGCACCAGCGTCGTGCTCGTCACCCATGAGGCGTCCGTGGCCGCCTACGCCGACCGCGAGATCGCCCTGCGGGACGGCGCACCGGACCCGACCGGGCTCGGCATCGAGGGTGGAGTCGACATGTCGATCGGCGGTCGCCGGTGAAGCCCACCGCACTGCTCAGGCTGGCTCTGGCCGGAACACGCACCGACACCCTGCGGGTGGCGCTCACCGCGTTCAGCGCGATGCTCGCAGCCCTGGCGGTCCTCGCCGCGCTGACGGTGCAGGCCATACCCCTCCCCGCCGGTTTCGGCCCGCGAGACGGCAGTGACGCCTGGGCCGACCAGTACACCAGCGCACTCCTGAAGGAACCCGGGCTGCGGCCCGGCGTGGTCGCCGGCCTGCTGCTGCTCACCATCCCCGTACTGGCCCTGGCCGGGCAGTGCGCCCGGCTGGGTGCGCCCTCCCGTGACCGGCGGCTCGCCGCGATCCGGCTGGCCGGCGGCACCCCGCGCCAGACGATGACCGTCGCCGCCGCCGAGACGGGGGTGGCGAGTCTGCTGGGCACCTGCGCCGGACTCGTGGTCTATCTGATCGGGCGCGAGGTGCTGCACAGGCCGGACGCGGAGGGCAGGATTCCACTGCCCACCGACGTGCTGCCGTCCGTCCCGGCCCTGGCCGCCGCCGTACTCGGGCTGCCGCTGCTGGCGGCGCCGGCCGCCGCGGTGATGCTGCGCCGGGTGGTGGTGACCCCGCTCGGAGTCGTCCGGCAGGCGCGGCCGAAGCGGTCGCCGAGGCCGTGGCCCGCCGTCCTGATCGTGCTCGGCGTGGGCGGCTCCCTTGCCTTCGCGGTGATCCGGGAGAACTACGAGGACTCCGGCGATCCGGCCTTCCTCTCTCCGCTGCCGCTCCTGCTGCTCTTCGGGGGCGGGCTCATGGCCGCCCTCGGCGTGGTGCTCGGCGCCGGCTGGATCTCCCATGTCACCGGCCGGGTGCTGCACCGCTTCGCCCGCCGCCCGGCCCCGCTGCTGGCCGCCCGCCGGCTGCTGGCCGATCCCTGGCACGGCAGCCGCACCCTCGCAGCCCTGCTGGTGGCCGTGGTCTTCGGCGCGGGAGCACTGGCCGTACGCGCCTTCTTCGCCACCCTGCTGGAGGCACGGCGGGAGGTCCAGCGCTTCTACGACGAGGCGGCCGGGCGGGAGACGACGGGCGGATACGGCACGGACACCTTCTACCTCGACGCCATGGACGTGGTGGACACGGCCGTCGCCGTGGGCCTGGTGATCGCGGCCGCAGGTCTGCTGGTCACCGTCGCCGAGGCCGTCGTCGCCCGCCGAAGCACCCACGCGGCCCTGGCCGCGGCCGGCGTGCCCCGCTCCGTGCTGGGCCGGGCGCTGGTGTGGCAGACGTTCGCGCCCCTGGTCCCGGCCGTGGCGCTGGCGATGACCGTGGGCGCCCTGATGGGCCGGGGGTACTTCGGCGGTGAGGTGCGGGATGGCGGCGGCCAGGCGCAGACCTGCGACGCGGCCCCCGCCCTGTGCCAGGAGAACTTCGAGAAGTACAGCCACCTCGTCGAGGTGCCCGACATCGTGCGCGCCGTCCCCGTCCCCCTGGGCGACCTCGCCCTCCACGGGCTGGGAGTGCTCGTTCTCGTCGCGGCCGCCACCGGCCTCGGGCTGCTGTTCCTGCGCTCGGGCACCTCGGTGGAGGAGCTGCGCACCGGCTGACGGCCGGGCCTCGCGCCACCCGGCCGGGTACCGGCAGGACACCGGCCGGGTGGCGGCCAGGTGGCTCGGCTCGGCGCGGCGCGACTCGGTGTCCTGGCCGTCTCGCGGACCGGACACAATAGGGGGATGACCGACAGTCCCGCTCCTCTCGCAGACCCGCATCTGCGCCACCCGGCCGACACCCTCACCGGGGGCGGCCCGCGCGACATCGTGATCCTGGGCTCCACCGGATCGATCGGCACCCAGGCCGTCGACGTGGTGCTGGCCAACCCCGACCGCTTCCGGGTGACCGCGCTGTCCGCCGCGGGCGGCCGGGTGGAGCTGCTGGCGGAGCAGGCCCACCGGCTGAAGGTCCGCACCGTCGCGGTCTCCGACCCGAGCCGGGCCGGCGAGCTGCGCGAGGCGCTGCGCGCCCGCTACGGCTCCGCCGAGCCGCTGCCCGAGGTGCTGGCCGGGCCGGACGCGGCCACCGAACTGGCCGCGTCCGAGTGCCACACCGTCCTCAACGGCATCACCGGCTCCATCGGCCTGCGTCCCACCCTGGCAGCCCTCAAGGCCGGCCGCGCGCTGGCCCTGGCCAACAAGGAGTCCCTGATCGTCGGCGGCCCGCTGGTGAAGGCGCTGGCCGGGCCCGGCCGGATCATCCCCGTCGACTCCGAGCACTCCGCGCTGTTCCAGGCGCTGATGAGCGGCACCCGCGCCGAGGTCCGCAAGCTGCTGGTGACCGCCTCCGGCGGCCCCTTCCGGGGACGCACCCGCGAGGAACTGGAGCACGTCACCCCCCAGGACGCCCTGGCCCATCCCACCTGGGCGATGGGCCCGGTGATCACGGTCAACTCCGCGACCCTGGTCAACAAGGGCCTGGAGGTCATCGAGGCACACCTGCTGTACGACATCCCCTTCGACCGCATCGAGGTCGTCGTCCACCCGCAGTCCTACATCCACTCGATGGTGGAATTCATGGACGGCTCCACCATCGCCCAGTGCGGCCCGCCCGACATGCGGTTGCCCATCGCGCTCGGTATCGGCTGGCCGCACCGGGTGCCCGACGCCGGACCCGTCTTCGACTGGTCCAAGGCGATGAGCTGGGAGTTCTTCCCGCTGGACGAGAAGGCCTTCCCGTCCGTGGCGCTGGCCTGCCACGTCGGGGCCCTGGGAGGCACCGCACCGGCGGTGTTCAACGCCGCCAACGAGGAGTGCGTCGAGGCGTTCCTGTCCGGCGGGCTGCCCTTCAACGGCATAGTGGATACCGTCGCCGCGGTGGTCGAGGAACACGGCACCCCCAGGGGAGGCGATCTGACCCTGGACGAGGTGCTCGACGCCGAGACCTGGGCGCGCGCCCGCGCCCGCGAACTGGCGGCACACATGACACGACCGACAGCGGAGGCACGCGCATGACGACGGTGATGACCATCCTCGGCATAGTCGTCTTCGTCGTCGGCCTGCTGTTCTCCATCGCCTGGCACGAACTGGGCCACCTGTCCACGGCCAAGATGTTCGGCGTCCGCGTGCCGCAGTACATGGTCGGATTCGGCCCCACCCTGTGGTCGCGGAAGAGGGGCGAGACCGAGTACGGCGTCAAGGCGATCCCGCTCGGCGGCTACATCCGCATGATCGGCATGTTCCCGCCCGGTGACGACGGCGTCGTCCGGCAGCGCTCCACCTCCCCCTTCCGGGGGATGATCGAGGACGCCCGCGCGGCGGCCTACGAGGAGCTCCAGCCGGGCGACGAGAAGCGGATGTTCTACACGCGCAAGCCCTGGAAGCGCGTGATCGTGATGTTCGCCGGCCCGTTCATGAATCTGGTGCTGGCCGTGGCGATCTTCCTCGGCACGCTGATGACCTTCGGCATCAACACCACGACCACCACCGTCTCCTCCGTCTCCGAGTGCGTGGTCAGGGTCTCCGAGCGCACCGACACCTGCCCGAAGGACGCCCCCGACTCCCCGGCCAAGACCGCCGGCCTGAAGCCCGGCGACACCATCGTCGCCTTCAACGGGGCCGAGGTCGCCGAGTGGGGCGACCTCCAGCAGCGCATCCGCGACACCATCGGACCGGCCACCATCACCGTCGAGCGCGACGGCGAGCGCGAGGTGCTCCAGGCGGATCTGGTGAGGAACCAGGTCGCCAAGTCCGACGGGCGCGGCGGCTACGTCGAGGGCGAGTACGTCACCACCGGATTCCTCGGCTTCTCCCCGGCCACCGGCGTGGTCGAGCAGTCCTTCCCGCAGGCCGTCGACCGCATGGGCGACATGATGGTCGCCGGCGCCGAGGCACTGACCCGCCTGCCGGAGAAGATCCCCGGCCTGTGGAACGCGGCCTTCGCCGGTGCCGAGCGCGAACAGGACTCCCCGATGGGCGTGGTCGGCGCGGCCCGCGTCAGCGGGGAGATCTTCGCCCTGGAGATCCCGGCGGAGCAGCGGGTGGCGATCACCCTCCTCACCCTCGCCCTGTTCAACCTCTCCCTGTTCCTGTTCAACATGCTGCCGCTGCTGCCGCTGGACGGCGGCCACATCGCGGGAGCCCTGTGGGAGTCGCTGCGCCGGGGCCTGGCCAGGGTGCTGCGCCGTCCCGACCCCGGCCCGTTCGACGTGGCGAAGATGATGCCGGTGGCGTACGTGGTGGCGGGTGTCTTCGTCTGCTTCACGCTGCTGGTGCTCATCGCGGACGTGGTCAACCCCGTACGCCTGACCGGCTGACGCCCGGTGCGGGGCCGCGGGCGCGCGCCCGCGGCCCCGCACCGCGTACGGCGGACCACGGTGTGCCCCGGGCCCCGGGCGTACCGTAATCTCGGAGGCCGGAGCCCGCCGCCGAACGGGGCACTGAACCACAGCTTGGGGTTGCACACCACAATGACAGCCATTTCGCTCGGAATGCCGTCCGTACCGACCAAACTGGCCGACAGACGGGTCAGCCGGAAGATCCAGGTCGGCTCGGTGGCCGTCGGAGGCGACGCCCCGGTCTCCGTGCAGTCGATGACCACCACCGTCACCGCCGACATCGGCGCCACACTCCAGCAGATCGCCGAGCTGACCGCGTCGGGCTGCGAGATCGTCCGCGTGGCCTGCCCGTCCCAGGACGACGCCGAGGCGTTGCCGGTCATCGCGAAGAAGTCCCAGATCCCGGTGATCGCGGACATCCACTTCCAGCCCAAGTACGTCTTCGCCGCCATCGACGCCGGCTGCGCGGCCGTGCGCGTCAACCCGGGCAACATCCGGCAGTTCGACGACAAGGTCAAGGAGATCGCCAGGGCGGCCTCCGACGCCGGCGTCCCCATCCGCATCGGTGTCAACGCCGGCTCCCTGGACAAGCGGCTGCTGGCCAAGTACGGCAAGGCCACCCCCGAGGCGCTGGTGGAGTCCGCGCTGTGGGAGTGCTCGCTGTTCGAGGAGCACGGCTTCCGCGACATCAAGATCTCGGTCAAGCACAACGACCCGGTCGTGATGGTCAACGCCTACCGGCAGCTCGCGGCGCGGTGCGACTACCCCCTCCACCTGGGCGTCACCGAGGCCGGACCGGCCTTCCAGGGCACCATCAAGTCGGCCGTCGCCTTCGGCGCCCTGCTGAGCGAGGGCATCGGCGACACCATCCGCGTCTCGCTGTCCGCGCCGCCGGTGGAGGAGATCAAGGTCGGCATCCAGATCCTGGAATCCCTCGGTCTGCGCCGGCGCCGGCTGGAGATCGTCTCCTGCCCCTCCTGCGGCCGGGCCCAGGTGGACGTCTACAAGCTCGCCGACGAGGTCACCGCCGGACTTGAGGGCATGGAGGTGCCGCTGCGGGTGGCCGTCATGGGCTGTGTCGTCAACGGGCCCGGCGAGGCCCGCGAGGCCGACCTCGGCGTCGCCTCCGGCAACGGCAAGGGCCAGATCTTCGTCAAGGGCGAGGTCATCAGGACCGTACCCGAGTCGAAGATCGTCGAGACCCTCATCGACGAGGCCATGAAGATCGCCGAGCAGATGGAGAAGGAGGGCGTGATCTCCGGTGAGCCGGAGGTCTCCGTGAGCTGACCGACCGGCCTGCGCCGCCCACCACGGCCCGGGGGTAAAGTCGGAAGACGCTCCCCGCCACCACGGCCGCACGGTGAGGCATCCCACGTGTTGACGACCACCACCACCCGCGTCGTCGAGCCCCACGAGCTCGACGACGCCCTCACGGTGCTCGACCGCGAGCCGGTCAACAACGCCTTCGTCGCAGCCCGCGTCCGGGTCTCGGGCCTGGACCCGTGGCGGCTGGGCGGCGAGATGTGGGGCTGGTACCACCGCGGGCGGCTGGAGTCACTGTGCTACGCGGGCGCCAACCTCGTCCCCGTCTGCGCGGGACGGGAGGCGGTGCGCGCCTTCGCCGATCGGGCACGCCGCCAGGGGCGGCGCTGCTCGTCCGTCGTCGGCCCGGCCGGGCCCACCGCCGCTCTGTGGGCCCGGCTTGAGCCGCACTGGGGACCGGCCCGCGAGGTCCGCCGCCACCAGCCGTTGATGGTCGCCGACCGCATGCCGGCCGGGATACGCCCCGACCCGTATGTGCGGCGCGTCCGCAAGGACGAGATGGACGTGCTGATGCCCGCCTGCGTGGCGATGTTCACCGAGGAGGTCGGCGTCTCACCGCTGGCCGGGGACGGCGGGCTGATCTACCAGGCCCGCGTCGCCGAACTGGTCGGTGCCGGAAGGTCGTTCGCCCGCATCGAGGACGGCCGCGTGGTCTTCAAGGCCGAGATCGGCGCCGTCACACCGCGGGCGTGCCAGATCCAGGGCGTGTGGGTCGCGCCCGAACACCGCGGCCGGGGCCTGTCCGTCGCCGGCATGGCGGCGGTGCTGCGCTACGCGCTGACCGAGGTCTCCCCGGTCGTCAGCCTCTACGTCAACGACTACAACACCGCGGCCCGCGCCGCCTACCGCCGGGTCGGCTTCCGCGAGGCCGGGGCGTTCATGAGCGTGCTCTTCTGAACGGTCCCGGGCGGTCTCGCCCGGAGCCGGGCGGCACCGGACGATCCCGAACGGGCCGGTGCCCGCGCGGGTGTTCGCCGGAGCGCGCCGATCCCTCCAGTAGGGTCGGACAGCATGGAAGACGCCCAGGTCGGTCCCCTGGACCTCGCAGCCCGCGTGGACGAGGCACTCGCCGTACAGGCGATCGCCTTCGGACTGACCGACGACGAGGTGGAGGTGCGCCGCCACATCGTGCTGCGGCACGCCGCCTTCCCCGGAGTCCGGGCGCTGGGCGTCACCACACCACTGGGGCGGCTGGTCGGCTTCGTCTACGGGATGCCCAACGACCGCACGCAGTGGTGGTCCACGGTCGTCGAGCCGTACCTGCGGCGCAACGGTAACGCCGGGTGGCTGGACGACGCGTTCGTCATCACCGAGCTGCACGTCCACCCGGCGTACCAGAAGCACGGAATCGGCCGGGAGCTGATCACCACGATCACCGACGCCGCCGCCGAACCACGCTCGATCCTCTCCGCGATCGACACCGAGAGCCCGGCCCGCGCCCTCTACCGCTCGCTGGGCTACCGGGACCTGGCACGCCATGTGCTGTTCCCCAGTGCCGGGAGTCCGTACGCGGTGATGGGCGCGCCACTGCCGCTGCGGCGGTGAGGCGGGTCCGGCCGGGATCCGGGGCGACCTCCGGGAGGCGGAGCCCGGTGCCGGGAGGTCAGTACGCGGTGACGGGTGCGCCGCTGCCGCCGCGGCGCCGGTAGTCTCCTGGACGGGCCGCACCACCGGTGCGGCTCCGGAAACCGACCCACCGCACGCAGGAGAAACCCATGGCAGCCCGTGTCCAGCGCATGTCCCGGCTCATGCTGAAGACGCTGCGCGAGGACCCGGCCGACGCCGAGACCATCAGCCACAGGCTTCTGGTCCGCGCCGGCTACGTACGCCGCACCGCCGCCGGGATCTGGGCCTGGCTGCCGCTGGGCAAGCAGGTCCTGGAGAACGTCACCCGGATCGTGCGCGAGGAGATGGACGCCATCGGCGCCCAGGAGGTGCTGCTCCCGGCCCTGCTGCCCAGGGAGCCCTACGAGGCCTCGGGCCGCTGGGAGGAGTACGGCGACCTGCTGTTCCGGCTCAAGGACCGCAAGGGCGCCGACTACCTGCTCGGGCCCACCCACGAGGAGATCTTCACCCAGGTCGTCAAGGACCAGTGCACGTCCTACAAGGACCTGCCGGTGATGCTCTACCAGATTCAGACCAAGTACCGCGACGAGGCCCGCCCTCGCTCGGGCGTCCTGCGCGGCCGGGAGTTCCTGATGAAGGACTCCTACTCCTTCGACACCACCGACGAGGAACTGGCCGAGTCCTACCGGCTGCACCGCGAGGCGTACGTGCGGATCTTCACCCGGCTCGGCCTGGACCACCGGGTCGTCTCCGCCGTCTCGGGCGCGATGGGCGGCTCGGCCTCCGAGGAGTTCCTCGCCCCGGCCGCCGCCGGCGAGGACACCTTCGCCGACTGCCCGGCCTGCGACTACGCGGCCAACACCGAGGCCGTCACCTTCCCGCTGAAGCCGGCCGACCCCATGGGCCGCCCGCCCGTCGAGGAACTGGACACCCCCGACACCCCCACCATCGAGACCCTCGCCGACCACCTGGGCGTGCCCGCCTCCGCCACCCTGAAGAACCTGCTGGTCAAGGTGGACGGGGAGATCTGGGCCGTGGGCGTGCCCGGCGACCGCGAGGTGGACCTCGGCAAGCTCACCGAGCACCTGGCGCCCGCCACCGTGGAACTGGTCACCGCCGAGGACTTCACCGGCCGCCCCGCCCTGGTGCGCGGCTACGTCGGCCCGCAGGGGCTGGCCGGCACCGCCTTCCGCTACGTCGCCGACCCGCGCGTGGCCCCCGGCACTTCCTGGATCACCGGGGCCAACAAGCCCGACACCCACGCCCGCAACGTGGTGTGCGGCCGCGACTTCGAGGTCGACGAGTACCTGGACGTGGTCACCGTCGAGGGCGGCGACCCCTGCCCGTCCTGCGGCGAGGGGCTGAAGCTGGACCGGGCCATCGAGATCGGCCACATCTTCCAGCTCGGCCGCAAGTACACCGATGCCTTCTCCCTGGACGTGCTCGGCCGCGAGGGCAAGCCCGTCCGCGTCACCATGGGCTCCTACGGCATCGGCGTCTCGCGCGCGGTGGCCGCGCTCGCCGAGCAGACGGCCGACGGCCAGGGCCTGTGCTGGCCGCGCGAGGTCGCCCCGGCCGACGTCCACATCGTCGCCGCCGGCAAGGGAGCCCAGATCGAACTGGCCCTGGAACTGGCCGAGAGGCTGGCCGGGGCCGGGGTGCGCACCCTGGTGGACGACCGTACGGGCGTCTCGCCCGGCGTGAAGTTCACCGACGCGGAGCTGATCGGCGTGCCGGAGATCCTGGTGGTGGGCCGGGGCGCGGCCAAGGGTCTGGTGGAACTGAAGGACCGGCGCACCGGCGAGCGCGAGGAGGTCCCGGTGGACGAGGCGGTGGAGCGGCTGGCCCGCTCGGCCGGCGAATCCGCCTGAGCCGTCGCGGCGGTTCCCGCCGCGGGCCCGGGCGGGGCCCGCGGCCGGGGCTCACAGCCAGCCGGCGAACTCCAGCAGTGCCTCGCCGTCGGCGCGGTCGCCGACGGCGATGTGCCGCGCGCCCGACTCCACCGCCCGGTACAGGCTCCAGCCGCGCAGCCGGTCGCGGTCCACCTCCAGGGAGTTCGCGAGCTTGGCCACCCGGCGCCGGGCGATCGCGGGGGCGCCGGAGCCGGCGGCCAGGTCGTGCAGCCGGTCGCGGACCAGCCGGGCCAGGTCGTACGCCCGCTCGCCCACCAGCGGATCGGGGCCGGCCACCAGCCAGTGCGCCCGCCCCGGACCCGCCGACAGCACCGCGCCCTGCCGGAAGTCGCCGTGCAGCAGTACGTGTTCGGGAGTGTCGGCGAGCAGTCCGGAGCGCAGCGCCAGAGCCTCGTCGGCCAGCGGGCGGGCCTCCTCCGGCACATGCGCGCGGATGCCCTCCACCGCCCGGCCGGTGTACTCCTCAACGGTGGTGAAGGGGTGCCCGCCGGCCGGCGCGCCGGGGAGCGCGGGGGGGACCCACAGCCGGTGCAGCGCCGAGACCGCCTCCAGGGTGGCCTTCGCGTCCGGCAGCGAGCGCAGCGACACGTCCGCGTGCAGCCGCTCCAGCAGCAGCGCGCCTTCCTCGGGTGCGGCGTCCAGCAGCCGTACCGCGCCGTGCCCCTCCCACCGGGCCAGCGCCGCCGCCTCGTCCGCCGCGCCGACGGCGCGCAGCTTCAGCGCGGCCGGTGAGCCGTCGGCCCGGCAGACCAGGACGACCAGGCTGCCGCGTCCGCCGGGGGAGACCACCCGCTCGGCCGTCAGCCCCCAGCGCGCCAGCGACGCCTGCAGCAGGCCGGGCAGCCGTGCCAGCCAGGGGGAGTCCGCGCCCAGGGAGCGCACCAGCCGCTGCGGGGGTTCGACGTGCGGAGCCGATGTCATGCCCGGGCGTCCCTTTCGTCGTCGGCGTTGCGCGGAGGAGCCCCTCAGAGGGACTCCGGGCTCGCCGGCGCGGCGCGCTCGGCGAGCCCTGGGAAGGGTACGCCCGTGCCGCGCCAGCGCGCCGCGCGGACCGCGGCCTCCCGCAGCGCGGCGGCCGCCTCCCGCCGCAGCCCGTCCTCGCCGGCCCGGACCAGGTCGGCGTAGACGGCGGCCACCCGTTCCTCCAGCTCGGCGGCGAGCCGCACCGCCGCGGCGCCGTCCGGGACCGGGAAGGGCAGGGAGTAGCCCGCCGCGGCGGGCTCGGGAGTACCGCCCATCCGCCGTACCGCGCGGCGCAGGGCGTCACGGCGCGCGCGGTGGGCGTCGTGGGCCTCCCGCGCCTGCGTGCGCCGGTCCGCGGCGATCCGCCCGCCCACGACGCCGTAGCCGTAGACGGCGGCGTGCTCGGCGGAGAGCGCGGCCTGCAGCGCGGTCAGCGCGGGGTCGTCCTTCCCGCCGGGGGAAGAGGACGCGGGGGAGCCCGGAGAGGCGGCCGTGGCCGCCGCCGGAATCGCCGCCTGGTTCGTCGCCTGGTTCATCACTCGCCGTCCGTGAGCAGATAGACGTGGACCGCCCCGGCCGCCGCGACGGAAGCGAGCAGCCGGGCGAGCTCGGGCGGGGCACCGTCGAGGGCACGGGCGAGGGCGGTGGCGGCGGCGCGTTCGGCGTTCACGAGGGCGGCCAGCGCGCGTTCGGGATCGGCGGGCACGCCCGCCCCGGCGCCCCGGGAGGCCTCCGGGGCCGGAGAGCCGCCGGTGCTTGCGGAGGCCTTCGGGTCGCCGGAGGGCTTCGGCCCCCCGGAACCGCCGGGCTCCGTCCCGCCGAAGGCCCGCACATGCCGTGCCACGTCCGCCCGCAGCGGCTCCAGCCGCCCGGCCAGGTCCGGGTGCGCGGCGAGGGTGCGGTCGTAGCGGGCCAGCAGCGCGGCGCTGCCGCGTGCGGCGGCGCCGCGCAGCCGCACGCCCGCGGAGGCGAGCCTGCGCTCGGCGGCGGTCTGCTTCTCCTGCGAGCATCCGGTCAGCAGCAGCGCGGCGGCGCCCGCCGCACCGGTGCCCAGCAGGCTCCGCCGGCGGGGACGCGGGTCGATCGGCACGGGCGCTCCCAGGGGAGGTGGTTCGGCGGTGCGGGGGGGACGGGCGGCGATCACCGCGGATGTGAGCGTACCCGTGTTCGTACCGTCCCTCTCGGCGGGGCACCACCGCGCCCCGCGCATGCCCCGTGCGGGGGACGGCCGCCCGGCGCAGCACCCCCGGCCGTCTGGTCGGCGCAGCCCTCGGCAGGCGATAGGCTTGACCCCCGTACCCAGGACTGGACGTTCCCACAACAGCACACGCGGCCGAGGAGTCACCCGGATGAGCACCACCCAGAGCGAGAGGCTGCGAGGACTGCTGGAGCCTCTCGTCACCGCGAAGGGGCTGGATCTCGAGGAGATCACCGTGACCCCGGCCGGAAGACGGCGGGTGCTGCGCGTGGTGGTGGACTCCGACGGGGGCGTGCGGCTCGACACCTGCGCGGAGCTGAGCCGCGAGGCCTCCGATGCGCTGGACGAGACCGACGTGATGGGCGGCGCCCCGTACGTCCTGGAGGTCACCTCACCCGGCACCGACCGCCCGCTGACCGAGCCGCGGCACTACCGCCGCGCCGTCGGCAGGCTGGTCAGGGCGCAGCTGACGGAGGAGGCGGGCGGCGGCGAGCTGGTCGCCCGCGTCGGTGCGGCGGACGAGGACGGCGTGGACGTGGAGGTGCCCGGCGTCAAGGGACGCAGGGCCACCGCCCGCCGGCTCGCCTACACCGAGATCGCCAGGGCCCGGGTGGAGATCGAGTTCAACCGCAAGGCCGCCGAGAAGGCCGAGAAGGCGCGTCAGGCTGCGGCCTCTGACGAAGAGAGCCAGGAGGAGGCGTAGCCGTGGACATCGACATGAGTGCCCTGCGGGGTCTGGTGAGGGAGAAGGAGATCTCCTTCGACCTGTTGGTCGAGGCGATCGAGGCCGCTCTCCTCATCGCGTACCACCGCACCGAGGGAAGCCGCCGCCAGGCCCGTGTGGAGCTGGACCGCTCCACCGGACATGTGACCGTGTGGGCCAGGGAGGACCCCGCCGACCTGCCCGAGGGCGCCGAGCCGCGCGAGTTCGACGACACCCCCTCCGGGTTCGGCCGGATCGCCGCGACCACCGCCAAGCAGGTCATCCTGCAGCGTCTGCGGGACGCCGAGGAGGAGGTCACCCTCGGCGAGTACGCCGGGCGCGAGGGCGACATCGTCGCGGGAGTCGTCCAGCAGGGGAAGGATCCGCGCAGCGTCCTTGTTGACATCGGCAGGCTCGAGGCGATCCTGCCCCCGCAGGAGCAGGTGCCCGGTGAGGACTACTCGCACGGCACCCGGCTGCGCACCTATGTCGTGCGGGTCGCCAAGGGCGTACGCGGCCCGTCGGTGACTCTCTCGCGCACCCACCCCAACCTGGTGAAGAAACTCTTCGCCCTGGAGGTGCCCGAGATCGCGGACGGCTCGGTGGAGATCGCGGCCATCGCGCGCGAGGCCGGGCACCGCACCAAGATCGCGGTACGGTCCACCCGTGCGGGCCTGAACGCCAAGGGCGCGTGCATCGGCCCGATGGGCGGCCGGGTGCGCAACGTGATGGCCGAGCTGCAGGGTGAGAAGATCGACATCGTGGACTGGTCGGACGACCCGGCCGAGATGGTGGCCAACGCGCTCTCGCCCGCCCGGGTGAGCAGGGTGGACGTCGTGGACGCCGCGGCCCGGTCGGCCAGGGTCACCGTGCCCGACTACCAGCTGTCGCTGGCGATCGGGAAGGAAGGGCAGAACGCCCGGCTCGCCGCCCGGCTCACCGGCTGGCGGATCGACATCCGCCCGGATGTCGAGCAGAGCGGAGAGCGCGATGGGGAGCACCGGGAGAGCGGCGCGGAGAGGGACTGAGAGGCCTGTCACCGTTCGTACCCCTCCGGCGACCCCGCCAACGGCGCAATCGGCGCGGGGAGGTAGACTGAAGAGTGGCTGACCGGACGCGTGCCCGCGCATGCCCTGAACGCACCTGTGTGGGTTGTCGGGAGCGGTCGGGCAAGGGCGATCTGCTGCGTGTGGTGCTGGTCGGGAACAGATGCGTTCCGGACCATCGCGGTACGCTGCCCGGCCGGGGTGCTTATCTGCACCTCGCACCGACCTGTGTCGACCTGGCGGTCCGCCGCCGGGCGTTCCAGCGGGCCTTCCGGGCCGGCGGACCGCTCGATACCGCGGAACTGTTGCAGGCAGTACCGCGGGCAACACCGTAAGACGGCAAGCACGCACGACGCCCGTACGGCATCCCGCCGTGCGGGAGAGGTACCTCGCGAGTTGGAAGTAGGTCGAGATTGCGATGAGCACTCGATGAGTACGCGATGAGTACGCCCATGCAGTAGCGAAGGTCCGGCGGACGAATCCCCCCGGACCGTAAGGAGCGAAGTGGCTAAGGTCCGGGTATACGAGCTCGCCAAGGAGCTTGGAGTCGAGAGCAAGGTCGT
Source organism: Streptomyces shinuiensis (assembly GCF_043660855.1). Classification (NCBI taxonomy): domain Bacteria; kingdom Bacillati; phylum Actinomycetota; class Actinomycetes; order Kitasatosporales; family Streptomycetaceae; genus Streptomyces; species Streptomyces shinuiensis. The sequence continues at coordinate 1,551,527 of NZ_JBIHML010000001.1, read as the reverse complement.
CATGGCCAAGCTCCAGGAACTCGGTGAATTCGTCCGTTCGGCGTCCTCGACGATCGAGGCGCCGGTGGTACGCAAACTGACCGACGCGTTCGACGCGGGCAACGGCGCCGGAGGCGCCAAGAAGTCCGCGGCGAAGCCCGCCGCCCCCCGCAAGGCGGCCCCCAAGCCGGGCGCCCCGAAGCCGGGTGCCTCCGCACCCCGCCCGGGTGCCCCCAAGCCCGGCGCGCCCAAGCCCCCGGCCCCCGCGGCCGAGGCACCCAGGAGCGCGCCCCAGAAGAACGTCCCGGGTCCGGCGCCCGCCAGGGGCGGCCCGACCCCCGGACCGCGTCCGGCCCCGGCCAAGCCGACCCCGGCCAAGCCGGGCCCGGCGCAGCCCCCGGCCCCGGCCAAGCCCGAGTTCACCGCGCCGCCGTCCGGCCAGGGCGCGCCGCGTCCGGGTGCCCCCAAGCCGGGCGGTCGTCCCGCCCCGGCGGGCCAGGACCGCCGCGGTCCCGGCGGTCCCAAGCCGGGTGGTCCCAAGCCGGGCGCCCGTCCGTCCGGCCCGCGTCCGGGCAACAACCCCTTCACCTCCGGCGGCTCCACCGGCATGGCGCGCCCGCAGGCGCCCCGTCCGGGCGGCGCCCCGCGTCCCGGCGGCCCCGGCGCCCCGGGCGGTCCGCGTCCCGGAGCCGGCCAGGGCGGTCCCCGTCAGCAGGCTCCCGGCGGCGGCCGTCCCAGCCCCGGCAACATGCCGCGTCCGCAGGGCGGCCAGGGCGGCGCGGCGGGTCCGCGTCCGGGCGGCAACCGCCCGAACCCGGGCATGATGCCGCAGCGTCCGGCCGCGGGTCCGCGTCCGGGCCCCGGCGGTCGCGGTCCCGGCGGCGGCGCGGGCCGTCCCGGTGGCGGCGGCGGCCGTCCCGGTTTCGGCGGCCGCCCCGGCGGCGGTGGCGGTCGTCCCGGTGGTGGCGGCGGCTTCGCCGGCCGTCCCGGCGGTGGTGGCGGCGGCTTCGGTGGCCGTCCCGGTTTCGGCGGCCGCCCCGGCGGTCCCGGTGGCCGCGGCGGCACGCAGGGCGCCTTCGGCCGTCCCGGCGGTCCGGCGCGACGCGGCCGCAAGTCGAAGCGGCAGAGGCGCCAGGAGTACGAGGCCATGCAGGCCCCGTCCATCGGCGGCGTGATGCTGCCGCGCGGCAAGGGCGAGACCGTCCGGCTGTCGCGCGGTGCGTCGCTCACCGACTTCGCGGAGAAGATCAACGCCAACCCGGCGTCGCTGGTCCAGGTGATGTTCAACCTGGGCGAGATGGTCACCGCGACCCAGTCGGTCTCCGACGAGACGCTTCATCTCCTCGGCGAGGAGATGAACTACGTCGTCCAGATCGTCAGCCCGGAGGAGGAGGACCGCGAACTGCTCGAGTCCTTCGACATCGAGTTCGGCGAGGACGAGGGCGGCGAGGAGGCACTCGTCTCGCGCCCGCCGGTGGTGACCGTCATGGGTCACGTCGACCACGGTAAGACGCGCCTGCTGGACGCGATCCGCAAGACCAACGTCATCGAGGGCGAGGCCGGCGGCATCACCCAGCACATCGGTGCGTACCAGGCCGCCACCGAGGTCAACGGCGAAGACCGGAAGATCACCTTCATCGACACCCCGGGCCACGAGGCGTTCACCGCCATGCGTGCCCGCGGTGCGAAGTCGACCGACATCGCGATCCTGGTGGTGGCGGCCAACGACGGTGTGATGCCCCAGACGGTCGAGGCGCTCAACCACGCCAAGGCGGCCGACGTGCCGATCGTGGTGGCAGTCAACAAGATCGACGTCGAGGGCGCGGACCCGACCAAGGTGCGCGGCCAGCTCACCGAGTACGGGCTCGTGGCCGAGGAGTACGGCGGCGACACCATGTTCGTCGACATCTCCGCCAAGCAGGGCCTGAACATCGACGGGCTGCTGGAGGCCGTGGTCCTGACCGCGGACGCCTCGCTCGACCTGCGGGCCAACCCGGAGCAGGACGCGCAGGGCATCGCGATCGAGGCCCACCTCGACCGCGGCCGCGGCGCGGTGGCCACGGTGCTGGTCCAGCGCGGCACCCTGCGGGTCGGCGACACGGTCGTGGTCGGCGACGCGTACGGCCGCGTCCGGGCGATGCTCGACGACAAGGGCAACAACGTCGGGGAGGCAGGTCCGGCGACCCCGGTCCTGGTGCTGGGCCTGACCAGCGTCCCCGGCGCGGGCGACAACTTCCTGGTGGTCGACGAGGACCGCACGGCCCGGCAGATCGCCGAGAAGCGCGCCGCCCGCGAGCGCAACGCCGCCTTCGCCAAGCGCACCCGCAGGGTCTCCCTGGAGGACCTGGACAAGGTGCTCAAGGCCGGCGAGGTGCAGCAGCTCAACCTCATCATCAAGGGCGACGCGTCCGGTTCGGTCGAGGCCCTGGAGTCCTCGCTGCTCCAGCTCGACGTGGGCGAGGAGGTCGACCTGCGCATCCTGCACCGCGGCGTGGGTGCGGTCACCGAGACCGACATCGACCTGGCGACCGGCTCCGACGCCATCGTCATCGGCTTCAACGTGCGCGCCGAGGGGCGTGCCACGCAGATGGCCGAGCGCGAGGGCGTGGACGTCCGCTACTACTCGGTCATCTACCAGGTGATCGAGGAGATCGAGGCTGCCCTCAAGGGCATGCTCAAGCCGGAGTACGAGGAGGTCGAGCTGGGCACGGCGGAGATCCGCGAGGTCTTCCGCTCCTCCAAGCTCGGCAACATCGCGGGTGTCATCATCCGCTCCGGCGAGGTCAGGCGGAACACCAAGGCCCGCCTCATCCGCGACGGCAAGGTCGTGGCGGAGAACCTCAACATCGAGGGTCTGCGCCGCTTCAAGGACGACGTCACCGAGATCCGCGAAGGCTTCGAGGGCGGTATCAACCTCGGAAACTTCAACGACATCAAGGTCGACGACGTCATCGCGACGTACGAGATGCGGGAGAAGCCCCGCGCCTGACCCCCGCCGGTGGGTGCCACCGGTGAACGGCCACGGAGCCTCCCGCCCCGGCGGGAGGCTCCCGGCCGTTATATGCGTCGATCAACGGGAACCGTTGCGTGTACGGTTTCCCGTGTCCTGCCGGGAGTCGGCAGGGCTTCGCCCCACGAGGCCCCACGGGTCGGCTGGACCCGCACCCCATGTACGTAGGCACAATCTCGTTCGACCTGCTGCTCGGCGACGTACGGTCGCTGAAGGAGAAGAGGTCGGTCGTCCGCCCGATCATCGCGGAGCTGCAGCGCAAGTACACGGTGAGCGTCGCGGAGGTCGGGGAGCAGAACATCCACCGCAGGGCCCTGATCGGCCTCGCGACGGTCTCCGGGGACGCCGGGCACGTCTCGGACGTGCTCGACCGGTGCGAGCGGCTGGTGGCCGCCCGGCCGGAGGTGGAGCTGCTGTCGGTGCGGCGGCGGTTCCACGGGGACGAGGACTGACCGCGTCCGGTGCGCAGCCCCGACCGGACCCGAACCGAACGATCCGAAACAGAAGGAAGCAGACACATGACCGACACCGCGCGGGCACGCAAACTGGCCGACCGCATCCGGGTCGTGGTCGCGGAGACCCTCCAGCGGCGGATCAAGGACCCGCGGCTCGGCTATGTGACGATCACCGACACCCGGGTCACCGGCGACCTGCGGGAGGCGACCGTCTTCTACACGGTCTACGGGGACGACGAGGAGCGGGCGGCCTCCGCCGCGGCACTGGAGAGCGCCAAGGGCGTGCTGCGCTCGGAGGTCGGGCGGCAGACCGGCGTGCGCTTCACGCCGTCGCTGACGTTCGTCCCGGACGCCCTCCCGGAGAACGCCCGCACCATCGACGACCTGCTGGCCAGGGCCAGGGCGTCGGACGCCCAGGTGCGGCAGGCGTCCTCGGGCGCCACGTACGCGGGCGAGCCCGACCCCTACCGCAAGCCCGTACACGAGGAGGACGCCGAGGAGGCGGACGGCGCCCGGGGCTCGGCGGATTCCGGGGGCGGGACGGACGGCGGGGACGCCTGACCCGTGGCACGCAAAGGAACCCAGGAGCCCGGCGGGCTGGTCGTCGTCGACAAGCCCGCGGGCTTCACCTCGCACGACGTGGTCGCCAGGATGCGCGGCATCGCCCGCACCCGCCGGGTCGGGCACGCCGGCACGCTGGACCCGATGGCCACCGGCGTCCTCGTCCTGGGCATCGAGAAGGCGACCCGGCTGCTGGGGCATCTGGCGCTGACGGAGAAGGAGTACGTCGGCACCATCCGCCTCGGCCAGAACACCGTCACCGACGACGCGGAGGGCGAGACCACCTCCTCCGCACCGGCGGACGGCATCGCGCGCGAGGCGATCGACGACGGCGTCGCCAAGCTGACCGGCGACATCCTCCAGATCCCCTCGAAGGTCAGTGCGATCAAGGTCGACGGCAGGCGGTCCTACGCCCGGGTGCGCGAGGGCGAGGAGGTGGAGCTGGCCGCCCGGCCGGTCACCGTCTCCTCCTTCACCGTGCACGACGTCCAGCACGGGGGTGCCGAGGACGGCACCCCCGTGCTGGACCTGCTGGTCTCCGTCGTCTGCTCCTCCGGTACCTACATCCGGGCGCTCGCCCGCGATCTGGGTGCCGGGCTGGGGGTCGGCGGCCACCTCACGGCACTGCGCCGAACCCGGGTCGGCCCGTACGGCCTGGACGCGGCGCGCACCCTGGAGCAGCACCAGGAGTCGCTGGCCGTCATGCCCGTCGGCGAGGCGGCCGCGGCCGCCTTCCCGCGCTGGGACGTGGACGAACGCCGGGCGAGGCTGCTGGCCAACGGCGTGCGGATCGCCATGCCGCCGTCCGGCCGTCCCGGGCCGGTCGCGGTCTTCGGGCCGGAGGACCGCTTCCTCGCGCTGGTCGAGGAACAGGAGGGCAGAGCCAGGAGCCTGGCCGTCTTCGCCTGACCGGGCCCGGCCGGGCCCGGTGGGGCGGTACGCACCGTGGGTGCGGGCGCCGGATGCGGCACCCGCACCCACGATCCCCCTCCTGTGTGCATCCGGTTCTCTGTCCACTTACGGACCCGGAATCACCCCACCTGGCGGGCGCGCGGAGTGAATCACGGCGCGCACCGGGGCGCTTTCCGGTGGGAGCCTTACGGCGCGGGTCCCCGTGCGAACGCGGCGGGGGGACATGGCACCCTTGGACCCGGCACCATCCACTGGCATTCGGCGAGGAGCGGGCACTGTGCAGCGCTGGCGTGGCTTGGAGGACATCCCCGAGGACTGGGGGCGCAGCGTCGTCACCATCGGCTCCTACGACGGGGTGCACCGCGGGCACCAGTTGATCATCGGCAGGGCGGTCGGTCGCGCCCGCGAGCTGGGCGTACCGGCTGTCGTCGTCACCTTCGACCCGCACCCCAGCGAGGTCGTGCGGCCCGGCAGCCACCCGCCGATGCTCGCCCCGCACCACCGGCGCGCGGAACTGATGGCCGAACTGGGCGTGGACGCGGTCCTGGTCCTGCCCTTCACCGAGGAGTTCTCGAAGCTGTCGCCGGCCGAGTTCGTGGTGAAGGTGCTGGTCGACCGACTCCACGCCCGCACCGTCGTCGAGGGCCCCAACTTCCGTTTCGGCCACCGGGCGGCCGGCACCGTGGAGACCCTGGCCGAGCTGGGCCGGACGTACGACTACGACGTGATGGTCGTCGACCTGTTCGAGCGCGGGCAGGCGGGCGGCGGCGAGCCGTTCTCCTCCACCCTCATCCGCCGCCTGGTCGCCGAGGGCGACGTGGTGGGAGCCGCCGAGGTGCTGGGCCGGCCGCACCGGGTGGAGGGCGTCGTCGTCCGAGGCGCGCAGCGCGGACGGGAGATGGGCTATCCGACGGCCAACGTCGAGACACTGCCGCACACCGCGATCCCCGCGGACGGCGTCTACGCCGGGTGGCTGGTGGTGGAGGGTGAGCCGATGCCCGCCGCGATCTCCGTCGGCACCAACCCGCAGTTCGAAGGAACCGAGCGGACGGTGGAGGCGTACGCCATCGACCGCGTGGACCTCGACCTCTACGGGCTCCATGTCGCGGTGGACTTCCTGGCCTACATCCGCGGGCAGGAGAGGTTCGACACGCTGGACGGGCTGCTGGAGCGGATGGCCGAGGACGTGCGGGTGGCGAAGGAACTGCTGGGCTGAGCGTCCCGGCCCGCTTACGGCGGACGGGCGGACGAACGGGCCCGCCGGCCCGAGCCCCTCGGGGGCTCGGGCCGGCGGGCCCGTTCACGTTCCGCGACGGCGCGCCGCCGTCACCGCTCCGGCTGCTGCCACTGCGCACCGGGCACGGGCGGCCCCGCGGCGCCGGGCGGCTGCTGGTGGGGGTGCGGCTGGTAGGGACCGGCCTGGGCCTGGCCGGGCTGACCAGGGTGGCCGTGCGGGCCCGGATACGGCTGGTGGCCGGGCTGCGGCGGCTGCTGCCGGGGGTACGGCTGGGGCTGTCCGTACGGCTGCTGGGGGTGCGGCTGCGGCGGGTGGGCCTGTGGCTGCTGCTGGTGGCCGGGGTGTACCTGGCCGGGCTGCGGCGGCTGCTGGGGCCGGCCGGGGATGGGCGGCGCGGTCAGCGGCGGGTTCCCGCCGGGCGACCACAGGCCCTGCTCCTGCTGGTGGCGTGAGAAGTCCTCGGCGATCAGGGCGGCGAGGTTGAAGTACGCCTCGCGCGTCCTGGGCCGCATCATGTCCAGATCCAGCTCCGCGCCCGCCGAGAGGTGCTCGTCGAAGGGGACGACCACCACATCGCGGCAGCGTGTCTTGAAGTGCGCCACGATGTCGTCCACTTTGATCATCTTGCCGGTCTCGCGGACCCCGGAGATGACCGTGACGCTGCGCTGCACCAGATCGCCGTAACCGTGCGCGGAGAGCCAGTCCAGCGTCGTACTGGCGCTGCTGGCACCGTCCACGGACGGAGTGGAGATGACGATCAGCTGGTCGGCGAGGTCGAGGACGCCGCGCATCGCGCTGTAGAGCAGGCCGGTGCCCGAGTCGGTGAGGATGATCGGGTACTGCTGACCCAGCACGCCGATGACGCGGCGGTAGTCCTCGTCGTTGAAGGTCGTCGAGATCGCCGGGTCGACGTCGTTGGCGAGGATCTCCAGGCCGGACAGCGCCTGCGAGGTGAACCGGCGGATGTCCATGTAGCTGTTGAGGTACGGGATCGCCGTCACCAGATCGCGGATCGTCGCACCCGTCTCGCGCCGTACCCGGCGGCCGAGCGTACCCGCGTCCGGGTTGGCGTCGATCGCGATGACTTTGTCCTGCCGCTCGCTGGCGAGCGTCGCGCCGAGCGCCGTGGTCGTCGTCGTCTTGCCGACGCCGCCCTTGAGGCTGATCACCGCGATGCGGTAGCAGGACAGCACCGGGGTGCGGATGAGATCGAGCTTGCGCTGCCGCTCGGCCTCCTCCTTCCTGGCCCCGATGCGGAAGCGGGAGCCGCCGCGGTTGCTCTGCGGGCGGGGCTTCTTCTTCTGGTTCAGCAGGCGTTCGGAGGACAGTTCAACCGACGCGGTGTACCCGAGCGCGCCGGGCCGGCTCGGAGGCTGCTGACGGGGGTCGGGCCAGGCGGAGCCGGCACGAGGATCCTGCGGCTGCGGCTGCGGGCCGGGCGCGGAGGGCTGGGCGGGAGGCAGCGGTTGGGAGGGACCGGTCTGGGGCGCGGCGGGTGGCCGGGGGAAGCCGTAACCCCCCTGCGGGGCAGGCGGGCCGGGGGCTGCCGGCGGCTGCGGCTGGGGGAAGCCGTAGCCGTCCTGGGAAGCGGGCTCCGGGGGCGGCATGGGGACTTTGGCCTGACCGGCCGCGGGTCCGGGGGGCGGACCGGGCTGCTGCACCGGCGGCTGTGGGAAGCCGTGACCGCCCTCCGGTGCGGGCGGGTCGGGCGCGTTCGCGGGCTGCGGCCGGGGGAAGCCGTAACCCCCCTGCGGGGCAGGCGGGCCGGGTGCTGCCGGCGGCTGCGGCTGGGGGTGTGCCGACGGCTGCGGAAGGTGGTAACCGTCCTGCGGCACGGGCGGGCCTGGCGCAGCCGGGTCCGGTGCGCCGGCCGGAGGAGCGGCGGGCTGGAAGTGCGGCGGCAGAGGGGGCAGTCCGACCGGTGCCCCGCCCTCCGGAGCGGTCTGCCACGATGGCTGCGCAGGGGCCTGCGGAGCGGAGTGATGCGGCTCACCGGCGGCTCCGGGCCCGGCGGGCCCGTCGGCCAGCCCGGGTTCCTCACCCGTCTCGCCCTGGGACCGTGGCCGGGCCTCGGAGTCGGCGGACGGCGCCGAGGCCGGGGGCGCCTCATCGCGGGGGAGTGTGCCACCGGACGGCTCGCCGTCCGTGTTCTCCGCCCGGTCGTCCCCGCCCCCGGCGGGCTCCTCCTCCGCCTGCTGTTCGGCGATCTCCCGGCGCAGCGCGGCGGAGGAGAAACGCATGGTCGCGTCGGTGACGGGGCCGTCGCCGGCGGAGTGCTCCGCCTGCCGGCCGTCCTGCCCGTCCCGTCCGTTCCCACCGCTGTCGACGGCCCCCGGTTCCGGGCCGGTCCGAGGTTCACCGGACTCCTCCCGGGCGACTGCCGCCGGGGCCCCGTGCGGCGTCGCAGGGGGGAAGGCGGGAGGCGTACCGGCACCGGTGCCCGCGTCCGTCCCGTCCGCTCCCGCCGCGTCCCCGGAGTCACCGGAAGCGGCCGGCGGCTGCGGGGCGGGGTCGGCGTTCCGCGTGTACCAGGCGGGCGGCGTGTAGTCGATGGTGAACTCGCCTGTGGCATCGAGTTCGTCCTTGGGCAGGTCGTCGCCGGGTTCGATCCCGTCGACGCGGATCTCGTCCCGGTCGCTGTTCACAATGCCTCCTGCTGATCTGGTCGAGCATCCCGGTCGAACCGCGCGGACCGCTCCCTGCCGACGGGCGGACCCGGCCACCGGCTCCCCCGCCGCCGCGGCCTCCGGCATGTTTCCTCGGAATGTCCTGCCGCGCGCATGTCCACCCTAGTCGCCACGGGCGCCGAAACGGCATGCCCCAGTCCTGTCCCGCTCGGACAACGGACCGGTGACGGGACGACAGACGGCGGGCGGGCGACGGTGGAGGCGGTGCAGGAGGCGGCGGACGTCAGTCCAGCCGCCGGGCCACGCCCAGCAGCCCCGTCTCGGCGTCGGTGGGCCGGGTCAGCACGAACCGCCTGTCCCGGCCCGCGCACCACAGCGTCACACCGTCGGCGAGCGTGGACAGCGCCTCGGCCTCCTGCCGGGACAGGGAGAGGATCCTGCCCACCTGCCGCGCCTCCTCGGGGGAGACCTGCTGGACTCCGGTGAGCGAGGCGCCTCTGAGCAGCCGGGGGGCCACCGGGCTCAGATACGGAAGCAGCGTCAGCACCGACTGCCAGGGACCCGAGGAGACCCGGCCGCGCGGCGGTTTCATCCCGCAGTCCCGGATCACCACCACCGGCGAGACGGCCGTGGCGCCCAGCGGCGGAACCCGGCCGACGTCGTGGAGCGTCATGCACTGCTGGTCGCCGCCCGCGGCCCGGGCCAGACTCGTCCACGCCTGGGGCCGCCCGGTCTCGACGGCCACCCGCGCGCCCGTGCCCGCCGCACGCAGCGACAGCACCTGAGCCGTCCACAGACCGCCGATCAGCACCACGTCGTAGGGGGCCGGATGGTGGAGGCCGATGACGGCCGGACGGTCCTCGACGTCGACTCCCGCCACCACTCCGTCGTCACCGACCGGCAGGGCGAGCGCGTCCAACTGCTCCACGGACAGGACATGACGGGCCGTCCGCGGCCCGCGCAGTCCGAATCCCAGACGGGGACGTGCGGCCATGCGCACCGAGTCGGCGGATCCGGACATCAGCGTGTCCCTCCCAGCGGCAGTGTCGCCAGCACCCCGGGCACCTGCTCGCGGTCCAGCCGGGCGATCCCGACGTGGTGCTCCCGTGCCAGCCGCTCCAGTACATGCCGGGCGGTGACCAGTTCGGCGTCACTGCGGGCGGTGATGCGCACATGTCCGCGTATCGCGGCCGAACGGCTCCCGCCCCGGCTCAGGGTCAGGCCGAAGGTGGTGGCCAGGGCGGGCAGCCCCGTCAGCGACGCCACCAGCGACGGCAGCGGAGCGGCCCCCGGCCCCAGCTCGGGCCAGCGTGCCACCGAGTACGTGGTGTGCCAGCGGTCGTCGCACCGCCAGGCACGGGCCTTCTCCTCGGTGCGCCGTGCGGGGACGGAGTCGGGACGCCCGGCCCGCGCCGTGGCCGCCGGACTCGCCCCGGCCGACGTCGCCAGCGCGGTGACCAGCTCCTGTTCCGGCAGCAGCGTCGCCCGGAACCCCGCGCCGGCCAGCCGGCTCGCCAACTGGTCCGCGGCGCGAACCAGGCAGCGCTGCGCGCCCTCCAGGCCGTCCCCGCGCGCCCGGACCGCCTCCCGGCACAGCTCCGGGTCGAGTTTGAGGGCCACCCAGGTCACACGTACGGCCGGTGCGCCGCACGAAGCCTGGAGGGGGCCGTAACTGGAGGCGGCCACCGACTGCGCCGGCAGATGCGGCGCCGGGGCGGGCCGGGTGTACTGCACCGCCTGCACCGACTCCAGCCGGATGCCGTCCACCTCCAGGGCGTCGGAGAGCAGCCGCAGCGGCAGGGGCCGCTCGTCGGGGCCGGAGCGCAGAGCGGAGAGGCGGGGCTCGACGCGCAGCACGGCCGTCAGGAACGTGCCGTCCCCCACCATGCCGACGCCGCGCCGTTCGCGGTCGACGTAGGTGAGGCTGCGCAGGGCCGGATCGCACTCGACGGCCGGGGCCAGGCCCGGGTCGGTGCCCGGCGGCAGCGCCTCGGCGGCGGCCCGCCGCCTGCGACGGCGCAGAGCCATGACGGTGCCCAGCCACTCCGGGAGCGGACGGCCGCGCCGCCGCAGCACCGTCAGGAGCAGCAGGGCGACGGCCACCACGGCCGCCGGGATCACCAGGACCTCGTGCACGGCGGCCGCGGCCAGCACTCCCGCCGCGGCCAGCTCGGCCAGAACCAGCTGGTGCAGCCGGAGCGGCCCCAGGCCTCGGCGGCGTGCCTCGGCGCGCGGTGTGGCCGAGCGCACCGGATGCGGCCTCGCGGGCTCGGGGTGTGCGCCGTCCGGCGCCGGGCTGTCGGGCGCGGACGTGGCGGTCCGGGCCCGCGTGGCGGTCCCCATCCCCTGTGAATCCCCTTGTGTCCGTAATCGCCCTGAGACTCCAGGGCGTTGGTCGGGCGATCACCCTACCGGAGCAGCGAGCGCCGATCGCCAACGGGCATAGTAGGGGCCCGGTCCGACAGAAGGCAGTAGTGGCGGGCTCCGGAACCCCGGGGGACACCGGGCCCACCAGCGGGGAGAAGCAGCGAGAGATGGCATCACGGCGGGACGAGCTCAACGCCTACACCTTCGCCAAGAAGCGGCTGGTCTCGGCGTTCCTCCAGCCCACACCGACCGGTACCGAGGAGGGGGCGCCGCGCCCGCTGCGCGCGGTGCTCCCCGGGCTGGTCATCGGGGCCGTGGTCCTGGCGGGTTTCGGGGCCTGGGGGATGTTCAAACCCAAGGCACCCAAGGGCTGGGACAACCCCGGCGAGAAGGTCATCATCGGCAGCGAGTCCACCACCCGGTACGTCGTCCTCGAGACCAGGGGGAAGAAGCAGCTCCACCCGGTGCTCAACCTGGCCTCCGCGAAACTCCTGCTGGACCCCGGCAAGTTCGGGATCGTCGAGGTCGAGGAGAAGGTCCTCGACAGCGGGAGGATCCCGCACGGCGCCACCCTCGGCATCCCCTACGCCCCCGACCGGCTGCCCGGCAAGGAGGACGCGACGAAGGGCAAGCGCTGGGCCGTGTGCGTCCAGCCCGGCGACGACGGCGTACAGAAGGCGGTCTTCGTCCTCGCCGACCGGGACGAGAAGCGGGTCGAGGGGAAGAACCGGCTGCGCGGCGGTCAGGTGATGTACGTCAGGGACCCCGGCAAGGGCCTCCACATCATCGACGCGCAGGGCACCGCGTACCCCATCGAGGCGGACGACACTCTGCTGCGCACCGTCGTCGGCAACACACGCCCCCAGGACGTCACCGGTGACTGGCTCAAGACCTTCAGGCAGGGCGACCCGATCCTGTTCCCCGAGGGGATCGGGGGGACGGGCACCCCGGCCGGCGCCCCGGGTGACCTGGACGCCGAGGCCAACCGGGTCGGCATGGTGCTGCGCGCCCCCTCCGGAACCGGCCACCAGCACTACGTGGTGCTCAGGGGCCAGACCAGGCCGGTCACCGACTTCATGGCCAAGCTGCTGCTCAACAGTCCGCAGGCCACCCCGCTCGGCCAGCAGGGCAAGGCCCGGGAGGTCAGCGCCGGCGCCATCCGGCCCGAGAGCACCTTCTACGGGAACAGCCGGAACTGGCCCGGGGCGGAACCGAGCGCGGTCAACCGGGCGGACAGCGGCCGGGACGCCCTGTGCAACGTGCTGCGCGGCGTCGACGAGAAGAAGGGCACCACGACGCTCAGCACCTGGGCGGGCGAGGAATACCCGGCCACTCTCCCCAACGGGGCCACCAGCGCCTACGTGACCCCCGGATCGGGCCTGCTCTTCCGCCAGGTCACAGGGCGGGACACCGGCTCCGGTGGCGTCTTCCTGGTGACCGACACCGGTCTGCGCTACGCGGTGCAGGCGAACACCGACAGCGGCCACGACGAGTCCGGGATCGGCACGGACGGCAGGAAGAAGGACCCGGCGCAGAGCGTCCGGGAGGGCAACCAGGCGCAGATCATGCTCGGTTACCAGGGCGTCCGGCCGGTCCCGGTGCCCGCCGCCTGGTCGGGCTTCCTGCCCACCGGGCCGAGGCTGAGCACGAACGCGGCGAAGCAGCCGCAGGGTTCCTGAGCCGGGAGAGCGCGAGATGACGGACACTTCGGCTCCCAACACGCCCGCGCCGGCGAGGTGGGCGGCGCTCCCGACGGCCGCGGCGATCGGCCTGGCGGCCCTGGGCGCCGTCGCAGCCCCCCTGGCCTGGGCGCCGCCGGCCGCCGCGGACACCGGGCAGTGCACCTTCCCCGCCAAGCCCTTCGAGGGCAGGCCCTGGTCGCTGAAACGGGTGATCCTCGACCAGCTGTGGGAGAAGACGAAGGGCAAGGGCGTCAAGGTCGCGGTCATCGACACCGGAGTGGACGACGACCACCCCCAGTTGAAGGACGCGGTCGACGCCGGACTGGGCATGAGCAATCTGCCCGCCCCCGAGAAGGACGAGTACGGCAACATCCCCAAGCCTCCCGCGAAGGACGGCACGGACGACGCCGTCGGCCACGGCACCAAGGTCGCGGGCATCATCGCCGCACGCCCGGCCGGGAACACCGGCTTCGTCGGCATCGCCCCCGACGCGACCATCGTCCCCATCCAGCAGAACGATGCCGCCGGGAGGGGAAACACCGACAGCATGGCCGAGGCAATCGACCACGCCGTCGACGTCGGGGCGAAGGTCGTCAACATCTCGCAGGACACCGCCGAGCCCCTGCTGCCCAACTCAAAGCTCGAGCAGGCGGTGAACCGCGCACTGGCCGAGGGCGTCGTCATCGTCGCCTCGGCCGGCAACGACGGCCTGGGCGGCAACGTGAAGGAGACCTATCCGGCCTCCTACGAGGGCGTCATCGCCGTCGCCTCCTCCGACCGGAACAACGAGAGGGCGCCCTTCTCCCAGTCGGGCGACTTCGTGGACGTCGCCGCGCCCGGCGTCGACATGATCTCCACGGTCCCGGGCGGAGGCCACTGCGCCGACGACGGCACCAGCTTCTCGGCGCCTTACGTGGCGGGCGTGGCAGCCCTGCTCGTGGCCGAGCACCCGGACTGGGAGCCGCACCACATCGCCGCCCAGATCGCGCAGACCGCCGAGCGCTCCGTACCCGGGCACGACCGCCATGTGGGCTGGGGCGTCGTCGACCCCGTCCGGGCGCTCACCGAGGACGACAGGCCGGTCGGGAAGCCGGTGGCCCGCGAGGGTGTGGACCGGGCCGAACCGCCGACCCCGGCCGAACTCCACCTGGGCGAGACCCCGCAGGAGCGTGACAGGCGCCTGGGCACCTACACGGTGGTCGGCGGAGGCGTCCTGGTGTCGGTGATAGCCGGGGGCTCGCTGGTGTACCGGGACTGGCGGCGCAGACGGGGACCGGCCGAGGACCGCGTCCGCGGCGCCGGGACGCCCATGTGACGCGCCGGAGAACCGGGTTGCCGTCGTGTCACAGGCAGTGTCTAGAGTGATGGGGCACGGATCGGGATGTGCGTTGGAGCAGGCGGAGGGGGAGCCTGATGGGGGTGCCGACCGGAAAGCTCAAGGGTGAACTCGAGTCGCTCAAGGACTTCAAGAACCGGGTCGACGACATCCTGGAGGATCTGGGGAGTTCGCCCGCCTCCCCCACGAAGGTCGGGCAGCAGGAAGTGAAGCGGTCCTCCTTCGGGGGCGAGTTCGCCGAGGCGGACGGCGTCTACTCGCAGTACGCCCGGGTGCACGCCCAGCTCACCAGGCTCTCCGGAGTCCTCGGCGACCAGATCGAGGCCATGCGCATCGCCGTCCACGGTGCCGACGTCGGCTTCGGCAACCTGGAGGACGACTTGAAGCGGCGCTTCTGGGCGCTCCAGACCAGGGCCCACCAGCATCAGCAGCATGCGGCGAGCAGGCAGCCGCCCGAGGACGAGGCCACCGGGGTCACCTACTGACGGGGGAGGTACGACCGTGACCGACAAGGACGGGCAGAGCGGGCAGGACAGGCCCGAGGAGCCGTTCGTCGCAGGACAGCTCGTCATGACCGATCTCAAGCGGAACGGCGCCCTCGTCCCGGTCGACCTGTTCGGGGGCATGGCCGCGCGCAACAGTGTCATGGGCACCACGGACTTCGAGAACAAGGACCTCGAAGAGATGTTCTCCCTGGTGGACGACGCGGACCCGGCCGACATCGAGACCGCCGCCGACACGCTCTGGGACGCGGGCGGCAAGATCAGACAGGTCGGCGACGACCTCAGGAAGCACATCGACAAGGTCGACTGGGAGGGTGAGTTCGGCGACAGCTTCCGCGGGTGGGGCCGGAAGCTGAGCAGGAACACCCTGCTCCTCGCGGACTTCACCGAGAAGGCCAGCACCCAGCTGAAGGCCGCCGGAGTCGGCCTGTCCATGGTGCGCGGCGGCATGCCCGAGCGCGATCCGGCGGTCATGGCCGCGCCGCGCCTGGAGAGCATCCCGCCCGAGGAGCGCGACGAGTCCAGCGAGAGGTACAGGCTGGCCGGGGAGAAGGAGGACAACCGCCAGGAGGCCATCAACCAGATGAACCGCCTGGCCTCCTACTACAAGGTCTCGCACGACAACATGACGGGCCTGGAGGAGCCGGAGTTCGGCCCGATGCCGAACGTCGGCATGCCGCCCGCGCCGCACGAGGACGGGAGAAAACCCGCCCCCGGGGGTGGGGGCGTCTCCGCGTCTCCTGGTCACGGAGGTGGGGGACCCGTGAACGGCTCGCAGGCCACCGGCGTGGGAGCGACGCCCTCCGCTCAGGGCGAACCCGGATTCGTCGGGGGAGTCCCCGCGCCTCGGGAACCTGTGCGCACAGACCTGAACACCGCTGCTCCCGTGGCACCTACCGCGCCCGCCGACACCGGCCCGCGCACCCCGGCCGCCCCGACGGGCGGCGGGCCCGCCGCACCCGGCCCCGCCCTGCCCGGCCCCGCCCCTGCTCCCCCTCACGGAGGAGGAGGGGGGAATCTCAAGCAGGTGGGTACCTCCGGGCTTCCGACCACACACGCTCCGGGCCAGGGGCCTGGCCGGCCCGGAACGGGACGTGCGGGTGGTCCGTCCACCGTTCCGCCGGCGGACAACACGAACCCCCGGCCGGTCACGGGCTCCGGCCCTCCCGCCGGAAGGGCGCCCACCGCGACGGCACCGCCCATGGGGCGGGGCGGCAGTGGCATCTTCGGGGGGACTCCGCAGCAGGGCGGAGGGACGTCCAGTGGCCCGCGCCTCCCGCGTGGAACCGTGGTCGGAGCGGAGCACGGCACGACGGGACGGCCCCCGGCGGGAGCCGCGGGCACGGGAGCGATCGGCTCGGGGACGGGCTGCGGCCCTACCGGGCGCAGGCCGGGTGCGGCGACCGGCGGCGGTGCCGTCGGAGCTCCCCGGAACACCCCCGGCCAGGGGGGCGCGGTACGTCCCTTCACGCCCGGCGGCTCCGGGCTGGCGAGAGGCGGCACAGGTGGTGCGGGTGGAGTCGGCCAGAGCACGGTGGGCGCGGTACCACGGGGCGGAGGCACGGGCCCCCACGAGGAGAACCGGAAGGACTCCCGCAGGCCCGGCCACCTCACCGAGGACGAGGAGACCTGGCGGACGGGGCGCAACGGAACCGCCCCTCCTGTTATCGACTAACCCACGACGGAGAGCGGCGATGACGGCAGGACACGACCACGGCCACAGGTTGCCGTCGCGGCGTATGCGACGGCGCCTGCTCTCCGCACTGGCTGTAACCGGTGCATGGACCATATGCCTTGTCGGGACGGCACCTGTGGCTCAAGCGGAGGATGTCCGTTCGCAGCAGTGGTACCTGGACGCCATGCGGGCCGAGGAGATGTGGAAGGTCAGCACGGGCGAAGGTGTCAAGGTGGCCGTCGTCGACAGCGGCGTCAACGACTCCACCGATGCTCTCCGGGGCCAGGTACTACCCGGAGAGGACATGACCGGGACCCCGGGGGAGGCCACCGACGACTACCTCGGCCATGGGACGGCCATGGCGGAGCTCATCGCCGGCACGGGGAAGAACGGGGGCGTCCGGGGACTGGCCCCTGGAGCGAGGGTCATCCCATACCGAATTCCGCTGAAGGGTCTCGACGGCAAGTCCAAAACCAACGGTTTTGTGAAGGCGATCCGTGCGGCGGCCGACAGCGACGCCAAGATTATTAACATGTCCTTCGGAGGCCCGTACTACGACCCGGCTAGAGCAGAGGCGATCGAGTACGCCATTGGTAAAGGGAAACTGCTCTTTGCTGCCGTCGGAAACGACGCCGAAGGAAGAAACAGGCCAGAATATCCGGCCTCGTACCCCGGCGTCGTCGGCGTGGGCGCCACCGATGAGCAGGGCGAGGTGACGGGCTTCTCCCAGTACGGCGTCAACGTGGATCTGTCCGCTCCGGGAAGCGAGATGCCCGGTTGGTGTGACAAGAGCTTCCAGAAGTACTGCGTCAGAGACGGAGGCACGAGTTCGGCCACCGCCCTCGCCTCCGCCTCGGCGGCTCTGATCTGGGCCAGGAACCCCGACTGGACGGCCAACCAGGT
Organism: Streptomyces shinuiensis; assembly: GCF_043660855.1. Classification (NCBI taxonomy): domain Bacteria; kingdom Bacillati; phylum Actinomycetota; class Actinomycetes; order Kitasatosporales; family Streptomycetaceae; genus Streptomyces; species Streptomyces shinuiensis. Next base: position 1,534,280 of record NZ_JBIHML010000001.1, on the reverse strand, counting down.
CCTCCGTGTGCTGGTGGACACCGCCGGGCGCAAGGACAAGAAGGAGGGGGCCTCCAGCGTGCACATCGGATACGGTGCCGTCCGGCCCCGCATCCACCTACTCGACGGCGGGGGCGACTCCGGAGACCCGGACAGGAACCCGATCGAGGCCACGGAACCGACCCTCCCGCCGGCGGCGTCCTCCGCCGAGGGGGAGAGCGACGGCAAGAACGACCGGGACGGTGCCGGGAGAACGGACGAGGACCGGAAGGACCAGGGTGAGACCGCGGCCGCCGCGTCGGAGGACGACGGCAGTCTGTGGATCTACCTGGGGGCGGGTGCCGCGGCGGCCATCGTGGTCGTCGGCGCATTCGTTCTCGTGCGGAGGACGATCCGCAGGACATGACGGGGCCCGTGCGCGGAGCACCCATGACGACCAGTCAGTGATCACCATCAACCACATTCGAGGAGAGCGGTATGTCCGGAGAAGGCGGCGGCGACTTCCAGTCAAATGATGCCGATCTCAAGTCGCTGATCGACCAGGTCAACGACATGCAGGCCAAGCTCAAGAGCAAGATCTCCAACCTGAACGCCGTGGTCGACACGATCCAGGGCGCATGGAAGGGCGATGCCGCGAGCTCCTACGACCGGCTCCAGCGGGATACGAACGAGTACGCCCGGAAGCTGGACGGCAGGCTCCAGATGATCGAGGAGGCCCTCCAGGCGAGCAAGGACGGGTTCACCGCCAACGAGATCGACCAGATGGAGAAGTTCAACCAGCTGGCGAAGGCGAGCCCGATCAGCGACTTCGCCGGTACGGGCGTCACCCCGACCGTCAAGTAACGAGCCATACAGAGAAGGTAGGGGCCGAAATGACCATCAAGATCACCTATGGCACCGTCATCAGCGCGGCGGAGGATGTCCGCAACGCGGCCAAGGAGCTGACGAACCAGCTCAACGCGCTCGAGGACAAGGTGATGAAGGTCGTCAACACCTGGGACGGTGAGGCGAAGCAGGCGTTCAAGGCCAAGCACGACGGCTGGGGCCGGGACGTCAGCGGCCTGAACGCCACCCTGAACGCCATCGCCGACAACCTGGTCGAATCGACCAGCGGTTACCAGCAGACGGACCGCAAGGCGGCCCAGCGGTTCGAGTTCTGACCCCTGGGGTCCGTCGCGCCCGCCCGCTTTTCCGCTCGTCCCCCGGCCGGCGAGAGATCCGGGGCGCGGGGTCTCAGGGCTTGAGGTCGAATTCCCCGTCGCGGACACCGAGGACGAAGGCCCGCCACTCGGCGGCGGTGTAGCGCAGCACGGTGCCGGGGTCCTTGGAGTTGCGCATGGCCACGGCACCGCCCGGCAGATGGGCGATCTCCACCTTCTCGTCCTCCGGACCGCCGGGCGCGCTCTCCCACACGGCGTCTGAGATGTCCATCGCGTACAGCTCGTCCTTATCCTGCTGAGTCCCCATCAGTGTCCTTCCTCGATGGACGCCGGCGACGGGAGCGTGCCCCGTGCCACGCCGCACCGGCGGATCCCCGGCGCGGCGTCGGTGAACGTGAGGGGCCCGGCGCGGCGCTGCGCGGCTCACGGCCCCCGGGCAAGATAACAGCCCGGTACGTGCTCCGAGGGGCGTCCGCGCAACCTCCGGACCACGGGGAACGCCGGTTCGAGACGACTCGCGGACACGTCCGGGGCCGGCCGGGGAGTCACCGCCCGGAGCGTTCCGGGACGGAGCGCGACGCGATGGCGGCGCCGACGAGTCCCGGGGGCGCAACTCCTGGGCCCCCGGCCCCAGCACCCGGCGCCCGCCGGGCGTGCGGGAGCGGTCGAGGAGGCTCTTCCCCGGCGCGGGAACGCGCCGGGGCGGCGGCATGCCGGCGGGCCGGGTGTGCCGCCGCCCCGGGGACCCGGGGGAAGGGGGGTCAGCTCGGCGGCAGCCAGCCCACCTGGACCAGCGGGGCCCCGCGCTTGCGGGAGACGAAGTGGCCCCGGCCGGGCGGCATCGGCCGGCCGCGGACATTGCCGAGGAGATCGCCCTCGCCGGGGTCGGCGGAGAGGACCACGCCCTGGGCCCCGAGCTCCTTCATGCGCTGCATGAACGGCTCGTAGGAGGCGCGGGAGGCCCCGGCCGAGCTGCGGGCGATGATGAAGCAGACGCCGATGTCCCGGGCGAAGGGCAGGTGCTCGGCGAGCATCGCCAGCGGGTTGCCGCTGGAGGTGGAGACCAGCTCGTAGTCGTCGATGATCATGAACATTTTCGGACCGTGCCACCAGCTGCGGTCGCGCAGCTGCTGCGGGGTGACGTCCTCCGGCGGGGTGCGCTTCTCCATCAGGTCCTTCATCGCTGCCATGTGCGTGTCCATGGCGTTGGACATGGCGGCGTACACGATGAGGTGGGAGTCGGGGATGTCCCCCAGCAGCGAGCGCCGGTAGTCGGCGGCGACGATGCGCGCCTCGTCGGGCGTGTAGCGCTCGCAGATCTGCTTGGCCAGCAGACGCAGCAGTGCAGTCTTGCCCGATTCGCTCTCGCCGAAGACCAGGAAGAACGGGTCGGTCTCGAAGTCGACGAAGACCGGCCGCAGGGTGTTCTCGTCGATGCCGAAGGCGACGCCGTACCGCGGGTGGTCGCCGCCTCCCGGCAGCCGGCCGGCGGGCAGCTCGCGCGGCAGCAGCCGCACCGGCGGGGCCGGGGGCCCCTGCCAGGCGTCGGCCACCGCCTGGGTCAGCGCCGCGGTGGCGTCGGAGAGCTCCTCGTCGGAGGCGACGCCGTCGGTGCGCGGCACCGCGGTCATGAAGTGCAGCTTCTCCGGCGTCTGGCCGCGCCCGGGGACACCGGTGGGCACGTTCGCCGCGACCTTGCGGTCGAACTCCGAGTCCATGGTGTCGCCCAGCCGCAGCTCAAGCCGGTTCAGCAGCTGGTCCTTCAGGGCCGGCCGCACCTCCATGTACCGGGAGGCCGCCACCACGACGTGGATGCCGTAGCCCAGACCGCGGGAGGCGATGTCGGTGACGACGGCCTCCAGCATCTCGTACTCCTGCTTGAAGGCCCCCCAGCCGTCGATGACCAGGAACACATCACCCCACGGCTGGTCGGTGATCTCCCCGCGGGCCCGGCGGCGCCGGAAGGTGGCGATGGAGTCGACACCGCCGGCCCGGAAGTACTCCTCGCGCTGGTTGAGCACACCGGCGACCTCGGCCACGGTCCGCCGCACCCGCTCCGGGTCCAGCCGGGAGGCGATGCCGCCCACGTGCGGCAGGTCCTTCACGGCCGCCAGACCGCCGCCGCCGAAGTCCAGTCCGTAGAACTGGACCTCCTGCGGGGTGTGGGTGAGGGCGAAGGAGGCGATCAGAGTGCGCAGCAGGGTGGACTTGCCCGCCTGCGGGCCGCCGACGACCAGCATGTGGCCCGCGGCGCCGGAGAAGTCGCGCAGCAGCGTCTCGCGCCGCTGCTCGAACGGCTTGTCCACCAGGCCCAGGGGAACCGTCAGCCGGCCCGCGTGCGGATGGTCCGGCCGGGTCAGGCCGCGGCCGGGGACCACCTCCAGGCCGGGCAGCAGCTCGTCCAGCGGCGACGCCTGGTCCAGCGGCGGCAGCCACACCTGGTGGGCGGCCGGGCCCTGGTTCTCCAGCCGGCGCACGACGACGTCCAGAACGGTGTCGGCCAGCGCGTCGTCGTCGGCCGGGGCGGCGGGTACGGGGGCCGGGGCGGGCTCGGCGCGCCGGGGGGCGGGCACCGGCACCGGCCTGGCGGTGAAGAGCACCGGCCGGCGCTCGGCGGGCAGCGGCCCGCCGGCGGTTCCGGCGGAGGCGGAGGCGCCGGAGCGGTAGGCGCCCGAGACGTAGGCGGCCTTGAAGCGGACCATCTCGTCGGTGCCGAACTTCAGATAGCCCGAGCCGGGCACCGACGGCAGGTGGTACGCGTCCGGCACGCCCAGCGCCGCGCGGGACTCGGCCGCGGAGAAGGTGCGCAGACCGATCCGGTACGACAGATAGGTCTCCAGACCGCGCAGCCGTCCCTCCTCCAGGCGCTGCGAGGCCAGCAGCAGGTGCACGCCCAGCGAACGGCCGATGCGGCCGATCTGGATGAACATGTCGATGAAGTCCGGCTTGGCCGTCAGCAGTTCGCTGAACTCGTCGATGACCAGCACCAGCGAGGGCAGCGGGATCAGCGGAGCGCCCGCGGTCCTGGCCCGCTCGTAGTCGTGGATGTTGGCGTAGTTGCCGGCGTCGCGCAGCAGTTCCTGGCGGCGGTTGAGCTCGCCGCGGATGGAGTCGCCCATGCGGTCGACCAGCGAGAGGTCGTCGGCCAGGTTGGTGATGACGGCCGCCACGTGCGGCATCTGCGACATCCCGGCGAAGGTCGCGCCGCCCTTGAAGTCCGCCAGCACGAAGTTCAGCGTCTCCGAGGAGTGCGTGACCGCCAGGCCCAGGACCAGGGTGCGCAGCAGTTCCGACTTGCCCGAACCGGTCGCGCCGACGCACAGGCCGTGCGGGCCCATGCCGTCCTGCGCGGCCTCCTTCAGGTCCAGCATGACCGGCTGGCCGGCCTCGCCCACGCCGATGGGCACGCGCAGCCGCTCGGCCGTCGACCGCGGCCGCCAGGTGCGCCGCACGTCGACCGAGGCGGCGTCGCCCAGACTCAGAAGGTCGGTGAACTCCAGGTTCGCCAGCAGCGGTTCGTCGTCGTCGCCGCCCGCACCCATGCGCAGCGGGGCGAGCTGACGGGCCAGCGCCTCGGCGGTCTCCGGGGGGAGGAAGTCGGGCCGGCCCCGGTACACCGCGCCGTGCGCCGACTCCAGCCGCAGCTCACCGGGGCGTACGACCACCGACAGGCCGCCGCGCGGACTGCCGATGTCACCGGGAACGACCTCGATGACGGTGACTCCCTGCAACCCCTCGGCGGAGGCCAGCATCGACTCCGGGGGCACCACGGAACCGCCGTCCAGCACGACCACCACATGCGGCTGATCCAGCAGCGGCGGTGCGGAGGAGTTGAAGCGGGGGCGGCCCTCCAGTCCCGCGCCCAGCAGATGCTCCAGGCCCGCGGGATCGCCCGTGATCAGCCGCCCGCTGCCCGCGCCGTCGGCGACGCCGGAGACCTGGACGTGGGGCAGCCACTTGGCCCACTCCCAGCGCTCGGCGCCGTCCCGCCCGGTCACCACGCCGACCACCAGGTCCTCGGGGGAGTGCAGGGTGACCAGGGAGGCGACCATGGCGCGGACGGCGCCGTGCACCGAGTCCGGGTCGCCGCTCACCGTCAGGTGGTAGAAGGCGCGCAGGGACACGGCCATCGGCAGGTTCGCGACGGTTCCCTGCGTCTGCAGGAACTGGTGCATCGCACCGGCCGTCAGCGGCTCCAGCTCGTCCACCGGCGCCGTCTCCGGAGCCACCAGCGGGGTTGTGAGCCGCTGCTCGCCCAGGCCGACACGTACGTGCACGAAGTCGTCGTCGCTCGCGCGCCGTTCCCACACCCGGCCGGGGGCCTCCCCGGCGAAGCGTGGGGAGGACTCGGCGACCAGGGTCCACAACTGGTCCGGAGAGGGGTGCAGGTAGTACTGCGCGTCCCGCTGCATCCGCGCCGTCCTGCGGACCTTGCGCCTGGTCTGCGCCAGGTACTTGAGGTAGTCGCGGCGCATCTGGGCCATCTCGCCCTGTGTGCCGCGCCGGAACCGCACGATGGTGGCGATGAGCATGGCCACGGTGGACGCGATCATGATCATGCCCATGATGCGCATGAAGGGATGCGCGTTCGGCATGAAGAAGAAGACCACCGAACCACCCATGCCCAGCATCGGCAGAAGCTGGAACAGCATGCCCTCCTGCTGTCCGCGCGGGAGTTCGGGTGGCGGTTCGAGCCTCAGATCCTCGCCGGGCACGCTGGGCGGGAGCACCCGCGGCGGACGCTTGACGACGATCTGGCTCACGGAAGCATCAATCCCTCGGGCAGAGCGGGACGGTGGTGTGTCTGCCGGCGCCCCCGTGGCGACGGACCCGGTCCGCGCGGGGCGATACTACTGGCAGCCGGCGGCGCCGGGAGGGCGGTAGGGTGGCGCGCGCCATACGCGCGGCGTGAGCGGCCGACCAGGGGTGAAAAGCCGCGGGAGAACGCGGGGTCCCGCGAAGGTGCCGCGCGCACCGTGTGGAGCCAGTGAGCCAGCGAGCAGCCCACGAGGGGGATCTCAAGGTGAGTACGACTGCACCGGCAGCCGCCACCGGCTTCTGCCGGATCACCATCGTCGCGCCCGACAGCCGTATCGACGTGGCCCTCCCCGAGGACGTCCCGGTCGCCGACCTGTACCCCGAGATCCTCCGCCTCAGCGGCCAGGCCTCCGCCGAGGGCGCCCCCGTCGGCTACCACCTGGTGCGCCGCGACGGCGGCGTGCTCGACAGCGCCCGCTCCCTGGCCGCCCAGCGGGTCCTGGACGGCGAGGTCCTCAGCCTCCGCCCGTTCGCCGAGTCGCTGCCGCCGGCCGTCTTCGACGACGTCTCCGACGCGGTCGCCTCCGCGGTCTCGAAGGACCGCAGGATGTGGGGCGACGACCTGATGCGCGGCGCCGGGCTGGTCGGCGGTGTGGTGCTGCTGTCACTCATGGCCTTCGTGCTGTGGTTCGCCGACCCGGTCCGCCACGACATGCACAGCCTGCCGGGCGTCCTCGCCGCCGTAACCGGAGTGCTGCTGATCGCCTTCGCGGCGGTACGGGCCCGGGTGTACGACGACCGCCCCTGCGCGGCGGCGCTCGGACTCGCCTCCCTGCCGCACGTGATGATCGCCGGCTCCGGGCTGCTGCCCCTGGCGGACGGCGCAGGCATCGGCAGACTGCAGTTCCTGCTCGGATGCGTGGCCGTCCTCGTCGCCTCCGTCGCCCTGATCGCCGCCACGCCGGGCGGGGACGGCCCGTTCGTCGCCGCCGCCTTCGCCGCCGCCATCGGCACCCTGGCCACCTTCGCCGGCATCCTCGCCGGGCTGAGTCCGGTGCAGACCGCGGCCGTGTGCGCCCCCGTGGCGATCGGCGCCATCGCCTTCCTGCCCGGCCTGTCCGCCCGTTTCGCCCGGCTCCCCATCGGCTACAACGCACCGCGCGCCGGCACCATGCGCTACGACGAGGACCCCGACGCCGCCCCGGACACCGCGGGCCCGGTCGACGCGGACCGCATCGCGGCCCAGGCCCGCCGCGGCCACGAGACGCTGCTCGGCCTCGTCGGCGGCTGCTCGGCCGTCACCGTCGCCTCGGCGGCCGTCCTGGGCTTCTCCGACTCCGGCTGGGGACAGCTCCTCGCCCTGGCCGCCGGTCTGGCGGCGCTGACGCGCGCCCGCCTGTTCCGCTACACCGCCCAGGTCGCCTGCACCCTCGCCGCGGGTCTGGCCGCCCTGGCCCTCCTCACCCTGGGGCTGGCCCTCAACCCGCCGGCCGACCTGGTGGGCGAACTGCTGGCCGGGAACAGCGGCCCGCTGGATCTGCGCACCGTCTGGCTGTCGGCCGCCCTGGCCGGCGCGGCGGCACTGGCCACGGCCATCGGCCTGATCGTGCCGCGGCGCGGCGTCACCCCCTTCTGGGGCCGCTTCCTCGACTTCGCCGAGGGCCTCGTCCTGCTGTCGCCGGTCCCGCTGTGCCTGGCGGTGCTGGACGCCTACTCCGCCGCACGGAGCATGACCGGCTGAGACGGACGACCGGAACCTCCCAGCCCCTCCGGCGGTTTCGGCGGCGGCCTGCGGTGAGCGGCCCGTCGCACGACTGGTAGGGTTGTCGGCGGCCGTTTGTGTACGCGTCTTCCGGTGACCACCTGGAGGCAGCGCCCAGCGGACCCCGCCTCCCGAGTCATGGAAGATCCCCTGCGCGGAAGACCAGGGGCACTCGGTGGCCTCGACGAAGAATCCAAGGAGTATCGAGTGTCGCTCGACGCCGCTACGAAGAAGCAGATCATGGCCGAGTTCGCCACCAAGGAGGGCGACACCGGCTCCCCCGAGGTCCAGGTCGCGATGCTCACCCGTCGCATCTCGGACCTCACCGAGCACCTGAAGACCCACAAGCACGACCACCACTCCCGCCGGGGCCTGCTGCTCCTGGTCGGCCAGCGCCGCCGCCTGCTGCAGTACCTGGCGAAGAAGGACATCCAGCGCTTCCGCGCGCTGGTCGAGCGCCTGGGCATCCGCCGCGGTGCGGCCGGCGCCCGGTAGTACGCCGTGAGAGGGAGCGGTTCCCGGCAGGGGAACCGCTCCCTTCGCCGTACTCGCGGCACCTCACAGGCACTCACGGAGGCCGGAAGCTTTGTAGTCTGGTCCCACAACGACATACGAGAACGAGGCGGAGCGCCTTCACGCCGCCGGTCCTCGGTAGTGGCCCCCGGGCGAAAGGCCCCGGGAGCTTCGATCGAAGACCGGCCCGCACGGGAAGACGCTCCACCGCCACCGTCCGCGCCACACGGGCACGGACGCAGACGAGGAGAATTCCCTGGTGGAGAACGAGACCCACTACGCCGAGGCCGTCATCGACAACGGATCCTTCGGCACCCGCACCATCCGCTTCGAGACGGGCCGCCTGGCCCGCCAGGCCGCCGGCTCCGCCGTGGCCTACCTGGACGACGACACCATGGTGCTGTCGGCCACCACCGCCTCGAAGCACCCCAAGGAGCAGCTGGACTTCTTCCCCCTGACGGTCGACGTCGAGGAGCGGATGTACGCCGCGGGCAAGATCCCCGGCTCCTTCTTCCGCCGTGAGGGCCGCCCCAGCGAGGACGCGATCCTCACCTGCCGCCTGATCGACCGCCCGCTGCGCCCGTCCTTCAGGAAGGGCCTGCGCAACGAGATCCAGATCGTCGAGACGATCCTCGCGCTCAACCCCGACCACCTCTACGACGTGGTCGCCATCAACGCCGCCTCCTGCTCCACCCAGCTGGCAGGGCTGCCCTTCTCCGGCCCGATCGGCGGCACCCGCGTCGCCCTGGTCCGCGGCCAGTGGGTGGCCTTCCCCACCCACAGTGAGCTGGAGGAGGCCGTCTTCGACATGGTCGTCGCCGGCCGTGTCCTGCCCGACGGCGACGTGGCGATCATGATGGTCGAGGCCGAGGCCACCGAGAAGACCGTCGAGCTGGTCAAGGGCGGCGCCGAGACGCCGACCGAGGAGGTCGTCGCCGCCGGCCTGGAGGCCGCCAAGCCCTTCATCAAGGCCCTGTGCAAGGCCCAGTCGGACCTGGCGGCCAAGGCGGCCAAGCCGGTCGGCGAGTTCCCGGTCTACCTGGACTACCAGGACGACGTGTACGAGGCGCTGCAGACGGCCGTCCGCGACGAGCTGTCCCAGGCGCTGACCATCGCCGGCAAGCAGGAGCGCGAGGCCGAGCTCGACCGCGTCAAGGCGCTGGCCGCCGAGAAGCTGCTGCCGAAGTTCGAGGGGCGCGAGAAGGAGATCTCCGCGGCGTACCGCTCGCTGACCAAGGCCCTGGTCCGCGAGCGCGTCATCAAGGAGAAGAAGCGTATCGACGGCCGCGGGCTGACCGACATCCGCACCCTGGCCGCCGAGGTCGAGGCGATCCCGCGGGTCCACGGCTCCGCGCTGTTCGAGCGCGGTGAGACCCAGATCCTGGGCGTCACCACCCTCAACATGCTCCGCATGGAACAGCAGCTCGACACCCTCTCGCCAGTGACGCGCAAGCGCTACATGCACAACTACAACTTCCCGCCGTACTCCACGGGCGAGACCGGCCGCGTCGGTTCCCCCAAGCGCCGCGAGATCGGCCACGGTGCGCTGGCCGAACGGGCGATCGTCCCGGTCCTGCCCACCCGCGAGGAGTTCCCGTACGCCATCCGCCAGGTCTCCGAGGCGCTGGGCTCCAACGGCTCGACGTCCATGGGCTCGGTGTGCGCCTCCACCATGTCGCTGCTGAACGCCGGCGTGCCGCTCAAGGCGCCGGTCGCCGGCATCGCCATGGGCCTGATCTCCCAGGAGATCGAGGGTGAGACCCACTACGTCACCCTCACCGACATCCTCGGTGCGGAGGACGCCTTCGGCGACATGGACTTCAAGGTCGCCGGCACCCGCCAGTTCGTCACCGCCCTCCAGCTCGACACCAAGCTGGACGGCATCCCGGCCTCCGTGCTGGCCGCGGCCCTCAAGCAGGCCCGCGACGCCCGCCTGCACATCCTGGACGTGATGAGCGAGGCCATCGACGTCCCGGACGAGATGTCCCCCAACGCGCCGCGGATCATCACCGTGAAGATCCCGGTCGACAAGATCGGCGAGGTCATCGGCCCCAAGGGCAAGATGATCAACCAGATCCAGGAGGACACCGGCGCCGACATCACCATCGAGGACGACGGCACCATCTACATCGGCGCCGCCGACGGTCCGGCCGCCGAGGCCGCCCGCGCCACCATCAACGGCATCGCCAACCCGACGATGCCCGAGGTCGGCGAGCGCTACCTGGGCACGGTCGTGAAGACCACCACCTTCGGAGCGTTCGTCTCCCTCCTCCCGGGCAAGGACGGCCTGCTGCACATCTCGCAGATCCGCAAGCTCGCCGGCGGCAAGCGCGTGGAGAACGTCGAGGACGTGCTGGGGGTCGGCCAGAAGGTCCAGGTCGAGATCGCCGAGATCGACCAGCGCGGCAAGCTGTCGCTGATCCCGGTCCTCGAGGAGGACGAGAAGGAAGGCGCCGAGACCACCGACGCGAAGGACACCGCGACCAAGTGACGCGCACGCCCCGTACGACGGCCCGCCCCACCGACCCGGTGGGGCGGGCCGTCGCCCGTCCTCATCACGCCTCCCGCCCGGCCGCCGGACCCGTGCCCGGATCCGTCTCCGGACGCTGGTCCCCGTCCGCCGTCGCCGCCGGAAACGGCGCGGGCACAGTCCGCAAGACCGTGCTCCCCGGCGGTCTGCGGGTCGTCACCGAGTCGGTGCCGACCGTCCGCTCCGCCACCTTCGGCATCTGGGCGCGGGTCGGCTCCCGTGACGAGACGCCCACGCTCAACGGTGCCACCCACTACCTGGAGCACCTGCTCTTCAAGGGCACCGGGCGGCGCAGCGCCCTGGACATCTCCGCGGAGATCGACGCGGTCGGCGGTGAGATGAACGCCTTCACGGCGAAGGAGTTCACCTGCTACTACGCCCGTGTCCTGGACACCGACCTGCCGCTGGCGGTCGACGTCGTCTGCGACATGCTGACCGGCTCGCTGATCCGCTCCGAGGACGTCGACGCAGAGCGCAACGTCGTCCTGGAGGAGATCGCCATGACCGAGGACGATCCCGGGGACTGCGTCCACGACCTGTTCGCCAGGACCATGCTCGGCGACACACCGCTGGGCCGCCCGGTCCTGGGCACCACCGACACCATCAACGCCCTCACCCGCGACCAGATCGCCCGTTTCCACCGCCGGCACTACGACCCCACCCACCTGGTCGTCGCCGCCGCCGGCAACCTCGACCACGACACGGTCGTACGCCAGGTGAGCGAGGCTTTCGAACGCGCGGGCGCCCTGGGCCGCACCGACACCGAGCCCGTCGGCCCCCGGAGCGGCTCGCGCCGCATCCGCACCGCGGGCCGCGTCGACCTGCTGGACCGCGCCACCGAGCAGGCCCACGTCATCCTCGGCATGCCCGGGCTGTCCCGCACCGACGAGCGCCGCTGGGCGCTCGGTGTGCTCAGCGCGGCTCTGGGGGGCGGGATGAGTTCCCGGCTGTTCCAGGAGGTGCGGGAGAAGCGCGGGCTGGCCTACAGCGTGTACTCCTACACCTCCGGCTTCGCCGACTGCGGCCTGTTCGGCGTGTACGTGGGCTGCCGCCCCAACCTGGTCCACGACGTGCTGAAGATCTGCCGCGACGAGCTCGACCACGTCGCCTCGCACGGTCTGGGGGACGAGGAGCTGCGCCGCGCCATCGGACAGGTCTCCGGTTCCACGGTCATGGGGCTGGAGGACACCGGCGCGCTGATGAACCACATCGGCAAGGGCGAGCTGTGCTGGGGCGAGCAACTGTCGGTCGACGGGATGCTCGCGAAGATCGCCTCCGTGACCCCCGACGACATCCGCTCGGTGGCCCGCGAGATCCTGGGGTGGCGACCCTCACTGTCGGTCATCGGGCCGCTGACCGACCGGCAGGGCGCCCGCCTGGACGAAGCCGTCGCCTGACCGGTCCGCCCGACCCGGGCCCCGCGGGCCCGTACCCGTGAAAGGGAACACGCACATGAGCAAGCTCCGCGTAGCAGTCCTCGGCGCGAAGGGCCGCATCGGCTCCGAGGCCGCCCGCTCCGTGAAGGGCGCCGACGACATGGAACTCGTCGCAGCCCTGGACAAGGACGACTGCCTGGAGGCGCTCACCGATGCGGGTGCCCAGGTCGTGGTGGACCTGACGCATCCCGACGCGGTGATGGGCAACCTCGAGTTCTGCGTCGGCCACGGCATCCACGGCGTCGTCGGCACCACCGGCTGGACCGACGAGCGCCTCGGGAAGCTGCGCACCTGGCTGGAGGCGTCCCCGGGCACCGGAGTGCTGGTCGCGCCGAACTTCTCCATCGGCGCCGTGCTGACCATGCGCTTCGCCCGGCAGGCCGCCCGCTTCTTCGAGTCCGTCGAGGTCGTCGAACTGCATCACCCGAACAAGGCCGACGCGCCCTCCGGCACCGCCACACGCACCGCCCGGCTCATCGCCGCGGCACGGGCCGAGGCGGCCTGCCCGGCGCAGCCGGACGCCACCACCTCCGCCCTCGACGGCGCCCGCGGCGCGGACGTGGACGGGGTCCCGGTGCACGCGGTGCGGCTGCGCGGACTGCTGGCCCACCAGGAGGTGCTCTTCGGTGACACCGGCGAGACCCTCACCATCCGCCACGACTCACTGCACCACAGCAGCTTCATGCCCGGCATCCTGCTGGGAGTGCGTCGCGTGACGGGCACCCCCGGCCTCACCGTGGGGCTGGAGCACTTCATGGACCTGGACTGAGAACCATGGGCGGAAAGATCACCTACACCTTCCTCGCCGTCTCGCTGGTCGTCGTCTTCGCGGTGGTGGCACTGGAGGGCGTGCTGCTGCTGAGGACGGGCGAGCCTGCCGCGATGGGGATGGGGGCAGTAGCCTTCGTCCTCCCGTGCGTCGGGGCCTGGTTCCTGTGGCACAACACCCGCTTCGCGTGGAACGCGGGCCGCCTGGCGCGGGAACTGGAGGCCGAGGGCGGGCTGCCACAGGACGGGCCCGCGCGGACGGCGGGCGGACGCCTGGACAAGGCGTCGGCGGACGAGGTCTTCGCCCGGCGCAAGGAGGAGACCGAGGCCGCCCCGGACGACTGGCGCTGCTGGTTCCGGCTGGCCGTGGCCTACCGCGACGCCCGGGACACCCCGCGGGCCCGCAAGGCCATGCAGCGTGCCATCGCGCTGCACGACGGCGGGCCCGTGCGGGAGACCGCCGCCTGAACGGCGCCGGCCGCCCCCGGGCCCGACGGGTCGGCGCGGGCTAGGGGCGGCGGTTCTCCGCGGCCCAGCCCTCGACCACGTCCGCCGCCTGGTCGAAGGAGCCGGGGCGGGACAGGAAATCGGCGTTGTGGTCGGTCAGCACCGGCCTCAGTGCCTCGCCGCGCCGCGGTTCGACGAGCAGGGCCTGACCCTGCACGGTCCGCGGCATGCCCAGCCACTTCACCGGCTGCTGCACGGTTCGTACGGCCGAGACGTCCCGCCAGGACAGCGTCGTGGTCGAGACCAGGCCCACCTGGCGTATCCCGCGGGCACTGACCCACACCCCCACCCGCACCAGCCGCAGCGCGTACGCGATCACCAGCGCCGCGACGAGCAGGCACACGACCGCCTCCGCGGTGGCGCCCGCCATGGCGATGATCAGGGTGGACATCAGCATGTAGGCGGCGAGCAGCAGCGCCAGCGCCGCTCCGGCCACCCGCCAGGGGCCCGGCCGGTACGGTCGTCGCCATCTCTCCCGCTCCTCGTACGGCAGCGGTTCGTCGGAGGCGGTGGCGTCCAGTTCGCCGTCGGCCGTCAGGAAGTGCAGTGGCACGGGATCCTCGCTCACGGACACAGTGGGTGGGGGCCTGTGAGCGAGGAGATTATCAGCGGCTCTCGGCGGCGGTCGGCCGGTCCGGCCCGCCGTCCTGCGGCCGTGGGGTCTCCAGGGCCGGCATCCCCAGAAGCAGGGACCCCACGAGGCCGGCGACCACGACCACCCCCAGCAGCACTCGACCGGCCACATCCGTCCTCGACGGACGGTGGCGCGGGGGAGTGACGTTACTGCGGAAGTGTCCGGAGTCGGCGACGAAGGCGAAGGGCACGGACTCCTCGCGGCGGACCATCTGCTGCTGCTCCTCGAAGGGTGATCTGTACTGCCACAGGGGGAACGTCCAGGCGTCCGATTGAGTGCCCGTTTTCTGCTGCTTGCGGAAGAATATCAGCGAACGTGCCCGTTGCCGTTCCGGCGGGGGCGAGGTCGCCCCCGCGGACGTCGCCGCCATAGGCTGTGCGCCGCCCCGACTTCCCGCGTGGCACGACCGAAAGGATCCCCGGTGTCCGACGCCCCCGACATCCGCTTCCGCAGTGACATGACCGTCGAGCTGGTCAAACACTCGGCCGCAGACACCGACGTGCTGTGGGCGGCGCGGGTCTCCACCGCGGGCGAGCAGTCCCTGGAGGAACTGGAGAAGGATCCGCAGCGCTCCAGGGGGCTGGTCAACTTCCTGATGCGCGACCGGCACGGCAGCCCGTTCGAGCACAACTCGATGACCTTCTTCATCAGCGCACCGCTGTTCGTCTTCCGCGAGTTCCACCGTCACAGGGCCGGCTGGAGCTACAACGAGGAGAGCGGCAGGTACCGGGAGCTGGAGCCCGTCTTCTATGTGCCGGACACCTCCCGCAAGCTGGTGCAGGAGGGGCGTCCGGGCAAGTACCGGTTCGTAGAGGGCACGGCCGGGCAGCACCGGCTGGCCGTCGAGAGCATGGAGTTCTCCTACCGCCGCTCCTACGAGGCGTACCAGGAGATGCTGGACGCCGGCGTCGCCCGCGAGGTCGCCCGCGCGGTCCTTCCGGTCGGCCTCTACTCCTCGATGTACGCCACCTGCAACGCCCGGTCGCTGATGCACTTCCTGGGGCTGCGTACCCGGCACGAGCTGGCGAAGGTGCCCTCCTTCCCGCAGCGGGAGATCGAGATGGTCGCCGAGCGGATGGAGGCGCACTGGGCCGGTCTCATGCCGCTGACGCACGAGGCGTTCAACGCCAACGGGCGGGTCGCCCCGTAGAGCACGGGACCGCTGCGATCTATGTCCGGATTGCGGCCTTTGAAGATGTTCGTCTACGCTTTTCCTACGGACCCGGTACTGTCTGAACCCCCGAGCGGACAGTGCCGGGCTCCTCAACCGCCTCCCGAGGGCGCACCGGACCTCCGGCTGCGAGTAGCGTGGGATCCATGGCTCCGACCTCCACACCGCAGACGCCCTTCGGGCGGGTCCTGACCGCGATGGTCACGCCGTTCACCGCGGACGGCGATCTCGACCTCGACGGCGCGCAGCAGCTCGCTGCCCACCTGGTGGACGCCGGTAACGACGGCATCGTCGTCAACGGCACCACCGGCGAGTCCCCGACCACCAGCGATGTGGAGAAAACCCAGCTCGTGAGGGCCGTGGTCGAGGCGGTCGGAGGCCGCGCCCACGTCGTCGCCGGAGCCGGCACCAACGACACCCGGCACAGCCTTGAGCTGGCCCGCGCGGCCGAGCGGGCCGGCGCCCATGGCCTGCTGGCCGTCACGCCGTACTACAGCAAGCCTCCGCAGGAGGGCCTGTACCGGCACTTCACCGCCATCGCCGACGCCACCGGCCTGCCGGTCATGCTCTACGACATCCCCGGCCGCAGTGGCGTCCCCATCAACACCGAGACCATCGTCCGACTGGCCGAACACCCCAGGATCGTCGCCAACAAGGACGCCAAGGGCGACCTGGGGCGTGCGAGCTGGGCCATCGCCACCAGCGGACTCGCCTGGTACAGCGGCGACGACATGCTCAACCTCCCGCTGCTGTCCGTCGGTGCCGTCGGCTTCGTCTCGGTCGTCGGCCACATGGTCGCCCCCGAACTGCGCGCTCTGCTGGACTCCCACATCAGTGGTGACGTCACCAAGGCGATGGAGATCCACCAGAAGCTGCTGCCGGTCTTCACCGGTATGTTCCGCACCCAGGGTGTGATCACCACCAAGGCCGCCCTCGCGCTCCAGGGGCTGCCGGCAGGCCCCCTGCGCATGCCGCTCGTGGAGCTGACCCCGGAGGAGACCGAGCAGCTCAAGCGCGATCTCGCCGCCGGCGGGGTACAGCTCTGAAACAGACTTCACAACTGGATACGGACCAACAACTGCAAGTGCACGACGATCGCGCGCCACGTGCCCGCCAGGGTGCGTGGCGCGCGTGGTGAGGAGAGACTTTTGAGCCACCCGCATCCCGAACTCGGCCCGCCGCCGCCACTGCCCGAGGGGGGCCTGCGCGTCACCCCGCTGGGCGGTCTCGGCGAGATCGGCCGCAACATGACCGTCTTCGAGTACGGCGGCCGACTGCTCATCGTCGACTGCGGCGTCCTCTTCCCCGAGGAGGAGCAGCCTGGAGTCGACCTGATCCTCCCGGACTTCAGCTCCGTGCGGGACCGACTGGAGGACATCGACGGAATCGTCCTGACCCACGGCCACGAGGACCACATCGGCGGCGTTCCGTACCTGCTGCGGGAGAAGCCGGACATCCCGCTGATCGGCTCCAAACTGACACTGGCCCTGATCGAGGCCAAGCTCCAGGAGCACCGCATCCGTCCCTACACCCTTGAGGTGACCGAGGGCGACCGCGAGCGC
>NZ_JBIHML010000001.1:0-1512500 GCF_043660855.1 Streptomyces shinuiensis | reverse complement strand
TAAGTCGGGGCCTAAGGCGAGGCCGACAGGCGTAGTCGATGGATAACCGGTTGATATTCCGGTACCCGCTGTGGAGCGCAAGGGCCGAGCCCGGTGATGCTAAGTCCGTGAAGCCGCCCGTGCCCTTCGGGGTGCGGTGCCGGTGGAGCCGACGGCCCGATCCGGTAGTAGGTGAGTGATGGGGTGACGCAGGAAGGTAGTCCAGCCCGGGCGGTGGTTGTCCCGGGGTAAGGGTGTAGGGCGCCAGGCAGGTAAATCCGTCTGGCACGAGGCCTGAGACCTGATGCCGAGCCGATGGTGGCGAAGTGGATGATCCTATGCTGTCGAGAAAAGCCTCTAGCGAGTTGCACGGCGGCCCGTACCCCAAACCGACTCAGGTGGTCTGGTAGAGAATACCGAGGCGTTCGGGTGAACTATGGTTAAGGAACTCGGCAAAATGCCCCCGTAACTTCGGGAGAAGGGGGGCCACATCCGGTGATCGCCCGTGCGGTGTGAGCCGGGGGTGGCCGCAGAGACCAGCGAGAAGCGACTGTTTACTAAAAACACAGGTCCGTGCGAAGCCGTAAGGCGAGGTATACGGACTGACGCCTGCCCGGTGCTGGAACGTTAAGGGGACCGGTCAGTCATCCTTCGGGGTGGCGAAGCTGAGAACTTAAGCGCCAGTAAACGGCGGTGGTAACTATAACCATCCTAAGGTAGCGAAATTCCTTGTCGGGTAAGTTCCGACCTGCACGAATGGCGTAACGACTTCTCGACTGTCTCAACCATAGGCCCGGTGAAATTGCACTACGAGTAAAGATGCTCGTTTCGCGCAGCAGGACGGAAAGACCCCGGGACCTTTACTACAGCTTGATATTGGTGTTCGGTTCGGCTTGTGTAGGATAGGTGGGAGCCGGTGAAGCATGCACGCCAGTGTGTGTGGAGGCGTTGTTGAAATACCACTCTGGTCGTGCTGGATGTCTAACCCGGGTCCGTGATCCGGATCGGGGACAGTGTCTGGTGGGTAGTTTAACTGGGGCGGTTGCCTCCCAAAGGGTAACGGAGGCGCCCAAAGGTTCCCTCAGCCTGGTTGGTCATCAGGTGGTGAGTGTAAGTGCACAAGGGAGCTTGACTGTGAGACTGACGGGTCGAGCAGGGACGAAAGTCGGGACTAGTGATCCGGCGGTGGCTGGTGGAAGCGCCGTCGCTCAACGGATAAAAGGTACCCCGGGGATAACAGGCTGATCTTCCCCAAGAGTCCATATCGACGGGATGGTTTGGCACCTCGATGTCGGCTCGTCGCATCCTGGGGCTGGAGTCGGTCCCAAGGGTTGGGCTGTTCGCCCATTAAAGCGGTACGCGAGCTGGGTTTAGAACGTCGTGAGACAGTTCGGTCCCTATCCGCTGCGCGCGCAGGAGTCTTGAGAAGGGCTGTCCCTAGTACGAGAGGACCGGGACGGACGAACCTCTGGTGTGCCAGTTGTTCTGCCAAGGGCATGGCTGGTTGGCTACGTTCGGGAGGGATAACCGCTGAAAGCATCTAAGCGGGAAGCCTGCTTCGAGATGAGGGCTCCCACCCCCTGGAGGGGGTAAGGCTCCCGGGAGACGACCGGGTTGATAGGCCGGAGATGGAAGCTCCGCAAGGGGTGGAGTTGACCGGTACTAATAGGCCGAGGGCTTGTCCGTAGATGTTCGCGTCCACTGTGTGGGTTCTGAGACCACGACCCGTCTGGCCGGCGGTTGCGTGTGTGTCATGGTGTTTCGGTGGTCAGAGCGAGAGGGAAACGCCCGGTTACATTCCGAACCCGGAAGCTAAGCCTTTCAGCGCCGATGGTACTGCACGGGGGACCGTGTGGGAGAGTAGGACGCCGCCGAACAATTAGTGGGCCGTGGTCCCCGGATTTAAGTCCGGGGACCACGGCCTTTTTGTGTTGTGTAACCGGGAGTTCATGTGGCGCCGCCAGCATCTCGGGCATGGGAACCACGACGCCGAGCGGCACGCTACGAGCCGGGCTCGAGAAGCAGGGCATAGGTATCGGGGACGAGGTGATCGTGCCCGCGTACTGCGACAGCGGGATGGCGGCGGCCGTACGGGAGACCGGCGCACTGCCCGTCTTCGCCGATGTCGACCCCGGGAGTCTCTGCATCGATCCCGATTCCGTCGCCGCGGTGGTGAACGAGCGGACCGCCGCGGTGGTTCCCGTGCATCTCTTCGGCCACCCCGCCGACATGGTCTGCCTGCACGCGCTGGCACAGCGCCACGGGATGAAGGTGATCGACGCTGGGGAGCCGGCCGTCGTCTCCTCGGTGGAAGCCGCTCGGCGCAGGCAGCACGCCGAATTCCTGAACGCGAGGCTGACCGGTGTGGTCGTCCCGCGCGCCGCGGCCGGGGTGCGCCACACCTACGAGCAGTACGTGGTGCGGGTGCCGGGGAACGGGCGGCCCGACAGGGATGTCTTCAAGCACGCCCTGTGGGCCCGCGGAGTGCGGTGCCACGTGCCGGTGAGGACGCCTGTGCACCGTCTGCCGGAGTTCCGGGTGGATGTCCGGCTGCCGGAGACGGAGCGGGCGGTGGGGGAGTGCCTGGCGCTCCCCCTGGAGGCGTCGACGACCCGCCGCGAGCTGCAGCGGATCGTCTCGGCCTGCAACGCGCTGGGTGGCCTGCTGATGGAACCGGCCTGCTGAGGAGCGGTGGGCAAGCGGGGCGGGCCGGGTGGTCAACGGCGCCCCGGGATTCAGGTATGATCTATTCCGCTGGCTCGCCCCAATAGCTCAGTCGGCAGAGCGTCTCCATGGTAAGGAGAAGGTCTACGGTTCGATTCCGTATTGGGGCTCCGGAAAGAGATGAGGCCCCCGCCGCAAGGCGGGGGCCTCATCGTTTCGTTGTGCGCCCGCGGGCAGGCCCGCCGTCACTCGGGGACGCGCATCGAGAGGATCGCCATGTCGTCGGAGGGGGCATCGGCGGCGAAACGCTCCACCGCGCGCATGATGCGCGCGGCCACCGCGCCCGCCGTCAGGCCCGTGCATGTCGTGAGGACGTCGGCGAGGCCGTCGTCGCCGAGCATGCGGTCGCCCTCACGGCGTTCGGTCACGCCGTCGGTGACGCACAGCAGGACATCGCCCGGGTCGAGGGTGACGGTCTCCTCGTACAGCTCCAGATCGTCCATCACGCCCAGCAGCGGCTGCGGCTCCGCGGCCGGCTCGACGGTGCCGTCCTGGCGCAACCGCAGCGGAAGCGGGTGGCCCGCGCAGACGACCTTGAGGACGGCGCCGCCCTCCGGCTGAGGCCACAGCTCGCCGTAGAGCAGGGTCAGGAACCGGCTGCGGGCACCCTCGTCGAGGATCGCGGCGTTGAGCCGCTCCAGGACGGCCGGGCCCCCGAAGCCCTCACGGGCCAGCAGGCGCAGCGCGTGGCGGGCCAGTCCGGTGACGGCCGCGGCCTCGGGGCCGGTGCCGCAGACGTCGCCGATGGCGAAGCCGTACGCGCCGTCGCGGATGGGGAAGAGGTCGTAGAAGTCGCCACCGACCTCGTTGCCCTCGCCCGCGGCGCGGTAGATGACCTCGACCTCGACGCCGGGTACGTCGGGGAGCTCGGGCGGCAGCAGACTGCGCTGGAGAGACTGGCTGATGGCCGTGCGCTCGCTGTAGAGCCGGGCGTTGTCCAGGGCGAGGGCGGCCCGGCGGGAGAGGTCCTCGGCCAGTTCCAGGATCTCCTGGCGGAAGCGATCCTCGGTCGGTTTGCCCAGGGTGAGCATGCCGATGACGCGGTTGCGGGCCACCAGCGGAAGTACCACCGTCTCCCCGCCGACCGTGGCGGCGGTGGCGAGGGTGGTGCCGGCGACGTTCGAGGAGATGGATGCGGGCAGACGGTCGAGGGAGAGACCGCTCTGGTCCAGGCCCAGGCTGCGCAGGGAGGTGCGCAGCGCGGCGGAGTGCGCCGCGTCGCCCGGGGCGGTCCACACCCGCGCGCCGGGGGTGGGCACCGGATCGGGCGGGGGGACCTTGGACAGCAGGGCCTTGAGGCCGTCGATGCGGTCCTCGTCCTCGTGCAGGACGTAGGAGAGCTCGGGCTCGGAGGACTGGTCCGCGATGGTGTAGACGGCGCACCAGGTGGCGAGAGTGGGGACCGTCATCTGGGCCATCAGGGCGAGTGTCTGGTCGCGGTCGAGCGTGCCGGCGAGCAGGTCGGACGCCTCGACGAGGAAGGACAGCGAGCCGCGGCGCAGCCGCTCCAGTTCGGTCAGGCGCGCGGACTCCACCGCGAGCGCGATCCGGTCGGCGGCGAACTGCAGTCGCAGGGCCTCCTCGTTGGTGTAGCGGCCCGGAGCCTCGGCCGAGACGCCCAGGGAGCCGGTCAGCCGCCCCTCGACCTTCAGCGGGACTGTGACGACCGAGCGCATCCCCGTCCCCTCCAGGAGGGGGACCGCGCCGGGAACCGCGGAGAGGTCCTCGTGCACCGAGGGCATCCGGGCCGAGCCGTAGCGGCCGCTGCCCGCCTCGACGGGGACACGGGCGAAGCGCTGACGGGCGGAGGGCAGGCCGGTGGTGGCACGGACCTCCAGCTCGGTCTCGTCGTCCGTGGCCAGCAGGAGGAAGGCGGCGTCGCCGTCGAGCATGTCGCGGGCACGCTCGACGGTGCGCTGGAGGAGGCCGTCGAGATCGTCCGGGGGAGGGGAGCCGATGAAGGTCTCGAAGGGGTCGGTGCCGGCCCGGTCGCGGTTCTCCGGGGTGCCGGCGGAGTCGGACGCCGCACCGCGCGTGGGGGACTGCAGCACCGCGCGCTCGTGGTCGCGCACCAGCAGGCAGACGGTGGACGGCTCGCCGTCGGCGTCGCGTACGCGCAGGTGGGAGGCGTAGACCGGGACGGTGCGGCCGTCCGAGCCGCGGATTCCGTACGAGCCCTCCCAGCGGGAGAGGGCCAGTGCCTCGGCGATGCCGGTGCCGATGCCGGGGGTGTGGGGCCAGGCGGCGAAATCGGTCAGCGGCTTGCCGGTGACCTGCTCGGCGGTGTAGCCGAACAGCTCGCGGGCGTCGTCGTTCCAGGCGCAGACGGCACCGGAGCGGTCGACCTGCAGGACGGCGACGCGGACCCGGGTGTCGGTCGTGGGCAGGGCGCTGTCGGGGAGCGCGGGGCCGGCGCTGCGGGTGCCGACCGGGCGATCGGGAAGCTCCAGGCGGAACCAGACACGCTTGTCGACGGCGGTGTACTCCACCCCCCAGCGGTCGGCGAGCGAGGCGCACAGCAGCAGGCCGCGACCGCCCTCGCGGTCGGGGTCGCCGAAGTGGTGGCCCAGGTCCTGGACGGGCAGCCCGCGGTCGGGGTAGTGGTCGGCGACCTCCACGCGCACGCTTTCGTCGCCGTCGCGCAGGCACAGGACGTCGGCGGCGGTGCCGGCGTGGACGACGGCGTTGGTGACCAGCTCGCTGGTGAGGACGACGGCGTCGTCCACGATGTCGGCCAGGCCCCAGCCCTGGAGGGTGTCGCGTACGAAGGCGCGGGCACTCGCCACCGAGCGTCCGACCGGCTCGAAGGTGGCCGCTGCTCGCGCCGTGATCACTGCTCTCCCCATGGATCTGTCGTCGCCGTCCGTACGCGCGGGCGGCAGGGGGCCCCGCTGGACGCCCACCGCTGCGGCCAGCCGCTGCCCGGCACTCGCCTCGTCCACCGCAGCGCCCCTTCGAATACCCGTCGTGACCACGTGTCCTTCGCGCCCGGCGGGCCGGAGCGGATGGACAGCCGGATGCCAGGTTACTTACGTTCGCAGTACCGGCGGACCCCGGATGCGGGTGTTTCCCCCTTGGGGCGTTCAGTCGGTGGTGTGCGATGCTGCCGAACTGTTATCGCCTGGTTCCACCATGGTGAAACACTGGGAAGGCTCGAAGTGAATGCCCGGGCGGAACGTTCGACCCAGCGGGAGGGACACGGTGCAGTCTGGCGGAGCGGCGCGAGGCGCCAGCACGCGCACGAGAAGCGGACGGTCTCGGGCAAACGGGGTGATCGAGGTTGAGGCGGCCGCGGTCAACCGGCTGCTGACCGCCCTGGAGGCGATGCGGGACGGGAACTTCCGCAAGCGCCTCACCGTCGCCGGCGACGGCCCGATGGCCGAGATCGCCGCCGTCTTCAACGAGGTCGCCGACCGCAACCTCCATCTGACCAGCGAGCTGGCCCGGGTGCGCAGGGTGGTCGGCAAGGACGGCAAGTTGACCGAGCGGCTGGAGACGGGGGCCTGCGAGGGGGCCTGGGCGACCGCCATCGACGCGTCGAACGCGCTGGTGGACGATCTGGTGCGGCCCGTCTCCGAGGTCGGCCGGGTACTGTCGGCGGTGGCCGAGGGCGACCTGGAACAGCGGATGGACCTGCGGGTCCAGGGACCGGGCGGGGCGACGCACCCGCTGCGGGGCGAGTTCCTGAAGGTGGGGCGCACCGTCAACGGGCTGGTCGACCAGCTCTCGACGTTCACCGACGAGGTGACGCGCGTCGCCAGCGAGGTGGGCACGGAGGGGAAGCTGGGCGGCCAGGCGCGGGTGCGCGGCATGTCCGGCTCCTGGAAGGACCTGACCGACTCCGTCAACACGATGGCGTCCAGGCTGACCGCCCAGGTCCGCGACATCGCGCTGGTGACCACCGCGGTCGCCAAGGGCGACCTGTCGCGCAAGGTCACAGTGCACGTGGCCGGCGAGATGCTGGAGCTGAAGAACACCGTCAACACCATGGTGGACCAGCTCTCCGCCTTCCAGTCCGAGGTGACGCGCGTCGCACGCGAGGTGGGCACCGAGGGCCAGCTCGGGGGGCAGGCGCGGGTGCCGGGCGCCGGCGGTGTGTGGAAGGACCTGACCGACTCCGTCAACACGATGGCGGGCAACCTCACCTCCCAGGTGCGTGAGATCGCACGGGTGACCACCGCGGTCGCCAACGGCGACCTGTCGCAGAAGGTCACGGTGAACGCGCGCGGCGAGGTGGCGCAGCTCACCGACACCATCAACACGATGACCGAGACGCTGCGGACGTTCGCCGACGAGGTGACGCGCGCGGCCAGCGAGGTCGGTACCGAGGGCGTCCTGGGCGGTCAGGCGCAGGTGCCGGGTGCGGCGGGGACGTGGAAGGACCTCACCGACTCGGTGAACACCGCGTTCCGCAACCTCACGGCGCAGGTGCGGGACATCGCGCAGGTGACGACGGCGGTCGCCAACGGTGATCTGTCGCAGAAGGTCACGGTGGACGTCTCCGGCGAGATGCTGGAGCTGAAGAACACCGTCAACACCATGGTCGACCAGCTCTCCGCCTTCGGCTCCGAGGTCACCCGGGTCGCCCGGGAGGTCGGTGTCGAGGGCGAGCTGGGCGGTCAGGCGCAGGTGCCGGGTGCGGCGGGGACGTGGAAGGACCTCACCGACTCGGTGAACACCGCGTTCCGCAACCTCACCGGTCAGGTCCGCAACATCGCGCAGGTGACGACGGCGGTCGCCAACGGTGATCTGTCGCAGAAGGTCACGGTGGACGTCTCCGGCGAGATGCTCCAGCTGAAGAACACCGTCAACACCATGGTCGACCAGCTCTCCTCGTTCGCCGAGCAGGTGACCCGGATGGCCCGGGACGTGGGCACCGAGGGGCGGCTGGGCGGTCAGGCGCGGGTGGACGGCGTCTCGGGAACCTGGAAGGATCTGACCGACTCCGTCAACTTCATGGCGGGCAACCTCACCTCGCAGGTGCGCAACATCGCGCAGGTGACGACGGCGGTGGCGCGGGGCGATCTGTCGCAGAAGATCGAGGTCGACGCACGCGGGGAGATCCTGGAGCTGAAGAACACCATCAACACGATGGTGGACCAGCTCTCCGCCTTCGCGGACCAGGTCACCCGGGTGGCCCGCGAGGTGGGCACCGAGGGGCGGCTGGGCGGTCAGGCGCAGGTGCCGGGCGTGGCCGGGGTGTGGCGCGACCTGACCGACTCGGTCAACGGCATGGCGGGCAACCTCACGGCCCAGGTCCGCAACATCGCGCAGGTCGCGACGGCGGTGGCGCGCGGTGATCTGTCGCAGAAGATCGACGTGGACGCGCGCGGGGAGATCCTGGAGCTGAAGAACACCCTCAACACGATGGTGGACCAGCTCTCCTCGTTCGCCGAGCAGGTCACGCGGGTGGCCCGCGAGGTGGGCACCGAGGGCATCCTCGGCGGCCAGGCCGAGGTGGAGGGGGTCTCGGGCACCTGGAAGGATCTCACCCAGTCCGTCAACGGCATGGCGAACAACCTCACCTCGCAGGTGCGAAACATCGCCGAGGTCACCACCGCGGTCGCCCGGGGCGACCTGTCCAAGAAGATCACCGTCGATGCCAAGGGGGAGATCCTCGCCCTGGTGACGACCGTGAACACGATGGTGGACCAGCTCTCGTCGTTCGCCGAGCAGGTCACGCGGGTGGCCCGCGAGGTGGGCACCGAGGGCATCCTCGGCGGCCAGGCCCATGTGCCGGGTGTCACCGGCATCTGGAAGGACCTGAGCGAGAACGTCAACCTGATGGCGTCCAACCTGACGGGGCAGGTGCGCAACATCTCCCAGGTCGCCACCGCGGTCGCCAACGGCGACCTGACCAAGAAGGTCACCGTGGAGGCCAGCGGCGAGGTCGCCCAGCTCGCCGACACCGTCAACACCATGGTGACGACCCTGTCGTCGTTCGCCGACGAGGTGACGCGGGTGGCGCGCGAGGTGGGTACCGATGGAAGCCTGGGCGGCCAGGCGCGGGTGCCGGGGGTGTCGGGCACCTGGAAGGACCTGACGGAGTCCGTGAACTCCATGGCCTCCAACCTCACCGGCCAGGTCCGCAACATCGCGATGGTCACCACCGCGATCGCCAAGGGCGATCTCACCAAGAAGATCGACATCGACGCGCGCGGCGAGATCCTGGAGCTGAAGACCACCATCAACACGATGGTGGACCAGCTCTCCTCGTTCGCCGAGCAGGTCACCCGGGTGGCCCGCGAGGTGGGTACCGAGGGACAGCTGGGCGGCCAGGCGCGGGTCGACGGCGTCTCGGGCACCTGGAAGGACCTCACCGAGTCGGTGAACGAGATGGCGGGCAATCTGACCCGCCAGGTGCGCGCCATCGCGGCGGTCGCCGCGGCGGTGACCCGCGGCGACCACAACGTGAAGATCGACGTGGACGCGGCCGGCGAGATCCTGGCACTCCAGGACAACGTCAACACCATGATCGCCACGCTGCGCGAGACCACGCTCGCCAACCAGGAGCAGGACTGGCTCAAGGGCAACCTCGCCCGCATCTCCGGTCTGATGCAGGGCCGCCGCGACCTGGAGGACGTGGCGCGGCTGATCATGAGCGAGCTGACCCCGGTGGTCTCCGCCCAGCACGGTGCCTTCTTCGTCGCGGCTCCGACCGGCGGCGGCCCGGAGCTCGGGGTGGGGGCGAGCGAGGACGGCTCGTACGAGCTGCGGATGATCGGCACCTACGGTTACTCCCCGGGCACCATGCCCACCACTTTCCTGCCCGGCGAGTCCCTGGTGGGCATCGCGGCCGAGGAGAAGCGCACGATCCTGGTCGAGCACGCACCGCCCGGCTATCTGAAGATCGCGTCCGGACTCGGCGAGGCGCCGCCCGCCCAGGTGATCGTGCTGCCGCTGCTCTTCGAGGGCAGGGTGCTCGGCGTCATCGAACTGGCCACCTTCCAGCCCTTCACCCAGATCCAGAAGGACTTCCTGAGCCAGATCGCGGAGATGATCGCCACGAGCGTCAACACCATCAGCGTCAACACCAAGACCGAGGTGCTCCTGCGGCAGTCGCAGGAGCTGGCCGAGCAGCTCCAGGAGCGGTCGGTGGAGCTGGAGAGCAGGCAGCGTGCCCTGCAGGCCTCGAACGAGGAGCTGGAGGAGAAGGCGGAGCTGCTGGCCAAGACCAACCGCGACATCGAGATCAAGAACTCCGAGATCGAGGATGCCCGGCAGGTCCTGGAGGAGCGCGCCGAGCAGCTTGCGGTCTCGATGCGCTACAAGTCCGAGTTCCTGGCGAACATGTCGCACGAGCTGCGCACCCCGCTCAACTCGCTGCTGATCCTCGCCAAGCTGCTGGCCGACAACGCCGAGGGGAACCTCTCGCCCAAGCAGGTGGAGTTCGCCGAGACGATCCACGGCGCCGGCTCCGATCTGCTCCAGCTGATCAACGACATCCTGGACCTGTCCAAGGTCGAGGCCGGTAAGATGGACGTCAGCCCGACCCGTATCGCGCTGGTACAGCTCGTGGACTACGTGGAGGCGACCTTCCGGCCGCTCACCGCGGAGAAGGGGCTCGACTTCTCCGTGCGGGTCTCGCCGGAGCTGCCCCCCACCCTCCACACCGACGAGCAGCGCCTGCTGCAGGTGCTGCGCAACCTGCTGTCGAACGCGGTGAAGTTCACCGACAGCGGCGCGGTGGAGCTGGTGATCCGCTCGGCCGGGTCGGACGTGCCGGAGTCGATCCGCGAGCAGATGCTGGAGCACGGCTCGCTGCGCGACGCCGACTCCGGCCTGATCGCCTTCTCGGTGACCGACACCGGCATCGGGATCGCGCAGAGCAAGATGCGTGTGATCTTCGAGGCGTTCAAGCAGGCGGACGGCACGACCAGCCGCAAGTACGGCGGCACCGGGCTGGGACTGTCCATCAGCCGGGAGATCGCGCGACTGCTCGGCGGCGAGATCCACGCGGTCAGCGAGCCGGGCCGCGGCTCGACGTTCACCCTCTACCTGCCCCTCACCTCCAGCGAGCCGCCGCCCCAGGCCTATCCGCAGCCGGGCGAGGCCTCCCCGGAGGCCGCACACGCGGTCGAGGGCGAGCCCGGCGGCGGCTCCGGGACGCTCTCCGCCGTGCCCGGTGCGCCCGTCGTGTCCGGCGCCGTGCAGGAGCCGGTCCGGGAGGCGGGCGGCACCCTGGACGTGCCCGCCGCCGAGCGTGCCGCGGCGGCTCTCGCGTCCCGCCGCCGCCAGCTGCCGCCCATGCCGCGGAAGCGGCCCGCGCCGCAGGAGGCGGAGAGCGGCACGGAGGTGTGGCAGGACACCGCCCGGAGGGCGGAGGGGCGTCCGCGGGGGGTCTTCGACGGTGAGAAGGTGCTCATCGTCGACGACGACATCCGCAACGTCTTCGCGCTCACCAGCGTGCTGGAGCAGAACGGCCTGCAGGTGCTCTACGCGGAGAACGGGCGCGAGGGCATCGAGGTGCTGGAGCAGCACGACGACGCGGCGGTCGTCCTGATGGACATCATGATGCCGGAGATGGACGGGTACGCCACGACTGCGGCGATCCGGCGGATGCCGCAGTTCGCCGGGCTGCCGATCATCGCGCTGACGGCGAAGGCCATGAAGGGCGACCGGGAGAAGAGCATCGAGGCGGGGGCGTCCGACTACGTCACCAAGCCGGTGGACACCGATCACCTGCTGTCCGTCATGGCGCAGTGGATGCGCGGGGAGTGATGTGCGATGGTTCCGTGGTCGGCGGCGTGCCGGTGAAGTGCGACGCATTAGGTGTGGAAATGCTGCAATCGGGGAACCTTCGGATCTCTCACAGCGTTTCAGGTACGTGCACAGTGACATCTCGGTGACAGGGTGTGGTGGGCCGCGAGGTGGGGCTACCATGACCGGCACAGGAACGGGCGGCGCAAAGGAGTCGTTGCCGGTGGCGGCGTCCAGAGCGCTGCCGGGGCGAGGAGGACGGGCCATGGTGCAGAAGGCCAAGATCCTCCTGGTCGATGACCGACCGGAGAATCTGCTGGCGCTGGAGGCCATCCTCTCCGCGCTGGACCAGACGCTGGTGCGGGCATCGTCAGGGGAGGAGGCGCTCAAGGCGCTGCTCACGGACGACTTCGCGGTCATCCTGCTGGATGTGCAGATGCCGGGCATGGACGGTTTCGAGACCGCCGCCCACATCAAGCGGCGGGAGCGGACCCGGGACATCCCGATCATCTTCCTCACGGCCATCAACCACGGTCCGCACCACACCTTCCGCGGCTACGCGGCCGGCGCGGTGGACTACATCTCCAAGCCGTTCGACCCGTGGGTGCTGCGGGCGAAGGTGTCGGTCTTCGTCGATCTGTACATGAAGAACGTTCAGCTGCGTGAGCAGGCCGCCCTGCTGCGGCTTCAGATGGACGGCCGGCGCTCCGGCGAGGACGGCGACAGGGGAACGGAGTCCTCGGGCCTCCTGGCCGAACTCTCCGCGCGGCTGGCGGCGGTGGAGGAGCAGGCCGAGGCGCTTTCCAAGCACCTGGACGAGTCCTCGGACGCCGCGGCCGTCGCCACGGCCGCCCATCTGGAGCGCAAGCTCACCGGTCTGCGGCGGGCACTGGACGCGCTGGAGCCGGGCAACGACGGCCGGTCGGCCTCGCTTCCGTCGCAGAGCTGACTTGCCGCCAGGCGGGCGGGTGTCCCGACGGGACGTCATCCCGCCGGTTCCCGTGTGCCGGAGACCGGGCGCACCCCGTCCCGCCGACCGCACGGGCGTCCGTGTCTTGAGGGGCTCTCGCGGGTAATCTCGGCACCATGGCCTCACGTACGTCCGGCAAGGCTGCCAGGAAGGCGCCCGCCAAGAAGGCTCCCGCCAGGAAGGCCCCGGCACCGAGGCCTGCCGCGCCCAGGAAGCCGGCGGCCGGGAAGGCGGCGAGGAAGACGGCGGCGAAGACTCCGCCCGGACCCGCGCCGTCTCCGACCAACGCGATCTTCCGACTGGTCAGGGCCGTATGGCTCGGAGTCGCGCACACCGTCGGGGCGCTGCTGCGCGGCATAGGCCGCGGGGCCAGGGGGCTGGACCCGGCGCACCGCAAGGACGGGGTGGCGCTGCTGCTGCTGGGCATCGCCCTGGTGATCGCGGCCGGTACCTGGTCCAATCTGCGAGGGCCGGTGGGCGAGCTGGTCGAGATGCTGGTGACCGGGGCCTTCGGCCGTATGGACCTGGTGGCGCCGGTGCTGCTGGGCGCCGTCGCGGTGCGGCTGATGAGGCATCCGGAGAAGCCGGAGGCCAACGGGCGCATCGTCATCGGGCTGTCCGCGCTGGCCGTCGGTGTACTGGGTCTGGTGCACATCGCCTGCGGTTCGCCGGGGCGCGGTGAGGGGCACGAGGCGGTACGGGACGCGGGCGGCATGATCGGCTGGGCGGTCTCCCAGCCGCTGGTCCTCACCGTCAGCGCCGCCCTGGCCGTACCGCTGCTGCTGCTGGTGACGGTCTTCGGGCTGCTCGTCGTCACCGCCACCCCCGTCAACGCCGTTCCCCAGCGGCTGCGCCAACTGGGCGTGCGACTGGGGCTGGTGGCCGAGGACGCCGGTCCCCGCGGCAGGCCGGAGGGTTACGTCGACCGCGACGCGTACGACGGGGAGGAACCCCGGCCGCGGCGGGCGAGGTTGCGCAAGGACGGCGACGACGCGTTCCAGGCCGAGAAGGAGGCGCTGGACGGCCGGCGCCGCACCCGCCGCGCCCCCCGGGCCCCGCGCACCCCGGACGGCTCCCCCGGCGCGGTGGACGTGGCCGCCGCCGCGGCGGCCCAGCTTGAGGGCGCCGTCCTGCACGGCGTACAGCCCTCACCGCTGGTCGCGGACCTCACCAGCTCGGTCCGCGCGGACCGGGACGGCCGGGGCGAGCGGCAGAGCCGGGAACAGGGGAGCGTGGAGCGGGAGAGCGCGGAGCGGAAGGGGCGGACCGCTTCCGTTCCGGACCTGACCAAGGCGCCGGCCGAGCCGTCCGCCGACACCCTGCCGACGCGCGCCGAGCAGCTCCGGCTCGCCGGGGACGTCACCTACGCGCTGCCCTCGCTCGACCTGCTGGAGCGCGGTGGGCCGGGCCGTACCCGCAGCGCCGCCAACGACGCGGTCGTGGAGTCGCTGACGACCGTGTTCTCCGAGTTCAAGGTGGACGCCGTCGTCACCGGCTTCACCCGCGGCCCGACGGTCACGCGCTACGAGGTGGAACTGGGCCCGGCGGTGAAGGTCGAGAAGATCACCGCGCTGGCCAAGAACATCGCCTACGCCGTCGCCAGCCCGGATGTCCGCATCATCAGCCCGATCCCCGGAAAGTCCGCGGTCGGCATCGAGATCCCCAACACCGACCGCGAGATGGTCAACCTCGGCGACGTGCTCCGGCTGGCGGAAGCCGCCGGCGACGACCATCCGCTGCTGGTCGGGCTCGGCAAGGACGTCGAGGGCGGCTACGTCACGGCCAACCTGGCGAAGATGCCGCACATCCTGGTGGCGGGTGCGACCGGCTCCGGAAAGTCGTCCTGCATCAACTGCCTGATCACCTCGGTGATGATCCGGTCCACCCCGGAGGACGTCCGGATGGTGCTGGTGGACCCCAAGCGGGTGGAGCTGACCTCGTACGAGGGCATCCCGCACCTGATCACCCCGATCATCACCAATCCCAAGAAGGCCGCCGAGGCGCTGCAGTGGGTCGTGCGCGAGATGGACCTGCGCTACGACGACCTGGCCGCCTACGGCTTCCGCCACATCGACGACTTCAACGCCGCGGTGCGCGCCGGGAAGGTGAAGGCGGCCGAGGGCAGCGAGCGGGAACTCGCCCCCTACCCGTACCTGCTGGTCGTCGTGGACGAGCTGGCCGACCTGATGATGGTGGCGCCGCGCGACGTGGAGGACGCGATCGTGCGGATCACCCAGCTCGCGCGGGCGGCGGGCATCCATCTGGTGCTGGCCACCCAGCGCCCCTCCGTCGACGTCGTCACCGGTCTGATCAAGGCGAACGTGCCCTCGCGACTGGCCTTCGCCACCTCATCGCTCGCCGACAGCCGGGTCATCCTCGACCAGGCGGGTGCCGAGAAGCTGATCGGCAAGGGCGACGGACTGTTCCTGCCGATGGGGGCCGGCAAGCCCACCCGTATGCAGGGCGCCTTCGTGACGGAGGACGAGGTCGCGGCCGTCGTGGCGCACTGCAAGAAGCAGATGGCCCCGGTATTCCGCGACGACGTCACCGTCGGGCAGAGCAGGAAGAAGGAGATCGACGAGGAGATCGGCGACGATCTGGACCTGCTGTGCCAGGCGGCCGAGCTGGTGGTCAGCACGCAGTTCGGGTCCACCTCGATGCTCCAGCGCAAGCTGCGTGTGGGGTTCGCCAAGGCGGGCAGGCTGATGGACCTGATGGAGTCGCGCGGGGTGGTCGGTCCCAGCGAGGGCTCCAAGGCGCGGGATGTTCTGGTCAAACCCGACGACCTGGATGACGTACTCGCGACGATCCGCGGGGAAACTCACTCGTAAGAGTGAGCTAGGCAACCCTTTTCCCTGGCAAAACGTCAACGTGAAGGAGGGCGCGATCGGTGTTCACCGATGGGCGGCATGGCCGTCCCTATGGCGGACAGACTCCCTCCGCCCGCTTGCCCCACCCTTCCGCACCCCCTCTAGACTGAACATCCAGCAGGTGGCTACACGCTCGAAAGGCGCCCCCGTGTCCATCGGCAACTCTCCCCCAGAGGACCGGCCTTCGGTCGGTCAGGCGATTCAGAAAGCCCGTATCGACGCGCGACTGACGGTTGACGAGGTCAGTGCGACCACCCGTGTGCGCGTCCCGATCGTGCACGCCATCGAACAGGACGACTTCTCCCGGTGCGGAGGCGACGTCTACGCCCGCGGCCATGTCCGCACCCTTGCCAAGGCCGTCGACCTCGATCCGGACGAGCTGGTGGCGCAGTACGACGCCGAGCACGGCGGCCGTCCGGCGCCCACTCCCGCGGCCGCGCTCTTCGAGGCCGAACGCATCCGCCCCGAGCCGAGCCGCCCGAACTGGACCGCCGCCATGGTCGCCGCGATCGTGGCCGTGGTGGGCTTCGTCGGCTTCACCCTCTTCAGCGGTGGTGACGAGTCGGCACGCGCCCCGGTGGCCCAGGACGGTCCGTCGCCGGATCCCGTCGGCGAGCCGGACCCGGCCAAGCCCGCCGATCCCAAGCCCGACCCGGATCCGTCCGTCTCCGAGAGCGCCATCGCCGCCGCGCCCGCCGACAAGGTCACGATCAAGCTGGTCGCCGAGGACGGCAAGAGCTGGTTCTCCGCCGAGGCCCACAACGGACGGCTGCTGGAGGAGGGTGTCCTCCAGAACGGCGACTCCAGGACCTTCACCGACGACAAGCGGATCGACCTGGTGCTCGGCAACGCCGGTGCGGTCACCCTCTTCGTCAACGGCAAGGAGGTCGACAAGGTCGGCGAGGTCGGCCAGGTACAGCGCGTCAGCTACACCAAGGGAGACCCGGAACAGGGGTGACGCAACCCTGGCGGCGGGTGGGCCGGGTGGAACGAAGTAGGCTTGAGCCCATGCCCGAACGCCGTACCGTCGCCCTCGTCACCCTTGGATGCGCCCGCAACGAGGTGGACTCGGAGGAGCTCGCAGGCCGTCTGGCGGCGGACGGCTGGGAGCTCGTCGAGGAAGCCGCCGACGCTGACGTCGCCGTCGTCAACACCTGCGGCTTCGTCGAGGCCGCCAAGAAGGACTCCGTAGACGCCCTGCTGGAGGCCAACGACCTCAAGGACCACGGCCGCACCCAGGCCGTGGTCGCCGTCGGCTGCATGGCCGAGCGCTATGGCAAGGAACTGGCCGAGGCACTGCCGGAGGCCGACGGGGTGCTCGGCTTCGACGACTACACCGACATCTCCGACCGCCTCCAAACCATCCTCTCCGGCGGCGCTCACGTCCCCCATGTCCCCAGGGACCGCCGCAAGCTCCTGCCCGTCAGCCCGGCGGAGCGGCAGGGTGCCGCCGTCGCGCTGCCCGGGCACGGGGACGCCGCCGCGGCCGCACCCGCCGACCTGCCCGACGGGGTGGCCCCGGCATCGGGCCCGCGGGCGCCGCTGCGCAGGCGGCTGGACAGCAGTCCGGTCGCCTCGGTGAAACTGGCCTCCGGCTGCGACCGCCGGTGCTCGTTCTGCGCCATCCCCTCCTTCCGCGGGGCCTTCGTCTCCCGGCGCCCCTCGGACGTGCTGGGCGAGACCCGCTGGCTGGCGGAGCAGGGGGTGAAGGAGATCATGCTGGTCTCCGAGAACAACACCTCCTACGGCAAGGACCTCGGCGACATCCGCCTGCTGGAGACGCTCCTGCCGGAGCTGGCCTCGGTGGACGGCATCGAGCGGATCCGGGTGAGCTATCTGCAGCCCGCCGAGATGCGGCCCGGGCTGATCGACGTCCTGACCGGGACGGAGAAGGTCGCCCCCTACTTCGACCTCTCCTTCCAGCACTCCGCCCCGGGTGTGCTGCGCGCCATGCGGCGCTTCGGCGACACCGACCGCTTCCTCGAACTGCTGGACACCATCCGCGCCAGGGAGCCGCAGGCGGGCGTCCGCTCGAACTTCATCGTGGGCTTTCCCGGTGAGAGCGAGGCGGATCTCGCGGAACTGGAGCGTTTTCTGGTCGCGGCCAGGCTGGATGCGATCGGAGTCTTCGGGTATTCGGACGAGGAAGGTACCGAAGCGGCTACCTACGAGCACAAGACCGACCCCGAGACGGTGGCCGAGCGGCTGGACCACGTCTCGCGGCTCGCCGAGGAGTTGACCGCGCAGCGTGCGGAGGAGCGCATCGGCGAGACCGTACGGGTACTGGTCGAGTCGGTGGACGGCGAGGACGGCCCGGTCGGGCGCGGGGCACATCAGGCCCCCGAGACCGACGGGCAGACGCTCCTCACCGGCCCCGCCGGCTCCTCGCGGCTCTCCGTGGGACAGATGGTCGAAGCGAAGGTGGTGGCGACCGAGGGTGTGGATCTCGTTGCCGAGCCGCCCCCGGACGTCGTCCGGGGGTGCTCCGAGAGTGAGGAGGCGGGGGCATGACGGACATCCCGGCCTCAGCAGCGAGTGGTGGAGCCATGGCGCAACGGAAGACCACCGCAGTCCGCACGGTGAGCCTGTGGAACATCGCGAACATCCTCACCATGGTGAGGCTGCTCCTGGTGCCGGCCTTCGTGTTCCTGATGCTCGCCGACGGAGGGCACGACCCGGCCTGGCGCTCCCTCGCCTGGGCGGCCTTCTCCATCGCGATGATCACCGATCTCTTCGACGGCGAGCTGGCGCGGCGATACGACCTGGTCACCGACTTCGGCAAGATCGCCGACCCGATCGCGGACAAGGCGATCATGGGTGCGGCGCTGATCTGCCTGTCGGCGCTCTCCGACCTGCCCTGGTGGGTCACGGGGGTGATCCTCTTCCGGGAGATCGGCATCACCCTGATGCGCTTCTGGGTGATCCGGCACGGCGTCATCCCGGCCAGCCGGGGCGGGAAGCTGAAGACCCTCGCCCAGGGCATCGCCGTGGGCATGTACATCCTGGCCCTGACGGGTCCGCTCGCCACGCTGCGCTGGTGGGTGATGGCCGCGGCCGTGGTGCTGACGGTCGGCACCGGGCTGGACTACGTACGGCAGGCGGTGGTCCTGCGGCGGGCCGGTCTGGCGGCGGAGCGCGCAGATGAGCGGTAAGGGGGAGGCCGGGCCCGGGCCCGGTCCCGGTCCCGGCGGAGGCGTCGGCGAGACCGGGGAGAT
Organism: Streptomyces shinuiensis; assembly: GCF_043660855.1. NCBI lineage: Bacteria > Bacillati > Actinomycetota > Actinomycetes > Kitasatosporales > Streptomycetaceae > Streptomyces > Streptomyces shinuiensis. The sequence goes on along the minus strand of NZ_JBIHML010000001.1, from coordinate 1,494,042 downwards.
CACCACGCAGGCGCTGAAGCTGCTGGCGGACCGCGGCCAGACCGTCGCCGCGGCCGAGTCGCTGACCGGCGGGCTCGTCGCGGCCGAGCTGACCGCCGCTCCCGGTGCCTCGGCGACCGTACGCGGTTCGGTGACCGCCTACGCCACCGAGGTCAAGCACGAGGTTCTCGGGGTGGACGGGAGGCTGCTGCGGGAGCGGGGCGCGGTCGACGCGGAGGTGGCCCGGCAGATGGCGGCCGGCGTCAGACGCGTACTGGGCGCGGACTGGGGCGTGGCGACCACCGGGGTGGCCGGCCCCGAGCCGCAGGACGGCAAGCCGGTGGGCATGGTCTATGTGGCGGTCGCCGGACCGGAGGTGCCTGGCGCGGCGGACACGGCGGATACGCCGGCCGGGTCGGAGGTGGCCGGCCGGGGCACCCGTCCCGTGGCGCTGCGGCTGAGCCTGGACGGCGACCGCGCGGAGATCCGCGACGGGAGCGTACGGGCCGTCATCCGGCTGCTCCTGGGCGAACTCATGGAAAATGCGCCGACAAAGGATACGGAACACAGTGGGGGGAATGGATGTTTGCAGCCCTGAGTGAACACAGCATCGCTCCCCGCACGGCCGCGGTCCAAGGCGGTACGGTGGGGCAAGAAGGATCCGGGTCAGCGGTCCTAGGAGGGAGCCACCGATGATTCTGCTCCGTCGCCTGCTGGGTGACGTGCTGCGTCGGCAGCGCCAGCGCCAGGGCCGTACCCTGCGCGAAGTCTCCTCGTCCGCCCGGGTGTCGCTCGGCTACCTCTCCGAGGTCGAGCGGGGGCAGAAGGAGGCTTCCTCCGAACTGCTCGCCTCGATCTGTGAGGCGCTGGATGTGCGGATGTCCGAGCTGATGCGGGAGGTCAGCGACGAGCTGGCGCTCGCGGAGCTGGCGCAGTCCGCGGCGAGCGACACGGTCCCCGCGCCGATGCGCCGTCCCGTTCTCAACCCGGTGACCGTGACGTCCGTCACGGAGCGGTCGGGGGAGCGGGTGACCATCAAGGCGCCGGCGGAGGCCGTGGACGTCGTCGCCGCCTGACCGGTGCGGTGCACCCTGCGGGAGAGCCACCACGGGCCCGGCCGCGACGCGGAACACGTGTCCCGGCCGGGCCCGCTGCGTCGCCGGGCGGAGCCGTCGTTCAGGCGGACGGGGGAGGCGGTCCCGTCTGGCAGCCGGGGCACCAGTACGCCACGCGCCGGGTGGTGGAGGGGCGGGGCACCCAGGTGCGGACGGTCGTGCCGCAGCGCGGGCACGGTTGCTCGGCGCGGCCGTACACCCACAGGTTCCGGCCGGCGCGTACGTCGCCGGTGGTGACGCGGAGTGCGCGGGCCTTGTTGACCTCCAGCAGCTTCTTCGCGAGGGCCGTCAGACGTTCGGGGGAGGGGACCTCGCCGACCGGCAACCAGGGCGTCACCCTGATCAGGAAGCAGAGTTCCGCCGCGTAGATGTTGCCGATCCCGGCCAGGTTGCGCTGGTCCAGCAGGGCCTCGGCGACGGGACGGGCGGGATCCGCCAGCAGGCGGCTCAGGGCCTCCGCATCGTCCCAGCCCGGGCCCAGGAGGTCCGGGCCCAGATGGCCGACGGCCCTGCCCTCGTCGGCGGTGCGCAGCAGCTCCAGGACGGGGAGGCGGTACCCCACGGCCGAGTGGGCGGCGGTGGCGAGGACGGCGCGGATCTGGTGGCCGGGGCCGCCGCCCCACCGCCGGCCGGGTGCGTAGACGCGCCAGGCGCCGTCCATCCGCAGGTGGGAGTGGAGCGTCAGACCGCCCTCGAAGCGGGTGAGGAGGTGTTTGCCGCACGCGGCGGTCTCCAGCACCTCGCGTCCGGTGAGGTCGACGGTGGCGAGCTTGGGCATCCGCAGGTCGCAGCGGACGAGGGGGGCTCCCGACAGCGCCCGGTGCAACTGCCGGGCGGTGCGCCAGACGGTGTCTCCCTCGGGCACCGGGCCGTCCTTTCTCGTCCGTCGCTCTCGGCGTCCGCTTCTCGACCGCTTCCCGCCGTCTTCCGTCCCCGTGCGCCTCCCCGTGCACCGCGGGCCGTCACACCGTCATGCGCGCAGCCGCAGTCCGCGCGGAGTGGCGTGGAAGCCCGCGGCCTCCAGGGCGGCGCCGACGGGAGAGGTCAGGGCCGGGGAGCCGTTGACACGCTCCACGGTGAGTGTGCCCAGCATTCCGCGGTGCGCTGCCCCGGCCAGCGCCTCGGCCGCGGCGTTCAGCGACGGCCCCTCGGTCCGCCAGGCCAGCAGAGTTCTGCCGCCGCGCTCGAGGTAGAGGACGAGCTCGCCGTCGACCAGCACCACCAGGGAGCCCGCCTTGCGGCCCGGCTTGTGGGACGCGGCCGCCCTGTCCCGGCCCGATCCGCCGTCCCCCGTTGGAACCGCCGACGGAGGCTCGGGCCAGGGAAGGGCGGCGCCGTAGGCGTTGGCGGGGTCGGCGGCGGCGAGTACGGCGGTGCGCGGGCGGGCGCCCTCGGGCTTCTCCCGGGCCGTGCTGATCGCGCGCAACCGGTCCACCGCGCCGTCCACGGCGAACTGGGCGGCGCCCAGACCCTCCACCACATAGCCGCGGCGGGCCTGACCGCTCTCCTCGAAGGCCGACAGCACGCGGTAGGCGGCCGAGAAGCCGCCCTCGACCCCCTCGGCGGCGACCGCGCCCCGGGTGACCACGCCGTGCCGGTCCAGCAGGGTACGGGCCAGGGCGTGGGCCCGGTGGGTGGGACCGGTCTCCCGGTCGGGCAGCAGTGACCATCGGCCGGCGACCGTCGGAGGGCCGCCGCGGGATGCGGCGGGACGGCGCGGGGCACCGGTCGGCGCGGTGGGTGGCAGGGAGGTGAGGGAGCCGTACCGGCCGCGGGGGGTGCTCCGCCTGGCGCGGTGCGCCGTGGCCCCCGCGGTGCGGCCGGAACCGAGCAGGGCGCGCAGCGGGGCGAGGGTGTCGCCCGTGAGCCGCCCGGACCAGGCCAGATCCCATACGGTCTCGGCCAGCTCGGCGTCGGACGCCTCGTGCCCGTCGGCGCGCACCCGGTCGGCGATCTGCCGGAAGAACAGGCCGTAACCACCGGAGAGCGCGTCCAGGACCGCCCGGCGGAGCGGGGTGGGCTCCAGCGGGAGGGCGTCGGGCAGCAGCAGCGGGGCGGCGTCGGCTGGGTGGAGGCGGACCCAGCCGTCCTTGCCCGGCAGCGCGCCCGCGCCCGCCCAGAGGACCTCTCCGGCGGCGGTGAGCTCGTCCAGCATGGCCGGGCGGTAGTCGGCCACCCGGGACGGCAGGACCAGCCTCTCCAGAGCGGAGGCGGGCACGGGGGCGCCCTGGAGCTGTTCGACGGCGCGCAGCAGCCCGTCGATGCCGCGCAGCCCGCCGGCCCCCAGATGCTGCCACTGGGGCAGGAACGCGGCGAGCGAGGCGGGCGGCACCGGCTCCAGCTCCTGGCGCAGCGCGGCCAGGGAGCGGCGGCGCAGCCGCCGCAGCACACCTGTGTCGCACCACTCCTGCTCGATTCCCGAGGGATGGAACTCGCCCTGGACCACCCGGCCGGCCGACGCCAGCCGGTGCAGCGCGCCGTCGGCGACCGCGGTGCCCAGACCGAATCGCCCGGCGGCCCGCGCGGTGGTGAACGGCCCGTGGGTGCGGGCGTACCGGGCCAGCAGGTCGCCCAGCGGATCGGCCACGGGCTCGGTGAAGGCCTCGGGCACGCCGACGGGCAGCGCCGCGCCCAGCGCGTCCCGCAGCCGCCCGGCGTCCTCGATCGCCGCCCAGTGCTCCCGGCCCGCGATACGGACGCGGATGGCGCGGCGGGCGTGCTCCAGCTCCCGCGCCCACTGCGGCTCGGCGCCCCGCTCGGCCAGCTCCTCGCCGGTGAGCGGGCCCAGCAGGCGCAGTACGTCGGCGACGCCCTCGGCGTCCTTGACCCGGGAAACTCCGCCGACCCCGCCTCCGGCGCCCTCGCCGGGGAGCCACTGCAGTTCGCGCTCCAGCTCGGCCAGCACCTCGGGGTCGAGCAGCTCGCGCAGCTCGGCCCGGCCCAGCAGCTCGGCCAGCAGCCGGGAGTCCAGCGACAGCGCGGCGGCGCGGCGCTCGGCGAGAGGGGAGTCGCCCTCGTACAGGTACTGGGCGACGTATCCGAACAGCAGGGAGCGGGCGAACGGGGACGGCTCGGGTGTGGTGACCTCCACCAGGCGCACCCGGCGCGACTCCACATCGCCCATCAGCTCGGCCAGCCCGGGCACGTCGAAGACGTCCTGGAGGCACTCGCGCACCGCCTCCAGGACGATTGGGAACGATCCGAACTCACTGGCGACCTGGAGTAGTTGGGCAGCCCGCTGGCGCTGCTGCCACAGCGGGGTGCGCCGGCCGGGGTCGCGGCGGGGCAGCAGCAGGGCGCGGGCGGCGCACTCGCGGAAGCGGGAGGCGAACAGGGCCGAGCCGCCGACCTGGTCGGTGACGGTCCGCTCCACCTCGTCCCGGTCGAACAGGACGTCGGCGGCGCCGACGGGGGGCTGGTCGGGGTCGTGGTCCGGGACGTTCGCGGGACCCCGGTCCGGAGCCGTACCGAAGTCCTCGCCGAGGTCGAAGCCCATCAGGTCCGTGTCGGGCAACCGCAGCACGATGCCGTCGTCGGCGTGCATCACCTGGGCGTCCATGCCGAACCGCTCGCCCAGCCGCGCTCCCAGCGCCAGTGCCCAGGGCGCGTGCACCTGGGCCCCGAAGGGGGAGTGGATCACGATCCGCCAGTCGCCCAGCTCGTCGCGGAAGCGCTCCACGACGATCGTGCGGTCGTCGGGGACGTGTCCGCATGCCTGCCGCTGCTCGTCCAGGTAGGCCAGGACGTTGTCCACGGCCCACTCGTCCAGTCCGGCCGCCGCCAGCCGCTCCCGGGCGGCCTCCGGGGCCAGTCCGCCGATCTCGCGCAGGAACACTCCCAGTGCGCGGCCCAGTTCCAGCGGGCGGCCCAGTTGGTCGCCCTTCCAGAACGGCAGCCGCCCGGGGACGCCGGGGGCGGGGGTGACCAGGACGCGGTCGCGCGTGATGTCCTCGATGCGCCAGCTGGTCGTGCCCAGGGTGAACACATCGCCCACCCGCGACTCGTAGACCATCTCCTCGTCCAGCTCGCCCACCCGTCGCCCGCCGCCGCCCCGCGTCGAAGCGCCTCGCGCTGCTGCGCCGGACGGACCGCCCCCCTTCTTCGAATCGGAGCCGGCGAGGAAGACGCCGAACAGTCCGCGGTCGGGGATCGTCCCGCCGGAGGTGACCGCCAGCCGCTGGGCACCCGGACGCCCGGCGACGGTGTGGGCGACGCGGTCCCACACCAGGCGGGGGCGCAGCTCGGCGAAGGCATCGGACGGGTAGCGCCCGGCGAGCATGTCCAGCACGGCGGTGTACGCCGACTCCGGCAGCGAGGCGAAGGGGGCGGCGCGCCGTACGACCGCGAGCAGCTCGTCGACGTCCCAGGTGTCCACGGCGGTCATGGCGACGATCTGCTGCGCCAGCACGTCCAGCGGGTTGGACGGGACGCGCAGGGCCTCGATGGCGCCCTCGCGCATCCGCTCGATGACCACCGCGGACTGCACCAGATCCCCCCGGTACTTGGGGAAGACCACCCCGGCCGAGACCGCGCCCACCTGGTGCCCGGCGCGGCCCACCCGCTGCAGCCCGGAGGCGACCGAGGGCGGGGACTCCACCTGTACCACCAGATCCACCGCGCCCATGTCGATGCCCAGCTCCAGGCTGGAGGTGGCCACCACCGCCGGCAGGCGGCCGGCCTTCAGGTCCTCCTCGACCTGGGAGCGCTGCTCCTTGGAGACCGAGCCGTGGTGGGCGCGGGCCAGCACCGGGGGAGCGCCCCCGGCGGCTCCCGAGCCCCCCATCAGTTCCGCGGGCGAGCGCCCCTCGGGGACGGGCTCGCCGGTGGCCCGCTCGTAGGCGATCTCGTTGAGCCGGTTGCACAGCCGCTCGGCCAGGCGCCGGGAGTTGGCGAAGACGATGGTGGAGCGGTGGGCCTGGACGAGGTCGGCGATGCGTTCCTCCACCGACGGCCAGATGGAGGGCCGGTCCCCCTGGCCACCGGGGCCCTCCCCGCCCGTGTCCCGCACCGTCGAGCCGCCCAGCTCGCCCATGTCCGGCACGGGCACCACGACCGACAGGTCGAACTCCTTGCCCGCGGGCGGCTGCACGACGTGCGCGCCGCGCCGGGGCGAGAGGAAGCGCGCCACCTCGTCCACCGGCCGCACCGTCGCCGACAGCCCGATGCGGCGGGCCGGGCGGTCCAGCAGCTCGTCCAGGCGCTCCAGGGAGAGCGCCAGATGGGCGCCGCGCTTCGTTCCGGCCACGGCGTGCACCTCGTCCAGGATCACCGTCTCCACTCCGCGCAGGGCCCCGCGGGCGGCTGAGGTGAGCATCAGGAACAGCGACTCGGGCGTGGTGATCAGGATGTCCGGAGGGTGCCGGATCAGCGTGCGGCGTTCGGCGGCCGGGGTGTCGCCGGACCGGACGCCGACGCGGATGTCGGGCTCGGGAAGCCCGAGCCGCAACGACTCCTGGCGGATGCCGGTCAGCGGGCTGCGCAGGTTGCGCTCGACGTCCACCGCCAGGGCCTTCAGCGGTGAGACGTACAGCACACGGCAGCGGCGGACCGGATCGGCGGGAGGCGGCGTGGCGGCCAGCCGGTCCAGGGAGGCGAGGAAGGCGGCCAGTGTCTTCCCGGAGCCGGTCGGTGCGACGACCAGGACGTCGCGTTCCTCGGCGATCGCCCGCCAGGCACCCTCCTGGGCGGCGGTGGGGGCCTGGAACGCCCCCGTGAACCACGAGCGGGTCGCGGGGGAGAAGGCATCGAGAGCCGGTGACCGGTCCATGGCCTCCATCGTGCACCCCTTCACCGACAACCCCGCACCGGCCGTTCCGGCGCCGGCGCCCCGGCGGGAACTTCGTACGGGCCCCGCACAATGGGACGCATGGGCACGGAGGAGTGGGCACGGCACTGGCGGTACGACCGGCTGCCGGACACGGATCTGCTGCGCGCCCGCTACATAAGGCACACGTTCCCCAGGCACGCCCATGACGGCTACGTACTCGCAGCCGTCACCGGTGGCGTGGAGGAGGTCGGGCTGCCGCGTGGTGCGGAGCGGGCCGGCGCCGGGGCCGTCGTCATGATCAACCCGGAGGTGGCGCACACCGCGCGCGCCGGGGTCCCCGAGGGCTGGGCGTACGCCACGCTCTACCCCTCCTCCCGCACGGTCGCGGCCATCGCCGCCGGGACGACGGCCATCCGGGGCACCGTGGGGTTCGCCGACTCCGTCGTGCACGATCCGGAGGCCGCACGCCTGATCACCGAGGTGCACCGGGCCGCGGAGCAGGGCAACGCCCTGGCCGCCGACACCCTGCTGCGGGTCGCCGTCACCCGGCTGCTGTGCCGCAACGGCGCCGCGCTCCCCGAGCGTACGGTGCGCACGGCGGGCGCGTGGAAGGCGGCGCGCGCCCGCGAGCTCCTCCTGGAGCGGATGACGGACCCACCCACTTTGGAGGTGCTCGCCGCAGAGCTGGGGACGAGCCCGTTCTCGCTGCTGCGGGCCTTCCGCGAGCGGTACGGCATGCCGCCGCACGCCTGGCTGACCAGTGCCCGGGTCCGCCGCGCCCGCCGGCTGCTGGAGGAGGGGGCGCCGCCCGCCGAGGCGGCCGTCGCCGCAGGCTTCACCGACCAGCCGCACCTGGGGCGGCACTTCCGCCGGATCGTCGGCGTGCCGCCCGGTGCCTACCAGCGCGAACGCGCAAGAACGTACAAGACCGGGCAGGAGGACCGCGCCTAGCGTCGTGCCGTGCCCGAGACGAACCGGACGACCCAGGCCCCTCAGGTCTGCCAGACCCCCCGGTCCCTCCCTGCCCGGGGAGCAGGGAGGGACGCGTCCACCGCGCCGCCCTCGGCCGGCTCCCCCGGCGGCTCCCCCGGCGGCTCCCCCGGCGGCGACAGGGCCGTGGTTCGCGACGCCCTCGGAGTCGGCATCGCCGTGGGCCTGTCCGGGTTCGCCTTCGGGGTCACCTCCGCCGGAGCCGGGCTGAGCCTCGCGCAGACCTGCGCGCTCAGCCTGCTGGTCTTCACCGGTGCCTCGCAGTTCGCCCTGGTCGGCGCGCTCGCCGCGGGCGGCGGTCCGCTCACCGCCGCGGCCGGGGCCTTCTTCCTCGGCACCCGCAACGCCTTCTACGGGCTGCGGCTGTCCTCGCTGTTGCGACTGCCGTGCGCGGTGCGGCCGGCGGCCGCCCACCTGGTCATCGACGAGACCTCCCTGGTCGCCCTCGCCCAGCGGGACCGGCGTGCGGCGCGGATCGGGTTCACCGTCACCGGCGTCACCCTCTACCTGCTGTGGAACCTCACCACACTGCTCGGCGCGCTGGGTGCCGCCGCGCTCGGCGACACCGCCGCCTGGGGACTGGACGCGGCGGGTCCGGCCGTCTTCCTGGCGCTGCTGGCGCCCATGCTGCGCACGGCGGCCGAGCGCGCCACGGCCGGGCTCGCGGTGCTGCTGGGGCTGGGTCTCCTGCCGGTCCTCCCGGCCGGGGTCCCGGTGCTGGTGGCGGCACTCGCCGCGCCGCTGGTGCTGCTGGCGCGGGGGCGGCGGGCCGGAGGACGGGACGTAGGGGAGGGCCGATGAGTCCGGCGGGCGTGTGGATCGCGATCGGGGCGACGGCCGTCGGCTGCTACCTCGTCAAGCTGCTCGGCCTGTCGGTACCGGCCGGTGCGCTGGAGCGTCCGCTGGTGCGGAGGCTGGCGGCCCTGCTGCCCGTGGCGCTGCTGGCGGCGCTCACCGCGCAGCAGACCTTCGGCGGCGAGGGCGGTGCACTGGTGGCCGACGCACGCGCGGGAGGTCTCGCCGCGGCGGCGGTCGCGCTGGTGCTGCGCGCGCCTTTCCTGGTGGTGGTCGCCGCCGCCGTCCTGGTCACCGCGGGGCTGCGGGCCCTGGGGTAGGCGGGGGCAGGCGCTCCGTCCGCCCGGCTTCTCCCCGGCCGGCAGGGGAGGAGCCGGGCGGGCCGATACTGGGTGTATGCGTTTGACGGTCTTCTGGGAGCGGATGGCGGCCCACTTCGGTGAGGCGTACGCCGACTCCTTCGCACGCGATCACGTGATGTCCGAACTGGGCGGCCGGACGGTCCACGAGGCCCTGGAGGCGGGGTGGGGGGCGAAGGAGGTCTGGCGCGCGGTCTGCGTGGCCGTGGACGTGCCCGCCGAGCTGAGGTGAGCTCCGGAGCGGGCGCGCACTGCCCGGCGGCCGACCGCGTGCAGCGCCCCTGAGCTGCTGGTTCTCCGGGGTCTGCCGGTTTTCCACAGGGACACGGAGCGACTTGACACAAAAATCGAACAGCTATTCTCATGGATGGGCCGGGCTGCTGGGAACGGTGTCCGGGCCGATTGTCAGTGGCAGGCGCTAGCGTCTTCTGATGTGAAGCGATCGACTCAAGCGAACCGGGTGGCACCCATGGCAGGAAACGACCGCGAGAAGGCGCTCGACGCCGCGCTCGCACAGATTGAACGGCAGTTCGGCAAGGGCGCGGTGATGCGCCTGGGCGAGCGGCCGAACGAGCCCGTCGAGGTGATCCCGACCGGGTCGACCGCTCTGGACGTCGCCCTGGGCGTGGGGGGCCTGCCGCGGGGCCGGGTGGTGGAGGTCTACGGACCGGAGTCCTCCGGCAAGACCACCCTGACCCTGCACGCGGTGGCCAACGCCCAGCGGATGGGCGGCACGGTCGCCTTCGTGGACGCCGAGCACGCGCTGGACCCGGAGTACGCCAAGCGGCTCGGGGTGGACGTGGACTCCCTGATCCTGTCCCAGCCCGACAACGGCGAGCAGGCGCTGGAGATCACCGACATGCTCATCCGTTCCGGGGCGCTGGACCTGATCGTGATCGACTCGGTGGCCGCGCTGGTGCCGCGCGCGGAGATCGAGGGCGAGATGGGCGACTCGCACGTGGGTCTGCAGGCCCGGCTGATGAGCCAGGCGCTGCGCAAGATCACCGGCGCGCTCAGCCAGTCCAAGACCACCGCCATCTTCATCAACCAGCTCCGCGAGAAGGTCGGGGTGATGTTCGGTTCGCCGGAGACGACCACCGGTGGCCGGGCGCTGAAGTTCTACGCCTCGGTGCGGCTGGACATCCGCCGGATCGAGACGCTCAAGGACGGCACGGAGGCGGTGGGCAACCGCACCCGGGTGAAGGTGGTCAAGAACAAGGTGGCTCCGCCGTTCAAGCAGGCGGAGTTCGACATCCTCTACGGGGTGGGGATCAGCCGGGAGGGCGGGCTGATCGACATGGGGGTGGAGCACGGCTTCATCCGCAAGTCGGGCGCCTGGTACACCTACGAGGGCGACCAGCTCGGGCAGGGCAAGGAGAACGCCCGCAACTTCCTGCGCGACAACCCCGATCTGGCCGACGAGATCGAGAAGAAGATCAAGGAGAAGCTCGGCATCGGCCCGAAGGCCGAAGCCCCCGTGGGCGAGCCGGGCGCGGACGCGGCCGGAGCCGAGGCCGCCCCGGCCGCGGCGGCGAAGACGGTGCCCACACCGGCGACGCGCGCCAAGGCGGTCAAGAGCACCGCAGCGGCCAAGAGCTGAGCCGTGGCGGGACGTCAGGGGGAGCCACCGGCAGACCCGGAGGAGCGGGCGCGGGCGATCTGCCTGCGTCTGCTCACCGGAACGCCGCGCACTCGCGGGCAACTCGCCGAGGCACTGCGCAGGCGGGAGATCCCCGAGGACGTCGCCGAGTCGGTGCTCTCCCGGCTGGAGGATGTCGGGCTGATCGACGACGCGGCGTTCGCCGACGCCTGGGTGGAGTCCCGCCATCACGGCCGGGGCCTCGCCCGCCGGGCCCTCGCCCGGGAACTGCGGCACAAGGGCGTGGATTCCGAACTGATCGACCATGCGGTGGAGCAGTTGGACCAGGAGCAGGAGGAACAGACCGCCCGAGCTCTGGTGGAGCGCAAACTGCGCGCCACCAGGGGGCTGGAGCGCGACAGGCGGTTGCGTCGACTCGCCGGGATGCTGGCGCGCAAGGGCTACCCCGAGGGGCTCGCCCTCCGGGTGGTGCGGGAGGCACTGGAGGGGGAGGACGTGGATGAGTACCCCCTGTACGGCGGGGACTGAGCCGCGCGTACCGATCGGCGGCGGCATCACGGATCCGCTGTGGTCGCCTCCACGGCCAGGGCGCCGCGTACCGCCTCGACGCAGGCGCGCAGTTCGCCGGTCCGGGCGCCGGGCAGCGCGGTCACCAGATGCCCGTCCGGGCGGATCACCAGGGCGGTGTGTGCGACCGCGCCCGGATAGCTCTCGGCCACCAGCAGCTCAGCGGGCACCGGCAGCCGCTGCACCACGGCGGCCAGTTCCGGCATCAGCCCGGCCGACAGCCAGTGGCGGCTGTCCCACACATGCGTGCCGGGTGCGACCAGCAGTACCAGCAGATCGCCGCCCAGCCGCTCCCACAGACGTCCTCGCGTCCCGTCCAGGGCCGTCACCGGCACATCCTGCACAGGTGACCCCGGCTCGGTCCCGACTGTGAGCGATCCGGGAACGGTGTCCTGTCCCGGTGCCAGCGGCGAACGTCCGTGGCACGGGGGCGCACCCAGCGGTCCCCGGCCCAGGTGCCCGTCCGTCAGCAGATCCAGGTGCCCCCGTGAGGCGCCGGACAGCAGAGTGCGCAGTCCCCCACCCCCACGCACCAACGGCAGTGCCTGGTCGAGGGCGCGCAGCCGGTCCCCCACCGCGCCGCGGCGCTCGGCCTCGTAGCTGTCGAGCAGCTCCCCGGGCGCTTGGCCATGGAGGCACAGCGTCAGCTTCCAGGCCAGATTGGCCGTATCCCGCAGTCCCTCGTCGACCGGCTGGGTGCCCAGCGCCCCCAGCAGATGCGCCGCGTCCCCGGCCAGGAAGGCCCGGCCCGAGCGCCAGTGCCGCGCCAGCCGCTGGTGTGCGATGTGTACACCGGTGTCGAGCAGTTCGTAGGGAGGCGGAGCCTCTTCGCACCATGCGGCCAGAGTGTCGCGTATCCGGGCCAGCAGCGCGTCCGGGGTGACCAGATCGCCGCGCGGCGGCAGCAGCCAGTCCAGCCGCCACACACCGTTCGGCAGCGGACGCGCCACCACCTCGCTCTCACCGCCGGGCACGTCGCGGTGCAGCAGCGCCTCGCCGTCCCAGGGCAGTTCCACCCGCACAGCAGCCACCGCGTGCCGCTCGACTGAGGTACGCCCGGGGAAGCGGATTCCCAGCAGCTTGCGCACCGTGGAACGGGCACCGTCGCAGCCCACCAGATAACTGCCCCGCCACCAGGCGCCGGCGGAGCCGGGGGCGCCGCGGGCGTGCGCCGACACCCCCCGCTCGTCCTGCTCCAGCTCGTCCAGGCGGGCACCGGTGACGATCTCGGCCAGCGGTTCCCGCCTCAGTGCGGCCCGCATGCCCCGCTCCAGCGCGTACTGCTGTATGTGCACCGGCGAGGTCCGGGTGTCCAACTCGACCCGCCGCGCCGGCTGCCGCCGCCGCTCGGTGCGCCACGCCGCCCACCGGGCGCCGCCCAGCGTGGCCGCGTACGCAGCCGTGTCCGGCCGCAGGACGCAGGTGCGGGCCGTGCGCTGCTCCACCTCGCCGTCACCGCCGTCCAGCACCACCGACGGCACACCGTGGCGCGAGAGCGCCAGCGCCAGCGCCAGCCCGACAGGTCCCGCGCCGACGACGATCACCGGGTCCACGACGGACGGCCCTCGCAGTTCTCACGGTCCGGGGAGGGGAGAGGGGTTGGAGCCGATGGAGCCCGGTACACGATCACACATCGTATGCAACCCACTGCCTGTGCCCCCGTCAAGCGACGGGGGCACAGGCAGTGGGTGTGCGGCGGGCGCGGAAGGCGGGGAGTGGCGCGCGGCTACTTCCGGGCGTGGGGCTCGACGTGGGGCTCGTCGAACTCCATCTCCGTGTCGCCGCCGCCGTGCAGCACGGCTCCGGTGGACCGCTTGCCGCGCCGCAGCCGTCCCTCCAGCCAGCTCGCGAAGCTGGTGAGCAGGAAGTTCAGCACGATGAAGATCAGCGCGATCACGGTGAAGGCCGCGATGGTGTTGGCGCCGTAGTTGGCTGTGATCACCCGCACCTGGCTGAGGAGCTCCATGTAGCCCAGCAGCGCGCCGCCCAGTGCGGTGTCCTTGACGATCACCACGAGCTGGCTGACCAGCGCAGGCAGCATCGCAGTGACCGCCTGCGGCAGCAGCACGTAGAACATGATCTGGCCCTTGCGCATGCCGATGGCCTTGGCCGCGTCCGTCTGGCCCGAGGGCAGCGACAGGATGCCCGCCCGCACGATCTCGGCGATCACCGAGGCGTTGTAGAGCACCAGGCCCGTCACCACGGCGTACAGCGGGCGCACATCGGAGGAGAGGCCAGTGAACTGCGCGTACGCCGCGTTGGCGAAGAACATCATCAGCAGCACCGGGATGGCGCGGAAGAACTCCACCACGGCGCCGGCGGGGACACGGACCCACCGGTGGTCCGACAGCCGGGCCAGGCCGAACAGCGCACCCAGCGGAAGCGCGATGACGATCGACAGGGCCGCTGCCTTGAGGGTGTTGAGCAGGCCGGGGATCAGGTACGTCGTCCACACCCGGCCGTCGGCGACGAACGGCTCCCACTTCGCCGCCTCGAGCTGGTTCTTGTCGGCCATGGTGTCCAGCGCCCACCACAGGGCGAGGGCGAGGAGAAGCAGGAACACCACGGAGTAGAGGATGTTGCGCGCCTTGGCCCGCGGGCCCGGTGCGTCGTACAGAACGGAGAGATTGCTCATCGCTTCACCGCCACGCGCTTGCTGACCCAGCCCAGCAGCATGCCGGTCGGGAGAGTCAGGACAACGAACCCGAAGGCGAACATCGCTGAGACCAGGAAGATGGCGTCGCTCTCGTACTCGATCATCGTCTTCATCAGCGCCGCGGCCTCCGCCACCCCGATGGCGGCCGCCACCGTGGTGTTCTTGGTCAGGGCGATCAGCACGTTCGCCAGGGGCGCCACGACGGAGCGGAACGCCTGCGGGAGGACGATGAGGAACAGCACCTGGAGGAAGCTCAGCCCCAGGGCGCGCGCCGCCTCGGCCTGCCCGACGGGCACCGTATTGATGCCCGAGCGCAGCGCCTCGCACACGAAGGTGGCGTGGTACGCGATCAGTCCGAGCACGGCGAGCCTGAAGCCGATCACCTCGAAGTCGCTGCCACCGGCAAGTGTGATCCCCAGTGTCTGGAAGAGCCCCAGCGAGGCGGCCAGGATGATGACCGTCAGCGGGGTGTTCCGTACGACGTTGACGTAGGCGGTGCCGAAGGCGCGCATCAGCGGCACCGGGCTGACCCGCATGGCGGCCAGGACCGTTCCCCACACCAGGGAGCCGATCGCCGAATAAACGGTGAGCTGCACCGTCACCCAGAAGGCTCCGAGCACGTCGTACTGCCCGGAATCAAGAAAGTCGAACACGTTCTCCCGCGCTCTCGCCTCGTCGGATGGCGTCTCGTCGGACACCGTCGGAGGTGCGGTGTGCCGCTGCCCGCGGACGGCGGCGGCACACCGCGGACGGCGTCAGTTCGTCTCGGTGATCTCCGGGGCGGGCTCGTACTCGTAGTTGGCCGGGCCGAAGTGCTTCTTCGCGGCCTCTTCCCAGGCGCCCTCGTCGACCATCTTCTTGAGGGCGTCGTTGATCTGCTTGCGAAGCTCGGTGTCGCCCTTCTTCAGCCCGATGCCGTACGGCTCGTCACTGAGGTTGAGGCCGGTGAGCTTGAACTTGCCCTGGTGCTCCTTCTGCGCCGCGTAGCCGGCCAGGATGGAGTCGTCGGTGGTCAGGGCGTCGACGGCCTCGTTCTCCAGACCGGTCAGGCACTCCGAGTAACCGCCGTAGTTGATCAGGTTGGCCTTCGGGGCGAAGTCCTTCTTGACGTTCTGCGCCGAGGTGGAGCCGGTGACCGAGCAGAGCTTCATCTCGCTGCTGTCGAGGTCGTCCTCGCCCCGGACGGTGTCGTCGTCGTTCCTCACCAGCAGATCCTGGTGGGCGAGGAAGTACGGGCCGGCGAAGCTCACCCGCTCCTTGCGCTCGTCGTTGATCGTGTAGGTGGCGGCGACGAACTTCACATCACCATTGACGATCATGTTCTCACGCTCGGCGCTGGGAGCCTGCTTCCAGACGATGTCCTTCTCGTCGTAGCCCAGCTCCTTGGCGACGTACTTGGCCACGTCCACGTCGAAGCCGGTGTACTCGCCGTCCTGGGTCTTCAGGCCCAGACCCGGCTGGTCGAACTTGATGCCAATGTTGATCTTGTCACCGTTGGAGCCGCTGTCACCACCGCCGCCGCACGCGGTGGCGGTCAGGGCGAGGACGACGGCGGTGGCGGCCACGAGGCCGGGCTTGCGGAGAGTCATGGTGAACATCCCTGGAGTCGTATCGTGCAAAGGTCCGCTGAGCCGTTGCCGGATCAGTGGTGGAGGATCTTCGACAGGAAGTCCTTGGCGCGGTCGCTGCGCGGGTTGCTGAAGAACTGGTCGGGAGTGGCCTCCTCGACGATCCGCCCGTCGGCCATGAAGACCACCCGGTTCGCGGCGGAGCGGGCGAAACCCATCTCATGGGTGACGACGACCATCGTCATGCCGCCCTGCGCGAGCTGCTGCATGACCTCCAGGACCTCGTTGATCATCTCGGGGTCGAGCGCGGAGGTCGGCTCGTCGAAGAGCATCACCTTCGGGTCCATGGCCAGCGCGCGGGCGATGGCCACGCGCTGCTGCTGGCCGCCGGAGAGCTGAGCGGGGTACTTGTCGGCCTGGTTGGCCACGCCCACCCGGTCGAGCAGGGAGCGGGCCTTCTCCTGTGCCGCCTGCTTGTCGACGCGACGGACCTTGAGCTGGCCCAGCATGACGTTCTCCAGCACCGTCTTGTGCGCGAAGAGGTTGAACGACTGGAAGACCATGCCGACATCGGCGCGGAGCCGGGCCAGTTCCCTGCCCTCGGCGGGCAGCGGCCTGCCGTCGATCAGGATCGTCCCGGAGTCGATCGTCTCCAGGCGGTTGATGGTGCGGCACAGCGTGGACTTCCCGGACCCCGAGGGTCCGATGACGACGACGACCTCGCCCCGCGCAATGGTCAGGTCGATGTCCTGAAGGACGTGCAGGGCACCGAAGTGCTTGTTGACATTGTCCAGGACGACCAGGTTCTCCGCCGTCGGTGCGGCGTCCTTGGTCACCGATACATCGCTCATCGGCGTCATTCGCTCCGTCCTCGTCGGTTGAGGGGACCTTAGTGACCGCCGTTGAGCAGCGTCATCCGATCTGAGCTGAACTTGAGCATAACGATTCAGCCGCAAAGGGACTTATCGCCCGAAAGGTTCACCGGTCGGTGTATCGGCTGCTTAACGTGGGGGTTCGTGCGGACGGCGGCCCGCCGGGTCTTGACGCGCCGGGCCGGATCGGAGTGGATGGCTGCCACACCCAAAGGGCCCGGGGAGACACACGGGGGAACACCGGGAGAGGAGGGGCCATGAGACTGCTGCTCGTCGAGGACGACGACCGCGTGGCCGCGGCGCTGTCCGCCGTACTCGCCCGGCACGGCTTCGACGTGGTGCACGCCCGCGGAGGCGAGGAGGCCCTGCGGCACCTGCTCCCGGACGGTGCCGCGCCGCCCTTCGACGTGGTGCTGCTCGACCTCGGCCTGCCCGACGTCGACGGTTTCGAGGTGTGCGGCCGCATCCGCCGGCTGACCAGTACCCCGGTGATCATGGTCACGGCACGGGCCGATGTGCGCTCCCGTGTCCACGGCCTCAACCTCGGCGCCGACGACTACGTGGTCAAGCCGTACGACACCGCCGAGCTCCTCGCCCGGATCCACGCCGTCGGCCGCCGCACCGCCTCCACCGCCGTCGCCGCCCCGGCCGGCGCACCGGGCGACCCCGGCGCCGACCGGGCCGCGGGCGGGGAGGCCGGGGGCGCCCGGGGAGCGGGGAGCGGGGAGCTGAACCTCGGGCCGCTGACCATCGAGACCGACACCCGCCGGGTCACGGTGCACGGCGAGGCGGTCTCCCTGACCCGCAAGGAGTTCGACCTGCTCGCGCTGCTCGCCCAGCGTCCCGGTGTCGTCTTCCGCCGCGAGCAGATCATCAGCGAGGTCTGGCGCACCAACTGGCAGGGCACCGGCCGCACCCTGGAGGTGCACGTCGCCTCGCTCCGCTCCAAGCTGGGCCTGCCCGCCCTGATCGAGACGGTGCGCGGAGTCGGCTACCGGCTCGTCGCCCCCACCGGCTGAGGCCGGGACCGGGACGAGAGCAAACCGCCCGCCGTGCGCACACGTCTCCTCGCCCTCCTCATCGCCCTGATGGCCGGCGTCCTGCTCGCCCTCGGTTTCCCGCTCGCCGCGAGCATGGCCGCCGCCGAGCAGCAGCACGTCGTCGTCGACCGCATCGACGACACCGCGCGCTTCGCCTCCCTGGCGCAGTACGTCACCACCCGCCCCCCGGCCCGCAGCCCCACCACCGCCGAGGCCCGCCAGCAGGACGAGCGGCTGGCCACCCTGCGGGACGAACTCAGCCGCTACCACGATCTTTACGGCATCAGGGCCGGCGTCTTCTACCGCGACGGCAGCCCGATGGCCGCGGCCCCGGTGACCTGGCGGCCCCCGGGTGAGGGGGAGGGTGCCGCGGCCTTCGCCGAGGCACTGGCCGGGCGCCGCAGCCACGACCCGTCCCAGGTGTGGCCCTGGCAGGACGGCCGGATCGCGGTCGCCTCACCGGTCGTCCGCGACGGCGACGTAGTCGCCGTCGTCCTCACCGACTCCCCCACCGGGCCGATGCGCTCGCGCATCCTGCACGGCTGGCTGCCGCTGGCCGCCGGGGAGGCGGCCGCCATGCTCGTCGCCGTCGCCTTCGCAGTCCGGCTGACCGGCTGGGTACTCAAACCGGTGCGCGTACTGGACAAGGCCAGCCACGACATAGCCACCGGACGGCTGGCCTCCCGGGTGGCCGCCCTGAGCGGACCGCCGGAACTCCAGCGCCTGGCGCGGTCCTTCAACGAGATGGCCGACCATGTCGAGACCGTCCTGGAGCAGCAGCGCGCCTTCGTCGCCGACGCCTCCCACCAACTGCGCAATCCGCTGGCGGCCCTGCTGCTGCGCATCGACCTGCTGGCCCTGGAACTGCCCGAGGGAAACGAGGAGATCGCCTCGGTACGGGCCGAGGGCAAGCGGCTGGCCCGGGTGCTCGACGACCTCCTCGACCTCGCACTGGCCGAGCACACACCAGCCGACCTGCGACTGACCGACATCGCCGCGCTCGCCGCCGAACGCGTCGCCGCCTGGCGTCCGGTCGCCGACCGCGAGGGGGTGGAGCTGCGCGCGGCCGGGCAGGGTGCGGTGACCGGCTGGGCCGACCCGGTCGCGCTCTCCAGCGCGCTGGACGCGGTCGTGGACAACGCGGTGAAGTTCACCCCCGCCGGGGAGCCGGTCACGGTCGCCGTCACCGCGGGCGGCGGGCGGGTGACCATCGAGGTCGCCGACCACGGGCCCGGCCTCACCGAGGACGAGCTGAACCGGATCGGGGACCGCTTCTGGCGCAGCGGCCGCCACCAGAACGTCTCCGGCTCCGGCCTGGGCCTGTCCATCTCCCGCGCGCTGCTCGCCGCGGGCGGGGCGGAGATCTCCTTCGCCCGCAACGAGCCGCACGGCCTGCGCGTGGTGATCGGCCTGCCGCGGGACGCGCCGGACGCGGGGTGAGGCTCCGAGGGGGCTGCGGCCGCGGGCGCCGACACCACCGTGCGGCCCGCCGGCGCCCGTACCTGGGCCGGCTCAGGACTTCACGGAGCGGTAGTAGTGCTCGGCGCCCCGGTGCAGCGGGAGCGGATGGGTGTAGATGGCCGTGCGCAGGTCGACCCTCTGCGCGGCGTGGACCGCGCGGCCGATGCGGTCCCGGCTGTTTATCACCGAGCGGGTTATCCCCTCGGTCAGTGCGGCGTCCGTGCCGTCCATGGTGACCAGCAGGTTCGCCACCGCGATCGTCTCGACGGCCTTGCTGTCCCGGACGGCGGGATAGGCGTCGGAGGGCATCAGGGCCGCCCGGTAGGAGCGGGTCTGCGGTTCCTGGGCGTGCAGCACCGGCACCAGGTCGCCCAGCGGGACGAGGCGGATCTCCGTGGCCTCCGCGAGATCCTCGATCGCGCCGGTCGGCAGCCCGCCCGACCAGAAGAAGGCGTCCAGCTCCTCACGGATCAGCAGTTCCGGCATCCGGTCGATGCCCTGGAGCACCGGCTGGATGTCCTTGTCCGGGTCCAGGCCGGCGGCCTTCAGCAGCCGGCCCGCGATCAGGTTGACACCGGAGCGCCCCTGCCCGAGCCCGACCCGCAGCCCCTTCAGGTCCTCGGCGGCGCGCACCGACGAGTCGGCCGGGACGACGAGCTGTATGTAGTCGTCGTACAGCCGGGCGCAGGCCCGCAGCCGGTCGGCGTCCTTTCCGCCGGAGTTGACGTAGGCGGCGACCGCGTCGGCCGCGGCGATGGTGAAGGACGCCTGGCCGGAGACCAGCCGCTCTATGTTCTGCACCGATCCCTGGCTGGGCACGAGGGTCACGTCCACCTCGGGCAGGTCGCGGCTCAGCTGCTCCTTCAGCAGCTCCCCGTAGCGTTCGTAGACCCCGCCCCGGGCGCCGGTGGTGAAGACGACCTGGCCGCTGGGCGCCGGGCCGCCGCCGGGCAGCAGCCACCACAGCAGCAGCGCGAGCACGGCGCCCGCGGCCGCGGCGGCCGCCAGCGGCCGCGGGCGCCGTATGCGCGGTGAGACCATGGCCTCGATCCTGCCAGGACCGGTACGCGGAAGGGAGAGGCGGGGTGGGGGCGGGAGCACGTACCCTGTCGACTGAGATGAGTGCGAAGACTTACCAGGTGCGCACCTACGGGTGCCAGATGAACGTCCACGACTCCGAGCGCCTGTCGGGCCTGCTGGAGGACGCGGGCTATGTCCGGGCTCCGGGGGACGCCGACGACGCCGACGTGGTCGTCTTCAACACCTGCGCGGTGCGGGAGAACGCCGACAACAAGCTGTACGGCAACCTCGGCCACCTCGCCCCGAGGAAGGCGTCCCGGCCGGGCATGCAGATCGCGGTCGGCGGTTGCCTGGCGCAGAAGGACCGCGACACCATCGTGCGGCGCGCACCCTGGGTCGACGTGGTCTTCGGCACCCACAACATCGGCAGTCTGCCGGTGCTGCTGGAGCGCGCCCGCGTCCGGCAGGAGGCGCAGGTCGAGATCGCCGAGTCGCTGGAGGCGTTCCCCTCCACACTGCCGACCCGGCGCGAGAGCGCGTACGCGGCCTGGGTCTCCATCTCGGTCGGCTGCAACAACACCTGCACGTTCTGCATCGTCCCCGCGCTGCGCGGCAAGGAGAAGGACCGCCGGCCCGGCGACATCCTGGCCGAGGTCGAGGCGCTGGTCGCCGAGGGCGTCACCGAGATCACCCTGCTGGGGCAGAACGTCAACGCCTACGGGTCCGACATCGGCGACCGCGAGGCGTTCTCCAAGCTGCTGCGCGCCTGCGGGAAGGTCGAGGGTCTGGAGCGGGTCCGCTTCACCTCTCCCCACCCGCGCGACTTCACCGACGACGTCATCGCCGCCATGGCCGGGACGGAGAACGTGATGCCGCAGCTGCACATGCCGCTGCAGTCCGGCTCCGACCGCGTGCTGAAGGCGATGCGCCGCTCCTACCGGCAGGAGCGCTTCCTGGGCATCATCGAGAAGGTCCGGGCCGCGATCCCCGACGCCGCGATCTCCACCGACATCATCGTGGGCTTCCCCGGAGAGACCGAGGAGGACTTCGAGCAGACCCTCCACGTCGTCCGTGAGGCCCGCTTCGCGCAGGCGTTCACCTTCCAGTACTCCAAGCGCCCCGGCACCCCGGCCGCCGGGATGGACGGGCAGATCCCCAAGGAGGTCGTGCAGGCGCGTTACGAGCGCCTGGTGGCCCTCCAGGAGGAGATCTCCTGGGCGGAGAACAAGAGGCAGGTCGGGCGGACACTGGAGGTCATGGTCGCGGAGGGCGAGGGCCGCAAGGACGGTGCCACCCGCCGGCTGTCCGGACGCGCCCCCGACAACCGTCTGGTCCACTTCACCCGTCCCGACGAGGACGTACCACGCCCGGGGGACATGGCGACCGTCGAGGTCACCTACGCCGCCCCGCACCACCTGCTGGCCGAGGGCGCGGTGCTGGGCGTGCGGCGCACCCGTGCGGGGGACGCCTGGGAGCGGCGCAACGCCGCGCCCGAGACCGGATCGCAGGGCGTGATGCTCGGGCTGCCGACCGTCGGCGTCCCCGAGCCGCTGCCCGCCGCGCCGGGCGGCTGCACCGCCCGCTGACACACCCGTCCTCCGGAGCGCACAGGCGCGCGGGCCCGGTGTGCATGTGCCGACCGTGCGCCGGGTGTGCGCTGGTCAGGCGTGTGCGGACCCCTTGTGCGCCCGACCGTGGGGAGGGCGTACGGCGGTAGGCTGCGCGCCATGCTTGTCGCCGCCGCCGTATGCCCCTGTCCGCCGCTGCTGGTGCCCGAGGTGGCGGGGGGTGCCGCCCATGAGGCGGACGAAGCCCGAGCCGCCTGCTACGACGCGGTCGCCGTCCTGGCGGCCGCGCGCCCCGACCGGCTCGTCGTCGTCGGCACCGCCGATCCGGCGGGCCGGGGCAGGCACCCGCAGGGCGCCACCGGCTCCTTCCGCCCCTTCGGAGTCGATCTGGAGGTCCGGCTGGGCGAGGGCCCGCCCGCGGGGCATCGGTTGCCGCCGTCCCTGGCCGTGGGCGCCTGGCTGCTGGAGCGCACGGGCTGGAGCGCGGTGCCCGTGGAGGGGCTCGGAGTGGGGGAGCCGCTGCCGAAGGAGCGCTGCGCGGAGACCGGGCGGGAGCTGGCCGCCTCGGCGGAGCGCGTCGCGCTGCTGGTCATGGGCGACGGCAGCGCCTGCCGGACGATCAAGGCCCCCGGCTACTTCGACGAGCGCGCCACCGCCTTCGACGCGGACGCGGCCCGGGCACTGGGCGCCGCCGACCCCACCGGGCTGCTGGCCCTCGACGAGGAGCTGGCCTATGAGCTGAAGGCGTCGGGCCGGGCCTGCTGGCAGGTGCTGGCCGGCGCGGCCGAGGGCGCGGGGCTCCAGGGGCGGCTGCTGTACGACCGGGCGCCGTACGGTGTCGGCTACCTGGTGGCGAGCTGGTCGTAGGCCGATCCGCCCGTCGCACGGCGGGGGCGGCGGCCGCTCAGGCGGCGGGGCCGGAGGCGTCCCCCTTCTCGTCCCTCTCACGCGTCATCCGCTCCCGCGCCTCCCGGATCTTCGCGTCGCGGGTTCCGGTACGGCGCCGGTGCCTGCCCCCGGTCCCGCCGCCGGACGTCTCCCCGGCCTTCCCGCCGTGCCGGCCGACCATGCCCTTGACCCTGTCCATGATGCCCATGGCGGTCACTCCGTTCTCTCGCGCCCTGCCGGTGACTCCCGCTCTGCGCCGGAGCCCGCGGCCCCGCCCGCGGACCGCCGTGAATGGCGCGAATGTCCGTATATGTACCCCAGACCTTACTCGCGCGATCGGAGTTCCGCGCCTCACGGAGCGGTGCGCCGGCCCGCGGCCGGGCACCCGGAGCGCGGGCCGGCGCACCGCGAGGGAAGACGGCTGCGGACGTGTGGCGCCGTGTAACCCGTTCGGATTTCCCTCCGTGTGTTTGCGAGACTTGGGCCGTGAGAAGCTCACTTCCCAGCCCTCGTGTCATCGCCGTGGTCGGACCCACCGCGGCCGGAAAGTCCGACCTGGGCGTCGCCCTCGCCCGGCATCTCGGCGGCGAGGTGATCAACGCCGACTCCATGCAGCTCTACCGGGGCATGGACATCGGCACCGCCAAGCTGACGCAGGAGGAGCGCCAGGGCGTTCCGCACCGCCTTCTGGACGTCTGGGACGTGACGGTCACCGCCAGCGTCGCCGAGTACCAGCGCCTGGCCCGCGCCGAGATCGACCGCCTGCTCGCCCGGGGACGGACCCCCGTGCTCGTGGGCGGGTCCGGGCTGTACGTGCGCGGAGCCGTCGACGCCCTGGAGTTCCCCGGCACCGATCCGGCCGTGCGGGCCCGGCTGGAGGCCGAGCTGGCCGAGTCCGGCTCCGGGGCGCTGCACGCCCGGCTCGCCGCCGTCGATCCCGAGGCGGCCCGCGCGATCCTGCCCGGCAACGGCCGCCGGATCGTCCGCGCCCTGGAGGTCGTCGAGATCACCGGCCGCCCCTTCACCGCCAACCTCCCCGGCCCCGACCCCGTCTACGACACCCTTCAGATCGGAGTCGACGTAGGGCGCCCCGAACTCGACGAGCGGATCGCCCGGCGGGTGGACCGGATGTGGGAGGCAGGGCTGGTCGAGGAGGTGCGCGAGCTGGAGCGCGCCGGACTGCGCGAGGGCCGTACGGCCTCACGGGCCCTGGGCTACCAGCAGATCCTGGCCGCCCTGGCCGGTGAGTGCACCGAGGACGAGGCGCGCGCCGAGACCGTACGCGCCACCAAGCGCTTCGCGCGGCGCCAGGACTCCTGGTTCCGCCGCGACCCGCGTGTCCACTGGCTCAGCGGCGCGGCGGACGATCGCGGCGAACTCCCCGCGAGGGCACTGGTCCTCCTCGAACGAGCGGTCACAGCCTGATCACGTGATGGCATCGGGACGCCCAGCGGACGCTGGACGGCCGTCCTGGCGTGCCATCATCGAGCATCGGCGAGCATCGACCGTCGATTGAGCCGCAGAGCCGGGAGTTGGGAGGGCACGTGGCGATGGAGGCCGGCGCCCGCAACAGCGACGAACCGGTCGTCGGACGGTTCCGCGCCGACGGCTTGGCGGACGACGGTCCGAAGGATCCGCACGGTGCGGCCTCTCTGGAGGACGTGGACGGCCCCGAGGCGCTGGAGGAGACGACCGCCGGGGGGGACGAGTCCTACGGCGAACTCCGCCCGCCCCGCAAGCTGCGGCTGTGGCAGCTCGCCCCGATCGTGGGCCTGGGCGCGGCCGGCTCGCTGATGTTCGCCTTCCCGCTCGCCTTCGGGCTCGGCGAGGGCGGAGCGGTGGTCGCCATGCTCGGGTTGCTCCTCAGTTGCTGCGCCGCCGGCTGGGGCATGATGGCCGCCCGCCGCGTCGGCCTCACCTGGCCGGGTCTGCCGGCGCGCGGGTCCGGAGAGCGCCCCGACTGGCGCCTGGTCGCCCTGTACGCGCTGATCGCAGGCACCCTCGTGGCACTGGCCGTCTGGCGCGTCGCCCGGCTCCGCTAGTCCGCCGGCCCGGCCGGTGGCCGGACCCCGCCCCCGTACGATGGGCACCGTGAACAGCGCAGCAGGGGCCGCAGGCACGCCCGTGCCGTTCCTCAAGGGGCACGGCACCGAGAACGACTTCGTGATCATCCCCGACCCGGACGGGACGCTGGACCCGCCCGCCGCTGCCGTGGCCCGGCTGTGCGACCGGCGGGCCGGGATCGGCGGGGACGGCCTGCTGCGGGCGGTGCGCTCCGCGGCCCACCCCGAGGCGCGCTCGATGGCCGGCGAGGCCGAGTGGTTCATGGACTACCGCAACGCCGACGGCAGTGTCGCGGAGATGTGCGGCAACGGCGTACGGGTCTTCGCGCGCTACCTCCAGCGCGCCGGGCTGGCCGGGGCCGGCGACCTCGCCGTCGCCACCCGGGCCGGTGTTCGCCGGGTGCGCCTGGCCGAGGACGGCGGCGTCACCGTCCACATGGGCGCCGCCGAGCTGCCCGGCGGCACGGAGGCGGGCGTCACCGTCACGGTGGGGGAGCGCAGCTGGCCCGCGCTCCACGTCGACATGGGCAACCCGCACGCCGTCGCCTTCGTCGGCGACCTCGCCCACGCCGGCGACCTGCTCACCGCCCCGGCCGTGGCGCCGGCCGCCGCCTACCCCGAGGGCGTCAACGTCGAGTTCGCCGTCGGCCGGGGACCGCGCCACGTGGCCCTGCGCGTGCACGAGCGCGGTTCCGGCGAGACCCGCTCCTGCGGTACGGGCGCCTGCGCGGTCATGGTCGCCGCCGCCCGCCGCGACGGCGCGGACCCGGCCGCGGACGGTGCTCCGGTCACCTACACCGTCGACGTCCCCGGCGGGCGGCTGGTGATCACCGAACACCCGGACGGCGGTATCGAGATGACCGGCCCCGCCGTGATCGTCGCCGAGGGCACGATCGACCCCGGCCTGTTCGCCGTTTCCTGAGGGCGACCGCTCGAACGGGTGATCCCGGCCACTGCGGACGGGAGGCGGCACGCGGCGTGTGGGAGGCTCGGTAGGATCAAGCCCCCCGACGCAGTGGGAGGTGCCATGAGCGCAGTACGGAGCCTTCGCAAGCTCGGTCGTGCGGCCCTCCTGGGCCCGTCGCCCCGCCACGCCCTCCCCGACGCCATCGAACACGTGGCCAAGGCGCACCGTGCCCACCATCCCGGCGCCGACCTCGACACCCTGCGCCGCGCCTACGTCCTGGCGGAGTCCTCGCACCGGGGGCAGACGCGCAAGAGCGGCGAGCCGTACATCACCCACCCGCTGGCCGTCACCCTGATCCTGGCCGAACTCGGCGCCGAGACCACGACCCTGACGGCCTCCCTGCTCCACGACACCGTCGAGGACACCGATGTGACGCTGGAACAGGTACGGGCGGAGTTCGGCGAGGAGGTGGGCTACCTCGTCGACGGCGTCACCAAACTGGAGAAGGTGGACTACGGCGCCGCCGCCGAGCCGGAGACCTTCCGCAAGATGCTGGTGGCCACCGGCAACGACGTTCGGGTGATGTCCATCAAGCTCGCCGACCGGCTGCACAACATGCGCACCCTGGGCGTGATGCGCCCCGAGAAGCAGGCGCGCATCGCCCGCGTCACCCGCGACGTGCTGATCCCGCTGGCCGAGCGGCTGGGCGTGCAGGCGCTCAAGACCGAGCTGGAGGACCTGGCCTTCGCCGTCCTCCACCCCGAGGAGTACGCCGGCACCCGGGAGCTGATCCGCGAGCACAACGCCGGTGCCGACCCGCTCGCCGAGATCACCGATTCGGTGCGGGCCGTACTGCGCGAGGCGGGCATCGCCGCCGAGGTCCTCATCCGGCCGCGGCACTTCCTCTCCGTCCACCGGGCCCGTGCCAAACGCGGTGAGCTGGGGCCCTGCGACTTCGGGCGGCTGCTGATCCTGGTCGCCGAGAACGCGGACTGCTACGCGGTCCTGGGGGAGTTGCACACCTGCTTCACGCCGATGATGTCGGAGTTCAAGGACTTCATCGCCGTGCCGAAGTTCAACCTGTACCAGTCGCTGCACACCGCGGTCGCCGACACCGGGGGGCGGGTGGCCGAGGTCCTGGTCCGTACCCGCCGGATGCACCGGGTCGCCGAGGCCGGGGTGATCGCCCTCGGCGACCCGCACCGGACCTCCGGCGCCTCCCCCGCCGACCCCAGCGGAGAGGTGGCCGCCGCGGACGACGGACGCGCCGACCCCACCCGTCCCGGCTGGCTGGAGCGGCTGCTGGAGTGGCAGAGCCACGCACCCGACCCGGACACCTTCTGGGCCGAACTGCGCGACGACCTCGCCCAGGACCGTGAGATCACCGTCTTCTGCACCGATCCGTCCGGCCCCGGCCGGACCGCCGCCCTCCACCTGCCCGCGGGCGCCACCTGCGTGGACGCGGCCTACGCCCGCTACGGCGCGGCCGGACACGCCCTGGTCGGCGCCCGGGTGGACGGAAGGCTCGCGGCACTGGGCACCGTGCTGAGCGACGGCGACTCGCTGCAGCTGCTGATGGCTCCCGAGGGCACGTCCGGCCCCTCCCCGCAGTGGCTGGAGCACGCCCGCACCCCCACCGCGCGGATCGCCATCCGCACCTGGATCGACGCCTGCGCGGGGGACGGCCAGCGGTCGGAGGGGGCGGGCGGGCAGGCCCGCACGGCCCGGACGCCCGCCCTCTCCGCTCCCGCCCTCTCCGCTCCCGCCCTCTCCGCTCCCGCGCCCGACGGCCCCGGCCGGTCCGCACAGCCCCGCGAGAGGCCCGCGGCCGTGGTCGGCCTGCCCGGCGCACCGGTGCGGCTGGCCCGCTGCTGCACGCCGGTGCCGCCCGACGCCGTGGTCGGCTTCGCGGTGCGCGGCGGCGCGGTGACCGCCCACCGGGAGGGCTGCCCCACCGTGGCCCGGATGACCGCCACCGGGCGCGAGACCGTGGCCGTGCGGTGGCAGGACTCCGGCGCGGGCTGCCGGGTGACGCTGCACGCCGAGTCGCTGAGCCGCCCGCACCTCCTCGCCGACCTGACCGAGGCCATCGCTGCGGAAGGGGCCGCCGTGGTCTCCGCCGAGGTGGAACCGCCCAGGGAGCACCGGGTGCGGCACACCTACACCCTGCGGCTGGAGGACGCCGGCGAGCTGCCCCGGCTGATGCGCGCCATGCGGGAGGTGCCCGGCGTCTACGACGTCGTCCGGGCCACCCGGCCCCAGCCCTGAGGAGCCCGCTCAGGGGAGCCCGGTGCCCCGGAAGGGGCGGGCTGCCGCGCAAACCAGGTGACGGCCGCGCCGCGCCGTGTCACCATCATCGTGTCCGGATACGGGCCGCGGCCCGCGTCCGTGCCCGTGCCGACGGGAATGTTCCGGGCACCGCGCACGTTGACCCGGATACCTTCGCTCCATCGACGTAAGGACTCACTTGACCTTCTCTTCCTCCCTTCCGCAGAACGGCCAGCGCCTCGCCGAGACGTACCGCCGAGCCGACGCCCTGATGGAGGAGGACGTCGCTTGGGGTCACGACATCGACGGCGAGCGCGACGGCGACCAGTACGACCGTTCCGAGCGTGCCGCCCTCCGCCGCATCGCGGGCCTCTCCACCGAACTCCAGGACGTCACAGAGGTCGAGTACCGGCAGCTGCGGCTGGAGCGCGTGGTGCTCGTGGGCGTGTGGACCTCCGGCACCGCGCAGGACGCCGAGAACTCCCTCGCCGAGCTCGCCGCCCTCGCCGAGACCGCGGGCGCGCTCGTCCTCGACGGTGTGATCCAGCGCCGCGACAAGCCGGACCCGGCCACCTACATCGGCTCGGGCAAGGCGCAGGAGCTGCGCGACATCGTGGTCGGGACGGCCGCCGACACCGTCGTGTGCGACGGTGAGCTCAGCCCCGGCCAGCTCATCCACCTCGAGGACGTCGTCAAGGTCAAGGTGGTGGACCGCACCGCCCTGATCCTCGACATCTTCGCCCAGCACGCCAAGTCCCGCGAGGGCAAGGCGCAGGTCTCGCTCGCGCAGATGCAGTACATGCTGCCCAGGCTGCGCGGCTGGGGCCAGTCGCTGTCCCGGCAGATGGGCGGTGGCGGCTCCGGATCCTCAGGCGGAGGCATGGCCACCCGAGGCCCCGGTGAGACCAAGATCGAGACGGACCGGCGGCGGATCCGCGAGAAGATGGCGAAGATGCGCCGGGAGATCGCGGAGATGAAGACCGGCCGCGACGTCAAGCGGCAGGAGCGGCGCCGCAACAAGGTGCCCTCGGTCGCCATCGCCGGGTACACCAACGCGGGCAAGTCCTCGCTGCTCAACCGGCTCACGGGCGCGGGCGTGCTGGTGGAGAACGCGCTGTTCGCCACCCTCGACCCGACCGTGCGCCGTGCCGAGACCCCCAGCGGGCGCGCGTACACACTGGCCGACACCGTCGGCTTCGTACGCCATCTGCCGCACCACCTCGTCGAGGCGTTCCGCTCCACGATGGAGGAGGTCGGCGACGCCGACCTGATCCTCCACGTGGTCGACGGCTCGCACCCGGCGCCGGAGGAGCAGCTCGCCGCCGTGCGCGAGGTGATCCGGGACGTCGGCGCGGTGGACGTCCCCGAGATCGTGGTGGTCAACAAGGCGGACGCGGCCGATCCGCTGACCCTGGCGCGGCTGCTGCGCGCCGAGAAGCACGCCCTCGCCGTCTCCGCCCGCACCGGGCAGGGCATCGACGAGCTGCTGGAGCTGATCGACCGGGAACTGCCGCGCCCGGCCGTGGAACTGACGGTGCTGGTGCCCTACACCCGCGGCGACCTGGTCTCCCGGGTCCACGCCGACGGGGAGGTCCTCTCCGAGGAGCACACCGAGGGCGGCACGCTGCTCGCGGCCCGTGTCCACGAGGAACTGGCCGCCGAACTCAGGGCGTACGTCACGGCGGGCACGGGAGCCTGACCTCCATCGCCGCACGCGCGTCCCGGCAGCGCGCACCGGGCCCGTCCCCCGGCCGGGGGACGGGCCCGCAGCCGTAGCGGGGAGAGGCGGTCGGCGCCGCCCGGCTTCCTCCCGCCGACCGTGATCCGGGTCACGCTCCACCGGGCGGCCGGGGGCGCGGCCGTACGATGGGCGGGACGGCGCGCATCCCGTCAGGGGAGCGCGACCCTACCCACCTTCGAGGAGTCGGCACCGTGCAGCGCACCATGTTCAAGTCGAAGATCCACCGTGCCACGGTCACCGAGGCGGATCTCCACTACGTGGGGTCCGTCACGATCGACGCGGACCTGATGGAGGCCGCCGACCTGTTGCCCGGAGAGCTGGTCCACATCGTCGACATCACCAACGGTGCCCGCCTGGAGACGTACGTGATCGAGGGACGGCGCGGCTCCGGGGTGATCGGGATCAACGGCGCGGCCGCGCATCTGGTCCACCCCGGGGACCTGGTGATCCTCATCAGCTACGCGCAGATGGACGACGCCGAGGCCCGCTCCCACCGGCCCGCGGTGGTGCACGTCGACGCGGACAACCGCATCGTGGAGCTGGGCAGCGACCCGTCCGAGCCGGTGCCCGGCAGCGACACGGTGCGTAGCCCGATGGCCGTGGTCTGACCGTCCGGCGCGCCGCTCCCACCTCCGCCCGCGCGGCCGAGGGCTTGCCGAAGTCGACCGGTACGGCGGTGCCGACGGTCTCCTCCAGCGACTTGCCGCCCCTGTCCTCGGCCTCCACCCGCAGCACGGCGAAGTCCTGCGAGGCGCCCAGACCGCCGGTCTCGGATCCGTTGGAGATCCAGTGCTCGGTCGTCTGTGCCCAGGTCGCCCAGAACACGCCGTGCGGCGCGACCCCGGTGGAGGACGCCTGCTCCAGCCGGGAGGCGCTCGGCGCCGAGTCGTTGTGGGCGGGCACGAAGACGACGTTGCGGAACCAGCCGCCGTCGGAGCCCGCGTGCACGCGGTGCCCGGCGGTGGCCACCAGATTGGACTTCCCCGGGCTGCGGGGGTCCTCGACGACGGTGCCGGAGCAGACCGTGGGGCCCTTGAGGTGTCCATGAATACCTTGCCCACCGGCCGGGGCGTTCTTCCGGTACGGCGTCGTGACCGGCCGGGCCTTCCTCGGCGCGGGGCCGGGGCCGGTGACGCCCTCGTCCCCTTCACCGCCCGTGCCGCCGCCGGTGCTCCCGTCGTCGACGTGGGAGTCGACTCTGCGGTCGTTCTCCTCGGCGCCCTTCATCCGGTCCGGATCCCACAGGCCCTCGATGATCGGGTTGACAGAAGTCCCCGGCCTTGCGCAGCCGGTCGTCCTTGTCCCGGTTCCGCCACGCACCGTTCCTCCACTTCTCGGGGTCGAAGTCCTCGAGGGCCGCGGGCAGTTCCTTCGGCAGACGCAGGCCGTCGATGCCGGGCCCGCCCTTCCCGACCTTCCCGCCCTCCCCGTCCGGTGCGGTGGCTCCGGGAGTGGCCTGAGTACCGGTCGTCCGCCGGGCCGCACGCGGTGGCGGTGGCGGCCAGGGCCGCGGCGATCGCCGCGGCGGCCGGCGCGGACCGCCTACTGCTCGTAGCTGACATGGACTGAGAATCCCCCTGAACGGAACGCTGCACCCGCCGGCCTGCCATGAACCTCGCCGGGCGAGGCGGGTCCCACCGTGCCGGTGTTCGGGGGACGGCGGGTCCGCGGTTCCGGCCCGCCCGGGAGGCGACGATCTCGCCCCGAGCCGTGATCCGGCGGGGGCGCCGTCGTTGGTACGGGCGGAGACGCGGCGCCGCTCGTACCAACGACGCCGTGCCGCGGGAACCGGACGACCACGCACCGGTGCGGTGCCCTCACCCTCAGGGAGACTTCCGTGAACGCATGTCCCGCCCCGGACGGGATGACGACGCAGGAGGCGGCGGACCCGGTGGGAGGGCGGCCCGCCGTACCCGCCGTACCGGCGGAGCCCGGCGTACCCCGGCAGCCGTGCCGTGCCGTGCCGCCGGCGAACACCGGTGAGCGGGGGGCGGGCGACCCGCTGGAGCACCCCGCTCCGGTCGCGGCCGCCGACGCGGCGGCCGCCGAGAACCTGCTGCGCTGCTGGGTGCGGGAGAACGGCCTGCCCCGGCCCGGCGGCCCCGAAGGCGGGACCGTTCTCCGCGTCGCCCTCGCCTCCTGCGGCCTGGCGCTGCGGGTGCCGGTCCGCCACTGGTCCGCCACCGGCTGGCACCGCTTCGGCCCGCCGGCCCTGGAGGGCGCCGCGCCCGGCGCCGCCCCCGTCGACGCGGTGACGCTGGCCGCCCTGCTGGCGCGGGAGGCCGCGCACCGCGGCCCCGCGGCCTCAAGACCCGTCGCGGGAGAGGGCGCGGAGCTGGTCGGCCGGGTCGCCGACTCCGTACGCCGTACCGCCGTCTTCCTCGCCGACCGCCGCGCCCGCCCCGAGACGCCGTCCACGGCCGACCCGTTCCTGGACGGCGAGCAGTCCCTGATCCTCGGGCACCCGCTGCACCCGGTGCCCAAGAGCCGCGAAGGGATCACCGACGCGGAGGCGCGCGACTGGTCCCCGGAGCTGCGCGGATCCTTCCCCCTGCACTGGATGGCCGTCGACCGCTGCGTCCTGGCCTCCGACTCCGCCTGGACCGACCGCGGCCGGAACGTGCCCGCCGAACGGATCGCCGTCGAGCTGGCCGGGCCCGGGCTTCGCCTGCCCGAGGGGACGGTCCCCCTTCCGCTGCACCCCTGGCAGGCCCGCGAGATCCGGCACCGCCCCGCCGTCGCGGCGCTGCTGGAGGCCGGTCTGCTGCACGACCTCGGCCCGCACGGCGACTCCTGGCACCCGACCTCCTCCGTGCGCACCGTCCACCGGCCGGGTGTGCCCGCCATGCTCAAGCTCTCGCTGGGCCTGCGGATCACCAACTCCCGCCGGGAGAACCTCCGCAAGGAGCTGCACCGCGCAGTGGAGGTGCACCGGCTGCTGCGCACCGGCCTGGGCGCGCGCTGGCGGGCCGCCTTCCCCGGCCGCCCCGGCTTCGACATCGTGCGCGATCCCGCCTGGCTCGCCGTCGACGACGGCGGCGGGAAGCCGGTGGCCGGGCTGGACACCGTCATCCGGCACAACCCCTTCGGGCCCGGCGACGACGCCGTGTGCCTGGCCGGGCTGACTTCCCCCCGGCCCTGGCCCGGCGGTCCCCGCGGCGTGCTCCGCTCCCGGCTGACCGACGCCGTCACCCGGCTCGCGGCGCGTACGGGACGGCCGGTGGCCACCGTCGCCGCCGAGTGGTTCCTGCGCTACCTCCACACCGTCGTGCGCCCCGTGCTGTGGCTGGACGCCGAGGCGGGCGTCGCCCTGGAGGCGCACCAGCAGAACACCGTGGTCCTGCTCGACGGCGACGGCTGGCCGGTGGGCGGCCGCTACCGCGACAACCAGGGCTACTACTTCCGCGAGTCCCACCGCGAGGCGCTCCGGCGGCGCCTGCCGGGCATCGGTGCCCACAGCGACACCTTCGTCGCCGACGAGGTCGCCGACGAGCGCTTCGCCTACTACCTGGGCGTCAACAACGTGCTCGGCCTGATCGGAGCGTTCGGCTCCCAGGGCCTGGCCGATGAGGGGCTGCTGCTCGCCGCGCTGCGCCGCTTCCTCACCGACGCCGACCGCCCCGGCGACGGTGCCGGCAGATCACCGCTGCCGGCCCTGCTGCTGCACTCCCCGGTCCTGCGGTGCAAGGCCAACCTCCTCACCCGGCTGCACGGACTGGACGAGCTGACCGGGCCGGTGGACACCCAGTCCGTCTACGTCACCGTCACCAACCCGCTGGTGAAGCCCTGAACCACACAGGAGGCACCGCCATGACCACAGGTGTTCCACCGGCCTGCCCCGCACCCGCTGCCGCGCGCGTCCCGTCGGCCGCCGGCACCGACGACACCCTCGACCCCCAACCGCCCGCCGGTCCGCCCGCCGTGCCGTACGGCGCCGCACCGGAGCCCGCTTCGCGGCCGGACCTGCTGGACACCGTCGCCGGCTGGGGGCCGGTCACCACGGCCGCCGGAGTCTTCCGGCTCGTCCCCGTCCGTCCCGAGCGCGATCTGCGGCTGATCACCGCCTGGATGAACGACCCCGCGGTGGCGGCCTTCTGGCACCTTGCCGGCCCTGCCGGTGCCACCGCCGCGCATCTGCGCGCCCAGGTCGACGGCGACGGACGCAGCGTGCCCTGCCTGGGGGTGCTCTCCGGCGTCCCCATGAGCTACTGGGAGGTCTACCGCGCCGATCTCGACCCGCTCGCCCGGTACCACCCGGTGCGTCCGCACGACACCGGGCTGCACCTGCTGATCGGCGGCGCGGCGGACCGGGGGCGCGGGGTCGGCACGGTGCTGCTGCGGGCGGTCTCGGACCTCGTCCTGGACCGGCGGCCGATGTGCGGCCGCGTCATCGCCGAGCCCGACCTCCGCAACGTCCCCTCCGTCGCGGCCTTCCTGCGGGCGGGTTTCCGGCTGGCCGCGGAGGCCGACCTCCCGGGCAAACGGGCCGCCGTGGTGGTCCGCGACCGGGCGCTGCGCCACGCCCTGTGACTCCCCGGGTGGGCCGTGGGCCGTACCGGGCACGGCTGTCGGCGGCACCGCGTAAGGTGACGGTCCTATGACCAAGCCCGCCCTCACCGACCTCCTCCACGCCGCGGTCACCGCCGTCGGAGGCACCGAGCGACCCGGCCAGGTCGCCATGGCCGAAGCCGTGGCCGAGGCCATCGACAGCAACGTCCACCTGCTGGTCCAGGCGGGCACCGGGACCGGCAAGTCGCTGGGCTACCTGGTGCCCGCCCTGGCGCACGGCGAGCGCACGGTCATCGCGACCGCGACGCTCGCCCTGCAGCGGCAGTTGGTCGAGCGCGACCTGCCGCGCACGGTCGAGGCGCTCCATCCGCTGCTGCGCCGCCGTCCCGAGTACGCCATGCTCAAGGGACGCTCCAACTACCTGTGTCTGCACCGCCTCCACGAGGGGGTGCCGCAGGACGACGAGGAAGGCCTGTTCGACCCTTTCGAGGCCGCGGCCCCCACCAGCCGGCTGGGCAAGGACCTGCTGCGGCTGCGGGACTGGGCGGACGAGACCGAGACCGGTGACCGCGACGCCCTCACCCCGGGCGTCTCCGACCGGGCCTGGTCCCAGGTGTCGGTCTCCTCCCGGGAGTGCCTGGGCGCCACCCGCTGCGCCTACGGGGCTGAGTGCTTCGCGGAGGCGGCGCGCGAGCGGGCCAAGCTCGCCGAGGTGATCGTCACCAATCACGCGCTGCTGGCCATCGACGCCATCGAGGGCGCGCCGGTACTCCCCGGTCATGAGGTCCTGATCGTCGACGAGGCGCACGAACTGGTCTCCCGGGTCACCGGGGTGGCCACCGGCGAACTGACGCCGGGCGGGGTCAACCGAGCGGTGCGCCGTGCGGCCAAGCTGGTCGACGAGAAGGACGCCGACCGGCTCCAGACGGCCGCGGAGGGCTTCGAGCGGCTGATGGAGCTGGCGCTGCCGGGCCGGCTGGAGGAGGTCCCCGAGGACCTCGGTTACGCCCTGACGGCGCTGCGGGACGCGGCCCGCGCGGTCATCACCGCGCTGGGCAACACCCGCGACCGGTCCGTCCAGGACGAGGACGCCGTCCGACGCCAGGCCCTGGCCTCGGTGGAGAACGTCCACGCGGTCGCCGAGCGCATCGTGCAGGGTTCGGAGTACTCGAAGCACGATGTCTTCTGGTACGAGCGCCACGACCGCTACGGTGCCTCCCTGCGGGTCGCCCCGCTGGCGGTCTCCGGGCTGCTGCGGGAGAAGCTGTTCGAGGACCGGTCGGTGGTCCTGGCCTCCGCCACGCTCAAGCTCGGCGGGGACTTCGACGGGGTGGGCGCCTCTCTGGGGCTGAGTTCCGAGGGGCGGATCACGGAGGCCGGTGGCGCGGCCGAGCACCCCGGGGCCGCCGGGGAAGCCGGGAGCGCAGGCGCCGCCGACGGGGACGGCGGGGACGGCGCGGCGGAGGCGGAGGCCGAGGTTCCGCAATGGCGGGGGCTGGACGTCGGCTCGCCCTTCGACTACCGCAGGCAGGGCATCCTCTATGTCGCCCAGCATTTGTCACCGCCCGGCCGGGAGGGCAGCCGCGGCGACATGCTGGACGAGCTGACCGAGCTGGTCCAGGCGGCCGGGGGGCGCACCCTCGGGCTGTTCTCCTCGATGCGGGCCGCCCAGGCGGCGGCCGAGGAGCTGCGCGGGCGGCTGGACGTACCCGTACTGCTGCAGGGCGAGGAGACCCTGGGCGAGCTGATCCGGCGCTTCGCCGCGGACGCCGAGACCTGTCTGTTCGGGACGCTGTCGCTGTGGCAGGGCGTGGACGTGCCGGGCCCGAACTGCCAGCTGGTGGTGATGGACCGCGTCCCGTTCCCGCGCCCCGACGATCCGCTGATGAGTGCCCGGCAGAAGGCGGTGGAGGAGACGGGCGGCAACGGCTTCATGGCCGTGGCGGCCACCCACGCCGCGCTGCTGATGGCGCAGGGTGCGGGCCGTCTGGTGCGGGCGACGGGGGACCGGGGCGTGGTCGCGGTGCTGGACCCGCGGCTGGCCAGGGCTCGCTACGGGAGCTTTCTGCGGGCCTCGATGCCCGACTTCTGGTACACCACCGACCGCAACCAGGTGCGCCGTTCACTGGCGGCCATCGACGCCGCGGCCAGGGACGGCGTGTAGGAGGCCGGGCGGGGGCGGGCAGGGCGGAAGAGCCTGGCGGGGCCCGGAGCCTTGGGCCCGCCGGAGTACGGGGACGAGCTGGGCCCCGGGACCGGCGCAGTGGCCCCGGGGCGGTCTGTTCCGGCCGTCGTGCGGCCGATGTCGTGCGGCCGGGGCGTCAGACGCGCCGCAGCACCGCGACCACCTTGCCGAGGATGGTGGCCTCGTCGCCGGGGATCGGCTGGTAGGCGGCGTTGTGGGGGATCAGCCACACATGCCCGTCCTCGCGCTTGAAGCGCTTGACGGTCGCCTCGCCGTCCAGCATGGCGGCGACGATGTCGCCGTTCTCGGCGACCGGCTGGCGGCGGACCGTGACCCAGTCGCCGTCGCAGATCGCCGCGTCGACCATGGAGTCGCCGATGACCTTGAGCACGAACAACTCGCCGTCGCCGACGAGCTGGCGGGGCAGCGGAAAGACGTCTTCCACCGACTCCTCGGCGAGGATCGGACCTCCGGCCGCGATCCGGCCGACCAGGGGGACGTAGGAGGCGGCGGGCTTGCCGGTGGTGTCGGTGGTCTGGCTGGTGGGCGCGTCCGAGGCGCGCACCTCGTAGGCGCGGGGGCGGTGCGGGTCGCGCCGCAGGAAGCCCTTGCGCTCCAGCGCCATCAGCTGGTGGGCCACGGAGGAGGTGGAGGACAGGCCGACGGCCTGGCCGATCTCCCGCATCGACGGCGGGTAGCCGCGGCGCTGCACCGAGTCGCGGATCACCTCGATCACCCGGCGCTGCCGGTCCGTCAGCCCTGAGCTGTCGGCGCGGATGCCCGGCGGACGGCCGGGAAGCGAGCGGGTGGGCCTGGGAGCCTCCGCGCCGCCGACCGCGCCGTCGGACGCGCCGGGGGCGGCGTTTGCCTCCTGCACATGATCGGCCCGGCCCCGGGAACGGTCCCGTGCGGTGATGGTGGCGCTCTCTGCGGTTGTGGTCACGTCGGCCCCTCTCAAGCGGTTCTCCCTGGTTGGACAACGGTATGTGCTTTCGAAAGGTTGCGCCAAACACACGTTCGAGTGAAATTTCGCAGATTGGCTGACGTGATCGATGAGGGCGGTGTACGGGCTGCGGATCGCCTCCGATCGCTACGGTAGCCTCTCGTACGTTTGCCGTTCCGGCGTTTCCGACACGCATGGTGCGTTCGTCGAGTAGCCACCAGATGTAGTGGTTAGATGTTCGGTGGCTACCCAGAAGTTGTGGTCCCCCGGTCCTGAAGGGCGGCGGACATCACCTATGCTGGTGGCCGCTTCCGAGGCCCGCCCGCCGGGTACTCGAATGCGTGTCCAATGCTGTTCTGCTGCGCCGCTCATGCTGCGCCACCGAGGGTGAAGGAGGGTGGGAAGCGATGCACTGCCCCTTCTGCCGGCACCCCGACAGCCGCGTCGTCGACAGTCGCACCACCGACGACGGCACCGCGATCCGCCGACGCCGCCAGTGTCCGCACTGCTCCCGCCGATTCACGACGGTGGAGAACGCGTCGTTGATGGTCATCAAGCGGAGCGGGGTCACCGAGCCCTTCAGCCGGGACAAGGTGATCGCCGGGGTGCGCAAGGCGTGCCAGGGACGCCCGGTCACCGAGGACGCGCTCGCCAAGCTGGGCCAGCGGGTCGAGGAGGCGGTACGCGCCACCGGGAGCGCCGAGCTGTCCACGCACGACGTCGGGCTGGCCATACTCGGTCCGCTGCGCGAGCTGGACCTCGTGGCGTATCTGCGCTTCGCCTCCGTCTACCAGGCGTTCGACTCGCTGGAGGACTTCGAGGCCGCGATCGCCGAGCTGCGCGGGGAGCGGGCCTCCGCCGACAGCGTCGCCCCCGGCGACCGCGCCGGTGGGGGCGACGCGGCTCCGGGCGGAGCCACGGCCGCGGGGGCCGGAAGCCGCGGCGGAGCCGGGGATGCCGGAGACGGACGTGACGGCGGGGGCGGACGTGACGGCGGGGGCGGCGAAAGCCCGGCCGCCCCGTCCGCACCACTGGCCGCCGGGAACTGAGCGGCCCCGCACGGACCGGACCGGAGCGCGTCGCGCTCCGGCCATCGAAACGAACACCACACCCCGGGAAGTGCGGGGTGTGTCAGGGCGTTATGCCTGTACAGGGAGGCGGAATGACAGAGACGACGAGCGACCCGGCACGAGGGGCCCGGTCCAAGGGGACCAAGGCCGCCAAGGGTCTGCGGATCGAGCGCATCCACACCACCCCCGGGGTGCACCCGTACGACGAGGTGGTCTGGGAGCGCCGGGACGTCGTCATGACCAACTGGCGCGACGGCTCGGTCAACTTCGAGCAGCGCGGCGTGGAGTTCCCCGACTTCTGGTCGGTGAACGCGGTCAACATCGTCACCAGCAAGTACTTCCGCGGCGCCGTCGGCACCCCTCAGCGCGAGACCAGCCTCAGGCAGCTCATCGACCGCGTGGTGAAGACCTACCGCGCCGCCGGTGAGAAGCACGGCTACTTCGCCTCCCCCGCCGACGCCGAGATCTTCGAGCACGAGCTGGCCCACGCCGTGCTCCACCAGGTGTTCTCGTTCAACTCCCCGGTGTGGTTCAACGTCGGCACCACCCAGCCCCAGCAGGTCTCCGCCTGTTTCATCCTCTCCGTCGACGACTCCATGGAGTCGATCCTGGAGTGGTACAAGGAAGAGGGGATGATCTTCAAGGGCGGTTCCGGCGCGGGCCTGAACCTCTCGCGCATCCGCTCCTCCAAGGAACTGCTCTCCTCCGGCGGCAACGCGTCGGGCCCGGTCTCCTTCATGCGCGGTGCCGACGCCTCCGCCGGGACGATCAAGTCCGGCGGCGCCACCCGCCGCGCGGCCAAGATGGTCGTCCTGGACGTGGACCACCCCGACGTCGAGGCGTTCATCGAGACCAAGGTCAAGGAGGAGGAGAAGATCCGCGCCCTGCGCGACGCGGGCTTCGACATGGACCTGGGCGGCGAC
Source organism: Streptomyces shinuiensis (assembly GCF_043660855.1). Taxonomy (NCBI): domain Bacteria; kingdom Bacillati; phylum Actinomycetota; class Actinomycetes; order Kitasatosporales; family Streptomycetaceae; genus Streptomyces; species Streptomyces shinuiensis. Next base: position 1,455,188 of record NZ_JBIHML010000001.1, on the reverse strand, counting down.
GACATCACCTCCGTCCAGTACCAGAACGCCAACAACTCCGTCCGCGTCAACGACGCCTTCATGAAGGCCGTCGAGACCGGGTCGAAGTTCGGCCTGCGCGGCCGGATGACCGGCGAGACCATCGAGGAGGTCGACGCCAAGGCGCTGTTCCGCAAGATGGCCGAGGCCGCCTGGGCCTGCGCCGATCCCGGCATCCAGTACGACGACACCATCAACCACTGGCACACCTCGCCGGAGAGCGGCCGCATCACCGCCTCCAACCCGTGCAGCGAGTACATGCACCTGGACAACTCCTCGTGCAACCTGGCCTCGCTGAACCTGATGAAATTCCTGCGCGACGACGACGCCGGCAACCAGTCCTTCGACGCCGAGCGCTTCGCGAAGATCGTCGAGCTGGTCATCACCGCGATGGACATCTCCATCTGCTTCGCCGACTTCCCCACCGAGAAGATCGGCGAGACCACCCGCGCCTTCCGCCAGCTGGGCATCGGCTACGCCAACCTCGGCGCCCTGCTGATGGCCACCGGCCACGCCTACGACTCCGACGGCGGCCGTGCGCTGGCCGGTGCGATCACCTCCCTGATGACCGGCACGTCCTACCGCCGCTCCGCCGAACTGGCCTCGATCGTCGGCCCGTACGAGGGCTACGCCCGCAACGCCGACGCCCACCAGCGCGTCATGAGGCAGCACGCCGACGCCAACACCGACGCCAAGCGCATGGACGACCTGGACACCCCGGTGTGGGCCGCGGCCACCGAGGCGTGGCAGGACGTGCTCCGGCTGGGCAAGAAGAACGGATTCCGCAACGCCCAGGCGTCCGTGCTGGCGCCCACCGGCACCATCGGCCTGATGATGGACTGCGACACCACCGGCATCGAACCCGACCTGGCCCTGGTCAAGTTCAAGAAGCTGGTCGGCGGCGGCTCGATGCAGATCGTCAACAACACCGTGCCCAAGGCGCTCAAGCGGCTCGGCTACCAGCCCGAGCAGGTCGAGGCGATCGTCGAGCACATCGCCGAGCACGGCAACGTCATCGATGCTCCGGGGCTGCGCCCCGAGCACTACGAGGTCTTCGACTGTGCCATGGGCGAGCGCTCCATCTCCCCGATGGGGCACGTGCGGATGATGGCCGCCGCCCAGCCGTTCCTGTCCGGTGCGATCTCCAAGACGGTCAACATGCCGGAGTCGGCCACCGTCGAGGAGGTCGAGGAGATCTACTTCGAGGGCTGGAAGCTCGGCCTGAAGGCGCTGGCGATCTACCGCGACAACTGCAAGGTCGGCCAGCCGCTCTCCGCCAAGAAGAAGGAGGGGAAGAGCGAGGCACAGCCCGAGGCCGAGAAGGTCGTCGAGTACCGTCCGGTGCGCAAGCGCCTCCCCAAGGGCCGGCCCGGTATCACCACCTCCTTCACCGTCGGCGGCGCCGAGGGCTACATGACCGCCAACTCCTACCCGGACGACGGCCTGGGCGAGGTCTTCCTGAAGATGTCCAAGCAGGGTTCGACCCTCGCGGGCATGATGGACGCCTTCTCGATCGCCGTCTCGGTGGGCCTGCAGTACGGCGTGCCTCTGGAGACCTACGTCTCGAAGTTCACCAACATGCGCTTCGAGCCGGCCGGCATGACCGACGACCCGGACGTGCGGATGGCGCAGTCGATCGTCGACTACATCTTCCGCCGTCTGGCGCTGGACTTCCTGCCCTTCGAGACCCGTTCGGCCCTCGGCATCCACTCCGCCGAGGAGCGCCAGCGCCACCTGGAGACCGGTTCCTACGAGCCCGCCGACGACGAGCTGGACGTCGAGAGCCTGGCACAGTCGGCCCCGCGCCGGACGGAGCCGCCCCAGGCGGTGAGCAGCACCTCCGAGCCGCAGGCTCCGGTCCCGGCGCCGAAGGAGGCGCACAGCTCCACCGAACTGGTGGAGATGCAGCTCGGCCTCAACGCCGACGCGCCGCTGTGCTTCTCCTGCGGCACCAAGATGCGCCGCGCGGGCAGCTGCTACCTGTGTGAGGGCTGCGGCTCCACCAGCGGCTGCAGCTGACCTGCGGTGCGGCGGCGGGCTCCCCCGCCGCCGCACCGCGGGACTGCCGGAGGGCACCGACCGAAGCGGACGGCGCCCTCCGCGCCGTCCGGTGCCTCCTGCGGCGGCCGGGGCGTCAGACGGGAGCGCCGCCCATGAGGCGTGTGAAGGACTCCGGGTCGGCGTCGAACCCGCGCAGGTGCTCGCGGAACTCCCAGGCGCCCGTGCCGTTGCGGGTGAACTCCGCGACGGTGGCGGCCGTCGCCCCGGACACGCCGGAGAAGTCGTGCTCGGCCAGCTCGACGTATCCTTCCCTGATCCGCACACCGGTGCGCGCTATGTCGCCGAACGCCCGGCGTCCGCTGTGCTGCTGGACCGCCACGCCCACGACCACCCGGGCGTAGGAGGAGGCCAGCCGGCCGAGCTCCAGTGTCATGACCTCGTCGTAGCCGAGACCCAGACCGGTCCGGCTGTCCCTGCTGAGGCTGATGGTGCCGTCGGGCGAGCGGCTGTCGAAGTGCACGACGTACGCGGGCTCGCCGTGCGGGTCGTCCGCGGTGTAGGTCGCGGCGATGATGTCGAGGTCGTGGGGTGAGGACTCGGAGGGGCTGGGGTCCCACCTGACCGCCACCTCGACCTTATCCACCCCCTTGTTGGGACTGCTCACCAGGCTCCCCTTCCTAGGAACTGAGCTGCTGCGGGACGCGGCCGCCCCCGGCCCGGGGGCCGACGCGGTGCGGCCGCCATGACAGCACATCAACTCTCCTTGCTACCAGGCGGTTTGTCCACGGGCCGGGCGCCGTGGACCGGGTCATGCGGGAGGAGCGCCCGGCGGGCACAGGCTGCTGAGCCGGTCATCGAGGATCTCCGACGCGGCCTCGGAGGAGAGCCGTCCGAGCAGCACGTGGACGGTCAGGCCGTCGGCTAGGGCGAGGAGGGCGTCGGCCTCGCGCTCCGGCCGGCGGCAGGGCGGCTGTGCGGCCTCGTCGATCAGCCGTGCCAGCAGGCCGCGCAGTTCGGAGTAGGCGCCGCGTACGACCTCCGCCAGCGCGGGGTTCACGGCGGCCCGTGCCACGAAGGCGAGCCAGACCCGGGCCTCCGCGCGGTGCTCCTCGGCCGACAGCGAGACCTCGGTCAGGGTGTGGCCGAGTGCGGCCCGTGCCGACCGGCCCGTAGGCGGGGCGGGCCGGTCGCGTACGCGACCGGTGAGTCGTTCGCCCACGTGGGCCAGGGCGAAGACGAGCATCTCCTCCTTGGTGCGGAAGCAGCGCTGGACGGCGCCCATGGAGACCCCGGCGCACGACGCCACGTCGCGCAGGGTGACGCCCTCCAGGCCTCGCTCGTCGGCGAGCCGGCAGACGGCGTCGGCGATCAGCCGGCGCCGTCCGTCGTGGTCGGTGTGCCGGGGCATGCCCCACCTCGCCTTCCGGATATTCCGATGCGCTTGCATCGACGCCAGGGTATCTTTCCGATGCGATCGCATCGGTACGGGAGCGCAGGCGGAAGCGGGACCTTTGGAGAGGGGTGGCCGACGGTGAACGACGGCAGCGGCGGCGGAGCGGACGACGACCTGTGGCGGTGGGACGCCGGTTCGATCGCGCGAGCCGTCCGGGCGGGCGAGGTGAGCGCGCTCGAGGTGGTCGACAGCCATCTGGAGCGGATCGCGGCAGTCGGTCCCGCGCTCAACGCGGTGACGCGACTGCTCGCCGGCACCGCCCGGGCCCGGGCGGCCGAAACCGACCGCCGCCGTGCGGCCGGGGAGGACCCGGGCCCGCTGGCCGGAGTGCCGTTCACCGTGAAGGAGAACATCGCGGTCGGCGGGGTGCCCACCACCCACGGCAGCCGGTCTTTCCGGGACGCCGTGTCACCCTCCGACGCCCCGCCGGTGGCCCGGCTCCGCGCGGCCGGTGCCATACCGATCGGGCACACCAACATGCCCACCCTCGCCCTCGCCGGGATGCACACCCGCAGTGAACTCTTCGGTGACACGGCCAACCCCTGGAGCGCCCGCGTCACCCCCGGCGGCAGCAGCGGTGGTGACGGAGCGGCCGTGGCCGCCGGGCTGGTGCCGCTGGGGCTGGGCAACGACTCCGGGGGATCGGTGCGTATTCCCGCCGCCTTCTGCGGAGTGGCCGGTCTCAAGCCCACCGAGGGGCGCTTCCCCGCCGACCACCGCATCGGCGCGGACGACCCGCCGCTGTCGGCACAGACCATCCCGGTGGACGGTCCCCTGGCACGCACGGTCGGCGACCTGCGGACCACGTTCGAGGCGCTGGCGGGCCCGGGCCCCGACCCACGCGATCCGCGTGCCGTTCCGGTGCCGCTGGAACAGCCGGGTTCGAAGAGGCCGTTGAAGGTGGCGGTGGTCGCCGACCCGGGCGGCCGGGGGGTGCATCCCCTGGTGCGGCGGGCGGTGGACACCGCGGCCTCGTGCCTGGCGGACGCCGGGTACGCCGTGACGGAGGTCCCGGACGTACCGGCGCACGACGAGGCGCTGGAGGCGTACGGTCGGATGATCATGACAGAGTTCGTCCCGACCTGGCCCGCGGTCAGCGGGATCCTCGGCCCGGGCGGACACCGCTACATCGAGATGTCGATGGCGGCCACTCCACCGGTGGACCTGCCGGAGTACCTGCGACTGACCGGAGTACGGCTGGCGGTACGGCGGGCCTGGGCGGGGTTCCTCGCCGAATACCCGTTGCTGCTCGGGCCGGTGTTCACCCTGCCGCCGGTGGAGCCCGGACTGGAGTCCCGCGACGAGGAGGGCCACCGGGCCGTCACCGAGGCGATGCGGCTGTGCACTGTCACCAGCTTCGCCGGGCTGCCCGCCGTGGCCGTGCCCGGCGGGGTGTGGGGTGGCCTGCCGCAGGGCGTGCAGATCGTCGGACGGGCCTTCCGTGAGGACCAGTGCCTGGCGGCCGCGGAGACGGTCGAACGCGGAGTCGGGGTCCTCACGCCCGTCGACCTCCGCCCGTGACAAGCCGTGCGATCAGTCACCGATATGGCCGTACGATGGCGCGGTGCTGGTCAAGTGGATGCGCTGCACGGTGGTCGACCGACGCGGTTTCGAGCGGGGGCAGCGGAAGTGGGCCGGTCTGCTCGGCGAGCCGGGTTTCCGCGCGCAGGGCGGCGGCTGGAGCCGGTCCCGGCCGGGCGTGGCGCACCTCTTCGGCTTCTGGGAGAGCCGGGCCTTCTACGACTCGTTCATGGCGCGCTCCCACGACCGGCTGGCGGCGTCGCAGAACGGCACCCACAAGGACGCCCAGGTCCGGCTCTTCGAGTACCGCTTCGATGTGAAGGTGGGGTTCCGTCCGCAGTTCACGGACGCGGACCTGCTGCGCGTCGCCCACTGCCGGGTGCGCCGCGAGCGGATCGAGCACTACACCCTGATGCAGGAGAAGGTGTGGAACCCGGCGATGGCCGGGTCGCCCGGGATGCTGCGGGGGGTCTTCGCGCAGGCGCAGGCCGAGGACGAGTTCCTGGTGCTGTCGATGTGGGACTCGGCGGCGGAGCACGGCAAGTACCGCACGGAGCGGATCGAGCGGCTGGCCCTCCGTGCCCAGCTGGGGGCGGACGTCGCGGCGGTCGGCGGGGACGTGATCGACCTCGAGCCGGCCTGGACGGTCTGACGCCGGTGCCGGTGCCGGTGCCGCTGAGGGAGCCGTGGCCGAACCGTGGGTTGGGCTGTGGTTGGGCTGTGGTTGGGCTGTGGAGCCTCCGCGCGCCTAGGGTGGGTGCATGGTACGACCCCGGCGCATCGTCCTGGTCCGGCACGGCCAGTCGGAGGGGAACTTCGACGACTCGGTCTACGAGCGGGTGCCCGACCACGCCCTGAGCCTCACCGAACGCGGATTCCGGCAGGCCGAGGCGGCGGGGGAGCGGTTGCGGGCGGTCTTCGGCGACGAGCGGATCTCGGCCTACGTCTCGCCGTACCGCCGCACCCACCAGACCTTCCGCGCACTGCGTCTGGACCCGACGCGGGTGCGGATGCGCGAGGAGCCCCGGCTGCGCGAGCAGGACTGGGGTAACTGGCAGGACCGCGAGGACGTACGGCGGCAGAAGGCGGCGCGCGACGCGTACGGGCACTTCTTCTACCGATTCGCACAGGGCGAGTCGGGCGCGGACGTCTACGACCGGGTCGGGGCCTTCCTGGAGAGCCTGTGGCGCAGTTTCGAGTCCCCCGACCATCCGTCGAACGTGCTGCTGGTGACGCACGGGCTGACCATGCGGCTGTTCTGCATGAGGTGGCTGCACTGGACGGTCGCGGAGTTCGAGTCGCTGTCCAACCCGGGCAACGGGGAGATGCGGGCCCTGGAGCTGGGAACGGACGGGCGCTACCACCTGGACCGGCCGTTCGAGCGCTGGTGCACACCCGAGTCGTACGCCGGGCCCTACGAGGGGGAGTCCGGGGAGACGTACGGGATGTCCGGGGTGCGCGGGCGCCCCGGCCGGTTCCGGTGAGACGCTGACAACGCGGCGGGCGTGCGCCGGACCACCGGGCGTGCGCCGGGTGGGCCGCGGGACGCGGCATCCGCCCGTGGCCGCTGGGGCGCGCCGTGCTCAACGACCGCCCCGCCGATCGGATCGAGCCCCCGTGGTTGGCCGGACCGGGAAGGGCGGAGGCTCGAGTCCCGCTGAATCGTGCCGGACCGCGACGGAGAGGGGGCGGCCTCCCGGCCCCCCGGGGGGCGTCCGCCGGGCGGCGGGGCGTACCCTGGCTGACGCCATGCCGTACGAGCCTCCCACCCACCGCGTCGAACGTTCCCTGCGGGCCACCACGGGAGCGAAGGTCGTCGCAGGAGTCGACGAGGTCGGCCGGGGAGCCTGGGCGGGGCCCGTCACCGTCTGCGCGGCGATCACCGGGCTGCGCAGGCCGCCCGACGGGCTGACGGACTCCAAGCTCATCGGACCCGCCCGCCGCACCGAACTCGCCGGGATACTCACCGGCTGGGTCACCGCCCACGCGCTCGGGCATTCCTCTCCGGAGGAGATCGACGAACTGGGCATGACGGCCGCGCTGAGGCTCGCCGCCGTGCGTGCGCTGGAGGCGCTGCCGGTCCGCCCCGACGCGGTGATCCTCGACGGCAGGCATGACTACCTGGGGGCGCCCTGGCGGGTCCGCACGGTGATCAAGGGGGACCAGTCGTGTGTCCCGGTCGCCGCGGCATCTGTGATCGCCAAGGTGCACCGGGACGCCCGTATGGCCGAACTGGGCGTCGATCACGCCGAGTTCGGCTTCGACCGCAACGTCGGCTATCCCTCGCCCGTCCACCGTGCCGCCCTCGAGGAACTGGGGCCCACGCCCCACCACCGGCTGTCGTGGTCGTACCTGGACGCACTGCCGCGCTGGCGGCACCTGAAACGGGAGCGTGCCGAGCGGACCGAGCAGATCGGCCTCTTCTGAGCCGAAACCGAATCTTTTTCCGAACCCGCCGGCGCGTCCCGCGCCGGCGTTTGATAGACAACATCCCATGCCGCACAGCTCCGAGGAGCCCAAGATCCACCCGAATGTCCCCGGCCCCCGCAACATGACGGGCACCGCCCGGGCCCCACAGGTTCCCCGTCCCCCCGCACCCGTCCCCGGCCCCCGGCCGACGCCGCAGCGTGCCGACCGCAGCCGTCCCGCTCCCGGCAGGCCGGTGCCGACGCGCAACGCCGGGCCCTTGCGCCCCGAGGCGGAGACGGCGGACGCGAAGGCGGCTCAGGGGAAGGTCGCGCCGCAGATCCAGCTCGTCGAGGCCACCGACGCCACTGCGGTCGAGGTCGCGGACGAGACCGTTGACGGGCTGCTCGACGAGGGTCGCTCGCCCGCCGACGTCCTGGTGTTCACCACCGGTGAGCAGCACCCCTGGGCGCAGCACGAGCTCACCTTCGGGGAGGACGCCTACTGGAGCCAACAGGCCGAGGGCGACGATGTCTTCTACGCCCACGCGTCGGCCGCGGAACGCGCCACCGGCCGCCCGGTCGTCGTGCTCGCGGTCAACGGCGGGACGGACGAGCAGGCTGCCCGGGCGCTGCCCGCCGCCCTTGCCAGGACGGGGTCGCGGCTGATCGTCTGCGGCGATCCGGGCCGGCTGCGCACCCTGCTCTGAATCGGCGCTCCGGCCCGCCGCCCGGCGGGTCAGCGGGCCGTCGTACTCCGCCGTGTCCCGGAGAGCCCCGGGTTCTTTTTCCCGGGGCTCCTCTTACCGGGGCCGGCTTTCTCCGGAACCTCGTCTCCCGGGCCCCCGCCTCCCGGCCGTGTGTCCCAGACGGCGGGGCCGCCGACGTACGGCTGTCGTCCGCCGCGGTCCTCGCCGAGCACCCGCCAGCCGGTACGGGTCAGCGTGATGTACGCCCCGCACCGCAGGCCGTGCAGTGTGCAGGCGTCGCGCAGCCCCCACATCCAAGCGCCGTCCTCGTCCCTCCAACCCGGGCCGTCCTCCCGGCAGCACAGCAGGACGGCGGTCCGCGAGGGCCTGCGGCGGCGCAGGTCGTGCGGGACGACCCTGCGCAGCTGGGACAGCAGGACGTTGCGGCACTCCCAGCCGTCCGGAGTGGAGTTGGCCCGGGAGAACGACGCGCTGGCGATGATCCGTTCGTCCGGGCCGAGCACCGCGACGACGGAGGTGGACGGTCCGGGCCGGTGGCGGGTGTGCAGCCCGGCGACCAGTTCACGCGGGCTGCGCGGCAGAGGGATCCCGGCGGCGGCCCACTCGGCGGGTTCGAGAACGCGTCCGGTGTGGGACGGGGGCCCGGCGGGCGGCGGTGAGACGAAGCCGACGGTCATGGTCCTCCCTCCGTGGCACCGCACCAATTCTCACGGGTGAACACGGTTGCGGCAATGGAACACCGGGTCGCCCTGGTCACGCCGGAGTCTTCCGCAACGCGTCGGGCCGCGACTCAACCCCGCACGGCCAGCACCAGCGGCATCACCCCCTGGGCCCCGGCCCGGCGCAGCAGCCGCGCGGCCACCGCCAGGGTCCAGCCGGTCTCCGTGACGTCGTCCACCAGCAGTACCGGGCCGTCGGCCGCCGCGACCGCCTCCGCCAGCGGCTCGGGCACGGTCAGCGCACCGTGCAGGGCACGCAGCCGCTGCGCGCTGTTGCTGCGCGGTATGCGGGTGTCCGACGCGCTGTCGGCGTATTCCACGGTGCCCAGCAGCGGTATCCGGCCGACCGCCGCGATCCGCTCCCCGAGAGACCTGATCAGCCGCGGCCGGGTCCGCGAGTCGATCGTCACCACCCCCGCCGGGCGGGCCGGCGAGCCTTCCTCCCCTGAGGCCCAGCCGCCCGGCCCCCGCGCCCAGTCGGCGAGTACGGAGACCACAGCACCGGCCACGTCATCGGGCACCGGCCCGTCCGGCGAGGTCGGCTCCAGCAACGGGCGCAGCCGGTTGCCCCATCCGATGTCGGACAGTCGGCCCAGCGCCCTGCCGGAAGCCGCCTGTTCACCCGGAGGGACGCGGCCCTTGAGATCCAGCCCGATCGCGGGAAGCCCCGTCGGCCACATCCTGCGGGGCTCCACCTCCACACCGGGGCGTCCCAGTTCCCCCCGGGCGGCCTCCAGCGCCGCCGGATCGACATCGGTGCCGAGCCGCGGGCCCGCGCAGTTGTCGCACCGCCCGCAGGGCGCCGCCTCCGCGTCGTCCAACTGCCGCCGCAGGAACTCCATCCGGCACCCGGAGGTGGCGGCGTACTCCTTCATCGCGCGCTGCTCGGCCTCCCGCTGCCGTGCCACCCAGGCATACCGCTCGGTGTCGTAGGACCAGGGCTCGCCCGTGGAGACCCAGCCGCCGCGCACCCGCCGCACCGCCCCGTCCACGTCGAGCACCTTGAGCATCATCTCCAGCCGCGAGCGGCGCAGTTCCACCAGCGGTTCCAGAGCAGGCAGCGACAGCGGCCGGTCGGCCGAAGCCAGCACGTCCAGGGTGCGGCGCACCTGCTCCTCGGGAGGAAAGGCCAGGGACGCGAAGTACCGCCAGATCGCCTCGTCCTCCGGGCCGGGCAGCAGCAGCACCTCGGCGTGCTCCACCCCGCGCCCGGCCCGGCCCACCTGCTGGTAGTAGGCGATGGGAGAGGAGGGGGAGCCGAGATGGACGACGAAGCCCAGATCCGGCTTGTCGAAGCCCATGCCCAGCGCGGAGGTGGCCACCAGTGCCTTGACCCTGTTGCCCAGCAGGTCCGCCTCGGCCGCCTCCCGGTCGGCGTTCTCCGTCCGCCCCGTGTATGAGGCGACGGTGTGCCCCCGCTGCCGCAGGAACGCCGCCACCTCCTCGGCTGCCGAGACCGTCAGCGTGTAGACGATGCCGGAGCCCGGCAGCTTGTGGAGGTGGCCGTCGAGCCAGGCCAGCCGGTGTGCCGCGTCCGGCAGGCGCAGCACCCCCAGGCTGAGGCTCTCCCGGTCCAGCGGGCCGCGCAGCACCAGCGCGTCCGTCCCCGTTCCGCCGGTGCCCAGTTGCTCGGCCACATCGGCCGTCACCCGGGCGTTGGCCGTCGCGGTGGTGGCCAGCACCGGGACGCCCGGGGGCAGCTCGGCGAGCATCGTCCGTAGCCGCCGGTAGTCGGGCCGGAAGTCGTGGCCCCAGTCGGAGATGCAGTGCGCCTCGTCGACCACCAGCAGTCCGGTCGTGGCGGCCAGCTTCGGCAGGACCTGATCGCGGAAGTCGGGGTTGTTCAGGCGCTCCGGACTGACGAGCAGCACATCGACATCGCCCGCGGCCACCTCGGCGTGGACCGTGTCCCACTCCTCGGTGTTCGCGGAGTTGATCGTCCGGGCGCGGACGCCCGCTCGTTCCGCGGCCTCGACCTGGTTGCGCATCAGTGCCAGGAGAGGGGAGACGATCACCGTCGGTCCCTCGCCGCGCTCGCGCAGCAGCGCGGTCGCCACGAAGTACACCGCCGACTTGCCCCAGCCCGTTCGCTGCACCACCAAGGTCCGCCGGCGCTCCACCACCAGAGCCTCGACGGCCCGCCACTGGTCGGTGCGCAGCCTCGCCGTACCGGTGGTGTCACCGACGAGACGGGCCAGTACGGCGTCGGCCGCGGCACGCAGATTCTCCTCGCTCATGCGTCCATGCAACCCGATGACACCGACACTGCGCGAACCGCCTGTGGACAACCTGGCGTCCATACAGTCGATTCGATCACCGGAACATCGATAAATCTGCCTATCCGGGCTGCCTGTGGACGGAGCCGCACGTCGCCCCGTCCGTCCGCGTCACTGTCGGGGCATGACACAGCACAGCGGATCCACCCCGCAGCCGTCCGCCACCGCCCAGGTCACCCTGCGCGGCCCGGCCGAGCTGATCGATTCCCTTCCCTACCTGCTCGGCTACCACCCCGACGACTCCGTCGTCCTGGTCGGTCTCCACGGCCCGAGCGGCCGCTTCGGCGGCCGGCTCCGCGTGGGCATTCCCGCTGAAGAGGTGGGATGGCCCGAGCTGGCCGAACAGCTCGCCGACTGTCTGCGCGGCAGCGGCGTCCCGCGCGGCGATCGCCCCGACGCGGCGCTCGTCTTCCTGTGCCAGGATCCGGCCGGCGGCGAGAACGGCCGGACCGTCATGGAACGGCTCCGGCCTCTCGCCCAGCGGCTGCGGACCGCCTGCGGGGCGCTGGACATGCCGGTGTACGAGGCGCTGTGCGTCTCCGGTGGCCGCTACTGGTCCTACTGCTGCCCCGACGTCCGGTGCTGCCCCGCCGAGGGCACACCGCTGGGCCTCCCCGGCACCTCGGCCATCGCGGCCGCGGCCGCGTACGCCGGACTGCGGGTGGAAGGCACCCTGAAGGAGATGACGGCCAGGCTCGCGCCACTGGGTCCGCCGACCGCCGGACCACAGGAGCGGGCCCTCGACACCGCGGGCGCGGCCCTGGTGCCCCGGATGCTCGGTGAGGCCGACCGCAAGACGGTGCGTGCCGAGACCCTGGCGCTCGCCGGACGGCTGCTCGACCGTTACCGGAACGCGCCGACGTCGGGTCGGAAGGAGGGGGCGGGGGGCGCCGACGCCCGGGACGACCGCATCCTGAGCCATGAGGAGGCCGCCACCGTGATTCTCGGTCTCCAGGACCGGGTCACCCGGGACTGGGCCGCGGAGTGGATGGAGGACGAGGACGCCGTCCCCGCGCTGCGGCTGTGGCGTGCGCTGGCCAGGCGGTGCGTCGGGGCCTACGCCGAGCACGCCGCGGCCCCGCTCACTCTGGCCGGTTGGGTCGCCTGGTCCGGTGGAGACGAGCCGGGCGCGCGCGTGGCGCTGGGCCGGGCACTGGAACTGGATCCGGGGTACGTCTTCGCGCGGCTGCTCCACGACGCGTGCAACAGCGGGCTCGACCCCGAACCGCTGAGGCGGTGCCTGCGGAGGCAGCGGGCCGCGCGCGGTCTTGGTGCCGCGGCGGTCCAAGGCTGATGGTGGAGCGGCGCAAGCCTCTGTTTATCGTCAGGCAGACGACTATGATCATGTCATGCCCTACGACCCGTCGGCCTTTCCCCCCTTCGCCGTCACCGTCGATCTGGTCGTGCTCACCGTGCGAAGGCACGCCCTGTGCGCACTGGTCGTACGCCGGGGCGAACCTCCGTACCAGGGGCGATGGGCGCTGCCCGGGGGTTTCGTGCGCATCGACGAGGATCTCGGGGCCGCGGCCGCCCGCGAACTCACCGAGGAGACCGGGTTGCACGTTCAGGGGCCGGGCGACCGGCACACCGGGGCCCATCTCGAACAGCTCGCCACCTATGGTGATCCGGGGCGTGATCCGCGGATGCGAGTGGTCAGCGTCGCCCACCTGGTACTGGCCCCCGATCTGCCCGCCCCCACGGCCGGCGGCGACGCCGACAGCGTCCGCTGGGCACCGGTGGATACCCTGCTGCCCCCCGGGGAACCTTCCGGGAGTGGCCCGGACCGAAGTGGCGGGCAGCCCGCTCTGCTGGCCTTCGACCATTCCAGAATCCTCGCGGACGGAGTGGAGCGGGCCCGATCGAAGATCGAGTACTCCTCGCTCGCCACCGCCTTCTGCCCGCCGGAGTTCACCGTGGGAGAACTGCGGCGGGTCTACGAAGCGGTGTGGGGCGTCGCACTCGACCCGAGGAACTTCCACCGCAAGGTAACCGGCACCCCGGGCTTCCTGGTACCCACCGGCGGTACGACGACCCGTCAGGGTGGTCGGCCCGCACAGTTGTTCCGGGCCGGTGGCGCCACGGTGCTGAATCCACCGATGCTGCGCCCGGAGGTCTGACGGGGAGAGAGCGAAACCTTCGCCTTCCTCCGAGGCGGTGCTTGGCCCACTGACCGGCCCGTCGGGGAGCCGGCGCGCCTCTCACCAGCGGATCCGGGGCTCCGGCGGTACCGCTCCGCCGCAGGTTTGCGCCGTCTGTCGCATATTCCCGGTCAGAAGACCGTTTCTTTCCGATAAGGCGTCAATCGCGAGGAGGCTACTGATCACCCTTTCGTGTGCTTTTCACCAAAGCCCTCAAGGCCGTCCGGAGCACCGCCGACAAAGGATGCGTGACTACCCTTGCGCACACCATGATGACCTCGGCTCGCTCCGCCGACTCCGGCCTCACGGGTCCGGGCGAGCCGGACCGTTACGCCTATGCCGAGTCGACCGGCGCGACCCGTGTCACCACCGTTCCCGCGTGGGACGGCGGCGAGGCGGACATGGCCCGGGCCGGACGACGTGCCGCCGGAAACCGGGGGCGTGGACTGCACGGCCAACTCGTACAGCAACTGGGCCAGATGATCGTCTCCGGAGACCTCGGGGCAGACCGACCCCTCGTGCCGGAGGAGATCGGCCAGCGCTTCGAGGTGTCGCGCACCGTCGTCCGTGAGTCGCTCCGGGTCCTTGAGGCCAAGGGCCTGGTCAGTGCCCGCCCCAACGTCGGGACGCGGGTCCGTCCGGTCAGTGACTGGAACCTCCTCGACCCCGACATCATCGAGTGGCGTGCCTTCGGCCCACAACGTGACGACCAGCGTCGCGAGCTGTGTGAGCTGCGCTGGGCCATCGAGCCGCTGGCCGCCCGCCTCGCCGCGGACCACAGCCGCGACGAGGTGCAGCAGCGCCTCGCTGACATGGTCGAGATCATGGGCCACACACTCGCTCAGGGCGACAGCCTGACCTTCTCGCGGGCCGACGCCGAGTTCCACGCCCTGCTCCTGCAGGCCGCCGGCAACCGGATGCTGGAGCACCTCTCCGGCATCGTCGGCGCTGCTCTCCAGGTCTCCGGGGCGCCCGCCGTCGGATGTGAGCGCCCCACCGAGGCGTCGCTGGCGCACCACCGCAGGATCGCCGAAGCCGTCGCCTCCGGGGAGGCGGTCGCCGCGGAGAACGCGGTGCGCCAGTTGCTCGCGGTCTCCACCGAGGCGGCCGTCCCCGCGACGCCCGGCGCACCTGCTCCAGTCGCTCCCGCCGCGAGCGCACCCGCCGTGCAGTCCGAGGCCCAGGCCTCTTCGGCGGCTCCGGCCGGGGGCGGAGCCGCCGACCATGTGGTGCCGGCGCCCCGCGAACACTGACGTCCGGCACCGGCCGCGCCCGCACGGTGTCGCCGGATCCCGCCCGGCGGGATCCGGCGACGTCCTTCCGGCCGGTCCGCCCGTACCCGCGGCATCTGCCGTCCTGGGCCGTGGTCCGGTTATAAGTCGCTGTATGGGTATTTCTGTTCTCCTATGTCGTGTGACCCGGGACACTCTGGTTGGGCGTAACGCTTCGCGTGGCAGCACGATGACTCAAGAGGTGGCAGCTACCGGGGGAATACGGACGCCGCATCCGGCGCTGTAGTTCCTCCGTCGCTCCGCCCGAGCCGCCGGTCATCCCCGCCGGGGCTTGCAGGTCCCGGAGCCCCCAGTGGGCGGGGCCGAAGCCGTTTCCATCGTTCCGAGAGGTTGTTCGTGTCGGCCAGCACATCCCGTACGCTCCCTGCGGAGATCGCCGAGTCCGCGTCTGTGATGGCGCTCATTGAGCGGGGAAAGGCCGAGGGGCAGATCGCCGGCGACGATGTGCGTCGGGCCTTCGAGGCCGACCAGATTCCGCCGACCCAGTGGAAGAACGTCCTGCGCAGTCTCAACCAGATCCTCGATGAGGAGGGTGTGACGCTGATGGTGAGTGCCGCGGAGGCCCCCAAGCGCACCCGGAAGAGCGTCGCAGCGAAGGCCCCGGCCAAGCGCACCGCGACCAAGGCGGTCGCCGCCAAGAAGACCGTTGCCAGGAAGGCCGCTCCGGAGGACCCCGCCGAGGACGCGGAGGGGGCCGCCGAGGAGGCCGCGCCGAAGCCGGCCAGGAAGGTGCCGGCGAAGAAGGCCGCGGCGAAGAAGACCGCGGCCAGGAAGGCGCCCGCCAAGAAGGCCGCGGCGAAGAAGACCGCGGCCAAGAAGACGGACGTCGACGAGCTGCTCGAGGGCGACGAGGAGGTCATCGACGAGCCCCCGGTCAAGGGTGGCAAGGTCGCCGAGGACCCCCCGGTGGAGCCCAAGAACGAGAACGAGGGCTTCGTCCTGTCCGACGAGGACGAGGACGACGCACCCGCCCAGCAGGTCGCCGCCGCGGGCGCCACCGCCGACCCGGTCAAGGACTACCTCAAGCAGATCGGCAAGGTCCCTCTGCTCAACGCCGAGCAGGAGGTCGAGCTGGCCAAGCGCATCGAGGCCGGTCTCTTCGCCGAGGACAAGCTCGCCAACAGCGACAAGATCGCTCCCAAGCTCAAGCGCGAGCTGGAGATCATCGCCGAGGACGGCCGCCGGGCCAAGAACCATCTCCTGGAGGCCAACCTCCGTCTGGTGGTCTCGCTGGCCAAACGCTACACCGGCCGGGGCATGCTCTTCCTGGACCTGATCCAGGAGGGCAATCTGGGCCTGATCCGCGCGGTCGAGAAGTTCGACTACACCAAGGGCTACAAGTTCTCGACCTACGCGACCTGGTGGATCCGTCAGGCCATCACCCGGGCCATGGCCGACCAGGCCCGCACCATCCGCATCCCGGTGCACATGGTCGAGGTGATCAACAAGCTCGCGCGCGTCCAGCGCCAGATGCTCCAGGACCTGGGCCGCGAGCCCACTCCGGAGGAGCTGGCCAAGGAGCTCGACATGACCCCGGAGAAGGTCGTCGAGGTCCAGAAGTACGGTCGCGAGCCGATCTCCCTGCACACCCCGCTGGGCGAGGACGGCGACAGCGAGTTCGGTGACCTCATCGAGGACTCCGAGGCGGTCGTCCCGGCCGACGCGGTCAGCTTCACGCTCCTGCAGGAGCAGCTCCACTCCGTGCTCGACACGCTCAGCGAGCGCGAGGCCGGCGTGGTCTCGATGCGCTTCGGCCTCACCGACGGCCAGCCCAAGACGCTGGACGAGATCGGCAAGGTCTACGGCGTGACCCGCGAGCGAATCCGCCAGATCGAGTCCAAGACGATGTCGAAGCTGCGCCACCCCTCCCGTTCGCAGGTCCTGCGGGACTACCTCGACTGATCCGTCCACCAGGTCCGGCCGCACGTGTCGGAGGGCCGGAACCCCGCCGGCGGGGTTCCGGCCCTCCGACACGTGCGGCGCGCGGGTGTGGCGGTTCCCCGGATGCGGAAATCGCCCGCATGGCCCACCCTGGGGTGAGGCGGGGGCGATCGTACGCTCAGGGAGGACCCAGGTGCCCGTTTCCCGGCGTGCGGGAGTCTCCGCGCCCTTCCGGGCCTGCCGCCCTCCACCGTGCCCACCTGTGCCCGGGTACGGCAAACGGGCGGCCACCCCGCGAGGGGACGACCGCCCGTGGCGTCCGGCCCTGGGCCGGTCCGAGCTCGTCGGATGGGGACGCGTTTGCCGCCGGCCGGCAGGTCAGTGCTCGCCGTCACCCGCCGTCGCGGGGGTGGCGTTGAGCCGTTCGGTCTCGTCCTGTATCTCCGCAGCGATCTTCTTGAGTTCCGGCTCGAACTTGCGGCCGTGGTGGGCGCAGAACAGCAGCTCTCCACCGCTGACGAGCACAACACGCAGGTATGCCTGGGCGCCGCAGCGGTCGCAGCGATCAGCGGCCGTCAGCGGGCTCGCGGGGGTCAGAACAGTAGTCACGTCGCCTCTTCTCTAGCTCGACGAGCTGTCGTACCAGGGTCAACATCCAACCAGGCCGAAAACGTTCCCGCTCGTGGCTTTTCCTCGAAAATCTCTGTGTGAGGTGGCTGACATGTTGCCGGTTGGCGGCGAATGAGCCGATTACAGAGATGTGTTGATCTTTGTCGTCTTCGTGTTGTGTGTTCGGTTGTCTCCTCCGGTGCCGGTCTCGCCGGTGTCGTTCCAGAGGACGTGCCCGGAGCCTAGATGGTTCATGCCCGGAAGGGAACGTGATGTACACGTCACCCGGACGAGTTATCGAACGTTTGGTCGACACTGGTTTAGCATGGGCCTTCTCCTGGGTGGCTTCACCTTGGCTCTCCATGGCCTCGGTACCCTCTGACCCGCAAGACAGCCATCCCCAGCGAAATTCAGCGAGGAGCGAACCGCGTGACCGCCGAGACTCCCCTGGCCTCCGGCAGGGGAAACCCCATGCCGTCCACCGCCCTGCTCACGGGCGCGGACCGTGACGGTTCCAACTACACCGCGCGGCACCTGCTCGTCCTCGAAGGGCTGGAGGCGGTGCGCAAGCGACCCGGCATGTACATCGGCTCCACCGACAGCCGCGGTCTCATGCACTGCCTCTGGGAGATCATCGACAACTCGGTCGACGAGGCCCTCGGAGGGCACTGCGACCACATCGAGGTGATCCTCCGAGAGGACGGCTCCGTCGAGGTACGGGACAACGGCCGCGGCATCCCCGTCGACGTCGAGCCCAAGACGGGACTGTCGGGTGTCGAGGTCGTGATGACCAAGCTGCACGCCGGCGGAAAGTTCGGAGGCGGGTCGTACGCGGCCTCCGGCGGTCTGCACGGCGTCGGCGCGTCCGTCGTCAACGCCCTGTCCGCCCGCCTCGACGTCGAGGTCGACCGCGACGGCCGCACGCACTCCGTCAGCTTCCGGCGCGGTGTCCCGGGCATCTTCACCGAGTCCGGTCCGGACGCCCCCTTCGACCCGACGAGCGGCCTGCGCAAGAGCAAGAAGATCCCCAGGACCCGCACCGGCACCCGGGTGCGGTACTGGGCAGACCGCCAGATCTTCCTCAAGGACGCCCGGCTCTCCCTGGAGAACCTGCACGCACGTGCCCGCCAGACCGCCTTCCTGGTGCCCGGCCTGACGATCGTCGTCCGTGACGACCGCGGGCTCGAAGGCGCACCGCCCGCGGAGGAGGTCTTCCACTACGACGGCGGCATCAGCGAGTTCTGCGAGTACCTCGCCCCGGACCGGCCGCTGTGCGACGTGCTGCGCCTGACGGGGCAGGGCACCTTCAAGGAGACCGTCCCCGTCCTGGACGAGCGCGGCCACATGATCCCCACCGAGGTCACCCGTGAGCTGGGCGTGGACGTAGCGCTGCGCTGGGGGACGGGGTACGACTCCACGGTCAGGTCGTTCGTCAACATCATCGCCACCCCCAAGGGCGGCACCCACGTCGCCGGCTTCGAGCGCGCGGTCACCCGCACGGTGAACGAGGTGCTGCGCTCCGCCAAGCTGCTGCGCGTCGCCGAGGACGACGTCGTCAAGGACGACGCACTGGAGGGCATGACGGCGGTCGTCACCGTGCGGCTGGCCGAGCCGCAGTTCGAGGGCCAGACCAAGGAGGTGCTGGGAACCTCGGCCGCCTCCCGGATCGTCGCCCAGGTGGTCTCCAAGGAGCTCAAGGCGTTCCTGACATCCACCAAGCGCGACGCCAGGCAGCAGGCCCGCTCGGTGCTGGAGAAGGCCGTGGCCGCGGCCCGCACCCGCATCGCCGCCCGCCAGCACAAGGAGGCCCAGCGCCGCAAGACCGCGCTGGAGTCCTCCGCCCTGCCGGCCAAGCTCGCCGACTGCCGCAGCGACGACGTCGAGCGCAGTGAGCTGTTCATCGTCGAGGGCGACTCGGCGCTCGGCACCGCCAAACTCGCCCGGAACTCCGAGTTCCAGGCGCTGCTGCCGATCCGGGGCAAGATCCTCAACGTCCAGAAGTCGTCCGTCTCCGACATGCTGAAGAACGTCGAGTGCGGCGCGATCATCCAGGTCATAGGGGCGGGCTCCGGCCGGACGTTCGACATCGACCAGGCCCGCTACGGCAAGGTCATCTTCCTGGCCGACGCCGATGTCGACGGCGCGCACATCCGCTGCCTGCTGCTGACGCTCTTCCAGCGCTACATGAGGCCGATGGTCGAGCAGGGCCGGGTCTTCTCGGCGGTCCCGCCGCTGCACCGGGTCGAGCTGATCAACCCCCGGCGGGGCCGGGCGAAGTACATCTACACCTACTCCGACAACGAGCTGCGCCAGACCCTGCTGGAGCTGCAGAGCAAGGGGGTCCGCTTCAAGGACTCCATCCAGCGTTACAAGGGCCTGGGCGAGATGGACGCCGACCAGCTCGCGGAGACGACGATGGACCCGCGCCACCGAACCCTGCGGCGCATCAACATCAGCGACCTGGAGGCCGCCGAGAAGACCTTCGACCTGCTGATGGGCAACGAGGTCGCGCCGCGCAAGGAGTTCATCACCACTTCCGCGGCCACGCTGGACCGCTCCCGGATCGACGTCTGACCCACGCCGCTCCACGCCCTTCACCGTGCCTCCGCCTCCGGCCCGTCCGGAGGCGGAGGCACGGTTCTTCCGGGCCCGGGCCCCGGCGCGACCTCCGGTGACCCGGCCCGCCGGAGCAGTGGGGCCGGTTCGGCGAATCCACCCCTGAAAGGGTGAAGGGTCCGGATTGCTCCTTCATCGGGTCCGGGGTCCTGCCCATCCTGGGACATGCGGATCGAAGACCCCTGGTACGACACCCTCGCCTCCGGCTGGGGTGAGGAGCGCGGCGCCACCGCGGCGCGCTTTCCCCGGTGGGCCGCTCCCGGCGCGGCAGCGGCCCCCGCCGCCCGCCTCGCCCGCCCCCACGAAGCCGCCTTCCGCGGAACACGCCGTCACCGCCGCCTCGTCCTGTCCGCCGTCGCAGCCCTCCTCGCCTGCCACCTGGCATACCTGGTCGCGGCCACCGCCGTGCCCGCCGTGACGGTCCGGACACTGGGTGGCGGACCCGTCACGGTGGGCACGGCCGCCGGGTTCGCGCAGTTCGCCGCCGTCTGTCTGGTGTGCCGGGCGTACGCCCGGCACACGCGACCGCACCGTGGCGGGCGCGGGAAGGCCCCCGAGCCGTGCCGGTGCGCCTGTGGACCGGCCTGTGCGGCGGGCCCGGCGACCACGGAGAGGGGATGCCCGACCCGCTGACCGGCACACCACCGGACCGCGCCCGCCCCGGTCTCCGGGGCGGGCGCGGTCCGGTCAGAGCGGGGTCACGCCCACGGCCGTCACGCGGGGCTGCACGGCGGGAACGGCACCGCAGCTCGCGGCCACGGGCGGGACGTCGGTGTCCTCGGTGACCGTGACACGCCAGGAGCGGCCGTCGGTGTGGGCCACCGTGACGCTCCACCGCGGGGCGGCGCCCGCGGTCCCGGTGACCGCCAGGGCGTCGGCGCCCGCCTCGCCCGTCAGCTCGCGGACCGCCAGATCGGCGGCCTGGCCCGGCCGCTCCCAGGCCGACCGGCCCCGGCATCCGCCGGTGGCGATCCGGCCGCGCCGCAGTTCGTCCAGCACGCCCTTGACGGCGTGGCCTCCCAGCCTGCCGTACACGTAGCCGTACGGCAGGACCAGCAGGGTGGGGGCGAAGCGGTGGCCGCCGATGTGGGTGGTCTCCCACACCTCGCATGCCTCGGAGGCCGCCAGCTCGGCGGCCAGCGGGCGGCCCAGGACGGCGCAGCAGCGGTCGCGCCTGCCGTTGGTGCACACCAGGGCCAGGGGATCACCGCCGTACGGCTCCCACAGCCCGTCGTGGTCGCCCGCGCCGAGCGAGGCCATGGCGGCCGCGTCGAGGCCGTACAGCTCGTCCGGGCCGGTGAGCAGGGCGGTACGCACCCAGGACCGGCCGGGGAGGGTGTGGGCGAGGTAGACACGGCGGAGGGCGGGCCCGTGGCTGTCCGGGTGGCGGCCGGGGCGGCGGATCAGCGCGACCCGTACACCGGTGCCGTCGGCGGCCCGTTCCAGCGCGCGGCCGAGCACCGGATCGAGACGGCTGTCGGTGAGGGCTCTGGCCCCCCACGGCCCGGGCTGCTCGACCAGCAGCCATGTCCGGGCGGTCGCGGCGGTGGCGGCCGGCGGTTCGGCCAGCGCCCGGGAGGCGGTCGAACAGGTACTCACACAGGGGAGCCTAACCGCTCCTGCCCGGGGGTTCCTGCCGGCGGAGTCGGCGGAACCGGTGGGCCCGGGTCCGCCCTCGCAGGCCCCGGGCCCACCCTCGAAGGTCCTCGCGTGCGCGGGCGGGAGAGGCCGTCGGTTACCATCGGCAGCCGTTCCGGTACGGCCGCCACCCGCACGATGGAGGCACGAGTTTGGTCAGGAAGCGGATCCCGGTCGTCGTACTCGCCGGCTTCCTGGGGTCGGGGAAGACCACCCTCCTCAACCACTTCCTCGCCCACAGCGGCGGCACCCGCATCGGCGTGGTCGTCAACGACTTCGGCAGCATCGAGATCGACGCCATGTCGGTGGCCGGACAGGTCGACTCGATGATCTCCCTGGGCAACGGCTGCCTGTGCTGCGCCGTCGACACCAGCGACCTGGACACCATGCTGGAGCGCCTCGCGCGCCCCTCGGCCCGTATCGACGTCATCGTGGTGGAGGCCAGCGGCCTGGCGGAGCCGGAGACCCTGATCCGCATGATCCTCTCCAGCGCCGAGGAGAACATCGTCTACGGCGGGCTGGTGGAGGTCGTCGACGCGGTGGAGTTCGACGGCACCCGGGCCAGGCACCCGGAACTCGAACGGCATGTGGCGATGGCCGATCTGGTGGTGCTCAACAAGGCGGACCGGGCCGGGGAGGAGGAGCTGTCCGCCCTGACCGGGGAGCTGCGGGGGATCGGCCGGGGCGTACCCGTCGTCCGGGCCTTCCACGGGCGCGTCGACCCGGAGCTGCTCTTCGACCCGCGCCCCCGCGACGACGGTGCGCAGGGCACACGGCAACTCTCCTTCGAGGATGTGTGGGCGGAGATCCGCGAGGGCGGGCACGGATGCGGCGAAGGGCACGACGAGCACTTCCACGCCGCCTACCAGAGCGTGGAGTTCACCACCGGCGAGCCGATGGACCCGCGCCGGCTCATGGAGTTCCTGGACGGCAGGCCCGGCGGCCTGTACCGGATCAAGGGCTTCGTCCACTTCGGTGTGCCCGGTCACCGGGAGAAGTACGGGCTGCACGCGGTCGGCCGCTTCCTGCGCTTCAACCCCGGGCCGTGGGGGAGCGGCGAGCCGCGCCTGACACAGCTCGTGCTGATCGGTTCCGGTATCGACGCCGACGCGGTGCGCGGGGAACTGGCCTCCTGCGCGGCGACCGGCTCGCCGGAGGAGGCGGGCCCCGACAGCATGTGGGGCGTCCTGCGCTACGTACGGACCTGAGTGTGCCGTTTCGCAAGGCGGCCCGGTGGTACGGCGGCCCGGCACGTACCGCCGGGCCGCCTCACCGGTATGCGGCAGGGCGTCACACCGGCCCGGCGACCACCGAGACCGGCTTGGCCAGCGGAACGCCGGAGCCGTCGCGGCGCGGGTCCGGCTCCGGCAGGTCCACCGGCGAGCCCTTGGCGTCCGCCGCGCGGGCGGGAGTGGCACCGGCCCAGGCGAAGGTCAGGTGGTCCTCGCCCTTGAGGAAGCGCTGGCAGCGCACCCCGCCCGTGGCCCGGCCCTTGCGGGGGTACTGGTCGAACGGCGTCAGCTTGGCCGTGCCCATTTCTTCGGCCAGTGTGCCGTGCGAGCCCGCGACGGTGAAGACCACCGCGTCGACGGCCGGGTCGACGGCGGTGAAGGAGATCACCTTCGCTCCCTGACCCAGCTTGACGCCCGCCACGCCACCGGCCGGGCGCCCCTGGGGCCTGACCTGCCCGGCGGGGAAGCGCAGCAGTTGCGCCTCGTCGGTGACGAAGACCAGGTCCTCCTCGCCGGTGCGCAGCTCCACCGCGCCGACGATCCGGTCGCCCTCCTTGAGGGTGATCACCTCCAACTCGCCCTTGTTGGAGGGATAGTCGGGCACCACCCGTTTGACCACGCCCTGCTCCGTACCCAGCGCCAGCCCCGGCGAGGACTCGTCCAAAGTGGTGAGACACACCAGTTCCTCGCCCTCCTGCAGGGAGAGGAACTCCGTGAACCGGGCTCCGCCCGCCAGGTTCGGCGCGGAGTTCTCCGGAAGCTGCGGCAGGTCGATGACCGAGATCCGCAGCAGGCGCCCGGTGGAGGTCACCGCCCCCACCTCGCCGCGGGCCGTCGCCGGGACGGCGGAGACCACCACGTCGTGCTTGCGGCGCTTGGCGGAGGAGTCGAAGACCGGCTCGCCGCCCGCGGTGCGGGCCAGCAGCCCGGTGGAGGACAGCAGCACCCGGCACGGGTCGTCCGCCACCTGGAGGGGGACGGCCGCCGCCGGAACGTCCGCCGAGGACAGCAGCTCGGTGCGGCGCGGGGTGCCGTACTTCCTGGCGACCGCGGAAAGCTCCGAGGAGACCAGCCTGCGCAGCTCCGCGTCGGACTCCAGGATGCGGGTCAGCTCCTCGATCTCGGCGTTCAGCCGGTCGCGCTCGGCCTCCAGTTCGACGCGGTCGAACTTCGTCAGCCTGCGCAGCGGGGTGTCGAGGATGTACTGCGTCTGCACCTCGGACAGGCCGAACCTGGCGATCAGCGACTCCTTGGCCTGCGCGGCGTTCTCGCTGGAGCGGATGATCCGGATGACCTCGTCGATGTCGATCAGCGCCACCAGCAGGCCCTCGACCAGGTGCAGCCGGTCGCGCCGCTTGCCGCGCCGGAACTCGCTGCGCCGCCGCACCACGGTGAAGCGGTGGTCGACGTAGACCTCCAGCAGCTCCTTCAGGCCCAGGGTCAGCGGCTGGCCGTCGACCAGGGCCACGTTGTTGATGCCGAAGGACTCCTCCATCGGCGTCAGCTTGTAGAGCTGCTCCAGCACGGCCTCGGGGTTGAAGCCGTTCTTGATCTCGATGACCAGTCGCAGCCCGTGCTCGCGGCCGGTGAGGTCCTTGACGTCGGCGATGCCCTGGATCCTCTTGCCGTTGACCAGATCCTTGATCTTGGAGATGACCTTCTCGGGGCCGACGTTGAACGGCAGTTCGGTGACGACCAGGCCCTTGCGCCGCGCGGTCACGTTCTCCACCGAGACCGTGGCGCGGATCTTGAAGGTGCCGCGTCCCCTGGCGTAGGCGTCCTTGATGCCCTCCAGCCCGACGATCCGGCCGCCGGTGGGCAGGTCCGGCCCCGGCACGAAACGCATCAGCGTCTCCAGGTCCGCGCCGGGGTGCCTGATCAGGTGCCGGGCGGCGGCGATCACCTCGCCCAGGTTGTGCGGGGGCATGTTGGTGGCCATACCGACCGCGATACCGGAGGCGCCGTTGACCAGCAGGTTCGGGTAGGCCGAGGGCAGTACGGCCGGCTCGGACTCGCTGCCGTCGTAGTTGGGCGCGAAGTCGACGGTGTCCTCGTCGATCGACTCGACCATCAGCCCGGCCGCCGGTGCGGAGCGGCACTCGGTGTACCGCATGGCGGCGGGCGGGTCGTCGTTGCCCAGCGAGCCGAAGTTGCCGTGCCCGTCCACCAGCGGCAGCCGCATGGAGAAGGGCTGGGCCAGGCGCACCAGCGCGTCGTAGATGGCGCTGTCGCCGTGCGGGTGGAGCTTGCCCATCACCTCGCCGACGACGCGTGCGCACTTGACGTAGCCGCGCTCCGGCCGCAGCCCCATCTCGTGCATCTGGTAGAGGATCCGCCGGTGGACCGGCTTGAGCCCGTCGCGCGCGTCGGGCAGGGCGCGCGAGTAGATGACCGAGTAGGCGTACTCCAGGAAGGAGCCCTGCATCTCGTCGACGACGTCGATGTCGAGGACGCGCTCCTCGAACTCTCCCCCGGGCGGCGGGGTCTTCGTGCTGCGGCGGGCCATCGCGGCTGCGACTCCTTCTTGCGTACTGCGGACTGTGTGGCCCCGTGCTGGGGCGGGGGACGGACGGGCACCATTGTGGACCTCGGCACCGACAGTCCGGTCCCCGCCCCGAACCGTACGGGAACTTCGCGCTTTGTCCGGCCGCTTGCATACAGTGACCACACACGCGTTGTGAGAACGCGGTCCGCGATCGCGATCGAAGGGACTCCCTGCCCATGGCTCACACGGCCTCCCCTCCGCCCACCGCCGGCGGTCTGACGGCGACCGAGCACCGGCTGGCCAACGGCCTGCGCGTGGTGCTCTCAGAGGACCACCAGACGCCGGTCGCCGCGGTCTGCCTCTGGTACGACGTCGGATCGCGCCACGAGGTCGCCGGGCGCACAGGTCTGGCGCACCTCTTCGAGCACCTGATGTTCCAGGGATCGGCACAGGTGAAGGGGAACGGTCACTTCGAGCTGGTACAGGGGGCGGGCGGCTCGCTCAACGGCACCACCAGCTTCGAGCGCACCAACTACTTCGAGACGATGCCCGCCCACCAGCTGGAGCTGGCGCTGTGGCTTGAGGCCGACCGGATGGGGTCGCTGCTGGCCGCCCTGGACGAGGAGTCCATGGAGAACCAGCGCGACGTGGTGAAGAACGAGCGCCGCCAGCGGTACGACAACGTGCCCTACGGCACGGCGTTCGAGAAGCTGACGGCGATGGTCTACCCCGAGGGCCACCCGTACCACCACACCCCGATCGGCTCCATGGCCGACCTGGACGCCGCCTCGCTGGAGGACGCGCGGGACTTCTTCCGCACCTACTACGCGCCGAACAACGCCGTGCTGGCGGTCGTCGGCGACATCGACCCGGAGCGGACGCTCGCCTGGGTCGAGAGGTACTTCGGCTCCATCCCCTCCCACGAGGGCAAGCGGCCGCCGCGCGACGGCTCCCTGCCGGAGGTCATCGGCGAGGAGGTCAAGCAGACCCTCCACGAGGAGGTGCCCTCCCGGGCGATGATGGCCGCCTACCGGCTGCCGCACGACGGCACCCGTGAGGCGGACGCCGCCGATCTGGCGCTGACGGTGCTCGGCGGCGGCGAGTCCTCCCGCCTGAACACCCGCCTGGTCCGCCGCGACCGCACCGCCGTCACCGCCGGTTTCGGCATGCTGCGGCTGGCGGGGGCGCCCTCGATGGGGTGGCTGGACGTGAAGGCATCCGGCGACGCCGAGATCGCCGACATCGAGCGGGCGGTCGACGAGGAACTGGCCCGCTTCGCGGAGGAGGGGCCGACCCCGGCGGAGATGGAGCGCGCCCAGGCGCTGCTGGAGCGCGAGTGGCTGGACCGGCTGGCCACGGTCGGCGGCCGCGCCGACGAGCTGTGCCGCTACGCGGTGCTGTTCGGCGACCCACAGCTCGCACTGACCGCGGTGGAGCGCGTGCTCCAGGTCACCGCCGACGAGGTGCGCGAGGTGGCCGCGGCCCGGCTGCGCCCCGACAACCGCGCGGTGCTGATCTACGAGCCCACCCAGGCGACCGCCCCCGACACCGCGGCCGACGTCTCCGAGGGCGCCACCGTCTCCGGAACCGGTACCGCCGCCGACACCCACGATCAGGAGGCCGCCCAGTGAGCGACGCCACGGCCCAGAACGGAATGTCGATGGAGTTCCACCCCCAGCCCCGCGGCGGCGAGCCCAGGCCGTGGGCGTTCCCCGCCCCCGAGCGCGGTGAGCTGCCCAACGGGCTGACCGTGCTGCGCTGCCACCGTCCCGGCCAGAAGGTCGTGGCCGTCGAGGTCGACCTCGTCGCGCCGCTGGAGGCCGAGCCCCGCGACCGGGAGGGCGTGGCCGGGATCATGGCCCGGGCGCTGAGCGAGGGCACCGACCGGCACACCGCCGAGGAGTTCGCCGCCGAGCTGGAGCGTTGCGGTGCCACCCTGGACGCGCACGCCGACCACCCCGGCGTACGGGTCTCCCTGGAGGTCCCGGCCTCCCGGCTGGCCAGGGCGCTGGGTCTGCTCGCCGACGCGCTGCGCGCCCCCGCCTTCCCCGAGGGCGAGGTCGAGAGGCTGGTGCGCAACCGTCTGGACGAGATCCCGCACGAGCTGGCCAACCCCGCCCGCCGGGCGGCCATCGCGCTGTCGAAGGAGCTGTTCCCGGCCGACTCCCGGCTCTCGCGTCCCCGGCAGGGAGCCGAGGAGACCATCAGGAACATCGACGCCGAGGCGGTGCGCGCCTTCTACGCGGAGCACGTGCGGCCCTCGACGGCCACGGCCGTGGTGGTCGGCGACTTCACCGGGGTGGACCTGGACAAGGCGCTGGCCGAGACCCTCGGCGACTGGAAGGGCGCGGCCGCCGGGCCCCGGCCGGTCCCGCCGATCACCGCGGACGACACCGGCCGGGTGGTCGTCGTGGACCGGCCCGGAGCGGTGCAGACCCAGCTGCTCATCGGCCGGGTCGGCCCCGACCGGCACGACCGGGTCTGGCCCGCCCAGGTGCTGGGCACGTACTGCCTGGGCGGCACGCTCACCTCCCGCCTGGACAGGGTGCTGCGCGAGGAGAAGGGCTACACCTACGGCGTGCGGGCCTTCGCCCAGGTGCTGCGTTCCTCGCCCGAGGGTGCCGGCGCCTCGATGCTGGCGATCAACGGCTCGGTGGCCACCGATGTGACGGGTCCCGCGCTGGAGGACCTGTGGCGCGTGCTGCGCACCCTGGCGGAGGAGGGCCTCACCGACGCCGAGCGTGACACGGCCGTGCAGAACCTGGTGGGGGTGGCCCCGCTGCGTTACGAGACGGCGGCGGCCGTCGCAGGCACCCTCGCAGACCAGGTGGAGCAGCACCTTCCCGATGACTACCAGGCGAAGCTGTACGCCCGCCTCGCCGAGACCGGCACCGTGGAGGCGACGGCGGCGGCCGTGGCCGCCTTCCCCGCGGACCGTCTGGTGACGGTGCTGGTGGGAGACGCGTCCCAGATCGCCGACACGGTGCGCGACCTGGGAATCGGAGAGGTGACCGTCGTCACCGACCAGTGACCCCCGGCCGCCTCGCGGCGGCTGCGCAGCGGAAGGCCCTTGGTGGGATTGCCACACCAAGGGCCTTTCTTATGTCCGATTTTGGGCTATTCCAGTGGGCGGCCTGTGTGGCATGGCCTACAAAAGCCGCTATCTGCTTGCTCGCTCAAATTTGTCCGTTTAGCGTCTGTCTCGCTGGCCGTCAGAAGTGACCGCGACCGCGGCCGACGGCAGTGATCGCCGAGTCCCCCGGACGGGGGAGCCGGGGACCCACCCTCCCGCCCATCCGCGCGGGAGTGGTCCTCTCCCGAGGCACCTGGGGTGAATCGGGCCGTGCGCCCGTAGGAGACCTTCCTGCTCCGAACCCGACAGCTAACCCGGTAGGCGAGAAGGAAGGAAAGGAGCACGCCACCCATGGCGTTCACCCGTGCCGCCGCGCAGCTCGCCGAGAAGCTGACCGGAAAGCTCACCGGGCTCACCGAGGACCTCACCGAGAAGCACCACCTCTCCAGCCGTTCCATGCGCACCCGCGCCGGCCTGGCCGGAGCCGCCGTCCTGACCGTCACCGGCGTGGTCGGCGCCGCCGCCACTCCCGCGATCGCCGCTCCGGGCGAGGGCTCGGGGACCTACGCCCTGGGCTTCGTCCAGGCCATGGCCGTCGGCGACACGATCGCCGACGACGTCAGGGCCCAGGCCCGGGCCCAGCAGCGCGTCGCCGACGCCGCCGAGGAGAGGGCCGCCGAGGAGAGGGCCGCCGAGAAGCGCGAGGTCGCCGAGGAGAGGGCCGCGAGGGCCGCCAAGGCCGTCCAGGAGCGCGAGGCCGCCCAGGAGCGCAGGGCCGCCGAGAAGCGCGCGAACGAGCGTGCCGACCGCTCCGCCGAGCGCCGTTCGGTCACCGGCTACGTCGACCCGGTCGCGGGCGTGGACACCACCACCGCCTACAAGCAGGCCGGCGCCTCCTGGTCCTCCGGCAAGCACAGCGGCATCGATTTCCCCGCCGGCACCGGCACTCCCGTGCGGTCCGTCGGTCCGGGCACCGTGGTGACGGTCGGCTGGGGCGGCGCGTACGGCAACCAGATCGTCATCCGCCATGACGACGGCAAGTACACCCAGTACGCCCACCTGTCCGCCACGAGGGTCTCGGCGGGCCAGAAGGTCGACGGCGGCCAGCGGATCGGCGCGGTCGGCTCCACCGGCAACAGCACCGGACCGCACCTGCACTTCGAGGCCCGCAACGGCGCCCACTACGGCTCGGACTTCAACCCGGTCACCTATCTGGCCGGCAAGGGTGTCGACGTCTGACGGACCCCGCCCCGCAGGGCACAGGGCAGCCGCGCCCGTCACGCACCGGCATCCGCCGCGCGACCCGTGAGGTCGCGCGGCAGATGTTTTCACGTCTGTTTTCCGGCGGGCATCGGAAAACGTGTTCCGGTGGAATACAGTTCGACTCTGCGGCACTTCGGGAAATATGGAGACGGCGGCGGAGGTCGGCCCATGCGCATTTCCGCGCACATGGTGTGCAGCGCGGTCCGTGACGACATCGTCTTCGGTGTTTTCCCGCCCGGGGCCCGGCTCACCGAGGAACTCCTCGCCAGGCGTTACGGCGTTTCGCGCGTCCCGGTGCGAGAGGCTCTGCGGACCCTGGAGTCGGAGGGTTTCGTCGTCTCCCGCCGCCACGCGGGCGCCTGTGTCGCCCGGCCCACCGAGCAGGAGGCCGCCGACCTGCTCGACATACGCGCCCTGCTGGAGCCGCTGGGTACCGCGCGGGCCGCCCGGCGCCGCACCGAGGCGCAGCTGAGGGTCCTGCGCGGACTGGTCCGCCTGGGCCTGCAGCGGGCGGAGAGCGGCCGGCTGTCCGATCTGAGGGCCCTGGAGGACTGGTACCACGAGACGCTGGCCCGGGCGTCGGGCAGCCCCAGCCTGGCCTCGCTGCTCACACAGTTGCGCCGCAAGATCACCTGGGTGTACGCCGCGGAACCGCCGCTGCGCGCGGTCGCCGTGTGGCGTGAGCACGGCGCCGTCGTGGACGCCGTCGCGCGCGGCGACGCGGAACGGGCGCGCGCCCTGGCGAGCGAGCACGTGGAACGCTCCGTCGCGGTGCGCCGCGAGCAGCGGCCGGTGGCCGCGCGCGACAGCCGCCGGAAAGGCCCGGTGAGAAGAACGAAACACGGCGTAAACACGCCGTGTGAAAACCCGTAACAGGAACCCTGTACACAGGAGGGGAGTACACGGGGAATACGTGCCAGGAATAATCCGGATACGGGAAAGGCCGTGGGGGATGCTCGCCCCACAGCCTTTGCCGGTGGTTTTCCGCCGGTGATCTCCGTCGCGTTTCCGCGCCGGGCCCGTATCCAGTGCCGCATGCGGGCCCGGACGGCGGCCGGCTCGCCGGACCGTGCGGCTCAGACGGCTCCGGGCAGCTCGTCCAGTCCCTCGGAGACCAGCTTCGCCAGCCGGTCCAGGGCGATGTCGGCGTCATCGGCCGCGGAGGCCAGCACGACCTCCTGGCCGCCCTCCACCCCCAGTCCCAGTACCGAGAGCATCGAGGCGGCGTTGACCGGTTCGCCGTCCGGTCTGGCCACGGTGACGGGGACGCCCGAGGCGGTCGCGGCGCGGACGAAGACCGCGGCGGGGCGGGCGTGCAGGCCCTCGGGCCAGCCGACGGTGACACGGCGCTCTGCCATGGTGTTGCCCTTCGAATCGAAACGGGTCGGAGCGGATCGAGCCCGAACGGGCCGGACCGGGTCGGAACAGGCCGGACCGGCGCTGACCGGTTCGGGTCCGGCCGGGACCGGGCCGCATGTCCGGAGTCCAGCCCAGCTTCGCACAGGCGGACTCCCGGGAAGGGGAGCCGACACCTCCGCGATCCAGTGCCCCGGTGACTAGGCTGACCCCCATGCGGACGCCGAGCGAGCCTGCCTACCCCGCCCACTGGGAAGCCGACGTGGTGCTGCGCGACGGCGGCACGGCCCGGGTCCGCCCCATCACGCCCGACGACGCCGAGCGCCTGGTCAGCTTCTACGAGCAGGTCTCCGACCAGTCGAAGTACTACCGCTTCTTCGCTCCCTACCCCCGGCTCTCCGACCGCGACGTGCGCCGCTTCACCCACCACGACTACGTCGACCGGGTCGGCCTGGCCGCCATCGTCGGCGGCGAGTTCATCGCCACCGTCCGCTACGACCGCATAGACGCCACCGGCCGCCCCGCCTCCCTGCCCGCCGACGAGGCCGAGGTCGCTTTCCTCGTCCGCGACGACCACCAGGGCCGCGGGGTCGGCTCCGCCCTGCTGGAGCACATCGCCGCCTGCGCCCGCGAGCGCGGAGTGCGCCGCTTCGTCGCCGAGGTGCTGCCCGCCAACACGAAGATGGTCAAGGTCTTCACGGACGCCGGCTACTCCCAGAAACGCAGCTTCGAGGACGGCGCGGTCCACCTCACCTTCGGCATCGAACCGACCGAGCAGTCCCTGGCGGTCATGCGGGCCCGCGAGCAGCGCGCCGAGGCCCGCTCCGTGCAGCGGCTGCTGTCCCCCGGCGTGGTCGCCGTCATCGGCGCCAGCCGCAACCCGGGCGGAGCCGGGCGCACCGTCCTGGAGAGCCTGCGCGCGGCCGGTTTCACCGGCCGCGTCCACGCAGTCAACCGAGCGCTGGAGGAGGGACGCGCCGAGATCGACTCGGTGCCCGCCCACCGCTCGGTGCGCGACATCCCCGAGCCCGTCGACCTCGCCGTCGTCGCCGTCCCGGCCCGGGAGGTGCCCGGGGTGGTCGACGAGTGCGGCGGGCGGGGCGTGCAGGGGCTGGTCGTCCTCTCCGCCGACTTCGGCCGCGACGCGCAACGCGAACTGGTGCGGCGGGCCCGCTCGTACGGGATGCGCATCATCGGCCCCAACGCCTTCGGGCTGATCAACACCGCCCCGGACGTCCGGCTCAACGCCACTCTGTCGCCCGAGACGCCCGAACGCGGCCGCATCGGGCTGTTCACCCAGTCCGGGGCCATCGGCATCGCCGTGCTCGCCGGACTGCACCGCCGCGGCCGGGGGGCCGGCGGCGTCTCCACCTTCGTCTCGGCCGGCAACCGCGCCGACGTCTCCGGCAACGACGTGCTCCAGTACTGGGACGACGACCCCGACACCGACGTCGTCCTGATGTACCTGGAGTCCTTCGGCAACCCCAGGAAGTTCAACCGCCTGGCCCGGCGCACCGCCGCCCGCAAGCCGATCGTCGTGGTCAAGGGCGCCCGCCACAACGCCAGCGCCCCGCCCCCCGGCCACGCCGTCCCGGCCGGCCGCACCCCCGACGCCACGGTCTCCTCGCTGCTGCGGCAGGCCGGGGTCATACGCGTCGACACCGTCACCGAACTCGTCGACGCCGGCGTGCTGCTGGCCACCCAGCCGCTGCCCGCCGGCCCGCGGGTGGGCATCCTGGGCAACGCCGAGTCGCTGTGCCTGCTCACCTACGACGCCTGCCTGGCCCGGGGCCTGCGCCCGCAGCCCGTCACCGATCTGACCACCGGGGCCACTCCCGAGGACTTCCGGCGGGCGCTGGCCGCCACCCTCGCCGACCCGGCCACCGACGCCGTCGTGGTCACCGCCATCCCCTGGGTGGACGGCAGCCAAGGCCCGGGGGGCGCGACCCTGCTGGCCGAGGCGCTGGCCCGGGCGCTGCGCGAGTCGGCCGCCGGCGTGAGCGGTGGCGGGGACGGCGGCCGGAGCGGCGCGGGAGCCGCGAGCGCCCCGGCCAAGCCGGTGGTCGTGGTCCATCTGGCCATCGAGGCCCTGGACGCCGCCCTCGCCGAGCACCGCCTGCCCGCCTACCCCGCCCCCGAGCGCGCCGTGGGCGCCCTGTCGGAGGCGGTCCGCTACGCACAGTGGCGGCGCGACGCGGCCGAACCCGGCCGGGTGCCCGAGTACGACGACATCGACGAGGCGTCCGCCGCCGCCCTGCTGGCCCGGGTGCGCGAACCGGACCGCGGCATGCTCCGCAGCACCCCCCTGAGCGGTGAGGAGACGGCCGAGCTGCTGGGCCACTACGGCGTGTCGGTGCAGCCCGTCCTGCCAGCGCCCGACGCCCGCGCCGCCCGCGCCGCCGCGAAGAGGCTGGGCTACCCCGTGGCCCTGAAGACCACCGCCCCCCATCTGCGCCACCGACCCGATCTGGGAGGCGTACGGCTGGACATCGGCAGCGAGGCCGGACTGCGGCGCGCCTACGCCAGGATGACCGAGCAACTGGGCGAGCCCGCCGAGCTGCGGCCCGTCGTCCAGGCCATGGCGCCCCGCGGCGTGGACACCGCGGTGAAGGCCACCGTCGACCCCGCCATCGGCGCGGTGCTCTCCTTCGGACTGGCCGGCCCGCCCTCGGAACTGCTGGGCGACGTCGCCCACCGGCTCGTCCCAGTCACCGACCGGGACGCGGCCGAGCTGGTCCGCTCCATCCGCTCCGCGCCCGTGCTGTTCGGCTGGAGGGGTGCCCAGCCGGTGGACACCGGCGCCCTGGAGGAGCTGCTGCTGCGCGTCTCCCGGCTGGTCGAGGACCATCCCGAGGTCGTCTCCGTCGATCTGGAACCGGTGGTCGTCGCCGCCCGCGGGCTGACCGTTCTGGACGCGGCCGTACGTGTCGCCGAGCCGCCCGCCCCCTTCGGCACGGCCCACCCCGCCTGGGCCGACCTCGGTCCCCGCCGCCTGCCCGCGTACTGACCCGCCCGGTCCCCGTAGGATGGGCCGCATGGCGAAGACCGGTACGACGACCCAGGGGCTGCGCGCGGCCATCGAGCGCAGCGGCTACTACCCGGCTCTCGTGGCCGAGGCGGTCGAGTCCGCCGTGGGCGGCGAGCCCGTCTCCTCGTACGTGGTCCACCAGGAGACGACCTTCGACTCCAACGAGGTCCGCCGCCACGTCACGGTGCTCGTGCTCACCGACACCCGGTTCATCGTCAGCCACACCGACGAGCAGCCCGCCGACGGCACCTCCCCCTCGCCGTACGCCACCACATCCACCGAGTCGGTGAAGCTGGAGCGGATCTCCTCGGTCGTCCTCAGCCGTGTCGTCGCCAACCCCGAGTCGTACACCCCCGGCACCCTGCCGCGCGAGGTCGTCCTCACCATCGGCTGGGGCGCCGTCTCCCGCCTCGACATGGAGCCCGCCAACTGCGGCGACCCCAACTGCGAGGCCGACCACGGCTACACGGGCTCCCTGACCGCCGACGACCTCTCGCTGCGCGTCAGCGAGGCGGGCGACGGACCGGACACCGTCCGCCAGGCGCTCACCTTCGCGCAGGCGCTGTCCGAGGCCACCGCGGCGACCGCCGGCGCCCGCTGATGGTCCAGTACCTCCCGTACGGCCCGGCCGCGCACGACCCGGCCCCCCTGGATCCGCGCACCGCGCCCGTGCCGCGCTACGGCGACGCGTCGCTGGCCGATCTGCTGCCCGCCGTCGCCGCCGGACAGGGCGTGCCCGGACTGTCCTCGGGCCTGGAACTGGAGCCCGCCGACCGCGTGTGCGTCTTCCTGGTGGACGGCATGGGCTGGGAGCTGCTGGCCGCCCATCCCGGCGAGGCCCCCTTCCTGGCCTCCCTGCTGCCCGCCTCCCGCGGCGGCACCGGACAGCCCCTC
This sequence comes from Streptomyces shinuiensis, assembly GCF_043660855.1. Classification (NCBI taxonomy): domain Bacteria; kingdom Bacillati; phylum Actinomycetota; class Actinomycetes; order Kitasatosporales; family Streptomycetaceae; genus Streptomyces; species Streptomyces shinuiensis. The sequence goes on along the minus strand of NZ_JBIHML010000001.1, from coordinate 1,420,580 downwards.
ACCGCGGGCTTCCCCTCCACCACCGCCACCTCGCTCGCCTCCGTGGGCACCGGCCAGGTGCCCGGAGCCCACGGACTGCCCGGCTACACCGTGCTCGACCCGGCCACCGGCGAGCTGATGAACCAGCTTCGCTGGCAGCCGTGGACCGACCCGTGCCAGTGGCAGCCGTACCCCACCGTCTTCCGGCTCGCCGACGCCGCTGGCATCGCCACCTGCCAGGTCACCGCCCCGCACTTCGAGCACACCCCGCTCACGAAGATCGCCCTGTCGGGAGGCTCCTTCCTGGGCCGGCTGCCGGCCGAGGACCGCATGGACCTCGCCGCCGAGCGGCTGGGCTCGGCCGACCGCACGCTGGTCTACACGTACTACGCCGAACTCGACGGCAGTGGCCACCGCTACGGCGTGGACTCCGACGCCTGGCGCGGCCAGCTGATGTACGTCGACCGCCTCGCCCAGCGCCTGGCCGAGCAGCTCCCGCCGCGCTCCGCGCTCTACGTCACCGCCGACCACGGCATGGTGGACATCCCCCAGGACCCGGACGCCCGCTACGACTTCGACCACGACTGGGAACTGCGCGCGGGCGTCGCACGGCTCGGCGGCGAGGGCCGGGCCCGCCATCTGTACGCCGTGCCCGGCGCGGCCGGAGACGTCCACGCCGTCTGGCGCGAGGTCCTGGCGGACCGGGCGTGGGTGGCCACCCGGGACGAGGCGATCGAACTGGGCTGGTTCGGGCCGCGTGTCGACGACCGGGTGCGCGGCCGGATCGGCGACGTGGTGGCCGCGATGAACGGCACCGCCGCGGTCGTCGCCACCGAGACCGAGCCCAAGGAGTCCGAACTCATCGGCATGCACGGCTCGATGACACCCGCCGAGCAACTGGTCCCCCTGCTGGAAGTCCGCACGTAGCCCGGCGCCGCCAGGCCCGCCGGATCGTCCGCAGCCGCGCGTACCGGTCCGCCGCGCGCACTGTCCGTACGCCCAACGCCGACCGCCGAAAGGTTCCGCCTCCCCATGCCCGAACTGGTCTTCTTCGCCGGAACGATGGACTGCGGGAAGAGCACCCTCGCGCTCCAGATCCAGCACAACCGCTCGGCGCGGGGACTGTCGGGGATGATCTTCACCCGCAACGACCGGGCGGGGGAGGGGCGGCTCTCCTCAAGGCTCGGTCTGGTCACCGAGGCCGTGGAGGCGGGCGAGGGCTTCGACTTCCATGCCCATCTGGTGCGGCATCTGACCTCCGGCGGGCACACGGACTACGTGATCGCGGACGAGGCGCAGTTCCTCGCCCCCGGGCAGGTCGACCAACTCGCCTGCGTCGTCGACGACCTGGGCATCGACGTCTTCACCTTCGGCATCACCACCGACTTCCGCACCAGGCTCTTCCCGGGCTCGCAGCGGCTGATCGAGCTGGCCGACCGGATCGAGTCCCTCCAGGTCGAGGCGCTGTGCTGGTGCGGGGCACGGGCCACCCACAACGCCCGCACGGTGGGCGGCGAAATGGTCGTCGAGGGCGAGCAGGTCGTGGTGGGGGATGTGGGCGTGGCCGCGGAGACCGTCGGGTACGAGGTTCTGTGCCGCCGTCACCACCGCGAGCGGATGACTGGTGCGGTGGCGCGGGCGGCGGCCCTGTCGCCCGACATGCTGCAGGTCACGTCGGACTGACCCGCCGCCGGTGACACCGGCGGCGCCGGGGAACCCGGTGGTGTCGGCGGGGAAGCAGAAGGCTGCGGCTCATCGCCGCGGGGCGACGTGGCGCATCGCCCTGGGAGCGCGGACGCATTGACCGCGGCCTGCTCGCACAGGCTCACCAGTCCGGGGGCCGCGGCCTCCACCTTCTCCGGGCTGATCGCCGGTCCGGCCCCGGACCCGGCCTCCTGACGTCTCGATGTCCGTCAGGGACGGAGCCGGACGGCACCGCCTGTTCCGAGTACGAGTACGAGCACGAACACGAGCGCGTGCTCGGCTGCGCGCCGCCCGGAGCGCCTCCGGGCCCGTGCGACCTGATGGACGCCGTCCGCTGTGCGGACCGCACCGGCATCCCCCGGCGCCGTCCGCACCACACTTCCCGCTCCGGCGCGGTGTCCGTGGAGAGGACCGCCGGACGCGGACGGCACCTCGCCGTCCCCTGTCTCCGCGGCGTCGGCCCCGGAGCCGCCCACCACACCTACGAAGCCGGCTCGAAGCCGCGCCGGCCGACTGAGGTGGACACGGTCCGATATCAGGAGGTTGACGCACTCGACCCGTTCTTCTACATTCGGAGAATACTTCTCCAAGTGGAGGAGAAAAGGGTCCGGAGCCCGGGCCGTCCTCCCGCCGCCGGGGGGAGGGCAGGCAGGTCGATCTCTCACGGCCGGCGGCAGCCGGGCGGATGAGCGGAGCACCGCCGCCCCGGCAGCCCTGTGCAGGGCGGAACGCCATCGTCGACGTGACCGTCGGTGTGCGCGGCGACGCACCGCGGACAGTCGGTGTGGACTGATCGATCCGCCGAAAAGAAACCGCAGAAGAAGAGCAGAGCGCATGACGACAGCAGAACCCCGCCTCACGGCGGCCGACGAGGTCAACGGCCCCGTTCCGGCCGCCGAGACATCCGATGCCCGGGTATCGGAGTTCCTCGACCGCCTGCTGGGCGACTTCGCCGGTGCGGCGAGCACGGTGATGACGGCCCTCGGTGACCGGCTCGGCCTCTACCGGGCCATGACCGGTGCCGGCCCGCTGACCGCCGAGAACCTTGCGGCGCGGACCGGGCTGCAACCGCGGCTGGTCACCGAGTGGCTCGCGGCGCAGACCGTCTCCGAGTACGTGGCCTACGATCCGGCAGCCGGTACGTACCGACTGCCCGACGCGCACGCGGCCGTGCTCGCGGAGGTGGAGTCCCCCGCGTATGTCATCGGCGCCGCCGACATCATCGTCGGCCAGTACCTCACGCTCAGCAGGCTCGAGGAGGCCTTCCGCGCCGACGGCGGGCTCGACTACGCATCACTGCCGGACTGCATGTTCAGCGGAGTGGAGCGCTTCTTCCGCACCGCGTACGTCCATGAACTGACGGCCACCTGGTTCCCCGCCGTGCCCGGCCTCCTCGAACGGCTGGAGCGCGGGGTCAGAGTGGCCGACGTGGGATGCGGTCACGGAGTGGCCAGTCTGATCATCGGCCGTACCTGGCCAGCGTCCACGGTCACCGGTTTCGACCGGCACGAACCGTCCGTCGCGGAGGCCCGCGCCCGGGCGGTCGAAGCGGGCAGTCCCGGCAACGTCGCGTTCCATGTCGCCGATGTCGGCGAGATCGGGCCCGGACCGTTCGACGTGGTGGTCTTCTTCGACTCCCTGCACGACATGGGCGATCCGCCCGCGGCGCTGCGCCGGGCGCGTGAGGTGCTCAGCGACGGGGGGATCGTGATCGCCGTCGAGCCCTGGTCCACGGACCGGCTGGAGGACGGCATCGGCAATCCGTCGGTACGGATCGACTACTCGGCCTCCACCTCCATCTGCACCCCGGGCTCCCTGGCCCAGCCCGGCCGCTACGCCCTCGGCACCCAGGGCGGGCCCGCGAAACGCATCGCGCTGCTCACCGAAGCGGGCTTCCGCGACGCCTCCCTGGCCGCCGACACCGGGGCGAACATGGTGATCACCGCGACCAAGTAAGCGCATGCCCCGAAGCGTGCGGTGGCCGGCCGCGAATGCCCCCGGGGCCCTGTCACACCGGCGAGTCCCGCACGGCGAAGCGTCGGTGACGGAGGCCCGTGGCCTCAGGGGTTCCCGCACGGAATGCCGCGCAAGCGGTGCCCCGGACGTGCGGCCGGCGGACCGTGGGCGCCCTTCGGGCACCGTCACGCCGGCCGGAGGAGGCGGGGAACCCGGACTAGGTCTCCGGCGGGGGCGACGGAGAGCGGTCGTGGGCCGGGACGCGAACGTGCGGGGACCTCTCCGTGCGGGACCACCGGTGCGGGATCGCGATGAGTTGTTTTCCGGCAGGCCCCGCAGAGGGCCTGCGGTGGCGCGGACGGTCGCCGCGGACGGGTCCGTTCCCACGACGCGTCTCACCGCGAGGCCGTGCGCCCTGTGGGACACGGCGGCCGGAGCGTTTCGGCAACCCACACCGACATGAGCACACATTCAGGAGTCAATGAGATGCCCTTCCACGGAAAACGTTTCGGAGCGAGTACGGCCTCCGTCGTCCTCTGCGCCGGTCTGGTCGCCGCGCTCGCCGGATGCGGTGGGCAGAAGTCCGAGCCGGAGGAGGAGGCGGTGGCCACCCCGGGGGTCTTCGCTTCGGCCGAGACACGGCCGGTCGCCGCGGTGGGTTCGGGCGAGGCGGAACTGGGCGAGGTGGCGGTCGACATCGAGGGCTTCACCCTCTACCGCTTCGACAAGGACAAGAAGAAGCCGTCGGCCTCGCACTGCGACGGTGAGTGCGCCAAGACGTGGAAGCCGCTGACCGCGTCCGACGGCATGCCGATCGCTCTGCCCGGAGTGACCCCGGCCGACCTCGGAATCCTTGTCCGCGAGGACAAGACCAAGCAGGTGACTCTCGGCGGCTGGCCGCTCTACCGCTACACGGGCGACACCGCGCCCAGGCAGACCAACGGCGATGGTGTCGAGGGCACCTGGCACGCCGTGGCGCCGGACGGCGGCATCGCCGCCGAGAAGAAGCCGAAGAAGTAGTCACCCGATCTTCGGGAGCCGGAGATCCCGGACTCCCGGACCCCTTCTGCCCGCCCGGGCATCCGCGGCGGTCAGGAGCCCTTCGAGAGCACCGCCGGGGGAGACGGGAACGCCGGTCTTCCGGTCGGTGCCGTATGTCAATGCCTCAAAGGAGCGCATGAGTGGGGAAGAACGCGATACCTGAAAGACCCGGGAGGCGGAGGACGGTGAGAGCAGCGGCGACCGTGGCACTGGCGTGCATGGTCGCACCGCTGCTCACCGCCGCCCCCGCCGCCGCGGCCACGGACCCGGTGGCTCCGGTCACGACGCCGACGATGGCCGAATCGGCACCCGACGCCGTGCAACTCGCCACGGGCGACGGCGACATCAACCAGCAGACCGGTGACTTCACCTACCGGTACCCGTTCACACTGCCCAAGGGCAGGATGGGTTTCACACCGGGTCTGGGACTGAACTACTCCTCCGCCAACCCGGTGCACGGCGGGATCGCCTCGGGATGGTCGCTGGACCTCCCGGTGATCAAGGCCGATGTGCGGGCCGGCACGGACGCGAACGTCGGCGCCCAGGCCTGGGACGAGGACATCCACGCCATCGCTCCGGAAGGCGAGCTGGTCGCCGACCCGGCGATGCAGGTCCAGACGGGAACCCGGGGTTTCCGGGCGGCCCACGACCAGAGCTACGTGCGGTTCGAGTACCTCGGCGACATCACCACGGGAACGGCGAGCCACTACTGGTGGCGGGCCCTGTACGACGACGGCCGAACGCGCTACTACGGCAAGAGGGACCAGCACCCGGTCACGTACGCGCCGCTGGTGCGGGAGACGAACTCGCACGGTGACTCGCTCACCTACGGCTACAACACGGTCGGGCGGACGACCGGGGCGGTGACCGGTTCCGAGCCGCGCGGGTTCCAGCTGACCTCGATCAGTTACGAGAACCCCCAGGGCGACCAGTACGCGAGGGTCGCCCTGACCTGGAGGAACGATCCCACCTACTGCGGCGGGACCGACCAGGACGAGGGAGTGAACCCGGTCGGCAGTCTCCTGGACTACCGGATGGGCTTCGGGCACCTCACCGGCAGCCGCAGGCTGGAGTACGTCTCGACCTGGGTCGCCCAGGAGAACACCGCCGAGACGCTGAAGCCCGGTACGCCTCCGCCCGGCGGGCAGCGCCAGTCACGTGAGTACAACCTCGTCTACGACGCGGACACCGAGAAGTGCTCCGCGGACAGAACCCCCTACCGGCAGTTGACGTCGGTACAGGAGACGGCTCTCTCCCCCAGCGTCTCCTTCGGGAAGGAGGGGTACTCGACCGTCAAGCCGCCGGTGGAGTTCACCTACGGCGATGCCCGGCCCCGGCTCAAGGACAGCGACTACGGAACGGCCCGGGAGGTGTCCAGCGGCCCCACAGAGCTGTCGCGTTCCTATGTGTTCCAGGTCAATCCCGAAGAAGGAATGAACTCACTGGACTGGAAGGTTTTCCGGGACCGGTACGGACTCGCCCCCGGTGAACTGCGGACGGGCCTTTGGCTGGACGTGAACCGGGACGGCCTTCCGGACTTCCTGCGCCGCCCGACCACGCCGAACCTGGAAGAAGGGGTCCCGTCCGGAGGGTGCACGATCGAAGTACTCCTCAACCGAGGAGACGAGACCTTCGAGAAGAACCCGACGGAGTTCTCGAACTTCAACCTGACCGACTACCTCGCCGATGTGCCGCGCAGCGAAGGAGTTCCGGCCGACGGTGCCGGTGAACTGGAGTGCGGCCTGAACCGTTCGCTCAGCAGTGTGAACGGCAGGCACCGGACGGAGGTGCTGCACAGTTTCCGCGACATCAACGGTGACGGTCTGCCCGACCTCGTCTCGCAGCCGGTGTTGTACGACTGGCGCTCCCCGTACACCAGCACGCGGGGACTGGCGAAGCCCACGGACAAGTCCAGCAGTGTGTGGTACACGGATGGAAGGGACGGCCGGATTCAGCAGTACTGGCACGTCTACCTGAACACCGGGAACGCCTTCAGCAAGACCCCGGTGGTCAAGCCGCCCAGATCCCGTTCGGCCACGGCCAAGCCGTACACCGTCACCCAGGCGAGCATTCTCGCCGGAATGAGCGCACCCGACGAATTCACCGAAACGCGCGGCACCTCGGTGATCGACGTCACCGGCGACGGGCAGGCGGACATACTGGAGAACGACGGCGCGCTCGGGGACCTGAACGACGATCTCTCGGCACTCGCGAGAGGACAGGACCCGAAGGGCGGTTCAGATGCCCTCTTCGATGTCCACGTGGATCAGTGGCCCCTGGGAAATCCCCACTTCAACAAGTCGGGAACGGCCTCCAAGGACTCGGGCCACTACTTCTACGAGCAGCGGAACGGTCTGTTCGACATCAACGGCGACGGACTGGCGGACCAGCTCGTCATGGAAGCCGGCTCGAACAGGAGCGATGTCTACCTCAACCGCGGCGACCGATTCGGCACCGGACCCGGAAACCCCGACGGGCAGTTGGGCGCGGGCTGGGGCCCGAAGGCGGGCCTGCTGTGGGAGAGCCGCGCCCGTGACCTCAGCGATTCCTTCGGCTCCTACGTGGGTCACCGGGACATGCTGCGCGTGCTGCGGGACATGGACGCTGACGGGCTGGTGGATGTGATCGGCCGCGACACCTCCAGGGACCTCCACCCGGTGCACTTCAACGGCGGCTCCCACTGGGTGGACCAGTTTCACTTCACCGGCAACGCCCTGGCCAAGCAGCTGACGGGCGCTCTGAGTCAGACGTCCGTCGACCAGGAAACCGTACCGGTGTCCAACTCCGACTACGATTCCAACGACCCCGACTCATCGCCGTACTGGTACCCGAACACCGCCAACGAGACGGTGGTCCTCAGCGCCGAGCCGATGGACTTCAACGGCGACGGACTGGTGGACCTCTTCGGCGACCTGGACGGTGACAACCGGCCGGAGGTGCGCTACGCCGACGCGCGGCTGGACGGCAGCACCGCGGACAACCACGCCCCCGACCGTCTGATGCGCACGGTCCGCAACGGGTACGGCGCCAAGACGATGGTCGACTACCGGCGCGCACCGGAAGCCGGTCGCTGGGTCGCCTCCCGGATCACCGTCCACCCCGGCCACGGCGAGCCCGCACGGCAGAGCAGGTTCTCCTACCTCAAGCCCCAGCGGACCGCCGACGCCTACGGCAACTGGGCGTTCCGCGGCTTCGGCGAGGTCGCCCGGCTGAACGTGAACCACTCCCTCGACGACGAGGACAACAGCTCCGCGGTGACACGGTTCGACTACGGGCTGGACTACCGGGGACGCGCGACGCGGACGGTCACCTCGCTGGACGGCAGCGCCTACCCGGACGGGACGGCGTCACTGGGGTCACATGTGGTCTCCGTGGAGGACCGCACCTACCGGATGCGCAGTCTGGACTCGACGCGGCCTCCGAAGATGGACGGTGCTTTCCCGCTGCGCGTGGTACTGCCACGCAAGACGGAGACGTACACCTGTGCGACGGCCGACGGCGAGTCGCTGACCGCCTGCCTGACGCCGGCCAAGCGCAGGACCGAGGAGGTCTTCCACAAGCCGCTCTCCGTCTCCGGTTCCTATCTCCGCGAGATCGCCGACAAGACCGAGACGTCCTTCGTCAACGGGCAGGGGCAACTGGAGATCCGCCGGGCCAAGCTCACCCACGACACGCTGTGGAGGAGCGTCGACTACAAGATCGTGCTCAGCGCCAGCGTCAGCGAGCGGCAGATCGGTGACTCCACCGAGCAGACGGGTTCGCAGACCTGGGTCTACGACCAGAACTCCCTGACCAACCTGCTGAGCGAGACCGCTCAGGACGGTGACGGCCGCACCGCGACCACCCGCTACCTGTACTACCTGGGGGGCCCGCCGGCCGGACAGCCCTACCGGGTGTGGAAGCCGGAGCAGTCCGCCGACTACCCCGGCGGTGCGTACACCGAGTACGAGTACGACCCCTTCGGTCTGTACCCCGTCCAGGCGACGAACCCCGCGGGCCACGTCATCCGGACGCTGACCGACTACTCCACCGGTGCCACGATGGTCACCCAGGGCCCGAACTACGTCTGCGAGGACGGCAGTGACAGCTGCTCGTTCGACCAGGCGGAGAAGAGGGAGGCGACCACTCATACGCTGGACGGCTTCGGCCGGGCGCTGACCACCACGCGGTCCCCGGTCCGCCTGCTCCCCGACGAGGTGGTGGCCCGCGCCAGCTACGACGACGCGGCCTCCTACAACTCCGGCGGCGCCGACCCGGCGTCCGCCACGGTCGAGAGCCTCGGCGGAGACGGGAAGTTCTCCCACACCGTCACGGAGACGGACGGCCTGGGACGGGCGATCCGCACGGTCACCCAGCAGGCGCCGCACCCGGCCATGGAGACCAGCTACGACTACTCCGAGCAGGGAGGTCTGAAGAAGATCATCTCTTCCAGCCCCTGGGGCACGGACACGGTGGTCCACCGCTTCGAGCGTGACTCGCTCGGCCGGGCCGTGAGACTTTACGGCCCCGAACCGCAGTGGGACACCGGTGCCGAGGTGCTGCTGACCGAAGCCGTCCACGACGGGTTCAGCACCACCACGCGCGAGGCCGTCACCGACGGCCTGTCCCCGGCGGCGGAGAAGACCATCACCACCGACGCGGTCGGACAGACCGTCGAGGTCGCCGAGCGCACCGACGAGGAGGGCGCGGCGGAGGCGGCCTGGGCCACCACCGCCTACGCCTACGACGGCAACGGCAATCTCGCCTCCGTCACCGATCCGGACGGCGCCGTCACCACGATGGCCCACGACTGGCTCGGCAACCGCGTCTCGGTGACCTCCTCGGGCGACACCTGGTCCTACGGCTACGACCTCAACGGCAACCTGACCTCGATCACCGAGCCGCACCCCGAGGGACAGACCGACGAGGCCTACACCCGTACCACCGATTACGACGACCTCGACCGTCCGATCACCGAGACCCCGGCGGTGCGCGACCTCACCCCCGAGGAGCAGACCGCGTTCAAGACCGGTGTCACCCGGTACTTCTACGACGAGGCCCACCCCTCGCTGACCGGTGCGGACACCGAGCAGCAGATCGGCCGGCTGTCCTACACCACCAGTCCGGTGGCCACCACCGTCAACCGCTACGACCGCTTCGGCAACCCGGCCGGTGTCAGCCAGACCCTGGCCGGGATCGGAGGCATCACCGCCACCGGTGAGACCCAGCACCGGGTCGTCAACAGCGGAATCACCGGCACGCTGGAGAACGTCACGTTCATCACCACCGGCGGGCACTCGGGCGCGAGCCGCTCCTACGGGTACGACCAGGCGAGCCAGCCGTACCAGCTGCGCACCTCGATCGACGGCTCGATGCTCACCGTCGCCGAACTGACCCGAAACAGCGCGGGGCTGGTCACCCGCAGACAGGCCAACCCCGGTGGTACGGCGAGTGCCTTCACCTCGATCCGGGAGGACTACACCTACACGACCGCCGGGCAGCTCAAGAAGCAGGAGGTCACCCAGGGCGGCGCCGAACTGTACGGCCACGAGGTGACGGAGTTCTCCGCCAACGGGAGGGCCCTGACCACCCGGCAGCAGTTCGGTGACGGCCCGTCCGTCCTCTTCGGGTACATGTACGACCGCCGTAACCAGCTTGTCGCGGCGGGCGACTACGGCACCGCGATCGACTACCAGGGGTACTTCACCTACACCGACGGCGGCCGCCTGGCCTCGGCGAACGTGGGGAGCTACGCGCCGGCGGTGCGGATGCACCCGCGCAACGTCACCTACACCTACGACCCCGACAACCCCCAGCGCCTGGAGGAGCTGACCAAACCGGACGGCACCGGCTACGCCGACTACGCCTACGACCCGGCGGGCAACACCACCACTCGCACCGTGGACGGCCAGACCGTCACCCAGCGCTGGGACGGCCGCGGCCGCCTGGCCAGGGTCACCCGCGAGGACGGCTCCGCCGAGACGTACTTCTACGACGGCTCCGCCCGTGTCGCGGCCCTGCGCACCGACGCCGACGGCCGGAGCGTGGAGGTCCGCCGCACCTTCGGCGCCCTGGAGACCGTCTACACCCCCGACGGCGACCCCGAGTACCGGGAGCAGCTGATCCTGGACGGTACCGTCGGCCGGATCGACGGCGGGATGGACGAAGCCTCGCTCGAGTACCGCTACACCAGCCCCCAGGGGCACGAGGTGCTGGCGCTGAACGCCACCGACGGCGCCGTCATGCGCGCCACCACCTACGGCCCGTTCGGCGAGGTGATCTCCCAGCGGCTCGCCGACGGCACCGAGGCCGACAAGTACACCCGCGAGTTCAACGGAAAGGAGTACGACGCGCACAGCGGTCTGCACTACTACGGACACCGGTACTACGACCCGGTGGCCCTGCGGTGGACCAGCAGCGACCCCAAGTACCGCTTCGTGCCCGACGCGGACCTCACCAGCCCGCGCAGGGCCAACCTCTACACCTACACCGGCAACAACCCGATCGGTTACGTCGACCCGGACGGTCTCGACCTCCTGGAGACGATGAACCAGGGGGCCACCTGGGTCGACCAGAACCTGATCGTGAAGGAGGGCGTGGTCAACAACGCCGCCGTGCTGGCGGGCGCCAAGTATCTCCACGGGGTCGTCTCCGATCCCGTGAAACTGGCCGCTGCTCCGGCAGCGGTGCAGACCCTGATAGCAACACCGGGAGCGGCTCACCTTGCGGTGGGTGTCGTCGGCTGGACAACCGGCACCGGGATCGGCAGCGGCGTCAGAGAGCTGACCGTCGACAAAATGTTCAAAGAAAGTCAGGCGCGTATCGACAGGACGGACAAGTCCGAGGCCAAGTACCTGGAGGACATCTATCGAGCAGGTGTCAAGAAGTACGCCGCCGACCACGACCTGGTGCCGGGCCACTTCGACTTCCAGCTGGACCGGGAGTCCCAGAAAGCCGTGGACGGCATCGTCGGGCAGATGCTCGAGGAGGACGAGTGGGCGGCCGTCTTTCCCAATCAGGCCGGCCTGTTCGCCGAGAGGGTCGCTGATCTGAAGAAGGAAGCGGTCAAGAGGGTTGCCGGCAGCGGCAGCCACCTTCCCCAGCAGTCGATGTGCGAACGGGATGACTGTGGAACTGTGCTGATCGACCCGGTGGACGAGTCCGACTTCTTCGAACCGGCACCGGCCGTCGCTCCTCCGGCGGCTGCGGCACCGTTGCAGTAGGACCGGCGCCGTCCCGCGGGCCACGGTGCCCCGCTCGTCGCCGGGCGGGGCACCGGGCCCGGCAGGACGCCGGCTCGCTCATGGCGAGGTCCCGGTGCCCGGGGGCTGATCCGGGCGGGGACGACATGAAGGCGGGCATCCGTTCGGATGCCCGCCTTCCGGCGTTCCCGGCCGTGAAGTTCCCGAGACGGACAGCCGGAAGTGCTTTTCCGGGATCTCGATCGTCCCGGCCCGGGTGGTGGCGAGTCCGCGCGGTCACCCGAGCCCCTCTCGTTCGGCCGCGTCAAGCCCGCTGCCGGACGGCACCGACGCCCTGCGGCGGCCGATCACCTCGACGAGGCTGCCGCTCGCCGGTCCCGGCGCCGTTCCGGTTCACCGGACCGGTCGCGTCAGGCCGTCGGGCGGGCCTCGTCCTCCTTCTGCTCGTCCGCCAGCCGGCGGTCGATCGCCGCGAGCAGTTCGGCGTGGCCGATGTCGATCCCGGCCAGGCGCTCGATGAGGATGCCGAGCTGGAACGTACGGATGAGCGTGGCCAGAGCCCGGGCGTCCTGGGCCGGCAGTTCGTGCCGGTACTCACTCGCCGCGTCCGTGACGGCATCGGTGAGCAGGTCCGTGAAGTCGTTCATGGTCCGGGTGAGGCCCTCGCGGTACACGGGCTCGTTCCACGCCTTGGCGAAGAGTTCGGCGACGATCTTGGGGAAGCCCTCTTCGAGGTCCTCGTCGATCAGTCCCATGGCGGTGCGCCACTTGCGGAGGAAGGTCTCGTTCCCGCCGTACAGGGCGCGCTGGCGGTCGGTGATCCGTGCGGTGGCCCGTTCCAGTGTGCGGAGCATCAGGCCCTCGAGCGAACCGAAGTGGTATCGCACGAGACCGTGCGGCTGACCGGCCTCCTCGGCGACGCGCCGCGTCGAGACGCCGGCCTGGCCCCGAGTGATCAGCAGCCGCTCGGCCGCGTCCATCAGCGCCGTCGCCGTCCGGTGCTCCGCGCCCTCTTCCTTCGAGGCCATGCCGTTCCTCCCTGTTTCCGGTGCCGTTCCGCACGTGGAGATTCCTTCTCCGCCTGCAGAACACATACATCGGCACCGGCGCCCGGCCAAACGGGGTAATGGAGTCGACGTCACCGGGGCAGTCCGGCCCGGGGCGGAGCCGCCGCCGTGTGCGGCTCCGTGCGGGAACACCCCGGCACGGCCCCGGGAACGCCGAGCTCCACCCACGCGCACGTCCCTCCCCGTGCAGGGGCCGGCACGACACCCCAGGAGTCCGCGAGCTCGGCGACCAGCATCAGGCCGCGACCGCACTCCGCGTCGTGGTCGGGGTCGGTGCTCGTGACCGCGTCCACCCGGCCCCGATCCCACACCTCGATGCGCAGCAACGGCTTCCCGGTCGTGGCGAACCCCTCGATCAGCACGAGCCGCAGTGGAGGATGACCGTGCACCAGTGCGTTGGTGACCAGCTCGGAGACGATGAGCCGCACCGTCCCGAGAAGTCCGGGTTCCTCCCGGTTCCAGAAGCGGGCGGTCCGCCGGCGTGCGACGCCGGCGGACCGGGGGTCGTCGGCCAGCAGGTGGGAGGCGGACCGGGTCACCGCGAGGGGGGAGCCGGAGACCGGGGCCGTGGCCGCCCGCGCAAAGAACTCGTCCACGGGTTCCGCGGTCGGGGTACCACGACGCGGGGTTGCCGCATTCACGGCACGCTCCTCACTGCCGGAGGGATCGCGCCGACCGTGCCTGCGCGCGGTCAGCGCCCGGACCGGGACGGTCTCCGCGGGCGTTCCGGTGGTCCGCGAGTCCGGAGAGCCGGCCCGTCGACCTCAGCTCCAGCTCTCTGCGTGACTGGAGGAACCCGGGTCTTCTCCATTTGTAGAACTTTCGGTTGTGCGAGTCAACCGCGGGGGTTTCCGGCCGGAGGGGCCCCGGCCGTGCGCGGCCCGGGTGGGGCGCGCCGTCACCGGACGCGCTGCCGTTGGGCGACGCGAACGCCCCCGCCGATGACCGAGCCCCCGTCCGCCCGGCCCGGTCGTGGGCCTGCGAACGGGGGCCGGTCACCGCCGGGGGCTGATCACCACGAAGGGCGCTCCCTCCCGGTCGGCGACCCGGGCCAGCCGCCCGCGGGGCGAGTCCTGCGGCGGGAGCAGGACGCGCCCGCCCAGTTCGGTCACCCGGTGCGCCGCCGCGTCGGTGTCGGCCACCTCGACGTACATCAGCCAGTGCGAGCCGCGGTCGTGCGGCAGCCCGTCCCCGACGCCGTGGATGCCGCCGACGATCCGGCCGTGCGCCGTCAGTGTGAGGTGATCCGGCTCCGCGTCCGTGCCGTCCGTGCCGCCCGCGACCCGGTGCCCCCCGGCGGGCTCGCTCTCCAGGCCGAACACCGTCCGGTAGAACTTCTCGACCGCCGACGCCCGGTGGGTGATCAGCTCGTTCCACACCACCGTGCCCGGACCGCCGCCCATGCGGGCCCCGGGCCGCGTGTCCGTCTGCCGTATCCCGAAGGAGGCCCCGGCCGGGTCCGCCGCGATCGCCACGCGCATCGTCCCCTCCATGTCCAGCGGCCCCACCCCGACCGTTCCGCCGCACAGCCGGACCAGCTCCGCGGCCTTGTCGGCGTCGTCGGCCGACAGATACGGCAGCCAGGCGGGCAGGCACTGCCGCCCCCGCGGCATCTGGCCGATGCACGCGACCTCGCTCCCGTCGAGCAGCGCGCGGAAGTGCGGGCCGGCCGACCCCGCCCCCGGGCCCTGCCGGTAGTCCCAGCCGAACAACTCGTGGTAGAACTCCTGGCTCGCCGCCGGGTCGTGGGCCAGCAGACTCAGCCAGGAGGGGGTGCCCGGAGCGCGTCGTGCCACTGCCTCGGTCATCTGTTCACTTCTCTCCTCGGGACCGTCGTCGATGCGGTCGTCCGGTGATCTTCCGTGCACTGTCGGTGGCCATGGTCTCATTCGGCGCCCATGCCGTGCACGGGGCCGTTCCGCCCTTGAAGAGGGCGAGGCGGCCCCCGGGGAGAGCAGCGGACGGTCTCGCCCACGGCCCCCGCTCCGCACGCCGGCACAGGCGGGCCGCGCCGGGCGGCGGCGAGGACATACGGGAACGGCCGCGCGAAGATACGGCCATGGCAGTCATCGTCTCCCCTACCCAACTCGCGCGCGAACTCACCGGTTCGCCCTCCTCACCGCATACCCCGCCCACACTGCTCGATGTCCGCTGGGAGCTGACCGGCCCTTCCCGGCACCCGGACTACGAGGCGGCGCACCTGCCCGGAGCCGTGTACGTCGACCTGGAGACCGAACTGGCCGGTCCGGTCGGGGAGGGGACGGGCCGTCACCCGCTCCCGGACCCGGAGGTGTTCGGGACGGCCATGCGCCGGGCCGGGGTCCGCCAGGGGCACCCGGTGGTGGTCTACGACGGGGGCCGGGGATGGGCCGCGGCCCGTGCCTGGTGGCTGCTGCGCTGGGCCGGTCACGAGGACGTACGGGTGCTGGACGGCGGCCTCGCGGCCTGGGAGGGCCCGCTGACCGGTCAGGTGCCGCACCCGCCCGAGGGCGACTTCACGCCCCGGCCGGGCTCGCTTCCCGTGCTCGACGCCGACGGCGCGGCGGCCCTGGCCCGCACCGGGGTGCTGCTCGACGCCCGCCCGGGCGAGCGCTACCGCGGCGAGGTCGAGCCGATCGACCGCGTCGCCGGGCACATCCCGG
The DNA here is from genome assembly GCF_043660855.1 of Streptomyces shinuiensis. Taxonomy (NCBI): domain Bacteria; kingdom Bacillati; phylum Actinomycetota; class Actinomycetes; order Kitasatosporales; family Streptomycetaceae; genus Streptomyces; species Streptomyces shinuiensis. The sequence goes on along the minus strand of NZ_JBIHML010000001.1, from coordinate 1,405,010 downwards.
GCGCCGTGTCGGCGCCCACCGCCGGGAACACGGTCGAGAAGGCCGTCGGAAGCGTCCCCCGGGACACCTCCGGCAGCGCCCCCGGTGCCTTCCGGCCCGCCGCCGAACTGGCCGCCCGCTTCGCCGCACTGGGCATCGACGCGGGCACCGAGGTCGGCGTCTACTGCGGTTCGGGGGTCTCCGCGGCCCACGAGGTCCTGGCGCTGGCGGTCGCGGGCATCGACGCCGCGCTGTATCCGGGCTCCTGGTCCCACTGGTCGGCCGACCCCTCACGCCCGGTGGCCACGGGCCCCGAGCCGGGCTGAGGGCCGGTCCGGCGCACACGCCGGAGGGCGGCGGGGGCCGGGCCCCGCCGCCCTCCGGCCCGCTTCCCGGGCCCCGTCACTCCTGCTTCTTGCGGCGTGTTCCGAAGACGATCTCGTCCCAACTGGGGACCGCGGCACGGCGGCCCGGGCGGACGCCGTCCGCCTCGGCCTGGCGATCGGTGCTGCCCGTGAGCCGGTCGCGGTGGCCCGCGACCGAGCGCGGCATGAGCACATCGGCGTAGGCCGCCCCCGCGCTCGCCGCGGGGGCGGGCGGCTCCACCGCCTCCGGCTCCTCGGCCTCGTCCTCGGGCACGCCGTCGGGCGAGGAGGACTGCTCCGGCACCACCAGATCGCCCCGGAAGCTGGGTACCGCCTCCAGCAGGCTGGTCAGCGAGTCCCGCTCACCGACCCCGTCCTGAACCGCGGTCTGCGGCGGCTCGGACTCGGGGTCGTCGGAACGCTCCGTCCGGTCGAAGCGGTCGCGGGGCAGCCGCGCGATGCGCGGCACGAACGGGAAGCTCGGCTCGGGGGTGTCGTCGCTCTCGCCGATCAGCGCCCGCGCCTCGTCGTCCACGGCCTGCACCAGCCGCCGCGGCGGATCGTACGTCCAGCTCGCCGAGTGCGGCTCGCCGGCCACCCGGTAGACGAGCAGTACCTCCCAGGTGCCGTCGTCCCGGCGCCAGGAGTCCCACTGCACCGTCTCCTTGTCGGCGCCGCGCAGCATCAGCCGCTCGGCCACGGCCTCACCGAGCTGCGGACCGGTGCTCTCGCCGGGACGGCGCACCGGTGTCTTGCGGGCCCGCTCGGCCATGAACGCGCGCTCGGCGAGCACCGGCCCCTCGAACCGCCGTACGCGGTCCACGGGGATGCCGGCGAGCTGGGCGACCTCCTCGGCGGTGGCTCCGGCCCGTATGCGGGCCTGGATGTCGCGGGGGCGCAGGTGGCTCTCGACCTCGATCTCGATCTGGCCGAGCCTGGCGCGGTCGTTGCGGACGGCGGCGCGCAGCCGCTCGTCGATCGGGAGTGTGTACTCCGTGTTGTCGGCAGCCTTGAGCACCAGCCGTGTGCCGTCGTTGCTGACGGCCACGACACGCAGTTCGGGCATGGGAACCTCCCGGGTGGTGCCTGCCGACGTCACGTGCGTCGCTGCTCCCGCTGGACGAGTGTGACGTGCCCGGGCGCAGCCTGCCACAACCTTGCCGACCTGCTCGGCGTGTCGGGCCCGCGCCCTGATCCGCCACTGTGGCACGGTTGCCCGTTGACCACGGAAAGTGACCGGAGCGGTGACTTTCCGTGGTACCGGCTGACCGGGGCCGGGGTCAGGGCTCGCCACACTACTCCATTGGGGCCACGCCGTTGGATCGGCACGCCGCCCAAGTTCTCACAGCGGCGGGGAGTTGAACACCGCGCCGGCCGTAAAAAGACGGCATCGAAGGTGTGGATCTTCACGGAATCCACTGAAACGGAACCACCACTTTGGCCGGAAACCGCCCCGAGGTGGCGGGGAGGAAGATACGTGCGACCCGGCCCGGCGGGGGGACGTGCGGGGCGGCGGGCTGACGGCTCAGTCGCCCAGCACCCGCCGCAGGTGGTCGTTGCCGAACACCCGGTCCGGGTCGAGGCGGTCACGCAGTGCGGTGAACTCCGCGAAGCGCGGGTAGACCCCGGCCAGGTACCCGGCGTCGCGGCTGTGCAGCTTCCCCCAGTGGGGGCGCCCGCCGTGCGCGACCATGATCTGCTCGGCGGCCGTGAAGTACCGCTCGTGCGGGGTGCCCCGGTACACGTGCACCGCGATGTAGGCGGTGTCGCGGCCCGAGGCCGTGGACAGCGTGATGTCGTCGGCGGGTGCGACGCGCACCTCGACGGGGAAGTTCACCCGCAGTCCCGAACGGTCGACCACCGCGCGCAGTTCGCGCAGCGCCTCCACCGCGGCCGCCCGCGGCAGGGCGTACTCCATCTCCACGAAGCGCACCCGGCGCGGCGAGGTGAACACCTTGTAGGGGATGTCGGTGTAGGTGCGGGCCGACAGGGCGCGGCCGGCGATCCGTGCGATGCCGGGGACGGCGGCGGGGAAGGCCCGGCCCACCGAACAGGCGACCTGGAAGGCGCCGTTGGACAGGAGTTCGTCCTCCAGCCAGCCGCCCAGGCGCGGCAGCGGGTCGGCCGGGCGGTCGCTGCGGTTGTTGCGCTTGGTGACGCAGCGGTCGGTGTGCGGGAACCAGTAGAACTCGAAGTGCTCGTTGCCGCGCACCAGATGGTCGAAATCCTCCAGCACCGCGTCCAGGCGTATGGGCTCCTCGCGCGCGGTCAGCAGGAACAGCGGCTCCACGGCGAAGGTGATCTCGGTGATCACTCCCAGCGCCCCCAGACCGATGCGGGCCGCCGCGAAGACGTCCGGATTCTCGCCGGCCCCGCCCCCCGAGCACCGCAGGACCGACCCGTCGGCCAGGACCATCTCCAGCGCGCGGACCTGGGCGGCGAGCGAGCCGGAGTCGCGGCCGGTGCCGTGGGTGCCGGTGCCGACAGCGCCGGAGACGGTCTGCTCCATGATGTCGCCCATGTTGGCCAGGGACAGCCCCTCGGCCGCCAGCGCCTCGTTGAGCCGCTTCAGCGGCGTCCCGGCGGCCACCGTCACCGTCCCCGCCCCGTGATCGATCCGGCGGATACCGGTGAGGCGGTCGGGGCGTATCAGCACCCCCTCGGTGGCGGCCACGGGTGTGAACGAGTGCCCGGTGCCGGCGGCCTTGACCGTCAGACCGTCCTCAGCGGCGCGGCGCACCACCTCGGCGAGCGCCTCGGTGGTGGAGGGGGCCGAGGTCCGCAGCGGACGGGCGGTGGCGTTGCCCGCCCAGTTGCGCCACGTCGGCGGCGCGGGCCGCTCCGTACGCCGTGCTGTGCGCGTGGTCATCGCTGACGGCCCTCCCCATGGCTGGCGTACCGCGCGGACGGTGGACCCCACCGGCCGGAGGGGGATCATACTCACGTGAGGCCGTTCCCGGGCCCACCGCGGGTCCGGGCGGTGGGCTCCGGAGCCGGATGGCAGGATCGAGACATGTCCGACGCAACTGACGCCCGCCCCTACGACGCCCTGCTGCTGCTGTCCTTCGGGGGACCCGAGGGTCCCGACGACGTGGTGCCGTTCCTGGAGAACGTCACCCGCGGACGGGGGATCCCGCGGGAGCGGCTGGAGGAGGTCGGGCAGCACTACTACCTGTTCGGCGGCGTCAGCCCGATCAACGCCCAGAACCGCGAGCTGCTCGCAGCCCTGCGCGAGGACTTCGCCGCGAACGGACTGGACCTGCCCGTCTACTGGGGCAACCGGAACTGGGCGCCGTACCTGACCGACACCCTGCGCGAGATGGTGTCCGACGGCCGCCGCCGGATCCTGGTGCTGGCCACCAGCGCGTACGCCTCGTACTCCGGCTGCCGCCAGTACCGGGAGAACCTCGCCGAGGCCCTGGCCGCCCTCGATGCCGAGGGGCTGGAGGTGCCGCGGGTGGACAAGCTGCGGCACTACTTCAACCACCCCGGTTTCGTCCGCCCCGTGGCCGACGGAGTGCTGGCCGCCCTCGCCGAACTGCCCGGGGACGTCCGCGCGGGGGCGCACCTGGTCTTCACCACCCACTCCATCCCCCTCTCCCAGGCCGGGACCTCCGGTCCCGACGGCGGCGCGTACGTCGCCCAGCACCTGGACACGGCGCGGGTGATCGCCGACGCGGTGCGCCGGGAGACCGGGGTGGACAGGCCCTGGGAGCTGGTCTACCAGTCCCGCAGCGGTGCCCCCCACGTCCCCTGGCTGGAGCCGGACGTCTGTGACCACCTGGAGGCGCTGCACGGGCAGGGCGCGCCGGCCGCGGTGATGGTCCCCATCGGGTTCGTCTCGGACCACATGGAGGTCCTGTACGACCTCGACACCGAGGCGATGGCCAAGGCCGGGGAGCTGGGCCTGCCGGCGGTGCGGTCGGCCACCGTCGGCGCCGACCCGCGCTTCGCCGCGGCCGTGCGCGATCTGGTGACCGAGCGCGCCGCCGCCGAGCGCGGCGAGCACCCCGAGCGGTGCGCGCTGGGCGCACTGGGCCCCAGCCACGACGTGTGCCCGGTGGGCTGCTGCCCGGCCCGTACGCCGAGGCCCGCCGCCGCGGGCGCCGACAGCCCGTACGCCTGACACCCGCCTGACACCGCCGAGGAGAGCCGTGACCGACGCCGCAAGCCCCACCGGGATCCCCGCCGGGACCGGTGCGGAGACCGACCGAGCGACCGCCGCCGTGTCGGATCCGCTCGGGGGGGAACTTTTGGGCCTCGCGCTGGAGGCCGCCCGCCGGGCGGGTGCGCTGCTGAGCGAGGGCCGTCCCGCCGATCTGGGAGTGGCCGCGACCAAGAGCAGTCCCGTCGACGTCGTCACCGAGATGGACCTCGCCTCCGAGAAGCTGATCACCGGCTTCCTGGCCGACCACCGCCCCGGGGACGGCTTCCTGGGGGAGGAGGGGGCCTCCACCGAGGGAGGCAGCGGGGTGCGCTGGGTGATCGACCCGATCGACGGCACCGTGAACTACCTCTACGGGCAGCCCGCCTGGGCCGTCTCGATCGCCGCCGAGCACCGGGGCGAGACGGTCGTCGGCGTGGTCCACGTCCCGCCGCGCGCCGAGACGTACCACGCGGTGCTCGGCGGCGGCGCCTGGCTGAACGGGGAGCGCGTGCGCTGCCGCCCCTCGCCGCCGCTGGAGCAGGCGCTGATCGGCACCGGTTTCAACTACGTCGCCGAGCGCCGCAGGGCCCAGGCCGAGGTGGCCCGCCGCCTGCTGCCCGGGGTCCGCGACATCCGCCGCTCCGGCTCGGCTGCCATCGACCTGTGCGACGTGGGCGGCGGGCGGCTGGACGGCTTCTACGAGCGCGGGCTGCACCCCTGGGACTTCGCCGCGGGCGATCTGGTCGCCCGCGAGGCGGGCGCCCTCACCGGCGGGCGGCCCGGCTCCCCGCCGACGGGCGAACTGACGGTGGCCGCCTCGCCCGGGGTCTTCGGCGCGCTCCAGCCGCTGCTGGAGGAACTGGGCGCCTGGCACGACTGAAGGGATCCGGCCCGGGCAGTAGGGGCACCGGCCCCCCGTGCGCCCCGCACGGCGGCGCCCCGGGAGGTTCTCCCTCCCGGGGCGCCGGTGTGTGATGCCGGTCAGACGCTGGTGGCGCCGACCTCCACTCCGTACTCGGCGGCCAGACGGCGCAGATCCTCGAGCTCGGCCTGCTCGACGTCCACCAGGAAGTCGTCGCCCGACTCACGAGCGCGGATCAGGTCGGACTCCGTGGTCCGTATGCGCTGCAGAATGCCTGCGGTGAACGCGTCCATGGTGCGCCCCCTCGTCGTGGGTCGTCGGCACGGGGGTGTGCCGGGGGTGGGGCGATCACGGTGTGTTCCCCGAGCGGTCGGCCGACGGCCCTTCCGGGGCTGGGGAGAGGGGTCGTGACATGCCGTCTACAGGGCGTGATCGCGGGTGTACTGCCGTCCTCCCCATCTCAAACCTCAGAGAAACCTCAAGAAGGACGAAAATTCGGTGAACGGCTGCGACGGAAGTCCCTTACGGCCCGTTTACTGAGGTCGCGGGCACGATGGACATGATGGAACAGGGCGGTGTGCGTCCCGGCCAGCCGGGCCGGGGCGCGCCTCCGCCCGGCTCCGTACCGCTCCCGCGCCGTCCTCGAACGGCCCGGACGGTCCCCCGCCCCGCGAACCGAAGGAAGGACACCGCCCGTGCGCGTACTCGTCGTCGAGGACGAGCAGCTGCTGGCCGATGCCGTGGCCACCGGACTGCGCCGGGAGGCCATGGCGGTCGACGTGGTCTACGACGGCGCCGCGGCCCTCGAGCGCGTCGGGGTCAACGACTACGACGTGGTGGTGCTCGACCGCGATCTGCCGCTGGTCCACGGTGACGACGTGTGCCGCGAGATCATCCGGCTGGGCCTGCCGACCCGGGTGCTGATGCTCACCGCCTCCGGCGACGTCAGCGACCGGGTGGAGGGCCTGGAGCTTGGCGCGGACGACTACCTGCCCAAGCCCTTCGCCTTCAGCGAGCTGACCGCCCGGGTACGGGCGCTCGGCCGCCGCAGCACCGCCCCCCTGCCGCCGGTGCTGGAGCGCGCCGGCATCCGGCTGGACCCCAACCGCCGCGAGGTCTTCCGCGACGGCCGGCAGGTGCAGCTGGCCCCCAAGGAGTTCGCGGTGCTGGAGGTCCTCATGCGGGGCGAGGGATCGGTGGTCTCCGCCGAGCAGCTCCTGGAGAAGGCCTGGGACGAGAACACCGACCCGTTCACCAACGTCGTACGGGTCACCGTGATGACCCTGCGCCGCAAGCTAGGCGAGCCGCCGGTGATCGTCACCGTGCCCGGCTCCGGATACCGCATCTGAGCCCCCCATGACACCCAGCACGCCCGGTACCCCCGGCCCCCCGCCCCCGCCCCCGGCGGCCCCGCCCAAGCCCACCTGGGACCCCTTCCAGCCGGGCCGCTCCCACCCCTGGCTGCGGCCCACCATCCGCATACGCCTGACCCTGCTCTACGGCGGGATGTTCCTGATCGCCGGGATGGTGCTGCTGGCGATCATCTACCTGCTGGCGGCCCAGGCGCTGAAGGACGGCAGCCACCTGCCCTTCCAGATCATCGGTGTGCGGGACCAGACCACCGACGCCGTCTGCAGCCTGCCCAGCCGGGCGGACGGCGGGGAGCTGACACCCCAGGAGCTGACCGCCGCCGTCCAGCAGTGCATGGAGAACCAGCGGCAGGTGGCCCTGGAAGCCCTGCTCAACCGCTCCCTGCTGGCCCTGCTGGGCCTGGCCGTGGCCGCCTTCGCCTTCGGCTACGTCATGGCCGGCCGGGTGCTCTCGCCGCTGGAGCGCATCACGCGCACCGCCCAGCGGGTCGCCGGTTCCGACCTGCACCGCCGCATCGAGCTGGACGGACCGGACGACGAGCTCAAGGAGCTGGCCGACACCTTCGACCAGATGCTGGACCGGCTGGACCGGGCGTTCACCGCCCAGCAGCGGTTCGTCGCCAATGCCTCGCACGAGCTGCGCACCCCGCTGGCGATCAACCGCACCCTGCTGGAGGTCCAGCTCTCCGACCCCGGCGCATCCCCCGAGCTGCTCCAGCTCGGCAAGACGCTGCTCGCCACGAACGAGCGCAGCGAGCAACTGGTGGAGGGTCTGCTGCTGCTCGCCCGCAGCGAGAACGAGATCGTGGACCGCAAGCCCGTGGACCTGGCCGAGGTCGCCTCCCAGGCCGTGGAGCAGGCGCGCGGAGAGGCCCAGGAGCGGGGCGTGGAACTGCGGGGCGTGCGCCAGCCCGCGTACGCGCAGGGCAGCGGGGTGCTGCTGGAGCGGGTCGCGCTCAACCTGGTGCAGAACGCCGTGCGCTACAACGTGCCCGGCGACGGCTGGGTCTCGGTGGACACCCGGGCCCAGCCGGGCCAGGCGGTGCTGGTGGTGGAGAACACCGGTCCGGTGGTCCCTGCGTACGAGGTGGACAATCTCTTCGAGCCCTTCCGCAGGCTGCGCACCGAGCGCACCGGCAGCGACAGGGGGGTCGGCCTGGGGCTGTCGATCGTGCGATCGGTGGTGCGCGCCCACGGCGGGGCGGTCACGGCCAGGCCGCGCGAGGAGGGCGGCCTGGTGGTGCGGGTCACGCTCCCCGTCTGACGCTCAGGAGGCGCGGGCGCGGGCGCGGGGAGACGGGGCGGGGCAGGCCGGAAAGGACGATCATGGAATATCTCCGCGGAGCCCGGCGTTATGGGGCGAAATCCGGGAATTCCTCCATGGTTCGACCCGGTTGTGATCGATCACACACGCGATTTTTCGGTCACGCGCGCACGACGCTCCAGGGCCTGCCGAAAAATACCGGAAAATCCATGTTTTCGCAGGTCGCGATCGTGGAAAAGAGGGGAGGCGGTGCGCGCAAAGTGGACACGAGGGCCGTCCCGGGCCCTCGGTCGACGGCCGACTCGGTCACCCCATCAGGGGCGCGGTTGGGTGTCGATTGAGTAACAGGGCTTGATGTGAGGCAAAATCTCCGCCTCAGGTCGGGCACAAGTCCGGCCTCTCGCGCGTTACGTGCGCTGGAGACACCACAGATACCCAGAGGGGGAGAGCGACATGGCGACCGATTACGACACTCCACGCAAGACCGATGACGACGTCAACGAGGACAGCATCGAGGAACTGAAGGCCCGGCGGAACGACAAGTCCGCCTCGACCGTCGACGTCGACGAGTTCGAGCAGGCCGAGGGCCTGGAGCTGCCCGGAGCGGACCTCTCCAACGAGGAGCTGTCCGTGCGGGTGCTGCCCCGCCAGGCCGACGAGTTCACCTGCATGAGCTGCTTCCTGGTCCACCACCGCTCGCAGTTGGCGGCGGAGAAGAACGGCCACCCCATCTGCCGCGACTGCGCGGCCTGAGCCGGGGCCGGCTGATGACGGCCGAGGAAGCACGCGACGCCGAGCGGGGCCAGGACGGGGAGGCCTCGCTCGCGCCCGTACCCGCACCCAGATCCGCGCCCGCAGCCGCCCTCGGCCGCGGGCTGCGGCGGCTCCGCCCGCGCCGGCCGGACGGCGCGGGCGAGGGGAGTGCGCAGGAGCCGCGTGAGCGCGGCACGGTCAGGGCGTTCCTGGGGGTGGTGGCCGACCGTATCGTCGACCTCGCTCCCAGGATCCCGGTGAGGGACCTGGCCACGCTCCGCCGGCAGTTCCCGGGCCTGGGCCCCGAGGAGGTGGCCGACAGGCTGATATCGGGCGCCATCAGGGGCAGCGCGACCGTCGGCGCCGGGGTGGGCGCCTCGGCGATGCTCCCCGTACCGCCGGCGATGCCCGCCGAGCTGGCCGCCGAGGTCGTCGGGGTGGCCGCGGTGGAGCTCAAGCTCATCGCCGAGCTGCACGAGGTCTACGGGCTGCGCCCGCCCGGCAACGCCCGGGAGCGGGCCGCCGCGTACCTCACCGAGTGGACCCAGGAGCGCGGGATAGAACTGGCCGCGCCCGCGACGTTCGGCGCGGCGTTCGGCAGCCACATGAGACGGCAGCTGCGCCAGAATCTCCTCAAACGCACCATGCGCAACCTTCCCAACCTCACGCCTTTCATGATCGGCGCGGCTGTGGGCGCCCTGATGAACCGGCACGACACCAGGAAGCTGGCGGAGACGATCCGCGGCGACCTGAGAAGACGGCGGATCCCCTGGGACGCCGTCCCCCTGGAGGACCGCCCGGGGAAGGTCATCCCCTCGCAGCTCCAGCGTGCCCCGGAAGAGGACGGCTGACGCCCGCCGCTCCCGGCCCGCCCGGTACGGCCGGGCCCCGGCCGCACTACCGGCGCGCGGTCTCCAGTGCGTCGGCCAGCGCCCGCGGGCGCCGCGTGGACAGGTACAGGTACGGCGTGGGATCCGCTGGATCGGTGACCTCCACGCGCAGCGCCGTGGGGACATAGCCGCGCAGCAGCATGTAGGCGCGCGGATCGGCGCGGTGGGTGCGCCAGGCACGGGCCTCCTCCTCGTCCAGGACATGCGTCCCGCCCAGCGCGGAGACCGGCACCCGGGCGTCCCCCGCGACCAGCGAGTCCGCGACCACGCGGATACGGGCCGAGCCGTAGGCGCTCACCGCCACCGTGCCCAGCGCCGTGCCCACCACCAGACCACCCAGCAGGGGCATCAGGCCCAGGGGGAGCAGGATCAGGCCCAGGCAGACCCCGGACAGGGCGGCGATCAGCCACCACAGGCGGGGTGCGGTCAGCCGCTCGTCGTACAGCACGCCGGGAGGAAGCATGTCCCCAGCTTGGCACGCCCGCGACCGGCTCACTGACCCGGCGGTAAGGTCAGCATCCGTGAGTGCCACCAAGACATCCCTGACCCCGCCGGACGACGCCGTTCCCCCGGTGCGTCACCCCGACGCCCCCGCCCCCGGAGAGCCGCTGGGCGCCCACTACGCGCAGTGCTTCGGCTGCGGCACCGAGCAGCCCCACGGACTGCACATCGACGCCCGGGCGGGCGAGGAGGTCAGCGTCACCGCCGAGTTCACCGTCCGCCCCGAGCACCAGGGCGCCCCCGGCCTCGCCCACGGCGGACTGCTGGCCACCGCCATGGACGAGATCCTGGGCTCCCTGAACTGGCTGATGCACACCATCTCGGTCACCGGGCGCCTGGAGACCGACTTCCTCCAGCCCGTTCCCGTGGACTCCGTGCTGCACCTGACGGCGCGGGTCACCGCCCGGCACGGGCGCAAGATCTACTGCACCGCCACCGGACGCGTCGGCGGCCCCGACGGCCCCCTCGCGGTGCGTGCCGACGCCCTCTTCATCGAGGTCAAGGTCGAGCACTTCGTCGATCACGGCCGCAAGGACGAGATCGAGGCGGCGATGGCCGACCCCGACACCGTCCGCCGGGCCCGCGCCTTCGAGGTGAACCCGTGAGCCCCGCCGGCCTGCCCGGGCGTGAGCCCGTCGAGGTGCTGATCCGCCGCCTCGACCCCGGGGTGCCGCTGCCCGTCTACGCGCACCCCGGCGACGCGGGCTGTGATCTGGTCACCACCGAGGCGGCCGAACTGGCCCCCGGGGAACGGGCCGTTCTGCCCACGGGGGTTTCCATCGCACTGCCCGACGGGTACGCCGCCTTCGTGCATCCGCGCTCCGGTCTGGCGGCCCGCTGCGGGGTCTGCCTCGTGAATGCCCCCGGAACCGTCGATGCCGGGTACCGTGGGGAGATCAGGGTGATCGTGGCCAACCTGGATCCGCGTGAGAGCGTGCGGTTCGAGCGGTTCGACCGCATCGCCCAGCTCGTCGTCCAGCAAGTCGAGAAGGTGCGCTTCCACGAGGTGGAGGAACTGCCGGGATCGGCGCGAGCGGCGGGGGGCTTCGGCTCCACGGGGGGCCACGCCGCACAGGACGGCACCGCACAGGACCACGCTGCACAGCACAACCATTACGCTGCGGTCGCGGCCGACGAGGCTGCCGACCTGAAGGGACAGTGACGTGTTCGGACGTCGTCGCAAGAAGAAGGTAGGGCCCGAGGGCGCCTCGGACGAGTTCGAGACGGAACGGTCCGACGAGGGCACCGACGCGTCGGGCGGGTCCGCCGACGGCACCGGTGGCGAGCAGTCCCGGGTCAAGCTCCCCCCGGCCCCCCGGCCGGACGGCCCCTGGGACGTGAGCGAGCTGCACGCCCCGGGCGAGGGCCGGGTCGACCTGGGTGGCATGTTCGTGCCCGGAGTGCCGGGCATGGAGCTGCGGGTGGAGGTCGCCGGGGACGCCATCGTCGCCGCGACGATCGTGCTCAAGGACAGCGCCGTCCAGCTCCAGGCGTTCGCCGCCCCCAAGCGCGAGGGCATCTGGGACGAGGTGCGCGAGGAGATCGCCTCGGGCATCACCCAGAAGGGCGGGATCATCGACGAGGTCGAGGGCTCCCTGGGCTGGGAGCTGCGCGCGCAGGTGCCGGTCAGGCTGCCCGACGGCAACAGCGGCATGCAGGTCGTGCGCTTCATCGGCGTGGACGGCCCCCGCTGGTTCCTGCGCGGTGTCATCTCCGGCCAGGGCGCGGTGCAGCCGCAGGCCGCCGGGCTGCTGGAGCAGATCTTCCGCGACACGGTCGTGGTGCGCGGGGACTCCCCGATGGCGCCCCGCGACCCGATCGTCCTCAAGCTCCCCGACGACGCGCAGATGGTGCCCGACGGCGTCCAGCAGGAGGAGGCCCAGGAGGGCTCCCGCTTCGCCGGCGGCATCGACAAGCTCCAGCGCGGCCCGGAGATCACCGAGGTCCGCTGACCCGATCCGGACGGAGCCCTGCCGTTGTGCGGAGCGGCAGGGCCGCGCCGTCCGGTGATCCCCTGCCGGCGGGCCGCGGGGTTTGCCACCATGAGCCCACGTCGAGAATTCGTGGGATCTGTGGGGACTGGGGGAGACCATGCCCATGAGCGGGGCCGACCGACGGAAGTTGTGGATGTACGTCGTCGGAGTCGTCGGGACGGTGGCGCTGGCGGTCGTGGGGATCTTCACCGTCCAGCAGACCATCGGCAGCAACAACTGCAGCGGCGGAGCGGTCTGCGGTGACGGCAACCGCGACAACACGGTCAACGTGCCCGGCTCGGACGAGTGAGCGGATCCGGGCATGCTCTCAGCGAAAACCGCGGCCGCCGCCTGCCTGGTGCCGTTCTGCCTGGTCCTGGCGAGCTGCACGAACTGCAGTGGCTCGGCCGTCTGCGGGAATGACAACGACCGCAACGCCCTCGGCGGCGAGCGCGCCGGTGAGGCCGGTGAGCAGGACGGCGGGACGGGGCCGGGCGGCCTGCCCGGCGGGTTCGGGACGGAGGCCGGCGGACAGGAGCGCGGCCAGGCGCCGGAGACGGTCCGCTTCTCGGGGGACGCGCTGATCGGGGAGTACTTCGACCTGGACCCCGATCCGCCTGGGCGGTACGCCACAGGGGGCTACCTGACCTCCCCCAACGTCGACATCTACTTCTACCCCCGGTCGATGAGCGGCGTGGCGCCGAAGGTGACGACGGCGCAGTGGGAGGGGGAACGCGAGCCCACCCGGGCGCAGTGCGACGAGTACCTCTCCAGGTTCGCCGTTCAGGCCGGCGACCGGGAGTGGACCGGGGAGGGCACCTCCTTCTGCGCGCGGACGGACGAGGGCAGGACCGCCTTCGTCCGGCTCAAGCAGCGCACGGCGAGCGGTTACCTGGCCGACATCGTCACATGGGAGAAGTAGCGCCCGGCCCGGCCGCAGCGGCCCGCGGGGGCGCTAGGCTCGGCACCGTCCGGAGCTTTCCGGAAGGGGAGGCCGTATGAGTGCCGTGGTAGTCGCCGAGAATCTGCACCACTCCTACGGCCACGGACCCGCTGCGGTCCACGTACTGCGCGGCCTGTCGCTCACCGTCCGGCGCGGCGAGCTCGTCGCCGTCACCGGGCTCCCCGGTGCGGGCCGGACCACCTTCCTGGGCCTTGCCGGCGGACTCGACACCCCCGTCTCCGGCCGCATCACCGTCGACGGCGTGCGGCTGGACGAACTGGGGGAACAGGACCGGCTGAGGCTGCGCCGGGACCGCATCGGCATCGTCTTCCCCTCCCCGGGACTGCTGCCGGTCCTCACCGTCGCCGAGAACATCGGCGTTCCGCTGCGCCTGCGCAACGTGCCCGTGTACGAGCGCGTCGAACGCGTCTCGCGGCTGCTGGCCGAGGCCGGCCTCGCCGGGCTGGCCGGACGGCGGCCCGACGAGATCGACGGCGCCCAGCGTCGGCGTGTCGCCGTCGCCCGCGCGCTGGCCATCCGGCCGGCGCTGCTCGTCGCCGACGAACCCACCGCACTGCTCGGCCCCGGCGAGGCCGCCGGGGTGCTGGAACTGCTGCACACCGCCGTTCGCGCCCGCGGCGCCACCGCGCTGGTCGCCACCCGAGACCCCTGGCTGCTGTCCCGCTCCGACCGTGTCCTGGAGCTGCGCGACGGGCGGCTGCGCGAGGCCGGCCCGGAGCTCCGTCCGCTGCCGGCCCGGCCCTGAGCTGTGAGTTGCGAGCCCGGTGTGTGTCGCGGGGCGCCGGGGACACCCGGGCCACCGGGGACATCGGGGGAGAGCCTTCGGTCACATCCGGTTCCGGGGCCCTCCGGGGCATTACGGGGGGTGACGGGCGCGGGTAGGCTGGCCGTATGAGTGGCGTTACCCGACTCGAGAAGGGCGGCCGGCTGCGGCGACTCCTCGGGCGTCTGGCCTCCTCCCAGGAGGATCTGCTCTCCGCCGAACTCCGGCAGGACGCCGAGGAGAGCGGCTGCACCCGCATCTGCGACTGCGGCGACCGGCAGATCGTCACGGTGACCGGTACGCTGCGCACGGTGACGCAGCGCCCCAGGGCGGGCGTGCCCGCGCTGGAGGCGGAGCTGTTCGACGGGTCCGCCCCGCTGGACGTCGTGTGGCTCGGCCGCCGGTCCATCGCGGGCATAGAACCGGGCCGCAGGCTGATCGCCCACGGGCGGATCGCGATGAACCGCGGCCGTCCGGTGCTGTTCAACCCCAAGTACGAGCTGCGACCCATCGGACAGGACAGCGGACAGGAGTAGCGGGTGACCTCTCTCGACAAGCCGGCCGCCGGCGTGGACGGGGCCGGGCCCGGGGCCGAGGCCGGCGCGCCCGGTCCGACGGTCACGGACAAGGCGCTGATGGAGGCGTTCGGCGGAGTGCGGGGCATGGTGGACACCACCGTGCCCGGGCTGGTCTTCGTGCTGGTCTACACGATCAGGCGGGACATCCACCTCGCGGCCGTCGCCGCCCTGGGCCTGAGCGTCCTGCTCGCGCTGGCCCGACTGGTGCAGCGCGAGACCCTCAAACACGCCTTCAGCGGTGTCTTCGGAGTCGGGATCGGCGCGGTCTTCGCGATGATGTCGGGCGACGCCAAGAACTTCTACCTGCCGGGCATGCTCTACACCCTGGGGCTGGCGGTCGCGTACTGCCTCTCGGCGATGGTGCGCTTCCCGCTGATCGGTGTGCTGCTCGGGCCGCTGATGCGCGAGAACCTCTCCTGGCGCACCCGCAACCCCGGCCGCCTGGCGGCCTACACCAAGGCGACCTGGGCCTGGGGCACCGTCCTGCTGGCCAAGTCGGCCATCCTCTTCCCGATCTACTTCTGGGGCGACGCCACCCAGCTCGGCTGGGTGAAGGTGGCGCTCGGTATCCCGCCGCTGCTGCTGTGCGTCTATCTGACCTACGTCTTCCTGGCCAAGGCTCCGCCGCCGATCGACGTGATCGCGGAGCTGGAGGCGGAAGAGGCCGCGGAGGCGGAGAGGAAGAAGGAGCGGGAACGCGAGCGCGTGGCGGGCGAGGCGCGGACGGACCCCTGAGTCCCCTCACGTCCCCGCGGCGGCCGTACGGCACACGGCAAGGGCGGCGGCCCGGTCGACACCGACCGGGCCGCCGCCCTCGTACGGAGCCCGCCGCTACCGGGACTCCTCCTCCGGCTCCCGCCGCACCGACAGCAGCTCCTCCAGTTGCTCCTCGCGGGACTGGGCGGCGACGAACAGCAGTTCGTCGCCCGGCTCCAGGGAGTCCTCGGGGCCCGGGGTGAGGACCCTGCTGCCGCGGATTATCGTCACCAGCGAGGTGTCCTCGGGCCACCGCACATCGCCCACCCGCGTGCCGGCCAGCGCCGACTCGGGGGGCAGGGTCAACTCGACCAGGTTGGCGTCGCCCTGGCTGAAGCGCAGCAGCCGCACCAGATCGCCGACGCTGACGGCCTCCTCGACCAGCGCGGACATCAGCCGCGGGGTCGAGACGGCCACGTCGATCCCCCAGGACTCGTTGAACAGCCACTCGTTCTTGGGATGGTTCACCCGCGCCACGACCCGCGGTACGGCGTACTCCGTCTTGGCCAGCAGGGAGACCACGAGGTTGACCTTGTCGTCACCGGTCGCGGCGATCACGACGTTGCAGCGCTGGAGCGCGGCCTCGTCCAGCGAGGTGATCTCGCAGGCGTCGGCCAGCAGCCATTCGGCCTGCGGTACCTGCTCCACCGAGATGGCGCCGGGCGCCTTGTCGACCAGCAGCACCTCGTGGCCGTTCTCCAGCAGCTCTCCGGCGATGGAACGGCCCACCGCGCCGGCCCCGGCGATCGCTACCCTCACGGTGCCTCCTCGTTCGCTTCTCCGCCCGCGCGGTGAAGAGGTGCGGCCTCGTGTGTCTCCTGCGGCCCGGTGGCCGCGTGTGCGTCGCTCACGGTGCCTCCTCGTTCGCTTCTCCGCCCGCGCGGTGAAGAGGTGCGGCCTCGTGTGTCTCCTGCGGCCCGGTGGCCGCGTGTGCGCCCCCGGCTGCCGCCGGGAGGTGCCCCCGGCTCATCGGGCCTCCCCCTCGGGGCCGCGCGAGAACGCGGCCTCCACGTCGCCGACCCGGTCGCAGCGCATCATCACATGCACCAGATCACCCTCCTGGATCACCGTTTCGGAGGTGGGCAGCATCGCCTCGCCCAGCCTGGTGATGAAGGCGACCCGGGTGCCCGTCTCCTGCTGGAGGCGGCTCACCCGGTGCCCGACCCAGGCGGTGGAGGCGTGCACCTCGGCGAGCTGGACACCTCCGGTCGGGTCCAGCCACAGCGGCTCCGCGCCCGAGGGCAGGAGCCGCCGCAGCATCTGGTCGGCCGTCCAGCGGACCGTGGCCACGGTCGGGATCCCCAGCCGCTGGTAGACCTCGGCGCGGCGGGGGTCGTAGATGCGGGCGGCCACGTTCTCCACGCCGAACATCTCGCGCGCCACGCGAGCCGCGATGATGTTGGAGTTGTCGCCGCTGCTGACGGCGGCGAACGCCCCGGCCTCCTCTATGCCCGCCTCGCGCAGGGTGTCGCGGTCGAAGCCGATCCCCTCCACCCGGCGCCCGCCGAAGGACGAGCCAAGGCGGCGGAAGGCCGCCTCGTCCCGGTCGATGATCGCAACCGTGTGACCCCGTTGTTCCAGGGTCCGGGCGAGCGCGGCGCCCACGCGCCCGCACCCCATGATGACGATGTGCATGAGGCCGCTACCCCGTGCCTTCCTGTGCCATGACGACCCGGGCCCGCATCGTGCGTCGTCCTTCCCGCCCCGGCCGGGGCACCTGCCGATCTGTCCTGCGTCGTAACGCTACCCGGCATCCGGCGCGGGGCGCCCCTCCCGGTCCCCTCAGGGCCGTGTCCGCGTCTCCTCGCCGCGGCGGCTCAGCGCGCTGGGCCACCACACGGCCGGCCCGATGTCCCTGGCGAGGGCCGGGACGAGCAGGGAGCGCACGAGGATGGTGTCCATGAGCACGCCGAAGGCGACGATGAAGGCGATCTGCACCAGGAAGGACAGCGGGATCACCACCAGCGCCGCGAAGGTGGCGGCCAGCACCACCCCGGCCGAGGTGATCACTCCACCGGTGGCGGTCAGGCCCTTGAGCACACCCATCCGGTTGCCGTGCAGCAGGGTCTCCTCGCGGACCCTGGTCATCAGGAAGATGTTGTAGTCCACTCCGAGGGCGACCAGGAACACGAACCCGTACAGCGGGATGGAGGGGTCGGTGCCGCTGTAGCCGAGGAGGCCCTCGAAGACCAGGGCGGCGATGCCCAGGGTGGCCAGGAAGTTCAGGGCCACGGTCGCCACCAGCAGCACGGGCATCACCACCGACCGCAGCAGCCCGATCAGGATGATCAGGATGATCACCAGGACGACGGGGATGATCAGCGCGCGGTCCTCCCGGGCGGTGTCGCGGCTGTCGAGCTGCTGGGCGGTGTAGCCGCCGACCAGGGCGTCCGCGCCGTCCACCGCCTGCACCGACTCACGCAGCCGCTCGACGGTCTCCAGGGCCTCGTCGGAGTCGGCCCCGGCCGACAGAGTGGCCTGGACGCTCACCCGGCCGTCGACGACCAGGGGATCGTCCCCGCCGGGGCGGCCCGAGGAGGTGACCGGGGTGGCCGAGGCGACCCCCTCGGTGTCCTGCGCGGCTGCGGTGACCTCCTGCACCCGGCCGGCGTCCGCGATGATCACGGCAGGATTGCCGGAACCGCCGGGGAAGTGCTCGTTGAGCCTCTCCTGGGCGGTGACGGACTGGGCCCCGCCGACGAAGATCTCCTTGGTCGGCACGCCGGTGGACGACAGGGCCGGGAAGAACGCGGCGGCGACGGCCAGGCCCGCCAGCGACACCGCCCACACCCGGCGCGGGGAGCGGTCCACCAGGGCCGCCACCCGGCCCCACACTCCCCGGGCGGAGGACGGGTCGGACGGGTCCGCGGGCGGCTTGGGCCGGGCGGGCCAGTACGCGGACCGGCCGAGCACCGCCAGCACCGCGGGCAGGAAGGTCAGGGCGCTGAGCATCGCGCAGCCGATGCCGATGGCGCCGACCGGGCCCAGGGCCTGGTTGTTGCGCAGATCGCTCAGCAGCAGGGCCAGCAGGCCCAGGGCGACGGTGGAGCCGCTGGCGACGATGGCGCCCAGGGAGCGGCGCAGCGCGGTCCGCGCGGCGCCAATGCGGTCGCCGCTGTGGGCGAGCTCCTCGCGGAAGCGGGCCGACAGCAGCAGCCCGTAGTCGGTGGCGGCGCCGATGACCAGGATGAACAGGATGCCCTGCACCTGGCCGTCCACCCGTACGACGTCCCGTTCGGCCAGGAAGTAGACGATCGCGGTGGCCAGCGCGAGGGCGAACACCGAGCCGAGGATGATCGCCAGTGGCAGCAGCACGCTGCGGTAGACCAGCAGCAGGATCAGCAGCACCACGCTGAGCGCCACGCCCAGCAGCAGCCCGTCGATCCCGGCGAACGCCTCGGACAGGTCGGCCTGGGTCGCGGCCGGGCCCGCGACGTACGCCTCGGTGCCCTCCACCTGCCCGGCGGTCTCCAGGATGGCGTCGACGACATCGCCCATCCCCTCGTCGAGGTCGGAGGAGAGCGGGAGGACGGCCTGCAGGGCCTCGCCGTCCTCCGAGGGCTGTACGGGGGAGGGGCGGCCGGCGACGCCGGGGGCCTGGGCCAGTTCGGCCAGCGCCCGGCCGGCCTGCTGCCGCTGCTCGGCGTCGATGCCGCCCTCGTCGGCCTCCCAGACGACGATGGCGGGCACGGTCTCGGAGGTTCTGAAGTCCTCCTGCGCCTCGATCACCCTGGTCGACTCGGCGCTCTCGGGCAGGAAGGAGGCCTGGTCGTTGGTCGAGACCTCGCCGATCTTCCCGGCGTACGGGCCGAAGGCGCCGCCGACCGCCAGCCAGACGACGATCAGCGCGGCGGGTACCAGCCACCTGAGGACGTGCGGTGTGGGTTTCATTGACTCCCCTGAACCGAAGGACGTGGGCACCGCCTGTGCGGGCATAAATCTTTCTCGTTGAGAAACTTGGCGATCGAGACTGTATATCGTGGGGGAGTGCGCGACTCAGACGACCCCGCCGGCGGACCCGCCGGCGCCCCCACCGAGCCCTTCGCCGGCCCCGACGCCGATCCGGCCGGGCTCCAGGCGTTCGCCGTGCTGCTCCGGCGCATGAACGGCGAGTTCAGCCGTATGGCGCACGACTTCGCCCACTCCCACGGCCTGCACCCCACCGACGTCCAGGCCCTGGTGGAGATCCTGGACGGCGAGCGGGACGGGCCCGTCACCCCCGGGCTGCTGCGCGAACGCCTCCAGCTCACCTCCGGCGCGGTCACCGCCTGCCTGGACCGCCTGGAGCGCGCCGGCCACATCCGGCGCAACCGGGACTCGGCCGACCGCAGGATCGTCCACCTCCACTACGCCCCCCGGGGCCGGGAGGTGGCCCGTGAGTACTTCCGTCCCCTCGCACATGCCACCGACACCGTGCGGCAGCGCTTCAGCGACGCGGAACTCCGCGCCGTCGTGCGCTTCCTGGCAGCCATGAACGAGGAGATGGCCGCGTTGCGCCACCACCCGGACGCGAGCCCGCCCCGGAGGTGACCGCACGCCGCCGCCCGACACCCCCGGCCCCCGCCTCGGCCGCCGAGGAGATGTTGCGGGCCATCCCGCCGAACACCACCGCGTGGAACGGTGAAACGCCCCACCAGTACGCCTGCCCCAGCAGGCCGTGGGGGTGGAACAGCGCCCGCTGCCGGTAGACGGTCTCCCCGGCCGGCCCCCGGTCCACCACCAGCTCCAGCCAGGCCAGGCCCGGCAGCCGCATCTCGGCCCGCAGCCGCAGCAGCCGCCCCGGCTCGATCTCCTCCACCCGCCAGAAGTCCAGCGAGTCGCCCGCCCGCAGCCGTTCGGCGTCCCTCCGCCCCCGCTGCAGCCCGATCCCGCCCACCAGCCGGTCCAGCCAGCCGCGCAGCGCCCAGGCCAGCGGCGCGGAGTACCAGCCGTTCTCGCCGCCGATGCCCTCGATCACCCGCCACAGCGCCTCCGGTGAGGCGGCCACGGTGCGCTCACGCTCGTCGGTGTAGAGGCTGCCGCCGGTCCAGTTCGGGTCGGTGGGCAGCGAATCACTGGGCGCGCCGGGGACGGACGCCGAGGACCAGCGGGTGGCCACCTCCGCGTTCTTGATCCGCTTCAGAGCCAGCCGCAGCGCCTGGTCCAGGCCCAGCAGACCGCCGGGCGGATCGGGGACGTAGCGGGCGATGTCGTGCTCGGCGCAGACCACCTCGTGCCGCAGCGACTCCGCCAGCGGCCGGGCCAGTGCGCGCGGGACGGGGGTGATCAGACCGATCCAGTGGCTGGACAGGGTGGGGGAGAGGACCGGCACCGGGATGATGATCCGCCTGGGCAGCCCGGCCACCGCGGCGTAGCGCTGCATCATGTCGTGGTAGGTGAGGACCTCCGGGCCGCCGATGTCGAAGGTCCGGTTCACCCCGGCCGGCAGCGACGCGCAGCCGGCCAGGTAGCGCAGCGCGTCGCGCACCGCGATCGGCTGGAGCCGGGTGCGCACCCAGCTCGGGGTGACCATCACCGGCAGCCGCTCGGTCAGATGGCGCAGCATCTCGAACGACGCCGAACCCGAGCCGATGATCACCGCCGCCCGCAGCACGGCCGTCGGCACGCCGGAGGCCAGCAGCAGCCGCCCCACCTCGGCGCGGGAGCGCAGATGCGGGGAGAGCTCCTCCTCGGGCACCCCGGCCGGGGTCAGCCCGCCCAGGTAGACGATCCGGCCCACCCCGGCCGCCCGCGCCTGCTCGCCGAAGATCCTCGCGGCGTCGCGGTCGGTGGTCTCGAAGCGGGAGCCGCCGCCCATGGAGTGCACCAGGTAGTAGGCGACGTCCACGCCCTCCATCGCCGCGCGCACCGACGCGGCGTCGGTGACGTCGCCGCGCACCACCTCCGTCTGCCCGCTCCAGGGATGGTCGCGCAGCTTGGCCGGGGTGCGGGCCAGGCAGCGCACGGTGTGGCCCGCCGCCAGCAGCTCTGGCACCAGCCGTCCGCCGATGTAGCCGGTGGCCCCGGTGACCAGGCAGCGCAGTGGCCGGCCCGTCCGCCCTCCTCCCTCCCCGCCGGTGTTCCCGTTCCCGCCCGTACCGCCGGTGCCGCCCGTACCGCCCGTACCGCCGTCCATGTGCCGGCCCGTCCTCTCCGCCATACGGCCATGCTTGGCCCCGCCCCCACCTCCCGCAACTCGCGGGGACGAGCGCCCAGGTTGCGCCTTCCCTCCGTGGCCTGCCGCACTCCGGCCCGGCGGCGGTTGGGTGGGCCGGCCGGGGGAGGCTTACGATCCTCTGCGTGTCCAAGCTGACCGACGTGTCCAAACGGATCCTGATCGGCAGTGCGCTGCGCAGCGACCGGATCACCCAGACGCTCCTGCCCAAGCGCATCGCCCTCCCGGTCTTCGCCTCCGACCCCCTGTCGTCGGTCGCGTACGCCCCGGGCGAGGTCCTGATGGTGCTGTCCATCGCCGGGTTCTCCGCCTACCGCTTCGGGCCGTGGATCACCCTCGCCGTCGTCGTGCTCCTGTTCGTGGTGGTGGCGTCGTACCGGCAGAACGTCCGCGCCTACCCCTCCGGCGGCGGCGACTACGAGGTGGCCACCGTCAACCTCGGCCCCCGTGCCGGGCTCACCGTCGCCGGCGCCCTGCTGGTGGACTACGTCCTGACGGTGGCCGTGTCGGTCGCCGCCGGGGTGGAGAACCTCGCCTCGGCCATCCCGTTCGTCTCCGAGAACAAGACCGGCACGGCGGTGGCGGTCATCGCGCTGCTGGCCGTGCTGAACCTGCGCGGCGTACGCGAGTCCGGCACGATATTCGCCGTCCCCACCTACCTCTTCGTCGCCTGCGTACTGGGCACCATCGCCTGGGGCGCCTTCCGCGGCCTGGTCCTGGGCGACGAGATGTCGGCCCCCAGCGCCGGATACGAGGTCAGCGCCGAGACCGCCGAACTGACCGGCTTCGCCCTGCTCTTCCTGCTCCTGCGGGCCTTCTCCTCCGGCTGCGCCGCCCTCACCGGCGTCGGCGCCATCAGCAACGGCGTCCCCGCCTTCCGGCGCCCCAAGAGCCGAAACGCCGCCACCACCCTGGCCCTGCTCGGCGGCCTGGCCGCCACCATGTTCGGCGGCATCGTCGCCCTGGCCCTGGCCACCGGCGTGAAGATGTCCGAGACGCCCGCCACCGACATCCTCATCGACGGCCGACCGGCCGGCCCCGACTACCACCAGGACCCGATCATCGCCCAGGTCTCCGCGGCCGTCTTCGGCTACGGGTCGCTTCCCTTCCTCCTGGTCGCCGCGGCCACCGCGCTCATCCTCTTCCTGGCCGCCAACACCGCCTACAACGGCTTCCCCGTCCTCGGCTCGATCCTCGCCCAGGACCGCTGCCTGCCCCGCCAGCTGCACACCCGCGGCGACCGGCTGGCCTTCTCCAACGGCATCGTGCTGCTGGCCGTCTTCGCGGGCGTGCTCGTCCACGTCTACGACGCCGACTCCACCCGGCTGATCCAGCTCTACATCGTCGGCGTCTTCGTCTCCTTCACCTTCAGCCAGACCGGCATGGTCCGGCACTGGAACCGCCACCTCGCCCAGGAGAGCGACTCCGCCGCCCGCCGCCGGATGAAGCGCTCACGCGCCATCAACGCCCTCGGAGCCTTCTTCACCGGCCTCGTCCTGGTCGTGGTGCTGGTCACCAAGTTCAGCCACGGCGCCTGGGTCGCACTCATCGGCATGGCGGTCTTCTACGCGATGATGACCGCCATCCGCCGCCACTACGACCGGGTCGCCGAGGAGCTGGCGCTGCCCGCCGAGGCAGGGCGGGAGGAGATGGCCAGGCCCTCGCGGGTGCACTCCATCGTCCTGGTCTCCAAGGTCCACCGGCCGACGCTGCGGGCGCTGGCGTACGCCAAGATGATGCGCTCCGACGTCCTGGAGGCCCTCAGCGTCAACGTCGACCCCGAGGAGACCCGCGCCCTGTTCGAGGAGTGGAACCGGCGCGGCATCGACATCCCGCTGAAGACCCTGGACTCCCCCTACCGCGAGGTCACCCGGCCGGTCGTGGAGTACGTCAAGGGCCTGCGCCGCAGCAGCCCGCGTGCCGTGGTCAGCGTCTACATCCCCGAGTACGTCGTCGGCCACTGGTACGAGCAGTTGCTGCACAACCAGAGCGCCCTGCGACTCAAGGGCCGCCTGCTGTTCACCCCCGGCGTGATGGTCACCTCCGTGCCCTACCAGTTGGAGTCCTCCGAGCGCGCCGGGCTGAGGGCGCGCAGGCGCTCCGAGTGGAGCGCGCCCGGCGCGGTGCGCCGCGGCCCCGCCGGGCCCGCGGGCCGGGGGGAGGGCGACGAGCGGGAGGAGTGACCCGGACGGACCGGTAGGCTGGAGGACTGCCGTCCATGCGCCCCGCCGTCCGTTGGAGCCGTTCCCCATGCCCCCCGCAACACCCCCCGCCGCGTCCCCCGAAACCGCCCCGTCGCTGGTGGGCCGGGAGTACGAGGTCGAGATCGGTCCCGTCGCGCACGGCGGCCACTGCATCGCCCGCACCGAGGAGGGGCGGGTGCTGTTCGTGCGCCACACCCTGCCCGGTGAGCGGGTCGTCGCGAAGGTGACCGAGGGCCGGGAGGACTCCCGCTTCCTGCGCGCCGACGCCGTCGAGGTCCTGGACCCCTCCAAGGACCGCGTCGAGGCGCCCTGCCCGTTCGCCGGCCCCGGCCTGTGCGGCGGCTGCGACTGGCAGCACGCCGCCCCCGGAGCCCAGCGGCGGCTGAAGGCCTCCGTCGTCGCCGAGCAGCTTGCGCGGCTGGCGGGGATCACGGCCGAGGACGCCGGCTGGGACGGCACCGTCGAGCCCGCCCCCGGCGACAAGGTACCCAAGGGCGAGGTCCCGGCCTGGCGTACCCGCGTCCACTACAGCGTGGACGACGAGGGCCGCGCGGGGCTGCTGCGCCACCGCTCCCATGAGGTGCAGCCGGTCGACCGCTGCCTGATCGCCGCGCCGGAGGTGAGCGAACTGGGTGTCGAGAAGCGCCGGTGGCCGCAGATCGCCACCGTCGACGCGACCGCCGCCACCGGCTCCGGTGACCGCCAGGTCGTGCTCACCCCCCGCCCCGGCGGACGCCTGCCCCTGGTGGAACTGGACCGGCCGGTGTCGGTGCTGCGGGGCGAGGAGCCCCGCGGACGCGGTGCGGAGCGCGGCGGCGAGCGGACCGTGCACCGGGTGCACGGCCGCCCCTTCGTCCGCGAGCGCGCCATCGGCCGCACCTGGAGGATCAGCGCGGGCGGCTTCTGGCAAGTCCACCCCAGGGCCGCCGAACTGCTGGTCGAGGCCGTGATGACCGGCCTGACGCCGCGCAGGGGCGAGATGGCCCTCGACCTGTACTGCGGCGCCGGGCTGTTCGCCGGAGCCCTGGCCGAGCGCGTCGGGGAGAAGGGTGCGGTGCTCGGCATCGAATCCTCCAAGCGCGCGGTGGAGGACGCCCGCCACAACCTCGCCGACCTCGACCGCGTCCGCGTCGAGCGCGGCAACGTCGAGCAGATCCTGCCGCGCACCGGCATCACCGAGGCCGACATCGTCGTCCTCGACCCGCCCCGCTCCGGCGCCGGGCGCAAGACGGTGCGGCAGGTGGCCTCCCTCGGCCCGCGCCGGATCGCCTACGTCGCCTGCGACCCGGCCGCCCTCGCCCGTGACCTGGCCTACTTCCGCGAGGAGGGCTACGTCCCGCACTTCCTGCGGGCCTTCGACCTGTTCCCGATGACCCACCACGTGGAGTGCGTCGCCATCCTCAAGCCCGCCCCGAAGCGCCCCTGACCTGCTGTTCCGCTGAGCCGGGCACCACGTTCGACCTGTTTCCGGTCATGCACCGGGTGGAATGGCCGCTCCACTCACGAAAGCGACCTGACCTGCGGTTCTGTAGCGAAGCGCCCCTCGTGCCCACTGTGGTACGAGGGTCTCGCCCGGGATCCTGACGCCCGTATGACGCCCGGCTCCCCACGGCAGGGCCGACGGAAGCGGCGTGCCGTGATGTGCGCGACGGCCTTGCTGCGGAGCCGCCGAGACGGCTCCGCAGCACTCGTTGCCGACGGCCCTCCCCGCCGATCTCGACTACTGAGATTGAACACGCAATGGCCCGCACACTGCGGGGGCGGCCGAGCAGTACACCGGCGCACCTGCTCTCCGGACTCCAGGTCCTTGGCCTGCCGGAGCAGATGATGACGTCGTTCGTGGCGGTCGCGCCGTGCACAGGCGCCGACCGCGGCATGTATACACCGCTGTGGTACATGTGCTATTCGTGGTACATGCCTATGAAGCGAACCAACGTCTACGCCGATCCAGAGGATCTCGCGATCATCAAGGAAGCCGCGAAGCGGCGCGGCATCAGCGAGGCCGAGATCATCCGCCAAGGCATCCATCTCGCGGCCATGGCCAACCGTGTCTGGGACGAGCCCCTCTTCTCCCGTACCTTCCGGGGGGCAGGCCGTACTCCCGGCAAGAGTGAGGTGCGTGACACCGTCGCCGACGCCGTGAGTCGCGAGACCGAGTCCGGGACCGCTGCGTGATCATCGTCATCGCGGACACCTCCGGGTTCCTCGCGGCGCTCGACTCAGCCCATCCCGAGCACCACGCGTCGAACGAGGCGATCATGGCAGCTGGGCTCCTGGTGATGTCCCCGCTGCTGCTCGCGGAGATGGACCACGTCGCCACTCGCGAGCTCGGCCGTGGAGCGGCGCTCAGTGCGGTCGACGACATCCGGCACTGGGTGCGTCGAGGCCGTATCGCTCTGCCCGAGATCACGGAAGACCATCTGGATGTCGCCCAGTCGGTGCGTGTCCGGTACCGCGACCTGGGCCTGGACCTCGCGGATGCGGTGAACGTGGCCCTCGCCGCCGAGTACGACACCGATGCCGTACTCACGCTCGATCGTCGTGATTTCCGGGCTGTGCGTCCGCTGGGCCGGTTCAAGGCGTTCCGGGTCCTGCCCGACGACCTTCCGATCTGACGCGGGAAGGTGTCGGCCGTGTCGTCGATCCCGTGGGCCATGACGCCCGTATGGCGCTCGCGGTGCTGGTGGGTTCTCGGCAGAGGTGGTCCGAGGTCTTGAGTGGCTGGTACCGCCTCGCAGCCTGGATACCATCCAGGTATCATCGCCGTATGGCGATGACACTCCGACTCCCCGACGACCTTGACGCAAAGCTCACCGAGCGCGCTCGTCGTGAGGGCCGCAGCAAGCAGGAACTCGCCATCGAGGCGATCCGTGATGCCCAGGACCGGGCCGAGCTGAGGGTCGATGACGTTCTGGCCGAGCTCATGGACAGCGACGCGGAGATCCTGGACTACCTGAAGTGACCGAAGTGCGTTACATCCAGATCGACGAGATCCTGGCCATCGCTCGCAAGGCCAACGGTACCGAGCACTGCGTACGCGACATGGGACTACTGGTCTCGGCGATCGAACGGCCCCGGACCAACGTGTTCGGGGCCGAGTTGTATCCCGCACTGCACGACAAGGCGGCTGCCCTGCTGCACTCCGTTGCCCGCAATCACGCGTTGATCGACGGCAACAAGCGCACCGCTTGGCTCGCCATGCGCGTCTTCCTGCGGCTCAACGGTGTCAGCGCCGGCATCCCTTCACCGCACGTCTCCATCGCCGGCCCGTTCGTCGAGGAAGTCGCGCAGGACAACATCGATGTACCGGTCATCGCCAAGCGCCTGTTGGCCTGGTTCCCCGTTTCCTGACGCACGACGACTGAGGGCCGGACGCTCGCGCGCCCGGCCCTCACGCATTGCCCAGCTCATCATGATCAGGCCGGAATCGGGATGTAGACGCTGACTGGTCGGTTCGATGGCTTTGTCCACGAGAACGGGTTCTGGCTCGCTTTCCGTGAAGCGGTCACACACTGTTCAGTGACGTCAGTCGCCGAGATGACCACTGCTCACCCATGGCTGAGGGGTCCGGGCCCAGATGAGTAGCTGGTCGCCAGAGGTGGATGAGGTGTTGGAGGCATCGGGATGGACGCCTGAACGGAAGGTGGACACGACCCGCTGGCGATCCATGTTCTAAGCAGCCGGCCTCGCCAAGCACGATGCTGCGGAAGCCTTCCTGCAAGAGTTCGGCGGTTTGACCGTGAACGTCAGCGGACCAGGGGTCAGTTGCGCACGCACGCCGTTCGAGTTGAACCCCGAGCTGGTCTGGGGCGAGGAGGACCGATTCACGGAGTGGTGCGAGGAGATCGGGCGCCATCTGTACCCGCTCGGCGAACTGGACCACGGTCGATTCTTCCTGGGCATTGATGAAGTAGGCGTGATCCATCTCGTTGAGACCTGGGTTGCGAGCTTCGGACCGATGCCTTACGCCATGGAGAGCTTGGTTCTCGGCGTGGCTCCTCGCCGAATCGACGAGAGGTATGAGCCAGAGGGATGGCCGCCCTGACGCGTCGGTCACCTGTAGACCAGGACTCGCTTTCGCAGGAGCGGGCGTCCGGCAGTCCATGAGCGCGGTCGGCAGCTCGGCGGACAACGCGCTCGCCGAGTCCTTCAACGCGACGTTCAAACGCGAGACCCTCCAGGGCCGAAAGAGCTGGTCCGGTGAGCGCGAGGCCCGCCTCGGCGCATTCCGCTGGCTGCACCGCTACAACACCCGACGCCGCCACTCCAGCCTCGGGCACCGCAGCCCCATCGCCTACGAAGCAGCGTCCCGGACCACATCAACTACGCTGACGCCAGCCGCATAACCCGTGTCCAGGATTCGGGGTCAAGGCCCGTGGATGGCCTTCCCCGAGTCGCACCCCCACCTCCCCGACTCCGGACCCCTGGCCGACGGCGTCCTCCGCGACGACCCGCCCCCGCCGCGCCCCGCCACCTGTTCCGGGGCGACGCGGGGACCTTCCAGCGCACGCTGGCCCGGTTGCCGGCCGTCCGTAGCCCGTGGCTGCGTGAGGCCCTCGAGAACCTCACGCACCACATGCGCACCGGCCTTTTCTAGCCTGACGGAGAGCGTGCCGGTTCCACTTCCCGGAGCTGCCGCAATCGAACAGCACCGGGCAGGGCTGTCCGTTCTCGTGGACAAGGCCAGTTCGTCATCGGCGACGTGTGGCAGGGCGCCGCACACGCTTCGGAGCCGGATAGCGCGCCCTGGTCAAGATCCCCTTGAGAATGTCGACCTCGCAGTCCTGCGGTCGCCGGGTCCGACACGGGGAAGCGGGCGGACAGCGGGGCGGTCTCCAGTGTGTACGTCGGCCATCCCCGCGCTTCGATACCGCTGTGGAGTGTGGCTGCGGTGTCGGCTGTGGGCGCCGGGCCCTCGTTGGCGACGTCGAGGTCTTGGCCGGGACGGTTCGTGAGGCGGTGCGCTCGCACGGCGTGTCCACGGGGAAGAACCAGGGGAGTACGGGAAGCCGAACGCGGTCACATCCGGCAGAAGCCGTGTGTTGCAGCTCCGGCATGTCCGTCACGCGGCTGCCCGGCTGCTGCGGGAGGCGAACCGGCGGAAGGCGTCCTCCTTCACGACGCGCACGGTGCGACCGACGAGGGTGCGCAGCACCGAAACCGAAGTGGGGCTCTGCAACTCGTCCAGCGACTCTGGCAGACGCCGCTGGAACTTCCCCCGGTATGGCGTGAGGTCCTGGGCCTCCGCCCCGCCTCCGTTCCGGAGAGGTTCTCCGGAACGGAGGCGGGGCGCCGCGTGCTGGAGGGCTTGGTTCCATTGTGGCGGCCGGAGAAGCGGTGCGGGACATGATGTGGGAGCCGGTGTCCGGAGCGAACGCGGGCGGACTCGTGCAGGGGCGTGGTCTTGGTGGCATGCCCTGCCCCGAGCCGGAGGGGGGTGGGCTTTTGGTCGTGACGCTCGTTTGACGCTCTGGGCGCCCGCACGCGGGCCAGGGGACCGAGAAACAGGCTCTGAGCTGGTTTTTTCGATGCCCTCTCAGGCCGACACCTTTCCGATGACCCATCACGTGGAGTGCGTCGCCATCCTCAAGCCTGCGGAGAAGCGTTCCTGACCTGCGGTTTCACCGAGCCGGGCATCACGTTCGACCTGTTTCCGGCCATCCACTGTGTGGAACGGCCACTTCGCTTGCGGAGGTGACCCGACCTGGACTTTCGAGGTGAAGCAGCCTTCGTGCCGACGCGGCACGAAGGCATTGTCCAGGATCTCGACGCTCATGTGACGCCCGTCCTGAAGGACCGCCACAGCCGGATCCGGCTGATCCTGTGAGGCAGTGCGCTAGCTGCTGCTCTTCGCCCGCTCCGGCTTCACCGACGACCTTCGGCGCGAGGCCGACCGGCGCGGCGACGTCGAGCTCGTCGACCTGCACCGCATGTACCACGGGCAGTGATGCGCAAGGGGCCCGCAGCGCCCGCCGAAGAGTCCTCGAAACAGCGCCTGACATGCAGCTCTCCACGTCCGGTGGGACACCGTTGCTGCTTGCGGAGATCGACCATGTCGCCACGCGCGAGCTCGGCCGCGAGGTGATGGGCCCAGCGTTCGTCGGCGCCGGCCACACCCTTCTCCTCAGATCCCGCACCCGCACGCTCCGCCGTTGCGCCGGTCGGCATCTTCTGGAGTTCCACGGGGAGCCGGACGCTCCGGAACGGCGGGCCGGCCCCGCCGCACAGGCATGTCGGGACGGCCTCGGCCGTCGCCCCAGGCGGTGAGCACACCCGACGAGAAGGTGGGTGAAAACTCAGTCAAAGGGATTGACGTTCGCGGGCGCCTGCGTAGGCTGGTGGTGGCGGTCGACGTGATGTCGGTGTCAAGGGGCGTCCCGGGGGTGGGGTCGAGTGAGCGGAACCAGGTGCACGCGGTGTGAGCTTCTGATCGGCATGGGATGCGCCTGTCCCTCCCCGGGGAAGGGGTGGCGGGAGCAGCCGGTCGTGGCCCGGCGGATCCCGGGGGCCGGGGTCCGGCAGGGCGGGGAGCGGTCGTACCCCGTGCGCCCGCCGGGAGACGGCGTGTTCCTGTACGGCGACGACCGCGCGGCCGAGGAGTTCCGGGAGGAACTCCGCGACATCACGGAGCGCGGCAGCAGTGTGCGGACCGTCTCGGGCGGGCTGCCCACCCTCGGGCGCCGCCGCTGATCCCGGCCCGGCGCCCCTGCCGGCCAGGGCGAATGTCTCATAGGTGTGATCCGTGATTCCTCCACCCATGTCGGGCCGACCCGTTAGGATCCCGCCCGGGGACCGGCCTGCGGGGCGGGTGGCCCCGGCAGGCCGGGGGAGCGGAAACGACGAGCGAGGACAGCACATGCGGGAAGGCCGGTGGACCACGGTCACCGAGTCCGAGTTCGACCACGAACGCCGCGGCCTGGAGGCCATCCGGGAGAAACTGCCGGACGCCGATCCGTGGCGGGCATGGTCGAACTTCACCTTCACCGCAGGCACCGGGCACGTCCGCGAGGTCGACCTGCTCGTCGCAGCCCCCGGCGGCGTCTACATGATCGAGCTGAAGGACTGGCACGGCTCGGTCACCTCCGCCGGCGGCACCTGGGTGCAGACCACGCCCGGCGGCCACCGCCGCACCCACTCCAACCCCCTGCACCTGGTCAACAAGAAGGCCAAGGAGCTGTCCGGACTGCTCGGGCAGGCCGGACGGCTCGGCAGGCGGATCTGGGTCGGCGAGGCCGTCTGCTTCACCGACGACTCGCTGCGCGTACGGCTGCCCGCCCACGACCGCAACGGCGTCCACACGGTCGCCGAGCTGGTCGAGCTGCTCAAGCGGCCCCCGCGTGACGAGCGCAGCAGGATCTCCCCGGGCGACTCCCGCCGGATCAGAGCCGCACTGGAGAAGACCGGTATTCGCCGCAGCGACGCCGAGTACAAGGTCGGCCCGTACGAGCTGGAGCGCCGCCCCTTCGACTCCGGTCAGACCTGGGCCGACTACGAGGCGCACCACAGCGAGCTGCCCGAGCGCGCCCGGGTCCGCGTCTATCTGAGCGAGCGCGGCTCGGACTCCTCGCTGCGGCAGTCCGTGGAGAACGCCGCCCGCCGCGAGGCGGCCGTCCTGCAGCGCTTCCGGCATCCGGGCGTCGTCCCCTACCGGCAGTACTTCCCGACGGGGCACCCGGCGGGCCCCGCGCTGGTCTTCGACTACGACCGGCGGACGATGAAGCTGGACGAGTACCTGGTCCAGTACGGCGCGAAGCTGGACATCCTCGGCCGGATGGCGCTGGTCCGCCAGCTCGCCGAGACCATGCGGTCCGCGCACGCCCGGCGCATCCACCACAGGGCCCTGGCCGCCCGCTCCGTCCACGTCCTGCCCCGCCCTGACGGCGGACCGGGGAAGGCGGTCGGCGAGGAGGCGGCCTGGCTCAGCCCGAGGCTGCAGATCTCCGACTGGCAGATCGCCACCCAGCGCAGCGCGGACTCCTCCCCGGGCGGGGGCGCCACGCGCCTGGCGCCGACTGCCCTGTCCGCGATGAACCTGGCCGACGACGAGGACCCCTACCTCGCGCCCGAGCTGACCGCGCTCCGCCCCGACCCGGTCTCCCTGGACGTCTACGGCCTCGGCGTCCTCACCTACCTGCTGGTCACCGACCGGGCCCCGGCCGCCAGCCAGGGCGAGCTGCGGGCCCGCCTGGAGGCGGGGGAGGGGCTGCGGCCCAGCTCCCTGGTGGACGGCCTGTCGGAGGACGTCGACGAACTGGTGCAGGCGGCCACGGCCTACAGCCCGGACCGGCGCCTGGCCGGCGTCGACGACTTCCTGGAGATGCTGGAGGTCGTCGAGGACTCCCTCACAGCCCCCGCCTCCGAGGCCGCGTCCGACACCGCTTCCGAGACCGCCGGTGCGCCCGGGAAGGACCCGCTGGAGGCCGTCCCCGGGGATGTGCTCGACGGCCGCTGGGAGGTCCGCCGCCGGCTGGGCACGGGCTCCACCAGCCGCGCCTTCCTCGTCCGCGACCTCCGGGCCGGGACACGCAGGACCCGCCCGCTGGCCGTGCTGAAGGTGGCCCTGTCCGACAGCCGGGGCGACATCCTCGTCCGCGAGGCCGAGGTGATGGGCCGCCTGCGCCCACACTCCGGCATCATCCGCCTCGTCGAACCGGAGCCGCTGCGCATCGCGGGCCGCACCGTCCTCGCGCTGGAATACGTGGGCGACGAGCGCGACGACGGCGGGGAGCCGGGCGAGCGGAAGGCGCCCCGCCGCCGCGAGGAGACCGTCGCCCGCCAGCTCCGCGACGACGGCCGGCTACCGGTCGACCAGCTGGAGGCGTACGGCGACTACCTCTTCGGCGCGGTCGACTTCCTGGAGGGCGAGGGCGTCTGGCACCGCGACATCAAGCCGGACAACATCGCCGTCCGCATCCGCCCCAACCGCACCCGCGAACTGGTCCTCATCGACTTCTCGCTCGCCGGATACCCGGCGAAGAACACCGATGCGGGCACCGACGGCTACCTCGACCCGTTCGTCGACGTCATCACGCGCGGCAGCTACGACTCCCACGCCGAGCGGTACGCCGTGGCCGTCACCCTGCACCAGATGGCCTCCCGCGAGCTGCCCAGATGGGGCGACGGCAGCGTCCCGCCGCGCATGACCGACCCGGAGGAGTGGCCGTACCCGACCATCGCGGCCGAGGCGTTCGACCCGGCCGTGCGCGAGGGGCTGGTCGCCTTCTTCCGGAAGGCCCTGCACCGCGACGTGGGCAAGCGGTTCCCCGAGCTCAAGCCGATGCGGGACGCCTGGCGCAAGGTCTTCCTCGACGCCTCGCAGACCGTCCCCTCCAGCCACCGCACCCGCCACCCGGCCCCGGCCGGCGCCGGTCCCGCCGCGGGCCCCGGCGCGGCGCAGGCGGCCCCCCGGGGTGTTATCGCGGACGCCGAGCCGGAGACCGCCGAGCAGCAGCGCGACCGCCTCGCCGCCGAGGTCACCCGCGACACCCCCCTGACCGTCTCCGGTCTCACGGGTGCGGCCCAGTCCTTCCTCTACGGCCTGGGCATCAGCACCGTCGGCGAGCTCCTCGACTACAGCCGCCGCAAGCTCGTCAACGCCCCGGGCCTGGGCGCCAAGACCCGCAACGAGGTGCAGCGGCGGCAGCGGGAGTGGGGCGAGAGGCTGCGCGGCACGCCCGTCTCGCCGCTCACGCCCGAGGGCCGGGCGGAGGCGAAGGAGGAGCTGGACCAGCTCACCGCCGCCGAGTCCGCCCTCGCGGGCGACCTGGCGACGACCGACGCCGGCGGCGGCCTCTCGGCCCGCGCCCTGCGCGCCGTCAGCCTCGACGCCCTCGCCACGATCTTCGTGCCGGTCGTCAACAACAACGGCTCCAACCGGAACAAGGCCGAGATGGTGCGGCTGCTGCTGCGCCTGCCCGACGAGCGCGGCGTCCTGCCGGACATCGGGGTGTGGCCCAAGCAGAAGGACGTCGCCGAGGTGCTGGGCCTCAGCGCCGGGCGCATCCCGCAGATACTCAGGGAGGAGCGCAAGCGCTGGAAGGCCGACCCGGCCGTCCGCGCCCTGCGCGCCGAGATCCTCGACCTCCTCGCGGGCATGGGGCGGGTCGCCTCCGCCGTCGAGATAGCCGACGCCCTCGCGGTGCGGCGCGGCAGCCAGCTCTCCGAGCGCGAGCAGCGGCGCGCGCTGGCGCTGGCGGCGGTGCGCGCCGTGGTCGAGGCCGAGCAACTCGCCCCCGACGAGGCGGAGTTCCAGCACCAGCCCAACCGCAAGGCCACCGAGGAGTCCCTCGGCGCGGGCCTGCTGGCCCTGGACGTGCGCGAGGACGACGCACCGGACACCCCGACCGCGCCCGGTCTGCTGGACTACGCGGCCAGGCTGGGCAGGACGGCCGACCGGCTCACCGGGCCGGACACCCTGCCGACGGCCGCGACCGTGCTGGCCGAACTGGGCGCGGTGACCGTGCCGCCCGGCACGGTCGACTGGGACGAGCGGCGCATGGTCGAACTGGCCGCCGCCGCGTCCGTCAACGCCGCCGCCACCCCGCGCCTGGAGATCTACCCGCGCGACCTGCCGCTCGTCCGCGCCCTGCGGCTGACCCAGGCCGGGCTCGTCCGCTGGAACCCGGGTGTGCCCGAGGGCAGGCAGCCCGGCCTGACCGGCGAGGAGGTCCACGAGCGGGTCCGCGCCCGCTTCCCCGAGCTGGTCGTCCCGGACGGGCGCGGCGGCACGACGCACGACCTGCCGACCGGTGGTCCGCTCACCAAGGCGCTGCGCGACGCGGGCTTCGAGCTGTCGCTCAAGACACGCGAGGACACGGGCACGCTGCGCTACCTGCCGACGCGGGTGGACGACACCTCCAGCTACCTCACGACGGGCGCCCGGCGGCAGTCCACCCGCGTCGGCACCGTGACCCGTTACGCGGACGACCCGCAGCTCGCGGGCGCGGTGCGCGCGGAGGAACGGCTCGTCGCCTCGGCCCGCCGGGACGGCTACCGGGTGCTGACCGTACGGCAGCAGCTCGTACGGGACGCGGTGCGGGAGCTGGGCGCCGAACGGCTGGGGGCGCGAGTCCTGTCGGTGACCGAGCTGTTCCTCCAGGCCCTGCACGGGCAGGTCACGCCGGGCACCAAGCCGACCTGGGAGACCCTGCTCAAGGCGGACGCCGCCGAGCCGGGCACGAAGGGCGCGGTGCGGTTCGCGGAGTACGCGCGGACGGCGTGGGGGTCCGTCGAGCCCCGGATCGTGGAACTGCTGGGCGACGGCGGTGACGGCGGCGGCGCCGCGGCCGGACCCGTCCTGCTGACGGAGGCCGGGGTGTTCGCCCGGTACGACGCGATGGGGGTCCTGGACCGGCTGGCGTCGGCGGCCCGGCGGGGCGGGCGGGGCCTGTGGCTCCTGGTTCCGCAGGCCGACCCCTCGCGCGAGCCGAGGCTCGGGCAGGTGGCCGTGCCGTACCAGGCCGGTCTGGGGGAGTGGATCCAGCTCCCGGACACGTGGGTGGGCAACGCCCACCGGGGGTCCGGCGGGATCGTGGCGATTGGTGTCGGGGGAGACGTCGGATGATCGACCGCAAGACTCTGTTGGACGACCTCAAGCAGCAGGTCAAGGCGGTCGAGACCGACCTCGGGCGACAGGTGGGGGCGCTGGACGAGGTCGGCGCGCGACTGCGGGCCGAGTACGACCGGGCGCGCAAGCTCGGGCGTACGGCGGCGACGTGGACCTCGTGGCTGGACGAGCGGGTCACGCAGGTCGCGGTGGCGTGGGTGCTGGGCACGGTCTTCGTGCGGTTCTGCGAGGACAACCGCCTGATCCCCGAGCCGTACGTCACGGGCCCGGACGCCGGCCGGCGCGAGCTGGCCGAGACCCGCTACGACCACTACGCGGAGACGGACGCCGACCCCACCTACCGGGGCTGGCTGGAGAGCGCCTTCGGAGAGCTGGGTGCCGGGCAGGCCGGCCGGCTCCTGTTCGGCCGGCGGCACAACCCGCTGTACCAGATCCCGCTCTCCCACGACGGCGCGCGCGAGCTGGTGGAGTTCTGGCGCCGGAGGAATGAGGCCGGCGCGCTGGTCCACGACTTCACCGACCCGCTCAGCGAGGACGGCACGTCCGGGTGGGACACCCGCTTCCTGGGCGACCTGTACCAGGACCTCAGCGAGGCGGCCCGGAAGACGTACGCGCTGCTGCAAACCCCGGAGTTCGTGGAGGAGTTCATCCTCGACCGCACGATGGACCCGGCGGTCCGGGAGTTCGGCTGCGAAGGCCTGAGGATGATCGACCCCACCTGCGGGTCGGGCCACTTCGTACTGGGCGCCTTCCGGCGACTGGTGCGGCTGTGGGGCGAGAGGCGGCCGGGCACGGACGTGCACGAGCGGGTGCGGGCCGCGCTGGACTCGGTGCACGGGGTGGACATCAACCCCTTCGCGGTGGCCATCGCCCGCTTCCGCCTGCTGGTCGCCGCCATGGCGGCTGCGGGTGTGCGGACGCTGGCCGCGGCGGCGAGGTACGACTGGCCGGTGTCCCTGGCAGTCGGTGACTCGCTGATCAAGTCCCGCCGCTCCCAGCAGGGCCACCTTTTCGGTGGGGCGGACGAGGACTTCGCAGACGAGTTGGCCGAGTTCAAGTACGCCACTGAGGACGTGCACGAGTACCCGGAAATCTTGCGGCCGGGGCGGTATCACGTGGTGGTGGGGAACCCGCCGTACATCACAGTCAAGGACAAGACCCTAAATACTCTTTACCGGGATCTGTATCCGGCGTGCACGGGAAAGTATGCGCTGTCCGTGCCGTTCGCCCAGCGGTTCTTCGAGCTGGCCAGGCGCGGAGATGCTGAGGGGCGCGGATACGGCACGGTCGGGCAGATCACCGCCAATTCGTTCATGAAGCGGGAGTTCGGGGCGAAGCTCATCGAGGGATACTTCGGGCACGCGGTGGAGTTGACCGAGGTGATCGACACCTCCGGTGCGTACATTCCCGGACACGGGACCCCGACGGTCATTCTCGTGGGTAGGCGGCGAGGTGGCGACAAGCGATCGCCGGTCATCCGAACCGTACGCGGTGTGCAGGGTGAACCCACAGCGCCGGAGAGGGCCGGAGAGGGCCTGGTCTGGCAAGCGATCGTGGACCAGATCGACAAGCCTGGTTCGGTGAGCCGGTGGGTGTCTGTGGATGACCTGGACCGCGAGAAGTACTTTGCCAGGCAGCCGTGGGTCCTCGCCGATGGTGGCCAGGAGATGCTTGAGCAGATCAACACGGCCCGTCAGGGAATTCTGAAGCGTGACCTGCACCGGATCGGGTTCTACGGGATCATGGGGGCAGACGACGCTATGAGTGCTGTTCCCCGTACTTTTGAGATGGTCAACGCCGAGCCTCAATACGTCCGACGCCTTGTCGTGGGTGACGAGGTGCGTGACTTTCGGTTTGCGGACGGGGATGACGCCTTTCATCCGTATGACGATCGACACGAATTGGTGCACCCGGAGGCTTTTCCCGGGCTGGCCACTTGGCTATGGCCGCGTCGGACCGAACTGGGAAATCGTGCCACATTCTCGGGTGGAAAATATTTCACGGACGGCCGGCCGTGGTGGGAGTGGCACCAGCTTCCCAGGGACCAGGGGGCGCACCAGTGGGCGATCCCGTTCGCATTTGTCGCCACGCACAATCACTTCGTGCTGGACCGGGGCGGGAAGGTGTTCAAACAGTCCGCTCCGGTGATCAAGCTGCGGGAGGGGGCGAGCGAGGAGGAGCACCTGCGGCTGCTCGGGCTGCTCAACAGCTCCACGGCCGGTTTCTGGCTCCGGCAGGTCAGTCACGACAAGGGGCGGCCCGGTGCGGATGTGGCGGGCGCCGACGAGCCGTGGGAGCACCGCTTCGAGTTCACCGGAACCAAGCTGGAGGAATTCCCGCTCCCGGCCGATTTCCCCACGGAACTCGGCACCGCGCTGGACGGCCTCGCCCGGGAACTCGCCTCCGCCGTCCCGTCCGCCGTCGTGTCCGCCGGGGTGCCCACCGCGGCCGCCCTGCGCGCCGGGCGTGAGAAGTGGGCATCCACCCGGGCGCGGATGGTCGCGTTGCAGGAGGAGCTGGACTGGCAGGTCTACGCCCTCTACGGGCTCTTGGACGAGGAGATCACGGCACCCGCCCAAGAGGTCCCGGAGATCGCTCCCGCTGAGCGTGCCTTCGCGATCGTGCTGGCCCGCAAGGTCGCCCGCGGTGAGGTCGCCACGACCTGGTTCGAGCACCACAACCACCGGTTCCCTCCGATTACCGAGATCCCTGCCCACTGGCCGGCCGCCTACCGCGCGGTGGTGCAGCGGCGGATCGAGGTCATCGAGTCGAACCGGGCGATCGGGATGGTGGAGCGGCCGGAGTACAAGCGGCGGTGGGCCACCGAGGGCTGGGACGCGATGCAGGAGAAGGCGCTGCGCGCCTGGCTGCTGGACCGGATGGAGGCCCGTGAGCTGTGGTTCGACGAGAGCGGCCAGCCCGCCCTCCTCGCCCTGGCCCGGCTGACCGACGCCCTCTCCCGTGATGAGGACTTCACCGCCGTCGCCAAGCTCTACGCCCCCCGCAAGGAGCTGCCGGCCGTGGTGGCGGAGCTGGTCAGCGGCGAGCATGTGCCGTTCCTGGCCGCGCTGCGCTACAAGCCCAGCGGCCTGAAGAAGCGCGCGGACTGGGAGCATGTGTGGGACCTCCAGCGCCGGGAGGACGCCGCCCCGGACGAGCCCGCCAAGCGGAAGATCCGCGACTCCATCCCGGTGCCGCCGAAGTACACCTCGGCCGACTTCCTGCGCCCCTCCTACTGGAAGGCGCGCGGGAAGCTGGACGTGCCCAAGGAGCGGTTCATCTCCTACGCCCAGACCAACGCCGCCACCCCCGAGCTGTACGGCTGGGCGGGCTGGGACCACCGCGAGCAGGCCCAAGCGCTGGCCACCTATTTCACCAACACCGCGCTGTCCACCGAGGAGATCACCCCCTTCCTCGCGGGCCTGCTGGAGCTCCAGCCGTGGCTGGAGCAGTGGCACAACGAGTTCGACATGCTCTACAGCGGCTCCCCGGCCGACTTCTTCGCCGGCTACCGGCAACAGAAGCAGGGCGAGCACGGCCTGACCGACGACGACCTGCGCGCCTGGCGGCCCCCGGCCGCCACCCGGGGCCGCCGCACCGCCGCGAAGAAGTAGCAGAAACCGAAAGCGGGCCGGGGCCTCCGGCCCCGGCCCGCCCGCACACCGCACAGCCGCACACCGCACGTCCGCAAGGAGAGCGAGAAACCGCAATGGCCCAGCAGCCCCTCCTCCGCGATGTCATCGACATCAAGGAGTCCATCTCCACCTCGGACTTCGTGCTGTCCCTCGCCGAGGCGACGACGCCCGAGGGCGCCCAGAACGCGCTCAAGGACTACGTCGTCACCGAGCGGCTGCTGGAGAACTTCGACGAGGCGCTGGCCCTCATCAAGTCCGCGCTGGACGGCCACCGCTCCAAGGCGGCGTATCTGCACGGCTCGTTCGGTTCCGGTAAGTCGCACTTCATGGCCGTCCTCTACGCGCTGCTCAGCGGCGACCCGGCCGCCCGCGCCCGCACCGAGCTCGACCCGGTGCTGACCCGGCACGAGTGGCTGAGCACGGACGGCAAGAGGTTTCTGCTCGTGCCGTACCACATGCTCGGCGCGAAGGCCCTGGAGCAGCGTGTCCTCGGCGGTTATGTGCACCACGTCAAGAAGCTGCACCCGGACGCGCCGACCCCGCAGGTGTACCGGACCGACTCCCTCTTCGAGGACATCCGCGCCATGCGCGCCAACATGGGCGACGAGGCCGTCATCCGCGGCCTGGGCGGCAGCGACGCGGACGACGGCGAGGAGGACGAGTGGGGCGAGGGCTTCGCCTGGACCCCGCAACTGCTGGAAACCGCGCTCGCCGCCGAGGAGGACCACGAGGGAGAGACCCCGCTCAACCTCAAGAACCCCTCCGCCCCGGCCGAGCTGCGCGCCAAGCTGGTCAACGACGCGAGCACCAACCTCCTGCCCGGCTTCGCCAGGAACGCCGCCGAGGACGAGCACGGCTTCGTCTCCCTGGACGCCGGCCTGTCCGTGATCGCCGAGCACGCCAAGTCGCTCGGCTACGACGGGCTGATCCTGTTCATGGACGAGCTGATCCTGTGGCTGGCCACCCTCATCCACGACCAGAAGTTCGTGGCGCGCGAGGCCAGCAAGATCACGAACTTCGTGGAGGGCGGCGACGCCCGTCGCGCCATCCCCGTGGTGTCGTTCATCGCCCGCCAGCGCGACCTGCGCGAGCTGGTCGGCGAGGAGGTGTCCGGCGCGGCGGAGTCGTCCATCCAGGACACCCTGAACCTGGCCTCCGGCCGGTTCGACAAGATCACCCTGGAGGACCGCAACCTCCCCCAGATCGCCCACGCCCGCCTCCTGAAGCCCAGGGACGACGAGGCGGCCAGGCTGATCGACGCGGCGTTCGCGCAGACCAAGAGGACCGGCACACAGGTCTGGGACACCCTCCTGGGCTCCGACAAGGGCACCACCGGCGCGGACGAGGAGTCGTTCCGGCTGACGTACCCCTTCTCGCCGGCGTTCATGGACACCCTCGTCCACATCTCGTCCGCGCTGCAGCGCTCCCGCACCGGTCTGAAGCTGATGGGCCAGCTCCTGGCCGACCACCGCAACGAGATCCGCCTCGGTCAGCTCATCCCCGTCGGCGACCTCTACCCGGTGATCGCCGAGGGCGGCGACAAGCCGTTCACCGACAGCCTCAAGGTCGTCTTCGAGGCCGCCGACAAGCTCTACAAGACCAAGCTGAGGCCCTATCTGCTCAGCTCGTACGACATCACCGAGGACGATGTCGAGCAGTACCGCAACCGGCCCGAGTCCATCACCGACCCCAAGCGGCTGGGCGGCTGCCGGATGTTCACCGGCGACAACCGGCTGGTGTGCACCCTGCTGCTGTCGGCGCTCGCGCCCAGCGTGCCCGCGCTGTCGGAGCTGACCATCCGGCGGCTCGGCGCGCTCAACCACGGCTCGGTCCTCGCGCCCATCCCGGGTGCCGAGGTCGGCATCATCAAGAACAAGGTCGCCGAGTGGGCCGCCCGGTTCCCCGAGATCAAGGAGACCGGCACCGAGACCAACCCCGGTGTGCGGCTGGAGCTGTCCGGCGTCGACGTGGACTCCGTCATCGCCAACGCCCAGGTCAACGACAACCCCGGCAACCGGGCCGCGCTCGCCCGGCGCCTGCTGTCGGAGGAACTGGGTGTCGAAAACGGCCAGTTGAGTGACCAGCTCGGCTTCACTTGGCGCGGCACCGCCCGCACCGCCGAGATCGTCTTCGGCAACGTCGCAGACGAGGACGAGCTGCCCGACCACGACCTGATGCCGCAGCAGAACGGCCTGTGGCGCATCGCCATGGACCTCCCCTTCGACGAGGGCGAGTGGGGCCCGGTGGAGGACGCCAACCGCATCCAGCGGCTGCGTGAGCGGCAGCAGGGCGAGCGGTCCCGCACCGTCGCGTGGCTGCCCGCGCACCTGTCCGCGCAGCGCTTCGCGGACTTCCGGCGCCTTGTCGTCATCGACAAGGCCCTCGCCGACGAGCACCGCTTCGACACCCAGTACGCAGGCCACCTCAACGCCGACAACCGCAGCCGCGCCAAGGGACTGCTGGAGACCCAGCGCGAGGCCCTGCTCAAGCAGGTCAGGGGTGCCTTCAAGCAGGCGTACGGACTCGCCCAGAAGCAGGCCGCCGACGTGGTGCCCGACTTCGACGACCATCTGGTCGCCCTGCCCGACGTGGACGGCCTGACCCTGTCCTTCGGGCAGAACATGTACGACGGCATCCGGCACGTCGCGGGCAGGCTGCTCGCCCACCAGTACCCGGCCCACCCGGACCTCGACCCAGAGCAGACCGGTACCGCCGCCAGGCCCGCCGACACCAGGAAGGTGTTCACCCACGTCCGGGCCGCCGCCGAGGCGCGCGACGGGCGGGTGGAGGTCCCGGCAGGCGACCGCGGGCTCATGCAGCGGATCGCCGGGCCCCTGCGCCTGGGGCAGCAGAAGGAGGCGTACTTCGAGCTGTCCCGCTACTGGGCCGACCACTTCCGGCAGCTCGCCCGGTCCCGGGGCGTCACCGGGGACCTGTCCCTGGTCAAACTGGCCGACTGGACGGACGAGCCCGACCCGCGCGGCCTGCCCGACTTCCTGGTCCGGCTCGTCGTCGCCGCCTTCGCCGAGATGGACGACCGGGTGTGGGTGCGCGGCGGCACCGTCCTGGACCCCGCGCCCGAACTGTCCGCCGTCAAGGACCACGACGCGCTGCGCAGCCAGCCGCTGCCCGCCGAGCCCGACTGGGACACCGCGCGGCAGCGCTTCGAGACGATCTTCGGGCAGAAGCCGCCCGCCCTGCGGCGCGGCCGGATGGTCAACCAGTTCGCCCGCCAGATCATCGACGCCGCCCGCGCCCACCGGGACCACGCGGCCGGCCTGGTGCACCAACTGGAGGCCCACGCCGCCTTCCTCGGCCTCGACCAGACCGCCGACACCGGACGGCTCGCCCTCGCCCGCCGTGCACTGGAACTGCTGGACGCACTCACGGCGGAGGCCGGCAAGGGAGCGGCCGGGGCGAAGAAGACCGTGGAGGCGCTGGCCTCCTTCGACCTGGGCGAGACCAGCGCCGACCGGTACGGCACCTCCATCAAGAAGGCCCGCGCCGTCGCGGAGGCCGTCGCCTCCGCGCCCTGGAGCACCCTGGAACTCGCCGCCGGGCTCGGCCCCGAGGGCGAGGCGCTGCTCGACTCGCTGCGCAACATCGCCCGCGACGACCAGCGCACCGCCGACCTGCGCGAAGCCCTGGCCCGCGCCCAGCGCGAGGTCGTCACCCTGCTCAAGCGCGGTCAGGCAACGGCCACCCCGCCGCCCGCGCCCGCCGTGCCCCCGCCCCCCACGGCCGACGGCCAGTCCCTGGACACGCCGACCAGCGACCCGCGCATCCCGTACACCCAGCCGCAGGGGGCCCCCTCGCCGTCCGGCGGCGCCGCCGGACGGAAGTCGGGGCATCGCAGCACGACCGCGGCCCGGGCCGTCGCCGACCTCCGGGCGGAGCTGGCCGACCTGGCCGCCCGCCACCCCGACGCGGCCATCGAGATCACCTGGCAGGTCATCGAATGACCAACTCCGCCACCGACACCGCCGTTCCCGGGGCCGTCCGGATGAACACCGTGACCGTCACCCAGTACCTGTCCTCGCAGTCCTCCCTCGCCACCTCCCTGACGGGGGACGGCGGGGGCAGGCGCCGGGTCGTGCTGCTGCGCTCCGAACCCCGGTGGGACGGCCCCGCCGAGCCGGTCTGGGGGGAGGGCCGCACGGCCGGGATCGCGGTGGCGCCCTCCCCGCTGGCCGTCCACGAACTCGTCCTCGACCACCTGACGGGCCGCCGCCGGGGCCCCGCCGTCCTGGTCGTCCTCACCGACCGCGAGCAGAACGAACTCGACCCGGCGATCCTCGCCCGCGTCCACAAGCAGCGCATCGACACGGTCGACGGCTGGGACGTCGTCCGCGAGGCGTTCGGCGCCCGGCAGACGGACCCCAGGCTCAGGGATGTCGACTGGGCCGCCGAGGCACTCCTCGACGCCACCCCGCCGGCCCGGGGCGGCTGGCCGCCCGTACCCGGCGGCTGGCTGTCCAGGCAGCACGCCCTCACCGCGCTCGCCCAGCGCCGCCTGCGCCTGGGCCGCTACGACACCGAGGGCGGCCGGCGCCGCCCGGGCGACGACCGGCTCGACGCCCAGGCCCTGCTGCACTGGTCGACCCGGCCCGGCGCCCCCGAACGGTTCCTGGCCCTGCGCGGTCCCGAACGCGCCGGACTGGCCGCCTTCCTCGCCGAGGAGGACCAGGCGGGCCTCGCCGGACGCGCCCTGCTCGCCCTGGTCGACGCCGAACGCGGCGCGGACGCCGCCGCCTTCGGCCTGGTGTGCGCGGCCCTGTGGCAGCACGCCGAGCCCGCCCCCGAGACCTACCGGGCCCGGGGCCGCGCCGAACGCTACTTCGGTGAACAGCCCCCGGCGGCCGGCGAGCAGCTCGACGCCCTGGTGACCGTCTTCGGCCGGGCCGCCGAGGAGTACGTGACCACGCTGCTGGCGGCCGGACACCGCGCCGGCGGCGTGGACGCCGACCAGGCCCGCGAGGCACGCCGCACCACCGGCACCGTGCTCGACCGGGCATCCGCCCTGGCCCGCCGGTTCGGCGCGGAGCGGGCCGTGGAGGCGAGCCCCGTCCTGCGCGGCGGCCTGGAAGCACGGTTCACCGCCGTCGGCCGGGCCCTCGCGTCGGGTGACACGGCCGCGGTGGCGGACGCCGTACGCCGCCTGGAGGCGCACCGGCTGGCCGCCGAACCGGAGGAGTCCGCCCGCATCGAACGCGCCCGCATGGGACAGCGCCTCGCCCGCTGGCTGGCCACCGACCCGCCCGCCGACGCACCCACCGTCGCCGACGCCATACAGCGGCACGTCGACGAGACCGGCTGGGCCGACTGCGCCCTGGAGCACATCGAGGCCGGCGGCGACCCGGACCCCGTCCTCAAGGCCGCCTACGACACCCTCGGCGCCCGCGTCGGGGAACGGCGCAGGCGGATCGACGCGTCCTTCGCCCGCTCCCTGGCCTCCTGGACGCAGGCCGGCACCCAGCCCGGTTCCATGCTCACCGTCGAGACCTTCCTCGACCGAGTGGTCGGGCCGGTCGTCCGGCACGGGGAGGCGCGGCGGGTGCTGCTGCTCGTGCTCGACGGCATGAGCGCGGCCATCGCAGGCGAACTCGCCGAGGAACTGCGCGGCTCCTGGGCGGAGTTCGACCCGCTGCCCGAGGGCGGCGTCCCGCGCCGGCGGGTGATGGCCGCCGCCCTGCCCACCGTCACGGCCGTGTCCCGCACCTCGCTCTTCGCCGGCAGGCTGACGAAGGGCACCCAGGCCGACGAGAAGCGGCTCTTCCCCGCGCTGAAGCTGTGGGGCGGGGCCCCGGCCGCCGTGTTCCACAAGGACGACCTGCGCACCGAGACCGCGGGCGACACCTTCGGCCCGGCGCTCACCGAGGCGCTGACCGACGGCAGAACCCACGTCGCCGTCGTCCTCAACGCCATCGACGACCGGCTCGCCAAGGAGCAGAAACTCGGCGACGGTGCCTGGCGGATCGACGACGTGCCCGGTCTGCGAGACCTGCTGCGGGCGGCCGCCACCCAGGGCATGGCCGTCGTCCTCACCAGCGACCACGGCCACGTCGTCGACCGGCACGGCACGAAGGCCGGCCCCGCCACCGATCCCGCGTCCGCCCGCCACCGCCTGCCCGGCGGCCCCACCGCCGAACGGGAGATCCCACTGTCCGGACCGCGTGTGGTGTGGCCCGAACCCGGCGCGTCCGTCGTCGCCCTGTGGGACGCCGACTCCCGCTACACCGCCCTCAG
Source organism: Streptomyces shinuiensis (assembly GCF_043660855.1). Classification (NCBI taxonomy): domain Bacteria; kingdom Bacillati; phylum Actinomycetota; class Actinomycetes; order Kitasatosporales; family Streptomycetaceae; genus Streptomyces; species Streptomyces shinuiensis. Next base: position 1,360,040 of record NZ_JBIHML010000001.1, on the reverse strand, counting down.
GGCCGGCTACCACGGCGGGGCCTCCCTCGCCGAGGTCGCCATCCCGGTGCTCGCCTTCCTGCGGCTCGGCGCTGAACCGCCCGGGGGATGGCGGGAGCTGGGCGACCAGCGGCCCGTGTGGTGGGCCCCGGAGGAGAGCGGGGAACCGGCGCCGGACGAGCACACCGGCCGGCCGGGTGCCGCGGCGGCCCCCGCCGCCCCCGCAGCCTCCGGGAAGACGACGGCGAGGACCCGGAAGAAGCGGGCCGAACTCGCCCGGACGCACGAGGCGCTCTTCGACGTGGGGCTGACCTCCGGAGGCGACGACGCCCTCCTCACCCCGGTCCTCGTCTCCCGGGCCGAGGCGCTGGTGACGGCACTGCTCGACTCCGAGGCGTACCGGGCGCAGCTCGGCGGGCTGGCCCGCAAACCGCAGCAGGAGCAGGTCCGCAAGGCGCTCGCCGCCCTGCTCGACGCGGGCGGCACCCTGCCCGTGACCGCTCTCGCCCAGCGCGCCGGCATGCCCACCGCGCGGGGTGACGGGTTCGCCGCCGTCCTGCGGCAACTCCTCAACTACGACGGCGTGCAAGTTCTGGAGACCCTGCCCGACGGGCGGACCCTGCGCCTCCACGAGGCACTGCTGCGCGAGCAGTTCGCCCTCGGGCCGGGCTGACGCCGGGCGTCGCCGTCCACGGCCGCCCGCCGCGCGGAACACCCCAGGCCCGGGTGAGCGATGCCCCGGCCGCAGACCGCTTGCGGGGAGTGTCCCGGTCCCGTGTGCCGGCGCGCTTGGAGATGAAACACTGGTCGCCGTGAGCACCACCGGATCCAAGCGCTCCGCACAGGTCAGCGCCGCCCGCCGCCGTACCGTCGTCGACGCCCTGCGCCGCGGGGCCGTGCCCGAGAGCGGACTCGGTCTGCTCGCCACCGGGCTCGACCGGTTCGAGGCGGCCCTCGACGCGGAACTGGACGCCGTCGCGTCCGGCGGGTCCGTGTTCAAGGCCGTGCGCGGCGAGTACGGCTCCGGCAAGACGTTCTTCACCCGCTGGCTGGGGGAGCGCGCCAAGCGCCGCAACTTCGCCGTGGCCGAGATCCAGGTATCGGAGAACGAGACGCCGCTGCACAGGCTGGAGACGGTCTACCGGCGGCTGACCGAACGCCTCACCACCTCCAGCTTCCCGCCCAGCGCCCTGCGCCCGGTCGTGGACGCCTGGTTCTACGCCCTGGAGGAGGACGCACTCGCGGCCGGCGCGGCCGAGGACGGGCTGCCCGGCGAGGTGGAGAAACTGCTCGTGGCGCGGCTGGCCGAGGTCTCCCGCCACGCCCCGTCCTTCGCCACCGCCCTGCGCGGCTACCGGGCCGCCCTCGCCGACGGCGACGAGGCGACCGCCGCGGCCGTGCTGGCGTGGCTCGGAGGCCAGCCGCACGTCGCGGCCTCCGCCCGCAGGTCCGCCGGGGTGCGCGGCGACCTCGACCACTTCGGGGCGCTCGGGTTCCTGCAGGGCCTGCTCACCGTGCTGCGCGACTCCGGGCACACCGGGCTCTTCGTCGTCCTCGACGAGGTGGAGACGCTGCAGCGCGTGCGCTCCGACGCCCGGGACAAGGCGCTCAACGCGCTGCGGCAGCTCATCGACGAGGTGCACTCCGGCCGCTTCCCCGGCCTGTACCTCGTCATCACCGGCACCCCGGCCTTCTACGACGGGCAGCAGGGCGTCCAGCGCCTGGCCCCGCTCGCCCAGCGGCTCGCCACCGACTTCACCACCGACCCGCGCTTCGACAACCCCCGCGCCGTGCAGATCCGGCTGCCCGGCTTCACCCGGGAGTCCCTGGCCGGCCTCGGCTCCACCATCCGGGACCTGTACGCCGACGCCGCCGTGTCGCCCGAGCGGGTGCGGACGGTCGTCGACGACGCCTACGTCGCGGACCTCGCGCGGGCCGTCGGCGGGGCGCTGGGCGGGAAGGTCGGGGTGGCGCCGCGGCTGTTCCTGAAGAAGCTGGTGGGGGACGTGCTCGACCGCGTGGACCAGTTCGACGACTTCGATCCCCGCCGGCACTACAGGCTGACCGTCGCGAGCGGCGAACTCACCGACGTGGAGCGGAACCTGGCCGCCGCGGTCGCCGGCGGTTCCGCGTCCGCCGACGACATCGACCTGGAGCTGTGATGGCGGACGCCGACAGCCCGGCCGGGGAGGAACCGGCCGGGGGAGGGGCCGACGCACTCGACCGGCTCGACCCCGTCGTCCTGCACCACATCGTCAACACCCTCGGCTGGCCCGACCTGCGCCCCCTCCAGCGGGCGGCGGTCGACCCGCTCATGGACGGGCGGGACGCCGTCCTGCTGGCGCCGACGGCCGGCGGCAAGACCGAGGCGGCCTGCTTCCCGCTGCTGTCGGCGATGGCCGGGCAACGGTGGACCGGCACCTCGGTGCTGTACCTGTGCCCCCTCAAGGCGCTCCTCAACAACCTGGCCGGCCGCATCGACACCTACGCCCAGTGGCTGGGACGGCGCGCCGCTCTCTGGCACGGTGACACCAAGGAGTCGCAGCGGCAGCGCATCCGCACCGGGGCGCCGGACATCCTGCTGACCACGCCCGAGTCGCTCGAGGCGATGCTGATCGGGGTCAAGACAGACCACGCGCGGCTGCTGGGGAGCGTCCGGGCCGTCGTCGTCGACGAGGCGCACGCCTTCGCGGGCGACGACCGGGGCTGGCACCTGCTCGCCGTACTCGAACGGCTGGAGCGGGTCACCGGCCGTCCCGTCCAGCGCGTCGGGCTCTCGGCGACCGTCGGCAACCCCGGGCAACTGCTGTACTGGCTGCAGGGAGCCGGTGCCGGGAGCCGTACCGGGCAGGTCGTCGCCCCGGACGCCCACCTGCCCGCCACCGGCGCGGCCGGACAAGGGGAGCGGGCCGCCGAGGAGCCGTCCCGCAGGCCCGCCGGTGAGGTGGAGCTCGACTACGTGGGCTCCCTCGACAACGCCGCCAAGCTCATCGCCGCCCTGCACCGCGGGGAGAAACGCCTGGTCTTCTGCGACTCGCGCCGCCAGGTCGAGGAACTGGGCGCCGCGCTCCGCGCCCGCGAGGTGACCGTCTTCCTGTCCCACGCCTCCCTCTCGGTCGACGAACGCACCCGCTCCGAGGAGGCTTTCGCCGAAGCGCGCGACTGCGTCATCGTCTCCACCTCCACCCTCGAACTCGGCATCGACGTCGGCGACCTGGACCGCGTCGTACAGATCGAATCACCAGCCTCCGTCGCCTCCTTCCTGCAGCGCATCGGCCGCACCGGCCGGCGCTCCGGCACCGTGCGCAACTGCCTGTTCCTCACCACCCGCGAGGACAGCCTGCTGCAGGCTGCGGGACTGCTGCTGCTGTGGTCGCGCGGCTGGGTCGAACCGGTCCTCCCACCTCCCGAGCCGCGCCACCTGGTGGCCCAGCAGCTCCTCGCCGTCACCCTGCAACAGCACAGGCTCGGCGACCGGCTGTGGGACCGGCAGTGGAACGGTCTGGCCCCCTTCGACCGGTCCGCCGCCCCGATCCTGCGCTTCCTCACCGAAGAGGGCTTCCTCGACAGCGACGGCGGCATGCTGTTCGTCGGACCCGAGGCGGAACGCCGTTTCGGCAGACGGCACTTCATCGAACTCACCGCGTCCTTCACCGCGCCGCCGCAGTTCACCGTGCTGTCCGGGCGCACCGAGATCGGCCGCACCGACCCGAGCGTACTCACCGAGGAGCGCCCCGGCCCGCGGCGCCTGCTGCTCGGCGGACGGAGCTGGCAGGTCACCTACGTCGACTGGACGCGCAAACGCGTCTTCGTCGAACCCGCCGACGGCGGGGGCGTCGCCAAGTGGACGAACGGTGGCATCGCCGGACTGTCGTACGCCCTCACCCGCGCCATGCGCGAGGTGCTGCTGGGCGCGGACCCGCCCGTCGCCCTCACCCGGCGCGCCGAGGCGTGCCTGGCCGAGCAGCGCGACACCGACGCCCCCGGCACCGTGCGGCCGGACGGTACGCTGATCACCCGCGTCGGCAGCGACGTGCGCTGGTGGACCTGGGCCGGCTACCGCGCCAACGCCACCCTCGCGGCCACGCTCCGGTCGGCCGCCGACCCCCTGCAGCGCCCCACCGACTGCTGGCTGCGCCTGCGCGAGGACCTCACCCCGGCCGACTGGCGCGCGGCCCGCGGAAGCGTCGGCGAGAGCCTGGTCCTGCCCGACGTGGACCGGCGGGCCGTACGCGGACTGAAGTTCTCCGCCGCCCTCCCGGAACGCCTCGCCGTCGCCACGGTCGCGGCCCGGCTGGCCGACTTCGACAGCGCCCGCGCGGTGCTCGGCGAACCCGTGCGCTTCCGGCACGGCGGCTGAACCGGACGATCCGGCGTGAACGGGGCCGCGACGCCGCGTCCGCCGCTCCAGCCCGGCCGCGTCGTCGCCGGCTGACGGAGAAAGCTCCGCTCCGCGCAGGCGGCCCTGTCCGCCGCCTCCGCGTGGTCGTCCGGCCGGTCGGTGGAAGCGCCGTGCCCCAGGCCGCGCAGCGTCTCGGGATGCCGGCGGGAACGGGCGGTGCGGGCCGGTCGCGCCGACGGGAGGTCAGGAAGGTCGCTCCGTCATACCCGGGGGCACTTCTCGGGGGCGGCCGTGGTCGGTCGCGGAGACGGGGGCGAGGATCGTGCCCATGCGGCGCGCGGCGGTGAAGGCCGACCAGGCGACCAGGGCCACGAGGCCGCGGTCGTCCGTCCCGTGCCGCCGCACCGCGGCGACGGCGGAGTCGTCCACCCGGTACGAGGCGCACGCGGTGAGCAGGGCGAGCCGGCCGGCGGCGCGGTCGCCCGGTGGCAGTGCCGTCACCGCGGTGTCGAGCCAGCCGAGGCCGATTCCCTTGTGGCCGCCGTCCCAGCCGGCCAGCTCCGTTTCGACGAGTGAGCGGACGGCCGGAGGGACGACGCGATCGGCCGCGTCCGAGACGGCCGCCGCGGCACGGGCGAACGCGCCGGCGACCGTGGGGGTGCCACGGGCCCACCCGAGGTCGGGCGGGAGCGGTGCGGCGGGCAGCAGGTCGAGCGAGCGGCCCGGTTCCCGGTGGGCCCGGGCGCTCTCGCGGAGCGCCCGGGCGAACAGCCGGGAGGCGGTGCGCCGGGCGGCGGAGGGAATCCGGGCCGGGAGCGGCGACGGGCCGAGGAAGACGTTCACCATGCGGTTGAGGTAGTTGAAGGTCACGGCCACACCGAGGGCCTCGGGCAGTTCCCGCGGGGCGGGCGGCTCGGGCCGCCCCTCCCGGGCCCCCTCCGCCCAGGCGGCGAGCCGGGCGTTCGAGGACGTCCCGGGGACCAGGCCGTTCAGTGTGGTCCCGTGCACGTGGACGCAGTAAGGGCAGGCGTTGGCCTGCGAGACCGCGGTCGCGACGGCCTCCTTGTGGGCGCGTTCCAGCTCACCGGTGGCGACGAGCGTCTCGCGGAGCACCGTCCACGCGGCGGCCAGCAGCGGTGGTTCGGGAGCGTGCAGCGCGACGGGAGGAGCGAGCATGCCGAAGTCTCGCTCGACCTCCTCGTAGACGGCCGCCACCAGACCGGTGGCCTCGGCCGGCGGCACGCTCCGGACGTGCCGGACGTGCGCGAGCGACCGCCGCGCGGCCGGACGGACGAGCGGGTACGGCATCGTTTCTTCCCTCTCCCGGCCTTCCGGGTGCCAGGGCCTGTCCTCCGGAACAGGTACCGGTTCTCGCAGCCGGCCTGATCCGGACGACAGGCCGCGTGCCCTGTCCGAAAGACCTAGTCGCGTGTCAGGTACGGAATCTGCGTCCGGACACCGCGCCGGCCGGCGGTGTCGCCGTCGGGGGCGGGTGCACCGTAGGTGACGTCGACGCCCCGGTCACGGGCCGCCCGGACGATCCCGGGAACGGCACGTTCGGCCAGCGCGGAGATGGTGAGCGCCGGATTGACCGTGAGCGCCCCGGGCACCGCCGAGCCGTCCGTCACGAAGATGCCGGGGTGGCCGCGCAGCTCGTGCCGGTCGTCGAGGGCGGAGGTGTGAGGGTCGTCGCCGATGCGGCAGGAGGCGAGTGGGTGGACCGTGTAGGCACCCACCACGTCGTTGGTCCAGGGCATCACCCGGGACAGTCCGTCGCGCTCCAGGATGTCCCTGACGGTCGCGTCCGACTCGGCCCAGCCGCGCAGGGTGTTGGCGGTCGGCCGGTACTGGATCGGACCGCGTCCGAGCATCTGCTGCGAGATCCGGACGGCGTTGCCGGTGGGCGGCGGCGGGCCGAAGACGCCCTCGTTGTCGTCCTCCACCATCGTGAAGATCGTCAGCCAGGAGCGCCACTTCCGGATCAGCTCGGTCTTCTCCACGCCGAACCAGGTGGGCCCCTGGGCGTCGGGGACCTGGGCGAGGATGGTGCCGAAGCCGGGCGGGAAGTAGAGCTGCTCCAGGGAGAAGCGGGAGTGCTCCGGCAGCCGGCCGTCGAGGTTGTCCCAGCTCGCCACGACCGGGCCCTTGCCGATCTGGTTGGCGAGGTAGGCGGTGCCGTCGCCGCGGTCCAGGCCGAGCAGATCGCGAGCGCGGTCCTCGTCGACGACGGCGGTGTTGAGGCGTTCGCCGTTGCCGGAGAAGTAGCGGCCGACGGCGTGCGGCATGGCGCCGAGGCCGGCGGCGGAGCGCTGCAGGATGACGGGGGTGGCGCCGGCGCCCGCGGCCATCACGACGATCTTGGCGTCGATGACGCCGCTGCCGGTGTGCACCCGGTAGTCGGTGTCGTCGATGACGTTGTAGTGCACGCGGTAGCCACCGTCGTCGGTGCGGGTGAGTTTCTGCACCTCGTGCAGTGGCCGGATTTCGGCGCCGTGGGCCAGCGCGGCGGGCAGGTAGTTCAGCAGGAGCGATCGTTTCGCATCGAACCGGCAACCGGCCATCATCCAGTTGCAGTTGGTGCACTTGGCGGTGTCGACGGCGGTGGGGACGGGGTTCGCGGTCCGTCCGGCGCGGTCGCAGGCCGCGGCGAACAGGCCGCCCGCATAGGTGACGTCCTTCCAGCTCTGGGTGGTGACCGGAAGAGCCTCGGTGACCACGTCGTACCAGGGGTCGAGGGTGTCGCGGTTGATCGAGGCCGGCCACATACGGCGGCCGATGCTGCCGGTGCGCTCGAAGACGAACCGCGGCGCGCGGGGCATGGCCGCGAAGTAGACGACGCTGCCCCCGCCGACGCAGTTGCCGCCGAGCAGACTCATGCCGTCGCCGACCACGAAGTCGAAGATGCGGGTGTACGAGGAGCCCAGGAGGAAGTCGTGTTCGAAGTCCTGGGACTCCAGCCAGGGCCCCCGCTCGAGCACGGTGACCTTCGCTCCGCCGGCAGCGAGGTGGTAAGCGGCGATGGCGCCGCCGAAGCCGCTGCCCACGATGAGTACGTCAGTCCGTTCGGTGCCGTTCATGCCAGGCTCCCGGAGGGCGCGGTGTCGGGGTGGAGACGTGCGAGCGGACGACCGTAGGAGAAATCGGGGAAGCGCCACAGCCCGTCGGGGTCCGGGGCGGCGAAGCCCATGGCCGCCAGTCCCGGGTGCCCGGCGGCCATCGCCTCGGCGGTGTGCAGATGGGCGCCGGTGTCGAAGGCCATGTTGCTGAACAGGGCGAGGCTGACCCACAGGTCGCGCTCGGGGTGGCCGGGGGCCGTCAGCACGGTCACCAGGCTGGTGCGGTCGGTGAAGGACAGTGCCACGAAGGGTGGCACCTGGGGGTCGAGGGAGATCCCGTGCTCGGCGGCGTGGGCCCGGGCGTGTGCGTTCAGGGCGCGGACGAACTCGTCCAGGGACTCCGTCAGCCCGGTCGCGGGGTTCTGGAGCAGAAGGATGGCGCCGGCCGCCACGGCACCGGGGCCGGATGCGGCGCCGGCGACCGCACGATCGTCCGGATTACGCTTCTCACCCGGCACTATGGTGTCGGCGAAGGCTTCCAGTGCACTAACTGTGTCCTGTTTCTGGGCTGGTTGATCCAGTGTCATCACTGTACCTTTTCGGCCTGCGGGACGTGAAAGCATCGTTGCGTTGGTTGAATCCGGCTCCATGGAGTGTTCCGCTGTGGTCGATCTTCCACCCCCGGGGCGGTCGCGGCATCTCTGTCATTGCTGTCGGTGACTGTCGGGCAAGGTGGCGGTATATTCCCTGCGCATGTACCGGCCAAACATTGCACCCCTCCTTGCCTGGACCGTAAGTCAACGCTAATAATGACATTCGGCGGAGTTGTATCCGCTCCACGGGGAAGATCACTGCAAGCGCCACCGGCCCAAGTTCTGTTCATCGGCTTTTCGTCTCGACTTCGGAGGAAGAATGGCTATTACAGGGTGCGCGGTAACGGGGATCGAGAAGGCGGTGGAGCGGTCGATCGAGGACATGAAGAAAAGGCTCTCCGAGCCTCTGAGCATTGATGACATGGCTCGTTTTGCCATGTATAGCAAGTTTCACTTTTCTCGGGAGTTCCAGCGGATCACGGGGATCTCGCCCAGGCGATTTCTCTCTGCTCTGCGGATACAGGAGGCCAAGCGACTTCTCCTCACCACCGACATGACCGTGACGGAGATCAGTTCCACCGTCGGTTACAGCAGTGTCGGCACATTCAGTTCGCGCTTTGCGAACAGTGTCGGCCTGTCGCCCTCGGCGTACCGAAAGTTCGGCGGATTCGTCCGCAAGGTGAAATCCGTCAGAAGCGTTGAGGTCGGAGGCTCGGTGTACGGCTCGGTGAGCGCTCCGGTCGGCGCCGACCCGGGGCTCATATACCTGGGTCTGTTTCCCACCAGGGTCCCCGAGGGGAAGCCCGTCAGTTGTATCGTGCTGAACCACCCGGGTCTTTTCGAGATGCGGGACGTGCCCATGGGTTCATGGTATTTACTGGGGCACTCGGTACCGGCGGCGGCGCATGAGGCACTGACCGACGGCCAGGCCGTCCATGTCGGTTCCGCCGGCCCCCTGGAGATCCGCCCCCGGGCGGCCCGCGACATCGACTTCCGGCTGCGGGAGGTGAGCGTTCTCGATCCACCGGTGCTGATGGCGCTCCAGCGAGTGCGCTCGGGCGGTTTTACGGCCGATCTGATGAAGGCGGCGGGGTGACCGGCAGGGTGCGGCGGGAGGAATCCCGCCGCACCCTGCGCGTCACGCCGCCGCACGGTCGGTCGACCGCGCGGTGCGGACCCTCACCCGCAGTCCGCCGCGCACCCCGAGCGACAGCATCGGCTCCGGGGCGACCCGCATGCCTTCCACTTTCTCCAGGCGGAGCTCCCGGCACAGGAGGGCCACGGTGAACACGGCCTCCATCAGGCCCAGGCTGCTGCCGACGCACACCCGAGGGCCCGCGCCGAACGGGATGTGGGCGTACCGCGGACGGCCGCCCCGCTCCCCGGGTGTGAACCGCTCGGGCCGGAACTGCCCGGGCGCCTCCCAGAAGTCCGGGTGCCGGTGAAGCGTGTAGGGACAGATCAGGACGTCCGCGCCGGCCGGTACGTGGTAACCGCCGATCTCGTCGGCGGCCTGCGCCTGCCGGGGCAGGATCCACACCGGCGGATACAGCCGCATGGCCTCCTCGACCACCATGGCCGTGTACGTCAGGTCGCGCAGATCGTCGTAGCGGGGGAGCCGGTCGCCCAGGACCTCCACCGCCTCCCGGTGCAGCCTGTCCCGGACCTCCGGATGACGGTCCATCAGGTAACAGGCCCAGCCGAGGGTGGAGGCGGTGGTCTCGTGGCCCGCCAGCAGCAGGGTGATCAGCTCGTCCCGCAGCCGCCGGTCGCCGGTCCGCGGGTCGGGTTCCTCGCGCACCGACGCGATCAACCGTGTGAGGGCGTCGTCCCCCTGCCCCGGCCCGCCGTGTGCGACGCGCCGCGCCGCCAGCTGCTCCACCACCCGCTGGAGACGGACACGGGACCGCCGGAAGCGCATCTGACGGGGCAGCGGAAGCCACATCGGCACCATGCCCATGGTGATCATCTCGAACATGGCCTGTTCCTGGACGGCCTCGAAGGCATGGCCGAGGTCGGCGAACTCGTCCAAACCGGTGTCGAGCAGCGTGCGGCCCAGCACGCCCAGCGTGAGCCCCGTCAGCTCCCGTGTCAGGTTGACCGGCCCGCGCCCTTCGTACCCGCGCAGCCGCTCCACCAGCGCCACCGCCTCCTCGGCGACGGCCCCCGCCTGCTGGGCGATCCGCCGGTGCTGGAAGGCGGGCTGGATGACCTTGCGCTGCCGGCGCCAGAGTTCGCCCTCGCTGGTGAGCAGGCCGTCCCCGAGAGCCCGCCGGGCCTGTGCCAGGCCGATGCCCTTGTGGTAGTTGGCGGCGTTGTCCGCCAGCACGTGCTTGGCGTGGTCGGGGTGGTTGAAGAAGTACAGCGTCTTCGGGCCGAGGGAGAGCCGCACCGCGTCGCCGTACCCGGCGGCGGCCGTCATCATCGCCAGGCGGTCCCCGGCCAGCTGCCGCATCAGGGACGGCACGGCGCGCAGCGGCGGCGACGGGGGGACCCTCCGGACCGCCCGGGCCCCACCGGTCACCGGTGCTCCGTCCGGGCCGCGATCCGCTCGGCGATCGCCTGCCGCCACAGCTCGTACGCCGGCAGGGAGCCCGCCCCGGTCCCCCGCGGCCGGACCTCCTGGGTGATACGGGCGGCCTCCTCCGGCTCCAGACCGCACAGCACACGGGTGGCCGCCGTCGTGTGCGGCATCAGCAGCCCCGCGTGCAGCCGGGCCTCCGCGGCGAACGCGCTGCCCTGCGCCAGCGCGCCCCGATGGGCTCCAGCCTGCTCCCGCAGCGCCGTCAGCTCCGCGTTGTCGGCACCACCGGCGTACGTGGCGGCGAGGCCCACGCCGCTGTAGAGATCCGAGCGGCGCTCCTCGGGGAACGCCTCGATCGTCGTGGCGACCAGGCCCGGGTCGGTGCCGCACACGAACCACAGGGCGCGGCCGATGCCCTGGTCGATCGCGCGGCCGGTGTAGCCCGGAAAGTCGTGCGCCGGCCACGGGAACCGCTCGTCGCGCTCCTTGCGGTGCACATACCGGTCGGTGCGGAAGTACGCCTGGTGGAAGCCGTATCCGTCCAGGACCAGCCAGCGCAGCAGGGGGTCGAGGGAGTCGACCTTCGCCCACCGGAACCGCGGCAGCCGGCCCATGGCCCAGCCGATACCGACGTACACCATGTAGGCGTGCACGCCGCCGCGGCCGGCCAGCAGACGGTCGACGCCGTTCCTGCCCCCGCCCGGCAGCCCGTCGAGGACGGCGTACGCCATGCCCGCGCCCTCGTAGGCGAAGCCGCGGAACCGCTCCGGGACCGCCTCCAGCCGCTCCTCGGCCTCGGCCGTGGAGCGGGCGGCCATGGCATGACCGTAGCCCTCCAGGAACTGTGCGCCGATCGTCTCCAGCAGGTTCTGGGCCTCGGGCGTCTTCCGGTGGAAGCCGCGGGTCTCCAGCAGTGTCTCGGTCACGTTCGGCGTCAGCAGCCGGCGTCGCAGCCTGCCCATCGTGCTCGGCATGGAACCGTCCTTCCTGTCGGCTTTTCCCGGGGTCGGTGCCGAGGTGTCATCGGCGGTCAACCGCTTCGGGACGAAAGTGCGCGCGGATGGCGCCCCGCCACCGCTCGTAGGCCGGGACCGGCCCCCCGGCGCCGTCCGGGAGGGCGCTGTCGTCGGTGAGCGCCACGGCCGCCTCGACCGAAAGGCCGGTCAGCACTCGCGCGGCGACGGCCGAGTGCTCCGGCACGTACCCGGCGAGGTCCCGGGCACGGACCGCGAACACCGCGCCCTGAGCCAGCTCCGGAGCGTGCCGCCCGGCCAGCCGCCGCAGCACCGCGAACGTGTCCGCCCCGCAGCCCCCGGCGAAGGCCGCGGCCAGTCCGGCACCGCTCCACAGATCCGGTTGCCGGTGCTCGGCGAAGGCACGGATGGCGGCGTCCACGCGCTCGGGCCGGGCACCGTGGACGAACCACAGGGCGCGGCCGATGCCCTGGTCCACGGCGCGCGGGAAGTAGGCGGGCGCGCCCTGCCACGGATAACTCGCCGGAACCCGCTGCTCGTCCACCCAGCGGCGGGTGTGGAAATAGGCCAGGTCGAACCCGTAGCCGTCCACCGCGAGCCAGCTCATCACCGGGTGGTAGGGCTGTCCGGTCAGATCGGGCAGCACCTTGCCCCACAGCACGCGCGGCAGCCGTGCCATCGCGAAGCCGATCCCGATGTAGGCGAGTAGGACGTGCGGACGGCCCGGACCGTTCAGCAGCTCCCGGGTGCGGTGGCCGCGGCCCGTCACGTCCAGGACGGTGAACGCCATGGTGGCGCCCTCGTAGCCGAAGCCGCGCTGTTCCGGGGCCAGGAGTTCCAGGCGATGCGCGGTCTCCTCGATGCCGCGCGCCTCCATCGCCCACTCGAAGCCGCACACGACGGCACGCGGGACGTCCTCCAGCCGGGCGGCGGGACCGTCGGCGGGCAGCGGCGCGAAGCCGCGCCGGGCGAAGGACACCTCAGCCAGGTCGGGGGCCAGCAGCACGCGCCGGAGCGATCTCAGAGTCCTCGCCACATTCGCCTCCACGAACGACTCGACGGCGACCACCATCATCGGCACCCCGGAACGCCGTTGCTTCTTCGCGGTTGCGCCCGCGGACGTGTGGTGCGTCAACAGCACGGTCGGAGAAGTGGCCGGCCCCCGCCTCGCCCGAGACTGGCCCCGCGACAAGCCGCCCGGAGAGAGGAACGAGACATGACACAGCACAAGGACGTCCTCAGCGATCTCGTGGAGGAGGGCAACACCCTCGAAGCCCTGCTGGTGGATGTCGACGAGGCCGGGTGGGCGCGGCCCACCCCGGCCGAGGGGTGGTCGGTCCGGCACCAGATCGCCCATCTCGTCATGGTGTTCGGCATGGCGGAGAAGGCGGCGGCGGAGCCCGCCGCCTTCAAGGAGTTCGTCGCCGGGGTCCGCGACTTCGGCGAGGCCGTCGAGAACGGGCTGAAGCCGTACCTTCCTCTGGACGGAAAGCGGTTGACGGACACCTGGCGGGCCCAGCGGGCACGGACCGAGCGGGCCCTTCGGGCCGTACCGCCGGAGCGGCTGGTGCCGTGGCTGGTCCGGCCGATCCCGGCGTGGGTGCTGGCCGCCGCGGGCATGATGGAGATGTTCGCCCACGGCCAGGACGTCACCGACGCGCTCGGCATCACTCGCCAGTACACCGACCGGATCCGCCACGTGGCCGAATTCACCGCTCTCACATGGGAGTTCGGCTACCAGCCACACGGTCTGCCGGAGCCGAAGAAGGGGTTCCGCTTCGAGTTGACGGCGCCCTCGGGCGAGTCGTGGACGCTCGGTGATCCCGACGCGGAGCAGCGGATCACCGGACCCGCCGTCGACCTCTGCCTGCTGGCCACCCGGCGCCGACACCGGGACGACCTCGCGCTCACCGCGTCCGGGCCGGACGCCGATCAGTGGCTCGACATCGCCCAGGCCTACCGGGGCCCGGCCGGTCCCGGACGCCGGCCCGGACAGTTCGCCGCACTCGGCCGCTGACCGGGGCACACCCGCCGGCGGGTCGGCGGCACCCGGGGTGCCGCCGACCCGGCGCCCTCGGACCCTGCCGGCGGCAGCGGCTCACCACCGTCTCCGGAAGGGCGCCGGGTCTTCGCGCACCGCGCAGAGCCCGGTGAACATCCCGCCGTATTCCGGCAGTGAACGGCAATTGGCGTATCGCTGACAGGGCCGCGTCGTCCCATCGGAATCGACCGACGATTCGGAAAGAAAACCGGGCGTGATTTCCGGCGGGTGCCAGGCCCGGACCGAGGATTTTCACGTTTTCTCTCACACGTCGCTTCTTCGAGCTTGCCGAATGTCCTGACGTGCGGCATCTCGGCTAGCAAGCCGGGAGATGCCCGCCACGCGGCCATCCCGGACCATGTCTTTGGAATCGAATCTCGTGATTCGCACGCCGAACCCTGACATCTACAAGAGAGAGGGGGAGCACCGTGGCATACAGCCAGCGGATCCGCAGGCTCGTGCCGGGGTTGGTGACGGTTCTCATCGCGGCGTCACTGTTCTATGCGACCCGGGCATCGGTGGCCGCGCCGGGCGGTACAGAAGTGGCCGCCGCCTACCGCTTCAAGGAAATGCCCATCGCCATGCCGCCGGGCTACGACAAACTGCCCAAGCGCACCGTGCGGACCGTCAACCCCGCCTACGAGAAGATCCGTTCCTGGATCTCCTCGGTGGGCGCGAGCATCGCGATCAACGACGTGACCGGGAACGGCCGAGCCTCCGGCATGTGCATCGTGGACACCCGCACTGACCAGGTCACGGTGACGTACACGCCGACGGCACCCCGGTCCGACCGGTTCACGCCGTTCCTCCTCGACGCCGCGCCGCTGCCCGTGGACGACACCATGGCGCCCACCGGCTGCACCTTCGGGGACTTCAACGCGGACGCGCGCATGGACATCCTGGTCAGCTACTGGGGCCGCACGCCGGTCCTCTTCCTGGCCCGCTCCGACGCGCGCACCCCGTCGCCCCGTGCCTATGTGCCACGTGAACTGGTGCCCTCCCAGTCGCAGGACGGCCGCTACCACGGCCCGCGCTGGAACACCGACACCGTGCACGTGAACGATCTGGACGGCGACGGCCATCCGGACATCGTCGTCGGCAACTACTTCCCCGACTCCGACGTCCTCGACCCCCACGGTCTGAACAACGTGGTGATGAACGACTCGCTGTCCCGCTCCAAGAACGCCGGCGGCGACCACGTGCTGCGCTGGACGTCCGCCACCTCCGGCACCGATCCCACCGCCGCCTACGTAGCCGAGCCCAAGGCGATCCCGTACGACGCCGCCACGGGCTGGACGCTGGCCGTCGCCGGCGCCGACCTCACCGGTGACGCCCTGCCGGAGCTGTACATCGCCAACGACTTCGGCCACGACCACCTGCTGTACAACCGCTCCCGTCCCGGCCGCATCCGGTTCACCGAGGCCGTCGGGGAGCGCACACCCACCACGCCCAAGTCGTTCGTGCTCGGCCAGGGCTCCTTCAAGGGCATGGGCGTCGACTTCGGCGACCTGGACGGCACCGGCCGTTTCGACATGGTGGTCAGCAACATCACCTCGGCCTGGGGCCTGGAGGAGTCCAACTTCGTCTGGAAGAACCGTGCCGCCGACGAGGCCGAGATGGCCCGCAGACTCGGCGACGGCGTGGCCCCGTTCACCCAGGAGGCCCGCGAGTACGGCCTGGCGTGGAACGGCTGGAACTGGGACGTCAAGATGGGCGACTTCCGCAACTCCGGCAACCAGGACGTCGTCCAGACCGATGGCTTCGTCAAGGGCGACATCGACCGCTGGCCGTGGCTGCAGGAGATGGCCATGGCCAACGACCTCCTGCTGTCCAACCCGGCCATGTGGCCGAACGTGCAGCCGGGCGACGACATCGCCGGCGACGACAAGCTGGCCTTCTACGCCCGTACCGAAGACGGCACCTTCGCCAACATCAGCGAGCAGCTCGGCCTCGCGGTGCCCACGCCCACCCGCGCCCTGGCCACCGGCGACACCACCGGCACCGGGGCCCTGGACTTCGCCGTGGCCCGGCAGTGGGGACCGCCCGCCTTCTACGCCAACACCGCCCCGAACCTGGGCAACCACCTCACCCTGACCCTGGTCCGCCCCGCGACGGGGTCCGCCCCGGAGGGCTCCGACGACGGCCTGGCCGCCGCCGGCAGCCCCGCCTACGGCGCCACCGTCCTTGCCACGACACCCGACGGCACGGAGATCGCACAGCTCGACGGCGGCGGCGGGCACAGCGGCTTCCGCAGCTTCGACGTCCGTTTCGGACTCGGCGACTACAACGGCCCGGTGGACCTGCGGCTGCGGTGGCGTGACGCCGACGGCACCGTCCACGAACAGGAACGCCGCCTCGACCCCGGTTCCCACACCCTCATGCTCACCGGCGACGCGCAGGAGGTACCGAGCACATGACCGCGACGGTCACCCAGCCCCCCGCGGGGCAGGCACCGCGGACCGGAGCGCCGCGCCCCGCCACCAAACCGGACGCGCGTTACCTCGCGCTGCGCAACTTCGCCATCTCCATCAGTGTGTTCAACGTCTTCGGCTACACGCTGCTCGGCTTCGAGCAGCCCTGGCTCTGGCCGGTCCTGGCGGTCCTGTGCGGATACGCCACCGAGATCGGACTCGAACTGGTCAGCGCCTGGGCGTACAAGCGTGCCCCGCGCTTCCGCGGGCGGGGCGTGCGCGGCGTGTACGAGTTCCTGCTGCCCGCCCACATCACCGCGCTGGCCGTGTCGATGCTCACCTACGGCAACGACCTGTTCCTGCCGGTGCTGTTCGGCGTGGTCATCGGCGTCGGCGGCAAGCACGTGTTCCAGGCGCCGATCGCCGGCCGGATGCGGCACTTCATGAACCCGTCGAACTTCGGCATCACGATGGCGCTGCTCTGCTTCGGCACCTGGTTCAGCATCGCGCCGCCGTACCAGTTCACCGAGAACGCCAACAACTTCTTCCGAGTCGCCATCCCGCTGATCATCGCCACCGCGGGGACCGTCATCAACGCCATTCTGACCAAGCGGGTGGCGCTGATCGTCGGCTGGCTCGGCGGCTTCGCGATCCAGGGCGTGATCCGCCACTTCGTGTGGGACGTCGCGGTGTACTCGGCGGTCGGCATGATGAGCGGAGTGGCCTTCGTGCTCTTCACCAACTACATGATCAGCGACCCGGGGACGACGCCGAGCAAGGCTCGCAACCAGTTCATATTCGGCGCGTCGGTCGCGATGGTCTACGGGGTGCTGATGGTCTTCAACGTCGTCTACACGCTGTTCTTCGCCACCTCGATCGTGTGCGCCCTGCGCGGTACCGGCTGGTGGGCGGCCCACCTGATCAAGCGCCGGCGTGAGCACACCGCCGCCGCGCCCGCCGCGACCGCGGGCACCACCACGGTACCCGAGGCGGTGGCGGTATGACCGGCACGCCGTCGCGTATCGCCGTCGTCGGCATGGCCTGCCGCTACCCCGACGCCGACACGCCCGAGCAGTTGTGGCAGAACGTTCTGGCCGGGCGGCGCGCCTTCCGCCGCCTCCCGGACGAGCGGATGCGCCACGAGGACTACTACTCGCCCGACCCCGCCGCCCCCGACCGCCACTACGCGCGCAAGGCGGCCGTCCTGGAGGGCTACGAGTTCGACCGTGTCCGGCACCGTGTCGCCGGCAGCACCTTCCGCGCCACGGACATGACGCACTGGCTGGCCCTGGACACGGTCGCGCAGGCCTTCGAGGACGCGGGCTTCCCCGACGGAGCGGGCCTGCCGACGGCCACCACCGGCACCGTCCTCGGTAACAGCCTCACCGGTGAGTTCAGCCGCGCCAACCTGATGCGGCTGCGCTGGCCGTACGTACGCCGTACGGTCGGCGCGGCGCTGCGCGAGCAGGGGTGGTCGGACGGGGAACTGGCGGAGTTCCTGGCCGGTCTGGAGGAGCGGTACAAGCAGCCCTTCCCGCCGGTCGACGAGGACACCCTGGCCGGCGGTCTGGCCAACACCATCGCGGGACGCATCTGCAACCACTTCGACCTCGGCGGCGGCGGCTTCACGGTCGACGGCGCCTGCTCCTCCTCGCTGCTGTCCGTCGCCACGGCATGCGACGCGCTGGCCTCGGGGCGGTGGGACGTGGCCGTCGCGGGCGGGGTGGATCTGAGCATCGATCCCTTCGAGGTGATCGGCTTCGCCAAGACCGGAGCCCTGGCCACCGGTGAGATGCGCGTCTACGACCGTGGCTCGAACGGCTTCTGGCCCGGTGAGGGCTGTGGCGCCATGGTGCTGATGCGGGACGAGGACGCCGTCGCGCAGGGACGTTTCCGCTACGCGGTCATCGCCGGCTGGGGCTGGTCCTCGGACGGCCGCGGCGGCATCACCCGTCCCGAGGCGAGCGGCCACCGGCTCGCTCTGGAACGGGCCTACCACTCCGCCGGGTTCGGCCTGGAGACCGTCTCCTACCTGGAAGGCCACGGCACCGGCACCGCCGTCGGAGACGCCACCGAGCTGCGCGCCCTGTCCGAGGCGCGCCGCGCCGCCGACCCCGACGCGCCGCCCGCCGCCCTCGGCACCGTCAAGGGCAACCTGGGGCACACCAAGGCGGCGGCCGGGATCGCCGGACTGCTCAAGGCGGTGCTCGTGGTGCGCCACCAGATCATCCCCCCGGCCACCGGGCATCGCGACCCGCACCCCGAACTCCTCGGCGAGCGACCAGCGTTGCGGGTGCCTGGAGAGGCCGAGCCGTGGCCCGAGGACGCCCCGAGGCGGGCCGGTGTCTCCTCGATGGGCTTCGGCGGCATCAACGCACACATCGTCGTCGAGCACGCCGACGGGGCGCCACGCACCGCCCTGCCGCGGTCCGCCGTCCGCCTGGTCCGGTCCCGTCAGGACTGCGAGCTGCTCCTGGTCGACGCGGACGACACCGCCGGCCTGCGCGGTCGGCTGACCCGGCTCGCCACGCTCTCCGGGCAACTGTCCTATGCCGAGCTCGGAGACCTGGCCGTCTCACTGGAGACCGAGCTGGCGGGCCGTCCCGTCCGCGCGGCCGTCGTGGCCGCCTCCCCGGAGCAGGCCGAGGAGCGCTTCACCGAGCTGCTGGCCCGGGTCGACGGCGGCGCCCGCGCGGTCCTCGACCCGGCCGCGGGGCTGTTCCTCGGCCGCCGTACCGGGGCAATGCCCCGGATCGGCTTCCTCTTCCCCGGCCAGGGCGCGGGCCGCAGCGGCGACGGGGGCGCGCTACGCGCCCGCTTCGCCTTCGTGGACGAGCTGTACCGGGAGCAGGCCCTCCCGGCCGGCGGCGACCAGGTGGCGACCGAGGTGGCCCAGCCCCGGATCGTCACCGCCTCGGCGGCCGGGCTGCGCGTGCTGGACGCGCTCGACATCCAGGGCACGTCCGCCGCGGGACACAGCCTCGGCGAGCTGACGGCCCTGCACTGGGCCGGAGCCCTGGACGAGGCCGCGCTGCTGCGTACGGCGGCGGCACGCGGCCGGGTGATGGCGGCGGCGAGCGACGGCGGGGGCGCGATGGCGAGCATCGCGGCGGGGCCCGGTTCGGTGGAACCGCTGCTCCACGGCGAGCCGGTGGTGATCGCCGGGTACAACGGCCCCCGCCAGACCGTGGTCTCCGGGCCCGCCGACGCCATCGACCGGGTGAGCGCACGAGCTGTCGCGCAAGGGCTCGGTGCCCAGCGCATCAACGTCTCACACGCCTTCCACTCGCCCGCGGTCGCACCGGCGGCACGCGCGTTCGCCGAGCATCTGGCGCAGGAGCGGCTCGCGCCCCCGGCCCGGCGGGTGGTCTCGACGGTCACGGGCGCACCACTCGCCCAGGACACGGACGTGGCGGAGCTGCTTGCCCGCCAGGTCCTCGCCCCCGTCCGTTTCACGGAGGCGGTGACCGGTGTGGCGGCGGAGAGCGACCTGCTGCTGGAGGTCGGCCCGGGCCGCATCCTGAGCGGCCTCGCCGCGGAGACGGCGGACGTCCCGGTGATCGCCCTCGACACGGACAGCAGGTCCCTCGCCGGGCTGTTCCACGGTGTGGCGGCGGCATGGGTGCTGGGCGCCCCGGTGCGCCACCGGGAGCTGTTCCGGGACCGCTTCGCCCGGCCGCTGCCGCTGGACAAGGAGTTCCGGTTCCTGGCGAATCCGTGCGAGTCGGCGCCGGACGGGGATCTGCCGGATGTGGCGGACACGGGCACCACCGGGGGCGCCGGCGCGGACGCCGTGCGGCCGGGAGCGGCGGGGGCGTCCGCCGACGCGCCGCCGGACGCCGCCGGGGACGGCGCGACCAGCCTGGACGTCCTGATGCGGCTGGCCGCGGCGCGTGCCGAGCTGCCGCCCTCGGCCATCTCGCCGGACACCAACCCGCTGGACGAGCTGCACCTGAGCTCCATCACGGTCGGCCAGATCATGAATGACGCAGCCCGTGAGCTGGGGGTCGAGGCCGTCGCCACGACGTCGGCGTTCGCCACCTCCACGCTGACCGAACTGGCGAGTCTGCTGGACGGGCTGTCCGGTACGGCCCTGCCCTCCGACGCGGACCGTACGCCGGTGGCGGCCGGAGCGGCCCCGTGGGTCCGCGCGTTCTCGGTCGACCTGGTCGAGGCGGAACCGGGCGAGGTGCCCGGGCGGCCCGGAGCCGCCGCAGGCGGCGGCGCGGACTGGACCGTGTTCGCTCCCGACCGGCATCCGCTCGCCGAGCCGCTCGCAGCGGCTCTCCGGGACGCCGGGCTCGGCGGGGGCGTGCTGCTCTGCCTGCCCGCCGACTGCGACGACGAGCACGCCGCGCTGATGCTCTCGGCGGCCCGCGCCGCCCTGCGTCCCGCCGCACCCGCCGCCCGTTTCGTCGCCGTCGGCGATCGGCGCGGTGCCGCCGGGCTGGCCAAGACACTCCACCTGGAGGCGCCCGACACCGCCACCACCGTCGTCACCGTGCCCCTCAACAGCCTTCCGGATCCGGCCGGGCTGACGCGCCGTATCGTCGCCGACGTCGCGGCCACCACCGGGTTCGGCGAAGTGCACTACGACGCCGCGGGGGTCCGCCGGGTCCCCGTGCTGCGGGCCCTGCCGCCCACCGCGGCCACCACCGGTACCGGCGCCACCGCCCGCCCCCCGCTGACCGCCGCCGACGTCGTCCTGGTGACCGGCGGAGGCAAGGGCATCACCGCCGAATGCGCCCTGTCCCTCGCCCGGGAGACCGGCTGCGCCGTCGGTCTGCTCGGCCGCTCCGACCCCGAGGCCGACCGGGAACTCGCCGCGAACCTCGGCCGGATGGCCGCCTCGGGCGTCCGCTTCCACTACGCCCGGGCCGACATCACCTCGGCCGGTGACACCAAGGCCGCGGTCAACGAGATACGCGAGCGGCTCGGTCCCGTCACGGCCGTGCTGCACGGTGCGGGACGCAACGAACCGCGTGCCCTCGCCGACCTCGACGAGGCGGCGTTCCGCCGCACCCTGGCCGTCAAGATCGCCGGTCTTGAGGCGGTCCTCGCCGCCGTCGACCCGGCCGACCTGCGGCTGGTCGTCGCGTTCGGCAGCATCATCGGCCGCGCCGGGCTGCGCGGCGAGGCCGACTACGCGACCGCCAACGACTGGCTGACCGAGCGGATCGCCCGGCTGCGCCAGGACCTCCCGGACTGCCGGTGCGTCGCGCTGGAGTGGTCGGTGTGGTCCGGCGCCGGTATGGGGGAGCGGCTCGGTGTGCTCGAATCGCTCCTCCGCGAGGGCATCGAGCCGATCCCGGCCGACGAGGGCGTCGCGATGCTCCGCCGGGTGCTGGCCGACCCGGAGATGCCCGACACCCTGGTCATCATGGGTCGTGCCGGCGGCCTCCCGACCATCGCCCTGGAGGACCGCGAGCTGCCGCTGCTCCGGTTCCTGGAGCGCGTCCAGGTCCACTACCCCGGTGTCGAACTCGTCGCGGACTCGGAGCTGTCGGCCGCCACCGACCCCTACCTCGCCGACCACCTCCTGGACGGCACCCTGCTGCTCCCGGCGGTGCTCGGCATGGAGGCCATGGCCCAGGCCGCGTCGGCCCTCACCGGGCGCACGGGGGGCGACGCGGTACCCGTTTTGGAGGAGGCCGAGTTCCTGCGGCCGGTGGCGGTCCCGCCGGACGGCTCGACCACCGTGCGGGTGGCCGTGCTGGCCACCGGTCCCGACACCGTGCGCGCGGTGATCCGCAGCAGTGAGACCGACTTCCGCGCCGACCACTTCCGCGCCGTCCTGCGCCACGGACCGCACCCGCGGCCGCCGCACGGGCCGAACCCGCCCGAGGGCGTCGCCCCGGCGCTGGACCCGGCGCGGGACATGTACGGGCCGGTGCTGTTCCAGGGCGCCCGCTTCCAGCGCCTGTCGGGCTACCGGCACCTCGCCGCCAGGGAGTGCGCCGCGGACATCTCCACATCCGCCACCGCGCCCTGGTTCGCGGGTTTCCTGCCGTCCGACCTGGTGCTGGCCGACCCGGGCACCCGTGACGCGCTGATGCACTCCATCCAGGCGTGCGTGCCGGACGCCACCCTGCTACCGGTGGGCATAGAGCGGCTGCACCTGGCCGATCCGGCGGTGGTCGCCGGCACCGAGCGCGTCGTCCTGCACGCCGTGGAGCGTTCCCGCAGCGGCGACACCTACGTCTACGACCTCGACGTCCGCGACGAGCAGGGCTCGGTCGTCGAGCGCTGGACGGGCCTGACGCTGCGTGCCGTGCGCAAGCTGGACGGCTCCGGCCCCTGGGAGCCCGCGCTGCTCGGCCCGTACCTGGAGCGCCGTGTCGAGGAGGTGCTGCCGGCGCCGGTGCGGATCGCCGTCCACCCGGACGGCGACGGCGCGGACGGCGGCCGGGACGCCCGCCGGGCCCGCACCGCGCACACCCTCGGCCAGGTGCTGGGCCGCCCGGTGGTGCTCCGTCACCGCCCGGACGGGCGCCCCGAGGTGGACGGCGGCCCGCACGTCTCCGCCTCCCACGGCGCCGGGGTGACCCTCGCCGTGGCCGGGGAGCGGCCCGTCGCGTGCGATGTGCAGCGTGTCGAGGGGCGCGGTCCGGAGGAGTGGGAGGGGCTGCTGGGCGACGGCGGTCTCGCGCTGGCCCGGCTGATCGCGGCCGAGCACGGCGAGGACCTGTCGCTCGCCGCGGGCCGGGTGTGGGGCGCCACCGAGTGCCTGCGCAAGAGCGGCCAAGCGCATGTCGAACTGACGGTGGACGGCGGCTCCGGGGCCCCGGACCGGTGGGTGGTGCTGCGCTCCGGAACGGCCCGTATCGCCACCGTCCCGGCCGTGCTGCGCGGTGCGCCCGAGCCGGCGGTGTTCGCCGTGCTGACAGAGACGGAGGGGTGAGGAACCCATGGGCGGAGAACGCCCCTACTACGAGATACGCCATCTGGTCGGCTTCGAGGAGACCAACCTGGTGGGCAACGTCTACTACGTCAACTACGTTCGCTGGCAGGGCCGTTGCAGGGAGATGTTCCTGCGCGACCGGGCCCCGGCCGTGCTGGACGACATCCGAGGGGATCTCAAGCTGTTCACCCTGTCGGTGGGATGCGAGTTCTTCGCCGAGATCACCGCGTTCGACCAGTTGTCGATCCGGATGCGACTGGAGGACCTGACGCAGACCCAGATAGGTTTCACCTTCGACTACGTGCGGCTGCGCGGCGGGGACGGCGAGGGTGATGCCGACGGGTCCGTCACCGGGGACCTGGTCGCCCGGGGCCGGCAGCGCGTGGCCTGTATGCGCGGGCCCAACACCGACACCCGGCCGACCCGGGTGCCCGAGGCGCTGCGCCGCGCGCTGGAGCCGTACGCGGTCCCGGCGGCCGGCTCGGCTCCCCCCGGGCAGCTCGCGGCGGCGACGGGCGGGGGGTGACGGCATGGCCGACGGCCGCGTGGACGGCCCGAACCCGTCCGCCCCGAACGGGGCGCCCGCACTGCTGGAGAACGATCGCCGCGAACTACGCGGCGTGCTCGGCTCCTTCGCTACCGGCATCACCGTCCTGACGGCCGGCCGGGAGCTGCCGAGGGGCATGACGGCGAACTCCTTCACCTCCGTCTCGCTGGATCCGCCGCTGGTGCTGGTGTGCGTGCTGCGCACGGCGGCGCTGCACGACCTGTTGCTGGACGAGAAGGCGTTCGCGGTCTCGGTCCTCTCCGCCGACCAGGAGCCGATCGCGCGCCGCTTCGCGGACCGTAGTCGGCCGCGTGGCGCCCGGGAGTTCGAGGCGGTGGAGACCGAGCCGGGCCGCCGGACCGGCGCACCGATCCTGTCGGGTGCCCTGGCCTGGCTGGAGTGCGGCCTGGAGGCGGTGTACGACGGCGGGGACCATTCGATCCTGCTCGGCGCCGTGCTCGACGCGGGCCGCGGGCCGGGTGGTGACGCCCTGCTGTTCTACGGCGGCGCCTTCCACCGTCTGGCACCCTCCACCGTCTGAGCCGGCCCGGGGCGGTATCCGCCGGGCCGCGGTCGCCGTGCGCGACGACCGCGGCCCGGCGGTGTCTTCAGCCGTGCCGGGGCGCCGCCTCCCCGCCCGGGTTCACCCCGCGCCGAGGAGTACGCCGAGGCGCTCCAGGGAGCGCCGGGCCCGCGCCGGATCGTCCCCGGCGCCCACCAGCAGCCCGTGCACCTGTGAGGCGAAGCAGCGCTCCGCGTCGTAGGGCGGCACCAGGAAGCCGCCCAGTTCCAGCGTGACGAGCCCGTGCAGCGCGATCCACATGTGATGGGCCACCAGCCGCGCGTCGCCGTCCCGGAAGCGGCCCGCCGCCATGGCCGCCACCACCGCCCGGGTCACCGGCTCGAGGGTGTAGCGGCCGTGCTGCCGGTCCTCCTCGGTGAGGCTGAACCCGCCGAACCCCACCCCGCCGAACATCACGCCGTACAGGTGCCGGTGCTCGATCGCGTTCCGGTGGTAGGCGAGCCCCATCGCCGCGATGTCGGCCACGGGGTCGTCGCTCGGAGCGACCTCGTTCATCCGCCGGTCGAGCCGGGCGAAGCCCTCGTGGACCATCGCCCGCACCAGATCGTCCATGCTGCCGAAGCGGGTGTAGACGGCGGTGGTCGACGATCCCACCGCGGAGGCGAGCCGGCGGGTCGTCAGCGCCTGGGGCCCTTCCTCGGTCAGCAGCCGCGCGGCGGCCTCCACGAGATCGGCCCGCAGCTTCGGATTCGCCTGACGTGGACTCACCCTTGACCTCCCCTCGGTCGTCCGACACCCTATACCGTAACTATGTTACGTAACGGCGATACGCTACGTAGGGCGGAACGATGACCGCATCGAAAGCCGAACCGGCCGGCCTCTCCGCCGTTCCCCCCGTCACGCGGGAGGCGGTCGTCTCCCGGCCCCCAGTCCTCGGTGCGCTCCCCCCGGAGCTGGACGGCACCTTCCTCACCATCGGCCCCAATCCGCTGCGACGCCCCTCCGGCGAGCATCTGTTCGCGGGCGACGGCATGGTGCACGGTGTACGGCTGCGCGCCGGGCGCGCCGAGTGGTACCGCAACCGCTGGCTGCGAACCGACCGCGTCGCCCGCATCCTCGGCGAACTGCCGGCCCCCGGCCCCCGGCACGGCCCGAACGACAACGCCAACGCCAACATCGTCCGCCACGCCGGCCGCACTCTCGCCCTCGGCGACTGCGGCCCGCGTCCGCTCCAGATCGACTCCGCCCTCGACACGGTGGCCCGCGTCGACTTCGACGGCACGCTGCGCGGCGGGTTCTCCGCACACCCGCAACACGACCCCGTCACCGGCGAACTCCACGCGATCACGATGTCGCTCGAGCCGCCGTACGCCACCTATGTCGTCGTCGACGTGCACGGCCGGGTACGCCGCTCGGTCCCGGTGCCGCTGAAGCGTCCGGTCATGACGCACGCGTTCTCCCTGACGGAGCGACACGCGCTCGTCTACGACCTCCCCGTGGTGTTCAGCCCCGCCGCCGCGGCGGCGGGCTCGCGCGTCCCCTTCGCCTGGAACGACGGCCACGGCGCCCGCCTCGGGGTGCTCCCGCGTGACGGCGGCTCCGACGACATCCTCTGGATCGAGCTGCCACCGTGCTTCGTCTTCCACCCCGTCAACGCCTTCGGGGCCGGCCGTCACATCGTCGTCGACGTGATCCGCCATCCACGCGTCTTCGACCGGGACCCGCACCGCCCCGGTGAGACGCCCCCCGCCCTGGTCCGCTGGACGGTGGACGCGGCGGCGGGCACGGTCGTCGAGGAACCACTCTCCGACCTGGTCCAGGAGTCCCCGGTGATCGACGACCGGGTGCGCGGAACCCGGCACCGCATCGCGTTCGCCACGGCCCTCGCCCCGTGCGACGGTGAGCTGCTGGGCGGTCCCGCGCTGCTGCGCCACGACATCGCCGCCGGGCGGACCGACACCCATGTGCTGCCCCCGGGCCGCGCGACCGGCGAAGCCGTCTTCGTCCCCCGTGAGCCGCGCGCCCCCGAGGGCGACGGCTGGTTGCTGAGCATGGTCACCGACGCCCGGACAGGGTGCGGCGAGCTGATGGTCCTCGACACCGCCGACTTCGCCGGCCCCCCGGTCGCCGCGGTCCCGCTTCCGGTCCGGGTGCCGCACGGGTTCCACGCGGCGTGGGTGGACGGCGGCTGACAGCGGCGGCGCGGGTGCGGCAGGTCGGCGCGGCGGTCCGGCCCCGGGCGGTGGCCCGCTTCGCAGCCTCCTCGAAGTGGCCCCGATCGTCCGGGAGTCCGGTGTCGAGGCCGGTGATGTGGCGGTTGTACGTGCGGAACGCGGTGGCGATCGGCTCCCGCTCCCCCCGGGGCAGCGACATGGAGGAGCGCAGCAGCGTCCCGGCCGGGTGACCGGGCGGCGCGTCGCTCGCGGCTGGAGCGCGCGGTGGCATGATGCGTCACCTCGACGACCGGGTGGGCGAGATCCGCCTGGCCGACGCGGAGCACGGGGACGCCCATGCCGCGGCGGGACGGACCGCGTGTGGCCGGTCGGCCCGCCCGCACCGCGCACCACCGCCCGGGCCGCCACGATCGCGTCGTACGGACCCGCTTCCGGAGAAGGGGCGACGGGGATTGATCCCCCAGCGGATTTCTTGTGCGGTTACGGATATCTCATAACACACTCTGTGCGCCACCGGACGGAAGGGATCCCCGAATCCGTTGCCCGTTCAACCAGCCTCCAGACCTTCACGGTCTCCGGTCTTCACTTGCCGGCGCGACCGCCGTGGAGTGACGGACACGTCGGTGAGCCGCCGGATGGCAGTCCGGTTGACGACGGATCTCGGCGGACGGCCGCGCCGCGAAGCATCCGCCGGAAGGCCCGGCATTTCGCCCATGGACCGCAGACAGGTCTCCAGCCGGGAATCCAGCGGTTCCCGTTCATTTCGCTTACGCGCGGCCGGTCTTCGCGCCTCCAATACCGTAGCCTCACCGAATCGACTGCGGTACGCATCCTCTGCATTGCTGCCACCGACCCCCAATGGGGAATTCCTCCCGGGCGAACCGTCTTCATGCGGTCCCGGTCGTTCGATCACCCGGGCGGCGACCGGGACGAGCAGCCGCACCGTCCCGTCCGCCGGGCGCGTCGCGCGCTCGAAGACCGCCATCGTGTACTCCACCGCACCGACCCGGAGCGCGGCCACCGCGGCACTGAACTCGTCCGGCGGGATCCTCGGTTTCGCGGCGGGAATCCGCGCTCCGGGCCCTGATCGACGAACCCGAACCCGAACCCGCCCCAGGGCGTCGGCCGTTCCCGGTGCAGCGGACGAATTCGGGAACGTCTCCCTGGAATGCCGGCATGCGATCCGCCCGGATGTTGAAGAAATGGCCCCGGAATTTCCGTCCCGGCGATGGGTGACACCGGAGGACCGATGTGCGGAACGTCGTTCGAGCGGCTGGCGTGTGAAGTGGGGCAGCCGAATCGACGTGGCGGTGTCGGCCGGTCCGGAGTCGGCCATGAGTGCTCTCGGGTGTCCGCCGTTTTGATTCACGAATCGCGTTCCCTGCTGAGCGAAGAAACGGGCTCTTCGGCGCTGCTCTCCGATACCGAAAACAGGATCGGCTGACTGAGTGCGCTTCGGGATCGGGTACGTGCTGTTCGGGGTCGGGGTGTTCCGCTCTTTTCCGGCACGGGGGCGTCGGCGACGCGGACGCGTGTCGCCCGGGCGGAAGAACGGGGACCGGAGTCGAGGGCCGGCCCTTTTGCCCGTCATCACCGTCCCGCTCCGGCTTCGCGCGCTCCCGCCGCCACCGGCCCCGCCCGGGGCCGGTGGCGGCGGGAGCGCGCGAAGCCGGAGCGTGCCGCCGGGGGCGGCGCGCCCCGGTACGGACCGACGAGCGGTCAGGAGAGGATTGGATAGTCGATCGTCGCGCTGAGGTTCCGCCCCTGGTCAATGGCGCAGAAGATGGGGAGGACGGCGACACCGTGCGCGGCGGCGTGTTCGGCGAGCTCCCGGTACTCCTGTTCGGACCCGTCGGCCGCCGGTGTGATCACGATAATCCCGGAGCCCTGGGCCGCCATCCGTTCGGCGATCGTCCTCGCAGCGGTCAGCTGGGCGTCGGTGCCATGGTCCCTCAGCGCGACGACGGCGACGTCGATGCCGCCGGTCCACTCCACCAGCTCAGCCGTGTACTCCTCAAATTGGCGACGGTCCGAAAGGTCGACTTCGGCGGCCTCGGCGACCGCCCCGGCATCAATTAGCTGGCGGGCCGAGGCCTCGGCCCGGTCATATGAAGAGTCTGCGAAGAAAATGAGTGCACGCTGGCCGGCGAACGCCCTGACCATCGCGGCACTGTGGGCTGAAGTGACACCGTATACGACCACCGTCTTGTCCTCAAGGAGCACGAAACACTTCCTATCCATGTCCTGTAGTTGCGAGAACCGCGCCACCCTGGCTTCGGGGACAATGGCTACCTTCCCATGAGGCGTCGCGGGTCTTGCTCCTTTCCGGACGGCTTGCTGTGTCGTCTCCCCTCGAATGGCCATCGGAATAAATCGGAGCCGGTCGCCTCGGTGTGTCGGGAGGCGCTGGTCACAGGTGATCATGACGGAGTCGCGCGCGATACTTCGGCAAGTGTGAGGCGGCTTGCGGGGGACTGGAAGGAGGCCGAATCAGCACCTGCCGGGAATCGTCGATCAGGGGTATACCGGACCGAGTCGGTGGCCCCGTGCGTTATCGGCTTAATGCGGAATAAGTCGGGTGGGTTGCTCGTCGCGACTCGCGTGCTTCCGCGTGCGGACCCCGTGGCCCCACGACGCAGCGGAGCTCCGGTCGACGGGGGACTGGGAAGTCCCCCGTCGACCGGAGCTCCGCTGCCGGCCGGCCGGCGCCGGCTACCGCACCAGTTGGGCCGCCCGGGGAGCCGTGCGCTCGAGCCACCAGTGGGCGATCAGGAGGTTGATCACCCAACTGCCCCAGGTGGAGAGTTCGATCATGAACGAGAGACCGACCTGGAAACCCGGGAAGGCCTGCATCAGCTCGGCCAGCACCCGGCCCCAGGTGGTGCCGAGGGAGATGGCGAAGCTGTAGACCATCCAGCGGCGGTGGTCGACGTACCGTCGCCGGCGGGCGGCCCGGTAGCCGAGCAGCGTGGTGACGATCCACAGCACCCCCGACAGGACCAGCCCGAAGGCGCCGAACGGGGCCTGGCTGAAGGGTACGAGGGCGAAGGCCAGCGCCGTCGTGGGCAGTACCGCGCCGAAGATGTAAACCCGTCCGCTCACCCGGTGCACCCGCGGGTGATGGCGGCGTATCCAGGGCAGGACCTGGAGGAAGACCGTCACCAGGGCGAGATTGCCGAGGACCGTGTGCAGCACGACGACCAGGTAGTGCTGCGAGAAGCCCGGGTCCAGCGGGATGCGGGACTGCTGCGGATCTCCGCTCAGGTAGCGGGGGAAGGCGTACAGCAGGTTGAACACGACGACGACGGCCAGTGCGGCCGCCCACGGACTGTGCCACCAGCGTCGCGCCGGTCCCGTCGCGGGCCGGGCACCCGGTGCGCGGTGCCCCGCAGTGGTGGCCGGAGCACCGGTTCCCTCTCTGTTCTGTGTCACCGCGGAGCCTCAACTTTCCTCTGGGAGCGGGGAGTGGTTCCGGGTCGTCCCGGTCAGTGGTGGAACTCGCCGGCGTTGGCGTCCAGGCAGTGACCGGTGACAGCACGGGACATGTCGGACATGAGGAAGAGCGCGACATCGGCGATCTCGTCGGGTTCCGGCAGCCTTCCGAGGTCGAGGGTGGCCGCCACCTCGTCGTAGATGTCCTGCACGGTGACGCCGCGCTGCTCCGCCCACTGGCCGAAGCCCTCACGCAGTGCGTCCGCCCAGATGTAGCCGGGGGCGATGGTGTTCACCCGGATGCCCTGGGGGCCGAGTTCGGTGGCCAGGCTCTGGGCGAGGGACAGTAGGGCGGTCTTGCTCATCTTGTAGGCGCCGAAGAGCCGCTTGGAGTGGCGCAGCACGGCCGAGTTGACCATCACGACCGATCCGCGGCTGTCGGCGAGAGCGGGTGTGAACAGCCGGGTGAGCCGCAGTGCGGCGTACACGTTGGTCTCGAACCCGGCGCGTACGTCGGTCAGGTCGACGTCGAGGAGGTCGGCCAGCGGGGGCACGGCGAAAGCGTTGTTGACGAGGGCGTCGACCCGGCCGAAGGTGTCCGACACCGCCTTGGCCAGGGCGGCGGCCGACTTCTCGTCGGTGATGTCGGTCGGCACGGCCAGGGCCCGGCGCCCGGTCTGCTCGACCTCGGCGGCGATCTCCGCCAGCCGGGACTCCGTTCGGGCGGCGAGCACGACGTCCGCGCCCGACCGCGCCGCGCGCAGGGCGATCGCCCGCCCCAGGCCCGGACCGACTCCGGAGACGACGACGACCTTGTTCTCGAGCATGGTGATCCTCCGGCACCTAGACCTATGTGGACGGGAGTTCGATCGACAGGGAGTGGCGGAACACGTTGCGCGGGTCGTAGCGCTGCTTGACCTGCTGAAGGCGCGGATAGTTGGCGCCGTAGTAGATCGCCGGCCAGGGCACGCCCGAGGTGTTCCAGGCCGGGTCGGCGAGATCGACGTCGGGATAGCCGATGTACGCGCCGTCGTTGACGTCGCCGGGGGCGGGCACCCCGCCGGTCTCGGCGTAGACATCGCGGTAGAACCGCCGCATCCACGCGATCCGGGCCTCGTCCTGGTCCTCGGACTGCCACACTCCGCCGCTGTAGACGACCTTGAGCACCGAGTCCCGCTGGGCGGTGGCCGTGGCCTCCGGGGAGACCGTGTTGACCTTTCCGCCGTAACCGGCGATCACCACGCACGTCGTCGGATTGGACTGGCCGGGATCGGTCAGATAGCGGTGGATGACCTGCCGCTGGTGTGCGGTGAAACCCTTGCGGAAGTTGCCCGACTTGTCCTTGTAGCGGCCCTGGGGGTCGTTCGGGAAGCTGTACGAGGGCATCCAGGAGCTGAACCACGGGACGACTTCCGCGGTGTGCACCACCGGATCGACACCGACGCCCTCGGTGACGGACGCGTAGTGCTCGTCGAAGACGGCCTCGGCGTCCGGTCCGTCATGGTCGATCACCACCGTCATGCCGAACATCCCGGAGGACCGGTGGGTGGCGATCAGATTGCTCCACAGTCCCGCCGCGGGACTGCCGGCGTCGTCGTTCTTCTCGTACCACTCACCGTAGTTGCGCAGCAGTGTGCCGAAGGCGTCCTCGGTCATGCCGTCCCAGGGCCACATGACGGTGCGCTTCCGCACCCGGGCCGGCGCCCTGGGCAGAAGCGCGGCGGGGTCGTCGGAGTCGGCGCCCGGCGTGCGCAGCCAGTACCGCGTCACGACACCGAAATTGCCGCCGCCGCCGCCGGTGTGCGCCCACCACAGATCGCGGTGCGGATCGTCGGGGGCGGAGGTGGCCACCACGGCCCCGGCCCTGCCGGACGCGTCGACGACCACCACCTCCACGGCGTACAGGTGGTCGACCACCAGGCCGTCCCGGCGCGAGAGATGGCCGTAACCACCGCCGAGGACATGGCCGCCGGCGCCGACGTCGAAGCAGGTGCCGCCGGGTATGGTCACCCCCCAGCGTTTGAACAGGGTGCGATAGACGTCCCCCAGTGTGGCCCCTGCCCCGACCTCGATGGCACAGCGCCGCCGGTCGTGCGCGATGCCGCTCAGCTGGGACAGGTCCAGCAGCACGTCGATCTCGGGTGCGGCGGTGAAGTTCTCGAAGCAGTGCCCGCCGCTGCGGACCGCGATCCGCTTGCCGGCGGCCACCGCGTCCCCGACCGCCGTCACCACCTCGTCGGTGTCCAAGGGAAGGCAAATCCGTTCGGGCCGGCCCGTGAAGCGGTGGTTGTAGCTCTGGACGAGGTTCTCGTAGCGGGTGTCCCCGGACTCGATGACCAGCGGGGATGTCGGTCCAACGGCCTTGTCCGTCATGCTTGTTCGCGCCTTCCTGTGTCCGGTGCCGCAGCAGACGTTCGCACGGCGGTGGCACGGGCCGCATCTCGTGGCTTGCGCAGCTCCTCCCGCGACCCGTTCTCCGCACCGGGGTGTCGCGGCCGGCCGCCGCCGGGGGTCTCGAGCGACCTCGCCAGCGCGAGGGCGTCCGCGCGCATCCGGCCGCCGAGCCGTGGCCGCTGTCCGGTGTCGGAGTACTCCCGGGGCGTGGCGCCGCCGGTTCGTCGGAGCACGGTCACGCTGTTCTGCCGCAGCTTGTGGCTCTCCAGCAGGCTCAGCACCTCGAACTCGCCGGGGCGCAGCCGCTGGCTCTCCGCGATGTACTGGAGGATCGCCTCCCCTTCCGGGTAGGTCATCAGGTAGTGCATGACCACGATTCCGCCGTCGGGGTCGATCAGCTCCCAGCAGTTTTCGAAGAAGTAGAGGCAGTCCCAGGCGTCCACCCAGGCGAAGTCGATGGGCCGGAACTCGTCGGGCAGGCGTTCGACCGCGCTGCGCAGGTCCGCGTTGACCACGGTGACCCGGTCGGCCAGGCCGAGTTCGGCCAGCGCCCGCGTCACCCGGGGGGCCGACGAGTCGGCGTCGGAGAAGTCGTCGATCGCGACGAGTTTGGGCCGGTAGGGCTCGAGATAGCGGGACGGCACCAGCAGCGCGGGCTCGGCCTGGACCCAGTCCTCGTCCAGCTCCCGGCCGTCCTCGAGGTACGGCAGGGTCTTGCGGGCCAGCCCGTCGGCCTCGGCCGCGGCCTGCTCCTCGGCCTCGGCCAGCGCTCGCGCCAGGAACGGCGTGGTGTGCCCCATCCCGATCTCCAGCACCCGGTGCGGCCGCACCAGATGGATCAGCGAGGCGAGGAGCGGCGCCACCACCTCGGTTCCCATGCCGGGCATCCGCAGCCGCTCGACCGCGTTCCGGAACCGCCGGTCGGCCGCCGCCTCACGTGGCATTTCCGGCACCCCTGCCCTGCTCGTACTCGACGGCCTGGTAGAGCGCCTTGATGTTGCCGCTGCCGAACGAGCGTGCCCCCATCCGCTCGATGACCTCCAGGAAGAGAGTTCCCCTCGGGTGCACGGACCGGGTGAAGATCTGGAACAGCTGCCCGTCGTGGTCCTCGTCGATCAGGATGTTCAGGCGTTCCAGCTCGGACACGGAGTACCTGAGCGGCGTCAGGCGCTCCGGCAGCACGCGGTAGTAGGCGGCGGGGGTGGGCAGGAAGTCCACGCCCCGGGAGGCGAGCGCGTCCACCGAGCGCACGATGTCGTCCGTGGCGAAGGCGATGTGCTGCACGCCGGGCCCGTTGTGACTCTTCAGGAACTCGTCCAGATGGCCGGTCGCCCTGGACCGGTCCGGCGTGACCAGAGTGAAGGTGACCCCACCGGAGCGGCTCTCGACCACCTTGGTGATCATGACCTGGTCGTCGACCTCGATCCGCTCGGTGAAGATCAGTTCGAAGTCGAGCACCGCGCGGTAGAAGTCGACCGTCAGGTCCATCTCCGCGGGCTCGACGCAGATCGCGAAGTGGTCGATCTCCCGCAGGCCGCAGTCCGGGGCACCGGTACCCGGCCCGCTCGGCGTAAGACCGGGCAGCGTGCCGTCGTCACCGCCGTCGGAGCGCTGTACGAAGGTGTGCGTGATGTCGCCGATCCCCGTGATGGTCGCGGTGATCACGTTGCCGTGCGCCGCCGGTGCCGACACCGGCCGGGCGCCGCGGCGGACCGCCTCCGCGAAGGCGGCGCCGGCGTCCGGGACGCGCAGCGCGATGTCGGCCACGCCGTCGCCGTGCTTCTCCACGTACTCCGCCCCGGGATGAGTGCCCGCGAGCGGCTCGCTCAGCAGCAGCCGGATGTCCCGCCCGCCGAGCCCCACCGAGCGCGCTCCGCCCGGCTCCGGCTCGCCGTCCGAACGCGCGTACACCGTGAGGCCGTACCCCCGGGCCAGCCAGTCGGTCGAGCCCGCGAGGTCCGTCACATAGAACTTGACATGGTCGACAGCCATCCCCGAGAAGGGCGTCGCGGCCGTTTCCGTCCGCCCGCTCATCGTCGTCTCCTCGTCCTTCCGCAGGCGCTGCGCGAGCGTGCGCGGCCTGAGGTCCGTCCAGTGCTGGTTCACGTAGGCCAGGGACGTGGCGCGGTCGGCCGGCGGGCGGGCGACGCTCCAGCCCGCCGGCACCGTCGCGGCGGCCGGCCAGAGCGAGTGCTGACCCTCGTCGTTGACCAGGACCGAGAACAGCGCGTGCTCGTCGTCGAAGGAATCGGTCATCGTTGCTCTCCTTCCGTCAGACTTGCCGGAGCCGGTCCGGACGGTCCCAGCAGGGCGTCCAGGCCGAGCACCGTCGGCGCGTCGAAGAACTGGGTGATCGTCAGGTCCGTGCCGAACACCGACCGGATACGGCTGAGCAGGCGCATCGCCGCCAGTGACTGTCCGCCCAGGTCGAAGAAGCTGTCGTCGATCCCCACCCGGGGCACCTCCAGCGCCTCCGCGAAGAGCGCGCACAGCGTCTCCTGCCGCTCGTTCCGCGGCGCCCGGCCGGTGGAGCCGGTCTCCGGCCCGGGCTTCGGCAGCGCCCGCCGGTCCAGCTTCCCGTTGGGGGTGAGCGGAAGTTCCGGCACGGCGACGAAGGCGGCCGGCACCATGTAGTCGGGCAGCAGCTCCGCCAGGTGCGCCCGCAGGCCGGCGACGTCAAGGTCGCCCCGGGCCGGTACGCAGTACGCCACCAGCCGCTGCTCCTGGGCCGAGGCCACCCCCACCACCGCGGCGTGACGGATGCCCGGGAAACGCGCCAGCGCCGCTTCCACCTCGGCGAGCTCGACCCGGAAGCCCCTCACCTTGACCTGCTGGTCGGCGCGGCCGAGATACTCCAGCAGGCCGTCGTGGCCCAGGCGCACGAGATCCCCGGTCCGGTACATCCGCTCTCCGGGAGCACCGAACGGGTCCGGCACGAAGCGTTCGGCGGTCAGGTCGGGCCGGCCGAAGTACCCGCGGGCCAGTCCGCGACCCGAGATATGGAGTTCACCGATGTCGCCGGCCGGTACGGCGCGCAGCTCCGCGTCGAGAACGTGCAGGCGGACACCGTCCATCGGCCGTCCCACCGGCACCGGGCCGTCGAACCCGAGCGGGGCGGTCATCGGCAGGTGGGCGCTGAACAGCGTCGCCTCGGTCGCGCCGTACATGGCCCGCACCACCAGGTCCGGGTTGTGCTCCAGCGCACGCCGGACGGCGCTCGGCGCGATGACGTCGCCGCCGGTCAGGACCTCCCGCACACCGGTGAGACAGCCCGGGTCCGCCTCCATCAGGACCCGGAACAGACCGGCGGTCAGATGGACGCCTGTGATCCGCTCCTCGGAGATCAGCCGGCGGATGACGGCCACGCCGAGATCCCCCGCCGGGGGCACCACGATGTGTCCGCCGTGCAGCAGCGGCACCCAGAGTTCGTAGGTGGAGACATTGAAGGCGTAGGGCGCCAGCATCAGCACCCGCCGGTGGCGGTCGCCGTCCCAGACCGAGTCGAGTGCCAAGCCCAGCGCTTCCCTGTGGGTGACGGCGACCCCTTTGGGTGCGCCCGTCGATCCTGAGGTGTGGATCACGTACGCCAGCTGGTCCGGGTCGACCGGGACGCCGGGATCGTCCGCCGGATACTCGGCGAGACCTCGTTCACCCTCGACGGTCACGACCTCGGCGCCCTCCGGGAGGCCGCGCCCGTGCGTCTCCTCGTCCGTCAGGAGGACCGGCGGGGCGCAGTGATCCATGATCAGCTGCATGCGCCGCAAGGGGTACGCGCTGTGCAGCGGGAGGTAGCAGCCACCGGCCTTGAGTACCGCCAGGATCGCCACCACCACGTCCACGGAGCGTTCCATCAGCACCGCGACCGGTGTGTCGGTCCGTACCCCCAGCTTGCCCAGCCGGTGCGCGAGCCGGTTCGCGCGCTCGTCCAGCTCCCGGTAGGACAGGCGGTGGCCGCCGGACGAGACGGCTACGGCGTCCGGCGTCCGGCGTGCCTGTTCGGCGAAATTCCCGTGCACGGAAGGCAAAGCCATGGTTCCTCTCCGATGTGTGGAATCAGCTGTCGAGAAGTTCCTGAACGGATTGCCGCAGGTCGGGGAACGAGGAAAGGTCCGGCACCGTCCAACCGTTCA
The DNA here is from genome assembly GCF_043660855.1 of Streptomyces shinuiensis. Lineage (NCBI taxonomy): Bacteria > Bacillati > Actinomycetota > Actinomycetes > Kitasatosporales > Streptomycetaceae > Streptomyces > Streptomyces shinuiensis. The sequence goes on along the minus strand of NZ_JBIHML010000001.1, from coordinate 1,324,019 downwards.
GGTCGTACTCCGCCAGGCACTCGTCGACGAGCGCCTTGTAGGAATCGACCTGTCCATTCGCCAGCTGCGCGAAGAGCAACTCGATGCGAGTGTTCTCGTGGCTTCCCGCGTAGTTGCGCTCGTAGAGTTCATGGCGCCCGCCGAACTCGGTGCCCACGGCGTCCCACAGCAGTTTCATCAGCTTGACGCGCTCGACCGCGTCGACACCGCCGGACCCACGGACGTACTTGTCCAGGTAAGGCCGGATCTCCGGATTGGCGAAATCCCTGGAACTGGAGTTGACGTAGATCAGCCCGCTGGCCACGTCCTGGAGCACGATCTCCCTGATCCGCGGATAACCGATCTGCAGGAACCAGCGGTAGGCGAGGCCGTACTGCGGATTGGGCAGCAGCGCGTCGTTGTGCCAGGCGACCGGGTTCCGGGCGGCGGCGTCCGACAGCCCCCAGAAAAGATTGCGCCAGGCCAGCACCTCGCCGATACGGCTCTGCACGCCGCGGAAGTCGCTCGCGCCGGTGATCTCCAGGGCCTTGGCCAGCAGTCCGGCGATGAACTCCAGCTTCACCGCGAGCCGGGTGCAGCCGTGGAAGGTGAAGCGCTCGATGAAGCCCGACTGGCCGGTGAACATGCGGATCTTTTCCGGCTGGCCGTAGATGAACACGTTCTCCCAGGGGATGAGCACCTTGTCGAGCACCAGGATGGTGTCGTTCTCGTCCAGCCGTGAGGAGAGCGGGTAGTCGAAGGGGCTCCCCGTCGCCGCCGCCGTCGCCGTGTAGGACGGGCGGCAGATCAGTTTCATCCCGGGAGCGTCCATCGGCACCGTGGCGACCAGCGCGAACGTGCGGTCCTTGATGGGCAGGCCGTAGTGGGCGATGAAGTTGTAATGCGTGAGGGCCGATCCGGTCGCCACCACCTTCGCCCCGGACACCACCAGGCCGGCGTCCGTCTCCCGCTCGGCGTGCACGAAGACATCGGCCACCTGGTCCGGCGGCAGGCCGCGGTCGACCGGTGGGTGCACGATCGCGTGGTTCCAGTACAGGACCTTCTCCTGCGACTCGGCGTACCAGCGGCGCGCGTTGTCGGCGAACGGCTCGTAGAATTCCGCGTTCGCGCCGAGAGTGCCGAGGAACGCCGCCTTGTAATCGGGACTGCGGCCCATCCAGCCGTAGCTCGCCCGTGCCCAGGCCGCGATGGCCTGCTGGGCGCCGATCAGGTCATCGCCGGTGCGCGGGGTGGTGAAGAACCGGTGCGTGAAACCGTCGCTCCCGGTGTCGGTCGGTGCCGTCAGCACCGGTCGCTGCCGCGGATCGTGCAGGGCGTCGTACAGCCGGGCGACCATCCGGGCCGGATTGTGGAACGCGGGATGGCTGGTGACGTCCTTGACGCGCTCTCCGTTGAGATAGATCACGCGGTCGTCGCGAAGGCTTTCGAGATATTCCTGACCGGTCAGCGGGCGGGTCTTCCGCCCGGTTCCGTCACCGGTATCACGACCCTCGGCCATCAGCCGCCTCCCGTTGCCGCCGTCTCGAAGGAACACACCAGAGCGTGGCATCCCCAACGGCTCTCGGGCTTCTCCCAAGATGCGCGGTCCGAACGCCATGACCGGCCAACTCGGCAACCTCGGAGATGCTCCCAACCGGAGCCGCGCAAATCATGGGCAGGTCCGCCCGGCAAGACATCTGAAGGGGAACTCCTGAATGCGGAACCGCATCGACATCGACATCTGGGTACCGCTCTACCCGTTCATGCCGTACTTCCTCGACCGGACCCGTGAGCTGGCCGACCAGTTCACCTCCGCCCATCCCGAATACCGTATCCAGGTGACGGGCGTGGACTGGCTGTCGCTTCCGCAGGCCGTGCACGACGCGGCCCGGCGGGACGCCGCTCCGACCATCGCGCAGTACTTCTACACCTCGACCCAGGAAGCCCTCGACGCCCGGAAACCGAACGGGGAACCACTGTTCACCCCGGTGGAACGGGCGATCGCGGGCCGCACCGAGATCCTCGGTGAACCGGTGGTCCTCGACGACATCACTCCGGCGGCCCGCCGGTACTACACCTTCGACGGCGAGGTTGCGGCCATGCCCCCGCTCACCTCGACCACCCTGCTCTACGCCAACACCAGCCTTCTCGCCCGGGCCGGCATCGACGACGTCCCGCGGACCTGGGCGGAACTGGAGGCCGCCTGCCGGGCCGTCGTCGCGCTGCCGGACGGTCCGGAGTACGGGGTCAACTGGCCCAATCACGGCTGGCTGTTCCAGCAGGCGGCGGCCCAGCAGGGCGCGCTGCTCGCCGACCACGACAACGGCCGCTCCGGCCGGGCCGGGACCATGCGTCTCGATTCGGACGCGATGCTGGCGTACTTCCGGTGGTGGCGGCGGCTGCACCGGGACGGGCTGTACCTCTACCGCGGCAGGCCGACGTCCGCCCTGAGCGACTGGGACGCCAACTTCCGCGCGTTCGCCGACCAGAGGGTCGCCTTCACCCTCACCACCTCGGTCGAAGCCGAACGGATGATCGGAGCCGGCCGGGACGGCGGCTTCACGGTGCGGGCGTGCCGGATGCCGTACAACGAGCAGGTGCCCTACGCGGGCAACGTGATCGGCGGTGACGCGCTGTGGCTGGCGGACGGCCTGGACCAGGCCGCGCTGGACGGCGCGCTGGCCTTCATGCAGTACCTCAACGCTCCGCGGGTGGCCGCCGACCGCCACCGGGACACCGGCTTCATCGCCGTCACCGACGGGGCGATCCGGCTGCTCGACGAGGAAGGGTGGTTCAAGGAGAACCCGCACTTCCGCACGGCCCTGGACCAGCTCGCCGCCAACGACGGCTCCCCCGCCGCGCAGGGCGGGGTGCTCGGGGACTTCGCCGGGATCCAGCGTGTGCTGACCGAGGCCATGCACGACGTCCTGGTCTCCGACGTGGACGCGCGCGACCGGCTGGGCCTGGCCAACGCCCAGGCGCAGCGGTTGCTGGACGACTACAACGCGGCCTGCCGCGGGCTCCGTGCCAGGGGACCGATCACCGTCGGCTGAGCCGGGGGCGGGGTGGGGGAGGAGAGGCGCGGGGTGACGACTCGATCACCCCGCACCCGCCTGCCGGTCCTAGCTCCGGGGCTCGTGCCGCAGACCCAGCGGAGCGTCCGGCGCCGCGACCACCTCGGCCAGCACCTTGCGGAACCGGTCCACCATGGCGGCCACCGAGCTCTCGTCGTAGAGGTTGCTGTTGTACTGGATACAGGCCACCACATCGCCTGCCGGATCCAGATTGAGCGTCCACAGCGCGCCGTTCGGCACGTCCGAGCCCACCGGCTGGGAGTCCAGCCGGCGCCGGATCTCGGTGTACTCGACATCGCCGATCTTCTCCCCGTCCAGCACGAACGGGAACGGGAACACCTGGAAGACGCAGGCGGCGCGGGCGTCCTCCATGACCGGCAGCATCAGCTCCGGTGCCTGAGCCAGGATCTGCACGCACGGAATGTCGTGGGAATAGGCCTCCAGGCAGGTGGTCCGAATCCGGCCCACCACCTCGCGGAAGTCCTGGCAGCCGGCCAGTTCGGTGCGCAGCGGCAGCAGATTGAGGAACGGTCCGACCGTGTTGTGGAACTCCTCCTTCCCACGCCCGGGGGAGAAGGTCGGGACCACGACGTCGGTGCTGCCGGTGGTCCGCTGGACCATGAGCGCGAACGCGCCGAGCAGCACCATGAACGGAGTGCTGCGCAGCGCCCTGGACAGCTCCACCGCCCCCGACACCAGCGGGGCGTCGAGGGTGAAGCGGTACACCGCCGTGGACTCCGGCAGCCCGGACGACTTCGGCCGGTCGGTGGGAAAGGAGATGATCCGGGCGCCCGCGAGCTTTTGCCGCCAGAACTCCCGCGAGCGCTCCGCCTCGGCACTCGCCGAGAACGCACGCTGCCAGGTCACGAACTCGTGGTAGGGGAGTGCCGGGGGTGGTTCCGGTACGTCCCGGCCGCGCCGCGCGGCATAGCGAACGGCCAGGTCGCGGATGATCCGCCGGACCGACCACCCGTCGGCCGCGGTGTGGTGCACGATCAGGGCCAGCACCGCGGACTCCTCGTCGAAGCGCAGCAACGTCGCCTTGAGCAGGGGAAGTTCACGCGCGTCGATGGTGCCGGACTCGATCTCGGTCAGCAGCCGCTGCGCGGCCCGTTCACGGGAGTCCGCGTCGGTGGCGTCCGCCTCGCGCACCTCCAGCCGTACCGGGGCCGGCGGCCGGACCTGCTGGTACCACTCGTCGGCGCGCCGGACGACGACCGTGCGCAGGGCCTCGTGGCGTGCCACCACATCGTCCAGCGCCTGCCACAGGGTGTCGGTGTGCACCTTTCCGTACAGCCACCAGCCGTGGACGATGTGAAAACGCGGGCCGAACGGCCCCTCGTCGTCACCCCGGTCGAATCCGTAGAGGAACTCCTGGGTGTACGAGAGCGGAATCCGGCCGACGGAATCGCCGGCCTGTGGCGTGCTGTCAGAGCTCATGGGGTGCTGTCCTCCCACCGGGATCGGCCGAACCTTGCGGGGAATTCGCGGGGAACCCTAGCCTCTGCCCCTTCGCCTGGGTTCTTCCGGCGTGCTGGCAATCCGGAAGATGTACCGCTCCCTTGCCGCGTGTGACCGTGGCTGGCAGTCCATCCGTCCACGGAAGAACGGCTAAGGAGCTGCGCTGGAATGACGGCCGCCACGATTCGCGCTTCCGAACCGCCGTCCCCGTCCGAACCCGGTCTCACACCCGCCGAGATCATCGCCAGGGCGGAGGCCATGGCGCCGACGCTCGTGGCGCGCCAGGCGGAGACGGAGCGTCGCACGTACTACGCCCAGGACACTCATGAAGCGTTCGCCGACGCGGGCTTCTACCGGATCCTGGTCCCCCGGCGTTACGGCGGCTACGAGTTCGGCATCGACACCTTCCTGCGGGTAACGACGGCGCTCGCCCGGGGCTGCCCCTCGACCGCCTGGATGTTCTGCCTGGGAGCCACCCACGCGCTCCCCGTCGCGTCGCTGTTCGGCGAGCGCGCCCAGGCCGAGCTGTTCCGTGGCGGCGACTTCGTCTGCCCGGCGACCATCGTGCCGAGCGGCTCGGCGAAGCGGATCCCGGACGGTGGCTGGGAACTCAACGGGACCTGGAAGTACTGCTCGGGATCGCCTTACGCGACCCACTTCCTCGGTCATGTCCTGGTTGCCGGTGAAGCGGAAGAACCCCCGGTGCCGATGCTGTTCATCGCCCCGCGCGGCGAGTTCCGCCGCCTCGACGACTGGGGCGGCCAACTCGGTCTCAAAGGCAGCGGATCGCACAGCATCGTGATCGAGAACGGCCGGATCCCGGAGCATTTCGCGCTACCCGGGACGCACATGAGCGAGGTGGACATCACCGAGGGCACGCCGGGCAGCCGGCTGCACGGGAACCCGGAGTACGGCGGCGGCCCCCTCAGCTTCATGCTGCTGGAGGTCGCATCGCTCGCCGTCGGCATGGCCCGGGGCGCTCTCGACGCCTACGAGGGGCTGATGCGCGAACGGACCACCTTGTTCCCCCCGGTCGTCACCCGGGCCGAGGACCCGGACTACCAGTTCTGGTACGGCGAGGCGGCCGGGCTCATCGCGACGGCGGAGGCCGCCGTCCGGCAGGCGGTCCGGCAGTGGCACGACCTGTGCGCCGCCGGTCCGGGCGTCTTCACCCGCGAGCAGGATCTGCGCCTCGCCACCATCTGCCGTGAGGTCATCCGGCTGTCCTGGCGCGCCGTGGAGGGGCAGCTGTTCCCGACGGCCGGTTCCAGCGCCGCCCGGAACGGCGAGCGGATCGAGCGGGTCTGGCGTGACATGTCCACGCTACACAGTCATGCCGGAGTCGGCGTGCTGCTGAGGTCGGTGACCACACGCGAGCTCGCCCGCGCCCGGTTCGGCGTCAGGTAGCCGTCGTCGGAGAGCCGCCGGTCCGACGGCGGCATGACAGTCCGGACCGCCCGCACGGGGCCGGCCGGAGCCACTCACTCAAGGATCGGGAACCGTCGCATGACCGGGACCGAACTGCCCGCGGTGACGATCGCACGCGCCGGACAGGCGCCGTTCGCCGCGGCCACCGCCGTGTTCAACCTCGCCGCCCCGGTACGGCCCGCCGCGGCGGTCACGGTCCGCACCGCCGGGGAGGTCCGGGCCGCTGTCCGCCACGCGGTGTCCGAACGGCTGTGGATCCGGCCGCTCACCAGTGGGCACGCCTCCTCCTCGGCCCGCCCGATGGACGACTCCCTGCTGGTGCGCACGGAGCCGGCGGGCCCGGTCGAGATCGACGCCGCGGCCCGGACCGCGCGAGTCCCGGCCGGGACTCGCTGGGGCGCGGTCGTCGAGGCCGCCGCCGCACACGGGCTGGCGGCGGCGCACGGCACATCGGCGACCGTCGGTGTGGTCGGTTACCTGTTGCGCGGCGGAATCAGCGTCTACGGGCGGCACACCGGGCTCGCCGCCAACACCGTCCGCGCCGTCGAACTCGTCACCGCGGACGGTGAGCTGCGCCGCGCCGACGCCGTGACGGACCCGGAGCTCTTCTGGGCGCTGCGCGGAGGTGGCGGCGGTTTCGGCGTGGTCACCGCGGTCGAGATCGGCCTGTTCACGGTGGACCGGGTGATCACCGGCGCGGCGTTCTGGCCCGTGGCGCACGGTCCGGAGCTGTTCTCCCGGTGGATCCGGTGGACCCGTGACGCCCCCTCGACAGTCACCACGGCGCTGCGGGTGATGAATCTGCCGGACGTGCCCGGCGTCCCGCCCGGTCTGACCGGTGGGCCGGTGGTGTGCCTGACCGGTACGGTGCTCGCCCGCACCGAGCACGACGCGGTGACCGCGCAGCGGCGCGCCGAGGAGCTGCTCGGACCGCTGCGGGCCGTCGCCGAGCCGCTGCTCGACACCTGGTCCGTCGCCGCACCGCCCGCGGTGGCCGCCTCCCACATGGACCCCACCGATCCCGTGCCCGTGGCCGGCGACCACCTGCTGCTCTCACCGCTCGGGCAGGACGGCGTCGACACCTTCCTCCGGCTGCTCGGCGAAGGTTCGGGGTCGCCCCTGGTCAACGCCGAGCTGCGCCAGCTCGGCGGCGCCCTGGCGGCGCACGATCCGAACGGCGGGGCGCTGAGCCGCCTCGACGCGGCCTTCGCCTTCACGGCCGGCGGCCTGGTGACGGATCCCGCCGCGGAGGCCGCGATCCGCGCACATTGCGCCGAAGTCCGCTCGGCCCTTGCTCCTTGGGACACCGGGTGGACCGCGCCCACACTCGTCGAGCGCCTCGACCAGCCCCAGCGGCACCTCTCCCCCGACGCGGTCGCCCGCGTGGACCGTGTCCGCCGCCGGACCGACCCGTCCGGGATCTTCCGCCACGACATCCTCCCGGGTGCCTCGGCCCTGTACGAGAAGGAGGTCGACGCACCGGCCGGAACGATGTCGAATTCCGGCCACCGGCACCGACTTGCAGACGAGCGACGTCTGTAGGGGGCGTCCGCGACGTCAGGAGCGCGAGTGTGAAGTACATGCTGATACTGCACATGGACCCCACCGCGTGGGACACCCTCGCGGACGATGCCCGTGAGGAGTTCGTGCAGGGGCACCGCGCCTTCCACAAGACCGTCGAGGAGGCGGGTGAGCTGGTCGCCGCGCACACCCTGGCCCATGTGTCCCAGAGCACCGTGGTCCGCGTGGTCGACGATGCGGTGTCGGTCGTCGGCGGCCCGCTCCTGGCCTCCCCGATCCAGTTCTCCGGCTTCTACCTGATCGACTGCGAAACCGCCGGACGCGCACAAGAGCTGGCAGCCCTCCTGCCCGAGGCCCGAATGCCGGGGCTGGGCATCGAGGTGCGGCCGATCATGCTGCCGTCCGGCATCGAGATGTGACCGGTGGGGCGCGCGACTCCGTGCCGACGCGTGCCCCACCGGGAGATCGGACCGTGTCGCCCAGCCGTCCCCGGCCTTGGAGAAAGAGGTTGCACATGAGTTCGCCGACACCGGACCGTGCGGTCACTCTGCTGTCGCTGACGGGCTTGCGGGCCATATCCCTGCTCTTCGTCTTCATAGGCCACTCGCTCGCCCTCGGGGTGTTCTCCGACCCGGAGGCAGCCGCCGACTACAACATGCTGACGGGCAGCGGGCGCATAGCGTTTCTCGCCGTCTCGTTCTTCTTCGTCCTCAGCGGATTCGTGCTCACCTGGTCGGCGAAGCCGGGCCAGAGCGCGCGCGGCTTCTGGCGGCGCCGACTGGTGCGCATCGGACCCTGCCACCTGTTGATCGCGGCCATCGCCCTCGTCCAGTTCGCCGCCGCCGGTGAGACGCTCAGATGGGGCCCCGCGCTGGCGAACATCTTCCTGGTGCAGAACTGGTGGCCCGACCAGGACATGATCATGTACCAGCTCAACGGCACGACCTGGTCGCTGTCGGTCGAACTGCTGTGTTATGCGATGTTCCCGCTGCTGTTCCGGCTGATCAGCCGTCTCGGCACCCGGGCGCTGTGGTCCTGGGGCATCGGCCTGGGCCTGGCCGCCGCGCTGATCCCCCTGGTCAGCTACCCGCTGCTCTCGGGTTTCCCGCCGAGCGAGTTCTATCCCGCGGGGTCCTGGCCCCAGCTGTGGGCGCTGTACTTCTTCCCACCCGTCCGGTCGATCGAATTCGTCATCGGCATGATCCTCGCCCGGATCATCGCCACCGGGCGGTGGCCGAACATCGGGATCCTGCCGGCCGTCCTGCTCAACGTCGCCGTCTATCTCCTGCTGTACGTCCTGCCCGGCCCCTTCGGGAACGCCGCGCTCTACCCGATTCCGTCCGCGCTGCTGATCGCGGCCGCAGCCACCAGGGACCTGTCCGGGCGGGCCTCGGTTCTCGGAGGGCGGTTCCTGGTCTGGCTCGGGGAGCTGTCCTTCGTCTTCTACGTCTCCCACCTCGTCGTGATGTTCGCGGTGCACGCGGCCTTCACCGGTGACGTGGTGGGATACGCCCGCGCGTACACCCGGGTGACGTTCGACACGCCCGTCGCCATCGCGTTCATGGCCGGTGTCCTCGTGCTCTGCGTCGGGGTCGCCTGGGTGCTGCGCAGGACGGTCGAACTGCCGGCCATGCGGCGCTGGAGCCGCCCGGCGTCGCCCCGCGCACCCCGCCGGGATCCCGAACCACAGCCCCAGCCCCACCCGTGACCCCACCCCTCACGATCGGAGACAGCCATGGCCGACGCGGCCGACACGACCGAGTCCCCGTCCTACCCGATGCCCCGTACCTGCCCGTATGCGGTGCCGGACGGGTACCGCGAACTGCGGGAGCGCCCCGCCCTCGCCAAGGTGAGACTGCCCAGCGGGAAGCTCGCCTGGGCCGCGAGCCGCTACGAGGACGTCAGGGCGATGCTGGGCGACAACCGGTTCAGCTCCGACCTTCGTCACCCGGGATTCCCGCTGCTGATGGACCACCAGGTCCCCGCGCCCGAGTTCTCCACCTCACTGGTGGGGATGGACCCGCCCGAGCACACGCTGGCCCGGCGCGCCGTGGCCGGTGACTTCACCCCGCGCAGCGTCGACCGGCTGCGCCCCCGGATTCAGGAGATCGTGGACGAGTACGTCGACCGGCTGCTGGACGGGCCCCGCCCCGCCGACCTCGTCGACGCGTTCGCCAACCCGGTCCCGTTACTGGTGATCTGTGAGCTGATCGGCGTGCCCTTCGAGGACCGCGAGTTCTTCCTGCGGATTTCCTTCACGGTGATGAACGCCACCACACCCGAGGCCGGCGCCCGCGGTATGGCGGAGCTGATGGGCTACATGGACAAGCTGGTGACCGACAAGGAGCGGGAGCCGACCGATGACGTGATCGGGCGGCTGGCCGCGCGGCGCGGCGAGCCGGGTGTTCCCGACCACCGCGACCTCGTGGCGATGGCCTTCATGCTGCTGATGGCCGGCCACGAGACACCCGCCAACATCATCGGGCTGGGCGTCATGCTGCTCCTCGACCGCCCGGACCTGCTCAAGACGCTGCGCGACGACCCGTCGCGCTGGCCGGCCGCCGTCAACGAGCTGCTGCGGTATTTCACCATCGCGGAGATCGCCAACTCCCGGGTCGCCCTGGCGGACGTCGAGCTCGGCGGTGCCCGGATCGCGGCCGGCGAGGGCATACTCGGCCTGACGGTGGCCGCCAACCGGGATCCGGAACGCTTCGCCGACCCCGACGTCTTCGACATCGACCGCGTCGAGCAGCGTCACCTGGCCTTCGGGTACGGCGTGCACCAGTGCCTCGGCCAGCACCTGGTGCGGATCGAGCTGGAGACGGCCCTGGCGACGCTGTTCGCCCGCATCCCCGACCTGCGGCTGGTCGAGCCGGTCGAGAAGCTGCGGTTCAAGGAGGAGCACGTCAACTACGGTCTGCACGCGCTCCCGGTCACCTGGTGAGGGGGAGCGTATGCGGATCAGGACCCACTCGGACACCTGCATCGGCGCGGGCCGGTGCTTCCGTACGGCGCCCGAGCTGTTCGACCAGAGCGAGGCCGACGCCACCGTCGTCGTGCTGGTCGACCAGGTGACGGGCGACCGGCTGGAGCAGGCGCGGGAGGCGGTCGACGACTGCCCGACGCGCACGCTGTACCTGACCGAGGACTAGCGATCTGGGAGGGAACGGAGATGGGCGGCGCGGGGCCCTCGGGGCCCCGCGCCGCCCATCGGGTGGGTCACTCGCCGACGTCGGCGCGGCTCGCCCGCTGGAAGTAGACCCCCGCCAGGACCGCCAGCAGGACGAAGACGACGGTGGAGACGGCGCCGACGGAGTGCATCCCGCTCACGAACGCCGAGTGCGCCGACTCCAGCAGTGCCGCCGAGGCGTCGGAACCGAGGTTCGAGGCCTCGGCGGCGGCCCCGGCGACGGTCTCCCGCGCCCGGTCGGCGGCGGCGCCGCCCAGCCCCGCGGGGAGCGCCTCGCTCACCCGGTGGCTGTACACCGCGGAGCCGATCGTGCCGAGGACCGCCAGCCCGAGCGCACCGCCGAGGTAGTTCGCGGTCTCCGCCATCGATGCGGCGGAACCCGCGCGCTCCGGCGGAACCGAGCCGACCACCAGACCGGTGCCGAGCGCGAACATGGGACCGGCCCCCAGACCGATGATCGCGGTGCCGAGCACCGGAGGCCAGGCACCGTGGCCGTCGTTCGCCACGATCAGCACCGCCGCGCCGACCGCGGAGAGGATCATGCCGCCGATGATCGCGGTCCGCGGCGTGATCGCGCGGGTCAGCGCCGGCGTGGACATCGTCCCCACCGCCATGCACAGACCCATCGGCATGAACCACAGGGCCGAGGCCAGCGGGGAGTAGCCCAGCACGGTCTGGAGCATCTGGGTGACGATCAGGGCCGTTCCCGCCAGCACCATCCCGGCCAGCGCCAGCGCGGTCAGGATGAGGGTGAACGAGCTGTTCGCGAAGAGCCGGAGGTCGAGCAGCGGGTCCTCGACGCGGAGCTGACGGCGCACGAACAGGGTGCCGAACACACCGCCGACGACCAGCGCCACCCCGGCGGACAGGGTGCTGCCGCCGCCCAGCGAGAACACCTTGATCGCGTACACCAGCGGAAGGATCCCGAGCAGGGAGAGCACCACGCTGGTGATGTCCAGACGTCGCGCCTGCTCGGGGCGGAACTCCGGGAGGAGCATGGGCCCGGCGATCAGCACCACCGCCGCGACCGGGATGGCCAGCAGGAACACCGCGCCCCACCAGAACGGGACGAGCAGCACGCCGCCGAGCACGGGCCCGATGGCGGCTCCCGTGAAGGTGCAGGTGGCCCAGATCGAGATGGCCTTCCCGCGCTGCCTGTCGTCCCGGAAGATGTTGGTGATCAGGGCGAGGGTGGACGGCATCAGCGTGGCGCCCGCCATGCCCTGCACGCCGCGCGCGATGATCAGCATGATCGGGCTGGTCGCCCACGCGCAGGCCAGCGAGGCCAGCGCGAACACCGCCATCCCGATCATCAGGAGCCGGCGGCGTCCGATCCGATCGCCGACCGTGCCCATGGTGATGACCAGACCGGCCACCATGAAGCCGTAGGCGTCGGTGATCCACAGTTGCTGGACGTTGCTGGCGCCCAGGTCCGCGGTGAGATGGGGCAGCGCGAGAAGCAGAACGTTCGCGTCGAGCGCGACCAGCAGTGTCGGCAGCGCGAGGACCGCGAGCGCCCACCAGGGCCGTGCTCCGGATTGTGTGGGGCTTGTTACCGCCGCGGTGACGGTCATGTCGTGTTCGTCCTCTCGCTCGTCAGAGTGCCGTTCACGGCATCGTCGGAGCGGGGGGCGAAATCTTGCGCCGGATCGCGGAACTTTTTTCCCAGGAGGTCGCCGTGGTGCGTCGCGTCACCCGTTCGGCTTACTCAGACGGTCCGCCCGGAACTCCAGGAAGCGCCGCTCCGGGAGGCTGGCCGTACGCCGTGCCGCCTCCCGGTAGCTCTCGCGGGCCGCGTCGTGGTCGCCGGCCATCTCCAGCAGGTGGCCGCGTACGGCGTGCAGCCGGTGGTGGTCGGCCACCCGGTCGTCCTCGCCGAGGGGGTGGAGCAGGTCGAGGCCGGCCTGCGGACCGTGGGCCATGGCCGCCGCTACGGCGTGGTTCAGCGTGACCATGGGATTGGGGGACACCTGTTCGAGCAGGCGGTACAGGATGACGATCTGCCGCCAGTCGGTCTCGTCCGCGCTCGGCGCCTCGGCGTGCACCGCGGCGATGGCGGCCTGCAACTGGTAGGGGCCCATCGGCCCGCGGGCGAGCGCCTTGGTGGTGAGCGCGAGGCCCTCCTTGAGGGCCGCCGTGTCCCAGCGGGTGCGGTCCTGTTCCGCGAGCGGGATGAGGTTCCCGTCGTCGTCGGTGCGCGCGGGGCACCGGGCGTCCGTCAGCAGCATGAGCGCGAGCAGGCCCGTCACCTCCGGGCTGCCGGGCATGGCGCGGCGCAGCGCGCGCGTCAGCCGGATCGCCTCGCGCGTCAGCTCGACCTGGTGCAGTTCGGCGCCGGAGGTACTCGTGTATCCCTCGTTGAAGATCAGGTAGAGCACGTGCAGGACCACGCCGAGCCGCTCCGGCCGGTCCTCCGGCGGCGGCAGCTCGAACTCGGCGCCCGCGGCCCTGATGCGCTGCTTGGCGCGGCTGATGCGCTGGGCCATCGTCGCCTCGGGCACCAGAAAGGCGCGCGCTATCTGGCCGGTGGTCAGGCCGCCGCAGGCCCGCAGCGTCAGCGCCAGCTGGGACGACGGGGACAGACTCGGATGACAGCAGAGGAACAGCAGGATGAGTGAGTCGTCCTGGTCCGACGGGTGGAGTTCGGCGGGGCCGGACTCCACCGGCTCGTCCGCCCGTGCCATGGCCGCGACGGTCGCCTCCCGGCGCCGGCGGGCGATGTTGCTGCGGGCGCGGTCGGCGAGCCTGCGGTGGGCGACTCTCGTCAGCCAGCCGAGGGGATTGCCGGGGACGCCGTCCCTGCGCCATTGCACGATCGCGTCGAGCAACGCGTCCTGGGCGGCGTCCTCGCACTCGTCGAACCGGCCGTAGCGGCGGACCAGGGCGCCCACCACCTGGGGGATCAGCTCCCGCAGCGGTGCGCCGACCTCGGTGTCGCCGTTCACGGGCTTCTCCGGCGCCGGGCCGAAAGCGCGGAGCCGAGAGGCGCTGCGACAGTCATACGAACTCGGGCCATCCCCTGTCGTGCGGTGCGCGGCACTGCCGGTCGCCCGGCAGCCGGTGCCGACACCGTACCGCAGCACGACTGGTCGGTGCGTCTGCGAACACGCGTTCGCGAAGGGGCGCCGAGTCAGTGGTGGTACTCGCCGCAGTTGACGTCGAGGCAGTGCCCCGTGACGGCACGGGCCAGGTCCGAGGCGAGGAAGACCACCGCGTCGGCGGTCTCTTCGGGAGTCTGCAGACGGCGCAGATCCATGTCGGCGGCCACCTCGTCGTAGCCCTCCTGGAGCGACATGCCGCGCGCGGCCGCGAGGCCCCCGACGAAGCTCTTCACCTTGTCGGTCCACATGGGTCCCGGAGCCACGCTGTTGACCCGGATGCCGTCCGGTCCCAGCTCGGTGGCCAGGCTCTGGGCGAGCGCGAGCAGCGCGGACTTGGCGATCTTGTAGGCGCCGCAGGCACGCTTGGAGTGCCGCAGAACCGACGAGTTCACCATGACGATCGAGCCGCGGCTGTCGCTCAGCGCCTGGGTGAACAGCCGTGACAGCCGCAGTGCCGCGTAGACGTCCACCTCCATGCCGAGGCGGATGTCGTCCATGGACGTGTCGCAGAGCTCGGTGTGGGGAGGTTCCACGAGAGCGTTGTTGATCAGGGTGTCGACCCGGCCGAAGGTGTCGAGCGCCGCCGCGGAGAGCGCCTCGGCGGCGGCCGGATCGGTGATGTCGGTCGGCACCGCCAGCGCGCGGCTGCCGGACTCCGCCTCGACGAGCTCGGCCACCTCGTCGAGGTAGGACGCGGTGCGCGCCGCGAGCACGACGTCGGCCCCGGCCTGGGCGCAGCGCACGGCGAGCGTCCGGCCGAGTCCGGAGCCCACCCCCGACACGACGACGACCTTGCCGGGAAGCAACTGCGGAACCTTCATCTGCGTACGTCCTCTCGATAAGGCGCGGGCAGGCGCGCGAGGGGAGCGGGGCCCGGGGGCGTGAGGGCCCCCGGGCGGGGGATCACGCCGAGGCGCCGTTGCTGAAGACGACCGGCCGGACCTCGATTCCCAGACCCTCCACCGCGGCGTCCGGGATCATCGCGGCGAGCTCGTGGGCGCGGTCCCGGTCCTCGACCTCGATGAGGTAGTAGCCGCCCATGAACTCCTTGGACTCGGCGTAGGGGCCGTCGGTCACCGCGGGGACCCCACCGCGCACGCAGACCACGGAGCTCTGGTCGGGACCGGCCAGGGCCACGGTGCCGACGAACTCACCGGACTCCGTGATCTTCTGCATGAACTCGCTGTGGCCCTGGAACACGGCGTTGCGCTCCTCCTCCGACAGGGCGTTCATGACCTCGGTGTTCGGGTACATCATGATCAGGTACTTCACGGTGCTGCTCCTAGCTCGAGTGAGGCGTCCAGTGCGCCTCTTCAGCTCTTCGTCGGCGCCGAAGCGCTGTTCTCTACATCGTCCTCGAAGATTTTTCCCGCGGTGGACCACGAGCCCGAGGGGGGCGGCTCCCGCGAGGTCAGTAGGTCACGACGGCGCGGAACCGGACATCCCCGGACGCCGTCCTCGCGACCGCCTCCGAGATGCCCTCCTTCGGGAAGACCTCGCAGACCGGTGTGACCGAGCCGCGCGCGACCAGGTCGAGGGCCTCGGTCAGGTGGTGCAGGCCGTTGTGCGTGGCGCCGATGACCTGCTGGCGGAGCGACCAGAACGGTGCCGCCGGACCGATGGTGAACGGGTTGCCCGGATCGATCGTGGCCAGGACGATACGGCCGCCCGGCCGCAGCCCCTGGAGGGCGTCGGTGGCGGACCGGTAGGAGATGCCGGTGACCAGGATGACGTCGGCGCCGCCCGCGGCACGCAGCTCGGCGCCGTCGGCCACCACGGTGCCGGCGCCGAGCCCGACCGCCAGGTCGTGCTTGTCGGGCGAGCGGGTGATGGCCACCGTGTCGAACCCGCAGGCCCGGGAGAACTGGACGGCCAGGTGTCCCAGCCCGCCGATGCCCAGCACGGCGACCCGCTCATGGGGCTGGGGCTGTGCCGCACGCAGCGCGCTCCACGAGGTGTAGCCCGCACACAGGACGGGCGCGGCCGTGGTGTAGTCGAGTCCCTCCGGCAGCAGCACCGTGCTGGCCGCCTTGACGCAGAGGTACTCGGCGTGACCGCCCTGGGTGTTGAGCCCGGTCATCACCGACGCGGCGCAGTTCATCCCGGACTGTCCGGTGAGCGGGAGGTTGCGTCGGCAGTAGTCGCACCGCCCGCAGGTCTCCTGCACCCATGTCGTGCCGACCCGGTCGCCGACCCGCCGGCTCGTCACTCCGGGGCCCAGCTCGACGACCTCGCCCGCGGCCTCGTGACCGGTGACCGCCGGGCTGAAGGACGGGAACGGGAAGACGCCCCGGGCGACCCAGATGTCGTTGTGGCAGATGCCGCAGGCGCGCACCCGGACCAGGACCTCGCCCGGACCGGGCGTGGGAGCGGGGACATCCCGGATCTCCCAGGGCGCCTTCGGCGCCGCTATGACGGCGGCCTTCATCCGCGACCACCCTCCGGCCCGAGCCGCACCGGCAGCGACTCCAGCCCGTTCATGATGAACGTGCTCTGCGGCTTGATCTCCTCGGGCGGTACGGCCAGTTCCAGGTCCGGGAACCGCTCGAAGAGCGCGGGCAGCGCGATCCGCAGCTCGGCACGGGCCAGTGGCATGCCGATGCAGCGGTAGATCCCGTGTCCGAAGGACAGGTGGGTCTTGTCCTCCCGGGTCAGCTCGAACCGGTCGGCGCTCTCCCCGTGCACCGCCGGATCCCGGCCGGCGGCGGCGAACGCGACGAGCACCGGCTCGCCCTGAGGGATCGTCACCCCGCCGACCTCGATGTCCTCCGTGGCGAACCTGAACGGCAGGTGCGCCACCGGAGCCTCGGCGCGCAGCGTCTCCTCGATCACGTCCTCCCAGTCGGCGTCCCCCTTGCGGATCAGCGCGTACTGCTCCGGGTGGGTGAGGAGGGCGTGGACCGCGTTGCCGATGAGGTTCATCACCGGCTCGGTCCCCGTCGCCAGCATCAGATGCAGCGTGCCCACCAGCTCGGACGGGCTCAGCCGGCTTCCGTCCGCCTCCTGGGCGGCGATCAGGTCGCTGGTGAGGTCGTCCCCCGGTGTGGCGCGCTTGCGTTCCACGAACGCGTGCATCTGCTGGTGCCAGCGCTCGACGTTGGCCGCCGCCTCCTCGGGGCTGGTGGTCGTGTCGACGTTCACCTCCCCGCCGTGCAGCAGGGCGGCGCGCTCCTCGGGCGGTACCCCGAAGAGGTCGGAGATGACCCGGGCCGGGAGCGGATGGGCGAAGCGCTTCTTCAGGTCCACGGGTTCGCCCGGTGCCGCACCGGCCAGTTCGTCCAGCAGTTCCGACGCCGCCCGCTCGACCATCGGGCTCATGGCCTCGACCCGGCGCGGCGTGAACGCCTTGGCCGTCAGCCGCCGCAGCCTGCTGTGGTCGCTGCCGTGCGCGGTGGTCAGGTTGTCCATCAGCACCCATCCGATGAGCGGGAAGTCGGCGCCTATCTCCCCGTCGCGGAACGCGGGCCAGTGCTTGCGCGGGTCCTTCGAGAACCGCGGGTCCCCGAGGACCCGCAGGGCGGCCTCGTAGCCGGTCACCGACCAGGCCCGCACCGCCCCGGGGAGCTCGATCCGGGAAACGGGGCCCTGACGGCGAAGCGCGGCGAGCTCGGCGTGGATGTCGGCGCCGGTACGGTCGATGACGGTCGGGGGGTGATGTGTCACAACGGCCTCCGGATATGAGGGCGGGGTCCCGCGATGACTACACGTAGAGGGTGTTCGGCTCGAGCCCGCAGGCGATCCGCCCGTACAGCTCGTAGTTGGTGTTCGGGTGCAGGATCGCGTGCAGGTTGAGCGTCTGGACGTCGCGCTGGATGCGCTGGATCGGCACCGTGCTGAAGACCGAGGAACCGCCGCTGGCGCTGTTGAGGATGTCCACCGTCTCCTTGGCGCGCTGGCAGGCAGCGCCCAGGTCGAGCCGGACGCGGGCACGCTCCTCCAGCGTCCACGGCTTGGCGCCGGCCGCATTGCCGTCGACCAGCTCGGCCGCGCGCCGGGCGTGGAACTCCGCCTCGTCGGCCTTGGCGGCGGCCTCGGCGACCTGGAGGTGGGTCACGGGAGCCTCGGCCTGGCTGTCGTAGGTGGTGTAGGTGATCTTCCGCCCCGGCAGCCGCTCGAAGAAGCTCTCCTTTGCGGCCCGGGCCAGCCCGACGGCGGGCGCGGCCACCGTGGCGCACGCGGTGGCCATGAACGGTGCCCGGAAGACCGGCGAGTCCGCGTTCGCCCGAGAGCGGTGCTGCCCCTGCAGGACCGGGCCCATGGGCAGCACGCGCGGCTCGGGGACGAACAGGTCACGGGCCACCGTGGTGACGCTGCCGGAGCCGCGCAGGCCCATCGTGTGCCAGTCGTCGACGATCTCCAGGTCCGCCATCGGGATCGCCACCATGATCGGCTGAGGCCCCTCCGGGGTGAGGAGCACCGCCGCGTTGGTGTTCCACGAGCTGTGCAGCGCACCGGAGTTGAATGACCACTTGCCGTTGATGACCACGCCGCCCCTGGCCGGCTCGGCGGTGGCGGTCGGACTCAGGATGCCGGACACCCGCACGCCGGGCTCGGCGAAGATCTCGTCCTGGACCTCGTCCGGGAACAGGCCGGCCATCCAGGTGCTGATGGCGAAGACCGACGTGACCCAGGCGGTCGATCCGTCGCCGCGGCCCAGCTCGGCGATCACGTCGACCACCGTGCGCATGTCGGATTCGTAGCCGCCGTAGCGGGTGGGCACCCGCATGTTCAGCAGCCCGGACTCGGTCAGCGCGTCCAGGGTCTCCTCCGGCAGGCGCCGGTTCTCCTCCCCCCGGAGCGCGTTCTTCTGGAGCAGCGGCACCAGACCGGCGGCGCGGTCGATCAGTCCTTCCCTGGACGGGATCTCGTTCGCCATGGGCGGGTCTCCTCCGTGGTGAGGCGGGCGGGCCGGGTGATCGGCTCCGTCGAGGCTGGCATCCGTGCGGGTCACCCGCATCTCCCTGGTTGCGGCGCGCGGCCCGCGCCGCGCAATCGGGAAGATGCAGCCCTCCACGGACGCGTGTGAGCCTGACCGTCGTCCGGAACCGACCTGCCTGCCGAAGGAGCAACCATGGCTTCCACCCCGTGGAACACCGGCGACACCACCGCGCTGCGGGCCATCCCGAAACACGTCATGGAGGCCTGGGCCGAGCACGACGCCGACCGGTTCGCCGAGATCTTCACCGAGAACGCGACCCTGATCCTGCCCGGTGACGTCTTCCTGACCAGCCGCGAGGAAATCCGGTCCTTCATGCGCAACGCCTTCTCCGGCCCGTTCAAGGGGACCCGGGTGACCGGCGAACCGCTGTCGGTCCGCCCGCTGGCCGCCGACGTGGCCGCGCTCGTCACCCAGGGCGGGGTGCTGGCCCCCGGTGACGTCGAGCCGACGGCCGAACGCGCGATCCGCGCGACCTGGGTCCTGGTGAAGGAGGGGGACGACTGGCGCGTCGCCTCCTACCAGAACACGCCCATAGCCGCCGCGTGACCCGGCCAGGTGGGACAGCGCACGGGAGAAGGAGGTGCCGGCGATGGGCCGTCAGATAGGGGAGCGCGCGATCGTGCTCGGCGGCAGCATGGCGGGGTTGCTGGCCGCCACCGTACTGGCCGAGGCGTACGCCGAGGTCCTGGTCGTCGACCGGGACGAACTGGACGGTGTCACCGGGGCGCGGCGCGGTGCCCCGCACGGACGCCATGCGCACGGTCTGGTGGCCCGCGGCCAGCAGGTCTTCGAGGAACTCTTCCCCGGCCTGACCGAGGAACTGCGCACGGCCGGTGTCCGGCCGGGTGACTTCGGCAGCGCCATCCGCTGGTACTTCAACGGCCACCGGCTCGCCGCCGGCCACTCCGGACTGCTGTCGGTGCCCGCGACGCGGCCGGTGCTGGAGTACCACGTCCGTCGCCGGGTCCAGGACATGCCCGGGGTCACCTTCCTGGAGCGCCACGACATCCTCGGTGTGGAGACCGGTGCCGACCGGCGTCGGGTCGTGGGAGCCCGGGTGCAGCGCCGGGGCGGCGGCTCTCCCGAGGTGCTGCCGGCCGATCTGGTCGTCGACATCACCGGACGCGGCTCGCGCACCCCGGTCTGGCTGGAGGAACTCGGCTACCAGCGCCCCCAGGAGTCCAGGATCAGGGTCGACCTGGCCTACACCACGCGCCACTTCGCGCTCGACACCGATCCGTTCGGCAAGGAGCTCGCGATCATCCCGGTGGCGACCCCGTCGCATCCGCGGGGGGCGTTCTTCTACCGGATGCCCGGTGACGACGGCCAGGTGCAGCTGTCGCTCACCGGCATCCTCGGCGACCATCCGCCGGCGGATCTCGACGGGTTCCTCGCGTTCACCCGGTCGCTGCCGGTGCCGGACATCTACGACGCCGTCCGCCGGGCCACGCCGACCCTCGACTCGGGGACGTTCAAGTTCCCCGCCAGCGTACGGCGCCACTACGAGCGGCTGACCCGTTTTCCCGGGAACTTCCTGGTCATGGGGGACGCCGTGTGCAGCTTCAATCCGGTCTACGGACAGGGGATGTCGGTCGCGGCGCTCGAAACGCTGGCTCTGCGGAGCCAGTTGAGGTTCGGTGCGCCACCGGACTTCCGGCGCTTCTTCCAGGAGGTCGCCGCCGTCGTCGACGCGCCCTGGGAGTTCGCGGCCGGCGCCGATCTCGGCTACCGCGGCGTCGAGGGCCGCCGAACGCCCCGGGTCCGCCTGGCCAACGCCTATGTCGGCCGGCTGCAGCGCGCCGCCACCCACGACGCCGAACTCACCAACGCCTTCATCCGCGCGGCCGGGCTGATCGACCCCCCCGCGTCGCTGATGCGGCCCAGGGCACTGCTCCGCGTACTGCGGCACTCGTTCCGCCCACCGGCGGGCGCGGCCGCCACCGGACCCACGCCGACCCACGTCGCACGACGGCCCAGCTGAGAGGCACTTGCCATGCGTCCCTTCCGTATCGCTGTCGGTCAGGAGGCCGTGGAGGACCTGGAGCGCAGACTCGCCGCCACCCGCTGGCCGGACGAGCCGCCCGGCGCGGGCTGGCAGCGCGGGGTCCCGGTCTCCTGGCTGCGGGAACTCGCCGAGTACTGGCGTACCGGCTTCAAGTGGCACCGGGTCGAGGAACACCTCAACTCCTTCCCGCAGTTCCGCACCGAGATCGACGGTGTCGACATCCACTTCCTGCACATCCGCTCACCCGAGCCGAACGCCATGCCGCTGATCGTCACGCACGGCTGGCCCGGTTCGGTGGCCGAGTTCCTGGACGTGATCGGGCCGCTGACCGATCCGCGCAGTCACGGCGCGGATCCCGCCGACGCGTTCCACCTGGTCATTCCC
The DNA here is from genome assembly GCF_043660855.1 of Streptomyces shinuiensis. Taxonomy (NCBI): domain Bacteria; kingdom Bacillati; phylum Actinomycetota; class Actinomycetes; order Kitasatosporales; family Streptomycetaceae; genus Streptomyces; species Streptomyces shinuiensis. Next base: position 1,302,937 of record NZ_JBIHML010000001.1, on the reverse strand, counting down.
TCGCTGCCCGGCTACGGCTTCTCGGGCCGCCCGCGGGAGGCCGGGTGGGACACCGCCCGGATCGGCCGGGCCTGGGCCGAGCTGATGCACCGGCTCGGCTACCGGCGGTACCTCGTCCAGGGCGGCGACTGGGGGATGCCGGTCTCGCTGCGCACGGCCCTGGCCGATCCCGAGCACGTCGCGGGCGTCCACCTCAACATGTTCGTCACCCTGCCGCCGGAGGATCCGGCCGAACTCGACCGCCTGGACTCCCGGGACCGTGCCCGCCTGGAGTTCGCGGCCGCGTTCGAGCAGGACGGCGCCGGGTGGCGGAAGATCCAGTCCACCCGGCCGCAGACCCTGGCGTACGGTCTGACCGACTCGCCGGTCGGCCAGCTAGCCTGGATCGCCGAGAAGTTCAAGGAATGGACGGCGGCCGAGTCGGCGGTGGAGATCCCGGTGAGCCGGGACTGGTTGCTGACCAACGCCTCGATCTACTGGTTCACCGCCTCCGCCGGTCCCAGTGCCCAGCTCTACTACGAGTCCAACCGGTTGGACGCCGATTTCCTGCGGACCTGGGCCGGCCCGTGGCCGCTGGCCATGCCCGTCGGGGTGGCCGTTTTCCCCCACGACGCCGTGCGGCCGGTCCGCCGCTGGGCGGAGCGGATCCTCCCGACCCTCACCCGCTGGTCCGAATTCGACCGGGGCGGGCACTTCGCTGCCCTGGAGCAGCCGGAGCTGTTCGTCGGCGACGTCCGGGCGTTCGCGCGTACGCGGCGCTGACACCGCGGCGCCTCTCCCCGGGAAACACAGCACTTCGAGCAGCCCGGATCGGCGGACCGGTGCCGGGCGGAAATGAGGCCGGTTTGACAGCCACAGCAATCGCAAACGCCCGCGGGACCCGCCGCGGCAGACGAATCAGGGCGGGCCGGATCGGCCTGACGGGGCTGACCCTGCTGGGGGTGCTCGTCGGGGCAGGCTGCAACAGCCCGGCCGGCACCAGCGTGGCGGTGGCGCCGGAGCCGCTGGTGCGCGGCCACGAGCGAACGGCCGACTGGCTGATCGCCAACGGCGACCTCTCCAACACCCGGGCCACCACCCGGACTCCGATCAACTCCGAGACCGTCCGCGATCTTGAGGTGAAATGGCGGCTGCCGCTCACCGGCAAGCCCACCTTCGCCGGCCTGATGGCCTCCAACCCGATCGTGGTGGGCGGGACGGTGTACTTCATCGACCTCAACTCCAACGTCCACGCGGTGGACAAGGAGACGGGCCGACTCCGCTGGAAGCGTGAGTTCGACGATCCCAGCGTCGGTCCGAACGGCGTCGCGTACAGCAAGGGGCTGCTCCTGGGCACCACCTTCACCGGTGCCTTCGCCCTGGACGCCCGCACCGGGCGGACCGTGTGGTCGAGGCACCTGATCGACGCCGGGAAGGGCGGGGTCGACGTCGCCCCCCAGGTCTACGGGCGCACCGTCCTGGTCAGCACCGTACCGTCGACGTTCGGGGAGTACGTGCCCGGAACGATGGGGACCGTCTGGGCCCTCGACATGGCCACCGGCAAACCGAGATGGAGCTTCAACACCGTCAAGGACGGCGACCTGTGGGGTCACCCGGAGATCAACTCAGGCGGTGGCCTCTGGTTCCCGCCGGCCGTCGACAAGCGGGGCCGGGTCTTCCTGGCCGTCGGTAACCCGGCGCCGATGCCCGGCACTCCCGAGTACCCCAACGGCAGCAGCCGGCCGGGCCCGAACCTCTACACCAACTCCCTGGTGGCCCTGGACGGCCGTACCGGGGAACTGCTCTGGTACCGCCAGGCTCTGCCGCACGACATACGCGACTACGACCTTCAGATCTCGCCCATCATCACCACCGTGCCGATCGACGGGCGGCGGACCGAGATCGTGATCGTGGCGGGCAAGATGGGCAAGGTCTTCGCCTACCGCGCCGACGACGGCACACCGCTGTGGACCCGGTCGGTCGGCATCCATCTCAACGACGAGGGCCCGCTGCCGGACGAGCCGGTCACCATCTACCCGGGCGTCCTCGGCGGGGTCGAGACACCGATGGCCGCCGCGGAAGGACTGGTCTTCGTGCCCTGGGTCGACCTCCCGGCCGAGATGAGCGCCACCGGCGGCATGTCCTATCCGGGCACCGACGGCGGCCGTGGCGGGCTCGCGGCGCTCGACACGCGGACCGGTGAGGTGCGCTGGAAGCGCGATCTGCCGCAGATGCCCCTCGGCGCGGCGACGGTGACCAACGACGTGGTGTTCAGCAGCACGTACGACGGCCGGATCTTCGCCTTCGACATCCGTACCGGCAAGACCCTGTGGACCGGCACCGCGCCGGCCGGCATCAACTCGTTCCCGGCCGTCAGCGGCGACATGCTGCTGGTGGGCGCCGGTGTCGCCGGGGACGACAAGGACGCGAGGCCCGCGCTCGTCGCCTACTCCCTGGGCGGCGACCGTCCGAACGACTAGGCCCTCTCGTTCGGGCCGCCCCGGCGTAGGGACAGCCCGAACGAGCCCGCGGCGCAGCCCCGGACCGTGACATGGTCCGGGGCTGCGCCGTACGGGGCGTCAGGCCGTGGGGACGCCGCCGGAGCCGTCCTCGGCGGGTTGCCGGCGGCCGGTGGGAGGGACGTGCCGGAGCAAGGCGGTCACCAGGCCGGCCGTGACGAGCAGCAGGGCACCCGCGACGGTGGCCACGAGGTGGAGTTCCGCGGTGAAGGCCGCGCGGGCGGGGTCGAGGAGGGCCTCGGCCGTCCGGCCGGGCAGCGCGCGTGCGGCCTCCTCGGCGCTCGCGAGCGAATCCCCGGCCGCCGTCGCAGCCCGCGCGGGCAGCCCCGCCGGCAGGGCGAGCGCGGCCCGGTAGACCGCGGTGCCGATGCTGCCGAGAACCGCGATGCCCAGAGCGAAGCCGAGCTGGCCGCTGGTCTCGTTCAGGGCCGCGGCGGAACCGGCCTTCTCCTGTGGTGCGGAGCCGATCACCAAGCCGATGCCGAGGGTCACCATGGGTCCCGCGCCCAGGTAGACCACGGCGAAGCCGGTGATCAGCAGCGCCGGACCGGCATCGGCCCGGACCTGGGTGATCAGTGCCATGCCGAGGACGCACACGAGCAGGCCGGAGCCGATGAGGTGGGCGGGCCGGAACCGCTGCCCGAGCCTCGGGGCCAGGACGAAGCCGACGGTGTTGGTGACGATCGCCGGCAGCATCAGCACGCCGGCGCTCAAGGGGTCGCGCCCGTAGAGCAGTTGCAGCGACTGGGTGACGAAGTACATCACCGCGCCGGTGAGCATGGTGCCGAGGAACAGACTGACCAGCGCCGCGGAGAAGCGGCGCCGGGAGAACAGACCGAGGTCGAGCAGCGGGTCGGACAGGGTCCGCTGGCGGCGGGCGAACACGACGCCGGAGCCGATGCCGGCCAGGACGGCGACGATCGGCAGGGTGTCCCAGCCTTCCGTGGCGAGCTCCTTCATGCCCCAGACGACCGGGAAGACGGCGGCGACCGACTGCGTCACACTGACGAGGTCGAGGCGGCCGGCCTCCGGGTTGCGGTACTCCGGCAGCAGTACCGGCCCGAGGACCAGCAGGAGCACCAGGGCGGGCACTCCGAGGAGGAAGGCCGAGCCCCACCAGAAGCGGGCCAGCATGAGACCGCCGACCAGCGGGCCGACGACGGCACCGACGGAGAAGCACGCGCCCCATATCCCGATCGCCGTACCGCGCTGCCGGGGGTCCGGGAACATGGTGGAGATCAGGGAGAGGGTGGACGGGGCGAGCGTGGCCCCGGCGACGCCCATGAGGGCGCGCGCCGCGATCAGTGTGCCCGGGCCGGTGGCGTAGGCGGCGCCCACGGACGCGATGCCGAAGGCCGCGGCGCCGACGAGCAGCAGTCTGCGCCGGCCGATCCGGTCGCCGAGCGTGCCCATGGTGATGAGCAGACTGGCGAGTACGAAGGGATAGATGTCGGTGATCCACAGCTGCTGAACACTGTTCGCGCCGAGCGCGGTGGACAGCGCGGGCAGCGCGAGCAGCATGACGTACACGTCGATCGAGACCAGCAGGGTCGGCAGGGCCAGCACGGCCAGTCCGATCCACTGCCGCCTGCCGGCGCGCGGGGCCGGTCCGCCCGATGGTGCGGTGGTGCTCATGGAGGTCCCTTCCAATGGCCGGCGTGGTGACACCGGGATGCCCTGGTAACCGTGGCGTCGGGCCGGGCACGCGCTTTCGGCGTCCGGGACACGTCCGGGCGAAGGGCCGATCAGCCCCGCAGGCCCTGGAGACCCAGCAGCAGGTCCGGAAGGTCGACCGCGCGCAGGGCGCCGGCGGACGTGAGGGCGGGTCGCCAGTCGGGGTCGGAGCACAGCACGACGGGGCCGTCGGAGGGCGAGTCCGGGAGCCGCCCGTGCGAGCCTCGGACACAGGAAGGTTCCAGCGGCACCGCGTTCATGGTGTAGCGCAGGCCGAGTTTCTTGCGGGCCAGGCCAAGCGCCGCCTTGGCCTTGACGAACCGGTCCGCCGGATCGAAGAACAGTTCGGCCGGGTCGTAGCCCGGCTTGCGGTGGATCTCGACCGAGCGGGCGAAGTCGGGGGCACGGGCGTCGTCCAGCCAGTAGTAGTACGTGAACCACGCGTCCGGCGCGGCCACGGCCACCAGTTCGCCGGAGCGGGGGTGGTCGAGCCCGTACCGGGCCTGCTCCTCCCGGCCCAGCACCTCGGCCACGCCGGGCAGCCGGGTGAGCAGGTCGTGCACCTTGGGCACATCGGCCTCGTCGGCGACGTAGACATGCGCGGTCTGGTGGTCGGCGACCGCGAAGGCCCGCGAGGCCCAGGGGTCGAGGTACTCCATTCCGGCCTGTGTGTACACCTCCAGCCAGCCGGCGCGGCGCAGCGCCCGGTTGATGTCCACGGGGTGGTCGACCGCGGTGATGCCGTACTCGCTGAGCGCGATCACGGTCGCGCCGTCCCGGGCGGCCTCGTCCAGCAGCGGCGCGAGCTCGGCGTCGACGGCCCGGGCGGCGGCCGTCGCCTGCGGGGAGTCCGGGCCGAAGCGCTGGAGGTCGTAGTCCAGGTGCGGCACGTAGGCCAGTACCAGGTCGGGGCGCTCGGTGCGCAGGATGCGGCGGGTGGCCGCGGCGATCCACCGGCTGGAGGCCAGCCCCGCGGTCGGACCCCAGTACCGGAACAGCGGGAAGGGGCCGAGTTCCGCGGTGAGCCGGTCGTGCAGGGCCGGCGGCCGCGTGTAGCAGTCGGGTGACTTGCGCCCGTCGGCGTGGTAGACCGGGCGCGGCGTCACCAGCATGTCGGTGGAGGCACCCATGGCGTACCACCAGCAGACGTTCGCGACGCGGTAGCCGGGATGCCGGGCGCGGGCGGTCTCCCACACCTTCGGGCCCCCGACCAGACGGTTGTGCTGCCGCCACAGGTGGATCTCGCCGAGTTCGCGGAAGTACCAGCCGTTGCCGACGATGCCGTGGTCGACGGGCAGCCGCCCGGTGAGCAGGGTGGACTGGACCGTGCACGTGACGGCGGGCAGGACGGTGCGCAGCGGGGCGGACCCGCCCCGTGCGGCGAGCCGGGAGAGGTTCGGCATGGCCGGCAGCAGGCGCGGCGTCAGGCCGACCACGTTCAGGACGACCACCGGCTTCATGTCGCTCGCCCTTCGTCCAGCAGCTCCCGCTCGGCCCAGCGGAGTTCGGCGGCGATACCGTCGACGGGGTCGGCGCCTCCGGGCAGCACCTGCCAGGTGTACGTCTCCACCTCGACCACGGTCCGGTCCCGTACGGCCGCCACGGCCCGGCGCAGTACATCGGTGGTGCCTCTCAGCGGAGGCGCGGGTTCCGCGTGCAGCGGGATGTGGAAGTGCACCCGCCAGGCCCCCTCACCGGGAAGCCCCTCCAGAGCCTCCGGGAGGTCGTCGGCCGCGCGCACCCGGCCCTGGCCGCCCCACTCCCTGACCTGGTGGAGGTAGCGGGGCTCGGCGTACTCGGCGAGCAGCCGGCGGGCCTCCGGAGCGCGGGGATCGTCGACATGCAGGGCCGACGACGCCTGGATCTTGACGACCGCGAGACCGGCCCGCTCGATGGCGGCGACCGTCTGCTCCGGGTCGGCGAAGGAGACGGCGAGATGGGCGGTGTCCAGGCAGACACCGATGACCTCGGGGTCCACCCGGGGCGCGAGCCAGCGCACGGCGTCCGCGACGGTGTCCAGGACACAGCCCGGCTCCGGCTCCACCGCGAGCCGCAGCGGACGCCCGGCTTGCGCGGAAGCCTTCCGCAGCTCGCCGGCGGTCCACGTCAGCGCCGACTCGGCGGCCCGGTCGGCGGCGGGCGGCCACGGGCTGCGCCAGCCGAGCGGCAGCGTGGACAGGCTGCCGCCGCCGGCGTCGTCCGGCAGCAGTCCGGCCAGCACGTACGCGCAGTCGGCGGTGTAGCGGGCGCGGGCCGGATCGGCCCAGTCCGGGCGGTACACGGTGTGCTTGACGACCCGCTGGTGGAAGCCGCCGTAGGGGAACGCGTTCAGGGTCAGCACCGACAGGCCGCGGGCGTCCAGTTCGGCGCGCAGCCGGCGCAGCGCGGCCGGGTCCGCGGCCAGTTCCGCGGCGGCCTCGGCGGCCAGCCACAGCCCGAGGCCGAGGCGGTCGCGCCCGAGCCGTTCGCGTACCGGGACCGCGTGGGTGTCGAGCTGGCGGAGCACTCCGGCCAGGTCCTCCGCGGGATGGACGTTGGTGCAGTAGCACAGCCGGCTCACGACTGGCCCCGCAGCACCGAATTGCCCTCGTACAGGGCCGGTCCGGCGCCGGCTTCGCGGTCCTCGCCGAGGATCAGGCGTCCGCCGCGCCCGTAGAACTCGACCGGGTTCTGCCACAGCACCCGGTCGACCTCGGCGTCGCCGAACCCGGCCGCCAGCATCGCCAGGCCGACCCGCCGGGTCTTGAGCGGGTCCGACCGGCCCCAGTCCGCCGCCGAGTTGACCAGGATCCGGTCCGTGCCGTATTCCATGAGTACGGCGACCATGCGGTGTTCGTCCATCTTGGTCTCGGGGTAGATGGAGAAGCCCATCCAGCAGCCGGAGTCGGCGACCATCCGCACCGTGACCTCGTTGAGATGGTCCACCAGCACGGCCCCCGGGTCGATGCCGGACTCGCGGACCACGTCCAGGCTGCGGCGGGTGCCGGCCCGCTTGTCCCGGTGCGGGGTGTGCACCAGGACCGGGAGGGACCGCTCGACCGCGAGTGCAAGCTGACGAGTGAAGGCCTCGTCCTCGGCCGCGGTCATCGAGTCGTAGCCGATCTCCCCGACCGCCACCACCCCGTTCTTGCCGAGGTAGCGCGGCAGCACGTCCAGCACCTCCGCGCAGCGGGGATCGTTGGCCTCCTTCGGGTTCAGAGCGATCGTGCAGTTGTGGCTGATGCCGAACTGTGCGGCCCGGAACCGCTCCCAGCCGATCAGGCTGTCGAAGTAGTCCGTGAAGGACGTCACGCCGGTGCGCGGCTGGCCGAGCCAGAAGGCGGGCTCGACCACGGCCCGGACACCGGCAGCGTGCATGTTCTCGTAGTCGTCCGTGGTACGGGAGGTCATGTGGATGTGCGGATCGAAGATCCTCATCGGACGTCGTCCTCTCCTCGCGACTGCACCGGGGTGGGCGGTACGTCGATGCCGAGCAGCACGCACAGGTCGGGGCCGATCTCCCGCCCGGCGGCCCGGCGCTCCTCGGCCAGGTCGCGGGCCATCCGGAGCAACTCGGCGTCGGCCCGCCTGCCGAGGTCCGCCACCGCCGCCAGCGGTACCCCGACGAACAGGCACTTCAGCACGCCCTGCCGCCAGGCCGGCTGCTCCAGGTGCATGGCGGCGAACGGACCCATCGCCGCCGCGACCAGCCGCGGGTCGTTGCTGCGCAGGCCGTCCGCGACCAGCGCGAGACCGAGCCGGGCCGATGTGGCGGGCAGCACGGACAGGGAGCGCAGCACCCCCCGCCGTTCGGCGTCGTCCCCGTGCCGGTAGAGCCGTTCGGTCTCGCGCTCCAGCTCTCCTGCCGGCAGTACCTCGGCCAGGACCGCGAGCAGCCGGGCGCGGGCCCGGTCGTCATCGGTGCCCAGGACGAGGGCGTCGGGGTCGGTACCGTGCCGGACGGGATGCCATCCGACCAGCGGGTACTCCTCGTGGATGGCGGAGGGCCGGTCCCGGACGCGCCGTTCCGCGGCCGCGAGCCTGTCGTCCTGCCCCGGGGCCGTGGGCGCCATTGCTATCGGTCCCCGATCGCGGACGGCGTCGGCGCGCAGGCGCGCGCCGGCTGACCGGCCGCCCCGCCCCGGGCCCGGCGGAGCGCCGCCAGGGCCCTCGACGCGACCCGGGGCGCGGCGTGACTGTGCCGCGGGAGCTCGACGGCGGCGACGCCTCGGTACCCGATCCCGTCGAGCGCGGCCAGCGTGCCGGCGAGGTCGAGCCGCCCCTCTCCGAATTCGAGGTGCTCGTGCACTCCCGGCAGCATGTCGTCCAGCTGGACGTTGAACAGCAGCCGCCCGGCCCGCCGGACGCACTCCGTAGTGCTCGCCGGTTCCACGGCGACGCAGTGCCCCACGTCCAGGGTGATGCCCAGCGGTTCGGGTTCGCCGAGTGCCCGGCGCACCTCCAACGCCTGGTCGAGCCGCTCGACGACCATGCCGGGTTCGGGCTCCAGAGCGAGCCGGACCCCCCGTCCCGACGCCTCGTCGAGCACCGGGTCCAGATGCCTGAGCAGCCGGTCCCGGTTGGTCTCCCCGGACACCCCCGCCTCGCCCACACCCGACCAGAAGGACACGCACTCGGCGCCGAGCGACTGGGCGATCCGCACGGAGCGGAGCAGGAAGTCGATCCGCTGCCCGGCCGGTTCCGAGACCAGGGTCGGATGGTGCTTGCGGGTCGGATCGAGCAGATAGCGCGCGCCCGTCTCCACCACGCAGCGCAGCCCCAGCGACGAGAGCAGCGTCGCCAGCCGCCCGGTGGCCCGTGCCAGGCCCGGGGCGAACGGGTCGAGGTGGTGATGGTCGAGGGTGAGGCCGACCGCGGTGTACCCCAGATCGGCGATGACCCGCACCGCGTCGTGCAGCCGGTGGTTGGAGAACCCGTTGGTGCCGTAACCCAGATCGAAAGAACTCATGTCGGACTCCGTACGGTGGACAGCCTCCGGACCAGTGGCAGGACGCCCAGCACCAGCGCGGCGGCCCCGGGCGAGCCGGACCGCGCGGCCAGCCCGGACTGGAGGGGCACCATGCCGTGGATGCCGGCCACCGTGGCGGCCCGGACGGCGGCGGGCTCGACCAGGCCGACGGAGGTGGGCCGCGCGGTTGCCGCCGCGAGCTGAGCGGTGGCGGTGGTGGCCCCGTAGACGAGGGAGCACAGCACGGCCGCCGTCCGGTGCCGCCCGGAGGGCGCTCGCCCGCCGCAGGTCAGGGCCGCGGACAGCAGGGTGGTGGTGAGGGCCAGCCGGACCTCGGCCCGGCGCCCGCCGTGAACCTCTCCCCGGGACAGCGCGGTCACCCCGAAGGTGTGGGCCGCCAGGGCCAGCGCCGGGGTGCGGGCGGACGCCCCGCCCCCGGCGCCGAGCAGCACGTCGAGACCGCGACAGACCGCCATGCCGAGCGGCGCGGCCCGTGTCCGCTTCAGTACGGTGTCGTACGCCCAGATCGCCGTGGTCAGCGCGGCCGCGGCGCGCAGGGCGTCGGAGCCGCCGGCGAAGGCGGCCAGGGCGAGCCCGCCCCCGCTGAGCGCGGCGGCCACGGCGAGGGCCGCCCCCGGTGCGATCCGTCCCGACGGAATCGGACGCTCGGGGCGTTCGTCCGCGTCCACGGAGCGGTCGGCCCAGTCGTTGAGGGCCATGCCCGACCAGTACAGCGTGGCGGAGGCGAGCGGCAGTGCCAGCCGCCGTCCGCGCAGCGGCCGCCCGGTGGCGGCCGCCCCGGCCACCGTGTCGCCGAGCACGGTGAGAGCCGCGGGCGCGCGGACCAGTTCGAGCCAGTCGCCCAGCCGGCGCCGGGACGCCCGAGCCCTCACCGGGACACCGCGAGGCGCCGCACCCATGCCACCAGGTCCTGCTCCTGCTGGGCGAGCCGGTGCTCGTCGCTGCCGGCCGGGTCCTTGAAGAAGAAGGCGAGTGCCCCCAGGGGGCCGGACTCACCGGCCGCGTGCGCGCCCGCCACCAGCCGGGCCAGGTCGAGGACCAGGGGCGCCGCCAATGCCGAATCGTGGCCCTGCCAGGTGAGTTGCAGACTCATCTGCGCGCCCAGGAAACCCTCGAAGGAGATGTGGTCCCAGGCCACCTTGCGCTCGCCCAGGTCGGGCACGTAGTCGATGTGCAGGGGCGCGTCGGCCTTGCCGCCCAGCAGCGCCTCCAGCCCGCGGGACTTGGAGGCCAGCTTCCCCGCCGCACGGCCCTCCCGGGCGAGGTTCGCGCCGTCGCCCCCGCCGAGCAGGTTGGTGCCCGCCCACGAGCGGACATGCAGTCCGCGCGCGACGAACATCGGTGCCAGCGCGCTGCGCAGGAGGGTCTCGCCGGTCTTGCCGTCGCTGCCCGCGTAGGGCAGGTTCCGGCGGTGCGCCAGTTCGACCACGGCGGGTATGCGCAGACTGGGCGAAGGCGTGAAGTCGACGTAGGGGCAGCCGGCGAGGAAGGCCGCGTAGGCCGCCAGGGCGCTGGGCGGGAGCACCCGCTGTCCGGGGGAGGCGAGCGCGCTGTTGAGGACGTCGAGATCCGCGTGCTCGGGCAGCGAGTGGACGGGGGGCTCCGTACTGGAGACGTTGACGACCACGACCCGGTCCAGGCCGTGGGCGCGGCGGAACTCCGTGATGTCGGAGGCCAGGTGCTCGATGGCGTCCACCTGGCGGTCGGGCCCGGCGGCGGGGTCGTGACCCGGCCGGATGTCGCGGTCGGCCGCGTCGAGCGCGTCGGCCAGCGCCGCCGGCAGCCGGGCCGGCAGCACACCGGCGGCGGCGAGCTCCTCGGCCCGCTTGCGCAGCGGGGTCCGGACGATGTCGTGGCCGCCCACCACCAGCTCGGACCAGCCGGGGAAAACGGCCGGATCCAGGTCCAGGCGCTCACTGACGGAGCCGGTGGACGGGACCAGCCCCGCGCCGAGCGCGGCGAGTCCGCAGACGGCGGTGGTGGCCACCGAACCCCTGCCGCCGATCAGCCACAGACCACTTCTGCCTTCCATCGTGCGACTTCCTTTCACAACCGGGTGAGAGATGACGTCCCGCGGCGCGCGGCCCGGCTCAGCCGGTCGCGCCGGGCCGGTCCCATCCCTCCCAGCGCAGCAGCCGGCCGGACCCGGCCCTGGCCTCGACACCGTGGTCGGTCATCTCGAACTCGCCGAAGTCGAGGACGAACAGGGCCGGATCGCCGGACGCGAACCCGACGTCGATCGGCCGGTGCAGCTCGGGCTCGGACGCCAGACCGTGGGTGGACCAGCCGTCGGGGTCGACCATCAGCAGGTGCCGGCCGAGCTGCGGCCCGCCCGGCGGCAGCGTCATCGGGGCCTCGTCCCCGAACAGCGTGACCACCAGCTGCCCGGCGAACGGCGAACCCGGCGGGACGACGGCGAACTTGGTCGCAGCGACATGTGCCTCGAAGTCGAGCACGGGCCGCTCCGGGGGCGGCAGCCGGTCGTGGTCGGCGAGCAGGAACGTCGGCTGGGGGCCGCGCTCGGGCTTGAACCCGGGATCGGTCACGGGAATCCCGCCGACGAAGTCCGGCCAGCCGTACCAGGCCCCCTCGCGTACGTCGAGCAGCAGGTCGGGCGCGTTGCCGATGGGGCGACTGCCCCGGTCGTCCGCTCCCTGGTCCACCGCGAGCAGCCGGCCGTCGGGCAGGAAGCCGAGCCCGAAGGCGTTGCGGATGCCCCAGGCCACCAGTTCCAGGTTGCCGCCGTCGAGATCGCAGCGCATGACAGCCGCGGTGCAGGGCAGTCCGGCCTCGATCCGCTGCCCCGGGCGGGTGGCGGTGCCGAACGGCACGAACGCGCCGGTGACGGCCTGTGCGCCGGGTTCGCTGGACAGCGGGTCGCGGGTGGTGACGTTGACGCCGGTCAGCTCGATGTCGAGTCCGGGAACGTCGTACGAGTGCGGGAGCCGGCCCAGCCAGCCCAGTTCGTAGGCGTCCAGGCCGATGATCCCCAGGTTCGACATGGAACCCTGGGCGAAGTACAGCTTGTCGTCGGGGCCCGCCACCGCCATGTCGACGTGGTAGTTGCCGGGGCCGGGCAGCCCGTCGACGACGACGGTGCGCCGCCCGTCGGGACCGATCCGCAGGATCCGCCCGGCACCGCCCTCGGACACGTACAGGGAGCCCCGGTGCCAGAGCAGCCCGGTCACCGGCGGGGCCAGCCGGTCGGCGACGAGCCGGTGGTCGGCGCCGTCCTGCCCGAGACGCCAGACCCGGCCCCCCGGTTCGGCGCCGCCGAACGGCAGCCCCGACTCGGCCAGATACACACCGTGGTCGTTGTCGAAGGCCAGGCTGGTCGGGAAGTCCAGCCCGTCGGCCACTGTGGTCGGTACAGACACGAAGGCTCCTCCAGAGGGCGTGCCCGGACGATGGTCGATGCGGGATCACAGGTCTTGCGGAGATACCGGAACCGGCCCGGCCTCCCGGGAAACCGCCCCGGCCCGGCGCGCTCCGACACCGGGGGAGCGGGCGGAGTCCGCGGGCCGGGACACGCGTCAGGCGGCGACCTCGTCCGGGCCGGACTTCGCGGCGGAGAAGAGATCGGGCGCCACGTCGTGGGCCATGGCGGTCGCGGACTGCCAGCCGATCTCGTGGGTGTTGCCGACTCCGCCGCACAGCAGCACGAACCGCCTGAAGCCTGCCGACAGCAGGGCGTCCAGCTTCGCCCTGACCGTCTCGACCGATCCGACGAGGGCGAAAGGATTCCTGAGATAGGAATCCGCCGGTGCCTCGAACACGCCCTGTACGCCGGTGTCGCCCTCCTTCGCCAGCGTTTCCAGCGCGCCTTCGGCGGGACCGGCGCCGGCCAGCCGGGCCAGGTGCCCTCCGGCTGCCTCGACATGCGAGGCGAAACCGTCGCGCATGATTTCCGCGGCTTCCATGTCGGTGTCCGCGATGACGGTGAAGCAGCTCGCCGCTACGTTCGCCATGGACAATTCATGCCCGTGTTCCCGGCCGATCTCGAAATACCGGTGCAGGCGCGCGACCATTTCGCCGGTGTCGACCTTCGTCATACCACCGGCGGACGGGTCCAGGTTCAGCCCGGTGAAGACGTTCCACCCACGGCGTGCCGCGGTGGCGAGGGAACCGTCCGTCTCCGCGGCCACCCACAGGGGCACCCGCTGCTGGACGGGCCTGGGCCACACGGTGACCCTGGCGGTCTCGACGTCCTGCGCGAAGGGCGCCAGCGCCGGTGTCAGGTCCGCCTTGTCCACCGGGTGGTCGATCTCGTTGAGGACACCGTCGACCAGATCGGCCGCGTGCTCGAAGGCGGCACGGTCACCGCGCCGGCCGAGCCCCACCTCGAGCCGACCGCCCGAGAGTACGTCGATCATGGCGAACTGCTCGGCCAGGTGCAGCGGATTGTGCAGCAGAGCGAGGTTCACGCCCGAGAGGATCCGTGCCCTGGTGGTCCTGGCCGCGAGCGCGGCCAGCATGATGTTCGGGTGGGTGACCAGCGACGACGGCCCGAAATGCTCCGGCATGCTGAGGCCGGCGTAGCCGAGACGCTCCGCCTCGACACAGTGGTCGAGATAAGTCTCGTAGATGTCTGCCCCGAGCCGGGGGTCCCACTTCTCCGGGTCGCGTGATCCCGGCGGTGCGTAAGTGAGGTTGTCCCAGTAGATGAACTTGACGATTTCCGAGTCGTCGCCGATATGGCTCATGCCGCCAATGCCCCCTCTGCTCGCAGTAAGGCCCGCTCTGGACGTGCCTCAATTTATCCGCGCGACGGACTCCGGCCATCTTCCATATTGCCCAGACGCCGGGGCGCCCGCGGGGGCCGCTCGCCGGTCTCCAGCCTCACGGCGAGCCGCCCGCCGGCCGGACGACCCCGCCTGCCCCGCCGGCTCCAGCGGCTGCCCCGGGGCGGAGCGTACGCCGGAGGCCCGCATGCGCAGGGCGGGTTCACCGGCATCGGGACGCGGCAGGACCTCCGCGGTGCCGCTCCTGCCCCGGGCGTCCCGCCTGCGCGGGCGGCCGCCCCGCCCCGCGCCCGGGAGCCAGCGCCGGCCGGTGAGCCCCTCCGGCCGGTCGCCGCGGCCAGGAACGCGTCCGCCGCGTCCGACACGTGCGCCGGGTCGCGCTTGACGCCGCCGTCGTGCCAGGTGGTGAGCGAGCGGCTCCCCGGCGAGCACACCGGGCACGAGATCGGCCACTGCGCGTATGGTGGACGCCTGCCCCTCCGCGCGGATGCTCGTTTCACCGCGGTGGTGGACACCTGCCGGCCGTATCGCGCGAACAGGAGCGGGGCGGTGAACGGGGCGGCCACCGTGCCGCGTGGCCCGGGCGGCCCCGCGGGGACGAGGGCTTGCCGTACCCGTCCGGCCGATGCGTCGCATGTGAGGATGTCGCCCGTGACCGAACCGTCTTCCCCGCCCGTGGCCAGGGGTGTGCCTCGCGGCCAAGGCCTGGGTTCCCGTGCCGCCGCCGTGCTCGTGTTCGGGTCCTCGGCCGCGGTCCTGGTGGTCGAGATCGTCGCTCTGCGGCTGCTGGCTCCTTACCTCGGCCTCACCCTCGAGACCAGCACCATGGTGATCGGTATCGCCCTCACCGCGATCGCCCTCGGCTCCTGGCTGGGCGGGCGCGTCGCCGACCGGGTCGATCCGCGCCGGCTGCCGGGCCCCTCGCTCGGGGTGTCGGGAGCGGTCGTGGCGCTCACCCCCGCCATGCTGCGCAGCACGGCGGAGTGGGCGCCGGCGGCGCTGTTGCCGATCGCGTCACTGACCATCCTCGTGCCGGGCGCGCTGCTCTCCGCGGTGACGCCGATCGTGACCAAGCTGCGTCTCACCAGCCTCGCCGAGACGGGAACGGTCGTCGGCAGACTGTCCGGCGTCGGCACCGCCGGCGCCATCTTCGGCACCGTCCTGACCGGCTTCGTCCTCGTGTCGCGCCTGCCGGTCAGCGGCATCCTGATCGGCCTCGGGACACTGCTGGTGGCCGGCTCGGCGCTGGTCGAGTGGCGAGCGCGCGGGTGGAGCGGCGCACCCGCCCTGGCGCTCGTGGTCGTCGCGGGCGGCCTGGCGACCACGGTCGCGCCCGGTGGCTGCGACGCGGAGACCAGGTACCACTGCGCACGGGTCGTCGCCGACCCCGACCGGGACAGCGGCCGCACACTCGTTCTGGACGGCCTGCGGCACTCCTACGTCGACATCGAGGACCCGGCCTTCCTGGAGTTCGCGTACGTGCGGGCCATCGCGTCGGTGGTCGATGCCGCCTTTCCCGGAGGTGGGCCACTCGCCGCCCACCACCTGGGCGGCGGAGGGCTCACCTTTCCCCGTTACCTCGCGGCCACGCGGCCCGGGACGCGCAGCGTCGTATCGGAGATCGACGGCGGGGTCGTGCGCATCGACCGCGACCAACTCGGTCTGAGGTCCGAAGCCGGCGTCGACGTACGCGTGGAGGACGGCAGGCTCGGCCTGCGGCGGCTGGACACCGGCAGCCGTGACCTCGTCGTCGGCGATGCCTTCGGGGGCGTCAGCGTACCGTGGCACCTCACCACGGTGGAGGCGATGACCGACGTACGGCGGGTGCTCGACGAGGACGGTCTGTACGTCGCCAACCTCATCGATCACGGTGACCTGGCCTTCGCACGCGCCGAAGCGGCCACCCTCGGCGAGGTCTTCGAGCACGTCGCCCTCCTCGGCGAACCCGCCGACATCGGTCTCGACCCGGCAGCCGCTCCCGAGGGCGGCAACCTGGTGGTGCTCGCCTCCGACCGGCCGGTCGACCTGCGTGCGGCCCAGGAAGGACTGGACGCCCGGCGAACCGGCTGGAAGGTCGCCGCCGGCGACGACCTAGCCTCCTGGATCGGCGACACCCGGCTGCTCACCGACGACCACGCACCCGTCGACCAGCTCCTCCGGCCCTACGGCCCGCGGAACGGCCGGTGACAGCAAGCGCGTCCAGGCCCTGCCGGCGCGCCTGAACGAGCCGCCCCGCGCCTGTGCGCCCGTGGCCCGGCACGCGCCGGTGCGGCCGGGCACCACCGCAGGCCGTGGGACGGCGCATGACGACCCGACCGATGACGAGCTGGCTCTGACCGAGCCGTACCGCCCGCGGCCGGGAGCGGAGCCCGACCCCCGGCCCGAGGGGCCGTCATGGCCGCGTGCTCCGTCGGTGGGAGTGCTTCCCGGCGGCCGGAAGAGCGCGGTCACCGCGCCTGGGGCCGGTGGCGGGCCCCGGCGTTCGGACTCCGGGACCGGTGCGCTCAGGCTTCCCCGCGAGTGTTCAGGACGTCCAGGTAGTGCTGGTTCTCCATGATGCCCAGGATGTTGCCGAAGGGGTCGACGACCGAGGCGCCGACGAAGCCCTCGCCGAACTCGCGCAGAGGCTCGTGCTCCTTGGCCCCCATGGTCAGCAACCGGTCCAGGGCGGTCCGGATGCTGTCGACATGCCAGTAGACGACGGTGCCGGAAGGGTCGGGGGCCGACCGGCCGTGCGACCCCAGGTCCCGCACGTACCTGCTGTCCAGCAGCCCCAGCTCGTGCTGGTAGTCGCCGACCCGGAACTCGGCGTACTCGGCCCGGTCGAAGTAGGGCTCGATGCCCAGTAGTTCGGTGTACCACCGCTTCGCACCCGCCAGGTCGGCGGTGTGGAACCTGACGGTGGTGAGGCCTTTCAGCATCTGCGCTCCTTCGTTGAACGGCGCCGTCGTTCGGGCTGCGGCGTTGGGACAACAGTAGGCCGCGAATAGGTCAGTTCCTGTCCTAAAGCCCCGTGTCGGCCGGATATGCGGACTTGGCAAGCCGATCAGCAGAGGTGATCGGAGAGGTGCGGACCGCGGGAGGTTACCTCCGTAACCTTTTTGAAGGTATCAGCCTCACGGAGGGACACCCAGATGAACATCACCGCCTCGCGCCACTACTACGAGACCCAGTTGACGCTGACCGAGGATCCGCTGACGTGCGCGGCCCGGCTCGCCGACTCCGGGCTGTACGAGTCGTACGTGGTCTACGAGAACGGGGGGAACTGGTCCTATGCGGGTGGCGTGCGCGCCGAGCTGACCCTGGACCGCGACGGCGCCCGGCTCGGGCAGGAGGGGCTTCCCGAGGTCGTGCTGCCGTGGAGGGACCAGCCGCTGCGGCTGGTCTCCGAACTGCTGGACCAGATCGAGGTCCCGTACTGGCGGGCCTACGGCTGGGCCGCCTTCGAGCTGTCGTACGCCAAGGACGGTGTCCGCGAGCACGCCGGTGACGGACGGCTGATGCACCTCGTCGTGCCCCGGGCCGAGGTCCGCTTCGGCGCGGGGCACGCCCTGCTGCGCGCCGCCGACCAGGCCGCGCTCGACGCCCTGGTGGAGACCGTGGCCGCCCCCGTCCCGGAGACGCTCGACCGGCCTCGGCCGCTGGACGTGTACGCCACGGACGGCACGCACTACCGCGAGGCGGTGCGGCGGGCGGTCGACGAGATCAACGCCGGCGAGCTGCACAAGGTGATCCTGTCCAGGGTCGTCGAGGTTCCGGGCGAGGTCGACCTGACGGGGACGTACGTGGCGGGCCGCCGGGGCAACAACCCGGCTCGTTCCTTCATGCTCAACCTCGGCGGCACCGAGGCGATCGGTTTCAGCCCGGAGATCGTCGTGCAGGTCTCCGAGGACGGGCGGGTGGTCAGCCAGCCGCTGGCCGGCACCCGCGCCCTCACCCCGGACGCGCTGGTGAACGAGAGCCTGCGGGCCGATCTGTTCGGCTCTCCGAAGGAGGTCTACGAGCACGCCATCTCGGTCAAGACCGGGGCGGACGAACTGCTCGACGTGTGTGTCGAGGGGTCCGTGGAGGTGCCGGAGTTCATGGCCGTCCGGGAGCGCGGCAGCGTGCAGCACCTCGCCTCCAGGGTCGCCGGAAAGCTGGCCCCGGGCCGGGAGGCCTGGGACGCCTTCGGTGCCGTCTTCCCCGCCGTCACCGCCTCCGGCGTGCCCAAGGAGGCGGCATACGACTCGATACGCCGGCACGAGACCGAACCCCGCGGCCTGTACAGCGGGGCGGTGCTCACCGTGGACCACGCCGGGGCCATGGACGCGGCCCTGGTGCTGCGCAGCGCCTACCGCAAGGACGGGCGCACCTGGCTGCGGGCCGGCGCCGGCATCGTCGGACACTCGACACCCGAGCGCGAGTTCGAGGAGACCTGCGAGAAGCTCGACAGTGTGGCCCGGTACCTGGTGCCGGCCACCGCGGAGGCGGCGCGATGAGGCCCGCCGCCGACATCCACCTGGCCGGCATGGGCAGTTGGCTGCCGGATCCGGTGAGCACCGAGGAGGCGGTGGCGCAGGGCTGGTACGCCCCGGCCGACCGGAAGGCGTCCGGCATGCGGGCGGTGCGGATCGCCGGAGACGTACCCGCGCCCGACATGGCGGTACGGGCCGCCGAGGCCGCGCTGCGCGGCAGCGCCGCCGCGGGCCTGACCGCCGACGACTTCGGGGCGCTGCTGCACTGCGCCACCTACCACCAGGGGCCCGACGGCTGGTCGGCACCGCACTACGTCCTGCGGCACACCCTGGACCGCCCGGTCACCGCCGCCCAGATCGGGCCCGGATGCGTCGGCATGCTGGCAGCCCTGGAGATCGCCGCCCACCGGCTGGTCGCGGACGCCTCGCGGGACGCCGTACTGATCACCTCCGGCGACAACTTCTCCGTCCCGCTGGTGGACCGCTGGAACGCCTCGAAGCTGTTCCTGCTCGCGGACGGCGGTGCCTCCGTCGTGGTGTCGAGGCGGGACGGATTCGCCCGGCTGCTGTCCATCGGTTCGGCCTCAGCCCCGTCGATGGAGGAACTGCACCGGGCCGGCGAGCGGCTCTTCCCACCCGGCGTCACCGTGGGCCGCCCACTGGACTTCGAGGAGCGCAGCGCCCATATGCGCCGCCGGTGGGAGCAGGGGGCGGCCGGGCCGACGGTCCACTTCGGCGAGGTGGTCGCCGACACGGTCGACCGCGTCCTGGAGGAGTCCGGCACCGATCTGGGGAAGGTCGCCAGGATCTGCCACACCGGATACGCCGACGGCGCGCTGCACAGCATCTACCTCGACCCGCTGGACGTCGAGGCGTCCGCCGGGACCTGGGAGTTCACCCGCGGGGTCGGACACGTGGGGGCGGCCGACCCGTTTCTCGGCCTGGAGCACCTGTGGACACGGGGCGAGGTCGTGCCGGGGGACCGGGTGCTGCTGCTCGCGGCGGGCCCCGGAATGGAAGTCGCCTGCGCGGTCGTGGAGATCACCGCCGACCGCCGGTACGGCGGCACACGAGAAGAGGAGGACCAGTGATGCTCGAGGGTTGCACGCCGTGGCCGGCCGAGACGTCCGAGCGCTACCGCCGTACCGGGGTGTGGCGCGGGACCGATCTGGGCACGCTGCCCCGCGCCTGGGCGAAGGAGTACGGCTCCGCCACGGCGCTGGTCGCCGGCGAGGAGCGGATCAGCTACGCCGAGCTGGCGGACAGGGTGGAGCGCAGGGCCGCCGGCTTCGTCCGGCAGGGAGTGGGGCCGGGTGACCGGGTCGTGCTCCAGCTGCCCAACATCCCGGAATTCGTGGAGGTCGCCTTCGCCCTGTTCCGGGCCGGCGCCAAACCGGTGTTCTCGCTCACCTCGCACCGGGCCCAGGAGATACGGCACCTGTGCGAGCTGTCGGGGGCGAGCGGATACGTGGGGCCCGGAATCTTCCGCGGCTTCGACCACACCGCGCTCGCCCGGCAGCTCGCCGCGGAACTCCCCGCGCTCGGAAAGCTGTTCGTCCTGGACGACGGCGAGGGCGGCGACGGTGTCGTGCCCCTGAGCCGGGTCGACGCCGATCCGCGGCCGCTGCCTGCGAACGACCCGTCCGACGTGGCCTTCTTCCTGCTGTCGGGAGGCACCACCGCCCTGCCCAAGCTCATCCCGCGCACCCACGACGACTACGCGTACCAGACCCGTACCGTGGCGCGGCTGGTCGGCCTGAACACCGAGACCGTGTATCTGGCCGCTCTCCCGGTGGAGTTCAACTTCACCTGGGGCTGCCCCGGCGTGATCGGCACGCTGTCCTCGGGCGGCACCGTGGTACTCGCCCCCGACCCCACCGCCGACGACTGCTTCCGGCTGATCGAACGGGAACGGGTCACGGTGACCTCCGTGGTGCCCACCGTGGCCCGGCTCTGGCTGGAGGAGCGCGAGTGGTCGGACGCGGACCTGTCCAGCCTGGCGATCCTGCAGATCGGAGGTGCCCGGCTCGAACCGGAACTGGCCGCACGGATCACCCCGGAACTCGGCTGCCGGCTGCAGCAGGTGTTCGGCATGGCCGAGGGGCTGCTCACCATGTCCCGGCCGGACGACGACGTCCACTCCGTACTGCACACCCAGGGCCGTCCGGTGTCGGACGCCGACGAGGTGCGGATCGTGGACGAGCGCGGGGCGCCGGTTCCGCCCGGCGGCACCGGGGAGCTGCTGACCCGCGGCCCCTACACCCTGCGCGGCTACTACCGGGCCCCCGAGCACAACGCCAGGGCCTTCACCGAGGACGGCTTCTACCGCACCGGGGACCTCGCCCGCGTCACGCCGGAAGGCCGGCTCGTGATCGAGGGGAGGATCAAGGACGTCGTCATCCGCGGTGGCGACAAGATCGCGGCCGGTGAGGTCGAAGCCCATCTGCAGACCGTTCCCGGTGTCGCCGCCGCGGCCGTGGTACCGGTACCGGACGAGTACCTGGGCGAGCGGATCTACGTCTTCCTCGTCCACCGCGGCGGACCGGACGGGCAGCCGCCCCTCGCCGAGCTCAAGGCCTCCCTGCAGCAGCGGGGACTGGCCGACTTCAAGCTGCCGGACCGGGTCGAGTACGTCCCGGACCTGCCGCTCACACCGCTGGGGAAGATCGACAAGAAGGTCCTCTCCGCGGCCGCCGCCGACCCGACGCGCCCGCGTGACTGGGAGCGCTCCGGGCCGGAGAGGCCCTCCCGCACCGCTTTGCCGACACCGACGAGGTGAATCGTCATGACCACGAGCCCGCCTTCACGCACCAGTGCACGTACCGGGGCACGCACCAGGCAGCGCACCCGCCCGCTCTCCGCGGAGGAACTGCGGCAGGAGGTCGCGGCGGCGATCGGCCTGTCGCCCGAGGCCGTCCCCGATGACGCGCACCTGGTCCACCTCGGACTCGGCTCCCTGGAGATGATGCGCCTGGTCACCCGCTGGCGCAGACAGGGGATCACCGCCGACTTCGCCGAACTCGCAGGCTCCCCCACACTCGACGCCTGGCACCGGCACCTGACCGCGGCCTGGGCCGCACGCGCCCCGGGGGTGGAGTGATGGGCGCCCTGCTGGTCCGCGGAGGTGTCCTCTACCCCGCGGACGCCACCGACCGGGTCGTCCCGGACGGCGCGGTGCTCGCCGAGGACGGGGTGATCGTCGCAGCCGGTCCGCTCGCCCGGGTCGAGGCGGCGATCGAGCCGCGGCACCGGGCCGGCCTGCGGACCATCGACGCGACGGACCGGATGATTTTGCCCGGCTTCGTCAACGCGCACTGGCACGAGATGTTCGCGATGCGCTTCCCCTTCAAGGGAGCGCTGCGTTCGGCCTCCGACCGGGACGACAAACCGGTGTTCATGGCGCTGGGCGGCGACGTACCGCAGATCTCCGTGGTCTTCGACGCCTTCCACGCCCACATCGACCGGCTCACCTTCGACGAGGCCCGCGCCATCGCCCGCTACTCGATGTGGACCCAACTGCGCTCCGGCGTCACCGCACTGGGCGATGTCGGCTCCCTCAACAAGCCCCAGGCCCTGGTCCAGGCCGCCCGGGAGCTGGGGATGCGCTGCACCGTGAGCACCTGGGCCGCCGACACGGTCTGCGCTCCCGGGGACAGCCGCTTCAGGCGCACACGTGACACCGACCTCGAACTCCAGCGCATCGAGGAACTCCTCGACGACTGCGCCAAGGATCCCGACGGCCTCGCACGGGCCTGGCCGACCGCGGTCTACGGCACCAACATGAGCGATGAGCTGGCCCTGGGCCTGGCGGACCTGGCGGCGCGCCACGACGTTCCGTTCGCCACCCATGTGGGCGCGCTGCGCAACGAGGCCGATGTGATGCTCGCCTACTACGGGGCCACCCCGGTACGGCGGTTCGCCGAGGCCGGGCTGCTCTCGAACCGGTTCATGGCGGTGCACTGCGGCTTCGCGGACGCCGGGGAGAGGGCGCTGCTGATCGGAGCCGGTGCGCACATCAGCCACTCGCCCGCCAAGTACGGGCAGGCCGGCGAGTCCACCGTCTCCGAGACCCGGATGATCCCGGAGTTCCGGCGGGCGGGCCTGGACGTGTCGGTGTCCACCGACGGCGCGGCCGTGCCGCTCGGCGGAATGCCGGAGGCCATGCGGGCGGTGTGGCAGCTCTACAACGAGATGTACGCCGACCCCACCGAGGTGCTGCCCACCGACGCCCTGGCGATGGCCACCCGGCTGCCCGCACGGGGCCTGGGCCTGGGAGAGCGGATCGGCAGCCTGGAACCGGGGAAGCAGGCCGACCTGCTGCTGGTCCCCGCCGACGACTGGCGCTACCTGCTCAACCCGCGGCCGCTGGAGGGCTTCCTCTCGCTCGGCGGGTCCATGGACGTGGACACCGTGATCGTCGGCGGCCGGGTTCTGCTGGAGGGCGGCCGCTCCACGGGGCCGGACGAGGACACCCTGGAGGCGGAGTACCTGGACGCCCTGTCCTCCTTCACGGTGCGCTGCCTGGGCGTGGACGCCGACGCGGTCGCGTCGCGGCTCAGACAGCGCACCGAGGCGACCGCCCGGCGCCGCCGGGCGGTCGCGTCACGCGGCGCGGGACGGGAGGAACGGCGATGAACGGGATGACGGCCGCCGACACCGGAGCGGTCCGCGGCGACGGCGAGGCCGGTGCCGGCGCGGCCATGCGCGGCAGGACCGCCCTGGTCACCGGGGCGGCGGGCGGCATCGGAGCGGCGGTGGCCAGGGCGCTGACCGCGGCCGGCGCCAAGGTCGCGCTGCTCGACGCCGACCGGGATGCCCTGGAGCCGCTGGTGAAGGAACTCGACCAGGGGAGGGGGAACGTGCTCGCGCTGGGCGCGGATGTGCGTTCCAGCGCCGAGGTGGACGCGGCGGTGGACCGCGCCGAATCCGAACTCGGCCCCCTGGACCACCTGGTGAACGCCGCCGGGGTGCTGAGGACCGGGGAGGTCACCGGGTTCAGCGACGAGGACTGGGACCTCACCTTCGCGGTCAACGCCACCGGGGTCTTCCACGTCAGCAGGGCGGTCGCCGACCGGATGGTACGGCGGCGGTCCGGGGCGGTGGTGACCGTCGCCTCGAACGCGGCGGGCGTCCCGCGCTGGAACATGGCGGCCTACGCGGCGTCGAAGGCCGCGGCGACCAGCTTCACCCGGACCCTGGGCCTGGAGCTGGCCCGGTACGGCATCCGCTGCAACATCGTCGCCCCCGGTTCCACCGAGACCCCGATGCTCACCTCGATGCACTCGGGGGGCGACGCCGCGAGACCCTCCGTCGAGGGCTCGCCGGCCACCTACCGGGTGGGCATCCCGCTGGGCCGGCTCGCCCAGCCCGAGGACATCGCCCACGCGGTGCTCTTCCTGCTCTCCGAGCAGGCCTCGCACATCACCCTGCACGACCTCGTGGTGGACGGCGGCGCCGCGCTCGGAGCCTGAGCGCGTGCGCGCCGGGCGCCGCCGCCCGGCGCGCCGCCCCGTGCCCCCCGGCGGAGGGCCGTGTCCGTCACCCCGCACCTCCCGCACACCGCATCACCTCACAATCCGCTCTGGAGTCGAAATGACGATCCCTCTCATCGAGTCGTATTCCATGCCGACCGAGGACGAACTACCGCGCAGCACCGCTCCCTGGACGGTGGATCCCGCGCGCGCGGCGCTGCTCCTGCACGATCTTCAGAACTACTTCCTCAGCCCGTTCGGCCACGGCGGACCGGACGAGGGCGGGCAGCAGCCGCTCAACGACCTGATGGACAACGCCGAAGCGCTGCGGCGGCGGTTCGCCGCGGCCGGTGCGCCCGTGTTCTAC
This sequence comes from Streptomyces shinuiensis, assembly GCF_043660855.1. Classification (NCBI taxonomy): domain Bacteria; kingdom Bacillati; phylum Actinomycetota; class Actinomycetes; order Kitasatosporales; family Streptomycetaceae; genus Streptomyces; species Streptomyces shinuiensis. Next base: position 1,278,759 of record NZ_JBIHML010000001.1, on the reverse strand, counting down.
AGCGCCCAGCCCGGCGGGATGACCGACGAGCAGCGCGGGCTGCTCAAGGACTTCTGGGGGGCCGGGATGAGCGCGGACGAAGCGCACCGCGCCATCCCCGGCCGGATCGCCCCCACCCCCGGCGACCGGGTGCTCACCAAATGGCGGCCCAGCGCCTTCTGCCGCACCGATCTGCTCGGCCTGCTGCGCCGGGCCGGCCGCGACCAGCTCGTGATCTGCGGGGTGTACGCCCACGTCGGCATCCTGATGACCGCGCACGAGGGTTTCTCGCACGACATCCAGACCTTCGTGGTGAGCGATGCGATCGCCGACTTCTCCGCCAGGCGGCACCGGGAGACGCTCGACTACGTCGCCACCCGCTGCTCGGTCACGCTGTCCACCAGGGCCGTGCTCGACGCGATGGACGGGGGCCGGCCGTGACGGGCCTGCGGCTCCTGGAGCGGGTGCTGGGCGCCGACCCGCCGCCGTTCGCCCTGCTGCACAGGCCCGGATCCACCGGCCCCGACCGGATCGACCTGCTGATCGGCCGGGTCGCCGAACGCGAGCTGATCGCGGACATCCCGCTGCCGGCCGCGGACACGGCGACCGGGGCCCGTCACGAGGTGCTGGCCCTGCTGCCCTACCGGCAGATCCGTGAGCGCGGCTTCGCCTGCCCCGACGACGGGGCGCCGCTGCTCACCCTGACCGTGGACGACCAGGCGGTGCTGCCGCTGGAGGAGGTCCTCGGCCGGCTGCCCCGAACCCCCATCGACATGGACGAGGGCCGGTTCGACGCCGACGACGAGGAGTACGCGGCCCGGGTCCGCCGGATCCTCGCCGAGGAGATCGGGCGGGGCGCCGGGGCCAACTTCGTCATCAAGCGCTCCTTCACGGCACGGATCGCCGGCTGGTCCGCGCACACGGCGCTGTCCTTCTTCCGCCGGCTGGCGGGACGCGATCCGGGCAGCCACTGGTCCTTCGTCGTGTACACGGGGGACCGCACCTTCGTGGGCGCCTCGCCGGAGCGCCATGTGAGCCTGGACGCGGGCCGGGTGGTCATGAATCCCATCAGCGGCACCTACCGCTACCCGCCGGACGGCCCGGACCCGCAGGAGGTGCTGGCCTTCCTCGACGACCCCAAGGAGGCCAACGAGCTGTACATGGTCCTCGACGAGGAACTCAAGATGATGGGCCGGGTCTGCGACCGCGGCGGCCGGGTGACCGGGCCGGGCCTGAAGGAGATGGGCCGGCTCGCCCACACCGAGTACCTCATCGAGGGGCACAGCTCCCTGGACGTGCGGGAGATCCTGCGCGAGACGCTGTTCGCCCCGACCGTCACCGGCGGCCCCCTGGAAAGCGCCTGCGAGGTCATCAGCCGCCACGAACCGGAGGGGCGGGGCCACTATGCCGGGGTCGCGGCCCTGATCGGCCGGGACGAGGCGGGCGCCCGCCGGATGGACTCCGCCATCCTCATCCGTACGGCCGAGATCGACACGGCGGGGCGGGTGCGGATCCCGGTGGGTGCCACCCTGGTCCGCGACTCCGACCCGGCGGCCGAGGCGGCGGAGACCCGGGTGAAGGCCGCCGGACTGATCGAGGCGCTGCGGGCCCCGGCCGGCAAAGCCGTCGCGTCGTCCGGGAGAACGGAACCGATCACCGCGCATCCGGGGGTCCGTGCGGCGCTGGCGGCGCGCAACCGGCCGCTGGCGGGATTCTGGTTCCGGCGGCCCTACGAGCGGTTCCGGCCGGTGGCCGCACTCGCCGCCCGCAAGGTCCTGGTGATCGACGCCGAGGACACCTTCACGGCCATGGCGCGTCACATCCTCCAGGCGCAGGGGCTCCACATCGAGGTGCGCCGGCACGACGAACCGTTCCTGCTCGACGCGTACGACCTGGTCATAGTCGGGCCCGGCCCGGGGGACCCGAGGGACACCGCCGATCCCAAGATCGGCCGGCTGCGCCGGGTGACCGGGGAACTCCTGGAGAGCGGCATTCCGTTCCTGTCCGTCTGCCTCGGGCACCAGGTGCTCAGCACGCTGCTCGGGCTCCCGCTGGTCCGGCACCCGGTGCCCAACCAGGGGGTGCAGCGCACGATCGACTGCTTCGGCCGCAGCGAACCGGTGGGCTTCTACAACACCTTCGCAGCCCGCAGCACACAGGACCTGATCGCCTGCCAGGCCCGCGGCGGCCCGGTCCGGGTGTTCCGCGAGGAGGACGGTGAGGTGCACGCCCTGCGGGGCCCGGGCTTCGCCTCAGTGCAGTTCCACCCCGCCTCGGTGCTGACCCGGCGCGGCCCCGAGCTGCTCGGCGAGCTGCTCGCGGACCTGCTCGGAGAGGTAACAGGCCCTAATCGGCCGTCCGTTGCCCCGGCGCTGATACCTGCATACCGTTTTTAGCGGTAACAGGGCCGAATCCGGCCGGATTCTGCCGCCCAGTCCGCAGGGCCGGCGCTCCACCACTCCACTCAGGAAGGAACCGTCCGATGCGCTTCGAAAACATCTGGATCGCCGGCACCGGAGGAACCCTCGGTGTGTCCGAGCCGGTGGCCGCGGCGGTCGCCGACGGCTCGTATTCGGCCGAGGCGGCCGCGAGCACCGGGATGGTCAGCTACGCGAGATCCGAGGAGGCGCCGCCCCGGATGGCGGTGACCGCGGGCCGTCAGGCCGTCAAGGAGGCGGAGGAGAAGGGAGCGCGGATCGGCGACGACACCGTCCTGCTGCACAGCCACGGCCACTTCCAGGGCATCGAGATGTGGCCGGCCGCCTGCTGGATCGCCCGGGAACTGCTCGGCCCGAGCCTCGACAGCATGCCGATGACCGTCAACGCCTGGTCGAACGGGACACTGGCCGCGCTCGACGTGGCGGCCGCCACGCTGACCGCCCGCCCGGACGTCCCGTCCGCCCTGATCACTCTGGCGGACCGCTTCGCTCCCCCCGCCGACCGCTGGTACACCTCGCCCGGAATGGTCTTCGGGGACGGCGCGGCGGCCGGGGTGGTCACCCGTGACACCGGGCGGCTGCGGCTGCGCTCGCTGGTCAGCCGGACCGACACCGTCCTCGAGGGGCTCTCCCGGGGCTCCGAGCCCTTCCGCACCGCCCCCGCCGGGCAGCCGGACATGCGCCGCAGGACCCGCGAGTTCCTCGCCGCCGGCGAGGTGTCGCTGAAGGACGTGCACACCCGGACCGCCGCGTGCACCCGGAGCGTGGTCGGCCGCGCCCTGGACGAGGCCGGTGTCGCCACCGACGAGGTCGACTGGTTCCTGACCCCATTCGTCGGCCGGGCCCTGTACCGGGAGAGCTTCGTGCGCCCGCTCGGCCTCACCCCCCGCAACACCCTCCACGAACTCGGCCTGACCATCGGCCACCTGGGGCCCTGCGACCAGATGTACGGCCTCGACCACCTGCTCAGGCACGACCTGCTCGGCCGCGGGGACCGGATCCTCGTGCTCGGCACCGGCATGGGCTTCACCTTCTCGGCCGCGGTCCTCACCGCCGACGGGATCTGACCGGTCCGCACGCCGCCCGGCCGCCGGCCCCGTACGTCCCCCCGGCCGCGCGGGAGCCCGGCCGCACACCCCGACCCACACCACCCGCCCAGGAAAGGGACTGCACAGATGAGCCTGACCGACACCGCGTACGCCGCCCCGGACACCACGTCCACCCTGACCCACGGCTCCGCCCAGCTGCCCACCCCCGACACACTGCGTGCGCAGATACCGCTGTCCGCTCTCGCCCGCAAGACCACCGCCCGAGCCCGCCGCGACATCGCACGGGTGCTCACCGGCGTCGACGACCGCCTGATCGTCATCGCCGGCCCCTGCTCCGTGCACGACCCCGAAGCCGCGCTCGGCTACGCCGAGCGGCTTTCCGCGCTGGCCGCCGAGACCCGGGACGAACTGCTCCTGGTCATGCGGGTGTACGTGGAGAAGCCCCGCACCCGGGTCGGCTGGAAGGGACTGCTCAGCGATCCCCGCCTCGACGGTTCGCACGATCTGCCCAGCGGTGTGCGGCTGGCCCGGGGCCTCATGGCCCAGGTGGCCGGCGCGGGACTGCCGGTGGCCTGTGAGTTCCTCGACCCGATCGTCCCGCACTACCTGGCCGACGCGGTCTCCTGGGGCGCGATCGGGGCCCGCACGGTGCAGAGCCAGGTGCACCGCCAGCTGACCAGCGGCCTCGCCATGCCGATCGGGTTCAAGAACACCACCGGCGGCGGCGTCCGGGACGCCGTGGACGCCATCGTCTCCGCCTCGCACCCGCACGTGTACCCCGGCATCGGAGGCGACGGCCGGGCGACCGTGGTGACCACCGAGGGGAACCCCGGCGGGCACGTGGTGCTGCGCGGCGGCTCCGAGGGGCCCAACTACGGTCCCGGGCCCGTCGCCGCCGCACTGGCGCAGCTGGCCGCCGCCGGACTGCCGCAGCAGCTGATCGTCGACGCCAGCCACGGCAACAGCAACAAGGACCACGAGCTGCAGCCGGCCGTCGTCGGCGACATCGCCCGGCGGATCGCCGCCGGCGAGGAGGGGATCGCCGGCGCCATGATCGAGAGCTTCCTCGTCCCCGGGCGGCAGGACCTCGAACTCGGCAGGAGCGGCGGCCTCGTCTACGGACAGAGCATCACCGACGCCTGTGTGGGATGGCAGACCACCGTCCGCATGGTGGAGGAACTGGCCGCCGCGGTCTCCGCACGCCGCGCGGCCCGGCCCGCGTCCCGCTAGGCGCCCGGCCGTCCGCACACCCCGGGCGACGCCCGGCGAGATCCCGAACAGCGTTCGGCCGAGCGGCCGAACAGAACCCGAGAGGAACCAATGCCGTGGCTGTAACCACGAGTTCGTCCCTGCCGCTGGCGCGCGTCCTGGACGGCGCGCGGTCCGGGGCACTGCGACGGCGGGACGTCGCCGTCCCCGAGGCCGCCGCCGAACGGCCCGAGGAGTACGCGACGGCCGCCCTGGCGGCCCTCGTCCACCGCTACACCGGAGAGACCGATCTGCTGATAGGCCGCCGGCGGCAGCCGGACGCCGTCGAACCGCTCGCGATACGCGTGGAGCGCGGAACCACCGTGGGGGAGCTGCTGCGGGCCGTGCCCGAGGCGTCCGTCGCGGCCGCGCAGACCACCGGGCGTCCGGCGCACGCGGCGGTCGACACCGCCGCCTCCGCCTCCCGGGCGCTCGCCGCCCTGACTCTCTCGGCATCCGGCGCGGGCTTCGAACTGGCCATGGACGGAGGCGAGTTCGACGAGGCGGCGGCCGATCAGTACGCCAGCCACCTGGAACGGGTGGTCGCCGCGCTGGCCGGCGACCCCGACGTCCCCGTCCGGGACATCCCCCTGCTCACCGAGGACGAGAGCCGCCGGATCCTGGTGGAGCGGAACGACACCGCGGGGCCGGTGCCGCCGCCCTACTTCCACGAACTGGTCACCGAGTCCGCGCGGTGCACCCCCGACGCGGTGGCGGTGACCCTCCCCGGCGCCCGGCTGACGTACCGTGAACTCGACGGGCGCGCCAACCAGCTCGCCCACCGGCTCACCGCCCGCGGCGTACGCCCCGGCAACCGGGTGGGAGTCTGCTTCCCGCGCGGCGCGGAGAGCCTGATAGCCCAGCTGGCCTGCTTCAAGCTGGCCTGTGCGGCGATCCTGCTCGACAGCGACTTCCCCGCCGACCGCATCCGCTACATGACCGAGGACGCCTCGGCCGCGGTCGTGCTGACCCTCGCCGAGCACGAGCCGAAGATCGGCGGCATCGCCCCGGTGATCGCGCTGGACACCGATGACTGGCGGACCGAGCCGGCCACCGAGGTCAGCGAGCCGGTCGGCGCGGACGACCTGATCCACATCTGCTACACCTCCGGATCCACCGGAGCCCCCAAGGCGGTCATGGTCCGCTTCGGCGCCGCCCGCAACCTGATCCACAGCATGGCCGAACTGTGCGGGATGACCAGCGAGTCCCAGGGCACCTGGCTGGCCGCCCCCGGCTACGGGATGATCGAGGTCGAGTGCTTCCCGGTGCTCGCCCGCGGCGGCACCGTGCACATCCCCGACGTGTCGGTGGTCTCCTCCGAGTACCGCCTCCAGGAGTGGTTCCTGCGCGAGGGGATCACCACCACCCTGCTCATGAAGCCGATGGCCGAGCGGCTGTGGCGCCTTGAGTGGCCCGAGGACACGCCGCTGGAGAACATCCGGGTCTGCGGTGAGCGCATCCAGTCCTGGCCCCCGGCCGGACTGCCGTTCCGGCTGATCAACCTGTACGGCTCCGCGGAGGCCACCGTCGTCGCCAGCTGCGACATCACCGAACTCGGTGAGCGGCTCGGCGAGCAGGGCCGGGCCCGCCGGCTGCCGCCGATCGGCAGGCCCACCACCAACGTCACCATCTACGTCCTCGACGAGGACCTGCGGCCGCTGCCGCCGGGCCTGGTCGGCGAGCTGTGCATCGCCGGCGTCAGCCTCTCGGCCGGCTATCTCAACCGACCGGAGGCCACCGCCGAGAAGTGGATCGCCAACCCCGTCGACCCCGCCCAACACCCTGTCATGTACCGCACCGGCGACCTGGCCAGGTACTGGCCCGACGGCAGCATCGAGATCGTCGGCCGCACCGACAACCAGGTCAAGGTGCGCGGAAACCGGGTCCACCTCGGTGAGATCGAGGTGGTGCTCACCAAACTGCCGGGGGTCCGGCAGGCCGCGGTGCTCGCCCGCCAGGACGGCAGGGGAGACGTGCGGCTGACCGCTTACATCGAACCCGGCCTCGACCCCGCCCCCTCGGTGCGAGACATCCGCCGGGGCCTGGCCCAGCGGCTGCCGTCCTTCATGGTGCCGGCCGCCTATGTCATCGGCGGGCTCCCCACCAGCACCAACGGGAAGATCGACCGCGCCGCGCTGCCCGAGCCGCCGCGCTCCCGTCCGGAGATGGACACCCCGTACCAGGTGCCCAGCGGGGAGGTCGAGGAGTCGCTGCACGAGCTGTGGATGGAGATCCTGGAACTCGACGGGGTGGGGGTGCACGACAACTTCTTCGAACTGGGCGGGGATTCGCTGCGCGCGGCCACCCTGACCGAACTGGTCCGCAAGCGGTACGCGGTGGACATCGAGATCGTCGACCTCTTCGACGAGCCGACCGTGGCGAAGATGGCCGGGCTGGTGAGCCGGAGCGCCGCCGCGGCCCGGTCCTGACCTGACCGGCGCCGCACGCGCCACCGGCATGCACGGCCCCGGCGCACCCGGCGGCGGCCCCGCTCCGTTGCGGGGACGCCGTCCGCCGGCCCGGGCGGGCGCGGCGCCGGCTTCCAGGGCCACGACCGGGCCCCGGAAGCCGGCGTCCGCCGTTTCCCGCCGGGCCCGGGCCGCCGCCGTATCACTTCGATAAGGAGCCCGCTCCGCAGGCCCGTTGAAAGGGAAGAGGCGGCTGAATAGCTTTTCCGCTGTGCCAGCGGTATCCGAATCAGCTGAAGGGGGTTTTATGAAGTTCGGGGTGTATCCGGCCTACATCGGCGGCCGGGATGTCATGGGTGACAACGCGCAGCTCGTTCACACGGTCACCGTTCGAACTCTTGTCGAGGACACTTTCCCCGGCCTGGAACTCAAACGCGACCTCGATCTCGGAATCCGCGATCCGTCCGGGGCCGGGGACCGCGTCGCCGGGGCCTGCGTCGTCGCCGACGACGACATGGCGGCCCAGGCCCTCCGGGCCGCGGCGGAGGCCGCCCCCCGGTGGCGCCGTGTGCCGCTCGCCGACCGGATCGAGATCGGCCACCTCATCGCGCAGCGCCTTCTGGAGCACCGCGACCGGCTCGTCGAGATCCTCGTGGCCGAGGGCACGCCGCGGTCCGCGGCCGAGGGAATGGTCACCGGAATCCCGTTCACCAGCTGGAGCCGGGAGACACTCGGGTTCTGCGCCGACCAGATGGAGTTCCGACGCCACGACGGCGAGCGCGAGATGATCCTGCGCCGGATACCCGACGGGGTCGTCTGCATCAACCCTCCGCAGAACGCCGCGGCCGTCAACGCGCTCAACGGTCTCACCGCCCTCCTGGCCGGCAACACCATGGTGGTCCGGGCACCCAGGGGCGTCGCGCTCAGCTGCATGTACGCGATGCGGGAAATCGTGGCGCCCGTGCTGGAGGAGGCGGGCGCGCCGCCGGGCACGCTCAACGCCCTGTGCGGACCGCCCATGCTGGACACCTGGCTGGCCAGCGAACACGTCGACGACGTCCTCTACTTCGGCGGCAGCAGAAAGGGCCTCGAATTCGAGCGCGACTGCATAGCGGCGGGCAAGAAGCCGATCCTGGAACTCGCGGGCAACGACTGCTGCGTGGTGTGGCACGACGCCGACCTGGACGCGGCGGTGGAGAGCATCAGCCAGTTCTTCCTGAACTCCGGCCAGATCTGCAACGTGCCCAACCAGGTGATCGCACACCCCGCGATCGCGGACGAGCTCATCGAGCGGCTGGTCGTGGCGACGCGGAAGATCCGGCCCGGATATCCGCACGAAGAGGACGTGGTGCTCACCCCCGTCCTCGGGGCCGACTGGTTCTTCGGCTGCCTGAACGAGGCGCTCGCCAAGGGCGCGGAACTCGTCCACGGCGGACGCCGCCTCGAAGTGGACGGAACCCCCTCGGACACCGGTTTCTTCGTCGAGCCGAGCATCGTCAGGGTCGACGGGATCCAGGGCGCCAGGGAACTGTCGGTGGTCCGCGACGAGACCTTCTTCCCGCTGCTGCCGATCATCGTGCCCGAGGCCGGCACCCCGGACGACGCGCTCCTCGAACAGGTCCTGGACTTCGTGAACACCAACGCCTACGGCCTGCGCAACTCCTGCTGGTCGACGGACGACTCGATGATCCGGCGGTTCCTCGAAGGAGTCGGCAACGGCGGCAACCTGAAGATCAACGACTCGCACAGCGGCTTCGTCCCCTTCCTGCCCAACCAGGGCGGGCCCGGCCTCACCGGCGGTGCCTTCGGGGAGGCGAGCCACCCCATGCTGCGCACCACCCGCCTCCAGGCCGTCAGCATCGTCCGCCCGTCGGCAGACAAGGAGCAGGGCTCATGACATCCCGCACGCTGAAAGCCACGGTGGCGGCACCGGCCGCCGACGTGATCAGGCTTCTGGGCGACGACCTCGCCTTCGCCTCGTACGCCGACGACATCGTCTCCGTCTCCGACGCCGGCGACGGGCTGCGCCGATGGGTGCTCGCCTTCCGCGGCGGTACGGCGACATGGGTGCAGCGCAGCCGGTCGCAGACCGGCGGGCCGAAGCCGTACCGCATCGAGTTCGAGCAGGTGGAAGGGCAGTTCCAGCATCTGGAGGGCGCCTGGACGGCCGTGGACCTGCCCGACGGCTGCGAGATCGCGTTCGAGGTGCGCTACAGCACGAGCGTCCCCCACCTGGCAGGCGCGATCGACTCGGCCGTCGGCCGTGTGCTGGTCCGCGTCGCCCACCGGATCATGTCCGCCGTCGCCGGACCGGTGCGGATCACGGCCGGCGGGCGCCACCTGCGGGACCTGGCCACGGCGTGAGCGGTGGTCCGGACGGGAAGCCCGCGCCCCGCCGCCGGAAAGCAACCCACAAGGAGAAAAGGCACATGGACAACGTCTGTATCATAGGCGCCGGCTGGTCGGGTCTCGCCGCCTGCCAGGTACTGCACGAGCGCGGTATCGGCTTCGACTGCTACGAGGCCGGCTCCCAGGTCGGGGGCAACTGGCGCTACCTGAACGACAACGGCATGTCCTCGTCCTACCGGTCGCTGCACATCAACACCTCCCGGAAGATCTCGCAGTACCGCAGCTACCCCATGCCCGAGGACTACCCCCACTACCCCGACCACCGCCAGATCGCCCGGTACCTCGACGACTACGTCGACCACTTCGGCTTCCGGGACGCGATCGCCTTCCGGACGAAGGTCGTCCGCGTGGAACCGGCCGACGGCGGCGGCTGGAACGTGACGGCGCGCCACCGCGACACCGGGGAGGAGACCACCCGCCACTACGGCTCGGTGCTGGTGGCCAACGGCCACCACTGGGACCCGCGTCTGCCCGAACCCGCCTTCCCCGGAGCGGACGCCTTCACGGGCACCCAGATCCACTCCCACCACTACAAGGTGCCCGACGAGTACGCCGGCAAGAGGGTGGTCGTGCTGGGCTTCGGCAACTCGGCCTCCGACATCGCGGTGGAGGCCTCCACCGTCTCCGAGCGGACCTTCCTGTCCATGCGCCGCGGCGGATACGTCTTCCCCAAGTTCATGTTCGGCCGGGCCGGCGACGACCTCATCAGCCCCTTCCTGACCAGGGTGCTGCCCCGGGAGGTGCAGCGGTGGATCATGGCGGCCCTGCTGCGCCTGACGATCGGCAAGGTAACCGACTTCGGGCTGCCGAAGCCGGACCACAAGCTGTTCAACACCCACCCGACCGTCTCCGAGTCGCTGCTGCCCCGGCTCGGCCACGGCGGGATCGTGGTGAAGCCGAGCATCAGCCACTTCGACGGTGACACGGTGCACTTCACCGACGGCAGCAGCGAGGTCGTCGACGCGGTCGTCTACAGCACCGGCTACCGGGTCAGCTTCCCGTTCCTGGACGAATCCGTGATCGCGCCCACCGACAACGACGTCTCCCTGTTCCACCGCGTGGTCGACCCCCGCAACCCCGGCCTGTACTTCATCGGCCTCTTCCAGCCCCTGGGCGCCACCACCGTGCTGGCCGAGGCCCAGTCACACTGGGTGGCGGACCTGCTGGAGGGCAGGGCCGCGCTGCCGTCGACGGAGAAGATGCACCGGGAGATCGCCCGGTACAAGAAGAAGCTCACCGAGCGCTACGTGTCGTCCAAGCGCCACACCATGCAGGTGGACCACTACCCCTACCTGGCCGAGCTGCGCCAGGCGCGGCGCGAGGGAGCCAGACTCGCGAAGCCGGGCACCGGGGCCGCTGTGGCCCCCGCACGCGCCGGCCGCCGGCCGGAGGAGGTCTCGATCCGGATCGAGGCCGGCCCCGAGGCGGTGTGGGACCTGATCAGCGACGTGACGCGGATGGGCGAGTGGAGCCCCGAGTGCCGGCGCTGCTTCTGGCGCGGCGGCAAGCGCGGGGCCGGGGCCCGGTTCATCGGGATCAACCGTCGTGGCTGGGTCGTGTGGGTCACCTCCAACGAGGTCGAGGAGGCGGAGCGGGGCCGCTCCTTCGCCTTCCGCACCACCACCAACGGTGTGCGCTGGGGCTACCGCCTGGAACCGGACGGCGAGGGCACCTCGGTCACCGAGGTGTGGGACGTCTCCGGGCAGAGCGATGGACAGCGCAAACGAACCCGGTCCTTCGCCCAGATGCTGCTCGGCGGCCACGAGACGCACACCCGGGAGCTGCGCGACGGCATGCGCATGACGCTGGAGCGCGTCAGGGCAGCCGCCGAGCGACAGGCCGGCTCCCGGCCCGGCCGGGCCGGGGAGGGCTCCGGGGCACGCGCGGTGGAAGCGGTCCGGGTGGACGCCGCGGCATGAGGAACCGCGGCCCACACCGCCGTGCGTCATCCCCACCTCACGCGGGGATGACGCACGACGGTGTGGGCCTCCGCGTGGAGCACTACTTTGTGGGATGGGCGAGAGTGAGTTGAGTGATGACGGACAACATTCTGACCTGCGCGACGGTCGAGGAGTTCGCCGACTGGATGGAGAAGAACCACCGGGACGCCGACGAGATCTGGGTCGCCCTGCCCAAGAAGGGCACAGACGTTCCCTCGATCACCAGGTCCGAAGCACTGGACGTCGCCCTGTGCTACGGCTGGATCGACGGCAAGGCGTTCTCCGGGAACGTGCCGGACGGCTGGTGGGCCCAGCGCTTCTCCCCGCGCAGGCGCCGCAGCCCGTGGTCGAAGATCAATTGCGCCAAGGTGGAGAACCTCACCGCGGCCGGCCGGATGCGGCCGGCCGGGCTCGAGCAGGTCGAGCTGGCCAAGGCCGACGGGCGCTGGGCCGCGGCCTACGCCCCCCAGAGCACCGCGGAGGTCACACCTGACCTGCAGGCGGCCCTCGACGCGTCGCCGGCCGCGGCGGAGGCCTTCGACAAGCTCAGCAGGAGCAGCAGGTACCAGATCCTGCTCAACATCCAGAAGGCGGTGAAGCCCGAGACCCGGGCGCGCAGGATCGCCGTCTACGTCGAGCGCCTCGCGGCGGGAGAGCCGCCGCACGGGCCACGCAGGAAGCCGTGACGCCCCGGACCGCCGCAGCCCCGGCCGTGTGAACGGCCGGGGCTCACCCGTTCCCGGGCACCGCGGCCCGTGGCGGTACCGGCCGGCCCCGGACGCGAGCCGCGCGGCTCGCGTCCGGGGCCGGTCAGGCTCCGTCCCAGTCGACGGCGCCGTGCAGCCACGCCACCGCGTCGTGCAGTTCGTCCGGGGAGTGCCGGGCCAGGAGGGCGTTGCGCGCCAGGGCGCGGGCCCCGGCCGGGTGGTACAGCTCGGTGCCCATCCACCGTGCGGTCAGTGTCGTCCGTGCGGTGCGCTCCCGGCGCACGGCGTTGTACTTCTCCAGGCGCTGGGGTACGTCGCCGGGGTCGCAGCGCAGCAGCGAACCGAGCACCACCGCGTCCTCCAGGGCCATGCAGGCCCCCTGGGCGGCGTACTGGAGCATCGGGTGCGCGGCATCCCCCGCCAGGGCCACGCGGCCGTCCACCCAGGTCTCGACCGGGTTCCGGTCGCACAGCACCCAGACGCGCCAGTCGCGGCCCAGCTCCAGCAGCCGGCGTGCCGAGGCGTCCAGTCCGCGGAACTCGTCCATGACGTGGGCGGGGGTGGCGGGTTCCCCGGCGACCTCGTGGCGGGCGCCGTCGTCACGGGTGGCGGCGAGGTTGAGGAACGCACCGCCACCGATCGGATAGTGCACGAAGTGCCACCCGGGGCCCGCCCACAGGACCACGGCCCGGGACCGCAGGTGCTCGGGGACCTCGGACATCGGGATGACGGAGCGGTAGATGGTGTGCCCCGAGACGCGCGGCGGGCCGTCACCGACCAGCTCCCCGCGCACGGCGGAGCGCAGGCCGTCGGCACCGATGAGCATCTGCGCCGAGAAGCGCTCCCCGGAGGCGGTGACCGCCGCCACCTGTCCGCCGGACTGCCGGTAGCCGGTCACCCGCTGTCCGCCGAGCAGCTCCACGTCGGCCCGGCGGCAGCCGTCGAGCAGCGCCCGGTGCAGATCCGCGCGGTGCACCACGGCGTAGGGGTTGCCGAACCGGGTCCGGTAGGCGCCGGTCAGCGGCATGGCCGCGACGCGGTGCCCCGAGACACCGTCCATGAAGCGCAGTTCGTCGATGAAGTCGGCCCGGTCGGCCACGCCGTCGCGCACGCCCAGGGCCTCCAGGGCGTGGAAGGCGTTGGGCGCGAGCTGGATTCCGGCACCGATCTCGGTGAACTCGGGCCGGCTCTCCAGTACGGTCACCCGGTGTCCGCTGCGGGCCTGGCCCAGTGCGACCGCGAGGCCGCCTATGCCGCCGCCCGCGACGAGTGTGTGGATCATGATTCGTTCCCGTTCCTCTCCGCGTCCGAGTCCGGACGCCGCCGCGGCCGGCCCTCCAGGGGTGAGGACCGGCCGCTGTCGGAGGGCGGCGAAGCCGCCGATGGACTACTTGGCCGCCGCCGGAGCGCCGGCAGCCGCCCCGGTGTCCGCCGGCCGGGGCGCGGCGGCCTTCGGGCCCGCCGCCGGAGCGCCGGCCATGTGCCGCAGGCCGATGGCCGACACGGCGACGATGCCGGCGGAGAGTGCCGCGGTGAACCAGAAGGCCGCCTGGAAGCCGCCGATCGGGATGGCCCGTACCGCGCCCTGCGCCATGCCGGCGAGCACGACGCCCAGGGCCAGGCAGAGACCGACCCCCAACTGGCGGCTGGAGTTGTACAGGCCCGAGGCCAGGCCCATCTGCGGTCCGGCCACACCACTGGTGGCCGCGACGGCGGTGGTGATCATCATGACCGTCACACCGAGGCCGAGCAGCACACCGCCGGGCAGCACCACGAGCAGGTAGGAGCTCCCGGAAGTGACCTGCGCCAGCAGCACCGAGCCGGCGACCAGCAGCAGGCCGCCGCCGATCAGCACGTTGCGCGCGCCCAGCTTCCCGGTGAGCCGGACCACCGGGACGCTGGCCAGGAAGACCACGAACGCCTGCGGGAAGAAGGCGAGCCCGGTCTTGACCGCGGAGTAGCCGAGCACCTGCTGCAGGTACATGGTGATGAAGAAGGTCGAGACCGACATCACGCCGCCCGACAGGAAGGCGATGCCGTTTCCGGAGGACACCCCGCGGTTGCGGAAGATCGACAGCGGCACGAGCGGTGCGGAGACCCGGGTCTGCACCACCAGGAAGACGATCAGCAGCACGGTACCGGCCGCCAGCGAGGCCAGCACGTTCGTGGAGCCCCAGCCGGTGTCGGAGGCGGCGGTCAGGCCGTAGCTGAAGGCGCACATCGCGGAGGTGACCAGGACCGCTCCGGGCAGGTCGAGCCGTGCCGAGCGAGTGGTGTGGTGGTCCGCGACGAGCCGCCGGGCGGCGAGGGCCAGCAGGACGATTCCGACGGGGAGGTTCACCAGCATCACCGCGCGCCAGCTGATGTACTCGGTGAGCAGGCCGCCGGCCGCCACACCGCCGGAGAAGCCGGCCGAGGAGACCGCGCCGAAGACGCCCATCGCCTTCACGCGCTCCTTGCCCTCCGGGAAGCCGGCGGCGATCAGCGCCAGTACGGCGGGGGAGACGGCCGCGGCCGACAGGCCCTGCAGCGCCCGCGCGGCGACCAGGACGAAGGGGTCCGTGGCGAGGCCGCCGACCAGCGAGGCGAGGGTGAAGACCGAGAGACCGGACACGAAGAGCCGCTTGCGGCCGACGACGTCACCGGCCCGGCCGCCGAGCAGCAGGAAACCTCCGAAGAACAGCGCGTAGGCCCCCACGACCCACTGCAGTCCGCTGTCGGTGAAGCCGAGGTCGCGCTGCATGTTGCCGAGCGCGACATTCACGATGGCGAAGTCGAGGGCGAGCATGAACTGTGCGGAGCACAGTAGGAGGAGAGGCGGTCGCCCGCCGGTGTTGCCGGTCATGGATTTCCTTTCGTGGTGACCGCCGCCGTAAGCGGCGGAAGGGGGCGCCGGCCGCGGGAACGGCCGGTAGGGTCGGAGGAATGACAGGACAGGCTCGGATACGGCAGCCGGGCGATCGTGAGACGGCCCCGGGCCGGATCGCCCTGGTGCAGGCCTTCGTCAACAGCGTCAATGTCGAGTTCGGTCCGGACGCGTTCGCCACGACCCGAGGGCTCGCGCGCTGGATGGAACGGTTCGGTCTGGCCGTCGGCGAAGCCGGGGTCACCGAGGCCGGCCGGGCGCGCGCGGTCGAACTGCGGGAGGCGCTGCGCGCCCTGGCGCGGGAGCACAACGCCGGCGCGCCCGACCCGGAGGCCCGCGCCACCGTCGAGCGCATCGCCGCCGACTGCCCTCTGGTGCTGGCCTTCGACGAGTCCGGCCTGCCCGGGCTGCGCCCCGGCCGCGGTGGAGTGGAAGGCATGATCGGCCAGATCCTCGGCATCGTCGTCGAGGCGGCCCGGGAAGGCACCTGGACGCGGCTGAAGGCCTGCCACGACCACCGCTGCGAGTGGGTCTTCTACGACCGTGCGCGGAACCGGTCCGGCCGTTGGTGCTCCATGGCGGTGTGCGGAACCCGCGCCAAGATGCACACCTACCGGCAGGGGCTGAAGGCCGCCGCGAGCCGCTGACCGCCGGGCCGCGGGGGACCGCGGCCCGGGAACGGCGTCCGTCACGGGGCGTACTCCCTTCCGAGGACCAGACGCGCCACGGTGAGCTTGGTGGCCGCGGCCGTGCCGTCCGCGAGCTGGAGGCCGATGACGTCGCGCAGCCGCTGGGCGATGGGGCCGTCCTCGCTCCAGCCGAGGTGCCCCATGGTCAGCAGCGCCTGGTGGACGGCCTCCACCGCCGCCTTGGGCGCCCACCACTTGGCCATGTTCGACGGGATGCGGGGGTCCTCGCCCCGATCCGCCCGGCACAGCGCCTCGTAGGCGACCAGGCGTGCCGCGTGCAGCAGGGTGGTGTGCTCCACGAGCGGGAACGACACCGACTGGAACCGGCCGAGGGGCCGGCCGAAGGCGGTCCGCCGGGTGGCGTGCGCGTACGCCTCCTCCAGCGCGGCGTTGCCGACCGCGATCGCCATCAGCGCGATCAGCGCCCGGGACACCCCGAAGCCGCGCATCACCGCCGCGAAGCCGCCGCCCGGGGCGCCGACCAGGTCGCCGGGGCCGACCCGGTGACCGTCGAAGACCAGCCGGCCCCGGCCGCCGGCCCGGCAGCCGAGATCGGTCAGCCGCTCCCGGCGAATCCGCTCGCCGTCCAGCGGGGTGTAGAAGGCGCTGATGCCGCCGGGTCCCTCGCCGCCGGTGCGGGCGAACACCAGCGCATGGGTGGCATGCGCGGCGATCATGATCGAGGTCTTCTCGCCGGTGAGCACCCAGCCGTCGCCGTCGGCCCGGGCCTGCAGCTGGATGCCCGCCGCGTCCGTGCCGTGGGCCGGTTCGGTCAGCGCGAGGGCGACCACGTGCTCGCCGCGGGCCAGCGGCGGCAGCCAGCGGGCCGACTGCTCGGGAGTCCCGTTGTCGGCGAGCACGCCGCCGATGAGGGCGGAGTTGAGCACCGGGAAGCACACCGAGAGGTCGGCTGCCGCCAGCTGCTCCAGGGCGATGCCCGCGCTGACGGCGTCGAGGCCGAGGCCGCCGTACCGCACGGGGATCCGCAGGGCGAACAGGTCCGCGGCCGCCATGTCCGGGATCAGTCCCGGACGGTAGGTGGCGCCGCTGTCCTGCTCCTTCCGGTGCGGGGCGATCTTGTCGGCGGCGAACTCGCCCACCCGCTTGACCAGTTCGTTCTGCGATGGAGTGAAGGTGAAGTCCATGGAGGTGTGCTTCCTTTTCTCGGGCTCTTCCCGGGCGTCCGGGTTCTCAGGTCCGCAGCCGGTCGCGCAGGGCGAACTTCTGGATCTTTCCGGAGGGGGTGCGCGGCAGCGCCGGCACCTGTTCCACCCGTTCCGGCCAGTACGTCCGTGCCATGCCGAGGCCCGCCAGGTGGTCGCGCAGCTCGGGCAGGCCGAGGGCCGGACCGGTGGTGACCAGGAAGGCGCAGGCGCGCTCGCCCAGCCGCTGGTCCGGGTAGCCGACCACCGCGACGTCCTTGACCGCGTGGTGCCGCAGCAGCGCGGCTTCGACCTCCACCACCGGGATGTTCTCGGCGCCGCGTACGATCACGTCCTTCACCCGGCCGGCGATGCGTATGCCGCCGTGGCCGTCGTCCCGGGCCAGATCCCCGGTGTCGAACCAGCCGTCGGCGGTCACCGAGGCCCGGTACACCTCCTGGCGCCGGAAGTAGCCCACGCACTGCGCGGAGCCGCGGACCTGGAGCAGACCCGTCTCGCCGGGCCGTACCGGGCCGCCGTGCCGGTCGGTGATCCGCACCTCCATGCCGGGGACCGGGGTGCCGTCGCTCTCCGCGGCGCGCAGCGGCGGCTGCTCGGGGCGGGTGACGGTGACGCAGCCGTTCTCGGTCATGCCCCACAGCGCGTACACCCGGCAGCCGAGCACCGCGTCGGCGTCCTCCACGAGCAGCGGGGCGATCGGCGCGCTGCCGGTGGCGAAGCTCCGCAGCGAGGACAGGTCGTGGGGGTCCTCCCGCTGGGCGTCGATCAGGTCGGACAGGAAGGTGGGCGCGCCCATGAAGAAGGTCACCCGCTGCTCCTGGACGACGCGCAGCATCTGCTGCGGGTCCCACCGGTCCACCTGGACCGCGGTGGCGCCGAGCAGCAGCGGCATCACGAAGTTCCAGGTGAATCCGGCCTGGTGGGTGGTGGGCGAGCCCATCGCCGTGACCTCGTGGGCGGTGAGGCCCAGGACGTCGGCCTGCGCCCTGTTCATCGAGTACAGGGTGTTGTGGCTGTGCACGACGCCCTTGGGCTCCCCGGTGGTGCCGGAGGTGAACATGATCTGCGCGGCGTCGTCGGGGCCGGCTTCGAGGCCGTCCAGCGCGGCGAGCAGCTCCGGGTCGGGCTCGGGGGCGTAGAGGTCGTCCGTGAAGTCCAGGGCGCCGCCGCTCCCGTCACCGCTCCCGCCGAGCAGCACCCGGTGGCGCAGGGTGGGGACGGCGCGCGCGACCTCCTCGCTCATCCGGGCGTAGGAGAAGCCCCGCAGTTCGGCGGCGCCGATGTAGACCGGGCTCGCGGTGAGCCGGGTCATGAACTCCACCTCGCGGCGGCGCATGTTCGGCACCACGGGGCCGGCGACCGCTCCGATCCGGGCGGCGGCCAGGCAGAGTGCCACCAGTTCCCAGGAGTTGGGAAGCTGCAAAGTCACCACGTCACCGCGCCGCACCCCGAGCCGGAGCAGCCCGACGGCCAGCCTGTCCACGCGGCGGGCGAGCTCGCCGTAGCCCACGGACTCGGCCCGCGCACCGGAGTAGCAGATCAGGGCGGTCTTGTCGGGGTGCAGGGCGGCCCAGCGGCGCAGGTCGTGCAGGATGGTCTCGTCACGCCACCAGCCGGCCGCGCGGTATTCGTCCGGTCCGGGCCGGGCGAGGGGCTTGACCGTGCTCACCGGCCGCTCCCTTCCGTCTCCGCGAGCGCCCGGCGGGCGCGGTCGGCGATGGACTGTGCGCTGACACCGCCCTGTTCGAGCAGGTAGCGCTGGCTGCCGGACACCGGGACGAAGGCGTCCGGCATCGCGATCCGGTGCACCCGGACCGGCCGCAGCGCGCTGAGCTCCTCGGCGACCGCGGAGCCGAACCCCCCGGACCCCCAGTGCTCCTCGACCGTGACCACCGCCTGTTGGTCCCCCAGGGCGTCGAGCAGCGCCGGGGTGTCCAGCGGCTTGACGGTGTGCAGGTTCAGCACCCCGGCCGAGATGCCGTCCCGTGCGAGGGAGCCGGCGGCCTCCAGCGCGGCGAGGACCGGGTAGGGACCGCAGGCGGCCAGGGTGATGTCCGTTCCGGTGCGCAGGATCTGGGCCTTGCCGAGTCGCGGGGGCCCGCCGGCCGGAAGACCGGGCGTGGCGCCCCGGCCGAGCCGGAGGTAGACCGGCCCGCCCAGGGCGAGCGCCTGCCGCAGCAGGTGTTCGGTCTGGGCGGCGTCGCCGGGCACCAGGACGGTCATGTGCGGCAGCGCCCGCATCGCCGCCAGGTCCTCCAGCGCGTGGTGGGTGGGGCCGAGGTGGCCGGCCGACACACCCGAGTGGGTGGCGGCGATCAGCACCGGCAGGTTGCTCAGGGCTATGTCGAGCTTCACGGCCTCCAGGGCGCGGGACGAGGCGAACGCCGCCATGGTGCTGACGAGCGGGATCCGGCCCTCGCGGGCGAGACCGGCGGCCGCGCCCATCAGGGTGTGCTCGGCGATGCCGAGGTTCAGGTAGCGGTCGGCGCCGGTGCCGAAATCCACCCCGCCGAACAGACCGGTGTCGCTGTCCAGTACGACGAGCCGGTCCTCGGCGGGCAGCAGTTCGGCGACGGTGTCGCGGTAGACGTCGCGCGCCGACCGGGCCGGGGCGTCGGCGGCGGGCCGGGCGGGGGCGGGGGCCGTGGTCATCGCAGGCCTCCCGCGGCGGCGCGGAGCGCCTTGAGGAGGTTGAGCTGCTGGCGCCGGTTCAGCCGGACGTAGTGGCTGCGGGCCTGCCCCTCGACCTGGGCGACACCCTTGCCCTTGACGGTGTGTGCGATGACGACGGTGGGCCGGTGCGGTTCCGGGGGCAGGGTCAGAGCGGCGGTGAGCGCCTCGGTGTCGTGGCCGTCGGTCTCCAGGACCCGCCAGCCGAAGGCGCGCCAGCGATCGGCCAGCGGTTCGAGGGCGCCCACCGACTCGGTCTCGCCGCTGATCTGCAGGCCGTTGCGGTCCACGATCGCGGTGAGGCCGCCGAGCCGCTGCGCGGAGGCGACCGATGCGGCCTCCCACACGGAACCCTCCTGGAGCTCGCCGTCCCCCATCACGACGAAGCAGCGCCGGTCGGAGCGGTCGAGGCGGTGCGCCAGGGCGTAGCCGACCCCGAGGGCCAGACCGTGGCCGAGGGAGCCGGAGGGCATCTCCACGCCGGGGATCCCGGGATGCGGGTGGGCCGTGAAGTGGCTGCCCGGCTCGGCGTACCCGGTCAGCTCCTCGGCCGGGAAGTAGCCGGCCTCGCAGAGCGCCGCGAACAGGGCGATGCCGCCGTGTCCCTTGCTGAGCAGCAGCACGTCGCGCTCGGGCAGACCGGGGAAGCGGGAGTCGTGGCGCAGCACCCGGAAGTAGAGGACGGACAGGATCTCGGCCAGGGACATCGAGCCGCCCAGGTGGCCGCCCTCGCGGCTCGCGCACATGGCCACGATGTGCTCCCTGATCCGGGCGGTGGCCTCGGAGAGCTCCGTGTCCCCGAGCGGGCCGGCGGAGCCGGTGCGGCCTGCTGCCGCACCGGCTGGGGCCGGAGTGCGGCTCAGCAGGGGTGTGCTGCTCATTGCCTGGTCCTTTCGGCAGGTGGTGTACGACGTCGCGGTACGGGTCAGTTGGGATGGAGACCGGTGAACTCCAGGCCGCACTCCTCCGGTTCGCCGAAGCGCACGTTCATGCACTGCACGGCGTTGCCGGCGCCGCCCTTGACGAGGTTGTCCAGAGCGGCGATGACGGTGACGGTGGAGGAGCCCCGGTCCAGGGCGAAGCCGACATCGCAGAAGTTGGAGCCGGAGAGGATCTTCGCGTCGGGGAAGCGGTGCATTCCGCGCCGTGCGGCGACGATCCTGACGAAGGGCTCGTCGGCGAACCGGGAGCGGTAGGCGGAACGGACGGCGCGCTCGTCCACCCCGTCGGCCAGGTTCGCCCGGCACAGCAACTGCACGCCGCGGACCGCCTCGACGCCGGTCGCCGTCATCCGCACGGTGTGCCCGGTCGCCTGGGCCATCTCCGCCTCGTGCCGGTGCCGGGTGGGTGCGAACACCCTCAGTGCGCCGCTGCGTTCGGCGTGCAGGTTCTCCGAGCCCGCCTTGGCGCCGGAGCCACTGGACCCGGTCCTGGCGTCCACGGTGATGTCGTCCCGGATCAGTCCGGCCTCGGCGAGCGGGACCAGGGAGAGAATGCCGGCCGTGGCCATGCAGCCGGGCACGGAGATCCGGTCGGCGGTGCGCAGGCTCTCCCGGTGGAACTCGGGCGTCCCCTGGGTGAAGGTGCCGAGCAGTTCGGGGGCCTCGTGGGGGGAGCCGTAGTAGTTCTCGTAGGTGTGGGCGTCCCGCAGCCGGAAGTCGCCGGACAGGTCGATGACGACGCCCGCCCGGGTGAGGAACTCCGGCATCCGCTGCATGGTCTCGCGGTGCGGTGTGGCGAGGAACAGCACGTCGCAGCGGTCGAGCTGGTCCGCCGAGGAGAAGGTCAGCCGGGTGCGGCCGCGCAGATTGGGGTGGACGCTGTCGACGGGCCGCCCCCGCAGGGTGCGGGAGACGGCGTGGACGATCTCCACCTGCGGGTGGCCGACCAGCAGGCGGAGCAGCTCTCCGCCGATGTAGCCGGCCGCTCCCACAACGGCTGCCTGGATCATGTCTTCGCCGCCTTCGTCATCAGGGCGGCGATGGCGTCCGCCACGTCGGTCTCCGTCCCGTGGGCCTGTTGCAGCCCCCGGAACTCCACCCGGTCGTTGACCTCCAGTACGGTCAGCCGGCCGTCCGGGTCCTGGAGCAGGTCCACTCCCGCGATGTGCGCGCCGACGGTCTCGGCCGCCGCCACGGCGAGCTCGGTGAGGCCGGGCTCGAGCGGGCAGCGTTCGCTGACCGCGCCGCGGGCGACGTTGGTACGCCACTCCCGGCTCCTGCGGTACGTCGCCCCGACGGCCTGCCCGTCCACCACGAGCACCCGGATGTCGCGGTCGACCTTGGGTACTTCGCTCTGTACGTAGACGATGTGCGACTGCGGGGAAGGCAGGGCGGCCAGGTGTTCCAGGACGGCGGCCGCCGTCTCGGGGTCGCCCACCCTGGTCACCAGACGCCCCCAGGAGCCGACCAGCGGTTTGATCACCGCGGGGTAGCCGAGCCGGTCCAGGGCGCCGAGCGCCGCGTCCGGGGTCAGCGCGAGGGCGGTCTCGGGAGTCGGCAGCCCCCGGGCGACCAGGGCCGCCGAGGTCTGCCACTTGTCACCGCAGACGGCCGTGGCGGCGGCGCCGTTGAGCACCGACACGCCCGCCGACTCCAGCGCGGCCGCCGCGTACAGCGCCCTGTAGTGGCCCACCTCCCGGTTCAGCACGGTCCGCGGGCCGGTCCAGGGGGCGCCCGCCCGGACCGACAGCGACCGGGGGTCGATCTGTTCGCACGCGAAACCGCGCCTCTCCAGAGCCGTCAGGATGGCCTTCTCCTCGAAGCGGACCCGCGATGCGAGGACACCGAGCCGCATGGCCGCGGAACTCATCTGGTGGTTCTCCTCTCTCTCGAAGCCGGCCCGTTACTCGCCCCAGTCCTCTTCGACCTCGGGCGCGAGCACGGTCCGGGGCGGCTCGACCGATTCGATCTCCAGCTCGATCCGGCACTCCGGGCACTCGAGTATTTCGCCGACCCGGGCGCCGTTCTCCCATGGGACCTCGGCGTCGCATTCGAGGCATGCGGTGGCGGTGAGAGTATTCGACATGGCGTTTCCTTTCGTCAGTGAATTCCGGTGAAACAAGGCCGACTGTATCCCTGGGAATCATTCCGGTTGGCCGGGTTCAATGAACGGCTCGAATGGAATCGAGTCCGGCTGCTTATGCGGGGTGAAATGCGGGGGCGTGCGCGGTCAGGCGGCCGAGGCGCTCAGGGCGGCCGCCTCGGGGAGGCCGGAGCCGGCGGTGTCCAGCGGGTAGCCCTGCAGGGCCTGCCGGAAGGCCTTCTCCGCGACCCGGGTGAACTCCCCCGGGACGCCGCCGGAGGCCAGCGCGAAGGTCACCGGCAGAGGCGCCGGCGGCGGCGGGAGCCCGGGGCGCATGGCCGGGGACAGGCCCCACAGCTCGTCGCCGTTGGCGACCAGGCAGGTCATGCCCAGGCCCGCCTTGGCGGCCGAGCGCAGACCGATCAGCTCGGGCCCCTCGTAGGCGATCCGCCAGGCGACGCCCGCGTCGTCGAGGACCGCGCAGGCCAGTTCGCGCAGGGTGCAGGGGGCGGGGAAGAGCGCCAGCGGCAGGGTCTTGCGCTCGCCGGTGGCCGGGCGGCCGAACCAGGCCATGCGCATCCGGCCGAGCTCCACGCCCTCCGTGCCCGCTTCGGGGGCTTTGGCCTGGAGCAGCAGGGCCGCGTCGAGCTGGCCGGTGCTGAGCTGCTGCGCCAGTGCCTCGCTCGCCCCGGTCCTGACCCTCAGCTGGACCTGCGGCAGGCCCCGGTTGACCAGCCGGAGGAACTCGGGCAGCACCTCGGCGAGCTGGCTGGCCACCCCCACCGACAGCAGGACCTGGCCGGCCTCGGGCACGAACCGGCCGACCATCTCGTCGTTCAGCGCCACCATGCGACGTGCATAGCCCAGCAGTTCCTCGCCCTGCGGGCTGAGCCGCATCTGCCGCCCGGTGGAGGCGAAGACCGGCCCCCTGATGAAGCTGCCCAGTTGGCGTATCTGCTGGCTCACCGCGGGCTGGGTGATGTGCAGGGCTTCGGCTGCCCGCCGGAAGCCGCCGTGGTCGACCACGGCCACCAAGGCTCTCAGGCGATTTATCTGCACGTCGCGACGCATTTTCTACCCCGTTCTCTCGTAAGACTCTTCGAGAAGCTGCGGTCAGCCTAGGGCCGGCTCGATACCGGCTGCCACGATGTCGCTCACAGGATGCGTATGAGATCTTCACGCCCGGCGGATGAAATTTTCAGACGCCGGGGGATCAACGCGTCTTATTCCAGTCATAAATAGTTGATGTTGGATTCCCGGCCGCATTACCCGGGAGGTGTCTAACGTCAATACCAGAAAAATCCGCCGCATTGAAAACCGAGGGAGACGCCATGCTGGCAGCCACCATCGATCCCGCAGTACAGCAGGGGGTCCGTATACAGCTCGCCGATCCGGACCTCGCCGAGCGCAGCCCGGGTGAGGAGTTCGCCTGGTCGGCGCGCGGGGCCGGCGCCGGAGAGGACTGCGTGGTGCCGTTCCGCGCCCATCTCCCGGCCGTGTTCCCGCTGTTCGCCACCCGGCCCCGGTACGCCGTGCGGCACCTGCTGAAGACGGCGTCGGTCGCCGACGCGCCGGTGCCCTACGTCTACGAGCCGGCCGCGGGCACGGCCACCTCCGGCACCTCGTACGCCACCACCCCGGAGGGTTCCTTCGTCCCCAGGGTGGAGCACGCCGAGCTCACCGATCTGACGGTGCGGGTGCCGCTGCCCGCCGGGCTGCTGGACGAACCGGCGCTGCTGGCCTCCTTCGTCGACTACCGGGTACTGGTCCGCCTGTCGGTGGTGGAGAACCAGACCCTGCTGCACGGCAGTGACGACAAGGCGATCACCGGTCTGCTCGACCTGCCCGGTGCGCGCCGGGGCGGCCTCGGCGACGACGTGTACGCGTCCATCACCGAAGCGGCCGCCGAGGTGGAGGAGACCGGGGGCTCCTGCGACGGCATCGTCGTCCACCCCTTCACCTACTGGGAACTGGTCCGCGCCGGAGTGCTCGGCCGGCTGGGGGCGGCGGGCATCACCGTCTCCCGCACCCGCATGATCCCGCGTGGCCGGGTCCTCCTCGGCGACTTCCGTGCCGCCGCCACCCTGCTGGTGCCCGGAGTCGCCTCGCTGGCGCTGCGCCGCGGGGCGGGCCCGGACGCGTCCGACGTCATCGAGGCGACCAGCCGGGTCGGACTCGCCGTCCACCTGCCCCAGCACTTCCTGCTGCTGACCCGCGACTGACACGGCGGTCGGCAGACGACGAAGGGATTCCGACCATGACCGGCCCTCCTGCCCGCGTCCTCTACATCACCGGATGGATGCGCAGCGGCAGCACCCTGCTCGGGAACGTCCTCAACGAGCTCCCCGGTGTACGGCACGTCGGGGAGCTGCACTTCCTGTGGCGCAACGGCGTCCTCGGCGCCGGCACCAACTCCACCTGCGGCTGTGGGCAGCCCCTGACCCGGTGCTCGCTGTGGTCGGAGGTGCTCGCGGCGCCACCCGCCCGGACCGCCGAGGCCACCGCGCACCGGACGGTGGACCTCCAGCGGTCACTGGTCCGCACCCGGCACACCCGGGCCCGGCTCGCCGAGGTGCGCGGTGAGCGGTCCGCGGCCCCCGGCCTGACCGAGCTGCTCGACCGCTCGGCCGCCGTCTACCACCGGGTCGCCGCCCTCGGCGGCGAGCGGCTGGTGGTGGACGGCTCCAAGTGCCCGGCGGAGGCTGCGGCCCTGCTCGGCCGCGCCGACCTCGACGTCCGGGTGCTGCACATGGTGCGCGACCCCCGGGCCACCGCCTTGTCCTACCGAGGTGCGAAGGCGTACATCGATCCGATGTCACCGGCCCGCAGCAGCGGGTACTGGACGGCCTTCAACCTCGCCTCCGAACGCGTCGGCCGGGCCGCCGGCGACCGCTACCTCCGCGTCCGGCACGAGGACCTGTGCGCCCGGCCCCGGGAGACGGTGGCCGAGGTGCTGCGCTTCGCCGGACTGGAGGACGAGTCGCCGGTCGACGGATCCGGCCGCATCCCGCTCGGCGTCAACCACACCGTCACCGGCAATCCGGACCGGCTGCGGCGCGGAGCGACGCGGATCCGCCCCGACGACCGGTGGCGCACCGCGCTGTCCGCCGCCGACATCGCGGCGGCCACCGTGCCGGCCCTGCCCCTCCTGAGCCGCTACGGCTACCCCGCCGCACCCTCGCGGACCGCTGTCCGGGGCGGCGAACCGTACGGGGCGGCCGCGCCGCTGAGGCCGGGTGGGCTCCGGTGAACCTGGGACTGGCCGGCCGGGCCGCGATGGTGGCGGCCTCCAGCAGCGGCATCGGCCTCGCGGTGGCCCGGGTGCTCGCCGGGGAGGGCGCCGACGTGTCGATCTGCGGGCGCGATCCCGAGCGGCTGGCCGCCGCGCACCGGGAAGTGGACGCCTGCGGCCCGGGCCGGGTGCTGAGCCACGTGGTGGACCTGCGCGACGAGGACGCCGCCGCCGGGTGGGTGGAGCGCACCGCCGAGGCGTTCGGCGCCCTGCACGTCGTGGTCACCAACTCCGGCGGTGTGCCCTTCGGGTCCGTGCAGGACTTCGAGGTCGCCCAGTACCGCGAGGCGGTCAACGACAACCTGCTGCCCCACATCTCGCTGTCACTGGCCGCCGCGCCCCATCTGAAGCGGGTCGGCTGGGGCCGGATCGTCATGATCACTTCCGAGTCGATACGCCAGCCGCATACGGGCAGCGGACTGTCCTCGGTGGCCAGACTCGGCGTCCTCGGCTTCGTCAGGGGACTGGTCGACGCCTTCGGCCCGTCCGGAGTGACCGTCAACGTGCTGGCACCGGGCTTCCACCGCACCCCGATCCTCGACGTGCAGTACGGCGACCAGGTCGAGGAGCGCCTGGCCGAGGTCGCGGCCGGCCTTCCACTCGGCCGGATCGGCCGGGCCGAGGACCTGGGCGCCCTGGTGGCCTTCCTCGCCAGCGAGCAGTCCGCGTTCGTCACCGGGAGCGTGCTGGTGGCGGACGGCGGCAACACCCGCGGTGTCGGATGAGGCCCGCCGGCCGACGGATGCCGCCCGCACTCACAGCCGAAGGAGTTCCGCACATGCAAGCCCTGGGAGAAGTCGCCAGCTCGTGCGAGGCCGCGCTCTACGTGGTCAAGCTGGGCAGCGCCACCCTGTCGCACAGCCGCGTCTTCGACGAACTGCTCGACCTGGGCGGACGCGGTGCCCGGCTGCTCGTCGTCGCCGGGGGAGCGTCCGGTATCGCCGAGCACTACCGGCGCACCGGGCGGGAGATCCGGACCCTGGTCTCCCGGAACGGTGACGAGATCCGCTACTGCCCGCCGGAGGAGATGCGGCACATCGTCGCCGCGTACGAGGAGGTGACCCTGCCGCTGGTGGAGGAGGAGCTCACCCGGCGGGGCCTGTCGGTCTTCACCTCCGTGGCGCGGGGCGCAGGCCTGGTGACGGCCACCGCCAACGGGCCGCTGCGGGTGAAGGAGGGCGACCGCACCCGGCTGGTCCGCGACCACCGGGCGGGCAGCGTCGCGGCGGTGGACGTGCCCCGGCTCAACGCGCTGCTCGACGCCTTCGACGTGGTCTGCCTCTCACCGCCGGTCGCCGACGCCGAGGGCGGCACTCCGCTCAACGTCGACGCCGACGTGCTCGCCGCGGAGCTGGCCCGGGCCCTGGACGCCGACCATCTGCGCCTGGTCACCGGGACGGCCGGGCTGCTCGCCGATCCCGGCGACCCCACCAGCACCCTGCGGCACCTCACCGAGGGCGAGGGCGGACAGTACGCCCGGGGCCGGATGAGGCAGAAGGTCAGGGCCGCCGAGATCGCCATGCGCGGCACGTCCGACACGGCGATCACCGGACCGCACACGGTGTCCGCGGTCGGCGCCACCCGGTTCTGGACCGCCACCCCGCCGGCCGGCGACCTGGACCTGCTGTCCCGGGCGGTCCAGGTGCCCTCCGTCTCCCGGGACGAGCGCGAGTTCGCCGAGTTCCTGGCCGAGTGGTGCGAGGACAACGGGATCAAGGCCCAGATCGACACAGTGGGAAACCTGGTGGCCACCAAGGGATCGGGGGACCGGCGGCTGCTGATGCTCGGCCACCTGGACACCGTGCCGTACCGATGGCCGGTCGGCTGGAACGGAGAGGTGCTCTCGGGCCGGGGCTCGGTCGACGCCAAGGCGAGTCTGGTGACCTTCCTGCAGACCCTGGCCGCCCTCGAACCGCCCGAGGGCGTCGAACTGCGGGTGGTCGGCGCGGTGGAGGAGGAGATCACCGGCGCCGGGGCCTTCCACGTCCGCGACGCCTACCCGGCCGACGCGGTGATCGTGGGGGAGCCCAGCGGCGCGGCCGCGCTCACCCTCGGCTACTACGGTCTGGTCAAGATCCGCCTCCACACCCGTGAACACGTCGGGCACACCGCGGGCGAGGGCGTCAGGACGGCCGGCGACCGACTGGTCGACGTACTGGCCGCGATACGTTCCGAGGTCGCCCGGACCGCCCCCGAGGCCCTCACCGCGACCCTGGGCGTACGCGCCCTCAACCAGGGCGACGTGCAGGCCGGGGAGGCCGTGGTGGACGTGCGGCTGCCCCCGGGCCACGCGGTGGACGCACTCCTGGACGTGCTCCGGGCGAGGGTCTCGGACCCGGTCCGGCTGGAGGTGCTGCGAGCCACCCCCGGGCTGGCCACGCCGCGCACCAGCCCGCTGGTCAAGGCCTTCCAGCGGGCCTTCGGGGAGGAGGGGACAAGGCCCCGCTATCTGATGAAGAAGGGCAGCAGTGACATGAACACGCTTGCCACCACCTGGCGCGACGTCCCCATGGTCGCCTACGGCCCCGGTGACTCGAGCCTCGACCACACTTCCGCCGAGCGCATTGACGCGACCGAATTCCGGCAGGCCCAGCGCCTGCTGACCACCGCGGTCCGAGAATGGAGCACGATGTGACCTCGCAGACGATCACCCCGGACACCGGCCTCGCCCCACCCGGCCCGCTGTGCACCTGCTGTCCCGGGGCGACGGTGTGGCTGACCGGACTGCCCAGTTCCGGAAAGACCACCGTGGCCCGGGCCACCGCCGGACTGCTGCGGCGGCGCGGCCGCCGGGTGGAGGTGCTCGACGGCGACGAGGTGCGCCGCACCCTTTCGGCCGGTCTCGGCTACTCCCGCGAGGACCGGCACCGCAACGTGGAGCGGATCGGCCGCGTCGCCCAGGTCCTGGCCCGCAACGGAGTCACGGTCCTGGTCCCGGTCATCGCCCCGTACGCCGCCTCCCGCGACCTGGTGCGCTCATGGCACCGCGAGAGCCGTACCGAATTCCTGGAGGTCCACATCGCCGCCCCGGTGGAGATCTGCGCACGGCGCGACGTCAAAGGGCTGTACGCCCGCCGCGAGGCCGGTGAGATCAGCGGCCTGACCGGGGTGGACGACCCCTACGAGGCGCCGGCCGCCCCCGACCTGCGGATCGACTCGCACACCGAGCCGGTGGCCGACTCCGCCGCCCGGCTGCACGCCCTGCTCGCCGAGAGGGGACTGGCATGACCGCCCTCATCACCGAAGCGGCCGCCGTACCCGCCGCCGGCCCGCACGTCCTCTCGCATCTGGACGTTTTGGAGTCGGAGGCGGTGCATGTCTTCCGGGAGGTGGCGGGTGAGTTCGAGCGGCCGGTGATCTTGTTCTCCGGTGGCAAGGACTCCATCGTGATGCTGCATCTGGCGCTGAAGGCGTTCGCTCCGGCGCCGGTGCCGTTCGCGTTGCTGCACGTGGACACCGGCCACAACTTTCCCGAGGTGATCGACTACCGCGACCGGGTGGTGGCCGGGCACCGGCTGCGCCTGCACGTGGCCTCGGTGCAGGAGTTCATCGACCGCGGGGAGCTGCGCGAGCGGGCGGACGGCACCCGCAATCCGCTGCAGACCGTGCCGCTGCTGCACGCCATCGCGGCCAACCGCTTCGACGCGGTGTTCGGCGGCGGGCGGCGCGACGAGGAGAAGGCCCGGGCCAAGGAGCGGGTGTTCTCCCTGCGTGACGAGTTCGGCGGCTGGGATCCGCGCCGTCAGCGCCCGGAGCTGTGGCAGCTGTACAACGGCCGTCACGCCCCGGGTGAGCATGTGCGGGTCTTCCCGCTGTCGAACTGGACGGAGCTGGATGTGTGGCAGTACATCGGGCGGGAGGGGATCGAGCTGCCGGCCATCTACTACGCCCACACCCGTGCGGTCTTCCGCCGGGACGGGATGTGGCTGGCGCCGGGCGGGTGGGGCGGCCCGCGGGAGGGTGAGACGGTGCGGGAGCGCCGGGTGCGGTACCGCACCGTCGGTGACATGTCCTGTACCGGGGCGGTGGACTCCGACGCCGCCACCATCGAGGAGGTCATCGCGGAGATCGCGGCCTCCCGGCTGACCGAGCGGGGCGCGACCCGGGCCGACGACAAGCTGTCGGAGGCCGCCATGGAGGACCGCAAGCGAGAGGGCTACTTCTGACCATGGACATCACCGCCGTATCATCCACCGGTGGCCTCCCTCGCACGGCCGCCACCGATCCGCTGCCCCCCACCGGAACCCTGCGCCTCGCCACCGCCGGTTCGGTCGACGACGGCAAGTCCACCCTGGTCGGGCGGCTGCTGCACGACTCCAAATCGGTCCTGGCCGACCAGCTGGAGGCCGTCGAGCACGCCTCCCGCAACCGCGGCGCCGCCGGCCCGGACCTGGCGCTGCTGACCGACGGACTGCGCGCCGAACGCGAGCAGGGCATCACCATCGACGTGGCCTACCGCTACTTCGCCACCCCGCGCCGCCGGTTCATCCTGGCCGACACCCCCGGCCACGTGCAGTACACCCGCAACATGGTCACCGGCGCCTCCACCGCCGACCTGGCCCTGGTCCTGGTCGACGCCCGCAACGGCATCGTGGAACAGACCCGCCGCCACCTCGCGGTCGCCGCCCTGCTGCGCATCCCCCAGGTGACGCTCGTCGTCAACAAGATGGACCTGGTCGGCCGTTCGGAGCGGGTCTTCGAGAGCATCGCCGCCGAGTTCGCAGCGTGCGCCGCCTCGCTGGGCGTGTCCCGGACGACCGCCATCCCGGTCTCCGCGCTCGCCGGGGACAACGTGGTGCACCCGTCCGACGGCATGGACTGGTACGCCGGGCCCACCGTGCTCGAACACCTGGAGACGGTGCCGGCGGGCGTCGATCCGTGCACCGAGCCGGCCCGCCTTCCCGTGCAGTACGTCATCCGGTCCAACAGCACCGACCACCCCGACTACCGCGGTTACGCCGGCCAGATCACCTCCGGACTGCTCCGGGTCGGGGACCGTGTCGTCGTCCTGCCATCGGGTCGCACCTCGGTGATCGAGGCCATCGACACGCTCGGCCGGCCGGCCCGGGCCGCCCGGGCACCGCAGTCGGTCACCGTCCGCCTGACCGACGACCTCGACGTCTCCCGCGGCGACCTGCTGGTCCCGGCCGCCGCCGCGCCCCGGGCCGGCCGGCGGCTGCAGGCGACCGTCTGCCATCTGAGCGAACGACCGCTGCGCGCCGGACAGCACG
Source organism: Streptomyces shinuiensis (assembly GCF_043660855.1). Lineage (NCBI taxonomy): Bacteria > Bacillati > Actinomycetota > Actinomycetes > Kitasatosporales > Streptomycetaceae > Streptomyces > Streptomyces shinuiensis. The sequence continues at coordinate 1,247,646 of NZ_JBIHML010000001.1, read as the reverse complement.
TGCTGCTCAGGCACACCACCCGCACCGTCAGGGCGCTGGTCGTGAAGGTCGGCTCCCGGCTCGACCTCCACGACCTCACCGAACGGGCGGGCCCCGGCGTGCTGGAGGCCAACGACATCGGCCGGATCGTGGTGCGCACCGCCGAGCCGGTCGCCCTGGACGGCTACGCCGAGCTGCGGCGCACCGGCTCCTTCCTGCTCATCGACCCCGGCGACGGTGACACGCTGACCGCGGGCATGGCCGACATGCCGGACGACGAGGAGGCCGTGACCGCCGAATGAACCGTCACCGAACGGCAGCCCGCGGCCGGCGGGGGGACGAGGGGGCGGCGGTGGACCGGCGGCGCACCGCACCGGCCCCGGCGTCCGGGTGCCCCCCGCGCCCGGGAGGAGCCGGCCGGCCCGGGCCTTCGGGCCGGCCCCGCCCCCCACGGGGACCTGAAGGACCTGAACCCGGTTCCGCTCTCCCTGTGACACCGTCACACCGTCGTCTGGGGTCCACACCGTGAAACCGCCTTCCGTCCCTCCACAGCCGGGCCTGATGCAGCTGTGGTCGCTGCGCGAGGACTCCGGGCTCCGGCCCGGCCCGGAGGGCCCGGGCAGCCCGGACACCTGGCTGGTCGGCACCCCCTGGGGGGACGTCCGGCTGCCGGCCGGCGCGCCCGTGGTCGCCCGCGCGCTCGAGCGCATGACCTACGGTCCGGTGTCGCTGGACAACGTGCTGCCCGGCTTCACCGACGGCACCGGACCGGAGGACGGGGACCGGCCTCAGCACGCCGCGCTCAGGGACGCGCTGGCCGCGCTGCAGCACGTGGTGGTGCGTACGCTCACGCTGACCGACGGGACCCGCCAGATGACCGTCGTGCCCACGGCCCGACGGTCCCGGTTCACTCCCGGCAGGCCCGGGGCGGACACCGTGCACCGGCTGTCCCGGTTCGCCGTCCTGCGCACCGGGCCCGAGGGGGGCGTGGTGGAGTCGCCGCTGTCCGCGCACCGGGTGCTGCTGCACACACCGCAGGCCGGGGGGCTCGTCGGCTGCCACATGCGGCCGACGGCGGTACGGGAGGCGGCCCGGCTGCTCGGCCGGCCGCTGGAGGAGACACGCCTGGTGGTGGGATACCTGGCCGCGGCCGGCATGCTGGTGCCGGGGATCCCGCGGCCGGGCGGCACCTCACTCGTCTTCGCCGAGGACCGGGAGGCCCCGCTGGCGCACTGGTCGCCGTACGAGCTGATGCTCCACCAGCGCAGCAGACCGGGGTCGCACGACGAACCGGTCGGGCGGACCGAGGTCCGCGCGGTCGACCGCGGTGCGCGCGGCGTCCGGGACGTGCGCGGCGACGTCATCGCACTGCCCGTGCCCGGCCCGGCCCGTGAGGGGGAGCCCGGCCTGAGCGAGGTGCTGGCGGCCCGGTGTTCCCTGCGCGTGGACGGCGGATGCCCGCCGTCCCTGGAGGAGCTGGGAGAGCTGTTGCACCGGTCGGCCGGCGTCGGCCCGTCCGGCCGGCGGCCGTACCCGAGCGCCGGCTCGCGCTACCCGCTGGAGCTGTACCTCACGATCGCCGGCGGCGGCGATCTGAAGCGGGGGGTCTACCACTACGCTCCGCACGGGCATCTGCTGACCCCGCTGGACACGGCTCCGGATCTGGTCGACGACCTGCTCGGCGAGGCCGGGACGAACGCCGGACTGAGCCATGAGCCCCCGGTACTGATCAGCATGACGGCGCGCTTCCACCGGATGGCCGCGTTCTACCGGGGCACGGCCTACACCGCCCTGCTCAAGGAGGTCGGCGCACTGCAGCAGACCCTGTACCTGGTGGCCACGGCCATGGGCCTCGGAGCGTGCGCCCTGGCCTTCGGGGACACCGAGACCGCCGCCCGCGCGTTCGGCCTCGACTGGCGAGCGGAGCCGGGTGTGGGCGAGTTCGTGCTGTCCGCCCTGCCGGAGCCCGCGGCCGGCGGCGCGGGGGACGAGGTCAGAGCCAGCCCGCGTCCCTGGCGATCCGCACGGCGTCCATCCGGTTCCGGGCGCTGAGCTTGGTCACCGCGGTCGTCAGGTAGTTGCGCACGGTGCCCGCGGACAGGAACAGCGCGCGGGCGATCTCCGGAACGTCCTCGCCCTGCGAGGCCAGCCGCAGGACCTCGGTCTCCCGTTCGCTGAGCGGACTGTCGCCGGTCTGGAGGGCGGTGAGTGCCAGCTCCGGGTCCACCACCCTGCCTCCGGCGGCCACCTCACGGACCGCCGCGGAGAGCCGGGCGGGGTCGGTGTCCTTGAGCAGGAACCCCGAGACCTTCGCCTCCATCGCGCGGCGCAGGTTCCCGGGCTGTCCGAGTGTGGTCAGGATGACCGTGCGGCACGCGGGCAGCTCCCGGTGGAGCAGCGCCGCGGCCCTGATGCCGTCGATCCCCGGCATGTCGATGTCGAGGACCGCGACGTCCGGACGGTACTCGCGCGCCAGGGGGAGCACTTGGTCGCCGTTGTCGGTCTCGGCCACCACTTCGATGTCCGGTTCGAGTTCGAGCAGCGAGACCAGGGCACGGCGGAGTATCAGCATGTCCTCGGCAAGCAGAACCCTGACCACTGTTTCCCCCGACGTCCTCGTGGTGATCGACTCACTCCCCTGTGAATGCTATGTGCGGACCGGGCGGTTGGCGGGTCCGGCGTTCGCGGCCTTCCGCCGGTTCACCTCCTTCCGGGACGCGGAGGCGGAACCCTGAGCACGCCCGGGAACCCGGAGCCCAAGGTAGAGCACCGCCGCCGGTGCGGACACCGTCCGGTGTCCGCACCGGCGGCCGCGGCGGCACGACCGCGCCCGGCCGGGCGTGTCCGGCGTCGGACGGCCGCCAGCCGGTCGACGGTCCCGGGGCGTGGGCTGCCCTCGCTCGCCGGCGGAGGATCCGCGAGGACGGCCGCCGGGACGTGACCCGTCTTCCTCCGGTGCTACGGCCGGCCGGACCGGCACCGCTTCGCGCGGGTCACTCCCGTCCGTACGCTTCCCCCGCCCCCCGGCTCGGCGCCTCCGGTTCCGTGCCCGGGACGAAGAGCGCGGCCAGCTCCTCCGGGGTGCGGGGCGCGGTGGCGGCGGTGGGCAGGCCCCGCGCCCGCAGCAGCCGCGCCACCGCGACGCCCCAGGGCAGCCGCAGCCCCGCCCGGTGCAGGAGGCCGGTGCGGGCCAGCATCGTGGCGGCCGGTCCGGTGCGCACTCCGTCCGGGGTGAGCAGCGCCGCGTCGTCGGCCCAGAGCAGGGCGAGGTCGACGTCGTGCGTGGCCATCACCACCGTCGTCCCGCCCTCGCACAGCCCGCCCAGAGTGGCGAGCAGCCGCTCCCGGCCGTCCGGATCGAGTCCCGCAGTCGGCTCGTCCAGCACCAGGACCTCCGGCCGCATCGCGACCGCCCCCGCGATCGCGGTCCGCTTGCGCTGGCCGTAGGAGAGCAGATGGGTGGGACGGTCGGCCAGGTGGCCGATGTCCAGGGCGGCCAGCGCTTCGTCGACCCGCACGCGCACCTCGGCGTCCGGCAGCCCGAGGTTCAGCGGCCCGAAGGAGACGTCCTGGGCGACGGACGCGGCGAAGAGCTGGTCGTCCGGGTCCTGCACGACCAGTTGGACGGTCGTCCGCAGCCGGGTCAGTCCCCTGCGGTCGTAGGCGACGGGCCGGCCCCGGAGGGTCAACTCACCGGTGTCCGGACGCAGTCCGCCGCTCAGCAGCCGCATCAGCGTGGTCTTGCCGCTGCCGTTGCGGCCCAGCAGGGCGAGCGTGCGCCCCCGGCGCACCTCGAAGTCGAGGCCGCTGAGCACAGGCGGCCCGTCCTCGTAGGAGAAGGACACCTCCCGCAGGGCCACGAGTGCCGACTCGCTCACGTCAGCGGTCCTTCCAGGAAGAAGGTGAGGGCGGTCACGGCACCCAGGAGCGCGATGCTGCCGGACGTGAAGCGCCCGGAGACGCCCGCCTCGGGCACCAGCACCCGCAGGGCGCCGTCGTAGCCCCGTCCGGCGAGGCCGTCCTGGAGCCGGGCGGCCCGGCCGAAGGCGCGCACGAACGCGGTGGCGCCGAGCCCGCCCAGGGAACGCCAGGCGGCGGCCCGGGTGGTGTGCCCGAGCCGGGCGGCCTGTGCCTCGCGGACCCGGCGCACGGAATCCAGCAGCAGGAAGCTCATCCGGTACGTCACCAGGGCGACGTCCACGACCGGCGCGGGTACGCCGGCCCTCACCAGGTGGGGCAGCAGATCGGACATCGGGGTGGTGAAGGCGAACAGCAGCACGCCCAGAGAGGCCGCCGAGGTGCGCAGCAGCAGCTCCCCGGCGCGGGCCGGGCCGCCGTCGGCGAGGGACAGGAAACCCTCCGGGCCGGCGACCTGGACGAGCAGCGTGGCCGCGCCGGTCACGCAGAAGCCCAGGGGCACCCGGCAGGCGCGCCACAGCCTGCGGCCGGGCACGCCCGCCGGGCCCAGCAGCACGGCGAGCGCGGTGAGGGCCACCAGGGCCGCACCCGGCCAGGGCGGCAGGCAGAGCGCCAGCACGGTGAGGCCGAACCCGAGCACGGCCTTGTCCACGGGGTGGCGGCGGCGCCAGCGGCTGCTGTGCGCCGCCGCGTCGATCGGCAGCACGGGACTCAGGCCCCCCGGGCCCCGGAGTCCCCGGCGGTCCCCGCGGCGTTCCCGGCTTCCTCCGGCCGCGCCGCGGCCCGCCGCTCGCCCTGGCGGCGCCCGCGGCGCAGGCCGAAGTAGTAGGCGAGGACGCCCGCGCCCAGCGCGGCCTGCAGGGCGAACAGCGCCGACTCGACCTCACCGGACGGCGGCTCGTACAGCGGGGAGAACCACGGCTCGTAGTCCGGCTCGATCTCGGTGATCGTCGTCTCCGCCTCGCCGTCGGCACCGGCGAACGGCTCCTCCTTGTGGTCGCCGAGGCCGAGTGCCGGGGGCAGGACCGCGAGCGCGGCCACGGCGAGCAGCAGCAGGGCGTTGATCCTCGTGTTCCTCCTCATCACGCCACCGCCCCGCTGCCGGCTGCCTTCTCCGCCCCGGACCGCCTGCCGGACACCAGCACTCCCAGCCGGGTCAGCTCGCCCCGGCTGGACTGCACCAGCAGCCGCATCACGAACACCGTCAGGAGCCCCTCGCTCACCGCGAGGGGGATCTGGGTGAGGGCGAAGATGGAGCCGAACTTGCCGAGCGCGCCCCAGAATCCGCTGCCCGGGTCGGGGAACGCCAGCGCAAGCTGCGCGCTGGTGACGCAGTAGGTGGACAGGTCGGCGGCGAAGGCGCCGAGGAAGACGGCCGCCATCAGTGGCGCGCCGTACCGCCGCAGCAGCCGGTAGAGGGCGTATCCGGTCCAGGGGCCGACGATCGCCATCGAGAAGGCGTTGGCGCCCAGCGTGGTCAGACCGCCGTGCGCGAGCAGCAGTGCCTGGAAGAGGAGTGTGATGGTGCCCAGCACCGCCATCATCGGCGGCCGGAACAGGATGGCGCCCAGCCCCGTGCCGGTGGGGTGCGAGCAACTCCCCGTCACCGAGGGAAGCTTCAGAGCCGACAGGACGAACGTGAAGGCCCCGGAGGCACCCAGGAGCAGAGTGCTCTCGGGATGCTCCCTGACCTCACGGGTGAGACAGCGGACTCCGTGGAAGATGAAAGGTGCGGACGCGACGCTCCAGGCGACCGCGTGCGCGGGGGGCAGGAAGCCCTCGGCTATGTGCATGACCGGACAGACCCTCTCCAGCACCTCGTGGATGGTTGACGCGCCTTGGCCGGTCTCCTGGCTGACGGGTACCACCGCCCGGGCTCCGCCTTCCCGGGTCCCGAAGGACCCAGTGGCCGCCCGCGAGGGCTGGAGCCGGACTTCCCGATCACAGTGGCGAGGGCCGCACCGGTATCGCACCGGATTTCCCGTTCACCAAGGCGTGGCGACAGTAGTGCGCGTGCGGAAGCGTTGGCAAGCAGGCCTTTTCCGCGTACGGGCCCCCTCGCCGCGTGCGGCCGGCCGGTGGTGGGCCGTTACACCGGGCGTTCTCGGAGCGGGAATCCGGGCTGAGGAGTCCGGCCGCCCCGCCGGCTGTGACGCGATCGACACGGCGTCCCGCCGGCGCGGGACGCCGACGGGGGAGGCATCCGCCGCGTCGCCGGGGTTTTCCGTCGGGCTGCTGTCGGTGATGCTCCTGACCGTCGGCGTCGCCGGCCTGCTCGGCGCCGTACTGGCCGGCCGCGCGGCCGACGCGCTGGGCCCGCGGCGCAGTCTCCGCCTGGTCGTCGGCGGACACCGCCGCGCCGGCGCTGGCCGCGGCCCTGGGGTTCGGTGGCGTCGGCGACCCGGTCGCGCCGGGCGCGGTCATCGCCTTCCGGGCGGTGTTCGCGTGGGGTCCGAGCCCGCCGGTCCAGAGGAGCGTCATGGGCGCGGCGGGCCCCGTGCGGCGATGACCGCCCTCGCCCTGAACATCTGCGCCCTCTACCTCGGCACCGGGGTGGCGGGCGCTCTCGGCGGCGGCGTCACCGGCGTCACCGGCGTTGCGGGCGTCGCGGGCGCCGGCCGGGTGCCGGTGGCGGCCGCCGCACTGATGACCCCGTCGTTCCTCCTCGCCCCGCGCGCGGTGCCCGGGACGCGGACCGGGGACAGGGGCCGACCCCGGCACGCCGACGCCCGAGGTTCCGGTCGGGGCGGGTTCCCGCCCCGACCCTGGCCCCGGCCTCAGCCGGTGGTGGCGGGGCCGAACCACCTGGACAGGTGGTCGAGCAGCCCGGACTGCTCCTCGCCCACCCACGCCACGTGGCCGTCCGGTCGCAGCAGCACCGCGGGTACGTCCAGACCCCCGCCGATATCCCCGCCGATGTCGGTGACATGGTCGACGCGGTCCGCCCAGCCCGACACCGACAGCCGGCCGGTCCCGTCCAGCAGCAGCCCGCGTCCGCCGTGCATCAGCTCGTACAGGCGGCGGCCCCGCCCCAGCTTCACGTCCGGCAGCCGCCGGCCGAGCAGTTCGTGGCCCCCGCCGAAGTCGTAGCGGACCGAGATCGCGGTGATCTTCTCGGTCAGATGCCGGTTGACCTCCTCGAAGTCCATCAGCTCCGACACCAGCCGGCGCACCGACCGCGGGCCGGGCTCGGTGGACATCAGAGCCATCTGCGCGCGGGTGTTGTCCAGTACGCCGGCGGCCACCGGGTGCCGCTCGGTGTGGTAGCTGTCCAGCAGTCCCTCGGGCGCCCGGCCGGCGACCTCGGCGGCCAGTTTCCAGCCGAGGTTGAAGGCGTCCTGGATGCCGAGGTTGAGGCCCTGCCCGCCGACCGGCGGGTGGATGTGGGCGGCGTCGCCGGCCAGCAGCACCCGGCCGGCCCGGTAGCGCTCGGCCTGCCGGGTGGCGTCGCCGAAACGGGAGAGCCAGCGCGGCGAGTGCACACCGAAGTCGGTGCCGGCGACCGCCCGCAGCTGCCTCCTGACCTCCTCCAGGGTCGGCGGGACGGTGCGGTCCTCGGCCAGTCCCCCGGCCGGCACGACGACCCGGTAGACGCCCTCCTCGACGGGCCCGACGCCGAACCGCAGCTGGGTCCCGCGCACGTCGGCCACCACGGACGCGATCACCGCCGGGTCCTCGGTCGCCTCCATCTCGCCCAGCAGCGTCTCGACCCCGGCGGGCTCGCCGGGGAAGCCGACGCCGAGCAGCCTGCGCACCGTACTGCGGCCGCCGTCGCAGCCGACGGCGTACCGCGAGCGCAGCCGCGTACCGTCCGCCAGCTCGACGGTCACCCCGTCCTCGTCCTGTTCCAGACCGGTCACCTCGCAGCCGCGCCGGATCTCGGCGCCCAGCTCGGCGGCGCGCTCTGCCAGCAGGCGGTCGGTGACCGGCTGCGGGATGCCCAGGACGTAAGGGTGCGCGGTGTCCAGCCGTTCGGGCGAGGGCTTGGGGATGCCGGCGAAGAAGCCGCCGACCGGGTACTGCCTGCCGTGCAGGAGGAACCGGTCCAGCAGACCGCGCTGGTCCATCACCTCGATGCTGCGCACATGCAGGCCGAGCGCGCGGACGACCCTGGTCGGCTCCGCCTCCTTCTCCAGTACCACCACGCGCACGCCGTGCAGCCGCAGCTCGCAGGCCAGCATCAGACCGGTGGGTCCGGCGCCGGCGATGATCACGTCGATCACGGAAGTCCCCCATGTGAAGAGATCGGTCCCGGGCCGGCCGCTCCATGCCTCCCACAAGCACACGACAGCGCACACAACCTGTGAAAACCGCCTTTTGCGAGTTTTCCGGCCCAGGGCGATGATTCTGCGGCACGACCCGGGCCTTGCCGCAAGGCCCCCGGTGCGCTATACGTTGAGGGTGGCGAGGAGTAGATCCTCTCCTTCCCCGGCCATCCGTCGCAGGCGCACGCCCCTCCCAGCGAGGTCGGCCCGTCCGCCTTCCTCCGCGCTGGTGCGCTCCCCGCGTGCGAGCAACCTCGTCGTCGGCACCTGAGCCCCGGCGTGATCCCCCGTCCCGGGCCACGGCCCGTGAGATCGCCGCCCCACACCGCCGGTGTTGACCTTCGACCTGGTTGAAGCCCGACGATGACGGGGTGTCGAATTCCGAGCTGATGCCCATCGGGGTCTTCGCCCGGCGCACCGGTCTGACCCCCAGCGCGCTGCGGTTCTACGCCGACTCCGGGCTGCTGCCGCCCGCCGAGACCGACCCGGTCTCGGGCTACCGCTACTACGGCGCCGACCAGGTGCCACGGGCCGCCACCCTGCGCCGGCTCCGCCGGATCGCCATGCCGCTGACCACCGCCGAGGCGGTGCTCGACGCCGGGCCCGGCGAGGCGTCCCGGCTGATCGACGAGCACGTCGCGAAGGTCCTCGGGGACGCGGCGGCGGTACGCGGGGAAGCCGCCGAGCTCAAGTCGTCGCTCCACGGCGCGCCGAGCCGGCCGGTCGCCGCGCTGAAGGGGCCCGTACTGGCCGACGCGGTCGAGCAGGTCCTGACCGCGACCGCGTGCGATCCGGAGCTGCCGGTGCTGGGCGGACTGCGCGTCGAGGCGACCGCCGAGGCGGTAGCACTGACCGCGACCGACCGGTACCGGCTCTCGACCCGGACGCTCGTCCCCGCCGAACCGGCGGCCACGGCCTGGGCCGCCACGGTCGACGGCGGTGAACTGCGGTCCGCGGCAGGGGAGATGCGCCGAAGCCCGCTGGTGCGGATCGAGGCGACGCCGTACGGCGTCCGGCTGCGCATGGCGGGACGGGAGGACCGGCACTGCCGGGTGCTGACGGAGGAGTTCCCCGACCACCACCTGATGCTCGCGTCGCTGCCGGAGGCCACCACCCGCGTGACGGTGGCGAAGGACGCGCTGCTGCGGGCCCTGGAGGAACACCCGGGCGAGCGGATCGAGTTGCACGTGGCTCTGCACGGCCTGTCCCTTCCGGCGGCCGGCGGACACCCTGGCGCCCCGCTCCCGGCCACCGTGACGGGACGGGAGGCGCGGATCTCGTTCGAGCTGACCACCCTCTACCCGGCCGTCAGCACCGCCATCGGCCCCGACGTGATGCTCGACCTGCGCGGACACGACCAGCCCGTCACGGTCCGCTCCGCCGACCGCGGCGACCTCACCACCTGGGCCATGCCCGTCAGTCCCGACCACCGCGCCTGACCGACAACCACGAGGAGCCCTTCCGATGACCACCACCTCCACCACATCCGCCGTCCCCGCCGCCCCCGACCCGACGATGGAGGCCATCGGCGCCGCCGTCGCCGAAGGACAGACCGGTCAGGCGCAGGCCGCCCGCCAAAAACTCCTGGACCTGTGGTCCGCGATCGGCCCCACCGGCGACCCGCTGCACCGCTGCACCCTCGCGCACCACCTGGCGGACCTCCATGAGGACCCCGCCCGGGCGCTGGCCTGGGACGTCCGGGCACTGGACGCCGCCGACGCCGTGACCGAGCAGCGCCTTCAGGAACACCACGCCGGACTGCGCATCGCCGCCTTCTACCCGTCCCTGCACCTCAACCTCGCCGACGACTACCGCCGGCTCGGTTCGTTCGAGGCCGCCGCCGAACACATCGACGCGGCCCGCGGGCACGCCCCCGTCCTCCCCCGGGACGCCTACGGCGACTTCCTGCGCACCGCCGTCGAGCAGGTGGCCGAGGCCATCACCCGGCGGGACACCACCAAGCGGTCCTCCGCCCCGGGCCCCACCGCATGAGGCACGGGCGATGAGTCCCTCCCCCCGGGATCCACCGGGCGCGGGCGACCGGCTGTGCCGGCACCACCGCCGGGATCGGGGCTTGCCGGAACGGCAACGGGTTCGCCCTCCAGGCAGGGCCCCGGCATGCTGCTGGAGACACCGGGCGGACGTCGGCGCGGACATTCCGAGGGGCGGGAGAACGGCCGCTTGATCGCCGATCCGAAGGAGGCCGGCAGGCTGCACATGCGCTACGCGAGCCTGCGTTCGCAGGCCCTTTCCCCGAAGGAGTCCGTGGGTCTGCTCGAGCGGATGCGAGGAGCGCTATGAGCAGGACGACTGAACTCGACTGGTTCAAGTCCAGCTACAGCAGCGCGCGGGGAGACGGTTGTGTGGAGGTCGCCGACACCGAGCAGGCCGTGCACGTGCGGGACTCCGAGGACGTAAGCCGCCAGGTCCTCGCGGTCGGCCGCGAGGGCTGGAACCGGTTCGTGCGACACCTGGCGGGCGAGCGGCGCGGGACGCGCCCCGGCGGAAGAAGCTCCAACGCGACGGGCGAACCGGCCGCGCCGGGCTGTGCTTGACATGAAGCGACTCAAGTTTTATGTAGGAAGTACAGGCATGAGACGCCCGGTTCCCGCACCGCGCGCCGGTGGGCGGCGGTGGCGAGAGGAGGGACCACAAGTGGCACGAGCGGTAGGCATCGATCTGGGCACCACCAACTCCGTGGTGTCCGTGCTGGAGGCCGGCGAGCCCACGGTCGTCGCCAACGCCGAGGGCGCCAGGACCACGCCGTCGGTGGTGGCGTTCGCCAGGAACGGCGAGGTGCTGGTGGGCGAGGTCGCCAAGCGGCAGGCGGTGACGAACGTGGAGCGCACCGTCCGCTCGGTCAAACGGCACATGGGCGAGGAGGGCTGGCACTTCCCCGCCACGGGGGACGTGGACGGCAGGCGGTACGCCGCCCAGGAGATCTCCGCGCGGGTGCTGCAGAAGCTGAAGCGGGACGCCGAGGCGTACCTGGGCGAGAAGGTCACCGACGCGGTGGTCACCGTCCCCGCCTACTTCAACGACGCCCAGCGCACGGCGACGAAGGAGGCCGGCGAGGTAGCGGGCCTGAACGTTCTGCGGATCATCAACGAGCCCACGGCCGCCGCCCTGGCCTACGGGCTGGAGAAGGACGACCAGACGGTCCTGGTCTTCGACCTCGGCGGCGGCACCTTCGACGTCTCGCTGCTGGAGATCGGCGAGGGCGTGGTGGAGGTGAAGGCCACCAACGGCGACACGCATCTGGGCGGCGACGACTGGGACCAGCGGATCGTCGACCACCTGGTCAAGCGGTTCAAGAACGCCTACGGCGTGGACCTGGCCAAGGACAAGATGGCCGTCCAGCGGCTGCGCGAGGCGGCGGAGAAGGCGAAGATCGAGCTGTCCTCCACCACGGAGACCGCCATCAGCCTGCCGTATGTCACCGCGTCGGCCGAGGGGCCGCTGCACCTGGACGAGAAGCTGACCCGGGCCCGGTTCCAGGAGCTGACCGCCGACCTGCTGGAGCGCTGCAAGGGGCCCTTCCACCAGGCCGTGAAGGACGCCCGGGCCGAGGTCTCCGACATCGACCACGTCGTCCTGGTCGGAGGGTCCACGCGGATGCCCGCGGTGACGGACCTGGTCCGCGATCTCACCGGCAAGGAGGCGAACAAGGGCGTCAACCCGGACGAGGTGGTGGCCATCGGCGCCTCGCTGCAGGCCGGTGTGCTCAAGGGCGAGGTCAAGGACGTCCTGCTGCTGGACGTCACCCCGCTGTCCCTGGGGATCGAGACCAAGGGCGGCATCATGACCAAGCTGATCGAGCGCAACACCACGATTCCGACCAAGCGCTCGGAGATCTTCACCACCGCCGAGGACAACCAGCCCAGCGTGCAGATCCAGGTGTACCAGGGCGAGCGGGAGATCGCGGCGTACAACAAGAAGCTGGGGATGTTCGAGCTGACCGGTCTGCCGCCGGCGCCGCGCGGGGTGCCGCAGATCGAGGTCACCTTCGACATCGACGCCAACGGCATCATGCACGTGTCCGCCAAGGACCTGGGCACGGGCAAGGAGCAGCGGATGACCGTCACCGGCGGTTCGGCGCTGCCCAAGGACGACATCGAGCGGATGATGCGGGAGGCCGAGCAGTACGCGGAGGAGGACCACCGGCGCCGGGAGGCGGCCGAGACCCGCAACCAGGCCGAGCAGCTGGTGTACACCACCGAGAAGTTCCTGGCGGACAACGCCGACAAGGTGCCCGGTGAGGTGAAGAGCGAGGTCGAGGCGTCGGTGGCGGACCTGAAGGAGAAGCTCAGGGGCGGGTCCGCCGAGGGCGACAACACAGCTGCCATCCGCGAGGCCTCCGAGAAGGTCGCGGCCACCAGCCAGAAGCTGGGCCAGGCCCTGTACGCCGACGCCCAGGGCCAGCAGGCCGCGGGCGGCGCCGGAGCCGGTGCCGAACCCGGCGCGGAAGGCGCCGGGGCCGGCGGCGCGAACGACGACGTGGTGGACGCCGAGATCATCGACGAGGACCGGGACGACAGGGGCAAGGCCGCGTAGCCCGGCCGCACCGCGCCCGAGGCCGGGGTGGACCGAATCCGCCGGTCCGCCCGGAAGGGTGCGGGCGCGCGGTGCGGGCGGCCGAGGGCCTCCGGCACCCGCTGGACTTAACGCACCCCGTGCCGGAGTATCGAGGTACCGCCCGTTCGAGGTTGCCGGGCCTCGGGCCGGGCCCGGGCCGGAAAGGCCCGCAGGGCCCCCGGCCGGGACGAGTGGGCCGGGGCTCGCAGTGAAGTGGGGAACGCCGATGAAGGGACAGGTGACGCAGACGACCGCCGTACCGTTCGGGTCCGTCGCGGCGCCGGTGGGCGGCCCGCACTCCGGCCCGCCGGGCGACGACGAGACGCGCGGGCTGTTCCGGGCCTCCGACGCCGTCTTCGCCGAACTGTCGGGTCCGCGCCACGTCGTGGAGACGGCCAACCCCGTCTTCTTCCGGGCCCTGGGCCGCGAGGAGGCCACCGGTGTACCCCTGGCCGAGTTCGCTCCCGAGCTCACCGAGCAGGGGATCATCGATCTGCTGGACGGCGTCTACCGCACCGGCCGCCCCTACACGGCCCGGGACGCCCGGGTCCTGCTGGGCCCGCCGGAGGCGATGAACGAGGCGTACTACGACTTCACCTACGAACCGCGCCGGGAGCCCGGCGGTCAGGTGGCCGGCGTCACCGTCCTGGGCGTGGACACCACCGCCGTCCGGCACGCCCGGCAGCTCGCCGCCGAGCAGCGCGCCCTGCTGGAGCAGATCGCCCTGGACGCGCCCATAGGAGACGTCCTGCGCGGCATGACCGCCGCCATCGAGGAACTCAACCCCGGGGTTCTGGTCTCGGTGCTCCTCGCCGACGACGACGGCCGCCGTCTGCGCCACGGCGCCGCGCCGAGCCTGCCGGACTTCTACAACCGAGCCATCGACGGCATCGCCACGGGGGAGGGCGCCGGTTCGTGCGGCACCGCGGCCCACCGCCGCGAGACGGTCGTCGTCGCCGACATCGCCTCCCACCCGTACTGGGAGAAGTTCCGCGAGCCGGCTCTGCGGGCGGGGCTGGCCGCCTGCTGGTCCACCCCGATCACCGGGACGGACGGACGGCTGCTGGGCACCTTCGCGATGTACCACCGGGTTCCCCTCATGCCCCGCGAGGCCGATCTGGCCCTGGCCGCCACCTTCGCCCGTACCGCCGCCCTGGCGGTGGAGCGCCACCAGACCAAGCAGGCCCGCGGGCGGGCCGAGGCCAAGGAGCGGGCCGCCCGGCAGGACCTCGCCTTCGTCCTGGAGGCCAGCACCCGCATCGGCCGAGACCTGAACTTCCACGACAGCCTGCACCGGCTGGCCGAACTGAGCGTCCCGGCGCTGGCGCCGATGAGCGCGGTGGACGTACTCGACGGCGAACGGCTGACGCGGGTCGCCGCGTTCGCCGCCGAGGACCACGGCGGGCGGTGGCCGGAGGCGTCCGGACGGACCGCGCTCCGCCCGGACGGCGAGACCGTCGCCCGGGTGCTGGCCACCGGGGTGACGGAGGTCACCCGCCGCGTCCCCCCGTCCCCGGGCCCCTGGCGGGAGCTGGGCGCCACCGGCTACGTGTGTGTACCGCTGAGCTGGCGAGGGGATCCCTTCGCCGTGCTGACCCTGCTGTTCACCGAGGACCGCCCCCTCCGGGGGCGCACGGTGGCCCTCGCCGAGGAAATCGCCCGCCGCACGGCCGTCATCGCCCACAACGCGCGCCAGTACACCGAGCGCGTCGAGCTGGCCCGCGACCTCCAGGCAGGCCTGCTGCTGCCCGAGCCGCCCGCCGTCCCCGGCGCCGAGGTCGCCACCTGCTACCGGCCGGCCGGCGAGGGGCTGGACATCGGCGGCGACTTCTACGACGTCTTCCCGCTGGGCGGCGGCCGCTGGGCCTTCATGATCGGCGACGTGTGCGGGCGCGGGGCGCTTGCCGCCACCGTCACCGGACTGGTCCGCCACACCGCCCGCGCCGTCGCCCGGCTCGTCGACGATCCCGCCCGGACCGTCGCGGAGGTCAACACCGCCCTGCTGGAGGGCGTCCGGCACGGCAGCGTCTTCGTCACCCTCGTCTACGGCCGGATGACACCGGGGAGGGACGGGCTGGAGGTCGAGCTCGTCCGGGCCGGACACGTCCCGCCCCTGGTGCGGCGCGGTGGCAGGCGGGTGGAGGAGATCACGGCCGGGGGCATGCTGCTGGGCGTCGCCCCCGGTCCGGCCGTCCGCACGGAGCGGCTGACCCTGCGGCCGGACGAGACCCTGTTCCTGGTCACCGACGGCTTCACCGAGGCCCGCTCGGCCGACGGCCGGTTCTTCGGCGAGGACGGTCTCGCCGCCGCCCTGGCCCGCGCCGGCCGCGACGACGGCGCGGGCGCCCGGGAACTCCTCGACGAGGTGGTCGCCTCCGTCGACCGGTTCTCGGACGACGCCGCCCCCAGCGAGGACGACAGCGCGGCGCTGGTCATAACCGCCCGCCGACCGCCCGCCGGCAGCCCCGCCGGCCGGACGGTTTCCCGGTCTCACTCCCGCTGCGGCAGCGCGTATCCGGGGACGGACGGCCAGCGGACCGTCAGCAGCGTCGAGTCCTCCTCGGCGACCCAGGAGTGGTCCACGCCCCGGCTCCACACGACGTAGTCGCCCTGCTCGGCCAGGACGACACCGCGGCCGGGGAACTCGACGCGGAAACGGCCGCCGATCAGGACCTGGAAGGTCGTTCGCTCCTCGCCGCGCACCCACTTCCGCCTCCGCTCGCCGCGCGGGTGGACGCCCCACTTGATCTCCAGGGCCGCGCTGTGCCGGAGGTCGCCCGCTCCCTTGAAGTGGCCCAGCAGCCAGCCCCGGTCCAGCGCCGCGTCCGGCCCGGCGTTGCCCGTGTACACGTTGTCGTCCATGCGCCCGGACGCTAACACCCGCGTCGGGCGCGCCGGTTCTCCGCCATCCCCAAGAAAAGTGTGCCAAGCGGCTTGTAATACCGGATGGCTGCGGCGGCGCACCGAGGCCCGGCAGCTCCGGTGCTCGTCCCACTCGACGCCCGTGCCGTCCCCGTCGACGCCGTCGTCACCGTCTGCGTGGAGGCGGTACGCGGGCACCGGCCCCTCACGCAGGGGACAGGGTTCGGCGTCGGGCGGCGAGCCGGTGACCCGTGTGTGCCGGGCCCGGGTGACGGGAAGGGACGCGAGCCGGTGGGGCGCGAGGTCGACCGGCCAACCGCGTTGTGTGCGGCGGTCCGACAACGTCACCCGCCCCGGCGGAACGGCGGTCGGCGTGCAGTCCTCCGTGTCGGTGCCCATGGATGGGCGAGGCCGGCAAGGCCCCGGTAGAGGCCGGTGTCCGAACCGGTCCCGCAACGGGCTCGCCGGGGGGAATCGGTTTTCCCTGCGACGTGGTCTCCCGCGCCGCGGAATCCCGTTGTCCCGCCGGAGAGCCACTGACAGGATCCCGCCATGCCCTTCTTCTGCGCGCCCGACGGAACCTGCCTCGCCTACCGGGTGGAGGGGACGGCGATCCGGTCGTCTGCCTGCCGGGAGGCCCGATGCAGGACTCCGTCTACCTCGGCGACCTCGGCGGCCTGTCCGCGTACCGCCTACTGGTGACGCTGGATCTTCGCGGCGCCGGCCGGTCCGCCGTGCCCGAGGACTCCTCCTCCTACCGCTGCGACCGACTCGTCGACGATGTCGAGGCCCTGCGCGTACACCTCGGAATCGCCCGGCTGGATCTGCTGGCGCACTCGGCAGGTACGAACCTCGCGCTGCTGTACCTGACCAGGTATCCGCGGAACGCCGGACGGACGGTGCTGATCGGTCCGGGAGGTACGGAGCCGGGTGGCTGACGGGCGCGGGCCTTCGTCACCGGGGCCTGGAGCCGGCCAGGGTCCGGAACGCGGCCCCTTCGGCGCGGCGGTCCGGTTGTGGCGGTCCGGTTGTGGCGGCGGTGTCGCGCAGCCGGGGTTTCCGCTGCCTCGTACGGGTGAAATGCGCCCTCCGGGCCGTTCCACTCCCGGCCCGGCCGTGCCGAACCACAAGGATGGGGCGCGGAAGGGGGCCGGCTCCGGCCGGTCCGAGTTGAGCGCGCGAGGAGGCCCGATGGGCAAGGCATACGGCGTCGTTGCGGACATCCTGGTCGGCAAGTTCCAGTTCACCGAGGGCGAGCTGTCGCCCGGCGTCACGCTGGAGGATATCGACCTGGATTCGCTGGGGCGGGTCGAGTTCGCCCTGACCCTGCGGGAGAGCACCGGCGTGCCGTTCGCGGACGACCAGATCACCCTGGACACGACGCTGGGGGAGATCGCCGACGCGGTCGAGGCCGCCTGGGGCGCGGGTACGGCGGTGGCTCCGCGGTGACCCGCCCTGACATCGCGGTGACCGGTCTGGGGGCGGTCACCCCGGCCGGGGCCGGGGTGGAGGAGACCTGGCGCCGGGTCTGCGCCGCCGGTCCCACGGCGTCCCGGGACGGTGAACTGGCCGGTCTGCCGGTCGACTTCAGTTGCCGCGTCCCCGAGGTGGAGGTCGCCGACCGGGCACGCCGGCGGCAGTTGTGGCGACAGGACCGCTTCACCCGGATCGCGCTGGCGGCGGCCGACGAGGCGCTGCGGGACGCGCGGCTGGCCCCGTCCTCCTGGGACGGGGCCCGGATGGGCACGGCCATCGGGTGCAGTCTGGGCGGCGCCGGCACCTGGGAGGCGGAGTTCGACCGGATGCGGCGGGAGGGCCCCGAGGCGGTGTCGCCGGTGGTCATCCCGAGGCTGCTGCCGAACATGGCGGCCGGTGAGGTCGCGCTCGCCCTGGGGGCGCGCGGTCCGAGTCTGGCGGTCTCCACCGCCTGCGCCTCGGGGGCCAGCGCGCTGGCGGTGGCCCGGGACTGGCTGGTCGCCGGTCTGTGCGACGTCGTCCTGGCGGGCGGTACGGAGGCCGCGGTCACGCCCCTGGTGGTGTCCGGGTTCCAGCGGGCGGGGGCGCTGTCGTCGCGCACCGGCGATCCGGCGGCGGCGTCGCGGCCGTTCGCGGCGGACAGCGACGGGTTCGTCATGGCCGAGGCCGCCGCCGTCCTGGTGCTGGAGCGGGCGGTGGACGCTCGGGCGCGCGGTGTGCGCCCGCGCGCCCTGCTGGCCGGCTGCGGCACCAGCACCGACGCGCTCCACCCCACCGCGCCGCACCCCGAGGGCCGGTTCGCAGAGCTGGCGGTGACCGCGGCGCTGGCGGACGCGGGCCTGGAGCCGCGGGACGTCGACCACGTCAATGCGCACGCCACCTCCACCCCGCTGGGCGACGCGGCGGAGGCGAGCATGACCGCCAGGGTCTTCGGCCACGGCCCGAGCGTGACGTCGGCCAAGGGCGTCCTGGGGCACTCGCTGGGCGCCGCGGGCGCGGTGGAGGCGGTACTCACGGTCCTGAGCATCGAGCGGTCCGCCGTGCCGCCGACGGCCAACACCGACGCGCCCGCGCCGGAGTTCGACATCGACCTGGTGACCAAGACGGTGCGCGAACAGCGCGTCGGCGCGGCCGTCAGCAACTCCTTCGGGTTCGGCGGCCACAACGTGTCCGTGGTGCTCCGGGCCGTCTGAGCCCGCGCCCCGCGCCCCGTTCCGGTTTCCGCGCCGGGCCCGCGTCCGCCGCCGGGTGCGGGCCCGGCGCGCTCGGCGCGCCGCCGCGCCTCCCGTTGTCCCGCCCGCCGCCGTACGCTCCGGCGCGGTGCCGAAGACGTGGTCCCGGTGGGGGCAGCTCACCCTGAAGCCGCGGCTGTCGTCCTGGAAGTGGTGGCGCAGGTGGTGCCCGCGCGGGCGGCGTCCGAGCGCGGTGGGCGGGCCGGGGCGGTGCAGGAGGAAGCGCGGCTCGTCGTAGAGGACGTATCCGGCGGTGAACCCGGCGGCCAGGGCGTTGGCCGCGCCGCCGTCCAGGGCCGGGTGGAAGAGGGTCCGGAGTACCCAGTACTCCGTCAGCGTCCACAGCACGTAGCCGAGCAGGACGTGGCCGGCCAGGACCGGCCGGCCGAGGCGGGGTGCGGCCAGGGCGGCGAACAGGACGGCCGGGGGCCGTACAGAACGGCGGGCACGGCCGGGCGGACGCGGGTGAAGCTGTTCAGGAACGAGGGGCGGAACAGAGGCGGGGAGGCCCGCAGGCGTTCGGCTCGGCCGGTGCGGGGCCGGCCGGTGCGGGGCTGGGTCGTCATGGCCGGTTCCTCCCGGAGGCGGGTACCGGTGCGTGGGCGGAGGCGGCGCGGGGAATGGGGCCGGGCGCGGGGGGCAGGGCGTCGGCGAGGCCCGCGGGCCAGACGGTCCCGGGGGTGAAGCCGAGGTCGCGGGCGGCCCGTTCGTGGCCGCAGACCCAGGCGGGGCGGGCCAGTTCGCGCACCTTGTCGCGGCAGAGCACCGACGGCCGGCCCCGTACCCGCGCCGCCGCCTCGGCGCACCGGGCGGCGGCGTATGCCACCGGGAGGGGGAGCGGGACGGTGGCGGGCGGGCGGCGGCCGGTCACCGCCGCCACGGCCGCCGCGAGGTCCTGCCAGCGGTGCCCGGCGCCGTCACCGGCGTGGTAGATCCCGCGGGCGCCCGTACGGGGACCGACGGTCTCGCCGCGGTCGGCCGCGGCGAGCAGGAGGCGGCACAGGTCGTCGACGTGGATCAGCGAGCAGCGGTGCGGGCCGAAGCCGCACACGGGCAGTACGCCGCCGCGCACCGCGGCGAGCAGCGCGGGCAGGAAGTCGGCGTCGCCGGGGCCGTAGACGATCGGCGGGCGGACGACGGTGCCGGGCACGGTGTCGGCCACGGCGCGCAGCGCCTCCTCGCCGGCGAGCTTGCTGCGGCCGTACGCCGACACCGGCGCGGGCGGATCGTCCTCGCGGCGCGGCCGGCCGGGCGGGGAGGGCCCGGCGGCGGCCAGGGAGGAGCAGTGGACCAGGCGGGGCGGGCGCGGCAGGGCGGCCAGGGCCCGGCACAGGCGGCGGGTGCCGCCGGCGTTGACGGAGGCGTAGCCGCCCGGGCGGGCGGCCCTGACGGTGCCGGCCAGGTGGATCACGCGGTCGGCGCCCCAGGCGGCGGCCCGGTGCAGGCCGCGGCCGTCCGCGAGGTCGCCGTCCAGCCGCTCCACCGGTGCCGGGAGCCGGGCCCGGGCGGGATCCCGTACCAGCGCGGCGACGGTGTGGCCCCCGTCCAGCAGCCGGCGCACCAGGTGGGTGCCGATGAAGCCGGTGGCGCCGGTGACCAGGTATCTCACCGGCGGGCTCCGGGGGCGTGCGCGGGCACGGCCGGGGCGGCCGGGCGCGGGGCGAGGTCGCGCCGGTAGAGGCGGTGCCTGCGGTGGAGGACGCCGCCGAAGGCCTCGGCGTAGCGGTTGGCGTCGCGGTTGTCCTCCAGGAGCCAGGAGAACTCGCTCTCGGCGTAGCCCAGGCGGAAGGCCGAGCGCTGGGCCTCGGCGAGCAGGGCGGCGGTCAGCCCGCGGGCGCGGTGGGCCGCCCGGACGCCGGTGAGGATCACCCGGACCCGGTCGATGCGCCGTACGGCCCGGGGCATGTGCAGCCGTCCCAGGAGCCGCCCCAGGGGCATGCCGCGGGCGGCGCGCAGCGCCTGGTTGGCGTCGGGCAGCCAGAAGGTGAAGGCGACCGGTTCGCCGCGCACCTCGGCGAACCACACCAGCTCCGGCCGCACCAGCGGGCGCAGCCGGTCCATCGCGTGGGAGAACTCGCGGCCGGTCATGGGGACAAAGGCGTAGTTGCCGGACCAGGCGTCGGCGTAGATGTCGCGGACGGCGGCCAGGTCGGCGTCCCGGCGGCAGGGGTCCAGCGGCCGCAGCCGCACGTCCGGCGTGTCCGCGGCCCACCGTGCCGCGCGGGCGGCGGCCTCGGGCGGCTCGCCGCCGGGCGGCATCGGGACGCGCCAGGACAGCAGGTCCTTGGCCTTGGCCAGCCCGCAGGCGGCGTACAGGGCGGGGTAGTGGGCGGGGTTGTACGGCATCATCACGGTGGGCGGGCCGTCGAAGCCCTCGACGAGGACCCCGCACTCGTCGTGCACGGAGAAGCCCAGCGGGCCGAGCATCGTCTCCAGGCCGCGTGCACGCAGCCAGCGGGCGGCCGCGTCGAAGAGGGCGGAGGCCGCGCCGGGGTCGTCGGCGCACTCGAAGAGGCCGAACAGGCCGCCGCGCGCCTCGTGGAGGGCCTGGTAGCGGGAGTCGACCGCGGCGGCGATCCGTCCGACCGCCTTCCGGCCCCGGCGGGCGAGGAACAGCTCGGCCGCCCCGACCTCGAAGAACGGGTTGCGCCGCCGGTCGGTCGGGGCCCGCAGCCCGCCCCTGGCGGGTGGCACCCAGTACGGGTCGCCGCGGTGCAGGGTGCGGGGCAGAGCGGTGAAGGCGGCGGTGTCCGCGCGCCCGCGCACCGGGCCGACGGTCAGGGGCGCGGAGGCGGTGGGAGAAGCGGCCGCGGTGTGCGCGGGGCGTGCGGGGGAGGCGGTCACGCCACCACCGCCTCGGGCCGCCCCGGCCCGCCCGGCGCCGGCAGGAGCGGGCCCAGCCCGCGCCGTACCCGGGCGAAGGCGTCCAGGACGCGGGTGATGTGGTCGTCGGTGTGGATCGCCTGGGGGGTCACCCGGATCAGCGCCCGGTTCCGGGCCACGGCCGGCTCCACCACGGCGTTGGTGAACACCCCGGCGTCCAGCAGTTCCCGCCACACCCGCAGGCACAGCCGCGAGTCGCCCACGTACACCGGCACCACCGGGGTGGTCGAGTCACCGGTGTCCCAGCCCAGCGACCGCAGCCCCGCGAGCAGCCGCCGGGCGTGGCCGAGCACCCGCCGCCGGCGCTCGGGTTCGGACTCGATGATGCCGAGCGAGGCCAGGGCGGCGGCCGCCGAGGGCGGCGGCATCGCGGCCGAGAAGAGGACGGAGCGGGCGCTGTGGCGCAGGTGTTCGACGACGGGGGCCGGGCCGACGAGTATCCCGCCGACGGAGCCGAAGCACTTCGACAGCGTCCCGGTGACCAGGTCCACCTCGCCGGTCAGCCCGAAGTGCTCGGTCACGCCGCGTCCGCCGGCGCCCAGCAGGCCGATGTCGTGGGCGCCGTCCACCACCAGCCGGGCGCCGTGGCGCCGGACCAGCTCCATGATGCCCGGCAGCGGGCACAGATCGCCCTCCATGGAGAACATGCCGTCGGTGACGACCAGTTTGCCGGAGCCGGGGCCGGAGGCGGCCAGCAGACGGCCGAGATGGCCGAGGTCGCGGTGGCGGTAGCGGTGGTGGGCGGCGCCGCCGAGCCGGACGGCGTCCACCAGCGAGGCGTGGTTGGACATGTCGGCGAAGACGGCGTCGCGCTCGTCCAGCAGGGCGGCGAGCGCGAGGTTGGCCTGGAAGCCGGTGGTGGTCACCAGCGCCGCCTCGCCGCCGACGAACGCGGCCAGTCGGCCCTCCAGTTCCTCGTGGAGCGCGAGCGTGCCGTTGAGTACGCGCGAGCCGGAGCAGGAGACGCCGTAGCGGCGCAGCGCGCGGGCGGCGGCCTCGGTCACCCGGGGGTCGGCCGACAGCCCCAGGTAGTCGTTGCACCCGGCCATGACCACCGTGCGGCCGTCGATCCCGGCCTCCGCACCACGGGAGGAGAGAGGGCGGTAGTAGGGCCGGGAGGCGCTCTGCGCCGCCAGGCGCTGGAGAGCCGACCGTTCTTTTCCGAAGACATCCGCCATGCTGTTCCCCGAGGAGTTCACGTCGAGAAGGTTGCGTCGGTTTTCCGATGGGTGTTCGTGTTCGTGTCCTTGTGCGACCGGCGTCCGGGATTCCACGGGAAAAGGCTCCGAATTCCCTCCGGTGGGTCCGTGGACCGGGTCCGGTGCGGCGGCGGGCGGCTTCCGCGGGACTCTTCCGGCCGCGCGTTCACCGGTCCGATCGCTGCTCCGATCGCTGCGCCGTCCGGGGCCGGACGGGCGTCGGTCCTTTTCTCGCCGGGCGTTCCGCCAGAATACTGACACAGGATCAGAAAAGGCGCGGACAGGTGACTCGTGTGTTTTCCGGGTGAGCCGTCGAAGGTTTGCGCGAGTTCTCGACGAGTGAGCGAGAAGACGTATGGAGACAAGCATCGCCCTGTCGCCGGTGGAGGAAGTCCACTGCGGTGCCCGCGGAGTTCCCGAAACGGTCGGAATGGCGGCGCTGTTCACCGGCGGACCGCCGGGGGCGGACGCGCTGCGCGTCCGGGTCGGGGAGCGCTGGGGCGCCCTTCCCCGGCTGCGGCGGGTGCTGCTGCCCCCCGCGCCGCCTGCCCGGCTGCGCGGGCACCGCTGGCTGCCGCTCGACCGGTTCGACGTCCGCCGCCACGTCACCGTCGTCAACACCGCCGACAGCACCGGCAGCGGTGATGGCGCCGCGTTCACCGCCCTGCTCGGCCGGCTCGTCACCCGCGCCCTGCCCGCCGGCCTGCCGCCCTGGCGGCTGACACTGGTACGGGGCGCGGGCCGGGAGCGGTTCGCCGTCGTACTGACCGCCCACCACGCCCTGCTGGACGGCCGGTCCCTGGAGATCCTGCTCAGCCGCCTGTTCGACGGCGCCCCGGGGCGCGGCGTCCGCAGGGGCACGGGTGTGCGGGCGGTGGAGACGCTCGGGGCCGCCGGAACGGACCGTCGCCCGCCGCGCCCGCCCGCGGCACTCGGCCCGGGCCGGGCCCTGCCGCTGCCACCCGGCCGCCGTCCGTGCCCGGACCTGGCCTGGGCGGAGGTGGACGCGGACGCGGTACGGGCCGCCCGCCGCGCCCTGCCCGGCCTGGGCGCCACCCTCAACGAGGTACTGCTGGCCGCCGCCGCGGGCGCCCTGCGCACCGTCCACGGCGACCCGGCGGTCTGGCCCGGCGCACCGCGTCCGCTGTACGGCTCCTTCCCGGTCGACCTGCGCACCCCGCGGGAGGAACGGATGCTCGGCACCGCCGTCTCGGCGGTGCGGGTGCCGCTCCCCGTGACCGCCGCCGGACCCGGGGAGCGGCTGGCGGCCTGCCGGGGCGCGCTGACCGCCTTCGGCCCTCTCCACGGCGGCGCGGACACCGTCCGCCGCGCGGTCGGCGCCGCCGCACGGCTGGGCCCCTGGGCGGTGCGCCTGCTGGCCTCGCTGAGCTGCTCGCCGGGCTTCTGCCCCGTGACCTGCCTGGCCTTCGGCTGGCCGCGCGGTCCGTGGTCCCTGGCCGGGCGGCCGCTGGAGCGGATCGTCCCCCTGCCACCCGTCCTGGCCCCCGGGACCGTCTGCCTGGCCCTGACCGACTACGCGGGCGCGTACACCCTCACCGCGGTCACCCACACCCTCCCCGGCGGGGCCCGGCCGCTGGCCGGCGCCCTCACCCGCGAACTGACCCGCCTCGCCCGTCCGGTCGGGCCCGGGCCCGGTGCCCCGGGCGGTCCCATGCGGCCCGGGCCCGCGGGAATGTTCCGCACCGGGCGATTCGCCGGCGCGATCCGTGGAACGCGGAACGGGCCGCCGAGGTGACATCCGCCGACCGATGAGGAGGGGTGGCCGATGAGGTACGACGAGTTCCTCGCCCGGGTCCGCGAGCTGGGGGAGTACGAGAACCGGCGGGAGGCCGAGGAGGTGACCACGGCCGTGCTGGAGGTGCTCGCCTCCCGCATCACCGCGGGGGAGACCGAGGATCTGGCCGCCCAGCTGCCCGGCCCGCTGGGGGACTTCCTGATGGAGAGCAGCCCGGACCGGCCCGAGACGTACGGCGTGGAGGAGTTCTGCCGCCGGGTGGGTGAGCGGACCGGGTCGCGGCCCAGGACCGCGCAGTGGGACGCCAGCGCCGTGCTGTCCACCACCGCCGGGGCGATCTCCGGGGGCGAGCTCAACCAGGTCCTGAGCCAGCTTCCCTCCGGCTACGCCGTGCTGTTCGGCAAGCCGGAGCTGAGCGACTGAGCCCACCGGGCTGCGGGCCTCGGCGCCGTGCCCGGGTCGCGGGGGTGAGAGGCGGCGGAGTCGCGGTGCGACGGCGCGCGGGGCGCGCCGCGCCACCTCCCGGCGCACACAACAACCGCATTCGCTCTGCGTAACGACTTGTCACTCTGAGCTATCGGGTCCACCGTGGGGGCGTGACGAACGAACCCGCGACTTCCTCCGTTCACTCCGACCGCCCCGCCGGGCCCGTGCGGCATCTGCCGTGGCCCGGCGCGCGCCCGGCCGTGCCCGGTCCGGCGCGGGCCGTGCTCCGCCCGGGCCGGTGGGACGGGCGCGTGCGCGCCTACCGGGCCGACGTCACCGCCGAGGGGCCGGTGAACGGTGCCCCCGTCGCCGTGCTGCTGGGCAGGTACACCGGCCCCAGCGGAGGTCTCGCGCTGCGGTGGCTGCGCCGGCAGGCCCGCCGGATCGCCGACGGGCTCGACCCCGACCCGGTGACGGCCCGCTGGGCGGCGGAGGGCACGCTCGGCCGCGTGCCGGAGCGGCCCGGGCGGAGCGCCGACGTACCCGCCGAGCTGCGGCGGTGGTGCGTGGACGAGGAGTCGCAGGAGGCCGCGGCCGAACGGCTCGCCGAGGGGCTGTCGTTCCGGCTCACCACCGCCGACCACACCGGGAGCTACGCGCTGCGGGTGTGGCCCGTCGGCGTGGTCGTCCCCCGGTCGGGCACGTCACCGCTCACCTACGTGCGGTGGCCCCACCAGCTCCCGCCCTGGTCGCCGGAGCCCCGTCCCGCCGCGGCCTCCCCGCACCGGGGGACGGGAACGCGCGTCCGTTCCCGGTGACCGGGGCGGGCCCGGCGCCGGCCGCCCGGACGGTGCGGCGGGCCGCTCAGAGCCCGAACTCGTGGAGCGGCAGGTCGAGCAGGTGGCAGACCTCGCGGACCACCACCAGCTCGGCCGCGTCGAAGTAGCCGTCGGCCCCGCCGACGGCTATGCCGATACGGACGACGGCGCGGGCCTCGGAGGGCCTGCGCGCGGCTTTGGCGACCTCATGCAGGGCCTCGGCCCGGTTGAGGTCGAAGTCGGTGGTGAGCCGGTCCAGCCAGCCCTCGAAGCGGTCACGCAGTTCGCCGGCGGGGAAGCTCCGCAGCACCTCGTCGTGCTCGATCAGCTGGGCGACGCGGCGGCGTTCGGCCGGGTCGACCGTCCCGTCCGCCGCGGCGACCAGCGCGCACATCGCCATGCTCGCGTCGCGGAACGCGCCGCCCGTCAGCTCGTTCCTCTTCGCCGCCAGCCGGTCCCGCACCGTCCGGGCGGACTCCGCGAGGCGGTTCCACAAGGGCATGAACACTCCGGGTGTCGGGAGGAGGCCGGGCCGCGCCGACGCGGCCGGACGGAAATCGTAAGGGCGCGGCTCCGCCCCCGCGTCCTCGTTCCCAAGATTTCTACAGAATCGTAGAATCAGGGGGGTGTCGCGCTGCGGCGGGGGTGCCCCGGAGAGGGGCGGGACCCCGGCCCCCGTGGCGCGGCTTTGCCAATCCTTTACACTTCACCGGGAGGCCTCGGCCCGGCCCGAGGTACCCGGACCCGAACCGACACAGAAGGACAGCACACCCGCCATGGGCGAACCTCCCAGTACCAGCCGTGCCACCCGCGGCCGCTCCGTGACGATTCCGGGAGCGGGGGTGGCACGGTGACCGAAGTCCTGCTCCTGCTGGCGGCCCTGGCCCTCGTCCTGGCCTGCGCGGTCTTCGTGGCCGCCGAGTTCTCCCTGACCACCGTCGAGCGCGGCGAGCTGGAACGCGCCGCCCGCCAGGGGGAGCGCGGCGCCGAGGGCGCGCTCAAGGCCGTCCGGCAGCTCACCCTCCAGCTCTCCGGCGCCCAGCTCGGCATCACCGTCACCTCGCTGGTCATCGGCATGCTCGCCGAGCCGTCCCTGGCCGCGCTGCTGCGCGGACCGCTGCGCGACGCCGGACTCGGCTCCGCCGCCTCCTCGGTGGCCACCGTGCTGGGCGTGGCCGTCTCCACGGTAGTGCTGATGGTGGTCGGCGAGCTGGTGCCCAAGAACTGGGCCATCTCCAGTCCGCTGGCGGTCGCCCGCGTCGTCGCCGGCCCGCAGCGAGGCTTCACCGCGGTCTTCGGTCCCTTCATCCGCCATCTGAACAGCACCGCGAACGGCTTCGTGCGCCGCTTCGGCCTGGAACCCACCGAGGAGCTGGCCTCCGCCCGCAGCCCGGACGAACTGGTCTCCCTGGCCCGCCGCTCCGCCCGGGAGGGCGCGATCGAGGAGGACTCCGCCGAGCTGTTCGTACGCACCCTCCACCTGAGCGAGCTGAGCGCGGAGAACGTGATGACGCCACGCGTGGACGTCCGCGCGCTGGAGGCGCACGCCACCGCCGCCGACGCCGAGAACCTCACCCTGGCCACCGGACTGTCGGTCTTCCCCGTCTACCGCGAAACCCTGGACGAGGTGATCGGCACCGTCCACATCCGCGACGTCCTGGCCCTCCCGGCCGGACGGCGCCCCGCCACCCCCGTCACCGAACTGACCGGCGAACCGCTGCTGGTCCCCGAGACCCTGCCGGTGGACCGGCTGCTGGAGCGCCTGCGCGCCCGCCGCACCATCGCCGTCGTCATCGACGAGTACGGCGGCACCGCCGGGGTCGCCTCCGTGGAGGACATCGTCGAGGAGGTCGTCGGCGAGGTCCGCGACGAGCATGATCCGCTGGAGGAGCCCGATCTGCGCCCCGCCGCCCCCGCGCCCGGGGGACGGGCGCGCTGGGAGGCCGACGGCGGTGCCCGCCTGGACGTGCTGGCCGCGATCGGACTGGCCGCCCCCGAGGGCCCCTACGAGACCGCAGCCGGCCTGATCGCCGCCCGCCTGGAGCGCATCCCCGCCCCCGGCGACACCGTCGAGATCGACGGCTGGGAGCTGCGCGTCCTCGACGTCGACCACCACCGCGCCGACCGCATACGCATCACCGCCCCCGCGCAGACCGCCTCCGCCGGGGCGACCGGCCGCGCCCACCGGGAGGACGCCCGATGACCGCTCTGCAACTGACCATCGGCGCCCTGATGATCCTGGTGAACGCCTTCTTCGTGGGCGCGGAGTTCGCCCTGATCTCGGTGCGGCGCAGCCAGATCGAGCCGCACGCCGAGAAGGGCGTCAGGCGGGCCCGCACCACCCTGTGGGGCCTGGAGCACCTGTCGGCGATGATGGCCACCGCCCAGCTGGGCATCACCGCCTCCTCCCTGGTGCTGGGCGCGGTCGCCGAACCGGCGATCGCCCACCTGCTGGAACCGCCCTTCGAGGCCGTCGGCGTCCCCGGCGCCCTGGTGCACCCGATCGCCTTCGTCATCGCGCTGTCCCTGGCGACCTATCTGCACATGCTCATCGGTGAGATGGTGCCCAAGAACATCGCCCTGGCCGCCCCCGTGTCCACCGCCCTGCTGCTCGGGCCTCCGCTGGTCGCCCTCACCCGGGCCCTGCGGCCGGTGATCTTCGGCATCAACGCCTTCGCCAACGCCCTGCTGCGCCTGCTCAGGGTCGAGCCCAGGGACGAGGTCGCCTCGATCTTCACCGACGCCGAACTCACCCGCATGGCGCGGGAGGCCAGCGAGGCCGGACTGATCGAACCGGGTGGTCACGAGCGGCTGCGCGAGGCCCTGGAACTGGGCAGCCGCCCGGCGTCCGAGGTGCTGGTGCCCCTGGCCGAGATGCACACCGTCGGCCACACCGTCACCCCCGACCAGCTGGAGCACACCGCCACCACGGTCGGCTTCTCCCGGCTTCCGGTCACCGGACCGGGCGGCGCGGTGCTGGGATATCTGCACGTCAAGGACGCCATCGGCGTCGTGCACCGTGACCGGCCCTTCCCTCCCGAGGCGCTGCGCACCGTCGTACGCGTCGGGGCCGGCACCCCGCTGGACGACGTCCTCACCACCATGCGCGCCGGCGGCACCCACCTCGCCGCCGTCACCGGCGACCGCGGCGAGCCGCTGGGCTTCGTCACCATGGAGGACGTCCTGGAGAAGCTGGTCGGCCCGGCCCCGGCCGCGCACTGACGCGTGGAAGCGGGGCGCAGGGGGGTGCGGGTGCTGCCGCGCGAGCCGCGCGCGGCAGCACCCGCACCGGCCGCCGTCAGCCGTCCTCCGCCTCCCACGGCTCCTCGGTCTTCGCCATGTGGATCACCGCGTGGCCGTAACCGGGCCAGTCGGTGGGGCAGGGCGGCCCGACATGGACCTGGACGGTGATGTCGGATCGGTCGTCGGGCCCGCCCATCAGCAGGATCTCCAGTTCGGAGGCGATGTCGCACAGGTCCTCGGCCACCTCGGGCGTCTCCCTGGCCACCGCCGCGTGGATGACGACCTCGCCCGGGCGCGGCTCCACCGACAGCCCCAGGACGTCCCCGCCGACGCGGCCCAGCGCGGCCTGGCAGGTCCGCAGGAGGAGTTGGTCGCGGCGGAGCAGTGCCCGTACCTCGTCGGGCGGCAGACTGGGCGCGTAGTACAGCTCAGCGGGGTGGCGCATGCGCGTACGGTAGGGGCTCGCCGTGCGCTCCGCCACGGGAACGCCCGCATCCGTACCGCACCGTCACCGGGCGCGGACCCGGCTACCTGATCCGCGCCCGGCACAGGGCGGCCAGCTCCCGGGCCAGCGGCCCGTTCCCCGCCACCAGGACCGGAGCGTCGAAGGCGTACGGCCGCCCGTCCCCGTCCAGCACCGTCCACCCGCGGCCGCGCAGCAGCGCCACCCCGGCGGCCACGTCCCACGGCTTGGCGCCGACGCACACGCAGGCGTCCAGCCAGCCCTCGGCCACGCCGATCAGGTCCAGGCTCATGCAGCCCTGCATCCGCACCCGGTAGGCCCCGCCCAGCAGAGCGGCCAGCAGCCTTCCGGACGGGGAGCCGACGCCCCCGGCGCCCGTGACGCCGACCACCGCCCGGGACAGCTCCCGCGCGCCGGACGGCTCCCGGACGCCTCCACCCGCCGCGCCCGGGCCCGTGCTCCAGCGGCGGCCCAGGGCGGGGGCGTGGAGCACGCCCAGCGCGGGCTCACCGCCGTCCACCAGCCCCAGGGAGACGGCGTACAGCGGGGCGCCGCGGGTGAAGTTCATCGTGCCGTCGATCGGGTCCAGCAGCCAGCAGCGGGACGGTACCGAACCCCCCTCCTCCCGGTCGGTCTCCTCGCCGACGACCGGGATGCCGGGCGCGTGCTCCCGCAGCACACGGGTGACGCGCCGCTCCACCTCGGCGTCGGCGTCCGTGACCTCCTCGCCCGACGCCTTGAACCTCCGCCTCGACCACTCGTCCCCCGCCTCCGCGAGCCATCCGACCCCGGCGTCGACGGCCGCCTCGGCGGCGCCGAGCAGACGGGCGAGCGGCTCACGGTCGGGTCCCACAACAGGTTCGGTGCGCATTCCCCCAGTGTTTCCGCGGACCCGCCTCCCATCCGCGGCGACGGACGAGTGGTGCGGGAGCCGGTGGTGGACACGCTGGTGTGGCGCCCCGAGGGGCCGCTCGACCGGGAGGCCCGCCCGGAGGAGTGGCGCCGACCGGCCGCCCGTCCCGCCGCCGGGGTGCCGCCGCGGCGGACAGCGCGTACCGCGCCGCCCGCGGCCGCGTACACCGTCTTCCCGGTCTTCCCGGACGCGCGTGATCGCCTGCCCCTCCCGGTGGCGGGAGCCACGGTGGAGGGCGCGATCAACGTTTTCGGACCCTCCACCTCCGGCGGCCGCCCCGCCGGGGCCGCCGCCGGAGGCGGGGGAGGCGCCCGGGTCCCGGCGTACCGGGCCGGGGCCGTCGCCGTGGGGGCGGTGCACGGCGGCACGGTCGCCGTGCAGCTCGGCGCCTGCGAGGCGGCCGACCACCGCCGGGTACTGGAGTGGCTGCGCGGGCGGGCCCGCCGGATCGCCGACGGGCCCGGGTCCCGATCCGCGGACGGCCCGCTGGGCGCCGGGCGGTGCGCCCGAGCGGCCGCACCGGTACGTACGTGCTGAGCGCCAGGCCCGTCGGCACCGCCGACCGGCGGGTCTGCCGCCCTGTCGGTCCGGCCGCCGGCGGGGCGGTGGGCCGGTGGGGGAGGCGTCCGTGGCCCGGCTGGTAGACCTGGGCGGATGAACGACGGACAGGTGCACGGAAGCGGCGGGGACGGCGGGGGCGCCGAAGGCGGCCGGGAGACGGGACACCACCCGGTGCCGTACGGGCGGCCCGAGGGCAGGGCGGGCGAACTCCAGCGCAGACTGGCCGAGTTCGCGGCGGCGCGGCGATGGGAGTCGTACCACACGCCGAAGAACCTGGTGACGGCGCTGGGTGTGGAGGCCGCCGAACTGGCCGAGATCTTCCAGTGGCTGACGCCCGAGGAGTCGGCACGGGTGATGGAGGACCCGGGCACGGCGGGACGGGTCGCGGACGAGACCGCCGACGTCCTCGCCTATCTGCTGCAACTCTGCGAGGTGCTGGGGATCGACCTGCTGGCCGCGCTGGAGGCGAAGATCGAGCGGAACGAACGACGCTTCCCCGTCGCGGAGAGTGACGGAGGGGCCGGCCGGGGAGCCGGTGAGACGGACGGCTCCGGTGGTGCGCGAGGAGAGGCCAATCGTCACTCTTCGGAGTGAAGACGTTCTCCACAGTGTCGAGTTTTTCCACAGTTTTCCCGAACCCCCTAGCCAAGTGCGGTCATGGGTATCACGCTGGGTAGCGAATGATTGCGGAGGGAAAAGGTGGATGGATGCGGTACCACTCATTGAGATCACGCGGCGAGCGCTCGCACACAGTGAGGAAGCGGCTGACGTCGTTACCGAGGCGTGGCAGGCGCAGGCGCTCGCGGAAGCGGTAGGAGTCCACCTGGCCATGGCGGGCCCGCCCGAGGTGCGGGCCCAGGCCGGTGGACTGCGCGAGGCGAGCGGACGCGCCTGCGGTTCGCTGCGCGGCCCCGGGCAGCGGTCCGACGGGGCACGTGCCGCCCGCCTGACGGAGATGAGCGACCCCCTCTCGGCCCTGCACGAACTGGGCGGTCTGCTGGGCGAGGCCGGGGGCGCGCTGGTGAGGGTGGCGGTCGACGCGGAGGAGGAAGGGCTCTACTGGAGGTGCATCGAGGGCATCGACGCGGCCGACGAGTGCGGTGACAGGGTGACGGCGATCCTCAGACGGCTCGCCCTCAGGCCCCGGCCCTTCCGCCGGGCCCCACCGGTGGGCGGGTGCGCCGCGCCGGTGGGCGGGGACGGCCCGCCGGTGCGGGGGGAGGCGTAGTGAAGGTGGAGGATGGAGGGCATGGATCTGCGCATCTTCACCGAACCCCAGCAGGGTGCCTCCTACGACACCCTCCTCACGGTCGCCAGGGCCACCGAGGACCTGGGCTTCGACGCCTTCTTCCGCTCCGACCACTACCTGAAGATGGGCGACGCCGACGGGCTCCCCGGCCCGACGGACGCCTGGATCACCCTGGCGGGCCTCGCCCGCGAGACCAGGCGCATCCGGCTGGGCACCTTGATGACCGCGGCCACCTTCCGGCTGCCGGGCGTCCTGGCCATCCAGGTGGCGCAGGTCGACGCCATGTCGGGCGGGCGTGTCGAACTCGGCCTGGGTGCAGGGTGGTTCGAGGCCGAGCACACCGCGTACGGCATCCCGTTCCCCAGGGAGAAGTTCTCCCGGCTGGAGGAGCAGCTGGAGATCGTCACCGGGCTGTGGGCCACCGAGCCGGGCAAGACGTTCTCCTACGACGGCGCCCACTACCAGCTCGCCGACTCGCCCGCGCTGCCCAAGCCCGCGCAGGCCAAGGTGCCCGTACTCATCGGAGGCATGGGAGCCAGGCGGACCCCGGCGCTGGCCGCGCGCTTCGCCGACGAGTTCAACGTCCCCTTCGTCTCCGTCGAGGACAGCGAGCGGCAGTTCGGCCGGGCGCGGGCCGCCGCCGAGGAGCACGGCCGCGCCGCGGACGACCTGATCTGCTCCAACGCCCTGGTCGCCTGTGTGGGCCGGGACGACGCCGAGGTGGCGCGGCGCGCGGCGGCCATCGGCCGCGAGGTGGACGAGCTGAAGGAGAACGGACTGGCCGGCTCCCCGGCGGAGGTGGTCGACAAGATCGGCCGCTACGCCGGGGCGGGCTCCTCCCGGATCTACCTCCAGATCCTGGACCTGCACGACCTGGACCACCTGGAGCTGATCTCCTCCCAGGTGCAGAGCCGGCTGGGGTGAGCCCGGCATGAGCACACCACCCGCGCCGCCGCCCGGGTCCACGCCCGCGTCCGTCCCGGCGCTTCCGCTCGCGGACGCGCTGGCGCGCGGCCCTCTCGTCCTCGACGGCGGGCTGTCCAACCAGCTCCGGGCCCAGGGCTGCGACCTGTCCGACGAGCTGTGGTCGGCCCGGCTGCTCGCCGACGACCCCGCCCGGGTGGAAGCGGCCCACACCGCCTACGTGCGGGCGGGGGCGCGGGTGCTCATCACCGGCAGCTACCAGGCCTCCCACCCCGGCTTCGCCCGGCGCGGACTGGGCCGCGAGGAGACCGACGCCCTGCTGCGCCGCAGCGTGGCCCTGGCCCGCACCGCTGCGGGCGCGGCCCGCGGGCCGGTGTGGGTGGCCGCCTCCGTCGGCCCGTACGGCGCGGTGCTCGCCGACGGCGGCGAGTACCGCGGCCGGTACGGGCTGACGGCCGCCGAACTGGAGCGCTTCCACCGGCCCCGGATCGAGGCGCTGGCGGCGGCCGCCCCGGACGCCCTGGCCCTGGAGACGGTGCCCGACGCCGACGAGGCCGAGGCCCTGCTGCGCGCGGCGGCCGGCTGCGGGGTGCCGGTGTGGCTGTCGTACACCGTCGTCGGCCGGTGCACCCGGGCCGGCCAGCCGCTGGCGGACGCCTTCGCCGTCGCCGCGGGGAACGACCAGGTGATCGCGGTCGGCGTCAACTGCTGCGATCCGCGCGACGCCGCGCCCGCCGTACGCCTGGCGGCGCGGGCCACGGGCAAGCCGGTGGTCGTCTACCCCAACAGCGGCGAGGGCTGGGACGCGGCGCGCGGAGCCTGGACGGGCGAGGCCGCCTTCGACCCGGCCGCCGCCCGCACATGGGTACGCGACGGCGCCCGGCTGGTCGGCGGCTGCTGCCGGGTGGGCCCGGAGCGGATCGCCGCCCTGGCGGCGGAACTCGGAGCGGGAACGGGACGGGAGACGGAACCGGAGGAGTAGCCGCCCGGCTCGGGGTGAGGATGGTTGCATGGGATTCCACGTCGACTCCGAGACCGGGCGGCTGCGCCGCGTCATCCTGCACCGCCCCGACCTGGAACTGAAACGGCTCACCCCGACCAACCGGGACGACCTGCTCTTCGACGACGTGCTGTGGGTGCGGCGGGCCCGCCAGGAGCACGACGGCTTCGCCGACATCCTGCGCGACCGGGGCGTGGAGGTCCACCTGTTCGGCGACCTGCTGGCGGAGTCCCTGGAGATCCCCGCGGCCCGGACGTTCGTCCTGGACCGCACCTTCCACGAGAAGGGGTACGGGCCGCTGGCCGCCGACCACCTGCGGGCCGTCTTCGACGAGATGTCCGGGGCGGAGCTGGCCGAGGCGCTGGTGGGCGGGATGACCAAGCGGGAGTACCTGGAGCGGCACCCCGAGCCGGTCTCGGTGCGCTTCCACGTGATGGATCCGGACGACTTCCTGGTCGCCCCGCTGCCCAACCACCTGTTCACCCGCGACACCTCCGCCTGGATCTACGACGGGGTGTCCATCAACGCCATGCGCTGGCCCGCCCGGCAGCGCGAGACGATCCACTTCGAGGCGATCTACCACCACCATCCGCTGTTCGTCCCGTCCTCCGGCTCCCCGGAGACCGGCGCACCGGAGGGTGGCGGCTTCCACGTCTGGTCCGAGGGACAGGGCGCCTATCCCTCCACCATCGAGGGCGGGGACGTGCTGGTCATCGGCAACGGCGCGGTGCTCATCGGGATGAGCGAGCGCACCACCCCGCAGGCGGTGGAGATGCTCGCCCAGGGCCTGTTCGCGGCGGGCTCGGCCCGCACCATCGTGGCCCTGGACATGCCCAAGAAGCGCGCCCTGATGCACCTGGACACGGTGATGACGATGGTCGACGGCGACACCTTCACCCAGTACGCGGGTCTGGGCATGCTCCGCTCCTACACCATCGAGCCCGGCGCGGCCGAGTCGGAGCTGAAGGTCACCGACCACCCGCCCGAGCACATGCACCGCGCCATCGCCGCGGCCCTGGGCCTGGACGGCATCCGGGTGCTCACCGCGACCCAGGACGTGCACGCCGCCGAGCGCGAGCAGTGGGACGACGGCTGCAACGTGCTGGCCGTCGAGCCGGGCGTGGTGATTGCCTACGAGCGCAACGTCACCACCAACACGCACCTGCGCAAGCGCGGCATCGAGGTCATTACGATCCCCGGCAGCGAGCTGGGCCGGGGCCGGGGCGGGCCGCGCTGCATGAGCTGCCCGGTCGAGCGCGACGCTGTGTAGGCGCGGATGCGGCCGGGACGGGGCACCCCCCCCTTTCTGCATAGAGATGCGAAGGGTCGTATAGACTTCCGGTCTTCCCGCCGTATCCGACGCGACTGCCCCTAGGAGCCCCCATGGCGATCGATCTCACGGGCCGCCACTTCCTCAAGGAGCTGGACTTCACCCCCGAGGAGTTCCGCCACCTGGTCGAGCTGGCCGCCGGGCTGAAGGCGGCCCGGCGGGCGGGCGCCGAGGAGCAGCGGCTGCGCGGGCGCGGCATCGCGCTGATCTTCGAGAAGACCTCCACCCGCACCCGCTGCGCCTTCGAGGCCGCCGCCGCCCAGCAGGGCGCCCACACCACCTACCTTGATCCGTCCGGCTCCCAGATCGGCCACAAGGAGTCGGTGCGGGACACCGCCCGGGTGCTGGGGCGGATGTACGACGCGATCGAGTACCGGGGCAGCAGCCAGGAGGCGGTGGAGGAGCTGGCCGCCCACGCCGGCGTACCCGTCTACAACGGGCTCACCGACGACTGGCACCCCACCCAGATGCTCGCCGACGTGCTCACCATGACCGAGCACTGCGACAGGCCGCTGACGGAGACCGCCTACGCCTACCTCGGCGACGCCCGCAACAACATGGGCAACTCCTACCTGGTCACCGGTGCCCTGCTCGGCATGGACGTGCGCATCGCGGCGCCGCGCGGCCTGTGGCCCGAGGAGCCCGTGGTCGCCGCCGCCCGCTCCCTGGCGCAGACCACCGGCGCGCGCCTCACCCTCACCGAGAAGGTCGAGGAGGGCGTGGCCGGCGCGGACTTCGTCGCCACCGACGTGTGGGTGTCGATGGGCGAGCCCAAGGAGGTCTGGGAGGAGCGCATCGAGCTGCTGCGGCCGTACGCCGTCACCATGGACGTCCTGCGCGCCACCGGTAACCCGCGCGTCCGCTTCCTGCACTGCCTGCCCGCCTTCCACGACCTGGGCACGGCCGTGGGCCGGGAGATCCACCAGCGGTACGGCCTGGAGTCGCTGGAGGTGACGGACGAGGTGTTCGAGTCGGAGCACTCGGTCGTCTTCGACGAGGCGGAGAACCGCATGCACACCATCAAGGCGGTCATGGTCGCCACCCTCGTGGGGGCGTAGGCGCTGCCACCCCCGCGGGGGCGTGGGGGCCGCCGCCCTCGCGGGGGGCACGGGCGTTGTCAGAGGCCGCGCCTAGGGTTCGGGACGACACCCACCGTCCGGACCGGAAGGCCCCCATGCCCGCCCAGCGAACCCCGCGAACCACACCCGCCCCGCCCGCCCCGCGCGAGCTGGCCGATCTGCCCTACGCGGAGTACCTCCAGCCGTTCGACGGCGGCGGGTGGCTGGAGCGGGAGCGCACCTACGACACCGTCCACTTCGACGGGGACGGCTTCCAGGGCGCGGACGCCGGCGGCGCCGGCTTCGTGGAGTCCGCGTTCACCTCGGTCGAATTCGAGGGCGGGCGCTACCGGCGGGCGCGCTTCAACGACGTGTGGCTGCACACCGTGCGATGGGTGGGCGTCGACCTGGCCGAGACCGACTGGACGGACGCCGAGGCCGTCTCCGGCGCCCTGGCCGGGGTGGAGGCGTTCGAGGCGCGAATGCGCCGTGTGACGTTCTTCAACTGCAAGCTCGACTCGGTCAACCTCCGCGCCGCGCGCCTGCGCGACGTCCGTTTCGTGGACTGCCTGCTGCGCGACGTGGACTTCGGCGAGGCGGCTCTGGAGAGCGTCGCGTTCCCCGGCTCGGTCCTGGACGGGGTGCGGCTGGAGAAGGCGAGGCTCGCGCGGGTCGATCTGCGCGACGCGGCCGGGCTGGGCATCACGGCGGGCCACGACTCGCTCAGGGGCGCGATCGTCAGCCCGGCGCAACTGCTGGACCTAGCCCCCGCGCTCGCCCGGGCGCTGGGCATCGAGGTCCGCGACGACTGAGGAGCGCACTGTGCCCGCACATCCGTTACGACCACGCGAACCGGGGAGACCCGGGAGATCCGGCGGGGGAGATCCCCGGGAAGCGATGAGTCCGGCCTCCCCGGCCGGTCCGATGGCCGAGGGAGAACGCACAACCGGCGAGCGACGAGGACGACGGAACATGGGCGAGAGCGCATCCGGCCTGGCGATCGAGACATCCGGACTGGTCAAGGTGTTCGGGGAGACCCGCGCGGTGGACGGCGTGGACCTCGCCGTCCCGGCGGGCACGGTCTACGGGGTCCTCGGCCCCAACGGGGCGGGCAAGACCACCACGGTCAAAATGCTCGCCACCCTGCTGCGCCCCGACGGCGGCCGGGCCCGGGTCTTCGGGCACGACGTGCTGCACGAGGCCGACGCCGTACGCGCCCGGGTGAGCCTGACCGGGCAGTACGCGTCGGTGGACGAGGACCTGACCGGGGCGGAGAACCTGGTCCTGCTGGGCAGGCTGCTGGGCCACCGCAAGCCCGCCGCCCGGCGGCGGGCCGAGCAGCTGCTGGAGGCCTTCGGGCTCGCCGAGGCGGCGGGCAAGCAGGTCAAGAACTACTCGGGCGGCATGCGGCGCCGCATCGACATCGCCGCGTCCATCCTCAACACCCCCGACCTGCTCTTCCTGGACGAGCCGACGACCGGCCTGGACCCGCGCAGCCGCAACCAGGTGTGGGACATCGTGCGGGCGGTGGTCTCCCGGGGCACCACGGTGCTGCTGACCACCCAGTACCTCGACGAGGCCGACCAGCTCGCCTCCCGCATCGCCGTCATCGACCACGGAAAGGTCATCGCCGAGGGCACCAAGGGCGAGCTGAAGGCCTCGGTGGGCGCCGGCGCGGTGCATCTGCGGCTGCGGGACGCCGAGCGGCGGCCCGAGGCCGAGCGGCTGCTCGCCCGCGTCCTGGATGCGCGGATCCAGCTCGACCCCGACCCGGTGGCCCTGACCGCCCGTGTCGGCCTGCACGGCGGCGGCACGGGCGCGGCCGAGCAGGCCTCCCGGGCGCTGGCGGAACTGGCCCGCTCCGGCATCACCGTCGACACCTTCTCGCTGGGCCAGCCCAGTCTGGACGAGGTCTTCCTCGCCCTCACCGACCGCCCCGCCGCCCGTACCGGCGCCCCTGCGAACGAGGAAGAGGAGATCCCGGCATGAGCACCGCCACGACCCGCGGACAGCGCACCGGCGAGCCGGCCCCCGAGGCAGCAGAGCCCCTGGCCGGCCTGCTGGTGTCCGGGGAGCGCCCGCCCCGCCCCAGCGCCTGGGCCGCCTCCGCCGCCTTCGGCTGGCGGGCGGTGCTGAAGATCAAGCACGTGCCCGAGCAGCTCTTCGACGTCACCGTCTTCCCGGTCATGATGGTGCTGATGTTCACCTACCTCTTCGGGGGCGCGCTGGCCGGGTCGACCGACCAGTACGTGCAGTTCCTGCTGCCGGGCATCCTGGTGATGAACATTGTGATGATCACCATGTACACCGGTGTGGCGGTCAACATCGACATCGCCAAGGGCGTCTTCGACCGGTTCCGCACCCTGCCGATCTGGCGCCCCTCGGCGATGGTCGGCTATCTGCTCGGCGACATGCTGCGCTACACCATCGCCTGCGCGGTGATGCTGGCCCTCGGCCTGGTGCTGGGCTTCCGCCCGGCCGGCGGCGTGGCCGGAGTGGTGGCGGGGGTGGCGCTGCTGATCGTCTTCGCGTTCGCCTTCTCGTGGATCTGGACGATGTTCGGCCTGATGCTGCGTACCGAGAAGTCGGTGATGGGCGTCAGCATGATGGTGATCTTCCCGCTGACGTTCCTCAGCAACGTCTTCGTCGACCCGTCCACCATGCCCGGCTGGCTCCAGGCCTTCGTCAACAACAGCCCCGTGACCCATCTGGCCTCGGCGGTGCGCGGGCTGATGGCGGGCGGCTGGCCCGCCACCGAGATCGCCTGGTCGCTGGGGTGGGGCGCGGCGCTGGCGACCGTCTTCGGAACGGCCACCATGCGCCTGTACAACCGCAATTGACATCCTCCCCTCCCAGAAGGGCGGGGATTCCTGGCTCAGGCCGCCTCCGGGAGCAGCGCTCCCGGAGGTCTTGCGCCCTCGACACCAGATCGGTAGAGCCTGGCGCTTCTTCTTCACCCTGGGCATGCCCGCGCGCTGCCGGATCGGCAGGCGCTCCTCGATGTCCTTCAGCGCCTTCGAGCGGGACCTGGCGAAGTCGCGGATGGTCTGCTGCTGCGGCACGGACGCGCCCTCGCGCAGCCAGGACAGCTTGGCGCGGGCCTCGGTCAGCATCCTGTCCGGCTGAGCCGGGCCGCACGTCAGCCTGTCCTCGGGGCGCGCGCGGTTGCGGGCGTGTATCTGCCGGGACTTGGCGACGCACTCGTTCCAGATCCAGCGGCACGGGTCCCACTCGGCGAGCAGGGCGGTGCGGGCGGTGGACGACACGCGCAGCCGGCAGGCGTACCGGGCGTGCCCGGCACCCTCCCGATGCCCTCGCGGTGTCGCCATGGCGTTGTTTCAGCATGGAAGACGAGAAGCGGATCTCTCTCTGCGGTGGGGCCGGGGTCGCCCACCCCGGCCGTGTTCAGGGAAGGCGTCCCATCCGGTCGGTGTCACCGGGCGCGGGGCGCAGGGTGAGATCCCTGTACGGCGTCAGGGCCTCCGCCGCCTCCACGACGTCCGGCGCCTCGGGCAGCGCCTGGACCACGGCGCCGCCCCCCATGGTCGGCAGGTACGTCCCGAACACCGAGACGCCCGCGGTCAGCGCGGCGGCCGCCGCGCACAGGGAGGCCGCCTGTGCGACCCGCCGCGCGAAGGCCGCGGACCGTCGCGCCGTCGACCAGCGGCGGCAGGGGCGGCCGCACACCGCCCACGGCTTCCTTCATCACGGCCGACAGCCGGCGCTCATCGGGTTCCACGGGAAATCACCGGCTTTCTCCGCACGGGCATGGACACACAGCTCATGGATCGGGATGGAAGAGCGCGGGAGGGGCGAGCGGCGTCGGTGCTCATCCGTTCGCCAGCGAATCGAGCTCGCCGCCCAGCGCCTCGCGCAACCGCGTCAGGGCCCGCATACCGCGGTTGCGGACCGAGCCGGCGCTCACGCCCAGCTCGGTGGCGGTCTGTTCGACGCTGCGGTCCTCCCAGTAGCGCAGCACCAGTACCGCCCGGTCCTTGTGGGGCAGCTCGCCGGGCACCCGCAGCAGAGTCACCCGCAGCGCGGGATCGGAACCGCCGGAGGCGGCCGCTTCGGGCACGGCCTCGACAGGCCGCTCGCCGCTGCGCCGCAGCCGCCGCTGGGAGATGTGGGCGCGGGCCATGATCGTACGGACATGGGCGTCGGGGTCTTCCGCGCGCCGCACCCGCCGCCAGGATGCGAACGCCCTGCCGAGCGCGGTCTGCGTCAGATCCTCGGCCTGGTGCCAGTCACCTCCGGTCAGCAACAGCGCGGTACGGAACAGCCGACTGCCGGAGCTGCCCGCGCCCCCCGGAACTCCTCCAGCCGCTGCGCCGGTCTCTCCACCACGGTGTCCCTCTCACCGCCCGTCTCCGCCGTCACCCCGCAGGACGCTTCGGGGGAGAGGTTCTGTCACAGCGGCCTCCGCGGAGTCTCCGTGGCGAGCTCGGGAAGGGGGCGCCTCAGGCCCTGTCCGCCCAGGGGCCGGCCAGGGCGCAGGTCTCGTCGTAGGTGGGCAGCGGCGGGGGCGGGGCGGCCGGGTCGGTGAGGGCGGCGGCCAGTTCCACGGCGCGCTGGAGGGCGGCGCGGAACAGCAGCGATCCCAGGCTGATCCGGGCCGCGCCCAGTTCGGCCAGCCGCTCGCGGGTGGGGCCACCGGGGGAGTACAGGACGTTCAGCGGGGCGTCCAGCTCGCCCGCCAGCGCCCGGATGCCGTCCTCGTCGGTGAGGCCGGGCACGAAGACGCCGTCCGCCCCGGCCTCCCGGTAGGCGCGGGCCCGGCGGGACGCGGCGGCCGTGGTGGGGTCGGCGGCCAGCCAGTGGGTGTCGGTGCGGGCGTTGACGAACAGCGCCGGGGCGGCCTCCTTGACGGCCGTGATCTTCTCCGCGTGGTGGGCCGGGTCGGCCAGGCTCCCGCCGGGCAGCCCGTCCTCCAGGTTCACCCCGGCCACCCCCGCCTCGGCCAGCTCCCGCACCAGACGGGCGACCTGCGCGGGGTCGGCCGAGAACCCGCCCTCGACGTCCACGCTGACGGGCACCGGCAGCCGGGCCAGCCGCCGCCCCAGCGCCAGGGTCCGCCCCCGTGCGGCCCCCGTGGCGTCGGGCAGCCCGGCCGCGGCGGCCACCCCCAGGCTGCTGGTCCCGACGGCGGGGAAGCCGTGCGCGGCCAGGGCGGCGGCCGAGGCGTGGTCCCAGGCGCAGGGC
This sequence comes from Streptomyces shinuiensis, assembly GCF_043660855.1. Taxonomy (NCBI): domain Bacteria; kingdom Bacillati; phylum Actinomycetota; class Actinomycetes; order Kitasatosporales; family Streptomycetaceae; genus Streptomyces; species Streptomyces shinuiensis. The sequence goes on along the minus strand of NZ_JBIHML010000001.1, from coordinate 1,206,314 downwards.
AGCAGCAGCGGCCGCCCGCGGCGGTGCAGCTCACGGAAGACGGCGGACGCGGCGGACGCGCTCACCACGTACGGCTCCCCTCTCCCGCGGCGCCGGGCCCGGTGGCGGTCCTCATACCGTGGCCTCCGTCGTCTCCGCCGGCCCGGCCGTCCCCGCGGGCTCGCCGTCGAGGTCGGCGCCGGTGAGGCCCAGCAGTTCGCGCAGGGCGTGCCGACCGGCATCGGTCACGCGCAGCGCCCGACGGGTGCCGATCCGCTCGCACCAGCCGGCCTCCAGGGCGTGCCGGCACAGCGCGGCCCCGGCCGCACCGGCCAGGTGGGGGCGGCGCTCGGTCCAGTCCAGGCAGGCGCGGGCCGCCGGGCGGCGGCCGTACGGGCGGGCCTTCAGGTCGATGCCGAGCCCGCCGAACCACCGCAGCCCGGCCCCGGTCACCGCGAACCCGGCCTCCTGCCGCAGCAGCCCCCGCTCCAGCAGGGCGTCCGTGACCGCGACCCCCAGGTGTCCGGCCAGATGGTCGTAGCAGGTGCGGGCCCGGGCCATCGCCGTGTTCGCGGAGGCCTCCCGCAGGGAGCGCGCGGCGGGCGGCGGTCCGGCGTGCGCGGCCAGTTCCTCGACCAGGCGTGCGGACGACGGGCCGGCCAGCCGCACATAGCGGTGCCGGCCCCGCCGCTCCTGGGCCAGCAGCCCCCCGGCCACCAGTCTGTCCAGGTGCCCGCCGGCAGTGGACGGCGCGACCTCGGCCAGCCGGGCCAGCTCGCCCGCCGTCCACGCCCGCCCGTCCAGCAGCGCCAGGCAGAACAGGGCCCTGGTGTCGTCGGCGAGCAGCCCGGCGAGCCGGGCGAGGCCGGAGCCGGCGTGCCCGGGGCGCCGTGCGGAAGGGGATGGGCGGGCGCGGTCGGGGGAGTCCATGGCGTCCATCATGCGGGCCGGTCGTTTCGGCGGGCACCGAAACGACCCGGCCGTACAAGGCCCTGGCCGGACCGCGCTCCGGCCGCCTTCAGACGGTCGACTCCCTGATCGCCACTTTGTAGCCGGAGGGTGTGGGCGAGGTGACCTCGATCTGCGAGCGGAAGGAGTCGCCGGTGAAGACCACGGTCAGCTCCCGCGGCCCGCCGCGCTGCGTCGCCGCGGTGAAGCCGCCGGCGGGCAGCGCCGAGACCAGGCAGGCGCCGCTGCCGCCGAACCGTATGGACGCCCGGCCCCCCGTGGTCTGGAAGGTGCGCACCTCGGCGCCGGCCGTGTGGCAGCCCTCCTCGCCGCCACCGGTGTTCGCGGAGGGGGAGGGGGCGGGGCGGGTGGCGGGACGTGCGGTGGGGGAGACCGTCGGCTTCGGCGCGGGAGCGGGGGAGGAGGCGCGCGGGGTGGGCGAGGGGGTGGGGCTGGGCGTGGGGGACCTGCTCGGCCCGGCGCTCGCCGTCGGGGAGGAGACGACCGTCCCCGGGGTGTCACGGGCGACGGGCGGTGTGGGCCGGGTCGTCCCGACCACGAACTGGACGGTGAGGCTCACCGTCGTCACGCTGAGGGACGTGCACGACAGCCACAGCAGTACGTAGCGCAGGTAGCGGGGCACCGGCCCATACTGCCCGACCGCCCGCGGCGGCCTGTGCGAGGTCCCGCGAAGCCCTCTGGCCGGGCGGCGGTTGCGGACGCGGCGGCGGCACCCGTTACCGTCCCTGGCCATGGCATCGGTACTTCTGGTCGAGGACGACCCCGTGATACGGGCCAGGCTCATAGACGTCCTGTCCCGGCACGACCACGTGGTGCGCAGCTCCCCCTACGGCTTCGAGGCCCTGCGGGAGGTGACGCGGCAGCCGCCGGACGCGGTGGTGCTCGACCTGGGGCTGCCCGACCTCGACGGCGTCGACGTCCTGCGCATGCTGCGCAGCATCTCGCAGGTACCGGTGCTGGTGGCCACCGCGCGTGACGACGAGGCCGAGATCATCCGGCTGCTCAATGCCGGCGCCGACGACTACCTGGTCAAGCCCTTCTCCGGCGGCCAGCTGGCGGCCCGGCTCGGGGCGGTGCTGCGCCGCTCCTCCGCCGCGGCGGAGCGCCCCGCCGCCCCGGAGGCGGCGCCCCGGGACGGCGCGGTACGCGTGGGCGGCCTGGCCATCGACCGGCAGGCGCGGTCGGTCTTCCTCGACGGCAGCGAACTGCGCCTGACACGGCGGGAGTTCGATCTGCTGGCCTATCTCGCCGAGCGCGCGGACCGGGTGGTGCCGCGCCGCCGCGTCCTGGCCGACGTGTGGCGTAAGTCCTATGTCGAGGAACAGACCCTGGACGTGCACGTGTCCTCCCTGCGCCGCAAGCTCGGCGAGCGGGCGAGCCGGCCGCGCTATCTGCACACCGTGCGGGGCGTGGGCATCAAGCTGGTGACGCCGCGATGAGACGGACGCTGGCCGGCGTCGCGCTGGCCGTCACCTCCATGGTCGCGCTGTCCTTCCTGATCCCCCTGGCCCTGCTGGTCAAGTCCGAGGTGAGGTCCCGGGCGATCACGGTGGCCGAGCAGCGGGCGGCGGCGCTGGCCCCCGTACTGGCCCTGACCACCCGCCCGGACGAGGTCCAGCAGGCCGTGGCCGAGGTCGACGACACCGGCCGGCTGGGTGTCCATCTGCCCGGAGGACGGCTGGTGGGCACCGCCTACGCGCCCGCCGACGCGTGGCGGCGGGCGGCCCGGCAGCAGCGGACCTTCGCCCGGGACACCGAGGAGGGCTGGGTCCACCTGCAGCCGGTGGTGCTGGCCAGGGACCGGGTGGCGGTGGTCGAGTCCTTCGTGCCGCGCACCGAGTTCGAGCGCGGCGTGGGCACCTCCTGGATGGTGATGTCGGCGCTGGCGCTGGCCCTGGTGGTGGGGTCGGTGCTGGTCGCCGACCGACTGGCCGCGCGGGTGGTGCGCGCCTCGCGGGACCTCTCGCGCGCCGCCAACGCCCTGGGCGAGGGGAACCTGGACAGGAGGCTGGAGCCGAAAGGGCCTCCTGAACTGCAGGAGGCCGGCGCCGCGTTCAACACCATGGCCGACCGTGTCGTCGAACTGCTGGCGATGGAGCGCGAGTTGGTGGCCGACCTCTCGCACCGCCTCAGGACACCGCTGACGGCGCTGCACCTGGAGTCCGAGCGCGTCGCCTCCGGCCTGCGGCGGGAGGACGCCGACCGGCTGGAGACGGCCGTCACCCACCTGGAGGAGGAACTCGACTCCATCATCAAGGCGGCCCGCACGCCCCTGTCGGCCGCCCTGGCTGCCCCGGCCCCACCGGGGTCGGGGGCCTCGTGCGAGGCGGCGCGCGTGGTGTCGGCGCGCACCGACTTCTGGTCGGTCCTGGCCGCGCAGCAGGGCCGGGACTGCGCGGTGACCGTGACGGACGAGCCCACCCCCGTACTGCTGTCGGAGGAGGACCTGGCCGCAGCCGTCGACGCCCTGGTCGGCAACGTCTTCCGGCACACCCCGGAGGGCACGGCCCTGGCGGTGGGGGTGCACCGCACGGCGCACGCGGTGGTGGTGACCGTGGACGACGCCGGCACCGGCATCCCCGACCCCGAGCAGGCGCTCGCCCGGGGCGCGAGCGTCGGCGGCTCCACCGGCCTGGGCCTGGACATAGCCCACCGCGCCGCCGACACCGGACGCGGCGGGCTGGAGGTCGGCCGCGCGCCGCTGGGCGGGGCACGGGTGCGGATGGAGCTGGAACTGGCGCCCGAGCGCTCCCCGGGCGGCGAGCGCGCCTCCCACGGGCGGCGGCGCCGGTCCTGGCTCCGTCTTCCCGGCCGCCTACCCTGCCGCTTCCGTCCCCGTTCCCGGCGGCCCTCCGGGAGGGGCGGCGGTGGAGGCGGTGCGGACCCGGACTTCACGGGCCGGGCCCGGGGTGATCACATCACAGTCACGATCGAACGCCGGTCCGGGGCTTCCCGTCTCCGCCGCGGCGCGGACTCCTAGAGTTGGCGGATCACAGGACCTGTGGCGGGCCGGTGCTGAACATGCCCTCCGGGGGGCGGCATTGGGCCGTCAACGGAGAGGAAAGAGCACACGATGCGATCCACCGCCGTACGCCGTACCGCCCTCGCCGCCTCCGCGGCCTGCCTGGCCCTGCTGGCCACCGCCTGCGGCGGTTCGGACTCCGGCGGGAGCGACGAGGAGAAGGCCGAGGCCGGTAAGTCCGACAAGTCGTCCTCCGCCGGGCCGGCCGCCGGGTCGAAGACCTCCGCCGAGCTGGAGAAGCTCATCCTCGCCGGCGGCGACGTCGAGGGCCACAAGGTCGATGAGCTGGGCCCCGGGGACAGCGTCTCCGCCAAGGACGTCTCCTCCGACAAGGACGAGTGCGCACCCCTGGCCCACGCCCAGCTCGGCGTGCCGCTCGGCGGCCCGGCGGCGACCACCCGGCGCATGGTCACCCAGGAGCCCGAGAAGCCGGCCGACGGCGGCACGGAGGGCTCCGGTGAGCTCACCGAAGAGGACCTGGAGAACTTCGAGGACGCGATCATGGGCGCCCTCGACGCCACGACGACGATGGTCACCCTCGCCTCCTACGAGGACGGAGGAGCGGAGAAGACCTTCGCCGACCTGCGCACCGCCGCCGAATCCTGCTCCGGCGGGTTCACCGGAGGCGTCAAGGGCGACGAGCAGAAGGTGACCGGCGTCAAGGAGGAGAAGATCGCCGGCGGCGAGGAGGCCGCCGCCTGGACGGTGACCAGCGAGCAGGACGGCGAGAAGGTCCCGTTCAAGCTGGCCGTGGTGCGGCAGGGCGCCACCCTGGCCGTCTTCTCCTCCTTCAACATCGCAGCCGCCGGCAGCGGTGAGGACTTCGACCTCCCGGCCGCCGTCATCGAGGCCCAGACGGAGAAGCTCGGCTGACGCACCCGTCGCCCGTCCGCCCGCACCACCCCGGCCCCCGGCCCCCGGCGCTTCCGCGCCGGGGGCCGGGGTTTTCCGGTGCGCCGCAGATTTCCGCCGCAACCGAACGGACACCTCGGGTGTCTTCTGTGCACCGGCACCGGCACCTGCCGGACGGCGCCGGAAGCGGGGCCCGCCGAGGGCCCGAGGGGAGAAGCGAGTTGAGGACCATGACACGAGCGGCGCTGGCCTGCCTGGCCGCTGCCGGCACACTGACCGTCTTTCCCGCGGCGGCGCAGGCCGCCGAGTCCGCGGAGGGCGGCTCCGGACCGGCCCGGACGGTCGAGAGGGGCTACGCGGTGAACTGCTCCGGGCGCTCCGGGGACGTCTTCGTCGCGGTGGACCTGTACCAGAACTCCGCGTACGGCACGCACACCGGCGTGGTCGTGGAGACGCCGGAGGGGGAGTACGGCGGCGGCCACGGCCCGGGGGACACCACGCTGTTCTCCGGCGGCGCGATCACCGCCGACATCCCGGTCAGGAGGCTGGACGACTCAGGGGAACCGGCCGGCGGCGCGACCGTCACCGGCGCCTACACGGCCGCGGGGGAGCCCACCCGCGTGCACGAGGCCGTCGAGGACCCGGTCGGCCACTACGTGATCACCAGGGGCACCAACACGCCGCTCGACGCGTCGGTCACCGTGGAGGTGCTCGGCCGGACGGTGCCGCTGTCCTGCTCCACCGCCTTCGCGTTCGACCTCACGGTGGTACGGGTCACCACCGGCCGCGGCTGACAGGTCACCGGCCGCCCGGGTCGGCGCGGGGCCCGGGCGGCCGGTGGGATCCGAGGGGTGTTTCCGCCGGTCAGTGGCTGTCGGCGAGTTGCCCGGCGAGTTTGCCGTGCATCTCGGCGCTGGCCTTGTTGAGGCCGACGATGGTGACCTTCTTGCCGCGGGCGGCGTACTTGGTCTCGATCGCGTCCAGGGCGGCCACCGAGGAGGCGTCCCAGATGTGGGCGTCGGACAGGTCGATGACGACGTCGTCGGGGTCGCCGGCGTAGTCGAACTGGTAGACCAGATCGTTGGAGGAGGCGAAGAACAGCTCGCCGGTGACCGCGTAGACGGCCTGCCTGCCGTCGGGGTCCACGACACCGGAGACCTCGGCGAGGTGGGCGACGCGGCGGGCGAAGATCACCATGGCGGTGATGACGCCGACGACGACGCCGATGGCGAGGTTGTGGGTGGCGACGACCACGGCGACGGTGACGGCCATCACGGCGGTCTCGCCGACGGGCAGCCGCTTGAGCGTCCTCGGCTGGACGGAGTGCCAGTCGAAGGTGGCGAAGGAGACCAGGATCATCACCGCGACCAGGGCGGCCATCGGGATGGTGGAGACGACGGGGCCGAAGGTGACCACCAGGATCAGCAGGAAGACACCGGCGAGGAAGGTCGACAGCCGGGTGCGGGCGCCGGAGGTCTTGACGTTGATCATGGTCTGGCCGATCATCGCGCAGCCGCCCATACCGCCGAAGAGGCCGGTGATGACGTTGGCGACTCCCTGGCCGATGGACTCGCGGGTCTTGTTGGAGTGGGTGTCGGTGATGTCGTCGACCAGCTTGGCCGTCATCAGCGACTCCATCAGCCCCACCAGGGCGAGGGCGAACGCGTAGGGAGCGATGGTGACCAGCGCGTCGGTGGTGAGGGGGATGTCGGGCAGGCCGGGGACGGGCAGCGCCGAGGGCAGTTCGCCCTTGTCGCCGACGGTGGGCACCGCGATGCCGGCGGCGATGGTGATGACGGTCAGGACGACGATGGACACCAGCGGGGCGGGCACCGCCTTGGTGACCTTCGGGAAGAACACCATCAGGGCCAGTCCGCCGATCACCAGCGGGTAGACCGCCCAGGGCACGTCGGTGATCTCCGGCACCTGCGCCATGAAGATCAGGATGGCGAGCGCGTTGACGAAACCGACCATCACCGAGCGCGGCACGAACCGCATCAGCTTGGCCACCCCGAGCGCGCCGAGCGCGATCTGCATCAGACCGCCCAGGATGACGGCGGCGACCAGGTAGCCCAGGCCGTGCTCGCGGTTGAGGGGGGCGATCACCAGGGCGATGGCGCCGGTGGCGGCCGAGATCATCGCCTTGCGGCCACCCACGACCGAGATCACCACGGCCATGGTGAAGGAGGCGAACAGGCCGACGGCCGGATCCACCCCGGCGATGATGGAGAAGGAGATCGCCTCGGGGATCAGGGCCAGGGCGACCACCAGGCCGGCCAGGACCTCGGTGCGGAAGACCTTCGCCGAGGTGAGCCAGTCGGGGCGGGAGGGGCGCAGCCGCCAGGCTGCGGAGGTGTCAGCGGACATGCATCCGTTTCCGTATCGGGCGCGCAGGCGTCGGGCGTGCGCGCGCAGCGTGCGCGACTCCGGGTGGGAGCGGGAGGGACCGGTCGGCCGCGGCCGTCGTCCATGACGGGGGGCGCAACCGGGACCGGCGGACACGGGGGCCGCCGGTCGGGCATCATTGCCCGGCGGGATCGGGGAGCGGTGTTCCGCCCGGAGAGGAACCCTACCCTGACGTGAGGGATGATTGCGACCGTGTCCCTGTGAATCGCAGGTGAACACCGCGCAGGATCTTGTGATTCATATCACGCGGTAGGGTTGGGATTTACGAATCCGAAAAATGTTCGGGCATCGGAGGGGAATCGGCAGTGGCGGACGAGCAGCGGATGCAGATCGGTGAGGTGGCCGACCGGACGGGACTGTCGCTGCGCACCATCCGGCACTACGAGGAGGTCGGCCTCGTCGTCCCCTCCGCCCGTACCAAGGGGGGCTTCCGGCTCTACACCGCCCCCGACATCGACCGCCTGATGGTCATCCGCCGGATGAAGCCGCTGGACTTCTCCCTGGAGGAGATGCGGGACCTGCTGTCCATCACCGACCGGCTCTCGGCCGCCGAGCCGCCCGAGGAGGCGGAACGGGAGCGGCTGCGGGAGCGCCTGGACGCCTACCGCAAGGTCGCCGACGCCCGCTGCGAGACCCTGCGCGCCCAGCTCATGGCCGCCGAGGACTTCGCCGCCACCCTCCGCCGCAGGCTCGGCCCGCGGAACTGAGCGCCGTCCCGCCCGCGGCCCCTTCGGGCCGCCGCCGTCCCGCCTTTCCTCGGCCCGCCTCCGCCGTGCGACGCGAACCGGCTGGTGGGAGGGGCGATGGGACAGCTCCGCGGCCCTCCGATAGCGTCAGGGTATGAGCCATCCACACCCTGAGCTGAAGCCCGCCCCCAAGCTGCCCGAGGGAGGGCTGAGGGTCGTCGCCCTGGGCGGCCTGGGAGAGATCGGCCGCAACATGACCGTCTTCGAGTACGGCGGCAAGCTGCTGATCGTCGACTGCGGCGTCCTGTTCCCCGAGGAGCACCAGCCCGGCGTGGACGTGATCCTGCCGGACTTCACCTCCATCCGCGACCGCCTGGACGACGTGGTGGCCGTGGTGCTCACCCACGGCCACGAGGATCACATCGGCGGTGTGCCTTACCTGCTGCGCGAGCGGGCGGACATCCCCCTCGTCGGCTCCAAACTGACGCTGGCCTTCCTGGAGGCCAAGCTCAAGGAGCACGGCATCAAGCCGCGCACGGCGCGGGTGCGCGAGGGCGACCGGCGGGGCTTCGGTCCCTTCGACTGCGAGTTCGTCGCGGTCAACCACTCCATCCCCGACAGTCTGGCCGTCGCCGTCCGCACCGGTGCGGGCCTGGTGCTGCACACCGGCGACTTCAAGATGGACCAGTTCCCGCTGGACGGCCGCATCACCGACCTGCGTGCCTTCGCCCGGCTCGGCGAGGAGGGCGTCGACCTCTTCCTCACCGACTCCACCAACGCCGAGGTCCCCGGGTTCACCACCGCCGAGGCCGATCTGAACCCGGCGATCGAACAGGTGATGCGCACCGCGCCCCGGCGGGTCATCGTCTCCAGCTTCGCCAGCCATGTGCACCGCATCCAGCAGGTCCTGGACGCCGCCCACAGCCACGGCCGCAAGGTCGCCTTCGTGGGCCGCTCGATGGTCCGCAACATGGGCATCGCCCGTGAGCTGGGCTACCTGAAGGTTCCCTCCGGCCTGGTGGTCGGGATGAAGGAGCTGGAGAAGCTGCCCGACCACAAGGTCACGCTGGTGTGCACCGGGTCCCAGGGCGAGCCGATGGCGGCGCTGTCGCGCATGGCCAACCGCGACCACATGATCCGCATCGGCAAGGGCGACACCGTGCTGATGGCCAGCTCCCTCATCCCCGGCAACGAGACCGCCATCTACCGGGTGATCAACGGGCTGACCCGCTGGGGCGCCAACGTCGTCCACAAGGGCAACGCCAAGGTCCACGTCTCCGGCCACGCCAGCGCCGGCGAACTCGTGTACTGCTACAACATCGTCAGGCCCCGCAACGTCATGCCGGTGCACGGCGAGTTCAAGCACCTCAGGGCCAACGCCGACCTCGCCGTCCGCACCGGCGTCGACCCCGACCGGGTCGTCGTCGCCGAGGACGGCGTCGTCGTCGACCTCGTAGACGGGCGCGCCTCCATCACCGGCAAGGTGCCCGCGGGCAACGTCTACGTCGACGGCATGGAGGTCGGCGGCGCCACCGAGGCGTCCCTGAAGGACCGGCTCACCCTCGCGTCCGAGGGCGTGGTGACGGTCGTCGCCATCGTCGACGCCGACACCGGGGCGCTGGCCGAGCCCCCGGACTTCCTGGCCCGCGGCTTCGTCCACGACGACGAGACGTTCTCCTCGGCCATTCCGGTGATCGAGAAGACCCTGGCCTCGGCGGCCGAGGAGGGGGTGGGGGACGCGCAGCAGCTCGAACAGCTCATCGCCCGCTCCGTGGCCTCCTGGGCCTTCCGCGCCTACCGCCGCAAGCCTCTGATCATCCCCGTCGTCATCGACGCCTGACCGGACCGGAAGGCGACCGCATGAGCCTGCGCTTCGAGGAGATCGACTGGCGCCCCACCCCGATGGGCGACATCAGTCTGCGCCGCCGCCTGGACCCGGTGACCGGCCGGGAAGTGTACGAGGTCAAGCTCGGCGACGAGTTCCTCATGTCCAGCCTCTTCACGGCCGGCGAGACCGAACTGGCCCGCCTCGGCCTGGCCGCGCTCCCGCACGCCGATGCAGGGCTGGACGTGGCCGTGGGCGGGCTCGGCCTCGGCTACACCGCGCGGGCCGTGCTGGAGGACCCGCGGGTGCGCTCGCTGGTCGTCGTCGACGCCCTCCCCGACGTCATCCGCTGGCACGAGGAGAAGCTGGTGCCGCTGGGCGAGGCGCTGGTGTCGGACCGGCGCTGCCGGCTCGTCCGGGGGGACTTCTTCGAGCGGGCCGCGGGCACCGGGGGGCTGGACCCGCGGCGGCCGGGCGGCCGCCTCCACGCGATCCTGCTGGACGTCGACCACTCGCCGCGCCACGTGCTGCACCCGAGCCACGCCCCGTTCTACGAGGAGGCCGGGCTGCGCGCCCTGTCCGCACACCTCCACCCCGGCGGCGTCTTCGCCCTGTGGTCCGACGATCCGCCGGACGAGGACTTCACCGCCGTACTGGCGCGGGTCTTCTCCACCGCCGAGGCCCATGTCGTCCGCTTCGGCAACCCCTACCGGCCGGAGGAGGAGTCGGCCAACACCGTCTACGTGGCAGGGAAGGACGCCGGGGCGTAGCGGCGGGCGGAGGCCGGGAATCCGTTCCGCCCTTGGAAACCTACCCTTACGTCAAGGTAGGTTTGTGTGCGGTGGCCCGGCGGGCGAGGTGAGACGCTGGAGCCGTGGGCGAGCACACGGGCCTGTCTCCGCGCGCCGCCCGCCACCGCGAGGACGGCCGCCGGCCGCTGCCCGGGACCGGCGAAGACGGAGAGGCACACGAGGAACTGGTGGAACGGTTGCGCAGGTACAGGGTCGAGGCGGACGCGCGGTGCGGGAGTCCGCGCCCGGAGGCGGCGCGGTGAGCGCCGCGGACCGGCAGGCGGCCGGTGAGGCGGCCCGGCGGCGGACGTTCGCGGTGATCAGCCATCCGGACGCGGGCAAGTCGACGCTGACCGAGGCGCTGGCACTGCACGCGCGGGCGATCACCTCGGCCGGCGCGGTGCACGGCAAGGCCGGCCGGCGCGGAGTGGCGTCGGACTGGATGGAGATGGAGAAGACCCGCGGCATCTCGGTCACCTCCGCGGTGCTGCAGTTCGCCCACCGCGATGCGGTGCTGAACCTGCTGGACACCCCCGGCCACGCGGACTTCTCCGAGGACACCTACCGGGTGCTGGCCGCCGTGGACTGCGCGGTGATGCTCATCGACGCGGCCAAGGGCCTGGAGGAGCAGACCCGCAAGCTGTTCGACGTCTGCCGCCACCGCGGCATCCCCGTCATCACGTTCGTCAACAAGTGGGACCGGCCCGGCCGCGACGCCCTGGAGCTGCTGGACGAGATCGAGTCCGAGTTCCGCCTCAAGCCCACCCCCGTCACCTGGCCGGTCGGCGACGCCGGCCGTCTGCGGGGGCTGATCGACGTGCGCGAACCGGAGCGGATGCTGCGCTACACCCGCGCCCCCGGCGGCGCCCGGGCGGCGGCCGAGGAGGTGGTCCCGGCAGACCGGGCGGCCGCCGAGGAGGGGGGCGACTGGGCCAGGGCGGTCGAGGAACTGGAACTGCTGCGCGCCGACGGCGCCGAGCACGACCAGGGCTCGTTCCTGGCGGGCAAGTCCACGCCGGTGTTCTTCGGCGCGGCCGTGTCCAACATCGGGGTGCGGCTGCTGCTGGACGCCGTCGTCGACCTGGCCCCGCCGCCCGGAGCACGCGAACTGGACGGAGGGGGCAGTCGGCCCGTCGACGCGCCGTTCGCCGGCCTGGTGTTCAAGGTGCAGGCCAACATGGACCCCGCCCACCGCGACCGCATCGCCTTCATGCGGGTGTGCTCCGGGGTCTTCGAGCGCGGCACGACCGTCATCCGGGCCGCCTCGGGCAAGCCGTTCGCCACCAAGTACGCCCACAGCGTCTTCGGCCAGGACCGCTCCTCGGTCGACGTCGCCTACCCCGGCGACGTGGTCGGCCTGGTCAACGCCACCGCCCTGCGGGTGGGCGACACCCTCTACACCGGCCCGCCCGCCGCCTTCCCGCCCATGCCCACCTTCGCCCCCGAGCACTTCGCCGTCGTCCGTCCCGCCGACATCGGCCGCTCCAAGCAGTTCCGCCGCGGTATCGCGCAGCTGGACGAGGAGGGCGTGGTCCAGGTCCTCGTCTCCGATCTGCGCGGGGAGCAGGCGCCGGTGCTGGCCGCGGTCGGGCCCATGCAGTTCGACGTGGTCGCCCACCGCATGGAGTACGAGTTCTCCGCCCCCGTGCGACTGGAGCCGCTGCCCTACCACGTCGCCCGGGCCACCGACGCCGCCGGCGCGGAGGCCCTCAACCGCACCCGGCTGGTGACGGGGGAGGGCCTGATCCGCAGCCGGGACAGGACCCACCTCGCGCTCTTCCCCAGCCGCTGGCAGGCCGACTCCTTCGCCCGCGAGTTCCCCCGAGCCCAACTGGAGACGCTCATCGCCGCCCATACCTGAGAGACGGGCCCGAGGGGAGGCGGCGGCCCCTCAGGAGGGCGGCGGCCGGCCGGTGCGCGCCCTCGGCGCCCAGGCGGAGGCTCTCCCGGAAGAACGCCTCCACGCGCGCCACCGGGCCGCTCGCCGCGGCCATGACGCCGGCGAGCGCCTCGTTCGACCGCCGGAAGGCCTGCTCGGTGATGGCCGCCAGCAGAGCCGCCGAGGAGTCGGAGTACTGGTACACGCTGGAGCGGGCCAGGCCTGCCCGGGCGCCGACCGCCGCCGGGGTGACGGCGGCGGCGCCCTCGCTCACCAGGATGTCGATCGCCGCCCCCACCAGTGCCTCGCGCTGGTGGGCGCGGTGCTCGGCGACGGTGGAGGCGTTGATCTTCGGCATGCGGTGAGGACTCCGGGGTGGCGGACGGGGCCGGGAGTGCGCGCCGGCCCACGGCCCCGGTCAGGACAGGCGGCCGTCGACCATCTCGTACACCCGGTCGGCAGCGTCCATTACCGCCGTGTCGTGGGTGACCATGACCGTGGCCGTGCCGCGCTCACGGGTCTGCTCGGCTATCAGCCGTACGGCCTCGGCCGAGCGCACCCGGTCCAGCGCGGAGGTGGGTTCGTCCACCAGCAGGACGGCGGGGGAGGTCATCAGGGCGCGGGCCAGGCCCGCGCGCTGCCGTTCGCCACCGGACAACTGGTGCGGCCGGGAGCCGGCGCGGTGCGTGAGCCCGACCGCCACCTCACGCGGGGCGAGGTGGGGCTCGCCGCGTGGTTCCGGCAGTGGGCACGGCTGGAGCGGAACGCGGTGAGCCTGTCCACCTACGAGTGCCGACTGACAACTTACGGAGCGCTATGAGCAGCGGTACGACGGAACTCGACTGGTTCAAGTCCAGCTACAGCGGCAGCCAGGACGACGACTGCGTGGAGGTCGCGATCGCCGAACGGGCCGTCCACGTACGGGACTCCAAGGACCTGGCCCGCCCCGCCTTCAAGGTCGGCGGCGAGGGCTGGAGCCGGTTCGTGCGCTTCGCGTCGGAGCACTGAGCGACTTCGGGTAGGCCGTCCGCCCCGCGGGACGACGGCGCGGCGGACGGCGCACCCTCACCGTGTGGCTCCGTCCTCATAGCCGCGGCCCTCGTCCCGTGAACCCCGCCGGGGCGGCCCGTGCCCGCGCACCGCACCCGCGGGCCGAGACGATCGCGTATGAACGTGAGCCCGGGGGCCATGGAGCGTCCGCCGCGCGGGGACTTCAATGAAGCCATGAGCACCCAAGGGCAGGACACCGCACCCATCCTCGTCATCGGCGGCACCGGCAAGACCGGACGGCGGGTCGTCGACCGCCTCCGGGCGCTCGGCCGCCCCGCGCGGGCCGGCTCCCGCAGCAGTGGGATCCCCTTCGTCTGGGAGGACGAGAGCACCTGGCCGGCCGCGCTGGACGGGGTCCGCGCCGCCTACGTGACCTACTACCCCGACCTCGCGTTCCCGGGGGCGAAGGAGGCCGTCGGGCGGTTCGCGGCCTTCGCCGTGGCGCGGGGGGCGCGCCGTCTGGTGCTGCTCTCCGGCCGGGGCGAGGAGGGCGCCGTCGCCAGTGAGGAAGCGCTCAAGGCGTCCGGCTGCGACTGGACCGTCGTCCGGGCCGGCTGGTTCGACCAGAACTTCAGCGAGGGCTTCTTCCTCGACCCAGTCCGCTCGGGCGAGCTGGCGCTGCCCACCGGGGACGCCGTCGAGCCGTTCGTGGACGCCGACGACATCGCCGACGTCGTGGTCGCCGCCCTCACCGACGACCGGCACATCGGTGAGACCTACGAACTGTCCGGCCCCCGGCTGCTGAGCTTCCACGACGTGGCCCGCGAGCTGTCGGCGGCCACCGGCCGGACCATCGCCTACGTCCCGGTCGGCGCCGACGAATACCGTGCGGCGCTGCGGGAGGCGGGCGAGCCGGAGGAGTTCGCGGACCTCTTCACCCTCATCACCGACGGCCGCAACGCCAGTGTGGTGCACGGCGTCCGGGAGGTGCTCGGGCGGGAGCCCAGAGACTTCTCGCAGTACGTCGGGGAGGCCGCGGCCACCGGGGTCTGGGACGCCTGACCGGGTGGCGGGAGACGAGTGCTGTGGACACGATCGGCGGCCTGCTGGGGAGTCCCCGGGCCAGAGGCGCCTTCCTTCTGAAGTCGGTGTTCAACCCACCGTGGGGGCTGCGCGTCGAGGACCGCGCGCCCCTGTCGCTGGTCACCGTGCTGCACGGCTCGGCGTGGGTGCTGTACGAGGGCGGCGAGCCGTCGCGGCTGGCGGCCGGGGACGTGGCGGTCCTGCGCGGGCCCGAGCCGTACACGCTCGCCGACGACCCGGCGACACCGCCGGGCATCACGGTCGGCCCCGGGCAGCGCTGCGGTACCAACGAAGGGAAGGACGTCACCGAGGCGATGTCCCTGGGGGTGCGCACCTGGGGCCAACCGCACCGCACGGGGGCGACCGTGATGCTCAGCGGCACCTACCAGGCGCCCGGCGAGGTCGGGCGCAGGCTGCTCGCCGGCCTGCCGGCCCTGCTGGTCCGGCCCGCCTCGGCCGCGCGCACCCCGCTGATCGGCATGCTGGCCGACGAGGTGGACAAGGAGGACATCGGCCAGGAGGTGGTCCTGGACCGGCTGCTCGACCTGCTGCTCATCGACGTCCTGCGCTCCTGGCTCACGGAGCCGGGCACCGGTGCGCCGCCCTGGTTCCGGGCCCAGGGCGACCCGGTGGTGGGGCAGGCCCTGAGGCTGCTGCACGAGCGGCCCGGCGAGCCGTGGACGGTCGCCTCGCTCGCCTCCTCCGTCGGGATCTCCCGGGCGGCGCTGGCCCGCCGCTTCACCGAACTCGTCGGTCAGCCGCCGATGTCCTATCTGACCGGATGGCGGCTGACGCTCGCCGCCGAACTGCTGCGCGACCCCGATCTGTCCGTCGCCGGCATCGCCCGGCGGGTGGGGTACTCGGGCCCGTTCGCCCTGAGCGCCGCGTTCAAGCGGGAACGCGGCGTCAGCCCGAGGGAGTTCCGCAGGGGAAAGCGGCCCGGCGAGGCCGCGGACACCGGCTCCGACGGGCGGACGGTCGTCCTCGGAAGCCGTTCCCGGGCGTGACCTCCGCAGCGCCCGCGCCCGCGCCCGCGCCCGCGCGGGCCGGGAAGGGCGCGCGGGGCGCTCCCGGAGGTGGCTCGGATGTCGCGGAATAGACCACGCGGCCTCGTGACCTGCCCAGATGGCCTTTCGGCTGTTTCACGCTCATGCCCGCTGACGCAGCCGGAAGTCCCAGAGAAGTCCCAGAGAAGCCCCAGGGGGCTCCCACTGCCGACGGCCCTCTTTCGGCTCCATGCAGAGTGTGAAGCCATCCGCATACCTCCGTCTGCCCCGCGGTGCCCGACGGGCGGACGAGGCGGGGGCACGCGAACGGCCCCGGCGGACCCACGGGCCACGTCTCGGCCGCCGTCCCCGGCGGAGACGGGTGAGGCAGCAGGTCGATGTTCTCGCGGCATGTCACGCCAGGCGTACCGCACAATGTCTACGTGACGAGAGGTCCCTCTGCTTCCTCCCCCGACGGCGGGCCGGCCACCGGTCCGGGCACGAACCGCGCCGCTCCGCGGCGTTCCTGGAGGGGGCGCGCGCTGGCCGGATCCGGAGTCGTACTGCTGGCCGTCCTCAGCCTGTCTCTGGTGCGACTGCTCGACACGCCACTGGGACCTCCCGGCTCACCGGTGATTCACGGCACCCCGACCCCGGAACCGGAGGCGAACGGGCCGGCCCGTCCGCGTCCGGAAGCCACGGTGTCGTCCGCTCCCGACTCCGAGGGTCCCGCGACGCCGGGAGAGGCCGACTCCGGTACGCCGAGTCCGAGTCCGGTTGCGGATCAGGGTTCCGGGGGGCCCGCCTCCGCTCCGCCCGTGCTGGCCCTGGGTGACCGGGGGAGTGCTGTACGGCGGCTGCAGCAGCTTCTCCGGGAAGCGGGCCTGCTCTCCACTCCGGTCACGGGCCTTTTCGACCAGCCGACCGAGGCGGCCGTGCAGAACTACCAGGCTCTGCACGGCGTGCAGGACGACCCGCCCGGCGTCTACGGGCCGACCACGCGTGCCCTGCTCGAGGGCCGACTCTGAGCCGGGTGCCGCACCTCCACGTCACAGGGCCCGGTCCGCGGCGCCCGGTGCCGGGATCGTCACCGTGATACGCGCCCCTCCACGGTCTCCGCGGTCCAGCGTCACGCTGCCGCCCGCCGCTTTTGCGGCACGACCGACGATATCGAGGCCGAGCCCGCTGGACCCTGCCTCGCTGCGGCCGCGTTGTACCGCGTAGTGGGGCGCCTCGATACCGGGCCCGGCGTCCTCCACGACCAGCCGGACCGCCCCCGCCGGGCGTTCCGTCCGCACCGCGAACCAGGTACCCGGCGGTGTATGCCGGAACACGTTGCCGACCAGTGCGTCCAGTGCCGCGACCAGATCCTGCCGCAGACCATGGACCCGGGGCGTCCATGCGGCCGACACCTCACAGGTACGGCCCTGGGCTCGGGCCAGCTCACCCCAGAAGGCCATCCGGTCGTGTACCACGGCCGCAAGGTCACATCCCTGCTCGGAGGGCTGAGGAGCAGACCGCCGCGTACGGGTGGCTTCGATCACCGATGTCAGCTCGCGGTCGAGCGCGATCAGCCCGGAGCGCAGCCGAGCGCTCTGGGCGGGCGGCATCAGGTCCGCTTCCAGGCGCAGTGCGGTCAGCGGCGTCCTCAGCCGATGGGACAGATCGGCGGTCATCTCTCTTTCGGCACGCATCAGTTCCGCGATGCGCTCGGCCATGGTGTTCATGGCCTCGGCCACTCGGCGGACCTCCCGCGGTCCCTCGGCGCCGACATGGACCGCGAAATCTCCCTCACCCACCGACCGGGTGGCCTGGGCGAGTTCCGCGTACGCCTGGTTGAGACGCCGGGCGATCCGGTCGGCGGCGCTCACCGACAGCACGGTCAGCACGGTGACCGCGGCGGCGAGCACGCCCCAGGCGGTCATCACTCCCGCCGACCGTTCCTCCGCACGCACGACGGACTCGATCACGGCGGTGGTGCCCCCCGGCAGCGATACCGGCAGCAGCAGTACTTCCTCTCCGCCGTAGGGCCCGCCGCGGACCGCCTTGCCGTGCTCCGCCACCCGCACCGCTTCGGTGACGGGTGCCTGGCACGTCCCGACGACGGTCTCGCCCAGGCGCACGCAGGTGGACGCCGCGTCGTCACCGGTCCGTTGCCGTGCCTCCCGCACGGCTTCCGGATCCCGGGTGGTGCCGAGTACCGCCACCAGCGTGGCGGCACGCCGCTCGGACTGCTGCCGTGCCCGGTCGGCGGCCTGCTGGGCCGCGAGGAACGCCAGCGGCAGTGCGAAGGCGAGCGCGGTCAGCAACGCCACGCCGAGGGACAGGCGGGCGTGCCAGGCGCGCAGCGTCATGACGCCGGCTCCGCGAGCCGCAGCCCCACCCCGCGCACCGTGTGCAGATAGCGCGGTGCCGTGGCGCTCTCCCCCAGCTTCCTCCGCAGCCAGTAGGTGTGCACGTCGATGGTGCGGTCGTAGACATCGCAGCCGCGCCAGACCTCGGTCAGCAACTCCCGTCGCGTGACCACGGACCCCGCGCGCCGTGCCAGGCAGGCCAGCAGATCGAACTCGCGCCGGTTGAGATCGACCGGCCGGCCGTCCATGGTCACCGACCGCTGCGCCAGATCCAGGACGAGGTCCCCGACCCGAAGGGTGTCGGGTGGAGCCTGCCCCGACCGTCGCAGCACCGCCTGCACCCGCGCCGCCAGCTGTTCTCCGGAGAACGGCTTTACGAGGTAGTCGTCGGCACCATCGCGCAGGAGGCGGATGATGCTGGCCTCCTCGTCCCGGGCCGTCACGATGACGACCGGTACGCGGCTGACCGCGCGCAGCATGCGCAGCACCTGAACGCCGTCGAGGTCGGGGAGACCGAGGTCCAGAACGACGAGGTGCGGCAGCGGAGGCGCCATCCGGCGCATCAGCTCCATAGCGGTGGCCACCCCGGTCACGCTGTATCCCTCGGCGCTCAACGAGCGGACGAGTACATCGCGGACGAGGTCGTCATCTTCCACAACGAGAACCGTCGGCATGCCGGGAACCCTAGAGGAGGTATGGCGGTATGCGTCCCTGAAGGCGTACTTCACGTATCCGAAGGGCTCGGGTGCTCTGCGGTCGCGAAGCGGTGCCCGACCGCAGAGCGCTTGCCCCCGCCGGGGCGGCGGGGGCAAGCGGCTGCCGCGAGCGGCTCAGCTCGGCTCGGTGCCCCACGCGGCGTCTCCGGCGAGGGAGGCGGTGATCGCCGGCGCCTCGGTGTAGGAGGCTGACACGGTGTGGCTGTAGTCGTCCGTCTCGTCGAACACCGACCAGTCGGTCTTGTTCGCCCGGATCTGGATGTCCCCGGTGTCCGCGCCGGGCGCCAGGCTGCCCTGGGTAAACCCGATCTCGACGTAGGCGTCCGCTCCGTCCACGGGCACGGCGAGTTCGACCACCCGCAGCTCGAGGTTGCTGCATCCCGCAACGGCCCAGTCGCACCATGCCTGTACGGAGGAGTCGCCGTCCCGGGTGAACCAGTAGCGCATCGTGACATCGGCCAGGTCGACCTGCTGGTCGCTGTTGTTGACGATCTTCAGGTGGGGCCGTATCGCGTTGTCCCGGGGGTCGTCGTTGTTGCGGTGCAGGACCGTCAGATCGCCGCTGGGAGTTCCGGGCGGGGCTGTGGTGACGGTCAGCGGGGCGGAGGCGGCGGAGACATTGCCCGCGGCGTCGCGGGCCCGCACGGTGTAGGCGTACGCGGTCTCGGAGGTGAGGCCGCGGTCGACGAAACCGGTGTCCCGCAGGCCGCTCGCCACCTCCACGCCGTCCCGGTACACGCTGTAGTCGATGACCCGTACGTTGTCGGTGGCCGGCTGCCAGGTCAGGGACACCCGGGAGGCCGAGACATCGGCGGTGAGTCCGTCGGGTGCGGAGGGCGCCTCGGTGTCCGGCTCCGGCTGTTCACCGGAGGCCTCGGCCAGACTGATGCCGGTGGTGCTGTCCATACCCCCGAGAGGCACCTGGTGGTCGAGGCTGACGAACTTGCCGTCCTGCTCCCACAGGGCCGGCTTCAGGAACTCGTACTTCTCCTCGTCCCACGTCGTCCAGTCGCTGTTCAGCAGCCCCCCGGTGTCACCCGAGTTCGGGTTGAGGCACCAGAAGGTGTGGTGCAGCCGCTCCTCCGTGATCAGGGACCGCAGCGCCGTCATCCACTTCTGGTTCGGACCACCGTCCAGGAAGCCGCCCCACTCGCCCAGGAGCAGCGGGGAGGTGTTCTCCTTGTGCAGGTAGAGCCAGTTCGGGTCCCACACGTCCCTTTCGAGGGTGTCGCGGTTCCACTCGCCCTCGAACCATGGCTGGTTGTACACCAACGGGCCGTAGTCGTGCGGGGAGTAGACGAGCTGGTCCTGGTGCGCGCCGAGGTCCACCGGATGCTCCCGGGCCCCGCGGAGGTTGCCGCCCCACCAGTTGAAGTGGTAGTCGTCCTCGTTCGTGGACTGCCAGTCAGCGCCGTCGCGCGGGTAGATCTCGATGCCCTCGCAGAGGATCAGCACCTTCGGGTTGACGGCGAGGATGCGCCGGCCCGCCGTCTCGCAGGCGTACTTCCAGTTGTCCTGGTCCGTGGAGTCGTCCCACTTCGCGCGCGGGGACTGGTCCTGGGTTCCGTGCGGCTCGTTCTGGATGTCCATCGCCAGGATGGTGTCGTTGTCCTTGTAGCGCTCGGCCACCCACTCCCAGGTCTCGTAGAAGTCCTCGGAGGTGATGGAGCCCTTGTACCACATGGGGTACACATGGCCGGAGTTGTCCGCCTCGGCGCTGTGCACATCCAGCATGACCTTGAGCCCGTACTGCTCGCACAGCTCAAGCCAGTAGTCGAAGATCTCCAACGTGGTCATGCCGTCGAGCTCGGGGTTGGCCGCGTCGTTGATGCCGGTGGCCGGGGCCAGGCCGCCGGCCTTCCACTCCAGCAGCAGCTGGGTGGAGATCGGTACCCGGACCATATTGATGCCGCGCTCGGCCATCTGACGGGTGACGGTCTCGATGTTGGCGGTCCACAGCCCGTGGAACACGCGCTCGGAGGTGTTGAAACCGAACCAGTTGGCGCCCGTCAGCCAGACCGGCTTGCCGGCCTCGTCGACGATCTGGTTGCCCTCGGTGTGCAACCAGTCCTCCTGCGGGACGGCCGCTGCCGCGGCGCCTTCGGGCTCGCTCCCGGAGGCGGCGGCCGTGACGGCCGGGGTCGCCGCCATCGCGAATCCCAGGAGCGCGGCGGCCACCGCGCGCATCGGCGACCGCCTCCGCGGCGGGGTGGTGGGTGGTGCGGACATGGATGTCCTCTCTCTTCTCGCGCTGCTGCCGTGGAAGGTCCACGGCGTGGTGTGTGCGGGGGTGGGACGGCGGGAGAGGGTGGGGGGCTCGGACGCACCTCTCCCGCCGCCGGTCAGGAGGGCTCCGAGCCCCAGGCGCGGGAGCCGTCGAGGTACGCGGTCACCGTGGGGGCCGCCAGATACCCGCTTCCGGAACGGTGGCTGTGGTCGTCGGTCTCGTCGAAGTCCGACCAGTCCGCCTTGCTGACGCGCACTTCGATCGCTCCCGTCTCCGCCCCCGGCGAGAGCGTCCCGCCGGTGAATCCGATGTCGATGAAGGCGTCGGCACCCTGAAGGGGGGTCGCCGTCTCGACGACGGAGTAGGTCAGGGAGCCGCATCCGATCACCGCGTGATCGCACCAGACGGACACCGGGGACGAACCGTCGCGGGTGAACCAGTAGCGCACTGTGACGTCGGACAGATCGACCGGGACGGACGAGGTGTTGCGGACGCTCAGACCCGGCCGGATCGCGTTGTTGCCCGGGGAGGCGTCGTTGTCCCGGTGCAGGACCTCCAGGTCACCCGTCGCCGCGCCGTCCGGCTGTGTGGTCACCGTGAACGGTGCGGAGGGGGCGGACACGTTACCGGCCTCGTCCCTGGCGCGGACCACATAGGTGTAGGAGGTCCCCGGTTCCAGTCCGGCGTCCGTGAACGTGGTGTCCGGGACCGGACCGGCCGTGACCTCGATGCCGTCCCGGTAGATGTCGTAGCCGGCCACCACTCCGTCGTCCACGGCGGCACCCCAGCCGAGGGTGACGCTTGCGGACCGGGTCAGCAGCCCTCGCAGGCCGGAGGGTGCCGACGGGGCGAGGGTGTCGGTGCCGTCCGCTGACGCCGGCACCGCGGGATAGGAGTTGCGGATCAGCATCGCGAACTGTTCGTGGAACCAGTGTCCGGCCAGCGGAGCGTCCGCCAGCGCTCCGGTGGGGACCTTGCCGGCCGTGGCCGTGATGTGCTCGGGGTCGCACATCGGGTCGGCATGCTTGCCCTCGTCGTTGGGGACCTCCTGCGACGCCCCGTCGGACTCGCCCGGAGGCTTCACCCAGACGAAGGCGTCCAGGTGGGCTTCGGGGTGGCCCGCGGGCGCCGCCTGCGGTGCCCGGCCGAGCCCGGCGCCCGCGACATTGCACCACAGCCCTCGGTGCCCGCGACGGTCGACGGCGGATGCGCGCACATAGGTGTCCACGGCGTCGCCGGCACCGGGCCCGGTGGGCCGGGCTTCGCCGCCCCAGCCGTTCCGGCTGGTGTCGATGAGCATGCCGGTGGTCTCCGGCCAGCCCCGGGCACGGAACGCGTCCCACAGCGCCACCGCGAAGTCCGTCTCGTCGAAGACGGGATTCCACTCGTAGAAGGAGGAACTCCTCACCGGCAGTCCGCTGATGTTCAGACGGAGCTCCGGGTCGGGGAGGTAGGGCTCCTCGGACGGGGTGTAGTTGGCCACATTGGTGGCGAAACCGTCGACCGAGGCGAGCCCCGCTTCGGTGCCCTGAGCCACCTCCGTGTAGAGATCGACGGTGTTGCGCAGGTTGTCGTCCCAGCCCAGCCAGCCCGAGTGGGCGATGTCCATGTAGGTGTAGACGTTCGGGAGGGCGTGCAAGGCGTCGAGGGCGTAGCGCACCGCCTCCACCTGGATGCCGCTGCTCTTGGCCTGCGCGCACTGCGGGTCCAGCTGATTGGTGACCAGGTTGGGCAGTCCGTCCGGTTCGATGATGGCGACGATCCGCACGCCGGCGTAGGCCGGGTCGCCCATGACGCCGGTGATCGCGTCGATGTACTCGTGCTGATAACGTGCCAGCCCCTCCTGGGTGAGCGGAAGCTCGCCGTTGGACGCGAGAGCGGCACAGTCGCGCCCGGGAAGGTTGTAGATCACAAAGGTGGCGGTGATGGGCCGCCCCGGTTCAGCCTGTGCCAGGGCCTGGTCGAGGTGACCGCGCAGGCTGAGGCGGTCGCTGTTGTCGTCGCCGCCGTGGATGGCCGCGATCCGGTCCATCCAGACGGCCGTGGGCCGGAAACGCAGCGCGCCCATCCGCGCCCGCAGAGTCTCGTCGGCGGTGCGTGCCATGGACGTCTCCACCTGGTCCGTGTAGTCCGGGTTGAGGTAGAGATCGGCCTCCACGAAGGGGTTGTCCACGTGCGGCTCGGCAGCCGCCGCGGTCGGCGCCGTCTGCAGCGGGAGCAGCAGACCGGCCACCAGGCCGGACATCACCGCTGCGGCGCGCACGGCGCGGAACGGTCGGGATTCCATGGTGCAGCGTTCCCTTCCCTGGTGAAGTCGCGCCGCATCGGACCGCCGAAAGGCAGCGGTCGGTGAGCGCATGGGTGTCGCACGGGTGTCGAGTGCGGTTGCTCGGGGCTGACGACGTGGTGACTTCGAGGCGCACATGGCCGGCCGGGACCGGCACGGGCTTCTTCCGTCACGGAATCAGCGATGGCCTCGATGGCAGAACTGGCAGCGGACACCACCAGGAATGGGAGCGCTCCCAAGTTGGCGTGAACGGTACCCGGCGCCGACCGGAAAGCCCCCGGTGTCACAAACCGGTCGGCGCTTCGGAATCGCGGCGGCGCGATCACATGAAGCCAGCAACTTCCTTGCTTGTCAAGGGTGGTTGGGTGAAGTTGTCGTGCCATGTGTGTGTCGCCGCTCCGGGTCGACGCGGGAGGACGGCTCCGCGGCGCGCGGTGCACTGCCGTTTTCCGTTCCCTCTTGACCGGCTCCTGCGGGCGCTGCACCATGAGGTGGATGGGAGCGCTCCCAAGAGAGCGCTGTTCCGCTTCCCCACCGGACAGGGGCCTCGCGCATGCCCGCGGGGCCGGTTCTGCCACGTTCCTGCCGTCGTGCCGTGCGCGCATGGCCGGACGTGGCTGCGAGCATCGGCATACTCCGGTTAGGAACCTCATGACACACCGTCAACGTATGGTGGCCGCCCCGCTCGTGGTGGCCCTCATCGCCCTTCTGATGACGCTGGTACCGGGACGCCCGGCATCGGCCCACGGTGCGCTCGTCGATCCCGCGAGCCGCACCTATGCCTGCTATCTCGACGGCTTGTCGCCCAGCGGCGAGATCGACCCGCAGAATCCGGCGTGTGCGGCCGCCGTCGGCATCTCCGGCACCCAGCCGCTGTTCGACTGGTACGGCGTGCTGCGGTCCGACGGCGCCGGCCGGACGCGTGGGTACATCCCGGACGGCCAGCTGTGCAGCGGAGGCTCCGAGAAGTACGCCGGCTTCGACCTCGCCCGGGACGACTGGCCCGCGCAGGAGCTGGAGGCCGGCGGCGACGTCGAGTTCAACTTCGCCGCCTGGGTTCCGCACCCCGGCTCGTTCCGCCTCTACATCACCCGGCAGGGATACGACCCCACCAAGCCGCTGAGCTGGGACGACCTGGATGCCGCGCCCTTCCTCACCGCCGACCCGCAGCCGCCGCTGACCGACGGCGGCTACCGTCTTCAGGGAACGCTCCCGGAGGGACGGACCGGGCAGCATGTCATCTACACCGTCTGGGAGCGATCGGACAGCACCGAGACCTTCTACGGCTGCTCCGATGTCTTCCTCGGCGACGACGAGACGCCGCCCCCGCCCCCGCCCGAGCCCGCCGACTGCAGCGCGGCCATCGAGCTGGACAACAGCTGGCCCGGAGGATTCCAGGCGACGGTGACGATCACCAACGAGGGCGACCGCAAGATGCACGACTGGGCCGTGCAGTGGACCGTTCCCGAGGGCACCACGGTCAGCGACGGCTGGAACGGCACCTACATGCAGGCAGGGCAGACCGTGATGGTGCACGCGGCGGACTGGAACAGCAGCCTCGAACCAGGTGAGTCCGCTTCCTCGGGGTTCACCGGCACCAGTGGTGCAGAGCCTCCGGTCTTCACCGACATCAGCTGCAGCTGACCTCATCGCCCGTACCCGCGGGCGGGACGTTAGGTGAGCGTTAACTGCGCGGCAAGGGACCCTTTCCGCACGGTGTGCGCATTGTCGGCCACCCCCTGAGGAGAGCAGGGTTGCCCTCATGCGCCGCGGAAGCGCCCCGTCCTTTTCGACGGGCCGCGCGCACCTGTGCGTCCAGGTCACCGGTGACCGGAATCCATCGAGGACCTGGGCGCGTTCCGAGTGACCCGCCGCACCCCGGCGGCAGGGCGGTGGTCCGGGGCGGGCCCTGCGGGTTCGCCCCGGCGTCACACATCGCCCACCGCGGGGGGAAGGCGAGAGAGGGGGAGTATGAAGCCGCCCGGGCGGGCCAGTACCAAGAAGCGGATGGTCTGGCCCGGCCCGGCCGTATCCGGCGCCACGTACGTCAAGGCCGCACCGGAGGCGGCTTGCGTCCCTCCCCCTGTCCCTCCTGCGAAACCCGCAGCCTGTGTACATCGCCCCGTCGCGATACACGGCGCACCGTGCGCCCCGGAGATGAGATGCTCATGCTTCCCTCGACAACGGTCGGCACACCACCTGTGCGCCGCCCGCCGTCATGCACCGGCTCACCGGGCCGCTCCCCGACGGAGCCGCTGTCTGTCACGGCGCACGGCGCCCGGCCGGTCCGATGTCTCGCGGCTGCACCGTTCGCCATCTGGCATGTGCCGCTGCTGGTGGCGGCACTGGCCGACCGATGGGGCACGGCACCAGAGCCGCCGGGAGGCAGGACGGTGTGGGCCGAGGTCGCACCGCGACCGCGGACGCCCCGCTCATAACGCCCGTACCCACCTGAAAGCAGCCATGCAGGCTGCCCCATCGCCTTCGCCTGAGGCACACCGCGCCGGGTTCGCCCTCTGTCGTGCGTCCCGTGGGTGTTCCGGCTGCCCGGCCGGAGGCGGGACCCGCCGTGACGATGTGCGGACCGCCGGAGCCTCACGCCGGATCGCGGTTGTGTCACCTGGTCCCCTTCGAAGGATGTGCCATGCCGGACGCCGGACGGTTCGAGAGCTTCTACCGCGCGCACTACAGCAGACTGGTAGGCCAGTTGTACAAGGTCACGGACAACCGGTACGACGCGGAGGAGATCGTCCAAGAGGCGTTCTCCCGCGCTTTCGTCCGCTGGATGAGACTGCGGGGCTATGACGCTCCGGATGCCTGGGTACGGCGGGTCGCTCACAACCTGGCGTCGTCGCGGCGCAGGCAGGCGGCGCGCGCCGCCCATGCGGTGGTACGGATGTGCCCGCCGGTCCATGCCGAGCCCGTCGCGCCGGAGTCCGTCGCCGTGCGCGAGATGCTCGCCGCGATGCCGGAGCACTATCGCCAGGCGCTGGCCCTGCACTATCTCGCGGATCTTCCCGTCGCGGCGGTCGCCGAAGTCCTCGGCGTGTCCGCCAACACCGTCAAGACGCGGCTCCGGCGGGGCCGGCAGACGCTGCGCACCGGACTGGACGACGAACCGGGCACGGGGCGGGTTCCCCGGCGTCTGTGCGCGGTGGATCGCGGCGGTCGTGCTGAACCGGGATAACGTGCAACGGCCCCCGGTCCCTGTGCCGGGGTCCGGGGGCCGCGCCGATCCGGGCCCGTCCGCCGGAAGGCGGCGGGACCGGCGCCGGGGGTTACTGGAGGAAGTTCCGGAGCTTATCGGCATTGCCCGACTGGTCACCGGTGACGAGGAAGTACATCATCCCCGCGTCGGACACGTCACCTTTCTTGTTCATGATGTTGTTCACCACGTTGTGCACGAACCGCAGGCCGGAATCCGGCGAGTCGGCCATCCAGGACCACTTGCCTTCGCCACCGCCGGTGCCGAGACCCGCGTTCTGGTCAGGAATTCTGTGGTAGCGGGCATCGGGGTAGTCCCGCTGGATGTCCGCGAGGTTGAACCAGTTGCGGTCGTCGTCGTGATTGTTGTTCCAGTCCGAGTGGCTGATCAGTGTGACGTGCTGGTGCGCCGACTTGTTCGAGGCGCGCAGCCCTCGATACACCACGCCCATCGGCCCCGCACCCACGAGACACAGTCGATTGTCCGCGGTCGACTGATTGATGACGCCTGCGAGGTGCTGGACAGCGTCGACCTGGCCCTCCTGAGTGTTGTAGAAGACGCTGCTGTCGTATCCGAACTGTCCGCCGGTGCCCTCGGTCGCGACGGTCATGTCCTCCTCCCAGCTCTTGTTGGAGCTGCCCAGATGCGAGTTGTAGTCCCAGTGCACCAGCCGTTCCTGCTGACCGCGTTCCGCCAGCAGCGCCAGGGCCATCGACGAGGCCCCGATGTCATCCCGATCGTGGTAGTTGCCATCCGAACTCCACGCGATCCGTTCGCAGTTGAACGACAGTGCCGGAGACGCCGCCGCTGCGGCAGTGCCCGGGGCGATCATGGCCATAACCGCCCCTGCCGTCAGCGCGCTCACGCCGGCGATGACCCTGGTCTTCTTCCTCATGGAATTCCTCCCGTTCGGCGAATCCTTGCACCGGAGACACCCCGCAGAGCCCCATCCGGTTTCGCCTCTGGGTTGTTTCGCTGCGTACTGTGCGTGGACGATGTCACAGCCCACACCGCCGGAAATGCCTCTCACGCGCATATCTGGGGTGAGTCCGTGGGCATACGCACCACGGACCCACCCGGAAAGACGCAGCGCCTTGGCTCCCGATGAGCTACCGGAGACACGCCGCTGGTGTGGCAGAAGGGTTCACCGGTTCGCGTCCTCGTGCGCCGGACCGCGCCGGCCGAGGAGGTCCGGCAGATCTCCCGGCCAACTGTTCTGGCGTGGTGTCCGCGCCGATGGTGAGCAGCTCGACACCGCGCATGCCCGCGAAGTCGGTGATCACCTCGGTGTCGAGCGCGGAGCCGAGGACGGTGCGGCGGGGTGTGTGGGTGAACATCCGGCTCTCGGCGGATTCGGAGAAGGGAGGAAGGGACTCGGCCTGGGTGCAAACTGTGAGAACACTCCCATGTCCTGCTCCGCCAGGTCCTGCTCCGCGCGGGCACTCGGGCAGCGCCACCATCAGCGCGGTCTTGCGCGGCCCGGTGCGCTCGACGGGCTTGACCGGGGGAGTGGCCCGCGGGATTCCGGGCTCGGATTGAATGTCCCAGAAAAGTCCCACAGAGGCCGCCGCACCCTCCTCTGGCCTGTATTCGTGCAGGTCAGAGGAGAGTGCGGCAGCGTCGGCGGTGCAGTGCGTCAGATGTCCCGGAAGATGTCGATGCGCGCGCCCACCGAGTTCAGCCGCTCGGCCAGGTCCTCGTAGCCGCGGTTGATGACGTAGACGTTGCGCAGCACCGAGGTGCCCTCGGCCGCCATCATCGCCAGCAGCACGACCACGGCCGGGCGCAGGGCGGGCGGGCACATCATCTCGGCCGCGCGCCAGCGGGTGGGGCCCTCGACCAGGACGCGGTGGGGGTCCAGGAGCTGGAGGCGACCGCCGAGCCGGTTGAGGTCGGTCAGGTAGATGGCGCGGTTGTCGTAGACCCAGTCGTGGATGAGGGTCTTGCCCTGGGCGCTGGCGGCGATGGCCGCGAAGAAGGGCACGTTGTCGATGTTGATGCCGGGGAACGGCATCGGGTGGATCTTGTCGATCGGCGCCTCCAGCTTGGAGGGCCGCACGGTGAGGTCGACCAGGCGGGTACGGCCGTTGTCGGCGCGGTACTCCGCGCCGCGGTCGTGGTCCAGCCCCATCTCCTCCAGCACGGCCAGCTCGATCTCCAGGAACTCGATCGGCACCCGCCGCACCGTCAGCTCCGACTCGGTGACCACGGCCGCGGCCAGCAGGCTCATCGCCTCCACCGGGTCCTCGGAGGGCGAGTAGTCCACGTCGCGGTCGATGTGGGAGGTGCCGTGGACGGTCAGCGTGGTGGTGCCCACCCCCTCCACCCGCACGCCGAGCTGCTCCAGGAAGAAGCACAGGTCCTGGACCATGTAGTTGGAGGAGGCGTTGCGGATGACGGTGGTGCCGTCGTGCCGGGCGGCGGCCAGCAGGGCGTTCTCGGTGACGGTGTCCCCGCGCTCGGTCAGCACGATGGGGCGGGTGGGGCGCACGGAGCGGTCCACCACCGAGTGGTAGGTGCCCTCGGTCGCGGTGACCTCCAGGCCGAAGTGCCGCAGCGCGCTCATGTGCGGCTGCACGGTGCGGGTGCCCAGGTCGCAGCCGCCCGCGTAGGGGATGCGGAAGTGGTCCATGCGGTGCAGCAGGGGGCCGAGGAACATGATGATGCTGCGGGTGCGGCGGGCGGCGTCGGCGTCGATGCCGTCCAGGTCCGGCTCGGCCGGCGGGACGATCTCCAGGTCGGCGCCGTCGTTGACCCAGCGGGTGCGCACCCCGATGGAGCCGAGCACCTCCAGGATCCGGTAGACCTCCTCGATCCGGGCGACCCGGCGCAGCACGGTGCGGCCGGAGTTCAGCAGGGAGGCGCACAGCAGGGCTACGCAGGCGTTCTTGCTGGTCTTGACGTCGATGGCGCCGGACAGGCGGCGGCCCCCGACGACCCGCAGATGCATCGGGCCGGAGTAGCCCAGCGAGACGATCTCGCTGTCCAGGGCTTCACCGATACGGGCGATCATCTCAAGGCTGATGTTTTGATTGCCGCGTTCGATGCGGTTGACCGCGCTCTGGCTGGTGGCCAGTGCCTCCGCCAGCTGGGCCTGAGTCCAGCCGCGGTGCTGGCGGGCGTCGCGGATGAGCTTGCCGATGCGCATGAGGTAGTCGTCGGTCATGAGGCAGATGTTATCTCAGATATGAGATGTCAACCTCCGGGGCGTGGGTGTGTCTCAGTTTTTCTTCGCATTTTCACCCTTTTATCAGGCAAGCGCATGTTCGCCCCGTGTCCGCGCCGGTGCTTGGGGCAGGGTGTGCGGGTACCCGGGTCGAGGCGGGGCATGACCGTGGAGCGGCCATGCACTAGAGTTATCTCGACATCGAGATATCTACCGAGAGACGTACCGCCGCCGCGTCCACCGAGGCTTCGCCGGGCGACCCTCCACTTAGGTGAGCCTGAGCGAAGCGGTCGGGGCCCGGGGCGGCAGGATCGCGGTGGTACGCGCGAACCCATGCACTTGAAGGAGACTGTCGTGTCGGCGAACAGCTTCGACGCCCGCAGCACGCTGCAGGTGGGCGACGAGTCGTACGAGATCTTCCGGCTGGACAAGGTCGAGGGCTCCTCCCGGCTGCCGTACAGCCTGAAGGTCCTCCTGGAGAACCTCCTCCGCACCGAGGACGGCGCGAACATCACCGCCGACCACATCCGGGCCCTGGGCGGCTGGGACTCCCAGGCCCAGCCCGGCCGGGAGATCCAGTTCACGCCGGCCCGCGTGATCATGCAGGACTTCACCGGTGTGCCCTGCGTGGTGGACCTGGCCACCATGCGCGAGGCCGTCAAGGAGCTCGGCGGCGACCCGTCGAAGATCAACCCGCTCGCCCCGGCCGAGCTGGTCATCGACCACTCCGTCATCGCCGACAAGTTCGGCACCCCGGAGTCCTTCGCGCAGAACGTGGAGCTGGAGTACGGCCGCAACCGCGAGCGCTACCAGTTCCTGCGCTGGGGCCAGACCGCCTTCGACGAGTTCAAGGTCGTGCCCCCCGGCACCGGCATCGTCCACCAGGTGAACATCGAGCACCTGGCCCGCACCGTCATGGTCCGGAACGGCCAGGCCTACCCCGACACCCTGGTCGGCACCGACTCGCACACCACCATGGTCAACGGCCTGGGCGTGCTGGGCTGGGGCGTCGGCGGCATCGAGGCCGAGGCCGCGATGCTGGGCCAGCCGGTCTCCATGCTCATCCCGCGGGTGGTCGGCTTCAAGCTGACCGGCGAGCTGCCCGCCGGCACCACCGCCACCGACCTGGTGCTGACCATCACCGAGATGCTCCGTGAGCACGGTGTGGTCGGCAAGTTCGTGGAGTTCTACGGCGAGGGGGTGGCCGCCACCTCGCTGGCCAACCGCGCCACCATCGGCAACATGTCGCCGGAGTTCGGCTCCACCGCCGCGATCTTCCCCATTGACGGCGAGACCCTGAACTACCTGCGCCTGACCGGCCGTTCCGAGCAGCAGATCGCGCTGGTCGAGGCGTACGCCAAGGAGCAGGGCCTGTGGCTGGACCCGGCCGCCGAGCCGGACTTCTCCGAGAAGCTGGAGCTCGACCTCTCCACCGTCGTGCCCTCCATCGCCGGCCCCAAGCGCCCGCAGGACCGCATCGTCCTGGCCGAGGCCGCAGAGCAGTTCAAGAAGGACGTGCGCAACTACGTCTCCGCCGGCGTCACCGGCGGCGAGAGCCGCAAGCCGGGCGTCCCCGCGCAGGAGCGGCCCAAGGGCGTGGCCTCCCCGGTGGACGAGGCGAGCGCCGAGTCCTTCCCGGCCTCCGACGCCCCGGCCTACGGCCACCAGGAGAACGGCTCCGGCGCGCCGTGGCACGCCGACGGCCCGGCCGACGACGCGCCGTCCGACCCGGTGACCGTCACCGCCCCCGACGGAACCGAGTACGAGCTGGACCACGGCGCCGTCACCGTCGCCGCGATCACCTCCTGCACCAACACCTCCAACCCGTACGTCATGGTCGCCGCCGCCCTGGTGGCCAAGAAGGCCGTGGAGAAGGGCCTGACCCGCAAGCCGTGGGTCAAGACCACCCTGGCCCCGGGCTCCAAGGTCGTCATGGACTACTACGACCGCGCCGGCCTCACCCCGTACCTGGACAAGCTGGGCTTCAACCTCGTCGGCTACGGCTGCACCACCTGCATCGGCAACTCCGGACCGCTGCCGGAGGAGGTCTCCAGGGCCGTCAACGAGGGCGACCTGGCCGTGACCTCGGTGCTCTCGGGCAACCGCAACTTCGAGGGCCGCATCAACCCCGACGTCAAGATGAACTACCTGGCGTCCCCGCCGCTGGTCGTCGCGTACGCCATCGCGGGCTCGATGAAGGCCGACATCACCCGTGAGCCACTGGGCACCGACAAGGACGGCGACCCGGTCTTCCTGAAGGACGTGTGGCCCTCCGAGCAGGAGGTCAACGACGTCGTCGCCTCCGCCATCGGCGAGGACATGTTCGCCACCTCCTACCAGGACGTCTTCGCGGGCGACGCCCAGTGGCAGGCGCTGCCGGTGCCCACCGGCGACACCTTCGAGTGGGACCCGCAGTCCACCTACGTCCGCAAGCCCCCGTACTTCGAGGGCATGGGCATGGACCCGGAGCCGGTGCAGGACATCTCCGGCGCCCGCGTCCTGGCCAAGCTGGGCGACTCGGTCACCACCGACCACATCTCCCCGGCCGGCGCCATCAAGGCGGACACCCCGGCCGGCAAGTACCTCACCGAGCACGGTGTGGAGCGCCGCGACTTCAACTCCTACGGCTCGCGCCGCGGCAACCACGAGGTCATGATCCGCGGCACCTTCGCCAACATCCGCCTGCGCAACCAGATCGCGCCGGGCACCGAGGGCGGCTACACCCGCGACTTCACCGCCGACGGCGGGCCGGTCTCCTTCATCTACGACGCCTCCCAGAACTACCAGGCCGCCGGCATCCCGCTGGTCGTCCTGGCGGGCAAGGAGTACGGTTCGGGCTCCTCGCGCGACTGGGCGGCCAAGGGCACCGCGCTGCTGGGCGTCAGGGCCGTCATCGCCGAGAGCTACGAGCGCATCCACCGCTCGAACCTGATCGGCATGGGCGTGCTGCCGCTGCAGTTCCCCGAGGGGCAGTCGGCCGAGTCGCTGGGCCTGACGGGTGAGGAGGCCTTCTCCGTCAGCGGCGTCACCGCGCTGAACGAGGGCGGCATCCCGGGCACGGTGAAGGTGACCACCGACACCGGCGTGGAGTTCGACGCCACGGTGCGCATCGACACCCCCGGCGAGGCGGACTACTACCGCAACGGCGGCATCATGCAGTACGTGCTGCGCTCGCTGATCCGCAAGTGATCCGCGAGTGAGAGGCCGCTGACCGCCGCCCGGGTGACCGGGCGGGCCACCGGGCGGCGGCGTTCAAGCGGCGACGGCGGGGCCGTACCTCCCATGGTGGGAGGTACGGCCCCGCCGCGTTTCCCGGAGGTCTCAACTCGGGAAAGACTGGCACCCGAACGCGCACCGATCTTGCCCACCGGAAGGAGAGTGGACTATACCTGTCGGCGTCCGAGCGGTCATATGAGAAGACGAAGGCCCGAATGTCGTGGCTCCGGGGGAGGGCGGGCACGGACGAGGCCCGGCGCGGCTCCGCACGACCGGCGTTACATCCCGCACAACTCAGCTTCAACTCACAAGCGGTGCCCGGGAGTTCCGGCACACCGCCGGAGTCCTTTACAGAAGGCGAGGACTTGAGCATGGGATCCACCGATGTCAACCGTCGTGATCTGATCAAGCGGGCCACCGCGGCCGGCCTGATCGCCGTCCCCGCCATGAGCGCGCTCTCCGCCTGCGCCAGCAGCGACGGCGGGAGCGGCACCGAGGTCGCCAAGGGCCAGAAGACCAAGGACAACCCCCTGGGGGTCGACAAGGAAGCCGGCCTGGACTTCGTCATCTTCGACGGCGGCTTCGGGACCCAGTACGGCAAGGACGCCGCGAAGATCTACGAGAAGAGCTACGGCAAGGTCAAGCTCACCGCCACCCAGAAGATCCGCTCGGTCCTCCAGCCCAGAATGGTCGGCGGCAACCCGCCCGACCTCATCGACAACTCCGGCGCCGAGCAGATGGACGCGGCCACCCTGATCGCCAAGGACCAGCTCGCCGAGCTGAGTCCCCTGCTGGACGCCCCTTCCGCCGACGACCCGGACACCAAGGTCCGAGACACCCTCCTGCCGGGCACCATCGAGATGGGCCAGTACGGCGACGAGAAGGTATGGCGCCTGAACTACGCCTACACCGTCTACGGCCAGTGGTACTCCAAGAAGCTGCTGGCCGACAACGACTGGGAGTACCCCAGGACCTGGGACGAGATGCTGGCCCTGTGCGCCAAGGCCAAGAAGAAGGGCATCGCGGGCTGGACGTACGCCGGCCAGCACCCGTACTACATCCCCTTCACCCTCTACCCGTTCATCGGGAAGATCGGCGGCCGGGAGGTCCTGGACGCCATCGACAACCTGGAGCCGAACGCCTGGAAGCACGGCGCGGTCAAGAGCGCCTTCGAGGCCTACCACGAGCTGTCCGCCAAGGGCTACATCCTGCGTGGCACCCCCGGCCTGGACCACATCCAGTCCCAGACGCAGTGGACCAAGGGCAAGTGCATCTTCATCCCCAACGGCTCCTGGGTGGAGAACGAGGCCGCCGACACCACGCCCGCCGACTTCGACATGGCCTGCGGCGCGGTCACCGGACTGGACGACTCCGACAAGATGCCCTTCGGCACCCTGTGGGCGCAGGCCGGCGAGCCGTTCATAGTGCCCGCCCAGGCCGGCAACCCCGCCGGCGGCATGGAACTGCTGCGGATCATGCTGAGCAAGGAGTCGGCGCAGAACTTCTCCCGGCTGGTGAAGTCGCTGACCTGTGTGGCCGGCGCCACCGACGGCATGGAGATGTCCCCCGGACTGGCCTCCTCCAGCCAGGCGCTCAAGGACGCCGGGGACAACGTGGTCAACCCGCGCATCTTCGACTGGTACCAGACCCTCCACAAGGAGCAGATCGGCTCGGTGCTCGCCGAGCTGCTGGCCGGCCGGATGAAGCCGGCGGAGGCCATGAACAAGTGCCAGGAGTACGCCGACCGCACGGCCAAGGACGACTCCGTCAGGAAGTACAAGCACGCGTGAGCCGGCCCCCCGCCGGGGGCCGGCGGCTCCCGGCGGGGGCCCGGGAGGAGTGGACCGGCCGGAAGAACCGGAACAGCCGGAAGACGCAGATGGGACGAGGGCGGCATGGCCAGTGACAGCCCGGCGGTTGCCGAGGCCTCCAGGGAAGCGGCGCCCCCGCCGGGAGGGGCCGGCGGAGGCCGCGGGGAGCGGCGTGTCTCCCCCCACCACCGGACCTATCTGAAGTACCGGTTCATCGCCGGCTTCCTCGCGGTGCCCCTGGCGCTCTACGGCGTCCTGGTCGTGTCGCCCTTCTTCCAGACGTTCTACTACTCGCTGACCGACTGGACGGGCCTCAGCAGCGACTTCGCCTTCGTCGGGCTGGACAACTTCAGCCGTCTGATGGAGGACGAGATCTTCCGCAAGGCGCTGTGGCACAACGTCCTGCTGCTGCTGATCCTGCCCGTCATCACCCTCGGACTGGGCCTGTTCTTCGCCTTCATGCTCAACGTCGGCGGCCGGCACCGGCGTGGCGAGGCCGTGGCGGGGGTGCGCGGCTCACACTTCTACAAGATCGTCTACTTCTTCCCGCAGGCGCTGTCGATCGCGATCGTCGTGGTGCTGTGGAAGTACATCTTCAACCCCGCCGGCGGCCTGCTCAACGGCATACTGTCGGCCGTCGGCCTGGGGGAGTGGCAGCAGAGCTGGCTCGGCGACCCCCGGCTGGCCTTCTGGTGCGTCGTGGTCGTGATGGTGTGGGCGAACGTCGGCTTCTACGTGGTCCTCTTCTCCGCCGCGATGGGCTCCATCCCCCGCGAGATCTACGAGGCGACGCTGCTGGACGGCGCCGGCCGGGCGACCACGTTCTTCCGCGTCACCCTGCCGCTGATGCGCGACACCGTGCAGACCGGCTGGGTTTACATGGGCATCATGGCGCTCGACGCCTTCGCCGTGGTGCACATCCTGACGGTGAACGCGGGCGGCCCCGCCTACTCGACCATCGTCGCGCCGGTCTACCTGTACAACAAGGCGTTCCAGGACGGACAGGCCGGTTACGCGACCGCCGTCGCCGTCGCCCTGCTGATCGTCACCATGGTCTTCTCCGTGGCGGCGATGGCGTTCGGGCGGAGCAAGGACCGGATCGAGTTCTGACAGGCCAGCGGGAGAACCAGCCATGACCACTGCCGAACCGTCGCCCTCCCTCAGGCCGGGGGACCCGGAGGAGACCGCCGCGGCCCTCACCAAGGGCACAGCCGGCCCGCAGCGGCCCGCGAACGCGCCCGGCAAGGGCGCCGGGCGGGACGGGGGCGGCACGGAGGGACGCACCCTCAACGCCTTCTCGCACGCCTTCCTGGCGCTGTGGGCCGTGATGGCCGCCGGGCCCCTGCTGTGGGCGGTGATGAACTCCCTCAAGTCCTCCGGCGCCATCCTGGAGGACCCCTGGTCGCTTCCGGGGAAGCTGAACTGGGAGAACTGGTCCTTCGCCTGGAACGAGGCGAACATCGGCCAGTACACGATCAACTCGGTGATCGTGGTGGGCGGCTCGGTGGCCGGCACCATGCTGCTGGGCTCGATGGTGGCCTACGTCCTGGCCCGCTACGAATTCCCCGGCAACCGGCTGGTCTACTTCCTGTTCGTCGGCGGCATGGCGTTCCCGATCATCGTCGCCCTGGTGCCGCTGTTCTTCGTGATGAAGAACTTCGCACTGCTGGACACCTACCACGGCCTGATCCTGGTCTACATCGCCTACTCGCTGCCGTTCACCGTCTTCTTCATGTCGGCCTTCCTCCGCACCCTGCCCTCCTCGATCGCGGAGGCGGCGGAGATCGACGGCGCCTCGCACAGCCGGATCTTCTTCCAGGTCATGCTGCCGATGGCCAAGCCCGGCCTGATAAGCGTGGGGATCTTCAACTTCCTGGGGCAGTGGAACCAGTACCTCATCCCCCAGGTGGTGCACGTCGGCGACGCCGACAAGTACGTGCTCACCCAGGGCCTGGCCAACCTGGCGGCCCAGACCGGCTACCGCGGCAACTGGGGCGGGCTCTTCGCCGGGCTGACCCTGGCCGTGCTGCCCATCCTCGTCGTCTACGTCGTCTTCCAGCGCCAGGTGCAGGCGGGACTGACCGCGGGCGCGCTGAAGTAGGACCGGGCCGCCCCTGCCGCACCCGAGGCGGCCACCGCGCACCGGTGGCCGCCTCTCCGCGTCCCTCCGCACCTCCCCGCACCTCCCCGCACCGGGAGTGTCGCCCTCCGTGCGCGGATAACATCTGAGCGCCCACCCCGCTCAAGGTCTTGACGGGAGATAACGCTTCAGGCTGTCCTTATGGTTCACGTATTGGAGACAAGCCGCACCCCGTCGGCGTGGTGCGGTCCACGGGCAGGTCGTCGAGCCGCCCGTCGAGGCGGGAGTGGATGAGTCGTGGAGACTCCGGGGTCGCAGTCCTCTCTGCACCGGGCCAATCTGGAGCGGGTGGTACGAGCCGTGCGCATCGCGGGCTCGCTCACCCAGGCGGAGATCGCGCGGACCACGGGGCTGTCGGCCGCGACGGTCTCCAACATCGTCCGGGAGCTGAAGGACAACGGCACGGTCGAGGTCACCCCGACCTCCGCCGGAGGGCGCCGGGCCCGCAGCGTCTCGCTGTCGGGGGATGCCGGGATCGTGGTCGGCGTCGACTTCGGCCACTCCCACCTGCGCGTGGCCGTCGGCAACCTGGCCCACCAGGTGCTCGCCGAGGAGTCCGAGCCCATCGACGTGGACGCCTCCGCCTCCCAGGGCTTCGACCGGGCCGAGCGGCTGGTGGAGCGGCTGATCGAGGTGACCGGCTTCCGCCGCGAGAAGGTCATCGGGATGGGCCTGGGCGTCCCCGGCCCGATCGACGTCGAGACCGGCGTGCTGGGCTCCAGCACCATCCTGCCGGGCTGGGCCGGGACCAACCCGCGTGAGGAGCTGGCCTCCCGGCTCGGCGTGGAGGTCCACGTCGACAACGACGCCAACCTCGGCGCGCTGGGCGAGTTGGTGTGGGGCAGCGGACGAGGCGCGCGGGACCTGGCGTACATCAAGGTCGCCAGCGGCGTCGGCGCGGGACTGGTGATCGACGGCCAGATCTACCGCGGTCCGGGCGGCACCGCGGGGGAGATCGGCCACATCACGCTGGACGAGTCCGGCCCGGTGTGCCGGTGCGGCAACCGCGGCTGCCTGGAGACGTTCACCGCGGCCCGCTACGTCCTGCCGCTGCTGCACTCCAGTCACGGGCCCGGCCTGACCATGCCCGAGATGGTCCGGCTCGCCCGCTCCGGCGATCTCGGCTGCCGCCGGGTGGTGGCCGACGTCGGGCGCCATGTGGGCAGCGGTGTCGCCAACCTGTGCAACCTGCTCAACCCCAGCCGGGTCGTGCTCGGCGGCGATCTGGCCGAGGCCGGGGAGCTGGTGCTCGGTCCGATCCGCGACTCGGTCTCCCGGTACGCCATCCCCAGCGCGGCCCGGCAGCTGACGGTGGTGCCCGGCGCCCTGGGCGGCCGCGCGGAGGTGCTGGGCGCGCTGGCGCTGGTGCTGAGCGAGATGGGTGACTCCACGCTGCTGGACGGCTCGCTGAACGGGACCGGGCGCGTGCCGGCCGTCACAGCCTCCGCCGGAGCCTGACCGGGGGCGGGGTCCGGGGGTGGAGTCCGGGTTCGGGGCGGGACAGGGCGGGGCGCGGAAAACAAGCGAAGAGAGGGACGGGACGGACGGGGACCAAAGGTGCCTTCGTGTCCGTGTCATGTGGGCGAGAGCGCTCTCGTTGCCACTCTGTGTTCACCTTGTTCACACATGGCATCGTTGCTGTCTCGTTAAGAATTTACTTCTTGACGGCAGGTGTTACTACGAGTTGACTTCCTGCCACCTCGGCCGCAGTGACGCGGCCTCGTCAGGGAGGTTCTGTATGAACACGCAACTGCGCCGTGCCGCCGTGGCCGTGGCCGCGACCGCCATGGCCGTCTCTCTCGCCGCATGCGGGAGCGCCAAGGAAGCCGGAGGCGAAGGCTCGGGCGGCGACGACAAGAAGAAGGACGGCCCGCTGACCATCGGCCTGCTGCTGCCGGAGGACCAGACGGCCCGTTACGAGAACTTCGACAAGCCCCTCATAGAGAAGAGGATCAAGGAGCTCTGCTCCGACTGCGAGGTCAGCTACGTCAACGCCAAGGAGGACGCGTCGACGCAGCAGCAGCAGATGAACTCGATGATCACCAAGAAGGTGGACGCGATCATCCTGGACGCGGTGGACGCCAAGTCCATCGCCGGCTCCGTCAACAAGGCGGACCGGGCCGGGATCCCGGTCGTCGCCTACGACCGCCTCGCCGAGGGCCCGATCTCCGCCTACACCTCCTTCGACAACGAGCAGGTCGGCAAGGTCCAGGGCACTGCCCTGCTGGAGAGGCTCGGCGACAAGGCCGAGGACGGCCAGATCGTCATGATGAACGGGTCGCCGACCGACCCCAACGCGGCCATGTTCAAGAAGGGCGCCAAGTCCGTCCTGGACGGCAAGGTCAAGGTGGGCAAGTCCTACGACACCACCGGCTGGAAGCCCGAAGAGGCCAACAAGAACATGAGCGGCGCCATCGCCTCCCTGGGCAAGGAGAACATCGTCGGCGTCTACTCCGCCAACGACGGCATGGCCGGCGGCATCATCACCGCCCTCAAGAGCGCCGGCGTCGACCCGCTGCCGCCGGTCACCGGCCAGGACGCCGAACTGGCGGGCGTCCAGCGCATCATCTCCGGCGACCAGTTCATGACGGTCTACAAGCCCTTCCAGCCCGAGGCCTACGCCGCCGCCGAGATGGCCGTCGCCCTGGCCCGCGGCGAGAAGCCGGAGACCGGGACCACCGTCGACAGCGCGACCACCAAGGACGTCCCCGCGACCCTGATCGAGCCGATCGCGGTGACCGTCGACAACCTCAAGGACACCGTCGTCGAGGACGGCCTCTACTCGGTGGAGGACATCTGCACGGCCAAGTACGCCAAGGCGTGCGAGAAGGCCGGTCTGAAGTAACGGTCCGGCACCCCGCCTGCCCACCGGTGCCCGCGCCCCCTCCACCCCGCCGGGCGCGGGCACCGGCCGGTCCCCACCCCCGTCCTGTCCTGTTCTAGGAGTTGGTTCACGTGTCCGCTACGCCTGTACTGGCGTTGCGCGGAATCTCCAAGCGCTTCGGTGCCGTTCAGGCGCTCACCGACGTCGATCTGGAGGTCCACGCAGGCGAGGTGGTCGCCCTGGTGGGCGACAACGGCGCCGGGAAGTCCACCCTCGTGAAGACGATCGCCGGCGTCGGCCCCGCCGACGAGGGCGTCTTCGAGTGGCAGGGCGGAGCCGTCGAGGTCAACCGGCCGCACGACGCCCAGGAGCTGGGCATCGCGACCGTCTACCAGGACCTCGCGCTCTGCGACAACCTCGACGTGGTCGGCAACCTGTTCCTCGGGCGCGAGATCCTGCGCTCCGGCGTCCTCGACGAGATCGAGATGGAGCGCCGCGCCCGGGAACTGCTCGACACCCTGTCGATCCGCATCCCCAGCGTCCGAATCCCCGTCGCCTCCCTCTCCGGCGGCCAGCGGCAGGTCGTCGCGATCGCCCGCTCGATGCTGGGCGAGCCCGGACTCGTCATCCTCGACGAGCCCACCGCGGCCCTCGGCGTCGAGCAGACCGCCCAGGTCCTCGACCTGGTCGAGAGGCTGCGCGAACGCGGCCTGGCCGTCGTCCTCATCAGCCACAACATGGCGGACGTCAAGGCGGTCGCCGACAAGGTGGCGGTGCTCCGGCTCGGCCGCAACAACGGCGTCTTCGACGTCGCGAGCACATCCCAGGAAGAGATCATCTCCGCCATCACCGGCGCCACGGAGAACGCCGTGACCCGCCGCAGGGCGCGTACCGCGGGGAGCCGACCGTGAGTGAGACCAAGCTTTCCAAGAACTCCGAAGACACCGCCCCCGCCTCCGGCAACGGTGCTCCCGCCGCGGGCGCCACGCCCGCCGCCGACCCCCGGCTGCTCGTGCGCGAGGAGGGCCTGGCGGGTTACTGGGCCGACTTCAAGCGGAAGATGCGCACCGGCGAACTGGGCTCGGTCCCGGTCGTCGTCGGCCTGATCCTCATCTGGGCGATCTTCCAGATGCAGGACTCGGCCTTCCTGTCCGCCGAGAACCTCTCCAACCTGTCGGTCTACGTCGTCGGCACCGGCCTGATCTCCGTCGGCATCGTCTTCGTGCTGCTGCTGGGCGAGATCGACCTGTCGGTCGGCTCGGTCAGCGGTCTGGCCTCCGCCGTCTTCGCCGTACTCGCCGTCAACAACGGGATGAACGAGTGGCTGGCGGTCGCCCTGGCGCTGATCACCGGCGCGGCGGTCGGAGCCTTCCACGGCTACTTCTTCGCGAAGATCGGCGTCCCCGCCTTCGTCGTCACCCTGGCGGGCCTGCTCGCCTGGAACGGCCTGATGCTGAAGGTGCTCGGCACCGACGGCACCATCAACCTGGACCGCGACGGCCTGGTCGGCACCCTCTCCAACCACTACTTCACCGACATCGCGGTCGCCTACGGCACCGCGGCGGTCGCGGTCGGCGTCTTCTTCGCCGTCCAGTTCGCCGGCGCCCGGCGCCGCGCCGCGGCCGGCATCCCCGCCCGCCCGGTGAGCGAGATCGCCGTGCGCACCGCGGTGCTGGCCCTGCTGGCCTTCGGCGCCGCCTACATGCTCAACCAGTACCAGGGCATGCCGCTGGCGCTGCTGATCTTCCTGGCGGTGCTGGTGGCGCTGGACTTCGTCCTCAAGCGCACCTCCTACGGCCGCAAGGTCTTCGCGCTCGGCGGCAACACCGAGGCGGCGCGCCGAGCCGGCATCAACGTCGAGCTGGTGCGCATCTCGGTCTTCTCCATCGCGGGCACCATGGCCGCCTGCGGCGGACTGATGATCGCCTCCCGAATCCTGGCCGCCAACCAGGGCGCGGGCAGCGGCAACCTGCTGATGGAGGCCATCGCCGCGGCCGTCATCGGCGGCACCAGCCTCTTCGGCGGGCGCGGCTCGGTGTGGTCCGCGCTGCTGGGCATGCTGGTGATCGGCTCGATCGCCAACGGCATGGCCCTGCTGGGCATCGCCGCCGCCATCCAGTACATGATCACGGGCGCGGTGCTGCTGGCCGCGGTCGTCATCGACTCGGTGTCCCGGCGCACCCAGCGCTCGGCGGGCCGGAGCTGACCGCGCACCCGCCCGCCCTCCCGCTCCGCCCGGTGCCGGGCCCCTCGCTCCGAGGGGCCCGGCACCGGGCGTGTGCGCACCGGCCGCGCAAGGGTCCGCGGTCTTCCCGCGACACACCCGGACGGCGGCAACGCGGTGGCCGCCGCACGGCCGGGCGGCCGGAACATTAGACTCGTCGGATCGGCACAAGCCCGTACGGCTCGACCAGCAAGGAGGCACGGGTGGCTCTGCTGACCCGCATCACGGGACCGCGCGATCTCGACCGGCTCAGCCCCGAAGAGCTCGACCAGCTCGCCAGGGAGATCCGGACCTTCCTCGTCGAGGCGGTCTCGAAGACCGGCGGTCACCTCGGGCCCAACCTGGGCGTGGTCGAGCTGACCATCGCCCTGCACAGGGTCTTCGAGTCGCCCAGGGACAAGGTCCTCTTCGACACCGGACACCAGAGCTACGTCCACAAGCTGCTCACCGGGCGGCAGGACTTCTCCGGGCTGCGGGCCAGGGGCGGCATCTCCGGCTACCCCTCGCGGGCCGAGTCCGAGCACGACGTCATCGAGAACTCCCACGCCTCCACCGTGCTGGGCTGGGCCGACGGACTGGCCAAGGCCAACCAGGTACTGGGCCGCGAGGACCACCACGTGGCCGCGGTCATCGGCGACGGCGCGCTCACCGGCGGCATGGCCTGGGAGGCGCTCAACAACATCGCCGCCGCCAAGGACCGCCCCCTGGTGATCGTCGTCAACGACAACGAGCGCTCCTACGCGCCCACCATCGGCGGCCTGGCCAGCCACCTGGCCACCCTGCGCACCACCGACGGCTACGAGCGCTTCCTCGCCCGCAGCAAGGACCTGCTCAACCGCACCCCGGTCGTCGGCAGGCCGCTGTACGAGACCCTGCACGGTGCCAAGAAGGGCATCAAGGACGTCATCGCCCCGCAGGGCATGTTCGAGGACCTGGGCCTGAAGTACCTCGGTCCCATCGACGGCCACGACATAGCGGCCCTGGAGTCCGCCCTGACCCGCGCCAAGCGCTTCGGCGGCCCGGTCATCGTCCACTGCCTGACCGAGAAGGGCCGCGGCTACCAGCCCGCCGTCCAGCACGAGGCCGACCGCTTCCACGCCGTCGGCGTCATCCACCCCGACACCGGGCTGCCGGTGGCGGCCTCCGGCGCCGACTGGACCTCGGTGTTCGGCGACGAGATGGTCAAGCTCGGCCGCGAGCGCGCGGACGTCGTCGCCATCACCGCCGCGATGCTCCAGCCGGTCGGCCTGCGGAAGTTCGCCGAGACCTTCCCCGACCGCGTCTACGACGTGGGCATCGCCGAGCAGCACGGCGCCGTCTCGGCGGCCGGACTGGCCACCGGCGGACTGCACCCGGTCTTCGCCGTCTACGCCACCTTCCTCAACCGCGCCTTCGACCAGGTGCTGATGGACGTCGCCCTGCACAACTGCGGAGTGACCTTCGTCCTGGACCGGGCCGGGGTCACCGGCACCGACGGGGCCTCCCACAACGGCATGTGGGACATGTCGATCCTCCAGGTCGTCCCCGGACTGCGGATCGCCGCCCCGCGCGACGCCGACCAGCTCCGCGCCCAGCTCCGAGAGGCCGTCGAGGTGAAGGACGCCCCGACGGTGGTGCGCTTCTCCAAGGGCGCAGTCGGTCCGGCCGTGCCCGCGGTATCCACGGTCGGAGGCATGGACGTGCTGCGCGAGGCGCGGACGGAGGAGGGCGAGCGGCCGGACGTGCTGCTGGTCTCGGTCGGCGCGCTGGCCCCGATGTGCCTGGAGGTCGCCGGCCTGCTGAAGAAGCAGGGCATCTCCACCACCGTGGTGGACCCGCGCTGGGTCAAGCCGGTCGACGAGGCGCTGCCGCCGCTGGCGGACCGCCACCGCGTCGTCGTCACCGTGGAGGACAACAGCCGGGCGGGCGGTGTCGGTTCGGCGATCGCGCAGGCGCTGCGCGACGCGGGCGTGGACGTGCCGCTGCGTGACTTCGGCATCCCCCCGAAGTTCCTGGACCACGCCTCCCGCGGCGAGGTGCTCGCCGAGATCGGTCTGACCGCGCCGGACATCGCCCGCCAGGTCACCGGTCTGGTCGCCAAGCTCGGCGGCCGCTACGGCACCGAGGACGCCGAGCGCGCGGACGGCCTCGGCACGGAGACCGCCCGCGACTGACCGCGCCCCTTCCCCTCCGACCGGTCCGCCCGGCACTCCGGGCGGACCGGCGAGCCCGGTTCCCGAGCCCGCCCCGAAGGCGTTCCCGCAGCGTCCCGGCACGCCGCACCGGTGCCCGCCGGGGCGGCGGAGGGGACGGATAGGTTGTAGCCCATGCCGACCGCCTTTGACCCACCCCGGTCCGTGCGGCTGCCGAGCGCTCGCACGGCACCGCCCAAGGCCGCACGGGGTCAGGGGCCCGGTGCCCGTCGGCCGGCCGGCGGTTTCGTCCACCGGCTGCCGTCCGTGCCCGCCGGCCGGCCGCGGCCGCTGTGGCCCCGGCTGCTGCCCGTGCTGGTGCTGCTGGCCGCGCTCACCCGCCTCCCGTCCTTCCTGCGCCCGCTGTGGAATCCCGACGAGGGCTTCCTCGCCACCCAGGCCCGGATGCTCGAGGACGGCGGAGCGCTCTACGACACCGTCGTGGACCGCAAACCGCCCCTGGTGCCCTGGCTGTACCAGGGCGCCTTCGCTCTCTTCGGCGACGCCTCGCTGTGGCCGGTGAAGGTGGCGGCGGTGGCGGCGGTGGCTGCGACCGCCGCACTGCTGGCCTCCCTGGCGCGCCGACGCTGGGGCGAGCGGGCCGCATGGGCCGCCGGCGTGCTGTTCGTCCTGGCCTCGGTGGGCCTCAACCCCGAGGACGCCCAGGCGGCGAACTTCGAGGTCTTCATGCTGC
This sequence comes from Streptomyces shinuiensis, assembly GCF_043660855.1. Taxonomy (NCBI): domain Bacteria; kingdom Bacillati; phylum Actinomycetota; class Actinomycetes; order Kitasatosporales; family Streptomycetaceae; genus Streptomyces; species Streptomyces shinuiensis. The sequence continues at coordinate 1,161,811 of NZ_JBIHML010000001.1, read as the reverse complement.
CGTTCACCGCGGCGGCCTTCTGGTGCGCCGACCGGAGGCGATGGACGGCCGCGGGCCTCGCGGTCGCCGGAGCCTTCCTGGTCAAGCAGACGGGCGGCACGGCCCTGCTGCCGGTGCTGTTCCTGTTGTGGCGTTCGGTGCGGCCCGGCGATCCGCGGCGGGCCGCGCTGGTCCGGCTGGGCGCGGGCTGTGTGCTGCCGGTAGCGGCGGTGGCCGCGGCCTGCGGCTGGTCCCGCTTCCTGTTCTGGACGGTCACCGGATCGGGCGCGTACGCCTCCTTCACCGGTTCGGAGCTGCACGTGCTCGGCCGGGGCCTGGGCAACACCGCCATCGCGGCGGCGGGGTTCGCGGGGCTGCTGGTGCCACTGGCGGCGGCGCTGAGGCGGCGCCCGCCGCCGCGGCGGCGGGAGCCGACGGCGGACCTGTGGATCTGGCTGGCGGCCTCCGCGGTCGCCGTGGTCTCCGGCTTCCACTTCTTTGGCCACTACTACCTGCAACTGCTGCCGCCGCTGGCCCTGCTGGGGGCGGGCGCCCTGCACCTGCTGGGCGGTGGGTGGGCGCGCCGGGCCGCGCTGTGCGCGGCGCTGTCGTGCGTGCTGTTCCTGGGCTGGAGCGCGGTCGCGGGCAGCGGGGAACTGGACCACGCCCGGAAGGTGGCCGACGCCGCGCGGCGATACGCCGGGCCGCAGGAGAAGGTGCTGCTGTGGGGCATGCACCCGGAGGGCTACTGGCTGGCCGACCGCCGCCCGGCCAGCCGCTATCTCACCGCCGGCCTGCTCACCAACTTCAGCGGCGGCCGGGACGGGCACCGGGTGGGCCAGCGGTACGGCGTCGAGGGCGGCTGGCACACCTTCCGCGCCGAGCTGTCCGGGAACCCGCCGAAGGTGATCGTCGACGACTCGCGCGGCAAGCCGTACGCTCCCTCCAGGATGCCGACGCTGCGCTATCTGCTCGCGGCGCACTACGAGCGCGCGGAGCGGGTGGACGGGGCGGTGGTGTACGTGCTGCGGCCGGAGCGCGAGGGGCACGGGGGACGCGGCGCGGCCGGCGCCCGCTGAGCCGCGGGAGGGGGTCAGCGCACCGAGCGCGGCCCGGCCGCCCGGGCGCCCAGCGCCGCCACCCGCTCGCGCAGCCCGCGGTCGGCGGTGATCACCGTGCAGCGCCGGCCGCGGCCCTCGGCCGCCACCAGTTCCACGATCCGGTCGTCCCCGCTGCCGGGTGCCTCCACCACCCGCACCCCGGGCATCGAGGCCACCCCGCGGGCGGCGCCCTCCACGACGAGCACGATCTCCTCGCCCTCCCCGCCGTTTCCCCCGTCTCCGTCCGGGCCCGCCGCCCGCGCCGCGAGCCGGTCCCGCAGCCGCTCGGCGGCGCCGCGCCGGTCCCGCCACCAGCCGTCCGGCACCGAGCCGACGACGTTGGCGGCGTCCACGACGAGCAGGGGGCACAGGCGTCCGGGCATGGCCCAAGGGTGCCACGGCCACCACCCGGCCACCGCGCCGCAGACCCGCGCGCACGCCGGAATCCCGCGCGCACGCGACGGCGCCCGCCCGCACTCGGGGTGCGGACGGGCGCCGTCGGCGCAAGCGGCGGTGAGCCGCCCCGGTGCGTCAGTTCGGGACGCCGGCCACGCCCGGCTCCAGGAACCGCTTGCCGGACACGCGCTCGGAGACGCCCTCGCGGTCCAGGTACGGCGTGATGCCGCCCAGGTGGAAGGGCCAGCCCGCGCCGGTGATCAGGCACAGGTCGATGTCCTGCGCCTCGGCGACGACGCCCTCGTCGAGCATCAGGCGGATCTCCTCGGCGATCGCGTTCAGCGCGCGCTCGCGGACCTGCTCCTCGGTCAGCACCGTGTCACCGGTCTCGAACAGGGCGGCGACCTCCGGGTCCAGCTCCGGCTTGCCGGAGTCGTAGACGTACAGGCCGCGCTTGCCCGCCCCGACGATGCGGCCCAGGTTCTCCGAGACGGCGAAGCGGTCGGGGAACGCGGCGTTGAGGGTGCCGGCCACATGGTGGGCGACGGCCGGGCCGACCAGCTCCAGCAGGACGATCGGCGACATGGGCAGGCCCAGCGGGGCCAGTGCCCGGTCGGCGACCTCGACGGGGGTGCCCTCGTCGATGGAGCGCAGCACCTCGCCCAGGAAGCGGGTCAGGATGCGGTTGACGACGAACGCCGGGGCGTCCTTGACCAGTACGGCCGTCTTCTTCAGCGACTTGGCGACCGCGAAGGCCGTCGCCAGCGAGGCGTCGTCGGTCTGCTCGGCGCGGACGATCTCCAGCAGCGGCAGTACGGCGACGGGGTTGAAGAAGTGGAAGCCCACGACCCGCTCGGGGTGCCTGAGCTTGCCCGCCATCTCGGTGACCGACAGCGAGGAGGTGTTGGTGGCCAGGATGGCGTGCTCGGGCACGACCGCCTCGACCTCGGCGAACACCTGCTGCTTGACGCCCATCTCCTCGAAGACGGCCTCGATGACGAAGTCGGCGTCGCCGAAGGCGGCGGCCTTGTCCAGCGAGCCGGTGACCAGGGCCTTGAGCCGGTTGGCCTTGTCCTGGTTGACGCGGCCCTTGAGCAGGAGCTTGTCGATCTCCTCGTGGACGTAGCCCACGCCCCTGTCCACCCGCTCCTGGTCGATGTCGGTCAGCACGACCGGCACCTCCAGACGGCGGGCGAACAGCAGGGCGAGCTGCGAGGCCATCAGACCGGCGCCGACGACGCCGACCTTGGTGACCGGGCGGGCCAGCTTCTTGTCCGGGGCGCCGGCCGGGCGCTTGGCGCGCTTGTTGACCAGGTTGAAGGAGTACAGGCCGCTGCGCAGCTCGTCGCCCATGATCAGGTCGGCCAGGGCGCGGTCCTCGGAGTCGAAGCCCTGCCGCAGGTCGCCGTTCTTCGCCGCCGCGATGATGTCCAGCGCGCGGTAGGCGGCAGGGGCCGCGCCGTGCACCTTGGAGTCGGCGATGCCACGTCCGCGGGCGACGGCCTGGTCCCATGCCTCGCCGCGGTCGACGTCCGGGCGCTCGACCTCGAGCTCGCCGCGGAGCACCGAGGCGGTCCAGATCAGGGACTGCTCCAGGAAGTCGGCGCCGTCGAAGATCGCGTCGGCGATGCCGAGCTCGAAGACCTGCTCGCCCTTGAGCTGCTTGTTCTGGTTGAGCGAGTTCTCGATGATCACCGAGACCGCGCGGTCGGCGCCGATCAGGTTCGGCAGCAGGGTGCAGCCGCCCCAGCCGGGGACCAGGCCGAGGAAGACCTCGGGCAGGGAGAAGGCCGGGACGGCCCGCGAGACGGTCCGGTAGGAGCAGTGCAGGCCCACCTCGACACCGCCGCCCATCGAGGCGCCGTTGTAGTAGGCGAAGGTCGGCACGGCCAGGGCGGACAGCCGCTTGAAGACGTCGTGGCCTCCCTTGCCGATGGCCAGCGCGTCCTCGTGGCGCCTGATGACCTCCACGCCCTTGAGGTCGGCGCCGACGGCGAAGATGAACGGCTTGCCGGTCACGCCGGCGCCGACGATCTCGCCCCTGGCCGCCTCGGCCTCGACCTGGTCGATCGCCTTGTCGAGGTTGACCAGCGACTGCGGGCCGAGCGTGGTGGGCTTGGTGTGGTCCAGGCCGTTGTCCAGGGTGATGAGCGCGAAGCGGCCCGCACCCCGGGGGAGGTCGAGGTGGCGCACATGGGCGGTGGTGACGACCTCGTCGGGGAAGAGCTCGGCTGCGCCCTTCAGCAGTTCGGCGGTGTTGCTCACTTGCCCTCCCAGTGGGGGTTCTCCCAGATCACGGTGCCGCCCATGCCGAAGCCGACGCACATGGTGGTCAGGCCGTAGCGGACGTGCGGCTGCTCCTCGAACTGCCGCGCGAGCTGCGTCATCAGACGCACACCCGAGGAGGCCAGCGGGTGGCCGAACGCGATGGCGCCGCCGTACTGGTTGACGCGCGGGTCGTCGTCGGCGATGCCGTAGTGGTCCAGCAGGGCCAGCACCTGGACGGCGAAGGCCTCGTTGATCTCGAACAGGCCGATGTCGTCGATCGACAGGCCGGCCTTGGTCAGCGCCTTCTCGGTGGAGGGGATCGGGCCGACGCCCATGACCTCCGGCTCCACACCGGCGAAGGCGTAGGAGACCAGGCGCATCTTGACCGGCAGGCCCAGCTCGCGGGCCACGTCCTCGGCGGCGAGCAGGGAGGCGGTGGCGCCGTCGTTGAGACCGGCGGCGTTGCCCGGGGTGACCCGGCCGTGGGCACGGAAGGGGGTCTTCAGGCCCGCGAGCTGCTCCAGGGTGGTGCCCGGGCGCATCGGCTCGTCGGCGGTGGCCAGGCCCCAGCCGGTTTCCCCGGCCTCCTCGTTGGAGCGGCGCACGGAGATCGGCACCAGGTCGGCCTGGATCCGGCCGTCGGCGTACGCCTTGGCGGCCTTCTCCTGGCTGCGCACGGCGTACTCGTCGGCGCGCTGCTTGGTGATGTGCGGGTAGCGGTCGTGGAGGTTCTCCGCCGTCATACCCATGAACAGGGCGGACTGGTCGACCAGCTTCTCGGAGACGAAGCGCGGGTTGGGGTCCACGCCCTCGCCCATCGGGTGGCGGCCCATGTGCTCGACACCGCCGGCGACCACGACGTCGTAGGCGCCGAAGGCGATCGACCCGGAGGTCGTCGTCACGGCGGTCATGGCGCCGGCGCACATGCGGTCGATGGAGTAGCCCGGCACCGTCGTCGGCAGCCCGGCCAGGATGCCGGCGGTGCGGCCCAGGGTCAGGCCCTGGTCGCCGATCTGGGTCGTCGCGGCGATGGCGACCTCGTCGATGCGCTCCGGTGGCAGATCCGGGTTGCGGCGCAGCAGTTCACGGATGCACTTGACGACCAGGTCGTCCGCGCGCGTCTCGTGGTAGATGCCCTTCGGGCCCGCCTTGCCGAACGGGGTCCGGACGCCGTCGACGAAGACGACGTCCCTAGCGGTACGAGGCACGTTGGCTCTCCTCCAGGGGTGCGGTGGTACGCCGTACGGCGCGCTTCCCGGAGCTTATGCTACTTGCCGGTAACTCTCAGGTGGACAGCCCCTCTCCCGGGGAGTCGCACGTCACACTTCCGTGTGCCCGCCGGGCGGCGAGGCACGAGCCCGCCCCGCAGGGGCGGGCCCGGAAACCGGAAGAGGGGCGCGCGGCCGGCCTCGGACGCCGTACGCGCCCCGGAACCTCAGACGCCGTACATGCCCTGGAAGGCGACGAAGCCGAGGATCATGCCACCGACCAGGCCCGCGACGGAGACCCCGATGGCGGTCTTGCCCAGCCGCTCCCCCTTGGAGTTGGCGACCGCGCCGCAGATGATCCCCGCGATGCCGAAGAGCGGCGGGCAGAAGAGGAAGGCGACGCAGCCGAGCACGATGCCGACGATGCTGAGCGTGTTGGACGGGTTCGGCGGCTGCGGCTGCGGCGGGTACGGCTGGTTCGGGTAGTTCGGATAGGACATTCCTCATCCCCCCTGGGTTGTCAACAGGGAGTCACCCTATGTGGGACCCGCGCGCGAGTGAAAGCCCGGTCCCCCGCCGTGCGGTGAGGGGAACCGGCCCCGTCAGACGTCGGACGGGACGGCCGACAGGGCGGCCGTCAGCAGCGGCGCCGTCTGCTCGACCTGCCACTGCCGGGCGCCGAGGTCGCGCAGTGCCCGCGCGACCGCGGACTCGCAGGCCTCGCCCGGGGGCTCCCAGCACAGCCGCCGCACCGTGTCGGGGGTGAGCAGGTTCTCCTGGGGCAGGCTCAGCTCCTCCGCGCGCGCCGTCACCGCCGCCCGCGCCGCCGCGAGCCGGGCGGCGGCGGCCGGGTCCTTGTCGGCCCAGGCGCGCGGGGGCGGCGGCCCGGCCGATGTCAGGGCGGGCCGCGGCAGTTCCGAATCGGGCAGGGCGCGGGCGCGCTGGACCGCTGCCAGCCACTGCTCGAGCTGCCTGCGCCCCATCCGGTGTCCGTACCCCGGCAGCGCGGCCAGCGCCTGCACGGTGGCGGGCAGCGCCAGCGCGGCCTCCACGATGGCCGTGTCGGTGAGCACCTTGCCCGGTGAGACGTCGCGGCGCCGCGCCACCTGGTCGCGGGCCGTCCACAGCTCCCTCACGGCCGCCATCTGCCGCCGCCTGCGCACCTTGTGCATGCCCGAGGTGCGGCGCCAGGGGTCCTTGCGGGGGGCGGCCGGCGGGGCCGCCGCTATGGCGGCGAACTCCTGGCGCGCCCACTCCAGCTTGCCCTGGCGCTCCAGCTCCTCCTCCAGGGCGTCGCGCAGGTCGACCAGCAGCTCCACGTCCAGCGCCGCGTACCGCAGCCAGGGCTCGGGCAGCGGGCGGGTGGACCAGTCCACGGCGGAGTGGCCCTTCTCCAGGGAGTAGCCCAGGACGTTCTCGACCATCGCGCCGAGGCCGACGCGGGCGAAGCCCGCGAGCCGTCCGGCCAGCTCGGTGTCGAACAGCCGTGCGGGGCGCATGCCCGTCTCGCGCAGGCAGGGCAGATCCTGCGTGGCGGCGTGCAGCACCCACTCGGCGTCCCAGATCGCCTCGCCGAGGGCGGTCAGGTCCGGGCAGCCGACCGGGTCGACCAGTGCGGTCCCCGCGCCCGCGCGGCGCAGCTGGACGAGGTAGGCGCTCTGCCCGTAGCGGTATCCGGACGCCCGCTCGGCGTCGACGGCCACGGGACCGCGGCCCGCGGCGAAGGCGTCCACGACCTCGGCGAGCGCTTCGGGGGCGGCGGTCACGGGCGGGATGCCCTCGCGCGGTTCCAGCAAGGGGACCGGCGCCGGACCTTCCTCCCGTGCGGGAGGCCGAGCTGCGTTGCTTATGGAGGTCTCTTGGGCGTCGGTCACGCGACAAGGGTATCCATGCGCACGTGATGTGCGGCGTCCGACGACGGAACGTCACGTCGGCGGACGCCGCGCACCCGCCCGCCCGGCCGGGAACCGGCCGGGCGGGCGGGTGGGGTCGGAGCGGTAAGGGGGGCGTGGGGGTGAGGGGGCGACGCGGGGGAGCGGGGTCAGTGGATGATGCCGGTGCGCAGGGCGACCGCGACCATGCCCGCGCGGTCGCCGGTGCCCAGCTTGCGGGCGATCCGGGCGAGGTGGCTCTTGACGGTCAGGGCGGACAGGCCCATGGAGACGCCGATCGCCTTGTTGGACTGGCCCTCCGCCACCAGCCGCAGCACCTCGATCTCCCGGCCGGAGAGCTCGCGGTAGCCACTGGAGTGGCCGGGGGCGCCCGGCGGGCGGCGGTGCATGCGGGCGGCGGCGGCGCCGATGGGTGCGGTGCCGGGGCGCCCGGGGTGGCCGGGGGTGCCGCGGGTGCCGGTGACGACATAGCCCTTGACGCCGCCCGCGAGGGCGTTGCGCACGGCGCCGATGTCGTCGGCGGCTGAGAGGGCGAGGCCGTTGGGCCAGCCCGCCGCCCGGGTCTCGGACAGCAGGGTCAGGCCGGAGCCGTCGGGCAGGTGGACCTCGGCTACGCAGATGTCGCGCGGGTTGGCGACACGGGGGCGGGCCTCCGCGATCGAAGACGCCTCGATCACGTCCCGGACACCGAGCGCCCACAGGTGGCGGGTGACGGTGGAACGGACCCGGGGGTCGGCGACGACGACCATGGCCGTCGGCTTGTTCGGGCGGTAGGCGACCAGGCTTGTGGGGTGCTCAAGAAGAACGGACACCGGGCCTCCTGGGGAGTGGAGAGCGGACGGAAGCCGACTATGGGGGAAGTCGGGATGGGATGAGCCCCGTGAGGGGTCACAGAATCCTTCGGCACTCCGCCGGTCCGTCTTTAGGGAATGATCACGAATGAGTGAGTGAAGAATTCCGGCAAATCGGACAGGGGCTCGATCCGGGGAACCATCAGAGTGGCTGCGGGCCACGGCGCTGCGGCAGTGGTACGACGGCCGCCCCCTCGCCCTCCTCCGGCGGCAGCCCCGCGCACTGGCACAGCAGATCGCACCAGGCCGCCAGATGTCCGGCCGCAGCCTCCCCCGGACCCTCCCGCGGAGTCCACGAGGCACGGACCTCCAGCTCCGAGCGCACCGCCCGGTCCGCCAGCTCCCCGAAGGAGTGGGAGTCCGCCCGCGTCACCGTGCCGCCCTCCGCGGTGTACCCGGCCGACCGCGCCTCCAGCGCCCCCGCCAGCCATGACCAGGTGACCTCCGGCAGCAGCGGATCCCCCGACATCTCCGGCTCCAGCCGGGCGCGGGCCAGGGTCACCACACGGAAGGAGCCCCGCCACGCCTCCTGCCCGGCGGGATCGTGCAGCAGCACGAACCGCCCGTCGGCCAGCTCCTCGCCCTCGGCCTCGACCGACGCCTCCACCGCGTGTGCGAACGGCGCCAGCCTCCTCGGCGGCGGCAGGGGGCCGAGCCGCACCTCCGGGCGCGGCCGCACCCCCGACAGTGCCGCCACGGCCTGCCGGAAGGCCCGCGGCGCCTCCTCACCGCCGGGACCCGCCGTACCGTCCGCCTGGTGTGCTCGCGCCGCTGCCATGGGCGGCAGCGTAGGCGGAACGGGTGCTCCGGACGGGTAGGGACACGTGCGAGACTTCTGGTTGTGACCGCCGACGACCGAAGCGCAGCCCAGACCCCCTCCGCCGCGGGATCCGCTGACCCCGCGGTCGCCGACTCCGCCTTCCTGCGGGCGTGCCGCCGCGAGCCCGTGCCGCACACCCCGGTGTGGTTCATGCGGCAGGCCGGACGCTCCCTGCCGGAGTACCGGAAGGTGCGCGAGGGCATCGGGATGCTCGACTCCTGCATGCGCCCCGATCTCGTCACCGAGATCACCCTCCAGCCCGTCCGCCGCCACGGGGTGGACGCGGCCATCTACTTCAGCGACATCGTCGTGCCCCTCAAGGCCATCGGCCTCGACCTCGACATCAGGCCGGGGGTGGGCCCCGTCGTCGAGCGGCCCGTCCGCTCCCGCGCCGACCTGGAGCGGCTGCGCCCGCTGGAGCCGGGCGACGTGGAGTACGTGACCGAGGCCGTCCGGATGCTCACCGCCGAACTGGGCGCCACCCCGCTCATCGGCTTCGCCGGCGCGCCCTTCACCCTCGCCAGCTACCTCGTGGAGGGCGGGCCGTCCCGCAACCACGAGCACACCAAGGCGATGATGTACGGCGACCCGGGGCTGTGGGCCGACCTGCTGGACCGGCTCGCGGACATCACCACCGCCTTCCTGAAGGCGCAGATCGAGGCGGGCGCGAGCGCCGTCCAGCTCTTCGACTCCTGGGCCGGGGCTCTGGCCCCCGCCGACTACCGCGCCTCGGTGCTGCCGGCCTCGGCCAAGGTCTTCGACGCCGTCGCCCACTACGGCGTCCCCCGCATCCACTTCGGCGTCGGCACCGGAGAACTGCTGGGCGCGATGTCCGAGGCGGGCCCGGACGTCGTCGGCGCGGACTGGCGGGTGCCGCTGGACGAGGCCGCCCGCCGGATCGGCCCGGGCAAGGCCGTCCAGGGCAACCTCGACCCGGCGGTGCTCTTCGCGCCGCGCGAGGCCGTGGAGACCCAGGCGCGGCGCGTGCTGGACACCGCCCGCGGCCTGCCGGGGCACATCTTCAACCTCGGCCACGGAGTGCTGCCCGACACCGACCCCGACGCGCTCACCCGCCTGGTGGAGTACGTGCACGAGCAGACGGTGCGCTGAGGCGGAGCGGGACGGCGCTGGGCGCCACGGGATCCTGCGGGACGCCGGCGGGCCGGGCCCCTCCCCGGGAGGGGCCCGGCCCGCCGGCGTCTCCCTCACTCCCTCACTCCTTCTCCGGGGCCTTTGGCTCCTCCGGGGTGGTCCCGGGCTTCTTCCGGCCCTCCACGGGACCTCCTCCAGGACCCTCCGCGCGGCCGTCCTCCTCACGCGCCGCACCCCCGCCCGGCGCCGCGTCCTGTGCCGCACCGGGCCCCGGAACCGCCACCGGAGGCGGCACGGCCGGCCCGGTGCGCCGCGGCAGCACACCCTCCGGACGCCTCGGCAGCCAGGGGCGCACCAGCCGCCACACCACCGTCACCAGCAGCGCCGCCGCCGCGAAGGGCAGCAGCACGCCCAGGACGACCGTGATCCAGCGGACCGTCGAGACGAAGGCCTGCCAGCCACCCGCCAGGGCGTCGAGGAAGGACGGCGTGTCGTCCTCCTCCCTCTCGACCGGCTCCGCGTCCGGCTCGCGCAGCACCAGCGTGACCGTGGCCATCCCGGTGCGGCTCTCCAGGGACTTCAGCCGCGACTGGAGCGCCTCCAGATCCGCCTGCCGACTGCTCAGTTCGGCCTCCAGGGTCACCACGTCGGACAGCGCCCCGGCCTCGTCCATCAGCTTGCGCACCCGCTCCACGCTGGCCTTCTGCGTCTTGATCCGGCTCTCGACGTCGACCACCTGATCGGTGACGTCCTTGGCCGAGACCTTCCGCTCGACCTGCTTGCCGAGCCCGGCCAGCTCGTCCAGCACCCCCTGGTACTCCTCGGGCGGGACCCGCAGCGTCATACGGGAGCGGTCGTGCCCTTCGGAGTCGCTGCCGGTGTCCTCGTCGGCCACGTAGCCGCCCGCGGTCTCCACCACCGCGCGGGCCCGGGCCAGCTTCTCCGGCACGTTCTCGGCCGTGACGGTGAGCGACGCCGTACGGATGACGTGGGTCGCGGCGAGGTCGGGCGCGTCGTCGGCCGCCCTCCGGCCACCGGCGGCCTCGCGGTCCGTCTGCGAGGCGCCCTGCTCGTATGCCCCCGCCTCCTGACCGGCCCGCTGTCCCGCCTCCTGGCGGGCCGCACCGGGTGCCTCGGGTGCTGCCACGCCCCGGTCGGCCTTGGCCGCGGTGCTTCCGCCGCCGTCCCCCGCCACGCCGCAGCCGGTGACCGCCAGCGCCGCGGCCAGCAGAACCGCGGCCGACGCCCCGCGCCGCGCGGGCGCGCCGCCGACCGCGGGCGTGAACCTGCCTGTGAACATCAATGCCCCCCAACACATCGGTGGATGTCGCGAGTTGGACGGGCGGCCGCGCGGACCGGTTGCCGTTCCCCGGTAGCGAAGCGGTCACGTTCGGGACTCGGGAAAGCCACCGCCGGGCCGCAGCCGTGTCACCGCCGGGCCGCGCCCCTCCCGGCCGGGGCGGCACACGGGAGCCGGCGGCGGTCTGGGAGAGTGGAGCCATGCACGTCATCGTCATCGGCGGCGGCATCTCCGGGCTCGCCGCCGCCCACCGCCTGCTGGAGGGCGGCGCGCGCGTGACCGTCCTGGAGTCCTCGCCCCGCCTCGGCGGCAAGCTGTACGCCGGCCGGATCGCGGACGCCGCCGTCGACCTGGGCGCCGAGTCGATGCTCGCCCGCCGCCCCGAGGGCCTCGACCTCGCCCGTGCCGCCGGTCTCGGCGACGCGCTCCGGCCGCCCGCCACGGGCACCGCGGCGATCTGGACCCGCGGCGAGATCTGCCCGATGCCCACCGGCCACGTCATGGGCGTACCCGCCGACCCGGCCGTCCTCGCCGGGATCCTCTCGCCCGACGGCCTGGCCCGCGCCGCCGAGGACGCCGAGCTGCCGCGCACCGGGGTGGGGGAGGACGTGGCCGTCGGCGAGTACGTCGCCGCCCGCCTCGGCCGCGAGGTCGTGGACCGGCTCGTGGAGCCGCTGCTGGGCGGGGTGTACGCCGGCGACGCCTACCGGATCTCGATGCGCGCCTCCGTGCCCGCGCTGTTCGACGCGGCCCGGCGGGAGCGCTCGCTGCTGGCCGCGGTACGCGGCGTCCAGGAGCGCGCCGCGGCAGCCCGGCAGGAAGGGCCCGTCTTCATGGGCATCGAGGGTGGCATGGGACGGCTGCCCGGCGCCGTCGCCGGCACCTGCCGCGCCGCGGGCGCCGACATCCGCACCGATGCCCCCGTGAGCGATCTGCGCCGCACCGGGAGCGGCTGGACGGCGATCGCCGCGGGCCGCCCGCTGGAGGCGGACGCCGTGGTCCTGGCCGTACCCGCCCCCGCCGCCGCACGGCTGCTGGCCGGCCACTCCCCGGCCGCCGCGGCCGAGCTGGAGCAGGTCGAGTACGCCTCCATGGCCCTGGTCACCATGGCCTTCCGCCGCCGCGACCTGGCCCGTGTGCCCGAGGGCCGGGGCTTTCTCGTCCCCGCCGCCGACGGGCGGGCGATCAAGGCGTCCACCTTCTCCACCAACAAGTGGCACTGGAACGCCGACCAGGACCCCGACCTGTTCGTCCTGCGCACCTCACTGGGCCGCTACGGCGAGGAGGAGGTGCTCGGCCGCGACGACGCCGACCTGGTGGAGCTGTCCCTGCGGGACCTGGGGACCGCGATCGGGCTCACAGCCCGACCCGCCGCCTCCACCGTCACCCGCTGGAGCGGCGGACTGCCGCAGTACCCCGTCGGCCACCTGGAGCGCGTCGCCCGCGTACGCCGCGACCTCGCCGCCCTGCCGGGCCTGGCCGTCTGCGGCGCGGCGTACGACGGTGTGGGTATCCCGGCGTGCATCGCGAGCGCCCGTACCGCCGCCGAGGCGGTGCTCCGCTCCGGATCGAGGGCCCGGCCACCGGCCGCCCCGCGGACAGGGGGAGAATGAACCCATGACTGCTGAACCCCGCAAGACGCCCAACGCGGGCAAGAAGGCCAAGGACCTCAACGAGGTCATCCGCTACACCCTGTGGTCCGTCTTCCGCCTGCGCGAGGCGCTGCCGGAGGACCGCGCCGGCCACGCCGACGAGGTCCGCGAGCTGTTCGAGCAGCTCGCCGCCAAGGACGTCACCGTGCGCGGCACCTACGACGTCTCCGGGCTGCGCGCCGACGCCGACGTGATGATCTGGTGGCACGCGGAGACCGCCGACGCGCTCCAGGAGGCGTACAACCTCTTCCGGCGCACCAGGCTGGGCCGCGCGATGGAGCCGGTGTGGTCCAACATGGCGCTGCACCGCCCCGCCGAGTTCAACCGCTCGCACGTCCCGGCCTTCCTCGCCGACGAGGAGCCGCGCGCGTACGTGTGCGTCTACCCGTTCGTGCGCTCCTACGACTGGTACGTCCTGCCGGACGAGGAGCGCCGCGAGATGCTGGCCGAGCACGGGAAGATGGCGCGCGGCTACCCGGACGTGCGGGCCAACACCGTCGCCTCCTTCGCGCTGGGCGACTACGAGTGGCTGCTGGCCTTCGAGGCCGACGAGCTGCACCGCATCGTCGACCTGATGCGCCACCTGCGCGCCTCCCGCGCCCGCCTCCACGTCCGCGAGGAGATCCCCTTCTACACCGGTCGCCGCAAGGACCTGGCCGAACTGGTGGCGGGGCTGGCGTAGCGCCCCCGGCACACGTCCCGCCCGTCCCTTCGCCGGGCGGGACGTGAGGCGGGACGGTCAGGGGCGGAGAGGTCTGAGCACGCCCATGCGCTGCAACTCCACGATGTGCTCCGCCGCCCGCCGCGGCGCGTCACCGCCCCTCACCAGCACTCCCGCCTCGATGTTGCGCCGCGCCGCGGACTCGGTCAGGTTGGCGCTGCCCAGGAAGAGGGTGCGGCGGTCGGCGACCGCGAGTTTGGCGTGCTGGCGGGAGCGCGGCTGCTCGGCCGGATCGCGTGCCCAGTGCCACAGGCGTACACCGGGCACGGACGCGAACGCGTCGGCCGGTTCACGGCCTGCCAGGAGACCGCGTGCGCCGGCCAGCGTCTCGACCACGACGTGCGTCTCCACGCCCCTTTCCGAGGCCTTCGTCAGGGCCCGCGTCAGGGCCGGGTACGGCCGGGCCGCGTACGTCATGGCCAGTAACTCCTCCCGGGCGCCTTCGATGACCTCGACGAGCACCCGGGCGGTCGCCCGCACCGGCACGGCCGGCGTCGAGGGGCCGCTCCACACGGTGCGGACCCGGACCGCGTCGCGGGCGCGCGCCATGGCGGCGACAAAGCCCCGCACGTAGGCGGCCGCCTCGGTGTGGGGGACCGACTCCGTCTCCATCGCGTCGTACAGCCGCGCGACGGCCTCACCGACTCCCGGAGTCGCCAGCTCGGTCAGTGCCCTTTCCCTGGCGCGCCGTTGTGCCAGCAGGCCGACGAGGTCCTTGGCACGGGAGAGGCCGAGAGCGGCGACGGCGGCCTCGGCCGCCGCCTCGAACCCGGGCCGGCTCACGGCAGCAGACCGGCCGGTGTCAGCACCTGCTCCCTGTCCTCGGAGAGCGGCACGAGGAAGCGGCGGTCCAGGAACCTGTTGGCACGCTCGCACGTGGTCTCGGACACGAAGAGGCACACATGGCAGGCGGCTCCGTGGAGGTAGTCGTCCGGGTCGTGCGGCAGGCGCTCGGAGCAGAGCGGATCGGCCGAGCAGTGCCCGGCGTCGGCCAGGGCGCGGCGGACGATCCGGCCGAACTCGCGCTCCTCGGCGAGGGAGACCAGGCCGCCGAGGGTGCCCTCGGAGTCCGGGACGGCGGTGTAGACGAGGATGCCCGTCCTCGGATGTTGCTCGTCTCCGGCGTAGATCCGCTCGGCGAGCGAGGCCGAGTTGTAGCCGCACTCCAGGGCGATGGTGCGGATCAACAGGTGGGAAAGGGTGTGCAGGGCGATGTACCGGGCCCCGGGCCAGCCCTGGTGGGGGTCGAAGTCACTCGTCATGCGATCCGACTTCCGGTTCCGGCGGAACCGGGCGTACGCCTCCCGGTGGGCCTCCATCTGCGGTGACTTCTCCACGCGCGCCGTCCACTGGGCCATGAGGTCGTCCCGCACGCGCAGGAAGACGCCCTCGCCGCGCACCTCGCCGGCCGGAACCCAGTTCTGCGCGCCGCGGGACAGGCTCACGCGGGTGGCGATCTCCGGTGACTCGGGGTCGGGGGCGTCGAGCCGGGTGAACCCGATCATGGCGCGTGCCTCGCGCAGCCGCTCGACCTGGCGGACGTCGGAGAAGAGTTCTCCCAGGGGCGGCGGGACCGGGACCTGACGCAGGGCGAAGTCGTCGCCGGGCGGGGGAACGGGGCCGGAGAGCGCGTCCCACTCGGGGCCGAAGAGATCGGCCTGGACGTCGGGCGCGGAGGGAGCCGGCCCGTCGGCTCCCCGCTTGCGGGCCGTGATCGCCGCGAGGACGGCGTCTGCGTCGAACTCCTTGAGGAAACCGAACTGGGGGAGGTTCGCCATGAAGTCGAGCTGCCCCCGGTTCTCGACGGTCCGCAGCTCGGGCCAGTGGTCGTCGAGGAGCTTGTCGATGTCACCGCCCCGCGCCCGGGGGAGGGCCAGGGCACTGAGTGTGAGGGGGAACCACTGGTTGGAGGCGCCCGCCACCATCAGGACGGCGGCCTCGTCGCAGCCGTCCGCCTTGTACGTGCCCAGGTGGGGGTGGCGTCCGCGGCACCGGGGCAGGTGGCGGCGGCCGCGCTCGCCCATGGCCTCCCGGATGTTGCGCTTGGCGCCGCAGGCGACGCACTCGATGGTGACGTTGGCGGCCTGGTTGCCGCCGTGGTCCTTCATGCGCAGTTTCGGACGCCGGGCCCTGCCGCAGTCCTGCCCGTGGTGGACGTACGGGGCGTACGGGAACTCGTCGAGGTGGCCGTCGGTGCAGACGAGGGTGAAGCGGGCGGCCACGGCGAGCGGCTTTCCGCGCCTGCAGTCGTGGACGAACTTCGCCTCGTGGGGTGTGCGCGGGTTGGAGTTGACGAAGGCGAACTCGCCGGAGTCGACCGCGGCCAGCACATTGCAGGCGGTGCAGCGCAGCCACTGGGGGAACGGCGTGACGGGCACCCCGACGCCCTGGGCGGCCCAGCCCCTGGGGTCGGTGTCCGCACCCTCCAGCCAGGGGGCGGCGCGCAGCTCGTCGATCCGGCCGCGTCCGTAGCGCTGGAGGGCCCGGTTGACGGCGGCACGCAGCCGGGGTTCGTCGATGTCGTAGTCGGTGGCGGCGCCGGAGTGGCTCCAGAAGTCGGTTCCCTTGATGAGGACCGAGAAGTTCGGCAGATCGACCAGCGAGCCGATGCCGGCGGTGAACATCAGGTGGCTGGGGCGGACGGCGCCGACCCTGCGGTTGAAGTGGGTACTCATCGCTGCGCCTTCCCTGCCGTACCGGCCGACGTGGGGCCGTACTCGTCGCTGTCCACGGTCGCCGTCGTCTCCCGGTCGGCACTCGGACCGGCTTCGGTGCCGGGCGCGCCGAAGCTCCAGTCGGGGCCGTCTGCCGAGGGCTCCTCCAGGAAGGCCCCGCCGCCGGGCAGCAGGAGGTTGATCTCGTTCTCCGTCTCTCGCATCGACATGCCGACGGTCAGCTCGGTCCACCGGGAGCCGTCCGCCCGTTTCAGCAGACCCTTCACGGTGGTCGTCTTCCGCTTCTCCTTGCGGTAGCCGAGGGTTGCGCCGCTCCCGTCGCGCGTGCCGCGCCACTCGTCCTTCAGCCGGTCCAGGCGTTCGCCCAGGTACTCGCGGGCCCGTTCGCCCCCCACCCGCTCGGCCCGCTCCAGGAGCCGGCGCTCGACGTCCCGGGCCTGGGGCCCGTCGAGGTCGATGTCGTGGGCGTCCAGGTTGCGGGAGGTCTCGTACGCCGCGTGCCGCAGCGCGGCGACGTAGGTGGCGGCGGTGCCCCGGTCGAGCGCGCGGCGGGTGAACGGGGTGACGGACAGGGCCTCGACCTGCCGGTAGAACGTGGCGTGGTAGTGCTCGAAGTCCTCGTAGTGGGCCAGGTCCCGCGGGCGGGACCAGTTGTAGAGGGTCACCACCAGACCCGGGCGCCGGGCGTCGCGGCCGACGCGCGAGGACGCCTGGATGTACTCGGCGGTGTTCTTGGGCTGGCCGACGACCAGCATCAGACCGAACCGGGAGACGTCGACGCCGACCTGGAGCATGGAGGTGGCCAGCACGACGTCGACCGCCTGCCGGGCCGTGGGCGTCATGGCGGCGCGGGGCTCGCGCTTCTCCCGTATCGCGGCCCGGTACTCGTCCAGGAAGGCGCGCCGCCTCCCGGAGGTGTCGCGCTCGGGGTCGAACTCGATCTCCAGGCGCTTCAGGGTCGCGCCGATGTCGGCCGAGGAGATACGGGAGGTGAGCTCCTCGATGCTCAGCATGCCGGTCCTGCTCACAATGCGGTCGGACAGGGTGTCCCGGCCCCTGCGGCTGCCGTTGGAGCGCACGCGGGTGGTGATGTCGTCGTCCATGTACCTGCGCATGCCGGCGAGTTCGCGGGTGGCGTTGAAGTAGCCGACGAGCGTCATGTAGGGGTCCGCGGGCCTGCCGTGGTCGTCGAAGAGCTGCTGCCCGGCCAGTAGCAGGATCTCGGCGACCCGGATCTCGGCGGCCTTCAGCCGGGTGCCGTGGGCGCACACGCCCAGGTAGCGGCGGCCGGGGTGCTCGCGGCTCAGCCCGACCTGCCGGGAGAAGAACGTGTCGCCGGCGTCGAGGACCTGCGGCGGGAAGACGGCGACCTTGCGGCCGAAGACGCCGCGCACCTGGTCGGCGGCCCGTTTGGTGGTCGCCGTGGAGGCGACGATCTTGGGACCGATCTCGTGGCGCCGTCCCCGCTCGTCGGTGAGGCTCCAGGTGCACAGCTGGTCGACGGCTGCTTCGAAGAGGCCGACGGTGGTGCCGAGCGCGCCGGAGATCAGGTGCAGCTCGTCCTGGACGATCAGGTCCGGGGGCCGCAGCCGGGTGACGGGCTGCGCGGTGACGCCGGGCCGGCCGCCCCTGGCGTTGTGGCGGCTTCCGCAGCCGGTCCTGGCGTCGAGGTCGTCGTGGCGGTAGCCGTGGCGGGGGCAGATCTCGGTGACCCTGCCGAACAGCAGGCCCGCGTACCCGTTCCACGGCAGCTGGGCGAACTTGTCCACCGTGGCGATCAGCAGGGACGGGGCGAGCCGGTAGATCTCCTCGTCGACGGTGAGGACGGGGATGCCCTCCCCGTGGGACTCGCGCCGGGAGAAGGGGCAGCGGTCCTCCCCCTCCCCGCGCGGGCAGTACAGCAGGACACGGCGCCGCGCCTCGTCGTACTCCATGTGGGAGCGGGCCGTCAGCGCGCTGCCGCACCAGGGGCAGGTGAGGACCTGCAGGACCCGGGCGTGTTTGTCGCTCGCGCTCTCCCTGGCGCCTGCGATCTGCTCCTTGGCCTCGTCGAACCAGTTGGGCGAGACGGAGGTTCCCACCCACAGGCCGATGCGGAACGGGGTGGCCCCCCAGCGGGCGTCCCGGGCGAACTCCTCGCGGCGCAGCACCTCGCAGGCGCTGACCAGGGCGGCGGCACGCTGGAACTGCTGGGCTGTCAGCAGGCGCAGGGTGTAGCGCATCAGGACCCCGACCCCCGCTTCGCCGCTGCGTGCCTCCGTTCCCGAGCCGATCGTCCCCTGCAGGCGCCGCAGCGCGAAGGTGTAGGCGGCCAGGCCCAGGTACGCCTCGGTCTTGCCGCCGCCGGTCGGGAAGAACAGCAGATCGACGAGGGCTTCCCGGCCGGTACCGCGGTGCGGGTGCCCGATCCTGGTCAGGGAGTCGAGGTTCAGCAGGACGAAGGCGAGCTGGAACGGCCGCCAGCTGGCGGCCTCCTTGCCCCTGGCGCCTATCCCGTCGTACGCCTCCCGCCAGGAGCCGTGGTCGTCCTCGCGGCCGGCGCGGGCGGCGGCGACGGCGGTGTTGCGGCGCTGGAGTGCCATGGCGCGGTTGGCGAATCGGAAGGCCTCCAGGGCCGTTTCGTCGGCCACGAGCCTGTCGATGCCGAGCGTTATGCGGTCGCAGACGTCCAGCGCCTGCTCGACGGCCACCTCGGCCGAGGCGCGCAGGTCGTCGGGCAGGGAGCGGGCCCTGGCGCGCTGCTGTTCGAGCCAGGTGCCGTAGCCGTCGGCCAGCGGGGCGAGCGCGGCCGCGAGTTCGGTGCGGCGGGCGGGCACCGCGAGAGCGGCGAGTTCGTCCATGCCGAGTTCGAGCCCGCGCAGGAGCGTCTGCCCCTCGGCGGTCGGCGCGGTGGTGGCCCGGACGTCGTACTCCGGGAGCCAGTCGGTCGTCAGGCGGTGCGCGTTGCGCTCGCCGTCGCGCACGTGCGCGTGCACGGCGACGTTGCGGCCCTTGGCGTGGCTGAGGCTGTCGCGGTAGAGGAGGCGCAGCCGCCGGTCCTCGGGGTCCTCGGGGACGTTGCCCCGGTTCGCCGGGTCGAGGGGGTCGTCGACCGGGAGGAAGACCGCCGCCTGGTCGTCGGGGAAGGCGGTGACCTCGATGCCGGTCTGGAAGAGCCAGTTGGCGTCGCGGGCCTCGCGGCTGTCCTCCAGCCTGTTGACCAGGGCCAGTTCGACGACGCGCAGCTCCTCGGTGTCCGCCCGCGCGGTGTCCCGCGCCACCCGCCGCACCTGCACGTCGAGGATCACGGCGTCACCCTCCAGCGGGGCGGCCCGGTCGGTGGCGCCGGTCACGTCGATGTCCACCGGGCGCACGATCTGCTCCCGTGACCAGACCCTGCGGGTGGTGCCCCGGTCGGTGCTCTCCTCCGACTGCGTGTAGCGGCCCCAGCGGACGGTGGCGCTGAGCGTGCCGACGGAGGCGGGAACGGTGAAGGCCAGCCCCATGGACGATGCCCGGATGTGGCCCGCGGCCTGCGGGGTCAGCCGGTCCTGGAGTTCGCCGTCGTCGCCCTCCCGCTCGTCCCCCGACTCACCGTCCGCGCTCTGGGCGGCCGCGATCGTGATCCGGTCGGTGGTGACGTCCCGGGGCCGCGGCCCGAGCATGCCGACCAGGTACCGGTCGCGCGGCCCGGAGGAGCCGGCCGGGAGGGTCTCCGTCCCGCCGTCCCAGGGGCCCAGGAGATCGCGGCGGATGTAGGCGACCAGCCCGTCCCGCACCGTGCACGAGTCTCCGTCGCGGAAGGTCTGGGGCACCTCGTCGAGCGGGTGCGGGACAGCGGCCTGGGCGGGCTGGGCCGGCATGCGGTGGGTCCTTTCGGACGGGGCCGTGGGGCGAGGAGCGGGCCGGAGGCGGACCGGCCGGAGACGGCACGAAGAAGATTTCTGATTGACAGAGTTCACATACTAATCGGACGGAGTGCCGGTACTCAAGGCCGGACGAGTCTCTAGGCTGACCCCGGCCACCGCCCGACCGAGACCCGAGGACGCCCATGCCCCGACTCGCCCTCTCCGGCGATTTCGTCGCGGACCTCGTCTCACTGCCGAGGCCCGTCCAGAAGGAGGCCAACGACGCGATCCGGATGTTCCGGAGCATGACCGTCCCCCAGCTTCACGCCAGCAAGGGCATGCATCTGGAGAAGCTGGAGCGGGCGCGCGACCCCCGGATCCGCACGATACGCGTCACCAGGGCCTACCGGGGCGTCCTCCTGGCCCCCGACGACGGAAGCGAACTGTTCACCCTCCTGCGGGTCGCCCACCACGACGAGGCGATCAACTGGGCCTGCAAGCGCGTCTACTCGGTCAACGGCGCCACCAAAGGCCTGGAGGTGCGCAACGTCGACGCCCTGGAGCAGATGGAGACGTACTTCGGGACGAAGGCGGACGACACCCCCGTCCGCCTCTTCGAGGAGCACTCCGACACGGTGCTGCGCGACCTCGGCGTCGACGACCAGGTCCTGCGCCTGGCCCGCGTCTGCGTCACGGCCGACGACCTGGCGGTCATGGCGCCGCCCATGATGCCCGCCGACCAGTACGAGGTGCTGGAGTACCTGGCGCACGGCTACTCCCCCGAGGAGGTCTGGGAGCAGCTGATCGTCCCGCGCGGGCAGACCGTGCGCACGGCCGGTGAGCGGCCCGGGGTCACCCTCGCCGAGGCGATCCTCAACACACCCGACCGCATAGTGGAGGTCACCGGCCCCGGCGAGCTGGAACGCATCCTGACCGAGGATTTCACCCGCTGGCGGGTCTTCCTCCACCCCGCCCAGCGCCGCCACGCCTACCACCCCGGCTTCAACGGTCCCGCCCAGGTCACCGGCGGACCCGGCACCGGCAAGACCGTCGTCGCCCTCCACCGGGTGCGGCACCTGCTGCGCGAAGGCCGCGAGAGCGACCGGATCCTGCTCACCACCTTCACCAACGCCATGGCGGCCTCCCTGCGCGACAGCCTGGCGCTCCTGCTCGGCGACACCGACGCCCGCCTGCTGGAACGCGTCGACGTCACGACGGTGGACGCGCTCGCCGCCCGGACCGTCCGGGAGGCGCGCGGCAGCTCGCCCAGACCGCTGACGGCCGCCGCCGAGAAGAGCGCCTGGGCCCGGGCCGCCGCACGCGAGGACCTGCCGTGGACGGAGCGTTTTCTGTCCCAGGAGTACCGCAACGTCGTCCTGGCGCAGGGACTGCGCGCGCCCGAGGAGTACCTGCGCTGCGGCCGCAGGGGGCGCGGCACCCCGGTGGGGCGGGTGCAGCGGGCCCGGCTGTGGCGCGTCATGGAGCGGTTCGCGGCGGACATCGCCTCGCGCGACGCGGCCACGTACACGCAGCTGTGCGACCGGGCCGCCCGCATCCTGGCCGGGACCGGACCGCGCTACCGCCACGTCGTCGTGGACGAGGCCCAGGACCTCCACCCGGCCCAGTGGCGGGTGCTGCGAGCCTGCGCGGCCCCCGGCGCCGACGACATGTTCCTCGTCGGCGACCCCCACCAGCGCATCTACGACTCCCGCGTCTCGCTGCGCTCGCTGGGCATCGACGTGCGGGGGCGAGCGTCGCGACTGCGCGTCAACTACCGCAGCACGGAGGAGATCCTGCGCTGGTCCGCGTCCCTGCTCGACGGGCGGCCCGTGGGCCGGCTGGGCGAGGACGACGACGATGACGGCGGCCGCGACTCGCTGCGGGGCTACCGTTCCCAGCTGCACGGCCGCGTCCCGAGCGCACGCGGGTACGCCGACCAGGACGGGGAACTGCGGGCCCTGGTCGAGCAGATCCGGACCTGGACCGGCTCCGACGGCGTCAAGCCGTCCGAGATCGCGGTGTGTGCCCGGTTCAACACCACGGTCGACGCGGTCGTCGCGCGGCTGAGGCGGGAGCGCGTCCCGGCGGTCGCGGTCAGGGACGACCCGGGGCCCCAGGTGTCCGGTGTGCGCGTGGCCACCATGCACGCGATGAAGGGCCTGGAGTTCCGGTGCGTGGCCGTCGTGGGCGTGACGGCGGGCGTACTGCCCTTCGCGCCGCAGGTGACGCCGGCCGAGGTGGATCCCGTCCAGCACCGGTCCGACCTGCTGGCCGAGCACTGCCTGCTGTTCGTGGCCTGCACCAGGGCCCGGGACGCGCTGGCGGTCTCGTGGAACGGCGAGCGCAGCCGCCTGCTGGACCCGGTCGCCGGGTGAGAGCCGGGTGAGACGCGGCGGGGGCACTCCGGCGCCCCCCGAGAACGCTAGGGCGCCCCGACAGCCGTATGTGTCATTTGACAGAGTTCACACTCATGTCGCAGGCTGAGTCGGGCCTCGCCCTTGCGGGCTCCAACCGCTCCCGGAGAAAGGCGCACGCGCCATGCACATGGAAGTGCTCGACGTCTCGCCCCAGTTGGCGACGGAATGGCTCACGCGCAACACCAACAACCGGCCCCTCAGCAAGAAAACGGTCCAGCAACTGGCCGGCCAGATCCAGCGCGGAGAGTGGCAACTGACGCACCAGGGCATCGCCTTCGACGAGGACGGCACACTCATCGACGGCCAGCACCGGCTCGCGGCGATCGTCAAAGCCGGGATCACGGTGCCCCTGACCGTCACACACGGCGTACCCCGCACCGCGTTCACCGTGATGGACACGGGGCGCAAGCGCACCGGCCGGGACGCCCTCGCGCTCGCGGGTGAGGCCAACGCGACGCACCTGGCCGCGGCCCTGCGCGGACTCCACCTCTACCTGCATGCGCCGAACTCCGCCTGGAGCGGCGGTACTTCCGTCACCAGCAACGACCAGCTCCTGGACACGCTCGGCGAGCACCCCGGTATCCGCGACGCGCTCCACCACGGCATCGCCCTCAACCGCGCATGCCGTATCACCGTCACGGCGGCGGCGATCGGCTGGTACGTCACCACCCGGGCGCGGGCCGACATCGACCAGTCCCCCTGGGAGGACGGAGTCGTCACCGGCGCGCGACTGGAGCCGGGCGATCCGCGCCTGACTCTGCGCAACACCATGCTCAACCTGGCCGCGGGCAGAGCACACCGTCGCCGCGACGACTCACGCGAGCACCTGCTCTACTACCTCAAGGCCTGGAACGCCTGGGTGGAGGGCCGGAACATCAAGCTCCTGCGCAGGTCTCCCAACGAGACGATGCCCAGGATCTCCACGCACGCGGGCCCCATGCCGGCGGACGGGCAGGGCTGATACGGAAGTGGCCGGAACCCGCCACATTCCAACAGGGTCGGCGCTAGGTTCGGACGACCGTCGGCCCTGAACCCAGCCGCCGGGCGGACCTGCAGAACCCGTGCACCGCGGGGAAAGGAAGCGCATGCGCGCCCAGGAGATCACCTTCCTCAAACTCGTCCAGGGGGACAAGCAGTTCCAGGTGCCGCTCTACCAGCGCACGTACAGCTGGGGCGGAGAGCAGCTGAAGCGGCTGTGGGAGGACGTCTGCGAGCTCGCCGAGCAGCACCGGTCCGGCGAGCCCACCGCACCGCACTTCCTCGGTTCGGTGGTGCTGGCTCCCGGGCAGCTCCAGGCCGGCGGTGTGCAGCGGTGGCTGGTCGTGGACGGTCAGCAGCGGCTGACCACGCTGATGCTGGCGTTCACCGCTCTGCGGGACCATCTCAAGGAGACCGGTGACGCACGCGGAGTGGACAGGGTGCACCGCCAGATACTCGTCAACGAGTTCCACGAGGGCCTCGACCACTACCGTCTGCTGCCCACACAGGCGGACCGGGAGGCGTACACCGCCTGCGTCCAGTCCCGGGCCGAGGCCGGGGGGAGCGACAACGTCGGCGCGGCCTACCGGTTCTTCCGCGGCGCGCTCGCCGAGGGCCGGGAGGCCGGCGACGAGCGGTGGGTCGCGACCGTCGAGACCGTCCTGAAGGACCTGCTCTCCATCGTGGAGATCACCGCCGAGTCCGGCGACAACGTCTACCGGATCTTCGAGTCGATCAACAACACGGGCGTCGGACTCAGCCAGAGCGACCTGCTGCGCAACTACGTGTTCATGCTGCTGCCCAAGCGGGGTGAGCGGGTCTACCAGGAACTGTGGCTGCCCATGCAGCAGAGCCTGGGCCCGAAGAACCTCGAACTCCTCGTCTGGCTCGACCTCGTCGTGCGCGGACATCACAAGACCAAGCAGAGCGAGATCTACCGGGAACAGCAGAAACGGCTCCAGCCGCTGGCCGGCGACGAGGACGCGTTGCAGCAGGAGATCGGCGGACTCGCCGAGCGGGGGCGGCGTTTCCTCCGCATCATCGAACCGCATCGCGAGCCGTCGCCCCCGCTCCGCGCGGTACTGGAGCGCCTGGCGGACTGGGGCGGGCAGACCCACTACCCGCTCGCCCTCCATCTGCTGGACCTGATCGACGCCGGGCGCACGACAGCCGACGACGCGGCGCAGGCCCTGTCGTACGTCGAGTCCTATCTGGTGCGGCGCCTGATCTGCCAGACCCCGACCACCGGTCTCAACCGCATCTTCATGGACGCCCCGAAGGAGCTGGAGACCGACCGCCCGGCGGCCGAGGCCGTCCGGCGGTTCCTGTCCGGCCGCCGCCGGAGGTGGCCGAGCGACGAGGAGCTGCGCGAGGCGATCCGCGGCAAGCCCTTCTACTGGAGCGGCCGCCCCCCACAGCGCGCCTACATCCTCCGCCGCCTGGAGGAGAGCTACCGCCCCACCGAGCCGGTCGACTTCACCAAGGCGTCCCTCAGCGTGGAACACGTCCTCCCGCAGCGTCCGGCCCCGGCATGGCTCGAACTGCTCGCCGACGAGACCGAGCCTGGGCAGAGCTCCCAGGAGCTGCACGACCTGCTGGTGCACACACTCGGCAACCTCACCCTGACCGGCGACAACGCGAAGCTCTCCAACCACCCCTTCAACCGCAAGCAGCAGATCCTCGAGGCCAGCGCCCTGCGCATGAATCTGGAGATCGCCTCGGCGCAGCGCTGGGGCAGGGCGGAGATCCTGGAGCGCGCCGACCGTCTCACCGAGCGGGCGGTCCGGCTGTGGCCCGGCCCGGTCGGCGGGGTCAAGCCGGCCGGGGAGGAGTGGCCCGGCTGGTCCGAACTGCGAGCGGCCCTGGTCGCGATGCCGAGCGGCACCTGGACGACCTACGGCGACGTCGCCGAGCTGATCGGCAGCCATCCGGTCCCCGTGGGCGCATACCTGAGTTCCAATCCGACGGTGCTCGGTGCCTACCGGGTCCTCACCGTGGACGGCAGTGTCTCCCCCTCCTTCCACTGGGCGGACGGCGGTGACCGGCGATCGCCGCGAGAACTGCTGGAGAGCGAGGGCGTCGGGTTCGACTCCTCCGGGCGCGCCCGCCGCGCACAGCGTCTGACGGCCGCGGAGCTGGCCACCCTGCTGGGCAAGGACGTGGTGCAGCGTGCCTCGCACGACCCGCTCCCCGGTGAGGAGGACCCCGCGGCGGCCGAACGGTTCCGCAACCAGTTGCAGGAGCACTGCCCGGAGTCGTTCGGGGGAGTCATGGCGGTACTGGACTTCTGGCGCCGCCAGGGCGGCCACGTCAACTACGGCCGACACGAGGAGACCAGCTGCTTCCCCGTGCTGGACACCGGCACGAGCCGACGTTCCCACCTTCTGTGGCCGTTCGGGATCTACCCCGTGAGCGGAACGGTCGAGGTCGTCTTCCAGTACCTCAAGAGCCGCAGTCCCTTCGACGACACAGAGCAGCGCCGCGAACTCCTGCGCCGCCTCAACAAGATCGACGGAATCGAACTCTCCGAGGGGAAGCTGGAGTTGCGCCCGTCCTTCCCGCTGCGGGTCCTCTCGGAGCACAGCGAGGAGGTTTGCGAGGTACTGGACTGGTTCATCCACACGGCGGCACTGGACCTGGCCCGGAGGGACTGACACGGCATCTGCGATTGGTGATCGACTATCACGTCCGGATCGGCGGCCTGCTCCAGCCGTCCGCCCGGATCTCCTTTGGCCGGCCCGGCTCGCGGCCCGACCGCTGCCGCAGCGGCTTTGGCGCAGGCTTCTTGCACAGCCCGTCACTCGACGGCGGCCTGGAGGAGTTATGCGAATCCGCCGCGACCCGCCGCTCCAGCTCCGCGATCGTCGCGGCCTGCGCGGAAACCAAGAGCTTCAACTCCGCGACCAGCGCGGCCAACTCCTCATGCGAGGGCTGCGGCTGCTGGACTTCGGTCACAAGATCAATCTACCTGCCCGGCAAGACAGCCTCGCACCAAATAACCGCAGCTCACCGACCATCCAAAACATTTACCTTTTTGTCGGCAGGTCATCGAAATCATGGACAGCATGAGCTGCCACGGTTCCATCGTCTTTGTGGCGAGCAAGAACTTCGTCCGGGTCGGCTGCTCGGCGAGGACCGGGGCGTCCCAGGTGAAGTCCACCTGTTCGGTGATGGTCTCCTCGTCCGCCACCAGGCGTTGTTTGGCGATGCGGCGGCCCAGCGGGTCGTACAGGTAGCGCCAGGTGTCGGGCTTCTTCGACAGGCGGACGCGCTGCCGCAGGACGGTGCGGCCGGCTGCGTCGTACTCGTAGCGGAAGCGCCCGGCGCGGGTGAGGCGGGTGCCGGTGTAGGCGCGCTCGCCGGTGGCGTCGGCGTGCCCGGCGGGCCAGGAGGCGGAGGTCTGGTTGCCGGCCGCGTCGTAGGCGTAGGTCTCGCTCCAGTCGGCCGCGGTGACGGCGGTGACGCGGCCGGCCGGGTCGAGGTCGAAGGCGTGGTGGCCGGACAGGAGGTCGTCGACGGCGGTGAGGTGGCCGTCCGGCCGGTAGTGGTACGTGCGCTGCTGGACGGTGACCGCGTTCTCC
Organism: Streptomyces shinuiensis; assembly: GCF_043660855.1. Lineage (NCBI taxonomy): Bacteria > Bacillati > Actinomycetota > Actinomycetes > Kitasatosporales > Streptomycetaceae > Streptomyces > Streptomyces shinuiensis. Next base: position 1,135,054 of record NZ_JBIHML010000001.1, on the reverse strand, counting down.
GGTCCGGCGGTGAGGGCCTGGCCGGTCAGGCGCCCGGCCCGGTCCCACCACTGGGCCAGGGTGAGGTGCTCGCCGATGCGGCGGGCGGTCTCGCGCCCGGCGGCGTCGTGGGCGAAGTCCAGCGTGCGTCCGGAGGTGGTCAGGGCGGTGCGGTTGCCGGCCGCGTCGTAGGCGAGGGAGGACACCGCCCCGGTGGGGGTGGTGCGGCGGGTGCGGCGGCCCAGCGCGTCGTAGGAGAAGGACAGGGCCCGGCCGTTCACCAGCTCGGTCTTCACCCGCCCCAGCCGGTCCCGGTGCCAGCGCACCTCCGCGTCGGGGCCGACGGCCTCCACCGGCAGCCCGGCCGCGTCGCAGCGCACGGACGTGGCCCGGCCCAGGGCGTCGGTGACCGAGGCCAGATGGCCGCGCCCGTCGTAGGTGTAGCGGGTGGTGTGGCCGGCCGGGTCGGTGATGGCGACCGTGCGGCAGCGGTCATCGATCACATGGCGGGTGGCGTGCCCGGCGGCGGTGGTCAGTGTGGTGACCTTGTGGCCGGTGTCCGGGTCGGTCCCGTCGTAGGCGATGCGGACCTGCATGTGGCCCTCGGTGCCGCCCTCGGCGACGCACCGGTGCAGGTTGTCGTAGACGTAGTCGTAGCGCCGGCCGTTGGAGTCGACCCAGGCGATCACCCGGGCCTCGTCGTCGATCTCGAACTCGGCGGGAGGGTTCCCGTTGCGGGCCAGTGATGCCTGCACCCGCCCGATACCCCGCCCGAACCGGTTGACGTAGCCCAGGCCCTTCAGAGCGGCGGCGAGCGAAGGGTTGCGGTAGTCGGTCACACGGTCGAAGTTGTCGTTCCGGACCTGCCCGTAGGGGCCTCCCGGATTGGTCACCTCGATCCGGTCGTCGAACCAGGCGATGCGCACGGGGGCGTAGGACGTCTCGTAGTTGCGGTGCATCAGGGCGTTCATCGACACCTCCCGCAGAGCCTCCAGCGGATAGTCGGGTCGCGGCGTCTCCCTGAACCCCTCCTCCACCAGACGTGTGCGCAGGTTGCTGCGCAGCAGGGGTTCCAGCCTGGCCGCCACACCCACAAAGTTCTGACGCAGTTCCTGGTCATCGGCGACGGGTGCGTCGAAGTCCACCCCTTGGTACCGGATGAACTGCACATACGCTCCCGGAATGTGGCTGCTTGGATCGAGCCCGACGGTGAGCAGCCCCAGAACGGTCGGCCGCCCCTTTGGAGTGGTGAGGTGCAGGGGAGGAGAGCTGCAACTCCACCGGGCGTCCGTTCTCCTCGATGACCTCGGGGCCCACCATGGACGGCAGGTAGGCCTGCCGGAACAGTTCGAGATCCAGATCGTCGAGGGAGGCGCGCGGTACAGGCCTGGTATCGAAGGGACCGTCTCCCGCCCGTCGGCGCTCCGCGAGAACCCGCTCGTCCTCGCGGGTCGCCTTACGCGTGGTCGGACCGGGCCGAACCCACACCACACCCTCGAAACGCACGGGCAGCGCGGCCGACGCCTCCACATGGATGTGCACCACGGGTTTCCCCCGGTAGACCGCTGCCCGTACGGTGAAGGATGGCCGGTCCAGGATCCTGCCGTCGTCCCGGAGATCGGTCAGGGCCAGCAGGGCCCGGTCGCTGACGTCCACGTCGTCGACCGGGGTCCCGTCGTCCGCGACACCGATGAGGACGTCCCCGCCGCCCTTGCAGGTGAGGTCGTTGGCCATCGCGCAGACGGCGTTGCCGATGGCGTCGCCGCGCTTGCCCTCCCTCTTGGCGGTCCGCTTGAACTCAAGGGTGGCGGTCTCGCGCGTACCGAGGACGTCGGCCAGATCCGCATCGTGTCCGTTCACACCGCGTATTGTGCCGGTTTCCCCGCTTCGGACGCCTCCGGGGCGTGCCCGGTGCCGCCGACCCGGTGGGTCTTCGTCCAGCGTGCTGCCGACTGGTTCCCTACGCCTCGTACGCTTGGCCGCCTGCCGTCGCCGGAGCCTGCTTCGCCGAGGCAGGGCTCGGGAGACCCCCCGCACACAGCGGCACCTCCGCCCAGACGGTCTTGGTGAACGCGTCCCGCGCCTCGCACCCCCAGCGCCGGGCGTACACCGCGACCAGGAGCAGCCCCCGCCCCGACACCTCGTCGGGTGGCCCCGGTTCGGCCGCGGGGTGGCGGGGGAGGCGCTCGGGCCGGGTGTCGGTCACCTCGATCCGCATCACGGCCGGCTCGGACGGGGTCGGTTCGTGCGGGGCGGGCTCGTGTACGGCGGGTTCGGACGGCAGGAGCAGCGTCAGCCGGAAGTCCCGGCCGGGGAGGCTGCCGTGGGTGACTGCGTTGGCCGCCAGCTCGGCCGTCACCAGGGCGACGGCGTGCGCGGCGTCGCAGCCGTGCGGCAGGCCGGTCCACTCGGCGAACTGCTGCACGGCGAGCCTGCGCGCCAGCCGCGCGCCCCGCCGCGTGCCGCTGAGGCGGGTGGTGAACCGCGGTACGCCGATGGCCTGTTCGGCGGCCTGCCCGGCGGGACGGTCGGTGGGGCGTGTGGTGGACCGCCCGGTGGCGGAACTCTGGTGTCGCATGCCGTAACCGTCCCGTCACGCGAGGGCGTACGGCCAGGTCGGACCGCCGTACACGCCCGTGCGCGAACCCCCTGTACGGCGGCTGTACGGCCGTCGCCTGTGACCCGTCCGGCACCGGCGCGGTTCGCCATGGAGGTGCACCCGCGACGGACCAGGGGGACAACGATGGGCAGGAACAACGAGCGCGCCAGGACCGCCGGGGACGGCGGCGGGGACCGGCCCGGTGCGTGGAGCGCCTACGGCAAACTCGTCCGCCTCTTCCGTGAACGCGAAGGCCTCACCCAGCAGTCCCTGGCGGACGCCATCGGGTACTCGCTGGAGCAGGTCGCCTCGGTCGAGCAGGGACGGCGGCCCGCGAAGGCCGCGCTCACCGGCGCGGCGGAACGGGTGCTGAAGGCCGGCGGTGCGCTGGACACCCTCCAGGAGGACGTGGACCGCGCCCAGTTGCCCGCGTTCTTCCAGGACGTGGCGGCACTGGAGCTGGAGGCGATCAGCCGCTTCTCCTACGACCAGCTCGTGATTCCGGGACTCCTCCAGACGGAGGCGTACGCCGGCGCCCTGATCCAGACCCACTTCCCGCCGCTCGACGACGAGATCGTCGAGCAGCGCGTCGCGGCACGTCTGGCACGACAGTCCATCCTGACGCGCAGGACGCCCCTCACCGTCTTCGCGTTCGTCATCGAGGAGGTGGCGCTGCACCGCATGGTGGGCGGCCCGCAGGTGATGCGGGCCCAGCTCGCCCACCTGCTGGAGTGCTCCCGCATGCGGCACGTGGACATCCAGGTGATGCCGAACAGCAGGGCCGCCCACAGCGGGCTCAGCGGCCCGATGGTCCTGCTGGAGACGGACGTACGGCAGAGGTTCGTGGTGATCGAGTCGCAGGGCGTGCTGAGCGTCCGGTCCGGCTGCCGCGCGGTCAGCGAGTTCTGGCTCCAGTATGGGATGCTGCGCTCACAGGCTCTCAACGCCGAGGATTCGGCCGATCTCATCAAGCGGGCGGCAGGGGAGACATGAGCATCGAACGGCAGGGCGGGGACACGCCCGGTGAGCTGTCCTGGGCCAAGAGCAGTCACAGCGGCCCGAACGGCGGGGACTGCGTGGAGGTGGCCGCCGGGCCGGAGGCCGTGTACGTGCGGGACTCCAAGGCTGCGGGCGACGGGCCCGTGCTACGGGTCGGCCGCGACGGGTGGGCCGCTTTCCTGGCGTTCACCACCGGCTGACCGATCATGTGGTGCCGCAGTCCTCGCTCCGGGAGGATGTCTGCCATGGCGAAGATCACACAACTGCGCACGTACACCGTCCGGGACGGGAAGCTGGACGAGTGGGTGGAGCGATGGCGGGAGGAGATCGTCCCGCTGCGTCTGGAGTTGGGCTTCACGATCGACGGGGCCTGGGCCGACCGGGAACGCAACCAGTTCATCTGGCTGATCTCCTACGACGGCCCCGGGACGTTCGCGGAACGCAACGCCGTGTACTGGGCCTCGCCCCGGCGCAAGGCCATGGGCCTCGACCCGGACGACTACCTCACCCGCACCGAGGAACGCGTGGTCGAGCGGTCCTATTGATCACTGTGTGTCGAGCGGCAGCAGGTGGTGCCGTCGCTCCTCTTCCGTGAGCACGCGGAAGACTCTGCTGCGCGCCCGTGCCTCAAGGCCGTCGTAGTCGGGTTCCGCCTCCCACACCCGAGCCGTTCCATCGGCGGACCCGGTCAACAGTCGCGCACCATCGTGGGACCAGGCCACAGATGTCACCTTGCGCTGGTGGACGCCGACGACCGCCATCTCTTCGAAGGTTTCCGCGGACCACACCCGTACCGTCCGATCGTCGGCCCCGGTGGCGATGTGTCTGCCGTCCGGAGACCAGGCGACCGCGCGGACCCGGCCTTCGTGCCCTTTCAGGATGTCGATGCGACGGCCGGTGGCTGCGTCCCACACGGCGGCCGTCCAGTCACCCGACGCCGTGGCGACCCGCCCCTCGTCGGGGGACCACGCGGCGTCCTCCACGTAATTGTCGTGCCCGCGCAAGACGGTGAGCTGACGGTTCTCGGCCGTGTCCCAGAGGCGGCAGGTGCGGTCGTCGGAGCAGCTGGCGAGCAGGCGGCCGCCCGGCGCCCAGGCAACGCGCCCCACCCAGTCCTGATGCTCGGCCAGTTTGGCCAGCTCGGTCCCGTCGAGCGCGGACAGCACCCGTACGGTGCCATCGTGCCCGCCGATCGCGATCCGCCCGCCGTCCGGGGACCATGCGCAACCTTCGACGACCTCGCCGCGCTGCTCGAACTGCACACCGCAGTTACTGTCAACGATGCGGAACAGCCCGTCATCGGTGCTCAGGGCGAGCCGGTCGCCGTGCGGCGCCCATGCCACGCTCCACACCCGCTCGCCCAGCGGCGTCACCGGCCCGGCCGCCGCCCCGGAGTCCGCGTCCCAGATCCGTACGGTGCCGTCGCTGGAGGCGGTGGCGATACGACTGCCGTCGTTGGACCAGGCGGCCTGGTTAACCGGGCCGTCGTGCCCTTCGGCGAGCACGGTCTCCGCACCGCGCGGCCGCAGGTCCCACACCAAGCCGGTGCCGTCGGTCGAGCCGGTGGCCAGCCGGGTGCCCGACGGTGACCAGGCGACACCCCACACCGTGTCCGTGTGACCGCGCAGTACCGCCAGTACCTCGGCGTCCGAGGTGCTGACGATGCGCACGGTCCTGTCGGAGGAGGCGGAGGCGAGCATCCGGCCGTCCGGAGACCAGGCCAGGTTCCACACGTAGTCGCCGTGCCCGCGCACGAGGAGACGGAGTCCGCCCGTTTCCGAGTCCCAGATCCGTACGGTGTGATCGCCCGAACCGGTGGCCAGGGAGCGCCCGTCCGGGGACCAGGCGACTCCTTCGACGAAGTCCGTGTGCCCGGTCAGGGTCAGAGCCGCCGAGCCGGCCTCCCAGTCCCACACGATCACCGTCTGGTCGTGGGAGGCGGTGGCGAGGCGGCTGCCGTCCGGGGACCAGGCCACCCCCCAGATGTCGTCGCGGTGTCCGCGCAGCTCCCGCAGGGGCGGACCACCGCGGGACACCTCCCAGATGCGCAGTACACGATCCTTCACGATACGGTCCTTGAAGGTGGCGGCGATGTACAGCCCGTCCTGTGACCAGGCCACCTGTCTGCCGACGTCACCGGCTCCGCTGAGCAGCAGTTCCGGCTCACCGGTGGCCGCGTTCCAGATCCGTACGACCTGGTCCCGGCCTGCGGTGGCCACGCGGGCCGAGTCGGGTGAGAAGGCGATCGATTCGACCATCACCCCGTCGCACGGCAGGACGAGTAGAGGCCGTCCCGAAGCGGCGTCCCAGATACGGGCCGTACCGTCCCGGGATGCCGTGGCGAGCAACCGCCCGTCGGGCGACCAGGCGATGTCCCGGACGGTGTCGGTGTGTCCATCGAGCCGGACCCGCTGATGGCTGGTGGCCAGCGCGGCCATCAGCCCCCGTCGGGCCGTGGGGGTCGGCACGCATTCGTCCAGTGCTGCCAGGGACAACAGCAGGGCTCGTTCGGGCTCACTCTCCGCGCTGCGGAGGGCCTGCCGCCCGATGCTGTCGGAGACGCGGCTCAGGAAGGCGAGGTCATGGCGCTGCGAAGCGTCGACGAGGGCACGGACCCGGGCCGGTGTCTGACCGGCTTCGTCCAGGGCTTCCAGGCGGCGCCGGGCGGTGGTCAGCCGCTCACCGGTGAGGAGGTAGTCGGTGCTGCGTCCGGACCGCTCCCAGTCCTCGGCCCACCTCTCCAGCTCGGCGCGCTCGCGCAGCCGCTCTGCACGGGCCTCGACCTCCTGCCGCAGCGGTGCCCACTGGCGGAACAGGGCCTCGTGCGTAACCTGCGCGTACGGCTCCCGGTGGGCCGCCGTGTCCCCGGGAACATCGGACCGCAGCAGCCGGGCGTCGATGAACGCCTCCACCACGCCTCTTTCCCTGTCGGTGAGTTCAAACAGCGGCACACGGCGGCGGGCGACTTCCCGCCCTTCCACGGTGACGAACTTCAGCAGGACACGGAGGACGGACTCGATGCCGTCGACCGTGCCGAGAGCCGCCACGGCGCTGTCCGCCTGCCGCGCCAAGGCCCCTGGGACACCACCGAGCCGACGGTACGCCTCCTCGGTGACCGTTCCGCCGGGGCCGCAGGCGAAGTACAGCTCCTGGAGCAGATAGGCCAGCAGCGGCAGGGCGTCGTCCGTCCCTGTCTCGTTCACGATGGTGTCGACCACACCAGGAGCGAAGGAGAGGTTCACCAGCGTCCCGGGCCGCTCCACCACCTCGGCGAGCTGGGCCCTGCTCAAGGTGCCGATGGCGACGGGGTGTTGGACGAGATCGGCGTGCCCGGTGCCGAGAAGCCGGCCCAGGAAGTCCACGCGGAGCGTGGCGAGTATCCGGACCGACGGCTCGCGCTCCAGACAGGTGCGCAGTGCGTCGAGGAACTGGTCCCGGTCCCGTTCTCCGGCGAGGGTGACGAGTTCCTCGAACTGGTCGACGACGAGCAGCACACGCCGGAAGCCTGTGCCGCGCAACCGGGCCAGCTCTTCCCGCAGGGCGTCCGGTCCGTGCCGAAGCCGCCGCAGGACCGCGCTCGTCTGCTCCTGCCCTCCAGCCGCGGCGGCAAAGGCGGCGGCCAGGGCGCCGAGCGGATTGGGGCCGGGCGAGAACGCCGGGACGATCTTCCAGCGCCGCCTGTGCAGCCGGGGCGTCACCCCCGCCCGGACCAGTGAGGACTTCCCGCTGCCGGACGCCCCCACCAGGAGGAGGAACCGGTCTGCGGGCCGTGTCGCGGTGGCATGCAGCCTGCGGGTCAGCTCGGCAGCCTGCGCCTCCCGGCCGAAATAGGCGGCCGCCTCATCCTCTTCATAGGCGTCCAGGCCCGGATACGGGGTGCGGTCGTGTGGCCAGTCGACCTGTGGCGGCGCGGGATTCTCCAACCGGTACACGACGATCTGGCCGACCACCATGGCCACGACCAGCAGCCCGATGGCCGGTACGGAGACACGCTGGATGACCTCCAGCACCCAGGGTGCGTCATCCGCGCTGGTGGCGTAGTTCGTGGCGATGCCGAGTAAACAGGCGAACAGCGCCAGCATGACCTGGAGCACCACCTGCATGCGGTTCCTCACGCCGCACCGCCTCCGGGTCGGCGGTCTCCGTGTCTCCGCAGCACCAGCGCGCCCCCCCCGTATCGCTCGTGTGGCTTCCGAACCGTCCTCGCCGCTGCGTCCGTGGCAGGCGGACGCAGCGGGCGGTTGCGGCGCCCGAATATCATCGGGGGACACTCAAGTCTGTTTCAACAAGGCAGTACGGAACCGGTCATCGGCACATGTCGCGTGGCATGCTGCGGACGCAGGCCCTCAGTACCGAGGAGTCCGCACGTCTCATCGAGCGCGTGGCAGGGGAGCTATGATCACCGACCGGCCTGACGGACGCGTCTGGTTCAAGAGCAGCTACAGCGGATCGGGCGGCGGGGACTGCGTGGAGGTGGCCGCCGGGCCGGAGGCCGTGTTCGTACGGGACTCCAAGGCTGCGGGCAGCGGGCCCATACTCCGGATCGGCCGGGACGGATGGGCGGCGTTCGTCGCGCTCGTGGCTGGGCGCTGAACCCGGTCCCGCACCGCTGCGGCCCGGACGACGTCCGGGCCGCAGCGGTGTGAGCGGGCTGGGTTATGTCGCGTCCGGCTCCTTCCCCGCAGCCCCCGGGGTGTCGTCGTCGGCCGCTTTCTCCGTCTCGGCCCCGTCGTTCAGGGCGATGCGGACGGTATTGCGATCGTTGCCGGGGCCGGCCTGGGTCAGCCGGGCGCGGATGCGGTCGTAGAGCACGGCTGCCATCGCCCAGTCCGCGTCCACCTCCTCGCTCGGCGCCTCGCGGGCCTTCCAGAGGCTGATCAGGGCGGCGATGAGCGACGGCCCGGACAGGTGTGTCCGCACGTTTCCGTTATCGATGTCCTCGACCGACGCGGGAACGCGGAAGCGCGGGTGCCGGACGGTCTGGACGAGCAGGAACTCCCAGGTGTCGCGGTGGCAGACCAGTTCGGCGCGCGACACCCCGGCGGCGTTCAGCAGCAGTTCCGCGTGCTCGGTCAGTGGGGCGCGGGGCGTCCCGCGGCCGTCCTCCCGCCCCGGTCCTTGTCTGCACCCGCCTCCGCCGTCTCCGTGGACGCCGCGAAGCCGCGGGCCATCCGCTCCCGGAGACGCCCCTGTACGGTCGGTACGGCCACAGGGGTCCTGGTAACGGTTCCGGAGAGCCTGCTCGGCGGCCTCCTTCACCATCCTCACGTGCTCCTGCGGTGTCTTCCCGGCTCCTCCGGAGGGAGTCGTCCTGGCGGGAACGGCCGGTACGCCCGCCCCGCTCTCCGGCCGCCCGCCGTCCCGCTCCTGCCCCTGCTCCACGCACTTCTCCAGCCGCTGGTTGTCCTGTACTCCGGAGGTCTCGATCGACGGGTCCGGCGGCGGATCCTCTTCCGCCTCTTTCTTTTCGCCTCCGGGCTCGCAGGAATCACCGGTATCAGGGGCAACCGGGACGGACGGCGGATGCGCCCCGGTGCGGCTGCCGGTGATCTCCAGGCGCAGGTCCTTCAGATCGCTGAGCATCCTTTCCTGCCGTCGGCGCAGTTCCCGGTTCTCCTCCCGCAGGACCATGGTCCCGGTGGAGACGGCCTCCCGGAGCTTGTAGAGCTCCTGGTCCGATACCTGCGACTGTGGTGACGCGGACTTGTCGGCCGCCTCGGCGAGCGACGTGCGGACCGCCGCGACTCTCTCGTCGATCTCGCCGAGCTTCCTGCCGTAGGCGTCGAGCTTCTCCTCGAAGCGCTCTTTCCACTCTTGCCCGAACCCCACGCAACCCCCTTGCCGCTTTCAGTGACGACCCGATCCTTTCCCTGGGCCCGATCGGGCGACGCAGGCGTTTTCCGGCCAAGGACGGTCCGTGCCAACGGTGTTGGCGGAACGGGCGGCCCCACGCTGGGCGGTTCCGCCCCCGCGACACCTGGACGGGGGGCCTCTCGGGCGCATGTTCCTCCGCCTTCCCCCTCTCGATTCCGTGAGCCGGAAGGCGGCAGGCGCCGTGGACCGCCCCGCGCGCGTTTCGGCAGACTCGCCGGCATGGTGACGCTGAGGGTTCTCACGACGCAGGACTGGCCGCTGTGGCGGGAGGTCCGCCGTGCCTCGCTGGCCGAGGCGCCGCATGCCTTCAAGAGCCGGCTTGAGGACTGGGACAGGGGCGGAGAGGAGCAGTGGCGCGCCCGCCTGGAGACGCCCGGTGCCCGCCACCTCGTCGCGTTGCTGGAAGGCCGGGCCGTCGGCATGGCCAGTGGCCTTCCCGCGGACGGCGGCGTGCGGGAACTGCGATCGGTATGGGTCGGTCCGCAGGCGCGAGGCCATGGGATCGGTGACCGGCTGACGGCAGCGGTCGAGGCCTGGGCCCGGCAGTCGGGTGGCACAGTCCTCAGGCTCACGGTGATTCCGGGCAACGACCACGCCATCGCCCTCTACCGGCGCAACGGTTTCGCCGACACGGGAGAGTTCGGGGACCTGCTGCCCGACGGCGTCACCAGAGAGCACGTGATGGAGAAGGCCCTGCGCTGACCGGGCGGCACTCGGGCTGGTGTATCGCCTCAACCGTCACAAGCACAGAGCCGGACCGGCCTGTCCCCGATCGGAGCCTGCGTCGGCGACCCGCACAACGGGCCCTTGTACGGGTGCTGTACGGGTCGCGGGCCGTGCCCCGGCACGCGCGGGCCGCGTTGGACATGTCCCCGGCGGTGACGGACGGCGGAAGCCGCCGGGGGAGCCGACCAGCGGGACGGACTCGGGGACGAAGGGGCGTGAGGGCGGTGCGGGACACGCGGAACGGTCGCGCGGTACGGGTGAAGGAGGACAGCGGCGACCCACCGGGGGTGTGGTCGGCCTACGGCCGACTGCTCCAGCACCTGCGCAAGCAGGCCGGGTTGAGCCAGCAGAAACTCGGGGACGCCATCGGGTACTCGCTGGAGCAGGTCGCCTCGGTCGAGCAGGGACGGCGGCCGGCGAAGGCCACGTTCACGATCGCGGCGGACCGCGCGCTGGGGGCGCGAGGCGCCTTGGAAGTCCTCCAGGACGACGTGGAACGGGCCAAACTGCCGCGCTTCTTCCGCAACACCGCGCTGCTGGAGACCGAGGCACTGAGCAGGTTCTCGTACGAGCCCCTGCTGGTTCCCGGGTTGTTGCAGACCGAGTCCTACGCACAGGCGCTGCTGGAAGCCCACTTTCCTCCGCTGGACGAGGAGACCGTCGAGCAACGTGTTGCGGCCCGCCTCGCACGTCAGGCCCTGCTGACTCGCAGGAACCCCTTCACGATCTTTGTGTTCATCGTGGAGGAAGGGGCGCTCCGACGAGTTGTGGGCAGCAAAGCTGTGATGCGTGAGCAACTGGATCACCTGTTGTCGTGCTGCCAGAGGCGGAACATCGAGCTTCAGATCATGCCGACCGTTCGGGGCGCCCACAGTGGGCTCAACGGCCCCATGGTGTTGCTGGAGTCCATCGACCGCAGGCGCCACGTCTATGTCGAGGCGCAAGATGTTGTGACTGTCAGGTCGGATCAGGACGAGGTCAGTGAGTTCTGGCTGCGGTATGGGATGCTGCGCACGCAGGCCCTCAACACCGAGGAGTCCTCACGCCTCATCGAGCGCATGGTAGGGGAGCTATGAGCATCGAACGCTATGTCGCCCAGCCCGCCGGACTGGCTTGGTTCAAGAGCAGCTACAGCGGAACAAGCGGTGGTGACTGCGTCGAGGTGGCCACTGACCTCGACGCCGTATACGTACGGGACTCCAAGAGCCTGGCCGACGGACCGGTGCTGCGGACCGGCCAAGACCAATGGTCCGCGTTCGTGACATTCATAAGGTAGGGAGTGGCGACGTGGATGGGCTGCACTGGTTCAAGAGCAGTCACAGCGGGTCGGACGGCGGGGACTGCGTGGAGGTGGCCGCCGGGCCGGAGGCTGTGTACGTGCGGGACTCCAAGGCTGCGGGCGACGGGCCCATACTCCGGATCGGCCGGGACGAGTGGGCGGCGTTCGTCGCCCTCGCGGCGGGATAGTGCCGACCAGGACTCCCCAGCCCGTTGTGGTGCTGCCACTGAGTCGAACACGTGATGCCGTGTCCTTGTTCAGGTGCGTCTGATGGTCAGGCCGGTTCCGGCGAGGCAGCCGTCCGGGAGGTTGCTGCGGGCGGCGGCCAGCCCACCACCTTGTGGACAGCGCATGGTCCGGTGCCATCGCAGCCGGCCATGGTCCCCCGGCACCTACGACTCCATGAGTTCGCCCTCAGTACCCCGACACCAAGGTCCCGAGCTCTCCAAGGAGCTCGGGACCTCCCGGCGGACCTTCACCGGCACGTCTCATCAGGACGGCGAAGCACGACCTGACGGGGTACGGGTGCTCGCCTGCGAGTGGGGACTCGCAGAGGCTGCGTCGTGGTCCCAGCGGCATCACTCACGTGGCGTCGGCCTGGAGGTCGTCGTCCCCGTCGGTCGCCAGTGCGGTCGGCAGCGGCAGCCCGTACTTGTCGCACAGGAACCGGGTCTGGCAGTACCGCTGGGCGTCAGTGGCCACCCTGCCGAGGACCGCGGAATTCATGCCGGCACCGATGATGACGCCCACGAACGGCACGACCTTGGCGACGTTTTTGACCGGCACCTTGGAGCCGGCCGGGCCCAACTGCTGCATCAACTTCTCGAGGGCAGCCAGGAGACGGTGGTCCTGGCGGAGCTTGTTCGACCACTTCACGCGTCCCTTGACCGCTTCCGCCGCCCGTGCGGCGTCACGCAACGGTCTGGCCTTGGCCGCCTGCGTCATGAAGGACCGCTGTACCAGGCGCTGGATGAACTCCTGCTCATCGGGATCTTTGGCGTCGTAGCCGTAGGAGTACGCGATGCGCGCTGCGATCGACGTGCTCAGGACCTGGACGACGAGGATGTCCGCCGTCATCGCGACGGGGATACCGGCGACGGGGACCATGGCCAGCAGGCCCATGGCGCCGCCTTCGACCGCGCCGGCGGTCCGCCATTTGAGGGTGTTACGGGTCAGCAGCCGGTCGCAGACTTTGAGGTCCTGCTGCCGCAGTTCGGTGAAACTGTCGATCTCGAGACCTCGCTTGCGGGCGAGCTTCTCGACGTTCTTCGGGTCGTTGAGCTCCAGGGCCGAGTCGTTGACCAGTTCGAGCAACGCCACCGCGCCTGCGAGCACCGGCCGCATGGCCTTGTCGGCGACCGCGTCGCCTGCGCGACGTATCGGTTCCGTGACCGCCTCCGGCACGGCGTCCGTAACCCGTCTCATGGCGTTTCCCGCGGCCTCACCGGTGCGACCGAGGGCGGTGCTCGCCCAGTTCGGCAGACCACGACGGTTGTCATGGCGCTCCCAGTGCTCGTTGAGCGCGTTCCACACCTGCTTTTCGTAATCGCTCATCGGGGCTGCGCCATCGTTGGGTGGGCTGGCGTAGAGGATCATCGAGGTTCTCCGATTCGACTGTGATCGCTGGGCCCACGATCCCCTACTGATCGATGCGTGGGTGAAGCCGCAGTGCGGGGGCCGATGTCCGAAGTGGAATTCACCGGCCCTCTGCGGTTATGAGGCTGATTCGTAAAGTCGTAGAGGCTGACGGGTCGTGGTCCGCTGCGCTGCGGTATCAGCGGAGCACAGGGTACCCACAGGGGGACTGATCGCCGAACGGCCGCAATTCCATGAAGAATTACGACTTCCGGCGGTCGAGCGGTTCGCCTGGAGGTAGGCCGGCTCGATGATCGCCGAAGACCTGTGGGTGAGTCCCGGGTTCATTGGCGGCTGCCTCACCGAGACCCACCTGAGCAAGGACACGACATCACACGTTCGACCTCAGTGGCTCAGAACAGGGCACCCTCGGTGCCCTCACCGAAATCCGAACCACCGCGCTCGCCCAGTTGCTCCCTCCGCTTCCGGATGGCCTCGGGGGAGGGCTTGGGCAGGTCGGGGTGCTTTTTTCGCGCCTTCTCGTCCGTCATCCCCTTGTGCAGGCCGAGGTGGACCTCGTCGGCGTACGCCTGGTGGTTCAACTGCCGCAGCCGGTCGATGATCTCGGTCCGAGCGAGCAGACCGATGGTGTAGCGGACGCCCTGGTCGGTCTCGTGGAAGCCGTGATCGAGCGGGAACGTCTCATGCGTCGGATCAGCGGGCGGGGTCTGCCCGGAGTCGTCCAGCAAGTCGTGCCAGCCGTACGCTTCGGTGGTGGCCTCGTCGATCTCCTCGTGGATGCGGCGGAGCTCAACGATGTCCTCGTCTTGGCAATCGGGATTGTGGACTAGGTTATAAGTGCTGGTGAGGCCGGTGTTGCGGCGCTGCATCAAATCCCGACGGTATTCATCGAGAGTGGTGCCTGCTTTGCGGATTCTGGGGGTCAACGTAGGGGTGACGAGTTTTTCGAAAATTTCACTGGGAGTGTAACTGGCATCTGACCTGAGTGTTCCCCCACTCAGTAGTGCCCACCAATAATGGGCAGAGGATGAAAGAAAAGCGAACAGTCCTTCGTCATTGGACGCGAATACTACAACCTTCTGATCGAAGATGGCCCCGTTTGCGACTAGCGCCGGTGCAAGGGTTTTGCTCGTCTGGGCCATGGCGATGACTTGCGAAAGGGAGGAGATGTTTCTGTAAAGCGTCTCTCTTCTGCGTTCATACACCCAGTAGCGTTTGGCGAACTTTTCGCCGACGGCGAAAGTTCCGTCAGTCTTCCTTCTCTGTCTGTCCGGCTTCACCTTATTCTCCACGTGAGAGAACGGCGCTGTGAATTTTCGGGCCTCGTGCTCTTCCATGTTTTCGAAGTTCACGATCCAACGGTCGCCGATCTGGCCTGGTGTAGCATTGAACTCCTTGCCGTTTACGTACCGAAATAGCACGCGGCGATTTTTCGAGTCCTCTGATATCCAAGTATTAGCGGTTGGTTCATCGATCACAAAGCCTTCACTAAGGGGTTTTGAGCCGACGAATGACAGGTTTCGATTGCGCGCCAGAGGTTCCCCCCAAAGAGGCACTCTGGATTCAGGGTAAAGCGAAGCGGTGATTCCTGATTTTGCGGCTTTTCCGTCCAATGTGAACATGGATCCGCGTTCTATGGGTGCGATACTTGTCCAGATGGCACAGTACTCGACATCTGCAGACTTTGCTGGCCACGAAGCACTCCTGACGGCCCTTCTAATGCGGGCGCCTGATGCCACAATCTGGTCAAGAGCGACGGCGCGCGATTTTCCCTGGGCCAGGGAGTTAGTGGCGATTACTCCGGTTTGCCCCTTAGGGTTAAGCATTTGATGGATTCTTAGTTCGAAGTAGGCGACAAGGTCTGCGCTCCCCCGTGTTCCATTAGCGATATGTTCTACGAGATTCTCTCGATACCCTTGGCCGAAATTTGATGTGAGATCTCGACCGGCGACAAATGGCGGGTTCCCGACAACTGCGTCGAACCCACCCCGCAGCGAGAACACCTCCGGGAAGACCAGCGGCCAGTGAATCGGCCGCCGCTCCAGCGCGCCGTCCGGCAGCTCCGCTGCCAGCCACTCCTCCGCCGTCGCGCGCGCCTCGCGCACCACGTCCGAGTCGTCCTCGACTCCGTCCGCCACGATCTGCTGGACGATCCACGCGGCGCGCGGGAACAGGTCGCGGAGGCGTTTGCCGCCGTCCTGCTCGTACCAGGGCACGCGGCCCGAGGCGCAGGTGGCCAGGGCCGCGCCGGCGATCAGGTCGCCGACCAGCCGCAGTCGCCGCGAGTGGTGGTTGACCTCCTCCAGCCGCTCCCGCTTCCGCTGGAGCGCGGGGATGTCGACACCCTTGATGGCGGTGATCGCCAGACGCTCCCGCGTGATCCGGTCGACCAGCTCACGTGCCTTCTCGGCGAGGATGTCGGCCTGGCTGCCGGGCTTCATGTGCACGGCCTGGAGCTGTTCCATGGTGTGCACGCCCAGCAGTGAGTCCCCGCACACCAACCTGTCGTCCAGGAACGTGAAGGGGCGGGTCGGGTCCATGGAGACCAGCCACAGCGACAGCTTGGCCATCTCCACGGCCATGGGGTTGATGTCCACCCCGTACAGGCAGTGCTCGATGACCTGGCGGCGGGCCTCGATGACGACCGGGTCCTGTTCGGCGTCGGCGGCCGTGACCGCGTCCACGGCGCGGCCGGCCCGGTAGGCCGTCGCGTCCGTGCGGCCCTCGTTCTCCCAGGCCTCGATCAGCCGGTCGCCCAGGTAGCGGCAGGCGGCGACCAGGAACGCCGCCGAGCCCACCGCGATGTCCGCGACCTTCAACGCCTTTATCTCGTCAGAGGATTTCAGCCGCCACTGCTCGGTGTCCGCCGTCTGGAGCGGCCCCGGCTCGTACACCAGCGGCTCCAGCGCGTGGAGGACGACCTCCTCGGCCAGGAAGCGGGGGGTGTAGTGGGTTCCGGTGTTCTTCCGCATCGCGGACTCGGTGACGTACAGCGCCCCGTTGGGGATGACGGTGGGCAGGCCGCGCAGGTCCTCGCGGAGGATGCCGGTGAAGGGCAGCAGCCGCTCGGTCAGGGCCGGGTCCCTGGTGACGGCGTTCAGCTTCCGCCGCGCCTCGGCCGCGGCCTCCGCAGTGGGTGGGGCGAGCTTCTTCTCCAACTGGCCGACCGTGGCCGGGGGCCTGGGGTCCTTCCACTTGTCGTGGATGGCCTTCGCCAGCGCCTTGACCGATGTGCCCGAGGCGGTGGCGGCCTTGGCCGCCAGGGACTCCAGCTCCCGCAGCGTCACCTCGTGCTCCAGGCCCTCCGGGCCGATGAGGCCGACCATGTGCTCGGTGGCGCGGCGGCCGTCGAAGGAGAGCAGGCCCTCGTAGACGTAGCCGATCTGCTCGACGTCCAGGGCGCGGAAGCTGAGGGTGCGGACCTCGCGCTGCTTGCCCCTGCCGACGCGGACCTCCTGAACGGCCTGGAGCATGTGCAGCACCGTGCGGTCGTCGATGGGCAGCAGCGGGGCGGTGCGCTCCAGCCACGGGTACTTGTCGGGGTCGAAGATCGAGCCGTCGTAGGCGGGCAGGTGTAAGCCGGAGCCGGGGTGGTCGACGCCGCCGTGCACGGCGTGGAACAGGGCTATGAGCCGGTGCCAGGCGGAGGTGGTGTGCTCCAGCGCCGTCTCGCCCTCCTCGTCCGCGCGCGCCTTGAGCTCGTCGCGCAGGAAGCGGGCGGAGTAGGAGCGGGCGTATATCTCGTTGTCGGCGGGGAGCAGGCCGCGCTCCTCGGCGAAGAGGAGGAAGACGATCCGCATCATCACCGCGACCGAGGCGCGGTAGACCTCGCCCGCGCCGACGCCCTGGGCGTGCAGGCCGGGGGCGCCGTGCTCGACGGCGCGGACGTCGGCGCGTCCGATGGCGTCCACCAGCAGTTCCACGGCCTGCCGCACCTGGACGCCGAGAGCCTCGGTGACGTCCTCGCCGGCCGCGAGGCCGGCCCTGAGCAGGCCGACGAGGGTCTCGGCCTCCTCGTACTCGAAGAACCGGCGGCGGCTGAGCAGGGAGGAGAAGGCGCGCACCATGGTGCGTTCGGCGGCCTCGTTCCAGCCGATGGCGTCGAAGACGGCCGTGGTCGTCACGCCGCCGACCGGGGCCCACACCAGGCACCACCAGCGGCCGTCGGTGACCAGCCCGAGGGGGACGCCGTGGTGGCGCAGGAGCCGGGCGAGGCGGTCGGCGGGGGAGGCGGCCCACTCGCCGCCGCCCGCGGCGCGGGCGGCGGGCGAGGTGCCGGCGGGGACGGTGACGCCGAGGAGCTGGACGCGCTTGGCGGCGGTCTCCACGCTCGGCTCGCAGGCCAGGTCGGTGCCGGGCTCGACGAGGGCGAAGTCGGGGCGGACCTCGGCGTTGTGCTCCGGCACGCGCAGGGTGAGGCGGTCCAGGCCGTGGTGCTCGTCCTCGCCCACCCGCAGCGTCAGGGCGTCGTTCCAGCCCAGCAGGCGGGTCAGGACGTAGGCCACCCACTCGTCGCGGCCCGCCCCGGGGTCGGTCTGCCAGTCGGCGTGGCGGGCGCGCAGCCGGGCGCGCTCATCCTTCTCCAGGGCGTCGAGCTGGGGCCAGGCGCGCAGCAGGACGGGCATGGTCAGGAAGGGGCCGGAGACCTCGGTGAGGTCCAGCCACTCCTGGTGCTGCCGCCGGCCGTCGGCGGCCTTGGCCTTGGCGGCTGCGGCACCACTGCTCATCGGGCGGCGGGGGCTCATCGGCGGGCCTCCTTTGCGGGGATCACGAAGACGACGGCGGCGGGGAAGAGGTGGGAGCGGGGCTCGCGGTAGCGGGCGGCGATGGCGGCCAGCTCGCGCGTCCGCTCGGCGGGCAGGCCCTCCAGGCGCTCCCGCCAGCGGCGGCGGTCCTCCTCGAACTGGCGGCGCTCGTGGCCGGACAGCTCGTGGGAGGTGAGCAGGGCGAGCTGTTCGCCCTCGCCGTCGCCCTCCTCCTTCAGCTTGGCGCGCAGGGTGTTCTCGAAGCGGTCGAGGGTGGCGGTGATGCGGCGCTCCTCCTCGGCCCGGCGCTCGGCGAGCCGGCCCTCCAGCCGGCGGCCCAGCTCGAAGGCGCGCGCCTCCAGGGAGCGGTAGAGCGGATCGCGCAGCTTCGGCCAGGCGGCGGTGAGTTCACCGCGCAGGTGCGGGGCGGCCTCGGCACCCTCGGTCAGGGCGCGGGACAGCACCCGGCCCTGCTCGTTCACCGACTCCCAGCGGCGGAAGCGCCCGGTGTCGCCGAACCAGCCGCCCGCGTAGAGGACTTCCTCGTGGAGGCGGGTGCCGTCGGTGCCGACCAGGACGTAGCGGGCGTAGGCGGAGACCAGGGTGGTGGTGACGGCCGGGTCGTCGCTCACGACGGCGGTGACGCGGTGCAGGCCGACGGTGTCGGCGTTCCACACGGCGGCGGTGAGCAGGCGGGTGGAGAGGGCGACCAGCGGGTGCTTGAGGTGGGCGAGGACCACGTCGTCACCGGCCCGCGCGGCGACGGTGGGGGAGAAGGCGATGGGGCGCTGCTCGTCCTCGCGCAGCTTGTGGGTCAGGCCGCGGGTGGCCCGCTCCCAGCTTCCCGACAGCGGCTGCACCTCGAACAGGTCGCCGGGCTCGAAGTCCCCGGAGCGTAAAGGGGAGGGCAGCAGCGGCGGCTGGTTGTCCAGGGCCAGGGCGGTGTCCACGACGCGCTTGACGTTGGACGGGGTCAGGCCGAGGGCGGAGACGGTCTCGCCGTACTGGTCGGCCAGCCGCCTGGCCTGGGCGGTGACGTTCTGCTCGGGGGCGACCTCGCCGCCGGTGCGGCGGCCCTTGACGGGCCGGGGCCTGGCGTTCTCGATGTCGACGGGCGCGGTGTCGCCGGTCATGCGGCGCTGGACGGCGTCGGCCAGGACGGCGTTGACGGAGCCGAGGTCGTGCTCCATGCGCGCGACCTTCTTGGCCACGCGGGAGAGGAATTCGAGGTCCGCCTCGTAGGAGCCGGCCTGGGCCTGCTGCCAGCCGGAGCCTATGAAGTGGGTTATCTCGGGGTCCTGTTTCTGCCCCCAGCGGTCTATTCGGCCTATTCGCTGTTCCAGCTTGTTGGGGTTGAAGGGGATGTCGTAGTTGACCAGCCGGTGGCAGTGGTTCTGCAGGTCGATGCCCTCGCCCGCGGCGTCGGTGGCCAGCAGGACGCGGACCTTCCCCTCGGGGCGGGAGGGATCGGCCTGGAAGCCCAGGCGGATGCGCTCGCGCTCCTCGGCGGACAGGCCGCCGTGCAGGCGCTCGACGCGTCCGCCGTCGGTGAGCCGCTCCTGCCGGAGGAGGCCGTGCAGCCACTCCTGGGTGTCGCGGTATTCGGTGAAGACCACGATCCGCTCGCCCGTCCAGTGCCCGCCGTCGGGGCGGCAGACGGCGTTGAGGGTGCGGATGAGGGCCTCGGCCTTGGAGTCGGGGGCGGCCTCGTGGGTCAGCGCCCAGCGCTCCATCTCCCGCAGCAGGCCGAGTTCGCGGCCGTCCTCGGCGGGGGTGAGGGAGGTGGAGCGGGTCAGGGCGTCGTCCTCGGCGTCGACCAGGCCGGTGTCGTCCAGGTCGGCGACGAGGTCGGCGAACTCCTCCAGCCACTCGGGCACTTCGGTGGCCGCCGTGCGTCCGCGCGCGGGGCCGCCGGTGTCCGAGAGGTGGGAGAGGTAGACCCGGACGGTGCGCAGGAAGGCGGCCGGGGAGGAGAACAGGCGCTTCTTCAGCAGCAGCGTCACCAGGTCGGCGGCGCGGCGCCCGCCGCGGGCCTTCGGCGCCAGCTTCTTGCGGCGTAACTCGGCGAACTCCGCGAGCAGGCCGTGGATCTCGCGCTCCTGCGGGGTGTAGTCGACCGGGAGCTCGAAGGTCCGGCGGGTACGGAAGCGGGGGTTGCCGTCGGCGTCGGTGACGGAGGACTTCAGGCGCCGCACCACGGTGTCCCGCAGCGCCTCCCGGTCCGGCTCCACGCCGCGGGCGAAGCGCTGGTCGTCGATGAGCTCCAGCAGCGCGGTGTAGGACTCGGGGTAGCCGTTGTGCGGGGTGGCGGAGAGGAACAGCCGGTGCTCGAAGTGCGGGGCCAGCCGCCGCACCAGCTTGGTCTGCTGGGAGTCGACGGCGTAGACCTGCTTGGGGGCGGCGGGCGCGACGTGGTGGGCCTCGTCCAGCACGAGCAGGTCGAAGAAGCGCTTGTGGTCACCGTCGCCGCCCTGCCCGGGGGCGCCGACGACCTCGTCCAGCAGGCGCTGGGCCTTCTGGCCGCGCAGCCAGGGCAGGGAGACGATGGTCAGCGGGTGGACGCGGAAGGGGTTGGCGGCCGTGCCGTGGGTGCGGCGCAGGCGGGCGCAGTGCTCGGAGTCGACGATGGTGAACTCCAGACCGAACTTCTCGGCCATCTCGTCGCGCCACTTCAGGGTCAGCCCGGCCGGGCAGACGATCATCGTGCGGCGGGCGCGTCCGCGCAGCATCAGCTCCTGGACGACGAGACCGGCCTCGATGGTCTTGCCCAGGCCGACGTCGTCGGCCAGCAGGAGGTTGACGCGGGGCGCCCCGACGGCCCGGGAGACCGGCTCCAGCTGGTACGGCTCGACGGCGACGCCGGAGCGGAACGGGGCCTGGAGGGTACGGGCGTCGGCGGAGGCGACCGCCGACCAGCGCACCGCGTCGAGGAACGCGGCCAGGCGGCCGGGGGAGTCGTAGGAGCCGGCGGAAGCGTCGGGCAGGGAGCCGGCGGGCAGCACGCGGCGGCCGGGCTCGACCTCCCAGATGACCGAGAGGGTGTCGCCGAAGCGGCCGTCGGCGACGGACTGGAGATGGACCAGGGTGGCGGAGCGGCGGGGCGCGTTCCGGCTGCCGCCGCTGTCGCCGTCGGGGGCCGGGGAGGGCTCGACGCGGGCGACCACCCATGACTGGCCGCGCACCTCGACGAGATTGCCCTCCTCGGGGAGCCGCTCCGTCCCCGCCCCCGTTCCCGTCCGCTCGGCGGTGCGCTGGGCTGCTGGCGTCATGGGCGTGTTCCCCTCGGTGTCTCCCGCTGCCGTCCGTGGACAGTCGCCTGTCTCCCCACCGGAACGGTGCGTTCGGAGCGTAACACGCCGTCAACTGTGAACATAGACAACAGAGTTACCTTGTTCTCGATGTGCATCAGGGCATACGGCGCAGCCGGTCCAGCAGGGCGCGGCCGCGGCCGTACCGGGCGTCCTCGCCGGGGAACACCCGCTCCTCCTCGTCGGCCAGTCGCAGCAGCAGCTCCTCGGCCGCGCGGCGCTCGCCGGTGCGGGCCAGCAGGACGGCGATCTCGTACCGGGTGTCCAGCACCGCCGGGTCGTCCGGCCCCAGCAGACTGCGCTGCTCGGCCAGGGCCGACCTCAGCTCCTCCAGGGCCGCGCGGGTGCGGCCGAGCGCGGCCGAGCACAGGGCGGCCCCGACACGGGCGGCCAGGAGATCGGCGCGCGCGAGATCGGAGGAGGCCATCAGCTCCCCGTACTCCTCCAGCGCCGGGGCGGGGCGGCCGGAGAGGCGCAGGGCGGCGATCTCGGCCAGCCGGGGGTGGGCGGGGGCCGCCGCCGGGGCCGCCGGGGGCGGATCCTGCTGTAGTGCCCGCCGCGGGTCCTGTGGCGGGTCCTGACGGGGGCTCCGCGACGGGGCCCAGGCGGCGAGCGCGGCGGCCACCTCCGCCGCGGAGGAGGGCCGGTCCTCCGGCCGCTTGGCCAGCAGGGCCTCCACCAGCATCCGCAGCCCGACCGGGACGCCGGGGCGACGGTCGGCCAGCGGCGGTACCGGCTCGCTCGCGTGCCGGTGGTACAGCAGGAAGGGGCTGCTGCCGGTGAAGGGCGGAGCCCCGGCGAGCATCTCGTACAGCACACAGCCCAGCGAGTAGAGGTCGCCGGCCGGGACGGTCTCGCCCATGGCCTGCTCGGGCGCCATGTAGAGCACCGTGCCGGGAGTGGCCCCCACGGCGGTGAAGCGCGTCTCGCCGGGCTGCGGCTCCAGGGCGGCGGCTACACCGAAGTCGAGGACCTTGACGCCGCCGTCCGGAGTGATCATCAGGTTCGACGGCTTCAGGTCGCGGTGCACGACGTTCTGGCCGTGGGCGTAGGCGAGCACCTCGGCGGTGCGCCGCGCGATGTCCGCGGCGCGCTCGACGGGCAACGGTCCCTCGCTCGCGAGAACGGCGTCCAGGGCGCGCCCCGGGACGAGGTCCATCACCAGATAGAGCTCGCCCTCGTGGCTGCCGTGGTCGTGGACGGCGGGGACGCCCGGATGCTCCAGGCGGCCGGTTATGCGCGCCTCGCGCAGGAACCGGCGCTCCAGCGCGGCGGGATCGGCGCCGCGCCCGTGCGGGTCGAGGAGCTTGACGGCCACCTCCCGGCCGCGGTCGCGGTCGTACGCCGCCCGGACGACCCCCATGCCTCCCCGGCCCAGTTCGCGCGTGAACTCGTACCGCCCAAGGCTCCGCCGCATCGCGCCCGTCCTCGTACCCGTCCCCGGCTCCGGCGCCGACGGCGCCCGTCACACCCCCGCGGCCGGAGGCGACACGACGCCCGGCCGGCACCACCATCCTCTCACCGACCACAAGAGGCCACACGGGGCGCGCGGGATCACACGGGCCTCGGCCCCTGCGGCACGAGGAAGGGGCGGCGCGGGTCCTCGGGCAGACCGCGGCGGACGGCCAGCCGGGGTTCCGGGCCCGGCAGATGAGGGGCGAGGGCCGCGTACACCTCGGCGGCGGAGGCGGGCCGGTCCTCCGGGCTCTTGGCCAGCAGGGCCGTCAGCAGCTCCTGGAGGTCGCCGGGGACGTCCACGCCCCGGTCGCCGACCGGGGGCGGGGGCGAGCCCAGATGGCGGGAGGCCAGCAGCGCCGGCCGGTCGGTGGCGAAGAGCGCCTCGCCCGTGAGCATGTGGTGGAGCAGGCAGCCCACCGCGTACAGATCGCTGCGGCCGTCGATCCGGGCCCGGCCGGAGAGGAGTTCGGGCGAGGCGCAGACGATGTTGCCGACGCCCTCGCCGGTCGCGGTCAGCCGCGGGTCGGCGTCGGTGAGCAGTTTCACCAGCCCGAAGTCCAGGATCTTCACCAGGCCGTCCCGCCGGACCATGACGTTCTGCGTCTTGAGGTCGCGGTGCACCAGGCCGGCGGCGTGGGCCGCGGACAGCCCGGCGCACAGCTGCGCGGTGACGGCGGCGGCCGAGGGCACGTCGAACCGGCCGTCGACCTGCTGGTCGAAGAGGTATTCCAGGGTGGTGCCGTCGACCAGTTCCATCACCAGGCAGCAGGTGTGGCCGGTGACGGAGGCGTCGAAGACCGCGGTGGTGTTGGGATGGTCCAGGCGCGCTGCCGCCCGCGCCTCTCTGCGGAACCGGGCCAGTGCCTCCGCGCGGCTGCGGGGTACGGCCAGCAGCTCCGCGGCGACGGTCTTGACCGCCACGGGCCGCTCCAGACGCAGGTCCAGGCCCCGCCACACCTGCCCCATGGAGCCCCGGCCGAGGACCGAGTCCAGCCGGTAGCGGTCCAGCAGCACCACCCCCGGCGCGAACTCCCTCGCACCCGCCGGCCCCTGTGTCCGTTCCGTCCTCGGCGCTTCCCGCATAGCGGCATCGTGCCACCGCGCCCCGGCCGCGTCCGCACGGGGCCCGGTCCGGCCGCCCGCTACGTACCCCGCCGCCGGAGGCGGGGGAGGAGACCGGCCGGGCCCCACCCCCGAGGGGCCCGGCCGGAGCGTTCGCGGTACCAGCGGCGCAGGTGGCGCCGCTGCTGCCGGGACAGGGAGGGGTCGGCTTCCAGCAGGTGCGCGACGAAGCGCATGGCGTCCGGGCGGTACCCGTCGGTCATGGGACGGCCGCGGGCGTAGGCGGCGAACGCCGGACGGTAGTGCTCGCCCAGGACGCGCGGCAGTTCGGGCGCGATCCCGGCGACGACCGAGGCCCGCTTGGAGATCAGCGCCCGGCGCTGGACCTCCAGCCGCCCGGGGTCGAAGCCGGCGGGCGCGGGGCCGTCGGCGACCAGCGCGCCCAGCAGGGCGGCCTGGGCGGCGGCGAGCCGGCGGCGGGCCGCGTCGGTGCCGGTGTACGTGCAGGGGTCGGTGCCAGCGCTGGTGCCGGGTCCGGTGACGGGTCCGGTGGTGGGGCGGGTGTCAGGCACCGGTGCCTCCCGCGGCTCGCGCCGTCCCCTCGAACACGCCCCGTACGGCCGCCAGCTCGGCGGCCAGCTCCTCATCCGGGGGGAAGTCGTCGTCGCGCTCCAGCAGCACCCCCGGCGGATCGGTGCGCGCGCACAGCTCGGCCAGCAGCTCCAGCACCGGCTCCGGAACCGGGTGGGCGTGGCTGTCGTGCCACACCCCGTCGCGCTCCACACCGCCCGCCACGTGCACGTACGCCAGCGCGTCCAGCGGCAGGCCGTCCAGGACGGCCGGCGGGTCCTCGCCGCGGTTGACGCGGTTGGTGTGGAGGTTGGCGACGTCGATCAGCAGGCCGACGCCGGTGCGGTCCACCAGTTCGCTCAGGAACTCCGCCTCGGTCAGCTCCTCGCCGGGCCAGGGAAGCAGGGCCGCGATGTTCTCCAGTGCCAGCGGCACGGGCAGCGCGTCCTGGGCGATCATGACGTTCTCGCAGAGCACCTCCAGCGCGTCGCGGGTGCGCGGCACCGGCAGCAGGTGCCCGGCCTCCATCACCGGCCCCTCGGCTCCCGGCGCCCCGGTCCCCGGCCCCCCGGCCCGGACGAACGCGATGTGCTCGGTGACCAGCGGCGCCTCCAGCGCCTCGGCCCGGCGCGCCAGCGCCGCCAGCCGGGCGGGGGCGGGCCGCTGAGCGCCCCCGAGCCCGAGCCCCACCCCGTGCGGCACCACGGTGGTGCCGCGCTCGCGAAGCCGTACCAGCGCCGGCGGAAGGTGGCCGGGGCAGACGTTCTCCGCGACCACCTCCACCCAGCCGACGTCCGGCAGCGCCTCGATCGCGTCCGCGATTCCCGGCCGCCAGCCGATCCCCGTACCCAGTCGTGCCACGCCCGCCCCCCTCGACGGCTCCTCCCCGTGTGGGGTTGTCATCTCCGGGCAGAGGGATCACCAATCCCGCGCGGCGGAGTTCAGAGCTTCACCTGAGCTTTCGCCGGGGCCCCGCCCCGGTCCGTTCGCGGCCGCCGCCCGTGTGTCGCGCCCGCATCGGACCGGAGAACGACGAAAATCGGACCAGTCCTCCAGGGAGAGGTACATGCTGGAAAAGCTGCAGCGCCTACTGGGGCTCCGTACCGATCCGGTCATCTTCTTCACCTCCGCCGGGCTCACCGTGCTGTTCGTGGTGGCGGCGGTCTCGCTGACGGAGCAGGTGGACCGGATCTTCGCCGCGGCCTCGGACTGGCTGCTCACCAATCTGGGCTGGTTCTACATCCTGGGCGTGACGACCTTCCTGGTCTATCTGTTCTGGATCGCCGTCAGCCGCTACGGCCACATCCGCCTGGGCGCCCAGGACGACCGCCCGGAGTACAGCAGGCGGACCTGGTTCGCGATGCTGTTCGCCGCCGGGATCGGCACGATCCTGATGTTCTGGGGCGTGGCCGAGCCGATCAGCCACTTCGCCGAGCCGCCCCAGCAGGGCGTCGAGCCGCAGAGCACCGAGGCCGCCCGGATGGCGATGGCCTACTCGCTGTACCACTTCGGCCTGCACACCTGGTCGATCTTCTGCCTGCCGTCGCTGACGTTCGCCTACTTCGTCTACGTGCGCGGGATGCCGTTCCGGGTCAGCTCCGTCCTCCACCCCCTGCTGGGGGACCGGGTGTACGGCACCGCGGGCCGGATCGTGGACATCGCGGCGGTTATGGGCACGCTCTTCGGCGTCGCGGTCTCGATCGGCCTGGGGACGATGCAGATCAACAGCGGACTGGCGCGGCTGTTCGGCCTGCCGGAGAACTCGCTGGTCCAGGTGCTGCTGATCACCGTGATCACCGCCATCGCCACCACCTCGGTAGTCTACGGCCTGGACAAGGGCATCAGGCGGCTGTCGAACATCAACATCGTCATGGCCGTCGGGCTGATGCTCTTCGTCTTCGCCACCGGGGCGACGCTGTTCCTGGCCAAGGGCGTCATCGAGAACGTCGGCGTCTACCTGTCCTCGCTGGTGTCGCTGGCCTTCTGGAACGACACCTTCGCCGACACCGGCTGGCAGGGCACCTGGACGGTCTTCTACTGGGCCTGGACGATCACCTGGTCGCCGTTCGTGGGCATCTTCATCGCCCGCATCTCCAAGGGCCGCACGGTCCGCGAGTTCGTCCTGGGCGTCCTCGCGCTGCCCACGGCCTTCACCATCGTGTGGTTCAGCGTCTTCGGGATGTCCGCCATCGACATCGAGCTGAACGGCCAGGGCGGGCTGGTGCGGGACGTGGTGGAGGAGGGCGACATCCCCGGCGCGCTGTTCACCTTCCTGGAGAACTACCCGCTCACCACCCTCGCCTCGGCACTCTCGGTGCTGATCGTGGTCATCTTCTTCACCACCTCCTCGGACTCGGCGTCCCTGGTGGTGGACATGCTCAGCGCCGGACAGCGGGAGGAGGGCGGGCCGACGCGGCAGCGGGTGTTCTGGGCGATCACCGAGGGCGTGGTCGCGGGGACACTGATCGCGGCGACCGGCAAGAGCGGCCTCGACGCGCTCGCCGAGGTGATCACGGTGCTCGGTCTGCCGTTCTTCGTCCTGGCGTTCCTGATGATGTACTCGCTGGTCCGCGCGCTGCGGACGGACTTCCCCGAGCTCACCGGCCCGCCCGCCGCGCTGCGGCGGCGGATGGAGCGGGAGCGCAGGACGCGGGAGTGGGGCGCGGGGAAGCGGGACGGCGAAGGGGGCGAAGGCACCGAGGGCGCCGGAGGCGCCGGGGGCGGGGTCCCCGAAAGCGGGCGGTAGCCCCTCAGCCGGGCGTCGCCGGGTGGGCCGGGAGCTCGGGGTGCTCGGCCACGACCGTGGCCGAGCCCGGGGCGATCTCGGTGAAGCCGGCGTCGCGCACCACCGGCAGGCCCGACTGCGTCAGCCGCTCCCACCGCCCGCGCGGGGCGGTGCGGACCGCGAGCGGGAAGCCGGCCGCGCGCCAGGCGGCCCGCGCCGCGCCGTCCAGCGCCAGCCAGGCGAGCTGGGCTCCGTGCCCGGCCTGGGCCATCGCCTTGCCCGAGGACATCTCCAGTTCCGGACTGAGCCACAGCACGGGCGTGCCCGGCTCCGGCGCGGCGGGCGGTACGGGGTCCTCCAGCTCGGTGCCGGAGACCTGCAGGCGGGCCAGGTCCTCGGGCCAGCCGTCCA
Source organism: Streptomyces shinuiensis (assembly GCF_043660855.1). Lineage (NCBI taxonomy): Bacteria > Bacillati > Actinomycetota > Actinomycetes > Kitasatosporales > Streptomycetaceae > Streptomyces > Streptomyces shinuiensis. The sequence continues at coordinate 1,107,723 of NZ_JBIHML010000001.1, read as the reverse complement.
GCGGTACGGGCGGGAACACCCGCACCTCGGCCGGGTGCTCGCCGCAGCCGGTCACCGTGGTGCCCGGCAGGGCGCAGGCCCGGCGCCACTCCGCGCCGCGCGCCCGGCGCACCACCTTGCGGATGCGCCCGTCCTGCCAGTCGCGCACCGCCTGGTGCCAGTCGCCTTCGGGGTCCGTCGCGCGCGCGTCCGACAGCATCACCAGCACCGCGCGCGCCGCCGTCCGAAGCGCGTCGGTACGCGCGGGCGGGCCGGGGGGAGCGGACCGCTCGATCCGGACGACGAGCGGCATCACGTACTGCGGGGCCGCGTCCCGGCCGGACGCCTCGCGGGTGGTGGCGGGGTCGGCGGAGGGGGCGTCGGAGGTGCTCACGGGCCCAGTGTGCCAGCCGCCGCGGAGGGCGCCCGCGCCCGCCCCGGACAAGAGGTCCCGGGTGGGCGGAGCCGGGAGTACCCTCGGCCCCATGGAGTTCGTATCCGGCTGGACCGCACCCGAGACGGCGGATGTCCGCGGTGGCGGCGCGGGGGGCGTCGGCGTCACCGGGCGCGAGGAGCGGGCCATGTGCGTGCAGTGCGGCGATCCGACCGAGTACCCGGCGAGCACGCGCGGTGCGACGCTGTGCCCGGTGTGCGAGTGGCACGAGGCCGAGCGCGTCGCCTGCTCCTGCTGAATCCGGCCACACCTTCGGGGCGGGCCGCGGGACTCAGTCCCGGCCCATGGCCGAGGCGATCATCTCCGAGACGTGCACGATGCGGTATCCGCGCTCCCTCAGCTCCGGGACGATCCGGCGGACGGCCTTCTCGGTGGCCGGCGCCTTCTCGCGGTCGCAGTGCAGCACCACCACCGAGCCCGGCCTGATGTCCTTCAGCACCCGTTCGGCCACCTTCCCGGGATCCTTCTCCCCGGCGTCCGGCGCGGCCACGTCACCGGCCACCGCCGTCACCTTCGCCGGGGCGACGGCCCGCCGGGAGCGGTCGTCGAAGCAGCCACCGGGGAAGCGGAAGTAGGGCGTCAGGTTCTTCACCCCCGCCGCGCGGATCGCCTTCCGCCCCTTGCGTACGTCCGCGAGCCGTTCGCCGGGCGCGAGCGCGGGCAGGTCGAGGCAGTCGCGGGTGAAGGCGCGGTAGGAGTGGGAGAGGTTGCCGACCTCGAACAGGTCGTCGCGGCCGATGGAGCGCGCCTGGTGCCTGTAGGTCTGCGCCCACAGGCCCGACATGAAGACGGTCGCGGGGGCCTTCTCGCGGCGCAGGGCGGCGATCAGTCCGGGATTGTCGTGGCGCTTGCCGTCCTCGGCGCGCTCGCGGTCCTCGGCGGACAGGGCGGCGTCGAAGGTCAGCGCCACCACCTTGTCCCCCTTGTCGCCGCTCTTCTCGGCCTTCTTCTCCTGCTTCTCCCGGTTCTCGCCGTGCTCTTCCGCCTTCTCCTCCTCCGGCTTCTCCGCCTCCCCGCGCTCCTCCGGTTTCCCGCCCTCGTCGCCGGCGGCCCGCGGGGCCTCGGCGCGCGGGCCGTGCCGGAAGACGGGCACCCGGCCGCTGATGGAGGCGGGCAGGGTGGCGTACCGGTCGGTCGGCGGTACGGCCTGGTCGTCGCCGTCCGGGCGGGAGACGGAGGAGCGCGGGGAGGCGGAGAAGCCGTCCTCCCCGGATTCCCCCTCCGGAGCCGCCGGCGAAGAGGGCGCGGCCGGGGAGGCGCCGGCCCGGGTGGCATCGCCACCCGGGCCCGCGCAGCCCGCCGCCGCGGCGGCGACCAGGGCGAGAGCGGTCAGGGGACGGGCGGTGCGGCGCACGGAGACGGTCATGATCGGAACGTAACGACGATCCGGGACGGCCGCGCGGGCTGCTGCTCTTGTCGGACTACCGCCGCCCCCGGCCCGGGTGACGCCCGGCCGGGGGCGTTGTACCGCGCACCGGGCCGGGCTTCGGGTCGCGCGCCAGTAGCCCGGTGCGTGCACCCGTCCTTCGGCAGGCCGAGGTCCTTGCACGCGTACGAGGCGAGGGCTCGGGAGGCGGTCACCGGCTGACCCCCGGCCGGCACGGCCCCGGCGCCCGGTACGGCCTCAGTGGCGCCACGGACCGGTGACGGCGAACGTGGTCCCCGGGTCGTAGCAGTTGACGTACATGGTGCGGCGGTCGGGCGAGAAGGTGACGCCCGCGAACTCGCCGTACGCCGGCTCCTGCGCGGTGCCGGTGTTCTGGGCGTTGCGCGCCAGGGCGTAGATCTCGCCGTGGCGGGTGAGGCCGTAGACGTGCTGTTCGCCGCCGCCGTCCTCGCAGACCATCAGACCGCCGCCCGGGGCGAGGCAGATGTTGTCCGGCGACTCGCCGGGGGTGTCCACTCCGGTGTCCGGCCCGAAGACCACCGCCAGCGTCAGCCGGCGGCGGCCCGGCTCGTACCGCCACACCTGGCCGAAGTGGTCGGCCGCCGAGCCCTCAAAGCTGCGCGCGTAGCTGGAGACGAAGTACACCGCGCCCTCGCCCTGGTGGCCGCCCCAGTAGCAGCCCTCCAGCTTCTGCGCGTGGGTGGCGCCGCCGCGGCCGAAGTCCTGGAGACGGATGGGCGTTTGCTTCGCCAGCGGATCGGGCACCGGCACCCACTCGACGCCGTCGAAGTACGTGCCCGGCCCGGTCACGGCCGACAGGTCCGGAACGCCGGGCACCCGCATGGCCTCCAGTCTCCCGCCCGCGCGCAGCGAGTCGAAGCCGCCGCGGGGCCGGTGCGGCAGGAAGCGGTAGAACAGGCCGAAGGGGTGGTCGAAGGCGTCCTCGGTCTCGTAGACCACGCCCTCGCGCGGGTCGACGGCGATGGCCTCGTGCTGGAAGCGGCCCATCGCGGTGAGCGGTTCGGCGACGGTGCGGTGACCGGGACGCAGGCCGACCTCGAAGATGAAGCCGTGGTCCTTGGTGTAGCCGTTGGTGCCGGCCTTGTCCTCGGTCTCCTCGCAGGTCAGCCAGGTACCCCAGGGGGTGGGGCCGCCCGCGCAGTTCACCGCGGTGCCCGCGATGCCCACCCGCTCGCCCAGTACGCGGTCGCCGCCGGAGAGCTCCAGCACGGTGCAGCCGCCCATGCCCTGCGGGTCGTACGTCAGCCCGCGCACGGCGGGGACGCGGCGGGGGGCGTTGTGGCGGTTCTCGTGGTTGCGCACCAGCTGCACGTGGCCGGGGCGCGGGCCGGGCAGGGCGGTCATGCCGTCGTGGTTGCCGGGGACCGGCCCCTGGCCCGAGAGCATGGGTTCACCCTCACGCGACAGCACCCGGTAGCGGAAACCTTTCGGCAGGTCGAGCAGGCCGTCGGGGTCGGGCACGAGGGGGCCGTACCCGCCCCGGCCGCCGGCCGCGGGGGCGGCATGGGCGGCGTCCGTACCGGCGAACAGTTCGCGGAGCGATCCGGCGAAGGCGATCCCCGCCCCGACGGCGGCACTCCCCAGGATCTGGCGTCGCGTTGCTGACATGGGCAACTCCCTGCTGGCGGACAGGTTGATGACCCGGTTGTGTGTACCACGCCGTCCGCCCGGCGGAAACCAGGCGCGGCCCCGGTGGGGCCCGCACGCGCGCGCCGCGACCCTCCCGGCGTACGGATCCGGCCGCTCTCCGCGCAGCCGGTCCCCCGGCCGGACCCCGCTTCCGTCGGGGCCCCCGTCAGGCCCCGTCGCCCTCCCCGGTCAGGCGCCGCGCGTCGCGTGCGAGCGCGGTCAGCCGGGATATCGCCCGGAAGTACTTCTTGCGGTAGCCGCCCCTGAGCATGTCCTCGCCGAAGAGGTGGTCGAACGGCACCCCGGAGGCGAGCACCGGCACCTCGCGGTCGTAGAGCCGGTCGGCCAGGACCACCAGGCGCAGCGCGGTGGATTGGTCCGGCACCGGCTGGACATCCGTGAGGCATACCGCCTCCACGCCGTCGCACAGCGCGCCGTAGCGGCTGGGGTGCACCCGGGAGAGGTGGTCCAGGAGGGAGGGGAAGTGGTCCAGGCAAGCGCCGGGCGTACGGTGCGCGGCGGTGGTCACCTCGGCGTCGCCGGCCGGCGGCGGTGCCTCGGGCAGACCGCGGTGGCGGTAGTCCTCGCCGTCGATGCGCAGCGTGCGGAAGTGCGCCGACAGGCCCTGGATCTCCCGCAGGAAGTCGGCGGCGGCGAACCGGCCCTCGCCCAGCTTGCCGGGCAGGGTGTTGGAGGTGGCCGCCAGCGCCACGCCCTCCTCGACCAGACGGCTCAGCAGAGTGGAGACCAGCACGGTGTCGCCCGGGTCGTCCAGCTCGAACTCGTCGATGCACAGCAGCCGGTGCCCGCCGAGCGTGGCCACCGTCTGCTGGAAGCCGAGCGCGCCCACCAGATTGGTCAGCTCCACGAACGTGCCGAACGCCTTGCGCTCGGGCGGGGCCTCGGCGGCGTGCCACAGGGAGGCCAGCAGATGGGTCTTGCCGACGCCGTAACCGCCGTCGAGGTACACCCCGCGCGGCCCGGACGGCGCCGTCTGCCGCCCGCCGCGGCGGAACCAGCGGCGGATGCCGCCGCCCCCGCCGTCCGCCCGGTCCCCGCCGAGCCCGTCCGCGAACTCGCCCAGCACCTTCACCGCCTCGAACTGGCTGGGCTGGGACGGGTCGGGGATGTAGTTGTCGAAGCGCACCGAGTCGAAGCGCGGCGGCGGCACCATCTCCGCGACCAGGCGGTCGGCGGGGACGTGCGGCTCGCGGTCGCACAGGGACAGCGGGGCGGGCTTCTGGGCGGGGGAGGACGACACCCTTATCACTGTACGTGGCGTGGCGGGGCGCGAAACACGCCAGTGGCACGTGCCACACTGCGCCGTATGCGACGTCTGTTCCCCCCTTTCGAGTACCCCGCGGCACCCACGGCCCCCGGGCGGGAGGAGCCGCCGTCCGCCGTCCGGCCCTGGACGCTCGAGGAGATCGCCGACGCGTACGCCTACCCCGCCGCCGCGGCCGGTGGGGCCGGACAGGCCGCGCGGCCCTGGCTGCGCGGCAACATGGTCGCCTCCCTCGACGGCGCCGCCCACCACGGCGGACGCTCCCAGCCGCTGTCCTCGGACGCCGACATGCGGATCTTCGGGGTGCTGCGCGCACTGGCGGACGCCGTGGTCGTCGGCGCCGAGACGGTACGCCGGGAGGGGTACCGGCCGGCCCGCCGCCGCGAGGCGTTCGCCGCCCGCCGCGAGGCGGCCGGGCAGGGGCCGGCCCCTGCCATCGCGGTCGTCAGCGCGAGTCTGGACCTGGACTTCTCCCTGCCGCTGTTCACCGAGCCGCCGGTGCCCACCCTGGTGCTCACCGGCGCCGCCGCCCCGGCCGGCCGCCAGGACGCGGCGCGCGAGGCGGGTGCGGTGGTGGTGCACGCGGGCGAGGGCGCGGAGGTGGACCCGGCGCGGGTGCCGGGCCTGCTGGCCGGGCACGGCCACACCCGGCTGCTCACCGAGGGCGGGCCGCGCCTGCTGGGCCGCTTCGCGGCCGCCGGCGTCCTGGACGAGCTGTGCCTGACCGTCTCCCCCCGGATCACGTCGGGGGGCGCCGCGCGGATCCTGGACGGCCCCGGCTTCGAGACCCCCGCGGAGTACGAGCTGACCTCCCTGCTGGAGGAGGACGGGTTCCTCTTCTCGCGCTACCGCCGCTGCCCCGGAGCGGCCCGCAAATGACCGGATCTGTTTGTCTGCGCCAACAAGGTGTGACGTGCACAGAATGAGATACGCAGAGTGAAATGCGCAGTCCCACATCGGGGTGGGGCCGGACAGTCGTCGTACGGGTCGCCGACCCGTCAGGAGGAGAGGCACCTGCCGTGTTCACGTCCGTACTGATGATCGAGAAGCCGCTGGTGCCCACCGACGTCGAGCTCGTCACCACGCTCCACGGTGACGAGCCCGTCTCGTTCGTCGTGCTCATGCAGCCGCGCGGCGACCAGGACCGGCTGCTGCGCGCCCTGGACGACGTGGCGCTCGGCGAGCTGGACGACGCCGTCCGCGAGGCCACCGGGCAGGACGAGGAGGAGGCGGCCGGCAGCCCGGCCTCCCCGGCCGAGCGGGCGCTGGAGCACTCGCTGGGCGCGCTGCGCGCGGCGGGGGCGGAGGCCGTCGGCCAGATCGTCCAGGACCACCCCCTGGACCTGCTCACCTCGGTGGTGGAGGAGACGGGCGCCGACGAGGTGATCGTGCTGACCGCGCCGCACCTGGTGGAGGAGTTCTTCCACCGCGACTGGGCCTCCCGCGCCCGCCACAAGGTCGGCGTCCCCGTGCTCAAGCTGTTCGCCCACGGCGAGTAGGCCGGACAAAGGCGCCGCACGCCGCCCGCGGGCACCCGGCCCGCTCGCATAGGCTGGGGCCGGGTGCCTGCGGGCGGCGTGCGCGGCCCGGCCCGGCCGTACCGCCGCACGGACACCCCGGAATATCCGAGAACGCCCGAGAACGCCCGAGAACACCGCCCCGGCGGACACACCGCCCGGAGCACCCCCGAAAGGACACCGCATGGCGCCCGGCCTGCCGACCGCGATGGAACGACCGCACTTCATCGGCATCGGCGGAGCCGGGATGTCCGGTATCGCGAAGATCCTCGCCCAGCGCGGCGCGAAGGTCGCCGGCAGCGACGCCAGGGAGTCCGCCACCGCCGGGGCGCTGCGCGCCCTCGGGGCCACCGTCCACATCGGCCACGCCGCCGCCCACCTCGCCGCCGACGCCACCGCCGTCGTCGTCTCCAGCGCCATCCGCGACGACAACCCCGAGCTGGCGGCCGCCCGCGAGCGCGGCGTGCCCGTGGTGCACCGCTCCGACGCGCTGGCCGCCCTCATGGACGGCCTGCGTCCCATCGCCGTCGCCGGCACCCACGGCAAGACGACCACCACCTCGATGCTCGCCGTCGCCCTGGACGCGATGGGCCTGGACCCCTCGTACGCCATCGGCGGCGACCTCGACGGCCCCGGCACCAACGCCCGCCACGGCGGCGGGGAGATCTTCGTCGCCGAGGCCGACGAGAGCGACCGCAGCTTCCACAAGTACGCCCCCGAGGTGGCGATCGTCCTCAACGTGGAGCTGGACCACCACGCCAACTACGCCTCGATGGAGGAGATCCACGAGTCGTTCCTCACCTTCGCCGGCCGCGTCCGCCCCGGCGGCACCCTGGTGGTCGGCGCCGACCACCAGGGTGCCCGCGAGTTCACCGCCCGACTGCGCGCCCGCACCGCCGAGGACGCCCGGGGTCCGCGGGTCATCACCTACGGCGAGGCCGACGACGCCGACGTACGCGTCCTCAAGGTCCTCCCGCAGGGGCTGACCAGCGAGGTCACCGCCGTCCTCGACGGTACGCAGCACACCTTCACCGTCTCCGTCCCCGGCCGCCACTACGCCCACAACGCCGTCGCGGCCCTGGCCGCCGGAGCGGCGCTGGGCGTCCCGGCCGGCGCCCTGGCCGCGGCGCTGGCCTCCTACACCGGCGTCAACCGCCGCCTCCAGCCCAAGGGCGAGGCGCGCGGGGTGCGGGTCATCGACTCCTACGCCCACCACCCCACCGAGATGACCGCCGACATCGAGGCCATCCGGGGCGCCGCCGCGGGCGGCCGGGTGCTGGTCCTCTTCCAGCCGCACCTGTTCAGCCGCACCCGCGAGCTGGGAGCGGAGATGGGACAGGCCCTGGCGCTGGCCGACGCCTCGGTCGTCCTGGACATCTACCCGGCCCGCGAGGACCCGATCCCGGGCGTCACCAGCGCCGTCATCACCGACGCCGCCCTGGCCGCGGGCGCCGAGGCGCGGCCCGAGTCCGACAAGCCGGCCGCCGCCGCCCTGATCGCCGGAATGGCCGAGCCCGGTGATCTCGTTCTCACCATGGGAGCGGGCGACGTCACCGAACTCGGCGCGACGGTGCTGGAACGGCTGGCCGCCCGCCCGGCGAACCGAGGAGGCTGAGGAGGCACCCATGGGTTACGAGATCGACAAGAGCGAAGAGCAGTGGCGGCAGGAGCTCAGCCCCGCCGAGTACCACGTGCTGCGCGAGGCGGGCACCGAGCCGGCCTTCACCGGTGAGTACAACCACACCAAGACCACCGGTGTCTACCGGTGCCGCGCCTGCGGGGCCGAGCTGTTCCGCTCCGACACCAAGTTCGAGTCCCACTGCGGCTGGCCCAGCTTCTTCGACCCGGCCGGGTCCTCGGCCGTCGAACTGCTGGAGGACCACTCCCACGGCATGGTCCGCACCGAGGTGCGCTGCGCGCGCTGCGGCTCCCACCTGGGCCACGTCTTCCGCGGCGAGGGCTACCCGACCCCGACGGACGAGCGCTACTGCATCAACTCCGTCTCCCTGAATCTGGTGCCGGAGGAGGGCTGACCGGGACCCCGCGCGGGGAGCGTCACCGCAGCACCGCCGCCGAGTGCGGGCCCAGCCGCAGCAGGCCGTCGCCCTCCGGGGCCTCGCACTCGCCCCAGGAGGCCAGCTCGGCGGCGGTGTGCACCGACAGGGGGATCTCGGCGGTGCCCTCCCCGGCCAGGTTCACCGCCACATGCAGCCCGCCGTGGCGCATGCACAGCCAGCGCCGCTCCTCGTCGTGGGCGACGTGGACGTCCACCAGCCGGGTGCGGGGCGAGACGTGGGCGCGGCGCAGCGCGATGAGCGCGCGGTGCCAGGCGAGCAGACCGGCGTGCGGCTCGCGGTGCGGCTCGTCCCAGTCCAGGCAGGAGCGCAGCCGGGTGGCCGGGTCCTGCGGATCGGGCACGTCCGCCTCCGACCAGCCGTGCGCGGCGAACTCCCGCCGCCGCCCCCGCCGTACCGCCTCGGCCAGCTCCGGGTCCTGGTGGTCGGTGAAGTACTGCCAGGGGGTGCGCGCGCCCCACTCCTCGCCCATGAACAGCATCGGCGTGTACGGCCCGCACAGCACCAGCGCCGCCGCGCAGGCCGCCAGGCCGGGGGAGAGGTGGGAGGCCAGCCGGTCGCCCTGCGCCCGGTTGCCGATCTGGTCGTGCGTCTGGGCGTAGGCGACGAAGCGGTGCGCCTCGGTGGCGGTGCGGTCCACCGCCAGGCCGTGGCGGCGGCCCCGGAAGGAGGAGTAGGTGCCGTCGTGGAAGAACGCGCCGGTCAGTGACTTGGCCAGGGCCGCCATCGGGGCGCGGGCGAAGTCGGCGTAGTAGCCCTGCGACTCACCGGTAAGGGCGGTGTGCAGGGCGTGGTGGATGTCGTCGTCCCACTGGGCGTCCATGCCCAGCCCGTGCGCCTCGCGCGGCGCGGTGGTGCGCGGGTCGTTGCGGTCGGACTCGGCGATCAGGAACAGCGGTCTGCCCAGCTCGGCCGACAGGACGTCCACGGCCGCCGACAGCTCGGCCAGGAAGTGCTCGGCCCGCTCGTCGATCAGTGCGTGCACCGCGTCCAGCCGCAGCCCGTCCAGCCGGTAGTCGCGCAGGAAGGCCAGCGCGCTGCCGGTGAAGTACGCCCGCACCTCGTCCGATCCGGGCGCGTCCAGGTTGACCGCGGCCCCCCACGGGGTGTGGTGGCGCTCGGTGAAGTACGGGCCGAACTCCGGCAGCCGGTTGCCCGACGGGCCCAGATGGTTGTGGACCACGTCCAGGACCACGCCCAGCCCGTGGCCGTGCGCGGCGTCCACGAACCGCTTGAGGCCCTCGGGACCTCCGTACGGCTCGTGCACCGCCCAGGGCGCCACCCCGTCGTAGCCCCAGCCGTGGGCGCCGGGGAAGGGGCTGACCGGCATCAGCCCGACATGGGTGACGCCCAGGTCGGCCAGATGACCCAGCCGGCCGGCCGCCGCGTCGAAGGTGCCCGCCTCGGTGAAGGTGCCGATGTGCAGCTCGTACAGGACCGCGCCGTCCGGGCCGCGCCCTTCCCAGTCGTGCCGCCAGACGTACGCCTCCTGGTCCACCACCGCGGCGAGCCCGTCAGGGCCGCCGGGCAGCCGGCGGGCGCGGGGGTCGGGCAGGGCGGGCCCGCCGTCGACGGAGAAGCCGTAGCGGGTCCCGTGCCCGGCGGACGCCTCGGCCCGCCACCACCCCTCGCGCCGCGGGTCGCGGTGCATGGGGTGCTCCTCGCCCCCCGCGTGCAGCGCGACCCGTCGCGCGTATGGCGCCCACACCTCGAACAACACCGGAGATCTCCTTCGGCCGACGGCACCTCAGGGCTCCAGCATGCCCGTTTCGGTGCGTTTCAGCTTGTTCCGCGACCCGTGCAGACGCGGCGCCGCACCACCGGATGCCCGGCACGGGCGAAGTGGGCGGCCATCGGGGTGTTGCCCGCATCGGTGGCCGCCGCGACCGCCCGGGCTCCCCGAAGCCCCGCCAGGGAGTGGGCTGGACAGCTCCGGGACGGGTCCGGAGAATGACGGGCCATGGCATCTGTGGAGCCCCGGGCGGTCCCGCCGCGTCCGTCGGAGGAGGACCGGGAACGCGCCCTGGAGGTGCTGCGCGACAGCGCGGCCGAGGGACGGGTGTCGCACCGGACGTTCGAGCACCGGATGGATCTGATCCTCACCGCCCGCCGCTCCGACGAGATCGAGGCGGCGGTGCACGATCTGCGCCCTCCGCCACCGGAGCCGGCTCTCATCAGGTTCGTCGGCGCGGTCTCGGCGCTGCCGGGGCGGCTGCGGCGGGCCTGGCGGACGGCCCGGCTGCCTGAGCTGATGCTGCCCGCGCCCGGCCCGTATCCGATGAGCATCGGCCGCGCGCCCGGCTCGGTGCTGCGGCTGAACGACGAGACGGTGTCCCGGACGCACGCCCAGCTGCACAGCTCGGCGCGGGGGTGGACGCTGCGCGATCTGGGTTCGTCCAACGGCACCTGGGTCAACGGCCGCCGGGTGACCGGATCGGTGAGCGTGCGTCCGGGGGACCACGTGCGGTTCGGGCAGGTCGGCTTCCGCCTCGGCGGCCGCTGACCCGCCCTCACCGGATGCCCGTGGAGGGCGGGTGCCGCGCTCAGTGCGGCATGCAGTGCGGCGTGGACGGGTCGCCCGCTCCGCCGTTCACCACGTAGCCGAAGGTCGTCGACCCGTCCGGTTCCAGGCTTTCGCCGTACAGCGGGCCCTGGGCGTGGACGCCGGTGCCGTCGTAGGTGGGCGAGGCGTTCCACATGTTGTCCACCCGCTGGCCGGATGCCAGGTCGAAGTGGACGGTCCAGCCGTGGAGGGTGGTGTCGCCGGTGTTGGTGACGGTCACCTCGCCCTGGTAGCCGCTGCCCCAGTCGTTGACCTTGCGGATGACGGCGGAGCAGGAGGCCGCGCCCGGGTCGGTGGGCTCCTCGCCGGGGTCGCCCGGGTCCTCGCCGCCGTCCGTACCGGGGAAGACCACCTCGCCGTTGCCGCCGTCGAAGACCACGTCGGAGCAGCTGTAGAAGGTCTCGTTGCTGTCCGAGCGCGACCAGACCATGTAGATGATGTGGCGGCCGCTCTTGTTCGCCGGGAGGGCGCTGGTCCAGGTGTACTTGCCGTCGATGGTGCCGACCGAGCCGGAGAGCTGCGGGTCGGTCACCGAGTCGAAGGGCTGCTCCTCCAGGTCGTCCCAGCCCAGTGGCTGGTTCGGGTCGTAGCCGTCCTTGGTGACGTAGAGGTGGAAGGTGCCCGGGTGGGCGGCCCACGCGTTGTAGGCGAACGGCATCTGGGCGCCGGAGGTCAGCCGGGTGTACGGCCAGTCGGAGCGCGCCTGGTTGAAGGCGGTGAAGTCGTACGGGCCGCCGGTGCCGCCGCTGCACAGTTCGCCGTCGGGGATGAAGCCCTCGGTGCGTCCGGCGCCGTCGGAGCGGAGCACGGCGAACCAGTTGTAGAACGGGGTGGACCCGCCCTGGGCCAGGGCGTCCGCGCAGGCGGGGTTGTCCGGCTGGAGCGCGCCGGTGGAGGTGTGCGCGTTCTCCCAGCACAGGTAGGTGCGGCTGCCCGGGTTCATGGGCGCGCCGTGTGCCTGGGCCTTGCCCGCGGGGAGGAAGAACACCAGGCACAGGGCAGGCAGTGCGGCCAGCAGCGTCAGCAGGACGCCTCTGCGGGGGCGGCTTGTATTTGGTGTGAGCATGCCATTCATGGCGGACATGCCGTCTGAGCGTGTCGTCATCGCGCCGGAGGTCCCTTCAAGCACGTGTGGGGGTGGGGCTGCGACCGATGGGAGCGCTCCCATCCTCTGGAGAAGGTAGCGCGGGTACCGGTGCGTGTAAATGCTCCGCTCACACCGTGACGGAAATTCCCTACCGGGCGGGGCGGCACACCGCCGTCCGTGCGAACCCCCGGCACCCTCAGCCGCGCACCAGCAGCGCCACCGGCCACCCGGCCAGCAGCTCCGCCGTCGCCACGCTCCCCTCCGCCTCCCGGCCGCCCAGCAGATCCCGCCACCGCCCCGGCGGCAGCTCCAGGACGGTCTCCCGCCAGCCGCCCGCACCGGCCAGCCGCAGTGAGAGCCGGGTCGCGACGCAGACCACCGCACCCGAGCGCGCGTACGCCACGCAGTGCCCGGCCGCCGGCCCCACGGCCCGCAGCGGCTCGTACGACGCCGCCGCGCCGAACCACTGCGGGTGCTCCCGGCGCAGCCGCAGCGCCGTCTCGGTCAGGACCCGCTTCTCCGGGGACAGGGACTCCGGCAGCCAGGCGGCTGCCTCCTGCCGCGCCTCGGAGGTCTCCTGCGGCACGCCCGGTGGGAAGGGCGGGAAGTCCGGCAGCCTCCGGTTGTCGGGATCGACCAGCGCGGTGTACACCCGCTCGGTGCCCATGTAGAGGTCCGGCACGCCCGGCATGGTCAGATGCAGCAGCGCCGCGCCGAGCACGTTGGCCCGCACCGGCTGTGCCAGCTCCCGCGCGAACTCCGCCACCGTGTACAGCGCAGGCCCGCCCGGCCCCGACACCGCGAAGCGCTCGACGGCCTCCTCGTACGCCGCGTCCCGCTCCGTCCACGTCGTGCGCAGCCCCGCCTCCCGCACGGCCTTCAGCAGCGCGGGCACCAGCCGCTCCTGACAGGGGAAGCCCATGCCGTACGCCGTCTGCCACGCCACCCACGCCACATGCCGGTCCGGGGCCTCCACCCCGAAGGCGCGCAGCGTCTCCCGCGTCACCCGCTCCAGCAGCTCCGCCCACCGCCGTGGGCACTCGGTCAGCACCGCCAGTGCCGCCCGTACGTCCGCGCTGCGTTTGGTGTCGTGCGTGGACAGCACGGTGCCGGTGGCCGGCCAGTCGCGCTGGAGGCGTGCGCAGTACGCGTGGAACTCCTCCGGCGCCACCCGCGGGTTCCCCGGGTCCCCGCCCACCTCGGCGGCCGACAGCAGCGGCGCGTGGCGGTAGAAGGCGGTGTCCTCCTCCGACTTGGCCCGCAGGGCCGCGCAGACCTGCGCGAACCGCGCGCAGAAGTCCCGCTGGGCCTCGCCGCCCCCCAGCTGCCCCAGCGCCAGATCCCGCACCACGTCCACCGCCGCGGCCTCCTGGGGCACCGCGAACGCCGCCCGCGCGCCCCCGGCCGCCTCCTCCAGCATCGCCCGGTCCTCCGCGCCCACCGGGCCGCCCGCGGTGACGTACGGCCGGTACACCGGCACCCTCGCCAGCACCTCCTCGATCGCGGTGCGCAGTGCCCAGGGCGCGTGGTCGCGCAGCGCCAGGCCGGGTGCGGCCTCGCACACGGCGGCGGCGGTGCGGGTCAGCCGCCCGACCTCGGCGGCCAGGTCGTGGGCGACCACCTCCCGGGCGGCCCGCCGCACGGTCGGCCCCCACTCGCCGCCCAGGTCCGGCGCGGCGCCGGTGAAGCCCCGGTAGACGGCGGCCAGCTCCGCCAGCCCGTCCGGGTCGACGAAGAGGCCGTCGACGTGGTGCAGCGCGTCGTACCCGGTGGTCCCGGCCACCGGCCAGGACACCGGCAGCCGCTCGCGGGGGCCGAGGATCTTCTCCACCACCGTCCAGGCGCCGCCGCTCTCCCGCGCCAGCCGCAGCAGATACGCGCCCGGGTCGGCCAGCCCGTCCGGGTGGTCGACCCGCAGGCCGTGGACCACGCCCTCGCGCAGCAGCCGCAGCACGCACGCGTGGGTGGCGGCGAAGACCTCCGGGTCCTCCGCGCGCACCCCGATCAGATCGGCGATGGTGAAGAAGCGCCGGTAGTTCAGCTCGGTGCGGGCCAGCCGCCACCAGGCCAGCCGGTAGTGCTGGGCGTCCAGCAGCTCGGGCAGCGGCAGGTGCTCGGTGCCCTCGCGCAGCGGGAAGCGGTGGTCGTGGTACGCCAGGACGCCGCCCTTGACCGTCAGCGCCCCCAGTTCGTCGCCCAGCCGCCCGCCCAGCACCGGCAGCAGCACGCGCCCCCTGCCTCCGGCGGGTGAGCCCCCGGCACCGCCCGCCTCCCAGTCGATGTCGAACCAGCGCGCGTAAGGGGATGCCGGACCCTCGCGCAACACCTCCCACAGCGCCTCGTTGAGCCGTTCGGGGACGGGGACGCCCATGTGGTTGGGGACGATGTCCACCACGATGCCCATGCCGTGCTCCCGCGCGGCGCGCGACAGCGACCGCAGCCCCTCCTCGCCGCCCAGCTCCTCGCGGACCCGGGCGTGCCCGGTCACGTCGTAGCCGTGGGCGGAGCCGGGGGCGGCCTCCAGCACCGGCGACAGGTGCAGATGCGAGATCCCGAGCGAGGCCAGGTACGGCACGGTCTTCTCGGCGGCGGAGAACGGGAAGCCGGGCTGGAGCTGGAGCCGGTAGGTGGCGGTCGGCACGGCCGGCGGAAGCGGCGCCGGCTGCGAGGCAGGGGCGGGGGGCGCGGAAGGGGACTGAGGGGACATGTGGTGCATGTTCCCTCCGGGTGCCCGCCGAACCCGCCGCCTGTCGGGCGACGTCCCCGCCCGGGAAGGCGCGCCCGGCCGGTCGCACGGGGCGCCGGGCCGGCCGGGCGGAAGCGGTCAGGCGGGGCGCTGGAGCACCGTCAGACTGCGGTCCACCAGGGTGATCCGGGAACCCGCCTTCACCGTGGGGCCGGTGCCCGGCGGGACCCCGTCCTCCCGCGAGGTGTCCACCACGACCTGCCACTCCCGCCCGTGGTCCACCGGCACGGTGAACCTGCGCGGGGTGGGCTGGGCGTTGAACATCAGCAGGAAGGAGTCGTCGGTGATCCGCTCGCCGCGCTCGCCGGGCTCGGAGATCGCGTTGCCGTTGAGGAACACCGTCAGCGCCCTGGCCTGGGCCTCCTGCCAGTCCCGCTGGGCCATCTCCTCGCCCTCGGGGGTGAACCAGGCGATGTCGGAGAGCTCGTCGTGGGTGCCCTCCACCGGCCGCCCGTGGAAGAAGCGCCTCCGCCGGAAGGCCGGGTGGTCGCGGCGCATCCCCACCATGGCCTGCACGAACTCGCACAGCTGGTGCTTCCCGCCCGCCTTCGGCCAGTGCACCCACGACAGCTCGCTGTCCTGGCAGTAGGCGTTGTTGTTGCCCTTCTGGGTGCGGGCGAACTCGTCGCCGTGGGCGAGCATCGGCACGCCCTGGGAGAGCAGCAGGGTGGCGATGAAGTTGCGCATCTGCCGGCCCCGCAGGGCCTGGACGTCCTCGTCGTCCGCGGCCCCCTCCACCCCGCAGTTCCACGAGCGGTTGTGGCTCTCGCCGTCCCGGTTGCCCTCGCCGTTGGCCTCGTTGTGCTTGTCGTTGTACGACACCAGGTCGTGCAGGGTGAAGCCGTCGTGGCAGGTGACGAAGTTGATCGAGGCCAGCGGGCGGCGCCCGTCGTCCTGGTACAGGTCGGAGGAGCCGGTCAGCCGGGAGGCGAACTCCGCCAGGGTGCGCGGCTCGCCCCGCCACAGGTCCCGCACGGTGTCGCGGTAGCGGCCGTTCCACTCCGTCCACAGCGGCGGGAAGTTCCCCACCTGGTAGCCGCCCTCGCCCACGTCCCAGGGCTCGGCGATCAGCTTCACCTGGCTGACCACCGGGTCCTGCTGCACCAGGTCGAAGAACGACGACAGCCGGTCCACCTCGTGGAACTGGCGGGCCAGGGTGGCCGCCAGATCGAAGCGGAAGCCGTCCACGTGCATCTCGGTGACCCAGTAGCGCAGCGAGTCCATGATCAGCTGCAGGACGTGCGGGGAGCGCATCAGCAGCGAGTTCCCGGTGCCGGTGGTGTCCATGTAGTACCGGGGATCGTCGGTGAGCCGGTAGTACGAGGCGTTGTCCAGGCCCCGGAAGGACAGGGTCGGCCCCAGGTGGTTGCCCTCGGCGGTGTGGTTGTAGACCACGTCGAGGATCACCTCGATGCCCGCCTGGTGCAGCGCCTTGACCGCCTGCTTGAACTCCAGCACCTGCTGGCCCCGGTCGCCCCAGGAGGCGTAGGCGTTGTGCGGGGCGAAGAAGCCGATGGTGTTGTAGCCCCAGTAGTTCGCCAGCCCGGCGTCGGCCAGCCGGTGGTCGGTGACGAACTGGTGGACCGGCATCAGTTCCAGCGCGGTCACCCCCAGCTTCGTCAGGTGCTCGATGACCGCCGGGTGGCCCAGCGCCGCGTAGGTGCCGCGCAGATCCTCGGGCAGCTCCGGATGGAGCATCGTCAGGCCCTTGACGTGGGCCTCGTAGATGACCGTCTGGTGGTAGTCGGTGCGCGGGGGCCGGTCGTCGCCCCAGTCGAAGTAGGGGTTGACCACCACCGACGCCATGGTGTGCGGGGCGGAGTCCAGGTCGTTGCGCCGTTCGGGTTCGTCGAAGTGGTAGCCGTATACCGCCTCGTCCCAGTCGATGGCGCCGCTCATCGCCTTGGCGTAGGGGTCCAGCAGCAGCTTGGCGCTGTTGCAGCGCCTTCCCTTCTCCGGCTCGTACGGCCCGTGCGCGCGGAAGCCGTAGCGCTGGCCGGGCATGACGCCCGGCAGGTAGGCGTGCCGCACGAACGCGTCGGACTCGCGCAGCTCGATCGCCGTCTCCGACCCGTCGTCGTGCAGCAGGCACAGTTCGATGCGCTCCGCCGCCTCCGAGAACACGGCGAAGTTCGTCCCGGCCCCGTCGTACGTGGCGCCGAGGGGATAAGCCCGTCCAGGCCAGACCTGCATGTCGACTCTTCCTGTCGCGGTCTCTACCCGTTACCCGTTTTCGCTGCATCCTTGCGCAGTACTGGTGCGGGAGGCGGCCACCGGATGGGCACAGCATCCATCTTCCCCCGGATGAGCGTACGGAGAAAGGAACTTGGTGGCGGGATACTGCTGCGTCCCCTCCCGGGAGGGCAGTAGGCTCCTTGATCGAACAGCAGGTCCGGAAGGCGGTGCACAGGTGGGCTCGGGAGGGCTTGAGCTCCCCTCGGGGAGCGGGGGCGGCGAGAGTGGTGCCGCCGGAACGCCCGGAGCGGTGCCGCCCGGCACGGTCTCCCTGGCCCGGCCGATGGAGATCGGCGCCGATCTGGCCTGGGGCGCCGAGGAGTGGGCCGAGGTACGGCTGCGCGCCCAGCGGGCGGGACGGGCCTACATCTGGCTCAACCTCGTCGAGCAGCGGCTGCGCGCCGTGGTCGCGGCGGTGCTGCGGCCGATCTACGAGCCGGTGCACGGCGAGGACTGGGTCGTGGCGGCGGCCGGCCCGACCGGGCAGGAGTGGGTCCAGCGCGCCGCGGCCGTACGCGAGGTCAGCCGCCGCAAGGGGTATCTGCTCGACCCGGCCGACGACACCCTGCTGTCCTTCCTCACCCTGCCGCAGCTTCGCGAGCTGGTGGTGCAGCACTGGCCCTGCTTCGAGCCCTACTTCGACGGGCGGCGTGAGCTGGAGCTGGCCCTGGACGAGCTGGAGGTCGCCCGCAGCGCGGTGGCGCGCAACCGCGCGCTGTCCCCGGCCGTCCTCGCCCAGGCCGAGCGGATCTCGGCCCGGCTGCTGGACCTGCTGGGCGCCGGCCGCGACATCCCCTCCGCCCACCGGCTGCCGGTGGACGCGGTGGAGGAGCTGGTCGGCGACCGCTTCGCCGACGTCGTCGGCGTCCACCCGGACCGGGTGCGCCTGCAGCGCCAGCTCCCGGCCGAGGACCTGTTCGGCCGGGCGCGCCGGCTGGACGCCATCGGCATAGGACTGAACCTGCTGGTCCAGAACTACTCCGGGCGCCGTCTGGTGCGGCTGGCCGGGTCCGGCTGCCGGGTGCGGCTGCTCTTCCTCAACCCGGCCAGCAGCGCGGTGCGCCGCCGGGAGCGGGAGCTGGGACTGAAGAAGGGCGAGCTGAGCCGTTCGGTGGAGACGAACATCCTCCACATGCGGCGGGTGCGCTCCCGGCTGCGGGACGCCGACGCCTTCCAGATCCACGTCTTCGACGAGACCCCGCGCTTCACCGCCTACCTCGTCGACGGCGACGGGCCGGACGGCGTAGCGGTGGTCCAGTCCTACCTGCGCCGTACCCGGGGCATGGAGGCCCCGGTCTTCGTGCTGCGCGGCGGCGGCCGGGACATCGTCCAGGGCGGAGCCCCGGGGGGCGTCCACGGCGGCGGCCCGCACGGGGAGGGCGCCGAGGGCGGGCTGTTCCACCTCTACCGCGAGGAGATGGAGTCGGTGTGGGCCGACTCCCGGCCGGTGTCCTGATCCGGCCCTCACCCCGCCCGGCTCGCCCGGCGACGGCGGCGGCGGTGGTCACGCTCCCGGCCGTCCGATCCGCCGTCACCGGGATCGCCGAGCTCAACGCGTCCCCCGTCCGGGAGAGCGCGGCCGGGGTCACCGGCCTCGTCCCGGCCGCGCCGGCCCGCTACGCCGCGCTCGCCTTCCTGCTGGAGAACGCCCCGGGACGCGCCGTGCTGCCGGTGCCGCGCGGAAAGCCGCCCGCGGCCTCACAGCCGGGGATGCGCCCCCGGCTGTGAGGCCGCGGGCGCTCGGGGCGCGTCACGCGCCGGTGGGCAGGCTCACGCGCCCGGCCCACCGGACCAGCGCCTCGTCGTAGCGCCGTGCCATCAGGCGGGCCAGCTCCGGGGCGTCGCCCAGCACCGGCGCCAGCAGATCGGCGCCCGCCTCGCGGGCGCCGGCGGCGATACGGTCCGGGAGGAAGCCGGGTGCGACGACGTACGGGGCGACGGCCACCCGCCGCGCCCCCCGGGCGCGCAGCTCCCGCACCGCGTCGGCGGTGCGGGGAAGGGATGCGGAGGCGAACGCGGGCCGCACGGCACACCAACCGGAGATGTGCCGCCACTCCCGCGCGATGTCTGCGATCACCGCGATCGCCTCCGGGTCGGAGGAGCCCGCCGAGGCCAGGACGACACCGGTCGAGCGTTCGTCGCCGGGCCGCAGCCCGGCCTCGCGCAGCCGCCGCTCCAGGCCGGCCGTCAGCAGCCGGTCCGGACCCAGGACGTCGGCCTGGTGCACCGCCAGCCGCGGCAGCCGCGCCGCCGCCTCGCCCAGCACCGCGGGGATGTCGGCCTTGGCGTGGAAGGCGCGGGTGAGCAGCAGGGGCAGCGCCACCACCCGCCGTACGCCGTCGGCGTGGAGACGGGCGAGCACCTGCGGTACCGAGGGGGCGTTGAAGTCCAGATGGCCCACCTCGACCCGCAGCCCGGGGCGCAGCCCGCGCAGCCGGGCGCACAGCGCGGCCACGGTCGCCGCGTGGCGCGGGTCGCGGCTGCCGTGCGCGGTGACCAGCAGGGCGGGACGGGCGCCGCGGGTGCCGCGGGCGTCCGGGGCGTTGCGGGCGGGGACGCGGAGGATGCGCACGGGGTTGCTCATTGTCCGGTTGTCGGTGCCAGGCCGCGGTTGTGCAGGACGCGGCGTTCCACGGGGGAGAACAGTGTTGTTTCCACGGCCACGCCGACCGCCAGGATGAGCATCACCGAGGCCAGTACCAGGCTCAGCTCACCGTCCTGCCGGCCCGCGTCCAGGATCCGGCCGATGCCGGGCAGGGGGGTGGCGGTGATGAGTTCGGCCGTCATCAGGGCGCGCCAGCCGAAGGTCCAGCCCTGTCGCAGGGCGGTGACGAGGCCGGGCAGTGCGGCGGGGAGGAGGATGTGGACGGTGCCGGGCAGGCCGCCGGCGCCCATGGAGCGGCCGGCGCGCAGCAGTAGTGGGGGGATCCGGTCGACGGCGGCGGTGACGCCGGCGGTGATGGAGGGGACCGCGCCGAGGAGGACCACGGTGTACACCGCGCCCTCGGAGTTGCCCAGGGCGATCACCGCGACCGGTACCAGGGCGGCGGCCGGCAGGGATTGCACGGCGGACAGGATGGGGCCCACGACCGTGCGCAGCGGCGCGACCCGGGTGAGCAGCAGCCCCAGGGGGACGCCGAGGGCGGCGGAGGCGGCGAAGCCGGTCAGGCAGCGCAGCAGGCTGTGGCCGAGGGCGGGGGGCAGGGTGCCGTCCGCCCAGGTGCCGGCCAGTTCGCCCCATACGGCGGCGGGGGCGGGCAGGGTCGCCGACCAGGTCAGGGTGTGGGCCGTCTGCCACAGGGCCAGGACCAGGGCGGCGGCGGCCAGCGGCGGCGCGGCCTTGGCCAGTATCCGGCGTGAGGTGGCGGCGGTGGCGGAGGCGGGGGACTCCAGGGCGTCCAGGCCGGACGCCATCTCGCCGGAGTCGCCGGAGTCGCCGGAGTCGCCGGTGCCGCTGGGGCCGCCGGTGTTGCCGGGGCCGTCCGCGGTCCGTTCCGGGGCCCGGCCGGTGCTGTGCCCCGGGGGCTCGTGTCCGGGGTGCCGCCGGGGGTCCTCGGTGTCAGTGGCGGGCATGGCGGACGATCTCCTCGTGCAGGTGGCCGGTGATCTCCCGGGCGAGGGAGGTGACGGCGGTGTCCTCGATGCGGCGGGGGTGGGGGATGGCCACGTCCCACTGGTGTGCCACGCGTCCGGGGCGGGAGGACAGCAGTACGACGCGCCGGCCGAGCCGTACCGCCTCGCGTACGTTGTGGGTGACGAACAGCACGGTCAGTTCCCGTTCGCGCCACACGCGGGTCAGTTCCTCGTGGAGCAGGTCGCGGGTGATGGCGTCCAGTGCGGCGAAGGGTTCGTCCATCAGCAGTACCCGGCTGCCCTGGGCCAGGGAGCGGGCCAGGGCCACGCGCTGGCGCATTCCGCCGGAGAGCTGGTGGACCCGTTTGCCGTACGCGTCCGGCAGCCGGACCAGCCGCAGCAGTTCCTCGGCCCGGGTGCGTCGTTCGGTCCGGGGGGTTCCGGCCAGTTTCAGGGCGAGTTCGATGTTGCGGCCGGCGCTCAGCCAGGGGAAGAGGGCGTGGTCCTGGAACATCAGGGCGGGCCGGCCGTGCGGTACCCGTACCTGGCCGGAGGTGGGGTGGTCCAGGCCGGCCACCAGGTTCAGGAGGGTGGACTTGCCGCAGCCGGAGGCGCCCAGCAGGCAGACGAACTCGCCGGGGGCCGCCGTCAGGTCGATGGTGTCCAGTACCTGCTGGCGGGTGTGGGGGGAGGTGCCGAAGGACTTCGAGACACGGTCGAGCCGCACCGCGTACGGGGAGGCCTGCCCGGCCCCGGCCCCGGCGGCGGACGGCACCGGGACAGGGGTGGTGAAGGCGTCCTGCACGGTGGTGCCCGCAGTGCTCAGAAGTCCCATCCGTCCTCCTGTGGGGTGTCGTTCCCGGCTGCGTGCGCCGCCCCGTCGGCTCCGGTGAAGGCGTCGCCGGACATGCCGGCGGTGAGGGTGGCGCCGTCGGCGGGGTCGATGAGCAGGAAGGAGCCGGTGCGGCGGGAGCGGGTGTAGGGGTCCAGTGGCAGTGGTTCGGCGGTGCGGACCACGATCCGGCCGATGTCGTTGGCGGCCAGCTCGCCCGGTTCGGGGTGGGGGGAGAGGTCGTCCAGGGTCAGCCGGGAGCCGATCTCCTGGACGATCGCCTTGACGGTGCGGGTGGTGTGTTTGAGCAGTACCCGCCGGCCGGCCCGCAGCGGGGTGTCGTGCAGGTGGCAGACGGTGGCGGTGATGTCCCGGGTGGGGGTGGGGGCGTCGTCGGCCGGGGCGATCAGGTCGCCGCGGGAGACGTCGAGGTCGTCGGTCAGGCGGACGGTGACCGACTGCGGTGCCCAGGCGGCCCGGGCCGGCCGGCCGAGCGTGTCGATGGCCTCGATCACCGAGGTGCGGCCGGAGGGCAGCACCGTCACCGGCTGGCCCACGCGCAGCACGCCGGAGGCGAGCTGGCCGGCGTAGCCGCGGTAGTCGGGGTGCTCGGCGGTCTGCGGGCGGATGACGTACTGCACGGGCAGGCGGGCCACGTCCGCGGCCGGGGCGTGGTCGACCTCGACGGTCTCCAGGTGTTCGAGCACGGTGGGGCCGCTGTACCAGTCCATGTGCCCGGAGGGGGTGACCACGTTGTCGCCGGCCAGCGCCGAGATCGGGATCGCGGTGACCTCCGGCACGCCCAGCGAGGCGGCGTAGGCGGTGAACTGCTCGGCGATGGCCGCGAAGACGGGCTCGGCGTAGCCGGTCAGGTCCATCTTGTTGACGACCAGCGTCACGTGCGGCACCCGCAGCAGGGCGGCGACCGCGGCGTGGCGGCGGGTCTGTTCCACGATGCCGTTGCGGGCGTCGACCAGGACCAGGGCCAGGTCGGCGGTGGAGGCGCCGGTGACCATGTTGCGGGTGTACTGCACGTGGCCGGGGGTGTCGGCCAGGATGAACCGGCGGCGCGGGGTGGCGAAGTAGCGGTAGGCCACGTCGATGGTGATGCCCTGCTCGCGTTCGGCGCGCAGTCCGTCGGTCAGCAGCGCCAGGTCCGGGCCGGCGGCGCCGCGGTTGCGGGAGGCGTGCTCGACGGCCTCCAGCTGGTCGGCCAGGACCGATTTGGAGTCGTGCAGCAGCCGCCCGACCAGGGTGGACTTGCCGTCGTCGACCGAACCGGCGGTGGCGAAACGCAGCAGCGAGGTCTCCCGCAGCAGCCCGGCCGCCCCGGCCCCGGCGGTGGTTGCGGGGGTGGTTGCGGGGGTGGTGGTGGAAGTGGTGGTCATCGCTCAGAAGTACCCTTCGCGCTTGCGGTCCTCCATGGCGGCCTCCGACAGCTTGTCGTCGGCCCGGGTCGCGCCCCGCTCGGTCAGCCGGGAGGCCGCGATCTCCGCGATGACCTCCTCGATGGTGGCGGCGTCGGAGTCCACCGCCCCGGTACAGGACATGTCACCGACGGTGCGGTACCGCACCCGGCGCTCCCGCACCGTCTCACCCTCCCGCGGGCCGCCCCACCCGCCCGGCGCCAGCCACATCCCGTCCCGGCGGAAGACCGCACGGGTGTGGGCGTAGTAGATGGCCGGCAGCTCGATCCCCTCCCGCCCGATGTACTGCCACACATCCAGCTCCGTCCAGTTCGACAGCGGGAAGACCCGCACATGCTCACCCGGGGCGTGACGGCCGTTGTACAGCTGCCACAGCTCCGGGCGCTGACGGCGCGGATCCCAGCCGCCGAACTCGTCACGCAGGGAGAACACCCGCTCCTTGGCCCGGGCCTTCTCCTCGTCGCGCCGCCCGCCGCCGAACACCGCGTCGAAGCGGTTGGCCGCGATGGCGTGCAGCAGCGGCACGGTCTGCAGCGGATTGCGGGTGCCGTCCGCCCGCTCGCGCAGCTCCCCGCGGTCGATGAACTCCTGCACCGAGGCCACGTGCAGGCGCAGCCGGTGCCCGGCCACCACCCGGTCGCGGTAGTCGATCACCTCGGGAAAGTTGTGGCCGGTGTCCACGTGCAGCAACGCGAACGGCACCGGCGCCGGAGCGAACGCCTTCAGCGCCAGATGCAGCATCACGATGGAGTCCTTGCCACCGGAGAACAAGATCACCGGCCGCTCGAACTCACCCGCCACCTCCCGGAAGACATGCACCGCCTCCGACTCCAAAACGTCCAGATGACTCAGCGCGAAGGACGTGCCGGCCGCGTCGGCGGTCCGGTCCGGCGCGGCCGCGGGCCCGGTGGTCGGTTCGGCCGAGGTCGTCACGCCAGTCCCCTCTCGGCGAGCAGGGCGTGCAGCCGGGCGGCGGAGTCGGCCACCGGCTCGGTGTGCGCCTCGATCCGCAGATCGGGAGCGGCCGGCGCCTCGTAGGGGTCGTCCACCCCGGTCAGCCCGGAGAGCTGCCCCGCGGCCTGTCTGGCGTACAGCCCCTTCACATCACGCTCGGAGCACACCTCCACCGGGGTGGCCACATGCACCTCCAAAAACGCCGTGCCCTCCGCCTGGTGGCGCTTGCGCACCGCCTCGCGGCTGTCGGCGTACGGCGCGATCACCGGGACCAGCACGACGACGCCGTTGGCGGCCAGCTTCTGCGCCACGAATCCGATCCGGGTCACGTTGGTGTGCCGGTCCTCCCGGGAGAAGCCCAGGCCGGCGGAGAGGAACTCCCTGATCTCGTCACCGTCCAGCACCTCCACCCGGTGCCCCCCGTCGCGCAGCCGCCCCGCCAGGGCGCGGGCGATCGTGGTCTTGCCGGCGCTCGGCAACCCGGTCAGCCAGACCGTGGCCCCGATGCCGGTGCCGTCGGTGCTGCCGGTTCTGTCCGTGCCGGGGGCGGTCGCCCCGCTCATCTGACGCTCCTCAACTGTCTGGGCTCCTACGGCCTTCAAGTTCGCCATCAGCCATGCAGTCCGCACTCGGTCTTGCCGCGTCCGGCCCAGCGGCCGGAACGGGCGTTCTCGCCCTTCAGCACCCGCCGGGTGCAGGGCGCGCACCCGATGGAGGGGTAACCGTCCATCAGCAGAGGGTTGGTGAGGACACCGTGATCGGCAACGTAGGCGTCCACGTCGTCCTGCGTCCAGCGTGCGATGGGCGAGACCTTGATCTTGCCCCGCTTCTCGTCCCAGCCCACCACCGGAGTCCCCGCCCTGGTCGGGGACTCGTCGCGGCGCAGCCCTGTGGCCCAGGCGTCGTACCCGCGCAGACCCTCCTCCAGCGGCCCGACCTTGCGCAGAGCGCAGCACAGGTCGGGGTCGCGGTCGTGGAGGCGCGGCCCGTACTCGGCGTCCTGCTCGGCCACGGTCTGCCGGGGGGTGAGCGTGACGACGTTGACGTCCATCACCGCCGCCACCGCGTCCCGGGTGCCGATGGTCTCCGGGAAGTGATAGCCCGTGTCGAGGAACACCACGTCCACACCGGGCGCCACACGCGAGGCCAGGTGCGCGACGACGGCGTCCTCCATCGAGGAGGTCACGCAGAAGCGCGCGCCGAAGGCGTCGGCCGCCCAGCGCAGGACCTCCAGCGCCGGGGCGTCCTCCAGTTCGCGGCCCGCCTTCTCGGCGAGTCGCCGCAGCTCGCCGGCGTCCGCCCGCAGGCCGGACCGGTCCTCGGCGGTGCTCATCGTGTCATGTCTCCCTCGGTGGAACCGGACCGCCGCAGGCCGTCGGCCAGCAGCCCGAGGAACGAGAGTTTGAAGGCGCGGTTGCAGGAGGCGCACTCCCACGCGCCGTGGCCGTCCTCGGACGGCCGCAGGTCCTCGTCGCCGCAGTACGGGCAGTAGAACGGGGCAGCGCGTTCGCTCACGGTGCCTCCTCGTTCGCTTCTCCGCCCACGCGGCGACAGCGCGGGTTCGTGACGAGGTGCGGCCCGGTGGCCGCGTGTGCGTCGCTCACGGTGCCTCCTCGTTCGCTTCTCCGCCCACGCGGCACAGGCGCCCGCGGGATCACTTCAGGGCCCCCTCGTCGGCCCGCGCCGCCCACTGGGCGAAGCGCTCGCCGTCCTGCCGCTCCTCGCGGTAACGGGTCAGCAGGCGCTCGACGTAGTCGGGCAGTTCGGCGGCGGTGACCTTCAGGCCGCGCACCTTGCGGCCGAAGCCGGGGTCCAACCCCAGCGCGCCGCCGAGGTGGACCTGATAGCCCTCCACCTGCTTGCCGTCCGCGTCGGTGACGAGCTGGCCCTTGAGGCCGATGTCGGCGACCTGGATGCGGGCGCAGGCGTTGGGGCAGCCGTTGATGTTGATGGTGACCGGCTCGTCGAAGTCCGGCAGGCGGCGCTCCAGTTCGTCGATGAGGGTGGAGCCGCGGCCCTTGGTCTCGACGATGGCCAGTTTGCAGAACTCGATGCCGGTGCAGGCCATGGTGCCGCGCCGGAAGACCGACGGGCGCGCCGTCAGGTCCAGCGACTCCAGGCTCTCCACCAGGGAGTCCACCCGGTCCTCGGCCACGTCGAGAATGATCATCTTCTGCTCGACGGTGGTGCGGACCCGGCCCGAGCCGTGGCCCTCGGCCAGCTCGGCGATCTTGGTGAGGGTGGCGCCGTCGACGCGGCCGACGCGGGGGGCGAAGCCGACGTAGAAGCGGCCGTCCTTCTGGCGGTGCACGCCGATGTGGTCGCGCCAGCGCTGGGCGGGGGCCTCGGGGGCGGGGCCGTCGGCCAGCTTCCGCTCCAGGTACTCGTCCTCCAGCACCTGGCGGAACCTCTCCGCCCCCCAGTCGGCGACGAGGAACTTCAGGCGGGCGCGGTTGCGCAGCCGGCGGTAGCCGTAGTCGCGGAAGATCGAGACGACGCCCTCCAGGACGTCCGCCACGTCCTCCAGCGGCACCCAGGCGCCCAGCCTGACGCCGAGTTTGGGGTTGGTGGACAGACCGCCGCCCACCCACAGGTCGAAGCCGGGGCCGAGCCCGGGGTGGCGTACGCCGACGAACGACACGTCGTTGATCTCGTGCGCCACGTCCAGCAGGGGGGAACCGGAGATGGCCGCCTTGAACTTGCGGGGGAGGTTGGAGAACGCCGGGTTGCCGACGACGCGGCGCTTGGCCTCCTCCAGCGCGGGCGTGCCGTCGACGATCTCGTCATCGGCGATCCCGGCGACCGGCGAGCCCAGGAAGGCGCGCGGCGTGTCGCCGCAGGCCTCGGTGGTGGACAGGCCCACGGCCTCCAGGCGGCGCCAGATCTCGGGGACGTCCTCGATGCGGACCCAGTGGAGCTGGATGTTCTGCCGGTCGGTGACATCGGCGGTGCCGCGGGCGAACTCCTGGGAGATCTCGCCGATGACGCGCAGCTGCTCGGTGGTCAGCCGCCCGCCGTCGATGCGCACGCGCATCATGAAGTACTCGTCGTCCAGCTCCTCCGGAGCCAGGACGGCGGTCTTGCCCCCGTCGATCCCGGGTCTGCGCTGGGTGTAGAGGCCCCACCAGCGCATCCGGCCGCGCAGGTCGCCGGGGTCGATGGAGTCGAACCCGCGGTGGGCGTAGATCGTCTCAATGCGTGTCCGCACATTGAGACCGTCGTCGTCCTTCTTGAACTGCTCGTTGGCGTTCAGCGGGGTGAAGTGCCCGGTGGCCCACTGGCCTTCGCCGCGGTGGCGGCCGGCCTTGCGGCGGGTCGGGGCAGCGCTGGCTGGCTTGGGGGTGTCGGCCATGGCGGTGTGTTCGTCCTTCTGCTGGACTCGGCTGCGCGGGAAGCGGACCGGATCCGCCTGGGCGCGCTGACGTGCGCGAACCCGGACGGGAAGCGGGAATCGGGGGCGCCTGCCCGCGACGACGGGGGCGGCGGATGTGCGGCGGTGCTGGGACTGTCAGCCCGTCGGACAGATGGCGCTGGACATGCGGCCGAGGTCGACGTGTCGCCGACTCACCAAGGCAATTCCAGCTCGAGACATGGCAGAAGCGTGGCATGAGCATCTCGCGGCAGTCCACCGATATCCACAGTTCGGACAAAGGTGTCCCGATCCGCGAGACAGTGTGGTGTCGGTCACGGGACCGCGGGGTCCCGGGCGGGGCTCACGTTCCCGCTCCCGGCCAGGGCCCCGGGGCGGGAACGGCCGGTTCGTCCTCAGTCCTGGTGTCGAAGAGGCGGAAGCCTCGCCGCCGGTAGTTCGCGAGCGCGTGCGGGCCGTCCTTGCTGCAGGTGTGCAGCCACACCCGCCGGGTGGGCCCCCGCTCCGGCCAGCGCTCCGCCAGGTCCCAGGCGCGCGCGGTGCCGTACGACAGCAGGTGCCCGCCGATGCGCCGGCCGCGGAAGGCGGCGATCAGGCCGAAATAGGTGATCTCCACCGTCCCCCCGGGCTGCGGTTCCAGTTCGACGTACCCGGCCGGGGTCCCGCGGTCGTACGCCACCCACGTCTCCACGCCGGGCCGCTCCAGGAACTCCCGCCACCGCGCGTACGTCCACCCCAGCCGGTCCGTCCAGGCGACGTCCCCGCCGACGGCGGTGTAGAGGAAGCGGCTGAACTCCGGGCTGCGGACCTCCGATCGGACGATCCGGATGCCGGACTCGCCATCCGGGATGTGGGCGGGGGAGAGGTCGGACGGGGAGGTCTGCTCCAGCGACCAGGTGGTGACGGCGGTGGTGGCGCTCATGCCGGGCAGTGAAGCACGCCGCCGGCGGCGCATACCAGAATGCCCACATGCCCACACCCATGCCCGTGACCGGAAGCCGAACCGGCCCCGCCGCCCCCGTCACCGTGCTCGGCGAGTGCGTCGCCGACGCCTTCACCGTCCCGCCGCCGGGCGGCGGGACGCGGCCGTCCGCCCCCTCGATCGGGCTGGAGGTCCTGCCCGGGGGCGGACCCGCCAACACCGCCGTGACCCTCGCCCGGCTCGGCACCCCCACCCGCTTCCTGGGCAGGCTGTCCCGGGACGTCTTCGGCCGACTCTTCCGCGAGCACCTGGCCGCCTCCGGCGTGGACCTCGGCGCCGCGGTCGAGGCGGCCGAGCCCGGCACCCTGGCCGTCGCCGACATCGACGCCGCCGGCCGCGCCGAGTACTCCTTCCACGCCGAGGGCACCGCCGACTGGCAGTGGACGGACGGCGAGCTGGAACGGGCCGCGTCCGGCCCCGTGGCCTGCCTGCACACCGGATCGCTGGCACTGGTGCGGTCGCCGGGCGGGGAGGCGGTGGAGCGGCTGCTGGAGAGGACGCGCGGGCGGGCCACCGTCTCGGTCGATCCCAACGTCCGGCCGCCGCTGGTGGAACCGGTCGTCTACCGCGAGCGGCTGCCGCGCTGGTGCGCCGCGGCCGACATCCTGCGGCTGTCCGACGACGACCTCGGCCACCTTCTGCCCGGCGCCGGTGTGGAGGAGGCGGCCGGCGTACTCCACGGCCACGGCGCGACCCTGGTGGTCGTCACGCTCGGAGCGGCGGGTGCGTACGCCTCGCTGGATGGCGCGGGCGGCGCGGAGCGCGTACGGCTGAGGGTGCCCGCCCCTCCCACCGACGTGGTGGACACCGTCGGCGCGGGCGACGCCTTCACGGGCGGCTTCCTCCACCACCTCCACACCGCCGGGGCCCTCGGCGGGCGCCTGGACGGGCTGACCGCGGACGTCCTGGAGCAGGCCCTCACCACCGGCGCGGCCGTCGCCGCCGCCACCTGTGCGGTCCGGGGCGCCGACCCGCCCCGGGCACACCGGATGGACCCTCGTACGCGCAGGTGAGCGCCCTACCGGCCGGTACCGGGACCTTCGGCCCGCGCCCCCCGCCGGGGCGGGACCTTCGGCGGCGGGGCGGGGCCCCTTCGGCGACTGCGCCGGGGGCCCGGGGCGGCGTGCAATGGAGTCACCGAGGCCCCCACCCAGAGGTGATCCCCATGGCAGAAGCCACCGCACGCCCCGCAGCCCGCCCCGCCGGCCGTCCTGCCGGCCGCCCCGCCGCGCCGGCGGACGCCGGGCGCACCGGGAGCGGCGAGCACGCCGAGACCGTCCGGCACGCCGTCGACACCCTGGTCGCGCACGCCGTCAAGTCCCTTGAGGAGTACGCCTCCTTCACCCAGGAGCAGGTCGACCACATCGTGCGGAAGGCCTCCCTGGCGGCCCTGGCGAACCACTGCGAACTGGCCGATCGGGCCGTCGCCGAGACCGGCCGGGGCGTGTTCGAGGACAAGGCGATGAAGAACCTCTTCGCCTGCGAGCACGTCACCCACTCGATGCAGGGGCTGAAGACGGTCGGCGTCGTCCGCCGCGACGAACTGAACGGGATCACCGAGATCGCCGAGCCCGTCGGCGTGGTGTGCGCCATGACCCCGGTGACCAACCCCACCTCCACCACGATCTTCAAGGCGCTGATCGCGCTCAAGACACGCAACCCGATCGTCTTCGCCTTCCACCCCTCGGCCCAGCGGTGCAGCGCCGAGGCGGCCCGGATCGTACGGGAGGCGGCCGTGGCCGCGGGCGCCCCCGAACACTGCGTGCAGTGGATCGAGGAGCCGTCGATGGAGGCCACCCGACTGCTGATGAACCACCCGGACGTCTCCACCATCCTGGCCACCGGCGGCAACGCCATGGTCCGGGCCGCCTACTCGTGCGGCAAGCCGGCCCTCGGCGTCGGCGCGGGCAACGTCCCCGCCTACGTCCACCGCACCGCCGACGTCCCCCGCGCGGTGCACGACATCGTCCTGTCCAAGGCCTTCGACAACGGCATGATCTGCGCCTCCGAGCAGGCCGCCGTCCTGGACGCCGAGGTCTACGAGCGGGCCGTCGCGGAGTTCCGCAAGCTCCACGCGCACCTGGCCACCCCCGAGGAGAAGGAGAAGCTGGAGAAGTTCCTCTTCGGGACCACCGCCCGCGGCGCGAACTGCGCCGAGGCCAGACTCAACGCCGACGCCGTCGGCCGGCCGCCGCACTGGATCGCCGAGCAGGCGGGCTTCACCGTCCCCGAGGACACCTCCGTCATCCTCGCCGAGATCACAGGTGTCGGCCCCGCCGAGCCGCTCAGCCGCGAGAAGCTCTCCCCGGTGCTGGCCCTGCTGCGCGCCCAGACCACCGAGCAGGGCATCGAACTGGCCGCGCGGATGGTCGAGTTCGACGGCCTGGGCCACAGCGCGGTGATCCACGCCGACGACGAGGCGCTGACCGAGGAGTTCGGCCGCCGCGTCAAGGCCGTGCGCATCATCGCCAACGCGCCCTCCAGCCTCGGCGGCATCGGCGACGTCTACAACTCCTTCCTGCCCTCGATGACCCTGGGCTGCGGCTCCTACGGCCACAACTCCGTCTCCGGCAACGTCACCGCCGTCGACCTGCTCAACATCAAGCGCATCGGGCGGCGCAACACCAACATGCAGTGGTTCAAGGTCCCGCCGAAGATCTACTTCGAGCGCCACTCCCTGCGCTACCTCGGCGACATGCGCGGCATGCGGCGCGTCACCGTCGTCACCGACCGCACCATGGACCGCCTCGGCTACCTCACCCGCGTCAAGGACATCCTGCGCTCCCGCCGCGAGCCGGTGAACCTCCAGATCATCGACGACATCGAGCCCAACCCGGAGCTGGCCACCGTCGAACGCGGCGCCGCGAAGATGCGCGAGTTCGAGCCCGACACCATCGTCGCCCTCGGCGGCGGCTCGCCCATCGACGCCGCCAAGGTCATGTGGCTGATGTACGAGCACCCCGAGATCGCCTTCGCCGACACCAAGGAGAAGTTCTCCGACATCCGCAAGCGCGCCTTCACCTTCCCCCCGCTGGGGGAGAGGGCGAAGCTGATCGCGGTGCCGACCACCTCCGGCACCGGCGCCGAGGTCACCCCCTTCGCCGTCATCTCCGACCCGGCCGCCGCCCGCAAGTACCCGCTGGCCGACTACGCCCTCACCCCCGACGTCGCCATCGTCGACCCGGTCCTGACCGCCACCCTGCCGCCCGCCGTCACCGCCGACTCCGGCTTCGACGCCCTCACCCACGCCACCGAGGCGTACGTGTCCGTCTACGCCAACGACTACACCGACGGGCTGTGCCTGCAGGCCATCCGGCTGATCTTCGAGAACCTGGAACGCTGCGTCACCCACGGCCCCGAGGCCCCCAGGGCCCGCGAGCGGATGCACAACGCCTCCACCATCGCCGGCATGGCCTTCGCCAACGCCTTCCTCGGCCTGGTGCACGCAATGTCCCACACCCTCGGCAACACCTTCCACATCACCCACGGCCGGACCAACGCGCTGCTGCTGCCGCACGTCATCCGCCACAACGGCCGCATCCCCACCAAGCTGACCGGCTGGCCCAAGTACGAGACCTACCGGGCCCATGAGCGCTTCCAGGAGATCGCCGGGATGCTCGGCCTGCCGGCCGCCACCCCCGAGGAGGGCGTGGAGTCCTACGCCCGCGCCGTGGAGGAACTGCGCGCCCGCTGCGGCGTCCCGGCCTCCTTCAAGGAGGCGGGCGTGGACGAGGGGGAGTTCCTCGCCGCCCTGCCCGAGCAGGCCCGCAACGCCTACGCCGACCAGTGCGCCCCCGCCAACCCCCGGATGCCGATGCTCGACGAGATGCAGGCGCTGATGCGCCAGGCCTACTACGGCCACGCCGCCAAGGCATGAGCACAGCCGCCCGACCGCCCCGTACGGGAGAACCCCAAGGGAGACCAGCCATGACCACCATTCCGCAGCCGCAGACCCCCCACTCGCCGGACCGCACCGGCACCGGCGACTGGCAGGGCTTCAAGGGCGGCCTGTGGCGGGACGCGGTCGACGTCCGCGACTTCGTCCAGCACAACTACACCCCCTACGAGGGCGACGGCTCCTTCCTCACCGGCCCCACCCGCCGTACCACCGCGGTGTGGAACAAGCTGCTGGCGATGTTCCCCGCCGAGCGCGAGCGCGGTGTGCACGACGTGGACACCGCCACCCCCTCCGCCATCACCGCCTTCGGCCCCGGCTACGTTGACGAGGACCTCGACCTGATCGTCGGCCTGCAGACCGACGCCCCCCTCAAGCGGGCGATCATGCCGGCCGGCGGCTGGCGGATGGTCGAGGCGGCCCTGAAGGCCTACGGCCACGAGCCCGACCCGTGGGTGAAGAAGATCTTCACCACCTACCGCAAGACCCACAACGACGGCGTCTTCGACGCCTACACCCCCGAGATCCGGGCCTGCCGCTCGGCCGGCATCATCACCGGTCTGCCCGATGCCTACGGCCGCGGCCGCATCATCGGCGACTACCGCCGCGTCGCCCTGTACGGCGTGGACCGGCTGATCGCCGACAAGCAGGCCGACCGCGCGCTGCTGGACGACCGCCGGCCCACCGAGGACGTCATCCGCGACCGCGAGGAGAACGCCGAGCAGATCCGGGCGCTGCGCGAACTGAAGGAGATGGCCGCCTCCTACGGCTACGACGTCTCCCGCCCGGCCGCCACCGGCCGCGAGGCCGTCCAGTGGCTGTACTTCGCCTACCTGGCCGCCGTGAAGGAGCAGAACGGCGCGGCCATGTCCATCGGCCGCATCGACGCCTTCCTCGACGTCTACCTCCAGCGCGACATCGAGCGCGGGCTGCTGACCGAGAGCGGGGCCCAGGAGCTGATCGACGACTTCGTGATCAAGCTCCGCATCGTCCGCTTCCTGCGCACCCCCGAGTACAACGAGCTCTACTCCGGCGACCCCACCTGGGTGACCTGGTCGCTGGCCGGGATCGGCGAGGACGGCCGCCCGCTGGTCACCCGCACAGCCTTCCGCGCCCTGCAGACCCTGTACAACCTCGGCCCCGCGCCGGAGCCCAACCTGACGGTCTTCTGGTCGCAGTCGCTGCCGGAGGGCTTCAAGGAGTTCGCGGCGAGGACCGCTGTGGACACCAGCGCCCTGCAGTTCGAGTCCGACGAGCTGATGCGCCCCAAGTACGGCGACGACACCGCCATCGCCTGCTGCGTCTCCGCGATGGCCACGGGGAAGCAGATGCAGTTCTTCGGGGCGCGCGTCAACGTCGCCAAGGCCCTGCTCTACGCGATCAACGGCGGCCGCGACGAGATCACCGGCGAGCAGGTCGTGCGCGGGTTCCGCCCGGTCGAGGGCGAGTACCTGGACTACGCCACCGTCGCCGAGCGCTACGACGCGATGCTGGAGTGGCTGGCCAGGACCTACGTCCACGCCCTCAACATCATTCACTACATGCACGACAGGTACGCCTACGAGCGGCTGGAGATGGCCCTGCACGACCGCGAGGTGCTGCGCACCATGGCCTGCGGCATCGCCGGGCTGTCGGTCGCCGCCGACTCGCTCTCGGCGATCGAGCACGCACGGGTGCGGGTGATCCGCGACGCCACCGGGCTGGCCGTCGACTACGAGGTCGAGGGCGACTACCCGGCCTACGGCAACAACGACGACCGGGCCGACGGGATCGCCCGCGGGCTGGTGCACGGCTTCATGGAGAAGGTGCGCCGCCACCCCACCTACCGGGGCGCCGTCCACACCCAGTCGGTGCTCACCATCACCTCCAACGTCGTCTACGGCAAGAAGACCGGCAACACCCCCGACGGCCGCCGCGCCGGCACCCCCTTCGCCCCCGGCGCCAACCCGATGAACGGCCGCGACCGCCACGGCTACATCGCCTCGGCCCTGTCGGTGGCCAAGCTGGACTACGACGACGCCGAGGACGGCATCTCGCTGACCAACACCATCACCCCCGACGCCCTGGGCCGCACCCCGGCCGAGCGCGCCGGGAACCTCGCCGGGGTGCTGGACGGCTACACCGCCGCCGGGGGCTTCCACATGAACGTCAACGTCCTGGACCACAGGACGCTGGTGGACGCCATGGAGCACCCGGAGAAGTACCCGCAGCTCACCATCCGCGTCAGCGGCTACGCGGTGAACTTCGTCAAGCTCACCCGCGAGCAGCAGCTCGACGTCATCGCCCGCACCTTCCACGGAGTGCTGTGATGGACCGCCTGATGCACAGGGCGGCCGCCCCGGCGGGGGCCGCCACCCCCGCCGGGGCGGCCACCCGCCGCCCGGTCACCGGATCGGTGCACTCCTGGGACCTGTCCACCGGCGTGGACGGCCCCGGCACCCGCTTCACCGCCTTCCTCGCCGGCTGCCCGCTGGCCTGCCTGTACTGCCACAACCCCGACACCTGGCGGCTGCGCGACGGCCGCCGCACCACCGCGGACGAGCTCGTCGCCGAGGCGGCGAAGTACACCGCCTTCATCCGGGCGGCGGGCGGCGGTGCCACCCTCAGCGGCGGCGAGCCGCTGCTCCAGCCGGTCTTCACCGGAGAGCTGCTGCACCGCTTCAAGCACGAGCTGGGCCTGCACACCTCCCTGGACACCTCCGGCTTCCTCGGCGCCCGCGCCTCCGACGCCCTGCTGGCCGACACCGATCTGGTGCTGCTGGACATCAAGTCCTGGGAGCCGGGGCTGTACCGGAAGGTCACCGGGGGCCGCGGCGAGATCGCCCCCACAGCGGCCTTCGCCCGCCGCCTGGCGCTGCTGGGCAACGAGGTGTGGGTGCGGTTCGTGCTGGTCCCCGGTCTGACCGACGGGCCCGACAACATCGAGGGCGTCGCCGCCTTCGCGGCCTGTCTCGGCAACGTCTCCCGCGTCGACGTGCTGCCCTTCCACAAGCTGGGCGCCGCCAAGTGGGAGGCCGTCGGCCGGACCTTCCCCCTGGCCGGCACCCCCGTGCCCACCCCGGAGCAGGTGGCCGCCGCCCGCGGGGTCTTCGCCGACCACGGCCTGTACGCGGTGTGATCCCCGGCCCGGCGCGTACCCGTGTCCGTACCGGTCCGCCCGTGCCGGCCCGCGTGCCCGCCCCGGTGTGCGAACCGGTGTGCGAGCCGCGCGGTCCGCGGGGAAACCGGCAGGCCACCCGGCGGGCCGTACCGCGGGCCACGGTGTGAGCCGCGATCACCGGGCCGGATACGTTATGGGCGTGCAACCGGCCCCCTCACCCCCGAAACGGTCCTCGAACCCGCTGCGCAGGGCGCGCGCCCTGTACCGCAACGTCCCCAAGCGGAAGCTCGCCTGGCTGCTGCTGAAGGACACCGTCAACTCCGCGATGGAGTACCGGATCCTGGGGCTGGCCGCCGAGGCGGCCTTCTTCACCCTGCTGTCGCTGCCGCCGCTGCTGCTGGGTCTGATCGGGCTGCTCGGTTACCTCGACGCCTGGATCGGCACCGACACCATCGACAGCGTCCGTGCCAACATCCTGAACGCCTCCGCCACCGTCCTGTCCGACCGGGGCGTCAGCCAGATCGCCGAACCGCTGATCGACGACGTGATCGAGGGCGGGCGGCCAGACGTGATCTCCGTGGGCTTCGCGCTGGCGCTGTGGTCCGGCTCGCGCACGATGAACGTCTTCATAGACACCATCACCGTCATGTACGGCCTCGACGGCCACCGGGGCATCGTCGCCACCCGGCTGCTGGCCTTCGGGCTGTACCTGGTCGCGCTGCCGCTGGGCGCGGTCGCCCTGCCGCTGCTGATCGTCGGGCCGGACGCGGTGGTCGGCTGGGTGCCGCAACTGGAGCTGCTGGTCGAAGCCTTCTACTGGCCGGTGGTGGTGGTCGTCTCCATCGCCTTCCTCACCACGCTCTACCACGTCTCGGTACCGGTCCGATCCCCCTGGGTGGAGGACGTCCCCGGCGCGCTGGTCGCCCTGCTGATGTGGATCACGGGCAGCTTCCTGCTGCGCCTGTACCTCACGCGCACGGTGGACGGGCCGACACTGTACGGGTCGCTGGCCGCGCCCGTGGCCGTACTGCTGTGGATCGGCGTCTCGGCCTTCGCGGTCCTGGTGGGCGCGGCCGTCAACGCCGCCATCGACCACGTGTGGCCCTCGGTCACCACCGCCGCCGCCCGCCGCGCCAGCGAACGGGCCCGCGAGCAGGCCGCCGCCGAGGTCGTCGCCGCGGCGGCGGCGCGGCGCGCGATGCGGGGGGCCGAGGGCGGCGACGGGGACGAGGGGGACGCCGGGGAAGCGCCCGAACCGCCCGCGGAGTTCCCCGAGCGCTGGACGAAGTTCCTGCCGCCGTCCGACATACGCTCCCGGCTGCGCTCCCGCCACCGCGACGGCTGACGGCGGGCCGCGGGGCCTCACGGCCCCCGGCCCGCCGTCAGCCGTCGGTCGCCGGGTCGGGTCACCCCCTCTAGTGCGCGCGGCTGCCCTTGCCGCCCCTCCTGCCGATGGCCAGCAGGGCCAGTCCGAGGAGGAAGACGATTCCTCCGGTGATCACGTTGGTGAGGATCGTCCTGGCGGTGTCCACGTTGCCGGCCACCAGCCAGGGGGACACCACCGTCCAGGCACCGATCGCGCACACGGCCATGCTCAGGCCGTAGGCGCGCTCGAACGCCACCGCGAGCGCCAGTCCGATCACCGCGACGGCGATGCCGGTGACGAAGTTGTTGACGGTCAGCGAGTTGAACTGGCTGAACCCCACGATCCATGGAGACGCCAGCAGGAAGACGCCGGCCAGCACGGTCAGCGCCTCCATCCCCTGCGCCGTCGGCGACGCCGAGGCTTCCGCATAGCGCGCACGCATCCCGATCAGATCAGGGTGTTCCTCGATGCGCGACGTGGGTGTGGCCATCTGAGCCACCTCCTATGAGACTTTCACCCTTATGCTCTAATTTTCCACCAAGTGGCAGGTTATGTCTTCCCGGGGAGCGCTTTTGCCTCCGCGGCCCGTGAGGTTCCCCCGGACGGGTGAGGGCGCCGGGAAAACCGGTGGCGCGTGGGCCACCCGCCGTTCTAAGGTCGGCGGCGCGAGGGTCCGAGGGGCCCCGAGGGGTCCTGAGCCGCCCCGAGGGACACGGTCCCGAGGGAGCCGTCGACGATCCGGGAACAGGAGGTGGGACCCATGGCCGCCGTCACCGCCGCCGCGGGCGCAGCCCGCGGCAACGAGTCCGTCCGTTCCACCTCCGCGGCCTCCGGCTGACCACATCCGGCCCGCCCTCCGGGCCGCCGCTCCGGGGCCGCCCTTCCCGAAGGGTCATACGCGTTGAGCCCTCTCGACGTACCCGAACAACCCGAACACTCCGCACACCCGCTCGCCCGCTACGGCTGGGACGGGCACACCGCACAGGCCTTCGCCCCGTACGGGCGCCGGGGCCTGACCCCCGCCCGCGTGGTCCGCGTGGACCGCGGGCGGTGCGACGCCGTCACCGCCGACGGCCCCGTACGGGCCGACACCGCGCCCGTCACCTCCCCGGATCCGCTGCTCACCGTCTGCACCGGCGACTGGGCCGCGCTCGAACCGGGCGGACGCCGGACGCCGTGGACGGTCCGGGCCCTGCTGCCCCGCCGTACCGCCTTCGTACGGTCCACCTCCTCCAAGCGCTCCGAGGGACAGGTGCTGGCCGCCAACGTCGACCACGCGGTCGTCGCCGTCTCGCTGGCCGTCCCGCTCGATCCCGGCAGGCTGGAGCGCTTCCTCGCCCTGGCCTGGGAGAGCGGAGCCCGGCCGCTGGTGGCCCTCACCAAGGCCGATCTGGCCCCGGACGCCG
This sequence comes from Streptomyces shinuiensis, assembly GCF_043660855.1. Lineage (NCBI taxonomy): Bacteria > Bacillati > Actinomycetota > Actinomycetes > Kitasatosporales > Streptomycetaceae > Streptomyces > Streptomyces shinuiensis. Next base: position 1,069,840 of record NZ_JBIHML010000001.1, on the reverse strand, counting down.
TCCACGCCGCCGCCGCCGACGCCGAGGCCGCGGCGCCCGGCGTGACGGTGCTGCCCGTCAGCGCGGTCGCCGGTGAGGGGACGGACGTGCTCGCCGCCGTGCTCGGCGGCGGCACCGCCGTGGTGCTCGGGCAGTCCGGCGCGGGCAAGTCCACCCTGGTCAACGCGCTGGTCGGGCAGGAGGTGCTGGCCGTGCGCGAGACCCGCGCGAGCGACGGCAAGGGCCGGCACACCACGACCACCCGCGAACTGTTCGCGCTGCCCGGCGGCGGGGTCGTCATCGACACCCCGGGGCTGCGCGGCGCCGGGCTGTGGGATGCCGAGGAGGGCGTCGGCCGGGCCTTCTCGGACGTCGAGGAGCTGGCGCGCGCCTGCCGCTTCCACGACTGCGCGCACACCACCGAGCCGGGCTGCGCCGTTCTCGCCGCCGTCGGCGACGGCACCCTGCCGCCGCGCCGGCTGGACAGTTACCGCAAGCTGCTGCGCGAGAACCAGTACCTCGCGGCCCGCACCGACGCCCGGCTGCGGGCGGAGCTGCGGCGCGACTGGAGGCAGAAGCAGGCGTGGGGCCGCCACATGGCGGAGCGCAAACGCGGCCCGCGCCGCTGACCTGCGGGGCCGGGCGGGGGCGGCGGCCGGTTGCTACCGTCGCCCCGTGCCCACCCGGAACGACACCCCCGCCCACCCGTTCGGCCCCCGGCAGTTCCAGCTCGTCCTGCTGCGCAGGATGGCCGACTTCCAGCCGGATCTGGTGCTCGACGCGCTGCGCGCGCTGGACGCCGACCGGGCCGAGATGCGCGAGGCCAACCGCCGCTGGCAGGCCGTCGGCCGCTCGCCGCGCTCCCGGGGCGCGGCGGGCCGGTACCGCTCGGTGCTCGGCGAACCGGAGACGGACGAGCCGCGCCGCGTCGGCGACCTGGACTGCCGGGCGCTGCGCTGGCCGGTGCCGCTCTGGCCGGACCTGCGCCTGGAGGTGCTGACCGCGCCGGGCGGCGCGGTGTGGAACGAGTGGCTGGTGCGCGCTCCGGGGGCGCCCGGCCCGAAGCCGCGCACGGTGGAGGACCTGCTGCCGTGGACGTGCACGGTGGACGAGGTCGCCCGTGCCTTCGCGCCCGCCCGCCCGATGGAGGGCTCGGCGCCCTCCCGGTGGCGGCTGGCCTTCACCGCCCCGGACCGTGCGGGGAAGCGGCACGAGGTGGTCGCGGAGTTCACCTGGGGACTGCTCCAGCGGCTCCCGGAACGCTGACGCCCGCCGTGCCCGGCACCCGGACGCCGCGCGCGGCCCCCGCCTCGGAGGCTCACGTCTCCCGGGCGGCTCCGAAAGGGCCGGGCAGCCCTCATCGCCGCGTCCGATTTCCGCCAGTGGCGGCCCGCCGGGCGGCGCACACTGGATCGCGTGATGGACGACGAGGCCAGGTACGAGGCGGTCCGCAGCCGCGACGAGCGGTTCGACGGCGTCTTCTTCACCGGGGTGCTCACCACCGGCATCTACTGCCGCCCGAGCTGCCCGGCGGTCACCCCCAAGCGGGGCAACGTGCGGTTCTTCCCCTCGGCCGCCGCCGCCCAGCGGGCCGGTCTGCGGGCGTGCCGCCGCTGCCGGCCCGACGCCGTGCCGGGGTCGGCCGAGTGGAACGCGCGGGCCGACCTCACCGGCCGCGCGATGCGGATGATCGCCGACGGTGTCGTGGACCGCGAGGGCGTCGAGGGGCTCGCCCGCCGGCTGGGCTACAGCGCACGCCAGGTACACCGCCGGCTCACCGCCGACCTCGGCGCCGGGCCCGTCGCCCTGGCCCGCGCCCAGCGGACGCACACCGCCAGGGTGCTGCTCCAGACCACCGCGCTGCCGGTCACCGAGATCGCCTTCGCCTCCGGCTTCGCCAGCGTGCGGCAGTTCAACGACACGATCCGCGAGGCCCACGCCTGCACCCCGCGCGAACTGCGCGCCCGCGGCGGCGCCAGAGCGGCGATCCGGGCCCGGGAGGCGGCCGAGAGCGGGGGAGTGGCGCTGCGGCTCGCCCACCGGGGCCCGTACGCCGCCGAGGAGATCTTCGGTTTCCTCCGGCGTCGGGCCGTCCCCGGCGTCGAGGAGGTCACCGGGGAGAGCGGCGCCCGCACCTACCGGCGCACCCTCGCCCTGCCCCACGGCCACGGCGTCGCGGAGGTCCGCGAGAGGGCGGACGAGGCGGGCGGCGGTCCGGGCGGTGGCTGGCTGCCGTGCCGGCTGCACCTGACCGACCTGCGGGACCTGACCACCGCCGTGCAGCGGATGCGGCGGTTGTTCGACCTGGACGCCGACCCGTACGCCGTCGCCGACCGACTGGGCTGCGACCCGCTGCTCGGACCCCTGGTCCGCGGACTGCCGGGGCTGCGCTCGCCGGGCGCGTCCGACCCGCACGAGGCGGCGGTGCGCGCCGTACTCGGCCAGCAGATCACCGTGGGCGCGGCCCGTGCGCTGACGGGCGCGCTCGTGGCGGCGTACGGCAAGCCGCTGCCCGCCCCCGACGGCTGTCTCACCCACGTCTTCCCCGACCCCGGAACCCTCGCCGGGGCGCCCCTGGAAGAACTGCGGATGCCCGGCTCCCGCCGCCTGGCGATCCGCGCCGTCGCGGCCGCCCTCGCCGACGGCGCCCTCGTCCTCGACCCCGGAGCCGACCGGGACGAGGCCGAACGGGCCCTGCTCGACCTGCCCGGCGTCGGCCCGTGGACGGCCGGCTGCGTCCGGATGCGCGCACTGGGCGACCCCGACGTCTTCCTGCCCGGCGACGCCGGGACGCGGCACGGACTGGAGCGGATCGGGGCCCGCGCGCGGGACGCCGAGCGCTGGCGCCCGTGGCGCTCCTACGCCCTGCACCATCTGTGGAACGCCACCCTCACCCCTCCCCCGACCGAGACCGGAACCGAGACCGCGGAGAAGCGATGACGACCCTCTACACGACCTGCCCGAGCCCGCTGGGCGAGCTGCTGATCGCCGGGCCCGAGCCCGGCGTACTGGCCTCGGTCAGCGTGCCCGGCCAGAAGGGCGGCGCCCGTGTGCTGCCCGGCTGGCGGCGCGACGACGCGGCCTTCGCCGATGTGGTGCGGCAGTTCGGCGCCTACTTCGCCGGGGAGCTGAAGGAGTTCGACCTCACCCCGGCCACCGGGGGGTCGGAGTTCCGCGAGCGGGTCTGGGCCGCGCTGGACCGCATCCCGTACGGCACCACCGTCACCTACGGCGAACTGGCCGTCATGGCGGGCCTGGAGCCGCGCTCGGTGCGGGCCGTCGGGGGAGCGGTCGGCGCCAACCCGCTGACGGTGGTGCACCCCTGCCATCGCGTCATCGGCGCGAGCGGATCGCTGACGGGATACGCGGGCGGACTGGAGCGCAAGAAGCTGCTGCTCACCCTCGAAGGGGTGCTGTGAGGACGCGGTGAGCGGCCCGGGAGCGCGGACGGGACCGTACGGCCGCCGCGGCCGGTGGGAACCGGCCGCGGCGGCCGCGGGGCAGAGCCGGGAGGGTCAGCCGAACTGCTTCTCGATGGCTGCGAGTTTGGCCTCCAGCGAGTCCAGCCGGGGACTGGTCAGGCTCTCGTCGGAGCCGAACGTGTCCGCCGGGCGGGGCGGGTCCACCTTGCGCAGCCCGTCCGCCCCCAGTGCGCCGGCGCCGGCGTCGTCCGAGGCGGCCCGGAGCGCGGCGCGCGGCCGGGCGGGCTGGGGCGAGGCCGCGCTGACCTCCAGCTCCACCTGCTGCGCGTCGGCACCGCGGCCCAGTCGGCTGATCGCCCGCAGCCGGGCCCGCTCCAGCTTCCGCTGCTCACGGTTGCGGGCGCGCTCCTCCTCCTTGCGGCGGCGGTCCTCGCGGACCTCGTCGACCGCCTCGTCCAGTGTCCGCACGCCCTCCAGCAGCATCATCGACCAGGCGGCGTAGGTCTCGCGCGGCGCGCGCAGCCAGCGCACCACCCGAATCTGCGGCAGCGGACGCGGCACCAGGCCCTGCTCGCGCAGGGCGGCGCGCCGGGTCTGCTTGAGCGCCCGGTCGAAGAGGATGGCCGCCGCGATCGACATGCCCGCGAAGAACTGCGGGGCACCCGCGTGCTCGTCGCCGCGCGGGGCGTGCACCCAGTTGAACCACGCCGCGGCACCCGCGAAGAGCCACACCAGCAGCCGCGAGCCGAGGGAGGCGTCACCGTGGCTGGCCTCGCGCACGGCGATGACGGCGGAGAACATCGCCGCGCCGTCCAGGCCGAAGGGGACCAGGAACTCCCAGCCCCCCGACAGCCCCAGGTTCTCCCTGCCGAATCCCACCAGGCCGTGGAAGGAGAGCGCGGCGGCGACGCCCGCGCAGCAGAACAGAAGTACGTAGGAGGCGATGGCGTAGACCGTCTCCTTGCGGCGGCGGCGCTCCTCCATGCGCTCCCAGGAGTCCGCGGCCTGGTCCTCCTCGGTCCTGTGGCGTCCGCTTCCGCGGCCCATCAACACGACCGCGACCAGGGCGCCGACGAGCAGTACGGCACCCGCCAGCACCCAGTTCATCGATATGTCCGTCAGTCTCATCCGGGGGTGTCCCCTGCCTGGCGGCATGCCGTCAAGACGGCCCCGCCGTGCTCGCGTTGGCTTCGTTGACCCGCAGCATCCTGGCGGAAAAAAGATTGTGTGGCAGGCCCTTTGGGCCCAAAAAACCGCCGATGGTGGCCAGAACGTGCGAACAGGAGTGTAGCGAGCCGCATTCGCCGCCGGTCACCGGCCGGACGCTCGAACCCCGGGGGAGTCCGCCTCGCACGTCCCGCCCGGCCGGTCCGCCCCGCTCCGGGCCCTCCCCGGAGCGGGGCGGACGGCGGATCAGGCGCGCGCGGCACCCAGCCGCTCCACCCGGTCGGCGTCGCAGGTGCGCGGGCAGGTGACGCAGGTGTCCTGCGGGCGCAGCGTGTAGAACATGCAGCAGCTCGCCCGGTCCCGGGTCGGGTACTTCTCGCCGTCCGGCCCGGTCAGCTCCCGGAAGGCGGCGCCCCGGGGGAACGGGGCGACCGAGCCCGGCAGCAGCAGCTCCGCCTCGGCCATCGCGCGCCGCTCCTCGCCCAGCAGGTGGCCGACGTACCACAGGCCCTCGGTGATCTCGTCCGTCGCCATGCCCCACAGCGCGCGCGGTCCGCGGCGCATGCGCGGCCGGAAGGCCTCGAGGACGGGACCGAGGTGCTCGGCCACCGACTCCCGCACGGCCGCTCGCAGCGCCTCCTCACCGTGGAGGACGCGGGCGCCGGGCAGGGCGGCGGCCGGGTCGCCGGGCAGGCAGGAGAACTCCTCGGCGCACACCGCCAGCCGGCCCGAGGCGCGGTCGTAGGCCACCGAACCCACCGGGACGCGCGGCGCCCGGCGGTGCAGGAACCAGGGGAGCGTCACCAGCAGGCAGACCGACCAGGCATAGCGGTGCAGGCCGAAGCCGGCGACCACGTCGGGCCGGGCCTGCCGGCCGTAGTCGCGCCGTACCTGCTCGTCGTCCCAGGCCAGGAAGGTCTCCAGGGCGGCGCCGCCCTCGGTCAGCTCCGCCGCCCGCACCCAGCCGCCGCCGCGCGGCAGTTCGCCGGCCTCCCGCACCTCGGTGACCCGCAGACTGGGGAAGACCTCGGCCAGGCGGCCGTAGGCCGCGGCCAGCGGCGACGGTGCTGTGGGCGCCTCGGGCGCGGGGGCGAGGGTGCACATGGCCATGCGGGTACCACCGAATCGACGGCTATAACAGGTAAGGCTTACCTTAGCTCATGTGATCGGTGCCGGGGCAACGCCGTCCGCACGAGTGGCGCGCGTCACTCCGCGAAATCCCCCGCCGGATCCGGACCCGGAGCCGGGGACCGCTCCCCGCCCTCCCGCGCCAGCCGCTCGGCCAGCCAGTTCGGCACCCCGCCCAGCAGACGGAACAGCCGCCGCGCCTCGGCCCGCAGCCGCTCCGCCTCCGGCTCCGGCTGGACGTCCGCCAGGGCCACCAGGGCCGGGGCCATGCCCACCAGGTAACCCAGCTCCTCGCGCAGCCGCAGCGACTCGGCGAAGCCGTGCCGCGCCTCGGCGAGCTCGCCGCCGCGCAGGGCCAGCCCGGCCAGATGCCGCCAGGTGAAGGAGCACAGCAGCGCGTCCCCCTGGGCGGTGGCGGCGGCGTGCGCCCGGCGGTACGCCGCCCGCGCCGCCTGGGGGCTGTCGCCGAAGTGCTCGGTCATCAGGCCGCGCCGGAAGTCCAGCATCGCCCGCCGGGAGGAGTCGGGCGGCAGCAGCGCGGCGGCCCGCCCCAGCGCGGCACGGGCCTCGTCGGCCCGGTCGCGTACGGCCAGCACCGTCGCGGCGTAGGCCAGGTGGCCGCGCTCGCAGGCGGCCGCGCCGCGCTCCTCGTCCGTCGCCGCCAGGGCCTCGGCCACCCGCAGCGCCTCCTCGGCGCGCTCCCAGCCGCCGGCGGTGAACATGCAGCGCTCCACCAGCAGCCCCGCCCGCCGCAGCGCCGCCCCGGCGTCCTCCCGCGCCACCCCCGGCTCCAGCAGCGCCGCCGCGTCCTCCCAGCAGCCGCGCGACCTCAGCCGCCACACCGCGTGGTCGAGCGGCCCGCCCTCCGCGTCAGCGCCCGGCCCCGACCCCGCACCCGATCCCGCACCCTCCAGCCGTACCGAACCTGACATGGCGGTCTCCGCCACAGTGCCCTCCCCAACCAAGCGCGCCGTCGAGCCGGATGTGAGCGAATCCCAGCACGAACACCGGGGCCCCGCCAAGAGGTAAGTGTGAACGGTTTCACAATCTTGGTCAGCTCTTGACACACTCCGGACGGCATGCGTTTTCGGCCGCCGCGGTCAATCCTCCCACCGGCGGTCGTCCGGCTCCCGCCGGTTGGCGACGGCCGCCGCGACCGGTGGGACGACCATGGCCACCAGACACATCGCGATCGCCGGCGGGACCGACCACAGGCGCACGAAGGCCCACGCGCCGACGAAGAGGGCCAGGCACGGACCCATCAGCGCGAAGTAGCGGCGCCGCCTGCGCGCGTACCCCCTTCCGGTCCGGGGCGGGGCCGGTCCGGGCGGGCGCTCAGCGCATGCGCAGGGCCAGGAAGAAGTCCACCTTGTCCTCCAGCCGCGACAGGTCGCGGCCGGTGAGCCGCTCGATGCGGCCCACCCGGTAGCGCAGGGTGTTGACGTGCAGACGGAGGTGGGCGGCGCAGCGCGTCCAGGAGCCGTCGGAGGCGAGGAACGCCTCCAGGGTGGGCACCAGTTCGGCGCGGTGGCGCCGGTCATACTCGTACAGCGGGTCCAGCAGCCGGGCGGTGAAGGCGCGGCGCACGTCGTCGGGTACGAAGGGCAGCAGCAGGACGTGCGAGGCCAGCTCCTCGTGCCCGGCCGCGCAGACCCGCCCCGGCCGGGCGGCGGCCACGCGCCGGGCGTGGCGGGCCTCCTCCAGGGCCCCGCGCAGGCCCCCGGCGGAGTGGACGGCGGCGCTGACGCCCAGGGTCAGCCGTCCGTCGGGGCCACCGAGGCCGTCCAGGCCGCGCTCCAGCGGGGTCCGAAGTGAGTCGAGCAGGTCGGCGGCGGCGAACGCGCCCTCGGTCCCGGCGGGCGGCCCGGCCTCCTCACCGGTGGCTTCCCCACCGCCGGCCTCCTGTCCGGGAGCCGCCGGAAACGGGACGAGCGCGACGGCCTCCCCGCCGGCCGGCACCACCGCGACCCGGTCCGCCGCGTCCTGACCGACGACCGGACCGGCCAGCGCCTCCTCCAGCAGGGCCCCGGCGGCCCGGGCCCGCTCGTCCTCGGGCAGGCCGGGGCCGCCCTCCCAGTCCAGTCGGGCGACGATCACCTGCCACAGGGAAGCGGCCCCGGCCCCGGGCAGCAGCGCGGGGGCCGTCACCCGCAGCCGGGCGGCGACCTCGGCCGACGGCGCGCCGATGCGGAGCAGCTCCAGCACCTCCCCGGCCAGACGGCGCCCCACCGAGCGTGCGGCGTCCCGCCGCTCGCGCTCGGCCGCGATCAGCCGGGTGACGCCGTGCAGCAGGTCCAGCCGCTCGGCCGGCCACTCGTCCGCGTCGGCCTCCACGGCCAGCAGCCAGCCCGACAGCGCCGACAGCACCGCCCCCCGGGGCCCGGCCCCCTCCGCACCGGCCGGCGGGCCGCCCACCGGGAACAGCGAGTACACCGCTCCGTCGGCCACCGCACGGTGCGGGCCGGGGCGCCCCGCCCGCACCGCCGCCAGGTGCTCGCCCGCCAGGCGGGTGCGGACGGAGGCCGGCAGCCGGTCCGCGCCGGGCCCGGCGACCGGGCGGCCGGCGGGGGAGAGCACCCACGCCCGCAGGTCCAGATCGGAGCCCAGCAGGTCCAGCACCACCTCCGGGCCGCCGCCCGCCGGGCCCGGCGACATCAGCCGCCGGTGCCGTTCCACCACGGCGGCCAGATCGCCGGCCCGCTCACCGGAGACCTGCCGCACCACATGCTCGGTGACGGTGGCGAAGGCGACCTTCTCGTCCACCGAGAACAGCGGCATCCGGTGCCGTGCGCAGGCCGTCACCAGATCCCCGGGCACCGGGCCCAGCTCCGCCTCGCCCGCGGCCAGCGCGGCCACGCCCGCGGCGGCCAGGACGCGGACGAACGGTTCGGAGTCCTCGGGTCCGCGCCGCCAGGCCAGTCCCGTCAGGACCAGCTCGCCGCCCGAAAGATAGCGGCTCGGATCCCGCAGGTCGGTGGTCATCACGCCCCGCACCGGACGGTCGAGCTCCTCCTCGCCGCTCAGGATCCGCAGCCCCGGGAAGGGGCTGTCCAGGAGTGCGCGCAACCGCATCGTCGTCGTCCGCCGATCTTTCCGTACCGTTCGTGCGCGGGGCGCGCGTACCGCACCCCGCGGCCCCGCGGGCTTTCGTTCGAATCTACAAGACCTGAGCGTGGGCCGTACGGGTGCTTCGTGCCACCGGTGACCGCACCGGCCGGGCGACGAGCCGGTCCGCGGGGGGCGCGCGGTGTAACACGGATGTGGCACCCGATCCCCGCACACCCGCCCGGCGCCCGCCCCCGCCGCGGGCAGGCGGCGGGGTCACGCGACCGACCGAGAAGAGCCGACGCCATGGACTTCCCGTGCCCCGCCGACCGGGAGGCGGCGCCCGCCGCCGGCGCCGGGCGCCCGAGCGGCCCATGAGCCCGGAGGACCCCGGCGGGCCCGAGCGCCCCGAGAAGCCCGAGCCCCCCGAGGACCCCCGGGTGGTCGGCCCCCCGTCTCCCAGGGGGTTGCCCGTGGACCGCTGGTTCCACGTCTCCCGCCGCGGCTCCACGGTCGCGCGGGAGGTGCGCGGCGGCGTCACCACCTTCATGGCGATGGCGTACATCCTGCTGCTCAACCCCGTGCTGCTGTCCGTCCCCGACCGCTACGGGAACCGGCTCGACCCCGCCGCGGTGATCACCGCGACCGCACTGGCCGCCGCCGTCACCACCGTCGCCATGGGCCTGATCGGCCGCGTTCCGCTGGCGCTGGCCGCCGGGCTGGGCGTCTCGGGAGTGCTGGCCACCCAGGTCGCCCCCGAGGTGAGCTGGCCGCAGGCGATGGGAATGTGCGTGATCTACGGATCGGTGATCATCCTGCTGGTGGTCACCGGGATGCGCGAGCGGATCATGGACGCGATCCCGACGGCGCTCAAACACGCCATCACCATCGGCATCGGCCTGTTCATCGCGATGGTCGGCCTGGTCAACGCGGGCTTCGTCGGCCTGGGCGAACCGGGCTCCCCGGTCACCCTCGGCCAGGGCGGCCGGCTGGCCGGCTGGCCGGTGCTGGCCTTCTGCGTCACCCTGCTGCTGACCTTCATGCTGCTGGCCCGTGGGGTGCCCGGCGCCCTCCTCGTCGGTATCGCGGCCGGCACCGCCGCCTCGACGGTCGCCACCGCCGTCCTCGGCATCGGCGACGAGGAGTGGGGCGGCGCCGTTCCCGAACTCCCCGAACGGCTGGTCTCCGCCCCCGACTTCGGCCTGCTGGGGAATGTGGAGATCGGCGGCCTGGCGGATCTGGGCGTCACCGGCTTCACCATGATCGTCTTCACCCTGGTACTGGCCGGGTTCTTCGACGCGATGGCCACCATCATCGCCGTCGGCCACGAGGCGGGTCTCACCGACGAGCGGGAGCGGATGCCGGGGCTGGGCCGGGCGCTGCTGGTGGACGGAGCCGGCGGGGTGGTCGGCGGAGTGGCCAGCGCGTCGGGCCAGACGGTCTTCGTCGAGTCGGCCGCGGGGGTGGGCGAGGGCGCCCGTACGGGGCTGTCCGCCGTCGTCACCGGGCTGCTGTTCGCGGCGGCGCTGCTGTTCACCCCGCTGGCTCTGGTCGTGCCCGGTCAGGTGGCCTCCGCCGCGCTGGTCGTCATCGGCGCGATGATGATGCGGAACTCCCGGTACGTGGACTGGACCGACCGCACCACGGCGATCCCCGTCTTCCTGACCGTCGTCCTGATGCCCTTCACCTACTCCATCACCACCGGCATCGGCGCCGGCGTCATCGCCTACACCGCCGTGCGGACGGCGGTGGGGCGCTGGCGCGAACCGGGGCCGCTCATGTGGCTGCTGACGGCGGTGTTCCTCGTCCACTTCGCGGTGGGCGGTACGGGAGGAGGGGCGGAGGGGTGAGCCGACCGGTGCCGGACCGGACCGGATGACCGCCCGGTCCGGCACGGAGGGGGCGCCGTCAGTCCCGCCGCTCCTTCATCATCTCGGCCCAGCCGCTCTGGACCATCGTCTGGAAGCGCCAGACGCCGCCCCGGCGCACCAGGATGTCGGCGTAGCGCATGCGGTGCTCCTCGCCGCCGGCCGTCGTCACCGAGTCGGTGAACACCACGACGAGGCAGGGTGAGAGGAAGAACGGGGTGCGCGCCGAGTCGAAGCGGACATCCTCGTCCCCTCCGCAGCCCATCACCGCGTTCATCGTCTCGGTGTAACGCCGCCGGTCCCACTGGTCCGTCCGGCCGTCGCCGTCGGAGCCGTCGGTCACCAGGTTGAGCGGGAAGACGGCCATGTCGGCCATGCGCTCGACGTTCTCCGGGGTGGGGGAGGAGGCGAGCTCGTCGTAGGAGGCGAACCACTCCTCCACGCTCCGCAGGTCCTCCTCGGTCGGGGTGTAGCCGGTCAGGGCCGTGGCGGTCTCGGTGTTCTTCGGCAAGACTCTCCATTCATCAAACTTGACTAGTTGCTGGGAGGGTAGTACCGGTCATCTCACTGGTCAAATTTGATTAAGTGAACTCCGCCGGAGGCCGGTTCGGGCCGCCGCCGGTGCGGAGCAGCGCGTGCGCCGCCTCGTTGACCGGCTGCGGAGTGCCCGCCAGGTCCAGCGTGAAGAGTGGCAGCCCGAGACCGTTCGCACGGCCGAGCGCCTGACGGGTGTAGCCCGCCAGGGAGAAGCAGACGGCCACCGCCGACTCGTTGAGGCCGTGCAGCCACAGCGTCTCGACGGCGTCCGGCCCGGTCGGCGAGGTGGTGGGATCCACCCGGGCCAGGACCTCGGGCCCGCGCAGGTCGACGCCCGGGACCGGGAGGGCCCCGACCACGGGGCGCACCCGCTCGAAGCCCAGCCAGCCCAGGTAGAGTGCGGCGGCCGTCACCACGTCCCGGGCGGTGCGGATGGCGACCGGCTGGAAGTCGGGCCGCTCACGGGCCGCGTCCGGCAGCGGCGCGTCCCCCGGTGCGGCCGCCCCGCCCGCGGGCACGACGGACGGGGCGGCCGCACCGGAGGGCTCGGCGAGGGGAGGCCGCAGCAGCGCGCCGCACGGGCAGCCCAGCTCCGGCCGGGGCCACTCGTCGTGCCGCCCGCAGGCGGAGCAGCGCAGCGTCAGCCAGGAGTCGGCCCACGCGCGGTGCCGGATCCGTACGGGGATCCCGCCGCGCAGCAGCGCGGGCGCCACGGGGGCGCCGCAGCGGCACGGGTAGGAAGGCACGGTGTAGAGGTGCTCACGACGACACTGAGGGCACCGCACCGGCACGGTCTCTGCCAATCTCGGCTCCAGGTGGACGGTCGGGCCGGAGGGCCGCGGGGACAAGGGGTTCGCGGGCTCATCGTCCCCGACGCACGCGCCCGCCGGGAACGGGTTCGCAGGGCCGTGGCGTCCCGCGGCGGACCGGAGGATCGACTTCCGGTCATGTTCGCCCGGCGGCCCGCCCCCGTCACCGGGCGGCGCGCCGCCCGGGCGTCCGGGACCGCCTGCCGGCCCGGCCGGTCCCGCTGGCCTGAACCATGCCCCGATTCTCGCCCTCCGTGTAGCGCGATGTGCGGAGAGTGGCGTTTACTGTGCGCACCCCTTTTCCGGCCGCACGGCTCCGGTTTTCCGGCCGCACGGCTCCGGGAGGGGCCGGGCCGCGAGCCCGTACGGCGGCGGAACGGCGTGGGAGCGCCGCGGAGAACCGGCAACGGGAAGACGGAGCACGACGGAGCACGACGGCAGACGACGAGGAACACAGCATCCATGTGGGGGGAGCTGCGTTGCGGAAGGAAGCGGTAGGGCGCCGGGCGGTCGTCCAAGGACAGGACGACCCGCGGGTCATCGCACTGCGGCGGGCCGTGGCCCGGCTGCACCGGGAACTGGCCGGTTACCGTCCACAGTTGGCGGACCGGCAGATAGCCGAGGACGAACTGGCCGCCGTGGACGCCGCGCTCCGCGCGGGCGCTCCCGAGGTCGTCCGGGTGCGCCACTCGCTGCTCCTGATCGCAGGGGCGGTCGGGTCGGTGAGCGCGCTGGCCGAGGCGCTGGCCGAGGTGCGCAGGGCCGTCGAGCTGTTCGGCGGGCCGACGCGCTGAGGGAAGTCCCGCACCCCGGCGGCCCGGGCACGCGGGCAGGCCGTCGCGGGAAGGTTCCGCACGGCCTGTTTCGGCCCACCTGCGGCCCGCCGGACCACCTGACCGGATAACGATGTCGCCGAAAGACCCCCGCCGGCATCATCGGTGGCGGACGGCCACACAGCGGAGGCGCGGATGAGCACGGACGAGCGGGCACCTGTCGATCTGGCTTCCCTGGGCGAGGACTTCGCCCGCGACCCCTATCCCGTCTACGCCGAACTGCGCGCCCGCGGCCCGGTGCACCGGGTGCTGATGCCCGAGGGCGTCCATGCGTGGCTGGTCGTCGGATACGAGGAGGCGCGGGCCGTCCTCACCGATCCGCGCCTGTCCAAGCGCTGGAGCAACGCCTCGCCCGCCCTGCCGGTGGGCCCTCCGGCGGCCGGGGTCAGCATGCTCAGCTCCGACCCGCCGGACCACACCAGGCTGCGCAGGCTGGTCGCCCGCGAGTTCACCGCGCGGCGCACTGCGTCCCTGGAGCCGAGGGTGCGGGAGATCGCCGACGGGCTGCTGGAGGCGATGCTGAAGGAGCCGGGCCGGCGGGCCGATCTGGTGGACGCCTACGCCTTCCCGCTGCCCATCACGGTCATCTGCGAGCTGCTGGGCGTGCCGTTCCTGGACCGGGACGCCTTCCGGGCCTGGTCGGCCACCGCCGTCGGGAACGCGGGCTTCGAGGAGAAGCGGGCCGCGAACGAGGCCGTCACCGCGTACCTCGCCGAGCTGCTGGAGGAGAAGCGGCGGCAGCCGGGCGAGGACCTGCTGAGCGCCCTGCTGCACACCGCCGACGAGGACGGCGACCGGCTGTCGGCCGAGGAACTGCTCGGCATGGCCTGGCTGCTGCTCATCGCGGGCCACGAGACCACCGTCAACCTGATCGCGAACGGCACCCTCGCCCTGCTCACCCACCCCGGCCAGCTCGCCCTGCTGCGCTCGGACCCCTCCCTGACCGAGGGCGCGGTCGAGGAGATGCTGCGCTACGACGGCCCGGTCGAGACGCCCAGCTACCGCTTCACCACCGAGCCCGTCGAGATCGGAGGGACGGTGATCCCCGGCGGCGGGGAGCTGGTGCTGGCGGCCCTCGCCGACGCCGACCGCGACCCGGGGCGCTTCGCGGACCCCGGCCGCTTCGACATCCGCCGCGCGTCCCGCGGCCACCTCGCCTTCGGGCACGGCATCCACCACTGCCTGGGCGCCCCGCTGGCCCGGCTGGAGGGTCGCGTCGCCGTCCGTGCGCTGCTGGACCACTGCCCGGACCTGGCCCTCGACATCCACCCCGCGGCCCTCTCCTGGCGGCAGGGCATGCTCATCCGCGGCCCGCACCGCCTGCCGGTGCGCTTCTGAGGGCCCGCCTCTTCCGTCCCGCCCACCTCCTCCACCCCACCCGCGCCGCCCGGTCCCTCCCGTGTCCCTGACGGGCGGGGGTCCGACCTGTCGGCGGGCGTGACGGTCACCGGCTCGGCGGGTGTCCTCGATGCCCAGCCGCCGGAGGACGGCGAACGCGTGGGCCGGCGTCGCGGTGTCCCTGCCGGTCACCCCCGCGGTCGGCTTCCGCAACGGCTGGACGCTCACCGGCCCCGACCCCGGCCTCACCGAGCCGATCGGCGGCACGGCGGCACCTTTCCGGCGGCGAGCCGGACCGGCTCGGCCGCGAACTGGCGTGCACCCGTGCCTCGGACCCGGAACGCGGGGCTCCGTAGGGCACAATCGACGGTGATGAGTACGTACCGTGACCGGGCGCACCGAGGCTCTGCCGGAACGACCGCCGGAACGACCGCCGGAACGACCGCCGGAACGACCACCAGGGCGGCCGCCAGAGCGACGGTGTTCAAGGCCGTGGCCACGCGCGAGCGGCGCTCCTACGTCTCCGCGCCGCGCGTGCCCACGGTGGGCATCGACATCGGCGGCACGAAGGTGATGGCGGGGGTCGTCGACGCCGACGGCCGCATCCTGGAGAAGGTCCGGGCGGAGACCCCCGACAAGTCCAAGAGCCCGAGGGTCGTCGAGGACACCATCGCCGAGCTGGTCCTGGACCTCTCCGACCGCCACGACGTGCACGCCGTCGGCATCGGGGCTGCCGGCTGGGTGGACGCCGACCGCTCCCGGGTGCTGTTCGCCCCCCATCTGGCCTGGCGCGACGAGCCGCTGCGCGACGCGCTGACCGCACGCCTGGCCGTGCCCGTCATGGTCGACAACGACGCCAACACCGCCGCCTGGGGCGAGTGGCGCTTCGGTGCCGGCCGCGGCGAGGACCATCTCGTCATGATCACCCTCGGCACCGGCATCGGCGGCGCCATACTCGAGGACGGCCAGGTCAAGCGGGGCAAGTACGGAGTGGCCGGGGAGTTCGGCCACATGCAGGTCGTGCCCGGCGGTCACCGCTGCCCCTGCGGCAACCGCGGCTGCTGGGAGCAGTACAGCTCCGGCAACGCCCTGGTCCGCGAGGCCCGCGAGCTGGCGGTGGCCGAGTCGCCGGTCGCGTACGGGCTCATCGACCGCGTCGGCGGCAACGTCCGCGACATCACCGGGCCGTTGATCACCGGGCTGGCCCGCGAGGGCGACGCGATGTGCACCGAGCTCCTCCAGGAGATCGGCGAGTGGCTCGGCGTCGGCATCGCCAACCTGGCCGCCGCGCTGGACCCCTCCTGCTTCGTCGTCGGAGGCGGGGTCAGCGCCGCCGACGAACTGCTGATCGGCCCCGCCCGGGACGCCTTCCGCCGCCACCTCACCGGCCGCGGCTACCGTCCCGAGGCCCGTATCGCGCGCGCCGAACTCGGCCCGGAGGCCGGCATGGTCGGCGCCGCCGACCTCGCCCGGCTGGTCGCCCGCCGCTTCCGCCGCGCCAACCGCCGCCGGGTGGAGCGGTACGAGCGCGCCGGGGTCGGCCTGCTGCCGTCGCGCGGATGGGGGGCGGGCCGTTGACCACCACCGTGTCCCTGCCGCAGCCCGGGACTCCGCCGCACCGGCCCAGGCACCGCTGGCTGGCCGCGATCATCGTGGTGCTGCTGATCGCCGTCCCCGCCGGCTACCTGGTGCTCTCCGCCTACCAGAGCCGCGACAGCGGCAAGGACAAGCAGCGCGCCGCCGCCGCCACCGGCCTGGTGTGGCAGTGGCCCAGCAAGCTGGAGAGCCGCATCTACGAGGTGCCCGTGCCCGGCGGGTCCAGCTACGTGGCGCACTACGAGGCCAACAGCTGGCAGCGCAGCTCCTTCTACGTGCAGTTCCGCACCTCCCGGCAGGGCCTGGAACGGTTCGTCGAGGAGGCCGGCGGCGATCCGCGCGCCCTGCGCGAGGGCGCCCCCGGCGTCACCGGACGGCAGGCGCAGAAGGTGGGCTGGGAACTGGACGCCGCCGGCCGCCGCTACGCGGGCACCAGGATCGAGCGGCCCGGCGAGCGGCCCGACCTGGCGGTCACCGTGGACGTCACCAGCGAGGACCGCCTGCGGGTCTACGCGGTCTCCACGGTCGAGTTCTGACGGAACCGGCCGCCGGGCGGCCCCTGTGTACCCGCTCTGCCGCCCCCGCCCACCCGTCCCGTACCCGGCGGTCGGTAGCGTGGGGCTTCGTGAGCGAGACCAAGACCCTCCAGTACCGGACCGACGGACCGCCCGACGCACCCCTGGTCGTCCTGGGACCCGCGCTCGGTACCACATGGCACATGTGGGACCGCCAGGTCCCGGAGCTCAGCCGCCACTGGCGGGTGCTCCGCTACGACCTGCCCGGCCACGGTGGCGCGCCCGCCCACCCCGCCACCTCCGTCGGCGACCTCGCCGCCCGGCTGCTGGCCACCGCCGACGCCGTCGGCGCCGACCGCTTCGCCTACGCGGGCTGCTCCCTGGGCGGCGCCGTGGGTGCCCGGATCGCGCTGGACGCGCCCGGCCGGCTCACCTCCCTGGCGCTGATCTCCTCCGCCCCCCGCCACGCGACCCCCGACACCTGGCGGCAGCGCGGCGTGGTGGTGCGCACCAACGGACTGGACCCCATCGCCCGCTCAATCCCCGAGCGCTGGTTCACGCCCGCCTTCGCCGCCGCGCAGCCCGCCATCGTCGAGTGGGCCGTCCAGATGGTCCGCACCACCGACCCCGGCTGCTACATAGCCGCCTGCGAGGCGCTGGTCTCCTTCGACATACGCCAGGAGCTGGCCCGCGTCGGCGTGCCCACCCTGGTCGTCGCCGGAGCCGAGGACCGGGTCACCCCGCCCGCCGACGCCCGAGCCCTGGTCGCGGGCATCCCCGACGCCCGGCTCGCCCTCGTCCCCGACGCCTGTCACATGGCCCCCGTGGAGCGGCCCGGCGAGATCACCGAGCTGCTGACCGGACACTTCTCGGCCGCCCTCCCCGCCGGCCGGCGGGACACCCCGGCGGCCGCCCCGGTCCCCGCCCAGGAGCCCGCCGACGGCACGGGCCGCGCGCCCGACGCCCTGCCCCCCGGTGCCGCGGTCGCCGCCCTGACCGCCGGCGAGCAGCACCGGGGCCACCCCGGCACCGCGTACGACACCGGGCTCAGGCTCCGCCGGGACGTACTCGGCGACGCCCATGTCGACCGCGTGGCCGAGGAGACCGACGACTTCACCGGCGACTTCCAGGACCTCCTGACCCGCTACGCCTGGGGCGAGGTGTGGGCCCGCACCGGCATCGACCGCCGTACCCGCTCGGTGGTCACCCTCACCGCGCTCACCGCCGGCAGGCACCTGGAGGAGCTGGCCTCCCACACCCGCGCCGCGTTGCGCAACGGGCTCACCCCGCAGGAGATCGGGGAGGTGCTGCTGCACACGGCCGTCTACTGCGGAATGCCCGCCGCCGGCGCCGCGTTCGCCGTCGCCCGGCGCGTCATAGCGGAGGAGACCGCCCCCCGCGACTGACCCCGCGGCTCGCTCCCGGGACCGGCCCCCGCGACCGGGACGGCGGGCGGCGGAGACGGTGGCGGGACTCTGGGGCGGAGATCGCGGGCGGGCAGCACAATGGCCTCATGGAGCTCACCAAGAAGGGCCACGCCTGCGTCGCCCTGCACCGTGAAGGACGCACGCTCGTCATCGACCCGGGCGGCTTCAGCGAGGCGGACGCCGCCGTCGGCGCCGACGCGATCCTGGTCACCCACGAGCACCCCGACCACTTCGACGAGAGCCGGCTGCGCGCCGCGCTGGAGGCGAACCCGGCCGCGCAGATCTGGACCCTGCGCAGCGTCGCCGAGCAGATCTCGGCGGCCTTCCCCGGCCGCGTCCACACCGTCGGCGGCGGGGACGCCTTCACCGCCGCCGGTTTCGAGGTGGAGGTGCACGGCAAACTGCACGCCGTCATCCACCCGGACATCCCTCGCGTCACCAACGTCGGCTACGCCGTCACCGCGGGCGCGGCCGGTACCGTCTTCCACCCCGGCGACGCCCTGACCGTCCCCGGCCGCCCGGTGGACACCCTGCTGCTGCCGGTGCACGCCCCCTGGAGCAGGGTCGCCGAGGTCGTCGACTACGTGCGCGAGGTACGGCCGCGCGTGGCGTACGACGTCCACGACGGGCTGCTGTCGGACTTCGGGCATCTGATCTACGGCCGACTGCTCGGCCCGAACGGCCCCGGCATCGCCGGCGCGGAGCACACCCGGCTGGAGCCCGGGCAGAGCGTCGCACTGCGGGAGGGCTGAGCCTTACCGGAAGGGCCGAGCCCCGCCGGAAGGGCGCTCCGCCGCCCGCCGGCTGTCGGTGCCGGGCGGTAGATTCGCTGCCATGCGTATCGCCACCTGGAACGTCAACTCGATCACCTCACGGCTTGAACGGCTGCTGGCCTGGCTGGAGAGCAGCGGCACGGACGTGCTGTGCCTGCAGGAGCTGAAGTGCACGGCGGAGGCGTTCCCGGCCGAACCGCTGCGCGAGCTGGGCTACGAGGCCGCGGTCAACGCCTCGGGCCGGTGGAACGGGGTGGCGGTGCTGTCCCGGGTGGGCCTGGAGGAGCCGGTCATCGGCCTGCCCGGGGGGCCCGGTTACGAGGGCGCCACCGAGCCCCGCGCCGCGGGCGCCACCTGCGGCGGAGTGCGGGTGTGGTCGGTGTACGTGCCCAACGGCCGCGAGGTGGGCCATCCGCACTTCGAGTACAAGCTGAGGTGGTTCGCCGCGCTGCGGGAGCTGGCCGTGCGGGAGTCGGCGCAGGGGCCGGGGGAGCGGCCCTTCGCCATCCTCGGCGACTACAACGTCGCGCCGACCGACGAGGACGTCTACGACCCCGCGGTCTTCGAGGGCTCCACACACGTCACCCCGGCCGAGCGCGAGGCACTGGCCGAGCTGCGCGCGGCGGGCCTGGCCGACGTCGTGCCGCGCCCGCTGAAGTACGACCGCCCCTACACCTACTGGGACTACCGTCAGCTCGGCTTCCCGAAGAACAAGGGCATGCGCATCGACCTGGTCTACGGCAACCCGGCCTTCGAGGGGACGGTGAAGGACGCCTACGTCGACCGCGAGGAGCGCAAGGGCAAGGGCGCCTCGGACCACGCCCCGGTCGTCGTCGACCTGGAGGTGTGAAGGCCCGCCCGCGTGCCTTGTGCCGTTCACCGAGCCGGTGATGTCACGCTGAGGCGTATGAACATCCCCTTCCTGGACAACTGGCGCAAGAAGCACGGCATGTCCCGCGGAGTGGCGGTGATGCAGGCCGCCCCCCATGACGCCGAGGGAGTGGCGCAGCCGCTGTCCGAGTGCGAACTGCTGCGCAGGCAGGCCGAGTCGGCGGGGATCGAGCTGGAGGACACGCCCGGGTCGCTGGCCGCCCTCGACCAGCTCCTGCCGCGCTGGCGCGACGAGGACCCCGAGGCGCTGACCTGGCTGGGCAACGACGCGGGTCTGTACCTGGGCACCGTCGTCGTCCGCACGGTGCCCGGCGCGGCCTGGCAGGTGTGGCCGAGCGGCCGGCCGGTGGTGCGGCTGGCCTCCGGACGGGAGCTGGACGTGGTGGCGGCGGGCCACGAGTGGGCGCTCAGCGGCACGCCGGAGCTGTCGCAGGTGTACGCGGAGGCCTCCGAGGCGTGACGGGCGCCGGCCGGATCGGCGGCGGGCGCGTGGCGGACGCCGGGCGGGGCGCGCCGGACCCCGGATCCCGGTCGCGGCCTGGGAGCGGGCCGTCAGCCGGTGAAGGTGATGTGGTACTCCAGCCGCCACCGGTCCGCGCGCACCACGATGTCGGAGGTCTCCACGGCCCGGCCGTCCGCCGTGTGGTGGGTGCGTTCGATGACCGTCACGCACTGCCCGGGAGAGCATCCCAGGGCCTGTGACTCCGCGCTGGTGGCCGACCGCGAGCCGACCAGCTCGGTGGCCCGTGCCACGGGGAGGCCGATGGCCGCGAACCGCTCGCGCACTCCGCGCCGGGCGTAAGGGCCGCGCTCGGGGAAGACCACCTCGGTGCCCTCGGTGAGTGCCAGCGGCTCCCAGCTTGTGGCGAGCTGGAGCGGGCGCCGGTCGGCGAGGTACTCGTACCGGGTGCACATCACCCGGTCGCCCGTGCCGATCCCCAGCCGCTCGGCTATCCGCGGCGGGGCCCCGGTGGCGGTGGAGGTGGCCTCCCACAGCAGTGTGGGAGCGGGCGGGGAGCCGGTGAGCAGCCTGGCCGCGAACGGCGAGTCCACCGCCTCGCCGGTGCGCAGCAGGCTGCCGGCGGGGCTGCGGTCGGTGACGAAGACCCCCCGCCCGAACTGCCCCTCCGCGTAGCCGGCGGCCTTCAGCACGCGCACCGCCCGGTCCACGGTCTGGTCGCTGGCGGCGTAGGTGCGCTTCAGCTCCGAACGCGAGGGGATGCGGGAGCCCACGGCCAGGGCCCCCTCGTCGATCTGCTGCCGCAGATCGTCGGCGATCCGCTGGTAGACCGGTCTGCTGTCGCCCATCCGGGACTCCTCTCCGTGCTGCCGCCTGCGGGGTGGGAACGGTCTCCGTACCTGGGTCAACAGGGTAGGAGGAGGGCCTTTGCCGCATGAGGCGTCGTGGGCAACATCATCGGGAACACCTCGGCGACATCGGTACCCGGTTCCGTGAACTCCTTGCACAATCCGGTACTTGACCGGGTCAGCCCTCGGTCCGGCCGCGTGCCCGGTGCTGGCGGCGGGCGGGCGGGGGCACGGGCGCGGGCGCGGACGGAGCGGTGGTGGCCTCCCGGGTGACGTCCGCGACCAGTTCGACGACGTCGGGGCCGTACGCCTGGGAGTTGACCACCTTCAGCAGCAGGCAGAAGTCGCCGTCGGTGCCGTACTTGCGGGCCAGCCGGGCGTGGTGGCGGGCGAGGTGGCGGGCGGCCGCCTGGTTGGTGACGGCCCGCTGGCCGCACAGGACGAACACCGGGTGGGAGCCCTCGCCCGCGGTGAGCCGGGCGAGCAGGACGTACTCCACCGATCCCCTCTCCATCCGGTAGCACTCGCCGCCGATGGTGAACGCGGCCTGGTCCGGACCCGGTTCGGGGGCGGTGTCGATTCGGACCCCCGGCAGCAGGGAGTGGAGGTGGGCCGCCGTCCGCCGGTTCGCAGCCGGTCCTCCCACACAGAACTCGGTCCGCTCGCCGAAGCCCTGGCGGACGTTCTCGTGCGACGACACCTGCGCGTTCGCGCCGCAGTCCTTGACCAGGGCGGACAGCTCCAGCAGGGCGAACACGTCGTCACGGGAGACGGCGCCTTCCCCCGTGGCGGCCTTGCGGCCGACCACCATCAGGCACTCGGAGTGCTCCGGCATTCCGAAGAAACGCTGTTTGCGGCGGAGCGCGCGGCGCCACAGGTGGGTGCGGCCGAACCAGCCGAGCGAGGTGGTGATGCCGGCCGCGAGCACGCCCAGCACGATGTCGCGCAGGTTGTCGTCCATGGTGCGGAAGCGTATCGCCGGATGCGTCTCTGTTCGAAGCATGACAAGGGGCGGGGTGAGGGGGCCGCTCCGCGCCACCGTTCCCGCCGTGCCCGCGCGGCGGGGCGCCTCAGCCCGCCGCCAGCTCCTCCAGCAGAGCCGGCAGCGCCCGTCCGATCGGCTCGCGCACCACCCGCTCGGCCAGCGGGTCGTACGGCGTGGGCTCGGCGTTGACGATCACCAGCCGCGCACCGTGCTCGGCGGCGATCCCGGCCAGCGAGGCGGCGGGCTGCACCCGCAGGCTGGTGCCGGCCGCGACGAACACCTCGCACGCCCTGGCGACGGCCAGCGCCTCGCACAGCACCAGCGGGTCCAGCGCCTCGCCGAACATCACGGTGGCCGACTTCAGAATGCCGCCGCACCGCAGGCACTCGGGGTCCGCGACCCCGGCCCGCACCCGCTCCAGCGCCCGCTCCATCTCCGAACGCGCGCCGCACCCGGTGCACACCACGGCCCGCGCGGTCCCGTGCAGCTCCAGCACCTTGCGGTCGGGCATCCCGGCCATCTGGTGCAGCCCGTCGACGTTCTGGGTGATCACCCGCACCGGCACCCCGGACCGCTCCAGCCGCACCACGGCCTCGTGCGCGGCGTTCGGCCTGGCCCGCAGTGCCGGGCCGTTCAGCCGCATCCGCCAGGAGCGGCGGCGGATCTCCGGATCGTTCATGTAGTAGTCGTAGGTGACGAGCCTCTCGGCCTCGGGGTCCTTGCGCCACACTCCGTTCGGGCCGCGGTAGTCGGGGATTCCGGAGTCGGTGGAGACCCCCGCGCCGCTGAGGAGGGCCACCAGCGGCCTCCGGCCCGCCCCGGCCTCCACGTTCCCGCCCTTCCCACCGGGGTCCCGCGCGCCCTGCCTGCCCTGCGTGCTCATGCTCTCGAGCCTACGCAGCCGGGCGTCCGGAACTCGACCGTGTTTTCGTGTTTCTGTGTTTTCGCGGTTCCGCCCGGCCGCGGTGGCACACTGCGCCCGGACACGCCGCGCCCGCGGACCGTGCCACCCTCCGCCGACCGCCTGCCCCCGGGAGCCGAGCCGATGACCTTCACCACCCGCCCGACCCTGCAGGGCACCTTCGGGATGGTCTCCAGCACCCACTGGCTGGCCTCCGCATCCGCCATGGCGGTCCTGGAGGACGGCGGCAACGCCTTCGACGCGGCGGTCGCCGCGGGCTTCGTCCTCCAGGTCGTCGAGCCGCACCTCAACGGCCCCGCCGGGGAGGTGCCGGTCATCCTGGCGCCGGCCGGAGGCCCGGTGCGGGTGCTGTGCGGGCAGGGGCCCGCGCCGCGCGGCGCGACGGTGGAGCACTACACCTCGCTCGGCCTGGAGCTGGTGCCCGGCACCGGCCCGCTGGCCGCCGCCGTCCCCGGCGCGTTCGACGCCTGGATGACGCTGCTGCGCGACCACGGGACCCGCGAGCTCGCCGACGTGCTTAAGTACGCCGTCGGCTACGCCGAACACGGCCACCCGGCCGTCCCGAGGATCGGGGCGACGGTGGAGCGGGTGCGCGAGCTGTTCGAGACGGAGTGGACGACCTCCGCCGAGCTGTATCTGCCCGCCGGGCGCTCCCCGGCGCCCGGCGCCATGCTGCGCAACCCCCTCCTCGCCGCCACCTGGCGGCGGCTGCTGGCCGAGGCGGAGGCGGCCGGGACGGGACGCGAGGGGCGCGTCGAGGCCGCCCGGCGGGTGTGGCGCGAGGGCTTCGTGGCCGAGGCGCTCGCCGACTTCGCCGCCCGCCCGGCCATGGACACCTCCGGCGAGCGACACGCCGGCACCCTCACCGGCGACGACATCGCCTCCTGGTCGGCCTCCTACGAGGAGCCCGTCACCCACGACTGGCACGGCTGGACGGTCTGCAAGGCCGGGCCCTGGTCGCAGGGCCCGGTGATGCTCCAGCAGCTCGCCCTCCTGGCGGACCTGCCCGGAAGCGGGCCGGAGTACGGCACGGGGGAGTACCTCCACACCCTGATCGAGGCGAGCAAGCTGGCCTTCGCCGACCGCGAGGCCTGGTACGGAGACGCGGAGGGGGCCGACGCCGTACCGCTCGAGGACCTGCTCTCCGGTGCCTACACCGCGCGGCGCCGGACCCTCATCGGTGAGAGCGCCTCCCACGAGCTGCGCCCCGGCAGCCCCGGTGGACGCGCCCCCCGGCTCGGCGCCCACGCCGCCGGAGCCGCCGCACGGACGGGGTACCGGGCCGGGGACGGGACCGCGGGCACCGGCGAGCCCACCGTGGCCCGCGACGGCGCGACCTCCGGCGACACCTGCCACCTGGACGTCGTGGACCGCTGGGGCAACATGGTCAGCGCCACGCCCAGCGGCGGCTGGCTCCAGTCCAACCCCGTCGTCCCCGCCCTCGGCTTCCCGCTCGGCACCCGGCTCCAGATGGCCTGGCTGGAGCCCGGGCTGCCGAACACCCTCACCCCCGGCCGCCGCCCGCGCACCACTCTCGCCCCCTCGCTCGCGCTGCGCGGCGGGGAACCGGTCCTGGCCTTCGGCACGCCCGGCGGAGACCAGCAGGACCAGTGGCAGACCCACTTCCTCCTCGCCGTCGCCCTGCGCGAGCCGGTGCGCGGCGGACACGACCTCCAGGGCGCCATCGACGCGCCGGGCTGGCACCACGAGGGCTTCCCCGGCTCGTTCTGGCCGCGCACCATGCGGCCGGGAGCCGTCACGGTCGAGTCCCGCGCGGGCGAGGAGGCCGTCCGCGAGCTGCGGCGGCGCGGGCATCTGGTGACCGTCGCCGGCCCCTGGACGGAGGGACGGCTGTGCGCGGTCGCCCGGGACCCGGAGACGGGCGTGCTGTCGGCGGCGGCCAACCCGCGCGGGATGCAGGGCTACGCGGTGGGCCGCTGACGGCGCGGGCCGGTCCGGGCGGGGCGGCCCGGCCCGCGCCGTTCACCCCGCGTCCATCCGCCGTCCGGCGGGAACCCCCGGCGGCGTGTTTCCATGGACGGGTGATCGACGACGAACTGCTGACGGGTGTCGAGGAGGCCGTGCGCAAGGCCGCCGCGGCCGAGGTCATGCCGCGCTGGCGGCAGC
This sequence comes from Streptomyces shinuiensis, assembly GCF_043660855.1. Lineage (NCBI taxonomy): Bacteria > Bacillati > Actinomycetota > Actinomycetes > Kitasatosporales > Streptomycetaceae > Streptomyces > Streptomyces shinuiensis. Next base: position 1,045,170 of record NZ_JBIHML010000001.1, on the reverse strand, counting down.
TGGCCGAGCACGAGGTGACCGAGAAGAGCGGCCCGCACGACCTGGTGACCATCGCCGACCGGCGCGCCGAGGAGCACCTGACCGGGATCCTGACCGCGCTGCTGCCCGGCTCGGTGGTCGTCGGCGAGGAGGCGGTGCACGACAACCCGGCGGTCTACCGGGCGCTGGGCGGCGAGGCGCCGGTGTGGATCGTGGACCCGGTGGACGGCACGCGACAGTTCGTCCACGGCGACCCCGGCTTCTGCACCCTGGTGGCCCTCGCCCGCGGCGACGAACTGCTGGCCTCCTGGACGTACGCGCCCGCCCGCGAGGAGCTGGCGGTCGCCGTGCGCGGCGAGGGCGCACGCCTCAACGGCGAGGCGATCCGCTCCGGGGCGCCCGTGCCGGACGCGTCTTTGGAGGTCGCCCACTCGCACCCGGACTTCACCACCGACGTGCAGAAGCGTTCCCTGGAGGGCCTGTACACCGATGGGCTCAGGCCCCGGCCGTGCGGCTCGGCGGGTCTGGAGTACCTGAACGTGGCGCGCGGCGCGCTCGACGCGGTGGCCTTCACCTGGGAGAACGCCTGGGACCACGCCGCCGGGCTGCTGCTGGTGGCCGAGGCGGGCGGCGGCCACGCCACGCTCACCGGGGAACCGTTCCGCCTGGCGGGCGGCAACGCGCTGCCCTTCACCGCCGCCCGGGACGCCCTGACGGTGCGTCGTATCCTCTCCTTGCTGGCCTGAGCCGGTCAGACCTCAGCGCCGAGGGGAGAAACCGACGTGGCGTCGATGCGTGACGTGGTCGTGGTGGGAGCCGGTCCGAACGGGCTGACCGCCGCGGTGGAGCTGGCCCGGCGGGGCTTCGCCGTCGAGCTGTTCGAGGCGATGGAGTCGGTCGGGGGAGGGGCGCGCACCGAGGAGCTGACGCTGCCCGGCTTCCGGCACGACCCCTGCTCGGCGGTACACCCGCTGGGCGTCGGCTCGCCCGCCTTCTCCACGATGCCGCTCACCGAGCGGTACGGCCTTCGGTGGCTCCACCCCGAGCTGCCCCTGGCCCACCCCTTCCCCGACGGCACGGCCGGGGTGCTGGCCCGCTCGCCGGCCGAGACGGCCGCCTCGTTCGGGCCGCGCGACGCGGGGACGTACCGCCGGCTGGTGGCGCCGTTCCTGGGCCGCTGGAAGACCCTGGTCGGGGACTTCTTCAAGGTGCCGTGGGACGGGCTGCCGCGCGACCCGTTCACCCTGGCCCGCTTCGGGCTGCTGGGGCTGCAGCCGGTGGACTGGCTGGCGCGCCGCTTCCGCGACGACAGGGCGCGGGCGCTGATGTTCGGACTGGCCGCCCACGCCATCGGCCCGACCACCTCGCCCGCCACCGGCGGCATCGCCCTGGTCTTCGCGCTGGCCGCGCACGAGGTCGGCTGGCCGATGCCGCGCGGCGGCTCGCAGTCCCTGTCCGACGCGCTCGCCGCCTTTCTGCGCGACCTCGGCGGGCGGATCCACACCGGGGTGGAGGTGCGGCGGCTGGACGAGCTGCCGCCCGCCCGCGCCTACGTCTTCGACACCTCGCCCACCGCGCTGGCGCGGATCGCCGGGCTGGGCGACGCCTACCGGCACTTCCGCTACGGCGCCGGAGTCTTCAAGATCGACTACGCCCTGGACGGCCCGGTCCCGTGGACGTCCGAGGCCGCCCGCCGCGCCGGGACCGTCCACATCGGCCCCTCCAGCCGCGAGATCGCCGCCGCGCTGCGCGCCGCCTCCAGCGAGGGCGTCCAGCCGGACCCGCCGTTCCTGATCACCGCCCAGCCCACCGTGGTGGACCCTGGCCGGGCGCCGGAGGGCAAACACGTCTTCTGGGTGTACGGCCATGTGCCGCGCGGCTGGAGCGGGGACGCCACCGAGGCGATCGAGCGGCAGATCGAGCGCTTCGCGCCCGGCTTCCGCGACCGGGTGCTGGCCCGCGCCACCGCGGGCCCGCCGGAGCTGGCCACCCGCAACGCCAACTACGTCGGCGGCGACATCGCCTGCGGCGCCTTCACCGGGCTGCAGACCCTGCTGCGGCCGGGGCTCGCCCGCGTCCCGTACGCCACCGCCCATCCGGCCGTCTTCCTGTGCTCGTCGGCCACCTGGCCGGGCCCGGGCGTGCACGGCATGTCCGGCCACAACGCGGCGAAGGCGGTCTGGCGCCGCCTGCGGCAGCGCGCGTAGCGCGCCGCCGCACCGGGCCCTCCCCGCCCGGCGCTCCGGGCCGTGCGGGGAGGAGGGCGGTGTACCCGGCCCAGGCGGGTCCGTGCGACCGGCTCCCGGCCCGGCCGGGCCGGGGCTGGAGTGCCGGCATGGCGAGGACCGAGATCTCACTCGACACCGAACTGGTCGTCGAGGTCATGGTGTTGAGCGGGATCGGCAACCCCCGTGACGCGATCGAGGCGGTCGTGCGCGACTACGTCGAGCGCGGTCACCGCACGGAGACGCGAACGGGCGAGGCGGCGGAGGTCCGGCTGCGGGAGATCGACACCGAGCCCAGGATCCAGGAAGGGTGAGGCCGCCGCGGGAGGCGGGCCCGCGCCCGGAGAGGCTCCGCCCCCCGGAGGAGCCGCCTTCGCGGCACGGGGTCTCACGCCGAGGGCGGGAGAAGGACCGAGAGGCGGTCGAAAGTCCCGGCAGCGGTCCTGCCCGCGTTTCCGCCCGCGCTCCGGGGAGCGCGGGCCGGGTACCTCTCCCGGCGGGGTCCGCCCCGCCGGGAGAAGCGCCCGGAGGCGTCATGAACCCTGCTGGTCCTCCCCGTTCCGCGTCGGCGCCTTACCCTCCGCAGCCCTCCGCAGCCGCGGATGGCGGCGGGCGGCCTGCTGCTCGCTGACGGCCTCGCCGACCATCGCACCGATGGCCTCGCGCGCCCCGTGCAGCGGATGGTGGCGGGGCGGCCCGGCGCCCGGGTCCTGGCGCAGCTCCTTCACCAGCGACCAGCACAGCGTCAGCATCACCAGCACGAAGGGCAGCGCCACCAGGATCGTCCCCGTCTTCAGCCCTTCCAGGCCGCCCGCCACCAGCAGCACGGCGGCCACCGCCGCCATCAGCACACCCCAGACGATGACCAGCCACTCGCGCGGGTGCAGCGTGCCGCCGGAGGTCAGCGAACCCATCACCAGGGAGGCCGAGTCGGCGCTGGTGACGAAGTAGGTCATCACCAGGACCATCGCGATCACCGAGGTGACCGTGCCCAGCGGCAGAGCCTCCAGCAGGCCGAACAGCGAGGCTTCCACGCCGTCCTCCAGCCTCCCGGCCAGATCCGCCTCGCCGGTGGCGTCCAGCCGCATGGCGCTGCCGCCCATCACGCAGAACCAGACGACCGTGACGCCGCTGGGCACCAGCAGGACGCCGGTCAGGAACTCGCGGATGGTGCGGCCGCGGGAGATGCGGGCGATGAAGGTGCCCACGAACGGCGCCCACGACAGCCACCACGCCCAGTAGAAGATCGTCCAGGTGCCCAGCCACTCCTTGTTGCCGAACGCGCCGGTCCGGGAGGAGAGCACGACCAGATCCTGGAGGTAGGCGCCGACTCCCGCCGGGATCGCGTCGAGGATGAACACGGTCGGGCCCAGCAGGAAGACGAAGCCCATCAGCAGGGCGGCGAGCACCACGTTCATGCTGCTGAGCCACTTGATGCCCCGGTGCAGTCCGGAGAACGCCGAGACGACGAACGCGGCCGACAGCACCAGGATGATGAGCAGTTGCAGCTCCCGGGTGTCGTCCCAGCCGACCGTCAGGTTCAGGCCCTTGGCCACCTGCAGGGTGCCCAGGCCCAGACTGGTGGCTGTGCCGAAGACCGTGGCGAAGACGGCCAGCAGGTCGATGACCCGGCCGGGCCAGCCGTTCGTGCGGCGCTCGCCCAGCAGCGGGACGAAGACCGAACTGATGCGGTTGCCGCGGCCCTTGCGGAAGGTGGCGTAGGCCAGGGCGAGACCGGCCACGCCGTAGATCGCCCAGGGGTGCAGCGTCCAGTGGAAGAAGGAGTACTCCAGAGCGACGCGCTCGGCGGCTCCGCCGCCGCTCCGGACGTCGCCGAAGGGCGGCGGGTCGACGTAGTGCGTCAGCGGCTCGCCGACGCCGTAGAACATCAGACCGATGCCCATGCCGGCGCTGAACATCATCGCGATCCACGACAGGTTGGAGAACTCCGGCTTGTCGGAGTCCTTCCCGAGCCTGATCCGGCCGAAGCGGCTGACCGCGATCACCAGGGACAGCACCAGGAAGAGGTCGGCGGCCAGTGTGAACAGCCAGCCGAAGTTGCCCAGCACCCAGTTCAGCGCGGTCGTGGAGACGGAGGAGAAGCCGTCCGTGCCGATGGCCGCCCAGGCCACCACGGCCAGCACGGCCACCACTCCGATGGCGATCACCTTGGTGTCCGGAGGCTGGTCCTCGTGGGCCGTCTCCGGGGCGGGCTCCTGGGGCGGCTTGCTCACATCCGTGCTCATATCACCCAACTATGAAATGGTTCTTCCGGTTCACCGGACGGGCGCGCCGAGCGGCCGTGGGCCGTCCGACGGCGCATCGTGGTCCCGTATGCCCGCCGCCGGTAGGGTCTAGACGGCGCGACAGCCTGTTCGAGACACAAGAGAGACCGCGTGGAAACGACACATACCGAGACAGGCCGCGTGCTGATCGCCGCGGACAAGTTCAAGGGGTCGCTCACCGCCGCCCAGGTGGCCGAGCACACCGCGGCCGGGATCCGCCGGGCCCGCCCCGGGACCGAGGTCGAGGCACTGCCCGTCGCGGACGGCGGCGACGGCACCGTCGACGCGGCGGTCGCAGCCGGGTTCGCACTGCGCCGGACGGCGGTCACCGGGCCGCTGGGCGATGCGGTCACCGCCTCCTACGCGCTGCGCGGCGACACCGCCGTGGTGGAGATGGCCCAGGCCTCCGGCCTCCAGAAGGTGCCCGAGGGCGCCCTCGCCCCGCTGTCGGCCACCACCTACGGCACCGGCGAGGTGCTGCTCGCGGCGTTGGAGGCCGGAGCGCGCACGATCGTTCTGGGCGTGGGCGGCTCCGCCACCACCGACGGAGGCGCGGGCATGCTCACCGCGCTCGGCGCCCGCCTCCTCGACGCCGGCGGCAGGCCCCTCCGGCCCGGCGGCGGACCGCTGCGCCACCTGGCGACGGCCGACCTGTCGGGCCTGGACCCGAGACTGAAGGACGCCGAGATCATCCTGGCGAGCGACGTCGACAACCCGCTCACCGGACCCCACGGAGCCGCGGCCGTCTACGGCCCCCAGAAGGGAGCGCGGGAGGCGGACGTGGAGGTCCTGGACGCCGCGCTCGCCCACTACGCCCGCGTGCTGGAGACCGTTCTCGGCCCGCGCGCCGCGCACCTGGCCCAGCGGCCCGGTGCGGGCGCGGCCGGCGGCGTCGGCTACGCGGCCCTCGCCGCGCTCGACGCCTCCTTCCGGCCCGGCATCGAGGTGCTGCTGGAGGTGCTGGGCTTCGCCGGCGCCCTGGAGCGCGCCGCTCTGGTGATCACCGGAGAGGGCTCGCTGGACGCCCAGACCCTGCGAGGCAAGGCCCCCGCCGGGGTGGCCGCCGCCGCCCGCCGGGCGGGCCTGCCCGTGGTCGCGGTGTGCGGGCGCCTGACCATCGGCGAGGACGGACTGCGGGCCGCCGGGATCGAGGCGGCGTACGCCCTCACCGACCTCGAACCGGACCCGGCCGTCTGCATGGCGCAGGCCGGACCGCTGCTGGAGCGGGTGGCCGAGCGGCTGGCGGCCGACCGCCTGTGACCTGCCCCGAGGGCCCGCACCGCCCCTGTACGGACGCTGCTGGTTATTTCGGGCCCGTGCGTGACGTCGGCTCCCAAGACCCGGTTGTGGTCCTGGGAGCCGACGTTGTCGTATGGGGTGGGTGTCGCCGTCCATGCAGCCGAAGGGGCCGGGGGGATCCCGGCGGAGACGGTGCGGGTGACGCGGGCCGCGTTCCCGAAGGGGAGCCGGGCGACCCGGGTCCGGGACGGGCCGGGTCCGCCGTTCACTGACGAGGAGTTCGCCGACCTCTTCCCGGCGCGGGGGAAGCCTGCTTGGTCACCGGGCCGACTGGCGCCGGCGCCGGCGCTGGTGTTGCAGTTCGTCGAGGGGCTCACCGACCGGCAGGCCGCCGAGGCGGTGCGGGCGAGGATCGGCTTCAAATACGCCCTCGCGCCGGAACTGGCCGATCCCGGCTTCGACTTCTCGGTGCTGGCAGAGTTCCGGGACCGCCTCGTCGAAGCGGACGCCGGGCGGAGGGTGCTGGACGGCATCCTGGCCGCGGCCCGTGACAAAGGCCCGCTGAAGACGTCAGGCCGGGCCCGGACCGATTCCACGCATGTGCAGTCCGCGGTTCGGGAACTGTGCTGGCTGGAGACGGCCGCGGAGACGCTTCGTTCGGCGCTGAACGCGCTCGCGCAGGCCGCCCCCGACCGGCTGGCGGAGATCGCCGCACCGGACTGGTTCCGGCATTACGCCACCCGGGCCGAGGACTCCCGGTTCCCCGGGGCCCACATCGGACGGAAGGAGGCCGGCCGACGGATCGGGACGGACGGGATGCGGCTGCTCGGGGCCGTCCTCGCACCTCAGGCACCGGCCGCGCTCCGGGAGCTGGAGCAGGTCTGGAGCAGGTGAAGATCCTGCGGCAGATGTGGGCCCAGCACTTCCACCCGGTCGGGGGCGAGGCGAGGCGACGGGACCCCCAAGACCGACCGCCGGGCGCAAAACGCCTGGTCACGCCCTGTGACCCAGAAGCCAGGGGCAGCAAGAAACGCGACATCCTCTGGAACGGACACAAGACCCATCTGACCGAGACCTGTGAGCCGGACACCCCACATTTGATCACGAACGTGGCCACGGCCGTCGCCACCGTCCCCGACAGCGTGATGAGCGAGAAGATCCACAACGGCCTGGCCGAACGGGACTGTCGGCCTGGCGAACACTGGGTCGGCACCGGATATGCCACCGCCGCCCAGATCGCGGCCGCCCGCCGCGAGCACGGCATCGAGCGGCACGGACCGCTCCGGGCGGTCACCGTCGCCCAGGCGAAGAACGGCAGCGGCTACGGCCAGGGCGCCTTCACCCTCGACGGGGACCAGCAGCACGTCACCTGCCCGAACGGAGCCACCAGCACCCAGTGGGCTCTGCGAGCTCTCGGCAGCAGCTTCCCGTGATCCGGGTCAGATTCTCCCCGGCCGACTGCCGCCACTGCCCCGCACTGCGCGACTGCGTCAGCTCACCCAAGGCCGAACGCAGGGAACCCACTCCGCGGCAGCACGACGAGCACCAGGCCCTTCAACGCACCCGCGCTCTCCGGCAGACCGACGAGTGGAAAGCCCGCTACAAGATCCGCGCCGGCGTCGAAGGCACCATCTCCCAGGGCGTCGGGCGCTGTGGCCTGCGCAGATCCCGCTACCGGGGCCTGACGAAGACCAGCCTTCAGCACCAGCTCACCGGCGCCGCCATCAACCTCGCCCGCCTCGACGCCCACCTCACCGAAACACCCCGGGCCCGCACCCGCACCCGCCACTTCGCAGCACTCCGCCCCGCCGACCACGTCGACGGGGCGAAGCAACAGGGCCCGAATTAACCAACAGGGTCCGTACCGCGCGGTCCGGCCTTCGGCCTGCTCGGCGCGGCCGTCCCCTTCCGTCCTTCCGTAACACCCCGTCATCCGACCGGGAGCGGAGGCTGCGGATCCGCTGTGCCCGTGCACAGCCGGGCCCGGGCACCTCTGGTCACCGGCAGCGATTCGCCCACCGGCCGTGGACGGCCCTCCACGGCCGGTGCTGGGGTGAGCGCCGTGATCCCGGTGGAGCCCACCGGGGGACAGGACGGAAGAAGAGGAGGGCCGATGACGGCCGCTTCGCTGGAGGTCCGGGGGGTGTCCGTGGGCTACGGCCCGGTAAGGGCGCTGAACTCGGTCTCCGTTGACGTACCCGAGGGCGCGGTGGTCGCCGTCCTCGGCGGCAACGGCGCCGGCAAGACCACCCTGCTGCGCGCCGTCTCGCGCACCCTGCGCTTCCACGGCGGGACGATCGCCTCCGGCGCGGTCTCCTTCGCCGGACAGCGGCTGGACGGCCTCACCCCCGCCCAGGTGGTGGCCGCCGGGGTGGTGCAGGTGCCCGAGGGGCGGCAGGTGTTCGCCCGGATGACCGTGGCCGACAACCTCCGCGCCGGCGCGCTCGGCGCGGCCGGGGGCCGACGGGCGGCCGCCGAGGCGCAGGCGCGGGTCCACGAGCTGTTCCCGGTGCTGGCGCAGCGGGCGCACCAGCGGGCCGGACTGCTCTCCGGCGGCGAGCAGCAGATGCTCGCCATGGGCCGCGCCCTGATGGCCCGTCCGAGGCTGCTGCTCCTGGACGAGCCCTCCCTCGGCCTGGCCCCCCTGATGGCCGACCGGATCGCCGAGACCGTACGGGAGATCAACGCCCAGGGCACCTCGGTGCTGCTGGTCGAGCAGAACGCGGCGATCGCGCTGCGGCTGGCCTCCTCCGCGGTCGTCCTGGAGGTGGGGGAGGTGGTCCTGGCCGGGGACGCGGACGAACTCGCCGCCTCCGACGAGGTGCGCCGCCGATACCTGGGCGTCACCGACGACGCCGGGCACCCCGGCGCCCCGGAGGGCGCCGACGCCGTCGGCGTGTCCGAGGAGGCCCCGCGCCCGGCCGCGATCCTGCGCAGGTGGTCGGCGTGACGGCCCCCGGCACCCCGGCACCGGCCGGGGAAGACGTCCCCGCACTGCGGGTGAACGACCTCACCGTGCGCTTCGCCGGGCTCACCGCGCTGGACGCCGTCTCCTTCACCGTCGAGCCGGGCAGCGTCCACGCAGTCATCGGCCCCAACGGCGCGGGCAAGTCCACCACCTTCAACGTCCTGTCCGGTGTCTACCGCGCCACCTCGGGCAGCGTCCGCTTCGGCGACGAGGAGCTGACCGGGCTGGCACCGCACGCGATCGCCTCCCTCGGTGTGGCCCGCACCTTCCAGAACATCGCGCTCTCGCCGTACACCACGGTCGCCGACAGCCTGATGCTCGGCCGCCACCGGCTGACCCGCACCGGCTACCTGGCGGCCGGGCTCCGCCTGCCGCGGGCCGCGCGCGAGGCGGCCCGGCACCGCGAACGGGTGCGCGAGATAGCCGAGTTCACCGGTCTGGAGCCCTACCTGAACCAGCCCGCCGGCTCGCTGCCGTACGGGCTGCAGAAGCTCGTCGAACTCGGCCGCGCGCTGTGCATGGAACCCCGGCTGCTGCTCCTGGACGAGCCCGTGGCCGGCATGACCGCCGACGAGCGCCGCCGCACCGCGTCCCTGATCGCGGGCGTGCGCGAGGGGCTCGGCATCTCGATCGTCCTGGTGGAGCACGACATGGGAATGGTGATGCGGCTCGCCGACGCGGTGACCGTACTCGACTTCGGCCGCAGGATCGCCGACGGCACACCCGACGAGGTCCAGCGCGACCCCGCGGTCGTCCGCGCCTATCTGGGACAGGAGGCGGCGAGCGCATGACCACCTTCGTCGAACTGCTGCTGAGCGGGCTGTCCATCGGCTCGGTCTACGCGCTGATCGCCCTCGGCTTCGTGATCATCTTCAAGGCGACCGAGGTGGTGAACTTCGCCCACGCCTCGCTGCTGCTGGCCGGCGGCTATCTGACCGCCGTTCTCCGGGAGGACATCGGGTTCTGGGCGGCCCTGCTGGTGGGCGTCGCGGGCGCGGCGGCGGTGGGCGCGCTGGTGGAGTTCCTGGTGATCCGCCGCTATCGCGGACACGACCACAGCGTGCTGGCCATCGTCACCATCGGTGTCGACATCGTGCTGGTCACCGAGCTGACCCGGCAGATCGGCGCCCGCGTCCTGCCGATGGGCGACCCGTGGGGCGATCAGGTGCTCACCCTGGGATCGGTCAGCATCCCGCAGACCCGGGTGGCCGCCTTCGTCACCGCCGCCCTCATCATCGGTGCCTTCCTGCTGGCCTTCCGCTTCACCTCCTGGGGCGTGGCGATGCGGGCGGTGGCCGAGCACCCCGAGACCGCGGCGCTGATGGGCATCCGGCTGGGCCGGGTGTCCTCCTCGGCCTGGGCGGTGGCCGGCGGACTGGCCACGGTCGCAGCCCTGTTCCTGACCGTCTTCCCCACCCCCGGCCTGGAGCGCGGCACCTCCCTGGTGGCACTCAAGGCCTTCCCCGCCGCGATCCTGGGCGGACTGGACTCCACCACCGGAGCCCTGGTCGGCGGGCTGGTCATCGGCGTCACCCAGTCCATGGCCGCCGGATACCAGAGCGACCTGGCCTTCCTGGGCCGGGGCATCGGCGACCTCGCCCCCTATCTGGTGATGCTCCTGGTCCTGCTGGTACGTCCGGCGGGGCTGTTCGGAACGAGGGAGCTGTCCCGTGTCTGAGTCCACCACCGCCGCGACCACCGGACCCGCCAGGGCGTCCGAGGCCAGACCCACCACCGGGCGCGGCCGCCGCGCCCGCGCCCGGCCGCCGCGCCGCGCCGCTGTGTACACGGCGGCCGCGGCGGCCGCGGGGGGCCTGCTGCTCGCCCTGCCCTTCTACCTCGACCGCTTCTGGCTCCAGGCCGGACTGCTGGCCATGGCCGCCGCCATCGGCGCGATCGGGCTGAACCTGCTGACCGGTGCCACCGGCCAGCTCTCCCTGGGCCACTCCTTCTTCCTCGCCGTCGGCGCGTACGGCTACTGCGTGCTGGCCGGGGACCGGGACGGGGAGCTGGCCGGCCTGGGCCTGCCCGGCTGGCTGGCGGTGACCGGCGCGGTGGCCCTGGCCGGCCTGGCGGGCGGGCTGTTCAGCCCGATCGCCGGACGGCTGCGGGGCGCGTACCTGGGCATCGCCACCCTGGCTCTGGTCTTCGTCGGCCAGCACGTACTGCTCAACGCCCATGATCTGACGGGCGGTTACAACGGCCGCCCCGTCCCGCCGCTGTCGCTGTTCGGTATCACCTTCGACGACACCGAGACCGTGGTCGCCGCCGTGCCGTTCCAGTCGATGGAGAAGCTCTGGTACGCCGGGCTGGTCCTGCTGGCGGTGTGCGCCTTCTTCGCGCACGGCGTGCTGCGCGACCGCCCCGGCCGGGCGCTGAACGCCATCCGCGACCACCGGATCGCGGCCGGGGTGATGGGCGTGCCCGTGGCCCGGCAGAGGGCGGGGGTGTTCGTTCTGTCCTCGATGTACGCGGGCCTGGCCGGAGTGCTGCTGGCACTGGTCTTCCAGCAGACCGTGCCCGAGTACTTCGGCATCGTCCTGGCCCTGGAGTACCTGGCCATGATCGTCATCGGCGGTCTGGGCTCGGTCTCCGGAGCCGTCACAGGGGCCGTGTTCGTCACCCTGCTGCCCCAGATCCTCACCCGCTACAGCGAAGCCCTGCCCCTGGTCTCCGCCCCCGGGACGGGCGGGGTCGCACCGGGCGAGATGTCCCGCTACCTGTACGGCGCCGCGATCGTGGCGATCGTGCTGTTCCTGCCGGGCGGCCTGGTGCGGCTCGCCGCCCGCCGCGGTCACACCCAGAAAGACGAGGCATGAAGACTTTGAAGACGCAGAAGAAGCACACGGCGCGCGCCGCCGCGGTGGTCGCCGCGACCGCCCTCGCCCTCATCGCCACGGGATGCAGCTCCAAGGCGGGCGGCGACGACTCCGGCGGCACCGGCGCCGACGGCGTGCGGACCGACAAGGGCGTGACGGACGACACCATCCGGATCGGCGCCCTCACCGACATGACCGGTGTCTACGCCTCCCTGGGCAAGAGCGTCACCCAGGCCCAGCAGCTCTACATCGACCAGATCAACGCCGACGGCGGGATCTGCGGGCGGAAACTGGAACTGACCGTCCGCGACCACGGCTACGACGCGGGCAAGGCGATCCCCGCGTACACCGAGCTGCAGCCCAAGGTGGTGGGCTTCGTGCAGTTCCTCGGCTCGCCGTTCGTCAGCGCGGTCAAGGAGCGGATCGACGGCCGGCACAAGTTGCTGGTGCTGCCGCAGGCCTGGTCCGCCCAGCTGCTGGGCAGCGAGTACATCCGGGTCATCGGCGCCACCTACGACGTGGAGACGGTCAACGCGATCGAGTTCCTGCTGGAGGAGGGGAAGATCGCCGAGGGCGACAAGCTCGGCCATGTCTACTTCGAGGGCGACTACGGCGAGAACGCCCTGGAGGGCGCGAAGCACGCGGCCGAGAAGGCCGGGCTCACCCTGGTGGAGCAGAAGATCAAGCCGACCGACGAGGACATGTCCGCGCAGGTGGCGGCGTTCAAGAAGGCCGGTGTGAAGGCCATCGTGATCAGCGCCGGGCCGCGCCAGGCGGCCTCCCTGGTCGGCGTGTCGGCGGCCGGCGGCCTGAACGTGCCGATCATCGGCAACAACTCGGCGTTCGCGCCGCAGCTGCTGAAGACCCAGGCCGGCCCGGTCCTGCAGAAGGACTACTACGTGGCCGCCTCGACCCTGCCCATCGGGTCCGAGGAGCCGGAGCCGGCCAGGCTGGCCCGGGAGTACACCGAGGCCTACCCCGATGACATCCTCGACAACGGCGTGGCCGCGGGCTGGAGCGCCGCCTCCGTCTTCGGCGCGGCGCTGAAGCAGGCGTGCGACGAGAAGGACCTCACCCGGGAAGGCGTGGTCAGGGCGCTGACGTCCATGGAGGACCACGACGGGGGCTTCGGTATCCGGCACGACTTCACCGAACCGGAGCTGCCCTCGACGCGGGAGAGCTTCATCCTCAAGCCGGACGGGAAGACCAAGGGCGGGCTTGAGGTGCACCGCGAGGCGGAGGCCTCCGAGAACGCGCGGGCGTTCTCCTTCGGGGAGTGACCGCGCGCTGACCTGGCGCCCGAGCCTGCCGTGACAGGACCCGGACGCCACGGGGCCCGGGCCCGGATTCGTCCGGGGCCGGGCCCCCGTTCCGCCTCCGGTCCCCGTCCCTGTCCGGCGGGCCCGGGGCCTGCCCCCCGCCCCTTTCTGGTGCCTCCCCGTAAATCCGCTGGTGTATCCCGGCGCGGGCCGGGAAGGCGCGGGCCAGGAGGAGAAGGCGGGAAACACCGCGGGCGCCGGACGGGTTCCATGGAACCCGTCCGGCGCCCGCGGTGCGAACCGGCCGCCGCCGGTGGCTAGGGCTGAGCCGCCGCCCGTGCCTCACGGCGGTTGTCGCGGAAGGTGTTGACCCGGCGCGCGGTGGCGAACAGCGGGATCACCGCGCCCAGCACCAGCTGCAGCGCGCAGCCGGTCTGGAGCAGCAGCTCACCGCCCGGGGCGTCGAAGGCCCAGGCCGTCAGCAGGCCCATGCTCAGCACGATCCAGCCGAGCATCGCCACGGCCAGCAGCCCGCGCGGCTTGGGGTACTCCACCCGGCTCACCATCAGCCAGGCCACTCCGACGATGGCCAGCAGTGTCGGGACGAACGGCAGCTCCAGCAGCACGATCGAGACGACCGTCAGTGCCCCGAAGGGGCTGGGCATGCCCTGGAACACCCCGTTGGGCAGGGTGACGCAGGAGAACCTGGCAAGCCTCAGCACCACCGCCAGCAGCACCACGATCCCGGCGAGCGCCGAGACGCCCTGGTGCGCGTCGTTGGCCACCATGCCCCAGACCAGCACGAAGTACGCGGGCGCCAGCCCGAAGCTGATCAGGTCGGAGAGGTTGTCCAGCTCCGCGCCCATCGCCGAGCTGCGCAGCTTGCGCGCCACGAGTCCGTCGAAGAGGTCGAAGACCGAGGCCAGCAGCATCAGCATCACGGCGGTCGCGGCGCTGTGCCGGGCCATGCCGCCGTCGCCGTTGCCCGTCAGATGCGGGATCAGGACGCCGGTGGTGGTGAAGTACACCGCCAGGAAGCCGCAGGTGGCGTTGCCCAGGGTGAGTGCGTCGGCTATCGACAGCCGCATGGACAGCGGCATGTCGCCCATCTCGTCGCCGTCGTCCTCCGGGCCGGCCTCGGGGACCCACTGGTTCTTGGGGTCAATCACGGTCAAGGCGAGTCACCCCCGCGGTCGTGGGCTGGCCGACCTCGACGGCGACCTCGACGCCCTCCGGGAGATAGAGGTCGACACGGGAGCCGAAACGGATCAGGCCGATCCGCTCACCCTGCTCGACCTTGGCGCCCTGCTCGGTGTACGGCACGATCCGCCGGGCCACGGCGCCGGCGATCTGGACCATCTCGATGTCGCCCAGCTCGGTGTCGAAGTGCCAGACGACCCGCTCGTTGTTCTCGCTCTCCTTGTTGAACGCCGGAACGAAGCCGCCGGGCACGTGCTCGACGGAGGTCACCGTGCCCGCCAGCGGGGCGCGGTTGACATGGACGTTCAGCGGGCTCATGAAGATCGCGACGCGGGTGCGCCCGTCCTTCCACGGCATGATGCTCTGCACCACGCCGTCGGCCGGGGAGATGACGCGGCCCTGGGCGATCTCCCGCTCGGGGTCGCGGAAGAACCACAGCATGCCCGCCGCCAGGACGGTGGCGGGCACTGCCGCCACCGCTGCGCCTCTCGAACGCCTGGCGCGGGCCAGGCTGAGGGCGGCGGTGGCGACGGTCGGGAGGAGCCACGGCGATGCTCCGCGCGCGAGACGGATGCGGCCGCGTTGTGCAGAGGATGGGCTGTGGGGCATGGATGACCTTCGTAGCGGAGGGTGCCGCGTAAACACGGGGGACGGCGGCTTTCCCGGGATGCTATCGGTTACCGGTGGCAACTGGGCAAGCCAGAGCACCTGTCGGGACCGCGGGCTCCCCGGAAGGCCTCGGTTCGGGGTGTCGTCCCTTTGAAGGGAAAACACCCCGAATGAGGCATTCTACCCCTGGATCCTGTACTCCTCCAGGAGCCGGCGTCCCACGATCATCTTCTGGATCTCGGCGGTGCCCTCGCCGATCAGGAGCATCGGGGCCTCACGGTACAGCCGTTCGATCTCGTACTCCTTGGAGAAACCGTAACCGCCATGGATGCGGAACGCGTCCTCCACGACCTCCTTGCAGTACTCCGAGGCGAGATATTTGGCCATTCCCGCCTCCAGGTCGTTGCGCTGCCCGGAGTCCTTCTTCCGTGCGGCGCCGACCATCAGGGCGTGCGCAGCCTCCACCTTGGTGGCCATTTCGGCCAACTTGAACTGAATTGCCTGGTGCTGGGCGATCGGCTTGCCGAAGGTGTGCCGCTGCTGGGCGTAGGAGACGCCCAGCTCGAAGGCGCGCTGGGCCACGCCGCAGCCGCGCGCGGCCACGTTGACCCGGCCGACCTCGACGCCGTCCATCATCTGGTAGAAGCCGCGGCCGGTCGCGCCCCCCAGGACCCGGTTCTCCGGGACGCGCAGGCCGTCCAGGATCAGCTCGGTGGTGTCGACGCCCTTGTAGCCCATCTTGTCGATCTTGCCGGGGATCGTCAGACCCGGCTTGACCTCGCCGAAACCCGGCTCCTTCTCGATCAGGAAGGTGGTCATCGACCTGTGCGGGGCGGTTCCCTCCGGGTGGCCCTCGTCGGTGCGGCACAGCACCGCCACCAGCGAGGAGGTGCCGCCGTTGGTCAGCCACATCTTCTGGCCGGTCAGGACGTAGCCGTCGCCGTCGCGCACACCCTTGGTGGTGATGGCCGACACGTCCGAGCCCAGGCCCGGCTCGGACATCGAGAAGGCGCCGCGGACCTCGCCGGCCGCCATCCTCGGCAGGAAGTACTCCTTCTGTTCCCGGGTGCCGTGCTGCTTGAGCATGTACGCGACGATGAAGTGCGTGTTGATGATGCCGGACACGCTCATCCAGCCGCGGGCGATCTCCTCCACGCACAGGGCGTAGGTGAGCAGTGACTCCCCGAGACCGCCGTACTCCTCCGGGATCATCAGGCCGAAGACCCCCAGCTCCTTGAGGCCCTCCACGATCTGGGCCGGGTACTCGTCCCGGTGCTCCAGCTCGGTGGCGACCGGGATGATCTCCTTGTCGACGAAGCCGCGGACGGTGGAGACGATCTCCCGCTGGATGTCCGTCAGGCCCTCGGTCTGCGCCAGGCGCCCCATGTCACTTGCCTCCCTTTCCGGAGTCCCGCCCGTCCGTGCGCAGCTCGGGACGGCCGGGCTGCTCACCTCCGCGCGCCTCGATGTACTCGGCGGTGGGCACCATCACCTTGCGGCGGAAGACGCACACCAGGGTGCCGTCCTGCTTGTAGCCCTTGGTCTCGACGTGGACGATGCCGCGGTCGGACTTCGAGCGCGACGGCGTCTTGTCCAGGACGGTGGTCTCGCCGTAGACGGTGTCGCCGTGGAAGGTCGGCGCCACGTGCCGCAGCGACTCGATCTCCAGGTTGGCGATCGCCTTGCCGGAGACGTCCGGCACGGACATGCCCAGCAGCAGCGAGTAGATGTAGTTGCCGACCACCACGTTCCTGCCGAAGTCCGTCGTCCTCTCGGCGTAGTTGGTGTCCATGTGGAGCGGGTGGTGGTTCATGGTCAGCAGGCAGAACAGATGGTCGTCGTACTCCGTGACCGTCTTGCCGGGCCAGTGCCGGTAGACGTCCCCGACCTCGAACTCCTCGTAGGTGCGGCCGAACTGCATGGTGTGAGTCTCCGTGGTGTGGTGGAAGAACGGGGGTACCGGACCGGGCCGCCCCCCTTCCCCGGCCCCTTCCTCCGCCCCGGGGAGGCGGCGGAGGGGGAGCGGGGAGCCGGGAGCGGCCCGCGGTGGTGTGGCTCAGGCGGCCGGCGGCTCGAACTTCGAGGTCCGCTCCATGCCGGCGGCCCGGCCCTTGCCCGCTATGACCAGGGCCATCTTGCGGCTGGCCTCGTCGATCATCTCGTCGCCGAGCATCGCCGAGCCCTTCTTGCCGCCCGCCTCGGAGGTGAAGTACTCGTAGGCGTCCAGGATCAGCTCAGCGTGGTCGTAGTCCTCCTGGGAGGGGGAGAAGACCTCGTTGGCCGCATCGACCTGGCCGGGGTGCAGCACCCACTTGCCGTCGAAGCCGAGGGCCGCGGCGCGCTCGGCGACGGCACGGAAGCCGTCCACGTTCTTGATCTGCAGGTAGGGCCCGTCGACGGCCTGCAGGTTGTGGGTGCGGGCGGCCATCAGGATCCGCATGAGGATGTAGTGGTAGGCGTCGGCCGGGTAGCCGGGCGGCTGCTCGCCCACGACCAGGGACTTCATGTTGATGGAGGCCATGAAGTCGGCCGGGCCGAAGATGATGGTCTCCAGCCGGGGCGAGGCGGCGGCGATCTCGTCGACGTTCACCAGGCCCTTGGCGTTCTCGATCTGCGCCTCGATGCCGATGCGGCCGACCTCGAAGCCCATCGTGGTCTCGATCTGCGTCAGCAGCATGTCCAGCGCCCTGACCTGGGCGGCGTCCTGCACCTTCGGCAGCATGATGCAGTCCAGGCTGGGGCCCGCGCCCTCGACGACCGTGATCACGTCGCGGTACGTCCAGTGGGTGGTCCAGTCGTTGACGCGCACCACCCGGGTCTTGCCCGTCCAGTCGCCCTCGTTGAGGAACTTCACGACGGTGTGCCGGGCCTCGGGCTTGGCCAGCGGGGCGCAGGCGTCCTCCAGGTCCAGGAAGACCTGGTCGGCGGCCAGCCCCTGGGCCTTCTCCAGGAAGCGGGGGTTGCTGCCCGGCACCGCGAGGCACGAGCGGCGGGGACGCAGCCGGTTGACGGGCGTGGTCATGCGGGGACCTCCAGGGGATCGAGCTTGTTCGCGGTACGGATCTCGTCGACGATACGGCCGATGATCTCCGTGATGCCGAAGTCCTTCGGGGTGAAGACCGCCGCCACCCCGGCGGCGCGCAGCGCCTCGGCGTCCGCGTTCGGGATGATGCCGCCGACGATGACGGGGACGTCGTTGACGCCGGCCCGGTGCAGCCGGTCCAGTACGTCGGGCACCAGCTCGGCGTGCGAGCCGGAGAGGATCGACAGCCCCACGCAGTGCACGTCCTCGGCGACGGCCGCCGAGACGATCTGCTCGGGAGTGAGCCGGATGCCCTGGTAGACCACCTCGAAGCCCGCGTCGCGGGCCCGTACGGCGATCTGCTCGGCCCCGTTGCTGTGCCCGTCCAGACCGGGCTTGCCCACCAGCAGGCGCAGCCTGCCGCAGCCCAGTTCGGCGGCGGTGGCCTCCGCCCTCCGGCGCACCTCGGCCAGCCGCGAGCCCTCCTCGGCGGGGGTCGCCACGGGCGCGGAGCTCACGCCGGTGGGGGCCCGGTACTCGCCGAAGACGTCGCGCAGGGCCCAGGCCCACTCACCGGTGGTCACCCCGGCCCGGGCGCACTCGAGGGTGGCCGGCATCAGGTTGTCCCTGCCGGCCGCGGCCCGCTTCAGCTCGGCGAGCGCCCGGTGGGCGTGGGCCTCGTCCCGCCCGTCGCGCCACCGCTGGAGGGCGGCGACGACGTTCCGCTCCACCGCCGGGTCCACGGTCATGATGGCCGTGTCCAGGTCGGCGGTGAGCGGGTTGGGCTCGGTGGACTCGAAGCAGTTGACCCCGACGATCTTCTCCTCGCCGGCCTCGATGCGGGCCCGGCGCTCGGCGTGCGAGGCGACCAGCCGCGACTTCAGGTAGCCGGACTCCACCGCCGCCATCGCGCCGCCCATCTCCTGGATGCGCTCGATCTCGGCGAGGGCGCCCTCGGCCAGTTCGGCGGTCCTGGCCTCGACCACATGCGATCCGGCGAACAGGTCGTCGTACTCCAGCAGGTCGCTCTCATGGGCGAGGACCTGCTGGATGCGCAGCGACCACTGCTGGTCCCAGGGCCTGGGCAGGCCGAGCGCCTCGTTCCACGCGGGCAGCTGCACGGCGCGGGCGCGGGCGTCCTTGGAGAGGGTGACCGCCAGCATCTCCAGCACGATGCGCTGGACGTTGTTCTCCGGCTGCGCCTCGGTCAGCCCCAGGGAGTTGACCTGGACGCCGTAGCGGAACCGGCGGTGCTTGGGGTTCTCGATCCCGTACCGCTCGCGGGTGATCTTGTCCCAGATGCGGGTGAAGGCCCGCATCTTGCACATCTCCTCGACGAAGCGGACGCCCGCGTTGACGAAGAAGGAGATGCGCCCGACGACATCGCCCATCCGCTCGGCGGGGACCTGCCCGGAGTCGCGCACCGCGTCCAGCACCGCGATGGCGGTGGACATCGCGTAGGCGATCTCCTGCACCGGTGTGGCCCCGGCCTCCTGCAGGTGGTAGCTGCAGATGTTGATCGGGTTCCACTTGGGCATGTGCGCCACGGTGTAGGCGATGGTGTCGGTGGTCAGACGCAGGGAGGGACCCGGCGGGAAGACGTGCGTCCCGCGCGAGAGGTACTCCTTGACGATGTCGTTCTGCGTCGTCCCCGACAGCCCGGAGATGTCCGCGCCCTGCTCCTCGGCGACCACCTGGTACAGGGCCAGCAGCCACATGGCGGTGGCGTTGATGGTCATCGAGGTGTTCATCCGCTCCAGGGGGATGTCCTGGAACAGCCGGCGCATGTCACCGAGGTGGCAGACCGGGACCCCGACCCGGCCGACCTCGCCGCGGGCGAGGACGTGGTCGGGGTCGTAGCCGGTCTGGGTGGGCAGGTCGAAGGCGACCGACAGGCCGGTCTGCCCCTTGGCGAGGTTGCGCCGGTACAGCTCGTTGGACGCCTCGGCCGTGGAGTGCCCGGCGTACGTCCGCATCAGCCACGGACGGTCTTTCTGGCGCTCAGCCATGGGGGTGACCTCTACACGTTCCGGAAACGGTTGATGGCGTCGACGTGCTTGGCCCGCATCTCCGCGTCGCGCACGCCCATGCCCTCGCGCGGGGCCAGGCACAGCACGCCGACCTTGCCCTGGTGGGCGTTGCGGTGCACGTCGTGGGCGGCCTGGCCGGTCTCCTCCAGGGAGTACGTCTTGGACAGGGTGGGGTGGATCTTGCCCTTGGCGATCAGGCGGTTGGCCTCCCACGCCTCGCGGTAGTTGGCGAAGTGGGAACCGATGATGCGCTTGAGCGACATCCACAGGTAGCGGTTGTCGTAGCTGTGCATGTAGCCGGAGGTGGAGGCGCAGGTGACGATGGTGCCGCCCTTGCGGGTGACGTAGACGGAGGCGCCGAAGGTCTCGCGTCCGGGGTGCTCGAAGACGATGTCCACGTCCTCGCCGCCGGTCAGCTCGCGGATGCGCTTGCCGAAGCGCTTCCACTCCCGGGGGTCCTGGGTGTTCTCGTCCTTCCAGAACCGGTAGTCCTCGGCGTTGCGGTCGATGATCGCCTCCGCGCCCATGGCGCGGCAGATCTCGGCCTTCTGCGGGGAGGAGACCACGCAGATGGGGTTGGCGCCGCCGGCCAGGGCCATCTGGGTGGCGTAGGAGCCCAGGCCGCCGGAGGCCCCCCAGATCAGGACGTTGTCGCCCTGCTTCATGCCGGCGCCGTTGCGGGAGACGAGCTGCCGGTAGGCGGTGGAGTTCACCAGGCCGGGGGCGGCGGCTTCCTCCCAGGAGAGGTGGCCGGGCTTGGGCATGAGCTGGTTGGACTTCACCAGCGCGATCTCGGCCAGGCCGCCGAAGTTGGTCTCGAAGCCCCAGATGCGCTGCTCGGGGTCGAGCATGGTGTCGTTGTGGCCGTCGGCGTTCTCCAGCTCCACCGACAGGCAGTGGGCGACGACCTCGTCGCCGGGCTGCCAGGCGTTGACGCCGGGGCCGGTGCGCAGCACCACGCCGGCCAGGTCGGAGCCGATGATGTGGTACGGCAGGTCGTGGCGCCTGGCCAGCTCCGAGGTGCGGCCGTAGCGCTCCAGGAAGCCGAAGGTCGACAGCGGCTCGAAGATCGAGGTCCACACCGAGTTGTAGTTCACCGAGGAGGCCATGACCGCCACCAGGGCTTCGCCGGGGCCCAGCTCCGGCAGGGGCACCTCGTCCAGGTGCAGGGACTTGCGCGGGTCCTTCTCCCGGGTGGGCATCCCGGCGAACATGTCGACCTCGTCCTTGTGCACGGTGATCGCGCGGTAGGACTCGGGCAGCGCCAGGTTGGCGAAGTCGGCGGGCTTGCTGTCCGACGCGAGGATCGCGTCCAGGATTTCCTTCACTGTGGCCTCCGGCGAGCGTTCGGGGACGCTTGAGGGGTCGCTGGGGTCTTCTTCGGTCTTGTGTGAGCTGCTGGTGCCGTCGGTTCGGCGGTGGTACTGCGGCTCGGCGCGGTAGCGCTGAAGGTGCCTGTGACGCAGGCGCCCGGGCGCACGGCAGTGACCGCGGGGACAGTGCCCGGACACCGCTCACGTTATGGCACTGCGTGCCAGTTCACAAGACACTGCGTGCCAAGAATTTCCCTCAATTGTCATCGGGAGTGCACGCATGAGCGGGGTGCAGGCGGAAGCGGCCGCCTCCCGGGGGAGGCGGCCGCGTGTCCGTGTCCGATTGTTCTGATTATGTCCGACCGCTCCGGTTTCCGCTCGCGCTCGATGTGCCGCGCGGTGCTCAGCCCCGCCGCAGGGCTTCCTCGATCGTGCGCATCACCTGGTCCAGCGGGGCGTCGGTGCGCGCCACCGTCACCAGCACCTCGCCCTCCCGGCCGCTCGCCACGTCCGTTCCGCC
The DNA here is from genome assembly GCF_043660855.1 of Streptomyces shinuiensis. Taxonomy (NCBI): domain Bacteria; kingdom Bacillati; phylum Actinomycetota; class Actinomycetes; order Kitasatosporales; family Streptomycetaceae; genus Streptomyces; species Streptomyces shinuiensis. The sequence continues at coordinate 1,023,702 of NZ_JBIHML010000001.1, read as the reverse complement.
CGTCCCGGCCGGCAGGTCGGCCGCCGCCCGGCTGGCGACGAAGCCGGTGCCGAAGGTCCGACGCACGGTGGCGAAGGCCCGGTCCAGCTGGGCCTCCACATCGCCCTGGCCGCCCGCGCGCAGCCAGCGCCGCAGCACGTGGTTGTGCGCGGTGACCACCGCCGACGCCGCCACCTCGGCCAGCAGCGGCTCGTCGAGACCGTCCTCGTCGCCGTCCCGGTGGGCCACGGCGGACTCGTCGAAGTGGCCCAGCAGATACCGGGTGAACAGCCGCTCGTAGCGGGCCACGGACGCGATCTCCCGCTCCCGCAGCGTGGGCACCTCGCGGGTGAGCCGGTAGCGCTCCACCGACACCGCCGGGGAGGCCGCGTACATCCGCATGACCTCCTTGATGCCGCGGCACACGGTGTCCAGCGGGTTCTCGTGCGCGGGCGCCGCGTCCAGCACCGCCTTGGCGCGCTCCAGGGTGTCGTCGTGGTCCGGGAAGATCGCCTCTTCCTTGGAGCGGAAGTGCCGGAAGAAGGTGCGCCGGGCCACCCCGGCCGCGGCCGCGATCTCGTCGACCGTGGTCTCCTCGTAGCCCTTGGTGGCGAAGAGTTCCATCGCGGCGGCGGCCAGCTCACGGCGCATCTTCAGACGCTGGCTGGGCACGTTGGGGCGGGCGGACCGAACGGACTGCGACATGTGGGGAACGTTACACGGCGCACCGCCGCCGGCGGGTGGGCCGCCGGGATCCAGCAGCCCGCCCCACCCGGAGTCCGCCCGGGGCGGGAACGCCGGGGTCGCCGGGCTCACCGCCTCGCGTACTCGCGGAAGCCGCGTCCGCTCTTGCGACCCAGGCAGCCCGCCGCGACCAGGTGCTCCAGCAGGGGCGCCGGGGCCAGGCCCGGCTCGCGGAACTCCTCGTGCAGCACCTTCTCGATCGCCAGGGAGACGTCCAGGCCGACCACGTCCAGCAACTCGAACGGACCCATCGGGTAGCCGCCGCCGAGCTTCATGGCCGCGTCGACGGCGTCCATGTCGGCGTAGTGCTCCTGCACCATCTTGATCGCGTTGTTCAGGTACGGGAACAGCAGCGCGTTGACGATGAAGCCCGCCCGGTCGCCGCAGTCCACCGGGTGCTTGCGGATCCTTCCGCACACCTCGCGCACGGTGGCGTGGACGTCGTCGCCGGTCAGGACGGTGCTCACCACCTCCACCAGCTTCATCGCGGGCGCGGGGTTGAAGAAGTGCATGCCGATCACGTCCCGCGGGCGCGAGGTCGCGCGGGCGCAGGCGACCACCGGCAGCGAGGAGGTGGTGGTGGCCAGTACCGTGCCCGGCTTGCACACCTCGTCCAGCGACGCGAACAGACCCTTCTTGACCTCCAGGTCCTCGGCCACCGCCTCGACCGCCAGGTCCACGTCCGCCATCGCGGACAGCGAGCCGGCCGGGGTGACCCTGGCGAGCGTCTCGTCGCGGGCCCCGGCGCTCATCCGGCCCTTCTTCACCGACCGCTCCAGCGAGGAGGCGATCCGCGCCGTGGCCGCCTGTGCCTTCTCGTCGCTGCGCGCGACCAGCACCACGTCGTAGCCGGCCTTGGCGAACACCTCGGCGATGCCGCTGGCCATGGTCCCCGAGCCCGCCACGCCGACGGAGCGCACCTGGCGCGGGGTGCCCCGCAGCTCGCCCTCGCGCGGGGTGAGTGCGTCCGGCACCATCGTCGCCGAACCCGGCGCCTCGTAAGTGTAGAAGCCGCGCCCGGCCTTGCGGCCCGTCAGGCCGGCGGCGCTGAGCTGGCCCAGGATCGGGGCGGGGGCGTGCAGCCGGTCGCGGGACTCGGCGTACATCGCCTCCAGCACGGTGCGGGCGGTGTCGACGCCGATCAGGTCCAGCAGGGCGAGCGGGCCCATCGGCAGACCGCAGCCCAGGCGCATCGCGGCGTCGATGTCCTCGCGGGTGGCGTACTTCGACTCGTACATGGCCGCGGCCTGGTTGAGGTAGCCGAACAGCAGCCCGTCGGCGACGAAACCGGGCCGGTCGCCGACCGGGATCGGCTCCTTGCCCAGGTCGACGGCGAGACCGGTGACCGCGGCGACCGCCTCGGGGGAGGTGAGCACACAGGAGACGATCTCCACCAGCCTCATCGCGGGCGCGGGGTTGAAGAAGTGCATCCCCAGCACGCGCTCGGGGTGCGCGGAGTCGGCCGCGAGCCGGGTGACCGACAGGGCGTTGGTGCCGGTGGCGATGACGGCCGACGGCTTGACGATGCCGTCCAGTTCGGTGATGACGCGCTGCTTGAGCCCGTAGTCCTCCGGCACCACCTCGATGACCAGATCGGCCTCGGCCGCGGCCTGGAGGTCGCAGAAGGTGCGGAAGCGGGCGAGCGCGTCGCGCCGCTCCTGCTCGGTGATCCGCTCGCGCTCCACGGCGCGGGCGGTGGAGGCCTCCAGCGCGGCGACGGCCCGGCGGGCGGCGTTCTCGTCGGTGTCGATGCCGATGACCTCGCGGCCGGCGCGGGCCAGGACCTCGGCGATGCCGGTGCCCATGGTGCCGAGGCCGACCACGGCGACAGTGGTGAGGGTGGGACGGTCCATCACGGGACTCCAGGGAAGAGGAAGAGACGGTGACGACTGCGGGGGAGAAAAGGGGAGAGGGGCGGGCGAGGGCGCGCGGGAGCGCCGGGCCCGAGGCGTTACGCGGGTGTGGAACGAGCGAGAGCGGCCCTGTCCCGGGGCCGTGCTCGACCTGCGTGTATGCGTGCTGAACCGACTGCACACCGGACGGCTGCGTCACCAGGCCGTCCGACTGAGCGGGGGTACCGCTCCGATGAGCAGGCTAACCTGCGGGTAACCCGAATGCCAGAGGGTAGACCGCTTCCAGGAATGTGGCACATACCACAGGGAGGTGACGTGCCGGTGGGCAGGGCGGGCACGATGGACCGCGAAATGGTGGACCGGCTGCGGGCCGAGGCGGATCCGGAGGAGTACGGGCGGCTGCTCGCCCTGGCCCGGCGGGACACGGCCGCCGCCCGCGACGCGCTGGCCGCCGAACTCACCGCCCCCGCCCGCCCCCTGTGGGCCCGGGAGCTGGCCGCCTGCACCCTGGGCCGGGCCGGGGATCCCCGGGCCTTCGAGACCCTGGTGTTCCTGCTCAACCACCGCGAACCGGCCCGCTGCGCCGCCGCGGCCCGCGCCCTGCTGCGCCTGGGTGACCCGCGTACCGCCCGCGCCGCGGCGGCGCTGGCGACCAACGAGCTGCGCACCTCCTACGCGCTGCACCCCGTACGGCTGCTGGCCGCCCTGCGCGCGCCGCAGTCCGCGCCGACCCTGATCCGCGTCCTGGACCGGCTGCTGGCCGGCCCCGTCCACCACTGGCAGGTGGCCCGCGCCTGCGTGGACGGGCTCGGGGCACTGGGCGACGCGCGGGCCCGCCTGGTGCTGCTGGCCGCCCGGGAGCGCGAGGAACTGCGCGCGGCGGCCGACGAGGCGCTGTGCAGGCTCTGACCCGGCGGGGCCGGTGCCGGCCCGGAGTCCGGGGAGCCGGGATCGTCGCCGACCCCGGCCGGGGCGGGTGCGCGGTGTCGCGCCCGGCCGTTCCCCGCCGGGGCCCGCGGTCCGTCCGGAGCAGGGGAACCCTTCCCCGGCGTAAGGGATGACATGGCCGTCGAGCTGTGAAACGCAGGCCGTTCCCGTGCGGCGCCTTGTGAAGCGCGCCACGGGCGGTTCATGGGTGCTGCTTCGAAGGCGGAGGCGGGGGAGCGTGGGGCACGCTCCAGACGCCCGGCGCGGCTCCGCGGCCCCGGCCGAACAGCCGGCCGCGCAGGCCGTCAGTAGCTCCACCAGCTCCCCTCGGAGGGCTGCGGGATCCAGGTGTAGATGCCGCTCTCGGCGGGGCCGCGCCGCCACACCCCCTTCACGCGGTCGGCCGGGTACTCCTCCAGGCAGTCCCACACGCCCAGGGAGTCGGTGTCCTCGATGACGATCTGGCCGTCGGCGGTGCGTCCGGCGCGTCCGGCCTCGACCAGTCTCTCCCGGCCATCCGTGAGTTGCAGCTTGAAGACGGCCATCCCTGATGCCTTTCCCCCGGCGGGACCGCCGTACGGTGGCGGCGGACCGCGGGTCTTCCGGTGTCTGCGGTGCGGTTGGGGGCGGCCACCCCCGAGGCTCCGGACGACGACGGAGCGGTGGCCCCGGAGGTGGCGTGGAAGCAGGCCGACCATGTCGGCGAGCGGTTTTACTCTAACGCAGGGGGAGGGTTGCATCATCTCCTCGCGCCCCGGCGGAGGCGTCCGAACGGGGAAACGGAACGGGAGGCGAGGGGGCGATGGTGAACGGACGGGAGCCCGTACGCGTATGACCACGTCGGAGCCGAGGAGGGCGGCGGCGCCGCTCGCGCCCGGTCCGTCCCAGCGCACGCGACCTCCCGGTTCGGCTCGCACAGGAACGGAACACCGGTTCCCGTCGGGGGTGACTCCGATTTGGGCGGGCGCGTCGCGGGTGGTTGGGTGGCGTCAGAGGCCGCCGCGACGGCCGGCCGTCGGACCGCCGGGGCCGCGGGGCCACCAGGACCACCAGGGGAGCAGTCATGGCGCAGGTCGAATCCACCACGCAGCGCGAGATCGCGGCCGGCCCGGAGGACGTGTTCGACGCGCTCGCCGACTACAGCGGGACCCGGGGCAGGCTGCTGCCCGGGCAGTTCGGTGAGTACGAGGTGCGCGAGGGCGGCGACGGCAAGGGCACGCTCGTCCACTGGAAGCTCCGGGCGACCTCCAAGCGGGTCCGCGACTGCCTGATGGAGGTGGACGAGCCCATGGAGGGGCAGCTGGTCGAACGCGACCGCAACTCCTCGATGGTCACCACCTGGACCGTCACCCCGGGCTCGGCCGAGGGCACCTCGCGGGTCACCGTCACCACCGCATGGAAGGGCGCGGGCGGCGTCGGCGGTTTCTTCGAGCGCGCCTTCGCTCCCAAGGGGCTCGCCCGCGTCTACGACGAGCTGCTCGCCAACCTCGCCGCCGAGACCGAGGGCCGCGCGGGCGCCTGACCGTCCACCGCGCCCGACCTGCGGCGTTCCGCCCCGCAGCACCCCCGGCCGGACAGGGGCGCGCCCGGATGCACGAACCGCGCCGGACGGGGTAGGCGGGCTCTCCCGGCGGCCGTACCCGCGGCCCGCAGACGGACGAGGGAGAGATCCCGTGAACGCCACACTCGAAGACGGCGGCTCCCCGCAGGGCATCCGGAGCACCGATCCCGCGATCACGGCCGCCGTGCACATGCCGATCTTCGAGAAGTACTTCGCCCCGGACCTGCCGCTGGTCGACGCCGACTGCGGCAACGGGGCCCAGACGGTCTTCCTGGCCGGGCGCTTCCACCCCTGCGTCGGAGTCGACCGCTCGGCCGCCGTCCTGGAGCGCGCCCGGACGGCGGTGGGGGAGGGGGCCGGCGGGCGCTCCGCGCCCGACTTCCGGCAGCTCGACGCCGCCGACCCCGCCGCGATGCGGCGGCTGCGCGACGAACTGGGCGACGCCAACGTCTACCTGCGCGGCGTCCTCCGGCGCAGCGGACCCGCCGGCCGCGCCCGCGTCGCCGAGTCCGTCGCGGCGCTGGTGGGTGAGCGCGGCCGCGCCTTCGTGGTGGAGGCCGCGCCCGAGGCCGACGCGGCCCTGGCGCAGGGGGCGGGCGCCGCCCACCCCGCCGAACTGCCCGGCTCCTCCGACACCCCCGGTCTCCCCGGCCTGCCGCACACGCCGGGCGCCCCACAGGCCCCCGGGCGGGAACCGGCGGAACCCGTCGAACCCGTCGTACCCGTCGTACCTGCCGAACTCGCGGAACGGGCCGGACCGTTCACCGCGGCCGGGCTGCGGGTGCTCGCCGGCGGCTCGCTCCCGCTGTCCACGACCGGCTTCGAACCGGACGGCTCACGCCTCGACCTCCCGTCGAACTGGCTGGTGGTGGGCCGGGGTGACTGACGCCAAAGACGTGGACCGGTGACACCGGCCAGGCGGCCCACCCTGGTCTTTGACGCCGCCCGGGCTGGGCGTAACGTGGCCTTCCATGACGAAGATCCTGATCAGCGCCGACATGGAGGGCGCCACGGGGGTGACCTGGCCCGCCGACGTCCTGCCCGGGACCCCGCAGTGGGAACGCTGCCGCCCGATGTTCACCTCCGACGTGAACGCGGCGATCGCCGGCTTCCTCGACGGCGGCGCGGACGAGGTGCTGGTCAACGAGGCGCACTGGACGATGCGCAACCTGCTGCTGGAGAAGCTGGACGACCGCGCCCAGATGCTCACCGGCCGCCACAAGTCGCTCAGCATGGTCGAGGGCGTCCAGCACGGCGGCGTCGACGGCATCGCCTTCGTCGGCTACCACACCGGCGCCGGAGCCGAGGGCGTCCTGGCCCACACCTACCTCGCCAACTCCCTCACCGGCGTGTGGCTGGACGGGGAGCGGGCCAGTGAGGGCCGCCTCAACGCCGCGGTGGTGGCCGAGTACGGCGTCCCCGTCGTCCTGGTCACCGGCGACGACCGCACCTGCGCCGACGCCCGCGGCTACGCCCCCGCCGCGCGCGGCGTCGCCGTCAAGGACTACGTCTCCCGCTACGCCGCCGTCTGCCGCACCCCCGCCCGCGCCGCCGCCGACATCCGCGCGGCGGCGAAGGAGGCGGTCGCGCTGGCCGTGCGCCACGAGCCCGCCGGCCCCCGGCCCCGCACGGTCGAGATCGAGTTCGACGCCGAGCACCTGGCCGGCGCGGCCACCGTCGTGCCCGGTGTGGAGCAGACGGGTGAGCGCCGGGTGGCGTACACATCGCCGTCCATGTACGAGGGGATCCGCACCTTCAAGGCGGTCACCACGGTCGTCTCTGCCGCAGTGGAGGAGCAGTATGGCTGAGCGCATCGACAACCAGGCACTCGACGAGGCGGTCGCCTTCACCTCCGAGCTGATCCACATCGACTCCGTCAACCTCGGCAACGGCGACGGCACCGAGCGCAAGGCCGCCGAGTACGTCGCCGGGAAGCTGTCCGACGCCGGGATCGAGCCGGTGGTGCTGGAGAAGGTCCGCGGCCGCACCAACGTCGTCGCCCGCATCGAGGGCACCGACCCGTCCGCCGACGCGCTGCTCGTCCACGGCCATCTGGACGTGGTGCCCGCCGAGCCCGCCGACTGGACCGTCCACCCCTTCTCCGGCGAGGTCCGCGACGACGTGGTCTGGGGCCGCGGCGCGGTCGACATGAAGAACGCCGACGCGATGGTCCTCGCGGTCGTCCGCGCCTGGGCCAGAGCCGGGGTGCGCCCCCGCCGCGACATCGTCCTCGCCTTCACCGCCGACGAGGAGGACACCGGCCAGTACGGTGCCGACTTCCTCGCCCGCGAGCACCCCGAGCTGTTCGAGGGCTGCACCGAGGGCATAAGCGAGTCCGGCGCCTACACCTTCCACGCCGGCGGAGGCCTGCAGCTCTACCCGATCGCGGCGGGCGAGCGCGGCACGGCCTGGATGGAGCTGACCGCCACCGGCCGGGCCGGACACGGCTCCAAGGTCAACCGCGCCAACGCGGTGAGCCGGCTGGCCGCCGCGGTGCACCGCGTCGGCGAGCACGCCTGGCCGGTGCGGCTGTCGAAGACGGTGCGCGCCGCCCTCACCGAGCTGTCCCGACTCCACGGGCTGAACGCCCCGGACTTCGACGCCCCCGACTTCGACGTGGACGCCCTGCTGGCCAAGCTGGGCCCGTCCGCCAAGCTGGTCGAGGCCACCGTGCGCAACAGCACCAACCCCACCGGGCTCAAGGCCGGGTACAAGATCAACGTCATCCCCGGCGCCGCCGAGGCGCATGTGGACGGGCGGATGCTCCCCGGCACCGAGGAGGAGTTCACCGCCACCATGGACGAGCTCACCGGCCCGGACGTGGACTGGGAGTTCTACCACCGCGGCCCGGCCCTCCAGGCGCCGGTCGACTCGCGCACCTTCGCCGTGCTGCGCGAGTCCCTGGAGCACTTCGATCCCGAAGCCCACGTCATCCCGTTCTGCATGACCGGCGGCACCGACGCCAAGCAGTTCGCGGAACTGGGCATCGTGGGCTACGGCTTCACCCCGCTGAGGCTGCCCGAGGGGCTGAACTACCAGGCGATGTTCCACGGCGTCGACGAGCGCGTCCCCGTGGACGCCCTCCACTTCGGCGTCCGGGTCATGGACCGCGCCCTGTTCGCCCTCTGAGCCCCGGGCCGCCCCGGCCGCACCCTTTCCGAAGAACCCGCCGAGCCCGCGAGGAGCCGCGCACGATGACGTACGCCACCGCCCCGTACGGCACCTGGGAGTCACCGGTCGACGCCCGCCTGGTCGCCGCGCACGACGGCCGCCCCGAGTACGCGGGCACCGTCGGCGCGGAGGTGTGGTGGACCGAGCCCCGCCCCGCCGAGGGCGGGCGGCGGGCGCTGATGCGGCTGCGCCCCGACGGGTCCGGCCCCGCGGAGTCGGTGCTGCCCGGGCCGTGGAACGTCCGCAGCCGGGTGATCGAGTACGGCGGGCGCCCGTGGGCCGGGGCCGCACGCGAGGAGGGCGGACCGCTGGTCGTCTTCGTCCACCACGCCGACCAGCGGATGTACGCCTTCGAACCGGACGCCCCCCGCGCCCGGCCGCGCCCCCTCACCCCCGTCCCGGCTCTCGGCGAGGGCCTGCGCTGGGCCGACCCGGTGGTGCTGGCCGACCGGGGCGAGGTGTGGTGCGTACTGGAGGAGTTCACCGGACAGCGGCCCACCGACGTGCGCCGGGTGATCGCGGCCGTGCCCCTGGACGGCTCGGCGGCCTCCGACCGCTCCCGGGTCCGCGAACTGACCGGCGACACCGACCGGTTCACCACCGGCCCCCGACTCTCCCCGGACGGGAGGCGGGCGGCGTGGCTGGTCTGGGACCACCCCCGGATGCCCTGGGACGGCACGGTCGTCCGCCTCGCCGACGTCACCGCCGAGGGCGCCTTCGCGAACATCCGCGCCGTCGCGGGCGGCACCCGGGAGTCGGTGGCGCAGGCCGGCTGGGCGGCGGACGGCTCGCTGCTGTACACCGGCGACGCGAGCGGCTGGTGGAACCTGTACCGCCTGGACACCGACACCGACACCGACACCGACACCGGCGGGGTCGGCGGGACGGGCGCGGCCACCCCCCTGTGCCCGCGCGAGGAGGAGTTCGGCGGACCGCTGTGGAAGATCGGCCACCAGTGGTTCCAGCCGCTGGAGGACGGCACGGTCGCCGTCCTGCACGGCCGCGGCTCCCTGCGCCTGGGCATCCTGGACCCGGCCACCGGCGAACTGGCCGACGCCCCCGGCCCGTGGACGGAGTGGGCCCCGTCCCTGGCCGCCGCGGGCACCCGTGTCATCGGCATCGCCGCGAGCCCGCGCGGCGCGTACGAGGTCGTGGAGCTGGACACCGGTACCGGGCACGCCCTGGTCATCGGCTCCGCCCACACCGACCTGGTCGACCCGGCGTACTACCCCGACCCCGCCGAGCGAGTCTTCCGCGGCCCGGACGGCCGCGAGATCCACGCCCACCTGTACCCCCCGCGCCACCCCGCCGCCGCGGCCCCCGACGGCGAGCTGCCGCCGTACGTGGTGTGGGCACACGGCGGGCCCACCGGGCGCGCGCCCCTCGTACTGGACCTGGAGATCGCCTACTTCACCTCGCGCGGCATCGGCGTGGCGGAGGTGAACTACGGCGGCTCGGCGGGCTACGGCCGCGCCTACCGCGAGCGGCTGCGGGAGAGCTGGGGCGTGGTCGACGTCGAGGACTGCGCCGCCGTCGCCCGCACCCTGGCCGCCGAGGGCACCGCCGACCCCGCCCGGCTCGCCATACGCGGCGGCAGCGCGGGCGGCTGGACCACCGCCGTCTCCCTCACCTCGCCGCTGACCGAGGGCCTGTACGCCTGCGGGACCATCAGCTACCCCATCCTCGACCTGGCCGGCTGGGCGACCGGCGAGACGCACGACTTCGAGTCGCAGTACCTGGTCTCCCTCGTCGGCCGCGCCGAGGAGTACCCCGAGCGCTACCGCGACCGCTCGCCCGTCCACCACGCCGACCGCGTCACCGCACCCTTCCTGCTGCTCCAGGGCCTGGACGACGTGATCTGCCCGCCCGCCCAGTGCGACCGCTTCCTGGCCGAGGTCTCGGGCCGCGGGGTGCCGCACGCCTACCTCGCCTTCGAGGGCGAGAGCCACGGCTTCCGCAGGGCGGAGACCATCACCCGGGCCGTGGAGGCCGAACTCTCCCTGTACGCACAGGTCTTCGGCTTCGACCGCCCGGACGTCCCCAGGCTGGAGCTCACCACATGACCTGCACCCCGTCCGCCCGGCCCGCCCTCACCCGGCCCCGGCGGCTGCGCCCCGGCGACCGGGTGGCGATCGTGGCGCCCAGCGGACCGGTGGAGCGCGAGTGGCTGGACGCCGGGGTGGACGTGCTGCGCGGCTGGGATCTGGACCCGCGGGTGATGCCGCACGCCCTGGACGTCCACCCGCGCCTGGACCATCTGGCCGGCACCGACGCCGACCGCGCCCGCGACCTGACCGACGCCTGGTGCGACCCGTCCGTCGCGGCCGTCCTCGCCGCCCGCGGCGGCTACGGCGTCCAGCGGATGGTGGACCTGGCCGACTGGGAGGCGATGCGCGCGGCCGGCCCCAAACCCTTCGTCGGCTACAGCGACCTGACCGTGCTGCACGAGGCGTTCGCGGCCCGGCTGGGCCTGGCCACCCTGCACGGTCCGATGCCCGCCACCGTCTCCTTCCTCAAGGACGGCCCCACCCAGGAGCATCTGCGCGCCACCCTCTTCGCCCCGGAGACGGTCACGGCGATCGCCTCCCCGACCGCCCGCACGCTGGTGCCCGGCCGGGCCTTTGGCACCACCTACGGCGGCTGCCTGTCGCTGCTGGCCGGCCAGACCGGCGTTCCGGGCCGGGACCTCGCCCGCCCGGACGGCGGCATCCTGCTGCTGGAGGACGTCGGCGAGCCGCCGTACCGCCTCGACGGCTACCTCACCCATCTGCTGCGCTCCGGCGAACTGGACGGGGTGGCGGGCGTGGTGCTCGGCTCCTGGCACGACTGCGGCCCGTACGAGAAGGTCCGCGAAGTACTGCTGGACCGGCTCGCCCCGCTGGGCGTGCCGGTGGTGGAGGAGCTGGGCTTCGGACACGGCCCGGCGACCCTGACCGTGCCGCTGGGGGTCCGTGCCACCCTGGACGCCGACACCTGCACGCTCACACTCCAGGAGCCGGCCCTCGTATGACGGACACCGCCGCCCCGCTGCCCGAGCCCCCGCGCTCCACCCCGCCAGACCCGCACACGATGGCCTCGGCCTACCTCGACCACTACCGCGACACCGTCCTGCGCAAGCTCGACGGGCTGTCCGAGGCCGAACTGCGCGGCAGCCGACTGCCGTCGGGCTGGAGCCCGCTGGAACTCCTGTGGCACCTGGCCTGCGTCGAACGCAGATGGTTCCGCTGGGGGTTCACCGCCGAGCCGCTCCAGGACCCCTGGGCCGACCATGACGAGGCGGACCGCTGGCGCGTGCCCGGCCACATGGCGGTGGAGGACGTGGTGGCGCGCTTCCGCGCCGAGTGCGCCCGCTCCCGCGAGATCGCCGCCGGTGCCACCTTCACCGACCGCGCGGCGGTCGGGGGCCGCTTCGCGGACGAGGCGCAGGCCCCGACCCTGGCCTGGATCCTCTTCCACGTCCTGCAGGAGTACGCCCGCCACGCGGGCCACCTCGACATCGTGCGGGAACTGGCGGACGGCGCCACGGGCGAGTAGCCCCTCGTCTGCCCGGGGAGCTACAGGCCCGCCAGATCCGCCAGGGTGCGCACCTGGACCATCATCGCGGTGCCCGCCGCCAGATCGCCGCCCTCGGCCACGGCCCACAGTGCCGACTCCACGCGGCGGGCCACCGCCCACGCCATCAGCCGCCCCGCGTCCTCGCCGAGCACACCGCCCGCCACGCGCCCGGCGGCACATGGTGAAAACCCCGGGCGGACGGTGCGTCCCGCGTGTCACGATCGGGCCGTGACAGCCGCCGAGCCCTGGATGATCGACGAACTCGCCCACGCCGGTCCCGAGCATCTGGACCCGGCCTTCGTGGCGGGCTTCGACCGCAAGCAGGGGCATCCCGACCCGGCGCCGGACGTCGACGCGCTGCGCCGCCACGCAGTGGGGCGGGACGCCACCGTGGTCGATCTGGGCGCCGGGACCGGGCGGTTCGCGCTGGCGGCGGCCCGTGGGTTCACCCGGGTGGTGGCCGTGGACGTCTCGCCCGCGATGCTGGAGCATCTGCGGGCGCGGGCCGGGCGGGAGGGGGCGGCGAACGTGGAGTGTGTCCGGGCCGGTTTCCTCACCTACGAGCACACCGGGCAGCCCGCCGACGCCGTGCACACCCGGCACGCCCTCCACCAACTGCCGGATTTCTTCAAGGCGTTGGCGCTGGACCGCATCGCCCGCATGCTGCGGCCCGGCGGTGTGCTCCGCCTGCGCGACCTCGTCCTCGACTTCCGGCCGCACGAGGCCGGGGAGGTCCTGGAGGCGTGGATGGCGGGCGCGGCCGCCGATCCCGCGCTCGGCTACACCCACCGGGACTACGCCGAGCACCTGCGCACCGAGTACAGCACCTTTCGCTGGTTGCTGGAACCGATGCTGGAGGCCGCCGGATTCGAGATAGTGGAGGCGGAGTACGAAAGGCGCCTCTTCGGCGCCTACACCTGCGTCAGACGTCCCTGACGGGCGGCGCCGAATCCAAGGAGGCGGGTTGAAGCTGCACCTACTGCGAGTGTCCGAGCACGCGGCCGGCGTACGTGACGGCGCGGTGCTGTCGGAGGAGGAGCGCGCCCGCTGCGCGGCGTTCGTCCGCGAGGCCGACCGCGACCGCTACCGGGTCGCCCACACGGCCCTGCGCCTGGAGCTGGCCGCGGTCCTGGGCACCGAGCCCGCCGCCGTCCCCCTCACCCGCGAGCCGTGCCCGCTGTGCGGCGGGCCGCACGGTCGCCCGGCCGTCCCCGGCAACCCGGTGCACTTCTCGCTGTCGCACGCCGGCGACGTGGCGCTGATCGTCCTCGACGACGCGCCCGTCGGCGCCGACGTGGAGGCCTGCCCCACGGCCGCCACCGTCGCGGAGACCGTCTCCGCCCTCCACCCGCGCGAGCGCGCCGAGATCGGCAGGCTGGCCCCGGCCGACCGGCCGGCCGCCTTCGCCCGCTGCTGGACGAGGAAGGAGGCGTACCTCAAGGGCACCGGCACCGGCCTGGGCGAGAGCCCGGACACCACCTACGTCGGCAGCCTCGCGACCCCCGCCGAGGTCCCCGGCTGGGAGCTCACCGACGTGGCCGCGCCGGGGGGCTACGCGGCGGCCGTGGCGGTCGCCGTCGCCCGTACGGGGGAGGGAGGCGCTCCGTAGGGACGGCCCGGCGGGCGGGCGGCGACCCCCGCGCCCATGGTGATGGCATGAGTACACACAGGAGAACGGGCGACGGGGGCGCGCGCGGCTTTCTGACCCCGGGCAGGGTGCTGGTGCTGCTGCTGCTGGCCGCCACTCTGGTCTTCGTCTTCCAGAACACCGAGCAGACCGAGGTCAGGCTGCTGTTCCCCATCGTCACCATGCCGCTGTGGGTGGCGCTGCTGATCCCGGGTGTGATCGGGCTGCTGTCCGGGATGTATCTGGTGCGGCGCAGATAGGGGACGGCGCGGTGCCGCCGTTCGCGCGCCTGCGTCGAGGGCGGGGGGATGATCGTCTCAGGGGGGGAAGTCGTACGGGGTATGAAGGCAATCGCTTTGAACGAGTACGGCGGACCCGACGACCTGACCCTCACCGAGCTTCCCGATCCCAAAGTGGGGCCCGACGCGGTCCTGGTGCGGGTGAGGGCGGCCGGGGTGAACCCGGTGGACTGGAAGGTCGGGGCGGGCTACCTCGACCCGGTCCTCGACGCCCGCTTCCCGCTGGTACCCGGCTGGGACGTGGCGGGCGTGGTGGAGAGCACCGGCCCGGACGCGAAGGAGTTCTCCCCCGGCGACGAGGTGATCGGGTACGTCCGCAAGGACTGGGCGCAGAACGGCACCTACGCCGAGCTGGTCTCCGCGCCCGTGCGCACCCTGGCCCGCAAGCCCGCCGCTCTGAGCTGGCAGCAGGCGGCGGGGCTGCCGCTGGCCGGGCTCACCGCGTACCAGTCGCTGAGGCGGCTGGGCGTGGGCGAGGGCGACACGGTGCTGGTCCACGCCGCGGCCGGCGGCGTCGGCTCGCTGGCGGTGCAGATCGCGGCCGCGTGGGGCGCGCGGGTCATCGGCACCGCCAGCGAGCGCAACCACGACTTCCTGCGGGAGCTGGGCGCCGAGCCGGTCACCTACGGCGAGGGGCTGGCCGACCGGGTGCGCGGGCTGGCGACCGGCGGGGTGGACGCGGCCTTCGACTTCGTCGGCGGCGAGTCGATCGACGTGTCGCAGCAGGTGCTCGAGGACTCCTCGCGGGTGCTGTCGGTCGTCGACGCCGAGGTGATGGCCAAAGGCGGCCACTACCTGTTCGTACGGCCCGACCCGGCCGATCTCGCGGCCCTGGCGGACCTGGCCGATGCCGGGAAACTGACGGTCGGCGTCGACCGGGTGGTGCCGCTGGCCGAGACCGCCGAGGCGTGGCGGCTCAGCCAGTCCGGGCGGACCAGGGGGAAGGTCGTCATCGACGTCTCCTGACACGGCTCCCCGGAGGGAGGGCCCGCCTCCCGGCGGGCCCTCCCTCCGTTTCCCCGGTTCCCTCCGTCCGCCTCCCGGCGGTCTACCTCTCTCCGTCCGCCTCCCGGCGGTCGACGTACTCGAACACCGAGCCGTCGGGGTGGCGGGCCACCAGGTTCCGGCCGACGGGTGTGGACTGCGGGCCGGCGATGATCTCGGCGCCGACGGCCCGCAGATCGGCCGCCGCCTCCTCCACGTCCCGCACCGCCAGCGTGGCGGCGACCTTGCTGAGAACCTCCATCGGCCCGGGCGGGCCGCTCATCAGCAGGAAGGGGCCGACCGCGGCCGCCGAGACGGGGCCCTGCGCGAACCGCATGGCCTCGGCACCGGTGAGCCGTTCGTACACGCCCGCCGCCGCGTCCAGGTCGTTGACACACACACGCAGCGCAGTACCCAGAATCTCCATGCCGAGGAGCCTAGTTGGGGGCGCGTACGGTGTCAGGCGCGCCCCGCCGCCCCGGCGCAGGCCCGTGTCAGGTTCGGGTCAGGACCGTCTCAGGCCCGGCACAGGATCTCCCCGTGCGGCACCGAGAACCAGCCGTCGGGGCGCCCGCCCCACTCGCGCCAGGCGGCGGCGATCCGCTCCAGCTCCGCCCGGTCCGTGTGCCCGCCCTCGACGGCGAGGCGGGCGTAGTCGGAGCCGGTGGTGCGCTCCGCCCACAGAGCGCTCCACCAGGCGCGGTCCGCCTCCGTGGCGTAGCACCAGATGTCCGCGCCCGCGGTGACGTCCGTGAAGCCGGCCTCGCGGGCCCAGGAGAGCAGCCGGCGGCCCGCGTCCGGTTCGCCGCCGCCCGCCCGGGCCACCCGGCGGTACAGACCGAGCCAGTCCTCCAGGCCGGGCACCAGCGGGTACCAGGCCATCGTCGCGTAGTCGGCGTCGCGGACGGCGACCACTCCGCCCGGGCGGCACACCCGGCGCATCTCGCGCAGCGCCGCCACCGGGTCGCCGATGTGCTGGAGGACCTGGTGGGCGTGGACGACGTCGAAGGAGTCGTCGGGGAAGTCCAGGGTGAGGACGTCCGCCCGTGCGAAGCGGACGTTTCCCAGGCCGCGGTCGGCGGCGGTGGACCGGGCCTCGGCCAGGACGTCCTCGGCCCGGTCCACCCCCACCACCTCCCCGGGTGCGACCAGGGCGGCCAGGTCCGCGGTGATGGTGCCCGGGCCGCAGCCCACGTCCAGCACCGACAGGCCCGGGGCCAGGGCGGGCAGGAGGTAGGCGGCGGAGTTGGCGGCGGTACGCCACCGGTGGGAGCGCAGGACGGACTCGTGGTGGCCGTGGGTGTACACGGCGTTGGGTCTCGACATGCGCGCACCGTATCGCGTCATCTCGCTATATGAGCAAGATGATTCCGAGATGTGGAAACCGGTGGTGTGTGCCGCCCGCCGGGCCGGTGCGCTAGGCCGGGGCCGAACCACCAGTCGACCCCTCGGCCGGCGGCCCGCCGTAGGGCCAGCGCAGCAGCGCGCCGAGCCCGCCCACGGGCAGTCCCCCGGGGGTGCCGGGCTCCTCCGCGAGCGGCCCCACGGAGATCACCTCGGCGCCGGTGGCCACCGCCGACCGAAGCAGCGCGTCGTCCGCGCGGGCGCTGACGGGACGGGTCTCGCCCAGGTACTGCATGTCGGTTCGGCGCACCGACACCTGGTCCGGCTCGTCGCCCACCCACACCTCGCGGTGCAGATCGGGCCCGTCGGGACGGACCAGCAGAGCGGAGATGCGGTGCTCCCGGGCGGCGTCCACCAGCGCGGGCACCCCCTCGGTGGCGCCCACCCTCCCGTCGTCGGTCGGCACCCGCCCGGCCTGGAACCTCTCCATGGCCTCGGCGGCGTGGCGGTGTACATACGAGGCGCGGGCCTCTTCCACCTCCTTCTCCAGCTTCTCCTCACCGGCCGCCGCGTTGCGGCCCGGGGCGCGCACCCCGTGCTCGGCGACGACGGCCATCCCATGGAAGTCGGGGGCCAGCCGGTCGTGCACGGCGTGGCACTCGCGGGTGTCGCCGGCCAGGACCAGCACCTCCGCGCCCGTCTCGTTCCGGCGCGCCTTCAGGTTCTCCGCGATGAGGGCGGCGTTGTGCTCCCAGGTGTTCTCCACCGAGTTCTGGAACCGCCGCTCGGACCAGTCGGCGTTCGGGGTGCGGTGCACCGGCCACTCCTCGCCCCGGATCTGGCCGGCCTCGTGCCTGCCGAACGGGCCCCGCAGCTCCAGATCCGCACCGGTGCGGTCGATGCGGGCCAGCAGGCAGGTGGGGGCGGTGTCCATCAGCTCCAGCAGCGGCGTGGTGTGCGGCAGCGGCCCCCAGGTGGCGTGCGGGCCGCCGCTCGGCGCCCGGGCCAGCGCGGGGTCGAGCACCACCTCGCCCGCGGTGGCGAACAGCGCCCGCCCCGGCGAGACCGAACTGCGCGGCAGTGCCAGAAGGGCGTCGTACACCGCTTTGCGGGTGAGCTCGTCCGCTCCCTGGCTCCTCAGCAGATCGTGGACCTCGCGGGCGGCGAGTTCGTGGCGGGCCGCCGCGTCCTCGGTCAGCCACGAGGTGTCGAAGTAGACCGAGGCCCAGGGGCCGGGACGGTCGAAGATCGGGCTCAGGAATCCGAGTTCCATGGGCTCCCTCCTTGGAATCGCCTGTTTGCGGGTACCCGAACCGGTGCGAAAGACACGGGGCGAGGCCGGAGAACGCCGACGAAGGAGGCGATCGAACCATGGGCATGGGAGTCGACCCGGAGAAGCTGTCCGAGACCGCGCTGATCGAGGAACTGGAGTCCCTGCACCGGACCCGCCACGACACCCTGCTGCACGGCTCGTCGGACGCGCTCGCCGCGCACACCCGGCGCACAGCCGAACTGGAGGGCGAGTACCTGCGGCGCCACCCCGGCCGGGCCGTCTCGGCGGGCCGCACGAGGGAGGGCGCCCGGGCGCGCACCGAGTGAGGCGAGGGGCGCGCCGGAGAGCGGGCAGCCGCGGCGGTGCGGCGGTGCGGCGGTGGCGGCACGGTGGCGATGCTGTGACGGCCGGGTGAGCGGGTGTTTGCCCCCCGGAGGCGGGGGCACCCGGACCGCGGCCGAGCGAGCGGCCCTGTGGGGGAGTGAGAAGGCCCCGGGTGCGGAGGTCAGGGACCGCGCCCGGGGCCGCTCCCCGACCCGGGCACCGCCCTGCTCCGGGTGGTGCCCGCGGCGCGCGGGCGACGGGGCTCACGAGCACGGGGAACGCACGGGCACGGCGGGCGCGGTACGCACGGCGGCACCGCCGCGGAGACATACGAGGGGCGCACCCGAAAACCGGGTGCGCCCCCCTCGCCCGCCGGGGGAGGGTGGGCCCATGAGTGATGCGCACACCCACCCCGGAACCACCCTGGCACCGGACGACAAGGTGACCGTCGTCCTGCACAAGTCCCATGGCCGAAAGGTCCGTTACCCGGCGACGGTGGAGCGCGACGACGGCGTCCACGCCGTCGTGCGGGCGCCCTGGGCCGGCCCGCCGGTACGGGACTTCGGCTTCGTGCGCTTCGAGAGCGGCGACGTGTTCACCGAGCACTACTGGCGCGACCGCTGGTTCTCGGTGAAGGAGGTGCGCGGCCCGGACGGCGCCCTCAAGGGCTGGTACTGCGACGTCACCCGCCCCGCCGCCGTCACGGAGGGCACGCTGACCACATGGGACCTGGAGCTGGACCTGTGGGTGTCGTCCGACCGGTCCGCCGTGCTGCGCCTGGACGAGGACGAGTTCGCCGAGAGCGGGCTGCCCGAGAGCGACCCGGAGACGGCCGGCAGGGCCCGCCGCGCGCTGGACGGGCTCGAACGACTCGCCCGGGAGGGCGGTTTCGACGCCCTGCTGGACTGATCCGGGATCCCGGATCCCGGGGCGGGCCAAGGAGGTGTGGAGAGCCGCACCCTCTCCACACCCCCGCCCATGGGCCCCGGCGGCCGGCCGGTTCAGTCCTTCAGCCGCGGCAGGACGTCGGTCCGGTAGAAGTCGAAGAAGCCCCGCAGATCGGGCCCGATCTGGCTGACGTGCACCACGTCGAACCCGGAGTCGGCGAACTCCCGCAGGGCGCGTACGTGCTCGTCGGGGTCGTCGCCGCACGGCAGCCCGGAGCCGGCCGCCATCTCCTCCGTCACCAGCCGCGAGGCCTGCTCGAAGTGGGCCGGGGTGGGCAGGACCTGCCCCAGCTCGCCGGGCAGGAACAGGTTGGGCCAGTGGCGGTGGACGGTGCGCACGGCCTCGCCGCGGTCGGTGCCGTAGCAGACCTTCGTCCCCGCGAAGGCCGGTCCCTGCCCCGAGCCGCGGCCCCCACCGCTGCGGCGGAAGCGATCCAGGCCCTCCACGTCCGGCATGGTGGTGATGAACCCGTCGCCCACCCGCCCGGCCAGTTCGATGGCGGCCGGGCCGAAACCGGAGACGTCGACCGGCACCGGCCGGTCGGGCACGTCGTACAGCCGCGCGTTCTCCACGGTGTAGTGCCTGCCGTGGTGGCTGACCTCCTCACCGGCCAGCAGGTGCCGGATGACGCCTATGGCCTCCTCCAGCATCTCCATCCGCACCGACGCCTGGGGCCAGCGGTCGCCCAGGATGTGCTCGTTGAGCGCCTCGCCGGTGCCCACGCCCAGCCGGAAGCGCCCCTCCAGCATCACCGCGCTGGTGGCGGCGGCCTGGGCGACCACCGCCGGGTGGACGCGCACGGTCGGGCAGGTGACCGCCGTCTGGACGGGCAGCGAGGTCGCCCGGGAGATCGCGCCGATGACGGACCACACGAACGGACTGTGCCCCTGGACGCCGTTCCAGGGGTGGTAGTGGTCGGAGATCCACAGTGAGGTGAATCCCGCCTGCTCGGCCATCCGGGCCTGCTCCACCAGTTCGTTCGGTCCGTGGTCCTCGCAGGCCAGGAAGTAGCCGTACTCGGTCATCGGGGCAGTCCTCCACAGGTCCGGCGGTGCGGGCGCCGGGTAACCGGGTGCCGGTGTGAAAAACATCGTTTGAAGGGGTGGGCCCCGGGCATCCGAACCCTCGTGCTTCGGACCGCAGGCACATCCGCGGGAGCGGTGGCATTCCCCGCCCCGGGTGTTTCGGCCCCGGTCCCCCTGTGCCCGGTCCCGCGGTAACCCCCACAGAGCCACAGTCCACAGTTCGGGAGAGACCGCACATGACCCCCGTACGAGCACGAGCAAAGCACGCGCGGCACCCGCACGACGACGCCCCTGACACCACGGCCGAGTTCCAGCGCATCGCCGAGCTTCCGGACGGCCCGGAGCGGGAGGAACTGCGGCAGCGGGTCGTGCGGGCCTGGATGCCGATGGCCGAGCGCCTCGCCCGGCACTTCCGCAACCGCGGCGAGTCCCTGGAGGACCTGGAGCAGGTCGCCGCCCTCGGCCTGGTGAAGGCGGTCGCCCGCTACGACCCGGCGCGCGGCAGCGCGTTCGAGAGCTTCGCGGTGCCGACCATCGTCGGCGAGATCAAGCGGCACTTCCGCGACCACATGTGGGGCCTGCACGTGCCGCGCCGGGTGCAGGAGCTGCGCAACCGCGTACGCGCCTCCAGCCGCCAGCTCAGCCACTCCCTCGACGGCCGCACCCCCGGCGTCAGGGAGATAGCGGAACACAGCGGCCTGACGGAGGAGGAGGTGCGCATCGGCTCCGAGGCCCTGGAGAGCTACAGCACCCTGTCCCTGGACGCGGAGCTGCCCGGTGCCGACGACGGCTACGCACTGGTGGACACCCTCGGCAGCGCCGAGCCCGGCTTCGACCTCGTCGTCTACCGCGAGTCGCTCAAGCCCCGGCTGCGCAACCTGCCAGAGCGCGAGCGCAAGATCCTCTACCTGCGATTCTTCTGCGACATGACCCAGAGCCGGATCGCCGAGCAGCTCGGCATCTCCCAGATGCACGTCTCCCGGCTGATCAGCCGCACCTGCAACCGCCTGCACGCCGAGGTCGAGGCGGATCTGGAGCGGGAGCAGGCCGCCCCGGAGCGGGAGCGCGAACACGCCTACGCGGGTTCCCGGGCCGCCTGACGCGCCACCGGCCGGCCCGTGGAGCGCCTCACAGACCACGCAGGGCGAGGGCGACATGCCGTGCGATCCGCTCCACGGCGCCGGCCTCCGCCAGCCCGAAGGCCCGGCGGCCGCCGGTGCGCAGCAGCGTCAGCGCGCCGAGCACCGGGCCCCCCGCGCCGTCGGACAGCGGCACACACAGCAGCGAGCCGACCTCGGCCCGTACCAGAACGGGGGTCCCGGCGGCGTCCCGGCCCAGCAGCCCGGGGTCCTCCGGCCGCACCCGCAGCGTCGTGCCGCCGTGCCGCACCGCGTCCACCACAGGCGGCCAGGAGGACGGGTCCTGCCCGGCGACCGCGTCGCGCAGCCGTCCGGCCGAGGCCAGGACGGCAGCCCGGCGCAGCGCGCCGCCGGGCACGGCGGCATCGACGACGACCCAGTCGGCGAACCGGCCGTGGAGCGCCTCCGCCGCCCGCTGCGGCACCTCCTTGGGGGAGTCGGCCCCGAGCAGTGCCGTCGTCGTCTCGTCCAGCAGATCCATCAGTTCGGCGCCGCGGGCGGCCTCGGACGGGTTGGGGCGGGATGTCCCGTGCTCCACCGCCGCGGCCGGCCCGGCAGGGCCCGCACCGGCGCCGGCGGGCGCGCCTGGCCCGGCCGGCTGGAAGACGGCCAGGACGATCGCGCCCGGCTCGTTCGGGGGGCGCAGCGCCGTCAGGGTGGCCCGCAGCGCGGCGCCGCCGTGCCGCGGTGGGCCCGGCAGGCGGACGGCCAGGCCGCGGTCGCCCTCGCCGCGGGCGACGGCCGCCACCTGGGAGCGGAAGGCCGCCCGGGAGCCGTGGGCCAGGGAACCGGTCAGCGCCCGGCCGGTGGCGTACCCGGCGCGCATCCCCAGCACCTGCCCGGCGGCGGGGTTGCACCGCCGCACCACCGTGTCCCGGTCCAGCAGGGCCACCGCCACCGGCAACCGCTGGAACAGGGTGCGCAGCAGTTGGTGCTCGTGGTGCTCCTCCCGGCCGTCGCGGTGCCGTTCGGCGGCCAGTTCCTCGCAGCGCGGCCACAGCACCTCGGCCGCGTGCCGGAGCTCCAGGAGAGCGGCCTCCAGGGCGGGGAGCCGGTCGGCCTCCGGGAGGGCACGTGCCGACAGCAGTTCCTCCACCCGTCGGCGGAAGTCCGCCAGCTCGGTTCCGAACTCCTCCGCCTGCGCCATGTCCTCAACGTAACCCGCGGGCAGCCGGAGGTCCTGTCAGTCGCACGGAAAAAATATTACTCATCACTCTTTATTGGGATGATGATGGTGGAAGAGGTTGCGCGGGAGTGATCCCGGGCGGCCCGTGACCGCCCGGGGCGGCTCGGCGCGCCGGCCGTTTCCCGGCCGCCGCGCGGGGCAGCCGATCCCACGGAACCGGACGCTCGAGGAGCCGGCCGGAACCGGCCGGAGAACAGGGAAAGGACCGGACAGCGCCATGCCGGACCGATGCGACGCGATGCCGTTCGAGTCCGCTCCGACCCAGACGGAGCCGGCGCTCGACGCCGCCTCGCCCGCCCGGAGCCTCGCCCGGCTGGCCGAACAGGTCGTCCGCTCCACCCCCGGCTGCTGCGGCGCCACCGCCACCGCCCACACCGGCGGCGACCCGGCCGAGGGCACCACCGCCGTCACCCATCCGGACCTGTCCGCGCTCGTCGACGTCCAGTGGGAGGCCGGAGACGGTCCCGTGCCGCAGGCCCTGCGCACCGGACGCCCCGCCGGCTCCGACGACCTGCTGCTGGACGACCGATGGCCCGGCTACCGCGCCAGGGCGCTGGAGATGGGGCTTCGCTCCGGCGCCGCCCTGCCCTACCGCCGGGGCGACCTCACCCTCACCGTCACCGTCCACGGCTTCCGCCCCCGCCCGCTGGAGGAGACCGTCCGCTGCCCGGCGGCGCTCCTGGGCGACCTGGCCGCCACCGGGCTGGCCCGCGACCGCCGCCACCGCGCGGCGCTGGCGGAGACGGAGCAGCTCAGGGGCGCGCTGCGCAGCAGACCCGTCGTCGACCAGGCGTGCGGGATCGTGATGTACGTGCTCGGCTGCGACGCGCAGGAGGCGTTCACCCTGCTGCGCGGGATCTCGCAGCACACCAATCGCAAGCTCTCCGACCTGGCCGGCGCCCTGGTGCGCACCCGGGGCCACGGCATGGAGCAGGAGCTCCAGCGCTTCCGGGAGCGGTCCCGGCGGCCCTGACCGGTCCGGCGGGAGGAGCCGGGAGCCAGCGGCGGAACCAGACAGGGCGGTCGGCGGGCCGTCCCCGGACACGGCGGAGGCACGGATGCAGCAGACCCGACCCGACGGCCCCGCATCCGCGGCCGTCCCCGTACCGGATCCGCTCGGCGCCGGGGACACCGGGGACGGCGGATACGGCCGGGGCGCTTACGGCGCCGTGGCCGAGGCGGCCTGCGGTTACTGGGGGCGGCGCGGCCTGCCCACCGAGCCCGGACAGGTCGTGTCGGCCCCCACCGCGCCCCTGCTCCTGCTGGCACTGCTCGCCGCGGCCGAACCCGGGCACGGGGGAGGGGAGGGCGACACGGACGGCGGCGGGGTGGTGCTGCCCAGGCCGGGCCCGGCCTGGCACGCCGGCCAGGCACGGCTGCTCGGCCGGCCGCTGCACACCGTGCCCGTGCCGGCCGAGTGCGGCGGGGTGCCCGACCCCTTCGCGCTGCTGGAGACCGTGGGCCGGGCCCGAGCCGCCGGCGGTGACCCGCGGGTGCTGCTGCTGTCCGTGGCCGACGGGCTGACCGGGACGGCGGCGCCGCCCGAGCTGCTGCACGAGGTGTGCGAGGCGGCCGTCCAGGCGGACCTGCTGATCATCAGCGACGAGAGCTGGCGCGACACCTCCCACGATCCCCACGACACGATGATCGTCAGCCCCGCCGAGATCCTGCACCGGTCCGCCCGCCACACCGGCGCCGGCACCCACGCCCTTCACGCCCACGCCCGCGCGGACACCGACGCTGCACGGGGCTCACACGGCCGCGTACCCGAAGGCGCCGGCGAGGGCGGGGACCACGACTGCGTCGTGGTCCTCGTCGACCTCGGCGCCGACCCGGAGCACACCTTCGGGCCGGGCACCGCCATGGGCGCGGCCCGTCTGCCGGCCACCGTGCGCGGGCGGGAGACGGGCGAGCGCGTCCGCGCCGTCCTGGCCGCCCTGCACGCCCGCCCCCGCGGCCGCGACGCCACCGCCGCCGCCGAGGCGCTGGGCGAGGCGGAGCCGCTGCGAGAGCACCGCGCCGCCGGCAACCGCGCCCACGCCGCACGTGCCGCCGCGCTCCACCGGATCCTGACCGGCGCCGGCGCGGTCTGCCGGCCGCCGCACGCCGGACGCCACATCTACCCCGACTTCGAGGCACTGCGCCCCGCGCTGGCCGCCCGCGGCATCGAGGACGCCCCCCGGCTGGAGGCGGAACTGGTGCGGCGGCTGGGCCCGTACGCGCTGGGCGGCCACCGCTTCGGCGACGATCCGCGCGCCCTGCGGGTGCGTCTGTCGACCGACGTGCCGTCCACCGACGTGCCGTCCACCGGCGCGACGGCCGACGGCTCCGCCGGGGCGCGTGCGTCGCTGGAGTCGGTCCTGCGGGAGCTGACGGCCGCCGGCCCGCCGGCCCGGCGCCCCGTGAAGATCCCGGACGCAGATGGGAGCCCCGCATGACCGAGCAGACGGAGAAGCCCGCACAGGCCGTCCTCGACGCCCCCGCGGCCGGTTCCCCCCGGCGGCCCCCCGCCCTGGCCGCCCCCCGCCCGCTGGGCGAGCGGCGCACCTGGCCGGGCACCTTCGCCGACCGGCTCACCGAACCCCTGCCCGGGCTGCGCTCCCTGTCCCGCATAGCCAGGGAGGGCAGCACGCGCCCCGACCCCGCGACGCTGCGCGAGGTCCCCCTGCTGCCCCGCGAACCGGCCCCCCTGCCGCCCGTCGACGCCACCGCCGCCGCCGTCACCTGGGCCGGGCACGCCAGCTGGGTGGTGCGCATCGGCGGCCTCACGGTCCTGACCGATCCCGTCTGGTCCCGCCGGATCCTGGGCACTCCGGCACGGGTCACCCCGGTCGGAGTCCCCTGGGAGGACCTGCCGCCCGTCGACGCCGTGGTGATCTCGCACAACCACTACGACCACCTCGACGCCCCCACCCTCAGGCGCCTGCCGCGCGACACCCCCCTGTTCGTCCCCGCCGGGCTCGGCGCCTGGTGCCGCAGGCGCCGCTTCACCTCCGTCACCGAACTGGACTGGTGGGAGGCGGCCGAACTGCCCTCCCCGGGCGGCGGCACCGTGCGCTTCGACTTCGTCCCCGCCCACCACTGGTCCCGGCGCACCCTCACCGACACCTGCCGCTCGCTGTGGGGCGGCTGGGTGCTCACCGACCGCCACGGGCAGCGGATCCACTTCGCCGGCGACACCGGTTACGGCCACTGGTTCACCGAGATCGGCCACCGCTACCCCGGCATCGACCTCGCGCTGCTGCCGATCGGCGCGTACGCGCCGCGCTGGATGCTCCGCCCGGTGCACACCGACCCGGAGGAGGCCGTACAGGCCTGCCTGGACCTCGGCGCCCGCCGTATGGCCCCCATGCACTGGGCCACCTTCCTGCTCTCGGCCGAGCCGCCGCTGGAGCCGCTGAGCCGGGTACGGGCCGCGTGGGCAGCGGCCGGCCGGCCGCGCGAGGACCTGTGGGACATGCCGATCGGGGCCTCCAGGATCCTGGGACAGCCGGACCCGCACCCAGGCCCCGGCCCCCGGCCCCCCTAACGCGGGACCTCCGCCGGGCGCAGCCGCCGCCACGCCGAGGGCACCGTGCCGACCAGCAGCGTCAGGCCGACCGCCGCGGCCACGCCCTGCCACGGCTCGGGAAACAGCGACCCGCCCAGGATTCCGATCAGCTGGTAGGTCGCCGTCCACACCAGGCAGGCCGGAGCGGCGCCGCGCACGAACCGGCGCACCGGCACCCGCGACAGCAGGCAGGCCACCATCACCGGGATCCGCCCGGCCGGCACCAGCCGGGAGACGACCAGTACCGTCACGCCGTGCTCGTCCAGCCTCCGCCGCGCGGCCTCCAGCCGGTCCGGCTCGGCCCGCTCGCGCATCCGCTCCAGCCAGCGCGAGCCGCTCCTGGAGCGGCCGCCGCGCTGCCCGAGCCAGTACAGCAGCAGATCGCCCAGGAACGCGGCCAGCGCAGCGACGGCGAACACCAGCAGCAGCGGAAGGGCCGGAGGACTGCGGTGGAAGGCCACCGCCGACGCCGCGCTGACCAGTGCCCCCGTCGGCACCACCGGCACCAGCGCGCCGAAGGCCACCAGCAGGAACAGCGACGGATAGCCCACCGCGCCGGGCGCCACCTGCCCCGGTATCTCCCGCACCGTGCCCAGCAGTGCCTCCATCACCCCGCCGCCTCCAGCCGCACGCTCTCCCCGTGCCCAAGCCGGTGCACCGCCGCGGCGGGGGCCGAGCGCGCCGCCAGCCGCGCGAACTCGTCGCCGGGGGAGTGGAACTCGTGCGGCCGGACCGCGTCCAGACCGATCGGCCAGTACGTCCCGTAGTGCACCGGCACCGCCAGCGGCGCCCCCAGCCGGGCCAGCGCCTCGGCCGCCCGGCGCGCGTTCATGTGCCCGTCGCCCAGCTTCGGCCCCCAGCCGCCGACGGGCAGCAGCGCCGCGTCCACGGGACCGACCGCCTCCGCCATGGAGTCGAAAAGCCCCGTGTCACCGGCGAAGTACGTCCTGGACTCCCCCTCGACCACATAGCCCAGGGCGGGCGCCAGATGCGGCCCGTACGGCAGCCGCCGCCCGTCGTGCTCCGCGGGTACCGCGCGGACGGTCACGTCCCCGGCCCGCACGCGCTCACCCACGTCGACCTCCTCGATCCGCAGCCGCCCCGCCAGCCGCCGCAGCCCCGCCACCGAGGCGAGCGCGCCGCGCGGCACCACCACACGGGTGCCGGGCGGGAGGCGGGCCAGGGAGGGCAGATGCAGATGGTCGGCGTGCAGATGGGAGACCACCGCCAGATCCACCCGCGCCGCCGACTCCGGCGGCGGCTGTCCGCGCCGTCTGCGCAGATGGGCCAGCCGCCGGACGAACACCGGGTCGGTGAGCACCGTCACGCCGCGGTCGCGCACCGTCGTCGTGGCATGGCCCCACCAAGTGACCTCCGCAGGCACCGGACCCTCCTTCCATCCGCTCGCCCCTTCCCCGTACCGATCCTCTCATCACACCCCCGCGCTCCCGGGAGCCTCCGGAAAGAGACCGGACACACCTCCGGCAGGGGGAGGCGCTGTGGAAA
This sequence comes from Streptomyces shinuiensis, assembly GCF_043660855.1. Lineage (NCBI taxonomy): Bacteria > Bacillati > Actinomycetota > Actinomycetes > Kitasatosporales > Streptomycetaceae > Streptomyces > Streptomyces shinuiensis. Next base: position 996,707 of record NZ_JBIHML010000001.1, on the reverse strand, counting down.
AGTGGTACGTGCCGGGCCGGGTACGGCGGTGTCCGGCACCCGGCGGCGGACGCGTGCCGGACACCGGCACGCGAAAGCACCGGCACGCGGGAAGCATGGACGTCCCCGGCGCGGAGAACGCGGAGGGCGAGGGCCGGCGGGTGCCGGCCCGGGGCCCGGAGGAGGAAAGGCGGACGGCGTGCGGATGGCGGCCTGGCGCAGGGCGGGCGGCGCGGTGCTGCGCGTCCTGGTCGTGTGGGCGGTGAGTACCCTCACCATGCTGGTGCTGGCCGGTGTGCTCCCCGACTTCCGGCTCCAGTCCCCCGACGGTGACAGCGCCACCAGCATCGGGGTCACCGCCGCCCTCGGGGCCGGCGCCTTCGGCCTGCTCAGCGCCCTGGTGTGGCCCCTGCTGGTCAGAGCCCTGCTGCTGGTGCCCGCCCTGGTGCTGGGCATGCTGGTGTTCTTCCTCAACGGCTCCCTGCTGTGGCTGGCACTCGCCCTCCTGCCCGACTACCGGGGCGAGACCGATCCGCAGACCGCCGTGGTCGTCGCCGCCGCGATGTCCGCCGCCTCCTCGGCGGCCAACACCTTCCTGGCCGTCCGCGACGACCGGGCCTACCGGCGGCGCCTGGCCCGGCTCGCCGACCGCCGCTGGCGCCGCTCCGGGCGGCGGCGGATGCCCGCCACCCCCGGTACCGTCTTCCTCCAGCTCGACGGGATCGGCCACGACACGCTGCGCGACGCGGCCACCGCCCCCGCCGGCGGCGAACCGCTGATGCCGGGCATCGCCGCCATGCTCCGCAGCACCCACCGCCTCGTCCCCTGGCACACCGACTGGTCCAGCCAGACCGGCGCCAGCCAGCTCGGCATCCTGCACGGCTCCAACGAGGACGTGCCCGCCTTCCGCTGGTACGAGAAGGAGACCGGCGAGGTGGTGACCAGCAACCGGCCCTCCAGCGCCGCCCGGCTCCAGCGCCGCGCCGCCGAACACAGCGGCGAGCCCGGACTGCTCGCCCACGACGGCGCCAGTCGCGGCAACCTCTTCAGCGGCGGAGCCGCCCAGGCCGCCCTGGTGCTCTCCGTCTCCGCCCGGCGCGGCCGGCACAACCGGTCGCGCGCCGGGTACTTCGCGTACTTCTCCGACCCGGCCAACGCCACCCGCACGGCCGCCTCCTTCGCCGCCGAGGTGGTCCGCGAGATCGTCCAGTCCACCCGCGCCAGGCTGCGCGGGGACAGCCCGCGGGTGCCGCGCGGCGGGCTCTACCCGTTCATCCGGGCCTTCGCCACCGTCGTCCAGCGGGACGTGGTGGTCGCCTCCGTCCTCGGCGACATCCTCAGCGGGCGCACCGCCGTCTACGCCGACCTCGTCGCCTACGACGAGGTGGCCCACCACTCCGGGCCGCGCGGCCGCGACACCCACCAGGTGCTGCGGCGGCTGGACCGGTCCGTCGCCCTGATCGCCAAGGTGGCCGCCCAGGCCTCCCGGCCCTACCGCCTGGTGCTCCTGTCCGACCACGGGCAGAGCCCCGGCGAGACCTTCGCCTCCCACTACGGGCTGACCCTGGAGGACCTGGTCCGCGCCGGATGCGGGCTGCCGGTCTCCCGGCGGGCCAGGCACACGGCCAGCGGCGCCGAGGCCCGCGCCGCCGCCCGCGCCGCCCTGCACCGGCCCGAGGACGGGCACGGCGCCGAACCCCACTGGCCCGCCCCCACCTCCGACCCGGTGGTGCTGGGCTCGGGCAACCTCGGGCTGATCTCCTTCCCCGGCATCCCCGGGCGGGCCACCCGCGAGGAGATCGACCGCAGCCACCCCGCCCTGCTGCGCACCCTCGCCAACCACCCCGGCATCGGATTCCTGCTGGTGGACACCGAGCACCGCGGGCCGGTGGTGCTCGGCCCCGGTGACAGCGAACACCGCCTGGACACCGGCGAGATCACCGGCGAGGACCCCCTGAGGCCCTACGGGCCCCGCGCCGCCGCCCTCGTGCGGCGCACCGCGCGCTTCCCGCACGCTGCCGACATCATGGTCAACTCGGCCCTCGATCCGGCCACCGGCGCCGTTCACGCCTTCGAGGAGCAGATCGGTTCCCACGGCGGCCTGGGAGGAGAGCAGTCCCGGGCGTTCCTGCTCTACCCGCGCCTGCTGTCCCCGCCGGACAGGGACGGCGAGCCGGTCGGCGCCGAGCAGGTCCACCGGGTGCTGCGCGGCTGGCTGCGCGAGGCGGAGGCCGCTCCGGCCGTGACCACACCCTTCGTCCCGGCCCGCGCCCCCCTGCGCTGATCCGGGGCACTGTGCCGGCCCGGGCGCGCCGACTCCGTGAAAAGTGTGCCAGGCGCCTTTCCGGCGGGCCGGGCACAGGGCCGGGAGCCAGATCGCGGAAGCGGCCTTTCCGGCCCGTGCTAGCCGAGCAACTCCGGCAGCAGGGCCGCCGTCCTCGGGTCGGCCGGGACGAAGGTCTCCATGGCCAGCTCGGAGACGGTCACGTCCATGGGGGTGTTGAAGGTCGTGATGGTGGAGAAGAACGACAGGGCGTGCCCCCGGTGCCCGATCACCAGCGGCAGGGCGAAGGGGCCCGGGTCGCAGGGGCCTGCGGCGCCGCGCCCTTCGGTGAGCCCGGTGAGCCCGGTGTGCTCCGTGTGCCCGGTGTCCGGCCGGGGCGGCGGATAGGCGGCGACCTCCTCGTACAGCTCGCGCAGCGGCGCCGACCGCAGTGGTGCGAGCTGCCGCCGCATCTGCTCCAGCAGATGCCCGCGCCACTGGGGGAGGTTGTGGATGCGCGGGGCCAGGCCCTCGGGGTGGAGGGTCAGGCGCATGGCGTTCAGAGGGGGGCGCAGGAGGTGCCCGGCCACGCCCTCCAGCAGGGCGGCGACGCCGCGGTTGGCGGCCACCACCTCGTACCGGCCGTCGACCACCAGGGCGGGGAAGGGCTCGTACGCCGTCAGCATCCGCTCCAGGCCGCCGCGCAGGGCGGCCAGCGAGGGGGCGTCCACGGGGGTTTCGGGGTAGTGCGGGGCGTGCCCGGCGGCCAGCAGCAGCGCGTTGCGCTCGCGTACGGGGACATCGAGGTGCTCGGCCAGGCGGAGCACCATCCGCGGGCTGGGGCGGGAGCGCCCGGTCTCGACGAAACTGATGTGCCGGGCCGAGGAGTCGGCGAGCAGGGCCAGTTCGAGCTGGCTGAGCCCGGCGCGCTCCCGCCAGTGCCGCAGCAGGGGGCCGGCCCCGCCCGTCACCCCGTCGGCCGCCCCGTTCGTCCCCGTGCTCGCGTCGGCCGCAGCGGATTCCATTCCGCGACCCTAGGCTGGGAGGGTCGTCCACGGAAAGTGAGATCGCGCGCCATGCCACCTCGACCGCTGACCTCGCAGGAGATCGACGCCGCGCTGGCGGAACTGCCCGGCTGGGAGTTCGCGGAGGACCGGCTGAGGAGGACGTACTCCTTCGCCGGGCACTTTCCGGCCGCGGCGATGGTGCTCCACGTCGCGCAGATCCAGGAGGAGATGAACCACCACGCGGATCTGCTGCTGGGCTATGACGCGGTGGGGGTGTCGGTGAACACCCACAGCGTGGGCGGGAAGGTGACGGAGCCGGACGTGAGCCTGGCGCGGCGGATCGAGGAGATCGCCCCGTCCCACGGCGCACGCCCGTAGCCCGCGGCGTCCGGCGGACCGGATACCGCGGGCCGCGGCCCTCGCTCAGCGGGTCACTACGGCATCAGCACGGTGTCGACGATGTAGACGGTGGCGTTGGAGGTCGGAACGTTGCCACAGACGACCTCGGAGTCGTCGTTGACCGTGTAGGAGCCCCCGGAGCCGGAGACGGTCAGCTCCTTCTTCTCCAGCAGCGTCGGGTAGGAGCCGTCCTCCAGGTCCTCGGGCGTCAGCCGCTCGCCGACGACGTGGTAGGTGAGGATCTCGGTGAGCGCCTCCTCGTCCTCCAGAACGGCGTTGAGGTCCTTCTCCGGGATCTCGGCGAAGGCGTCGTCGGTGGGCGCGAACACCGTGATGTTCTCGGCGCTGTTGAGGGTGTCGACCAGGCCGGCCTTCTGCACCGCGCTCACCAGGGTGGACAGTGCGGGGTTGTTGGACGCGGCGGTGGCGACCGGGTCGTCGGCCATGCCGTCGAAGCTGCCCTCGCCGTCCTCGGGGACGGCCTGGCAGCCGGGGCCGAACGGCTTGGAGGTGTCGGTCGCGGCCATGTCCTCGGACTCCTCCTGCGACCCGTCGGCGGGCATGGACCCGCCCGGTGCGGCGGACTGCGAGTCGGCCGCACCGTCGCCGCCGTCCTCGGAGGAGCAGGCGGTGACCGACAGCGGCAGCACCACCGCGGCGGTGGCGGCGAGGGCGATGCGGCGGATGCGGCGGGTACGGGTGGCGCTCATGTGGTGTGGATCTCCTGTCGGTTCGGATGCGTGGGCCCGAAGGCCTCGTTCGGATGGCTTCGTTCGGATGCTCCGGCCGGACGGACGCGGCCGGTCCCGGGAGGCGCGCGGGGGCGCGGCGGACGGTCAGGTCACGTTGACCACCACCGAGTGCCGTCCGGTCGCGCCGTCGGGCAGGGTTCCGGCGCGCTCGGCGGTCTGCACGCGTCCGCCGCGGTCGGTGGCGCGGACCTCCAGCCGGTGCGAGCCGGGCGTGGCCCGCCAGCGCCACGTCCACTGCCGCCAGGTGTCCGCGCTGTCCTCCGCGGCCAGGCGGGCGGTGCGCCAGGGCCCGTCGTCGACGCGCACCTCGACGCGGTCGATCCCGGTGTGCTGGGCCCAGGCCACGCCGCCGACGGCGACGGTCCCCGCCCCCAGGGAGGCGAGGGGTTTGGGGGTGTCGATGCGCGACTGGGTCTTGACCGGTGCCTCGGCCGCCCAGTCGCGGCGGACCCAGTACGCGTCGTAGGCGTCGAAGGTGGTCAGCTCCAGCTCCGTCAGCCACTTGCAGGCCGAGACGTAGCCGTACAGGCCGGGCACCACCATGCGTAGGGGGAAGCCGTGGTCGAAGGGGAGCGGCTCGCCGTTCATGCCGACCGCCAGCAGCGCGTCCCGGCCGTCCATGACCGTCTCCACCGGGGTGCCCAGCGTCATGCCGTCCACCGAGCGTGACACCAGCTGATCGGCCGGCCCGCCCCGGGAAGGCGGCCTGATCCCGGCCTCGCGCAGCAGCTCGGCCAGGGGTACGCCCAGCCATCGGGCGGTGCCGACATAGGGGCCGCCGACCTGGTTGGACACGCAGGTGAGGGTGATGTCGCGCTCGACGAGCGGGCGTTCCAGCAGCTCGCGGAAGTCCAGGGTCAGCGGGCGGGCCACCCCGAGGCCGTGGAGGCGCAGCCGCCAGGCGCCGGCGTCCAGGCGGGGGACGGTCAGCGCGGTGTCGACGCGGTAGAAGGCGTCGTTGGGGGTGATGAAGGGTTTCATGCCGGGCAGCCGCAGATCGGCGCCGGGCGGCACCGGCGGGGCCTTGGAGGCGGGGGCGGGCAGGGCCACCGATTCGCGGGAGGCGGCGGCCCTGGCGGTGCCCGACGCGGTCAGGACGCGGGCGAGCAGCCCGGCGGTGGCCGTGGCGGCGGCGGTGCCGGTGGCGGCGAGGACGAACCCGCGCCGGTCGAACGACGTGCCGCCGCCGTCCGTACCGGGCTCCGGCCCTGCCCCGGGTGCGCCGCCACCGGCGGTCCGTGCGTCCCCGGTCGGGGCCGGCCGCCCGGCCAGCAGGTACAGGACCCCTGCTCCGGCGGCCGCTCCCGCCACCGAGGGCAGTGCGCCCGCGCCGCCGATGTCGGGGCGGGCTGCCGCGGCCGCCGCGCCGGCCGCGCCGAGGAGCAGCGCCCCCGCGGCTGCGGCCCTGCGCCGGCGCAGGGCCAGCAGGCCCAGGGCGATGGCGAACAGGGCCAGCAGCACCAGGATGCCCAGCCGCAGCACCAGCTTGTCGTCGTCACCGAAGGTGCGGACGGCGAAGTCCTTCAGCCAGGCCGGGGTGCGGTCGACGACCGCACCGCCCACCGCCGTGACCGGTCCGGCCTCCGGGCCGGTCACGGCGGCTGCCGCCAGCTCGGCGACGGCCAGCGCCAGGGCTCCGGACAGCAGCCCGGCCGTCGCGCCCAGGACGGGGCGGACGAGCCGCCCGTACCGCGCCCGGCCGTTCCGTCCGGGCGCGGCGGTACCGGGTGCCGCCGCTGTGGTCTGCCTGTCGTCGCTCACATCCCGTATTCGGGGCGGGCCGTCCGGCGGATTGGTATGTCACCCGATTCAGTGAGAAAAGATTCTCTGCCGGCTTTCCTCGGGTCGGCGCCGATCCATGAGGCCGCCGGCTCCGGGCCAACACGCCGCCCGGCCGTGTTCCGGATCGGGCGCCTGGTCAGGCGTCGCCCCCTGAGGGGCCGTTCGGGCCGGTCCGGTCCGGGCCGCGGCCCCGCCTGAAGCGGGAGGCGGTGTCGGCCGGGTCGACGATCGGCGCCGGGTAGCCCGTGCGGGCCCGCTCCGGTGCGGGCAGTGTCCAGGGCGTGTGGACGGCCGCGCCTTCGATTCCGGCCAGTTCGGGCACCCAGCGGCGCACGTAGTCGCCCCGCGGGTCGAAACGCCGCGCCTGGGAGAGGGGGTTGAGGACACGGCCCGGACGGGTGTCGTTGCCGGTGCCCGCCACCCACTGCCAGTTGAGCTGGTTGGCGGCGATGTCGCCGTCCACCAGCAGGTCCAGGAAGTGGGCCGCGCCCACCCGCCAGTTCGCGTAGAGCGTCTTGGCCAGGAAGCCCGCGGCCAGCAGCCGTCCCCGTCCCGGCATCCAGCCCTCGTGGCGCAACTGCCGCATGGCGGCGTCCACGACGGGGAAGCCGGTGCGGCCCTCGCGCCAGGCGGCGACCTCCCGCTCGTCGGTGTGCCAGCGGTCGCCGCGCGGCCGGTAGTCGCGTACGGCGGCGTCGGGCCGCGCGGCCAGCACCTGGTGGTGGAAGTCCCGCCAGGCCAACTGCCGTACGAAGGCGTCGGCGCCCGCGCCGCCGCGCCGCCGGGCCCGGTGGACCACCTCCGCGGGGGACAGGCAGCCGAAGTGCAGATGGGGCGAGAGGCGGGAGGTGGCGTCCGCCGCCAGGTCGTCGCCGAGCTCCGCGTAGGAGTCCAGCCTCCGCGCCGACCAGCGGGAGAACCGCCTGCGGGCCTCGCTCTCGCCGCCCGCCGCCAGTCCCGGCGAGACGCCCGCCACCCGGGCCCGGGAGGGCACCTCCCCGCCGCGCACGCCTGCGGGCACGGGCACGGACCGGGGCGCGGCCAGCGGGGTGCGCGCCCCCGCCGCCGTCCAGCGCCGCAGATACGGGGTGAACACCGCGAAGTGGTCCCGGCCGCGCCCGGTGGGGGTCACCGCGCCGGGCGCGAGGACGGTGGTCACCGCGTCGTGGACCTCCAGCGCGCACCCCGTGCCGGCCAGGGCGCCGCGCAGGTTCTCCTCCCGCCGCCGCGCGTAGCGGCTGCTCCCGGCCGACAGGTGCACACAGCCGGCCCCGGTCTCCCCGACCACCCGGCGCACCTCCCGGGCCACCGCGCCGCCGCGCACCACCAGACGCCCGCCGCGTTCGCGCAGCCGCCCGTCGAGGTCGGCCAGGCAGTCGGCCAGGAACGCCAGGCGGTTGGGGGTGCCGAAGCCCGCGGCCCGGATGCCGGAGTCCACCACGAACAGCGGCACCACCTCGTCCGCCCCGGCCAGGGCGGCGCGCAGCGGCGGGTGGTCGTGCAGCCGCAGGTCACCGGTGAACAGCACCACCGACACGCTCATCTCCGCCTCCTCGCCCTCACGCGGCCGGGAACTCCATCACCGCCAGCGGCTCGGAGGTGGGCTGCGCCGAGCCGCCCTCCGGTTCCACGGTCACGCCCATGCCGTCCGCGCCCGCGACGGGCCCGTCCATCATGACCGCCGCCCGCCCGCCCGAGGCGTCCACCACACCGGCCGGCCGCATGGCGCCCTCGTCGTCGAACCACAGCTGGTAGACCTTGCCCGCGGGTGGCTCGGGCAGCCTCGACGCCAGGAACGCCGCCCGGTCGCGACTGCGGGAGACCACCACGGTGGCGCTCCCCCCGCCGGGCAGTTCCCCGGCGGCGATCCGCGTGTCCGGCGCGGCGAGCAGCCGGGTCAGCTCGTCCGCCCGCCGCTGGGCCTGCTCGGCGAGCTGCCGGGCGTCGCGGGCCCGGTCGTACTGCCATACCGCTACTGCGCCCAGGGCGACGGCGGAGGCCAGGCAGGCGGCGAGCACCAGGCGCGGCAGCCGCCGCGGGCGCCCGGCCCCGCCGGAGGAACCGGGGGAGCCCGGGGAGCCGCCCGCCGGCCGGGCGCGGGGCGGCTCCTGACGCACCGCCGCGACACGGCGCAGGACCTCCTCCCGCATGCCCGGCGGGGGCGCGGCCGAGGCCGCCAGCCCCAGCCGGGCGGCGGTCGCGGTCAGCTCCCGGACCTCCTCGCGGCACGGTGCGCAGACGGCCAGGTGCCGCTCGAAGTCCCCGCGCTCGGGCCCGTCCAGCGCGTCGACGGCGTAGGCGCCGGTCAGGGTGTGCAGGTCGGCGACGCTCACGAGGCCACCCCCAGGCAGTCGCGGAGTCGGATGAGGCCGTCGCGCAGCCGTGTCTTGGCGGTGCCCAGCGGCAGTGACAGCAGTTCGGCGACCTCCCGGTAGGTCAGCCCCCGGTAGTAGGCCAGGGTCACCGACTGGCGCTGCACCTCGGTGAGGCCGCCCATGCAGCGGCGCACCTGCTCGCGCTCCAGCCGGGCCTCGACCTGCTCGGTGACGGAGTCGAACGCGGGGGTGTGGTCCAGCAGGGCGGCCCGCCGCTCGCGGTCGGAGGCGGCCTGCGCGGAGCGCACCCGGTCCACGGCCCGCCGGTGGGCGAGGGTCAGCACCCAGGCCATGGCGCCGCCCCTGTCGGGCCGGAAGCGCGTGGCGGTCCGCCACACCTCCACCAGCACCTCCTGGGCGACCTCCTCCGACTGGGCCGGGTCGCGCAGCACGCTGCGCACCAGCCCCAGTACGGGGCCGCACACCGCGTCGTACACGGAGGCGAAGGCGTCCTGGTCACCGCGGGCGACCTCGACCAGCAGCTCGTCCAGAGTGGGGTCCGGCTCGTCGGCGGGCCCGGTGATACGCACGGTCTCCTTCACCCGGGCGCACCTTCCGCGTGCGGCGTCTCCGGCGTCTCCGGCGTCCCTGGTGGCTGTGGCACGTGTGGCATGTGTTCCTCCCGCGAGACGGTCCTCACCCGGTGTTCGTGGCCGCCGGCGCGGCGGATTGGCCGGGGCCGGACCGGATTCGCGGGCGCTGCGGCCGCCGCCCGCCACCTGCCCCGTGTCCCGCCGCGCGGGGGAGGGAGGAGGAAGCGCGCACGCGCGGCGCGCCCACCGAGGCGCGCCGCGCGTGCGCGTGCCGGTGCCGGCCCGGGTCAGCCCATCGCGTCGGGGTCGGGGCCCAGCCGGGTGCCGTTGTCCAGGGTGGACAGGCCCGTCATGTCGTCGTCGTCCAGGACGAAGGAGAAGACATCGATGTTCTCCTCGATCCGGGAGGGGGTGGCGGACTTGGGGATCACCACGTTCCCCGTCTGGAGGTGCCAGCGCAGCACCACCTGGGCGGGGGTACGGCCGTGCCTGCGGGCGATCTCGGCGATCACCGGGTCCTCCAGCAGGCCCCTGCCCTGGCCCAGCGGCGACCAGGCCTCGGTGGCGATGCCGTGCTCGGAGTGGAAGGCGCGTGACTCGGCCTGCGGGAAGTTGGGGTGCAGCTCGATCTGGTTGACGGCGGGGACGATCTCGGTCTCCTCCATCAGCCGCCGCAGGTGGGTGGGCTTGAAGTTGGACACGCCGATGGCCTTGGCGCGGCCGTCGGCGTGGATCTCCTCCAGTGCCTTCCACGTCTCGACGTACCTGTCCTGCCCCGGCGCGGGCCAGTGGATGAGATAGAGGTCCACGTAGTCCAGGCCCAGCCGCTCCAGCGAGGCGTCGAAGGCGCGCAGCGCGGCGTCGCGGCCGTGGTCGCCGTTCCAGACCTTGGTGGTCACGAAGAGCTCTTCGCGCGGCAGCCCGGACTCGGCGACGGCCTTCCCGGTGCCCTTCTCGTTCTCGTAGATCGCGGCCGTGTCGATGCTGCGGTAGCCCGAGGCGAGTGCGTGCCCGACGGTGGCGGCGGCCTCCTCGTCCGGCACCTGCCACACGCCGAAGCCGAGCTGCGGCATCCGGACGCCGTTGTTGAGGATGATGCTGGGAACGTTGCTCACGAGCGATCGGTCCTTGTCAGTCGGTTGGCGACCCGTGTACCCGGAGTCCCAACGATCATGGCAGCGTTGCCGGTCCCGCCTCGCCGCACCCCGTCCCACCTCGCCGCGCGTTTTCGTGCCCGGCCCGCTCAGCCCCGGTAGAGGGCGTCGATCTCGACCGCGTACGTCTTCTCCACGGCCTTGCGTCTCAGCTTCATCGAGGGGGTGAGCAGCCCTTCCTCCTCGGTGAACCGCGATCCCAGTATCCGGAAGGTGCGGATCGACTCGGCCTGGGAGACCCGCGTGTTGGCGGCCACCACCGCCCGTCCGACCTCGGCCTCCAGATCGGGGTCGCGCACCAGCTCGGCCGGGCCCGGGTGCGGCTTGTTGCGCATGGTCAGCCAGTGGTGCACGGCGTCCTCGTCGAGGGTGACCAGCGCGGCGACGTAGGGCCGGTCGTTGCCGACCACGACGCACTGCGCCACCAGCGGGTGTGCCCGCACCCGGTCCTCCAGCACCGTCGGCGAGACGGTGTTGCCGCCGGAGGTCACCAGGACGTCCTTCTTCCGCCCGGTGAGCGTCAGATAGCCGTCCTCGTCCAGCGAGCCGAGGTCGCCGGTGGCCAGCCAGCCGTTGTGCAGCACCTCGCCGGTGGCGCGGGCGTCGTTCAGGTAGCCGGCGAAGACCTGGCCGCCGCGCAGCCACACCTCGCCGTCCTCGGCGATGTGCACCGTGGTGCCCGGGACGGGGACGCCGACGGTGCCGAAACGTGTCTGCTCGGGCGGGTTGGCGGTGGCCGCGGCGGTGGTCTCCGTCAGCCCGTACCCCTCGAAGACGCGGATACCGGCGCCGTCGTAGAACAGCCCCAGGCGCCGCTCCATCGCCGAACCGCCCGACATCGCGTACCGGCAGCGGCCGCCGAGGGCGGCGCGCAGCCGGGAGTAGACGGTCTTGTCGAAGAAGCCGTGCCGCATCCGCAGGGCCGGGCCGGGGCCGCGCCCGGTCCCGAACGCCTTCTCCTCCATCGCCTCGGCGTAGCGGACGGCGACGTCCACCGCCTTGTCGAACACCTCCAGCCTCCCCTCCGCCTCGGCCCTGCGCCGCGCGGCGTGGAAGATCCGCTCGAAGATGTAGGGCACGGCCAGCACGAAGGTGGGCCGGAAGGCCGCCAGATCGGGCAGGAGGGCGGCGGCGGTCATGTCGGGCTGGTGGCCGAGCCTGACCCCGGCGCGCACCGCCCCGACCTCGATCATCCGCCCGAAGACGTGCGCGAGGGGGAGGAAGAGCAGGGTGGAGGCCTGCTTCCCGTCCCCGGAGGGGAAGAGGGCCTCGTAGCGCCGGACGATGTTGTCGCACTCGGCCATGAAGTTGCCGTGGGTCAGCACACACCCCTTGGGGCGGCCGGTGGTGCCGGAGGTGTACAGGACGGTGGCGGGGGTGTCCGGGGTCAGCGCGAGCCGGTGCCGGTGCACCACGTCGGCGTGGAGGTGTGCCCCGGCGGCGGCCAGCGCTCCCTCGGCGTCGGAGTCGAGCTGCCACAGCCGCTTCAGGCGCGGCAGCCGGCCGATGACCGAGCCGACGGTCATCGCGTGGTCCTCGTGCTCCACGACGGCGGCCGTCACCTCCGCGTCGTGCAGCATCCAGTGGACCTGCTCGGCCGAGGAGGTGGGGTATACCGGCACCGGCTGGGCACCGACGGACCACAGGGCGAAGTCGAACAGCGTCCACTCGTAGCGGGTGCGGGACATGATCGCCACCCGGTCGCCGAAGCGCACGCCCTCGGCGAGCAGTCCCCTGGCCAGCGCCAGCACCTGGTCGCGGAACTCCGCGGCGGTCACGTCCCGCCACACGCCCGAGGCGTCCTTGCGCGTCATCACCACCTGGCGCGGGTCGGCGTCGGCACGGTCGAAGACGGCGTCGGCCAGCCCTCCGGTCTGAGGCTCCGTCGCCAGGGCCGGGACGGTGAACTCGCGCACGTGCCGCTCCTCGTCGCGCTGTGGCATGGGGGGACGCACAGCGAGGCGACCGTATCGGATCCGCGGGGCGCCCAGGAAGGGATGTGATGCGGCTCTGCGGGGTAAATGCGGCCACTTCGGGACGCCCGTGCCGGGCCGTCACCGTTTATCCCGGTCGTCTCCACCGAATCCGCAGCGCGGCGCGCCCTCTTCCGCGGTGGGACGTGTGGTGGCCGGGACGCCGGTTTCCGCGCCCGTCCCGCGCCCGGTTCCGCCGCCCTCAGGCCCGCCGCGCGCCGAGCGCCACGCGGTGCTCGCCGGCGTAGACGTTCATCGACGCCCCCCGCAGGAAGCCGACCAGTGTCAGTCCCGTCTCGGCGGCCAGGTCGACGGCCAGGGAGGACGGCGCGGAGACGGCCGCCAGCACGGGCACACCGGCCATCACCGCCTTCTGCGCCAGCTCGAACGAGGCACGCCCCGAGACCAGCAGCACCGCGCGCGACAGCGGCAGGTCCCCCCGGGTCAGGGCGCGTCCGACGAGCTTGTCGACGGCGTTGTGGCGGCCGACGTCCTCGCGCAGGTCCAGCAACTCCCCCTCCGGGGAGAACAGGGCGGCCGCGTGCAGACCGCCGGTGCGGTCGAACACCCTCTGGGCCGCGCGCAGCCGGTCGGGCAGCGCGGCGAGCACCTCCGGCTCCAGCGGGGGAAAGCCCCCGCCGTCCCCGCTCCCGTCCCCGCCTCCGACGGGCCAGCGGGCGGTGGTGCGCACCGCGTCCAGGCTGGCCTTGCCGCACAGCCCGCACGAGGAGGTGGTGTAGACGTTGCGCTCCAGGGTGATGTCGGGGACGGGCACCCCGGGGGCCAGGCGCACGTCGACGACGTTGTAGCTGTTGCGGGTGGTGCCGTCGGCCTGCTCGGTGGCGCCGGCGCAGTAGACGATGTTCGCCAGATCCTCCGGGCGGCCCAGCACGCCCTCGCTGACCAGGAAGCCGGCGGCCAGGGCGAAGTCGTCGCCGGGCGTGCGCATGGTGACCGCCAGCGGTTTGCCGTTCAGGCGGATCTCCAGCGGCTCCTCGGCCACCAGGGTGTCCGGGCGCTCGCTCACCGCACCGTCGCGCAGACGGACGACGCGGCGGCGTTCGGTGACTCGGCCCATGGAAGATCAGCCCTGCCTCGGTCGACGCTTCACGGCCGTGGCGCCCTCCGCCGCGGCTGTCCCATTGTGCTGGTGCCCCGCTTCCGTCGTACGCTCACCCGCCGCCCGGCCGCCCACCCGCGCGAGGGGGTGCGGGCCGCCGGGCTGCCGGATCCGGCCCAGGGACCCACAATGAGGACATGCCGGACGTATCCGATGCATCGAACGCGCCGCTGCGCCTGCTGGTCGTCGGCGCCACCGGAGTCCTCGGTGGCGCCACCGCCGACGCCCTGGCCCGCCGGGGTGATGCGCTCCTCCTCGCCGGCCGCGACCGGGAGCGGCTGGCGTCGGCGGCGCGGCGCCTCAAGGCCGCCTCCGCCCCCTGCGACGCCTACGACCTGGACGGCATGGCCGCCCTGCCCCGTCTGGCCGCCGAGGCGATGGGCGGTCTGGACGGCGTACTGACGGCGATCGGCGCGGTCGCCTTCGGTCCGGCCGAGGAGACCGGCACGGCCGTCACCGAGCACCTGTTCGCCGTCAACACCCTGGCGCCCATCGCGGTGCTGTCCGCCGCGCTGCCCCTGCTGGACCCGCCCGGCACCCTGGCCGCCACCACCGGCGTGGTCGCCGTCCGCCCGCAGCCGCGGATGGCCGCCTACAGTGCCTCCAAGGCGGCGTTGTCCGCCTGGCTGACGGCGGTCGCCGCCGAGCGGCGCCGCACCGGCCTGTCGGTGGCCGACCTCCACCTGCCGCACACCGACACCGGTCTGGCCGGGCGCGCGGTCGCGGGCAGCCCGCCGCCCCTGCCGCGCGCCGCGCCGCTGGAGGAGACCGTCGGGAAGATCGTCGCGGCCTTCCACCCCGAACCGCCCGGCACCTGAACGGCGGCCCTGCCCAGTGCGGTCCGACCGCTCCGGCACCCCACCGGACCACGGCTTATGCGGGTGAGAGGCACCGCGAAAACTTGGTATGGTGTTCCCCGTCGCCGCGGCCGGAAGGCCGCTGGTCACACACCGGTCCGGGTGGCGGAATGGCAGACGCGCTAGCTTGAGGTGCTAGTGCCCTTTATCGGGCGTGGGGGTTCAAGTCCCCCCTCGGACACAGCACAGAATCCCGCGGCCTCGTCGAGGCCGCGGGATTCTCGCGTTCACGGGCACGCCGGAGCCCCGCCGCCCAGGAAGGGACGGCACAGGGCTCTCGCGGGCCTGTCGGGTGTCAGACGTCCCGCCGCCTGCACGCACCGGCCGGCGACCGCACCTTGCGCGTCGAGGTCACCGACACCCGCGCCGGGACGGGCCGGGCAAGACCGTCCCGGCGGAGGGCGAAATGCGGGGAGGTGAGCTGTCGTGATCGGCGCAGAGGAGCACCGGCGCAGCGGCACTGCCCCGGCACGCCCGGCCGGCCTCTTCACCCACCACGGACGGCCGACGGCCCCACCCTGTGGGGCTGGGCCGTCGCCGGGTCGCTGCCCGGGGGCCGGGGCGCCACGCGGTGGCGACGGGCACCGAGCGGGCTGAGTTCGAAGGCCAACCGCCCCAGCGCGACGAGGGTGCCCTGCCCGAAGACGAGGATCAGCCACCATCCGGCATCCCAGTACCAGTTCTCGGTCCAGGGCCGTGTGATCGTCAGCGTCCCGACGAGGTGCGAGACAGCGATGACGATGCCCGTCCGCCGCTGCCGGGGGCAGAGGAGGGGCGGCACTGCCCAGAGCACGGAGACCAGCACCAGCCAGGGGGCGAGGAACGGCAGACCGGACATGGCGGGCCTCCGACGTCGGTGGGGAGCGCAGTCCGGCCACCGTCGCACCGGCGGGCCCGCGGTAACAGCTCGGCTGGATACCGTAAGGATCACGATGCGCCCCCGGCGGCAGAGCGGTGGAAGCCGACCGCCCCCGCGTCCGGCACGCCGGACGCGGGGGCGGTCGGGCTCCGGCGGCACGGGAGGCGGGAGGACCGTAAGCCGGTGCCGGCGGATGCCCGGTGGTACGGCGCGTGAGGGATGCGCCGCGCCACCGGGCGCCCGGTCAGCGGTCAGGCGAAGGGGATGGTCAGGACGGAGCCCGAGCCCACCTGGATGGTGGACGGGCCGTTGCCCAGCGCGCTCCAGACCTCGACGCGGACGGTCCCGCCGTCCAGTTCGCCCAGTTCGCCCGAGGAGGAGTGCAGCCCCTGCCGGGCGGAGGAGTACTCCTCCCAGCCGGGGATCGGGTCGGTGGCGAAGTAGCGGAACGTCTCGACGCGGTCGAACGTGCCGTCGCCGGTCAGGTCGTAGGAGACCCTGGCCTGCTGGGCGTGCCCGACGGCGGTGCCGGCGTCCACGTTGAAGGTGAAGGCCGTGGCCGAGCCCGGCTTCAGGGTGCCCCTGACGTTCTCCACCTCGTAGACGAGCGGGTTCTTCGGCGTGCCGTCGTTGTTCGTCCCGCCGGCCGACTCGATGGTGTCGGCGGAGGACGTCGGGGCCGCCTCGACGGCGAGCTCACCGCCCGACCGCAGATAGAAGGTGTCCGCCTCGACGTACGGCGGGGGCGGGGTGCCGGTGGTGGTGACGGTCACGGTCCCGCTCGCCGGACCGGTCTGGCCCGCGGTGTCGCGCGCCCTGACGCTGTAGGTGTACTCCGTGCCGGAGGTCAGCCCGGTGTCGGTGTACGTGGTCCCGGTGACCGTGGCGACCCTGGCGCCGTCGCGCAGGACGTCGTAGTTCCTGACGCCGTTGTCGTCGGTCGCGGCGGCCCAGTTCAGCGTGACCGAGCCGTCGGTGACGTCGCTCGCCTCCGGGGTGCCGGGCGCGCCGGGCTTGTCGTCGTCCGGCGGCGGCGGGGTGCCGTCGTCGTCGCCGCACAGCGTTTCGAGCAGCGTGTCGTCGCCCGCCCCGGACGCGGTGGACTTCGCCGGGACGTTCAGGACGCCGCCGTCGGAGAACTTCACCGAGCACTCCTGCTCGCCGTGGTTGTGCGCGGCGTACGTCCTGGTGCCGTTCTTCTCGAAGGCCACGGCGGTGGGCGTGTTGGCGGTGACGGTCATGTCCGGCGCGCCGATGGAGTCCATCGTGGCGACCCAGTGGTAGGTGTGGGCCTTGGTCTCGCCGGCCTCGGGGACGTAGCCGCCGTTCCACTGGTTCCAGTACTGCATGGCCCCGGCCGGGTCGTAGAGCGCCTGGACCTCCCAGAAGACGTCCCGCCACTCGACGGCCGGGCCGCCGTTCTCCTCCTCCATCTCGGCCACGCTGCGGCGCAGCATCTCCTTCTCACGGGCCAGGTGCAGCGAACCACCGGTCACGGGAAGGAAGTTGATGCCGTGGATCTCCTCGGGGTTGGCCGTCCACCAGGTGGCGTAGGCGCCGCCGCTGCTCCAGACCATGCCCACGATGTCGTGGGTGAAGTCCTCGGGGTAGACCTCCTGGTCGGCGTCGAACCAGTACTGCGCGATCGACTCCGACTCGGTCATCATCATGTAGACGCCCTGGTCGCGCAGTGCCTTGTCGCCCATGGCGGAGCCCCACAGGATCAGCCCCGCGCTGAGGTTGATCGACTCCGAGGACGACTCCTGGTTGTTGCCGGCGGCGAAGGCCGAGTGGCCGGCGGCCCAGCTGTGGCCGGCGTAGACGTCGAAGCCGCGCAGGAACGGGTACTTGGTGTCGTCCCTGGCCGGGTTGGCGGCGTCCCCGATGAGCTCCTTGACCATGCCGCCCCACTCGGAGTCGGCGGCCCACTGCGGGTCGTACTGCGCCACGATGGCCGCGGCCATCACGTAGTACGAGTAGTGGAAGTGGTGGTCGTTCAGCTCCTGGTCGCTGCCGTATGAGGCGGGGTAGCCGATGAGGGTGCGCCAGTCCTTGTCGTAGGAGAACTCCGACGGGCCGCCGACGGTGAACCACTCCTCCATGCGTCCCTTGATCAGGTCCAGGAGCTTGTCGCGGTTGGCGGTCTCGCCGATCTGGTCGGCGATCGGCACCAGTTGGGCCAGCTTGCCCAGCGCCTTGCCGGTCCAGTAGGTGTCGATGGCGCCGCTGAACGGGTCGCCCTGCGTCAGCACGTCGTTGATGTACGTCTTCAGCCTGGCCTCGTCGACACCCGGGGCGGCGGGCAGCCCCGGCAGGACGCCGTTGACCTTCTGGACGGTGGTGAACGAGGTGCCCTCGCGGACCTTCATCTCACCGCGCGAGGAGACGTAGCCGTGGGCGGTGAGGTCGTCGGTGGTGTTCAGCCACTGGTGGCGGTAGAGCGCCTGGAGGGTGCCGGTCTCGGTGCCCTCCATCGCCTCGGTGGTCAGCGAGTAGGTCGCCCTCACCTCGCCGGCGCCCTCGTCGTAGCTCCAGTCCACCCTCGAGCCGGTGACGAAGCTGAAGGCGTACTTCTCGTACGTCGCCAGCGCGCCCCGGCTGGGCAGCACCGCGAGCGAGAAGTAGTCCTTCGAGCCCAGGTCGGCGCGGATCTGGCTGCCGGAGACGGTCCAGTCGCTGCCGGAGGGGGCGAACAGCGCGTAGTGGTGGCCGGAGACGGTCACGCCGAGCACGTTGCCGTCGTCGGCGAAGACGGTGGGCGCGTCCGCCGCGGTGATCTGCGCCGCGCCGCCGCTGCCCTGTGCGTACACGTACGGCAGGCCGTGGCCGATGGTGGTCCGCAGGGTGCGGGAGCCGTCGGACCAGTAGGGGGTGACGGTCCAGTCGCTCCACCCGTCCGCCTTGGCGTCGGGGGAGTCGAGGCCGGCGAGGCCGAGGGTCAGGTCCGCCTTGTGCGGGAACTCGTACTGGCGCCCGCCGCCCACGATCTGGTGGGTGGTCGGGTAGCCGACCTCCAGGCCGCCGGAGACGGCCTTGTACGTGAGGGGGTGGCCGTACATGTTCTCGGAGTACGGGTTGGCGGAGAACCGCTGGAAGACCAGCGAGGACCACCAGTCGTTGGTCGGCACCGGCTCGTCCGCCATGGCCGGGGTGACCTTCGGCTTGACGGCCTGGCCGCCGCTGTCGGAGGGTCCCTGCCTCCCCGCCGGGCGGACGTCGCTGTAACTGCCCTTGCCCACCTCGATGGTGGCGGCGTGGGCCACGCCGGCACCGGTGGTCGTCGCCAGGCCCGCGGCGGCCACGGCGGCCGCCGAAAGCAGGGCGATGCGTCTGTGGAATCTCATGGACAGCCCTTCTCTGAGAGCGCTCTCAAGGAGTGGCGACAACGTAGATTCCTGACAGTTCATGGTCAATACTTGAAACCATGGAACTTCGGGGAAGGCGCGTGCGATTCAGAGGTTGACCACTTCCCGACGGTGCCGCGCGGGAACGTCCGCCCGGCCCGCCGCGCGCGTGACCGGCGCGTTCGCGCGGTGAACCGAGCCGGCCGGGGCGAACGGGCACCGAGCCCGCCCGCCCCGGCCGAAGCGTCCGCTCCGTCTCCGGCCCGTCGGAGGGCAGGGGGCGCGCCCCCTGCCCTCCGACGCGAACGCACCCGCGCCCGCCCGGCTCACCAGGTCTTGCCGGCCTGCTCCCGGACCGTGTGGTTGATCCGGTTGAAGAAGTTGGTGATCGCGATGTACAGAATGATCGAGGAGAGCTGCTTCTCGTCGAAGCGGGCCGCCGCGGCCTCCCAGATCTCGTCGGTCACGCCCGGCGCGCCGTCCTGTATCCGGGTGGCGGCCTCGGCCAGCGCGAGCGCCGCCCGCTCATCCTCGGTGAAGAGAGCCGTCTCACGCCAGGCGACCACGTTGTGCAGCCGCTCGTCGGTCTCCCCGCACTTCTTCGCCGACCGCACACCGGCGAACACGCACGGGCTGCAGCCGTTGATCTGGCTGGCCCGCAGATGGACCAGCTCCAGCAGCCGCGCATCGACACCACCGGAGTGAGCCGCCTTGACGATCTGCTGGATCGCGCCGACCAGCTCGGGGTCCGCCGGGCTCTTCATACGTGCTTCCATCACTTCGGCTCCCTCATCGGTTACCCGAGCCCCTTCCGGGCCCGTCACCCCCATGACGGAGCACACCCGAGGGAGGTAACAACATGTCCGGCACCAGCCCGGCGGGCCCGGCGGACCCGGTGGCCCAGGCGTTCGAGACCCAGCGCGACCGGCTGCGCGCGGTCGCCCACCGCATGCTCGGATCGCACGCCGACGCCGAGGACGTGGTCCAGGAGGCATGGCTGCGGCTCTCCCGCCAGGACACGGCGGCCATCGACAACCTCGCCGGCTGGCTGACCACGGTGGTCGGCCGGATCAGCCTCGACATCCTGCGCTCGCGCCGGTCCCGCCCCGAGGCCTCCTACGGCGACCGGCCGCCCGAGTTCACGGTGACGGTCGACGAGGGCCCCACACCGGAGGACGACGCGGCGCTCACCGACTCGGTCGGACTCGCGCTCCTGGTCGTCCTGGAGTCGCTCAGGCCGAGCGAGCGGCTGGCGTTCGTACTGCACGACCTGTTCGCGGTGCCGTTCGACGAGATCGGCCGCATCCTCGGCAAGTCCACCGGCGCCGCCAAGATGCTCGCCAGCCGCGCCCGCGGGAAGGTGCGGGAGGCCGAGCGGCCGGCCGGTGCCGGACGGGAGCAGCGGGAGGTGGTCCGGGCCTTCCTGGCCGCGGCCCGCCGCGGAGACTTCGAAGGACTGCTGCGCGTGCTCGACCCCGAGGTGAGGCTGACGGCCGACACCCCCGGCGGCAGGGTCGTCACCCTCGGCGCCACCGAGGTCGCCGCGGGCGCGCGACTGGCCGGCGAAGCGGCCGCGCGGACGCGGACGGCGCTGGTCGACGGCCTTCCCGGGACCGTCTCCTGGCGCGAGGACGGATCCCCGCTCTCGGTCCTGGCGTTCACCGTCGAGGGCGGCCGGATCACCGGCATCTCGGTCGTGTCCGACCCGGCCGGGCTCGCGTCGATGGACCTGCCGGAACCGGGGTGAGCCTGTCCGCGGTGGCGTCGGTCCCGGCCGCCGCATGGTTTCCGGCCATGGCCGACGGGCGCCCTTCCACGCCCGCCCCCTCCTGCCCGGACTGCTGCACGGATCGTGGGGGAGAGGGGGTCGGGATGGCTGCTCGTCGTGGAGGCGGTAGAGGGCGTGGGAGTCGCGGAAGCCGTGGAGGTCGTAGGGGACCCGGACGTGGCTCGGCGGCTCGGCGCGGACGTGGTCGGGCGGCTCCCGGACGTCCGCACGATGGTCGTCCAGTGCAAGCGGTACGCGCCGACCCGCGCCATCGCCAGCCGCGAGATGCGCGACCTGATGGGAGCGAAGGTGCACTTCGGGGCCGACGTGGCCGTCTTCGCGACGACTTCACGCTTCAGCCGGCCGTCCCGGGCGCCGGCGGTGCGGCACGGAATCCTCGCCGTGCACCGCGACCACCTGGGCCTGTGGGACAACGGCGCCTCCCTGCCCACCCCGGCCGACGTCAACGGCGCGGGCCAGGGCGACCGGGAACACCGCGCACGCTGGAAGGAGACTTACGGGAGGTAGCGCGCGAGGGACCCGGCGGCGGGTGGCGGCAGCGTCCTGGCCCGGCGGGCCAGGACGCTGCCCCCAGGAGAACTCGGTGGCGGGCACGGGCTGTTGCGGACGAGCATGGGCGCATGAGCGACCGACCCGCGCGATGGACCGGGGCGACCGTCCACCCCGACATGTGGACCGACCCGGACGACGACCCCCGCGACAGAGAAGGCCCCGGCCCGGAGGGCGAGCTCGCGACACTGCGGGAGTTCCTGAAGGACTACCGCACCTCCCTGCGGATGAAGTGCGAGGGCCTGAACGCGGAGCAACTGGCCCGCCGTTCGGTCCCGCCGTCGACGATGTCGCTGCTCGGCCTCCTCCGGCACCTCGCCGAGGTGGAACGCGACTGGCGCAGCTGGATCGGCGACGACGAACCGCTGCCGAAGCTGTACGGCGAGAAGGACGCGGACTTCGGCGGAGCCGTCGCCGACCGGGCCGTGGCCGACGCCGCGTACGCCGACCTGGAGCGCGAACAGGCCTCCACCGACGCCGCGTTGGCCCGGCACCCGGACCTGGGCGAGCGCGTGGGAAAGGACGGGGTCACGATCCGGGAGCCGATGGTGCACGGGATCGAGGAGTGCGCCCGCCACTGCGGGCACGCGGACCTGCTGCGCGAGTGCGTCGACGGCCGGGTGGGGCAGTGATGTGGGGCGGAGGCGGGCCGATACGGCCCGCCTCCGCCGTGAACGCGCTCCACGCCAGTGCCGGGAGGACCGGCGCCGGGCCGCCGGAGTCCCCGCCGTCCCCTACGGGCACCGTGCCGGGAGGCCGCCCCGCGGGGGCATGAACGCGGGTCGGTCAGCCCACCAGCAGGTAGGCGGTCCCCCAGTCCTGCGGGTTGCAGTTGCCGCGGTAGCGGCGGTCGGTGTCTGTGTAGGAGAAGCCGGGCGGGATGGTGCACGCCCAGATGCCGGTGCGGGGTACGGCGAGCAGGTAGGCGGTTCCCCAGTCCTGCGGGTTGCAGTTGCCGCGGTAGGTGCGGTCGGTGTCGGTATAGGTGTAGCCCGAGGGGACGGTGCACGCCCAGACACCGTCGGCCGGGTCGACGACGTAATAGCTGGTTCCCCAACCGCTGGGGTTGCAGCTGCCGCGGTAGGTGCGGTCGGTGTCGCTGTAGGTCTTTCCGGCCGGGACGGTGCACGCCCAGAAACCCGAAGCCGCCGTCACGCTCTTCTGTGCCGAAGGCGCGGCGGAGGTCGCGGCTCCCGCGGGTGCGGCGGCCAGGCCGCCCAAGGCGAGCGCTGCCGCGCCGGCCACCGCCGTGACGGCTGTACGGATCCTCGATCGCTTCATGTGACGGGCTCCTTGTATAGAGTGCAGCGGCAGGGACCGGCCGATCAGCGCGCCGCCCCACCGGCTGCGACGGCCATCAAGCAAAGTCATGCTCACATCATGATTGGTGAACGGCAACAGGACCTGCCTCGCGGGTGCGTCGGCGGGTGGGGCCGGTGACTCCTCCGACGACAAGGCATCGCCCAGGGCGAGGTCGTAGGCCGACTGACAGGTCTCGACCATGTCCGGGTCATCCATGACACGCTCGGTGCGCAGGCCTTCAACGCAGGCCACCGGAGGGGCGTCGGTGAACCGCATGAGGGTGACCATGCTCTCCAGCAGCGCGTGCGCACCTGCGGAGAAACCGTAGAACTCCTGTGGCGAGTAAGGACGGTCGATCCCGCCGCCGCGTCGCATGTGCCCAACATCCCTTCTCTCCAGCTCTCTCTGGAGAACTGGAAGCCCTGTTGAGCGTACCGCCACGGCAGCACTCTGCGAGTGGGCGGATACGGAAAGTCACCGCACGCGGCACGGGAGCAGGCATGGCGACGTACCTCGTGGACACCACACGCGACCGGATCGGCGAGCTGATGGGCAGGAGCGGCGGACGGTACTTCCTCCGCCCGCCCGGTGGGGGCCGGGAGTGGGAGTGCCTGCCCACTCCGGGTACGTCACGGGCAGCGTGGCCGACGGCGAGGAGTCCTCCACCGTGCTGCCGGAAGGAGAGTTCACCGGGGAACGGTTCGAGCCGCGGCACTTCGCGCTCGGGCTCCGGGTGCCGCACTGCCGGTGCGTCGTCGCCGGCAAGCGCGACGGGGCCCGGCCGGTGTGGTGGTACGGGCTGACCGACCGCTCCTGGGCCTGCGCGATGTTCCGCGACGGGAAGGCGGCACGCGTGTGGCAGTCTGGGCCCCGCCGGCTGTGGGACGAGGTCGGGTCCGCCCACCGCTGGTGGCGGGAGCGGGGCGGGCCGGGGTACGAGCGGTTCGGCCCGACCGTCACGCCGCAGGGTCAGCGGGCCTGGCTGGACGACCCGGCCGACTCCTGGCCGGTGTGAGCGGAACGCGCCACCCCGCCCGTCCGCTCCCCGGCGGACGGGCGGGCACCGCCGGGCGGCGCGGCCGTACCCGGGCGTACGTGCCGGGACGGACGCCCGTCCGGCATAACATCACCGGGAAAGGTATTCCCGGCAGGACACGCACCGCCCGGCGATGCGTGCCCTGCCGGGCACGGACGACGACTGGTGGGGGAATCCACGACGATGACGGCCGAGACGTTCGAGTTCCAGGTGGAGGCCAGCCGCCTCCTGCGGATGATGGTTCACTCGATCTACTCGAACAAGGACGTGTTCCTGAGGGAGTTGGTCTCCAACGCCTCCGACGCGATCGACAAGCTCCGTATCGAGGCGCTGCGCGACGACTCGCTGGGGGCCGATGTCTCCGACCTGCACATCGAGATCGAGACCGACAAGGACGCCCGCACGCTGACCGTGCGCGACAACGGCATCGGGATGTCGCGCGAGGAGGTCGTGGGGCTCATCGGGACGATCGCCAAGTCCGGCACCGCGGAGTTCGTCCGGAAGCTGGAGGAGGCCCAGAAGGCCGGGGAGGCCGGGAATCCGGCGGCCGCGGAGGCACTGATCGGGCAGTTCGGCGTCGGCTTCTACTCGGCCTTCATGGTGGCCGACGACGTCACGCTGCTGACCCGCCGCGCCGGGGAGGAGGCGGGAACCCGCTGGACCTCCACCGGCGAGGGCACGTACACGATCGAGACGGTCGACGACGCGCCCCAGGGCACGTCGGTCATCCTGAAGCTCAAGCCCGAGGACACCGACGACCGCCTCTACGACTACACGGCCCCCTGGAAGATCCGGGAGATCGTCAAGCGCTATTCCGACTTCATCACCTGGCCCATCCGCCTGGTCGAGGCGGGCGCCGAGGCGGCCGCGGAGGACGGGGGCGGCGAGAGCGAGGGCGAGGACGGCGGAAAGCCCGGGCCGGAGACGATCAACTCCCGCAAGGCCCTGTGGGCCCGGCCCCGCGGCGAGGTCTCCGACGAGGAGTACCACGAGCTCTACAAGCACATCAGCCACGACTGGACCGATCCGCTGGAGACCATCCGCATCCAGGCGGAGGGCACCTTCGAGTACCAGGCGCTGCTCTTCCTGCCCGCGCGGCCGCCGCAGGGCGTCCTCTCCCAGGACCGGCGCGGTGTGCAGCTCTACGTCAAGCGCGTCCTGATCATGGAGGAGTGCGAGGAACTCGTCCCGGCCTACCTGCGCTTCGTCAAGGGTGTGGTCGACGCCCAGGACCTGTCGCTGAACATCTCCCGCGAGATCCTCCAGCAGGACCGCCACATCCAGCTGATGCGCCGGCGGCTGGCGAAGAAGGTGCTGTCCACCCTCAAGGAGATGAGGACCGCCAAGCCGGAGAAGTACGCGGACTTCTGGCGGGAGTTCGGCGCGGTCGTCAAGGAGGGGCTGATCAACGACCCAGACAACCGCGACGCGGTCCTGGCGGCCTCCTCCTTCGACTCCACCCACGACGCGGAGAAGGCGACGACGCTCCAGGAGTACGTGGAGCGGATGAAGGAGGGCCAGGAGCACATCTACTACCTCACCGGCCCGTCCCGGAGCGCGGTGGAGAGCTCGCCGCACATGGAGGCCTTCCGGGACAAGGGCCTGGAGGTGCTCGTCCTGACCGACCCGGTCGACGAGGTGTGGGTCGACGCGGTGCCCGACTTCCAGGGGAAGAAGCTGCTCTCCATCGCCAAGGGCGAGGCCGAACTCGGCACCGAGGAGGAGAAGGAGCGGGCCGAGGCGGAGCGGGAGCGGCAGCGCGAGGAGTACGCCGCTCTGCTGGAGTGGATGACCGAGCGGCTCGGCGACGAGGTCAAGGAGGTGCGGCTGTCCTCCCGGCTGACCGTCTCGCCGGCCTGCGTCGTCTCGGACACCGACGACATGACGCCCGGTCTGCGCAGCATGTTCCGCGCCATGGGCCAGGAGGTGCCCGAGAGCAAGCGCATTCTGGAGATCAACCCCGGCCACCCGCTGATCACGGGCCTGCGCAAGACGCACGCGGAGAACGCGTCCGCCCCGGGCCTGGAGGGCATGGCCGAACTCGTCCACGGCATGGCGCTGCTGGCGGAGGGCGGCATGCCCGGCGACCCGGCCCGCTTCACCCGGCTGATGGCCGAGCGCCTGGAGCGCTCCCTGTGACCCGCCGCTGACGGCCCGGGTGCCGTGGCCGGGGCGGCCCCACGCCCTCCCGGCCACGGCACCCTCACCCCTGCCGGCCGGCGACCTCGAAGGTCAGACCGTGTTCGTCGATGCCCACCAGCACCGTGTCGCCCGCGCGCAGGGAGCCGTCGAGGATCAGGTCGGCGAGGCGGTCGTCCAGGTGGGTGCGGACGGTGCGGCGCAGCGGATGGGCGCCGGAGTCGGGCTGGTAGCCCTGGTTGATCAGCCACTCGCGGGCGCTGCGGTCGACCTCCAGGCCGATGCCCTGGGCCCCCAGCAGCCGGCGGCTGTCCTCCAGCAGCAGCCCGACGACGCGCAGCAGGTCCTCGCGGGTCAGTGGGTGGAAGAAGACGGTCTCGTCGACGCGCTCCAGCAGTTCCGGCCGTACCCGGTCGCGCAGATGCGCCATGGTCTCCTCGCGGAGCGCGCCGGGGTCGCCGGAGTGGGCCAGCACGCTGCGCGGGTCGACGGTGACGGTGAGGACGACCACCGTCTCGCCGAGGCCGGCGGCAGGGCTCCGGGCACCGGTCGGCCGGGCGCCTTCCAGCAGTCGTGCCAGCGGGTCGAGGACGTCCGGGTGGGCCCGGTCGATCCCGTCGAGCAGGACGACGGAGCGCGGCCCGCGCCGTACCACTTCGTCCAGCCGGCCCGCCTCCCCCCGTCCCTCCCGCAGGGCGCCCGTGCCGAAGCGCACCAGGCGGCCCGCGTCGCCGAGGAGTTCGGCGGCCAGGGCCCTGGCCAGTTCGGTCTTGCCCACCCCGGGCGGTCCGGCGAACAGCAGGACCGCGGCGGGCCGCCCGGGGGCGCTCATCCCCGCCCGCGCCCGGCGTACCGCCCGTGCCACCGCGGAGACGGCCTCGGCCTGGCCGGTCACACGGTCGCGCAGCCTCTCCTCCAGATGCCGCAGATGCTCGCGCTCGTCGCGGGCCAGCCGGCCGGCGGGGATGCCGGTGCGCCGGGAGACGGCGCCGGCGATGTCCTCCACGGTCACCCGGGCGGCGGTCTCGCGCTTCTCGGCGACGGCGGCCCGCTCCAGCTCCAGCTCCCGCATGCCCTCCCGCAGTGTCGCGGCCCGCTCCAGGTCCTCCTGGGCCAGGGCCTGGTCGAGTTCGCGCCGCAGCAGGTCGCGGCGGTCCTCGACCTCCAGGGCCTCACCGCTGCGGCCGAGACCGCGCAGCCGCACCCGGGCGCCGGCCTGGTCGAGCAGGGAGACGGCCTTGGCGGGCAGGAAGCTCTCGGGCAGATGGCGGGCGGAGAGCTCGGCGGCGGCCCGCAGCGCCTCGTCGGAGAAGCGGACCTGGTGGTGGGCCTCGTAGGAGCCGCGCAGACCCTCCAGGATGCGCACGGTCTCCTCGACGGTCGGCTCGGGCACCAGCACCGGCTGGAAGCGGTGGTGCAGGGCGATGTCCCGCTCCACATGGCGGCGGTACTCGTCGATGGTGGTGGCGCCCACGACACGCAGCCCGCCGCGGGCGAGCGCGGCCCGCAGGACGCCGCCGAGGTCGGGGAAGCCCTCCGTGCCCGCGTCCGCGCCGACGAGGGTGTGCAACTCGTCGAGGAAGAGGATGATCCGTTCGTCGGAGGTGACCTCCCCGACGATCGCGCGCAGCCGCTCCTCGACCTCCTCCCGGTAGCGGGCGCCGGCCACCAGTGCGGGCAGGTCCAGGCCGACGATCCTGCGGCCGCGCAGCTCCGGGGGCACCTCGCCGACCGCGATCCGCCGGGCCAGGCCCTCGACGACCGCGGTCTTGCCGACGCCCGGCTCGCCGATCAGGGCGGGGTTGTTCCGTGTCCGGCGGGAGAGCACCTCGATGGTCTGGTCGATCTCCTCCGCGCGTCCCACCACCGGGTCCAGCCGGCCTTCGCGGGAGTGTGCGGTCAGATCGCGGCCGTAGCGGTCCAGTACAGGGGTGGAGCCGGACGGACCGGACGGGCGGGAGGCGGCCCTGCGGACCGGCTCGCGCGCGGCGCCCGCGGCGCGCAGCGCCTGGCCGGCGCCGCTGTGGGGGTCGTCCAGCAGGGCGGCCAGAACGTGCTCGGGGCCGAACCGGGCCGCGCCGACGGCACGGGCGCCCGCACGGGCCGCCAGCAGGGCGCGTTCGGCCGCGGGCGTCAGGGAGGGCCCGGCACCGCCGGCGCTCCTGGCGAGGGCCCGGAGCAGGTGGGAGGCGAGCCGGTCCGGGCCTACCCCGGCATCCTCCAGAACACGGCGCGAGGAGCCCACCCGGGTGGCGGCCCACAGCAGGTGGCCGGTGTCCAGCTCGCCGCCGTCCCTGGCCGAGCGCCCGGCGGCCAGGGACAGCAGTTCCCGGGCGGACTCGTCCGGGAGCGCCTCTGCGGACGCGGGCCGGCCGGTCGGGTCCGGGGTCCGGGGTCCGGAGCCGAAAAGGCGGTTGAGCGGTTCGGCGAACGGGTCCTGCGGTCCGAACACGGTCATCGGCATGGAGATCACCTGGGCGGCGCCGGGGTCGGGAGCAGGGGCAGGGGCCGGGGACAGGGGGGCACGGCCCGGCCACGGCCAAGTCTGATCCGGAGTGAGGGGTTCCGCGACTCGGCGTGTTGCGGCCGGGGGTCTCCTGTACGCCGGTTTCCCGGTACGGGCGCGCCCCGGGCCGGTTCACGGCACACGAGGACCCTTGCACCTCAGAAGTCCAAAGCCTGGGAAGAGTGATAAGCCCTGAGGAAGGGGGGCCAGGCCAGAACCCAGGGGTCTGGTCGACCCGGGAGGCGCTGAAGCGAGTAAGGTATATAGGCAGTGAGCTCTTTCCATCATCGGTCTGAGCTGGCCAGATGCAGGGTCAGGACGGCTTGGACGAGGCTTGTGATGCGGGTGGTCGAGCAGCGCAGTTTGCGGAGGAGCCGCCAGGACTTGAGGGTGGCGACGGCCTGCTCAACCAGGGCCCGGATCTTGGCGTGGGACCGGTTGACGGCCTTCTGGCCTTGGGAGAGCGTCTCCCAGCGTCCCCAGTACGGGACACGGACCGTGCCTCCGGCGCCTCGGTAGCCCTTGTCGGCCCAGCAGGTGATGCCGGTGGCCGTGAGAGCGGCGATGATGCCGTGCTCGCGGGCGGCCCGGACGTCGTGGACGGCTCCGGGCAGAGCCGGTGAGGTCCACAGCAGCCGACCGGTGGGATCGGCCAGGATCTGCACGTTCATCCCGTGCCCCTTGTGCTTCCCGGAGTAGAAGGGGCGGTCCGCGGCGACGCGGTCGATCGGCAGCAGGGTGCCGTCCAGCAGCACGAACGCCTTCGACGATGCCGTCCGGGCCGCCTCCGCAAGAGTCGGGGCGAGCGCGGCCAGGAGCTCGACGGCCTCGGTGACGTACCGGTAGGCGGTGGTGGTCCCGATACCGAATCCGGCTGCGAGCTGGGCGTACGGGTGGCCGTTGCGGAGATGGGCGAGTGTGAGCAGGGCCTGCCGGCCCGGACTCAGACGCCGCCACCGGGTGCCGAGCTCCCGGCGGCGCTGACGGAGCTTGGCGGACAGGAAGCGCAGGGCAGAGCTGGACACGTCGACGCCGGACGGGTAGACAAGCACACGAAGCCTCTGGTGGAGACGGTTCTTCTTGGTCGAAAACCCATCTACCAGGGGCTTCACCTGTCTGTCATCCCAACTGACCTGCCCGGCGGCCAGGTTGGAACGGGCTCAGTGGCCGGAAAGCCTGCCCTGGGCGCCTGTATCTGCTCGCTATTCGGTGCAGACATTCCGGAAGTACGGGATCCCGGGAGCGGAGGCCGATCGAGGGAGGGGAAGGATCGCAGGTCAGGTGCGGTTCTTGGGGGATTGGGCGGCGCGGTCCATGGGGAAGGCCGCATTTCGCCCGTTTCCGGGGGCGGTCGCACGCCTCTTGACCTCCTGAATGAAGCGTTGCAATACTCCTGGACTCGGAAAGCGCTTACTGTACTTTTCTCGCGAAATCCCCCCACCGGGTGGCCTCCTGTGGCCCGGTGCGAGCGGCCCCGTGCCGAGTGCGGTGGGCGTCCCCCCACGGAAGGAGTCCACGATGAGAAGCGGAGTCACCCCCTCCGCCAGGAGGCGCAGGCTCGCCGCGGTCGCGGCCGGCGCCCTGACGGCGGCCATGCTGGCGACGGTGGCGCCCGCGGTCGGGGCCGCGGAGGCCCGGGCCGGGACCGGCCGTTCCGGGCAGGCGGCACAGGCGGCCGGGGCCGCGCAGAAGTCCCGTCCCGCCCAGGCGGCGCCGGCCGCCGCGGCCGCCTGCGGCGAGGGCTCGTACCAGGCCGAAGCCGTGCGCAGCGGAAGCACCTGGACCGCGAGCCGGGGCGGCAGCACCGTCTACACCGGCGGCAGCATGCGCGACGCGATGCAGGCCGCGATCGGCAGCCTGACACCCAACCGCTCCTCCAAGGAGCGCGTGGTGGTGCGGGGTTCGGGCTCGATCAGCGCCGGGACCAGGGTGTCGCTGCCGAGCAACACCGCCATCGACGTGTGCGGCACCATCGACGTCACCGGCTCCGGCTCCGGCGACCAGGCGCCGATCTACTCCCGCGGCACGACGAACGTCGAGGTCGGGCATCTGACCGTCACCGGTCGCCCGCTGTACGGCATCTTCATGCGCAACGTCAGCAACGTGGTGCTCGGCCGGATCGACATGCGGGTATCCGGCGGTCTGGGCATCCGGATCGACAACCACGGCGATCGCTCGTCGCGCTCGCGCAACATCCGCATCGACGACGTCTACGTCTCGGGTACCGGCAACCACGGTGTGGAGACCTACGGGGTGGACGGGCTGACGATCGGGACGGTGACCGCCCGCGACGTCGGCCACTCCGGGCTGCTGCTCAACGACACGGTCAACGCCACGGTGGGGAAGGTCGACGCCGACAACACCGCCACCGGCACCGGCTACGCGGCGTTCAGGATGGCCAACCGCAACGGCCGGATCGGCGGCAGCTATCCGACCAACATCCGCGTCGGCGAGGTCATCGCCCGCGGCGGCGGGCGCGGGGTCTTCTGCGTCTCCGAGAGCGGCGGCGCCGTCATCGACCGGGTGACGCTGACCAACACCGGCAACAACGCCATTCTGATCGAGAACTGCTACAACGTGACTGTTGCATCCCAGGGCGGCACGGTCAGCGGCGGCGGGGAGGTCAGGCTGGCGGCCCGCAGTGAGTTCCCGGGCAACAGGGACATCACCCTGCAGAACCTGACGCTGAGCAACACCTCACTCAGGGAGAGCCCCTGCGGTACGAACATCACCTACCGCAACCTCACCCTCGACAACACCAGTCGGAACACCTGCTGAGCGGACGGGGTCCGCGGTAAGGGACCGCGCGGTGTCCTCCCGCCCCGGAGGCGGGGCGGGAGGACACCGCTTGCGTGCGGGCCGTCAGCCGTCAGCCGTCAGCCGTCAGCCGTCGGCCGCGCCGCCGCGTACGACGCAGGAGCGGTTGTCCTCCCAGCCCCAGCCGTCGCCGTCGGGGTCGGAGGCGCTGCCGCCGGTGCAGTACGGGTAGCCGTTGGGGGCCGTGCCGCCGGAGTCGCCGCCGTCGGCCGCGCCGCCGCGTACGACGCAGGAGCGCTCGTTCTCCCAGCCCCAGCCGTCGCCGTCGGGGTCGGAGGCGCTGCCGCCGGTGCAGTACGGGTAGCCGTTCGGCGCGGTCCCGCCGGAGCCGCCCCCGTAGACGGTCGCCTCCCGGGAGGTGGCGGAGATGCCGTCGGTGCCGTTGAAGAAGCGCTGACCCCAACTGGTCAGGGAGTTCGGGTCGAAACCGTTGACCATGTCCAGGTACTCGACACCGCTGCCGTTGCCGCTCCAGGACCAGCCCAGGTAGCCCACCCGGAGCGACTGCGCGGTCGCCATGATCGCGTTCTCGTCCGGGTCGCCGTCACCGTGGTTGTGGCCGAACTCGCCCACCACGATCGGCAGGCGGTTGTCGACGAAGTGGTTCAGGTAGGACTGGACCTTGGAAGCGGTGTTGTAGACCCCGTACATGTGGATGGAGAAGATCGTGTTGCGGTCGGGGTCGGAGTTGAACACCGTCGAGGCGTTGTTCCGCATGGTGTTCGACCAGTCCTGGCCCCAGTTGGGCGCGTCGACCATCAGCGCGTGGTCGAAGCCGGCGTTCCGCAGCTTCTGGACGGCGGCGCTGGTGTCGGCCGTCCAGCGGTCGTAGCCGTTGTTGCCGAACGGCTCGTTGCCGATGTTGATGACGACGTGGTTCTCCTGGCCCTCCAGCGCGCTCTTGACGCCGATCCAGTAGTCGGCCGCCCGGTCCAGGGAGGTGGCGGCGCCGTCCTCGCCGTAGCCGGTGGTGTCGTGCACCTCCAGCACGCAGATCAGCCTGTTCTGCTTGCACTGGCCGATGATCGAGGAGACCTCGGAGGCGCTGGTGCGGGCCCACCGGTCGCCGTTGGCGAGGACCACCCGGACGGTGTTGGCGTCCTTGGCCTTGATGTCGGCGATGGAACTGGTTCTGTCCGGGTACCAGGCGTGGGCGTGGTTGACGCCGCGCATCACGAACTCGTTGCCGTTCGCCTCGTACACGCGGCCGTCGCTGACGCGGATGCCGGTGGCGGCCTCGGCCTCGTCGGCCGGGCCGAACACGGGCAGCAGCATGCCGGCCAGGCCGGCGAGTGCCGCGGTGACGGCCGCCGCCAGTTTTCTTCTGGGTCGTTTCCTCATGTCTCTCCTCGGTCTTTCCTCGGTGGTGCCGGCCCCCAGGGGCCCCATGGGGGACGGGCCCCTGGGGGGACCCGGGCCGTGGTCGCGGGCCGGAGCGGAGGCTCCGGGCGGCGGTCGGCCGATTCCGGAACCCCGCACGGGTGCGGCGCCCCGCCGGGGATCCCGCGGAAAGGCCGGGAGGCCGGTGAGACAACGTTGTCGCGATGCTTGACAACGTTGTCGGACCGCATCCGCGTGCATCGTTCCGAATGCGGCACCGGCCCCCGCCGTTCGGCGGAGATGTCCTCGCGCGGGTCGACGGGGCGACGAACACCGCCCCCATATGACGCCCTGCATGTTCCTGCCATGTCAATGTCCGTGCAGCCGGTTTTCCGTTCCGCCGGGCGGGGCGAAGAGGGCGGTGCCCTCCCGGAAGTCCGGTGAGGGCACCGCGGCAACCGCTTCCATCGCTCGGCGGAGGCCGACGGTGTGTCAGTGGTCGGCCCGGAGGAAAACCGGAATTCGCGTCGTGAGACGGCGACGCCGTCCCGCACTCCGCCGGTGATGCGGGGCACCGCCCTTCCGTGTGCCCGGAGACTTTCTGTCGAGTCAATGGCTGTGTCGCCGCTCAAGCAAGCGTTTTCTAGTATTTATTTCAACTACCCGAGGCCTGGTGCTGTGTCGCCCCGTCGCGTTCTCCAGTGCCAGGTGAGGCTCGGAGGGGCGTTCAGAGGGGGTTGGTGTCGTTCGGCGTCAGAGGATTGCAAGCGAAGGCTTGACGGCACGTTAGGTGAATGTTAGGGTCGCGCTGGCTTCTTGAGAGAAAGCGCTTTCTGTCAAATTTGCATCGACGTGGGGAATCACTTGACCGCAGGTCGGTGCGGCAGGGTGAATGCTCTCCTGATTGATTGAAGGAGAAACGAATGCGCCGTGCTCCTGTCCCTCCGGATCGGAGGGGCGGAAAGAGGATCGTGGCCGGGGCTGTTCTCGGCACGTCCGTGGCGGGCCTGAGTCCGGCCGGGCCCGGCCGGACTCTCGGCGGCGGCAGGATCCGCAGCCCGCGCGTCCGCCCCATGGAGTCCGCCACCACGGCCAGGAGCCGCGTCCGGTCCGGCGTGGGGGCCGGAAAACCCTGATCCCCCGGGCCCCGCGCGTTGAGGGGTCCGGACCGGCGGGCCGGCGTCCACCCCCGGCGGCCCGCACCGTGCCTCCCCGGCTCTCCCCCCCAGCCGGGGAGGCACGGCCGTCCCCGCCCGTTCCCGTCCCGGTCCCGGCGGTGACAACGGCGGGCCGAGCCGGCCGGAGCGCGGTGTAACGTTGCCGCGGCCGGACCACCTGCCGTCCCCCGGCCCGTCCCAGCAGAGGAGCACCGTGACCCACACCGCCGCGGACGCGCGCTACGACGCCATGCCCTACCGACGTGTCGGACGCAGCGGGCTGAAACTGCCGGCGATCTCGCTGGGACTGTGGCACAACTTTGGCGACGACAAGCCGCTGGACACCCAGCGGGCGATCCTGCGCCGCGCCTTCGACCTGGGGGTCACACACTTCGACCTGGCCAACAACTACGGCCCGCCGCCCGGAGCGGCCGAGGCCAACTTCGGCCGCCACCTCGCCCGGGACTTCCGCCCCTACCGCGACGAGCTGGTGATCTCCACCAAGGCGGGCTACCTGATGCACCCCGGGCCGTACGGCGAGTGGGGCTCGCGCAAGTACCTGCTGTCCAGCCTGGACCAGAGCCTGAGGCGGACGGGCCTGGAGTACGTCGACGTCTTCTACTCGCACCGCTACGACCCCGACACGCCCCTGGAGGAGACGATGGGCGCGCTTGCGTCCGCCGTCCACCAGGGCAAGGCGCTCTACGTGGGCATCTCCAACTACAGCCCCGAGCAGACCCGCGAGGCCGCCTGCATCCTGGCCGGCCTCGGCACTCCGCTGCTGATCCACCAGCCCTCGTACTCGATGTTCAACCGCTGGGTCGAGGACGGCCTGCTCGACGCCCTCGACGAGGTGGGCGCCGGGTCGATCGCTTTCTCCCCGCTGGCCCAGGGCCTGCTCACCGACCGCTACCTGTCCGGCATCCCCACCGGGTCCCGGGCCGCGGGCGCCAGCCCGTTCCTGACCGCCGAGGGCATCACCGAGGAGACCCTCGCCACGGTCCGCGCGCTCGACGAGGTCGCGCGGCGGCGCGGGCAGACCCTGGCGCAGACGGCCATCGCCTGGGTCCTGCGCGGCGGGCGTGTGACCTCCGCGCTCGTCGGCGCCAGCAGCGTGAAGCAGCTCGAGGACAACGTCGCGGCCGCAGGCAACCTCGACTTCACCGACGACGAGCTCGCCGGGATCGAGGCCCACCTCGCCCGTTAGGCCGGGCCGCCCCGGGAAACCCGGGCTCTCGTCGGCGGTCCGGGGAACCGGACGGCCGGGGGAGCCGGAGAGAGGAGCGGGGTATGGCCGTCTCCGTGACGGTGTGGACCGAGTGCGGGCCGGACGACGCGGAGGTCGCCGCCGTCTACCCGGAGGGAATGCACAAAGCCATCGCCGGCGCGCTCGCCCCCCACGAGGAGCTGCGCGCGCGCACGGCCACCATGGACGAGGAGCACCACGGGCTCGGCGGCACGGCGCTGGACGGGACCGACGTCCTGTTCTGGTGGGGCCACAAACGGCACGGCGAGGTGGACCACGAGGTCGTGGCGCGGGTGCACGACCGGGTACTGGAGGGCATGGGGCTGGTCGCCCTCCACTCCGGTGCGGAGTCGAAGGTCTTCCGCGCCCTGACGGGCACCAGCGGCCGGATCTCCGGCTGGCGCCACGGCGACCGCGAGGTGGTCTGGACGGTCGATGTCACGCACCCGGTCGCCGCAGGGGTGCCGCAGCCGATGGTCATCGGCGAACAGGAGATGTACGCCGAGCCGTTCGACGTGCCCGCGCCCGACGACCTGGTCTTCGTCTCCTCCTTCGCGGGCGGGGAGGTCTTCCGCAGCGGGATGGCCTGGCGCCGCGGGCTCGGCAGGGTCTTCTACTTCGGTCCCGGCCACGAGGAGTACCCGGTCTACCGCCGCGAGGACGTCCGCACCGTCCTGGCCAACGCGGCCTTCTGGGCGGCCGGTTCGGCGGGTCCGGCCGGGAGGAGCGCCTACGCCCCGGCGAAGCCGCCGGTGCCCTGGACGTCGCGGCCGCGGGAGAGGGGCTGGTACGAGCGGTGACGGGCGGGGCGGACCGGAGCGATCCCGCCCCGCCGCGATCCCGCACCGGGCCTCAGCGCCCGGCCGAAAGCCGGCCCGTCGCCAGACCGTCGCTGATGTCCCGCGACAGGCGCGAGGCCAGCTCGTCCAGGCGTCCGCGGTACTCCTCGAAACCGGTCAGCCGCCGGAACACCTCGCTGTAGCGCGACTGCTCGGCCAGCGGGAGCTGGAGAACCTGGAGTCTGCGCACGTCCACCCGGGAGGCGCTGGAGGCGTGGGTGCCCGCCTGGCGGCCGTTGGACGGTGCGCGCAGGCAGCCCGCGAGGAACCAGGCGTCCATCTTCTGCGGATCCACACGCAGCGCGTACAACTGGGCGCCGAGCACGGTGGGCGGACCCTGGTGCACCCAGGCGTCGAAGGCGCGGATCACCCCGGCCACCACCACGTCGCCCGGCACGGCCACCAGCGCCCCGCGGTCGGAGACGTCCGAGGGGTGCAGCCAGTTCGCCGGCCCGCTGCCCTGGAGCAGGTCCGGCACGGTCAGCAGGGGCAGGCCGCCCTCGCCGGGCTCACCGCTCCGGACCGTCCCGTCCGGCGGCTGCTGGCCGCCGCGCAGGGTCAGCGTCCCGGCCCGGGCCAGGTCGCCCACGGTCGTCCTCGGCTGCCCGCCTCCGCCGTCCCCGGCCGGTTCCAGGGCGGAAAGCGCCCGTCCGGCGGCGCGCAGTCCGGCCAGGGCCTCGCCGAATCCGCTCCAGGCGTCCTCCAGGTCGAGTGCCTCGCCGCCCGGGGCGGGGGAGACGTGGCGCCCGGGGGTGAGGTCGACCTCGTCGTCCAGCAGCTCGATGACGGCCATACGCCGGGCGAAGTCCGGCAGTTCGGCCGCCCCGCTGCCGTAGGCGCCCAGTGCGGTCCGTACGAAGTCGCCCAGCGCGTCCCAGTCCACCCCGGTCTCGCGCCCGGCCGCCGCCCGCCGGGAGGCCGCCGCGTCGGCGAGCAGGACCCCGTTGTCCTCGGCGGGGCCGGTGCCCTCGGGGGCGCGCAGCAGCCACAGGTGCAGCGAGACGCTGTGCGGCTGCGCGCAGCCGGGGGGCAGGGCGATGACGGCGCGCAGCAGCCCGGCGCGCAGCAGCGCGCCGCGGATCCTGCGGCCGGCCCGGCGGGAGGCGACGGCGGGCGGCAGCAGCAGCACGGCGGTGCCGCCCGGCCGCAGCCGGGCCAGGGCGTGCTGCACCCAGGCGAGCTCGGACTCGGTGCGCGGGGGCAGGCCGTGCACCCAGCGCCGGTCGGTGGAGAGCTCCTCGTAGCCCCAGTCGCGTTCGTTGAAGGGTGGGTTGCACAGGACGACGTCCGCGGCGGCCCGCTCGTGGGGGTCGTCGCGCAGGGAGTCGCCCTTCCGTACGTCCGCCGTCACCCGCACCCCGCTCGTACTGCCCTTGCCGGCCTTGCCGGTCTTCCCCGCCTTCCCGGCCGCGCCCGCCTCGTCGACGACGAACGCCAGCCGCGCGGCGGCCAGCGCGGCGAGGGCCGGATCGCTGTCGCAGCCCAGCAGGGTGACGCGTGCCGCCCCCGCACTCACCCGGGCCCGTGCCGCAGCGTCCAGCAGATGGCCCGCGCCGCAGGCCGGGTCGAGCACGGTCGCCTCGCCGTCCGCGGCCGGGGCCGGGCGCGCCGCCAGGGCGACCTCGGCCATCAGATCCGCCAGGGGGCGGGGGCTGGCGCTGACCTGGCGGACATGGGCGTCCAGCCAGCGCTGCAACAGGAACTCGAAGATCTCCCGCATCCCCTCGCGCCGTCCCAGCGCCACGGCCTCGCCGACCAGTTCCCCGGCCTGCTCGGACAGGGGCGCGGCGGGCGCGGGGGCCTTGCCATCACGCATCCGCCGTCCGGCCTCGGCGATGGCCAGACCCGTCTCGTCCCGGTTGCCGAGGGCCTCGAAACCGGGCCAGAGCAGTTCGCGTCCCCCGATCTCCTTGAGCTTGTCGTTCTCCCGCAGCCACTGCTCGATCTCGGCGAGGGAGAACTGGGGGCTGGCGTCGGTGCCGCCGATCCGGGCGGGGAAGGTGTCGTGGCGGCGCCGCCAGTTGCTGACGGCCGCCCGCCCCACCCCGGCGATCCGTGCGATCTCCGCGAGGGTGACCGGGACTGCGCGTGTTGAAGGCATCGAGATCTCCGGAGTCGGGTCGGTCGGGGCTGCTGCAGGCAACTGTTCGAATTCAAAGCTCCGATGAGGGCGCTGAGAATCGAACAATCGGTGTCACCGGGCAGGTTACTACGGCGTTTGACACCGTTCACAGAACGAGGCGCCGACCGCGACAGCTGCGGCGGCTGCGGTGGTGCGAGGCAGCCGCAGCTCCGGCACGGTGAAGCGGGCGCCCGCGTCGCAGTCCGCATCGCCGAGGAGCACTGCGGGGCCGACGCGCGCGGCGGAGGCGTCGCAGACGCCGCCCCTCCGCCGGCAGGGCTACGAACCGCCGCCGCGTACCCCCGCCGCCGCCAGGAGTGTCTCCTCGCCGATGAGGGCGGCCGAGCCGGGGGCCGTGCAGGCATGGGCGCCGGCCACCGTGCCCAGGCGGGCGCACTCCAGCACGTCACGCCCGGCGAGGCGGCCGTACAGGAAGCCACAGGCGAACGCGTCGCCCGCGCCGTTGGAGTCCACCACCGGCGCCGGCGGTACGGCCGCCGGGACGTGGTGCGGGTCGGGCCCGGTGTCCCGGGCGAGGACGTAGGCGCCCTCCGCGCCCGCCGTGGCGACCACCGCCTCGGCGCGGCCCTCGCGCAGGATCTCCCGCATCAGGGCGGGCGTCCCCTCGCCCGCGCCCGCCGCACTGAGGAAGACGAGGTCGGAGCGGAGGGCGAACTCCCGGTGATGGTCGGCCAGCCCGTCCCAGTCGTGCAGATCGGTGGAGACGGGGACGCCGAGGGCCTCGATGTCGTCGTAGAGGAAGCGCGCGAAGTCCACGATGCTCAGATGGACGTGGCGGGCGCGCCGCAGGTGGGGGAGGTGGAAATCGCGCGGCATGCGCAGGCCCGCCGGGTCGCGGCCGTCGTAGAAGGACATGCGGCGGCCGGCGGCGTCGACCAGGTTCACCGCGCGGCGGGTACCGGCGGGGGAGATCAGCGGGAAGAACTCCACGCCCCCCTCGGCCATCCGCTCGCGCACCAGGGTGCCGGGCCAGTCTTCGCCGACGAAGTCCACGAACGCGGTCCGCAGGCCGAGTGCCCGGGCACCCAGGGCAACGTATCCGCCGGTGTGGCCGGGGTGCTCCTCGACGGGGCCGACGTGGACGGAGTCGGCGAGCGGGACCGGCAGGGAGCCGACACGGACGACGGTGTCCACCCCGCCGCCCCCGACCACCAGGACGTCGTAAGCCGTGTGCCGACCGGTCATCGCTGCGCCTCCCCGTCTGTGCCGTCCTCCCAGTATGAGCGAGGCGGTGCGGCTGCCCGGGCCGGTCCCGCGCTCGCGCCGGCCGGGCTGTCGGTGGAGCCCGCCGCCTCGGAGCCCACTGCTCCGCCCCCTCCGGCTACGAGTCCCGACCGTGACGGAGGGAGGTCTGCCGGTCTTCCACGAGCGCCCGAAGAGCGAACTGACCTCCCCCCGGCCTGGCACGCCACCTGGACATCCCCGACGTGGCGAGCATCGCCGCGCCCAAACCGTTCCACCTCACCGGCGGTGCGGCTGCCCCCCCTGTTCACCGCCGCCGGGGTGGAGACGGCGTACCGCAAGCTGCGCGCCGTCTGGCGTTCCCAGCACGCGGAGAGCCGCCTCCACACGGAGATCCGCCCGGGGCTCGGTCACGTCTTCGCCTCCTGCGCGCAGGACGACGCCTTCACCCGGCTGGACGCCTGGGCGGGGCGGCAGCGGATCAGGTCCGGGACGCTCCGTGCCCCACGGTGACGCGCCGCCCCACGGAGGGCGGGGGCAGCGGGGCGATCTCCCGCCCGAAGAACTCCGTGAAGTCCTCCCCGCGGTCGTAGAGCGCGTCGAAACCGGCCGCCGTCTCGGCGATCAGCGCCGGATCGGCGTAACGCCTGGCACCCGCCGCGTCCCCGTCCTCGTAGACCACCTCGTACATGGCCCGGTCCCCGAGGATCACGACCTCGGGCACGGGCCGCTCGCGCTCGGCCTCCGCGATGGCGCGGGCGTCGATCGCCCTGATCTCATCACCCAGTTCCACCCGCAGACGGAGGACGAAGAACTCCCACTGCACATACGGCGTGACGGGGAACTCCACCACCCGAAGACGGCGCTGTCGGACCCCGAGGCGCGCCGCGTCCCGGAACTGCCGCGCGTAGACCTCGCGCTTCTCCTCGACGAGCGAGAGGGCCTTCTCCCACTCCCCGGAGTCGAAGGCCTCCCAGCTCGGGAAGCCGCGCTCCCTGAAGTGCTGGCCGCGCTCAAGCTTCCTCAGCTGCCGGATTCCGCTCTCGAAGACGCGGAAGAAGTCCTCGTGGTACTTCTTCCGGTCGAGGCGCACTGATTCACCTGCCGGGAACGAGTCAAACATTGGGGATATCCGGCTTCGCCGCGATCATCATGCTCCTAGGGATAACCACCAGCCGCTCGTCGGCTCCGATCGACACACCGGCCGGCAGGTTCTTTCCGAGTGATTCCGTGAGGTCCCGCCCTATGACGGCGATGTCCCCGTTCCCGAGCTCCCAGATGTCCGGGCAGTCGGGATTGTCCGTGGTCACCCCTAATTCCTGTGGAGTTTTACCCAGTCTCCTGCTGAAGCCGGTCTCGGCGTCGGCTTCCCACGGTCTGCCCACAGCCACCACCCCTCTGGTCGGGCCTGTCGCCCGGCCATTTCGATCGGCCGAAATGTTACTACTGTACCGCTCCGGTGAAGGCCTGAGGGTGCTTTTTCGAGTCAAACCGGGGGTGGTGGATGATTGGCATATGCGGTTGACTGCCGCGAGGCGGCATCGGTGGCGGGTGTTCGCCGGTCCTGAGATGTTCGGTGCATTGATAATCGATCGAAAGAATGACTTCTAACGCTATATGCTGATACTTAAGTCATAATAGCTGTAATCGTTGGCCGGAGTGAGTGCCGGGAAACGGCTGGGGGGTTCGTGAGTTCAAAGGTACCTGTACGCACACAGAGCACACAGAGCACGCAGACACCGCCGACCACTCCGATGACGGCGGATTCCCGACGGAGGCGGACCCGGCAGGACCACGCCGCCGGGCAGTGGTGAGGGGGCCGATGGACGGCCGCGCCGAGGGCGAGGGCCGTGTCTACCAGGCTTCGGGCGACCAGCACATCAGTGAGCACCACCATCACCACGGCGGCGGGGAGTCCGGGCCGGACACCCCGGACTCCGTCCGTCACCCGGCGATCGGCCGTCCGCCGGTGGTCCTGCGCGACCGCCTCGAAGTGCTGGAGCGCCTGAGGGAGAGCGCCGTCTCCGGTCGCGGCTGCGACATCCACGTTCTCCACGGCCTGGGTGGCTGTGGCAAGACGGCCGTCGCCCACGACTTCTTCCGGTCCGCCACAGGGGAACTCGGTCTGGCCGGTCTGTGGGTCAACGCCTCCGACCGCGCGAGCCTGCGCGCCGGAATGCTCGCCGTCGCCTCCGACCGGGGGGCCGCGGACAGCGAACTGCTGGCGGTGCGCAACGGGTTCCGGTCCGCCGCCGATCTGGTGTGGGAGTACCTCGACCGGTCCGCAGGGCCCTGGCTGCTGGTGCTCGACAACGCCGACGATCCCGCGATTCTCCGGGACGGCAGTTGGCTGCGCACCAGCCCGCGCGGCACCGTTGTGGTCACCACCCGCCGGGCCGCCGCACGTTGGTGGCCGGGAGCGCAGTTGCAGCACATCGGGGTCCTGCCACGTGAGGACGCCGCGCGCGTACTCTGTGATCTCGCACCTCGCAGCGGCACAATGGAGCAGGCGGCCGAGATCGCCGACCGGCTGGGACGTCTGCCGCTGGCGCTCACACTCGCGGGTGGCTTCCTTTCCCACCAGGTGATCGACCCCTGGTCGATGGAGGTCTACGGACACCGTCTCGACGAGGGTGAACGAGTGGCACTCATAGACCAGGGGGCTGATGCCTTGGAGGAGGAGGATCCCCGGCAGTTGGTGGGCCGGACATGGCAGCTGACCCTCGACACGTTCGAGGCCCGGGGCCTGACCGACGCCGTGGCCCTGCTGAGGCTCCTGGCCCGGATGGCGCCCGAGCCTCTTCCCCTGTCCGTGTTGAACCGCCCGGAGATCGAGGAAGTCCTTCCCCGCGCTCGCACCGAGACGGCGCTGCGGGCACTCCTCGACCACTCGCTGGCCGAACTGGTCGACACCGGTGTGCGCTGCGTACAGAGCCACGGCGTACTGCTCGACAGCGTCGCCGCCGCCACCCCCCGCGCGGAGGCCGCGGTCATCGACTCGACAGCTGTTGGACTGCTCGACGCAGCCGTGCCCGCGGTCCCGGACGCCGGACCGTACGAGCCGCGGTTACGGCTGCTCGTCCCCCACGTCCTCGTCCTGCTGCGGCGTGTCGCGGATTCCCCGGTGGCGCCCGACGCGTTGGCCGTCGCGGCACGGCTGGCCGTCGCCCTGCACCGCACCGGGGACTATCTGTCCGCCTGGGAGACCGTCCGTACCGCGGCGACCCTCACGGAACCGCTTCTCGGGCCCGAGCACCGCCTCGTACTGGCCGCGCGTTCCAGGGAGGGCCGCGCGCTCTTCCGGCTGGGCCGGTACACCGAGGCGGAATCCCTGCTGAGCCGTGTACGCCAGGCACAGGAAAGGCTCTTCGGCCCCGACGATCCGGACACCCTGGAAACCTGCCACGGCCTCCAACTCGTCCTCGGCAACCTCGGCAGACGTGATGAGGCGCTGGCTCTCCTGCGACGGACGGTGCCGGGCCGGCGTACGGCACTGGGCCCGGCACATCCGCTGACCCTGCGCTCCCGCGCCAGCCTCCTGGTGATCCTGCCGGCGCCCGACCTCGAGACCGAGGACGGCGGCACCCTGCTCTCCCTGCCCGAGGAATGCGTGCGACACCTCGGCCCCGATCACACCGTCACCCTGAGCGCCAGGCACAACCACGCCTGGGCGTTGTATGTCCTGGGCCGTCTCGAGGCAGCCGA
The DNA here is from genome assembly GCF_043660855.1 of Streptomyces shinuiensis. Lineage (NCBI taxonomy): Bacteria > Bacillati > Actinomycetota > Actinomycetes > Kitasatosporales > Streptomycetaceae > Streptomyces > Streptomyces shinuiensis. Next base: position 954,580 of record NZ_JBIHML010000001.1, on the reverse strand, counting down.
CGAGGAGATCCGGTCGGTCGCCGAGGCGTACGACCGCCGCTTCGGCCCCGACTACCCGATCGCACTGTCGGCGCGGCAGCTCCTTGCCCGGACCCGGGCCGCACTGGGCCACCGGGACGAGGGGATCGCCCTCATGGCCGATGTCGTGGCCAGACGCGAACGCGCGCTCGGAGCCGACCATCCCTTCACCGTGGCGAGCCGTGGACTACTGGGCGAACTCAGAGCGGACGGTGAGCCCGGCCAGACATGATGAGGAAGCTTCGGCAACCCGTGGGCCCGGACAAAGCAGAAGACGGAACACCTGGCAGGGGGAGGGCGGGAGATGGATCCGATCGTGGCAGCGGCCGGTGCGGCGATGGTCAGCGCGATGGCCACCGATGGCTGGCAGCACGCGCGGGACGCGGTGGTGGCCTGGTGGCGGCGCCACCGACCGGAGCGGGCCGAGGAGGTGTGCTCGGAACTGGAAGCACTGCGCGGCCGGGTGCTGACAGCACGCCGGGAAGAGGACCGGGACACCGAGCAGGCACTGACAGGCGCCTGGCGGCTGCGGCTTCGGCAACTCCTGGAGGAGGAACCGGAACTGGCCACCGAACTGCGGCGGCTGCTGGACGAGCACCTGACTCCCGCCCTGCCCCCTGAGGAACAGGACCGGACCCGCACAGTGGTCATGCGGGCCGAGGCCCGCGACTCCGCGCGGATCTACATGGCCGGCCGCGACCAGCACATCACTGAACCCTGAACTCGATCCCGCGTGAGGGCCCGTGTTTATTGGCGGGCCCTCACGCGGGATCGCGATTAGGGTTCGTGCATGCCCACCTCGCCCCGCTTGGAGAAGATCACTCCCGGCAACCCCGAAGCGGCGATCGCCCTGAAAGTACGTCCCGACCAGGACCACCTGGTCGCCCCGGTCGTCACATCCCTCGCCGAGGCGTATGTGCATCCAGGCGTCGCCTGGCCCCGGCTCATCCTCGACGATGACCGACCCGTCGGCTTCCTGATGGCCTTCTTCGACATCGACTTCGCCGGGGACGGCACCGGCGCCGACATCCGCTCGGGCCTGTGGCGCCTGAACATCGCGGCCGGAGAGCAGGGCCGCGGCTACGGCCGCTTCGCGGTCCAGGCGGTGGCTGCCGCGATGGCCTCGATGCTCTCGTCGGTCGTCTCCAGCAACTCCTGGGCCCGGCGGATCCGCTGGGTCAGCAGCCACTGCAGCGGGGTGGTGCCGGTCGCGGCCCTGAAGTGGCGGCCCAGGTTGCGCGAACTCATCCGCGCCCGGCGGGCGAGGTCCTCCACGGCCAGCGGCCGGTCGAGCCGTTCGAGCACCCAGGGAAGCAGAGCGCCGAGCGGGTGGTGCGCCGGAGCGGGCACCGGGGTGGTGACGAACTGGGCCTGTCCACCGTCCCGTTGCGGCGGCACGACCAGACGGCGGGCGACCGCGTTGGCGACCGTCGAGCCGCGGTCGAGGCGGACCAGGTGCAGGCACAGGTCCATGGCGGCCGCCTTGCCGGCGGAGGTGAGCACGCTGCCGTTGTCCACGTATAGGACGTCCGGGTCCACCTCGACCTGCGGGTAGCGGGCGGCCAGAGCCCGGGTGTGGGCCCAGTGCGTGGTCGCGCGCAGCCCGTCCAGCAGACCGGCGGCGGCCAGCACGAAGGCACCGGTGCACAGTGAGACCAGGCGCGCGCCCGCCTCGTGGGCCGCACGCACCGCGTCGACCAGGTCGGCGGGCGGGGCCTCGTCGACGTCGGCCCAGCCCGGGACGATCACGGTGTCGGCGCGGGGGAGCCGGTCGAGGCCGTGGTCGGGCGAGAGCAGGAACCGGCCGGCCCGCGCCGGGCCCGGTCCGCAGACGACGAGGTCGTACCAGGGGCCCGCCACACCGGCCGGAGCGGCCTCGAAGACCTCGTACGCCAGGGCCAGTTCGAAGTGAAGCATCCCGTCGGTGACGGCCAGCGCGACAGTGTCCACGTCCGGAATTGTACGGGGTATGTCGTTCCGGACACTCGTGTGGAGTGTCCGCCCCCGACAGGATCTCCACGACGGAACACGACGGATCATTCGAGTACAGGGGGGGGACCCATGGGACCGGGACCCGAGGTGTCGGTGTACGGCGCGTACGGGCACACCGGACGCTTTGTGGTGGAGCGGCTGCGCGAGCGCGGGTTCGTCCCGGTCCTCTCCGGCCGTGACGCCGGCAGGCTGAAGACGATGGCGACGGAGTCCGGATCCGGACCGGACGCCCGCACCGCCTCGGTCGACGACCCGGTCTCGCTCGACCGCGCGCTGGCCGGCGCGGCGGCCGTGATCAACTGCGCCGGACCCTTCGCCACGACGGCCGCTCCCGTGATCGAGGCGGCGCTGCGCGCCGGGATCCCGTATGTGGACGTGGCGGCCGAGATCGAGGCCAACGCCGACACGTTCGCGCACTTCACCGAGCGCGCCCGCGCCGCGGGAGCGGTGATCGTCCCCGCGATGGCCTTCTACGGCGGCCTCGGCGACCTGCTGGTCACCGCCGCGATGGGCGACTGGGCGGCGGCCGACGAGGTGCACATCGCGTACGGGCTCAGTGGTTGGCACCCCACCGCCGGGACGCGCGCCGCGGGCACGGTCTCCAGGCAGCGGCGCGGCGGCCGACGCGTCCGCTACGCGAACGGGCGGCTGGAGTACCGCCATGACGACCCGCCCACCCTGGAGTGGCCCTTCCCCGAGCCGATGGGCACCCGGGCCGTCATCGGGGAGTTCACGATGGCCGACGTCGTCACCGTTCCCAGCCATCTGTCCGTCCCCGAGGTGCGCACGTACATGACCGTCGAGGCGGCCAGGGACGTGTCGGCTCCCGACACCCCCGCGCCGACCGCGGCCGACGAGCGCGGGCGGTCCGCGCAGACCTTCCTCGTCGACGCCGTCGTGCGCTCCGGCGGCGGCGAACGGCGCGCCGTGGCCAGGGGCCGGGACATCTACGCCGTCACCGCGCCGCTCGCCGTGGAAGCGGTCGACCGCATCCTCACGGGGCGGACCGGGACGGTCGGTGTCGTCTCCGCCGGAGCGGTCTTCGACGCGCCCGACTTCCTGCGCGCGCTGTTCCCGCACATCACCCTGGACCCGCGCCGGTGACGGGCGGGCCGCGCGGCCGGTCCGGGCTACCGCGGCACGATCGGATGCCCGCCACCGCGTCGCCGGCCGGCCTCGAAGGAGGCGAGGACGATGAGGGCGAGCGCGACGAGCGGGAGGGTGAACCACAGCATGACGGTGGTGAACCCCTCGAGCGCGTCGTGCTCGGTGGCCGCGAGCAGCACGTAAGCCGTGTAGGCGGCGTAGAGGGCCAGGAACAGCGCGCCCTCCCACCGGGCGATCGCGAGCCCGGTGAACGCGACCGGCAGCAGCGCGACCGAGGTGGCGATCATGAGCGGGATGTCGAGGGCGACCGCGGCCGACGCCACCGGCACCCCGCCCGCGGCGATCACGCCGGCCAGGCCCAGCACCACACAGATGTTGAAGATGCAGCTGCCCACGATGTTGCCCACCGCCAGGTCGCGCTCTCCGCGCCGGGCAGCGATCAGCGATGTGGCCAGCTCGGGCAGCGAGGTGCCCACCGCCACCACGGTGAGCCCGATGACCAGACTGCTCACCCCGAACCCGGTCGCGATCCCGACCGCCCCGTCGACGAGCATGCGGGCACCGACGGCCAGCAGGCCCACGCCGCCGGCCACCGCCGCGAGCTGTATCCAGAGCGGCCGCTCCGCGCCCTGTCCGGCTGCCGTGCCGGAGGGCCCGGGGCCGGCCTGCCGACGGCCCATGACCAGGGTCAGCGCCGTGTAGCCGACGACGATGAGCAGCAGCAGCGCACCGTCGCCCGCGCTGACGGCGCCGTCCGCTGACAGGGCGAGCAGCAGCACGGACACCCCGACGAGGATGGGCAGGTCCAGACGCACCAACTGGGACCTGACGGTCAGCGGCAGCACGATCGCCGACGCGCCGAGGATGAGAAGCACGTTGACCATGTTGCTGCCCACCACGTTGCCGACGGCGAGGTCGGGCTCGCCGCTCAGCGCCGCACCGAGGGTGACCGCCAGCTCCGGCGCCGAGGTGGCGAACGCCACCACCGTCAGACCGATGACGAGCGGCGAGAGACCGAGTCGTGCCGCCAGCCCGGAGGCCCCGCGGACCAGCAGCTCCCCGCCGCCGACGAGCACGACCAGTCCGCCCGCCACCAGCAGAACCTCGACGATATCCACATACCGCAGCGTAGGCAGCCGACGGCGAGCCGCCGTGCTGCCGGCCGCCGTGCCGCCCCTGTGCCGGGCCGAACTCACCCACTCGTCGTGACCGGCCCGCCCGCCCGCGGCATGCGCGTATGGCCGCACCGCTCGCCGGGATGCGCGGCCGGGCCGGTTCGCTAGGGTACCCGTCCGGGGAGGGCCGGACGGGCAGCCGCCGTACGGCGGTGGCGGCCGCAGAGCCGCGGGACGCGTCCCATGACCACGGACGCGGGCACAGCCTCCGGCCCCGGCCCCGCAGAGTGGACCGCGAAAGAGACGGGGGAGAGCCGATGACGGCCGACCACGCCATATCCGAAGCCGGGTCCGGAGGCAGCCCGCCGGAGAGCGACACGGTCATCGACGTGCGCGACCTGCGGATGCGCTACCGCACCCAGGACGTGCTCAGGGGGGTGGGGTTCACCGCCCGCCGGGGTGAGGTCGTCGTACTTCTCGGCCCGAACGGCGCGGGCAAGACGACCACGATCGAGGTCCTGGAGGGCTTCCGGATGCGCTCGGCCGGTGACGTGACCGTCCTGGGCACCGACCCGGCCCACGGGGACGAGCGGTGGCGCGCACGCCTGGGCATCGTCCTGCAGTCCTGGCGCGACCACGGCAAATGGCGGGTGCGGGAGCTGCTGGAGCACCTGGGCGCCTACTACGCGCCGTACTCCACCGACCTCGTCCGGCGGCCCTGGGACACGGGCGGGCTCATCGCGGCCGTCGGCCTGACCGAGCAGGCGCACAAGCGGGTCGCGACCCTGTCGGGCGGGCAGCGCAGACGCCTCGACGTGGCCGTCGGCATCGTGGGCAGACCCGAGCTGCTGTTCCTGGACGAGCCGACGGCCGGCCTGGACCCGGAGGCCAGGAACGAGTTCCACGGCCTGGTGCGCGGGCTCGCGGACGAGAACACCACCGTCCTGATGACCACGCACGACCTCGCCGAGGCGGAGAAGCTCGCCGACCGGATCCTCATCCTGGCCGGCGGCCGGATCGTGGCCGACGGTCCGGCCGCGGAGCTGTCCCGGCAGGCGTCGGCCGAGGCCACCGTGCGCTGGACGCGGGACGGACGGCCCTTCGAGCAGGCGACGGCCGAGCCCACCCGGTTCGTCCGCCGGCTGTTCGAGGAGCACGGCGACGCGATCGGCGCACTGGAGGTGCGCCGGGCGAGCCTGGAGGACACCTATCTGACGATGGTGCGGGAGCTGGAGGCGGGGAGCCCCGCCGGCGGACGGGTGGCACACGCCTTCGGGGAGGGAGCGCGATGAACCCGGTGTGGTACGCGGCCAGGACGGGGCTGCGGCGCGGCTGGACGGAGTTCAAGCAGACCTTCACCAGCGGCCAGGACGTGTTCGGCTACGTGCTCTGGACCGTCCTGCTCATCGTGCCGCTGTTCCTGGTCGGGGACGAGGCGCTGGAAGGCGCGGGCATCTCGGCGGGCGCGTTCATGCTGCCGAGCATGCTGGGGATGACGCTCGCCTTCACCGGGATGATGACCACGGCGCAGCTCCTGGCGACCGAGCGCGAGGACGGCACGCTGCTGCGCGCCAAGGCCGTGCCCCACGGCATGGTCGGCCATCTGGTCGGCAAGGTCGTCATGGTCTCGGGCACGGCCCTGGTCTCCATGCTGCTCCCCTTCGCCGTCGGTGTGTTCATGGTCGACGGAGTCGCCCAGCGGGGCGGGGCCGCGCTGCTGACGCTGGTGTGGGTGGTGCCGCTGGGCCTCCTGGCGACCCTGCCCATGGGCGCCGTCATCGGCTCGCTCGTCACCAGCCCGCGTACCATCGGGCTGCTGATGCTCCCGGTGATGGGGCTGGTGGTGATCTCCGGGATCTACTTCCCCCTGTCGGAGCTGCCCGAGTGGCTGCGACTGGTCGCACAGGTCTTCCCCGTGTACTGGCTCGGCCTCGGCCTCCGTGCCGCACTGCTGCCGGCCGGGGCGGTCGCGGCCGAGATCGGCGAGTCCTGGCGGTACCTGGAGACGGTGGGCGTACTGGGTGCATGGGCGGTCGCCGGGCTGCTCCTCGCGCCGCCCGTCCTGCGCAGGATGGCCCGCCGCGAGTCCGGGGCGGCGATGGCCGAGCGGCACCGCAAGGCGATGCAGCGGGTCGTCTGACGGGGCACCCCACCGGCCCGGCTCCGCCCGGGTACGCCGGGCCGGTTCCCGGCCGGGCGGCGTTGCGCGGAGGACGTCCGGGATCGGTGGGCCGGGCACTAGGATGCCGGGCATGTTCACTCCCACCGGTTCCGGCGACCGCCTCGGGGCGCTCGGCGGCGAACTGGTCGAGATCCACTCCTGGCTGCGCGCGGAACTGAAGCGGATCCGCCTGGACCTCGACGCCTACCTGGACGGACGCGGCGACCGGCCGCGGGAACTGCGGGCCCACTGCCTGGCGTTCTGCTCCGCGCTGACCCGGCACCACACCGGCGAGGACACCGGAGCGTTTCCGCGGCTGGCCGAGCGTTTCCCCGAAATCCGGCCCGTCCTCGCCAAGATGGAAGAAGACCACCGACTGGTGAGCTCGCTTCTGCGCAATCTGGAGGAACTCCTCGACGGCATCACGGACGAGCCGGACGAGGCCGAGGCCAGGCGGGTGAAGGGCGAACTGGACGGACTGACCGCCATCCTCGAATCACACTTCTCCTTCGAGGAGCGGCGGATCGCCGAAGCCCTCGACTCCCTGCCGGCCGAGGCGGGTACGGCCGAGAGCCTGCTGGGCGTCCCGCCGGGGCGCGACGCCTGAACCCGGGGCCGGGGGAGGGGGAGGCCACCCGCCCGGCCGCCCGGCCGGAAGCCCCCCCGCCCCGCCGGCACCGGTGCCGCTGTGGCTGCTCTTTTACCAGGTCAGGTCGGCACTCATGCTTCTCCCGCCGCGCGCTCGATGAGGGCCGGTGATGTCCTGTCGCGGCCGTCGCCCGCCGGCCGTCGGTGCGTGCCCCCTCGCGGTCGGGGTCCACCGGGACCAGCCGCGAGGAGACTCACCGGTCACGGCACCGCACCCGTACAGAACCCGGACCTGCCCGTACCCGACACCTCGGCACGCGGACACGCCCGGTGCGCGAACCCTGGGGCGTGCGTGCGCGGGGCTGGGAGGGTGGGAGTCGGCGGGGGCTGGTCGGCGCGCGTTGATCGGACGTTGACGGAACGTTGATCGATGCCGGGCAGGCTCCTCGGCATGGCAATTGATTACTCCGGTCCGGTCGGGCAGCTGACCGGATGGTGGGAGCGCGCGCTGTGCGCGCAGATCGGCTCCGAGCCCTTCTTCCCGGAGCCGGGCAGGACACCCGTGGACGCCAAGAAGATCTGTCAGTCGTGCGAGGGGCGCATCGAGTGCCTGGAGTACGCCCTCGCCAACGACGAGCGCTACGGGGTGTGGGGCGGGTTGTCGGAGGAGGAGCGGCGCAGACTCAGGCGCAGCGCCTGACGTCCGCGCGGAACGGGGGGCCGGGGGGACGGGGGAGGAGCGGCGCGGTGTCCGACGCGGTGTGGGGGCGCGCCAGGCGCCGCGCCACGCCTCCCACCACGAGGTGCGTCGCCGCGATGGGGAAACCCTGGCGGGGCGGTCGGAGCGGGGCGGCCGGCCGGCGTCCCGGAAAGCCGTTGTCCGCGGTGCGCCGCGCGCCCCCTCACACCGCGCCCCGCCCGCCGCGCTCCACGTCCCGCAGTGCCCGCGACAGTGCCAGCAGCCGCTCCACGTCGGCGTCCAGACCGCCCTCGGCCGGCACGGCCACGGGCACCGCGGAGGTGGACACCGGGCGGCCCGCGGCATGCGCCCTCAGCGCCTCCCGCAGCCTCGGCGCCAGCCGCTCCGGTGGCACCGCGCCCTCCGTCCCGGCGCCGTCTCCGCCGCTGCCGCCGTCGAGCGCGGCGAGATAGGGGCTGACGCGCACCAGGCCGTCGCGGCACTCGACGGCCCGCCGGTAGTAGCGCCGGTGCACCCCGCGCGGGCTCAGCGCGTCGCGCCAGGGCCGCACCGGCACCCGGTGCAGCGCGTCCTCGGGGAACCGCCGGTGCAGCGCCGTCCACAGCGGCTCCAGCCCGTGGTACGCCCGCAGGTGCCGCCACCACACGCGCAGCGCGGTCAGCCGCATCACCGCGGCCGGGTAGGTGACGCCGACCAGGATCAGCACGATGCCCGGCAGCAGGAAGAACACCGCTCCGAACCAGCCCAGTGCCGTCTCGGCGGCGCCCGCGGTGTCCAGCGAGGCGGGCGCGCCGTCGCCGCCCGCCCAGCGCATCAGCACCGCCGGGACGAACAGGGCGTCGGCCACGACGATCGCGGCCATGCCGAGCGAGGTGATGCGCAGCCCGCGCGCCAGCCGGGGCTCGGCGATGCGGGCGTAGCGCCGGGACCACATCCAGCCCAGGGCGAAGCCGACGGCGAGGTACAGGTCGGCCGTCACGAAGAACACCGCCACGCCGGTGACGGTGTGGTCCCGGGTTCGGGTGCCCTCGGGGGTGGCCGCCACCGCGGCGATGAGGACGGCCACCGCGCCCATCAGCGCCAGCGCGTACCAGCCGGCGCGCCTGCGGGCCCGGGCGGGCTCCAGCGCGGAGAAGAGGTAGAAGCAGACCATGCAGTTGACCGCGGCCAGCACCAGGATGTGCTGGACCAGCCGGGACGTCATGGGCGCCAGCCCCAGGAAGACCTCTTCGCTGTCCGCGGCCAGCCCGAAGGGATACGCTGCGGCCCAGCAGGCGATCAGCCCGGTCACCGCCCACAGAGGCACGTCGCGCGGCGCCCGTGTCAGCCGGTGGGCCATCCAGGCCAGCACCAGGAACGAGCCCACTCCGTACAGGGTCAGCAGCAGGCTCACAGCCACCCCAGCCGGTCGCCGAGGGCGGTGCCCATGCGGTCGGCGGCGGCGTCGGCGGACGGCAGCGGGGCCACCTGGTCCAGTACCGAGGCCCACTCCAGGATGATCGTGGCCACCGTCTCGGCCTCCCGCTCCTGCGCGCTGTCGTAGGCGGTGCGCCGCAGCGCCCGCCGTACCGATTCCGGGTCGAGGTCGAGGTCGGGAATCTCGCCGGGTGCGAGGTGCTCGGTGCCGCGGCGCAGCGCGGTCAGCAGCTCCTCCTCGTGGCTGTCGGCGCGGTCGCCGTGGTGGTCGGCCAGCATGTGGCCGAGTTCGTGCAGGATGATGTGGCGCTGGTGGGCGCCGCTGGTCTCCCGCTGGTAGACGATGTAGTCGGTCGCGGGTGCGCCGATCCACATGCCGAACGGGCCCGGAACGGGGATCGGGTGGGGGACGAGTCTCAGGGGCCTGCCGCGCCGGCGCTCCACGCGGCGGCAGAGTTCGGCCACGTCCAGGGGCGGCCGGATGTCCAGTTCGTTGAGCAGCCGTCTGCACTGCCGGCGCAGTTCCCGTTCCTTCACTGAGCGGTCCACCTCGTCCCTCGTGGGCGGTCGCGGCCGCGGCTCCGGTACGGCGAGGGTCGTGCCGGAACCGGGCCGGAGCGGTGTCGGCCGTCCACCGGAGCCCGGCACCGCCTCCCGCCTCCCCGTGCGCCGTCCAGCCTGGACAGCCGACTGATCGGCGGCAACTGCCGCCGTCGGCACAGAGGTTGGCAGGAAGAGGGGTCGAGAGTCCAGCGACGGGGGCGGTGTGCCGCGACGGGACCGGAGCCGCGGGCCCGGTCACCGCGTCCGGGCGCGGTCCAGGATCGCGCCGAGGTCGGCGGCCGCCGGGAGCGTGCCGAAGGCGTGCCCCCACTCCCCGCCCAGCCGGGAGGCGCAGAACGCGTCGGCGACGGCCGGGTGGCTGTGGCGCACCAGCAGGCTGCCCTGGAGGACGAGGGCCAGGCGCTCGGCGAAGAGCCGGGCGCGCAACTGCGCGCCGGCCGGGTCCTTCAGCTCCGGCAGCATGGCCCGTACCCCGGCGGCGGCCGCGTCCAGACGGGCGTCGGCACCGGCGGCGGCGTCCACCTCCGCCAGGACGGCGTCCAGGCCGGCCGGCTCCCTGGCCAGGGCGCGCAGCACGTCCAGGGCGGCGACGTTGCCCGAGCCCTCCCAGATCGACAGCAGCGGCGCCTCGCGGTACAGGCGCGGCATGCCCGACTCCTCGACGTAGCCGTTGCCGCCCAGGCACTCCAGCGCCTCGGCGGCGTGCGCGCTGCCGCGCTTGCACACCCAGTACTTGGACACGGCCAGGGCCAGGCGGCGGAAGGCCGCCTCCCGCTCGTCCCCGGCGTGCGCGGCGTCCACGGCCGCCGCCAGCCGCAGCCCGAGCACGGTGGCGGCCTCCGACTCGACCGCCAGGTCGGCCAGGACCGAGCGCATCAGCGGCTGGTCGGCCAGCCTGGCGCCGAAGGCCCGCCGGTGGGCGGTGTGGTGCAGGGCCTGCCGCAGCCCGGCGCGCATGCCGGCGGCCGTGCCCAGGACGCAGTCCAGGCGGGTCATGTTGACCATCTCCACGATGGTGCGCACCCCGCGGCCCGCCTCGCCGACCGGCCAGGCCACGGCCCGGTCGTACTCGACCTCGGAGGAGGCGTTGGAGCGGTTGCCCAGCTTGTCCTTCAGACGCTGCAGACGCATGGCGTTGCGGGTGCCGTCGGGCAGCACGCGCGGCAGCAGCAAGCAGGTCAGTCCCTCGGGGGCCTGGGCCAGTACCAGGAAGACGTCGCTCATCGGCGCGGAGGTGAACCACTTGTGGCCGGTGAGCCGGTAGCCGCCGTCACCGTCGGGGACGGCCCCGGTGGTGTTGGCCCGCACATCCGAGCCGCCCTGCTTCTCGGTCATCGACATGCCCGCGATCAGCCCGGACTTGCCCAGCGGGGGCCGCAGCCCGAAGTCGTAGGAGCGGGCGGTCAGCAGCGGCTCGTAGGCGGCGGCCAGCTCCGGTTGGGCGCGCAGGGCGGGGACGGCCGCGTACGTCATGGAGACCGGGCAGCCGTGCCCGGCCTCGGCCTGGGACCACAGGTAGAACTTGGCGGCGCGCACCAGATGGGCGCCGGGGCGGCCGTCGGTCCAGGGCGCGGCGTGCAGCCCGCGCTCGACGGCGGTGGCCATCAGACGGTGCCAGGCGGGGTGGAACTCCACCTCGTCCACGCGGTGGCCGTAGCGGTCGTGGGTGTGCAGGCGGGGCGGGACCTCCTCCGCCATCCGGGCCCAGTCCTGCACCTCGGGGGTGCCGGCCAGCGCGCCCAGCTCCCGCACCTCCGCCTCGCCCCACTGCGCGCCGTGGCGGCGCAGGGCCTCGAACACGGCGGGATCGTCCGCGGCGGTGAATCCGGTCAGCGGCGGGGGCTGGTTGATCACTTCATGGGTGGCGCTCACGGCGACCTCCGGCGGGGACGGCGGCGGGCGGCGGTGCCCGTGCTCCGACATTACAGACCTCATGTGCGTGGTGAAAGACTGTAATAGCGAAGGAGGCTAGGATTGCACTGCCCATGAACAGCACAGACGGGACAGACGATCCGGACGGGACAGGCGGGGCAGACGGTGACGGCGGCGCCCGGGCGCTCGCCCTGCGCCCCCTGACGGCCCGCTCGGTCGTGCTCAGTACTCTGCTCGGCCACCACCCGCCCGCCCTGCCCGCCAGAGCCCTGGTGCGGGTCGGCGAACTCTTCGGAATCGCGGAGGGCACGGTACGGGTGGCGCTGTCGCGGATGGTCGCGGCCGGGGAACTGGCCCAGCGCGCCGACGGCGCGTACGGCCTCACCGCGCGCCTGCTGGAGCGCCAGGCACGCCAGGACGACAGCCGCGCGCCCCGCACCCGCCACTGGCGGGGGGAGTGGGAGATCGCCGTCGTCACCGCCGAGCGCCGGGACGCGGCCGACCGGGGCGCCCTGCGCCAGGCCATGGCCGCCCTGCGCCTGGCCGAACTGCGCGAGGGCACCTGGCTGCGCCCCGCCAACCTGCTGCGGCCCCGCCCGCCCGTCGTCGGCGAGCAGTGCACCCTGCTGACCGGCGCCCCCGACGGCGATCCGGCCGGACTGGCCGCCGCTCTGTGGGATCTGGACGGCTGGGCGGCACGGGCCCGCGCCCTGGCGGCCGCCGCCGACGCCGCGGCGTCGGCCGGCGACCCGGCCCGGCGCTTCACCGTCTCGGCCGCCGTCCTGCGCCATCTGCTCGCCGACCCGCTGCTCCCGGCCGCGCTGCTGCCCGGCGACTGGCCGGGCGCGGCACTGCGCGCCCGCTACGACGCCTTCGAGGCAGACCTCCGCGCAGTCCTGCGGCGCCACACCGCCCCGGACTGACCGCGCCGGACCGGAGGGCACGGCGCAGGAGGATCGGGTGGCGCGGCGGGCGGGCACCCGCCCCGCGCGGACCTCCCACGGCGGACCTTCCGCCGGAATCCCCGTGGAGTCCCGACCGGCCACACGGGGCGGTGTGCGATGACACGCCGGCGCAGTACCGGACCCGCGCCGAGGGCGCGGGAGATCGCCCCGGGCGTGTACGGCCCGGGGCCGTGGGGACACACGCGCACCAACGTCCACCTGATCCGCTCCGGCCCCCACCGGGCGCTGGTCGACACCTGCTGGGCGGCCGACACCCGCGTACGTCCCCGCCCGAAGGGGCGGGGACGTGTGGACCGCGGGGCGCGAGCCACGCGTCCCCGCCACCCCACGACAGGGTGTCTGGGCTGAGGAGCCCACCCGGCGGCCAGCCGGGGGCGCCGCCTCCGAGCCCGGCTCTTCGGGACCGGGTCAGGTTGACCGCGGGGCGAGCACCACCCACACCTGCCCCCGGGCGAAGGTCACCGGATCGCCCTCCGACGTGGTGAACTCCGTGCCGCTCTCCGCCGACGGCCGCGACCAGCGCGCCTCGTACGCCCGCCCGCCGCGCAGCACCGTCGCCTCGCCGGAGCCGACGGTCTCCGAGTACGGGCTGACGCTGCCGCCGCGGTCCCGGAAGCGGGAGTCGCGGATCTCCACGCGCTGGACGACGACCGTGGGGGCCCCGAGCCGGTCGCCGTCGGCGGTGGTCGCCTCCTCGCCGTCGACGGACACCAGCCAGCGGTCGAACTCGGCCGACCAGGTGAAGGTGTACCGGACGGCCGGGAAGCGGACGGCCTCCTCGGTGTCGGCCCGTCCGCCCCCCGGTGCCGTGCCGAAGCGGAAGCCGATGTCGGAGGCGCCGCTCACCCCGCCGGGTGCCTCGCGCAGAGCGGCCCGGGGATCCAGGTACATGTTGTGCGGGGCGGAGCGCTCCGCACTGCGCGAGTAGGCGCCGGGTGCCTCGCCGGGCGGCACCAGGCGGAGCGGGGACGCCTCCAGTACCGGTACCAGGCTCGACTGCGCCCCGGAGTAGGCCAGCGCCGGTTCGCCGAACTGCCGCAGCAGCTCGATGTCGGACTCCCGGGCGCTGCGCACCGGGCCCACGGAGGGCGGCAGGTCGGAGGAGTACACGGCCAGCAGCCGGGTCAGCCCCGACTCGACCTGCTCCACATAGACGATGTCGGCCCGTTCCAGTCCCGTCTGGGGACGCGCGGCCGCCACGTTGTCGATCTTCACGGCGAGCACCGGCGCCGAGACGTCCGGCACGCTCTCCCCGGTGAACGGGGAGCGGCCCTCCTGCTCCCCGTCGCCGTCTCCCGCGCCCGGGCAGCCCGTCAGCAGCGCGGCGCACGCCACGAGCACCGCCAGCGCCCGTACCCGCGCCCGTACGGCCCGCGGCCCGGCCCCCGGTCCGCCGTCCGCGGTCCGCCCCGCCTGCCCCGCCCGCATCGTCCGCATCGCTCGCCGTCCCTCCGGCCGGGCGCCGCCGCGCCGCCTGGTTACATCTCACTCCATCCCTTGACCGGGACGGGCGGTTTCATGTCCCTCTGCCCCGCGCGGGTGACGGCGGCGCCGCCCGCGGTCCGTGCGCGCCGGGGGCGTGTGTTCAATCGGTGCACACCCCCACTCCCCGGAGCGGTCACGCGGAGTCCAGCCGGCCCGGCGAAGAAGGAGGGAGAGCCGGTCCCGCCGCACGGCGGAACCGGCGATCCGCCGCCGCCCGGACCAGGAGGACCCGCCGTGTCCGCTTCCGCCGTGCCAGCCATACCCGTGCCCGACGCCCTTCCCGGCCTCCCCGGCATCCCCACCCAGCCCTCCGCACCCGCACCGGCCCCCGTGTCGGCCTCCGCACCTCCCGGTGACGGCTACACCGTCTCCCTCGCCCGCGACGAGGCGGACGTACGGGCCGCGCAGCGCCTGCGGTACGAGGTCTTCGCCGGGGAGCTGGGCGCCCGCCTGGCCGGCCCCGAACCGGGTCTGGACACCGACCCCTTCGACGCCTACTGCGACCACCTCCTGGTGCGGGAGCGGGCGACCGGAGAGGTGGTGGGCACCTACCGGCTGCTGCCGCCGGAGCGGGCGCGCGTGGCCGGACGGCTTTACGCCGAGGGCGAGTTCGAACTCGACGGGCTGCTGGACGGCGCCGGCCTGCGCGGCGATCTGGTGGAGGCGGGCCGCTCCTGCGTCCACCCCGGACACCGCGACGGCGCCGTCATCGCCCTTATGTGGGCGGGCATAGCCCGCTATCTCAAGCGCACCGGCCACAACTGGCTCGGCGGCTGCTGCTCCCTGCCGCTGGCCGACGGCGGGGCGACGGCCGCAGCCGTGTGGGCGGCGGTCGCCGAACGGCACATGGCCCCCGCCGAGCACCGGGTGCGCCCCCGGCTGCCCTGGCGCGCCGGGGGCGCGCAGCCGGTGCCGGGCGCCACGGCCGGGAGCACCCCGCGCGCCGCCTCCCGCACCGCGCTGCCGCCACTGCTGCGCGGCTACCTGCGCCTGGGCGCCAAGGTCTGCGGAGAGCCCGCCCACGACCCGGACTTCGGCGTCGCCGACCTGTACGTGCTGCTGTCGCTGCGCGACACCAACCCGCGCTACCTGCGCCACTTCCTCTCCCTCCTCCCGGCCTGACGGAACCGGTGGCGGAGAGGCCTGTGGCGGAGAGCGGGACAGGGCGAGGGAGGGAGGAGGGGCGATGGGCGCACCGGACCGGGCGGACCCCCGGGTGAATTTGTGGTTCCCGTTCTCGCCGTGCACCGTGGTCGGCTGCCTGCCCCGCCGCCCGGCGGCCGCCGGGGCGGTGCGGCGGTCGGCGCGCTGGGCGGCCCTGGCCGCCGTCCTGCCGGCGGGGGTGGCGCTGTCACCCGTGGTGCGCCGCCTCGCCCCGGCCCGCCGCGCGGTGCTGGTGCGGTGGTGGTGCGGGGCGATCGCCGCCGCGCTGGGGGTGCGGGTCCGCGTCACGGGCCGGCCCGTCGCCGGACCGTCGCTGGTGGTGGCCAACCACGTCTCCTGGCTGGACGTACCGCTGCTGGCCGCCGTGGCGCCCGGCCGGATGGTGGCCAAGCGGGAGGTCGGGCTGTACCCGGTGCTGGGCCGGCCGGCCGCCCGTGGCGGCACCCTGTTCATCGATCGCGAGCGGCTGCGGTCCCTGCCGGATACGGTCGCGGAGATCGCCTCCGCCCTGCGCGCGGGCTCGACCGTGGTGGCCTTCCCCGAGGGCAGCACCCGGTGCGGCAGGGAGCGCGGGCCGTTCCGCAGGGCGCTGTTCCAGGCCGCGCTGGACGCCGGGGTCCCCATCCAGCCGGTGGCGATCCGCTACCGGGTGCGCGGCGCGGCGGAGGGGACGGGCACCATGGACACGGCCGGGGCGGTGGACACGCGGGCCGCCTTCGTCGGCGACGACACACTGGCCGCCTCGCTGCGCCGGGTGGTCGCCGCCCGGGGCCTGGTCGCCGAGGTGACCGTACTGCCGCCGCTGCCGCCCGGCGCCCACCCCGACCGCCGCGCGCTGGCCGCCGCCGCGCGGGAGGCGGTGGAGGCGGTCCTGGGCACGGTCGCGCGGGAGTCGGTGGCGGGCGCGGACCGCTGCCCGCCACCGACTCCCGAGGCCGGCCCCGGCACGGAAGGCGGCGGCCCTGCCGGGCATCAGCCCGCGGCGGCCTGACCTCCAGCAGTCCGCCCCCGGGCCGCCCGGTCCGCGGCCCGTCGGGTCAGCCGTACCGTGTCCCGGTACCACAGCCCGCTGTCCTTGACGGTCCGGCGCTGGGACTCGTAGTCGACGTGGACCAGACCGAACCGCTTGGCGTACCCGTAGGCCCACTCGAAGTTGTCCATCAGCGACCAGGCGAAGTAGCCGCGTACGTCCGCCCCGGCGTTCCGGGCCGCCGCCACCGCGTGGATGTGGTCGGCGAGATAGGCGGTGCGGTCGTCGTCGTGCACCGCGCCGTCGGCCGCCGGCTCGTCGTCGAAGGCCGCGCCGTTCTCGGTGATCACTGTCGGCAGCCCGTAGTCCTTGTGCAGCCGCACCAGCAGCTCGGCCAGGCGTTCGGGGACGATCTCCCAGTCCATCGCCGTGCGCGGCCGGCCCTGTGGGACGACCCGTGTCACCGGCAGCCCGTCCCCGCCGGTGGTGGAGCCGTCCTCGGCGGTGCCGGAGAAGACGTGGCCGGAGTAGAAGTTGACGCCGAGCACGTCCAGCGGTGCGGAGACCGTCTCCATGTCGCCCTCCTCCACGGGCAGGGTCACTCCTCTGGCGGCCAGGTCCTCCACCACGTCCCGCGGATAGCGCCCGTGCACCAGCGGGTCCAGGTAGAGCCGGGCGCCCATGCCGTCGGCGCGGCGCGCGGCGGCGCGGTCCGCCTCGCTGTCGCTCGCCGGGGTGGCGGTCCCCAGGTTGAGGGTGATGCCCAGCTCCTGCGGCGGGCTCCCGGCGGCGCGCAGCCGCCGGGCGGCCAGCCCGTGGCCGAGCAGCAGATGGTGGACGGCCCGCATGGAGTCGCCGAAGTCGCGGCGGCCGGGCGCGTGCACCCCCTGGTCGTAGCCGAGCACCGCCGAGCACCACGGCTCGTTCAGCGTCGTCCAGTGCCGGACGCGGTCGCCGAGGGCGCCGTGGGCGATCTCGGCGTAGTCGGCGAACCGGTACGCGGTGTCGCGCTCCGGCCAGCCGCCGGCGTCCTCCAACTCCTGCGGCAGGTCCCAGTGGTAGAGGGTGACCCACGGGGTGACGCCGCGCTCCAGCAGCTCGTCGACCAGCCGGTCGTAGAAGGCGATGCCGCGCGGGTTGCCCTTCCCGCGCCCACCCGGCTGGATGCGCGGCCACGCCAGCGAGAAGCGGTAGGTGTCCACGCCGAGGGAGGCGATCAGCTCCACGTCCTGCGGCATCCGGTGGTAGTGGTCGCAGGCGGTGTCGCCGTTCTCGCCGCCGGCCACGGCTCCGGGCACGCGGCAGAAGGTGTCCCAGATGGAGGGGGTGCGACCGTCCTCGTCGACCGCGCCCTCGATCTGGTACGAGGAGGTGGCCACCCCCCAGCGGAAGTCCGCCGGCAGACCGGCGACCGGCTCTGCGGCGGGGGAGGTGGCGGTCGAGGGCGACGCGGAAGTGGTGGTGGTCATGATTCTCCAGATCGGCGGTCGTCGTTCAGCCAGCAGGCGACGCTGCGGCCGGTGTCCTTGTCAGTGCCCGGGGCTGTGTCCTTGTCCGGGGCTGTGCCGTTACCGGTGTCGGACACGGGCGTGAGGCGGGGCGTGCGCAGGCCGCAGGGCTCGAAGGCCTTCGGGCAGCGGGGGTGGAAGGCGCAGCCGGACGGCATGGCCCGCAGGTCCGGCGGTGAGCCGGGTATGCCGGTCAGTTCCCGGCGCGGGCCGTGCAGCGCGGGGAAGGAGTGCAGCAGCCCGTGGCTGTACGGGTGGCGGGGGTCGCGGTAGATGTCGGCGGCCCCGGCCTGCTCCACGACCCGGCCGCCGTACATGATGGCGATCCGGTCGGAGAACTCGATCAGCAGCGAGATGTCGTGGGTGATGAAGACGACCGAGAAGTCCAGCTCCTCGCGCAGCCGTACGAGCTGCCGCAGGATCTGGCGCTGCATCACCACGTCCAGCGCGGTGGTCGGCTCGTCCATGACGACGATCTCCGGCTCCAGGGCCAGTGCCATCGCGATCATCACCCGCTGCCGCATCCCGCCCGAGAGCTGGTGCGGATAGGCGCCCAGCCGGTCGGGGGAGATACCCACCAGCGACACGAGCTCCCGCGCCCGTCCGGTGCGCTCCTCCCGGGACATCTGCGGCCGGTGGGCCTTCAGCACGTCGGTGAGCTGGGCGCGGACGGTGTGGACGGGGTTGAGGGAGTTCATCGCCCCCTGGAAGACGATGGAGACCTCCTGCCAGCGGAACGCCCGCAGCTCCCGCGGGGCCATGGCCAGCACGTCCACCGGCTCCCCCTCGCGCGGGTGGTAGCGCACGTCCCCGCCGGTGATCACCCCGGGCGGGGAGAGCAGCCGGGTGACGGCGTATGCCAGGGTGGACTTGCCCGAGCCGGACTCGCCGGCCAGACCCAGCACCTCGCCGCGGCGCAGGGTCAGGTCCACGTCGTGCAGGGCCCGCACCGCGCCGTCACCGACGCCGTAGTCGACGGACAGGCCGCCGATCTCCAGCACGGGCGGCCGCGTCGCGGCGTGCGGCGGGGTGCTCACGGGGGAGGTGGCCGATGTGCTCATACGGGGGTCTCCTCGGTCTCGCGTGCCCCGCCCGCGCCCCTCTCGGGCTCCGCCCCGCCGCGCGGGGCGCGGGCGACGGGGGTGAAGCCGACCCGCATCCGGGCCCCGCCGCGGACGCGGACGGCGGTGCGCAGCCTGGGGTTGACGAACTCGTCGATGCCGAAGTTGATCAGTGTCAGCGCCGTGCCCAGCAGCGCGATGCACAGCCCGGCGGGCACGAACCACCACCACGCGCCCTGGCCGAGGGCCTGGTTGCTCTGCGCCCAGAACAGGATGGTCCCCCAGTTCCAGTGGGAGATGTCGGCCACGCCGATGAACGCCAGGGTGATCTCCGACAGCACCGCGAAGATCACCGTTCCGACGAATCCGGAGGCGATGACGGCGGTCAGGTTCGGCAGGATCTCGAAGACGATGATCCGCCAGGTGGACTCGCCCGTGGCCCGTGCGGCCTGGACGTAGTCCCGCGCGCGCAGCGACATGGTCTGCGCACGCAGCACCCGGGCTCCCCAGGCCCACGCGGTGAGGCTGATGACCACCGCGATGATCACGTCGCCGGAGTCCGGCAGGAAGCTGGCGATGATGATGATCAGCGGCAGCCCGGGCAGGACGAGGAAGATGTTGGTGAGCGCGGAGAGCACCTCGTCGCCGATGCCGGACAGGAAGCCGGAGCTCACCCCGACCAGCACCGACAGCAGTGTCGCGAAGAAGCCCGCGACGAAGCCCACCACGAGTACCCCGCGGGTGCCCACCAGTACCTGGGAGAAGATGTCCTGGCCGGTCTGCGTCGTGCCGAACGGATGCTCCCAGGAGGGCGGTCGGAGCACGTCGTCGCTCATCGCGGACGGGTCGTGGGGGGCCAGCCACTCCCCGGCGACGGCGAGCAGTACGAACAGGCCCAGGATCGCCAGCCCGGTCGCGGTCTTGCCGTTGCGCAGGAAACGCAGCCGGTCGCGGCGGGCCGCGGGCGGGGCGGCGGCAGGGACGACGGCGCTGCTTTCGGACGCCTGGACGGCCATGGGTCAGCCCTCCTTCCGGGTGCGCGGGTCGAGGATCATGTAGAGCAGGTCGGCCAGGAGGTTGGCGGCCA
The DNA here is from genome assembly GCF_043660855.1 of Streptomyces shinuiensis. Classification (NCBI taxonomy): domain Bacteria; kingdom Bacillati; phylum Actinomycetota; class Actinomycetes; order Kitasatosporales; family Streptomycetaceae; genus Streptomyces; species Streptomyces shinuiensis. Next base: position 934,807 of record NZ_JBIHML010000001.1, on the reverse strand, counting down.
GCACGGCCAGGGTGATGATCAGGAAGACGCCCTGCATCAGCGGGTAGTCCTTGGCGCCGACGCCCTGGAAGAGGACGTAGCCGATGCCGGGATAGGAGAAGACCATCTCCACCAGCAGCGTGCCGCCGACGATGAAGCCCAGCGAGAGGGCGAAGCCGGAGACGTTGGGCAGGATCGCGTTGCGGGCTGCGTAGGAGAACATCACCCGGCGCTCGGGCAGCCCCTTGGCCTGGGCGACCATCACGTAGTCCTCGGAGGAGACGGTCACCATCATGTTCCGCATCCCCAGCACCCAGCCGGCCATCGCGCTGAGCACGACGGTCACGCCCGGCAGCACCGCGTGGTACAGCGCGCTGGAGACGAACGCCCCGCCGAGGGAGGGCACCAGGGAGGCGTCGTAGCCGCCGGAGGCGGGGAAGAGCGGCCACTGCACGGCGAACACCGCGATGGCGATCAGCCCCAGCCAGAAGTACGGGATGGCCGAGATGAAGGTGGTCACCGGCAGCAGCCCGTCCAGCCAGGAGCCGCGCTTCCAGCCGGCGAAGACGCCGATGCCGGTGCCGAGCAGGAAGCTGATCAGGGTCGTGGTGCCGACCAGGGCCAGCGTCCACGGCAGGCTCTGGGAGATCACCTCCGAGACGGGGGTGGGGAAGTAGGTGAACGACGTCCCCAGGTCCCCGCGGGCCAGACTGGCCCAGTAGTCGGTGTACTGCCGCCACAGCGAGCTGTCCCGGTCGAGCCCGAAGAGGGTCTCCAGGGAGGCGATGGACTTGCTGGAGAGCTGGCCCCGGTAGCGGGCGAGCAGCGACTGCACCGGGTCGCCGGGCATCAGCCGGGGGATGAGGAAGTTGATGGTGATGGCCGCCCAGGCGGTCAGCAGGTAGAACGCCAGGCGCTGGAGGACGAACTTCACGACGCGGCCCCCCGCCCGGCCCCGGTGGTCGACGCGTTCCCGGCGGGCGGGGCGTCCGCAGAGGTGTCGTACAGCCAGCAGGCCGCCCACTGGCCGCCGTCGAGGTCGAAACGCGGCGGGGTCCGGTCGCGGCAGCGCTCCATCGCCAGTGGACAGCGCGGGTGGAAGCGGCAGCCGGCGGGCGGCGAGATCAGGCTGGGCGGCTCGCTCGCCGACGGGTCCGCGGTCTCCCCGCCGTCTCCGCCGCCCTCGCCGCCCCCGGTGACCCGGTCCGGGTCGGGAGCGGAGGCCAGCAGCAGCCGGGTGTAGGGGTGGGCGGGGCGCTGGGTGACGGTCTCGCTGTCGCCGCCCTCGACCATCCTCCCCGCGTACATCACCAGCGTCTCGTCCGCGAAGTAGCGGGCGGAGGCGATGTCATGGGTGATGTAGAGGATGGCCAGGTCCAGCCGCTCCCTCAGGTCGCGCAGCAGGTTGAGCACGCCCAGGCGGATGGAGACGTCCAGCATCGAGACCGGCTCGTCGGCCAGCAGCACCCGCGGATCGGCGGCCAGGGCGCGGGCGATGGCCACCCGCTGGCGCTGCCCGCCGGACAGCTCGTGCGGGAAGGCGTCCAGATAGCGGGAGGCCGGGGTGAGCTGCACCCGTTCCAGCAGGGCGGCCAGCGCCTTCTCCAGCTCCGCCGCACCGCTGCCGGCCCGGCCGTGGATACGCAGCGCGCGGGTGAGGTGGTAGCGGACGGTGTGCACCGGGTTGAGCGAGGCGAACGGGTCCTGGAAGATCAGCTGGACGTGCCGGCAGTACGCGCGGAACGCCCGCCCCCGCCCGGTCCGCACCGGTCTCCCGTCCAGCCGGATCTCCCCGGCGGTCGCGGGATGGAGCTGGGCGAGCAGCCGGGCGACTGTGGACTTGCCCGACCCGGACTCGCCCACCAGCGCGGTCACCGAACCGCGGCGCAGCCGCAGCGACACGTCGTCCACCGCGTGGACGGCCCGGCGCTTCCCGCCCAGCAGCGCGCGGGCACCGCGCCGCACCGGGAAGTGCTTGCTCACCCCCTCGGCCTCCAGCACCACGCGCCCGTCGGGTCCGGGGGCGCGGTCGGGTGGTGGTGCGGCGTGTTCTTCGGAGCGTTCTTCGGACATGACTCTTCCTGTCGTCCCTGTGGTCATGGCTGTTCGTGCCGCCTGTGCCGCCTGTGCCGTGTGCGCGGGGAAGCCGGAGGTGCCGGACGGGGCCCGCCCCGCCGCGGTGCGGGGATGGGATGGGGTGTGCGGCGGGGCGGGCGGCCCGCCCGGCGTCCGGCGCCCGCGTGCCGTCAGGAGGCGGGGCGCAGGTGCAGGACGACGTCCAGGGAGTTGGGCTGGGTGGGCTGCGGCGGCGCGTACGGGTCGGACTCCGAGGGCCAGCCGACCCAGTTGCGGGTGCTGTACTCGGCACCGATGGGAGCGGCGGCGGTGGCGATGAGCGGCACTTCCTCGACCATGATCCGCTGGAGCTCGTTCAGCGCCTCGGTGCGGGTGCCCTCGTCACCGGCGTTGGCGTACTCCTTGAGCGCCTCGGTGGCCGCCTTGTCGCGGAAGCGGCCGAAGTTGCCGCCGGGGGAGGCCTTGCCGACCGGCTGGTACAGCTCGCCGTCCATCACGTGCTGGTACATGTCGTACGGGGTGGCGCCGCTGTTGGTCCAGTGCAGGCTGGCGTCGAAGTCGCCCTCGTTCATCGCGGTGGTCCAGGCGTCGACGGTCTGGGTCTTCACCTTGGCCTCGATGCCGATCTTCTTGACGTTGTCCTTGATGATCGACAGGCCGGTGAGGTAGTCCGACCAGCCGGCCGGGTCGGTGAGCGTCATCGTCACCGGCTTGCCCGAGGGGTCCTTCAGAACGCCTCCGGCCAGGGTGTAACCGGCCTTCTTCAGCTCCTTCCTGGCGGCCTCGACGTCCACCTTGTGCTTCTCGCCCTTGTACTCGGGCGCGACGAAGGGCTCGCCGGCGGGCAGCGGGATGCCCGTCACGCTCTCGATCTCCGGGTAGAGCGTGGCCTGCGCCCGGACGTGGATGGCCTCGCGGTCGACGACGTGGTTGATGGCGCGGCGCAGCGCCGGGTCGTCGAAGGGCTTCCTGGCGGTGTTGAACCACAGGCCGTGGACGCCCAGTCCGGAGGGGAACCAGAGCTTGTGGTGCTCGGGGTCCTTGGCGACGTAGATCTTCTCGTAGTCGGGAGTGAAGACGAAGGACCACTCGCAGGTGCCGTTGGCCAGGGCCGTGGTCTGCGCGTTGTTGTCGTTGTAGGAGGTGTAGCGCAACTCCTCGACCTTGGGCCTGCCCTGCCAGTAGGTGTCGCGGGCGGTGAGGGTGATGGTCTGCGGCGTGAAGGTCTTGAGCGTGTACGGGCCGGTGCCCACGGGCTTCTTGTTGGGCCAGGTCTCGGGATTCTCCACCTCGGACCAGATGTGCTCGGGCACGACGAAGGTGGTCAGGATCTTGCTCTGGTTGACGAACTGCGACTCGGGGAAGGTCAGCTCGACGGTGTCGCCCTCGCGGCTGATGCCGTCGTAGGGGACGGCGTTGGTGTTGAGCGCCTCGTTCCCCTTCAGCAGCCGGAAGGTGAACTCCACGTCCCCCGCGCCGAACTCCTTCCCGTCGGACCAGGTGGGTCCGTCCTGCACGGTCAGGGTGAGCTTCCTGTAGTTGTCCGACCACTTCCACTCGCTGGCCAGCCAGGGCGTGCCCTTGTCGGCGGGTCGGACGCCGTTCACCATCACCAGCGGCTCGTAGATCATGTGGCGGTAGCCCAGGGAGGCGCCCGCGGAGGTGCCCAGGAACGGGTTGCTGTTGTCGGTCTGCGGGCCGTTGGGCATGCCGACGGTGAGCACGCCCTTGTCGCCCTTGGCCTGCCCACCGCCCGCACCGGGGGCGCCCGCTGTGCAGCCGGCGAGCAGGGCAGTGGCGGCGAGGGCCACCGCGACGGCGGTTCTGGTCCGGGCTCGGACTCTCATGGTGTCTCCTCCTGGGTCTTTCCTGTTCGATCGCTTTGGGTGAGGGAGCGATCCCGGCTGGTTATGAGAGCGCTCTCAAAATGGTTGGGTGCCTGCGCTTGAGAGCGCTCTCATCAGGGTTCCGCAGCGGTGCGGGTCAGGGGCGGGGTTTCTGGGGTGCGAGGACCGGGCCGGTGGCCGCCAGCGGTCTGCGGCGCCCGAGGCCCGGCAGCCGGTGTGCCGCCTGCCCGTCGCCGAGGGCGTTGGTGGTGGCGACGGAGGGGAACCCCGGGTGGCGGACGCGGCCGTCCACCCCGCCCTCGGCGTTGAGTGCCCGGGAGACGGCCGACCCGCTGACGCCGGCCGCGCGGGCGACGTCGGCGGTGGTGAGGCGCATGGGCACTCCTCCGGCGGCTCGGTTCGGCGGCACCGGTTCCGGGACCGGTGCCGGGCATGGGCACGGAGTCAAACGGCAGCGAGCAAGGGCGTCAAGACTTCACGTCAAAAATGGGTGTCACTGTTTGAGAACGCTCTCAAGAGCGCTCTCTCATTCATTTCTTGAAGCTGATTGGTCTCGTTCAAGCTCTTGACGGCCAGGTTTCCCCGGGAGTTGACTCACTGCCCGAAGCAAGCCCGGAACGCGGGCGGTCGGTACGCCGAGCGCTGCCCGCCCGCTCCCGTCCGCACCGCGCCCTCACCGTGCACGAGGCGGCTCCATGCCCCGCGGCCGCCGTGCGGTCACACGCCCGCGGCCCGTACACGGAGGGAGCGGCCCCCACCGCCGGATCCTCCGGACGACAGACGGATGTGATGGTCATGCACCCAACAACCCCCCACCCTCCCCACGACCCTCCCCGCGGCAGGAGCAGCCGGCCCCGACGGTCCCGACGCGGGGCGGCGGCGACACTGCTGGCGCTGGCCGCGACCCTGGCGGTCACCGGCACCGCGGCCGCCGGCCCGGCGGGCGAGACCGCCCGGAAGGCCGTCCAGAAGACCGAAGCGGCCCCGGCGGCGGTGCTGTTCGAGGAGAACTTCGACGGACCCGCCGGATCGGCGGTCGACGGCCGCAGATGGCAGCTGGAGACCGGCGACAACAGCGGCAACAACCACGAGCGGCAGTACTACACCCCGGGCAACGCCAACGCCGCGCTCGACGGCAACGGCAGTCTGGTGATCACCGCCCGCAAGGAGAACCCGGGTGACTACCAGTGCTGGTACGGGCGTTGCGAGTACACCTCGGCCCGGATGAACACCGCCGGGAAGTTCACCACCACCTACGGCCACATCGAGGCCCGGATGAAGCTCCCGCGCGGCCAGGGCATGTGGCCGGCGTTCTGGATGCTCGGCCACGACATCGGCAGCGTCGGCTGGCCCGACAGCGGCGAGATCGACGTCATGGAGAACGTCGGCTACGAGCCCGGCACCGTGCACGGCACCCTGCACGGCCCCGGCTACTCCGGCGGCGAGGGCGTCGGCGCCGGCTACACCCTCTCCGGCGGCCGGGCGTTCGCCGACGACTTCCACACCTTCGCCGTCGACTGGTCCCCGAACTCCATCACCTGGTCGGTCGACGGCCAGGTCTACCAGCGCCGCACCCCGGCCGATCTGGGCGGCGACCGCTGGGTGTTCGACAAGCCGTTCTTCCTGATCCTCAACCTCGCGGTGGGCGGCGACTGGCCGGGTCCGCCGGACTCGAGCACCGTCTTCCCGCAGAAGCTCGTCGTCGACTACGTCCGCGTCACCAGCGGCGACGGTGGTGGGGGGGAGCGCACCGGCACCATCACCGGTCTGGCGGGCAAGTGCCTGGACGTGGCCTGGGCGGACACCGCCAACGGAACCCCGGTGCAGATCCACGACTGCAACGGAAACGCCGCCCAGCAGTGGACCGTCGGCACGGACGGCACCATACGGGCGCTCGGCAAGTGCCTGGACGTCTCCGGCGCGGGCACGGCGGACGGCACAGCCGTCCAGATCTGGGACTGCAACGGCACGGCCGCCCAGCAGTGGGTCGTCACCGAAGCCCGGGACATCGTCAATCCCAACTCCGACAAGTGCCTGGACGTGAGGGACAACAACTCCGCCAACGGCACGAAGACGCAGATCTGGACCTGTTCGGGCAACGCCAATCAGAAGTGGAACACGCCCTGATCCCGGCTTCGTCCAGGGCCTGAGGGGGTGCCCGGCGGGCGGCGCCCCGCGCTACCCGCCGGCCTCCCCGGCCTCCCCGGCCTCCCCGGCCTCCCCGGCCTCCCCGGCCTCCCCGGCCTCCTCTGCCACGAGGTCCCGGTACCCGGGGTGCATGACGAGCCACTGCTCGACGAAGGAGCAGGCCGGCCGGACCCGCAGGCCGCGCCGCCGCGCGTCGTCCAGCGCGGTCCGCACCAGCCGGTCGCCGATGCCCCGGCCGCGGAAGGGCCGGGACACCACCACCCGCGGATAGGTCACCAGGCCGTCGTCGCGTACGTAGTCGGCGAAGCCGGTGAGGGTCGCGCCGATCCTGGCCTCGAACCGGCCGTGGGCCGGGGCGTCGGTGATCGTGACCTGGCTGTTGGTGGCTGCCGTGGGCATACCGCGTTCCTCTCGGAATGACCGAATCGCCCGGAAAGTGGCAAGGGGCGTCTTTCCGGGCGTCCGAGTGCCACGCGACGGCGTTCCTATCCCTCCCGGCCCGGCGAGAAGGGTGAACCGGGTGGGAAGGGCACTCCGGCGGGTGCTTGCCGCGGCGGTCCCGTTCCCCGCTCCTCGCCTACGCCTCGCCCTCCAGGCGGAACCCGACCTTCAGTCCCACCTGGTAGTGGTCGACCTGGCCGTTCGAGATGTTGCCGCGGACCTGCGTCACCTCGAACCAGTCCAGGTGCCGCAGTGTCTCCGAGGCGCGGGCGACCCCGTTGCGGATCGCCTGGTCGACACCCTCGTGCGAGGTGCCGACGATCTCGGTCACCCGGTAGGTGTGGCTGGACATGGTGCCTCCTGCGAAGGGTGGGGCGATCGGTTCTCGTCTCCACGGTGCCCCAGAGCCGTGCGGTCCGCGAGTGCTAGGCTCCGGACGGGCCGTGACTGGCGCGTAGGGATGGGATCGACCATCGGGGAGCGGCCCGCGCGCCGGGTGACGAGCCCGCCGCGCCGAAGAGCCGCGTGCCTGGGCCGCCCGCACCGTCGTCGAGGACGTCAAGGAGGAGGCCCATGGCCACCGCACCCACCCCGCACACCGGCGCCGCCGCCCGGAGCGCAGCCGGGAACACGGCGAGCACCGCCGCCACCGCGTCCACCGCCTTCGGCAGCGCCCTGGACGTGATCCGCGCCGTCGAGCCGCGCGTCGCCGACGCCATCGGCGCCGAGATCACCGACCAGCGCGCCTCCCTCAAGCTGATCGCCAGCGAGAACTACGCCTCCCCGGCCGTGCTGCTGGCCATGGGCAACTGGCTCAGCGACAAGTACGCCGAGGGCACCGTCGGCCGCCGCTTCTACGCCGGGTGCCGCAACGTCGACACCGTCGAGGCGCTGGCCGCCGAGCACGCCCGCGAGCTGTTCGGCGCCGACCACGCCTACGTCCAGCCGCACTCGGGCATCGACGCCAACCTCGTCGCCTTCTGGTCCGTCCTGGCCCAGCGCGTGGAGAGCCCCGCCCTGGAGCGCGCCGGGGCCAGGCACGTCAACGACCTGTCGGAGCAGGACTGGGCCGAGCTGCGGCGCGCGCTGGGCGACCAGCGGATGCTGGGCATGTCCCTGGACGCCGGCGGCCACCTCACCCACGGCTTCCGCCCCAACATCTCCGGCAAGATGTTCGCCCGGCGCAGCTACGGCACCGCCCCGGCCACCGGCCTGCTGGACTACGACGCGGTGCGCGCCGCCGCCCGCGAGTTCCGCCCCCTCATCCTGATCGCCGGCTACTCCGCCTACCCGCGGAAGGTGAACTTCCGGATCATGCGGGAGATCGCCGACGAGGTCGGCGCCACCCTGGTGGTCGACATGGCCCACTTCGCCGGACTGGTCGCCGGCAAGGTCTTCACCGGCGACTTCGACCCCGTGCCGCACGCCAACATCGTCACCACCACCACCCACAAGTCCCTGCGCGGCCCGCGCGGCGGCATGGTGCTGTGCGACGAGGCGCTGGCCGAGCACGTGGACCGCGGCTGCCCGATGGTCCTCGGCGGCCCGCTGCCCCACGTCATGGCCGCCAAGGCCGTGGCGCTGGCCGAGGCCCGGCAGCCCGCCTTCCGCACCTACGCGCAGCAGGTGGTGGACAACGCCGCGGCCCTCGCCGAGGGGCTGATGCGCCGCGGCGCGCGCCTGGTCACGGGCGGCACCGACAACCACCTGGCCCTGGTGGACGTCGCCGGCTACGGCCTCACCGGCCGCCAGGCCGAGGACGCGCTGCTGGACGCCGGCATCGTCACCAACCGCAACGCCGTTCCGCGCGACCCCAACGGCGCCTGGTACACCTCCGGCATCCGCATCGGCACCCCCGCCCTGACCACGCGCGGGCTGGGAACGGCCGAGATGGACGAGGTCGCCGACCTGATCCACACCACCCTCACCGCCGCCGAGCCGGGCACCACCGCGGCCGGCGCCACCTCCAGGGCCCGGTACCTGCTGGAGCCGAAGATCGCCGAGGCCGTCGCCGGACGCGCCGCCGACCTGCTGGCCGGGCACCCGCTCTACCCCGGCATCGACCTGGCCTGACGGCCGGCCGGGCCCGGCCGGTAGCCTGCCGCCATGACCGACGATCTGCCCGAGATGAGGGCCTCCGACACCGACCGGGAGCGGGTGGCCGAGGTGCTGCGCGAGGCGGTGGCCGAAGGGCGCCTCGACATGGAGGAGTTCCAGCAACGGCTGGACTCCGCCTATGCCGCGCGCACCCAGGGCGAACTGGCCCCCCTGATCAAGGACCTGCCCCGGACAACCGCCCCCACCACCCCGGCCGAGCCCGCCCGGGCCGGCCGCGGCTGGGCCGACCGCTTCGGCGGCAGCGCCACCTCCCGCGGCGCAGTGGCGATCATGGGCGGCTTCGTACGCAAGGGGCCGTGGACCGCTCCCCGCCGCTTCACCTGCTTCGCCTTCTGGGGCGGCGGGGAGATCGACCTGCGTGAGGCGTACTTCGAGGACCGTGAGGTGGAGATCCGCTGCTTCGCGATCATGGGCGGCGTCAACGTGATCGCCCCGGAGGAGGCCGAGGTCGACGTACGCGGCATCGGTGTCATGGGCGGCTTCGACCACAGCGCCGCGGGCCGGGGGGAGCCGGGCGCACCGCGCGTGGTGGTCAGCGGCTTCGCCTTCTGGGGCGGCGTCGGGGTCGAGCGCAAGCGCAGGCGCGCGGAACGCCGGGAGCGCAAGCGACTGGACGGCGGGCACGACCACGGCCACACGTACGGCCACGGGCACGGCCATGACCGGAGGCGTGAGGACCCGGACGGCTGACCCGCCGCCCCCTCACCCCCACACCGGCTCGTCCCCGCCCGGCCGCCCCGGCGGCCGGGCCCAGCCCTCCGGCCCGCCGTCGTAGGCCACCGGGGAGACGGCGTGGCGCAGCCGGCCCGGCGGGCCGCCCGTCTCGACGAGCCAGCCGGCCGGGTCGTACGGCTCCCGCACCTCGTCCGGTTCCTCCGGCTCCCGCGCTCCCTCCAACTCGTGCTGCAGCCAGTGCGCGGTCCGCGCCAGCGCGAGCCGTACGCGCCGCGAACCCCCGCCGTCGCGCTGGTCGGTGAGCGAGCGCAGCACGGCGGCGGCCAGCAGGTAACCCGTGCCGTGGTCCAGGGCCTGCGCGGGCAGCACACCCGGTTCGCCGTCCGGCCCGCCCTCGGTCACGGCGATGCCGCTCGCCGCCTGCACCAGGCTGTCGAAACCCCGCCTGCCGCCCCACGGACCGGTGCCGGGCCCGCCCCAGGCGCTCAGCTGAGCCACCACCGCACCCGGCCGCCGCCCGGCCAGCTCCCCGGCCGACAGCCCGAAGCGGTCCAGCACGCCCGGACGGTAGCCGGTCACCACCACATGGGCCTTTCCCAGCAACTCCTCGAAGGAGGCGCGGCCTGAGCGGGACGCCAGGTCCAGCAGGGCCGACCGCTTGCCGAACCCGCTGTCGGCGTGCGCGTCCGCGCTCTCGGGCAGGTGCGGCGGGTCGATCCGCAGCACGTCGGCGCCCAGCAGGGCGAGGGTGCGGGTGGCCACGGGACCGGCGATGACACGGGTGAGGTCCAGCACGCGCAGCCCGGCGCCGGAACCCGATCCCGAGCCGGGGGAGGGCAGCGGCAGTGCCGGCGCGTCGTCCAGCCGCTCCATCCCCACCAGCGGGAGCCGGGCCACGGCCGCGCCCTGCGGATGCGCCGACCACTGCCCGGGCGTACGGACGGCGACGGCCAGACCGCCCGCCGCGTACACCGCCTCCTCGACCTCCTCGGCGCGGCGCTCCGCCAGCACGGCGGCGACCCGGGCGGCCAGCGCCTCGTCGGCCGGTGCCCCGCCGCCGTCCGGTGCACCGAGCGCGGACAGCAACCGGGCGCGGTGATGCGGGTAGTTGGCGTGAGTGCGCAGCCAACCGCCGCCGGTGCGCCAGAAACGCGACAGCGGCGCGAACGTGGCCGGCGCGCGCCCGTCGATCCGCAGATGGCGCTCGCTGACGAACGCGGTGGCCACCGCCCCGTCGTCCACCCCGACCCCGGGCACGGCCGTCCCCGTACTCCCCGTGACGGAGCGGGTCCCGAACTCGGCCGCCGCCAGCGCGCACACCGCCACGGTGGAACGCGCCAGCTCCCGCACCGGCAGCCGGGCGGGCAGCACACCGCCGGTTCCGTCAGGGAGGACTCGGGGGACGAGACGGACACGTTCGCACAGACCGGGATCGCCGCCGAGTGCGGCCCACACCCGGGCCCAAGACCGTTGATCCATGCACGCATTGTGCCCCGCGACCCCGCGACCCCGCGCGGAGATCGCGTTGTCAGTCCCCGCACCTAGCTTGATCCCTTACGCGGATGAGTACGCGTACGGATGTTTGGAAGCCGTGGTGAGACGGCACTCTGAGTGCATGGAGCGGATCATGGAGAACGTGCACGGAACCCCCGAAATGTCCCCTTCCCTGGCCCCGGACCTCGGGCGCGGCCCCGTCCTGGCGCTCGCCCTGGCGGGCACGCTCGCCGTGGGCTGGGTGATAGCCATGCTCTGCGTCATAGCCTCCTGGGTGACGGGCTGACCGCCCGCCACCCGGCCCCTGGTACCGGCCGGTCCCGGCCCGCCCGCGACGCTCAGCGGCGCTCCGTGGAGGAGGCCACCCGGAAGCCCATCCCGGCCCGCACCAGCCGGTCGATCAGCGCGTTCCCCATCGCCACGGCCGTGGTGACCTGGCCCGAGGTCTGCGGCAGGTCGTCCAGCGCCAGACAGAGCGCCGACTCGGCCAGCATCTTCGCGGTCTCGTCGTAGCCCGGATCGCCACCGGACACCTCCGTCACCACCCGACGGCCGCCGCCCTCCCCGAAGAAGCGGACCTTGAACCAGCTCTCCGCCCGCTTGCGCGGACTCGGCCCGTCGCCCGGAGCCAGCCGGGCCGACAGCGCGCGGCGCGCGGCCGGGAGCTGCGCGGCGGCGAAGAGCGCGCCCAGGCCCGCGATGCCGCCCACGGCCACGGGCAGCCTGCGGACGGCCGCGTAGTGCCGGTAGCGGAAGTCCGGGCCGTAACGCTCCAGGGCGGCCGCCGACCGGGCCACGATCCGCGGATCGACCGTCGGCAGCGGCACCGCCCACACCCCCGCCTTCCCGCTGCGGCGCGGCCGGTCCAGCGGCGCGCTGACCCGGCGCCCGGCCGGACGGGACTCCACCCGCCGCCGCTCCAGCGCCGCGGCCCGCATCTGCCGGCCCCGGGAGAACGCCGTCAGCGCGGAGGCGAACGTCCCCCCGGAGAAGGCGCCCGACGCCCGCACATAGCCGTCGATCCGCAGCGGCACCCCCTCGGGAAGACGCTCGACGGTGTACAGCACGCCCAGGTCGTGCGGCACCGAGTCGAAACCGCAGGCGTGCACCAGCCGAGCCCCGGTACGGCGGGCCCGGTCGTGGTGGCGCAGGTACATCATGTCGACGAACTCCGGCTCGCCGGTGAGGTCGGCGTAGTCCGTCCCGGCCTCGGCGCACGCGGCCACCAGCGGCTCCCCGTACTCGACGTACGGGCCGACGGTGGTGGCCACCACCGCGGTGCTCTCCGCGACCGCGCGCAGCGAGCCGGGATCGGTGACATCGGCGTGCAGCAGCGGCAGTTCGGCGCAGGCCGGGTTGATCCGCGCCAGCCGCTCGCGCAGCCGCAGCAGCTTGTCGCGGTTGCGCCCGGCCAGCGCCCAGCGGCATTCGCCGGGGGCGTGGGCGGCCAGGTACTCGGCCGTCAGCCCGCCGGTGAAACCGGTCGCACCGAACAGCACCACGTCGTACTCGCGGTCGTTGCGGGGCACTCCTGACCTCCTGGGGGTGAGAGGGGCGGTGGACGGAACCATCTGTCGGTGCCCGACCCTACGGTGGGGGCATGGACGAGCGTGCGAAGGGGCGCGGCGACGCGCGGGCGGTACGGGAGCGGGTGCGTGAGTTCGCCCTCGAACTGCCCGGCGCCTACGAGGACTTCCCCTGGGGGGAGCCCGTGGTCAAGGTGAATCGGAAGATCTTCGTCTTCCTCTTCCTCGGGCACCTCGTGGCGGGGCGGGGCGACTCCCCGCCCACCGTCACCGTCAAGCTCACCGACCCCGAGGCACACGCCCACGCGATGTCCGCCCCCGGCGCCGTCCCCACCGGCTACGGACTCGGCCGGGCGGGCTGGGTGACCATCCCGCTGGGAGAGCCGGACGCCCCGGACGCGGAGCTGCTGCGGGAGTGGCTCGAGGAGAGCTACCGCACCATCGCGCCCAAGCGGCTGGTGGCGGAGCTCGACGCGCGAGCGGCCGGCTGACGGCCCGCCGCCGCCCCGGGCGGAACGCCCCGCACCGGAGGCGTTCCGGTGCGAGGCGTTCGGCTGCGTGAGCGGTCAGCTCCGGGCCGCGTAGGCGAGGAAGCCGCTCCACGCCTCCGGGGTGATGGCGAGCTGAGGGCCGTCCTTGTCCTTGGAGTCCCGCACATGGACGGTGCCGGGGCAGGAGGCGACCTTCACGCAGTCGCCGTCTCCACCACTGCTGTGGCTGGACTTGTGCCAGGAGAGGGCGACCTCGACGCAGTCACCGCCGGAGCCGCTGCTGTAGCTGCTCTTGAACCAGGACAGTTCCGTGCTGCTCATGCTGCTCCTCGCATCCGCCGCAACAGGCTCACGGAGTCTTCGGGAGCAAGAGCCTGCGAACGCGTCCTGGCATACCGCATCCGGAGAATGCTCAGCTCCCTGTGGTCGCTGATGAACAACCCACCCCGCTGGCCTTCGTTGTAGGCGAACCATCGGTTGTCTGGAGTCTCCAGAAGCTGCATTGAGCCGTCCAGACCCGCATGGTTCCCGCGCACCAGCGGCATGATCTGCACCTCCACGTTCCGCAGCTTCGAGATCTCCAGCACGTGGTCGATCAGCTCACGCGTCACCTCCGGGCCGCCCGTCTGCCGCAGGAACAGGTGCTCTTCCAGAACGAAGCCGAACGTGGTGCCGGGGCGTTCGCGCAGCAGACGCTGCCTCTCGGCCCGCGCCGCCCACTGGGCCTCGATCTGGTCGTCACTCAGCAGCGGAAGCTGGTTCACGAAGAGCGTGCGCGCGTAGGCCTCGGTCTGGAGCAGGCCCGGGATCAGGCGGCACTCGTACGTGTAGAGGTTGATCGCCTCCGTCTCCAACTGGGCCCACTGGTGGAACCAGTCGGCCGGCCCCGGCCGCCGGGTCAGATGGCGGGCCGCGCCCTTGACCGTGCCGAACGCGTCCAGGACATCCTCGGCGCTTTCGACGAAGTCCCGTGGCGGAAAGCGGCGACCCTGCTCGATGGAGGCGACCGTCTCCGGTGAGTACCGCACCTTCGGGGCCAGCGACTCCTGGGTCAGACCCGCCCGCTTGCGGAACGCCCCGACGACCTCGCCGAACGCTCTGAGGCTGTCCAGCCTCTCCGGCTCGGTGTGGTCGCCGTCCTCCTGGGGGAAAGCCGCCATGCCGCCGTTCCCGCCCGTGCCGTTCGCTGTCATCGCCGATCTCTCCCGTATGTCCGACCGGCTGATCCGCCGTCACGGAAGGTAACTCGCATGGCCCCTTCCGCGTACTCGTACGCCGACTCCGCGTAAGGCAGCGGAACCGGTCGAACCCCTCTGACCAGGCCGGATCGAGGCCGGGGCGCAACCCGTTCCCCCCCTCAAGGGGCAGCTACCGCAAGTGTGTTCATCCAGCGGTTCAGCTCCATCCCGCTGGGCGCCCGGCTCGCCCGGCACCTGACCCTGCGCCGGCAGCACGACCGGGGCTTCCCGTGCGGCCCTGACCGATGCAGGCAGTGGCCGGGGGCTGCTCCTCGTCTATGCGCCGGCCTCCCGGTGGGGGGCGCTGGACCGCGAACCGGTCGGCAGGACCGTCCACGCCGAAGCCGGCTTCACCTGGTGCGGGACGGCATCAGCCGTCGCGCCCGGCGCCTCGATCGGGTGCGCTCATGTCCCCCGTCCCGGGCGTGCCGTCGGCGAGCCCGTAGCGCAGGTACACGGTGCCCTTCGGGCCGACTGCCGGCGGTTCGAGGAGTGTGACGTTCGTGGGCACCGCGCCGCCGTCGAACACCTTCTTCCCGAGGCCGAGCACGATCGGGTGCACCCAGAGGTCGAGACGGTCGAAGAGTTTCTCGCGCAGGAGGGTCTGCACCAGGTTCAGGCTCCCGACGACCTTCACGTGCTCGTGCCGGTCCCGGATCTCGCGCACCGCGCGGGCCAGATCCGGGCCGAGTCGAGTGGACCCGGCCCACGAGAGGTCGGGCCTGCCGCGGGAGGCGACGTACTTAGGGACGCTGTTGAAAAGCGTGGCGATCGTGTTGTCCTCGCCGCCCTCCTGGTACGGCCAGTAGGCGGCGAAGATGTCATACGTCCGCCGACCGAGCAGGAGCGCGTCCGTGCCCTCGTACGCGGCACCGACCTGTGCCCCGGTGACCTCGTCCATAAGGGGTGCCTGCCAGCCGCCGAACGGGAACCCCACCGGGTCCTCGTCGGGGCTGCCGGGTGACTGGCCGACGAGGTCGAGGGTCACGAACAGTTCGATGTGGATGAGGCCCATGTCCACTTCCGATGAGTTGGTTGTTCCGGTCGGAAGGCAGACCCGTGGGCGGCGGCAGACTCATCGCCGCGACGGCGTCCGGCTTCGTACTCGCCGGCCGGAACCCGCCGTGAGGGTCTACGGCGACGAGGCCGCTGTCGGCGACCCCGGAGCGAATATCCGGCCCTGGGGGGGGCGGGCGCCCGTGGGAGGACCCCGGCTGGGCTACCGGAGTGGCGCACCTGCCGTTCCGCGGGGGTTGTGGAAAGCGGACCGCGTTCTTAGCATCACCGGTGTTACATCATTGGTGTCATGCGGTCGCGGCGCGGCGGCCCGGAAGTCTGGAGACCGGATGGCAGCGGCAGGCGCAGGCCCCGGACCGCTGGCCGGAGTGCGGGTGGTGGAGCTGGCGGGCATCGGCCCGGGCCCGTTCGCCGCGATGCTCCTGGCCGACCTCGGCGCCGATGTCGTCCGCGTCGACCGGCCCGGCGGACAGCCGCTGGGCATCGACCCCGCCCTCGACGTCACCGGCCGCAACAAGCGCTCGGTGATCGTCGACCTCAAGGCGGACGGCGGCCCCGACGCCGTACTCGACCTCGCCGAACGCGCCGACGTGCTGATCGAGGGCTGGCGTCCCGGCGTCGCCGAACGCCTGGGCGTCGGTCCCGCGCCGTGCCTGGCCCGCAACCCGAAGCTGGTCTACGGGCGGATGACCGGCTGGGGCCAGGACGGCCCCCTGGCGGCCAGCGCCGGGCACGACATCGGCTACACCGCCGTCACCGGCGCACTGGGCATGATCGGCCCGGCCGCCGGACCGCCCGCGATCCCCGCCAACCTGCTGGGCGACTACGCCGGCGGCTCCCTCTACCTCGTCGTCGGCGTCCTCGCCGCCCTCCACCACACCCGCGCCGAGGGCGGGAGCGGCCAGGTCGTGGACGCGGCCGTCGTGGACGGGACCAGTCATCTGACCGCGATGATCCACGGCATGCTGGCCGCCGGGGCCTGGCAGGACCGCCGGGGCGCCAACCTGCTGGACGGCGGCTGCCCCTTCTACGGCGTCTACGAGACCGAGGACGGCGGCTGGATGGCGGTCGGCGCGCTGGAGCGGCCGTTCTACGACGAGTTCGTCCGCCTGATCGACCTGGACGAGCAGGCCGCCGCCGACCGGGACGACCCCGCCCGCTGGGACGGGCTGCGCCGGGCCGTCGCAGCCCGCTTCCGCACCCGCACCCGCCGGGAGTGGACGGGGGTCTTCGAGGACACCGACGCCTGCGTGGCCCCCGTGCTCTCCCTGCGCGAGGCCCCCGCCCACCCCCACCTGGCCGCCCGCGGCACCTACACCGAGTACGCGGGAGTCGTCCAGCCCGCCCCCGCCCCCCGCTTCTCCACCACCCCCGGCGCGCTGCGCCGCCCGCCCGCCGTCCCCGGCGCGGACGCCGCCGAGGTGGCCCGCGAATGGCACCTGCCCGCCCCCGCGCCCGGCCCACGACAGGAAGGCTCACGATGAAGCGGAAGATCTTCACCGAGGACCACGAGGCCTTCCGGCGGACGGTCCGGGCCTTCCTGGAACGGGAGGTGCTGCCGCACTACGAGCGCTGGGAGCGCGAGGGCGCCGTCGACCGCGACGTGTGGCGCGCCGCCGGGCGCCAGGGCCTGCTGGGGGTGGCCGTCCCCGAGGAGTACGGAGGCGGCGGGCAGGACGACTTCCGCTACGGCGCCGTACTGGCCGAGGAGTTCACCAAGGCCGGCACGCCCGGCCTGGCGATCGGCCTGCACAACGACATCATCGGCCCGTATCTGACCTCGCTGGCCACCGAGGAGCAGAAGCAGCGCTGGCTGCCCGGCTTCTGCTCCGGCGAGACGATCACCGCCATCGCCATGACCGAGCCCGGCGCGGGCTCCGATCTCCAGGGCATCCGCACCGCGGCCGAGGACCGCGGCGACCACTGGGTGCTGAACGGCTCCAAGACCTTCATCTCCAACGGCATCCTGGCCGATCTGGTGATCGTCGTCGCCAGGACGACCCCCGAGGGCGGCGCCAAGGGGCTGAGCCTGCTGGTCGTCGAGCGCGGCACGGCCGGCTTCGAGCGCGGCCGCAACCTCGACAAGATCGGCCAGAAGTCCCAGGACACCGCCGAGCTGTTCTTCCACGACGTGCGCGTGCCCAAGGAGAACCTGCTGGGCGAGCGAGACGGCGCCTTCGTCCACCTGATGACGCAGCTCGCCCAGGAGCGGCTGGCCATCGCGGTGGCCGCCGTCGCCGGCGCCGAGCACCTGCTTCGGATCACCCGCGAGTACGTCACCGGGCGCGAGGCGTTCGGCCGGCCGCTCGCCCGGCTCCAGCACATACGCTTCGAGATAGCGGAGATGGCCACCGAGTGCGCCGTCACCCGCGCCTTCGCCGACCGCTGCATCGAGGAGCACGTCCGCGGCGAGCTGGACGCCGTCCACGCCTCGATGGCCAAGTGGTGGGCGACCGAACTGCAAAAACGCACCGCCGACCGCTGCCTCCAGCTCCACGGAGGCTACGGCTACATGGCCGAGTACCCCGTCGC
Source organism: Streptomyces shinuiensis (assembly GCF_043660855.1). NCBI lineage: Bacteria > Bacillati > Actinomycetota > Actinomycetes > Kitasatosporales > Streptomycetaceae > Streptomyces > Streptomyces shinuiensis. Next base: position 917,225 of record NZ_JBIHML010000001.1, on the reverse strand, counting down.
CAGGGCGTTCACCGACGGGCGCATCCAGACCATCTACGGCGGCACGACCGAGATCATGAAGGAGATCATCGGCCGCTCCCTGCTCTCCTGACCCACCCTCCCCGGAAGGCATCTTCGACCGTGACGACCCACGCGAGCAACGACGCGTACATCTACGACGCCATCCGCACCCCGCGCGGGCGCGGCAAGGCCGGCGGCGCCCTGCACGGCACCAAGCCGATCGACCTGGTCGTCGGCCTGATCCACGAGCTGCGCCGCCGCTTCCCCGGCCTGGACCCGGCCGCCATCGACGACGTCGTGCTCGGCGTCGTCACCCCCCTCGGCGACCAGGGCGCCGACATCGCCCGCACCGCCGCCATCGCCGCCGGACTGCCCGACACCGTCGCCGGCGTCCAGGAGAACCGCTTCTGCGCCTCGGGACTGGAGGCCGTCAACCTGGCCGCCGCCAAGGTCCGCTCCGGCTGGGAGGACCTGGTCCTGGCCGGCGGCGTGGAGTCGATGTCCCGGGTGCCGATGGGCTCCGACGGCGGCGCCTGGGCCATGGACCCGATGACCAGCTTCGAGACCTCCTTCGTCCCCCAGGGCATCGGCGCCGACCTCATCGCCACCATCGAGGGCTTCTCCCGCCGCGACGTGGACGAGTACGCCGCGATGTCGCAGGAGCGCGCGGCCACCGCCTGGAAGGAGGGCCGCTTCGACCGCTCGGTCGTCCCCGTCACCGACCGCAACGGCCTGGTCGTCCTCGACCGCGACGAGCACATGCGCCCGGGCACCACGGCCGACTCCCTCGCCTCCCTCAAGCCCTCCTTCGCCACCATCGGCGAGGCGGGCGGCTTCGACGCGGTGGCGCTGCAGAAGTACCACTGGGTGGAGGAGATCGACCACGTACACCACGCGGGCAACTCCTCCGGCATCGTGGACGGCTCCGCGCTGGTGGCCGTCGGCAGCCGCGAGATCGGCGAGCGCCACGGCCTCACCCCCCGCGCCCGGATCGTCTCGGCCGCCGTCTCCGGCTCCGAGCCGACGATCATGCTCACCGGCCCGGCCCCCGCCTCCCGCAAGGCGCTGGCCAAGGCGGGGCTGACCGTCGAGGACCTGGACCTGGTGGAGATCAACGAGGCGTTCGCGGCCGTCGTCCTGCGCTTCGTACGCGACATGGGCCTGCCCATGGAGAAGGTCAACGTCAACGGCGGCGCCATCGCCATGGGCCACCCGCTGGGCGCCACCGGCGCGATGATCCTGGGCACCCTCGTCGACGAGCTGGAGCGCCGCGACAAGCGCTACGGCCTGGCCACCCTCTGCGTCGGCGGCGGCATGGGCGCCGCCACCGTCGTCGAACGGCTCTGACCGGCTCCGACCGGCCCCGCGCCCCCCGAACCCACCGACGCAGCCAGACCTCAACGGAGACCGAAACCCACCATGGCAGCCCCCTCCACCATCCGCTGGGAGCAGGACGACACCGGTGTCGTCACCCTCACCCTGGACGACCCCGGTCAGTCCGCCAACACCATGAACGCCGCGTTCGCCGCCTCGCTCGCGGACGTCGCCGACCGCCTTGAGACCGAACGCGGGAGTGTCCGCGGCGTCGTCGTCGCCTCCGCCAAGAAGACCTTCTTCGCCGGCGGCGACCTCAACGACCTGCTGGCGGTGCGGCCCGGGCAGGCCCGCGAGCTCTACGAGCGCGGCATGGCCATGAAGCGCGACCTGCGCCGCGTCGAGACCCTCGGCGTGCCCGTCGTCGCCGCGATCAACGGCGCGGCCCTCGGCGGCGGCCTGGAGATCGCGCTGGCCTGCCACCACCGCGTCGCACTCGACGCCCCGGGCTCCAGGATCGGCCTGCCCGAGGCCACCCTCGGCCTGCTGCCCGGCGGCGGGGGAGTGGTGCGCACCGTGCGGCTGCTGGGTATCGCCGACGCCCTGCTGAACGTCCTCCTCCAGGGCAGGCAGTACCGCCCCCGCCAGGCCATGGACAAGGGCCTGGTCCACGAGGTCGTCGACACCCCGGAGGAGATGCTGGCCAGGGCGCGGGCGTTCATCGACGCCAATCCCTCCTCCGTCCAGCCCTGGGACGTCAAGGGGTACAGGATCCCCGGCGGCACCCCCGCCCACCCGAAGTTCGCCGCCAATCTCCCCGCCTTCCCCGCCAACCTCGCCAAGCAGCTCGGCGGCGCCCCCTACCCGGCCCAGCGCAACATCCTGGCCGCCGCCGTCGAGGGCGCCCAGGTCGACTTCGAGACCGCCCAGGCGATCGAGTCGCGCTACTTCACCGAGCTGGCGACCGGGCAGACCGCCAAGAACATGATCCAGGCGTTCTTCTTCGACCTCCAGGCCGTCAACTCCGGCCGCAGCCGCCCCCGGGGCACCGAGCCCCGCAAGGTGAGCAGGGTCGCCGTGCTCGGCGCCGGCATGATGGGCGCGGGCATCGCCTACGCCTGCGCGAAGGCCGGCATCGAGGTCGTGCTCAAGGACGTGAGCGCCGAGGCCGCCGAGAAGGGCAAGGCGTACTCCGCCGGCCTGCTGGACAAAGCGCTGGCCAAGGGACGTACCACCCCCGAGAAGCGCGACGCGCTGCTGGCCCGCATCACCCCCACCGCCGAGGCCGCCGACCTCGCCGGATGCGACGCGGTGATCGAGGCCGTCTTCGAGGACACCGACCTCAAGCACAAGGTGTTCGCCGAGATCCAGGACGTCGTCGCCCCCGACGCGCTGCTGTGCTCCAACACCTCCACCATTCCGATCACCTCGCTGGCCGAGGGCGTCAAGCGGCAGCGGGAGTTCATCGGACTGCACTTCTTCTCGCCCGTCGACAGGATGCCGCTGGTGGAGATCATCCGCGGCGAGCACACCGGCGACGAGGCCACCGCCCGTGCCTTCGACCTGGTGCGGCAGATCGACAAGACCCCGGTCGTGGTGGGCGACTCGCGCGGCTTCTTCACCTCCCGCGTGATCGGCCGGTTCATCAACGAGGGCGTGGCGCTGGTCGCCGAGGGCGTGGACCCGGCCTCCGTGGAGCAGGCCGCCGCCCAGGCCGGCTACCCCGCCAAGGTGCTCTCCCTGATGGACGAGCTGACCCTGACCCTGCCGAGGAAGATCCGCGACGAGGCGCGGCGCGCGGTGGAGGCCACGGGCGGCACCTGGGAGCCGCACCCGGCCGACGCGGTCATCGACCGCATGGTCGACGAGTTCGGCCGCACCGGCCGCAGCGGCGGCGCCGGCTTCTACGAGTACGACGCGGACGGCCGGCGCGCGGGCCTGTGGCCGGGGCTGCGCGAGCACTTCACCCGCCCCGACGTGTCCGTGCCCTTGACGGACATGAAGGAGCGGATGCTCTTCTCCGAGGCGCTCGACAGCGTGCGCTGCCTTCAGGAGGGCGTGCTGACCTCGGTCGCTGACGCCAACATCGGCTCCATCCTGGGCATCGGCTTCCCCGGCTGGACCGGCGGCGTACTCCAGTACATCAACGGCTACGAAGGCGGCCTGCCCGGCTTCGTGGCGCGCGCCCGCGAGCTCCAGGCGCTCTACGGCGACCGGTTCGCGCCGCCCGCGCTGCTGGTGGAGAAGGCGGCGAAGGGCGAGACCTTCACCGACACGCCCGCCGCGTAGACCCTGCCGGGCGGGAGCGCCCTCACTGCCCCCGCCCGGTGCGCGCCGGGCGTCCGCTCCCGTGCCCGTCCTCCGGCGCACGCCGGGGAGCCGGCGGCGGACGCCCGTCGTCGGCTCCCCGCACACCCCGGCTCCGGTCCGGGGCCGGAGCAACCGCCCCGGGCCGCTGGAGGGCACATCCCGCGCCGCGCGCGGGTCACCCCTCGTCGGGAAAGGACGCCTTCAGCTCCTCGCGCATGGAACGCTGGAAGGCCGTCACCAGTGCCTGCACGATCATGGGCTGCATATGGGCCGACAGCGTCCGCATCGTCTCCACCTGCTCGGGGTCGGACTCCCGCCGGCGGTAGGGCTCCCAGACCTCCTCCTTGAACATCCTGCTCAGCTCGCGGGCCGCCTCACGGCTGTGCTCCAGGACGACCTCGCGCGCCGCCAGCAGCGTCTTCAGCGAGACGGGCACATCCAGCAGCCGCACCCCCAGGTGCAGGATCACCGGGTCGATCCGGAAGACGTCCGGGTCGTCGGTCCGGGCCAGGACGTTCATCGCCGCCAGCCGGTCGAGGTCGTCCTCCGCCAGATGCCGCCCGGCCCGCCGCTCCAGCTTCTCCCTGGTGGCCTCCGCCTCGGCGTCCGGCGCCCAGGAGGCCACCAGGGCCCGGTGCAGCGCCAGGTCCTCGGGGCTGAGACCGGGGGGCAGCTGGCGCAGATAGCGCTCGATGGCCGCCAGAGTCATCCCCTGGTGCTGCAACTCCTCGATCAGCGCGAGCCGCGACAGATGGCCGGGCCCGTACCGCCCCACCCGCCGCGGTCCGATCTCCGGCGGCGGCAGCAGGCCCCGGGTGGAGTAGAAGCGGATCGTGCGGACGGTGACGCCGGCGCGCGCGGCCAGCTCGTCGACGGTCAGGGAGGCAGCCGGATCCATGCCGGACAGTATTGCTGTCTCACCACAGTTGTGAAACCTCCCCCGGTCTCTCTCCCGCCCCCTTTCCCGCCCCATGGGGCGGGCGGCTACAGCGGATCGGTGTCGGACAGCTCCCCGTCCAGCACCAGCCAGCGGGTGATCCCGATCTCCCGCAGGAAAGCCACGTCGTGGCCGGCCACGACCAGCGCGCCCTTGTACCCCTCCAGCGCGCCGGTGAGCTGCCGCACGCTCGCCATGTCGAGGTTGTTCGTCGGCTCGTCCAGCATCAGCAACTGGGGCGCCGGCTCGGCCAGCATCAACGCCGCCAGCGCCGCCCGGAACCGCTCGCCGCCCGACAGCGTCCCGGCCGGGCGGTCCGCCCGCGCGCCCCGGAACAGGAAGCGCGCCAGCCGCGCCCGGACCCGGTTGTCGGTCGCCCCCGGCGCGAAGCGCGCCACGTTCGCCGCGACCGACAGCGCGTCGTCCAGAACGTCCAGACGCTGCGGCAGGTACCGCACCGGCGCGTGCGCCACCGCCTCGCCCGCCGCCGGCTCCAGCTCCCCGGCGACCGTGCGCAGAAGCGTGGTCTTGCCCGCGCCGTTGCGCCCGACCAGCGCCACCCGCTCCGGCCCGCGCAACTCCAGCTCCGCACGGGCCCCGCAGCGCAGCTCCAGACCGCGCAGGGTCAGGACGGTACGGCCGCGCGGCACGGCGGTGCACGGCAGGTCGACGCGGATCTCGTCGTCGTCCCGCACCGCCTCGGCGGCCTCGTCCAGCCGCTCCCGCGCCTCCTCCAGCCGCTCCTCGTGCAGGATGCGGTGCTTGCCCGCCGAGACCTGCGCCGCGCGCTTGCGCGCTCCCGCCACGATCTTCGGCAGGCCCGCGGTGGCGGCGGCCTTGCGGCCCTGGCGCATCCGCCCGGCGAGCTTGTCGTGCGCGTCGACCAGGTCGCGCTTCTGCCGCCTGACGTCCGCCCTCGCCGCACGGACCGCCCGCTCGGCCGCCTCCTGCTCCGTGGCCAGGGCCTTCTCGTAGGCATCGACGTTCCCGCCGTACCACTGGACCCCGCCGTCGCGCAGATCGGCGATCCGGTCCATGTGCCGCAGCAGCTCGCGGTCGTGGCTGACCACCAGCAGCACCCCGTTCCAGGAGCGGACGGCCTCGTACAGCCGCCCGCGCGCGGTGATGTCGAGGTTGTTCGTCGGCTCGTCCAGCAGCAGGATCTCCGGCCGGGCCAGCAGCAGCGCGGCTAGCCGCAGCAGGACCGCCTCGCCGCCCGAGACCTCGCCGATGGTGCGGTCCAGACCGATGTGCCCCAGACCGAGCTGGTCGAGGACGGCACGGGCGCGTTCCTCCACGTCCCAGTCGTCGCCGACGGCCGTGAAGTTCTCCTCGCTCGCGTCCCCGGCCTCGATGGCGTGCAGCGCGGCGCGGGTCTCCGCGACGCCCAGGACCCGGTCCACGCGCAGCGCGGTGTCCAGGTGGACGGTCTGGGGAAGACAGCCCACCCCGCCCGTGGTGCGTACCGACCCCCTGGCCGGGGCCAGCTCGCCCGCGATCAGCTTCAGCAGCGTGGACTTGCCGGCGCCGTTGAGGCCGACCAGCCCGGTGCGGCCGGGACCCGCGGAGAACTGGAAGTCCTCCAGCACGGGGGTGCCGTCCGGCCAGGCGAAGCGCACCCCGGTACAGACGACGGACGGAGTGGACGGTGCGGGGGAGTGGGAAGGGGAAAGCGCCATGCTGGCCTCCTGCTGCTCTCGGTGTGGAAAGGGAGCGACATGCGGGAGGTACCGGGAGGGAGCGCCGTACGACGATGGGGAGAGCGCGTGTAAGCGCGGAACCGGAGCCCCGGACGGGGACGGTCCGGTCGGACCGGAGGGCGGCTCACAGCCCGAGGTCGTCGCACATGCGGATGCCGCGCGGACGGACAGGCGTCCCGCGATCCGGTGCCTCATGACCTCAGACGAGCAACGGCCTTCTCCGATCGACGACGACAGGGCCGGGAAGAACGTTAGGACGGGTGAGGCGGGGCCGCAAACGTTTTTCCGCCGGTGTGCCGCCGGTGCGCCGCCTTGTGTCACCGGACGCGCGAGCGGGCACGCGACCGGACGTGCCGCGGTGTTTACCGCCGTCCGCGGGTGTGCTGTGCTGCGGCGTATGGACCGTACCAATGGGCTCCCCGACGAGCCGCCCGCCGCGTACCCCACCGTCCCGCACCGGCCGCCGCACGTCCCCGCCGAGGAGGCGGAGAGCCGTGCCCGCGCCTTCCACGACGTGATGGCCCGCCGCCGGACCGTGCGCGACTTCTCCGGCCGCCCCCTGCCCGACGGCGTCCTGGAGTGGGCCATCCGCGCCGCCGCCACCGCGCCCAGCGGGGCGAACGTCCAGCCGTGGCGCTTCGTCGTCCTCACCGACCCCGAACGCAGGGCGAGGCTGCGCGAGGCCGCCGAGGCCGAGGAGCGGGAGTTCTACGGCCGCCGCGCCTCCGCCGAGTGGCTCAAGGCCCTGGGGCCCCTGGGCACCGACTGGCGTAAGCCGTTCCTGGAGACCGCGCCCGCGGTGATCGTGGTCTTCGAGGTCCACAAGGGGCCCGACTCCCCGCGCCCGTACTACACCAAGGAGTCGGTCGGCATCGCCGTCGGCCTGTTGCTGGCCACCCTCCACCAGGCGGGCCTGGCCACCCTCACCCACACCCCCAGTCCGATGCGCTTCCTCAACGAGGTGTGCGACCGCCCGCCCGAGGAGCGCGCCGCGTACGTCATCCCGGTCGGCTACCCGGCCGACGGCGCACGGGTTCCCGACATCCGCCGCAAGGACCTGGAGCAGGTCATGGTGCGGCTTTGACACCCGCGGGCCGCGGCGCGTTCACGCCCGTCACCCGGGAGCGGGCGGTCGGCGGTCTCGCCGACCGCCTCGCCGCCGCCGAGGCCGCCGACGGCTCGCCCTGGCTGCGCGCCGCCGTGGACGGCGCCCCGGTCGCCGGCCCACGGGAGTGGGCGGACGACCTGGCCGAGGCGCTGCGGCTGCGCGGCCGGCCGGTGCACCGGGTGAGCGCGGCCGGCTTCCTGCGGCCCGCCTCCCTGCGCCTGGAGTACGGACACCGGGACCCGGACGCGTACTACGACCTGTGGCTGGACGACGGCGCCCTGTGGCGGGAGGTGTTCGGCCCGCTTGGCCCCGGCGGCAGCGGCCGTGTGCTGCCCGACCTGTGGGATCCGGCCACCGACCGCGCCACCCGCAGCCCTTACACCGAACTGCCGCCCGGCGGCGTGCTGGTGATGGACGGCCCGCTGCTGCTCGGCCGCGGCTTCCCCTTCGACCTGGCGGTCCAGCTGCTGCTCACCCCGGCCGCGCTGGCCCGCCGCACCCCGGCCGGGGAGCACTGGACGCTGCCGGCCTTCGCCCGCTACGAGGAGGAGGTGCGGCCGGGACAGGCGGCCGACGTGGTCGTCCGCGCCGACGACCCCCGCCACCCGGCCTGGACCGGCTGAGCCGGCCCCGGGCGACACGGGCGGGGTTCCCTTTCAGCTCCCGTCTGCCTCCGGCCCGCCGGACGGCACAGGGGCCCGCGCGGACCAGAAGTCGGAGTGCCTGTCGGGGAGCGGCGGTTTCTCCCCTGTGTACTCCGGCCCGCTGGGCGCCGGCCTGGGTGGTGCCACCTCGGACTCCGTCATGCAAGGAGTCGTGACATCGAGGAAGGCCTGGCCCTTGTAGCCGACTTCCATGGACATACGGAAATCGTCCGGAGTCGCCGCGAACATCGCCGGGTTGTCAGGGTGGTTCCGTACGTTGGTGATCTCGTATCCGCTCTTCTTCCAGTGGCGTTCCAGGACGCCGAGGAAGCTTCCTCTCCGCTCGCCGGAAATGACGGTCAGAACGGCTGCGCGCCGGGTGACGGCTCCTGTCCCGATGTCCTCGCCAGAGGTTCCGCAAGAGCTTTCGGATGAAACACTGTGAGCCCATGTGATGGGCGGCTTGACGGCCCGCATGGTGCTGCTGATGATCTTGTCGGCTTCTTCGGCCGCTTCCTGCATGCTCATGGCCGGTTCTTCCACGGTCTTCCCCGTTTCCTTTGCGATCCCGCAGCCGGAGACGGCCAGCACCATTAGTGCTGTCGCTGCCGATCGGGCTCTCACCGATGCTCCTCGGAAGTGACTAGGTCGCGCCGACCGGCGACGATGGCACCGATGTTGGCGGTTGATTCCGGATCTTTCTTGGGATTGAAGTAGTTGGAGTGGGCCGGGGTGGGGCCCTCGCCGTCGATGAAGGGGCGTGGGCCGTCGTCCACTCTGAATCGGTTGGCGCCGAATGCTTCGCCGGCGGGATCCTTGCCGAACCAGATGTCGTCGTCCCCGACATCCGCCAGTTCCGAACTCAGATACCCACCCAGTGGTCCCATGCTGAGGCCGAGTGCACCACTCAGAGTCTCCTTCTTCGAGGGAAGCTTCGTCACCGGATCGTTTTCCGCCGCCCCGACGTGGACGTGCCCTTCGCCCACCCCGAGTTCCTCGGCTCTTTCCGCGTCCACTCCCGGGCTTCCCAGCAGGATGATGTCGTCGGTGCCGGGAGTCCCGCCCGACTCCTGAGCTGCCAGGCCGACGGTGAGCGAGCCGTAGGAGTGGCCGATCGTGGTGAGATGGGGGTCGGAGTGCCGGTTGGTCGCGGCCAGACCGCCCATGAACTCGTTGTACGCCGGTGCACCGGTGGCAGCGTGGCTCTTGCTCATGACATCGGCGTTGTCCATCCACTCCTCGGCCGGAAGCTGTGGTGCGTCGTAGCCGAGCCAGACGATCGACGCGCTCGAGGGATCGTACTTCTGGGCCGAGAGTGCGGTGTCCCGCGCTCGCTCCAGGTCGTTGTTGGCGAAATCCTCGTCCAGAGCGGTTCCCAGTCCGGGAACGTACGCGGACACGTTCTTCGACGTGTCCGGGTTTCCGTAGCTGACGATCGCGCGCCCGTTGCCCTCGTCCCCGATGCCGAGCAGGAACATCGGCGGCTCGCTGTCCTCGTTCAACTTCCGGTCGATGACCTGGAGTCCCTGGAGCTTGGTGGCCGCGCTCTCCGTCCCCTCGCCTTCCAGTTTGCCCATCAGTAGCGGCAGGTAGGTCCGGTTGGCGCTGTCGCGGGCCTCCGCGGGGATGCCGTCCAGGGAGCCGATCTCACGGGGGTAGAGGGTCAGGTAGTGCTCCCGCTCCTCCTTGCCGAGCTCGTCCCACCACTCCTTGCGCTGGGCCGGGGAGAGGTCGCGGGGGATCTCCTTGCCGAGGTAGTCGTAGGCCGCGTCGCGCGCGGTGGCGGAATCGCGGTGGGCGTCGGCCCACATGGCGTCGCTGACGTCGACCCCGGGCTTGGTCCTCAGCCTCCTGATCGTCTCCGCGTAGTCGCCGTCAGCGGTTCGCGCGTCCCGCATGACGCGCGCGATCCGGTCGGCGATCTCCTGGGCCTTGGCACGGTTCGGATTGCGGCCGGGCAGTTTCAGGGACGGGTCGGTGGTGGGCTTCAGCAGGTCGTGCGAGCCGGTGACGGTCCCGCCCGGCGGTCTGACACCGCCCACTTCCTCCCCCGCTGAGGGGTAACTGACGGTGCCGTCGGCGTGGACGGTGAACCTCAGGACCCCGGCGTCGTCGAGGGCGTCTCTCAAATTCTTCTGAAACCCCTTGAATTCGTGTGCCAAGCCGTCCAGGGCAGTGCGTGCGAGTCCGCACTCCACATGGATGTAGTGGAAGTTCTCGCCCAGCCGGTCCAGTCGCCGGACCGCGGCCCGTGCGCCCTCCCCCTCCTGCGAGTCCTTCAGTTTGGCCAGCATCTCGCTGTCGACCCGGTCGCGGGCCGATCCCGACCGGTTGCTCGCCCCGGCCCAGCCGTCGGCGGCGTCCTCGATTCCGGCGATGTCCAAGTCGCGGAGCTGCTGCCAGGTCAGTGCGCTCGCCACCGTCACCTTCCGAGCCGCTCGAAGGACGACTTGGTGGCTGTCTCGTTCTCGTCGTGCTCCTTGGCGACCTGCCGCAGTTTCCCGCCGAGGCTCTCGCACTCCTTACGGGCGTCCCCCAGGCGCCGCTCCCACGACCGGCGGACGGTGTGCAGGGCCGCGATGCTCGCCAGCCCGGCCCCCTCGGCACCCACATCGCCGTGGGAGGTCCCGAGCCGGTTCTTCGCCGTCTGCATGCTGCCCGCGAGATCGTCGGCCACACCGGCGGCCGACGTCCACGGGCCGTTGCTCTGCTTGAGGTTGCCCGTGCCGCCGTGACCGGGGCCCGGGGCGTCGGTGGACGCCGGCGTCGTGCGGGGACTGCCGGCAGCAGGAGAACCCGTGCCCCTGGGTCTCTCCGCGAGCTCGAGCAACCGCTGCCAGACATCCGACTGCCGATCTTCCGCCATTCCGTGCCCCGCTCCGTGCGATCACCGAGGTCATGCTGCCCTGCCCCCGCGCCGCGCGGAAGTGCAGAAGGGCGGCGCGGGCGTGCCGGACACATCCGATTCCGGTGGCCAGCATGGTGGCTGTGCGGTGCCGCCTCATGAGTACACGTACTCATCTCCACCCGTTCGGGCGACCCGCCTGCCGCGCCCGGCCGACCCGCCGGAAGCCCACCCGGCCGCCGGTGGTGGCCGGACGCCGGCCACCGGCCCGGCGCGGCTGTGCGGTCAACTTCCCTTCCGCAGGTCCGCGTCGAGAGCGGACAGCAGTGTTCCGCGTGCGTCGTCGCCGTCCAGCGGCCACACCATCACGCCCCCGAGGCCGTGTTCGCGGACGAAGGCGGCCTTGGCCCGCACCACCGAGGCGTCGTCGAACGTCCAGAACGTCCGGCTGCCCGCGTCGTACTTCCACACCACCCCGGTCGGCCGGGGCAGCCCGTGGCCGTCCGGCGGCACGTCCTTCCAGCCGTAGAACGGGACGCCCGGCAACACCTTCCACGCGGGCACGCCCTGTGCCACATAGGCGCGGGCCGCCTGTCCGGCACTCAGCCGCCCGCCGTACGCCGCCCCGCCGGCCGGGACCCGCCGGGCGGGTGATGGCATCCGCCCGATGGCCGGACGCAGCGCGGAGGCAGTCGCGCCCGTCCCTGGCGCGGAGGACGCCGGTTCGGACCCGGCCCGCCCCCTGGGCCGTGTTTCAGCTCTTGTGCCAGCGGGCCAGCGCGAAGAGGAACAGCCCGTACAGGGCCAGCCCCGTGGCGACCGCCGCCAGCAGCCACGGGCCGGCCGGAGCGGCGGCGAGGGCGCGCAGGGAGTCGTCCAGGCCCTTCGCGCTGTCCGGGTCGTACCGCACGGCCGCCAGGACGGCGAAGCCGCCCGCCACCGCGAAGACCAGCCCGCGCGCGAGGCCGCCGGCCACACCCAGCACGTCCACGGTGCGGCGCAGATGAGCCGGCACCGGACCCAGTTCCTTGCGGAACTCGTGCCGCAGCGCCCGCAAAGCGCTCCACACGCCGATCCCGACGACCGCCAGACCGAGTGCGCCCACCAGCCAGCGCCCGGCCGGCAGGTCGAGCACCCGGGAGGTGACGTCCTGGGACTGCCGGTCGCTCGATCCGCCGTCCGCGCTCCCCGCGGCGAAGGCGATCGCGGAGGCCGACAGCACGGCGAGCACCGCGCACCGCGCGGCCGAGCGCAGCCGCTCCTTCGGTGTGTGCCCGTCCGGGCGCGCCGCGCCCAGCAGGGCTTCCGACAGCCGCCACAGGGCCAGCCCGGCGAGCCCGATGCCGACCGCCCACACCAGCATCCGCCCGAACGGCTGCTGGGCCAGCTCCCGCAGCGCGCCGCCGCTGTCGGCCTGGCTCTCCCGGTCGCCGAAGGCGATCCGCAGGGCCAGCAGACCGATCAGCAGGTAGACCACGCCGTAGGCGACCAGCCCCCAGCGGGCGGCCGTTGTCATGACGGAGCTGTGCGCCGCCCGTCTGGCACCTCCGCGTATCGACGCCGGTGCCGGTGCGGATGTCCTCGTCGATGTCCTCATACCGAGTCGTCTGCCCCCGGCCGGCGCGCCGACGCACACGGACGGGGACCGGGAAGCCGCCCGCCGGTGTCCGGCCCCGGCGGCCGGGGGTCCCCGGACGGACGGATTCCGTACGCGGCCGGGACAGCCCGCGGTCGAACGGCGTTGTCGGAGGCGGCCGTTAGGCTCGCGGCGTGATGAACGAACCCGGTTTCACCTGCTCGTGCTGCGGCGAACACCACCCGGATCTCCCGATGGGCTACTCCGCCGTGGCCCCGGACTTCTGGAGCGAGAGCCTCGCCGACGATCCCGACAGCCTGTTATCGGCCGACCAGTGCGTGATCAAGGGGGAGCACTTCTTCGTCAAAGGGCTGATCGAGATACCCGTGGCCGGCAGTGAGGAGCCCTTCTCCTGGGGTGTGTGGGTCTCGCTGAGCAGGGAGAGCTTCGCCCGCACCGCGAAGTTGTGGGACACCCCCGGCAGGGAGAGCGAGGCCCCGTGCTTCGGCCGGCTGAGCACCGAGCTGGCCCTCTACTCGCCCAGCACCGTCGATCTGAGGACGAACGTCCACACCCGCGCGGTCGGTGTGCGCCCCCTCGTCGAGCTGGAACCCACTGCCCACCCCCTCGCCGTCGAGCAGCGCACCGGCATCACCCCGGACCGGGTGAGGGAGATCGCCGAGATCGTTCTGCACCCCGGCCGCCTCGATGCCCGAGAGGCCTTACGAACCGGGTCCGCGCCCGGAAAGGAGGACGGGGCAAGGCGGACATAGCCCATATGGCGGCGATAGCCTGGGAGTGTCCCGATTTCTCCGATGGTGGAGGCGGCCCCATGACATTCATCCAGGTCATCGACTGCAAGACCCACCGCGCCGACGAGGTGGACCGGCTGATGGACGACTGGGTCCAGGCGACCCAGGGCAAGCGGACGGCCACCCACTCGGTCGTCGCACGTGACCGCTCCGACCCCGACCACGTGGTGGAGATCGTGGAGTTCCCCTCCTACGAGGAGGCGATGCGCAACTCCCACCTGCCCGAGACCGACCAGATCTTCCACCGGCTGGTGGCGGCCTGCGACGGGGAGCCGACCTTCACCGATCTCGAGGTCTCCCGGGACGAGCAGCTCAACACCGGTATGGTCCGCACCTTCGTCGAGGAAGTGATCAACGGGCGGAACCTCGATGCGGCCGACGGACTGTGCACCGACGGTTACACGCACCACGACCCCGCGCTGACCTCCTACGACCTCGGGCTCGCACGTGCCAAGGAGGAGAACGCGCGGGCCTTCGAGGCGTTCGAGCCGATGGTGGCCGTCGAGGACCTGGTCGCCGAGGGCGACCGGGTGTGCGCGCGGCTGTCCTACACCGGTCGCCACTCGGGTGCCTACCAGGGACTGGAACCCACCGGCAGGGAGGTCTCGACCACCGGCCACGCCACCTTCCGCCTCGAGGACGGGAAGATCGCGGAGAGCTGGTGGAACTGGGACGACCTCGGGGTGCTGCGGCAGATCGGCGCCGCGGGCACCTGAGCCGGCCAGGCACCTGACCCGGCCGGGCCCCGGGCCGGAGGGGAACGGGGTCGGTCAGGGCCGGCCGGCGGTGCCGCGCCGACAGGACGGCCCGGGGACGCCACGGGGTGGCGCCTCCGGGCCGTTCTCCGCTCGGGGGAGAGACGGGAGAGACCGGCCCGGAAAGGGCGGTTCAGGAGCCGGCGGCCGCCTTGCGGGCCTCGATACGGGCGCGGCGGGCGGCCAGGCGCTCGTCGAGCCTGCTGGCCTCGCCGTCCAGGCCGTCCAGGTACCGGCCCAGCTCCTCCTGGGCCATCAGGCCCTCCGGGCCGAGCCCGCCGATCTCCATGACCTTCAGATGGCGCAGCACCGGCTGGAGCACGTCGTCGTGGTGGATGCGCAGGTTGTAGATCCCGCCGATCGCCATCTGCGCCGCGGCCCGCTCGAAGCCGGGGATGCCGTGACCGGGCATCCGGAAGTCGACCACCACGTCGCGCACCGCCGACATCGTTTGGTCCGGGGCCAGTTCGAAGGCCGCCCGCAGCAGGTTGCGGTAGAAGACCATGTGCAGGTTCTCGTCGGTGGCGATGCGGGCGAGCATCCGGTCGCAGACCGGATCGCCGGACTGGTGGCCGGTGTTGCGGTGGGAGATGCGGGTGGCCAGCTCCTGGAAGGCGACGTAGGCCACGGAGTGGAGCATCGAGTGCCGGTTGTCGGATTCGAAGCCCTCCGACATGTGCGCCATCCGGAACTCCTCCAGCTTCACCGGGTCCACGGCGCGGGAGGTCAGCAGGTAGTCGCGCATCACGATGCCGTGCCGCCCCTCCTCGGCGGTCCAGCGGTGCACCCACGTGCCCCAGGCGCCGTCGCGGCCGAAGAGGGTGGCGATCTCGTGGTGGTAGCTGGGGAGGTTGTCCTCGGTGAGCAGGTTGACCACCAGGGCGGTGCGGCCGATGTCGGTGACCTTGGACTGCTCCGGTTTCCAGGGGTCGCCGCCGAGCGGGCCGTCGAAGTTGCGGCCGTCGCTCCAGGGGACGTACTCGTGCGGCATCCAGTCCCTGGCGACCTTCAGATGACGGTTGAGCTCCTTCTCCACCACCTCTTCCAGGGCGTAGAGCAGACGGGCGTCCGTCCACTGCTCCGAGCCGGGGGCGTACGAGGTGGCGAGGGTCATCAAGGCTCCACGGGGAAGGGGGAAACAGTACCTACGAGGTCGTAGGTTACGAAACCGTAGGTTAATGGATCCACAAAAGGCAATATCGGTTCCGTGAGCAGGCGTGGACGGTGCGTGCCCGAGGGCGGGGGACAGCGGGAGCCGCGGGGGAGGGGGACGGAGAACGGCGGAGGCGGGGGCGGCGCACAGCGCCGCCCCCGCCTCCGCGGAGCCGTCCGGACGTCAGAGCAGGCCGGCGCGGCGCAGGGCCTCGGCCATCTCGCTGTTGGCCGGAGCCGCGTCACGGCCCCGCCCGCCCCCGCCCCGCCGGTCGCCCTGGCGCGGGCGCGGAGCGGAGGCGCGCCGGCCGCCCTCGCGCTGCCCGCCTCCGCGCTGCCCGCGCGCCGGGCGTCCGCCGCCACCCGTGCCGGGACCGGTCTCGTCGTCCAGCCGCAGCGTCAGCGAGATCCGCTTGCGCGGCACGTCCACGTCCAGCACCTTGACCCTCACCACGTCGCCGGACTTCACCACCTCGCGCGGGTCCTTCACGAACGTCCTCGACATCGCCGAGACGTGGACCAGGCCGTCCTGGTGGACGCCGACGTCCACGAAGGCGCCGAACGCGGCGACGTTGGTGACCACGCCCTCCAGGACCATGTCCGGCTCCAGGTCGCCGATCTTCTCCACGCCCTCCCTGAAGGTGGCCGTCCGGAACGCCGGACGCGGATCGCGGCCGGGCTTCTCCAGCTCCTTGAGGATGTCGGTCACCGTCGGCAGACCGAAGGTGTCGTCCACGAACTCCTGCGGCCGCAGGCCGCGCAGCACCTTGGTGTTGCCGATCAGCGCCGCGACGTCGCTGCCCGTCGTCCTCACCATCCGGCGCACCACCGGGTACGCCTCGGGGTGGACGGCGGAGGCGTCCAGCGGGTCGTCCCCGCCGCGGATGCGCAGGAAGCCCGCACACTGCTCGTAAGCCTTGGGGCCGAGCCGGGGGACGTCCTTGAGACCCTTGCGGCTGTGGAAGGGGCCGTTGGCGTCGCGGTGGGCGACGATGTTCTCCGCCAGGCCCGCGCCGATGCCCGAAACCCGCGAAAGCAGCGGCGCCGAGGCGGTGTTGACGTCCACGCCGACTCCGTTGACGCAGTCCTCCACCACCGCGTCCAGCGAACGCGACAGCTTCACCTCGGAGACGTCGTGCTGGTACTGGCCCACTCCGATCGACTTGGGGTCGATCTTGACCAGTTCGGCCAGCGGGTCCTGCAGGCGCCGGGCGATGGAGACCGCGCCGCGCAGTGATACGTCCAGCTCCGGCAGCTCGCGGGAGGCGAAGGCGGAGGCGGAGTACACCGACGCGCCCGCCTCCGAGACCATCACCTTGGTCAGCTTCGACTCCGGTTGCGCCGCGCACAGTTCGGCGGCCAGCCGGTCGGTCTCGCGGGAGGCGGTGCCGTTGCCGACGGCGATCAGCTCCACCCGGTGCTCCCGCGCCAGCCGCGCCAGCGTCGCCAGCGACTCCTTCCAGCGGTTCTGCGGGACGTGCGGGTAGATCGTCTCGGTGGCGGCGACCTTGCCGGTGGCGTCGACGACGGCGACCTTCACACCCGTGCGGAAGCCCGGGTCCAGCCCCATGGTGGCGCGGGTACCGGCGGGAGCGGCCAGCAGCAGGTCGCGCAGGTTGGCCGCGAACACCGCGACCGCATCGTCCTCGGCGGCGGTGCGCAGCCGCAGCCGCAGGTCGATGCCCAGGTGCACCAGGATGCGGGTGCGCCAGGCCCAGCGCACGGTGTCGGCCAGCCAGCGGTCGGCCGGGCGGCCGCGGTCCTCGACACCGAACCGGCGTGCGATCGCCCGCTCGTAGTCGGAGGGGCCGGTGCTCTCGCGCAGGGCCCCGCCCTCCGCGGCCTCCCCGGCGGGCTCCGGCTCCGGCTCCAGGGCGAGGTCGAGGACATCCTCCTTCTCACCGCGCAGCATCGCCAGCACCCGGTGCGAGGGCAGCTCGGTGAAGGGCTCGGAGAAGTCGAAGTAGTCGGCGAACTTGGCGCCCTGCTCCTGCCTGCCCTCGCGCACCTTCGCCGCGAGCCGGCCGCGCCGCCACATCGTCTCGCGCAGCTCGCCGATCAGGTCGGCGTCCTCGCCGAAGCGCTCGGCCAGGATCGCGCGGGCGCCCTCCAGCGCGGCGGAGGTGTCGGCCACCCCCCTGTCCGGGGCGACGAACGCCGCAGCTGCGGCGTTCGGTTCCACGGACGGGTCGGCGAGCAGGCCGTCGGCCAGCGGCTCCAGGCCCGCTTCGCGGGCGATCTGCGCCTTGGTGCGCCGCTTGGGCTTGTAGGGCAGGTAGACGTCCTCCAGTCGCGCCTTGGAGTCGGCGGCCCGGATGCGGGCCTCCAGCTCGGCGTCGAGCTTGCCCTGGGAGCGCACGGACTCCAGGATCGCCGCCCGCCGCTCCTCCAGCTCCCGCAGGTAGCGCAGCCGCTCCTCCAGGGCGCGCAGCTGCGCGTCGTCCAGGCCGCCGGTGGCCTCCTTGCGGTAGCGCGCGACGAACGGCACGGTCGAGCCGCCGTCGAGCAGTTCGACGGCGGCCCTGACCTGCCGTTCCCGTACGCCGAGTTCCTCGGCGATCCTGCCCTCGACGGACGCCGCGCCGGACGTGCCGGCCGGTGCCGCGCCCTCGACGGGCGTCTCTCCGATGGACTGTGTCACGATCCGTTCCGCCTTACTCGGTGCTGGGTGCTCCCCCGGTAGCCCGCATTGTTACAGGCCGCACCGACAGGCGGACGGTCAGGCGCGGCGTCCTGCGCGCGAAGCCCCGCCGAAGAGGCGGGCCAGGAGGCGGAAGGGCAGCGTCACCACGGTCGCGATGGCGCCGCCGACGGTACGGAGTGCATCTGCTATGGCTCGGAACATGCCATACGCGTGACCGCTCACGCGCCGGACAAACGGCCTTCCGTCCGGTCCGGCCGGTTTCCGCCTCCCCGGCACCTCTCCCCGGGGCCCCTCCGGGAACCGCTCAGCCCTTGCCGAACAGGTCCGCGGGGAAGGCGCCCGAGGCGAGGGCCGCGCCGGTGAAGGCGCCGCACAGCTCGGTCAGCCGCTCGGTGCCCGCCGCACCCAGGTGCTCGTACGGCGCGGCGTCGAGGCGGTCGGTCTCCTCCTCCAGCCCCTTGCGCAGGGCGGTGCCGGCCTCGGTCAACTCGCCGTCGCCGTCCAGCAGTCCGCGTCCGCGCAGCCGCTCCTGGGCCTCCTCCCAGTCCCGGCGGCTCCAGCCGCGGGTGGCCAGCGCCCACTTCGGGCTCATGCCGCGGCCGCTGGCGGTGTGGCTGACCAGCGCCTCCATCGGGTCCAGTCCGGCGTGCTGGAGGACGGCGACATGGGCGTCGCCGCGGTGCTCGCGCAGCAGCGAGGCGCCGTGCCACAGCGCCAGGTGCGGTGCCTCGGGCACGGGAAGGTCGGCGAGCGCCGCGTACATCGGGCGGCCCGGGCGGGTGCATCCCCCGGCGGCGCGCAGCGCCAGTTCGGCGGCCTCGGCCATCTCCTTCGACGCCACCGCCTCCTCGCCCAGCAGACGCCGCAGCATGGAGTCGGCGGCGCGCAGCCGGGCGGCGAGCACGGTCTCGGGGGCGGCCAGCTCCCACACGGCCGGCAGGTGGCGGGCGACGAGGGCGTGGTGGAAGCCGTGGAAGGTCGCGGTGACGACCCCGGGCCCGACCCGGCCCAGCGCCGCGGCACGGCCTGCGAAGTAGACCGCGGAGGGGTCCTCGATGCCGTAGGGGGCCAGCTCGCGGGCCAGGTCGGGGGCGAAGTAGAGAGCCGAGTGCAGCGGGTTGACGGCGCTGTGGCAGTGCCGTCCGGCTTTGGCGGGGAGGGACGTCATACCCGAACGCTACCCGTCGGTAAGTGGCCAGGTGAAGACCGGAGGGCGTCGTTCCAGGAAGGCGGCCACCCCCTCGGCCCGCTCGCTGCTCTCCCGGGCGCGCTCCTCCCAGTACGCGATCCGCTCCGGCGGTGCGGGACCGGCCCCGGTGCCGTTCGCGAACTCCTTGGCGGCCGCCTGGGTGAGCTGCGAGCGCGAGACGAGCAGCCGTGCGAACGACGCGACCCGCCCATCCAGTTCGCCTTCCGGGTGCACCTCGTCGACCAGCCCGGCACGCAGGGCCCGCTCGGTGCCGATCAACTCACCGGAGAACAGAAGGTACTTGGCGGTGGCCGGGCCGACCAGGGAGACCAGGCGCCGGGTGGAGGAGGCGCCGTAGACGATGCCGAGCTTCGCCGGGGTGATGCCGAACAGGGCTCCCTCGGCGGCGAAACGCAGGTCGCAGGCGACGGCGAGCTGGCAGCCGCCGCCCACGCAGTGCCCACGCACGGCCGCGAGCGTGGGCCGCGGGAAGGCCGCCAGCGTCTCCTCGGCGGTCACCGCCAGGCGGCGGGACTCCTCGTCGCCCTCGCGCAGGGCGGAGATGTCGGCACCGGCGCAGAAGGTGCCGCCCCCGCCGGTGAGGACCAGTACGCGTACGGCGGGATCGGCGGCGAGCCGCTCCAGCACGGCGGGCATCCGCCGCCACATGTCCGGTGTCATCGCGTTGCGCTTGGCCGGATTGTCGATGGTGAGGGTGGCGACGCCGTCCTGGACGGAGACCGCCAGGGCCGGGCCGCCGGCCGGCGGGGTGTGCGCGGACATGGGCCGGATCGTAACGGCAGGGGGCGCGGCGGCCGCGACGGGGGCCGCGGAGACGATCGCGCAGGGCCGGTCGCAGCCGCGAACGGCGCGTAAGTCTTCTGTCAATTGCCATCGATAAGTGCCGACTTGCAGTCACAGGGCCGGATCGCGCGCACCGCGGGCCAACACTCGTCGGAAGAGCCGGTCCGGGAGCGACCCGGAACGGGGCCGGACGGAAGCGGCCGGCGAGAGCCGAGAGCGGGGTGCGGCAGATGGACATCCGCGGGGGCTTTCCCCCCGACCGGGACGGACGGACGCCGGTGGCGGCGCCGGACCGGCCGTCCGTACCGTCGCGACCCCGCCTCCGGCCGTACGAGGGCACCTGGCGCTTCACCGTCCCGGTGCACGAGTCCTCCGTGCCCCGGGCGCGCCACGCCGTGCGGGACCTCCTCCGCCGCACAGGGGCCCCGGTCACCGGCGGGCTGATGGACGGCCTGCTGCTGGTCCTCTCCGAGCTGGTCACCAACGCCGTGCGGCACGCGGCCCTGCTCTCCACGGAGATCGGCGTCGAGATCTCCCTCGGCGCCGGCCGGGTAGGCCTGGGGATCGAGGACGGCCACCCCTACCGCCCCGCGGCGCTGGCCGCCGCCCCGGGGCGGGAGCACACCGGAGGACGGGGGCTGCTCCTGGTCAAGGCCGTCGTCGTCGAGGCCGGCGGTTCCTGTGAGTCCGAGCGGACCGCCTCCGGCGGCAAGGTGGTCCGGGCCGCCCTGCCGCTGGCCGCCCTGCCGCAGCCGTCACCGCCGCCTTCGGCGCAGCCGCCGCCCGTGCCGCCGGCCCGCTGAACCGCGGTGCCGCGTGCGTCACCAGCCAGCCGAGACCCCGGCCACCTCGCGGATGCCGCCCCTCGCCGCGTCCAGCACCGTCATGAACCAGGCCGAGAACGGCTCCGCCTCGTGTCGCTTGAGCAGCTCCGCGGGCGTCACGAACGCCGTCTCGGCGATCTCCTCCGGATCCGGCCGGAGCGTGTCCCGCACCAGCCCCGCGAAGAGGTGGTTGTACTCCTGCTCGACCAGGCCGGAGGCCGGGTCCGGGTGGTTGTAGCGCACCGTCCCAGCCTCCCGCATCAGGCAGGGGGCCACGCCCAGCTCCTCGCCGACCCGCCGCGCGGCGGCGGCGAAGGGCCGCTCGCCGGGGTAGGGGTGGCCGCAGCAGGTGTTGGACCACACACCGGGAGAGTGGTACTTGCCCAGCGCCCTGCGCTGGAGCAGCAGCCGGCCCATGTCGTCGAAGAGGAAGACGGAGAAGGCCCGGTGCAGCCGGCCCGGGGCCTGGTGGGCGGAGAGCTTCTCCGCGGTCCCGATCGTTCTGCCGTCCTCGTCGACCAGTTCGAGCATGATCGGGTCCGCCGTGCCGTTGGTCATGTCCGCCCTTCACCGTGCATGTGTCGGAACGGCGTTTCCCCTATGTTCCGACCGTCCGCTCCAGTGTGCCGTACCCGGACGGGGGCCGCTCGCCGGGCGGGCGGTACGGAGCCCCCGGGGCGCCGGCGGTGACCCGGCGGCGTCAGTGGCACAGCCGTCCCTCGCGCGCCGCGTGCCCGTGCGGCTCCAGCTGGAAGGTGCAGTGCTCGACGTCGAAGTGCCGGCCCAGGCAGCTGTGGAGGTCCCGAAGGATCCTGTCGTGGCCCCCCTCGGCCTCCAGCGCCTCCCGGCCGACCACCACGTGCGCGGAGAGCACCGGCATGCCGGAGGTGATGGTCCACACGTGCAGGTCGTGCAGGTCCTCCACCCCGGGCACTCCCAGGATGTGCGCCCGCACCCCGGCCATGTCCACATGCCGGGGCGCGGCCTCCAGCAGGACGTCGATCGCCTCGCGCGCCAGCCTCACCGTCCGCGGCACGATCAGCACCGCGATCAGCAGCGAGGCGACGGGATCGGCCTGCCGCCAGCCGGTGAACATGATCACCAGCGCGGCGGCGATCACCGCCACGGAGCCCAGGGCGTCCGCCGCCACTTCCAGGAAGGCGCCCCGCACGTTCAGGCTCTCCCGCTGCCCGCGCATCAGCAGGGCCAGGGACAGACCGTTGAGGGCCAGGCCGACGACGCCGAACAGGACCGTCAGGCCGCCGGGAACCTCCTGGGGATGGCGCAGCCGCTCGACGGCCTCCACCAGGATGTAGCCGCCCACACCGAGCAGCAGCAGGGCGTTGAGCAGCGCGGCGAGGATCTCGGCCCGGGCGAGGCCGAAGGTGCGCCGCTCGCTGCCGGGCCGGTTGGCGACGTGGATCGCCAGCAGCGCCATCCCGATGCCGACCGCGTCGGTTGCCACATGACCGGCGTCCGCCAGCAGTGCCAGCGAACCGGTCAGCGCGGCGCCCGCGAGCTCGGCGAGCAGCAGGACGACCGCGATGGCCAGGGCCGCGCGCAGCCGACCCCGATACGCGGCTCCCGCCGTACCCGGCCCGGCCGGCCGCGGCCCGCCGTGGTTGTGCCCTGCGCCCATGGATGATGCCTCCCGTATGGTGGCCGGTGCCGCGTACGACCGGTGCGGACGATCCCAGTGAACTACGGGCGGGGGGTATGGGGCAATGCGGCACTGAACACCGTTGTCATCCCCTCTGACCTGCGCTTTCCAGTCACCTGGCGGATGGTGCCCGCTCGTCCGGGGGACCGGCCCGGATCACTCGGGGAGTGCGGCCGCGTCCCGCCGGAGGCCGTCGGTGCGGCGCAGACACCAGCCCTCCCAGGCCGAGGCCACCATCTCGCCCACCCCGTGCCGCGGCGCCCAGCCCAGCTCCCCGCCGATCCGCCGGGCCGAGGCGACCACCCGCGCGGGATCCCCCGGGCGGCGCGGGACGACCACCGGGGCGGGCTCGCGGATGCCGGTGGTCTCGGCGACGAGACCGGCCAGCTCCCGCACCGACACGCCCTCGCCGGTGCCCACGTTCACCGTCAGGTCACCGCCGGCCGGACGCTCGGCCAGACGGCGGGCGGCGGCCAGATGCGCCTCGGCCAGATCGGCGACGTGGATGTAGTCGCGGACGCAGGTGCCGTCGGGGGTGGGGTAGTCGTCGCCGAAGATCCGCGGGGCCTCACCGCGCGTGAGGGCGTCGAAGAACATCGGGATGACGTTGAACACCCCGACGTCGGCCAGCTCCGGCCGCGCGGCCCCCGCCACGTTGAAGTAGCGCAGGCAGGCGGTGGACAGCCCGTGCGCCCGTCCGGCGGCGCGCACCAGCCACTCGCCCGCCAGCTTCGTCTCGCCGTAGGGGCTCAGCGGGGTGCAGGGGGTGTCCTCGGTGACCAGGTCCACGTCCGGCACGCCGTAGACGGCGGCGGAGGAGGAGAACAGGAAGCGCCGCACCCCGGCCGCGACCACGGCCTCCAGCAGCACCGTGAGCCCGTGCAGGTTCTCCCGGTAGTACGTCAGCGGCTGTTCCACCGACTCGCCCACCTGCTTCTTCGCCGCCAGATGCACCACGCCCGTGACACCGTGCCCGGCGATCGTACGGTCGAGCAGCCCGCGGTCGGCGACCGGGCCGCGCACCAGGGGCACGCCGGGCGGCAGCCGTTCGGGCAGGCCGCTGGAGAGGTCGTCGAGCACGACGACCGCCTCGCCGGCCTCCGCCATCGCCCGCGCCACATGTGCGCCGACGTATCCGATTCCTCCGGTCACCAGCCACGTCATGGCCGCAGCCTAACCACCGGCCGCGGACGGTCGCGGACGCGCTCCTTGTGCGAGTCGCCGGGATCGAGGATCCTTGAACGCGGTCCGTGGCGTTCTGTCACCTTTCGTGACGACGGGGTGTTCCCGCCCGGTGAATGCGGGGTGAACGGACGCTTCCACCTATCCGATAACCTCTGGCCACGTGCTGCCTGCCCCGAACGGGTGACGGCGCACTGTGACCGCTGCCCGGATGCCGCTCGTTACGGACCGCGCCGCGGACGGTACGGCTTCCAAGGAGTGAGTTCGTTCTTGTCGACCGCCATTCTCACCGGTCCGCCGGTCGCGGGGTCGCCCCTGGAGGGCGGTCTGCGGTCGCTGGGTTTCGACGTCCGGGTGGCGGAGGACGCCACCGGGGTGGAGGCGGCACTGGCGGCCGTCCCGGCCGGTGAGCTCGTAGCCCTCGTCGATCCCCGCTTCGTCGGGCACACGCACAGCCTGCGGCTGGCCCTGACCGACCCGCGCTTCCCCGCCGCCGCGGTGCCCGGCGCACTGGCCGTCCAGCCCGGGGCACGCGCAGCCCTGGCCCGCGCCGTGTCCGCCGCGGTGCCCACGGCCGCGGCCCCGTCCGCGCCGGCCGCCGCGGGAGGGACGGCGCACACCACAGCCCGGGAGCCCGCCGGCCTGCCCGACCGGGCGGTCGCGGCCCTGGAGGAGGACGGCCGGGCACCCGCCGTGCACCGGCCCGAGCTGGGCGCCCTCGTCGCCGAGGTACCCGCCGACGGAGCGGAGCGCGCCGAGGCCGAGCGGGCCGTGGCGGCCGTCGACGAGGAACGGGTGCGGCTGCGCTCGGCGGTGAAGTCCCGCGACGGCTTCTTCACCACCTTCCTCGTCAGCCCCTACTCCCGTTACCTCGCCCGCTGGTGCGCCCGGCGCGGACTCACCCCCAACCAGGTGACCACGGCCTCGCTGCTCACCGCGCTGGTCGCCGCCGCCTGCGCGGCCACCGGCACCCGCGGCGGCTTCGCCGCGGCCGGAGTGCTGCTGATCGCCTCGTTCGTGCTGGACTGCACCGACGGGCAGCTCGCCCGCTACGCGCTGAAGTACTCCACGCTCGGGGCCTGGCTCGACGCCACCTTCGACCGGGCGAAGGAGTACGCCTACTACGCGGGCCTCGCCCTCGGCGCGGCCCGCGGCGGTGACGACGTGTGGGCCCTGGCGCTGGGCGCGATGGTGCTCCAGACCTGCCGCCACGTGGTGGACTTCTCCTTCAACGAGGCAGACCACTACGAGAAGGGGAGCGCGGGAGGAGACGGGAAGCAGCACACGGGGGAGCCCGGGACCGGAAACGCCAACCCCGCCGCCGCCCTGTCGGGGAGACTCGACCGGGTCGGCTGGACGGTGTGGGCCCGCCGCATGATCGTGCTGCCGATCGGCGAACGCTGGGCGCTGATCGCAGTCCTCACCGCGTTCACGACCCCCCGCACCACCTTCACCGTGCTGCTGGCCGGCTGCGCGTTCGCCGCCTGCTACACCACCGCCGGTCGAGTGCTGCGCTCCCTCACCCGGAAGGGCGTGCGCACCGACCGCGCCGCGCGGGCCCTGGCCGAGCTGGCCGACTCCGGGCCGCTGGCCGAAGGCGTGGCCCGTGCCGCCGCGTCCCGGACGCGCGGGTCGCGGTCGTCCGCGTTCGCCGCCCCGGCCCTCGCCCTGCTCGGCTCGGCCGCCCTGGTGGCCGCCGCGCTGTGGGCCCCGGCCGGGCCCTGGCCGCCGGCCGCCGCGCTCGGCTACGCGGTCCTGTCCGGGCTGGCCGTCGCCCGCCCGCTCACGGGCGCGCTGGACTGGCTGGTGCCGCCCCTCTTCCGCGCGGCGGAGTACACCACGGTCCTGGCGCTGGCCGCCCGGTCGGACGCGGACGGGGCCCTGCCCGCCGCGTTCGGGCTGGTCGCGGCGGTCGCCTACCATCACTACGACACGGTGTACCGCATCCGCGGCGGCACCGGCGCCCCACCGCACCGGCTGGTGCGGGCGATCGGTGGGCACGAGGGACGCGCGGTGGCGGTCACGGCCGCCGCCGTCCTCTGGACCGCCGGGCAGGGCTTCACGATCGCGCTCACGGCCCTGGCCGGGGCCCTGGCGCTCACGGTGCTCACCGAGAGCGTCCGTTTCTGGGTGTCCTCACACGCACCCGCCGTACACGACGAAACAGGAGAACCCGCATGATCGGCCTCGTGCTGGCCGCCGGCGCCGGACGGCGTCTGCGCCCCTACACCGACACCCTTCCCAAGGCTCTGGTGCCGGTGGACCCGGCGGGTGAGGGCACCACCACCGTGCTGGACCTCACCCTCGGCAACTTCCGCGAGGTCGGCCTCACCGACGCCGCCGTGGTCGTGGGCTACCGCAAGGAGGCCGTCTACGAGCGCAGGGCCGCCCTGGAGAAGAAGTACGGCGTCAAGCTCCACCTGGTGGACAACGACAAGGCCGAGGAGTGGAACAACGCCTACTCCCTGTGGTGCGCCCGCGACGTCATCAAGGAGGGCGTGATCCTGGCCAACGGCGACACCGTCCACCCCGTCTCCGTCGAACAGACGCTGCTTCAGGCCCGCGGCAGGGGGCAGCGGATCATCCTCGCCCTCGACACGGTCAAGAAGCTGGCCGACGAGGAGATGAAGGTCGTCACCGAGCCCGGCAAGGGCGTGCGCCGCATCACCAAGCTGATGGACCCGGCCGAGGCCACCGGCGAGTACATCGGCGTGACCCTCATCGAGGGCGACGCCGCCGCCGACCTGGCCGACGCGCTGAAGGCCACCTACGAGCGCGACCCGCAGCTGTACTACGAGGACGGCTACCAGGAGATGGTCGACCGCGGCCTCACCATCGACACCGCCGCCATCGGCGACGTCAGGTGGGTCGAGATCGACAACCACGACGACCTGAACAAGGCGCGGGAGATCGCGTGCCAGTACTGACCCGGCTCATTCCGTCGCCGGTCGTCGTCGACATCAGGCCCGGTGCGCTGGACGGCCTGGCCGGCCTCCTGGTCGACCAGCGCATCTCGGCCTCCGGCAAGCTCGCCATCGCCATCAGCGGCGGCTCGGGCGCGGCCCTGCGCGAGCGGTTCGCGCCCGCCCTGCCGGGCGCCGACTGGTACGAGGTCGGCGGCGGGACGCTGGACGACGCGATCAAGCTGGCCGACGCGATGAAGTCCGGCCACTACGACGCGGTCGTCGGCATGGGCGGCGGAAAGATCATCGACTGCGCCAAGTTCGCCGCCGCGCGCATCGGCCTGCCGCTGGTCGCCGTCGCCACCAACCTCAGCCACGACGGCCTGTGCTCCCCGGTCGCCACGCTCGACAACGACGCCGGCCGCGGCTCGTACGGAGTGCCGAACCCGATCGCGATCGTGATCGACCTCGACGTCATCCGCGAGGCCCCGATCCGCTTCGTGCGCTCCGGTGTCGGCGACGTGATCTCCAACATCTCCGCCGTCGCCGACTGGGAGCTCTCCCACAAGGTCACCGGCGAGTCGATCGACGGCCTGGCCGCCGCCATGGCCCGCCAGGCCGGCGAGGCGGTGCTGCGCCACCCGGGCGGCTGCGGCGACGACGAGTTCCTCACCGTGCTGGCCGAGGGGCTGGTGCTCACCGGGATCTCCATGTCGGTCGCCGGTGACAGCCGTCCCGCCTCCGGCGCCTGCCACGAGATCAACCACGCCTTCGACCTGCTCTACCCCAGGCGCGCCGCCGCCCACGGCGAGCAGTGCGGGCTCGGCGCCGCCTTCGCGATGCACCTGCGCGGAGCGGAGGAGCAGACACAGCTGATCGTCGACGTGCTGCGCCGCCACGGCCTGCCCGTACTGCCCGGCGAGATCGGCTTCAACGAGGACGAGTTCGTGCGCGCGGTGGAGTACGCGCCGCAGACCCGGCCCGGGCGCTACACGATCATCGAGCACCTGGACCTGTCCACCGACCAGATCAGGGACGCGTACGCCGACTATGTCAAAGCCGTCAGTAGCTGAACTCCGCCCGGTCGTCCACCCCGCCGGGGTGAAGGACCGGCGCAGCGGTGAGCACTGGGCCGGGCGCCTGTACATGCGGGAGATCTCGCTGCGCTGGACCCGGCATCTGGTGAACACCCGGATAACGCCCAACCAGCTCACCCATCTGATGGTCGTCGCCGGCGTGGCGGCCGGCGCCGTACTACTGGTGCCGGGTCTGGCCGGGGCCGTCCTCGCCGCTCTGCTGATCCAGTTCTACCTGCTGCTGGACTGCGTGGACGGCGAGGTCGCCCGCTGGCGGAAGCAGACCTCCATCACCGGCGTCTACCTCGACCGGGTGGGCCACTACCTGGCCGAGGCGGCGCTGCTGGTCGGCTTCGGGGTGCGGGCCGCGGACGTCTTCCGCGCCGAGGGGGCCCCCGCGAACTGGCTGTGGGCCTTTCTGGGGACCGTGGCCGCACTGGGCGCGATCCTGATCAAGGCCGAGACCGATCTGGTGGACGTGGCCCGCTCCCGCAGCGGCCTGCCCGCCGTCAGGGACGAGGCGGCCGTGCCCCGCTCCTCGGGGCTGGCGCTGGCCCGCCGGGCGGCCGCGGCGCTGAAGTTCCACCGGCTGGTCGGCGGTGTCGAGGCGTCCTTGGTGATCCTGCTGGTGGCGGTGGCGGACGCAGCGCGCGGCGGCCTGTTCTTCACCCGGCTGGGCGTCGCCGTCCTGGCGGCCATCGCGGTCCTGCAGACGCTGCTGCACCTGGTGTCCATCCTGGCGTCGAGCCGGCTGCGGTGAGGGCGGTGAACGACATGACCGAGGGCGCAAAGGCCGCCTCCGGCAGGCCCCTGACGCTGGGCGCGGTCGTCCTCACCATGGGCAACCGCCCCGAGGAACTGCGCGCCCTGCTGGACTCGGTCGCCAAGCAGGACGGCGACCCGGTCCAGGTGGTGGTCGTCGGCAACGGCGCCCCGCTGCCGGAGCTCCCGGAGGGGGTGCGGACGGTGGAGCTCCCGGAGAACCTGGGCATCCCCGGCGGCCGCAACGTCGGCATCGAGGCGTTCGGGCCCGGCGGGAGCGAGGTGGACGCCCTGCTCTTCCTCGACGACGACGGGCTGCTGCCGAACACCGACACCGCCGAACTGGTCCGGCAGGCGTTCACCGCCGACCCGGAGCTGGGCATCATCAGCTTCCGCATCGCCGACCCGGACACCGGGGTCACCCAGCGCCGCCACGTACCGCGGCTGCGCGCCTCGGACCCGATGCGCTCCTCGCGCGTGACGACCTTCCTCGGTGGCGCCAACGCGGTGCGCACCGCGGTCCTCCAGGAGGTCGGCGGGCTGCCGGACGAGTTCTTCTACGCGCACGAGGAGACCGACCTGGCCTGGCGGGCGCTGGACGCGGGGTGGATGATCGACTACCGCGCGGACATGGTGCTCCACCACCCCACCACCCTCCCCAGCCGCCACGCGGTCTACCACCGCATGGTCGCCCGCAACCGCGTGTGGCTGGCCCGGCGCAACCTGCCGCTGCCGCTGGTCCCCCCCTACCTGGGCGTATGGCTGCTGCTGACCCTCGCCAGGCGCCCCTCGCGCCCCGCGCTGCGCGCCTGGCTGGGCGGTTTCCGGGAGGGCTGGACGACCCCGTGCGGCACCCGCCGCCCCATGAAGTGGCGTACGGTGTGGCGTCTGACCCGGCTGGGCCGCCCTCCCGTCATCTGACAAGCTCTGTCTGAGAGCATCGGGTCCGGTGACAGGAGCCGGGGCCCCGCTGCGCTCATTCCCATCCCGGCTGCGCACTGTGAGGACGAAAGTTTCAACGTGAGCGAGACAACGCACGGTGGTGCGATCGCGACGGGCGAGCCCCCGCGTTCACCAGACGACGGCCTGTCCCCGGCCGAACTCGCCGCCAGGTACGGGCTGACGGTCAGCGGTGCCCGGCCCTCCCTGACGGAGTACGTCCGGCAGCTGTGGGCGCGGCGGCACTTCATCCTCGCCTTCTCCCGGGCGAAACTCATGGCCCAGTACAGCCAGGCCAAGCTGGGCCAGCTGTGGCAGGTGGCCACGCCGCTGCTGAACGCGGCGGTGTACTTCTTCGTCTTCGGTGTCCTGCTGGGCGGCCGCGAGGGAGTGCCGGGCGGCAAGGGGAACTACGTCCCCTTCCTGGTCACGGGCGTCTTCGTCTTCACCTTCACGCAGACCTCGGTGATGTCGGGTGTCCGGTCCATCTCCGGCAACCTCGGCCTGGTGCGGGCCCTGCACTTCCCGAGGGCCTCACTGCCCGTCTCCTTCTCGCTGCAGCAGCTCCAGCAACTGCTCTACTCGATGATCGTCCTGGGGGCCATCCTCCTCGGCTTCGGGCACTATCCGGAGTGGACCTGGCTGCTGGTGGTGCCGGTCCTGGCCCTGCAACTGGTCTTCAACACCGGTCTGGCGATGATCATGGCCCGGCTGGGGAGCAAGACCCCGGACCTCGCCCAGCTCATGCCCTTCGTGATGCGTACCTGGATGTACGCGTCCGGCGTGATGTTCTCCCTGGAGTACATGATCAGGGAGCGCACCGGTGCTCCGGAGTGGCTGGTCTCCGCGGCCCGGGGCAACCCCGCGGCCGTCTACATGGACCTCATGCGCTTCGCGCTCATCGACGGCTACACCGCCGCAGACCTTCCGCCGTACGCCTGGGCCCTGGCCGCGGGTTGGGCCGTGGTGATCGGCGCCGGTGGATTCGTGTACTTCTGGAAGGCGGAGGAGCGTTATGGCCGTGGCTGAGAAGAGCGCAGCCGCCGCGTCGGCGGACAAGGGCGAGGAGACCGCCGCCGACCGCCGGCCGACCGTCATCGCCGACGGCCTGCACATCGTCTACCGCGTCAACGGCGGTGCCCGGGGCAGGGGCAGCGCCACGGCGGCCCTCAACCGGATCATCCGCCGCAAGCCGGGCGGCAACGTGCGCGAGGTGCACGCGGTCAAGGGTGTCAGCTTCACCGCCTACCGCGGCGAGGCGATCGGCCTGATCGGATCCAACGGCTCGGGCAAGTCCACGCTGCTGCGCGCCATCGCGGGCCTGCTGCCGGCCGAGCGCGGCAGGGTCTACACCGACGGCCAGCCCTCGCTGCTGGGTGTCAACGCCGCGCTGATGAACGATCTGACCGGTGAGCGCAACGTCATACTGGGCGGACTGGCGATGGGTATGTCCAAGGCCCAGATCCAGGAGCGCTACCAGGGCATCGTCGACTTCTCCGGCATCAATGACAAGGGCGATTTCATCAGCCTGCCGATGCGGACCTACTCCTCCGGCATGGCGGCCCGGCTGCGGTTCTCCATCGCCGCCGCCAAGGACCACGACGTGCTGATGATCGACGAGGCGCTGGCGACGGGCGACAAGAAGTTCCAGAAGCGCTCGGAGGCCCGCATCCGCGAGCTGCGCGAGGAGGCCGGGACGGTCTTCCTGGTCAGCCACAACAACAAGTCCATCCGGGACACCTGCGACCGGGTGCTGTGGCTGGAGAGCGGCGAGCTGCGCATGGACGGCCCGACCGAGGACGTGATGAGGGCTTACGAGGAGTTCACCCGCAAGTAGCCGCTCGTGCCGCCGCGCCCGGACGCGGACCGGCCCCGCCCCTCGCGAGGGGCGGGGCCGGTCCGCGTCCGGGCGGTCCGCCGGGAGGCCGGATCAGATCCCGGCCGGCTCGCGCGGCGGCTCGGCGGGGGCCTTCGGGGGGGCGGCGTCCTCGGACAGTCCCACCCGGCCGTGCAGCCGGCGCAGTGCCTTCGGGGCGTACCAGGCGCCGCGGCCCAGCAGCCGCATCGCGGCCGGGACGAGTACGCCGCGCACCGCGACCGCGTCGATCAGGATGGCCAGCCCGCTGCCGAGGCCGAACATCTGGATGAAGCTGATCTCGCTGGTGGTGAAGGCGAACAGGCTCACCGCCAGCAGGCCGGCGGCCATGGTGACGATCCGCCCGGTGCGCGACAGCCCGTGGGTGACGGCGGTCGCGGTGTCCTCGCCCGCGTCGTGCAGCTCCTTGATCCGGCTGGTGACGAAGACCTCGTAGTCCATCGACAGCCCGAAGACGATGCAGAACAGCAGCACGGTCATCGAGGTGTTCATCGGCATCGGGGTGAAGCCCAGCACCGAGGACAGGTTCCCTTCCTGGAAGACCCACACCATCGCGCCGATCGCCGCGGTGAGGCTGATGGTGTTGAGCACCAGCGCGCGCAGCGGCTGCACGATGCTGCCGGTGAACAGGAACAGCAGGGCGAAGGTGGTCAGCGCGACCCAGGCGATCGCGAAGGGCAGTCGGTCGCCGATGGCGGCCTTGGTGTCGGCCAGCTCCGCGTCCGAGCCTCCGACCAGGGCCTCCACTTCACCGGGGACGGGCACCGCGCGGATGTCGTGCACCAGGTCCTCGGCCGTGTCGGGCCCGGAATCCGCGTCGGTGGTGACGGTCAGCCGCTGGGCGTCGTCCCGGCCGAGAGTGGCGCTGACCGGGCCGGGCGGGGCGGCCTCGCCGTCCTGGTAGGTGCCGGAGGAGGCCTGGACGCGGGTGACGCCGTCGAGGCGGGAGACCGCGGTGGCGTAGGCGTCCAGCTCGGCGGCGTCCATCGGACCGGTGGTGACGATCTGGACGGCCGAGGTGTCGTCGCGGCCGAAGTCCTCGTCGATGGCGGTGGCCACTTGGCGGCTGGGTGCGTCCTCGGGCAGCACCCGCTCGTCGGGGTTGCCGAAGGACGCGCCCAGCAGCGGGCTCGCGACGAGCAGCAGAACGGCCAGGACGGGCAGCGCGGTGAGCGCGGGACGGCGCATCACCACGGAGGCCAGGCGGCCCCACACCGGGGCGTCGGGGCGGCGTACGGCGTCCGCCCAGGGCAGCCGGCCGTTGTTGACGCGGTGGCCCAGCACTGCCAGCAGGGCGGGGACGACCACCAGTGCGCCGATCGCGGCGATCGCGACGACACCGATCCCGGCGTAGGCGAAGGAGCGGAGGAAGAACGGCGGGAAGAGCAGCAGTGCGGCGAGCGCGGCGACGACGGTGGCGGCGGAGAAGGCGATGGTGCGGCCCGCGGTGGCCACGGTGGTGCGCAGCGCGTCCGGCACGTCGTCGCCTTCGGTCAGCCGTTCGCGGAAGCGGCTGACCAGCAGCAGGCCGTAGTCGATGCCGAGGCCGAGGCCGAGGGCGGTGGTGAGGTTGACCGAGAAGATCGAGACGTCGGTGATGCTGCCGAGCACGTAGAGCTCGGCGAAGGTGCCCATGACCGCGATCAGTCCGATGGCCAGCGGCAGCAGCGCGGCCACGACGCTGCCGAAGGCGATCACCAGCAGGATCAGGGTGATGGGGACGGCGATCGCCTCGGCGATCGCCAGGTCCTTGGAGATCTGGGAGGTGATGTCGCTGGCGACGGCCGCCTGACCGCCGGTACGCACGGTGACGGCACCCCGGTCGCCGGACCACTTCTCGGAGAGCTCGTCGGCGCGGTCGGTGCTCTCGGTGCTGTCGCCCTCGATGTGGGCGAGGACCAGCGCCTGGTCGCCGTCGCGTGATGTGAGCGCTTCGTTGCCCGTGTCCCAGTAGGAGACGACGCCCGACACGCCCGGTTCGTCCTTCAGCCCGGCGGCGACCTCCCGCCCGGCCCGCTCGGCTTCGGGGGAGTCCAGCCGGCCGCCGTCGTCCGCCCGTACCAGGAGGACGAGGTTGGTCTCACCGCCGAACTTCTCGTCGAGCAGGACGGCGGCCCGGCTGGAGGGCGCGTCGGGGTCCCTGAAACCGCCGCTCTGGAGCTTGCCGAACGCCCCGATCCCGACGGCCGCCATGGCCAGCACGGAGACGAGTGCGGCCACCAGCACCGTTCGGGGGCGGCGCAATACCAGATCGGCGATCCACGACAGCATGGTCTTCCCTCTCGCTCACTTGCGGGCGCTCGCCATAAGATGTTTACGGCGTTAACTTCGACTTTGTCAGAGGGATGTTAATGATGTCAACATCAGGCAGTATCGAATGATGCGGACCGAAGGCACTGGAAAGAGCGGCTACCACCACGGAGATCTGCGCAACGCGCTCATCGAGGCGGCGACGGACCTCGCGCGCGACGGCGGGCCCGAGGCCGTCGTGCTGCGGGCCGCCGCCCGCCGGGTCGGGGTCTCACCGACGGCCGCCTACCGTCACTTCACCGGTCAGGGCGACCTGCTGATGGCGGTCAAGGAGCGGGGACAGCGGGGGCTGGCGGAGACGATGGAGCGGTCCGCCGACGCCGGTGGCGGGGTGCGGAGCGCCGGAAGTGCGGCCGAGGAGCGGGTCAGGGCGCTCGGCGTCGGCTACATCGAGTTCGCGCTGGCCGAACCCGGCCTGTTCCGCACGGCCTTCTGCCGCACCCCCGAGACGCCGGACGGCGACTTCGGACCCGGCTCGGAGGAAGACCCGTCCCGCTGGATGTACCGCTCCTTCCGGCTGCTGGCCGAGGCCCTGGACGGGCTCGTCGACACCGGCCGGATGCCCGCCGGACGGCGTCCCGGTGCCGAGATCACCGCCTGGGCCGCGGTGCACGGCCTGGCGGTTCTGCTGCTGGACGGCCCGCTGGGCCGGCTCGCGCCGGAGCAGCGCGACGCCTTCGCCGCCGGTGCCCTGGCCACGGTCATCCGGGGCTTCACCGCGCCGGAGTGACGGCCCGCGACCCGCCCCGCCCGACCCGCGGCGAGGAACGCCCCCGCCCACGACGTAAGCTGGGCCGGTCCTGGCCGACGACGCACCGGGTGGTCCGGCACCCGGTCGGCCGAGTACCGGACCGACGCCGGGGCGTGCCCGAAATATGATGTTCCTGCGGCGGGCAGCAACCGGCGGCCAGGAGCAGACGACGAGGCGGTGCCGACGCCCGGGTGCTGTCGGGCGGAAGGACGGAAAGGTGACGACGATGGCAGCGGGCGGCTCCCGGTGACCCCCGCGCGGGACGCGCGCAGCCGTGCCGTCCTGGACAAGGCGGCACGTGAGAACTTTCCCGTGGCGCCCCGCTTCCTGCCCCGCGCCTGGCGGGACGACCTGATGGCCGTGTACGGGTGCGTCCGCCTCCTGGACGACATCGGTGACGGGGACCTGCCGCCCGGCGGCGCCGACGCCGCGCTGCTGGGAGTGGATCCCGGCCGGGCCGACGACCGCGGTGCGCTCCTGGACGCCTTCGAGACCGAGCTGCACCGGGTCTTCCGCGCCGCCCGGGCCCCGGGCGGCGCGGGCCGGGACGTCCCCCGCCACCCCCTGCTGTACGCCCTGGTGCCGACCGTGCGCCGCCACGTGCTGACCCCAGAGCCGTTCCTCGCCCTGGTCGAGGCCAACCGGCTGGACCAGAAGGTCCGCCGGTACGGCACCTGGGAGGAACTGCTGGACTACTGCGAGCTGTCCGCCAACCCCGTCGGGCGGCTCGTCCTGGCCGTCACCGGCACCACGACCCCCGAGCGCGTCCGCCGCTCCGACGCGGTCTGCACCGCGCTGCAGATCATCGAGCACCTCCAGGACGTCGCCGAGGACCTCGCGCTGCGCGACCGGATCTACCTCCCCGCCGAGGACCTGGAGCGCTTCCGTGTCACCGAGGCCGATCTCGCCGCGCCCACCGCGAACGCCTCGGTGCGCGCCCTGGTCGCCCGGGAGGCGCGGCGCGCACACGAACTGCTGAACGAAGGAGTCCCGCTGGTGGCCAGCGTCCCCGGCATACCGAAGATCCTCATCGCCGGATTCACCGGCGGCGGGCGGGCGGCCCTGCGCGCCCTGCGTTCCGCCCGGTACGACGTCCTGGGCGGCGCTCCGCGCCCCGGGACGGCCGGTGTGCTGCGCGAGACCGCGGCCGTCCTGGGACGGGCGAGGTGAGCCCGGTGGCCGGGCGGAACGAGGACGCGGAGCGGTCCGCGCGGCAGGCACCGCCCTCCCCGCAGGGCTTCGCCGCCTACCGCTACTGCGAGGCCGTCACCGGACGGCAGGCCCGCAACTTCGCCTACGGCATCCGGCTGCTGCCCACCGCGCAGCGCCGGGCGATGTCCGCCCTGTACGCCTTCTCGCGGCGCGTGGACGACATCGGCGACGGCCCGCTGGAGGCGGAGGTCAAGCGCGCCCGGCTGGAGGAGACCCGCGACCTGCTCGACCTCGTCCGTGCCGGAAAGGTGCCCGACGACGCCACCGACCCGGTCGCCGTCGCCCTGGCCGACGCCGCGGAGCGCTTCCCGATCCCGCTGGGCGGGCTCGACGAGCTGATCGACGGTGTCCTGATGGACGTCCGGGGCCGCGCCTACGAGACCTGGGACGAGCTGGAGGAGTACTGCCGCTGCGTGGCAGGCGCCATCGGACGGCTCTCCCTGGGGGTCTTCGGCACCGTGCCGGGAGCCCCGGACGCCGGCCGCGCCCCCCACTACGCCGACACCCTCGGCCTCGCCCTGCAGCTGACCAACATCCTGCGCGATGTGCGCGAGGACGCCGCGGAGGGCCGCACCTATCTGCCCCGCGAGGATCTGGCCGCGTTCGGCTGCGACACCTCGCTGGACCGCCACGTGCCCCCCGCAGGCGGGGACTTCGCCGGGCTGGTGCGCTTCGAGGTGGGCCGTGCCCGCGCGCTGTTCGCCGAGGGTCTGAGGCTGCTGCCGCTGCTCGACCGCCGCTCGGCCGCCTGTGTGGCGGCCATGGCGGGGATCTACCACCGCCTGCTGGCCCGCATCGCCCGCGACCCACACGCCGTACTGCGCGGCCGGGTCTCCCTGCCGGTACGTGAGAAGGCCTACGTCGCCCTGCGCGGCCTGTCCGGGCTCGACGCCCGGCTGGCCGCCCGCGCGGCCCCCGGAGGGGGCACGACGTGACCGGCGCACCCGATCCGCGCGCCGTCGTCGTCGGTGGAGGGCTGGCGGGCACCGCCGCCGCGCTGCGCCTGGCCGACGCCGGGGTGGCCACCACCCTGGTGGAGAGCAGGCCCAGGCTGGGCGGGCTCGCCTTCTCCTTCCGCCGCTCCGGCGCGGCCGGCGAGCTGACCGTCGACAACGGCCACCACGTCCATCTACGGTGCTGCACCGCCTACCGCTGGTTCCTGGAGCGTATCGGCGCGAGCACGCTCGCCCCCCTCCAGCCCCGCCTGGACATCCCCGTCTACGACGCCGCGCGCCGCAGGCTGGGCCGGCTGCGGCGCGCGGCCCTGCCCGCGCCGCTGCACCTGGGCGCCTCCCTGGCGCGCTATCCCCACCTCTCCCCGGCCGAGCGGCTGCGCGTGGGGCGGGCCGCGCTGGCGCTCGGGCGCCTGGGCAGTGTCGACCCCTCCGACCCGGCCCTGGACGGCCAGGACTTCGGAAGCTGGCTGCGCCGCCACGGCCAGTCCCCGCGTGCGGTACGGGCGCTGTGGGACCTCGTCGGCGTCGCCACCCTCAACGCCCGCGCACCGGACGTCTCGCTCGGACTGGCCGCGATGGTCCTCAGCACCGGCCTGCTCGGCGACCCCGGCGCGGCCGACATCGGCTGGTCCCGCGTCCCGCTGGGGCACCTGCACGACACACTCGCCGCCGCCGTGCTGGAGAAGGCGGGCGTACGCGTGGTCCGGCAGGGCCGGGCACGTGAACTGACCCGTGAGACGGACGGCACCTGGCGGGTCGCGGTGGACACCGGCACGAGCCGGCCGGCGGAGGGCGACCGGCCGGACCGGTCCGGCCGGTCCGGAGAGGTGCTGCGGGCCGGCACGGTCGTCCTCGCCGTACCCCAGCGCGAGGCCCACCGGCTGCTGCCCGAGGGCGCCCTGGAGGAACCGGGGCGGCTGCTGCGCATCGGCGACGCGCCGATCCTCAACGTCCACGTGGTCTACGACCGAAAGGTGCTCCACCGCCCCTTCCTCGCCGCTCTCGGCACCCCCGTGCAGTGGGTCTTCGACCGCACCGCCGCCTCCGGGCTGCGGAACGCGCCCGGAGGGGCGGCGAGCCAGTACATCGCGGTCTCCCAGTCCGCCGCGCAGGACGAGATCGGCCTGCCGGTCGCCGCCCTGCGCGACCGCTACCTTCCCGAACTGGCCCGGCTGCTGCCGGCCGCCCGGGAGGCGCGGGTGCGCGACTTCTTCGTCACCCGCGAGCGCACCGCCACCTTCGCGCCCGTACCCGGTGTCGGACGACTGCGCCCCGCCGCCCGCACCGGTGCGCCGGGGCTGTGGCTGGCCGGGGCGTGGACCGCCACCGGATGGCCCGCGACGATGGAGGGAGCCGTGCGCAGCGGGCTGACCGCCGCCCGGGAAGCGCTGGCCGCTCTCGGCCGCCCGCACGACGACGTCTTCCAGGAGGCGGCGTGAGCACGACACCGAACGCAGAGGAGACCCCGTGACCCCGGCGACCCCGAGGCCCCTGACGGACACAGCCGTCGACACCGCGAGCGTCATCGAGTTGCTGGAGCGCGGCCGGACCCTCGCCACGCCGATGCTGCGCGCCGCCGTGGCGCGGCTCGCGCCGCCCATGGACTCCGTCGCCGCCTACCACTTCGGCTGGATCGACGCACAGGGCAACCCGGCCCGCGGCGACGGCGGCAAGGCGGTGCGCCCGGCGCTGGCCCTGCTGTCGGCCGAGGCCGCGGGCGCCGAGCCCGCCACCGGCGTCCCCGGGGCGGTGGCCGTGGAGCTGGTCCACAACTTCTCCCTGCTCCACGACGACCTGATGGACGGCGACGAGCAGCGCCGTCACCGCGACACCGTGTGGAAGGTGCACGGTCCGGCACAGGCCATCCTCGTCGGCGACGCCCTGTTCGCGCTGGCGGGCGAGGTGCTGCTGGAACTGGGCACCGCCGAGGCCGCGCACGCCACCCGCCGCCTGACCCTGGCCACCCGCAAGCTCATCGACGGGCAGGCGCAGGACATCTCCTACGAGCACCGGGAGAAGGTCACCGTCGCCGAGTGCCTGGAGATGGAGGGCAACAAGACCGGTGCGCTGCTGGCCTGCGCCACCTCCATCGGCGCGGTCCTCGGCGGTGCCGACGAGGCCGCCGCCGACGCACTGGAGGCGTACGGCCACCACCTGGGCCTGGCCTTCCAGGCCGTCGACGACCTGCTGGGCATCTGGGGCGATCCGGCGGCGACCGGCAAGCTGCCCTGGAGCGACCTGCGGCAGCGCAAGAAGTCCCTGCCGGTGGTCGCAGCCCTGGCCGAGGGCGGGCCGGCCGCCGAGCGGCTCGGGGAGCTGCTGGCCGCGGACGCCACCAAGAGCCAGCGGGATTTCGAGGACTTCAGCGAGGAGGAGTTCGCGACCCGCGCCGGGCTGATCGAGGAGGCCGGCGGCCGCGAGTGGACCTCCCAGGAGGCCCGCCGCCGGCACGCCACCGCCATCGCCGCCCTGGACGGCGTGGACATGCCGGACCGGGTGCGCGAGCAGTTCACGGCCCTCGCGGACTTCGTCGTCGTCCGCGAGGGCTGATCCCGTCCGCGGGGGGCCGGCTCCGCAGTGGGGACCGACGGCCGCCGGAGGAGCCGGGAAGCCGGGAGACTTCGGCGGTCAGAGCTCCAGCAGGCGGCCTCGCAGCCGCTCGCGCAGACCGGGAGTGAGGCCGAGCCCCTCGCAGAGGTAGGAATCCACCCCTCCCCAGGTGTCGGTGATGGTGTCGAACGCCGCGTGCAGATAGGCGGGGCGGACCTCGAAGAGGGGCGCGATCAGCTCTCTGACCTCGGGCGACATCCCGCCGCCCGCGTCCGGTGAGCGGTGGATCCGGTAGCGGCGGTGCGGGGCGTTGGACTCCAGGTAGTCGGCCTCGATCGCGTCCTGCTCCACGTCCAGCGCCAGCAGCGCCACCGCGATCGACAGCCCGGCCCGGTCCTTGCCCGCCGCGCAGTGCATCAGGGCGGGCACGCTCTCCTCGGCCAGCTCCCGCAGCAGCCGGCCGTGCTCGGCGGTGCGCCGCCGGACCATCAGCCGGTACGAGGCCACCATCCGGGCCTCGGCCTGCCCGTCGCCGAGCAGGGACCGCAGCAGAGCCAGGTCGCCCTCGCGCACCATCGTCCAGAACTCGGCGCCCTCGGCCGGGTCCGACAGCGGGATGTTCACGTTCCGCACACCCGGCAGTTCCACGTCAGGGCCCTCCAGGGCCTGGTCGGCGGAGTTGCGGAAGTCGAAGACCGTGTGCAGGCCGAGCCGGGTGAGGAAGGCGGCGTCCTCCTCGGTGGCGTGTGCCAGGTGCCCGCTGCGGTAGAGCACGCCCTGGCGCACCCGCCGGCCGCCGGTGGTCGGCAGACCGCCGACGTCACGGAAGTTGCGCACTCCCGTCAGCGTGGGCTCCACGGTTTCGGATGTCATGGGCACTCCTTGCTCCGGCCTCGCTCCGGGCGGCCGGGACGGCGGGGTCGGCGCACCGCCCGCCGCGCAGTCCCGCACCGGCCACTGCGACCCTACGGCATGGGGCGCCGGAGGGCCGGGTCCGTACGAGGATGGGGCGGAAGCGTGGAGATCCGGTGGAACAGTGGTGCCGGATCCGGTGTCGGTCTGGCGCCGGGAGGTGGGGTGAGAGGTGTGGACGACGGACTGTTCCGGCCGCCGGCGGTCGAGGTGGCGCCGGGTGCGGTGCACCTGCCCGGCCACCTGGACGGGGCCGCGCAGCGCGAGCTGCTGGACGCCTGCCGGGCCTGGGCCCGCCCGCCCGCCGGGCTGCGCACCGTGCGCATGCCCCGGGGCGGCGAGATGTCGGTGCGCCAGGTCGGCCTGGGCCTGCACTGGTACCCGTACGGCTACGCCCGCACCGCGGTGGACGGCGACGGGGCGCCGGTCAAGCCGTTCCCGGCCTGGCTGGGGCGGTGGGCGCGGCGGGCGGTGGAGGAGGCGTACGGGGAGGGACGATGTACGGTCCCGTACGAGATCGCGCTGGTCAACTTCTACCGGGAAAAGGCCCGTATGGGGATGCACCGTGACAGCGACGAGCGGTCCCGCGCCCCCGTGGTCTCGTTCAGCCTCGGCGACACCTGCGTCTTCCGGTTCGGGAATCCGGCCGGCCGCGGCCGGCCGTGGACCGACGTCGAGTTGCGCAGCGGTGACGCCTTCGTGTTCGGAGGTCCCTCCAGACTGGCCTATCACGGCGTCCCACGCGTCCGCCCGGACACGGCACCGCTTGGAACCGGGCTGCGGGGGCGGGTTAACGTGACGGTCCGGGCACGGTAACTTGCCCCTGGCAAACGAGGGTTATGATCGTGCCGCCCTTCCCCACGGGGCGCGACGATGCTTTCACTCGTTGGGGGCTGGCGAAGGGTGGCGAACAAGCCGACTTCGTCCGCGCCCCCGCCGGGTGACGATTAGCGTTGCGGCGGTGCCACGAGAGCCGGTGAGCGCACCGGCCCGCTGAGACGACCTCAACGTTCCGA
Organism: Streptomyces shinuiensis; assembly: GCF_043660855.1. Classification (NCBI taxonomy): domain Bacteria; kingdom Bacillati; phylum Actinomycetota; class Actinomycetes; order Kitasatosporales; family Streptomycetaceae; genus Streptomyces; species Streptomyces shinuiensis. Next base: position 876,506 of record NZ_JBIHML010000001.1, on the reverse strand, counting down.
GGACTGCGATGCCTGAGCCCCCGAGCCGCGCGGTGCAACAAGGAAGGGGAAGTTCCGCTCCCATGTCCGTCGCTTCCCCGCCCTCCCCGCCCTCCGCTCCCTCTCCTCCCGGCCGCCCGGCCCCTCCCGCGTACGGTGGTGCCCCGAGCACCCCGCCCGCACCGGGAAGGCGCAGGAGGAAGAGGGGCGCGGGCGCCCCACACGACACCGGGCATCGCAGGGGCCCCGCCCGCGACACCGCTGCCGACACCGCCCTGCGGCACCGCGTGATCCGCCTCGCCGTCCTGCCCGCGGCCCTGATCGCGGTCATCGCCGCGGCGGTCGTCGCCTACGTGCTGCGAGCGCTCGACGGCGTGCGGGACGGGGTCTCCGCCGGGCCCGACAGCGCCACCGTCTGGGGTGTGCTCGGCGGCGCGCTGCTGCTCGGCTGCGCCGTGGTGGTCGGTGCCGCGCTCTCCGCCTCCTCCGAGGCGCGTTCCACCGCCGAGCGCCACGCCCGGCTGCGGCAGGGCGCGGCCCACAGCCAGAGCGAACTCCAGTCGATGCTCCGCCGCCTGGAGAGGGGCGAGTGGCTGCGGCCGCCCGTGCACGGTCCGCTGCCCGAGCCGGAGGGCGACTCGCTCGGCCTCGTCGCCCACGACGTCGGCCAGGCCCAGCGTGCCGCCGAACTGGCACTGGTCCAGGCGGTCGCGCTGGTGCGCAGCAACGCCAGCGGCAGCGAGGAGAAGGTCGAGGTCTTCGTCAACCTCGCCCGCAGGCTCCAGTCCCTGGTGCACCGCGAGATCGAGCTGCTGGACGAGCTGGAGAACGAGGTCGAGGACCCCGACCTGCTCAAGGGCCTCTTCCACGTCGACCACCTGGCCACCCGCATCCGGCGGCACGCGGAGAACCTCGCCGTCCTCGGCGGCGCGGTCTCCCGCCGGCAGTGGAGCCGCCCGGTCACCCTGACCGAGGTGCTGCGCTCGGCCATCGCCGAGGTCGAGCAGTACTCCCGCGTCAAGCTGGTGCCGCCGATCGAGGGCACCCTGCGCGGCCACGCCGTCGCCGACGTCATCCACCTGCTCGCCGAACTGGTCGAGAACGCCACGGTGTTCTCCGCTCCCAACACCCAGGTCCTGCTGCGCGCCCAGCGCGTCACCGCCGGCCTCGCCGTCGAGGTCGAGGACCGCGGACTGGGCATGACGGCCGCCGAGCAGCACCGGATGAACGGACTGCTGGCCGACCCCGACGGGATCGATGTCGCCGAACTGCTGCAGGACGGCCGCATCGGGCTCTTCGTGGTCTCCTCGCTCGCCCGGCGGCACGGCGTCACCGTGCAGCTTCAGAGCAACATCTACGGCGGCACCCAGGCGGTGCTCGTCGTACCGGACGCGGTCCTGGGCGACGAGCGGGAGGAGGCGCGGCGGCGTGCCGTGGCGGAGGCGGACGCGGGCGGGCACCGGCCGCTGCCCTCCGATGCCCCCCGTCAGGAGACGCCCCGCCAGGAGACGGCCCGTCAGGAGATGCCTCACCAGCAGGCGCCCGGTCAGCGGGCCCACGGTCAGCAGGACCACGGGCAGCACGCCTACGGGCAGCAGGCGTACGAGCAGGAGGCGGCCCGGCCCCTGCCTCCCACAGCTCCGGCGGCGCCCGCGGAGTACGGCCCGGCCCCGTCCCGGCCCCACTACCAGTCCTCCGCGGCGGAGCCCGCCGCCCACGCGCCGCAGTCCGCCCACACCTCCCGGGCCGTACCGGCGCCGCCGCTCCCGGAGGTGCCCGGCGGGCCGCAGGGCACGGGGGGCGGTGACCGTCCGCAGCTCCCGCGCCGCCGCCGCCAGGAACACCTTGTTCCCGAACTGCGCCAGTCCCCGCGGGGCCCGGGGGCGTCGGACGAGCCCGAGGCCGAGCACACTCCCGGCCTGATGGCCGCCTTCCGCCGGGGCGCCAGCCTCGCGGAGGGAACCGACGACAGCACCCCCAGCCAGCCCAGCTAGTCCCGCGCACGGCTCTCACCCCCAAGGAGAAGAACGCGATCATGGTGAGCGATGCCCCCATCGGCCAGACGAACGACCTGTCCTGGCTGCTGACCGGTCTCGTCCAGCGCGTCCCGAACACCCGCAGCGCACTGCTGCTGTCCTCCGACGGCCTGGTGAAGGCCGCCCACGGTCTGGACACCGACACCGCCGACCATCTGGCGGCGCTGGCCTCGGGTCTGTACTCGCTGGCCCGCAGCGCCGGCATCCGCTTCGGCAGCGGCGGAGAGGTTCGGCAGGTGGTCGTCGAACTCGACACCGCGCTGCTGTTCGTCTCGACCGCGGGCTCCGGCGCGTGCCTGGCGGTCCTCGCCGAGAGCGAGGCGGACGTGGCCGTCCTCGGATACGAGATGGCGATGCTGGTCAAGAGCGTCCGTCCGTATCTGGCCACACCGGCACGGCAGCCGGCGGGGCACTGACGGATGCCGGAACCCGAGGAGGGCCTGTGGTTGGACGACGCGGCCGGACGCCTGGTCCGGCCGTACACCGTCAGCAACGGACGTACGCGCCCGACGGCCGACTTCAACCTGCTGACGATGGTGCGGTCCACCGGGACCAAGCCGCAGAGCTATCTGGGCCCCGACCACGCCCAGGTGCTGAGTTTGTGCGACGGACCGATGACCGTCGCCGAGATCGCCGCCCATGTGCGGCTGCCCGCCGTGGTGACCAAGGTGCTGCTCTCCGACCTGGTGGACTGCGGCGCGGTGACCACACGGGCCCCCATGCAGATGGGGGCGGACCCGACCGACCGAGAACTGCTGGAGGCGGTGCTGCATGGACTCCGTAAACGACTCTGATCCGTTTCCGACCGCCCTGAAGATCCTGGTCGCGGGCGGGTTCGGGGTCGGCAAGACGACCTTCGTGGGAGCCGTCAGCGAGATCGAGCCGTTGAGCACGGAGGAACTGCTCACCCAGGTCAGCGCCGCCACGGACAGCCTGGAGGGGGTGGAGGACAAGACGACCACCACCGTCGCGATGGACTTCGGGCGGATCACCCTCAGCGCCCGGCATGTGCTCTACCTGTTCGGCACTCCCGGCCAGGAGCGCTTCTGGTTCATGTGGGACGAGCTGTCCAGCGGCGCGCTCGGCGCCGTGGTGCTCGCCGACACCCGGCGCCTGGACCAGTGCTTCGCGGCCGTGGACTACTTCGAGCGGCGCGGCATGGGGTTCATCGTCGCGGTCAACGAGTTCGACGGCGCCCACCGTTACCACCCCGACGAGGTCCGGGTCGCCCTCGACCTCAAGCCCGAGGTGCCGGTGATGATGTGCGACGCGCGGCACGCCAGTTCCGGCACGCAGATCCTCGTATCCCTTGTCCAGCACCTGATCGACTCAAGGAGTGGCCATGTCCCCCACGTCGTATGACCCCACCAGCCATCTGCTCCTCACCCCCGAGGACAGGGAGGCCCCGGCGCGGGTGACGCGGCTGCGTGAACTGGGCATCGGAGAGGCACCGATCCCGGAGTTCGACGACTTCGCCCGCAGGCTGGCGCAGACCACCGGCGCCCCTTACGCGATGGTCAACTTCATAGACGAGCACCGCCAGTACTTCGCGGGCCTGTACGCGCCGGGCTCCGACCGGGCCGTGGAGCTGGGGCCGGCGCAGAGTTCCCCCCAGGTCGGCCGGGTGATGGCCCGCGACCACGGCTACTGCCCGCATGTCGTCGTGCGGCGCAAGGCGCTGGTCCTGGAGGACGTCTGCGACTACCCCCGCTTCGCCGGGAACCCGGTCGTGGACGAGATCGGCATCCGCTCCTACCTGGGCGCGCCGCTCATCGACCGCACCGGCATGGCGCTGGGAACGGTCTGCGTGGTGGCGCAGGAGCCGCGCCCGTGGGGGCGGCAGGGGCTGGAGACCATCAAGTCGATGGCCGCCGAGCTGGTGGAGCAGATCCACCGGCGTGAGCAGGGCGCCTGAGCGATGTCCGTTCCGTGAGTGCTCAGGCACCCACGGAACGGATTCGCCCGGCGGCCGGGTGGCCGGCCGCTCCGCGCCCGCGCCGTTCAGCGCCTGTTGAGCAGTGCCTCCAGCAGTCCCGTGCGGCGCGCGGGCTCCTTGGGGGCGGTCTCGGGGAACAGTTCGGGCAGGGTGTCCGGGGTCTCCGCGGCCTGCGGGGGGATCCCGGCCGTGAGGTCCGCGGTGGCCGTAAGGCCCGCGGTGTCGGCGGGGTCCGTCCGCACCAGGTCCGACAGCCGCTCCGACCACTCGCCCTTCGCCGTGCCCAGCGCCACCTCGCCCAGCCGCAGCCGCTGGATGTCCGAGGTCCCGGCGGGGGCGAAGATGTGGTGGGCGTCGCGCAGATAGCGTTCGATGGGCCGGTCGGTGAACAGGCCCGCGGCGGCGTGGATCTCCATGGCCTCGCGTGCGGAGTCCAGGGCGTACTCCACGTTCACCAGCTTGGCGTTCATCAGCTCCGCGTCGCAGGTCATACCGCGGTCCAGCAGGTGCACCGCGTGGTAGGCGGCCAGCCGGGCCGTCATCAGCCGTGACTGCATCTGCCCCAGCTTCAGCTTGATGGAGCCCAGATCGCCCAGGGGGGCGCCGTAGCGCTGCCGTTCGGCGCAGAACTCCGTCGTCTCCTCCAGGACGGCCTGGTGGATGCCGAGGGACACGGCGGTGAGGTTGGCGCGCCCGTACAGCACGCTGGAGGAGTAGGCCACGGACAGGCCGTCGCCCTCCTCGCCGAGCCGGTTGGCCGCCGGGACACGGCAGTCGTCGAAGACCAACTCGCCGAAGCTGAAGCCGTGCAGCCCCATAGAGGGCTTCTGCGGGGCCAGGGAGAAGCCGGGCCGGTCGGACTCCACCAGGAAGGCGGACAGCCCCTTGGAGCCGGGTCCGGTGCGCACCACGACGCCGTGCAGATCGCCGACGTGGCTGTTGCCGACGAAGACCTTGCGGCCGTTGAGGACGTAGTCGTCGCCGTCGCGTACGGCGCTGCTGGTCATGCCGAGGACGTGGCCGCCGGACTCCGGCTCGGTGACGGCGATCGTCGGCAGGCAGTCGCCGGAGGCGACCGCGGGCAGCCACCGCTTCTTCTGCTCCTCGCTGCCGAAGTGGAGGATCTTGGCGACGCCGAGCTGCGATGCCTGGACCATGGCGCCCATGGCCCCGCTCACCCGGGCGAGTTCCTCGATGACGATCGTCTTGGCGAGGTGGCCCGCCCCCATGCCGCCGTACTCACGGGGAACGGTCACACCTATCCACCCCTGGCGGGCGATCAGCCTGGACAGCTCGTGGGAGACCGTTCGTGACGCCTCCATCTCGGCTGTCCGCGGCCGGACCTCCCGTTCCGCGAACTCCCTCACCTGCAGGCGCAGGTCCTTGTGCCGCTGGTCGGCGAAGTAACCATCCATGACGAGCCCTCTTCTGCGGTACGCCCCCGCTTGCCTGTCAGGCGGGGGTGGAGCGTCTGCGGCGGTCCCGCCCCGTTCGGCCGACACCACCAACATCGTCTCCGGCGTGCGGATCATTTCAAGATCACTCCATGACTCTGGCCGAAAATATGCCAGCAGGTCATGCAGAGTGCCTTTCGCGGGGGGTGGTGGGTTGATCTGAACACAATGAGCCCTGAGCGGATTACCCGGGAGCAATACCCAGGGGCATAGCCCGGCTACACAACCCTCCCGTGTAACCGACGTCACACGACCTGTCCCGCCGACCCCGTGCGGCCGGACGGTCCGTCATGCTATCGGCGCTGCGACCGGACAGGCCCCGTTCGGCCGGAGCCGCGGGGGGAAGGGTCCTCCCGACCCGCCGACACCGAGGAGTGAGAGAACGTGACCCTGCGAGCGGACACCACCCGGGCCCAGGACGGGCTGCCCGTCGCCACCTACACCTGGTTCCCGGCGGAGGGAACGCCCCGCGCGCTGGTGCGGATAGCGCACGGCGCGGCCGAACACGCCCTGCGCTACGACCGGCTCGCCCGCTTCCTGACCGGACACGGCTGCGCGGTCGTCGCCTCCGACCACCGCGGCCACGGTGCCACCGCCGAACACACCGGCGGATACGGGGTGGTGGGGGAGAGCGGCTGGCGGGCCGTGGTGGAGGACCTGAAGGCGGTCGGCGACCGGCTGCGCGCGGAGGTGCCCGGTGTGCCCCACGTCCTGTTCGGGCACAGCATGGGCTCCCAGCTCGCCCGCGACTTCGCCCAGGAGTACGGCGGCGAGCTGGCCGGGCTCGTCCTGTCGGGCACCTTCCGCTCGCTGCCCTGCGCGGAGCCGCAGGGGGCGGTGGAGCGGCTGCGAGAGGAGATCGACCGCGGCGGCCGCGCCGCGCCCTCGGACTTCGTACCCGCCCTCTTCGGCTCCTTCAACGATCCCTACGAGCACCGCACCGGATTCGAGTGGCTCTCCCGTGACGAGTCGGAGGTCGACCGGTACGTCGCCGATGAGCGCTGCGGCTTCCCCTTCAGCGCCGGCCTGGCGCTGGACTGGGTGCTGGGGGTGCGCAAGGCCAACGACCCGCGGCAGCTCGGCCGCGTGCCGCGCGACCTGCCGGTGCACATCGCGGTCGGCGACCGGGACCCCTGCCATCAGGGCATGACGCTGGTGTACGAGCTGCTGGAGGACTTCCGCTACCTGGGATCGCGCGATCTGACCTGGCGGGCCTACGAGGGCGCCCGGCACGAGATCCTCAACGAGACCAACCGCGACGAGGTCCAGGCGGACCTGCTGGCCTGGCTCGACGGCCGCGTGTGAGCGGCGCGGAGGGCCGGGGCGCGGGCCCTCGCACCGCGCCCCGGCCCTCCGCACCGCGCCGTCAGGCCGCGGCGCGGGCCGTGAAACCGGTGATCCGCTCCCGCAGCGAGCGCGGGTCCAGGCCGTGGGCCGCCAGGTGCTCGGCGGGCGTGCCGTAGCGGCGCAGCTCGGCACGCGCCGTCCCCAGTGGGAGGATCCGGTGCGGCACGCCGGCCAGGGCCTCGGTGGCGGCGGCCGTGGAGGTGCCGGCCAGGTACGGCTCGACCAGGACGACCTCGGGGGCGCCGGAGCCGGCGACGGCCGCGCGCAGCGCGGCCGCGTCGAAGGGACGGACGGTGGCGGCGTACAGGACCGTCGCGTCCAGCTCCCGTACGGCGGCGAGGACGGAGTCGAGCAGCGGGCCGACCGCGACGACCGCCGGTGCCCCGGGCCCGCCGCGCCGCACGGTGAGGAAGCCCTCGCCGGTGACCGGCCGGGGGCGGGCGTTGGCCTGCCCCGACAGCCGGACGTACACCCGGTCCTCCCCGTCACCGCTCCCGCCCGCGCAGGCGCGGCGCAGCAGCGTCTCGGCCTCGTCCGGGTGGCCGGGGACGTGGACGGTCCAGCCGTCCAGGGTGTCCAGCAGCGCCATGTCGCCGGGCGCCATGTGGGTGAAGCCCCCGGCCGGCCAGTCGTAGGAGCCTCCGGCGCTCACCAGCACCCCGCCCGTCCCCTGGTGCCCGAAGTCCAGCTTCAGCTGCTCGAAGGGCCGCTCCACCAGGAATGACGCGAAGGTGTGCAGCACCGGGCGCATCCCGGTGAGGGCCAGCCCGCCGCCCACCCCGACCAGGAGCTGCTCGCGGATGCCGACGTTCACCACCCGGTCCGGGTGGCGCCCGGCGGCCCGGCGGAAGCCGTCCGCGCCGATCTCGGCGAGGACGACCGCCAGACGCGGGTCCTCGTCCAGCAGGTGGGAGACGACGGAGGCGAAGCGTTCGCGCATGGTGTCCACGGGTCGGGTTCTCCTTGTGCTTCCGTGCGGGTCAGGCGTGCTTGGGTTCGACACGGGCGATCACGGCGTGCGGACGCCCGGGGTGCGGGCGGGTGTACGCCGCGTACAGCGCCTCGTGGTCGCGGCCGTCGACGGTCAGCGCCGACCAGCCCGCGGCCGTGAAGCGGGAGGCGATGCCGCCGGGCAGGGGGTGGGAGGCGGAGGAGTTGTCGACCACCAGGGTGTGCAGGCGGTCGAGTCCGGCGGCGCCCGCGAAGTCGATGGCCTCGTGGTTGCTGCCCTCGTCCAGCTCGGCGTCCCCGACCAGCACCCACACCCGCGGCCCGGTCAGCTTCCGGGCGCGCAGTCCGAGGGCGGTTCCCACGGCCAGCGGCAGCCCGTGACCGAGCGAGCCGCTGCCGATCTCCACGCCGGGGACCAGTGTGCGGTCCGGGTGGTGCCCCAGCGGCGAGTCGTAGGAGCCGAAGCCCGGCAGCCAGCCGGTGGGGAAGAAGCCCCGGGCGGCGAGCACGGCGTAGTACGCCATCGGGCCGTGCCCCTTGGACAGCAGGAAGCGGTCCCGGCCGGGGTCGCCGGGGCGGTCGGGGGAGACGCGCAGCACCCGGTCGTAGAGGACCCACAGGACGTCCAGGGTGGAGGTGGCGGCGGCGTCGTGCTTCTCATCGCCGGTCATCAGGGACATCAGCGCCGGGAGGCCCTCGAATCCGAGGCCCTCCCGCGGTTCGGGGGCGGGCACGGGGCCGGATGTGTGCGGTGGTGTCACGGTCGTCATGCCAAGAGGCTGCAATCTCAAGGAGACTTGAGGTCAAGCGGTATGCTCGCCGCCATGACCGACCGAGACGGACGCCTCGCCATCGGGGAACTGGCCGCCCGCTCCGGGCTCGCGCCCTCCGCGCTGCGCTACTACGAGGAGATGGGCCTGATCCACTCCGAGCGGACCACGGGCAACCAGCGGCGCTACCCGCGCACCGCCCTGCGCCGGGTCGCCTTCGTACGGGCCGCCCAGCGGGTCGGCCTGTCCCTGGAGGAGGCCCGCACCGCGCTGGACCGGCTGCCCGTGGACCGGGCGCCCACAGCCACCGAGTGGAACGCCGTGGCCCGTACCTGGCAGCGGCGGATCGACGCGCGCATCGGCGAGCTGGAGCGGCTGAAGGAGCGGCTGACCGGGTGCATCGGCTGCGGCTGCCTCAGCCTGCGCAGATGCGGCCTGTACAACCCGGACGACCTCGCGGGTTCACAGGGCCCCGGCGCCCGCTACCTGGAGGGGGATCCCCTGCCGGAGACCTGAGAGGCCGGGGAGACCCGGGGGACGCGCCGGTGCGCGAGCTGCGCGTCCGTCACGGGAGTGCCCGCGTCCGGCCCGGGTTTCTCCGGGCCGGACGCGGGCACTCGCGCGGCGCGAGAGACCCGGGAGGTTGACGATGGCCGACATCTCCGAGCTGGAGCTGGACGCTCTGTGGGACGAGTTCCACGCCGTGGTGAACATGACGTCGAACGAACTGGAGGCATGGCTGAGGACGAGTGTCGCCGGCGAGCGGACCGAGGAGCTGCCCGAGCAGGCCGGATCGGAGCGGGGACGGCAGGTGCTGGCGATCCTGCGCAAGCGTCGCACGGACCTCACCGACGACGACGTCGCGGTGATGCGCGAGGTCGTCGACACCGTCGGTGCCGAACGCGAGCGGGTGCACGTCGCCGAGGCGGTACGGGACTCGGACTGGCGCCACCGGATGATGTCGCTGGGCCACGACCCCGTCAGGGCGTCCTGACCGCGGTGCGCGCCGGGCACTGCCGCTGGCCGCGCACCCGTCCCGTGCCGCCCGCCCGGCCCGTCCGTCCGGTCCGCCTGCCCGTCACTGCCCCGCGGCCAGCGGCAGTGCCCGTGACGACAGTCGCTCGGGCGGGCCGGGCCGGGCGTAGTACCAGCCCTGGGCGGAGTCGCAGCCCAGCTTCCGCAACTGGTCGGCCTGGGCCGCCGTCTCCACGCCCTCGACGGTCACGGCCAGTTCCAGGGCGTGCGCCAGCGAGACGATCCCCTCGACGACCTTGAGGTCGACCGGGTCGGCCGGATCCTGCTGGAGGCCCCGGGTGAAGGAGCGGTCCAGCTTCAGGGTGGTCGCGGGCAGTCTGCGCAGACTGGCCAGGTTCGAGTAGCCGGTGCCGAAGTCGTCCAGGGCGATCCGCACCCCCAGGTCGGCGAGCCGGCGTAAAGGCTTCAGCTCCGCGTCGTCGGCGCGGATCAGGGCGCTCTCGGTGACCTCCAGGCAGAGCGAGGCCGGGTCCAGCCCGGCGTCCTCCAGCACCGCCACGGTCTCGGGGACCAGCTCCGGGTGGTGCAGCTGCCGCGGTGATAGGTTGACGTTCACCCGCAGCGGCTGGGTGCCGCCGATGCCGCGCACCTGCCACTCGCACGCCTGCCGCACCGCCTGCTCCAGCACCCAGCGGCCCAGCGGCACGATCAGCCCGGTGTGCTCGGCCAGCGGGATGAAGCGGTCCGGGCCCAGCACCCCGTGGAGCGGGTGCGCCCAGCGCACCAGGGCCTCGGCGCCCTCCACGCTGCCGTCCTCCATCCGTACCAGCGGCTGGTACTCGATGAAGAACTCCTCTCCCTCCAGCGCGGCGGGCAGATGGGTGGTCAGCATGTGGCGGCTGATGGTGCGGGCGTCGCAGTCGGGGTCGGCCAGCTCGTAGCGGTTGCCGCCCCGGGCCTTGGCCCGGTACATGGTGATGTCGGCGCTGCGCAGCACCTCCGCCGGCGTCAGCTCCCCGACCGGGCCCTCGATGACGCCGATGCTGGCGCGCACCGGCAGCTCCCGGCCGGCCAGCGGGATCGGGCAGGACAGCGCCTCCAGCGCCCGCCGGGCCAGGTCCGTCACCTCCGAGCGCGAGGCGGGGTCGCTGACCAGGGCCACGAACTCGTCGCCGCCGATCCGCGCGACCATGTGGCGCGGCGAGGCCACACAGCTCTGCAGCCGCTCGGCCACGTTCACCAGCAACTGGTCGCCGACCGCGTGGCCCAGGCTGTCGTTGACCGTCTTGAAGCCGTCCAGGTCCAGGTAGCACAGGCCGATCCGGGCGATGCCGGAGCCGGGGGACAGGACGTGCTCCAGCCGCTCGAAGAACAGGGTGCGGTTGGGCAGGTCGGTCAGCGCGTCGTGGGTGGCCTCGTAGCGCAGCCGCAGGTTCAGCAGACGCCGCTCGGTGATGTCCTCCATCAGCGCCAGCATGTAACGCGGCTCGCCGTCGGGGCCGCGCAGCAGCGAGACGGTCAGATTGGTCCACAGCACGGTGCCGTCGCTGCGCGTGTACGGCTTCTCCACGCGGTAGTGGTCTCGCTCGCCGCGCACCAGTTCGTCGTGGACCCGCCAGACACCCGGGGCGTCGTCGGGGTGGACCCAGTCGGAGACGCGGCGGCTGCGCACATGCTGTTCCGAGCCGCCGAACATCTTCGCGAGCGCGCTGTTGATGTCCAGGATGGTCCCGTCCATGTCGGCGACCCCGATGCCGACCGTGGCGCCCTCGAAGACCGCCCGGAAGCGGGTCTCGCTCTCGTGGAGGGCCTTCTCGGCGCTCTCCCGCGCCGCGAGCGCGGACCGGGCCAGCGCCTCCTGCTCGGAGCGGGTGCGCTCCTGCAGCGCGCGGGCGAACCCGGCCGAGACGGCGTGCTGGAGGCGGGCGCAGCGGGCCCGCCCCTCCTCGGTCGGAAGCACCGCCGGATCGCTGCAGTACAGCAGCAGGTAGGCGTCCACCACGCCGAGCACCTGCGGCAGCGCCTCGGGCGCGGTGCAGTGCGCCTCGACGAGCGCCGCCCCCACCTCGCGCCCCGGTGAGGGGTCGAAGGGCCGGGCGTGCAGCGCCTCGCCGAGGGTGCGTGCCAGGGGGAGGAGGTAGTCCTCGAACTCGGTGCGGGTCATGGAGGTGGCCGTGGCGGGGTAGACCGCACGGCCCCAGATCCGGGCGAAGCGGCGGTATCCGTCGTGAGGGTCGCCGGGGGCCTCCGGCGCGAGGGGGCGGCCGGAGGCGGCGGGCCCCCGTGGAGTGGGGCTCACGCCTTGCGTCCCACTCCACCGAAGCCGGTGAAGATCACGGGGTCCTCCTGGTCCACCGGTCCGTCCGGGCGCCAGTTCGGCATGGAGACCAGACCGGGCTCGACCATCTCGAAGCCGTCGAAGAAGCGTTCCACCTCGGAGCGCGAGCGCATGATCAGCGGCGAGCCGATGCTGCGGTAGACGCCCTCCACCTCGTCCCCCTGCTCGGGCCTGCGCGGGCCGCCCTCGACCGAGGCGTGGGTGAGGACCAGCAGGCTGCCGGGGGCGAGCGCATCGCGCAGCTCGGCCACCATCGCCCACGGGTCGTCGCCGTCCTCCAGGAAGTGCAGCAGCGCCACCAGCAGCAGGGCCACCGGGCGCTCCAGGTCGAGCAGCCGGCCCAACTCCGGGCTGCCGAGGATGTCCTCGGGCTTGCGGAAGTCGGCGGCCACGACGCCGGTGCGCTCCTCCTGGCCCTCCAGCACGGCCCGGCTGTGGGCGACGGCGACGGGGTCGTTGTCGACGTAGACCACCCTCGCCTCCGGTGTGGCGGCCTGCGCGACCTCGTGGACGTTGCCGAAGGTCGGGATGCCCGAGCCGATGTCGAGGAACTGGGTGATGCCCTGCCGCGCGGCGAAGCGGACGGTCCGGCGCATGAACGCGCGGTTGGCCTGCATGATCTTCGGCAGCCCCGGGAACACCTCGATGGCCCGCCGGGCGGCCTCCCGGTCGGCCTCGAAGTTGTGCGAACCGCCCAGGTAGTAGTCGTAGATGCGGGAAACGCTCGGTACGGACAGATCTATGTCCTGTGGAGCCCAGGCGGGACGCTCCATCAAAGTCTCCAACCGGTTGGTGAATATGACAGCGACTCCTGAGGCTACTGATCCCAGGCTGACAGGTACACGGATCCGGAACGCCGACGTCCCGGCACCGGCCCGCTACGTATAGCTTGCCCCGGTTCCTCCATCGGGATAATCGTGGCGGCAACCGGGTTTTCGCGCCCCCGGCCCGGACACCCGGAACGGATGAGTATCACCGATCACGACGAACTCCCGTTCCCCGACTACGATCACCTCTCCGCGGGCGAGCTGGAGCACCGGATCCGGGCCCTGTCGCACGGCGACCTGGAGCAGCTGCTCCACTACGAGCGCGAACACGCCGGCCGTACCCATGTGATCGCGCTGCTGACGGCCCGTATGCACCAGCTGGAGGAGGGCAGCCCGCGCTCTCCGGGCGGCGCCGAGCCGCCCTCGGGGCCGCAGGGCGAGCCCGGGGGGTCCCCCGTCAGCCCGGCGACCTCGCCGGAGCCGTACAACCCGCCCCCGCACGGCACCCCCGACCAGCGCGCCAAGCCGGTGGGCAACCGCTTCCGGTAGAGGCCGCCCCGCGGGCAGGGCCCCCGGGAGCCTGTCCCCGCCCCCGGGGGCCCTGCCCGCACCCCCGCCCGCACCCCCTCTGCCCAGCCCCCCTGCCCGCGTCCGGCCGCCCTCCGACGGGCGGCCGGACGCGGGCAGGGGGGTTCAGGGTTCCTCGGCGCGGGTGGACGGCAGCAGCTCGCGGATGTCCGGCGGCAGGACGTGACCCACCTTGGTCATCAGCTCGGGCGAGACCGCCGCGTCCAGCACCTCCAGCACCGCCGTGGCCTCCCGCACCGCGGTGTCCTCCGTCGCGTGGGACCGCCAGGCCACCCGCCCGGCGAAGGTGGTCAGGTCGAACGGCTCGCCGTGGGTGCGGGCGTCGGCCCGCCGCTGCGGCGAGGTCTCGTGCCCGGCCACCACCCGGCGCAGCGACTCCGCCGCCTCGCCGGGCAGCTGGGCGGCCAGATGGTCGGCCACGCCGTCCGGTATCCGCTCCGCCAGCGTCTCCAGCGTGGCCCGCAGGGCCCGCTCGGCCGTCTGCCGGTCCGGCAGGTCCGCGTGCGCCTGCACCTGGCCGGTGAGCTCCTCGTACCGCATGGTCGGCACCCCTCTCGGCGTCTCGTCGGGATCTCACAGGGGACCCGCGGCCCCTCGGGGGCGGGTGACCCTGCCGGTGCGCGTCGACACCTGCCGTTTCCGTGACCTGCGGCCGGGAACCCGTAACGGACCCGACCGATCGGAGGTGAGGAACGTGCCCGCACGGAAGGAGCTTCCGTCGACCCTGGAGCGCTCCCCCCGGGAGGCGCAGCGCACCTGGATCAAGGCCCACGACTCCGCCGTGGAGGAGTACGGAGAGGGCCGGCGCGCACACCAGACCGCCTACAGCGCCCTGAAGCACAAGTTCGAGAAGGTGGGCGACCACTGGGAGCGCAAGGAGGGCGGCCGCAAGGGGCCCTCCGATACGCGGGCCGCCCGCCCGCGCGGCAGGGGCGGACGCAGCGGCGAGGGCGTCGACGAGAACGCCAGCAAGGAGCACCTGTACTCCATCGCGCAGCGGCTGGACGTCAACGGGCGCTCCCGGATGAACAAGGACGAGCTGCTGCGGGCCATCCGCAAGGCCAACCGCTCGAAGACCCGCGAGGCACGGTCCTAGAGCCGCCCCGGCCGGTGCGCCGGCCCTTCCGGCGTCCGCCTCGGCCCCCGCGCCCGCCTCAGCCGACGTAGCGGCGGGCGGCGGAGCGGCGCTGCTCCTCCTCCAGCAGCCGCAGCCGCTCCTCGACCTCCTCCGGCACCGCCCGGCGTTCACGCAGCACCCACGGCAGTCCGGCCAGCGCCCGGCCGAACGCCCGCGCCGACGCCGCGTCGCGCGGCACCGTGCGTGCCAGCTGCCAGGTGCGGCGCAGCGCCGCGGGCAGCGGCCGGCGCAGCCAGCCGAACCACAGCGTGTTGCGCAGTCCGTCCTCCCGGCGCGCGGTCGCGTCCCTCACCGCCGAGGGCGCGTGGTGGACCGTCAGCTCCTCGGCGTAGGCCAGCCACCAGCCACGCACCATCAGATCGGTGGCCAGCAGTTCCTCCTCGCCGCCCAGCCACAGCCGGGGCGAGAAACCGCCCGCTTCCCGGAAGGCTCCGGCGCGCAGCACCGTGGCCGCGGCCAGGAACGACCCCAGGGCCGGGCCGGGCAGCCATTCGGGGCCGGGGACGGGCGAGTCGCGCAGTTCGGCGACGACCGGGTCCTCGGCGCCGCCGGGCTCCACCACGATGCGCGCGGTGACCGCCGCCAGGCGAGGACGGGCGTCGAGCAGACCGGCGGCGCTCGCCAGCGAGCCCGGCTCCCACCAGGAGTCGTCGTCGCAGAAGGCCACGTACGGCGTGGTCACGCGCTCGACGGCGACATTGCGTCCCACCGCCCCCAGGTTCCGCTCCGCCCGCAGCAGCCGCACCCACGGATGGGCACGTGCGACGGTCTCGGCGGTGCCGTCCTCCGAGGCGTTGTCGACGACGAACACCGGCGGGCGCTCGGGCAGTCCGGCCAGCCGGCCCAGGGTGCGCAGCAGTTCCTCGCGGCGGTTGTGGGTGATCACCACGACCGAGACCCGGGAGCCGGCGTCCCGGGCCGCGGCCGCGCCGGCGTGCCCGGCGGGCCGGACGGCCCCGGAGGTTTCGGTGGTCCTGGCGGATCCGGCGGGCTCAGGGGCCACGGTGCTGTCCTTCCACACGGCGTACCGCTTCCTCGGTGTACGGCGGCAGGGGCCTGCGGGCGCGCACCGCCGACGGCAGCCGGGCCAGCGCGCCGAGCAGGGCGCGGCGGGCCTCCGGATCGCGGCGGGCCCGCGCGGCCAGCGCCCCGGTGCGGTGCGCGGCCAGCGGCAGCGGCCGGCGCAGCCAGGCGGTGAGCAGTTCGTTGCGCAGCACCCGGGAGCCGCGCCCGGAGCGCGGCGAAGGATCCGGATGGTGGTGGGCGACGACCTCCGGGCAGTGGGCGACCCCCCAGCCCCGGGCGGCCAGGTCGTAGGCGAGCAGGGTCTCCTCGGCGCCGAAGAACAGCAGCGGATGGAATCCCCCGGCGTCCAGGAACGCCGACCGCCGCACCACCGAGGCGCACCCCAGGAAACCCAGCACCTGCGGGCACGGCAGATCCCTGGCAGTGCCCAGCGGGGAGCCGGCCAGCAGATCGTCCAGGGGGTCGGGATCCTCTTCGGGACCCACCAGGGTCCGGGCGGCGATCAGCCCCAGCCGCGGATGGGCGTCCAGCAGCGAGACGGCCTTCTCCAGTGCTCCGGGCTCCCACCAGGAGTCGTCGTCACTGAAGGCCACGTACGGCGTGTCCATCGCCGCCACGCCCAGGTTGCGGGCGATGGCCCCGCGGTTCTCGGGCAGCGGCATCAGCGACACCCGGGGGAAGAGGGCCGAGACCATGGTGCGGGTGTGGTCGGCGGAGGCGTTGTCGACCACCAGCACCGGCGGGGGCCCGGGCAGCCCGGTCAGCGCGCGCAGCGTGCGCGCGAGGCTGTCGCCGCGGTCGCGGGTGGCGATGACCACGCCGATCGTCGAGCCGTTCAAGCGGTACGCACCTCCGGCAGCAGGGACAGCGCCTCCAGTACCTCCTGGGGCCGGATGCGCAGCAGCAGGGGATCGGGGCGGCGGCCGTGGGGGTCGCCGGGCGGGCCCGGGTGCCACAGCGCCCGGTGGCGCTCCAGCGGCGGCGGACCCCACAGGGCGGGCGGCACCGGCCCGAACAGGGTCACCGACGGAGTGCCGTGGGCCACCGCCAGATGGGCCGCGCCGGTGTCGCCGCTCACCACGGCCGAGGCGCCCGCGACCAGCGCGGCCAGCCGCTCCGGCGGCGGCTCGCCGTGGACGTCGGCGTCGGGCAGGCCGGCCGACTTGGCCAGCCGCGCCAGCAGGTCGTACTCGTGGGCGCCGCCGGTGACCACCACACGGCGTCCGGCACGCCGCAGCTCGGCGGCCACGGCCGCGTACCGCTCGATGGGCCAGCAGCGCGACGGGGAGCCCGCGCC
The DNA here is from genome assembly GCF_043660855.1 of Streptomyces shinuiensis. NCBI lineage: Bacteria > Bacillati > Actinomycetota > Actinomycetes > Kitasatosporales > Streptomycetaceae > Streptomyces > Streptomyces shinuiensis. The sequence continues at coordinate 859,904 of NZ_JBIHML010000001.1, read as the reverse complement.
CGGATGCAGCAGCACCGCGCCCGGGGCGGGGCAGACCGCCGCGGGCGGCGGCAGACGGAGGTCGGCCGGGTCGGCGGGGATGCCGTACCAGGCCAGGAAGCGGCACCAGCGGTCGCGTTCGTGCTCCTCGGCGTACCACCGCGGACCGTCCCCCGTGGCGAAGGCCAGCAGGCGCCCGGGGCTCAGCGCCGCCAGCGCCCGCATGCTCTCCGGCCCCTTTCCGTGCAGATCGACGGCGACCCGGGGCGGCGGCCCGTGCCAGCCGGTGATCCGGGGCACGGCGCGGCCCGGCGCCGAGGCGGGCAGCAGGGTGTCCACCGCGCCGCTCGCGCGGACGAGAGGGGCCAGCTCCGCCGGTGCGGCGAGTACGGTCTCGTGGCCCGGGAACGCCCGGCGCAGCGCCCGCAGCGCGGGCACCCCGGCCAGCAGATCGCCCAGGCCCAGCGCGCGCAGCACCAGCAGCCGGGGCCGGCGCGGGGCGCCCGCGCAGCCGTTCACGAGGGTGCCCGGCCGGGCGCCCGCCGCACCCCGTTCCGGGCCGTTCACCGCGCCCCGTTCCGGGACACGGACACCGCCGCACGCTCGGCGATACGGCTGCTGGAGCGGCCGTCGAGGTACGGCAGCAGCACCGCCTGCCCGCCCCAGCTCCCCACCAGCGCGGCCTCGGGCAGGTCGCCCAGCGCGTAGTCGCCGCCCTTGACCCACACGTCCGGGCGCAGCCGCTCCAGCAGCTCCTCGGGGGTGTCCTCGTCGAAGACCGCCACCGAGTCCACGCACTCCAGGGCGCGCAGCACCCGGACGCGGTCGGCCAGCGGGTTGATGGGCCGGCCCGGTCCCTTGCGGCGGCGCACCGAGTCGTCCGAGTTCAGGCAGACCACCAGGCAGTCGCCGGTGCGGCGGGCCGCCTGGAGCAGCCCGACGTGGCCGGCGTGCAGCAGGTCGAAGCAGCCACCGGTGGCCACCACGGTGCCGCCCGCAGCCCGGACCCGGGCCGCCAGCCGCTCCGCGTCCTCGCCGCGGGCGGCCGAGGAGGGCCGGGGCGCGGCCCGGTCGGGGAAGGCCAGCGCCGCCGCACCCCCGGCCGCCACAAAGCCGGTGGCGGCCTCCACCGCGCCCCGTACGGCGGTCTCCGGCAGCGCGCCGTCGGCCAGCAGACCGGCCGCGGCGGCCGCGAACCGGTCGCCGGCGCCGCAGGAGTCGCCGCTGTGCCGCGCTGGTGCGGGCACCAGCAGGGGATGGTCGCCGTAGGACAGCAGCGCGCCGCGGTCGCCGAGGGTGATGGCCACCGAGGCCGCGCCCCAGGCTTCGGCCAGCGCCCGGGCGTGGTGGGCCGCCGTGTGCAGGCTCTCCGGCTCGCCGGACTGCTTCGCCGGCCCCTCCGCCCGCGCGGTCTTCGGGGGCTCCGAAGTCCCGGGGGACCTCGCCGGGGCCGCGCCGGCCGTCGGGCCGGACGAACCGCCGGAACCGCCCTCCAGCCGCCCGGCGAACAGCCGGGCCTCGGCCGCCGTCGGGGTCACCAGACGGGCGCCCGGGACCGGCTCGCGGCCGCGCGGATGCGGATCCCACACCAGGGGCACCCGGGCGGCCCGCTCCGCCAGCAGCCCGCGCACGGCGTCCGCCGTGCCCCGGCCGTAGTCGGAGACCAGCAGGGCCGGTGCCGAGGCGATCGCCTCGCGGACCTCCCCGGGCACGGTCCCGTCCCCGCCGGAGGGGGCCCGGCCGCCGCCCCGGTCCATCCGGACCACCGGGCGGCCGCCGGCCAGCACCCTCGTCTTCTCCGACAGGGCGCCGTCCAGGGGCAGTGCGGTCACCGACACCCAGGGGGCCAGCAGTTCGCGCAGCCGCGCGCTCGCCGGGTCCTCTCCCAGGGCGGTCACCAGGGTGACCGGGCGGCCGCCGAGCGCCGCCACATAGGCGGCCAGGGCGGCGCCGCCCGGACGCAGCCGCTCCTCGCAGTCCTCCAGCACCGGCACCGGCGCGTCCGGTGCCAGGCGGTCCGCGCGGCCGACCAGATCGCGGTCGAGAAGGGCGTCGCCGACCACGACCAGCGGCGCGGCGGTGCCGCCCGGCCCGGCGGGGGCGCCGGGCGCCGGGCCGTACAGCGAACCGGGCAGCGGGCCGGAGACCGGATCGGGCATCGGGTCAGGCATCGGCGGCATCGTCCGCGCTCCTCCCTTCCAGGACGTCCTCCAGGGCGGCGTCGAACGAGGCGCACACCATGTGCACCGTCACCAGGTGGAGTTCCTGCACCGTCGCGGTGGAGCCCGCTCGTACGCACAGTGACTCGTCGCTGCCCGCGGCCAGCGGGTTGGGCGCGGGCCCGGTCAGCGCCCACACCGGCATCCCCGCCTCGCGCCCGGCCTCGGCGGCCGACAGCAGGTTGGCGCTGGCGCCGCTGGTCGACAGCAGCATCAGCACATCGCCCTCGCGCCCGTGCGCCCGCACCTGCCGGGCGAACACCTCGTCCACGCCGTAGTCGTTGGCGATCGCGGTGGTGGAGGAGGTGTCGGCGTGCAGGGCGATGGCGGAGAAGGGCGGACGGTCGTCGCGGTAGCGGCCCACCAGCTCGGCCGTCAGATGCTGGGCCTGGGCGGCGCTGCCGCCGTTCCCGGCCGCCAGCAGCCGTCCGCCGCCGGACAGCACCCGCGCCAGGCGCTCGCCCCAGCTCTGGGCCGTGCCGGCCTGGTCGCGGAAGGGCGTCAGCGCGTGCAGCAGCTCGTCGCAGTGGCCGGCGACCGGCTCCGTCGCCGGGGCGGGGGCCGCCCGGACGCGGCGGACCTTCGCGCCGTTCCCGGCAGCGGCCCCGGCGGTGGTCCTGGCAGCGGACTTGGCAGCGGACTTGGAGCCGTTCTTCGCGGTGGTCCTGGGTGTCGTCAACGGATCGCCCCCGTCGGAACGCGGTGGCGCGCGACCACCTGGGCGTACACCTGCTCGGCGCCGTCGGCGACCCGCTCCCAGGAGAAGCGGGCCAGGACGCGCTCACGACCGGCCTCGCCGTAGCGGCGCAGCAGCTCGGGGGAACCGGTCAGTTCGTTGACGGCGCGGGCGAGCGCGCCGGGGTCGTCCGGCGGCACCAGCCGCCCGGTGACACGGTCGGCGACCGAGTCCAGATGGCCGCCGACGCCGGTGGCCACGATCGGCACCCCGCAGGCCATGGCCTCCAGCGGGACGATGCCGAACGGCTCGTAGCGCGGCGTGGACAGCACCAGGTCGGCGCCGCGGATCAGTTCGGGCATCCGCTCGTGCGGTACGGCGCCCAGCAGCCGCACCCGGTCCGCCACCCCCAGCCCCCCGGCCAGCCGCCGCAGCCGAACCGCCTCGGGGTCGGTCTCCAGCAGCGCGGGTTCGGGCCCGCCGGCGATCAGCAGCTCCGCGCCGGGGGCCTGGGCCAGCGCCGCGATCGCCTGATCGAAGCCCTTGCGCGGCACCAGGCGGCCGATCGCCAGCAGCCGGTGCGGGCCGTCGCGGCGGGCACCCCGCCCGGCGGGGTCCGCCGGGCCGAACTCCAGGGGGTCCACACCGCACGGCACCACCGACGTCCGCTCCGGCGGCACGCCCATCGCGGCCAGCTCGAACACCTCGTCGGCACAGGTCGCCAGGACACGGGCGCACTCGCGGCCGATCCGCCGCTCCGCCTCGATCCGCTCGGGCGGGCTGGTGTCGTCCGCGCCCTGGTGGCGCCGCTTGACGGTGCCCAGCGCGTGGAAGGTCTGCACGACCGGGACGCCCCGGCCCTTCGCGCCGAGCATCGCGGCCGTGCCCGACATCCAGAAGTGCGCGTGCGCCACGTCCGGCCGCCGTGCCTCCCAGCGGCGCGCCAAGTGGTCGCCGAAGGCGGTCATGTGCGGCAGCAGATCGTCCTTGGGCACGGGCCGGGGCGGCCCGGCCGATACGTGTTCGACGGTCACCCCCGGCGCCAGCGGCACCCGGTCGGGCGGCTCGGGGGAGTCCCGGCGGGTGTGGACGGTGACCTGGTGGCCGCGCCGCGCCAGCTCCTTCGACAACTGCGCGACGTACACGTTCTGGCCTCCGGCGTCGGGGCCGCCGAGCGCGGCGAGCGGACTCGCGTGCTCGGACACCACGGCGATCCTCATCGGGCCACCTCCTTGATCAGCCGCTCCCAGTCCTCCAGGAACCGCGGCAGCCCGTAACGGGCCAGTGCGGCCGTACGCGCCTGCTCGCCGATGTGGCGCGCGTACGCCGGGTCGGCGAGGAAACCGCGGACGGCGTCGATCAGGACGTCGAGCCGGTTGGAGAGCACTCCCGCCCCCTCGGGCACGGCCGCGGACGCCTCGGTGGTGTCCAGCGCGACCACGGGCATGCCCAGGTGCATGGCCTCCAGCAGGGACAGGCCGAGCGAGGTCCAGCGGACCGGGTGCACGTACACCCGCCGCCGGGCCATGGCCCGGTGCAGCTCCCGCTGGGGGAGTTCGTGGGAGCGGCAGCGGTCCTCCGGGACGCCCAGCCGTCCGGCCAGGCCCCGCGTCCGCATGCCGAAGACGTCCAGCGGCGCGGCCTCCGCGAAGCGCGGCAGCAGGTCGGTGCCGGTGGCGCGGCCCCGGCGCAGCGGCTCGTTGACCACCGCCGCCGCCCGCTCCAGATCGCCGGTGTACAGCGGCCCGGGGTCGACGATGCCGTGTTCGACGACGGCGGTGGGGGAGGGTCCGCAGTCCCAGAACAGCCGGTTGAAGTGGGTGACGTGGACGATCGGCAGGCCCGGCTGCCCGGCCATCGGGTGGCGGGTGTCGGGCACGTTCCCGTCCGGCGCGTTGTGCTCCAGGTAGACGGCCGGCACATCGCGGCCCGGCAGCCGGCCGCCCAGCCACTGCTCGGCGAGACCGAGTTCGTGGGGGCGCTGGAGCACCACCAGGTCGACGTCCGTCTCCCGCAACTCCTCCGGGGTCAGCTCCACCACGCTGTCCGGCCAGTCGAAGGTGACGGCGCGGCCGAGCCCGTCGGGACCCCGGCCGGGGGTGACGGGCACGAGATAGGTGTGCGGGCCCCGGACGAACGCGGTGGTCCAGGAGCCGTGCACGTGCCACAGCAGGATCCTCATGCGGCTCCCTCCCGGCCGCCCTCGGCGGCCGTACTCCGCCGACCGCCTTCGGCAGCGGCCTTCTCCACGGCGGTGACCACGTCCTGCGGCGTCACGCGGTCCAGACAGGGGTGTCCGGGGACCGGGCAGACGCGGGCCCTGGTCCCGGCGCACGGGGCCTGTTGGTCACCCAGCAGCACCAGGGGCACGCGGAAGGGGGCCCAGCGCTCGGCCGGGACGACCGGCGAGAAGAGCGAGACCACCGGCGCGCCCACCGCGGCGGCCAGATGGGCCGGGCCGGTGTTCCCGGTGACCACGGCCGCCGCGCCCGCCAGCACCCCGGCCAGCTCGGCGGGAGAGGTCCGCCCGCCCAGGTCCAGCCCCGTGCGGCCGGCCACGTACGAGGTCAGCCCGCGCTCCTCGGGCACGCCGGTGACCACCACCCGGTGCCCGGCCTCCGCCAGGGCCTCGACGGCCTCGGCCGACAGCTTCGGGCTCCAGCGGCGGGCGGGAACGCTCGCCCCCGGGTGCAGTACGGCATAGCCCGGTGGCCCGGCCAGCTCCTCCACTCCGGGCGGCGGCAGTACCCGCAGCCCCCCGTCGTCGCCGTCGGGCAGGGGGAAGCCGGCCGCCTCGGCCAGCGCCAGGGCGGCTTCCGCCTCGTGCGCGTGCTCCTCGCGCCGGTGGCGTACGTCCAGCAGCGAGCCGGGGTAGTGGACGCTGTCGGCGGCGATCCGGGACACGCCCGCCATCCGCAGCACCAGAGCGGTCGGCAGGGGACTTTGGCGGGCCGAGGCCAGGATCAGGGCGGTGTCGCAGCGCCGCCCGGCGATCAGCTCCACGGCCTCCTCGATGCCGTCCCGCACGGTGGGGGGCGGGTCGAGGCCGGCCCAGGGGGCGTCCCAGACGGCGACCTCGTCCACTCCGGGCAGCATCCGCCCCGCGGGCGCGCCGCGCGGGCCGCACAGCAGCGTCACATGGTCGGCGCGCGCGGCCACGGCCCGTACCGCAGGTCCTGCCAGCAGCACGTCCCCGAAGCTGTCCAGACGTACGACGAGCGCTCTCATGACGGCCTCCGGGCGGTGGCTGTGCGGGTGGTTGCGCGGGCGGCGGTACGGGCGGGCCCGGAGGTCCGGGCGGACTGGGCGGCGGGTACGGCCCGGCCGGTGTGCTGGGCGGTGTGCCGGGTGGTGAGCCGGCCGGTGTGCGCGGGCGCCCGCGACGCAGCGCGGCCGTCCGCGCCGGCGGGGCCGGGCCACGGCCCGTCCAGCGCGGCGCGCACCGCGGCGAGCAGGTCGGGGGCGATCGCCGGAGCCGCCCGCACCTCCTCCGGAAGGGTCACGGGGGTGGGAACGAGGATGCCGCGGGCGCCGGCGGCACGCGCGGCGTCCATGTCGGAGCCGATGTCCCCGATCACCACGCACTCGGCGGGGGCCGCGCCCAGCCGCCGGGCCGCGTCCAGCACCAGGGCGGGGGCGGGTTTGCGGCAGGCGCAGCCGCCGTCCGGGCCGTGCGGGCAGACGGCCCAGGCGTGGAAGGGGCCCAGCAGTTCGTCGATCCGGGCGTGCACCCGGCCCATGTCGTCCCAGCCGATCAGACCGCGCGCGATGCCGGACTGGTTGGTGACCACCGCGGCCGGCACACCGCGGGAGCGCAGCAGCGCCATCGCCCCGGCGGCGCCCGGCATCGGGCGCACCAGCGCCGGATCGCCGTTGTAGGGGACGTCCTCCACGAGGGTCCCGTCCCGGTCGAGGAGCACCGCGCGTACCGCCGTCACGCCGTGCCTCCCCCGCCGGGCCCGCCGTCCGGGTCCGCTCCCCAGGGGGCGGCGGCGCGGTGGCGCAGCGTCCCGGCCAGCCGGTGGTACACCGCCAGCGGCGGTATGAGCGCACTGGTCACCAGTACGGTCGTGACCTCCTCGCGGGTGCGGGGCCCGGGCGCGATGCGGGCACGGGCGAACTCGGCCGTGCCCAGCAGCCAGCCCGTCCCGGCCAGGGCCGCGGCCCCCCGCCGTCCCACCGCGGCCAGGACGAGCGCCGTGAGACCGGCGGCGGTGACCGACGCGTGGCGGCGGATGAGCCCCCGGGGGGCCGCGGCCCGCCGCCACCAGGCGGGGCCGTGCAGCCGCAGCATCAGCGCGTCGTCGGCGTTGCCGCGCTGCATGCGCAGCGACACCCATCGGTCGGCGGGCCGCACCGGATGCGTGGTCAGCCGGCCGCCGCGCCGGATGCGCCAGCCGTCGTCCAGCACCCGCAGCGCCAGGTCGGCGTCCTCGCGGAAGGCGCGCGGGAAGCGCTCGTCGAAACCGCCGACCGTCTTGAGCGCCTCGGTGCGGTACGCCATGTCGGCCGTCGCCCACTGGGCACGGGCCAGTCCGGCGGTGTTGCGCTCCCAGTCGGTGGGGTGCCGCCCGGTGGGCAGCGGTACGTCCAGTACGCCCTGCACCCCGGCGACGGTGGGGTCGGCCTCGCCCAGGTCGCGGGCCAGGGCCTCGCGCCAGCGGGCGCCCACGCGTACGTCGTCGTCGAGGAAGGCCACCCAGGGGGCGGTGACCAGCTGCCAGCCGATGTTGCGGGCGCCGGCCGGGCCCCGGCCGCCGGTCTGCACCACGGTGGCGCGCTCGCGCAGCGGTCCCAGCGCGTGCAGCGGCAGGTCCTCGCGGAGCGGCTCGGGCTGCGGCCGGTCGTCCACGATCACGATCTCGCGCGGCTCGGGGCCGGCCGACCCGCCCAGTGACGTCAGACAGTCGGCCAGGCAGGGGCGGCCGACGGTGGGTACGACCACCGAGTAGTCGACGGCGGCCCGGTTCGGGGAGCTCATGCGAAGAACCTTCCGCGGCGGACCGCGAACGGTCCGATGGCCAGCAGGTCCACGGGGGAGGAGCCGAAGCACTCCAGCGCGTCGCGCGGGGAGTCCACCATCGGGCGTCCTGCGGTGTTGAGGCTGGTGTTGACCACCACCGGCAGCCCGGTGCGGCGCTCGAAGGCGTCCAGCATCCGTGCCACCAGCGGTTCGTCGCCGGGGTCGACCGTCTGGATGCGGGCGGTGCCGTCCACGTGCACCACCGCGGGGATGCGGTCGCGCCACGGCCCGGCCACGTCGTGCACGAACAGCATGTACGGGCTGGGCAGCGGCCCTTCGAAGATCTCCGCGGCGCGTTCCTCGGCGACCATGGGCGCCACCGGGCGGAACTCCTCGCGGCCCTTCACCCGGTTGAGCCGGTCCAGGTTCTCCGCCCGGCCCGGGTGGGCCAGCAGCGAGCGGTGGCCCAGGGCGCGCGGGCCGTACTCGGCACGGCCCTGGAACCAGGCCACGATCCCGTCGCCGGCCAGCGTCTCGGCGACGGTCTCGGCGATGTCGGCGGGCCGCTCGTAGGGGACGGCCGCGCTCCCGAGGAAGTCCTCGATCTCCTCGTCCGACCAGCCGCGGCCCAGGTCCGCGCCCGGCATCGGCAGCGGGGAGTCGTCGTGCGCGGCGGCCAGGTGCAGGGCCGCGCCCAGCGCGGTGCCCGCGTCGCCGGCCGCGGGCTGCACCCACACCCGCTCGAAGGGGCCCTCGGCGGCCAGCCGGGAGTTGGCCACGCAGTTGAGCGCCACCCCGCCGGCCAGGGTCAGCTCCCGGCCGCCGCCCTCGGCGTGCAGCCAGCTCGCCAGGTCCAGCAGCGTCTCCTCCAGCACGGCCTGGGCACTGGCGGCCAGGTCGGCGTGGTCCTGGTTCCACTCGGCGTCCGCCTCGCGGGCGGGGGCCAGCGCCGCCCACTCCACCCCGTGGGCGGTGAAGCCGCCCGTGCCGTCGCTGTGTACCCACTGGCGCAGCTGGGGCAGGAAACGCGGCTTGCCGTAGGAGGCCATCGCCATGACCTTGTACTCGTCGCTGGAGCGCAGGAACCCCAGGTGCCCGGTCAGCTCCTCGTAGACCAGGCCGAGCGAGTGCGGCAGCCTCTGCGTGGCCAGCACCTCCAGCCGGTCGCCGTGGTAGCGGCCGGACAGGTGGGAGGCGCACTCGCCGCGCCCGTCGAGGACCAGGACCGCGCTGTCGCGGTGCGGCCCGGCGATTCCGGCGGACGCGGCGTGCGCCATGTGGTGCGGCACGAAGCGGACGACGGAGGGGTCCAGGCCCGGCAGCGCCTCGGCCAGGAAGGACGGGGCGCGTCGGGCGTACTCCCGGCGCAGGTGGTCCCAGGGGTCGTCCAGGCCCAGGGACTCGGCGGGGGCCGCCAGGGCGGGGTCGAAGGAGTAGGCGACCGCGTCCAGGTCGGCGGGGGCGAGGCCGGCCTGCCTCAGGCACCAGGCCGCCGACAGCCCGGGCATCTCCCAGGCGGAGAACGGCACCGGCCGCTTGCCGTGCTTGCGCCGGCTGAACCGCTCCTCCTCCGCCGCCGCGACGGTGCGGCCGTCGATCACCAGTGCCGCCGCCGGGTCGTGGAAGACGGCGTTGATGCCGAGGATGCGCATGAGGGGTGCCTCCGTGATGTCGGCCCCGGTGCGTCCGGACGCCCCTGGGGATGCCGTGGCGTCCGTGGTTACCGCCGGCGTTGATGCCAAACGCCGCAGGTCGACTCTGTACGGGGGAACTGACTCCAACGGGTGACGGAGACGCGCCCGGGAAGAGCGCGGAGAAGGGCCGGGCGCGGTCCGGCCCGGGAGGACGGGACGGCGCCCGGCCGCGGTTCGGGCCCCGGCGCGGGCGGCGGCTCAGACGGCGGCTCAGACGGCGGCCCGGCGGGCGAACCAGTCGATGGTCCGCTCCAGCCCTTCCTGCCAGCCCACGCGCGGTGTCCAGCCCAGCTTCTGCCTGGCCAGGGAGGTGTCCGGGCAGCGCCGGGCGGGATCGTCACCGGGCCGCTCGACGAAGGCGACCGGTGAGGCCGAGCCGGTGAGCTTGACGATCCGGCGGGCGATGTCCAGGACGGTGGTCTCCTCCTCACCGCCGATGTTGACCGGCCCTGGCAGGCCGCTCCCGGCGAGTGCGACGATGCCCGCCACGGTGTCGTCGACGTAGCACAGCGAACGGGTCTGGCTGCCGTCCCCGGCCACCGTCAGCGGTTCGCCCGCCAGGGCCTGCCGTACGAAGGTCGGCACGGCGCGGCCGTCCCCGGCGCGCATCCGGGGGCCGTAGGAGTTGAAGATCCGCACGATCGCGGTGTCCGTGCCGCGCGCCCCCCGGTGGGCGGTGACCAGCGCCTCGGCGTACCGCTTGGCCTCGTCGTAGACACTGCGCGGGCCGACGGGGTTGACATGCCCCCAGTAGTCCTCGCGCTGCGGGTGCTCGCGCGGGTCGCCGTAGACCTCGGAGGTGGAGGCCAGCACCATCCGCGCACCGTCGCGCGCGGCCAGCTCCAGGGCGTTGCGGGTGCCGCTGCTGCCCGTCTCCAGGGTCTCCAGCGGAAGCCGCAGGTAGTCCGCGGGCGAGGCGGGGCAGGCCAGGTGGAAGACCAGGTCGAAAGGCCCGCCGGGCAGGTCCGCCAGGGCGTGCGGCGCGCAGGCGTCGCGCCGCACGAAGGCGAATCCGTCCCGGCCGAGCAGGTGTGCGAGGTTGCCCTCGGACCCCGAGAGCAGGTTGTCCACGGCCGTCACCGCCAGGCCGTCGTCCAGCAGGCGTTCGCACAGGTGCGAGCCCACGAACCCGGCACCGCCGGTCACCACGGCCCGCCGCCGGTCACGTTCACCCATCATCGGCAACCTCTTCCTCTCGTTCCCCGCTTTTGTCCCCCGGAGCCGGTGTAAGGGGACGGCCCGCTGCGTACTCGGAGACCATGAGCGAAACGCACCCGGATCCGGACCCCAGGCGGTCGGCCGGCCTCGAGAGCGGCGGCGGAGTGCCGCCGGGCGAGACGCCGCCCGGCGAGAGCAGCACGTCCGCGGGCGCCCCGGACCAGAACGCCAACACACCCAGCGGATGGGGTCCGGTGCCACTGACCCTGCTGCTGATCCTGGCCGTGGTCGTCGCGGGGTTCTTCATCGCCTACGCAGTGGCGCTGTGACCCCGGGTCCCCGGATGAAGGCACCGAAAACACCCGGAACACCCGGAACACCCGGAACACCCGGAGCGACCGGAACAGCCGGGGCGGCGGGGGCGCCCAGAGTACTGCTCACCGGCTGGTTCTCCTTCCTGCACGGCGAGGTCACGGCCGGTGACGTGCTGGCACTGGAGCGCGTCCGCGAGGTCCTGGACCGCTCCGGCATACCCCACGACACCGCCTGGAGCCCGGGCTTCCGTCCGGACGGGCCGCACCTGGAGGACGCGGACCCGGCGCGGTACACCCATGTGGTCTTCGTCTGCGGCCCGCTGCACGGACCACAGGTCGCACGGCTCCACGAGCGCTACCCGGACTGCGTGCGCGTCGCCGTGGGCGTGTCGGTCATCGACCCCCGTGATCCCGCCGTGCGCGGCTTCCACCATGTGCTGCCGCGCGACGCCGAGGGGGTGCGGCCCACCGCCGATCTGGCCGCCGCCGCGCCCGCGGCGCCCGCCGCCCCGGTGGCCGGCGTGATCCTCACCCGCGGGCAGGGGGAGTACGGCGGGCGCCGCCGCCACGAGGAGGTCGCCGGCCGGGTGACCGGGTGGCTGGCGCGGACCGACTGCGCCCGGGTGGAGCTGGACACCCGTCTGGCGGACGGCGACTGGCGACTGTGCGGCACCTCCGCCCAGCTCCAGTCCGTACTGGCCCGGCTCGACGTCGTGGTCACCGACCGGCTGCACGGCCTGGTGCTCGCCCTGCGGGCCGGGGCCCCGGCCCTGGCCGTCGACCCGGTGGCCGGGGGCGCGAAGGTGACCGCCCAGGCTCGGGTGCACCGGTGGCCCGCCCTGGTCCCGGCCGAGCGGCTGACCCCGGAGGAGCTGGACCGCTGGTGGCGGTGGTGCCTGACCGAGGGCCGGGCCGCCGCCCGGCGTCGGGGGCACGCCTTCGGACGCGCCCCCGACCGGGACCAGGGCGGCGCACTGGCGCGGCTTTTGCGGCCGGAGGCCGGAACCGCGCCGGCGGTGTCCGGCACCGGTGCCGGGCGCGTACGGCGGGGCGGGTGACGGCAGCCCGCGGCGGTGGCCGGGGGCGGGCGGGCCGGGTCAGGCCCGGCCGCCCACCCCGGTGGCGATCTCGTGCCGGCGCCCGCCCGCCACGACGGGCGCCAGCGGAGCGGTGGGCGCCCCCGCCACCTCGCGCATCCCGTGCAGCAGCTCCCGCAGCGCCTCCTGCGCCGACAGCCGGGGCCGCCAGCCCAGCTCCCCGGCCGCCCGTTCGCAGTCCATCACCGGCAGCCGCAGGAACGCGTCCAGCAGCTCCGGCGGCGCGGGCACCAGCCGCAGCCGCCACGCCGCGCCCACCGCGGCCCGCACCGGCCCCAGCGGCACCCGTACGACGCGGGCGCCCAGCACGCCGGCCAGTACGGAGGCGTCCACCACCGGTCCGGCGGCCAGGTTGAAGGCGCCGTGCACCGGCTTCAGGACGGCGCGCCGGTACGCCTCGGCGGCGTCGTCGGTGTGCAGCACCTGGAAGCGCATCCCCGGGAGGGCGGGTACGGCCGGCACCGCGCCGAGTCCGGCCAGCCGCTGCGGCAGGAACGGGCCGGCGAACAGCCGGCGCTGCTCGCTCGCGGCCTCCCGCTTGAAGAGGAAACCCGGCCGCATCCGCACCACGCGCACCCGGGGGTGGTCGCGCTCGAAACCATCCAGCAGCCGCTCCACGTACGCCTTCTCCCGGCAGTACGCGGCGTCCGGCCGGCCGCCGTGGGTCGGCCAGGTCTCGTCCACCGCGCGGCGGGAGGGACCGGGGGAGTAGGCGCCCACCGAGGAGGCGTACACCAGCGCGGGCACCTCGGCCGCCGACATCGCGCGCAGCACCCGGGCGGTGCCCAGCACGTTGGTGCGCCAGGTGACCAGCGGATCGTGGGTGGGCTGGATCAGCCAGGCCAGGTGGACCACGGCGTCGGCGCCCCGGAACAGGTCCGTCAGCCGCTCCTCGGCGGCCAGCCCGGCCGGGTCCTCGCCGTCGCCGCCGGCTCCGATGTCCGCACTCGCCCACCCGGTCTTCGGCGGCGTCCACAGCGGCGTGCGGCGGGCGACGCCGAGCACCGAGCCGATCCGCGGGTCGTCGCCCAGGGCCCGCACCACCGAGGTGCCCACATTGCCGGTCGCGCCCAGGACGACCACGCGCAGACCGTCCTCCGCGCGGCGGTCCGCGCCTGCGCCCGCGCCGGTCCCGGCCGGCGCCCCGGTCACCGCTCCTCCCGGCGCAGCGCGTCCCGGGCCCGGTCCACCACCGCGGCGAACGGGCCCTCCGCGGAGTCCTCGCCGCCCGGGACCGCGGCCGGGTACGGGCGTGCGGGCGCCACCGACTCCGCGGCCAGCACGGCCCGGGCCATAGCCCTGCGCCACTCGGGGTCGCTCCCGGCAGCCAGGGGGAGGAACTCGTACCGCTCCTCGGCGCGCGCGTGGGCCTCCGCCTCCTCGCGCAGCGCCGCGAACTCCCGCAGGAAGGCCGCCCGGCCGGGGCCCGCGCAGTCCACCGACTCCAGCCGCAGCAGCGCCCGCCCGGTCCGCCGCTCCTCCGCCAGGCGCGCCGCGACGATCTCCTCGCCGCCCTCGACGGCGCCGCGCGCGTACGGGTGGACGATCTCCTCCTCGGCGGTCTCGTGCGCGGTCAGCAGCCGTACCAGCCGCCGGAACGCCGCCCGGCACCCGCCGCCGCTGTCGTCGCCGGCGGCGGCGTTCTCCACCGCGTCGAACAGCTCCCGGATCTCGTCGTGCCGACGCGTCAGCAGGGCCACCACGTCCTCCTCCGCGACGGCGCCGGGCGATGTGCCCCGTCCAGCCATCTCGCTCCTCCTCACGGCATGCGCTGTGGCCCGGCGCGGAGTACCCGCACCCTCCGGGGGGAAACGGCCGGGCTCCTCCCCTCCCGCCCCGCCCGCCGGAAGTCCGGAACCGGTACACACCCGGTGTTTCCGTCCCTTCGCCCCGGGTACTGCGCGAAGTGCGGAAGGAGGGATGGTGCGGCGTGCTGGTCGGCCTGCTGCTGCTTTTAACGGTCTGTGTGTCGGTCGCCCTTCTGGCGGCCCGTGTGGCGTACGGCATCGAACGGGCCCGGGCCATCGAGCTGGAGCGCGACTGGCACACCGACGAGGACCCGGTCGAGCGGTTCCGGCGGCAGTGCCAGTCGGCCACCGCGTCGACGGCGTTCCTGTACGGCGCGGCCTGGCCGGTCGTCGTACCGGCGTACCTCTTCTACCGCTGCGCCGCACTGGTGATCACGGGGAGGCCTCCGCCCACCCCCTACGAGCGCGCCGGCCGGGCCGAACGGCTGGACGCGCGAATCCGTGAACTGGAGGAGTCGCTGGGGCTGCGCGGCCACGTACTGGACGAGAACGGACCGAGGCCATGAATTGCTACGAGTGCCTGACACGGGACCGCACCACCACCGCCGTCGCGGTGTGCTCACGCTGCCATTTGGGCCTGTGCCCCGAACACCTGCGGATCGAGTCCGAGCTCGTCAGCGAGCCGCGGGGGATGGGCCAGGTCACCCAGACGCCGGAGGCCCGCCGGGCGCTGTGCGAGGTGTGTGCGCGGGCCGAGGGCTGACACCGCGCCACCCGGCCCCGCACTCCCGGCCCGGGCCCCCGGCGCGACCGCGCCGCGAACGGGTGTACAGCCACGCGGTACACGTCCCTTTATGTACGCTCTGTTCGCCCATGCGCGGTTCATCCGGGAGTGCCCTTGCTGGTTCTGATCGCCGCCCACGCCGCCGTGGCCGCCGTCCTTCCCGCCCTCGCGCCGCGTGCCGGACGTGCCGTGTGGTGGGTGGCCGCCCCGGTGCCGCTGGCCACGCTGGTCTGGGCGGCGGCGCTCGCCCCCTCCGTGCTCGACGGGGAGGCGCCCGTGGAGCACTTCGGCTGGGCGCCCTCGCTGGGCCTGGAGGTCGTCCTGCGGCTGGACGCGCTCTCGCTGCTGATGACGCTGATCGTCAGCGGCGTCGGAGCCGCCGTCCTGATCTACGGCGCCCGCTACACCTCCGAGGGACACGGCCGCGAGTCCGCGCTGCTGCTCGCCTTCGCCGGCGTCATGCTCGGCCTGGTCACCGCCGACAACCTGCTGGTCCTGTACGTCTTCTGGGAACTCACCACCGTGGTGTCGTTCCTGCTCATCGCGGGCCGGGGCAGGACGCGGGAGCACCGCGAGGCGGCCCAGCAGGCCCTGGTCGTCACCACCGGCGGAGGTCTGGCGATGCTGCTCGGCTTCGTGATGCTGGGGGAGACGGCCGGCACCTACCGGATCTCCGAACTGGTCGCCGACCCGCCGGACGGCGGATACGTCCCCGCCGCGCTGGTGCTCGTGCTGGTGGGCGTCTTCACCAAGTCGGCGCAGTTCCCCCTGCACGGCTGGCTGCCCGCCGCGATGGTCGCGCCCACCACCGTGAGCGCCTACCTGCACGCAGCCGCCATGGTCAAGGCCGGCGTGTATCTGACGGCCCGGCTGGCGCCCGGCTTCGCCGACACCGAGCCCTGGCGCCCCCTGGTGCTGACCGTCGGCCTGCTGTCGCTGGTCGTCGGCGCCTGGCGGGCACTGTGGGAGAGCGACCTCAAGCGCGTCCTGGCCTACGGCACCATCAGCGAACTCGGGCTGCTCATCGCACTGTTCGGCTACGGCACCCGCAACTCCGCGCTGGCCGGCGAGGTGATGCTGCTGGCGCACGCCACCTTCAAGGCGTCGCTGTTCCTGATCACCGGCCTGGTCGAGCACCACACCGGCACCCGCGAGATCGGCCGGCTCTCCGGCCTGGGCCGCCGCAGGCCGGTCCTGCTGGCACTGGCCGCCCTCGCAGCCGCCTCCATGGCCGGACTGCCGCCGCTGGCCGGCTACCTGGGCCACGAGGCGTACCTGGACACCTTCTGGAAGGCGGCCCGGTACGGTTCGGGTGCGGGCGAGGAGTGGGTGCTGGCCGCCCTGGTGGCCGGCTCCGCGCTCACCGTGGCCTACGCCGTCCACTATCTGTGGGGGGCCTTCGCGAGCCGGGCCGGCGCGGAGCCGACACCGCAGGAGGATCCCGGCGACCGGGCGCTCGGCATGGCCGTGCCCGCCGCCGCCCTGGTGGCGGCCACCCTGGTCCTGGGCGTGTGGTACCAGGGCACCGAGATCCTGACCGAGTTCTACGCGGCGCAACTGCCGCTGTACCTGGCCCCGTACCACCTCGCGCTCTGGCACGGGCCGAGTGCCGCCCTCGCGCTGTCCGTCGCCGCGCAGATCGCGGGCGTCCTGCTGTACCGCCTGCGCCCCGCCCTGGCCGCGCTCCGCGACCGCGCGCCCCGCGCCCCCGACGCGCAGGAGGGCTATCGGCGCACGGTGCGCGGCCTCGACAGGGCGGCCGTGTGGCTGACCCGCCGCACCCAGGTCGGCTCCCTGCCGGTCTACCTCACCGTGCTGCTGGTGACCGTGCTGCTGGTGCCCGGGGCCGCCCTGCTGCTGAGAGACGTCCCACTGCCCGCCCCGCCGCTGTGGAGCTCGGCAGTCCAGGTGCCGCTGGCGGTCGTCGTACTGATCACGGCACTGGCGCTCGCGGCCGCCCGGCACCGGTTGGCGGCCACCCTGCTGGCCGGCGCGGTCGGTTACGGGGTCGCCGGGCTGTTCCTGGTCCAGGGCGCCCCGGATCTGGCGCTCACCCAGTTCCTCATCGAGACGCTGACCCTGGTGATCATCGTGCTGGTGCTGCGCGGACTGCCCGCCGAACTCGGCGCCCGGACCGGTTCGTACCGCGTACGCCGGCTGCGCCTGGCGGTGGCCACGGCCGCCGGCACGCTCGTCGCGATCCTCGCCCTGGCCGTCTCCACCGTTCGCCGGGAGCCGGCCGTGTCCGGGTTCTACACCGACCACGTGAAGGAGGCCGGGGCCCACAACGTCGTCAACGCCATCATCGTGGACTTCCGTGCCCTGGACACCCTCGGTGAGATCGCCGTGCTGCTGGTGACGGCGATCGGGGTGGGCGCCCTGATCGGGGTGCTGGGGGGCAGGGCCGTGACCATCCGGGCCCGGCCGTCGGCCGCGGACCGCCACGAGCCCACCGCCCGGTGGTCCCTGCCGCACGAGCAGTGGCTGCCCGAGGCACGGGAACTGCCCGCCCACGACCGTTCTCTGCTGCTGGAGGTCCTGACCCGGCTGCTGTTCCCGTCCGTCATGGTGCTCTCGCTCTACCTGCTCTACTCCGGGCACCTGCGCCCCGGCGGCGGTTTCGCCGGAGGGCTGGTGGCCGGACAGGCGTTCACCCTGCGCTACCTGGTGGGCGGTCGCGCCGACAGCGCGTTCGCCGTCCCGCTCGACCCCCGGCTGGTGGCCGGCGGCGGGCTGGCCCTCGCGGCGACCGCCGGACTGGCTCCGCTGGCCTTCGGCGGCGAACCGCTGGGCGGCGCGCTCGTGAGCGTGACGCTGCCGGTACTCGGTCACCTGGAGGCGACCACCACCCTGGTCTTCGACACCGGGGTGTACCTGCTGGTCACCGGCGTCTGCCTGAAACTGCTGTCCGCGGTCGGCCCCGCGCAGGAGATGCCCGAGGAAGCCGCCGCGGAGCCCGGCGGCACACCCGACACCCCAGCCAACGCGACCGGGAGCCACGCCTGATGAGAGCACTCGACCTGACGACGGCCCTGGTGGTGGGCGGCCTGTTCGCCATCGGCTTCCACCTGCTGCTGCAACGCTCCCTGATGCGCCTGCTGTTCGGCTTCCTGGTGCTGGGCCACAGCACCAACCTGCTGGTGCTGCTGGCCGCGGGCCCGCCGGGCGATCCCCCCATCACCGGGGAGGGGAACGCGCCGGAGACGTTCGCCGACCCGCTGCCGCAGGCCATGGCGCTCACCGCCATCGTCATCACCTTCGGCGTCACCGTCCTGCTGCTCGCGCTCGTCTACCGAAGCTGGCGGCTTCAGGGGCACGACGAGGTCCGCGACGACGTCGAGGACCGCAGGGTGGGGGAGGAGGTGCTGGAGTCGTGACCGACTGGCTGCTGATCGCCCCCGTACTGCTGCCCGTGCTGGCCGCGGGCCTGTCCCTGGCCGTGTGGCGCAGCGCCGCCGCCCAGCGGCTGCTGGGCGGCGGCACCCTGGCGGGGGTGCTGGCCGTCTCCGCCGTACTGCTGGTGCTCGCCGACCGGCGCGGTCCGCTGGTGCTCTCCGTGGGAGGCTGGCCGGCACCGGCCGGGATCTCCCTGGTCGCGGACCGGCTGTCGGCGCTGCTGCTGCTGGTGGCGCTGGCGGTGGCGCTGGCCGTGCTGGTCTTCGCCATCGGCCAGGGCACCGCCGAGGGCGACCTGCCCCGCACACCCTTCCACCCGGCGTACCTGCTGCTGGTGGCCGGGGTCGCGCTGGCGTTCCTCACCGGCGATCTGTTCAACCTGTTCGTGGCCTTCGAGCTGATGCTCGCCTCCTCCTACGTACTGATCAACCTGGGTGCCGGGGCGGGCCGCATCCGGGCCGGGATGACGTACACCATCACCAGCCTGCTGTCCTCGCTGCTGTTCCTCACCGCGATCGGGCTGATCTACGCGGCCACCGGCACGGTCAACCTGGCCGACCTCGGTGACCGCGTCCCCGGGCTCCCCGAGGGGATCCGCAGCGTGCTCAGCCTGCTGCTGCTGATCGTCTTCGGCATCAAGGCCGCCGTGGTCCCGCTCCACTTCTGGCTGCCGGACAGCTATCCGACCGCCCCGGCGCCGATCACCGCCGTGCTCGCGGCACTGCTGACCAAGGTCGGCCTGTACGCCATGGTGCGCACCCAGACCCTGCTCTTCCCGCGCTCGGAGACCTGGACCCCGCTGCTGGTCGCGGCGGCGCTGACGCTCCTGGTCGGCATCGTGGGCGCCGTCGCCCAGCACGACGTCAACCGGCTGCTGTCCTTCGTGCTGGTCAGCCACATCGGGTTCATGCTCTTCGGGCTGTCGCTGTACACCGTCGACGGACTCACCGGGACCGTCCTGTACGCCGTCCACCACATCGCGGCCCAGGCCGCGCTGTTCCTGATCGCCGGCCTGGTGGTGAGCTGGAGCGGCAGCGCCGCGCTGTCCCGGCTGGCCCGGGCGGCACCGCCGCCCGGGCTGCTGGCCGGGTTGTTCGCGCTCGCCGCCCTCAGCCTGGCCGGGATTCCGCCGCTGTCCGGCTTCGTGGCCAAACTCACCCTGCTCCAGGCCGGAGTGGCGCAGGGCGGCGCGGCCGTTCTGGCCCTGCTGGCCGCCGCCCTGGTCACCAGTCTCCTCACCCTGTACGTGATGGCCCGGGTGTGGCGGGCCGCGTTCGCCGCCGGCGGGGAACGCCCGCCTCCCGCGCGGGGGCGCATGGACGGGGTGCGGATGATGCTCGGAGCCACGGTCGGCGCCGTGCTGATCGGCGTGGTGGTGGCGGCGGGAGCCGGGCCGCTGGCACGGCTCGGCGAACGGGCCGCGGTGGACCTCCTGGAGCGCAGCACGTACCAGGAGGCCGTACTCGGCGGTCCGGACAGGAGGGGCGGATGAGCCCGGCGGACAACCAGGCGGACGGGACCGCGAACACCCCGGGGGGCCGGGACGGGCCTCCGCGCCGGACCTCCCGGCAGTGGCTCCTGGCCCTGTGGCTGTGGGTGCTGTGGACCGTGCTGTGGGGATCGGTGGGCCCGGTCGTGCTGGTGGGCGGGGCTGTGGTGGCCCTGCTGGTGGCGGTCCTCTTCCCGCTGCCTGCGATCGCCCGGCGGGCGAGGTTCCACCCGCTGTGGCTGCTCCTCCTCCCCGCGCACCTGCTGGCCGGACTGGTCGGTTCGGCCGTCGCCGTGGCACTGGAGGCGGTGCGGCGCGGCCCGCGGGTGCGGGCGGCGGTGCTGGAGGTCCCGCTGCGGTCGGAGAGCGACCTGATGATCGCCGCCACCGCCAACATGGCCTCGCTGACGCCGGGCACCCTCGTACTGGAGATCGACCGCGACCGGCGGCGGCTGTACGTCCACGCGCTGCCCGCCCGCGACGCCCTGGAGGTGGAACGCCGCCGCGAAGAGGTCGTGGTGGCCGAACGGTGGGTGGTGCGGACCATCGGCCCGGCCGGGACGCGGAAGGAACCGGACCGGCGGGAGAGGGGACACGGGCGAGGGGAGGAGCCGGGGTGAGCGTGGTCGCGACCGTGGCCCTGGCACTGCTCTCGGTCACCGGGGTGCTGGTGGTCCACCGCCTGGTGCGCGGCCCGCACGCACTGGACCGGGTCGTGGCGGTGGAGATCCTGGTGACGACGATCGTCGCCGGGGCCGCCGTGGCCGTGGCGGTGTGGGAGTACACCTCGGCCGTACTCGTCCTGCTCGTGCTGGCACTGCTCGGCTTCATCGGGTCGGTGACGGCGGCGCGGCTCGCCGAGGAACGGGAGGACATGCGGTGAAAGCCTTCGTGGACACGGTCCTGGAGGCCGTCACGGCCGTCCTGCTGCTGGGCGGCGCCGCCTTCTGCCTGCTGGGGGCCGTCGGACTGGTGCGCTTTCCGGACACCGTCACCCGGCTCCAGGCGGCGGCCAAGGCACAGAACCTGGGCCTGCTGCTCATCCTGATCGGGGCGGCCCTGCGGGTGCCCCTGCCGTACGCCGGACTGCTGCTGCTCATCGCGGTCTTCCAGCTGCTCACCGTGCCCGTCCTCGGGCAGGTCGTCGGCCGGGTCGCCTACCGCACCGGCGCGGTGGAACGGCACACCCTCACGGTGGACGAACTGGCCGAGCGGCTCGCGCCCCCGGACGCCCCGGACGCCGAGGAGGGCGGGAGCGGACGGGGGCGCGGGACCTGACCGGTGCCGGGGCCGCTAACGGCGGGAGGGGCGCACCACCATCGCCGAACCCCCGCCGCGCCGCTCCGGCTCGGCGACGGCCCGCACCCGCCCGTCGGGCAGGACCTCCAGCGCGGCGACCGCGCCGATCTCCGGCGACGGGGTGAACGCCGGCGGCGGAAGGGCGAACCGGTGGCCCAGCCGCTCCAGCGGCGCCCGCTCGGCGGCGTACTCCAGGAAGGCCGGCTCCGCCAGCGTGGCCGTGGTGTTGCGCTGCGACAGCCGTGGCGCGGCGACCGCCTCGGGCAGCGTCATGCCCAGGTCGATCCGGTTGACGAGGGTCTGCAGCACGGTGGTGATGATGGTGGAGCCGCCCGGCGAGCCCAGCGCCAGCAGCGGACGGCCGTCCTCCAGCACGATCGTGGGCGCCATGCTGCTGCGCGGCCGCTTGCCCGGACCGGGCAGGTTCGGGCCCGCCACCTCCCCCGGCACAGGGGTGAAGTCGAAGTCCGTCAGCTCGTTGTTGAGCAGGAAGCCCCGGCCGGGCACGGTGATGGCCGAGCCGCCGGTCCGCTCGATGGTGAGCGTGTACGACACCACGTCGCCCCAGCGGTCGGCGGTGACCAGATGGGTGGTGGACGGGCCCTCGTGGTCCTCGCCGCCGCCCTGGCCCGCGGAGCAGCCCCACGAGTCCGGGTCGCGCGGGTCGGCGGGTGCCGGTGGACCGTTCAGCGCCCGGCCCGGGTCGATCAGGCAGGCCCGCTCCTCGGCGAAGCGCTCCGACAGCAGCTCCTCGGTGGCCACGGCGGCGTCCACCGCGTTGCCGCCCGCGCGCAGCACCTCCAGACCGGCGCGGGAGGCGTACGGGTCGACGCTGGAGACCGCGCCGCCGTACCCGGTGGCGACGGGCCGCTTCGCCGGCGGCTCGCGGACGGTGCCGGCGGTCTGCGCCGCGGAGGCCGAGAGAGCCGCCGGCGGTGCCGGCAGCGCCAGTGCCAACGACAGGACCAGAGCCGCCGCGGTACCGGCGCGGCGGCGGAACGGGGAGCGCGGGGAGCGGGGACGACGGGCGCGGCGGACATCGCGGACGGGCATGGAGCCTCCGTGGTATCCCGGGGACGCTCGGACTCCGGAAACCCTGTCAGCGGGCGGAGACTCGCGGCAACGGCGCCGCGCCGTCCCCCGCGCCGCCCGCTGCGGCGGCATGGCCGGGAGCGGCGGCGGGTACCCGCCGCGGCCGGAGGACCCCGGAGAAACCGGAGCCGAGGAGGTGCACCCGCATGCGGATCCCCGGCCGGTCGCGTACCGGCACCGAACCCGTGACGGCCCGCAGCGCGCTGGGACTGCGGCTGCTGCTGTCCGTCCTGTACATCCCGGTCTTCCTGGCCGGGACGGTGTTCTTCGCCCTCTGGGCGGCGGACTCGGGCCCGGGCGACAGCCCCAGCGCGGACTCGCTGCGCACCATCGCCTGGATCTGCGCCGCGCTGGCGGTGGTGGGGCTGATCGACCTGGTCGTCGTCCTGGTGCGCCGCAGGCGCGAGCGCGAGGGGAGTGCGGGAGGAGGGCGGCGCGGGCCGTGAGGATGCGGTTCTCCGGCCCGCGCCGCCCCGCCGGGAGGACCCGGGGGCGGGGAGGGGTCGGGCCCTACGGCCGCAGGACGATCTTCACCGCCCCGTCGGCCTTCTTCCGGAACATCTCGTACGCCTGGGGGGCCTTCTCCAGCGGCACGTGGTGGGTGGCGAAGTCGTCCACGCCCAGCACGTCCTCGTCCGTCAGCAGCGGCAGGATCTCCGGGATCCAGTGCCGGACGTTGGCCTGCCCCATACGCAGTTGGATCTGCTTGTCGAACAGGGTGAGCATCGGCAGCGGGTCGGTCATCCCCCCGTAGACGCCGCTGATCGAGATGGTTCCGCCGCGCCGCACGGCGTCGATGGCGAGCTGGAGGGCGGCCAGCCGGTCCACGCCCGCCGTGGTCATCAGCTTCTCGGCGATCTTCTTCGGCAGCAGCCCGGCCGACTTCTGCGCCACCTCGGCGACCGCGCTGCCGTGGGCCTCCATGCCCACCGCGTCGATGACCGCGTCCGCGCCGCGCCCGCCGGTCTTCTCCCGGATGACGTCGGCGACGTCGTCGTGCTCGGTGAGGTCCAGCACGTCCACACCGCGCGCCCGGGCCCGCTCCAGCCGCTCGGGTACCAGGTCGACGCCGATCACCTTCTCCACACCCAGATGCAGCGCGATCCGGCACGCCATGTCGCCGATGGGGCCCAGGCCCAGCACGGCCAGCGAGCCGCCCTTGGGCGCGTCCGCGTACGCCACCGCCTGCCAGGCCGTCGGCAGCACGTCCGACAGGTACAGATAGCGGTCGTCAGCGGGCCCCTCGGGTACCTTGACCGGCCCGTAGTGCGCCTGCGGCACCCGCAGGTACTGGGCCTGGCCGCCGGGCACCTGCCCGTAGAGCTTGGTGTAGCCGAAGAGCGAGCCACCGGTGCCGAACTTGCGGTTCTGGGTGGTCTCGCACTGGGTCTGGAGGTTCTGCGAGCACATGAAGCAGGTACCGCAGGCGATCTGGAACGGCATCACCACGCGGTCGCCGGGGGAGAGGTCCGGCACCTCGGGACCGACCTCCTCCACGATGCCCATCGGCTCGTGCCCGAGGATGTCACCCTCCGTCATGAACGGGGTCAGTACGTCGTACAGGTGCAGGTCCGAGCCGCACAGCCCGCTCGACGTGATCCGCACCACCGCGTCCGTCGGCTCGCGGACCGCCGGGTCTGGGACCTCGTCCACCCGTACGTCGCGCCGGCCGTGCCAGACCACTGCCTTCATCGGTCCTCACCTCTTCCGTAGGGGAACGGCCGGGTACCCCGGTTCGGGTCGCACCAGTCCCCGGCCCGCCGCCCGGACAGGCGCGTTAGGGGAGCGGCGAACGAGGTATCCGGTGTTCATGCTGCTGCTCAGGCCCCCCGGGGTGTACGCGCCGCAGGACGACACCCGGCTGCTCGGGCAGGCGCTGCACGACGCCGCGCTCGCCCCCGGAGCCCGCGTCCTGGACCTCTGCACGGGCACCGGAGTGCTCGCCATGACCGCCCTGCGGATGGGCGCGGCCGAAGCGGTGGCGCTGGACGCCTCGCCCCGGGCCGTGCTCGCCGCCCGCTGCAACGCCTGGCTGCACCGGCTGCCGCTGGCGGTGCGGCGCGGCGACCTCGCCGACGCCCTGGCCGAGGCGGAGCACGGGCGCCCCTTCGACCTGGTCCTCACCAACCCGCCGTACGTGCCCTCCCCGCGGCGCGAACTGCCCCGCAGGGGCGCGGCGATGTGCTGGGACGGCGGGCCGGACGGCCGCGCGGTGCTGGACCGGCTGTGCGGGT
The DNA here is from genome assembly GCF_043660855.1 of Streptomyces shinuiensis. Taxonomy (NCBI): domain Bacteria; kingdom Bacillati; phylum Actinomycetota; class Actinomycetes; order Kitasatosporales; family Streptomycetaceae; genus Streptomyces; species Streptomyces shinuiensis. Next base: position 835,762 of record NZ_JBIHML010000001.1, on the reverse strand, counting down.
ACGCGCCCTCGCTGCTGGCGCCGGGCGGCACCATACTGATGGTCCACTCCCGGCTGTGCGGCACCGGGGCGACGCTGGGTCTGCTGCGTGAGCAGGGGCTGAAGTCCTCGGTGGTGGCCCGCACCACCATCCCGTTCGGCCCGGTGCTGCGCGAGCGCGCCGCCTGGCTGGAGGAGCGGGGCCTGATCGCCCCGGGGCAGCGCACCGAGGAACTGGTGGTGGTCCGTGCCGACCGCCCCTGAACCCGCGGGTGGGAGCCGCGCCCGGCGCGTGGTGATCGACCCCGAGGGCCCGGTGCTGGTGGAGGGTCCGGTGGAGGTCGTCCTCCCGGACGGCCGTATCGCCCGTTCGGACCGCTTCACGGTCGCCCTGTGCACCTGCCGCCGCAGCCACCGCTACCCGTGGTGCGACACCGGCCACCGCCGCAAGGAGCGCCGCCCGAGGCCCGCGGACACGGCCCCGGGGGAGGACCCGGACCCGGAGGAGGGCCGGGGCTGACCGCCGGCCGCCCCCGGACCCGCCTCGGCCCTTCCCGGACCCCGCCCGACCGGGTCTCAGATGTCCAGCGGGCGCCGCAGCGAGGTGGTGCCGGCCCGCCAGGCGCCCAGCAGATGGTCCGCCAGACGCTCCTCCAGCAGCTCGGTGGCACGGACGCCGAACACGACGTCGGCGGCCAGCCCCGGCTCGCGCTCCAGCAGGTCGCCGATGACGTCCCGGCGCATCACCTGCTCGTGCACGGCGTCCGCCTCGATGTGCTCGGTGAAGAACAGCACGCACTCGGGCGCCGCGCCCATCCGCTCCAGCGCCCTGGCCATCTTCCGGGCGCCGGGCGCGGTGCTGATCTCGGCCGCCGCGAAGTGGCCCACCAGCGCGCCGCGCAGGGCCCGGTGCAGCCCGCACAGCGACATCAGGTTCACCCCCGCGACGATCGGGGCGGGCACATCGTCGAGGTAGCGCAGATACGACGGGTCCAGGCCCGCGCCCGCCATCAGGTCCGCGAACAGCCGCGCGTGCACCCGCTCCCCGCGGCCCCCGCCGAACTCGTCGTACTCCACCGCCACCAGCGACGCCTTGGCCTGGCCGTCGAGGCGGGGGATGACCCAGGCGTGCGGGTCGGCCTCCTTGAGGTGGTAGACCGAGCGGTGCGCGATGTACTCGCGCATCTGCCACCACTCGCCCTCGTGCAGCAGGAAGTCCGACACCCCGCCGCCCTCGGCCGGCTCCACCAGCAGCGGCTCCAGCGCGGCGGTCACGTCCGTGTCGGAGGCCGCGCCGGAATCGGCGCGGGTGAGGGTGTCGCGGCGCAGGGCGGCCAGGAAGACCCGCTCCAGACCGGCGCGCAGCCGCAGCAGGTCCGGATCCCACTCCCACTCGGCCGACACGCCCGCGAAGCCCCGGTAGTGCAGCTCGTAGCAGACGTACAGGGCCAGTTGCAGGTCCTCGCCGTACGGGTCGGCCCTCCCCACCGCCGCCCCGAGGGACGACGGCAGCCGTGCGGGCGGCGGCGCGGTCAGGGCCTCCAGCACCGCTGCGCTCAACGCACCGCGCGGGGAGGGGAGTTCCGCTGTGACGGCGCCCGAGGGGGCGCCGGTGGCGGGGCCGGCCGTACCGGTGGTGGTCGTCATACTCGCCTGTGTTCCCTCGCGTCGGTCTGGGCGGCCAGCAGTTCCACCACCGCCCGGGGGCCGCCCCGCGCCCAGGCACGCCGCTGCCGCTCGGCCCCGGTGCCGTCCTCGCGCACCGCCTCCAGCAGCCGCCGTACGGCCTCGGTGTCGCCGCTCTCATCCAGGGCGGGCGCGACGTGCCGCAGCAGCGCCTCCAGCAGTTCGCCGGCCGGCATGCGTGCGCGGGTGACCGGATCGACGCCGTCGCCCCGCAGTCCGTAGCGCGCCGCCGCCCACACCGCGGCCCTGGCCGCCCGGTCGTCGAGTTCCGGCTCCGGCACCCCCGCCTCCAGCTCGGCCAGGGCCCGGCGCACCAGGGCCCGCCCCAGCGCGGCCTGGAGCACCGCGTCGTCGACGGTCGCAGCCGCGTCCGCCACCCGGAACTCGACCGTGGGCAGCCACGGCGAGGGGCGCATCAGCCAGAAGCTCATCCGGTCGTCGATCAGCGCGCCGTAGGACACCAGCCGCTCCACCTCGGCGTCGTGGAAGGCGGCGTCGGGGAAGCGGGGAGGCATTCCCGAGGCGGGGAAGCGCAACTGCTCCATCATGCGCCAGCTGGCGTAGCCGCGGTCGCGGCCCCCGCAGAAGGGGGAGTTGACCGACAGCGCCAGCAGCGTCGGCAGCCAGCGGCGCACCCGGTTGACCACGGCCACCGCGCTCTCCCGGTCCGGCACGCCCACATGGACGTGGCAGCCGCACACCTGGTAGTCGTCCACGATGTCGGCGAAGAGTTCCGAGATACGGCGGAAGCGCTCCCCCTCTGCCACCGGAGGGCGCCCGTCGCTCAGCACGGCGGCCCCGGAGGACAGCAGCAGCAGACCCTCCTCCCGGGCGGCGTCCACCAGCCGGGCGCGGTCCTCCGCCAGATCCCTGCGGACCTCCTCCAGTGAGGTGCACACACCGGTGGCGGACTCCACCTGGCTGGAGAGGAACTCCGCCTTGTAACCGGAGCCGTCGGTGGTGGACGCCTCGTGGTGGGCGCGGCGCAGTACCGCCTGGGCACCGGGCACGGTGCGGGCGGTCGTCGGGTCGGCCAGGAGGAACTCCTCCTCGACCCCCATGGTCAGTCCCCCGGCGGTTCCATCCCTGGTCACGGCAGTGTGGGTACCCCCGGCCCGCCCGGCGAAACGGAGGGGGGTTTTCCGGGGTGGGCCACGGGTACCGCGACCGTTCGCGCCGGCGCCGCCGCGGCTTCCCGCAGCCCCCTGGGCGCTTCCCGTCTCCCGCATCGGACGCGATGCGCCGGGGTACCCGCGCCCTGGCCCCGGAAACAGCGCGATCGGTGCGCAGCCGGGGCACACCATGCGTTTCCGCCCGGTACCGGCGGGTACCGGGCGGGTCGATGAGAGCCGACCGGATCACCGACGCGTGCGCGCCCCTGACCGACACCGGGACCCGGAGGGAGACCGACCATGGCTGACGAGAACGAGCCCACCGCGGCGGGCGACGAGAGCAGGCCCGAGCTGGCGGCGGAGGACGCCACCGTCAACGACGACGAGACCCCCGGCCTGCCTCCCGAGGAGGAGCCCGCCACCGGTCCCAGCCCCGGCGACTCGGCACTGGAGGCCCCCTACGACCCGGGCGGCCGCCCCGAGGACGAGGGCATCCCCGACCTGCAGAACGGCATGCCCGGGCAGGAGCGGGCGAACGACCCGCAGCAGATGCCCGTCCCCGGCGAGCGCCCGGTGGCCGCCGAGGAGTGGGGCACCACCTACTCCGAGCAGGTGGAGGGCAAACCACTGGGCGACCGGCTGGCCGAGGAGGAGCCCGACGTGGGGGAGACCTCCCGGGCCTCCGGTCCTCCGGAGGACGGGACCGGCCAGCTCAGCGACGACCCGCTCGGGGAGCGGCCCGCCAACCAGGACGTGTTCTCCCACGAGTCCGCGGCCGAGGGGCTGTCCCCGGAGGAGTCGGCCGTCCACACCGTCGAGGAGGACCGCGACGTCGGCCAGCTCAGGGGCGAGGAGGACACCGGGCGGACCGGCCCGCCCGAAGGCGTGGGCGAGGTCGGCCCGTCCGGCGAGGGCGAGGGGACCGGCGTACGGCCCGAGCCCGGAAGGAGCCGCCGGCCATGAGCGCGTCCCCCGCCGACAACGAGTCGTACTGGCTGGCGACCGCGCCCGTCACCCCCGGGGCCACCCACCCGCCGCTGGAGCCCGGCAGCGGGACCGACACCGACGTCGTGGTGGTCGGCGGCGGCATCGCGGGCCTGTGCACCGCCTGGGAGCTCGCCCGCGCCGGCCGCCAGGTCACCGTAGTGGAGGCCGACCGGATCGCCGCCGGGGTCACGGGCCACACCACCGCCAAGGTCAGCGCCCTGCACGGCATGGTCTACGACGAACTGCGGAGCAGGCACGGCGCGGACGGCGCCCGGATGTACGCGCTCTCCCAGCAGGACGCGATCGGGCACCTGGCCGCGACCGCCGCCGAGCTGGACGTGGACTGTGAGCTGGAGCGCATGCCCGCCTACACCTGGGCCGAGTCCGAGGAGACTGCCGAGAAGCTGCGGGCCGAGGCCGAGGCCGCCGCCGAGGCCGGCCTGCCCGCCGCCTACGTCACCGAGACCGGTCTGCCCTTCCCCGTCCGGGGCGCGGTACGCGTGGCCGACCAGGCGCAGTTCCACCCGCGCAAGTTCCTCCTGGCACTCGCGGGGGACCTGGTGCGGCGCGGCGGGCGGATCGCCGAGCGCACCCGGGTGGTGGGCCTGAAGGAGGGCGAGCCGTGCACGGTGACCGCCGAGAACGGCGCCACGGTCACCGCGAACGCCGTCGTCGTGGCCACCCACTACCCCGTCTTCGACCGCGCGCTGCTGTTCTCCCGGCTGGAACCGCACCGCGAACTGGTCGTCGCCGCCGCGATCCCCGCCGAGCAGGACCCGGCCGGGATGTACCTGACCCCCGAGAACGACACCCGCTCGGTGCGCACCGCGCCCTACGGGGAGGGGCAGCGGCTCCTCATCGTCACCGGCGAGAAGTTCCTGCCGGGCACGGCCGACGTCCCCGAGCGCTTCGGCAGGCTGGAGGCCTGGACACGCGAGCGCTTCCCCGGCGCCCGGATCGTCCACCGCTGGGCCACCCAGGACAACGGCTCCACCGACCGGGTGCCTTACATCGGGCCGTTCCACCCCGGCGCGCGCCACACCTACGTGGCCACCGGCTTCGGCGGCTGGGGGATGGCGAGCGGGGTGCTGGCGGGCCGACTGCTCGCCCGGTACGTCACCGGCGGGGGCCTGCCGGCCTGGGCGAAGCTGTACGACCCCCGGCGGCTGCCCGGCTTCCGCGACGCGCCCTCGCTGCTGGGCCTGCAGGCAGGCGTCGCCAAGCACTTCGTCGGCGACCGGCTGCGCCCCTCCCACGCCGACTCCGTCGACGAGATCGCCCCAGGCGGCGGCGCGGTCGTACGGATCGGCGGGAGCCGCTGCGCCGTCCACCGCGACGCCGACGGGCAATTGCACGCCGTCTCGGCCCGTTGCACGCACCTGGGCTGCCTGGTCCACTTCAACGACGCGGAACTGGCCTGGGAGTGCCCGTGCCACGGCTCGCGCTTCGCCACGGACGGCTCGGTGATCCAGGGCCCCGCGACCCACCCGCTGGAGCGGCGCGACATCGAGTGACGGCCGCCTCCCGCCCCGCCCCGTCCCGTTCCCGGCACGGCGCCGGGAACGGGGCGGGACGGGGCGGGGCGGAGCGGGACGGGATCAGATCCGCACGCCGTTGGCGCGCAGATAGGCCAGCGGGTCGATGTCGGAGCCGTAGCCGGGGCCGGTGCGGATCTCGAAGTGCAGATGGGGGCCGGTGCTGTTGCCGGTGGATCCCGAACGCCCGATCCGCTGGCCGGCGTTGACCTGCTGGCCGGAGCGCACGGAGATCGCCGACAGATGGGCGTACTGGCTGTAGCGGCCGTCGGAGTGCCGGACGACCACCTGGTAGCCGTACGCGCCGCCCCAGCCGGCCGAGACGACCTGCCCTCGGCTGACGGACTGCACCGAGGTGCCCGTGGAGACGGGGAAGTCGACACCGGTGTGGTAGCCGCTGGACCAGCCGCTGCCCGACTGGCGGTAGACGGTGGTGGGGGAGACGCCGCTGACGGGCGCGGCGTAGCCGGGGGAGGTCTGCGCCTTGGAGCTCTTGCGCTCGGTCCGCTCGGGCTCGGCCTGCGCCTTGATCTTCTCCCGCGGCTCGGCCTCCTCCTTGGGCCCGGCATTCTTCTCGGGCCCGGCCTGCTCCTCCGTTCCCTCCCGCTTCTCCGGCTTCTCCTCGGCCTTCGGCGCGTCCTTCTGCCGGGGCACGGTGGTGCTCCGGCCGGGTGCGTCGTCCTGCCGCGTCCGGGCCGCGCCGCCCTGCTGGAGGCTGAGCCGCTGCCCGGGGAAGATCAGGTCCGGGTCGCCGCCCACGACCGTGCGGTTGCGCTCGTACAGCGCCTGCCAGCCGCCGCGCACATCGTGCTCGTCGGCGATCCCGGAGAGTGTGTCACCGCCGGCCACCACATGCGTCCGGCCGCTGTCGGAGGGCTTGTCACCGGGCTTTCCGGCCTCGGCCGGAGCGGTGGAGCGACGGGTCCCGGTCTGCGCCCCCGTCTGGACGCTGGGCCGGTTGCCCTCCGGCCCGGAGGCGCTCTCGGCCGCGGTCTCCGCGGTGGCGCCGGAGCCCTGGTACTCCCAGGTCAGACCGGCCCGGGGCGAGCACACCGGCCAGGCGGCCGGGCCCTGCCCGTCGAGCACCCGCTCGGCGACGGCTATCTGCTCGTCCCTGGTGGCGAGATCGGCGCGCGGGGCGTAGGCGGTACCGCCGAATTCCTGCCAGGTGCTCTGCTTGAACTGTAATCCGCCGTAAAAACCGTTACCGGAGTTGGTATTCCAGTTTCCGCTGCTCTCGCACGCGGCGACCTTGTTCCAGATCTCCTCGGGCGCGGCGTGGGCGGCGGTGGCCCCGATCAGCGGGATGGCGATTCCGGCCCCTCCCGCGGTAACGGTCAGCGACGCGCGGGAAACCGCGTTGGGCTTGTAACGGCGATGACGCCCTCTTCCGGCCACAGCCGGTCCCTCCCCTACGCCGTATCCGGCGGTCCGTCAGTTGAACTCTCACGCAATTCCGTTGGCGAGCGCGCCAAAGATAGACGCGCTTTCCGTATGACGGCAAGAGCCCGCCTTCGGTGCCCACCGCGAAAACCCCGGACACGGCGCGGTGCCGCGCACAACGGCGCGGAAACGGGGAACGAACTCACGCCTCCGCCGCGGCGAGCACCTCGTCGGCGGCCTCCCGGTCGAGGGCGACGCGCACCAGCCCCGCGGCCAGCCGCGGCAGTTCCTCCCCCGGCACCAGCCGTGCCAGCTCCCGGGACGAGGTGGGCAGCCCCAGCCGCTCCGCGCCCTCGCGCGTCCTGCGGTCGAGGTAGGGGGCGAACTCCGGCCAGACACCCTGCGCCTCGCGCAGGAAGATGTCGGCACCGGTCGGCCCGATGCCGGGGAAGCGCTGGAGCCGCCCGCTCACCCCGCTCTCCTCCCGCAGCCCGCGCAGGTCCCCCCGGTAGCGCTGGAGCAGCAGTTCCGCGCCGTCACCGAGCTGGGTGGCCGTACGCTCGTCGTACCGCCGGTAGCCACCCGCGCCCAGCGCGTCCACCCGCCGCTGCCAGGCCGACTCGGCCATGTTCCGTACGTCGCCCAGCCCGGCGTCGAACAGTGCGCGGGCCGCGGACACCGCGGTGTCCGCGCGGATGCGGGCGCTCAGCAGCAGTGAGAGCACCAGCAGCCGGTACAGCGGCACGGGGGTGTTGCGCAGCCGGATTCCCGCCTCCCGCGCGTACGTGCGGCCGTGGAGCTCCAGCAGCGCGCGCACCACGGCGCCGTCGCGCTCCCGCGACCCCGCGCGCCGGCCCGCGCCCGTGCCCCTCTCCCCGTCCGGCTCGGTCATGCCGCATCACCCCAGCAGGTCGCTCATCGACTCGGCGGCGCGGACGGCCGCGTCGCCGCAGCAGTTGTTGAACAGGACGTGCGCCCGGTCGGTCCGCTCCGCCAGTGCCCGTATCCGCGGAACCCACTCGGCCAGCTCCGCCCCGGTGTAGCGGTGCCGGTAGGAGTCCTCCTTGGAACCCGTGCCCCAGTGCGGGCTGCGGCCGTGGAAACGGACCACCGACAACTCCGGCGCGGTCGCGGCGGCGACCGGCGGCACGGACGCGGGCAGGCCCTGCGCGGTGTCCACCGCGACCAGCGCCGCGCCGTGACGCTTGGCGAGGCCGGCCGTGTCCGCGGAGCGCTCGGGCGCGTACCAGCGCGGGTCGCGGAACTCCACCGCCGTGCGCCACCCCAGTGCGCTCGCGCGCCCCAGGCACCGTTCCAGGAACGCCTCCGCGTCGGGCCCGGGCCGCAGTGACGGCGGGAACTGCATCAGCACCGCGCCCAGCCGCCCGGCCGCGCGCAGCGGCTCCAGCGCGCCGTCGAAGCGCCGCCACACCTCCTCCACGGCCGCCGGCCCCAGCGCGCCGGCCCGCACCCGGGCGCCCGCGGGGGCACCGACCGGGCGCAGCTCCGCCGGGAGCGCGCCGACCCGGGTGGAGTGGCCGGTGAGCAGGGAGAACGCCTTGACGTCGAAGACGAACCCGCCGGGGGTGCGCTCGGCCCACAGCCGGCTGTTGCGCGTGCTGGGCAGCCCGTAGTACGCCGAATCCACCTCGACCAGGCCGAAGCGCCCGGCGTAGTGCCGCAGCCGCCCCTCCGCCCCCCTGGCCGACGGGGGGTACCACCCGCTGCCGACCAGCGCGGGATCCGTCCACGAGCAGGTGCCGACCAGAATGTTTCCCATGGCCGCCGGGTACCCGCGCCGCGTCGGCGAGATCCGCCGTCGGGAAGTATTCGGGGTGCTCGGGGCACCCGGGGCGCGCGGCGAGCCCCGGGTGCCCCGGGCTCCGTGGAGAGGAGCGAGACCATGTCCGGTGAGGACGAGGGCACGGACAGGGAGCGGCGCGCGCGTGAGATCGCCGAGGAGGCCGAGCGGACGCGGAACCCGGGCAACGCCACGTACGGCCCGGGCGAGGAACTGCCCCGGAGCGGCGAGGACACGGGCACGGGCGAGGACCACTGGGAGCCCGGCGGTGAGGAGGAACCGGGAGCCTCCCCGCTGGGCAAGGGCGATGTGCACGCCGTGGCCGCCGACGACATGGAGCAGCCCGAGATCGCCGCGGGGCCGACCCCGGGGATGCAGCCGGGCGAGACCGTGGAGCGCGGCCCCTGGACCCCGCCGGTGGAGGTGGACCCGCCGGGCGGCCGCAACCTGCCCCGTGACGCGGCGGGGGAGCGGGACGCGGTCCGCGGGCAGGAGGAGGAGGGTGGTCCCTGAGCACCCTCGGGGGTGCGGTCCGCCGCTTTCGGAGCCGGAACGGCCCCCGCCCCGCCTGCGGGGCGGGGCGGAGGCGCCGGGTCACTTGTTGACGCAGACGTTCCCGGAGGACGAGTTCAGCGCGCCGAGGACGGTGAGCTGGTTGCCGCAGAAGTTGAGGTCGAAGTCGACCGGGAACTGGACCACGTTGCCGCTGAGGACGCCGGGGGACCCGAAGGCCACCGCCCCGGCGTAGGCGCCGTAGCCTCCGCCGTGACCGCCTCCGCGGTGGTCGTCCCCGCCCTTGCGGTGGTCCTTCTTCTCGTGCCCCTTACCGCGGCCCTTTCCGTCGTCCTTCTTCCGGTCCTTCTTGTGATCGTCGCCGTGGTGGCCCTGCTGGTGGCCGCCCTTGTGACCGCCGGGCTGGTCTCCGCAGGCAGACGCGGCTCCCGCGCCGCCGAGAACCAGGGCGCAGGCGGCCGCGGCGATCGCGGCGGTCTTGGCGATACGGATCATCGCCGTTCTCCTTTCGGGATTCTTCGAACCGTGGTCGATCCGGGCTGTGAATGGGTTGTCCGGCCCGGCGGCGGCCCAACAGGGATGATGCGCGGGACCACCCGGAGGGCCCAGCGGGATCACCGTTCCGGTGCTCTCCTGTGGGCCGTACCGCCGCAAGCGGATGCCATGAGCGCCGGATGCTGATCCGGGCGATCACACGCTCGGCGCAACCCCCGCGCGTCACCTCCGAGGGAGGTGCACACGTCTGCCATGGTTTGCTCCGATTTGAACGGTATCGATCGGAGAAAGTCCATGCGTGTTTCCCTGGGGCTCACCAGCCGAGGAGTGCTGTGCGCAATGGCAGCCGCGGCCCTGGCGATGGCACTGCCGCCGACCGCGGCCGCGCCCGCGCCCGGCGAGGCGCCGCGCATCCCGTTCGGGGAGCGGTACCGAGCCACCCAGCACGGCGGCATCGTGCGCGCCGCCAACTCGGCGGTCACCTGCCTCACCCCCGCCGCCACCGGCGCACCGCCGTGCGCGCGGGCCCGGGAGGGGACGGCGGAGGGGAACAACGGCGACTACGAGATGACCTACACCGACATCGACGACGACCCCAACACCTACAACTCCAGCAGCGCGGAGCTGAGCCTGCCCGCCGGGGCACGCGTCACCTACGCCCGGCTCTACTGGGGCGGCAACCTCCGGGTCGGCGAGCAGAAGCCCCCGGAGGACAACGGACGGGTGCTGATCGCCGAGCCGGGCGGCCGGTACAAGGAGGTCCTCGCCGACACCGTCGTCGGCCACCGCCGCACCGGCGTCATGGACGGGTACACCGCCTCGGCCGACGTCACCGGCCTGGTCGCGCGCTCCGGCGGCGGCTCCTACACCGTCGCCCAGCTCAACGTCGCCGCGGGCCGCTCGCCCGCCGGCGCCTGGGGCGGCTGGACGCTGGTGGCCGCCTACGCCCATCCGAAGGAGCCGCTGCGCCACCTGGTGCTCATGGACGGCTACGAGGCCATGACCCCCTCCCGGGAGGTCCTCGACATCACCGCCGAGGCCCTGCGGGTGCCGCCCGGGGCGTCCGGTGCCGTGGGCGTGGTGGCCTACGACGGCGACCGCGGCCGGGGCGGGGAGACGCTGACGGTGGGCACCGGGACCGCACCCGCCCACCGGGTGCGCGACGCGGCCAACCCCGCCGACGACCCCATGAACTCCACGATCACCGACCACGGCCGCCCGGCGCCCCGCCGTGTGCCCGCGTACCCCGACACGCTGGGCTACGACTCCGACGTCCACGGCATCACCCCCGCGCTGGTGCGCGGCGGCGACTCGCTCACGTTCCGCTTCACCACCCGTGACGAGGGCTACCAGCTCGGCGCGCTCTTCCTGCAGGTCGGCGCGCGTCGCTGAGGGCCGCGTGCCGGCGCCTTCGGCGCGACGTCAGAACGGTTCGGCGGACGGGGAGTCCACACGTGTCCCACAACGACCAGAAAGCGGTTCCCGTGACGGTGCTGCACCTGTCCCAACCCGTGGACGGCGGGGTGGCCAGGGTCGTCACCGACCTGGTCCGCGCCCAGACCGCGGCGGGAGCGCGCGCCGTGGTGGCCTGCCCGCCCGGCGGCGCGCTGGGCCGGGACGCGGCCGCGTCCGGCGCGGAGGTGGCCGACTGGCCCGCGCGGCGCGAACCGGGACCGGGCCTACACGGCGAGGCCGTACGGGCCGCCCGGCTGGTGCGGCGCGTCCGCCCCGATCTGGTGCACACGCACAGCGCCAAGGCGGGGCTGGCCCTGCGGCTCGCCCTGCGGGGCCGCGTCCCCACCGTCCACCAGCCGCACGCCTGGTCCTTCGACGCCGTCGGCGGGGCGACCGCCCGGCTGGCCCTGTACTGGGAGCGGCTGGCGGCCCGCTGGGCGGACCGCGTGCTGTGCGTGGCCGACGACGAGCTGCGGCACGGCGAGGCGTCGGGGGTGCGCGCCCACTGGGCGGTGGTCCACAACGGCGTGGACACCCGCCGCTTCCGCCCGGCGGACGAAGCCGCCCGCGCCCGCGCGCGCACCACCCTGCCCGCGCTCGCCGGGGTGCCGCCGCACGCTCCCCTGGCCGTCTGCGTCGGCAGGCTGTGCCGGCAGAAGGGCCAGGACGTGCTGCTGCGCGCCTGGCCCGAGGTCGCCGCCCGCGTACCCGGAGCCCGGCTGGTCCTGGTCGGCGACGGCCCGTCGCGCCGGGAACTGACCGGGGCGGCGCCCACGGGGGTGCTGTTCGCCGGGGCGGCACAGGACACGGCGGCCTGGTACGCGGCGGCCGACGCCGTGGTGCTGCCCTCCCGCTGGGAGGGGATGGCACTGGTCCCGCTGGAGGCGATGGCCTGCGGCCGCCCGGTGGTGGCGACCGCGGTGACCGGTGCGGCCGAGAGCATCCCGCCGGGCCGCGCCGCCGACTTCCTGGTCCCGCCGGAAGACCCCCACGCCCTGGCCCGCGCGCTGGCCTCGCTGCTGGCCGACCCGCCGCTCCGGCACGACCTGGGGCTGCTGGCCGCCGAACACGTCCGGGCCTTCCATGACGTACGGCACACGGCCGAGCGGGTCGCGCGGCTGTACGCCGAGGTGCTGGCCGAGCGGTCCGCCGCCTCCGCCCGCGGGCGGAGGCGGCCGCCGGCCCCCGCCGCGACCGGTCCCCTTCCCCGGCCGGCCGACGGACTCCCACCCCGTTCCCATCCCGATCCCCACCCCGATACCAGGGAGCACATCAGGCGATGACCACGGACAACACCGGGACATCCAACCCGAGCCGGGTCCTGCCCCTGCCGGAGCCCAAGGCCCGCACCACGTCGGCCCACGTCGGCCCGCCGCGCGGACCGGCGCGCCGGCCGCTGCCGGCGAGTCCGCGCGGTAACCCGCGCCGCCGCCGCGCCGCCGCCCTCCTCACGGCCGCCGACTGCCTCGCCGCGGTCGCGGCGGCCGCCGCCGCGACCGCGGCGACAGCGGTCCCCGGAACGGGCGGAGGCGAAGGGGCGCTCGCGGCCGCGGTGCTGTGCGCCGTCCTGCTGGCCGTCCTGATGCCGCTCAACGCCCGTGCCGGTCTCTACCGCACCGCCCTGGCGCCGACCGCGCTCGGCGAGCTGCCCGCCCTGCTCGGCCGTACGGCCGCCGCCTGGTGCGCGGCCGCCGTGCTGCCCGCCGCGGCCTGGGAGGGCAGTGCCCCGGGCTTGACGGTCCTGGCGGCCGCGGTGGCCGCGCACACGGCCCTGGCCTGCACCGCACGCGGCGCCGTCCACCTGGCGCACCGCCGTGCCGGACGCCGCAGACCGCGCTCCGCCCTGGTGGTCGGCGCCGGAGAGGCGGGACGGCGGATCACCGCCGCCCTGTACGAGCACCCCGAGTACGGGATGCGCCCGGTCGGGGTGGTCGAGCCGGGAGGAGAACCGGCCGACGCGGCACTGGCCGAGGGCGTCTCGGTGCCGGTGCTCACCGGACGCGAGGACATCGTCCGCGCCGCCATCCAGAACGCCGTGCGCGACGCGGTGTTCACCCGCGACCCCGGCTCGGACCCGGCGGCCGCGGCGCTCGTGCCGCTCTTCACGGACCTGGACTGCACCGTGTGGGTGGTCGGCGCGACGTCCCCGGCCGCGCACCCGGCCGCCGCCGTCCCCCGCACCCGCGGCGCCGGACGTACGGACGAGCACCTGTGGGGCTTCCCCTGCCGCCGCCTGGACCCGCGCCCCCGGCACCACCGGGCCGGACCGCGCGGCAAGCGGGCCCTGGACGTCACGGTCGCAGCCGTGGCGCTGGCGGCCGCCGCACCGGTGCTGCTGGCCTGCGCGCTCGCCGTCCGGGTCACCGACGGGCCCGGGGTGATCTTCCGTCAGGAACGGATCGGCCTGGGCGGGCGTCCGTTCACCGTCCTGAAGTTCCGCACCCTGCGACCCCGCGACGAGCACGAGTCGGCGACGCGCTGGAACGTCGCCGACGACCGCCGGATGAGCACGGTCGGCCATGTGCTGCGCCGCACCTCGCTCGACGAGCTGCCCCAGTTGTGGAACGTGCTGCGCGGTGACATGAGCCTGGTCGGGCCGCGGCCCGAACGCCCCTACTTCGTCCAGCGGTTCAGCCGGCTCCACCCCGGCTACGCGGCCCGCCACCGGATGCCCGCCGGGATCACCGGGCTGGCCCAGGTGCACGGACTGCGCGGCGACACCTCCATCGAGGACCGGGCGCGGTTCGACAACCACTACATCGAGACCTGGTCGCTGTGGCAGGACATCTCGATCCTGCTGCGCACCGCGGGCTCCGTCCTCCGGCTCGGGGGCAGCTGAGGTGACGACGGCCACCACGGTCACCACGGCCGCCGCGGTCGGTGTGCGGCCCGCGGAGCCCGTACAGCCTGCGGCCTCCGCGGAGATCCCGCACCCCGGGCCCCGCAGGGCCCGCCTCCTGGAAGCGGCGGCCGCCCACCGGCCGGCGCTGCCCGCGCTCGCCACCGTCCTGCTGGTGTGCGTGCCCACGTACCGCGGGCCCGGCGCGGGCCCCACCCTCGCCGACGCCGCCTCGGGCGCCCTGGTCGTGTGCTGCGCCGCGTGGGCGCTGCGCGCCCGCGCACGCCCGCTGGACGCCACGGCCGCCGCCGTCCTGGCGGCCCCGGCCGCCGGTCTGGCGCTGGCGGCCGTAACGGCCCAGGACCCCGCGGCCGGCCTCACCGGCTTCGTCCGCCTGCTCCAGGTGTTCGTCCTGGTGCCGGCCGCCCTGGTGCTCACGCTGCGCTCGCCGCGGCACACCCGGCTGGTCGCCGCCTCGCTGGTGGCGGTCGCCGTGGTGCAGGGCGCGGTCGGCGTCCACCAGTACCTCACCGGCACCGGCGCCTCGTACCAGGGGGAGGACGTCCGGGCGGTGGGCACCTTCGGCCCGACGGACGTCATGGGGATGGCCTCCGCCGTCTCCTGCGGCGTCGTCCTCGCCCTGGCCGCGGGGCTCGACCCGCCCGCCGGATCCCCCCGGTGGCTGCGGCCCGCGGCGCTGGGCACCGCCGCCGCGCTCCTGGTGCCGCTGGTCCTTTCCTTCAGCCGGGGGGCGTGGATCTCCACCGCCGCCGCCTGTGCGGCGGTTCTGCTCCTGACGGGCCTGGGTACCGCCCTGCGCACCCTGGCGGTCGTTCTGGCCGCCGCGGTGGTCCTGGTCGGTGGATTCGGCGTGGGCGGAGACCTCGTCGCCGAGCGCGCCGCCAGCATCACCGAGGTCGCCGCGGAGCCCGACCGTTCCGTGACCGACCGCTACACCATGTGGGCCGCCGCCGCCGGGATCTGGCGCGAGGACCCGCTGACCGGAGTGGGCCCCGGGGGCTTCGCCGAACACCGCGACTCCCACGCCTCCCTCGGGCTGTCCTCGGCGAGCGACACCGCCGGGGCCGGCCAGGACTTCCACCGCCAGCCCCTGCTGTCCCCGCACAACATGTACCTGCTCCTCCTGGCCGAGCAGGGGCTGGCGGGCGCCGTCACCGTCACCGGCGGCTGGGCCGCGCTGCTGGTGCTGGGCGTGCGGCGGCTGCGGCGGGCGCGGCGGGCGCGGGCGGCGGGACGGGGCGCCGACTGCGGACCGGCCGCGATCGGCCTGCTCGTCCTGGTCTGCGTCGACTTCCTCTACGCCGACATCGGAGGGCCCTCCACGGTGCTGACCGCCGTGGCACTCGGCCTGGCCGCCTGGTGGGCGCTGGCGCCCGCGACGGTGACCGGCGGCGCGGCCACCGGCCGCGCACAGGGTGCGAAGGAGGCGGTCGCACGGTGAGCACCGCGACCGGCGCGCCCACCGCGCCCCCGCCGCCCTCCGGCCCCTCCGCGCCCCCGGCCGCACCCGCACCCGGCTCCGCGCCGGGCAGGCGGTTCGTCGCCCGGGCCGCCGCGGCGACCGCCGTCCTGACCGCCGCCGGTTCCTTCTTCGGCCTGGTGCGGGACCAGACCATCGCCCACCTGTTCGGCGCGGGCAGCGAGACGGACGCGTTCCTGGTGTCCTGGACCATCCCCGAGTTCGCCTCGACGATCCTCATCGAGGACGCCATGGCGCTGGTGCTGGTCCCGGCGTTCAGCCTCGCGCTGTCACGCCGCGCCGCCGTCCGCGGGACCGGGAAGGAGTGCCCCGGCGCCCTCCCGGAGAACCCGGCGGGCCCCGCCGACCCGGTGCGCGCCCTGCTGGCGGCCACGCTTCCCCGGCTGCTCCTGGCACTGGTGTGCGCCGCCGCGGCCGTGGCGCTCCTGGCGCCGCTGCTGGTGGGCGCCCTCGCGCCCGGCCTGGCCGACCCCGGCCTGGCGGTGGACTGCACCCGGCTGACGGCCGCCACCGTGCTGGGCTTCGGAACCGCCGGGTACTTCAGCGCGGCCCTGCGCGCCCACCGCAGCTTCGCGCCCCCGGCGGCGATCTACTGCGCGTACAACATCGCCGTCATCGCCGTGGTGCTGGGCCTGCACACCCGGTGGGGGGTGCGCGCCGCCGCGTTCGGGGTGGCCGCGGGCAGCCTGGCGATGGTCCTGGTCCAGCTCCCGGCGTTCTGGCGGCGCCTGCCCCTCCGCATCGTCAGGACCGTACGCGCGCGCCGGGGCGTCCGCGCCGTCCGCGCCCGGCGCACCGCGGCGCTGGTGGGCTGGGGCGTGGTCGCGCCGGTGGCCGTCTTCGCCCTCTCCCGCCAGTCGCAGGTGCTCGTCGAGCGCTTCCTGGCCTCCGAGCTGCCGCCCGGCGCGATCTCGCACCTGAACTACGCGCAGAAGATCGCCCAACTGCCCATGACATTCTCCCTGCTGCTGTGCACGGTCACCTTCCCCCTGGTCGCCCGGGCCATGGCCGACGGCCGGACCGAGCGCGCCCGGCGGCGCGTGGAGCGCGATCTGGTGCTGGCCGCGACGGTGGTGCTGCTGGGGGCCGCGTACGTGATCGCCTACGCCCCCCAGATCGTCCAGCTCCTCTTCGAGCGGGGCGCCTTCGGCGCCGCGGACACCGCCGCCACCGCCTCGGTCATGCGCGTCTACGCCACCGGGCTGCTCGGCCACTGCCTGGCCGGCGCCCTGGTGCGGCCGTTCTTCGCCACCGCCCGGCCCACCTGGTACCCGGCCGCCGCGATGGCCGTCGGCCTGCTGCTCACCGTCGCGGCCGGCGCCCTGGCCGCCCCCCGCTGGGGCGTCCACGGCATCGCCGCGGCCAACGCCGCCGGGATCACCACCACCGCGCTGCTGCTCCTGTGCGGCCTGCGCACCCGCGTCCTGCCCGTCCGGGTGCGCGCGGTGGCGGCCGGTCTGGGCCGGCTGGCCCTGGCCGCGGCCGCGGCCACCGCGGCCGGTCTCGCAGCCGCACCGCTCCTGCCCTCCCCGCTCCCCACCGCCCTGGCCGGGACGCTGGCCGTCCCGGCCGCCTTCACCGCCGCCGCGCTCGCAGTCCGGGCGCCCGAAGTACCGCAGCTCCTCACCGCCGTCACACGAAGGTTCCGCCATGTCCGCTGATCCGGCACGCACAACCGCCCCCGCCCCCACCGCGGCCCCCGCCGCCTCACTGCCGCGGCTGCGGCCGGTGCGCCCCTGGGTGCTGATGTACCACTCGGTGGCCGAGCACACCGAGGACCCCTACAACGTCACCGTCTCGCCGGGCCGCCTGGACCGCCAGCTGCACTGGCTGCGGCGGCGCGGCCTGCGCGGCGTGGGTGTGGGCGAGCTGCTGCGGGAGAGAGCGGCCGGGCGGGGCGCGGGTCTGGTGGGCCTGACCTTCGACGACGGGTACGCCGACTTCATCGGGGAGGCCGTGCCGCTGCTGCGCCGCCACGGCTGCACCGCGACCGTGTTCGTCCTGCCCGGCAGGCTGGGCGGTGGCAACGAGTGGGACCCGCTGGGCCCCCGCAAGCCACTGCTGACCGAGGCGGGGATCCGTGCCGCGGCCGGCGCCGGCATGGAGGTCGGCTCCCACGGGCTGCTCCATCTCGACCTGACGGCGGCCGACGACGAGACCCTGCGCCGGGAGACCGAGGGCAGCCGCCTGCTGCTGGAGGAGGTCACCGGACGCCGGGCGGAGGGCTTCTGCTACCCCTACGGCACGGTCGACCACCGTGCGGTGCGGGCGGTGCGCGCGGCGGGCTACGCGTACGCCTGTGCCATCGACCCCGGCCCGCTGACCGGCCTCCACGCCCTGCCCCGCGTCCACATCGGCGAGGAGGACACCTCGCCGCGGCTGTACGCCAAGAGACTGCTGCACCCCCTGCGCCGCCGGGCCCTGCCCAGCGGCCCCACCGCACCGGCCGCCGGATCCCTCACCGGGGCCGGACGGTGAGGGCGGCGCCCGCGGAAGGCCGTCCGGCCGAAAGGCGGATCCGCAACCTGAACCGGAGCGGGGGAGAGGAGGACCGATGAGAGTGCTGCACGTCATCACCGGCCTCGGCGCGGGCGGCGCCGAGCAGCAACTGCGGCTGCTGCTGCGCCATCTGCCGCTGTGCTGCGACGTCGTCACCCTGACCAACCCCGGCGCGGTCGCCGACGGCATCGAGGCCGACGGCACCGCCGTCACCCATCTGGGGATGCGCGGCAACCGCGACCTGTCCGCCCTGCCTCGGCTGGTGGACACCGTCCGCGCCGGGCGCTACGACATCGTCCACACCCATCTGTACCGGGCCTGCGTCTACGGGCGGATCGCGGCGCGGCTGGCCGGGACGCGCACGGTGGTCGCCACCGAGCACTCCCTGGGCGAGCGGCGGATCGAGGGCCGTCCGCTCACCCAGGGCGCCCGCGCCCTGTACCTGGCGACCGAGCGCATGGGCACCGCGACCGTCGCGGTCTCCACCACCGTCGCCTCCCGGCTGCGCCGCTGGGGCGTGCCCGGCTCCCGCATCCGGGTCATCCCCAACGGCATCGACGCGGCCCGGTTCCGCTTCGACCCCGTGGTGCGCGCGTCGGTGCGCACCCGCCTGGGACTGCCGGCGCACGCCCTGGTGGTCGGCGGCGTCGGACGGCTGGTGCCCGGCAAGCGCTTCGACATCGCGGTGCGGGCCGTCGCCCAGCTACCCGGGGCCCACCTGGTCCTGGCCGGGGACGGGCCGGAACGCGGCAGGCTGCGCGAACTGGCCGCCGGGCTCGGCGTCGCCGACCGCGTACGGCTGCTGGGGGAGTGCGGGGGAGCGGTGGGGGGCGAGCCGGGCGGGCGCGAGGGCCGCCCGGACATCCCCGGGCTGCTCAGCGCCATGGACGTGTTCGTCTCGCCGTCGGCCGAGGAGGCCTTCGGGCTGGCCGTGCTGGAGGCGCTGGCGGCCGGGCTGCCCGTGCTCCATGTGACCTGCCCGGCCATCGACGAACTGCCGCGCTCCCACGCCCCCGGTGCGCACCGCGTCGAACCGGGGGTCGCGAGCCTGGTCGCGGCGCTGCGCGAGCCGTCGTCGGTGCCGCCCGGCAGACGCCGGGCCCCGGTCTGCGAGGCCGTGCGCCGCTACGACGTGGCCCGCGGCGCGGACCGGCTCATGGCTCTGTACGAGGAGCTCCACGGTCGCGGCCCCGCGGTCGCCGCGATGCCCGCGCCGCCCCTGTCCGTCCCGACCGCCCCCGCCGTCCCGACCGTCCCGACCGCCCCGACTACGAAGAGGTAGCCCGCCTTGACCGAGCCGCGCACAACCGCACCGCCCGCACCGCCGCGCCGCACCCGCCCGCTCACCCGCCTCTCGCCGCCGTGGCGGACGTCCGCCCTGCCCGCCTGGTGGCCGCTGGCCCTGGGAGTCCTGCTGGGACTGGTCGGCGGGGCGGCGTACGGCCTGCTCGCCACGCCCCGCTACACCGCGACCAGTTACGTGGTCGTGGTACCCGGCCCCGGGGCGGACTCGGCGACCGCCCTCGGCTTCGCCCAGGCGTACGGCCGCGTCGCCACCGACAGCGCCGTCCTCGCCGAGG
The DNA here is from genome assembly GCF_043660855.1 of Streptomyces shinuiensis. Lineage (NCBI taxonomy): Bacteria > Bacillati > Actinomycetota > Actinomycetes > Kitasatosporales > Streptomycetaceae > Streptomyces > Streptomyces shinuiensis. The sequence goes on along the minus strand of NZ_JBIHML010000001.1, from coordinate 816,398 downwards.
CGAGGACGGCGGCGAGGATGCCGGTGGAGGAACTGCGCGACACCGTGCGGTCGGCCACCTCCCCGGACGCGCCCATGGTGGAGATCACCGGGACCGCATCCAGCCCCGGCCTGGCCGCAACCGCCTCCAACGCGGTGGCCAACGCCCTGACCAGGACCGGGAACCAGGCCACGAACAGTACCGGGGTGCGGCTGTCGCTGTTCGCCCCGGCGTTCGACCCCACCGAGCCCGCCTCGCCCTCGGTACCGCTCGCCGTCGCGGTGGGCGTCTGCGCGGGCGGGCTCGTCGGCGGCCTCGTGCTCCTGGCCGCTCCCCGGGGCCGCCGGGCCCCGGCCCTCGCCGGCGTACCGGCCCCCGCCGGGGCCGCGGACCGGAGCACCCGTGCCGAGCGCCCGGCGCCGGCCGCCGACGCGCCCGCCCCTGCGAAGCCCTCCGCCGCGGCGCCCGCGCCTCCCGCCCAGGCCGCGCCCGCCGCGGGCTCCGGAGTCCCCGCACCCGCGGTCAAGGCCGCCGCCAAGGCGGCGGCCGCAGCGGTGGCGTCCGTCTCCGCGCCCTCCGGCAAGGACGCGGCCGGGGACGGAACGCCGGAAGACCGGCGGAAGCCGGGCCGGCGGTCCGCCCGGTGATCCGCCGCACACCCCGTGCCGCGCCCCGGCCGGCGGACACCCCGGCCGGGGCGCGGCACGGGGTGTGCGCCCCGGCGGCCGGCCGCCCAGGGCCCGGCCGCCTAGGGCCTCCTCGCCCAGGAGAGGGTGACGCACAGCCGCCGGCCGCCGAACCAGCCGCCCAGCCAGTCGCCCAGATCCACGCAGAACTCCGGCCGGTTCCGTCCGGGGCGCGAGGCGCCGGGCGTCATCCTCGCCCGGAAGACCGCGGAGGACTCCGGGTTCTCCTCGCACCGCCACACGCCGTGCGGACAGTAGTCGCTGATGGTGTGGTAGAGCGGTTTCCGCTCGTCGATCCAGTCCAGCATGCGGCGCACGTACTCGGCGTTGTCGCCCCTGCGGAAAAGGCCCCACTCGGGGTAGGAGATCTGCTTTCCGCGCGCGGCGGCGAAATCCACCTGGTGCCGCAGGCCGTAGGGCTGGTTCACCTGGTCGTCGAACGTCTCGCCGGGCGGCTGGTCGTAGGAGTCCATTCCGATGATGTCGACCACGTCGTCGCCCGGGTAGCACTCGGTCCAGCCGATCGCGTCCCTTCCCCGGCTGGGTGCGAAATCGAAGCGGAACCTCTGCCCGTCCACCGACCGCATGGCGGTGACGATGCGCCTCCAGTACGCCTTCCACGCCTGCGGATCCGGAGCGCAGCGGTGGGTGTAGGTGGTGCCGTTCATCTCCCAGCCCAGCACGATCACCGTGTCGGGCACCCCCGCGGAGACCAGATGCCCGGCCAGGGTGCGGAAGTGGTGGTCGAAGCGGCCCCGGGCACCCCGGGCGAGCAGTTCGCGCACCTCGTGGTCGGGTACACCGGCCTCGTTGCGCGCCTGCATCGGCACGTTGAGCACGAACAGCCGGTCGGGGTCGGCACGCCGCCACTCGGCCCAGGGACGCAGGAAGTACGGGTCGCTCTCGATGCGCTCCCAGGTGTCGCCCGGCAGGTAGGTGTGGCCCACCCGCAGGTCCGCACCGCCGAGCCACTCCCGCAGCCCCGCGATCCGCCGCACACCGTCCGAACCCGACCCGAGGAAGGCGCCGACGGCCACGGCGGAGTCCGCCGCACCCGGTGGCCGGGGCCCGTCGACGTCCCCGAACGTGCCGGTCGCCACGGCGCCGCCCGCGACGAGTGCTCCGGCGACGACGGCCCCGGCGCACGCGGTTGTCAGTCTGCGGCGCCGAGTGGGCGACGCGGGCTTCCGGTGCCGACCGATCCTTGCCGGTCGGGGGTGTCGATGGAGCATCGTGCCTCCTTGCTGCGTCGCCAGAACCGTCCGCTCGTCCTCCCCGGCCCTGCACGTCTTTTCCGAGACACTAATCGGAGAATCCCTCAAATGATCCGCAGGGCTGCTTTCTGATAACCCGTTCGCTGTTTTCGTCGCTCGCCCGGCCCAGCGCCGGGAGGAATTCGGGGGCGCCGAGGACGCCGGGGAGCCGGCACCCGGTAAGACCGTCGGCGGAACGCCGGAGAACGCCGGAGAACGCCGGAGAACACCGCAAGGAACCCCCCCCCGAGGAACACCGAGGATTCCGCATCATGTCGCCACCGTTCGACACCGAGGTACCCGTACTGCTGCTGAGAATCGACCGGAACCCCTTCCACCACGGAACCCTGGGGGCCATCAGGTCCCTGGGGCGCGCCGGTGTCGAGGTCCACGCCGTCGTCGAGTCGCCGCACTGCCCCATCGGCCGCTCCCGCTACCTGCGGCAGGGGCACCAACTGCCGGCGGACGGGGTCCGCGGCACCCACCGGACAGGAGAGACCATCGACGCCGGCGGCGCGTCGGACGACCGGCTGGAGCGGATGCTCCGTCAGATCTCCGACCGCATCGGACGACCTGCCGTACTGATCCCCATGGACGACATGGGGGCCATCGCCGCGGCCCGGTTCGCCGGCCGGCTCACCGGACGGTTCCTGCTGCCCGAGCAGCCGCCCGACCTGCCGCAGCGGGTGGCCGACAAGGCCCGTCTGGCCGCCATGTGCGGTGAGCTGGGCATCCCGCACCCGCCGACCCTGAGCCCGCGCAGCGCCGGTGAGACCGCCGCCGCGGCCCGGGAGCTGGGCCTGCCTCTGATCGCCAAGTGGAGCCGCCCCTGGCTGCTGCCCCAGGGCGGCGCGCTGCGCAGCACCACCGTGGTCACCACGGAGGACCAGGCACGCGCCCTGTACCGGCGCAGCGGCGAGGCCGGCAGCCGGCTGCTGCTCCAGCGGCTCGTGCCCGGCGGCCGGAACACCGACTGGTTCTTCCACGGCTGCTTCACCGGCGGCGCGGTCCGCCTGGCCGGAGGGGCCGGGCGCAAGGAACGGTCCTGGCCGGTGGGCGCCGGCCTCACGGCGGTCGGCCGCTGGCTGCCGAACCCCGAAGTCGAGAGCGCGGCACGGCTGCTGGCCGAGCACCTGGACTACCGGGGCGTCCTCGACCTGGACTTCCGGTTCGACGCCGCCACCGACACCTACCAGCTGCTGGACTTCAACCCCCGTCCCGGCGCGCAGTTCCGGCTGTTCACCGACCGCTCGGGGCTGGACGTCGTACGGGCCCTGCACCTGGACCTCACCGGCCGCACCGCCGCCCCGGCCGATCCCGTACCGGGCCGCCTCTTCGTCGCGGAGAACTACGCCCTGCTGTCCTCGCTGGCGGCACTGCCCTCCGAGGGCCTGCCGCTCGCCGCCGCCCGGCGCGCCCGCGGGCCCGCCGCGGGCGACGGGAGTGACGCGGGGGAAGGGAGGAAGGAGCCGCGGGAGACGGAGACCGCATGGTTCGCCGCGGACGACCCGGCACCCTTCCTCGCCATGGCCACGGCCTGGCTCGGGCAGGGCGGGCGCAAGGCCGCGGTGCGCCTGGGGCGGCGCCTGCTGCGTCCGGGAGGGCCGGCGGTCCGCGAGCCGGCACCGGAAGGCACGGGCGGCAGGAGCCGCCGGATCGGCCGGGCCGGCGGAGCCGCGGCGTCCCTCGGTGCGCCCCGGACCCCGGCGGACCTGCGCACCACCGAACACCCGACGGCATGACAACTCCACGACGAGAGAACGGTGACCGACCATGTACGACCTGGTAGTGGTGGGCGCGGGCCCCTACGGACTGTCGATCGCGTCCCACGCGGCGGCGGCCGGGATCGGGGTGCGCGTCCTCGGCCGCCCGATGGCCTCCTGGCGGGACCACATGCCCGAGGGGATGTTCCTCAAGTCCGAGCCCTGGTCCTCGAACCTGTCCGACCCCTCCGGAGAGCACACCCTGGCCGCCTACTGCGCCTCCCGGGGGCTGCGCGCCGAGCACGGCACCCCGCTGCCGATCGGCGTCTTCACCGAGTACGGACTGTGGTTCGGACGTTCGGCCGTGCCGTCGGTCGAGGAGGAGACGGTCGTCTCCGTGCGCCCCCGGACGGAGGGCTTCCTGGTGGAGACCGGGGGAGGCGAAGCGATCCTGACGCGGACCGTGGCCCTGGCGGTCGGCGTGATGCCTTTCGTCCACCGCCCCGAGCCGCTGCGGGCCCTGCCCCGCGAACTCGTCACACACAGCAGTCACCACCGGGACCTGTCGCGCTTCCGCGGCAGGGACATCACGGTGATCGGCGCCGGGCAGGCAGCTCTGGAGACCGCCGCGCTGCTGGCCGAGTGCGGCGCCCACCCCCGGGTGGTGGCCCGCGCCGGCCGCGTCGCCTGGAACACCCCGCCCCAGCCCCTGGAGCGCTCCGCGCTGCGCTCCCTGACCGACCCGCACTGCGGGCTGGGCACGGGCTGGCCCAGTTGGGTGTGGTCCGAGACACCCTGGGTGGTCCGCCGCCTGCCCGGCGCGCTGCGGACGCGGATCGCGGACCGGGCGCTGGGCCCGGCCGGGGCCTGGTGGCTGCGCGACCGCGTGGAGAGCCGGATCCCGGTACTGCTCGGCCAGCGGCTGCGGGCGGCCGTCCCGGCGGGCGGGGGAGTACGGCTGAGCCTGGAGACGGCCGAGGGGGTGGCGACGACCCTGGAGACCGACCATGTGGTGGCCGCCACCGGATTCGTTCCCGACATCGGGCGGCTGGGCCTGCTGGACCCGTACGTGCGCAACCGCCTGCGGCTGGCGGGGGCCGGCCGGGCGCCCGAGGTGGACGGCCGGTTCGAGTCCTCGGTTCCGGGCCTGTTCTTCGCCGGGCTGCTGACGGCGCCGTCCTTCGGCCCGTCCATGCGGTTCGTCTACGGGGCCGGTTTCACGGCGGAGCGGCTGGTGCGCGGGGTCCGGCGCCGGCTGGGCGGGCGCCGCGGTGCCCCGGTGCCCGGCAGCCGGCGCTCGGCCGGCTCCCGGGCCACGGTGACCCTGGGCTGAGCCGCGCCTTCCCGGGTCCGCGCCGCCGCGGGCCCGGGAGCACGCGCCGCGGCCGGCCGGCGGTCCGTCCGGTTGCGGGAATCCGTTGGTGGCGTCCGACGTCTTGACGCTGTCCGTCATGCACCCCACGATCTATGGGAGCGCTCCCAGGAATTGTGGGGTGCGTCTCGTCATGCCGTCGCGTCGCCCTCGTCCGATTCCCCCACGCCGGAAGGACCGAACTGTGACACCTCATCCGCCCCCTCAGCCCCGGGCGACGGGCCGCCCGCGCCGCGGCAGGCGCCGCGTGCTGGGCGCCGTGGCCGCCGCCGGACTGCTGGCCGGCGCCCTGACCGCCCCCGCTCTCGCCGCCGAGGCCGCGGACGGGCCCGAACTGATCACCAACGGCGACTTCTCTAACGGCACCACCGGCTGGTGGTGGACGGAGAACAGCCCCGGCCGGGTCGTGGACGGCCGTCTGTGCGCCGAGGTGCCCGCCGGCACGGAGAACCCCTGGGACGCCATCGTCGGACAGGACCGCATTCCGCTCACCGCGGGCGAGGGCTACGAGCTGAGCTTCACCGCCAGTGCCACCGAGCCGATCACCGTCCGCACCAACATCCAGATGGCCGTGGAGCCCTGGGCCACCGAGCACGCCTCGGCCGACCAGGTCACCGCCGAGGCGCAGACCTTCACCCACGCCTTCACCGCGGGCGCCGACCACGAGGCCGCCCAGCTCGCCTTCCAGCTCGGCGGCAGCGAACAGCCGTACACCTTCTGCGTGGACGACGTCTCGCTCACCGGCGGCGCCGAACCGCCCGCGTACGAGCCCGACACCGGCTCGCCGGTGCGCGTCAACCAGGTCGGCTACCTCACCGACGGCCCCAAGAGCGGCACCTTCGTCACCGACAAGACCTCGCCCCTGACCTGGACGCTCAGGGACGCCGACGGCACCGGGAAGGCGTCCGGCACCACCACCCCCGAGGGCACCGACCCCACCTCGCGCCAGAACGTCCACACCTTCGACTTCGGCGGCTTCACCGAGGCGGGCGAGGGCTACACCGTCACCATCGACGGGGAGACCAGCGAGCCGTTCGACATCGGCGACGACCTGTACTCCTCGCTGCGCTCGGACGCGCTGGCGTACTTCTACCACAACCGCAGCGGCATCGAGATCGACGCCGATCTGGTGGGCACCGAGTACGCCCGGCCCGCCGGGCACGTCGGCGCCGCGCCCAACCAGGGCGACACCGAGGTTCCGTGCCAGGAGGGTCTGTGCGACTACACCCTGGACGTCTCCGGCGGCTGGTACGACGCCGGTGACCACGGCAAGTACGTCGTCAACGGCGGCATCTCCGCCGCCCAGGTGATGTCCAACTACGAGCGCACCCTCACCGCCGAGGGCGCCGACGGTGCCGCGCTGGGCGACGGGAAGCTGCGTGTCCCCGAGCGCGGCAACGGCGTGCCGGACATCCTGGACGAGGCCCGCTGGCAGCTCGACTTCCTGATGCGGATGATGGTGCCCGCCGGCGAGGAGCTGGCCGGCATGGCCCACCACAAGATCCACGACCGGGAGTGGACCGGACTGCCGCTGCTGCCGCACCAGGACCCGCAGCCGCGCGAGCTGCACGCGCCGTCCACCGCGGCCACCCTCAACGTGGCCGCCACCGCCGCCCAGTGCGCCCGCCTGTTCGAGCCCTACGACGCGGACTTCGCCGACCGCTGCCTGGACGCGGCCGAGACCGCCTGGGCCGCCGCCAAGGCGCACCCGGACATGCTCGCCGACCCGAACGACGGCACCGGCGGCGGCGCCTACAGCGACAACGACGTGACCGACGAGTTCTACTGGGCCGCGGCCGAACTCTTCGTCACCACCGGCAACGAGACCTACCGCCAGGAGGTCGTGAACTCCCCGCTGCACGGCGACACCGACGCCGTCTTCCCGCGCGGCGGCATGTCCTGGGGCGCCACCGCCGGACTGGGCGCGCTCAGCCTGGCCACCGTGCCCAACGAGATGACCGAAGCCCAGCTCCAGGGCGTACGCGCCACGGTCACCGAGGCCGCCGACCGCTACGCCGCCGACTCCCGCGGCGCCGCCTACGGCGTGCCCTACGCCCCGGAGGACAACCACTACGTGTGGGGCTCCAACAGCCAGGTCCTCAACAACATGGTGGTCCTGGCCACCGCGCACGACCTGACCGGCGAGACCGCCTACCGCGACGCGGTACTGCGCGGCATGGACTACCTGCTGGGCCGCAACCCGCTCAACCAGTCCTACGTCACCGGCTACGGCGAGCGCGATTCGCACAACCAGCACCACCGGTTCTGGGCCAACCAGCTCGACCCGGACCTGCCCAACCCGGCCCCCGGCTCCGTCGCGGGCGGCCCGAACGTCGAGATCCAGGACCCGATCGCCCAGGACAAGCTCCAGGGCTGCGCCCCGGCGATGTGCTACATCGACCACATCGAGTCCTGGGCCACCAACGAGATCACCATCAACTGGAACGCCCCGCTGGCCTGGATCGCCTCCTACCTCGACGACCTCGGCCAGGGCGGCGACAACGGCGAGGACCCGGGCGGTGAGGACCCGGACGAGACGCCCTCCTGCGAGGTGACCTACTCCTCCAACCGGTGGAACAGCGGCTTCAGCACCAACGTCACGGTGAAGAACACCGGCACCGACACACTCAGCGGCTGGGAGCTGACCTGGTCCTTCGACGACGACCAGAGGATCACCCAGGCGTGGAACGCCCAGGTCGTCCAGACCGGGCGGGACGTCGTCGCCAAGCCGGCGCAGTGGAACAACACCATCCCGGCGAACGGCTCCGTGAGCTTCGGCTTCAACGGAACCTCCGGCGGCCAGGCGGCCGACCCGGACGCCGTCTCCCTGAACGGGAAGGCGTGCACGGTCAAGTGACCTGACACACCACCGACCGCGCGCCACCCGACCGGAGGGCCGGGGCACCCCGCACCGGGGCGCCCCGGCCCTCCGCCGTCAGTCCCGCCGCGACCCGTCGCCGGTGGTGGCCGGGGAGCCGACGACGACGGTGGCGTACAGCTCCTCGCAGACGGCCGTCTCCGGCACCAGCCCGGCCCGGGCGACGGCCTCGGCCGTCCGCGGCGCCTGGTGCCCGCCCGTCTCCACCAGCAGGTGCCCGCCCGGCGCCAGCCACCGCGGCGCCTCCTCGATCACCCGCCGCTGGACGCCCAGCCCGTCCGGCCCGCCGTCGAGCGCCACCGGCGGCTCGTGCTCACGGGCCTCCGCCGGCAGCAGCCCCATCTCGCCGGTGGGCACATAGGGCGCGTTGGCCACCAGCACGTCGACGCGGCCGCGCAGCGCCGCGGGCAGCGGGACGTACAGGTCGCCCTCGTACACCCGGCCCCCGGCGGGGGCGACGTTGCGGCGCGCGCAGCGCACCGCAACGGGATCGACGTCGGCGGCGTGGAGTTCCACCCCTTCCGCGGCCGCCGCCACCGCGGCGCCCACCGCGCCCGAACCGCAGCACATGTCGACGACGACGACGGCGCCGCGCCGCCGCCGGGCGAGCGCCGCGGCCCGCCGGGCGAGGAACTCGGTACGGCGGCGGGGCACGAAGACCCCGGGCTCCACGGTCACCCGAAGACCGCAGAACTCCGCCCAGCCCAGGACGTGTTCGAGTGGCAGACCGCCCGCCCGGCGCTCCACCATGGCGGCGAGTTCACCGGCGTCACGGGCGGCGGACAGCATCAGCCGCGCCTCGTCCTCGGCGAAGACGCAGCCCGCGGCCCGGAGCCGGGCGGTGACGGCGGACAGGGCGGAAGGAGCGGAAGGAGCGGAGAAGGAATGAGACATGAGGGCCTTTCGGAATACCGAAGGGCGCTCTCGCGGTCACCCGCGCCGGGAGACCGGCGCCTTCGCGGGACCGCGGGACGAGAGAGCCCTGCCTGACCTGGCGTCGACCGGTCTCACCTCCTCGCGTCGCGCTGTGCTGCGGAGCGGCAACACTACAGGACCGGAGCCGGGCGTCCGGCGGTGTAGCTCACCGAGCAGTCGACGCCGCGGTCGCCGAGGACCGAGGCGCGGCCCTCGATCCGGCGCGCCGCCCCTTCCTGCGGGCCGCCCCGGTACTCCACCGAACGGTGGATGGACATGCCGGTGCCGTCCCCGCCGCGGCCCCGGGCGCGTGTAACCGCCGTCGCGCGGATGCCTTCCGGGTCCCCGTGACTCTCGCCGGTCGCGGTCCGGCCACGGGGGTATCCCCGGTCGTGCGGCGGGTCGGCGGGTCGGCGGGGGAGGTTCGGGGTAGCGGTGGACTCGGGCCCGCCGCCGCGGCGGGCCGGAGGACTTCCTGAGCACAGGAGAGGCTGCGAAGACGTGTCACAGAGGGTGCGGGCGGTCATCGCCCGGCGGAAGAACGAGCCGGTCACCGTCGAGACGGTCGTGGTGCCCGACCCCGGCCCCGGCGAGGCGGTGGTGAAGGTGCAGGCGTGCGGGGTGTGCCACACCGACCTGCACTACCGCCGGGGCGGCATCTCCGACGACTTCCCGTTCATGCTGGGCCACGAGGCCGCGGGCGTGGTGGAGTCGGTCGGCGAGGGCGTGACCGAGGTGGAGCCCGGCGACTTCGTGGTCCTGAACTGGCGGGCGGTGTGCGGGCAGTGCCGCGCCTGCCGCCGCGGACGGCCCTGGTACTGCTTCGCCACCCACAACGCCGCGCAGAGGATGACGCTGGAGGGGGGCGCCGAGCTGACCGCCGCGCTGGGCATCGGGGCGTTCGCGGACAAGACCCTGGTCCACGCCGGGCAGTGCACCAAGGTCGACCCGGCCGCCTCCCCGGCCGTCGCCGGCCTGCTGGGCTGCGGTGTGATGGCCGGCCTCGGTGCCGCGCTGAACACCGGGAACGTCCAGCGCGGCGACAGTGTGGCCGTCATCGGCTGCGGCGGGGTGGGCGGGGCGGCGGTGATGGGCGCCGACCTGGCCGGGGCCTCGCGGGTCATCGCCGTCGACATCGACGAGCGCAAGCTGGCCACCGCCCGGAAGCTGGGCGCCACCCACACCGTCGACTCCCGCGAGAACGACCCGGTGGAGGCGGTGCGTGAGCTGACCGGAGGGTTCGGCGCGGACGTGGTCATCGACGCCGTCGGCGTCCCCGAGACCTACCGGCAGGCCTTCTACGCCCGGGACCTGGCCGGGACGGTGGTGCTGGTGGGGGTGCCCACCCCCGAGATGAGGCTGGAGCTGCCGCTGCTGGACGTCTTCGGCCGCGGCGGGGCGCTGAAGTCCTCCTGGTACGGCGACTGCCTGCCCTCACGCGACTTCCCCATGCTCATCGACCTCTGCCTCCAGGGCCGTCTGGACCTGGACGCGTTCGTCAGCGAGACCATCGCGCTGGACGGCGTGGAGGAGGCGTTCGGCCGCATGGTGGCCGGCGACGTGCTGCGCTCGGTGGTGGTCCTGTGAGCACCGTGCGCGTCGACGGTCTGACCACCTCCGGCACCTTCTCCCTGGACGGCGGCACCTGGGAGGTGGACAACAACGTATGGATCGTCGGCGACGAGGACGAGGCGCTGGTCGTCGACGCCGCCCACGACGCCGACGCCATCGCCCGCGCGCTGGACGGCCGACGGCTGACCGCCATCGTGTGCACCCACGCCCACGACGACCACATCGACGCCGCCCCGGCCCTGGCCGAGGCCACCGGCGCGCCCGTCCTCCTCCACCCCGACGACCGGCCGCTGTGGGACCTGACCCATCCCGGCCGGGCACCGGACGGGGAACTGGCCGACGGCCAGACGCTCACCGCCGCCGGGACCGGGCTGACGGTGCTGCACACCCCCGGCCACGCGCCCGGCGCGGTCTGCCTGTACGCCCCGGCGCTGGGCACGGTCTTCACCGGTGACACCCTCTTCGCCGGCGGCCCCGGGGCCACGGGGCGGTCCTTCTCCCACTTCCCGACCATCATCGACTCCATCCGCGACAGGCTGCTCACCCTCCCGCCGGAGACGGTGGTGCGCACCGGCCACGGCGGGTCCACCACCATCGGCGCCGAGGCGCCGCATCTGCGGGAGTGGATCGACCGGGGACACTGAGCCCGTGACCGGTGCGGGCCGGGGCGGTGCGGCAGGTCAGGCCCGGCGGGTCAGGTCCGGGTGACACGGGCGACCAGATCGAGCCAGCCGGCCTCCAGGCGCTCCAGCGGTATGCCGCGCCGCTGGGTGAGGTGGTGCAGGAGCGCGACGTCCAGGTGGCCTGCCAGGGTGTGGGCCAGCAGTTCGGCGTCGCCGCCGACGTCGGCCTCGCGCAGCAGCGTGGCGAGGTGGGTGAGGACCAGGCGGCGGGGCGGGGGTTCGAAGCGCCTGCACGCCTCCGGCTCGGCGGCCAGCAGCAGGGCGCGGTGGGCGGCCAGGTGCCTGAGCGTGGCGACACCGAACTCCTCCAGCCGCCGCACGGGGGGCGCCCCGGGCCCCAGCGGCGGGGGGCCGGTGAGGAAGGACTCCTGGTAGAGGCGTTCGGAGTGGTCGAGGAGGGCCATGAGCAGACCGCCCCGGTCGCCGAAGCGCCGGAAGACGGTCCCCTTGCCGACCGAGGCGGCCGTCGCGACGGCCTCCATGGTCAGGTGCTCCGGACCGCGCTCGGCCACCAGCCGGGCGGCGGCCTCCAGCAGACGCGTCCGGTTGCGGGCCGCGTCCGCGCGCAGGGGAGGCGTCTGGCCGGCCAGCGGCAGCAGCGGCTGCTCGGCTGTCTGCTCGGGCTGGCCCTGTTCTTCGTCGGGCGGCGCGGTCGGAGTCACGAACCTCAGCGTACCTCCGCGGGAAGAAAATGGACCACGGTCCGGTTGGCGTGCTAGAAAGCATTCGGACCACGGTCCGTTTACCGCTCCGCCCCCGACCTCCACAGGAGACGCCATGTCCGTCCGCATCCTCGCCCTCGTCGGCAGCCTCCGCTCCGGCTCGCACAACCGCCGGCTCGCCGAGGCCGCCGTTAAGCACGCCCCCGAGGGCGTCGAGATCGTCGTCCACGAGGGCCTGGGCGACCTGCCCTTCTACAACGAGGACGTCGACGTGGAGGACTCCGTGCCCGCCGAGGCCGCGCGGCTGCGCGAGGTGGCCGGCGGAGCCGACGCCCTCCTGCTGTTCTCGCCCGAGTACAACGGCACCATCCCGGCCGTGCTGAAGAACGCGATCGACTGGCTCTCCCGCCCCTACGGCGCCGGCGCCCTGTCCGGCAAGCCGGTCGCCGTCGTCGGCACCGCCTTCGGGCAGTACGGCGGCGTGTGGGCGCAGGACGAGGCCCGCAAGGCCGCGGGCATCGCGGGCGCCACCGTCCTGGAGGACGTGAAGCTCTCCATCCCCAACTCGGTCGTGCGCTTCGCCGAGGTCCACCCGGCCGACGACGCCGAGATCACCGGGCAGCTCGTGGAGGTCCTCGGCAGGGTCTCGGCAGCCGCCGCGCCGTCCGCCGCCTGACCGGACCGCGTCAGCACGGCAGTGCGGGAGGGGTCCTCCCAAGCCCGGAGGGGCCCCTCCCGCACTGCCCCGCGGCTCAGCGGACCCGGTAGTTCCGCATCATCTCGTGGTCCTCGTGCTCGAGGATGTGGCAGTGCCAGACGTACAGGCCGCGCCTGTCGAAGAACGCCTTGATCCGGGTGACCCGGCCGGGTGGCGCCGACACGGTGTCCTTCGGGCCCCGCTCGGTGGCGTCCGGCGGCTGCGGCCGCCCGATCCCGATGTTGGACAGCGCCCCGCTCTCCGGGTCCCGGTCGGCGGTGAACGGCGCCCGGTCCAGCACCTGGAACCGCACCAGATGCAGATGGACCGGGTGGGTGTCGGGTGTGGCGTTGAAGACCTCCCAGATCTCGGTGGTGTGCACTCCGGGGTCCTCGGTGACCGGTTCGGACCACTCCAGCGGGCCGTGTTCCACGGTGCCCAGCAGCGGCTTCAGCCTGCCGAACTCGTCGGTGCCCTCGGACAGCAGCAGCCGGCGGGTCCGGGCCGGGGGCCTGGTGATCCGGAAGGGGGCGCGGCGCAGCGTCCGCGGCAGCCGGGGCTCGGGGACCCGCTCGTCGCAGGGCCGGTTCACCCGGAACCGCATCACCTGGTCGGCGGGCGGGGCCACGGGGTCGCCGTGGGGGAAGGGCGTGGGCGCGTCGTTGGTGAGGGTGTGGGCCTCGCCCTCCAGCCCCCGGAAGTCGACGACCAGGTCCACCCGTTCGCCGGGGGCGATCACCAGCGGCCCGTCCAGCGGGTGCGGCCGGTGGAGGAAGCCGAGCTCGGTTCCGATCAGGGTGACGGGGAACGGCCACCCTCCGCCGGCCGACAGCCGGTAGAAGCGCGAGTTCGATCCGTTGAGCAGCCGCAGCCGGTACTGGCGCGGCTCCACGTCCAGATACGGCCACGCCTTGCCGTTGACCAGGATGACCTGCCCGAAGAACTCGGGCTGCACCGACGGCCCGCCCGGCCAGTCGGGGGAGTCGGCGGGGACGTCCGGGTAGGCCAGCCGCCCGTCCGGGTGGAACATGCGGTCCTGGACCACCAGTTCCAGCTCGTACGGCCCGCCGGGCAGGCGGTGGTCCTCGATGAGCGAGAGCTCGTGCGGGTCGCGCAGGAGGTAGAAGCCGGCCAGCCCGGCGTAGACGTTGAGCCGGGTGATGCCGAGGGTGTGGTCGTGGTACCAGAGGGTGGCGGCCTCCTGGCTGTTGTCGTAGTGGAACCGCGTGCCGCCGAAGCGCGGCCCGACGGCGCCGCCGGGGGTGTACCACGCGTCGGGGTGGCCGTCGCTGTCCGGATCGGTGTGCCCGCCGTGCAGGTGCACCACGGCCGGCACGCCGTCGCGCTCGATGGTGTGGCCGGTGCCGGCGAAGGCCCAGTGGACCGTGGGATCCACCGGCAGCAGATGCCGGTGGGGCAGGTCGTTGATCCAGTGCACCCGTACGGGCCGGTCCCGGCGGGCCACGAGGGTGGGGCCGGGAAAGGACATCCGCACCGGGCCCGCGGACGCGAGGCCGCCGCCGTGGCGCCCGCGCACCCCGAACCCCCACACCGGCGTGGTGAGGCCCAGCCCGCCGCCGAGGAGGTCCTGGCGCGTCGGACCCATCACGAGGGTGCGGTCGCCGCCGCCCAGCGCGTCGACGCGCGACGGGCGGGGCAGCGGGTCGGTGAACCGGGGGACGGCGGCTGGGTCGGCGACCGGTTCGCGGTAGAGAGGGTCGTCGAGGGGCGGCAGCGCGGCGGCCTCCCGGGCGGCGGCGGGCGGCGCCGTACCGAGCCCGGGCAGGAGCAGTGCGCCCCCGGTCAGCGAACTCGCCTGGATGAAACGTCTTCTGTCCACGGTCTGTACTTCCCTCGGGGTCGCGGATGGCTGGGCACCCGTGATCCTCTCCGGGAAGGAAGGACCGGTATATGGACTGTTCGGGTAAAAATACGGGATTCGCCGCACGGCGTCCACAAGGGGCTTACCCCTGTGTGCCCGCGCGGCTCCGGGAGGGCGCGGACGCGGAGAACCGGCGGGCCCGGGGCCCGCCGGCGGTGCGGTCAGGACATCTCGCCGACCACCTCCAGGTTCACGAAACGGGGCTCCTTGCTGCACAGCCCCCGGATCTGCTCGGAGACGCGCTGCGTCTCGGGCATCTCGCTGTTCCTCATCGCCTGCTCGTAGGAGGGGAACTCGACGATGTCCACGTAGTGCGTGGAGTCGTCGCGGTCCCGCCCGTGGATCTCACGGGAGAGGGTCCGCTTGCCCTCCGTCATCCGCATCCACTGGTCCCAGAGATCCATCATCTCCTTGTCGTGCGTCGTCTCGTACTCGATGAGCTGTACGAATGTCATGGGACTCCTCCTGTGACGGTCACTTCCGGTCCCTGGCGTACTCCTCCGCCGTGGCGCCGGCGAAGTCGTGCGCCACGACCGCCTCGTCGCCGACGGCCCAGGGCGTCGTGCCCCGGCGGGCAGGCGAACACGTCGCCCGGCCCGGCCTCGGCCTCCCGGCCGTCGTCCATGCGCAGCCGCAGCCGCAGCCGCAGCCGCCCACGCACCACGTAGCCGTTGTGGTGGGTCCGGCAACTGTCCGTCTTGGCGATCGGGCCCACCGACTCCGACCAGCGCCGGCCGGGCTCGGACGTGGCCGCGGCGAAATCCGGCCCGGTGAGGTGGTGGAGGGCTTCGAGGTGGCCGCGGGGGAAGTCGCGCCGCTCGTCCGGCTTCTCGACGGTCTTGACTTCCAGCATGGCCGGACCTCCGTTTCACGCCATATGTCCATGATGCGCGCGTGAGACGCGGCAGGGAAACGGCGGGGAGCGGGGATTTTGAGGATTCGGCGGAGCGCCCGGGCCCGGCGGTGCCGTGGACGGCCGTGTGCGGAGGCCCGGTCAGGGGACCGGAGAACCGTCCGGGGTCCGGCCCCGGGCGGCACGGGCCGGTCTCACCACGGCAGGAAGGCGTGGATCTCCTTGCCGTCCGGCAGCGGGTGGACGCTGAGCCGGTCGGCGATCCGCTCGACGATGGACCAGCCGAAACCGCCCCCGCCGCTGTTCGGATCGGCCGGGCGGGGGCTGGGCGGGGCCGGGTCGCCGTCGCGGACGGTGACCTGTACGCGGCTCCCGGCGAACGCCAGGTACAGGGTGAGCGGGCCGGGAGCGTGGCGTACGGCGTTGGTGACCAGTTCGGAGACGACCAGCAGCACGTCGTCGTGCGAGCGGTCCCCGGCGGGCGGCTCGGTGTCCGACAGTGTCGTCAGGAAGGCGTCGGCGGCGTCGCGGGCCCGGGCGATGGTGCCGGAGTGGCCGTCGAAGTCGGCGCGCAAATGGGGAGCCCCCAAACCCTCGCTCAGCAATTCCATCGCCGGTCCCCCAGTCAACACAGCGGTATCCATGGTGCGTCTTCCCGCTGTTGCCCACACCATACGCCGGTGTCGCCCCGCCTTGCCGCACCCACTGCCGCGGGCGGCCCGGGCAGGGCCCTGAAGGGGAGGAGTGGTCAGCGGGCGACGGTGAAGAACCCTGCCAGACCCACCAGTTCCAGCAGTCTGCCGGGCTGCTCGCCGACGCCGCTCAGGGTCAGGGGGACCCCGCGGTCCCGGCAGCGGCGCTCCAGGGAGAGCAGGGCGTGCAGACCGGCGGAGTCCATGAAGGGGACGCTCGACAGGTCCACGGCCAGGCCCCGCCACGGCTGGTCGAGTTCCTCCAGGGCGCGCGTCAGGGCCGGCGCGCTGTCGTGGTCGACGTCACCCCGGGGGTGCAGGACGACGGTGTCGTGTTGGCGGGTGATGGCGACGGACAGGGTGTGCATGGCCCTTCGGCCCCCTTCCGGGGTGGATCGGCTCGTGCCGGCCGAGGCGTTCTCCGGATCGGGCGGTTGGGTGGTACCCGGCCGGTGCGGGCGGAGGAGCCTCCCCGGCCAGACGGCGGGGCGGCTCCCCCCACCGTCACACACCTGGAGCCGCCGCGCCACCATCGTTGTCCCAAATCCCGGCCCGTGCGCACGTCCGGGGGAGCCGGGCGGGACGGGAGTCGGCCGAGCCGGTCGCCGTCGGCGTCATCGTCCGCCCCGGTGTGACCGCCGGTGAGAACACCATGGCCGGGACCGTCGTCCCCCCGGGATCCGCCCGCGAACGCCGTCGCGGTGGGCGGTCCGGCCCGCGTCGTCCGCGGGCTGTGGGCCGGCCGGCTCCGGCGGGGCCCGAAGGAGGCGTAATGCCCGACTGGTCGCGACAAGTGAAGAGATGCGTAGATCCGGGGGTGGTGAGGGAAGTCGAGGGTGCCGTCTGTCTTGTCATGTCCCCTGATGTGGCCATAGAGTCCGCCACGCAGTGATGGGAGCGCTCCCAGAGGTTCCCCGCCCCGCTCCTGCCGAAAGGACAGCATGGCTTCCCCCCTGCGTACCCCCCTGCGTACGCCATCCCGTTCCCTGCCCCGGATGCGTGCCGCGCTGCTGGCGCTCCTGCTGCTCGCGGGGGCTCTGGCGGCCCTGACCACCACGGCGCAGACCGCCCGCGCCGACGAGCAGATCTGCGACCAGTACGGGACCACCACCATCCAGGGCAAGTACGTGGTGCAGAACAACCGCTGGGGCACCGGTGCCACCCAGTGCATCGACGTGACGAGCACCGGGTTCCGGCTCACCCGGGCCGACGGTTCCGTCCCGACCAACGGTGCGCCCAAGTCCTACCCCTCGGTCTACTACGGCTGCCACTACACCAACTGCTCCCCGGGCACCAACCTGCCGATGCAGGTCGGCTCGATCGGCAGTGCGCCCAGCAGCGTCTCTTACACCTACGTCGACAACGCCGTCTACAACGCCTCGTACGACATCTGGCTCGACCCGACACCGAAGAGGGACGGGGTCAACCGGACCGAGATCATGATCTGGCTCAACCGCGTGGGCCCGATCCAGCCCATCGGCTCCCGCGTCGGCACGGCGAACGTCGGCGGCCGAAGCTGGGAGGTGTGGACCGGCAGCAACGGCTCCAACGACGTCATCTCCTTCATCGCCCCCTCGGCGATCACGAGCATGAGCTTCGACGTCATGGACTTCGTCGACGAGACGGTCGCCCGCGGCATGGCCCAGCCCTCGTGGTACCTGACGAGCGTCCAGGCAGGTTTCGAGCCGTGGCAGAACGGCGCCGGTCTCGCCGTCGACTCCTTCTCCGCGTCCGTCGGCACCGGCGGTGGTGACGGCGGTGGTGACGACGGTGAGCCGGGCGCCTGCGAGGTCACCTACACCACCAACTCCTGGACGAACGGCTTCACCGCCGACGTCGGTATCAGGAACACCGGCTCCACCGCGATCAGCGGCTGGGAGATGAGCTTCGCCCTGCCCGACGGCCAGTCGGTCACCAGTGCCTGGAACGCCACACTCTCCTCCGCCGCGGGCACGGTGACGGCCCGTCCGGTCGAGCACAACAGGAACATCGAGCCGGGCGGCACCCAGTCGTTCGGCTTCCAGGGAACCCACCCGGGGGGCACGCTCGGCGAGCCGGCCCGGTTCACCCTCAACGGCACCGTCTGCACGGTGAAGTGAGCCGCGCACGGCGGGCACGGTAGAGCGGCGCGGAGCCCGGACCGCCCCCGCCCCTGCGCGGTCCGGGCCCCGCGCCGCGCCCGGCCCGGCCGTCCTCAGCCCAGCCGCGCCGCCACCTCGTCGCGCAGCCGCGGCAGCATGTCGTGGATCACTCCGGGGCACAGCGTGCCCGCGTTGTAGTCCTTGTGGCCGTACATTCGCGCGGGCGCGATGCCGTACCTCTCGCACACGTACGCGCACAGGATCACCAGCACCTCCCACTGGGCCTGCGGCGGTACCGCGCCCGCGTGGTACGCGCCCTCGCAGGCGATGCCGACGGCCCGGTCGTTCTGCCCGTAGGTGTGCGCGCCGAGCACGAAGGAGGTGCCGCCGGTGAGGGTCCGCAGGCTGTCGTGCCGGCCCTCGGTGATCCAGCCTCCCCGGCTGACGGCGAAGTGGTAGCCGGTGTCGATCCAGCCGTTGTCGTCCATGTGCAGGTCCTGAACCCAGTGGGCGTGTGCGTGGGCCTGGGCGCGGGAGAGGTCGGAGGTGTTCGCGCTCACCGTGTGGTGGACGATGATCCGGTCCGGGCGGTACCCGAGGACGGTGACGTTCCCCCGGGGCGGCCGCGCGTTCCACTCCGAGGTGCTGTCGATGTCGGGTTCGACGGTGCCCGACGCCCGGGCGGTGCCCGTCAGCGCGCCGGCGGCGACGAGCCCGGCGGTACCGGTGATCAGCAGACGGCGGCGCAGTGGTTTCTCGGCGTTCACGGTCGCTCCTCGGAAGGCCGCGTGGGACGCGGGTGCGGAGATGGGGCGGCGGGCGGGGCGGGGTCGCCGGTCCGGAGGGCTAGGGCGTGTTGTTGGCCAGGGCGAGGAGCCGGTCCCTGGAGCCGTTGAACTTGTTGCGGTCGACGTTCCCGGAGACGCCGCCGACCGAGCCGGTGCTGGTGTACTGCCACACCGTCCAGGTGGGGAAGCCGCTGGGGATGGTCGGGGTCTCGCTGGAGGTCCAGTGGGCCACCCACAGCGGGCTCTTGTAGTACATGCCCGTCCAGTTGCCGGTGCAGGTGTTCCACCAGCCCGCGGTCGTGTAGATCACCACGTCGCGCGTGGTGCGCGACTTGTAGGTGTTGTAGAAGTCGGTTATCCAGGCTCGCATCTGAGTGGTGGACAGGCCGTAGCACATCGCCCCGTAGGGGTTGTGCTCGATGTCCAGGACGCCCGGCAGGGTCATGTTGTCCCTCGACCACGCGCCGCCGTTGGAGGCGAAGTAGGCCGCCTGGGTCGAGCCGCCGGAGACGTCGGGGCGCGCGAAGTGGTAGGCGCCGCGGATGACCCCGGCGTTGTACGCCGCCACGTAGTTGGTGTTGAACCGCGAGTCCTTGAAGCTGGTGCCCTCGGTCGCCTTGATCCAGGCGAACTGGATGCCCGAGTTCCGCACCGAGGTCCAGTTGATGGCGCCCTGCCAGTGCGAGACGTCGATCCCCTGCACGCCGCTGGTGTGGGACGTCGCTCCCAGCGGCGGTTCCTCCCGCGCGTCGGTGCCCTCGTGGAGCCGGTGGCCGGCGCCCATGAACGCGGTGCCGGGCTTGAGGCGCTCCTTGGCGGGCGGCGGCGCCGCCGCGGCCGTGCCCGCCGTGGCCGTCAGCAGGGCGAGCACGGCGGCGAGCACGCCGACCACGGCGGTTCTCAGCCGGCGGTGGGGGGGCAGGGGTCTGTGCGGCATGGCTTCCTCCTGGCGCTCGGTGAAGGCGGGAGTGGGGGAGGGGAGGAGGTGCTGGGTGATGCCGTCGGTGCCGACGAGCGCGCCGACGCGGCCGTGCCGGCGCGACTTTGTTGACGTGGACGCGTCATAAGTGACGCATGTGGCCGGTCGCTCTGTAAAGACGCTCCAGGCACCCTCTGTGGTCTCGACCTCTGTCGGGGGGTGCGAACTGCGCCGACGGGACGCGCCCGGCGGAAACTTTCACGGTGCGAAAGCGGAGGCCGTCCCCGGAGGCCGTCCCCGGAGGGTTGCCCGGGGTTCGGAAGGCCCGCGCCGCGGTGCCGCGCATTCCGCCGTTCGGGTGACCTTTGGGCTGGGCTTCGGGACCGGTCGGGCGGGCCTTTCCGGTGTTTTCCCGCCTCATCCGACGCTGCGCGGGAAAAGGCGGGAAATCCTGCGGTAGCAGCCCGGAAGCCACCGGAGTAGTTTTCGATGGGTGTCGACAAGCGCGGGAAACCTGCCGAACAGGACCGGCGATCCGGCCAGTTGCCCGGCGTACCGGAAAGGCCGTCCGGCAACGCAGGTGATTACTCCGCGAAATCCGCGCCCGGCAGTCCCGGGCTCCTGCCGGCCGATCCCGTCAGGCGGAAGCCGCCGGGAGACCTGACGCAGGCCGCGGTGGAGGTGAAGCCATGGCGACGCAGACGGAACCACTGATCGAGACGCCCGGTGTCGAGGACGGTGCCGCCGTGTGGCGCATCGCCCGCGACTCCCGTGTGCTCGACCTCAACTCCTCCTACAGCTACCTGCTGTGGTTCCGGGACTTCGCCCGGACCTCCGCGGTGGCGCGCGGCGAGCACGGTGCGCCCGTCGGCTTCGTCACCGGCTACCTGCGTCCGGAGAGGCCCGGCACGCTGGTCGTCTGGCAGGTAGCGGTGGACGAGGACCACCGCGGGCGCGGACTGGCCGGCGCCATGCTGGACCATCTGGCCGCCCGGCCGGCTCCGCGGGGGATCCGGCGTCTGGAGGCCACCGTCGCGCCGGGGAACACCGCTTCCGACCGGCTGTTCACGCTCTTCGCCCGGCGGCACGGCGCGGCGCTGGAGCGCGAGGCGCTGTTCGGCGCGGAACTCTTCCCGGACGGCCACGGCCCCGAGGTGCTGTACCGCATCGGGCCGCTGCCCCGCGCGCCCCGGCCCTGACCCGCCGCCCGTCCCGGCCCGCAGCGGGCGGACGGCACGCCGCCGTCCGCCCGGCACCACACCCACCGAGGAGCACACCATCATGACCATCACCGAAGCCGAGACCTCCGTCTTCGACACCCTGGAGTCGGAGGTGCGCAGCTACTGCCGCGGCTGGCCGAGGGTCTTCGAGTACGCGCACGGCTGCCGTCTCCAGGACGAGGACGGCCATGTGTACCTGGACTTCTTCGCCGGTGCGGGCGCACTCAACTACGGCCACAACCCCCCGGTCCTCAAACGCGCCCTGCTGGACTACCTGGAGCGCGACGGCGTCACCCACGGCCTGGACATGTCCACCACGGCCAAGCGGGACTTCCTGGAGGCCTTCCGCGACCTCGTCCTGCGACCGCGCGGCCTGGACCACAAAGTGATGTTCCCGGGCCCGACCGGGACCAACGCCGTCGAGGCGGCCCTGAAACTGGCCCGCAAGGTCAAAAGGCGCGAGACGGTGGTGTCCTTCACCAACGCCTTCCACGGCATGTCGCTCGGAGCACTGGCGGTGACCGGCAACGCCTTCAAGCGCGCCGGCGCCGGCGTTCCCCTGGTGCACGGAGTGCCCATGCCGTTCGACCGGTACCTGGACGACGACCAGGGCTTCGCGTGGTTCGAGCGGCTGCTGGAGGACCGCGGCTCCGGCCTGAACCGGCCGGCCGCCGTGATCGTCGAGACGGTGCAGGGCGAGGGCGGCGTCAACGTCGCCCGGGCCGAGTGGCTGCGCGCCCTGGCCGAGCTGTGCCGCCGCTGGGACATGCTGCTGATCGTCGACGACGTCCAGATGGGCTGCGGCCGGACCGGCGCCTTCTTCTCCTTCGAGGAGGCCGGGATCACCCCCGACGTCATCACTCTGTCCAAGTCCGTCAGCGGCTACGGAATGCCGATGGCGCTGACCCTGTTCCGGCCCGAGCTGGACGTCTGGGAGCCCGGCGAGCACAACGGCACCTTCCGCGGCAACAACCCCGCCTTCGTCACCGCCGCGGCCACCCTGAATACCTACTGGGCCGACAGCGGAACGGAGAAGCAGACGCTCGCCCGCGGCGAGCAGGCCGAGGCCGCCCTGCGCGAGATCGCCCGCGAGCACCGCCGGAGCGGGGCCGGACACCGGGGTCGCGGCCTGGCCTGGGGGCTGACCTTCGCCGACACGGGACGCGCCACCCGGGTGTGTGCCCGCGCCTTCGAACTGGGGCTGCTGGTCGAGACCTCCGGCCCCGAGAACGAGGTCGTCAAGCTGCTCCCGCCGCTCACCGCGACCCCGGACGAGCTGGACGAGGGGCTGCGTACCCTGGCCCGTGCCGTCGACGAGACCGCCTGACCGCATGCCGTGAGCGGTGCGCCGCACGTCCGGGACTTCCGGGCGGGGCGTGAGGCCGCCTTCCCGCCGAGCGGCCCGGGAAGGCGGCCTCACGCCCCGCCCGTACCGGTGCGACAACGCGCCGCTGTTCCGAAAGCGTCATAATCTTCTTGTATGGAATATATGTGGCATGTCTGTCGTGGGGTGCCGCCACCGGGACGGACGGGGGCGGCGCACCGGTGCCGTACGGCGTCCGGCGCCGCGGGCAGAGCGGCCGGACCCCGCCCGGAGGCCGGCCCCCTCCGGCGGGGTCGGCGAGGAGCGCACGGTGACCGGGAACGGTGACACGGCGGCCGCGTACGACCGGCTGGAGACAGGGTTCCTGGAGGTGGCGCGCAACACCGGCGCATCCACCGCCGCCCTGTACCTGCTGGCCCCGGAGGAGGACGTACTGCGCCTCGCGATGCTGTTCGGGGCGCCGCTCGACTTCATCGAACCGTGGGTGAGGGTCGGGCTGGCCGCACCCATCCCGGTCGCGGACGCGGTCCGCGAGAACCGCCTGGTGTGGGTGGGGGGCCAGGAGGACATGGCCCGCGCCTATCCGCGCACGGCGGTGGCACTGCCCTACCACTTCGCCCTGGCCGCCGTCCCCGTCGGCGCGGACCGCGCCCGGGGCGCACTGCTGCTGCTGTGGCCCGGCACCCATGCATCGCGGATCACCCGGCGGCGACGCGACAACATCGTCTCCAACTGCCGTCGGCTGACGCGGCTGATGGAGGAGGAGGACGACGCGGGCCGGCCGGTCGGGACACCGGCCCGGCCGCGGGTGCTGAGCGCCGACACCGTGCGCACCGGCAGGTCGCAGTCGGCGCTGGCCGCCGAGGACTTCGCCGAGCGCCTGCCCGGCGGCTGCTGCGCGCTGGACCTGGAAGGCCGGTTCACCTTCCTCACCTCGGGTGCCGCCGAGCTGCTGGGCCGCGGCGCCGCCGAGTTGCTGGGCACCCGCCCCTGGCACTCGCTGCCCTGGCTGGACGACCCGGTCTACGAGGACCGCTACCGGGCCGCGATCGTCAGCCGCGAGCCCGTCGCCTACACCGTGCACCGGCCGCCCGGCCAGTGGCTCGACTTCAGGCTCTACCCGGACGCCAGCGGCATCAGCGTACGCATCGAACCCGCGGGCACCGGCCCCCGCCCCGCACCGGTCCACGGCGAGCGGGCCGAGAGGGCCGCTCCGGCGAGGGCCGGGCAGCTCTACCAGCTGCTGCACCTGGCCGCGGCCCTGACAGAGACCGTCGGGGTGCAGGACGTGGTGGATCTCATCGCCGACCAGATCATGCCCGCCTTCGACGCCAAGGGGGTGGTCCTGTCCACCCTGGACGCCGGCCGGCTGCGCATCATCGGCCACCGCGGCTACTCCGGGGCGGCCATCGACTGGCTTGAGGAGGCGTCGCCGGAGACCGCCCTCACCCCGGCCGGGCAGGTGATCGTCGAGGGCGCACCGCTGTTCTACTCCTCCCCGGAGGAGATGGAGCGCGACTACCCCGGCCTGCCGCGGATGACGGAGAAGCAGGCGTGGGCGTATCTGCCGCTGAGCGTCTCGGGGCGGCCTGTGGGCTGCTGCACCCTGTCCTACGACCGGCCCCACGTCTTCGCCGCCGAGGAGCGCGCGGTGCTCACCTCCCTGGCCGGGCTCATCGCCCAGGCGCTGGACAGGGCGCGCCTGTACGACACCAAGCACCGGCTCGCCCACGGTCTGCAGCAGGCACTGCTGCCCCACACCCTTCCCGCCGTCCCCGGACTGCGGGTGGCCGCCCGCTATCTGCCGGCCACCCGGGGCATGGAGATCGGCGGCGACTTCTATGACCTGGTCCGCCTCAGCGACAGCACCGCGGCCGCCGTCATCGGCGACGTCCAGGGGCACAACGTCGCCGCCGCCGCCCTCATGGGCCAGGTCCGCACCGCCATCCGCGCCCACGCCACCGCCGGAGTCCCCCCGGACCAGGTGCTCGCGCGCACCAACCGGCTCCTGAGCGACCTCGATCCCGGGCTGTTCACCAGTTGCCTCTACGTCCACCTCGATCTCGCCCGGCGGTGCGCGGGCATCGCCAGCGCCGGGCATCCCTCCCCGCTCCTGCGCCTGCCCGACGGCCGTACCCGCCCCCTGGACGTCCCGCCCGGCCTGCTGCTGGGCGTCGAACCGGACGCCGGCTACCAGGTCTTCGACACCCCCCTGCCGGCGGGCGCGATCCTCGCCCTCTACACCGACGGCCTGGTGGAGACCCCGGGCGTCGATCCCGACGAGGCGACCGCCGGTCTCGCCCGACAGCTCGCCGGCGCCCCCGACGGGGATCTGGAGCATCTCATCGACACCGTCATCCGGAGGGCCCGCCCCGCCCGGCAGCGCACCGACGACATCGCCCTGCTCCTGCTGCGGACGGTGTTCGGCGAGGAGTGAGCGGAGAGCCGGGGCCCGGGCGGCCGGGCCGAGGCACGGAGAACGCGCGCCCACCGAAGCACGCCGGGGTCGTGGGGGTGCGCCGGCACGGGCGGGCGGAGCGGTGGAAACCGCGGCGGAGTCCGCCGCCCGGGCCCTCACCACCCGGAAGTCTCCGGCCGGATTCCGGCAAAGAGGCGGCCCTTTGCCAGCCGGTCACATCGTGCCATGCCGGGAGGGGCCGCCCGTCGCTCCGCCCCTTCCGCCCGGGTCAGCGGCCCACGGGATCACCCTCGGCGCCGTCGTCCCGTGTGCGCAGCACCATGTGACCGCCGTGGTGCAGCGGCGTGTCCAGCCGTGGTCGGGCCGCTTCGCCGCCCGTCCGCGCGTCGACGATGTGCACCTCGCCATGGCCGCCGCGGGTGACGGCGACCCAGTCGGAGCCGGGTGAGGCGGCCACCGCTCTGCGCTGGACCCCCTCCCAGGGGGTGCCGCCGCGGCGCGGGGCGCCGTCCATGGCGGGGAGGGGGAGGCGGCGGACGGTGCCCTCCGGGGCGTCCGCGTCCAGGAGGACCAGCTCGTCGCCGTCGGGGTGGACGCGGGCGAAGGCCGCGTGGCGCCGGGCGAGGGCCAGGCGGAAGACCAGACCGGGGCCGAGTTCCGTGCGGTGCGTGCGGCCCGTGTCCAGGTCGTGGCGCCACGCCTGGTTGGCCCACTCCGGCCATCCCGACGGGTCCGGCGCGCCACCGCGCAGCGTGCTCCACAGCGCCTGCCGGCGGGTGTCCAGGCGCAGGTACCAGCCCTGGGCGGGCGACCCCCATGGAATCACCGCCTCGGCCACGAGTCCGCCGCCCGACCTCCGGGCCCGGTGCACTCCCTCGCCCGTGGCCGCCAGCACATGCCCCGGGCCGGGCGCGTACGCGTCCCCGTGTCCGTCGTCCGGCAGCGGCAGGAGCGTGTGAGGCGTGACCGGCGGGCAGCCGGGCGGCGCCGCGAGAAGGTCCGCGAACCGGTGGACGGCCAGCGCACCGGGCTCCCGGTGCCGCAGCACGACCAGCGGATCGCCGCCGCCCGGCACCGTCACCCCCGGTTCGCCGGCGCGCGTGCGCACCCGGGAGGCCTCTCCCGTGGCGAGGTCGACGACCGTCAGCAGGTCCGACCACGGCCCGGTGTTCCTCCCCAGTCCGGTGGTGACGGCCAGCCGGCGGCCGGACGGGTCGCAGGCGAGGTGCTCGGCCGGTACGGCCACCGGGACCGCGAGTTTCACCAGTTCGTCACCGAAGGGGTCGAGCACCAGCAACTCCCCCCTGCGGTCGTCGACGCAGGCCACCCGTCCCCCCGGCAGCGCCAGGAACCCGGCGTGCTCCGACAGGTGCCGGCCGGTCAGACGGCCCGTGACGGTGCCGTCCGGCACGGTCAGTGCGTACAGGGAGCCTTCCACGTGGTCGGAGACGAGCAGCGTGGGAGCGGTGCTGGGCATGGAGTCCTCCGGAGAACCGACATCATGAAAACGATTATCATGTATCTTCGGCGTGTTCCGGCTCTCCCCGAGAAGAAACGAGGGCGTCAATGCTGCGTTCACCGTCGAGATCCGCCCGCGGCTGGATCACCGCAGCGGTGCTGGGTTCCGTTCTGGCCGGCTGCGGCTCACCGCCGGGCGAGCCCGCGGACGGCAGGGCCGGGCCCACGGCGAGGACCGAGGTCACCGTCGAACCCATCAAGGCCGCCGCGGAGTTGACCGACGTGAACGGCACCGAAATCTCCCTGGACGGTGAACCGGAGCGGATCGTCTGCCTGTTCGCCCTGTGCGACGACATCCTGACCGAGCTGGGCATCGTCCCGGCGGCCACCAACAGCGCGCTGCTGGCCCACCCCGGCTTCCTGGGGGAGGAGAAGGCGAAGGAGGTCGACGTCATCCCCGGCGGTTTCATAGCCCCGGAGGTCGAGGCGATCCTCTACCACAAGCCCGACCTCGTGATCGGACTGGGGGACACCCACGGCAAGCTCGCCCCGGCGCTGAAGGGCGCCACCACGTTCTGGGCCATGCAGCCCGAGACGTGGGAGGACAGCGTCGGCTATCTGCGCGACGTCGCCGCGCTCACCGGCCGCACCGACGAGGGGGAGAAGGCCGAGAAGACCTTCCGGACCAAGCTCGCCGAGGCCGAGAAGACCCCGAGTGGGAAGACCGCGCTCGTCGTCTACGGCAGCGACGAGAACTTCGGCGTCGCCACCCCGGAGACCGACGTGGCCGCCAGCCTGTTCCCCAAGATCGCCGACTATCCATGGAAGTCCCGTGGTGTGGAGGGCAGTTACAGCCTCGAAGAGATCCTCGCCGAGGGTGTCGACGTGCTCTTCGTCGAGACGATGAGCTTCGGCGACGCGGACGGCAGACTCTCGGAGAAGCTGGCGGAGAACCCCCTGTGGGGGAAGATCCCCGCGGTGCGCGGCGGCGACGTCCACGAGGTCGACCCGGAGGTGTGGGCCAAGGGTCGCGGCACCCGTTCGCTGGGCATCGTCCTCGACGAGGCCACGGCCGCGCTGCGGTGAGGGCGCCCGTCGCCGCGCCCACCGCGGCAGAGGGAACCGGGGCGGGGGGCACCGGTGCGGGAGGCGCGGCGGCGGGGGCCCGGCGCCCCCCTCCCCTGGCACGGGTGCGGCAACCGCTCCTGGTGGCCGTGCTGCTGGCCGTCTCCTCGGTCTGCGCGCTGAGCCTCGGCACCCCCTACGTCCCGCCGCACCGGCTCGCCGGTGCGGTGCTGGAGGGTGACACCACGCTCGCCGGGATCGTCGTCACCGAACTGCGCGTACCCCGCCTGGTGCTGGCGCTCGTCGCCGGTGCCTGCCTGGGGGCGGCGGGGCTCGTGCTCCAGGAGGCGCTGCGCAACCCCCTGGCGGTGCCGGAGATGCTGGGCGTCTCCTCCGGGGCCGCGCTGGGGGTGGCCGCGCCCCTGGTGCTGGCGGTGTCCCTGCCCGCGGCCGTCCAGCCCCTGGCGGCCATCGGCGGCGCCGCGCTCGGCGGCGGGCTCACACTGTTCGCCGCCGGGCTGGGCCGTGGTCCGTCCGCGGTGCTGCTGACCGGCGCGTCGGTCGCGGCCGCGCTGCAGGCCGCGCTGCTCGTCCTGATGGTCATGGCCGACCAGCTCGACCTCCAGCTCGTCTACCGCTACCTGCTCGGCTCCCTGTCCGCCCGGACCTGGGACGACGTCGCGGGCCTGTGGCCGTGGCTGCTCGTCGTGGCCCCCGCCCTCGTGCTGTGCGCACCGGTGCTCTCGGTGATGCGGCTGGGCGACGAGGACGCCGAGGCGCTGGGCGTGCGCGCCCAGCGGGCACGGCTGGCCGCGCTGGCCGTCGCCGTGGTGCTGATCGCACCCGTGACGGCCGTGTGCGGGCCCGTGGCGTGGGTGGGCTTCCTCGCCCCGCATCTGGCCCGGTGGTTCGCCCCCGCGGCCGGGGCGGTGCGCTGGCTGCCCTGGTCCGCCGCGTGGGGCGCCGCCGTCGTCGCCGTCGCCGATGTCCCGGCCCGGCTGGCGCTGGCGCCCGTGGAGACCCCGGTCGGCGCCTGGACGGCTCTGCTGGGTGTGCCGGCCGGGGTCGTCCTGACGCGGTCGGGCGGTCGCGGCCGTGGCTTCTCCCGGCGGGGGAAGGCCGGAGCGGAGGGCGTGTGGTGAGCCGGCGTTTCGCGGCGCTCGCGGCGCTGGCCGCGGTGTGCGCCGCGGTGGAACTGGTGGCCGGGCGCGGCATGTCCCCGGCCACGGCATGGGAGGTCCTCGGCGGAGGCGGTGACGCGACGGAGCGCCACATCCTCCTGCGACTGCGCCTGCCCAGGCTGCTGGTGGCCCTCTGCGCGGGCGCGAGCCTCGCCGTGGCGGGTCTGGTCCTGCAGTCCGCGCTGCGCAACCCCCTGGCCGGGCCCGAGGTGACGGGTGTGACACCGGGAGCGGTGCTCGGGGCCGTCACCGCCACGGCCCTGGGGCTGGCCGGGCGGGACTCCCCGCCGGCCGTCGTCATCGCCGCGTGCGCGGGCGGATGCGCCGGGGCGGCGCTGCTGTGGCTGCTGGCCGGACGCGGCCGCGGCGACCCCGCGCAGACCGCCGTGCACGGGGTGCTGGTGTCGGCGGTGCTCGGCGGGCTCACCGCCATGGTGCTCCTCGCGGAGCCGGGCGAACTCGGCAGCGTCGTGCAGTGGCTGGTGGGCACCACGGAGGGCCGGGTGTGGCAGCACTGGCACCTGCTGTGGCCGTGGGCGCTGGCCTGGGGGACGGCCGCCTGGCTGCTGGCGGGACCGCTGACCCTGCTGCGCTGCGGGGACGACATCGCCTCGGCCGCCGGACTTCCCGCCCGGCTGGCCCGGACCCTGACCCTGCTGTGCGCGGTGGCGCTGACCGCGGGCGCGGTGGCCGCCGTCGGCGCACTGGGCTTCGTGGGGCTGCTCGTCCCGCACCTGGCCGTGGCCCTCTTCGGCGCCGACCTGCGGGTGGGCCTTCCCGGCGCCGCCGCGGTGGGCGCGGTCGTGGTGTGCGGGGCGGACGCGGCGGCGCAGCTCTCCTCGCGGCTGCTGGCGGTGGCGCTGGACTCCGGACGGCTCACGCTGCCGGTCGGAGCACTCACCGCCTGCCTCGGTGCCGCACTGCTGCTGGCCGTCGTGCGCCGCACGCCGGGCCGTACGTTCTGAAGCCGAAGGAGAAGCCTGTTGACCGACTCCGACTCCGTGGGAATCCGTATCGAGGGGGTCAGCTTCGGATATCCGGCGCGGCCCGTGCTGCGGGGCGTCGGCATGACCGTCCGGCCGGGCGAGCTGACCGCCCTCGTCGGGCTCAACGGCTGCGGCAAGTCGACCCTGCTGCGGCTGGCCGCCGGGCTGCTGCGGCCGGACGAGGGGCGGGTACTGCTCGGCGGGGACGACCTCGCCCGGCTGTCCCGGCGCGCCACGGCCCGGAAGGTGGCGCTGCTGCACCAGTCCGCGCCCGCCGTGCCGGGGATGACGGTGCGCCATCTGGTGCGGCAGGGGCGGTACGCGGCCCGTGGCCCGCTGGGCATGCTGCGCGAGGGCGACGACCCCGTCGTGCGCCGGGCGCTGCGGGACGTGGGCGTGGAGCAGTGGGCCGACCGCGACGTCGACGCGCTGTCGGGGGGCGAGCGGCAGCGGGTGCGACTGGCGATGGCGCTCGCCCAGGACACCCGCGTCCTGCTGCTGGACGAGCCGACCACCTATCTGGACCTGCACCACCAGCTCGACGTGCTGCGGACTGTGGTCCGGCTGCGCGAGGAACGCGGGCTCACGGTGGTGATGGTGCTGCACGACCTGGCCCACGCGGCCCGGTTCGCCGAGCGGATCGTCGCGCTGCGGGACGGTCGCGTGGTGGCCGACGGGACACCGAAGGAGGTGGTCACGCCGGGGTTGCTGGCGGATGTGCTGAGGGTGGCCGGCCGGGTCGGCCGGGACCCCGAGGGGGGATGGCCGGTGTGTTACCCGGATCACCCTCTCCCAGGTGTGGAATATGAAAATCATATTCACTAGAGTGTGATCGCGGCGCTCACCCGAACGCCGTATCTCCCTTACGAACAAGGAGAGTTCATGGACAACGAGCAGGTCTTCACGCCGATCGCCGACCCGGGCCAGCTGGCCCACGACTCGGCCTCCCACTCCAACGCCCTCGTCGAGAACCCCTTCGAGGACACCGAGGAGTAAGCGAGGGCCCGACCGCTCTCGACCGTGGGTCCGCCCGGCGCCATCCGGGTGGGCCCACGCCCGTCCCGGGCCCGCCCCGGGTCCCGCCGCCAGCCCGCCGCCAATCCGCCCGCAGGAGGATCACCGTGTCCCGCAGACAGCTCGCACCCGGTGTCGAGGTCGTCGCCGTGCCCGGGCGAGGCCTCGCCGTCCGCACCCCCGAGGGTGAGTTCCTCGGCGTCGGGACACGGGGCACGGACGAGAGCGCGCTGCTCTCCCTGCTCTCCGGCACCGCCGGGACCCCGCCGGACGAGGAACAGCGCCGCGTCATCAGGGCGTTCGAGGACGCCGGCTATCTGGCGGACGGCCCGCCGAGCCCGGAGTGGCCCGCCGCCCGGCGGAACATCCGCCTGCTGGGCGACCCGGTGCTGACCGAACCGCTCGCCGCCCATCTGACCGCCCTGGGCGCCCGGCCGCGCACCGCCTCCGCGCCCGCTCCCGGCGCGTCGCCGGGCGGTCTCGGCGACCTGCTCCGCGAAGACCCCGCCGCCGTCGTGTGGTGTCTGGACGGACCCGTACCCGACGGGCTGTGGGACACCGCGGACCGGCTGCCCGCGCACGGCGTCGCCTGGCTGCGCTGCCACCGCGAGGGCCGGCAGGCCTACGTCGAGCCGCCCGCCGCCGCCCCAGGAGACGTCACCTCGGCCCATGTCAGGGCCCGCCGGCTCGCCGCCACCCCCGCCCACCGGGAGCTGGCCGCCTACTGGAGCGGACCCCGTACGTCCGGAGCACCGGGACGGCTCACCCCTCACGCCGCCGGCCTGCTCGCGGCACTGCTCGCCGACGATCTCCTGCGGTGGGCCACCGGTGCCCCCGAAGAGACCGGCCTCCCGGCGCGGCGCCGGCTCAGGCGTGTGGACCTGCGCACCCTGACGGTCACCGAGCACCCAGTCCTCCCCGTGCCCGCGGTCGCCCCGATGCCGAAGGCCGCTCCGACACCCGCGAAGAACGGATGACGCCGTCCGGCGCCACCGTCGGGGGACTGGCCACCGACGTCCATCTCCCCGCGGGTCGCGGTCCCTTCCCCGCCGTCCTCCTGCGCACCCCCTACGACCGCGTGCGGCACCGGGCCGAGGCGAGCGGCTGGGCCCGCCGCGGATTCGCCGCCGTCGTCCAGGACGTACGCGGCCGGTTCGCGTCGCCGGGGCGGTGGCGACCGTACGAGAACGAGGCCGCCGACGGGGCGGCGGCCGCCCGCTGGATCCGGCGGCAGCCGTGGAGCGACGGCCGGCTGCTGGCCGCCGGCGCCTCCTACGCCGCCCACTGCGCCCTCGTCCTCGCCCTCGACGCACCCGGGGACGCCCGGCCCGACGCCGTCCTCGCCGCCGTGCCCGCCCTCGGCGCCGCCGAGACGGCGCGCGAACCCTCCGGCGTGGAGAGGCTGCTGGCCCGCGCCGGATGGTGGGCCGCCCACGGCGACCGGAGCGACTCCGACGAAGGCGCCCTGGACAGGGCCCTCGCCGCCGACCCCGGCCTGCTCAACCACCTGCCGCTGACCGGCCTGCCCGAACGGCTGGGGCGGGACATGCCCTCCTGGGCGGGCCTGTGGCGGCACCGCGACCGCGGCCGCCTCGTGTCGCGGGCGGAACACGCCACGGTGCCCCTGCTCGCGGCGGGCGGCCTCCACGACCCCTTCGCCGACGACACCACCGCCCTGTGGCACGCCTGGGGCGGCCCCTCGGCGCGGCTGCTGACGGGCCCCTGGGGACACGGCCTCACCGCCGCGCCCGGTCCCGGCGCCGGACCCGCCCACCGGGTCGACCTCGGTGAGCTGTACGCCGGCTGGGCCCGCCGCGCCCTCGCGGGCGAACTCGCCCCCGGCCGCCGCGGCGCGATGGCACTGGGCGGCGCCGGCCTGTGGCTGCCCGCCGGAGCCGGAGGCGAGGCGCGCGCACAGCGGCTGCGGCTCCTGCACGGCCGCGCCTTCACCGCCGACCCCGAACGCCCCGTCCGCTCGGACGACCTCGCCGTCCCCACCGCCGGAACGCCCGACCGGTGCCTGCTGGCCACCGCGCCGCTGCCCCGCCCGCTCGACGCGGTCGGCCCCGCGCGGGTACGGCTGCGGGCCACGGCAGACACCCCGTCCGCCGACTGGGCCGCCCGGCTCGTCGCCCTCACTCCGGACGGTCGGGCCGAGCGGCTGGCCACCGGGATCGTCCGGCGCGAGGAACCCCCCGGCCGGGCAGCCGGGTTCACCATCGGTCTGGGCCGCCTCGCGCGCCGGCTGCGGGCTGGCACCCGGCTGCGCCTGGAGATCGCCGGACACCACTTCCCGGCCCACGCCCGCAACCCGCACACCGGGGAGGACCCGATGAGCGCCGGCCGGCTGCTCGCCTCCCGGCGGGAGGTCGACCCCGGCAGCGTGGCGCTGACGCTGCACGTACTGCCGTCCCGCCCCACTCCCACCGAACCCGCCGAGGAGATCCCGCGATGACCGCGCTGCCAATGGAAGCCCTGGTCGACCCCGTCTGCGGCATCGTCCGCAAGGTCAAGCCCGTCGAACACCCCGCGGGCGCGCCGCCCCGCTACACCGCGTTCACGGCCGAGATATCCGACGCGCGCAGACTCGGTCTGTGGCCCGCCGACCGGGTCTCCCTCGGCACCACCTTCGGCGACCCCGGGCAGGCCCACCTCGCCGCGGTGGCGGAGGGAGTGGAACGTTACTGCGGCAACCGCGTACCGCCGCCCGGCCACCCGGACGCCCCGCTGCGCGCCACGGCCGCCGAACTGGCCGGGAGGGGAATGCGGTTGTACGGACCGGGCGACCTGCCGGCCTACGCGCCGTGGCAGTACGACCGGGAGAGGTTCCCCTACCGTCCCCTCACCGCCGACACCCCGGCCCTGTGGACGCGCGGCACCGAGCACCTGCCCGACGGCACGACCGCCGAGGTCTGGGCTCCCGTCGCGCTCACCCACCTCAACTGGCGCCAGGGCGAACTGCGCACCCTGCCCCGCACCCACCACCTCAACTACGCGGGCATCGCCACCGGTCAGGGCCTGGACGACGCGGCCGAACGCGGCCTGCTGGAGATCGTCGAGCGCGACGCCCTGGAGCTGTGGTGGCACCTCGACGGGCCGGCGCGCGGCATCGACCCGGCCAGCGTGCCCGGCCTCACCGGTGACCTCGCCGGATCCGTGCTCGACCTCCACCTCGTCGAGATGCCCTCGGAGTTCGCCCCCTGCGTGGCCGCGCTCGTCCACGACCCCCGCCTCGGCCTGTACGCGGCCGGATTCGCCTGCAAGTACGACCCGGCCGAGGCCGCCCGCAAGGCCGTGCTGGAGGCCGTGCACACCTGGGTCTTCACCCAGGGCCTGACCGACCCCGGCGGCTGGGTGTTCCAGGCCGTGGAGGCCGGTCTGCTCGCCCGCGGGCTCTACCTGGACCACCGAGCCGACCGCCGCTACCTCGACGCGTGCGGCGAGCGGTTCGAGCACGTGCGTGACCTGGGAGCGCACGTACAGGTGTGGCTGGACGAACGGATGGCCCCCGAGGCCCGGCGCTTCACCGACCCCGCACACGGGACCGTACCCGTGGACGCGGTCGAGCCCGGCAGCCGGGAGAGGCTGGAGCGCGCGCTGCGCGAACGCGGCCACCGCGTCATGACGTTCGACCTCACCACCGAGGACGTGGCCGAGACCCCGCTGCGCGTCGCCCGCGTCCTGGTCTCCGGGCTCCTGCCCAACGCCCCCGCCGCCTTCGGGTACTTCGGCTGCCCGCGCCTGGCCGAGGCCGCCGTCGGGCGGGGCTGGCGTACGGCCGCCCCCACCACACCGGGGGACTTCACGCTGGCGCCCCCGCCCCACATGTGAGGGCCGCCCCCGTGGAACACACCTCCGTGAAACACGCCTCCGAGAACCGCCCGGTGGACCTCGTCGCAGCCCTCGCCCTCGCCCGCTCCCCGGAGCGCCCCGGGCCCGGCACGCCCGCCGGGCCCGCCGTCCGCGACTGGCCGGGACCATCGCTCCCCATCCCGGACGCGGCCGTGGGGGAGACAGACCTGGGGGCCGTGCTGCGCCTGTCACTGGCGGCCTCGGACGGCTCCGGGCGACTGCGGCCCGCTCCTTCCGCCGGCGCACTGCACCCGGTGGACGCCGAACTGGTCGTGGGAGCCGGCTGCTCCCTGCCCCCCGGCCGCTACGGCTACGACCCGCTGCGCCACCGCGTGCACCGCCTCGGCCGGCGGCCCGATGGCACCCCACCGGGCGTGACCGCCGAACTGTCCGTCACCGCCCGGCGCACGGTCTCCCACTACGGCCGTCGCGCCTGGCCGCTGCTGCTGCTGGACACCGGGCACGCCGCCGCGGCGCTGTTCCTCGCCGCCCGCGCGCTGGGCACGGGCGGGTCCGAAGTCCACCTGGACGGACTCGCCGGGAATCCACTGGCGGCGGTGCGCATCCCCCCGCCCGGCGGTACACCACCGCCGCGGGGCACACCCGCCCCCGCCGAGCTTCAGGCCCGCCGCAGCGTCCCGCCGCCGCTGCAGGGCACCCCGCCCCCCGGCGCGCTGCGGGCCGTCCTGGCCACCGCCGCACGGGCGGGTGCCGGCGGACTGCGCTGGTGCGCCGCCGTCGGCCCACCGCACCCCGGCCTGGTCGAGCCGGCCGCCGACGGCACGGCACTGCGCCGGTACGCCGCGGGCGATGCCCGCCCGACGCTGGCGGCCTGGGCCGCGGGCCAGGCGTGGATCGCGGACTCCGGCGCCGTCCTGCTCGCCCACGGCTGCCCCGCGGACTCCGGCGCGCCGCACATCCGCCGCACCCACCTGCGGGCCGGATTCGCCGTCCACCTGGCCCACCTCGCCGCCCTGCGCCACGGTCTGGCCGCCCGGCCCGTCGGCTCCTGGCAGCAGGCGGACCTCGGCGCCGCCCTCGGCGGCGCGCCGGGCCGGGACTGGATCGTCCACGGACTGGCCCTCGGCACCCTCCACGCCGACGAGGAGAACACCACGTGATCGTCCACCCCGAACTGCGCCGCGCCGCGCTGCGCGCACGGCGCCCCCTGCTGGCGGCCACCCTCCTACAGGGCGCCGTCACCCTCACCCACCTGGCACAGGCCGCGCTGCTGGCCGTCGCGCTCGCCGACCTGGCCCGCGGCGACACCGGCCGGCTCCCGTGGCTGCTGGCCGCCGTACTCGCCGCCGTCGCCGTCCGCGCCGTACTCGCCGTCCGGCAGCGGCGCACCGCCACCCGCGCCGGAGCCCGGGTCAGGGTGGCCCTGCGGGACGAACTCCTGGTCCGCCTCGGCCGTCTGGGGCCCGCGCACCTTGCCTCGTCCGGCCTCCGGCCCGGGGGAGCCCCGGCGCGCGCCGGGGCCGTGCGCACCACCGTCGTCGACGGGGTGGAGGGCGTCGACGCGTACGTCTCCCGCTATCTGCCCCAGCTCCTGGTCGCCCTCACCGTGCCGCTCCTGGTGCTCGCCGTCCTGGCCGCCGTGGAACCGGCGGCGCTCCTCGGCCTCGTCCC
This sequence comes from Streptomyces shinuiensis, assembly GCF_043660855.1. Lineage (NCBI taxonomy): Bacteria > Bacillati > Actinomycetota > Actinomycetes > Kitasatosporales > Streptomycetaceae > Streptomyces > Streptomyces shinuiensis. Next base: position 780,632 of record NZ_JBIHML010000001.1, on the reverse strand, counting down.
CGCCCTGCTGCTCGCCCTGTGCGGGCCGCGGGCCTGGGACCGGCTGCTGACCAGGCGCGGCAGGGAGCACTGGGACACCTACGAAGGGCTGGGCGCCGACTACCTGGAGGCCCTCCAGGGCATGCCCGCCCTGCGCGCCGCCGGCGCGGTCGGCCGCACCCGCGAACGACTCGAGAGGCGCTCGGCGGCGCTGCACCGGGCGACGGTCGCCAAGCTGCGGGTGTCCCTGGTGGACACCGGCATCACCGACCTCGCCGTCCAGGGCGGCACCGCGGCCGCCGCGCTCCTGGCGTGCTGGTCGGCCGTCACCGGGACCACCGCGGCGACCGGCACCTATCTGACGCTGCTGCTGGCCTCCGAGTGCTTCCGGCCGGTGCGGGACCTGGCCCGCGACTGGCACGCCGGATACCTGGGGGCGTCGGCCGCGGACGGGATCGCGGCGCTGCGCACCGCCGAACCCGCCGTCCGCGACACCGGAACGGCGCCCGCGCACTGGCCGGGACCTCCCGAACTGCGCTTCGAGGAAGTCGAGTTCACCTATGAGGGCGCGAAGGATCCCGTCCTTCGCGGTGTCTCCTTCACCGCGCGGGCCGGACAGACCACCGCGATCGTCGGCCCGTCCGGTGCTGGCAAGTCCACGCTCCTGGCCCTGCTCCTGCGCCACCACGACCCGCAGGAGGGCCGGATCACCCTCGACGGGACTCCCACGACCGGGTATGCCCTGGACTCGCTGCGTCAGGGCATCGCCGTCGTCTCCCAGGAGACCTACCTCTTCCACGCCACCATCGCCGACAACCTGCGCCTGGCCCGGCCGGACGCCACGGACGGCGAACTGGCGGACGCGGCGCGCGCCGCCGGCGTCCACGACGAGATCGCGGCCCTCCCCGACGGCTACGCCACCGTCCTCGGGGAGCGCGGCGCCACCCTGTCCGGCGGACAGCGCCAGCGGCTCGCCCTCGCACGGGCCCTGCTGGCCGACGCGCCCGTACTCGTCCTCGACGAGGCCACCAGCTCGGTCGACGAACGACGGGAGGAGGAGATCGTCCGCGAACTGCTGAACGCCGCGAGCGGCCGGACCGTCCTGGTGGTCGCCCACCGGCTCTCGGCCGTCCGGCACGCCGACCGCATCGTCGTCCTCGACCGGGGCCGGGTGGACGCCGTCGGCGAGCACACCGGCCTGGCCGGGGCCGGAGGCGTCTACGCGGCCCTGGTCGAGGCGGGCCGCGTCCACCGGGGAGGAGTCGCCGCATGAGCACCGCCACCGACACCGTCCACACCGACACCACCACCGGCGCGGACGCGCCCGCTCGTGGATCGCTGCGCGCCCTGCTCCCGGCCCTCGCCGGGCACCGCGCCACGGCGGTGCGAACCTGCGCCGCCGCGCTCGTCGAACAGGGCTCCCTCGTCGTGCTGCTGACGCTGGCCGCGCACACCGTGGGGGCGGCCGTCATCGAAGGACGCGCCCCCTCGGCCGCCACCGTCACCGCGCTCGCAGTCCTCGTCCTCGTACGCGCCCTGGCCACCTGGCGCGAGATGGACCTCTCGCACGACCTGGCCTACCGGGTGCTGGCCGCACTGCGCGTACGTGTCTTCGACGGATTCGCCCGCAGCGCCCCCGCCCGCGTCGCCGGCCGGCGCAGCGGGGACCTCGCCGCGACCGCCATGGCGGACGTGGAGGCGCTGGAGTTCTTCTACGCCCACACCACCGCCCAGCTCCTGGCGGCGGGGACGGTCTTCACCGGTGGCACGGTGGTCCTCGCCGCGGTGGAGCCGTGGCTGCCGGCGGCCGTACTGCCGGTCGCGGCACTGCTCGCCGCCGCGCCCTTCGCCGACGCGCGCGAACGCGCTGCGCGCGGCGGCCGCACCCGGGCGGCCGCCGCGCGGCTGTCGGCCGACACGGTGGAGACCGTCGACGGACTGCGCGAACTGCTCGCCTTCGGCGCCCTGGCCGAACGCCGCCGCCTGCTGGCCGGGAGAGGACGGCAGATGGGCGAGGCCCAGCGCGCCGAGGCCACCGGGGAGGCCGCCGCCGCCGCGGTCCGCGACCTCCTCATCGTGGTGGCGGTCCTCGGCGTGGTCGCCGCGGCGGCGCAGTCGGTGATCTCGGGACGGCTGCACGGGGCGTGGGCCCCGGCGGCGATGGCGCTGGCCCTGTCGATCCTGGGCCCCGTCGCGGAGTCGGCCAGGACGCTGAGCCAGGCCGTGGCGCTGCGCGCGGCGGCCGCCCGGGTCGGCGCGGCGGTGGGGGCCCCCGCCCTCGCCCCGCCGCCCGCCGCACCCCGCCCGCTGCCCCCCGGTCCGCTGGGCGTCCGACTGCACCGGGTGAGGTTCGACTACGGCGGCGGGCCGGTGCTGGACGGCGTCGAGTTGACCGTCCGCCCGGGGCAGACCCTCGCGCTGGTCGGCGCCTCGGGGGCCGGCAAGTCGACCTGCGCCCATCTGCTGGCCCGGTTCTGGGACCCTTCCGAGGGGAAGGTCCAGCTGATACCCGCCGACGGCCACCCCGTCGACATGCGCGAGGTGGACGACGCCGAACTCCGTCGCGCCGTCGCGCTGGTGGGCCAGGAGACGCCCCTCTTCCACGGCACCCTCGCGGAGAACCTGCGGCTCGCCGCCCCCGATGCGGACGACGGCCTCCTCGCCGAGACGGCCCGGCTGTGCGGCGTGGACCGGATCGCCCCGATGGACACACCGGTCGGCGAACGGGGCTCCACCCTGTCGGGCGGCCAGCGGGCCCGCATCGCCCTGGCCCGCGCGCTCCTGGCCCGGCCCAGGGTCCTGGTGCTCGACGAGTCCACTGCCCATCTGGACAACGCCGGCGACGCCCGGCTCGCCGCCGCGCTGGAGGAGGAGGGCCGCACCACGATCGTCATCGCGCACCGCCGCGCCACCATCCGCCGGGCCGGCCGCATCGCCGTCCTCGAAGCCGGACGCATCGCCGAGGAGGGCACCTGGGAGGAGCTCACCGCACGTCCGGGCAGCGCGCTCAGCCGCAGCCTCGCCGCCAACGCGCCCTGAGCTTCCGCGACGTGCCTCCCCCGCCGGAACCCGGTGGGGGAGGCACGTCGTATCCGGACGACCCGGCGCCGATACGGCTGCCCGGTACGGCACCGGGCCGGCACCCGGGGGAGCGGGTGCCGGCCCGAAGCCGGTGGAGGGGCGCCCCCGGAGGGGAGGGGCGCCCGCTATCGACCGCCGTAGGGCATCAGGGCCATCCCACGGGCGTTCTTGAGCGCGCGGGCGAGCTGCCGCTGCTGCTGGGCGGTGACGCGGGTGACGCGGCGGCCGCGGATCTTGCCCCGGTCGGAGACGAACTTCCGCAACAGGCCGGTGTCCTTGTAGTCGGTGTAGGTGATCCCGGCGGCATCCAGGGGGTTGGGGCGGGGCTTGGCGTTCCTGAGGGGGCCGGTGGGGCGTGGCATGGGGGAGTGCTCCCCGGTTCTCGCGGGTCGGGGCGCCGGACCGGCTCAGGCGGCGTCCGGCAGGGGGGCGAAGGCGGCCGGGAGGCGTTTCCACGCCTCCCGGCCCGCGGCGTACTCGGCGTCGGTGAGCAGGCAGGAGCCGAGCAGGCCCACCAGGCCCTCGCGGTCCAGGCCGGGGGAGGTGAAGACCAGGTGCTGGCAGCGGTCGCCGTGCTCGGGATGCCAGTCCAGCGCGGCGGCCGCCCGGCGGACGGGGTCCACCGTCTCCCAGGCGGCGTCGGGAAGCGACGCCGGCCAGGGGCCGGCGCTCTCGACGCAGAGCGCACCGCCGGCGCAGTCCCGGGCCAGCAGGTTGTCGGGCCGGTCGGCGAGCCGGAAGCGGCCGCGGCTGCGGGCGGCGGCGCAGGCGAGGTCCTCCAGGGCCTCGTAGAGCCGTCCGGGATGGAAGGGGCGGTGGCGGCGCCAGACCGGGGTGGTCACCCCGGCCTCGTCCGCCTCCTGCGGCAGCCGGGAACAGGCCGGATGCTGGGCGGTGGCGGCCATCGCCGCGTCGAAGCCGGCGAGCGCGGCCTCGGCCAGTTCCCCGGAGGCGGCTCGCACCCGGCGCGCGGCCGGGTGGAGCTGGGCCAGGAGCGCGTGGTCGGTCTCGTCGGCCTCGGGGCTGTCGACGAGGGCGAGTACGGGGCGTACTCCAGTTGCCGCGCCCAGGTGTCGGCGACCGTGCGCTGGTCGGTGGCGGCCGTGGCGAGGCCGGCCTCGGCCAGGTCGTCGCCGTTCGCCAGCCGGGGCAGGACGAGGGCGGGGTCGACGGCGGTGACGACGCCGGTCAGCTCCAGTGCGTCGCGGCCGTGGGCGGCGATGACGTCGGCCATGCACATGGGCTCGACGGAGTCCCACAGCTCGACGACCGCCAGCCGGGCGGAGCCGCCGGTGGCCAGCCGCTCCAGTTCCGGGATCAGGTCCTCGCGCAGTGCGCAGCAGGCGCAGTCGTTGGCCAGGGGCGCCTCGCCGCGGGACAGCTCGCCCGAGGCGGTGCGCACGGTGCGCGGCACCGTGCCGTCCGCGGCGCCGGACAGGTCGTGGTGGAGGGCCACGCCGCCCGGCACGGAGTGCAGCAGCCGCTCCACGACCTCGTGTCGGGCGTCGGCGTGCAGCCCGGCGACGACCACGACGGGCAGCCGGGGCTCCCCGGCCGTCAGCGGGCCCCGCGCGAGCCGTAGCGGCGCTCGAAGCGCTCCACGCGCCCGGCGGTGTCCAGGGCCCGCTGGGCGCCGGTGTAGAAGGGGTGGCTCGCCGATGAGATCTCGACGTCGACCACCGGGTAGGTGTTGCCGTCCTCCCACTCGATGGTCTTGTCGCCGGTCATGGTGGAGCGGGTGAGGAAGGCGAAGCCGGCGCTCTTGTCGCGGAAGACGACGGGGCGGTACGGGGGGTGGATTCCGGGTTTCACGATTGTGTCCTCAGGCCGTGCGGTCGGGGTCGGGGCCGATGAGGGTCAGCGCTCCTCGCGGAAGTCGACGTGCCGGCGGGCGAGGGGGTCGTACTTGCGCAGGACCATGCGGTCGGGGTCGTTGCGGCGGTTCTTGCGGGTGACGTAGGTGTAGCCGGTCCCCGCGGTGGAGCGGAGCTTGATGACCGGGCGGAGTTCACTGCGTGCCATGGCGCCAGTATATGACAATGGTTTCCATTTTCGAAAAGGGAGCCGTCCGTACCGAGAGGAAGGAACCTCCTTGTCCGCCCACTGCCAACTGACCGGCGCCAAGCCGGGCTTCGGCAAGAGCATCTCCCACTCCCACCGGCGCACCTCCCGCCGCTTCGACCCCAACATCCAGCGCAAGCGCTACTGGCTGCCCAGTGAGGGGCGCCACGTCCGCCTCACCCTCAGCGCGAAGGGGGTCAAGACCGTCGATGCCATCGGGATCGAGGCCGCCGTGGCCCGCATCCGGGCGCGGGGAGGAAAGGTCCGATGGCCGGGAAGAGCAAGATCGCCAAGAACGGCAGGCGACGGGAGATCGTCGAGCGGTACGCGGCCCGGCGCGCGGAGCTGAAGGGGATCATCCGCCGCCCGGCCTCCACCGAGGACGAACGAGCCGCCGTGCTGGCGGAGTTGCGGCGCCAGCCGCGTGACGCCAGCGCCACCAGGGTGCGCAACCGCGACGCAGTGGACGGCCGCCCGCGCGGTCACCTGCGCAAGTTCGGGCTCTCCCGGGTGCGGATGCGGCAGCAGGCCCACGCCGGATTCCTGCCCGGAGTCACCGAGTCCTCCTGTTGACGGACTTCTTCGGGGTGGAAGCGGCCGATCGCCTCCACCCCGAACGGGCCGGCCGGGGAGGCGACCGCGGCGGTGCGGGGTGGAGGGGGATGGGGAGGGACTCACCCCTCCCCCTGGCCGCGTATCCGGCGGGAGGGGGTGAAGGCGCGGAGACCGAGGATGTCGGGCGGGTCGGTGACGCCGGGGCCGCCCCGCCCGGCCCGTGCGGTGACGTCGGTCAGCAGTACCGGCTGCCGGCCGGTCAGCCGGGTCAGGGCGGCGACGGTGGCGGCGGCGTCCGGCCGCAGCCGGTCGGCGATGCCCAGTGCGCCGACCGGGGTCCCGTCACGGAGCACCACGACGGCGGTGTGCCCGGCGTCCTCCAACTCCCCTGCCACGGAGCGGATCTGGCCGGAGTCATCGGGCAGGAGACGGCCCGGGGAGCCGACCTGGACGGTACGGCCGCCGACGGTGGCGCTCACGCCCCGGCCGGGGGCGGAGGCGAAGCCGGACGCACCGGCGAGGGGGAGGCCGCGCTCGCGGGCGGCGTCGACGACGGCGCGGGCCAGCGGGTGCTCGCTGGGGTGCTCGGCCGCGGCGGCCAGGGCCAGCAACTCGTCGCCGGTCAACCCGCTGCCGGGCAGCGGGCGCAGGTCGGTGAGGCGCGGGGTGCCCTCGGTGAGGGTGCCGGTCTTGTCGAGGGCGACCGTGTCGATCTGCCCGAGGCGCTCCATGACGACGGCGGACTTGGCGAGCGCGCCGTGGCGGCCCGCGTTGGCGATGGCCGACAGCAGCGGCGGCATCGTGGAGAGCACCACCGCGCAGGGTGAGGCCACGATCATGACCGTCATGGCGCGCAGCAGCGCCGACCGCAGCTCGTCGCCGAAGGCGAGCGGAACGGCGAAGACCGCCAGGGTCGCGACCACCATGCCGAGGGAGTACCGCTGCTCGATCTTCTCGATGAACAACTGGGTGGGGGCCTTGGTCTCGGAGGCCTCCTCGACCATCGCCACGATCCGGGCGATCACCGTCTCCGAAGGGTCCCGCGCCACCCGCACGGTGAGGGCGCCCGTGCCGTTCACCGTACCGGCGAACACCTCGTTCCCGGGCCGCTTGGTGGCCGGCAGCGGTTCGCCGGTGATGGTGGCCTGGTCCACCTCGCTCTCGCCGGTGACGACCACGCCGTCGGCGCCGACCCGCTCTCCGGGGCGGACCAGGACGGTGTCGGCGACCGCCAGTTCCGCGGCCGGAACGGTCTCCTCCGGCACAGAGGCGAGACCCGGCATGGGCGCCTTCGGCCGCGACCGCACACGGAACCGACGAAAAGGGGACCGCAACCGTGAGCACCACCGTCAGGCTCGCCGTCGTCTACTACTCATCCACCGCCACGATCGCCACGATCGCCACGATCGCCACGATCGCCACGATCGCCACGATCGCCACGATCGCCAAGGAGATCACCGAGGCCGCCGAGAAGGCCAGCGCCGAGGTCCGGCTGCTCAAGGCCGACGAACTCGCCCCCCAGGCCGCGATCGACTCCAACCCCGCCTGGGCCGCCAACGCGGCGGCCACCGCCGACATCCCCCACGCCACCCCCGAGGACATGGAGTGGGCCGACGCGGTGATCTTCGGCTCTCCCACCCGCTACGGCAACATCGCCAGCCAGCTCAAGCGGTTCATCGACACCCTCGGCGGCCTGTGGGCCCAGGGCAAGCTCGCCGACAAGGTCTACAGCGGCTTCACCTCCTCGGCCACCGCCCACGGCGGCCAGGAGTCCACCCTGCTGGCGCTGTACAACACCATCCACCACTTCGGCGGCATCCTCGTGGCCCCCGGCTACACCGACCCCGCCAAGTTCGCCGACGGCAACCCCTACGGCACCTCCCATGTGGACGCCCAGGGCGACAACCCCGTCGACGACACCACCCGCACCGCCGCCCGCGTACAGGCCGAGCGCGTCGTACGCATCGCCTCCGCGCTCAAGAAGGGCCTCGCCGCCTGACCACCGGACGCGCCGGCCGCACCCTCCGTGCGGCCGTCACCGTGGTGCGCTCGGCGTTCGCGGTGTTCCCGGGGTGGGCGGCCTGGTGCTGTCGCAGACGGCGCTGCCGCGCGTCCCTGATCGACCCCGTGTGCACCACGGTGATCTGCGTGTTCGCCGTCGCCTTGTCCCCTGGGGATCCGGCGGTGGAGGGCACAGGAGAGAGGAGGGGGCCGGGGCGGTGTGCCCCGGCCCGAAGGCGGTGCGGTTTCCGCGACCGCTGGACGGGGTCGTCAGCTCTGGGCGCGGAAGGCGCGCAGCCGGAGGCTGTTGCCGACGACGAAGACGGAGGAGAAGGCCATCGCCGCTCCCGCGATCATCGGGTTGAGCAGTCCGGCCGCGGCCAGTGGCAGGGCGGCGACGTTGTAGCCGAAGGCCCAGAACAGGTTGCCCTTGATGGTGGCCAGGGTGCGGCGCGACAGCCGGATGGCGTCGGCGGCGACCCGCAGGTCGCCGCGGACCAGGGTGAGGTCGCCGGCCTCGATGGCGGCGTCGGTGCCGGTGCCCATGGCCAGGCCGAGGTCGGCCTGGGCGAGGGCGGCCGCGTCGTTGACGCCGTCGCCGACCATGGCCACGGAGCGGCCCTCGTTCTGGAGGCGCTTGACGGTGTCGACCTTGTCCTGGGGCATGACCTCGGCGATCACCTCGTCGATCCCGACCTCGCGGGCGACGGCCTCGGCCACCGCCCGGTTGTCGCCGGTCAGCAGCACCGGGGTGAGCCCGAGGGCGCGCAGCCGGGTGATGGCCTCGGCGCTGGTGGGCTTGACCGCGTCCGCCACCGCCAGCACGGCGCGGGCGGCTCCGTCCCAGGCGACGGTGATGGCGGTGCGGCCGGAGGCCTCGGCGTCGCTTTGGGCGCGGGCGAGGTCGGCGGGCAGGTCGATGGCCCACTGGTCCAGGAGCTGGGTGCGGCCGACGAGGACGGCGTGACCCTCGACGGTGCCCTGGACGCCGAGGCCGGGAATGTTCGCGAAGTCCTCCACTGCGGGCAGGGTGCCGACGCGCTCGGCGGCGCCGGTGGCGATCGCCCGGGCGATGGGGTGTTCGGAGGCGTGTTCCAGGGCGCCGGCCAGGCGCAGCACCTCGCCGTCGTCCTCGCCCCCGGCGGTGTGGACGGCCAGGAGTGTCATCTTCCCGGTGGTGACGGTGCCGGTCTTGTCCAGGACGACGGTGTCCGCGCGCCGGGTGGTCTCCAGGACCTCGGGGCCCTTGATGAGGATGCCGAGCTGGGCGCCGCGTCCGGTGCCGACCATCAGGGCGGTGGGGGTGGCCAGGCCCAGGGCGCAGGGGCAGGCGATGATCAGGACGGCGACGGCCGCGGTGAAGGCCGCGGCCGGCCCCGCCCCGTTGCCGAGCCAGAAGCCCAGGGTGGCCAGGGCGAGAGTGATGACGACGGGGACGAAGACGGCGGAGATGCGGTCGGCCAGGCGCTGGGCGGCGGCCTTGCCGTTCTGGGCGTCCTCGACCAGCCTGGCCATCCGGGCGAGCTGGGTGTCGGAGCCGACGCGGGTGGCCCGCACGACCAGTCGGCCGCCGGCGTTGACGGTCGCGCCGGTGACCGCGTCGCCCACGCCGACCTCGACGGGGACGGATTCGCCGGTCAGCATCGAGGCGTCCACGGCCGAGGAGCCCTCGACGACGGTGCCGTCGGTGGCGACCTTCTCGCCGGGGCGGACCAGGAAGCGGTCCCCGACGGCCAGCTCGGCGACGGGGACGAGCTCCTCACGCCCTCCCCGCAGGACGGTGACCTCCTTGGCGCCCAGCTCCAGCAGGGTGCGCAGGGCGGCGCCGGCCTTGCGCTTGGAGCGGGCCTCGAAGTAGCGGCCGGCCAGGATGAAGGCGGTCACTCCCGCGGCTGCCTCCAGATAGATGTTGGCGGCACCGTCGGTCCGGGCGATGGTCAGCTCGAAGGGGTGGGTCATGCCGGGTGTTCCGGCGGTGCCGAGGAACAGCGCCCACAGGGACCAGAGGAAAGCGGCCGAGGTGCCCACCGAGATCAGGGTGTCCATGGTGGCCGCGCCGTGCCGGGCGTTGGTGAAGGCCGCCTTGTGGAAGGGCCAGGCGGCGTAGGTGATCACCGGGGCGGCCAGGGTCAGCGACAGCCACTGCCAGTAGGTGAACTGCCAGGCCGGGACCATGGCCATCGCGATGACGGGCACGGCCAGGATCACGGCCGTGGCCAGGCGCTGCCGCAGCGGCCGCAGCTCGTCCTCCTCGTCCGCAGCGGGGGCCGCCCCGCCGGAGCCGTCGCCGGCCGTCCCGCGCTCGGGGGCGGGGGGCGCGGCGGTGTAGCCGGTGGCCTCGACGGTGGCGATCAGGTCCTCCACACCGACGCCCTCGCCGAAGGAGACCCTGGCCTTCTCGGTGGCGTAGTTGACGGTGGCGCTCACACCGTCCATGCGGTTGAGCTTCTTCTCGATGCGGGCGGCACAGGAGGCGCAGGTCATGCCGCCGATTGCGAGTTCGACCTCGGCTGCTTCGCTGGCGGTGGTGGTCATCACTGCTCCTCGGACAGAAGTGTCAGGTGCTGGGTGCGGTGCGGGGGCGGAAGAGAGGCCGGGCGGCTCGACCGGGAGTCCGCCGCCGGTGATTCCACCGGCCGCGGTCGTACTCCTCGGTCCCGCCGTGCGGGAGGGGCGGGCGCCGGGCCCGCCGGACGGGGGGCCCGGCACGGGGGAGGGGTGCGGAGAGGGCGGGTCAGGCGGCCCGGCCGGTGAGCTCGTATCCGGCCTCGTCGACGATCTCGGCGATCCGGGCGTCGTCGGGCGCGCCGGCGGCGGTGACGGTGACACGGCCGGCCGTGACGTCGACCTCGACGGCCAGTACGCCGTCGAGGTCTCCGATGGCCTTGGTGAGGGTGGCCTTGCAGTGGCCGCAGGTCATGCCGGCGACCGCGTAGACCGTGGTGGTGCCCTCGACGGTGGCGGTCCGGGTGGTGCCGGTCGAGCAGCTTCCGTCAGGGGTGCAGCAGGACGACATGGTGTTCCTCCGAGAGATCTCTTTAATACCCCAGTGGGGTATATCTGATGTCGTCATGTATACCCCCCTCCCCTATGCTTGGCAAGTCCTCGACGCTCGCTTGCATATACCCCTAGGGGGTATATGCTTCCGTGTCGGAACCTGTTTGGGCAGGGCACGTTCAAGGAGGGTGAGAACACCATGAACACCGCACTGAAGATCACTGCGTTCACCGCCGCGCTCGCGGCCGCGTTCGGGACCGCGTACGGGGTGGGGAACGCCGTGGACCCCGTCGCCACCGAACCCGCCCCCGCGGCGCACGCCGATCACGGAGCGGGCGCGGGCCACGAGGACGACGCACCGGGGCGCGGGGGAGGGGAGGGCGGTCACGGGGAGGCGCAGGCCGGCGGCCTGCAGATCTCCGAAGGCGGCTACACCCTGGACCTGGACACCTCGCGAGTGAAGGCGGGTGAGGAGACGGAGCTGAGCTTCGCCGTCCGGGGCGAGGACGGGCGACCGCTCACCTCCTACCGCACCGAGCACGGCAAGCAGCTCCATCTGCTCCTGGCCTCACGGGACCTGGCCGTCTACCGCCATCTGCACCCGAAGCGGGCGGCCGACGGCTCCTGGAGCATCCCGGTGAACCTCCCCGCCGCCGGCGACTACCGAGTCTTCGCCGACTTCGCCCCGGCCGTCGAGGGCGCGAAGCCCCTCACTCTGGGCGCCGACCTCGCCGCCGTGGGCGCGTACGAGCCGAAGGGTCTCCCCGAGCCGTCCCGCACCGCCACCGTCGACGACTACACCGTCACCCTCGACGGTTCCCTGCGCCCCGGTGCGGCCGCAACCCTCGATCTGAAGGTCGCCAGGGACGGCCGTCCCGTCACCGACCTCCAGCCCTACCTCGGCGCCTACGGTCATCTGGTCGCCCTGCGCGCCGGCGACCTCGCCTACCTCCACGTCCACCCCGGCGGCGAGCCCGGCGACGGCGCCACCGAAACCGGTCCCACCGTCTCCTTCGCCACCACAGCCCCCAGCAGCGGCTCCTACCGTCTGTTCCTGGACTTCAAGCACGACGGGAAGGTCCGCACCGCCGCCTTCACCGTCACCGCCGACGGCGCGGCGAAGGCCGAGGAGGAGAAGGGCGACGGAGGTGCGGACCACGAGGACGGCGCACATCAGCACTGAACCGGTGCTTCCGGCTGCGGGCGGCCTCTCGCCGGGCAGCGGCGGGCTCATCGGTGCGGCACCGGGTCCGCCGCTCGGCGGTTCCGGTCTGGCCCAGCACCTGTCCGGAACCTTCGGGCTGGCTGCCCGGGTCGTCGGTCCGGTCCTCGGGGCGCGCAACTTCAGCGTCGGGATGCTGTCCGCCGCCCCTGCCGCGCGGCGATGGAGGCGTTCGAGCGGGCCTCTCCGAAACTCCCGTTCGCCCGGCACGCGCGGGAGCAGGCCGCTCTGCTGCTGGAGACGACCGCGGACGGGCACTGCGCCACCATTCCCGGGAGGCCCTGGCAGCCGCCGTGTACGAGGTCGCGGCGGGCCGGACGCCTAGGGCGGTCTTCGGCGCGGGAGGATCCGGCGCGGTGGTCTGCCTGTACCGGCTCCTCTTTCCCGAAGCGGGGCCGCACCGCGTGACGCGGCTCGTTACCGCCGCCGGCTCCCTCGGGGGCATGCCGCTGCCACTGTTCATCGCCTGCGGTCCGGCCATGGGCCGACCGGACACGGCGGCGGGGACCACCGGCCCCTGCGCCGCGGCCGGCGCGGAGGCATCCTGGCAGTAGGCGGAACGCCGGGGCGGGCGCGACGGCCGCGCCGGCCGGCCGGGAGGTGACGGACGATGATGTTCTGGAACGGCCACGGTGTCAGCGGCTGGGGGTGGTTCGCGATGTCGGCCGGCATGATCCTGTTCTGGGTGCTGGTCATCACCGCGGCGGTCCTGCTCTTCCGTGCCCTGGACCGACCCCGGGAGCGCCCCCGCGCACATGAGGGCCCCCGCACACCCGAGGGGTCCTCCGCCGAGCGGCTTCTGGCCGAGCGGTTCGCCCGCGGCGAGATCGACGAGGAGGAGTACCGGGGCCGTCTGGCCGTCCTGCACTCCTCCGGCCCATCCGCCGGATCCTGACCGGGGTGGTGACCTGCTCCCCGGATCCCGGCCCGCAGCACGGCCGGAGAACCGCCGCCGGCCGGTCCGGCGGAGTGGAGCACGGGGGCCGAACGGGCGGCCGGGGGAGTGAAGGGGATTGCCGGGAGCCCGCCGGGGCAAGGGATCGTGCGGCTGTCCGTCGGCCGCGCCCGGCTCTCCGGGCGGAACCGCTGACACCAACGGCTCCCGCACGGCCACCGGCCACCGGCCGTGCGGGAGCGGTCGCCGTATGGAATGAATCACTCCTCGCGGGGTACCGGCGGGCGGACGCCCCCGTGTGAGCCGGGGCGGACGACTCCGGACGGACGTTACGCGAGGAGAACATGCGCGAGTTCCTGGACCTGGGGGCGATGCTGCTGCTCGCGGCAGGCGCGGTCGCCGGACTGCGTCTGCTCCACCGGCTGACCGCTGTCCGGGGAGAGCCGCTGCTCGCCGCGCCCCTCCTTTCCGGGAACATCCCCGACGAGCACGCGCTGTCGCGCTTCCACGCCCGCTGGTACGCGCTGACGCTGCTGTTCCTCGCCTTCGACGTCGAGATGCTCTTCATGTACCCCTGGGCGGTCGTCGTCGCGGAGGTCGGGATGGCGGCAGTGGTGGAGATGTTCGTCTTCCTCGGCCTGCTGATGTGCGGTGTGGTGTACGCCTGGCGCGAAGGGGCCCTGCGATGGGCCTGAGCGCCGCTCTGCGGAACCTGACGGAGCGCCTGGCCGCGCCTGCCGCCGGTGGGCCCCGGGTCCTGCTGGTGACGTGCCCCGGGGCCACGGCCGTACGGCTGGCGGCGGAGGCGGCCGTGGCCGGACTCGGCGGGCGCCCGGCCGACTCGCCCACGGAGGCGGACGTCCTGCTCGTGGCGGGAGAAGCGTCCGAGGAGATGCGGGCCGCCATCGACACCGTGTGGGGGCAGATGCCGGAGCCGCGGGTGCGGGCGGAAGCGACGCGGCCCCGGGACGCCGAGGCGGTACTGCGCGGCCTCCTGCCCGCGCTCGCCGGTCCCGGGCAGGAGGCGGAGGCCGCCCGGCGGGACGACGAGTGGGGGCGGGACGGGGGAGGGGACGGCCACGAAGACGGCCGAGAGGGCGGCCAAGGGGACCACGGCGGTGGTGGCGGTGAACACGGGGACGAACACGGCGGCGGCCACGGAGACCACGGCGGGATGCGGATGCCCGGCGGACTGATGATGGCCGGCCGCGCCGAGGACCGCGACGGCCTGAAACTGGACGTGCTGAACGTACCGCTGGGGCCGGTGCTGCCCGACTGGCCCGCCGGCCTGGTCGTCGGCACCGTCCTGCAAGGGGATGTCGTACAGCGGGCCGAGGGGCGGGCGCTCCCCTCCGCGGGGCCGGGCGGTCCGCTGTTCTGGCACGCCGAAGACGATCACCCCGTCGCTCCCGGGGCCCGTACGGCAGCCTGCCATCTGGACTCGCTGGGACGACTGCTCGCCCTGACCGGCTGGGAGGACGCCGCGGCCGGGGCCCGCCGGCTGCGCGACCGGCTGCTCGCAGGCGAGCCGGCGGACGCGGTCCGCGCGGACCTGGGGCCGTGGCGGCGGCGGGTGGAGCGCTCGCGCACGCTGCGGTGGGCGACGGACGGCATCGGCGTGCTCGCTCCGGCCGACGCGGTACGGCTGGGTGTGAGCGGTTCCGCCGTACGGACCCGGCCGCCCCACGACGCGACCGCGCGGTGGCTGCGGTGGCTTGTGGAGGCGGACGAGGCGCTGGCCGGCGGGCAGGTGCCCGACGGAGGTCCGCGCGGCCACCGGGCGCCGGACGGCTCCCCTCCCTCGCGCGGCCTGCTGGACGCGGCCGTCGAACTGATGCCGGGGCTGGAACTGTCCGCCGCCCGGCTGCTGGTTGCGAGCCTCGACCCCGACCCGGACGAACTGGCCGGGCCGGAGCAGGGGGAGGCGGAGGACGGGGCACGGGACGAGGAGACGGAGAAGGGCCCGCACCGGGACCGACACGGCCGCGACGGGCACGGCCGCGGTGGCGGAGGGGGCGGTGAGCAGTGACCGTCACCGGAGCGCCGGCCTGGGCGGTGGTGCCCGCGGCCGGGGTGCTGCTGGCGCTGGCGCTGGCCGCCGCCGTGCTCGACGCGCTCCTGGACACGCCGGCGGCCGGCGGCGGAACGGCAGCGGCGGCGCGCGGCCGCAGGTGGTCCCGCCCGCTGGCCGAGTCGGCGCGGCTGATGCGGCAGCGCGGCCGGACCACGGTGGCACCGGACCGGCTGCTGTGGCGGACCGGCACGGCGGGGCCGCTGGTGGCGGCCCTGCTGATGGCGGCGGTGGTGCCCGTGGGCGGGACGGTGGTGGCCGACCTGCCGGTGGGCGTCGTCTGGTTCAACGCGGTGGACGTCACCCTCTGGGCGGCCGTGTGGCTGGCGGGCTGGGGGCCGAACAGCGTGTATCCACTGGTCGGCGGCTACCGGTTCGTCGCCCAGGCGCTCGGCTACGAACTGCCGCTGATGTTCGCGCTGACCGCCCCGGCGGTGGCGGCGGAGAGCCTGCGGGTGGGCGAGGTGGTCCGGGCCCAGCAGGGGCTGTGGTTCGTGGTGTGGATGCCGGTGGCGTTCGTGGTGTTCCTGGGGGCTGTGGCCGCCTTCGGCATGTGGGGGCCGTTCTCCTCCCCGGTGGGCCGCGACGCGGCCGGGGGAGTGCTCGCGGAGGCGGCCGGGGTGGACCGGCTGCTGCTGCTGGCCGGGCGGTACGCGCTGCTGGCGGCCGGGTCGGGGATGGCGGTCGCGCTGTTCCTGGGCGGCGGCGCGGGGCCGTGGCTGCCGGGCTGGCTGTGGTCGCTGCTCAAGACGCTGGCCGTTCTCACGGTCCTGGTGGTGCTCCACCGCCGGCTGCCGGTGCTGCGCCCCGAGCGGATCGTCCGGATCGGCTGGCTGGTGGCGCTCCCGGCGGTGCTGCTGCAGGTCCTGGTGGTGTCCGCGGTCATGGTGGCGAAGGGGTGAGCCGGAGTGCAGACCGTGCTGTTCTGTGTGCTGGCCGTGGTGGCCGTCGCTTCGGCGGCCGCGGTGTTCACGGTGGACTCCATGGCCCGGGCCACCTACGCCCTGGCCCTGTCGTTCGTCGCGGTCGGCGTCTCGCTCCTGCTGCTGGACCTGGCCTACCTCGGTGTGGTGACGGTGCTGATGATGGTGATGGAGATGGCGATCATGGCCGTCTTCATGGTCATGTTCATGATGAATCCGGCCGGTCTCATGCCGATGTCGATGCTGCACAACAAGCGCGGAGCGCTGGCCATCTCCGGCGGAGTCTTCCTGGCCCTGGGCGCTGTGGCGCTGCTCGTCCCATGGCCGGACCGGCGCGGCGCCACGCCCGCCGATCCGACCCGGGCGGCGGGCGAGGCGATCATGGGCTCGAAGATGCTGGTGATGATCGGTGTCAGCGCGGTGCTGTTCGCCACCGTCGTGGCGGCCCTCGTCCTGGCCGTCGCCCGCGGCCGGTACGGCGACGGCGACGGCGACGGCGCGGAGTACGGACACCGCGAAAGCCGCGGCCCGCACAACGGACACGGCGGCGGCCACGACACGCACACAGACCACGGGGGCCACGGCACGCACGCCGCCCCCTCCTCACCGCAGGGGGACGCCACGTGACGCTGGAGCTGTTCCTGTTGCTGGCCTCGGCCCTGTTCGCCGTCGGGACGTACGGGGCGCTGAGCCAGCAGTCCGTGGTGATGGTGATGATGGGCCTGGAACTGATGGTCAACGGCGTCATCGTGGCGGCGGCGGCCTTCTGGTACTTCCTCGCCCCGGCGGCCCCGGACGGACAGGTCCTGGTGCTGGTGGTCATCGCGGCCATGACCGTCGACATGGCCATGGGCTTCGCCGTGGTGACACTGCTGTTCCGCGCGAGGGACGCCGACATGACCGACATGGCCGCGGAGCTGAAGCGGTGAGCGGGACGAGCGCGCTGCTGTGGTCCCTGGTCCTGCTGCCCGCCGCGACCGGGGGCCTCCTCGCCCTGTCCGGCGGCGGACGCCGCACCGCCGGGACCTACGACCGGCCCGGCGGCACCGGCCGTGCCGCGCCCGCCGCCGCGGTGGCCGTCGCGGCGGCCACCCTCGCCCTGGCGGTCGCCGCCGCCCTCGTCCGGCCCACCGCGCGAGCCGGCTTCGTGGCGGGCGGGCCGCTGGAACTGGCGGTGGACGGGCTGTCGGCCGTGGTGGTCGTGACGGTGGCGGCGGTCGGTCTGCTCGTGCTGGTCTTCGCCGCGGCCGGCGTCCGTGCCGAGAGGCCCCGCTTCTTCGGCCTGATGCTGCTGTTCGTCGCCGCCGTCCTGGTCACCGCCACCGCCACCACCCTGACCGCCCTGCTGCTGGCCTGGGAGGTCATGGGCGCCACCTCCTACGCGCTGATCGCCTTCCGCTGGCGCGAGGACGCCCCCGCGGCGGCCGGGACGACCGCCTTCCTCACCACCCGTGCGGGCGATCTCGGGCTGTACCTGGCGGCAGGCGCCGCCCTCGCCGCGGGGACCGGCGCCGCTGACCGGCTCGCCCTGGGCGCACTGGCCGGCCTGGACGGCGCCTGGCTGCATCTGGCCGCCGCCGGGGTGCTGCTGGCCGCCTTCGGCAAGGCCGCCCAACTGCCCTTCTCCTTCTGGCTGTCCAGGGCGATGCTCGGCCCGAGCCCGGTCAGCGCCCTGCTGCACTCGGCCGCCATGGTGGCCATGGGGGGCTATCTGCTGCTGCGGCTGCGTCCGCTGCTGGAGTCCGCCGGCTGGGCGGCGGCGGCCGCCGCCTGGGTCGGTGCGCTCACCGCGCTCGCCCTGGGCGCGGTCGCCCTGGCCCAGCGCGAACTCAAACAGCTCCTGGCCGCGTCCACCGCCGCCCAGCTCGGCTTCGTCGTGCTGGCCGCCGGAGCCGGGAGCGTCACGGGCGGCACCGCCCACCTCGTCGCCCACGCGGCCGTAAAGTCGCTGCTCTTCCTGGCGGCGGGCGTGTGGCTGGCGGCGCTGGGCACCGAGGACCTGGGCGCCCTGCGCGGGGCCGCCCGCCGGGGCCGGTCGGTCGGCCTGCCGTTCGCGGTGGGCGCGCTCGCCCTGGCAGGGGTGCCGCCGCTGTCGCTGTGGGCCACCAAGGACGAGATCCTGGCCGCCGTGGACTCCCCGGCCCTGTACGGGGTGGTGCTGGCCGCCGCCGTCCTGTCGGCCCTCTACGCAGGGAAGGCGCTCGGACTCCTGCTGGCCCCCGGACAGTCCGCCACGGCCGGACGGGGACCGCGGGAGGGGACGGCCGGCCCGCTTCGGACCGCGCCTTTGGCGGTCCTCGCCGCGGGAGCCGCCGTGCTCGGCGCCCTGGCCCTGCCCCCGCTGACCGGCCGGTTGAAGCAGGCGGTCGGGGCACCCGGTGAGCCCTCGGCCGGTGCGGCCACCATGGTCGCCACCGCCGTCCTCGCCCTGGCCGCCACCGCCCTCGCGGCCATCCGGGCACCCCGGCTGCCGGAGCCGGCCTGGGCCCGCGCCTGGCTGCACCTGGAGACGGCCGCGCACACCGTCGCCGTACGGCCGGTCCTCGCCCTCGGCCGGGGGCTGGCCCGGTTCGACGACGCGGTGCTGGACCGGGGCGCCGCGAGGCTCCCCGCGGCCGTCCGCCGGTTCGGCCGGGGGCTGGCCCGGTTCGACGACGCGCACCTGGACCGCGCCGCCACCGGTGCCGCCACCGCGGTGCGGCGTATGGCGTCCTGGGCGTCGGCCGCCGACCGCTCGGGGGTGGACCGGGCCGTCCGGGGCGTCGCCGGCGGTGCCCGGTACCTGGGCGAGCTGGCGCGCCGCCCGCAGACCGGACAGCTCCACCAGTACTACGCCCAGGCCCTGGTCCTGCTGACCGCGGCCGTCGTCCTGCTCCTGCTGCTGAGGTGAGCATGCTCTCGCTGACCGTCTTCCTCCCGCTGGCCGCCGCCCTGGTCCTGCTGGCCTGGCGCGGTCTGCCCGACGCGGCCGTGCGGTGGCTGTGGGTGGCGGTCTCGGGAGTGGAGCTGGCACTGGTGGCCGTGCTGTGGGCGGCGTACGACGGTCCGGGCATCGGCCACGAGACCGACCGGCCGTGGATCCCGGGCGCGGGCGCGGGCTACCACATCGGCGTCGACGGGCTCTCCCTGCCGCTGCTCGCCCTGACCGCGACCGTCTTCCTCGCCTGCGCGGTGTACTCGCTGCGCGGTCAGCGCGACATCCGCCGCTTCGCCGCGCTCTTCCTGGCCCTCGAGACCACCTGCCTGGGCCTGTTCGCCGCCCTGGACCTGATCCTGTTCTTCCTCTTCTTCGACCTGTCCATCGTCGGCATGTACCTCGTCATCGCCGGCTGGGGCCACGGGGAGCAGGCCGCCCGCTCGGCGCTGAAGTTCTTCCTCTACACCTTCGTCGGCTCGCTCGCACTGCTGCTGGGCTTCATCGGCCTGTACGCGGCCTCCGACCCGCACACCTTCGACATCACCGAACTGACCGCCGACCCGCCGCTCCAGGGCAGCGGAGCGGCGGGCCCGCTGGTGCTGCTGGCCATCGCGGTCGGCCTGGCGGTCAAGACACCCACCTTCCCCTTCCACACCTGGCTGCCCCCGGCCCACACCGACGCGCCCGCCGCCGGATCGGCCGTCCTGGCGGCGATCCTGCTGAAGATGGGCACCTACGGCTTCGTGCGCATCGCCATGCCGATCCTGCCGGAGGACTGGCGCGCCTACGCGATGGTCGCCGTCGCCGTCGGCGTCGTGTCCGCCCTCTACGGAGCCCTGGTCGCCCTGGCGCAGAGCAGCTTCAAGCGGATGGTCGCCTACACCAGCGTCAACCACATGGGCTACGTCCTGCTGGCCCTGGGCGCGGCCGGGTTCATCGCCGGCACCGACGAGGCCGCCCGCTCCACCGCCGTCACCGGGGCGGTCGTCCAGATGGTCAGTCACGGGCTGATCACCGGGGCCCTGTTCCTGCTGGCCGGAGTTCTGATGGACCGCGGCGGCACCTACGAGATGGACGCCTGGGGCGGGATGGCCGGGCCCATGCCGCGGTTCGCGGCCCTGACGGCCGTAGCGGCCTTCGCGGGCCTGGGCCTGCCCGGCTTCAGCGGTTTCATCGCCGAGTTCCAGATCTTCGCCGGGAGCCTGGGCGCCGTACCGGTGGCCACCGCCCTGGCCCTGCTGGGCATCCTGGTCACCGCCGGACTGTTCCTGTGGGCGCTGCACCGGCTCTTCCTCGGGGCCCGGCGTGAACCGAAGCCGGCCGGTGCGGACCTGCGTCCGGCCGAACTGCTGTCCGTGGCGCCGCTGCTGGCGCTGTCCCTGCTCATCGGCGTCCTGCCCCGGTGGCTGCTGGACACGGTCGAGCCCGCCGCCCGCGCGGTCGTCGGCCTGGTCTCCCGGTGAGCGGCATGGAGCGGACGGGATCCCCGGGCGCGGTGCTCCCGGGAGGTGACGGTGGCTGACATGCACAAGGATCCGATGGCTCTCCTCCCGGAGATCCTGCTGCTGCTCGGCGCCGTCGCCACGCTGCTGGCCGGCTCCTTCCTGCCGCGCCGGCGCCAGTGGGCCGCCCGCGCCGGGGCCGCCGCCGCGCTCGCGGCCTCCCTCGCAGCCGCGGTGTACTCGGCGCCCGGGGACGACCGCACCGTCTACGCCGGCACCTACGCCCTGGACGGCGCCACCGACGCGGTCCGCGTCATCGTCCCCGCCGCGGCCCTCACCGTTCTGGCGCTGGCCTCGGAGCGGGTGCACGGCGACCGGCGCGAGACCGAGTTCTGCGTCCTGGTGCTGCTGGGCTCGCTCGGCGCCGTGCTCCTGGCGGGCGCCTCCGACCTGTTGCTCCTGGCCGTCGCCTACCTGCTGGCCTCCATCCCCCTGTACGCGCTGGCCGGCTGGGGGCGCGACGCGCGCGGCGCCGAGGCCGCGCTGAAGCTCTACCTGCTCGGTGTGCTGCTGGGCATCACCATGCTGCTGGGCACCGCCGTCCTGTACGGGCTGGGAGGCGCCACCGACTACGCGGCCCTGGCCGACGGGCTCTCCGGCGCGCCCAGGGCGGCCCTCGCGGTGGGGACGGTGGCGCTGCTGGCCGGCCCGCTGTTCAAGGCCGGTGCGGTCCCCGCCCACTTCTGGGTGCCCGACGCCGCGTCGGGGGCGACGGTGCCGGCCGCCGCGTTCCTCACCACGGTTCCCAAGATCGGCGCGCTGGTCGCCCTGTACCGGGTGCTCACCGTCCTTCCCGAACAGGTCCTGGAGTGGCGGGTGCTGCTCGCCGTTCTGGCGGTGGCGACCATGACGCTGGGCAATCTGGCGGCCTTCGCGCAGACCGATCCGCTGCGGCTGCTGGGCTACTCCACCATCAGCCAGGCCGGCTACCTGCTGATGGCGGTCGCCGTCGCGGGGCGCGCCGAGGCCCTGCGCTCCCTGCTGCTCTACCTCGCGGCCTACGCCGTCACCAACCCCGGCGCGTTCGCCGTCGCCGCCGCGCTGCCCGAATCGCGCACCCTGGAGGCGTACCGCGGTCTGGGGCGGAGCCGGCCCCTGCTCGCCGCCGCGCTCACCGTCTGCCTCCTGGGCCTGGTGGGCACCCCGCCCACGGCGGTGTTCATGGGCAAGCTGACGGTCTTCTCCGCCACCTGGGACGGGGGCATGGCCTGGCTGGCCGTCGTCGCCGCCGTCAACACCGTCGCCAGCCTCTTCTACTACCTGCGCTGGATCGCGCCGGCCCTGTCGATCCGCCGTCCCGGTCCGGCCCCGCGGGAAACCGGGCCGTCCGGCGGGGACGGGGAGCGGCAGGCGGAGACGGCGGCCACGGCCGAGCCCGAGCGCTGGGCGGCGGGCACGGCGGTCACCGCCGCGTCGGCCACCCTGGTGCTCGGCGCGGGCGCGGGATGGGTGCTCGGCGTCCTCTCCGACACCCTCGTACGGTGAGGCGGCCGGAAGGCACGACCGCGGTACCCGCGGCCCGTCACTCCTCCGCGCCGTCGGCTGTACGCCGGCCGGCCTCGGCGGCGCGCCGGGACCGACGGGGACGGGCGCGGACGTGTTCGGCCCGGTTCGGGGCCGGGTGCGCGGGGCACGGGCGATTCTCCTTCGGGGTTCACGATTATATGAATTCACGATTTCATGTATCGTCCTGGTCGTGCTGACCCTCGCCACCGATCTCGACGCCCTGACCCGGTTCGGCCGGGCCCTGGCCGACCCGGTCCGCTGCCGCATCCTGCTCGCGCTGCGCGACGCCCCCGCCTACCCGGCCGATCTCGCCGACGCGCTGGGCATCTCCCGTACGCGCCTGTCGAACCACCTGGCGTGCCTGCGTGACTGCGGTCTGGCCGTCGCCGCTCCCGAGGGCCGGCGCACCCGCTACGAGCTGGCCGACCCCCGCCTGGGCCACGCGCTGGACGACCTGCGCACCGCGGTGGTGGCCGTCGCCGCCGACCGCACCTGCCCGGACACCGCGGAGAAGGGGTGCTGCTGACCGTGACCGCCGAGGTGCCGATATCCCCGTCCCCCGCCCGCCGCGGAGCCCTCGTCCGCCGGATACGGCTGCTGGTCGCGGCCACCATCGCCTACAACGTCGTCGAGGCGGTCGTCGCCCTCGCCGCCGGGACGACCGCCTCCTCGGCCGCGCTGATCGGCTTCGGCCTGGACTCGGTCGTCGAGGTGTCCTCGGCCGCCGCGGTCGCCTGGCAGTTCTCCGCCGCCGACCACGCCGTCCGCGAGGCACGCGAGCAACGCGCCCTGCGGATCACCGCCGTCTCCTTCTTCGCGCTGGCCGCCTACGTCACCGTCGACGCCGTCCGGGCGCTGACCGGCGGCGGGGAGGCGGAATCCTCCGTCCCCGGCATCGTGCTGGCCGCCCTTTCCCTGGCGGTCATGCCGTTCCTCTCCCTCGCCCAGCGCCGGGCCGGACGCGAACTGGGCTCGGCCAGCGCGGTGGCGGACTCCAAACAGACCCTGCTGTGCACCTACCTCTCGGCCGTGCTGCTGACCGGCCTGGTCCTCAACGCCGCCCTCGGCTGGTCCTGGGCCGACCCGGTCGCCGCCCTGGTCATCGCAGCCGTCGCCGTCAGGGAAGGCCGCGACGCCTGGCAGGGCAGGGGCTGCTGCGCGCCGAACGCCGCCGCGGCAGCCCCCGGACCGGCCGGGACCGGGAAGGACGGCTGCGGCGGCTGCCCACCCTCGCCGTCCGGGGCGACCGGAGTCTTCGCGGGCGGGTCCTGACGGCTCCGCGGGCCGCGATCCGGCAGCCCTGGCCTTGCCGGCGCCGCTCGGCGAGTGCCGTCGATGTCAGCGCGGGGTTCCGCTGCCGGAATCGTCGTCCGTTCCGGCGGAGGACGGACCGCTTTCCATGCGCTTGATGACATGGGGTGCCGACGCGCTCTGTCCAGGAGAGGAGTCGGACTTCATCGCTTTGACCTCGCTCTTGAGGATGCGAGCGGATTTCCCGGCGGAACGGGCGAGTTCGGGGAGCTTCTTGGCGCCGAAGACGACGATGGCGACGATGATGAGGATGGCTGTCTCGCTGATCCCGAGCACCATGGATCCTTTCCGGAAATTCGTGCGGTATGGGGGCCACTCGCGGTCACGCCCTCCTGCGGGAGGGCGTGACCGAGGGCGCCAGATCCTTGGAGGCCGCGGCCGCCGGCCGCCGTGCCCCGGAGGCTGACCGCCCGTCCCTCGGACAGGTTGACCGTCACGTGCGGTTCCCTCCCCTCGGCCGGTACGGGACGGAAAGGTGGACCATGCGATCGAGGCCGAGGGACGAGGGCCGCCGTGTGCCGTGTAGGAGATGTGCGGTGCCGTTCAGGCCACCGCTCACCCGGGACGTACGGCCGGCGCGGCGGGGTGGGTTCAGCAGCCCTCGACGTGTTCGACGGCCGCGACACCGCCGGCGGCCAGAGCGATCTGAATGGCCATTTCGGCCCGGTCGACACCGCCGGTGTCCGCCGCTCCCGCCCTGTGGTGATGGTGGTGCCGACAAGGGCGGCCAGGATGGCGGTCCCTGTGGCCGGCGGTACCCCGGTGCGTTGGCGGCCGGGCGGGGCCAACCGCCCCAGGACGCCGATGGCGATGCCGATCACCACCGCGCTGATGGGCCCGGAGATCTCCATGCCGTCCCTTCCGGGGTGCGGTTCGCCGTGCGGACGCCGCTCCCGGTGTGCCGACGTGTCCGGCCGGGAGGCGGAAGGAGGATCACAGGTCGAACTCGTGGGGCGGCAGTTCGAGTGCGTAGCAGGCCTCGCGCACCAGAGCCCGCTCGGTTGCGTCGAAGTCGCCGTCGGCGCCCCCGATGACGATGCCGATCTGGACCACGGCGCGGGCCTCGGCGGGTTTCTTCCTCGCCTTGGCGACCTCCTGCATCACGCTCACCTTGCCCAGTTCGAAATCGGCGGTCAGCGTGTCCAGGTGTGCCTCGAAGCGACGGTGCAGATCGTCGGCGGGGAAGTTCTTCAGTACCTCGTTGTGGGCGATCAGATGGGCGGCGCGCCGGCGCTCGGCCGGGTCGATCGTGCCGTCGGCCGCCGCGACGAGAGCGCACATCGCCATGGACGCGTCGCGGAACGCGCCGCTTTTGAGGTCGTTCTTCCTTGCTTCCAGTTGAGCCTGCATGGTCTGGGCGGATTCCTTGATGCGGTCCCACAGGGCCATGGCCACTCCATCCGTCGCCGAGATCCGGACCGCGGAGGCGCGGCCCGGAACCAGGCTATCTTCTACGTGCCTGTAGAAACAAAGGGCGGGCGGCGTTGCCGGGCCTCCCACGTGTTTCCGCCCGGACGAACGAAGCGGGAAGACGGCCCGACCACCCTCTTCCACGCGGACGGGGGAGGGGGAGGTGTGGAGTGCCGGGGAGGCAAGGCGTGGTGTGGGCAGCGGTCCTGCTGGTGGCGGTCGTACTCGCGGTGCTCGGCCGGACGGTGCCCACACCGGGCCGGCTGCTGGTCGTGGCGGCCGTGTTGCTCGCCGTCGGCCTGGTATGCGGCTGGGAGAGACGGAGAACGTGACCGGACCGCGGCCGTGACGGAAAGCACCCGGGTGAACACACGCCGAACCGAGGGAACCCGACGGACCGGACGGCAGTTGTCACCTGCGCGGGAGCCGCGAGCCGTGCGGCGCGACGGGTTACCGGGCCCGCCGGTGGGGCATGCGCGTCCCCGCCCGCACGCCGACCGCGGAGCATGGCCGTATCGTCTGGCGCACAGTCCACCCAACCGAGGAGTCATTCTTGCCGGCCCGTTCACAGGGCGAGGTCAGCCTTCCCCGCCCCGCCATCCGCCCGGGGGGTGGTGAGCGGTGACCGCCTGGCTCGGCCTGCTCGCCGTCCTCGTGCTCACCTTCGGCACCGGGTACTTCGTCGCCCAGGAGTTCGCCTACGTCGCCGCCGACCGGCTCGCGCTGGAACGGGAGGCCGCCGCCGGTGACAAACGCGCCGCCCGGGCCGTGAAGGTGCTGGGCCGACTGTCGTTCATGCTCTCCGGGGCCCAACTGGGCATCACCGTCACCGGCCTGGTCGTCGGCTTCCTCGCGGAACCGGCGCTCGCCGAGCTGCTGCGCCCGGTACTGACGGGCGCCGGGGTGCCGGAGGCCGCCGTGGGCGGGGTGGCGCTGACGGTCGCGTTCATCCTGGCCACCGCACTGCAGATGGTCATCGGCGAACTCGCGCCCAAGAACCTGGCCCTGGCCGTCCCGGACCGGCTGGCCAAGTCCCTGGCCTCCTCCACGCTGGCCTACCTGAAGGTGACCGGTCCGCTGATCCACGTCTTCGACAGCACCGCGAACAAGCTGCTGCGACGGGTCGGAATCGAGCCGGTGGAGGAACTCCACCACGGTGCGACGCTGGAGGAGGTCGGGCACCTCATCGAGGCCGCGCACGAGGAGGGCCACCTTCCGCGGCACACGGCCGACCTCATCGATCACGCCCTGGAGTTCGGCGACCGCAACACCGGCACGGTCATGGTGCCCCGCGTGGAGACCACCTTCGTCGCGGCGAGCGCCCCGGCGACCGAGATCATCGAGCTGATCGCGGCCCACGGCCACTCCACCTACCCCGTGCTCGGCGACCGCCCCGACGACGTTGTGGGTGTCGTCGGCGTGCGTGAACTCATGCGGCGGGACGCTGCCTCCATTGCGACGGCGACCGCCGGGGAACTGGCCCGCTCCGCCCTGCTGCTGCCCGAGACGCAGCCACTGCCGGACGCGATCGACCGGATGCGCGAGCGGGACGAGGAGTTCGCCGTCGTCCTGGACGAGCACGGCGGCCTCGCCGGGATCATCACCTTCGAGGACATCGCGGAGGAACTGGTCGGCGAGATCGCCGACGAGACCGACCGCCTGGCCCGGACGGCGGTGCCAGACGGCGACGGCTGGCGGGTCGACGCCGGCCGCCGGCTGGACGAGGTCGCCCAGGCCACCGGCATCCACCTGCCCGAGGCCGAGGACTACGAGACGGTCGCCGGTCTGGTCATCGACCGCCTCGGCCGCTTCCCCACCGTCGGTGACCGCATCACCCTCGCCCTGCCCACACAGGACGGGCACGCGGCCATTGAAGTGCTGTCCCTGGACCGGCACGTACCCAAGCGCGTACGGCTGGCCCGCACCACCACCGAGACCGACCGCACCGGACGGGAGGAGAACGCATGAGCCCATGGACCGCCGCGCTGGTCACCGTCCTGCTGCTCGCGGCCAGCGGATTCTTCGTCGCAGCCGAGTTCGCCCTCGTCGCGGCCAAGCACCACCGCATGGAGCGTTACGCGGAGCAGGGCCGCAGAGGAGCGAAGCCGGCACTCGCCGGGATGCGGGAGCTGTCCCTGATGCTCGCCGGTGCCCAGCTGGGCATCACCGTGGCCACCCTCGGCCTGGGCAGCATCTCCAAACCGGCCATCTCCTACCAGGTCGAGCCCCTGCTGGAGGCCGTCGGCCTGCCCAGCGAGCTGTCCTACGCCATCGCCTTCCTCTTCGCCATGACGATCGTCGTCTTCCTCCACATGGTCGTCGGCGAGATGGCCCCCAAGTCCTGGGCGATCGCGCACCCGGAGCAGTCCGCGATGCTGCTCGCCCCGGCGTTCCGCGGCATCACGCTGCTCGTACGGCCGCTGCTCTGGGTCCTCAACAAGATCAGCAACGGACTGGTCAGACTGTTCCGGGTCACCCCGCGCGAGGAGCTGACCTCGGTCCACAACCGCGAGCAGCTCACCCACCTCATCACCGAGTCCCAGCGCCTGGGCCTGATCACCAAGAGCGAATCCGGCCTGCTGACCCGCTCGCTCACCGCACCGCAGGAGCCGGTCGGCCCACTGATGGTCCCCGCCGGCCGCGTCATCACCGTCCCCGCCGACGCGGACGCGGACACCATCCTGGCCACCGCCTCCCGGCACGACCGCACCCGGCTGCTGGTGCTGGACGGCGCCCGGGTCGTCGGCTCGGTCCACGCCCGCGACGTGCTGGTCGCCCGGACCCGCGGCCGTGCGGCCACCGCTCGCGCCCTGGCCCGCCCGGTTCCGGAACTGAAGCCGCACGACACCGTCGCGGACGGCATCGAACTGCTCAGGCAGCGCCGCGCGACCCTCGCCGTCCTCCGGGGCGAGGGGGGAAACCTGTCCGGGATCGTGAGCCTGGACGACCTGATCGCCCGCCTGACCCACGCGGCGTGACCACGTCGGTCGCCTCACGGCCGGAGCCTTGGCCGTGAGGCGACCCCGGGACGGTGCCGGACGGGCGGCTACCCCCCGGAGCCGGGCACCCGCCCGTCGCCGGACTCCGCCTCCCCGGCGGCCCGTCCACCGACGGCGGGCCTGATCCGGACCGCGGTGATGGCGTGATGGTCGACATCGGCGACCTCGACGACCCATCCGGCGACCGCGACGCGCTCCCCGGGCCGCTGCGGAACGTGCCCCAGCTCCGCCAGAACGAGCCCGGCGACGGTGGTGTACCGGCCGTCGGCCCGGTCACCGATGCCGACGCCGACGTCCGGCAGGTCGTGGACGGGGAAGGTCCCGGGGAGCAGCAGGGCCCCGTCCGGCTCGGTACGCACCGTCGCCACGTCGCGGTCGGTCTCGTCGTAGATCTCCCCGACGATCTCCTCCAGCAGATCCTCGATGGTCACGATCCCGTCCACCACCCCGTGCTCGTCGATGACCAGGGCGAACTGTTCACGGGCGGCCATCAGGCGCTTCAGGGACTCCGACAGCCTCATGAACTCGAACAGGTACACAGCCGGCCGGGCCAGTTCCCCCACGGTGGTGTCGCCGTTCCCGCAGCCGACCAGATCGCGCAGGTGGACGACGCCGACGACATCGTCCAGGCTTCCCGAGGACGTGACCGGGGCGCGGGAGTGTCCGGAAGCGGCCAGCGCGGCCCGCGCCCTGCTTGCGGACATGTCACCGGGCAGCCTGAACACCGCACGGCGGGGGACGAGGGCCGTACGCAGGGTCAGCTCGTGGATCTCCAGGGTACTGGAGATGATCGTGCGCTGCTCGGCCGTCAGGCCGCGGTGACCGCTCACCAGCTCGCGGATCTCGTCGGGGCCGGGGGGCCGGCTGCTCTCCTTCGGGTTCCCGCCGAGCAGCCGGACGAGCAGGTCCGTCGACCGGCCCAGAGCCCATACGGCGGGCCGTGACGCGGCGGCCAGGAAGCTCAGCGGTGTGGCCGCGAGCAGGGCCCACCGCTCCCCGAACTGCATGGCCAGCCGCTTGGGGGCCAGCTCGCCCACCACCAGCGTCACGAAGGTCAGAACCAGCGTGACCAGCGCGACGGCCAGTGGTTCGGCCGCCCCGCCGGCGAACGACAGCAGGGGGACCAGAGGTTCCGCCAGCGACACCGCCGCTGTCGCCGATGCCAGGAAGCCCGCCAGCGTGATCCCGATCTGGATGGTGGCGAGGAACCGGTTCGGGTCCTCGATCAGCCGGGCGAGGCGGGCCGCCCGCTTCCCGCCGTGGCGGCGCAGGCGGCGCAGCTGGCTCTCCCGCAGGGAGATCAGGGCGATCTCCGCCCCGGCGAACAGTGCGTTCAGCACCAGCAGAATGGCGATGAGGATCAGATCGGACCAGTAGCCGTCCATAGATCCAGTGTCGCCTCGGAAGGCCCTGCCCGGGCCGCTCGGGTCGCCCATGGGGCCGAGCCGGGCGGAGGCGCCGACCGGGCCGGGCCGGGCCGCGCCGGGGCGGACGGAGATCCCCGCCCGGTACCCCCATACCGGTGATCAGGAGCGTCACGCCGACGAGAACGCCGAAGGCCGAGGCCGGCGTGACGCCGCGGTTGGTCACGCGTACATCGTCGACGATGGTGACACGCCCGTACGGGCAGGGCCGGTCCGTGGGGCGTCCAGGCGCCGAAGGCCGTGCGGCCGGGTCGCCGGGATCCCTGTGGCCGGTGGGAGGTGCTGCCCGAACTGCTGCGCTCCCAGCCCGTTTTGGATCGCGGCGGCGGGGGTCAATAGGATCCGCCGATGATCAGAAAACAATGGCCGGCGATGGGTCTCGGCGCTCTGCTCGCCGTGCTCGCCGCCGGGCTCGCGTTCCCGGCCGGTGCGGCCGCCGACGAGACCACCGCGGACGCGCCGAAGGTCAACCTGGTGATCGACGTCAGCGGTTCGATGCGCGAGCGGGACATCGACGGACAGTCGCGGATGGCCGCGGCCAAGCAGGCGTTCAACGAGGTACTGGACGCCACCCCCGAGGAGGTGCGGCTCGGTATCCGCACACTCGGCGCCGACTACCCCGGCGACGACCGCAGGACCGGCTGCAGGGACACCGCGCAGCTGTACCCGGTCGGCCCGCTGGACCGCACCGAGGCCAAGACGGCGGTGGCCACGCTGACGCCGACCGGCTGGACACCGATCGGGCCGGCCCTGCTGAAGGCGGCCGACGACCTCGACGGCGGCACCGGCTCCAAGCGGATCGTGCTGATCAGCGACGGCGAGGACACCTGCGCCCCGCTCGACCCGTGCGAGGTCGCCCGGGAGATCGCGGCCAAGGGCATCGGCCTGACCATCGACACCCTCGGCCTGGTGCCGAACACGAAGATGCGGCGGCAGCTGAGCTGCATCGCCGAGGCCACCGGCGGCACCTACACCTCGGTGGAGCACACCGACGAGCTCACCGAGAAGGTCAACCAGCTGGTGGAACGGGCGGCCGATCCTGTGGTGACGCCGGTGGCCGTGGAGGGCGCGGAGCGGTGCGCCGACGCGCCGCCCCTGGAGTCCGGCCTGTACACCGACCGCGAGGAGTTCGGCCAGGAGCGCTGGTACCGGGTGGACGTGGCGCCCGGACAGGAGCTGCGCGCCTCGGTGAGCGTGGCGGCGGACCGGGCGGTGAACCCGGACTACGGGGTGCTGCTGCGTGCGGTCACGGTGCACGGCCGGGAGATCGTGCGCGGCGAGGCGGCCGGCAACGGCCGCACCGACGTGATCTCCACGGGCCTGCGCTACCCGAAGTCGGACGGCGACGGCGAGGAGGCGGCGGGGACCGCGGCGGAGACGGTGTGCCTGTGGGTGACGAACTCCTTCTCGGCGGCGTCCGGAGTCAAGACCAGCCCCGGTATGCCGCTGGAGCTGACCGTGGACGTGGTCGACGGTCCGTCGCAGGCCGCTGATGTGGCCTCCCTCGGGCTCGGCCGCGGCTGGTGGCTGCTCGGTGTCCTGGTGGTGACCGGCTTCCTCGCGGGCATGGTGTGGGGCTGGCTGTCGCGTTGGCGTGTCGCGGTGTGGAGGACCAACTGATGTGGATCACACGCGTGGTGAGTGCCGCGCTGCTGACGCTCGGCCTCGCGGCCGGGCCCGCCGCGGCCGACTCGACCCCGTCCCCCGGCCCGTCCGACGACAGCGCGGCGCCCACGTCGGCGGGCACGTCGTTCCGCACGGCGACGGAGGTCGACCAGGGGCGGACGGCGACGGCGAACGCCTCGGCCGGTGACTACCTGTACTGGTCGTTCCCGGCCGACACCGGCCAACGCCCCACGGTGAGGGCGACGGTGAAGCTCCCGGCGGAACACGCGGCGCAGACCTGGCAGATCGACGTCTACGACGGCCTGAGGCGCCGGCAGGCCTGCCAGTACGGCGCGCAGACCCGCACGGCCGCCCCGGGCACCGAGTCGGTGGAGTTGGCGTGCGTGCTGCGCACGGTGCGGGCCTGGTCGGAGCCGTGGGCCGACGATCCGCTGCCGGGCACTTACTACCTCCGGCTGACGGCGGTGGGAGTACGGACGGCCGACCTCGGGCAGCCGGTGGCCGCCGAGGTGCGGGTGGAGTCCAGGGACATGGGCGGGGCGGCGGCCGTGGACGGCCGGCTGGCCGAGCCGCTGATACCGGGCGTCGCGATGGCGCAGCGGCAGGACGAGGACGAGGACGACGACGAGGGCGACTCCGGGGTGGCGGCGGTGCTGTCGGGCATCGAGCCGGACGACGGCTGGTCGTCGGGCCGGTGGTCCGACCGCTGGGTGTGGACGGCGTCCGGCGCGGTGCTGGCCGCGCTCGCGGGCATCGGGGGATACGCGCTGACGCGGGGCTCGTGGCGCCCGCGGCACGTGCCGCCGAACGCCTGAGGCCGAGGCCGCCTGGGGCCCGTCGCTCACGCGGCGGGCCCTTCCCGCGGTTGTCCGGCGAGCGTTCCGTCGCCTGACACGCCGACGCGTTCCCGGCCCGTACCGGCTGCCGTACGGCTCCTCTCCGGCCGTGCCACCGGTACCGGGCGATGTTTCGCACCGGGCGGCACGGTTACCCATGCGACGGCCCGCCGCCCAGGGAACGGACAGGTGCTGGGCCCGCCGCCGACCGCGGAGGAAAGGCCCCACAGCGATGCGGCGGCCGGGCACTTCCAGGACACAGGGAACGGAGAGACGAGTGGCGAACACGAAGGTGGCCGACTACGTTCTGCGGCGGTTGCGCGAGTGGGGAGTGGACCACGTCTTCGGGTACGCGGGAGACGGCATCAACGGTCTGCTGGCCGCGTGGGGCCGGGCGGGGGACGAGCCGAAGTTCGTCCAGTCCCGGCACGAGGAGATGTCGGCCTTCCAGGCTGTGGGGTACGCGAAGTTCTCCGGCAAGGTGGGGGTGTGCGCGGCGACCTCCGGCCCCGGGGCGATCCACCTGCTCAACGGCCTGTACGACGCCAAGCTCGACCATGTCCCGGTGGTGGCGATCGTCGGCCAGACCGACCGCAGCGCGATGGGCGGCTCCTATCAGCAGGAAGTCGATCTGAACAGCCTGTACAAGGACGTCGCCTCCGACTTCTGCGAGATGGCGACGGTGCCCGAGCAGTTGCCCAACCTCATCGACCGGGCGATCCGCACCGCCTACGGGCGTCGCACGGTGACCGCGATCATCCTCCCGGCCGACGTGCAGGAGCTGGACTACACCCCGCCCGCCCACGAGTTCAAGATGGTGCCCTCCAGCCTCGGGCTGGGCAGGTCCGCCCCGGTCCCCGCGGACGAGGACATCACGCGGGCGGCGCAGGTGCTCAACGCCGGCGAGAAGGTCGCCGTGCTGATCGGCCAGGGCGCCCGGGGCGCGCGGAGCGAGGTCGAGCAGACCGCCGACGTGCTCGGCGCCGGAGTGGCCAAGGCGCTGCTGGGCAAGGACGTCCTGCCCGACACGCTGCCCTACGTCACCGGTGCCATCGGCCTGCTCGGCACCCGGCCCAGCTACGAGCTGATGCGCGACTGCGACACCCTGCTGGTGGTCGGCTCCAACTTCCCGTACACCCAGTTCATGCCCGACCTCGACCAGGCACGCGCGGTGCAGATCGACATCGACCCGCACATGCTTGGGATGCGCTACCCCTTCGAGGTGAACCTCGTCGGCGACGCGCGCGTCACCCTGGAGCGGCTGCTGCCGCTGCTGCACCGCAAGGAGGACCGCTCCTGGCGGCACACCGTCGAGGAGAACGTCTCCCGCTGGTGGGAGGTGATGCAGCGGCGCGCCGCGCTGGACGCCGACCCGGTCAACCCCGAGTACGTGGTGCACGCGCTGGACGGCCTGCTGCCCGAGAACGCCATCGTCACCGCCGACTCCGGCTCGTCCGCCAACTGGTACGCCCGCCACCTGCGGTTCAGGGGCGAGATGCGCGGTTCGCTGTCGGGCACGCTGGCGACCATGGGGCCGGGTGTGCCCTACGCCATCGGGGCGAAGTTCGCCCACCCCGACCGGCCGGTCGTCGCCCTGGTCGGCGACGGGGCGATGCAGATGAACGGCCTGATGGAGATGGTCACCGCCGCCAAGTACCACTCCCGGTGGTCCGATCCGCGGCTGGTCGTGTGCGTGCTGAACAACCGGGACCTCAACCAGGTCACCTGGGAGATGCGGTCGATGAGCGGCGCTCCGCAGTTCGAGGAGTCCCAGCACATTCCCGACCTGCCCTACGCCGAGATCGCCACCCGGTTCGGCCTGGACGGGGTTCGTGTGGAGAAGCCGGACGACGTCCGGCCCGCCTGGGAGCGGGCGCTGGCGGCCGACCGTCCCTTCGTCATCGACGTGCGCACCGACCCCGCCGTGCCGCCGATCCCCCCGCACGCCACCCGGGACCAGATGGAGGCCACCGCATCCGCCATCCTGCGCGGTGACAGCGACCGGGGCTCGATGGTCCGGCAGGGGGTCAAGGCCAAGGTTCAGGAGTTCCTGCCCGGCGGCAAGCGTCCCGAGGGGGAGCAGGGCGGGTGAGCGCCCTGCCCACCGCACTCCACGGCACCGGCACCCCGACCGGCGGTCTCCCGGACGCCCCGTCCGCCGAGATCGCGCCCTCCCTACCGCCAAACGCCGGGCGTCCGGCGTTTGGCACACCGCTCGGCGGGCACTGGCGTGCTTCGCGTGGTGAAGGCGAGAAAGGGCGCCGATGTTGCTGTCGAGAAGACGAGCGCGGTGGAGGAACGAGGCGGGGGAGGCGGCGCGTTACGGCTACCGTACGCTGGACCGGCGGCTGCCGGTCTCCGAGGCGGGCCGCGGACTGCTGCGCAAGGTGTTTCCCGACCACTGGTCGTTCCTGCTGGGCGAGCTGGCCCTGTACAGCTTCGCGGTACTGCTGCTGACCGGTGTCTACCTGACGCTGTTCTTCGAACCGAGCATGGCCCAGACGGTTTACACCGGCTCGTACGCGCCGCTGCGCGGGGTGCCGGTGTCCGAGGCGTACGCCTCCACCCTGGAGATCAGCTTCGACGTGCGCGGCGGTCTGCTGGTCCGCCAGACCCACCACTGGACGGCGCTGGTGTTCCTCGCCGCGATCGCCGTGCACATGCTGCGGATCTTCTTCACCGGGGCGTTCCGCAGGCCGCGCGAGGCCAACTGGATGGTCGGGGTCACCCTGTTCCTGCTGGCTACGCTGGAGGGGTTCAGCGGCTACTCGCTCCCCGACGACCTGCTGTCGGGGACGGGACTGCGGATCACCGAGGGCATCATGCTGTCCGTCCCGGTGGTCGGCACCCATCTCGCCTTCCTCGTCCTCGGCGGCGAGTACCCGGGCGAGGACATCGTCCCCCGGCTGTACTCGCTGCACATCCTGCTGGTGCCGGGGCTGCTGGTCGGCCTGATCGTGCTCCACCTGTTCCTGGTCTTCTACCACAGGCACACCCAGTGGGCCTCGCCGGGCCGCACCAACCGCAACAAGGCGGGGCCCTCGTTCCGGATGCGCGGCAGGGCGGTGAAGTTGTGCCGTGGCGGCGGACAGGAGGTCGCCCACTCCAGCGAGCGGCCGTAACCCCACGGGTCGTTCCCCTCGGCCTTCTTCCCGTACCGGGCGGTCCACCAGAGGTTGTACAGGAACACCAGCGTCGAGATCCCCAGGATCATCGAGCCGGCCGTGGAGACGAGATGGAGGGCGGTGTAGCCGTCGGCCGCCAGGTAGTCGGCGTAGCGGCGCGGCATGCCGAACTGGCCGAGCCAGTGCTGGACCAGGAAGGTGACCTGGAACCCGACCAGGGTCAGCGCGAAGTGGATCCTCCCCAGCCGCTCGTCGAGCATCCTCCCGGTGAACTTCGGCCACCAGAAGTAGAAACCGCCGAACATCGCGAAGACGACCGTGCCGAACAGCACGTAGTGCAGGTGCGCCACCACGAAGTAGGAGTCGGTCACATGCCAGTCCATCGGCGGGGAGGCCAGGATGACACCGGTGATCCCGCCGAGCAGGAAGGTGACCAGGGAACCGATCGCCCACAGCATCGGCGCCACGAACCGGGCAACAGGTCCTGAGACGCCGGGCCGGGCACCGATCGCCGGCCACCACCCGGCGCTGTCCGCGTCCGGACCCGCGTCCGGACACCGAGGCGGGCCGCCCGCTCAGCGCCGGGGGCGCCCGGGGCCGGGGCGGAAGGACGGCGCCGACCCGTTTGCCGGCACCGCGCCATGGCCGTCTGCCACCGGGACGCCCCCGGGTACGGACGGGGGCGGGACGGGAACCCGCCGTGCCGGTCGGAGCATTCCCTCCCCGCGGCCCGCCGGCGCCTCACCGGCCACTGTCGGGCGGACCGGACCCCCGGTGCGGGAGCGGACGGCCCGCGCCGCCCACCAGCCACCCGCGCTCAGCAGCAGCAGTGCGGCCGGCGCGGCCCACAGCACGGGGGAGTCCGGATCGCGCAGGGCCCCGCCGAGGCCGGTGTAGACGAGCGTGCCGGGAACGATGCCCAGCGCGGTGGCCGCCACGTAGGGAGCGAACCGGACACCCGCCACCCCCGCCCCGTAGTTGACCATGTTGAAGGGAAACAGCGGCACCAGGCGCAGGACCAGCACGGCCGCGAAGCCGCGGCGGGACAGATACGCGTCGAGGCGCGCCAGCCGCCCCGCCCCCGCGTACCGGGCCACCGCCGGACGCCCCAGCCACCGCGCCAGCCCGAACGAGAGCGCCGCGCCCGCGGTCGCCCCCGCCAGCACCGCCGCCGCACCCAGCGGGAGGCCGAAGAGAGCACCCGCGGAGGCGGTCAGCACCGACCCGGGCAGCAGCGCGGTCACCGCCAGCGCGTAGCAGACGGCGAAGACCAGCGGTCCCCAGACGCCGAGCGAGTCGACCCACCGGCGGATGTCGCCCGGCAGCCCGCCACCGTCCAGCGCGGCCCAGCTTCCCAGAACGGCCAGCAGCACCACGAACACGGCCAGCCGGATCGTCGCCCCCCGGACCGGCGGACGCACCCCGCGCTCCCGCCCGGACGGCGGCGCGGCGGGCTCGGACGGTACGGCTCGGCGAATCACATGTACTCCTGCGAGGTGTCGTGGGCGGTCAGCGTTTCGGCCGCGACCCGGCACGGCGGCGGTTCCGGACGCCGGGCGGGGCCGCTCGGCCGGGCGGGGCCGTGCGGTGAGGCCGGGGCGGGGAGCCGTGGCAGGCGGTGACGCGACGGCGCCCGCCCCCCGCCCGCCCATCGGGCCGCCCTTCCCGGTCCGGTACCGCTCGTGCCGTATGCGCCGCAGGGTTCCGCGGGGCCGGTACGCGCCTGTCGGCGGACCTGCCGCGCTCCGCGGCCTCACCGGGAACCCGGTCGGCCGCCACGCCATTCCGTCCATGCCGTTCCATCCGCGACACGCCGGACCGGAGGACCGGTCCGGGGCGCCACCGCCGGAAACCTGTGTGCGGAGGGAAGGCTGGAGTTGTCCCGGCGGGTTACCCTCCCGCGCCGCTGACCGCGGCCGAACCGCCGTACCCGCCCGGAGAGCTGGAGAAGGACTGCACCATGAGCGTCTACGACCTGGTGGTCATCGGCGGCGGAAGTGCCGGACTGACGGCGGCCCGCACCGCCGGGCGGTTCGGCGCCCGGACCCTGCTGGTGGAGCGGAACCGGCTGGGCGGGGACTGCCTGTGGACGGGATGCGTGCCCAGCAAGGCGCTGCTGCACGCGGCCGCCGAGGTGGCGGCCGCCCGCCGTGCCGGGGACCACGGTCTGTCCGCCCCTGCCGGCCCCGCCGATCTGGCTGCGGTGATGGGGCGCATCAGACGGGCGATCGCCGCGATCGAGCCGCACGACTCGGCCGAGGCGCTCGGTTCGCTCGGTGTGAAGACGGCGCACGGCCGTGCCGTCTTCACCGGGCCGCGCACCCTCGCCGTCGACGGGCGGGAGGTGTCCTTCCGGTACGCGGTGATCGCCACCGGCTCGTCCCCGGCCCTGCCCCCGGTCCCCGGTCTGGCCGAGGCGGATCCGCTGACCAGCGACACCGTCTGGGACCTGGCCGAGCTGCCGGCGCGCCTGGTCGTGCTGGGCGGCGGACCCATCGGATGCGAGCTGGGCCAGGCGTTCGCACGCCTCGGCTCGCAGGTGACGATCGTGGAGGCGGCGGACCGGCTGATGCCCCGTGAGGAGCCGCGCGCCTCCCGGGTGCTGCGGGAGCGGCTTGAGTCCGAAGGGCTCACAGTCCTGACCGGCCACCGGGCCGAGAAGGCCGACGGCGGGGCGCTGTACGGCCCGGGCGGACCCCTGCCGTACGACGTCCTGCTGGCCGTCACCGGCCGCAGCGCCGGCACCGCCGGGCTCGGCCTGGAGTCGGCCGGGGTGGAGCTGACCGGGCGCGGACACGTCCGGGTGGACGACCGGCTGCGTACCGCCAACCCGCGCGTCTACGCCGCCGGGGACGTCACCGGCCGCTCGGCCTTCACCCATCTGGGCGGCGTGCAGGGGGCGGCCGCCGCCACGGACGCCCTGCTCGGGGTGCGGCGCCGGATCGGCTACGACGCCGTGCCGCAGGTGACGTACACCGACCCCGAGATCGCTCGCGTGGGGCTGACCGCCGACGAGGCGCGCGAGAGGTTCGGCGACGCGGTACGGGTGCGCTCCCTGGACCACGACCGGGTCGACCGGGCCGTCGCCGACGGCCGTACCGAGGGCCTCACCACCCTGGTGCTGGGCCCGCGCGGCCGAGTCGTCGGCGCCACGGTCGTCGCGCCGCGGGCCGGGGAGACGATCGCGCACCTGGCCTCCGCGGTCCGGCTGGGCTGGACCGCGTCCGAGTACGCCCGGACCGTGCACCCCTACCCGACCTACGCCGACGGCCCCTGGCACGCAGCCCTGGCCGACGTCCACGCCCGCCTGGCCCGCGGCAGCCGGGCCACCGGCGCGCTGCTCACCCTGCGCAGGAAGGTACGGCGGTGATCCCCCGGCCGGTACCCGGCACCCCACGCACAGAGCAGGAGAACACCCGATGGGACTGATGGCGTCGCTGCGCGCCCTGGAACGTGCCACCCGCCCCTACGACCCGGAGTTCGTGGCGGCGATGGAGCGCCGCTGGGCCGAACTGCCGCAGTCGGCCAGAACACCCGCCCAGGTCATCGGCCGGCACGCCGTGGGGTGCGAGGGCACCCACGGCGTCTTCCCCAGGTGCAACCTGAAGTGCACCCCCTGCTACCACTCCCGCGACGCCAACGCCGTCCGCGTCGACGGCCCCCACACCCGTGAGCAGGTCGCCGCCCAGATGGGCCTGCTGCGCAGGCTGCGCGGCCCGCGCGCCCACGCCCAGCTCATCGGTGGCGAGGTCAGCCTGCTGCCGCCCGACGACCACGCAGCCGCCCTGGAGATCATGCGTGAGCACGGCCGCGAGCCGATGAGCTTCACCCATGGCGACTTCGACTACGACCACCTGGTGCGGCTGGCGCTGGGACCCGACGGCAGGAGGCGTTTCGGCCGGCTCTCCTTCGCCGCGCACTTCGACAAGCTCATGTACGGGCGGCGCGGCATCGAACGCCCGCCGAGCGAGAGGGCGCTGAACCCCTACCGCCGGCGCTTCACCCACATGTTCGCCAGGCTCCGCCGCGAACACGGCGTACGCTCCTTCCTCGCCCACAACATGACCGTCACCCCCGGCAACCTGGAGGAGGTCGCGGACGTCATCCGCGACTGCCACGCCATGGGGTTCGGCATGTTCTCCTTCCAGCCGGCCGCCTTCGTCGGCGACGAGCGGCGCTGGAAGGAGGACTACCGCGAGGCGACCCCGGACGCGGTGTGGGCGGAGATCGAGCGCGGCGCCGGTGCCCGGCTGGACCACGACGTGTTCCACAACGGCGACGTGCGCTGCAACCGCACCGCCTACGGCTTCTACGCCGGCGAGCGGTGGTTCCCCTTCCTGGACGGGGACGACCCCCGCGACCTGGCGGTGCGCGACGCCTTCTTCCGCCACTTCGGGAAGGTCAACTTCACCGGCACCCCGCCCGCCCTGCTCGCCGCCAGAGTGCTGCGCGTCGTCGTCCGGCACCCGGCCGCCGTCACCACGGCGCTGGGCTGGCTGGTGCGCACGGTGCGCCGCGTGGGCGTCGGCGGGCTGCTCCGCAACCGCCTGCGGGTACGGCCGGTGACGTTCGTGATGCACCAGTTCATGGACGCCGAGGACGTCGCCCCGGCCTGGGAGCTGATGCGGCGCGGCGAGACGAGCGAGGACCCGAGGCTGCGCGAGACCCAGGAGCGGCTGTCCGCCTGCCACTACGCCATGGCCCACCCCGAGGACGGCACCCTGGTGCCCGCCTGCGTCCAGCACTCCGTCCTCGACCCGGGCGAGAACGCGGCGCTGCGCACCCTGCTGCCGGTCGTCGGGGTCCGCGACCGCACCACCCGCCCCGGACCCTCCACCGCCGAGGACAACGAGGAGAAGTAGCCCATGCGCATCGGAGTCATCACCGGCTCGGGCAGCTACCGCTGGCCCCACCTGCACGACGCCGCCGAGCAGGCCGTCACCACCGGCCACGGAACGGTCACGGTCACCGAGGGCCGTCTGCCCGGCGGGGAGATCGTGCAGCTGTCCCGGCACGGCGAGGGCCACCACCGGCTGTCCGGCCAGGTCGACCACAAGGCCAACCTCGCCGCCCTGCTCGACCGCAAGGTCGAGGCCGTGGTGTCCCTCACCGTCTGCGGATCCGTGGACGCGGCCGTCCGGCCCGGCTCGCTGGTGGTCTTCGACGACCTGTACTTCCCCGCCAACCGGCTGCCCGACGGCAGCCTGTGCACCTGGTACGACACCCCCGGCGAGGCCGGCCGCGGTCACTGGATCTTCGAGAGGCCCTTCAGCGAACCGCTGCGCCAGGCACTGGTCACCGCCGCCGGGCACACCGGGGTGCCCGTCGTCCCCGGCGGGGTGTACGGGCACGTGGACGGCCCCCGGTTCAACAGCCGCCCCGAGATCGCGGCCCTGGCCGCCGCGGGCGTCACCGCCGTCAGCCAGACCGCGGGTCCGGAGGCGGTTCTCGCCGGAGAGGCCGAACTGCCCCTGGCCCTGGTCGGGTTCGTCACCGACCACGCCAACGGCGTCGCACCCGTGCCCGAGCCGGTCGAGGCACTGCTGGAACGGATGGCGGCGAGCCGGAAGGTCCTGGCCGACCTGGTCGGGCACGCCCTGCCCCTGCTGGACGCGCAGCCGGTGACACCCGCTGGGGTCGTCCACCGGTTCGGCTCGTGAGCACGGGAACCCCCGCCGTCCTGGTGATGGCCAAGGAACCCCGGCCGGGCACGGTCAAGACCCGGCTGCATCCGCTGCTCGGCCCCGCACGCTGCGCCGGGTTGCAGGCCGAACTCATCCGGCACGCCCTGGAGACGGTGGCGTCGCTCGGTCTGCGCACCTACCTGGCGTACACCACGGGCGACGGCCCGGCCGCCGCCCGCGACCCGGCGCCCCCCGCCGTCCGCATGCTCACCCAGCGCGGCGGGGACCTCGGGCGGCGGCTGGCGGCCGCGACGGGGGAGGCGTTCGCCGACGGAGCCGGACCGCTGCTGGTCATCGGAACCGACGCACCCACCCTGACCGGTGACCTGCTGGCCGCCGCCCTCACGGCCCTGGACGGCCGGGACGTGGTGCTGGGGCCGGCGCTGGACGGCGGCTACTACCTGATCGGCACACACGCCCCGCACCCCCGGCTCTTCGGTCTCGACCCGGCGTGGTGGAGCACGGACAAGGTGCTGGCCGCCACCCTCGCGCTCGCCGCCGGCCAGGGGCTGCGCACCGAACTCCTCTCCCCCCTGCGGGACCTGGACACTCCCGGGGACGCCGCCGCACTCCTGCGGGATCCGCTGCTGCCGCCCCGGATCGCCGCCCTGCTCCGGCCCGAGGAGAACACGTGAAGGTGTCGGTCATCGTCCCCGTCCTCGACGAGGAGGACACGATCCAGGCCGCGCTGGGCCGCCTGCGCCGGGACTTCCCCGACTGCGAGCTGATCGTCGTCGACGGCGGTTCCACCGACGCCACCGCCGCCCTCGCCGCCCCCCACGCGACGGTGGTGCGCGGTGCCCGCGGTCGCGCCCGGCAGATGAACGAAGGCGCCCGCCACGCCCATGGCGAGGTGCTGTGGTTCGTCCACGCCGACACCGCGATCGACCCGGCCGCCCTCGGCCAGATCCGCGCCTGCCT
Source organism: Streptomyces shinuiensis (assembly GCF_043660855.1). NCBI lineage: Bacteria > Bacillati > Actinomycetota > Actinomycetes > Kitasatosporales > Streptomycetaceae > Streptomyces > Streptomyces shinuiensis. The sequence goes on along the minus strand of NZ_JBIHML010000001.1, from coordinate 739,586 downwards.
CACCGACCCGCGGGTGGTCGGGGGAGGGCTGACCCTCCGCTTCGACCGCAGGACCCCCGGCCTGGACTACCTGGCCCGGACGTCCAACATAAGGGCCCGCCGCCTGCACCATGTCTTCGGCGACCAGGCCATGTTCGTCCGCCGCACCGTCTTCGACGACCTCGGCGGCTTCCCGGACCTGGCCATCATGGAGGACCTGGAGATGTCGCGGCGTCTGCACCGGCGCGGCCGGCTGCGCCTGCTGCCCGCCACCTCGACGGCCTCCTCCCGCCGCCTGACCGCCCATGGCACCTGGCGCATGATCGCCTTCATGCAGTACCTGAAACTGCTGTACTTCGCGGGCGTCGACCCCGAATCCATCCGCGCCCGCTACGCCGCGGGCCCCGGACTCCTCCTGTGCCGCGAACGGTTCCGACCGGCCTCGCGGAACCCCTGACACCCCGCACCACCTTCCCGACCCTGGAGAAACCCCATGCGCATCGCGGTATGCGGAGGCCCCTACGGCAATCCGTACGCCCTGGCGGCCTTCGTCGACGACGCCCGCGCCCGAGGCTGCGAGCGGCTTTTCTGCCTGGGCGACCTCGGCGGGTTCGGAGCCGAGGTCGACGCCCTGTGGCCGATCCTGACCGACAACGCCGTCGAGTGCGTCGCGGGTAACTACGACGTGGCCGTCGCCCGCGGCGACACCGACTGCGGCTGCGGCTACCGCGACCCGAAGGACAACGAGTACGCCCAGCTGATCTACGACCACACCCTGGCCACCACCGGCCGCGACTTCGCCGCCTGGATGGGCACCCTGCCCACCGAACACCGCGAGACCATCGACGGCACGGACGTCCACATGGTCCACGGCTCCACCCTGGCGCTGAACGACTTCTGGTGGGAGTCGCTTCCCGAGGACCAGCACCGCCTGCGCGCCGAGGCGTCCGGCGCGGACGTGGTGCTGTGCACCCACAGCGGCCTGCCCTGGCAGCGGCGCGTCGGCGACACGCTGGTGGTCAACGTCGGAGTGCTCGGCAAACCGGCCAACGACGGCCGCCGCGAGGTCCGGTACGCCGTCCTCGACCTCGACGGCGGGTGCGTGTCCGCGGAACTGGTCCCCCTCGCCTACGACTGGCGGGCCCAGGCCCGGTCGATGCGCGCCGCCGGGCTGCCCGAGGTGTTCGCCGAGACCATCGAGACCGGCTGGTGGACCACCTGCCTGGAGGTCCTGCCCCCACCCGAGCGCTCCCGGGGCCGCTACCATCTCTACCGCTCCACCCTGCCCGCCGGTTTCACACCCGCCGAGGACCGCTGGGGGCCGTCCGCCGAACCGGACCCGCACGGCGACCGCCCGGTGGTGCCGCTGTTCGGCACCGCGTACTTCCCGTCCCGGCTGTGGCTCTACACCAACTTCCACTGCAACCTGGCCTGCGACTACTGCGCGGTGGCCTCCTCGCCGAAGGCGGACCCCCGCACCCTGCCCGCCGACACCGTCCGAGCCCTGGCCGACGAGGCCGTCGGGGCCGGGTTCACCGAGCTGTACCTCACCGGCGGCGAGCCCTTCCTCCACCCCGACATCGTCGAGATCCTCGACCACGCCTCCACGCGGCTGCCCACCGTCGTCATGACCAACGCCATGCTGCTGCGCGGCCGCCGCGCCGACGGACTGGCCGACCTGGCCGGCCGCAAGCTCACCGTCCAGACCTCCCTGGACGGTGCAACCGCCCACACCCACGACGCGCACCGCGGCTCCGGCTCCTGGCGGCGGACCCTGGACGGCATCCGCCGCCTGATCGACCTCGGCCTGCCCCCGCGCGTCGCCCTCACCGAAACCCCGGACAACACCCGCGAGATCCCCGCGGTCGCCGAACTGCTGGCCTCACTCGGCCTGCCCGCCGACCACTTCGCCGTACGCCCGCTGCTGCGCCGCGGCTTCTCCGAGAGCGGGGTCGAGATCGGCGAGGACTCCAGCATCCCGGAACTGGCCGTCACCGCCGACGGACTGCACTGGCACCCCGCCGGAGCCGACCTGGCCACCAGCCCCGACCTGCACCTCGCCCCCGCCGGAACCCCCCTGGAGACCGGCAAACAGCGGGTGACCGAGCGGTTCTTCACCGCCCGCCTCACCGACGGCAGCCTGCCCCGCCCCGTTCACTGCGCCGTCTGACCCGCGGGCAGGAGGGAGTCACCATGCAACGACACGTCGCGATCCTCGGCGCCGGGCCCGTCGGCCTCGACGCCGCACTCGCCTGCGCCGACGCCGGATGGCCGTTCACCGTCTACGAGGCGGGCGGCACCACCGCCGCCCATGTACGGACCTGGGGGCACGTGCGCCTGTTCACCCCCTGGGACCTCAACGTCTCCCACCGGATGCGCCGCCACCTGCCGAACGCCCCGGCCGGCGACGACTGCCCCACCGGAGCCGAACTCGCCGACCGCCTGCTCGACCCGATCGCCGCGCTGCCCGTACTCGAGGGCCGCGTCCGGCTGCGCACCCGGGTCGCCGCCCTCGCCCGTACCGGCCTGCTCAAACACGAACAGATCGGCACCGGCGTCCGCGCCGCCGCGCCCTTCACCCTCCTCCTCGACACCCCTGGCGACCCCGCTCGCGCGGAGGAGACCGCCGAGGCCGGCCTCGTCCTGGACTGCACCGGCACCTACTCCCACCCCAACCCCCTCGGCGCCGGCGGCATCCCCGCCCCCGGCGAGCGGGCCCTGGACCACCGCATCACCCGCACCATCCCACCCACCGGCGACCCGGACCGCTGGGCGGGCACCGTCCTCCTCGTCGGCGCCGGGAAGTCCGCCCAGACCGCCGCCGACGCCCTGGCCCGCCTGCCCGGTACCCGTCTGGAATGGGTGGTGCGCGGCCCCTCGCCCGACTGGGGCGCCGTCCCCGGCGACACGCTGCCGGGCCGCCGCCGGCTCGTCGACACCTCACGGGCCCTGGCCGACGGCTCCTGCGACCGCGTCACCGTGCACACCGGCGCCCACGTCCGGGCCCTGAGCTCCGACGGCGACCGGATCCGCGCGGACCTCGCCACCGGGCACGGCCCGCGCGAGATCGTCTGCGACCACATCGTGGCGCTGACCGGGTACAGCGGCGACGCCTCCCTCCACCGGCAGCTCCAGATCCACGAGTGCTACGCCACCGCCGCCCCCATGAACCTCTCCGCCGCCCTGCTCGGCTCGGCCGGTGGCGACTGCCTGGCCCAGCCGTCCACCGGGATCGAGATCCTGCGCACCCCCGAACCGCACTTCTTCGTCCTCGGCGCCAAGTCCTACGGCCGCCTGAACACCTTCCTGCTGCGCGCCGGATACCAGCAGGTCGACGAGATCGCCGGCGCATACGCGCCGCAGTCCCGTACGCCCGGGCGGGCACGCGCCGTACCGTGAGCGGCCACTGCCCGCCCCGCCCCGAGGTTCGGCGTCTTCGGACGTCAGCAGCCTGTCCGGTACATGGTCGACCGGGTACTGCCGTGCCATGGCACGGCAGTACCCGGTGCGCGGAGCACGAGCCGCTGACGCGCGCTCCCGGCGAGGCGGCGCGGCGAGTTCCACGGGCACGGTGAGGCGGAAGCCGCCCCCTGTTCCGGCGGCGTGTGCGGCGGCCGGGCGGCCGCCGTGTCACTTCCGTACGGCGGTGATGCGGCGCAGCGGTACCGGCAGGCCGGCGTGCACGCGGGCCGCCACGCGCAGCCACCGGCGAGCCGCCCGCAGCCGCCACGCCGGCAGACCGGGCAGGTAGAGCGAGGACAGGAACAGGTCGGCGTCCGCGGGCCCGGCCGGTCGGTAGATGAAGCGGCGCCGCCGGTCGTCGGCCAGGCGCAGCCCGGCCGCGCCCAGGAGACGGGGCAGCGGGCGCCGCAGCGCGGCATCGTTGGGGTAGCCGATGGTGCGGCCGAGCGCGGCCAGCAGGCCGGCCAGCCACAGCGGGTCGGCGCCCCGCAGGGGCCCCCGGTCCGGCACGAGTGCCACCAGACGGCCGCCCGGCGGAAGGACCCGGCCGGCCTCGGCCAGCACGCCGGGCAGCGGGGTCATGATCTGCAGGGCCATCGCGCACACCACTGTGTCCGTGCTGCCGGTGGCGAGCGGCAGGGCGCCGGCGTCCGCGAGCAGCAGCGGGCCGGCCCCTCTGTCCCGCGCCAGGGCCAGTTCCGCAGGGGAGGTGTCGACCCCGACGTACGGCCGCTCCCGCAGGGCGGGCCACATCGGGGCACTGCCGCAGGCCAGATCCAGGACCCCGCCTTGCGGAGGGACGGCGTCGAGCAGCCACTCGTACGGGGTGGTGCGGCCGTCGCGGTGGGCGGTGCGGGTCAGCACCGCCTCGGTGATCCCGGAGCGCTCGCGGTGGAACTCGGCGAGGTAGCCGTCCGGCCAGGTCATGGTGATCGTGCCTCCGTGTGCCGGCCGGATCGGGGGACCGCCCCCGCCGGGGTGCGGACGCGGCTTCACCCGGCCGGCCCCACGGCCCGGACCCTCGCGCACGAGGGCGGGACCGACCCGCCTTCGCAGCCGTCCGTGCCGGGCAGCCGGGCCCTCGGCGGTGAAAACGCACGAGAGCGTGGATACCTGTGCACCACGGGCCCCGGGTCCCCGGAGGGTCCACCGCCAAACAGCCGTCCCGCTTCCGCGGCCGGGCACCTTCCGACCACGGCGCCCACGCCTCAGTTCGGGCAGAGACGATCCTGCGGAGTGATGGATTCGCGTCATGCCCTCCGGCCGGGGCGCGGAAGTTCCGAAACGCCGGGCCCGCGCAGCGGTCACCGGTGGAGTGGCGCTCCACCGCGCCGACGGCCGAGCGCGGCCACCCCGCGACCACCATGGACCCAGGACCGGTCGGCACCGATCCGCCGAGCGGGCGCCCTGGCCGGCCGGCGGCCGGGGAAGCGGCGCGGGTGATGCGGTCACTCCGCGGCCGCCAGGCCCCGAAAACGGTGAAGGCCACTGCCGCCGTCCGGTAGAAGCGGCCCTGCGACCTGCGAAACCGCTGGTCGGGGGGACAGGACCCGAACATGCGACACCTTGACCCCAGCGGCCGGAGGCCGCTGTTCCAGGGGCGATCGGTGCTTCCCGGTCCGTCGCCGCGTGGAGAACGCCCGGGTCGCTCGGATGCGCGCACCCCGTGTGGTCCCCGGACGGCCCCCGTGAACCCGCCCGGGAAGCATGGGCCTGCCCGTATCTCCGTCGTGCGCTCTCCTGCCCGATGCCCACAAGGGCTCCCTGGTCCGGGCGGCGCCGACTCGTATGCGCGTCAACGGAGCGAGTTCAGGCGGCATGGCGCCCTCCATCGCCGCGGACGGTGCGGGGTTTGGTGCCGAGCGCACCGAGGGCCGCCACGAAGGAGACGACGGCGAGGACGGTGAGCATGTGGGGGTAGCCGCCCAGTGGTGCGGCCAGGGCTGCTCCGGCGAAAGGAGCGAGAGCGGACGCCGTGGTGGTGGGGGCCGCGAGGAGCCCGGAGAGACGGCCGTAGTGGCTGGTGCCCCACCGGTCGGTGACGGCGGTGGCCTGCAACAGGGTGAGGTTTCCGCGGACCATGCCGGCGGCGGCGGACAGGGTGAGCAGCAGGCCGTAGGGGCCCGGGACGAGCGCGAGGGCGGCGGTGGTGGCGCCGCCGAGTGCGACCAGCGACGTGGTGCGTGCGGTCACGGTGGTGCGGCGGGCGAGGGCGGCGTACAGGGCGCGGCCGGCGGTCTGTCCGGCGCCGCCCAGGCCCAGGGCCCAGGCGGCCTGAGTGGTGGTGTAGCCGCGTTCGACCAGGAGGGGGACGAGGGCGATGACGACGGCGGAGACGGCGAGGGCCGAAAGAGTCAGGGAGATCGCCAGCATCCGGAACGGCCGGGTGCGCGCCGCCGCGGCGACGTTGCCGGTGGTACGGGCGGACTCGGAGGGGACCGCGGGCCAGGGCGCGCGCAGGGCGAGGGCATGGGCGGGGATGGTGACGGCGGCGAGGACCGCCGCGAGGACGGCGTAGGTGGCGCGCCAGGAAAGGTGGTCGGCCAGCACCGCGGTGAGGGGCGCGAAGACGGTGGAGGCCAGCCCGCCGGCGAGGGTGACGGCGGTCAGGGCGCGGATGTGGTCGGGGGCCCACCAGCGGGTCAGGGCGGCGAAGGCGGGCTGGTAGAAGGTGGCCGCCATCGCCCCTCCGGCCAGCAGCCACCCGGTGAAGAACACGGCCGGGTTCGGAGCGGCGGCGATGACCAGGAGACTGACCGTGCCGAGGACCGAGCCGGCGGTCATGACGGTGCGTGGTCCGCGGTGGTCGATGATCCGGCCGACACGGATCCCGGCGAGGGCGGAGACGAGCAGGGCGAGGGAGAACGCGGCCGTTGTCGCCCCGGTCGGCCAGCCGGTGGCCGTGGTGATCCTCGGGTTCAGCACGGGAAGGCGTAGTAGACGATTCCCCAGCCGGTGATCTGGGTGGCGCAGAGGGCGGGGAGGGTGGCGCGGGGTCGCGACCGGTCCCCCGATCCGGTCGCGACCCCGCTGCTGTGAGGGGTGGTCACGCGCCGCAGCAGCCGCCGGCCGGGGCCTGGTCGGCGGGTGTGGTCCGGTCGGTCTGTGCGGTCTGTGCGGCCGGGGTCGTGGCCGGTGCGGGGGTGGCTGTTGCGGGGGTGGTGAGCTGGACGGGCTGCGGTTCGGGTGCCGGGGCGCCGCAGCAGCCCCCGCCGGTCTGGTCGCTGCCTTCGGCCGTCTCGGGGGTGTCGAAGAGTCCGGCGCCGCCGCACACTCCGGTCTCGGGCAGGGTCAGCTCCACGCGGTCGGCCGACTCCAGGTCTCCGGCGAGGGCGGCGGCGGTGGAGCGGACCTGCTCGTAGCCGGTCATGGCCAGGAAGGTCGGGGCGCGGCCGTAGGACTTCATGCCCACCAGGTGGACGCCGGGTTCGGGGTGGGACAGCTCGCGGTGGCCGTGGGGGTAGACGGTGCCGCAGGAGTGGACGTTGGGGTCGATCAGCGGGGCGAGTGCCACCGGTGCCTGGAGGCGCTCGTCCAGGCCCAGGCGCAGTTCGGACAGGAAGGACAGGTCGGGGCGGAAGCCGGTGAGGACGATGAGCTGGTCGACCGGTTCCAGCCGCCGCCCGTCCTCGCCGACCAGGATCAGGCGTCCGTGGCCGTCGCGCTCGATGGCCTGGGTGCGGAAGCCGGTGACGGCGTCGGCGTACCCGTCGTCGACGGCGGCCTTGGCGGCCAGACCCAGGGCGCCGCGGGCGGGGAGCTGGTCGGCCTCGCCGCCGCCGAAGGTGGAGCCGGAGATGCCGCGGCGCAGGATCCAGGTGGCGTGGGTGCCTTCTCCGTCGTCGGAGCGGGCGAGGTCGGCCAGGTAGGCCAGCGCGGTGAAGGCGGAGGCGCCGGAGCCGATGACAGCGGTGCGGCGGCCGGCGTGACGGGCGCGGACGGCCGGGTCGGTGAGGTCGGGGACGCGGTAGGTGATGCGGTCGGCCGCGGCGTGCTCGCCGAGGGCGGGCAGGCCGTCGCCGCCGGCCGGGCCGGGGGTGGTCCAGGTGCCGGAGGCGTCGATGACGGCGCGGGCCAGGATCCGCTCCTCGCGCCCGTCGGCGTACCGGACGTGCACGGTGAAGGGCTGGCCGGCGCGGTCGGCGTCCACGACGCGGTCGCGGCCGGTGCGGGAGACGCCGGTGACGGTGGCGCCGTAGCGCACCCGGTCGGCGAGGGCGTCGGCGAGCGGCTGGAGGTAGTGCTCGGCCCAGTCGCCGCCGGAGGGGTAGCCGACCGGGTCGGGCCGGACCCAGCCGGTGGGGGCCAGCAGCTTCTCGGCGGCCGGGTCGACGACCTCGCCCCAGGGGGAGAACAGCCGCACGTGGCTCCACTGCCGCACCGCGCTGCCCGCGGCCGGTCCGGCCTCCAGGACCAGCGGATCAAGGCCGCGTTCGGTCAGATGGGCGGCGGCGGCCAGGCCGACGGGACCGGCTCCGATCACGGCGACGGGCAGCTCGGCGTTGGTGGGCGAGTTCACGGCGACTCCTCGGGTGTTTCGACATCTGTCGATGGCTTGCGCGATCAGCATGACACTTGATTCGACGGACGTCAACATAGATGGTTATCGAAACGGGGAGGTGTTCGCGGAGTGCTCCGACGCTGTGGTGACCGGGGCGGGCCGACGGGTCGTGGCCGCGCCGCTGGGGCGGTCTCCCCATGTTCTCGCCCACTCGGTTCAGCGCGCTGCCGGGCCTGCCGTTCCGCGGGGACGGCGGCCGTCGCCCGCATCGCGGCGAAGCCGTCGGCCGCCCGACCCGGTACGCGCGGCACCCGGGGACCGGGATCCGCGCCCGCGTGCGGGTCGAGGCGGTCGGGGGTGGCGGCGCCGGCTTCGGCGTCCGCACGGCCGACGGCGCGCGGGAGAACGTCGGTGTGGTACTGCTCGTGACCGGCCGCCGGTCCACGCGGCCGCATGGGCCGGCAGTCGCGGCCGGGCTCTGACCTGCCGGGCGAGGGGATGTCCCGGCGGTCCCTCGACCTCTGGTTCGATATATGTCAACATAGATGTATGTCGAACGCGAAGGTGCTGCCGCTGCTGGAGACCGGTTCCGTGGAGCCGTGCTGCCCGCCGCTGACCGAACGCCCCTTCACCGCCGAGGAGGCCGAGCGCGCGGCCAGGATGTTCAAGGCGTTGGGCGACCCGGTCCGGTTGCGGCTGTTCTCCGCGGTCGCCTCCCACCCGGGCGAGGAGGCGTGCGTGTGCGACATCTCCGATGTCGGCGTCTCCCAGCCGACCGTCTCCCACCACCTGAAGAAGCTCAGGGAAGCCGGTCTGCTCACCTCCGAGCGGCGCGGCACCTGGGTCTACTACCGTGTCGAGCCGTCCGTGCTCGCCGCGATGAGCCGGCTCCTGGCGAACGCGTCCGCGGTGGCCTGACCGTCTTCGGCAAGGGGGAAACAGCACCGTGACCAGCCGCACCACCGCGTCGAGCGCGAGGATCGTGCCACTGACCGCCGTGTACGCCGAGCAGGTTCTGGCGATCTACCAGGCGGGCATCGACGAGGGCAACGCCACCTTCGAGACCGGCGCACCGACCTGGGAAGCCTTCGACACCGCGAAACTGCCCGAGCACCGCTTCGCCGCCCTGGACGCGGACGGGTCGGTGCTGGGCTGGGTCGCCGCGAGCAGGGTCTCGGACCGGTGCGCGTACGCGGGCGTGGTCGAGCACTCCGTCTACGTCCACCCCGCCGCCCGCGGCCGCGGTATCGCCTCCGCCCTGCTGAAGGCGCTGATCGACTCCACCGAGACGGCCGGGATCTGGACCATCCAGTCCGGGGTCTTCCCCGAGAACACCGCCAGCCTCGCAGCCCACGAGCGGGCCGGATTCCGTGTCATCGGCACCCGCGAGCGCATCGGTCGTCACCACGGCGCCTGGCGCGACGTCGTCCTCCTCGAACGTCGCAGCCGGGCCGTCACCTGAGGCAGGAAGAGGCGGACGCGGTGACAGTGGGGGCCGGGACGACGGCGTGATGAGCATCGGCATCGGCCGGGTGCGCGGCGAGCCCGCTCATTTCCTGAAACCGACCGGGCTGTGCCGGCCGCCCGACCCGCCCGGCATGACCGTCCTCAGCAGCAGCCTGTCCAATCGCGGGCCGCGGAACGACATCTCGCCGGTGCCTACGTGGTGGAGGAGATCCTCGACCGGGTGCCGCCCGACTGGAGGAGCACGGTTCCTTTGAACCGCAAGTACCGGTGAGGGAGGTCAGCGCAGCAGGTCCGCGATCTGCCGCGCCGCTTCCCGTGCCGGGCGCCCGACGCCGATGAGGGTGGCCGAGGCGGGCCCGGTCCAGTCGCCGTAACCGAGCAGGTGCAGGCGTGGTTCCGCCGTCGCCCGGGTGCCGTCGGTGATGATGTGGCCGCGCGTTCCGCGCAGGGCGAGCGGCGAGAGGTGGGACAGGGCGGGCCGGAAGCCGGTGCACCAGATGACCGTGTCCGCGCCGGTGGTCGTGCCGTCGGCCCAGGCGGCACCGTCGGCGGTGAGGCGGACGAACATCGGGGACGCCTTGAGCAGCCCGGCGTCCCTGGCCTCGCGCACGGGCGGCACGGCGACGATGTCGCCGAGAGAGGCCACCCCGCCGGTGTCGGCACGGCCTTCGTCCAGAGCGCGGCGCCGTGCGGTGGCGGCGTCGAACAGGGCCCGGCCGTCGATGTCGTCGGCCAGGAACCTCGGCGGTCGAGCGGTCACCCACGTCAGGTCCACGTCGGCCAGTGCGAGGTCGGCGGCGATCTGCGCCCCGGAGTTGCCGCCCCCGGCCACGATGACGCGCCGGCCGGCGAACTGTCCGGGATCCCGGTAGCCGGTGGTGTGCAGCTGCCCGCCCCGGAACGCCTCCCGCCCGGGGACGGCGGGCAGGAAGGGGCGCCACCAGGTACCGGTGGCGCTGACGACCGCGCGGGCCCGCCAGGCTCCCTCGCCGGTCTCGGCCCGCAGGAACGCACCGTCGCGGCGGACGGCACGGACGCGGACACCGCGCAGCACGGGCAGGTCGTAGCGCTTCTCGTAGTCGGAGAGGTAGCCGACGACGTGGTCGGCGTCCGGGTAGGTCTCGCCGGGCTGTGCGGGCATGGGCCGCCCGGGCAGCGAGGAGTGGGCGGCGGGGGAGAACAGGCGCAGGGAGTTCCAGGCGTGCCGCCAGGCGCCACCGGGCGCGTCCTGGGCGTCGAGGACGGTGAAGTCCAGGCCCTGACGGCGCAGGTGGTAGCCGGCGGCGAGCCCGGCCTGGCCGCCGCCGACCACCACCACGTCCGTGCGCCGCGTCATGACCCCGGCCGCGCCGCGGTGAACTTCTTGCGCCAGGCGAGGGCGACGTAGACCAGGGCGATGAGGACGGGGACCTCGATGAGGGGGCCGACGACACCGGCCAGGGCCTGGCCGGAGGTGACGCCGAAGGTGGCGATGGCGACCGCGATGGCCAGTTCGAAGTTGTTGCCGGCGGCGGTGAAGGCCAGGGTGGTGGTGCGCTCGTAGGCCAGGCCGATGGCCTGGCCCAGGGCGAAGGTGCCGAAGAACATCAGCGCGAAGTAGACCAGCAGCGGCAGTGCGATGCGGGCGACGTCCCATGGCTGGGAGGTGATGGTCCTTCCCTGGAGGGCGAAGAGGATGACGATGGTGAACAGCAGCCCGTACAGCGCCCAGGGGCCGATCCTGGGCAGGAGGCGCTGCTCGTATGCCGTGCGGCCCATCTTCTGCTCGCCGATGCGGCGGGTGAGGTAGCCGGCCAGCAGGGGGACGCCGAGGAAGACGGCGACGTTGGCGGCGATCTCCCAGGCGGAGATGTCCAGGGCCGCGCCGTCGCCCAGGCCGAGCCAGCCGGGCAGCAGGTCGAGGTAGAACCAGCCCAGCAGGCCGAAGGCGAGGACCTGGAAGACGGAGTTGAGGGCGACCAGGACGGCGGCGGCCTCGCGGTCGCCGCAGGCCAGGTCGTTCCAGATGATGACCATGGCGATGCAGCGGGCGAGCCCGACGATGATCAGGCCGGTGCGGTACTCGGGCAGGTCGGGCAGGAAGATCCAGGCCAGGGCGAACATCACGGCCGGTCCGACCAGCCAGTTGATCACCAGGGAGGAGACCAGGAGCCTGCGGTCGCCGGTGACGGTGTCGAGGCGGTCGTAGCGGACCTTGGCCAGCACCGGGTACATCATGATCAGCAGGCCGAGCGCGATGGGCAGCGAGATGCCGCCGATCTCGACCTTGCTCAGGGCGTCGTTCAGGCCGGGGATCAGCCGGCCCAGACCCAGGCCGGCGGCCATGGCGGCCAGGATCCACACCGCCAGGAAGCGGTCGAGGGTGGAGAGTTTTCCGACGATCGAGTCGTCCCCGGCGTCGGGCCCTCCGGCGGGGGGCTGGGAGGCGGGTTCGGTCGCGGTCACGGGCAGGCCCTTCGGGTTTCGGCGGCGCGGGTGGTGCGGGCGGTTCGGGCCAGCTCGGTGAAGGAGCGGCCCAGGTGCTCGATGACGTCCGGGCGCAGGCGGTAGTAGGTGTAGCGGCCGCAGGGTTCGGTCTCCACGACTCCGGCCTCGCGCAGCACGCGCAGGTGGTTGGAGAGGTTGGTCTGCTTGGCCCCGGTCTCGGCGACCAGGTGGGTGGTGCACAGGGTTTCGGTGGCCAGCAGGGTCACGATGCGCATCCTGAGCGGATCGGCGAGCACCCGAATCAGGTCAGTGTCGACTGACGTCAGCATGGGCTGATACTGTCACATCAGCCAGGGGTGATGCCACCCGGTCCCGCCGTGAGACAAGAGAGAGCCCTCATGTCCGATAAGCCGTCCGTGCTGTTCGTCTGCGTCCACAACGCCGGCCGTTCCCAGATGGCCGCCGCCTGGCTGACCCACCTGGCCGGCGGCCGAGTGGAGGTCCGCTCCGCCGGGTCCGCCCCGGCCGACCAGGTCAACCCGGCCGCCGTCGAGGCCATGCGCGAGGCCGGCGTCGACATGTCGGCCGAGGTGCCCAAGGTGCTGACCGCCGAGGCCGTCCAGGCATCCGACTACGTCATCACCATGGGCTGCGGCGACACCTGTCCGGTCTTCCCCGGCAAGAAGTACCTGGACTGGAAGCTGGAGGACCCGGCCGGGCAGGGCGTGGACGCCGTCCGCCCCATCCGCGACGAGATCCGCGAGCGGATCGAGGCCCTGATCGCCGAGATCGACACCGAGCGGAAGGCGTGAACGCCATGACGGACAACGGCATCCGCAACGTGATCATCATCGGCTCCGGGCCGGCGGGATACACCGCAGCGCTCTACACCGCCCGCGCCGCCCTGAAGCCGCTGGTCTTCGAGGGCTCGGTGACCGCCGGCGGCGCGCTGATGAACACCACCGAGGTGGAGAACTTCCCCGGCTTCCGCGACGGCGTCATGGGCCCGGACCTGATGGACAACATGCGCGCCCAGGCCGAGCGGTTCGGCGCCGAACTCCTTCCCGACGACATCACCGCCGTCGACCTCGAGGGCGAGATCAAGAGCGTGACCGACACGGCCGGCACCGTGCACCGGGCGAGGACGGTCATCGTCGCCACCGGCTCGGCCTACCGCCGGCTCGGCCTGCCCCGGGAGGAGGAGCTGTCCGGCCGCGGCGTGTCCTGGTGCGCCACCTGCGACGGGTTCTTCTTCAAGGGCCAGCACATCGCGGTGGTCGGCGGCGGCGACACCGCCATGGAGGAGGCCACCTTCCTGTCCCGCTTCGCCGAGAGGGTCACCGTCGTCCACCGCCGCGACACCCTGCGGGCGTCCAAGGCGATGCAGGAGCGGGCCTTCGCCGACGACAAGATCGAGTTCCTCTGGAACAGCGAGGTCGCCGAGCTGCACGCCGACGGCGGCAAGCTGTCCGGGCTGACCCTGCGCGACACCGTCACCGGCGCCTCCTCCCGCCTGCCGGTGACCGGGCTGTTCATCGCCATCGGCCACGATCCGCGCACCGAGCTGTTCGGCGGCCAGCTCACCCTGGACGGCGAGGGCTACCTGACCGTCGACGCGCCGAGCACCCGCACCAACATCCCCGGTGTCTTCGCCGCCGGCGACGTGGTCGACCACACCTACCGCCAGGCCATCACCGCCGCCGGCACCGGCTGCTCGGCCGCCCTGGACGCCGAGCGCTACCTGGCCGCCCTGGTCGACGCCCCCGAGAAGCACCACGCCGAGCCGGAGAAGACCGACGAGGCCGCGGCCGCCGCCGCCCTCTGAGCCCACCATCCCCACCCCGAGGAACAAGGAGATCACCATGGCCACCGTGACCGCCACCGACGCCACCTTCGAGGAAGTCGTCCTCAAGAGCGACAAGCCGGTCCTGGTCGACTTCTGGGCGGCCTGGTGCGGTCCGTGCCGCCAGATCGCCCCGTCGCTGGAGGCGATCTCGGAGGAGCAGGCCGACAAGCTCACCGTCGTCAAGCTCAACATCGACGAGAACCCGGCGACGGCCGCCAAGTACGGGATCATGTCCATTCCGACGATGAACGTCTACCGGGGCGGCGAGGTCGTGAAGACCATCGTCGGCGCCAAGCCCAAGGCCGCCATCGAACGCGACCTGACCGACTTCATCGGCTGAATCCAAGCGCCGGTTGCGGGGTGCAACTGGCCGAGTACTCCAGCTCCGTCGTGAACTGGCCCCGGCTGAATTTCGGCGGGCGACGTGAAGCACCGGGTCTGTTCAGCGTCCCTGACCGGTCCCGGGTACCGGTACTCGCTCCTGTACAGCAAAACCTGTCCGCCTCAAGTAAACCGGGCCCGCGCCGTGTGTCGCAGCCGCGGACGGGCGCACCCGCTTCGACGGGCCTGTCCGCCTGACGTCCGGCCGCTCGGACGCGGGTCCCCGGCTCAGCTCTGTCCCTGTCGCCTCGGCAGGGGGCGCCTGACCACGACGATCTCCCTCACCGGCGGGGCGCCGTTGGTGGTGGTGTCCAAGACGCTGCGGCACTCCGCCCTGTCGACCACCATGGACCCAGGACCGGTCGGCACCGATCCGCCGAGCGGGCGCCCCGGCCGGCCGGCGGCCGGGGAAGCGGCGCGGGTGATGCGGTCACTCCGCGGCCGCCAGGCCCCGAAAACGGTGAAGGCCACTGCCGCCGTCCGGCGGAAGCGGCCCTGCGACCTGCGATACCGCTGGTCGGGACGACAGGATTTGAACCTGCGACCCCTTGGCCCCGGTCCGGCCAAGGAACCTTCTTTCATGGGCAATTGGCGCTTTTCGACCAGGCACTGCGTGAGGGGTGCCCTGGTCGTTCGGGTTCGCGCACCCCGTGTGGTCCCCTGCCGGTCCCCGAGGAACTGCCGTACGAGAGAAGCCCACGTCGACACCCGGCATGAATCCTCCAAACGTACGAAGCACGGAACGAATGTGCAGTTCATCGTGGACCCCTTCGGTCGGCTGCTGTGGGCCTCACCGGCCCCGCCCGGCGCCGTCCACGACCTCCGCGCGGCCCGCGACAGCATCGCCGACGCCGTGTCCGCCCAGCGGGTATCCCCTACTGGGCGGACACGGCGTACCGCGGTGCCGGGGGCGCCGTCCGAACCCCCTGCGGGCGACGCTGGAGGGCCCTCTCCGCCGGTCAGCAGACGGTCAACCGAGCCCACGCGAAGATCCGTGCCCTCGCCGAGCAGGGTCGTCGCCGCGCTCATGTCCTAGCGGCCCCTGCGCAGGACCCGCTGTTCGGCCACCCGGATCACCGGCCTCGTCCGGGCTGTCCCCTGCCCTCATCCGGTCGGCCCGGACTGAGGATGGAAAACCTCGATGAGCAGGAGCCGCAGCACACAGGCCACGGCCGGTCGGGCCGGCGAAAGCCCGGGGCAGCCGTCCCACGGACACCGGGACGCGAGGTCCCGGTCCCGGTCGCCCCGGGTGTGTACCGCTGGCCGCGTGCGGCTGGCCCCGGTGCCCCACGGCACCCGGAGACCTCCGCGACGAGCGGCGTTTCGCGGGACGACCACGCCGGGTGTATCGCCGTCCCACCGAACCGTTCCCCCATGAGAGGCCCTTCAGGCCGTGCTTGGCCGACGACCCGCCATGGCGATGACCACCGCTCCGAGCGCACAGCCGATGCCGGCCGCGAGGTAGGCGAGGTGGTAACCGGTGAGCTCGTCGTCGCTGGTCGCTGCGACCAGAACCATGACCGCCACTCCGACGCTGGCGCCGATCTGCTGTGTCACGACATTCACCGCCCCGGCGACCGCATGCCGTTCCGGCTCGACGCCGGTGAGCGCGGCGGACGTCATAGAGGGGAAGTTCAGCCCCTGGCCGATGCCGCTGATCACCAGGCCGGGCAGCACATGCAGCAGATAGCTGCCCTGGTGCGGTGTGCTCATCCACAACGCTGTTCCGCCGCCGATCAGGACGAGCCCGACGACCATCAGCGTGCGCGGCGTGTACTTGGCAAGCAGGCGTCCGGTGACGAAGTTGGCGGTGAGGAACACGCCCGCCGACATCGGTACCAGCGCGAGACCGGATTCGAGCGGAGAGTACTCCAGCATCCCCTGCAGATACAGCGGCGCGAAGAACAGCATCCCGACCGAGGCCGTGTACTGGAGGAACGCCGCCAGGCTCGCCGCCCGTACCGAGGTGATCCGGAAGAGGCCGAGAGGAAGCACCGGGTCGGCGGTGCGGCGCTCGTGCACGACGAAGAGCAGCAGGAACAACACTGCGGCGCAGAACGAACCCCATGCCAACGCGCCGCTGGTGCTCGCGCCGACGACCAGCAGGGTGAGGCCGATCGTGCCCAGGAACGCACCGGGCAGGTCCAGCCGGCCGCCGCGCCCGGTACTGCCGGGCAGCCCGGCGCGCGTCATGGCCAGCACGGCCGCCCCCACCACCACCGAGAACCACAGCACCGACCGCCAGCCGAGGAGCTGGGTCAGTACACCGCCCAGCAGCACCCCGCCGCTGAAGCTCGCCGCGCCGACTGCCGCGTACACACTGAGTGCTCGGTTGCGGGCCGGGCCGGCCGGAAACACCTCGGCCAGCAGGGCCAGTGCGGCCGGGCCCGACAGGGCCGCGCCGACGCCCTGGACCGCCCGCGCACCGAACAACACCCAGGCGTCCGGCGCCACGGCTCCGGCCAGAGCGGCCACCGCGAACAGGGCGACACCGAATTCGAACACCCGCCGATGGCCGAACACATCGGCCAGGCGGCCGCCTACCAGCAGGAAGCCGGCGAACGTTACGGCGTAAGCAATCATGACCCACTGGAGCGTGGTGTCGTCCAGGTCGAAACGTGCTCCGACGGACGGCAGAGCGGCATTGAGCACCCCGAGACCGCTCACATCCAGTGCGAGCGCCCCGGCCAGCACCCCGAGTGCCAGTCCTGGCCTGTGCCGTGACCTCACCTCGGTACTGGTCATGCGGGACTCTCGAGGAACTCGCAGCCGACCGGCTGACGGTTGCCGAGGCGTACCCGGACGCCGCTGCCGGAGCCTGACGACACGGCGGCCGACCCGCCGTCGTGCATCCGGCCGACGGAGGCTGTCCGAAGGAGATGGCGGCCGAGCCGTAATCGGGCGGACACGTCACCCACGACCGCTGCGGGTGTGCCGGGTGGCGCGGCCGCGAGACGATGTGGGGAACATTGGGGCAGGGCGCTGTCGGCACGAGCCGCGGGCTGCCGCTGCGTTGTGGTGAGTTCCATCCGCCCGGTGCCCGCCACCAGGACATGGGCGTCAGCCGACGTCGGTTCGTGGTTCATGATCCTCATGCCGAGCAGCCTTGCAGTGCCGTCCGCCTGTTGTCCAGACCGGACCCGCCCATATGCCGACGGGGCATGTCTCCTCACGCCCGGTCTGAGTGCTGGCGGAGTCCCCATGGGTCCCCGCCTCCTCTGGAATCAGGGGTTCCCCCGGGGAAGGAACACCGCCGGCTTACGCTGCCGGCGACTGCAATGGGTTACCGATATAGGGCCGGTGGTGCGCCGGAGTTGACCCGCATTTGATGCGGATGCCCCCTGTTGCCCATGACGTCCGAACCGCCTCGCGGCCATTGGGCGAGAAGAGAATGAACCAGTCACTTCAGGGGTCAGATCACGCCACTGCACCCCCGGCTCAGGAAGCACACTTGTTTCATCATTTGCAGGGTGGCAGTCTGAAGTCGGCCGGGTGAGTACCTCGTAACGCGGCCATGTCAGTCCACATAACCATTGGCCTGGCCGAATGATCGTGACGCTCGTCGGTAGTGATCATGCAGATGAAGAGTTCCGCGTGCACGTCCCCGAAGACAGTGCAGTCGCGGACCAGTGTCACCAGGAGGCGGACGATGAACGCCAGTGGCTGGACTGCCGGGTAGCGATCCTGGATCAGGCCGCGATCTGATTCAGCCGAGAAGACTCAACGGGGGCGAGTTTGCGGTACAGGTGCCAGCATTTCCACGGTCATGCCTCCCCGCCCGGGATGGAACAACCCGCCCGGCAGGATACGGGTTCCTTTACCCGGGCAGGGCTTCCATGCGTTTGACTCCCCTGCGGCACTCGATGCGGCGAAGCGAAGCTCCCGTGTCATGAGCCATTCCCAAGGTCGGCTGCCCGAGCGCTGACCCATCGTTGTGAGAGCCGTTGGCTCTGCCGCGTTCATCGAATCGGCCTTACGTGTGCCGCGCTTTCCCTCAAACCTGCTGCCATTACATGGCTGATGGAGTTTCCGGGCCCTTTACAGTCGGCCGCGGCCTCCGTCGGTCTATTCCATCCGCCCTGCTGAGGAGCCGAGATGCCCCAAGAGCGCGCAGCACGAGATTCGCATGCCATAACAGAGTTTCTGCTTTCTCGCGTTGTCGAGCTGATGGACTTTCCCAAGGACGCGGTGGACCGCTGGACACCGATGCACCGGTACGGCCTGGACTCGTTGAAGTTGTCCACCCTTGCCGCCTCGTTGTCCGAATTCCTCGACTGGAAAGTTCCGGTCACCTGGATGTGGCAGTACCCGACCATCGACGAGCTGTCCCGCGCGCTCGCCGATGGTCCGCGTGCCGCAGGGACCGTTGCCCCGAGCAGTGCTCGTCGTACGGCATCGCACGAGCCCATCGCGATCGTGGGCATCGGCTGCCGGTTCCCCGGAGGACCGGACCCGTCCTCGTTCTGGCAGCTGCTGGCCGAGGGCCGCGAAGCCGTCGGCCCGGTGCCGGCCGGGCGACGCGACCTCCTGAACGACAAGGTGCGGTGGGGCGGGTTCATCGACGACATCGACCAGTTCGATCCGCTGTTCTTCGGCATCTCACCCCGCGAGGCCGTCCAGATGGACCCGCAGCAGCGGCTGATCCTGGAACTGGCCTGGGAGGCCCTGGAGGACGCGGGTGTCACACCCCACAGCCTCGTCGGCAGCGACACCGGCGTGTTCATGGCCTCCTGCTGGGGCGACTACGCGGCTCTGGCGCACTATCGCGGTCCCGACAGCCAGATCACCCCGCACACCGCGACCGGCATGCACGACGGCATCATCGCCAACCGCGTCTCCTACATCCTCGGCCTGCAGGGCCCGAGCATGGCCATCGACGCCGCCTGCGCCGGATCGCTGGTCTCGGTACACGTCGGATGCCAGTCGATCTGGATGGGCGAGAGCGAGCTGGTGCTGTCCGGCGGCGTGAACCTGAGCTTCGTCTCCGACTACTACACCGCCATGGACGCGATGGGCGCGCTCGCCCCGGACGGCCGCTGCAAGTCGTTCGACGCCCGCGCCAACGGCTACGTCCGCGGTGAGGGTGCCGGGGTCGTCGTACTCGCCCCGCTGAGTGTGGCGCTCGAACGCGATCTTCCGGTGTACTGCCTGATCAAGGGCAGCTCGTCCAACAACGACGGCCTGAGCAACGGCATGACCGCGCCGAACCCCCAAGCGCAGGAGAAGATGCTCCGCACCGCGTACCAGCGGGCCGGCATCGAACCGTCCCTCGTGGACTACATTGAGTGCCACGGCTCCGCAACGCCCCTCGGCGACCCGATCGAGGCCAATGCCATCGGCGCCGTCCTGGGAGGCGACCGCGCGGAGCCGCTGCGGCTTGGCTCCGTCAAGTCCAACGTCGGGCACCTGGAGGCGGCAGCCGGCATCGTCGGCTTGGTCAAACTCGCGCTGTCGATGCGCAACGGCGTGCTTCCGCCGAGCCTGCACTACACCGCCCCGAATCCGCAGATCATGTTTGACGAGTACAACCTCACCGTCCAGGACCGGCTGACGGCGTGGCCGCGCCGGTCCGACGCGCGCCGCGGTGGCGTCAGCTCGTTCGGATTCGGCGGCGCGATCTGTCACGTAGCCGTCGAGGAGCTGCCGCGCCCCGAGAGCTCACTCCTCCTGCTGGCCGCGGACTCCCAGGAGGCGCTGGCCGAGCGGGCCCTGGCGCTGCGCGAGGAGAACGACCTGCGGGCGGTATGCAGCCGGACGCCCGGCGACGGCAGTTTCCGGCTCGCGGCCACTGCCCACGACATGACCGAGCTCAGGGCACAGCTGGAGGCCTTCGGCACCGGAGCAACGGCCGCCGGGCTGAGCGTCGGGGAGATCGCCGAACGCAAACCGCGGGTGGCGTTCCTGTTCTCGGGCAACGGCTCGCAGTGGTTGGGCATGGGCAGGCAGCTGCTCGCCGGTATGCCCGTGTTCCGCCGGTCCATGATGAGGTCCGACAAGCGGATGCGGGACCTGCTGGGCTTCTCCCTCATCGACCAGATGCTGGCCCCCGACGGCCGTATCGACGACATGGACGTCTTCCAACCGCTGTTGTTCTCCATGCAGGTCGCCCTGGCCGACGCGTGGCGCTCGCTGGGGGTGGAGCCGGACGTCGTCGTGGGACAGAGCGTCGGGGAGTTCGCCGCCTCGCACATCGCCAGTGCACTCGACTTCGAGGACGCCTCCCGTTTGGCCGCCCACCACGGCAGGCTCCTCCAGCAGCTGGCCGTCGGACGCGGCGACGGCATCGTGGTCATGACCGGTGCGGACGTCGTCAAGCAGCACCTGACCGGTCAGCTCACCGTTTCCGGCCACAACGGCCTGAACTCCACCCTGGTCACCGGCACACCGCAGGAGATCGACGAACTGATCCAGCGACTCACCGACGAGGGCATCACGAACCACCGGGTGCGGATGGGCCACGCACCGCACTCGCCGCTGGTCGACCACGTCCTCGCCCCACTGCGGGCCGAAC
This sequence comes from Streptomyces shinuiensis, assembly GCF_043660855.1. Taxonomy (NCBI): domain Bacteria; kingdom Bacillati; phylum Actinomycetota; class Actinomycetes; order Kitasatosporales; family Streptomycetaceae; genus Streptomyces; species Streptomyces shinuiensis. The sequence goes on along the minus strand of NZ_JBIHML010000001.1, from coordinate 719,012 downwards.
TCGACGACATCAGGCCCCGGACCACGCGCATCCCGATGATCTCGACGGTCACGGGCGGACTTGTCGACGGCGCGGAGCTCGGGCCGGACTACTGGGCGAACAACCTGCGCCAGGAGATCCGGATGGTCGACGCCCTGACGAACCTGCGCGACCACGACATCGACGCGGTGATCGAACTCAGTCCGCACCCCGTGCTGCTCAAGTCCGTGTCTGAGATCCTGACAGCGACCACACTGCCCTCGCTCCGTCGTGGCGCCGACGAGGCCGCGACCCTGCTCGGCTCACTCGGCGCGCTGTACACCGCCGGTCTCTCCGTCGTCCCCGGACCGTTCATCGCGGGTGACCGGGGACGACACGTCACGCCGAGCCAGGGCGACGTCGCGGCCGACGAGCAGGTGCACCTCGTACCCGTCACGGCGCACACGGCGGGTGCGCTGGCCGACACCTGCCGCGCGCTGTCCAACCATGTCGAACGCGACACGGGCCTGCGGGTTTCCGACCTCGCCTACACGCTCGCGACCAGGCGTACCCACCACAGCCGGCGGATAGCGCTGTTCGCCCGCAACCGCCAGGAAGTCCTGGACGGACTTGCCCGGGTCGCCGCCGGTCAGCCGCACCCCGATGTCGTCACGGGCACGGTCGCGGGCAACAGCGACCGGCGGGTGGCGCTGGTGTTCTCCGGCGGCGGAACGCAGTGGGTCGGCATGGGCCGGGAACTCATGCGCTCGCACGCGGGCTTCCGCACGTGGATGCACGCCTGCGACGCCGCCGTGCGCATGGCCGGCGGCTGCTCGGTGCTCGACGAGCTCGCCGCCCCGGCCGACCAGACCAGGTTCGAGGAGATGGACTTCCAACAGCCCGTTCTGTTCGCCTTGCAGGTCTCGCTGGCGAAGGTCTGGCTCGAACTCGGCATCCAGCCGACCGCCGTCGTCGGTCACAGCCTGGGTGAGATCGCGGCCGCCTGTGTCGCCGGCGCGCTGTCGCTGGACGACGCCGCCCGTGTCGTGGTGGCCCGGTCGCATCTGCTCGAACGGAAAGCGGCTTCCGGCGCCATGATCTCGGTCGACCTGCCGGAGCGGGAGTTGCTGCCGAAGATCGCCCCGTACGCCGAGCATGTGGCCATCGCCGTGGTGAACAGCCCCACCAGCGCGGCGGTGTCCGGCTCGCCCGACGCCATCAGCGCCCTGGAGGCCGATCTTCAGCGGGCCGGGGTCTCGACCCGGAGGATTCGGGTCGAACGGCCGGTGCACAGTCCCGGCATGGATCCGCTGATCCAGCCGTTGCGCGAACGCATCGACGGCATCGTCCCGCTGACGAACACCATCGAATTCCGTTCCACGGCACTGGCCGCCGTGGTGAACCCGGTCGCCGATGTCGACTACTGGGTGCACAACCTGCGCAATCGGGTCCGGTTCGCCGAGACGATCGGTGCGCTGGTCGACGAAGGCGTCGGCACTTTCATCGAGATCGGCCCGCACGAGACGCTGCGCGGCGCGGTCGAGGAGATCGCGCTGACCCGTGGGGTCCAGGTGCACGCGATCAACTCTCTGCGGCGCAACGGAAGCGACGTCCGCTGTTTGCTGGGGGCCGCCGCGTCGCTGTACGTCAGGGGCCTCCCACTGATCTTCGACTCACTGTTCGCCGAGGACGTCGAGGTTGTGGAAACCCCGCTCGTACAGTGGCAGAAGGACCGCTACTGGCTGGACACCACGCCCCGCCCCCACGTCGCGTCGGCACCGGTCCCCGAAACCGTGGCCGGGGCCGTGGTCACGGCTGCGGCCGAGCCCGTTGCCGAGACCGCGGGGAACAGGCCGCCGGAGGAAGTCGTCCTCGGCGAGATCGCCGACGTGCTGGGCGTGCCGGTGAGCAAATTCGACGAAGGCGTCGGCCTGCGCGACTTCGGCCTTGACTCGATGCTGGCGATCCGCCTCGTCAACAGACTGCAGGCGTTGTCCGGGCAGCGGGTGTCGCCGGTGGTGTTCCTGGACGGCCGGACCATATCCGAAGCCGTCGGCCACGTCGTCGAGGTCATCGGCGGGTCGACCGCCTCCGTGGCGGCGCAGCCGGCCCCGACCGCGGAGGCGAAGCCGGACCGGACGTCGCGGTTGCCGCTGGAGGTGACGGCCGCACCGGCGCCCAGGGCCGAACCGGCCCCGACGTTCCTCGACGACCTGTCCGAGCTGGACGCCGAGGAGCTGGTGGACGAACTGGCCGAGCGCGGCCTGCTGGACCCCACCGACGCACCGGCGTTCGACCAGCTGCGCGCCGGCGGTCTGGGTTTCGAAGTGGCCCCGGCCTCGCACGGCCAGACCTCCCTGTGGTTCATGCAGATGGTCGCGCCGGACGCCGTGCCCTACAACTTCATGGTGGCCGCCCGGATCCGGACCGCGGTCGACGAGAAGGCCCTCGACCGCGCCGTACGGACCGTGATGGAGCGGCATCCCGCGCTGCGCACGGTCTTCGTCGAGGCCGGTGGGCGCCCGTATCAGGTCGTCCTGGACGAACCGGTGTACGAGTTCGTCGTGGTGGACAGCACAGGCCTCGACGACGAACAGGCCCGCGAGGAACTGGCCGGGCACGGGCACCTGCCGCTCGACCTGGACAACGGGCCGCTCGTACGAGTGGTGCTGATGACGCGCGGACCGGCGGACCACTACCTGCTGGTACTCGTGCACCACATCGCGTCGGACGCGGCGTCGGCCGATGTGATGATCCGCGAACTCCAGGAGTACTACGAGGGCGCGGACCTCGCCGACAGCGCGCCGGTCCCCCCCTACACCGAGTTCGTCGAGTGGGAGCGGCAGTGGCTGGCCGGCCCGGCGGCGGACGCGGCGCTGACCTGGTGGTCGGAGAAACTGGCCGACCCGCCCGCCCGCCCCGACCTGTCCACCAAGGTGCGACCTCCCGGCGTCACCTACGAGGGCTGCGACCTCGCGTTCCGCTGGTGCGCCGAGGAAACCCGCCTGCTCAGGGAATTCGCGGTGCGCGAAGGCGTGTCGATCAGCACCGTCGTACTGGCCGGTTTCTTCGCCACGCTCAACCGCGCGGCCGGGACCGAGGACTCCGTACTGGCCACCGCCATCGCCCAACGCGCCGAACCGGGCTGGGAATGCGCCATCGGCTACTACCTCAACACGGTGCTGGTGCGGGCGAAACCGGCCGGCGACCGCAGCTTCCGAGACCTGCTGGGCGAGGTCCACGCCTTCTCGCTCGGCCTGCTCGAGCACATGAGCTACCCCCTCGACCTGTTGGCGTCCGCCCTGAAGCCGCCCAGGGCCGAGGGCCGCTCACCGTGGTCCGACGTGGTGGTGAACTGGCTGTCTTCGGAGGCTTTCCCCCGGTCCGTCAAGCTCTTCCACGGCATCGGCGAGACCATCGCGCCCGACGGCGCCCTGCCGCTCGAACCGCTTCAGGTGCGCAGGCACCTGGCCAAGTTCGACCTTGAGATATCGATGGCCGACATCGACGGCGAGGTCGTCGGCCACGTCCAGTACAAACCGAGCTACCTGGAGAGGCAGACCGTGACGGCACTGCTCGCGCTCTACCGCACCGTGCTCTTCGAATCGATCGCCCAACCCGACCTGGCACTCGAAGGACTCGCGCCGAGCGGCCTCCCCGAGGAGACGGACCAGTGACCGAAACCCTGCACTCCGAGTTCGTCGAACAAGCGGCCAAGAACCCCGACGCGCCCGCGGTCTACTTCGACGCCGGCGTCCTGACCTATGGCGAGCTGGACGAGCGGTCCCGCGGGCTGGCCGAACGGCTTGTCGCCGACGGCGCCGGTCCCGGTGTCCCGGTCGGTATCTGCGTCGAGCGCACTCCCGACCTGCTCGTCGGCATCCTGGCCGCGCTGCGCGCAGGGTCCTGCTACGTACCGCTGGACCCGAATTACCCGGCCGAGCGGCTGGACTTCATGGTCCGCGACAGCGGGACCCGCTTGCTGTTGACCACGCCCGCGTCCCGCGCCCACTGCCCGGCCGGCCCGACCGTGGTCGTGCTGGGGGAGACCGTGGCGACCGAGCCCGGTGCGAAGCCCGTGCCGGTCGTGCCCGGCGACACCGCGTACGTCATCTACACGTCGGGATCCACCGGCACGCCGAAGGGCGTGGCCGTCCGGCACAGCGGTTGCATCGCCATGCTGGCCGAAATGGACCGGATCTTCGAGGGCTGCGACCTGAGCGGTGTATCGGCGGCGAGTTCGGTCTGCTTCGACATGTCCGTGATGGAGATCTTCGCCGCGCTGTGTCGCGGCGGCGCCGTCGTGTTGGTGGAGAGCGCCCTCCACCTGCCGGAGAGCCGGTACGTCGACAAGATCACCCACCTCAACGTCGTCCCGTCGGTGATGAACGGTCTGCTCGACGCCGGTGTTCTGCCCCCGAACGTGCGCACGGTCGTGTTCGGTGGCGAGGCACTGCGGCGCAAGCTGGTGGACCGGGCGTACCGGGAGACCAACGCCGACCGGGTCTTCAACGCCTACGGCCCCACCGAAGGAACCGTCTTCTGTTCGTTCGGGCTGGTACCGCGGGACGGAACCGGCGAGCCGACGATCGGCAGGCCGTCGGCCAGTGCCCGCGTCTACGTGCTCGACGAGAAGCTGAGGCACCTGCCGGCCGGCGAGCCCGGTGAGCTCTACCTCGGCGGCGCCGGCCTCGCCCACGGCTACGTCAACCGGCCGCACACCACGGCCGAGCGGTTCGTGCCCGACCCGTTCCTGGACGGCGAACTCATGTACCGCACCGGTGACGTCGTCCAGTTCACCGCCGATGGGGAGCTCCGGTTCGTCGGTCGCACCGACCACCAGGTCAAGCTGCGCGGCTACCGCATCGAGCTGGAGGAGGTCGAGGCCCGGCTGACCGGCTGCCCCGAGGTCAGGGAAGCCGCCGCCGCCGTACAGGGCGACAGGCTCGTCGGCTACGTCGTGCCCGAGGGCGACGGCCACCCGCGGGAGGGCGCCCGGCTGGACGCCGGACTCCAGAGCGCCATCACCGGCAAGCTCGCCGCCGAGCTGCCCGACTACATGGTGCCGGCGACGGTCGTGTTCCTGGCCGCACTCCCGCTGGGGCCGGGCGGAAAGCTCGACCGCGCCGCGCTTCCCGAGCCGCCGACCGCCACCGCCGCCGCAGGGCCCCTGACGGCCGCCGGCACGCCGACCGAGGTGGCGCTGTCGGAGATCTGGGGCCAGCTGCTCGACCTCGAACCGGCGAGCATCGACGTCCGGGCCACCTTCTACGACCTCGGCGGCGACTCGCTGCTGCTCATCCGGCTGGCCAGGCTGATGACCAGGCGGTTCGACCGCCGCGTTCGCGTGCCCGACCTCTTCAGCTTCCGCGACATCTCCTCCCTCGGCCAGTGGCTCGACGAGGAGAGCGGCGCCACCCCCGAGGCGGTTCAGTCGGCCCGCCGCCGTGCCGGCACCCGCCGCGCCGTGCTGCGCGGCCGCGGCACCTCCGCCGGCAGCTGAGCCCCCCCATTCGATTCGAGGCAGGAGCCTTCCCGTGACCGACAGCCCCGAGCAGAACTACGACCTGGGTGACGTGGCCGTCATCGGCATGTCCCTCAGGTCGCCCGGAGCCCGCACCAAGGAACAGTTCTGGGACAACCTCGTGCACGGCAGAGAGTCCGTGTCGTTCCTGGCCAAGGACGACATCCACGTCGACGAGACCCTGATCCACAGCCCGTTCTACGTGCGGGCCTGCGGCGTGCTCGACACCTACGACAAGTTCGATCCGGCGGTGTTCGGCATCAGCGACCGGATGGCGGCCGCGATGACCCCGGAGAACCGGCTGTTTCTGGAGAGCGCGTGGGAGACGCTCGAGGACGGCGGCTACGACCCGGACCGGATCAGGGGCGAGGTGGGCGTCTACGGCGCCAACAACCCGCAAACCGCCGCGCTCTACAGTTCCCCGCCGGACCGGGTGTCGGTCGGCCCCGAGGCGATCGAGGCCAGCCTGGCGTGGTCGCCGGACACCATGACATCCAACGCGCTGTACTACATGGGGCTGACCGGAGAGGCCGTCACCGTCGCCGCCGTCTGCGCCGGCTTTCACTACGCGGTGCACCTGGCCTGCCAGTCGCTGCTGCTCGGCCAGACCGACATGGCGATCGCCGGCGGCGCGATGGTCCGTCTGCCGCACCCCCGCGGCCACCTGTGGGAGGAGAACCGCATCCTGTCGAGGGACGGCCACTGCCGCCCGTTCGACGCCAACGGCACCGGCACCGCGCTGTCCAGCGGTGTCGTCACGGTGCTGCTCAAGCCGCTGGCGGAGGCCGTCGCCGACCGCGACCACATCTACGCCGTGGTCAAGGGCTCGGCCGTCAACAACAACGGTGTCAGCGCGGTGGCCTACGGTCTGGCGCAGCCGGAGCGGCTGAGCGCGTGCATCGCCAACGCCATGGAGGTCGGCGGCGTCACCCCGGACACCGTGTCCATGTACGAGGCCAACGGTCTCGGTATGCCGGTGACCGACGAGCTCGAGGTGCACGCGGCGAGCATGGCGTTCGGCAAGCAGACCGGCACCACCTCCATCGGAGGGGTCAAGGGCAACGTGGGCCACGGCGGTGTGGTGTCGGGCGGCTTCGGCGCGGTGAAGGCCCTGATGGCCCTGCACCACAAGAAGCTGGCGGCGACGATCAACCTGACGGAGGTCAACCAGGATCTCGACTTCCCCAGTACCCCGTTCGTACCGCAGCTGGAGACGGCGGACTGGGAGCCGGAGTCCGGGATCCGCCGCGCGGGCGTCACCTCGATCGGCGGTGGCGGTTACAACGCGCACCTGGTGCTGGAGGAGCCGCCGACGGCCGCCGAACGCACCCCCGAGGCCGTCGGCAGGCCGCGACTGGCCACGCTGTCCGCCCTGGACGACGAGGCGCTGGCCCGTCAGCGCGTGAGGTTGAAGGACTGGCTGGAGGCCAGCCCCGGCCTGCGCCTGGACGACATCTGCTTCAGCCTCAACCTGGGCCGCAAGGTGATGGCCCGTCGGTGGGCGGCCGTGGTCCGCAGCCGTGCGGAGCTGATCGCGGCGCTGTCCGGCGACTCCCCGAGCGGCCTGGCCACCGAGACCGCTGCCGCACCGCGGGTGGCCGTCGATTCCTTCCCCCGCAGCGACAACGGGATCGTTCAGTCCGGGACGGACGCACAGGCGCTGTCCGATCTGGCCGCCGCCTGGGTCAACGGCCAGCAGGTGGACTTCGACTCCCTGCACGCGGGGGAGGCCAGCCACCGCGTGCCGCTGCCCACCTACCCGTTCCGGCCGCGCCGGTTCTGGCGTACGGACTGGTGACCGTGGGCACACCGGCACCGGACACCGTGGACCTGGGCGATCCGAAGACCTTCGCGGACCACGACCTCGACGAGTTCTGGCGCACCCTGCGGGATACCGCACCGGTGTACTGGAACCCTCCGGTCGACGGCCGCCGGGGGTTCTGGGTGCTTTCCCGCTACGACGACATCATGGCCACCTACCGCGACAACGTGAACTTCACGTCCGAGCGCGGCAACGTGCTCGTCACGCTGCTGGACGGAGGTGACGCCGGTGCCGGCCGGATGCTGGCCGTCACCGACGGGCACCGGCACCACGAGTTGCGCAAGATCCTTCACCGGGTGCTCTCGCCGAGGGTGCTCAACGAGGTTGCGCGGACGGTGCGGGGCAACACCCGGCAGCTGATCCGCAGGGCGGTCGAGTCCGGCGGCTGCGACTTCGCCGAACAGATCGCCAGCCGGATCCCGATGACCACGATCTCGAACCTGCTCGGCGTGCCCGAGCAGGACCGGGACTTCCTTCTCACCCAGACCAAGACCGCGCTGTCGACCGACGACGAGGACGTCGACGAGGTCGCCTCCGAGATGGCCCGCAACGAGATCCTGATGTACTTCATGGACATCGTCGAGGAGCGGCGCGAGTCCCCGGGCGACGACGTGATCAGCATGTTGGTCGGCAGCTCCATCGACGGCGTGCCACTGTCCGACGAGGACGTCGTGCTCAACTGCTACAGCCTGATCATCGGGGGCGACGAGACCAGTCGGCTCACGATGATCGATTGCATCCACACGCTCGTGACCCACCCCGAGCAGTGGCGGCGGCTCAAGCAGGGTGAGGTCGCCGTCGAGACCGCTGTGGACGAGGTGCTGCGCTGGGCGTCACCCACCATGCACTTCGGGCGCAGTGTCGTCCACGAGACCGAACTGCACGGCGTACGACTGCGGCCGGGCGAGATCGTCACGCTCTGGCACGCCTCCGGCAACCGGGACGAACGGGCCTTCGAGCGGCCCGGGGAGTTCGACCTCGGCCGCGCTCCCAACAAGCACATGGCCTTCGGCTACGGCCCGCACTTCTGCGTCGGCTCGTACCTGGCCAAGGTGGAGATCTTCGAGCTGCTGATGGCCCTGCGGGACTTCACCACCGGATTCGAGCAGACCGACGAGCCGCTGCGCATCCGGTCCAACTTCCTGACCGGCTTCTCCACGCTGCCGGTGCGGTTTTGGCCCGATCACTCCGGACTGAGGGAGGTCGATTGATGAGCGGTGATCCCTTCATCGGCGGCGAGGCCGGCCGGCTGGTCGTGGCGAACGCCGGCAGGCAGTACGCGCTGTGGCGGCCGTACCCGGACGTGCCGAAGGGCCGTCGGGTCGTCTGCTCCTGCCCGGATCGTGACGGTGCCCTCGGGTATGCCGAGCGGAACCTCACCGCGGCGGTGGAAACGCCGACGACCTGACCACTGCACGCTGGTGCTCGGCACCGGAACCGCTTTCAACTGGCCTCGCGTTTCGGCGGAGCGTTCTTACCCCTACTGAACAGACATCAGGCCAGCGACCGGAGGAAGTGCGAGTGATGAACATCTACATTTCAGGACGAGGGGCGTTCGCGGTACAGGTCGCGGAGGCCCTGCTGGACGAAGGGCACAAGATCGCCGGCGTGGCCGCCCCCCGGCTGCGCAAGGGGCAGTCCGACGAGAGCAATGCGTTGTCCTGGGACCGCCTGCGCTCCTGGGCGTACCCCAGAAGCGTCCCATGGACGGACTCGGCCGAACTGCGCGCGACGCATGTCCCGGACGGGGTGGACATCATCGTCGCCGCGCATTCACACGCCTTCCTCGGCCGCCGGACGCGTGCCAGGGCCGCCGTCGCCACCATCGGTTACCATCCCAGCCTGCTGCCGTTGCACCGCGGCCGGGACGCGATCCGATGGACGATCCGAGACGGTGACAAGGTGACGGGCGGGACCGTCTACCACCTCACCGAGCGTACCGACGCCGGCCCGCTCGCCGCCCAGGAGCACCTGTTCGTACCCCCGGACTCGACCGCGCAGAGCCTGTGGCGCGAGCACCTGGCCCCGCTCGGGGTGCGGTTGCTGTTGAAGGTGGTCGCCGACCTCGCCGCGGGCAGGCGGATCGAGGTCCCGCAGGACGAGAAGATGGCGACCTGGGAGCCTGCGATGGACGCGCCACCGCTGTTCAAGCCCGAACTCACCGCGCTGCCCGGAACGGTGTCCGTCGATAGCAGCAGGTGGGCACTTCACGAGTAGTGAAGTGCCCACCGCGCGGAAAGGTGCCGTGCCCGGGCCGCCGGGCCGGGGAGATCGGTCTGCCCAGGATCGGGGTGCACGACCTGCGGCACACGGCCGTCACGATCATGATCAGCTCCGGTGTACCGCCGGCGGTGGTCTCCAAGACACTGCGGCACTCGACGCTGTCCACCGCGGTCAACCTCTACGGCCACCTGCCGCCCCACGCCGCCCGGGACGCGGTGCGGGCCCGTGGGCCGCGCACCGGAGCGCGCCGACCGCGACCACGGGCCGGCCGGAGCGGTCCGGGCCGCGTGAGCCGCGGTGCCGGGCGGTGACGGGTGACCGGTCGGCCCGGGCGGTGGCATCACCCGGGCATCACCGTCACTCGAACGTGAAACAGCGGGTCCGCCGTATCCGGCAGACCCGCTGGTCACAGTGTCGGGACGACAGGATTTGAACCTGCGACCCCTTGACCCCCAGTCAAGTGCGCTACCAAGCTGCGCCACGTCCCGATGCTCTCCCGGCTCGGGACCTTGTCCCTCGCCGTTCGCGCACAGAAACCATACCGCATTCCGGGGACTGCTCGCTCACCTCCCAGGGGCCGGGACGGAAGATCACCTTCGCTCCCCGGCCGAGCCCCCGGGAGGCGGCCCGTCACCCACCGTGTGCGGTGGCGCACCCCGTCGGCCAGGGGCGACGGTCGGCGGGTCCGTGCGAGGGCACGGCCGCCGACGGCGGGGGAGGGGTGGCGGCGGAAGGCCGCGGCAGGAGCCGGGACGGGTTTGCCGGGACGCGGTCGGGAAACGCGGTTGCCCTGGTCGTTTGTCCCGAGGACTGGAGTCGCACGTGAGCCGTTCCCGGATTGTGATCGTCGGAGCCGGGTTCGCCGGTTACCAGACCGCCAGGACGCTGTCGCGGAAGCTTCGCGGGGCGGCCGAGATCGTGCTGGTGAACCCGAACGACTACTTCCTGTACCTGCCGCTGCTGCCCGAGGTGTCGGCCGGGATCCTGGAGGCCCGCCGGGTCTCGGTGTCGCTGGCCGGGACGCTGCCGAAGGTGCGGCTGGTGCTGGGAGAGGTCCAAGGCGTGGACCTCGACGGGCGCTCGATCACCTACACGGACCCCGAGGGGACCGAGAAGAGCCTGGGCTACGACCGGCTCGTCCTCACCGTCGGAAGCGTGAACAAGCTGCTGCCCATCCCCGGGGTGGCCGAGCACGCGGTCGGGTTCCGGGGCATGCCGGAGGCGCTGTACCTGCGCGACCACATCAGCCGGCAGGTCGCCCTCGCCGCCAACGCCGAGGACCCGGAGGAGTGCCGGGCGCGTACCACCTTCGTGGTCGTCGGCGCGGGCTACACCGGTACCGAGGTGGCCGCCCACGGCAAGATGTTCACCGACTCCCTCGCCCGCCAGCACGCCCGCAGCGCCGGAGGGATGCGAGCCGACGCCCGGCCCCGCTGGATGCTGCTGGACATCGCGGACCGGGTGCTGCCGGGCCTGGACGAGAGGCTGGCGCAGACCACCGACCGGGTGCTGCGCAAACGCGGGGTGGAGGTGCGGACGGGCACCTCGGTGAAGGAGGCAACCAAGGACGGTGTCCTCCTGGACACCGGGGAGTTCGTTCCCACCCGCTCGCTGATCTGGTGTGTCGGGGTGCGGCCCGACCCGCTGGTGGAGCAGCTCGGCCTGCCGACCGAGAAGGGGCGGCTGATCGTCGACGAGTATCTGAACGTCCCCGGCCGCTCCGACGTGTTCGCCTGCGGCGACGCCGCTGCGGTGCCGGACCTGACCAACCCCGGCCAGTACACGGCGATGACCGCCCAGCACGCGCACCGGCAGGGCAAGACGGCCGCGAACAACATCCTGGCCTCCTACGGGGTCGGCGCCCGCCGCCCGTACAAGCACAGCGACCTCGGCTTCGTCGTCGACCTGGGCGGGGTGCAGGCCGCGGCCAACCCCTTCGGCGTCCCGCTGTCCGGCCCGGTCGCCAACCTCGTCACCCGCGGTTACCACCTCGCCGCGATGCCGGGCAACCGGATCCGGGTGGCCGCCGACTGGGCGCTGGACGCCGTACTGCGGCGGCAGGCCGTCCAGCTCGGCGTGCTGGACGCCTGGTCTGTGCCGCTGGACACCGCCTCGCCCGAGACGGCCCGGCTGCGCGGCTGACGGCTTCCCTCACGGTGTGTCCGTGTCCGTGTCCGCGTCCGTGCCGGCGGGCCGCCGGGAGACCGGTGGCCCGTAGGGGCCGATCAGCTCGCGGTCCCACCACGCGCCGGTTGAGCGCAGTTCCCGCCAGGTGGTGAAGCGGTAGCGGTACAGCAGGGCCCGTACGTGGGCGGGCGGGGCGCCGGGGAAGGGGTTGGCGCGCAGCAGCCGCAGGGTGTCGGGGTCGTTCTCCAGCAGCCTGCGCAGCAGCCGGGTGAACCAGGGCGCCGCGTAGGAGGGCGAGAGTGCGGCGAACCACATCAGCCAGTCCAGCCTCAGGTGGTACGGCGCGTACTGGCGCGGCAGCCGGCGCACGTCCCCCGGTTTGCCCCTGAAGCCGTACTCCCGCCAGCGCGTGGCGCCGGTGATCCGCTCCTCGTCGGTGCCCTCGATCACCACCTCGTGCCGAACGCGCGTCACACTGCCGAACGCGCCGTAGGCGTTGACCAGGTGGAGCCGGTCGAAGGAGGTGTTCATCCGCTGGCCGCGTGAGAGCAGATTGCGCGCCGGCCGGTAGCTGAGCCCCGCCACCAGCACGGTCACGGCGATGACGGCGACACCGAACCACAGGGGCGTGGGGCCGTGGGCGGGCGCGCCGGCGACCGCGGAGCCGTCGACGGCGGAGAAGGCCAGCAAAACCGTCAGCCAGTTGAGCCAGGAGAAGTTGCCGGACGCCACCAGCCACAGCTGGGTGACGATCACGGCCAGCCCGGCGGCGCCCGCCACCGGTTGCGGGAAGAACAGCAGGAAGGGGACGACGAGCTGGGTGACGTGGTTGGCGGCCGCCTCCACCCGGTGCAGCGGGCGTGGCAGACGGTGGAAGAACCAGCTCAGCGGACCCGGCATCGGCTGGGTCTCGTGGTGGTACTCCAGGCAGGTCAGCCTGCGCCAGCACAGGTCGCCGCGCCACTTGATCAGTCCCGCGCCGAACTCCACCCGGAACAGCAGCCAGCGCAGCAGGAGAAGGATGAGCAGCGGCGGGGCGACGTCGGCGTTGCCGAGGAAGGCGGCCAGGAAGCCGGCCTCCAGCAGCAGCGACTCCCAGCCGAACGCGTACCAGGTCTGCCCGACGTTCACGATCGACAGGTACAGCACCCACAGCAGTGCCCACATCGCCATGGACACCGTCAGCGGCACCCGGTCGGCGGCGCCCAGCAGCACCGCCGCCGACAGTGCCGCTCCCAGCCAGGCCGCGAGGGCGAAGAGGCGGTCGGAGTAGCGCAGGTGGAACAGACTGGGCGAGGCGCGCAAGGACACCCGGCGCAGGAAGTCCGGGACCGGGGTCAGACCCCGCTCGCCGATCAGCGCCCGGAACTGCAGCGCTGCCGAGACGAAGGCGACGAGGTAGACGGCGGCCAGACCCCGTTGGAGGACCAGGCGGCTCAGCCAGTAGTCGGGTGCCGCGAACCATTCCCACTCCATGGCGCAGACGTGTACCACCGGGGCCCGCCGTCATGCGGCGGGCCCCGGTGGTCGCGCGGGTGGGCGTACGAGGGCACAACGGCCGTACGGGCCCGCTCAGCGCTCCAGCACGAGGGCCTGCCCCTGGCCGACGCCGATGCACAGGGCTGCGAGACCGGTGCGGGCGCCGGTGGCGGCGAGGTGGTGGGCGACGGCGCCGGCCAGGCGGGCGCCGGAGGCGCCCAGCGGGTGGCCGATCGCGATGGCGCCGCCATGGGGGTTGACGACGGCGGGGTCGAGGTCGGGCCATTCGGCCAGGCAGCCCAGGACCTGGGCGGCGAAGGCCTCGTTGAGTTCGGCGACGTCCAGGTCGGAGAAGGTGCGGCCGGCCCTGTCCAGCGCGCGGGTCACGGCCTGGACGGGGCCGAGGCCGAAGAGGTTGGGTTCGAGGGCGGTGGTGGCGGAGGCGCCGATGCGGGCCAGGGGAGGGCGGCCGGTGGCTTTCAGGCCGGCCTCGTCGGTGAGCAGGAGGGCGGCGGCGCCGTCGTTGAGGGGGGAGGAGTTGCCGGCGGTGACGGTGCCGCCGTCGGTGCGGAAGGCGGGCTTGAGCTCGGCCAGCGCCTCCATCGACGTGGTGTCGCGGATGGACTCGTCGCGGGCCAGGTCGGTGCCGGGGACGGGCACGGTCTGGGCGTCGTGGGCGCCCTCGGCCCAGGCGGCTGCGGCCTTGTGGTGGCTGGCCAGCGCGTAGGCGTCCTGGGCCTCGCGGGAGATGGCGTGTCTGCCGGCGACCTGCTCGGCGCCCTCGCCCAGGGAGACGGTCCACTCGGGGGGCATGGCGGGGTTGGTCATGCGCCAGCCCAGGGTGGTGGAGTACATCTGCTGGTGCCCTGCCGGGAAGCCGCGTTCGGGCTTGGGCAGCACCCAGGGGGCCCGGGACATGGACTCCACGCCGCCGGCGATGGCGACGGACGCGTCGCCGCAGGCGATGGTGCGGGCCGCGTGGAGGACGGCTTCGAGGCCGGAGGCGCACAGCCGGTTGACGGTCACACCGGGGACGGTGACGGGGAGGCCGGCCAGGAGGGCGGCCATGCGGGCGACGTTGCGGTTCTCCTCGCCGGCACCGTTGGCGTTGCCGAAGACGACGTCGTCGACGCGGGCGGGGTCGAGGTCGGGGGTGCGGTCGACCAGGGCGCGGACGACGTGGGCGGCCAGGTCGTCGGGGCGGACCCGGGCCAGTGCTCCGCCGTACCGGCCGACCGGGGTGCGTACCGCATCGACGACATACACATCACGCAGGGGATCGTTGGCCATGGCAGGGATCCTGGCAGGACCGCACCCGGATGGCCAGAAGCGGTCGGCGGGCATGGCCGATCACACACCGGTTGCTCCGGACGGGTGGGCATGGGCACCGTCTCTCCCGCGGATCGCTGACGCGCCCGGCCGGTGACGGGCGCCGCGCCCCGAACGGTCCTAGCGTGCCCTCATGCGCGTACTGGTCACCGGAGGAGCCGGCTTCATCGGCTCGCACGTTGTCGAGGCCCTGCGGGACGCGGGCCACGAGGCCGTGGTGTTCGACACCGCGGCCGGCACCGCCGCCGGCGGGAGCGGGGTGAAGGCGGACGTCCGCGACGCGGAGGCGGTGGCGCGGGCCCTGCGCGGGGTGGACGCGGTCTGCCACCAGGCCGCGATGGTCGGCCTGGGCAGGGACTTCGCCGACGCCCCCGCGTACGTGGGCGCCAACGACCTGGGCACCGCCGTCCTGCTGGCGGAGATGGCCCGGGCCGGGGTGGGGCGCCTGGTGCTGGCCGGGTCGATGGTGGTGTACGGGGAGGGGCGGTACGTCTGCCCCCGCCACGGGGAGGTGCGGCCCGGCCCCCGCCCGCGGCGCGACCTGGAGGCGGGGCGATTCGAGCCGCCCTGCCCGGAGTGCGGCGCCGCCCTGGAGCCCGGCCTGGTCGGCGAGGACGCCCCCGCCGACCCGCGCAACGTCTACGCCGCCACCAAGCTGGCGCAGGAGCACCTCGCGGCGGTCTGGGCCCGCGCCACCGGCGGACGGGCCGTCAGCCTGCGCTACCACAACGTCTACGGCGACGGGATGCCCCGCGACACCCCCTACGCGGGGGTGGCCTCCTTCTTCCGCTCCGCGCTCGAGCGCGGCGAGCCGCCCAGGGTGTACGAGGACGGTGCGCAGCGCCGGGACTTCGTCCACGTCCGCGATGTCGCGGCGGCCAACACCGCGGCCCTGGAGACGCTCGGCCGGCGGCCGGAGGGGTCGCTGCGCGCGTACAACACCGGCAGCGGCGAACCGCACACCGTAGGCGAGGCCGCCCGTGCGCTGGCGGCCGCCTTCGGCGGGCCCGAGCCGGTGGTGACGGGGCAGTACCGGCTGGGGGACGTGCGGCACATCACCGCCTCCTCCGAGCGGCTGTGCCGGGAGCTGGGCTGGAAGCCGGAGGTGGGTTTCGCCGAGGGGATGGCGCGCTTCGCGAAGGAGCCGCTGCGAGGGCCGTCGGGAGAGCCGTCGGAGCGGATGCCGGGGCTGCCGCGGCCGGCACGATGACCTCCCCGAGGCGGTGATCGCCGGGCCGTCGGCGAGCGCGCGGTGCGGTGGTGGGCGGCAGCCGCGTTTCACCGGGCCTGATGCCCGGAATGACCGTATCGCTCTCGTAAGGTGAGGTGGATGACCCACCCCACAGCTCTTCGCGGGGAGATCGTGCTGCCCTGTCTGAACGAGGCCCGGGCACTGCCCTGGGTGCTGTCCCGGATCCCCCACGGCTGGCGGGCCGTCGTCGTCGACAACGGCTCGACGGACGGCTCGGCCGGTATCGCACGCGAGCTCGGAGCCCGCGTGGTGCACGAGCCGCGCCGCGGCTTCGGCGCCGCCTGCCACACCGGACTGCTCGCCGCCGAGGCCGAGATCGTCGCCTTCTGCGACTGCGATGCCTCACTCGACCCCGGCGCGGCCGAACGGATCGCCGCCCCCGTACGGAAGGGCGAGGCCGACCTCGTCCTGGCCCGCCGCAGACCCGTCGGACGCGGCGCCTGGCCGCTGCACGCACGGGCCGGAAACCTGGCGCTGGCCCGGATGGTGCGCCGGCGCACGGGACTTCGGCTCCGCGACCTGGGCCCGCTGCGGGCGGCCCGGCGCCGCGCCCTGCTGGAACTGGGCCTGACCGACCGGCGCAGCGGCTATCCCCTGCAGATGGTGGTGCACGCGGCCGACGCCGGATGGCGGGTGCGGGAGACGGAGGTGCCCTACCGCCCGCGTACGGGCCGCTCGAAGGTCACCGGCACCTGGCGCGGCACCTGGCAGGCCGTCCACGACATGCGGAAGGTGCTGCGGTGAGCCCGGCGCCCCCGGTGAGCCCGGTGAGTCCTCCCCGCCGCGCTCCGGAAGAGGGTACGACGCTGCTGGTGATCGCGAAGGAGCCGGTGCCGGGCCGGGTCAAGACCCGGCTCACCCCGCCCTTCACCCCCGTCGAGGCGGCCCGGCTGGCCGAGGCGGCGCTCGCCGACACCCTGACGGTGGTGGCGGCTCTGCCCGCCCGCCGCCGGGTGCTGGTGCTGGACGGCCGTCCCGGCCCCTGGCTGCCGGACGGCTACGAGGTGCTGCCGCAGTGCTCGGGCGGGCTGGACGAACGGATCGCGGCGGCCTTCGGGGCGTGCGACGGACCCGCCCTGCTGGTGGGCATGGACACTCCGCAGCTCACCGCCGGCCTGCTGGCCCCGGCGCTCGTGCCGGACGCCTGGGAGCACCGCGCCGCCTGGTTCGGCCCGGCCGCCGACGGCGGCTTCTGGGCGCTGGGACTGGCCGATCCCGACCCCGCGCTGGTGCGCGGCGTGCCGATGTCCACCGGCCGCACCGGTGCGCTCCAGCGGCGGCGGCTGCTGGAGGCCGGGCTGGCCGTACGCGACCTGCCGGTGCTGCGGGACGTGGACACCGCCGAGGACGCCGCAGAGGTCGCGGCCCGCACCCGGGGCCGCTTCGCCGCCGAACACGCCCGGCTGCGGCAGGCGGTGGCCCGGTGACCGCCTCCCCGACTCCTCCGACCCCCGCGGCCCTTCCTTCCTCGCATCCGCGGCCCGAGCAGGTCGCTCGGGCCGCGGAACCGGCCGAGTCCGCCGCGGCCCCGCCGGCCCGGCACCCCTGGCACGCCGACCCGTACACCCGCGCGCTGCGCACCGGACGCGGTCCCCTCTTCCTGCGCGGCCCCGGCGGCCGGCGGTTGCCGCTGGACGTCGAACGCTGGTGTGCCCGGGCGGACGAGGCCGACTGGACGGTGCTGCGGCGCTGCACCGGCGCCGTGCTCGACATCGGCTGCGGGCCGGGAAGGCTGGTCGCCGCCCTGACCGGGCTGGGCCGGCCGGCCATGGGCGTCGACACCGCGCCCGCCGCCGTCGGCCGCACCCGCGAGCGGGGCGGGAGCGCACTGTGCCGCTCGGTGTTCGACCCGTTGCCGGGCGAGGGGCGCTGGGGCAGTGCCCTGCTGGTCGACGGCAACATCGGCGTGGGCGGAGACCCGGCCGCCCTCCTGGCCCGGGTGCGCGAACTGCTGGCTCCCGGCGGGCTGCTGCTGGCCGAGGCGGCCTCGGCGGATGTCGAGGAGCGGTTCCAGGCGCGCCTGGACGACGGCGGACGGACGTACCCCGGGCGGTCCGTGCCCTCCTTCCCCTGGGCCCGGCTGGGGCGGAGAGCCCTGCGGGCCCGCGCGGAGGAGGAGGGCTGGACGGTGGAGGAGGAGTGGAACGCCGGCGGCCGCTTCTTCCTCGGCCTGCGCGCCACTGCCCGGGCCCCCGTCGCAGCCTCCGCCCCCGCCGCCGGGAGCGGGGCCGAGCGCCCGCGGCCGGGCGGCGGTGCGTAGGGCGGCCGGGGCGGCGCCGGCGGCGTGACCGGGGCCGGGCGCAGGGCCCGCGGCGTCACCAGCCGGTGAGGAGGAGGTGGTTGACGGCCAGGGCCACGGCCGCCTGGGCCGCCAGCCACCAGCGGCGGCCGGAGGCGGGCAGCAGTGCGGCGGCCGGCAGCAGCCACAGAGCGAACGGCAGCCAGATGCGCTCGGTCTCGGCCTTGCTCATCCCCGACAGATTCGCCACCAGCACCGCGCACACCGCGCCCGCCAGCAGCACCACCAGCGCGCCGCGCCGCAGCTCGGCGGCCCGCCGCAGCCCGGCCACCGCGGCGAGTCCCACCACCGGAACCTGCGCCGCGAGGTTGGCCCACACGTAGTAGGCGTACGGCCGGACTCCCGCCGCGCCCTGGTAGTAGCGCTCGACCAGCGTGGTGTAGCCCTCGTACCACCAGAAGCCCGCGGCGGTGAAGGCGACCGCGCAGGGGGCCATGCCCAGCAGGACGTACGGCACGGGCCGCGCGGTGCGGGCCGCGGCCAGTACGGCCAGCGCGACCGCCGCCATCAGCGTCAGTCCGTAGGAGAGGTAGACCAGCCAGCCGAACAGCGCACCCGAGCCCAGTGCGGCGGCGCGCGGTGCGCGGCAGGCGCCGGTGGCCGACAGGGCCAGCAGGGCGACGGCCCAGGCGGCGACGGCGGTGAAGTAGCCGTCCGCCGAGACGGCCGTCCACACGGCGGACGGGGCGAGCACCAGGAAGGGCGCCGCACGCCGGGCCGTCCCCTCCCCGCACAGCGCCCGCAGCGTCACCAGCACCGCCGCCGCGGCCGACGCGCCGAGCGTGACGCACCAGAGCGCCGCCCAGGCGCCGCCGCCGAGCCCGATCCGGTCCAGCCCGACGAAGGTCAGCAGCGCGCCCGGGGGATGGCCGGCGACATGGGCGGGCCAGTTGCCCGGGGAGTCCATCAGGATGTGGTCGGTGAAGGTGCGCAGCGCCAAGCCGATGTCGTGGACGTCGCCGACGGATCGGAGGTACTCGTACTTCGTCGTCAGCCGCCCGGCCGCCCCCCGGTCCCAGCCGTCGACCAGCGCCAGCGACCACGCCCAGGCCATCGCACCGCCCCAGGCGGTGAACAGCAGGCGCCGCCAGGGCAGCCGGTGGGCCAGCGGCGGGCCGTACGCGACGGTGAGGACGGCGAAGCAGAGGGCGGCGGGAGTGCCGGGACCGGTGTGGGGCAGCCAGCGCGCGTACAGCGGAGGCCACCGCAGCCGCAGGACCTCGGAGTCGTACAGGAGGTGGCCGACGAGCGCGGCCAGGACGAACAGGGCCGCGGCGGCGCCGGCCGCGTACAGGTCCCGGCGCGGGCCGCGTGCTCCGGGGCGCGGGGACGGGGGCCGGGGCGGGTCCGGGTAGGGAACCGAAACCGGGGCACCAGGCGGGGGAGCGTGTTCCGGACGGGTGGGAGGGGTGCTCACCCGGGCCACGCTAGGCCGGGCCGGGCGTCCGGGGCCGTGTCGCGGCCGGACGGCACCGTGGGCCGGACCCGTCCGGCCCACGGTGCGGCGGATACCGTTGACCGGGGCCCCGGTGGAACGTAGGTTTCCCGGAGAAAGCGCTTTCTATCGCCTGTCGCTACGAGGGGACGGACATCCGCATGCCGCTGACCGATCTTCCGCTGGAGGAACTGCGCGCCTACCGGCCCGAGGTGGCCGAGCCCGTGGACTTCGACGCCTTCTGGTCCAAGACGCTCACCGCCGCCCGCGCGGCGGCGTCCGGACCGGCGCAGTACCGGCGGGTCGAGGACGCGCCGCTGAGCACCGTGGAGGTGTTCGACGTCCGCTTCCCCGGCTGGGACGGCCAGCCCGTCGCGGCCTGGCTGATCCTGCCGCGCGGCGCGGACGGGCCGCTGCCCGCCGTGGTCAACTACATCGGCTACAGCGGCGGCCGAGGCCTGTACATCGAGCACCTGCTGTGGAGCGCGGCCGGCTGCGCCACCCTCGTCGTCGACAGCCGGGGGCAGGGCCACGACACCCCCGACCCGGATCCGGACACCACTCCGCAGTACGTCGGCGGCTTCATGACCCGCGGCCTGGACGACCCCGCCCACCACTACTACCGGCGGCTGATGGCCGACTGTGTGCGCGCCGTGGACGCCGTGCGCGAGCATCCGGCGGTGGACCCGGACCGGGTGGTGGTCGCGGGCGGCAGCCAGGGAGGCGGACTGGCCCTGGCCGTGGCCGGGCTGGCGCCGGGGAAGGTGGCGGCGGCGCTGGTCGACGTGCCCTTCCTGTGCCACTTCCGGCGCGGCGCAGAACTGGCCGCGGCCGGCCCGTACCCGGAGATCGCCCACTACCTCGGGGTGCACCAGCGCACCGACCCCGAGGCCGTCTTCGCCACGCTGAACTACTTCGACGGCCTGCACTTCGCGCGCCGCGCCACCGCTCCCGCGCTGTTCAGCGTCGGCCTGATGGACCCGGTCTGCCCGCCGTCGACGGTCTTCGCCGCCTACCACCGCTACGCGGGGGAGGACAAGGACATCAGGGTGTGGCACTTCGGCGACCACGCCGGAGGCCGCTCCTCGCAGCAGCAGGAGCAACTGCTGTGGCTGCGCGGGCGCGGCCCGGCGCCCTCCTGACCCGGCGCTCCGTCCCCGAAGCCGCGGCGCCGGGGCGCCGGCCGCACGTCAGCCGCGCCCGCTCAGGATCGCGGTGATCAGCCGGGAGGCCTCGTGCGCCGCCGCCTTCGGGTCGGCGCCGCGCAGCACCCGAGTCTGGTACGCCTTGATCGGGTTGTCCGCCTCCAGGCGGCCCCACCGCGGCGAGTTGGGGGTGGCGCGCCCGTTGCGGGCACCCTCGGCCATCGCGGCGGCGCCGGGGTCGTCCTCCAGCGCGTCGGCCAGTTCGGTGCTGTTGGGCACCACGCTCATCGTCTGGGCCAGCTTCCGCTGCCACTTCTCGCCGGTCAGCAGCTTGACGAAGGAGTAGGCCGCGTCCGGCTCGGCGGCCCGCTCGGGGATGATCAGCACCGAACCGCCGGTGAAGACCGCGCCCGGCTCCTCCTCGTCCTTGCCGGGGATCGGGAAGAAGCCGAGCTTGTCCGCCAGCGCCGGGTTCTCCTCGACGATCAGCTCCGCCGCGCCGGGCACGTCGATGATCTGGGCGATCTCGTTCCCGGCGAAGAACTCGCGCTGCTCCGGCCTGGACTCGTCGGAGTCGACGGGGCCCTGGCCATAGGACTGGAGCTCCTTGTAGAACTCCATCCCGCGCAGCGCCTCGGGGGTGTCGAGGGTGCCGGCCCACCGCCCGCTGCGCTCGACGGCGAGGTCGCCGCCCTCGTCCCAGATGAAGCCCGCCAGTACGTACCAGTTCTGCCCCGGCAGGTAGATGCCCTGCCGTCCGGGCTGGTTGAGCTGGGAGGTGGCCTCGATCCACTCCTCGCGGGTGGTGGGCGGCTCGGTGATCCCGGCGTGCTCGAAGAGGTCCTTGCGGTAGATGACGACGCGGTTGGCGGCGTAGAAGGGGACGCCGTACTGGTAGCCGTCGATCTTCCCCGGCTCCTCCAGACCCGGGACCCAGTGGTCACCGCCGAGGTCGAAGACCTTGATGGTGAGGTTGGAGACCCCGCCGGCCTCCACGTACTGGGCGACCTGGGTGTTGCCCACCTCGACCACGTCCGGCGCGTCGCCGGACCCGAGGGCCGCTGTGACCTTCTTGTCGATCCCCGGCCAGTCCTGGACGGTGACCTTCACCTCCACGCCGGGGTTGCGCCGCTCGAAGTCCCGCACGGCGGCGTCGGTGAGTTCGCCGGAGAGGCTGCCCCGCATCAGCCAGACATCGAGGGTCCGGTCCCGGTCCTGGTCGCCGGTGTCGGCGAAGGCACCGCATCCGCTCAGCAGCAGTGCGGCGGACAGGGCGGACGGGAGGAGGCGGAAAGGGCGACGGACGGGCATGGCTGTCCCCTGGGAGGTTGCCGACGGTACGGGCGTGGGGGGAGCGAGTGTGGGGTCTGCACAGGTTTGGCACAGACCAATCAGGGAGTCAAGGTCTAGTCCACGGAAGCCCGGGATAAACCGGTTCGGAAGGCCTTTCGTGATCTCGGGGTGACCGGAGGTTGATCGAAGCGCCGAATGCCGAGCACTGAGCGCCGAGTTCGGCCGGGGAGGGGGCGGGGGTGGGGTGGCATGCGTCTGCGGGTGATACGGACGGCCGCCGCCATGACGGCCGGCGCGGTGCCGGCGCGGAGCGGCGGCCTGCTCCGCGCCGGCAGGCGGGAAAGGCGGTACGGGCGACTCCCTGGTCGTGGGCATCGCCCGGGAACCGGACACCCTCAGCCCCCTGCTCGGCTACGGCAAGGACGGCAACTAAAGGATCTTCGACGGGCTGCTGCGGCACGACGCCGGCATGGAACTGCGCCCCGCCCTCGCCGGGGAGCTCCCCGGGATCGGCGACGGCGGCCGGACGTACACCTACACCCTGCGCGAGGGGGTTGCCTTCAGCGACGGCACCGCCCTCGACGCCGAGGACGTGGTCTTCACCTACGAGACCATCCTCGACGAGAAGACCAACAACCCGTCCAAGGGCGAACTGGACGCCCTCGACAGCGTCACCGCCAGGGGCGAGGACACCGTCGTCTTCCGCCTCAAGTGCCCCTACGCCGCCTTCGCCGAGCGCACCGTGCTGCCCATCGCCTCCAAGGAGGCCGCCGCCGGACAGGACGTCAACACCGGTCCCTGCAACACCGAGCCGGTCGGCACCGGTCCCTACGTCCTCACCGGCTGGAGCCGCGGCGAGAAGCTCACCTTCGAGGCCAACCCCGGCTACTGGGGCGGCGCGCCCGAGGTGGAGAAGCTCACCATGGCCGTCATCAAGGACGACGACATACGCGCCACCCGGCTGCGCTCCGGCGACCGGCTCCGCCAGGAGCACGCCCTCGCCTACGCCGCCGACGCCAAGGAGATCGGCATCGACATCACCGTCGAGTCCGGTACCTGGGAGGCCATCGAGCCGCGCATGAAGGACGATGCCGTCCTCTCCGGCGGCGGCAGCCCGGCCGACCCCGACTTCGACCTCTACCCCCTGCTGCACTCCTCCCTCGCCCTGGACGGCTTCAACAACATGGCCGCCTGCGACGCCCCGGACGCCGACCGCGCCCTGGAGGAGGCCCGCCGCACGAACGACCGCGCCGCCCGCGCCGAGGCGTACGCCACCGTCCAGCGCGAACTGGCCCGGGACCCCGGCTACACCTTCCTCACCCACATCGACCACGTGTACGTGATGGACGACGCCTGGCAGAACGTCACCACCCAGGTCGAGCCCCACGACCACGGCCTGGGCGCGGGCCCCTGGTGGAACGTCGAGGACTGGCGGCCCGAGAAGTGAGGACGGCACCGCGCACAGGGCCGCCCTGGGCCCCGATGGCGCGGCTGGCGGGACGGCGGGCGCTGGCCGCCGTGCCCGTCCTGGCCGGAGCCCGGGCCGGGGCGGTGGCCTGCCACCACGCGCACCGCCACACCCCGGAGAACGACGATGCCTGAACCGACGCCCGGACCCGCGCTGGAACTGCGCGGCATCACCGCCGGATACGACCGCCGCGCACCCGTACTGCACGGGGTGTCCCTGGCCGTGGGCGACGGTGAGGCCGTCGGGCTGCTCGGCCCCAGCGGCTGCGGCAAGTCCACCCTCGCCCGCGTCGCCGCCCTGCTCCACCGGCCGCAGGCGGGCACCGTACGGCTGGCCGCGCTGGCCGCCTCCGTCGGTCTCGGCGGCGACCTGCTCGCCCGCCGCCCCCACGAGGTCAGCGACGGCCAGCTCCAGCGCGCCTGTCTGGCCCGCGCACTCGTCCTGCGCCCCCGTCTGCTGGTCTGCGACGAGATGACCGCCATGCTCGACGCCTCCACCGCCGCCGCCCTCGTCGCCGCCGTGGAGGAGTACCGCCGCGAACACGGCACGGCACTGCTCGCGGTCGGACACGACCGGGTGCTGCTGGAGCGCTGGTGCGGCAGGACGGTGGATCTCGAAGCCCTCCCGCGACGGTGACGCACTGCGGGCGGGGCGGCTCGCCGGGTGCCGCGGCTGTGCGCCGCGGCGGGGTCACCCCAGGACCAGGCTGACCGCCAGGGCGAGCATCACGACACCGATCACCAGGTCCACCGCCCGCCAGGTGCGCGTACTGCCGAGCGCGCCCGACAGCGCCCGGGCGCCGTAGCCGAGAGCGGAGAACCACACCACGCTGCCCGTCACCGCCCCGGTGGCGAAGACCCACCGGGCGTCGGGGCCCTGCTGACTGGCGAGGCTGCCCAGCAGCACCACGGTGTCGAGGTAGACATGGGGGTTCAGGAAGGTCAGGGCCAGGGTGGTGGTGATCACCGATCTCCGCGACCGTGCGGCTCCGGCGTTCAGGGAGGCCGGTTTCACCGCGGAGACGAAGGAGCGCACCGCCCACCACGCCAGGTAGGCGGCTCCCGCCCACCGCAGTACCTCCAGGGCATCGGGGAACCGGGACACCAGCGCCCCGATCCCCGCGGTGCCGCCGAGGATCAGCACGACGTCACCGGCCGTGCACAGCAGCACCACAGCCCCGACGTGCTCCCGGCGGATGCCCTGCCGCAGCACGAACGCGTTCTGCGCGCCGATGGCGATGATCAAAGCCAGGCCGGCCACCAGCCCGGCACCCCAGGTACCCCACACGGCCCTGACGGTAGCCAGCCCGCTGCATGCAGACAAATGAAAAGAATGATGGATGCATTAGATTTACTTCATGAACTTGGAGCATCTGCGTGCCCTGGCCGCGATCAGCGACGAGGGAACCTTCGAGGCCGCCGCGGACCTGCTCAAGGTCAGCCCCCCGGCCGTACGCTGATCATGCTCGAGGACCGGGCCCACCGCGACGTCGCCCTCCACCGGCAGACCTGGCCGCTGGAGCCCGAACGGCTGAGCCGCGTCACCGCGGCCGTCCGCGAGGCCGGCCGGCGACAGTTGCGCGCCACCCGGCAGGACAAGCGGACGACCGCGTCGGGAAGGCCATGACCGGCGGCACGCCCGGAGGCGCGTGACGGAGACCGGACGCCCCGCCCGGTGCGGTTTCAGGACATCCGGCCCGGGGTGCGGGCGGGCGGGGCGCAGACCGGCCGGCCGAAGGGGGAAGGCGCGCCGTGGAGCCCGCGCCGCGCTACCCCGGCACGATGCCGCGCGCCACACCCAGATCCACCAGGTCCTGCGGGCGCAGCCGCAGGTCGCCGGCCGTCTCGCGGACGTGCTCCGGGCCGCGCTTGAGGATGGCCGCGGCCGACTCCGGGGCGATGACGGAGAAGTAGCAGTCCGGGGTGACCCAGGTGTCCTCCGGCGCCGCCAGCGCCAGGGCGCCGCCCGAGCCGCCCTCGCCGATCACCAGGGTCGTCACCGGGACCCGGGCCTCGGCCACCGCCGCGAAGAGGTCCGCGATGGCCGCTCCCGCGCCGGAGCGCTCCGCCGCCTCGTCGTTGGCCGCACCCGGGGTGTCCACCAGGGTGAGCACCGGGATTCCCAGCCGGTCGGCCAGCCGGATCAGCCGGGTGGCGGTGCGGAAGCCCGCGGGCAGGGTCGGCGTGCCGCACTGGGCGGCGTAGGCGATGGTGCGGCCGTCCCTGCGTCCGAAACCGCAGCGCATCCCCGGGTCGGTGCCGCCGCAGCGGTCGCCGGACACCTCCTCGCGGACCTCGAAGTACGCGTCCAGATAGGCGTCCGCGCGTGGACGCCGCGGGGAGCGGGCCCGCTCCACCGCCTCCCAGCCCGTCTCCGGCAGGCCCGCACCGCCCGCCACGCGCGGCGGCTCGGCGGGACCGCCGGCGGTGCCGGGGGCGCCATCGGGGGAGGAGAGCAGGGACAGCCAGCGGCCCAGGACGCCGGACAGCTCCTCTGGCGCCACGATCCGGTCGACCTGTCCGGCCGCCAGCTTCTCCCCGGCGCCGTACGCGGCCGGATCGGCTTCCGGCGGGCGCACCCGGGAGCCGGCGAAGGCGACCTGGGCGCCCGGCAGGGCCAGCACCACGTCGGAGCCCGCACCCAGCGTCGCCCAGCCGCCGCCGGTCGTCGGGTCCCGCACGACGGCGATCTGCGGCAGGCCCGCCGCCCGGGTCAGCGCCGACTGCCGCGCCACGCGCTGGAGCTGGACCAGGGCCCGCATGCCCTCCTGCATACGGCTGCCGCCGGTCGCCGTCAGGGACACCACCGGCAGCCGGGCGTCGCGGGCGTGCCGGTGGGCGGCCTCTACGCGGTCGCCGGTGCGCTGCCCGAGGGAGCCGCCGAGGAAGGCGAACTCGAAGGCGATAAGGACCGCCGGGACGCCGCCGACCGTGCCGGTGCCGCACACCACCGACTCGTGCTCGCCGGTGCGCTCGTGCGCGCGGGCGAGCGCCCGGCCGTAGCCCTTCCAGGCGATCGGTCCGTCCCCGTACGCATCGGCGTCGTTCCCGCCGGCCCCGGGCAGCTCCGTGAAGCCGCCGGCCACCGCGTCGATCACCGCACGGACCGGCAGCCGTCCGCCCGGTCCCTCAGCCACGGCCCAGCTCCCGCTTCATGACCTTGCCCATGTCGTTGCGGGGCAGGCCGTCGGTGAACCGCACGACCCGGGGCCGCTTGTGCGGCGTGAGCCGCCGCGCCACATGGTCGATCAGCTCCTGCTCGGTGGGCGGCTGCCCGCCGGCCGGCACCACCCACGCCGCGATCCGCTCGCCCAGGTCCGGGTCGGGCTCGCCGACGACCGCCGCCTCGGCGACGCCGGGATGGCCCAGCAGGCAGTTCTCGATCTCCCCTGCGCCGATCCGGTAACCGCCGCTCTTGATCAGGTCCGTCGCCCTGCGGCCCACGATCCGGTAGAAGCCGTCGGCATCCCGGGTGGCCATGTCGCCGGTGCGGAACCAGCCGCCCGCGAAGGCCTGCGCGGTGGCGTCCGGCCGGTGCAGGTACTCGGTGAACAGGTTGGGCCCGCGCACCTGGACCTCGCCGACGGTCTCGCCGTCGCCGCCCTCGATGCGCCGCCCCTCGTCGTCCACCAGCCGTACGTCCACGCTGGGCAGCGGGACGCCCACCGTGCCGGCGCGGCGCTCGCCGTCCGCCCGGACGCTGGTGATCATCAGGGTCTCGGTCATCCCGTAGCGCTCGACGACGCGCTGTCCGGTCGCGGCCGTGATCCGCTCGTGGTCGTGCAGGGGCAGCGCGGCCGAGCCGGACACCAGCAGCCGGGCCCCGCGCAGGGCCGCGGCCAGCCGGCCGCCGTCCTCGCCGCCGCTCTCCAGGGCCTCGGCCAGCCGGTGGTACATCGTCGGCACCCCGAACATCATGGTGCCGCCCTCCTCCAGCGCCGCCGCGACGGCCCCGGGCGAGAAGCGGCCCAGGTGGCGCAGCGTGCCGCCGCGCCGCAGCGGACCCAGCACACCCAGGACCAGCCCGTGCACATGGAACAGCGGCAGCGCGTGCACCAGTACGTCGTCGCCGCTCCACCGCCAGACGGCGGCCAGGTCGTCCAGGGTGCTCGCGATCGCACGGCGCGGCACCACCACGCCCTTGGGCGGTCCGGTGGTGCCGGAGGTGTAGACGATCAGCGCCGGGCCGTTCTCGTCGGGCGCCGACGTGGTGCCGTCGGGGCGGGGGTCGGCCTCCGGCTCCAGCGCGACGTCGGTGCGCGGCAGCGCGTCCAGTGCCGGGGGCAGCTCGTCGCCGGACGCGGCCAGCACCCGGGTGGGCGTGCTGTCGGTGAGGATGTGGGCCAGCTCCTCCTCGCCGGTGCGCGGGTTGACGGGGACGGCGGGGACTCCGGCCAGCAGGGCGGCCAGGACGCCGACGCAGGTGTGCGGCGAGGGGGTCGCCCACACCGCCACCCGGCCGGCGTCGGCGATCTCCAGGGCGAGCGCGTGCGCGGCCCCGGCCAGCCGGCCGTAGTCGATCACCCGGTCGCCGAAGCGCAGCGCGGGTTTGTCCGGCGCCTGGTGAAGGCTGGGGAAGAGTGCGGGCACCCGGGGCTCCTCGTCTGGTTCACGGCCGTGCGGTCGGTCTCCAGGGTGCCTACCCATCCGGCCGCGCGCAGCCCGGAGTGCGTGGTGTGATCTCAGTCGCCCGCAGCGCCGGGGAAGAGCGTGGTGAACGCCTCGGCCGGATCCGCGAACCCGCGGATGAACGGCGAGTCGAAGTACCACACCAGGAACAGGAGGAACGCGATCAGTGCGGTGAACAGGCCGGCCAGCACCAGTTCCCGGCCCGAGCGCTGGATCTGCAGGGCGAACACCATGCCCACCGCGATCACCGCGCCCGACACCAGTCCGAGCCACACCACACCGGGCAGCGTCGGTTCGGCGCCCTGCACCCGGGCGGTGCGGGCCTCGCCGGCCAGGGCGACCTGGTCCACCAGGGCCTGGTACGTCTGCGCCTCGCGCACGGTGACCGGTTCGTGGCCGGTGACGGCCCGCCGCAGGTCCGCCAGGAGCACCGCGCCCCGTTCGGTCGTCCCGCCGTGCTCGGCCATGTGGGGCCACTCCACCGCGACCGTGTGGCGGACGTACGCGTCGACGCCGTCGCGGACGCGGTCGCGGACCGCGGCGGGGTAGACCCGGGCGCGTTCGCGCACCTCGTACAGGGCCTGGGCCTCCTGGCGCGTCCACTCCTCGGCGGCGGAGCGCCCCTCCCAGACACCCGCGATGGCCAGGCCGAGGACGATCGCGTACACCACGCCGATCATCATCGTCATGTACTCGATGACGTCGGGCGTCTCGGAGGGGTCGTCGTCCTCGCCCGCCCGGCGCCGCCGCAGCAGGATGACTGTCACGACGGCCGCACAGGAGACGGCGACGGCGAGGAACAGGAGGAGCCAATCGGTCACGGGGACTCCTTCGGGCCTTCGGCCTCGAGGTCAGCGGGATCGGGAACCGGAACGCGGGCGCAGCGCGGCGGCGGCCAGTACCGCCGGGGCGACGATCAGCAGGGCGCGCCCGGTCAGCGGCAGCCTCGTGTC
This sequence comes from Streptomyces shinuiensis, assembly GCF_043660855.1. Taxonomy (NCBI): domain Bacteria; kingdom Bacillati; phylum Actinomycetota; class Actinomycetes; order Kitasatosporales; family Streptomycetaceae; genus Streptomyces; species Streptomyces shinuiensis. The sequence goes on along the minus strand of NZ_JBIHML010000001.1, from coordinate 690,077 downwards.
GGACCGGTGGCGCCGGGCCCCGGGGCGGGGTGCGGGCAGGGGGGAGGCGCTCGGAGGCGGGGAGGGGCGCTTCGGCGACGTGCTCTCCCGCAAAGACGGCGCAGGCACCGGTCCGCGGGTCACGGGGACGGTCGGCGCGACGATGGCCGTGGTCGTCGGGCGCGGCTTCGCGGGAGGCCGGACGGGCGGTGGCGCAGGAGTCGTGGGCGGCGCGGGCGACGGCGACACCCGAGGTGGTGGCGCGGGCGTGGGGGCCGGGGGAGTGGGAGGGGGAGGGGCGGGCGGGCACGGGCGCCCCAGGAAGGCGTCGAGCCGCATGCCGGGATCGCCGCCGGCCGTGATCACCACGGACAGACCCGGGCAGTCGGGGCGCTCCACGACCGCCACCGACGCGTCACCGCCGGTCAGCCGTATCTCGGTCCCGCCGCCGGTTCGGATCTCGATACCCGGGACGGGTGCCGGAAAGGAGGGCCGCGGAACGGCCGTCCCGTCGGCGCGGGCCCCGCCCGCCGCGGCGAGCACCAGGGCGACCGCCCCCGCTCCCGCTCCCCACCTGCTGTGCCTTCGGTACACGAGGGGTTCTCTGCGCAGGCGGAACCGCCGTCATGGTGAAACGGACACCGGACGCCCCGAAGTGATGAACGACGGACGCCGACGTTGACGCCGATGAGCACGGGCCACCGCGTACGGCCGCCCTCTCGGGCGCGTGCCGTCAGACGCGGTGGGCCAGCGGATCGTCCAGGACCGCGCGGACGACGGAGTGGGCCGCGCCCAGTAGCGGGCCGTCGGGGCCGAGTCGGGAGACCGACACCGGCGGGGGACCGGCCAGACGGCGGCCCAGTTCGTGCTCCAGGGAGGGCAACAGCCAGGGCGCCAGCCGGGCGAGGGCGCCGCCGAGGACCACGGTCTGCGGGTCGAGCAGGTTGACCGCGCCGGTCAGAGCGGTGCCCAGCGCGCTTCCGGCTTCGGCCAGCGCCCCCAGCACCGCGCGGTCGCCGCCCTGGGCGCGGGTGGCGAGCAGATCGATACGGGCGCCGGGGCCGGGGTGCTCGGCGGCGGTCGCGCGCGGGTCGAGTCCGGCGGCCCGCAGGACGGCCTCCTCGCCGGCGTACTGCTCCAGGCAGCCGATGCCGCCACAGGCGCACGGGCGGCCCTCCGGGTGCACCGGCACATGGCCCAACTCGCCGGCGAACCCACGGGTGCCGCGCAGGAGTTCCCCGTCCACCACGATCGCGGCACCGATACCGATCTCGGCCGAGACGTGCACGAAGTCACCGGGCGGCGGAGTGTGGCCGCCCAGCCACAGCTCCGCCAGGGCGCCGAGGCTGGCCTCGTTGTCGATGGAGCACACGGCCGTGCCGCTGCCGGTGCCGAGCGCCTTCTCGGCCAGACGGGGCCCCAGCTCGAGGTTCGTCCAGCCGAGGTTGGGGGCCCGGACGACGGTGGTGGTGCCGCGGGCGACCAGGCCGGGCACGGCCACGGCCAGCCCGGCCGGGCGCAGCCCCAGCCCGCGGGCCTCGCCCGCGACCTCCCCGACCAGACAGGCCAGTTGTTCCAGCACCGGGCCGGGGTCGCTGTCGCGGTTGGCCGCGTCCAGCGCCGTCCGGGCGCGGACCTCGCCGCGCAGGTCGACGGCGCACACGGCGAGGTGGTCGACGCCGATCTCGGCGCCGATCCCGCAGGGGCCGCTGTCGCTGAGCGCCAGCGCGGTGCCCGGCCGCCCGACCGCGCCGGATCGGCCCGGCCCCAGCTCCACCAGCAGCCCGGCGCCCAGGAGTTCGTCCACGAGGGTGGAGACGGCGGTGCGGGTGAGCCCGATCCGCGCCGCGACGGCGGCCCGCGACCGGGGGCCGCCGTCGGCCACCGCGTGCAGTACGCGCGCCAGATTCCGCCGCCGCATCTCCTGCTGGGTGTTGGGCGCGGGTGCTGCCATCGGTGGCGTGCTCCTCAAAGGCTGTGCGGACGGTGGTGCCGCGGGAGGGGACCTGTGCGGCGGGGCCTGTGCGGCGGGGCTGTGCCGGCGGGCCGCGGGACGGTACCGCCGGTCAGCGCCGCCGCAGCAGCGTATCGGCGTCGTTCAGGGTGGCCGCCAGGCGGGTCAGCGCCTCCTCGTCGCGCTCCACCGCCTCGTACGACGGGCCCTCGGCGGTGGACCAGCGGCGGGCGACCGCCGCCGCGTCCTCGCCCAGCATCAGGGCCGCGGCCTGCGCCGCCGCGCCGAGCGCGACCAGTTCCTGCGCGCCCGGCACGACCACCGGCCGCCCCGACAGGCGCCGCACCGTCTCGCGCCACGCGGTGCCCTTCGCGCCGCCGCCGATCAGCAGGATGGGGGCGTCCGGCTCGGCGTCGTCGTCCAGCACCAGGTCCAGGGCGGCCAGCAGCGAGTGGACCGCGCCGTCGTAGGCGGCCTGCAGGACCTGACCCGCGGTGGTGCCGTGCCGCAGGCCGGTCAGGGTGCCGGAGGCGTAGGGGAGGTCGGGGGTGCGCTCGCCGTCCAGGAAGGGCAGGACGGTCACGCCGCCGCCCGGCTGGACGGCCTCGCGGTCCAGGCCGAACAGGGCCGCGATGCGGTCCACGGCAAGGGTGCAGTTGAGGGTGCAGGCCAGCGGCAGCCAGTCGGTGCGGGCGTCGGCGAAGCCGGCGACGGTGCCGGTGGGGTCGGCGGGGCGGCGCGTGGAGACGGCGTAGACGGTGCCGGAGGTGCCCAGGCTCAGCACCGGCCGGCCCGGCCGCAGGCCCAGGCCGAGGGCGGCGGCCATGTTGTCGCCGGTGCCGGTGGCCACCAGCGCGCCCCGGGGCAGCGGCAGCCCCTCCCGCGGCCGTACCGTGCCGGCCGCCTCGCCGTGGCCCAGCACGCGGGGCAGCAGTTCGGGGGAGAGGCCGACCCGCTCCAGGATCTCCTCGTCATAGGCCTGGTCGGCCGTCGACCACCAGCCGGTGCCCGAGGCGTCGCCCCGGTCGGTGGTGCCCTGGCCGGTCAGGCGCTCGGTGAGGTAGTCGTGCGGCAGCCGTACCGCCTTCACCGCGGCGGCGGCCTCGGGCTCGTTCTCGCGCAGCCACTGCCACTTGGTGACGGTGAAGGAGGCCGCCGGGACGCTGCCGAGGCGCTCGGCCCATGCCTTCGGCCCACCCAGCCCGGTCACCAGGCGATCGCGCTGCGGAGCCGAGCGCACGTCGTTCCACAGCAGGGCGGGACGGACCGGGCGGCCCCGGCCGTCCAGCGTCACCAGCCCGTGCTGCTGGCCGCCGACCGAGACCGCGGCGGTCCGGTGGACGGCCGGCCCGCACTGCTCCAGCGCCTGCCGCAACGCCTGCCACCACTGCTCCGGATCGCTCTCGTGGTCGGGCGAGACGGTGTGGGGCGCCTGGCCGCGCGCGACCACCTCGCCGGTGGCGGCGTCGACGACCAGCACTTTGGTGGACTGCGTCGAGCTGTCCACACCGACAACGAGCGGACCTTCGGGTGCGGCCATGTCGTCTCTTCCTCTCTGGGGCTTCTGGGCGCATACTAATTTGTCAATGGGTCTGACGAAATACTCGAGAGGCATGACATGAGCTACGAGCCTGCACCCGAGCACAAGTTCACCTTCGGTCTGTGGACCGTGGGCTGGCAGGGCCGCGACCCCTTCGGCGACGCCACCCGACCGGCCCTGGATCCGGTCGAGGCGGTGCACAGGCTCTCCGGGCTGGGAGCCCACGGCGTCACCTTCCACGACGACGACCTGATCCCCTCCGGCTCCTCCGGCGCCGAGCGGGAGGGCATCGTCAAGCGCTTCCGCCAGGCGCTGGACGCCACCGGCATGAAGGTGCCGATGGCCACCACCAACCTCTTCACCCACCCGGTCTTCAAGGACGGCGCCTTCACCGCCAACGACCGGGACGTGCGCCGCTACGCGCTGCGCAAGACCATCCGCAACATCGACCTGGCCGCCGAACTGGGCGCCACCACCTACGTCGCCTGGGGCGGCCGCGAGGGCGCGGAGTCGGGCGCCGCCAAGGACGTGCGGGTCGCGCTGGACCGCCTGAAGGAGGCCTTCGACATCCTCGGCGACTACGTCGCCTCCCAGGGCTACGACCTGCGCTTCGCCATCGAGCCCAAGCCCAACGAGCCGCGCGGCGACATCCTGCTGCCCACCGTCGGCCACGCGCTGGCGTTCATCGGCGAACTGGAGCACGCCGACCGCGTCGGTCTCAACCCCGAGGTCGGCCACGAGCAGATGGCCGGACTGAACTTCCCGCACGGCATCGCCCAGGCGCTGTGGCACGGCAAGCTCTTCCACATCGACCTCAACGGCCAGTCCGGCATCAAGTACGACCAGGACTTCCGCTTCGGCGCGGGTGACCTCCGCCAGGCGTTCTGGCTGGTGGACCTGCTGGAGTCGGCCGGCTACGAGGGGCCGCGGCACTTCGACTTCAAGCCGCCGCGCACGGAGGACTTCGACGGTGTGTGGGCGTCGGCGGCCGGCTGCATGCGCAACTACCTGATCCTCAAGGAGAAGGCCGCCGCCTTCCGCGCCGACCCCGAGGTCCGGGAGGCACTGAGCGCCTCGCGCCTGGACGAGCTGGCGCGGCCGACCCTGAACGAGGGCGAGACCGCCGCCGACCTCCTGGCCGACACCGCCGCCTTCGAGGAGTTCGACGCGGACGCCGCGGCCGGACGCGGCATGGCCTTCGAGCGGCTGGACCAGCTGGCGCTGGAGCACCTGCTGGGCGTCCGCGGCTGAAACGGCCGACCCGGCCGTCGGGGCTCCGTGCGGGCGCGCGGGTGGCGGTCCGCGCCCCCGCACGGCCCGCTGCCGCGGCGAGGGGCGGCACGGCCGGCGGTGTCAGCCGTCCTTGCGGCGGCGGCGCCACCGGCGCCCCTTGCGGCGGCCCCTGCTCCAGAACCACCCGGCCGGGGGCTCGTCCGCCCGCCACGGCTGAGGCTCGGGCGGGTTGTCCCGCCAGCGGGCCCGCAGCATGCGCGTACGCGCGGCGGGCTCGCTCACCTCGGCGCCGCGTATGAAGTCCTCGTCGAGCACGATGTCGTCCCAGGCGTCTCTTCCGGCGCCTTCGCCTTCGCCGCCCTCTCCCCGTCGTGCGTGTCCAGTGCCCACAGCGCACCTCCTGGTTACCGGGAACGGATGACGGCCCCCGGAAAGTTCCCGCCGCCCGGGCGGGCGGGCCCGCCCGCCCAGGCGTTCTTCAGGCCGGGGACAGCCGGTAGACGCGCCCGGGCGCCGTCTCGAACTCCACGACCCCGCACCCCGGCCGTACGGTCTCCACCGGCCGCCCCTCGCAGGACACCGCGACCTCACCGGCCGTGCGCACCCGCGCCCGGTGCCCGGTGCGGGAGAGCAGCTCGGCTCCGGTCAGCGCGCCGCCGCGCCAGGCGAGGCCCACCTCGAAACCGCCGCGCGCCAGCAGCCCCCGCACCGCGCCCTCGGGCAGCGCGGGCGGCAGGGCGGGCAGCAGATGGATCTCGCCGGCGTGGCTCTGCACCAGCCACTCGCAGATCCCCGCGGTGGCGCCGAAGTTGCCGTCGATCTGGAAGGGCGGGTGCAGATCGAAGAGGTTCGGGGCGGTGCGCCCGGGGGTGAGCTGGTCGGTCAGCAGTTTGTGGGAGCGCGCGCCGTCCTCCAGCCGCGCCCAGAAGTTGATCTTCCAGCCGAGCGACCAGCCCGTGCCCGCGTCGCCCCGCAGTTCCAGCGTGGTGCGCGCCGCCTCGAACAGCTCGGGAGCGCCGCGCCGGGTGATCCGGCCGCCCGGGTGCAGCGCGTACAGGTGCGAGACGTGCCGGTGACCGCGCTCGGGCGCGATCGCGTCCCAGTCCTCGCGCCACTCCTGGAGCTGCCCCAGCTCCCCGATCCGCAGCGGGGCCAGCCGTTCGCGCGCCGCCCGTGCCTCCTTCGCCAGCTCCTCGTCCACCCCCAGCAGTTCGGCGCTCGCGGCGGTGGCCTCGAACAGGTCGCGCAGGATCTGGTTGTCCATGGCCGGGCCCGCGCACAGCGAGCCGCCGGGGCCGGGGTGGTGGGCGTTCTCGGGGGAGATCGACGGGCAGGTGACCAGCTCCTTCGTCTCCGGATCCTCCACCAGGCAGTCCAGGAAGAAACGCGCCGCGCCGGCCAGCACCGGATAGCGCTCCCGCAGCTTCGTCTCGTCGCCGGTGAAGCGGTGGTGCTCCCAGACCGACAGCGCCAGCCAGGCGCCGCCGGTGGGCCACATCCCCCAGAACGCCCCGTCCACCGGCGCGGTGCCGCGCCACAGGTCGGTGTTGTGGTGGGCGACCCAGCCGCGCGCGCCGTACATGGCCCGGGCGGTTCGGGCGCCGGCGGCGGCCAGATCGTCCAGCAGGCCGAACAGCGGCTCCCAGCACTCCAGGAGGTTGGCGGGAGCGGCCGGCCAGTAGTTCATCTCGGTGTTGATGTTGATGGTGTACTTGCCGCCCCACGGCGGATCGGTCAGGTCGTTCCACAGCCCCTGGAGGTTCGCGGGCTGGGTGCCGGGACGGGAGCAGGCGATGAGCAGGTAGCGGCCGTAGGCGAAGTACAGCGCCACCAGGTGCGGGTCCTCGCCGCGCGCGAAGCGCGCCACCCGCTCGTCGGTCGGGAGCGCGGCGGCGGGCGTGGGCGGCACTTCCAGCCGTACGCGGTCGAACAGCCCGGCGTGGTCGCGGATATGACGGGCGCGCAGCTCGGTGTAGGGCCGGGCGGCCGCCGCCTCCACCGGGGCGGCGGCACGGTGGGCCGCCGCATCGGGATCCTCCTCCGCGCCGCGCCAGTCGCGGTGGTTGGTTGCCGCCGAGACCAGCAGGGTGACGGCTGTCGCCCCCTCGACGTGCAGCTCCCCGTCCGCCGATCGCACGGCGCCCCCCTCGGCGACCGCCCGTACCAGGCAGCGGAAGCGCAGCACGCCCGCGATGCCCTGGGCGTCGTCACCGGCGCCGTCCAGGGCGATGGTGCGGGGAACGGGGGAGGAGGCGGCGGAGCGCAGCGGGCTGTCGAGGCGGGCCGTGAAGGAGATCGCACCGGGGGCGTCGGCGGTCAGCCGGACCACGATCACCTGGTCCGGCGCGCTGGCGAACACCTCGCGGCGGTGGCGCACCCCGCCGCGCGCGTACTCCACCGAGGCGACGGCGGTGGCGAGATCCAGTTCGCGACGGTAGCCGGTGATCTCGCCGTCCGCGGGGAAGGACAGGCGCAGCTCGCCGGCGGTCTGGTACTGGAGCTGCTTGACGGGGACGCCCATCAAATCGGAGTCCACCAGGGCCTGGGCCTCGTCCCACCGCCCCTCGAACACCCGCCGGCGGACCTCGGGGAGGGAGGCGAGGGCCCGGGGGTTGTCGTAGTCGTGCGGGCCGCCGGCCCACAGGGTGTCCTCGTTGAGCTGGAGCCGTTCGCCGTCCGCGCCGCCGAACACCATGGCTCCCAGGCGGCCGTTGCCCACCGGCAGGGCCTGGAGCCATTCGGCGGCGGGGCGTGGGTACCACAGGCGCAGCTCGCCGGGGGCCGGGCTGCCGGGGAGGTGGTCCGTGCTCACTTGCGGCTCCAGAACGGGGAGGCGGGACGGGCGCGGTCTGGCAAGCGCTTACCGTACACCTGTGGCGCGGCCCGCGGTCGTCCGCGGCGCTCCCCGCCCGTCCTCACCGGTCCGGGGGAGGTTCGCCGCGGCCGTCCGCGGGCCGCGGCGCGTTCTCCCGCACGGCGGCGCCGCGTTCGAGGCGGGACCGCCCGGCCTCCCCCGCCAAGGCCGGGCGGTCCCGCATCACGGGGCGGAGGGACCGAAGCCCAGTTCCGCCCAGACCGTGTGGCCCCTTCCGCCGGCGCCCGGCCGTACCCCCCAGGCCTCGGCCAGTGCGCTGACCAGCAGCAGTCCGCGTCCGTTCTCCCCCTCCGCGCAGCCGGTCTCCGGGCAGACCCCCGTCGCGTCCCCGGTGTGCCGGGCAGGGCCGGAGCCCTGGTCGGTGACCGCCAGCCGCAGCCGTACGCCCGTGACGCGCAGCTCGCAGTCGACCCTCTCGCTGTCGGTGTGCCGCACGGCGTTGGTGAAGAGTTCGGAGACGACCAGTTGCGCGTCGTCGCGGACCACCGTCCCGATGTCCCACTCCGTCAGCCGGGCGAGGACCCTCCTGCGGGCCTCGGCCACGGAGACGCCTATGGCCGGGAGGCGGAACACGTCCCGCAGGGGCCTCTCGACGGACCCTCCGGCGCGCTCCAGCGGGCGAACATCGGAAAAGTAAGCCACGTCCTCAGTGTGAAGGGCGTGAGCAACATCTGGCAAGGATCAATCTGTTGTTTGCAGAAATGTGCATGCCACCTGTCGGGAAGATTCGGCGGCATGACAAACTGCCGCTACCGGCAAGAGAGTTGGAGCGCGGGAGGGGTGCGGTGGCTGACACCAGGGCGGGCGGCGCCCCCACGGTTCTGCGGGTGGTGCTCGGCCGGCGGCTGGGCGACCTGCGGCGGCGGGCGGGACTGACCTACGAGCGGGCCGCCGAGGCGCTCGACGTCACACACGCCACGATCCGCCGTATGGAGCGGGCCGAGGTCGGCCTGAAGATCCCCTACGTCGAGAAGCTGCTGCGCACCTACGGCATCACCGAGCAGTCGGAGATCGACAGCTTTCTCTCGCTCGCCCGCGAGGCCAACCGGCCCGGCTGGTGGCACCGTTACCGCGATGTGCTGCCCGACTGGTTCAGCGCCTTCGTCAGCCTGGAGAGCGAGTCCCACGTCATCCGCGCCTACGAGCCGCACTACGTGCCCGGACTCCTCCAGACCGAGGAGTACGCCCGCGCCGTGCTGCGCGCGGGCATGCCGCACGCCCGTGAGGAGGAGATCGAGCGCGGCATCGCACTGCGGCTGGAACGCCAGCGGCTGCTCACGCGTGACGAACCGCCCCTGCTGTGGGTGGTGATGGACGAGACCGTGCTGCGCAGGCCCATCGGCGGGCCCGAGGTCATGCGCGGACAGATCTCCCGGCTGGTCGAGGTGTGCTCGATGCCGACGGTGCGCCTGCAGGTCATGCCCTTCGACGCCGGGCCGCACCCTGCCATGTACGGGCCCTTCCACATCTTCCGGTTCCCCATCCCGGAACTGCCCGACGTCGCCTACAGCGAGAGCCTGGTGGGCGCCGTCTACTTCGACCAGCGCGACGACGTCTCGGCGTTCCAGGAGGCGCTGGACCGGATGTGCGCACAGGCGGCGCCGGTGCGACGGACCGAGGCCGTCCTGGACGGCCTGCGCAAGGAGCTGTGAACCACCCCATGAGGAAACGCGTCTACAACGGCATGCCCGCCTGGCAGTTGGGGAGCGAGGGTTGGCACAAGCCGTGGAGCGGCGGCAACGGGGGGAGCTGTGTGGAGGCCATGCAGCTCGCGGACGGAAGGGTGGCGCTGCGCCAGTCCACCGACCCCGACGGACCCGCTCTGATATACGCCCGCCACGCGATGGCGGGGTTCATCCAGAGCGTCAAGGCGGGGGAGGCCGACTTCCTGCTCGCCCCCGAGCCCGTACGCCCCGCACCGCGGCCCGCGCACTCCGCACACCCCGCGCAGAAACCGTGTTGAGGACCGAAGAGACCATGACGAGGACGGCGACGGCATGACCGATCAGCCCCACCGGATCCACCAGGCGCACGAGGGCTTCACGCCCGAGCAGATCGACACCAGCAGGCCGCACCCGGCCCGCATGTACGACTACTACCTGGGCGGAAGCGACAACTACGAGGTGGACCGCGAGGCCGCCGAACGCCTGATGAGGATAGCCCCGGACGTGCGGGTGAGCGCCCGCGCCAACCGGGACTTCCTCGGCCGCGCGGTGCGGACGGTGGTGGGAGAGCTGGGCATCCGCCAGATCATCGACATCGGCACCGGTATCCCCACCTCGCCCAACACCCACGAACTGGCCCGGGCCGCTGCCCCCGACACCCGTGTGGTGTACGTCGACAACGACCCCATCGTCTCCGTCCACGCCGACGCCAAGCTGACCGGCGCGGGCAACGCCGAGTTCGTCCTGGCCGACGCCCGCAGGCCCGAGGCCGTCACCGAGCATCCGGCCGTCCGGGAACTGATCGACTTCGGCCGGCCGGTGGCCCTGCTCCTCGTCGCCGTCCTGCACTTCGTCAAGGACGAGGAGGACCCCGCCGGACTCGTGGCCGCGCTCGGCGGCGCACTGCCCCCCGGAAGCTGCCTCGTCCTCACCCACGGCACCCCGGACTTCCACGAGAAGCAACGGGTGGAGGAGGGCACCGACGTCTACCGGAACGCCACCGCCCAGGTCAGCCTGCGCAGCCACGCCGAGGTCCTGTCGTTCTTCGACGGCTGGGACCTCACCGACCCCGGACTGGTGCAGCTCCCGCTGTGGCGGCCGGACGGACCGGTACCCGAGCCCGGCGAACTGCGTCGCGTGGCGCTCTACGGCGGGGTCGGCGTCAAGCGCTGAGCCGGCGTGCCCGCGCCCGGCCAGGAGGCCGGTATCCGCTCCAGGACACCGCCCGCGAAGACGTCGTACAGCGGCAGCGACTCCAGGTGCACGTATCCGATGTGGCAGTCGCAGACGGCCAGCGGGCAGGGCCTGGGCCGCAGTGCCGCGCGCCAGGAGCCGTCGTAGAGGTTTCCCAGCGGCGCCGGGACGAAGTGGCAGCGCCGCACCGTACCGGCGCCGTCCACCGAGACCACGGACTCACCGGTGCGGCAGGGGAGCCCGGCGCTGCGGTGGGGGTGGCGGCTGTACGGGAAGAGGGGGTCGACCGCCGTCCAGCGGTCGGCCTCCTCGTCCGTGTAGACACGGCCCTCGGCCGCGTTGACCCACAGGTACACATGCTCGGGCAGGTCGGCGCGGAGCCGCCGGGCATGGTCCAGATGGCCGGGCAGGCCGACGATTCCGACGCTGTGGCGCACGCCCCTGTCCGCCAGTTCGCGGCACCTGGCCAGGAAACGCCCGTAGGGAGTCTGGCCGGGGTGGTAGGTGCACCACAGGGCGAGGGTGTCCGCGTCGGCGTCGTCCAGCCAGCCGGTGCGGCAGCTCAGGTTGGTCTGGATCGCCACCCGCGCCACGTGCGGCAGCCGGCTCAGCCCGGCCAGGGTGTGCCGGTACCACGACCGCACCAGACCCTCGCCCCACGGGGTGAACAGCACCGAAAGCCGGTCCTCGCGCTGCTTTGCCACCCAGCCGGCGAAGCGCTCCAACGCCTCCCGGTCGGCGCGCAGCTGCTCGCGGGAGTCGCGCCGCTTGGCGAACGGGCAGTACGGGCAGTCGTAGTCGCACGAGGCCAGCGGCCCGCGGTAGAGCAGGGTCAGGTCCACGGCGGCCTCCGCTACCTCGGGTCGTACGCGGCCATCGCGGCGCGCACGGACGGGGAGAACAGGGCCGGGCCGACCGCGTCGGAGTGGGCCAGGCCCTCCGCCGACAGCCGCAGCCGCCCGGCGGCCCCGCCCTCGTCCAGCCAGCCGCACCCGGCGAAGGCGGCCAGTTCGGTGGGGAAGTGCTCGGCGGGCGCCGCGCCGAACCGGTCCGTGTACTCCGCCGTCTCCATACCCTCGGCCTGGAGCAGGGCCTGGAGCAGGTGCCTGCGGCGGGCCTCGTCGGCGTCCATCCACCGGCCGACCTCCGCGTGGGCGAAGGACTCGGCCGTTCGGGAGACGTAGTCGTCGACGATGGAGCGTATCCGGCGCATCCCCACGGCGTAGTCGAAGGAGTAGTGCAGGGCGGAGGTGTAGGACCGGGCGCCGCAGCCCAGGCCCACCATGCCGTCGGTCTGGCAGGCGTGGCCGGCCGTGTCCCCGCCCGCCTCCGCGGCGGCCGTCGCGCAGGCGCGGCGGAACATCCGCATCGACACCTGCTCGTAGCCGTGGGCCAGCAGATGGTCGCGGCCGTGGCGGTACAGGGCCAGCCGCTGCGCGTCCCACCGGGGGTCGGGCACGGTGGTGCCGCCGGGGTCCGCGGCGGTGCGTCCCAGACCGGTCAGCGGGCGGACGTAGAGCGGATAGAGGTAGAGCTCCTCCGGTTCCCAGGCGAGCGCGGCGTCCAGGGATCGCTGCCAGGTGGTGGTGGTCTGCCCCTCGATTCCGTAGATCAGGTCGATGTTGAGCACCGGGATGCCCGCGTCCCGGACGCGGCCCAGAGCGGCCTCGACGTCCGAGCGCCGCTGGGGGCGCACCGCGGCCCGTGCCTCGGCGTCGACGAAGCTCTGCACACCGATGCTCAGCCGCGTGGTGCCGCGTCCGGCCAGGACGGCCAGCCGGTCGGCGGTGGCGGTCGACGGGGACGCCTCCACCGACAGGGGCACCGCGCGCAGGTCCGCTCCCATCCGTTCCTCGGCGATGTCGCAGAGCCGCTCCAGTTCGGCAGCGGTCAGGAAGGTGGGGGTGCCGCCGCCGAAGGCCGCGGCGGCGAACCGGGCGCCCTCGCCCAGCGCCTCGCGCACCGGACCCGCCTGCCGTTCCAGCGCGTCGAGATAGGCGCCGGTCAGCCCGCCGGGCGCACCGATGCGGGTGAAGAGGTTGCAGAAGCCGCAGCGCACCTCGCAGAAGGGGATGTGCAGGTAGAGCGAGAGCGCGTCGGTCCTCTCCCGGGCCCACAGCCCGCGCAGCGCCGGCCGCTCCGGCAGCCGCCGGTAGGCCGTCTTGTGCGGATAGGCGTACACATAGCTCTGGTACGGGCTCCGGTACGGGCCCGGGACACCGTCCGGGAACGGACCGGCGGCGGAAACGGTCGTGGTGCTCATCGCGGCTCGCAGGCGTCGAGGGTGAAATGGGCGTACGGCACCGTCCAGACGACATCGTGGCCTATCCGGTGGCCGGTGTGGCCGTCCTCCCCGTAGGCCGTGCCGTGGTCGGAGCAGACGACGGTGAAGCACGGTCGGCGGCTGCTCGCGGCGGCGAACAGGCGCCCGATGTGCCGGTCCACGTAGCGCAGCGCCGCCGCGTGGGTGGCCCGGGAGTCCCCGGCTCCGGCCGTGGCGCCCGGGAGGTGGAACCAGTTGGGCTGGTGCAGCGCCGAGACGTTGACGAACAGGAACAGCCGCCTCCCGGCCGGGAGCGCGGCCACCACCTCCTCGGCGCGGGCGACCTGCGCCTCGAAGGAGGTGGGGGAGGCGACGGAGAACTCCGGCTCCCAGTGGCTCTCGGCGAACAGACCGGGCAGCACCGAGCCGAGCGCGCCGCGCTTGTTGAAGAACCCCACGCCTCCGATGCACGCCGTGTGGTAGCCGGCCCGTGCCAGCCCGGTCACCAGATCCGGCGAGTCGAAGACCCAGGTGCCCCCCGCGGTACTCTCGCTGCCCTCGAAACGCGCCGCGAACAGCCGCGGATGCGGCCCCGGGGTGGCGGGAGTGGGCAGGAAACCCGCGAAGAACGCCTGGTGGGAGGCGTAGGTGAAGCTGCCGGGGGAGTGCCTCTCCTCCCATCGCCCGTCCGGCAGGTGCCGGGCCAGGTTGGGGATGGCGCCCTCGGCCGCCAGATCGCGGGCCACGTCGTGGCGCAGGGTGTCCAGGGTGACCAGCAACAGGTCGTGGCTGCCGACGATCCGGTTCATGTCCGGGACGTCGGCGCGGGCTCCGGTGTCCTCAGGGCGCTGCACGGCGGGCCTCCCCCTGTCCCCCGGCTCCTCCGGCCGCCGACCGGCCGGCAGCCGGTCCGCCCGGTACCGCACCGCGCACAACGGCGTCGACCTGTGCCGCGTAGGTGTCCCGCCCCTCGGCCCGGCCGCCGGCCAGACCGGTCAGCCGGGGCAGCAGGTCACCGAAGGCGTTCACCTCTCCGACGGCGAAACGCCGCCAGCCGGTGGCGGGCAGCAGGTCCACACCGACGCACAGGGTGGCGGGGAAGCAGACCGCGGCCCGTTCGCACACCTCCAGCACCCGCGCCCAGGGCACTCCGGCCGCCTCCGCCGCGGTGCGGGCAGCGGTCAGGTCGCCGCGGACACCGCCGAGGTGGAGGTTGGTCATGGGGGAGTGGCTGGTGCGCACCAGGGCGTGAGTCGCCTCCCCGGCCACCACGACCACCCGCAGGTCGGCCGCCCTGCCGTGCTGGGACGCCTTGGGCAGCCAGCGCTCGATGTGCAGGCCGTCCGGTGCCAGGGCGTCGACCACGGCGGCGATGTCGGACTCGCCGTCGTAGCGCCGCACCCGCAGGGAGTTGAACAGGTCTCCGTCCGGGGCGCGTTCGACGGAGGTGGTCGCGCGCCACCGGCCGCGCCCGCCGGACTCGACGGCCAGCACCCCGGAGGCGGAGGATGCGTGGGCGAGTTTGACGAAGACCCGGCGCATCTCCGTATCGCGCATCATCGCGCGCACGTCGTCCCAGCCCGTCACCGGCGCGGCGCCGGGGCCGGAGGTCGGCGAGGGGGGCACCGGGACACCCGCCTCGGCCAGCACTCCGTGACACAGCCGTTTGTCGAAGAGCACCGCCAGGTTCTCCGGGCTGTCCAGCAGTACGCACCGGGCGGACCGGGCGGCCCCGGCGACACGGTGTACGGCCGCGGTGAAGTTCGCGTACCAGCGGGCCGTGCCCTCCACCCGCGCGGGATCGTCCACCCCGCGCAGCAGACGCTCGACCAGCGGGTCCTCGCCGGGCGAGTCGATCCGCACGGTCTCGCCCGCCGCGAACCGCTCGCCGCCGGCCAGCACCTCGGCCCACGGCAGCAGGCGGGGCGCGGGCAGCCCCGCGCCGGTGACGGCCGCCGCGAACGACTCCACCCGGCGGCTTCCGGGGTTGCCGACGACGGCGAACCGCGGCGTCCCGCCGCCGGGGCCGCTGCCGCCGGGATCACTCGGAGACGGCGACATAGCGCCAGACCTCGCCGCGGTACTCGTCCGGCTTCTCCTGGTCGGAGAGGTCCATGTCGACTCCGGCGCTCCCCAGTTCCTCGCGCAGCCGCTCCATCATGGCGTCGCTCAGGAAGTGGTGGGCGAGATCGAGCCGTGCCAGGTGGGTGAGCGGCTGCCCGCTCAGCAGCGCCTCGGCACCGCTGTCGGTGAGGGTGCCCATGGACAGGTCCAGGGCGCGCAGCCGCGCCACCACGGGCGCGCCGGCCGCGGCCGCGGCGATCTCGTCCTGCAGCTCGCTGTTCATCAGCCCCAGGCTGCGCAGTGCGGGGAAGCGTTCCCCGGCCAGGATCGGAGCCAGGTCCTCCGCGGTGGCGTCGCCCCCGTACTCGCTGACGCCGAGCCACAGCTCGAGCCGGCTCAGCGCGGGCAGGTCGCTTCCGGCGACCGCACGCACGACGCTGCCGGGCAGTCCGCCCGCCTCGAACACCAGGGTGCGCAGGTGCTCGTGGCGCAGAGGGCGGAGCGTCAGGCCGGAACCACCGCGCACCCCGAACCCGCGCAGCCGGGGGTAGGCCTCCAGGACCGGGGTGACATCGGCCTGCTCGATCCAGGAGATCTCCGCCTCCTCCGCCACCAGATCGCCGATGAACACGGCTTCCAGGGCGGGGAACCGGTCCGCGTTCGAGGTGAGCAGCTCGACGACGAAGCCGGAGTCCCTCTCGTAGCACTCGCCCCACTGGCCGATGATCAGGGCGCGGACGGCCGTGGTGTCCACGGCCGCCAGGAAGCCGCGCCAGACGTCCTCGAAGTCCTCGGCCGGGAAGTCCTCGTCGTAGGAGTCGTAGAACAGGCGCCAGGCCACGGACGCGGCCGCGGGCAGGGGGTCCGCCGGGCGGCCGTCCGCGCCGGGCGGCATGTAGGTGTGGGCGGGCAGGGCGTGCAGCTCCCGCAGGTGCTCGTTGACGGTCATGGGACTCCCCCGAACGCGTGCCGACAGTACGGAAGGTTCTATCAACCGCCGCTGACATTGATAGTGGTACGCAGGTTCTGGTGGTCGTGGCTCGGCCGCTGAACGACGTCCTGCCGGACTGTCCTCCCGCTGTTCCGTCCGGCCGCCGGGACCTGTCCCCCAAGGCTCCGGCCGGGCGGAACACGAACTGATAGGAGCTTGGCCAGAAGCCCCCTCGATGTCCTGTCTGCGCCACCCGGCCGGCGCCTCACCTCCGGCTGGGAAGGCACCCCAGCAGCCGTGCCCGGTACGGGCCCGGGCCCTCCGGATCGACCTGGCAGACCCCTGCCCCGGCTTTCCGTTCACCGCCGCCGTACGGTCCCTGCACGGAGCGGGCCGGGCCGCAGCGTACGGCGGGGGTCCGCACCCTGCCGTGGGCGGCGGAACGGGAACGGCTGCACGGGAGGCTGGTCCCGGTGCGGGGGGCGGAGCACTGGGCGCGCACCGGCGCACCGCTGTGGGAGACCACCGCGCTCCTGGCGGAACGCGTACGCACCGGTGTCGTCGCGGAGTCGGCGTCCTCGCCCGCGGGGACGGGACCGGTCCGCCGGGAGGGCTCGCGGCGGTGGCCCGCGCCGCGGGCTGGTGGTGGCCCTACGAGCGGGTGGCGGTCGTCGCCGAGTGTCCCCCGGAACTCCACCGCGGCGGGGCGTGGCCGGGGAACGCCCCGGCTCCGTTCGGCGCGGACCTGACGTTCCCGCCCGTGCCCGCGACGGCTCCCGGCGGACGGAGTACTCGTGTTCCGACCGGACTCGGCCGCCGGGCACCGAGTACCGGCCGCCGGAGGGTGCGTACTCAGGCGCGGGCACTCCGACCCGGCGTCCGGCGGGCTTCAGCCGACCGGAGCCGACGGAGACGACGGGCCGGAGCCTCCCTCACGAGGTGCTCCTTCACGGGGCGGCGCTCCGGCGGGCCCTCGGCGCCGCCGGGACCGCGCAGTTGATTGTTTGTCGGGAAAAGGGCTGTTACCTGCGGCGGTGCGGGGCGGTTGTTCAGGCTGACATCGGATCAGTTTTGGCATGAACACTTCCTGAAAACGCTCCGTGCTGCTACTACGTAGTAGGCGCACCTCTCCCCCTCTTCCCTCCACACCCAGGAGACTCCATGAAGTTGTCCCGTCTCGCGTCCGTGGCGGCCACCCTCGCCGCCCTCGTCGGACTCGGACTCGGCGGCGCGGGCGTGGCATCCGCCCAGGAAGCCGCGGCCACCTCCTACGTCGCGCTCGGCGACTCCTACTCCTCCGGAGTCGGCGCCGGCAGCTACTACAGTTCCAGCGGATCCTGCAAGCGCAGCGCCAAGGCGTATCCGGTGCTGTGGAAGAACGCGAACGCACCCGCCTCCTTCCACTTCACCGCCTGCTCCGGCGCCAAGACCGGCGACGTCATCAACAACCAGCTCGGCCCCCTGACGTCGGGCACCACCCTGGTGAGCATCTCCGTCGGCGGCAACGACGCCGGCTTCGCCGACGCCATGACCACCTGCGTCCTGCAGGGCACCAACGCGTGCCTCGCGCGGATCAACGAGGCGCGCGCCTACATCTCCAACACCCTTCCCGGGAAGCTCGACGCGGTCTACAACGCCATCCGGAGCAAGGCGCCCAACGCCCGGGTCGTCGTCCTCAACTACCCCCGCTTCTACAAGCTCAACGGCAGCTGCTGGGTGGGACTCAGCGAGACCTCGCGCGCGGCCATCAACGACGCGGCCGACCACCTGAGCGACACCATCGCCAAGCGCGTCGCCAACCACGGCTTCACCTTCGGCGACGTCCGCGGCAGGTTCACCGGTCACGAGATCTGCTCCGGCGACTCGTGGCTGCACAGCGTCGACTGGTTCAACATCACCAACTCGTACCACCCCACGGCGGCCGGCCAGGCCGGGGGCTACTACCCCGTCATGGAGGGCCTGGCCTGACGCCCCCCTGGCACAGCCCGGCCGGAAGCCCGGCCGGAACGGTGGCGGCCCGCGGTTTCCGCGGGCCGCCACCGGCGCCGCCCTCCGCTTTTCGGCCCGGTGGCGGTGGAAGTGCGGAACAAGGCGGCCCGTACGTACGTTCTCCGAAGTGAGCGGCGGCCGCACCGCCGCCGTAGGAGGCGTGGAAGATGACCAACCGTGGAAAGATCGCCGTCGGCGGTGTGGCGGTGGGGCTGCTGCTGTGGACGATCACGGGCAGTTTTCTGATAGCACTGGCGGTGGTGGTCGGTGTGCCGGCGGTCGCCTACCTGGCCCTCGACCCCTCGCAGCGGCGCAGGGTG
Organism: Streptomyces shinuiensis; assembly: GCF_043660855.1. Lineage (NCBI taxonomy): Bacteria > Bacillati > Actinomycetota > Actinomycetes > Kitasatosporales > Streptomycetaceae > Streptomyces > Streptomyces shinuiensis. The sequence continues at coordinate 672,071 of NZ_JBIHML010000001.1, read as the reverse complement.
CGGCGAGTGGGCCGCAAGGAGCTCGGGCGCTGACCCGGGCGCGACCGCCGGACCGCGCGGGCCGGCCGGGGCTCAGGCCGCCGTGTCCGGCCGCACCGCCAGTTCGTCCAGGGCTCTGAGCAGCCCCGGCAGCTCCGAACCGCGGCCCACCGGGAGCACCTCGCCGGGCTCGTCGTCCAGCAGGACGAACGCGATGTCGTCGGTCCGCGCCACCAGGCTCCAGCCGGGCCCGTCCGCGCGCAGGGTCCGGGCCTCCTCGGTGGCGAAGGCGGAACGGATCCGGCCGGGCGGCGGCGGGGAGTGCACGTAGCCGCGGGCCTCCTCCAGAACGCGCCGCACCCTGCTGTTGGGGTTCTCGCCCGGCTCGACGAACGTCACGTCCGCGTCGACCCGGGCGCGCCAGTCCGCCCACTGCAGTGCGATCTCGTCCGCGCCCAGCCGCCGCTGCGCCGGGCCCCAGCGCGAGGTGTCCGGCGGGGACAGCGGGGCCCGGCCGCCGTCCAGCTCCGGATCGGGCTCCGGGTCGTGGGGGGCGGGGACACCGGGTGCGGCCACCGCCAGCGCCAGTGGCCAGCCGGGCAGCACGGCGGCGATCGTCCGCTCGTCCGGGGACAGGTCGTACTCCATACCGCAGTCCCAGGCTGCGATCGCGCACGCCACGAGGGACACGTCCTCCGTGACGACGGTCCAGCGCGCGCCCTGTCCGTCCTGGCCGAGGACGAGGCCGTGGCCCTCCGCGTACGGCTCCAGCCCCAGGGCGGCGCACGCCTCGGGGTAGTCGTCGCCGAGGACGCTCGGGAACTGCGCGGGGGTGAGCAGCGCCGCGGTCAGCACGTACAGCGCGTCGTCGCTCCCGCTGCGCGCGTCCTGTGCCTCTGCCACGTCGGCCTCCTCCCCGGACCCTCCGGACATCGTCCGCGCACCCTAGCCATGTCAGGGGGGTGGCGTCGAGAGACCGGGGACACACCGGGTTGCCTTCCGCGGCCCGTACGCCCCCCGGGGGCCGCGCGGCGCTCAGTCGCGTACGGCCAGTGCGAGGTAGCGGTGATCCTCGTCGGTGCAGGAGGCCAGGCGCCAGCCCGCGGCCGCCAGCAGGGGGCGGAGGTTCGGCTCGGCCCGGGGGTCGTCGGGCCCGAGCGGGCGCCCGTGCCGGGCGGCGAGAGTGGCGCGCCCGACCGGATGGAACAGCGCGAGACGGCCGCCGGGCCGGACCACTCGGGCCAGCTCCCGCAGGCCGGCGGCCAGGTCGGGCAGATGCGACACCAGGCCGGCCGCGAACACCGCGTCCAGCACTCCGTCGTGCAGCGGCAGCCGGGCGGCGTCGGCGACGGTCAGCAGTGCGCCGCGGTGCCGTCCGGCCAGGACGGCGACCTCCAGCATCGCCGGGGCGAGATCGACGCCCACCACCGTGCCCTGTCTGCCGACCGCCGCGCGCAGCGCGGGCAGCGCGCGTCCGGTGCCGCAGCCGGCGTCCAGCACCGTGTCACCGGGGAACAGGCCCAGCTCGGCCACGGCGGCGTCATAGGCGGGGCCGTCGTCGGGGAAGCGGGCGTCCCAGCCGGCGGCCCGCTCGGTGAAGAACTCCAGCACGCGTGTCCCGTCGTACTCCGTCATACGGTCGTCATCGTCCACTACCGGTGCTTTTCCCGGTGACCGATCCCGGTACCCCTGCTTCCGTTTTCCTTCCGGTTCCGGCCGGGTGGTGGGCGGCCGAGATCGGTGGTTGCTCCGGGGCCCGTCGTGGGTAAGGCTGGCACCGCGTGACCATGAGAAGGGGGAATCGGGGATGGCCCTGAGCAGTGAGCTGGACTGGCTGCTGGACGATCTGACGCAGCGGATGCCTTCGGTTCGGCATGCGCTGGTGCTCTCGAACGACGGGCTGGTCACCGGTGCCGCCCAGAGCCTGGAGCGGAGCGAGGCCGAACACCTGGCCGCCGTCGCGTCCGGGCTGCACAGCCTGGCCAGAGGCACGGGAGAACACTTCCACGTGGGCCGGGCGCGGCAGACGATGATCGAGTTCGACGAGGGGATGCTCTTCGTGACGGCCGCCGGAGACGGCAGCTGTCTGTGCGTGCTGGCCGAGGCGGAGGCCGACATGGGGCAGATCGCCTACGAGACGACCCTGCTGGTGAACCGGGTCGGTGAGCACCTGGGAGTGGCCATGCGCAACGGCCGCTGAGTGACGGCCCGGGGCCGGCCGCCTCGCCGAGCCATCGCGGGCCGTACCACCGGACACAGCCCCACCGGGGCTTTCTCCGGGTTTTCCACAGGCTCCCCCGGAGCGGTTCGACGGCGGACTACCTTCGTCGCACACGGTAGTCGTCGAGATGCGCAGGGGGATCACCATGCCGGTCGGACTGGTACGGACGGAGAAGGCCTGTACACGGGAGAGGGACGCGGTGGAGGCCGTGCCGATGGGCGAGGCGCACCGGATGCTGGGGATCAGGCCGAGGGAACTGGAACTGGCCGTCGAGCTGGGCGCGCTGGCGACGGTGGCGCCGCGGCGGGAGAGCCATCGCCGCCGGGTGCCGGTGGCCGAGCTGGCCCGGGTGCGCGCGGAGGAGGGATTTCCGGCCACTTTGCGTGAGCGGTTGCGTCTGGTCGGTGCACGGGAGGGCGCCGGGCTGCTGGGCGTCACCGCGGTGCGCTTCACGCGGCTGGCCCGGGCCGGCTGCTTCGGACCGGTGCGTTTCTCCCTCAACCGGTACCGGGCGGTGGTCTGGTTCTACCTCGCCAGCGAGCTGCGGGACATCGCCGAGCACCAGTCGGCGCTGCTCCGCGGCCCGCTGCCCGAGGGGCTGCTGCGCATCCTGGCCGAGGGCGAGGACTGGCGTCCGCGCCACTGGCGCAACCGGCGGATCGCCCAGGCGGTCCGCCGGACGGACGATCCGTGGGCGGCCGCCGCCGCCCACGCCGCGGTACTCACACCAGAGGTACTGGAGGAGGCCGTACCGGATCCGGTCGAACGGGCCAGGCTCGCGCGACTGCGGCCGGAGCTGACCACCGCCCGGCCGGAGTCCTTCGCGGCCAGGAGGGTCGTGCGGGGGCTGCTCACCGCCGACGGCGAGGAGGAGGTCCTCTGGCACCGGCTGGGTCTGACGCTGGCGCTGAGCACGGCGCGGTCGGCCCGCCCCCTGTGCCGGCCGGAGCGGGAGCCCCGGCCGGCCGGGAGCGAGGAAGCCGGAGGAGCCGGCCGAGGGGGATCGGTTCTGCTTCCTTCGGGAGAACCCCTCCCGCGTTGCGGAGACCGGCAGCCGCCCCCGCCGGCCGTGGATCCGTCCTCGCGCGAGCCCGCGGCCGCCGTCAGAGCTGCCCCACGTCGATGACCTTGATCACCGCTCGGCCCTCCTCGTCGGAGGCCGTGAGGTCGACCTCCGCGGTGATCCCCCAGTCGTGGTCGCCGTCGGGGTCGGCGAACGTCTGCCGCACCCGCCACAGGCCGTCCTCGGGGCGCTCCTCGATCCGCAGCAGCTTCGGGCCGCGGGCGTCCGGTCCGGTGCCCAGCTCGTCGTACTCCTCCCAGTACGCGTCCATGGCCTCGGCCCAGGCGTCGGCGTCCCAGCCGGCGTCGGCGTCCAGCTCGCCCAGCTCCTCGACCTTGTCCAGGGCGGCCAGCTCCACCCGCCGGAACATCGCGTTGCGCACCAGCACTCGGAAGGCGCGGGCGTTGGCGGTGACGGGCTTGACCTGGTCGGCGCGGTCCTGGGCCTCCTCGGCCGTCTCGTCCTCGGGGTTGGCCAACTGCTCCCACTCGTCCAGCAGGCTGGAGTCGACCTGGCGCACCATCTCGCCCAGCCACTCGACGATGTCCTGGAAGTCCTCGGACTTCCGGTCGTCGGGCACGGTGTGCTCCAGCGCCTTGTAGGCACTGGCCAGGTAGCGCAGGACGATGCCCTCGGTGCGGGCCAGCTCGTAGTGGGAGACGAACTCCCCGAAGGTCATGGCCCTTTCGTACATGTCGCGGATCACGGACTTGGGGGACAGGGGATGGTCGCCGACCCACGGGTGGCTCTTGCGGTAGACGCCGTAGGCATGGAAGAGCAGCTCTTCCAGCGGCTTGGGGTAGCCGATGTCCGCCAGCCGCTCCATGCGTTCCTCGTACTCGACGCCGTCGGCCTTCATCTGCGCGACGGCCTCGCCCCTGGCCTTGTTCTGCTGGGCGGCCAGGATCTGCCGAGGGTCGTCCAGCGTGGACTCCACCACGGAGACCATGTCCAGCGCGTACGAGGGGGACTCGAGGTCCAGCAGCTCGAACGCGGCGAGCGCGAAGGTCGACAGAGGCTGGCTGAGCGCGAAGTCCTGCTGGAGGTCCACGGTCAGCCGGATGCGGCGCCCCTCGGCATCGGGTGCGTCCAGCCGCTCGACGACCCCGCCGTCCAGGAGGGAGCGGTAGATGGCGATCGCCCGCCGGATGTGGCGCAGCTGGCTGCGCCGGTCCTCGTGGTTGTCCTCCAGCAGCTTGCGCATCGCGGCGAAGGCGTCACCGGGCCGGGCGACGACGGACAGCAGCATCGCGTGGGTCACCCTGAAGCGGGAGGTGAGCGGTTCCGGGTCGGAGGCGATCAGCTTCTCGAAGGTCTGCTCACTCCAGTTGACGAAGCCCTCCGGGGCCTTCTTCCGCACCACCTTGCGCCGCTTCTTCGGGTCGTCACCCGCCTTGGCGAGGGCCTTCTCGTTCTCGATGACGTGCTCGGGGGCCTGGGCCACGACCAGGCCCGCCGTGTCGAAGCCGGCCCGGCCGGCACGGCCCGCGATCTGGTGGAACTCCCGTGCCCGCAGTACCCGCACCCGGTTGCCGTCGTACTTGGCCAGCGCGGTGAACAGCACTGTGCGGATGGGCACGTTGACTCCCACCCCGAGGGTGTCGGTACCGCAGATCACCTTCAGCAGGCCCGCCTGGGCCAGCCTCTCCACCAGGCGACGGTACTTGGGCAGCATTCCGGCGTGGTGCACCCCGATGCCGTGCCGGACGTAGCGCGAGAGGTTCCGCCCGAACTTGGTGGTGAAACGGAAGTTGCCGATCAGCTTGGCGATCTCGTCCTTCTCGGCACGCGAGCACATGTTGATGCTCATCAGTGCCTGAGCGCGCTCCACCGCCTGGGCCTGGGTGAAGTGCACGATGTAGACCGGCGCCTGGTGGGTTTCGAGCAGTTCGGTCAGCGTCTCGGTCAGGCCGGTCATGCGGTACTCGTAGCTCAGCGGCACCGGCCGGGTGGCGGAGCGCACCACGGCGGTCGGACGCCCGGTGCGCCGCGTCAGGTCCTTCTCGAACCTGCTCACGTCGCCGAGCGTCGCCGACATCAGGACGAACTGCGCCTGGGGCAGCTCCAGCAGCGGGATCTGCCAGGCCCAGCCGCGGTCCGGTTCGGCGTAGAAGTGGAACTCGTCCATCACGACCTGGCCGATGTCGGCGTCCGTGCCGTCGCGCAGCGCGATGGAGGCGAGCACCTCGGCGGTGCAGCAGATGACGGGCGCGTCGGCGTTGACCGAGGCGTCGCCGGTGAGCATGCCGACGTTCTCGGTGCCGAAGATCTTGCACAGGTCGAAGAACTTCTCCGACACCAGGGCCTTGATGGGGGCGGTGTAGAAGGTGACCTTGTCCTGGGCGAGCGCGGCGAAGTGCGCCCCGGCCGCGACCAGGCTCTTGCCGGACCCGGTCGGTGTGGACAGGATGACGTTCGCCCCGGAGACCACCTCGATCAGCGCCTCCTCCTGAGCGGGATAGAGCGTGATGCCCCGTCCCTCGGCCCAGCCGGAGAAGGCTTCGTAGAGAGTGTCGGGGTCTGCGGTGCTCGGCATCTGATCGATAAGGGTCACGCCCTCCATACTGCCTGCCGCGGTGCCTCCGGTGGGAACCGGCCGACCGCACGAAGATCATCGGCACTACGCTGTGCCACCGGCACAACGGCGGAGCGAACGCGATGGGGTGGGGACGCACATGATGGGACCGGCGCATTCACTGTCGGGGGCGGCGGCGTGGCTGGGGGTGGGAGCGGTGGCGGACGCCCTGGACCGGCCGATGCCGTGGCCGGTCCTGGTGGCCGGTGCCCTGATCTGCGCGGGTGCGGCCCTCGCACCCGATCTGGACCACAAGTCGGCGACGATCTCCCGTGCCTTCGGCCCGCTCTCCAGATGGCTGTGCATGGTGATCGAGAAACTCTCGTGCGCGGTCTACAAGGCCACCCGCAAGTCCGGCGACCCGCGCCGCGCGGGAGGCCACCGCACCCTCACCCACACCTGGCTGTGGGCGGTGGCGATGGGTGCCGGCTTCTCGGCCTTCGCGATGCTCGGCGGACGCTGGGCGGTGCTGGGCATCCTCTTCGTCCACATGGTGCTGGCCGTCGAGGGCCTGCTGTGGCGGGCGGCGCGGGTCTCCAGCGACGTTCTGGTGTGGCTGCTGGGGGCGACCAGCGCGTGGATCCTGGCGGACATCCTGAACAAACCCGGAAACGGGGCGGACTGGCTGTTCACCGCACCTGGCCAGGAGTACCTGTGGCTGGGACTGCCGATCGTGCTGGGCGCCCTGGTCCACGACCTCGGCGACGCCATCACCGTCTCCGGCTGCCCGGTCCTGTGGCCGATTCCGTTGGGAAGCAAGCGCTGGTACCCGCTGGGCACGCCCAAGCCCATGCGGTTCAAGGCCGGCAGCTGGGTCGAGGTGCAGGTCCTGATGCCCGGCTTCATGCTGGCCGGTGGGCTGAGCGGGCTGTGGGCCGTGGGTTTCCTCGGCTGAGCCCTCGTCGGCCGAGCCGCCCCCGGGCGCACGCCCCGACCCCTTGCCTTCCGGCCCGGAGCGCTCCGGGCCGGAAGGCAAGGGGGACCGGGTCAGCCGTGCCAGGACCGCCACAGCGCGGCGTAGGCGCCGTCGGCGGCGACCAGCTCACCGTGGCTTCCCAGCTCGCTGATCCGGCCGTCCTCCACGACCGCGATCACATCCGCGTCGTGCGCGGTGTGCAGCCGGTGCGCGATCGCCACCACGGTCCGCCCCTGGAGCACCCGCGCCAGCGAGTGCTCCAGATGCCGGGCGGCACGCGGGTCCAGCAGGGACGTCGCCTCGTCCAGGACCAGGGTGTGCGGATCGGCCAGCACCAGCCGGGCCAGCGCGATCTGCTGGGCCTGGGCCGGGGTGATCGCCTCCCCGCCCGAGCCGACCTCGCTGTCCAGGCCGTCGGCCAGCTTCCGGGCCCAGCCTTCGGCGTCCACCGCGGCGAGGGCGGCCCACAGCTCGGCGTCGCCGGCGTCCGCGTTCGCCAGCAGCAGGTTGTCGCGCAGCGAACCGACGAAGACGTGGTGCTCCTGGTTGACCAGCGCCACGTGTTCGCGCACCCGCTCCGCGGGCATCCGGGCCAGCTCGGCCCCGCCGAGCGTGACCTCGCCCGCCCGCGGCGCGTAGATCCCCGCCAGCAGCCGGCCCAGCGTGGACTTGCCCGCACCCGAGGGCCCCACCAGCGCGACCCGCGTACCGGGCGTGACGTCCAGCGACACCCCGTGCAGCACGTCGCCGCCCGCGTTGTAGCCGAACCGCACCTCGTCGGCCCGCACCTCGCGGCCGTCCGGGAGCAGTGCGCCGTCGCCCGATTCCGGCTCGATCTCCCGTACCCCGACCAGCCGGGCCAGGGACACCTGGGCGGTCTGGAGCTCGTCGTACCAGCGCAGGATCAGGCCGATCGGTTCGACCAGCATCTGCGCCAGCAGTGCGCCCGTCGTCAGCTCACCGACCGAGATCCAGCCCCGCAGTACGAAGAACCCGCCGAGCATCAGCACCGAGCCGAGGATCAGCACATGGGTGCCGTTGACGACGGGGAAGAGGACGGTGCGCAACCACAGTGTGTACCGCTCCCACGCCGTCCACCGGCCGATGCGCTGCTCGGACAGGGCGATCCGGCGCGGGCCCAGCCGGTGGGCCTCCACCGTCCGGCCGGCGTCCACGGTCTCGGCCAGGGCGGCGGCGACGGCGGCGTACCCCGCCGCCTCGGAACGGTAGGCGCCGGGCGCTCGCCGGTAGTACCAGCGGCAGCCCGCCAGCAGCACCGGCAGGGCGATCACGACGGACAGCGCAAGCGGCGGCGCGGTGGCCGTGAGCGCGCCCAGCAGCAGCGCGGCCCAGACGACGCCGATCGACAACTGGGGCACCGCCTCGCGCATGGCGCCCGCCAGCCGGTCGATGTCGGTGGTGATCCTGGACAGCAGGTCACCCGTACCGGCCCGCTCCAGCACACCCGGCGGCAGCCGCACCGAGCGGACCAGGAAGTCCTCGCGCAGATCCGCCAGCATCCGCTCGCCCAGCACCGCTCCGCGCAGCCGTACCTGCTGGACGAAGACCGTCTGGACGACCAGAGCGGTGGCGAACAGGACGACGGTGCGCTCCAGGTGCAGATCGCGGGCCCCCGCCGCGAGGTCCTCCACCACCCGCCCCAGCAGGTAGGGGCCGGCCATGGAGGCCAGTACCGCGACGGCGTTCACCGACACCAGTACGGTGAAGGCCCCGCGGTGCCGCCGGACCAGTTCGCCGACGTAGGCACGCACGGTCCCCGGCGCACCGACCGGCAGGGCCGCGGCCGACTCGGACGCGGCGGGATCGTGGGCGGGCGGTGCGACGCCGATCATGCGCTCTCCTCCATCTGCTCGTGCCGCAGCGGCCCCCGGCCTCCGGCCGCTCCGGCCCCGGGCCCGCCCTCGCCGGTGTCGTGTTCGTCATCGCCGCCGGCCTCGCGGGTGACCACAGCGCGGTACCCCGGCTCGTTCGCCAGCAGCCCCCGGTGCGTGCCCACGGCGGCCACCTCGCCGCCGGAGAAGAACACCACCCGGTCGGCCCGGTCCAGCAGCAGCGGACTGGAGGAGAACACCACCGTGGTGCGGCCGGCGCGCAGCCGGCGCAGCGCGTCGGCGACACGTGCCTCGGTGTGCGAGTCGACGGCGCTGGTCGGCTCGTCCAGCACCAGCACCTGCGGATCGGCGATCAGCGACCGCGCCAGCGCCAGCCGCTGGCGCTGGCCGCCCGACAGCGATCTGCCGCGCTCGGTGATCCGGGCCCGCATCGGGTCACCGTCCGGGGCGCCCCCGGCGCGCGCCAGCGCGGCGAGCACATCGCCGCACTGGGCCGCGTCCAGCGCCCGTCCGGGCGCGACCGCGCCGGACGACGGCACGTCGAGCAGTTCCCCCAGGGTGCCCGACAGCAGCACCGGGTCCTTGTCCTGGACCAGCACGGCGGTACGGGCCGTCTCCAGCGGCACACCGTCCAGGGCGACCCCGCCCAGCAGCACCGACGGCTCCTCCGTTCCGGATCCGGTGCCGTGCCCGCCCAGCCGTTCGGCGAGCCGGCCGGCCGCGTCGGGGTCGCCGCACACCACCGCCGTCAGGCCCCCGGCCGGTGCCAGCAGCCCGCTCACCGGGTCGTACAGGTCGCCGGCCGGCGTCTGCGCGCCCCCACGCGCCCCCGTGGCGTCCGCCCGCGTCCCACGGCTCAGCGCCAGGACCCGGGCGGCCCGCTCGGCCGAAGGGCGGGAGAAGGAGTAGGCCATGGCGATCTCCTGGAAGAGCCTCAAGGGGAAGAGCAGGAAGGTCACCGCGCCGTACACCGTCACCAGTTCACCCACGGCGACCGTGCCGTCCAGCGCCAGCCGCGCCCCCAGCCAGACCACCGCGATCAGCAGCACCCCCGGCAGCACCACCTGCACGGCATCGATCAGCGACCACATCCGCGCGGTCCGCACCGCCGCCCGCCGCACCTCCTGCGAGGCCCTGCGGTACCTGCCGAGGAACAACTCCTCGCCTCCGACGCCGCGCAGCACCCGCAGCCCGGCCACGGTGTCGGCGGCCAGCTCGGTGGCCCGCCCGGCCTTCGCCCGCTGCGTGTCGGCCCGGCGGGTCGCCGGCGGCAGCAGCGGCAGTACGGCGGCCACCAGCGCCAGCACGCCCAGTGTCACCACGGCACCCAGCAGCGGCTCGTACACCACCAGAGCCGCACACACCCCGGCCGTGGTCAGCGAAGCGGCGCCGAAGCGGGAGACGGCCTCGACGAACCAGCCGATCTTCTCGATGTCCCCGGTGGAGACGGCCACCACTTCGCCGGCCGCCACCCGCCGGGTCAGCGCGGCCCCCAGCCCGGCGGTCCGCCGGGCCAGCAACTGCTGCACCCGGGCCGCGGCGGTGATCCAGTTGGTGACGGCGGCGCGGTGCAGCATGGTGTCCCCGACGGTGACCGCCAGACCCAGCACCACCGTCAGGGCGCCCGCGAGGACCAGCCGGTCCCCGGAGCGCTCGGTGGCGGCCTGTACGGCCATGCCCACGGCCAGGGGGAAGGAGGCGACCGCCGCCATGTGGAGCGTCCCCCAGGCCAGCGCCTTCGACTGGCCGCCCAGCTGTGAGCGCCACAGCCAGAGCATGAGGCGGAACCCGGACCGTACGTCGGGGTCGCCGGGATCAGGGTATGGAAGATCGCGAATGCGCATGACGTCCCGGAAACGGTCTCGATGGCGGAGAAGCGGAAGCGACCGTGCAAGCCTTCCGCCACCCCGGCGGGAGGGCAAAGGGTTTTCCGTGCGGCGGATGGGACGATGTACGGCATGAGCAGGACCGGTACACGGTTCGGACCCGGTGTCCGGCGCACGGCGCCGGCGATCTGCGCCGCCGCGACGGCGCTCCTTCTGCTCGCGGGCTGTGGCGGCGGGGGCACGGCCGGGGCCGGATCCTCCCCTTCCCCCCGGCCCCGGCAGGGGGCGCCGCAGCCGCCCTCCCCACCCGGAGCCGGATCCCACCGCATCCCCGGTGTCGGTGAGCGCCTCCACGCCGAGATCCCCGACTCGGCCCGGCAGGTCGTCGCCGTCTACGGCGCGGGTGGGGATTCCGGGGACGCCACGGTCGTCCTGTACACCCGGAACGGCGAGACCTGGACACGCGAGCGCCGCTGGCCCGCCCACAACGGCAGGCGGGGCTGGACGCCGGACCACCGCGAGAACGACAAGCGCAGCCCGGTCGGCGTCTTCACCCTCTCCGACGCCGGCGGCGTCCTCCCCGATCCCGGGGCGAAGCTGCCGTACACCCGCTCCGACGCCTTCGCCGCGCCGCGCCACTGGCCCATGGCGTACCGGCACGACTTCGACTACGTGATCGCCATCGACTACAACCGCGTCAGGGGCACCCCGCCCAACCACCCGGCCCGTCCCCTGGGGCAGGAGAAGGGCGGCAGCATCTGGCTGCACATGGACCACGGCAGCGGGACCTCCGGCTGCGTCAGCCTCTCCAGGGCCGGAATGGAGTACCTGCTGCGCACCCTCGACCCGGCGCGGCACCCGGTCATCGTGATGGGCGACAGGCGGAGCCTCGCCTCCTGATCGGAAGCCCGCCCGTCCGGAAGCCCGCCCGGGCGGGCTTCCGGACGGCTGCCCTCCGATCGTCCACCCGGGCACGGCGGCGCCCGGGCGGGCGGCGCGGACGGGCGCCCGGCGGGCGGGCGACCGTAGGCTGGTGAGCCGGGACCGGCCCCCCGCGGGCGGTCCCGCCGACCTCCGCCGACCGCCGAAGGAGCGCATTGCACCGCGACGAACCCGACTGGACCCCACCGCGGAGTGAGAAGGGCGAGCCGCAGCCGCCCGCCCAGATCCGCCGCATCCTGCGCCTCTTCCGCCCCTACCGCGGACGGCTGGCCGTGGTCGGACTGCTGGTCGGCGCCTCCTCGCTGGTGTCGGTCGCCTCGCCGTTCCTGCTGCGCGAGATCCTCGACGTGGCCATCCCCGAGCAGCGCACCGGCCTGCTGTCCCTGCTCGCCCTGGGCATGATCGCCACGGCGGTGCTGACCAGTGTCTTCAACGTACTCCAGACGCTGATCAGCACCACCGTCGGCCAGCACGTCATGCACGACCTGCGCACCGGGGTCTACGCCAAGCTCCAGCGGATGCCCCTGGCGTTCTTCACCCGCACCCGCACCGGCGAGGTCCAGTCCCGCATCGCCAACGACATCGGCGGAATGCAGGCCACGGTCACCTCCACCGCGACCTCCCTGGTCTCCAACCTCACCAGCGTGGTGGCGACGATCGTGGCCATGCTGGTGCTGGACTGGCGGCTCACCCTCGTCTCCCTGCTGCTGATGCCGCTGTTCGTCTGGATAAGCCGCCGGGTGGGCCGGGAGCGCAAGAAGATCGCCACCCGGCGGCAGAAGCAGATGGCGGCGATGTCGGCGATGGTGACCGAGTCGCTGTCGGTCAGCGGCATCCTGCTGGGCCGCACCATGGGCCGCGCCGACTCCCTCACCCGCTCCTTCGCCGGGGAGTCGGAGCGGCTGGCGGACCTTGAGATCCGCTCCAACATGGCCGGACGCTGGCGGATGTCGGTCATCGGCATCATCATGGCGGCCATCCCGGCGCTGCTGTACTGGGCGGCCGGGCTGCTCCTCCACCTCGGCGGCCCGGCCTTCTCCATCGGCACCCTGGTCGCCTTCGTCACCCTCCAGCAGGGCCTGCTGCGCCCGACCGTCTCACTGCTGAGCACCGGCGTACAGGTGCAGACCTCGCTCGCCCTCTTCCAGCGCATCTTCGAGTACCTGGACCTGCCGGTGGACATCACCGAACCCGCCCGGCCCGTGAGGCTGGAGCGGGCGCGCGGCGAGATCCGCTTCGAGGACGTCGTCTTCTCCTACGATCCGGGCTCGGCCACCCCCACGCTCAGCGGCATCGACCTGAACGTCCCGGCGGGCAGCAGCCTCGCCGTCGTCGGCGCCACCGGTTCCGGCAAGAGCACACTGAGCTATCTGGTGCCGAGGCTGTACGACGTCACCGGGGGCCGGGTCACCATCGACGGGATCGACGTACGGGAGCTGGACTTCGACTCCCTGGCCCGGACGGTGGGCGTGGTGTCGCAGGAGACCTATCTCTTCCACGCCTCCGTCGCCGACAACCTCCGCTTCGCCCGCCCCGGCGCCACCGACGCCGAGATCGAGGCCGCGGCCCGCGCCGCCCAGATCCACGACCACATCGCCTCGTTGCCCGAGGGCTACGACACCCTCGTCGGCGAGCGCGGATACCGCTTCTCCGGAGGCGAGAAGCAGCGACTGGCCCTCGCCCGCACCATTCTGCGCGACCCGCCCGTCCTCATCCTCGACGAGGCCACCAGCGCCCTGGACACCCGCACCGAGCAGGCGGTCCAGCGGGCCGTCGACGCGCTGGCCGCGGGCCGCACCACGCTGACGATCGCCCACCGTCTGTCGACCATCCGCGACGCCGACCAGATCGTCGTCCTCGACGGCGGCCGGATCGCCGAGCGCGGCACCCATGACGAACTCATCGCGCGCGACGGGCGCTACGCGGCCCTGCTGCGGCGCGACGCCGTCCTCCCCGAATCGGCGGGGGCCGAATCGGGGAGGCCCGAGCCGACAGGACCCGAGCCGACAGGACCCGGGGCGGCCGGACCCGGGGCGGCCGGACCCGGGGCGGCCGGACCGGCCGGCTCCGGCCCCGGAGCGGTCGAGACCGCCCCCGCCTGAACCACCGTCAGCGCAGCACCAGCAGGTACTCCTCCACCGTCTCCCCGCGGGCCGCCGCGTATCCGGCGTCCTCGCCGCAGCGCACGAAGCCGCACTTCTCCAGGACCCGCAGCGAGCCGTGGTTGTCCTTGGCCGCGCGGGCGTACAGCGGGCGGTGCGGGTGTTCGGTCACAAGGGCCGCCAGCGCACGCCCCGCGATGCCCCGGCCCCAGTGCTCGCGGGCGATCCAGTAAGTGACCTCGCGCTCCCCCGGACCTCCGTAGACCATGGCGCTGCCGACGACCTCGCCGCCGATGAGCACCGTCCGGTTCACGTTCCCGGGGTCACCGAGGAGCCGCTCCCAGCGGGCGTCGAAGGCGGCGCGGTCCGAGGGGTCGGCGACGGTGAAGGCCGCCATCCGGTTGGCCTGCGGATCGAGCTGGAGGCGGAAGAGGGAGGGCAGGTCGCCGGGCACGGTCCCGCGCAGTTCCACGGCCGGACCGGTCACGACAGCCTCCCTCCGGCGTGCAGTTCGTCGAAGACCAGCCGGTCCACCGGCGGTACCAGGGCGCGGTCGGCGTACGCCAGCCAGCGGATCTCCTCGATCTCGCCGTCGGCGGCGAGCGTGCCGCGGTAGTCGCCGGTGTAGCAGGCCATCCGCACCACCACATCCGGGGTGTCCGCGTCCACCGGAGCCTCGTACGTGCCCACGTGGGCGACCGTGCCCGGCACGATCGCCACGGTCAGCTCCTCCGCGACCTCCCGCAGCAGGGTCTGCTCGTCGCTCTCCCCGGTGTGGCGCTTGCCGCCCGGGACGTAGAAGAGGTCCCTGCCTCGCGTACGGGCGCCCAGGACCATGCCGTCGCGCAGATGCACCCACGCCACCGTGTCGATGAGCCTCCGCACGGGGCCGGACACACCGGGTACGGGGCCGGCGGCGCCCGTCACCGGGTGGTCCCCCCGCCCGGAGTACGGAAGCCCGGGGCGAACACGCCGAACTCGTTGCCCTCCGGGTCGGCCAGGACGTCCCACCCGGCGTCCCTGTCATGCCGCCGCACCAGGGTGGCGCCGAGCGAGAGGAGGTCGCCGGTGTCGCCCCACACGTCGAAGCGCACCCGGTTCCGGCCGGCCTCGGGGCCCGGCACCGGACTGAACCAGATCACCGGCCCGGCGTCCTGCGGGTGGTGGATGGCCACCGCCCACTCCGCCGGCGGGGGAGGATGACCCAGCGGTCTGCGGCGTTCGTACCCCAGCGCGGCACACCACCAGTCGGCGAGCGCCTGGTGGTCCGCGGCGTCCACGACCAGGTCCTTGATACGTGCTGGCATGCCGACGAGAGTAGTCCGCCGCGGTGCGGGGGCGGGGGACCATGGAGCCATGAGCACTGAACGGATCCTCGTCTTCACCCGGACCACCGGCTACCGGCACGACTCCATCCCGCACGGGTTCGAGGCCTTCCGTGATCTCGGCGGACGCCTGGGCCTCACCGTCGAGGCCACCGAGGAACCCGGTGTCCTCGCCGCCGCCCTGGGCGGCTGCCGCGCGGTGGTCTTCCTCTCCACCAGCGGCGAGGTGCTGACCCCCGAAAGCCGCGAGGCGCTGCGGGCGTACGCCGCCGCGGGCGGCGCCTTCGCCGGCGTGCACGCCGCGGCCACCACCGAGTACGACTGGCCCTGGTACGGCGAACTGCTCGGCGCGCGCTTCGAGAGGCATCCCGAACTCCAGCCGGGCGTGGCGGTGGTGGAGGACCGCGACCACCCGGCCACTGCGCACCTGGACGCCGCATGGCCGTTCACGGACGAGTGGTACGACTTCCGGGTCAGCCCGCGCGGCCGGGTGCGGGTACTGGTCCGCGCCGACGAGTCCACCTACGAGGGCGGCGGGATGGGGGAGGACCATCCGCTGGCGTGGTGCCACGAGAACACCGGGGGCCGCTCCTTCTACACCGCGCTCGGCCACAGCCCCGGGGCCTACGACGATCCCGCCTTCCGGCGCCATCTGCTGGGTGGCCTGGCCTGGGCGGCCGGACTCCCCCTGCCCTGACACCGTCCCGTCCCGGCACCGGGCAGGATGGACCCATGGTCACGATCCGGATGGTCCAGGGCGACATCACCGAGCAGTCCGTCGACGCGGTGGTCAACGCCGCCAACTCCTCCCTGCTGGGCGGAGGAGGCGTCGACGGGGCGATCCACCGCAGGGGAGGTCCGGAGATCCTCGCGGAGTGCCGGTCCCTGCGCGCCTCCCGCTACGGCAAGGGCCTGCCGACCGGCCGTGCGGTGGCCACCACCGCCGGACGGCTGCCCGCACGCTGGGTGATCCACACCGTGGGACCGGTCTTCAGCCGGGAGGAGGACCGCTCGGAACTGCTCGCCTCCTGCCACCGCGAGTCCCTCCGGGCCGCCGACGGGCTCGGAGCGCGGACGGTCGCTTTCCCGGCCGTCTCGACCGGTGTCTACGGCTGGCCCCTGGAGGACGCCGCGCGCATCGCCGTGGAGACGGTCCGGTCGACGCGGACATCGGTCGAGGAGGTCCGTTTCGTCCTCCTCGGCGAGCGGGCGTACCGGGCGTTCGCCGAGCGGCTGCGCTGAACGGCCGGTCCGGCGCCTCGGCACCGGACCGGCCGTCTCCAGCCTCGCGGGGAGTCTCAGGTGTAGAGCAGGTACGGGCGCCGCGCCCGCTCGAAGGCGCGTACCTCCTCACGCCAGGCGGCCGTGATCTCCTCCACGTCCTTGCCCGCGTCGATCATCTCCCGCAGCCTGGGGGAGCCGGATAGCTTGTCGATCCAGAACGGGCGCCTGGTGTCCCAGGAGTCCCGGCGCCAGGCGAAGTCGTCGTGGCGGCGCGCCTCCACCAGCATCGCCACCGCCGTGGGGATCGGCTCGTAGCGGAGCGGATCGGTGACGTGGACCTGGACGCCCGCGCAGGTGGTGCCGGTGTGCTTGCCGAACGTCGGCACGAAGTAGCCCTCGCGGAACCGCACCCCCGGCAGCCTCCGCGCGTTCAGCCGGTCGCTGTAGCGGTGGTCCAGGTACGGCGCGCCGACGAACTCGAACGGGCGAGTGGTGCCGCGCCCCTCCGAGAGGTTGGTGCCCTCGAAGTAACCGGTCCCGGCGTAGACCACGGCGGTGTCCGCGGTCGGCATGTTCGGGGAGGGCGGTACCCAGGGCAGGCCGCTGCCGTGCGCGGTGGAGTACGGGTCCCAGCCGCGTACCGGCACGACCTCCAGCTCCGCCACCTTCCCGCCCCCGCCCTCCTCCGGCAGCAGTTCGCCGTTGAAGTAGCGGGCCAGCTCGCCCACCGTCATCCCGTGCTGCTGGATGATCACCTCGGCGCCGACGCCCGAGGTGAACTCCTCGGTCATCAGCGGGCCGTCGGCCCGCCGACCGATCGGGTTGGGGCGGTCCAGCACCACGAAGCGGGCGCCGGTGGAGCGGGCGGCGACCATCGCGCTGTACATGGTCCAGATGTAGGTGTAGAAGCGGACGCCGACGTCCTGGATGTCGAAGACGATCGTGTCCGCCCCGGCCCTGGTGAACAGCTCGGCCAGCTTCGCCGCGCCCGCACCGTACGCGTCGTACACCGTCAGACCGGTGCGCGGGTCGGTGAACTCCGGCTCGGAGGAGCCCGCCTGCGCGCTGCCCCGGAAACCGTGCTCGGGGCCGAACACCCCGACGATCTCCAGCTCGCTGCGCGCGGCCATGGAGTCCACGATGTGCCCGGCGTCGCGCAGTACGCCGGTCGGATTGCTGATCACGCCGACCCTGCGGCCGCGCAGCATGGACCAGCCGCGGGCGGCCGCGGCATCGGCGCCGGGGACGACGCCCCGGCCGCCGGAGCGGTTGCCGGGCGCGGCGGTGGCGGTGGCGGAGGGCAGGAGCGGGGCGGCCAGCGCGGCCGCCGCGCCGCCGGCGAGGAGGGAACGGCGGGAAGGCATGCCGGGAAGCTAGTCGCGGGCGCGCTGAGCGACAAGAGGCCACGCACGGTGACAGAGGTACAGAGCAATGGCGGCGCCCCGACGGAGCAGCCCCGGTTGCGCCCGTCGGCGCCTCACCTCCCGGCCCGCTCCCACGGTCCCCCTCCCGCCCCCGGCGGCTCGGCCGCCGGGGGCGGGATCCTCGACGAGGACCGCCTCCAGGGCGCGCGGGCCGTGGGCGCCCTCCACACGGCCGAACCCCGCCGTGCCAGGGCGCCGCCGATGTGCACCGGGCAGGGGTTGTCCACCGCGCACACCGCTTCCGCCCCCGGCCTCTCCGGTACGGCGGGAGCGGCCCGCCCTGTGCCAGGGCGGAGCGTGTCGGTCACACACGTCACGAACAGCGCTACCCGTGTACCGCGGCCTCCGCCCGACGCCAGGCTGCCCGGTCGCCCCTGGGCTCATGGCGCCGCAGCGGCCGGGTGGCACGCAGCAGGGAGCGCAGCGCCGCCAGGTCACCGCGTACGGCGCCGGCCGCGCGCGCCTGGACCAGCACGTTGCCGAAGGCCGCCGCCTCGGCCGGGCCCGCCACCACCGGCAGTCCGCAGGCGTCGGCCGTCAGCCGGCACAGCAGCTCGTTGCGTGCCCCGCCGCCGACGATGTGCACCACCTCCACCTCCCGCCCCGACAGCCGCTGGGCGTCGGCGACCGCCCGGCGGTGGGCCAGGGCCAGGGAGTCCAGCACGCAGCGGACCGTCTCGGCCGGATCGCGGGGGACCGGCCGGCCGGTGCGCCGGCACGCCTCGGCGATCCGCGCGGGCATCCGCCCCGGCGCCAGGAAGGCCGGATCGCCGGCGTTCACCACCGAGCGCAGCGCGGGTGCCTTCGCGGCCTCGCGCAGCAGCACCTCCAGGCCGGGCGCGAGCCCTTCGGCCTCCCAGGAGCGCAGACACTCCTGGAGAAGCCACAGACCCATGATGTTGCGCAGATAGCGGACCGTGCCGTCCACGCCCAGCTCGTTGGTGAAGTTCGCGGCGCGCGACTCCTCGGTGAGCACCGGGGCCTCCAGCTCCACACCACCCAGCGACCAGGTGCCCGTGGCGATGTACGCGAACGCCCGCCCGCTCTCCGCCGGGACTCCGGCCACGGCGGAGGCGGTGTCGTGCGAGCCGACGGTCGTCACCGGCACCGGCCCGGCCAGCCCGCACTCCTCCAGCACCTCGCCCAGCAGTTCGCCCACCGGATCCCCCGGCCGCCGCAGTGGCGGGAACAGCGACAGGTCGACGCCGAACGCCTTCGCCACCGGGCGCGCCCAGTCACCGGTGCGCGGATCGACGAGCTGGGTGGTGGAGGCGTTGGTCAGCTCGGTGCCCGTCTCGCCCGTCAGCCAGTACGCGATCAGGTCCGGGATCAGCAGCAGGCGCCGGGCGGCCTCCGGCGCGGGCGTACCGCGGGCCGCCACCAGTTGGTGGAGGGTGTTGAACGGCTGGTACTGCAGGCCCGTGGCGGCGTACAGCTCCTCGGGCGGCATCACGGCCGCGGCCCGGCCGGCGGCCCCCGCCGTACGGCCGTCGCGGTAGTGCACCGGATTGCCCAGCAGCGCGCCCGAGGCGTCCAGCAGCCCGTAGTCCACGGCCCAGGAGTCGACGCCGACCGAGGCCAGGCGCCCCCGCGGCGCGGCCCGGCCCGCCTCCCGCAGCCCGTCCAGCACGCCCCGGTACAGGCCGAGGACGTCCCAGTGCAGGGTGCCGCCGGCACGGACGGGGCGGTTGGGGAAGCGGTGCGCCTCGCGCAGTTCCAGAACGCCCGGCCCGGCCGTGCCCACCATGACGCGCCCGCTGGAGGCACCCAGATCGACGGCGGCGAAGGACGGGGAGGAGTGCGACGGTGGGGCAGGGGACACGGCGGGACCCCGCGGGAAAGGGAGTCGGGCCTGCCCGGCCACCGCGGTGGCACGACCGGTTCACACGAAGGCCGGGCAGGTGATGAGGGAGGGCGTCAGCGCAGGAATGCCGCGGCGACGCCCGCGTCGACGGGCACGAGCAGCCCGGTGGTGTGGCTCAGCTCGCCGCCCGTCAGCGCGAACACCGCGTTCGCCACGTGCTCGGGCAGTACCTCGCGCTTGAGGAGGGTGCGCTGGGCGTGGAACTCGCCCAGCTTCTCCTCCGGCACCCCGTACACCGCCGCGCGCCGGGCGCCCCAGCCGCCCGCGAAGATGCCGGAACCGCGCACCACCCCGTCGGGGTTGACGCCGTTGACGCGGATGCCCGACTCACCCAGCTCGGCCGCCGGCAGCCGCACCTGGTGCGCCTGGTCGGCCTTGGCCGCGCCGTAGGCGACGTTGTTCGGGCCCGCGAACACGGCGTTCTTGGAGGCGATGTAGACGATGTCGCCGCCCATGCCCTGGGCGGCCATCAACCGGCCGCCTCGCGAGAGACCAGGAAGGAGCCGCGGGCCGTGATGGCGTGCTGGCGGTCCCAGTCCTCGGCGGTGGTCTCCAGCAGCGGCCTGGAGACGGGGATCCCGGCGTTGTTGACCACCAGGTCCACGCCGCCGAAGGCCAAGGCGGCCTCGGTCAGGGCCGACCTGACGGCCGCCTCGTCGGTGACGTCGACGGTGACGGCCACGGCCCGGCCCGGGCCGCCCAGTTCCTCCGCGACGGCCTCGGCCGCGCGACGGGAGGGCCGCCGCGGCCCTCGGTGCGGACGGGCGCCCTGCGGGATCCGGTGTGCCTGCGGCCCCGGAACAGGTGCGTAGCATGGGCGCGCGGCTCCGGGCCGGGCGCCGCGGACAGCAGGAAACGGGAGACGGTCGGGCTCGTGGCGCGCATGGTGGGTATCAAGGACGTGGCACGTCAGGCGGGGGTGTCGGTGGGCACCGTCTCCAACGTCATCAACCGGCCGGAGATGGTCGCCGAGGAGACCAGGACCCGGGTGCAGGCGGTGATAGCGCAACTCGGCTATGTGCGAAGCGAGTCGGCGCGGCACCTGCGGGCGGGTCGCAGCAGGATCCTCGCCCTGCTCGTGCTGGACATGGCCAACCCCTTCTTCGCCGATGTCGTCTCCGGTGCCGAGCGGGCGGCGCGGGAGGAGGGGCTCGGGGCGATGCTGTGCAACAGCGCTCAGAGCCCCGCGGAGGAGGCCGACTACCTCTCCCTCTTCGCCGAGCAGCGGGTGCGCGGCGTCCTGGTCACCCCGGCCGGCACCTCCGGCCGGAACCCGGCCGACTTCCGCCGCCACGACATCCCCTACGTCGTGGTGGACCGGGTGCTGGACAGCGCCGACGAGGGCTGCTCGGTCTCCGTCGACGACATCACGGGCGGATCGCTGGCCGCCCGGCACCTGCTGGCCCAGGGCCACCGGGAACTGGTCTACGTGAGCGGGCCGATGCATCTGTCGCAGTGCCGCGACCGGCACACCGGCGCGCTGGCGGCCCTGCGGGAGGCGGGGCTGCCCCACAGCGCGCTGCGGCGGATCGAGGGCGAGCGGCTGGACGTGACCGCGGGGCGGGACGCCGGCGCCAGGCTGCTGGGGACGACGCCCAGGCCGACGGCGCGGTGTTCTGCGCCAACGACCTGCTCGCGCTGGGGGTGCTCCAGGCGCTGTTCGCTGCCGGGGTCTCGGCGCCGGAGGACATCGCACTGGTCGGCTACGACGACATCGAGTTCGCCGCGGCGGCGGCCGTTCCCCCGACCTCGATGCGGCAGCCCGCCTTCCGGATGGGACGCACGGCCGCCGAGCTGCTCATCGAGGAGACCGGGGAGACGGCCGCCGGGCACCGGCACCAGCGGATCGTGCTCCAGCCAGAACTGGTCGTCCGCGACTCCAGCGTCTCCGCGCCGCACCACTGAGCCGCGCCGCCGGGGCGTCGCCGGGGCGTCGCCCGCCGTTCGGTCGGACGAGCCGGCCGACGAAGTGGACGAGGCCGGCGAGCAGGCCGGTGATGAGGTCCGTCGGGAACTTTCCCCTTGTGCGTGTCGGGACAGACCCCTCCGTCTCCCGGTGGGACTCCGGGCCGGAGGAGCGGTGAAGCTCCGCGGCGCGTCACCCGCACAACGTGTGCACCACGCGTCCCGCGGTCACCGCGCAGCCGTTTTCTCCGCCATCACGTTTACGGGTGACTCCCCGGGGCTCTGTTCGCTCCCGGAGGGGTGGCCGAGGAGGTCCCGCACCGCACGGACCGCGGCCCGGCCCGCGCGGCCTGCGCCGACGGTGCTCGCCGAGGGGCCGTAGCCGACCAGATGGATCCGCGGATCGCGCACCACGCGGGTGCCGTCCATGCGGATGCCGCCGCCCGGCTCGCGCAGCCGCAGCGGCGCCAGATGGCCGAGCGCGGGACGGAAGCCGGTGGCCCACACGATGCTGTCCGCCGCGACGGAGCGCCCGTCGTCCCACTCCACGCCGCCGGGCGTGATCCGGTCGAACATCGGCAGGCGCCGCAGCACTCCGCTGTCCCGGGCGCGCCACATCTCCTCGGTCATGGGCAGTCCCGTCACGGAGACCACGCTGCGCGGCGGCAGCCCGTCGCGTACGCGCTCCTCGACCAGGGCGACCGCCGACCGTCCGCGCCCGGCGTCGAACGGTCCCTCGGTGAAGACCGGCTCGCGGCGGGTCACCCAGGCCGTGGCGGCGGCGACCGGTGCGATCTCCAGCAGGTGCTGCACGGCGGAGGTGCCGCCGCCCACGACCACCACGCGCTCGCCCGCGAAGGGGCCCGGCCCGGGGTAGCGGGAGGTGTGGAGCTGGCGGCCGGCGAAGGACTCCTGACCGCGCACCCGGGGCCAGTAGGGGCGGTCCCAGGTGCCGGTGGCGTTGATCAGCACCCGGGTGGCCCACACCCCGGCGCCGGTCTCCACCAGCAGCCGTCCGTCCCCGGCCTCGCGCACCGCGCGCACCCGCACCGGGCGCCGCACCCGCAGGCCGAAGGCGCGCTCGTAGCCGGCGAAGTATCCGCCGATCACCTCGGCGGAGGGGCGGTGGGGATCGGCGCCGGTCAGCTCCATGCCGGGCAGGGAGTGCATCCCGTGCACCCGGCCGTAGGTCAGGGTGGGCCAGCGGAACTGCCAGGCCCCGCCAGGACGCGGGGAGCGGTCCAGGACGACGAAGTCCCGGCCGGGCTCGTACCCGGCGCGCCGCAGGTGGTAGGCGCTCGACAGGCCCGCCTGCCCGGCGCCCACGACCACGACCTCCACCTCGGAGAACTCCATGACCGGCCAACCACGGGCGGGGCCGGATGCTTCCCGGAGCGGAGGCAGGCCCCAGGATGGAGCAATGAGCGATCACTTCAGCACCCGTACCCTCCACGTCACCACCGGCTCGGACGAGACCGTCGCCGACCTCACCCGCGAATGCGAGGGCTTCCTGGCCGAAGTCGCCGGCGGCCGCGACGGGCTGCTCAACGTCTTCGTCCCCCATGCCACCGCCGGCATCGCGATCATCGAGACCGGGGCGGGCAGCGACGACGACCTGCTCGCCGCACTGCGCGACCTGCTGCCCGCCGACGGCCGGTGGAGCCACCGGCACGGCAGCCCCGGCCACGGCCGCGACCACGTCCTGCCGGCCCTCGTCCCGCCGCACGCCACCCTGCCGGTGGTCGGCGGGCGGCTGGAGCTGGGCACCTGGCAGTCGGTCTGCCTGGTGGACACCAACGGCGACAACCCCGACCGGCGGGTGCGGCTGTCCTTCCTCGGCTAGCCGCGTCGCCGTGCCGGAGAGCGGGCCGGATCGGGGAGGGCCTGGGAGCCCTCCCAGTCTGGTCCAGGCCAATGCTACGGTCGCCCCCGGTGCCCGGAACGGGGGCAGCGACTCGAGCGGAACCGAGCGGGATCGAACGGGAGAGGGGCGGCACAGTGGACGGTGCGGGCGGCGGACGGCGGGCGTACATCGGGTCCTACACCTCGGCGGGCGGACGCGGCATCACCACGGCCGCCGTCGATCCGGACACCGGGGCACTGACGGTGCTGCACCACACGGACGCGGTACCCGACCCCTCCTACCTCGTGCCGGGGCCGGGCGGGGGGATGCTCTACGCGGTGAGCGAGACCGAGGACGGCCGCGCCGCCGCGCTGTCCCTGGCCGACCCCGACCGGCCGAGCCCCGCCGGGGCGCCGGTGTCCGTCGAAGGCGCCGGTCCCGCCCATCTGACCTGCGCGGCCGGGCAGCTGATCACCGCCAACTACACGTCTGGGAGCGTCAGTTCGCTGCCGCTGCGGCCCGACGGAACCCTCGGCGCGCAGCCGGCCGTACTGTCCCACAGCGGCCGCGGGCCGGTAGGCGGGCGGCAGGAGGGGCCGCACGCCCACGCCGTGGTCGCCGACGCCTCGTGGCGCTGGCTGCTGGCGGTCGATCTCGGCGCCGACTCGGTGTGGGTCTACCGGCTCGACCACGCCGCGGCCGCGCTCCGCCCGCACGGGCGGACACCGCTGCGGCCCGGCAGCGGACCCCGGCACCTGGCCTTCCATCCGCGCGGCGACCGGGCGTACGTCGTCAATGAACTGGTCTCCACCGTGGTCTGCTGCCGGTGGGACCGGGCGAGCGGCGTTCTGGAGCCCGCGGGGGAGGTCGGCACGCTGCCGGCGGGTTCCGGGGCGGAAGGGGGGAGCTACCCCTCGGAGCTGGTGGTCTCCGCCGACGGCCGCTGGGCCTGGGCGGCCAACCGCGGACACGACAGCATCGCCGTACTGGCCCTGGAGCCGTACGGCGAGGGTATGGAGCTGGTCACCACCGTCCCCTGCGGCGGGCACTGGCCGCGCGACCTGGCCCTGGACCCGGCCGGGCGCAGGCTCTACGCCGCCAACGAGCGTTCGGGCGACGTGACCTGGTTCGAACTCGATCCGGACACCGGGGTGCCGCACCGGGCGGGCTCGGTCCAGGCTCCGGCCGCCACCTGTGTCGTCCTCGGCTGAGGGGCCGGCTGAGAGGTCGGCCGGGCTCGGCCCGCCGCGCGGCCCTGCGACCCGGCGGGCCGCAGGGGGGGAAGGGCCCGGGTCAGTGGGCCTGCGCCCCCTGCGGCGACCGCTGGGCGATGCCGAGCTTCGCGGCGTAGGTGGAGGCCGCCAGCCTGCCCACCGCCGTGTAGGAGCCCAGCGGCTCGGCGGCCTGGCAGTCGGCCTCCCGCACCGCGGACTCCAGCAGGCCCTCGGGGATCTCGGGGCCGATCAGGCAGGGTGCCAGGGCGAGCTGCCGGGAACCGGCCTCGCGCAGTTGCTCGGCGGCGCGGGTGACGGCGCCCTCCTCGTCCAGCCCCGCGGACAGCACCGGCACCGCCAGGCGCGCGGCCAGCAGCATTCCGGTGATCCCGGCGGCCTGCACGGCCTCCTCGCCGCCCATGGCGGCCAGGATGATGCCGTCGGCGGCGGTCGCCACGGTGAACAGCCGGGCGCGGTCCGCCCGGGCCAGCCCCGCCTCCGAGAGCTTGACGTGGACGGCCTCGGCCAGCAGCGGGTGCGGGCCGAGTACGTCGGTCAGCTCGGCACCGGAGCCGCTCTCGAGCACGGCCTGGCGTATCCGGCGCATCTGCGCTCCGTCGGGCCCGGCCAGCAGGGGGACGACCACCGCGAGCGGGGCCTCCTCGATCCGGCGGCGGGCGGCCTCTGCCTCGGCCTCCACCTCGGCGGCCTCCGCGCCCGCCTCCACCGCCTCGGCGGCAGCGGCCTGGACCGCGGCCGTCGCCGCGGCGGCGCGGGAGGCGCGGTCGGCCGCGGCCCGCGTCAGCACGCTCCGGAGGGCGGGGAACTCACCGTCGTCGCCGTCCACGAAACCGACCCGGGCGTCGAGCCCCGGCAGCTCGGAGCGGGCGATGCTCAGGATCTCCTCGGCGAGGCTCCGGGAGGTGCCGGAGGGAACCCCGGGGACGGCCAGCACCAGAGCGGGCGCACCGTCAGGTGCTATGGCGGGCTGAGGCCGGCGGTGCCGTCCGGGCTGTCGGGGACGCGGCATTCGTACAGGCAGGCCGTTTGCGGGGCCAGTGGGGGTGCTCATGGCGCCGCATGCTAATGCCTTGGCGGGTTTGGCTGTTCGGGCGGGGCGGACGAGTGCCGGTCTGTCCCTTTTTCTCCCGCGCGTCGCGGTGACGGACCCGTTCCACTGCGTCACCGGACCGTGCCGGCCGATGCGCCCGCTCCCGCACCCGCCTCACCGGATGTGGAGGAGAGCCGGGTCCCGCGGCAGCCGCAGCGCGTCCCGGGCCAGCCGGCCGGCCAGGAGCAGGGCTCCGGCCAGGGGGTCTCCCGCCGCCGGGACGGTCCGGGTGTGCGGCAGTCGTACGGCCAGCTCCCGGCGCAGGGGGGCGAGCAGCGGCTCGCCGGCCTTGAAGAGCCCGCCGGTCAGGGCGACGAGGCTGCCCTCGGACCCGGGGCAGACGGCGGTGGCGCTCTCGGCGATGTGGACGGCCGCCTCCTCGACGACGCGCGCCGCCACCGGATCCCGGTCGGCGCATCCGGCCACCTCCGGGGCGAACGAGGCGAGCACCGCCGGGCGGTCGGTACGCGGATACAGCTTCTCCGGCAGGGAGGCCACCGGGCCGAAGACGGCCTCGGCGCGGGCGAGCAGCGCGGCCGAGCCGCCCGGCCGGCCGTCATGGGCGCGCATCGCCGCCTCCAGACCGGCCCGGCCGATCCAGGCGCCGCCGCCGCAGTCGCCCAGCAGATGGCCCCAGCCGTCGGCCCGCCGCCAGGAACACAGGTCCGTACCCGTCGCGATCACCCCGGTCCCGGCGGCCACCACGGCGCCGGGCCGCTCGCCCAGCGCGCCGGCGTACGCGGTCACGGCGTCGGCGGCCAGCGCCACGCGCCGGGCGCCCAGTTCCCGGGCGAACGCCTCCGGCAGAACGGCGCGCAGTTCGCCGCCGAGCGTCGCCATGCCCGCCGCCCCCACGCACACGGTGTCGATCCGGAGTTCGGCCGGGTCCGCCCCGGCGGCGGCCAGCAGGGAGCGGACCCGGGGCAGCGCCAGTTCCAGCAGGTGGGCCGCGTCGATGCCCGCGGGACCGGTGCGTACCGGACGGCCGGACGAGGCGGTGCCCACCGGGGCCGGCGCCGCCGCGCGGCCGGCGCCGCCGGTCCGGGCCAGGGCGACGCGCAGTCCGGACCCGCCCGAGTCGATCCCCAGGATCCAGGGGGCCGGGCGGTCCGTCACGGCAGGCGCCAGTCGACAGGCTCCCCGCCCTGCCGCACCAGCAGCTCGTTGGCCCGGCTGAACGGGCGCGAACCGAAGAAGCCGCGGTCCGCCGACATGGGGGAGGGATGGGCCGACTCCACTGCCGGGTACGCCTCCAGCAGCGGTCGAAGATTCCGGGCGTCCCGACCCCACAGAACGGCCACCAGCGGCTTGCCGCGCGCGGCAAGCGCCCGGATCGACTGCTCGGTGACCTCCTCCCAGCCCTTGCCGCGGTGCGCCGCGGGCCGGCGCGGCGCGGTGGTCAGCGCCCTGTTGAGCAGCAGGACGCCCTGCCGTGTCCACGGGGTGAGATCGCCGTTCGAGGGCCTGGGCAGTCCGAGGTCGGCCTGCAGTTCCCGGAAGACGTTCTCCAGGCTGCCGGGCAGCGGGCGCACGTCGGGGGCGACCGAGAAGCTCAGCCCGACGGCGTGGCCCGGTGTGGGGTAGGGGTCCTGGCCCACGATGAGGACCCGTACGTCGTCGAAGGGCTGCTGGAAGGCGCGCAGCACGTTCGGCCCCGCGGGCAGATAGGTGCGCCCCGCGGCGATCTCCGCGCGCAGGAAGTCGCCCATCGCGGCGATGCGTCCGGCCACCGGCTCCAGCGCCTTGGCCCAGCCCGGTTCGACAAGTTCGCTCAACGGTCGTGCTGTCATGGGCGGTCACTCCCGGGTGTCGGCTGTGTGTAAATCAGAAGTCGGGGATCGATCCGCCCTTCCACCTGGAGGGGTGGAAGGGCGATCCCGTTCTCCGGCAGGTCGCTGCCCGGAAGGTCTGCCAGACGCTCCATGATCTCGTCCCACAGGCCCGAGGCCGGCCAGCGCGCGGCGCTGGTGGCGACCGACCCCGGGGAGTCGTAGGAGTCCGGCAGTTCCGGCCACGGAACACTCTCGCGCACCTTGTGGAGCATCGCCTCCAGGTGCCTCCGGGGGGAGGCACTGGGGCGACCGGCCCGGGGCACGGTGAACAGCGGTTCGACGCGCTCCCATCCCTCGTCGGTCAGGAAGGGGACCTTCCTGCCGCGGGAACGGAACCACCGGGCCAGCCGGTCATCCTTGCGGGTCTTGTGCTTCACCTCTCCGGTGATGGTCACGCGTACATCCAGCAGGTCCAGTACCTCAGCCTGCTGTGCCGGCTGCATGTCGGCCAGTCGGGTACGCGCGACCTTCGCCAGCCCCCTCAGGTCGTGGGCTCTGGCCTGAGCCTGCTTGGCGTCCTCGGCCCAGGCTTCGGCCTCCGACTTCAGCTTGGTGACTTGGGCCAGTTCTTCGTTCAACGGGGCGATGGCCCCGGCGATGGCGTCGGCCGGGCCCTGGCCGGACAGGGCCGCCTGCTTGGCGGCTGCCGCCATCACGGCGGCAATGGCCTTGTTCTGCGCGTCGATCTTCCGCTCCAGGTCTTCGATTCCGGCGGCGTAGTCAACGCGGCTGTCCGCGGCCATGTTCACCCAGTCCTCCGACATGGACTGAAGCCTGTCGGGGTCTCCCAGGAGTGTGCACACCTCGGACCGGACCAGCCGCTCGATGGAGGCTGCGTCCACCTGAGGGCATGAGCACCGCCCGGCGCCTGCGTGCTTCTCCACCTTCCCTGAGCACCGGTATGCCAGGTCAACCCGATCGGTGCGGTTCACTCCCGTGTAGTGCTTGCCGCACTGCCAGTAGTAGAGCCTCTTGCTCAGCGGGTGAACACCGCTCCTCTTGAAGCGCCGCCTGGCGGTGCGGGCCAGGGCCGCGTTCAGTCGGGTTACTCCCTCTTCGCTGAAGGCCCGACCCAGCTCGACGCTCACCATCTCCCACACCCAGGGCCAGAAGGCCCCGTCCCGCCGGCCGATGGCCCGCTCCTCCCAGACGCAGACCGCGACGCCGGGAAGCTCGCCCCGCCGGGCGAGTTCCATCAGGCGCTTCAGGACGGGGCGCTGCGTACGGTCCAGTGAGCCCGAGTACCCCTCGTCCCTGAAGACTCCGACAGGGGCACAGTCTTTTCTGGCGAGATACCGCTCCATCTTCTTGAGGGTGTGGGCGATCCCGAAGCCGCGCCTCTGGTCTTCAGTGCTCACCCGTGCGTACATCACGACCGGCGGCCGGCCGCCGCCCGCACGGCGGGCGCTCTCAACGGCCATCATGAGAGTATTGCTCACGTCGGTCTGCTCTCCTGGTCAGGCTGGCCGGGCCCCGGGGCGCAGCCACGCCGCCGGGGTCACCTGTCGCCCGGCATCCTAGGCCGCCGGCTGCGACCCGTGGGGCGAGAACAGGATCTCCAGGAGTCTGTGGTAGGCATCGTCGTCCGGCGCCTTCGACTGCGTCCGGCCGATCTCGGCCCGCGGCGCGGGGTCGTCCTTGAAGTGCTCACGCAGCCATATGGCTGCCTCTTCTCCCCCGGTGGAGCCGTCCTGCACGGCGACCGCCCCCTTTCATGCTGTGCGCGCACGGGTGTGCGCTGGTGCTCCCTTGTTGTGCCGGCGGCAGTGGCGCTCCATCTCGGCGCCGCAGAGGCGACAGGCCACCGTGCCCTTGAGGCCGCAGACGCACACGGGCTCGATGTCCCGCGGAGTCCAGTCGGCTACGGCCTGGCCGAGGTCGGCGAAGTCCTCCTCACCGACCGGGACGGTGTCCCGCCAGTGGTTCCAGGAGTCCCGCGGCGTGTGCAGGGGCGGGGCCAGCATGAAGCGGCCCCGCCCCTTGCCGGTCCTGGAGTCCCAGGCCGGTCCCTGCCTGGCTTCGCGGGCGGCCGTACCGCCGGCTACGCTCCGATGCTTCCTCTGGCCTCTCGGCCGTGTAGGTGCCCTACTGGGGCACGACGAACAGGAAGCCCTGTTCGACCAGCAGAGCGATGGCCCTGCGGACCGTGGGCCTGGACAGGCCGAACTCGTCCACCAGCCTGGATCCGCTTGCGATCGGGCGGTTGACTTTCCAGTCCCCGCGTTCGATGCGGGCACGGATGGTCCCCGCAAGCTGCCGGCACGGCGGCTTGCGGGGCCTCGGTGCCCTCGACGGCGTACGGGCGCTCGATGCGGCGAAGCAGCTTCTCGGCCTTCTTGTAGTGCTCCGGCCCTGAAGCCATGTCCCCTCCCTGGGAAAGCAAAGAGCCCCCGGATCTCGGGGGCTTTTGGTGTTTGTGCTGTTCAGGCGACCAGCGTGAACTGAAAACGGATGACACTTGAGGAAGGGTGCCCATGTGGGCGGTCACTCTACTGTGTCGGCCCGACGCCTCTCAGCCGGTCGTGTCCACCGGCCGCCGCCCGCGCGGGCCGCCACGGTGACCGGGCGTCAAACGGCCCAGGCGTACTGGTCGGGCAGGTGTACGGACCCGGCACCGAGCATTCGTGCGGCGCGGAGCGCCCAGTGCGGGTCGCGCAGCAGCTCCCGGCCGAGGAAGACCGCGTCCGCCTCGCCGTTCGCGACGGCCTTCTCGGCCTGCCCCGGTTCGGTGATCAGGCCCACCGCAGCCACCGGCAGCCCCGCCCCGGCCCTGACGCGGGCGGCCAGGGGAATCTGGTAGCCGGGGCCGACGGGGATGCGCGCCCCCGGCACGGCGCCTCCGCTGGAGACGTCGAGCAGGTCCACACCGTGCTCGCGCAGCAGTGCGGCCAGACGCACGGTCTCCTCGGGGCTCCAGCCGCCCTCCGTCCAGTCGGTCGCCGAGACCCGGAAGAACAGCGGCAGGTCCTCGGGCCACACCTGCCGCACCGCGTCCGTGATCCGCAGGGCCAGGCGTGTGCGGTTCTCGAGGCTCCCGCCGTAGGCGTCCGTGCGCCGGTTGGAGAGCGGGGAGAGGAACTCGTGGACCAGATAGCCGTGCGCGCCGTGGATCTCGGCGACCTGGAACCCGGCCGCCAGCGCCCGCCGTGCCGCGTCGGCGAACCGGCCGACCACCTCGTCGATCTGCTCCAAAGTCATCTCCCGAGGCGCCGGACGGTCCTCCGCGAAGGGCAGCGCACTGGGGGCGACCGCCTGCCAGCCGCCGTGGCCGGCGTCCAGCGGGGCGCCGCCGCGCCAGGGGGCGTCGGTGGACGCCTTGCGGCCGGCGTGGGCGAGCTGGACGCCGGCCACGGCGCCCCGCTCCTTCACGAAGTCCGTGATCCGCCGCAGCGCCTGGGCCTGCCGGTCGTTCCACAACCCCAGGTCGCCGGGGGTGATCCGGCCTTCGGGGGAGACGGCCGTGGCCTCCACCATGATCAGCCCGGTGCCGCCGGCCGCCCGGGCCGCGTAGTGGGCCAGGTGCCAGTCGCCCGCGACGCCCGCGACGCCCGCGTCCGGTCCGGTGGACTCGGCGCTGTACTGGCACATCGGAGACATCCAGACGCGGTTGGGCACGGTCAGCGAACGCAGGGTGTACGGCTCGAACAGGGCGCTCACGGAAGGCTCCTCGTCGGTTCGGGGTCGGTTCGGGGCCGGCCGGGGCCCTGGGCGCGGGCACCTGGCCGAACAGGCTTATACGATAGACGTCGTAGTACGTCGTGTGTCAAACTACGATGCCCTTCGTAGTATGGAGTCGTGACACCCCGAGCCCAGACCCCGAACACCGCCCGAGAGCTGGAGCATCCGGCCGCGCGGGAGATCCGGCTGGAAGAGGTCCTGCACGCACTCGCCGACCCCGTGCGCCTGCGGGTCGTCCGCGCCCTGGCGGCTGGCGGTGAGGAGATGGCGTGCTCGCTCTTCGACCTGCCGGTCAGCAAGTCGACGACCACACACCACTTCCGAGTGCTGCGCGAGAGCGGCCTGATCAGCCAGAACTACCGGGGCACCGCGAAGATGAACGCCCTGCGCCGTGACGACCTGGAGCGGCTTTTCCCCGGGCTGCTGGACAGCGTGCTCGCCGCGGCGGCCCGCCAGGAGGAGGGGCGGGACGGCTGAGCACCTCCCCGCCGTGTCCCGGGAGCGGGCGGACGACGGGACGGGGCGCCCGGACCCCGGCCCGCGCGCTCCGTGACGCCCCCCGCTCGACGCGGTCCGTCAGGGCATCGAGCGCATCCGGTTGATCTCGGCCGTCTGCTGGACGGCCACGTCCCCGGCCATCTCCTGGACCTGGATGTCACGGCCGTCGGCCGCCACGTCCTTGGCCATCGTCACGGCGCCCCGGTGGTGGGCGGTCATCAGCTTCAGGAAGAGCCGGTCGAAGTCCTCGCCGCGGGCCTGCCGCAACTCGTCGAGCTGCTCCTCGGTCGCCATGCCGGGCATCGGTGCGCCGCCGTGGTCTTCGTGGTCCGCGCGGCCCCCCTGGCCGTTGCGCTTGAGCCAGGACCGCATCGCCGAGATCTCCGGCCCCTGGGCCGCGGCGATGCGGTCGGCGAGCCGGCGCACCTTGCCCGATTCCGCGTGCTCCTCGGCCAGGTCGGTCATCACCAGCGCCTGCCGATGATGCTCGATCATCCGTGTGACGTAGGAGAAGTCCGCGGCGTTCGGTTCGCCCCTGCGTGCCTCCCCCGCCTTCCGCGCCTCTTCGGCGGAGAGCGTCTCGGCGGCCTCGCCCGGCCTGCCGGGTGCGATCACGGAGGGGCCGCCGCCGGGGGCCGCCTCGTCGGAGCCGTCCTCGCAGCCGGTCAGCGCCGTCAGCGCCGTCAGCGCCGCCAGCGCCGCCAGCGCCGCCAGCGCGGACGGGAGCACGCGGGCGGAGAACCGGAACCTGTGACGGTCTGTCACTTTTCCTCCTGTGGCACGGGGTGTGCCGCTTCCCCGGTCCTGGCACGGGACGCTCCGGCACGTCCGAATCCTGACACGGAGGGGCCCGGCACCGTGTTCGTATCCCCCTGTCGACGCGGGGGCGTGAGGAGCCATACTGCCCGAGTCCGTGAGCCGCCCAACCCGGGTCGGCGCCAGGCGGATCGACAGGGAGGAAGCAGTGACGTCGTTGCCCAGACCCCGTGCACGGCGCAGGCACCTCGGCGCGGCCGCGGCCGTACTCGGCCTGCTGTCCACGCTCCCGGCCGCCGGACCGGCGGCGGCGATTTCCGACTCCGGTGACTCGCCGGCCACGTCCGGGAAGGTTTCGAAGCAGGAGCGCACGGAAGCCGAAGCCGCCATCGAAAGCGGCGGGACACCCGGTGTGGACGAGGTCGTCCACAGCAGGAACGTCTCCCATCTGACCAACCTGCCCAAGGGGGCGCTCAAGAGCCGCAACACCGACCTGGCCTTCCAGGGCCGCTACGCCTTCGCCGGCAACTACGACGGATTCACCGTCTACGACATCAGCCGCCCGAAGTCCCCCAAGGTCGTCAGCCAGGTCCTGTGCCCGGGCGGCCAGAACGACATCTCCGTCTCCGGGGACCTGCTCTTCCTGTCCACGGACTCCTCGCGCAGCGACGACTCCTGCAACAGCACCACCCGGTCGCCCACGGAGAAGAGTTCCTGGGAGGGCATCAAGGTCTTCGACATCAGCGACAAGCGGAACCCGCAGTACGTCGCGGCCGTCGAGACCGCCTGCGGCTCGCACACCCACACGCTGGTGCCCGACCGCGGGGACGTCTACGTCTACGTCTCGTCCTACTTCCCGGACGAGTCCTTCCCCGACTGCCGGCCTCCGCACGACGGGATCTCCATCGTGAAGGTGCCGCGCGAGGCACCCGGGGAAGCGTCGGTGGTCGACTTCCCCGTCCTCTTCCCGGACGGCGGCAACCCGGGTCCGCCGGAGAACCCGGTCGCCACGGTGCCCACCACCGGCTGCCATGACATCACCGCGTTCCCCGAGCCGAGGCTCGCCGCGGGCGCGTGCATGGGCGACGGCGTCCTGATGGACATCTCGGATCCGGCCGCGCCCCGCGTCATCGACCGTGTCCAGGACAACGAGAACTTCGCGTTCTGGCACTCGGCGACCTTCAACGAGAACGGCCGGAAGGTCGTCTTCACCGACGAGCTCGGCGGCGGCGTCGGCGCCACCTGCAACGCGGAGGTCGGCGACAAGCGCGGCGCGAACGGCATCTACCACATCACCGGCAAGGGCGATCAGCGCAAGCTGGTCCTCAAGAGCTACTTCAAGATCCCCCGGCACCAGGCCGACACCGAGAACTGCGTGGCCCACAACGGCTCGCTGATCCCGGTCGAGGGCCGGGACATCATGGTGCAGGCCTGGTACCAGGGCGGTGTCTCCTTCTGGGACTTCACCGACTCCACCAGGCCCCGGGAGATCGGGTACTTCGAGCGCGGCCCGTACTCCGACCCCGACACCATCGGCGGCTCGTGGTCGGCGTACTACTACAACGGCCACGTCTACTCGAACGACATCCAGATGGGCCTCGACGTCCTGCGGATCCGGGACCGTCGCACAGCCGGCGCCGAGCGCGTCCGGCTGGACGAGCTCAACCCGCAGACCCAGCCCGACTACCGCTGAGCCGGCCGAGCCGGCCCGAACCGCTGAACACCGGGCCCCGGCGGCCGTGCCGCCGGGGCCCCCGTCCGTTCCTCCCCCGGGCGCGGGGCCGTCAGAGCGGGCCCGACAGCGGCAGCAGCGGGACCTGCCCGGGCTGCTCCTTCCGGGAGATGTCGGGCGGGAATCCCAGCTCCCAGTCCAGTCCGTACCGTGCGAACAACTCGGCGCGCAGTCTCGCCGGCGGCATCGGCGCCCCGGGCAGCAGCACGGCCACCACCGCCCCCATGAGAAGTGCGCGCAGCAGCGGATAGTCGGTGTCCGGGTCGTGCGAGCCGTAGCCGGCGACGGTGTCGCGCAGCAGTCCGGCCAGCCGCTGCTGCTCGTCGCACCGGACGAAGCCCTCGTGCTGCAG
Organism: Streptomyces shinuiensis; assembly: GCF_043660855.1. NCBI lineage: Bacteria > Bacillati > Actinomycetota > Actinomycetes > Kitasatosporales > Streptomycetaceae > Streptomyces > Streptomyces shinuiensis. The sequence continues at coordinate 637,836 of NZ_JBIHML010000001.1, read as the reverse complement.
GATCCCGGCCATGTGCGTGCGCATCAGCGTCGGCCGGTCGCGGGCGAGACCCAGGATCGCGTCGATCGCGCGGGCCAGCGTCTCCCGCCCGGCGTCCGGGCCCACGGGCCGCGGCTCGCGCTCCAGCGCCCCGGCCAGGGTGAGGTGCATCAGCCGGTGGACGGCGGACTGGAGCAGTTGGCGTTTGCCCGGGAAGTAGTACGACACCAGACCCCGTGCGGCCCCGGCCCGGTCCGCGATGTCCCCCAGGGTCGTCGCCTCGTATCCGCGCTCGTCGACGAGTTCCACCGTCGCCTGCAGCAGCCGCTCGCGGGATCGCCGGCGCAACTCCTCATTGACCGATGCGCTGCGAGGGGACATCCTGTTAACTCCTGCGTTGACTGGCTCAGGGCCAATATACTCAGCGGTCTCCGGACGCCGACCTGTGAGTACGGCGGTGTCCGGTCGGACGCCGATCTCGGGCGACGCGGGGGATCGCCCGAGATCGGCCTTCCTCAGGTGCCTTCGCCCGTCTCCGCCCGGCCGGGCCGCTCAAGCCGTACGGCCCACCAGGTCCGGGACCGGCAGCAGCCCGCCGGGCAGGGTGGGGCCCGCCTCGCCGGGCACGGCACGCGGCGGTTTCCCGGAGAAGCCGAAGAGGACGCCTCTGATCACCATGGGTCCGATCCTCCCGGTCCGCGTCGCTCCGGTCGAGGGGGCCGGGGACCGCGTCCGCTCCACAGCGCCGCCGCGGCGGCGGCCACGGCGAAGCCCAGCAGCCAGCCGACGACCACGTCGGTGGGCCAGTGCACACCCAGGTAGACCCGTGTGAAGCCCACTCCGGTGACGCTCACCGCGCCCACCCACGCAACGGCCAGGCGCACGGGGCGGCCCGCTCCGCGCAACTGCGCCAGCCACAGCAGCAGACCGCAGGTGAGCGCCGCCGTCATGGCGTGGCCGGAGGGCAGGGCCGCGAAGCCCGCGGAGTCCACCGGATCACTCCAGCGCGGGCGGTCGCGGTCGAGCAGAGCCTTCAGGGCCTGCTGGAGGGCGGTGCCGGCGATCGCGGCGGCCGAGAGCCAGAGCGCCGGCCGGCGCACGCCGCGCAGCACCAGCCACACGACCGTCACCACCAGCACGGCCCGCATCGTCCACGGATCCCAGACCCAGTCGGTCAGCACCCGGTTGAGCCGCGTCCAGCCCGGCTCGTCGACCGCTGTGCGGTGCAGTTCGGCCGTGACGCGCGCGTCGAGGTCCAGCAGCGGGTCCCACCCCGCCAGGACGAGCACGGTGAGTACGGCGGCGGCAGCGGTGCACAGCGGGGCGGCGAGGCACGGAAAAGAACGCGGAAAGGAGCGTGGGGAGGAGCGCCTGGAGGAGGGGGCCATGGTGGAGAGAATCGCCGCTGGACGGCGGTCCAACCGTCCGGTCGGCGGGTTGGCCGGTCAAGGGGGCGCGCATGGCGGCGCGCGGATGTCAGCCCAGCGCCCTGAGCCCGGGGGCGAAGGCCACCAGCAGCGGCACCATCAGCACCAGGGCCGCCAGCGCGGTCGTCCGCAGCCGCCGGACCACCGTCAGCCGGGGGGCGGCCCTCAGCAGCCGGTCGACCCGCTGCGGCACCTGTGCGCCGGGGTGCGAGGCGTACGGGTCGAAGACCCCGCGCTCCTCGTTGAGTTCGACCAGTGCCAGAGCCACCGCCAGCCGTCCGCAGCGCCGTGAGGCAACATCGTCGGCCGCCAGCTCCACCAGCCGGTGCACCTGGTCCCGGAACGCGCGGAAGACCGGCACCCGTGGGAAGCCGGCGGCGAGCGCGGACGAGCAGTTCAGCAGCCAGTCGTGACGGGCCCGCAGATGGCCCTGCTCATGGGCGAGGACGGCGTCGAGCCTGCGTCCCCCCAGGCGGCGCAGCGCCGCGGTGGTGACCACGAGCCGGGGCGTGCGCCCCGGCAGCCACCAGGCGTCCGGGCGCTCGCTCTCCAGCACCACCAGCCGCTCCCCGGAGACCGGTTCCTCGCCGGGCAGCAGCGGGGCGCGGGTGAGGAGTTCGGTGTGCCGGGCGTGCCGCCGGGCGCGCGCGTGGCGGATCTCCCGGGTGAGCATCGCGGCGGTCCACACGCCGCCGCAGGCGAGCACCACCGCCACCACCGCGGGCCAGGACTCGCCGAACGCGCTGAGCCCGTACGCCTCGACGACCCGGCTCGGGGCCGGGGCGAAGACGTGGCCCCGCACGGCCTGCCAGGCCGCCGCGCCGGACAGGGCCATGGCGAGCACGCAGCACAGCAGCACGGCGACCACCACGCACTGCCACACCAGCAGCGCCAGCACCGGCTCGCGGTCCGGCCAGGAGCCGCGGGCCAGTACGCGCGGCGCCGTCGCCGCGATCAGTGCGCCCAGGACGATCAGTGTGAGCGCGACCATCATGGGGAACAGCCTATGAGGCGGCGGCCGCCCCGCGGCCGGTCGTAAACGGGAAGTGACGCACGCCTCACCGGCCCGGTGTTTCACCGGACCGCCAGGGGCCTTCGCGGGGCCATCAGACAGTGAGCAGCATCGTGAACATCCCGATGCCCATGGCCAGTCGGCAGGCCGCGGCCGCCTCCGGTGCCCGCGGCGGCCGTAGCACCGGGCCGCCGCGGGCACCGGAGGCGGCGGCCGGGAGGCGGAGGGAGCCCGGCGCGGGCACCAGCCGTGCCCCCGCGAGCAGCGCGTACAGCGCGAAATAGACCAGCAGCGCCCCGGTCGCCGCCGCCGCGGGGACCGGGTGCGCGGCCGGCGCCGCATGGTGCCCGTGGGCGGGGGCGGCGGCCATGGCGAGTGCCATGTGGAGCATGGCCAGGGCGCCGACGGTGTGGTGCAGATGGGGGAGCCGGTGCTCCCCGTCGAACAGGACCAGCGCCAGCCCGTACACCGCGGCGGCGCCGAAGAGCGCCGTGAAGACCGCCGGCGGCGGCGGGTCCACCGCCGAGGCGGGCAGCGCCATCACGGCCATACCCAGTCCCATCACCGCCTCGCCGGCGGCCTCCCGCCGCTGCCCGGGCGTGCCGCCGCGCGTTCGCCGCAGGCAGTACGTGCCCACGGCGCCGCACAGGGCCACCAGCATCCAGCCGACCGGTTCCGGTCCGTACACCCCGCCTCCCCGCCGCTTTCCCGGCCGGCCGCTCCGGCCGGTTCCGCGGTGAGGATGCCCGGTGCCGGACGCGTGTACGGGAGCGCGCGGAGGCAGTGGGGGAGCGAGGCCGGAGCGCATACCCCTGGTGCCGCAGCACCGTGCCCGGGGCCCGTGCGGGAGACCTCAGATACCGGGCCGGTACCGCAGCGGATGGTCCTCGGGGACCTCGACGAGGACGATCGGCACCCCGTCCGGATCGCTGATCCACATCTCCACCAGCCCCCACGGCTCGCGCCTGGGCTCCCGCAGCACCTCCACGCCGCGTGCGGTGAGCTCCTGACGGGCCCCGGCCGCGTCGGCGACCTGGAGCCACAGCCGCAGGCCGGGCGCGGGCGGGACGTCGGAGCGGCCGGAGACCTCCAGGAAACCGCCGCCCAGGAAGTAGACGGTCCCGCGCTCCGGCCCGGTGCCGAACTCCCGGTACACGGCCAGCCCCAGGGCGCCGCCGTAGAAGGCCCGCGAACGGTCCGGGTCGGTGGGGCGCAGCAGGACCCGGCTGCTCAGTACGTGAACCATGGCACCGAGCCTAGGCCGTGACCGGGGCGCTGTCCGGCATACGGGCCGAGCGGCCGGGTCGCGCGGACGGAGGGTTAGGCTCGGCCCCATGAACGCCCCGAACACCGTGAACGACCCCGCCTCCCCAGTCCCTGACACCGTCTCCGGGACCGCCTCCGGCCTGAGCTTCAGGACCGCGGGCGAGGGCGACGTCCCCGCGCTGGTCGCCCTGGTGGAGTCGGCGTACCGGGGCGAGGCCAGTCGGGCGGGCTGGACCACCGAGGCGGACCTGCTGGACGGGCAGCGCACCGACCCCGAGGGCGTCGCCGGCGTCGTCCGTGCCCCCGGCAGCCTGATGCTGGTCGCCGAGCGGGACGGGGAGCCGGTCGCCTGCTGCCAGCTGGAGCGCCGCGAGGGCGGTGCGGGGGAGGCCGTCGCGTATTTCGGGATGTTCGCCGTCCGGCCGGTCCTCCAGGGCGGCGGGCTGGGCAGGTCGGTTCTGGCGGAGGCCGAGCGGATGGTGCGGGAGCGCTGGGGCGCCCGCGAGATGCACATGACGGTGATCACCGCCCGGGCGGACCTGATCGCCTGGTACGAGCGCCGCGGTTACGCCCGCACCGGTCACACCAGTGCCTTCCCGTACGGCGACGAGCGTTTCGGCGTCCCGCTCCGCGACGACCTGGAGTTCGAGCTGCTGGTCAAGCCGCTTCGCCGACCGCCCTCCTGACGTCGGGCAGGTCGGTTACCACGCCGTCCAGCCCCAGCTCGCGGACGCGGGCCAGGTCCCGGTCGGTGTTGACCGTCCAGGAGATCACCTTCAGCCCCGCGGCGCGGCAGCGCCCGACCACCTCCGCGTCCAGCCGGCGCAGCTCGCAGGAGACCGTCGAGGCCCCCAGGTCCACGGCGCGCTCGGGGGCGGTGGGCGTGGACCTGCCGGTGACCAGCGCGATGGGGATGTCCGGCAGTAGCTTGCGGGTCTCGCGCAGGGCGTCGTCGTGGAACGAGATCACCGTGACCCGCCGGTGAAGGCCGAGCCTCTCGACGGTCTCCGCCAGCACCCGCGCCGCGGCGCGGTCCTTGATCTCGGCCTGGAGCGGCGCGGAGACCGCCTCCACGACCTCCTCGAAGACCGGGACGCGCTCGCCCCGGCCGGCGTCCAGCTCGCGCAGCTCGGCGAGGGTCTTGTCCACGACCGGACCGGAGCCGTCGGTGGTGCGGTCCACGTCGGCGTCGTGCATCACCACCAGTGCGCCGTCCCGGCTCAGGTGGAGGTCCAGTTCGATGACGTCGAAGCCCTCGCGGTCGGCCCGGACGAAGGAGCGCAGGGTGTTCTCGGGCTCGACGCCCATCACCCCGCGGTGCCCGACGGTCAGCAGTGGCACGGCGCGTTCTCGCTTTCCTGCGGTGTCCGAAGCGGCGGTGCGTACGCGCGGCAAGAGTAGCCGCGGACGATCACCGCCCGGGGCGCGGGGCGGCGGCGGCCCCGGTGGCCGGGCACGGAGCGCGCCGGACCGGCGTCCTCGGCGCACATACGGCCTTCTCTTCCGTTTCAGGGGGTACTCGCAGGAAAAACATCCGTACAGCGGGTGCTCGACAGAAGAACTTTCTCCTCCTCGGGTTGATCGGGGAAGTCTGCGCAGCTACGGTGCTGGTACGAGAGTTTCTTCTGTGGAGGGGTAGCAATGACGGAAATCCTTTCGCCCGCGGTGATGACGGGTGGTGCTCCGACCGCCGGCGGCCCGTTCACCGGCCGTGTGGTGGAGCACCCCGCCTGGGCGGTGCTGAAGGAGGCCGTCGAGGCCGTCCGCCCCGCCCAGTCCAAGGACGGCTCCATCGACTTCGAGGCCGAGGGCGCCCCCGCGCGGGCCGAGGTCGAGCGGCACGTCGAGCGGGTCGTGGCCTGTGTCGAGGAACTCGCGCCGCTGCTCCCGCACAACGAGGCGTACCACCGCGCCCTGGTGGCCGACCTGCGCAGCTGGGCCGGGAGCGGCTTCGGTGTCCCCGACTTCCTGGACTCCCTGCTGGCCTTCCAGCCCGCCTCCCGCCGCGCCGACGGGATCCAGCACCTGGTCGTCTTCCCCATGTACACGCAGAACGGCAACCCCGACCGCAATCTGGAGGCCGTCGTCCTGCGCGTGGTCTGGCCGGACTGGCTGGCCGAGCTGGAGCGCACCCGCTACGACAACCCGCTCTTCCTCGGCATCACCTTCGAGGACTTCACCAGCGGCTACGACACCCACTCCGCGGTCCTCTTCCCCGAGACCGTCGCCGTGCGCGAGGCGCCCGAGCGGTTCTCCTGGGGAGGGATCTTCTGCGACCGCGAGGCCGCCCGCTTCCGCCGCGTCGTCGACGCCGCCTGCGAGGTCACCGAGCTGGAGCTGCCCGAGGACGCCCGGGGGCTGCTCACCGACCAGAAGCGCGCCCAGCAGACCTTCGTGCTGTGGGACATGGTCCACGACCGCACCCACAGCCACGGCGACCTGCCCTTCGACCCGTTCATGATCAAGCAGCGCCAGCCGTTCTGGATGTACGGCCTGGAGGAGCTGCGCTGCGACCTCACCGCCTTCCACGAGGCCGTGAAGCTGGAGGCCGACGGCTTCGAGCAGGGCCGCGACGTGCAGTACGCCGTGCTGCTGGAGCGCCTGTTCCGCTTCCCCGTCACCGGTGAGCGCAGCCGCAACTACGACGGGCTGGGCGGCCAGCTGCTGTTCGCCTACCTCCACAAGCACGACGCCCTGCGCTGGACGGACAACAGGCTCAGCATCGACTGGCAGCGAGCCCGCGAGGTGACCGTGCACCTGCGCGAGGAGATCGAGACCCTCTACCGCGAGGGCATCGACCGCCCGAAGCTGGTCCACTGGTTCAAGGCCTACGAGCTGGTCTCCACCTACCTCGCCCCGCACCCCGGCTCGACCTGGGCCAAGGGTCCCGACGCCCTGGACCTGAGCCTGCCGCCGCGCAAGCTGGTGGACGACGTACTCCCCGACGAGTTCCCGCTGAGCATGTTCTACGAGGCCCTCGCCAAGAAGCTGCGTAACGTGATCGCATCGACCAAGGGCATCACCGCCGAGTCCGCCGTCCCGGCCGCGGCGTGACCACCGGACGTCACAGAGAGGCGATCACCATGACCAGCACACCCAACGGCAACGGCGGCCCCCTGGACGGCGCCGTCGTCGCCGTCGCCGGCGCGGCGGGGCCCGCCGGCCAGGCCGCGCTGCTGAGCCTGGCCGAACGGGGCGCCACCGTCGTCGCCGCCGACGCGGACGCCGAGCGGCTGGCCGAGGCCGTCGACAGGGCCCGTTTCGCGCACGGCGGCGCCGCCGTCACCGGCGACACCGTCGACCTGCTCGATCTGGAGGCCACCCGCGAGTGGGCCACCCGCACCGAGAAGGAGTACGGCCGCGTCGACGGGCTGGTGCACCTGGTCGGCGGCTGGCGCGGCTCGGCGGCCTTCGCCGAGACCGATCTGTCCCACTGGGAGCTGCTGGAGAAGCTGCTGGTACGCACTGTGCAGCACACCTCCCTGGCCTTCGAGGGAGCCCTGCGCCGCAGCGGAAACGGCCGCTATGTCCTGATCAGCGCAGCCGGCGCCACCCGCCCCACCGCCGGCAACGCCGCCTACTCCGCCGCCAAGGCCGCCGCCGAGGCCTGGACCCTGGCCCTGGCCGACGCCTTCCGCAAGGCGGGCAAGGGGGCGGACGCGGGACTGCCGGCCGCGGCTGCCATCCTGGTGGTCAAGGCGCTGGTCAACGACGCGATGCGCGCCGAGCGCCCGAACGCCAAGTTCGCGGGCTTCACCGACGTCGGAGAGCTGGCCGAGGCCATCGCCGGTGTCTGGGACAAGCCCGCCGAGGAAGTGAACGGACACCGCCTGTGGCTGACCCCGCAACCGTAGAGGCCCACCCGACCGAGGCACCCCCGGCGCCCCCGGTATCCCCGTCGACGGATGCCCGGCGCCGCCACGACCCGCGGGCGCGCGGCTTCGCCAGCGACAACTACGCGGGCGCGCACCCGGAGATCCTGGCGGCGCTCGCCCTCGCCAACGGCGGTCACCAGACCGCCTACGGCGAGGACGAGTACACCGCCCACCTCCAGGAGGTCTTCCGCGCCCACCTCGGACCGGCGGCGGAGGTCTTCCCGGTCTTCAACGGCACCGGCGCCAACGTCGTGGCCCTCCAGGCCCTCACCGACCGCTGGGGCGCGGTCGTCACCGCCGAGAGCGCCCACATCAACGTGGACGAGTGCGGCGCGCCCGAACGGGTCGGCGGACTGAAGCTGCTGGCCGTGCCCACCGAGCACGGCAAGCTCACCCCCGAACTGGTCGAGCGCGAGGCGTACGGCTTCGACGACGAGCACCGGGCGATGCCGCAGGTGGTCTCGATCACCCAGAACACCGAACTGGGCACCGTCTACACGCCCGAGGAGATCCGGGCGATCTGCGAGACGGCCCACGAGCGCGGCATGGCCGTCTACCTGGACGGCGCCCGCATCGCCAACGCGGCGGCCGCGCTGGGCGTGCCGCTGCGGGCGTTCACCACGGACGCGGGTGTGGACGTGCTCTCCTTCGGCGGCACCAAGAACGGCATGGTCTTCGGCGAGGCCGTGGTCGTGCTGAACCCCGGGGCGGTGCGGGCGATGAAGCATCTGCGGAAGCTGTCGATGCAGCTGGCGTCCAAGATGCGGTTCGTCTCCGTGCAGTTCGAGGCGCTGCTCGCCGGAGACCTGTGGCTGCGCAGCGCCTCCCACGCCAACGCCATGGCCAGGCGGCTGGCGGAGGGCGCGCGCACCGTCGACGGGGTGGAGATCCTCCACCCCGTCCAGGCCAACGCCGTCTTCGCCCGGCTTCCCCACGACGTGAGCGAGCGGCTGCGCAAGCGCCACCGCTTCTACTTCTGGGACGAGGCCGCCGGCGACGTGCGATGGGTGTGCTCCTTCGACACCACCGAGGAGGACGTCGACGGTTTCGTCGCCGCGCTGGGGGAGGAGATGGCCCGCTGACCGCTCGGGCGGCCCGCCTGCCGGAAGACCGGAAGAGGGGCGGGCCGCCTGCCCCTCCTTTCCCGGGCTTCCGGGGCATGGAGCCGGAAGCAGGAGGCGGGCCGGGGACCGCGCGAGGCCGCAGGCGGCCGCTGCCCCAGGGGCCGTGGCACCCGCCGCCCCCGGCCTACAGGGAACCCGCCTCGGCCGGGGTCGGGGCGGTGCCGCCCAGGTGCGAGGGGATCCACCAGGTGTCGTCCGGCCCCATGGGCCGCACCGGGTACGCCCGCTGGGCCGCCTCCAGCAGCTCCTGCACGCGGTCGCGCAGCCGCCCGGTGAGCCCGGCCGCAGACTCGCCCTCGGCGGGCCGTATCGGTTCGCCCACCCGGATGGTGATCGGGAAGTGGTTGCGGCCGAAGTCCCGCTTGTGGCCCTTGGTCCACAGCCGCTGTGTGCCCCACAGCGCGACGGGCAGCAGCGGTACGCCCGCGTCCTGCGCCATCCGGGCCGCACCCGTCTTGAAGTTCTTCAGGGTGAACGACTGCGAGATCGTGGCCTCGGGGAAGACGCCGATGATCTCACCCGAGCGCAGCGCCTTCAGCGCGTGGCGGTAGGCGTGCTCGCCCTGCGAGCGGTCCACCGGTATGTGCTTCATCGCGCGCATCAGCGGTCCCGAGACCTTGTGCCGGAAGACCGACTCCTTCGCCATGAAGCGCACCAGCCGCTTGGCGGGCCGGGCGGTCAGTCCGGCGAAGACGAAGTCGAGGTAGCCGATGTGGTTGCTGACCAGCACGGCACCGCCGCGCCGCGGGACGTGCTCGGTTCCGTCGATGTCGAAACGCAGGTCGAGTGCCCTGAACAGGGTGCGGGCTGCGCCGATCACGGGCGGATACACCAGTTCTGCCATCTGGGAGGACCCTTCTGGGAGGCTGCCTGGGGAGGGTTCTCCCGGCGGGTCTACCCGAACCTACGTGGCCGTAACTTCCCTGGCCAGTTCCGGGGGCGGGAGATCCTCGTCACGTTCGGGCGCCTCCGGCGCCCCGCCCCGGTACCCGGCGCAGCGCCAGGTGCATCTCGCAGCCCAGGCAGTAGCCGGAGGCGGCGTTGAGGAAGGCCGCCGCGAGCGCGCACGCGGTCGCCGCCGTGCCCAGCCACGGGAGCCCCGCGCCGTACCCCACCAGACCCGCCAGGGCGAAGAACGGGCCCACGCCGTGTGCGGAACGGGGCGGCGCCGCGTCCTCGGTTCCGGCCGGCGGTCCCAGCCGGGGCCGGACCAGGTGGCGGAAGACCAGTCCGTACGGCAAGCGCGCCGTGCCGAGCCCCGCCCCGGCCGCGAACACCAGCGCCTGCGCGGCCAGCGGCCAGGAGCTCCCGCTGACCGGCACCGCGGCCAGGACCGCGGTGGTCACGGCGGCGGAGAACCGCGTTTCCCGTATGTCGGCCCTCACGGCGACAGCATTCCGCACCCAGGGGGGCGATGGCGGCCGGATGCGGGAATCGGCGGCATGGCCCCCGGCGCTGTGGGAGACGATGCGGGAAGCGACGAGAGGCGACGGGCGACGGGACGGCCGGTATGGCGGGTACGACAGGGATGACGGGACCGGCCGTGTGTCTGGCGGCGTCGGCGCTGGCCGGCGCCTTCGGGATGGCGCACGGCAGACGGAGGGGAAGGACGACGGTGCGCGCACGGGACGCGGACGAGAGGCTGACCGCCGAGGAGGTGGGTGCGGAGCGGCTGGGGGAGCGTGCCACGCTGGTGCAGTTCTCCAGCGCCTTCTGCCAGCCCTGCCGGGCCACCCGGCGGATCCTGGCGGAGGTGGCGGAGATGGTGGAGGGCGTCGTCCACGTGGAGGTGGACGCCGAGTGCCGGCTGGATCTGGTGCGGCGGCTGGGGATCATGCGCACCCCCACCGTCCTGGTGCTGGACGCACGGGGCCGGATCGCGCGGCGGGCGAGCGGGCAGCCGCGCAGGGCCGATGTCATCGCCGCGCTCGGAGAGGCCGTGTGAGGACCGGGAGGACCGCAGCGGCCGGAAGGGGCAGCGGCCGCGTGACCCTGGTCCCATCCGCGGGGGCGAACTTGACGCGGACCGCCCGTGGTGGACAGCCTGGCCTGCCGTGGGCAGGGGATCTCATACGAGCGCACCGAACGGCATTCAGCGGGCACCGGAGGCGGCCGAGACCGGCCCCGCCCTGCTGCGCGCCGTCTTCCGGCGGCACGCCGCCGGAGTCGCCGTGATCACCGCCCACGGGCGGGGCCGCCCCGCCGGGTTCACCGTGACCTCACTGGCCTCCGTCGCCGCCGAGCCGCCGCTGATCTCCTTCAACATCGCCACGGCCTCCTCGGTGTGGCCGGCGGTCGCCGAGGCGGAGCACGTGGGAGTGCACATACTGGGCGAGCACCAGCGCGAACTGGCCGCCACCTTCGCCCGTCCCGGGGCGGACCGCTTCGCGCCGCCCACCCGCTGGCGCCGGGGGCCGCACGGGGTGCCGGTGCTGGAGGGCGTGCTCGCCTGGACGGTGTGCGGGGTGGTGGCCCGGGTGCCGACCGGCGACCACCGGGTGGTCCTGGCGGAGGTGGTGACCGGGGACCCCTCCGGCACGGGCCGCCCGCTGCTGTACCACGCGGGGCGTTACAACGCGCTGAGCGAGGGCACAGTGCCCTCCTGAGCCGTTGGAAAGGTCACAGTTCACCGGCCTTGCCTCCGGGTAGGGGCCTGGGTGTACTGACGAGTAATATCCTGGATGGAGAGCCGGCCCCACCGGACCGGATTCCGCCCGATCAGGCGCCTATGCTGCCTGTGAGACGAGGCAGCCAGTAATGACGACGCATGTAGGAGAGCCGGCGTGAGCTTGAGGATCGTTGTCTGTGTGAAGTACGTGCCCGACGCCACCGGCGACCGGCACTTCGCCGATGACCTGACCGTCGACCGCGAGGACGTGGACGGTCTGCTGTCGGAGCTCGACGAGTACGCCGTCGAGCAGGCCCTGCAGATCGCCGAAGGCCGCCGGCAGAGCGGGGACGAAGCCGAGGTCACCGTGCTGACCGTCGGCCCCGAGGACGCCAAGGACGCGCTGCGCAAGGCGCTGTCCATGGGCGCGGACAAGGCCGTGCACGTGGAGGACGACGACCTGCACGGCACCGACGCGATCGGCACCTCCCTGGTGCTGGCCAAGGCCGTCGAGAAGACCGGCTACGACCTGGTCGTCTGCGGCATGGCCTCCACCGACGGCAGCATGGGCGTGCTGCCCGCGCTGCTGTCCGAGCGCCTGGGCGTGCCGCAGGTCACGCTGCTGTCCGAGGTCTCCGTGGAGGACGGCAAGGTCACCGGCCGCCGCGACGGCGACACCGCGACCGAGCAGCTCGAGGCCGCGCTCCCGGCCGTCGTGTCCGTGACCGACCAGTCCGGCGAGGCGCGCTACCCCTCCTTCAAGGGCATCATGGCCGCCAAGAAGAAGCCGGTCGAGTCCCTGGACCTGGACGATCTGGACATCGACGCCGACGAGGTCGGCCTCGAGGGCTCCTGGACCAAGGTCGACGAGGCCGCCGAGCGCCCGGCCCGCACCGCGGGCACGATCGTCAAGGACGAGGGCGAGGGCGCCAAGCAGCTCGCCGAGTTCCTCGCGGGCCAGAAGTTCATCTGAGCCCGAAGGCCCGTCGCACCCCTCACTCCTTTCCGCCCTCGCAATCCTCGCAGGAGAGCAACTCCCATGGCTGAAGTCCTTGTCTACGTCGACCACGTGGACGGCGCCGTCCGCAAGCCCACCCTCGAACTGCTGACCCTGGCCCGCCGCATCGGCGACCCGGTCGCCGTGCACCTGGGCGCCGGCGCCGACAGCGCCGCCGCCACGCTGGCCGAGTACGGCGCGGTGAAGGTCCTCGCCGCGGACGCCCCCGAGTTCGCCGACTACCTCGTCGTACCGAAGGTGGACGCGCTCCAGGCCGCCCACGAGGCCGTTTCCCCGTCCGCCGTGCTGGTCCCCTCCTCCGCGGAGGGCAAGGAGATCGCGGCCCGCCTGGCGCTGCGCATCGGCTCGGGCGTCATCACCGACGCCGTCGACCTGGAGGCCGGAGACTCCGGCCCGGTGGCGACCCAGTCGGTCTTCGCCGCGGCCTTCACCACCAAGTCCCGCGTCACCAAGGGCACCCCGGTCATCACCGTCAAGCCCAACTCCGCCGCCCCCGAGGCCGCCCCGGCCGCGGGTACGGTCGAGCAGCTCTCGGTGGCCTTCGGCGAGAAGTCCACCGGCACCAAGGTCGTCTCCCGCACCCCGCGCGAGTCGACCGGCCGCCCGGAGCTGACCGAGGCCGCGATCGTGGTCTCCGGCGGCCGCGGTGTCAACGGCGCCGAGAACTTCTCCGTCGTCGAGAACCTCGCCGACTCCCTCGGCGCGGCCGTCGGCGCCTCGCGCGCCGCGGTGGACGCGGGCTGGTACCCGCACACCCACCAGGTCGGCCAGACCGGCAAGTCCGTCTCGCCGCAGCTGTACATCGCGGCGGGCATCTCCGGCGCCATCCAGCACCGGGCCGGCATGCAGACCTCGAAGACCATCGTGGCCGTCAACAAGGACGAGGAGGCCCCGATCTTCGACCTGGTCGACTACGGCGTGGTCGGCGACCTCTTCGAGGTCCTCCCGAAGCTCACCGAGGAGGTCAGGGCCCGCAAGGGCTGACACCCCCGCGGAAGGCGGACAGCGGCCGGGGCCGCGCGGGTCGGTTCACGACCGCGCGGCCCCGGCCGCTGTCCGCACCGGCTCCGGGCGGGTTCAGGAGTGCGGGGGGACCTCCCCCGAGCCGCGCGGGATCAGCCGGGTGGGCAGCACCACGCGCCGCGCCGCGTGGTCGGCGCCCTCCAGCCGGCGGAACAGCAGCTCGCCGGCTCTGCGGCCCAGCAGCGCGGGTTCCTGCGCGATGACGGTGACCGGCGGGGTCAGCAGATCGGCCAGCTCGAAGTCGTCGAAGCCCACCAGCGCCACGCGCCGTTCCAGGCCCGCCAGTACCCGTACCACGGTGACGGTCACCCGGTTGTTGCCCGTCAGCAGCGCGGTGACCGGTCCCGCGGCCGGCTCCTGCCCCGCCAGCATGCGCTCGGCGTCGGTCCGTACGCGTCCGGGGTCGGTGGGGCCGAGCGCGACCCAGGAGTCGTCCACCGGAAGCCCGGCCTCCGCCATCGCGGCCCGGTAGCCGCGCAGCCGCTCGGCGGTGGTGTGGATGCGCGGCAGGTCGCCGATGAAGCCGATCCTGCGGTGACCGTGGGCGATGAGGTGGGCGACGCCTTCGCGCGCGCCCGTGAAGCTGTCGGAGAGCACCGCGTCGGCTTCGATGCGGGCGGCGGGGCGGTCCACGAAGACGGTGGCGATCCCGGCGGAGATCTCCGGCTCCAGATAGCGGTGGTCGTCGCCGGCCGGGATGATCACCAGTCCGTCCACGCGCCGGGCGCACAGGGCCAGTGCCAGCTCCCTCTCGCGCTCGCCGTCCTCGGCGCTGGAGCCGTTGATCAGCAGCGCGCCGTGCGCCCGGGCGACCTCCTCGACGGCGCGGCTGAGGGGGGCGTAGAAGGGGTCGGCGAGGTCCTCCAGGACCAGTCCGACGCTCGCGGTACGGCCCTTGCGCAGGATGCGGGCGCTGTCGTTGCGGCGGAAGCCGAGGGCGGTGATGGCCTCCCGCACCCTGCGTTCGGTGTCGGGGGTGACGCCTGGTTCGCCGTTGACGACCCGGGAGACGGTCTTGAGGCCGACCCCGGCGCGGGCGGCCACGTCCTTCATCGTCGGCCGCAGCCCGTAGCGGCGCCGGGGGTTGCGGGCGGGGCGGGCGGTGTCGGCCACTTGAGGTCTCGTCCTGTCGTCGGCGGGCGGTGACACGGTCGCACGCGGCATGTCCCCGCGCGTCGATGGCCTCAGAGCATAGAGCCGGCCAATGGAGTGGACAACGTTGTCAAGAATAGGTGAGACTCTCCGCCCATGGACCAGGATCTTCTCGCCGCCCTCGATATCGGCGGAACCAAGATCGCAGGCGCGCTGGTGGACGGCGGCGGGCGGCTGCTGCTGCGGACCCAGCGGCCGACCCCGGCGCGGGAGCCGGGCGACGGCGTGATGCGGACGGTGGCCGAGGTGCTCGGCGAACTGCGGGCGGCGGCCCAGTGGCCGCGTGTGGCCGCCCTGGGAATCGGCAGCGCCGGGCCGGTGAACGCCCGGCGGGGCACGGTCAGCCCGGTCAACATCCCCGGCTGGCGGGACTACCCGCTGGTGGACGGGGTGCGCGCCGTCGTCGGGGGGATGCCCGTGACCCTGGTGGGCGACGGTGTGGCGATCACCGCCGCCGAGCACTGGCAGGGCGCGGCGCGCGGCCGGGACAACGCACTGTGCATGGTCGTCTCCACCGGTGTGGGTGGCGGGCTGGTCCTGGACGGCGGACTGCATCCCGGGCCGACCGGCAACGCCGGCCACATCGGTCACATCAGCGTGGACATCGACGGCGACCCCTGCCCGTGCGGGTCGCGCGGCTGTGTGGAGGGCCTGGCCAGCGGACCCAACATCGCCCGCCGGGCCCTGGCGGACGGCTGGCGGCCCGGGCCGGACGGCGACGCCAGCGCCCGCGGGGTGGCCGCCGCCGCGCGGGCGGGGGATCCGGTGGCCATGGCCTCCTTCGAACGCGCCGCACGGGCGCTGGCGGCCGGGATCGCCGCGACCGCGACCCTGACCGAGATCGAGATTGCGGTGATCGGAGGAGGGGTGGCCCAGGCCGGCGAGGTGCTGTTCGCGCCGCTGCGCGGGGCACTGAAGGAGTACGCCACGCTCTCCTTCGTCCGGGGGCTGGAGGTCGTCCCCGCCGGTACGGGCACCGGAGCCGGTCTCGTCGGGGCCGCGGCGGCCTGCCGGGAGGCGCTGGGCCGGCCCGTGTGAGAGCCCCGGCGCCGCGGGGCGGGGCGCGGGGGCGCGTTTCCGGAGCGGGGTGGAGCGGGCAGTGAACCGGGGACGACGGAATGGGGGGAACCGTGATCGTCTGGTTGAACGGCGCCTTCGGCTCGGGCAAGACCACGACGGCCCGTGAGCTGGTCGAGCTGCTCCCGGACAGCAACCTCTTCGACCCCGGCCTGATCGGCGCGGGGCTGCGCGCGCTCCTGCCGCGCAAACGCCTGGACGAGGTGCCGGACTGCCAGGACCTGCCCGCCTGGCGCCGGCTGGTGGTGGACACGGCCGCCGCCGTCCACGGTGAGGTGGGCGGCACCCTGGTGGTGCCGATGACGCTGCTGCGGCAGGAGTACCGCGACGAGGTCTTCGGCGGGCTGGCGGCCCGCCGCATCCCCGTGCGGCATGTGCTCCTGGACATCGGGGAAACGATCCTCCGAGAGCGTGCCGCCCGGCGCGGGGAGGCCGGGGAGACATCCGGGGACGGCGCCTGCGGCACCGCGGCGGGCCACCGGTGCCCGGAGCCGGCCCGGCACCCGGCGGCCCACCACCGGGTGCCGGACTGGCTGCGAGCCGATGCGCACACCGTTGACGCCACCCTCCTCACCCCCCGGCAGACCGCCGAGAAGGTGGTCGAGGCGATACGCGCCGGGGAAGGCGCCTGCGACATCGTGCAGACCCCGGAGCCGACCGCGGAGACCGTGGCGGCCGGGGTCCTCCTCTTCGACGAGGCGGACCGGGTGCTGCTGGTCGACCCGACCTACAAGCCCGGCTGGGAGTTCCCCGGCGGCGTGGTCGAACCCGGTGAGCCGCCCGCCCGCGCCGGGCTGCGCGAGGTGGCCGAGGAACTGGGGCTGCGGCTGGACACCGCGCTCCGGCTGCTCGTCGTCGACTGGGAGCCGCCCCGGCCGCCCGGCTACGGCGGCCTGCGACTGCTCTTCGACGGCGGCCGGCTGACCACCGCGGCCGCCCGCGAGCTGCTGCTGCCCGGCTCGGAACTGCGCGGCTGGAGCTTCGCCACCGAGCGGGAGGCCGCCGGAATGCTGCCCCCGGTGCGGATGGAGCGGCTGCGCTGGGCGCTGCGGGCGCGCGAGCGGGGCGTCACGCTCAACCTGGAGGCGGGCACACCGGTCGGCGCGTGACGGCCTGTCAGCCGAGCGCGGCCTCGGCGTACTTGCGCAGGAACAGCGCCTCGGCCACCGACAGCCGCCGCAGCTCGTCCGGGGAGACGCTCTCGTTGACCGCGTGTATCTGAGCCTCGGGCTCGCTCAGCCCGATCAGCAGGATCTCCGCCTTGGGGTAGAGCCTGCCCAGGGTGTTGCACAGCGGGATCGAGCCGCCCATGCCGGCGGTGGCCATCTCGGCGCCGTCGTACGCCTCGCGCATCGCCTCGGCCATCGCGGTGTACGCCGGGCTGGTGGTGTCCGCGCTGAACGGCTGGCCCTGACCCACCTGCTCCACGGCCAGCCGCGCGCCCCAGGGAACGTGGGACTCCAGATGGGCGGTGAGCAGCCCGGTGGCCTCGGCGGCGTCCGTGCCCGGCGGCACCCGCAGACTGATCAGCGCCTGGGCACTCGCCTGCACCGACGGGGTGGCGCCGACCACGGGCGGGCAGTCTATGCCCAGGACGGTGACGGCGGGGCGGGCCCAGATGCGGTCGGCTACGGTGCCCGAGCCGATCAGCTCCACCCCGTCGAGCACCCTGGCGTCCCTGCGGAAGTCCTCCTCCGGGTACTGCAGGCCCTCCCAGGAGGCGTCCGAGGACAGCCCGTCGACGGTCGTCGAGCCGTCCCCGGCGCGCAGCGAGTCCAGCATCCGGATGAGCGCGGCGAGCGCGTCCGGGGCGGCGCCGCCGAACTGCCCGGAGTGCAGATTGCCCCCCAGGGTGTCCACCCGGACCTTCAGCATGGTCATCCCGCGCAGCGTCGCGGTGACGGTCGGCAGGCCGGCGCGGAAGTTCCCGGAGTCCCCGATGACGACGGCGTCGGCGGTCAGCAGCTCCGGGTGGGCCTCGGCGTAGAGCTCCAGGCCTCCCATGCCCATCTCCTCGGAGCCCTCGGCGATCACCTTGACGTTCACCGGCACTCCGCCGTCGGCCTGCAGGGCGCGCAGTGCGAGCAGGTGCATGATGAAGCCGCCCTTGCAGTCGGCGGCGCCGCGCCCGTACCACCGCCCGTCGCGCTCGGTCAGTGTGAACGGCGGGGAGAGCCAGGCCGCCTCGTCCAGCGGCGGCTGCACGTCGTAGTGGGCGTACAGCAGCACGGTGGGGGCGCCGGCCGGGCCGGGCAGGAAGCCGTAGACCGACTGCGTGCCGTCCGGGGTGTCCAGCAGGGCCACGTCGGTGAAGCCCTCGGCGCGCAGCGCGTCCGCCACCCACCGGGCCGCTCCCGCGCACTCCTCGGGCGGGAACTGGGCCGGGTCGGCGACCGATTTGAAGGCCACCAGCTCGCCGAGCTCGGTACGGGCCCGGGGCATCAGCGAGGCTACGGTGGCTGCCAATGCGTCGTGCGCCATGGGGAACGCTCCTTCGTGGTGCTGCGTTGTGTGCCTGTGGGCGGGATCACCGTACGTGCAGGCGGATGCGTGGTGCCGATGATCCCACAGGGGATCCGGGCGGGCGCGGCACTAGGATGCGGCGATAACCGGAAACGGCCGAGCGGGAGCGGTAACACACGTGAGCAGGGAAAGCGCCGAGGGCGCCGAGGGCACGGACCGGCAGGACCCGGTGTGGGATGTGGTGGTGGTGGGAGGGGGGCCGGCCGGAGCCTCCGCGGCGTACGCCGCGGCCGTCACCGGACGCCGGGTCCTGCTCCTGGAGAAGGCGGAACTCCCCCGCTACAAGACCTGCGGCGGAGGCATCATCGGGCCCTCCAGGGACGCCCTGCCGCCCGGCTTCGAACTGCCCCTGCGTGACCGGGTGTACGCGGTGACCTTCTCGCTGGACGGCAGGTTCGCCCGTACCCGGCGTTCCCGGAACATGCTGTTCGGGCTGGTCAACCGGCCCGAGTTCGACCACGCGCTGGTGGAGTCCGCGCAGAAGGCCGGCGCGGAGCTGTGGACGGGCGCCACCGTCACCCGCGTCGAGCAGCACGGCCCCGCCGTCCCCGACCGGCGCACCGTGGCCGTGGTCCTCTCCGACGGCCGCACCGTCCTGGCCCGCGCCGTGGTCGGCGCGGACGGCAGCGCCAGCCGGATAGGAGCCCATGTCGGGGTGAAGGTCGATCAGGTGGACCTGGGGCTGGAGGCCGAGATCCCGGTGCCGCCGCCGGTGGCCGAGGACTGGTCGGGCCGCGTCCTCATCGACTGGGGTCCGCTGCCCGGCAGTTACGGCTGGGTGTTCCCCAAGGGCGACACGCTCACGGTGGGGGTGATCTCCGCCCGCGGCGAGGGTGCGGCCACCAAGCGCTATCTGGAGGACTTCATCGCCCGTCTCGGGCTGGCCGGCTTCGAGCCCGCGATCTCCTCGGGCCACCTCACCCGCTGCCGTTCGGCGGACTCCCCGCTGACCCGGGGCCGGGTCCTGGTCTGCGGCGACGCGGCCGGGCTGCTGGAGCCCTGGACGCGCGAGGGCATCTCCTTCGCCCTGCGCTCCGGGCGGCTGGCGGGGGAGTGGGCGGTGCGGGTCGCCGAGGCGCACGACGCGGTGGAAGCCCGCCGCCAGGCCCTCAACTACGCCTTCGCCGTCAAGTCGGGGCTGGGTGTGGAGATGGGTGTGGGTAACCGGATGCACGCCGTCTTCGCCCGCCGTCCGAAGCTGCTGCACGCGGTGCTCACCGGCTTCCGCCCGGCGTGGAACGCCTTCGCGAGGATCACCCGGGGGACGACCACCCTCGGAGAGCTCGTCCGGACCCACCCCCTGGCCCAGCGGGCCCTGGAGAGAATGGACCGCTGAACGTCCTTTTCCGGCGCCCCCGTCCTCCGCTCCCCGCCCTCCGCCTCCGTCCTCCGGACCGCTCGAACGGGGAGTCCGGAGGACGGGGGCGCCGGTCCGTGCGCCGGTCTCAGGACGCCAGCGCCGACTCCGGCAGCAGCGAGGGGTCCTGGCGCACGATCCGTGCGTGCAGTTCCCGCAGCGCGGGGCCGGGCTCCGCCCCCCGCTCGTCCACGAGCCGGCGACGGGCCTCCTCGTAGGCCGCCAGCGCGTCCGCGGGACGGCCGCAGCGGTACAGCGCCAGCATCAGAAGTCCCACCAGCCGTTCGCGCAGCGGGTGCAGGGCCACCTGCCGCGCCAGCTCGTTGACGCACTCGCGGTACCGGCCCAGCTCCAGGTCGCCCTCCAGCCGGGTCTCCAGCACCATCAGCCGCTTCTCCGCCCAGCGGCGCCTCTCACCGTCCAGGTAGGGGCCGGCCAGACCCTCGGCGAACTCACCGCGCCACAGCTCCTCGGCCTCCATCGCCAGTGCGCCCGCCCGGCGCAGGTCGCCCGACTCGCGCGCGGACAGCGCCTCGCGCAGCAGCGTCCGCCGTTCCGCCAGATCGTCGATCCGGGCGTTCTCCAGCCGGTAGCCGCTGCCGGTCCACACCAGTTCCGGGGACGAGCCGCCCCCGCCCGCCGCCGCGAAGGCCCGGCGCAGACCGGAGACGTACTTCTGGGCCAGGTTCCGTACGTGCGACGGCGGTTCGCCGCCCCAGACCGCGCTCACCAGCGCGTCGTAAGACATCGGCCGCCCCTCCTGCAGCAGCAGGACGGCGAGCACCGCCTGCTGCCGGGGCGGTCCCAGCGGCACCTCGTTCCCCTCGCGCAAGGCTCGCAGCGGACCGAGCAGTTCGAATCGCAGACCCTCAGCCATGTGCCCTCCCTCACCGCCCCAGTGAGCCTACGTCCTGGACGGCGTTCCAGTGGATCTTCCCGCGAAGGCCGGTGGTCCGCGTCGCCCCACCGGAGGGCGGGGCCGGTGTACCGCGGGGGGCGAGTCCCGCCTTCCCCGGCGGCGACCCGCTCCCCGTACGGCGGCCGGCTCACCACCGGCGGCCCCGGGAGAGGCGGAGGGCCACGGGGCGAACCCCCCGCGCCGCCGCCCGCGGGACGCGGGGGCGGGCGGAACGCACCCGGCTGGAGGCAGTGTGCCAGGGTGCGCTCCGGCCCGTTCGGGGCGGTCGGGCCACCCCGCTTTGTTCGTGGTGGATACAAAGCCAGAATGGGACGGTGACCCCGACGCGTACAACAAAGCTGGAGAGAGGCCGCGGCGCCCTCGGCCCGGCGCTGGAACTCGTGCACACCGGACGCGCGCCCACCCGCGCCGTGCTCACCGCGGAGCTCGGTGTGACCCGGGCGACCGCCGGAGCCGTGGCCGCGGAGCTGGAGGCGCTCGGGCTGATCACCGTCGACTCCCGGCCGGCCGTCGCCGCCGGCTCCCAGGGCCGCCCCTCCCACCGGCTGTCGGTCGACCCCGAGGGCCCGGTCGTCCTGGCGGCCCAGGTGCACGCGGACGGGTTCCGCGCCGCCCTCGTCGGGCTCGGCGGCCGGATAGTCGCCACCGTGCCCGGCGCCGTGACCGTGGAGGCCGACCCGGCCCAGGTCCTCACCGAGGTCGTCGGCGCCGGAGCCGGGCTGCTGCGCGAGACCGGGCGGCGCTGCCTGGGCGCCGGCCTGGCGGTGCCCTCCGCCGTCGCCGAGCCGGAGGGCACCGCCCTCAATCCGCTGCACCTGGCCTGGCCCCCGGGAGCGCCGGTGCGGGAGATCTTCGCCCGCTGCCTGGCCGAGGCCGGTGTCACCGGACCGTCCGGCGATGCGCCGGCGACCGGTTTCGTCGCCAACGACGTCAACCTCGTGGCCCTGGCCGAGCACCGCCACGGCGCGGGCCGCGGCGCCCGCGACCTGCTGTGCGTGGCCACCGGGCACCGCGGCGTCGGCGGCGCGCTCGTCCTCGACGGCCGTCTGCACACCGGCAGTTCGGGGCTGGCCCTGGAGGTCGGCCATCTGACCGTGGACCCGGACGGCAGGCCCTGCCACTGCGGCGGGCGCGGCTGCCTGGACGTGGAGACCGACCCGCTGGCCTTCCTGGAGGCCGCCGGCCGGGAGCCCGGCCCGGAGACCGGCCTGCTCAAGCGCGCCCTGGAGTTGCTGCGCACGGAGTACGCCACCGACCCGGCCGTGCGCGACGCGGCGCATCTGCTCATCGACCGGCTCGGTCTGGGCCTGGCCGGCCTGGTCAACATCCTCGATCCGGACCGGATCATCCTCGGCGGGCTGCACCGCGCCCTGCTGGAGGCGGACGCCGAGCGGCTGCGGAACGTCATCGCCGAGCGCAGTCTGTGGGGACGCAGCGGCAAAGTGCCGGTGCTCGCCTGCGAACTGGACTACAGCGGCCTGGTGGGCGCCGCCGAACTGGCCTGGCAGCCGGTCCTGGACGACCCCATGACGGTGGCGCCGGGCTGATCCGTGCCCCGGCCCGGGTGCCGGCTCCGGACCCGGCGCCCGTCAGACGTGCTGCAGGGGCTCGGGCCGTGCCGGGGGGCCCGGCGGGAGGGCCGCCTTCTGGGCCGGTGCGGCGGGCGCCGGTACCGGCAGGGTGATCCGCGCCGTCCCGCCGTCGGCGGCGAGGCCGCGCGGCGTCGGCTGTGGCCCGCCTGCCAGGAGTGCCCCCATGGCGTGGGCGGGGGAAGGCTGCGGGGGGTGGTCGCGCACGGAGATCGTCAACCGGTCGAGCCGCAGTGCGATCTCCACGGTGCAGCGCCCGTCCGGGCCCGCCTGCCGGCGGGCTCCCGCCAGCAGCTCGGCGACGCCGTCGGCCGCCGGACCGACGAGCGGGTCCAGTTTCCAGTAACGCAGCAGGGCCGACACGATGCGGCGGATCTGGCCGGCCCGGGAGGGGAGGGCCTGGAACTCCACCGTCCGCTGCCGGCCGGACGTGCTGGGGTGACTGATCACGACTGCGGCTCCCTGGTGAGAGGTGGGGGTGTCCGGACGGCGGGGGAGAGAGCGCCATGCGCACCGACGGTCGTTACGGCACAGACATCAGCGTGATTCAGGCAGCGAAAAGGTGCAAATCAGACAATCTTTCCGGGTGGGTGTGTCCCGGCGGACTCGCACCGGACCCCGGGCGCCTCAGCCGTCGGCCGGGGCCGCACGCCGCTCCGCCGCGATCTTCGCGGCGCCGGACCTCCCCGGCGCCCCGCCCGTCCGGGAGCGGGCACCGCGCAGCGCGGCCACCAGGCCGTCACTCGTCTGCCCCTTCATGCGCAGCGCGTACCAGGTGCCGTTGACCGCCGCCAGGGCCCGCCCGCGCGCGGCGTACCACGGCTCGCTGACGCGGACCTGCTCCACCGGCGCGCTGTCGATCTCCCGGCCGTAACTGGTCAGCAGCACCAGCCGCCCGTCGCGGACGACGACCTGCCCGGCCCGGGTGAGGGACCGCAACCACCGTGCTATCCGCACCCCGGTGGCACTGAACTCGGGCTCCGCCACAGCGCAACGCCTCCCACCTTCGTCACCGCCGGCCCGCCGCCACGGCCGTCACCGGCGCCACCCCCACCGGGTGCTGCCCTGTCCGTCCTGTCCTGTCCTGTCATGAAGTCTGCACCCGCCGGGCCCGACACGCCAGGGTGCGCGTACCGCACTACGCGCACTGCGGTACGCGCGACGCGGCGCACGCGCCCCGGAAGTGCTACGCGCGGCCGCTCTGCCGGTCCAGTCCGCGCACCGCGCCGCGGAACGAGCGTCCGACGGCCGGTCCCGCGAGCCGCAGCACGGCGCGGAAGACGGGGGTGCCGTCGGCCGCCATCGTGTACCGAACCCGGGTGCCGGCGCCCTCCGGCGTCAGCAGCCATTCCTCCAGCATCGCCCGCACACCGGGGACGTTGGTCCCGTCGACGCGGTAGGCGTAGCGCTCGGCGGGCTCGGCGGCCACGATCGTCTCCAGGAAGTGGCCGCCGCCGCGCAGCGTGATCCTCCGGCCGAGGCCGTCCGCGGTCGGCCGGGCGCCGGTCACCGCCCCGAACCACCGCGGCCAGCCCTCGGTGTCGGCCAGCGCGGCGTAGACGGCCTCCGGCGGCGCGGCGGCCCGCGCGGCGAACACCAGCCGCACGGGGGCGGTACGGACGAAGCCGGCACCGACCTGCTCCAGCCCGCGTGTCATAGGCGCTCCTTCCGCAGGTTCCCACCATGGTGCCCGTCCCGCTCGCCGGACCCTCCGCCCGCCACCACCAGATCCAGCTCCGGCAGCGCCTCGCGGATCTCCGCACGCGTCCGCTCCGGCATGCCGCCGTCGGTCACCAGCGTGTCCACCTCGGCCAGGGAGGCGAACGAACTCAGGCCTACCGTCCCCCACTTGGTGTGGTCGGCGACGACCACCACCCGCCGCGCGGAGCGGACCAGACGGCGGTTGGTCTCCGCCTCGGCCAGGTTGGGCGTGGACAGCCCGGCCTCCGCGGATATGCCGTGCACGCCGAGGAAGAGCACATCGAAGTGGAGCGAGCCGATCGCCGCGTCCGCCACCGGTCCCACCAGGGAGTCCGACGGGGTGCGCACCCCGCCGGTGAGCACCACCACCGCCGCCCCCGGGGAGCCGCCCCGCGAGGCGTCCGCGCGCTGCGCGGCGTGGAAGACGTCCGCGACCCGCAGCGAGTTGGTCACCACCGTCAGATCCGGCACGTTCAGCAGGCACCGGGCCAGCGCGTACGTCGTCGTGCCCCCGGAGAGCGCGATCGCGCCGCCCGGGGCCGCCATCGCCGCCGCGGCCCGCGCGATGTCCTCCTTGGCACCCTGCTCCAGTGACGACTTCGCCTCGAAACCCGGCTCGTGCGTGCTCGTCCCCGACACCGGCACCGCCCCGCCGTGCACCTTCTCCAGCACGCCCTGCCGCGCCAGCGCGTCCAGATCGCGGCGCACGGTCATGTCCGAGACGTTGAGCCTGCGGGTCAGCTCGTTGACCCGCGCCCCGCCGCGGCGCCTGACCTCCTCCAGGATGAGCGCGCGCCGCTGCTCCGCCAGGAGGTTCTGGTTGTCGCCCACCTGCTGGTCCGTCCCTTCTCGTCCACCGGCGGCCGTACGCGCGATCGCCCGCGCGGCCGTGTGCGCGGATACGGGCATCTGTTCGGCCCCCATCCTTCCACGTGACCGCGGCGCCCTCCGGAGCACGATCGTGACGCCCCGGCAGGGCGGTGGTGCTGCGCACACGGCCCCGCAGCCGCCATCCTGGATGCCGCCGCGGGGAACCCCGCGGGAAACGGGGACACACACCGGATCGGGGGAGCGCAGCATGCCCGAGAACCGGCCGGCGCCGCCGGCGGGACAGCGCGGAGTCCAGGGGGAACCGGCACTGGAACTCCTGGTGCACGGAGTCGGCGGCACCACACCGCAGGAGATGCTCGGTGACCCGCGCACGGTGCGGATCACCGGCGACGACACCGCCGGCATCCACCGCCGCACCGACGACGCGGACGCCGAGAGCCGCTTCGGGGAGTACGGGTACTCCGGCGGCCTGACCGCCGACCGGTCGGCCGACCCCCGCACCGGGCCGTCGGCCGACCGCGCCCCGCGGCGGCCGATCCCCGAGGCGTACTGCTGGTCCAACCTCACCTCCGGCAACGGCGCCCGCGCCCTGTGGCTGCTCCTGCTGCCGTTCATGGTCGCCAACCTCGCCCACTGGATGCGCCCGGCCGCTCCCGCCCGCCACCGCGGCCAGCGGGTCTACGACGTCCTGGTGCGGCTGGTGGCGCTCTCCCTGACCGTGCTGCTCACCGCCGCGGCCTGCGAGGTCGCACTCGACCTGGTGGCCTGGCAGTGCGCCGCCTCCGAACGCTGCGCACGCGGCAAGTCCTGGCTCGGACCGCTCACCGAGGGCTGGTGGGCGCCGCCCGGCCGCCGCCTGGTCCTGGCCGCGCTGGTGCCCGCCGCGTTGACCGCTCTGCTGTGGTGGCTGTCGCACCGCACCTGGAGCGCCTACGAGTCCGCCTCGCCGCCCCCGCGCCCGCCGGGTCACGCCCGGCCGCTGCCCGGCGGGGAGCGGCCCGCGCTCTCCCTGCCGGGCTTCTGGTACGGCCGCCGCCTGGTCTCCCGGTTGCGCGCCGCCCACACCGCTGCCGGACTGCTCACGATCGCCACCGCCCTGCTGACCGCGGCCGCCGCCCACGATCTGCGCCCCGCAGGCGGCACCGCGCCGCAGCTCCCGGGACAGGTGCTGGCCGCCGTCCTCGCGGCGGGCTGGGCGGCGACCGTGCTGGTCACGGTCCGCAAGGGCCGCACCGAGTCCGAGCCGGACGAGCGGATCGACCGGTGGGCCTCCAGGGCCCTGCCGGGCGCCGCGCTGGGCGCGCTGGCGCTGACCGCCGTGTACGCCGCCTGGCCGCGACCCGGCTGGACCTCCTCCGCCCAGTTGCCGGGCACCGGCGTGTTCGCCTGGCTCGTGCTCCTCCAGGGCGCGCTGGCCGCCGCCATCGCCGTCACCGCGTACGCCCTGCACCGGGCCTCACCCCCGGGCTCGTGCGCCGGACGGTGTGCCATGGGCGGGCTGGGCGGCGCCGCGGTCGCCTTACTGGCCTGCGCGCTCGGCGGGGTCCTCACCGGCGGCGTGGCCCAGCGCGTGGCGGACTGGCTGGACAAGGACGGCACCCCGGGCGTGGCCGGCGGCGCCATAGCGGGGCCGCCGGTGCTGCTGAGCTGGCAGGCCGCGGCGATCCCCGTCCTGCTGCTGGTCGTGGCGGCCTTCACGCTGGGCGCCGCGGTACGGGCGGGGCGAACGCGCAGGCGGCTCACCCCCCGGATCGTCGACTCCTACGAGGGCGAGCCCCGCGAGCTGGAGTCCCGCAGCCGCCGGATCGCCCGCGTCGTCGCCTGGGCCCGGCTGACCGACTCCGCGCCGGCCCTGATCGCCTCCGTCACCGTCGCCACCGTGCTGCTGGGCGCCGGCGCCCTGGCGGGCGCGGCCCGCACCGGACTCCCCCCTGGGCCGGCCGCGGCCTCCTGGCCCGGCCCGCTGCCCGCTCTGGCCCAGACGGTCCAGGGGCTCGGCTCCTGGCTGATGGGCGCGATGGTGGTGCTGCTGGTGGCGATGGGCCGCCGCGCCTACCGTGACGCCGCGGCCCGCCGCACCGTCGGCATCCTGTGGGACGTGGGCACCTTCTGGCCGCGCGCCGCCCACCCCTTCGCGCCGCCCTGCTACGCCGAGCGAGCGGTGCCGGACCTCACCTGGCGGATGTGCACCTGGACCGCGCGCACCGGCGGCCGGCTGGTGATCTCCGGGCACTCCCAGGGCAGCGTGCTGGCCGCCGCCGCCGTCTGGCAGCTCGACCCCGACACCCGCGGGCGGGTCGCGCTGCTCACCTACGGCTCCCCGCTGGAGCGGCTCTACGGGCGCTGGTTCCCGGCCTGCTTCGGGCCCGCTCCGATGCGCGCGCTGAGCGAGGAGGTGGACTGCTGGCGGAACCTGTGGCGCCTGACCGATCCGATCGGCGGCCCGGTGATGGCGGGCGAGGACGGGGGACAGGACGTGGACCGCGGCCCGCTGAGGGATCCGCTGCACTACGGCCGCACCCCGGAGCACCCGCTGCCCGCGCCGATCCTGGGCCATGGCGACTACCAGGCCGACCCCGCCTTCGACGCCGAGCGCGCGGCGCTGCTGGACCGGTTGGAACGGCTGGCCGAGGGGCGTGAGGCGCCCTGTGTACCGGCCCAGCCCGGACAGCGGCCCGAGGGCCGCACCGGAGCCGGCCCGGCGGCGGGCTAGCCGTATCGGCCCGCCACCGGGCCGGCGGGACGGTCAGTGCCGCGGCTCCCGAGGCAGGTCCTCGGGGTGGAGCAGCGTCAGATCGTCGGTGTCCGGGTCGTCGAGCTGGGCGACCCGGCCCGCGTGCCGCTCGACCATGGCCTCGAAGGTCTGCCGCGCGGTACGGCCGTTGCCGAACGTCGGCCCCTTGGGAAGCTCGGCGAAGTACCCCAGCAGCATCTCGGCCGTGCCCTCGGCGAGCTGGTACTCGTGCTCCTCGGCCTGCTGCCCGACGATCCGCAGCAACTCCTCGGGCGTGTAGTCGCCGAAGGTGATGGTGCGTGAGAAGCGGGATGCGACACCGGGGTTGGTCTCCAGGAAGCGCTTCATCTCCGCGGTGTAGCCGGCGACGATGACGACCACCTCGTCGCGGTGGTCCTCCATCAGCTTCACCAGGGTGTCGATCGCCTCCCGGCCGAAGTCCCGGCCGGAGTCCTCGGGCGAGAGGGCGTACGCCTCGTCGATGAACAGCACGCCGCCGCGCGCCCGGTCGAACGCCTCCTGGGTGCGGATCGCCGTCGAGCCGATGTGTTCGCCGACCAGATCCACCCGGGAGACCTCCACCAGATGACCGCGCTCCAGCACCCCGAGGGAGTGCAGGATCTCCCCGTAGAGCCGGGCGACCGTGGTCTTGCCGGTGCCGGGGGACCCGGTGAACACCAGGTGCCTGCGCGCTGAGGCCGCCTTGAGACCGGCCTCGCGGCGCCTGCGGCCCACCTCGATCATGTCGATGAGGGCCCGCACCTCCCGCTTGACGCTCTCCAGGCCGACCAGCGCGTCGAGTTCGCCCAGCACCTCCTTCGCCGGCCGCGCCTCCTTGGCCGGTCCGCCGGAGGCCTCGCCGGCGGGGGACCCCCCGGACGCGGGCACAGGGGCTGACACGGCGGGGGGCGCCGTGGCGGCCGACTGCTGGGGTATGCCGCCCAGCAGGCCCGCGGTCTGGACGGCGGGGGAGACGGGGGGCCCGGGCTCGGACGTGACCGGCGCGGAACTCCGATCGCTGGTGCAGTCCTCGACGGCGGGTCCCCCGTCGGCGAACTCGTAGCCCCCGCGCGCACAGCGCTCGGTGCGGCAGCGGCTCAGCGTGGTGCGGCAGCCGTCGATCACATGGAAGCCGTAGCCGCTGGAGCCGGTCACCCGGCAGTTCGAGAAGGTGCCGCGCCCCTCGGCGGAGACGTAGAAGCCCGCCTCGGCCGGATCGGTCACGGTGCAGCGGTCGATCTCCGGATCGGCGCCCTTGGTGACGATCACGCCCGTCCCGGTGGCGTCGATCGTGCAGTTGGCCAGAGCGCCGCCGCTGCCGTGGTCGCGGAACCAGGCACCGGTGGCGGCCTCCCGGATGCGGCAGTCGTCCAGCTGGACCGTCCCGCCGTCGCTCACCGACACCGCCGTGTTGCGCACCTGCGCCAGATCGCTGTCGAGGACGTCGGCCCGCGAGCCCCGGTCCAGGACGAACAGCGCGTCCGGCACGTCGTGGACCCGGCAGGAGTCCAGCAGCGCCGATGCGCCGTCGCTGACCCACACCGCCGGATAGTCGCCCGTACTCTCCTGGATCTCGCACCCGTTGGCGTCCACACGGGTGCCCGGATCCCACACCGACAGGCCGTTGCGGCCGAAGCGGCGCACCGTGGAGCGGGTCAGCGTCAGCACCGAGCGCGAGCGCAGGTCGACCGCGTTCTCCGGGATGTCGTGGATCTCGCAGTCGGCGAGGGTGAGCACCGCGTCGGTGTCGAGGGTGACGCCGTCGGCGGAGGTGCGGTGCACCCGGCACTCGGTGAGGTTTCCGACCGCCCGGGAGGCGACCCGCACCCCCGCGCCCTTGATCTCGTACACCTCGCAGCCCACGGCGTCCACCGCGCTGCCCTCCCCGGACAGCGAGAGCCCCGCGCCCGAGGCGTGGTGGACCCGGCAGCGCTCCAGCCGGGGATGGGCGCCCTCGTGCACCGCGATGCCCGCCTGCCCGGCCGCGACCACCTCGCACTCCTCGAACAGCCCGCCCGCGCCCCCGCCGACGCCGATGCCCACCCCGGCCGGGTTGTCCACCGTGCAGCGGCGCAGGGTCGGCCGGGCCCCGGAGCGCACCTCGATGCCGGAGGCCGACCGCGTCACCACCCGCAGCCCGGAGAGCTCGGCCACGCAGTCCTCGACCAGCAGCGCGGGCGCCGCGGCGTCCTGGCCCTCGATCTGGAGATCGCGTACGACCGCCGCGGCGCGTACGGTCAGCGCCACCCCGTCGGCGGGGGCCAGACGCACCGAGCCGACGTCGGAGCGCTCGGGGCCGCGCAGGGTGACGGCGTGTTCGATCACCAGGTTCTCGCGGTAGGTGCCGGGGGCGACGGTCAGCACATCGCCGTCGCCGGCGGCACAGAGGGCGGCGGAGATGGTGGCGTAGTCTCCCGTTCGGCGCCGCCACCGCGACGAGCTGGTGTGCGTCACCTGGACCAAGCCCTGTGCCATGGACCGCCTTGCCTCAAACCTCGTGCGAACCTCGATCGCGCTGCCGCGCGCATCCGGATGCACCACCGTAGCGTGTGCCGGGCCGATGGGATGACCGGTCCGCCCGCCACGGCGGAGGCAGGCCCTCCGCATGCCTGCCCTGGCCTGATTCGGGCCGTATTCGGGTCAGTTCGACCGTCCGGCACGACCCCAGTCGGGGCCCACCCGGGCCCACTCCTGCGCCCAGCGCGCGTAGCGCCGGGCCAGCAGCCGCCGCACCAGCAGCCGCCGTACGGTCTCCACCAGACCGGCCGCGGCCACCGCCGTGCCGAATCCGGCCAGGGCGGCGTGCGAGGAAGCGGTGGCGGCGTCCATCGGACGCGCGGCGATCTCGCCGCGGGCGTCCACCCACACGCGCAGCCGGTCACCGGGCTCGGTCGGGCGGTCGGCGACGACCGTGCCCGAGTGGGTACGGCCGTCGACCGCGGTCCAGGTGGCGTTCACCCGGTGGCCGGACCCGGCCTCGGGGCGGTCGGCCACGGGCGGAGTGCTCTGGGCCACCGTCGCCCACACCTGGTGCCGCTGCCGCTGCTGCTCGCGCACGACGCCCGTCAGCGTCTCGTGCGCCGTCCGGGTGCCCCACAGCGCGACGGCGGGTGTGCCCAGGGCCATCAGCAGGACGGCGGCCAGCGCCAGCCAGCCCTCCACACGGTCGGTGGTCCGGCGCAGCGGGTTGCCCCGCCACCGCCACAGCCCGGCGATCGCTCGCACGATCGCTCACCCCCCTCGCCGCCGGTCGCCGCCCGCCCGGTCTCGCACGGGAGCGGGCGGACGGGGAGAGGACGACGGCGCGGAACCGCGCAGGCCGGAGGCCGGGACGACCGGTGGCGTCCTCTCTCGCTTCCACGACCGACCTTATCGGCACCGGAGCGCACTGCACAGCCGCTCAACAGGCCCGGAAGGAGTGAAAGGAGGAGGTGGGGAGGGTACTCGGGCGCCCCCCGGTCCGGCAAGGCGCCTTTCGGGGACACCGGGGGCCCGGTCCGCCCGTGGCGGTGGACCGGGACCCGCACACCCGCCGCGGTCCGAGCGGACCGCCCGCCCGTGGAGAAGTGAGGACAGTGAACCGTTCCGCCCAGCTTCCCGTCGTGGTCGGCGTCGACGGCTCGGACCACTCCCTGCGCGCTCTGGACCGGGCGGTGGAGGAGGCCGTGCTGCGGGGCGCGCCCCTGGAGGTCCTGTGCGGCGCGTCCGCCCACCGGCGCGCGTCCGACGGCGCTCCCGGCGCCGCCGGGGAGGCCGAGGCGGTCCGCCCGGCCGACGAGGAGCACCGGCGGGCGCTCGCCCGGCAGTCCCGGCAGATCGCCGAGTCGGCCGCCGAACGGGCCAGGGAGAGCGCTCCGGGGCTGGATGTCAGGCCGTCGGCGGCGGGTGAGAACGCCGTCGCCGCGCTGGTGCGCGCCGGGCGCCGGGCCGCGCTCACCGTGGTCGGCACCCGCGGCCACGGCGGCTTCACCGGGCTGCTGCTGGGCTCGGTGAGCCTGCGGGTGGCGGCGCACATCGAGGGCCCCCTGATGGTCGTGCGCGGCGACAACGAGCGCCCCCGGCACACCGTGGTCGTCGGGGTGGAGTACGGGGCGGACACCGACGCGGCGCGCTACGGCTTCGAGGAGGCCGGACGGCGGGCGACGGCACTGCTCGTCCTGCACGCCTGGGAGCTGCCGGTCTACCCCGGCGTCATGGTGCCGCCGCCGACCCGGGTGCTCGAGGAGATCGCCGAGGAGCAGGCCCGCTACGAGGAGAGCGTGCCGATGGACGCCGTCGCCGGGCTGCGCGAGGCGCACCCGAACGTCGACGCCCGGGTCGAGACGGTGTACGCCGGGCCCGGCCACGCGCTGGTCGAGGCCAGCGCGGCCGCCGACCTGGTCGTTCTGGCCGCGCACCGCCGCCACCGCCTCTTCGGCATGCGTCTGGGCCCGGTCACCCACGCGGTGCTGCACCACGCCCACTGCCCCGTGGTTCTCGTCCCCACGGCCGCCTGACCGCTCTGCTCCGCTCGGGCCGGTCCGGCCCGTCAGCCCGGCCAGCGCCAGTCGGCGACCTCGGGCAGATCGGTGCCGTGCTCGCGGATCCAGCCGTGGTGCCGCTCGCGCGCCTCCCGCACCGACCCGCGCAGTCCTCCGGCCCGCTCCGCGAACCCCGGTGCCCGGTCGGTCACGTCCATGACCAGCCGGTAGCGGTCCAGGCCGTTGCGGACCACCATGTCGAACGGGGTGGTGGTCGCCCCGCTCTCCCGGTAACCGCGCACGTGCAGCCGGTCGTGGAGGCCGGGGCGGTGGGCGATCCGGTGGACCAGCCACGGATAGCCGTGATACGCGAAGACCACCGGCCGGTCGCGGGTGAACAGCGCGTCGAACTCCGCGTCCGGCAGCCCGTGCGGATGCCGTGAGGCGGGCATCAGCCGGGCGATGTCCACGACGTTCACCACCCGCAGCGCCAGACCGGGCAGATGCTCGCGCAGCAGCGAGGCCGCGGCCAGCGCCTCCTGGGTGGGCACGTCCCCGGCGCAGGCCAGCACCACGTCCGGCTCCCGTCCCGGCCGCTCGGTCCCGGCCCACTCCCATACCCCGGCGCCGCGCTCGCAGTGGTCGCGGGCCTGCTCCGGTCCGAGCCAGTCGAAGCAGGGCTGCTTGCCGGCGACGACCACGTTCACCGTGTCCGTCGTCCGCAGCACGTGGTCGGCCACGCACAGCAGGGTGTTGGCGTCCGGGGGGAAGTAGGCGCGCACCACGCCGGGACTCTTGGTGAGCACATGGTCGACGAAACCGGGGTCCTGGTGGGAGAAGCCGTTGTGGTCCTGGCGCCACACATGCGAGGTCAGCAGGTAGTTCAGACTCGGGACGGGAGCCCGCCAGGGCACCTCGCGGGCGCTCTGCAGCCACTTGGCGTGCTGGGTGACCATGCTCGCCACGATGGTGGAGAACCCCTCGTAGGAGGTGAACAGCCCGTGCCGTCCGGTGAGGGTGTAGCCCTCCAGCCAGCCCTGGCACAGATGCTCGGAGAGCACCTCCATCACCCGGCCGTGGCCGCCGAGGTTCCGGTCCGTCGCGAGCGAGGTGCCCTGCCACGCGCGGGGCGTTGCCTCCAGGACGTCCTGGAGGTGGTTGGACTCGGCCTCGTCCGGGGCAGTCAGCCGGAAGTCGCGCCGTTCGGCGGTGTCCTCGAAGACCTGCCGCAGCATGCCGCCCAGCACCCGGGTCGGCTCGTGGGAGGACGCGCCGGGCCCGTCCACCGGCACCGCGAAGGCCTCCGGGCCGCGCAGCGGCAGCGGTCGCCGCAGCCGGCCGCCGTCGGCGTGTTCGGAGGCCCCCAGCCGCCGCTCCCCGCGCGGTACGTGCGCCAGCACACCGGGCAGGGGGCGGCCGGAGCCGTCGAACAGCTCCCCGGGCCGGTAGGAGCGCAGCCACCGATCCAGCACACGCAGTCGGCCGGGATCGTCGCGCACGCCCTTCACCGGGA
The DNA here is from genome assembly GCF_043660855.1 of Streptomyces shinuiensis. NCBI lineage: Bacteria > Bacillati > Actinomycetota > Actinomycetes > Kitasatosporales > Streptomycetaceae > Streptomyces > Streptomyces shinuiensis. The sequence continues at coordinate 604,648 of NZ_JBIHML010000001.1, read as the reverse complement.
TCTGGTGGGAGCGCCAGGTGTCCTCCACCGGGTCGCCGTCCACCTCCCGCGGTCCGGTCCAGCCCTTGGGGGTGCGCAGCACGATCGCCGGCCAGCGGGGCCGTCCTGCCGCCCCCTCCTCACGCGCCGCCCGCCGGATCGCGGCGATCTCGTCCAGCGCCGTGTCCAGGGCTGCGGCCAGGGCGCGGTGGACCTCGGCCGCGGCGGTGTCCGGGGCGGCCGTCACATACAGCGGCTCGTGGCCGTAGCCGCGCAGCAGGGCGTCCAGCTCCTCGTGGGGGATGCGGGACAGGACGGTCGGGTTGGCGATCTTGTAGCCGTTGAGGTGCAGGATCGGGAGCACCGCGCCGTCGTGCACCGGGTCCAGGAACTTGTTCGAGTGCCAGGAGGCGGCCAGCGGTCCCGTCTCCGCCTCGCCGTCCCCGACGACGCAGACGGCCACCAGGTCCGGGTTGTCGAGGGCGGCCCCGTAGGCGTGGGACAGGGAGTGGCCCAGCTCCCCGCCCTCCTGGATCGAGCCGGGCACCACCGGGGAGGTGTGGCTGGGCAGCCCGCCGGGGGCGGAGAACTGCTCGAACAACCGCGCCATCCCCGCCTCGTCGCGCCCCATGCCGGGCCACCGCTCCCCGAAGGTGCCCTCCAGCCAGCTCCCCGCCAGCACCGCGGGCGCGCCGTGGCCCGGCCCCCACACGCACAGGGCGTCCAGGTCGCGGGCACCGATCACCCGGTTCAGATGGGTGTAGACCAGGGCCAGGCCCGGACAGGTGCCCCAGTGGCCCAGCAGCCGCGGTTTGACGTGCTCGGGCCGCAGCTCCTCGCGCAGCAGCGGGTTGCCCCGGAGGTAGAGCTGGCCCGCGGCCAGGTAGTTCAGGGCGCGCCAGTGTGCGTCCAGCTCGGCGCACTCGCGGTCGGCGAGTGGGGGGTGCGTCTGCATGGAACCTCCGGTCGTGGCTCGGTCGTGGCTCGGTCGTCAATCGGGCCGCCGCTCGGCCCGCGGCTCGGCCGGTCCTCGGGGCCCCGGGGCCCTCCGGGACATGCGGCGCCCGTGGCCCGTGTCCCCTGCACGCGGTCGGCCACACCCGTACGCGCCGCCCGGGTGGGGGCCGCACGCCGCGACGAGCCCTCGCACGCGACACTCCGCGTCCCGCCGCCCGGTTGCCGCGGCGCCCTCCCCGGCAGCACGATGGCGGCGTGTTCAGACAATGGCTGTCGCTGGAGGCGGGTGCGGACCCGGCCGAACGGGCCGGAGCGGTGCGCCGCGCCCACGAGGCATTCCTGACCGGGGAAGCGGTCGGCGCGTCCGTGCGCGGTCTGATAGCCGACTCCTGGCGGCGTTCGGCCAGAGCGTCGGTCGGGGTGGACCGCGTGGTTCCCGTGGACCTCACCGACGACGACCTCGCCGCCCGCCGCCGGGAGCACCCCCTGGGCCGGGTCATGCCGCTGTTCCGGGAGCTGCTGGGCGGTATCGCCGAGGACGGCGCCCATCTGCTGTCGGTCTGCGACGAGCAGGGCCGGATGCTGTGGGTGGAGGGCCACGCCGGTGTCAGACGGCGTGCGGAGCGGGTGAACTTCGTCCCCGGCGCACGCTGGTCCGAGCCCCATGCCGGGACCAACGCCCCCGGCACCGCGCTCGCCCTCGGACACCCGGTGCAGATCTTCGCCGCCGAGCACTACTGCCGCCCCGCCCAGCCCTGGACCTGCGCCGCCGCCCCCGTCCGTGATCCGCGCACCCGCCGGGTGCTGGGTGCCGTGGACATCACCGGCGGCGACCACCTCGCCTCACCGCACAGCCTCGCCCTCGTCCAGGCCACCGCCCGGGCGGCCGAGGCCCAACTCGCCTCCCTCGCCCCGGCCGCCGCTCCGGCCCGCCTCCTGGAAGTCCTGGGCCGCGACGGCGCCCTGCTCCACACCGGCCGCTCCGGGGCGCCGGTACGGCTGGGAGCGCGGCACAGCGAGATCGTGCTGCTGCTCGCCTCCCACCCCGGCGGGCTCTCCGGCGGCCGGCTCGCCCTGGAGCTGTACGGCGAACGCGATGTCAGCCCCGTCACCCTGCGCGCCGAACTGTCCCGGCTGCGCGGGGTGCTGGGTCCGCTGCTGGCCTCCCGCCCGTACCGTCTGACAGCCCGGGTGCGCACCGACTGCGACACGGTCACCGAGGCGCTGGGGGCCGGTGACCTGTCCACCGCGCTGGCCGCCTACCGCGGTCCGCTGCTGCCGCTGTCCGAGGCGCCCGGGGTGGTGCGGACGCGACGGATGCTGGAGGACAGGCTGCGGCGGGCACTGCTCGCCCGCCGGGATCCGGAACTGCTGGACACCTGGGTGCGCACGCCCTGGGGGGAGGACGATCTGGAGGCCTTGGAGGCCCTGGTCGGCGCGCTGCCCCCGGCCGCCGGGGCGGTGTCCGGCGCCCGGCTGCGAGCTCTGCGCGACGCCTACGGGATCTCCCCTCCGCGGGGGCCGGACGCCCCGCGCCGCCCCGGCGCAACGTTCTCGCAACCCCCCGTTGCCTAACGTGGCGCCGCGCCTTCGCCGTTCGGCCGCCCACGGGTGGACCGGTGCGGCGGAGCCTCCGTGTTCCGTTCCATGGGGACGCCTTCGGAAAGGCTCCCGGCCGCCCGGCGGCGTCCGGGCCCTGCCCGGGCCGATCGCCCCGTGGCCGCCGGCGCCGGGAGGGGCCGCCCGCTGGGGCGGTGCGCAACCGGGAGTAGGGGTGTGGAGCGGCGCTCCCCTCCCGGACGGCCAGGGTGGCACGGCGGGGCCGCACGACCTGCTTGACGGTGAGCAGGACGAACGGTGTCCGGTGGGGACCCCGCGGATGCGGGGCCTCATCCCGCCCCGCCGTGCCGCCCGCACCCGTCAGTCCAGGACCTCGAAGGGGTCGCCCGTGCGCAGGGTGCCGGTGTTCTCGGGGACGAGAAGCTGCCCGAACAGCAGCCGGTCGCCGAAGCGGCGGTGCCTCGCCAGGGTGCGCAGCGGCTCCTTGCCCCGCTCGCCCGTGGCCTGGTCGGTCGTGGTCACCACGCAGCGGCCGCAGGGCTTTGCCACCCGGAAGGACACCTCGCCGATCCGGATGCGGCGCCAGCCGTCCTCGGACCAGGGGGCGGTGCCCTCGACGACCACGTTGGGCCGGAAGCGGTCCATCGGCAGCGGGCCCTCGTCCGGGTGATCCCCCTGCTCTATCAGCAGGTTGAGGGCGTCCAGCGACGAAACCGTGGCGAGCAGCACCGGGAACCCGTCGGCGAGACTCACCGTTTCACCCGGGCGGCCGTGCGGGGAGATGACCGGGCGCCGGTGCTCGGGCGCGTCCATGTGGACCAGCCGCGCCCGTGCCCCCAGGTACGCCGTCAGCCAGTCGTGCGCCTCGCCGGACGCGGGCACGGCCTCGACCTTGGTGTTCCATACCTCGAACACATCGGTGCCCGAGGCCGGGTCCGGCACCTCGACGGTCAGCGGCGGCATCCCGGGGGCGGACAGCCGCAGGCCGCCGCCGGGCAGCGGCTCGGCGGCGGCCAGCGCGAGGCGCGGATGCCCGCGCTGGGTGAGTGGCGCGCCGTCGGGACCGGCCGCCATCCAGCGCCGGTCCCCCGACAGTCCCCATGGCTCCACGACGGCACGGGCGGTGCCGGCACCCGCGAACGACTTCACCGGGTAGAGGTTGAGCGCGGCCAGTGCGGACGTGGTCATGCGCCCATCCTGCCACCCGGGCCGGACGGTCGGCGGGTCAGTAACCACGCCCCTGGTACGAGTGGCCGTAGGGCTCCTCGTAGGAGCCGGGGTACGGGCTCTGGGCGGGCACCGGGCGGGCGGCGACCGGACGCATCTGCTGGGGCTGCGGCTGCTGCGGGTAGCCGTACCCGCCGCGCGGCGCGGGAGCCTGCTGCGGGATGTAAGGCGCGGGAGCCTGCTGCAGCGGCGCCGGCTGCTGGACCGGTGCGGGCTGCTGGTGGGCCGGGGCCGGGTAGCCCCGCGCCGGCTGCGGCTGGTAGGAGGGCCCCGACGGCAGCGCGGGCAGCGCGGCCGGGAGGGCGGGCAGGTGGTCCGAGGTCTCGTACGGGGACGCCGGGACGCGTATGGGCGCGATCTGAGGGGTGCCCCGCTCGGCGACCAGGCTGTCGTAGATCGGGGTGTCAGCGAAGGACGGCGCGCTGTAGTAGCCACCGCCGTAGGTGCTGCGGGGGGACGTCATACTCATAAGTTAAGCCCACGATGTGCTGGTTGGGGAGAGTGAGAAGAAGGTCATTTGACGGGCTCTCCGCGGTCATCGGCCGCGGCTGCGGCCAAAAATGAAGAAAACGGCCATCCCGCCCGTCCGGAAGCGGGGAGGCCGGCGGAGCGCGGCGGGCGCGGACGGCCCGGTCACGGAGAGGGAAGAATGACCATGCTCAAAGGCGCCAACGTCCCGGTTCCAGCGGACTCGGTCAGGGTCGAGGTGGGGTGGAGCACCGGGCCGGAGGTGCCGGACGTGGACGCCTCGGCGCTGCTGCTGGCCTCCTCTGGCAGGGTCCGCTCGGACGGTGACCTCGTCTTCTACAACCAGGCGCGGCACACCTCGGGCGCCGTGCGGCACGAGGGCAAGCACCCCGCGGGCGGCGCCGTGACCGACACCCTCGCCGTGGACCTCGCCCGGGTCGAGCCCGCCGTCGAGAAGGTCGTCGTCGCCGCCTCCGCGGACGGCGGGAACTTCGGCCGGGTGCCGGGGCTGCGCATACGGGTGCTCGACGCGGGCAGCGGAGCCGAACTCGCCCGGTTCGACAGCCGGGACGCAACTGTCGAGACCGCCTTCGTGCTCGGCGAGCTCTACCGCAGGCAGGGAGCCTGGAAGTTCCGTGCCGTCGGGCAGGGGTACGACAGCGGACTGGCCGGCCTCGCCACCGACTTCGGGATCACCGTCGACGAGCCGCAGGCGCCGCCGCCCCCCTCCGCCCCCGCGCCGGCGGTCCCCGCCGCCACCCCGTCATCACACCCCTCACCACAGTCGGCGCCGCGGCCGGTGCGGCTGAGCAAGGTCACCCTGACCAAGGAGGCGCCCACGGTCTCCCTGGCCAAGCAGGGCGGCACCTCCGGCACGATGCGGGTCAACCTCGACTGGCAGACGCGCAGGCAGCCCGGGGGCTGGGGGAGCAGACTGGGCCGGGCCCTGGTGCCGCAGACCGGCCTCGACCTGGACCTGTGCGCCCTGTACGAGCTCACAGACGGCAGCAAGGGGGTCGTCCAGGCCCTCGGCAACACCTTCGGCGCGCTGCACCGGCCGCCGTACGTCCACCTCGACGGCGACGACCGCACCGGCGCCGTGGAGACGGGCGAGAACCTCACGATCAACCTCGACCACAGGGAGAGGTTCCGGCGGATCCTGATCTTCGTCACGATCTATGAGGGAGCCCGCAGCTTCGCCGGTCTCCACGCCGCGGTGACGCTCACACCGCGGCACGGCGCCCCCGTCGGCTTCTCCCTCGACGAGTGCACCCTCCCCTCCACCGTCTGCGCCCTGGCGCTGATCACCAACGACGGAGGCGACCTCGTCGTCCGGCGCGAGTCGCGCTTCCTGGTGCCCGAGCGCGGGATGAGCCCGCAGCGGGCGGTGGACCGGGCCTACGGCTGGGGCATGCGGTGGACACCCGGCCGCAAGTGACCTCCCCCGGGCGGCCTCCCGCACGCGGGGCCGGCCGGACCGTCCGGCGGGCGCCGCGTGCGCCCGTGCCCGTACGCTGTGCTCCGTGAGAATCGCGCTTCTGGACTCCGGTATCGGGTTGCTGGCCGCCGCGGCCGCGGTACGGCGTACGAGACCCGACGCCGACCTCGTCCTGTCGTCCGCCCCCGACAGCATGCCCTGGGGACCGCGGACCGCCGACGACATCACCGCCCGCGCCCTGGACTGCGCGCGGGCGGCCGCCGCGTACGGGCCCGACGCGCTGATCGTCGCCTGCAACACCGCCTCCGTGCACGCCCTGCAGGTGCTGCGCGCCGAGCTGGAGCCGGCGGTGCCGGTCGTCGGCACGGTGCCCGCCGTCAAGCCGGCCGCCGCCGCGGGCGGTCCCCTGGCCGTCTGGGCCACCCCCGCCACCACCGGCAGCCCCTACCAGCGCCGCCTCATCGCTCGGTTCGGAAACGGCGCCGAGATCACCGAGGTGCCCTGCCACGGGCTGGCCGACGCCGTGGAGAAGGGCGACGAGGCCGCCGTCGACGCGGCCGTCGCCGCGGCCGCCGCCCTCACCCCGCGCACGGTGCGGTCCGTGGTGCTGGGCTGCACCCACTACGAACTGGTCGCCGAGCGCATCCGCGCCGCCGTCCGCTCCCCGGCGGCCCCCGAGCCGGTGCTGTACGGCTCGGCCGCCGCGGTCGCCGCCCAGGCACTGCGGCGCATCGGTGCGGAACCGGACCCGGAGGCGCCCTCCACCGGCGCTCTGACCGTCCTCCACAGCGGCAGGCCCACCGGACTGTCCGGCCCCGCGCGCGGCTACGCCGAGGGGCGGCTGCTGGCTGCGGAACGCGTCGTACGGACCGGCTGAGCGGGACGGCTGAACGCCCGGCCGCCCACCCGGCCCGCCGCGCGGCCCCTACGGGACGTCCCAGCCTTCCCCGGCGGTCGCCAGCCCCACCAGCAGCCCCGCGCCCATGGTGATCTGGTTGAAGCTCAGGGCGCTGCCCACACTCGCCACCGCGGCCAGCCCCGTGAGCGCCGCGCCCGCCGCCAGCACCACCGGTGTCGGGCGCGGCGACCGGTACAGCGCGAGCAGCACCCAGCCGAAGGCGGCGCCCAGCAGCAGCACACCGGGCACCCCCTGCTCGGCCGCCGTCTGCAGCGGTGCCGAGTGCGGCTTGCCGTCCGGGGCGGCACCCTGCTCGGCGGCCCGGTTCAGCGCGCCGAACCGGTCGGGCCCCGCGCCGCGCACCGGATGCTCCGCCGCGAGCGCCACGGCCTCCCGCCACAGCACGATCCGCTGCGAGGTGAGCGGCTCCTGCAGCGGTCTCTCCAGCGCCGCAGGCAGCGCGCCGCCGGCCACCGCCCAGACGGCGCCCACCACGGCCGCGGCTGCCGCCGCCAGTGCGGCCAGCACCGGCAGCCTGCGGCGCACCCGGCCCGCGGCCAGCGAGCACAGCAGCACCCCGAGCGCCGCGGCGCACCCGGCGGGCGATCCGGTCGCCAGAGCCGCCGCCGCGACCGCCGGGACCAGCGCGTGCAGCAGCCGCCGCGACCGCGCGTTCTTGGCCGCCCACGCGGCGCAGCACGCCGCGCCCGACGCCAGTACCGCCAGCGCGGCCTCGGCGCCCACCCGCCCGGCCGACACGCTGGCCGACGGATCCGGCAGGGGGAAGGCGGGGGAGAGGAGGAGCGAGCCCAGCCCGGCCAGTGCCGCCCCGGCGGGCGCGGCGGTCGGCAGCAGGGAACCCCCGATCCGCCCGCAGGCGTACCCGGCCGCCACCGCCAGCACCGCCAGCAGCACCCCCTCCGGCCGGGCGTCCCGCCCGGCCGCGCACAGCAGCGCCCAGCCGGCGCAGCAGCCCAGTAACGCGGCGCCGGCGGCGTCCGGCACGCCGCTTCGCTCCGGTGCGGCGGACAGTGATCCGAGCGCCGGTGAAGCCATCGTCTGCGACCCCCCGAGACATACGGCCGCCGCGCCGGGCCCGGAGGTCCTCCGGGCACCAGCCGCGGGCCGTGACGTGGGGGACACCGTAGCCCCTGGGACCGATGCCGGGATACGCCCCGGGAAGAACGCGTCCGCCGCGTGCCCGCACGGCCGTCCGCGGGCGGCGGCGACGGGTCCGTAGGCTCGCGGTATGGCGACTCCCGATTTCATCCGCGACCTGCGCGCCGGCGTGGGGCGGCGACTGCTCTTCCTCCCCGGCGTCAGCGCGGTCGTCTTCGACGGCGAGGGCCGCGTCCTGCTCGGGCGGCGGGCCGACACCGGCCACTGGTCGATCGTCGGAGGCATCCCCGAGCCCGGTGAGCAGCCCGCCGACGCCGTGGTGCGCGAGGTGTACGAGGAGACCGCGGTGCGGGCCGTGCCCGAGCGGCTGGTGCTGGTGCAGACGCTGGCCCCGGTCCGCTATCCCAACGGCGACGTCTGCCAGTTCGTGGACATGTCCTTCCGCTGCCGGGCGGTGGGCGGCCGGGCGCGGGTCAACGACGAGGAGTCCCTGGAAGTGGGGTGGTTCGGCCCGGACGAACTGCCCCCGCTGGAGGAGTTCGCGCTGACGCGCATCGAACGGGCGGGGAGGGACGCTCCCACGTGGTTCCAGACCACCACGGGGGAGTGAAGTATGGGTGCGACGCACATCGGTGGGGGAGCGGCCGCTGCCTAGGGTGCTGGCCATGACCGCGCCGCGAACCCCGCGTACCGTCCCCCCGTCCTCCGTCTCCGGACCGGCCCCGGGCGCCCTCGCCGTGCCGCTCGACCTCGCCGGGCGCACCGCCCTGGTCACCGGCGCGGCCGGGGGCATCGGCAGGGCCTGCGCCCTGCGGCTGGCCGCCGCGGGCGCCGAGGTCCGTGCGGTGGACCGGGACACCGAAGGACTGCGAAGGCTGGCCGAGCGGGCGGAGGGCCTGCCCGGCGCCCTGGAGCCGGTCCACCTCGACCTCACCGACCTCGACGCCGCCGAGCGGGCCGCCGCCGGCACCGATGTGCTGGTCAACAACGCCGGGCTTCAACTGGTGCGCCCCGTGCAGGAGTTCCCGCCGGAGGTCTTCCGCACCGTGCTGACGGTGATGCTGGAGGCCCCCTTCCGCCTGGTGCGCGGCGCCCTGCCGCACATGTACGGCCGGGGCTGGGGCCGGATCGTCAACATCTCCTCGGTCCACGGGCTGCGTGCCTCCGCCTACAAGTCCGCCTACGTCAGCGCCAAGCACGGGCTGGAGGGACTGTCCAAGGTCGTCGCCCTGGAGGGAGCCGCGCACGGCGTCACCTCCAACTGCGTCAACCCCGCCTATGTGCGCACCCCACTGGTGGAGCGGCAGATCGCCGACCAGTCCGAGGCGCACGGCATCCCCGCCGACCGCGTGGTCTCCGAGGTGATGCTCGCCGACGCCGCCGTCAAGCGGCTGATCGAGCCGGAGGAGGTCGCCGAGGCCGTCGCCTACCTGTGCGGCCCGCAGGCGTCCTTCGTCACCGGCGCGTCCCTGGTGATGGACGGCGGCTGGACGGCACACTGACCCGCACTCCCGGCGCAACCGACCCGCGATCCGGCGCGCCGGGCGCACACGCCCGCGCACCGACCCTGGCGCGCCCGTACCACCGGCAGGTATCCCTGTGCCCATGCCCGAGCACCACGCAGCCGAGCCCGCCGACGAGCCCGCCGCCGAATCCGCGCCCCTGGCGTTCCTGGAACTCCTCGCCCGCGGTGCGCCCGCCGAGGAGTACGAGCGGCCCGGGCGGCCGGAAGGCTCCCCCGCGGCTGACCGCGCCCGGCTCCTCGCCCTGAGAGTGCGCTCCGAACTGGAGGGGCGCCGCAGGCGCGAGGCGGAGCTGACGGCGCTGTTCGCCACGGCGCACGACCTGGCGGGGGTGCGGGAGCTGGACGACGTGCTGCGGGCCATCGTCCAGCGCGCCCGCTCCCTGCTGGGGACCGAGGTCGCCTACATGACCATCAACGACCCCGAGGCCGGCGACACCTACATGCGCGTCACCGAGGGATCGGTCTCCGCGGACTTCCAGCAGCTCCGCCTGGGTATGGGGGAGGGCCTGGGCGGACTGGTCGCCCAGACCGCCCGGCCCTACGTCACCGACGACTACATGCGCGACGAGCGCTTCCTGCACACCCGCAACATCGACTCCGGGGTCGGGGACGAGGGCCTGGTGGCGATCCTCGGGGTGCCGCTGATGCTCGGCCGCGAGGTGATCGGCGTGCTCTTCGCGGCCGACCGCCGCCCCCGTGTCTTCGACCGCGAGCAGGTCGCGCTACTGGCCTCCTTCGCCGCCCACGCGGCCGTCGCCATCGACACCGCCCGGCTGCTTGCCGAGACCCGCGAGGCGATGGCCGAACTGGAGGCCGCCAACGCCATCATCCGAGACCGCAGCGCCGCCATCGAACGCTCCTCGGAGGTCCACGACCGGCTCGCCGAACTTGTCCTGCGCGGCGGAGGCGTGGACGACGTGGCCGCCGCCGTCTCCGAGGTCCTGGACGGCGGAGTGGAGTTCGCGGAGATCTCCGAAGGGGGAGGGAGCGCGCCCGCCCGGGCCGTCGAGCGCTCCCGCCGCGACGGCCACGCGGTGCGCGACGGCGACGCCTGGGTGGCGGCCGTCTCCGCGGGCGGCGAGCTGCTGGGCGCGCTGGTGCTGCGCGGCCACCGCGAACTCGATCCCATGGACCAGCGAACCTTCGAACGCGCCGCCATGGTCACCTCGCTGCTGCTGCTGGCCCGCCGCTCGGCGGGCGAGGCCGAGCAGCGGGTGCGCGGCGAACTCCTGGACGACCTGCTGGACGCCGCCGACCGCGACCCCCGGCTGCTGCGCGAGCGCGCCGCCAGGCTCGGAGCCGACCTCGACGTCCCCCACGTCGTCCTCGCAGCCCGGCTGGACGCCGACGGCGGCACGGGGCAGCGGGAGACCACCGACCGGCAGCGGCTGTGGTCGGCCGCCTCCCATCTGGCCGCCACCCGGCGCGGACTGGCCGCCGCCCGCGAGGGCGGCACCGTCCTGCTGCTGCCGCTGGCCGGCGGGGAGGGCGCCGGGGGGCCCGGGGTTCCGGGAGATCCCGGTGGCACGGCCCGGCAGGTCGCCGCCCAGCTCGGTGCGGCCGTCCACGCCTCCGTCACCGTCGGCGCCTCCCCGCCGGTACCCGCGCCCGCCGCCGACCCGGCGGCGGTGGCCGCGGCCTGCGACGAGGCCCGCCGCTGCCTGGACACCCTCCGGCTGCTGGGCCGCTTCGGGGAGGGCGCGGCGGCCGGGGACCTGGGCTTCCTCGGGCTGCTGCTGGCCGACGGCCGGGACGTCGACGGCTTCGTCCGCCGCACCCTCGGCCCGCTCCTGGAGTACGACGAGCGCCGCGGCACGGACCTGGTGGGCACCCTGGAGGCGTACTTCGCCTCCGGCTCCAGCCCGGCCCGCACCAAGGACGTGCTCCACGTCCACGTCAACACCGTGGCCCAGCGGCTGGAGCGGGTCGGACGACTGCTGGGGAGCGAATGGCAGTGCCCGGAGAGGGCCCTGGAGGTGCAGCTCGCGCTGCGGCTGTACCGGATGTCCGCCGCCGTCGCCCGCTGACCGTCCGGAGGGACGGGCGGTCAACGGGCGGCCAGCGGTCGGCGCCGCTCAGCGGCCGTCCGCGGAGGAGGTGTCGCGCGGGAGCGGCACCCTCCCCGGGCCCTCCGGCTTCCCCGGCTCACCGGGTTCGCCGATCCGCTCCAGATCCCGCATCCGGGTCTCCTTGGCCACCCCGACCGCGAGCATTGTGAGCAGCGCGGCGGCGATCACGTACAGCGACACCGGCGCCGAGCCGCCGAAGTCCGCCAGCAGGGCGGTGGCGATCAGCGGGGCCGGGGCGCCGGCGACGACCGACGAGAACTGCGCGCCGATCGAGGCCCCGGAGTAGCGCACCCGGGTCGCGAACAGCTCGGAGAAGAACGCCGCCTGCGGGGCGTACATCGCGCCGTGGAGAACCAGCCCGACCGTCACCGCCAGCAGCACCGCGCCGAAGCTCTCGGTGTCGATCAGCCAGAAGAACGGGAAGGCCCACAGGCCGACCCCCGCCGCGCCCAGCAGGTAGACCGGCTTGCGGCCCCACCGGTCCGACAGCGCGCCCCACACCGGGATCGCCGCGAAGTGGACGGCGGAGGCGATCAGTACCGCGTTGAGTACCGTCTGCCTGTCCATGTCCAGGTGTTTGGTGCCGTAGACCAGGACGAAGGCGGTGATGACGTAGTAACTGATGTTCTCCGCCATCCGCGCGCCCATCGCGATCAGCACATCGCGCCAGTGGTGGCGCAGCACGGTCAGCAGTGGCATGGTCTCCGCCTCGGCGGCCCCGGCTTTCTCGGCGGCCCTGCGGGCCTCGGCCTTCGCCAGCGCGGCCTTGAAGACCGGCGACTCGTCGACCGACAGCCGGATCCACAGGCCGACCAGGACCAGCACCCCGGAAAGCAGGAACGGCACGCGCCACCCCCAGGAGAGGAAGGCGTCCTCCGACAGCACCGCCGTCAGCACCGCCAGTACGGCGGTGGCCAGCAACTGGCCCGCCGGAGCGCCGGTCTGCGGCCAGGACGCCCAGAAGCCGCGCCGGCGCGCGTCACCGTGCTCCGACACCAGCAGCACCGCGCCGCCCCACTCACCACCGAGCGCGAAACCCTGCACCAGCCGCAGCACGGTCAGCAGGACGGCCGCCGCGGAGCCGAGCTGGGCGTGGGTGGGCAGCAGCCCGATGGCGAAGGTCGCGCCGCCCATCAGCAGCAGACTGATCACCAGCAGCTTCTTGCGGCCGAGCCGGTCGCCGTAGTGGCCGAAGACCAGCGCGCCGACGGGGCGGGCGACGAAGCCGACCGCGTACGTCAAAAAGGCCAGCAGCGTGCCGACCAGCGGGTCGGACTCGGGGAAGAACAGCTTGTCGAAGACGAGCGCGGCGGCGGAGCCGTAGAGGAAGAAGTCGTACCACTCGATGGTGGTGCCGATCAGGGACGCGGTGACCACGCGCCTGAGGTTGGAAGGAGCGGGCGGGGCGCTTGCGGGCGACGGCATCGGCACCACTTCCTGACACTCGACGGGGACGTTCGTGTGCCGCCACACCGTAGGGAAGGGCAGGTCGCGGGCGTATGTGGTGGGACACCACAGTTCCGCGCGCCGCGGTGCGCGCGCCCGCCATACCGCGGGGCGGGCGCGCGGTCACCGCCCCCGTGAGGGGCCGGCGAGGCCGGGCGGGAGGGTGTCCGAGTCGTCCCGCTCGGGTGTCGCCGACTGGATCGGCATCGACCTGTCGGCGGCGGAACTCGCCGAAGCGGCACGGCGGGGGCGCGGGCCGTTGGTACGGGTGGTGGGCGCCACGGCTGATCCGCTCCCGGCACACGCGGTCAGCGCAGCCGCCGGCAGCCGGTGGACGACCCAGGGGCCGCGGTGACGTCACCGATGAGAGGGCCGGAGGCAAGAAGGGCGGCACTGACGTGGCGCAAGCTGCCCGCGCCATCGGCGTCGGCCCGTGCCCGGCGGACCGGCTGCCGTCCGGACCGTCAGCCCGTCAGGGACAGCGGCTGCAACCCAGCGGTGATTCCCGGCAGCCTCTCCTCCCGCACGCCCGCCGAGCACGTCCGGCGGCATGTCCTCCTCGCACACCGGCCGACGGCCGTCCGTGCTGCCCTGGGGCCGCCCGGATCACGTGCCGGCAGGCGGGGAATGGCCACTGCTGCACGGCGGGTTTCCGTCGCGGCCCCGGCGACCCACCGGTCCGGTGCCCGAGCACTCACGCATCAGGGAGAGACATGACGACGATCGGCGTATCCACAGGCCGGCGGACGCCCGACACGTCCATCGCGGAATCGGTCAGGGACTACTACGGGAAGACCCTCGCCTCCTCCGCGGACCTGAAGACCTCGGCCTGCTGTACGGACGTGGCACCGCCACCCCACGTCGCCGCGACTCTCGCCGAGGTCCACGACGAGGTCATGGAGCGCTTCTACGGCTGCGGTTCGCCCATCCCGCCCGCGCTGGAGGGCGCCACCGTGCTCGATCTCGGCTGCGGCACCGGTCGGGACGTCTACGTGCTGTCGCAACTGGTCGGTCCCACCGGCCGGGTGATCGGCGTCGACATGACCGAGGAACAGCTTGCCGTGGCCCGCCGCCACCAGGACTGGCACGCCGAGCGGTTCGGCCACGCCAACACCGACTTCCGCCACGGCTACATCGAGGACCTGGCCGCGGCCGGCATCCCGGCTGCTTCTGTGGACGTCGTGGTCTCCAACTGCGTGGTGAACCTCTCCCCGGACAAACCGCGCGTTCTGTCCGAGGTCTTCCGCGTCCTCAAGCCCGGTGGCGAGCTGTACTTCTCGGACATCTTCGCCGACCGCCGCCTGCCCGCCGCCCTTCTCGACGATCCCGTACTCGTCGGAGAGTGCCTAGCCGGCGCCCTGTACACCGAGGACTTCCGCCGCGTCCTGGAACGCGCCGGCTGCCCGGACGCCCGCACCGTCACCGCCTCCCCGGTGACGATCAGCGACCCGGACATCGAGCGGAAGATCGGCTTCGCCACCTTCACCTCCCGCACCGTCCGGGCCTTCAAGCTGCCGCTGGAGGATTGCTGCGAGGACTACGGCCAGGTCGCCGTCTACCGCGGCACCATCGCCGAGCACCCGCACGCCTTCGACCTGGATGATCACCACCGCTTCCCCACCGGCAAACCGGTGCTCGTCTGCGGCAACACCGCCGACATGCTGAGCGCCACCCGCTACGCGGCCCACTTCACCGTCACCGGCGACAAGAGCCACCACTTCGGCCTGTTCCCCTGCGCTCCCGTGGACGGGGCAGCCCCCACGGGACCAGGCGCTCCGTCGGGCTGTTGCTGACCAGCAGGGGAGACCGGCCCCCACACCCGGCTCGACAGGGAGGCACCCCTCAACGGCGAGACCGGTCAGGGCGCGGCGGCGTCGTCAGATGCTGAACGAAGCGCCGTACCCGGGCCGAGGCCAGGGAAGGGGGCGTCCGCTGGGGGCTGTGCCGGAGGGACGTCTTTATCAACCGCAGCAGTTGCAGACTGCCGCTGCATGCCCAGCAGCAGGCGATGTGGGCGGCCACCCGCATGCGGTGCGCGCCGGTGAGCTGTCCGTCGGCATACGCTTCCACGTCACCGCGCAGCCGCACATGCCGTATCTTCTCCCGGCACTCGGCCCGTACTCGCCCCGGCCCGGGTAGGCACTGCCTCTTCATGCGGCGGAAACCCGCCCCGCAGTACGCCGCATTCCCACCCGCAAGGCTCTCGCCGTACCCGCCGGCCCGGCACACCGGCGGGTGGAAGGAAGAAGGATGGAATGCAAGCTCAGGAAGGAAGGGTTTCTGCTGCGTGGAAGACGAAGTGACAGCGCCACCGGACCTGGCGGACCCACGGGGTCAGGCGTTCGCCGCCTACGTGCTGCCGGAGGTGGAGGTGCTGCTGCGCGTGGCGATGACGCTGACCGCGCAGCACGCGGACGCCGAGGACCTCGTGCAGGACACCCTGCTGCGCGCCTACCGGGCCGTCGACGGCTTCGACGGGAAACATCCGCGGGCGTGGCTGCTGACGATCATGCGACGTGCCGAGATCAACCGGCACCGTCGCCGCCGTCCGCACCTCCTGGACGACCCGGACGCCGATCTGGACAGGCTCAGCTCCACGGGTCCCAGCGGCTCGGCGGAAGAGATCGTGGTGGGCGAGGCGTTCGACGAGGTGGTGGACGAGGCCCTGTGCGCGCTGCCGGAAAAGCACCGCCAGGTGGTACAGCTCGTGGACATCGACGGCCTCACCTACGCGGAGGCCGCCAACCTGCTGGATGTCCCGGAGGGGACCGTGATGAGCCGACTGCATCGGGCGCGCAAACGGATACGCGCACGGCTGGCCACGGCAGGACTGGCGCCCAAGCGAGGTGTGATGTGAAGAGGCCATGGCGGCGGCGCCCAGCGGCGGAGCGCCGGATGAACTGCATGAAGGCCGGCCGCGTGCTGCAGTCCTACCTCGACGGCGAAACGGACGAGGTGACCGCGCGCCGGGTCGCGGCACACCTGGAGGACTGCCGGCGCTGCGGCCTGGAGGCGTCCGTCTACCAGGAGATTCACAACGCGCTGGCCCGCCGGGCCGAGCCGGACGGTGGAACGGTGGAGCGGTTGCGGGCGTTCGGCGCGTCGCTCCTGAGCGACCCACCCGCCGGGGACGACGACACGGAACACGGTACGACGCCCCCGGCCGGCGCCTAGAGATTCCTCTTCGGGGAGAGGGGGAGCTCAGGGAATCCGGCCGAGCAGGCCGAGGCCGCCATCGTGGTGGGCCCCGTACGGGTACGAGCTGTGCCCGTCACAGTCGCGGTCGCAGCCGGTCTCCGCCCCGGTGCTCCGAGGTCACCGGGGCCGCCGAAGCCCCATGCTGCCGGGCTGCGGAGGAGGTGCCGGACGCGCCGACGACGGCCAGTAGGGGCGGCGGCGCCGAGCGTGGCTCGGCACAGAAGACGGTCTCGCGTAAGAGACGCCTCTATGCAGTGCGGCGCGGCAGCTGCCCCCCGTCACTGCCACCTGCACGTTCCCCGCGGTCGGCGCCCAACCGCTGAGCCCGCCGGACAAGCGAAGGCATGGTCGGGGAAGTGACGCATCGGATGCAGTGCGCACCACGGAGTGACCGTCGCGGGCTCTGCGACACAGCGGACGGCAGCCTGGACCGTCGACTGCCCGGGCAGCCGTCCGCCGTCCGGCCGTCGATGCCCTGAACCTCGGCCGCGATGCCGGGAATGCGCCGTCAGACGGTGAACCGGGTGATCAAGGACTTCGAGCGGCGGGGCCTGCCGCGGATGGGCCACGGCCGACTCGAACCCCTGGTCGTCGACCGACTCCGCCATCGCGCACGGGACCGCGCCTGAGACCAGGCTATGGGGTCAGCCGGAAGGCGGTGGGAGGGGAGCCGGTGCCCCGCCACGCGCGTACGGTCGGTGCAGGGCACCAAGGGCTCCGTCAAGGCAACTGGCTGTTCGTACGCCCGACTCCTGGAGGACACCGTGCCGCGCCAGAACACGTCCCTGCTCGTATTCGACGTCAACGAGACCCTCAGCGACATGAGCCCGCTGCAGAGCCGGTTCACGGAGATCGGCGCCCCGCCTCACATGTTCCGCCTCTGGTTCGCGGGCGTACTGCGGGATGGCTTCGCACTCACCGCTGCAGGATCTTTTGCGCCCTTCTCAGCCGTAGCCCGAGAGGGACTGCGGGCGTTGCTCCCCAGCGTGCCCGGATGGTCCGGCGATATCGAACAGGCGGCCGGTCGCGTACTGGACGGACTCTCCGGTCTTGAGGTGCACCCGGATGTTCCCGACGGCATCCGCGCTCTTCACGAGAGCGGATTCCGGCTGGTGACCATGACCAACGGCAGTTCGGAGCTCAGCGAGCGGCTCCTCGGCCGGGCTGGGCTCGCGGACTGCTTCGAGAACCATCTGGACGTGAGTGGGCCACGGCGCTGGAAGCCGGCCCGAGCCGCCTACCAGTACGTCGTGGAGCAGGCGGGAGTACGCCCGCACGAGGCAGTGCTGGTGGCTGTGCACCCGTGGGACGTCGACGGTGCACAGCGTGCCGGACTCGGCGGCGCATGGCTGCGGCGGGAAGGGGCGGAATACCCGGAGGTCATGCTGCCTCCCACC
Organism: Streptomyces shinuiensis; assembly: GCF_043660855.1. NCBI lineage: Bacteria > Bacillati > Actinomycetota > Actinomycetes > Kitasatosporales > Streptomycetaceae > Streptomyces > Streptomyces shinuiensis. Next base: position 587,367 of record NZ_JBIHML010000001.1, on the reverse strand, counting down.
TGTACGGTCGAAAATATCCGGGAACTTGCGGACGCCCTCGCATAGCCGGCTCCACCCCCGTTGTTCGCCGCCGATGTGCGGCGCTTTCACTATGACTAGCGGAGACGAACGCCGGGCGCGCCCGATCGGCATGGTCGTCCACGTCGTTGTCACGGGTACGGCCGTCTTCGGCCCGCCGCGCAGTACACCTCTGCGGCGCCCGGTCGCCCAAGCGGCCTGCCCGACCGGGCGCGGCGTTTCCCGGGCGGCATAGGCTGGTCCGAATGGAAGGTCACGTAGCCATGTCCTCGCGGATCGCCGATTACGGGATGGTCGCCGATGGCAGCTCCGCCGCCCTGGTCGACCGCCGGGGGGCGATCGACTGGATGTGCGTACCGCGCTTCGACAGCCCCGCGCTGTTCGCACGGCTGCTCGACCCCGAGGCCGGGTACTGGTCGATCACACCAGTCGGCCACTTCGAGACGACGCGCCGCTACCTGCCGGGCACCCTGGTCATCGAAACGACGTTCACCACCGCGTCCGGCGTGGCGCGGCTGCGCGACGCGCTCGCCGTTCCCGAGGGACAGCGCGGCCACGAACTCGGCCTGTCGCCGCCGCACGAGCTGCTGCGTGGGATCGAGGGAGTACACGGCGAGGTCACGTTCGACGTCGAGCTCGTGCCCCGCCCCGAATACGGGCTGGTGCGGCCACTTCTACGCCTCACCGACGGGGGGATGCGTACCTTCGGCGGCCCGAACCAGATCGCCGTCCGCGCTCCCGTTCCGCTGGAGACCGACGAGGCGTGCGTACGGGCGGAAGTACGCGTGGCGGCCGCGCAATGGTTCGGCTTCTCCCTGGTGTGGGCGCCCCCGGAAGTGGCGCCGCCTGAGCCGACCGCTCCGGAGCGGGTGGCGGAGCGGATCGACGACACCGTCGAAGCGTGGCGGTCCTGGGAGGCCGAGCACGACATCTACGACGGCCCGCACCGCGACCTGGTACTGCTGTCGTCCCGGGTCCTCAAGGGACTCACCTACCGGCCGACCGGGGCCATCGTCGCCGCGCCGACGACCTCCCTTCCCGAGACGGTGGGAGGCACGCGCAACTGGGACTACCGCTATGCCTGGATCCGCGACGCCAGCCTGACCCTGGAAGCCCTCTACCACGGCACCTGCCCGGAGGAGGCGGCCGACTTCGTCTCCTTCATGACCAGCTCCGCCGGCGGGACCGCCGGTGCGGACTCATCCCTGCAGATCATGTACGGCATCGGCGGCGAGCATGACCTGAGCGAGCGCCTGCTGCCGCACTTGCGCGGGTGGCGGGACTCCCGCCCGGTCAGGGCCGGCAACGAGGCGTGGGCGCAGACACAGCTCGACGTCTACGGAGAACTGCTGAACGCGCTGCACCTGTACCAGGAGCGGCTCGGAGAGCTGCATCCGGAGATCCAGCGCTTCGCCGCCGGGCTGGCGGACGCGGCGGCGCGCCGCTGGCGGGAGCCCGACGCCGGTATGTGGGAGATGCGAGGCGAACCGCGCCACCACCTGTCGTCGAAGGTGCTGTGCTGGGTGGCGTTGGACCGCGCGGTGAAACTTGCCCCGCGCCTGGGCGGGCACGCGCGTACCGAAGCATGGGCGGTCGAGCGGGACCGCATTCGTCAGGCGGTGCTCGAACGAGGCTGGAGCGAACGACGCGGGGCCTACACGCAGGCGTTCGACTCCGGCGAACTCGACGCCGCCGCCCTCCTCATGCCGCTGTACGGCTTCCTGCCCGCCACCGACGCGCGCATGGAGGCGACCATCGAGGCGATCGCCCGCGAGCTCACCGACGACGGACTGGTGCTGCGCTACCGGCTGACCGGTGACCGGAACACCGACGGGCTCGAAGGCAGCGAGGGGGCCTTCGTGCTCTGCTCGTTCTGGCTCGCCTCCGCCCTCGCCCAGGCCGGCCGCCCCGACCGGGCCCAGGACCTCTTCGACCGCGTCACCGGCTTCGCCAACGACCTGGGGCTACTCGCCGAGGAGATCGACCCGCGAACCGGTGAGCTGCTCGGCAACTTCCCACAGGCGTTCAGCCACGTGGGGCTGATCAACGCGGCTGCGGCCATCGACCGGGCCGGCGGCGCGCTGCCCGGCCACGATGTCGGCCTGGCGCGCTGAATACCGCACCGACCGCAAAAGAACGCATTCGAGGTGCTCTTGCGTCGCCGCACGGGGGACCGGGAAGAGAGAGCGGAAGACATTCACCGATTTCCCGGTATGAACCGGAACAGGGATATCAGCGCCTCAGTGAGGAGACGGACATGGCGCAGGAGGCCGATGTCGTGGTCATCGGGATGGGCGTGGGCGGCGAGCATGTCGCCCAGCGCCTGGCCGGGAACGGACTGGAGGTCGTCGGGATCGAGGCCGAGCTGGTCGGTGGGGAGTGCCCGTACTGGGCCTGTATCCCGAGCAAGATGATGATCCGCGGCGGGAACCTGCTCGCGGAGGCCCGCCGCGTCCCCGGTATGGCAGGGCAGGCGCAGGTCACACCGGATTTCGCAACGGTGGCCGCCCGGATCCGTGAGGAGGCCACCGACGACTGGAACGATCAGGTGGCCGTGGATCGGTTCACCGGCGAGGGCGGGCACTTCGTCCGGGGGCGAGCCCGGCTGGCGGGGCCGGGACGGGTGGAGACCGACGGGCGTGAGTTCACCGCGCGGCGCGGGGTGGTACTCGCCACCGGCAGCCGTCCGCAGATTCCGCCGGTGCCGGGCCTGGACACGGTGCCGTACTGGACGAACCGCGACGCGATCGCCACCAAGGAGAGCCCGCACTCGCTCATGGTGCTGGGCGGAGGGGCGGTGGGAGTCGAGCTGGCCCAGGCTTTCGCCCGTTTCGGCACGGCGGTCACCATTGTCGAGGCGGCCGAGCGACTGCTGCCGGGGGAGGAACCCGAGACAGGCGCCTTGGTCGCCGAGGTCCTGACCGCCGAGGGAGTCACCGTACGCACCGGGGCGCGGGCCGCCCACGCGCGCCACGATGGCGACACCCTCACCGTCACCCTCGACGGCGGCGAGGAACTCACCGCGAAGCGCCTGCTGGTCGCCACCGGGCGGCGCGCGGCCCTGACGGAGCTCGGACTGGAGACGGTGGGCCTCGACCCGGATGCCCGCGCCCTGGAAGTGGACGAGCACCTGCGAGCCGCTCCGGGGCTGTGGGGCGTGGGAGACGTCACCGGGCGCGGAGCCTTCACGCACGTCTCGATGTACCAGGCCGAGATCGCGGTCCGTGCGCTCCTCGGCACACCCGGCCCCGGCGCTGACTACCGCGCCCTGCCCCGGGTCACCTTCACCGACCCCGAGGTCGGCTCCGTGGGGCTGACCGAGGCACAGGCGCGTGAGAGGGGTCTGCGGGTACGCGCCGGCACCGCTCAGGTGCCGTCATCGACGCGCGGCTGGATCCACAAGGCAGGCAACGAGGGCCTGATCAAACTCGTCGAGGACGTGGACCGCGGGGTGTTGGTCGGCGCCACCTCCGTGGGTCCCGTGGGCGGGGAGGTCCTCTACGGCCTCGTGGTGGCGGTCCAGGCCGAGGTCCCCGTCGACCGGCTGCGGCACATGATGTACGCCTACCCCACCTTCCACCGCGCCGTGGAGGACGCGCTCGCGGCACTGCGCTCCAGCTGACGCACCCAAGCACGCGGAGTGTCCCCGTATGGGTGCACCCCGGGCCCGCCACTCCGCCGACGCGGTCAGGCATTCGACAGGCCCGTGTCTGCCCTGCGACCGGTGGTGACGCGGCAGCAGGCCGGCCCCGTTCCGCCGGGGAGGAGTCAAGGGAGTGCGGTGGGGAACCGGCTGCGTGCCACCGCATCTCGCGGGCAGCCATGGCCGTGGCCACGGATGACAGGATTCATCCTCCCCTTCCGACGAGAAGGTGAGCGGGCATGACGATGATGAAAGAGCGGTCCCACGCACCGCACATGCACATGCCTCACGTGATCAGCGGGCCGGAACTCCGACCGCTCGACCTGGGCGGGCTGCTTGCCCGCGGGGCAGCGGCCGGAGTGTTCGCCGGGACCGGGTTCCTGCTGGCGAACATGTGGTATGCCGTGAGCCATGGCATGCCGGGAATCGCGCCGCTGTAAGCGAGGTCCACGGCCTTCCACGCCTCGGACGCACCGGCGGCCAACGCGAACGAGGCGATCCTGGGACTGATCGTCCACATGGGCCTCTCTCGCCTTCGGTATGGGGTTCGCCCTGCTTCTCGTCCCACTCCTGCGGAACGCCGCAGCCTTGGCCTCGACTGTTCAGCTGAATTCGCTGAGCTGACGCCCTGACAGCAGAAAGATGCCCGTGACCTGCAAGGATGTGAGTGTCTAAGTCATATCCGGTGCAGACGTCAGGACACCTTTCTGGTGCGCAACACTACCGCGTGGGACCACGGCCTGCGGGTCGGGGCCGACGGCACGGGCATCATCGGTCACAGCGGAGCCGTCCTCCTGCGCCGCCTGGCGGACCGGAGTGGACTGATCACCGCGTTGACCAGGGTGTTTCCGACGGGCGGCAGCGGGTGGCGGGACCGGGCCGTGGTGTTCGTCCATCTTGCGATATCGATCGCGCTCGGCGCCCGCAGCGTTCTCGAGGCCGAGCAACTGGCCCTCCACCAGCACCGGGTGTTCGGGCCGCCCGCCTCGGACTCCACGATCCGCCGACTGCTCGCCGGCCTCGACGACACCACGTTGGCCGCTGTGGCCCGGGCTCGTGCGCGGGTCCGCCGGATCGTCTGGACCTGGCTGGCACTGCGGCCGGAGGGCTTCCCCTGGCTGACCGTCGCCGGGAAACGCCTTCAGAGCTGGGTGATCGTCGACATCGACGCCACGATCATCACCGCCGCCTCCAAGAAGGAGGGCGCCTCGGCCACCTTCAAGCGCACGTTCGGGTTCCATCCGCTGGCCGCGTGGTGCGCGAACACGCAGGAGTGCCTGGCCATGCTGCTGCGGACCGGCAGCGCCGGCTCAAACACCGCCGCGGACCACATCGCCGTCCTGGACGAGGCCCTCACACAGATCCCCGGCTCCTCCAGCGCGAAGATCCTGGTCCGGCTGGACGGCGCCGGAGCCACCCACGACCTGCACAAACACATGGAGAAGCTGACCACCACCCGGCGCCGGGTCCGCTTCACCACCGGCTGGAAGATCACCGCCGCCGACGAGGCCGCCATCGCCGAGCTCCCCGAACACGCCTGGGAATCCAGCCTGAAGCAGAACGGCGACCCGCACGACGACGATCACAGCGGAGTCGCGGAGTTGACCGGCCTCAACAAACGGGAGGGCTGGCCGGCGGGCATGCGGCTGATCGTCCGCCGCGTCCGCCCGTCCGGCCGGCACACCGAGAACCTCACCGACCTCGAGAAGAAGACCGGCTGGAAGTACTCGATCACCGCCACCAACATCACCAAACTCTGGGGCATACCGGGCTCGCACCAAATCCAGTGGATCGACGCCCTGCACCGGCACCACGCCGTCGTCGAGGACCGCGTCCGCACCAACAAGGCCATGGGCCTGCATAACCTGCCCGCCAAGTCCTGGAAGGCCAACCGCGGCTGGACGCTCGCCGCGAACGTCGCGGCCGACCTCGACGCCTGGCTCCGACTCCTCGTCCTCCACGACCAGGACGACCTGGCCGGCGCCGAACCCCAGACCATGCGCATGCGGATCTACCACCAGGCCGGCCGCCTCACCCGACACGCCCGAATCCGGTACCTCCGCCTCGACGCGTCATGGCCCTGGTCGGCCGCCTTCACCCTCGCCTGGGACCGGCTCACCGGCCTACAGGCCACTTGACCAGCACAGAAGCGATCCCACGAGCATCAGGAAGGAGAGCACCCTCAGCCTCCGGGCCAGTGGAACCCGGCGCAGCCGCAGCGACACGCGACGGTCCCACCCGCCCACCAGCGGCACAAACGAGGCGAAGCCGCCACCTCAACAAGCAGCAATCACCGCTGACAAATCGAGGTTGGCCCTGCAGGCGGGCCGCCGGTCACTCAAGGAAACGATCGTCCTCAACACCCCCGCCGCGCCGCGCGAGTGGACGTTCCCGCTCACCCTGGACGGGCTCACCCCGGAACTCGGACCCAACGGCGCTGTCCTGTTGAAGGACGCCGTCCGAAGTGGCCGCAAATACTGGACAAGGTGATCAATAAGAAACACCCCCGCCCGGTCTCCGGCACCACGATCGGCCGTGAGCGCGAGCAGTTCGTCGACGATTCGCTGACCCGTTCACTCCGCGAGTTCAGCATCCCACTCGACGAAACCGGCGAGTACTTCAAGTACTTCCCCAGTGATACCGGCGTCTGCGAAGGGGGCATGCTCGGCTTCCAGTGCACAGGGAACGGTAATCTCCTCGATCCGGAGTCCGGCACGGTCTACTGCAACCCAGGAGCGGAGGCGACACCGGGCAACATCTGCGTGCCGCTGCCGGCCATCGGCTCACCATCACCTCAGACAGAAATCGGCAACTGTCCCACCGCGAACAGTTTCGTCCCCGGCACCCAGGTGCTGATGGCCGACGGAACCACCAAGCCCATCGAGGACGTCGAACTCGGCGACAAGGTCGTGGCCACCGACCCGGAAACCGGCCGGACCCACGTAGAAACGGTCACCGCCGAGATCACCGGCTCGGGAGCCAAAAACCTCGTTGAGATCACCATCGACCTCGACGGAGAGAATGGCGACAGGACCGCCTCGGTCACCGCGACCGACGGCCACCCCTTCTGGGTCCCCGAGCTGGGCGAATGGCTCGACGCCACCGACCTCCACCCCGGCCAGTGGCTCAAGACCGGCGCCGGAACTCACGTTCAGATCAGCGCCGTCAAGCGCTGGACCCGGCACGCCACCGTCCACAACCTCACCATCAGCAACCTCCACACGTACTATGTGCTGGCTGGCGAGACACCGGTCCTGGTTCATAACTCCAATGGGCCTTGCGGTACAAACCTGACACGAGGTGAAAAGGTTGCTGCTGCTGCGGGTGTCGATGACCTTTCGCCAGCCTTGCGTAAGAACCTCACTGGCTTCATGAAGAAGAGTCCTGGGGATGCCGAGATTCCGCAGATCATTCGGCTCCCCGGAGGTGGTGCGGAGTTCAGCTACAAGGTCCCTGGAAGGGTTCCGGGGTCGTACGCGGTGTATCGGAAGCGGGTAGATGCTGAAGGAGCAACGGAGTTGGCTTACAAGACGACTTTCCTCCCCGACGGCAGCATCGCGCATATCAAGTTCAAGTGAGGGTGAGGATTGTGGAGTCGAATGCTTGTCAGGCTCTGGCCAGCCTGATTCGATGGGAAGCCCCGCTGGACGGACTGATCGACGCCGCCAACCGATGCGATCGACATGAAGGGCCTTCCGTGCGCCTGGAGCGCGAAGCGGTAAGGCAGGTACTCCAGCGATGCATTTCCGGAGAAGTGAACGTTCTAGATTTGCCGCGATGGGCTGGGATAGTTCACATGCTGGAGCGTGTTGAGATCGATGAAAGCGACAACGATTTGCTGACTCAATTCCTCTTCGAGGTGTCGAGCCCTGAATTGTTCGAGCCGATCACCGTTGACGTATGTCAGCGATGGATTAGCCGAATGGAACATGCATAGCGCTCCGCTTACACAAAAGCCTGGAGGCTCGGACGGAGGAGATTCCGACCGGGCCTCCAGGGCGTTTGACGGCAACGGTGACGGCAACGTCAGCGGACGACGGCTGAGGCGGGTGGATCTTCGGGTTCGTCGTCGGTCTGGCTGAGGGCGTTGCCAAGGGTGTCGATGGCTTCACGTTGGAGGCGGAGTCGTACGTGGGCGTAGACGTCGGCGGTGACACCGATGTGTGCGTGGCCGAGGAGTTCCTTGATCACGACGAGTTCGACGCCCTGTTCCAGGAGCAGGGTGGCCGTGGAGTGTCTGAGGTCGTGGAAGCGGATGCGCCGGAGTCCGGCCCGGTTGCCCGCTGACGCGGGCCCGGCCGCTACGGCGCCGCCCCGCCGCCCGCCCCCGAGCCCCTGGCCGCGCACAGACAGCACCCCGGAACGGCCGGTAGACCGCAGGACGACCGACCCATGCCAGCACCCGCATCCCAGGTCAAGCCAAGGGCGCCCATGCCGGAGCGCCTGGTGTCCAAGGAATTGGGCACGCGCATTCGAGGTCCCGCTCGTGCTGGCGAATCCTCGTGTCAGCAGGTGGGAGCGCCCGTATGCTGGCCGTGTACCGCCTGCCGATGCATCCCGCGGCTGCCGGGCGGACGAGGAGGTGAAGGGGATATGAGCGTTGCCATCGACCACACAGGGCCCTGGACCGTTGCTGACGTCCTCGCCCTGCCCGAAGACCGCACCACCCGCTATGAACTGCTGGGGGAGTCACTCGTAATGTCCCCCGCACCCGGCATCCGCCACCAGCGCGCCTCGCTCCGGCTCGCCATGATCCTCCACGCGGCAGCCCAGGCCGCCGAGGCGCCGGTCGAGGTGCTGGAGGCCATCAACGTCATCCTGCCCTCGGGCCTCGTCGTCCCTGATCTCGTTGTGACCGATGCCGGCGCGACCGCCGAGGACGGCGTCAGTGTCGATGCCGACGGCGTACAGCTTGTGGCCGAGCTCGTCTCTCCCGGCAACCGCACTGTGGACCGCAAGTTCAAGCCGATGCTCTACGCCGAGGCCGCCATCCCATACTTCTGGCGGCTTGAGTTCGACCCGGATCCGATGCTCGTCGTCTATGAGCTGGAAGGCGGCCGGTACATGGAGCGGACGACCGCACTCGCGGGCGCGACCACCCGCCTGGATGCCCCGTTCCCTGTTGCAATCGATCCGGCCGGACTTTCCCGGCAGTAGTTGCCGCCTGACGGCAACGCTGACGGCAACCGGGCCCGCCAACGGCGGCCGCCGACGGACCTCCACGGACAGGCGAATCGGCGCTGACCTGCGCAAATGCAGGTGAATAGGCCCTGCCCAGCACACGTACTATGTACTGAGCTCTTTCCATCATCGGTCTGAGCTGGCCAGATGCAGGGTCAGGACGGCTTGGACGAGGCTTGTGATGCGGGTGGTCGAGCAGCGCAGTTTGCGGAGGAGCCGCCAGGACTTGAGGGTGGCGACGGCCTGCTCAACCAGGGCCCGGATCTTGGCGTGGGACCGGTTGACGGCCTTCTGGCCTTGGGAGAGCGTCTCCCAGCGTCCCCAGTACGGGACACGGACCGTGCCTCCGGCGCCTCGGTAGCCCTTGTCGGCCCAGCAGGTGATGCCGGTGGCCGTGAGAGCGGCGATGATGCCGTGCTCGCGGGCGGCCCGGACGTCGTGGACGGCTCCGGGCAGAGCCGGTGAGGTCCACAGCAGCCGACCGGTGGGATCGGCCAGGATCTGCACGTTCATCCCGTGCCCCTTGTGCTTCCCGGAGTAGAAGGGGCGGTCCGCGGCGACGCGGTCGATCGGCAGCAGGGTGCCGTCCAGCAGCACGAACGCCTTCGACGATGCCGTCCGGGCCGCCTCCGCAAGAGTCGGGGCGAGCGCGGCCAGGAGCTCGACGGCCTCGGTGACGTACCGGTAGGCGGTGGTGGTCCCGATACCGAATCCGGCTGCGAGCTGGGCGTACGGGTGGCCGTTGCGGAGATGGGCGAGTGTGAGCAGGGCCTGCCGGCCCGGACTCAGACGCCGCCACCGGGTGCCGAGCTCCCGGCGGCGCTGACGGAGCTTGGCGGACAGGAAGCGCAGGGCAGAGCTGGACACGTCGACGCCGGACGGGTAGACAAGCACACGAAGCCTCTGGTGGAGACGGTTCTTCTTGGTCGAAAACCCATCTGCCAGGGGCTTCACCTGTCTGTCATCCCAACGGACCTGCCCGGCGGCCAGGTTGGAACGGGCTCACTCGCTGGTCAGACGCCGATTCTCGTTCACAACAGCAACGGATCTTGTGGCGTATGGCAGTCCGAGTTCGACAATCTACCGAAGGGAAGGCAAGGGCATGTTCGGGAGATGCCTGATGAGCAGACGATGCGCGATGCCTTCGAGCGCTGGACTGCTGTCGCTGAGCAACTCCCAGCGCGGGGCCCAAAGATTCCCGAGGTGTATCGACTTGAAGATGGCACGGTGATCCAGTGGAGAACAGCGTCTGCTTCCGGTGGGGCGACAGTATATATTCAGCCTGGTAGCGGTGGAAAGCCATTGAAGGTTCACTTGCCATGATCGACAGACGCGTGTTCGCTGACGTGCTGATCGAGGGACTGGACGACTGGGTTCCCATCGATCAGCTCATCTGGGCGGCGCGGGAAGCTGGGAAGGAATCTTCGTGGAAGGACCTCTTCGTCGAGCTTCTGCACTTCCTGCTCGAGAATGGCCTGGTCCAGATTGGTGAACTTGTCGCAGAGGGGTTCTCGCCGTGGAGGGGAGATGCTGGTGAAGTTGTCCAGTTGGTGCTCGATGACCTTGAGCGCCTTTCCTGGGAACCTCAGCTGGGCAGTCGCGCATGGATCGCCAATACGGAAGCAGGGGATGAAGCCGCACGGTCGTTGATCGACGGCTAGCCAGCCCTCCCATCGTATGCGGTTGCAAATCTGAAGCCCCGCCAGGCACTGCCTGGCGGGGCTTCAGCGTGGGGTGACGGCAGTAGTTGACGGCAACGTCAGCGGACGGAGGCGGCGCAGGGTGGCGGTTCATCGCCGTCGCCGTTGGCCGTCCCGGTGATCGCCGGGTCGTTGAGCGCGGTGCTGAGGGTGTCGATGGCGTCGTGTTGGAGTCGGAGTCGGACGTGGGCGTAGACGCCTGCGGTGACGCCGATGTGGGCGTGGCCCAGCAGCTCTTTGATGACGACGAGGTCGACGCCTTGTTCCAGGAGCAGGGTGGCGGTGGAGTGGCGGAGGTCGTGGAAGCGGATGCGGCGGAGGCCGGCCCGGTTGCCCGCTGACGCGGACCCGCGCGCGGCCGGGTCACGGGCCCGGCCGCTACGGCGCCGCCCCGCCACCCGAACCCGGCCCCTGGCCGCGCACAGACAGCACCCCGGAACGGCCTACAGGCCGCACGGTCTTCCGATGCCCCGGCACTCGGCAGCCCAGATCAACCAGGCGCCCACGCCACAGCAGGACCAAGGGGTTTACGGCATGTGTGTTCGAGGTCCCGCTCGTGCTGGCGGACCCTCGTGTCAGCAGGTGGGAGCGCCCGTATGCTGGCCATGCAGCCGTTTCCCGCACTGCTGGAGGTCCTGATGAGCACGCCCGCCCCCGAAGACTTCAGCTATCCGCAGCCCAGGCCGCGCCTGTCGCTCGAGGAGCTTCTGGCAGCGAAGAACACACAGCCGATCCGCTCCCTGGACGACCTCGCCGCCGACACCTTCGAGTCGGACGAGGAACTGGAGGAGTTCCTTGCGTTCACGTACGCCGAGCGTCACCGCGACGCGGCCTGAGGCGGCCCGGTGCAACCCGTCATCCTCGACACCGATGTCGCCTCTCGGCTGCACAAGCGCAAGCTGACCAGCCCGCTGGCGACCCGGCTCATCGGCCGTAAGCCGCTGATCACCTTCGTCACCCACGGCGAGCTCACCAAGTGGATGGAGATCCGCCACTGGGGTGCCCGAAGCCGCCAGGAACTCGCCGACTGGCTGTCCGACATCCCGGTCCTGCCCGGCGACGAGGCCGTCGCCGCAACGTGGGGACGGCTCTCGGCGGCAGGGATACAGCGCGGTCGGCCCCGCCCCACCAACGACATGTGGATCGCCGCCACCGCCCTCACCTACGACCTCCCGCTCGCCACCCTCAACCTCAAGGACTTCGAGGACTTCCGCCGCTATCACGGCCTGCGGATCCTCGGCGTCGAAGACGGACGCGTCTGACGGCAACGCTGACGGCAACCGGGCCCGCCAACGGCGGACGCCGACGGACTTCCACGGACAGGCGAATCGGCGCTGACCTGCGCAAATGCAGGTGAATAGGCCCTGCCCAGCACACGTACTATGTGCTGGCGGGGGCCACGCCGGTCCTGGTTCACAACAGCAACTGCGACTTCAAGATTGGTGCTGCGGACGAGAAGTACGACAAGCATGTCCTGGGTCTCGATGATTCCGGAAACCCCACCCGTAGGCCTGATATGCCGGAATATGAAACGGATGATGGGTTTGAAAGGTACGTCGCGGACGCGCAGGCGCTGATGTGTCCCGGTAGCTGCCCTGCCGCCGCTCGTGAAGCTGTTAGAAGTGATGGCGTCATCATTCGAATGGATTCCCAGGGAAGAATAGGAATGAGGAACGGAAATACCATCACTACCTATTTCCGGCCAGACGATCCGCTCGCGTACTTCCAGCGGGAGGCGGCCCGATGACTCACGGTACTGAGAACTTCCGCGACGCGTTCTCTAGCTTTGTCAGAGAGTCTGGTCGGTGGCGTGACGTCGAACCGGAGGCGCTCCTGTCTCGCTGGAGGACGTTCGTCGAAGAGTGCGAACAGGGCTATCGGGGTGACGCCGAAGACTACTTCAATGATCTGACATCGAGGGATTCTCTGGCGAGGGCCATGGATTCTGCGGAACTGCAAAGCTTTCCCGAGCTTGTGCCACTTCGCGCAGAAGTGGAAGCGGTAGACTCAAGATTCCGTGCACTCCTAATTCCGGATGCGTTTCCAAGGATCCCTGAGGAATCCTGGTGGGCGCGCGGCGTGGTGAAATTTGCGCGTAGGCGCCTGGTGGAGGACTTGAGGCGCGAATATCGCCTTGAGACGGAGCTATTCGAATAGTCGTTGAAGGTTCGCGCAAGTAAAGCGAAGCCCCGTCAGGTGTGTCCTGACGGGGCTTCTGCGCGGTCTGACGGCAGTAGTTGACGGCAACGTCAGCGGACGGGGGCTGCGCAGGGTGGCGGTTCATCGCCGTCGGAGCGCGCCCTCTCGGTGGTCTCCGGGCTGCCGAGTGCGGTGCCGAGGGCGTCAATGGCGTCACGCTGGAGGCGGAGGCGGACGTGGGCGTAGACGTCGGCGGTGACGCCGATGTGGGCGTGGCCGAGGAGTTCCTTGATCACGACGAGTTCGACGCCCTGTTCCAGGAGCAGGGTCGCAGTCGAGTGCCGGAGGTCGTGGAAGCGGATGCGACGGAGGCCGGCCCGGTCAAGGAAGCTGTGGAAGCGGCGAGTGATGTTGGCCGGGGCGAGAGGCCGGCCGGTAGGGGTGGTGAAGACGAGGCCACTGTCCTGCCAGGCTGACCCTGCGGTCTCGCGCTCCGTGTCCTACTGCTGTTTGTGCTCCTTGAGGGAGTGGATACATTCGGTCGGGAGCGCGATACGGCGCTCGGATGCCCGGGCCTTGGTGGGGAGATATGTGAGGCCGCCGGTGCGAGTGCGCTGGAGCGAGCGCCGGATGCTGGCCGTTCCGGTGGTGAGGTCTTCCCAGTGGAGGCCGAGGAGTTCGCCTGAACCGCCGGTGACACCCGGCCGCATGGACCGGGAGGGCCCGTGCCCATGCGGGCGGCGCGCCGCGGCGCGGCTGGGTGGGTCGTCCACGTACCGGATGGTGCGCCGGCGCCGCTGTTGGCGTTGAATGGGGGCGGCTGACTTTCCGAGTGGATGGGGGTGGGCGCTTTGCGCGCTGTGGTGGGCAGGCCGCTGGTCGTGGCGGTCGCGGTGGTGGCCGTGGTGGCGGCCGGTGTAGGGCTGTACTGGTTCCAGCCGTGGAAGCTGTGGCAGGACGAGACCGTGCGGGAGTCGCTGCCCGCGGCCCCGAGCGCGCCCGCCCCGTCGGCGGCCGACCGGGAGACCGCCTCCGCGACGCCGACCGCGCAGGCCGGACCGCGGACGCTGGCCGGCGGCGACCTGATCTCCCATGAGCACGCCACATCGGGAACGGTGCGGCTGGTCCGGCTGGCCGACGGCTCCCACGTCGTGCGCCTGGAGGACCTCGACACCAGCAACGGGCCCGACCTGTACGTCTGGCTGACCGACGCGCCGGTCAAGGAGGGCCGGGCCGGCTGGGGCGTCTTCGACGACGGGGAGTACGTCAGCCTCGGCAAGCTGAAGGGCAACAAGGGGGACCAGAACTACGCGCTGCCCGCCGATGTCGACCCGGACGCTTTCACCAGTGTGAGCATCTGGTGCGACCGCTTCGACGTCTCGTTCGGAGCGGCGGAGCTGAAGCGCGTCTGAACCGGGGCCGGGTCCGGGCCCGGCGCAACGAACCGGGCGGCAGGTCCTGAGGCGGCCGGAGTCCGGGCCGCGCGGTGCGGCCCCTCGCGTGAACGTGCGCGAGGGGCCGCTTCCGCCGTTCGCCTCCGCGACTGCACCGGAAAACCGGCAAAACGCCTATGCGGTGAACAGTGGGTCATTGGGAAGGAAGGGATCAGTCGTGACCTTACGGCCCCTATGTTCCTCAAAGGCTCCTGTCGTGAGCAACGCCCCATAATGGCCCGGCCGTTCGAATGGTGTGCCGGGAATCACACTGCCGCGCCCTTCGTGTGCCCGCCGCCGGGTTCCTTGGACGCCGGCGGCTGAAATTCCTGGCCCGGAGGCGTTTTGAGGTGTGTGCCGCCCCGCGGGCTCCCGTGACCGGCCGGTGGCCGGACACGCATGGCGGCCGTGTTTGTCGGCTCGGTGACAAAGTGATAGGCCGTCGGATTTCCGACGTCTTGTCTTCCGTGAATTGCCTGTGTTTATGTGTCCTGGCCTTCACCGTCCTTGGTGGGGGCTCCACCGCCGGGACGCCGAGTCCTGCCGCCCGGCCGGGGAGAGGCAACAGCTGACCATGGCAGGAGCGGGGAAACCACATACGCGCCGTGCCGCGCCTTCGGCGGCCCGGCTTGGGGTGAAGCCCATTCCCGACGTCCCCTGACGCGAAGGGAATGGGCCGGGCAACTCCGGCCCGAATCCGACAGCTAACCTCGCAGGCGTGGGAGAGGAAGCACACCCATGTCCCGTGGTCGTCACCGCCGCCCCCGCACACCTTTGATATCCCGTCAGTTCTCGCGTGTCTCCCTCGCCCTCACCGCCGGTGGTGCGGGAATCGCCGCACCCATGGTCGCCGCAGGCAGCGCGAGCGCGGCTTCCACCGCGGTGTGGGAGAAGGTCGCCGAATGCGAGAGCAGCGGCAACTGGTCCATCAACACCGGCAACGGCTACTACGGCGGACTGCAGTTCTCGCAGTCCAGCTGGGAGGCGGCCGACGGCACCGAGTACGCGCCGCGCGCCGATCTGGCCACCAAGCAGGAGCAGATCGCCGCCGGTGAGAAGCTGCTCGAACTCCAGGGGCCGGGAGCCTGGCCCACCTGCGGGCCGACGGCCGGCCTCTCCCGGGGCTCCGGCACCCCCGACAGAGTCCCCGTCACTCAGACGGGCGGCGAGTCCGAGGTGAGGACCGGGGCCGAGCGCAAGCCCGCGGCCGACTCCCACACCGTCACCTCCGGCGACACCCTCCACCGGATCGCCACCGCCCACGGTGTCGAGGGCGGCTGGCAGGCGGTCTACGAAGCCAACCGCGAGACCGTCGGCGACGATCCGCACCTGATCTTCCCCGGCCAGGAGCTGACCCTGGCCGCCCGGTCCTCCGGCGGAGGACCGAAGCGCGCTCCGGAGCGCGCGAGCCGGACAGAGGCCCGCCCGGCCGCAGAGAAGACCGCGCCCCAGGCCTCACCGAAGGCCTACGCGGACAACCTGGACGGCTGGATCCGCGAGGCCCTGGACATCATGCGGGCCAACGGCATCCCCGGCACCTACGAGGGCATCCACCGCAACATCATGCGTGAGTCCAGTGGCAACCCGAACGCGATCAACAACTGGGACATCAACGCCCAGCGCGGCACCCCCTCGATCGGCCTGCTCCAGGTGATCAAGCCGACCTTCGACGCCTACCACGTCCCGGGCACGGCGAACAGCCAGTACGACCCGGTCGCCAACATCGTCGCCGCCTGCAACTACGCGGCCGACCGCTACGGCTCGATCGACAACGTCAACGGGCCCTACTGAGACGGCCGGGCCCGCGGCCCCCGCAACCCCGCCCCCGGCGGCGGCGCGAACGCGCCGCCGCCGGGGGCGGGGCACTTTCGGGGGAAGGCCCTCCACGGGATATCTTGATGTCGAGCAATGTTGCAGACGTGGAGCGGAGCACCCGGTGACTGACTCGACCATCATCTACACACAGACCGACGAGGCCCCGGCCCTGGCGACGTACTCTTTCCTGCCGGTGGTCAGGGCCTACGCAGCCAAGGCGGGCGTCGCCGTGGAGAGCCGTGACATCTCCCTGGCGGGGCGGATCATCGCGGTCTTCCCCGAGTACCTCAAGGAGGACCAGCGCATCGGTGACGCGCTCGCCGAGCTCGGCGAGCTGGCCAAGACCCCCCAGGCCAACATCATCAAGCTGCCGAACATCTCGGCCTCCATCCCGCAGCTCAAGGCCGTCATCGCCGAGCTCCAGGAGAAGGGCTACGCGCTCCCGGACTACCCCGACGCCCCCAGGACCGACGAGGAGCGGGAGATCCGCGCCCGCTACGACAAGGTCAAGGGCAGCGCCGTCAACCCGGTGCTGCGCGAGGGCAACTCCGACCGCCGCGCCCCCGCCTCGGTGAAGAACTACGCCAAGACCCACCCGCACCGCATGGGGGCCTGGACCCCCGAGTCCAGGACGAACGTGGCGACCATGGGCGTGGACGACTTCCGCTCCACCGAGAAGTCCGCGGTCCTCGCCAAGGACGACGCGCTCCGCATCGAGCTGGTGGGCGACGACGGCTCCACCACCGTGCTGCGCGAGTCCGTGCCCGTGCTCGCCGACGAGGTCGTGGACGCGGCCGTCATGCGGGTGGCCGCACTGCGCGAGTTCCTGGGGAACCAGATCACCCGCGCCAAGGCCGAGGGCGTGCTGTTCTCGGTCCACCTGAAGGCCACCATGATGAAGGTCTCCGACCCGATCATCTTCGGCCACGTGGTGCGCGCCTTCTTCCCGAAGACCTTCGCCGAGTACGGCCGTACCCTCGCCGCCTCCGGCCTCACCCCGAACGACGGGCTCGGCGGCATCCTCAAGGGCCTGGAGTCGCTGCCCGAGGGCGCGAAGATCAAGGAGTCCTTCGAGGCCGAGCTGGCCGAGGGCCCCGAGCTGGCCATGGTCGACTCCGACCGCGGCATCACCAACCTGCACGTGCCCAGCGACGTCATCGTCGACGCCTCCATGCCGGCCATGATCCGGACCTCCGGCCACATGTGGGGCCCCGACGGCCAGGAGCACGACACCCTCGCGGTCCTGCCCGACAGCTCCTACTCCGGCATCTACCAGGCCGTCATCGACGACTGCCGCGCCAACGGCGCCTTCGACCCGGCCACCATGGGCTCGGTGCCCAACGTCGGCCTGATGGCGCAGAAGGCCGAGGAGTACGGCAGCCACGACAAGACCTTCGAGATCCCCGCCACCGGCACCGTCCGGGTGACCGACGGCGACGGCAACGTCGTGCTGGAACAGACGGTCGGCGCCGGCGACATCTTCCGCATGTGCCAGACCAAGGACGCCCCGATCAGGGACTGGGTCAAGCTGGCCGTCACCCGCGCCCGCGCCACCGGCGCCCCGGCGGTGTTCTGGCTGGACGAGACCCGCGCCCACGACGCCAGGCTGATCGAGAAGGTCCGCACCTACCTGGCCGAGCACGACACCGAGGGCCTGCGGATCGAGATCATGGCGCCGGCGGAGGCCACGAAGTTCTCCCTGGAGCGCATCCGACGCGGCGAGGACACCATCTCGGTCACCGGCAACGTGCTGCGCGACTACCTCACCGACCTGTTCCCGATCCTCGAGCTGGGCACGAGCGCCAAGATGCTCTCCGTCGTCCCGCTGATGAACGGCGGCGGCCTGTTCGAGACCGGCGCCGGCGGCTCCGCGCCCAAGCACGTCCAGCAGCTGGTCAAGGAGAACTACCTGCGCTGGGACAGCCTGGGCGAGTTCCTGGCCCTGGCGGTCAGCTTCGAGCACCTGGCGCAGACCACGGGCAACGCCAAGGCCCGGGTGCTGGCCGACACCCTCGACCGGGCCACGGCCACCTTCCTCAACGAGGACAAGTCGCCCACCCGCCGCATCGGCGGCATCGACAACCGCGGCAGCCACTTCTACCTGGCGCTGTACTGGGCGCAGGAGCTGGCGAAGCAGACCGACGACGCCGAGCTCGCGCAGGCCTTCGGCCCGCTGGCGCAGGAGCTGTCCGAGCAGGAGCAGACGATCGTCGGCGAGCTGGCCGCGGTCCAGGGCTCCCCGGCCGACATCGGCGGCTACTACCGGCCCGACGACGCCAAGGCCTCGGCCGTCATGCGTCCGTCGCAGACCCTCAACCGGGCGCTGGCGAGCCTGTCCTGACACGGCGGGCACGGGGGGACGTTCCCGCGCACCCGCCCGCGTCCGTTCCGTGACGCCGTCCCGGCCCGGACTCCCCGTTCGGCCGGGACGGCTCGCGTGCGGCCGCCCGCACCGCGCGCACGGGGGCGGGGACCGCTCCGCAGGGGCGGACGGCGGCGAGCGGCCGGGTCAGCGGTAGGTGAGCAGCGCACGCCGTTCCCCGGCGAAGTGCGCGTGGTCGTTGAAGGCCAGCAGGCTGATGCCGGAGGAACCCGCGACGAGGGTGGTGATCGCGGCGTTGACGGTTACCCGGTTCAGTGCCACGATTCCGGCCGGCGGAGCGGACAGCAGCCCTCCGCACAGGGCCGCCAGCACCCCGCCGGAGGTGACCACCACCGCGTCGCTCCCGGGCCGGAGTCCGTCGGCCAGTCCCCGCAGCGCGTCGGCGGCGCCGGAGGCGAACCGCTGCCAGCCGCCCTCGCCGGTGTCGGCCATCCACGCCTCGAGAGCCCGGTCGAGGACCGCCTGGACGCCACGTGAGCCGGCGGAGGTGTCGGCGGATGCGCCGGCGGGGGCGTCCTGCGGCGCGGAGCCGCCGTAGCGCTCGACGAGGTCGATGTGGTCGTACTCGTTCCACCGCGCATCGGTGCGCGGCGCCCCGGGCAGCCCGGCGGTCCTCGCGATGATCTCCGCGGTGTCGCGCTGCCGGGCCAGGGTGCCGCAGACTACGACCGGGTCGCGCGGCGCACGCCGGGCCAGTTCGGCCCCGGCGACCTCGGCCTGTCCGCGTCCGAGGTCCGACAGCGCGTCGTACCCCTCGGCCGTGTCGGCGCCGAACGTGGCCTGGCCGTGGCGGACCAGATGGATGACCGGCATCGCTGCCCTCCTGTCGTCGAAGTGCTGTCGGTGCTTTCCGGGCTGTCGGGGCCGGCGCTGCCGCCGCGCCGCCCGGGGAGGCGGGCGAAGCCGGGGCCCGGGGAAGGCCGGGGGAGCGGGTCTTCTCAGCTCATCCTCGCCACGACGCCCAGGGGCAGCCGGCGCATGGCGAAGCCCATGGGTACCCAGGGCCAGGCGGGCACCTTCGCCTGGGCGCGTTCGGCCTCGATGGCCTTCACCATGGCGCGCACCCCCTTCTCGGTGGAGACCATCAGCGGCGTCCGGCCGGCCGGTCCGCTCATCTCGGAGGCGATGTAGCCGGGGAAGAGGGTGGTGACCTTGACCGGGGTGCGCAGCAGCTCGGCGCGGATGCCCTCGGCGAGGGCCGCGACGCCGGCCTTGCTGGCCGCGTACGTGGTGAGGTTGCGGGGTAGGCCGCGCATGGCGCTCATGGAGGAGACGACGACCAGGTGGCCCGCCCCCTGGTCGCGGAAGACCTCCACGGCGGCCTCGCACTGGGCGAGGGCGGCGGTGAAGTTGGTCCGCGCGGTCTGGAGGTTGGCGTCGAAGCGGCCGGTGCCGACCGGTTGGCCCTTGCCCAGTCCGGCGTTGACCACGACCCGGTCCAGCGAGCCCAGGTCGGCACGGAAGGCGCGGAAGACCTCGAAGACGGCGCCGTGGTCGTTGACGTCCAGCGCGCGTACCGAGACCGTGATGCCGGGGTGGGCGGCCAGCAGCTCCTCGCGCAGCCGCTCCAGGCGGTCGGTGCGGCGGGCGCACAGGGCGAGGTCGCGCCCCCTGGCTGCGAACTCGCGGGCCATCTGCTCGCCCAGCCCGGCGCTGGCCCCGGTGATGAGGATGTTCTGACGGGTGCTCATGCCGTGTGCTCCTGTGTCTTCCGTCGTGTTTCCTGCCCTGTCGCCGCAGTCCCCGCGGCCGGCGGCGGGACCGCCCCGCCTTCGGCCCGGCCGCGCGGGGGCGCCGAGGCGCGCGCCCCCGCGGGAGACGGTCCCGGTACCGGCGAGGTGCCGGCGAACCCGGTGACGCGTTGGGCGTGCTCACGGGCCCGCGGTGAACGGGCGAAGTCCACGGCCGGTTTCCTCGCCGGGGGACGTCCGACGTCCGGGGCGCCCGCCCACGGCGGCGTCGTCGCGACGGCGAGCGTAGCCAACATACTGACCAGTGCTCAATAGCGTGGGTGCGGGGTGGTCCGGATCACCCTCGCCTGCCGGCGGGCTCGGGTAGGTCAGCGCGGCGGGGCGAGTGGTGCGCCCAGGGGCGCCAGCAGCCGGCCGAGACCGTCGACGAGGAAGCCCACCAGTTCCTCGGCCGCCACCTCCTCCCCGGCCTCGATCGCCATCTCCTCCGCCATCGCCAGCCAGCCGCGCACCGCGAGCCGCACCAGCGGATCGGGGGAGGGCTCGCCCAGCGCCGTCAGGATCCGCTCGGCCAGCGTGGCGCGGATGCCCTCGAACACCTCCACCACCAGTTCGTCCCCGCCGGCTCCGGCGCGCACCAGGGCCACGTAGTTGGCGCGGCGGCGCCGCACGAAGCCGGTGAAACCCCCGACCACGGCGCGCACCCGCTCCTCGCGCCCGCCCTCGTCCGGCAGGCGCGTGTGCCGCAGCAGCCGCTGCCCGGCGGCCCGGACCACCGCGGCGTAGTAGTCGCGCTTGGTCGGGAAGTAGTGGAACAGCAGACCGCGCGAGATACCCGCCTCGGCCGCCACCTCGTGGATCGACAGCTCGTGGATGGGGCGGCTGACCAGCAGCCTCAGCCCGATGGCGATCAACTGCCCGCGCCGGTCCTCGGCGCTCAGGCGCACCCGGGCGCGGACGGGATCGGCTGTCATGCGGGTGACGGTAACTTGCCGCCGGACGCCCGGCAAACGCCCGGCACGCGGGTATGGGAGGCGCCGGCCAGGACGGGGGGAACCTGGCCGGCGCCGGCCTGACATGCGGGTGCCGGGGGCGGCGGTCGCCTTCGCGGCGAGTGGCACTGCGAGGCTTCAGCCGGACGATCGTCCTCGCAGGCGGTGTTGTGAGGCCCGGGGACACTGTCCCGCCCTCCGGCACCCGCGACGAGTACAACCGTCCGGCCACCGCGGACATTCCGCACCGGGTCGAATGAATCCGGATGAAATCCGGTGAGACGCCTCACACCGGCCGTCCGCGGAATGAGCGGACCGGTGCGGGTACTCGCCGATCGTGAACACGACCGCCGAAGTGCTGCCCGAGTCCGCGCTCAGGGAAGCAGTCGACCTTCTGGTCAGGCTGGTGGAGGCGGCGGGCGCACTGATCATCTTCGTGGGCGCCGTCTGGGCGTTCGGGCGCTTCCTGCTGACCATGGTGCGCGGGGGCGGCCCGGACCGCAGGTTCAACAGGATCCGGCTCACCCTGGGGCGTTTCCTGGCGCTGGGCCTGGAGTTCCAGCTCGCCGGAGACGTACTGCGCACGGCCGTCGCGCCGAGCTTCACCGAGATCGGGCAACTCGCCGCGATCGCGGCGATCCGCACCGCCCTGAACTTCTTCCTCGGCCGGGAGATCGCCGCCGAGCGCGCCGAGATCGAACGCGAGCGCCGCAAGGAGGGGGACGGCCCCCGGGCCCGGGCGGAACCGGTATGACCACCGCCCTGAACCTGGCGGCGCTGGCCACCACCGCCTTCGGGCTGGTGGCCGCCGCGGTGGTGCTCGCGGCGGCGAGGCGGCTCGCGCCCACGCTGGCGGTCCTCCTGGACTTCCTGACCGCGGCGGGACTGCTGCGCCTGGCCGGCGACCCGAACTGGAGCACCATCGCGGCGGCCGCCGCCGTGATCGCCATCCGCAAGCTGGTCACCGCCGGTCTGCACGCCGCGCGGCCCCGCTGAAGGTGCGGGTACCGGGCCGGTCACAGGGAAGCGCGGACATGTTGCGGAACGGAGTCGCGGGGTAGTCGTGCCCGATGTTCTTCGACACCGGATACGACCTGCTGCGCGTGGCCGTCATGACCGCGTGCTCCTATGCGGCCCTGATCACGGCGGTGCGGCTCTCGGGCAAGCGCACGCTGGCGAAGATGAACGCGTTCGACCTGGTGGTCACCGTGGCCCTGGGGTCGACGCTGGCCACCATCCTGCTCAACGCGACCGTCTCCCTCGCCGAGGGAGTGCTCGCACTGGCCCTGCTGGTGACCCTCCAGTTCGCCAGTGCCCGGGCGGCGGTGCGGTCCCGCCGCTTCCGGCGGCTGGTCAAGGCCGATCCGACTCTGCTGCTGACCGACGGACGCATGCTCGACGAGGCGATGGCCCGGCAGCGCGTCACCGGGAGCGAGGTGCTTCAGGCGATCCGCTCCCAGGGGGTCGGCTCGGTCGAGGAGGTCGCCGCGGTGGTGCTGGAGACCGACGGCAAGTTCAGTGTGATCACCCGCTCCCAGGCCGGCTCGGGCAGTTCCCTGGCGAACGTCGGGGGAGCGGCCGGAGTACGGCCGGAAGGGTGATCCGGGGGCGGAGGGCGCCGGAAGGGACCGGGACGGGGGTGCGCACTGGGCGAACCGCCGCAAACGGCACGAAGATGGTCGGGAAGATCCCGTAAGGAGTTCTCATGACTCGTCATTCCTCCCCGCGCGGACGGGCAGCCGCCCGGGACGCCGCGTCCACGCCCGGTCCCTCCGGGGTGCGGGACCAGCTCGTGACCGGCCTGATGATGCTGGCCGGCATCTGGCTGGTCCTGGCCTCGTGGTTCCTCAGGTACCCCTTCGACGACGCCGCGGTCGACGCCCAGCGCAACGAGACCGGCGTCGGCATCGTGCTGCTGCTCATCGCCTTCGCCCGGATCGTACGCCCGCGCGGGTGGCTGTCGGACCTGATCGTCCTGCTCCTCGGCGTGTGGCTGCTGGTCGCGCCCGCCCTGATCGACTACGGCGGCCCGGAGAACACCCCCGAGGCGGCCCAGGTCAACGAGGTCGTCATGGGCGTCGTGCTCGTGGTGCTGGCCCTGGTGAGCATGCTGCTGCTGTTCCGGGCCCGGCGCATGAGTCCGCAGGAGGCCGGATGAGCGGAATGCCGCGCGGGATGCGGCAGCGGCGGCGTTCGCCGGGACCGTGGGACAGGGCGGCGAAGCGGTCGAGGGCGGGGCGGTGACTTCGTGCGGGCGGCCCTCGGCTTCGAGGACGCCGGTTCGCCGACCACGCGGACCCTGCCCGGACACCCACCTGTGATCAGGGATCCCCGCCCCCTCCGCTGCCGACCCCGACCCGATGATCCCCGGCGGTGCGCGACTCCAGGAAGTAGGCCCCCAGGCTGCCCGCGAGGGTGGCGAAGACGGCGACCGAGTAGACCGCCAGCACGATCTCCAGGACCTTGGGGAAGGCACCGGGCCGGTCCAGCGGCTCCCCGGTGACGGTGGCCAGCGCGGTGGCGTGCAGCGCCTCGCCCAGGGAACGGTAGGAGCCGAACTCGTACACCAGCTCCCCGCTGCCCAGGACGATGATCGCCGAGACGGCCGCCAGCCAGCCGATCCGGCCGCCGAGTACCCGGCGCGCCGAGCGGGAGGAGCGCACCACCGAGGAGAGCACCCGGCCGGTGCGCAGCATCCGCACCGAGTGCGCCAGCCGCAGCACCCGGAGGAAGGGCAGCACCAGGAAGAGGAGCTGCCACCAGTTGCGCCGCCAGAAGGCTCTGGTGTCGGGAGCGATGAGCAGACGGGCGAGGAACTCCGCGGCGAACACCGCCCACAGCAGCCAGCCGGCCACGGCCATGACCGTGCTCAGCGCACTGCCGGGCCGGGCCAGCCGCTCGCCGAGCACGAGCAGCAGGAACAGCACGCCCAGCGCGCTCATCACCGGAGTCGCGCGGTCCAGCAGCTCCTGGGCGAGCCGCTCGCGTTCGGAACGGGTGCGGTGGGAAGGGCGGGCAGGCAGAGCAGGCACACCGCAGCCCTTCCCCCTGTACGGCCGGGCACGCACGCCGCCTGCGCGCCCGCCGCGCCACATCCCCCCGCACACCGTCGCGCAGGCCGCCGGGCCCGGCCGCGGGCCGGAGGCGGAACCGGTCGAACCGCTTGCGGCGAAGCGGTTGTGACGGGCGGAGCGCATTCGGTGACTTCTCACGTCCCGGATCGGGGGAGACACGCGAAAACCGGGGGCCCTCCATGGTGACGCCTGCCCCCAACCGCTCTGTGGAGGCACGGCCCGCCCGTGCGGACGGCCGGCTGCGTCCTCGGCCGCTGCCTGCGCTTCGACGACTCCGACGACGACGAGGAGTCCGGCCACTGGTGCCATGAGATGCCGGCCGCCCGCCGGGTCCTGTCCACCGACCCGGCCGGGCCCTGGCACGCCGTCCCCTGGAAGTGGGAGCCCGCCGGGCACACGTGCGGGCGGGGTCCGGTGGCCGGGCCCCGCCCGCTTCCTCGGGGGCGTGTCGCTCGCAGTGGTGTTCTCTCGTGCCGGGCACCTCCTACATCTCGGCCCGCCGGGGCAGGAGCCGGTCTTCCCGGTGGCGTGCCCGCTCCCGCCGGAGCGGGCAGGCGGCCGTGCGAGGCCCGCCGGGGCCCCGGCGCTGCCGTGGGATGCGGCGACCCCGATGAGCGGCGCGATCACTCGAGTCGGCTGCCCTCAAGGGTTTCTCCTCTCCTCAGTGCGACCCGCCGTCGCGGCTTCCTGACGGGCCGGATTTCCGCTGACGGTCCGTCAGAACACCGGGCTGAGCCGGAGAGCGTCTGACACCACCCCTTCGGATGGGATGGTGCTGCTCCTCCGTGCCGGAAGCGAACGTTTGTAGGTACCCGGAGCGGCTGCTCCCGCTCCGGGGCCCGGCCGACGCACCCGCCCGGCCGCTCGGGCCGTCCACGTCACCCGGACGCCCCGCCCGCCGGGTGGCCGGGCCGGCTATCGGTGCATGACAAGAACGGAGCAGGGCAGCCGCACGGACATGCTGGACAAACTCCTGACCGTCACCGCGGCCCTCGCCCTGGTGGTCGCAGTCCTCTCCGCGCGTATCCAGCGCGCCCCGCTGAGCGGGCCGCTGCTGGCGCTGCTGGCCGGGATCGTCCTCGGCCCGGAGGTGCTGGGTGTCCTCGATCTGCCCACCGTGGTGGAGGGGCACAAGGAGCTGCACGAGGCGTCCCGCCTGCTCCTGGCGGTGTCGGTGATGGCGATCGCCCTGCGCTACCCGTTCCACGACGTGCGGTCCAGGGCCAAGCCCCTGACCGTCCTGCTGCTGGCGGCCATGCTGGGGATGGCGCTGATCACCACGGCCCTGTCGGCCGCCGTCCTCGGGGTCGGCCTCGGCGCGGCGGCGCTGCTGGGCGCGGCCCTGTGCCCCACCGACCCGGTGCTCGCCTCCAGCGTGGTCACCGGCGAGCCGGCCGAGAAGACGATCACCGCCCGCACCCGGCAGCTGCTTTCCCTGGAGTCGGGTGCCAACGACGGTCTCGCCCTGCCCCTGGTGCTGGCCGCGGTGGCGATCGCCGGAACCCTCAGCGGCGGTGACGCACTGCTGGAGTCCCTGTGGCAGGTGCTGGGCGCGGTCGTCCTCGGAGCGGTGGCGGGCGTGCTGGGCGGCCGGGCGCTGCGCAAGGCGGAGGAGCACCGGACCGTCCAGTCCGGCCCCCTGCTCGTCTACACCCTGCTGCTGGCCTTCTTCGTCCTGGGGGCGGCCGGGCTGTTGCGCCTCGACGGTGTCCTGGCCGTCTTCGTCAGCGGGCTCGCCTTCAACGCGACGAGCTCGGTCCGCGAGCGCGCCGACGAGGACAAGAACGACGAGGCGGTCAACCGCTTCCTCGTCCTGCCGCTGTTCGTCGTGCTCGGCGCCGTGATCCCCTGGCGCGAGTGGGGCGAGTTGGGCTGGTGGCGCGGCGCCCTGCTGGTCCTGGGCGTACTGCTGCTGCGCCGTCTGCCGGTCCTGCTGGCGCTGAAACGGCCGCTGTCCCTGAACTGGCGGGACACCCTCTTCATGGGCTGGTTCGGCCCCATCGGCGTCTCGGCCCTGTTCTACCTGACGATGGAGGCCCACCGGCTCGGCGCCGATCCGCCGGTACTGGCAGCCGGGACGCTGGTCATCGCCTCCAGCACCGTCGTGCACGGCATCACCACCACCCCCGGTCTGACCGCCTACCGCAGGGCCGGGGAGCGGCGGGGCGACACGCGGAAGGAGGCGGCGTGACGAGCGTGCCGGCGGCGATCGCCGGCTGCGCCCTGGTGATTCTGACGCTGGCCGACGCGGCGGTCACCGCGCTGTCGATGGTCACGGTCACCGGTCCGGTCAGCGGCCGGGTGGCCAGGACGGTGTGGCGGGTGTTCCTGGCGCTCAACGCCCGGGCGGGGCGCGGCTCGGCCTTCCTGAAGTGGAGCGGAACGTGCACCCTGCTGATCACCTTCGCGACGTGGGCGGTGCTGCTGTGGGCCGGGTGGTGGCTGGTCTTCAGCTCCGACACGGCTTCCGTCGTCGCCTCCCGCACCTCCGAGCCAGCCGGCGGGTGGGACCGTGTGTACTTCACGGGCTACACGGTCTTCACCCTGGGCATCGGCGACTACGTGCCGGACACCGCCTGGGCCCAGGTGGCCACCGCCGCCGCCTCCCTGACGGGACTCTTCCTCGTCACGCTCTCCCTCACCTACCTGGTGCAGGTGGTGCAGGCGGTGGTTCACAAGCGCGTGCTCGCCCAGCAGATCCACTCCCTGGGGCAGGACGCCGCCGGCATCGTCGCCGTGGGGTGGACCGGGAGCGGTTTCAGCTCCATGTTCAACCAGCAGCTCGTCTCCCTGACCGAGCCGCTGCTGCGCCTGGGCGAGCAGCATCTGGCCTACCCGGTCGTCCACTGCTTCCACTCGACCCGGCGGAACAAGGCCCCCGCCCGCGCGCTGGCCGCCCTCGACGACGCCCTGCTGCTGCTCCGCGCCGGCGTCGCCCCCGGGAGCCGGCCCGACCCGGCGGCCACCGAACCCCTGTGGTCGGCCCTGGACCAGGTACTGGACACCCTGCGCGGCCAGTTCTTCTCCCGGGCCGAGCGGGAACGCCCCGCGCCCGCGCTGTCGGTGCTGAGGGAGACGGGCGTCCCCGTCGTCGACGAGGAGGAGTACGCGGCCCGCGTCCGCGAGCACACCGGACGGCGGCGCGCCCTCCAGGGGTTCCTGCACAGCGACGGATGGCACGAGGACAAGGACTGATGCTTTTCCCGCCGGTTTCGGGGCCGGGAGTGCTCCGGGGCCGGACCCGGAGCCGCGTCAGCCAGGTCCACCCCGCTCGCCGCGTCCCCCGGCATCCGGCCGGGGCGCCCCCATGCCGCGTTGGCCGAAAGTCCGGGCGGGACCGACCGCATGCGGCTTCCGGCCGCCTTGCGGTCGCACGCGCCCGGGGGCATCCCCGGCCGGGGGCCGGGGGAGCCTCGCCACCGGGCGAACCTCGGCTGACGCGGCACTAGTGGCCGCCCGCCGATGTCTCCAGGCGCCGGGTGAAGGTCTTGCCGCCGTCGGTGGATTCGTAGACGCCGTCGGCGGTGGCGGCCAGGACGTGGTCGGGGGTGACCGCGGTGAGCGCCTGGGCCTGCCCGCCGGGCACCGTGCCGGTCTCCGTCCAGCTTCCGCCGCCGTCGGTGCTGCGGTGGACCGTGCCCCGGGGGCCGATCCCGTACAGTCCGTCCCCGCCGGCCCAGGACAGGTACGCCAGCACCGGTCCGGCGGCGCCGGCGAAGGTCTCGCCCGCGTCGGTGCTGCGGGCGACGCCCTGCCGGGTGGTGGCCAGGACGGTGTCGGTGCCGGCGGGGCCGACGGCGATGTCCAGGGCGGCCAGCCTCGCCCGCTCGTCCCAGTTCTCGCCGTCCTCGCTGACGCGCAGCATCCCGTTCGTGCTGTCGTAGCCGTAGACGGTGCCGCCGGCCTGTTCCAGGGCGTGGAAGTCGACCTCGCCGGCCAGGGAGAGGGTCTTCCAGGTCTTTCCCGCGTCGGTGCTTTCGATCAGGCCGCGGTTGGCGGGCTCGTCGCTGCCCTCGGGCGGGTGGCCGCTGCCGAGGAAGGTGTCCGGTCCGGCGACGGTGAAGCCCATGTAGTCGGCGATGTCGCTCACGCGCTTCGCGGAGCCGTCGCCGTCGACGGCGAGGACGCCGCGGTGGGTGGCGACGTAGAGCTTTCCGTCCCCGGGGTTGACGCCCAGGCCGTGGATGTGGTCGATGCCGGTTCCGCCGTCGCGGGAGTGCCCGGCGGAGGAGTCCCGGTGACCGTCCTGGTCGCCCGAGCAGCCGGCCGTGACGGCCGCCAGCAGGGCCGTCACGGCGGCCAGGGAGCGGGAACGGGAGCGGAGACGAGCGGGCATCGGAGATCCTCGCGTCGGTACGGTGCTGTGCCAACCGCCAATCTACGCCGCCCGCCACCGGACCCGGCGGGGAGGGTGCCGCCCCGGCCCCGCCCGTGCCCGTACGCGGCGCCGCCCCGGCCGGGGCCGGGGCGGCGGAGGACAGCGGTCCCCGGTCTCAGAGGGTCGCCAGCAGCTCGTTGCAGGCCTGCTCGCAGCGGCGGCAGGCCTCGGCGCAGATGCGGCAGTGCTCGTGCATGTCGGCGTGGCGCTCGCACTCCTCCGCGCAGGACTTGCAGACCATGGAGCAGGCCTGGAGCTGGGTGCGGGTGATGTTGGCGTCGTATCCGGTGTGCCGGGACAGGATCTTGCCGGTGGCCTCGCAGATGTCCGAGCAGTCCAGGTTGGTGCGGATGCACTTGCGCAGCTCGGCGACCATGTCCTCCGACAGGCAGGCGTCCGCGCACGCCGTACAGGCCTGCGAGCAGTCGAAGCACTCGGCGATGCAGCGCTCCATGGCCTCGCGGTTCACACCGCCGAGGTCGGCCGGGTAGGTGCGCAGCATCTCGCTGACCATCGTCGTCACGGTTGTCCCCTTTCACGCTGTTTCGTTCGATCCCGCGGGCTCTGCCCGGGCGTGGGGCAGGGCCCGCGGTGCCGCGCGAACGGGTAACACCCGAAAGCGGTGCATAAACCGGAGACCGGGGTCCGCGTCATGCGGACCCCGGTCTCCGGCGGCGGCCCTACCTGTGGCCGAGCAGCTCGTCCATCGTGTCGATCTCGGCGTTCTGGGCGGTGATGATGTCGTCCGCCATGGCCTTCGCCGGGCCGTGGGAACCGTTCTCCTTCTCTTCCTCGGCCATGGCCACCGCACCCTCGTGGTGCTCGATCATCATCTTCAGGAAGGCGGTGTCGAACGCCTCGCCGGAGGACTTCTCCAGCTCCGCCATCTCCTCGGGGTCCATCATCCCGGGCATTCCGTGGGAGCCGTGGCCGGAGTGGTCCGTCCCGGCGATGTCCTCCGTCTCCGGGGGCACCGGCTCGCCCCAGGACTCCAGCCACTCGGACATGGTCTCGATCTCCGGGTCCTGAGCCTTCTTGATCTCGGCCGCCAGGTCCTTGACCTCCTGTGAGGCGGCCCGGGTCCCGGCCAGCTCGGCCATCACCACCGCCTGCCGGTGGTGGGGGATCATCCCCTGTGCGAAGGAGACGTCGGCGGCGTTGTGGGAGCCGGCCGATGCCGGGGCGGAGGAACCCGCGGCGGGCTTGTCGTCGTGGCCGCCGCGGTCCGCGGGAGAGGGCTCCTGGGAACCGCAGGCGGCCAGGACGGCGGCGGCGGTCGCGGCGGTCGCAGCGAGGGCGGCGCGGCGCAGGACGAAGCGGTGTGCGGTCATGGTGATACGGCTCCTGCTGTGGGAGGGAAACCCCGAGGGCGGGGCGGGACAAGGGCGCGTCGCGCGTGGCCGCCGGTCCCCGGGAGGAGCGGCGGCGCGCGGAGGCGCGCCTATATGAGCAGGAGCTGCAGTGCGCTCAGTGACGGAGGAGCGCGGCAGGAGAGGGCCGCCGAGGGCGCCTGTCCCGCAGCGGCCGCCTCCGTCGCCGGGGCGACGACGGAGGCGAGGAGCGTCGGCAGGACGGGCGGGCCGGGGACGCCCACGGCCGCGCAGATGGCGTCGGCGTGGTCCAGGTGCCCGTTCGTCCCGTGGTCCGGGTGCGCGCAGGCGTCGCCCGCGACGGTGCCGGGGGAGCCGTACGCGGCGGTGTCCGCGCTCGCGTGCATCGCGTGACCGGCCGCGAACGCGCCACGGGGAGCGCCCGACGGGGCGGCCGTACCGACCGGACCCAGGCCGTGCATGGCCACCATCCCGGTCAGCACCGCCAGGACCAGCAGCACCATGCGGACCCGGGCCCGGTGGAGGCGGATCGGTGTGTGCGGTCGCCGGTTCACACAGGCATTCTACGGACGCGTCGTCACGGTAACCAGGAGCGGGGTGACCGGGCGTCACATCGAGGCCTCGGCCGGCCCGGCGTACGGTCATGCCGCCGCCCGGCCGGTGCGTCGTCGGTGCCGGCGGCCTCCACCGCCGTCGTCCCGGCCCCCGCCACGCCGTGCGGGCGCGGCGTCAGCGGGGCCTGACGTTGTGGTTGAGCCGGAAGACGTTGCCGGGGTCGTACTCGGCCTTGACCGCGGCCAGCCGCCGGTGGTTGTCCGGCCCGAAACCGGCGACGACGCGGTCCTCGCCCTCGTCCCCGATGAAGTTGAGGTAGACCGCGCCGGTCGACCAGGGCCTGACGTCGGCACGCACGTCGTGGGCCCACCGCCTGACGCGCTCGTCGTCGGCCGGGTCCTCCCACAGCCCGAAGGGGTGGACCACCCACGGCGCCCGCCGCCAGGGGGTCGGGTGGTCCGCCGGGTCCCGCGCGACCGCGCCGCCCTGTGGGAAGAGCACGTGCTGGGAGGGCGAGGGCACGAGCAGATCGGCGGCGCGGGCGCAGAAGGCGTCCACGGCCGGGTCCGGGAAGGAGGCCAGGTACTCGGCGGACCAGTAGTTCCGGTAACCGGGCGGGTCGTCGAGCATGCACTGCAGGTCGGCGTAGGACAGCTCGGTGATCATCTCGGCGTCGTGGTCCATGTCGAGCACGGGCTCGGCGACATCGCGCATCTCCTGCATGCCGCCCGCGTAGGTGATCAGTACCGCGCAGGCGAGCTTCCCGGTCATGTCCCGGGGGACGAATTCCTCGGGCGGCGCGGTCAGGTAGATGAGCCCCCCGCCGACCTCGTCCGGGGCGGACTCGAGGAAGCCGCGGTAGACACGTGCCACTTCCGGGCCCGCGTCGGGCCGCCATATCAGCAGGGCCGCGGTCACCTCCGGAAGCGGATGCAGTCGCAGGGTGAGCGAGGTGGCCACGCCGAAGTTGCCGCCACCGCCGTGCAGTGCCCAGAACAGCTCCGGGTTCTCGTCCTCGCTCGCGCGCACGGTGCGGCCGTCCGCTGTGACCAGCTCGGCGGACAGCAGGTTGTCGCTCGCCAGCCCGAACCTGCGGTCCAGCCAGCCCGCTCCGCCGCCCAGTACGAACCCGCCCACCCCGGTGGTGGAGACCCGGCCGCCGGTCGTCGCCAGACCGTACGGTTCGGTGGCCCGGTCCAGATGGCTCATGACGGCGCCGCCGCCGACCCGCGCGGTGCGCCGGCCGGGGTCCACCGCGACCGTGTGCATGCGCCGCAGGTCGATGACGATGCCGCCCTCGGTCAGGGCCATGCCCGCGACGCTGTGCCCGCCGCCGCGGACCGCGATCTCCAGGCCGTTCTCCCGCCCGAACCGGATCGCCTCGGCCACGTCGTGCTCGTTCTCGCACTGGGCGATGACGGCGGGGCGCCGGTCGATCATCGCGTTGAAGACCGTGCGGGCCTCGTCGTAGGGCGCGTCGCCGGGGGTGATGACATCGCCGGCGAAGCCGGCGCGGAGGTCGGTGAGGGGCGTTCCGTCCACACTGCGGGTCACCGTGCCGCCCCCTTCCCGGGGCACTGGTAGGGCTCTTCCTCCACCGTAGCTCCGCTCCGGACCCGGCGGCACCCGTACCGCCGGGCACCCCTGCGCGGCCGTCGGAGGAGGGGCCCGTGCGGTGACACCCGGCCCGGGGCCGTATGCAGTGCGACAGCGGGAGGGGAAGGGAGGTGAACACCGGTGCGCTCACCCATTCGCCGCATAATCCCAGGCCGGGATGCCCCACGGGGTACCTGCACGGTCCCATATTGACGTCATGTCGAATTCTCCGGAGCGTGTGAAAAAGATGTGCCCCGTTAATGCAGGGGGCGCGCGCACCCTGCTAAGGTCATGCCCGTTCCGAGACGCAGCGGGGGCTCGGACGTCTTTCGCCTTGAAAGCGCGGGGGTGGCGATCTGTGATTGCCGGTGTGTTCGCAGGAACTTCCGAAGGGTTCGCACCGAGCAGTTTGTTAGCAGTGGACCGGCCTCCCTCCCCGGTTGGTGCCGGGGCGGTCGGGGGGTGCGGCTCTGCGGCGTCGGCCGAGTAGCGCCGCCGAGCGTGGGCGCGGTGCCGTGCCCGCCGGGCGCGCAGGCTGCTTCGGCCTCCGGCAACGCGTGCCGGACATCCGGCAAGCGGCCAGGGGAGTCCGGTCTTCCACGGGGTGGCGGTGCGTGGCTCGCGCATCGACTGTGACGCCTCAACTGCCTTACGTAGAAGGTTAGTCAGGGAGACGGACCTGTCCTGCCGACGATGGCCGCGAGGTCGTGGCCCGGCGGTCGGCGCCTTCCTCCCGGAGCCTTCGGGGCCTTGGCCGGAAGCCTCCTCCAAGCTTCCCCGTCCCGCTGCGGGTCACCTGCGTCCGCCGGTCTCGGGGCGGGCCCGGGCCTTCGCCGGCGCGGCCTGTCTCCTCGTCGCAACCCGTGTTGCCCACTGCTTTCACCAAGTGCTTGAGAGGGGTTTCCAAGCAGGTAGTTTTCTGGTTTCTCTGATGTGACACCGGTCGTTGCTCAATTCTCCTGGCCTGAAGCATGGAAGGTGAATTGGCGATCTCGGCCGCCTATGCCCGAAAAATCTCGCCTCACCGGAAATGAATTCAGATGAGAGTCGTCGGCCCATGCCGGACGGTTCGAAACACCTTGCCTGCTCGCCCGCGTCCATGTGGAGACGTGGCCACAAGCAAACGGAGAGCGCTGTGTTCACCCTGACCCCCGGAGCCCGGGGAACCACACCGGGGCCCGCGAATTCCATGAGGAGGAGCCGATGAAACCGCAGGTCGCCGTCATAGGGGGCGGGGCGGCAGGCATCTCGGCAGCCTGTGGGCTGTGCGAGGACGCCCAGGTGACACTGTTCGAGTCCGAACCGCGGCTGGGCGGGCACGCCTACACGGTCGAGGTGGAGGACGCCGGCCGCACCTTCGGACTGGACACCGCCTTCATCGTCTACAACGAGCCGCACTACCCGAAGATCACCCGCTTCTTCGCCGACCTGGGCGTGGCGACGCAGAGCCACCCGGGGAAGTTCTGCTTCTTCGACCTGGACGCCAAGAGCGCCTACGTGTCCGACGACTTCGAGCGGCCTGAGGAGGAGGTGCGGGAACGGTACCCGGACGAGTTCGTCCGGCTGTGGCAGGAGGCCCGGCGGTTCCTCACCGAGTCGCCCAGGCACTTCGTACGCAAGCAGGCCGACGTCCCGCTGGGGGAGTACCTCGACCGGCACGGCTACTCCGAGGAGTTCCGGTACGGCTTCATCGTGCTGATCTCCACGGCGGCCTGGTCGGTGCCCGCCGACCGCATCTGGGACATGCCCGCCTCCACGGTGATCGCCTTCTTCTTCGCGCACGGCGCCGAGGGACTGGGAGGACGCACAGCACCCTGGCGAACGGTGACCGGCGGCAGCGTCTCCTACGTCCGCGCCGCCGCCGCCCGGCTGCGCGCGGCCCGCGCACGGATACGGCCGGCCACCCCCGTGCTGGGCGTGCGGCAGGAGCCGGACGGTGTCGTGGTGCGGACCGCGGCAGGGGCCGAGCGCTTCGACTACGCGGTCCTGGCCACCCACGCCGACGACTCCCTGGCGATGCTGGAGAACCCCACCCCGCGGCAGCGGATGCTGGAGGCCTTCGCCTACCACCCCACCCGCGCCACCCTGCACACCGACCCGTCGGTGATGCCGGAGGACCGGACCGCCTGGCGGAGCTGGAACTACGGCCGCAGGGACCTCGACGGCGAACAGGCCTCCTGGGTGAACTACTACCTCAACGACCTCCAGTGCCTGGAGGGCACCAGGGACTACTTCCTCACCCTGGACTCCGGAGTGGACATCCGCGACGAGCACGTCATCGAGGAGATCGCCTACCGGCACCCGGTCTTCACCCTGGAGGCCCGCAGACTCCAGAGCGAGATCTACTCCCTCAACGACCCCGCCGAGCGCCTGATGTTCGCCGGTTCCTACTTCCACTCGCGCAAACTCGGCCCGGACGTCATCGGTCTGCACGAGTCCGCGTTCGACTCCGGTCTCGCGGCGGCCGAGGCGATCCGCGAAGCGCTGCACAGGTCCCGCGACGCGGCCCCCTGACGTCGTTCCGGCACCGCACGTGTACCGCTGGACCTCCGCTCGCCCTGCCGCCGCGTGGCTGGTGACGGAACTGACCCAGATGCTCGGAATCCAGGCCGCGGACCCCGCGGCCGTGTACCGGCCCCCGAAGCCTCCCAGAAAGAGAGAACACGTGTCCGACACCTCGTCCGCCGAGACCGCCCGCGCCAACTCGGAACCGCTCACCGCCGAGGCCGTCCAGAAGTGGCTGCTGGAGAAGGTCGCCCACAAGCTGGGCGTCAAGCCCGCGGAGGTCGACCCCGAGCAGTACTTCGACGAGTTCGACCTGGACTCCACCGAAGCGCTGGTCCTCTCCGGGGAACTGGAGGACTGGCTGGGGTTCGAGCTGGAGACCACAGCGCTGTGGTATCACCCGACCATCGCGCAGCTGGCCCGGTACATCGCCGAGAAGCAGGCCGAGCATGCGGCCTGAGCGCACTCGGCCCGAAATCGTCCGTACCTTCGGAGGCGACGGCGGACCGGAGGCCGCCCGGGTACTGGTGATCCACCCGGGCGCCGTGCCCGCCGCCCACTACGCGGATCTGGCCGAAGCGCTTCCGCCGGGCACCGGGCTGCACGTGGTGGACCTCGAACAGGTCCCGGAGTACTTCCGGGCCGCGCTGGACAGCGGACGCGTCACCACCTCGATCGACCTCCTGGCCTCCCGCGCCGCCGAGGCACTGCGTTCCCGGGGACTGCTGTCGGGGCCCTGGACCCTGCTGGGCTGGTCCTTCGGCGGTGTGGTCGGGCACGCGCTCGCCGGCCTGCTGGAGCAGGGCGAACGGCCTCGCCGGCTGGTGCTGCTGGACAGCATCGCGCCCGTGCCCGGCTATGTGCAGCCCGAGGAGGCCATCGGGCACGGCCTGGCCCTGCCCTGGTTCTGCATGTACCTGGCCGCCAAGCGCGGCGGCGGTCCGGACTCCCTGCCCACCGACTTCCCGGACGGCCCGGACGGCCCGGACGGCAAGCCGGACGCGGCGCTGGAGCGGGTGCTGCGCGCCGGGCTGGACAGCGGCGTCCTGCGGCCCGGCACCACCCTCCCCGGTCTGCGCAAGGTCTACGACACCTACCTCGACGGCCTGCGGCGCAACAACCGGCTGGCCGCCGCGCACCGACCGCGCCCCGCCGGTCCGCCCCTGGTCCTGCTGCGCCCCGAGCGTGGTCTTCTCGCCACCCCCGATCCACTGGGCTGGTCCGAGCTCTGCGACGACCTGAGCACCGGGCAGACCCCCGGGGACCACTACTCGATGCTGCGCGACCCGGAAGCCCTGCGGCACATCGCCGCCGCGGCGGTCCCCGAGGCGGCCCCCGCCCCGGGATGACGGGCGCCCCGCCGCGGCACATCACACAGGAGCCCTCCCCGACACCGGTTGGAGTCCCCATGGTTCAGCAACCTCCCCCCAGGAAACTTTCCGACACCCCGATAGCCGTCGTAGGCCTGGGCGCGCTCTACCCGCGCTCCGGTGACCTGAACGAGTTCTGGAAGAACATCGCCGAGGGCAATGACTGCATCGAGGAGGTACCCGAGTCCCACTGGAAGATCTCCGACTACTACGACCCCGATCCGTCCGCACCGGACAAGACCTACGCCAAGCACGGCGGTTTCGTGCCCACCGTCCCGTTCTCCCCGATGGAGTTCGGCCTGCCGCCGAACACCCTGGAGGTCACCGACGTCCTCCAGCTGCTCAGCCTGATGGTGGCCAAGCAGACCCTCAGGGACACCGGGGCGCCCGAATCCGGCTGGTACGACCCCTCCCGGACCGGCTGCGTCCTGGGCATCACCGGGGCGAACTCCCTCACGCAGCCCCTGGCCGCCCGTCTGCAGACACCCGTGCTCAGGGAAGTGGTGCGCAGCTGTGGCCTGAGTGAACGGGACGCGGAGGAGATCGCCGACAAGTTCACCAAGGCCTTCGCCCCCTGGGAGGAGAACTCCTTCCCCGGGATGCTCGGCAACGTCGTCGCCGGGCGCATCGCCAACCGCTTCGACCTCGGCGGCACCAACTGCACCGTGGACGCGGCCTGCGCCAGTTCGCTGGCCGCCGTGCGGATGGCCGTCTCCGAACTGGTGTCCGGCCGCGCCGACCTGATGCTCACCGGCGGCTGCGACGCGGAGAACACGATCTTGATGTACATGTGTTTCTCCAAGACTCCGGCCTTCTCCCGGTCGGGCCGCATCCGGCCCTTCGACGAGGACAGCGACGGCACCCTCATCGGCGAGGGGCTGGGGATGCTGGCCCTCAAGCGTCTGGCGGACGCCGAGCGCGACGGCGACCGGATCTACTCCGTGCTGCGCGGCATCGGCACATCCAGCGACGGCCGCTTCAAGTCCATCTACGCCCCCCGGCGGGAGGGCCAGGTCACCGCGCTGCGCAGAGCCTACGACGACGCCGGGTTCGGCCCCGAGCAGGTCGGCCTGGTCGAATGCCACGGCACAGGGACCTCGGTCGGCGACCTCACCGAGCTGACGGCGCTGCGCGAGGTGTACGCCGAGGCGACCGAGGAACGGCAGTTCGCCGCGGTGGGCAGCGTCAAGTCGCAGATCGGGCACACCAAGGCGGCCGCCGGCGCGGCCGGGCTGATCAAGCTCTCCCTCGCGCTGCACCAGAAGGTGCTCCCGCCCACCATCAACGTCGAACGGCCGCGTGAGGCGGTCGACTTCCCCAACTCGCCCTTCTACGTCAACACCCTCGCCCAGCCGTGGATCGCCGACCCGGCGCGCGAGCGCCGCCGCGCGGCCGTCTCCTCCTTCGGCTTCGGCGGCACCAACTTCCACTGCGTGCTGGAGGAAAACGACCCGGACGGCAAGGGACTCGCCGTCCTCGCACCCGCCGCCCGTGTCCACCTGTGGCACGCCGAGGAGCCGGCGGCACTGCTGGACCTGCTGGAGTCGGACGCGGCACCCGCCGACGGCACCGAACCGGTCCCGGCCGGCCACGCCCGGCTGGCGCTGGTGGCCTCGGGAGACGAGGAGGCGGCCGAACTGCGCGCCGCCGCCGCCCGGGAGCTGCGCACCCGGCCGGACACACCGGAGTTCGCCCTGCCCCGCGGCGCCTACTACCGGCGCGACGCGCTCCTGGGCGGCAAGGACGGCGCCGCGGGGGACGCCCGGCCGGTGAAGGTGGCCGCGCTCTTCGCCGGACAGGGCAGCCAGTACCCGCGCATGGGCGCGCGCACTGCCATGGCCGTGCCCCCGGTGCGCGCTGCCTACGACACGGCCGCCGCCGAGTTCGCCGGCGCCGAGCCGCTGGGCCGCACCGTCTTCCCGCCGCCGGCCTTCGACGACGACACCCGTGCGGCGCAGGAGGCCGCGCTGCGCCGCACCGACTACGCCCAGCCCGCCATCGGCGCGCTCTCGGCCGGCCAGTACCGCTACCTGCGCGAGCTGGGTTTCACCCCCGACGGCGCGCTCGGCCACAGCTTCGGCGAACTGACCGCGCTCTGGGCGGCCGGCAGCCTCGGCGACCGGGACCTCCACCGCCTGGCCCGGGCCCGGGGCCGCGCGATGGCGATGCGGCCCGAGGGAGCGGAGGACCCCGGCACCATGGCCGCGGTCTCCGCGGACCTGGAGACGGTGGAGAAGATCGCCGCCCGCCACGAGGACGTCGAGGTGTGCAACGTCAACGCCCCCGACCAGGTGGTCGTGGGCGGCGGCACCGAGGCGGTGCGCGCCTTCGCCGAGGACTGCGGCCAGGAGGGGGTGACCGCCCGCGAGCTGCCCGTCGCCGCCGCTTTCCACACCCGCTACGTCGCCCACGCGGTGGACACCTTCAAGGAGGCCGTGGAGGCCACCCGGGTGCGCCCGCCGGCGTTCCCGGTGTACGCCGACGCGCCCGGCGCCTCCTACGGACGGCGCATCGCGGGCAACCGGGAGGTGCTGGTCGGCCAGCTCACCGCACCGGTCCACTTCGCCCCGCGGGTCGACGAGATGTACCGGGACG
Organism: Streptomyces shinuiensis; assembly: GCF_043660855.1. Lineage (NCBI taxonomy): Bacteria > Bacillati > Actinomycetota > Actinomycetes > Kitasatosporales > Streptomycetaceae > Streptomyces > Streptomyces shinuiensis. The sequence continues at coordinate 548,968 of NZ_JBIHML010000001.1, read as the reverse complement.
GCTTCCGGGTCTTCGTGGAGTTCGGACCCAAGTCGGTGCTCTCCGGCCTGGTGCGCCGCACCCTCGCCGACCGAGAGGACGTCGTCGTCCTCAGCGCGGACCCCGGCCCCAAGGGGGACGGCGACCGCGCGCTCAAGCAGCTCGCCGCACGGCTCCTCGTGCTCGGCGCGCCCCTGACCGACTGCAACCGCTACACCGCTGACATCGAGCCGGTCCGTCCGGCAGAGGGGATGACGATTCCGTTGAACGGTGTGAACCACGTTTCCGAGCAGCGCAGGCAGGCCTACCAGGAGGCCCTGGAGAACGGCTACCGCGCCGAAGGCGCCGAAGGCACCGCGAACACTCCGCCGGCCGGCGCCGGACCCGCCGTGCCGCAGGAGACCCAGGCCGCCGCGGCCCCGCCGGCCGCCGTCCCGCAGGGCGGCATACCCCGGGCCGCCGGCCTTCCGGGCACCGGCGCGGTCGCGTGGGAGCACCTGTCCATGCACCGCGAGTACCTGGGCAGCCAGCTCCGGGTGGCCGAGCGGCTGACCAACCTGCTGGACAGCTCCCCCGACGACAACGTCCTCACCGGTATCACCGCCATCAGCCAGCAGGGTGTGGCGATCGGGCAGAGCCACGCCCAGGCCAGTGAGGTGCTGCGCAGCTTCGCGATGCTGGAGAGCGGTATCGCGCCCGCCCCCGCCGAGCCCCACGCCTACCCCCCGGCCCAGGACTGGGCTCCGGCGCCCGCCCCCGTGCAGGCCCCGGCCCAGCAGTGGGCCCCGGCCCTGCCGGCGGCCCCCGCCGCGCCCGAGCAGCCGGCACCTCCGTACACCCCCGAGCCGGCTCACCGGGAGCAGTCCGCCCCCGCCCCCGCCCCCGCCCCCGCTCCGGCTCCGGCTCCTGCCTCGGCCTCGGCTCCGGCTCCTGCCTCGGCCTCGGCTCCGGCCCCTGCCCCGGCTCCCGCTCCGGCCCCGGAGCCCACCGCGTCCGCCCCCGTCACCGAGGACGACGTCCGCAAGGCGCTGCTGGAGAGCGTCGCCGAGAAGACCGGCTATCCGGTGGACATGCTGGAGACCTCCATGGACGTCGAGGCCGACCTGGGCATCGACTCCATCAAGCGGGTCGAGATCATGGGCGCGCTCCGCGACCGCTTCCCCGGGTCGGCCTCCGCCGACCCCGAGAAGCTCGCCGAACTGCGCACCCTGGACGACATCATCGCCTTCGTCTCCGGTGCAGCCGCCGGCGCGGAGGAGGCGATGTCCGCCCCAAAAGCCTGAGTCCGGGCCTGGGACGGCGGCACGCCCGGCTGCGTTCCCTGCCCGCCCCCGACCTCCTGCCGGACGCCTACCGGGACGCTCCGTGCGCGCTCCTGGCCGGTGACACCGGCAGCGGTCCGCTGGCGGCTCTCGCGGACGCGCTGCGCGCCCGCGGCTGGACGGTCCGCACCGGTACCGGCCCCTCCGGGGACGACGACCGGCTGGACCTGGTGGTCGCCGAGGTCGAGGCCGACGGGCAGGAGGCAGCGGCCACCGCGCTGCGGGACACCCTGCTGCTGGCCGGCTCCGTCCAGCCCCTGCTGGAGCGGAGCGCGGCCGACGGCGGCCGGGCGGCGTTCCTCACCGTCACCAGGCTCGACGGCCGGATGGGCCTGACCGGCGCCGCCGGGGTGGACCGGGCCGTCCTGGGCGGTGCTCCCGGGCTGGTGAAGACCCTCGCCATCGAGGCCCCGGCACTGCTGTGCCGCGCGGTCGACCTGGACCCGGACCTGCCCGCCGACCGGTGCGCGGAGCTGCTGCTGGCCGAGGTGCACGATGCCTGCACGGGCACCGTCCAGGTCGGCCTCGCCGCCGACGGCGTCCGCCGCACTCTGGACCTGGCCGAGACGCCCGGCGACCTGCCCGGCGAGCCCGGCGCCCCCGAACCGGGCCCGCAGGACCTGCTGGTGGTCACCGGCGGGGCGCGCGGGGTCACCGCGGCCTGCGCCGTCGGCCTGGCCCGTGCCCACCGTCCCGGGCTGCTGCTGCTCGGCCGCACCGAACTGGCCGACGAGCCCGGCTGGGCCCGGGACGTACCGGAGGCCGGGCTGCGGGCCGCCGCCGCGGCGGAGCTGAAGCGGGCCGGGCACAAGCCCACCCCGCGCGAGGTCGGGCGCATCGCCCGGGACCTGACCGGACAGCGGGAGATCCGCCGCACCCTGGCGGAGCTGGAGGAGGCCGGGTCGCGGGCCGAGTACGCCGCGGTGGACATCACCGACCCCGAGGCCGTGGCCCGGGTCCTCGCCCCGTACGCCGACCGCGTCACCGGAGTGGTGCACGGGGCCGGGGTGCTCGCCGACGCACTGGTCACCGCCAAGCGCGGCGAGGACGTGGACGGGGTGCTGCGCACCAAGCTGGCCGGACTGCGCCATGTGCTGGAGGCGCTGCCCGCCGGGAGACTGCGGCACCTGCTGCTGTTCTCCTCGGTCGCCGGTTTCTTCGGCAACCGAGGCCAGTCCGACTACGCCATGGCCAACGAGGCGCTCAACCAGCTCGCCTGCGCGCTGCGCCGGGAGACGCCCCGGGCCCGGATCACCTCCGTCAACTGGGGCGCCTGGGCGGGCGGCATGGTCACCCCGGAGCTGGAGCGGATGTTCGCCGAGCGCGGTGTGCCGCTGATCCCCCTGGAGGAGGGGGTCCGGTACTTCACCGAGCAGTTCGGCGCCGACCACGGCGGCGACACGGTGTGCGTGGTCGGACCGGTGACTCCGCTGTCCGAGCCGGAGCCCGCCGGGCCGCCGGCCAAGGGAGTGGAACTCCACCGCTCCCTGGCGCCCCTGACCGACGACCCGGTGCTCGCCGACCACGCCATCGGCGGCCACCCGGTGCTGCCCGCCACGGCGGCGCTGGGCGCGGTCCTCAACGCCGTCCACCAGGTGCTGCCCGGCATCTCCACGGACCGGGTGACCGGCTTCGCGGTGCACAAGGGCCTGGTCCTGGACGACGACCGGCCGGCGGGGCTCCGGCTGGCGGTCAGGCCCTCCGGTACGCCGCAGGCCTGGGATGTCGCGATCCAGGACAGCGAGGGCCGGCCCCGTTACCGGGCAAGGGTCGAGAGCGGCGAGCCGGTGCCCGCGCCCGCCCCGGCCGGCCTGCCGGCCCCCGGCACCGGGCGCCCGGTCACCGCGTACACCGACGGCACCCTCTTCCACGGTCCCCGGCTGCGCGGCCTGACCGAGGTCCTGGACGACGGGCGGCGACTGGTGCTGGCGTGCCGGCTGTCCGAGCTGACCATCGCCGACGGGGCCTGGCAGGCACCCGGGTACAGCCCGGTCCTGGCCGACCTGCTGCTCCAGGCGGTGCTGGTCTGGGCCCGGCTGCACCGCGGCCAGGCGGTGCTGCCCAGCGCGATCGGCGAGGTGCTGCGCCACGCCGAACTGCCCGACGGGGAGGCGTTCCTGGTGGTCGTGGACGAGGTGGCGGAGACCGCGGGCGGTATCCGCTGCACCGTCACCGCGTGCACCCCGCGAGGACGTGTCCTGCTGGAGTTCCGCGGTGTCGAGGCCGTCCACGCACCCGGCCTCGACGCGAAGTTCCGTCCCGCGTCCGGATGAGTGCGTGACCGCACGGCCGGCGGTGCGGGAGGGCGCCCCCCTCCCGCACCGCCGGGCCGGCCGTCGGCCGGTATCCCTCCCGCCCCAGAACCAACCACCGAGCGGAAGACACGGAGAGAAATGTCGCGTTCACCTCGCCGGGACGAGCCGGTCGCCATCGTCGGCACGGCCTGCCTGCTCCCGGGCGCCCACAGCCCCGAGGAGTTCTGGACCGGACTGCTCGACGGGGCGGACCACCGCACCGAAGGCGGCCCGGAGGTCTTCGGAACCAGCCCCGACGTGCCCGGCGGCTGGGGCGACCCGGACCACCACGTCACCGCCGTACGCGGCGGTTTCGTCACCGAACCCGCGATCGACCTGGAGGGTCTGCGCCTGCCCGCCGACCGGCTGGCCGGTCTGGACCGAGTGGTCCGCTGGTCGGTGCACACCGTGCGCCGGGCACTCGCCGACGCCGGGCTGGACGCCCACTCCGGCGCCCTGGCGCGCACCGGCCTGGTCCTGGGCAACTACGCCTTCCCCACCGAGCAGTCGGTGCGGCTGTGCGTTCCGCCGGTGCGGCAGGCCGTCACCGAGGGTCTCTCCCGCGCCGGACTGCCGCTGCCCGCGGACCCGGCCGGCACGGACGGCGAGCCCGACCCCGAGAACCTGTGGCCGTTCGGGGGGCCCGCGGTGACCACCGCCGACGCCCTCGGCCTCGGCGGCCCCCGGCTGGCCCTGGACGCGGCCTGCTCCTCCGCTCTCTACGGAATCTCCCTGGCCCGGGACTACCTGGCCACCGGCCGGGCCGACACCATGGTCGCCGGAGCGGTCTGCGTCCCCGACCCGCTGCTGATCCACCTGTCCTTCTCCGATCTGCACGCCTACCCGGACAACGGCGTCAGCCAGCCGTTCGACGGCCGCTCGACCGGCATCGTCACCGGCCAGGGCGCCGGGGTGGTCGTCCTGAAGCGGCTCCGCGACGCGCTGCGCGACGGCGACCGGGTGTACGCGGTGCTGGAAGCCGTGGGCCTGGGCAACGACGGCGCCGGCCGCCATCCGCTGAGCCCCAACGAATCCGGGCAGCTCGCCGCCTACCGTCAGGCGTACGCCGGGATCGACCCGGCCACCGTGGACTACATCGAATGCCACGCCACCGGCACCCCGCTGGGCGACGCCACCGAACTGCGCGGGCTGAGCACCTTCTTCGCCGGGCACGGCGGCGTTCCGCCGCTGCTGGGATCGGTCAAGGGCAACGTGGGGCACCTGCTGACCGTGGCGGGCTTCACCAGTCTGCTGAAGGCCGTTCTCGCGCTGCGGCACGGCACCGTCCCCGCGACCCCGGGCGTGGCCGACCCGCTCCGCCCGGCGGGCGGCGAGGCGGCCGCCGAGCGGATCGTGCGCGAGAACACGCCCTGGCCCCGGGGAGAGGGGCCGCGCCGCGCGGCGGTCTCCGCGTTCGGCTTCGGCGGCACCAACGCCCATCTGGTCCTGGCCGGCCCCGAAGCCGCCGAGGCCGCGGCTTCGGGCGGCCCCGCCCCGGCACCCGTCTCAGCACCCGCCGAAGCCCCGGCCGAAGCCCGCGCACCACGGCCGCTCGCCGGACTCGCGGTGACCGGCCTGGGCGTCCGGCTCGGCCCGCTGGCCGGTACCGGTGCGCTGCACCGCGCCGCACGGCCGGGCCGGCCCACCCTCGTCGAGCGCCCGCCGCACCGCTGGTACGGCGCGGACGCACTCGCCCACGGCCCGCTGTCCGGCACACCCGCCGAGGGCTCCGCCGCACCGGGCGGCTACCTGGACCGCATCGACGTCCACCCCCGCACCTACCGCATCCCGCCCAACGAGCTGGCCCAGGCCAACCCCCAGCACCTCGCACTGTTCGAGGCCGCCGAACAGGCCCTCGCCGACGCCGGCTACCCCGCACCGCCGCCCGGCACCAAGGCCGACGCACTGCCCGAGCGGCGGGTCGGCGTGGTGATCGCGATGGAGATGGAACCGCGCACACACACCCACCGCGCGCGCTTCGACATCGGCGCCCATGTGCGGGCGGAGTGCGAGCGGGCCGGGATGCACCTGGGGGAGGAGGAGCTGAGCCGCCTGGAGGAGGCGGTGCGCGGCGCCGTGCACGAACCGATCGGCGCCAACGAGGTGCTCAGCTACATCGGCAACATCATGGCCGCACGGCTGTCCTCGTCGCGCAACCTGACCGGACCGTCCTTCACCGTCGCGGCGGACGGGACGGCCGGAGCCCGGGCACTGGAGGTGGCCGGCCTGCTGCTGCTGGACGAGACCGTCGAGGCTGTGCTGGTGGGCGGGGTGGACCTGGCCGCCGGGGCGGAGAACACCCGTGCCCGGGCCCGGCTGGCCGCCCGCGACGGCCAGGAGCCGCCGTCGCTCGGCGACGGGGCGGCGGCCGTGGTCGTCACCCGGACCGGGGAGAGCGGCCGCAGGGAGTACGCGACGGTGGACGCCCTGCGGGTGCACAGCGGCGCCGACGACCGGGACGCGGCCGTGGCCGCCGCCGCCCGCGCCGCCCTCGCAGACGCCCAGGTCTCCCCGGGCGACGTCGAGTACCTGGAGCTCGGCGGTGCCACCTCCGCCGCCCGTCACGGTGAGGCGGCGGCCCTCGCCACCGTCTACCGGCCCGACCCGGAGGCCGACCCTGAGGCCGGCGCGGGCGACCCCTACGGCTGCGTGCTGGGGAGCACGGGAGTGCTGGTGGGCGACACCCAGCGCGCGGCGCCGCTGGCCGCACTGGCCGCGGCCGCACTGGCCCTGCACCACGCCGACTTCCCCGCTGCTCCGGACGGCCTGCTGCCCGACCCGGAGGACACCGCCTTCGAGGGCTCCTGCTTCACCGTACTGGGCGAGCCGCAGCCCTGGCCGGTCCGCCGCCGGGGCGCCGCCCGCGTCGCGGCGCTCAGCCTGCTCGGCGACACCGGCCCGGCCGGCTCCACCGCCGCCCACGTGGTGCTGCGCGGCACACCGCAGGGCACCGGTCCGGCGCGGCCCGCCGCCGACTGGCGCGACGGTCCCGGCGTGCTGATGCTGCCGCTCACGGCGGACGACGGCCCCGGACTGGCCGCGGCGGCCCGCGCCGCCGCCGCCGAACTCGCCGAGAGAGGGCCGCGGGCGGTGACCCACCGGGCCGTACGGGACCTGTCGGCCCGCCGCGCCCGCCACACCGCCGTCCTGGTCGCCGCCGACGCCGACCGGCTCGTCGGCGAACTGGCCGCCGCCGAACGCGATCTGCCGCGCGTCATCGCCGAGGGCGGCGAGTGGTCCACGCCCTCCGGGAGCTACTGCACCGCGCGCCCGCTGGGGCCCGACGGCCGGGTCGCCTTCGTCTACCCGGGAGCGTTCACCACCTACCCCGGCGCCGGCCGCGACCTGTTCCGCCTCTTCCCCGGCCTTCTGGACGGTTTCGAGCAGGAGGCGGACCACCCCGCCCGGCGGTTCAAACACCGCGCTCTGCACCCCCGTGCCCGGGGCCCGCTCGCCCGCCGGGACCTGATGCGCCACGAGGAGCGCCTGATCGACGACATCCCCGTGATGCTCGCCGCGGGCACCAACTTCGCGGTCCTGCACACCCGGCTGCTGCGCGATGTGCTGGGCCTGCGCCCCGACGGCGGCTTCGGATACAGCCTGGGCGAGTCCAGCATGCTCTTCGCCGGCGGGGTGTGGGCCGACGCGGCGCGGGACGACGCGGCGCTGGCGGCCACCCCGCTCTTCCGCGACCGGCTGCGCGGCCCGAAGCTGCGCGTGCGCGAGGCATGGGACATTCCCGGCTCCGTGCCGGACGGGCAGGTGTGGGCGACCCGGGTGCTGCTCGCCGGGCCGGACGCGGTGCGCCCGGCCATGGCCGGCCTGGAACGGGTCTTCCTCACCCATGTCAACACCCCGCGAGAGGTGGTGATCGCCGGCGATCCCAAGCAGGTCGCCCAGGTGATCGAGAAGGTGGGCTGCCAGGCGGCCAAGGCGCCCGCCAACCACGTCATGCACTGCCCGGTCGTCGATCCCGAACTCGACGCGCTGGCCGCGCTCAACGACTACCCGCTCGGCACCCCGGACCCCGGCCTGGAACTGCTGTCCGCCTACGACTACGACCGGGTGGACACCACCGACCGGGACCTGATCGCCCGTCGCATCGCGTTCACCCTGCGCAGCACCATCGACTTCGTCCGGCTCACCGAGACCGCCCACGAGCGCGGCTACCGCTACTTCGTCGAGGTCGGTCCGGGCGCCACCTGCACCCGGTGGATCGGCGAGACGCTCAAGGGGCGCGACCACGTGGCGGTCTCGGTGGACCGGCGCGGGGCCAAGGCCGCCACCGCGCTCGCCCAGGCACTGGCCCGGCTGGTCGCACACGGACTCACCGTCGGCCTGGAGGAACTGGCGCCGCCGCAGGCGGTCGCGCCGGCCGGGCCGGTGCTCTCCGTGCCGTGCGGCGGCGAGCCGATCGCCGACCGGACGGCACGGGCGGCCGCCGCCGTTCTCACCCCCGACCCGCCCGAGGTCCTGCCCGCGCACTCCGCGCACCCCCCAGCCGCTCCGGACACCCAGCCCGGTCCGGATACCCAGTCCAGTGAGGTGACCCCGGCCATGCCGCCCGCATCACCGGCGACGGCGCCCTCCGCCCCGGAGCCCGCCCCCGCCCCCGCCCCCGCCCACGACACCGCCCCCGCCGCGGAGCGGATCGTCATCGAGGAGGAGCCGTTCGTCCACCTGCCCGAGCCGCTGCCGCACTCCGCCCCCGGGCGGTACCGCCCGGCGGCCCTGGCCCGCCCCGCCGCGCCTCCGCTGCGGGTGATGGCTGCGACCGTCGCCCGTGCGCACCGCGCCGCGCTGCGCGCGCAGGACGCGCTCACCGAGAACGCGCTGCGGGCCCTGGAGGCCGGCGCCGCACCCACCGCGGCGCCCGCGACGGGGCCGGCCGGAGCGACCGCCGCTCCCGCCGGGCGGGAGCGGTCCGTGCTGTGGAACGAGCAGGACCTGCTGGAGTTCGCGCGCGGCCGGGTCGCGCCGGTCTTCGGCCCGGCCTTCGCCGAGGTCGACACCTACCCGCGCCGCTGCCGCCTGCCCGAGCCGCCCTACCTCTTCGTCAGCCGGGTCACCCGTATCACCGGTGAGACGGGCCGCTTCGAGCCCGCCGAGATCACCACCGAGTACGACATCCCGGTCGGCGCCTGGTACACGGTGGACGGCCTGGTCCCGTGCGCGGTGACCATCGAGGCCGGCCAGTGCGACATGCTGCTGATCGCCTACCTGGGCATCGACTTCCGCACCCGCGGCGAACGCGTCTACCGGCTGCTGGACAGCCGCCTGGTCTTCCACGGCGGCCTGCCCCGCGAGGGGCAGACACTCCGCTACGACATCCGCATCGACCGCTTCGTGTGGAACGGCGACAATCTGCTGTTCTTCTTCAACTACCGCTGCTACGCCGACGGGGAGCTGATCCTGGAGCTCCTGGACGCCTGTGCCGGGTTCTTCACCCCCGCCGAGCTCGCCGACTCCCTCGGCGTGGTGGACAGCGCCGCGGACCGCAGGCGGCGCGCGGCGATGGAGCCCGCCTGGTTCAAACCGCTGGCCCGCACCGACCGCACCTCCCTCACCGGGGACGACCTGGAGCTGCTGGCCGCCGGCCGCCCGGGCGAGGTGTTCGGCCCGCGCTGGGACCAGAGCGCCGACGGCTGCAACCGCTCGCTGCGCCTGCCCGGCGACATGCTGCGCATGATCGACGAGATCCCGGTCGTCGACCGGCTCGGCGGACCGCGCCGGCTCGGCGCGCTCACCGCCGTCAAGCGGCTGGACCCCGACGGCTGGTACTTCCGCTGCCACTTCACCGGGGACCCGGTGCTGGCCGGCTCCCTCATCGCCGAGGGCGGGGTGCAGCTGCTGCAGACGTACGCCATGTACCTGGGAATGCACATGGTCTTCCCGGACGCCGAGTTCCAGGCGGTGCCGGGCCTCGAGACCGAGGTCAAGGTACGCGGCCAGATCACCCCGCGGACCCGCGAGGTCCGCTACGAGGTGGAGATCATCGATCTGACCATGCTGCCGCGGCCCACCGTCGTCGCCGACATCACCGTCTACGACGGTGACAAGCCCATCGTCGCCATGCGGAACTTCGGGGTGCGGGTGCAGGAGAAGCCGGACGCCCCCTACCGGCCCGGGACGGGCGGTCTTCCGGCGTTCCTCGGCCGCCGCAACGAGCGCGGCGAGGCGGCCTTCATCAACGAGCTCCACCTCGCCCACGCCGCCAAGGGCGACCTCGGCACGGCGATGGGCACGGAGTTCGAGATCTACGCCGACCGGCGCGCCCCCTACATCCCCAACGGCGACTTCCAGTTCGTGGACCGCATCATGCGGCTGGACGGCACCCGCGGCGAGCTGCGTCCCGGCGCCACCATGGCCACCGAGTACGACTCCCCGCCGGAGGCCTGGTACTACCGCGACACCGCCGGGCCGGAGATGCCCAACTGCGTGGTGATGGAGACCTCCCTGCAGGCGGCCATCCTGCTCGGTTACTACCTGGGGGCCACCCTGGCCAGTCCGGACGAGGAGCTGTCGATCCGGAACCTGGACGGCCGCGCCCGATTCGTCCGCCGCCCCGAGCTGGCGGGGAAGACCATCCGCCACGAGTCGGAGCTGCTGTCCAGCCAGTCCGTGCCCGGCGCGACCCTCCAGAACTTCCGCTACCGGCTGCTCGCCGACGACGAGGTGTTCTACGAGGGCGAGTCGCTCTTCGGGTACTTCACCGAAAAGGCCCTCGCCAACCAGGTCGGACTGGACTCCGGCAGTTACGTCCCGCCGTGGCTGGAGGCCGAGCGGGCCGGCATCGACCCGGCCCGGACGCGGACGATGGCCGTCCGCTCCGACGACCGCTGGTTCCGGCCCCGGCCCGGCACCGGACTGCACCTGGCCGACGACCACCTGCGGATGGTCGACGAGGTGACCGTGGTGGACGGCGGCGGTACCCACGGCCAGGGGTACCTCTTCGGCCGCCGCACCGTGGCCGACGACGACTGGTACTTCGACTGCCACTTCCACCGCGACCCGGTGATGCCCGGCTCGCTGGGGGTGGAGGCGGTCATCCAGGCGCTCCAGGTCCACGTCATCGACTCCGGCCTCGCGGACGGCATGGGGCCGCTGCGGTTCGGGGTGCCCCTGGACGTCGCCATGGGCTGGAAGTACCGCGGCCAGATCCTGCGCGGCGACGGCGAGATGACCTTCGAGACCCACATCAAGGAGGTCCGGCGGGACGACGGACGCCTCGTCGTCGTCGCCGACGCCGCCGTCTGGAAGCCGGGCCTGCGCATCTACGAGCTCACCGACGTGGCCGTGGAGGCCGTACCCGACCCGAGTGCGGGACGGACCGGCCCGCGGAACGGCCCGAGCGGCCAGGACGACACGGACAAGGAGACCGGAGCATGACCACCCCCGCGACGGGCGGCGCCCACCACCGGGCCCGCACCGCCCCGCACGCGCCCCGCACCGACCCGGCCGGCGTCCAGGAAGTCCTGGGGCGGCTGGAGGAGCCCTGCTACATCGTCGACACCGGCCACGGCCCCGGCGCCACCACCGCCCGGCCCGGGCCCGGCGCCCGGGTCCTGGCAGCACTCGGTCCGCTGCCGCCCGAGCGCCTGGGGTCCCGCGCCTTCCGCGAGCGCCACGGAGTCCGGCTGGCCTACCTGGGCGGTGCCATGGCGGGCGGCATCGCCTCCGAGGAACTGGTGATCGCCCTCGCCCGCGCCGGCTGCCTGGGCTCCTTCGGCGCGGCCGGGCTGCTGCCCGAGCGCATCGACAGCGCGCTGCGCCGCTTCACGGCCGAACTCCCGGGCCTGCCCTGGGCGGTCAACCTCATCCACAGCCCCAGCGAGGACGCACTGGAACGCGACGGGGTGGAGCTGCTGCTCAGACACGGGGTGCGGTGTGTAGAGGCCTCGGCCTACCTGGACCTCACCCCGCACGTGGTGCGCTACCGGGTGGCCGGGCTGCACCGGGGCCGCGACGGCCGGGTGGTGGCCGCCAACCGGCTCATCGCCAAGGTGTCGCGTCCGGAGGTGGCCGAGCGGTTCATACGCCCCGCCCCGCCGGCGATCACCGCCGACCTGCTGGCCCGCGGGCTGATCACCGCCGAACAGGCGGAGCTGGCGCGGTACGTGCCGCTGGCCGACGACATCACCGCCGAGGCGGACTCCGGCGGGCACACCGACCGGCGCCCGCTGACCGCGCTCTTCCCGGCGCTGCTGGAGACGCGCGACGCCGTCCAGCGCGAACTGCGCTACCCGGTACCGGTCGGTCTCGGCGCGGGCGGCGGCATCGGCACCCCGCACGCGGCCGCCGCCGCCTACGCCATGGGGGCCGACTACGTGGTGGTGGGCTCGGTGCACCAGTCGTGCCTGGAGTCCGGCACCTCCGAGCCCGCCCGGCGGCTGCTGGCCGAGGCGGGACTGGCCGACTGCGAGATGGCCCCGGCCGCGGACATGTTCGAGCTCGGGGTGGAGCTCCAGGTGCTGAAGAAGGGCACGCTCTTCCCGATGCGGGCCAAGCGCCTGTACGAGCTGTACCAGCGCCACGACGGCATCGAGGCGCTTCCTCAGGAGGAACTGCGCCGCCTGGAGAAGCAGGTCTTCCGCCGCCCGGTGGAAGAGGTCTGGCAGGAGGTGGAGGCGTACTTCGCCCGCCGCGACCCCGACCAGCTGCGGCGCGCGGCGGCCGTCCCGCGCCGCCGGATGGCGCTGCTGTTCCGCTGGTACCTGGGGATGGCCTCGCGCTGGGCGGTGACCGGTGAGGCGGACCGCACCGCCGACTTCCAGGTGTGGTGCGGTCCGGCCATGGGCGCCTTCAACTCGTGGGCGCGCGGCACCTACCTGGCGGCCCCGGAGAACCGGCGGGTGGCCGACGTCGCCGGGCACCTGCTGCGCGGCGCCGCCTACACCGCCCGGGTGCACCAGCTCGCCCTCGCCGGGGTGCGGCTGCCGCGCTCCTGCGCCGAGTACCGGCCCGCGCCGGCGGCGGAAGGGGACCGGCGATGACGGCGGACACGGAACGGTGGCCGCGGTACGCCGCCGCCACCGCCCTGGAGCGGGAACTGGGCGACCCGCGCGACGCGCGCAACCCCCTCGGGTTCGCCGCCGCGGCCGGCCGGGACGCCGACGAGTCCCGCCCGCACGCCCTGGCCGCGCAGGCCGGGCCGAGACTGCGCACCGCGTTCGTCCCGGCCGCCCTCGGCGGCACCATGGAGGCGCTGGACGCCACGCTGATGCTGGTGAGGACAGCCGCCCGCCGGGACGCGGCGATCATGCCCGCCACCATGTTCGGCATCACCGCGGCCACCTGTGTGCTGATCGCCGGCTCCCCCGGGCAGCGCGAGCATGTCGTACGCCTGCTGCGCCAGGGCGGCTCGCTCGGCTTCGCCCTCTCCGAGGCCGACCACGGCAGCGATCTGCTGGCCAACGACACGCGCGCCGAGGAGGTAGCCGGAGGCTACGCGCTGACCGGCGAGAAGTGGCTGGTCGGGCTCGGCGGAGGATGCGACGGGCTGTTGGTGGTGGCCCGCACCGGCGGACGCGGCCCGGCCGCCTTCTCCGCGCTGCTGCTGGACGGTGAGCAGGCCGCCGCGGCCCGCCGCGGCACCCGCCGTCCGACGGGTATGCGCGGCGCCGACCTGGCCGGTTTCCGCTTCGACGGCCTCACCGTGCCGCGCGATGCGCTGGTCGGCGGGGTGGGCCGGGGGCTGGAGACCGCGATGAAGGCCATGCAGGTGGTCCGCACCATGAGCACGGCGGCCAGTCTGGCCTGCGCCGACACCGGCCTGCGTCTGGCGGTGGACTTCGCGGCCGCCCACCGGGCGGCCGGCCGCGAGGTGCTGGCGCACCCGGGCACCCGGCGCGAACTGGCCACCGCGGCGGCTCTGCTGCTGGCCGGGGACGCGGTGGCCCTGACCACCGCGCGCGGTCTGCACACCCTGCCCGCCGCCCAGAGCCTGTGGTCGAGCGTGGCCAAGAAGGTCCTCACCGACACCTCCGAGGAGGCACTGGCGCGCTGCGCGGACGTGCTCGGCAGCCGCGGGGTGCTGCGCGACGGGCCGTACGCCGCCTTCGACACGCTGCGGCGGGACAACGCCGTCGTCCGCCACATCGACACCAGCCCCACCGCCAACCTGCGCCTGGTGGCCGCCCACTTCGCCCGGCTGGCCGCCGCGCCGTCCGCGACGGACGCGGACCCCGGCGGGGCGGACGCGCTCCCCGAGGCCCTGGCCCGGACGTGCACGCTGGACAGCCCGCTGCCCGAACCGCGCCTGGACCGCCTGGAGCTGTCCGACCGGGGCGCCGACCCGGTGCTGAGCGCGGTGCCGGCGGTGGCCGCCGACGCCCGGGAGGTACTGGAGAAGGCGGGCGAGCGACGGGCCGCACGGGCCGTCACCCGGCTGGAGCGGGCGGTCTCCTGGCTTGCGCACGCCCTGCGCGCCCGCCGGGGCGCCGACCCGCTGCGCGACCAGGATCTGGCCGCGCGGCTGTGCTGGGTGCACGCCGCCGCGAGCTGCCTGCTGCTGTGGTGGCACAACCGCGACCGCCGGCTGTGCGGCGCGCCCGCGGGCGACCCCGGCTGGCTCACCGCAGCCCTGACGGTACTGACGGCCCGGGCGGCCGGCCGCCCGGGCCCGCTGCCCGAGGAGGACGCGGAGGCGGTCCTGGCCGCCGTGCTGCCGCTGCACGAGGCCGACCGGCTGTTCTCCCTGGCGGCCCTGCCCCTGGCGCACGGCGGGCCCGCGCCGGCGCGAGGAGCGTCCGCATGACCGGTCCTGTGGAAGGAGCAGTGGCATGAACGTGGGCAAAATGACTTCCCTGGCCGGGGAGTTGGAGGACTATCTGGGTGATCCGCACGACGACCGCTCGCGGATGCCGTTCGCCCGGATCCTGGAGCACGACGAGCGGGAGCAGTACCCCCACCAGATGGTGAGCCTGCTGCAGGACTGGGGTCTGCACCACTACTGCCTGCCCGAGCGGTGGGGCGGGCGGGCCGGCGACGTGGAGGTGGGCTTCCAGCTCGTGCGGCTGGTGGCCCGCCGGGACCCGACCACCGCCACCGCGCTGATGATCACCAACGTGGCGTTCATGCCGACCTGGATCGCCGCCACCGACGAGCAGGGCCGCGCCGCCGTCGACGCGATCAACCACGGCGGGCGGATGGCCTGGGGGCTGACCGAGCGCGACCACGGCAGCGACATCCTCGCCAACGAGATGCGCGCCGAGAAGGTCCCCGGCGGTTATGTGCTGACCGGCGAGAAGTGGCTGATCGGCAATGCCACGGTGGCCGACGTGGTCAGCGTCCAGGCACGCACCGACCCGCGGGGCGGACCGGGCGGGTGGTCGGTCTTCGCGGTGGACAAGCGGCGCTGTCCGGCCGGTTCGGTGATGCCGCTGCCCGCCGAGCGCCTCCACGGGCTGCGGGCCATCGACATGAGCGGCATCCGGCTGGACGGGGTGTTCGTGCCCGAGGAGTGCCGGATCGGGGCCGAGGGGCAGGGGCTCGAACTGGCCCTCCAGGGAGCCCAGGTGGCCCGCACGGTGATCTGCGCGATCGCACTGGGCGCGGTGGACACCGCGCTGCGGGTGACCCTGGACTTCGCCGAGCAGCGCAGGATCTTCGGCCGGAAGGTCGCCGACATCCCCTACTCGCGGCGGCAGCTCGCCGAGTCCTTCGCCGATCTGATGCTGGCCGACGCGGTCTCCGCGGCGGCGGTCCGCTCCCTGCAGGTGGTCCCGGAGCAGACCAGTGTCTTCTCCTCGGTGGTGAAGTACTTCGTGCCCACGCTGCTGGACCGCACGATGGCGCAGCTGTCGGTGGTGCTGGGCGCCCGCCAGTACCTGCGCGACCACCCGCACTACGGCGTCTACCAGAAGATGCTGCGCGACCTGCTCGCGGTGCACTTCGTCGACGGCAACACGGTGGTGAACCTCAAGAGCGTGGGCGCCCAGCTCGACGGCCTGCTGACGGCGGCGGTCTCCTCGGACCGCGCGGCCCGCGACGAGGCCGCGGACCGCGTGTCCGCGGTGTACGACGCGGACGCGCCGCTGCCGGTCTGGGAGCCGCACCGGCAACTGCTGGTCAGCCGCGGCCGCGACGACACGGTGGTCTCACTGCCGGTGGCCGTGGAGCGGCTGCGGGCGATGGCGGCCCGGCACGGCGACGAGCGCCAGCGGGAGTGGCTGGGCCGCGCGGCGGACCTGGCGGTGCGGCTGTCGGGGGAGTTCGCCCGGCTGCGGGCCGAACTGGACCTGCTGAAGCGGGCCCAGGGCCGCGGGTACGGGTCCTCGGCCGAGCTGTTCCGGCTGGCCGAGCGTTACTGCGCCCTGCACGCGGCCGCCGCCTCGGTGCAGTTGGCCGCAGGCTCGGCCCGGGTGTTCGGAGAGGGGTTCCCCGACGGCGCGGTGCTGCTGCTCTCCCTGGAGAGGGTGTGGCGTCTGCTCCACCCCACCGAGACGGTGACCGACCCGGAGGTCGTGGACCGGGTGATGGAGGTGCTGCGCGCCCTGCACACCGAGCCCCGGCTCTTCTCCGCCCGGCCCGTTCCTGTCCGGGCCTCCGCGCCGGCGTCCGAATGACCGCGCCGCCCGGGGCCCAGTTGTGGCTGCTGGCCGAGGAGTCGGTGGAGGCGGAGGTGGCGCGGTACGCCGCCGGGCTGCTCTCCACCGACGAGCGGCGCCGGCTGGAGCGGCTCCGTCCGCCGGACGGGCGGCGCCGCTTCCTCGGAGCGCGGCTGCTGTGCCGCACGGTGCTGGGGGAGCTGCTGGGCCGGCCCCCGGCGGCGCTGCGGTTCGTCCGCGGCGGGCTGGGCCGGCCGGAGCTGGATCCCAACCCGTGGGGGGTGCGGTTCAGCGTGTCCCACACCCGCGGTCTCGTCGGCTGCCTGGTGAGCTGGGACGGTCCGTGCGGGCTGGACGTGGAGCAGGCGGTGGCGGCCGAGCCGGTGGTCCGTCACGGGGAGCGGTGGCTGGCCCCCGCGGAGCGGGCGCGGCTGTCGGCGCTCGCTCCCGGACGGCGGGCGAGGTCGTTCACCGACCTGTGGGTGCTGAAGGAGGCGTACACCAAGGCCCTGGGGACGGGGTTCCAGCACCGCTTCGACGGGTTCCGGCTCGGTCCGGACGAGCACGGCCGGATCGTGCTGGAGGACCCGTCGGTGCCACCGGAGGACGTTTCGCGCTGGCGCTTCGCCCTGCTGTCGGTGTCCGGGGGGCACCGGCTGGCGGTGGCGGTGCGGCGGGACGGTGCCGGGGACACCCCGTGGTCCGCTCCCCGGCCGCGGTACCTCGATCCGCGCACGGTGGTGGCCGGTGCCGGCCGGTGACTCACCGGCCGACGCGGTCCCCGCCCTCGCCGGCGTACCGCAGCGCCGCCTCGTTCTCCTGCGCCATCCGGCGCAGGGTGGCCAGGACCGGCTCCATCAGGACGGTCAGCGCCAGGGCCCGTTCGGCGATGTCGATCCGGTCCTCGAGTCCGGCGAGCCGGTCCAGGTCCACCCGGGCGGTGGCGGCGGCCAGCTCGGCGTACGGTGCCAGTTCGTCGGCGTCGTGGCCGGCGCCGACCTCGCGCAGTGCCCGCAGACCGGCGGCCAGCGCCCCGCGCAGCGGCGACTGCTCGGTGACGGTCCAGCCCATCCGCTCGATGAGCCGCTCCACCTCGGCCGCGCAGCCGTCCGAACCCTCCCCGTCCGGCGCAGTGGCCACCGGGGACCGGAGGGCGTAGTGCGTGACGCCGAGGGTCTCGTACCGGCCGAGCGGTTCGGCGACGGCTTCCAGGACCTCCCTGGTGGCGGCCACCGAGAGTCCGCCGAGCGTGATCAGAGCTCTGACCAGGCGCAGCCGGCGCAGATGCTCCTCGTCGTACTCGGCCTGGTTGCTGGCGGTCGCCCGGCCGGGCGGCAGCAGCCCCTCCCGCAGATAGAACTTGATCGTCGGGACGGGGACACCGCTGCGGCGGCTCAGCTCGGACATCCTCACGGAGTTCTCGATTCTGCGGCGGGGGCGGCGTACGCCGCATATGGACATGGCAAGTGTAACGTGCCACTATCGATAGTGGATAGTGTCACTATCGTCCGTTAGCAGGTGACGCCCCGCGCCCTGCCCGCCAGTCAAGGACCCGCGCCATGCCGAAGCTCCCCTGGACCAAGGTCAACCCCGCCGCCCCCGCAGCCGAGGCCGTTGTCATGGCCTCCCGGCTTGAGGTCCGCTCCCTGCGGCACGTCCCCCGCTTCTTCTGGCTCTCCCTGGTCTCGTGGCGCCAGGTCCGCCGCTCGCAAGGGGCCTTCGGGGTCGCGCTCATCGCCCAGCTCGGCCGCGGCGTTTTCTGGACCCTCTCGGCCTGGGAGAGCAAGGAGGCGCTGTACGCCTACGCCAAGGCCGAGCCGCACAACTCGATCATGAAGCGGCTGAGGCCCACCATGCGCGAGTCGCACTTCGTCTTCTGGACCGTTCCCGCCGAGCGGCTTCCCATCTCCTGGGAGGACGCCCGAGCCCGCCTGTCGGAGGAACGGGCCCGGCAGTCCTGACCCCCGCCCGCCCCCGACCGACCATTCTGACGGGAGAACCCCATGTCCACCGCCGCACCACCCGCGCCGGGCGCCGGACGCGCACCGCTGTGGCTGGCGATCATCGCCTGTTCCCTGCCGATGTTCATGACCGCCCTGGACAACCTGGTGGTCTCCACCGCGCTGCGGACCCTCCAGCAGGACCTCTCGGCCAGCGCTCAGGACCTGCAGTGGTTCGTCAACGCCTACACCCTGGGCTTCGCCTGCTTCCTGCTGGTCTGCGCGGGCCTGGGTGACCGCTACGGCCGCCGCCGTTTCTTCGTCCTGGGCATCGTCGTCTTCACACTGGCCTCCGTCGGCTGCGGTCTCTCCGAAACCAGCGGCCAGCTCATCGCCTTCCGGGCCCTTCAGGGCCTGGGCGCGGCCGCGGTCATGCCCCTGTCGCTGACCCTGCTCTCCGCAGCGGTCCCGGACCGGCTGCGCGGCCTGGCCGTGGGGCTGTGGAGCGCGGTCAGCGGCACCGCCGTCGCGCTCGGCCCGGTGGTGGGCGGCGCGGTCGTGGACGGACTCGACTGGCAGTGGATCTTCTGGATCAACGTGCCGGTCGGTCTGGTCGCGGTGCCGCTGGCGCTGCTCGTCCTCAAGGAGAGCCGCGGGGAGCGGGCCCGTATCGACGTCGAGGGCATGCTGCTGGTCACCGCCGGTCTGCTCGCCCTGGTCTGGGGCATCGTCAACGGCGAGACCCGCGGCTGGAGCGACGGCCGGGTGCTGCTCGCCCTGGCCGGAGGCGTGGTGCTGCTCGCGCTGTTCACCCTCTGGGAGCGGCGCACCAGGGATCCGCTGCTGCCGCTGCGCTTCTACCGGATCCGCGCCTTCACCCTCACCAACCTCGTCTCCGCGGCCATGTACTTCGGGGTCTTCGGATCCATCTTCCTGCTGGCGCAGTACCTGCAGATCGCGCCTCCGCGCACCCCGCTGCACGCCGGTGTGCTCACCCTGTCCTGGACTCTGATGCCGATGTTCGTGGCGCCGCTGGCCGGCATGCTCACCGCGCGGGTGGGCGGCGGACGCCTGATGGGCCTGGGTCTGCTGCTTCAGGCGGGCGGTCTGGTCTGGATCAATCTGGTGGCGACCACCGACACCCCCTACGCCCGCCTGGTGGCGCCGATGGTCCTCGCCGGTATCGGCATGGGGCTGACCTTCGCGCCCGCCGCCACGGTGGTGCTGTCCTCCGTGCGCAAGACGGAGCACGGCAAGGCCTCCGGTGCCAACAGCACCGCCCGGGAGATCGGAGGCGCCCTGGGAGTGGCGGTCCTGGGCACGGTTTTCGCGGCTCACGGCGGCTACCTCTCCCCGCAGGACTTCGTGGACGGTGTGCGGCCCGCGCTGTGGATCGGAGCGGCGGTCACCGCGCTCGGCGGCCTGGTGGCCTTCGCCATTCCCAGGCAGCAGGCCGCGTCCCCGGAACCGGACGGCGGGGACACCGGACCGGCCGCTCCGGGCACGAGGGAGATGCGGCAGGTGGCCTGACCGGGTGCACGGCCCGCACGGCACCGGTGCGCGACCGGTGCCGTGCGGCGGGGAGCGGCCGGGACGGAAAGGAAAACCCCTGCTCCGCGCGTCTTTTACGGAACTCCGGAGAACTCCCTTGTTTGGCTGGCGAGTTCATGGCAATGCGGTTCTGTGAAGACGAAAAGGAGGTACCCAGACATGGGCATCATCGCGTGGATTCTCATCGGTCTGCTCGCCGGAGCGATCGCCAAAGTCCTCATGCCGGGCAAGGACCCGGGCGGCATCCTCGTCACGATGCTGATCGGTATCGTGGGCGGCCTTCTCGGCGGTTTCCTCGGCAAGGTGATATTCGGCGTCGATTCGATCGACGGGTTCTTCGACCTCTCCACCTGGATCGCCGCCATCGTCGGCTCGGTCATCGTTCTGGCCGTCTACCGGGCCGTGACCGGTCGCGGCAACCGCCGCCACGTCCACGCCTGACCCGGTACGGGTCTTCCGGACACGCGGTGGCCGGGGACCGGCTCGTAGCCGCACGGGTCCCGTCGGCCGACCCGCGCACGGCGCGCCCCCGGCGGCCCCCTCACCAGAGCGGGCCGCCGGGGGCGCGCCGTGCGCGGGGGCGGACATGCGATCACACGGCCGAAACCGTCACCGCACACTCTCGGCGCGCCCCCGATCCCGGTCGGAACCCGCCGGAGCGGGAGGGCGGAAAAGGTGAACCCGGCCGGGTGGTTCGGAGTGCCAAGTGCTTTTCCCTCTCGGGCGTCACCCGTGCCGGCCGACGAATTGTCCGGCGCGTGACCATCGCCCGGGGAATACCGCGCCGGGGCAGTGCGCCCCCCCGGCTGCCGTCCGCGGTGGAGGCGGTGGTCAACCGGCCGCGCGTCACCGGCGACGACGAGGACTGCGGCGAGACCCCCGGGCCGGGGCCGCCGGACGAACCGGCCCCGCCCCTCACCGGAGCCGGGCGCGGCTCAGGCGGTCGCCGAGAAGTCCCCGCGTGAGCGGACGGGGTGACCGGCCCGCTCCGCCGCGACCCGCCAGGCGGCGACGACCGCCCGGCGGGCGCCGGCGGTGGCCGTGACCACGTCGCCCGACAGCCGGACCGGCTCGCCGACGTGGACGTGTACGCCGGGTCGGCGCAGCGGGGCGGTGACGAACCCGGCGACCTGCTTGGCGGTGGACCCGGAGCTGATCCGGCGGGAACCGGCCTGCCCGAGGGGGACCACCGGAGCGCCGGTGGCCAGCGCCAGCCGGGCCAGCCCGCTGCGGAACGGGCCTGGTTCGGCCTCGCCGGAGTCCGAGCGGCGCGGCAGACCGCCCTCACCGTAGATGAGCACGACCCGCCCCGCCGCGAGCGCGGCGGCGGCGCCCTCCAGCGAGGCGGCGGCCCGCTCGGTGCCCCGGTGCACCGGTACGTGCCCGTCGCGGACGAGAGCCTGGCGCAGACCGGGTATCCGCCACAGCCCGGCGGTCGCCAGCACCACGGGCCTGGTGTCCAGGCGGTGCAGGGCCGCCAGGACCACGCCGGGGTCGACCAGGGAGGTGTGGTTGGCGGCGACGATGCTGCCGGGCGCGAGGTCGGCGCCGGGGTCGCGGGTGACCCGCAGACGGCCGAGAGCGGGTACGACGGTACGGGCGACGGTGCTGAGCACGGCGGACTCCTCTGGGTGCTCCTGTGCGGTTCCGGTGCGTCCGCCGGACGCCGGATGCCGGACGTCGGAGGGGCGGCGGACCTCATCCTCGCCGGGCGCGCCCGGCGGCGCCTGAGTAGCCGTACTCATCCGCCTGCAGGTGTCGTCCCGGAGCACGGGCGGCGGGGACCACCGGCGGCCGGCCCGCGGCCCGCTCAGGAGGAGGGGCGGGGTGCGGGGCGCATCATCGGCGGAGTGAGTTTCGTCGCGGGCCCGCGCGGTACAGCGTGGCCGGACGTCCGCCCCGTGAGTGCCTGCGGCGTCCCGTCCTGGCGAGGAACCCCCGGCCTCGGTCACCTTGCGGTGGAAGTCGGGCGCGTCCAGCGTGGTGCCCCGGACCGCCTCGTAGACCGCGCGCAGCTGGCCGATCGTGAACTCCGGCGGGCAGAAGCCGGTGGCGATGGTCGTGAACTGCAGCTTCGTGCGGGCCGTCTCCACGGCGTCCCCCAGGATGCGGTGGTCGGCCGGCGGCCCCCGCCTCCCGGGCCGCCGCACCCGCCACGGAGGAGTCCGCCCCCCGTGACGGACGGGCCCGGCATCCAGGGCCCGCCCGCGGACCACGTGGCCGTCGCCCGCGAGGTGCTCGCCGTCGAGGGCCGGCTCCACCGGTCGGCCCGGGCCCGCGTGACCTGCGGCGGGCCGACGGGACGGCGCAGCGCCGCCTCCCTTCGGCGGGCCCGCACGGACTCGGGGCGTCCGTGCGGGCACGGGCTCCGGTCAGACCTTGCGGTAGCCGTACGCCTCCGCCGCGGCCGCCGCGACCGCGTCCAGGCCCGCGCCGGTGGAGGCGGTGACCACGGCCGCGACCGCGCCCTCCACGAAGGGCGCGTCCACCAGGCGGGTGTCCGGGGGCAGTTCGCCCTCCTCGGCGAGGAGCGTGCGCACCGTCAGCACCGCGCTGCCCAGGTCCACCAGCACCGCCACGCCCGCGCCCCGGTCGACCCGGCGGGCCGCCTCGGTGATCAGCTCCGAACTGGTGCCCAGCCCGCCGTCCCCGGCGCCGCCGGCGGGCGCGACCGGGACGGCGGCGCCGCCCGCCAGTCCGAGCGCCATATGGGCGACGGACTCGGCCACCTGCCTGCTGTGCGAGACCAGCACGACGCCGACCCGCCCGCTCACGCCGCTCATGCGGACTCCCCGGTCGCGGCGGTGCCGGCGGTGTCGGCGAGTGCGGCGAAGAACAGCGCCGAGGAGGTGGCGCCGGGGTCCTGGTGCCCGACGCTGCGCTCGCCCAGATAGCTTGCCCGGCCCCTGCGCGCCCGCATCGGCACGGTGGCCGCGGCCCCCTCCTCGGCGGCCCTGCGTGCCGCCTCGAAGTCGCCGCCCGAATCGCCCAGCGCCTCCACGGCCGGGTACAGCGCGTCCAGCATCGTCTTGTCACCCCGCGCCGCGGAACCCAGCTGCGCCACCGCCTCCACCCCGGCGCGCAGCGCCTCCCGCAGCCGCCCGGGATCCACGCTGCCCTCCGTGCCCAGTGTCTTGCCCGCGCGGCGCAGCAGCGTCCCGTACAGCGGGCCCGAGGCGCCGCCGACGGTGGAGATCAGCCGGCGCCCGGCGAGGGTGAGCACCGCGCCGGGGGAGGAGGGGACCTCCTTCTCCAGGGAGTCGACCGCGGCGGTCAGACCGCGCCGCATATTGGCGCCGTGGTCGGCGTCGCCGATGGCGGAGTCCAGCTCGGTCAGCCTGTCCGCCTCCCGGTCCACGGCGGCCGATACAGCGGACATCCAGCGGCGGAAGAAGTCGGCGTCCAGTGCGACGGTCACCACGGTCTCCTTGTCTGCGGACGGTGCCTGCGGGTACTGCGTCCGGTTCCCTGCCCGGCCCTCCGAGGTCACATGCCCCAGCGCAGAGCGGGGGTGCGCACCGGCGCGTCCCACAGCCGCAGCAGCTCCTCGTCCGCCTGGCACAGGGTGACGGAGCAGCCCGCCATGTCGAGCGAGGTGACGTAGCCGCCGACGAGGGTGCGGGCCACGGCCACGCGGCGCTCGCCGAGCACGCGGTGGACCTCGGCGGCGAAGCCGTACAGCTCCAGCAGCGGGGTACCGCCCATGCCGTTGACCAGCGCCAGTACGGGGCGGTCCGGGCGCAGGTCGTCCAGCACCGCGTCCACCGCCGTGTCCGCGATCTCGCCGGAGGTCATCATCCCCCGCCGCTCGCGGCCCGGCTCCCCGTGGATGCCGACGCCCAGCTCCAGCTCGCCGGGCGGCAGGTCGAAGGTGGGCAGGCCCCGTGCCGGAGTCGTGCAGGCGCTCAGCGCCACGCCGAAGCTGCGGGAGGACTCCACCACCTGCCGGGCCACTGCCTCCACCCGCTCCAGCGGCGCGCCCGCCTCGGCCGCCGCGCCCGCCAGCTTCTCCACGAACAGCGTGGCGCCGGTGCCACGCCGGCCGGCGGTGTAGGTGCTGTCGACCACCGCCACATCGTCGTCGACCAGCACCCTGGCGACCTGCACACCCTCGTCCTCGGCCAGCTCGGCGGCCATGTCGAAGTTGAGTACGTCGCCGGTGTAGTTCTTCACCACGAACAGCACCCCCCGGCCGCTGTCCACGGCGGCCGCGGCCCGCGCCATCTGGTCCGGCACGGGGGAGGTGAACACCTCGCCGGGACAGGCCGCGTCCAGCATCCCGGGGCCGACGAACCCGCCGTGCAGCGGCTCGTGCCCCGAGCCGCCGCCGGAGACCAGCCCCACCTTGTCCGCGACCGGTGCGTCCCGGCGGACCACCACTCGGTTCTCGACGTCGACCGACAGCTCCGGATGGGCGGCGGCCATGCCGCGAAGAGCGTCGGCCACCACCGTCTCCGGCACGTTGATCAGCATCTTCACAGGTGCCTCCCAATAAGCTTGGCGGGTGAGTCGTCTGCCCGCATTTCTGCTGGTCAGATCGGGTTCGGGTAGTTCTCGGTCCTGGCGGCCCGTAGCGGCCGGAAGCGGGCTGTGGCGGTACTGGCGCCGACTCAATGCTGACTTTGGTGACGCCGTGCCGGATTTCTGCGACGGGTCGACGACATGCCGCTCGGAGTCCTACGGAGGCAGTATCGGCCTTGCGGCTGTGAAGGTCACGTGAGCCGCCATCCCGAGCGAGTCGGCGAAGGAGAACTGCTCATGGCGACAGGACCGGGAGACCCGCGGCTTCGGCCCCGGAGTGCGGATCGGAGGCAACCGGGTGGTGTCTGTTTCCATGGGGAGGGGGCCTTGACCTCGTGTCCAGGACCCGGGGCCAGGACCCCCGGGCGGCATCCGGTCCCGCGTCCGCCAGGTACGGAACCGGCGCTCGGCGGATCCCGGGGCCGTCACGGACCTCTCCGTGTCACGGCGCTACCGGGCGTGCCGGCGAGGGCCCAAACGAACCGGTCGACGACGGGTGTGCCGGTGAGGCTTTCCGGTGCCGGGGGGACCCGGCGAACCGGGCCGTGGGTCCGGGCCGGGAGGCAGGAGACAGGCCGTGTCCACCGGTACGGACCGTGGGTGGTCCGGGGAAGCGCGGAGCCGGGGCTTCCCCGGCCGGTCTCGCCGCTCGGACGGACCGGGCGGCAGGCCTTCCGCCGATGTGCCCGGGTGCGCCCGTGGGTGTGGTGCGGGATGGCCGCAGCAGGAGTCACCGGCGTTCGCCTTCCCCGGGGGACCTGTCGGCCGCCGGGGCGGTGTGGCGGTCCGGGGCGGCGTCGAACGCGGCGGCGCACCGGGGGGAGCAGAAGTGATGGATCCCGTGCTCGGCCTGCCGGTGTTCGGCGGCGGTCGCCTCGGTCATCCGCATGCCGCACACCGGATCCGTGACCACGGTGTCGCTGTCGTTCCGGGAGTCGGAGCGGTGGTGTTCATGACCTTCCCGGGCCACCGTGCCGTCGGCCGGGACCAGGCCGGCGGCGGACTCGACGCGGGGCCGGATGAGCACGGGCCCGGCAGGTGGCAGTGGGGCGGGGTGCCAGCGGCGCAGCCGGGAGGCATTGGTGACGACCGACAGCGAGCTGAGCGCCATGGCCGCGGCGGCGATGATCGGGCTGAGCCGGATGCCCCACAGCGGGTAGAGCGCACCTGCGGCGAGGGGGACGCCGACGGCGTTGTAGACCAGAGCGAAGAACAGGTTCTGCCGGATGTTGCGCATCGTGGCCCGCGACAGCCGGACGGCGGTGACCACCCCGCCGAGCGAGCCGGAGATCAGGGTGATGTCGGCGGCCTCGATGGCGACATCGGTGCCGGTGCCGATGGCCAGACCGATGTCGGCGGCGGCCAGGGCGGGGGCGTCGTTGATGCCGTCACCGACCATGCCGACAGTGCGGCCCTCACCTTGCAGGCGGCGGATCTCCTCGGCCTTGTGCTCGGGGAGCACCTCGGCCAGCACTCGGTCCACGCCCACCTGGGCGGCGATGGCGGCTGCGGTGCGGGCGTTGTCGCCGGTGAGCATGACGACATCGATGCCCAGGCGCCGCAGGGCGGCGATGGCGGCGGCGGAGTCGTCCTTGACGGTGTCGGCGACCGCGAGGACGCCTGCGGGCCGCCCGTCGACCGCGGTCAGGACCGGTGTCCTGCCCGCGGCCGAGAACCCGGCCGCGACGGCGGACAGGCCGGAGGTGTCGATGCCGGCGTCCTCCAGGAGCCGGGCGGTGCCCACCAGGATGGCGCGGCCCTCCACGGTGGCCCGCACGCCCTTGCCGGTGGCCGAGTCGAAACCCGTCGCGGTCGGCCGGTCCAGGCCGCGTGCCCGGACGCCGGTGACGACGGCCTGCGCGAGCGGGTGTTCGCTGTCGGCCTCGGCAGCGGCCACCAGTGGCAGCAGCCGGGTCTCGTCGAATCCGCCGACGGGGTGGACGTCGGTCAGGACGGGTTTGCCCTCGGTGATGGTGCCGGTCTTGTCCAGGACCACGGTGTCCAGCCTGTGCGCGGTCTCCAGGGCCTCGGCGGAGCGGATCAGGATGCCGGCCCGGGCGCCTTTGCCGGTGCCGACCATCACCGACAGCGGAGTGGCCAGGCCCAGCGCGCACGGGCAGGCGATGATCAGCACGGCGACCGCCGAGACCAGCGCCAGGGTCAGCGCGGGAGGTGGTCCCAGGGTGAACCAGGCGGCGAAGGCGCCGATCGCGATGGCGATGACCGTGGGCACGAAGTACGCCGATATGGCGTCGGCGAGCCGCTGGATGGGGGCCTTGGACGCCTGGGCCTGCCGCACCAGGCGGATGATCTGGGCGAGCACCGTGTCCGCGCCGACCTTGGCAGCCCGCACCCGCAGTGATCCGGTGCCGTTGACGGTGGCTCCGACGACCATGTCCCCGGCGTGCTTGGTGGCGGGCATCGGCTCGCCGGTGATCATGGACTCGTCGACGGCGGAGGAGCCGGAGACGACCTCGGCGTCGACGGGGATCTTCTCCCCCGGGCGGATGACGATCTCGTCTCCGATCACCACGTCCTCGACGAGGACCTCACGTTCGGTTCCCTCCCGCACGACGCGGGCGGTGCGGGCCCGCAGGCCCAGCAGAGCCCGGATGGCCTCGCCGGTGCCGGCCTTCGCGCGGGCCTCCAGCAGCCTTCCGAGCAGGATCAGCGTGAGGATGACACCGACGGCCTCGAAGTAGACCTCGCGAACGTCCTCGGGCAGCAGCGCTGGGGCGAAGGTGACCAGCAGGCTGTAGCCGTAGGCGGCGCTCGTGCCGAGGGTGATCAGGGAGTTCATGTCGGCGGCCCGGTGGCGCAGGGTCAGCCAGCCCGTCGCGTGGATCGGCCACCCGGTGTAGAACATCACCGGCGTGATCAGCACCAGCTGCAGCCAGTGGTTCAGCATCCAGCCGGGCACCCAGTCGGCACCGAACAGCTCGTGCGCCATCACGGCGAACAGCACCGGTGCGGTGAACACCGAGCCGACCGTCACCCTGCGCGTGAGGTCCTCGATCTCCGCCTGCCGTTCGGCGGTCTCCCCGCTCTCCGCCTCGGCCGCCGACCGGCCCTCGCCCTCCGCCGGGAGAGTGCCGGCAGAAGCGGCAGAAGCGGCCGGAGCGGCCGGAGCGGGCGGGGAAGGCGGGGAAGTGGCCGCGGCGCCGTCACCGCCGCCCGTGGCGGGTGGTGCGGCGTCCTCCACAGGTTCGACGAGCAACGTGCCGTGGATCATGTTCATGCCGCATGCGAAGCCGAAGGAGCCCGGCCGGTCGGGATCGATCCGCACCGTGGTGCGGGTGTGGGCAGGCAGACCCGCGCCGATCCTGAGATCGGGGAAGACCACCCGGGAGGTGCACTCGCCGGCCTCCTGCCGGTCGAAGACCAACTCCACCGGTGTGCCCCGGCGGACCCTTATCACGTCGGGGCTGTAACCGCCCCGCACCCTGACCTCCACCCGCTGTACGCCGCCTTCCACCCGGGCGGCGCCGACCCGGCGCGGTCCGAAGAAGTACCAGCCCAGCACGGCGACCAGCACGGCCGAGGCAAGGACGACCACGGTATCGACGGCGTCCATGGGCTTCTCGCCTCCCTCACCGACTCACCCTCAAGCCTGCACCCGGACACCCCGCCGTGTAAGGGCCGGACGGCGAAGGCGCGGGATCGGAGTTCCCCGGCGCCCGTCCGCGCCCTGAAAGCCGGGCACGGTGGAAACGGACGGGCGGTGACGAGGCTCCGGTACACCCAAGGCGTCAACGGGCGGGACCGGTCCGGGACACCGGTCGGCATGACGCTGTTCCGGACGGCGGTTACCACAGCCGTCGTGCTGCTCGCCCCCGTCTTCGGCCGGTGCCACGGAAACCCCCGCTCCGATCGCGCCCGCGCCGGAGGGCATCCTCCACGCACGGCGGACCGTGGAGAGAGCGACGCGGAGGAGTGCCGGCGCCGGCCCGGCCCCGCTGAGCCGGGCCAGGGTCTCCCCGAACCGGTACGCCACCGGGAGGTGGGCAGCGGCTGGAAAGGCGGGCCATCCCTGCCGTGGCGCTCCGCCCTGTAAATCCCTCTCCTGGCCCGACCACCCGATCGGCCCGCGGACGCCGCCGGGGAGGGTGCGCGTCAGGTCCGCCCGGATCGCTCAGCGGCCGGCGCGGACCACGCCCATCATGCCGCGGTCCTCGTGGTCGAGGATGTGGCAGTGGTAGACGGTGCGGCCGCCGAAGTCGTCGAACGCGACGCGCACCGTCACCTCGCCGCGGGCGGGGATGCCGACCACGTCCCGCCACAGCGGCTCGCCCGGCACCCGCCGGCCGCCGCGCCGCACGACCTGCACCGGCCACACGTGGAGGTGGAAGGGGTGGTCCATGGGGCTGTCGTTGCCGATCGTCCACTCCTCGACGGTGCCGAACCCGACCCGCTGGTCGACGCGGTCGGCGTCGAACTCCCGGCCGTCGATGGTGAAGCTCATTCCGGGCCCGTCGCCCCCGCGTGTCATGCCCCCCACGCCCATTGCGAACACCAGCCGGCGGCGCCGGACGGGCTCGGCGCCCCGCAGATCACGCGAGGCCGCCGCCGCGGGCGCCTCGGGCAGGTCCTCCCCGGCCGGGCCGGTGACATCCAGGCGGGCGAGTCGGACCGGTTCCCCGTCCCCCGGCATCGGTCCGCCACCAGGCATCTGGTCGGCCATCCCGCCCATTCCGCCCGGCATCCCACCCCGGTCGTAGGGCAGGGTGCGCAGGTCGCCGCCGCCGCGGCCGGCGGTGACCAGCAGGTCGGCGCGGTTGCCCGGAGCGAGGACGGCGTTCTCGCCCTCCAGCGGCCGGGGTTCGGCGAAGCGGCCGGAGTCCACGCCCAGGACCCGTATCCGCCGCCCGTCCATCCGCAGGGACAGGAAGCGGGAGGTACAGGCGTTGACCACCCGCCAGCGTTCGCGTTCTCCCGGGCGCGCGGTCAGCACGGGATCGGCCTGGCCGTTGACCATGACCAGGTCGCCCTCGCGGCCCATCATCTGCTCCATGACCGTGGGGGCGACGACCTCCCCGGAACCGCTCAGGGTGATGTCGGAGACGATCAGCACCCGCTCGCGCGTCACCGGCACCGGCTCGGTCTCCTCGACGACGATCGCCCCGTAGAGACCGGCGAAGACCTGGTCGGCCACCGTGCCGTGGTGATGCGGGTGGTACCAGTACAAGCCCGGCGGGTGGTCGTCCGGCAGCCGGTACTCGTAGGAGAACGAGGTGCCGGGCCCCACCTCGACGAAGACGTTGTCGCCGTTGCCCTCCGGGGAGACGTGAAGGCCGTGTACGTGCAGGTTGGTGGACTCCTCCAGGCCGTTGACCAGGTCGATCCGCAGCCGGTCGCCGGGGCGCAGCCGCAGGGTCGGACCCGGGACCCCGCCGTTGTAGCCGAGCGTGGTCGCCTCCCGGCCGACGAGCAGGTGCCTGCTCCGGGACGCCCTGAGGCGCACATCCAGCCGTCCGCCCCGGCTCCGCAGTGTCTCCGGCTCGGAGAATCCGGCACCGGTCCGGGGGGCGAGGCCGGAGGGCGTCCCCATCTGCCGGTACAGCCCGAACGCACCCGTGGCCGTGCCGAGCAGGCCCAGACCGCCCAGGATCAGCGCGTCGCGCCGGCTGACGGGCCGCATCAGGCGCCTTCCTCCAGTTCGCGCACGCGCTCGCGGTACTCCTCGGTGGTCAGCTCCCCGTTCGCGTACCGATCGTCGAGCCTGCGCCGGGCCGGACTCCTGCCGCTCCCGCCACCCCGGGAAGCCCCCCGGGCCCCGTCACCGCGTACGCCTCCGCCGGCGAGCCGCACCGCGAGCACGCCCAGCAGCACCAGGCCGGCGAGCATCAGGAACCCATAGAGCCACATCATTCCGCCCATACCGTCCATTCCCGCCTCCTTCCCGGCCGGCCGGGCGTATACCCCTGCCCGTACACCCGACTCCCGGTCCGCGCGCCGCGAACCCGGACGAGCGCGGGGCGGCCACCGGACCGGTGCGCCACAGTGAGTGACCTCTCTCGGTGCCCGTCGAGCCGATCGGGCGGACTCCCGGCCCTCGGGCGGCGCGAATTTCCCCCTTCGGCCGACTCCGAAGAACCAGGAAAAGTATGCCAAGCGGTTACCGAGCGATCATCGGCGGTCATCGAACGGTCACCGGGTGAATTCGGAACGGAACGAGGGACGTGTGGGCCCCCACCCTCCGGCCGTACGGCCCTATGGAGGAGCATGGGAGAAGATCAGTGTGATCAGTGCACAACGGAGCACGGTGCGGAGAAGCGGAGCGGGCAGCATGGACATGGCCGCGACCCCCGCGGAGTTGGGAGAGGGAAGATGAACGGACCGGTCGTGGTGGGAGTGGACGGCTCGCCGTCGAGCCTGGACGCGGTGGCCGCCGCGGTACACGAGGCCCGGCTGCGCGGTGTGGGGCTGCGGGTGGTGCACGCGTTCCTGTGGCCGGTCCTGCACGTGCCGCTGGGACCGTCCCCGATGGGCCCGCCCGAGGGCGGGCTGCGCAACATGGCCGACCAGCTGGTGGCGCAGGCGGTCGAGCACGCGCGCGGCGCGGAGGCCGGGATCGAGGTCGAGGGCGAGGTCGTCGTCGGCGAGCCGCTGACGGTGCTGGAGGCCCGGTCGCAGGCCGCGTCGCTGGTCGTGGTCGGCAGCCGGGGCCTGGGCGGTTTCACCGGACTGCTGCTGGGCTCCACCGCCGTGCACCTGTCCGCGCACAGCCGCTGCCCGGTCCTGGTGGTACGCGGCAGGCCGGACCCGACGGGACACGTGCTGCTGGGCGTGGACGGCTCGGCGTCCGGCGAGGCCGCGATCGGGTTCGCGTTCGCCGAGGCCTCGGCGCGGGGCGCGGCTCTGGTCGCGATGCACACCTGGAGCAACTGGACCGGCCCGGTCTCCGGCGGCCCCGCCGAACCGCTGCCCCTGGTCTACGACGTGGACATGCTCCGGGACGAGGAGGAGCGGGTGATGGCCGAGGCGCTGTCGGGCTGGCAGGCGAAGTACCCCGACGTCACCGTGCACCGGCAGTTGGTCCAGGGGGGCGCCCGCCAGGCGCTGATCGAGGCCAGCGGCAGCGCCCAGCTGCTGGTGGTCGGGGCGCGCGGCCGGGGCGGTTTCTCCGGTCTGCTGCTGGGCTCGGTCAGCCAGGCCGCCCTGCACCACGCGCACTGCCCCGTCGCCGTGGTGCGCGCGTCCGGAGCGGACAGGAAGGGGTGAGGCGGTGCCGCGCCGTCCGGACTCCCCCGCGGCATCCGTCCTCCCCGCCGGCGAAGCCCACCACGGGCTGCCCGTCCACGAGGTCGTGCTGCTGCTGGAGACCGACCCCGACCGCGGTCTGTCGGGGGACGAGGCGGCGCGGCGGCTGGATCGCTTCGGGCCCAACACGCTTCCCGCCGCGGCGCGCGGCGGGCCGCTGCTGCGGGCCCTGCGCCAGTTCCACCATCCGCTGATCTACATCCTGATCGCCGCGGGCGCGGTCACCGCCGCGCTGGGCGAGTCCGTGGACTCCGCGGTGATCTTCGCGGTCGTGCTGATCAACGCGTTCGTCGGCTTCGTGCAGGAGTCGAAGGCCGAGGCCGCGCTGGACAGCCTGCGGTCGATGGCGCGCACCACGGCGAGGGCGGTGCGGGACGGGCGTGAGCGTGCGGTGCCCTCGGAGGAACTCGTCCCCGGCGACCTGGTGCTGGTGGAGGCCGGTGACAAGGTGCCGGCCGACGTACGCCTGCTGCGGGCCGCGGAGCTGCGGGCGGACGAGTCGGCGCTGACCGGCGAGTCCGTCCCGGTGGCCAAGGACGAGGTGCTGCTGGATCCGCTGACGCCGGTCGCCGACCGGCGCAACACGCTCCACTCCGGCACGCTGGTGACGGCCGGGCGCGGGGCGGGTGTCGCGGTGGCCACCGGGGCCGGCACCGAGCTGGGGGAGATCCACCGGCTGGTGGGCGCCGCGGAGGTGCTGACCACGCCGCTGACGGAGAAGCTCGCCAGGTTCAGCAGGGTGCTGACGGTGGTCATCCTGGTGCTGGCGGCGGTGACCTTCGTGATCGGCCTGGCCCGTGGGCAGGGCGCGTCGGACACGTTCACCGCGGCGGTGGCCCTGGCGGTGGGCGCCATTCCCGAGGGGCTGCCCGCGGTGGTCACGATCACCCTGGCCATCGGTGTGGCGCGGATGGCGCGCCGACGGGCGGTGATCCGCAGGCTGCCGGCGGTGGAGACGCTCGGCAGCACCACCGTCATCTGCTCGGACAAGACGGGGACGCTGACCGAGAACCAGATGACGGTGCGGGCGGTGCGGACACCGGACGGTGAGTTCTCCGTCAGCGGTTCGGGGTACGCCCCGGACGGCGAGTTCCGCCGCGGGGACGGCGGCGTCGTCCCCGTAGCGGCGGACCGGGCGCTGTACCGGTGCCTGCTGGCCGGGGCCCTGTGCAACGACGCCGTCCTCGCCGGCGGGACCCCGAAGGCCGGCGGGGGGGTCCGGTGGAGCCTGACGGGCGATCCCACCGAGGGGGCGCTGCTGGCCGCGGCGGTCAAGGGGGGTCTGGGCCCGGATGCCACCGCGGCGTTCCCCCGTGTCGGCGCCGTGCCCTTCAGCTCCGAGCGGCGGTACATGGCCACTGTGCACCGGGACGGGGAGGCGGGCGGCCACCTCCTGCTGGTCAAGGGCGCCGTCGAGCAGGTCGTGGAGCTGTGCTCGGCCGCGATGGGTGCCGACGGCTCCGTCCGGCCGCTGGATGCCGAGGCGGTCCTGCGCGCCGCCGACGAGCTGGCCGGCCGGGGGCTGCGTGTCCTGGCGACCGCCGAATTGCCGGGGGCGGAGCCGGAGGGCCTCGGGGAGGGGGCGCCGGCGGGCTCCATGGTGTTCACCGGGCTGCAGGCCATGCTCGATCCGCCCCGTGCCGCCGCGGTCGACGCGGTGAGGGCGTGCCGCACGGCCGGGATCGGGATCAAGATGATCACGGGTGACCACGCGGCCACCGCCACCGCCGTCGCCGCCCGGATCGGTCTGCTGACCGAGCGGCGTGAGGGGGAGGTGCTCACCGGGGCCGATCTGGACGCGCTGCCGGCGCAGGAGTACCCGGACGCGGTGGAGCGGGCCCGGGTGTTCGCCCGGGTGTCCCCGGAGCAGAAGCTCCGGCTGGTCGAGGCGCTCCAGGCGCGGGGCCAGGTGGTGGCCATGACCGGGGACGGGGTCAACGACGCCCCGGCGCTGCGGCGGGCGAACATCGGTGTCGCCATGGGCCGGGGCGGTACCGAGGTGGCCAAGGACGCCGCCGACATGGTGCTCACCGACGACGACTTCGCCACCATCGAGGCCGCGGTCGAGGAGGGCCGCGGCGTCTTCGACAACCTCGTCAAGTTCATCGTGTGGGTGCTGCCGACGAGCCTGGGCCAGGGGATGCTCGTCCTGGTGGCGATCCTGTTCGGTGCCACGCTGCCGGTCCTGCCCACCCAGATCCTGTGGATCAACATGACCACCGCCGTCGCGCTCGGGCTGATGCTCGCCTTCGAGCCGAAGGAGGAGGGGATCATGCGGCGGCCGCCCCGTGATCCCGGCAGGGCTCTGCTGACGACGGCTCTGGCCTTCCGCGTCCTGCTGGTCTCCGCGCTGATCGTCGGCGGGGCCTGGTGGCTGTTCACCTGGGAGCGGGCGGAGGGCGCGGGCCTGGCCGAGGCGCGTACCGCCGCGGTCAACCTGGTCGTCGCCGTCGAGCTGTTCTACCTGTTCAGCTGCCGTTCGCTCACCCGCTCCGCGTGGAGTGCCGGGGTCTTCGGCAACCGGTGGATCATCGGGGGAGTGCTCGCCCAGACGGCCGGCCAGCTCGCCATCACCTACCTGCCGGCCATGAACGGGCTGTTCCGCACCGCTCCGATCGACGGGGGGGCATGGCTGCGGATCCTCGGGTTCGCGCTGCTCGCCTCTCTCGCGGTCGCCGTCGACAAGCGGCTTCGCCGGCAGCTGGTGTGAGCGGCGGGCGGCGCGGGGCGAGGGCGTCGCACCGCCGTCCGTTCCTCCCCGACTAGGGAAGGTGCACGACCACGCCCGGCGTCGTGGGGCCGTCCTCGTCCCAGGCGAGGCGGTCCACCACCCTCACCACGCCGGGGACCTGTTCGGCCAGGCGTACGGCGGACGCGGCCGTGGTGCGCCGGTCGACCCGGCCGCGCAGTTCGACCACGCCGTCGCCGACGCCGACGTCCACCTGGGAAGGGGTGATCCACAGCGTGTGTTTGAGCACCCCGTCCACGATGTCCGCGCGGATGTCGGCGTCCGGGCGCATGTGCATCCGCACCAGGTCGCGGCGCGAGAGGATGCCGAGCAGGCGCCGCTCGCCGTCGACGACCGGCAGCCGCTTGACCCTCCTGCCCTCGATCAGCCTGGCTGCCCGGTTCACCGGCTCGTCCGGTCCGATCGTCACCGCCGGCGCGGTCATCAGCTCCCGTGCGGTCCCGGTCCGGTCCGGGGGGCGCGGGGGCCCGGGGAGCCGGGGGAGGAGGCGCGGCCTGTCCCCGGGGTGCCCCTCGGCCCGCAGCAGGTCGGCCTCGGAGACCACGCCGGCCACCCGGCCCTCCGCGTCGACGACGGGGAGGGCGCTGACGCGGTTGCGGTCCAGTGCGTCGAGGATCTCCCGGTACCGGGCGTCCTCGCGCACCGAGACCACGTCGGCGGTCATCAGGTCGCGTACGTGCCACTGCCTCATCGGAGCTCCCGCGGGTGTCGTCGCCGGATCACCTCACCTTGAATGACATAATCCTCCCAAAATCTGCCTGAAATCGGCAAAAGGGTCTATATGGGTGACCTCTGGTTCGTGCTGATCGCCGTCGTCGTATGGGTCGCGGCCGGGCTCCTGGCCGTCTGGTGGATGGCACGCCGGGGACATGGCGGTCCGGGCTGGCTGTTCATGGGCGTCGTCTTCGGCCCCATCCTGGCCCTGGTCGCCGGCGAGCGCGTCCGGCGCCAGCCGACGACGGTCGCGCGGACCGAGGCGGGCCCCCGCGGCCCCGGCCGGCTGCGGGTGCTGGTCGGCGTGGACGGGTCACCGGAGTCCGAGGTGGCACTCAGGCTCGCGGTCGGCCTGCTCGGGCCGTACACGCAGACGCTGGTGGCCGCCCAGGTCGTGGACTACGACGCCGCGGAACTCGACTGGCGGGGGCGGATCGTGGAGGCCAAGGGCCGCCTCAGTGCCGTGGCGCAGGAGGCCGGCGGACAGGTGACCGCGTGCGAGATCCTGGCGGGCCCGCCCGCGGCCGCACTGGCTCGGTTCGCCGGTGAGAACGGGATCGACCTGGTGGTCGTGGGCAGGCACGGCCACGGGCTGTCCAAACGGCTGCTGGGCAACGTGGCCCAGGAACTGCTGCGCGACGGATCGGTGCCGGTCCTGGTGGCCGGTGGGCCCCGCGGTGTGTCCGGGCGATGAACGGCGAGGGGGGTGCGCTGGTCGCCGCGCTGCTCTCGATGGGTGCGCTGGCCCTGCTCGCAATCGTCCTGGACCGCCGGCTGGGGCGCGACACGGGTTATGCGCTCGCGGTCGGCTTCCTCGTGGTGGCGGCGGTACTCACCCCGGCGGCCTCGACGGCGCTGGACGGCGGCGCCGTCACCTTCTCCCGCACCTGGATCGACTCGCCCGGGATCTCGGTCTCCTTCACACTCCGCATGGACGGGCTGACGACGCTGTTCTGCCTGCTGGTCCTCGGGGTCGGCGCACTGATCATGGCGTACTGCCCGCGCTACCTGCCCGCCACCGGGAAGCACGGCAGGACCTACCTCCTGCTCACCCTCTTCGGCGGCGCGATGCTGGGGCTGGTCCTCGCCGGCGACCTGCTGCTGCTGTTCGTGTTCTGGGAGATGACCACGGTCGCCTCCTTCTTCCTGATCGGGACCGGCGGCGCCAAGGCGGCCAAGCCGGCGGTGCGCGCCCTGCTGGTGACGGGCCTGGGCGGACTGGCCCTGCTGGTGGCGATGGTGCTTCTCGGTATCGCCGCGGGCAGCACCGACCTGGCCGGCGTGCTGAGGTCGCGGGAGGAGGTGCTCGACTCCCCGCTGTCGCCCGCCGTAGCGGCCCTGCTCATCCTCGCGGCCTTCACCAAGTCGGCGCAGGTGCCGTTCCAGTTCTGGCTGCCCGGGGCCATGGTGGCGATCACACCGGTGAGCGCCTATCTGCACGCGGCCACCATGGTGAAGGCGGGCATCTACCTGTTGCTGCGGTTCTCGGCTCTGTACTCCGGACAGACCGGGTGGTCGGTCTGTCTGATGGGGGTCGGGCTGCTCACCGCGGTGCTGGGTGCCGCCCAGGCGCTGCGCGAGCACGACCTCAAGGCCATGCTGGCCCACTCCACGGTCAGTCAGCTCGGCCTGTTGGTCGCCGCCATCGGGGTGGGGACGACCGTCGCGCTGGCCGCCGCCATCCTGCACACCTTCGCGCACGCGCTGTTCAAGGCGACCCTCTTCATGATCGTCGGTGTCATCGACCGGCAGGCGGGCAGCCGCGACATCCGGGAGCTGTCCGGTCTGATGCGGATCATGCCGGTCACCGCCACGCTGGCCGGTCTGGCGGGCCTGTCGATGGCCGGTGTCCTGCCGATGATCGGCTTCGTCAGCAAGGAGTCGCTCTTCCAGGGCTTCGCGGGCGCGGACGTCTTCCCCGGAGCGGGGGTGGTGGCCGCGGCGCTCGCGGTCACCGCCTCGGTGCTGACCTTCGCCTACGGCATGCGGATCTTCTACGGCGCGTTCGCCGGGCCCATGCTGCAGCGGCGGCTGCACGAGCCCTCCTGGGCGTTCATCGCCCCGGCCGCCGTGGCGGCGGTCGCCGGAGCGGTGCTCGGCCCCGCGGTGTCCGTCCTCGACCCGCTGATGCGCCAGGCCGTCCGGAACGCCGAGCCGTGGGCCGTGCCGCCTTACTTCGCCTTCTGGCACGGGCTCAGCCCCGAACTGTTCCTGTCCGCCCTCACCATCGCGAGCGGTCTGGTGCTGTTCTCGGCACGTGACCGGGTGGACCGGACGCTGCAGCGGCTGCCCCGGCCGGACGGCGCGGCCGCCTTCGACCGGATTCACTCGGCCGTACTGGGCGCGGGCGCGGTGGTGGGCCGGCCCGACCGCAGCGACTCCACGGCGGCGTTCCTGGCCCGTCCGGTGGCCGCCCTGGTGGTCCTCGGCTGCGTGGGGGTGTTCGCGGCCGACGGGCCGGGGATCCGCGCCGGGACGCTGTCGGACCCGGTGGCCTGGAGCGTGCTCACGCTGCTGGCGGTGGCGGTGGCCGCCCTGGCGCGGACGCGGTCGGCGCTGGCCGCCCTGGCGCTGCTGGGAGCGGTCGGACTGATCGTGGCCGTGTGGTTCCTGCTGGTCGGAGCGCCGGACGTGGCGCTGACACTGCTCCTGGTGGAGGTGCTGACCTCGATGACCGCGGCGTTCGTCCTGAGCGGCCTGTCGCCCCGCTTTCCGCGGCCCCGCCGCGGCGCCGGGGCCGCGGCGGCACTGGCCGTGGCGGCCGGACTCGTCGCCGCGCTGGGCACACTGGCGCTGACCGGAGGGCGGGGGCTGTCGCCCGCGGGCGCGTACTTCCTCGAAGCGGCCGAGCCGGAGACCGGCGGGCGCAACGTGGTCAACACGATCCTGGTGGACTTCCGCGGCCTGGACACCCTCGGCGAGGCGAGCGTACTGGCCGCCGCCGCGCTCGGTCTGCTCCTGCTGCTGCCCGGGCAACCGGACGAAACGGCCGCCGACGGGCCGCGGGCGCCGTACGGCCGGGTGCTCGGCCCGGCCCACAGTCTGCTGCTCCCGGGCATCGCGGGGTTGTCGGCGTACCTGTTCCTGCGCGGGCACAACGAGCCGGGCGGGGGATTCAGCGCCGCGCTCGTCGCGGGCACCGCGGTCGCCTTCGGCTACCTGGCGGGCCGCACCGGCACGCGGTGGCTGAGCCCGCGGCCGCTGCTGGCCGCGGGGCTGGTGCTCGGCGCGGCCGTGGGACTGGCCGCCATGGTGCTCGGGGACCCCTTCCTGACCCCCTTCACCATCGCGGTGCCCGGTGGCGGGCTGTCCTCGCCGCTGCTGTTCGACGCCGCCGTCTACCTGATGGTCCTCGGGCTGGTGGTCACGGTGGTGGACCGGCTCGGCGCCGGCCGGGAGGAGCACCGGTGACGGCGGCGATCGCCGTCGGCGTCCTGACGGCCGGAGGGGTCTTCCTGCTCCTGCGGCCCGGCCTGGTCCGGATCACGTTCGGGTTCGTGCTGCTGGGCCACGCGGCGAACGTCCTGCTGCTGGCGGCCGGGGGGCCGGAGCGCCGGGACCCCCCGCTGATCGGCGACGGCGACCCGGCCGAGATGGCCGATCCGCTGCCGCAGGCCTTCGTGCTCACCGCCGTCGTCATCACCTTCGGCATCACCGTGTACCTGCTGGGCCTGGCCCGCGCCGAACACCTCGCCGGCCGCTCCGGCCACGGGGCCGGCCGGCCCCCCGCGCCCGTGGAGCCTCCGCGGTGAGCGGCCTGGTGCTCGCCCTCCCGGTGGCCGTTCCGCTGCTGGCGGCCGGTGTGCTCGTGGCGTACCCCGGCGACCGGCGGGCGCAACGGCTGGTCACGTCGGCGGTCAGCGCCGGAGTCCTGCTGCTGTCCGCGGTCCTGCTCGCCGACAGCCTGGACGGCACGCTCCGGAGTCTGAACATGGGCGGTTGGCCGCCCGGTTTCGCGATCGTGTTCGCAGCCGACGCGCTCAGCGCGCTCATGCTGTGTGTCAGCGCCGCCCTGGTGCTGGCCTCCCTCGCCTTCGCCGCCGCGACGGGGGACGACGAGAGCCCATGGTTCGCCCCGCTGGCGATGATCCTCTCGGCGGGGGTGTACGGAGCCCTCCTGACCGCGGACCTGTTCAACCTCTTCGTCTTCGTCGAGGTCATGCTCGTGCCGTCGTACGCGCTGCTGACGATGAGCGGCGGCCGCGCCCGGACCGCCGCCGGACGGATCTACCTCACCTTCAGCCTGCTGGCCTCCACCCTCCTGCTCGCCGGTGTCGGCCTGGTCTACGGAGTCACCGGCACCGTGAACCTGGGGGAGCTGGCGGGGGCGGCACGGCAGAGCACCGCCGTGGCCCTGGCCGTCGGCGTGGTGCTCCTCGCCCTGGCGGCCAAGGCGGCGGTCGTGCCGCTGCACGGCTGGCTGCCGCGCGCCTACCCCGAGGCCCCGCCCGCGGTCACCGTGCTGTTCTCCGGGCTGCTGACCAAGGTCGGGGTGTACGGGATCCTCCGGGTCTACGCGGTCGTCCACGAGGGGACGGGGCTGCGCTGGCCGGTGATGGCCGCGGCCCTGCTGACCATGGTGGTGGGGGTGCTGGGCGCCGTCGGGGAGCGGGGTATGCGGAGCATCCTGACGTTCCACATGGTGAGCCAGATCGGATACGTTCTGCTCGGCGTGGCACTGTTCACCCGCGCCGGACTCACCGCCGCGGTCTTCTTCCTGGTGCAGTACGTGCTGGTGAAAGCCGCGCTCCTGATGTGCGCGGGCGCCGTGGAGACCGCCTACGGCACCGACCGGGTCGGCTCGCTCGCCCGCCGCGAGCCCCTGATCGCCACCGTGTTCCTGGTCTCGGCGCTCTCCCTGGCCGGGCTGCCGCCGCTGTCCGGATTCGTCGCCAAGCTGGGCCTGGTCGACGCCGCCGCGACCGAGTCCGACCACCTGGCCGTCGGGGTCGCCGTCGGGGTCAGCTTCCTCACCCTGGTCTCCATGGTCAAGATCTGGGCCGCCGCCTTCTGGGGCGGGGAGGACCCGTCCAGGGAGGAGTCCCTGCTCCGGCTGATGGCCCGCACCACCGTCCGGCCGGCGCTCACCGTGCCCGCGCTGGTGCTCGCCGCGCCCTCGGTGGTGCTGGGCGTCGCGGCGCAGCCGCTGCTCACCGCGGCGGCGCAGGCGGCCGGCGGGCTGCTGGACGCCTCCCTCTACGTACGGGCGGTGACGCGGTGAGCGCGCGCCCGCCGGCCCGGCTGCGACGCACGGCCGTCCGCTGCGCGCGGGCGGCGGTCTTCCTCGGCCACTACGGGGTGCGGTTCCTGCACGCCAACGTGACCGTGGCCCGGGAGATCCTGACACCGGGCAGCGGACTGGCGCCCGCCGTGGTCGAGATGCGGCTGCGCTGCCGTACCCCGACGGAGACGGTCGCCCTCGCGCACCTGATCACGCTGACGCCGGGAACGCTCGCGCTGGAGGTTCGCACGGAGCCGCCGACCCTGTTCGTCCATGGAATGCACGCGGCCGACACCGACCGCTTCCTCGGCGAACTCGGCGATCTGGAGGGCCGGCTGCTGACGGTTCTGCGGGCCCCGGAACCCCGGGGTCCGCAGAACACCGGGAGACAGGAGGGGAACCCATGACGATGACCGCAGTCCTGCTCGGCGTGCTCGCGGTGGTGATGGCCGTGGCCGTGTGGCGCATGGCGGCGGGGCCCACGGAGGCCGACCGGGTGATCGCGGTGGACCTCGGCTTCGTGGTGTTCGTGGCTGCCGTCGCCCTGCTGGCGGTACGGCTGGACACCCCCGCGGTGCTGATCCTGGTCCTCGCCGCGACACTGCTCGGCTTCCTGGCCACCATCGCGGTGGCCCATCTGCTGGAGCGGTGGTCGTCGTGACCGTCCTGGAACTGCTCGGCCACGTCCTCGCGACCACCGGCACCGCCCTGATGGCCGTCGCCGCACTGGGCCTGGTCCGCCTGCCCGACGCCTACAACCGTGCCAACGCGGTGACCAAGGCGGCGACGCTGGGCGTGGTGTGTGTGCTGCTGGGCGTCTTCCTGCTGATGCCCGGCGTGTTCACGGGTGTCGTCGTCGTCCTCGGGGTGCTGCTGCAACTGCTGACCACCCCGTTCGCGGCGTATGCGGTGGGGCGCTCGGCGCACCGCTCGGGCGCCCCGCTGGCCCGGGCCACATACCGCGACGACCTCGGCGGCGTCCCGCGCGACGGAGGGTGGTGAGCCCCGGCCCGTCCCAGCCCGGAGCGGCGCCGTCTCCGCGGCCGGACCGACGGCCGGCGGCGTGGAGGAGGAGACCACCGGGGTGGCCGCCCGCCGTAACGCCCGGCACCGGCGCCCGGCCGTGGCGCGGCACACGTGTGGGTGACCGGCCGCTCCGGGCGGGCCGGAGCGGCCGGGAGCCCTCAGGACAGGGAGAGGAAGAGCTTCTCCATCTTCTGGGCGTCGAGGCTGTCGGCGCCGCCCTCCTGGGCCATGCACTGCTTGAGGCCGCTGGCCACGACGGAGAATCCCGCCCGGTCCAGTGCGCGGTTGACCGCGGCGAGCTGGGTGACGACGTCCTCGCAGTCGCGTCCTTCCTCCAGCATGCGCAGGACGCCGGCGAGCTGGCCCTGGGCGCGCTTGAGGCGGTTGACGGCCGATCGCACGTCCTCGGGAGGAAGCTGGACCACGGCGGTGGATCCTTTCGTTCGCTCTGCGCTGGGCGGGCTCAGCCGCGCGGGCCGGAGCCGGGTTCCTGGGCGGCGACGGAGGCGTGCACCTCGTCCATGTCGAGTCCGCGCACGGCGGTGATCACCTGGTCCAGGGCCTGGGCCGGCAGTGCGCCGGGCTGGGAGAAGACGAGGACGCCCTCGCGGAAGGCCATCAGGGTGGGGATGGAGCTGATGTCGGCGGCGGCCGCCAGGGCCTGCTCGGCCTCGGTGTCGACCTTGCCGAAGACGATGTCGGGGTTGGCCTCGGAGGCCTTCTCGTAGACCGGGGCGAACATGCGGCACGGGCCGCACCAGGATGCCCAGAAGTCGACCAGGACGATGTCGTTGCCGGTGACGGTCTTCTCGAAGTCGGCGGCGGTGAGGGTGACGGTGCTCATGTGGTGGTTCCTTCCGTTTCACCGGGGTGATGGCGGTTGATACCCCCTGGGGTAGTCAACGCCGGGATGGGGCGGAACATTCCGCCGGC
The DNA here is from genome assembly GCF_043660855.1 of Streptomyces shinuiensis. Classification (NCBI taxonomy): domain Bacteria; kingdom Bacillati; phylum Actinomycetota; class Actinomycetes; order Kitasatosporales; family Streptomycetaceae; genus Streptomyces; species Streptomyces shinuiensis. Next base: position 506,910 of record NZ_JBIHML010000001.1, on the reverse strand, counting down.
GTTCCGGTGCCTGTCGTGTGACGGGCGGCACCGGTACACCAGTGTCCCGGTACGCCGGTACCCCGGCGCACCGACGGGGCGGCGGGCCGGGGTACCGGGTCCGGGAGCGGGGCTGTCAGGTACTGTGCACCGCTCGCCGCAGCGGACAGCGGTCGACGAAGCCGTAGCAGACACCCGCTCCGGCGCCGAGCGAGGCGACGACGGCGAGGATCGGCAGACGTATGTCGGCGGGGGCCTGCTGGACCAGGACGAAGGTGCCCATGGCCAGCACGAACCAGGCGAACAGCCGGGAGAGGACGTCCGCGGGGACGCGTCCGGCCAGCCTGGCCCCGGCGAGGCTGCCGACGATCGCGGAGCCGGTGACGGCCAGGGTCAGGGACCAGTCGATCTGGATGGTGGAAAGGTAGCCGGCGAACCCGGCGGCGGACTTCATCGCGATGACCAGCAACGAGGTGCCGACGGCCACCGGCATGGGCAGTCCGCCCAGCAGGGCCAGGGCGGGCACGACCAGGAAGCCTCCGCCCGCGCCGACCAGGCCGGTGGCCAGGCCGACGGCCGCTCCGTCCAGCAGCACCCGCCCCACCGGGAGCTGCTTGTGGGCCTTGCCGGGGTCGACGTTGCGGCGGCCCCGGAGCATGGCGGCGGCGGTGACGATCATCATGACCGCGAAGGCGATCAGCAGGACGACGTCGGGGATGCTGCCGCCGATGAGCCCGCCGGCGTAGGCCCCGGCCATGCCCGCCGCTCCGAACAGCAAACCGGTGCGCCAGCGGACCCGCCCGCCGCGGGCATGGTTGACCATGCCCACGGCGGAGGTGACGCCGACGACGAACAGGGAGGTGGCGATGGCCTCCTTGGCGTCCATGCCCGCGACGTAGACCAGCAGCGGCACGGTCAGGATCGACCCGCCTCCCCCGAGGAGCCCGAGGGAGACGCCGACCAGCAGCGCGAGGATCAGGACGAGCGTCAGCGTCATGGTGGTCACCTGCCGCCGGCGAGCTGCGCGACGGCCTTGCGCGGGTCGAAGGACGGCGTGCGGTTCCACGGCATCCGCGACAGCAGCACGCCCATGGCGCAGGTGTTGCTGATGGCGGCGAAGGCCAGGCCGCCGCCGACGAACGCGGACAGGGCCTGCAGCCCGGGCACCACGAAGCTGCCCAGGGCGCCGACCAGGACGAGGGAGCCGGCCACCAGGCGGACCTGGCGCTCCATGTCCCAGCGCTCCTGTCCGTAGTTGGTCGGGGCGCCGGACTTCTCCCAGGAGGTCATGCCGCCCGACAGGACGCTCAGTCCGGGCAGCCCTGCCTCGGCGAGGGCGCGCTCGGCCTGCCCGGCCCGCTGCCCGGAGCGGCACACCAGCACCACGTCGGTGTCCAGGTGCTTCGTCAGCTCCTCGCGGTGTTCGCGCAGGGTGTCCAGCGGGACGTTGTAGGAGCCGGGGATGTGCGCGGCCTCGAACTCGGCGGGGGAGCGGACGTCGAGCAGCCGCGGCGGGTGCTCCGAGTCGAGCTTGGCGCGCAGTTCCTCGGTGGTCAGGCTGCGGGGAGTGGTGGAGGTGGTCATGTACTGCTCTCCTGTGGGAATTCGGGTTTCCGGAGGTTGCCGGGGGTCAGGGGGCCCGGGTGGGGGCGGGGCACAGGCCCAGGTCGCGGGCGTTGTCGAAGTTGTCGTCGACGGCGACGACGTCGCGGCCGCGGGCGTCGAGCAGGGCGGCGACGACCCCCGCGCGGTAGCCGCCGGCGCAGTGCACCCAGATCCGGCCCGCGGGGATCTCCCCGATGCGGTCCGGCACCTCGTGGACGGGGATGTGCACCGAGCCGGGGATGTGCGCCTCGTCGCGCTCCTGGTTGCGGCGCACGTCGAGGACGACGAACTCCTCCTCGCCGACCGGGCCCTTGTCCAGGGCGGTCTTGAGGTCGTCGAAGGTGGCGCGCTCGTAGGCGGCCAGGGGCTCGCCGCCGGCCCAGTCCTCGGGGCCGCCGGTGGCCATGGCGGCCGGGCGGTCGATGCCGATGCGGACCATCTCGCGCTGGGCCTCGGCCACGTCCTCGGCGGTCTCGCCGAGCAGGGTGACCGGGGTGCCCCACGGGATCAGCCAGCCCAGGTAGGTGATGAACTGGCCGTCCAGGCCGAAGTTGAGGCTGCCGGCCAGGTGCCCCGCGGCGAAGGCGGTGCGGTCGCGCAGGTCGACCACCCACTCGCCGGCCTCGATGCGGCGGCGCAGCTCGGCCGGGTCGGCGACGGAGGGCGCCGACAGGTCCGGCTTGCCGGGCCCGCCGGAGTTGGCCGGGCCCATGTGGGCGTAGTAGGCGGGGTAGGCGTCCAGGCCCGCCAGGAGCTGCGCGACGTAGGCCTCCTCGTCGGCGGTCAGGGCGGTGTTGGTCCTCTTCTCCTCGCCGATGGTGCTGGACAGGCCGGCGGACTGGGTCGCGGAGCAGAACGAGCCGAAACCGTGGGTGGGGTAGACGGCGGTGGAGTCGGGCAGCTCCTCCGCCAGCCGGTGCGCCGAGCGCCACTGGGCCCGCACCAGGGTGTCGGTGTGGTCGGGGCCGAGCAGGTCGGGGCGTCCGGTGGAGCCGTACAGCAGCGATCCGCCGGTGAACACCGCGATCTGCCCGCCGTCGGTCTCCAGGGCGAAGGAGAGGTGGGTGTGGGTGTGACCCGGTGTGTGGATCACCCGTACGCGCATGGTGCCGACCTCGACGACATCGCCGTCGCGGACGCCGGTGCGCTCGTAGGAGACCTCGTCGTCGGCGTTGACCAGGTACTGCGCGCCGACCTCCCGGGCCAGGGCCAGACCGCCGGTCACGTAGTCGTTGTGGATGTGGGTCTCGAAGACGTGGGTGATCCGCACGCCCGCGGCCTCGGCCAGCGCCGTGACGCGGTCGTAGTCGCGCTGCGGGTCGACCACCAGAGCGGTGGAGCCGTCGTGGGCGAGGTAGGTGCGGTCGCCCAGGCCGGGGGTCTCGATGGGCAGAACGGTGATCATCGGGTCTCCTCGGTGGTGGCGGTGACGTGGGGGGTGCCGGGTTCGTCGCCGGTGGCCACGGGCCGGCCCGCGTCGATCCAGGCAGCGGTGCCGCCGCTGACGCTGTGGGCGTCGTAGCCCACGTCGCGCAGCAGTGCGGTCGCCTGCGCGCTGCGGCCGCCGCTCTGGCAGATCACGTAGACCGGGTGGTCCTTGGGCAGCTCGGCCAGCTTCAGGGGGAGCAGGCTGAGCGGCGCCGACCGGGCGCCGGGGACGTGACCGGTGCGGTATTCGCCGCTGCCACGGACGTCGACGACGAGGGCGCCGGCCACGTGCGCCTCGGCGAACCGCTGCTGGTCGATCTCGGGAACCATGCGGGGGACTCCTGCTCGCTTGCCTTCGTGAAATACCTGGGGGGGTATGCCTGAAGACAACCGTAACAGGATCCGCATTATGCCCCCGGGGGTATCCGGGAGTGATGTGGATCACAGTCTGGAGGTCTGTGGGAGCTGCCGGAGCGATCCTCGAAGGCCCTGGAGCGGGACGGGAGGCCACCGCGGCGGCCGCTGGGGAAACGCGGCGGCCGGGGCCCGGGTCGGGGGAGGCCGTTCGCGCTCACGGGCGCGCAGGCCCGCCTACGGCGCGAGAGCCGGGGGCGACGGGGGAGGGGTGAGAGGGGGCCCGTGGGCGGCCCTACGAGTGGTCCATGTGCAGCCGTACGGTCAGCCCGGCGGGTGTGGCGCGGGTCTCGACCAGATCGCACAACTGGTGCATCATCCACAGCCCGCGCCCACCGTTGGCGGAGTCCAGCGTCGGGCGGCGGCGGCCGGCCAGCGGATCGGTGAGGTGTCCGCCGTCGCGGATCTCGGCCACGCAGGAGAGGCCGTCGGACCACAGGCGCAGGGTGCCGCTCCCGCCGCCGTGGGCGATGGAGTTGGCCGCGGCCTCCGCCACGGCCAGGACGAAGTCACCGCGCCGGGGCATGCCGAGCCCGGTCGCGCCGGCCCAGGCGTCCGCGTGGTGGCGGACCTCGCCGAGGTCTCCGGTGGCGAACGGCAGGGCCCGGGGGTGCGCGGGCGGGGGAGCCAGCGGGAGGGTGTCGCACTCGGCACTGAGGGCCCGGGGATCGGTGTAGTGCGGGCTGGGCCGCTCCCGGCCGTCCTCCCACAGCACCGGATGGGTGCGGCGGGCGTCGGCGCACACCAGCGGGGGGAGGCCGCGGACGTCGTAGGGGCACAGGACGGTCGCGTCGCGGCCGGTGAAGGCCGCGTTGATCAGCGCCTCGTGCCGGGTGGCCTCCACCAGCTCGGCGGGGGAGCGCCGCGCCCAGATCGGCTCCCCGACGATGCGGGTGGTCCGGCCGGGGTGCCGGTCGGCGAAGTCGCACAGACCCGAGAGGCCGCGGCCGGGGTTGCGGCCGAACCCGGTCATGTCCACCAGAGTGAGGCGGTCCGACGCTGCGGTGTCCCCCAGGTGCTCGCGCAGCATCTCCAGCCGGGGGCCGGGGACGGCGACGAGAACGGGGTCGCCGGCCTCCAGCGCGCCGTCGACGAACCCGCCCACCCCGGCGAGGTACTCCCCGGGATTCCGGTAGAACAGCGCGGGATGGACGAAGGGGTCCGGACTCCCCCGTTCGACGAGGGCGTTTTCGCTTCTGGTCACGGGAGGACCACCTCTGGCGTGGCGGGGACGTGCGGGAGAGGACCGGCCACGCGGGTCCGCGGCCGGAAGCCGGCCGCGGACCCGCGTGGGCGGGCGGACGCCGATGCGGCCACCCGGGAGGGGACGCGCCGGAACCACCGGCCCGGTGCCGGTATCGGCACGTCGGCGAACACCTCCGCTCGGTCCTCGGCTCTGCTCCACGAGCCCGCGTGCCCTGTGGTGCCCGGCGCACACCGGGCGTTCTCGTTCTGTGACACGGGCCGGGGCCGGGCCGGACGCGCCGCGCGGAGACGGGCGCGCTCCCGGGGCGTGAGGCTACGGGGGGATACGGAGGAAGGGTACAGCGGCTCCGGAGCAGGGCCCGGGCGGGTGGCGGGTCCGGCCGGTCAGTTCCTCCTGCCGTGCCAGTCCAGGCACACGACCATGGCGTCGTCGTCCGCGGGCGGCTCGCCGCGGTGCCGGGCGAGCTCGGCGAGCACCGCCCGCGGCACCTGGGACGAGGGAAGGAGCCGGGTGCTGGTCATGGCGCGGGCCAGGGCCCGCTCGCCGAACCGCTCGCCCGACAGCGAGGCCACCTCGTAGACCCCGTCGCTGGCGAACAGCAGGCGGTCCCCGACCTCGATCCGGAAGTGCTGGACGGCGTAGGGAGTGTCCTCGAACATCCCCAGCGGGAGCTGCGCCTCCAGCTCGACCGGCTCGACGCCGCCGCCGCGCAGCCGCCAGATGCGCGGCGACCCGGCATCGACGGCTTCCAGCCGACCGGTGGCCAGATGGATGCGCAGCAGCAGGACGGAGACATGGGCGGCCCCGCGGTGCTGCCCGTAGATCGCCTGGTCGGCCAGGACCGCTTGGCCGACCAGGTCCAGCCCGGCCCGGCGGGCGTTGCGCAGCGCGCTGAGGGCGAGGTTGGTCAGGAGGGCCGCGTCGATGCCCTCGCCCATTCCGTCGGTCAGGGTCACGGTGAGGTGGTCGGCCGAGACGGACCAGTCGAAGTTGTCCCCGAAGACGGCGTAGGCGGGTTCGAGCTGGGCGCCGAGTTCGTACTCGGGGCCGGAGCAGGACCGGCCGGGCAGCAGTTGCCACTGCATCTCGGCGGCGAGGGTGAGGCGCTCGGCCCGCCGGGCCTTCAGGTAGACGTCGGTGCTGTGGTCGGCGACGAGGATCTCCCGGCCGAGCGCCTCGCACAACTGCCGCAGCTCTCCCAGCGCCTCGGGTGAGGCCCCCTCGCCGGGGAGGGTCACCGACAGCACGCCCAGCCGGTCGCCGCGGACGGTGACTGGCAGGTGCGCGGTGACGGTGTCCGAGTGCTCGTCGGAGGAGAGGAGGGGCTGCTGGGAGCCGAACGCCCTTCCGGCTTCGGTGGAGTGGACCGGAACGGACTCCGTCGGGCAAGGAAGAGGGCCGACCGGCTGGAGTATGGTCGTTCCGTAGTCGGCCATCAGCAGGTCCGCGGTGATCGCCCCGAAGTGCTGTGTCAGTGAGGTGCGGAGCGCGTCGAGCAGTGCGTGGGGAGCGGCGTCGCGCAGGGCGCGCTCCACGGCCGTGAATCTGTCCACCGTGTCACAACTACTTTCTGTTTCCGCAGAAAATTCCGATATTGGAAGTTAAGTGCCGTTCGGAGCTCGGGCTGACAATACAGACGCGGAGTGTCACAGTTATGGTCGTGAATCCCGGACCCTCCCAGCGCCACTCCGCAGCGGCGGCCCATGCCGCATCCGAGGTGATAGAGCTCCTGGAGGTGCTGTGGGAGCGGGGCCGGGAGGCCGCGTCGCCCGCGCCCGTCTCCGCCTCCCAGCTGAGGGTTCTGTACACCCTCGACCGCGATGAGGGCATCAACCTGCGCACGCTCAGCGAGACGCTGGGTTCCGCCCCGTCGTCGGTCAGCCGGCTGTGCGACCGGCTGCAGGCGGTCGGGTTCGTGGAACGCGCTCCCAGTCCGGCGAGCCGGAGGGAGCTGGAGCTGAGGCTGACCGGCCGGGGCAGGACATATCTGCGAGATCTGCGGGACCTGCGGGAGGAGGTGCTGGCTGCGGCCATGGCGGCGATGTCGCCCGCGGCGCGCAAGGCGCTCGCCGAGGGGCTCCGGGGATTCCGCGCGGCGGTGGAGGAGACGCTGCCCGGGCGCCGGGAGGCCGGAGCGGGCGGAGGCGTGAGATCGGCGTGAGACCGCCGTCCTGGATGGCATGTGCATCGCCATTCTGCCTCACCGATACATCACACACCTCGTGGCCGCCGCGGAGCGCCGCACCGCGGGGGAGTCCTGGCGTGAGGGCCGGTCGGGGCGGGTGCGACAGGGAAAGATTGTTGTGCCGCGTACACAGTTGTCAAATGGAAACAATCGATCGGGACGCATTGGAGGCCGGTTTCCGGGAAGGTCCCGTCAGGGGCCGGTGGGTCCCACCGTGCCCTGATGCGGCGTCAGTTGGGGCGGACAGGCTTCGCGGCCGCTGCTAACATTTGCCGGACGGCAACAAAAGGGGTGAACGGTGCTGTCCCGCAACCCCGCACACCCAGCCGGATGCCGACGTCACGGGCGTGGGCCGGCGACGAACGACTGTGAGAGGGCTTGTCAGTGAACGCCAGCGACGCAGCCGTACGAGACCGGTTGACAACCGCAATCCGCGAGCGCGGCGACGAGATCGCCGACCGGTGGGTGCAGTTGCAGCAGGAACGTGCGGCGATCGGGATAGACGAAGGCGAACTGCGTGAGGAGGCCGACGCGCTCCTCGTCCTGCTGGGCGGGGCCCTCAACAGCGACCACGGTATGGAGAGCGTCGTCGACGCCCACCAGGACCTGCGCGGCGCGGTGATGGAGCTGTCGCTGCGCAGGGAGCGCAGCGGCGCGACCCCCACCGCCACGTCCCTGGCCATCCTGGCGCTCAAGGACGCCCTGCTGGAGGCCGTGGAGCGCGACAACCACGACCCCCGGGAGCTGTTCCCGGCGGCCCTGACGATCAACCGGCTGCTGGACGAGGCCGCCGCCCTGTCCTTCAACGCCTACGTGGAGCGCCGCGAGGAGATCATCCAGCGGCAGAGCCGCCAGCTGCTGGAACTGTCCACCCCCGTGGTCCACCTGTGGAAGCGGATCCTGGCCGTGCCGCTGATCGGCACCCTGGACACCGCGCGCACCCAGGTGGTGATGGAGAACCTCCTGCAGTCCATCCAGACCCACGACGCCCGGGTGGCGATCATCGACATCACCGGTGTGCCCACGGTCGACACCGCCGTCGCCCAGCACCTGATGCAGACCGTCAACGCGGTACGCCTGATGGGCGCCGACTGCTTCATCAGCGGCGTGCGGCCCTCCATCGCGCAGACCATCGCCCAGCTGGGCATCGACCTGTCCACCATTCTCACCCGCGCCACCCTCGCCGACGCCCTGGCCGCGGCGGTCGACATGACGGGACAGGACTCACCGGCCACCGGAGCGCCGACGAACCGATGACCGGCCGCCAGTCCATGGACATCCCCATCCTCAGGCTCGGTGACGTACTGGTCACCGGGCTCATCAACGAGCTCGACGACAAGACGGCCACCGTCTTCGCCGACGAGCTGACCGAGCGCATCGCCACCGAGCGGGCCACGGGCGTCCTCATCGACATCTCCCGGCTGGAGATCATCGACTCCTTCGTGGCGCGCACCCTGACCGAGCTGAGCACCATGGCCCGGCTGCTGGGCGCCCGGGTGATCGTGGCCGGTATGCGGCCGCCCGTGGCGATCACCCTCGTCGAGCTGGGCCTGCAGCTCACCGGAGTGGAGACCGCGCTCAACGCGGAGCAGGGGATGGCCGCACTGGGCTGGCACCACGCCCCGCGGCCCCCGGAAGGGGGGACCCGGCGTGAAACTCTCGGGTAAAAGGACGATGGGGCCCCCGTCGGCCCCCGCCGGGGGAGGCGGCGGGGCGAGCGCCCGGGCCACCTATCCGGTCCGTACCGACGAGGACCTCATCACGGTCCGGCACGCGGTACGGGCCGCCACCGTCGAGACCGGCTTCGGACTCGTCGACCAGACCCGCGTCGTCACCGCCGCCAGCGAACTGGCGCGCAACGCCTACATCCACGGCGGAGGCGGCACGGTGACCATCGAGTTCCCCAGGAACGCGGGACGCCGGGGCGTGCGGCTGACCGTCAGGGACGAGGGGCCCGGCATCCCCGACCTGGAGGCGGCGCTGGCCGACGGCTTCACCACCGGCTCCGGCCTGGGGCACGGCCTGGGAGGCGCTCGCCGCCTCATGCACGATTTCGAGGTGCACAGCGAACCGGGCCGGGGCACCACCATCAGCGTGACCCGATGGAACACCCAGTGAGCCGGCCGTCCCCCGCCGGGGAGGGCCTGACCCAGGAGATCCGCATCGACCACGAGAGCGCGATCCACGTAGCGGCCTCGGTCGCGCGCGGCTGCGCACAGCGGTGCGGGCTGCCCGGGGCCATACCCGACCAGGCGGCCGTCGTCGCCAGCGAGCTGGCCAGCAACCAGGTCAAGCACGCCGCCGACGGAACGGTGTACGTACAGCCGACGCTCCAGGGCGACGGAGTGGAGATCACCGCCGTCGACCGCGGCCCCGGCATCCGCGACCTGGACCGCTCGATGGCCGACGGCTACACCACAACCGGCTCCCTCGGAGCGGGGCTGGGAGCGGTCCGCCGGATCGCCACCGGTTTCACCATCCGCACCCAGCCGGGCTCGGGCACCCTGGTCAACGCCCGGCTGTCCGCTCCCGGCGGGCAGCCGAAGACCCGGTACGGTGTCGGATCGGTGTGTCTGCCCGCCCACGGCGAGAAGCACTGCGGCGACGCCTGTACCGTGGCCGACACCGGCGACGCCCTCACCGGCCTCGTCGTCGACGGCCTGGGACACGGCGCCGCGGCCGCCGAGGCGGCCCGTTCGGCCCTGCGGGCCTTCCGTACCGCCCCCGACCGTCCCCTGGCCGACATCCTGACCTCGATGCACCGCTCGCTGCGCCACACCCGTGGCGCAGCGACGGGCGTGGTGCGGATACACCCCGACCGCGCCGAGTACTGCGGCACGGGAAACATCCGCGCCACGGTGCTCTCGGGCGGCGAGGTGGCCCACCGGATGGCCGGCCAGCCCGGCATCGTGGGCTGGAACGTCCCCACCCCCCGGCCACGCACCGTGCCCCTGGCACGGGGGGCGGCGGTCGTCCTGCACAGCGACGGCATCGAGTCCCGCTGGTCGCACAGTCCGCCCACCTTTCTGCTGCGGCTCCCGCCGCCCCTGCTGGCGGCGGTCCTGGCCCACGGGCACCGGCGCGTCCGCGACGACGCCACCGTGCTCACCGTCCAAGCGGCGTAGAGGTTCCATGACCGACAACAACACTTCCCACCACCACACACTGCCGAGCCTGCGGCACGCGGTACGCGGGATCGCACGTGTTTACCGGCTGCCGGTGGAGACCAGGGCCCGGCTGGTGATGTCCGCGGTGGAGCTGGCGCGCACCGAGATCGCGGCGGGACGGCCGGTACGGCTGGAGGTGTGCGCCGAGCCGCCCAGCGGCGGACCGGCCGGGCAGCTCGTCGTCACGCTCGACACCCTCAGCGACCTGACGGCCGACCGCGAAGGCATCGCCGACCTCCCCCTCCCCGCCCAGTTCGCCTCCGGAGGCTCGGTCACCTGGCGCATGCCGCTGCCCGGGCAGCGCGGTGACGGCGGCGACGCGGGCACGGTACCGCCCGCCCGGAACGGCGGCGGACCGGAGGCCGGGGGCGGCTGCCCCACGTCGGAGATCCACGCGGTGGAGCAGGAACTGCGCGCGGCGCTGGCCCGCCTGGACACCCTCACCGCCGAGCACCGGCGGCTCAAGCACGAGATCGCCGAGACCAACCGGGGCACCCTCGCCCTCTACGTCCAGCTCGAGGAGCGCGACGAGCAACTGCGCAAGGCCCACGGCCAGACCCTGCGCGAGCTGGAGGACGCGCTGCGGCCGGCTCCGATCGAGGCCGACGGCCTGGAGATGGCCGTCCACTACGCACCGGCCGGCACCGACGCGCCCACCGGCGGCGACCTGTACGACTGGCTCCAGCTTCCCGACGGCACCGTCCACATCACCGTCGTCGACGCCCTCGGCCACGGCGTGACCAGCACGCGCGGCGCACTCAACGTCACCCACGCGGTGCGGACCCTGGCGCTGGAGGGGCATCCGCTGGAGTCGATCATCGCCCGTACCGCCGAGATCCTGATGCCCTTCGACAGCGAGCTGATGTCCACCGTGCTGCTCGCCCGGCTCAACCCGGCCACCGGCGATCTGTTCCTGGCCAACGGCAGCCACCCGCCCGCGCTGCTGCTGCCGGCCGGAGGCGAGCCCGAGTACCTGGAGGTGCGCGGCCGCGGCATCGGCTACCCGCTGCCGGGCAGCGAGCGCCTGCTGCACACCCGGATGGGGCCCGGGGACATGCTCATCCTCTACACCGACGGTCTCACCGAGAGCCGCAAGGACCCGCGCGAGGGCGAGAAGCGGCTGATCGAGTCGTCCCGCCGCCACGCGGACAGGCCCATCGCGGAGGTTCCCGGCGCCATCGCCGAGGACATGCACACGGTCATCCTGCACCCCGACGACACACTGGCGCTGGCCGTGCGCGTCCCGCCCGTCTGAGCGGCGGGCGGGACGCGCACGGGCGGGGCACCTCAGCCCCCCAGCTCGGAGACCACGGCCTGCAGCCTGGAGGCCAGCGCCTCCAGTTCCTGCTCCGAGGGCGTTCCCGGGCCGGTCCGGGCGGTGAGATCGTCGCGGGATACGACCTCCACGGCTCCGCTGTAGCGGCCGGCGCCCGCCTCGGCGGCGGGTACCACCCGCGGGCGGCCCTCCAGGAGGACCAGCCGGGGATCGGGGTCGGAGGAGCTGAGCAGCTCCCGTACGTGCTGGGCTGTGATCGTGTTCGTGCTCGGCACCTTGTGGGCCTCCCTCTCGGTCCTCTCGGTCCTCTCGGTCCTCTCGGTTCACCCGGTCTCCCGGGGCCTTCGGGTCCTCCCGGTCTCCGCCCCCGCTGCAGCGGGGGCGGAGACCGGGAGTCTCAGGGCCGAGCCGGGCCGGCCTCGACCGGCCCGGCGGCGTCGACGGTCACCCGCTCCCCCCGGGGACAGTGCAGTACGCCGGAGGGGAAACCGGGCCGCTCCGCCTCCCCGAGGAAGTCCGACAGCGGGGACTTCATGACGGTGTAGTCGTCGTAGTGCACCGGCAGTACGCGGCGCGGACGCAGCGCGGAGACGAGTTCGGCGCCCTGGAGGGCGTCCATGGTCACCAGCAGTCCTCCGGGGAGCGTGGTGCCGCCCAGATGGACCACGGCCAGGTGGATGTCCGGGCACAGGCGCGCGATCTCGTGGACGCCGGGGAACATCAGGGTGTCGCCGGAGACGTACAGCCGCAGCCGCACCGTCCCTCCCTGGTCGCCGAACTCCAGCAGGCTGCCCATCACCGGGGGCAGCAGGAAGTCCACCGGACCGGGGCCGTGGCGGCCGGGCAGCGCCGTGATCCGCACCTGGCTGCCGCCGCGCACCAGGACGTGGTCGTGCCAGGTGGGCAGGCCCGTGGCGCGGCTGAACCCGTGCAGCCCCTGCAACCGCCGTGAGGCGTGCGGGGTGGTGACGATGGGCAGGGAGCGGGGCAGGTCGCGGCGGGCGGCCCGGTCCCAGTGGTCACCGTGCAGATGGGACAGCACCACCGCGTCCAGACCCGGCGGGAGGTCTCCCACCCGCAGGGCCGGCTCCCTCAGCCGCCGGGACAGCAGCCCCTTGCCCATATAGGCGTACTGGCCGCGGTGGAGGAAGTTGGGATCGGTCAGCAGTGTCAGCTCGCCGTAGCGGATCAGGAGGGTGGCGTTGCCGACGAAGAGGAGCTCGGCGGCTCCCGGGGGCGGCGCGGGCTGCATGGTGGAGCCTCCTCGCCTTCTTCATCGTTTCCGGTGGGCCGGGGTCAGGCGGTCGTGGTGCGGCGGCCGCCCAGGACCGCGCCGAGGACGATCATGCCCGCGCCCAGCACGAGGTGGAGCCAGTCGTCGGCGGAGTTCAGGGGCACGAAGTTCGCGCCGCTGTCCTCGTCCACGATCAGCCCGTAGAGCCACAGCAGCAGGTAGATCACACCGCCGCCGATCAGGAACGCCTTGGCTCCGGCGACGCTTCGGGCCATGGCCAGGCCGGCGACGCCGAAGGTGAGGTGCACCAGGTTGTGCAGGATCGACACCTGGAAGACACCGAGCAGCTGGGCCTGCGACTCGTGTCCCGCGAACTGCATCTCGCCGTAGTCCGTGGTGACGCCCGGGATGAACCCCAGGACTCCCACCAGCAGGAAGACCAACGACACCGCCACGGCCGCGGTGCTCACCGGAGCGCGACGCGCCGTGCTCGCCGCCCTCGGACCTGTGCTGGCCATCGTCATCATCTCCACTCGGGGTCGGGTAGCGGCCGGTACGGAGTACCCCCGCCTCCCGGGCGGAAACGGTGCGGTGACGCTTCTTCAGGCGCGGCCCGCCCGGGACCCCTCGTACGCGGCGGGCCGCACCGTCGCGAAGGCCGTGCCCGGCGCCAGTCCCGGCAGGCTGTTGCGGTGGACGTCGAAGCCCGGGGTGGAGCGGGGCGGTTCCCGCAGCGGCGAGCGGACGGTGAGTACCGCGAAGGTCCGCCACCGGCCCAGCGGCTCGGCCGCCCGCAGGTCGAACACCAGCGGACCGCCGGCGAGCGCCCGCCGCAGGTCGGGAGGGCTGCCGTGGACCGGACGCAGCCGGCGGCGCGGGAAGGCGGCCAGCACCATGCCGCGCCCGCCGACCCGGTAGGCGAGCAGACTGCTGTACGGGCCGCCCAGCGCGTCGCCGCGCGGCAGGGGCAGCCGGCGCAGTACGGGAGGCCGGGCGCTGCTGGTCAGCAGCAGGTCGACGGGCCGGCCGGGGCCGCCCGCGTCCAGCGCCCGGACGGCGAGTCCGAGCCAGTCGGGCAGCGGCCGCGGCAGACCGGCGCCCCGGGACAGCCGTACCAGGCACTCGTACCGGCCCAGTCCGTCCAGCCAGGGGACACCCCAGGCGGTCCCCGTAAGGCCGGGCATCACCAGCTCACCGGCGCAGGTCAGGCCGTCGGGGTGGAAGGCGGGGGCGTGGCGCAGCCGGGCGAGCCGCCGGAAGCCCGCCCGGGCGCCGTGTACACGCAGGGGCACGGGTCGGGACATCGGCGCCTCCTGGTACCGGGCGGACAGGCCGGATTCGCCGGCGCGTTCCGGGCGAACCGTCCCGGTCCGCAGTTGCCGCACCGTCCGTGCCGAAACCCCGGCGCGGCCCCGCGGCATTGCTCCGGCACGCCCCGGTGCCGGACCACGGCCCCGGCACCGGACCACCGCCTTACCGCCCGGCCGGGGAAGGGCCCATACTGGACGGGCCGGGGGCGGCACGGGTGAGAGGGGGCGGCGGCGCGCGATGAGGCAGAGCACACTGATCCAGGGCCGTTACCGGTTGCTGGACCTCGTCGGGCGCGGCGGCATGGGGCAGGTGTGGCGGTCGCACGACGAGTCGCTGGACCGCGAGGTCGCCGTCAAGTGCCTCAAGCCGCTGGGCGGCCAGGACGACCCGCGCTCGATCGGTGCGCTGCGTGAGCGCTTCCGCCGCGAGGCGCGCGTCGCCGCCTCGCTCCAGCACCGCGGCGTGACCGTCGTCCACGACTTCGGAGAGTACGACGGGGTTCTCTACCTGGTGATGGAGCTGCTGAACGGGCACGACCTCGGCCGGCTCCTGGAACTGGGCGGGCGGCGGCCGCTGCCCGTGCCCGATCTCCTCGACATCGCCGAGCAGATAGCCGCCGCCCTCGCCTACACCCACGACCGGGGCATCGTCCACCGCGACCTCAAACCCGCCAACGTGATGCGCACCGCCGACGGCACCGTGAAGATCTGCGACTTCGGCATCGCCCGGCCCGACCGCGGCACGGGCCCGGCCGCCGGGACCAACGGCGGCTTCCCCATGGGCACCCCGCACTACATGTCGCCCGAGCAGATAGCCGGAGCCCACCTCGACCACCGCAGCGACCTGTACTCGCTCGGCTGCTTGCTGTACGAGATGGCCACCGGCGCCCCGCCCTTCGACCTGGAGGACACCTGGGGCATCCTCGTCGGCCATCGCGAGACCGCTCCCCGGCCGCCGCGCGAACTCCGCCCCGACCTGCCCGGGAACCTGGAGCGGATCATCCTCGACCTGCTGGCCAAGGAGCCGGACGAGCGGCCCGCAAACGCGGCGGAACTCGGCCGCCGTACCGCCGAGGCACGCCGCGCGGGGAGCCCTGGAGGGCAGCGGGTCCCGCTCCGGGAGCGGTCCGGTCCCCCCGTGCGGCTCCCGGTGTGGACCCACGGCATGGGTGTCGGCGCCAGGGCCGTCGCCGGCCGGCCGCCACGTCCCGGTCCTTCACCGCTCTCCGGTTATCCGGGGGTGCTCAGCGGCCCGTGGACCGGCCCCGGAGCCGATGCCGGGCGGGGCGGGGATCAGCCGGTGAGGGCCGCCACCGCCTCCTCGACGCTGCCGTAGAAGTCGAAGATCTGGTCCAGCCCGACGATCCCGAAGACGCGCATGATGTCGTCGTCCAGACCGGCCAGTGCCAGGCAGCCGCCCACGGACTGGGTGAGGTGGTAGGCCGTGATCAGGACGGTGATGCCGCTGGAGTCGCAGTAGATCAGGCCGGACAGGTCGATGACGACCGCGGTCCCGCGGTCGCGGGGCAGCTCGTTCAGCGCCCGGCGCATCCGGTCCACGGTGTGGTGGTCCAGCTCGCCGGACACCTCCAGCAGGAAGGGGCCCGCGGAGTGGGAGCGCAGTGTGACGGTCAGATCTCGGTCGGGCACCCGTTCTCCTGTACGCGCTGGTCGATCCGGTCGCCCCCGGCACGGCCTGAGAGGCGGGACGGCGCCGGGGCCGGAGGCGGAACCCCCGGGGGCGTGATCCGCGGGGACGCTGATCGACTGCCCGCTCCCGGAGCGGGTGAACCCCGCGGGCCGACCGCACCGCAGGCCGTGGCCGGCCGCGTTTATCCTACGGGACCGGTTGTGGTGCATTGTCGCCGTGCCAGTGGATATGCGCATCGGTGACGCGTGACCGCGGGACCGCGGGACGCGCGGTGGGTGAGGAGGGCAGAGGCGATGGGCGACGCCGACGGGGCCGAGCCGCTGGAACTGCTCTTCCCCGGGCAGAGCGAGATGGCCGGGAGGATGCGCGCCTTCGACTGGGCGGGCACCCCGATGGGCGACCCGGCCGGCTGGCCGGCGAGCCTTCGCACGGCCTGCCGCATCTGCCTGACCTCCCGCTACCCCATGTTCCTGTGGTGGGGCGAGGACCTGCGGCTGCTGTACAACGACGCCTACCAGCACCTGCTGGGCAACAAGCATCCCGCGCTGGCCCGGCCGGGCCGACAGGTGTGGGGTGAGATCTGGGACGTCATCGGCCCGATGCTGCGGTCGGTGACGGAGACCGGACAGGCCACCTGGTCGGAGGACCTGCTGCTGAGGATGGAGCGGCACGGCTACCTGGAGGAGACGTACTGGACGTACTCCTACAGCCCTCTGCACGACGACGAAGGCCGGGTGCGGGGGGTGTTCACCGCGTGCAACGAGACCACCGAGCGCGTCGTGGGCGAGCGGCGGCTCGCCGTGCTGCAGGACCTGGGCGCCCAGGCGGGCACCGCCCGCAGCGTGGGGGAGGCGTGCCGGCTGGTCGCCCGGGTGCTGGGCCGCGCGCAGCGGGACGTGCCGTTCGCCGCGGTCCATCTGCGGGACCCCGGCGGCGGGCTGGTACCGGCCGCCGTCAGCCCGCCCGGCGCCGTCCCCGGTCCCCCGCCGGGCCGCGGCGGCGACTGGCCGTTGGAGCGGGCGCTGACCACCGGCGAGCCGGTGGTCGTGGAGGATGTCGTGGGCCGGTTCGGGCGGCTGCCGTCCGGAGGGTGGGAGAGGCCTCCCACCCAGGCTGTGGTCCTGCCGCTGCCGGGCGAGACCGGAGCGGGGCCGGTCGGGGCGATCGTCCTCGCCGTCAGTGCCGGACGTGTCCTGGACGACGGCTACCGGGCCTTTCTGGACCTGGTGGCCCGGCAGACCGCCGCGCTGGTCAACGGAGCCGTGGCGTACGAGGTCCAGCAGCGCAGGGCCGAGGAGCTCGCCGAGCTGGACCGCGTCAAGACCGCGTTCTTCTCCAACATCAGCCACGAGTTCCGCACCCCGCTGACCCTGATCATGGGCCCGCTGGAGGAACTGCGCGGGCAACTCGCCGGAGCCGGTGAGCGGGTCCGCGAGGAGCTGGAGGTCATCCGCCGCAACGGGCTGCGCATGGGCAAGCTCGTCAACACCCTGCTGGACTTCTCCCGCATCGAGGCCGGGCGGATGCGGGCCCGCTTCGAGCCGGTGGACCTGGCGGCCGTCACCGCGGAACTCGCCAGCGTCTTCCGCTCGGCGGTGGAGCGGGCCGGCCTGGCCTTCGAGGTGGACTGCCCAGCGCTGCCCGAACCGGTCCACATCGACCGCGACATGTGGGAGAAGGTGGTCCTCAACCTGCTGAGCAACGCGCTGAAGTTCACCTTCGACGGCTCCATCGGCGTGACGCTGCGCGCCGAGGGCGGACGGGCGGTACTGCGCGTGTCCGACACCGGCATCGGGGTGCCCCCGGGTGAGTTGCCGCGGCTGTTCGAGCGGTTCCACCGCATCGAGAACGCCCGCGCGCGCTCGAACGAGGGCAGCGGCATCGGACTGGCCCTGGTGAAGGAGCTGGTCGGCCTGCACGGCGGCACCATCACCGCCGACAGCACCGCGGGCGAGGGCACCGTCCTCACCGTCCGCCTGCCCTTCGGGACGGCCCATCTGCCGGCCGGTTCGGTGTCCCGGGGGGCCGAGCCGTTCCCGGTGTCCGCCGCCGACCCGTATCTCCAGGAGGCGCTGCGGTGGCTGCCGGGCGGGGGAGAGGACACCAAAGGGGAGCAACCGGGGGCGCCGGCCGCCGGGCGGGCGGAGTCCGCGCCGCCGGCCCCCGGGGCGGTGCGGGCCCGGGTACTGGTCGCCGACGACAACGCCGACATGCGCGAGTACCTGCGGCGGATCCTGGCCCCCGGCTACCGGGTGACGACGGTCGCCGACGGGCGGGCCGCCCTGGAGGCGGTCCGCGCCGATGCCCCGGACATGGTCGTCAGCGATGTGATGATGCCCCGGATGGGCGGCCTGGAACTGGTGGCGGCGCTGCGCGCCGACTCCCGCACCGCCGGGGTGCCGGTGCTGCTGCTGTCGGCCCGGGCCGGTCAGGAGGCGTCCATCGAAGGACTGGAGGCGGGCGCCGACGACTACCTGGTCAAGCCGTTCTCCGCCGCGGAGCTGCTGGCACGGGTACGGGCCGCCGTGAAGCTGTCGCGGCTGCGCAACCACCACGCGCAGTGGCGCACCGCCCTGGTCGACTCGCTCCAGGAGGCGTTCTTCGTCTGCGACGAGGAGGGCGCCGTCGTCGAGATCAACTCCTCCTTCACCGACATCCTCGGCTACGGCCCGGAGGGCCTCCCCTACCGGCCCAAGCACCCCTGGTGGCCGGACGAGAGCACCGATCCCGAGGCCCACCGGGCCATCGAGCAGGCCTTCGCCCAGGTCGTGGGCGATAGGAAGGGCAACTACATCACCCCTGTCAGGCACCGCGACGGGCACCGGCTGTGGGTGTACGCCTCCTTCAACGAGGTCCGCGACCCCGACACCGGCAGGCGCATGGTGGTGGGCACCTTCCGGGACGTCACCGCCGAACGCCTCACCGCCCAGCGCGAGACCGCCCTGGCGGCGCTGAGCGTGCGGCTGTCCGAGGCCGGGAGCGTCCCCGAGGCACTGCGGGCCGCGCTGGACGAACTGCGCGGGGTGTGGCGGGCCCCCCGCGCCCTGGCCGTGACCTGGGACGGCCCGGACCAGGTGCCCCGGCTGGTCGCCGCGGTGCCCGGCACCGCGTGGGGGGAGCCGGGCGACCCGGTGCGGGAGGCCCTCGGGGATCTGCGCGGCCGCAACCCCCTGCACCCGGTGGCCACGGGTGGCCCGGCCGGGCTCGGCGTCACCCTGGAGCATCCAGGCGGGCCGCTGGCGCTGTGGGTCGAGGCCAGTGAGGAGCGGCCCTTCATCGGTGAGGACCACACCCTGCTGGCCGTGCTGGGCGGCTACCTCGGGCAGATGCTGCAACGCGTCCACGCCTTCGAGCGGCAGCGCGAGACCGCCCTGGCCCTCCAACGGGCCATTCTCGGCCCCGACCGCCTTCCGCGGGGGTTCGCCGTCCGCTACGAGCCCGCAGCCCGGCCTCTGGAGGTCGGCGGGGACTGGTACGACACCGCCGAGCTGCCCGACGGCCGTATCGGCATCGTCGTGGGCGACTGCGTCGGCCGCGGCCTGGAGGCCGCCACCGTCATGGGCCAGTTGCGCAGCGCCTGCCGGGCCCTGCTGCTGCAGTTCGCCGACCCGGCCCAGGTGCTGACCGCGCTCGACCGGTTCGCGGCCCTGATACCCGGCGCGCTGTGCGCCACCGTCTTCTGCGGTGTGCTCGACCCCGCGACCGGCCGGCTGACCTACAGCAGCGCCGGCCATCCGCCGGGCATCCTGACCCATCCGGACGGCGCCACCGAACTGCTCGACCAGGGCCGCTCCATCCCCCTGGCGGTGCAGCCGGGCCGTCCCAGGCCCACGGGAACGCACACCATGCCGCCGGCCTCCGTCCTGCTGCTGTACACCGACGGCCTGATCGAACGCCGCAGCCGCCCGCTGTACGCGGGCATCGCCGAGGCCTCGGCCGCCGCCCGGCGGGGACGCGACGCGGACCTGGAGAAGCTGGCCGACGACATCCGCACCGGTCTGGAACCGGCCGGCGGCTACGACGACGACATGGCGCTGCTGCTCTACCGCCACCCCGCGCCCCTGGAGGTGGCCTTCCCCGCCGAGTCCGCCCGGCTCGCCCGCGTCCGCGGCGCCCTGCGCGACTGGCTGGAACGACTGGACGTCGGACCGCGTCTGACGCAGGCGGTCCTGGTCGCGGCGGGGGAGGCCTGCGCCAACGCCATCGAGCACGGCCACCGCCACAATCCCGGCCGCACCGTGCGCCTGAGGGCCCGGGCCACCGCGGACGACCTCCACCTGACCGTCACCGACACCGGGAGCTGGAAGCTCCCGCAGCCCGAGGCCAACGCCCACCGGGGCCGCGGCCTGATCCTGATCCACGCGCTCATGGACCAGGTCGACATCGTCACCGACGGCACCGGAACCACCGTAGACATGCATGTGAGGATCACACGTTGACCACCCCCCTGACACTCACCGACCAACGGCGTTCCGACGGCACCCCGGTCCTGGTGGCCGAGGGCGAGATCGACATGAGCAACGTCGGCGAGTTCCGGACCGCGGTGGACCGGGCCGCCACCGCCGGCGGCGGACGGCTGGTGGTGGACCTCACCGCCGTGGACTACCTGGACAGTGCCGGGCTGGCGGCACTGTTCGCCCATGCCGACCGCCTGGAGCTGATCGCCCCGCCGCTGCTGGACCCGGTCCTCACCGTCTCGGGGCTCGCCGACCTGGCCACCGTGCGCATCACCTGACGGGCCGCCGGGCCGCCGGGCCGCCGTCACCGCCGGGCGGATCCCGTCGGTGACGGCGCGTCAGTCGGACGAGAGCGACCAGCCGTCGGCCGTGACACGGCCGGCGTCCCGGCGCCGCGAGTCGTCGAACACCGTGCGCCCGCCGTCCTCGATCCGGACGCCGTCGACGTACGCGCCGCGCCCCACGTAGCGTGCGTCGGTGGTGTACCGCCAGCGCAGCCGCACCGTCCGGCCGCGCCAGGCGTCCAGGTCCGCCAGAGCCCGGTGCCAGACCCGCCCGGAGAAGCCGTGCAGTGCCCCCTCCGGGTGCTCCACCGGGGCCCGGCCGGGGCGGGAGGTGGTGAACGGCACCGGTTCCCACGTGCCGCCGTCGCCGGACGCCTCCAGGCGCAGGACGTCGAAGGCCCGCTCGGTGTCCCACCACACCGAGAAGCGCAGCCGGGCGCCCGTACCGCCGTCCGCTCCGCCCGCGCCGTCCTCCGTCACGCCTTCCGCGCCGCCGCTCCCGCCGAGAACCACCCCGGGCAGGGTGAGCACCGCCGAGGCGCCGCTCGCCATCCCCGAGAACCAGGCCTCGCGCCCGTCGGCGGGGCGCACCGGCACGGCCCGGGCCAGACGGGTGGCGGCGGCCACGCGCGGTGCGCTGCCGGAGCGCCAGGTGCGCACCGGGTGGACGGAGTTGCCCAGCAGCACCAGGAAGGTGTCGGTGGTCGGGTCCAGCACCAGGCAGGTGCCGGTGAAGCCGGTGTGCCCGGCCGTGCGGGGGGTCGCCATGGCCCCCATGAACCAGTGCTGGTAGAGCTCGAATCCCAGGCCGTGCTCGTCGCCGGGGAAGGCGGTGTTGAAGTCGCGGAAGAGCAGGTCCACCGACTCCGGCCGCAGGAGGCGGACGCCGCCGTACACGCCGCCGTTCAGCAGGGCGCGGCACAGCACGGCCAGGTCCCAGGCGCAGGAGAAGACCCCGGCGTGGCCGGCCACACCGCCGAAGGCGTGGGCGTTCTCGTCGTGGACCTCGCCGTGCACCATGCCCCGGTCCAGGCCCGACCAGGGGCGGCGGGCGTCCTCCGTGGCGGCGATGCGCGGTCTCCAGGAGACGGGCGGGTTGTAGCGGGTCCGGCGCATGCCCAGCGGCCCGGTGACGTCCTCGCGCAGCAGCGTGTCCAGCCCCTTGCCGGTGACCCGCTCCAGTACGAGCTGAAGGGTGATCAGGTTGAGGTCGGAGTAGCGGTAGACCGTGCCCGGCGCATCCAGGGGCTCCTCGCGCCACAGCCGCCGCAGCCGGTCCTCCCGGGTGGGCTCGGCGTACAGCGGGAGCCAGGCGGCCAGCCCCGAGGTGTGGGTGAGCAGGTGCAGCACCGTGATCCCGTCCTTGCCCGCCGCGCCGAACTCCGGCAGGTAGGAGGCGACCGTGCCTTCCAGCTCCAGGGCGCCGCGCTCCATCTGCCGCACCGCCAGGATCGCGGTGAACAGCTTCGAGACGGAGGCGAGGTCGTAGACGGTCTCAGGAGTGGCGGGGACCTGTTCGCCGGCGGGGAGTTCGACGCCGGTGCCGGTGGCCTCGTCGTAGGCCGAGTAGCGCACCGCGTGGCCGATGGCCTCGTGGAGGGCGACGGTGCCGCCGCGTCCGGCCAGCAGGACCGCGCCCGCGTACCAGGGGTGCTCGGGGGAAGGGCCCAGGAAGGCCCGTGCGTCCTCCACCAGGTGCCGCAGATGTGGCTCCAGCAGTCCGGCGCGCCGTGCGGAGCCGCGGTGCAGGACGGGCGCGCGGCCGTCGGCGGCGAAGGCGTGCCCGCCCCGGGCGCGGGCCGCCGCGACGGGCGCCGAAGCCAGCACCAGACCGCCGCCGAGCGCGAGTGCCCTCAGTCCGAGCTGCCGCCGGCCGACCCCCTCGCCCGCGGCGGGGCCGGACGCGGGCGCCGGGCCCGGTGCGCGATTCCGTGCCGAACCTGTCATACCGTGCCCCCTGGGGGAGATATCTTTCAGCGGATCGGGAGAACGCTGAAACCTTCTTCCCGAGCGTGCCATCCGTCAACCCGCGCGGCACGGCGGGCGGGCCGCCCGCCTAACGGAGCACCACGCAACCGCGCCGCCGCAACTCCTCCAGCGGCCCTGGCGCGACAGCCGTCCCGTTCCAGCGCAGGTCCAGCTTCTCCAGCGCGGGCAGCTCCCGTCCCAGCCAGTGCGGCACCGTGCGCAGCCGGTTGCCCCGCAGATCCAGGCGGCGCAGAAGCGGCAGGCCGCGCAGGGCCTCGGGAACCTCTTCCAGCGCGTTCTCGCGCAGTTCCACCTCGCGCAGCTCCCGCAGCCCGGAGACGGCGACGGGCAGCGAGGCCAGGGCGTTGCCGCGCAGCCAGAGCTCCCGCAGCGCGGTGAGCCGCCCGAGTGAGGCGGGCAGCTCCCGCAGTCCGCACCGCTGGGCCCGCAGTTCCACCAGCCCCGCCATGCCGCCGATCTCCTGCGGCAGCGCGCCCAGCGGGTTGTCGCCGATGTTCAGATACGTCAGTGAGCGCAGCCGCCCCAGCGAGCGCGGCAGCGCGGTGAGCCGGTTGTCGTGGAGGTAGAGGCAGCCGTCCAGGCCCGTCAGCTCCCCGATCTCCTCGGGCAGGGAGGTGAGCGCGTTGTGGCCGAGGTCGAGAGTGCGCAGGCGACGCAGCCGGCCGATCTGCGGCGGGAGGCCGGTGAGCGCGTTGTCCGCGAGGATCACCACACGCGACTCCCGTCGCTCCCACACCTGTTCGGGGACGCGGGTCAGGCCCGCGCGCCAGAGGTCGACCGTCGTACCGCTGTCCGTCTGCTCCGTCACGACCGCACCGTACCCGCGACTCCGGCCCCTGCCCCGTGCTGCAAGGGCGGTTGCCGGCCAAGAGTGCCGGGGACACCCGCGCCCCCCTCCCGTACGGGAGGGGGGCGCAGGCGGCACTACCCGAAACGGCGTTCCACCGGGAGGGAAATCGGCCAAGAACACCGCACCCGGTTCACACCGGCGTACGCTCTCCACCACCTGCCGCGGAACCGGTGAAGCGGCAGCCGTGGCGGCGGACGAAGAGCAGGGGCGCATGCAGCGGGCGATGTCCGACAGAGAGTTCGAACCCAGGCTCGAACCCCGGCGGGAGGACACCGCCGAGCCGCGCGAACCGGCCGCCGCCGACCGGGACGGCGGACTCACCGAACACCTGGAACGCCTGGGAACCTCCGCCGTACGGCTGGCCTGGGCCGCCGCGGTGCTCGGCACCGAGGCGGCCCCCTCGCTCGCCGCGGACGTCGCCGCCCTGGAGCCGAAGGAGGCGGCCGAGGCCCGTGCCCGGCTGACCGCCGCCCGCGTCCTCGCCGGCGGTGAGGAGGGGCGGCCGCTGCGCTTCTTCCACCCGCTGACCGCCACCGCCGTCCACCGGTCCATCCCGCCCGCCCTGCGTGCCGCCTTCCACGGCCAGGCCGCCGCTGTCGTCGCCGGCGCGGGTCACGGGCCCACGGCCGCCGCGCGCCATCTGCTGGAAGTCCACCCCGAAGGCGACCCCGCCGTCGTCGCCACCCTGCGCGAGGCCGCCGCCGAGTACCTGGGCGCCGGAGCCTTCGAGGCGGCCCGGCGATGCCTGGAACGCGCCCTGCGCGAGCCGCCGGGGCCGAAGGAGAGGGCCGCCGTCCTCCACGAGCTGGCCTGCTCCACCCTCCCCGCCCGGTCCGTCACCGCCTGCGGGACGGGCGCCCCGGGGCAGGCCGTCACCCGGCTGCCGCCGCCGGTCCACCGCGAACCCGGCACCGGCCGGGAAGGGCCGGCGCGGGCCTTCGGACGGCGGTAGGGCAGCCGCCGAATCCCCGGCGGCCCCGGAAGAGGCGGCCCCGGAAGAGGGCCGGAAGGCCTGCCGCGCCGCCGGGCGGGAGGGGTGCGGGCCGGAGCCCCGCGACGGTACCGGGCCCGTACCATGGCGGCATGTCCTTTCTCCGCCGCCGCAGTGCCGCCACACCCGCCGGACCCGACTTCGACGTGCTGGCCATGGACCCGGGGGACTGGCCGGGCAACCTCGGGGCCGGGCTGCTGCCCGCGCCGGACGGAAGCTGCCAGGGCGTCTTCCTGCGCTACGACCTGTTCGGCGGGCGCGGACCGGCCATGGTCATCGGGAACCTTCCGGAAGGCTCCCCGGCCCGCGAGGCGGCCGAGGGGCAGATCCCGTTCGAGGTCGCGCAGTTGCTGGCGGCGCTGGAGAACGACGAGGAGGTCACCGTCACCGGGACGGAGGAGAGCCCGGTGATGCTGGACGACAACCTCCTGATCGTCCGGCGGATCATCTGCTCGGAGAGCCGGATCTCCTGCGTCCAGTTCGACCGCAGCGACGGCGTGCTGGTCACCATCGCAAGCTGGGACCGGCCGATCACCGAGGACCTCTACCAGTTGCTGAAGCCGCTGCCCGCGGAGCTGTTCCAGCGCTGACGCGCCGGCGGCGCGGACGGCCGAGGGCATGAGGGACACCAGGGGAGGGGCGCTGTGGGGCGCCCCTCCCCTTCGCCGTGCTTGCCGTGCGTCGCCGCGTCACCTCACCGCCGGGCGGGCCGCACCGTGACATCGGCGGCCTTGACGAAGGCCACCCGGTGCCCGAGCTGGATCTGGTAGTACTCCTCCTCGCCGCGGACCACCACGTGGTTCGCGGGGTCGAAGGTCTTGGCGTAGTAGTACTCGCCCTTCGTCCGCAGCCCCAGCGCGTACGCCTGGCCCGCCTCCACCGTGTACGGCAGCGGCGAGACCGCCTGGGCCGGGATCCCCTCGGGGTAGGCGGAGGCCTCCGGATAGGCGCGGCCGTAGACGGGCACCGGCCCCACGCCCTCCTTCGGGGTGACGACCAGGCCCCGGGAGGGCACCGCGGTCGGGGCGCCGGCGGGGTTGTGGAACCACGCCTTCTGCCCGAGATACCAGATCGCCGTCCACTCGCCCCGGCGCTCGGCCACCGCGTACCGCTGGCCGGTCGAGGCGCGGGCGCCGGTGTCGTTGACACCGGTGGTGGAGTCACCGCCGCCCGGCCGCAGTCCGGCGTCCTTCACCAGCGGTGCGTCGGTGCTCGGCCCGGTGTGCAGCCGCACCGCGCCCGAACCGTGCGGCGGGCAGGGCTGTCCGGAGCCGTCGCAGCGGGTGTAGAGCGGCCTGTGCTCGTCGTAGTCGGGCCGGACGGTCACCAGTTCCGAGCCCGGCCCGGCCGTGGGGTGGAAGGGCGCGCCCAGCAGCGTGAAGTAGTGCTGCCAGTCCCAGTAGGGCCCCGGATCGGTGTGCATCCCGGGGATGTGGGCGGACGTCACGCCCGGCACGTTGTCGTGCCCGATGATGTGCTGCCGGTCCAGCGGGATGTCGTACCGCTGGGCCAGATACCGCACCAGCCGCGCCGAGGTGCGGTACATCGCCTCGGTGTACCAGGCGTCGGGAGCGGTCAGGAAGCCCTCGTGCTCCAGGCCGACCGACTTGGCGTTGACGTACCAGTTGCCCGCGTGCCAGCCCACGTCCTTTGTGGGGACGTGCTGGGCGATGTGGCCGTCGAAGGCGCGCAGGGAGTAGTGCCAGGAGACGTACTTCGGGTTCTGCACCAGGCGCAGGGTGGTGTCCCAGGTCGCCTCGGTGTCGTGCACCACGATGTAGTCGATCTTCTGCGACGCGGGGCGGTCGGCCTTGTCGTGGTTGCCGTAGTTCGGCGAGCCGTCGGGGTTGGCGTACTCCTCGTACGGTGCCGGGATCCACTCGCACGAGACGGACTTCGGGCACTCCACGCGCTCGTCGCGCGCCGGGGACGCCGGGCGCAGCCCCGGGCCGTCCAGCTGAGTGGTGTCCGGGGCCAGGGCCGGGTCGCCCTCCAGCACCACGCGCTGGCCGGAGTCGGTGGTGCGCCGCTCGCCCTCGCGGATCACGTCGAAGACCTCGTCGGCGAAGACCCCGGCCGCCCGCGCGTCCCCGGAGCCCGGGTAGCGTGCCACGGCCCCGTACCACTGGGCGGGGTCGTCGCTCAGTGGCAGCCCCAGCTCCCGCTGGGCCGCGGCCAGCAGTGCCGCGCCGCCGGCGACGTTGGCCGCCGGATCCCGCCGCAGCTCCTCCCCGTCCAGCCCGGTCAGCTCGGCCGCCCGCTCCAGGGTGCGCAGCCGGGCGGGCAGCACGGCGGGACCGGGCGGCGCGTCGCCGACCCGCCTGGTTCCGCGGGCGGTGTCGCCGCGCGCGTCCTCCGTGCCGTGGCTGTGGTGGGGGTCCTCGGCCAGGGCGGTGCGCGCGTCGGTCAGGTGCATCGGACCGTAACCGCCCGAGACGCTGGGCGCGCCGCGGTGGCCGTCCCAGCGGGACTGCAGGTACGACACCCCCAGCAGCACGCTCTCGGGCACCTGGTAGCGGTCGGCGGCGCGGGTGAACGCCTCCTGCAGTGAATCCGGCTCCCGCCCGCCGGCGTCGGCGGTGGCCGGGAGGAGGGGCAGCAGCAGCGCGGCGACCGAGGCCGCGGTGAGCACCCGCAGTCGCCGGCGGACGGAACCGCGCGGGGGCGCCGGCGGGCGGACGGGGACGGGTCCTGGCAAGACGGCCTCCTGAGGGGTACGCCGCGTCGGCGCGGCACGGGACTGCCCACAGGGGTATCGGCCGGCCGGCGATCCGTCAACGACCGGGAAACAGGGGATCGCTGACGGGTTTCCCCACTTCAGAGGCCATACGGAGGAGTCTTCACCCCGAGGCGCGCCCGGACCTGCGCGGCGTCACAGGTCCAGCCCGGTGACGCCCCGCGCCGCCCTGTCACCGGATCGCCACCGGATCGAAGCCGGACCGGTCCCGGCCCGCGCGGCGCCGCGCGGGCCGGGACGTCAGCGGGTGCCCACCGCCGCCCGCACCGCACGCCGGGCCATCGCGCAGTCGTCGTGCAGACGGCGCAGCAGCAACCGCTGCTCCTCGCCGGCGCTCAGCAGACCGGTCCGGTCGCAGCCCGGGGCCGGTCCAGGGTCCCGCATGGCGCGCCGCACGGCCGTCTCGCAGGCACGGACCTCCCGGGTGAGGACGAGCATCAGGTTCACCAGGAAGGCGTCCCGCGCGTCGCGGCCCCCGGCATGGGCGAGCCGGCTGATCCGGCGGCGGGCCGTCGGGCTGTCGCCCAGCACCGACCACAGGGTGGCCAGATCGTAGCCCGGCAGGTACCAGCCAGCGTGCTCCCAGTCCAGCAGCACCGGGCCGGCCGGGGAAAGCAGCACGTTCGCCGGCAGGGCGTCACCGTGGCAGAACTGCGCGCGGCCGCCACCGCGCGCCAGACCGTGGAGCAGCTTCCGCAGATCGCCCAGGTCGCGGTCCGTCAGCAGCCCCAGCCCGTGGTAGCGGGCGATCCGCACACCGTAGTCGACCGGAGCCCCGAAACGGCCCTCGGGCGGCTGCCAGGCGTTCACCCGGCACACCGCGCCCAGTACCGCGCGCAGGTCGGCCGGCGACGGGGGTTCCAGCGGATGCCGCTGGAATGCCATCGGACGGCCCGGAGCCCGCTCGGCGACCAGCACGCAGCCGTCGGGGTCGGCGGCGATGAGCCGGGGCACCCGTACCGGCGGCCGGTGGCGCACGAAGGCGCGGTAGACCGCTATCTCGTGCCGGAACCGCTCGATGCGCGCGGGCGAGTGGTCCAGCAGGCACTTGGCGACCGCGGTGCCGCGGCCGACGGTGCCCGCCAGCAGCACCGAGCGCCCGCCGCGGCGCAGCACCTGCACCGGCTGGAACTCCGGGCAGACCCGGTGCACCGAGGCGATGGCGGTGCGCAGCCGCCCGTCCTGCGGGCCGGACGGGTCAAGCCTCCCGGCGGCCGGCGGGCCCCCCGCGCCGGGCGCCCGGCGCGGACCGGCGACCGCGGCCGGTGCGCGCACCGGCTCGGGGCGGACCATGCCGTACCGCGGTCGCGGACGCGGCCGGACCGGGGCCGGCACGGGAGACGGTGTTGGATTCATGGACGAGCCGGATCCCTTCGTGCGCCGACGGTTTGCCGCGCCACCCGGCCGGCCGGGGCGTGCCGCACCCTGGGGAATGCGGAAGCCCGGCGGCCGGACGGGGTGGCGCGTTCCTACAGCACACCCGGGCCCGGGTGGCACACCATCTGGCGGACCCTGGCGAACCCTGGCGAATGCCCGCGCGCCCCTTCGGGGGCGGTCCGCGCGGGCTACTGTCGACACAGCCGAGAACCTGGGGGCTTCGACGTGACCAAGGGACCCAACACCCGCCTCGCGGACCTGTTCGGCCTCACCGGCTGGTCCAAGGGCGAACTCGCCCGGCGCGTGAACCGGCAGGCGGCGGCCATGGGCCACCCGCAGCTGGCGACCGACACCTCCCGGGTGAGGCGCTGGATCGACATGGGGGAGACCCCGCGCGACCCGGTGCCGAAGGTGCTGGCGACCCTGTTCACCGAGCGACTCGGCCGTGTCGTGACCATCGAGGACCTCGGGTTCAGCCGATCGGGGCAGGCAGGCGGACGGCAGCCCGTCCACGGACTGCCGTGGGCCCCCGAGCAGACCGCCGCGGTCCTCACCGAATTCACGGGAATGGACCTCATGCTCAACCGACGCGGCTTGGTGGGCGCGGGCGCCGCGCTCACCGCAGGACCGGCGCTCAGCAGCGCTCTGTACGACTGGCTCCGCACCGACCCGGCTCCGGCGGGCGCCCTCCGGCCCGACGGCTCCCCGCCCGCCGTCCCCGCCTCCTTCGACCGCTACGAGGCCGTGCCCGTCGGCTCGCAGGAGGTCGAGTCCCTGGAGCACTCCGTTGAGGTCTTCCGCGCCTGGGACGCGGCACGCGGCGGCGGCCTCCAGCGCAAGGCGGTGGTGGGCCAGCTCAACGAGGTGGGCGGCATGCTCGCCTACCGCCACCCGCAGCACATCCAGCGGCGGCTGTGGGGGGTGGCGGCCAACCTGGCGGTGCTCGCCGGCTGGATGTCCCACGACGTCGGCCTGGAGCCCACCGCCCAGAAGTACTTCGTCATCGCCGCGCACGCGGCCCGCGAGGGCGGCGACCGGCCCCGCGCCGGGGAGGCCGTCTCCCGGGCCGCACGCCAGATGGTGCACCTGGGCAAACCCGACGAGGCCCTGGACCTGATGAAGCTGGCCGGGGCCGGCTGCGGCGAGGAGACCCTGCCGCGCACCCGCGCGATGCTGCACACCATCGAGGCGTGGGCCCACGCCTCGATGGGGCGCGGCCATGCGATGCGGCACACCCTCGGCCGGGCCGAGGACCTGTTCGTCTCCGACCGGGGGGACGTGCCGCCGCCCAGCTGGATGCAACTGTTCGACGAGGCCGATCTGCACGGGATGCAGGCGCTGGCGTACCGCACCCTGGCCGAGCGCGAGCCCTCGGCCGCGAGGACGGCCGAGAAGCACGCCAAGGAGGCGCTGCGGCTGAGGGAGAAGGGGCGCGAGCGGTCCAAGATCCTCGACTACATCTCACTCGCCTCGGCCTGCTTCATCGCCGACGACCCCGAGCAGGCGGACCGCTACGCGCGACTGGCCCTGGTCACCATCGGCAACACCTCCTCCCACCGCACCTGGGACCGGCTGCGGGAGATGTACCGGCTCACCGGACGGTACGCCGGGTACCCGAAGGTCGAGGACCTGCGCGAGGAGATCGCACTCGCCCTGCCCGCGGCTCCCGGGTCCCCCGGTACGGGAGCCGCGGTGCCCGCACCCCGGTGGGCCGGGGACGGCGCGGCGGTGTAGCGGCGGACGGGCCCCGGGCGCCCGGCCGTCCTGCGGCCGCGGGCGCCCGGGGCCGCCGTCTTCGCACCGCCTGTGCGCGCGGACTCGGCGCGGCGCCGCTGTCCCGGTATCCTTCGGCGGCCGGAGTGACCGCTTTCCGCAAGGCGCCGGGAACCCGCAGGAGGACCCGGGACGAACGGGGGACGAACCCGCGGTGACCGGCCGGAACGCCGGAGAGCGGAAATCCCGTTGCCAGTCCCTCGCCCCGCACCGGATGCTGACCTTATGTTCGCCGATTCCGTCGATTCCGACATAGCGCCCAGCGGTACGCTGCTCGGCCTCCTCCAGAGGGGCCGTGGCGACGGCACGCTGCACGCTCTCGCGGCCCCGCGTGCCGAAGCGCTCGCCGCGCTGAGCCACTGCCTGCGCCGTGACCCCCGGCGCGACTGGCGGCTCGAGCACCGCTCCCTGTTCTACGCACGGCTCCACGTGGAGCTGGACGCCGGGCTCGACGACGTCGAGGAGCACCTGTTCGGCCCCGACGACCTCACCGACACCGGCGAGGAACGCACCGGACTGGCCCTCTCCGTCCTCGGGCACCTGGCCTCCTACGGCGACTGCGGCGCGCTGCTGCTGCTGCGCCGCTACGCCTCGCGCGGCGCCAACTGGCGCTGGGCCCTGGACGAACTGGCCGTCCGCGACGACGACGCCGGACTGCGTCCGCTGGGCCCCGCCGTCCTGGCGCGCTTCCCGCGCACCCCCGAGGGCGACGCCGAACTCGCGGCGGCCGTCCGCGACGCCTTCGAGCCCAGGCCCTGGCGGCTGTGGGCCGAGGACCCGGCCCGTCCCGAACAGGGCGAACGCCTCGGGCGCGCCCGTGAGCAGGGCTCTTTCGGTCGCTGGCAGCGCCAGATGAGGCCGGCCGGGCCGCGCCTCGGCTGGAGTGTGCGCGCGGTGCTCGACTGGGCCCAGGAAGGCGACCCGCTCCTCTCCACCGCCGGCGGACCGCTCGCCTCCGCGCCCGCGGGGCCCGGAGCGTCTGCGGGCCGCGACCCGCGGCACCGCGAGGCCGCCGCGGCCCGCTGCCTGGCCGCCGTCGCCGGGCCCGAGGACCGCCCCGAACTGCTCGACGCCGCCCGGTCCGGCCCCGACATCGCGCGCGCCGTCGCCCTGCGCCACCTCGCCGAGCGCGGCGACCCCGCCGCACTCGACCTGATCGAGGCCGCCGCGGTGGACCCGGCCGCCCCCGGCTCCGAGGGCGGTCCCTTCGGCGCCGCCGCCCGGGCCGCGCTGGACGCCCTCGCCCGGATGCGCGGTGCCGCCGCGCTGGAACGCGCCCGCCGGTGGGCGCGGCGCGAGGACGCCCTGGGCACGGCGGCCGCCGCGCTGCTGGCCTGCCACGGCACTGAGCCGGACGCCCCCCTGGTGCTGGCCGCGCTGCGCCGCACCGTGCGCGCCGAGGGGCCCGACTCCGACGGCCTGTGGCCGCTGGTCGACGGCACCGGCCGACTGGCCGTGCACCGCGCCGCCCCCCTCCTGCGGCATCTCTACCGCGAGACCTCCTCCTCCCAGCTCCGCGGCCGGGCGGCCCGCGCCCTGGCCGCCACCGACCCCGCCTTCGCGGCGGGTTTCGCCATCGAGTGCCTGTGGGACTGCGAGGAGTCCACCCGCGAGATCGCCGCCCGCCACGCCGCCACCGGCGACACCCGGGTCGTCGAGCGGCTGCGCCGGCTGGCCGCCGATCCCGCCGAGGAGGAGGGCGTGCAGAGCGCGGTGCGGGGCCGGCTCGGCTCCGACGGCGCCGCGGCCCGCTGACCCCGCCCGCGGCGCCGGTCCGTGCCCGTGTCCGCCTCGGGGCGGGGCCGGCAACCGCTCACGGGACATTCCCCCGGCGGACACGCGGACGTTGTCGTGGGCACGCAAACAGTGGCCAGAACCGACGTATGAGAACCCGGCTGAAAGTCGCCATCGTCACCGAGTCCTACCCTCCCGACGTCAACGGTGTGGCCCACTGCGCCTGGCAGACCGCCGTCCACCTCGCCCGGCGCGGCCACCGGCCGCTGGTGGTCGCCCCCGCGCCGCCCAACGGCGTCCGCGTCCCCGCCGACGGTCCGGCACCCGTCGTCCACGTGCCCTCCCTGCCCCTGCCCGGCTACCCGCAGGTGCGCGTCGCCCTGCCCAGCCGGCGGCTGGGGGCGGCCCTGGGCGCGCACCGTCCCGACGTGGTCCACCTCGCGGGGCCCTTCGTCCTCGGCGTACGGGGCATGGCCGCCGCCGCACGCCTGGGCGTGCCCGCCGTGGCCGTCTACCAGACCGACCTGGCCGGATACGCCCGCACCTACCTCGGCGCCGGGGAGGGTGCCGCCTGGCGCCGGATACGCGCCGTGCACACCGCCGCCGACCTCACCCTCGCCCCGTCCACCGTCTCCGCACGCGAGCTGGCCGACCGGGGCGTGCCGCGCGTACGGCTGTGGTCGCGCGGGGTGGACACCGGGCGCTTCGACCCCGCGCTGCGCGACGACGGGCTGCGCCGCGCCCTGGCGCCCGGCGGCGAGGTGCTCGTCGGATACGTCGGGCGGCTGGCCCCCGAGAAGAGCGTCGACCTCCTGGCCGGGGCCGCCGCCCTGCCCGGCGTGCGCACCGTGGTGATCGGCGACGGGCCGAGCGAGCCCGCGCTGCGGCAGGCGATGCCCGGCGCGCTCTTCCTCGGCCGCCGCACCGGCGACGATCTCGCCCGGCTCTTCGCCTGCCCGGACGTCTTCGTGCACACCGGCCCGTTCGAGACCTTCTGCCAGACCGTGCAGGAGGCGCAGGCCGGCGGTGTCCCCGTGGTCACCCCCGCCGCGGGCGGGCCGCTGGACCTCGTCGAGCACGGCCGCACCGGACTCCCGGTGCCTGCGGGCGACGCCGACGCCGTGACGGAGGCGGCGCGCACCCTCGCGGCCGACCCCGCACTGCGCGCCCGGCTGGCGTCGGCGGGGCGGGCGGCGGTGGCCGCACGCACCTGGGAGGCCGTCGGCGACCGGCTCCTGGAGCACTACGCCGATGCCCTCGCCGCCCGGGCGACCCGGCTGGGAGCCGCGGCGTGAGCGGACCGCGGACCGTCGGACCGGCCAACTTCGTCACCCCCGCCCCGGGCGGGCCCCGCACCGCCCCGCGCGAGCCGGGCGAGGGCCACCGCGCCGCCGGGCACCGGCCTGTGCTGGTCGTGCCGGGCCCGGGACCCCGCGACGAGCACACCCCCGGGGCCGGGGCGTCACCCTCCCGGCTCCCGTCCCCGGCGGCCACCGTGTCCTGGCCGACCGGCACCGCCCGGAGCGACTGCCGGCCGGAGGTGTGCGACCGCACGACCCTGCGGTGGACCGGTGCCAGGGCGCGCCGGCCCCGCGTCCCGGCCCCGGCGGGTACGGGCGCTCCCGCCGTTTCGATCTTTGTCAGTGCCAGCGCCTAATCTGTGCCGTGTGACCACAGCAGTATCCGCCCCATCCCCCGGCGCCGGTCGACCCGCGCCCGGCCCGGCCGCCGACGAGGGTCTGGCCAGGCGCCTGCGGGCACTGGCCTGCACCGCGCCCCTGCACGACCTGGACGCCCGCAAGGCCAACCTGGCCGGGGAGTACGGCACGTACTCGATGGCGGAGGTGGCGCTGGCCGCCATCGACCTGGTCACCCTGCACATGGACTTCGACACCGGCGCCGACCACGAGGAGATAGTGGCCCGGCTGCTGCCGCGGGTCGCGGCCCAGGCCCCGCGGCGGCCCGCCGCCGAGCACGAGCGGGTCGCCCGCTGGGTCCTGGAGAACCTGATCAACGTCGGCAGTGTCGACCGGGGCTTCCGCGCCGTCTACGGCACCTTCGGCCCCGACGGCGAGTACGTGCGGCGCGACTACGACTTCAAGCTGGTCGAGGAGGTGCCGGGGCCGGGCGGAGGCGTGTATCTGCGCACCACCGACGAGGCGGTCAACGTCCTGGTCGGCGCCCTGGACACCGACGTCACCAGCGCGCAGATCGCAGCCGAGGTCAAACTGGAGGTGCTGGTCAGCCGGGGCCGCCTGGCCGACGCCCAGCTCGCCGCCGAGCAGGCCCGCTACCGCACCGTGCAGTACGCCGAGACGCTGCGCCGCACCCTGGAGGCCACCCGGCGCAACGTCCGCGCGGTCGACTGGCTCAACGACGTCCCCGACATGATCGCCGAGGCGCTCGACCACGTCGCCGACCGCTACCGCCACGAGAACGCCATCCTCACCAACATCCGCAGGGCGCGGGACGAGGCCCCGGCCGACAAGAACCCCGACCACAAGCTGCGCGCCGCCGAACTGGTCGACATCGTCAAGGACTGCATCCGGCGCCACACCCAGCTCCAGTACCGGCTGCTGGAGGCCGGACCGCTCTTCCGCGCCGAGCAGGACCGGCAGGCGTTCGCCCCGCCCGCCGCCGTCACCGGCCTCGACCTGTACGGGCAGCTGCTGGCGCCCCTGCTGCCGCTGCCGGTGGAGCGGGCCACCAAGGTCACCGACGCCTTCTTCGCCCGCGGCACCGGGCTGCGCACCCCGGCGGCCGTACGGCTGGGGGACCTGGCCGAGATGCTGCTCACCCCGCCCGCGCCCCGCGAGCACCTGGGCGCCGAGATGCCCGAGCCGGATCTGGTCGCCACACCCGACGACAGCCGGTTCAGCGAGGAGCAGATGGAGACCGCCCGGCAGCTGCTGGAACTGCCCGCCGACGCTCCGCGCCGGCTGTCGGGCCTGCTGGCCGAGGCCCGCCGCCGCGACCCGGACCTGCCCTATCTGGTGGCCCTGCTGGCGGTGCACGCCGCCAGCCCGCCGGTCGGCACCGCCTACCGGCAGGGCGAGCGGCGCCTGCTGTTCGCCGTGGACGACGGCACGGAACTGGACGATCCGGAGTTCGGCGGCGCCGACCTCGTCGTGGGGACGGCCCTGCTGGACGCCGCGGGCATGGCGGCCGACCGCGAGGAGGTGGCATCGTGAACGAGTACGGCCCGTACGGCGGTCATGACGGTTACGGTGAGCAGGAGGCGCCGGGCGGATACGGCGGGCCCGGGACGGAGCCCGCCCCGGAGCCCGGTGAGCGGCCCGGCGCCCACGCCGCGTCCGGAAGGGCCGCCCCCCTTGGCTCCTCCGCCTCCCTCACCCCGCCGGACGCCGCCGACGCCGCCCGGCTGGTCTCCTTCGGCCTCCAGCCCAAGCTGCTGCCCGCCCGTGACGCCGAGTACGCGGAACTGCTGCGCCGCTACCGGGAGGAGCCCGCCTTCGCCCGGCTCGCCGACGCCGTCGCCACCGGCCTCGGGCTGGTCGTGCTGGAGGTCTCCCCGCGCGCGGGGATGGCCGTCACCGCCGCCGAGGACTCCGTCTTCGCCGTACGCATGGGCGACTACGCCCGTCGCGCCACCTCCGACTCCACCGACCGCTTCCTGCACGGCCTGGCCCATCTGGCCATCGCGGCCCTGGCCTTCCCCCGTCCCGAGGATCTTGCCGACGACGGCTACGTCGGCAGGGTCTCCGTCAACGGCGTGGACGCCTTCGTCCGCCAGGCCTGCCGGAGACTGGAGGAGCGCGCCGAGCGGGAGGGCGAGAACACCGACCCGGCCAGCGACGCGCCCGGGCTGGAGGCAGCCTGGCGGGTGTACACCCGGCGCAGCGCCACCGGGGCCACCAAGGACTCCCGTCGGCTGGCCGGTTCCACCACCGGGATCGTCGCCAAGGCCGCCGCCTTCCTCGCCGACTCCGGCTTCCTCCAGCGCACCGGCGACGACGCCGGGGGCACCTACCGCACCACCGCCCGCTACCAGCTCCAGGTGCGCGACATGGCGGGCAGCGCCGCCATGACCGAGCTGCTGGAGCTGGGCGTGGTGCCCGTCGGCGACGGCAGCGCCACCCTGCTGCCGCCCCCCGACCCCGACGCCCCGGAGCCGGCCGCCGACGCCGGACTGCCCTTCCACAGCTGAAACCCGTCCCCAGCGACGCCAGAGCAACGAGAGCCCCGCCGCCATGTACGAGCTGTCCCGGATCCGCCTCTACTCCATCGGGCCCGCCGGTGCGCGCTACGCCGACACCGTGCTGGACCTGCGCGGGGTCGGCGAGCCGGTGCCCAGCCCCGCCCCCGCCCAGGCGGACTTCTTCGAGGACGAGCCGATCGGCCCGCCGCGCCGCCCCGCGCCCGCCGGCGTGCTCTTCCTGGAGAACGGCGGCGGCAAGTCCGTCCTGCTCAAGCTGATCTTCTCGGTGATGCTGCCCGGCCACCGCAACACCCTCGGCGGCGCCAGCTCCGGCGTGCTGCGCAAGTTCCTGCTGGCCGACGACTGCGGGCACGTCGCCCTGGAGTGGCAGCACACCCTCACCGGGGAGACCGTCGTCGTCGGCAAGGTCAGCGAGTGGCGCGGCCGCCAGGTCTCCAGCGACCCGCGGAAGTTCGCCGAGGCCTGGTACAGCTTCCGGCCCGGCCCGGGCATGAACCTGGACTCCCTGCCGGTGGCCGAGTCCACCGCGCTGCGGCCCGTCGCCGAGGGCGCCTCCGCCGCCCGCGGCCGGCGCCGCACCATGAAGGGCTTCCGCGACGTCCTGGTGGACGCGGGCAAGGCCTACCCGAACCTCGACGTGGTCTGGGAGGAGGTCCACGAACGCTGGAACGAGCATCTGGGCCACCTCGGCCTCGACCCCGAACTCTTCCGCTACCAGCGGGAGATGAACGCCGACGAGGGCGAGGCCGCCGGCCTGTTCGCCGTCAAGAACGACTCCGACTTCACCGATCTGCTGCTGCGCGCCGTCACCGACACCCGCGACACCGACGGGCTGGCCGACCTGGTGCACGGCTTCGCCCACAAGCTCGGCCGCCGTGCCGAACTCACCGCCGAGAAGGACTTCACCGCCGGGTCGCTGGACCTGCTGCGCCGCATCGACGAGGCCGCCCGGCACCGCGAGCAGGCCCGCGCCGTCCACGCCGGAGCCGAGCAGCGCACCCGCACCCTGGCCCGGCGGCTGTCCGCCCGCGGTACCGAGGAGCGCGGCCGCGCCGCCGAACTCGCCGAGCGGGCCGACCACGCAGCCCGTTCCGCCGCCGAGGCCGAACGCGAACGCGAGCGCGCCGCGCTCATCGCGGCCGAACTCGCCTACCGCCACGCCTCTCTGGCGCTCGCCGCCGGCGAGAGGAGCGCCGCCGCCCAGCGCCGTGAGCTGAGCGACGCCCGCACCCTGCACGCCGCCTGGCAGGCGGCCGAGACGGTGCTGGCGCACCGCGCCGCCGCCGACCGCGCCGCCCGGGTCGCCGCGGCCATCCAGGAGGCCGAGCGCGACGCCGCCCCCGCGCTGGCCGCCCGTGCCCGGGCCGCCACCGATCTGGTGTGCGCCCTGCACGCCGCCGCGGAGAAGGCCGAGCACCTCGCGGCCGAGGAGGAGGAGCGCTCCACAGCCCTGCAGGGCGAGGGCGAGACCGCCCACCGGGACGCCACCGCCGCCGCCACCGAGGCCCAGCGCGCCCGCAGCGAGGGCGAGCACCTGCGACAGCGCCTGGCCGAGGTCGAGCAGGAGACGGCCGAGGCCGTACGCGCCGGATGGCTGGACGGCTCCTCGCCCGACGCCGACCCGGCTCGCGCCGCCCTGGCCGCCAGTGACGCGGAGAAGGCCGCCGTCGCCGCCTGGGAGAGCGCGCGCGAGAGCGCCCGCCGCGCCGCCGACCGCGCCCGGGAGACCGCCGCGGCCCGCTCCCGCGCCGAGTTGGCCGCGGCCCGCGCCGCCGACGCCGCCGAGGCGGCCGGGAGCGCGTATACCGCCGAGCGGCGCACCGCCGAGGCCCTGGGCGCCGAGGAACGGCTGGCCGAGCTGCTGGGACTGCCCGGCGGGGAACGGCCGGCGGCTTCCCCGGAGCCCGGCCCGGCCCGGTCCGGCCCCTGCGGCGCGCTGGACGCCGGGGAGCTGGACCGCAACGCCGAGACCCTGCGCGAACTGCTGGAGGAGTCGGTCGCCACCGCCGAGCGCCAGCTGTTCGACCTGCGCACGGCCGCCGCCGACGACTCCCGCATCCTCGGCGCCCTCGGTGACGGCGGACTGCTGCCGCCCGGCCCCGACGTCCTGGCCACCGTCGAGTACCTGGGCGAGCACGGCATCCCCGCCCTGCCCGGCTGGCGCTACCTCGCCCAGTCCGTGGACCCGGCCGATCACGCCGCCGTCCTGGCCGCCCGGCCCGAGCTGGTCGACGGTGTCGTCATCACCGATCCCGAAAGCCACGCCCGCGCCCGGGAGGTCCTGGCGGGCGCGGCCCTGCTGCCCCGCTCGGCCGTCGCCGTCGGCACCGCCGCCGCGCTGCTGGCACCCGTCCCCGCGCCCGGCGGCGAGAGGGCCGAAGCCATCGACGGCTCCGGCGTGTTCCTCGTACCGCCCAACCCGGCCATGCACGACGAGCACGCGGCCGACGACGAGCGCAGCCGGCTGCGCGAGCGCGCCACCGCCCGTGACGAGGAGATCCGCTCCCTGGCCGCACGGCTGTCCGCCGACCGCTCCCTGGCCGCGCGGATCGCCTCCTGGCGCACCGGCTGCCCGCCCGGACGTCTGGCCGAGCTGGCAGCCGGTGCCCGGGCCGCCGCCGAGACCGCCGAGACCGCCCGGCAGCACCTGGAGGAGACCCGCGCCGCCGCGGCCGAGGCCGAGGAGAGCGCGGCCGAGGCCGCCCGCGTACGCGAGGAGAGGCAGGAGCGCGCCCAGCAGGCCCGCCGTTCCGCCGACGCCCTGGCCGGACTCGCCTTCCGGCTGCGCGAGCGCGCCAAGTGGCAGGCCCGGCTGCGGGAGCTGGCCGACGAGACGACCGAGGCCGAGGTCCGGGCCGGCGCCTGCCTGGAGCGGGCCCGCGCCGCCGACGAGGACCGGCGTGCAGCCCAGCGCGCCGCCGACGACGCGCGCCGTACCGCCCGCGCGCTGCGCGCCGAGCGCGCCGAGATCGCGGGCGCCCCCGACACGTTCGACGGCCCGGACACCGCTGCACCGTCCGCCGGTCCCCCCGCGTCCCTGCCCGCCCTGCGCGAGGCGTACCGTGCGGCCTCCCAGCTCTACGAGAAGGTCGGGGTCGGGGCCGATCTGCGCGCCGAGCAGGCACGGGCCGAGGGAGACGAGAGCGCCGCGCGCGCCGCCCTGGACCGGCTCACCAACAAGGTCCGCATCCGCGCCGCCCAGCTCCTGGAGGGCCCCGACGGCGCCGACGGCCCCTCCCGGCAGGCCGCCGCGGCCCGCGCCGAGGCCCTGGTCCAGATGCTGGAGTCCCGCGCCTCGGCCGCCAGCGAGCAGCTCGGCCGGCTGCGCGGCGAGGCCGAACGACTGGCCCCCGGCGAGGACCGGGACGCCTACACCGAACTGCCGCAGGACCTGGTCCCCGCCGACGCCGAGCAGGCCCAGACCCTGCTGCGCGGCGCCAACACCGAACTGGCCGCCCGCACCGGCGAACTGGAGGCCGCCCGCGCCGCCCACGCCGACCTGCTGCGCGCCCAGCGCGCCGCCGAGGACGCCGCCGGGACCTTCGA
Source organism: Streptomyces shinuiensis (assembly GCF_043660855.1). NCBI lineage: Bacteria > Bacillati > Actinomycetota > Actinomycetes > Kitasatosporales > Streptomycetaceae > Streptomyces > Streptomyces shinuiensis. Next base: position 467,536 of record NZ_JBIHML010000001.1, on the reverse strand, counting down.
CGAACTGGCCGCCATGCTCCGCGACCTGCTGCGCGACCCGCACGGTGCGGGCGGTACGGGCCCGGAGGAGGGCGGGGAGCGGCCCGAGCCGTACGCCGGCGCCCTCGACCGGGCCCGGCAGGCGGCCGCCGAGGCCCGCCGCTCCCTGCGCGGCTGCGCCGCCGACCTCACCGCCGCCGAGTCGGCCGTGCGCGAGGCGGGCGACGTGCTGGTGCGGCACGCCAACTCCACCCGCTACGAGCAGGTGCGCACCCCCGCCCGCCAGCAGATCCGCGAACTGCCGGCCGCCGCCCTGCCCGACCACGCCGCCTCCTGGGCCGCAGCCTTCGAGCCCCGGCTGCGCGTCCTGACCGACGAGCTGGAGCAACTGGAACGCAACCGGAACAGCATCGTGGACCGGCTGCGCGGCCTGGTGGAGTCCTCGCTGGCCACCCTCCGCTCCGCACAGCGCCTGTCCCGGCTCCCCGGCGGGCTGGGGGAGTGGTCCGGCCAGGAGTTCCTGCGCATCCGCTTCGAGGACCCCGACCAGGCCGCCCTCACCGAGTGGCTGGGAGAAGTCATCGACGAGGCCACCCGGGCGGCCGTCCGCCGCAACTCCGACCTGCGCCGGGACGGCATGACGCTGCTGCTGCGGGGCGTCCACGCCGCCCTCCGGCCGCGCGGGGTGTCGGTGGAGATCCTCAAGCCCGACGCGGTGCTGCGCGCCGAACGGGTGCCGGTCGGGCAGATGGGGGACGTCTTCTCCGGCGGCCAGCTGCTGACCGCGGCCATCGCCCTGTACTGCACGATGGCCGCGCTGCGCAGCAACGACCGGGGCCGCGACCGGCACCGGCACGCGGGCACGCTCTTCCTGGACAACCCCATCGGCCGGGCCAACGCCACCTATCTGCTGGAACTCCAGCGCGCGGTGGCCGACGCGCTGGGCGTCCAGCTCATCTACACCACCGGTCTGTTCGACACCACGGCGCTGGCGGAGTTCCCGCTGGTCATCCGGCTGCGCAACGACGCCGATCTGAGGGCGGGGCTGAAGTACATCAGCGTCGAGGAGCACCTGCGGCCCGGGCTGCCCGGGCAGGATCCGGAATCGGAGCCGGTCCACGGCGAGATCACCGCCACCCGGATGTTCCGCCGCCCCGACGGCGCCGGCCGGGCGCGGGACACGCCGCCCTCCGTCCCGGCGCCGACCGCCCCCGGCGAGGAGACCGCCGCGGCGGGCACCTCCGGCTGAGGTCCCGGGCCAGGGGCCCGGCTCTCCGGTGGCCGTCAGCCGTGTCTTCGGCGGAAGGCACCGCGTTCGCGCGCCACGCTGCTCGGCGTGGAGACCACCCCGTTGCGCTGGTTCCACATCTGCTGGGTGATCCACACGTCCAGCACCCCCCAGGTGGTGACCACCGTGCCCGCCACGGCCACGAGCACCATGGGAAGGGCCAGCCACACCTGCGCCAGGGAGCACAGGACGGCGACCATCACCAGTACCAGGGTCACGGCCACGAGGACGACCGCGCGCACGGCCGCCGCCCGCACCGGGTCGGGCAGCCCCGATCCGGCGTCCACATGATCTCCACTCTCCTCGTACACCTCGTCCTCATCCCGGTCCGATCGAAACTGATCGAATCCACCCGGTCCCCAGTCGGCCCTGCTCAGCCCCATGCGGTCTCCCCGTGCCCTGTCGTGCGCGTGTTCCCCGCACACCGTGCGGCATCCGGCGTATCACAACACAGCGTCACAACAGCGCACGACAGGCGCCCGCACTGATGCCCGATGTCCCGGACGCGACCACGGCCCGCCCGTCGCCAGTAGTAGGCTCGCGCCGTTTGCTGAGGGAACCCATGCTCCCGTTCGACGGGATGGACACAGGGGAGGCCATGCGCTTTCGCGGCAAGTCGATCCGGCGGAAGATCGTGGCGCTGCTGCTGGTCCCCCTGGTGGCGCTCACCTCGATCTGGGCGTTCGCCACTGTGATCACCGGCCGTGAGGCGGACCGGCTGCTCGACGCCGCGGCCGTCATGGGCGAGCTCGGCGAACCGGTCCAGGAGACCGTCCGCGCCCTCCAGACCGAGCGCCGCCACACCCTCGTCCACCTCGCCGACCCGCGCCGCTCCGACTCCCTGACCGCCCTGCGCGACGGGCAGCGCGCCACCGACGAGGCGGTGACGGCCCTGCGCGCCCGGGCCGGAGGCGAGGAGATCCGCGGCGAGCTGGACAACGATCCCCGCAGGCGCCTGGACGAACTCCTCGCCGCGCTCGACCGGCTGGAGAAGGTGCGTGCCCGGGTCGCGGACAACACCGTCGAACGCCGGGACGCCTACGACGCGTACAACGCCCTCGTCGACCCGTGCCACACCTTCCTCACCGGCATGCGTGGCGTCGACGACGTCCGGCTGGAGAGGGAGGGCCGCGCCCTCATCGGCCTCTCCCGCGCCCGCGAGTACCTCTCCCGCCAAGACGCCCTGCTGGCCGCCGCGTTCACCGCCGGCCGGATGACCGGGGACCAGCTGCGGGCCGTCTCCGACCGGGTGGCCGAACGCGAACTCACCTACCGCACGCATCTGTCGGTGCTGCCCGCCGAGGACCGGGAGAGGTATCAGAAGTTCTGGTCCGGCACCGACGGCCGGACCCTGCGCGCGGCCGAGGACGAGATCATCGGTGCCGGCGCCGCGGGAGCGGTGAGGGCCTTCGACGCGGAGCGCTGGCAGAAGACCTCCGGCACCGTCCTGGAGGAGCTGCGGCGCATGGACCGGGAGACCGGCGAGCGCTACCACCGGCGAGTCGGACCGGAGGCCGCCTCCGTGCTGCTGCGCGCCGCCGTCGTCGGGATCCTGGGCTTCGCGGCCGTCGTCGTCTCCGTGGCCGTCTCCCTGCGCATCGGCCGCGGCCTGGTCCGCGACCTCGGCGCCCTGCGCAGGGAGGCGGGGGAGGCGGCGGGCGTACGGCTGCCCGGGGTCATGCGGCGGCTCGCCGCGGGCGAGCAGGTCGACGTGGAGACCGAGGCACCGCGCCTGGAGTACGGACGCGACGAGATCGGGCAGGTCGGACAGGCACTCGACACCCTCCAGCGGGCCGCCGTCGAGGCCGCAGTCAGACAGGCGGACATGCGCCGCGGTGTCTCCGAGGTCTTCGTCAACCTCGCCCGCCGCAGCCAGGTGCTGCTCCACCGCCAGCTCACCCTGCTGGACGCGATGGAGCGGCGTACCGAGGATCCCGGGGAACTGGCCGACCTCTTCCGGCTCGACCACCTCACCACCCGTATGCGCCGCCACGCGGAGGGCCTGGTCATCCTCTCCGGCGCCACGCCCTCCCGCCAGTGGCGCAAGCCCATCCCGTTGATGGACGTCGTCCGTGCCGCCGTCTCCGAGGTGGAGGACTACGAGCGCATCGAGGTGCGACGGCTGCCCCCGCTCGCGGTCGACGGCGCCGCCATCGCCGACCTGACCCACCTCGTCGCCGAACTCCTGGAGAACGCGACGGTGTTCTCGCCACCGCACACCGCGGTCCAGGTGCTCGGCGAGCGGGTCCCCAGCGGCTTCGCCCTGGAGATCCACGACCGTGGCCTGGGCATGTCCCCGGAGGCGCTGCTGGAGGCCAACCTCCGGCTCTCCGAGACGCCCGACTTCCGGCTCTCCGACACCGACCGGCTCGGCCTGTTCGTCGTCTCCCGGCTCGGCCGGCGCCAGAACGTCCGCGTCTCCCTGCAGCCCTCGCCCTACGGCGGCACCACTGCGGTCGTACTCGTCCCCGGTGCGCTGCTCACCGAGATCCCCCGCGCCTCCCGGACCGCCGTGGCGGCGGGGGAGGAGGCGGACACCGCCGAGCACCGCGCCGGGGACCACGCCCGGACCACCGCGGGACTTCCGCTGCGCGGCGCCCGGCCCGCCATCGGAGCGGGCCGGGGCGGTCCGGCCGGGGGGTCCGAGGGGGCCGGGGCGGAGGTCGGGACCCTTCTGCGCGGGCACGCCGCCGGCCACCGCGGCGAACCGGCACCGCGGCCCCCCTCCCGCCGCCCGTCCGGCGAGGGCGGCGGTGCCGGGTTCGTCGGGGAACTTTGGTCCGGCACCCACCGGGCCCCGGACGGAGACCGCACCCAGGACCGTGACCAGGACCACGGTCAGGACGGGAGCAGGGAGCGGGGACGGGACGCCGACCGGGCGCGCGCCAGGATGGCCTCGCTCCAGCACGGACTGCGGCGCGGCCGGCAGCAGAGCGTGAACTCCCCCGGCGGCGCGGGTGTGGACGGCTCGGAGGACGGGAACGGCTCGGACGGTGGGACCGGTTCGCACGACACGGCACCGCGACCGACACACTGGAGGGGGACGGCCGATGACCGCAGTGCACGGCACGGGGGAGGGCGCCATCCGGGTGAGGGGTGAGCCGGACCGGCTCCCGGACGGTCTGCCCCGGCACGACGCGACCGGTACGGGGTGAGCCCGCCGTGACGGACCGTTGGTTCGACGACGCCGCCGGACCGGTGGTACGGCCGTACGCCATGACGCGCGGCCGCACCCGCAGCGCGACCGGGAGTCGTATCGACCCGGTCGCGCTGGTGGTCGCCGAGACGCCGGACGGCGTCCCGGACGCACCCCCGGAGTCGCTCCCGGACGCCGGACCGGCCGGCGCCTCCGAAGCCCGGCCCCCGGCCTTGCCCGGGGGTGCCCGCACGGCCGGTGCCGCGGGCGGCACCGGCATACTCGGCCCGGAGCACCTCGACATCGTCGCCCGGTGCCGCCGGGCCCCTCAGCCGGTCGCCGAACTGGCGGCCGTACTGGACCTGCCGGTGGGCGTCGTACGCGTCCTGGTCGGAGATCTCGTCGAGGCCGAGCTGGTCCGCGTGACCCGTCCCGTGCCCCCGGCCGAACTGCCGGACGAGCGCATCCTGCGTGATGTGATCAACGGCCTGCGGGCGCTCTGACCGAGTTCCTTCCGGGCGCCCCGGGCGTCTCCAGCGGCCGTGGGCGGCCCGCTCAGGCCGCTCAGGCCGGTCCGGCCGATCCGGCCACGGGGCGGTGCGCCTGGACCGGGTCCAGGACCAGGCGCGCCTCCACCCGTCCGTCCACCAGCCGGGTCTCGAAGACCGGCTGGGGGGAGGTCGCGGGACCCCGTACGTTCCAGCCGTCCGCCAGGCGGAAGACACTGCCGTGCCAGGGGCACCGCACGCATCCGTCGGCGACCGTGCCCTGCGACAGCGGCCCGGCCATGTGACTGCACCGGTCGGCCAGGGCGTGCACCTGCCCGCCGGTCTCACGGACGACGACCACCGGTGTCTCGCCCACGTACCGCCGGACCGGCTCGCCGACCGGCAGGTCCGCCATGTCACCGATGGGGTGCCAGCCGGGCCCGACCACGGCGGGCACCTGCTCGGCGTGGTTGACGGCGGCGGCCTGCCGGTAGGCCAGGTGGCCGCCCAGAGCCCCTCCTGCGCTCACCGTGACCAGCCCCGCGAACCCCAGCAGGCGGCCCCGGGCCCGCCTGCCGCGCAGCCGGGCGCCCAGCGAGGCCGAGTACAGGCCCACGGCCGCTGCGTTCGCCGCGGCGTGCACCAGGCCGACCCGCATCTGCGGCTTGCGCAGCTCGGCCCAGTCCACCCAGCCCGTCAGGGCTGCCGGGGCGGCGGCCGCCAGGCCGACTCCCACCAGGACGTCGGCGCCGCGGCGCTGCCCGGGCAGCAGGTCGAGCACGGCGGCGGACATCCAGGTCCCGATGGGAACCTGCACCGTCAGCGGGTGCACCGCGTGACCCAGCCAGCGGCCGTGCAGGGCGTCGCGCGCGCCGCCCAGCGGGAGTGCGCGCACGGCGCGCCGCAGCGGTCCGAGCGCGGCGTCGAGACGCGGAGTGCTCTCCAGCTTCTCCACCGCGGTCAGGACCCGCCCCGGACGCTCGGGATCCGGAAGCGCGGAACGGGCGGCGGACCGGACCGCGGAGAAGGCTGTGCGGACGTTCTGAGAAACAGGCATACCGCCCAGTTCCCTGGCGATACCGGCCGTAAACGACCCATGGAGGTGGCACGGAGCCGTACTCGGCGGCCTTGGGCGGCACTTGGCCGGATCACGTCCCGGCCGCTCCGGGGACTTGTCGTCACCGCGCCGGTACGGAACGATCTCTTGCTCCGACGGGCGGCACCGCGGAGTGCGGGCCGCACTGCGAGATGCGGAGGAAGAACCGATGGTCTTCGCGGACTCCGGCTCCTGCCGGAAGCACCGGGGGAGCGCCGCCGCTGCCTCGCCGGTGGCGCTGAAGGTGCTGGTGGCGGGCGGACCGGGAGCGGGCAAGACCACCCTGGTCGGCTCCGCCAGCGAGGTCGGGCCGCTGCGCACCGAGGAGTTCCTGGCAGAGGCCCGCCCCCCGTCCGGCGGACCCGGGCGGGCACGGGGAGCGGCGGAAGCGGAGGGATCCGACGAGCGGAGAGCCGCCACCGTCGCCATGGACTTCGGCCGCATCACACTGAGCGAACGGCTGACCCTCTGCCTCCTCGCGGCCCCGGGGCAGGAGCGGTTTCGGCCACTGTGGGACGAGCTGGCCCAGGGGGCGCTCGGCGCGGTGCTCCTCGCCGACCCCGGCCGCCCGCGGGACTGCCTCGGCGCGCTCGACCGCCTTCAGCGGCACGCCGTCCCGTACGCCGTGGCCGTCAACCGCTCCGACGGCGCCCGCCGGCCTCCGAAGGAGGCGGTGCGCGCCGCGCTGGGGCTGGACGCGGCGGTGCCGGTCCTGCGGTGCGACGTGCGCGACCGCGGCTCCGTGCGCGAGATGCTGGCCTCGGTCGTCGAGCACGCCATGGCCGCCGGCGCTCCCCGGTACCGCGGGAGCGCCCCCTGACCTCACGCGCCCCGGCGCCCGGTGGGCCCGGCCCTGGAGCCGGGCCCACCGCAGAGGGCCGCTCAGTCGCCGTCCTCCTCCCAGCCGAAGCTGCGCTCGACGGCCTTGCGCCAGTTGCGGTGCTCCCGCTCACGGACCTCCGCGTCCATCCGCGGGGTCCACTCGGCGTCCTTCCTCCAGTGCGCCTTGAGCTCCTCCAGGTCCGACCAGACCCCGGTGGCCAGACCGGCCGCGTACGCCGCGCCCAGACAGGTGGTCTCGGAGACCACCGGCCGGATCACCGGTACCCCGAGCACATCCGCCTGGTGCTGCATCAGCAGTCCGTTGGCGGTCATGCCGCCGTCCACCTTGAGGCTGGTGATCTCCACCCCGGAGTCCTGGTACATCGCGTCGACGACCTCGCGCGTCTGCCAGCTCGTCGCCTCCAGCACGGCCCGTGCCAGGTGCGCCTTGGTGACGTAGCGGGTCAGACCGGTGATGACGCCGCGTGCGTCCGAGCGCCAGTAGGGGGCGAACAGGCCGGAGAAGGCCGGGACGATGTACGCGCCGCCGTTGTCCTCCACGCTCGCGGCCAGGGGCTCGATCTCGGCGGCCTCCCGGATGATCCCGAGCTGGTCGCGGAACCACTGCACCAGGGCGCCGGTGACGGCGATCGAGCCCTCCAGGCAGTAGACGGGCCGCTCGCCGCCGAGCTGGTAACCCACCGTGGTCACCAGTCCGCTCTTGGACGTCACCGGGCGGTGGCCGGTGTTCAGCAGCAGGAACGAGCCGGTGCCGTAGGTGTTCTTGGCGTCGCCGACTTCGTAGCAGGTCTGGCCGAAGATGGCCGCCTGCTGGTCGCCGAGCGCGGAGGCCACCGGTACCCCGGTGCTCGTCCCCACCGCAGTGGTGCCGTACACCTCGGCCGAGGAGCGGATTTCCGGCAGCATCGCCTCGGGGATGCCCATGGCGTCCAGGATCGAGGAGTCCCACTGGAGGGTCTCCAGGTTCATCAGCATGGTCCGGCTGGCGTTGGTGACGTCCGTGACATGTACGCCGCCCTCCGTGCCGCCGGTGAGGTTCCAGATCAGCCAGGAGTCCATGGTGCCGAACGCGATCTCGCCCGCGGCGGCGCGCTCGCGCAGCCCGGGCACGTGTTCCAGCAGCCAGGCGGCCTTCGGCCCGGAGAAGTAGCTGGCCAGCGGGAGCCCGGTCCGGTCGCGGAACCGGTCCTGCCCCATGTCGCCGCCCAGTTCCCGGCAGAGCGCGGAGGTGCGGGTGTCCTGCCAGACGATGGCGTTGTGAACGGGCCTCCCGGTGGCGCGGTCCCACAGCACGGTCGTCTCGCGCTGGTTGGTGATGCCCAGCGCGCTCAGGTCGCGGCCGCGCAGCCCCGCCTTGGCGAGCGCCCCCGCGACCACGGCCTGGACCTTGGACCAGATCTCGGTGGCGTCGTGCTCCACCCAGCCGGGCTTGGGGAAGATCTGCCGGTGCTCGCGCTGGTCGACGGCGACGATCGCGCCGTCGTGGTCGAAGATGATGCAGCGGCTCGACGTGGTGCCCTGGTCGATCGCGGCGACGTAGGTGGCTGCGGTGTCCGTCATGGCGGTTCCTCCGGTCCCCTTGTGCTGGTCGTCCTCGGTACTTCCCGCTCTTCCCGGTTCCTCTCCGTCCTTGTCCCGGCTCTGGCGGTCCGGTTCTCGCGGTCCGGGTCAGAAAGCGAGGTTGTAGACGAGTGCCCCGAGGACACCGCCGATGGCCGGCCCCACCACCGGAACCCAGGAGTACCCCCAGTCGGAGCTGCCCTTGTTGGAGATGGGCAGCAGCGTGTGGGCGATGCGGGGGCCCAGGTCACGGGCCGGGTTGATGGCGTAACCGGTGGGGCCGCCGAGGGACAGGCCGATCCCGACGACCAGCAGCGCGACGATGAGGAGTGCGGTGCCGGACTCGCCCAGCCCCTCGGTCAGGCCGAAGGCCAGGATCGGCAGTACCAGGGCGAAGGTCGCGATGATCTCGGTGACCAGGTTGGCCGCCGGGCTGCGGATCTCCGGAATCGTCGAGAAGATGCCGAGGGTCGGCATCGCGGTCTCCTTGTCGCGGTTCAGCGCGAACTGCGAGTAGTAGACCAGCCAGGCCAGCACGGCGCCGAGGAACGCGCCGATGATCTGCCCGGCGATGTAGACCGGGACCTTGTCCCAGTTCTCACCCGTCTGGGTGGCGATGCCGATGGTCACGGCGGGGTTGATGTGTCCCCCGGACAGCGGCGCCGCGGTGTAGGCGCCCGTGAGCACACCGAAGCCCCATCCGAAGGCGATGACGACCCAGCCCGCGTTCTGCGCCTTGGAACGGTTGAGCGTGATGGCGGCGTTGACTCCCGCGCCGAAGAGGACCAGGAGTGCCGTTCCGATGATCTCGCCGAAGAAGATATCGCTGTTGGGAAGGTTCATTGCCGCTCCTCCGTGCCCTCACCCCGGGCAGCGGCCCCGGGTGTCCCTGCGGGGTGCGTCGTGCGGTGCGGGCGGACCCGGCGGCACGGTGCGGCCGCACCGTGCCGCCGGGTCCGCGACGAGCGTGCGTGTCCAGCGGAACCGCCCCGGGGAGCATCCGGTCATGGAGACCGACGTGCGGCGATACCGTCTGATAATCGGAAGTGTTCACCCGGTGAGGAGGACCGTCAAGGCAACCCGCAGAGCGAGGCGGCCCTTTCCGCCCCGCATCCCACAGCGCCCCTCAAGGGCGGACGGTGCGGGCCACCGGCCTCTCCGGCCGGGCGGGCCCCACGGCCCGGCACCCCGCCCGGACGCGGCTCAGCACGCGCCCGGGCGGGGCATCCGGGTGAGCCGCTCCAGTCCCGGAGCGTCCTCCATACGGCTGTCGGCCAGCGCCCCGACCACCTCGGCCAGCCGCACCACTCCCACGCAGCGCCCCGCCTCGTCCACGACCGCCACGTCGCCGGCCGTACGGCCGCTGTCCCCGGAGGCCACCACGTCGAGCACCTCCCAGGCGGTCGCGCCCACCCGGACCACCGGCCGGACCGCGGGCCGGCCGGCGGACAGGGCGTGGCCGTACCGGCCCGACACGGCCGGCAGGAACCGGTCCCGAGGCCCACGACCGGCTGGTGGGCGAATCGGAGCCGGCTCGTCCGGGCACGCACGGCACCGGCATGCCGCCGCCGAAGGCGCCCGGAGGGGGTGTTCGCGCAGAGTTCACGAGCGTTTCCGCGCCGCGGGCCCACCGCCCCGTACGCAGGCGGAAGGTCCGGGAAATGCCGCGAACGGGTGACAGCGCACCGGCTCCAGAACCGTCGCGGAGCGGGCCGCGTCCCACCACCGGACGACGGCGGTACGGGACCCACGGGGGTGGCGCCGTACCGCCGCTCCGCTCCGGCACAGCGCGCGCCGGGGCGCGCACCGACGGGGGCCGCTCAGCGTCCGGTGAGCGACCCGGGATGCACGGGGAAGTCGAAGTAGGTGTCGGGGAACAGCTCCCGCCGGAAGGTGTAGTGCCACCACTCGGCCTCGTAGTTCACGAAGCCCACCTCCTCCAGAGCCTCCTTCAGCAGCAGCCGGTTGGCCCGTTGCTCACCGGTGATCCGCGGGTCCATCGTGTGCGACAGGGTGTCGAAGCAGTCGTAGCCCGTCCCCATGTCCACCGAGTTGTCCGGGAACCGCTCCTCCCGCGGCGCGAAGCACGGCGTCAGCGGCTCACCCGGCACATACGGCCGGGTCGGCCAGGCGGGCAGCCGCACCAGGGTCAGATCGACGCTGCTGCCCCGGCTGTGCCCGGAGTGTTCGGCGATGTACCCGTCCGAGAACAGCCGCGTCTTGTCCACCCGGGGGTAGAACTCCTCCTTCATCCGCTGGTCGCCGAGGTCCTGCGCCCACGCCACGAAGTGGTCCACGGCCCGCTGCGGGCGGTAGCAGTCGTAGACCTTCAGCGCGTACCCCCGCCACAGCAGCTTCCACTGCGCCCGGCGCAGCGCCTCGGCGGCGTCGCGGGTCAGCAGGCACACCGGCTTGCGGTACCCGTCGACGGGATCGCCCACGAAGTTGTGCGCGGTGGTGTAGCGGATCTCCTGGAGGATCGTCGGATCCACCTCGTAGAGCGCCACGAACCGAGGCGGCGCCTTCGGCTCCGGCTCGGCCCGCGCGGGCGGCGCCGTGGTGACGAGCACGGCGAGCACGAGGAGGACCGCGGCCACCGGGGAGCGCGCCCCGGGCCCGCGCGCGAAGGGTTTCCCGTCCGGTCGCGCGGACGGTGAAGTGATCGGTTCCCTGATCGGCATGACCCCTCCGTCCACCAGGTGCCCGGCACATCTCGGAAGACCGCTCAAGCGCCCACGCGCCCGCGCGTACGCCCCGCGCCCTCCGTGCGCTCACGCCCCCGAGCCGCGCACCCGCACCGGGTACCCCGCTTCAGCGGCTCCCTCCCGCGCCACCACCACCTCCCGGCCCAGCGTCCGCACCGAGAACCGCTCCAGCTCCACCCGCCCGAAGCCGTCCCCCGGATCCGCGGCCACCACTCCGCCGCCCGTACGCCCGGGCGGCGGAGCCCACACCTCCAGCTCGACCCCGCCCTCCGGCCCGGCCACCGGCACCACCGAACCCGCCCGGACCAGCACCGGGACCCGCGCCCGCGGAGCCTCGACGACCACCCGGCCCGGGCCCCTGTGCACCCGCTCCGTGGCCGTGTCGTACCACCACCCGCGCGGCAGCCGCACGGTACGGCGCACCAACCCCGGCTCCAGCACCGGCGCCACCAGCAGCGCGTCCCCCAGCAGGAACGCGTCCTCGCACTCCCGCAGCGCCCGGTCCTTCGGCGCGGCCCACCACAGCGGGCGCACGTACGGAGCCCCCGAGCGGTGCGCCAGCCGGGCCAGCGTCGCGAAGTACGGCAGCAGCCGCTCCCGCTCGCGCAGCGCCGCCCGCGCGTGCTCCAGCACCTTCGGGCCGAACTCCCACGGCTCCAGCCGCCCGGAGCCCGGCACGGCGGGAGTGCGGAACAGCGGCAGGTACGCGGCCAGCTGGAACCAGCGCAGATACAGCTCCGGCGACGGCCGCGGCGACCCCGCCGGGCCCCCGACGTCCGCACCGCAGTACGGCACCCCGCACAGCCCCAGGCCGATCACCTGGGCGAGCGCGTCCCGCAGCCCCTCCCAGCCGGCCGACGTCTGGTCCGTCCAGGTGCCGCCGTAGCGCTGCAGACCAGCCCAGCCCGAGCGCGACAGCAGCAACGGCCGCTCGCGGGGCCGCAGACCCCGCAGTCCCTCGAAGCCCGCGCGGGCCATCGCCAGGGCGTAGACGTTGTGCGCCTCCCGGTGGTCGCCGCCGCGCGACTCCAGGCAGTGCCCGGCCGACCGCGGCAGCGTCGGATCACCGAAGGCCGCGAGGGAGACCGGATCGTTCATCTCGTGGCAGAACCCGGCGAACCCCCGCGCCAGTCGCTCGGAGTACAGACCTCCCCACCACTTGCGCACCCGCGGATCGGTGAAGTCCGGGTACACCACCTCACCCGCCGGGCCCACCCCGCGCACCGGCCGGCCCAGCGGATCCCTGACGAAGGCGTCCTCGTCCAGCCCGCCGTCGTACACCGCCTCCCCCGGCTCCGCACGCACCGCGGGGTCGGCGCACGACACCAGCCGCACTCCGCCCCCGTCCGGCCCGCGCAGCGAGGCCGCCAGGGCCGGCAGGTCCGGAAACCGCCCGGAGTCCACCGTGAACCCCCGCCGCCCCCGGTGGTGGCCCGCCCCCAGATGCACGGCACTCAGCGGCAGCCCCCGCTCGGCGTACCCCGCCACCACCCGCCGTACCTCGCGCTCGCCCCCCGCCCCCCACAGGCCCGCCTGGTGACCCATCGCCCACCGCGGCGGCAGCGCGGGCGCCCCCGTCAGCGCCCGCCAGCCGTGCAGCACCCGCGAGGGCGCACCCGTCAGCACCCAGTAGCGCAGCGGACCGCCCGACATCCTCACCTCGCACCGGCCCGGCCGGTCATGGCCGGAGCCCGCACCCTCCAGGCCCTCGCGCAGCGTCACCAGGCCGTCCCAGGAATTGTCGTGGAAGAGCAGGTGGCCGCCCGCGTCCGCCACCACCCACAGCACCGGCATCGTCAGCGACCGCGTGCCGCGCCCCGCCCGGAACGGAACCGGACCCGCGTTCCACAACCGGTACGGACCGCCGCGCAGCCTCGGTCCCGGCGTCTGCCCGCCCAGGCCGAAGAACCGCGCGTCCGCCGGCACCTCCGAGCGCTGTGTCCAGCGGCTCCCCGCGCCACCCCCCGAACCGCCCTCCGCCCCGTCCGCCGGCTCCCACCAGCGCGGCGGCAGGTCACGGCGCAGCACCACACCGCCGGGGGTGCGCACCTCCACCGCACCCAGCCGGGTCACCGTCACCAGCACCCGCTCGGAGACCACCCGCCAGCCGCCGTCCTTGTCCGGCTCCAGCACCGCCCGCGGATCCGCCTGCGGGTACGCGCCCGCCAGCGCGTACGACGGCTCGGGCGCCGCACCGTCCCATCCGCAGAACACCGTCCCGCCCGCCGTCACCCGCACCCGCAGCGACGACCGCTCGAAGTGCACCACGCCACCGCCCGGCCGCGGCTCGGCCCCCCGCGCCGGACCCGGTACCCGCGCACGCTCCCGGCCGCCGCGCGCCAGGGCCCGGGCGTCCACGCGCCGCCCCCGCCACGCGGACCGCGCCGCACGCAACCCCTGCGCCGCACCGACCAACCTCACCGACCGCACCAGGCCACGTGCATCCATGCTGCTCAGAGTGCCATCACCGGCGAGCGGCCGGTGCCGCGTTCAATCGCCGTTCACCGGACGTCCCCCCGTGGTTGAGCCACACCGTCCTGCCCCCCGGTATGGGGGACCGGCCCTGGTGCGGAAACCGATCACATGGCACAGTCCTGCACAGCCGCCGCGCACCCGCACGCCCCCGGCCACCACCCCAGGGGCCGAGCGGCGCGGGGAGGCGAACGCACACGAAGCGTGGAAAACAGCCCGGGAGCCGCCATGACCGCCGCGCACAGCGCCGCACCGACGACCGCAGACCAGCCGGAGCCCCTGTGGAGCCCCGGCCCCGACCGGATCGAGGGCGCCCGGATCACCCGATTCCAGGCATGGGCCGCCGAACGCTTCCAGGCCCCGGCCGCCGTCCCCCAAGACCCGGCCGCGAGCTACGCCGCGCTGCACCGCTGGTCCGTCGAGGAACTCGCGGCCTTCTGGCAGGCGGTCGCCGAGTGGTTCGACGTACGCTTCGCCACCCCGTACGAGACGGTCCTCGCCGACCCCGCCATGCCCGGCGCCCGCTGGTTCCCCGGTGCCACCCTCAACTACGCCGAACACGCCCTGCGCGCCGGCGAGGACCCGGCCCGCGCCGACACCCCCGCCCTGCTGTACGTCGACGAGAGCCACGAGCCGGTCCCCGTCACCTGGGCGGAACTGCGCCGCCAGGTCGGCTCGCTCGCCGCCGAACTGCGCCGCCTCGGGGTGCGCCCCGGCGACCGCGTCAGCGGCTACCTGCCCAACATCCCCCAGGCCGCCGTCGCCCTGCTGGCCACCGCCGCCGTCGGCGGCGTGTGGACCTCCTGCGCCCCCGACTTCGGCGCCCGCAGCGTCCTGGACCGCTTCCAGCAGGTCGAGCCGGTCGTCCTGTTCACCGTCGACGGCTACCGCTACGGCGGCAAGCAGCACGACCGCACCGACACCGTCGCCGAACTGTGCCGCGAACTGCCGTCCCTGCGCGCCGTCGTCCACATCCCGCTGCTCGGCACCCCGGCCCCCGAAGGCGCCCTGGAGTGGGACGCCCTGACGGCCGCCGACGGCACGTCGGCCGAACCGGTCTTCGAACACGTCCCCTTCGACCACCCGCTGTGGGTGCTGTACTCCTCCGGCACCACCGGACTGCCCAAGGCCATCGTCCAGTCCCAGGGCGGCATCCTGGTCGAGCATCTCAAGCAGCTCGGCCTCCACTGCGACCTCGGCCCCGGCGACCGCTTCTTCTGGTACACCTCCACCGGCTGGATGATGTGGAACTTCCTCGTCTCCGGCCTGCTCACCGGCACCACCGTCGTCCTCTACGACGGCAGCCCCGGCCACCCCGGCACCGACGCCCAGTGGCGTGTGGCCGAACGCACCGGCGCCACCTTCTACGGCACCTCCGCCGCCTACGTCATGGCCTGCCGCAAGGCCGACGTCCACCCCGGCCGCGACCTCGACCTCTCCCGCGTCAGGTGCGTCGCCACCACCGGCTCCCCCCTCCCGCCCGACGGATTCCGCTGGATCCACGGCGAGGTCGCCCAGGACATGTGGATCGCCTCCGTCAGCGGCGGCACCGACGTGTGCAGCTGCTTCGCCGGCGCCGTCCCCACCCTCCCCGTCCACATCGGCGAACTCCAGGCCCCCGGCCTGGGCACCGACCTGCAGTCCTGGGACCCGCACGGCAGGCCGCTGGTCGACGAGGTCGGCGAACTGGTCGTCACCCGCCCCATGCCGTCCATGCCGATCCGTTTCTGGAACGACGCGGACGGCTCCCGCTACCGCGACAGCTACTTCGAGATGTTCCCCGGCGTGTGGCGGCACGGCGACTGGACCACCCTCACCTCGCGCGGCACCGTCGTCATCCACGGCCGCTCCGACTCCACCCTCAACCGACAGGGCGTCCGCATGGGCTCGGCCGACATCTACGAGGTCGTCGAACGCCTCCCGGAGATCCGCGAGTCCCTCGTCATCGGTGCGGAACAGCCCGACGGCGGCTACTGGATGCCCCTGTTCGTCCACCTCGCCGAGGGCGCCCGCCTCGACGACGCCCTGCGCGACCGGATCAAGCGGGCCATCCGCGAACAGCTCTCACCCCGGCACGTCCCCGACGAGGTCATCGAGGTCGAGGGCGTCCCCCACACCCTCACCGGCAAGCGGCTGGAAGTCCCGGTCAAACGCCTCCTCCAGGGCGCCGAACTCGACAAGGCGGTCAATCCCGGCTCGGTCGACGACGTCGCACTCCTGCGCTTCTACGAGCGCCTGGCCCGGGAACGCCGCACCCCCTGAGCCTCCCGGAGGCCCGTTGTCAGCCCCCTCGATTACGGTGAGTCACCGGATGAACGCACCACCGAGGGGGAGACGACATGGCACACCACGGAAGGCGCGGCCGCCGCGGGCCGCAGACGGCGCGACGGGCCCTGCGCCGCGAGGCACCCAGCACGGTCGCCGTCGTGGCCGATCCGGCCGGCTTCGCGGTCATGCGCCGCTACACCACGTTCACCTTCGACGACCACCGCTGCTACCTGCGGCAGACGGAAGGACTGCTGCGCTCGCTCACCACCCGGGGCGTCCACACCCGCGTCGGCCTCTTCGAACCGGACGACTACGCGCACTTCTGCGCCCAGGAAAGGATCGACCCCGACACCCCCGACAGCCGTGCACGCTACGTGGCCGAGATCGCCGCGACCGGCGCCACCGTCCGCTACCGCGGCCAGCCCCTGGACCTGCTGCTGCCCCTGCTGCTCGACGGCTGGGAGCGCCAGGAGGCCGGGGAACGCGCCAGCGACGCCCTCACCGGCCTCGACCCCTGCCCCGGCTGTGGAAAGGACCTCGGGCAGGAGGCCCTCGACGCCGCCGCCGGCATCCTGGACCGGCTCACCGCCGGGGCCGGCCCGGGCGTCCACCACCTGGTGTGCAGTGTCACCGGGGCCACCGGGCCCCTGGTCGCCGTCCTCCACACCGAGCGCACACCGCTCGGCGGGACGAGGCCGGCCGCCGCCGAGGAGTCGGCCTTCCGCACGGTGCTCGCCGCGGGACTGGCCACCGGACGGCCCGGGGGAGTGGTGATGCGCACCATCCGCGACGGGAACGAGGAGGTGCGCGGCTGGAGCCTGAACGACGGCCGCCTCCGCCCGCTCACCGAGGCGGAGGTCTTCTCCGCCTACTGCACCGACACCCGTACGGGAGGCCCGGTCCCGCCGGAGCCCGGCCTCGCCTACCGGGCCGGCTTCCCGCTGCCGGAGCACCCGGCGGAGGACCTACGGCACGTGCGGCGGGAGGACGACCGCTGACTCCCGCCCTCCGGTCCCGGCCGTCCCACCGCGGAACGGCCGGGACCCCACAGGCCGACGGGCAGCACTCACTCCCCGGAGAGCACCGACTGCGCGGCCGCCCGCGCCTGCTCACCGCCGTCCGAGGCACGCGCGGCGGACGCCGCGCGCTCGCACTGGGCCATGGTCCGCCTGGACAGCTCCGCACGTACGTAGGGAATGGCCTTCGCCCCCATGGACAGGCTTGTGACACCCAGCCCGACCAGCACACACGCGAGCAGCGGATCGGAGGCGGCCTCACCGCAGACACCGCAGCTCTTGCCCTCGGCGCCGGCCGCCTCCGCGGACAGGGCCACCAGGTCCAGCAGCGCCGGCTGCCACGGATCCTGGTAACGGGCCAGCGCGCCCACCTGCCGGTCCGCCGCGAAGGTGTACTGCGCCAGGTCGTTGGTGCCCAGCGACAGGAACTCCACCTCCTGGAGCACCGACCGGGCCCTCAGCGCGGCCGAGGGGACCTCCACCATCACGCCGAACTTCGCCCGCAAACCCGCTTCCCGGCAGGCGTCGGCGAACGCCCTGGCATCGGCCCGGTCGGCGACCATCGGCGCCATGACCTCCAGGTACACAGGCAGCCCCTCGGCGGCCCTGGCGAGCGCCCGCAACTGGGTGCGCAGCACCTCGGGATGACCGAGCAGCGTACGCAGCCCGCGTACGCCCAGCGCGGGGTTGGGCTCCTCGGCAGGGGTGAGGAACTCCAGCGGCTTGTCCGCGCCCGCGTCCAGCACCCGCACCACGACACGCCCCTCCGGGAATGCCTCCAGCACCTGCCGGTACGCCTCTACCTGCTTCTTCTCCGACGGCGCCTTCCCACCGGAGTCCAGGAACAGGAACTCGGTACGGAACAGGCCGACACCCTCGGCGCCCGCCTCCACCGCGGCCGCCACGTCCGCCGGACCGCCGATGTTCGCCAGCAGCGGCACCTTGTGCCCGTCGGAGGTCGCACCCGGGCCGGTGGCGGAGGCGAGCGCGGCCCTGCGCTCCTCGGCGGCCCTGAGCATCTCCTCCCGCTGCTCCGGGTCCGGATCCACGGTGACCACACCCGTACTGCCGTCCACCGCGACGACCGTCCCCTCGGCCAGTTCGACGGCGCCCCGCAGGGCCACCACCGCGGGCACCCCCAGCGCCCGGGCCAGAATGGCGCTGTGGCTGGTGGGGCCGCCCTCCTCGGTCACGAAACAGAGGACGAGCGACGGATCCAGCAGCGCGGTGTCCGCAGGCGCCAGATCACGCGCGACCAGCACATAGGGCCTGTCGCTGTCCGGTACTCCCGGCATCGGGACCCCGAGCAGCCGGGCGACGATCCGGTTCCGCACGTCGTCCAGGTCCGCGACCCGCCCGGCGAGATAGTCGCCGGCTCCCGCGAGCAGCGCCCGATAGGCGGCGAGGGCGTCGTACACCGCACGCTCGGCGGTGCTGCCCACGGCGATGCGTCGTTCGACATCGGCGATCAGCTCCGGATCCCGGGCCATCATGGCCTGTGCCTCCAGCACGGCCTGGGCCTCACCGCCCGCAAGGTTGCCCCGTGCGGTCAGGTCGGCGGCCACGGCCTCCACCGCCTGACGCGCTCTCCTGCGTTCGTGAGGCACCTCGTCCCGAGTGGTCTGCCGGGTCGGCGGCTCCAGTTCGGCGGTGCCCATGTGCCGCACTTCGCCGATCACCACCCCGTGGCTGACCCCGATCCCTCGAAGCGTTGTCTCCATCTCACCCTCACCCGTCTCCGGATCTCCGGCCGGTTCCGTCTCGTAGGCGGGACGCGTCCGCCTCCTGCCCGCCGCCCGCGAACACCCCGGGGCCGGCGAGGGGCGGTTGATCACCGCCAGGTGAACAGCGTGCCGCCGGAGGGCACGTCGATGCCCTCCGCCACGTCGGCGAGTGCGTCGGGGGTGGCCTCCAGCGCGACGACCGGACACACCGGGGACTTCCCCGCGGCCTCCACCTCGACCGGGTTCCAGCGGACGATCGGGTCACCGCGCCGCACGGTGTCGCCCTTGGCCGCCAGAAGCTCGAAGCCCTGGCCGTTCAGCTGCACGGTGTCGATACCCAGATGCGTCAGCACCCCGTGCCCCTCACCGTCCACGACGACGAAGGCGTGCGCGTGCAACGAGACGACGATGCCGTCGACCGGGGCCGCGGCGACGGACGGTCCACGGACCGGGTCGACGGCGGTACCGGGCCCCACCATCACCCCGGAGAAAACCGGATCCGGCACGGCCGCGAGGCCGATGGCACGTCCGGCCAGCGGGGACGTCACGGTGGTCATGGAAGCCTCCCAGGCGCGGAGACCGAGCGGTCACCGCCGTCGTGTGTCCCGAGTTGTCCTGAATCGGCGAGCTGACCAGAAGCGTATGACATGGGAACCGTCGGTTCCGGTGAGCGCGCCCGTGGCGGCCTGTCCGGGCCCGCCGAACCGATTTGCCTCTGCACCAACCCGCCTGTACTCTCATACCTCCGTCCGGCACCCGTGGTGCCAGTGACGTCCGACCTCAATCTCCCTCTGAGAATCCGGTTCGGTTCTGCACGCTCGCAGAGAAGACCGGATTTCGGAATTCGGAGAAGAGACTGATAGTGTCGGGGACACCGAAGGGAAGCGCCCGGAGGGGCCCCGGAAGGGGTGCCGAAGGAAGCGTCCGTTCCTTGAGAACTCAACAGCGTGCCAAAAGTCAACGCCAGATATGTTGATGCCCCGTTCCCGGGACCGCAGGGTCGTCCGGGGGCGAGGTTCCTTTGAAACACACAGCGAGGACGCTGCGCACCCGCCGGAATCATTCCTTCCGGTGGTGCCGCTCTGCGCGGATGTGTGACCGGGAGTACCCGGAAGCATTCACGGAGAGTTTGATCCTGGCTCAGGACGAACGCTGGCGGCGTGCTTAACACATGCAAGTCGAACGATGAACCTCCTCCGGGAGGGGAAGAGTGGCGAACGGGTGAGTAACACGTGGGCAATCTGCCCTGCACTCTGGGACAACTCCGGGAAACCGGAGCTAATACCGGATACGACTCTCCAGGGCATCCTGGGGGGTGGAAAGCTCCGGCGGTGCAGGATGAGCCCGCGGCCTATCAGCTGGTTGGTGGGGTGATGGCCTACCAAGGCGACGACGGGTAGCCGGCCTGAGAGGGCGACCGGCCACACTGGGACTGAGACACGGCCCAGACTCCTACGGGAGGCAGCAGTGGGGAATATTGCACAATGGGCGCAAGCCTGATGCAGCGACGCCGCGTGAGGGATGACGGCCTTCGGGTTGTAAACCTCTTTCAGCAGGGAAGAAGCGGAAGTGACGGTACCTGCAGAAGAAGCACCGGCTAACTACGTGCCAGCAGCCGCGGTAATACGTAGGGTGCGAGCGTTGTCCGGAATTATTGGGCGTAAAGAGCTCGTAGGCGGCCTGTCGCGTCGGATGTGAAAGCCCGGGGCTTAACCCCGGGTCGGCATTCGATACGGGCAGGCTAGAGTTCGGTAGGGGAGATCGGAATTCCTGGTGTAGCGGTGAAATGCGCAGATATCAGGAGGAACACCGGTGGCGAAGGCGGATCTCTGGGCCGATACTGACGCTGAGGAGCGAAAGCGTGGGGAGCGAACAGGATTAGATACCCTGGTAGTCCACGCCGTAAACGTTGGGCACTAGGTGTGGGCGGCATTCCACGTCGTCCGTGCCGCAGCTAACGCATTAAGTGCCCCGCCTGGGGAGTACGGCCGCAAGGCTAAAACTCAAAGGAATTGACGGGGGCCCGCACAAGCGGCGGAGCATGTGGCTTAATTCGACGCAACGCGAAGAACCTTACCAAGGCTTGACATACACCGGAAACGGCCAGAGATGGTCGCCCCCTTGTGGTCGGTGTACAGGTGGTGCATGGCTGTCGTCAGCTCGTGTCGTGAGATGTTGGGTTAAGTCCCGCAACGAGCGCAACCCTTGTTCTGTGTTGCCAGCGTGCCCTTCGGGGTGACGGGGACTCACAGGAGACTGCCGGGGTCAACTCGGAGGAAGGTGGGGACGACGTCAAGTCATCATGCCCCTTATGTCTTGGGCTGCACACGTGCTACAATGGCCGGTACAATGAGCTGCGATGCCGTGAGGTGGAGCGAATCTCAAAAAGCCGGTCTCAGTTCGGATTGGGGTCTGCAACTCGACCCCATGAAGTCGGAGTCGCTAGTAATCGCAGATCAGCATTGCTGCGGTGAATACGTTCCCGGGCCTTGTACACACCGCCCGTCACGTCACGAAAGTCGGTAACACCCGAAGCCGGTGGCCCAACCCCTTGTGGGAGGGAATCGTCGAAGGTGGGACTGGCGATTGGGACGAAGTCGTAACAAGGTAGCCGTACCGGAAGGTGCGGCTGGATCACCTCCTTTCTAAGGAGCACTTCTTGCCGGTGTCCCCGCTTGGGGGGCCGGCCAGGGGCCAGAACACCGGCGCACGTCCGGTGCTGGTTGCTCATGGGTGGAACGTTGACTAGTCGGCGCGATCGGCCGGGTACGGCCGCTAGTACTGCCCCTCGGGGTGGGGAACGCGGGTTGTGCCGGGCGGGTCGGGTCGGGCGCGCTGTTGGGTGTCTGAGGGCACGGCCGCATCGCGGTCGAGGTCTTCGGTGCCGGCCCCGGTGTACTCGCCCGAGCACGGGCGGGGTGGCGGGTGGCTGGTCGTTGTTTGAGAACTGCACAGTGGACGCGAGCATCTATAGGCCAAGTTTTTAAGGGCGCACGGTGGATGCCTTGGCACCAGGAACCGATGAAGGACGTGGGAGGCCGCGATAGGCCCCGGGGAGCTGTCAACCGAGCTGTGATCCGGGGGTGTCCGAATGGGGAAACCCGGCAGTCGTCATGGGCTGTCACCCGCTGCTGAACACATAGGCAGTGTGGAGGGAACGCGGGGAAGTGAAACATCTCAGTACCCGCAGGAAGAGAAAACAACCGTGATTCCGGGAGTAGTGGCGAGCGAAACCGGATGAGGCCAAACCGTACACGTGTGAGACCCGGCAGGGGTTGCGTGGGCGGGGTTGTGGGAGTTCTCTGCAGTCGTCTGCCGGCGGCTGGGCGAGTCAGAAACCGTAGGGATAGGCGAAGGGCATGCGAAAGGCCCGGCGTAGAGGGTAAGACCCCCGTAGCCGAAATCTCTGCGGCTCGTTTGAGGACCACCCAAGTAGCACGGGGCCCGAGAAATCCCGTGTGAATCTGGCGGGACCACCCGTTAAGCCTAAATATTCCCTGGTGACCGATAGCGGAGAGTACCGTGAGGGAATGGTGAAAAGTACCGCGGGAGCGGAGTGAAATAGTACCTGAAACCGTGTGCCTACAAGCCGTGGGAGCGTCGCACGCCGGTTTGCCGGCGTGTCGTGACTGCGTGCCTTTTGAAGAATGAGCCTGCGAGTTTGCGGTGCGTTGCGAGGTTAACCCGTGTGGGGAAGCCGTAGCGAAAGCGAGTCCGAACAGGGCGACCGTAGTAGCGTGCCCAAGACCCGAAGCGGAGTGATCTAGCCATGGGCAGGGTGAAGCGGCTGTAAGAGGTCGTGGAGGCCCGAACCCACCAGGGTTGAAAACCTGGGGGATGACCTGTGGTTAGGGGTGAAAGGCCAATCAAACTCCGTGATAGCTGGTTCTCCCCGAAATGCATTTAGGTGCAGCGTCGCGTGTTGCTTGCCGGAGGTAGAGCACTGGATAGGCGATGGGCCCTACCGGGTTACTGACCTTAGCCAAACTCCGAATGCCGGCAAGTCAGAGCGCGGCAGTGAGACTGTGGGGGATAAGCTCCATGGTCGAGAGGGAAACAGCCCAGAGCATCGACTAAGGCCCCCAAGCGTGTGCTAAGTGGGAAAGGATGTGGAGTCGCAGAGACAACCAGGAGGTTGGCTTAGAAGCAGCCATCCTTGAAAGAGTGCGTAATAGCTCACTGGTCAAGTGATTCTGCGCCGACAATGTAGCGGGGCTCAAGCACACCGCCGACGTCGTGTCATCGGCACATCAACCTCCAACGGGGGTGTCGATGGGTAGGGGAGCGTCGTGTGCCGGGTGAAGCCGCGCCGGAAGGCAGTGGTGGACGGTTCACGAGTGAGAATGCAGGCATGAGTAGCGATACAGGAGTGGGAAACTCCTGCGCCGATTGACCAAGGGTTCCTGGGTCAAGCTGATCTGCCCAGGGTAAGTCGGGGCCTAAGGCGAGGCCGACAGGCGTAGTCGATGGATAACCGGTTGATATTCCGGTACCCGCTGTGGAGCGCAAGGGCCGAGCCCGGTGATGCTAAGTCCGTGAAGCCGCCCGTGCCCTTCGGGGTGCGGTGCCGGTGGAGCCGACGGCCCGATCCGGTAGTAGGTGAGTGATGGGGTGACGCAGGAAGGTAGTCCAGCCCGGGCGGTGGTTGTCCCGGGGTAAGGGTGTAGGGCGCCAGGCAGGTAAATCCGTCTGGCACGAGGCCTGAGACCTGATGCCGAGCCGATGGTGGCGAAGTGGATGATCCTATGCTGTCGAGAAAAGCCTCTAGCGAGTTGCACGGCGGCCCGTACCCCAAACCGACTCAGGTGGTCTGGTAGAGAATACCGAGGCGTTCGGGTGAACTATGGTTAAGGAACTCGGCAAAATGCCCCCGTAACTTCGGGAGAAGGGGGCCACATCCGGTGATCGCCCGTGCGGTGTGAGCCGGGGGTGGCCGCAGAGACCAGCGAGAAGCGACTGTTTACTAAAAACACAGGTCCGTGCGAAGCCGTAAGGCGAGGTATACGGACTGACGCCTGCCCGGTGCTGGAACGTTAAGGGGACCGGTCAGTCATCCTTCGGGGTGGCGAAGCTGAGAACTTAAGCGCCAGTAAACGGCGGTGGTAACTATAACCATCCTAAGGTAGCGAAATTCCTTGTCGGGTAAGTTCCGACCTGCACGAATGGCGTAACGACTTCTCGACTGTCTCAACCATAGGCCCGGTGAAATTGCACTACGAGTAAAGATGCTCGTTTCGCGCAGCAGGACGGAAAGACCCCGGGACCTTTACTACAGCTTGATATTGGTGTTCGGTTCGGCTTGTGTAGGATAGGTGGGAGCCGGTGAAGCATGCACGCCAGTGTGTGTGGAGGCGTTGTTGAAATACCACTCTGGTCGTGCTGGATGTCTAACCCGGGTCCGTGATCCGGATCGGGGACAGTGTCTGGTGGGTAGTTTAACTGGGGCGGTTGCCTCCCAAAGGGTAACGGAGGCGCCCAAAGGTTCCCTCAGCCTGGTTGGTCATCAGGTGGTGAGTGTAAGTGCACAAGGGAGCTTGACTGTGAGACTGACGGGTCGAGCAGGGACGAAAGTCGGGACTAGTGATCCGGCGGTGGCTGGTGGAAGCGCCGTCGCTCAACGGATAAAAGGTACCCCGGGGATAACAGGCTGATCTTCCCCAAGAGTCCATATCGACGGGATGGTTTGGCACCTCGATGTCGGCTCGTCGCATCCTGGGGCTGGAGTCGGTCCCAAGGGTTGGGCTGTTCGCCCATTAAAGCGGTACGCGAGCTGGGTTTAGAACGTCGTGAGACAGTTCGGTCCCTATCCGCTGCGCGCGCAGGAGTCTTGAGAAGGGCTGTCCCTAGTACGAGAGGACCGGGACGGACGAACCTCTGGTGTGCCAGTTGTTCTGCCAAGGGCATGGCTGGTTGGCTACGTTCGGGAGGGATAACCGCTGAAAGCATCTAAGCGGGAAGCCTGCTTCGAGATGAGGGCTCCCACCCCCTGGAGGGGGTAAGGCTCCCGGGAGACGACCGGGTTGATAGGCCGGAGATGGAAGCTCCGCAAGGGGTGGAGTTGACCGGTACTAATAGGCCGAGGGCTTGTCCGTAGATGTTCGCGTCCACTGTGTGGGTTCTGAGACCACGACCCGTCTGGCCGGCGGTTGCGTGTGTGTCATGGTGTTTCGGTGGTCAGAGCGAGAGGGAAACGCCCGGTTACATTCCGAACCCGGAAGCTAAGCCTTTCAGCGCCGATGGTACTGCACGGGGGACCGTGTGGGAGAGTAGGACGCCGCCGAACAAGTGTTGTGAGAATGCCCTGCCGGGTTCCCGGCAGGGCATTCTCGCGTTGTGGCTCGTCTTCGGGCCCCCTTTCGTCCCTGGTCTCGCGCTGCGGGTAAGGTCGGGAGGCATCGTTGGCACGGACTCACAGGAGGTCTTGGGTGGAGGCCCAGGAGACACGCGTCCAGACGGACCGTGTCCTCACCATCCCCAACATCCTCAGCATGGCGCGGCTCGTAGGGGTGCCGCTCTTCCTGTGGCTGATCCTCTGGCCGGAGCTCGGGGGTCCCAACGCCGACGGCTGGGCGCTGCTCGTGCTCGCGCTCAGCGGCGTCAGCGACTACCTGGACGGCAAACTCGCCCGGCGCTGGAACCAGATCAGCGGCCTCGGCCGCATTCTCGATCCGGCTGCCGACCGGCTGTACGTGCTCTCCACTCTGGTCGGGCTGACGTGGCGCGGTATCCTGCCGCTCTGGCTCACCGGGCTGCTCCTGGCACGCGAGCTCATGCTGCTGGTCGCCGTCTGGGTCCTCGACCGCCACGGGTATGCACCACCACAGGTCAACTTCCTGGGGAAAGCCGCCACCTTCAACCTGATGTACGCCTTCCCGCTGCTGCTGCTCAGTGACGGAAGCGGATGGCTTCCGTCACTGGCTGCTATTTTCGGATGGGCGTTCGCGGGCTGGGGTACAACCCTGTACTGGTGGGCAGGGATCCTCTATGTGGTTCAAGTCCGCCGACTTGTCAAGGCGGACGCCGCAGTCGACTAGGCCCTGACTCTCGTCGGGGGCTGCGAGATCCGAGTGGCCCTTTAAAGATTCACGGGTCTCTTCGGCCGGGCACAGTCGGCATGTATGTCGTCTCTTCAAGGAGGACGCTTCCGACATGAAGGCCGTCGTAATGGCCGGTGGCGAGGGCACCCGCCTTCGTCCGATGACCGCGAGTATGCCCAAGCCGCTGCTGCCAGTGGCCAACAGACCCATCATGGAGCATGTGCTGCGGCTGCTCAAGCGGCACGGTCTCACCGAGACCGTGGTGACCGTACAGTTTCTGGCCTCCCTGGTCAAGAACTATTTCGGTGACGGTGAGGAGCTCGGAATGGAGCTCACCTACGCCAATGAGGAAAAGCCTCTGGGCACCGCAGGCAGCGTCAAGAACGCAGAGGAAGCCCTCAAGGACGACTCCTTCCTCGTCATTTCCGGTGACGCTCTCACCGACTTCGATCTGACCGAACTCATCAATTTCCACCGGGAACGCGGCGCGATGGTGACCGTGTGTCTCACGAGGGTGCCCAACCCGCTCGAGTTCGGCATCACCATCGTCGACGACGACGGGAAGGTCGAGCGGTTCCTGGAGAAGCCCACCTGGGGCCAGGTCTTCTCCGACACAGTGAACACCGGCATCTACGTCATGGAGCCGGAGGTCTTCGACTACGTCGACCCCGATGTCCCC
The DNA here is from genome assembly GCF_043660855.1 of Streptomyces shinuiensis. Taxonomy (NCBI): domain Bacteria; kingdom Bacillati; phylum Actinomycetota; class Actinomycetes; order Kitasatosporales; family Streptomycetaceae; genus Streptomyces; species Streptomyces shinuiensis. Next base: position 441,245 of record NZ_JBIHML010000001.1, on the reverse strand, counting down.
GTGGACTGGTCCGGCGACGTCTTTCCGCAGCTCATGAAGGAGGGCAAGCCGGTCTACGGCTATGTCGCCGAGGGCTACTGGGAGGATGTCGGCACCCACGAGAGCTATGTGAAGGCACAGGCCGACGTTCTCGAGGGGAAGGTCGACGTCGAGATCGACGGGTTCGAGATCTCCCCTGGAGTCTGGATCGCGGAAGGCGCGGAGGTCCACCCCGACGCGGTGCTGCGCGGACCGCTGTACGTGGGCGACTACGCCAAGGTGGAAGCCGGCGCCGAACTACGGGAGCACACGGTCATCGGCTCCAACGTGGTGGTCAAGAGCGGCGCGTTCCTGCACAGGGCCGTCGTCCACGACAACGTCTACATCGGTCCGCAGTCCAACCTCCGCGGTTGCGTCATCGGCAAGAACACCGACGTGATGCGAGCCGCCCGGATCGAGGACGGCGCGGTCATCGGTGACGAGTGCCTGGTGGGCGAGGAGTCCATCGTCCAGGGCAACGTCCGGGTCTATCCCTTCAAGACGGTCGAGGCCGGCGCCTTCGTCAACACGTCGGTCATCTGGGAGTCGCGAGGCCAGGCCCATCTGTTCGGCGCCCGCGGCGTCTCCGGCATCCTCAACGTGGAGATCACGCCGGAGTTGGCCGTACGGCTGGCCGGAGCATACGCCACGACGCTGAAGAAGGGGTCGACGGTCACCACGGCCCGCGACCACTCACGAGGCGCGCGCGCCCTGAAGCGCGCGGTGATCTCCGCCCTCCAGGCGAGCGCCATCGACGTGCGGGACCTGGAGAACGTGCCGCTGCCGGTGGCGCGGCAGCAGACCGCGAGAGGCAGCGCCGGCGGCATCATGATCCGTACGACGCCGGGCGTCCCCGATTCCGTCGACATCATGTTCTTCGACGAGCGGGGCGCCGACCTGTCACAGGCGGGGCAGCGCAAACTGGACCGCGTCTACGCCCGCCAGGAGTACCGCAGGGCGTTCCCCGGAGAGATCGGAGACCTGAGCTTCCCGGCCAGCGTGTTCGACTCCTACACGGGGACGCTGCTGCGGGCGGTGGACACCACCGGTGTCGCCGAGTCCGGTCTCAAGGTCGTCGTGGACGCCTCCAACGGAAGCGCCGGCCTCGTCCTGCCCAGTCTGCTCGGCCGGCTCGGCGTCGACTCGCTGACGATCAATCCGGGTCTGGACGAGTCGCGGCCGACCGAGACCGTGGACACCCGTCGTGCCGGGCTGGTGCGGCTGGGGGAGATCGTGGCGTCGGCCCGGGCGGCCTTCGGTGTCCGGTTCGATCCCGTGGGCGAGAAGATCTCCCTGGTGGACGAGCGCGGCACGATCATCGAGGACCAGCGGGCGCTGCTGGTGATGCTCGACCTGATCGCCGCGGAGCGGCGCAGCGGGAAGGTCGCCCTGCCGGTGACCACGACCCGCATCGCCGAGCAGGTGGCCGCCTACCACGGCACCCAGGTGGAGTGGACCACGACCTCGCCGGACGATCTCACCAGGGTCGGACGGGACGAGGCCACCGTCTTCGGCGGCGACGGCCGGGGCGGGTTCATCGTGCCGGAGTTCAGCAGCGTCTTCGACGGCACGGCGGCCTTCGCGCGCCTGCTCGGACTCGTGGCCCGCACCCAGCTCACCCTGAGCCAGATCGACGCCCGTATCCCGCAGGCCCATGTGCTGCGCCGCGACCTGGCCACCCCCTGGGCGGTCAAGGGCCTGGTCATGCGCCGGGTCGTGGAGGCCGCGGGGGAACGTTTCGTCGACACGACCGACGGCGTGCGCGTGGTGGAGTCCGACGGGCGCTGGGTCATGGTGCTGCCGGACCCGGCCGAGGCGGTCACCCATCTGTGGGCCGAGGGGCCTGACGACGCTTCCGCGCAGGCGCTGCTCGACGAGTGGTCGGCGGTGGTCGACAGCGCCGGACGCTGACGGCTCGACGGTTCCCGGAGGCAACCCGGGGCCCGGCACACCGCGGTACCGTACCGCCGAACGGACGCGCTCCGGCGCTGTGGAGGCCCCGTTCGGCGGTACGGCCCTCGACGTGCGACGATGTGCGGCATGTCGCAGCAGCACCCCGTACGGAGTACTCCCCCGAGGCCTGCGCGACCCGACGCCTCCATGTCGCTGCTCACCAATGTGATGGAGCACAGCCTCGACGACGGCTACGCGGAAGCGGCGGCCCGAAGGGGCGCCGAGGGCCGGTCCGGGCCGCCCCGCACGCTGCGAGGGAAGCTCGTCCTGGCCGCCGGTCTCGTCCTGGCCGCGCTGGTGGTCACGCTGGGGGCCGCCCAGGCGCGGTTCGAGGCGCCCACGGAGGCGCGGGAGCGGCAGGAGCTGATCGACCGGATCGAGGACGGCAGCCGGGACGCCGACGGCCTGCAGAGCAGTGTGGACGGCCTCCGCGAGGAGGTCGCGGCGATGCAGCGCGAGGCGCTCCAGGAACACGGCGGCGACCGCGGCGAAGTGGTCGCGCTGCTGGCCGGGGCGGTGCCGGTCGAGGGGCCCGGGATCAGGCTCATCGTCGACGACGCCGAGGACTCCGGACCGGGCGGGGGCGGGGGACCGCGCCAGAGCACCGGCTTCGCCGACACCGGGCGGGTACGGGACAGGGACCTGCAGCGGGTCGTCAACGGGCTGTGGGAGTCGGGGGCGGAGGCGATCTCGGTCAACGGGCAGCGGCTGACGGCCCTGTCCGCCATCCGCGCGGCCGGCGACGCCATACTCGTCGACAACAAACCGCTGGTGCCGCCGTACACCCTGCTCGCGGTGGGCGACGGCGAGGACCTGAGCGAAGCCTTCCAGGACAGCAGCGACGGCCTGTACCTGGACGTGCTCCAGGACAACTACGGCATCCGCACCGGCATCTCCGTCCAGGACAGGGTGCGGCTGCCGGCTGCGCCCAGCCTCACCGTTCGTACGGCAGAGCCCGTGAAGACAGGAAAGGGCAGCACATCGTGATCGCCGTTCTGGGCCTCATCGTGGGAGTCGTGGCCGGACTCCTGGTCCGTCCCGTGGTGCCGACGGTCGTCGAGCCCTATCTGCCGATCGCCGTCGTGGCGGCGCTGGACGCGGTCTTCGGCGGACTGCGCGCGATGCTGGACGGCATCTTCGACGACAAGGTCTTCGTGGTGTCCTTCCTGTCGAACGTGGTGGTGGCGGCCCTGATCGTCTTCCTCGGCGACAAACTCGGCGTCGGTGCGCAGCTGTCGACGGGCGTCGTGGTGGTGCTGGGCATCCGTATCTTCTCCAATGCCGCCGCCATCCGGCGGCATGTGTTCCGGGCGTGAGTGAGCGATGAGCGACGACAGGACGACACCGCCGGGCAAGGTCCCGGAGGAGAAGTGGAACGAGGCTGCCGCGGGGCCCGGGGAATCGGCGAGGGCCGCCGCCCCGGCCGGCGAGAGGCCCTCTCCGAGCGGGCGTGAACGGCTGCTCCGCGGGCTGTGGCCACCGCGGGTGAACCGCAACCAACTCACCGTGGCGCTGCTGCTGTTCGTCCTCGGACTGGGGCTCGCCATCCAGGTCCGCTCCACCAGCGAGAACAGCCCGCTGCGCGGCGCGCGGCAGGAGGACCTGGTGCGGATCCTCGACGAGCTCGACAGCCGCACCCAGCGGCTGGAGGAGGAGAAGAGGACGCTGGAGAACCAGAAGTCCGAACTGGAGAACAGTTCGGACCAGGCGGAGGAGGCACGACGGCAGACCGAGGAGAGGGCACGGCAGCTGGGTGTGCTGGCAGGTACGGTCGCGGCCGAGGGGCCGGGTGTCCGGATGACGGTGGACGACGCCGCGGGCACGGTCGAGGCCCACATGCTGCTGGACGCCATCCAGGAACTGCGCGCCGCGGGCGCCGAGGCCATCGAGGTCAACGGCGTACGGGTGGTGACGAGCACCCACTTCACCGGCAGTGGCGGCGGCATCAGGATCGACGGCCGCAAGGTGGCCTCGCCCTACCGTTTCGAGGTCATCGGCGAGCCGCAGGACCTCGAGCCCGCGCTCAACATCCCGGGCGGTGTCGTCCAGTCCCTGGAGAAGGAGCAGGCCACCGTGTCCATAACCCGTTCAGAGAAGATCGTCGTGGATGCCTTGCGATCGGCGAAGCGGCCTGACTACGCTCGGTCGTCATCGCAGTGAGCCGACGCGTGAAGAAACCGGGGGTCGGCGCGCTTGCCGGCCTGCGGGTAAGGGAAACTGTCCGAAGGCCAGGGACGTTGTGAGGGCGTCCGGTTCGGCCACCGTGAGCATCGAGGGTCTGTCCTGCCCCACGGGCGGGTCTGTTTCGTGCGAGGGGAATCGCCCGTGAGTTTTCTTGGGAAGTTGTTCGGTAAGCGTCAGGGAGCCGGGGACGGAGCCCGGCACCGTGCGCCGCGCGGCGGCGAGCCCGCGGCGGAGGGGACGGAACGTCCGCTCTTCCGTGACGAGGTCGCGCCCGGCGACAATTCGGGTGGTCACGGCCCTGTCCCTGTTGACCGGGGAACGTCCGGCCGCATAGGTTCCGAGGCACCATCAGCCTCGAGTACGGGTGGAGGATCTGACTTGCCGGTCTGTGCGAGGTGCGGGAACCGCGCCGCCGAGGCGAGCCGGTTCTGCTCCAACTGCGGAGCACCGCTGCGAGGCGGTGCCGCACCCGAACGTTCCTCGGAGACGACCTCCACCATCTCGATCTCGGGCATCGAGGCCTACGACGCGGAGATGACGGGACAGACGGCCCTGCCGTCGCTGTCCCCCGAGGCCCAGGCGGCCGTGGACGCGCTGCCTATGGGCTCGGCGCTGCTGGTGGTGCGCCGGGGGCCGAACTCCGGCAGCCGCTTCCTGCTGGACAGCGAGCTGACGACGGCGGGGCGACACCCCGAGAGCGACATCTTCCTGGACGACGTGACCGTCTCCCGCCGCCACGTGGAGTTCCGGCGCGGCCCGGACGGCCGGTTCACCGTCGCCGACGTCGGCAGCCTCAACGGCACGTATGTCAACCGCGAGCGGATCGACTCGGTCCTGCTCAACAACGGTGACGAGGTCCAGATCGGCAAGTACCGGCTGGTCTTCTTCGCCAGCCAGCGCACCGTCTGACCCACCGCCCCGGGGGCGTCCATGCTGCAACCACGGTCCGGCGGTGCCCGCAGGGGCACCGCCGCCGGGAAGTCCGCTCCGATGAGCATCGGCGCCGTGCTCAACCTGCTGCGGGACGAGTTCCCCGAGGTGACCATCTCCAAGATCCGCTTCCTGGAGTCCGAGGGGTTGGTGGAGCCGCAGCGGACTCCCTCGGGGTACCGCAAGTTCACCGCGGCGGATGTGGAGCGGCTGAGCCGGGTGCTGCGGATGCAGCGGGACCACTACCTGCCGCTGCGGGTCATCAAGGAGCACCTCGAAGCGCTCGACCGCGGCGAGGAGGCGGCCCTGCCCGGTCCGGCGAGGCCGTCCGACGTCATCGATCCTTTCGACTCGCCGGAGGGGGACCCGGTCTCGGCCGCCGCCCCGCAGGACCACGGCCCGGACGGCTCCGCCGGCCCGGAGGGCCCCCGCACGGCGCGTGTGGGGCGCGCGGAGCTCCTGGCCGCCGCGGAGGCGGAGGAGGAGCAGCTCGCCGAGTGGGAGTCGTACGGCCTGATCGGCCCGGGAGGGGACGGCGGGTACGAGGCCGAGGCCGTCGCCATCGCCCGGATCGTCGCGGACCTGGGCCGGTACGGTCTGGAGCCGCGGCATCTGCGGGTGGTGAAGGCCTCCGCGGAGCGGGAGGCCGGGCTGGTCGAGCAGGTGGTGGCACCACTGAGGCGGCACCGCAATCCCCAGACCAGGGCGCACGCGGAGACCACCGCGCGGGAGCTGGCGACGCTGGCCGTACGGCTGCACGCCGCCCTGGTGCGGTCGGCGCTGAAGGCGCGGCCGCGCTGACGCCGTGCCGACGACGGGCGGGGTCATGGGGCGCCCGACTACCCAAAGGGGGCACGCACGTCCTAGGGTTGCTGTGTGAACGAGCTCGACGTTGTGGGTGTCCGGGTCGAAATGCCCTCCAACCAGCCGATCGTTCTCCTGCGAGAGGTGGGAGGCGACCGGTACCTTCCCATCTGGATCGGTCCGGGGGAGGCGACCGCGATCGCCTTCGCCCAGCAGGGTATGACGCCCGCCCGCCCGCTGACCCATGACCTGTTCAAGGACGTCCTGGAGGCGGTCGGCCAGGAGCTCACCGCTGTGCGGATCACCGACCTCAGAGAGGGCGTCTTCTATGCCGAGCTGGTCTTCGCCAGTGGTGTGGAGGTGAGCGCCCGCCCGTCCGACGCCATAGCGCTGGCCCTGCGCACCGGTACGCCGATCTACGGCAGCGACGGTGTGCTGGACGACGCCGGGATCGCGATCCCGGACGAGCAGGAGGACGAGGTGGAGAAGTTCCGCGAGTTCCTCGACCAGATCTCCCCGGAGGACTTCGGCACCAGCAACCAGTGAGCGCCGTCGGCGCCAGGCCATTCCGGCACCTATTCCCGCGACGGGGACACGCGAAACCACTCCTTGGGTGATTATCACTCGGCGTGCCGAGTGTGGCGATCGTTGACGCACCCCGAGTGACTGCCTACCGTCGATTGGGCAGGTCCCGGGCATATCCGCGGGACGTGAAGGACGGAGGGTCGGCGTGAGAAGCACCGGCGACAGCAGGGCGGCGGGCGATCCGTATCCGTTGCGCGGATCCTCCATACGGCCTACCGCCCGGTCCGCCCCCGCCGCGCAGGGCCCCGCACCCGAACTGGTCGGCTACCGTGGCCCGACGGCGTGCGCGGCCGCGGGCATCACCTACCGGCAGCTCGACTACTGGGCCCGTACAGGCCTGGTCGAGCCCAGCGTCCGCCCGGCGTACGGCTCGGGCACCCAGCGGCTCTACAGCCTCCGCGACGTGGTCGTACTGAAGATCGTCAAGCGCCTTCTGGACGCCGGGGTGTCACTGCAGAACATCCGTACCGCCGTGAGGCACCTGCGCTCGCGCGGGGCCGGGGACCTGGAGCGGATGACGCTCATGAGCGACGGCGCGACGGTCTACGAGTGCTCATCGCCCGACGAGGTCGTCGACCTCCTCCAGGGCGGTCAGGGGATCTTCGGAATCGCGGTCGGCGTGGTGTGGCGGGACGTCGAGGCCGCCCTGTCCCGACTGCACGCCGAGCGGGTCGACACCGGGGAGACGATCGTCGGGGACAATCCGGCCGACGAGCTGGCGCGCCGCCGCAACCGGGCGGGATGACCCGGCGCGACGGCCGGACCACCGGTACGGCCCGGTGGGGCGGAGCCGGCGGATGCCGCGGTCGCCCCTGTCAGTGGCGTAGGGCAGCATCACAGGTGTGAGAGGGACACCGACGGTCCTGCACCTGGACATGGACGCCTTCTACGCCGCCGTGGAGCAGGCGGCCAAGCCCAGTCTGCGCGGAAAGCCCGTGATCGTCGGTGGCCTCGGGCCGCGCGGGGTGGTCGCCACCGCCTCCTACGAGGCCCGGGCCTTCGGGGTGCACTCGGCGATGCCGATGGCCCAGGCCCGCCGGCTGTGCCCGAACGCCGCCTACCTCACTCCCCGTTTCGGGCTCTATCGCCAGGTCAGCGAGGTGGTGATGGGACTGCTGCGCGAGCTGTCGCCGCTGGTGGAGCCGCTCAGCCTGGACGAGGCGTTCGTCGACCTCCAGGCGGGCGGGGCGGCGGGAGAGACGGGGCGGTGGTCTGCCGACGCCGCCCGTGCCGTGGGCGAACGGCTGCGCCGGGACATCCGTGCCGCAACCGGGCTCAGCGGCTCGGTGGGGCTGGCGGGTTCCAAGATGCTTGCCAAGATCGCCTCGGAGCAGGCCAAGCCCGACGGGCTGGTGGTGATCCCGCCGGGCACCGAGCGGGCGCTGCTGGCGCCGATGCCGGTGCGCACGCTGCCCGGCGTCGGGCCCGCCACCGCCCAGACCCTGCGCCGGGCGGGGATAGCCACCGTCGGTGAGATCGCCGAGGCGGGGGAGGCGGAGCTGGTGCGGCTGCTGGGCCGGGCGCACGGCGCTGCGCTGTACGCGATGACGCGGGGGACCGACGAACGGCCGGTGGTCGCCGAGCGCGACGCCAAGTCGGTCTCGGTCGAGGACACCTTCGACACCGACCTCACCGACCGCGCCCGGATCCGGGCCGAGATCGCACGGCTCGCCGACCGCTGCGCCGCGCGACTGCGGGCGGCGGGGCGCTCCGGGCGCACGGTGGTGGTCAAGATCCGCAGCTACGACTTCTCCACGCTCACCCGCTCCGAGACGCTGCGCGGACCGACCGACGACCCGGCGGTGGTGAGGGAGGCCGCCGCCCGGCTCGTCGAGGGCGTGGACACCACCGCCGGGGTGCGGCTGCTGGGGGTCGGGGTGAGCGGGCTGGCCGACTTCACCCAGGAGGACCTGTTCGCCCAGGCCGGCGCCCGGACCGCCGGGCCCTCCGACGTGGGCCGGCCGCCGGCCGCCGCTCCGCCCGAGGCGGGCGGAGCGGCGGCCGGGAGGGAAACGGAGGCGGTACGGCACTGGCTGCCCGGTCTGGACATACGGCACGCGCGGTACGGGCCGGGGTGGGTGCAGGGCAGTGGTCTGGGGCGGGTCACGGTGCGGTTCGAGCGGCCCGGATCGCCGCCGGGCCGGGTGCGGACCTTCGCGGTGGACGATCCGGAGCTGGAGCCCTCCGAGCCGCTCCCGCCGTGGGGCGGTCAGGCCTCGGAGCCCGCGATCCGCCCGAACGTCATGTCCTCGTCGGAGGCGGGCGCGGCGTCGCCGGGTACACCCAGCCCGTAGTGGTGGTAGAGCTGCAGTTCCTGTTCGGGGGAGAGGTGGCGGCCCACGCCGAAGTCCGGCGCCTCCTTCACCAGGGAGCGCTCGAAGGGCACCTTCAGCGTCCCGTCCACCACCTCGCTGGGCTCCAGTGGGACGAAGGCGTCGCGGCTGAAGAACCCGGTGCGCACAGCCGCCCACTCGGGGACGCCGGTGGCGTCGTCGAGGTACACCTCGTCCACGGTCCCTATCTTCTGTCCGGTGCTGTCGAACGCCTTGAGGCCTATCAGATTCCGCGGGTCGATGTCGGTCTGCACGGCGGTCCCTCCAACTCCTCGCACGAAGAGGCGCCTGCTCGCAAACAGTCGCCACAAACAACGAAACGGCACATTCGGCCCACCGGCCACTCGGGCAGGACGTCGAGAGCCGAGGCCGGGCTGCTGCCATCGGGCGCTGGTAGGCTCTGAAGTGGCTGTCGACCCCGAGCGGGAGAGTCCTCCGGTGACAGTGCCGGGGGCGCCGAAGGAGCAAATCCTCCCCGGAATCTCTCAGGCTCACGTACCGCGCGGGTGAGGTCACTCTGGAAAGCAGGGCGGGCCACGACGGACGACGCCGCAGCCCCTCCTCACCGACGGTGAAAACCGGGCCGCGAACGCGGGCCGGTGAAGCTCTCAGGTCGCGATGACAGAGGGGGAGGCCGTCGGGGCACCCGCGCCGCGGTGCCCCTCGCAGGTCGCGCAGACCAGGAGGCCTCCAGATGACAGCAGACCGCACTCCTCCCGCCGTCTCCCTCGCGGAGCTGGAGCGGGGCACTCCCTTCGAGGAGCGCCACATCGGCCCCGACGCCGGTGAGCAGGCCAAGATGCTCGCCCAGGTCGGCTACGGATCGCTGGACGAGCTGGCCGCCGCCGCCGTACCAGAGGTGATCAGGAGCACCGAGGCGCTGGACCTGCCCGCGGCCCGCGGCGAGGCGGAAGCCCTGGCGGAGCTGCGTTCCCTGGCGGGGCGCAACCAGGTGCTGGACTCCATGATCGGCCTGGGCTACCACGGCACCTTCACGCCGCCGGTCATCCTGCGCAACGTCATGGAGAACCCCGCCTGGTACACGGCCTACACCCCCTACCAGCCGGAGATATCGCAGGGGCGTCTGGAGGCGCTGCTGAACTTCCAGACCGTGGTCGCGGACCTGACCGGGCTGCCGACCTCCGGGGCCTCGCTGCTGGACGAGGGCACCGCGGCGGCCGAGGCCATGGCGCTGTCCCGGCGCGTCGGCAAGGTCAAGCAGGGCGTCTTCCTGGTCGACGCCGACTGCCTGCCGCAGACGATCGCCGTGATCGAGACGCGCGCCGAGCCCACCGGGGTGGAGGTCGTCGTCGCCGACCTGTCCGGCGGCATCCCCGCCGAGGCCGCCGAACGCGGTGTCTTCGGCGTGCTGCTGCAGTACCCGGGCGCCTCCGGCGCCGTGCGCGATCTGCGCGGCGTGATCGAGGAGGCGCACGGGCTGGGCGCTGTCGTCACCGTCGCCGCCGACCTGCTCGCCCTCACCCTGCTGACCTCCCCCGGCGAGCTGGGCGCCGACATCGCGGTGGGCTCCAGTCAGCGCTTCGGTGTGCCGATGGGCTTCGGCGGGCCGCACGCCGGGTTCATGGCGGTGCGGGAGAAGTTCGCGCGCAACCTGCCCGGCCGTCTTGTGGGCGTCTCGGTGGACGCCGACGGGGCCAGGGCCTACCGCCTGGCCCTGCAGACCCGGGAGCAGCACATCCGCCGGGAGAAGGCCACCAGCAACATCTGCACCGCCCAGGTGCTGCTCGCTGTGATGGCGGGGATGTACGCCGTCCACCACGGCCCCGACGGGCTGGCCGCCATCGCCCGCCGCACCCACCGCTACGCCGCCGTCCTCGCCCAGGGGCTGCGCGAGGGCGGGGTCGGGATCGTCCACGACACGTTCTTCGACACCGTCACCGCGCGGGTGCCCGGCCGGGCCGCCGAGGTCGTCGCCGCCGCCCGCGAGGCCGGGGTCAACCTGCGGCTGACCGATGCCGACCACGTCGGCGTCGCCTGCGACGAGACCACCGGACGCGCGCAGCTCGCCGCCGTGTGGAGCGCCTTCGGCGTGGATTCCGGGGCCGGGGACGCCGAGGCGCTGGACGAGGCCGTCGGCGAGGTGCTGCCCGCCTCCCTGCTGCGCACCGACGAGTACCTGACCCACCCGGTCTTCCACCGGCACCGCTCCGAGACGTCGATGCTGCGCTACCTGCGCCGGCTGGCCGACCGGGACTACGCGCTGGACCGCGGCATGATCCCGCTGGGCTCGTGCACCATGAAGCTCAACGCCACCACCGAGATGGAGCCGGTCACCTGGCCGGAGTTCGGCGCGCTGCACCCCTTCGCGCCCGCCGAGCAGGCCGAGGGCTATCTGACGCTGATCCGCGAGCTGGAGGAGCGGCTGGCCGAGGTCACCGGTTACGACAAGGTCTCCGTTCAGCCCAACGCCGGCTCCCAGGGCGAGCTGGCGGGCCTGCTGGCGGTACGGGCGTACCACCGGGCGAACGGCGAGGCCGGCCGCACCGTCTGCCTGATTCCGTCCTCCGCGCACGGCACCAACGCCGCGAGCGCCGTGATGGCCGGGATGAGGGTCGTCGTCGTCGGGACCGGTGAGAACGGCGACGTGGACGTCGAGGACCTGCGGGCCAAGATCGACAAGCACCGCGAGGAGCTGGCGGTGCTGATGGTCACCTACCCCTCCACCCACGGCGTGTTCGAGGAGCACATCACCGACGTCTGCGCGGCCGTGCACGAGGCGGGCGGACAGGTCTACGTGGACGGGGCCAACCTCAACGCGCTGGTGGGCCTGGCCAAGCCGGGCAAGTTCGGCGCGGACGTCTCCCACCTGAACCTGCACAAGACCTTCTGCATCCCGCACGGCGGCGGCGGCCCGGGCGTCGGCCCGGTGGCCGTCCGCTCCCACCTCGCGCCGTACCTGCCCAACCACCCGCTCCAGCCCGCCGCCGGTCCCGAGACGGGCGTGGGGCCGATCTCGGCGGCGCCCTGGGGTTCGGCGGGCATCCTGCCCATCTCGTGGGCGTACGTGCGGCTGATGGGCGCGGAGGGGCTGCGCCGCGCCACCCAGGTGGCCGTGCTCGGGGCCAACTACATCGCCAAGCGGCTGGAGCCGCACTACCCGGTGCTCTACACCGGTCCGGGCGGTCTGGTGGCGCACGAGTGCATCATCGACGTCCGTCCGCTGACCAAGGCCACCGGCGTCAGTATCGACGACGTGGCCAAGCGGCTGATCGACTACGGCTTCCACGCCCCGACGATGTCCTTCCCCGTGGCGGGGACGCTGATGATCGAGCCCACCGAGAGCGAGGACCTGGCGGAGCTGGACCGCTTCTGCGACGCGATGATCGCGATCCGTGCCGAGATCGAGAAGGTCGCCTCGGGGGAGTGGAGCGCGCAGGACAACCCGCTGCGCAACGCCCCGCACACCGCCGCGCAGCTCGCCGGCGGGTGGGAGCACTCCTACGGGCGCGAGGAGGCGGCGTTCCCGGCCGGCGTCGTGGCCGCGGACAAGTACTGGCCGCCGGTACGGCGCATCGACGGCGCCTACGGCGACCGCAACCTGGTCTGCTCGTGCCCTCCGATGGACGACTACGACGGCTGAGCCGCGGCCGGCCGGAGCCGGCAGGGGACGGGCCCCCGCCGTGCGGGCGGGGGCCCGTCCCCTGTGGTGGGGCGGCGCCGCCCGCCGTCAGGCGGCGGTCGTCACGTGCCCGGCGCCGAGCGGCCGGTGCGGCGCGACGACCTGCCCGTCGGGCAGCAGTTCACCGGTGTCCTCGAAGAGCAGGACGCCGTTGCACAGCAGGCTCCAGCCCTGCTCCGGATGGTGCGCCACGAGGTGGGCGGCCTCCCGGTCGGCGGAGTCGGCTGACGGGCAGGACGGCTGGTGCTGACACATGGTGGAGTTCTTTCGCTGCGATGTGGTGGTGCTGCGGTTGGATGCGTGGTTCATGACCGCCCCCGTGTCTCTCGGTCGGTCCCCCCAGTGTTGTCCCGCGGCCGGAATTCCGCAGGGATTTCGCCGCGACTCCCCCCACGTTCTGATGACGCGCCCTTCCGGAGTGCTGTTGCCCGGACCAGAACCATCCGTTCGGGTGATATCGCAGTCGTGGATGACTAGTCATTCGGGAGGGCGGAAGCGACAGTGGTGCCCCGCGGCCGGTCGGCCGCGGGGCACCACTGTCGCTTCCGGGCCCGTCGCCGGGCCGTGCCGCCGGGGGTCAGACGGGCGTGCCCAGCAGGGGCGGGGGCGCCAGCCGCCGGGTCAGCAGCGGCAGCAGGCCGTCGACACGGTGCGGCCGGTGCGCCGCGATCCCGGGCGGGGCCGGAGCGAGCGGCACCAGCAGATCCGCCGGGGCGGGCGAGCCGTCGGCGGCGTCGGCCTCCGTGTCACCGTGCAGCCACAGCGTCAGCATGTAGAGCTCCGGCACCGACAGCAGGCGCGGCCGGTACGCCACCGGTAGCGTCTCGGCGCGGCGCAGGGCGCTCTCGGCCGAGGCGACGAACGGTCCCTCGCAGAAGTGGGAGAACGTCCAGCCGTCCGCGGTGAGCATCGCGTCGGCGGCGCCCACCACGCCGTGCGCGTCCCGCAGCAGGAAGCGCCAGCCCGCCAGCCTGGTGCGGGGCGGCCCTGCGGACGCGGTGATCCCGCTCAGCACGTGGAGCGGCAGGGAGAGGTCCGGATGCACCGGGCCCGTCCGGGCCCGGAGGCCGGGAGGGGCGGCGTCGCCTCGGAGGCCGGCGGGGGAACCGAGGGCCGCGTGCACACTGCGCAGAGCGGGTGCCGGGGCCGGTTGTACACGCAGGGGCATGGTGGGTCGCCTCTCGATCGGAGACACAGTGGTACTCAGTCGCTGGCGCGGACGGCGCTGTCGGCGTACGGAAGGGCCGTGAAGAAGGCCGGGGAGGGGAGGGAGACGGCGGATGCGCGCCCATCGTCGGGTCGCGTCTCAGCCGCTTTCGTGGAGTTTATACGAAGATTGTTCAACCGGTGTTTCGGCTAGCCGTCCCGCATGTTACCGGCAAGAGGTCATCCGGACATTTTTCGGCAGCGTTTCGTCTGCGAGTCCTTGGCTGCCCGACCGCTGACCTGGAAAGCGGCTGACTATGCGGTCGTCCGTATCTCTTCGCTATTCCCTGCGGACGAGGCCCGCAGGCCCGATGTCAGCGGGTGGATGTCAACGAACCGAGGGTAGTGGCGTATCCCTGACGTATGACATGGGAATGTGCCCCGCGAAAGCCTGAATCCAGCTTACCGGACCTTCACTGTCGCACGGGGCGTTATCTCCCGCATCCGCGGGGCATCATCCGGTCACGGTTCACTCGAGGAGGGACGCGTCGATGGGCGAGAAGGTCGAGGCCGGCGGGTTCGCCCTGTCCGACCACCGGCTATACCGGGACAAGCTCCAGCGGTGTCTCCAGGGGCTGCGGCGACTGCTGGACGAGCAGCGCTTCGACCGCCCCCGCGATCTCATGGGACTGGAGATCGAGCTGAACCTCGCGGATGCCGAGGGGATGCCCCGGATGATGAACGCACAGGTGCTGGAGCGCATTGCGAGCCGGGATTTCCAGACGGAATTGGGGCAGTTCAATCTCGAAGTGAACATTCTTCCGCACCGGTTGTCCGGCCGGGTGCTGGACCAGCTCGCCGAGGAGCTGCGCACCGGTCTGGCCTATGCCGACCGCAAAGCCGCAGAGGTCGACGCCCGCATTGTGATGATTGGTATTCTGCCGACCCTCACCGGAGACGACCTGGTGTCGGCGAACCTCACCGCCGCGGACCGCTACACCCTGCTGAACGACCAGATCATGACCGCCCGGGGTGAGGAGGTCGTCCTGGACATCGAGGGTGTGGAGCACTTGAGGTACGCCTCGTCCTCCATCGCCCCGGAGGCCGCCTGCACCTCCGTGCAGCTCCATCTGCAGGTCACTCCCGGCCGCTTCGCCGATGTGTGGAACGCCGCCCAGGCCGTCTCGGCCGTCCAGGTCGCCGTGGGCGCCAACTCGCCCTTCCTCTTCGGCCGCGAGCTGTGGCGGGAGTCCCGCCCCCCGCTCTTCCTCCAGGCGACCGACACCAGGCAGCCCGAGCTGATCGCCCAGGGGGTGCGGCCGCGGACCTGGTTCGGCGAGCGGTGGATCTCCTCGGCGTACGAGCTGTTCGAGGAGAACAGCCGCTACTTCCCGCCGCTGCTGCCCATCCGCGAGGACGAGGAACCGCTGGAGGTGCTGGAGGCCGGCGGCGTCCCCTCGCTGGCCGAGATGACGCTGCTCAACGGCACCGTCTACCGCTGGAACCGGCCCGTGTACGGCGTCGTCGACGGGGTGCCGCATCTGCGCGTGGAGAACCGGGTGCTGCCCGCCGGCCCCACCGTCACCGACGTGCTGGCCAACACCGCCCTCTACTACGGCCTGGTGCGCGCGCTGGCCGACGACCCGCGCCCGGTGTGGAACCGGATGCCGTTCTCCGCCGCCGCCGAGAACTTCGACGCCGCCTGCCGCCACGGCATGGACGCCAGGCTCTGGTGGCCCCGCCCCGGCCGCGGCGGAGAACTGTCGGCCGTGCCCGTGGACCGGCTGGTGCTGGAGGAACTGCTGCCGATGGCCGCCCGGGGCCTGGGCGTCTGGGGCATCGAGCCCGGCGACCGGGACCGCTACCTGTCGGTCATCGAGGAGCGCTGCCGCCACCGGGTCAACGGGGCGTCCTGGCAGGTCGAGGCCTACCACCGGGCCCTGGAGGGCGGACTGGACCGGGAGAAGGCGCTGGCGGCGACGGTGCGGCGCTACTGCGAGCTGGTGCGCACCGGGGAGCCGGTGCACGGCTGGCCGGCCGGCCCGTGAGAACGCGGCCGGCCCGGAGCGACTCCGGGCCGGCCTCCGTGACCCCGTGACCCCTCTCCCCACCCTTTGCCGGGCCCGCCGCCGAAGAGCGGGAGCGGTGGGGCAAGCTGTGTCGTTCCATGTCCGGGGACGGACGAACAGCCAAGCAGGAGCAGGAGGCGCAAGTGCGAGCGGGCGTGCGCGACGAGGGACACGGACCGGGACACGGACCGGGGCGCGGACGGGAGCGGGAGCCGGGGAGCGGGGGCGGAGCGGCGGAGCGGCGGACGCTGGGCCGTGAGACGCTGCTCGTGCTGGCGCTGTCGCTGGGTGCGAGCGCCCTGTCGGCGCTCATCAGCTTCGTCGGCTCGCTGACCAGGCCCGGCGGCCTGAAGGACCAGGCGGCCCGGCTCAACGGCTCGTACGCCCCCGACCGGCCCTGGCTGGACCTGGCGTGGCAGCTGTTCGGCATCGCCACGGCCCTGGTTCCGGTCCTGCTCGTCGCCCACCTCCTGACACGCGAGAGACCGGAAAGGCCCGCAGGCGGCGCCGCAAGCGGGCCGGGACTGGGCGGGATCGGCTTCGACCTGCGCCGCCCCTGGTCCGACCTGGGACGGGGTGCGGTGGTCGCGGCGGGGATCGGGGGCAGCGGTCTGCTGCTCTACCTGGGCGCGCGGGCGAGCGGCCTCAACCTCACGGTGGTGCCCGAATCGCTGCCGGACGTGTGGTGGAAGATCCCGGTGCTGATCGCCTCGGCGATCCAGAACTCCGTGGTGGAGGAGGTCATCGTCGTCGGTTACCTGCTGCGCAGGCTCGACCGGTTGGGCTGGAGCCCGGCGGCGGCACTGGCGGCCAGTTCGCTGCTGCGCGGGACGTACCACCTCTACCAGGGGATCGGCGGGTTCGTCGGCAACGTGGTGATGGGTGTGATCTTCGTATGGCTGTACCGGCGGTGGGGGCGGGTCGGGCCGCTGGTCGCCGCGCACGCCCTGATCGACATCGTGGCGTTCGTCGGGTACGCGCTGCTGGCGGGCCGGGTGGGCTGGCTGCCCACGGGCTGACGACCCCCTGGCCCGCCCCCGTCCGGTGGTGCGGTGATGAGAGCACCGGCTCACGGCCCGGCCAGCAGCTCCCCGTCGATGACGGTCACGGCGTCACCCGTCAGCAGGGTGCGGTCACCGCGCACAGTGGTGCGCACCAGGCCGGTGCGGGCCGACGCCTGGAGACCGGTGAGGGATTCCCGGCCCAGCCGACCCGACCACAGGGGCGCGAGCGCGGTGTGGGCGCTGCCGGTGACCGGGTCCTCGTCCACACCGACGGCCGGACCGAAGAAGCGCGACACGTAGTCGTACGCACCCTGGCCCCCGCCCTCGCCCGAGGCCTGCGCGGTGACGATGACACCCCGGTGGCTCAGCCGCGCCACGGCGGCGAGATCGGGGGTCAGGGTGCGCACGGTCTTCTCGTCGGCCAGTTCGACCAGCAGATCGCCGACGTTGGGACCGGTGTCATGGGCGCAGAGCACATCGGCGCCCAGGGCGGCGTGGACGTCCTCGTTCACGGGGAGTTCGGTGAGCGGGGCGGTGGGGAAGTCCAGGGTGATCGAGCCGTCGGCGGCCGTCTCGGCGGTGAGGATGCCACTGCGGGTGGCGAACCGGATGGTGCCGGCGGCCGCACCGGTGGAGCGCAGTACATGGGCGGTGGCGAGCGTGGCGTGGCCGCAGAGGTTGACCTCGGTGACGGGGGTGAACCAGCGCAGCGCCCAGTCGGCCTCGGAGCTCTCGGGCAGCGGGCGGGCGTAGGCGGTCTCGGAGAGGTTGACCTCGGCGGCGAGTCTCTGGAGCCGGTCATCGCCGGGGAACGGCCCGGAGTCCAGGAGTACGACGGCGGCGGGGTTGCCCGCGAAGGGCCGGTCGGTGAAGGCGTCGACGATACGAATCCTCATGATCGGCAGCCTAGAAGGCCCGAGCGGCACCGGCCACGGCCAATGGCGGTCGGGTGGTCCGAAAGGAGCCCGGGTGGCGGGGACTGACCGGGCGAGGTGCGGGCACGTGCCGGAACGCGGCGCACGGCGGTGCGGCGCCACGGTGCCGGGCCACCGCGCGCCTATCCTGGCCGACGCCCCGCGCCACGCCGACAGCCGCCGTCACCCGTCCGCAGCCGCGCCGGACGGACGGTGGGGCGGGCGGGCGACGGCGGTCGGCCGTACCCGCACCGTGTCCCACCAGGAGGCCACCGGATGGACCGCGACACCGCGACGGAGGACGTACAGGCCGCGGACACGCGGACCGGGAAGGCCCCCCCGGCCGACGTGCGGCGCAGGCTCCCCCGTACGGACGCGGTGCTCGCCGACCCCCGGCTGGCCGAGGCCGCCCGGCGCCTGGGCCGTGCCCGGGTGAAGTCCGAGGCGGTCCGGGCCCTGGAGCGCGCCCGGGCCGGCGAGATCCCCCCGGAGTCCGTCGCCGACGCCGCGGCCGGGGCGCTGCCTCCGACGGCCGGAGGACTGCGGCCGGTGGTCAACGCCACCGGCGTGCTGCTCCACACCAACCTGGGCCGGGCTCCGCTGTCGCGGGCCGCCCGGGAGGCGGTGGACGCCGCCTGCGGCCCCACCGACGTGGAACTCGACCTGGCCACCGGTGCCCGCTCCCGGCGCGGCGCCTCCGCCCTGGAGGCCCTGCGCGAGGCGGTGCCGTACGCCGAGGCCGCCCATGTGGTGGGCAACGGCGCGGCCGCCCTCGTCCTGGCCGCGACCGCGCTCGCGACGGGGAAGGAGATCGTCGTCAGCCGGGGCGAGATGGTGGAGATCGGCGACGGCTTCCGCCTGCCCGACCTGCTGGTGTCCACCGGCGCCCGGCTGCGTGAGGTCGGCACCACCAACCGCACCTCGCCCGAGGACTACGCGGCGGCGATCGGGCCCGGCACCGGCTTCGTGCTGAAGGTCCACCCCTCCAACTTCCGCATCACCGGCTTCACCCGCTCGGCCTCCGTCGCCGAACTGGCCCGGCTCTGTCCTCCCGGCGTCCCCGTCGTCGCCGACATCGGCTCCGGGCTGCTGCGCCCGGAGCTGGCGCTGCCGGACGAGCCGGACGCCTCCGGCTGGCTGCGCGCGGGCGCGTCCCTGGTCACCGCCAGCGGCGACAAACTGCTCGGCGGTCCGCAGTGCGGCCTGCTCCTGGGCCGGGCCGGCCTCGTACGGAGTCTGGCCCGCCATCCGCTGGCCCGCGCGCTGCGCGTGGACAAGCTGACACTGGCGGCGCTGGAGGCCACGCTGCGAGGCCCCGCCGCCCCCGTCCACACCATGCTCCACGCCGATCCGGAGGGTCTGCGGGCACGTGCCGAGCACCTCGCCGCCGAACTGCGCGGCGCGGACGTCGACGCCCGCGCCGCGGACAGCGAGGCCGCCGTCGGCGGGGGAGGGGCCCCCGGCGTCGCACTGCCCAGCGCGGCGGTGGCGCTGCCCGAGGAGTACGCCGCCCCCCTGCGGCTGGGCGAGCCCGCCGTCCTGGGACGGGTGGAGGGCGGGCGGTGCCTGATCGACCTGCGCACCGTCCCGCCGGAGCGGGACGCGGATGTGGCGCAGGCCGTACGGCGGGCGGCCAAGACCGCCGCGAGCGGCCGGGAGCGGAGGTGAGGGGGGACGTGCACGTCATCGCCACCGCCGGCCACGTCGACCACGGCAAGTCCACCCTCGTCCGCGCCCTGACCGGCATGGAACCCGACCGCTGGGAGGAGGAGCGCCGCCGCGGCCTCACCCTCGACCTGGGCTTCGTGTGGACGTCCCTGCCCGACGCCGGACAGGTCGCCTTCGTCGACGTGCCCGGTCACGAGAAGCTGGTCGGCAACATGCTGGCCGGGGTCGGGCCCGTGCCCGCGGTCCTGATCGCCGTCGCCGCCGACCAGGGCTGGCAGCCGCAGTCCGGGGAGCATCTCGCCGTCCTGGACGCGCTGCGGGTGCGGCACGGCGTCCTCGCCGTCACCCGCGCCGATCTCGCCGACCCCGGGCCGGTCCGCGACGACGCGCTCGCCAGGATCGCCGAGACCTCGCTGGGGAAGGTCGAGGCCGTGCCCGTCAGCGCCGTCACCGGCGCGGGACTGGACCGGCTGCGCGCCGCCCTGGTCCGGCTGACCGCCGCTCTGCCCGAGCCCGACCGGGCCGCCGACGTACGGCTGTGGGTGGACCGCTCCTTCACCGTGCGCGGCCGCGGCACCGTGGTGACCGGCACACTCGCCGCGGGCACCGTCCGCACCGGCGACCGCCTCGCCCTCGCCTCCGACGGCCGGGCGGTGGTCCGCGTACGCGGGCTGCAGTCCCTCAAGGAGGACCGCGACGAGGTGGGCGCGGTCGCCCGCGTCGCGGTCAACGTGCACGGCGCCGGAGCCGACACGCCGCGGCGCGGCGACGCCCTGCTCACCCCCGGCCGCTGGCTTGCCACCGGCCTGCTGGACGTACGGCTGCACGGCGACCCGGCGGCCGACCTGCCCCGGAAACCGGTGCTGCACGCCGGCTCCGCCGCCGTTCCCGCCACCGTACGGCCGCTGGGGACGGACACCGCCCGCCTGACCCTGGAGCGCCCGCTGCCGCTGCGGGTGGGCGACGTGGCGCTGCTGCGGGACCCCGGGCGGCACCGGATCCCCGCCGGGATCACCGTGCTCGACGTCCGCCCGCCCCGGCTGGAACGGCGCGGCGCGGGACGGGCCAGGGCCCGCGAGCTGGAGACGGTGGCCGGCGCACCGGACGGCGCGGCCCAGGTGCGGAGCCGGGGGCTGGTACGGCGCACCGAACTGCTGGCGATGGGGGTGCGGCCCCCGTACGAACCCGTCACCGGGGACTGGATCGCCGACCCCGGACACTGGGCCGGGCTGCGGCGCGGGCTGGAGCGGGCCGTGGAGGAGCACGCGGCCCGCCACCCGATGGACCCGGGACTGCCCGCCGAGGCCGCCCGCCGCGCCCTCGGCCTGCCCGAACGCGCCCTCGTCCGGGCTCTGGTGGACGCGGAGTCCCGGCCGTCCCTGGAACACCGCGACGGCCGGGTCTACGGCAGCACCGCACGGCCCCGGCTGCCGCCCCGGGTGCGGAAGGCGGTGGACGCCGTGCGCGACGAGCTGCGCGCCGCGCCCTTCCGCGCCCCGGAGGCGCACCGGCTGGCGGAGCTCGGCCTCGGCCCGAACGCGGTCGCCGCGGCCGTCGCCGCGGGCGAGCTGCTCCGGATCGGCGACGGGATCGTGCTGCTGCCCGGCGCCGGCGACCGGGCCGCCGGACTGCTGGCCCGGCTGGAGCAGCCCTTCACCACCAGCGAGGCGCGCCGCGCCCTGGACACCACGCGCCGGGTCGTGATCCCCCTGCTGGAGCACCTGGACGCACGCGGTCTGACGGTCCGCCTGGACAACACCCGGCGCCGCTGCGAACAGCCGTCCGGACAGGCGGCCGGCGCACCGGACGGCTGACGCGCCGTCCGGTGCGCCGGCCGCACCGGCCCACTACGCTCCCTGCGCGAAGTATCAGCGCGAGAAGGGGGCTTGCCGATGTCCGACCACCACCCCGACCGCCACTTCGGCGATCGGTCCGGTGACGCGATCGGCGCGAGTACCGGTACGCGTGCGCGCGGGCTCATCAACGACGGGGACCCGCGCGTGGAGGCGGTCGAACGGCAACTGGGCCCGGAACTGGTCGAGCCGCTCCCTCCGGAGCGGCTGCGCTACCTCGCGGCCCTGGCCGTCGCCGTGTGCGACGAGCACGGCGACCGCGGCCGGCCAGTACGGCGCGGGGGACACGACGGGCGTATGGAGCGCACCCGCTCGGCCCACTCGGAGCGCAGCCGTGCCACCCGTGCGCTCGAGGGCGTCCTGGCGGGGACGTTCCTGCTCCTGCTGCTGGTCCTGGCCGCCTCGGTGGTCGCCGCGGTGGCCGCCGCCGTCCTCGCCCTGTGGCGCGCCGTGCTCTGAACCCGGGCCGCGGCTGCCCCGAACGGGCCCGGGAAGTGGTGGGGGCGCGGGGCATCGGCGAGGCTGGGTTCAGAGCACGGCGCGCCCCGAAGAGGTGACCTTCATGCCCATGCCCCCGATCGACCGCGGCGACCTGGGACTGCTCGTCCTCAGAGCGGGCACGGGCGGTGTCCTGTTCGCGCACGGCGCCCAGAAGCTCTTCGGCCGGTTCGGCGGACACGGTCTGGAGGGCACCCGGGAGGCGATGGAGTACATGGGCTTCACACCCGGCAGGACGAGCGCGCTCGCCGCCGGGCTGGCCGAGACCGGCGGCGGTGTGCTGCTGGCGCTGGGCCTGGCCACGCCGGCGGCGGGAGCGGCGGTCGCGGGCACCATGACGGGGGCTGTGTCGGTCCACGCCCCGGCGGGCTTCTTCGTCACCGAGGGCGGCTACGAGTACCCGGCCTTCCTGGGGTTCGTCGCCACCTGTCTGAGTGTCACCGGCCCGGGGCGCCACTCCCTGGACCATGCGCTGGGCCACCGCCTCAACCGCCCCTGGGTGATGGCGGCCGCCTTCGCGGCGAGCACCGCGGCCGCCGCCGCGGTCCTGCGCCGCCGGGCGGGCGCGCTCGGCAGCGGACCGGAGCAGGCGACGCCTCCCGGCGCGGGTCCCGTCCCGGACTGACGGCGCCTCCCGGACCGACGGCGCGTGCCGCTCCACGGATCCGGGCGGCCGGCGGAGGCGGATGGGAATCGAACCCACCTGCCCGAGATCCTCGGGCACCTCGGTTTTGAAGACCGGGAGGGCCACCAGGCACCCTTACGCCTCCATGCCGCCGGGGCACTCGTGCCCGGACGTGGATCATCCAAACGCCGCCGCTCGGGGGGAGTCAATCTCCTCCCGCGGCGTTTCGGCCGGTGACCGCGGGGCAGTCAGTGCCCCGACATCCGGCACGGGGGGCGGTGAGAGGGGATCGCGTTGTACACCCGGAACGAGACGGACGGCCACCGGGACAGCGGTGCGGTGGACACGCCCGTACGGCTGACCCGGTACGCGCACGGCGGCGGCTGCGCCTGCAAGATCCCGCCCGGCGAACTGGAGGAGGCCGTGGCCGGGCTGACAGGGGTTTCGCCCGCCGTAGAGCCCGCCGGCGAGCTGCTGGTCGGACTGGACACCGGCGACGACGCGGCCGCCGTACGCCTGCCCGGGCCGGAGGGCGGCCCCGCCGTCGTCGCCACCGCCGACTTCTTCACCCCCGTGGTGGACGACCCCTACCACTGGGGGCGCATCGCAGCCGCCAACGCGCTGTCGGACGTGTACGCCATGGGCGGCCGCCCCCTGGTGGCGGTGAACCTGCTGGGCTGGCCGCGCGGGAAGCTGCCGTTCGAACTGGCGCGGGAGGTGCTGCGCGGCGGGCTGGAGGTCGCCGGTCGGGCGGGCTGCCACGTCGGCGGCGGCCACAGCGTCGACGACGTCGAGCCCAAGTACGGCATGGCCGTCACCGGGATCGCCGACCCGGACAGACTGCTGCGCAACGACGCCGGGCGGCCGGGGGTGCCGCTGTCACTGACCAAGCCGCTGGGCCTGGGCGTGCTCAACAACCGGCACAAGGCCACCGGCGAGTTCTTCGCGCACGCGGTGGAGACCATGGCGGCCCTCAACCGGGAGGCGGCGCAGGCGGCCCTGGCGGCGGGCGCGCGGTGCGCCACGGACGTCACCGGCTTCGGGCTGCTGGGCCACCTGTACAAGATGGCGCGCGCATCGGGGGTGACCGCAGTGGTGGACTCATCGGCCGTCCCCTACCTGGACGGCGCGCGGGAGGCGGTCCGCGACGGCTACGTCAGCGGCGGCACCCGCCGCAACCTCGACTGGGTCGCCCCGCACACCGACTTCGGCTCCGCGGACGAGTACATCCGGCTGCTGCTGGCCGACGCCCAGACCTCCGGCGGCCTGCTGGTGGCCGGGGAGGTCCCCGGCGCGCCCGTGATCGGCGAACTGACCGCGGCCGGGGAGCACGCCCTGGTGATCCGCTGACGGGGCGCCGCCGGGGTACGGGCGGATCCCGCCGCGGGCGGCACGGGGGCGCCCGCCGCCCGCGGCGGGCCGTCACATGTCCCGGCCCGTCTCCCCGGTGATCCCCGACCGCACCCGGTACTCGCGCACCAGGTCCAGCAGTTCCGGCCCGCGCGGCCGCCGCCCCGGCCGGATGTCGCACGCCAGAGCCTTGGTCTCCTGGATGTGCACGTTCGGGTCCAGCGACACGTGGAGCAGCTCGTTCGCCGAGTCCCCGCGCGAGTAGCCGTTGGGGCCCCAGTGATAGGGGAGCCCGACCTGGTGCAGGGTCCGGCCCTGAACGGTGATCGGTGACACCCGGTCTGTGACCATCACCCTGGCCTCGATCGCGGAGCGGGCACTGATCACCGTGGCCCAGCCCATGTGCTCCAGTCCCCGCTCGGCCGCCAGTTCCGGCGAGACCTCGCAGAAGAACTCCGGCTGGAGTTCGGACAGGTAGGGCTGCCACCGCGACATGCCGCCCGCGGTGTGGTGCTCGGTGAGCCGGTAGGTGGTCGCCACGTACGGGAACACCTCCGAGCCCGGTTCCGCGCCGCTGGGCTGGTACCGGTTGACCGGGTGCGGCTTCCCCAGCACCCGGACGGGGTTGCGCTGCTGGCGGTGGAGCGGATTGGTGAACGGCGTCTCCTGAGGTTCGTAGTGCGTCGGCAGCGGCCCGTCGAGCAGGCCGGCCGGCACGTACAGCCAGGCCTTGCCGTCGGCCTGCATGATGAAGGCGTCGGTGCCCGACAGGGCGTCGGGGCCCTCGGCGTCTTCGGCCGGTACGTGGTCCGGGCGCCGCTTCTTCGGGAAGTCCGGGACGTCGTGCCCGGTCCACTGCCCCTGTTCCTCGTCCCACCACACCAGCGCCTTGCGCTCGCTCCACGGCCTGCCGTCGGGGTCCGCCGACGCCCGGTTGTACAGGATCCTGCGGTTGGCGGGCCAGGCCCAGCCCCACTCGGGGGCCACCCAGTTCTGCTGCTCTCCCGGTTTGCGGCGCGCCGCCTGGTTGACGCCGCCGGCGCGGACGCCGCAGTAGATCCAGCAACCGCACGCCGTCGAGCCGTCGCCCTTGAGCTGGGTGTAGGAGGACAGCGGCCCGCCCTCGGCGTCGAAGCCGTTGATCTCGGCGAGGACGGCCTCGGCCTCCGGTTCGGCGCTGTCGCCGTGGACCGGGTAGTCCCAGGTCAGATCCAGGACGGGACGGTCCCGCTCGTCGGTGGAGCCGGCCAGCTTCTCCCGGATGATCCGCCCGAGGTGGTACATGAACCACAGGTCGCTGCGCGCGTCCCCGGACGGCTCCACCGCCTTGTGGCGCCACTGGAGCATGCGCTGGGTGTTGGTGAAGCTGCCGTCCTTCTCGGTGTGCGAGGCCGCCGGCAGGAAGAACACCTCGGTGCGGATGTCCTCGGTGCGCAGCTCGCCCGACTCGGTCTCGGGGCCGTCCTTCCACCACGTGGCGCTCTCGATCAGGGAGAGGTCACGCACCACCAGCCAGTCCAGGTTCGCCATGCCCAGGCGCTGCATCCGGCCGTTGGCGGAGCCGACGGCGGGGTTCTCGCCCATCAGGAAGTAGCCCTTGCAGACCCCGTCCAGCTGGTTCTGCACGGTGGTGTAGGTGTCGTGCGAGCCGGTCAGGCGCGGCAGGTAGCCGAAGCAGAAGTCGTTCTCCTGAGTGGCGGCCGGCCCCCAGTACGCCTTGAGCAGGCTCACCAGGTAGTCGCGCATGTTGCCCCAGTACCCCCGCTTGCCCGCCTCGGCGTCGACGAAGGTTCCGAGGTCGGTGCCGGTGTGGGCGTGCGGCATGGGGATGTAGCCGGGCAGCAGGTTGAACAGCGTCGGGATGTCGGTCGATCCCTGGATCGAGGCGTGCCCGCGCAGGGCGAGGATTCCACCGCCCGGGCGCCCGATGTTGCCCAGCAGGGTCTGGAGGATCGCGGCGGTCCGGATGTACTGCACGCCGACCGTGTGCTGGGTCCAGCCGACGGCGTAGGCGAGCGCCGTGGTGCGGTCCCGGCCGGAGTTCCCGGTGATCAGCCCGCAGACCTTCTCGAACAGATCGCGCGGTACGCCGCAGACCTCCTCGACCAGCTCCGGCGTGTACCGGTCGAAGTGCCGCTTGAGCACCTGGAAGACGCAGCGCGGGTCGTTGAGCGTCTCGTCCCGCCGGGGCTTCCCCTCGCCCAGGTCGGCGCCGCCGGAGCCGTGGGACTCGCCGCGGGCCTCCTCCGAGAGCTCGTCGACGCTCTCGTCGGAGGACGCCCCGTGCTTCTCGCCGGTGTCCGGATAGCTCTGCTCCCGGTGTCCCGAGGCCGCCTGTGCCCGCATCCCCTCGTACTGCCAGGTGCTCGCGTCGTACGTGCGGTGCTCCGCGTCCAGTCCGGAGAAGACGCCGTCGAGGTCCTCGGTGTCCTTGAAGTCCTCGCGCAGGATCACCGGTGCGTTGGTGTACGCCAGCAGATAGTCGCGGAAGTACTTCTCCTCGCTCAGGACGTGGTTGACGATCGCGCCGAGGAACGCGATGTCACTGCCCGCGCGCAGCGGCACGTGGATGTCGGCCAGCGCGCTGGTGCGGGTGAACCGCGGGTCGACATGGATCACCTTCGCGCCCCGGGCCTTGGCCTCCATCACCCACTGGAACCCGACCGGGTGGCACTCGGCCATGTTCGAGCCCTGGATGACGATGCAGTCCGAGTTCTGCAGGTCCTGCTGGAAGGTGGTCGCGCCGCCGCGGCCGAACGAGGTCCCCAGACCGGGGACCGTGGAGGAGTGTCAAATACGTGCCTGATTCTCGATCTGTACGGCGCCCAGCGCCGTGAACAGCTTCTTGATCAGGTAGTTCTCCTCGTTGTCCAGCGTGGCGCCGCCCAGGCTCGCGAAGCCCATGGTGCGCCGCACCCGCTTGCCGCCGTGCTCCTCCTCCCAGCCCGACCGGCGCGACTCGATCACCCGGTCGGCGACCATGTCCATCGCCGTGTCCAGGTCCAGCCGCTCCCACTCGGTGCCGTACGGCCGCCGGTAGAGCACCTGCCGGGCGCGGGCCGAGCCGGTGGTCAGCTGGAGGCTGGCCGCGCCCTTGGGACAAAGGCGGCCCCGCGAGACCGGGGAGTCGGGGTCCCCCTCGATCTGGGTGACCTTCCCGTCCTCGACGTATACGTCCTGACCGCAGCCGACCGCGCAGTAGGGGCAGACGGACTTCACCACCCTGTCGGCGGTCTCCACTCGCGGTGTCAGGTTCGCGGTGTGCCCGCTGCCCGCCGCGGCGCCGCGGCCCAGCGGGTCGTCACCGGTGAGCTGCCGGTAGACCGGCCAGGAGTCGATCCAGGTTCGGATGCCCACGACTGCCGTCCTCGCTGAACTCGTGCCGCTGGTCTGTGGTGCGACCGCCCGTGCCGCCCCCCGACGGGGGCGGCACGGGTCACCCTGTCACCGGTTTTCCGGGGTACCCGGGGCCGTGCCCGCCAAACCGGCGTTCACCCCGCCGGTCCACCGCCTCCGCCGTCCGCGCTGTCCCCGCCGCCCGTGCCGCCGCCGGCGTGCTCGCGGCGGCGCGCCCGGGCGCGGGCGCGCAGCCGTTCGCGCTGGGGCAGGACGGTGTACCTCGGATCCTCCGCGGACGTCACGCCCGCGGTGAAGACACCGAACCGCAGGGCCGCCGAACCGGCCAGGAGGGCCGCGCCCGAGAGCGCCGCGGCCGTCCGGCTGCGCCGTCCGGCCAGCAGCCCGGCGGCCGCGCCGGCCGCGGTGAGGACCTTCGAGGCGCGCATCAGGGCTCCTGGCCTGCCGCGCTCCAGCGGCTCGGCGGCCAGGCCCATGCGGCGGGTCATCACCGCCGTGGCCCCCAGTTCGAGCGCGGCCCCGAAGACGGCGGCCCGGCGGGCCGGGCCGGCCTGCTCCACGGGAGCGGCGAGCATGCCCAGCCCGGCGGCCGCCGCTGCCCCCGAGCCGGTGAAGGCGAAGGGCAGCTCGCGGTAGCCCTCGTGCCAGGACGGTACGGCCGTGTCGGCGATCAGCACGGCCGTGTAGGAGGCGACGGCCGGGCCCAGCACCGCCGCGCCGACGGTGGCCGCCGCACCGGAGCGCCGGAACAGGCCGGCCACATCGGTGACGGCGGACACCCCGGCGAGCGGGCCGTAGGCGGCCAGGAGCCAGGACCCCATGCTCATGGGCGAGGTGGGCTTGGCGACCCGCAGCATGTTGTAGAAGCGCCCGGGGCGGCCCAGGTCGTGGATCAGCGCCACCGTGGAGGCGGAGACGGCCCCCAGCGCCCCGATCTTCGCCGACCGGGCCAGGGCGCGGCGCCCGGTGGCGTGTGCCCCGGCGGCCAGCAGCGAGGAGCCGCCGGCCAGGCCGCCCAGGAAGAGGTAGCCCGCGATGTCGAGGGCCTTCCAGGTGGGCCGGTTGAGGATCGGCATGCCGTAGTACGAGGTGAACTCGGCCTCGGGGACGACCGGCCGCTCCCCGCGCCGGCGCCTGCGCCGGTGCCTGCCGCCGCCCTGGCCGGTCGCGGCCGTCCTGCCGGGGTGCTCGCCGTCCGCCTCTGCCCCGCCGGGGCCGCCCGGGGCGACCGGGCCCGGCACGTTCGGCTCGGGGGTGCTCACCGGTGCCTCCCCGCGAAGCAGGCGGCCACCCCGGCGGCCATCGCCGCCGCCGCGACCGCCGCGTGCCGCCACATCGACGGCAGGTCACGGGTGGTCACCACCGGATCGGGCGGCAGGCCGTAGGCCTCCGGTTCGTCCAGCAGCAGGAAGAAGGCGCCGTCGCCGCCGACGCCGTCGTGGGGGTCCTCGCCGTACAGCCGGGCGTCGGGCACGCCCGCGGCGTGCAACTGCGCGACCCGGTCGGCGGCCCGCTCCCGCAGCTCGTCCAGCGGACCGAACTGGATGGAGTCGGTCGGGCACGCCTTGGCGCAGGCCGGCTCCATCCCCGCGCCCAGCCGGTCGTAGCACAGGGTGCACTTCCAGGCGCGGCCGTCGCCCTCGCGCTGGTCGATCACCCCGTAGGGGCAGGCCGGGACGCAGTAGCCGCAGCCGTTGCAGATGTCCTCCTGGACGACGACGGTGCCGAACTCGGTGCGGAACAGCGAGCCCGTGGGGCACACGTCCAGGCAGGCCGCGTGGGTGCAGTGCTTGCACACGTCCGAGGCCATCAGCCAGCGCAGCTCGGTGCGTCCGTCGGGCGCGATCGGGGAGATCTCGCCGGCGGGGGCGCCGGACCCGTCCCCGGCCGGGGCGCCCGGCTCGGGGGCCGTGGTGCCCAGGTGCCCGGCGGCGGCGAAGACGTCGAAGTCACCCATGCCTTCCGCGCCGCCGGCACCGCTCACGGGACCGTGCGCCACGCCCGGTTCCTGGCCCCCCAGGGGCTTGCGCTGTTCGATGAAGGCCACATGCCGCCAGGTGGAGGCGCCCAGCCCCTGGGAGTTGTCGTAGGACATCCCGGTCAGCTCCAGGCCGTCCTCGGGCACGGCGTTCCACTCCTTGCACGCCACCTCGCACGCCTTGCAGCCGATGCAGACCGAGGTGTCGGTGAAGAAGCCCACGCGCTGCGGGTGGTCGCGGTGGCCCGCGGCGCCCGCCACGTCCGGCTGCGCGCCGTGGAGCAGACCCCCCGAGGTGGACGGCCCGGTGTCCCCGGTCTGTGCGGCGGTGTCGGTCATGGAGCCCCTGTCTCCCTTCCGGTGCGCCCGTCGGCGGCTGTGCTGTCCACGAGTCCCCGGGAGACGGCCGGACGAAACGGGGCCGTCCGCTCCTCCGCCCGAGGAAGGAGACGCTGGGCGCCGGCCCCACTCTCGCCCTCGTCTCCGCGGTCGCCTCCGGCGCATCCGGCCCGGCGGCGAAGCCGCTGGTCAATGCCGGGCTCGACCCGCTGCGCGCCACTCCCGGGGGTGAGGGAGGGCGCGCGGGGAGCGGTTGTCGCAGGACGTGCCCGCGCCGTAGGGTGCGGGCATGCATTCGACCGTGCTTCCCCCGCCCGCCGCCTAGGGCGGGCCGCCGAGGAGAACCGCGCCGGGGCGTCAGCGCCGCCGCGCAGGTCATCGCTGCCCGCGTACGGGACCACAAGACAGCTTCCCGACATACGCGGAGAACTCACACGTGTCGAAACCCACTCCCGCCCTGTCCGCTGCCGCGCCCACCGGCGGAAGGGGTTATTCCGCAAGCGGTCCCGCTCCGGCCGACGGACTGTCCGTCGGTCGCGGGCTGATTTATCTGATCGTCGCCGGAGTCGCCTGGGGCACCGCCGGAGCCGGGGCCGCCCTGCTGTACCGCGCCAGCGATCTGGGGCCGATCGCCCTGTCCTTCTGGCGCTACGTCGGCGGTATCGCCCTGCTGCTGGCGTTCCTCCCCCTGCGCCGCACCGCCCGCGCCGCCCGCCCGGGCCGCCTGGCCCGCCGGGGCCGTGCGGCCCCGGCCGCGCCCGAGCCGCGGCGCCGCCGGGTGGGGCGGGTCGTCGCCACCGGACTGGGCCTGACGCTCTTCCAGACGGCCTACTTCGCGGCGGTCCAGGCCACCGGCCTCGCCGTCGGCACGGTCGTCACCCTCGGCGCCGGGCCCGTGCTGATCGCGCTCGGCGCCCGGCTGACGATGGGCGAGCGGCTGGGGCGCGGCGGCCTGGCGGCCGTGGCCGGCGCGCTGGCCGGTCTGACGGTGCTGTACCTGGGCGGCGACGAGACCACGGTGCGGCCGCCGGGCGTCGGCCTCGCGCTGCTGTCCGCCTCCGGCTACGCCGCCATCACCCTGCTGACCCGGTGGATGGGTCGCGACGGCGCGGGCGGCGACCCGTACTCCACCACTACCTGGGCGTTCGGCGTCGGCGCGGTGTGCCTGCTGCCGCTGGGGCTGGCCGAGGGGCTGCTGCCGCACACGGCCGAGGACCCGCTGCGGGTGCTGCTCCTGCTGGTGTACACCGCCGCGGTGCCGACGGCGCTGGCGTACGCGCTGTACTTCGCGGGGGCGGCGGTAGTACGGTCGGCGACCGCCTCGGTGATCATGCTCATCGAGCCGGTGAGCGCGGCCGTGATCGCCGTCGTGCTGCTGGGCGAGCGGCTGACCTCGGCGACCGTCGCGGGCACCGCGCTGCTGCTCACAGCCGTGACGGGGCTGGCGATCGCCGAGGCGCGGCTGGCCTCCGGGGCGCGCCGCACGGCCGCCTCGGGCGCGGGTGCCGGGGGGACCGGAGGCATCGGGGGCGGAGCCGGGGCGTGAGAGCCGGAGGGTGAGAGGCGGGCGCGGGCGGTCCCTCCGCCCGCGCCCGCCTGCGCGCACTCCGCCCGCTTCGGCCCGTCAGCCGACCCGTCAGAGCGCGGTGAGCGCGGTGAGATAGCCGGGCACGGCGGCGCCCGCGGCCATGTCCCCGGCCGGCGCGGGAGTGCCGTAGGTCCTGCGCACCGGCACCACACCGCTCCAGTGGGGGAGGGAGAGGTCCTCCGGCTCGTCGATCGGGCCGCCGGTGCGGACCTTCGCCGAGACCTCCTCCAGGTCCAGGGCGATGACGGCGGTGGCGGCCAACTCCCGCGCGTCGGCCGGACGCGAGTCGGCCGAGCGGCCGGGGACGGCCTGCTCGACGATGGCGTCGAGGGCGGTGGACCGCTCGGCGGGGTCGTCCACCCGGTGCGCGGTTCCGTGCACCACCACCGAGCGGTAGTTGACCGAGTGGTGGAAGGCGGAGCGGGCCAGCACCAGGCCGTCCAGATGCGTCACCGTCAGGCAGACGGGCAGCCCCGCGTCGGAGGAGCCCGCAGCCCGCAGCGGCCGGGAGCCGGTGGAGCCGTGGACGTACAGGCGCTCGCCGACCCGGGCGTAGAGCGTCGGCAGGACGACCGGTGCGCCGTCGCGGACGAAACCGAGGTGGCACAGGCAGCCGTCGTCGAGGATCGCGTGCACCAGTTCGCGGTCGTACGCCGCGCGCTCGCGGCTGCGGGTGGGAACGGTGCGCTCGGTCGGGGTGTACGCGTCCCTGGGGGCGGTGGTGGACATGGTGTTCGACTCTCTCTCGTCCGTGGCGGCGGGACGCCGACTTGCTCCCTTTATTGCACTAGTTCATAGTGTGCTTTGTGCTAGGAGAATATCGGATCGAGGGGCGGCGTGCGGCCGAGATCGCCGCCAGTGTGGAACGAGGGGTCGGCTCGGGGGAGTTGGAGCCGGGCGGACTGCTGCCTCCCATGCGGGGGCTGGCGGCGGAGCTGGGTGTGAACCCCAACACGGTCGCCGCCGCCTACCGCACCCTGCGCGAGCGCGGGGTGATCGAGACGGCCGGACGGCGCGGCAGCCGGGTGCGCCCGCGCCCGGCCACCACCGCCCGCGAGGCGATCGGCGTCGAGGCGCCCGAGGGCGTGCGCGACATCTCCACGGGCGACCCGGACCCGGCGCTGCTGCCCGCGCTGAACGCCGCGCTCGCCGCCGCCGCACGGCGCCACGAGCGGCACCCGACGCTCTACGGCGCCCCAGGGCTCACCGACGACCTGCTCCGGCTGGCGCGTGCGGCCTTCGACGCCGACGCGGTGCCGCCCGGCCCCGTCGCCGCGACCTCCGGATCGCTGGACGCCGTCGAACGGGTGCTGGCGGCCCATCTGAAGCCCGGCGACGCGGTCGCCGTGGAGGACCCGGGGTGGGGAAGCCTGCTCGACCTCGTTCCGGCGCTGGGCCTGCGGACGCTCCCGGTCGCCCTGGACGACGACGGCCCGCTGCCCCGGTCGGTCGAACGGGCGCTGCGGCAGGGCGCGCGGGCTCTGATCGTCACCGACCGGGCCCACAACCCCACCGGCGCCGCCGTCTCCGCGCCGCGCGCCCGCGAACTGCGCCGCGTCCTGGCCGCACACCCCCGCGTACTGCTGATCGAGGACGACCACGGGCACGGCATCGTCGACCTGCCCCTGCATCCGCTGGCGGGCGGGGACGGCCCGACCGACCACTGGGTGCTGGTGCGCTCCACTGCCAAGGCGTACGGCCCCGACCTGAGGCTGGCCGTGCTGACCGGTGACGCGGTCACCGTCGACCGGGTGCGCGGACGGCAGCGGCTGGGGCCCGGCTGGGTCAGCCATCTGCTCCAGCACACCGTCACCTCCCTGTGGGAGAGCCGGGCCATCGACCCCGCCGAGGTGGCCGGCTCCTACGGCCGCCGCCGCACCGCGCTGCTCGACGCGCTCTCCGCGCGCGGGATCGAGGCGCACGGCCGCAGCGGGATGAACGTGTGGGTGCCGGTGCCCGACGAGACCGGCCCGGTCGCCCGGCTGCTGCGGGCCGGCTGGGCCGTCGCCCCCGGGGCCCGCTTCCGGATCGCCTCACCGCCCGGCGTCCGGCTGACCGTCTCGGCCCTGTCCGAGGACGAGGCCGGGCCGGTCGCCGACGCGGTGGCGGCGGCGGTCCGGCCCGGCGAGGCGCGGCGGTACGGCTGAACCGTACCGCCTGTCACGGCCGTGCGCTCCGCGTCCGGCTCTGCGTGAGGGCCGCGCCGACGAGCACGATCAGCGCGCCGGCGGGGGTGCTCCAGGCCAGGTGCTCGTCCAGCAGTGCCACTCCGGCCGCCGTGGCGATCACGGGGATGAAGTACGTCACCAAGGTGGCCGTGGTCGGCCCCACCTCCGCCACCAGCCCGTACTGCAGCAGGAAGGCGACCCCGGTGCCCAGTGCGCCCAGTGCCGCGACCGCCAGCAGCGGCCCGGTGGGGAACGAGGCCGGGAAGGAGGTGAACAGCGGGGTGACCACGGCCAGTTGGAGAGTGCCGAGCAGGAGCTGGGAGCCGGCCATCGCCACGTTGGAGCCGTCCGTGCCCGACAGCGTGCGCCGCACGTACACCCAGCCGACCGCGTAGCTGAGCGCGGCGACCAGCGCCATGGCCGTGCCGGCGGGATCCTGACCGCTGAAGCCCTGCCAGGCGCCGAGCACGGTCAGGACGCCCGCGAAGCCGATGCCGAGCCCGGCGACCCGGCGCCGGGTGGGCCGGTCGTCGGAGAGGGCGGCCAGGGAGAGCAGCATGCCCCACAGCGGAGTGGTGGCGTTGCAGATGCCCGCCAGGGTGGAGGAGATGGTCAGCTCGGCGTAGGAGAAGAGAGTGAAGGGCAGCGCGTTCAGCAGGAACGCCGCGACCGCCAGATGCCCCCAGGTGCGCGGGCCCCGCGGCAGCCGCTCACGCCGTACCAGCAGCACCGCGCCCAGGACGGCAGTGCCGAACACCAGGCGTCCGAGGGTGACCTGGAGCGGGGCGAAGCCGTGGGTGCCGACCTTGATCAGCAGGAAGCTGAAGCCCCAGATCAGGCTCAGGGCGGCGAAGCGGATGCGCCAGTCGACCGCGGGCGGACGGCGGGCGGACGGGAGACCCGGGGCAGTCCCGGCGACCGGGGCGGTGGGGCCGGGGGAGCCGGGGACCGGCACGGCGCCGGCGGGAGCGGAGGCGGACATACGCCAACGATCGCGCCTTCAACGATTAAGGACAAGCGAGAAGTCCTGGAGTGGATCGCTTAGCATCGCTTACATGTTGAATCTGGACCGGCTCCGCATCCTCCATGCCGTCGCCCGTCACGGCTCGGTGAGCGGCGCGGCCGAGGGGCTGCACGTCACCACCTCGGCCGTCTCCCAGCAGATGGCCAAACTGGAGCGCGAGACCGGTCAGCAGCTGCTCGCCAGGAACGGCCGCGGCATCCGGCTCACCGACGCCGGCCGCCTGCTCGCCGAGCACGCCCGGCGCGTGCTGTCCCAGCTCGAACTCGCCGAAGCCGAACTGGAGGCGCACCTCGGCCGGGCCGTCGGCGAACTGCTGCTCGGCGCCTTCCCCACCGCCGCCCGGGGGCTGTTCCCCGCCGCCCTGGCCGCGCTGCGCGCCGACCATCCCCAACTGCGCCCCCGGATGCGGGAGATGGAGCCCGAGGAGTCGGTGCGGGCACTGGTGCGCGGGGACATCGACCTCGCGGTCGTCCTGGACTGGTACAACCGACCTCTGTCCCTGCCCGGCGGACTGGCCAAGGAACCGCTCCTGGACGACCCGGCCGATGTGGCGATGCCCGCCGGACACCCCCGCGCCGGGGCCCGGTGGGTGGAGCTGGCGGACTTCGCGGACGACGAGTGGATCTCCTGGCCCGGGGGCGAGTTCTGCCACGACTGGCTGCTGTTCACCCTGCGCGGCCAGGGCATCGAACCCAGACTGTGCCACACGGCCGGTGAGCACCACACCCAGCTCGCCCTGGTCGGTGCCGGGCTCGGGGTCGCCGTCGCACCCCGCCTCGGCCGCGGACCGCTGCCCGGGGGAGTGGCCGTCGCCCCCGTGCGGCACCCGATGAAGCGGCACGTCTACGCGGTCTGGCGGGAGGACGCCGACCGCAGGCCGTCCATCCGGGCGGCGGTGGAGGCGCTGCGCACGGCCGCGGACGGTATCGGCGGCTGACGCGGAGGCCGCCCGCCCGACCGTCACCCGGTCCCGGTCCCGAGCGCGTTGCGCAGGAAGCCGAGCTCGAAACCGAGCAGCCGCTCGGCGACCGTCCCGTCGCCGCCGGTGTGCCCCGCGCCGGACAGCGGCAGCACCGTGTGCTCGCGCCCGGCGGCCAGCAGCGCCGCCGACAGCCGCAACGTGTGCGCGAAGGCCACGTTGTCGTCGGAGGTGCCGTGCACCAGCAGCAGCGGACGGCGCAGCCGGGGGGCGTCGCGCAGCAGCGAGGAGCGCTCGTAGTTCTCCGGCTCCCGATCCGGATGGCCCAGATAGCGCTCCTTCCAGTGCGTGTCGTACATCCGCTGGTCGGCGGGGGCCGCTCCGGCGACCGCGGCGTGGAAGACCTCCGGGTGGCGCAGCACGGCCGCGGCGGCGAGCGTGCCCCCGAAGGACCAGCCGCGGATCGCCACCCGGCCCGCGTCCAGGTACGGATGCTCGGCCACCGCCGCGTGCAGGGCGTCGATCTGGTCCTCCAGCGCGGGGGTGAGCTGGTCGCCGCGGATCTCCTTCTCCCACGCCGGCCCCCGCCCCGGAGTGCCGCGCCCGTCGGTGACCAGCACGGCGAAGCCCTGCTCGGCGAACCACTGGGCCACACAAGCCCGCCATGTCCGGGCCCGCACCACCAGTCGCATCCCCGGCCCGGCGTAGGGACTGAGCAGGACGGGCAGAGGACGGGCGTCCGGAGCCCCCGGGTCGTACCCCGAGGGCAGGAACAGCGCGCTGCGCAGCCGCCGGGTGCCGTGTACGGGGAAGAGGGGGCAGGGCGTCACGACGGGCTCCTCGGCCAGGGAGACGATCCGCCCCGCCGCCGTCCCGCCGCGCAGGACGGTGACCGTGTGCCCGTCCGGGGTCAGGCTGTCGAGCACCACGGTGCCGCCCGCCGCGGCGGCCGAGTGCACCCCGGGCCCGTCGCTGACACGGCGGCAGTCCGGCCCCGGTCCCACGGCCCACACATGCTCCTCGGCCGGGTCCCCGCACCCGGTGAACAGCACCTCGTCGCCGTCCGCGCCCAGCACTTCGGTGACCTGGAGACCCGCCGGGGTGAGGGCGTCGCCGACACGCAGTCGCCGGGTTCCGGCCGACTCCTCGGTCCTCACCAGCAGCCCCGAGGCGGTGCGGCACGGCGCGCCCGGCACCAGCTCCACCCAGTGCCGGTCGCGCTGCTCGTGCAGGACGCGGGTGTCGCCCGTGGCGGGATCGACCGCCAGGACCCGCAGCACGCGCTGGTCGCGGCTCTGCACGGTGACCAGTGGACCGTGGGCGTCCCAGTCGGCGGTCACCACGTACTCGAAGGCCGCGCGGTCCCAGACGACCTCGGTACGGCCGCCGTCGAGGCAGAGCAGATGCAGGGAGACGTCGGCGTTGGGCGTGCCCGCGGCCGGGTAGGCCATGGGGCGCGGCGGGAGTTCGGGACGCGCCGGATCGCAGACCCACCGCCGCCGCACCGCGGAGGTGTCCACCCGCGCCGCCAGCAGGGCCTCGCCGTCGGGCGCCCACCAGTGGCCGCGCAGCCGCCCCATCGACTCGGCCGACACATGGTCGGTAAGCCCGTACGCCACCCGAGGTCCCTCGGGGGCGGCCAGGCACCGGTCGCCGCCGAAACCGCCGCCGAAGCCGGTGACGTGCAGTGCGCCACCGGTGACGTAGGCGACCAGCTCTCCGTCCGGGGAAGGCCGCGGATCCACCACGGGGCCGGCCGCCGGCACGGGGAACGGCGCGCCACCGCCGGTGTCCACCGCCCACAGCGCACCGCCGAGCGCGTACACCGCACGCCGCAGCTCCCGGTCGGCCGCGTACGCCACCACGCCCGTTGAACGCTCGCGGGTCCGTTCACGCCGCGCCCGCTCCTCGGGCGGGACCGGGCGTGTGCGGCCGTCCGCGCCGTGCGGGGAGGCCAGCAGCCGTTCCTCGCCGTCCTCCCACAGCCACAGCCGCCCGACGTGGTCGTCCCCGCCTCCGGTGCGGACGAACAGCACCCGCGCACCGTCCGGGGACACCGCCGGATGCCGGGGGACACCGAGCGAGAAGCGGCGGGTACGGGCCAACTGCCCCGGGAAGAGGGATTGTCCGGGAAGGGGTACTTCGTCGGGGGTCGCGGTGGTGGAGGACATGGGGCAGGAATAGCAGACGGCCGTCCGCACCGTCGTATCCGGTGCGGACGGCCGCCCGGGGGCCACCCCGGCGCCGTCCCGGTCTCCCTGCCGGTCCTCGGCGACGAACTCGACGAGGGCGAGGGCGTGTTCAACAGCCGTCGGGCTGAGAAAGTGTTGGGTAACTGATCAAAGGCGGGGTGTGGTCGCTGGGCGGTGCTGGCCGCGGGTGGGCCACCCGCCAGGATCACCGTCATGTGTGTCTGTGTCTGCAAGCCCGCCTATGACACCTCACTGACCGATGCGCAGTGGGCGGTGATCGAGCCGTTGCTGCCCCGGCGGGACCCGCGCCGGGGCGGGCGGCCGTTGAAGTTCCCGCGCCGGCAGGTCCTGGACACGATCCTGTACGTGCTGGGCACCGGCTGTGCGTGGCGGCTGGTGCCGCACGACCTGGCCCCCTGGGACGCCGCCTACCGGTGGTTCCGCGCCTGGACGGCGGACGGCACCTGGGACCGCGTCCACGACGCGCTGCGGGAGAGGCTGCGGGTCGCCGACGGGCGGGATCCGCAGCCCTCGGCGGCCGTGCTGGACTCGCAGTCCGTCCGGACCAGCGAGGGTGGTGAGTCGGTCGGGTTCGACGCGGGCAAGCGGGTGCGCGGGCGCAAGCGTCATCTGCTGGTGGACACCTGTGGTCTGGTGCTGCGGGCGGTGGTGCACTCGGCCTCCGTCCGGGACCGGGCCGGGGCCAAGCTGGTGCTCGGCGGCATCCACCGGCGCTTTCCGCTGCTGGGGCTGGTGTGGGTGGACGGTGGCTATGTCAACGCCGTCGACGCCCGGCTGGTGGGCTGGGCCGCCGAGCGGGAGAACCTGGAAGTGGTGGTCGTGCCGCGCAACGCGGACGTGAAAGGCTTCCAGGTGCTGCCCCGCAGGTGGGTGGTGGAGCGGACATTTTCCTGGCTGGGACGGTGCAGAAGGTTGGCCCGGGACTACGAGCGCAAGACCGCGCACGCCGAAGCGATGATCAAGGTGGCCATGATCCGGCTCATGGCCGCCCGGCTGGCCGGCGAGGACGTCGAACCGCACGGCCCGATCGAGACCGAGGCCGCCCGACGCCTCGCCGAAGACCTCAAGAACGAGTGACCAGCCAGTTACCCAACACTTTCTGAGCCCGCTGCCCGGTGGGGGCCGCAGGTCGCACCGGGCACGGCGTGAGTGCGGCGCAACGTGACATTTTATAGTGAGATCGCAAATCCACGGAGGGGGATCCATGAGCGAGCCGAAACCCCGGAAGCTCGTTTCGGTGCCGGAGCGCCTGCGCGACCAGGTGGCCAACGCCCTCCGTAACGCACTGATCGCAGGCGGACTGGAGCCCGGGGCGACCTACTCGGCCCCCACCCTCGCCGCCGAGTACGGTGTATCCGCCACCCCCGTCCGTGAGGCCATGCTGGACCTGGTGC
Organism: Streptomyces shinuiensis; assembly: GCF_043660855.1. Lineage (NCBI taxonomy): Bacteria > Bacillati > Actinomycetota > Actinomycetes > Kitasatosporales > Streptomycetaceae > Streptomyces > Streptomyces shinuiensis. Next base: position 402,691 of record NZ_JBIHML010000001.1, on the reverse strand, counting down.
GCGAGGGGCTGGTCGAGCCGGTGCGCAACAAGGGCTTCCGCGTAACCGAGTTGTCCGAGCGCGACCTGGACGAGTTCACCGAGATCCGCGCCCTGATCGAGGTCCCGACCGTCGGCCGTGTGACCGGATCGGCCACGCGGGAGCAGTTGGAGGCCCTGCGCCCCACGGCCGAGGAGACCGTGGCGGCCGCGCGTGCCGGTGATCTCATCGGCTACCTGGAGGCGGACCGCCGCTTCCATCTCGGCCTGCTCGCCCTGGCCGGCAACTCACGTCTCGCCGAGACGGTGGGCGATCTGCGCAAGCGCTCCCGGCTCCACGGACCCGCCGGGCTCGCGGAAGCAGGAACGCTGGTGGCCTCCGCGCAGGAGCACGCCGAACTGCTGGACCTCATGCTGGCCGGCGACGCCGCGGCAGCCGAGGAACACATGCGCCACCACCTGGCGCGCGTGCGCTCCAGGTGGGCCGCGAGTGAGCAGGACGGCGGGCGCAAGCGCCCGGCACGGAAACCGGGTACCCCCTGACCTCACGGAACCGGCACAGCCCCATCAGGTGGAAGGCGGGCTCCGTCTCCCCGAAGCGGCGTGCCCGTCCATGCGGCGGCTGCGCTGCGCGCGTACACGGCGAAACCGGAGGAACCTGCCCCCGGCCGACCGGCCGGACCGCTGGAGATGCGGAGGAAGCCGGGCGCCGACCGAAACTCCCCGGATTCTTCCCGGGGGCTCAGGAGTGGTTCCGGCGGGACCGCCGGTCCGGGGGCTTCTGGGGCCGACCGTGGATTGTAAGGTCAGCGCTTCCGATAGCCTGGGAAAATGCTTCCCGAAGTCACCGCCACGCGCTATGTGACGCCCCTGCGCGAGGGCGGATCGCTGCCCGGCATCGTCGAGGCCGACGACCTGGGCACCTATGTCGTGAAGTTGCTCACCCGGCGGCGCTGACCTGCGGTGATGTGGCCAAGCCCATGGCTGACCTGCGCGGATGAGTCTTTCGGCGTCTTTCCGGGCCGTGTCGCGCTGCACGGTCGATTCTCCCCAGGCGCTCCCCAGCGCCGCCGATACTCCCCAGATTCTCCCCAGGGAGTGCCGTCGTCACAGGCATGAGTGAGACGAGAACCGCCGCTGCCGCAGGCACGCTGAGTGACTGCCGCGGGCGGGCGTTCCGCCGGCCAGCCTTGAGGTGATCAGTTGCCGCGGAAGAGACCAGCGGATGCGGTGACCTGCGGCGACATGCGGTCGCAGGTCGCTGACCTGCGCGAATGGCCTTTCGGAAGTTTCACGCTCGTATCCGTTGATGCAGCCGGAAGTCCCAGAAAAGTCCCAGAGAACCTCCACTACCCGCAGCCATTTTTTCGGCTCCATGCAGGGCTTCGGGCGCGGTGTGGGCTGGTGTCTGTGCATCGGTGGTCCGCCCTGAACGAACTGCAACGCGCGCTTCTCGAACGGCTCGCGGCCGGTGAAGATCCCGCGGCCTGGGATCCGGGTGACTGGCGGTCTGCCTATGCTCTACGCAACCGTGGGCTTCTGAACGTCAGGCGCCGTGGCGGGGAGATGTGTGCGGAGGTCACCGAGGCCAGCCGCTTCTACTTTCGGCATGGCCGTCATCCTGACGACCCGGCGTTTACAGGTAGTGGCGACCAGGCGGTATCCGCCGGCACTGCGCTTTCGGCGGCAGGCGTCGGGTGGTGCGGTTCCACAGGGCGGAGGCGCGTTCCGATGCCTTACAGCGAACGGCCTGATGTCCGTGCGAGCTGCAGGCTGTCGCAGGAGCCGCACACCAAGGGAATTGCGCTCGCTTGCGGTCCGTGATCGGCGGGGTCTGTCAAAACGTTGGCTCTGTCTCACTTCCGGTGGTGACGGAAAGTGACAGTAATGTTGGGCAGGTCGTAGACCAGAATCCGAAGGTCAGCGGACCGTGGCGGTCGTTCTTCGGTACCGGCTGACCGGCCCGGCACCTGTCCGCGAGAGTATGGCGCGACAGGCCCAGTGGTCTCGGTGCGCTGCCATCCGTTCGAACTGTCGAGGTCAGAGCGTCGGCCGCACTCTCTGCAAGCAGCGCCGCTCAACTCTTGCGTTCCGTCACCACCGGAAGTGAGACAGAGCCAACGTTTTGGCTCTGGCCCGTAGTCGGTGGTGACGCCGAGTAGCCATCCGCGATGATCTCGTGATGGATGTCAATTTTCTTATCGGGACGGTGTTTTCCGGGCTGTCGGCACTGGTCGTCGAGGACATTGCGGACGCCGGCGACATGGTGGTGGTCACGGCCCGCACCCGGGATGTGGCGGTCCCGTGTCCGGTGTGCCGAACGCCGGCGGCGAGGGTGCACGGGTACCACCGCCGGACGGTGCGGGACGTGCCGGTCGACGGCCGCCCGGTCGTCCTCCACCTGCGCGTACGAAGGCTGGTCTGCCCTGTCCGGGGATGCGGGCGGCAGACCTTCCGCGAGCAGATTCCCGGACTGCTGAAGCGTCATCAGCGCCGCACTGTGCGTCTCGCCGGGCAGATATCGCAGGTGGCACGGGAGTTATGCGGCCGGGCGGCCGCACGCCTGGCCGCCCTGCTGGCCGTGCCCGTCTCCCGCAGCACCGCACTGCGCCATCTGCGGCGCCTGCCGCTGCCCAAGCAGGCCATCCCGCGGGTGATCGGCGTGGACGATTTCGCCCTGCGCCGCCGCCACCGCTATGCCACGATCGTCACGGATGCCGAGACCGGCCGACGCATCGCGGTCCTGCCCAACCGAGAGATGGCCACCCTGGAGTCCTGGCTGCGCGAGCATCCCGGTGCCGAGGTCGTGTGCCGGGACGGCTCGGCCACCTACGCCGAGGCCGTCCGCCGCGCCCTGCCCGACGCGGTGCAGGTCAGCGACAGATGGCACCTCTGGCGCAACCTCTGCGACAAAGCCCAGCTCGAGGTCCGCGCGCACGCCGGCTGCTGGGCCACCATCAACCCGCCCCGCCCCGGCGGAGTACGCGAGCAGACCACCCGCGAACGCTGGAACAAGATCCATGATCTCCTCGGCCAAGGTGTCGGCCTGCTCGACTGCTCTCGCCGCCTGGGCCTGGCCCTGAACACCGTCAAACGCTACGCCCGCATGCCCAAACCCCAGACCCTGCGCCTCACCCCTGCCTACCGGCCCACCCTCGTCGACCCCTACCGCGAGCACCTGCGCCGGCGCCGTGCCGAAGAACCAGCCGTCCCGGTCACCCACCTCCTCGAGGAGATCCGGGAGCTGGGCTACACCGGCAGCGCAAACCTCCTGGTCCGCTACCTCAACCAGGGCCGCGCCGAAGGCGACCGCCCCGTCACCACGGTGCGTCACGCCGGCCGCCTCCTGCTCACCGACCCCGAGAATCTGCGCCCGAAGGAAACGGCCCTGCTGGAGAAGATCGCCGCAGCCTGCCCGGAGATGACCGCACTCGCCGATCTCATACGCGACTTCGCCGCTCTGCTGAAACCAGCCGTGGGCAACGACACGAAACTCACCGAGTGGATCACAGCCGCCCGCGCCGTCGCCCTGCCTCACCTGTGCAGTCTCGCCAACGGGCTCGAGATCGACCGGCCCGCCGTGAACGCCGGCCTCACCTTGCCCTACCACAATGGCCGCACCGAAGGCGCCAACACCCGCACCAAGAGGATCATGAGACAGATGCACGGACGCGCCGGATTCGACCTCCTCCGGCACCGCATCCTCCTGTCCTGACAGCTACCCGGTGTCACCACCGACTACGGGCCAGAGCCAAACGTTTTACAGTCCCTCAGAAACTTATGGGGTTCTCGTCCAGGAGGTGACGGGCGGTGGGGCCGCCGAAGTAGCTGCGGACGATGTGTGGCTGACGTTGGCGTCGGAGGAAGAAGAGGCGGGCCTTGGCGGCGAGTCCAGCCTAATCGCGGGCCCGGGGCTGCCTGGGCAGGCTGTGCTTGAGGGCGGTGCCCGCCAGCTCGTCCGGGTTCAGCTCGGGCGAGTACGAGGGCAGGAAGCGCAGCTCGATCTGGTCCCTGCGGTCGGCGAGCCAGGTCCGGACGGTCTTCGAGAGGTGGGCCGAGTGCCGGTCGACGATCAGGTGGACCTTGTGGTCGAAGTGTCCGACGAGCCGGTCCAGGAAGCGGCACGTGACCTGCGCGTCGAAGGTCTCGGCGGAGACCATGAAGTGTGCTCGCCCTTTCGTGCTGATCGCAGACATCGCGTTCACTGAGACCGGTTCCCGGTGCGGCGGACGACCGAGGTCCGCCCCTGCTCGCCCCAGATGTGGCCGGTGACCTGGTCCGAGCGGATGCCGACCTGGTCGGCGAAGAGGACTTCGCCTCTCTCCGCCTTCGCTCTGGCCCGGATGCCGGCCAGGTCTCCTCACGCCAGTGGCGGACCGCTTCCGCGTTCTGCTCAACGGCCCGCTTGTCCGGTCGCCGGAAGGTCAGCCCCTGCAGCTTGAGGTACGTGCCTACTCCGGGCTCGGTGAAGCGGATCCGGTACAGCGTGAAGATCAGATCGCCGATCAGCCCTCGTGTCCATATCTGACCCGAAAGAACCAGGTTGGGGGGGGTGTGATCGAGGACGGCCTGGCGGACGGCGGACTGCTTGGCCTCGGGCAGCATCTGGTGCTCGCCAGCCTGGCGTCCGCGCGGTTGGGACGGCGGTGCGTCCCAGTCACCAGATGTCCACGGCCCGGACCGACGCCCTGAACAGGGCCGCGACCTCTGCCCGGTCCCGGCCCTCCACCAGTGCGGACACCGCCGGCAACCGCACAGCCCCTGCGCGTCCGGCGACCAGGTCCGCGCGTCCCCCACCAGATCACTCACACACCGACAACGATCCCGAACCCAAAGCGTTTCGGATCAATAAGCGGGTGAAAAATTACTAAGAAAAGGGCTTCGGTTCTGTGAGTTCGGAAATAAATTTTATCCAGTCGCAGCCTTTCTGGTCGGGCCCCTTGAAGCCCTCGGCAGGCCATACTGCCTGCCCGTCCACCCACGGCACAATAATCGAACCGTCGCTCATTTCTCCCTTCACCAAAGCCCTTCCGGTAGGCTTTGGGAGGTTGCGATAGTAGTTTCGGACAGGGCCATATGACAACTTCAGGGCTCCTATTGGAGTTGCTTCTCCATTGCCTCCTTCTGGAAAGAAAACTAGCCAGGGTGCTGCCGAAGTGTAACTGTGTAGCAATGCATAGCGGACATGTAGCCCGGATTCTGATCTGGCAACTCTTGCCAGGGTCCAAGCGTGTTTAGAGGTGAATATTGCCACAATCACTGCGACAGCCGTCAAGGGAAATAGTAGAAAAATCCAAAAGGGGACTGGTCTTTGAAAGTACTGAATTTTCGTGAGAATCGCTGCCGCGTCTAGTCCTAGAACTCCCAAAAGGGGCGGAATGTACCCTATGCGCTGTAGGCTGCGCACGCGCCACCACATAGCTTTTCGGACGTCCACCTCGGGGGACAGGGTTCCCTTCAGGATTCCCCGACTTTCGGCCTGCTCGAAAGCTGCAGCGGCCACAAAATCGTAAGCAGGGTATTCTGTATTATTTTCTGAATTCAATCATTCCGTCCTTTTTATGTCTCAGCAGTATCCCGGATCCACGATCGACGGTACTGCACAGCTGGCCAATCCGAAACTTCCCCCGATGACAAAGTCTGTGGTTTTGACGTAAGGGTCGCTTCTGAGCGCATGCCGACCGGACATCTTTGCGTGTCTTCCGCTGCTCGTCCTCCTGTGTCGCCCCATAGGCATGTACTGGGGAATCCGTCCGCTATTTACTCCAGCGTTCCAGAAGAGGCCCACTCCCTTAGCGATCCCCAGCCCTATCGCACCGTACCTCAAGTTGTAAGCAAAGTTTTCCGAAGCGTGGTCGAGGCCCCCTTCGTGAATGTCTGCTACAGCTTTAAGAGTGATCACGCCGACAACAGCCACAGCGCACACTCCAAGTGAAATGAAACATGCGCCAAAAGCCGCAACGTCAGCCCAGTTGCGCCAATCGGAAGCCCAGTCTTTGGCGCCGTTCCAGGTAGCCGAGAGAGTGCTTTTGCTATAATTCCATGCCTTTGATGCTGCTCCCATTAGGTCGCCGCTCCAGAGGTCACTCCAGAAACTTTCGTCCTTTCCGTTCCTCTCGCGTTGTGCTTCGGCGGACTTCCGTTCAGCTCTGATCTCGGCGGCGCGGCGTTCGGCGGCGGCGGTTCCGTTGCATTCGGGGTCCATGCCGCAGGTGTTCCAGTATTCCTGGAAGCTCTTCTGCATGTTGGAGAGCTTGTCGTGGTACTTCTGGGTGGTGTTTCCCTTGCTGTCGATGTAGCCCTGTTTCTTGTAGTTGTTCTTCAGGGCCGTGGTGTTGCCGTAGCCCAGGCCGGTGATGTCGTCGTAGAGCACCATGCCGGTGGGGTCGGAGAAGGTGGCGGGGTTGTTGTTGCCGTACTGGTAGGGATTGTGCTGCCGCTGATCCTCGGGAATGAGGAGGGGGTCGACGGACAGGAAGCGGCCCAGCTGCGGGTCGTACTCGCGGGCACCGAGGTGAGTGGTGCCGGTGGGATCGGTGGTACCGGACAGGAAGCCGCGGTCGCCGGGCCAGCTTCCGGAGGATGACCGAGGCCCACCGAAGGGGAGTTGCTTGCGGCGGGTGACGGCCTGGCCGACACCCCAGCCGACGGCGACGAGGGCGGTGCCGTGGTGGTCGGGGAAGAGGAAGGTGACGGCGCCGTCGCTGGTGCGCACCGCGACGTTTTGGTCACCGTGGCTGTAGTAGCGGGTGCCGGTGATCGTGCTGCCGGCGGCCTTGAGTTCGTTGCCGCCGGGCAGGTAGGCGGTTGTGGAGCCGTCGGCGTTGCGGGCGATCAGACGGTTGCCGCTCGCATCGTAGAGGTAGGCGGTGGTTTTGCCGTCCTCGGTAACGGTGGCCAGATGGCCTTCGGCGTCCCAGGTCAGTTCCTGGCCGCGGGTGCCGCCAGCGCGAGTGATGGTGTTGCCGGCCGCGTCGTAGGCGAAGGTTTCCTGCTGCCCGTCAGGGGTGCCACCGGTGGTGGTCACCGAGCGCAGGGCGTGCGGGGCGTCCTGACCGGGCTGGCCGTAGGCGTAAGTGCGGGTGATGTCCTCGTCACCGGACAGAGTCGCGTGGCGGATCTCCTTGGTGCGGTTGCCGGTGACGTCGTAGCTGTATGTGTGCCAGTAGGCGTCGGGGCCGCCGACGGTGGCCGACGACGGGCCGGCGGCACAGTTGTCCGCGGCGGTCTTCGTCGTCCATGCCTGGGTCATGCGGCGCAGGGCGTCGGTGGCGAAGCACTGGTTGTCGGTGACGGCTCCGTCGTCCTGGCCTGATGTGGAGGAGATGCGGGTGATGTTGCCCGCGTCATCGTGGGTGTAGCGGGTGTCCTCGATCCGCAGTGCCACGTCACCATCCAGGGTGCGGCGTGTCAGCTCACCGGTGTGCTCGTCCCAGTCGCGGGTTTCGTAGACCTTGCGGCCGAGGATGCCGTACTCGGTGCGGATCGGGCGGGAGAGCTGGTCGTAGGTGACGGCGTTGACCAGGGTCTGGCGGCCGGCGACGGTGCGGGTGGGGAGGTTGTCCGTGTTGTGGATGGTGGTGACGCGTTCCGAGGGGAAGCCGCCCATGGCGGGCTGGCTGATCCATTCCTGGGTGCCGGTGTACTGGTTGTACCCGTACGACCAGCGGTAGGAGCCGGCCAGTGCGCCTGCGGAGTCGGGCAGGATGATGGTGGAGGAGGTGGGCTGGTAGCGGTCGTTGTAGCCGCCGATCTCCGTGGTGTAGGCGTGCCCGTCCTCGTAGCGGGTGTCAGTGACGGGCTGTCCCTTGGCCAGGGCGTCGTAGGTCCACCGGGCGAGCAGTTCGTCGCCCTGCTTGAGTTCGGTCTTGCGCCCGAGCGCGTCGTAGGACGTCGCAAGGGCCACGCCGCGGGCGTCGGTGGTCTTCACCGGTCGGTCCAGGTCGTCGTAGACCGTGGTCGTGGTGCCCTTGTCCGGGTCTTCGGCCTTGGTCTGGCGTCCGCGCGCGTCGAAGTCCCAGGTCCAGGTGTTGCCGGCCGCATCGGTCATCTTGTTCAGCTCGCCGCGCTGGTCGTAGGCGTAGGTGGCCTTGACATAGGCCGTGCGGTCGGCGTTTGTATAGGACAGCCGCTCGATCACTCGGCCGAGGGCGTCGGTGACGGTGGTCTGCGCGGTGCCGCCGGCGGGCGGGATGACGGTGGTGCGGTCGCCGGTGTAGGTGGTGGTGGTGCGCTTGGTCTCGTCGCCGAACTTCAGAGAGATCGCCGCCACCGGGCGCCCGGCACCGTCGAAGCGGGTCTCGGTGGCGGCCGGGACCTTGGTGTCGTCGCCGGTCACCAGGGTGGTGGAGGGTGCGCCGCTGGCGTAGTAGGGGCTGTAGTTCTTCCAGACCCGGCCGAGGGTGTCGTAGAGCTTCTCGGTGACGACCTTGCCGTTGGTGACGCCGACCGCGGGGGACTGGGTTTCACGCTCGCGTAGCAGCCCGTCGTAGAAGGTGTGGGCGGTGGCGTACGAGCCGTCGTTGCGCAGGGTTTTGGTCGTCACCACGGTCGGATCGGTCCTGCTGACGCGATAGGCGAACTCGACGGCCGGTTTGGTCTCGTGGTCGGCCTTGGACCAGCCCGGTTCCCATGCCTTGGTCAGGCGCCCGAGCGCGTCGTAGGCGAGGTCGGTGCGCTTGCCGTTGGCGTCGACGACCGCGGTGGTCACTGCACGCCGGGGATCGGTGTGGGTGGTCTCGGTGTGGCCGAGGGCGTTGGTCGCGGTGGTGGTGTGCGGTGCCTGGCCGGTGGCCGGAGTATAGGCGGTACTGGTCGTCTCGCCCGTGGCATCGGTAGCGGTCAACTGGCGCCCGTACTGGTCGTAGGTGGCGGTGTTGACGGTGATGTGGCCGGTGCCGGCTGCGTCGTTCTCGTCGGTGCGGGTGATGTCGCCCTTGGTCGGGGCGGTGCCCAGGTCGGTCGAACCGTCGTAGTAGTGGCGCTCGGCGGAGATCAGGTCCCCGGGCAGGTCGGGGGTGGAGGAGCAGGAAACCGCGACGGTCCTGGTCTCGGCGACCGGGGTGAGGATGTTCGCGGTGGTGTTGCGGGCGTAGGTGGTAGTGGTGCAGCGCTCGTCGTCGGCCTTGGCCTTGTCACCGGTTTCTGAGGTGGTGGAGACCATGCCGTGAGAGTCGAAGGTGCGGGCGATACCGGTGCGGCTCAGTTTGTCCCCGCTGACGGCGGTGCGGGTCTCCTCCTCCTTGGTCCCGGTGTACCGGGCTTCGAGATCGGTCAGGCCGCTGCGAGTCCGGGTCGCGGTCGGTGCCGAGCGCCAGGGGGTGTAGCTGGTGGCTGTCACCAGGTCGCCGCCGACGCCGTCGTAGGTGGCCGTCTCCCGGGTCATCCCGGCGAATGCCTTGCGGTCGGTGACCTCGGCGCCTTCGGAGTCGGCGACCTGGGCACCGTCGATACCGCGGAAGTAGCGGCTCTCGGTCAGGGTCTGCTGATCGTCGGTGGCGCCGACGATGGCCTGGACGCGGCCGTATCCTCGGCGATCGCCGTAGGCACGGTGTTCGGTCTTGGTGAACTCGTCCTCGTTCTTGGCCCAGGCCAGGCCGCCGAGGTACTTGTAGGCCGTCTGCTTGGCGGGGGCTCCGCCGGTGTGGTCGATCTCCAGGACCTGGGTGACCACGTAGGAGTGGAACCAGTCCTGGTAGGGCTCGTAGTCCGGTGCGGGGGCTTCGGGCGGCGACCAGATCACCGGGTAGCAGCGCTTGGTGTTGGTCTCCGGCTGCGGGAGGGCCCCGGCCGTGCAGTCGGTGGCCGAGTAGGTGACACCGACTGTGCCGCCGGACTCGGTGTCGATGGCGTAGACGCGGTAGCGGTTGTAGGCCGGGATCGGGTCGACGGCACCCGAGACGCGGTTGGGCATCTGCACGCCCCGGAACGACACCGGAGGCAGAGCGATGGGGGTGTCACCGGTGTGTCCGGTGCGGGTGATGGACTTCAGCCACAGCGGTGGGTCGTTGCCGTCTCCGGTGGAGGGGAAGGAGTGCTCCAGCTTCCAGGAGTCGACCTTCTGGTACGCGCCGTCGACCAGGGATGAGGTGGTGATCCCGGTCAGTCGCTTGCGGGTCCAGTACGAGGGTGAGGCGTTGCTCTCACAGGTGTCACCGGACTTGCAGTACTGGTCGAAGGGGACGTCCGGCCACTTGGCGGCGTTGGTATCGGTGAACTTGTCGGTGGCGCAGTCGAAGGTGTCGGTGGGCAGGCAGCGCTCGGAGACGGTGAAGTCGACCTTTGCCGCGGCCTTGTCGGCGAACATCCGGTTCGAACGCAACCCGTACTCGACTCGGTCCAGGTGGCCGCCACGGGTGTAGGCGGTCGGAGTGCCCTTGCCGGTGGCCGGATCGGTGTTGCGACCGTAGTGGTTGGTCTCCTTGTTCCAGTAGTAGGCCATGGCGTTGGAGTGGGTGTCGACGACGTAGTCGAGGTTCCACCGCCAGGCCTGCTGGCACCAGGAGTCCTTGAAGGCGCTGGCGTGGCAGGGTTCGCCGGTGTGGTTGCCGTAGACCGGCACCGTCCAGGTGGAGTTGGTCTCCGGCTTGCCCTCGGCCCAGCCGGGGAGGCGGTTGTAGCCGAAGTAGTAGCGGGTGCCGTTGGGGGTGGTCACTCGCCAGTACTCGCCGTTGTCATCTCCGTTGCCGCGGTTGCTGCTGGTCAGCAGGGTGACGCGGGTGCCGTCGTCGTCCTCCTTGCGCCACTCGTTGGTGGTGCCTACCCGGATCAGTTCGCTAGAGGAGCCGTTCAGGGAGAGGGTGGCGTTGTGCTTCTTCCAGCATTGGTCGCCGACGCGGACGGTGTTGTTGCCGTCCTTCTTGTCGTCCTCGCAGGAGACATAGCGGCGTTCGATGAAGCCGGGGGACAGTGACCAGCCATCCCCCGCCCAGTTGGCCTGGTTGTTGGTGGCTGCGGTCCGGCCGTCGACGGACTGCGAGGAGTAGGCCAGCGACACCTCGGGGGTCAGGCCGCCCGGTACCGAGGGGGTTTGCAGGTCGTAGGACCAGGAGAAGCCGCCGGCCGAGCCACCCGCCGTCCACTTCCCCGACGGGGACAGGGAAGTGGCGGTGAAGCTGCCGGCCGAGCCGGCAGGTGCGGCGGTCGCAGCCAGCAGGACCGTGTCCTGAGAGGCGGCCATGCGGGTGGCCGAGCTGCGCATCGCCGGGGAGGACTCCACCGGCTTGCCACCTGTGGCCTGTCCCGCATCTGCTGCTTCCAGGACAATCTGAGCGGTGAGGGTTCCCGCCCGGGTGTCGTTACGGGTCTTCAGCACCTTGCCGAGGGTGCAACCCTTCCTGCCCGGTGTGGTCAGCGCGCAGTGGGGGATCTCGCGCAGGGTCAGGCGGGACGCCCAGTTGCCGCCGTAGACGTCGCGGAAACCGGAGTAGTCCAGTTCCACGGCGACCCGGCCCTTGGCGTTCTCCTGGCCGTAGCCGCGCACGGCCAGGAGAACGCCGTCCACCCCGACCGTCTCGGCCGCCGAACGGCCCAGGACCTGAACCTGGGCCCGCTCGGCGCCCTTGCTCTGGCCTCGGGAGAGCTTCACCGGTAGCGACCCGGCCGTAACGCCCACCGGCTTCGCCTTCCCGGTGGGAATGCGGGCCTGTCCGGTGCCGGGCTTCGGCCATGCGGTGCCCGTCGGCTTCCAGCCCCGGCCTGCCGTCTCATCAGGCAGGTTCCGCTTCCCGGCCGTCACCCTCTCGGTGGGAACCGGGGCCTGGTCCTTGGCCTTCCGCAGTTCCAGTTCCGCGGCGGCGGCCACCGGGCCGCCCAGCAGACTGGAGAGAAGCAGCCCGGCCATGGCCACGCTTGTGACGCGCGCCCAGCCAGGACCGCGTCTGTCGCCGCCTTGCGCGCCCCACGCCATACCCACAACCCCCACATGATCTTCACAGGCGCAAAATTAACGGGAAATCTAACACCGAGATCGGGGGTGGAGTGCAAGCCTCTGGATCAAGTAATCAACCCGTTACGCCTTCATAGTGAATCCGGCCAGGGCTGACCGAAAAGCGACCCCGTCTCGCCAATCAAACCCTCCAAATGGTGTTCATTTTTCTCAAGGCGCCCCCATTCACCTGGGAGAACACCTCCTGGTCGAAGATGTGTTGAGGTGACCCAAAAGAGCAGGAAGTCCCTTGAAACTCCAATGGGTGGGCCATCTTTGCTAAATGGTTTTCGTGTACAACCTTTTATGATCCATGGCGGTCTGCGGCATCGATTGGCTGCGCGACCCTGTGAGTGAAAGGAAAAGGAGACGTGATGAAGGTCCCTCGCAGGCGCTCAAGGAGCGTCTGGCAGGCACGGCACAGACGGCTCGGTGCGATCCTTGCCGCGGCCGTAGCGGCGCCGCTGGTTGTCGTACTGCCGGCTGGCACAGCATCTGCCGACGAGGCAGTCGGAGTCGACCGGTACACACCCGAAGAGGCGCGCGCTCTGGAACAGGCCGCCGATACAGGCGAGCAGGTCGAAGTCCTCTCGCAGCGCACCGAGACCTCGCAGGTCTTCGCCACCCCTGAAGGAGACTTCGTCCAGGACTCCTATGCCACACCGCAGTGGATCCGCAAGAGCAACAAGCTCGTCGCTGTGGACGAGGACCTCGCCAAGAACGACGACGGTACGTTCTCCACCAAGGCCACCGAGGTCGGCCTGACCTTCTCCGGAGGTGGGGACGCGCCCCTCGTCACCATGTCCCGGCACGGACGCTCCCTCTCGCTCAACTGGTCCGAACCACTGCCGACGCCAGTGGTCGACAAGGACACCATCACCTATCCGAAGGTGCTGGACGGAGTCGACTTGCAGCTACGTGCCCGCAACAGTGGCTTCGGGCACGTGCTCGTCGTCAAGGACGCCGAGGCTGCGGCCAACCCCGAGCTGGAACGCATCAACTTCGGCTTCGCTACCGACGGCCTGGAGCTCAGGAAAGATCAGGACGACAACCTCAGTGCGGTAAACCCCGCAGGGCAAACCGTCTTCGGAGCCCCCACCCCCGTCATGTGGGACAGTACTCAGCTGGCTGGGGACCCGACACAGAACGCCGCTCTGCTGCAGACAGAGTCGGATCCCTTCGAACGCGGCATGGGAGCCCAGCAGTCCGACCTCGACGTCGAACTCACTGACGACACCCTGTCGCTCATCCCGGACAGCACCTTCCTGAGTAGTCCGGAAACTCAGTATCCCGTTTTCATTGACCCCAGTTACGAGGCGGTAGGGTCGCGGCATTCCTGGTCGATCGTTTACAAGAAGTACCCAGATAAGAGTTACTTCAACGGAAGTAACTGGAAGAACAGTGACGGATCATTCGGCACCACGGACGCGCGTGTGGGGTTCGAGAACCACACCGATGGAACCGCTCGTTCCTACTTTCGCATGAACACCAAGAACCTGCAGGATGATGCAAAAGTCATCAGCTCCTCGACGTTCAGGATCAAGAACAAGTGGTCGTGGTCATGTACCCACCGCAGTGTCGAGTTGTGGCGTACGGCGTACCTTACTTCCAGTCATACCTGGAGTAATCAGCCCGCCAAGCGAGAAACGCTGGATACCATCAGTGAGGCTAAGGGGTACAGTAGCAGTTGCCCTGCGGGTAACCTCGCCTTCAATGCTACCAAGGCCGCCAAAGACTCTCAGGGCAATAATTGGAACACGGTTACCTTCGCGCTAAAGGCGACTGACGAGACCGATGTCTACGGCTGGAAGAAGTTCGACGCCCAAAGCGCAGTTCTCTCTACTCGATACAACACTCGGCCGAGGGTGCCCAGCGGACTGGACACCTACCCAGTATCCACCAACAATCAGTACGGGTGCGGTGACAAGGCTCCCTATCAGTACATCGGAAACACCGACTTCTATCTGCAGGCTAAAGTCTCTGACCCCGACGGCGGAACTGTCCAGGCTAAGTTTCATCTATGGCCCACCGGTCACAACGACAATGGCAACGGCCTCATCATCAACAAGACCGTCTCGGTCAGTTCAGGGTCCGTTGCCAAAATAAAGATCACTAAAGCTGATCTGACACCACACCTGGGGACCGCGAACGGTAACTTCTCCTGGAAGGTCAAGGCAAGCGACGGATCACTCACCAGTGACTGGAACCCTACTCTGGGGGCCCCCGGCTGCCGCTTCGTCTTCGACCCCAATCGCCCCGCCACACCGCCCGGCGTGGCGTCGGCGGAGTTCCCCGACGGAGACAGCGGCTGGCCGGCCGGCACTGGGGCCGTGCGCACTGAGGGCACCTTCACCCTCTCCAACGGCGGAGTCACCGACGTGGCGAGGTACCAATACTGGACCAGTTGGGACACCGAACGTAAGGACAAGACGCCAGCCTCCGCCGGAGGGTCCGTCGACATCAAACTGACCCCGACCACAACCGGGGCCAACATGGTGTACGTCAAAAGCTACGACAAGGCGAACAATCCTTCCGACACTCGCGTCTACCTGTTCTACGCCAACGGCCCCACAACACCGGACCGACCCGGCGACATCAACGGTGACGGCAACCCTGACATGTGGGCCATCGACGCCGCCGGCGACCTGCACCGCTTTTACGGAGCAGGTGACGGCACTGTGACCGATGCCACCGCTAAAGCAAGCAACACCCACTGGAACGGCGTCGGTATCACCCACCGCGGGGACTGGAATGACGATGGTTACGAAGACCTCATCGCACTGCGGCACGACGTAGAGCAGAACACCCACACGCTATGGTTGCACCCCAACAACGGTTATGGATTTGCCTGCACTGCTTGCACCAACGGAGTTCAGCGCCAAGAACTCACCGTCTATGACCCCGCCAACAACCACTGGAAGGACGGCGTCAAGCAGATCCTGGCCATCGGCGATGTCGATGGTGGCCTGGACGCTGACGGTGACGGTCAAGAGGACATCCCCGGTCACCCAGATCTCCTCGTCAACGACGGCACCTTCATCTGGCTGTACTACGGGAACCCTGACCACCGCCTCGACTCCTACCAGGACCCGGTACTGCTCGCCGGCCCCGAAGCCCCGATAGCTGGTGGCATCTCGACAATCAACGAAGTCACCTTGGGTGCCCCCGGCGACTGGAACGAGGATGGGAAACTCGACCTGGTCGTACGGTACGACCGTTCTGATGTCGGCGGACTGTTCGTCTTCCATGGAGGGGAGAATGACTGGGGCGACTACGACATCAGCCTCAATAACCGCACACGGATTGGCTGGAACTGGGGCACCAACCACGTTCCGCTGTTCACCACCACGCCCGACGCTAACAACAACGGCAACAGCCTCGACTTCTGGGCCACAAGTTCCAACTCCGGAACCCTCAGATTCCTCGGAGACCACGAGGCTGACACCGGGCACACCACATATAAGCAAGCAGCGACAGGCTTCGAGACGTATCAAGCCATCAGCTAGTATCTAGTGCCTCGCTGAGTAACATCCGTTACTTCTGGCGAAGAAATCGGTGCCCTGGTCGCAAGGTGACCGTCCCGCGTGTCCTTTCCCCGATTTATTCGGGGAAAGGACACGCGGGCCAGCCCAGACTGCTGAGCCCTGCTCTGACCTTCGGAGTGCGGCAGCGGGGCTTTTTTCATGACCTTGGTGTCGGGCTCAGTCAACGCTGGGTCACTCTTCACCCGTGACTTGACGCTGTAGCCGTTCGTCTGCAGAAGATCCCGAACAGGTTGCAGTAGCGAGAGTGTCATTGCAGTTCGCCGGGGGCAGAAAGCCCAAGGACGACTGGCCAATGAGGCAGAGGCATGTCAATCTAGTACTCCAGCTGTAGATCGTGATCTTGCTGGTCGGGGCCGGTGCGGAGACGGGTGCGGCCACCGTTGATCATCGTGACTTGTGTGGAGTAACGATGAGACGGTGGCCGCAGGTCACAGCATAGATCCCGTCCGTTGGCGGGAGGCGTTCGAGGTGACCATGGACCGGATCGCGGGCCGGTTCAGCCGGGTCGAACCACGGTTGCGGACTGCACGGTTGGTGCTGGGTCTGCTGTCGGATCTGCCGAGGAAGAACTGCTGGACGATCGCGGAGTGGGCCGGGGAGGCCAGCCCGCACGGCATGCAGCATCTGCTGTGCCGGGCCGTCTGGGATGCCGACGCCGTCCGCGATGACGTGCGCGAATACGTCGTCGAGCACCTCCACGACGAGGCAGCAGCGGTGCTGGTGGTCGACGAGACCGGCGATGTGAAGAAGGGCACCGACACGGTCGGGGTCCAGCGCCAGTACACCGGAACGGCCGGACGAATCGAAAACTCCCAGGTCGCCGTGTACCTCGTCTACGCCGGCGAGCGGGGACACGCGGCGGTGGACCGGGAGCTGTACATCCCGCGCTCCTGGACGTCCGACCCGGACCGCTGCCGGGCGGCGGGGCTCGGCGAGGACACCGTCTTCGCAACCAAGCCGGAACTGGCCCGCACGATGATCGAACGCTTCCTGGACGCCGGACACCACGTGGGCTGGGCCACCGGGGACGAGGTCTACGGCGGCAACCCGAAACTGCGGACGGCGCTGGAGGAACACGGCATCGGCTATGTCCTCGCGGTGGCCTGCTCGGCCGAACTGCCGACCAGCGCGGGCAAGTTCCGCGCCGATGCCCCGGCGAAGAAGGTGCCGAAGCGGGCCTGGCAGAAGCTCTCGGCCGGACGCGGCGCGAAGGGACAGCGGTTCTACGACTGGGCCGTCATCGACCTCACCGAAACGGCACCGGGCCGCCACCAGCTCCTGATCCGCCGCAACCGAACCACTGGCGAACTCGCCTACTACCGCTGCCACTCCACCACGCCGGCATCCCTGGCCACCCTGGTCAAGGTCGCAGGTTCCAGATGGCGGGTGGAGGAGACCTTCCAAACCGAGAAGGGACTGGCCGGGCTGGACGAGCACCAGGTCCGCCGCTACCCCTCCTGGGCCCGCTGGGTCACCCTCGCGATGCTGGCCCACGCCTTCCTCGCCGTCGTCCGCGCCGACGAACACACACACCGACCCACGCCGGACGACCTGATCCCGCTGTCCTGCAACGAGATCTGCCGCCTGTTCATCACGCTCGTCGTCCGGCCCGTCCGCGACGCGGCCCACCGGCTTGCCTGGTCCGACTGGCGCCGCCGCCACCAGGCACGATCACGCACCAGTCACTACCGGCGGCAAGCCGCATCCCAGACATGAAGATCACGATCTACAGCTGGAGTAGTAGGAGCACGGGCCAGCTGACCGGATTTTTCCCGAACCCGGCAATGATGCCAGGGGCGTAGTGGCGAAACAGTCCGCGCGCCGACGGAGCTGGTGCTCGAACGACTTGGCTCCATGTCCGATCCATGGGGCGCTCACCGGTTTACCGAGAAAACCTGGTTGTCGTTTCCCCGCGTGAAGCAGGGGTGAGAGAAGTACGAAGGTTGAGTTCTGGTACTTCATTCGCTCACGGCAGACGGGGAGTGGCCCAGGAAGACTGGAATCCTCTTCACGGCTATGTCAAGGTACAACACCTTGGAAGCGAACGGCCAACGGACGATCGACCGGGTGACACGATGAGGATTTCCTTACGTCAACGCGCATGCCTCTTCCTACTCAAGTTCTTCCCCCCCCTTGCTCGTTTCTCGGTGGAGTCCGATGGGTGATGCTCGCGTGCGTGTCGACTGTATGGAGAAGGCGAAACATAGGCCGTCATCGCCGGTTATCCAAACCGGCGATGACGGCGATCATTGACGGCGCTCGCGCTCGACGTCCCTCGCCTCCCATGGAAGTCCCTTCATGCCCGAAAAGTCGCTTCCTGCCTCCTCGGCATCCTCTGCCGTTGGGGCCGTTCACGCGGCCTTCCTGACCGTCAAGGACGCTGCCGAGTATCTCGGCCTCTCGCCGCACACGCTGTATGTCTGGCGACATCGACGGCAGGGGCCGCCGAGTTTCTGCATGGGGCGTCGCGGTCGAGTGGTGTATCGGCGGGACGCTCTCGAAACCTGGATTCGGGAACAGGAGGAGGTCGACTCCCGATCCAACCCGGCCCTGGACCCTCTGGCATTTGCTCCACAGCACCGGTCCGGCCGCACTTTCGGAGACTGACGGGCCAGACGCTGTAGAACACCGTTTCTTTCGCCGATAAGGAGTATCACCTGGCCGGCTACATAGAGGACCGCTGGATCAAGAAGAAGAGAGATCCGGTAACCGGGAAGAGGGCGCGGACTCCTCGCTACGGTAAGGGGAGGAGATACAAGGTCGCTGGTGTCCCCGGGGTTCGTGATCGGTCTTTCGACACTCTGGAGGACGCCAAGGCGTGGCTTCGCCGGTCTGCCACGGATGAGGAACGCGGGGAGTTCGTGGACCCGCGTGACGGGTCCATCACGCTGGCCGATTACATCGAGCTGTACTGGGCGCCGGGCAGGAGGGGAGCTCCCAAGACCCAGCAGGATCAGGAACGTAAAGCGCGGCTTCACATCATTCCGCACCTGGGGCGGCTTCCGCTCCGGAGCATCACGGCGACGACGCTGCGCGCGTATACGGCGAAGCTGGAGGAATCCGTCTCCTCGGTCGACTACCGGCGCGGGATCCTGTCCGAGTTGTCCGGCATTCTGGAAGCGGCCGTCGACGACAGGCGGCTCGCCAGGAACCCCATGCGCGCAAAATCCGTGCGCTGGCCCAAGGCGTCCCGGGAGCGGCGAGAGGCGTGGTCGCTGGAGACCGCACTCCGGGTTCGTGACGTGATCAGCCCCCGGCACCGCATAGCCGTGGTGCTCGGGCTGGGATGCGGGCTCCGTCAGGGCGAAGTGTTCGGACTGAGTCCGGAGGACATCGACTACGCGCGAGGTGCCCTCCACGTCCGCCGCCAGGTGCAGACGGTCAACGGCAGGCTGTTCTTCGCCCTGCCCAAGGGAGCGAAGACCCGCACCGTGGACATGCCCGGCTCGGTCGCCGAGGCGTTGAAGCGCCACATCGAGGTGTTCCCGCCGGTGGAGGTGGAGCTTCCCTGGGGAAGGCCGGGGGAGGACAGACCGCGAAGGAAGTTCCCCCTCCTGCTCACCACGCGGTTCGGCAACGCCGTGGCCGTGAACACATGGAACACCTACACGTGGAAGCCCGCGCTGGCCAAGGCCGGCGTCATCCCGCCGCGCGCCGAGGGCGCGAAGCAGTGGCAGTGGGAGGCGGCGCCGCGGGACGGCTTCCATGTGCTGCGGCACACCTACGCCTCGGTCATGTTGGAGGCGGGCGAGTCCGTGGTGACCCTGGCGCGGTGGCTCGGGCACTCCTCGCCGGCCGTCACGCTCGGTTACTGCGCTCACTTCATGCCGGAGGCCGGGAGCAAGGGGCGCACCGTCATGGACGGACTGCTGGGCAGGCGGGGGAAGCCGGGCGGCGGCTGAGACTCCCCAGATTCTCCCCAGGGTGGTTCGGGAGTGGTTCCGGCGGGACCGCCGCTCCGGGGGCTTCTGGGGCCGACCGTGGATTGCAAGGCCGGTAGGTCCGATAGCCTGGGAAAATGCTTCCCGAAGTCACCGCCACGCGCTATGTGACGCCCCTGCGCGAGGGCGGATCGCTGCCCGGCATCGTCGAGGCCGACGACCTGGGCACCTATGTCGTGAAGTTCACCGGAGCCGGGCAGGGCCGCAAGGCCCTGGTGGCCGAGGTGCTGTGCGGGCGGCTCGCCCAGCGGCTCGGCCTGCGCGTGCCCGACCTGGTGCGCGTCGGACTGGACCCGGTGATCGGCCTGGGCGAGCCCGACCAGGAGGTGCAGGAACTGCTCAAGGCCAGCGGCGGGCTGAATCTGGGGATGGACTTCCTGCCCGGCTCGATGGGCTTCGACCCGCTCGCCTACCGGGTGGACGCGCGGGAGGCCGGACGCGTGGTGTGGTTCGACGCCCTGACGGGCAACGTCGACCGTTCCTGGCGCAACCCCAACATGCTGGTCTGGCACGGCGACCTGTGGCTCATCGACCACGGCGCCAGCCTGATCTGGCACCACAACTGGACCACCGCGGCCAAGGCGGCCGACAAGCCGTACGACGCCTCCGACCACGCCCTGGCGCCCATGGGCCCGGACATCGCCTCGGCCGCCGCCGAACTGGCGCCGCGGGTGACGGAGGAACTGCTGGCCGAGTGCGCGGCCGACATCCCCGACGAGTGGCTGGCCGGCGGGCCCGGCTTCGACACACCGAACGCGCTGCGCCGCGCCTACACCGAGGTGCTGGCCGCCCGGGCCGGTACGGTCCACGAGCGGATCACAGTCGGCGCCCCGAGCCAGGACGGGCCCTCCAGGGCGCCCGGTTGGCTGAAGGGCTGGGCGGACGCCGTCAGCGGACTGAACAAGGGCGGAGGGGCGCGGTGAGCGGACAGTTCGGTGGACGCGACATCTTCGAGTACGCGGTGCTGCGCGTCGTCCCCCGGGTGGAGCGCGGTGAGATGATCAACGCCGGGGTCGTCGTCTACTGCCGCGCCCGGTCCTTCGTCGCGGCCCGCACCCACCTGGACGTCGAACGGCTGCGGGCGCTCGATCCGCATGCCGACGTCGAGGGGGTGCGGGCGGCCCTGCACGCAGTGGAGTGCCTGTGCCGCGGCGGGGCGGAGGCCGGGCAGGCCGCGGCCGACGACCCCGGGCGGCGTTTCCGGTGGCTGGTCGCCCCCCGCTCCACCGTGCTCCAGCCGGGTCCGGTGCACACCGGGCTGACCGCCGACCCCGAGGCGGAGACCGAGCGGCTGCTGGAGGTGCTGGTGCGCTGAGGGGCGCACCGGACGCCCTCGGCGTGCCCGGCACACCGCGGAGACGGCGGCCCGGACGTGGGCTGGGCCTCACCGCACCGGTGGCCGTTGACACAGCGTGTCCGTGCTTCTAGCGTCACGTCTGCCGAAGGTACTAAGCGGTTGCTCACCCATTCGAGTGCGAGGAGACCAGCATGTCCACCACCGAGCAGCGTGTCGCGATCGTCACGGGCGGAGCCCGGGGGATCGGCGCCGCCACCGCCGTCCGGCTCGCCGCCGAGGGCCGGGCCGTCGCCGTGCTCGACCTGGACGAGTCGGCCTGCGCGGACGTCGTGGAGGAGATCACCGCGGCGGGCGGCAGGGCGCTGGCGGTCGGCTGCGACGTGTCGGACACCGAGCGGGTGGAGGCCGCCGTCGCACGGGTCGCCGAGGAGCTGGGCGCGCCGACCGTCCTGGTCAACAACGCCGGAGTGCTCCGCGACAACCTGCTGTTCAAGATGGGCGACTCCGACTGGGACACCGTCATGAACGTGCACCTGCGCGGTGCCTTCCTGATGTCCCGGGCCTGCCAGAAGCACATGGTCGACGCCGGTTTCGGCCGGATCGTCAACCTCTCCTCCAGCTCCGCGCTCGGCAACCGCGGGCAGGCCAACTACGCCGCCGCCAAGGCCGGCCTGCAGGGCTTCACCAAGACCCTCGCCAAGGAGCTGGGCAAGTTCGGCATCACCGCCAACGCCGTGGCCCCCGGCTTCATCGTCACCGACATGACCGCCGCCACCGCCGCCCGCGTCGGCATGGGCTTCGAGGACTTCCAGAAGGCCGCCGCCTCCCAGATCCCCGTCCAGCGCGTGGGCAGGCCCGGGGACATCGCGAACGCCATCGCGTTCTTCACCGGCGAGGAGGCCGGTTTCGTCTCCGGCCAGGTGCTGTACGTGGCCGGCGGCCCGCTCAACTGACGGCCGCCGACGGCCGCACCGTAAAACGACGGAACGGAAAGAAGAGCTCATGGCAGTGCAGGACAGCGGCAGGGTCGCCCTGATCACCGGAGCGAGCCGCGGCATCGGCTACGGCATCGCCGAGGCGCTCGTGGCCCGCGGTGACCGGGTGTGCATCACCGGCCGCAACGAGGACGCCCTCGCGGAGGCGGTCGAGCGGCTCGGCGCGGACCGGGCCATCGGCGTCGCCGGGAAGGCCCACGACGAGGCCCACCAGGCGGAGGCCGTCGAACGCGCCATGGAGGCGTTCGGCCGTGTCGACCACCTGGTCAACAACGCGGGCACCAACCCGGTCTTCGGGCCCATCGCGGAACTGGACCTGAACGTCGCCCGCAAGGTCTTCGACACCAACGTCCTCTCCGCGCTCGGGTTCGCCCAGCGCACCTGGGCTGCCTGGCAGAAGGAGCACGGCGGCACCATCGTCAACATCGCCTCCGTCGCCGGGCTGTCCGCCTCGCCCTTCATCGGCGCCTACGGCATCAGCAAGGCCGCGATGGTCAACCTCACCCTCCAGCTCGCCCACGAGCTGTCGCCGGGCGTGCGGGTCAACGCCATCGCCCCGGCCGTGGTCAAGACGAAGTTCGCCGCCGCGCTCTACGAGGGGCGCGAGGAGGAGGTGGCCAGGCGCTACCCGATGGGGCGGCTGGGCACTCCCGAGGACATCGGGGGAGCGGCGGCCTTCCTCACCTCCGACGACTCCGGCTGGATCACCGGTCAGACCCTCGTGGTCGACGGCGGGATCTTCCTCAACGCCGGGGTCGAGTGACCTCCGGGCCCCGGCACACCGCAACGGTGCGCCGGGGGCCGCACCGCGCCGGCGCCGCGCCGCCCCCGACGGGACGGCGCGGCGCCGGTGCGCGTCCTGGTACGGCTCCCGTACTCTGCGCGACCAACCGGTCCGCTGCGGCCGAAGTCCTGATCTTGCCCGGTCCAGAAGCCTGTCAGCCTCGTCATATGCTGCGGTAAGGTCTGCCACGTCCTCGGCACGACAGGCCCGTTGAGACCCTGCCGTACGGGTGGTGGCACGCGCTCCGCACCGCGGTGCGCGCTCCGGCCCGTCAGCCGATGGATTCCCCCACAGCAACCCAGGCAGTAGCTGTACCTAGTGGCGTTAGTGGCATCGCCGACCGAGGAGCGTGCAAGTGTTCAGCCAGAACAAGCCTCTGAAGGGCGCAGTCGTGCTGGTGACAGCGACCCTGCTCGCCGGATGCGGCTCGCTGCTCGGTGACGGCGAGAACGAGGAGGTGATCGTGGTCGGCACCACGAGCACGCCGAGTGTCCTCGACCCGGCCGGTGCCTGGGACGGTTCGTGGGAGCTGTACCGGAACATCTACCAGACCCTGCTGCACTTCCCGAGCTCCAGCGGCACCCCGGAGCCCGACGCCGCCCAGCGCTGCGGTTTCACCGACACCGTCAGCAGCGTCTACCGGTGCGTCCTGAAGAAGAACCTGACGTTCTCCAACGGCAACGCGCTGGACGCGGAGGCGGTCAAGTACTCCATCGAGCGCACCCTGGGGATCAAGGCGCCCACCGGTCCCGCCCAGCTGCTGCAGAGCATCGACCGCATCGAGACGTCCGGTGAGCGGACGATCATATTCCACCTCAAGCGGCCGGACGCGACCTTCCCGCTGGTCCTGGCCACCCCGGCCGCGTCCATCGTCGACCCCGCCGCCTACCCGGCCGACCAGCTGCTGGAGTCGGACAAGATCAGCGGATCCGGACCGTACCTGCTCGACGGCTACAAGGAGGACGAGCGGGCCGAGCTGGTCAGGAACCAGAAGTACAAGGGTTCCGCGGAGGTCAAGAACAACGCCGTGACCGTCCGCTACTTCAAGGACTCGGCCAGGATGGTCGAGCAGCTCAAGAGCGGCGAGGTCGACCTCACCTACCGCGGCCTGACCCCCGAGCAGATCGACGACTTCGGGAAGAACCGCAGCGACCACCCGGACATCAAGCTCAACGAGGTCTACGGCACCGAGATCCGCTACCTGGTGTTCAACCCGCGGCACGAGTCGGCCGCCGAGCCCGCCGTCCGCAGGGCGGTCGCCCAGGTCATCGACCGCAAGGCCCTGGTCCGCAACGTCTACAAGCGCACCGCCGCCCCGCTGTACTCCATGGTCCCCGGCGGGATCACCGGCCACACCAGCGCCTTCTACGAGGAGTACGGCGAGCCCAGCGTGGAGAAGGCCCGCACCACGCTGAACCAGGCCGGGGTCGACGAGAAGGTGGAGCTGACCCTCTGGTACACCACCGACCGCTACGGTGCGACGACCGCCGAGGAGTTCGCCGAGATCAAGCGGCAGCTGGAGGCGTCCGGGCTGTTCGAGGTCACCCTGGAGGGCCGCGAGTGGCGCGAGTTCCAGAAAGGCATCACCGAGGGGGAGTACCCGGTGTTCGGCCGCGGCTGGTTCCCCGACTTCCCGGACGCGGACAACTACATCTCGCCGTTCGTCGGCAAGGAGAACGCCCTGGGCACGCCGTACGAGGACGAGACGCTGACCGGCACGCTGCTGCCCAAGTCCCGCAAGGAGAGCGACCGGGGTGCGGCCAGCGCCGCCTTCACGCAGGCGCAGAAGATCCTGGCCGAGGACGCCCGGCTGCTGCCCCTGTGGCAGGGCAAGCTCTACATCGCCGCGCACAACGACATCGCCGGCGTGGAGTGGAGCATCGACTCCTCGACGATCATGCGGCTGTGGGAGCTCGACCGCAAGAAGAGCTGGTGACCTGAGGGAGCGGGGTGGCCGCCGGTGACCTCCGACAGCCGCGCCCGGCCCGCGCGGCGCGGCTGTCAGAGGTCACCGGTACGTTCTTGGGGTACGCGCCCGGGTGAGGCGCGCGGAACCGACACCGGAGGTCTGTCTCACGTGAACGCCATGCTGCCCGAGTCCTGGCAGAAGGTCCTCGGCGACGAGCTGGAGAAGCCCTACTTCAAGGAGCTCACCGAGTTCGTCGAGGAGGAGCGGGCACGCGGGCCGGTCTACCCGCCCCGGGAAGAGGTCTTCGCGGCGCTGGACGCCACTCCGTACGAGCAGGTCAAGGTGCTCGTCCTCGGACAGGACCCGTACCACGGCGAGGGGCAGGGCCACGGGCTGGCGTTCTCGGTGCGGCCCGGGGTGAGGATTCCGCCGTCCCTGCGGAACATCTACAAGGAGCTGCAGGCGGACCTGGGCTGCCCCGTCCCGGACAACGGCTATCTGATGCCGTGGGCGAAGCAGGGCGTGCTCCTGCTCAACGCGGTGCTGACGGTCCGGGCCGGGGAGGCCAACTCCCACAAGGGCAAGGGCTGGGAGAAGTTCACGGACGCGGTGATCCACGCCGTGGGCGCCCGACCCGACCCGGCCGTCTTCGTGCTGTGGGGCAACTACGCGAAGAAGAAGCTGCCGCTGATCGACACCGAGCGGCACACGGTGGTCCAGGGCGCGCACCCCTCGCCGCTGTCGGCGAAGAAGTTCTTCGGATCACGCCCCTTCAGCCGGATCGACGAGGCGATCGCGGCGCAGGGGCACACGCCGGTCGACTGGTGCGTCCCCAGCCTCGGCTCCTGAGCCGCTTCCCGGCCGGCCCGGACAGCGCGACCGGGCCGACTCAGCCCAGTTCGTAGTCGAAGGCGTACGCGACGGACGGCTCGCCGTGCACGGCGGTGAAGCCACCCGTCCCCCGCAGCCCGGCCAGCTCGCCGGTGGCCGAGCCGGGCACCACCTCGAAGACGCAGTGCACGGTGCCCTTCTCGTCGAAGGTGCCGCGCTCGGCGAGCACGAAGGAGCCCACGCGTCCGTCGAGGGTGCCGGAGAGCAGCTCGTGGCCGGTGAAGCTCCCGGCGGAGCCGGGCTCTCCCGCGGTGTAGGCGATGGTGTACGCGCACGAGGTCCCGGTGGCCTCGATACCACCGGTGAAGTGGTTGGTGACGACGGCGGAGGCCAGCTTCGGGCCGCCGCCGGCACCTTCGCCGTCACCGCCGCCGGCTTCGGCGATGACCTTCTCCTGCCAGTCGGCGAAGGTGAAGCTGCCGGTGGTGTGCGTGGTCATGGGTCTCCTCACAGGCGGTGGCACGGGCCCTTCCCGCGCCGGCCGCCACCACTGTCCCGCCCGTACCTGACATCCCCTGTCAGGTACGGGCGGCAGACTGTCGCCATGCGCGCCGACCGCCTTCTGCAGATGCTCCTGCTGCTCCAGAACCGGGGCCGGATGACCGCACCGGAACTCGCCGCCGAGCTGGAGGTCTCGGTCCGCACCGTCTACCGCGACGCCGAGGCGCTCATCACCTCCGGCGTGCCGCTGACCGCCGAGCGGGGACCGGAGGGTGGCTACCGCCTGATGGAGGGCTACCGCACCCGGCTGACCGGCCTCACCGGTGAGGAGGCCGACTCCCTGTGGCTCGCCGGGATGCCGGGCGCCGCGGCCGAACTGGGACTGGGCGCCGAACTGGCGACCGCCCAGCTCAAGCTGCGCGCCGCGCTCCCCGCACAGCTCGCCGAGCGCACCCGGCGCGTCTCTGAGCGCTTCCACCTCGACGCCCCGGCCTGGTTCCGGGACGCCGACCCCGTACCGCACCTGGCGCGCGTGGCCGAGGCCGTCTGGGAGCAGCGGACGCTGCGCGTGCGCTACCGCCGCTGGAAGGGCGAGGTGCGCCGCGAGCTGCATCCGCTCGGGCTCGTCCTCAAGGGCGGCGTCTGGTATCTCGTCGCCCGGTCCGCTCCCGGCCCGGACGACGGCGGCGAAGCCCGTACGGGAGAGGACGTGCGTACCTACCGGGTCTCGCGCGTCCTCGCCCTCGACATGCCGGGCGAGCGTTTCGAGCGGCCCGCCGGCTTCGGCCTCGCGGCGTACTGGGCCGAGGCCACGGGCCGTCTGGAGGCCGGCCGCCTGCGGGACGAGGCGCTGCTGCGGCTCTCCCCACGCGGCCTGCGGCTGCTGCCCATGCTGTTCGGCGCGGTGGGTGCGCGGGCGGCGCGGGAGGCGGACGGGCCGGACGGGGACGGCTGGCTGCGGGTGCTCCTCCCCGTGGAGAGCCTCCCCGTGGCGGTGGGCGATCTGCTCCGGCTCGGTGCGGAGGCGGAGGTGCTCGGCCCGGCCGGGCTGCGCGCGGCGGTGGCGCGGGAGGTGCGGACGCTGGCGAGCAGGTACGGACGGGGCACCGGCGAGAGCGCCTGAGCGCTGCGGCAGCCCCCGGCGGTTAGCGTCGGAGAACGGTGCGGGAAGGGCGTCCGCGCCGCCGGTACCGACACCACCACACAGGAGAGCCCGTGGCGGAGCATCGGCAGGAGACGGGAGCGGCGGGAGAGGAGGGGCGCGCGGCGGGCGAGCCGCTGCCGACCAGGATCGGTCAGGCGGTCATCCTGCACCGGGGCGGGGACCGGGAGGAGGCGCGCAACCGGCTGGCGGGCCTGTGGGAGGAGGCGTGCGAGGACGGCGACCCCTTCCACCGGTGCACCATCGCCCACTACCTGGCCGGCACCCAGGACGATCCCGTGGCCGGACTCGAGTGGGGCCGGCGCGCGCTGGCCGCCGCGAAGGCCCCGGCCGGGGCCTTCGCGGCCGTGCGGTCCCTGCTCCCCTCGCTCCATCTGAGCCTGGCCGCCGCTCACGCCGGTCTCGGCGACCACGCCGCCGCCCGGCGTGAGCTGGCCCGGGCCCGCAGTGCGGCGGAGGAGCTGCCCGACGACGCGTACGGTGCGGGCGTCAGGACCGCCATCGGGAACCTGGCGCGGCGGCTGGCGGCCGCCGGCGGGCCGCCGGATCAGTCGCCGTAGACCTGCCGGCAGGTCCGGGCCGGTTCGCCGTCCGCGGTCCAGCCGCCGTACGCCTCACCGAGCCCGCACACACCCGGGCCGGGCCACCGGGGAGTGCTGCCGGAGGCGCGCCCCGGCCGGGCCGAGCCGGAAGGGGGGTGTTCGCTTCGCGGCCGGCGGGGCGCCGGGCGCGCGGTGGGCCGGTGGGCGGGGGAGGACGCGGAGGGCGGAACGGAGTGGGGCGGGGAGGAGGCGCCAGGGGTTTCCGGACCGTCGTCCACCCTGGCGAGGGTCTCCCGCGCCGGGCCGGGGGTCCGCGGCGGCTCGGTGTCCCGCCGGGGCAGGGCGGGGCCGCTGGGCGGGGGAGGCGGTCCGCTCTCCTCCGGCCGCTGGCCGCCCGCCACCGTGACGCACCCCGAGACGGCGGCCAGGGCGGCTCCGGCCAGGAGCAGGGCGCTTCGCACATGTCGCACCCGGCCTACTCTGCTGCACCTCACGGCCGCCGGGAACTCCCCGCAGGGGTGATGCGGGTGGCCCCGTGGGTTACCTGTGGTCCACGTGACCGGTGGTGAGGGCCGCCGAGGACGCCCGGAGGGCGTCAGAGAACGCCTGAGAGCACTGGCCCCGTCGCACCGGGCGACCGGCGGCGGCACGCGCCGTCCGTGAGCCGCCGCTCACCGCGTATGCTGCCGGTCCGCGGGGAACACGGGACGGCGGAGCGGCCGCGCCCCGAACGGCTCCGAGCGCCCCCGAGCAGCCCCGGGCGGCAACGGACGGCACCGGAAGACGGCGAGACCAAGGGGGTTCCGTGAGGATCGCAGTGATCGGACTCGGCGACATCGCGCAGAAGGCGTACCTGCCGGTGCTCACCGCCCGGCCGGGGCTGGAGCTCCACCTGCACACCCGCACCCGCGGCACTCTGGAACGGACGGCCGAGGCCCACCGGATCCCCGGCCCGCAGCGGCACACGGATCTCGACGGGCTGATCGGGACCGCCCCCGACGCGGCCTTCGTCCACGCTCCGACGGCCGAGCACCCCGCGATCGTCGCCCGGCTGCTGGAGGCCGGGGTGCCCACCTACGTCGACAAGCCGCTCGCTCACACCCTGGCCGAGTCCGAGCGCCTGGTGCGCCTGGCCGGCCGGCGGCGCGTTCCGCTCGCCGTCGGCTTCAACCGCCGCCACGCACCCGGTTACGCCCAGTGCCTGGAACACCCGCGCGACCTGATCCTGATGCAGAAGAACCGCGTCGGACTGGCCGCCGACCCGCGCGAGGTGGTCTACGACGACTTCATCCACGTAGTGGACACCCTCCGCTTCCTGCTGCCCGGGCCGGCCGGGCACATCGATATCCGCGCCCGGGTCAGGGACGGGCTCCTGCACCATGTGGTGCTCCAGATGTCGGGCGACGGCTTCACCGCGATCGGTGTCATGAACCGGATGAGCGGCAGCGCCGAGGAGATCCTGGAGGTCTCCGGGCGGGACGCCAGGCGCCAGGTGTTCAACCTCGCCGAGATCGTCGACCACAAGGGCCAGCCCAGCGTCCGCCGCCGCGGGGACTGGGTGCCGGTGGCCCGCCAGCGCGGCATCGAGCAGGCCGCGCTGGCCTTCCTCGACGCCGTGCGCGCCGGGCGGCACCTGGAGGCCGAGGACGCCCTGCGCACCCACGAGTTGTGCGAACGGGTCGTCATCGCCGCGCTTGAGCAGGCCGGGTAGCCCCCTTCCGCGCCCCGGGCCGCCGCTTCCCGTACCGCCCGCGCCGGAACCGGCGCACCGCCGCCACGGCCGCCGCCGAGAGCAGTGAACCCAGCGCGGCGGCGACGGCCCAGTCGCCGAACCGGACGTAGGCGGTGGTGCCCGAGGCGAGCGGCACCTCGTGGACGGCGGCCCCGCTGTGCTCGGTGCCCATCCGCTCGCCCACCGGTTCGCCGCGCGGGCCGTACACCGCGCTCACCCCCGTCAGCGTGGCGTGCACCATCGGCCGCCCGCTCTCCGCGGCCCGCAGCGCCGCCAGGGAGGCGTGCTGGGACGGCGCCCAGCTGTCCTGGAAGGTGGAGGTCGCCGACTGGGCGACGAGCAGCTCGGCGCCGTCGCGCGCCAGCGCCCGGCTCGCGTCGGGGAAGGCGGACTCGAAACACACCAGCGGACCGGTGCGCACCCCCAGGGTGTCCATCACCACCGGTGCGTCCCCGCGCCCGCGGTCCTCCTCGGCCGCCTCGCCCACCGCCGTCGCCCAGCCCAGCAGGGAACGGGCCGGCACGTACTCGCCGAACGGCACCAGCCGCATCTTGTCGTAGCGCTCCCCGGTGGTCCCCCGCGGGCCCACCGCCACGGAGCTCTTGAAGATCCCCGGCCCGTCCGGGCGCCGGGCGTCCACGTTCACCAGCAGCGGCGCCCCGACCCGCGAGGACAGCGCCGCCAACCGCTCCCGCAGGTCCGGGCGGGCCTCCAGGTCGTAGCCGACGCTGCTCTCGCCCCACACCACCAGGTCCACGCCCCGGCCCGCCAGGCCGCGGGTGAGCCGCTCCCCGGTGTCGAAGCGCGCCTCGGCCCCGGCGACCACACCCGGCTGCACCACCGCGACGCGGACCGTGCCCGACGGCCGCGGCAGCGGCGCCCACGCCCAGGCCGCGGCCGGGACCAGCACGCACACCGCAGCCGCGGCCGCGGCGGCCCGCCGCGCACCGGGCACGGCGACCAGCACCGCCAGCGCGGTGTTCGCCGCCACCACCCATATGGTGACCAGCCACACCCCGCCCAGCGAGGCCAGCCGCAGCGCGGGCGGCACCTGCCACTGGCTCGCCCCCAGCAGCGCCCACGGCCCGCCCAGGTACTCCCAGGAGCGCACCAGCTCGATCATCAGCCACGCCGACGGCACCAGCACCACCGCCGCCACCGCCCGGCCCGGAGCCGGCTCGCCCGCCAGCAGCCGTCTCACCAGCTGGCCCCACGGAGCCCACAGCAGCCCCATCACGGCCGCCACCACCACGATGAAGGCGTGCAGGCTCGGCGCCAGCCAGTGATGGGTGGCCAGCAGGAAACCGGTGCCGCCCAGCCAGCCCTCCAGGGCGGCACGCCGCCCGCTGTCCGCCGTACGGAGCAGCAGCAGCCACGGGATCAGCGCTGCGTAGGCCCACCACCACAGCGACGGCGCGGGAAAGGAAAGGGCGGGCAGCGCGCCCGCCGCCAACGCGAGCACCCCGCGCCGCCACCCGGATCCTGCGGACACCCGCATGCCGCGCCTCCCTCGCCTCGGCCGGGCAGGTGTGCGGACCCCGCCGTGCCGGAGGGCCGGGCGGGGCCGTGCCGCGGGGCAGGCGGCCGAGAACCGCCCGCCGGGGTTTCACCGGCCCGTATGCGGGTCACCGTTCCCAGGAACCGGCGGGTGAACCTGCGGCCCGCCGGTTCCTGGGAACGGTGACCCGCCGGCCGGAACGGTCGGCCCGGGGCCGGGAGAACGCGGGAGGCCGGGACAAGGAGGTGGCGGCGGTGGAGCTCCCCCTGCTGGTGGGCGTCGACGGATCCGGGCCCAGCCTGCTCGCGGTGGACTGGGCCGCGGACGCGGCGGTCCGGCACTCGGTACCCCTGTGTCTGGTCCACGGCGTCGAGGACCGCGGGGAGGACGACCCGGAACCGGAGGAGCTGATGTCCGCCGCGACCGAACGCGTCCGCCGGCACGCCCCCGGCGTACGGGTGACCACCGTCGTCCTCGACGAGGCACCCGGAGCCGCGCTGGTCCACGCCGGCCGCAACGCGTTCGGCCTCGTCGTCGGCTCACGGGGCCGGGGCGGGATCGCGGGCCTGCTGCTGGGTTCGGTGGGGTTGGAGGCGGCCGGCCGGGCCGACTGCCCGGTGGTCGTCGTACGCGGTGGTGAGAACGCCCGCGCCGGCGGCCACGGCCGGGTCGTCCTGGGCGTCGGGGACAGGGTGGACGGTTCGCCCGCCGCCCACTTCGCCTTCCGCGAGGCCGCCGCCAGGCACTGCGAACTGCACGCCGTACGGGCGTGGCGCCGGCCCACCCACACGGCGGAGAACCATCCGCCGATCCAGGGCAGTCCGGCCGGAGCCCGCCACCGGGAGGCGATGGACCACCTGGACGGCGCCCTGCGGGCCGCGGCCCGCGAGTACTCCGGGATCGACCTGCACCTGCACGCCGTGGAGGGCCCCACCCGCGCGGTGCTGCTGGAGGAGTCGCGCCGGGCGGACCTGCTGGTGATCGGCGCCCACCGCCGGCAGGGCCGCCTCGGCCTCCAGCTCGGGGTGGTCGACCACACCGTCATCCACCACGCCGACTGCCCCGTGGCCCTCGTACCGGAGCACATCTGATCCCGACCGCCCCGGCGACCCCACTGGATGGAGCGATCATGCCGTCTGCCGCAGCCGCAGCCCGGGACCCGGAGGAGGCCGCCGCCCCGGCACACCGCCCGGACCGCCCGGACGGCCTGAGGGCCGTGGTGTTCGACACCGACGGGGTGATCACCGACTCCGCCCGGGTCCACGCAGCGGCCTGGAAGGAAGCCTTCGACGACTGCCTGCGCGAGTGGTGCGAGCGCGGCGGCGGACAGCCGCAGGAGGATCCGGGGGACCGGTTCCGCCCGTTCGACGTCCAGGAGGACTACCGGCGGTACGTCGACGGCAGATCCCGCCTGGACGGCGCCGCGGCCTTCCTCAGGTCAAGGGGGCTGGACCTGCCGCCCGGAGAGCCGGGAGACCCGCCCGGCAACGGCACCGTCCGGGCCGTCGCCGCACGCAAGGAGCGGCTGTTCACCGCCGCCCTGCGGCAGGACGCCGTCGAGGCCTGGCCCGGCACGCTGCGGCTGCTGCACGCCCTGCGCCGCGGAGGGGTGCCCATGGCGGTGATATCCGCCTCCCGGCATGCGAGGGAGTTGCTCTCCGGAGCAGGAGTGCTGGAGATGTTCGACGCCGTGGTGGACGGCCACGAGGCGGCCCGCCTGGACCTGCCCGGCAAACCGGACCCCGCGGTGTTCCTGGAGGCCGCCCGGCGGCTGGGGGTGCCTCCGGGGGAGGCGGCCGTCGTCGAGGACGCGCTGGCCGGTGTCGAGGCGGGCCGCCGGGGCGGCTTCGGACTGGTCGTCGGGGTGGACCGGACGGCCGGTCCCACCAGCGCGCGGGACCTGCGCGAGCACGGGGCCGACGTGGTCGTGACCGACCTGGCCGATCTGCTGCCGCACGGTCCCCGCGCCGGCCGGCACGACGAGGAGGACTGACAGTGGTGGAGGGGACCGTGGAGCGGTGGGAATGGGCCTACGCGGGCTACGAGCCGGGGGAGGAGCGGCTGCGCGAGGCCCTGTGCACCCTGGGCAACGGCTACTTCGCGACCCGCGGCGCGGCTCCCGAGACGGATGCCGGAGGGCCCCACTACCCGGGCACGTACGCGGCGGGCTGCTACAACCGGCTGGTGTCCACCGTGGGGGAGAGCGAGCCCAGGGACGTCGAGAACGAGGACATGGTCAACCTGCCCAACTGGCTGCCCCTGCGCTTCCGTGTCCTCGGCGGGGCCCTCGACGGCCCTCCCGGCGCTCCTCCCGGCGGCGGCCCCGTGAACAGCCCCGCGAACGGACCCGCCCCGACCTGGTGGACCCCCGACGAAGACGGGCTGCTGGAGTACCGGCAGCGGCTGGACCTCAGGCACGGCGTCCTGCACCGGACCCTGCGCCTGGAGGACACCGCCGGCCGGCGGCTGCGCGTCGAGCAGCACCGGCTGGTCCACATGGGGCAGCCGCACCTGGCCGCGCTGCGCACCGTCTTCACCGCGGAGAACTGGACCGGCACGCTGGAGGTCGAGTCCGCCCTCGACGGCGACGTCGCCAACGAGGGAGTGGAGCGCTACCGCGCCCTGAACGGCCGCCATCTGACCGGCCACAGCACCGGATCGACGGCGCCGGACACCGTCTGGGTGCGCTGTCGCACCACGAACTCGGAGATCGGGGTGGCCCTGGCCGCCCGCACCCGCCTGGAGAGCGGAGAGGCCGTCTCGGCGCACACCGACCTGGGCGGACTGCGGCCCGCGCGGCGGCTGACCGTCGCCGTCCGGCCCGGGCGGCCCGTCACCGTCGTCAAGACCGTGTCCCTGCACACCTCGCACGACATCGCGGTCAGCGAGCCCCTGCACGCCGCGCTGGAGGACATCGACTACGCGCCCGGCTTCCCCGACCTGCTCGACACGCACCGCGCCGCCTGGGACGAACTGTGGCGGCACGCCGAACTGGAGGTGCCAGGCGAGGCGGGCCGCATCCTGCGGGTCCACCTCTTCCACGTCCTGCAGACACTCTCCCCGCACATCACCGACCTGGACGTCGGGGTCCCGGCGCGCGGGCTGCACGGGGAGGCGTACCGGGGGCACGTCTTCTGGGACGAGCTGTTCGTGCTGCCCTATCTCAACGTCCACTTCCCCGAGGTCTCCCGCGCCCTGCTGGCCTACCGGCACCGGCGGTTGCCCGAGGCCGTCCGGGCCGCGCGGGACAGCGGCTACGAAGGCGCGATGTTCCCCTGGCAGAGCGGCAGCGACGGGCGCGAGGAGACCCAGACCCTGCACCTGAACCCGCGCTCGGGCCGCTGGCTGCCGGACCACTCCCGCCTCCAGCACCACGTGGGCTCGGCGATCGCCTACAACATCTGGCAGTACTGGCAGGCCAGCGGCGACATCGACTTCATGCACACCCGGGGCGCCGAGACGCTGCTGCGGATCGCCCAGTTCTGGGGGAGCGCCGCGCGCTACGACGCGGATCTCGGGCGCTACCGCATCCTCGGCGTGGTCGGCCCCGACGAGTACCACGAGGCCTACCCGGGCAGGGAGCGGCCCGGCCTGGACGACAACGCCTACACCAACGTCACCGCCGCCTGGGTGCTCGGCCGGGCCCTGGAGACGCTCGAGACCGTCCCCGAACCGCTGTGCGAGGAGCTGTGCCTGAAACTCGCCCTGGACGGGGAGACGCTGGAACGCTGGGACGACGTCTCCCGGCGGCTGCGGGTGCCCTTCCACGAGGGCGTCATCAGCCAGTTCGACGGTTACGGGGAACTGGCCGAACTGGACTGGGAGGGCTACCGCCGCAAGTACGGGGACATCCGCCGGCTGGACCGGATCCTGGAGGCCGAGGGCGACACCGTCAACCGCTACCAGGCCTCCAAGCAGGCCGACGCGCTGATGCTCGGCTACCTGTTCCAGCCCGCCGAACTGGCGGGCCTGTTCGAGCGGCTCGGCCACACCCTCGACGACGAGCTGTGGCGGCGCACGGTCGACTACTACCTGCACCGCACCAGCCACGGCTCCACCCTCAGCTCCCTGGTCCACGGGTGGGTGCTGGCCCGGGTGCGGCGTCCCGACGCCTGGCGCTACGTGCAGGAGGCACTGGTCAGCGACATCGCCGACATCCAGGGCGGCACGACGGCCGAGGGCATCCACCTGGGTGCCATGGCCGGGACACTGGACCTCGTGCAGCGCGGGCTGACCGGTCTGGAGACCCGCGGGGGTGCTCTGCGGCTTGACCCCGCGCCGCTCCCGGAACTGTCGGAGTTCTGCTTCACCATGCGCTACCGGCACCACTGGGGGGTGGGCGTGCGGACGCGCTCGGACGGGATGCGCGTCAGCCTGCCCGGATCGGCCGAGGGTCCCGTACGCCTGGTGCTGCCCGACCGGACCGTCACCATCGAGCCCGGCGAGTCGGCCTGGCTGGACCTGGCCGACCGGTGACGGCCGGCCGGACCGCTCAGCCGGAGCCCGGCCCCCGCCGTCCGGTACGGGGGCCCGGGTGACGGCCGGCCCGGAAGGTCGCTCCCAGGACCACGGCGGAGAGGAGCACCAGCACGCCGACCACCGGGTGCAGGACCATCAGCGCGGGAACCAGGAAGAGGCAGACGCCGACGAGCAGCCACAGGCGGGACGGTGTCGCCGGCCCGCCCGCCGCTTCGCGCTCCGTCTCGCCGAACCCCCGGAACAGGGCGGCGAGGCGGGCGTCATGCAGCAGCGCCCGTTCGGTCTCGTGCAGGATGCGGAGTTCTCGGAGGGTGAGGCGGCGGGATTCGTTCATGGTCTCGGCCCAGCTCGGTCGGTGCGGACTGCGGCGGTCGGCTGTCGAGTACCCCCTCCGAGCGGGTGAACCTTCCGAAGTCCGGCGATCCGGGCCGATGATCCGGCCGGTGCCGGTCCGGATCACCCCTCGCGGTACCGCAGGAGCAGCATCGCCGCGTCGTCCTGCAGCGGTCCGCCGACATGGGTCACCAGATCCCGGCACAGCGACTCCAGACCTATGTCCGGGTTCGCCTCCCGCAGCAGGAAGGCCCGCCGGACCAGCGGGTAGAAGCGGTCGTCCGGGTCGCGTGCCTCGGTCACACCGTCGGTGTACAGCAGCATCTGCTCGCCGGGGGCGAGCGACAGCCCGTACGGCTCCGGGGGCTTGAGGTCGAAGCCCATGCCCAGGGGCGGAGCGGTCTCCGGCGGCTCCGCGAGATGGGCCGTCCCGTCCGCGCGGACGACCAGCGGTGAGGGGTGGCCGTGGTTGAGCAGTGTCACCGAACGGTCCTCGTGCGTCTCGGCCAGGACGGCCGTGACGAACCGCTCCTGCGTCATGTGCCGGTTGACCGAACGCTCCAGCCGGGCGCTCACCGCCGCCAGGTCCGGCTCGTCGTACGCAGCCTCCCGGAACGCGGCCAGGACGACCGCGGCCGTCTCCACCGCCTCCAGCCCCTTGCCCTGGACATCGCCCACGATCACCCGCACCCCCGAGGGCGAGTTGACGACCTCGTACAGGTCGCCCCCGATCCGGGCCTCGGCCACCGCGGAGGTGTAGGACACCGCGATCCGCAGGTGCCCCGCGGCCCGGGGCACCGGGCGCAGCAGCACCCGCTGGGCCACCTCGGCGATGGACCGCACGTTCGCCAGCTCGGCCTCGTGCCGCTGGCGGATGGCGGCCGCGACCAGGCCGGCCGCCGACACCCCGGCCACCGACAGAAGCGCCGTGTAGCCGCGCGTGGTCCCCAGCAGACCGTCGTAGGAGGCCAGGCAGAAGCACAGGAACAGGGCCAGCAGCCCGATCAGCGCGGTGCGGCGCATGCCGCCGACCAGGCTGGCGAAGGCGGGACCGAGCGACAGCAGCGGCAGGAACCCCACACCCGGGCCGGCGGTCACGTCCACCAGGGCGACGACGGTCATTGCCGCGAAGGGCAGCCCGGCCAGGAGTCGGTAGCTGTCGTCGTCGCGCTCGGCCAAGGTGAACTCCGGATCCGGTGCGGATGCCCCGCGGTTGTCTGGGAACAGCTTCCCAGGCCGGGGCGGCGCGGGAAAGCGACCCGCGCGGTCGCGCCGTTTCCCGGGCGGCCCGTACGGGCCGCCCGGACCACCCGGACGGCCCCCGCGGCGCGGTCTCGGCGCCGTCATGACCGGCCGGCCCACCGCCGGCGACGGGCGGCCGTCTTCCCGGCGCGTGCCGCCCCTGCCCCTCATGTCGCCCGTCACGCCCCTCGTTCCGGCAGCCGCGCGATCCCTTCGCCCGGCCGGAGCAGCGGACGGCCGCCGAAGGTGCCGCACACCCCGCCGCCGCCCACGCTGCCGGAGAGGAGGACGGCGCGACCGCCCCGAGGCGGCGTGCCAGGACGCACGGGAGGCGAAGAATGCGCCGGATCGCACCAGCGGGGACGGCGGCCGGACGGAGCGCGCGGCGGACGGCCGGGCGTACGGGCGAGGGCGAGGCGGTGCACCGGATACGCCGGAGCCGTCGGATACGCCTCGTGACCACGGCCGCCGCCGTACTGGCGCTCGCCGCACCCGCCTCGTGCACCGCGTCCGGCGGCGCCCCGGGGGAGGACCGGGCCGCACGGGCGGACGAGGGCAGGCCGTTCACCGTGGTGGCGACCGGCGACATCATCCCGTACCCGTCGATCGTCGAGCAGGCCCGGCGTGACGCGGGTGGCGCCGGGCACGACTTCACCCGCATCCTCGCGGGCGTGGAACCGGTGGTCGAACCCGCCGACATCGCGCTGTGCCACATGGAGACGCCCTACGGCGACGAGGACGGCCCCTTCACCGGCTATCCGCTGTTCCGCTCCCCGCCCCAGCTCGCGAAGGCCCTGCGGGCCACCGGCTACGACAGTTGCTCGACCGCCTCCAACCACAGCCTCGACGACGGCGTCGAGGGCGTGCGCCGCACCCTCGACGCGCTGGACGCGGCGGGAGTGCAGCACACGGGCACCGCCCGCGACTCGGCGGAGGCCGCCCGCCCGGCACTGCTGGAGGCCGGCGGCGCCCGGATCGCCCATCTGTCGTACACCTACGGCACCAACGGCATCCCGCTCCCCGAGGACCGGCCGTGGGCGGTGAGCCTGCTGGAGCCGGAGCGCGTGCTCGCCGACGCCCGCGCCGCCCGCCGCGCCGGGGCCGACGTGGTGATCGTCAGCCTGCACTGGGGAACGGAGTGGCAGCAGGCGCCCGACGCGACGCAGAAGGAGCTGGCCCGCAGGCTCACCGCCGCGCGCACCGGCGGACACGCGGACGTCGACCTGCTGATCGGCACCCACAACCACGTGCCCCAGCCGTACGAGAAGGTGAACGGCACCTGGGTGGTCTACGGTCTGGGCGACCAGATCGCCAGCTTCGTCCCCGAGGACAAGCGCAGCGGCAACGAGGGCTCCATGGCCCGCTTCACCTTCAGCCCCGAGAAGGGGCGCTGGACCGTCACGGGGGCCGAGTTCCTGGTCGGACACTCCGACATGGGCCCGCCCTTCCGCGTGGTGCGCGCCACCGGGGAGAACTTCCCGGAGGTGCACAGGCGGGTGCGTGAGGCGGTGCTGAGCCGGGGCGCGGACGAGGACGGTCTCACCGAGGGCCGGTGAGACCGGGGGCGGCCCGGCGGACGCCCCCTTCGGGCGTCAGCCCGCCGCCTCGCCCGCGTGCGGGGAGATCACCCCGGCCGCGATCAGGGCGAAGATCAGCAGGCCCAGCAGTATCCGGTAGACCACGAACGGCATGAAGCTCCTGGTGGAGATGAACTTCATGAACCAGGCGATGACCGCGTAGGCCACGAGGAAGGACAGCGCGGTCGCGAAGAGCGTCGGCGCCCAGGAGACGTGCCCCTCGCCGATCTCCGTCAGCTCGAACAGGCCGGAGGCGAGGACGGCCGGGATGGCCAGCAGGAAGGAGTAGCGGGCGGCGGCCTCCCGGGAGTAGCCCATGAACAGGCCGCCGCTGATCGTCGCGCCCGAGCGGGACACCCCGGGGACCAGCGCCATCGCCTGGGCCATGCCGTACAGCAGGCCGTCGCGCACGGTCAGCCCCTCCAGCGACTTGCGCTCCCGCACGGCACGGTGGCGCCCGCCGGAGGCGTCACGGGACGCGAGCCGGTCGGCCACGCCCAGGACGACGCCCAGCACGATCAGGGTCGTGGCGATCAGCCGCAGATCGCGGAAGGGGCCCTCGATGTAGTCCTTGAGGGTCAGGCCGAGGACGCCGATCGGTATGGAGCCGACGACCACCAGCCAGCCCAGCTTCGCGTCGTGCTCGCGGCGCGCCTCCCTGTCGTACAGCGAGCGGAACCAGGCGGAGACGATCCGCGCGATGTCCTTGCGGAAGTAGATCAGCACCGCCGCCTCGGTGCCGATCTGGGTGACGGCGGTGAAGGCCGCTCCGGGGTCCTCCCATCCCGCGAAGACCGCGGTCAGCCGCAGATGGGCGCTGGAGGATATGGGAAGGAACTCGGTCAGCCCCTGGACGAGCCCGAGGATGAACGCTTCGAACCAAGACATGTCGGGGTGTGCTCGTCCCTATTTCGTGATCATCGGTCAGGTCGGGCAGATGCTATGGCCGGTCGGGAACGGGGAGGGAAACGACGGGCGAACGTCGCGGGTTCGCGCGTACCGGCTCGGTGACCGCCCGGCCCGGCGCCTCGGCCGCGGCCTGACCCACAGCCTCGTCAGCGGTCTCGGCCGGCGCCCCGGACCCGCGCAGCCGGGCGCGTCTGCGCCAGGCGACGACCGCGGCGGCCATTCCGGGAACGGCGATGAAGGCGGACGCGACCAGGAAGACGGGCGAGGTCGGAGTGGAGGCCTGGCTGCCCGCCACGGCGTACGCGGCGGTGTT
The DNA here is from genome assembly GCF_043660855.1 of Streptomyces shinuiensis. Classification (NCBI taxonomy): domain Bacteria; kingdom Bacillati; phylum Actinomycetota; class Actinomycetes; order Kitasatosporales; family Streptomycetaceae; genus Streptomyces; species Streptomyces shinuiensis. The sequence goes on along the minus strand of NZ_JBIHML010000001.1, from coordinate 363,197 downwards.
GGGCACACAGCCCAGCGCAGTGGCCGACAGGAAGGCGGACCAGCGCATCCGGCTGACGGAGGCGCCGTAGTTGGAGACGGCGAACGGGACCCCCGGCAGCACCCGCAGCACCAGCATCGAGCGGAAGCCCCGGCGGCTGAGCTGCCGGTCCCCGGCCGCCAGCCAGCGGCCGCGCAGCAGCGGGCGCAGGGCGTCCTGCCCCAGCAGCCGTCCCAGTCCGAAGGCCAGCCCCGCCCCCAGCACCGTCCCGGCCACCGCCGCGGCGGTGCCCAGGGCTGCGCCGAAAAGGGCGCCCGAGGCCAGGTTCAGCACCGGTCTGGGCACGAGGGCCGCGGTGCCCAGACCGTACGCGAGGGCGAACAGCGCCAGCGCGCCCCCTCCGGTCAGCGGGGGACGCCAACCCCGGGCGAGAAGCTGCTGGGGTTCGTGGAGGGCCACCGTCGTGGCGGCGGCGGCCAGCAGCACGGTGAGGAAGGACAGGCGGGACCATGGGGAGAACAGCACCGCGGAGCACCGGGCGGCGGGTCCGACGGGCCGGGGAGCGGGGACGGGCACCGGGCGAGCGTAACCGACACGGGTGACATACGTCCCGGTCTGCCCGCTGTGAGGTCCGCGACCCGCCCGCTGCCCGGCGCCGCCGCCCACCCCGCCCAACGGCCGGCCGGGACGCCGGGACAATGGGACCATGGACAAGGCAGTGGAGGGCCGGACGGCGGACGACCGGACGGCAGGGGAGCCGGTGCCCGTACGCCGGGCCGTGGACCAGGGCACCGCCCGGCTGCTGCCGGACGTGGACCGGCCGCGCGCCTGGCTGCTCACCGTCGACGACGCCCCCCAGTCGTACGTGGACCTCGGCGATCCGGCGCACCTGGAGTTCGAGTACGTGCGCCGGATCGCCCACGTCCTGGACTGCGCCGCCGCCCCGGGCGCACCGCTGGACGTCCTCCACCTGGGCGGCGGTGCCATGACCCTGCCGCGCTACCTCGCCGCCGCCCGTCCCGGCTCCCGCCAGGAGGTGGTGGACGCCGACCGGGCTCTGCTCGGCCTGGTCGCCGAGCACCTGCCGCTGCCGTCCGGCGGCGGCATCGGGGTGCGGGCCGAGGACGCCCTCACCGCGCTGCGGGACAGGCCCCCGGGCTCGGCGGACGTCCTGGTCGCCGACGTCTTCGGCGGCTCCCGCGTCCCGGCCCACCTGACCACCCTGGCGTACGCCCGGGCCGTGGCCGGGGTGCTGCGGCCGGACGGCGTCTACGTCGTCAACCTCGCCGACGCCGCGCCCTTCGGCTTTCTCCGCTCCCAACTGGCCGGCTTCCGCACGGTCTTCGGCGAGGAACCCGGGCGGCTGTGCCTGATCGCCGAGCCCGCCGTGCTGCGCGGCCGCCGGTTCGGCAACACCGTGCTGGCCGCATCCCGCGCCGGACTGCCCGTGGAGCGGCTGGCGCGGCTGGCGGCCGGCGACCCGTTTCCGGCCCGGGTGGTGCACGGGACCGCGCTGGAGCGGCTGACCGCGAACGCGCGCCCCGTTCAGGAGAGCGAGGCGGCACCCTCGCCCGAGCCGCCGGAGGGCTCCTTCACCGTCGGCTGACCGCCGACCGCCGCGGTCCCGTCCCGCCGGGTCAGGCCGCGGACTCCCGGCACGCACAGCACCGCGGCCGTCAGCAACGCGACCAGCACCGAGCAGCCCCACGGCGCCGCCGGCCGGCCCAGACGGTGCGGGCGGCGGTGACCAGGCCCGCGTCGGTGCCGTCGCCGCCCAGGGCGAGCACGGCGGCGGCCGTCAGCAGCGTGTAGTCGCGGCCCGCCCGGGCGGGGCGGGACGGCCGCCGGACCGCCCCGCCCCCGGCGGGCCCTTCGCCGGTCAGTCCTCCTCCGCGTACGGCCGCAGGCTGCCGGTCATCTTGTCGATGGTGTCCTGGGACACCTCGTCGTCGACCCCGGCGTCGGTGATCAGGAGCCAGATGCGCAGGTCGTTGCTGCCGTCGATCCAGGAGACGGTCACGACCCTGCCGTCGGAGTCACACTTGTTCCCCTTCTCGACCCCGGTGGCCGTGGCGCTCGCCGTGTGGCCGGTGATGCCGTGCTCGTTGGAGAACTTCTTCGCCTTCGTCAGCTCGACGGTGTCCTTCTGCTCGCCGTACGCGAAGTAGGCGAAGTTCTTCGCGGCGATCTCGGCGCCCTCGGCGGTGTTGCGGGAGCCCTGGCCGCCCTTGCTGCCGACGGTGGCCCGGGTGTACTTGCTGTTGCCGGCCTCGCACCAGCCCTCCTTGTGGAAGGCCGGTGCGCTGAAGGCGACCTGGGGTCCGGAGAAGGGGTCGTCCTCGTCCTTCTGCCCGTAGCCGATGATCGTCGTCTCCTTGCCGAGCTTCCAGTCGGCGGGCACGTCGAAGGCGTTGTGGTGCTTGGCGTTGGTGACGACCTTCCAGCCGGAGACCACCGGGCCGGGCTTCTCCGGGGCGACCCCGTCGCGCGGATTGGTCGGATCGTCCCGCTCGGCCCCGGAGTCCTCGTCCTGCCCGGAGGCGGAGGGCTCGGGGCTCGGCGAGACGCCGGCGCCGGGTTCCGCGGCCTTCTCACCCTTGTCGTCGTCGGCGAGGACGAGGACGCCCGTCACCACGGCCGCGGCGATCACCGCGACGGCCGCGACGATGGCGACCGCCGCGTTCCGGCCCCTCTTTCCGCCCTTGCCGCCGCCCTGCGGCGGCTGCGGTGCGCCGGGTACGCCCGGCTGCCCCCACTGGCCGCCGGGCTGTCCCTGGTAGCCAGGGCCCTGGTAGCCCGGTCCCTGGTAGGGGTTGGGCGCCTGGTACCCCGGCGTCTGATAGGGGTTCGGAGCCTGGTAACCCGGCGTCCGGTACGGGTTGGGCTGCTGGTTGTGCGGGTCCCGCGGGTTCTGCTCGCCCCCGGGCGGCTGCTGTCCTGGCCACATGGCGAGAACACTAGAGCCGCCGCCGCGGCCGGATCACGGCCGCCCCCGCTTCGGTACGCGCCCGGTACACGGAGCCCCGCGGGGCTCCGTGTACCGGGCGCGTACCGCGGTCTCAGCCCTCGCCGTCCTCCAGGACGACCAGCGTCTCCCGGTGCGCGCCGGCCAGCCCCCGGTACGCCGCGGCGTTGACGCGGACGCCCTCCCGCTCCTCCTCGGTCAGCTCCCGTCTGACGCGGGCGGGCACCCCGGCGACCAGGGAACCGGGCGGGACCTCCATGCCCTGCGGGACCAGGGCGTGGGCCGCCACCAGCGAACCGGCGCCCACCCGGGCCCCGTTGAGCACCGTCGCGCCCATCCCGACCAGGACCTCGTCCCCGATCGTGCAGCCGTGCAGCACCGCGTTGTGCCCCACCGAGACGCGATCGCCCACGACCACGGGGAAGCCCGGGTCGGCGTGGACGGTGCAGTTGTCCTGCACGTTGCTGTCCGTGCCGACGGTGATCGCGTCGCAGTCGCCGCGCAGCACCGCGTTGTACCAGACGCTCGCGCCGGGCCCCAGCGACACCTGGCCGACCACCACGGCCGTCGGGGCGACGTACGCCTCCGGATCGATCCCGGGCTCCCTGCCCACCACGCCCGCGATCATCGCCCGCCGTTCCATCCGTGTCCTCTTCCGCCCGCCGTGCCGCGCACGGCCGTGTGCCGATCACCTTCTCCAACGGCACCGTAAGGGATGGGTGGGGCGGGAATCACAGCACGGCGGGCGGTGTGCCGCCCGCCCGGGCGTCTAACGTGATCGGGTGCCCAAGAACAGGAACGTGTTCTCCTCCCTGCTGTCCCGCGCGACCTCCCGCGCCGTGCACGGGCTGTGGCGTCACGCGCAGCGGGCGGGCGCCGTCTCGGCCGAGCACCCCGGACCGTACGCCTTTCGCGGCATCGGGGAGGGGACCCGGCTGGCCTTCCCGCAGGGCACGCTGTTCGGCACCGAGTGGATCGAGCTGGGCGCGTACTGCGTCGTCGGCGCCGAGGTCACGCTGACCGCCGGGATGATGCCGGACCTCGACCTAGGACCGGACACGGTGCTGAGGCTGGGCGACGGGGTGGTCCTGGGCCGGGGCAGCCATGTGGTCGCCCACGGAGCGGGAGCGGGCGTGACGATCGGGAACGACGTCTTCTGCGGCCCGTACGTCTACATCACCTCCACCAACCATTCCTACGACGACCCCCACCAGCCGATCGGCAGGCAGTGGCCGCGCTCGGCGCCGGTGGAGATTGGCGCGGGCAGCTGGCTGGGCACGGGAGCGGTGGTGCTGCCGGGCGCGCGGCTGGGGCGGAACACGGTGGTGGCGGCCGGTTCGGTCGTCCGGGGCGAGGTGCCCGACCACGCCGTGGTCGCGGGCGCGCCCGCCAGGGTCGTACGGCGCTGGGACCCGCGGGAGGGCTGGCTGCCCCCGCTGCGCACCCCGCCGCCGGTGCCGGTTCCCGAGGGCGTCACCCCCGGGCAGCTGGCGGCGCTGGCCGGCCTGGAGACCCCCGGGCCGGAGACCCCCGGGCCGGAAGCGGGCAGGCTGGACCGGGCGGCCGGTCACGGAACGGTCCCGGCCCCGCCCGCCGACCGGACAGGAAGCACCGACGGGATGCGTACGCCATGAACGACCGGACCCTGCGCCTGCTGCTGCTCCTCGCCGTCGCCCTGCACGGCCTGGCACTGCTGCTGTACGTGGCCCGCAACCACTGGCTCTGACCCCCACCGCGCGGCTCGCTCCGCCCTCGGTTCCGTCCCGCGCGGAGGGCGCGCGGGCGGCTGCTACCGTACACGCCATGCGCGCCCCCATCGGGAACTTCACCGGCGCCTGGCCGGTCACCGAAAAACTCGGCCTGCTGGCCCCGCCGGTCGCCGCCGCGCTGCGCGGCCCCGTGCCGGCCGACGGGATCGTCTACGTCGACAGCGACCCGGACGACGCCGACACCGCCCGCTTCGGCGAGGTCCACGGCATCCCGCCCGAGCAGTCCGCCAACTGCGTGGTCGTCGCGGCCCGCCGCGGCCAGGAGACCACCCTGGCCGCCTGCGTCGTCCTCGCCTGCACCCGCGCCGACGTCAACCGCACCGTCCGGCGCGAACTGGGCGCTCGAAAGGCCTCGTTCGCGTCCGTGGAGACGGCCGTCGGCGAGTCCGGCATGGAGTACGGCGGCATCACCCCGATCGGCCTGCCCCGGGGCTGGCCCCTGCTGGTGGACGCGGCGGTCGCCGACACCCCGTACGCCGTCGTCGGCTCCGGGTGCCGCCGCGGCAAACTGCTGGTGCCCGGCGAGGTCCTGGCCGGCCTGCCCGGCGCGCGGGTGCTCGGCGGTCTGGGCCTCCACACCGCCCGCACCGGCGACTGACCACCGCCGCGGGCGTTACTCTGCCCGCATGTCGAACCACGATGACCTGCTCGTCTCCATCGCCGAGAAGGTGGAGTCCGAGCGGAGCAACCAGATGCCCCTCACCGTGGTGGTCCCCGGCGCGGTCATCACCGGCAGGCTGGCGCCCGAGACCGTCTGGAAGGCGCGGGTCGCCGAGGTCCTGCGGGACTCCGAGCGTCTGAAGCCGTTCGCCGAGCTGTTCGGGCCGTCCGGGGAGGAAGGCCCGCACGGCGGCGGCAGGCCCACCCATCTGCACCTGCACGTCGCACGCATCCTCCAGGGAAGCTACGGCCTCCCCGACACCGGCGGCATGTACCGCGTCGCCATCGGCGAGGTGAGCAGTTGGACCCTGGGGGAACTCAGTTACTCCGACGGGTGAGGGGAACGGCCCGGCGCATGCCGTGCCCGGCCGCCCCTCCGTGACGAGGAGCCGACCGACATGGCACGGATGACCCTGCGGGCGATCGGGCGGGCCCCGGCCGAGGACGTGTGGGAACGTTACGCGCGGCCTGAGCTGTGGCCCACCTGGTCCCCGCAGATCCGGTCCGTGCGCGTGCGCGGCGACCGCATCGCGTCCGGGATGGAGGGCGAGGTCGTCTCGCTGCCGGGGGTGCCTGTCGCCTTCACGGTCGAGGAGGTCGATGAGGTGCGGCGGCGGTGGGCCTGGCGGGTGAAGGCCGGGCCCGTGCGGATGCGCCTGCACCACGCGGTCGCCGTCCTGCCCGGCGGGCGCACCGGCACCGAGCTGCGCATGGAGGGGCCGCTGCCGGCGCTCGTCCTCTACGCGGGTCCGGCCCGGCTCGCCCTGCACCGCCTGGTGAGGGGCGAAACCGGAACATGACCTTTACCGGAACATTCCTTTATATTTGGACATCAACGCCCCTGCCGGGCTCTGCGGCGCACCAGCGCGCCGCGGGGGTCTTCGGGCTGCCCGCCTGCGGGCCGCCCCGATTCCTCGGAGGTTCCGGTGAGCGTTTCCGACTTCTTCCCCTTCCGCGCGTGCCGGGCGGTCTCCCGGCGGCTTCCCCGCTCCCGGCGGCCGCTGCGCTGACATGGGCTGGCGTGAGTCCGCGGCGTGCCGCGGCGAGGATCCCGAGCTTTTCTTCCCCATCGGCGACGGCGGCCTGGCGGAGCGGCAGACGGCGCGGGCGCGGGCCGTCTGCCTCGGCTGCCCCGTCATGCCCCAGTGCAGGGACTGGGCCGTCAGGAACGGCGAGACCGAGGGGGTGTGGGGCGGCACCACCGCGGCCGAGCGGCGGCTGATCAGACGCCGCTTCGTGGGCCGGCTGCCCGACGGCTGACGGTTGACGGCCGGGGCCGCTCCGGGCCGCTCCGGGGTCGATGGTGTCGCAGATCACATCGACCTCGTACCTACCGGTCGGTACGGTACAGGGAGTCTCGATCGAGCAGGAGGCCCCATGCCAGCGACCAACCACCAGATCCGCCTGGCGGCCCGTCCCGCCGGAGAGGTGAAGCCCGAGGACTGGGAGCACCGCTCGGTGCCCGTGGAGGATCCCGGGCCGGGCCGCTTCGCGGGCCGCACCCGTGTCATCTCGCTGGACCCCGCCATGCGGGGATGGCTCGACGACCGCCCCTCCTACCTGCCGCCCGTCGGCATCGGCGAGGTGATGCGCGCGGGGTCGGTCGTGGAGGTCACCGCGTCGAACCACCCCGACTACCGGCCCGGCGACCATGTGGTGGGCACGTTCGGCGTCCAGGAGCACGTCGTCTCCGACGGCAGGGGCGCGATGAAGGTCGACACCGCGCTCGCCCCGCCCTCGACGTATCTGGGCGCGCTGGGCATGCCCGGCATGACGGCGTACTTCGGCCTGCTGGACGTCGGGGCGCTCGAGGATGGCGAGACCGTGGTGGTCTCCGGTGCCGCGGGCGCGGTGGGCACCATCGCCGGGCAGATCGCCAAGGCGAAGGGCTGCCGGGTCGTGGGCATCGCCGGAGGGCCGCGCAAGTGCGCCATGCTCACCGATGAGCTGGGCTTCGACGCGGCGATCGACTACCGGGCGCAGGACGTGCGCAAGGCGCTGCGCGAGCACGCGCCGGACGGCATCGACGTCTACTTCGACAACGTCGGGGGCGACATCCTGGACGCCGCCCTCGCCCGCCTGGCGATGCACGCCCGCGTGGTGATCTGCGGCGCGATCAGCCAGTACAACAACGCCACCCCGGTCAAGGGCCCGTCGAACTACCTGTCCCTGCTGGTCCGCCGGGCCCGGATGGAGGGCTTCGTGGTCTTCGACTACGCCGAGCGCTACGGGCAGGCCGCGCAGGAGATCGCCGGCTGGATCGGCGAGGGTCGCGTCAAGGTCAAGGAGCACGTGGTCAGGGGCACCGTGGACGACTTCCCCGAGACGCTGCAGATGCTCTTCCGGGGGGAGAACATCGGCAAGCTGGTGCTGGAACTGGCCTGACCCCGGCCCTGTCCCCGACTCCGGGTCGCGCCCCGCCCCCGGGCGGGTCGCGCCCCGGGGAGGGCGCTCAGCCCAGGCGCGGGATCTCGATGGCCGGGCAGCGGTCCATCACCATCTCCAGACCCGCCGCGCGGGTTCGCGCGTAGGCCGCCTCGTCGACCACGCCGAGCTGGAACCAGACGGCCTTCGACCCGGCCGCCACAGCCTCGTCCGCGATGCCGCCGGCCAGCGAGGAGTTGACGAACACGTCCACGACGTCGACGGGGAAGGGGATCTCGGCCAGGGAGGCGTAGCCCCGCTCGCCGTGCACCGTCTCCGCCTTCGGGTGGACGGGCACGATCCGCTTGCCGAACCGCTGGAGCGCGGCGGCCACGCCCCAGGCGGCGCGGCCGCGGCTGGACGACAGGCCGACCACCGCCCAGGTGTCGCCGGCCTCGGTCAGGATCCTGCGGACTGTCTCTGAGTCTCCGTACATGCTCCTGCCAACCGGAGGCCCGGCCGGGCCATTCCCCGCGGCGGACCGTAGGGTGGGCGGAATGCGGGAGCAGTACGTGACGGTCGCGGGCGAGGGCGTGCACGAGACCGAGGTGAACAGGTCGCGCTTCATCTGCGCGCTCGCACCCGCCGCCACCGAGGAGGAGGCGCGGGCGTTCGTCGCCCGGGTCCGCGAGCGGCACGCGGACGCCACCCACAACTGCTGGGCCTACGTCATCGGCGCCGACGCCGGTGTGCAGAAGGCGAGTGACGACGGGGAGCCCGGCGGCACGGCCGGCGTGCCCATGCTCCAGATGCTGCTGCGCCGCGAGGTCCGCTGCGCCGTCGCGGTCGTCACCCGCTACTTCGGCGGGGTGAAGCTGGGCGCCGGCGGGCTGATCCGGGCCTACGGCGGTGCGGTCGGCGAGGCCCTCGACGCGCTGGGCACCGTCACCCGGCGGCGGATGCGGCTGGCCACGGTCACGGTGGACCACCGGCGGGCGGGCCGGGTCGAGAACGATCTGCGCACCGGTGGCCGGGATGTGCGCGGCGTGCACTACGGCGCCGAGGTCGCCATCGAGATCGGGCTGCCCGAGGCCGAGGTCGCAGCCTTCCGATCCTGGCTCGCCGACGCCACCGCGGGTACCGCCCGGCTGGAGCTGGGCGGCGAGGCGTACGGGGCCGGGCGGGGAACACGACCGAACACCCGCGGATGATCCCCGGGCGCCTTGTGAACCCGAAGTCGCAGACATCGACAACTTGGGTGAACAGCCGCGAAAATCGGCAAGTGTGTTCTAGTCTTCACACTCGGTACGGAGGCGAGTGCGGAGCCGGCACCAGCCGGCCGAGCGGGGGAAGGGGACGCCGACCGAGTAGGGGGGCAGGACCTTGTTCGAGGCTGCCGGAACGCGGGTCGCCGAAGCGCCCGCGGGCTTAGCCGAGCCGTTACGCGTCCGCGCGCGGGACGGGAGACGGAAGACGAGGGGGAGACCGGAGGCGGGCCGGCGTCTTCCACCGGCCCTGGCGGTGGATGTGCTGGGTGCCGCGTTGCCGGCCGGCGCGCTGGGCGCCGCGGAGGGAGGGCCGGGGCCGTTGCCGGCCGCTGCGGTCGTCGGCGTGGCGTGGCCGCTGATCGCGGCACTGAGGGGCCGCTACGCGGCGGGGGAGAGCGCAGCCGTACTGCCGGTGCTCCGCGACTGGCTGGCGATGCTGGGCCTGCTCGCCACGGTGTGTGTCGCGGTGCGGCTGGAGGTGTCGGCCGGAGCGTGGCTGCCCGCGCTCCTTCCCTGCCTGGCACTGACCTCCGCCCACCGCAGGCTGGCGTACCGGCGCACCCTGGCGCTGCGGCGCCAGGCGCGGGGACTGCGGCGGGTGCTGGTGGTGGGGGAGGCGGGAGCCGCGGACGGTTTGATGGCCCGGATGGGCGCCCGCACCGACGACGAGTACGTGGTGGTCGGCGGCTGCGTGCCCGGGGGCGCCGGAGAGGCCGTGGACGCCGTGGACACCGCCGCGGTCCTCGGGCGCGCGTCGGAACTCGGTGCCGACACGGTCTTCGTAGTCCCCGGGCGGTGGACGACGGGGGAGGGGCTGCGCCGTCTGGCCTGGGCCCTGTACGACGACGGCCGGAGCCTGGCCGTCGTGCCCGGCCTCGTCGACGTCTCACGGCACCGGCTGCGGCTGGCCCGGGCCGCGGGGATGACCGTGCTCCATGTGGAGCCGGCGCCCCGGCGGGGACTGCCGGTGCTGCTCAAGCGGATCACCGACGGAGCGGGTGCGCTGCTGCTGGCCGTGGTGCTCTCACCCGTCCTGCTGGGCGTGGCGGCGGCGGTGCGCCTGTCGTCGCCGGGGCCGGTGCTCTACCGGCAGGTCCGCCTCGGACAGGGGCGGCGGCCGTTTTCGATGTGGAAGTTCCGCACGATGGTGGAGGCCGCGGACCGGATGCGCCCGGCGCTGGAGGCGGCGAACGAGCACGACGGGGCGATGTTCAAGATCCGCGAGGACCCCCGGGTGACCCGGCTGGGCCGCGTTCTGCGCCGCTACTCCCTGGACGAGCTGCCCCAGCTGTTCAACGTGCTGGCCGGCCACATGTCACTGGTGGGACCGCGTCCGCCGCTGCCCGAGGAGGTGGAGGGCTACGACGGGACCGAGCTGCGCAGACTGTCGGTCAAGCCGGGGATCACCGGGCTGTGGCAGGTCAGCGGACGGTCCGACCTGTCGTGGGACGAGACCGTCGCGCTCGACCTGAGGTACGTGGACAACTGGTCCTACGCCGCTGACGTCGGCGTCCTGGCCCGCACCTTCCGCGCCGTGGCGAGCGCCCGTGGCGCGTACTAGGAGCGGCCGGGCGGGCGCCGGGGCGGGCGGCGCGGCCGGGTCAGACCGGCTCGGCCGCGCCGATCCAGGCGCGGTGGGTGGCGGCGACCCCCTCGGCCAGGCCGATCGAGGGGGACCAGCCCAGCGCCCGCATCCGGCCGGCATCGAGCAGCTTGCGCGGGGTGCCGTCCGGCCTGGCGGAATCGAACGCGATCCGGCCCTCGTAACCCACCACCGAGGCGACCAGCGCGGCCAGTTCGCGGATCGTCAGATCCTCGCCGCAGCCGACGTTGACCGGCTCGTCGCCGTCGTAGCGGCGCAGCAGCACCTCGCAGGCGGCGGCCAGATCGTCCACGTGCAGGAACTCGCGGCGGGGGCTGCCGGTACCCCACAGCACCACCTCCTTCGCGCCCTTCTCGCGCGCCTCGTGGAAGCGGCGGATGAGCGCGGGCAGGACGTGCGAGGTCTCGGGGTCGAAGTTGTCGCCGGGCCCGTAGAGGTTGGTGGGCATCGCCGATATGTAGGAGGCGCCGAACTGCCGCCGGTAGGACTGGACCTGGACGATCCCGGCGATCTTGGCGACGGCGTACGCCCGGTTCGTCGGCTCCAGCGGGCCGGTCAGCAGGGCGCTCTCGGTGATCGGCTGCTCGGCGTGCCTGGGGTAGATGCAGCTCGACCCAAGGAAGAGCAGTCTGCGCACCCCGGCGGCATGGGCGCCGCCGACCACACCGAGCTGGATGCGGAGGTTGTCCTCCAGGAACTGCACGGGACAGGTGCTGTTGGCCATGATCCCGCCCACCTTCGCGGCGGCCAGGACCACGGCGTCGGGCCGGGCGTCGTGCAGGTACGCGGCGGTGGCGGCGCCGTCGCGCAGATCGAGTTCGGCGCGGGTGCGGGTCAGCACCTCGTAGCCCCGGGCGGACAGGCGCCGGGCGACGGCGGAGCCGACCAGGCCGCGGTGTCCCGCGACGAAGACGCGGGCGGGCGGGGGCAGCAGGTCGTCCATGGCGCGCATTCTGTCAGGGAGAGGCTTACTTTCTCCCGACTTCTGCTGAAACATGGCCGGTTGTCGCCGGGGTCCCGTCCCGCCCCGGCGACCGGCCGGACACGGGCCGACACCAGACCACCTGTGGGGGGAACACCATGCCGCGTACCGCTGTGATCACGGGCATCACCGGGCAGGACGGCTCCTATCTGGCCGAGCTGCTGCTGGACAAGGGCTACACCGTGCACGGTCTGACGAGACGCTCGTCCAGCTTCAACACCGAGCGCATCGACCACATCTACCAGGACCCGCACACCCCCGGCCGCAGGCTCGTCCTGCACCACGCCGACCTCTCCGACGGGGTGGCGCTGGTCAACCTGCTGCGCGACATCCGGCCGGACGAGGTGTACAACCTGGGAGCCCAGTCCCACGTCCGCGTCTCCTTCGACGCGCCCCTGTACACCGGCGACGTGACCGGGCTCGGCGCCTTACGGCTGCTTGAGGCCATCCGGGCCGGCGGCGTGGAGACCAGGCTGTACCAGGCCTCCTCCTCGGAGATGTTCGGCTCCACCCCGCCACCGCAGAACGAGACCACGCCCTTCCACCCGCGCAGCCCGTACGGCTGCGCCAAGGTCATGGCGTACTGGGCCACCGTCAACTACCGCGAGGCGTACGGCCTCCACGCCGTCAACGGCATCCTCTTCAACCACGAGAGTCCGCGCCGCGGCGAGACCTTCGTCACCCGCAAGATCACCCGTGCCGTGGCCCGGATCCGGGCGGGGCTGCAGGAGCACCTCTACCTGGGCAACCTCGACGCCGTCCGCGACTGGGGCTACGCGCCCGAGTACGTCGAGGCCATGTGGCGCATGCTCCAGCGCGACGAGCCCGACGACTACGTGGTGGCCACCGGAGTGGCCGCGACCGTCCGCGACTTCCTCACCGCCGCCTTCGGCGCCGCGGGGCTGGACTGGGAGCGCCATGTGCGCTTCGACCCCAAGTACGAGCGCCCCACCGAGGTGGACGCCCTGATCGGAGACGCCTCCAAGGCGCGGAAGCTGCTGGACTGGTCCCCCGAGGTGCACTACGGCGAGCTGGCCCGGATCATGGTCGAGGCCGATGTGGCGCAACTGGAGGCCGAACTGTCCGGCCGCCGTGTGCGGGTGGACCGTTGAGCGCCCCGGCCGCTGGGCGCCGGCTGCGCGGCTTCACCGGCGCCGGCTACGACAAGCAGCGCGGTCTGCTGGTCCAGGCCGCCTGGTTCGCCGCGCTCAACCTGCTCTTCGTCAAGTGGTGGTTCCCGCCGCGCTGGCGCCCTGCGCTGCTGCGGGCCTTCGGCGCGCGCGTGGGGGAGCGGGTCCTCATCCGGCACCGGGTGCGCGTGCAGTGGCCCTGGAAGCTGGCCGTCGGCGACGACGTGTGGATCGGCGAGGGCGCCTGGCTGATCAATCTGGAGCCGATCACCGTCGAGAGCGATGTGTGCGTCTCCCAGGAGGCGGTGCTGTGCACCGGCAGCCACCGGCGGCACTCGCCCACCTTCGAGTTCGACAACGCTCCCGTCCGCCTGGAACGCGGCTGCTGGGTGGCCGCCCGGGCCATGGTGCTGCGCGGCGTCACCGTCGGCGCGGGCGCGGTCGTCGGGGCCGGGGCGGTCGCCCACCGGGACCTGGCACCGGGAGCCGTGCACACCGCCGGAGGCGCGCGATGAGGATCGTCCACACTGTCACCCTCACCGGCGACGACGGGGCCTACGGCGGCCCGGTGAGCGTGGCCACCGGACAGCTCGCGGAGCTCGCCGCACGCGGCCACGAGGTCGTACTGGTCTCCCTGTGGCGCGGTCGCGCCGCGCCGCCGCGCACCCTGGACGGTGTGCCGCTGCGCGCCCACCGGGCCCGCACGCTGGTGCCCGGCCGGGGGTTCCTCGGCCTGTTCCACCCCCGGCTGGCCCTCACCCTGTGGCGGCTGGCGGGCCGGGCCGACGTGCTGCACGTCCACGCCGGGCGCGATCTGGTCTCCCTCGCGGCGCTGGCCGCCGCCGTACTGCGCCGCCGCCCCTTCGTCGTCCAGACCCACGGCATGGTCCAGCCGCGCCGCTCGGCGGCCGTCCGCCTCTTCGACCGCTGCTACGTGCCCCTGCTGCGCAGGGCGTGCGCCGCGCTGGTGCTCACCGAGGCCGAGGAGACCGGTCTGCGCAGGGTGCTGCGGCCGGGCGGCCCGCCGACGGTCCGCCTGCCCAACGGAGTGAGGCCGCCCGGGGAAGGGCCCGAGGGCCGTCCGCAGGGGGAGGCCGGGCCGCAGGACCGGCCGGACGTGCTCTTCCTCGCCCGGCTCCACCGGCGCAAGCGCCCCGAGGCGTTCGTGCGCATGGCCGCGCTGGTGCGCGCCGAGCACCCCGGGGCCTGCTTCACCCTGCACGGGGCCGACGAGGGCCGGCTGGCCCCGGTGCGCGGGCTGATCGCCGGGGAGGGGCTGCGGGAGGCGGTGGAGTACGGCGGGCCGCTGGACCACGCCGCCGCGGTACGGCGCATCGCCCGCGCCACCGTGTACGTCCTGCCCAGCGTGGACGAGCCGTTCCCGATGAGCGTGCTGGAGGCGCTGGCCGCGGGTACCCCCGTGGTCTGCACCGACAGTTGCGGGATCGCCGCCGAGCTGGAGCGGCGCGGGGCCGCCCTGGTCACCGACGGCTCCCCCGGGGAGCTGGCCGGCGCGGTGCTGAGCCTGCTGGAGGACCGGTCACTGCGCGAGCGCACCGCCGCGGCGGGCCGCGCGGCGGTACGGGAGCGGTTCTCGGTGGCGGCCGTGGCCGACCGGCTGGAGAGGCTGTACGGGGCCGCCGCCCGCGCCGTCCGGCCCGGAGCGCGGTGAGGCACCGCATGCGGTCCGCACCGCCCCCGAACCGCCCCGCGCGCCGTGTCCGTCCGTCATCCGGCGGCCGACACCTCCCGCAGCAGGGCGGTGACCCGCTCCAGACCGGCCCGGCGGCTGAGCCGCCGCTCGACGTACTCGTGCCCCCGCGCGCCCAGTTCGGCGCACCGCCCGGGATCGCCGGCCAGCCGTCGGACCGCCTCCAGCAGGGCCTTCGGGTCCTCCGCAGGCACCACCACCCCGGCTCCGGAGCGCTCGACCTCCCGTGCGGTGCCGCTGCCGGCCGCGACGGACGCGACCACCGGGCGTCCGGCCGTGAAGTACGAGGTCAGCTTGGACGGCAGGCTCATGTCCAGCACCGACGCCCGCTGCGTGACGGCCAGTACGTCCGCCGCGGCCAGGACCTCGGGGAACTCCTCCGTGCCCGCGGGCGGGAGGAAGTCCAGCGATTCCACCCCCCGGGCCAGCTTCCGCAGACGCTCGCGCCTGTGCCCCTCGCCCATCAGCACCACCCGCACCGGGCGGCCCGGCCCCGGGCCGCCGTCCCGGTCGGCGAGGCGGGCGGTCTCCACCAGCACCTCCAGCCCCTGCTTGAGGCCCATGTTCCCCGAGTGCAGCACCACGGTGGCGTCCTCGGGCCAGCCCAGCCGGGCCCGGGTCCGCGCGCGGTCGCCACCGGGGGCGCGCACATGCGTCCAGTTGGGCACCACCCGCACCCGCTCGCGCGGCACGCCCATGGCCGCCACCCGGTCGGTGAACGACTCGTGCACCACCCCCACCAGTGCCGCCGAGCGCAGCACCCGGCCCTCCACGCCCCCGGCGAACGAGGCGACCCGGCCGCCGCCGCTCATCCCGCTCTGCCCGGCCGCCGCGCCCATCAGATCCTGGACGACCACCGCGTGCGGCGCCCCGGCGCGCCGGGCGATGCGGGCGCCGAGCACACCTCCGGCCAGGCTGGGCATCTGGGAGAGCACCACGTCCGGGCGGACGAGCGGCGGCGCCGCGACGCCGTGCGCCAGGACACTGGCCTCGAACAGCCCCCGGCGCAGTGCCGTCTGACGCCGCGGCACGGTGTGCCTGCGGCGGTGGACGGTGACGCCCTCGCGCGCCTCGCGCACCCGCCACCTGCCGCGGTACTCCTCGTGCACCCGCCACGCCGGGTAGTGCGGCATCCCGGCGAGCACGTGGATGTCGGCGCCCAGCGCGGCCAGGTGCTCGGCGATCTGCGCCGAGTACGGTCCGATGCCGGCGTGCTCCGGCGCGTAGTTGGTCGAGACCACGAGCACGCAGCGGCCCGCGAACGAGTCCAGCACAGCCGTCCCCCCTTCGAAGACGCGGTCATCGTAGGGGCATACGCATCCATTCGCAGCCAGAAAATTGGAAAAGACGATAAAAGCAAGAAATTCGAGCAATCCAATCCTGACCAGGCGTACGAACCCGCCCGTGCCGCACCGGACCGGGGCCGGCGCGGAACGGGAGGAGGAGAACGGGTCATGCCCGTGAGGGAACCGTTCCCGGCGGCGGAGCGGGCCGGGCGGCGCAGCGTCCCCGCGCTGTGCCTGGGCACCGTCCTGCTCGTCCTGCTGCTGCCCGCTCTGGCGCTGTACGGGCAGGACGTGCGCACCGGCGCCGCGTTCGCGGTGCAGTGCGTGGTGGTGGCCCACACCGGAGGGGCGCTGGCGCGGGTGCTGACCGATCCCCTGATACGGGTGGTCGGCTTCGGATTCTGGCTCTTCTGCTACGTCTGGCTGGGCCTGGCGCCGCTGGCCATGCTGGCGACCGACTCCTACCCCTGGGGTTTCGCCGTCGACGCCGGCACCGCCTTCACCTCGGCGGTCCTGGTGGAGACCGGACTGCTCGCCTACAGCGCCGGATCGGCGCTGGCGGGACGGCGGACGCCCCGCGGCTCCCCCGTGCTCGAACCGCTGCTCGCCCGCCGGATCACCCCTGTGCGCACCCTGCTGCTGTGCGGACTGTCCCTGGCGCTGGCGGCCGTGCTGGTCCCCGCCCAGGGCGGCCCGGCGGCGTTCTTCCAGAGCCGCCAGGCCGTCAACGAGGCCACCGCGCAGGGTGATCCGGGCGGGGCCGCGGACCAGGCCCTGGCCGCCTGGAGCCTGTCGGTGCCGGCCTTCTGGGCGCTTCTCGCGCTGCTGTACGTACCCCGCACACCGGGCGGCGACCGGACCCTGCGCGGAGCGCGGTGGATCCTGCTGCCCGTGCTGGCCGCGGTGAACGCCGTGGTGAACAACCCCGTGAGCCAGCCGCGCTTCTGGGCCGGGACGGTGCTGCTGACGCTCGTCTTCGCCGCTCCCGCGCTGCGCCGGCCGCGGGCCTTCCGGGCGGGGGCGGCCACCGTCACCGCCATGGTGCTGCTGGTGTTCCCCTACAGCGACTACTTCCGCCACGACAGGCGCGAGCCGGTCGAGGTCGTCTCGCTCGCCGAGCAGTTCACCTCCAACGGCGACTACGACGCCTTCCAGCAGATCGCGACCGGTGTCGACCACGTACGGGAGAACGGCCACGAGCTGCGGGACGCGCTCGGGCCGCCGCTGTTCTTCGTGCCGCGCGCCGTCTGGCCCGGCAAGCCCGACGACGCGGGCATCGCCCTGGCCCGGCACGCCGGCTACTCCTTCGAGAACCTCTCCGCGCCGCTGTGGATCGAGAGTTACATGTGGGCCGGCATCCCCGGGGTCGTCGCGGTCTTCGCCCTGTTCGGAGCGGCGGGACGGCGCATCGACGGCGTGCGGCACCGGCTGCGCGGACACGGCGGTACGCTCGCGGCCCTGGCCGTGACCGCGTTCGGCTTCTACCAGATCATCCTGCTGCGAGGCAGCCTGCTGTTCGTGACGGGACCGCTCACCCTGCTGCTCCTGACACCCGTGCTGATCACCGGAAGGCCGGGCCGGACGGCGCCCGGGCGGGCACACTCCGAGCCGCCGTCCCCCGGGCCGCCGACGGGCACGGCGACGGCACCCGGCCCCGCGCCCGCAGGCACCGCACACCGTACCGCCCTCTCGACCACCTCCACAGGAGAAGCACGCACGTGAGCGCCTACGATCCGTCCTCGCGGGAGCCCGACCAGCTCCGCGACCAGCTTCGCCGGCTCTTCCGCCACCGCGCCGTCATCGCCTCCGGCCTGCTGCTGGGCGCCGCCTGCGGCGGCGCCGTGTCCGCCGGTGGCGGCGCGGATTACACGGCCACCGGCGAGGTCGTCGTACAGGCCATCAGCACCGCGCCGTTCGAGGCCGGCGGGGTCTCGGCCGACAAGCAGATCAGCATGGGCACCGAGCGGCAGATCGCGCGGAGCGCCGCGGTCGCCGGACGCGCCGCCGAGGAACTGGGCGGGAGAGCCGACCCGGCACAGCTCCAGCGAGGTCTGCGGGTGAGCAACCCTCCCGACACGCAGATCCTGGAGTTCGAGTACACGGCCGGCTCGCCGCGGGAGGCGGCCGAACGCGTCAACGCCTTCGTACGTGCCTATCTGCACCACCGCGAGGCAGCCGTCGTCCGGCGCATCGACAACACCGTCGCCGAACTGAACGAGGAACTCCAGCCCCTGGTGGACCAGCGCGAGGAACTGGACGAGAGGATCGCCGGCGCGTCCACCGAGTCCGCCCGGCAGACCGCCGAGTCCGAACGCGCGAACCTCGCCGCACGCATAACCGACCTCCAGGGACGCGTCACCGCTCTGAAGACCCTGGACACCTCGCCCGGCGACGTGGTGCGCCGGGGCGAGGCGCCCGACGCGCCCTCCGGCCCCGGGATCGTGGTACTCGTACCGGTCGGAGCGGTCGCCGGCCTGGCCGGCGGACTGCTCGCCGCCTGGATCCGCTCCCTGCTGGACCCGCGGGCGCGCTCGGCCGACGAGGTGCGCGCCGCCCTGCGCGCGCCCGTGCTCGGCACCCTGCCGCCGCGGCGCGACGGCGCGGGGATCCTGGAGGTCGGCCCCTCCCACGGCGGGGAGCGGGCCGAGGAGTTCCGCACGATCGCCCTGCGCGCGCTGCGCCACCCGCGCCTGGCGGAGCCCGGCGGCCTGCTGGTCGTGTCCGCCCGGGAACACCCCGGAACCCTGCCCGCCGCGGTCAACCTCGCCGCGGCCCTGGCCGAGACCGGCCGCGACGTACTGCTGGTCGAGGCCGATCCGCGTACGCCGCGCCTGGCCGGGGAACTCCCCGTGCGCGGCGCCGCCCGCGAGCCCGTGCCGGGCCGCTGGCCGGACGGCGCGCGGGCCACCGTGGACGCCGGTACCGCCGGATACCTCGAACTCGTCCCCGGGTGCCGGGTGCCCGACGCCGCCCGGGCACTGAACTCACCGGGTTTCACGGGGCTGCTGAGCGGAGCGGCCGAGCGGGGCGAGTACGTCGTGGCCGTCACCGCACCACTGCTGTCCCACGCGGACGGTACGGCCGTCGCCGGACTGACGCGCGGGGTGCTGGTGGTCTGCGACCCGGACACCACGCTCAGGGACGACCTGGACCGGGTACGGGACCTGGTCACCTCCGTCGGCGGGCACCTCCTGGGCGCGGTGCTGTACGGGGGCGGCCGCAGGCGCCGCCGGAGCCCCTCTCCCGCCGCGCCCGCCGAACCCGCCTCGCCTGCCGGGGACGCCGGGACGGGCGGCGGTCCCGGCTCCGGCGGGGGCAGCGCAAACGGCCCCGGCTCCGGCGGCACGGGAGAGGACACCGTGACGCTCAAGCGGTTCGAACCGGAGCCGTCCGACGCCCGTCCGGACACCGCCTACGGCTCGTACGGCCGGTACCGGCGCACCGGCGACGGCACCACCCCGCGCCCGTGACCGGCATACGGCCCGCCGCGCACGGCGGCGGCACGGCGGACGGGGCGGCATCCGGCGCGGCGGCCGGGGCACGCGCCCGGGGGGTCACCGCGACCGTACGCGGCGGCTGGTTCGGCTTCGCGGGCTCCGCCGTCAACGCGCTGTTCGGCTTCCTCCTGGTCGCCGTCGTCACCCGCGGGCTCGGCGCGCACGGGGCCGGTGCGGTCTTCGCGGCCGTCGCCGCGTTCACCATCGTGAGCAACGCCTGCAAGCTGGGCGCCGACACCGCGCTGGTGCGCTTCGTCTCCCGCGATCTGGAGCTCACCGGAGGGGCCGGCGTACCGGCGCTGCTGCGCACCGCCGTGCCGCCCGCCCTGGCGGCGAGCACGGCGTGTGCGGCGCCGCTGTTCCTCTCCCCCGCCCTGGCCACCTGGCTGCTGCCCGGCCTCCCCGCCGGGCAGGCCCTGGCGGTGGTACGGCTGTTCGCGCTCTTCCTGCCGGTGGCGACCGTCTCCCTGGTGCTGCTGGGAGCCACCCGCGGATACGGCTCGGTGGTCCCGTTCGTGGGCGTGGAGCAGATCGGCAAACCCGTACTGCGGGTGGTGCTCGCGCTGCCTCTGGTCCTGCTCGCGCCGAGCGTGCTCGCGCTGTCCGCGGCCTGGCTGGCCCCCGCCCTGCTGGGTGCGGCGGCGGCCTGGGTCTCGCTGCGCCGCTCCCGCGCGGCACGGCGCGGCGGTGCGGGCGGACCGGGGGAGGAACGGCCCGCCGGTCCCGGTGAGTTCTGGTCCTTCGCCGGCCCCCGCGCACTGTCCTCGGTCTTCGACATCGCCGCGGTGTGGATCGGGGTGATCCTGCTGTCGGCGCTGGGCACCGGCGCAGAGGCCGGGGTCTACACGGCCGTCGGCCGGCTGGTGACCGCCGGCACCCTGCTCCAGCTCGCGGTGCGCCTCGCAGTGGCCGCGCAGATCAGCAGACTGCTGGCGGCCGGCCCGGAGCGGGAGGCGGAGCATCTGCACCGGCTGTCGACCCGGTGGATCGTGCTGTTCTCCTGGCCCCTGTTCGTGATGCTCGCGGCCTTCCCCGCCACCGTGCTCTCCCTGTTCGGGCCCGGCTTCGGCCAGGGTGCCGCCGCGCTGGTGGTGCTGTCGGCGGCCTGCGTGGTCAACGTCGGGGTCGGCAACGCGCAGACGGTCGTCCTGATGGCCGGCCGAAGCACCTGGAACCTGGCGACGGCCGGTGCGGGCTTCGCCGTCCAGCTCGGCGCCGGGATCTGGCTCGCACCGCGTTACGGGGTGACGGGTGCGGCCCTGGCATGGGGGCTGGCGATCGTGGTGGACAACACCGCCTCGGCGCTGCTGGTGCGGCGGCTGGGCTTCCGTACCGCCGACCGCGGCTACCTCCACGCCGCGGCCGTGGCCGTCGCCGCCGTCGCGCCGCCGGCGCTCACCGCCCGCCTGCTGTGGGGGGACACCCCGTGGGGCGCTGCGCTGGGCGGTGCTTTCGCCGTCTGCGGGTTCTGCGCGGCCGTGTGGCGCTATCGTGTGCCGCTGGGGGTGGGGGAGTTCCTCCGGACGCTGCGAAAGGGCAGCGAGGGGAAGTCGCGCCGATCAAGCTGAACAAGGGGTGGCCTCCGCGTGCGCCGCCCGGCGCGGACGCCCTCCCCGCCCCGGCTCGTTCCGTCCGCGCTCATGCGTTTCCAGGGGGAATCCATGCGCAGAAGAAGAACCGTCACGACCCTGCTCGCCGCCGCTCTGCTCGGCCTGTCGTCCACGGCGTTAGGGGCCGGGCCGGCCCAGGCCGCCGGCGAGACCACACTGACCGCCGATCCGCTGGAGACCTGGCAGACCGACGGCATCGTCTGGGCCCTGGCCTACGCACGGGGCGTCGTCTACGCGGGAGGCTCCTTCGAGCACATCCGCCCGCCCGGGGCCGCCGCCGGCACCGGTGAACTGCCGCGGAAGAACTTCGCCGCCTTCGACGCGGCGACCGGAGAGCCCCTTCCGTGCGCGCCGGAGTTCACCGGCGGGGTGGAAACCGTACGGGCCCTGAAACCGTCGCCCGACGGCTCGCTGCTCTACATCGGCGGCTCCTTCGGCAGCGCCGGGGGAGTGGGACGCTCCAACACCGCAGCCCTGAACACCGGCGACTGCACCATCGGCTCCGACTGGAAGCCGGTGGTCTCCTCGACGGTGCGGGCCATCGACGTCACCGACGGCACCGTCTACATCGGCGGCCAGTTCACCACCGTCCAGGGGCAGACACGCGAGCGCGTCGCGGCCCTGGCCCCCGACAGCACCCTGCTGCCCTTCAACGTCACCGTCCGGGGATCGTCGATCCCCAACGACCCCATCCCGGGTGTCAACGCCATCACCGTCGCCCCGCACCTGAACAAGGTCATCATCGGCGGCCGGTTCACCTCCATCAACGGCAGTCTGCTGAACAGCGTGCACGCACTGGTCGGCCTGGACGCGACCACCGGGCGGATCGTCAACCGCTTCACCGGCTGGATCCCGAGCAAGTCGGCGGTGAAATCCCTGGTCAACGATGGCACCAACTTCTATCTGGGCGCCGAGGGCACCGGCGGCGGGGTCTTCGACGGCCGTGCGGCCGGACGGCTCGCGGACGGGGCGATGCTGTGGAAGGACACCTGCCTGGGCGCCACCCAGGCCGTGGTGCCCTACCAGGGCGTGCTCTACAGCGGCTCGCACGCGCACAACTGCGGCGACACCCCCGGAGGCTTCCCCGAGCACCGCAACCGCCAGCACCTGCTGGCCCAGTCGATCTCCGACGAGACGATCCTGCCGTGGTTCCCCGACACCAACGACGGCATCGGCGAGCAGATCGGCCCGCGCGCCATGGTCGTGGCCGACGGAATCCTGTGGACGGGCGGAGAGTTCACCACCGTCAACGAGAAGCCGCAGCAGGGACTGACCCGCTTCGCGGCCGGACCGGACACCGGAGCGCCCCAGGTGCCGCTGATGAGCGGCGCCACCGGAGCCACGGGGAAGATCGAATTGAGCTGGAAGGCATCCTGGGACCGGGACGACGGTGTCCTGACCTATCTGCTCTACCGGGACGGCGTCTTCCTGACCTCCATCGAGCAGGACTCCCGCTACTGGGACCGGCCCATGATGGGCTACACCGACACCGTGGAACCCGGCGCCACCCACCGCTACTCGCTGGAGGTCACCGACGGCACCAACCTCTCGGGGCGCAACGGCCCCGTGTACGTGACAGCCGGCAGCTGACCCGACCGTACGTCGAGGAGAGCGGATGACGCACCGAGTGGGCTACGCGCCCGGGGTGTACGACTTGTTCCACGTCGGGCACCTGAACATCCTGCGGCACGCCAGGAGTCGCTGCGACTACCTGGTGGCCGGGGTGGTGTCCGACGAGATGGCCCGGCAGGCCAAGGGCAGGTCGCCGGTCGTGCCGCTCACCGAGCGGCTGGAGATCGTACGCAGCATCCGCTTCGTGGACGCCGCGTTCGTGGAGACGGTGCCCGACAAAGTGGAGACCTGGCGGCAGGTGCGCTTCGACGTCATCTTCAAGGGCGACGACTGGCGGGGCACGGAGAAGGGGCAGAAGCTGGAACGCGACTTCGCCGGTGTCGGAGTCGAGGTCGTGTACTTCCCCTACACCGTCCACACCTCCAGCACGCTGCTGAGACGGGCGCTCGACGGGCTGGCCGAGTCGGCCTGAGCCGGCCGCGCGCCGCCCCGCCGCCCCGGCGCGCGGGGCGGCGGGAGGGCGGGGCGGCCGGTCAGCGGGCGGGGACGGACAGCTCGCGGTACCACTTCGCCAGGAACGCCGGCAGGAACAGCAGATGGGCGGCGAGCAGCGAGCAGTACAGCACCAGGAACAGCTCGCGGCTGCCCAGGAAGAGGAACACCGCGCACAGCAGCCCGTAGTCCACCGGCAGCAGTGCCACCGAGCGCAGCGCGGAGGGCGCGGGGGGCGGGGCCGCGGGCACGCGCGCCCCGGTGCCTGCCGCGTTCCGCTTCA
Organism: Streptomyces shinuiensis; assembly: GCF_043660855.1. Classification (NCBI taxonomy): domain Bacteria; kingdom Bacillati; phylum Actinomycetota; class Actinomycetes; order Kitasatosporales; family Streptomycetaceae; genus Streptomyces; species Streptomyces shinuiensis. The sequence goes on along the minus strand of NZ_JBIHML010000001.1, from coordinate 340,026 downwards.
GCTGCTCGGTGAGGACGCCCCCGAAGAAGACCGTCACGGTGGCGAACTGGAAGGCCAGGGGGATGAGCAGGTACACCGGATCGGAGAAGCCGAAGTGGCGGTGGAAGCAGACGAGCACCGCCGTGTGGAGCGCGAGCATCTTCGCGCAGTCCACCACATGGTCCAGCCACTCCCCGGCCGGGCTGCCCCGCCGCGTCAGCCGGGCGAGCTGCCCGTCGGCCGAGTCCAGCGCGAAGCCGGTCACCAGTGCGGCGAACACCCCCAGCGCCAGACCGTGTGAGGGCGGCAGCAGGGCGATCAGTGCCACCCCCGTGAACGTGAACACCGCGCTGACCGCCGTGACCTGGTTGGGCGACATCCGCGCGCCGTAGGCCGCGGCGGCCAGTAACCGGCCGGCCGGCCGGTTGACGTACCGCGAGTACAGCGACACCCCCTTGGCCGACTTCTGCGCCGTCGCCAACTCCCCCACCGCGTAACGGAACCGGCTCATTCCTCTCCCCCCACTCGGATCCCCCACTCGAAGCACGCAAGCAAGCGCGAAGGAGCACATCATGACAGGCGGCCCCCGCGGGCTCCCCGGCACCGCGAGCCGGGTGCGGTTCGTCGGCCGTCCGGCCGCCGGGCGCCCCGAGCCGCCCGATTCGCCCGTCCGGGGCATTTCGCCGAACGGATCATCGGGCCCTTCCTTCGTGGATACCCCCGGCTTCAGTCGGGGGAGGAAACGAAGCTCCTGCGGAGCAGGGCAGAGAAAGCCGGTTCGCCGTCGGAGCGGACCGCCGTATACCCGCAATCGCCCGCACCACGTCACAAGCTGACGGGGCAGTGTGTGAGCTGTGAAGACCACCCACGTGAAGCGGGCGTTCAAGTACCGCTTCCACCCCACCGACGAGCAGGCAGCCGAGCTGTCCCGCACGTTCGGCTGCGTGCGGAAGGTCTACAACCTGGCCCTGGCCGCACGCACCGAGGCGTGGACGCGGCAGGAGCGGGTGAACTACAACCAGACGTCGGCGATGCTGACGGCCTGGAAGAAGACCGATGAACTCGCGTACCTCAACGAGGTCTCTTCCGTCCCGCTCCAGCAGGCCCTGCGCCATCTCCAGACGGCGTTCACGAACTTCTTCGGCAAGCGGGCGAAGTACCCGCGTTTCAAGTCGCGGAAGAAGTCGCGGAAGTCGGCGGAGTACACCATCAGCGCGTTCCGGTTCCGGGACGGGAAGCTGACACTGGCGAAGATGGCGGAACCGCTCGACATCGTATGGTCCCGTCCACTGCCCGAGGGCGCGTCGCCGTCCACGGTGACCGTCTCCCAGGACGCGGCCGGACGCTGGTACGTGTCCCTGCTGTGCGAGGATCCCTCCGTTAGGCCGCTGCTCGCCACCAGCGCGGCCGTCGGTATCGACGTCGGCCTCGACCACCTGCTGACCCTTCCGACCGGTGAGAAGGTCTCCAACCCCCGGCATGAGCGGCGTGACCGTACTCGCCTCGCCAAGGCCCAGCGGCAGCTTGCCCGCAAGGCCAAGGGCGACGGCACCAACCGGGCCAAGGCCCGCCGGAAGGTCGCCAAGGTCTACGCCCGCATCACCGACCGCAGGCGTGACCACCTGCACAAGCTCACCACTCGGCTCGTTCGTGAAAACCAAACGATCGTGATCGAGGACCTTGCCGTTCGGAACATGGTGAAGAACGGCAGCCTGGCCCGTGCCATCAGTGACGCGGCCTGGTCGGAGTTCCGGAGCATGCTGGAGTACAAGGCCCAGTGGTACGGCCGCGAAGTGATCGCGATCGACCGCTGGTTCCCCTCCTCCGAGCTTTGCTCCGTCTGCGGCACCTTGCGGGATAAGATGCCGCTGAACGTCCGGACGTGGACGTGCGATTGTGGGACGACCCACGACCGGGACGTGAACACAGCGAAGAACATCCCGGCCGTCGGGCTGACGGCCTCTGTCTGTGGAGCTGGTGTAAGACCTAAACGGAGTACTCCGGGCGGGCAGTCGGCGATGAAGCAGAAACCCCTACGGCGCGAGCCGTGGGAATCCCCCTCCTTCAGGAGGGGGGAGGAAGTCAAGCGAGAATCCGGAGGGCGGCCGACGGGGGCGAGGAGAGGGGCAGACGTTGCGGGGCGGAGCCGGATCTTGAGACTGCTGCACACCTCCGACTGGCACCTGGGCCGGAGCTTCCACCGGGTGAGCCTCCTGTCCGCCCAGGAGGCCTTCGTCGACCACCTGGTGGAGGTGGCGCGCACCGAGCGCGTCGACGCCGTCCTCGTCGCCGGGGACGTCTACGACCGGGCGGTGCCGCCGCTGGCCGCCGTCGAACTCTTCGACGACACCCTGCACCGCCTGGCGGATCTCGGCGTGCCGACGGTCATGATCTCCGGCAACCACGACTCGGCCCGCCGGCTGGGGGTGGCCGCCGGGCTCATCGAGCGGGCGGGTGTCCATCTGCGCACCGACCCCGTCGGCTGCGCCACCCCCGTCCTGCTGTCCGACGCCCATGGCGAGGTGGCGTTCTACGGCCTGCCCTACCTGGAGCCGGCCCTGGTCAAGGACCACTTCGGGGTGGAGCGGGCCGGGCACGCGACGGTGCTGGGCGCCGCCATGGACCGGGTGCGCGCCGACCTGGCCGCCCGCCCCGCCGGAACCCGCTCGGTCGTCCTCGCCCACGCCTTCGTCACCGGGGGCGAGCCGTCCGACAGCGAGCGCGACATCACCGTCGGCGGTGTCGCCTCCGTCCCGGCCTCCGTCTTCGGGGGCGCCGACTACGCGGCGCTGGGCCACCTCCACGGCTGCCAGACCCTCACCGGGCGGATCCGCTACTCCGGGTCGCCGCTGGCCTACTCCTTCTCCGAGACCCACCACCGCAAGTCGATGTGGCTGGTCGACCTCGGGCCGCGCGGGGAGGTGGCGGCCGAGCGGATCGACTGCCCGGTGCCGCGCCCGCTGGCGCGTGTCCGCGGGACGCTGGAGGAACTGCTCGCCGACCCCGCACTGGAGCGCCACGAGCAGGCCTGGGTCGAGGCCACCCTCACCGACCCCGTCCGCCCGCGCGAGCCGATGGCCCGGCTCGCCGCCCGTTTCCCCCACGTCCTCACCCTCGTCTTCGACCCCGAGCGCGCAGAGCGGGACCCCCTCGCCTCCTACGGGCGCCGGCTGCGCGACCGCACCGACCAGGAGATCGCCGAGGACTTCGTCGCCCACGTCCGCGGCGGATCGGGGCCCGACGGGAGCGAACGGGCCCTGCTGGGCGCCGCCCTGGACGCCGTACGCGCCGAGGCGGCTCGCACGGAGGCGCCCCGATGAGACTGCACCGGCTCGCCGTCACCGCCTTCGGCCCCTTCGGCGACACCCAGGAGGTGGACTTCGGCGAGCTGTCCGCCGCCGGGCTGTTCCTGCTGCACGGACCCACCGGCGCGGGCAAGACCTCCGTGCTGGACGCCGTCTGCTACGCCCTGTACGGCGGGGTGCCCGGCGCCCGCCAGACCTCCGGCCCCACCAGACTGCGCAGCGACCACGCCGGCCCCGGCACCCGCACCGAGGTGGTCCTGGACCTGACCGTCGGCGGACGGCGGCTGGAGGTCACCCGGCAGCCCGAGCAGCGGCGCCCCAAGAAGCGCGGCACCGGCACGACCACCGACAAGGCCCGGTCCTGGCTGCGCGAGTACGACGCCGCGACCGGCACCTGGAAGGCGCTCAGCCGCTCCCACCAGGAGATCGGCGAGGAACTGGCCCAGTTGCTGGGCATGAGCCGCGAGCAGTTCTGCCAGGTGGTGCTGCTGCCGCAGGGCGACTTCGCGCGCTTCCTGCGGGCCGGTGCGGAGGAGCGCGCGAAACTGCTGGGCCGTCTCTTCGACACCCGCCGCTTCGCCGCCGTCGAACAGCACCTGGCCGAGCTGCGCGCCGCCGCGCAGCGCCGGGTGCGCGACGGCGACGAGCGGCTGCTCGCCCTGGCCCACCGCATGTGGCAGGCGTCGGGGGGCGCCACCGAGCCGGGTGAGGGACCGGACGGCGATCCCCTCGCCGGTCTCTCGCCCGGCGACCTCGGTCTGGCCGACGCCGTACTCGGGTGGGCCGCGCCCGCCCGCGCCCTGGCCCGCGAACGGCTGGACGCGACGGCCTCGGCCCTGAGCCTGGCCGAGCGGGCCCACACCGACGCCCGGCGGCGGCTGGACGAGGCGCGCGAGCTGGAACGGCGCCGCAGGCGGTACGCACAGGCCCGGCGGCGCGCCGGGGAGCTGGCCGCGCGGGAGGAGGAGCACCGCGCCGACCGCGCCCGGCTGGAGCGGGCCCGCGCCGCCGACACCGTCGCCCCCGCCCTCGCCCTGCGGGACGAGACCGCGAGCGAGGGCCGCGACGCCGCGTACGCCGAGGAGCGGGCCCGCGCCGAACTGCCCGGCGAGGCGGCCCAGGCCCCCGCCGAGCGCCTGGCGGACCTGGAACGCGCCACCCGCCAGGAGCTGGGCGCACTGGAGGCCGCCCGGCGCGCCGAGGAGCGCGTCGCCCGTCTCAACGCCGAACTCGCCTCGCTGGAGCGGGAGTCGGGCTCGGACGAGGAACTGCTGCGCGAGGCGGAGGAGTGGCTGGAGGGGTGGGAGGCCACCCGCGCCGCCCACCAGCGGCACGTGGACGCCGCCGCGGAGGCCGCGCCCCGCGCCGAGCAGCTCGCCCGGCGGCTGGACGGCATGCGGCGCACCCTGGACGCCGCCCGCCGCCGCGACACCCTCGCCACCGAGCGGGAAGCGGCCGGCGCCGAGCTGTCGGCCGCCCTTGAGCGGGCTCTGACCGCCAGGGAGCACTGGCTGGAGGCCAAGGAGCGACGCCTGCGCGGCATCGCGGCCGAACTCGCCGCCGGACTGGAGGAGGGCGCGCCGTGCACGGTGTGCGGCTCCCGCGAGCACCCCGACCCGGCACGCCCCGGGAACGGGCACGTCGACCGGGGCGCCGAGGAGAGCGCTCTGGCCGGCTACCAGCGGGCCGAGGACGCACGGCGGCGGGCCGAGCGGCGGCTGGACTCCATACGCGACCGGCTGGCCGCGGCGGTCGAGGAGGCGGGCGCGACGCCCGCCGCCGAACTCGCCGGGCGGGTCGCCGTGCTGGAGGGCGACCACGACGCCGCCCGGCAGGCGGCGGCCGGCACGCAGGACGCCCGAGCGGCCCTGCAACGCGCCGTCCGCGAGCACGACACCCGCCTGGCCGTCCGGCGGGAGGCCGAACGGAGGGTGGCCTCCCGCTTCTCCCTGCGCGAGGCGCTGCTGGGGGAGCGGGCCGAGCTGGAGGAACAGGTGGCCCGCGCCCGGGGCGAGGCCCCCTCCGTCGCCCACCGGGCGGCCGAACTGGGGCGCCTGGCACGGCGGCTGGCCGGTGCCGCCGAGGCCGCGGCCGCCGCCGCGGCCGCCGCGCTGCGGCTGAAGGAGGCCGACGCCCGGCTCGCGGACGCCGCCTGGCGCGCCGGGTTCGACACTCCGCGGGCCGCCGCCTGCGCCCGGCTCAGCGGCGACGAGCAGCGCCTGCTGCAACGCCGCATCGACGCCCGGCAGGCCGAGGAGGCGGCCGTCGCGGCCGAACTGGCCGCCCCCGAACTCGCGGACTTCACACCGGCGGACCTCGAACCGGCCGGCGCCGGATCAGCCGGCACCGCCGGGGTCGAGGCCGCTCCGGCGGCGGCCGTGGCACGGCTGAACGACGCCTCCGCCGCCCACGCCGAGGCCCGCACCCGCTGTGAGCAGCTCGACCGGCTCTCCGCCCGCGCCCTGGCCGACGCCCGGGAACTCGCCCCGCTGCGCGAGGAGTACGACCGCGTCGCCCGGCTGGCGGCTCTCACCGCCGGCACGTCGGCGGAGAACGAGCACCGGATGCGTCTGGAGTCCTATGTGCTGGCCGCCCGTCTGGAGCAGGTCGCCGCCGCGGCCAGCGCCCGCCTGGCGCACATGTCCGCGGGCCGCTACACCCTCGTCCACTCCGACGCGCGCGCCTTCGGCCGCGGCCGTTCCGGGCTCGGCCTGCACGTGATCGACGCCTGGACGGGCAACGAGCGCGACACCGCCACCCTCTCCGGCGGCGAGTCCTTCTTCGCCTCCCTCGCCCTCGCCCTCGGCCTCGCCGACGTCGTATCCGAGGAGGCGGGCGGACTGCGCCTGGACACCCTCTTCATCGACGAGGGGTTCGGCAGTCTGGACGACCAGACCCTCGACGAGGTGCTGGACGTCCTGGACTCCCTGCGCGAACGCGACCGCAGCGTCGGCATCGTCAGCCACGTCGCCGATCTGCGCCGGCGCATCCCGGCGCAGCTGGAAGTGGTCAAGACCCGCTCCGGCTCCGCCGTTCGCCACCGGGTGCCGAAAACCGGGTGACGGCCACCGCGGCGCGCCGCGAGGATGACGGATCACGGCCCCCGGCGCGCCCCCGACACGGTCCCCGGCGCCCTCCGCCCGGCCCCGGCAGGGCGCGCGGCAGAGGTCCGCGCGCCCTGCGGAGCGTCGTACGGCACCCGGAGTGCGGCTCGGCGCGCGGCTCAGAGCGCGGAGAGCTCCGCCACCAGGTCGTCCAGGCCCAGCGAGCCCAGGGACAGCGCGCCCATGTGCCACCTCCTGGCGTCGAACGCGTCGCCGTGCGCAGTACGGGCGGCCGCACGCCCCTTCAGCCAGGCGCGTTCGCCCAGCTTGTAGCCGATCGCCTGGCCCGGCATGCCCAGGTAGCGCACCAGCTCGCTCTCGACGTGGTCGGCGGGGAGGCCGCTGTGCATGCCGAAGAACTCCTGGGCCAGCCGTGGTGTCCACCGCTCTCCGGGGCGGAAGGGGGAGTGGCCCGGGATCTCCAGCCCCAGGTGCATGCCGATGTCCACGATGACCCGGATGGAGCGCATCATCTGCGCGTCCAGATAGCCCAGCCGCAGCTCGGCGTCGCGCAGGAAGCCGAGCTCGTCCATCAGCCGCTCCGCGTACAGCGCCCAGCCCTCGGCGTTGGCGCTGACCATCCCCACCGATGTCTGGTAGCGCGAGAGCCGGTCGGCGACGTACGTCCACTGGGCGAGCTGGAGGTGGTGGCCGGGGACGCCCTCGTGGTACCAGGTGGTGACCAGCTCGTAGAGGGGGAAGCGGGTCCGTCCCATCGCCGGCAGCCAGGTGCGGCCGGGCCGGGAGAAGTCCAGCGACGGCTCGGTGTAGTACGGCGCGGCGGCGCTGCCCGGCGGGGCGATCATGGACTCCACGCGCCGGACCGGCCCGGCCAGGTCGAAGTGCGTGCCGTCCAGCTTCTCGACCGCCTCGTCCATCAGCTCCTGGAGCCACACCCGGGTCTCCTCCACGCCCTCGATCGCCCGGCCGTGCGTGTCGAGGTGGTGCAGCGCCTCCCACGGGGTCGCGGCACCCGGCAGGACCTTCCCGGCCTCGGAGCGCATCTCGGCGTGGACGCGGTGGTACTCCTCCCAGCCGTAGGCGTACGCCTCCGCCAGGTCCAGGTCGGTGCCGTTCCAGTAGCGCGCCCACCGCCGGTACCGCTCGCGGCCCATGGTGTCCGGGGCCCCGTGGACGGCCGGGGCGCAGGTGTCCCGCAGCCAGTCGCGCAGAACGGCCACCGCGCCGGCGGCCGCGGTGGCGCCCCTGTCCAGCTCGGCGCGCAGGGACTCGGGGCCGCCGGCGGCGAAGGACGCGAACCAGTTTCCGCCGCCGTTCTCGCCCAGCCACTCGCCGAGCTGTCCGATCACGGTGTCCACCTGGCGCGGACCGGCCGGAAGCCCGCCGGCCAGGCCCTTGGCCAGCGAGGCGCGGTAGCCCTCCAGGGCCGCCGGCACGGCTGTCATCCGCCGGGCGACGGCCGCCCAGTCCTCGTCGGTCGCGGTCGGCATGAGCGTGAACACACTGCGTACCGAGTGCACCGGGGAGTGGAGGTTGCTGACGGCGCGCAGCCCCTCGCCCGCCTCGTGCACGGCGAGCCCCGCGGTCAGCCGCTCGCGCAGCAGCCGCGCGCAGCGCCGCTCGGCGTCGCCGTCCCCTCCGGGCCGCCGCTCGGCCTCTGCGAGCCGCTCCAGAGTGGCGCGGTCCAGGGCGGCCTGGGCCTCCTGGCCGTCGGGGGAGAAGTCGGGCAGTTCCTTCGAGCCGCCGGGGAGACCGAGGTAGGTGCCGAGGATCGGATCGAGTGCGACCAGGTCGTCGACATAGGCGTCGGCGACCCGGCGGGGCAGGGGTTCGGCGCCGTGCGCGGTGTCGGGCGAGGTGTTCGTGGCATCGGACATGGGCCTCATCCTGGTACGGCGGCGCCCGCCGAGTCACGGGGGAGGCCACCGGGGCGCCGCGGGTCAGCCGGGCCGCTCGGCAGGCAGCAGCGGGCCGCACGTCCACTGCTGGAAGATCAGCCGCGTCTCGACCCGGGCGACCTCCCGGCGCGAGGTGAACTCGTCCAGCACCAGTCGCTGCAGATCTGTGGTCCCGGCGACCGCGACATGGACGAGGTAGTCGTCGGGACCGGTCAGGTGGAACAGCGCCCGCGACTCCGGCAGCGCTCGGACGCGTTCCACGAACGGGCCGATCAGCTCCCTTCTGTGAGGCCGGACCTGTACCGAAAGAAGAGCTTCCAGGGGCCTTCCGAGTTTGGCCGGATCCAGTCGTAGCGCGTGGCCGAGGATCACCCCGCCGCGACGCAGTCGCGCCACTCGGTCCAGACAGGTCGAAGGGGCCACGCCGACGGCGGCGGCGAGATCGCGGTAGGTGGTCCGGGCGTCGTTCTGCAGAAGGCGCAGAATCTCCAGGTCGACCGGGTCGAGAACGACTGAATCGGACATTCTCCGAACATAGCACGGCTGATTTCCGCTACACGCCGGTAGTTGTTCAGCATCGCGGCATGACCCACCAGGACAGCATGGACACGACACCGTCGGCCGCCACCCGGACGCTGGCCACCGAGGCCGTGCACGCCGGACGCGAGGACCTCGCGGCGCTCGGCCTGCACGCCGCCCCCCTGGACCTGTCCACCACCTACCCCTCCCACGACAGCCGGGCCGAGGCCGCCCGGCTGGACGAGTTCGCCGCCACCGGCGCCCAGCTGCAGGGCCCGCCGGTCTACGCCCGGCTCGACAACCCCACCGTGGCACGTTTCGAGACGGCCCTGGCCCGGCTGGAGGGCGCCGAGGCGGGCGTGGCCTTCGCCAGCGGCATGGCGGCCCTGACCGCCGTGCTCCTGGTGCGCGCCGCCCAGGGGCTGCGGCACGTCGTCGCGGTCCGGCCGCTGTACGGCTGCAGTGACCACCTGCTCAGCAGCGGACTGCTGGGCACCGAGGTGACCTGGACCGACCCGGCGGGCATCGCCGACGCCATACGTCCCGACACCGGCCTGGTGATGGTGGAGACACCGGCCAATCCCACTCTGGCCGAAATCGACCTGAAGGCCGTGGCGCACTCCTGCGGTTCCGTGCCGCTGCTGGTCGACAACACCTTCGCCACCCCCGTGCTGCAGCGGCCGGTCGAGCACGGCGCACGCATCGTGCTGCACAGCGCCACCAAGTACCTGGGCGGTCACGGCGACGTCCTCGGCGGCGCCGTCGCCTGCGACGAGGAGACGGCCCGCGAGCTGCGGAAGGTGCGCTTCGCCACCGGCGGCGTACTCCACCCGCTCGCCGGCTATCTGCTGCTGCGCGGCCTGTCCACGCTGCCGGTGCGGGTGCGGGCGCAGTCGGCCACGGCCGCGGAACTGGCCCGGCGCCTGGCGGACGACCCGCGGATCGCCCGGGTGTACTACCCGAGGCTGGGCGGTGCCATGGTCTCCTTCGAGGTGGAGGGGGAACCGCACGAGGTGATCGCGGGGGTGCGGCTGATCACCCCGGCGGTCAGCCTCGGCAGCGTGGACACCCTCATCCAGCACCCCGGGTCCATCAGCCACCGCATCGTCTGCGAGGACGACCGCCGCACCGGAGGGATCGGCGAGAGGCTGCTGCGGATGTCGGTCGGCCTGGAGGACGTCGAGGACCTGTGGAACGACCTCGACGCGGCGCTCGGTTCCGCCCGGGGAGCCGGGAGCGGGGCCGGGCGACGCGCCGGGAGCGCCGCAGGGGATGCCGTGGGCGTCAGCGCGGCCCCGTCTCGGCGGCTGCCGGAACCGGGACGAGCCGGGCGGTGATCACCAAGGTGCCCTCCTCGACCTGGTAGTCCAGCGGCAGCCCCAGGCCGCGCATGGCCGCCACCATGCCGGTGTTGTGCGACTGCGTCACGGCGTAGACGCTCTCGCAGCGCGCCTCGGCGGCCATCGCCACCAGACGGCGCAGCAGTTCGGCGCCGATGCCGCGGCGTTGCCAGACGTCCTCGACGAGGAGGGCCACCTCCGTCTCGTCGCCGTCCCACATCAGATGGCCGAGCGCCACCAGCTTCCCCGACGCCGTCTCTGCCGCCAGGGTGCGGCCGAAGCGCGGGCTGAGCAGGTGGTCCAGATAACGGTCGACGTCCCTGACCGGGCCGTGGTAGCGCGCGGCCAGGGTGTGCGCCGAACAGCGCCGGTGCATCGCGCGTGCGGCCTCGAGGTCGCAGGTGTCCGCCCGCCGTACGGTGATCTCGTTCCCCTCCGGGAGCGTGAGCGTCTCGCGGCGGCGCGGCATCCGGCCCGCCGGCCCCTCCCCGGGGCCGGACCCGGCGGCCCCGGCCGGGCGGGGGGCCGGCTGGGCGTCCAGCCGGGCGTCCAGCTCGACCAGGGCACGGGCCCGGGCGAACTCGGTCGGGGTGAAGGGCAGGTGGGGGCGCTCCACGACGATCGTCCCGCCGCGCGGATCGTGCATCCGGATCACCGCCCCTTCCAGCACACCGTCCTCGGGGAGGTCCTCCCCGTGCGGTTCCCCGCGCGGCTCTTCGCCCGGCTGCCCGGCCGCTGCCCGGGAGGGCACCGAGCGGATCGTGCAGCGGCCGAGCAACTGGCGCAGTGCCAGCGGAAGTTCGGCGCTGTCCAGCGCGGTACGGGTGGCCAGGCCCAGCACTCGGGTGGGGGTGTCCACCAGATCGTGGGCGTCGGCCCGCTCCAGCCAGGTGTCCCGCCCGCCCGCCGCGGCCGCCGCCCGGCCCAGCTCGGCGGCCTCCAGCGCGCGGGGCGCCCGCAGCAGGAACTCGTCCACCGTCATCTCGCCCAGCGGGTGCGTCTGGAGGCCGATGACGTCCACCCGCAGCTCCGCCAGGACGGCGCACAGCGCGGCGAGCGATCCGGGCTCCTCCCGCACGGTGGTGCGCAGCCGCCACAGCACCGGCGGCCCCTGCGCGGAGCCCACGGCGGCCGGACCGCCGCCGGGATCGGGCGGCGGGTGGTGGCGCCGCCGCGCCCACCAGGTGTGGATCCCGGCCGTGGCCAGCAGTGCGGCGGCCGACAGCACCAGCAGCACGGGGCCGTCGGGTCCGTGCGCCACCGTCTTGGCGATGCTGTCGGCCACGGTCACGGCCGTGAACAGCGCCGCCAGCTCGACCAGATCGTGCCGCCAGTGGTGCGGGCCGGCGGCCTTGCGGCGGGCGGCGCGTCGAGCGGTGCGGCGGTCTGCACGGTGCGCGGAGGATCCTGTCATGCGGCCACTCTCACCGACCGGTGTTGCGTGATCACGAACGGTTTGTGACCGATGGGTTAAGGGCCTTCTGGGAACCATGCCCTTTTTGCCGGGCGCCCTCCCCGCCGGGCGCTTCGTCATGCGCGGGAAGCGCGGGAGGCGCGGGAGAGTCGCCGCAGCACCGCCCCGCACCGCCGGGCGTACAGCCGCTGGAACAGCGGCACGAGCGGCCCGGCGGCCCGCACCCACCACACCTCGGGGCGGCTGAAGGCCCGCACCTCCAGCCAGACCGCCCCGTCGTCGTCCAGCTCCACGACGAACGCCTCCTCGCCACGCTCCGGATGCCCCGGCAGCGTCCCGTAGCCGAAGCCCGCCCGTCGCTCGCCGTCCGCCGTCCACACCACCCGGCACGGCGCGTGGATCCTCAGCCGTCCGGCGCCCAGGCCCACCACCACGCGCACCCCGGGCTCGGCACGCGGGGAGCCGGTGGCCATCTCCACGCCCATGGCCCGGTGCATCCGCCAGGTCAGTACGGCCCGTCCGGCGGTTCGGAAGACCTCCCGGCCCACGCCGAGGCGGGTGCGTACCCGCAGCCGTCCGAAGCCCGGCGGACGGCCGGGCAGGGACCCCTCCCGGGTGACGCCCGCCCCGGCATACGTCAGACCGGCCGCGGGATCGTCCGTGCGGTCGTCACTCGCGTCCATGGGAGCAGCGTATTGCGCCGGACCCATGGACGCCCGGCCGCCCGCCGCCCCACGGGACCGGGGCGCAGCACCTCGGTGAACAGCGCCGCGCCGCCGCGTGCGGACCCGTTCCGGGTGGACGCGGCGGTGCCCGCCGCATCAGAGCCGCCGAGCCGGGACGGACGCCGGGACAGGCGGGCGGAGAGCGACGTGAAAATGACAAGTTCATTTGCCAATCGAACAGTACGCCGCTTCCTCGGTCGGAATCGTTCAAATGTGCCCGCAACGGGTGACACGATGCGTAACCTAATCGTCACTTCCGCACCACCGGTGGGTGCGTCCACACGTCGAGCAGGAGGGGGGTTGCGCATGCCCGGAATCGACGAATGCCTGCTCGAAGCCATGACGCTGCCCGGTGCCCGCGGCGCCGCCGTGGTCGACTGGACCAGTGGGCTCGCGCTCGGTGCGGTGGGCGAGCCGTCGTGCGGCGACCACGAGACGACCGCCGCCCAGACGGCCGAACTCGCCCGCACGGCCGCCGAGCACACCGCGTTCGCCGCGCCCGCCGGCTCCGGACGCGGAAGCGACGGCGGGGAGGCCGAGCAGGAGCCGGGGCCCGGCGGGGTAGAGCCCGTCGAGGACCTCATCGTCACCACCCGCGACGGCTATCACCTGCTGCGCTTCGTCGGGCAGGTCTTCGACGGGAGCCTCTTCATCCACCTGTGGCTCGACCGGGAGGACGGCAACCTCGCCCTCGCCCGCATCCGCCTGCGCCACCTGTCCGAGCGGCTGGTGCTCGGGTGAGGGCCGCCCTCTCCCCGATGCTCGGCCATCTCGCTGCGCGGCGGGCCACCGGGGCGCTGCTGCGCGGCAATGGGACGCTCTATCTGCGCGACGGCGAGATCGTCCACGCGGAGAGCCCCGTCTCCCCGGGACTGGACGTGCTGCTCACCCTCGGCGGCAGACTCCCCGCCGAGGGCTGGCGGGAGGCCGTGGAGCGGGCCGGGGCCCGTCGGCAGGTCGCGCGCTTCCTGGTCGACAACGGCCGGCTGACCCGGGGCGAGCTGGAGGTCTACCACCTGGGCGCGCTGTACGACGCGGCCTTCTTCGCCCTCGCCCCCGGCAGCGGACCGGCCCGGTTCCGCAGCGGCCTCTCCCACTGGCTGGGGCCCGTCCGGCCGGTTCCGGCGGGGGACCTGCAACGCGAGGTCCTGCGCCGCAGAAGGCTGCTGGAGGACCTGTGGCCGCACCCGGGGGTGGACGCCGCCCCGGTGGTCCGAGGTCAGGAGACCGGCTTCCCCGCCCCGACCCGCAGGCAGCGTGCCCTCCTGGAACTGGCGGACGGGGTGCGCACCCCCGCCGACATCGCGCGACGGCTCGGCCGCCCGGCCTTCCACGTGCTGATCGACGTACGGCGGCTGGCCGCCGCCGGGTACATCCGGACACCCGCGCCCGGACCGGCACCCTCCTCCCGGGCCCCGGCCCCCCCGGAGCCCCCGGCGTCCGGGGCCGTCCCGCACCCGCCCCCCGCGTCCGACGCGCGGGGCCCGGAGGTGTCCACCGACCCGGACATCGCCCTGCTGCTCCGGATCCGCGATGCCCTGGAGGCGCGCCTGTGATGCACCGAACCGTTCCCGCCGGCCCCGGAGGCCTGCCGTGAGGCGCGCACTGAAGCAGTTCGCCGGAGTGCGGCAGCCCGCCGCGGCCGACCCGGAAGTGCTGCGAGAGCTGCGCATGCTGCGGTCCCGCGTCCCCCATCTGACCGGTGCCCTCGCGGTCGGCGCCGGGGGCGTCCTGCTCGCGGAGGACGCCCCCGGAACGCAGGCCGGCGCCCTGGCGGGGCTCACCGCCACCGCCCTCGCCGACGCGCTGCGGCTGGCGGAGACCGCCGACCGGGGCCGCTTCCGCGAACTGCTGGTGCGGGGGGAGAGGGGCTACGTCGCGGCCTACGCGGCGGGCCCCGCCGCCTTCCTGGCCGTCCTGGCGGAGCCACGCGCCAACGTGGGCCGCATCCATCTGGAGGCCCGCCGGACCGGAGCCCGCATCGCCCGCCTGGCCGCGGGCGCGGACGAGGGGCCGAAGGACGGCTGAGCCGAGCCGGGACCACCGGCAGTGCCCTGCCTCCCCGGGGCCCGCGTCGCGGGCGAGTCAACCCGCCGCCAACCGATATGTCAGAGAAACAACGGAACGTGCACCGCGGTGCACACGGAAAGGAAGTGCGACAGCCATGGCCAACGTCGAAACCTCCCTCAAGGAAGCGATGACCGCCGTCGAGGGCTCCCTCGGGGCCGCCCTCGTCGACTACACCAGCGGTATGGCGCTCGGCACCGTCGGAGGAGGCAAGGACCTCGATCTGAACGTCGCCGCGGCCGGCAACACCGACGTGGTCCGCGCCAAGGTGCGCACCATGGAGATGCTGGGCCTGAAGGACGAGATCGAGGACATCCTGATCACCCTCGGCGGGCAGTACCACCTGATCCGGCTGCTGAGGGGGCGCGGCAACAACGGCCTCTTCCTCTACCTGGCCCTGGACAAGGCGCGGGCGAACCTCGCCATGGCCCGGCACCAGCTGCGCAGGATCGAGGCGGAGCTGGAGATCTGACGCGGCGGCGGGCCCTCCCCGCTCCCCTCACGGACGCCGGGCCGCCTCGGCCAGCAGCCGTACGCCGTGCGCGATCCGGCTCGGCGTCGGATGGGCGTAGCCCAGCACCAGCCGTACGCGCCCGCCGTTCTCACCGTCCTCGCCGTCGCTCCATGGCGGCGAGGACGAGGACGGCGGCGACGGCGGACGCGGCGGCACGTAGTCGGACAGCGGCCGCACCGCCACCCCCGTCCGGGCCGCACGGGCCAGGAGGCGGTCCTGCGGGCCGCACCGCGGCGGCAGCGCGGCGATGACGTGGAGCCCCGCGGCGATCCCCGACGCCTCCGTGCCCCCGATGTGCTCCGCCAGCGCCCGCAGCAGTGCGTCGCGCCGCTGCCGGTAGGCGCGTCCGCAGCGCCGCAACTGCCGGTCGTACTCGCCGCGGGCGATGAAGTCGGCCAGCAGCGCCTGGTCCAGGACCGGATGGCCCAGATCCATGGTCCGCTTGCGTTCCACGATCTCCCCCGCCAGCTCGTCCGGCGCCACCAGCCAGCCCAGCCGGAGCCCCGGCACGAGGGATTTGCTGACCGACCCGGTGTAGGCCACCCGCCGGGGGTCGAGCCCCTGGAGCGAGCCGACGGGCGCCCGGTCGTAGCGGAAGTCGCCGTCGTAGTCGTCCTCGACCAGCAGACCGTCCGCGTCGCGGGCCCAGGCCAGCAGCGCCGAGCGGCGCGCCGCGGAGTATGCGATGCCGGACGGGAACTGGTGCGAGGGGGTGAGCACCGCGGCCCGCGCCCCCGAGGCCGCCAGTTCCCCGGGGAGCAGGCCCTCCGAGTCCAGGCCGACCGGCGCGGTGCGCAGCCCGGCCGCCGAGAACAGCGCCGCGTGTTCGAAGCTCCCCGGAGACTCCACCGCCACCGTCCGGTTCTCACGCCCGTTCAGGGTGAGGGCCAGCAGCGTCATCGCCTGCGCCACACCCGAGCAGATCACCACCCGTCCGGGATCGGCGGCCACCCCGCGCCGCCGCGTCAGCAGGGCGGCCACCGCGGAACGCAGTTCGGACAGCCCGCGCGGATCGGGGTAGCCGAGGGCGTGGTGCGGCAGGGCGGCCAGAGCCCTGCGGTGGGCGGCGGCCCAGGCGGTACGCGGGAACAGCGCCGGGTCGGGGGAGCCGGGCCGGAAGTCCACGGCGGGCGCGGTCGTACGCTCCCCGGCGGGTGCGGCGCCCACCGGCGCGTCGCGCGCGGTGCTGCCCACCCAGGTGCCCGAGCCCCGGCTGCTGGTGAGATAGCCCTCGGCGGTCAGCTGCTCGTACGCCTCCGTGACCAGGCCCCGGGAAACCCCCAGGTCGGCGGCGAGTTCGCGGCTGGAGGGCAGTCGGCTGCCGGGTGCCAGCCGGCCCGAGCGCACCGCCTCGCGCAGGCCGGTCTGCAGGGCGCGGCCGCGCTGCCGGGGCGGGGCCGCGCAGACGGGCAGCAGCAGCCCCCACGCCGCGCTGCCGCCGGGCCCGGCGCCCGGCTCCGCACCCGGCCCTCCCACGTCTCCGCCGCCACCTTCACCTGCGCCTGCGCCGGAAGTGGTCCCCGTAACCGCCATGGAAGTGGACCTTAAACCGGTCCGCGCTCCTTCCTGGCGTCGGCCCCATGACCTCCTCCCCCGGCCCTTCCCGGGCCGAGCACCGCCGCGGCGCCCTGCTCGCCGCCGTCGCCTGCTGTCTGGTCGGCGCCTCCTTCACCGCCAACAGCGTGCTCGGCGACTATCCCCACGCCGGCGGCCAGGCCCTTCGCTACGGCCTGGCGTGCCTGCTGCTCCTGCCGTTGCTCGGGCGCGGGGCGCTCGCGCCCCTGCGCCTGCTGACCGCGCGCCAGTGGGCGCGCCTCGCCCTGCTCGCCGCCGTGGGCATGGTCGGCTTCAACCTCGCCGTACTGGCCGCCGAGCGGACCGCCGAACCCGCGGTGCCCGGCGTACTGGTCGGCTGTGCGCCGGTCGTCGTGGCCGTGGTCGTCCCGGCCCTGGACGGCCGCCGGCCCGCACGTCCGGTGGTGTACGGGGCACTGCTGGTGGCGGCCGGGGCCGTGGCCGTCCAGGGCTGGGGACGTACCGACGCCGCCGGACTGCTGTGGTCGGCCGCCGCGCTGGCGGGCGAGGTGGGGTTCGCGGTGATCGCCGTCCCCCTGGTGCGTCCGCTGGGCGCACGCCTGCTGTCCACGGCGGCCTGCGCCCTGGCGGCGGTGGAGGCCGCGCTGCTCGGAGCGGTGCTCGACGGCCGGGCCTGGCTGCGGATGCCGGACCCGGCCGAGGCGGCGGCACTGCTGTGGCAGGCGGTCGTCGTCACAGTGGTCGGTTTCGTCTGCTGGTACGCGGCCGTCCGCCGCATCGGCGCGGAGCGGGCCACGCTCTTCTCCGGGCTCGTCCCGGTCTGCGCGGCGCTGACCGCCCCCCTGGTGGCCACCGGCTCCTACGGCTGGGCGCAGGCGGGCGGCAGCCTGCTGGTCGGGGCGGGCGTGGCGCTGGGCGCGGGCACCCGGGCCCGCCGCCGGGCCGCGCCCGGAGCGGCGGAGTCACCGGAACCGTCCGGGACGGCGGGGGCACCGAGGCCGCCGGAGGCACCGGAGGGCTGCGTACCCGCGCCGGAGCGGGCCGCCGCCCTGCGGTCCCCGGATTCCGCCGCCCGGGGACCGTGCTAAAGGCAGCCGCTCACCCGCAGCACGGCCCCGGTGGTGTAGGACGCCTCCGGGGACATCAGCCAGGCGACCGCGCCCGCCACCTCCTCCGGCTCCCCGGGGCGGCCCATCGGGATCACCTCGGCCTTGCGCCAGGGCCGATGCGGATCCCCCATCGCGGCGTGCATGTCGGTGAGAACCGCCCCGGGCTGTACGGAGTTCACCCGCACCCCGTCGGGCCCCAGCTCCTTGGAGAGCCCGACGGTCATGGCGTCCAGCGCCGCCTTGGTCGCGGCGTAGTGGACGTACTCGCCGGGGCTGCCGAGCGTGGCCGCGCACGAGGAGACGGTGACGATCGAGCCGCCGAAGCCGCCGTGCCGCGTGGACATCGCCGGGGCCGCGCGCCGGGCGCACAGCAGAGTGCCCATGACGTTGACGTCCACCACACGGCGCATCACCTCGGTGGAGGTCTCGGTGAACCGGCCCAGCGGGCCGGTGATCCTGGCGCTCAGGACCGCGCCCGTGACCGCGCCCAGCTTCCGGGCCGCCTCCTCGACGAGGGCGTCGACCTCGCTCTCCACACGGGTGTCCAGCCGCACGGCGACCGCCTCGGCGCCCGCGGCGCGCACCGCCCGCGCCGTCTCCTCGGCCGCCTCGCGGGAGTGCCGGCAGCCGACCGCGACACGGTGCCCGGCCCGCGCCAGCCGCCGGGCGACCGCCGCCCCGATACCTCGGCTGCCGCCGGTGACGACCGTTACCCGATGCTCCATGCCCCCTCGCCATCCTGCCGCTCGCGCGGCCGCTTCCCGGCGGCCCGCCTTCCTGCTTCGGCACGCTGGCGGGCCGGATTGGTCTTGACCAAGCGGGTCGCCGCTCCCTAAGGTCGGCATACGCAACAACCTTTAAAAAAGAAGCGCGCATAAATCCCGGCGGGACACGGCGACTGCGGAGGCAAAGGGTGGGGACCACGCGACTGGAGACGGTGCCGGAACCGAAGTACCGGCACCTCAGGACCGTGCTGTCGGAGGCGCTCGACTCGGAGTTCGCGGTGGGGGAGATCCTGCCGAACGAACGGGACCTGGCAGCGCGTTTCGGCGTCGCCCGCGCCACGCTCCGTCAGGCCCTGGAGCAACTGGAGCTGGAGGGGCGCCTCCAGCGTCGCCGCGGGGTGGGTACCACCGTCGCCCCGCCGCGCGTCGGCGTCGACGTGAACCCCGCCCGGCACAGCTGGCCCGGCGCCCCGGGGGACGCCTGGCAGACCGAGGACTGCGAGGAGGCCGTACCGCCCGCCGCGTTGGCCAGGACGCTCGGCACGGACACCGGCCGGCCGGTGTACGCCGTCCAACGCGTCCGTATGGCCCACGGTCAGGCGGTCGCCACCGAGACGCTGTACGTACCGGCCGCGTCGGTGCCCGGGATGTCCGGCATCGAGACCGAGGCGGGAGCCGCCCGCGGCCGTGCCGTCCTCCGCGAGCTGAACCGCCTCGAACTGGGCGGCCAGGAAAGGGCCGTGGAACTCGGCTCCGCCCGGGCGGAGGACGCCAGGCGGCTCGACCGGCTGCCCGGCGCGCCCGTCCTCGTCGTCACCACCCGCTACCTCGCCGCGGGCGGCACCGCCGCGGTCGCGCTCTCCACCTACCGGGCCGACACCTGCCGCCTCACCTTCGGCGACTCCGCCGGGGTCTCGCTGCTGGCGAGCTGAACCGCGCGCCACGCGCCCGGTGACGACGGGGCGTCAGCGGGCGACGGCGCCCTCCACGGTGAACAGCTCCTCCTCGACATGGTCGAGCGCCAGCCGCAGCGCGCCGGTCGCGATCGCCTCCCCGCCCAGCAGGGACAGCGCGACCCGCGGCGGCCGCAGGCAGTAGCGCTCCAGCTCACGGCGGAGCGGGTCCAGCACCCCGTCCAGCCCGGTGGCCCACCCGCCGACGACCACCAGCTCCGGGTCCAGGGCCAGCACCAGCGCGGCCACATCGTGCACCAGGCGCCGTATGAACCGCTCGACGGCCTGCCGCGCACGCTCGTCCCCCTCGCGCGCCAGCGTGAAGACCCGCGCCACCGCCGCCTCGTCCAGCGGGTGCAGCGGCTCGCCGGTCGTGGACAGCAGGTGCTCGGGGGTGGCCTCCCGCCCCAGCAGATGCAGTGCGCCGATCTCCCCGGCCGCACCGCCGAACCCGCGGTGCAGCCGCCCGCCGATCAGCGAGCCGGCGCCCGGGCTCAGCCCGGCCAGGACGAACACCATGTCGTCGACCCCGGTGGCCGCGCCCTTCCAGTGCTCGGCCAGCGCGGCGGCGTTGGCGTCGTTCTCCACCAGCACCGGGCAGCGGAAAGACCGCCGAAGCCGCTCGCCCAGCGGCAGACCGGTCCAGCCCGGCAGCGCCGTGCACAGCCGCACCATGCCGTCGGCCTCCACGATCCCCGGACTGCCCGCCCCCACCGCGCGCAGGGTGCTGCGCGGCACCTCACAGGTGCGCAGCAGTTCGGCGACCACCGCGCGCGCCCGCTCCAGCCGCTCGTCGGCCGTCGCCTGCTCGGAGACCGTGCGCCCGACCGTGCCCAGCCGCCGTCCGCGCAAGTCGGAGAGGACGGCGGCCACCCGGTGCGGGCCGATCTCGATGCCGAGCAGATGACCGGCCTCGGCCCGAAAGCGGTAGCGGCGCGCGGGCCGCCCCTGCCGCCGGACGTCACCGGGCCCGACGGCGGCCTCGGCCGCCAGACCGGCCTCCACCAGTTGCTCCACCACGCCCTCCACCGTCGGCCGGGACAACTCCGCGGCCTGGGCCAGGTCGGACAGCGTCGGTGGGCCGTCGGCGGCGCGCAGCGCGCGCAGGACGACGGCGGAGTTGATCCTGCGCAGCAGGGAGGGATCCCTGCCGGTGAGCCGTCCCAACGTCCGCCTCCTGGGAAGTGCGCATGTGTGGCCGGATCGTATCCGGTGAGCGCACGGGGAGCGAGAGCCGGGTGAGGCGTCCCGGAGCGTCCCTGCGGCCGGCCGTCAGGGCGGGCCGTCGAGCGCGGCGGCGCGCAGTCGGCCGTACTCCTCGGCCATCGTCTCCAGCGTCCAGTGGGCGTTGAGCCCGCTGGGGTTGGGCAGCACCCACACCCGGGCGCCGCCGATCGCCGCCTCCTGAGGGCCGGTCCGGGCCTTCCGGTTCCCGAAGGCGGCCCGGTAGGCGGTCACACCGACCACCGCGAGCCACCCGGGGCGCAGCCGCGTCACCTTCCCGGCCAGCACACACCCGCCCGTGCGGTACTCCTCGGGCGTCAGCTCGTCGGCACGGGCGGTGGGGCGGGGCGAGATGTTGGTGATGCCCAGGCCGTACGACAGCAGCTCACGCTGCTCCGAGGGCCTCAGCCGCCTGGGGGTGAAACCGGAGGCGTGCAGCACCGGCCAGAAGCGGTTGCCGGGGTGGGCGAAGTGGTGGCCCAGCCTGGCGGTCGTCAGGCCGGGGTTGATCCCGCAGAACAGCACGTGCAGCCCCTCGGCCACCACGTCGGGGACGGTGCGGGCGCGCAACGCCTCCATCTCGTCCCCGGTCGTCCCCGTGCCGGACGCCCCCCTGCCGGGGGTCTCCTCGGGTGCGGTCCTCCTGGTCATGGCCTTCCCTGGCGGTCCTTCCGGGGTCCTCCTTCCCGGAAGGACCCCGGGCAGTCGGGGAGGCGGTCAGAGGATCGCGCCCGGGGCGTAGGAGGCTGCCTCCGGGTGGCGCTTCGTGATCTCCCCGATCCGGGTCACCACCGAGGCGACCTGGTCGCCCGCCGCGCCGGTGAAGGACAGCCGGTCGGCCAGCAGGGCGTCCAGCCGCTCCCGGTCCAGCGGGATGCGCTCGTCCGCGGCCAGCCGGTCCAGCAGCTCGTTGCGCTCGGCACCCTCGCGCAGCGCCAGCGCCGAGGCCACCGCGTGCTCCTTGATGGCCTCGTGGGCCGCCTCCCGGCCGACGCCGGCCCGCACCGCGCCCATCAGTACCTTGGTGGTGGCCAGGAACGGCAGATAGCGGTCCAGTTCGCGGGCGACCACCGCGGGGAACGCGCCGAACTCCTCCAGGACCGTCAGGAAGGTCTCCAGCAGGCCGTCGAGGGCGAAGAAGGCGTCCGGCAGCGCGACACGGCGCACCACCGAGCAGGAGACGTCGCCCTCGTTCCACTGGTCGCCCGCGAGCTCACCGACCATCGAGGCGTAGCCGCGCAGGATGACGGCGAAGCCGTTGACGCGCTCGCAGGAGCGGGTGTTCATCTTGTGCGGCATCGCCGAGGAGCCGACCTGGCCCGGCTTGAAGCCCTCGGTCACCAGCTCGTGCCCGGCCATCAGCCGGATGGTCTTGGCCAGGGAGGAGGGCGCGGCGGCCAGCTGGACCAACGCGGTGACCACCTCGTAGTCCAGCGAGCGCGGATAGACCTGGCCGACGGAGGTGAAGGTGTGGCCGAAGCCGAGGTGGGAGGCGATCCGCTCCTCCAGCTCGGCCAGCCCGCTTCCGTCCCCGCCCAGCAGGTCCAGCATGTCCTGGGAGGTGCCCACCGGCCCCTTGACGCCGCGCAGCGGGTAGCGCGACAGCAGTTCCTCCAGGCGCGCGTACGCCACCAGCAGTTCGTCGGCGGCGGTCGCGAAGCGCTTGCCCAGCGTCGTGGCCTGCGCGGCGACGTTGTGCGAGCGTCCCGCCATCACCAGCTCACAGTGCTCGGCCGCCAGCCGGCCCAGCCGCGCCAGCGCGGCCACCGCGCGGTCGCGCACCAGCTCCAGCGACAGCCGGACCTGGAGCTGCTCGACGTTCTCGGTCAGATCCCGGGAGGTCATGCCCTTGTGCACGTGCTCGTGCCCGGCCAGCGCGTTGAACTCCTCGATCCGCGCCTTCACATCGTGGCGCGTGACCTTCTCCCGCTCGGCGATCGAGGCGAGATCGACGTCCTGAAGCACCCGCTCGTAGTCGGCCAGGGCCTGCTCCGGCACCTCGACGCCCAGGTCCTTCTGGGCCCGCAGCACGGCGAGCCACAGCCGCCGCTCCAGTACCACCTTGTGCTCGGGGGACCACAGTCGGGCCAGCTCCGCGGAGGCGTAGCGGCCTGCCAGGACGTTCGGGATGCGCGGCTTGTCAGTCACACCCGGGGATTCTACGGGGTGTCGTCGCAGGCCAGCGGTGCCAGGTCGGCAGCGGGGTACCGGCTCCGGTCCACGGCCGGGTCCAGCGGTGCCAGGTCGGGCCGCTTGGGCACCAGCCCGTCGCCCGAGGAGCGCCCGGTCAGCCGCCGGCCGATCCACGGGAGCAGATGACGGCGGGTGAAGCGCAGGTCGGCGACGCGGCGCGCGTACCAGCCGGGCGGGGCGGCGGGCGGCAGGGCCGCGTGCCAGTCGGCCTCGGGCTCGTGCCCCAGCCGCTGCCAGACGGCCTCGGCCACCCGCTCGTGCCCCTCGGCGGTCAGATGCAGCCGGTCGTCGGCCCACATCCGCGGATCGCCCAGCGCGTCGCAGCCGTACAGGTCCACCACCAGGGCGCCGTGCCGCTCGGCGAGACCGTCGATGAAGTCGAAGAGGTGCTCCATGCGCGCCCGGTAGCGCTCCAGCACCGGCCCGCGCCGCCCGGGGCTGCGCATCAGCACCAGATGGCGGCACTCGGGGGCGAGCTTGGCGACCGACTCCTCCAGCAGACCGCACACCCGGCCCATGTCGCACTTCGGACGCAGTACGTCGTTGAGGCCGCCGACCAGCGCCACCAGATCCGCGCCCATGGCGGCGGCCACGTCCACCTGTTCCTCGGCGATCTGCTGGATCAGCTTGCCGCGCACCGCCAGGTTGGCGTAGCGGAAGCCGTCGGTGCGCGCGGCGAGACGGGCGGCGAGGAGATCGGCCCAGCCGCGGTAACCGCCGTCCGGCAGCAGATCCGACATGCCCTCGGTGAAGGAGTCACCGAGGGCGGCGAAGCTGGTGACGGCGGGCGGGGCGGGCGAGTCGGTTGCACTGTCCATGGCGCGGAACATGGTAACCGACCGCTCGGTACGCGCCTTCTCCCGGTACACGTCTCCTCCGGGGACGCCCCGCCCCGCCGTCAGCGGCCCACCAGCTCGCGCAGCACGTCCTCCATGGTGACCAGTCCGACCGCGCGCCCGTCCGTGCCGATCACCGCCGCGAGGTGGGTGGCGCTGCCGCGCATCGCGCCCAGCACGTCGTCCAGCGGCGTCGTCGCCCGGACCCGGGCGATCGGCCGCAGCGCCGCGACGGGGAACGGCGCATCGCGGTGCACGGCGTCGAGCGCGTCCTTGACGTGCAGGTAACCCAGCGCCCTGCCCCGGTCGTCCACCACGGGGAAGCGGGAGAACCCGCTGCGCGCGGAGAGCTGCTCCAGCCCTTCGGGAGTGACGCCGAACGGGGCGAAGACCACGCGGTCGGTGGGCCGCACGACGTCCTCGACCGGGCGGCGGCCCAGTTCCAGCGCGTCGCGCAGCCGCTCCGTGGCACGCTCGTCCAGCAGCCCGGCCTCACTGGAGTCGGCCACCAGACGGGCCAGCTCGTCGTCGGAGTAGGTCGCCGAGACCTCGTCCTTGGGCTCCACCCGCAGCAGCTTCAGCAGGCCGTTGGCCAGGGTGTTGATGCCGAAGATCACCGGTCGCAGGGCCCGGGTGAGGGCGACCAGCGGCGGCCCCAGCAGCAGCGCCGCGCGCTCAGGCGCCGCCAGCGCGATGTTCTTCGGCACCATCTCGCCGAACAGCATGTGCAGATACGTCGCCACCGCCAGCGCGATCACGAAGGCGATCGGATGGACCAGGCCCTCCGGCACGCCGGCGAGCTGGAACACCGGCTCCAGCAGGTGCGCGATCGCGGGCTCGGCGACCACGCCCAGCACCAGGGTGCACAGGGTGATGCCCAGCTGGGCGGTGGCCATCAGGGCCGACACGTGCTCCAGACCCCACACCACACCGCGCGCCCGCTTCTCGCCGCGCTCGGCGAGCGGTTCGACCTGGCTGCGGCGCACCGAGATCATCGCGAACTCCGCCCCCACGAAGAAGGCGTTGGCGACCAGGGTCAGCAGGCCGATCAGCAGTTGGACGGCGGTCATCGGTCCGCCTCCCCGCTCCGGGCGCCGACACGGGCCCCGCGGCGCCCGTCGGCGTCCCCGGGGTCGCCGTGGCCGCGGCAGGCCCGGTCGTGGTCGTCCCGGCCGCCGTCGCGGTCTTCCGCGTCCGCGTCACCGGGGTCGGGCGGAGCGGTCAGCCGCACCCCGGCGGCCCGCCGCCCGGTCGCGTCCACGACCTCCAGCCGCCAGCCGGCGACCTCCAGGACGTCGCCCACGACCGGGATGCGGCCCAGCTCGGTGGCGATCAGCCCGGCCAGGGTCTCGTACGGGCCGTCCGGGGCGCGCAGGCCGATCTCCTCCAGCCGGTCGGTGCGGGCCGCGCCGTCCGCGTCGTAGACGGTACGGCCCTCCCCGTCCGCGCCCGCCGGGACCAGATCGGGGGTCTGGAGCGGGTCGTGCTCGTCGCGGACCTCGCCCACGACCTCCTCGATGATGTCCTCCAGGGTGACGACCCCGGCGGTGCCGCCGTACTCGTCGATCACCACCGCCATGCTGTTCCTTCCCTGCTTCCCCGACAGCCGGTCCAGCAGCCGGTCCACGGTCAGCGACTCCGGTACGGGCACCGGCTCGCGCAGCAGCCCGGTGACCGGGTAGCCGGCGCGGCGGCCGGCGGGGACGGCGATCACGTCCTTGACGTGGGCGACGCCGACCACGGTGTCGAGGTTGCCGCGGTAGACCGGGAAGCGGGACAGGCCCGTCGCCCGGGCGGCGTTGACCACGTCCTGGGCGGATGTGGTCTCCTCCAGCGCGATGACCTGGACGCGCGGCGTCATCACGCTCTGCGCGGTCAGCTCGGAGAGCCGGATGGTGCGGACGAACAGTTCCGCGGTGTCCGCCTCCAGGGCGCCCTCCTTCGCCGAGTGGCGCGCGAGCGCGACCAGCTCCTGCGGGGAGCGGGCCGAGGCCAGTTCCTCGGTGGGCTCCAGGCCGAGCCGGTGGAGGACGCGGTTGGCGGTGTTGTTCAGATGGGTGATCAACGGCCGGAAGGCGGCGCTGAAGCCGCGCTGCAGGCCGCCGACCCGGCGGGCGACCGGCAGCGGCCGGGAGATCGCCCAGTTCTTCGGCACCAGCTCGCCGACGACCATCAGCACGACCGTGGACAGCACCGTGCCCGCCACCAGCGCCACCGAGGAAGCCGCCGAGGGGGGCAGTCCGGCCGCCCGCAGCGGGCCGGACAGCAGCCGCGCGGTCGAGGGCTCGGAGAGCATGCCGATGATCAGGCCGGTCACGGTGATGCCGAGCTGGGCGCCGGAGAGCTGGAAGGTGAGGGACCGCACCGCCTTCAGAGCGCTGTCGGCACCCGGCTCGCCGCGCTCAGCGGCCCGTTCCAGGTCGCCGCGCTCGACGGTGGTCAGCGAGAACTCCGCCGCGACGAACACGGCACAGGCGAGGGTCAGCAGCAGTGCCAGGAGCAGGAGGAGCACTTCGGTCACCGGGTCACCCCCGTCCCCTGGTCCGGCGGGACGGAGAGAGCCGCTCGACGGCCGTGTTCGCGGTCGGTTCCACTGCCGGTTCTGCTGCCGGTACTACTGGGAGGCTCGCCCATGGGCGGACGCTCACACACCTTTCTCTGGGATGTTTCTCCGGGGCGCGCGCCGTGGACACGGCGGCCGCGGTACACGGCTCGAGCGCGCGATGGGCAGTCCATCGTATGCGAGCCGCCGCACGCTCCCCGGGGCCACCGGTCCGCCACCGGGCCGCGCCCGTCAGTCCAGCGGCTTCACCCAGCGGCTCCACTGCGGCTGGGGCGCGTAGCCCGCCGCACGCCAGGCGTGGTGGGCGGAGGCGTTGCGGTCGAGCACCATGGCGTCGCCCCGGCGCCCGCCCAGCGCGGCGAACCGCGCCTCGGCCGCCGCCAGGAGGGCGGAGGCCACACCGCGGCGGCGGTGCGCCGGATGGACCGCGAGCCGGTACAGATGGCAGCGCCAGCCGTCGAAGCCCGCTATCCGGAGCGGCGGCAGTACCTCCCTGTTTACGGGGAGGGTGTAGCCGCCTTTCCCGCGTAGCGGGGCAGGGAAAGGCGCATCGCCGTCAGGGCGATTCGCCGTCTCCACCCACGGTGGTGAGAGCAACCTCAAGCAGGTGGATGATTTCAGAGTTGAGGGACCGCCGGTCGGTGTCGGCCTGAGCGAGAAGCCGTTCGTGGAGGGCTTCGGGGAGCCTGAGTGAGAAGTGCTTCATGAATTCATCGTAGACCTACGGTGATATCGTGATCGACATGAAGCTCAGGTACCAGTTCCGGCTGTACCCGAGCGCCCCGCAGAGGAACCAACTGGCCAGGGCGTTCGGATGCGCTCGCGTCGTCTGGAACGACGCCTTGCGTATCCGACAGGACGCCTACAAGCAAGGCAAGCCGGTTCCGTCGATCGTCGCGCTGGCCAAGCTGGTCATCACCGAGGCGAAGAAGACCGAAGACCGGGCATGGCTCGGCGAGGTCTCTGCGGTCATACTCCAGTCCTCCCTACGGGACCTGGGGACGGCGTACTCCAACTTCTTCGCCTCGAAGAACGGCACCCGCAAGGGCCCGAGGATGGGACCGCCGAAGTTCAAGAAGAAGACCAGCCGCCAGGCCGTCAGGTTTACCAAGGCCGCACGGTTCTCCATCACCGAGGAAGGCGCGCTGCGCCTTCCGAAGATCGGTGACGTCAAGGTCCGCTGGTCCCGGGAAATTCCGTCCGAGCCGTCGTCCGTGACGGTCATCAAGGACGCCTCAGGAAGGTACTTCGCCTCGTTCGTCGTGGAGGCCGAAGACAGGCTGCTCCCGGAAATGGACCTGGACGAGACAGAAACCGGAATCGACCTCGGACTCTCGTCGTACGCGGTGCTGCGGGGCCGGAAGATCGCCAGCCCGAAGTTCTTCCGGCGCCAGGAGAAGAAGCTTCGCCATGCTCAGCGCAAGCTGAGCAGGTGCGAGAAAGGCAGCAACAACCGGCGCAAGGCCAAGCTCGCCGTAGCCAAGATCCATGCGCGCATAGCCGACCAGCGGCGCGACTTCATCGAGCAGGAAACCACCCAGATCGGCCGTGAGAGCCAAGCGGTCTACCTGGAGGACCTGAACGTGAAGGGCATGGCCAAGGGAGAGCGCGCCAAGTCCGTCCACGACCAGTCCTTGGGAAGGTTCGCCCGTACCCTCGAAGCGAAGTGCGCCCGGTACGGCCGTGACTTCGCCAAGGTGTCCCGCTGGTTCCCGAGCACCCAACTGTGCTCGTCCTGCGGGTCGATCGAAGGACCGAAGGGACTGGAAAGACTCAAGATCCGGAAGTGGACGTGCTCCTGCGGAGCCGTCCACGACCGGGGCGAGAACGCCGAACTCAACATCCGCCGCGAAGGGCGGGGCATTGTGGCCGAGGGACGCCCGGACACGTAAAACGCCTCGTGGAGCCCGTGTAAGACCCGGCAAGCCGGGCGGTGGGTGATGAAGCAGGAACCACCACGCACGTGCTGGCAACAGCGGCGGCACGGTGGGAATCTCCCCCGTTCACGGGGGAGAGCGTCAACACCGAGCCGATCACCGGCCCGGCGGCAGGCGCCCCGGCGGCCGCGGGCTCCCCAAGGCCCCCGCCGGGCACCGCCAGCAGCAGCGCGTCCGGGTCCCGGTCGATCAGCCGGGCCACTCCCGCACGATCGTCGCTGATGCTCGTCCCCTCCGCGGCCTGGGCCCAGAAGGCCAGGACGGCGTCGACGTCCGAGGCGAGGGCGGTCCGGATACGGAGACCGAAGTCGTTCACAAGATCGTCCATGGCGGCATCCCAGCACCGGCCGGGCGGCGTACGCGCGGTGTTTCGGCATGTGGTCATCCGGGGGCCTAACTGCCCCGCGACTCCTCGGCGCGGCGGCACTTGGCGCGCCAGGCGTCGCGGGAGCCGGGGGTTGCCAGGCTGACGCCGAAGCGGAACGGTCGTGTCAAGCGGCTCTCCTCACGGTCCGGGCTGCGCGGGGATCGGGCCCCGGGCGGGGCCGGGGACGCGTCATCAGGGCGCCCGGCCGCGCCCCGGAGGCGTTCCGGAGGCGGCGTGGCGGGCCGGGTCAGTACTGCCGCACGGGGTCGAACCGCTTCATCCGCTCCAGGACGGCCCCGGCGCTGGGGCGCGGCATCTCGTCGACGATCCGCCCGTCGGCCAGGAAGAGCACATGGTCGGCGTGGGCCGCGGCACCCGGGTCGTGGGTCACCATCACCACTGTCTGCCCCAGGTCGTCGACCGCCCGGCGCAGGAAGTCCAGCAGCTCCAGCCCGGAGCGGGAGTCGAGGTTCCCGGTCGGTTCGTCGGCGAAGACCAGCCTCGGGCGGGAGGCCAGCGCGCGGGCGCACGCCACCCGCTGCTGCTGGCCGCCGGAGAGCTGGGCGGGCCGGTGGCCGAGGCGGTCCCGCAGCCGGAGTGTGTCGATCACCGTGTCCAGCCACCGCCGGTCCGGCCTGCGGCCCCCGATGTCCATGGGCAGCGTGATGTTCTCCAGGGCCGTCAGGGTGGGCAGCAGGTTGAAGGACTGGAACACGAAGCCGATCTCGTCCCGCCGCAGCCGCGTCAGCTCCGCGTCCCCCAGCCCGGTGATCTCGGTGTCGCCGATCCACACCCTCCCCCCGGTGACGGTGTCCAGCCCGGCCAGGCAGTACATCAGCGTCGACTTCCCCGAGCCGGACGGGCCCATCACCGCGGTGAACCGGCCCTCGGCGATGTCGACGTCCACCGAGTCGAGTGCCACCACGGCCGTCTCGCCGCTGCCGTAGGTCTTGGTCAGCACGCGGGCCCGGGCGGCGGACCGCCCCGCCCGCGGCGCCTCGCTCGCCTTCCGCGCGTCAGTGGACACCGCACCTCCCGGCTCGGACGGACGGCTCCCTCACGGGAGCCGGGACTGACAGGTCCGTACCCGGTGCGGGACCATCCATCCACAAGGCGGCGGGACCACCCCGAAAACCGGGGTCGCCGTCCGCGCCCGGCCGCCCCGGCGGCGTCACGGCCGCCGCGCACTGCCCAGGACGTGCGCCGAGACCGGTGTCGCAACGCCCTTCTCCGGAACCCGCAGCCGCCGCAGGGACACCTCGGTGAAGCCCGTCGCCCCGATCGCGGCCACGGTGTCCCGTGCGGTGTGGCAGCCGCCGAACAGGTGCGGCCACACGGTGCGGTCCAGCGTCCGCTGGACGAGGGCCATGGCGGTGCCGTCGGCCCGGACGTGCTCGTAGAAGCACAGCCGTCCGCCCGGCCGCAGCACCCGGCGGATCTCGGCCAGGGCGCGGCCGGGATCCCGTACCGAGCACAGCACCAGCGACACCACGGCCGCGTCGAACGCCCCGCTGTCCAGCGGGAGATCCTCCGCGACGCCGGGGACCACACGGACGGGGACGGCGGCGTGCGCCGCGGCGTCCTCCGCCGCCCGCCGCAGCAGCGGCTCCGGCTCCACCGCCACCACCTCGCGCACGGCGGCCGGGTAGCGGCCGAAGTTCAGGCCGCTGCCCGCTCCGACCTCGACCACCCGGCCGGACAGTCCGGCCAGCAGCTCGGCACGGTGTGCGCCGATTCCGGCCCGCTCGTCCACCGCCGGGGCGAAACGGGCGTAGTAGCGGGCGAAGACGGGGTGGTGCACGGCGTCGGTCGCGGACCTGCGGCGGGGGGCCATGGACGTCCTCCGGGAGGGGCGGTCACCTCGGTGCGGTCTCCCATTCTCTCCCCGCAGGCCGGGTCTCACCCTCCCAGGAGCCGCCCAGCCGCGGGGAGATCCAGCCCGTCGCCCGCCTGCGGAACACCGGCGGCTCCAGTGAGCCCACCCCCTGCGGCAGCAGCCCCGCCAGCGGGGCGCCCGCCGCCACCGGGAGGTCCGCCAGATTGCAGCGGGCCGCGAGATCCGGCTCACGCGGCCAGCCGCCGACCACCACCCCGGCGCATTCCAGGCCCCTGGAGCGCAGCGCCTCGGCCGTCAGCGCCGTCGCGTTCAGGGTGCCAAGTCCGGCCGCGGCGACCACCAGCACCGGGGCGCCCAGCAGCCGCGCGGCGTCGGCGAGGGTCGACCCCCGCTCGTCGAAGCGCACCAGCAGCCCGCCCGCGCCCTCGACCAGCACCAGGCCGTGCTCCTCCTCCAGCGCCCGCGCCGTCTCCGCCACCGCCTCGGGACGCACCCCGGGCAGACCGGCCCGGCGCGCCGCCGTCTCGGGGGCCAGCGGCTCGGGATAGCGGGCGAGTTCCACGGCGGTCACGTCCGGGCCCGCCAGACGCCGCACCTCGGCCGCGTCCCCCGGCTCGCCCTCGGCCACCCCGGTCTGCGCGGGCTTGAGCACGGCCACCGAGCGGCCCGCCGCCACCGCCGCGGCGGCCAGCGCCGCCGTGACCACGGTCTTGCCGACCTCCGTGCCCGTCCCGGTGACGACCAGCACCGACATGTTCGCGCCTCTCCTCGCTCCTTCGGACACCGGGACGTTCCCGGCCCGTTTCCGCCCCGCCTGATCAGCCCGCGCGCGCCGCCGCGCACACCGCGTCCGCGATCCGCGCCACGTCCTCGTCGCCGGTGACGTAGGGAGGCATCGTGTACACCAGGTCGCGGAACGGCCGCAGCCACACGCCGGCGCGCACCGCCGCCTCGGTGGCCGCCGCCATGTCCACCTCGTGGTCGAGCTGGACCACTCCGATCGCCCCCAGCACGCGCACGTCCCGCACTCCCGGCAGCGCGGCGGCCCCGGCGAGCCCGGCGCGCAGCCCGGCCTCGATCCGCCTCACCTCGCCCGCCCAGTCCTGGGCGAGCAGCAGGTCCAGGGAGGCCCCCGCGATCGCCGCCGCCAGTGGGTTGCCCATGAAGGTGGGACCGTGGGCCAGCACCGGCACCTCACCGCGCGAGATGCCCTCCGCCACCCGCGTGGTGCACAAGGTCGCGGCCATCGTCAGATAACCGCCGGTCAGCGCCTTGCCGACGCACATCACATCGGGGGTCACCCCCGCGTGGCCGGCCGCGAACAGGGAGCCGGTACGGCCGAAACCGGTGGCGATCTCGTCGAACACCAGCAGCACGCCGTGTTCGTCGCACGCCTCGCGCAGCACCCGCAGATAGGCGGGGGAGTGGAAGCGCATCCCGCCCGCGCCCTGCACCACGGGCTCCACGATCACCGCGGCCAGCTCATCGGCGTGGGAGGCGACCGTCGCCCGCAGGTGCGCCTCGTAGGCCGGGTCGGGGCCGGCGCCGAAGTCGTCCGGCGGGGCGTCCGCGAACACCTGCTCGGACAGTGTCCCGGACCACAGGTGGTGCATGCCGCCCTCGGGGTCGCACACCGACATGGGCTGCCAGGTGTCCCCGTGGTAGCCGCCGCGCCAGGTCAGCAGCCGCCGCTTGCCCGGCCGTCCCAGCGAGCGCCAGTACTGCAGGCACATCTTGACGGCGACCTCGACCGACACCGAACCGGAGTCGGCGAGGAAGACGTGCTCCAGCCCCTCCGGGGTGATGTCCACCAGTCGTTTGGCCAGCCGTACGGCCGGCTCGTGCGTGAGCCCGCCGAACATCACATGGCTCATCCGCTCCAGCTGGGCACCCGCCGCGTCGTTGAGCACCGGGTGGTTGTAGCCGTGGATCGCCGACCACCACGACGACATCCCGTCGACCAGCTCCTCGCTGCCCCAGGCCGGCCGTGCCAGCCGCAGCCGCACCCCGGAGGCGGAGGCGACGACCAGCGGCTCGGAGCGGCCGGGCATCGGGCCGTAAGGGTGCCAGACGTGCCGGCGGTCGAGCTCGGCCAGTTCCTCGGGCGGGAGGCCGGGGGAAGGAGGGCGGGAGGGGGCGGGGAAGAGGGGGAGAGGGGCGTCGGCGTCAGGCATTGGGCGGCAGCTCCGTACCCGTGCCCCGCCGCCGTACCGCCACCAGATCGGTGCGGGACCGTCCGGACGCCGCCGCGGCGTCCGCGCCCCCGGTGATCCCCGCCTCCCCGGCCGCATCCGAGGCCGGTCCGCCCGCGGTGGCGGCCGTGTCCGCCGTGTTCGCGCCACCGCCGCAGGGTCCGCAGCCGGCGAGCGCGTCCGCCCGGTGCTCCGGCAGCGTCTGCTCCCCGGCGCCCTCCACCTCGAAACCGGCGTCGGCGATCATCTCCAGGTCGGCCCTGCCCGCCTGGCCCTCGCTGGTGAGGTAGTCGCCCAGGAAGATGGAGTTGGCCAGATGCAGGGCAAGCGGCTGCATCGACCGCAGGTGCACCTCGCGTCCGCCGGCCAGCCGGACCTCCACATCGGGGCAGACGAAGCGGACCATCGCCAGGATGCGCAGGCAGCGCTGCGGCGTGAGGTTCCACTCCTTCGCCAGCGGAGTCCCCTCGAAGGGGATGAGGAAGTTCACCGGCACCGAGTCCGGGTCCAGTTCGCGCAGCGAGAAGACCACGTCCACCAGGTCCGTATCCGACTCGCCCATGCCCGCGATCAGCCCCGAGCAGGCCGACAGCCCGGCCGCCTGCGCCTGGTGGACCGTCTCCACACGGTCGGCGTAGGTGTGGGTGGTGGTGATCTCCCCGTACGTCGCCTCGGAGGTGTTGAGGTTGTGGTTGTAGGCGTCCGCGCCCGCCTCGCGCAGCCGCTCGGCCTGGCCTCCGGAGAGCAGGCCGAGGCAGGCGCACACCTCCACGCCCTCGTTCTGCTCCTTGATGGCGGCGATGGTCTTCGAGACCCGGTCCACGTCCCGGTCGGTGGGACCGCGCCCGCTGGCCACCAGGCACACCCGCTTGGCGCCACCGGCCACGCCCGCGCCGGCCGCCGCCGCGGCCTCCTGGGGCTTCAGCCAGGTGTACTTGAGGATGTCGGCCTTCGAGCCCAGCCGCTGCGAGCAGTACGAGCAGTCCTCCGGGCACAGCCCGGACTTCAGGTTGACCAGGTAGTTGAGCTTCACCCGCCGCCCGAACCACTGGCGCCGCACCCTCCCGGCCGCGGCCACCACATCGAGGAGTTCGTCGTCGGAGGTGGCCAGTACGGCCAGCGCTTCGTCGCGCGTGGGCAGCTCGCGCCGCAGCCCCTTGTCCACCAGCGTCTTCAGCAGGTCCATGGCGTTGATCCTCGCCTACGCGCCCGCCCGCGGCCAAGGACGAACCCCCACAACCGGGCGGGCGGAAGGTGTGTGTATCGCCACACCCTGTGCGGGTCCGTCCGCCACTACCTTTGGGCGGAACCGACAGAAGGCGAGGGACGGCCCGCCATGCCGCAGGAGCACCGCAGCACCCCGGACCCGTTCGACTGGATCGACGAGCACGCCGAACTGCGCCGCCGCGCGGGCCTGGTGCGCTCCCTGCGCCCCCGGCCCGCCGACTCCCCCCTGCTCGACCTCGCCGGCAACGACTACCTGGGCCTGGCCCGGCATCCGGAGGTCGTCGCCGCGGCCTCGGCCGCCGCCCGACGCTGGGGTGCGGGCTCGACCGGCTCCCGACTGGTCACCGGCACCACCGAGTTGCACACCGAACTGGAGGCGGAGCTCGCCGGCTTCTGCGGCTTCGAGGCCGCCCTGGTGTTCTCCTCCGGCTACGCCGCCAACCTCGCCGCGGTCACCGCCCTGACCGACCGCGGCACGCTGGTGGTCTCCGACGCCGCCAACCACGCCTCCCTGATCGACGGCTGCCGGCTGTCCCGGGCGGAGACCGCCGTCGTACCGCACGCCGAGCCCGGTGCCGTGCGCAAGGCGCTCGACGGTTTCGCCGGCCGCGCCGTGGTCGTCACCGACGCCGTCTTCTCCGTCGACGGCGACGCCGCGCCGCTGGCCGGGCTGGCCGCCGTCTGCCGCGGTCACGGGGCCGCGCTGCTGGTGGACGACGCGCACGGACTGGGCGTCCTGGGCGACGGCGGCCGGGGCGCCCTTTACGCGGCGGGCCTGGCGGGGGACCCGGACGTGGTGGCCACCGTCACGCTGTCGAAGTCGCTCGGCAGCCAGGGGGGCGCCGTCCTCGGCCCGGCCCGGGTGATCGGCCATCTGGTCAACACCGCCCGCACCTTCGTCTTCGACACCGGGCTCGCCCCGGCCGCCGCCGGAGCCGCGCTCGCCGCACTGCGGCTGCTGCGGGCCGAGCCCGGCCGGGCCGCCCGCGTCCGCGAGGTCGCGACGGGGCTGCACGAGCGGCTGGCGGACGCCGGCCTGTACGCCACCCGCCCGGACGCCGCCGTGGTGTCGGTGCGCGCGCCCTCCCCGGAGGCGGCCGTGCGCTGGGCCGCCGACTGCCGCGGCGCCGGGCTGGCCGCGGGCTGCTTCCGGCCCCCGTCGGTCCCCGACGGGGTCTCCCGGCTGAGGCTGACCGCCCGCGCCGATCTGACGGAGGCCGAGCTGGACGCGGCCGCGGCCATCGTCACGCGCACCGCACCGCCCGTACAGCCGGACCTCTGACCGGACGCCCGCCCCGCCGTACGGTCGGCACGCCCCCCACCCGCCCGCTCACCCGGGGTCCGCCGGCCGCTTCGGGGGCGGGCCCGCGGCAGGGCCTCGCCGCGCCGCGGCGGCCTTCCGGCGCAGTCCGAAGGGCAGCAGCGCCCACACCGCCGCGCAGAACGCCAGCACGCACGCCGCCACCGCGACCCCCGCGGCCCTCCCCAGCACCACGTCCACCACGAGCAGCACGGCCCCGGTCAGCGCCAGGGCGAGGAGGACCAGCCCGGCTCCGGCCAGCCGTGAGGACACGTCGACGAGCAGCCGCTTGGCCCCGCGCCGGAACAGCGCCCGGTGCAGGGCGGCCGGGGCCGTGAAGAGGATGGCGGCGGCGCAGGCCAGCAGCAGCGTGGTGACGTAGGTGCCGCGCTGCACCGAGTCCAGGCCGGTGAAGCGCTGGGTGAAGGCGAGGGTGAGGAGGAAGGCGAAGAGGATCTGCACGCCCGTCTGGGTGACCCTCAGCTCCTGCAGCAGCTCGACGAAGTTGCGGTCGGCGCGTTCCAGGGGTGTCTCGTGGCGATCGGTCATGCGGTCCGGTGTTGCCGCCCGGGGGTGCGCCACTCGCCGCCGACCCGGTGGGCTCCGGCCGTACGGGCCCCGGAGCCCGCACCGGCCGGCCTCTCGGCTCCCGGGAGCGGGCGCCCGGCGGCGGCAGGCCTACGGCGCGGCGTTCCCCGGAGCCGGGTCCGCGTCGTCGCCGCCCCCGCGCGCCTTGGCCTGCGCGGCCTTGGCGTCGGGCGCGTACAGGTCCACGTACTCCTGGCCGGACAGGTTCATGATCGTGTACATGATCTCGTCGGTGACCGCGCGCAGCACCGTCCGCTCGCCGTGCTGGTCGGTGAAGCGCGAGAAGTCCAGCGGCTCGCCGAAGCGGATGGTCACCCGTCCGACCTTCGGCAGCACCCTGCCCGGCGGCTGGAGCTCGAAGGTGCCCACCATGGCGCACGGGACCACCGGCACTCCCGCCCTGAGGGTCATGGAGGCGACGCCGACCCGTCCCCGGTAGAGCCGTCCGTCGTGCGACCGGGTGCCCTCGGGGTAGATGCCGAGCAGCTCCCCCCGGCGCAGCACCCGCAGCCCCTCCTCGACCGCCGCCTGCCCGGCGCCGCGGCCCGAGCGGTCGACCGGGATCTGCCCCACGCTGCGGAAGAAGGCGGCGGTCAGCCTGCCCTTCATACCCGGCCCCGTGAAGTACTCCGCCTTGGCCAGGAACGTGATGCGCCGGTGCAGGATCGCGGGCATCAGGAAGTGGTCGGAGAACGACAGGTGGTTTCCGGCGATGATCGCCGCGCCCTCGTCCGGGACGTTCTCCAGCCCCTCGATCCGCGGCCTGAACAGCAGTCGAAGCACCGGGCCCAGCAGGACGTACTTGAGCACGTAGTAGAACACGGGGTGGCTCCCTACCGCACCGGACGGACCTGCGAGCTGCTTCTCCCCCGGCCGGGAAGCGGCCTGGGGCCGCCGGAGAGTCGGTCGGGGAGGGTTCAGTGTATGTGCGGGCACCGCGGTGTGCGACCACCGCCGGTGCCCGTGCCCGCCGGCCCCCGTGACGGCCCGGCTCCCGCCAACCCGCTTCCGGGGCCGCCCGGTTGCGGCCCGCGCCGCGTGCGGGGCGCCCCGCCGGGGCCGCACGGCCCGGGCGGCCGCCCGGGCCTCAGTCCGTACCCGACTCGATCGCCGCGTGGTCGAGCGCGTCGGATTCCACCGGTGTCTCCCCTCCCTCGTGGCTGCCCGCCGAGATGGCCTCGGCGCCGCCCGGGGGCAGTTCGCCGATGAGCCCGCCCCATGCCGCGAGCTGGCCGTGGGCGGCGTACTGCTCCAGCTTGCTCCGGGAGTCGGCGATGTCGAGGTTGCGCATGGTCAGCTGCCCGATGCGGTCGTCCGGGACGAACGCGGGGTCGTGGCTGCGCTCCATGGACAGCTTCTCGGGGTGGTAGCTCAGGTGCGGGCCCTGGGTGTCGAGGACGGAGTAGTCCTGGCCGCGGCGGAGCCGCACCGTGACGCTGCCGGTGACCGGACGGCCGACCCAGCGCTGGAGGCTCTCGCGGAGCATGAGCGCCTGCGGGTCGAACCAGCGGCCCTCGTAGAGCAGCCGCCCGAGCCGGCGCCCCTCCACGTGGTACATGGCCACGGTGTCCTCGTTGTGGATGGCGCTCAGCAGCCGTTCGTAGGCCACGTGCAGCAGTGCCATGCCGGGGGCCTCGTAGACGCCGCGGCTCTTGGCCTCGATGATGCGGTTCTCGATCTGGTCGGACATCCCCAGGCCGTGCCGGCCGCCGATGAGATTGGCCTCCCGCACCAGTTCGACCGCTCCGGGGAACCCGCGGCCGTTGATCCGTACGGGGCGCCCGTGCTCGAACTCCACGGTGACGTCCTCGGCCGGGATGTCGACCCCGGGATCCCAGAAGGGGACGCCCATGATCGGGGCCACGATCTCCATCGGGGTGTCGAGGTACTCCAGGCGCTTGGCCTCGTGCGTGGCGCCCCAGATGTTCGCGTCGGTGGAGTACGCCTTCTCGGCCGAGTCGCGGTAGGGCAGGTCGCGCTGCGACAGCCAGGCGGACATCTCGTGCCGCCCGCCGAGTTCGGCCACGAACGCCCGGTCCAGCCAGGGCTTGTAGATCCGCAGACCGGGATTGGCGAGCAGACCGTACCGGTAGAACCGCTCGATGTCGTTGCCCTTGTAGGTGGACCCGTCCCCCCAGATGAAGACGTCGTCCTCGCGCATCGCCCGCACCAGCAGGGTGCCCACCACCGCGCGGCCGAGCGGGGTGGTGTTGAAGTAGGTCTGCGCGGCCGAGCGGATGTGGAAGGCGCCGCACGCCAGGGCGGCCAGCCCCTCCTCGACCAGGGCGTCGCGGCAGTCGACGAGCCGCGCCCGCTCGGCACCGTAGGCCAGGCCCCGCTGCGGCACGTCGGCCAGATCGGGCTCGTCGTACTGGCCGACGTCGGCCGTATAGGCATAGGGGACGGCGCCGCGCTCGCGCATCCACGCCACCGCGACAGAGGTGTCCAAACCGCCCGAGAACGCGATGCCGATGCGCTCACCGACTGGAAGTTTATTCAGTACCTTCGACATGTATGCATCCTAGACCCGTGTACCGCGGACCCGTCGTCCGCGCCGGGGAAGCGGCCCGGGTGCGGAGGCCGGACGACGGTTCCGGGCCCCGCCCGGGGGAGCGGTGTCCGCCGGCCGGGTGAAGGGCCGGGCGAGGGTCCTTGCCCGGGATGCTCCGCCACGGTGGTCTTGGGCGCGCAATCGTGCCCAGCACTCTGGAGGCCCGCATGTTCCCGCGCCCCCGCACCACCGCCGTCGCGGCCCTCGCCGCCGCTGCCGTCGCCGCGCTCCTCGCCCCGGCGTCCGCCGTCCACGCCGAGGTCCCCGGGCCCGAGCAGGCCCGCGGCGAGGTCTTCCTGACCGTCTCCGACGCCGAGGACACCTGGACGCGCGGCGTGATGCTGATCTGCCCGGACGAAGGGGGCGGCCCCCACCCCCGCGCGGCCGAGGCCTGCCGCGACATCGACCGCTCCGGGGGTGAGCTGCGCCGGCTCTCCGGCCGTCAGCGCGACTGCACCAACGAGCACCGGCCCGTGGTGGCCGAGGTCACGGGCATCTGGCGGGGGAGCCGGATCCACTGGCGGTCGGAGTTCCCCAACGCCTGCGCCCTCCTCGGGCAGACCGGAGCGGTGTTCGACTTCTGAGTCCGGACAGGCGTGTGGGCCCCGGTCCGGACCGGGGCCCACACGCCTGTCCGGACGGGCCGGGGCGTTCGCTCCGCGCAGCGGCTCACCGCTCCCGCGACGTCACCACGCCCAGGGTCACCAGCCCCAGGACCACCCACGCGAACCACAGCCAGCCGCTGCCGCCCAGCGCGACCGAGTAGGCGGTCACCAGTATCAGGGCCGCCACCGTGGTGACGGTCATGGCCTTCGCCGTCTCCGGCATCGCTCACACCTTCCTCCCGAGTCGGTCGGAGCGGGACCGCCGGCCGCGCGGCCGGCACATCGCCGTGGCCCGGGCCCCGTCCTGTCCGGCCCCGGCCCGGTGCGCTACTGGCCGCGGGCCTGCAGTGACGCCAGGTAGGCGTTGTACGCGGTCAGATCCTGGTCGCCGTTGCGGTCAGCGGCCCGGTCGCTGCGCCGAGCCTGCCGTTGTTCGGAGAAGTACCACTGGAAGACGAGTGCAATCAGCACGATGACCGTGGGAATCTCGCTGAACGCCCACGCGATGCCGCCCGCGGCGTTCTGGTCGGACAGTGCGGTGACCCCGAGCGAGGCGGGCGGCATCGCGTACGTTCCGACCATCGGCTCGCCGGCCATCATCAGCGCGATGCCGAAGAAGGCGTGGAAGGGCATGCCCGCGAACAGCTCCAGCATCCGCATCACGTAGCCGGGACGGTGCGGCCCCGGGTCCACGCCCATGATCGGCCAGAAGAAGACCAGCCCGACCGCCAGGAAGTGCACCATCATCCCGATGTGCCCGGCCTTCGACTCCATCAGGAAGTCGAACAGCGGTGTGAAGTACAGCGCGTACAGGCTCGCGATGAACATCGGGATGGTGAACCCCGGGTGCGTGACCACCCGCATGTACCGGCTGTGCAGCACCGCCACCAGGATCTCGCGCGGTCCCCCGCGGCCGCGTCCGGCGGCCGGGAGCGCGCGGAGCGCCAGCGTCACGGGGGCACCCAGCAGCACCAGGATCGGCGACAGCATGCTGATCACCATGTGCTGCACCATGTGCACGCTGAACAGCACCATGCCGTAGTCGTTGAGCTTGGTGCACGTCACCAGCGCGACCGTCAGCACGCCCAGTACGAAGGAGACCGTGCGGCCGGCCTGCCAGGTGTCGCCGCGCTGCCGCAGCCGCAGAACGCCCCAGCCGTAGAGCGTCAGCGCCAGCAGGCAGCTCACCAGGAAGAACGGCTCGGGGGAGAGCTCCAGACCGCGTCCGGGAGTGAACGGCGGCAGATCCGCCATCGTGCCGTGTCCGTCGTGATCCATCCGCAGCTCTCCCGATTCGTGCCGATCCGCTCGGACCAGATTAGGACCGCCCCCGGCCGGAGCTCCGGCCGGGGGCGGTCCCGGGCGGACGCCGTACGGTCTCGGCGGACGCCCGGGCGGGGGTGTCAGGCGGGCTGGGTGGCCGCCGCGATCCGCTCGGCGCGCAGTGCCTCGTACCACCGGTCGTCCACCGGCGGCAGCGCGTTCACGTCCAGGGCCAGCTTGAGCAGCAGGTCCGCGATCTGCGGGTTCCTGGCCAGCACCGGACCGTGCATGTAGGTGCCGAAGACGGTGTCGTTCCAGGCGCCCTCGGTGCCGTCGCCGGTCCCGTTGCCCCTGCCCAGCCGCACCCGGGCCAGCGGCCGCGCGGTCGGGCCCAGGTGCGTGACACCCTGGTGGTTCTCGAAACCCGTCAGCTGGGGCAGCCCCAGCCGCTCGTCCATGTCGGCCAGTACGTCGCCGACGCACCGCTCGCCCTCACCTCGGGCGCTGGTGACGTCCAGCAGGCCCAGGCCCGGCTCGCGCTGCCCGAGGTCGTTGATGAACTCGTGCCCCAGGATCTGGTAGCCGGCGCACACCGAGAAGACGATGGCGCCGTTGTCCACGGCCCGCGTCAGCCCGCTGTCGCGGCGCAGCCGCTCGGCCGCCAGCCGCTGCGGCCGGTCCTCGCCGCCGCCGACCAGGTAGATGTCCCCGGAGGTGGGGATCGGCTGGTCGGAGCGGACGTCGATCCGCTGCACGCCCAGCCCGCGCTGCCGGGCACGCCGCTCCACCACCAGTACGTTGCCCTGGTCGCCGTAGGTGCTCAGCAGGTCCGGGTAGACCCACACCACGCGCAGGCCGCTCTCACTCATGCTCGCTCGCATCCTCGTCGTGTCCTCGGCGTCTTTGGCGTCTTTGCGTCTTCGGCCGTCTCACTCCGGCCGGCGGTCCGAAGGGCCCGGGATCAGTTGCCGACGATGCGGCGCAGATCCTGGAAGGCGGTGTAGTTGGCGATCGCCTCGATCCGGCCGGGCGGGCACTGCCGCACCGCCTCGGCGGCGTTCTCGCAGACCTGGAAGTCGACCCCTGCGACCTCCAGCCGGACCGCCAGGTCCAGCTTGCGGTCGCCGATCACGCAGATGGGGTGCCCGGCCAGCCGGGAGTAGTCCACGTCCCACAGCCAGGAGGTGTCGGTGCCGTCCGCGCCGCGCGCGTTGACCGACAGGATCACGGGCGCCGGCGGGCCGTCGATCAGGGAGAAGGTCTCCAGCCAGCCGGCCGGGTTCTTCGCCAGCAGCAACCGGATATCGCGGCCCTGGAAGGACACCACGTCGTAGCGGCCGGCCACCGCGGTCACCGAGTACATCCGCTCCAGCGCCGCCTGGGGCGGCACCCCGAAGGCGGCGGCGACGGCCGCGGAGGTGGTGGCGTTGGCCTTGTTGGCGCGGCCGGGGAGCTGGAGGCGGATCGGCCAGGCCGATCCGTGCGGATCCAGCACGTGGTCGCCCGACAGCGCCCAGCTCGGGGTGGGGCGGCGGAAGCCGCACTCGCCGCAGAACCAGTCGTCCCCGGGGCGCTGCATCACGCCGCCGCAGGCCGGGCAGGACCAGGCGTCGTCCTTCCACTCCTGGCCCGCGGCCACCCACACCACGTTGGGGGAGGAGGAGGCGGCCCACACCACCAGCGGGTCGTCGGCGTTCGCCACGATCACGGCCTTGGAGCCGGACAGTCCCTCGCGCCAGCGCTCGGCGAGCATCCGGGTCTCGGCCGCGCGGTCGAGCTGGTCGCGGGAGAGGTTCAGCAGGGCGATCGCCTTGGGCGTCACGTCGCGGGCGACCGCGGCGAGGTACTTCTCGTCCACCTCGATGACGCCGTAGCGCGCCTCGCCGCTCCCGGCGAGCGCCGCGGTGATGCCCGCGGGCATGTTGGCGCCCAGCGCGTTGGAGACGACCGGCCCGGCGGCCCGCAGGGCCTCGGCGATCAGCCGGGTCGTCGTGGTCTTGCCGTTGGTCGCCGAAACCAGGACGACGTCCAGGTTCTGGGCGAGTTTGGCCAGCAGGTCGGGGTCGAGCCTGAGTGCCACCCGTCCGCCGATCACCGACCCGCTGCCACGGCCCGCGGCCCGTGACACCGCCGCGGCTGCCTTGCCCGCCGTCACGGCCAGTTTGGCCCGCGGCGGCAGCGGCTCCGTGTTGCCTGCCATCGTCCTTGTCCCTCCTTGCCCCTGGGTCGGGGATCAGCCTACCGAGGTCCGCTCCCGGCCCCGAACCGCGCCACCCCTGGATGATCAACACGGCGTAGGGTGACACCCATGCACCGCGGCGCCATTCCCGGAAGTTCCGGTTCTGTCCATCCCCTGCGGCCGTTGGCCGACCCGGCCCTGCGCGCGCGGTGCGCCGAGGTGGTGTCCTACGGCGCGGAGCTGGCCCGCCTGGTGGAGGACCTGTTCGCGTCGATGTACGCCGCGCACGGCGTGGGGCTGGCGGCCAACCAGGTCGGCGCCCCCGTGCGGGTGTTCGTCTACGACTGCCCCGACGACGAGGACCGCCGCCACCTGGGTCACGTGGTCAACCCGGGCCTGGTGGAGACCGGCGGCGTCATCGTACGCGGTCCGGAGAGCTGTCTGTCCCTGCCCGGCGCGGAGGCCGCCGTGGAGCGCCACGACCGCGCCGTGGTGGAGGGGTGGGACAGGACGGGGGCGCCGGTGCGGATCGAGGGCACCGGCTTCTTCGCCCGCTGCCTGCAGCACGAGTGCGACCACCTCGACGGCGGCGTGTACACCGACCGCCTCACGGGGCTGCGCCGCCGCAGGGCGCTGCGCGCGGTGCGCCGGGCCGCGCGGTCCGGGGCGCGGGCCCTCGGGGGGTAGGCCCAGGGCCTGCCCCCCGAGGGCGTGTCCGGCGCTCCGCGGTGTTCACAGCCCAGGACCGCCGGCCAGGTCCTCCGCCGTGGCCAGGCCTCCCCACAGCAGATCGGCCAGGTGCCGCACCAGCCGCTTCCGGGGGCAGGGCCGATCGCCCAGCCACCAGTCGCCCGCCGCGTGCATCATGCCGACGACCCCGTGCCCCCACACCCGGGCCCGCTCCTCGCGGTCGGCGCCGAGGTCGACGCGTTCGGCGATCACCGTGGCCAGCTCCTCGCCGAGCCTGCGCAGCAGCGGGGCCGAGTACTGGCCGACGTCGAAGCCGCGCTCGCCTCCGGGCTCCTCGGCCGGGTGCATCAGGAAGCGGTAGACCTGGGGCCTGGCCTCGATGGCGGCCAGATACGTGTCGAGTGCGGCCTCCACACGCTCGCGCCGGTCGGTGGGCGCGTCCAGGGCGGCCCGCAGCGCGTCCACCAGGGCGTCGGTGTGCCGCACCGCCAGAGCGCGGTAGAGCCCGCCCTTGTCGCCGAAGTGCCGGTAGAGGATGGGCTTGGTGATGCCCGCCTCGGCGGCGATGGCGTTCATCGAGGCGCCCGGGCCGTCGCGCAGCACCACGCGCTCGGCGGCCTCCAGGAGTTCCCGGCGGCGGCGCTCGGTGGCGCTGCGCTGGTCCTCCCGATGTGTGGTCTCCATGTTCCTCGGCCTCCCCGACCCTGCTGTGACACCTCGGTGCCGCCTGAGCGCAACGTAACACCCGCGGAGCGCACGCGAGAGTGCCGACGGTGGAGGTTGACATCGCACTGACCGGTAACGTATTCACGTTACCGCTAGTAACAACGGATGGAGGGGCTTCCATGGCGGAGTTCGCACTCGACCTCAACGACGACCAGAAGGCCGTACGGGAATGGATCCACGGCTTCGCGGCCGACGTCATGCGCCCCGCCGCCGCGGAGTGGGACGAGCGCGAGGAGACGCCCTGGCCCATCATCGAGGAGGCCGCCAAGATCGGCCTGTACTCGCTCGACTTCTACGCCCAGCAGTACTTCGACCCCACCGGCCTGAGCATCCCCATGGTCATGGAGGAGCTGTTCTGGGGCGACGCGGGCATCGGCCTGTCGATCGTCGGCACCGCGCTGGCGGCCGTCGGAGTGCTCGCCAACGGGACCGAGGAGCAGATCGGCACCTGGATCCCCCAGATGTACGGCGACGCGAACGACGTGAAGGTCGCCGCCTTCTGCTCCTCCGAGCCCGATGCCGGATCGGACGTCTCGGCCATGCGCACCCGCGCGGTCTACGACGAGGCCAGGGACGAGTGGGTGCTCAACGGCACCAAGACCTGGGCCACCAACGGCGGCATCGCCAACGTCCATGTCGTCGTCGCCGTCGTCGACCCCGGGCTCGGCTCCAAGGGGCACGCCTCCTTCGTGATCCCGCCGGACACCCCCGGCCTGTCCCAGGGGCAGAAGTTCAAGAAGCACGGCATCCGCGCCTCCCACACCGCCGAGGTGGTCCTCGAGGACGTCCGCGTGCCCGGCCACTGCCTGCTGGGCGGCAAGGAGAAGCTCGACGAGCGCCTCGCCCGCGCCCGCGAGCGTGCGAAGGAGGCGAAGAAGGGCGGCGAGCGTGTGAAGAACGCCGCGATGGCCACCTTCGAGGCCTCCCGCCCCGCCGTGGGCGCCCAGGCCGTCGGCATCGCCCGCGCGGCCTACGAGGTCGCCCTGGACTACGCCGGGACCCGTGTGCAGTTCGGCCGCCCGATCATCGACAACCAGGGCATCGCCTTCCAGCTCGCCGACATGCGCACCCGCGTCGACGCCGCCCGGCTGCTGGTGTGGCGGGCCTCGTGGATGGCGGCGGCGGGCAGGCCCTTCGAGGGCGCCGAGGGCTCGATGTCCAAGCTGTTCGCCGGGGAGACCGCCAAGGGCGTCACCGCCCAGGCGATGCAGATCCTCGGCGGCAACGGCTACACCCGGGAGTACCCGGTGGAGCGCATGCACCGGGACGCGGCGATCTACACGATCTTCGAGGGCACCAGTGAGATCCAGCGCCTGGTCATCGCCCGCACCGTCTCGGGCGTGCACGTCCGCTGACCTCCCGCCCCGCCGGGCGAGCCGCCGGCCGTGCGGCGGCCCTGCCGTACGCCCCGGCCGGCCTTCCGGCCGCCCCGCGACCCGCCGCGTTCACCCGACACGACCGCAGCCATTCGGGCTGATCCGGGCGGCACGCCGCACCGG
Organism: Streptomyces shinuiensis; assembly: GCF_043660855.1. NCBI lineage: Bacteria > Bacillati > Actinomycetota > Actinomycetes > Kitasatosporales > Streptomycetaceae > Streptomyces > Streptomyces shinuiensis. The sequence continues at coordinate 295,100 of NZ_JBIHML010000001.1, read as the reverse complement.
CCCGCGAACCGGTCGCCGCGCCGGTCAACCACCCCCAGGAGGGGTCAACAAGCCTTGCTGACAGGGCTCTTGGCGCTTCGGTCAGTCTGCCGGAACAGGGCCCCGTCCCTCGGCGGACCGACAGTGAGCATGTTCACAAAACATCTCCGATCGACCGATTGGGAGTCTTTCTGACGCACTATCCGTAGGAGACCGCAAGTCCCCGCCGCAGGGCGGGGCCGCCCGGCCGGACGCCCAATCCTGCCGCCGTCCGGGTGAGAAACGGACCATGACGAGACGGCAGGAGCGGGAGACCCGAGCAAGGCGGGCCGCGCACGACGCGGCCCTTGGGGTGAAGCCACGCCGCGCGTGGCCGGGCAACTTCGCCGGCCCGAACCCGACAGGTCATCTTTCGCAGGCGTATGACGAAGGGTTCACTCATGTCTGCGCACGCACGCATACCGGCACCGGTGTCCCGGGCGGGCATCACCACCGCCGTCACCGCCGCCACCCTGGCGGGGACGATGCTCATCCCGTCCGCCGCGCCCGAGGCCGAGGCGGCCACCTCCGCGAACAGGGCACTCAGGGTCGCGGCCTCCAAGGAGGGCGCCCCTTACAGCTACGGCGCCGCCGGCCCCAGCCGGTTCGACTGCTCGGGACTCACCCAGTACTCGTACAAGAAGGCGGGCAAGAAACTGCCGCGCACCGCGGCGGCCCAGTACAACCGCTCGAAGAAGGTCTCCGCCAGGTCGCGCAAGAAGGGCGACCTGGTCTTCTTCCACTCGGGCGGCAGTGTCTACCACGTCGGCGTCTATGCCGGCGAGGGACGGATCTGGCACTCACCGAAGCCGGGCAAGACCGTCCGCAAGGAGAGGATCTGGACCAAGAGCGTGCGCTACGGGCGCGTGAGGTGACACGGCGGCACCCGAACCGGGCCGGGCCCCGCAAGGGCCCGGCCCGGTTCGGCTTGTGGCGATTACGCCACGGGCGTGAAGCCGCTCCGCCCGGCCGCGCCGGCGGGCACGCTCGGCCCATGAGACTTCTGGTAATGGGCGGAACGGAGTTCGTCGGCCGTGCGGTCGCCGAGGAGGCGCTGGCGCGCGGCTGGGAGGTGACCGTCTTCAACCGGGGCCGCCACGCCCCGCCGCCCGGTGCCACCGCGCTGCGGGGCGACCGCACGGCCGACGGCGGGCTCGCAGCCCTGAAGGAAACGGCCGGCGGCTGGGACATCGTGGTCGACACCTGGTCCGGGGCGCCCGCCGCGGTACGCGACGCCGCCGTCGTGCTGGCGCGGCGGGCGGGGTGCTACGCGTACGTCTCCAGCCGCTCGGTGTACACCTACCCGCCCCCGGCCGGCCTGGACGAGACGGGCCCGCTCGTCGACGCCTCGCCCGACGACGAAGCCGCCGCCGACTACGCCGGGGCCAAGCGGGGAGGGGAGATGGCCGTCGAGGCGGCTTTCGGCGACCGGGGCCTGCTGGTGCGTGCGGGTCTGATCCTGGGCCCGTACGAGAACATCGGGCGGCTGCCGTGGTGGCTGCTGCGCGTCTCCCGGGGCGGTGAGGTGCTGGCGCCCGGTCCCCGGGACCTCCCCCTGCAGTACGTGGACGCGCGCGACCTCGCCGTCTGGACGCTGGAGGCCGCCGGGCGCGGACTGGGCGGCCCGTACAACCTGGTGAGCCCGCCCGGCCACGCCACCATGGGCGGGCTGCTGGAGAGCTGCGTACGCGTCACCGGTTCCGGCGCGCGGCTGCGGTGGACCGACCCCGGGCCGATCCTCGCGGCGGGGGTGCGGCCGTGGACGGACCTGCCGGTGTGGATCCCGCCGGGCGAGTTCCACGGCGCCATGCACCGAGGGGACGTCTCCCGGGCCGTCGCGGCGGGACTGCGCTGCCGCCCCGTGGAGCGGACCGTGGCCGACACCTGGGCCTGGCTGTGCGCCCTGGGCGGCGAGCCGCCCCTCCGTCCCGACCGTCCCCGGGTGGGACTGGCGCCCGGGAAGGAGGCTGAGATCCTCCGTACGGCGGGGGGTTGATCACCGGAGTGGTGATGGCCGTCGTTCCGCGAAGGCGAGTCCGCCATGGCGTCGTGCCGGGCGAAGCAGGTACTGGCAGCCGGGTGGGCGGTGCTCGGGGTGGCGGGCACCGGGGCCACGCTGGTGCTGAACGACAGCGCCAAGGGCGCCTCCGAGCGGTACGGCTGGTACGAGCACACCCCGGAGGGACAGCCTCCGGCTCCTCCGGCTCATCCGGCTTCGGTGGAGGACGACCACTGCGCGACGCCCGGAACGGCCTGTGACCATCGCCCGCACCGGGGTACAGGTGGGGGCATGAGTACTGAACAGACCGGACAGACCAAGGAAGGGGCGTGCCTCGTCGAGATCGAGCTGCCCCACTGCACCGCTTCGAACGCGGCGGCCGTCTTCGCCGTCCTGAGGTCGGCGTTCCCCGGGTCGCCCGAGCTGGGTGACGGCAACGGCGGGGGCGGGCCCGGGGCGGACGGCGAGCAGCGGAAGTTCTGGCTGGGCACGGTCGACGTCCGCACACACGGTGAGGTGGAGTGCACCCTGGAACTCGGGGAGCCGGTCGAGGCGGACCTCAGCGGCGGCCCCGACGCGGTACGGCAGGTCCAGGACGCCCTCGCGGGCTTCTACGACGTGACGGCCGAGCCCCGGATCTCGGGCGACCAGGAGGTGGAGGTGCGGCTGAGGCTCGCCCAGCGCTGATGACCGGCCCGCGGCCGGTGGCGCCGTTCGCCGACTGAGACCGCCGCGGGCGGGTACGCGCCCCCGCGAACGGAAGCCAGCGAGGACGAGCGGGAGCGGGGAGCGCCGGCCGGCGCTCCCGGCCGGCGGGCCGCGCCGTCTCCGAGCACCCCCGGGAGGGACCCATGCCCATCTCGACCACCAACCCGGCCACCGGCGAGACCCTGCAGACCTTCGATGCACTGGGCGCGGAGGAGACCGGGGAGCGGCTGGAGCGCGCCCGCGCCGCCTTCGAGGAGTACCGCACCACCGGCTTCGCCGAGCGTGCCGAACTGCTGCGCCGGGCGGCCGACCTGCTGGAGAAGGAGCGGGACGACATCGCCCGCACCCTGACCACCGAGATGGGCAAGCCCGTCACCGCGGCCCGCGCCGAGGCCGCCAAGTGCGTGAAGGCGATGCGCTGGTACGCCGACCACGCCGGGGAACTGCTGGCCGACGACCACCCCTCACCGGCGGACGTGGAGGACAGCGGCGGCAGCACGGCGTACGTGCGCTACCGCCCGCTGGGCCCGGTCCTGGCGGTGATGCCCTGGAACTTCCCGCTGTGGCAGGTGATCCGCTTCGCGGCCCCCGCCCTGATGGCGGGCAACACCGGCCTGCTCAAGCATGCCTCGAACGTGCCGCGGACCGCGCTGTACCTGGAGGACCTCTTCCGCCGCGCGGGCTATCCGCGGGGCTGCTTCCAGACCCTGCTGATCGGCTCCGGCGCGGTGGAGGGCGTCCTGCGCGACGACCGTGTGGCCGCCGCGACGCTCACCGGCAGCGAACCCGCCGGGCGCTCGGTGGCCTCGGCCGCCGGTGACGAGATCAAGAAGACCGTTCTGGAACTGGGCGGCAGCGACCCCTACCTCGTCCTGCCCTCGGCGGACGTGGTGAAGGCGGCCGAGGTCGCGGTGACCGCGCGGACCCAGAACAACGGCCAGTCCTGCATCGCGGCCAAGCGTTTCATCGTGCACCAGGACGTGTACGGGGATTTCGCCCGGTTGTTCGTGGACGGCATGAAGGCCCTGAAGGTGGGCGACCCGATGGACGAGTCCACCCAGGTCGGGCCGCTGGCCAGTGAGAGGGGCCGGGCCGACCTGGAGGAACTGGTCGAGGACGCCCGCGAGCGCGGCGCCACCGTGCTGTGCGGCGGACGGCGGCCCGCGGCCCACCCGGCCGGCTGGTTCTACGAGCCCACCGTCCTGGCGGATGTCACGCCCGGGATGCGCGTCCACCGTGAGGAGACCTTCGGTCCGGTGGCGACCCTCTACCGGGCGGCGGACCTGGACGAGGCGATCGAGGTGGCCAACGACACCCCCTTCGGCCTGAGCTCCAACGTCTGGACCCGCGACCGGGAGGAACAGGACCGCTGCGTACGCGACCTGCGGGCGGGTGGTGTCTACTTCAACGGCATGACCGCCTCGCACCCGGCGATGCCCTTCGGCGGGATCAAGCGCTCCGGCTACGGCCGGGAGCTGTCGGGGCACGGCATCCGCGAGTTCTGCAACGTCACCACGGTCTGGCACGGCACGCCCCCGGACGTCCCCACCGCCGAGTGACGCGCGGCGGGCGTGCGACGGACGGGGTCCGTCACCCGTCGTCGAGCCTCAGTTCCGCCCATACGACGCGTCCCCTCGCCTGGGCGGCGGGTATGTCCCCCCAGGACTCGGCGAGGGCGTCGACGAGCTGGAGTCCGCGCCCGCTGGTCGCCTCGACGTCCGCCGAACGGGCCGCGAGTCCGCACGCGCCGGTGCCCTGGTCGCGTACCTCTATGCGCAGCCGCCGGTCGCCGTGCTGGAGAAGACAGGCGATTCTGTCGCTGACGGTGTGGACCATGGCGTTGGTGACGAACTCGGACACGACCAGCTGTGCCGTGTCGACCACGCTCTGCGGGCAGTGCCAGCGGTGCAGCCACTCCACGAGCAGATGCCGGGCCACGCACACGGAGGAGCCCTGGGCGGGCACTTCGAACTCCGCCCGTTGTCGCGATCGCTGGGGGTGGACGGCCGGCAGCATGGGTGCCATGTGCGCTGAGCGGGGGAGAAGAGCCATCAGTGGCTCGCCTTTCGTGCGCCGGTGGGCGTCGGGGCCGGTGCGCCGTGCGCGGGGCCCGGCCCGTGCGAGGGGCCGGTGCGCGGGAACGCCTGCTGACCGGCCACCGCGTCCGGTGCGCCACGGTGGGGAGGGACGGCGAGGGCACGGGGCCCGCGGAAGGGGTGGGAGGGCCCGTGTACCGGGACGGTTCGACGCCGGTGTGACCGCGCCGTGAACTGGATCACCCGGCTACTATGCTCATTGGTGTCAGCAAAAGGCAAGAAGAGTTCTGCAAATTGCAAGATTTAAACGACAGCATGGCTGCATCACCGGGGCCGTGGCACACTGCTCTGCCGGTGAGGCGCGAGTGGAGAGGAAGAGACCATGGGCGAGTCCCGGTCGGCACCGACCGTGGGGCAGATCGTCCTGGGGCTACGCCTGCGTGACCTGCGGGAACGCGCCGGGAAGTCGTTCGAGGAAGCCGCCCGGGTCCTGAGCGTCACCACATCCACGGTCCGCCGCATGGAGAAGGCCGAGGTGGGCCTGCGCCCGCTGTACGTCAAGGCGCTGCTGGAGAGCTACGGCGTCGGGGCGGAAGAGACCGACGCCTTTCTCGCGCTGGTGGAGAAAGCCAACAGGCCGGGCTGGTGGCACCGCTTCCGCAGCGTCCTGCCCGACTGGTTCAGCCTCTACGTCAGCCTGGAGAGCGAGGCCGACCTCATCCGCTCCTACGAGCCCCACTGCGTTCCGGGGCTGCTCCAGACCGAGGAGTACGCCCGCGCCCTGCTGCGGACCGGCTTCCCCCGGGCGGACGAGGACGAGCTCGACCGGCGGGTCGCCCTGCGCATGGGACGGCAGCAGCTCCTGGCCAAGCCCGCCGCGCCGCGCCTGTGGGTGGTGCTGGACGAGCAGGTGCTGCGCAGACCGGTCGGCGGCGCCGGCGTCATGAGGGCGCAGATCGACCGACTGGCCGAGGTCTGCGCCAGGCCCGGGATCAGCCTGCAGATCATGCCCTTCAGGGCAGGGCCCCACCCGGGGATGTTCGGCCCCTTCCAGCTCTTCCGGTTCAGCTATCCGGAGCTGCCGGACATCGTCTACACCGAGAGCCTGACCGGCGCCGTCTACATCGACGAACGCCCGGAGGTCACCACCTATCTGGAAGCCCTCGACCGCATGGTCACCCAGGCCCTGCCGGTCCAGGAGACCGAGCGGACGCTGCTCGAACTGCGCGACGCCTTCTGAGGCCGGCTCGCCCCTCCGCGCCCGGTGTGGCCGAGGTCACAGGGCGGCCGCCCCCTTCCGTGCAACCGTTGTGCGGGCGGCGCGCGGACATGTAGGAATGGCCCTTCCTGATGATCGCTTCACGTCGGCACGTGATCGGAAGAGACAAGGAAGAGCACGTCATGTCTGTCCAGCCGCCCACCCCCGGAAACGACGCGAACGAACCGGAGGGCGGGCGTCCGGACATACCCGACGAGATGTGGGAGCGTTTCGTCGGCGAGTGCGAGACCTCGCCGGGCTCCGCTCCCAAGGAGCCGTCCGCCCGGGCGCGGATGGTGACCGAACGCCTCCGGAAGGCCGACGAGGAAGCCGCCGCAGGGAAGCGGACCCGGCGCTGGGGCAGGAAGCGGCAGCCCGAACCGTGGCAGCCCGAGGGCTGGCGCACCGGCCCCGCCTGGCAGGAGATGGAGGGCGGTCGGCGCGGACGCGGCGGGCGTCCGGGCCGGGTCGGCATGGCGCTCGGCGCCGGTGTGACCGCGCTGGCCCTGCTCTACGCGCTCAACCCGTCGCTTGTGCGCTCCTGGCTGCCCGCCGGCGCCGAGGGCACCGGATCGGCCGCCCCCCTGCCCGCGGAGACCGCGGCGCCCGCCGCCGCGCCTCAGGAGGACCCCCTACCCGATCAGCCCACGGTGAAGCAGCCGTTCGCCGGCTCGCCCGCCAAGCGGTGGGCCGAGGGCGCGGACGCCATCGAGGTGCCGAAGGCCGCCGCGGTCGGCGGTGTGCCGGCCGCCGAGATCCGGGCCGCCCTGGAGCGGACCAAGGAGTTCCTGGTCGCAGCCAACCTCGACCGCGACGTGCTGTACGGCGCCGAGCCGGCCGAAGCCCTGGCCCTGCTGGACCCGCTGATGGGCAGGACCGTCGACCGGATCAGGAAGTCCCTGGACAAGCCCACCGAGGAGGACGACCCCGTCTGGCTGTTCACCCGCTTCGACCGGGACGAGGTCCGCCTCGCCGGCGATGTGGTCAAGGTCCGCGGCCGGATGGAGGTGACCGAGGACGAGCAGGGGGTGCCGCGCATCCGCGCCGACTACACCTTCGTCTACCCCCTCGCCCGCGCGGAGGGAGGCGACGAGGTGGCCCGCACCGTCGTGCGCCGCGTACTCGACGTCGACGTGCTGCACGGGCCGCGGTGGGAGCACACCGAGGGCACGCTGTGGATGTACGGCTACAACGGGGACATCGCCAACGACACCTGTGACGAGCACGACGGCTTCATCCACCCGCAGTTCGTCGCCGACCGGTACGCCAATCCCGCCACGGGCCGGGAGAGGGACCCCTACGACCGCAGCAAGCCGGTCGAGGAGTGGACCGGGCGGGGGGAGTGCCTGGCGGCCTTGCGGACCTGAGCCGCTCCCGCACCGGGCCGTTCGGCCTCAGCCCCGGGAAGGGCGGCCGGTGCGCGGCATCCGCAGCACCGCCTCCTCGATCGCCCCCCGGGCCGCGGGGATCCCGAAGGCGGCTCGCTCGCGGACCTCCCTGACGGCGCGGGCGACCGCACGGCGGCGGGCGGTCGGCCGCGGTCGGCGAACCGCGAGACGGCCAGTGCCGCGGAGGCCGGCACGGTGGCGTGCCGGGCGCGGAAGTCCTCGGTGGCGATGTCCGCCCCGCCCGGTTCCGGCCCGGAGGTGGCCGTTGGGCCCGGGGCGGATCCACACGTCCGTCCAGGCCGGCTGAATGACCAGGGGCCTGGTCCGCTCCGGTTCCGCCGGATCGCGCAGCGGCCGGCCCCCGGCGTCGTGGCGGAAGCCGCGGCCGCGGCGTCTGCGGGTGCAGCAGGGGCCCGGGCCGGGTGTGGCGCAGACGCGGGAGAGTCCTCCCGGCCTCTCTCAGGTGGGCTTCCGGGATCTCCCGGGGCCGGCGCACCGCCGCGCGGGCGGTGCGCCGGTGCTCATTCCCCCCTTTCGGCCCTTTCGCGACCTCTTCGCCTCGCCCGGTCGTGTGACCGAATCGCCGCGCGTACTCGCGCCCGGTCGGGGAAGTCGCTGGACCGGACGACCGCCTGAGGAGGCTGTGGCGATGAGAAGCGTCGGTGTCGAGGAAGAACTGCTCCTGGTGAGTGCGGACAGTGGTGAGCCGCAGGCCGTCTCGGGAGCGGTGCTGGCCTCCGTGGGCAAGGACGAGGAGCTGGAGAAGGAGCTCCAGGAGGAGCAGCTGGAGACCGGTACCCGCCCGCGCACGCAGATGGTGGATCTGGCCGTGGAGGTGCGCCGGTGGCGCGGCGCTGCGTCGCAGCGGGCGCGCGCGGTCGGGGCGGAGGTCGCGGCGCTGGCCACCTCGCCGCAGGCGGTCGACCCCTCGCTCAGTCCCGGCGAACGCTATCTGCGGATGGCCCGGGAGTACGGGCTGACCGCCCAGGAGCAGCTCACCTGCGGGCTCCACGTCCATGTGAGCGTGGAGTCCGACGAGGAGGGGGTCGCCGTCCTGGACCGGATCCGGCCGTGGCTGGCCCCGCTGCTGGCGATGAGCGCCAACTCCCCCTTCTGGCAGGGGGAGGACAGCGGATACGCCAGCTACCGGAACCGGGTGTGGGGCCGGTGGCCGTCGGCGGGGCCGGTGGAGGTATTCGGCTCGGCCGGGAACTACCGCGAGCGGGTGCGTTCGATGATCCGGACGGGAGCGCTGCTGGACGAGGGGATGATCTACTTCGACGCCCGGCTGGCGCGGAACTATCCCACGGTCGAGGTGCGGGTCGCCGACGTGTGCCTCGACGCCCGCGACACGGTGCTGCTCGCGGCGCTGGTCCGCGCGCTGGTGGAGACCGCGGCCCGCCAGTGGCGCGCGGGCGAACCGCCCAGGCCGGTGGACGTCGGCCTGCTGCGCCTGGCTGCATGGCGGGCGGGCCGCTCCGGGCTCTCCGGAGAGCTGGTGCACCCGGTGGCCTTCGAGCCGGCACCCGCGGAGAGCGTCGTGGGCGCCCTGCTCGACCACACCGCCCCGGCCCTGTCGGACACCGGCGACCTGTCCCTGGCCAAGGAGGGGGTCGAGGGCCTCTTCCGGCGTGGCAACGGCGCCACCGCCCAGCGCGCCGTCCTCGAGGAGACGGGAGGCGACCTGAGCGCCGTCGTGGCCGAAGCGGTGCGCAGGACCGTGGCCTGAACCGAGCCCCCGCCCGCACGGGCGGGGGCTCAGCGACTGGCCGCGTCCTTGACCATCGCCGCGGCCAGCACCCTCTGCTTGAGCCGGGCGACGCAGTCCTCGCACGCGGAGAACACGGTCGTCCTCCCGCGGTACCCGACCTCCGCGAGAGGGCTCAGCGGCACGTCGTCCCGCCCGCACCACAACCAGCACACGGAGTCCCGGCCGGCGGGGGCGGGGCTCTCCACCTGCTCCTCCAGCCGGCTGATGCAGTCCTCGCAGGCGTACAGCGGGGCGTGGGTGCCCCAGGAGACCACCGGTCCCAGCCAGGTCACCGCCGTGCCGCCGCGCAGACACCACAGCCAGCAGTCGCCGACGACCCACGCGCACCAGCCGTCCTCCGCCTGTTCCGGCGGCTTCGCGGGCGGCTCGGGGTGCGAGGAGCCGGGCGGGGCGCCGCGCTCCCGGCCGGTGTCCGTCTCGGTGGGCACGGGGCGCCTCCTCTCCACACGGGGGAGCGGCCTTCCGCTCTGCGGCCCCCGTCATGCGTACCCCGGATCGCCCTGCGGGGACAGTGTGACTTCGGGCCAGCCTCGCGGGCGCGCCGACCCTCCTCCGGCAGCGGCCGGGATGCGGGAACCTGCTCCTCCCCACCTGCGCGTCCAGTGGTCGCGGCCGTCGGTCGGGCGGCCTCGGACAGGTGGGTACACCACTGTGTTTCGGACATCACGGGGAGCGCTGCGCCGGGCAGCGGTCATCGCGGTCGCGGCAGTTGCGGCGCTGACCGCCTGCCGGCCGGAGGACCTGCCGGTGGACGACGTCTCGCCGTCCGCTTCCCCGGGTGCGTCGGCGTCCGCCTCCCCGGGCGCGTCGCGGCCGGCCACGCCGGGTGGGAAGCGGTTCCTGGTGGACGCGTCGGAGGCGGGGGGCCTGCGCAAGCACACCGGGGACGGCGCCGTCGCGGACGTACCGGTCGACCCGGGGGAGACGCGGGACGGCATGCGACTGGTCGTCAGCCACTTCGCCGGCCCGGACGGCGGCGACCCGATCCTCTTCGAGGGCGTCGACAACGTCCCCGAGGACACGAGCAAACGCCGTGAGCACCTCTTCCGCGGCATGCTGGAGTACCTCGAATGGGATCCGGAGCCGGGGCAGCCCCGGGCTCGGCCGGTGGCCGACCCGGGACCGCTGGGCGGCTCGGTGGAGTGTCTGCTCGCCTCTCTCGCCGAGAACGGCCAGGTGATCTGCGGCTGGGCGGACGAGAGCACCGCCGCGGTTGCACTGTTCCCCGACAGCACCCTCGACGAGGCCGGGAGGCTGTTCGTCGCCATGCGCGGCGATCTGGAGCGCTGACCCCGGACGGGGCCGGCACACGGCACGCACGTCCGCCCGCACGCCGGCTGGCCGTTTCCCCCGCGGGGGAAACGGCCAGCCGGCGTGTTCGGTCCGCTCGCTCCTCGCGCGCACCGATGGCCGATGTGAAGGTACGAAAGGGACGGATCGGGGTACAGGCACACGCGCACGGCGGGTTCCGGACGCCTCCGCCGCGCGAACCCTCGTTCGAAGGAGACCAGTAGGTGACCGAGACAGCCAGGCAGCGCGACGACCGGCCGGTGCTCACGAACCGGCAGGGCCACCCGATCCACGACAACCAGAACCAGCGCACGGTCGGCGCCCGGGGTCCCGCCACGCTGGAGAACTACCACTTCCTCGAGAAGATCAGCCACTTCGACCGCGAGCGCATCCCCGAGCGGGTGGTGCACGCGCGTGGTGTGACGGCCTTGGGTTACTTCGAGGCGTACGGCTCCTGGGGCGACGAGCCCATCGCGCGGTACACCCGCGCCAAGCTGTTCCAGGAACGGGGCAAGCGCACCGACGTGGCCGTCCGCTTCTCCACGGTCATCGGCGGGCGCGACTCCTCCGAGGCGGCCCGCGACCCCCGCGGTTTCGCGGTGAAGTTCTACACCGAGGAGGGCAACTGGGACCTCGTCGGCAACAACCTGGGCGTCTTCTTCATCCGGGACGCCATCAAGTTCCCCGACGTCATCCACGCCCTCAAGCCCGACCCGGTGACCTTCGAGCAGCGGCCCGAGCGGATCTTCGACTTCATGTCGCAGACACCCGAGTCCATGCACATGCTGGTCAACCTCTTCAGCCCGCGCGGCATCCCCGCCGGCTACCGGCACATGCAGGGCTTCGGGGTCAACACCTACAAGTGGGAGAACTCCGACGGCCGCACCATGCTGGTCAAGTACCACTGGATGCCCAAGCAGGGCGTGCGCTCCATGACCGAGGAGGACGCCGCGAACGTCCAGGCCGACAACCTCGGCCACGCCACCAAGGACCTGTACGAGGCCGTTGAGCGGGGCGAGTACCCCGAGTGGGAACTCCTGGTGCAGATGATGGAGGACCACGAGCACCCGGAACTGGACTTCGACCCGCTGGACGACACCAAGACCTGGCCGGAGCAGGAGTTCCCGCCCAAGCCGGTGGGCCGCATGGTCCTCAACCGGATGCCGGACGACTTCTTCACCCAGAACGAGCAGATCGCCTTCGGCACCGGAGTGCTGGTCGACGGCCTGGACTTCTCCGACGACAAGATGCTGGTCGGCCGCACCTTCTCCTACAGCGACACCCAGCGCTACCGGGTGGGACCCAACTACCTGCAGTTGCCGGTGAACCGGGCCCAGGCGCCGGTCCATACCAACCAGAACGGCGGCCCCATGGCCTACGAGGTCGACCCCCGGGGCGAGAACCGGCACGTCAACTACGAGCCCTCCTCTCTCGGCGGACTCCAGGAGGCCGAGGGGCCGGGCTACGGCGAGCAGGGGCCGGAGCTCAGCGGCAGGCTGACCCGCAGCCGCATCCCCCGCACCAACGACTACCTGCAGGCCGGGCAGCGCTACCTGCTGATGGAGGACTGGGAGCGCGAGGACCTGGTCGCCAACTTCACCGACCAGTTCAAGCAGTGCCCCAGGCACATCCGGGAGCGGATGGTGTGGCACCTCCTGCTCGTGGAGAACGACCTCGGACTGCGGGTGGGCGAGGGGCTCGGCATCTCCCCGCAGGACGTGGTGAACCTGGAGCCGCTGCCGAACCAGCGGCTCACCGTCGAGGACCGCGAGCGCCTGGCGAATCTCGGCAAGAACCCGCCGCGGGACGTCGAGGGTCTGACGATGACCCACTGCGTCCCCGACGAGCGGCATGTGGTGACCCGCTGACCGGCGCGTACGCCGTGTGGCGGGGCGCGTGCGGGGAATCCGTGGGAAGACCCCGGGACGCCTCCGCACGGGGTGCCCCGGAACATTCCCGCAGATCCGCTAGGAGAGCCCGGTCATGAAGAAGAGAAAGCAGAAGCTGGTGTACAGGCCGGTGGGGTTCGCGCTCGGTACCCTGGGCGGCGTGATCGCGAGTACCGCCTTCAAGAAGGCCTGGAAGGCGATCAGCGACGAGGACGACGCCCCCGACCCCGGGGACGAGGACCGCAAGCTGGGCGAGATCCTGCTGGCCGCCGCGATCCAGGGTGTGATCTTCTCGGTGGTCAGGGCGGCGGTGGACCGCGGCGGTGCCGTCGCCGTCCGCAAGGTGACGGGTACCTGGCCGGGCTGAGCCCGGCGGCCGCCCCGGCGGGCGGCGCACCACGGCGGCGGGGCGGCTCCGGAGCTTTTGGGGCCGCCGGCTGCCGCCGGCGGGACGGCCGTGCGGACACGCGGTGCTGTACCCGCCCGAGGGAGGTGCCACAGCGTCGGATGTGCCGTGATGATTTCCTTTCCGGAAATGTTCCGGAACTATCGGCGTGTGTTTCCTCCTCAGCCCCTTCAGCCCCCCTCCCGTCCATGACGTGCGGAGATTGAGCGATGAGACGGCCCGACGCCGGTCCACAGGCCCCCGGGAACGCCAGCCGGCGGACGTTCCTCCGGAAGCGGCTGCCGGACCTCGGTCGGGCGTAGGACGGGACGGAGCCCTACCCCGTCACCGCGCCCAGCCGGGAACCCGGCGGCCTCGGGCCGCGCCTGGAGTGCGAGATGACGCTCACCACGGCCGGGGAGGCCGACGTGTGGGTCCACCCGTCGCCGAGCAACGACGTCCTGCCGGCCCGGGGGCCGCGGTACGCCGTCCCGGTCGACGACGCCGAACCGCGGACGGTGAATGTCACCACCGCCACCGGCGCCGACGACACCCACATGAACAGGCGGTGGGCGAGGAACACCTCCGACAACGTCAACCGCACCGTCACCCGGCACACGATCGGGCGGCCGGGTGTCCATGTCCTGAAGCCGTGGATGGTCGATCCGACGGTCATCGTGCACCGCATCGTCGTGGACACCGGCGGCCTGCGGCCGGGCTACCCGGGACCGCCGGAGAGCCGGCGGGCCGGCCGCTGATGAGCGGTGCCGCACCATGACGAGCCTGCCGGGCGGTCCGCGAGGGCCGTCCGGCAGGCTCGGTTCCCACCCGCTTCAGCGGCTGGGCCCGGGACGTCCTTCCGGAGACGGGCGCCCCGGGCCGTCCTCGCGGTACGTGGTCCGCCTTCGGGGGAGCGGACCACGCTGCGGCGGCGGCGCGGGCCTGCGGGGCAGGGCGTGCCGGGGCTGGGTGAGGGTGATCTGCCCCACCAGCTGGTGGAAGCAGGCCAGGGCGGTGATCGGGGGGAGGCCGGCGGCCGCCACCCCGGTCAGGGTCTTGGGGGCATGGGCCACGCACAGGACCACCGCCACGGCCGAGAAGAGGATCACCACCGCCCAGGAGTGCCGGACCCGGCGCCGCAGCACGGTGGCGCGCAGGATCGACAGCGAGCCGGCGAGCCAGGGTCCGTAGATCAGCAGGGGCCACCACCGTGCCAGGTCGGCGGGCACGGCGGGCCCGGCCAGCAGGCGCAGGGGGTCGTAGGAGACCAGTCCGCCCAGCACGCTGACCATCGCCACGATGCCGGCGGTCAGCGCCGCCACGGCGTAGCTGAACACGTGCAGCAGCGACAGCTCCGGCCGGTGTGGCGTCCGGCGCCTGCGCCGGTGGCGGCGTTCGGCGGCCGAGCGCCCCGCCCGCCGGGCGGGAGCGCGGTCGCCGCCGGGGTGACCCGCCTCTCCCGTCTCCCCGGCGTCGAGGCGGCGCAGCACCCGGGTGGTCTCGTCCGCCGGCGGTTCCGGGCCGGTGTGCGCCACGCCCCGGGCCTGCTCGGAAGGCCGGGGCCGGGCATGGGGCGGATCGTGCTCCCGGCCGTGGGGCAGGTGCGGCGCGTGGCCGGAGTCCTGCAGCAGCTTGGCGAGTTCGGCCTCGAAGTCCCAGGACGGATCGATGACGTCCACATCGGGTGGTGCGGGGGCTCGCCGCTCCGGTACGAACCACGGGTCGAAGTCCGGATGGACACCGGCGCGGTACCGGTCGGGGTCCGGGCCCGCAGGCGTGCCGTACGGATCGAAGTGCGGGCCCTGGTCACTCACGGCAGCTCGATCCGGGAAGGCGGGCCGCGGACGTGGAAAGCGGATCTGGTGGAGTCACGTCCACAACAACGAAGGCGGGACCCGACCGGATGACCGGCATTCGGGTGAAGTCTCAATTCGTACGATCACGGTGAACGACCTTCTTCTCATCCTAGATCACCTGTTTCCGGGCCCGGCCTCCAGGGGGCCGGGGAGGGGGGCGTCGACCGGACCGACCGGACCGACCGGAGAAGGGTGCTCCGGGTGGAGCCGCCGCGCACCTCCGTGGAAGCGCATCCTGGTCCATACCTTGACTGGTACATACCAAGGCGCTTGAGTGTTCCCGGCCCACCCCCCCGCCTCCGAACGGAACCTCAAGTGCTGAGAAAACGCCTCCTGGCGGGCCTCGCCGCCTCCGCCCTCGCAGGCGCCCTGGCGGTCGCCGTGCCCGCGACCTCCGCCTCCGCCGCCGAGTGCGCGACCCCGTGGAACTCCTCGGCGGTCTACCTCGGCGGGACGGCCGTCTCCCACGGCGGCCACAACTGGACCGCCCGTTGGTGGACCCAGAACGAGGCGCCGCCCGGAACCTCCGGCGTCTGGAACGACCAGGGCTCCTGCGGCGGCGGTGCGACCCCGCCGCCCGCGGACCCGGATCCGTCCGGATTCGTGGTCGGTGAGGCGCAGTTCAACCAGATGTTCCCGAACCGGAACCCCTTCTACACCTACCAGGGCCTTCAGGCGGCCCTGAGTGCCTATCCGGCCTTCGCGGGCACCGGCGGCGACACGGTGAGGAAGCGGGAGGCGGCCGCCTTCCTCGCCAACGTCGGCCACGAGACCGGCGGCCTGGTCCACATAGTGGAGCAGAACACCGCCAACCACCCGCACTACTGCGACAGCGGGCAGCCGTACGGCTGCCCCGCCGGCCAGGCCGCCTACTACGGGCGCGGCCCGATCCAGCTCAGCTGGAACTTCAACTACAAAGCGGCGGGCGACGCGCTGGGCATCGACCTGCTGCGCGATCCCCACCTGGTGGAGCGGGACGCGGCGGTCGCCTGGAAGACCGCCCTGTGGTATTGGAACACCCAGAGCGGACCGGGCACCATGACCCCGCACGACGCGATGGTGGGCGGGCACGGTTTCGGCGAGACCATCCGCAGCATCAACGGCTCCCTGGAGTGCGGCGGGCGCAATCCGGCCCAGGTGCAGAGCCGGATCGACAACTACCGGCGGTTCGTCCAGACCCTGGGTACCACACCGGGCGACAACCTCACCTGCTGACAAGGGAGTTGCGGCGGAGAGCCGCAGTGCGGCCCTCCGCCGCCGCCCGTCACCGCCCTCGTCGCGGGCGGCGGCACGGGGCTTTCGCGGTACGGCCTTCACAGGAAGGGTCCTTCTCACCCCTACCCGCGGACGTTTCCGGCCGGAATACTGCCGGGCCATGACGCTCACGGACGAACGCATCACCGCCGAACGGCTTGAGGAACTGCTCGCCGACGACTCCATCGACATGGCGCACCGGGCCCTGTGGCTGCTGCTGTGGGAGGGAGACCTGCGGGTGCTGGACCTGCTCTCCCTGGGGATCCAGGACGTGGACCTCCGGTCGAGGCGGGTGACCGGGGTGTGCGGCCGGGCGGTGCCCGAGGGCGAGGGGGACATCAGCGAGCGGGCGGCCGAGCTGCTGCGCGCGGTGGTCGGCGACCGGGAGAGCGGCCCGCTGTTCGCCGCGGGAAACCGCGCGCTGGGCTGGGAGCAGGTGATGCTTGCCGCGGGAGAACAGGGCCACGCCGTTCACGAGTTCCGCGCGGGAGGCCGGCTCCACCGCCGGGAGGAGCCGGCGGCGGTCTCCGAGTAGGCGCGGACGCCGTGCCGCGTGAGCGGTGGGCGGGGCCGCGGCCGAAGGAGGGGAGGGGCCGAGCGGCGGGCGCGGAGCCCCGGGAGCTGCGGAAACCGGCGAGAAGGGGTGTGGGGGCGGCACTCGGGGAAACCTGTGTACCCGTGTCAGCACGCAAGCGATACGCCGTGGCCGCGTCGGGCCGGTGGACCGGCGAGGAGGACGGTGTCCGGCTGCCCGCGGGCGAGGCGCACGCCTGGGAGCAGGGCATGAACCAGACCGTGTGCGGGCTGTCCTTCAGCCGCTCGCGACTCGACCGCTTCCCGCACGTGGCGTGGACCGACGCCATCCCCGAGTCGGGCGGCGCGGCCGACCGCGTACGGCGGCCGTGCCCGCGGTGCGCCTCGCCCGCGGGGCGGAGAGCAGCCGACGCACGCCCCCGGTGGCGGCGTACCGACCCCGGGCCCTGACCCGGGCGCGAGGTGCGGAATTCCGGGCACGGGGCACGAGGTCCTTTTCCGGACCGGTGAAGAGGAGGAGCCGAATGAGTGGGGCCATGGAGCAGGCCGCCGAGACGGTGGGCCGGGTCACCGGCGCGGACGAGTACTCCGAGGAGGGGGAGGTCTCCCTGCGCGGACTCGCCACGCTGGCGGGCGTCTACGCGACCGGTGCGGGGGTGTTCGCCTGGCGCGTGAGGGCATCGGGCCGGCGACTGCCCGAGCGGATTCCCCCGCTGGACCTGCTCCTGATGGGGGTCGCCACCTACCGCAGCTCCCGGCTGCTCACCAAGGACAAGGTCACCAGCTTCCTGCGGGCCCCCTTCACGCGCCGCACCGGCAGTCTCCACGGCGCCGAGGTCATGGACGTGCCCCGCGGACACGGGCTGCACCGGTCCGTGGGCGAACTGCTGGCCTGCCCCTTCTGCGTGTCGATGTGGATCGCGGGCGGCCTGACGGCGGGCTACGCCACGGCTCCGCGCGTCACCCGCCTGGTCACCTCCTGCCTGAGCAGCGTGGCGCTCTCCGACTGGCTGCAGTACGCCTGGAGCCTGACACAGCAGAGGGCCGAGGGCGAGGGCTGAGAGGCCGTGGCGGCGGCCCCGCCAACGAGCCCGGCCCCGGGAGAGGGGGCGCGGGCCCCGCCGGAACTGGCCGTGCTGGTGGGCCTCCAGGGCTCGGGTAAGACGACCTTCCGCGCACGCCGCTTTCCCGCCGGGTACACCGTGGTCAGCAAGGACCTCTTCCCGCGCTCCGCCCGGCACCGGCAGCGGCGGCAGATGCGCCTGGTGGAGGAGGCGCTGGAGCGGGGGCGGCCGGTGGTCGTGGACAACACCAACCCCTCACCGCTGGAGTGGGCTCCCCTGGTCGCCGCGGGGCGCGCCCGCGGGGCGCGGGTGGTGGCGTACTGGTTCCCGCCGGACGTGCCGAACGCCCTGGCGCGCAACGCCGCGCGCCAGGGCGGGGAACGCGTGCCCGAGGCGGGTTTCTTCGACACCCTCCGGCGGCTGCGCGAACCCCGCCGGTCGGACGGCTTCGACGCGGTGCGGGAGGTGCGCACCGACGGCCGCGGCGGGTTCGACGTACGAGACGTGCCGGACGTGCCGGGCGTACGGCCGGGCGGGGAGGGCTGACGGGGCCCGTCGGTGGCCCGGCGACCGCGGGGTCGGGTCAGCCGGACGGACGCACGTTCGCGACGACGAAGCCGCTGCGCGGACGGGAGGGTACGCGGCGCAGCGGAATCCGCAGGTCCTGCTCGGGCACCTCGTACTCCAGCAGGGACAGCCGCGCCGACAGGGCCGTCAGCAGTGCCACGGTGACGTCCTCGCCGGGGCAGCGGTGGCCCGCGGCCGGGTCGCCGCCGCCCTGCGGGATCAGCTCGTCCCGCTCCGGAGGGCGGTCGAGGAAGCGCCGCGGGTCGAAGGAGTACGGGTCCTCCCACAGGGCGGGGTCGTGGTCCTGCCCGTGGATGTCGAGCAGGACGAGAGCGCCCCGGGGCACCGCCTCGCCCCGCCACGTCAGATCGCCGGCGGCGAGGCCGCCGATGAACGGCGCGAACGGATAGAATCGGCGCACCTCATGGGCGAACGCCACCGCGTACGCGCCCCCGAAACCGTGCCCGGTGCCCGTACGCGCCTCCTCGGCCAGCCGGGCCCGGTGCTGCGGCCACCGGTGCAGGGCGTGCGCGGCGAAGGCGGCGAACCAGCAGACCGCGACGGTGGGGCGCAGCACGTTGAGGATCTCCACCGCGGCCGTCCGCGTGTCGAGCCGCTCGCCGTCCGCGCCGACGTGCCGCGCCACCACCTCCACCACCGAACCCTCCGGCACGCTCGCCGTGCCGTCGCGCACCCCTTCCACGAGGTGCGCCAGCCACACCTCGCGGCGGCGGCGTGCCGACCGGGCGCGCCAGTGGCGCGGGCCCGGGGTGGCGAAGCCGTCGACCATGGCCACCAGGTCGCGGGCGACGGCCTCCGCCTCCCCCTCCTTCAGCGGTACCCCGGCCCACCGGCAGACCGCACCGGCCAGTACCCGGCCCGCCTCGTCGAACAGCACCACCCGGTCCCGCTCCGCCCACCGGGCGGCCGCCTCGTCCCACGCCGCGGTGGCATGGCCGACCAGGCCGGCGATGTTCTGCGGGGACGCCAGCAGCGACAGGAACATCGCCTTGCGTACGCGGTGCGCCTCACCGTCGAGGGTGTGCACCGCGCCGTGCCCGAACAGGGTGCTCTTCACCGGTTCGGGAAGGGCCGGTCCGCGGTGTACATGGCGTTCGTCGTAGGGATAGTCGAACGGGCGGGTCCGGCCGCGTTCGCGTTCGGCCTCCCGGATCTCCTGGACCCTGTCGTCGTCCGGGGTCCACTTCGACGGTGTGTCCCTGTCCGCGCTCCCGCTCGTGTCCTTTTTGCCGGCCATGCGAGTTGCGTACCCCCGGGGGACGCGGGCATGCGCCGTGCCGCCGGGGGTACCACGGCGCCGGGCGGCGGCCGAGTGCCCGCCGGAGTGCGGCAGGAGAGGGGAACGGAAATGACCCGGACGGACGCGGGAGAGGGCGCGGGTGGCCCGCCGGAGCGGGCCCGCCCCCACCCGGAGGCCGGGAACGACGTGCCGCACGGCCGACTGTCCGCCCGGCCCTCCGTCTCCCCGCCCCCGGTGTACCCGCCCGCTCCCGGAAAGGGGAGCCCGGGCACACACCGGCTGGAGGGACGAGCGCTGCTGCGCGTTCCGCCGCCTTCGCAGGCCGCCGCGCCGGCGCGGCCGTACTGGCTGGTGGTGGTGCTGCACGGAGCGGGGGGAACGGCGGAGCAGGCGCTGACCTGGCTGCTTCCGCAGGCCGGGTCCGGCCGGCTGCTGCTGCTCGCGCCCCGGGCGGCCGACTCCACCTGGGATGTCGTCGGCGGCCGCGGCCCGGACGTGGCCCGGCTGGACGCCGCGCTGCACGGTGTCTTCCGGCGCTTCCCCGTGGACCCGGCGGGAGTGGCGGTGGCGGGCTTCTCCGACGGAGCCTCCTACGCGCTCTCGCTGGGTCTGGGCAACGGGGACCTGTTCGGTGCGGTGCTGGCCTTCTCGCCGGGGTTCATGGCGCCGATGGTCCACCACGGACACCCCCGGATCTTCGTCTCCCACGGCCGGGACGACCCCGTCCTGCCGGTCGGCGCGTGCAGCCGCCGCCTCGTCCCGGAACTGGTGCGGTCCGGTTACGCGGTCACCTACCGGGAGTTCGGCGGTGGCCACGAGGTGCCGCCCGAACTGGCCACGGAGGCGCTGCGCTGGTGGGTGGACGGCCCGCGACCGGCCTGAGGGGCGCTCGTCCGCCGACCGGAGGGCGGACGCGCCCGGCATTGACGCGCAACCAAATGGTTGCCTCCTGTCCGATGACAGGCGATGAGGCATGGACGCGGTGTTCAGGGCTCTCCCCGATGCGAGTCGCAGGCAGTTGCTCGACCGGCTCCACGTCCGGGGCGGGCAGAGCCTGCGGGAGCTGGGCGAAGGCCTGGAGATGAGCAGACAGGCGGTGAGCAAGCACCTGGCGGTCCTGGAGGAGGCCCGCCTGGTCACCGCGGTGCGCCGCGGCCGGGAGAAGCTCCACTACCTCGACCCCGTGCCGATCCGCGAGGTCGCCGACCGCTGGATCGGCAAATACGAGCGAGGGCGCATGGCCGCGCTCACACAGCCGAAGCGATCCCTGGAGGGCCCCGCGATGGAGGCGAAGGACGCGATGGACAAGCCCGAGTTCGTGTACGTGATCTACATTCGGGCCACGCCCGGGAAGATCTACCAGGCGCTCACCGACCCCGCGTTCACCAGGGTCTACACGGGCGGAACGGGGCCCGAGCCGGACTGGGAGGTCGGATCGCCGGTGCGCTGGAAGAGCGCACCGGACGGCGAGTTCGAGGAACTGGGGCAGCGGGTGCTGGAGGCCGAGCCCGGCCGGCGGCTGTCGTACACCTGGCACACCCTCCAGCCGACGCACCGCGCGCTGTTCGACTCCGACGAGGAGTTCACGAAGGCCTGCGAGGAGCGCAGCAGGGTCGCCTTCGGCATCGAGCCCGCCGAGGTCCCCGAACCCGGCAGCAAGCTCACCATCACCCACGACGGCTTCACCAGCCCCGACGGCAGGATGCTGGAGGGCACCAGCGGTGGCTGGGTGATGATCCTCTCCGCCCTGAAGACCGTTCCGGAGAAGGGGGAACCGGCCGCACGGCCGTGACCGGCGGGTGCGAGCATGGCGCGAGTGCCACTGCCGTACCGCACCCGGAGGTGACCGATGGCGTCCCGCTCGCTGGCCGTGTTCGACCTGGACGGAACGCTCGCCGATGTCCGGCACCGCCTGCACTTCCTCGACGGGCGCCGCGACTGGGAGGCCTTCTTCGCCGCCGCGCCCGGCGACCCGCCGCTGGCCGAGAGCGTCGAACTGGCCCTGACCGCCGCCGGGGAGCACGAGATCGCGTACGTGACCGGGAGGCCGGAGGAGCGGTGCCGCCGCGACACCCTCCGGTGGCTGGCCCGGCACGGCCTGCCGGACGGGCCGCTGCTGATGCGGGCCGGGCGGGACCGCCGCCCGGCCCGCGTCACCAAGCCCGAACTGCTGCGGGGCCTGGCGCGGGAGCGCACCGTCGCTGTGGTGGTCGACGACGACCACCAGGTCTGCGACGCCTACGAGGCGGACGGTTTCACGGTGGTGCGGGCCGGCTGGATGACGGCCGAACCCGCCCTTGAGAAGGCTCAGGAGGACGAGGGGCGCACCTGAGGCGCCCTACCCGTCGCCGCGGCGGTACCTGACCGCGCGGACGGCGACGAAACCCACGACGACCACGGCGATGACGGCCACCACGGCCCTGGAGTACATCGAGACATAGCCCGACACGGCGTGCCAGTTCTCCCCGAGCGCGTACCCGGTCAGCACGAAGAGGGTGTTCCACAGCAGGCTGCCGAGCGTGGTCAGCGTCAGGAACGTCGCCGCGGGCATGCGTTCGACGCCGGCGGGCACCGAGATCAGGCTGCGGAAGACCGGGACCATCCGCCCGAAGAAGACCGCCTTGGTGCCGTGCCTGGCGAACCACGCCTCGGTCCGCTCGATGTCCGACGGCTTCAGCAGCGGGATCCTCCGTGTGACGGCCAGGGCGCGCTCCCGGCCCAGGAGCGCGCCCGCCCAGTACAGCAGGAACGCCCCGGCCACCGAGCCGAGCGTGGTCCACAGCAGGGCGGCGAACAGGCTGATGTCGCCGCGGCTGGCGGTGAACCCGGCCAGCGGCAGGATCACCTCGCTCGGCAGTGGGGGGAAGAGGTTCTCCAGGGCGATGGCCAGACCCGCCCCGGGGGCGCCGAGGGTTTCCATCAGGCCGGTGGCCCAGTTCACCAGGCCATCGGTCTGCTGTGCTGCGGACATGTCTCTCCTCATGCGACCCGGCGCTGTGGGGTGGGCACGGACGGTGTGAGGACGGCTACCCGGACCCTCCGGGGCGAACCGCGTGACGGCGGCGGGCGAACCTGAGCGGTGAGTCCGGACATCACCGGACATGGCATATGTCACGCGCTCGTATCGCGGGCATTTCTTGACCGTGAGCCAAGTTACGGCCCAATAATTCGGCTTGTCCTGCACGCCGGATCCGAGAGGCAGCCGTGACACAGAGCACGTCCCGAGGCGACGACGCCGACTGGTGGCGGGAGTCCGTCGTCTACCAGATATACGTGCCCAGCTTCGCCGACGCCGACGGGGACGGCATGGGCGACCTGAAGGGGGTCACCGACCGGCTCGGCCACGTCGCCGAGCTGGGCGCGGACGCGGTGTGGCTCACCCCCTTCTACCGCTCTCCCTGGGCCGACGGCGGCTACGACGTCAGCGACCACCGCGACGTCGACCCCCGCCACGGCACTCTGGACGACTTCCGCGAGCTTCTGGAGAGGGCCCACGCCCTGGGGCTGAAGGTCATCGTCGACATCGTCCCCAACCACTGCTCCAGCGAGCACCCCTGGTTCGCCGAGGCGCTGGCCTCCCCGCCCGGCTCACCCGCCCGCGACCGCTTCGTCTTCATGGACGGCCGCGGCCCGGACGGCGGCGAGCCGCCCTCGGACTGGCAGTCCAAGTTCGGTGGCGGGGTGTGGACCCGGGTGCCGGACGGCCAGTGGTACATGCACATCTTCGCCGCCGAGCAGCCCGACCTGAACTGGGAGAACCCCGAGGTCGCAGCCGAGTTCGAGAACATCCTGCGGTTCTGGCTGGAACTGGGCGTCGACGGTTTCCGCATCGACGTGGCGCACGGCATGTGCAAGGACCTCGCCCTGCCGCTGCGCGACACCAACGGATCGGACTCCGCCCCTCTCAACGCGCCGCCAGAAGGGCACGACCACCCCTTCTGGGACCGCGACGAGGTCCACGACATCCACCGGGCCTGGCGGAAGATCCTCGACGAGTACACCCCGCCCCGGATCGCCGTCGCCGAGGCGGGCGTCGGCCAGGCGCGGCTGCCGCTGTACACCCGGCCCGACGAACTCCACCAGGCGTTCAACTTCCCCTATCTGCGCTGCCCCTGGGACGCCGACGCCTACCGCGAGGTCATCGACTCCTCGCTGGAGGGCGCCCGCTCGGTCGGCTCGCTGCCCACCTGGGTGCTGTCCAACCACGACGTGGTGCGCCACCTCAGCCGCCAGGCCCTGCCCGCCGGCACCGACACCGTCGCCTGGCTGATGTCGGACGGCCGCGAGCCGGCCGCCGACGAGGAGACGGGCCGCCGCCGGGCCCGCGCCGCCGCTCTGCTCACCCTGGCGCTGCCCGGTACCGCGTACCTCTACCAGGGCGAGGAACTGGGCCTGGTAGAGGTGGCCGACCTGCCGCGCGAGGCGCTGTGCGACCCGATGTGGGAGCGGACCGGGAACGCCCGCAAGGGCCGCGACGGCTGCCGCGTACCGCTGCCCTGGGAGCGCTCGGGCCCCTCCCGCGGGTTCGGTCCGGGCGGGAGCTGGCTGCCGCAGCCCGACGGCTGGGGCGAGTACTCGGTCGAGGCCCAGACCGGTCGGCCGGACTCCTTCCTGGAGCTGTACCGGACGGCTCTGAAGACCCGGCGCTCCTTCACCGGGGACGAGAGCTTCACCTGGCTGCCCGCCCGGGACGGCGAGCTGGCCTTCCGCAAGGGGGCCCTGGAGTGCCGGGTCAACCTCTCCGGTACCCCGCTGTCCCTGCCGCCGTCCGCGGCCGCGCCGCTGCTGGCCAGCGGCGCGTGCGACGGGCGGACGCTGCCGCCGGACACCGCCGTCTGGCTGGACGCCCGGCCGCGCTGACCGACGGCCCCGGCGGCGGGCACCGCCGGGCCGCTGACGCCGCCGCGCGTCAGCGGCCCGCCGTGCCCGGCCGGCGGCGGTGCCGGGCCGCAGGAGCCCGCAGGAGGAGCGGGCCCTCAGAAGTCGCCCCCACCCCCGAAGCCACCGCCGAAGCCGCCGCCGAAGTCGCCTCCGCCCCCGAAGCCGCCGCCGAAGTCACCTCCGCCGTCCTCGCCGCCGTACCCCCAGCCGGGCCCGTAGCCGTAGCCCCAGCCGCCCATGCTGCTGCCCAGGACGGTTCCGAAGAGCAGGCCCGGCAGCAGCATCGAGCCGTAGCCGCCGTAGTAGCCGCCCATCCACGGACCGTAGGCCGGCCCCGCGTCCCAGTAGGGCACCCGCTCACCGGTCGCCGTCGGCACGGTCCGCACCGCCGGGTCCAGGCCGTCGTCGATCCGGGCCGCGTCGGCCGCGCAGACCGGCACCTCGCGGGGCGAGCCGCCCGGGGGCGCCCACTCCACATCGCGCGCCGACGGCCCGTGCCGGGGGTCGAAGAAGCACGGCGGCCGCCGCTGGGGCGGCTCCCGCCCCTCCCGCCGGGCGCCCAGCACCGCCAGGGCGAACCGGCCGTCCTCCAGCGCCTCGGAGACCGCCCGCACGTCGCCGGGGCGGCGGGCCGCGCCGGAGGCGTCCTTGGCCTTCTCGTACGCGT
This sequence comes from Streptomyces shinuiensis, assembly GCF_043660855.1. Classification (NCBI taxonomy): domain Bacteria; kingdom Bacillati; phylum Actinomycetota; class Actinomycetes; order Kitasatosporales; family Streptomycetaceae; genus Streptomyces; species Streptomyces shinuiensis. The sequence goes on along the minus strand of NZ_JBIHML010000001.1, from coordinate 270,274 downwards.
CCAGGGCCCGCCGGTAGTCGTCGAGCATCTCCGGGGTGACACCGGGGGCGGAGGGGGAGAAGTCCAGCCGGTCCAGGGCCTCGCCGTAGGAGGTGATGTCCTCCTGGACCGCCGCCCGCACCTGCTCCAGTTCGGCCCGCTCCTCCTCCTGCCGCCGCTTGCGCGAGCGCCGTGTCACGAACAGGCCGCCGGCCGCGAGAACCGCCAGCACGGCCAGGAAGCCCACCAGGACGCCGGTGCCGCCGGTGCCGCCGGTGGTGTCCCGGTCGCCGTAACCGCCGGTGCCGCCGTCGGTGCGCGCGGCCGACTGCACGTCGGTGACGAAGCCGCTGAGGATCCGGTCCGGTTCACCGGAGTGCTCCCGCAGGTTGCGCTGGGCCAGCTCACCGGCCGTCGAACCGGCCAGCACGCCGGCGTCCGAGGCCGCGCCGAACTGCGAGCCCAGCGCGACGGCGTACACGCCGGGGCGTCCCACCTCCGAGCGCAGCCGGTCGAAGACGGCGTCGCCTCCGTAGGAGGAGTCGGCGGGCAGGACGGCGATGTAGACGGGGACGTCACCGGCCCGGATCTGCTCGGCGAGCCGGTCGGCCCCGGACTCGGAGAGCTTGTCCGACGCGGCCGGATCGACGTAGACGGGATCGTCCCGCAGCGCGGCGGCGACCTCGTCGAGGCCGGTGGCCGCCCGGGCGCCGCCCGCGGGGGTGAGGAGGGCGGTGGCGAGGGCGAGCAGGACGGCCCAGAGCAGAGTCGCCCGCCGCCCCCGGAGTATGCGAGAGATGGGGCGGTTTGTCCTCATGGTGTTCCGCTACCCAGCCGTCGTCCGGTCACCCGGGAACGCCGGGGGAAAGTGCGCGGAGGTGCGGGAACGGGGCCCGGTGTACGGCAGCGCCCCAGAGTGGTTTACGGTTGAGTCGGACGTGGGTGCCGGTGGACGCGAACGCGCCTCTTCCCCCGGGCGCCGCCATCCGGGCGCACGCCTCTCAACCCGCTCCGGTCCAGTTCTCCCCCGTCTCGGCCGGGGCCTTCCCCGCACGCGGGGGCCTTTCCTTCCGGGAGGTGCCTCGGGACCGGGAGCCGCCGGGGCGCGGCCGTACCGTGGAAGACGCCCCGGCCGCCCGGAGGGGGCCGGCCCGCCCCTCCTCTTCCACCCCTGCAAGGACTCCAGCTCCGCGCGGAGGCCGCGTTGTCCTCGATCTCGATCGGAACCGCCCGTCACTTCCACCCCGCGGGGACACCCGGGGACGTCTGCCGCGACCACAACCGCGCGGCACTGGCCACGGTGGTGGCCGCCGAGGCGCGCCGCGGGGGATACGGGCCGGACCTGAGTGACGAGCAGATCGACGAGTGCGCCGCGCTCGCCGGGCGCAAGTGCCCCTCGCCCACGTCCCGGAAGGCGATCCGCGCGGCCCTCGGGCCGCCGATCACCGCCGAGGACGCGCCGGAGACCGTGGCGGCGGCCGTCTTCGACGCGCTGCCCCCGAACCCGGTGCGCGTGGTCGGGCGTGACGGCCGGGAGTTCTCCCTGGTGCCACTCCCGGCCACTGCCTGACGGCACCGCCCGGCGCCCCGCCCTCGATCAGGCGCGGACCGGGCGGCCCCGGGTCATTCGGGTCGGCGGTGCGCCTCGCCCAGCTCTCTCCAGTCCAGGACCTCACGGGTCTCGCGCAGTATTCGCTCGGCCGCCTCGCGCGTCTCGGTGGGGATGTCCCCGAGCTCCTCCAGCAGGCCCTCGTAGATCGGCGGGTGCTCGGTCCGGGTCGCGGTGGTCGCCATGGTGCGGATCCTCTCTGTCGTGTCACGGGTGCCGTGAGCGACCCGTGGTGCGGCCGTTCGCCGCGCTCCAGATCGTTTCACGTACCGGTCGCGCGCCCGCCGCCGCGCCCGGGATCGCGGTACGGTTGCGGACTGGCGGGCGGCCACCCGTGGCGACGGCGGTCATGCCCCGAGCAGGGGAGACCTGCGCCACCCGCCGCGGCGGCGACGAGTTCCCCGCGCCGCGCCGGTCTCCACGCGTGTGCGCCCGTACGGTGCCGCGCGAACCGGCACACCCGCGGCAGGAAGGAACGCGAGATGACCGCGATGCCCGATCTGGAACCCCCGGCACGGCGAATGGCCCTGGTGCTGGAGAGCGTCGCCGACGAGCGGCTTTCCGCGCCGACCCCGTGCGAGGAGAGCACCGTCGGCGACCTGATCCACCATGTGCTCGGCCTGAGCATCGCCTTCCGGGACGCCGCCCGCAAGGACCCGGGGCCCGCGACACGGACCGATCCCTCCGCCTCCCGGCCCTCCGCCGCGCTGCTGCCCGCCGACTGGCGCGACACCGTCCCCCGAGCCCTGGACGGACTCGTCGCGGCATGGCGGGAACCCGCGGCGTGGGAGGGGACCACCCAGGCGGGTGGCGTCACACTGCCGGCCGAGGTGGCGGGCCGTGTCGCCCTGAACGAGCTTCTCATCCACGGCTGGGACATCGCCCGCGCCACCGGCCAGGAGTACGACTGCGACGAGACGAGCCTGCGGGTGTCGGTCGACCTGCTGTCGCAGTCGACGGACGAGGCGGAGAGGGCGGGCATGTTCGGCCCCGTCGTCGAGGTCCCCGACGGCTCCCCGCTGCTGGACCGCGCCGTCGGCCTCAGCGGCAGGGAGCCCTCCTGGTCCCCCCGGCGCTGACGGCGCTGCTGAGGCTTCCGACGGGCCTCCGGCCCGCCCGCGGCGGCGGGCTGCCCGCGGGGTGTCCGGCCCGCAGGGGCTGGTGCGCCTCGGCCTGTTCGCGGTGATCGCCGCGGTGGCGGCCTGGACGTACCGGCGGGCGCGCGGCGGCGCACCGGGTGGAGCTGCCCGGAGCGCCGGGCCCGGCGGGGCTCCTGCCACTGCTCTCCTTCGGCACCCCGGCGACCGCCGCGTTCGTCCCGCCGGCCGCCGGGCCCTGCCTGGCCACGATCACGGCGTGGACGGCGGCGGAGCGGGCGCTGCCGCACCGCTACCGCGCCGCGGTCACGCCGTGCCGGACAGCCCCTCGCGCTGGAGGATGCCCCGCGCCCGGTCGGCGTGCCCGCCGCGCACGATGACGTCGTAGCGGGCGGCGGCCAGGGACCGGGTGGAGGAGAAGTCGCGCTTCCCACCGGTCGCGGAGTGGCCGACGAACCCGAAGACCGCCCCCCACAGCGCACCGATGAGGATGCCGCCGAGGATCAGCCCGAGCCAGGCCCCGCCGGTGGTGAACAGCCCCACCAGCAGACCGATGAAGAGGCCGAACCAGGCGCCGCTGGCGGCCCCCATGGCGGCCGCCCGGCCCTTGGTCATCCGCCCGGTGACGTGCTCGACCAGGCGCAGGCCGGAGCCGACGATGTCGATGTGCTCCACGGGGAACTTCTCGTCGGAGAGGCGGTCCACGGCGGTCTGGGCCTCCTCGTAGGAGGAGTAGCCGGCCACCGTGTTCCAGGCGTCGCTGACCGGGTTCACGGGGTTCGGTTCGATGCTGGCCATCTCGTGCTCTCCTTGTCGGGATGTCCGTTACGGCCCGCCTTCCCCGGCGGCTTTCCCTTCATGGGTGCCGGGGAAGGCGGACGGCCGCCCGCGGGCGTCAGGCGGTGAGCAGTACGCCCGCGTAGGAGACCCCGGCGATGACCACCCACGAGCAGGCCCCGAGTACGGCCAGCCGCATGCCGGTCCGCGCCAGGGCGGGCAGATGGACGGCGCTGCCCAGGCCGACGAGCGCGGCGGCGAGGACGAACTCCCGGACGGTCGCGGCGGCCTCCAGCGCGCCGGCCGGGACGGTTCCGGTGGTGCGTACGGCCACCGCCGCCAGGAACCCGGCCACGAACAGCGGAACCAGCGGCGGCCGTCTGTCGCCCGGCTCCCCGTCACCGGAGTCCCGGCCGCCCCGGCCGCGCCGTACCGCCGAGACGGCAACCGCCGCGACCAGCGGAGCCAGCAGCAGTACCCGAATCAGCTTCACCAGCACCGCCTCGCCCAGCGCCGCCTCGCCCGCGGTCTGGGCGGCCGCCACCACCTGGCCCACGTCGTGCACACCGGCGCCGACCCAGCGCCCGAACTGGGCACTGTCCAGGCCGAGGGGATGGTGCAGCAGCGGCAGGACGACGATGGCCAGCGTGCCGCACAGGGTCACCAGGGTCACGGAGGCGGCCGTGTCCCGCTCGTCGCTGCCGCGCGCCTCGCCGACCGCGCCGATCGCGGAGGCCCCGCAGATCGAGTAGCCGGTGGCGACCAGCAGCGGCTGGTCCCCGCGCAGCCCGAGCCGGCGGCCCAGCCACAGGGTGCCGAAGAAGGTCGAGGCCACCACCGCCAGCACCATGCCGACGGTAGCCCAGCCCAGCCCCAGTACGTCGCCCAGGCTCAGCTCCAGGCCCAGCAGCACCACACCGGCGCGCATCAGCCGCTTTCCGGCCAGGGAGAGCCCGGGCCGGCCGGTGCCGGACGCGAACCGGCCCACTCCGGGGAGGTGGGCGGCTGCGACGCCCAGCACGACCGCCGCGGTCAGCATCGGCACCCCCGGCAGCAGCCGGTGCACGGCCCAGGCCAGCGCCGTGCCGCCCGCTGCGAGGGCGAGACCGGGCAGCGGGCCCGGCGCGTCCCGGCTCCGGGGGCCCGGCCCGGCCGGACGGGCCGGGTTGCGTTCGCCTTCGCCGTGCTTGCCGGTGTGCCGTCGCGGACGCTGCCCGAGCAGCGCCATCAGCGGTCGGCGGGGAGGTCGTAGACCCGGCGGACGCTGCTGCCCAGCCGGGAGATGTCGGCTCCGTAGACATGGATGGACACGGCTCTGTCCGAGCCGCCGTTCCAGACCCGGTGGATGTCGCCGGGGGGCGCGAATCCGCACACCGAGCCCTGCGGGTTGACCACGTCCTCGGTGGCGACCAGCCGTGCCCGGCCGCCGGGGGAGTCGGCGGGCAGCAGCCGGTAGCGGCGCTCGCGCTCCTCGCCCGCGTGGACTCCGGTGACGCACCAGGAGACGTGGTCGTGCACGGAGGTGTGCTGGCCCGGCAGCCAGACGAGGGCCACGACCGAGAAACCGCCGTCGGCCTCGGCGTGCAGCAGGTGCTGGCGGTAGCGCTCGGGGTCGCCCTCGCGCTGCTCGGGGGTGAGCAGGCCCGGGGCGCCCAGATGGGGCGCCAGCTTCTCGCCGACCAGGTGCGCGGTCGGGTCCGGCGGCAGGCCCCGCCCCACGGCCGCGCGGATGTCCGCGACGAGGGCGGCGAGGCGGTCGGTCGTCCGCGGGCCGGCGGCGCGGGCGGCCGGGCGGGCGGCGGTGTGTGCGGTGGAGGAGAGCGAAGCGGCCATGTCCGCAGCGTCGCGCCGATCGCCCATCACGTCCAGCGAGGGTTTCTTCGCCGTTCTCAAAACTCCGCTTATGGAAGACCGTGGGAAACGGGGAGAGGACGGGCCGCTCGGCGGCCGTCCTCAGCAGCCGGTGCGGTTCGCCGCCACCGCCTGCAGTTCCTGGAGCACCAGCGCGGTGGCCGGTATCCGCAGGTGCTCGCGGAGCACGTATGCCGAGACCTGCCGCCGGGCGGCCGGGTCCAGGGCGCGCCCGGTGACCTTCCGGTGGACCAGGAAGGACAGCACCAGTCCCGGCATCATGGCGATGCCCAGCCCTTCGGCGACCAGGCTCTGCACCACCAGATTGTCGTCGGTGGTGAAGACGATGTCGGGGGCGAAACCCAGCTCGGCGCACTCGTGCAGGAAGTTGGTGCGGCAGCGCAGGCACCCGGCGATCCACCGCTCGTCCGCCAGCTCCGCCAGCCGTACCGCCCGCCGCCGCGCCATCGGATGCCCGGTGGGCAGCAGCACGGTGAGCTGGTCCTCCAGCAGCGGTATCTCCACCAGTTCGCCGGGCACCTGTTCGCGCAGCCCGGGGTAGGTGAAGGCCAGGGTGATGTCGCACTCGCCGCGCACCACGCGGTCCAGCGACTCCGGCGGCTCGCTCTCCTGGAGCTCCACCCGCACCCCGGGGTGGTCGGCCGCCAGCCGTGCCAGCGCCTCCGGAACCAGAGTGGCACCGGCGCTGGGGAACGCGCACACCCGTACCCGTCCCGCACGCAGCCCGGTCAGCGCCGTCATCTGCCGCTGGGCGGCCTCCATGCTGCCCAGGATCACGCCGGCGTGCCGGGACAGGGCCTCGCCCGCCTCGGTGAGCCGCATCCGCCGGCCGGCCCGCAGGAACAGCGGAGTGCCCACGCTCCGCTCCAGAGCCTTCATCTGCTGGGTGATCGCAGGCTGTGTGTATCCCAGGGACCGGGCCGCCGCCGAGTACGAACCGGTGCGGACCACCTCGTGGAAGGTCCTGATGTGCCGCGAGTCGAACATGCCGGAACGATAAACGGATTTTGGGGGTGTCGAGAGGCCGTTACGAGCCTTCGACGGAGCGTTCACGGCCCGCCAGGCACCGTCGAGGGCACTGCCCGAGGGCGCTCGCCGAGCACCGTCATGATCCGGCCGACCAGTCCGGACACGTCCGTGTCCCGCACCCCCATCGGCCGGGCCCCAGCCGCACGGTGTTCTCCACGACCGTGCGCACCCGCGGCGTGCGGCGCTCCCGGTGGGCGGCCAGGGCCGCCTCGTCCCGGTCGGCGCCGCCGGTGAGCAGCTCGGCCGGGACGAGGGCGGGCGGTCAGGCGTTGGCCGCGTCCCCTGGGCGTCAGCCCGCGATGCGGGCAGGGCCGCCGTGGGCCGGGTCGGTGCGCTCCACGCTCCGCGGGCGGGGGAGAAGCGGCCTCCGGCGCCGGTCAGCCGGCCGGTTCGCGGACCGGCGCGGACCGGGCCATCAGCAGGTCGATCAGGGCGACCAGCAGATCGCGGCCGGCCTCGGGCCGCCGTACGTCTCCCATCAGCAGCGGGACGCCCGGGTCGAGGTCGAGGGCGTCGCGCACCTCCTGCTCGGTGCGGTCGCGGCGGCCGTGGAAGCAGTTGACACCCACCACGAAGGGGATGCCCCGGCTCTCGAAGAAGTCGATGGAGGCGAAGCTGACGTCCAGCCGCCGGGTGTCGACCAGGACGACCGCGCCCAGGGCGCCGTTGACCAGGTCGTTCCACATGAACCAGAAGCGCTCCTGGCCCGGGGTGCCGAAGAGGTAGACCACCAGCTCGGGGTTGACGGTGATCCGGCCGAAGTCGAGCGCCACCGTGGTGGTGGTCTTCTCCGCGAGACCGCCGGTGTCGTCCACCCCGACGCTGGCCTCGGTCAGATACTCCTCGGTTCGCAGGGGGGCCACCTCGCTGACCGCCCCCACCATCGTCGTCTTGCCCACCCCGAAGCCTCCGGCGACGAGGATCTTGACGGCCAGGGGGCCCGTCGTACCGTCAGATTCTCTGGAGCCCATCCCTCACCGCCTGAAGAATTTCCACGTTCGGTCCACCACTTCTCCCGGCCGCCGGCGGCGGCCGGGTCGTCACTCTGCCGAGCTCCACGAGATCGCCGATCAGGATCTTCGTCACCGACACGGGCAGGTCCAGCTCAGCGGCGATCTCCGCCACCGCGGCCGGCTCGCGGCACTGCTCGACGATGGCCCGGTGCTCCGGCTCCAGCCGCCGCCCGGCGGGTCCGCCCTCCTCGGGCCCGGCCGTCGTCACCACCGTGATCAGGGTGAGGTCGTCGCGCTGCGGAGCGGTGCGGCCGCGGGTGATGGTGTACGGCCGGACCAGTGAGTCCTCTTCCCCGTCGTCGGACTCCAGGCTGTCCGTCCAGTGGTTCACCCACGTCCACCCCTGCCGGGGGCCGGGGCGTCGGACCGGGTCTCGGTGCCGAGCTTCTGGCCGACCTGCTGGACGAGGGTGTGCATGGCCACGGCCATCACCTCCGCGTCCACGTCCTGGGAGGCGACGACGGCCAGGTGCGTGCCCTTGCCGGCCGCGGTGACGAACAGCCACAGATTGGCCAGCTCCACGATGACCTGCTGCACCGGGCCGCCGTCGAACAGCTCGTCGACACCGCGGGCCAGGCTCTGCTGGCCGGTGGCCACGGCGGCCAGCCGCTCGGCGGCGGTGCGTTCGATGGTGCCCGACTGGCTGATCACCAGCCCGTCGTCCGACAGGACGACGGCGTGCCGGGTGCCCGGCACCTGCTCGACCAGACCGTCCAGCAGCCAGTCCAGGTCCTGGTTGGTGGCGGTGGTTCGCTGTGTCATGTTCGGTCTTCCGTCTTGGGTCGGCTCCGACCCGGCGTGCTGCCGCCGGTCGTGGAGGGGTCGTCGGGGGCGGCCTGCTGCCTGGCGATGCGGGACTGCCGCTGGAAGGCGCCGATGGCGGCGCCGGAACGGGCGGGCTCCGGGCGCAGGGCGAGCGTGTCCCCATCGGGGCCGGGAGCTTTCCGGACGGCCGGCTTCCGCAGCTCGGGGGCGAGGCTGGCCCGGCGGACCCGCTTGGGCAGCGGCTTGTCCACCGCGCCGTCGGGGTGCTCCGAGGCCCTCTCCGCGTCGCCGGCCGCACCGGTGCCGTCGTGCCGCGCCTTCTCGCTGTCCCCGGCGGCCCCGGCGTTCCCGGTGCCCTCGCTGTCCCCGGCCTCCTGGGCGTTCCCGGCGTCCTCGGTGGTCCGGCCCGTTTCGGCGGACGACGGGCCCGCCTGAGCGGGGACGACCGCGGACATCGCCCGGCCGCGGGACCGCACGGGCAGCGGCGCGGGAGACCCGTCACCGGACGGCGCGCTCTCCCGGCCACCGGCGCTCTCGCATACGGCGTCCGCCTCCCGGCGCGCACCGGCCCTCCGGGGGGCGTCGTCGGCGGGCCTGTCCGCGACCAGTTCCCCGGGGATGTGGACGATCACCCGGGTGCCGCCGAACACCGACGGACGGAACTCGACCCCCAGGCCCAGCCCGGAGGCGAGCCGCGCGACCACGTACAGGCCCAGCCGGACGTCGCCGGCGCGGGAGAGCATGTCGGCGCGGGGCGGGTCGGCGATGAGCCGGTTGACCCGTTCGTACTCGTCCGGCTCCATGCCCAAGCCGCGGTCCTCGATCTCCACGGCCAGGCCACGCCCGACCATGCCGGCCCGCACCTCCACGGGGGTGGGCGGCTTGGAGAACGCGGCGGCGTTCTCCATCAGCTCGGCCAGCACGTGCACCACCGGGCCCACGGCGCGGCCGGTCAGCCAGGGCCGGCCCTCGACCTCGACCTGGATGCGGCGGTAGTCCTGCACCTCGCCCAGCGCGGCGCGCAGCACGTCCAGCATCTTCACCGGCTTGCGCCAGCGCCGCTGCGGCTGGCCGCCGCCGAGGATGACCAGATTCTCCTCGTAACGGCGCAGACGGGCCGTCAGGTGGTCGAGGTCGAACAGGCCCTCCAGCACCTCCGGGTCCTCGTGGCGGCGCTCCATCTCGTCGAGCTTCTTCATCTGGAGACCGATGAGCAGCTGGGTGCGGCGGGCGATGCGCTGGAGCAGGCGCTCGAAGCCGCGGTGCTGCTCGACCTCCCGTACGGCGGTCTCGACGGCGCTGCGGCCCGCGAGGTTGAGGGCCTGGCCCAGCCGCCCCAGCTCGTCGTTCTCGTGACCGACCCGGGGCACCTCGGTCTCTGTGTCGACCACCTCGCCGCGGCGCAGCCGCTCGACGACGTCCGGCAGCTTCCCCTCCAGCTCCAGAGCCTCCTGGCGCAGGGATGTGATACGCCGCCGCAGTATGCCCGCGATCCGCAGGCTGAGCGTGACGACCAGGAGGACCGCTGCCAGGCTGATGGCGCCGACGATCGTCATGCGGCGCTCCAAGGCCGCCACCGCCTCGTCGCCGACCTGGTCGATGTCCAAGGTCCGGTTCGTGATCAGCTTCTGGAACTGCGGGGTGAGCGCGTCCACCGACTTCCGCCACTCGGCCTCGGAGGCGGGCAGGGGGATGCCGGACTCCCCGTTGTGGGAGTGCGAGCCCAGCAGCACCCGCTCCGTCTCGGCCTTGCCCAGCCAGTTGCTGCTGGTGGTCATCTGGCGGTAGAGCAGGAGGTCCTCGTGCGGCAGGTGGGGCGCGATCCGGCTCTCCAGCAGGAACTGCTGGGCGCCGATCCACTCGGTCAGGTTGGAGTGATCGCCGTCGGTGATCCGGCGGGCGCCCCAGGCGCGGGCGAGCAGGGCGTCCTCGCGGGAGAGCATCTCCTTGGCCCAGAACAGGTCGACCAGGACCCTGGCGCGGGCCGTCACCTCGCTGTTCTGCGAACGGCTCAGGGCCTCGAAGAGCCGCAGGTCGACGGCGATCAGCTCGGTGAAGTAGCGGAAGACGTCGGCCTGGCCCGCGACCCCGTTGTCCACGCTCTGGCGGATGCGGTCGATGCGGAGCATGTCCGAGCGGGTCAGCTCGACGATCTCCCGCAGGTCCTCGGGTGCGTTGGAGGCGTCGATGCCGGACAGCGAACGGAAGGCGCGCAGGGCCTCGTCCGTCCGGGCACGCTGCTCGCGCAGCGCGGTGCGGGTCGGCCCCTCGGGATCGGCCAGCATCTCGGCGCTGAGCCGCCGCTCCTCCTGGAGGTTGAAGTAGACGGCGTTGGCCGGAGTACCGGCACGGGCGGCGAGGGCCTTCTCGTCCTTCTGCACCTCCCACTCCCGTGCCCACTGGGTGGTGCTGACACCCCACAGGGCGACCATGGCGAGGCTGGGCACGACGGCCAGGACGAGCACGGCCGCACGGACCGAGTTCGGACGCAGCGAACTCAGGCGGAACGTTTCGCTCGCCGACCGCCCCCGCCGTCTCGGCACACGGGTGCGCAGTGCCATCTCTCCCCAGCAGTGGTTCACGGTGACGGATCGCCGCTGGTGGGAGCGGCGAAGGACGGAGCGATGTTAGTCATACGCGGTGTCAAAAGAAAACAGGTGGGGGCGTACTTCGCATCACCTGACAGCGCGTCCGGCCGAGCCCTCGTCCCCGCCTCGCCGCGGTCCGCGGACGGCGGTGTCCGGTGAACGGCCGGAAGCCGTAAGCCGGACGACGATGCGGGAGCGGGAGCGGAGAGCCGGTCCCGGGGGGTTCCCCACCGCGAATCCGGGCGGTCGTACGTCACCGGCGTACGACCGCCCGGATTCGCGCGCCGGTGGAGGTCAGCGGCCGCGCAGCCGCTCCATCTCGCGCCGCTCCCGCTTGGTCGGGCGGCCGGCGCCGCGGTCGCGCCGGGCCGCCGGGGCGGTGTACTCGCGCGGGGGCGGGGGCGGGCTGTTGTCGACGAAGCACTCCGCCGCGACGGCGGCGCCGACCCGCTTGCGCACCAGGCGCGTGACGACGACGATCCGGTCGCGTCCCAGGTGGCGCAGCCGCACCTCGTCGCCGGGGCGAACCGGGTGGGAGGCCTTGACGCGGTCGCCGTTGATGCGGACATGGCCCCCGCGGCAGGCGGCGGCGGCCATCGAACGTGTCTTGGTGAGCCGGACGGACCAGATCCAGATGTCGATCCGTACGCTCCCCTCGTCTGCAGCCATGTCTCCGACTCTAGAGGAGCGCGCCGCGCGGTGGGGGGCCTGTCGCCTCCTTCGCCCTTCACCTCCGCAACGGCGGCCCCCGGCGGCGGCGCGCGGGGCGCGGCGGGCGCCGCGGAAAACCCGGGCGGGAGGTCTTGACGGGCGGCGCTGACGGGAGGAAGGTCTGGCAGCAAACATGGGAGCGCTCCCATGAAGCGGCGAGCCGTGCCGCGGGGGAGCGCTCCGCCGGAACCGCGACCACCCGCCCGGATGCTCCCCGCGCCTGGAGTGCCGGTCGGGAACCCCCGGCCCGGCGGCGCGATGAGGGCGCTCCGCCGGACCGGTTCCGCGTCCGGCCCCGGTGTCTCCTCCTCCGGGGCCGGACGCCCGGCCCCGGAGGAGGAGACACCGGGGCCGGAGCCCCCCACAGGCCGCACGCCGAGAGCGCGGCCCCACCGGAAGGACGACATCGCGATGAGACGGACGACGAGAGGAACCCCCGGGCGGAGAACGGGCCGGACACCGGCCGGCACCGCGCTGCGCAGCCGGCTCCGGCGGCTGACCGCGGGAGCGGCCGTGAGCCTGATGGTGGCCTGCAGCCTGAACGGCACACCCGCCGCGGCGTCGGCCGACGCGCCGCCCGCCTACGAGGACCCGGCCCTGCCGGTGGGCGACCGCGTCGAGGACCTGCTGTCCCGCATGTCCCTCGACGACAAGATCGGCCAGATGACACAGGTCGACCGGAGCGCGCTGGAGACGCGGCCGGACGACCTGGCGGCTTACCGCATCGGCTCCGTCCTGTCCGGCGGCGGCTCCGCCCCCACACCCAACACCCCCCGGGCGTGGGCGGAGATGTACGACTCCCTCCAGCGCTCCGCCCTGTCCACCCCGCTGGGCATCCCCATGATCTACGGCGTGGACGCCGTCCACGGTCACAACAACGTACGGGGCGCGACGATCTTCCCCCACAACATCGGGCTCGGGGCCGCCCGCGACCCCGAACTGGTGGAGCGGATCGGGCGGGCCACGGCCGAGGAGGTCTCCGGCACCGGCATCGACTGGACCTTCGCGCCCTGCCTGTGCGTGGCCCGCGACGACCGCTGGGGACGCACCTACGAGTCCTTCGGCGAGACACCCGAACTGCCCGGTGCGATGACATCGCTGATCGACGGCCTCCAGGGAGATTCACTCGGCGCCCCCGGTTCGGTCCTGGCCACCGCCAAGCACTACATCGGCGACGGCGGCACCACCGGCGGCGACGATCAGGGAGACACCGAGCTGAGCGAGGCCGAGCTGCGCGCGGTCCATCTGCCGCCGTTCCGCGAGGCGGTGGAGCGGGGCGTGGGCTCGGTGATGGTCTCCTACAGCAGCTGGAACGGTGCGAAGCTGCACGGCCACCGCTATCTGATCACCGATGTCCTCAAGGGCGAGCTGGGCTTCACCGGCTTCGTGGTGTCCGACTGGGCGGGTGTGGACCAGCTCGACGGACGGGAGGGCTTCACCGCCTCCGAGGTCCGCGACGCGGTGAACGCCGGCATCGACATGGTGATGGTGCCCCACGACTACCGCAGGTTCATCGAGCTGCTGCGCGGCGAGGTACAGGCCGGACGGGTGCCGATGGAGCGCGTCGACGACGCCAACCGCCGCATCCTGGCGAAGAAGTTCGAGCTGGGTCTGTTCGAGAACCCCTACACCGACCGCTCCTACACCTCCACGATCGGCTCCGCCGCCCACCGCGAACTCGCCCGGGAGGCGGTGCGCAAGTCCCAGGTGCTGCTGAAGAACTCCGGCGGACTGCTGCCGCTGGCCGAGTCGGCGAAGGTCTTCGTGGCGGGGAAGAACGCCGACGACATCGGCAACCAGAGCGGTGGCTGGACCATCACCTGGCAGGGTTCCAGCGGTGACGTCACACCGGGCACCACCATCGTGGAGGGCATGCGGGCCGCGGCCTCGGATCCCTCGAAGGTCGCCCACGACCGCCACGGCAACGGCATCGACGGCTCCTACGACGTGGCCGTGGCCGTCGTGGGCGAGAGGCCGTACGCGGAGATGGAGGGCGACCGGCCCGGCTCGATGGGCCTGGACCAGGAGGACCTGGCCACCCTCTCGCGGCTGAGGGCCTCCGGGGTGCCGGTCGTGGTCGTGCTCGTCTCCGGCCGTCCGCTGGACATCGCGGGGCAGCTCGGCGGCTGGGACGCGCTGCTCGCCTCCTGGCTGCCGGGCACCGAGGGCTCGGGGGTGGCCGACGTGCTCTACGGCGACCACGCGCCGACGGGGAAGCTCCCGGTGACCTGGATGCGGTCCGCGAGCCAGCAGCCGGTCAACGACGGCGACGGCAAGGACGCGCTGTTCCCCTACGGCCACGGGCTCACCTACACCGACTCCGGTCCGCAGGATCCCGGCGGGCCGGAGGAGCCCGAGGAGCCGGACGTCCCCGGGCAGGCGCCGTGCACCGCCGACTACCGGGTCGTCAACCAGTGGTCCGGCGGCTTCCAGGCCGAGGTGACGGTGCGCAACAACGGCTCCGCCCCCGTCGACGGCTGGCAGGTGCGCTGGACCCCGCAGGGCGGGTCCACGGTCGGCAGCGTCTGGAACGCCACGCTCGCCCGCTCCGGCGACACCGTGGTCGCCACCGGCGTGGACTGGAACGCGCGGCTGGCTCCCGACGGCTCGGCGACGTTCGGCTTCACGGCCACCGGTTCCCCGGCCGTACCGGACACCGTCTGCGCCGGCCCCTGACACGGCCGCCCGTACCGGTCCGGCTCCGGTCCGAACCCGCCGTCACAGGGTTCGGGCCGGAGCCGCCGATCGGGTGTTTTCTCCTGTTTGGTCCGGGTACCGGAGCCGGGTCATCGAAGAAGGGACGAGGTGACCATGCGGTACGACACCTTCCTCGGACAGGTACAGGCACGTGCCCGGCTGGACAACCCCGGCGCGGCCGAGACCGCCACCCGGGCCAGCCTTGAGACGCTCGCGGAGCGCGTCCCGGCCACGGTCGCGGAGAAGCTGGCCGCCCAGCTTCCGCGCGAGATCGGCGAGCATCTGCGCAGGGTCGCGTACGCGCCCGACGAGCCGGTCTCGGGCATGCGGATGAGCAGCCAGGAGTTCTTCGACCGCGTCGCACAGCGCGCCTCGGCCGACCGCCCCAAGGCGATGCACGAGGCCCGCTGCGTGATCGAGGTGGTCGACGAGGCCACCGGCGGGGCGTGCTCGGCGAAGATCCGCCCCTCCCTGGACGACGAACTCGCCCGGGTGCTTTTCTCGGGCAGCTCGGGGCACACGTGAGCAGGGGTGGTGCGGGTCACCGGCCCGGCGCGGCGGCACCCGCCGGGGCGCCCGCACGACGACCCCTGAGACGGTGACCGTGTTCGTCTTCTTCTCCAACCGCACCGGGTGCCTGGGCTCCCTGCTGGTCAGCCTGGCCGGTACGGCCCTTCTGCTCCTGCTGCTCTACGGCTGCCGGGGGCGCTGACCGCCGAAGCGGAGCCGCGGAAGGGGTGTTCCGGGCCCGGGAGCGCCTATGCGGTCCCCGGCGACGGCAGCGGCTCGCCGCACTGTTCGCATACGTCCGAGCCCGCCCGCTCGTTCATCCGGCCGCACGCGGGGCAGACCCGGTCCAGCATGCACGGGCCCTCACCGCCCTCGTCGCGGATCTCGCCACGGTCCTCGTCCCCGCCGGGAGCGGCGCGCTCCGCGGAGGGCGGGCGCGCGCCGACGGTCATACCGGGCCGCCGGCGGTGGACGGTCAGGTAGACCAGGCCCTCAGGGCCCGCCCGCAGGGCTCGCCGAGAGGTGCGCGGCAGCCACACCAGGGCTTTGGGCGCGAGCGCCCGGCGTCCGCCGGAGCCGTCCTCCACCTCCCCGCCGCCGGCGACCACCAGTAGCAGCACGTCCAGATCGTTCTCGGCGTGCTCGCCGACGGACGCACCCGGCGGCAGACGCACCAGATTCGCGTCGAGCTGCCGTCCGGACTCGGCCAGCCGCCACAGTGCCCCGCCCTCGTCCGGGGCCGCCCGCGTGATGCGGTCGTCGAGGTCGGTCAGGACACGGGGGGTCTCGTGGGGGGACACCGGCACCTCCGGGAAGGGGCGTGGACGGGAGCCCCGATCCTACGGCGGCCCCGCCCGCCCGCTCCGGTCCCGTCCCGGCGGCCGGGCACCCGCCCCGGTGGTGCGCGGCACTAGGCTTGCCCCCGAGATGAGACGCAGACGCACCGTGCCGCCCTCCCCCCTGCCGCAGCGCCACGGGATCGACCCCGTCCGCCTCAGGCTGCCCGAGGACGACCGCTGGGAGACGGTCCGTGACCACCTGGTCGACCGCCTGTCCGCGGTGGAGCCGGCCCTGGTCGACACCATGCTGCGCGAGGGCGCCGTCTGGTGCGCGGACGGCCCGCTGGCGCCCGGCGCCCCGTACCGGCCGGGGGCCTACCTGTGGTTCCACCGGGAGCTGCCCGACGAGGTGCCGGTGCCGTACGCGGTGGAGGTGCTGTACCGCGACGACGTCCTGGTCGTCGCGGACAAGCCGCACTTCCTGGCCACCACACCGCGCGGCCGGCACGTCACCGAGACCGCGCTGGCCCGGCTCCGCCGCGACCTGGGACTGCCCGAGCTCAGCCCGGCCCACCGGCTGGACCGGCTCACCGCGGGCGTGGTGATGTTCACCGTCCGCCCCGAGCACCGTGCCGCCTACCAGGGCCTCTTCCAGGACCGGCGGGTGCACAAGGAGTACGAGGCCGTGGCGCCCCACGACCCGGGCCTGGAGCTGCCGCGCACGGTGCGCAGCCGGATCGTCAAGGAGCGCGGGGTCATCGCCGCGCGGGAGGTGCCGGGCGAGCCCGACAGCGCCAGTCGCATCGAGCTGGTCGAGCACCGCGGCGGACTCGGCCGCTACCGGCTGGTGCCGATGACCGGCCGCACCCACCAGCTGCGCCTGCACATGAGTTCCCTGGGCGTCCCCCTCCTGGGCGATCCGGTCTACCCGGCGGTCACCGACCCCGCCCCGGACGATTTCGGCCGTCCCCTCCAACTGCTTTCCAGATCGCTGGAGTTCACCGACCCGGTCACCGGCCGCGCGCGCCGCTTCACCAGCCACCGCCGGCTGTCCGCCTGGGACTCCCACCAGGAGTGGGCCGCCGGGGGCGGAGCCCGGGAGGCGGGCGGCGCACGTCCGTCCGGGTGATCGCACGTCCCGCGGCCGGGGAGTTCCGGGCCGACCGGGAAGACGGTCCCGGAAGGCGAACCGGTGGAAAGGGGCTGCGGATGAGCGGCGACGGAACGGGAAGGGCCGTGCTCTTCGACGTGGACGGCACTTTGGTGGACACCACCTACCTGCACACCGTGGCCTGGTGGGAGGCGCTGCGGCAGGCGGGCCGCCGGGTGCCGATGTCGGAGATCCACCGGACCATCGGCATGGGAAGCGACCAGCTCCTCGCCCGTTTCCTCGGCGAGGACCACGATCCGGATGAGGCCGCCTCCGTCAGCGCCGCCCACCACACCCTGTACGCCGAGTACTGGCCGCGGCTGGCCCCGCTGGACGGAGCCGCCGAACTGCTGAGGGCCTGCGCCGACCGCGGCTGGACGGTCGTGCTGGCCAGCTCCGCGCGCGGCGACGAACTGGAGGCGATGCGGCGCGCTGTGGGCGCGGACGAGGCGGTGACCGCCGCTACCAGCTCCGACGACGTGGAGGCCAGCAAACCCGCGCCCGACCTGGTGCGCTCCGCGCTCGACCAGGCACAGGTCGCCCCGGACCGGGCCGTCTTCGTCGGCGACACCGTGTGGGACGTGGCGGCGTGCCGGCGGGCGGGCGTGCCCTGCGTGGGAGTGCTCTCGGGCGGCATCACCCGGCGGGAGCTGGAGGAGGCGGGCGCGGCGGAGGTCTACGAGAACCCCGCGGACCTGCTGGCCCACCTCGACGCCGCCCTGCTCGCCCGCCGGTCCCGCAGGGGCTGAGCCCCGTCCGCTTCCCGCTTCCGCAAAACCCGGAAGCGGAGTCCCCGCAGAGGCCGCCGGAGGTTCTCCGCCGCTCCCGGGGAAGGGCACCCGTCCACCGCTGTCCCCGGTGACCGGAACCCCGACCCCGATGATGGCGGGGAGGGCCGCGGTCCCCGTCAGCCGCACCCCGCCCGCGTCCTGTCCGGCGCGGCGCCGCCGCTTCCCGCCGTGCGAGGCGCGACCCCCGCCGGAGCCCGGGCGACCGGACGATGCCCCCAGCGGCCCGCCCTGCGCAGGATCCACCGGGCCTGCGACGGCCCTGCCGTCCAGCGTGGGCCGACCGCCCTGGTGAAGGCGTCGGGCAAGCAGCCGCCGTGACCGGCGGTCAGCAGCGCACCGGTCCGGGGACGGTCATGCGGAAGGGGCGTACGGCCAACGAGATCCGGGCTGTGGTGCGCTCCAGGGGCGGAAGCCGGTCCGACCACGAGGTGACCGCCAACTTCCCGGGGCGCGGGGATCCCACCAGGCGGGCCGGAATGAACAGCCGTCGCCCGGCCGAGCCGGAGAAGCCCGGCAGGGGCAGCGGGAAGGCCGGGAACCGGAGCCTTCCCGGGGTGAAGGCCAGCCCGGCGACCGGGCCTTCGTGGTCGGTGACGTACACCGAGCGGTCCGTCCATGTGAACGAGGCGAGCTGCTTGGGCAGGCCCCAGATCTCCCGGCCGCCCCGCACCGACGCGGCGTCGCTGACCCAGATGCGGTCGATCAGCAGCCCGGCGCGGCGGCCGCGCCGGACCAGGGGCCCCATGGCCAGTTCGTCGTAGACCAGGGTGCCCTCCCGGTAGCGGACGAGCCCGACCGCCAGCAGGGAGGCGCCGGCCGGCGGGCGGAGGTCCGGCGGCACGGGCAGCCGGCCGCGTACCGGCAGGAGCGCCGCCCACAGACGCCCCCGGAAGGTCCAGGGGGCGGGAGAGTACGGGGGGAGCGGCCCACCCGGGGCGGGGGCGGAATCCGGCATGTTCCACGGCTCCTTCCTGGCACGGCCGGCGGTGCGGGGACGGTACCCCGTGCGCGTCGGGGCATGCGGGAGGGGCGGGCCCACAACGGCGGGTGGGTGCCCCGCGGCCCGGCCGCGGGGCACCCACCCGGGATGCCGTCGAGTGATTACTCCGTCATGGTGGCGTTGCTGGTCATGCAGCCCTTGGTCTGGCTGCCCGCACTCGGGAGCAGACCGCCCAGCAGGCCGGGGTTGACGTGCTCGGAGCACATCTGGACGCCCGACTCGGGGCTGGCCGAGGCGGCGGTGGCGGTGGGGGCGGCGGTGAACAGGGCGCAGCAGAGACCGGCACCGACCGCGGACATGCGGACAAGACGACGCATGGGATCAATCTCCTTCGAGACGTTGGGGGACTTCCACCGTGCCCCCGGCGCGGCCCGGCCGCGCGGCGGCCTGCTGCATTCGGCCTCCCACGTCACCCGCGGGAATTTGTCGATCTGTCGTCACATCGCCCTGTCTTCCTGCGGAGGGCTGTTTGGAGTGCGGTCCGGAGCGTCGCCCGGGGCGCGGTCCGCAAGACCTTCCGGAGGCCGGGGATCGTCCCCGGCACCGGACGGACGGCGGCCGCCTCGTGCGGGTCCCTGGCGGGCCCGCCGGGCGGCGCGTCCTCCCCCCGGGCCCGGCTTCCTCGTCCAAGGCGAGCCGGAGTCGGGGTGTCTCGGCTCGTTTGGGGGCCGGCCGGGGAAGGGAGGAGCCGGTGGCCGGTCTGTGCGGGGGAGGGACACCCGGCCGCCGGCGGCGTCAGCGCGCGGAACCCCGCTGACCGCTGTGACTCCCTTGCGGGTTGTGTCCTTCGCGTACCCGCCGTTCACGGCGGCACGCATGAAGACGGCGCCCCATGCCGAGCAGGCGGTACGGGCCCCGCCCGGGCGGCGGTTCACACCGTCGCGGTGCGGGGCCGGTTCGGTCGTCGTGGTGTGCTGACCTCTCCGGGGGCGGCGTGCCCGGGACGCGTGCCCCCCTTTTCCCGTGCTGCCCCGGGCCGCCGCACGCCGCACGCCGGCCGTCACGCGCCGGACGAAGGAGCCCTCCCGGCGAGCCCGCGCAGCCGGTCCAACGGCACCGCGGGCACCGTACGGCCCAGCCGGCCGGTCGTGGTGACCGCCGCGCACAGGGCGTTGAGCACCGACTCCTCGACCGCCCGCAGGACCGCACCGAACAGCGGGTCGAGGCAGCGGTCGGGCACCGCCGCCGGTACGCCGCCGCGCAGGGGGGAGGTGCTGAACGCGAGTCCGTAGTCCCCGCTGCCGTGGCCGTAGGAGGCGCCCACCCGGCCCAGGGCGAACACCGCGCGCCGGGCCAGCCGGCCCAACTGCCGTGCGTCCAGCGTGGCGTCGGTCGCGACGACCACCATGCACGAGCCGTCCTCACCGGGCCCCGGGTCCGTGGGCGGGCCGGAGGGGGCCGGAAGGACGGCGGCACCGGAGATCCGCAGCGTGCCGCCGAAGTTGGCCTGTGTCAGCACGCCCACCCAGGCCTGGCCCGCCGACTCCAGCGCGACCCGCCGGGAGGCGGTGCCGACCCCCGCCTTGAACCCCAGCGCGCAGGTGCCCGTTCCCGCGCCGACGCACCCTTCGGCCACCGGCCCGCCCGCGGCCCCCTCGATCGCGGCCAGCACGTGCTCCTCGCGCACCGGCCGGGACCTGATGTCGGAGAGGTACCCGTCGTTGCACTCGCCGACCACCGGGTTGAAGGAGAGCACCCCGGAGTGCTCGGGGCGGGCGAGCATCCAGCTCACCACGGCGTCCGCGGCGCGGAAGGCACAGAGGGTGGAGGTGAGGACGACCGGCGACTCCAACTGCCCCAGCTCGGCGAGCTGAGTGGCGCCGACCAGCTTGCCGTAGCCGTTCGCGGTGAACAGCGCGGCGGGCAGTGCGGTGCCGCCGGGGTGGGGCCCGATGCCCGCCGGGACGACCGCGGTCACCCCGGTGTGCACATCGGGCGGCCTGCGGACGGTGGTGTGCCCGACGGCGACGCCGGGCACGTCGGTGATCGCGTTGTACGGGCCGGGTTCGTCGCCGTCCGCCACGATCCCCAGCTCCCGCGCCCGTCGGGAATAGTGTGCCATGCGCCGCCCTTCCGATCGTCTCCCGCCGCAGGACCCAGTGTCCGCGGCGATCAGGGTCCCATCCGGAGGACCACCGCGTGCGTCAGCGGTTCCCCGGCCCGCGGCCTCACGCCCCGGCGTGTCGGGGTACGGCGCGCGTGCGCACGGGTGACGCGGTGTGCGAATGGCCCGGTGCGGCCGGGAGATGGGGCAGGGTGGGGAGACCGGGTCCGTCCCGCGCGGCACGGACCCTTCCGGTGGAACCCGAGCACGAGAGGTACGGGAAGCAACGGTGCGCGGCCCTGATCCCCCGGCGGAGCGCGGTCGGCCGGGACCCGGAGGAGGGGGTACGCCCCTCCGAGCCTCGGTTCCCGGACGCTGGCGGCGCTGCTCGTCGTCGTGACGCTGCTGGTGGTGGTGTCCGACTACCTGACCGACCGGGGTCTCGGTCTGGCCCCCTGCTGATCTTCCTGCCCGCCTTCGTCGCGGGCCGCGGTACGGCGCGGCAGACCGCCGTCGCCGCCGCGTGGGTCGTTCTCGTCCTGGTGGGGCTGCTGGTCTACGACCCGTTCCAGACGGTCTCCGCCAACCTCGTGGTGGTCGCCTTCACCGCGGTGCTGGGCGGACTGAGCGTCACCGGGGCCTGGCAGCGCGGCCGCAGGGACGCGGAGATCACCCGGCTGCGTTCGGCCGCCGCCGCGCTGCAGCGCCAGATCCTGCGCCCTCTCCCACTGCTCACCGACCGGCTCCTGGCCGACGGCGTGTACGAGCCGGTGGAGGAGGACAGCAGGGGCGGCGGCGACATCTACGAGGTCATGGCCTCGCCGTACGGCACCCGGGTGCTCATCGCCGACGTCCAGGGCAAGGGGCTGCCCGCCATCGGGACGGCCTTCGCGGTACTGGGCGCGTTCCGGGAGGCCGCCGGCCGGGAGCCGGAACTCACCGCGGTCGTGGAGGCCCTGGAGGACGCGGTCGTCCGGCACAACGCCTTCGAGGCGCGTACCGGGGAGCCCGAACGCTTCGTCACCGCCCTCGTCCTGAACGCCGACGGCGGCAGGGACGTCCGGGTGGTGGACTGCGGCCACATCCCGCCGTACCTGCTGGGCCGGGAGCGGACCGGGCCGTCGGTCCGGCCGGTCCCGCTGCGGAACTCCGGGGTGCCCCTCGGCCTGGGCTCCCTCGCGCCGAAGTCCCGAGCCGTCGAACGGTTCGGTCTTCCGCCCGACGCCATGCTGCTGCTCTGCACGGACGGCGTCACCGAGGCGCGCGACTCCTCCGGTTCCTTCTTCCCCCTGGAGGAACGCCTGGCCGGGTGGGTGGACGCCTCTCCCCGCGAGGTGGCCGCGGGCCTGCTGGACCAGTTGGTGGTCCACACCGGGGGCAGCCCGGCGGACGACATCGCCCTTCTGGTCCTGCGCAGGAGCGCGCCGCCGGCGCCGGACCGCGAGGCTTCCTCCTCCTCCGGCGGCGGCGGGCCCTGACCCCGGCCGCCGGTTCCCGTTAGGCGGTGTGCAGGCCGGCCCGGGCCGCGGCCGGGCCGGCGGCGTCGGGGCGGGGGCCGAGCCACTCGCACAGCAGGACGGTCACGTCGTCCTGGAGCCGTCCGCCGCGGTGGCCGAGGTGTGGCTGCGTTCCTTCACCGCGGCGCTTCCCGGCGTCCGCCGGGCGCACGATGACGAGCAGGTGAGGGCCTGGTTCCGGGAGGTGGTCGTACCGCTTGGTGAGACGTGGGTGGCCGTCCCCGGCGCGCACTTCGCCGCTCTGCCGGAGGGCCGGCCGGTCGGGCAGGCAGGCGGTGTCGCGGAACCGGGCGGGAGCGCGGCCGAGCCGGTCTCTATGTGGGTCGGCCCGGGTGCGCGGGGCCGGGGCGCGGGCGACGCGCACGCCGCGGCCCTCTGCCACCGCCATGGTTTCGAGGACGTGGGTCCGGTCGGCGACGAGCTGCCCGACGGCCGTCGGGAGCATGTCATGGTCAAACCGCTCGTTCGCGGCTGAGAGTCGTAGGCGTGGGGTCCTCAGCTCCCGCCCCGCGCGGCGGACTGCCAGTGCGCGGGACGGGAGAGCCGCCGGGGCAGCCTGGTCCGGGCGTCTCCCCGGGCCGCGTCGACCTGCGGCTGGGTGAGGAAGACGCTGCCGGTCAGATCGGCTCCCCGGAGGTCGGCGTCCCGCAGGTCCGCGCCGATCAGGTCCGCCGTACGCAGGTCGGCGCCGCGCAGATCGGCGGCGATGAGGTACGCCCCGCGCAGGTCGGCGCCGCGCAGGTCGGCGCCCTTGAGACGGGCCCCCATCAGATCGGCCCGGCGGTGGCTTCGGCGGCTCCCGCGGTGGCCGGGGACGGTGGCCCGCACCAGTTCGCTGGTGCGCAGCAGCAGTTCGTCGACCCCGCGGCGGATCCCCGCCACGTCCAGGTGCGCGAGCTCGCTCGCGTCGGCGCGGGTGAGGCGGCCGACCTCGTCCAGCGTCCGGCGCAGTTCGCGGCGCAGCGGGCGGGCCGGCGGCAGTTCCAGCGCCTCGGACAGGTACCACAGGAACTCGTGGAGCTGCCGCATGACGGGGAAGACCTCGAACATCCGCCGGGCGGTGCGGGGGTCCCCGCGCCAGTGCCGGCCGCCGAAGGTGACCTGGGAGACCTTCTGGCCCGCGCCGAAGCACTCGAAGACGGTGCAGCCGGAGAAGCCCTCCTGCCGCAGCCGGGAGTGGATGCCGCAGCGGAAGTCCTCCCGCAGGTTCCCGCACGGCTGCCCGGCGTCCTTGCCGACGGCGAAGTCCGCCGAGGGGGCGAAGGGCAGTGCGACGCAGCACAGCGCGAAGCAGGAGGCGCAGTCGGACCGCAGTTCCGGATCCGGGGCGGAGGCCGGAGCGCGGTGCGGCGCGGGCCGCCGCCCCGCGCGGTCCCGGCCGGCTGCGGGCGACTGCTGTCGCCCGGTAGGGGTTCTGGGGGACACCGGGTGCCTTCTCCTGCCGTACGGGAGGGCGCCGCCTGCCGGGCCCTGGAGCGGCCACCATTGTCCACCACCGGCAGGGGCACCGCGGGAGGGGCGGACACGCAGGCACATCCGCCGCGTCCGTCACATCGCCCTGATCCGCATGTACCGCACCAGGGAGGGCGCTTCCGCAACCGCGGTCGCCGCGGCGGCGGCCAGCAGGACGCCCACAGCGATGCGCACCACGGCGGCGGGAACGAAGACACCGTTCCTCATCGGGTCACCTCCTTCCCCGCGAGCAGTTCCCCCACCAGGGACTCCACCAGCCCGACGGCCTCGCCGACCGCCCGCCGCACTGGTTCGCTGAGCCCGACGGCGACGTCCGGCTCGTCTCCGCGCATGCGCACCAGCGGTTCGCAGCCGACGACCAGGACGCGCGGCAGCGCGGCGCCGTCGGACGCGAGCCGCCGGGCCAGGGCCAGCGTCCTGACCGGGTCCATGGCGTGGACCTCGGGCGCGGCGTTGGCGTCGTCGAGGGCGTCGGCGTCCGGCTCGATGACCGACACCGTGCCGGGCGGCTGCCCGTGGGGCGCGGCGTCGACCAGTACAGCCGTTCCGTACCCCTCCAGCAGCCGGTAGGCCAGGTCCATCCCGCGGATGCCGAAGTCCGCGACGTGGACGCCGTCGGGCAGGGGCCGGTCGCGCAGCGCTTCGGCCACCGCGGGGCCGAACCCGTCGTCGGCGAGGAAGACGTTGCCGATTCCGGCCACCAGGATCCGGTCGGGGGGCGCGGCCGGTTCCCCGGGCGGTCCGGCCGGTTCCAGCTCCTCGGGGGAGAAGAAGAAGCGGTGTCCCATCTGCCCGCTGGTACCGAAGTCGATCCCCGCCGGGTCGTCGTCGAGGACCACCGCGACGTGGGTGCGGCCCTCCATGTCCTCCTCGACCGCGTCGATCTCGGCGGTGCGCCCGGTGAGGGCGAGGTCGAGGATGTCGGCGCCGGGGGAGGGGCGCAGCCGTACCCGGCCGCCCCGCCCCAGCCGCACCCCGCCGACCAGTACCGTCCTGTCCCTCACGCCTCCTCCCCGACGGGCCGGAACTCGCGGATGGTGCCGTGCAGGGCGAGCAGTTCGTCGGGGCCCAGGCCCGCACAGCGGTCCAGGATCTCCCGGGCCCTGGGGTCGCAGGCCCGCGCCTCCCGCTTCTCCTCCTCGGTCAGACTCATCACGCCGAGGATCAGCAGCCGGTCGATCTCGGTGCCGTCGAACAGGTCGCCGGGGCTCTCGGGGGCCACCTCGGGGAAGTCGTACAGGGTGACGGGGGAGGACAGGACGGTGTGGGCGGACGACCCGTCACCCGCGCCGTACGCGCTGCCGCCGTCGGCGCCGTCACCGGTGCCGGTGTCGTCGTCCACGAGGACCGGCCAGGTGCCCTGGTTCTCGCACGCCGAGACCGCCTCCCGCAGCCGCCCGGGCGGGTCCAGGAGCGAGACGAAGCGCCCGGTTCGGCTGTGCAGCACGGTGTGGGTGGAGACGAAGGCGTAGGCGCAGGCCGCCTCCCGCGCGCCCCGGTCCACGGGGTCGGGCGCCGGGCACGGTGTGGTGTTCTCGACGCGCACGGTCAGCCGGAACACGCCGTCCGCGACGGGCTCGGCGCCGACCTCGACCATGCCGCTCAGCGCGTTCCACCGGCGGACGAGGGCGCCGGCGGTGCGGCCCGACGCGTCCAGGACCGGTTCGCGGTCGGTGCCGGCGGGGACGGCGACGGGGGCGCGCACCGTTCGGCCGAGGACGGCGTCCAGCCGCACGGGCACGGACACCTCGCGTTCGGTCGCCTCCTGCCAGGCGAGGTGGCGCTCGCCGTCCACCGTCAGTTCGTCCACGGCTTCGGGCCCGTCCGGACCCTGTCTGACCACACCGCGGTCGACGACGTGCAGGAACCGTACGCGCACCGACACCTCGGTGCGGTCGGCGGGGCGGCCGCCGGTTTCGAGCAGCACCTGGGTTCGCATCCGGTACGCCTCGCCCAGGGTGTCGGCGCACGATCGGGGGAAGACCCCGCCGAAGGTCCAGCGTTTGGTGTTCTTCAGCGCGGATCTGCGGTACGGCCAGAGCAGGTAGCCCTCGTACAGGCAGGTGCGCACGATCTTCTCGGCCTTCCCCGCGGGCTCGGCCGTGCGCTCCGCCGGTGTCACGTCGTCCATGGTGCTCCGGTGGTCTCGGGTGTTCTGGGGGTGCCGGGGGCGTCCGAAGCGGCGGGGCAGGGGGCGCGCAGGCCGTCCACCCGGTCCAACAGGGCGCCGACGGCGTCGTCCAGGGTGCCCAGCGTCAGGCGGGCGCGATAGGCGTCGAGCCGGTCGTGGGTCTCGCGGGACAGCCGCAGCCAGGGGCTGCCGCCGCTGTAGCGGTCGACCAGTGTGTGCCACAGGGTGGCGGGCAACCGGTAGCCGGCGTCCTCGGCCCAGGAGATCTGGGCCGTTCTCAGACGGCCCTGACCGCCGTCGAAGAAGACCGTGCCGCTGAAGAGGAAGTCAAGCGGCACCTCCCCGTCGGGGACGGCGCGCAGGTACTTGGTGACGGCCAGTTCGGCGTCGCAGGTGCACGGCACCGTCAGGCCGATCGTGGTGGTCTCGTCGAACGGGGGGACCACCGCCGTGGTCCGGGTCCAGGCCAGCGGGCGCAGGGTGGTGGCCCATCGCTCCGGCTCGCCGAACAGCTCGGCCAGGGCCGCCCGCGCCCTCTGGTCGTAGCGGCGGCGGGTGACGTCGATCCTGATCGCGGTCGTCAGGCTGACCGAGCGGACCGGGCCGCCGCCGGTACGGGTGATCCCCACGTCGAACCGGATTGTGGGCACGGCGGCGTGGCGCTCGGGCTCCGCTGCTGCGACATCGAAGGAGAGGGCCGGGATGGCGTGCCGGAACGGAGCGCCGGCCGGCTTCGCGTGCGGCGCCGTCATGACGGGGAGAGGTTCGGCATCCCGGGCATCAACGGGTCGCGGTGCCCGGCGTTGACGCCCGTCGACCGGCGGGCCGTGGAGCGGTCACCGGGCAGGAGCCCGGGGGTCTTCCGGTAGGAGCCCTTCTGGTTGCCCTGCCTGGTGCCCTTGACGTGGGCCGCCCTGTCGGGCCTCACATCGGCCTTGCCTACGGCGATACGGGCCATGACGCCTCCTTCAGGTGGTGGACGGGAGGTCGGTGGTGGTCGGGTCGGTGGTCGGGCCGGTGTGCGGGGAGAGGCCGGGGGGTGGGTCGGGGGAGAGGCTTCGGAAGAAGTCCCCGACGTGCCGCCAGACCTCGGGCCCGCCGCCCAGCCCCTTCCAGTGGGTGCGTACGACGGCCGCCAGGCGGTAGCAGTCGTCCAGGGGGACGATCCACCGCTCCCGCGCGCCGTTCGCCAGGTTGACCAGGAGTGCCTCGACATCGTCGGCCATCGCCGCGACGGCCGGGGCGGACGCCTGGACCGCGCGCCAGCGTTCCGCCTCGACGGTGGAGCGCAGCAGACCCAGCGGACTGGGGTAGCCGGCCGTGACCTCGCCGCTCTCACCGTCGCGGGTGAAGAACGCCAGGCCGACCGGGACGCCGAGCAGGTCCCACAGCGCGTCGTCGGCCCCGTCCTCGTCCAGCCGGGTTCTGCACAGCGGCAGCAGCCGGTAGTGGGCGCCTCCGGCCTCCTTGCGGTCGAACAGCAGGGAGCAGGCGCGGCAGGCGCAGTGGACCTCGCCGGCGCGGACGTCCAGCAGGTGGCGGTGCCCCGCGGGCAGCGGCTCGGAGCACAGGTCGCACCGCTCCTGCCCGGGCGGGCCGCCGTCCGCTCCCGGTCCGCGAAGACGGGCCGGGCGGTGGGCCAGCCGCCGCAGCCGGGGTGTGGTGATGGGGGCGGGCACGTCGGCTCACCCGTCTCGTTCGGTGGCGAGGGCGGGGCGGCGGAAGAGGTCGTCCACCGGGATGAGGGCGGTGGGCGCCCGGTCCGGGGCGGTCTCGACATCCACCTCCACCTGTTCGATCTCGGGCGCCGCGGCGGCCACCGCCTCGCGCACCGCCTGCTCCAGGGCCTGCGGGGAGGAGGAGCAGCCGCGCCCGGTGGCGCCGAGCCGGATGTGCGCCGCCGTCTGCGAGATCCCGGTCAGTCCCACCTCGTCCTCCCCGAGCCGCCGCCGCGACCGCAGGCCGGCCAGGGCGCGGCGCACCCGGGTCTCGGCCGTGTCGGGGTGGAGGCCGTGCACCAGCAGCAGATGGCCGACCAACTCGTCGCCGGCCAGCCGGCGCACCGCGTCGCCGCCGCCCCCCTCCTCTCGGCTCAGGTGATCCATGATCCGGGCCAGGCAGTCTCCGTAGAGGCCGACCAGGGTCTGGACGGTGTCGGTGGCGCGGGCGGCCGCCGCGCTGTCCGGCAGCGACTCCAGCGCGGACAGCAGTTCCTCGGCGCGGGCCGCCTGCCCGCGCGCGTACTCGTCGTCCCAGGGCATGTCCGGCCGCCCGCTACGAGACCTGGCCGAAGGTCGGCGAGTGGGTCTGGCGCAGGGTGCGCCCGCCGCCGAGGTACATGTGGACGCCGCACGGCAGGCAGGGGTCGAAGCTGCGCACGGTGCGCATGATGTCGATGCCCTTGAAATTGTCCGGCCCGTTCTCCTCGAACAGGGGGCAGCCCTGGACGGCGTCCTCGTACGGGCCGGGCGTGCCGTAGAAGTCGCGGGGGCTGGCGTTCCAGGGGGTCGGGGGGTAGGGGTGGTAGTTGGCGATCTTCTTGTCGCGGATCACCAGGTGGTGGGAGAGGACGCCGCGCACGGCCTCGTGGAAGCCCACGCCGATGCCCTCCTCGGGGACGTCGAACTCCTGGAAGACCCTGGTGCGCCCGGCCCGCACCTCCTCCATCGCCTTGTCGACGAAGTGCAGGGCCATCGCGGCGGCGTAGGCGACGAAGTACATCCGCGCCCGGTTGCGTTCGATGGTGTTGGGGAAGGGCGGCGGGGTCCACTCCAGCCGCGTCTCCGGCATGGCCGGGGTCTTCGGCAGGTCGATCTCGACGCTGCGCCCGGTGGAGCGGACATAGGGGGTGCGCACCTTCCCGGCCAGGGCGGTGGCCCACAGCCGGGCGATCGGGCCGCCGCCGGTGTCCAGGGCGAGGAAGTCGCTGGTCCGCCTGTCGTACCAGCGGGGGCTCATCACCCAGCTGTACCTGCCGCCGTCCAGGTCGCGCTTCTGGGGGGCGGGCAGGGTGGTCTGGTTCCACGGGTGGCGGGGGTCGACCGGGTTGCCCAGGGGGTCTTTCTCGACGTAGGTGTCCTCGCCGATCCAGTCCTCGTAGTAGGAGCTGCCCAGCAGGATCCGCATGCCCAGGTTGATGTCGACCAGGTCGGTGGTGACCAGTTCGCCGTCCACGACGATGCCGGGGGTGACGAACATGGCGTTGCCCCACTCGTTCATCGTCCGGTAGTCGTAGTCGACCACCTCCGGGTCCTGGAATGCGCCCCAGCAGCCCAGCAGCGTGCGGCGGCGGCCGACCTCCTCGTAGCCGGGCAGCGCCTCGTAGAAGAAGTCGAAGACGTCGTCGTTCATGGCAACGGCCCGCTTGACGAAGTCCATGCAGCGCATCAGCCGCACCAGGTAGTCGGTGAAGACCTGAGGGGTGGCCACGGTGCCGACGCCGCCGGGGTAGAGCGTGGAGGGGTGGACGTGCCGGCCCTCCATCAGGCAGCACATCTCGCGGGTGAGACGGCTCATGGTGAGGGCTTCCTTGTAGGTGGCGCCCTCGAAGGGGTTGTAGGAGCGCATGATGTCGGCGATCGTGCGGTGGCCGTGCACGTCGCCGCGCGGGGCCGCGGTCCGCTCGGCGCGCTCCAGGACGGACGGGTTGGTCTCCTTGACCATGCGCTCGCAGTAGTCGACGAAGACCATGTTGTCCTGGAAGATCGTGTGGTCGAACATGTACTCGGCGGCCTCGCCGAGGTTGATGATCCACTCGCCCAGGGGCGGCGTCTTCACCCCGTACGCCATGTTCTGCGCGTAGATCGAGCACACCGCGTGGTTGTCGCCGCAGATGCCGCAGATACGGCTGGTGATGAAGTGCGCGTCGCGGGGGTCCTTGCCCTTCATGAAGACGCTGTAGCCGCGGAAGATCGAGGACGTGCTCCGGCACTCGACGACCTCCCGGTTGGGGAAGTCGATCTTGGTGTAGATGCCCAGGTTGCCGATGATCCT
This sequence comes from Streptomyces shinuiensis, assembly GCF_043660855.1. Taxonomy (NCBI): domain Bacteria; kingdom Bacillati; phylum Actinomycetota; class Actinomycetes; order Kitasatosporales; family Streptomycetaceae; genus Streptomyces; species Streptomyces shinuiensis. The sequence continues at coordinate 240,749 of NZ_JBIHML010000001.1, read as the reverse complement.
GGTGATGGGGTCGAACGCCACCTCGGTGAGGGTGCGCTGCTCGACCGGGACGGTCTGGCTGGTCGTCACGGAGCGGTCCTTTCGAGCCTCTTCGGCGTCTTCGGCGCTGGTGTGCGGTTCGTCGTCACCGGCCCGACCACCGGGGGTCGTAGCCGGAGGTCAGCTCGGCGCGGTTGTGGCGCCACCTGGGCTCCTTGTTCACCGTGCGGTTGGTGATGGCGCGCAGGGAGCGAACCAGCGGCCCGTAGCTCCGGCTCAGCAGCCCGGAGGAGACGCTGCCCCCGGGGGGCTCGTCCATGAAGGGCATGAACTTGTCGGGGAAACCCGGCATGGTGCAGGCGATGCAGATGCCGCCGACGTTGGGGCAGCCGCCGACGCCGTCCATCCAGCCGCGCTTGGGGACGTTGCAGTTCACCACCGGGCCCCAGCAGCCGATCTTCACCTGGCACTTGGGGGAGTTGTAGTCCAGCGCGAAGTCGCCCTGCTCGTAGTAGGCCGCCCGGTCGCAGCCCTCGTGGACGGTCTTGCCGAACAGCCAGGTCGGCCGCAGTTGGTCGTCCAGCGGGATCGGCGGCGCGAGCCCGGCCGCCTGGTGCAGGACCCACAGCAGGGTCTCCATGAAGTTGTCCGGCTGCACCGGGCAGCCGGGCACGTTGACGATCGGCAGCCCGCCCGCGGAGCGGAAGTCCCAGCCCAGGTAGTCGGCCAGGCCCATGCAGCCGGTCGGGTTGCCCGCCATGGCGTGGATGCCGCCGTAGGTGGCGCAGGTGCCGATGGCCACCACCGCGTACGCCTTGTGCGCCAGGCGGTCGATCCACTGGTTGAGGGTGATCGGCTCGCCGGTGTCGGGGTCGTTGCCCATCGACGTCCAGTAGCCGTCCCCGTTGATGTTCTCGTTGGGGACGGAGCCCTCGACCACCAGGACGAACGGCCCCAGCTCGTCCTCGGCCGCCCGGCGGAAGGCGCGGGTGAAGTCCTCGCCGGTCTCGTAGGCCAGCACCTTGTTGTGCAGGTGGACCTTGGGGATGCCGGGGATCGCCCCGAGAACGACGTCCTCCAGACTCGGCAGCGTCGCGGCGGTGACCGAGACCGTGTCGCCGTCGCAGCTCATGCCCTCGGAGGTCCACAGGATGTGGACCTCGTCGACGCCGCCGGGGGCCAGCGTGTCGGTGCTCATGGAGCCTTCCTTCCCTGCGGGTGGCGGGGACCGGAGTCCGGGCCCGGGACGGACGGCTCGCCGCCCGTCCCGGGCCGCCGACCGTTCCACGAAGCGTGACATTTCCAACAAACCCCTACAACTCAAACGTGCCGTACCGGGGAAGCGCCTCCTCCGGACGCGCCCTCGCCTCCCGAGGGCGCCCGCCGCCGCCGTGCCTGGGCTGTACGGGGGAACTCGCCCGTAACCCGGACCGGCGGCCCCCGGGGAGCCGGAGCGGATGGCTAGCGTGACCCCCCATGCACGAGCTGTCGATCGCCGCCGCCGTGGTGGAGAGCGCACAGGACACCGCCCGCCGCCACGGCGCCTCCTCGGTGGAGGCGGTACGGCTGCGCGTGGGCGAACTGTCCGGTGTGGTCGCCGACGCGCTGCGGTTCTCCTTCGAGGTCGTCACCGAGGGCACGGAGCTCGCCGGCGCCGAACTCGTCATCGAGGACGTCCCCGCCCGCGCCCGCTGCACGGCCTGTGCGCTGGAGTTCGCCCCCGGCGCCCCGCTGCGGCTGTGGTGCCCGGAGTGCGGGGAGGGCGCGACGGAACTGGTGGCCGGACGGGAGCTGGAGGTCGTCGACGTCACGCTCCCACTGACCGGCGCGTCCTGCGACGGCGGTTCGGCGCCACAGGGGGAACGACAGGGAGGAGTCGCGTGATGTGCCGGGTCGTGGACGTGCGGCAGGCCGTACTGGCCAGGAACGACGGACTGGCGGCCGGGCTGCGCCGCGAACTGGACGGCCGGGGGATCACCGCCGTCAACCTGCTGTCCAGCCCGGGCAGCGGCAAGACCGCCCTGCTGGAACTCCTCCTGACCCGAGCCGCCGGGCGCGGGGTGCCGGCGGCGGCCCTCACCGCCGACCTGGCCACCGAGAACGACGCACGGCGGCTGGCCAGGTCCGGCGCGCCCGTCAGGCAGGTCCTCACCGGCGGGCTGTGCCACCTGGAGGCCGCCCAGATGCGCGGCCATCTGGAGGGCTGGCCGCCCGAGGGCACCCGGGTGCTGTTCGTGGAGAACGTGGGCAACCTGGTCTGCCCCGCCGCCTACGATCTGGGCGAGACGCTGCGGGTGGTGCTGATGTCGGTCACCGAGGGCGAGGACAAGCCGGTGAAGTACCCCACCGCCTTCGGTCTGGCGAACCTGGTGGTGCTGAGCAAGACCGACCTCGGCGAGGCCGCCGGATTCGACGGCGACGCCTTCGCCGAGAGCGTCGAGCGGGTCAACCCCGGGGTAGGGGTGCTGCACACCTCCGCCCGCACCGGACAGGGCGTCGACGCGCTCCTGGACAGGGTGCTGGCCGTGCGCGAGGGCGCCCGCCCCCACCGGCCCCCGCTCGCCGGGCGGCACCTGCGCGAACACCGCCATGAGCACGGCCATGAGCACCCGCACGGGCACCCCCGCGACCACGAGCACCCGCACGCGCACCCCGGCGGGGAAGGCGCGATCCCCGGTGCCGGCCTGTCCGCGCGGTAGCGGCGGGCAGGGAAGGGCAGGGAGGAGCGTCATGACGGCCACCGTCGAAGCCCGGCCGGGGCCGGGCTCCGGGGCGGACCGCGTACGGCGTCGTCTGACCGTGCGCGGCACCGTGCAGGGCGTGGGCTTCCGCCCCTTCGTCCACGCACTGGCCTCACGGCTGGGGCTGTCCGGCCATGCGCTGAACAACGCCGGCGGGGTGGTCGCCGAGGTCGAGGGTGCGCCCGCGGCGGTGGAGGCGTTCTGCCGGGGGCTGGTGGAGCAGGCGCCGCCTCTGGCGGCCGTCTCCTCGGTGGCTGCCGAGGACATCCCACCGCTGGGTGCCGGCTCGGACACCGGCCCGGACGGCGCGGGGTTCGTCATCCGCCCATCCGAGCGAGGCGGGGGCCGCACCCTGATCCCGCCCGACACCGCCACCTGCGACGACTGCCTGCGGGAGCTGGCCGACCCCGCCGACCGCCGTCACCGGCACCCGTTCGTCACCTGCACCCACTGCGGCCCGCGGTTCACCATCGCCACCGCGCTGCCCTACGACCGCGCGACCACGACCATGGCCGCCTTCCCCCTGTGTCCGGCCTGCGCACGGGAGTACGCCGACCCCGCCGACCGCCGCTTCCACGCCCAGCCGGTCGCCTGCCACGACTGCGGCCCCCGGCTGAGGCTCACCCGTGCCCGCGGCGCGGGGGCGGGCACGGGTGCGGTCACGGGCGAGGACGCGCTGGCCGGGGCCCGCCGGCTGCTGGCCGGGGGCGCGGTCGTGGCGGTCAAGGGCATCGGTGGCTACCACCTGGCCTGCGACGCGACCGGCCCCGCCGCCGTCGCCGCCCTGCGCGAGCGCAAGGCCCGCGGCACCAAGCCCTTCGCGGTGATGTGTCCCGACGCACAGGCCGCCGCGCGGCTCGGCCGCGTCGGACCCGCCGAGCACCGGGCGCTGACCGGGCGGCCGCGCCCCATCGTGCTGCTGCGCCGCCACCGGCCCGGCGAGCGGTGGGACGACCCGCTGGCGGACGGCGTCTGCCCGGGCAGCCCGGACGTGGGGGTGCTGCTGCCCTACACCCCGCTGCACCGGCTGCTGTTCGGCCTGCCCGGCGACCCTCCCGGCCCCGAGGTACTGGTGATGACCAGCGGCAACCGCTCGGGTGAGCCCATCGTGACCGACGACCGCGAGGCCATGACCCGGCTGGCGGGGCTGGCCGACGCCTGGCTGTGGCACGACAGGCCCATCGCGGCGCCCTGCGACGACTCGGTGGTACGGGTGCGCGCTGACGGGAGCGAGGTCGTCCTGCGACGCTCGCGCGGCCACGTCCCCGCCCCCGTCGAGCTCCCCGTGCCGGTGGAACCCTCCCTGGCCGCCGGCGCGGACCTGAAGAACGCGATCTGCGTAGCCGAAGGGCACTCCGCCTGGTTCTCCCCCCACATCGGGGACCTGGACGACCTGGCCGCCCTGCGTGCGCTGGACGGTGCGGAGGAGCGCCTGCGCGCCCTCACCGGCGTCACGCCCCGGCTGCTGGCCGCCGACCGCCACCCCGGCTACCGCTCCGCACGGTGGGCCCGCGACCGCGCCGGAGGCAGACCCCTGCGCCTGGTGCAGCACCACCACGCGCACATCGCCTCGGCCATGGCCGAGAACGGACTGGACGGCAGCGCCCCGGTCATCGGCGTCGCCTTCGACGGCACCGGCTACGGCGACGACGGGGCCGTGTGGGGCGGCGAGGTGCTGCTCGCCGGCTACGGCGGCTACCGGCGGCTGGCGCACCTGGCGTACGTACCCCTGCCCGGCGGTGACGCCGGGGTGGGCAACCCCTGCCGGACGGCGCTGTCCCACCTGCGCTCCGCGGGGATCCCCTGGGATCCGGACCTGCCGTGCGCCGCCGCCTGCCCGCCGGAGGAACGGCGTGTGCTGGAGCGCCAGCTGGAGCGCTCACTGGTCTGCGTGCCCACCTCCAGCATGGGGCGGCTGTTCGACGCGGTGTCCTCGCTGGCCGGGGTGTGCCACCGGGCCGGGTACGAGGGGCAGGCCGCCGTCGAACTGGAGGCCGCGGCCGCGGCGGCGTGGCAGGAGGGCGGACCCGGATACGCCTTCGCCCTGCGCCGGCCGGCCCCGGGCGGCACGGGCGCGACGGTGCTCGACCCCGCACCCGTCCTGCGCGAGGCCGTCCGCGACCTGCGCTCCGGCGCCCCCGCCCCGGTCGTCGCCGCGCGGTTCCACCGGGCCGTGGCCGGAGCGGTGGAGGAGATCTGCCACCGGGCGCGCCGGGACACCGGGACGGCCGCGGTCGCCCTGTCCGGAGGGGTGTTCGCCAACGCCCTGCTGGACGAGGAGTGCGAACGGCGCCTGAACACCGCCGGGTTCACGGTACTGCGCCACCACCGCGTGCCGCCCGGCGACGGAGGCCTGGCCCTCGGCCAGCTGCTCGTGGCGGCCCGCGCCGGGGCTCCCCGACGGGCCTCGGCGAAACCGCACGACCCATCAGCGAACGGACCGGCGACGGACGGAGAACACACATGTGCCTGGCGGTGCCCGGCAGAGTGACCGGGATCGAGGAACGGGACGGCACGCGCATGGCGCGCGTCGACTTCGGCGGGGTGGTCAAGGACGTGTGCCTGGCCTACCTGCCCGACGCGGAGGTCGGCGAGTACGTGATCGTCCACGTCGGCTTCGCGCTGCAGCGGCTGGACGAGGAGTCGGCCAGGGCATCGCTGGAGCTGTTCGAGCAACTGGGTCTGCTGGACGAGGAGTTCGGCGACGCGTGGGAGCGGGCGGCGGCCGAGGCCGGACAGGACCGGCCGGCCGCGGCAGAGGAGGTCACCAGGTGAAGTACGTCGAAGAGTTCAACGACCCGGAGCTGGCGCGGCGGCTGCTGGAGGACATCCACGCCACCGCCACCCGCCCCTGGACCATGATGGAGGTCTGCGGCGGCCAGACCCACTCGATCATCCGGCACGGTATCGACCAGCTGCTGCCCGAGCACATCGAGCTCATCCACGGCCCCGGCTGCCCGGTGTGCGTCACCCCCCTGGAGATGATCGACAAGGCACTGGAGATCGCCTCCCGCCCCGAGGTGGTCTTCTGCTCCTTCGGCGACATGCTCCGGGTCCCCGGCACCGACCGCGACCTGTTCCGGATCAAGAGCACCGGCGGGGACGTACGAGTGGTGTACTCGCCGCTGGACGCCCTGGAGATCGCGCAGCGCCACCCCGACCGCGAGGTGGTCTTCTTCGGCGTCGGCTTCGAGACCACCGCGCCGGCCAACGCGATGACCGTCCACGAGGCGCGGCGGCGCGGCGTCCGCAACTACAGCATGCTGATCTCACACGTGCGCGTACCGCCCGCCATCGAGGCGATCATGCGGGCGCCGCGCTGCCGGGTCCAGGCGTTCCTGGCCGCCGGCCACGTGTGCAGCGTGATGGGGACGGCCGAGTACCCGGAACTGGCCGACCGCTTCGGCGTGCCCGTCGTGGTCACCGGCTTCGAACCGCTGGACATCCTCGAAGGCGTGCGCCGCACCGTCCGCCAGCTCGAGAGCGGTGAGCACCGGGTGGAGAACGCCTACCCCCGGGCGGTGCGGGAGGAGGGCAACCCCGCCGCCCGGCGGATGCTGGAGGAGGTCTTCGAGGTCACCGACCGCGCCTGGCGGGGCATCGGGGTGATCCCGGCCAGCGGCTGGCGGCTGTCGGAGTCGTTCCGCGAGTACGACGCCGAGCACCGCTTCGAGGTCGGCGGCATCACGACGCGCGAGTCCGGGGTGTGCCGCAGCGGCGAGGTGCTCCAGGGGCTGATCAAACCGAACGAGTGCGAGGCATTCGGCACCACCTGCACCCCCCGCAACCCGCTGGGCGCCACCATGGTCTCCAGCGAGGGCGCCTGCGCCGCCTACCACCTCTACCGGCGCCTGGGCGGCCCGGCGCGCGGTTCCGAGCCGGCGAGGGAGGCGACCTCCGTTGGCTGACACCACCGGCACGGCCGCCGAACCCGTGGACCCCGCCGAGTGGACCTGTCCGGCCCCGTTGCGCGACCACTCGGTGGTCGTCATGGGGCACGGCGGCGGCGGGGCCCTCTCCGCCGAACTGGTGGAGCACCTCTTCGTCCCCGCCTACGGCAACGAGACGCTGGCCGGGCTCGCCGACTCCGCCGCGCTGTCGCTGGGCGGCGCGCGTCTGGCGTTCTCCACCGACTCCTACGTGGTGCGCCCGCTGTTCTTCCCCGGCGGCTGCATCGGCGACCTGGCCGTCAACGGCACCGTCAACGATCTGGCCATGAGCGGAGCGCGGGCCGCGTACCTGTCGTGTGCCTTCATCATCGAGGAGGGCACCGAGCTGTCGGTGGTCCGGCGGGTCGCCCAGGCGGTCGGCACGGCCGCCGCGGCGGCCGGTGTCACCGTAGCCACCGGTGACACCAAGGTGGTCGACGCCGGTCACGGCGACGGGATCTTCGTCAACACCGCCGGCATCGGGCTGATCCCCGAAGGCGTCGACATCCGCCCGCAGCGCGCCGAACCCGGTGACGTGGTGATCGTCAGCGGGCCGATCGGGATGCACGGAGTGGCCATCTTGAGCGTCCGCGAGGGGCTGGAGTTCGGGGTGGAGGTGTGCAGCGACACCGCGCCCCTGGCCGGCCTGGTGCAGACGATGCTCGCGGCCGCCCCGGACCTCCACGCGCTGCGCGACCCCACCCGCGGCGGACTGGGCACGGCGCTGAACGAGATCGCCGCCGCCTCCGGCACCGGCGTCGTGCTGAACGAGCGGGCCCTGCCCGTTCCGGAAGCCGTGGCGGCCGCCTGCGGCTTTCTCGGTCTGGACCCGCTGTACGTGGCCAACGAGGGCCGCCTGGTCGCCTTCGTCCCGCGCGGGCGGGCCGACGCCGTGCTCGCCGCGATGCGGGCGCACCCCCAGGGCGCCGGGGCGGTGGTCGTCGGGGAGTGCGTGGAAGATCACCCGGGCATGGTCGTGGCCCGCACCGGATTCGGCGGCACCCGTGTGGTGGACCTGCCGCTGGGCGAGCAACTGCCCCGCATCTGCTGACCGCCAGGGGCGACTTCCGCTCGCGGTGCGCCACCTCACGGCCGGCGCACCGGCCGTCCGGGGCCGGCCCGGGCCGTACCTCCCCTCCTGACGGGGTACGGACGGCACCGGCCCCGGGGACCTTCGGCCCTGCCGGGAAGACCGGCCCGGGAGGAGTGTGAAGGTGCCACGACGGCAGGAGGAAACCATGAACCGTTCGCAGATCCGTCCCCTCCCGGAGATCAGGGTCGAGGTCCGGGGCGAGGTGCCCGGGGACGCGGCCGAGTACGCGCGGACCAAGGTGCTGGCGGCCCTGGGCAAGGTCGGGGAGCCGGTCCTGGGCACCAGGGTGAAGCTGAGCCAGGCGGCGGGTGCCTCCGTTCGGCACCCGGCGCACGCCCAGGTGAACGTGGACGTCAACGGCCGCCCGGTGCGGGCCCGTGTCACCGCCGACACCATGCCCGAGGCGATCGACCTGCTGCGCGACCGGCTGGCGGGCCGGCTGTCCCGCGTCCGCCGCCGCGGACACCACGGCGGCGGGCCGCGCCCCGGCTCGCACATCGGGCAGGGACGCCCGGTCGTGCGCCGCCGTGCCCACGGCCCCGCCCGGATGACCCCCGCCCAGGCGGTGCGCCGGATGGAAGACCTGGGGTACGGCTTCCACCTGTTCACCGACGCCGTCTCGGGCGTCGACAGCGTGGTCTACCGGGGCGCCGGGGGCGGCCACCGGCTGGCCCGCGCCCGTGGGGACGTGTCCGCGCCGGCGCCGTCGGGCCTCCCGCCGGCCGTCCCGCCGGCCGTCCCGCCGGCCGTCCCGCTGGGGGTCAGCGGGATCCCGGCACCCCGCATGGGGGTCGAGCAGGCGGTGTGGCGACTGGAGACCACCGGTCTGCCGTTCGTGTTCTTCGTCGACACCGCCACCGAGCGCGGGGCCCTGCTCCACCGCCGCCGCGACGGCCTCTACGGGCTGGTGGCCCCGGCCGAGTGATCCGGCGTCCGCCGGCCGGGACCCCGGTCCCGGCCGGCGGACATCACCCGAGGCGGTGTTCGGCGGGTCGGCCGGACGTGCGGGCGCGCGGTGCCTACCGTCGCGGTATGCCCCTCATCCGGATCGAGCACCGCACGCGTCTCCCGGCCGGGGAGGCGTGGCGCCGGCTGACCACCTGGGAAAACCACGCCCGCCATGTCCCGTTCACCGCGATCACGGTCACCACCGCGCCGCCCACCCGCGTCGGCACGCGTTTCACGGCGCGTACGGGCACCGAGCGCGCCGGGTTCGACGATCCCATGGAGGTCGTTCGCTGGGAACCGCCGGCCGGAGGCCGGCCCGGCCGCTGCCGTGTGGAGAAGCGGGGGAGGGCCGTGCTCGGCTGGGCCGAGGCGGAGGTGGTCCCCGCCGACGGGGGGTCGCTGACCGTCTGGCGCGAGGAGGTGCGCGTACGGGGACTGCCGCGCCTGCTGGACCCGCCGACGGCCTGGGCGGCCCGTCTGCTGTTCGGCCGGGTGGTCGCGGGGCTGCTGAAGGAGCGATGACCGCGGTGCCCCGGCCCGCCTGCGGGCCGGGGCACCGCGGCTCACACCTTCCGCACGGTCACGCCGGCCGCGGTCAGCGCGCCGGTCTCGTCGTCGGGGGCTCCCTCCTCCGTCACCACCGCGTCGAGCGCCGAGGCAGGCGCGACGGAGGCGAGGGCGGTGCGGGAGAACTTGCCCGCGTCGGCGACCGCGACCACCCGGCGGGCCGAGGCGATCGCGGCGCGCTTGACGGCGGCGTCGGCCAGGTCGTACGCGGTCAGCCCGTCCGCCGCGTTCAGTCCGCAGCAGCCGATGACGGCGGTGTCGAAGCGCAGCGCGGCCAGGGACGCCTCGGTCAGCGGGCCGGTCAGCGCCAGTTCGCCCGGGCGCGGCTCCCCGCCGGGCAGCAGCAGCTTCAGCCGGGGGGTGCCGGTGAGGGCGTTGGCGGCGTGCAGGGACAGCGGCATGACGGTCAGCCGTCGGTCGGCCAGGGCGCGGGCCACCTCCAGGCAGGTCGTGCCGCTGTCGAGGACGACCGACTCGCCGTCGGCGATCAGCGAGGCCACCTCGGCGGCGATCCGCCGCTTGGCGTGAGGTCTCTCCAGCTCCCTCAGCCCGAACGGGGGCTCCTCGCCGCGCAGCAGCAGGCTGCTGGCCCCGCCGCGATAGCGCTCCAGGACTCCCCGGCCCGCCAGGACCTCCAGATCACGCCGGATGGTCATCTCCGAGGCGCCGGTGAGCCCGGCCAGTTCCGCCACGCTCAACTGCCCGGCCTCACGCACGGCCTCGGTGATCCGTCTCAGTCGTTCCGCACTCGCCACGGCGGAAATTGAACATGAGTTATGTTCGAAACTCAACCTTTCGAACAGTATTCTTGTTTGTTAAATTCTGGAACATGGAGAGAACGCTGCGGCTCGCACGGCTGGCCACCTTCGCCTACTTCGGCCTCAACGGCTTCCTGATGGGCGTGTGGGTCGTCCACATCCCGATGGTGGAGGACCGTGCCGGGGTCAGCCACGCCGTTCTGGGCTGGCTGCTGCTCCTGCTCGGAGGCGGCGCTTTCGCGGGCATGCGGCTGACCGGGCCGCTGGCCGACCGCTTCGGCGCCCGCGTGGTGGTGCCGCTGAGCGCGGTGCTGTGCAGCGCGTCCCTGGCGCTTCCCGGACTGGCCGAGGGGGCCTGGACCCTGGGCGCGGCCCTGCTGGTGTTCGGCTTCGGCAACGGCTGTCTGGATGTCGCCATGAACACCCACGCCGTCCAGGTCGAGCGCGGCTACCGGCGGCCCGTCATGTCCGCCTTCCACGCGGTGTTCTCCGTCGGAGGTGTGCTCGCGGCCCTGGTCGGCGCCCGGACCCTCAGCTGGGACCGGAGCGCTGCCGCGACCCTTGCCGGGGTGGGCGCCGCCGGACTCCTGGTCGCCCTCCTGGCGGCCCCCGCGCTGCTGCGCCCCGAGCCCGCCGGGTCCACAGGTCCCGCGGAGGGGGGCCCGCGGCCGTCCGACGGGACCGGGACCGGGACACCCGCGCGGATCTGGGCGCTGGCCGCCCTCGCGCTGATGCTGATGCTCGCCGAGGGCGTCGCGGGCGACTGGAGCGTGCTCGCCCTGCGGGACGTCCTGGGCGCGCCCGCCGCCACGGCGGCCCTCGCCTACGGGGCCTTCGCCACCGCCATGACCGTCGGGCGCCTGCTCACCGACCGGATGGCCGCGCGCTTCGGCCCGGTCGCGATCGTCCGCCACGGCGCCCTCCTGGCCGCGATCGGCCTGTCGGCGGTGGTGGTCTCGCCCTGGATCCCCCTGGCCCTGGCGGGCTGGGCGGTCTTCGGCATGGGACTGTCCGGCTGCGTGCCCCAGCTCTTCAGCGCCGCGGGCCACGCCGACCCGGAAGCCGCCGGGGCCAACGTCTCACGAGTGGCGGGGCTCGGTTACCTCGGCATGCTCGCCGGGCCGGCCGTCATCGGGCCGCTCACCCATCTCGTGCCACTGAACGTCGCCTTCCTGCTGCCCGTGGCCCTGTGCGCAGTGGCGGCCGGGGCCGCCGGGATCCTGCGGGCCGAGCCCCGGGCCGCCGGCGGAGGGGAGTCCGCCCGTCGGCGGGCGGAGGTCTCCGAGGCCGCCGGGCCGGCCGACTGACGGGCCGGCCGACAGCCGTCGCGGAACGGCCGGCAGCGTGCGGGGCCCGAGTGCCTCATGGAGCGCACACGGGCGGAGGCCCGCCTTCCGTGCGGCCTCCCGGGTCAGGCGCACCGGCACCCGGCGGTCGGCGCGGACCGTTCAAAGGAGTGACCCGCGCCATTTCCGCCGGCACGGCGGGCGTGGATGATGAGGGCGTCCCCGCCGGCCGCAGGGCCGGGCAGCCCTCGTCGACCGGGAGTCGGTCCGTCATGGCAGAGCATGTGCACGTTCGCCTCAACCACGGACTGGAAGTGTCCGAGGAGGGCGAGCTGATCGAGCTGTCCCGCTGCCGGTGCGGGGCCACCTGGAGCAGGGCCTACCGGGTGGACGAGGGTGAGCCCGAGCGTTGACGCGGGCGGGCGGCGGCGTCAGCCGTCCTTGAGAGGGTCGTGCCCCCAGTTCATCAGGGAGCGCCGCCAGGTGGTGTCGGTGACGTCGCCGGAGGGCCGCTGGGCCAGGTGTCGCTTGATGTAGCCGTTGACCTTGCGCATGTGGGCCACGTCGTCGTCGCTGAGGTCGGACTTCGAGGTCCGCAGCAGCTCGGCGATGCGGCGGCCCGAGGCGTGACCGGTGCTCTCCCCGCCGCCCCTGTGCTGCCCGGCGGCCTTGGACTCGTCCCGCTCCAGCCAGTCCCGGAGCTGCCCGGGCGTGAGGTTGACCAGTTTCCCGAACTCGGTGACGGTCCCGTCGCGGTCGTCGCGGTGTTCAGTCATCCCCGGTCTCCTTCTCGCGGAGGGCGTCGGGGCGGTGGACCGCCCGGCCGCCGGACTTCTCGCTGCGGACCTGGTACTGGGGATCGTCGGGAGAGGCGTCCACGGTACGCCCGCCGGCCTCGGTACGGGAGGTGATCTCCTTCTCGACCTTGCCGACGGCCTCGCTTCCGTGGCTCTTCCAGGAAACCCCGTCTCCCTTGCGGAACTTCCTGTCCTTCTTCGTCATCTTCCCCTCCCGCGGGGAGTGGACGGATGAAAAGCCCCGTTCGTCCTCATGGTACCGGTGCGGCGGTGTTCCCTCACCGCGAAGCCACGGGCGGCGGTGAGGGCCTGCCCGCACGGGGGCGCCGGATCGCCGCGCGGCGGGCGCCGGCGGGGGCCGCCGGCATGTCATCGGCGTCCCGGAAGGAGGCGATGCCTGCGTCGCCGCACCACGGCCCGGGCTCCTGCCGCCGAGCCCGGGAGAGGCCTACTCCCGGCGGGAGTGGGTCCCCGGGTTGATGATCTCGTCCAGCACCTCGCGGACCACCGAGAATACGACACGGTCGATGCCGGCCGCCGTGGGATCGGCGCTCTCGCCGGGGCCGGGCAGGCCGCCACCCGCCCCGGCCTCCCTATCGGCCGCCCAGTCGCGTGCGACCCGAATACGACGGAGGAGTTCGTCTGCGTCCACGACATCAGTCATGCACGGAACCTACCCACGGACTCGGTGCGGCAGCCTTCGCCGGGTGTGTCCGTTCTGTGCCGATCCGCTCCGTGTCGGCCCGGGGCCCCGCGCGGCGGCCGTGCGCACGCGGGCGCACGGGTGGCCGGAACCGCGAACCAACTTGCGAATCAAAGGAGTTGGAGGTTCGGGTCGCTGCTCCGGCGATTCGGGGGTATACGGGCCCCGACGGACGGCGGACGGCGGACGGCCGACGACGACCCGTGGGGGTGACCCGTGCCCGTGCACAAGACGAGCGTGCTGGTGCTGGACTGCGCCGAACCCGAGGCGCTGGCGGAGTTCTACGCGAACCTCCTGGGCGCCGAGGTGCGCCGGGGGGTGGACCCGGACTTCATCGAGGTGACCGGAGCGGAGGGGATCCGCCTGGCGGCCCGGCGCGACCACGGCTTCCCCCCGCCGAGCCGGCCCCGCCCGGACGACTCGCTCCAGGCGCGCCTGCACATCCTGGTTCCGCAGGACGCCATGGACGAGGCCGAACGCGAGGCGGTCGGGCACGGGGCGCGCCCGGTCGACACCAAGGACAACGGAGGTCCGCGCGACGTGCGCCTGTACTCCGACCCGGCCGGGCACACCTTCACGCTGGTGGCCCGGGAAGGCCGTACGGCCGACTGACGCACGGCGGAGGCCGGGCGCGCCTCCTACGGCGCGAGGACCTCGGTGGTGCGGGTGGCCGAGTCGTAACTGCGGGCACCGATCAGACGGCCCCGTACCGGCCCTCGCAGCCCGGCGGGCAGCAGCTCCGCGTCCGGCCGGCCCCAGGCCGGTCGGCGGCTGCGTCCGAGGGTGACGTGCGGAATCCACCGGCCGGGGGCGTGCAGCGGATTCGTCCCCCCGGCCTCCGGGGAGGCGGCCAGTGCCCGCCAGACCGCCCCGTGCAGCCGCAGCAGCTCCGGATCCGGCCGTACGGCCCAGGCCAGGACGTGCGTACGCCCCGTGAAGCGCAGCAGCCCGTCCAGACACAGCTCCAGCGGCAGGGCGGCCAGGGCCTCGGCCACCCCGTCGCGCGCCGTGTCCGGGAGCGCGCCGACGGCGGCCAGGGTGAGGTGGGGGCGGTTGGTCGGATGGGCGTGCGCCTCCTGGCTGGGCATCCCCGCCTCGGCCAGATGACGCCACGCCCGGAGCACGGCCAGGTCGGCGGCGCCGTCCAAAAGCAGCTCCACGGTGCGCACACGGGCCAGCCTACGGCGAGGCCGGGCCCACCGCAGTACTGTGCGGTGAACCGCGCGGACCACGCGGACGGCCGGGAGTGAGGGGAAGCGCCCATGAGCCAGCGGGGACACAGGGCGGCCGAGCCCGTCACGGCGGTCAGCCCGCGCCCGGTCCGGCGGGCGCTGCTGACCCAGTCCTGGCGCGATGTGACCTTCCTGCACTGGCCGGTGGCCCCGGCGGCGGTCGCCCCGCTGCTGCCCGCCGGGGTCCGCCCCGATGTCCACGACGGTACCGCCCATGTGGGGCTGGTGCCCTTCCGGATGCACGGCCTGGGCTTCGGCCGCGGGCCGGGGCTGCCGTACCTGGGGAGCTTCCCGGAGACGAACGTGCGCGTGTACGGCGTGGACCGGCGCGGGCGGCGCGGGGTGGTGTTCCTGACGCTGGAGTGCGCGCGGCTGCTGCCGGTGCTCGGGGCACGGGCCGCGGTGCGCCTGCCTTACCGCTGGGCCTCCATGCGCCGCCGCACCGGGAGCGGCGGCGACCTGCTGTGGACCAGTACCAGGTTCGGGTCGCGCGGCCGGGGCCGCCCGGTCACCCGGATCCGGGTGCGGGTGCGGGAGCGGATCGCCGGGCCCACCGCCCTGGAACACTTCCTGACGGCCCGCTGGGGTCTGCACACGGCCTGGTACGGCGGCAGGACGGTGTACCTGCCCAACGTCCACGAGACCTGGCCCCTGCACCGCGCCGAGCTCCTGGAGTGCGAGGAGGACCTCGTCGCCGCCTGCGGGCTGCCCGCCCCCGGGGGAGCGCCGCTCAGCGTGCTGTACGCGCCGCGCGTGGACGTCCGCTTCGGCCCGCCCCTGGTGGGCGGCCGCTGACGCGCCCGCGGTCCCTCGCGCCGGCCTCCTTCGCGCCGCCCCCGCCCGGGCCCCGCGCCGCCGGGCGGCGTCCTCGCGGGGCCGGGGCCCCGGCCCCGCGAGGACGGTGGTCACGTCTGGTTGGCCACCACGGCCTCGACGAACCGGCCGACCTCGGCCTCGGGGAGGTTGCGCGCCAGGTCGGCTTCGCTGACCATGCCGACCAGCCGCTTCTCCTCGTCGATGATCGGCACCCGGCGGATCTGGTGCTTCTCCATCGTGTCCAGCACCTTCCCGACGTCCGTGTCGGCGGCCACCGTGAACATCCGCCCCTGGGCCAGCTCTCCGGCGGTCGTCCTGGTCGGGTCGCCGCCTGCGGCCAGGCACTTCACCACGATGTCGCGGTCGGTGATGATTCCGTGCAGCTTGTCGTCGTCGCCGCATATCGGCAGCGCGCCCACGTCGAGGTCGCGCATACGCCGTGCCGCGGCGTCCAGTGTCTCGTGCTCCCCGACGCACTCCGCGCCGGTGTGCATGATGTCCCGGGCAGTGGTCATGACAGTCTCCTCGCGTCAGAAATGCGGTGAATGCCGTGGATTCGGCGGGTCCGGTGGGTTCGGCGAGTCCGGCCGATCCGGTGAACGCGGTGAACCCGGCTCCGCGGAGATGCCCCGGGCGCCTGGGGACCTGGGCGTCTCCGGACGCCTGGACCGGTAGTCCATTCTGGTCCGCTCCGCCCCGTCCCGCATCCGGACGGCGGGTACGCCGCGTCAGGCGGTGCGCCCGCCCGCGGCGGGGACGGTGAAGACCGGGCAGTGCGCGTGGTGTAGCACGCCCTGGCTCACCGAACCCAGCAGCATCCCGGTGAAGCCCCCGCGGCCCCGGGTGCCCACGACCAGGCCGAGAGCCTGCTCGGACGCCTCGGCCAGGACCTGTACCGGATGCCCCCGCACGAACTCGTGGCGCAGGTCCACCTCCGGATACGCGGCGGTACGGCCCGCGACCGACTCCGACAGCAGCCGGCGGGCCTCCTGCTCCGCCGCGCCCTCGTCCAGGGAACCCAGCAGCGGCGGATGCCACACGTACAGCGCCCGCAGCGCGGCGCCGCGCAGCGAGGCCTCCTCGAAGGCGAAGTCGACGGCCGCGGCGGAGTCCGGACTGCCGTCGACCCCCACCACGAGGTACGGCGGCTGCCGGGTGAGGTGCTCCGGCTCCCGCAGGACCACCACCGGGCACGTGGCGTGGGCGGTGAGCGGCAGGCCCACCGCGGTGGAGCCGAACAGCTCCTGCGCGGAGGACAGGTGCCAGGAGCCCACCACGGCCATCGCCGCGTTCCGCGTCTCCTCACGCAGCACCCAGGCGGGATGCCCCTCCGCCAGCAGCCAGGAGACCTCCACCCGCGGCTGCCGCTCCTCGGCGAAGGCGACCGCGCCCCCGAGTACCCGCTCGCCGGTCTCGTGCAGTGCCTCGTTCCACTGCTCCCAGGACGGCCGCAGCTCCGACGACCAGTAGCCGCCGGTGGGCACGCCCTGGGCGTGCACCACGCGCAGCGGCAGCCCTCGCCGGGCGGCCTCGTCCGCGGCCCAGGCGAGGGCCGACCGCCGGGAGGGATCGGGATCCACGCCCACCACGATCGGCCGACGACCCTGTGAACTCGTCATAGCCGCCTCCGGGGTAGTCTCTCGCCCCCCTCGCAGCCCCAGTCTGTCAGCGCCCCGCCGGCCGCGCCCGCCGGGCGGGGCGGGCCGCGAACTGCCGAAGACGTCCCCTACAAGCCCTGGGCCAGCAGGATCTCGTGCGCCAGCCTGGCCCCGCGGGCCGCCTCCTCGGGCAGCGAGGTGTCCCGGGAAGGGGGCTGCTCCAGGCCCCGGGCGAGTGCCCGGACCGCCTCGGCCAGTGCCTGCACCTGTGTCTCCAGCGCCTGCACCCGGGCCTCCTGCGAACTCTGCGGGCCGTGGCCCGAGGGCTGCTCGTACGGGCTGTTCGCGGTCATGTCGGCACCTTTCGTCCGTCGGACCCCGAGGATCGTCCGGCGGCCGACCGCCGGCGTCCGGACCGGCGCGGGCCTCCCGGGGCACCGGTCGGCCCGTGGCCGCCTCCTCCGGGCCATCCTCTTCCAGTCTGCTCCGGCCCGCGCGCCGGCGGAGGACTCCGGCCGGTCCGGTGAGCCGGTCCGGTGAGCCGGTCCGGTGAACCGGCACCGAGGGGGTAGGCGGTGCGGGAAGGGGCGGGCGACCCGTGAGGAGGACCGCGACGCGGGGAGCGGGCGTCCTGGCCGTCCCTGGTGCTGTTCACCGGTCTCGCCTCCACCGCCGCGGCGGTGGGAGCCGTCGCCTCCGCGAACGCCGGCAGCGTCTACGAGTCCCTGGACCGTCCCGCCCGGGCGCCGCCGCCCTGGCTCTTCGGCCCGGTGTGGGGGTGCTCCACGCGCCCATCGGCGTCTCCGCCTGGCCGGTCTGGTGCGCCGGGGGAGTGCGGGCCCGTGCCGAGCCGGGGCTGTGGGGCGTCCAACTGCTGCTCGACGCGGTGTGGATCCCGCCGTTCTTCGGCGCCCGGCGGTACGGGCTCGCCTTCGCCGACATCCGCCTGCTGCTCGCCGCCGCCGGTGCGACGGCGGTGGCGTTCCACCGCGTCCGCCCGGTGGCGGGATACCTGCTGGCGCCCTATCCGCTGTGGACGGCGTTCGCCGCCGCGCTCAACCTGAGCATCTGGCTGGCCGAGACCTGACGGGCCGGCGCACGCGCCGGCCCGTCAGTTGCCCGCACCTGCGCGGGTCAGCCCGGCACCACGTGGAAGAAGTGGGTCGGGAGCTGGACGGCGACGGACTCGTGGACCACCGCGCACACCGCCGTGCCCCCGGGCTCGTCGAAGATCCCCGGCGGCGGCTCCGCGACCTTGATCACCGAGTGCTCGGCGTCCAGGAGCACGGCGGCCATGGCGAAGTCGCCGACCAGCGCGCAGCCGGGCGCCACCTGCCGGTGGCGGCAGACCATGACGCCCTCGCGGGCGAGGTCGGCCAGCAGGCTGCCGGAGCCGACCAACTGCCCGTAGTAGTCACGGGGGTTGACCATCACCGCGTGCCCGGTCCCGCCGGTCTGCTCGATCTCGTCGAAGGCGGTGAGCAGACCGGCGGTGTACGAGCCCCGGTAGGGCAGGGACGCCACGTCCGGATGGCGCAGCACGTCATGGGTGAGCGCCCGGTTCTCCGCGGTGCCCAGCCGGACCATCAGCCGCCGGTCCACGAAGGCGGCCAGCGCCGCCGGGTCCCCGGCGAGCCCGTCGGGGATCTGCACCCAGGCGGTGACCGGTGCGACGTGGTGGTCGGCCTGGGCGAACAGGAACGAGTCCTCGCGCAGTCGGCCCTCGCGGACCGGCGCCTCCCCGGGCGGCCTGGTCTCGAACCAGGTGCGCACCGTGCCGGAGCCGGCCCGCTGCCTGCGGAACAGGTGGCGGGCCGTCAGCCGGTGCCTCTCCTTCCCCGGCCGGAAGGCGTCGGTGACGGTGAAGCCGAAGCGGACCTCGGCCCTGTCCGGCGACTCGGTGAAGGCCCGGGCGAACTCCTCGCCCGGCGAGGGTGCGGCGGCCGGCGCGGTCGCGGCGGGCGGCGGGCCGCCCGGCTCGGTGGCGGTCGCGGTGGCGTTCATGGTCCGGTCCTTCCTGCTACTGGGTCCGCCGGGTTCACGGGGCGTGTCACAGGTCGTCTCACAGGGCGTGCTCGATCAGCCGTTCGTAGTACGGCAGGTGGTGCTCGTGGAAGGAGCGCAGCCGCTCGTCGTTGTCGACGGTGACGGCGTACTCCCGCTCCGGCGCCCGGAAGGCCGAGCTGGCCATGACGTCCAGGTGCCAGCGCCGGTTCGGCCGCCACTCGGCGCGCTCGCCCGGCCGCCAGTTCAGGGCCTCGGGGACGTGGGGCAGTCCGACCCGCTCGCAGTACGCCGAGACCACCTCCGCCGGATCGGCCAGCAGCCGTTCGGCGCGGATCACCACCGGGCGCTCGCCGGTGGTCTTCCAGGCGAGTTCGAACAGGCCCCACTGGTGCTCGTAGCCGATCTCGGAGCAGGTCACCTCGGGTTTGACCGCGTGGTGCGAGGCGATGGCGCGCGCCGGATCGCGGACGATGAAGGTGTGCCGGAAGTCTGCGATCCGTTCCGGATGGTCGAACAGGTACTGGTGGTGGTACTCCAGGGTGTCCTTGAAGAACACCGGCCGCTCCTCGCCCAGCGCCGCGAGGTGGGCCAGCAGATCGCCGGGGGAGCGGAGCACGACCGTGCCCCCGTCCGGGGCGGGTACGGACACCTCGCCGTGGTCGGTGAGCAGCACCAGCGGCTCGTGCACCACGGTCACGTCGCCGCGTTCGGCCATCATGCGCAGGAAGGCGGTGGAGACCGCCCGGGGGTGCGCCCACATGGCTATGACGGTCACATCGACCACTCCGTCGGGCGGCGGTCCCAGCGGTGGCCGCGCAACTCGTCGAGCAGGGCGCGGTCCAGCCGCCGGCCGTCGGAGACGGCCAGGTTGGCGCGGACGTGCTCCGGTCTGCGCATGCCGGGGATGACGGTGCTGACGGCCGGGTGATGGAGGATGAAGCGCAGCGACAGCTCGGGCAGTGTCATGCCCTCGGGCAGCACCTTCTTCAGCCGCTCGGCGCGTTCGACCGTCCGGCCCAGGTTCTCGGGGCCGAAGTAGACCGCCCGCCAGTCCTCCTCGGGGAAGACGGTGTCGTGGGTGAGCTTTCCGGTGAGACCGCCCTCGTCGAAGGGGACGCGGGCGATGATGCCGATGTCGTCGAGCAGCGCGCGTTCGAACAGCTCGTCCTCGGGGGCCTGGTCGAAGATGTTGTGGATGACCTGGACGACGTCGACCAGGCCGGTGTCGATCGCCCGCAGGCAGTTCTCCGGCTCCCAGCGGTTGACGCTGATGCCGAACCCCTCGACCACGCCCTCGGCCTTGAGATCGGAGATCACCCGCTGCCAGCGCTCGTCATCGCTCCACCGGTCCTCCCAGACGTGGAACTGCAGCAGGTCGATGCGGTCGGTGCCGAGGTTCTCCAGGCTGCGGTGGACGTACTCGCGCACATGGCCGGGCGGGAAGACGTCGTCGAGGGTGTCGCCGGGGCGTGGCGGCCACTGCCGGTTCAGCGGCGGGACCTTGGTGGCGACGTACAGCCGGCGGCCGGGGTGCCTGCGCAGCAGGTCGCCCAGCATCCGCTCGCTGACACCGCGGCCGTAGACCCAGGCGGTGTCGAAGAACGTGCAGCCGAGCTCGACCGCCAGGTCCAGGCAGTCCGGCGCCGTGTCGTAGTCCCAGCCGGTGAAGCCCCCGGGGCCGCCTCCGATGCCCCACATGCCGTAGCCGATCTCGCTGACGTCCCAGCCGAGCCGGCCCATGCTCCTGTAGTGCACTGTCGTCCTTTCGGTTCGTTCTCTCGGATCTCTCGGTGTGTTTCGGTGTGTGTCGGGTGCCTGACCGCCCGCCGCGCCGTTCAGGCGGTGAGCGTGGTGCGGTAGGCGGCGACCGCCGCCTCCAGCGGCCCCTGGCGCAGACCGTGGCGGGCGTCGAGGGCGGCGCACGCGTCCCTGGTGAACAGGCCGGGATTGTCCGACAGCAGGTGCCGGAAGTCCGGTGGTCCGCCGGGCGCGGCCGACGGCAGGGCCGTCAGCAGGGCGTGCAGCACGGCCGCGGCCGAGTCCCTGTCGCGGTCCGCCGCGTCCCGCAGTGCCGCCGCGAACTCCTCCCCGGACACCGTGCGCAGGGCGCGCGCACCGCCCGGAGCGGCCAGATCGAGTGCGGCGAAGTCCACACCGCCGGGGCGGAAGACGTGGTAAACGCCGTGGCCGGACGGCCCGGGCGGCGGCTCGGTGAGCGCGGCGACCAGCCGGGCGGCCGTCTCGTCCACGGGTGTGTAGTCGGAGACCATCGGCACACCGGGCCGCACGCCCAGCTGGAGGAAGGCGGACAGCAGCAGGTGGGTGAGCGCCGCGGGATTGGGCACGCCGTTGTCGGCCGCCGGCATCACCTCGCCCAGCCGGTGCACCACCACCGGCGCGCCCAGCCTCCGCGCCGCGAGCACCATGCGCTCGGCCACCCACTTGGACCGGCTGTAGCCGCTGGCCGGCAGGGCCGCGTCACGGGGGTCGAAGTCCTCGCCCACCGGCTCCGCCGCACCGGCCGCATGCCGGTCCAGGACGCCGAGGGTGGAGATGTGGTGCAGCGGCTTGGGCCGCCCCGACAGGGCGAAACGCAGCACCTCGGCCGTGCCGGCGACATTGGCCGGGCAGTGGGAGCGGTAGTCCAGCAGGAAGTTGACCAGCCCTCCGATGTGCAGCACGGCGTCGCACTCGGCGGTGAGGGGCTCCCACTCCGGGCGCGGCCAGCCGAAGCGGGGCCGTTCCAGGTCGCCGCGGCGGGCCTCGACACGCGCGGCGACGTCCGCGTCCCACAACCCCTGCGAGCGCAGGGCGCGCGCCAGCCGCTCCCGGGCGTGCGCGTCGTCGCGGGCGCGTACCAGGCACACCGCGCGCGCCCCGGTCGACGTCACCAGCCGGTGCACGGTCCGGGTCCCGACGAAGCCGGTGGCCCCGGTGACCAGGACGGTGCGCGGCGGCGCGGCCGGGTCCGCGCCCGCCGCCCCCCGCGCCAGGCGGGTCAGGTCCGCCGGGAGCCGTGCGTCGCGCTCCATCGAGCGTGCCTCGTTCCCGGTGGGCGCCCCGGGCTTTCCGCCGCCGTGTGCGCCGGGTCCGCCCAGGATCGCGGCGAGCCGCTCGGGCGTGCGGTGCTCGTAGACGTCGGACAGGCTCACAGAGGCGCCCACGGACTCCCGGATGCGCAGCGTCGCGCTCATGGCGGACAGCGAGTCGCCGCCGCGCGCCAGGAAGTCGTCGCCGGTCCGGAAGTCGGGCAGGCCGAGCACCGAGCCCATCACGTACGCGATGCGCTGGGCGGGGGTCCGTGCGTCCGCCCGCCCGCGCACGGCCGGTCTCGCCCCGGACTCCAGCTTGTCCTCCACGATCGCGCGCAGCGCGCACAGGTCCACCTTGCCGTTGTCCGTCAGCGGCAGGGCCTGGAGCACGAAGCAGTGGCGCGGCACCTGGATGCGGGGCAGCACGGACGACAGATGGGCGCGGAGCGCCGCCGGAGTGGTGCCCGGCTCGGCCGCCGCCGCGACCACCAGCCGGGTGCGCCCGGCCCGCCGCACCGTCATGGCCTTGGCCTGGACGACACCGCGGCAGCCCTCGGCGGCGGTCTCGATCTCGGCCGGCTCGACGCGAACCCCGTCCACCTTGGCCTGCCGGTCGCGCCGCCCGGCGAAGCGCAGCAGCCCCCGCTCGTCGTACCAGCCCAGATCACCGGTGCGGTACAGCCGCTCGCCGGGGACGGAGGGAAAGGGATTGGGCACGAACGCGCGCTCGGTGCGCCCCGGATCGCCCAGATAGCCCGCCCCCACACAGGCGCCGCCGACCAGGATCTCGCCGGTGGCGCCCGCGGGCAGGGGCCGCAGCGTGTCGTCGACGACGAGGGCGTGGCAGTTGTCGATGGGACGTCCGAGCGGTATGTGGTCGCCCTCGTCGCCCCGGACGCGGTGGAAGACCATGCCGATGGCGGTCTCCGAGGGCCCGTACCCGTTGTCGATCTCCAGGCCGGGGACCATCTCCCGCAGCCGGTGGACGGCGCGCGGCACGATCTCCTCGCCGCCGACCACCAGATGCCGCAGGGAGGAGACCCCGCGCACGGCCGCGGGGTCGGACTCCAGCAGGGCCACGAGCATGCCCAGGATCGCCGGGACGAAGTCGGTGACCGTGACCCGGTGGCGGTCGATGGTCTCCACCGTCCGCTCCAGGTCGAGGAACTCGCCTTGCTCGGGGACGACCGCCCGCCCGCCGGTGGTCAGCGGCCACAGCAACTGCCAGATGGCCGAGTCGAAGGTGTGGCGGCTGTTCTGGAGCACCACCTCCCGCCCGGTGGCGCGGAAGTGGCGGGTCATGAAGCGGAACCGGTTGGCCAGGCCGCCGTGCAGGTTGAGGGCGCACTTGGGGTCGCCGGTCGTGCCGGAGGTGAACACCCCGTAGGCGATGTCGCCGGGGCCGGGCGGGACGCCGGGACGCTCGGTGCTCGGCGCGATCCCGGCCGCACGTACGACCGTCGCCGGCCGGCCGGCGCACACCGGCGGCCCGGAGGTCAGGACGAGCGGCGGGTCCAGCGTCCTCAGCACCGAGCGCAGCCGCTCCTCCGGCCACACCGGGTCGCACAGCGCGAACGCCGCGCCGGTCTTCATCAACGCCATCATGCACAGGGGAAGTTCGACGCTGTTGCCCACCACCACGGGCACCACCGAGCCGGGGCCCGCACCGGCCGCCGACAACCGCTCGGCGAGCCCGTTGGCGAGCGCGTCGAACTCCGCGTACGTCAGGGTCCTCTCCTCCCGCGCCCCCCGCCAGATCAGGGCGGGGCGGTCGGGGGTCCGGTCGGTCTGTTCCTCGATGAGCGCGGTCACGGGCCGGTAGGGACCGTGGTCGACGCTGTCGCCGGCGGAAAGCCGGAGGTTGTCCGACGTATCTGTCGACATATCTGTGCACTCCCTGCTGGTGACGGGACGGCGCGCTGGAGGGGAGCCGTGCGGGTCACGGACGGGGGGTCAGGTCCGGGACCAGGGGGGCGAGCGCGGGTGGCGGCCTGTCCCCCACGGCGAGGGCGGCGAGCAGGGAGCCCGCCGCGGGGGCTGTCTGGATCCCGTATCCGCCCAGCCCGGCGAGCCAGTGGAATCCGGGTACGCCGGGGTCCGGGCCGATGACGGGCACGTCGTCGCCGGGCGAGGTCCGCAGTCCGGCCCAGGCGTGCCTGATGCGCCGGACGCGGAGGGCGGCCACCGCCTCGAAGCGGTGGACGGCGACGGCCACGTCGAGGTCGTCGGGCCGTACGTCGCCGGGCGGGGCGGGGGCCGAGTCCACCGGGGACAGCAGCAGCCCACCCGACTCCGGTCTGGCGTAGAAGGTGTCCGCCACGTCGCAGACCATCGGCCAGCCCGACACGTCGAGACCGGGCGGCAGCTCGGCGACGGCGGCGGTGCGGCGGCGCGGCACCAGTCCCGCCGGTGCCGCGCCCGCCAGCCGGGCCACCTCGTCGGCCCAGGCCCCGGCGGCGTCGACCACGACCGGAGCGGAGAACTCCCCGGCCGTCGTGGCCGCGTACCAGCGGCCCCGCCGCCGCTCCAGGGAGCCGGCCCGGGCCCCGGTCACGACGGTTCCGCCCGCCGCGCGCAGACCGCGCAGGAAGCCCTGGTGAGCGGCGTCCACGTCGATGTCGCACACCCCCGGCCGGTACAGGACCCGGCCGAAGGACTCCGGACGCAGCACCGGACACAGCCCCAGGGCACGGGACCGGTCGATCTCGACGGCCGGTTCGGGAGCGTCCGCCCCCGCCGCCAGGGCCTGCTCGAACAGGCCGGGGCCCCCCGGGGTCTCCAGGGCCAGGACGCCGCGCGGGCGCAGCAAGGCGGTGGGGGAGAAGCCCTCGGGGGGCCCGGTGTAGAAGGCGCGGGCGGCCGCGGTCAGGGCCCGCACCGCCGGGCCGCCGTAGTACTCGGAGAACACCGCGGCGGACCGCCCGGTCGAGTGCGCACCCGGTACGCCTTCGGCCTCCAGCAGCGTCACCCGGCCGTGCCGGGCGAGGAACCAGCCGGCCGCGGCGCCCGCGATGCCGCCGCCGATCACCAGGAAGTCGTCCACACCGATCACCCCTCGTCCGGTCCTGCGGCGCTCGGGGTGTTCGAGGACGGTTTCCCGGGCACGGAGACGGCCGCCGGCAGCAGCGACAGCGCGGTGACCGCGGCCGCCGCGAGGAAGCCGTGGGCGATCCCCGAGGACAGCGCCGCGCCCGAGGCCTTGGCTCCCGTGTGCCCGGCGGCGCCGGCCGCCCCCCAGACGACGGCGCCGAGTACGGCCAGCCCCGTCGCACCGCCGATCTGCCGTGCCATGGTGAGCAGGCCCGACGCGGCGCCGGAGTCCTCGTCGGCCACGTCCGCCAGGGCGGCCAGGGTCAGGGGGACGCCGGTGACTCCGAGCCCCGCGTAGACCAGCACGGTCGGCACGAGCATCCCGGCGGCGTAGCCGCCGGACTCCCCGATGCGCGACAGCCACGCCATTCCGGCCGCGGCGGTCAGCAGACCGCAGCACACCAGCGCACGGGCCCCCAGCAGGGCCACCAGACGCGGGCCGACCCTGGCCCCGGCGACCAGCAGGCAGGTCAGCGGGAGGTAGACGACCGCGATCCGCAGGGCGCTGTACCCCCACACCCGGCTGAGGAAGAGGGTGAGGAAGAAGAATACGCCGAACATGGCGGTGCTGGTCAGCGCCAGCACCGCGTGGACGCCCGCCCGCCGCCCGCCGGTGAACAGCCGCAGCGGGACCAGCGGTTGCGTCCCGCGCCGCTCGACCGCCACGAAGATCGCCAGCAGCACGGCCGCGGCGCCCAGTGCGACGAGCACCTCCGGCCGCGTCCGGCCGCCGTGCCCGGAGGAGGCGGAGACCAGTCCGTACACCAGCAGCAGCGCCGCCAGGGTGCCGGTGACGGCGCCGGAGGCGTCGAACACCCCGTGTCGCCGGGGCGTCCCGGGCAGCACCCAGCGGGTGACGGCCAGGAGCACCACCCCGATCGGCACGTTGACGAACATCACCCAGCGCCAGGAGAGCCAGGCGGTGATCACGCCGCCCGCCAGCAGACCGAGGCCGCCGCCGGCCGTGGCGACGGCCGTGTACCAGCCGATCGCCCGGTCGCGTTCCGGCCCCTGCGGGAACGTCACGGCGATCAGCGACAGCGCGGCGGGCGAGGCCGCGGCGGCGCCCGCGCCCTGCGCTGCGCGGCACGCCACCAGCAGCCACGGTTCGGAGGCGAGGCCGCCCAGCAGCGAAGCACAGGTGAACAGCGTCAGTCCGGCCGCGAACATCCGCCGCCGACCCAGGATGTCCCCGGCCCGCCCGCCCAGCATCAGCAGACCGCCGAAGGCGATGGAGTACGAGGCGACGACCCACTCCAGCCCCGCGCCGTCCAGTTCCAGGGAGCGCTGGATGCTCGGCAGCGCGACGTTGACGATGGTGGCGTCCAGCAGGAACATCAGCTGCGCCGCGGAGATCACCGCCAGCGCGGCCGGCCGTCGGCGGGGTGTCCGCCCGCGCTCCGGGGTGTCCGCCGCGGCCTGCGGGGGCGCGGTCATCGGCGCGCGGCGCGTTCGTGCTCGATCTCCAGACGGCGGCGCAGCGGGTGGCGCAGGATCTTGCCCAGCGAGTTCCTGGGCAGCTCCCACACGAACTGCACCCGGTCCGGCCACAGGACCTCGGCCACCTTCTCCTCGGCCAGCAGTGCGTGCAGCGCCCCGAGGGTGGGCGGCTCCTCGCCCGGCACCACCACGGCGCACACCAGTTCCGCGCCGGGCACCTCCGGGTCCGGGTAGCCCACCAGGGCGGCCTCCTTGACCAGGGGGTGCCGCACCAGCACGGACTCCACGTACAGGGTGGAGACCTTCATACCGTTGGCCCGGATGATCTGGTCGACGGTGCGGCCGGTGATGCGGATGCCGCCGCGCCCGTCGTCGCGGGCCAGGTCGGTGGTGTCGAACCAGCCCTCCTCGTCCAGGCATGCCTCGTAGACCTCGCGCTGGCCGAGGTAGCCCAGGCACTGGGAGGCGCCGCGCACCAGCAGCCGGCCGGTGTCGTCGCCGGGCCCGGTGTCGACGCGTATCTCCATCGACGGCTCGGGGCGCCCGTCGCTGTGCGCCGCCCAGCCCTCCGGGTCGTCCGCACGGGTGACGGTGACCGCGCCGTTCTCCGTCATGCCCCACAGGGCGCGCACCGGGATGCCGAAGACCTCCCGCATCTCGGCGATCAGCCGGGGCGCGATCGGCGCCGAGCCGGAGACGACCTGCCTCACGCTGGAGGTGTCGCGCGGCTTCTCGCGCTGCGCCTCCAGCATCGACACCAGGAACGCCGGCGGCACGTACGCCCAGGTGACCCGGTGCCTGGACGTCAGGTCCAGCAGCAGCTCCATGTCGCGGCCCGCCTCCTGCATCACGCAGGTGGCGCGCAGCAGCAGCGGCATGTAGCAGGCGTAGGTCAGCCCGGCCATGTGGGTGGCGTAGTTGGGGATGGAGATGACGTCGTCCGTGGTGAGCCGGTGCGGTACGGAGACCGCCAGCACGGCCGCGTACAGGGTGTTCTGACTGTGCACCACGCCCTTCATCCGGCCGGTGGTGCCCGAGGTGTACAGCAGCAGCGACGGGTCGTCGGGCCCCAGCCGGTCGGCCTCCCCGACGGTGCGGCGCTCCTCCCAGGGCGTGCGGACGAAGAATTCCTCGAAGTCGACCGCGCCGGTCGCGGCGGCGTCGCCGACGACCACCCGGTGCTTGAGGGAGCCGGGCGCGGCCTCGGCCAGACGGGCGCCGTAGTCAGTCCCGTCGATGCGGTCGGCGGTCACGCAGACCTTCGCCGCGCTGCGGGTGAGCACGTCCGACAGCTCCCGTACGTCGAGCGCGGGGATGACCGGGCAGCCGACGGCACCGACACGGTGGCACGCCAGGTACAGGGGGGTGAGCATCCAGCGGTTCGGCAGGTAGAGGGCGACCACGTCCCCGCGTCCCACGCCGAGTTCGGCCAGGGCGGCGGCGAAGCGCTCGACCAGGCGCCGGAGCTCGGCGTAGCCGATGGTGCGCGAGTGGTCCCGGCCCTCGTAGGCGATGATCGCGGGGTGCTCGCCCCTGAGGCGCGCCGCCTCGTCGAGGTCGTCGAGGAACGTCTCCTCGCGCCACCAGCCCGCGGCCCGGTACCCGGCGGCCTGCTCGGGTTTCGGCCTGACCAGCGTCTCCCAGTCGCCCACAAGTGGTCCCTCTCGTACTCGAGCACGAATCCGGCCGCCGAGCCTAGAGGACCGGGCAGGGGTCGCGGTACCCCCTTCGAATAACATTCTGTTCGGCGGTCACGTAATTCGCTTAAACGTGCCGCAAAAGCGACAGGAGCGGGCATGGCGGCCTATCGGGGAGCAACGGGCTTTCCCTGTGTCAGAGGATTTGTTGCCTTGACGGATGGGAAGTGGCAGAGTCAGGCTGCGCCGTGCGTCCGATACTGTCCGCAGCGCACACGAGCGCTTCTGGAGGCACCGTGAAAATTGGCCTGCTCGGGTGGGACTATTCCGGGATCGACCCTGATGGAACGAGTCTGGTCGAATACGGGCGGGAGCGCGGTCATGAGACCTTCTTCTTCACGCTCGAGGAAATTACGTACCGCCCCGGCCCGCAGGGGGTCGAGTTGACGCTGAAGGGGGAGCCGGCCGCTTCTTTCGACGCGGTGATCAACCGCTCGAAACTCTACGGAGACGATTGGCGCGACCGGGTCGAGCGACTGGCCATGTTGAGCAACGTCCCAGGTCCGATGCTGTTCGACCCTGTGGGCGTATGGCTGACGGGCTACAGCAAGTTCCTTATGGCGCAGAAACTGGCCGCCGCCGGACTGCCTGTCCCGCCGATGCGCTCGGCGGTGTCGCTCACGGATGTGGAGACAGCTTTCGAGGAGTGGGGCGACATCATCATCAAACCCTCCTACGGATACCGAGGGCAGGATGTCGAACGCATCCGTGATTTCGGGAAGCAGAAAGAATTGGCAGAGGGCCTGCTGACGCGCTCCCCCACCGTCCTCTGCCAGCCGTACTACCCGACCGAGGGCGGTGAATACCGTATCAGCGTGGCAGGCGATGTCACGCCGATAAACATGCTCAAGCTCCCTCCCGTCGGTTCCTGGCGCTGCAAGACGTTGGAAGGCGCGAGTTTCGAGAGGATCGACGCGCCGGACGAACTGGTCGACCTGTCGGTCCGCGCCGCCCGGACCCTGGGAATGACCCTCTCGGGACTCGACGTACTTCCCCATGAGGGCGGTTACATGATTCTCGAGGTCAATCCCGTTCCCGGTTTTCTGAGCGTCCTGGGCGCGGAACAGCACCGACAGGTGCTGGGCGGCGTCTACGACTGGGTGGAGCGGAAGGTCCAGGAGGGCCCCTCCGTCTGACGGCGGACCGCCGAACCCCGCTCCGGCCGCCGTCCGGAGCGCCGGCCGTACGACACCGAGCACCGGGAGAGTCATGCGCTACACGACCTTCGGACGGAACACGGGACTGCGGGTCTCGGAGTTCGCCCTTGGCACCGCCAACTTCGGCGCCGCCTACGGCAGCAACCCCGGCGGCGCCGACCTGATGTGGAGCAGACGGGGCGACGGCGCCGAGCGGGAGGAGGCCCGCGAGATCTTCGAGCGCTTCGCCGAGGCCGGCGGCACCCTGGTAGACACCGCCGACTGCTACCACTTCGGCCAGGCCGAACGCCTGCTGGGCGAGTTCCTCGCCACCGACCGGGACCACTTCGTCCTGGCCTCGAAGTACAGCGGTGGGGACTCCCGGAATCCGGGGATCTCCGACACCGGCAACAGCCGCAAGAACATGATCCGCTCGGTCGAGGGCAGCCTGCGCCGCCTGAACACCGACCACATCGACCTGTACTGGGCCCACTTCCCCGACACCCTCACCCCCACCGAGGAGATCCTGGCCGCCGTCGACCACCTGGTGCGCAGCGGCAAGATCCTCTACGCCGGGCTGTCGAACTTCCCCGCCTGGCGCACCTCCCGCGCCGTCACCATCGCCGAACTGCGCGGCTGGTCGCCGGTCATCGGCATCCAGACCGAGTACAGCCTGGTCAACCGCACCGCCGAGCGTGAGCTGCTGCCCATGGCCGAGGGGCTCGGCCTCGGGGCGGCCCTGTGGTCGCCGCTGGGCGGCGGGCTTCTGACCGGCAAGTACCGCCGCACCGAGGCCGGCTGGGTCAGTGACGAGAAGCGCCGCCACCCCCGGAACAACACCGACCGGATCGCGGCCGTCGTCGGCGCCGTACGGGAGGTGGCCGACGAGGCGGGCACCCCGCCCGCCCGGATCGCGCTCGCCTGGCTGCGTGCCCGCGCCGCGCGCTCCACCACCGCGCTCGTCCCCGTCATCGGCCCGCGCAGCGCCGCCCAGCTCGAGGACTACCTCGCGGCGCTCGACATCGCGCTCACCGACGGGCAGACGCGCCGCCTGGACGAGGCCGGCGAGATACCGCTCGGCACGCCGCACGAGATCAACGCACTGGTGCGCGAGTCCGTGCTCGGCGGAGACCCGGACCGGGTGACCGCCCGCGCCGTCCCCGTGGCCTAGGGACGAGCCCGGCGGAGGTGTCGGCTCAGGCACCGGTCCGCCTCCCGGAGCGGGGGGCGGACCGGGTCACCTCCGCCAGGAACGGCGCCCGGTACGGCGCGGTGGAAACCGGGGAGCCGCTGATCAGACGTGCCGCGAGCGGATGCTCCGGGTCCGTTCCGGGGCCGGCGTAGGCCAGGACGAGGGCGGGGTCGCCCAGGGTGCGCAGGGAGCGCACGAGGTCCGCCTCGTCGTGGCCGTCCGGGTCGCCGAACTGCTGGGAGGGGACAGCCCTGAAACCCATACCGGTCTTGAAGTGGAAAAGGCCCGGCCGGGTGAGGTGGCCCAGCAGGTTCGGCTCGTTCCCCAGCGTCACCCGGGTGTAGCCCTTGGCTCGCGCGACCCGCATCGCGGAGAAGTACAGGGCGCGGGCCAGACTGTGCCTGCGCCACTCGGCACTGACCGCGGAGAAGCGCACCACCGCGGCGTCCCTCCCGGGCGGCTCCAGTACCAGGCAGCCGCCGGCCAGCTCGTCCCCGGCGTACGCGAAGACCCCGCAGAACTTCTCCGGTCCGTGCAGCACGGCGTCCCGGTACCCGAGGGCGAAGGGGACGCCGAAGCGCATCCGGGCCACACGTTCCTCGTAGAGGGCGAGGAACGCCTCCAGAGTCCGCTCCGACACCGGTTCCTCGACCACCTCGCGCAGCCCGGCCGCCTGAGCCCGGCGCCGGGCGCGCCGTACGTCCTGCCGCGCCTTGGTGTCCAGCCGGGCCAGGAACTCCTCCTCTCCGGAGCCCAGTTCGGCCACCCAGGTGATGGTGGCGGGCTTGCGCAGGAAGCCCCGCCCGGCCAGCTCGTCCCACAGCCCGGCGGGCGGGCACTCCATCCTGACCACATCCACATCCACATCCACGCCTGCGTCCGCGGCCCGCCCGGCCGCCGCGGTCCAGGGCTCGGCGGCCAGCTCGTGCGGCTCGATCAGAGCGAGCGACAGGCCGTATCTGTCCACGATCTCCATGCACCACTCCCGGGCCGGACGGTTGGCTGCTGCCGGGCGCCGTGCCGGTCCTCCCGGGTCCGGGGGACCGGCACGGCGCACTGCCCCTCTCCGGGCCGCTCAGGCCCCCTGGGCCACGCGGTCCCCGAAGCACTCCAGCGCGCGGGACCAGTTGCCCGCGTACTCGCTGACCAGCTCCACGAACTCGGCCGCCCGCGCGCCGTCGTCGACCAGGCTCGTCATACCGGTCTCGTCGTCGCTGACCTGCTGGGCGTGGACGGTCTCCGCCTTGATGTGGGCGTCGATCCAGGCGAACTGGTCCTTCTCGGTGAAGATCTGCTGGCCGTCGGCCAGGACCTTGGCGTACATGCGGCGGAAGCCCACCGCGATGTCCAGGGCGATGGTCTCCACGACCCGCAGTTGCACCGCCGCGCCCAGCGGCGAGGCCGCCAGGCGGTCCATGTTCTCCAGCAGATCCCGCACGGGGGCGGGGAGCTCGGCGGCGGCCCGCCGCCCGTCCTCGGACACATGCGGCAGCAGCGGGGCGATGACGGTGTCCTCCCACCACACGTAGTGGATGCCGGCCGGCCCGCGCGGCGCCACCGCACGGAACTCCGGGGCCGCGTTGTCCAGGTCGTCGCCGATGACCTGGTACACCGTCTGGAAGGCGCCCAGGACCTCGCGGGAGGGGTTCTCGCCCGCGAAGGAGCGGGCCATCACCCCCAGCCCGGCCAGGGTGGTGAACATGAAGCCCTTGGTCATCGCGCGCCACCACTCGGCGACGGCGAGCCCGGCCTGCGGGCTGACGGCCTCGACGCTCCGCGCGGTGCCGAAGAAGCCGTTGTCCGCGCGCCGCAGGCGCGCCTTGTCGATCTCCTCCTCGATCCGCTCGTCGAGCGTGCCGCGGTCGGCGGGCGAGAACTCCGGGGCAATGGTCACGATCACTCCAGGGGGTCCGACGGGTGGTGTACGAGTGGTGCACGGGAGGGGGTGCTCGGACACGGACGGCGCAGGGTCCCACCGCAGGGCCCGCCGGGGGAGCCGGGTCTCGGTGGCCGGGGCCGGGCCTAGACGCCCAGCCGCTTCTTCACCTCGGAGAAGAACGGCACGTACCGGTAGTCCCGGGCCACCGGGTCGTAGTCGGTGTACCGGTTGGTGAACTCCAGCAGCCGCTTGCGGACGGCCTCCACCGGCTCCCGGTGGATCGCGGCCTCGATGCGCTGGATCTCGCCGAGGAACTCGGCCAGGGCCGTGGGGACCGCCGCACCGAGTTCGATCACGCCGTCCCTGAGGCGGATGCCGCCGTGCTCGCTCAGGTAGCCGAAGAGCAACTGGGAGGCCACCGCGTCGTAGTTGGGACGCGGGATGCCCTCCACGGCGTAGCGCAGCAGCCGCTCCGCCAGGATGTACTCGTAGGCGGTGTGCGCCTCCTCGCGCGGCAGTGCGCGGTCGTTCAGCAGGGCCAGCATGGCGGAGACGTCCACGCGCAGCTCCTCCAGGCCCGCCAGCGGCTTGTACTTCTTGGCCGGGAGGAACTCGGGGATGGGCATGTCGCCCTGCCGGTGGTGGTACTCGTGCAGCCGAACCCACCAGGACGAGGCCTGCCGTATCCGCCCGTCCGGCGCGCCCCGGAGGCGCGGGAAGCTGTTCTCGGCCATCACGGCGTCGATCATCTTCCGGGTGATGCGGTTGTGCCGTTCGACGAACTTGTCGATGAAGTAGAAGATCAGGTCGTCCGGCCGCTGGAGGCCGTCGATGTGGTTCTCCGGGAAGAGCGCCACCACCACGCGCGAGGTGAAGCCCTGCGACCGACCGGTGATGACGACCGGTGCAGTCGGACTGGCGTAGCGCTCGGCCAGGTGGGGATCGGCGGGCAGTTCCTCGTAGGTGAGGTAGTCCAGCGACAGCTTGGGGAAGTACGAGGCGTCGAAGAGTGAGAAGAGGTGGTTGTCGCGGCGGCCGTTGATGTGGCCCTTGACGGCGTCCAGCCGGTCGCCGGGGGCGAAGGAGCCGATGTCCTCCAGGAGGGCCCGCACCACGGGCCTGCGGGACAGTTCCGGGGATCCCTCGATCCGTTCGGCCAGGACCTTGAGCGTGTCCCTCTCGCGGAACGACGAGCGGTCCGGCAGCTCCCGGCGGATCGCGTCCACCTCCGTGAACACCGCCCCCGTCCCGTCGTCCGGGATCCTCCCGCCGCTCTCCTCGTTCCTGCCGTTGTCGTGCCTCACACAGCCTCCCGGGCGCCGACGATCGAAGCCGGCACGAGTCGCTGATCGAACTCCCGAGGCGGACCGGTGGGGTCCGGCCGGGGGACGGTCCGGCCGACCGGACCGTCGGGTGACGACGCCGGTCGACGCGCGTTGAATTGAACCGGGGGCGCTCCGGCGCCGCCGATTCCTTTCCTCGCAGGTGTTCAGGTGTTCGGGTGTTCGGGTACATGCACGGTACGGCGCCCGAGCAGGACACGGGGCCGCGTTGGCCACCGGGGGCCGGTGGCCACGCAGGAGCGTAGCCACGATCATGTGGCCTGACCAGACGTTCGATCCCGTGAGTGCGGGCGTTCTTCCCGGGACGGGGAGCCCATGGCGGGTAACCATGACAAGGAGTCGGTTTCCGGGCCGGGCAAGGCGGAACAGGGCACCGGGGTGCCCGATGAACCGGCCGCCGGGCGGGAAGCAACACCCGGTGGGCCGTGGAAGGGGAGGGGAGAGGAGGGGGGTGGAGGACCCGCCGCACACCGCACGCGCGCTGTGGGCCCTGCTCGAACCGCTCCACGCGGTGACCTACTTCGCGCCGGAGGCCCGGCAGGCATTCGAGGACGCGGGGCTGCGCGGCTTCTGGCGCGGCTACTTCGCCGGACGCGCCGCGCCGCTGGGGGAGACCGGGCCGGAACCGGCCACGGCCGCGTTCTTCGGCTTCGCCCCGGCCATGGTCGCCCGGGCCCTGCCCGGTCTCTGGGGGGCGGTGACGCCCGAACGAGCCCTGGAGGCGCGGCGGACCGGAGCCGGTGCGGCGCTGCGGCGCCTGCTGTCCGGGTACGGCCGTGAGGCGCAGGAGGCAGCCGGCCTCCTGCTGCCCGTGGTCCGGGATCTGGACTGCGCCGGGCGGGTGCTGGCCGCGGCCAACCGGGCGCTGTCCGTCCCGCCGGACCCGGTGGAGCGCCTGTGGCACGTGGCGACCGTACTGCGCGAGCACCGCGGTGACGGACATGCCGCAGCCCTGGTCGCCGCGGGGTTCGACGGCTGCGAGATCCTCGTCCTGCGGGCGGGCATCGACCTCCCCCGCGCCGAGCTCCAGCCCTACCGGGGCTGGAGCGACGACGCGTGGCTGGCCGCCGGGCGCCGGCTGGCCGCCCGGGGTCTGCTGGACCCCGGGGGCGGGGCGACGACGGAGGGGCGGCGGGCCCACCGCGCCGTCGAGGAGGCGACCGACCGTGCCGCCGCGCGTCCCTGGCAGGGGCTGGACGGGGCCGCGCGGGACCGGCTGCGCCGGCTGCTCACCCCCCTGGCCCGCGCGAGCGCCGCGGCGCTGCGGTTCCCCAACCCGATGGGGCTTCCGGCGCCGGAAGGGGAGATGACGGACGCCTCCGGCCCCGAAGTGCCCGGAAGGGGCCGGGGCGCATAGCGCGCACGGCCGGGCGCGCTGTGCGCGGTCGGCTCGCGCAGGCGCTCCACGGCCTTCCTCCCGGCCCCGGCCAGGTCCCTTTCCGGCCCCGCCGTACGACGGCCGGTGGTGCACCACCGATCTCGGCGCAGGACACCGGGGACGGGTCTGGAGACCCGACCGGGGCGAGACCGCGGCCCCGGATTCAAGATCGCTAAACACCTGGCGGTCAAGAGCATCCGATGGTGTGGGAAGAACCGGACCGCCATGGTCCCCGCCCCCGGTGCCCGCCTAGCGTGCTGCTCGACCACCGAGGGTCCCGCGTCCCCACGCCGGGGAGCCGGGCCCTCGCCGTATGCCGTACCCCGCACACGCCCACCCGAAGGAGACACGGCCGATGTCGGTAGAAGCAGCCGGTGAAGCGCGGCAGGACCAGAGCCACAGCCTCGGCACCGCCGCCGCGCGGAACCTCGCCACCACCACCAAGTCCGTCCCCCAGATGCAGGGGATCACCTCGCGCTGGCTGCTCAAGGTACTCCCCTGGGTGCAGACCGAGGGCGGTGTCTACCGTGTCAACCGCCGCCTGACCTACACAGTCGGTGACGGCCGCATCGAGTTCGTGAAGACCGGCTCCCGAGTCCAGGTCATCCCGCGGGAGCTGGGCGAACTCGCGGTACTGCGCGGCTTCGGGGACGTGGGTGTGCTGACGGCCCTGGCCAACCGCTTCGTCCAGCGCGAATTCGAGGCGGGCGAGGTGCTCGCGGAGGAGGGCGCCGCGGCCGACCACATCTGCCTGATCGCGCACGGCAAGGTGCTGAAGACCGGCAGCGGCCCGTACGGCGAGCCCACCCGCCTGGGCGTGCTCGGCGACGGGGACCGTTTCGGCGAGCAGGGCCTGCTCGACGGCGAGGCGGTCTGGGAGTACACCGCCAAGGCCGTGACCGGTGGCACCCTCCTCACCCTGCAGCGGCGGGAGTTCACCTCCGTCATGGAGAGCTCGACCGCCCTGCGTGACCACGTCGCGCAGTTCGCCGCCCTCCCCCGGCAGCGGCAGAACGAACGGGGCGAGGCCGAGATCGCCGTGGCGTCCGGCCACAGCGGAGAGCCCGAACTGCCCGGTACGTTCGTGGACTACGAACTCCGTCCGCGCGAGTACGAACTCAGCGTCGCCCAGACCGTGCTGCGCGTCCACACCCGCGTGGCGGACCTCTACAACAAGCCGATGAACCAGACCGAACAGCAGTTGCGGCTCACCGTCGAGGCGCTGCGCGAGCGGCAGGAGCACGAGCTGATCAACAACCCCGAGTTCGGCCTGCTGCACAACGCCGAGTACAGCCAGCGGATCCAGACCCACTCCGGACCGCCGACCCCGGACGACCTGGACGAGCTGCTCAGCCGCCGCCGCGGCTCGAAATTCCTCCTGGCCCACCCGCGAACCATCGCCGCCATCGGCCGCGAGATGAACGCCCGCGGCCTCTATCCCGACCACGTGGACCTGATGGGCAACCACGTCCCGGCCTGGCGGGGCGTGCCGATCCTGCCGTGCAACAAGATCCCCGTGACCAAAGAGCGCACCAGCTCCGTCATCGTCATGCGTACGGGGGAGGACGACCAGGGCGTCATCGGCCTGCACCAGACCGGGATCCCCGACGAGTACGAGCCCGGCCTGTCGGTGAGGTTCATGGGCATCGACGAGAAGGCGATCATCTCCTACCTCGTCACGGCCTACTACTCCGCCGCGGTGCTCGTGCCCGACGCGCTCGGCGTCCTGGAGAACGTCGAGATCGCCCGCGAAGGGGAGTGAGGGGCGTTCCGGGACGACACGGGGAGAGCGAGGCGCGCATGCCGCGGCCCTTCGAACTGCCGGACTTCTACGAGCCGTACCCGGCGCGGCTGAACCCCCACCTGGAGTCGGCCAGGACACACTCCAAGCAGTGGGCCCGGCGGATGGGGATGATCGAGGGCTCCGGGATCTGGGACGAGGACGACTACGACTCCCATGACTACGCCCTGCTGTGCGCGTACACCCACCCGGACGCGTCCGCCGATCGGCTGGCCACGGTGACCGACTGGTATGTATGGGTGTTCTTCTTCGACGACCACTTCCTGGAGAGCTTCAAACGCGACCGGGACACCGCGGGTGCCAGGGAGTACCTGGAGAGGCTGCGGGCCTTCATGCCGGTCGGCCCCGGCGGGACGGCCCGGGGCGCCGACATCCCCGGCGCGCCGGAGAACGCGGTGGGGCGGGGGCTGGCCGACCTGTGGACCCGTACGGTCCCGGCCATGTCGGAAGGCTGGCGCCGCCGGTTCGCGCAGGCCACCCGCCATCTGCTCGAGGAGAGCATGTGGGAGCTGGCCAACATCAGCGAGGGGCGGATCGCCAACCCCCTGGAGTACATCGAGATGCGCCGCAAGGTCGGCGGTGCTCCCTGGTCGGCGGGCCTGGTGGAGTTCGCGGCGGAAGCCGAGGTGCCCGGGGCGGTCGCGGCGAGCCGCCCGGTCCGGGTGCTCAGGGACGCCTTCTCCGACGCGGTGCACCTGCGCAACGACCTGTTCTCCTACCGGCGTGAGGTCGAGGACGAGGGCGAACTCTCCAACGGCGTCCTGGTCTTCGAGACGTTCCTCGGCTGCGGCACCCAGCAGGCCGCCGACGCCGTCAACGACCTGATCACCTCCCGGCTCCACCAGTTCGAGCACACGGTCCTCACCGAACTGCCGCCGTTGTTCGCCGAACACGGTCTGGACCACACGTCCCGCGCCTGCGTACTCGCGTACGCCAAGGGCCTCCAGGACTGGCAGGCGGGCGGCCACGAGTGGCACATGCGCTCCAGTCGTTACATGAACGACGGCCCGGCCGGTGAGCGCGGCGCCCCCTTGCCGGGCGGGGCGGGCCTCCCTCACGGGCCCACCGGCCCGGGCACCTCGGCCGCCCGCATCGCAGCCTCGGTGGCGTCCACCCTGCCGGCCAGACTCAGAAGCCATGCGTACCCTCCGTACGAGAGGGTCGGGCCGGTGCGCGTGCCCAAGCCGCGCATGCCGTACACCGCCCGGCTCAGCCCTCATCTGGAGGCTTCCCGTGAGAACGTCGTGGGCTGGGCGGACCGGATGGGGATGCTGGACGCCGTGCCCGGTGTCCCCTTCTCCGGCATCTGGGACGAGCACAAGCTGCGGGCCTTCGATTTCGCCCTCTGCTCGGCCGGGATCCACCCCGACGCCTCGCCCGTGCAACTGGACCTGACCACGGGCTGGCTCACCTGGGGCACCTACGGCGACGACTACTACCCGGTCGTCTTCGGACGCACCGGCGACATGGCGGGCGCCAAGGTGTGCACCGCGCGTCTGTCTTCCTTCATGCCGGTGGATTCCGGTGACATCCCGGCGCCGGAGAACGCGCTGGAACGGGGCCTGGCCGACCTGTGGGCCCGAACGACGGGCCCGATGGCCGTGGACGCCCGCCACGCCTTCCGCGGCACCATCGAGGAGATGACCGGCAGCTGGCTGTGGGAGCTCGCCAACCAGGCGGCGCACCGGGTCCCGGACCCGGTCGACTACGTGGAGATGCGCAGGAAGACGTTCGGCGCGGAGTTCACGATGAGCCTGTCCAGGCTCTCCCACGGCAGAACGGTGCCGGCCGAGATCTACCGGACCCGTCCGGTCATGGCGATGGAGCACGCGGCGGGGGACTACGCGGGCCTGCTCAACGACCTGTTCTCCTACCGGAAGGAGATCGAGTTCGAGGGCGAGATCCACAACTGCGTGTTCGTCGTGCGGAACTTCTTCGACTGCGGCACCGCCGAGGCCCTGAAGATCGTCGGGGATCTGGTCGACTCCCGGATGCGGGAGTTCGAGCGCGTCGTCTCCACCGAGCTGCCCCGGATGTTCGAGGACCTCGCCCTCGACGCCGAGGTCCGCGCCACGCTCACAGGCTACGCGCGGGAGCTCCAGCACTGGATGGCTGGCATCCTCGTCTGGCACCAGGGATGCCGACGCTACACGGAGTCCGAGCTGCGCCGCCCGGTGGGAGGGCCGCCGCGCCTCCCTCACGGGCCCACCGGCCCGGGCACCTCGGCCGCCCGTGTCGCGGCGGTGTTCGGCAGGGCCCGCGAGGCGGTGCGGGTGCCGGAGCCGTGGGGCGGCCACGCATGGAACGAGGCGGGTGAAGCATCCGTGTGACATGGAGTGCGTGATTTACCGGGAAGAGGACGGCACGGCCCGGCGGGTCGGCTGCGAGCGGCCCGACGAAGCGGGGCGGAAGGTGCTCAAGCACCTGCGCGATCTGGGTGAGGGGGAGTTCGGCTGGGTGCGCCTTGACTCCCCCACCGGGCGCGAGGTGGCCGAGCTGACCGCCGAGCTGGGGCTGCACCCGCTGGCGGTGGAGGACGCGGTCCACGCGCGCCAGCGCCCCAAGCACGAGCGGTACGGTGATGTGCACGCGGTGGCGCTGAGGACGCTGTGGTACATCGGGAAGGGGCCGGAGGCGGAGACGGGGGAAGTGGAGACGGGGGAGGTGATGGTCTTCCTCGGCCCCCGCTTCGTGATGACCGTCCGCCACGGGCCGGCCGACCCGGCCGCCGAGGCCGCCCGCCGGCTGGCCGCCGGCCCGGCGACGCTGCGTTTCGGCCCCGCCTCGGTCCTGCACGCCGTCCTGGACGTGGTGGTGGACGCCTACGGCGACGCCGCCGGCAGGGTGCGCAACGACCTCACCCGGTTGGAGCGCTGCGTCTTCTCCCCCTCCCGCGACGACCTGACCGAGGAGATCTACTCGCTCAAACGGGAGGTCCTGGAGTTCCGCG
Source organism: Streptomyces shinuiensis (assembly GCF_043660855.1). Classification (NCBI taxonomy): domain Bacteria; kingdom Bacillati; phylum Actinomycetota; class Actinomycetes; order Kitasatosporales; family Streptomycetaceae; genus Streptomyces; species Streptomyces shinuiensis. Next base: position 201,357 of record NZ_JBIHML010000001.1, on the reverse strand, counting down.
ACGCCGTCCGGCCCCTGGTCCCGGTGGCGCAGGAGTTCGCCGCCGAGCCGCGGTCGCGGTGGCCGCAGGGGGCGCTGCCCTACTTCCGGGACGTGGCCGACCACCTGCACCGCACCGACACCGAGGTCCGGTCCCTGGACGAGCTGCTCAACTCCGTGCTCGACGCCCACTTGGCCAGGGTGGGCACCTGGCAGAACGACGACATGCGCCGCATCTCGGCATGGGCGGCGATCCTCGCGATCCCCACCATGGTCGCCGGCCTGTACGGCATGAACTTCGAGCACATGCCGGAACTGGAATGGGACTTCGGCTATCCGCTGGCCGTGGCCGCGATGGCCGCCGCCTCCGGCTTCCTGTACCGGGCCTTCCGCCGCAACGGATGGCTGTGACGGCCGGTACGGGCCACCCGAACGCCCCGAAAGGGGTCTTGCAGGGTTTTCGTCCAGTGAGGGAGGCAACGCGGAACAGAGTCGAACCCTTCCCCAAAAGGAGTCCCCGTGGCTGTCACCGCCTTTGTGATACCTCCTCTGCTGCTGTGCGTGATGCTGGCCCTCGGGCGGTACGAGGAGCGCATGCTGGGCGAGGCCGATCCGGAGCTCGCCGCCGGGGCCCCGCGCGAACGCCACCTGCGGGCCGTGCCGGACTTTCCGGAACGCGAGCCGTCGCGTTCCGCCGCCCCGCGCGAGGACGAGCGCGCCGCGTGAGACGCGGCCACTGCGGGACCGGGAACCCTGCCGGACCCCGCCCCCGTACCGGCGCGAGCCGGCCGGCCGAACCGCCGGGCGATCCGTGCCGGAACAAGGCCGCCGCTTCCCGGGAAGCGGCGGCCTTGTTCCGTTCCGCGGCGCGCCTCTCGGCCCCGGCCCCGGCCCCGGATCCCCCGGGCGACCGCCGCGGACCGGGGAGACGCCGTTTCCCGCGCGTGCGGGCGGTCATACGCTCAGGTTGGGCCGTGTGTCGAGCCCCGCGGCGTCCGCGAGCGGACGCCGAAGGAGCGCCGGGAGGCCGGGGCAGCGGCGGGCAGTGGGCGTGCGGAGGCCCGAGGCGGAAGGATCCGGTCGTTCGGGGCGCATGTGGCGATCCGCCCCGGGCACGCGGTCTGTCATGGGAACACTGAACCGTTGGGAACGCAAGGTCGAGACCTGGGAGCACTCACTGCTGGCCAGGATGTTCCGCAGGGAACCGGTCGAGCTCCTCGACGCACTGCGGCGCGAGTGCGACGGCCACGCCGTGGTGTGCAGCCACAGCCGTGTGGTGGTTCCCAACGCCTACGAGGTCGAGCTCTCCGTCGCGGCGCACGGGAAACTGGTCCGGCGTGGCGGCCAGATAGGCCAGCTCCTGGCGGACAGTCTGGCACGCCACGGGGAGAGGAAGGGATACGAGTGGGCCGGCCCGCTCACCGTCCGCGTCACCGTCTGCGACGACCTGCCCAACGGCCGCTACCGCGTGACCGGCAGCCCCACGCCCAACGTCCGCGCCGACGCGTTCACCGGGCACGGAGATCCGGCCTCCGCCCCGGCACGCTGACCGCGTACCCGTCGCGCCTCCCGGCACAGAGCCTGCGCTCCCCGGCCGTTCACCGGCACCGGAACCGGACTACCGGCGCAACCGCGTATGGGAGGACGGTGGTCGGACGGCCTCGCGGTGAGGCGTCCCCGCACGCCCTGAACCTCACGGCACGCCGGGTGTGACAAGCAGGAAAGGGGTGCGGCGAGCCCCCCAGTAGAGCAGTGCCTCCCAGCCGCACCCGGTCAGATGCTCCGCACACACCCTCAGCTCCCTTTCGGCCCGCTCGCGTCCGGCGCAGGCGGCGGGGCCCCGCCATTCCACGCGTACCGCGCCCGGTTCACCGGAGTCGATGACGCGGTACCCCGCCCGGGTTCGGCGTCCGCCCGCGTCCACCGCCGACGGCGTTACGCCCGCGGCCTCCAGGGCCAGGGACACCGCCCAGACCATCCGCGTCCGCTCCCAGGGCGCCGGGGCGCCCGGACCGGTACCGGCGGAGCCGTCCGTGACACGGCGTATCTCCAGCACCCCGGCCCAGGCGCGGGCCACGGCGGCGGCGCGCCGCCCGGGGGCCTCCTCCTCCGGCGGTCCGTCGCCGGTCGCCGCGGCGAACGCGCCGGAACCCGCGGGCCCGGCCTGCCCGGCGGGAGCGGGCGGGGCGGCCGGAGGCTCGGACACGGCCGGAACCGACTCCTCGCGCAACTCCTCGCGCACCGCCCGCCCCGCCTCGGTCAGGTAGTACCTGCCCGCCGGGCCGTACGACACGGCCAGGCCCCTGCCCCGCAGCGCGGCACCCGTCGCCGGACTCCCCGCCAGCTCTCCCGTCGTGGGATCGGAGGCCAGGACCGCCCGCCGCTGCGCGGGGGTGAGGGACTTCGCCGTCGACCGCTGCGACACCGCACACCTCCCCGCGGGCTTCCCCGCCCGGCGCGGGTGAGCCCGTGGGGACCAGTATCCGGGCAGACGCCGCGGAAGCCCTCCGCCGGCGTCGGCGGAGGGCGGCCCGGAGGCGTCGGCAGCAGCGGCTGTGCGGGTGCTCCTCCCGGTGCCGGGCGCGCCGCCGCTCGTAGTCGCGCCGGGAGGAGACCGGCTCGTCCGGGTGCTCGCGCAGGTGCCTGAGGCGGAAACGCCCGTAGTCCGCCTCACCGGAGAACTCGCGCAGATACCGGCGGACACCCGCAGCAGCCGGGCCACCCCGCCGAGCATCGTGGCCGTCATCGCTCGCCCGCCCCCACCGGCTCCCTGCCCTTCTCCCTCCCCGCGCCCGACGACCACGAGGCCGGGGCCTCGATCCGGGACTCGACGCAGGGCGCCTCGGCGGTCGGCAGCGGTCCGGCGGACCGCACGCACACCACGGCCGCGTTGGCCATCACCGTGGCGACCACCAGCAGGAACAGCGCTGTGATCACGCCGTCCATGTTCTTGGCCGGAGCCAGAACCTGGCCGTCGCGGTGGCCGACCCGATCGGCGTGTGGCTCCTCAACCAGGCACCCGCCGAACGCGGGACGGTCTTCGGCGACGGCGACGGCCGCAGCGGAGCCGACACCGACACCCGCGCCGTCCTGGAGGCGGCACTGAGGGCCCTGGCCCGCCTGCCCGGTCCGGTGGTGCGCCTGGACCTGTCCGGCACCGACTTCCTGGACACCGCGGCCGTCGCGGCGCGGGCGGGGCCGCCGGCTGATCCTGCACCGTCCGCCGCACTCCCTGCGGCGCGTGGCCGTGATGTTCCCCGTGGAGTGCGGCGGGCTGGAGATCGCCTCCCGACCTCCTCCGCCCCCCCGTCCGGGCGGGGGCGGACCGGTACGCGGCGGGGGACGGCTCACAGGCCGTCCTCCACCGCGTCCGTCACCGCCCCCGGCCGGCCCGCAACGGGCGGGCGGCACCGGGCCGTCACGCCCCGGCGGCGCGGGCCGGCCCGTCTCCGGGGACGGCGCATTCGAAGGAGTGCGGATACGGGTCGACCGGGCGGACGGGACCGGTGGCCGGACAGACTCCGGTCAGCCGCTCGGCCATGCTGCGCCCGGTGTGCCCGGCACCTCCGGTGCCGAGAAGAGGAGCGCCGGGTCCGTCGCTGCGGTGAACCGCGTCGAGGAGGTCGCCGACGGTGTCCTGCGGGTGCCGTCGCCGTTCCGCCCCGGGAGGTTCCCGGCGCCGCCCTCCCGCCGCCGCACGGGCGGCGGGGAGCGGTTCCACCGGTTCACGCACCGACTCGGTTCCTGCGGCGGGGCAGGCCGGTCAGCGCGGCGCCACAGGCGCGCCGTCACGCTCCCAGCGGTAGAAGCACCGCGCCATGGCGTCCTTCGGGCCACGCCAGGTCTCCGGGTCGTACGGCCGGACGTACGCCGTCAGCCGCTCGCTGACGGCGCGGAACTCCGGATGGTCCACGGCCCGGGCGATGGCCGGTCCGGGATCCCGCTCGCTCTCGATGAGGTGCATGTACACGTCGCCGAACTGGAAGAGGCTGCGCCGGGCGACGCCCACCAGGTGCGGCAGCTCGCCGCGGTCGGACTCGTCGAACACCTTCGCGATGTCCGGCGCCGCCCCCGGTTCCATCCGGGCGACGATCAGGGTGTGGTGCACGAAAGGGGTCCCTTCTCAGTCGGCCATCGCCGCGGGTTCGCCTGCTTGCCGGGCGCGCTGCTCGATCCGGTCCCGGATGAGGGCCATCTGGACGCGGGAGTTGCGGTTGATGTTCCGCGTCATCCACGTGTCGTCGACCGGTGCGTCCGGCTTCATCGCGAAGTCCTGCGTCCAGCGCATGCGCACTCCCTCGGGGACCTGCGTGTACTCCCAGCGGATGTCCATGTACTGGAAGGGGCCCGTCTCCACGCGGTGGGCCCGCACGGTGAGGGCGTCGCGGTCGGCGGTCCGCTCCGACACCCAGCTCCACACCGTGCCGTTCTCGTCCGGGTGCATGGTCAGGCGGAAGGTGGTGGTGTCGCCGTCGCGGGAGAGGATCTCGACGGAGGCGTACTCGCTGAACAGCCGCGGCCAGTTCTCGATGTCGTTGGTCATGTCCCAGACGAGGTCCAGGGGCGCGGCGATGACGATCTCGTTCTCGGTGTGCCCGGCCATCTCACGCCTCCGCTGTCAGGACGCCGTTGACGAAGTCGAGGAACTCGCGGGGAGTCCTGCACTGCTCGGCCCGCTCCGGCATGTCCCGGCCGTAGCGCTTCTCCAGCTCGCCCACGACGCCCAGCAGCCCGAGCGAGTCGAGACCGAAGGCGTCGAAACCGGAGCCGGCCCGTTGCCGCAGGTCATCGGGGTCGACGGCGACGCCCGCCGTCTGCTTCATCAGCGCGGTCAGTTCTTCGACGGTCACCTGGCCCGTCATCTGGTCGGTCATGCGGATGCACTCCTTCGATCGGTGGGGTGTCCGGCGCCGCGCCGCAGCACGAGCGCCGCGTTCGATCCCATGAGCCCCCGGCTGAGGACCAGGGCGGTGCGCAGCTCCGCGGAGCGCGCCCGGCCGGTCACCAGATCCAGGTCATGGCAGACGTCGAGGACGTTGGGTGTGGGGGGTACCAGGCCGTGCTCCATGGCGAGCACGGCCGCCGCGGCGTCCAGCACGGGCGCCCCGCAGTAGGCGCGGCCGGTCCCCGTCTTCGGAGCGGTGACGGGCACGCGCCGGCCGTGCGGGCCCAGGGCGTCGGTGATCGCCAGTGCCTCGGCCCGGTCGGCCTCGGCCGTACCGAGGGCGTCGGCGAACACGACGTCGACCTCCTCGGGCGCGCAGCCCGCCTCCGCCAGCGCGGCGCCGATCGCCCGGGCCAGCCCCTCGCGGGACTCCCCCCAGCGTGACGCTCCGGTGAAGGTGGCGGCGTGGCCGGCCACCGCGGCCCGGGGCTCGGCACCGCGGTCGAGGGCCGCGCCCTCCTCCTCCAGCACGAGCATCGCCCCGCCCTCGGCGGGAACGAAGCCGCGGGCGGCCGCGGTGAAGGGGCGGTAGGCGCGTTCGGGGTCGCCCTCGGTGCTGAGCTCGGGGTAGCCCAGCTGGCAGACCATCGAGTACGGGGCCAGCGGCGCCTCGGCCGCACCGGCGACGACGGTGTCGGTGCCGCGCGCCACGGCGCGGGCGGCGTGCGCCAGGGCGTCCAGACCGCCCGACTCGTCGGCGGCCACCACGCCGCAGGGCCCCTTGAAGCCGCCGCGGATGGAGATCTGGCCGGTGCTGGCCGCGTAGAACCAGGCGATGGACTGGTACGGGCCGACGTGGCGAGATCCCCGCCCCCACAGCTTCTGCAGCTCGCGCTGCCCGAACTCGCCACCGCCGGAACCCGCGGCGGTGACCACGCCCACCGAGTACGGGGAGCCGATGTCGGCGCGGCCGAGCCGGGCGTCCTCCAGGGCGAGCGAGGTGGCGGCCATCGCGAAGTGGGTGAACCGGTCGGTCTGGACGAGGTGGCTGCCCTCGATCACGGCGGCCGGATCGAAGCCCCGGACCTCGCCCGCGACCTTAAGCGGCAGATGGCCGCAGCCCTCCCGGGAGACGCGGTCCAGGAGGCTGTGGCCCTCCGCGGCCGACTTCCAGAAGGCCTCCGCGCCGACTCCGCCCGGTGACACGACTCCGATGCCGGTGACGACCGCGTGCCGGACGCCTCGCGGTTTCATGATGCCCTCCCGCCCGGCCCGCTCAGTACCACCGCGGACTGGAAGCCGCCGAAGCCGCTGCCCACCGACAGCACGTTCCGCAGCCTCCGCTCACGTGCCGCGCGCGGCACGTAGTCCAGGTCGCACTCGGGGTCCGGGGTCTCGTAGTTCGCGGTGGGCGGTACCACCTGGCGGTCCAGGGCCAGGACGCAGGCGGCCACCTCGATGGAGCCGATGGCGCCGAGGGAGTGGCCCACCATGGATTTGATCGAGCTCATGGGTGTGTCGTAGGCGTGGGAGCCCAGGGACCGCTTGACCGCCGCGGTCTCGTGGCGGTCGTTCTGCCGGGTGCCCGAGCCGTGCGCGTTGACGTAGTCGATGTCCGAGCCGTCCAGGCGGGCGTGGTCCAGAGCGGTGTCGATCGCCCTCGCCATCTCCAGACCTTCGCTGGTCAGCCCGGTCATGTGGTAGGCGTTGCCGTAGGTGGCGTAGCCGATGACCTCGCAGTACACGCGCGCGCCGCGGGCCCGGGCGTGCTCCAGTTCCTCCAGCACCAGCACCGCGCCGCCCTCTCCCATCACGAAGCCGTCGCGGTCGGCGTCGAACGGCCGGGACGCGTGCGCGGGGTCGTCGTTGTTCGGGGAGGTGGCCTTGATGGCGTCGAAGCAGGCCATGCTGATCGGCGAGATCGGGGAGTCCGCCGCGCCGGCGAGGCAGACGTCCATGCGGCCCTCCCCGATGGCGTGGAAGGCGTAACCGAGGGCGTCCAGCCCGGAGGTGCAGCCGGTGGAGACGGTCTGCACCGGGCCGCGTGCGCCGAACTCCTCGGCGACCGCCGAGGCGAGCGTGCTGGGCGAGAACGCGCGGTGCAGATGCGGGCCGGCCTGCCGGTGGCCGACGTCCCAGCGGGAACCGCGCTCGCTGACCAGGACGTAGTCGTGCTCCAGACGGGTGGTGCCGCCGACCGCGGTGCCCAGGCTGACACCCAGACGCCAGGGGTCCTCGCGCTCCGTCTCCAGACCGGCGTCGCCGACCGCCTCCGCCGCGGCGACCAGCGCGAACTGCGCGTAGCGGTCGCAGCGCTCGGCCTGCTCCACCGTCAGGCCGTGCGCCAGTGGCTCGAAATCGCACTCCGCGGCGATCCGTGAGCGCAGGCCCGCGGGGTCGAAGAGGGTGATGCCCCGGGTCGCGGTACGACCGTTCGCCAGGAGGTCCCAGAACGCCGGGACGCCGATACCGCCCGGTGCCACCACGCCCAGGCCGGTGACGGCCACGCGTCGCGTCACGAGGACGCTCCGGTGGGCTGCGCCGCCCGGTCGCCGGCGGCCTGGCCGGCCGCGGTCTCCTCGGTGTCGACATGTCCGAGCTCCGGACGGGGGGCCAGCGGTCCCAGGTGGAAGACGAGGCGGGCCTCGGTGTCGCCGACGTTGCGGAACCGGTGCCGCGTGTACGCGGGGATCATCAGGCCCTGGTCGGGGGCGAGAGGGTGGGGTTCCCCGTCCAGATCCACCTCGAGGCGGCCGCTGACGACGTACACGAACTCCTCGGAGTACGGGTGGTAGTGCTCGCCGATGCGGTCGCCGGGCTCCACGATGGCCAGGCCCATGAAGCCGCTGGTGGAGCCGACGGTGGTGGGGGTGAGCATGGCGCGCAGGTCGCCTCCGCGCCTGCGGTTGGGCGTGGTCTCCGAGAGGTCGACGATGCGTGGGGACTGCTGGGTCATGGTCGTTCGCTCCGTGGGAGTGGAAAGGGGGCGGGCGGTGTGCGGGCGGGACCGGCCGGCGCTGCGGCCGGCGGGGGTCAGGAGTGCGGTGCTCTCCGGTCGGCGAGCAGGCGCATGCCGGCGTGCGCCAGCAGGCGCAGGAGGTCGCGCTCGTCCGCCGGGGGGTGGTCGAGGCCGAGCGCCCCGAGGTCGAGCAGGCCGGCGGCCTCGGTGAGGGCGCCGGGTTCCCCGAGACCGAGGACCCGGGCGGGAGCGGAGTCCGGTTCGGCATCCGCCTCGACCATCCGTACGACGATGTCGTCGCGCTGGAAGACGGTGACGGCGCGGACCGGGTCGTGCGGGTCGTCCGCGGCTGTCTCCTCCTGCCGGGCGATCAGCCGCGCCAGGTCCGTGCCGCGGCCCTCCCGGGCCGGGTAGCACAGAGCGTGCCGCCGCGCCCGGGGCGATCCCGGCCCGCCGGACGCGGTGCGGTGCACGGCCGGCATCGCCGCACGGGTGAGGAAGACCCGGGCGGACTGCGGATCGCCGAGGTCCCGCTCCCGCTCCAGGTGGGGGGCGAGGGCCTCCTCGACCGCACGGACCTCGGGCCGGCCGATGGCGTGGCCGAGCGCGGCCGACAGGTCGCCTCGCACCTCGACGGTCTGCACGACCCTGTTGCCGTACAGGAACACCGAGGTGCGCAGCAGCCGGGTGGCGTCGTCCACCCCGGGGCCGGGCGGGGCGAAGCCGGACAGGATCTCCGCGACCTTGGACTCGCTGCCGGGCCGGACGGTGTAGGTCAGGGCGTGGTGCACCGTGCCGTCGCCCAGGCGGACGGGCGGCCGCGGCCGCTCCCCGCCCGGAGCGGCCGCGGTGTGCCCGCCGCGGGTTTCCCTGAGGATGCCGAAACGCAGCGGCCGCATGGTGCGGACGCAGGCGCGCAGCGGTCTGACCGTCTCCAGGTGCTCCTCGCTGTTCACCCAGGCGAGGAAGGGCGGTGCGCTCTCCCACTCGCTGGTGATGAGCCACTGGGACGGGTTCTCGATGGACTGGCAGAGCTGGTCGCTGATGTGACCGGGCACGGAGGCCACCTGGGCGCACATGCGTTCGTAGGCGTCGAGGAAGCGCTGCTGGGCTCCCTCCTGAAGGTCCACCAGCAGGACGGCCCGGAGCCGGGAGCCGTCGAACACCGACTGGGAGACACGGCCCGGCACCTGGGGCGCGCGATCCGAGACCGCCATCCTGTGAACCTTTCCGTTGGCGAACGATGGGACTGCCGAGAGCGTTGACTCGGCGTCAGTCGTCATGAGAACTGATCATGTGATGCCCTTTCCGGACTCGCAAACCGTCGGAATCAACCGGGTGAAGGGCGGGCGAAAGGGACACCTCGGTGGCATCCATAACCGTCCGGGGCGTGCGTGTGCGCGTACCGGTGGAATCGATGTGCTGGAGGAAAGACATGAACGAAGAAGCCGACCACAGGACTCCCGTCCTCATCGTCGGTGGTTCCCTGGTGGGCCTGTCCGCCTCGCTGTTCCTCGGCCGCCTCGGTGTGCGGCACACACTTGTCGAACGGCATGCGGGGACCTCGACCCACCCGCGGGGACGCGGCAACAACGTACGGACGATGGAACTGTTCCGGGTGGCGGGCGTCGAGCCGGGGATCAAGGAGGCGGCGTCGGCCCTGTCCGGCAACCACGGCATCCTCCAGACCCCCTCGCTGACCGGGGACGAGGGCCGGTGGCTCTTCCAGGAGATCGATCCGGACGGCGCGCTCGCCCGCGTCAGCCCCAGCGCGTGGTGCCTGTGCAGCCAGAACGACCTCGAACCGGTCCTGCTGGAGCGCGCCCGCGAACTCGGCGGTGACCTGCGATTCTCCACCGAGCTGATGACGTTCGAGCCGGACCCGGACGGAGTCACGGCCGTGGTCAGGAGCAGGGAGACCGGGGAGCACACCACCGTCCGCGCCGACTACCTCGTCGCCGCGGACGGCCCGCGCAGCCCGGTGCGCGAGAGCCTCGGCATCGGCCACAGCGGCCCCGGCGACCTGTTCCACAACGTCAGCGTCACCTTCCGCTCCCGCGGGCTCGCCGACGTGGTGGGCGACCGGCGCTTCGTCATGTGCTACCTGACCGGCCCCGGCGCGGACGGGGCGCTGCTGCCGGTCGACAACCGGGAGCACTGGGTCTTCCACACGCCCTGGCACCCCGAGAACGGCGAGACGCTGGAGGAGTTCACCGACGAGCGGTGCGCCGAGCACATCCGCCGCGCGGTCGGCGTGCCCGGGCTCGACGTGGAGATCACCGGAAGGGCGCCGTGGCACGCGGCGGAACGGGTGGCCCTGCGGTACGGAGCCGGCCGCGTCCTCCTGGCCGGCGACTCGGCCCACGAGATGTCCCCCACCGGCGCCTTCGGCTCCAACACCGGCATCCAGGACGCGCACAACCTGGCGTGGAAGCTGGCCGCCGTGCTCGGGGGCTGGGCCGGACCGGGCCTGCTGGAGACCTACGACGCCGAGCGCCGCCCGGTCGCACAGGCCACCGCCGCCCGCGCCTCGGCGCGTTCCGCGGAGCACAAGCACCCCGGCTACACCCCGGCCCCCGGCACGGAGGGCCGCGGTCCGCAGGGCGGCATCCTCGCCGTGGCCGTCGGATACCGCTACCCGCGGGGCGCCGTCGTGGGCGCCGAACCCGACGCGCCACCCGTCCCCGGGGACCTGCGGCTGACGGGCGAGCCGGGCAGCCGGGCACCCCACATGTGGCTGAGCCGCGCCGGGGAGCGGATCTCGACCCTGGACCTGTACGAGCGTTCCCTGGTCCTGATCACCGGAGCCGGTACGGCGGCCGGGTGGTACGAGGCGGCCGGCCGGGTCGCCGAGAAGCTGTCCGTGCCGCTGACGCCGTACCGGATCGGAGCCGGGGCGGATGCCGACCTCGTACCCGAGGAGGGCGCGGACTGGGCGCGTACCCACGGCACGGAGCCGGACGGCGCGGTACTGGTGCGTCCCGACGGGTTCGTGGCGTGGCGTTCGGCCGGGCCGGTCCCGGAACCGGAGGAGATGCTGCGCCGGGCCGTCTCGACGGTGCTGGCGCTGGACTGACGGCCCCCGGCCGCTGGGCTCCTCCGCCCGGCCGGCCCGCGGGGATCACCCGGTGGGCCGGCCGGGCCGGCGGAAGCAGGCGGTGACGGCCTTGCCGCCCGTGCAGGTGCGGGCCTCCCACTCGTCGGCCAGAGCGTCGACGAGGAACATGCCGCGCCCCGACGTCCGTTCGGCACTGGGGGAGCGGGGCGCGGGGAGGGCGGCGCAGGAGTCGCGCACGCTCACGTGCAGGCACCGGTTGTCCCACGTCAGCACCAACTGGGCGGTGCTGTGCGCGTGCACGTGCGCGTTGGTCACCAGTTCCGAGACGGTCAGCAGCACCGCGTCCACCGTCTCCGGAGCCGATTCCGTCCATCCCAGCGACTCCAGATGACCGCGCGCCCATTCCCGCGCGGCCTTCACCCCGCTGGCCACCGGCAGTGACCGCGCCCACCCAACGGCCCGCAGCGACGACTCGCACACGACGGCCCACCTCCCTGCTCGCTGCGGGACTTCTACCCCCGGCGGGCCGGTGCAATGGCGCGGTGCGCGCGGCACCGGCGGTACATCGGCGGGACATGGCCGGTCTGCGCCTGCGCCCGGGAGGTGATGGCATGTCGCGCGGTGCCGGGGGGCACGAGCCCTCCATGCGTTTGGCGGTTGTGGACGTGGGATCCAAGACGGTGCGGCTGGTGGTGGCCGACTGCGGCGGTGACATACCGCTGCCGGTGCACACGGCCAAGCGGCGCCTGAGGCTGGCCGAGCACGTGGAGCCGGACGGACGGCTCGGCGAGCGGGCGGTGGACGCCGTGGTGGCCGCGGTCGCCGAGGCGAGGGAGGAGTCCGCCCGCTGGGGGGTGGAGCAGCCCTCCGCCTTCGCCACCGCGGTCATCCGGGACGCGCCCAACCGCCACCAGGTCCTGGAGGCCGTCCACAGCGGGGCCGGGGTGCCCCTGTGCGTCATGTCGGGTGTGACGGAAGGGGAGTTGTCGTTCCTGGCGGCCCGGCAGTGGATGGGCTGGCAGGCCGGCCCGATGGTGCTGCTGGACATCGGCGGCGGCTCGCTGGAGGTGGCCTTCGGCCGGGACAGGACCCCCGGCTTCGTGGCCTCCCTTCCACTGGGCGCGGGACGGATGACGCGCGAGTACTTCGGGGAGGCGGACCCTCCGCCGGCCGGCGCGATCAGGGCGCTGAGACGCCGCGTACGCCACGAGCTGCGGGACGTGGCGGTCCGGATCCACTGGGAGCGCCCCCGTACCGCCGTGGCCGTCTCGCGCACCTTCCAGCAGTTGGCCCGGCTGTGCGGGGCCCCACCCGGGAAGCTGGGGCCCTTCGTCACACGCCGCATCGAGCGCGGGGACCTCAAGGCGGCCGTGGAGCGGCTGGCCTCGCTGCCCGCGGCCGCCCGCGCGGAGCTGCCCGGTATCTCCCCCGCCCGCGCCCGGCAGTCCCTGGCCGGAGCCGTGATAGCGCACACGGCCATGCGGTGCATGGAGATGGAGACCGTCACGCTCTCCCCGTGGGGTCTGCGCGAGGGTGTCATGCTCAGGCAGATCCGGGAGCAGGCCCCGCTGTGGCACGAGGCCCCGGCGGACGTGCGCCGGAGGGACCCGTCCGGCGCGGCGCCGTCCCCGACCCGGTCTCCGTCCGGCCGCCGCGGCCGGCCCGGTGAACGGGTGGTCAAGGACGTTGTGGTCCGGGAAGGTTGAGGGCCGGTCTCCGGCCGGGCTCACGGGGAGGGCAGTCGGCACCACACTGACGACGGAGGGTCCGTGATCCCGGGGACCGGGCCCGCCGGCCCCCAGGATGTCTCGATCTCGGTGATCAGGTTCCCGATCCGCTCGCGGATCTCGTCCCGGACGGGGCGGACGGCCGCCACTCCCTGTCCGGCCGTGACGTCCGCCCTGGCCTGCGAGCGCACCACCACCCTGACCTTCACCGCCCGCCGGCGACGACTTCGAACCGGCCGTCGCCGTCGCCACCTTCGGCGTCACCTCCGGCCAGGCCCTGGCCGGCGTCGTCGGCCCCCTCATCGAGGTCCCCGTCCTCATCGCCCTGGTCCACGTCGCCCTCACCCTGCGCAAGGAGTCCACCGCCGGACAGCCCGGCCCCGGCGCGCGGGACACGGGGGTCTGACGCCACACGCGCCCTTCTCCGGCCATGGAGAAGGGCCTCTCACCCTGCCCGGACCGGCGGCCGCCGGTCCGGGCAGGGTGAGAGGCTGGAGGGAGAGGACGAACACAAACGCGCAACCACCGCCGGCCGGCATACGGAGGAGGTCGCCATGGCACCCGAGCCGCAACCCACCGCACGGGCACACCGCCCGGCCATGGCGATCACCGAGGCCGGGCGCAGCCGCGCCGTACTCGCCTTCTCCGGCCGACTGGACTCCGGAACACTCGGTGAGCTGGAGGAGCGGCTCGTTGACCCGCGGCTGCTCGGTGCCCACGAAGTGGTGCTGGAGATGGGCGATCTGGACCACCTCGACCTGGCGTGTGCCTACGCCCTGCTCCGCGCGGCCACCGGACGGCCGGAGAACGCCGTACTGACCGTCCGCGGAGCCGGCCGGACCCTCCGGCGGACCCTGCACGACGTCGGCCTGGACGCGGTCGCGGTGATCGAGGAGTGACAGCGTGCGTCCCGCCCGGACGCGCCCCGCACCGGCGCCCGGACCAGGAAGCGCACGCGGGCTGCGAAGCGGACGGGGCGGCCGAGGCGGGCCCGCTCCCCCTCGTGCCGGCAGGGCCGCCGATCTTTACGGGCCGCGGGCGGGACGCTACCGGCGGCCTCGCCGTTGTCAGCCCGACGCCGCCCGCTGGAGCCCCCACGCGCCGAACCGTGCTCGCAGCGGTTCCGATGTCCTTGTCCCTGACCCTCACCGGATGCGGTGCGGGCGGTGAGCCGGCCCCGTCGGCCGCCCCCGACCCCTCCGCCTCGGGAACCGCGCACCCCTCGAAGGCGGCGTCCGCCGGGCCGTCGGCGGTACCGACGGGGAAGACCTTCGCCTGGCCGGACGGCCTGAAGGCGACGGCGACGGTGCTGGGAAGGCTGCGTCCGGCCGGCCACACGGCGGACGTCCGGGGCGGCACGGTGGACGGCAAGCGGCTGGCCGGGGCCCGCGAGAAGCTGCTGGGGCGGAGCGGCGAACCGCCGGGGCTGCGCGTGAAGCTGACCAACGACGGCGACGCGTCCCTCGACCTGGACGCGGTCGAGGTCCAGTGGGTGGGGGTCGAGATCGGCGGCATGGCCCGGAAGGCCGCCGACGACGGCGGGTTCGAGGGCGAGCTGGCGCCGGGCGGGAGCGCGACGGAACTGAGCGCCTGGGCCGTGCCCGACATCGTGGCCGTCGGCTACCAGGTGCTCGTGTGGCCCGAGAGAGCCCGGAACGGCGCGGCCGGGCAGTTCTCCGGCACCGTGCGGGGCGCTTCCCTCCGCCCACCGCAGGGCGACGACCACGGCCACTCCGGCCACCAGGGCACGCAGGGCCCCGCCGTACGCCGGCCGGGCGGTGCACGGCGGGCCTGGAGCGCGGTGGGCGGTGTCCCCGGGGCGGATCAGCTTCCGAGGAGCTCGGCGAAGCGCTGCGCGCCGACGTTGCCGCCGGAGACGATGACGCCGATGCGGGGCGGGAGGGGGGCCAGGCGTCCGGTGAGCACGGCCGCCAGGGCGGCGGCGCCACTGGGCTCGACGACCGTTTTCAGCCGTTCGAAGGCCAGCCGCATCGCGTCGCGGATCCGGCCGTCGTCGACCAGGACGATCTCGTCGACCAGCCTGCGGTTGACGGAGAAGGTCAGCTCCCCGGGCGTCTCCGCGGCCAGACCGTCGGCGATGGTGCGCGGCACGGGGATCGAGACACGCCCTCCCGCCTCCAGCGACCGCCGGGTGTCGTCCCCGGCCTCAGGCTCGACGCCGATCACCCGGATCCCGGGCAGCAGGCCCTTGGCGGCCGTGGCGCTGCCGGCGATCAGTCCGCCGCCGCCGACCGGAGCCACCAGGGCGTCGAGCTCGCCCACCTCCTCGATCAGTTCCAGCGCGGCGGTGCCCTGGCCGGCGATGATGTGCGGGTGTTCGTAGGGCGGGATCAGAGTCAGCCCGCGCTCGGCGGCCAGCGCCCCGCCCAGGGCGACCCGGTCGCCGGTGTAGCGGTCGTAGGTGGCGATCTCCGCGCCGTATCCGGCGGTGGCCTCCAGCTTGGAGCGGGGGGTGTCCTCGGGCATCAGGATCACCGCGGTGGTGCCCAGCTCCCGCGCTGCCAGGGCGACGGCCTGTGCGTGGTTGCCCGAGGAGTAGGCGGCGATGCCCCGGGCCAGCTGCTCGGACGACAGGCGCGAGGCGGCGTTGTAGGCGCCGCGGAACTTGAAGGCCCCGACGCGCTGGAGGTTCTCGCACTTGAGGAAGACCTCCGCGCCGACGAGGGAGTCCAGGGTGCGTGAGCGCAGCACGGGAGTGCGGTGGGCGACGCCCTCGATCCGCGCGGCGGCGTCGCGGACGTCCTCCAGCGTGACCGGCGGTGTGCTCGTCATGTCGATGCTCCCTCAGGGGTTTCGGGGCAAGGGGGTGCCGGGGCGTCGGCGCGTCTACTCGAACCGTGAGGTGTCGCCCGCTCCCCGGCGTACGATCTCCACCCCGCCCCCGGAGAAGTCGACGACCGTGGTCGGCTCGGTGCCGCAGTCGCCCGAGTCCAGCACGGCGTCGACCACGTGGTCGAGCCGCTCCTTGATCTCCCAGCCCTGCGTCAGGGGCTCCTCCTCGCCGGGCAGGAGCAGGGTGCTGGACAGCAGCGGCTCGCCGAGCTCGTCGAGCAGGGCACGGGTGACGGCATGGTCGGGGATCCGGACCCCGACCGTCTTCTTCCTCGGGTGCAGCAGCTGGCGCGGCACCTCCTTCGTCGCGGGAAGGATGAAGGTGTAGCTGCCGGGCGTGGCCGCCTTGATCGCGCGGAACACGTCGTTGTCGATGCGCACGAACCGGCTCATCTGCGCGAAGTCCCGGCACACCAGGGTGAAGTGGTGACGGTCGTCGAGGTTCCTGATCGACCTGATCCGGGCGATGCCGTCGCGGTTGCCCAGCCGGCACCCCAGCGCGAAGCAGGAGTCCGTGGGGTACGCGACGAGCCCGTCGGAGCGGATGCCGTCCACCACGGTGCCGATGGTGCGCTGCTGGGGGTTGTCGGGGTGCACGTCGAAATACCTCGCCATCCCGCCGACCCTACGTGATCGGGCCACCGCTGCGGCTGTCAGTGGTGTGCGTCACAGTTGTCCATAGGGCCGCTCCCGGGCCGGGGCCGGAGGCGGCATCCGAGCGCGACCTCGGTTCGAGGAGGCGGTCCCATGGCACGCGCGTACGCGATCCAGGCCGAGGGCCTGGCCAAACACTTCAAGGACACCCGGGCGCTGGACGGTGTGGATCTGGAGGCCCGCACCGGGACGGTACTGGGACTGCTCGGGCCGAACGGAGCGGGCAAGACCACCGCCGTGCGGATCTTCGCCACCCTGCTCCAGCCGGACGCGGGGCGGGCCGAGGTCGCCGGCCACGACGTGGTGCGGGAGGCGGGAGTCGTGCGCTCCCTGGTCGGTCTGACCGGCCAGTACGCGGCGGTCGACGAGAACCTCACCGGCACGGAGAACCTGCTGCTGATCGGACGGCTGCTGGGGACACCGAGGCGCCAGGCCAAGGCCCGGGCGGCCGAGCTGCTGGAACGCTTCGGGCTGACGGGGGCGTCCGGGCGCGCGGTGAAGACGTTCTCGGGAGGCATGAGGCGCAGGCTGGACCTGGCGGCCAGCCTGGTGGGCCGGCCCAGCATCCTCTTCCTGGACGAGCCGACGACCGGCCTCGACCCGCGCAGCCGGGGGGAACTGTGGGACATGCTGCGCGGCCTGGTCGCCGAGGGCGTGACCGCACTGCTGACCACGCAGTACCTGAACGAGGCGGATCTGCTCGCCGACCGGATCGTTGTGATCGACAAGGGCAGGGTCATCGCCGAGGGAACCCCCGACGATCTGAAATCGCAGGTGGGCGGCCAGGTGCTCCAGGTGAGGCCGGTGCGGGAGCACGACCTGGCGGCCGCGCACTCCCTGGTGGCGCGGGCGGCCGGGCCGCAGACCCGGATCGAGGGGGAGGCGGTCACGGCGCCGGTCGGCGGTCCGGAGCTGATGCCCGCGGTGGTCCGCAGTCTGGACGGAGCCGGTATCGCGGTCGGCGAGCTGACCCTGCGCCGCTCGTCGCTGGACGAGGTCTTCCTCGCGCTGACCGGCCACCGTGCCGGGCCGGACGGAGGACGGCGGGGGGCGGACGCCCGCTCCGGTGAGCAGAGCGAGGAGAGGGCGGTGAGCGCGTCATGACCGACACGACAGCCGGCACCCCCGTCACGGCCGGCGGCAGGGTCCGCCCGGACGCCGGGCTGCGGCAGACCGCCACCATGGCGTGGCGGAGCCTCGTCGCCATCAAGCACAACCCGCTCGAACTCGTCGACTACAGCATCACGCCGATCATGTTCGTCTTCCTCTTCACCTATGTGCTCGGTGGCCAGATGGCCGGGTCGCCCGATGTCTACCTGACGTACGCCCTGCCGGGGATCATCGTCCAGAACACCCTGTTCATGACCACCTACACGGCGCTGGCCCTCAACACCGACCTCACCAAGGGCGTCTTCGACCGGCTGCGCAGCCTGCCGATAGCCCGTTCCGCCCCGCTGATCGGCCGGATCACCGCCGACCTGGCCAAGCACGTGTGGGCGATGCTCCTGATGATCGCCCTCGGCCTGGCGCTCGGTTTCCGCATCACCGGCGGCTTCGGCGGTTTCCTGGCGGGTGCGCTGCTGCTCGTCGTCTTCGCGGCGGCGGTGTCCTGGTGCGCGGTGCTGATCGGCATGCTGGCGGGTGACGCGGAGAAGGTCCAGGCGTTCGGCTTCACCCTGATCTTCCCCATCACCTTCACCAGCAGCGCCTTCGTCCTCGTCGACACCATGCCCGGCTGGCTCCAGGCCTGGGCGGACGTCAACCCGGTCACCCATCTGTCGGACGCGTACCGCGGTCTGCTGCTGGGCGGCGAGGTGGGTCCGCCGCTGCTGTGGTCGCTGGTCTGGGCGGCGGGGATAGCGGCGGTCTTCTATCCGCTGGCGATGAGGGCCTACCGGGCCAAGGCCTGAGGAGACGGGCTGCCCTTCCCGCCCGGCGCCGGTGCACGGCCGTTTTGGGCCGTCACCGGCGCCGCGTGGACCGGGACGGGGTTACTCTCCTCCGAGCGTGAACAGCAGGTAGAGGAAGAACGCGAAGAGGTGGCCCGCGACTATGTAGGCGAACAGGCGGAGGACGAGCCCGCGGGGGAAGCGGCCTTCGCCGCGCTCGACGCCGGTGTCTTCACTCTGCATGGGTGCCACCTTCCGAAGATCGCGATGAGTCGGTGTGTCGCCGGGCACCTTGCCGGACGGGTCGTTCCCCGCCGCCCGGACACAGATCGCCGATGTGGCTCTGCAGCAGCGTGTGGACGAAGAGCAGGTCGGCCCCCGCCGGGGGGACGGCGGTGATCCGGTGGGGGGTCCCACTGTCGTAGTGGGCCGAGTCGCCGGGGCCGAGAAGGTGTTCGTCGCTTCCCAGGACGAGGCGGAGGCGGCCGGTGAGGACGTACAGCCACTCCTCTCCGGCGTGGGTCCGGACCAGGTCGTTCTGGGTGTCCGGGGGGATGTGCACGCGCAGCGCCTGCATGGCCCGTCGTGACCCGCCGGCCTGCCGGTAGACCCAGCCGCCGGCCTCGACCGGTTCCACCCGCCCGGCCCGGATGACCGGGTCCCGGTCGGGGGGAGTCTCGCCCAGCAGGTCCGCGACCGTGGTGCCGTAGGTCCGGGCGAGGGCCAGGAGGAGCGGCAGCGACGGCTGGCGCTGCCCGGTTTCCAGACGGGACAGGTGCGCGGGGGACAGGTCGAGCCGCTCGGCGGCGGCCTCCAGGGTGAGTCCACCCCGCCTGCGAAGGTCGCGCAGGCGGGGCGCGACACTGGGCAGGCCCATGCCCGTATCGGGAGTTCTTCGGCCCATGCACCCATTGAGCCATGCTCTTTCCTGTCGGGCAAGTTTTTTGCCTTGAAGGCAAGGCCGAATGGGGCGAAAGCCGCTTTCCATCCTGATTTCAGCGCGAGGAGGCGGATCGCGCCACCCCGGGGGATTCCACGAGGATCCTGCCGACGCCGTGAACCCCGGGCGGCCGTCGGGTCGGGCCGGCAAGGGGCGGCCGGCCTCCCGGACGTCGTACGCGGTCGCCCTGCCGTGTTCTGCCCCGGCCCCTGCCTGCCGCACGGTCCCGCCCCGGTGCGGTGGCCCGGAGCCGGGGCGGGGGTTTCGCGTCCCGCCGGGAACCTACGGATCTACGGAAGTGCGGACGTTTCGGAGTGCTGGTCCGGCCACCGCTCGCCTACGATGTACGGCCGACCCGGCCGGGGTGACGGGGGCATGGCTGGAAGGAGACGGCAGGGTGGACCAGGAGAGGACCGGGCAGCACCGGCGGCCCCGTGCGCGCCGGCGCGGCCAGGGAGAGCTGGAGGTGCAGGTGCTGGCGGCGCTGCGCCAGGCCCCGGGGCCGGTGGACACCGCCTGGGTGCGGGAACGGCTCGGCGGTGATCTGGCGTACACCACCGTGATCACCATTCTGACCCGGCTGCTGGCCAAGGGCGCGGTGGCGCGGGAGAAGACCGGACGCTCGTTCGTGTGGTCGCCGACGGCGGACGAGGCGGGGCTGGCGGCGCTGCGCATGCGGCGGGTGCTGGACGGGGAGAGCGACCGTCAGGCGGTGCTGGCGAGCTTCGTGACCTCGTTGCCGCCGGGGGACGAGCGGCTGCTGCGGGAGCTGCTGGAACGGGCCGAAGAGCCGGGGGAATGAGGCGGTTGTGGGGGTCTTCGTCTTCCTGCCCCTGGTGCTGCCGCTGACGGCCTGGCCGATCGCGCGCCTGGCCGAGCAGCATCTGCACCCGCGCACCGCCACGGTGCTGCTGTCGGTGGCGGCCGGTGTGCTGGCGGTGTGCAGCACGGTGTGCCTGGTGCTGCTGATGGTGGTGGGCACCGCGCAACTGCCGGGCAACCCGCTGCCGGACGGCTGGTCCGACGAGGAAGTGCGTGAGGCCGTCCCCTACGACGAGGTCGCGGGCCGGGTGGCCATCCCCGCACTCCTGGCGGTCGTGGCGGCCTGCGCGCGGACGGTGTGGGTGCACCACCGGGTGCGGCACCGGGCGGCGCGGGCGCTGACGGGCGCACGCGGCCGCTCGGTGGCGGTGCTGCCCGACGGCGAGCCGTACGCGTACGCCCTGCCCGCCGGCGCGGGCCGGCGGGGACGGGTGGTGGTGTCCACGGCGATGCTGTCGTGCCTGGAAGGCGGCGAGCGGCGGGCGCTGTTCGCGCACGAGCGGGCGCATCTGGCCGGCCGGCACCACCGGTACCTGCTGGCGGTGCACCTGGCCGCGCGGGCGAACCCCTTCCTGCGGCCGCTGCGGGAGGCGGTGTCCTACACGGCGGAGCGGTGGGCGGACGAGGAGGCGGCGGAGGCGGTCGGCAGCCGGCGGGCGGTGGCCCGGGCGGTGGGCAAGGCCGCGCTGGTCTCCCGCGGCACCGGTCCGGCCGCGGTACTCGCCCACTTCGCCGCGGCCGGACCGGTGCCGCGGCGGGTGGCCGCCCTGCTGGAGCCGGCTCCGGTGGTGCGCAGCTGGCCGCCGGTGTTCACCACGGCAGGGCTGGCGGTCTGGACGGCCGCGGCGGGAACGACCGTCTCGGCGCTGTCGTCGGCGAACTCCGCCGTCACCCTGTTCCTCGTGCTGAAGGCGGCCACCCCGCTGTAGGCCCAGGGCGCGGCGGACCTCGCGGACACCTCCCGCACCGCGGGGGCGGTGGGGGAGGTGTCCGGGCCGCACCACCGCGGCCCGGACAGGGATCGTGCGGGTCAGCCTTCGTCCTCGCCGCCCTCGTC
Organism: Streptomyces shinuiensis; assembly: GCF_043660855.1. Taxonomy (NCBI): domain Bacteria; kingdom Bacillati; phylum Actinomycetota; class Actinomycetes; order Kitasatosporales; family Streptomycetaceae; genus Streptomyces; species Streptomyces shinuiensis. The sequence continues at coordinate 180,535 of NZ_JBIHML010000001.1, read as the reverse complement.
ATCGTCCTCGAAGGCGTCGCCGATCTCGTCGACGACCTCGGCCGCGACCATTCCGCCGGCGACGCCCACCGCGAGTCCGGCCGCGCCCGCGGCGACGGCGGTCCCCATGCCGGGGCCGGAGCGGTGGCCGTCGTGATGTTCGACGTGGTGGTGGCCGCCGTAGGGGTCGGCATGGCCGTACCCGACGTGCGCGGTGTGTGCGGCGCGGTGCTCGACGAGCTGCCGGACCCAGCCGTCGACCTCGGTGTTCCAGTCGCGGACGTCCTGGTGGCCGACGGTGAAACGGGTGAGGACGTCGTGCCCGCCGGAGAGCAGGCCGCCGCGCTTGTCGGCCTCCAGCACCACCTCCACGCCGCCGGGGTGGGCCAGGAAGGTCACCTCGATCTCGTTGACCGCGTGCGCGTACTGCGCAGCGGGGGTGAGCTCGATCTCCTGGTAGAAGGGCAGGGTCTGGCCGGTGCCGTGGATGCGACCGTACTCCAGGTCGGCGGACTTGAAGCCGAACCCGAGCTGTCCCAGAGCCTGCAGGATCGCCTCCTGCACGGGCAGCGGACGCACCGACAGCGGGTCGAGGTCGCCCTTGTCCTTCGCGCCGGCCACGGACAGTTCGGTGCGCACTCCGAGGACGATGCCCAGGGGCTGGCCGTACAGCTCTGTGACCGGAGTCTCCCACGGCAGCGTCACCGTGAACGGAACGGCGCGCTCCTCGCCCTCGGCCAGGCGGAAACCGCCGGCGACGGTGAAGCGCTCGAAGGCGATCCCGCCCTCGGACTCGCCCTCCTCGTGCTCGGCCTCGACGCGGGCGATCAGCTCCAGGGTGATGTGCTCGATGTCGAAGTCGGCGTTGCCGCCCTTGAGATGGACCTGCCCGGACAGAGGGCCGCCCGGCAGGGCCGCGCCCGGGTCCAGGACCGTGTCCACCGTGGGGCCGCCCACACCGAGCGAGCCGAGCAGCCGTTTGAACACCATCGCGGCGTCCTCCCTTGCGTGTGCGTGTGCGTGTGCGTGTGCGTGTGTCTGTGCGTGTGGAGGCGCTCGGCGCCGCGGCGGAGGAGCGGAGGCCGTGCCGCGTACGGCGCCGAGCGGCCCTCGGGGGTTACTTGGCGGTGGTGTCCAGCGCGGCCAGGGCCTGGGCCCAGCGGACGTACTTCAACCCGGCCAGGTCGGCCACGGTCCTCACGCCGAACGCCTCGTCCAGCAGCTCGCCGTCACGGTCGGAGACACCCTTCAGGGCGGAGACCGGCGCCTGGAGTATCTCCGGCAGGGCCTTGTCCGCCCACGCCTTGTCCAGCACCTTGTCCAGGTCGATCGAAGCCACTTGCGCCCTCCCAGGCTGACGGTGTGTGAGTGAGGTTCGGGAGCGGACCGCGGTGCGAGCGGAACGGCGTCCAAAGGCGCGCCACCGGACGCGGAGCGCCACATCCTTCGCCGGAACCACACCGGCCGGTCCGTGCGTTGACCGACCGGTCCCGCTGCCCGGTCCCGCGGGCCGTGGATCGCCGCACTGCGCCCTGGCGGAATGCGCGCGGGCAGCGGGTGGCGCACACGACCTCCTCGTGTTTTCTACATGACTGTAGAAGGATAGGGGGTGCCGGCACCTGATCGGGGCGCACCGAGGCGATCGGAGCGGGAAAGGCCGGAAACAGGCCCCTGAACGGGCGTCACCTCCCTGTCCGCCCACCGTTCGTCCCTGGCCGGTGCCGTTCCGGGAGGGAGCGGGCCGGCGGGAGCGAGTGATGAGGAGATGAGTGTCACCCTCGCATTCGGCCACCTCCGGTGGTCTGTTCGCCGGTGGTCTGGGCATGCGGCAGAGGACCCCGACGCGCATGACGAGGAGAGTGCGGATGCTCGCAGCCTGGACCGGATCGTGGAGCCTGGGCTGGAGCACCGCGATCTTTCTGGTGGCCGCGGCCGTCACCGTGGTGTGCAGTGTCCGGCTCGCGGCGCTGGGCGACACCCTCGCCGACCGGACGGGCTGGGGCGAGGCGCTGTTCGGCGCGGTCTTCTTCGGGCTGATCACCTCCCTGTCGGGCATCGTGATGACCGCGGTCAGCGCGGCGGACGGCCAACCCACCCTGGCGTACGGCAACGCGGTGGGCGGTATCGCGGCGCAGACCCTGGCGGTGGTGGTCGCCGACGCCTCCTACCGGCGGGTCAATCTGGAACACGCCGCGGCGTCTCTGCCCAACGTGCTGTTCGGCTGCCTGCTCATCGCACTGCTCGGCCTGGCGCTGATGGCCTCCTTCGGCCCCGAGGCCACGGTGCTGGGAGTGCACCCGGCCTCGCTGGTGCTGGCGGCCTTCTACTGGGGCGGGATCCGGCTGATCCGTGATCAGGAGGAGCCGATGTGGCGGGCGGTCCGCACCCGCGAGACCGTCCCCGACACGCCCGACGAGGAACGTTTCGCCGGACGGGGCAGCCGCGGTCTGTGGGGGGAGTTCCTGGCGGTCGCGGCCCTGGTCGCGCTGGGCGGCTGGGCCGTGGCGCGGGCGGCCGGCAGCCTGCTGGACGTGACCGGCATGAACGCGGGCTTCGTCGGCGCGGTCCTGATGGGCGGGGTCAACGCGCTGCCGGAGACGGTGACGGCGGTCGCGGCGGTACGGCGCGGGGCGGTGACCCTGGCGATAGCGGCCATCGTGGGCGGCAACTGCCTGGACGTGCTCAACCTCGCCATCGGCGACCTCTTCTTCCGCGGTGGCTCCCTCTACCACGCGGCCGGCTCCGACCAGCTCTTCCTCACCGGCGCCGCTCTGCTGATGACCACCGTGCTGCTGGGAGGCATGCTGGTGCGGCAGAAGCGTGGCTGGCTGCGGCTCGGATTCGACGGCATAATGCTGCTCTCCGTCTATCTGGGAAGCGCGGCCGTCCTCGCCCTCTGACAGAGTGGCCCCGGGCGCGGCGGACCGCCCGCGCGGCCTTCCGCGCCAAGACCTGCCCCTGTGCCGGTTCGGCGCAGGACGGCGCGTCAGCGCACCGGGCCGCAGGGCCGTGCACCACAATAGGGCGCCGCACCGCCCCCTTCCGTCACACGCCCCGTGGACGGGACGCACAGGAGGTCCAGCCCATGCGGCGCATCCGTGTCCGGCGCGCCCTCGGCGCGCTCACCGCGCTCACCCTCGTTCCGCTCGTCGCGTGCGGACCGGACGCACCCCCGGCCGTGCCGTCCCCGTCGGTCACCGACGCGGAGCCGGACGCGCCGGCGGAACCGACCGCGGCCGCGAAGCCGTTCGTCCGTGACCTGGGGAAGCTGGAGCGCGAGTTCGACGCGCGGCTGGGCGTCTACGCCGTGGACACCGGCACCGGACACGAGGTGGCCTACAACGACGGCGAACGCTTCGCGTACGCCTCCACGTTCAAGGTGCTGGCCGCCGGCGCCGTGCTGCGGAAGCACTCGCCGGACGGAATGGAGAAGGTGATCGAGTACTCCGAGGACGACCTGATCGCCCACTCCCCGGTGACCGAGAAGCACGTCCGGACCGGGATGACCCTGCGTGAACTGTGCGAGGCCGCCGTCCGCTTCAGCGACAACACCGCGGCCAACCTGTTGTTCGACGCGGTGGGCGGCCCCAGGGGGCTGGACGCCGTGCTGGAGGAGACCGGTGACGACGTCACCCGGATGGAACGCCGGGAGCCGGAGCTGAGCCGGTGGGCCCCGGGCGACACACGGGACACGAGCACGCCGCGCGCGTTCGCCGCGAACCTGCGCGCGTTCGTCCTCGGAGACGTCCTCGGCGAGGGCGAACGCGCACAGCTGGCGAAGTGGCTGCGGACCAACGTCACCGGAGCCGGGCTCATCAGGGCCGGCATGCCCGAGGACTGGGTGGTCGGCGACAAGACCGGGACCGGCAGCGGCTACGGGGTACGCAACGACATCGCCGTGGTGTGGCCGCCCGACGCCGCTCCCATCGTCGTGGCGATCATGTCGAACCGAGGCGAGGAGGACGCAGGCCACGACGACGAACTGATCGCGAAAGCGGCGTCGGTGGTCGCCGACACGCTGGCGTGACGGCGGGTGAACGGGTGCCCCGACAGGGGTCTCAGCCCGTCGCGCAGGCGGTGCACGCGGTGGCACGCTGCGGATCGTAGCGGCGGCCGCACGCGCACCGGGGCCAGTCCAGGCAGGACGGGCACATGGTGTACGGGGCGGCGACGGGAACGCCGCAGGTGCCGTTGCGCCCCTCGCATTCGGGCATGGGCCGGTGGGTGACGGCTTCGGCCGGGGTGCGGTCCGCGGGTGTGGCGGCGGGAGCCTCCCGGTCGTCGCCGTCCTCGACGGGCCGGGTCCGGGGCCGACTGCCGCAGTGGGGGCAGGGCAGGTCGGGGTCGCCGGGGGTCCAGCCGTCGTCGCAGCGGGCCGGGCAGCCGCCGGGCGCCAGCAGCCATACGGCGACGTGGTCGGGCCGGTGGCCGCCCCCGTGCTCGTCCGCCTCTCTGCTCAGGGGGCGGGAGGCCCAGCCTCCCCACCAGCGGCGGTCGATGCGGGCGGTGAGCTGGGCGACGGTGTGGTACCGCAGTTCGGCGCGGATGGTGTCGATGACAGCGGGAGGAGCGGTGCCCCCGCAGGCACGGACGACCTTGTCCGGCAGGGCGGCGAGGACCGCGCGGACCGGGTCGGCGGAACCCGGGGCGTTCCGGCAGGCGTCGCACTGGCCGTCCAGCCAGGTCCTGGGGAAGTAGACCCGTTCCCGCCGCGCGGCCCCCTCGCCCGGCCTGCTCACCTTCTCCGGACTCCGCGGCCCGGACTTCCCGCTCCCCGCTCCGTCCCCCGGACGGGCGGGGAGCGGTGCGTGGCAGGTGCGGCACAGGCCGCGGCAGGACCGGCACCGGCCGCCCTGCGCGGAGGGAGCGCTGCAGCCGGGGCACTCGCGGCGGCACACGTCGCACAGGTGGTCTTCGGGATGGGGGACGGGCAGGGGACGGCTCCTGTCCTGGCAGCGCAGGCACTTTCCGGTGTCGATGTCGCAGGGAGTGGGGAGGAGGGGCATGCCGGGGCAGGTGCCGCAACGCACGGCGACGCGCTCTTCGGTACGGCGAAAGATCATGCCGTGCTCCCGCTCCGGTTGGCTGTGATCGGTCCGGTGCCAGAATGCCACGCCGCACCGACACCGGGTCCGGCCCGCCCGGGGGCGTACGATCACGCGAGGACGCCGCACGGAACAGCGGACGTGCCAGGCGATGGAGGGACGAGGTGGTGGACCGATGTGGCCCCGGGTGGACGGCATGCGCGCTCTGGAACTGGGCACGCCGGGGAGCCTACGGACCAGGCTGAACGCGCTCGTCCTCGCGGGGACGAAGACCACCACGACCGGTCTGCTCCAGGAGTACGCGCAGGAGGCGGAGGGCCTGGAGTACGCGGGTGAGAGGCTGGCGCTGCTGGACGACCACGGCCGACGCGTGGCCACCGTCGAGATCACCGGTGTCGAGGTCAGGCCCTTCGGTGAGGTGACCTGGGAGCACGCCGCCGCCGAGGGGGAGGGGGACGCCTCCCCCGAGGAGTGGCGCGAGGGCCACCGCCGGTTCTGGGAGCGCATCGGCACCCCGGTCACCGACCGCACCCTCGTGGCCTGCCTGGCCTTCCGGCTCGCGGAGGAGGGCTGACGGGCCCGGTGTACGGCTCCCGGCCGCCCGCTTGGCCGAACGCCGCGGGAGGGCGGAGCCGCGGGCGTCCCGGGAGATCGACTTTCGCAACCGCGACGGGTGAGCGACCCTGGAACAGGACGTTCGAGGGACGGGGCCGCGTGAGGGCGGGCCCGACCGCCGTGGAGTTTCCGCCGGCGCCCATGGCGGTGCGGGCGCCCGTGCCGAGCCCCTCGCCCGCGAGCCGAAGCGGCTCACCCGCTCCGGCGCACGCGGCCGGGGCGGCGCGGAGGCGAGAGAGGAGCTGCGATGCGACGCGGCGGACCTTCGGTACTGGGAATCGTGCTGGCCGGCGGAGCGGGCAAGCGGCTGATGCCGCTCACGGCCGACCGGGCCAAGCCCGCGGTCGTCTTCGGCGGGACGTACCGCCTGGTCGACTTCGTGCTGTCCAACCTGGTCAACGGCGACATCCTGCGGATCTGCGTCCTGACCCAGTACAAGTCGCACTCGCTGGACCGGCACATCACCACCACCTGGCGGATGTCGAGCCTGCTGGGCAACTACGTCACGCCCGTGCCCGCCCAGCAGCGCCTCGGTCCCCACTGGTACCTGGGCAGCGCCGACGCCATCCTCCAGTCGCTGAACCTGGTCCAGGACGAGCGCCCCGACCACATCGCGGTCTTCGGCGCCGATCACGTCTACCGCATGGACCCGCGGCAGATGCTTCGGCAGCACATCGACGGCGGCGCCGGGGTCACCGTCGCAGGCATCCGGGTGCCGCGCGCGGAGTCCTCCGCCTTCGGCGTCATCAAACCCGGTCCGGACGGCCGGACGGTCGAGGGCTTCCTGGAGAAGCCCACCGACCCGCCCGGCCTGGAGGACGACCCCGACTCCGTCCTCGCCTCCATGGGTAACTACGTCTTCACCACCAGGGCGCTGGTGGAGTCCCTGTTCAAGGACGCCGAGGACGAGAACTCCGCGCACGACATGGGCGGCTCCATCCTCCCCATCCTCACCGAGAGCGGCGAGGCGCAGCTGTACGACTTCAACACCAACCACGTGCCCGGCGAGACCGCCCGCGACCAGGGGTACTGGCGTGACGTGGGCACCCTCGACGCGTACTACGACGCCCACATGGATCTGATCGCCGAGCGCCCGGCCTTCAACCTGTACAACCGCGACTGGCCGGTCTACACCCACTCCTCCCAGCTGTCGCCCGCCCGGTTCAACGCCGGGGGCATCGCGGGGGAGTCCATCGTCAGCGCGGGCTGCCTGATCCGCGGCCAGGTGACCCGGTCGGTCCTCTCACCCGGTGTGGTGGTCGAGGAGGGAGCGGTGGTGCAGGACTCCGTCCTCCACGACAACGTGCGCGTGGGGCGCGGCGCGATCGTCAGGGGCGCGATCCTGGACAAGCACATAGAGGTGCCGCCCGGCGCCGCGGTCGGGGTCAACGAGCAGCGCGACCGGGAGCTGTACTCCGTCTCGGAGAACGGTGTGGTGGCGCTGGGCAAGGGGCAGCGCGTCCTGTGAGACGTGCGGCGCCCCGCCCCCGGCCCGGGCCCGGCACCCGACCGAGGCGGGGTACCGGACCCGTGGACGCGCCGGGGTCAGGCCGGGCGGATGTTCTCCGCCTGCGGGCCCTTCTGGCCCTGGGTGACGTCGAACTCGACCTCCTGGCCCTCGTGCAGCTCGCGGTAACCCTGTGCCGCGATGTTGGAGTAGTGGGCGAAGACGTCGGGGCCGCCGCCCTCCTGCTCGATGAAGCCGAAGCCCTTCTCACTGTTGAACCACTTCACGGTGCCCTTGGCCATGACCGTCTCCTTCTCCTTTGGGGGACCGGGCCCACCCTGTGGGCCCGGGAGGTGATCGCCCTGGTCCGGAGATGAGCTGAACAGCGAGAACGCCCGTGATCGTGACCACGGGCGAACGAGACTTCGGAACCACGACTGCTGTTCACGACGCTACACCGCACGGTCGGCGGCCGCTACCGACGCGGCCGGGCGTGCCCCGATGGGCCGCACGGACCGGCCCGGCCGCCTGGGGACTCACGGCCCGGTCGCCCGGCCCCGGCGTCCGCGGCGTCCGGCGTCCGCCGGCGGGGCGTTGTCAGTGATCGCACCTATGTTTCAGCCGTGTCCCGCCGCCGCGGCGTGGACGGTCCTCTGAGGCATGGGAGACGGTGCGTTGTCAGACTGGGAGAGATCGAGTACGGCACGGGTGGTGCCACCCGCACGGCCGCGCAAACTCGCCAAGGTCCCGTTCGTCGAACTGGCCGACGGACGGCTGCAGGGAGTGGTGTCCAGCGGTTCGGACGTCGCACGGGTCTACGTCTCGTCGGTCGCGGCCGGCGACTACGCGTTCGCCTGCAGCACCAACAACAACCGGCCGTGCGGCGGCGCGCGGGGCTCGTTCTGCAACCACATCCGCGCCCTGGTCGGCGAGGCGGTGCTGCAGTACGGAGCCGAGCGCGTCGCCCGCTACCTGAGGGTCGAGACCGCGGAGGAGGGGCCGGACGCACCGGCCATCACCACCGCCATGGCGGGCACGCGTCCGCCGCAGGGTGACACAGGGACCGCCGCACCCGTCTTCAGCCGGTTCCTGCGCCACCTGGCCTATCTGGAGCTCGCCCCGACCACCGTGCCGCTGCCGGAGATGCACTGGTTCCCGCCGACCAGGGCGGTGGCGTGATGCGCGCCGACCTGCTCGCCGAGCCCGTCGACGGGCTCGGCGAAGCCCTGGCGGCGGTCGACGCCTTCGACCGGACCCTCGTGGCCGGTCTGCTCCGGCCCCGGCCCGCCCAGGCCGCGGGTCTGGCCGGGCTCGCCGACGCGGTCGCGGGGACCCCGCTGGCCGCCAGGGTCGCGGAGGCGGCCGAGAAGACGACGGCCGGGGCCGCGGGCGAGGAGCACCTCACCGCGCTCGCCGCCGCCCGCGCCGCGCTGCTCGGGTCCGTCCACGACGCGCTGACGGCCCGTCTGCGGGAGGCGACCGGCCGGGCCCGCGCCGAGGAGACGGCGCCCGCGCCCGGTGTCCGGCAGGAGACGAACCTGCCGGCCGCCGCCCGCTCTTGGCTGGCCGATCTGGCCCGCGCGGGGTGGCAGGGCATCGGCCACGAGCTGGTCTCCGCATCGGCTCAGGTGGTCTCCGCGATGCTCCCGGATCCGTCCCTGCGCCGGTTGGCCGTACTCCTGGACGGCTTCGCCGCCGAGCTCGCCGCGTCCTGTCCCGGCGCGGCCCTGGAGCGCGTCCCGGCGAGGCGCTGGGCCGATCTGTGGTCGCGCGCGACGCTGCTGACACTGCCCGGCGCGGCGGACACGCCCGCGGCCGGTACGGCCACGGGCCGCCTGCTGCCGCTCGGCGTCGACGTGCACGAGCACGCGACCGCCGTGCAGGCACAGGTCCACGCCGTGTTCGAGCCGGCGGACGGCTCCACGTCCCGCCTGGTGCGGGCCGGTGTGTCGGCGCCCAAGCCCGACACGGTCGTCGGGGCCGGTCTGTGGCAGCTGCTGCGCCCCCACATGTCGCTGCTGGCCGCCACCGGGGAAGGCCGCTCGATGGATCTCACCGACATGCCGGTCACCGCCGGCGGCGACCTGGTCTGGGACGACGGGCACGCCCGCCCGGGCGAGCCCGCCGACGCCTTCGCCACCGCCCGCGTCGCCCTGCAGGCCGCGGCCGACGCGGAGACCGCGCCGCTGGACCGGCACCCGGCGCGCATCGCCGTCCCCGTCTTCCTGGAGGGCTACACCGCGCGGGAGGACGGGGGCACACTGACGTTCACCGTCGCCGGGCATCCGCTGGCCGTCGACACCGACCGCATCCCGGCCGCGGGCCCCCTCACCCCCGAGGCCGTCGCGGCGTCCGGCGCGTGCATCGGACTCCTGCGCTGGGACGCCGGGACGTACCGCGTCCAGCCCCTGGCCGTCGAGACGACCCTGCGGAAGAAGACCGTCCCGCTCCACGCCGGAGGGTGGGCCGCGGGCACGACGGACAAGGCCGGGATCAGGGCCGAGAAGGCAGCCACCGCAGCCGTGGCCGTGCTGCGGGAGCGGGCCGGGAGGCTGCTGCGGACATGACCGAACACACCACCACGCCCCCGCCCGGGCACGCGCCCGTACCGGACACCGGGACGGACCCCCTCGCCAACCGCAGGCAGGTGCTGTACTGGCGGCTTCTGGCCCGTCTGTTCGACCACGAGGAACAGACCGCGCTGGAATCGGCGAGCCTCGCCGTGGTCGAGGACATCGGCCTGCCGCCCGCGCTGCTGGATCCGCACGCCTCCGTCGACTCGGTCGTGCAGCGACACCCGGAGCTGGCCGCCGAGTTCGACGGCCTGATGGCACCCGATCCCGATCCCGGAACCGACGGCGGCGCACGCGACCGGGCCGCCGAGGTACGGCGCGCGGCGCTGGCGTCGAAGCTGCTGCTGGGCGTCTTCGCCGCGGGCTCCGGCACGGTCACCGCCGGGCAACTGGCGCGATGGCAGTCCGACGCGGGCTGGCTGGAACGCGCGCTCGGCTGCGAGCCCGGCGGACTGCGCGGCGGCCGCCCCGGTGCGGCCGCCGGTCCGGCCGGTACCGGCGGCCGGGGCACGGCCCCCGGCCTCGGCCGGCTGATCCCGGAGATCGGCCCGGAACTCGGGGCCATCGAGGCCGACCTGGTCAGGCGGATGCATCTGCGCGAGGTGCTGGCGGACCCTCGGCTCGCCGCGCGGCTGACTCCCAGCATGTCCCTGATCGAGCAGTTGCTGCGTGACAAGAACAACCTCTCGGGCGTGGCCCTGGCCAATGCCAAGGCGCTCATCCGCCGCTTCGTCGACGAGGTCGCCGAAGTGCTGCGTACCCAGGTGGCCAAGGCGGCGGCCGGAGTCCTGGACCGCTCCGTCCCGCCCAAGAGGGTGTTCCGCAACCTCGATCTCGACCGCACGGTCTGGAAGAACCTCACCAACTGGGACCCGGAGGAGGAGCGGCTGTACGTCGACCGCCTCTACTACCGGCACACCGCCCGCAGGACCACGCCCCAGCGGCTGGTCGTGGTGGTGGACCAGTCCGGCTCCATGGTCGACTCCATGGTCAACTGCACCATCCTCGCGTCGATCTTCGCCGGACTGCCGAAGGTGGACGTCCACCTGATCGCGTACGACACGCAGGCACTCGACCTCACGCCCTGGGTGCACGACCCCTTCGAGACCCTGCTGCGCACCACTCTCGGAGGCGGCACCGACGGCACGGTCGCGATGGCGCTGGCCCAGCCGAAGATCGCCGAGCCCCGCAACACCGTCGTGGTGTGGATCTCCGACTTCTACGAATGGCGGCACGAGCAACTGTTCGAGTCCATGGCCGCCGTGCACCGCTCGGGAGCCAGGTTCATCCCGGTCGGATCGGTGACCAGCTCCGGACGCGGCAGCGTCAACCCGTGGTTCCGGGAGCGGTTCAAGGATCTCGGCACACCGGTGGTCTCCGGCCACATCCGCAAGCTCGTCCACGAACTCAAGACCTTCCTCGCCTAGAAAGGCCACCGACATGTCCGACCTGCTGCGCGCCCCCGCCGAGATCAAGTACGCCGAGGAGCTCGACTGGCTGGAGTCCGTCGACGACAACCCCAAGCCGTTCTCCTGGCGCCTGTCACCGAAGATGGTCCGCCTGTTCATCCTCGGCTCCGAGCGGTCCGACGGCCTGGACAGGGAGATCCCGCAGAAGTGGTTCGGTGACCGGAGCTTCGTCGAGCGGTCGATCGTCACGCTCGCCTCCGACCGCGGTCTGCTGCTCATCGGCGATCCGGGCACCGGCAAGAGCTGGCTGGCAGAGCTGCTGTCCGCCGCGATCTGCCGCAACTCCACCCTGGTCGTCCAGGGCACCGCCGGCACCACCGAGGACCACATCAAGTACTCCTGGAACGTGTCGATGGTCATCGCCAAGGGCCAGTCGCGCGAGTCGATGATCCCCTCCCCGATCATGACCGCTATGGAGACCGGTGCGATCGGCCGTTTCGAGGAACTCACCCGCGCCACCAGCGATGTCCAGGACGCGCTCATCTCGATCCTGTCGGAGAAGTACGTCTCGGTCCCCGAACTGGACGACGAGGGCATCGTCTTCGCCAAACCCGGCTTCTCGGTCATCGCCACCGCCAACAGCCGCGACCGGGGTGTCAACGACCTGTCCTCCGCGCTCAAGCGCCGCTTCAACTTCGTCCGCGTCCCGGTGGTGACGAACAAGAGGAGCGAGGCGGAGATCGTCCGCTTCCGCACCGAGGAACTGCTGCGCCGCCACCGGATCGAGCTGGACGTGCCGCCCACGCTCCTGGACGTGCTGCTGCGGAGCTTCGCGGATCTGCGCGCCTCCTCGGCGGCGGCCGGCAGCGACGACGAGAGGCTGGAGTCGGCGCTGTCCACCGCCGAGCAGATCGGTGTGCTCGAGGACGCGATCCTGCACGGCAACTTCTTCGGCGAGCACGCCCTGACCGCCCGTACCCTGGCCTCCTCGCTGGTCGGGTCGCTGGCCCGGCGCGAGCCGGAGGACCTGGCCATCCTCAACAAGTACCTGCACGGCGTCGTCGAGCCGCGCGGCAGGGAAGAGGGCGGATCCTGGCCGGAGTTCCTCGAGGGCGGCCGCGACGCCATCGCCACCCTGTCATGAGGGCCGTGAACAGGGACACCCCGGACGAGAACGCCGTGGACGGGATCACCGCCGACGGCGCCGCGGACGGCAGTACCTTCACCGCGCTGCGCACACAACTGCGGGAAGCCGCCGCGGCGTTCGCCGGCGGGCCAGACGCCCTGGAGGACATCCTGCTGGGCATCGTCGACGACGTCGACCGCGCGATACGTGAGCCGCTGGAGATCTTCCCCGTCTGCCACCACTCGCCCGCCTCGGCCACCGCGATGGCACGCCGCCTGCGCGAGAAGCGGCCGAAGGTGGTGTACCTGGAGCTGTGCGAGGACATGGCACCACTGCTGACCGAGCTGCGCAACTGCCGGCTCCCCGTGGCACTCCAGGCGTTCGCGGCCGAGGCCGACGGCTTTCCCGCCCAGTGGTCGCCGCTGTCGGTGGTCGCGCCGGTCACCGAGGCCTCCGCCGAGTACCAGGTGATCGCCTACGCGCTGGAGACGCCGGGCGTCGAACTGGTCCTCGTCGACCGCTCCAGCGATCACGTCTTCCAGTGGGACGCGCGAGGGGAGCGCTTCCCCGCACCCGGCTCCGGACCCGGGGTGCCCGACGCGGTACCGGACGGAGCGCCGGCCGGGGAGGAGGATGCCGCGCTGCACGGCGACGCGGTCGGCGTGGAGATCGGCGACCTGCGTCCCCGCTTCGCCGAACTGGAGGAGCACCTGCTGCGCCACGGCAGGGTGCGGCACTGGTCGGAATGGTGGCACCAGTACGTCGAACTGCCGCTCGGGGACGGCGACCACGACACCTATCGCCAGGTCATGTTCCTGATCGGCAGCCTCTTCAGGCGCCTGGCCCCCGGCGATCCCCACCGGGTGCGTGTGGACGAGGACCGCGAGCGCCACATGTGGACCAGGATGCGCCGGCACCTCGCCGAGACCGGCGCCGACCCCGCGGACTGCCTCTACGTCTGCGGTGCCTTCCACGCGGCCAGCCGCGTGGTCGAGTTCGGCCTCCTGGGCGCCGACACCTTCGAGATCGGCCCGCGCACCGCCACCAGGTGGCAGTACGGGCTGATCCCCTCCAGCCACGCGGCGATCGAGTCTCAGTTCGGCCTGGCCGCCGGCTCGGTGTCGATCGCCGCGACGCTCTGGGCGAAGAACCTCAAACGCACCCGTGTGAAGCCGTACCGCCTGGCGGGGCAGACGGGGCAGGCGGGGACGGGGCAGCCGAAGATGCCGGGGACCGCGGCAGCGGCGGCCCCCACGGCTCAGAGCCCGCCCCCGGACAGGCTGACCGGCTTCCTGGAGCAGCCGCCCGCGCTGGACCGGCTGGACGAGGCCGAACTGCTGGGCTGGTCGGTGGAGATCGTGCGCGCCGCGCGCCGGAGCGGCTACCTGGCCTCCACCGCCGACGCCATCGCGGTGTTCGAGACGTCGATCCTGTTGGCCGGGATGCGCGACCGGGCCAGGCCGACGCCGTACGACTTCCAGGACGCGGCCGTCACCTGCATCGAGAAGGACACCGTGCCCGGCCGGCGCGATGTGCGCCGCCTGGTGGAGACCATGATGGGCGGCGACCGGGTCGGCCGGGTCGGCTACGACGCGCTGCCGCCCCTGGCCCGCGACGTCCACGACCGGCTCGCGCCGCTGGGTCTGAAGCTCCAGCAGCGCGGCGTGCGGCGAGCACTGCTGGACATAGCCGCCCGGCCGGAACTGGAGAGCTGCTCCGACGTGCTGTGGATGCTGCGGTACCTGATGCCGCACGGCGCCGCACGGCCGATCATGGGGGAGCGGAAGCTGGGGGAGCGCCCGATCCAGGAGTCCTGGGACCTGGCGCTGGGCACCCACCAGCGCGCTCTCATCGAGCTGGGCTACGAGGGCGTCAGCATCGAGCAGGTGCTGGAGCAGCGCCTGCGCCGCACCGCGTACGACCCGCGGGCCACCGCGGCGGCCGTCCTTGAGACCGTCGAGGACGCGACGCTGTATCTGCGCAGCCGCCGCCTCGCCGGTGAGCTGGGCGACCACGCACTGAAGGTGTTGTCGGCCGAGCGCGGCGTGGACGGCGCTCCGGAGGTGCTGCGCCGGGTGCGGCGGCTGCTGGCGTACTACCGCACCGGTGAACCGGTGCTGCCGCCCTGGATCGAGTCCTTCGTCAAAACGGGTTACGCCCACTACTGCACCCTGCTGCCCACGGCGTTCACCGATGACGACGCGGGCGTCCGCCAGGTGGCGGCGATGCTGGGCTTCCTGTTCGACATGGAGGGCCTGGCGCTGTCGCTGGGGTGCGACCGCACCCAACTGGAACTGGCCCTCGCCCAGTCGCACCCGAAGGACCCGCCGAAGACGGCGCTGCTGTGGGCGGCCCGCACGCGGCTCGGGCAACTGACCCGTGCGGAGCTGCGGGCCAGGTGCGACGAGATGCTCGGCAATCCCATGGTGGTTCCCGCCTACCCGCGCTATCTCAGCGGCTTCCTGCACGCGCTGGAACCCGTCCCCGGTCTGGCCGACTTCGTGGTGGAGGCGGTGTCGAACGCGTTCGCGCGGCTGCCGGACCGGGTGCTCCTGCCGTGGCTGCCGACCCTGATCACCACCTTGCGCTCGGACGGCGCCGAACTGGCCCCGCTGCTGGTCCGCGAGGCCGGGCGGACCTTCCCCGGGCGGCTCGCGGCGCTGGATGAGTGGGTGCCGCCGTGGCGGGCGCGACCGGAGCCGGAAGCCGTACGTCCGGTGCGGCGAGCGGGCGGCGGGCACGGCGCAGCGCTGCTCACCGCCCACCCCGCGACGTGCGACGCGGTGGCCGGCCTGCTGGGCTGCGACGGCACATGGCAGAGTGCGGAGCCCGCCCCGCCGGGCGTGGCACCGGCCGGCCGCCACCCGCGGACGGCGGCGGCGCTGGAGGCGCTGCTGGCCGGTTCATGACGCCACGGGAGCCGGCTCCTCACCAGTGCCGGCTCCCGTGGCGGCCGTGCTTCCGGACGCCGTCGTCGCACCCCGGTTAGGGCGGTACCGCGTGGGTGATCAAAATAGGGGGTGTTTAACATATGAGCACCGCCTAGCTCGAAAGATGAACTTGTGACTACCACCGTGGACTCGTTCACCAACTGGAAGAACCGCGAGGAGATCGCGGAGTCGATGATCCCGATCATCGGGAAGCTGCACCGGGAGCGGGACGTCACGATCCTGCTCCACAGCCGCTCCCTGGTGAACAAGTCGGTGGTCAGCATCCTCAAGACCCACCGGTTCGCCCGGCAGATCGCCGGTGAGGAGCTCTCGGTCACCGAGACGCTGCCGTTCCTGCGGGCTCTCGCCACGCTCGACCTCGGTCCCTCCCAGATCGACATCGGCATGCTCGCCGCGACGTACAGGGCCGACGACCGCGGCTTGTCGGTGGAGGAGTTCACCGCCGAGGCCGTCGCCGGTGCCACGGGCGACAACAAGATCAAGTGCCGCGAACCGCGCGATGTGGTCCTCTACGGCTTCGGCCGCATCGGCCGCCTCCTCGCCCGTCTGCTCATAGAGAAGACCGGCTCCGGGAACGGGCTGCGGCTGCGCGCCATCGTCGTTCGCAAGGCCGCCGGCCCGGACCTCGTCAAGCGCGCGTCCCTGCTGCGCCGCGACTCCATCCACGGCCAGTTCCAGGGCACGATCACCGTCGACGAGGCGAACAACAAGATCATCGCCAACGGCAACGAGATCCAGGTGATCTACTCCGACGACCCGACGGCGGTGGACTACACGGCGTACGGCATCAAGAACGCCATCCTCATCGACAACACCGGCAGGTGGCGCGACCGGGAGGGCCTGTCCAAGCACCTGCGCCCCGGCGTCGACAAGGTCGTCCTGACCGCGCCGGGCAAGGGCGACGTCCCCAACATCGTCCACGGCGTCAACCACGAGACGATCAAGCCGGACGAGCGGATCCTGTCCTGTGCGTCCTGCACCACCAACGCGATCGTGCCGCCGCTGAAGGCGATGGCCGACGAGTACGGCGTCCTGCGCGGCCACGTCGAGACCGTCCACTCGTTCACCAACGACCAGAATCTGCTGGACAACTACCACAAGTCCGACCGTCGCGGCCGCTCGGCGCCACTCAACATGGTCATCACCGAGACCGGCGCCGCGTCCGCCGTCGCCAAGGCGCTGCCCGGCCTCGAGGCGAAGATCACCGGCAGCTCGATCCGCGTCCCCGTGCCGGACGTCTCGATCGCGATCCTCAACTTGCAGCTCGCCCGCGAGACCACCCGCGAGGAGGTCCTCGACCACCTCCGCAACGTGTCGCTGACCTCGCCGCTCAAGCGCCAGATCGACTTCATCAGCGCCCCCGACGCGGTCTCCAGCGACTTCATCGGCTCGCGCAACGCCTCGATCGTCGACGCCGGCGCCACCAAGGTCGAGGGCGACAACGCGATCCTCTACCTGTGGTACGACAACGAGTTCGGCTACTCCTGTCAGGTCGTCCGCGTCGTCCAGCACGTCTCCGGGGTCGAGTACCCCACCTACCCCGCCCCGGCGGTCTGACCCGGTGGTCCGGCCTTCGCGCCCCGTCCGATCCGGTCTCCCGGCGGGCGGGGCGCGGTGCCGGTCCTCTCCGTACGGAAAGAGGGACCGGACGCGCCTACGGCGCCGGACAGGAATCCACTGCGCCGAGACCCGTGACATCGGACAACGGCACCCGCACCTCGCCGGTCCGCGTCCTCAGCACCAGCACCCCGTCCCCGGCACGCCGCGGCTCACCGCACTCCGTTCCCGAGGGAGTCCGGACCAGCAGCCGCGGTTTCTCCTTGCCGGGCCCGTACCAGGTGAGTGCCACGCCCGTGATCAGCAGTACGGCGCACACCATGGTCAGCGCCACCCCGTGGCGCAGCGACCGTACCGCCCGCATCGTCTCCAGGTGGTCCGCGGCGTACAGTGCCGCAGCGGCATCGCCCGTCCTCGGGACCAGCGGCCGGGCCACCGGCGCACCGTGCGCGGCACGCAGCAGGAACAGCGCGCCCATCGCGCCGCACACCAGTGAGAGCAGCAGCAGTCCGCCCACCATCGCGTCATAAGGGGAGGCCAGCTCGCCCACGTCCGTGCGGCCCTTGACCAGCCCGAAGCTCAGTAGCCCCACGAACAGCCCGGCCAGACCGTTGCGCCACGCCAGGGCCGCCTCCCGCACCCGCGGCAGCTCCTCGGCCAGCGAATGCCGTGCCCGGCGTGCTGCCTCGCGGTCCGCCGGGGCCGCAGGAGGGCCGGGCGAGACCTGCGGGACCCCGGCGGTCACCGCCATTCCAGTACCACGTTCCAGTAGGCGCCGCAGCCCTCTTCGCCGGCCGGGCGCCCGGGGTGGTCGGCGGCGCAGGTGCACATCACCGGGACCCACCGCTCGCGCGGCTCCCTCCGTATCCGACGGAAGACGCGGCGGACGTGCAGATAGGTGCAGGCACACCCGCACCGGGGGCAGCGCCCGCTGAGCACCACCGACTCGTTGTCCGCGGACAGGACCCGCAGGCCGCTCGCGTAGTCGTCCGCATAACGGTCCTCGGTCTCCTCGCGGTACGGCACCGGTCCGTCCGAGCCCGTTCCGTCCGGGCCCGGTGTTCCGTCGGCCATGCCCACCCCCTTGAGCCGGTCCGTCCGGCGGGAGCCACCAGCATGCCCGCGGAACCGCTGCGGCGCACGGGGGTTCGGCCGGTGCGGCGTACCGTGCCCGGAACACGCCCGGCCGCGCGCTCGCGACACCCCGGCCGGGCGTGTTCCGGGCGGAAACGGGGCGGATTCCGGACGTCGCCGCCCGCATCCGCGCATCGGCCCGTGCGGCGGCCGGGAGGTGGGCATGATGACCGAGGAGGGATGACTCATGAGCGATGCCGACGCCGAATCACCGTCCGTCCGGGCCGCGGCCGCCCTGGCCCGCACCGCCGACTGCGCGGTCCCGCCGCCGCAAGCCTTCCGGAAAACCCCTTACCAGGGCATACGGGACGCCGAACTCGACGCCGAGGTGGCCGGGTTGGAGTCCCTCCTGGAGGAGCTGCCGGAGTCCGGCGCGACCGGGGCCCGCCTGAGGGCCAGACTCGGGACGCTCCGGTCCGTCAGATTCGTCCTGGAGGGAGCCCCGGAGGACCGGGAGTCCGCCCTGGCCCTGCTGCAGGAGGCCCGGGTCTCGGAACGGCTCTCTACCGAGGAGCGCACGGCCGCCTCCAGGAGTCTGATGCTGCTGCTCGCCTTCCGGGCGGCCCCCCTGAAGCAGGCCATGGACGGAGGCGGGGGACTGACCGTGGACCTGGTCAGGGCGATGGCGGGAGCGGGTCTTCCGGAAGACCGGGGAGGCGACGGGACGCTGGAGGACATGCAGCTGCTGCTGCGGTTGGGGGCCGAGGGCGGCCTGCTGGCCGAAGCCCCGTTTCCCCAGGAGGACATCCTGCAGCTCGCCGGTTTCGTCACGGATCCGGAGAAAGTCGAAGACCCCGGCGCGGTGGCCGAAGCGGCGGAGGTGGTGCGCAGGAGCGCCGGTCTGCTTCCGCAGCCGCTGCGTCCTCTGCTGGATGGGGCCCTCTCGATGCTGGACGTCTTCTCCGGCCACCCGGCGGAGCCGGATGTGCCCGAGCGACCCGGGAGCCTGTCCGGCGACCTTGCGCAGACCGCGCTGCAGCTCATGGCGACGGTCGGGGTGTCGGACCCCGGATCGGTCGGCAGTGGGGAACTGCGGAAGGTCATCGAGCAACTGGGCGGCGGACCGGAGGCTCCGCCGTCCTCGCGCATGCTCGCCGCCATGCTCCACATCGCGGAGGGGATGCGCACCCGTGACAGGGACGCGTTCCGCTCGTCGCTGCGCATCCTGCGGCAGCTCGACGAGGCGGGCGAACTGCGGGAGCCGGCCGACAGGGAGTGGCTCCGGGCCGTCACCGCGGGCACATTGGAGGTGGCCGCGGCGACGGGCGGCAGCCTCCAGGACGAGGAAGCCGCCATGGCCCTCATGGAGAGGATGCTCTCCCGGGCCGCTCCGGACAGCCCCGAGCTGACCCAGATGAGGGTCGGGGCCGCCTGTCTGCGAATCAGGAACGGTCTGACCGCCGCGCAGGAGAGCCGGGACGTCGGGGCCGTGGACACGCTGATCGAGGAACTCCTCGATCTGGAACACGAGCTTCCCGAGCGGTCGGTCTGGGGCGGCGCCCTCATCCCGTTCATGCTGGGATTGGCCCATCTGACCCGTGCCTTCCTCACCGGGGACGTGTACGACGCCCGCAAGGCCGGGGTTCACATGGAGGAAGCCCTGGAGGCCCCGGTGGAGGTCCCGGCCCTCCGCGATCTGCTGGACTCGGGCTGGGCGGCGGCGTTCTCCCTCAGCGGCGCACTCGAGTCCGATCCCGGCCGGATCGCCGAGGGGGTCCGGCGTACCCGGTCCGTGCTGGGAAGAGCCGGGATCACCTTCGACTTCGAGGCCAGAACCCGTAGCGCGGTGGCGATCGGACTGAACTCGCTGTACCGCCTCACCGGCGACACCGCGGCCCTCGACGAGGCCGCCGGGGAGCTGCGCAAGGCCCTGGCCGTCCTCCCGCCCGAGGGCGCGCCCGGCAGCGCGTCCCTGTACTGGGACCTCGCGTCACTGCACGCCGACCGGGCGGCCACCCGCCCCGGCGCACCGGAGGCGGACGGGGATCTGCTGGCCGCCGTGGCCGCCGCCCGCGACTCGCTGCGTGCGACCGCCGCCGACGTGCTGCTGCAGCTGGGCGTGCGGCACGGACTGCGCGTGGCACGCCAGGGTGCCGACCACGGCTGCACCGCCGCCTCCTGGGCGCTGCGCGCGGGCCAGGTGGACGAGGCGGTCGCCTGCCTGGAGGCCGGCCGTTCGCTGGTGCTGGGAGCCGCAGCCGAGTCCAGGGGGGTCGCCGACCGGCTCGACGCCCTCGGCGCGGCCGACCTCGCCGCGCAGTGGCGCGATGCCGCTCCGCCGCAGTCCGTCCGGCGGGAGGAGACCGAGTCGCCCCTGGATGTCCTGTACGCGCTCACCGGCGGCGCCCCGGGGCTCCCCGGCGACGTCCGCGCCCGCGCCCTGGAACTGCTGCGCGGGCGGGAGGGCCTCGCCGACGAGCAGCCGCCGTCCGAAACGGTCGCCGGGCTGCGCGCCGGTCTGGCGCGGACGGGCGTCGACGCCCTCGTGCACCTGCTTCCGGGAACCGGCACGGAGAACGGCGCGCTTGTCGTCACCACCGCCGCCGGGCCCGTCCGGGCCGTGTCCCTGCCCGCGCTCTCGGAAGAGGGGCGCGAAGTGGTCGACGTCTTCGTCCGGACCGGAGCGGAGCGGCAGCGTCTGCTCGACACGCCGTTCGATGCGGTGTCGCCGCAGGAACGGAAGCGGGCCGACAGACGCCGTCACCAGGCATTCGAGGAGGTGTGCCGGTGGGCGGGGGAGGTGCTGTCCCCCCTGCTGGACGCCCTCGGGCTGTGGGAGCGCGCTCTGGCCGAATCGGGACTGGGCGCGGAACCGGGCGGCGGCGGGACGGAGCCCGAAGCGGTGCGCCTCGTCCTGGTCCCGTGCGGGGACCTCGGCGTGGTGCCCTGGCCGGCGGCGGTGCTGCGCCCGCCGTCCGGACTCGCCGGCCCGGACACGGTGCGGGCGTGCGAGATCGCCGTGATCTCCCATGCCGCCTCCGGCCGCGAGTTCCTCCGCTCCTCGGCCAGGAGCCGCATGAGTCCGGGAGAGCGGCCCGCGCTGGTCTACCACGGCGACGACAGGCTGGCCTGGGCCGAGGAGGAGGTCGGGCTTCTGCACCAGGTCTACTACTCCCGGGCGGACCGCTACCTGGACGAGGACGGCGCTGCCGGGCCGGCGACGCCCGAAGCGGTTCTGTCGCTGCTCGGCGGCCGTGCCGAGGCGCCCGCCTCCATGGTCCACCTCTCCTGCCACGGCGTCGCCGGCCCGGACCCGACGACCTCGGCGCTGAGACTGGCCCCCGCCGAGGAGAGCGGGGAGACGGACCGGCCACTCACCCTGGCCACCCTGCTGGAGGCCCCGCACGACGGTGAGGCCTACCGCTCCCGCGGCCCCCTGGTGGTGTGCGGGGCCTGCGAGACCGACCTCACCACCCGTGACCACGACGAGGCCCTCACCGTCACCTCCGTCCTGGTCCACCGGCTCGCGGCCGATGCCGTCGGTGCCCGCTGGGCGGTGGACGACGGGGAGTCGGAGATCCTGATGCTGGTGCTGCACGACCGGATCACCGCGGGGCTGGCGCCGCCGGACGCGCTGCGTGCCGCCCAGCGCTGGATGCTCACCGAGCCCGGCTGCCGGTTCCCCGTCCGCGCCCTGGAGAAGGTCCGCCCCACCCGGTGGACCAGGGACTTCCGGGACACGGACACCTGGGCCGCGTTCGTCCACCACGGCAACCCGGCGGGAGGAGCCAGGCCGTGACACCGAAGGAACTGATCGCGCTGCTGCTGGCCCATGGCGAGTCCGTGGCCGCGGTACTCCGGTACGACGAACGGGAGGAGGTCGCCGGCGCTCTGCGCGAACTGCGGGCGGCGGCGGGCGACGGCCACGCCGCCCGGGCGGCCCGCGCCGCCCGCCGGCTGCGCAGGGCGCTGTCCGCCCTCCCACCCGAACACCCGCTCTGCGAAGTGCTGGTGGGCCACCGCTACGCCGGCGGCGCCGGCGGCCGGGAGCTGCCCGCCCCCGCCGCCGTCGACACGCTGCTGGACCTGCTCGACGGCCCTCCCGCGGATTCGGGCCCCGAACAACTGCTGAGACTGGCCAGGGAGCGCCTGCTCGCGGCTCCCGCCCTCACCGGGCGGGAGCGCCGCGGACTCCTCACCGGAGAGCGGGGCGACGCCGGCCTGATCCGGCTGCCCGATCCACGCTCCGGCCCGCGCTACCCGCGTTTCCAGTTCCGGCCCGGCACGCTCGAACCACTGCCCGTCGTGCTGCGCGTCAACGGGATCCTGCGCGCCGACGTGGATCCCTGGGGGGCCGCTGACTGGTGGCTGGGCGGAAACAGCTGGCTCCGGGGCGTCCCGGCCGAACTGCTGGGGGATCTGCCCGACGCGGAGATCGAACTCGCCGCCACCGAACTGGTGGAGGCCGGCTGATGGCGCTGCAGATCCCGCCCGACGGAGTCACCATGGAGCCGGTCCTCACCGTGCTGCCGGCCGGCACCCCCCTGTGGCGCCTCCACAGCGGCCGTTACGGTCCCGCCGAGTTCAACCCCCGCCTCGCGCACGGCTACTTCAAGGGCAACCGCTTCGATGCCATGGAGCCGGACGGATACCCCTACCTCTACGCGGCCCTCGAACCGGTGGCCGCCCTGGCCGAGGTCTTCCTGCGGTCCAGGGAATTCGAGAACCGGACCGCCGTCCGGATGATCCCCTGGGCGCAGGCGTCGCAGTACCGCCTCTCGGCCGTACGCACCGCGGCCGACATCACCCTTGTCGACCTCACCACGGCCGAGGGGCTGGCCGCGGTGTGGCAGGACGAGTGGCTGGTGGACTGCGAGGAGCGGGAGTACGGCAAGACGCGCTACTGGGTGCAGCTGATCCGCGGGCACAGCGCCGCGGCCCAGGGCCTGTGCTGGACCTCCAAGCGCTGTCGGCCCCGCAGGGCCCTGCAGTTGTTCGGTGACCGCTGCGTACCCGGGGCACTGACCCGGGCCCCGGAGGAGAGCTACCGCCTGGACTCCGCCACCGACCTCAAGGAGGTCAACCGGCTGCTGGGGCCGCTGCGCGCGCAGGTCTCCGTGCCCGAGGGCCTCGGAGGCTGACGGGCGTGGCGCGGCACCCGCTCCGCCGCGCCCCTTCGGATCCGGGGCGCGGTGGGGCGGGTGCCGGTCGTCTCGTCCTCTCCCTCTCCCCGGGGGAGCCTTCTCTAGAAGGCCGGCTCCTGCCGGGTCGCCGGCAGCAGAGGCCACATGCCGGACAGGCGCATGGCCGCCTCGGTCACCGCGGGATCCGCGGCTTCCAGGCTCACCCCGTCCAGATAGGCGTGCGCGGCGGCCTCGTAGAGGTCGCGGACCGCCCGGGCGCGGTCCTCGGCCGCGGCTCTGCGCTCCTCCCGCCGGGCCTCGGCCGTGTCCGCCGTGCTCTGCGCCAGCTCCGCCTCCACCACGCTCAGTTCGCGCTCCCGCAGCAGTCCGGCACGGCGTTCCACCGCGGTGCGGTACGCGTTGAGGTGGGGGTGTTCCCTGCACAGCCCCAGCAGGAAGCCGATACCGCCCGAGAGCAGGAGCAGGGCGACGAAGAGCCAGGTGACGGTCTGCGGCGCCAGGTCCAGCCGGTCGATCAGGCTGGTGGACGCCGCGCCGTCGGCGCCGGGAGCGGTGAAGCCCTCGGGAACCCGGGGTGCCTCGGTGTCCTCCTCGGTCTGCATCACGTACCTGGCGCGAACCGTGCCCAGCAGGGAGGCCAGCGCGGCCCACACGGCCAGCAGGAGGAACGCCGGAACCCAGGCCTGCCGGACGGCCCCGGTCTCCGGGCGCCGCCGCAGGACGTGTCCCGCCAGATGCGGCAGGAGCACCATCAGGATCGCGGAGGAGACGGCGAGCATGCCCGTCTGGGCGTCCGCGCTGATGCTGCCGATGCCGTGGAAGGGCTGGTAGGCGACCCAGTAGATGGGCACCTCGACCGCGAGGATCACGCCGAGCAGGGCCCAGGTCATCCAGCCTGGGATGCCGGGCCGCTTGTGAAGGCCCTCCCAGGCGCGGGCCAGGCCCGCCTCGTCCGTGTCCGGGGTGTTCCCCGGGGGATCGGAGCGCCGTGGCGGTTCGGGCGCTCCGTGCAGGGTGACCCAGTCGGGATCGGTGTTCGCCTGCCGGGCTTCACCGGGGTCCGGTGCGGCGCCGTCGCCGGACCCCTGGGGGGCGGGGACCTGTGTGGAGGGGTCGGGGAAACGGGCGCGGATCCACCGCTCCTCGAGCCGGGTGCGGACGGAGTCCCGGAAGCGGCTCCACCGGGACGCGCGCATCGCCAGCAGGTCCAGCTGCCTCGTGGTGGTGGCGATCTGTTCCTGTGTCTCGGCCAGCCGCCGGTCGATCAGCTCGGTCTCCCGGCGCAACCGCTCGGCCTCGGCCTGCGCGTGTGCGTCGTCGAACCTGCCTTGTTCCTCGGCATGGTGCGCCTTTTCGGCGATCTCCCGGATGACCCGGTCCCGCACCGACGCCAGTTCGGCGAAGTGGGGGATTCGGTCGTCGCCGTGGAGCACCAGGGGGTCCAGCGCTCCGTGCCCGGCGGCCTTGCGGCCACGTCGGCGGGAGGCTTCCAGGAGCTTCTGCTCGGCGCGGCCGTCCAGCACCAGGGGGCGCCCGGAGCTCGGCGCCGAGGGGGCGCCGCGGAAGTGCGGGGTGCGGGACTGGTTCCGGCGGCCGGCGGCGGACAGGGCCGGAAGCCGCCGCCTCCTCGGCCGGGGCGGCTCACTTGTAGTCGTAGTGGACACGGGCCTTGGCCCTCCCTTCGAGAACCTCCGTCCAGAAGGCCTGGAAGTCCTCGGCCTCGCCCGGGCGGGAGTCGTAATGCATGCCGAGGCCGACCGGGTAGACGTCCATGCCCTTTATGGCGGGCATCCCCCGCTCCTCCACCAGGGAGTCGATGGTCTCCTCCCGCCGCCGGGCGGTGGAGAGATCCGCCTGCGAGATCCTGAAGTCGGGGTCGGTCTGGGCGAAGTCGCTCACCACCAGCAGCTTGGCCGCGGGCCCCTTCGTGGGCATCTCCTCGCCGATGCGGTCCAGAGCGCCCCACACATCGGACCCGCCCTGCGTACGCGCGCACTGGAGCTCTTCGAGGGCACGGCTCGCCGCCGTGGTGCGTGCGCGGCCGCGCCGGCTCTCCCGGTCGGTGGTCTCCTTGCGCGGAGGGTCGAGATCGACGCGCTCCACCCGGCAGGATGAACTCTGCGACGACCGTGTGATGGGGGCGAACTCGACGGCGCCGCAGCCCTGTTCCTCGAGGAAGGGCAGAAGGGTGCTCTTCAGCTTGGCCTCCGCGTCGAACCCCTTCTCGTTCGAGGCGCCCGATCCCGACCCGTCGATCACCACTCCGCACGGGGTGGTGAGGGGATCGGGCTGGGAGGTGCAGGAGACCAGGACGGTGAGCAGCCCCAGCGCGGGAACCAGGGCGGCCGTGCGGCGGGCGCGGTGCCGGCGCCGGCCGGCGTGGACTGAGCTGTGCACGGTGACCTCACTGTTCGGCGGGGCTGTCATCCCCGCCTGTCTCGATGCGTGCGGGTGCGGTCGGCGCCGGCCTTCTGGCCGTCGAGGATGGCCAGCGCCTGCCGGAGGGCCGGCCGCTGTGCGGCCGGGGCGCTTTCGGGCTGCTCGTACCAGCAGTCGGTGTCCAGCCAGTCGTCGACCCGGTGCCAGGTGGGGTCCAGACGGATCCGGCCGGGAAGCCACCGGGTGGGGCGGCGCTCCGCCGAACCGGCCGTCACGCCCTCCTGCGCCTGTCTGCGGGCCCGCTGCCAGGCGGAGTCCCAGTAGCAGGCGAGCAGCCAGTTGGCCCGGTCGACGAGTTCCTGTGCCATGACGCGGTGGACGGCCGCCGTACTGCGCCAGCGGGCTACCATCTCGCCGTACCGCGCCAGTGCGGCGGGGGCCGGCCGGCCGCGCTCGGAGTACTGGATGACGATGCACACCGATTCGGCCTGGATGCGTGTGCTCAGACCGCGGTTGGCAGCCAGCATGCGTGCCCGCAGCCGTGCGTTGCCGCGGTCGGCCCGGGCCCGGAGGCCCAGTACGTACGGAGGCAGGGGCGGTTCGGGCGGGGTGTCTGCCGCCCGGGCCTCGGCCAGGACGGTCTCCAGGTCCGCGGCATCCCGTCTGCCGTGGTGGCGGGCGAGAGGCGCGGAGAGGGGCCCGATTCCCGTTCCGCGGATGCGGCCTGCTATCCGGCCGGATTCTTTCACGCGAGAAACCTCCCTATCCATGCGGGGAGTTCGGATGAGATCCGTTGTGATGGTGGAGAGAGTAGCCCAGGGGAGGCGGGGCGCGAGGGTGGAAGAGGGGCGGAACAGATCGTTCCAGGGGGTGTTCCCGGAAAACGCCCGGACTTCGCCCGGGCGGCGCCCGGTTATCGGCGTTACCGCGATTGCGGCGGGACGGCCGCGCCCTCGATACTCCTTCCCGAAGCGACTGAGGAGATGTGATGGAGGCCAGGATCAGCGCAACGCATTTCCCCCTGGAGACCCTCGGCCCCGGACGGCGCCTCGGTATCTGGTTCCAGGGGTGTTCGCTGGCCTGTGCGGGGTGCATGTCGCGGCACACCTGGGATGCCGGCGGGGGGCGGGCGGAGAGGATCCCCGACCTGCTGGAACTGTGGGAGGCGGCGCTCGGTGGAGGGGCCGGGGGGCTCACCGTCAGCGGAGGCGAGCCCCTGGAGCAGGCCGGTGCGCTGGCCGAACTGCTGTCCGGCGCTTCCCGGTTGCGGGACCTGGCCTGCCGGAGGAGGAACGGATCCGGGGACATGCCGGACCTGCTCGTCTACACCGGTTACGAACCCGCGGAGCTGACGTCCGGCCGTCGGCGCGCGCTGCGCCATGCCGACGCGCTGATCACCGGGCGGTACCGGGCCGGGCAACCGACCCGGCTGGTCTGGCGGGGCTCGGCCAACCAACGGCTGAGGCCGCTGACGCCCCTGGGAAAGGCGCGCTACGCGCCTCACCTGACCAGGGAGAGCACCGGAGCACGGCTTCAGGCGGTGGTGAACGCCGGGGAGGGCTGCGGGGTGCGGCTCTACGGCGTGCCGCTGAGAGGGGAGCTGCGGAGGGTGGAGCGCGGTCTGAAGGAGGCCGGAGTGACGCTCAGGAGGCCGAGTTGGCGGCCGTGAGCAGCGTGGCGTGCTCGGGGTGCGGGGCCGCCAGGTACACCGACCAGCCCGGATCGCGCCGCAGTTCCTCCCGCACCGCCCAGAGCAGCCAGCGCGCGGCCGTACCGGCGGGCAGCCCGCCGCGTCCGGAGCCCAGCAGGGGGAAGCAGATGCTGGACAGGGACAGCCCCAGGGTCTGGCTCTCCTGTCTGGCCAGGGTGAACGAGGCCCGTACCGCTTCCGCGACCGTGGCGGGGGCGACATGGTAGTGATCGCTGCCCTCGACCGGTGTCGCCACGGCCGCGTGGTGGACACGGCGTATCCCGCGCCGGGCGAGCGCGCCCGCCGAGGTGCCCACCACCGTGCCCGGCCGTACGGGCAGCCCGGTCCGGCCGTTTATTCGCAGCCATACGGCCAGTTCCCGGGTGAGGACGTCGTCCACGATCTCCCCGGAGGAGTCCCGGATCGCGGCGGCCCTGCGGAGAGCCCCGGACACCGTGGGCCGGAAGGTCTTCGACATCTCCAGGTACACGTTCTCCGAGGAGACGAGGATGTCGATGTCGCCGGCGAGTTCGATCGGGCTCGCCAGAACCGTGATCCGCTCCTGCACACCGCGCGGGAGGCCGGGAGAGGAAGGTGGCTCGGGCGGCATCGCACCGGCGGCGGGAGCCGGCGGTGCGATGCCCGCCGTGGTGCCGGGCCCCGCGGGCCGGCCGACTTCGCGGGCCAGGGCGAGCAGGGCCGAGGCGAGTCCGTCCACCACCTCGCGCTCCTGGCTCTTGCGGAAGCGCTCGGTGCTCACGCCGTAGACGGCCGCGGCGGCCTTCCGCCGGTCGGCCGCCGCCACGCCCCGGCGCTCGGCGAACAGGCCGAAGGAGTGCGCGGCGGCACGGGCCAGCGGGTCGCACTCGGCGGTGTCGCGCAGCGGCCCTCCGCCCGCAAGCCGCCGGACGGCCGCGCCCAGCAGCATCTCCACACCCTCGAGTTCGTCGTCCGCCCCGGTGCAGAGGCCGGCCGCGGCCGCGACCCGGCGCAGGGCCTGCCGGGGGCAGTGGCGAAGCCGGGGCAGTCCGCGCTGTCTGAGGTGCCTCAGTTCGTCGACCAGGTCCCGGTGCGGCGGCAGGGCGGGTGTGGGATGCATGGGGTGCATGGTAATCCGGCGGTGGAAACGGGGGGAGGGCCGGCTTGGAAGTAAAGAATGTCTGTTCCCTTTGTTCGCACGCAATTCGAAAGAGGGTGCAGAGGGGTGGGAACCTCGGATACGCTCTGGCGCTCCGTGCCGATCAGCGATCGGAGAACGGGCGGAATTCCCGGAAGGGGGACGGTGTCGATGACCCTTCCCACTGATTTCCTGTCCTCCGAGGACGGTGGTTTCACCGATGCCCGCCTGAAGGAGACCAGGGATTTCACCGCCGCCGTTCCCCCGGGACTGGCGCGCAGGTTCTCCCTGCTGCGGGTTCTCCGGGAGGCGGAGACGCCCGCCCAGGCCGTGGTGCTGCGGGTCAAGGATCTGGAGAGCGCCACGCCCGATGTGCCGCTGGTGCTCAAGTGGTACCACCGCATGCACGCGCCGGACCGGGAGGTGAGCCGGGCGCTGCGGGAGGGGGAGTGGCCGCACATCGAGAGGGTTCTGGAGGCTGGCAGCAGTGACGGGCATCCGTACCAGCTCTGCCGTTCACACGGGGAGACCCACCTCGGCGACCATCAGCGACAGCACCCCGGCGCCATGCCGGCCCGCCGGCTGACGCGGCTCGTGCGCCAGTTGCATGCCGCCGTGTCGTTCCTGCACGAGCGGGAGATCGTGCACCGGGACATCACGCCGGACAACATCATGGCCGAGGGCCACGCGGACACCGTCGAAGTCGTGCTGATCGACTTCGGGGCGGCAGTGCACCGGCCCGACGACGGGATACGGTGGATCGACTGGAGAGGCAAGCCGCTCTACCTGGCTCCGGAGGCCGGGTCGCGCCTCCAGAGCGTCTCGGAGGCCATGGACTGGTGGTCGGTGGGCATGGTCACCGCGCAACTCGCCCTGGGACGGCACCCGATGGACGAGCGCGAGGACGAGGCGGTGCTCAACGCGCTCGCCACCCGTGACGTCGACCTGAGGGGAATCGGGGACCGGCGTGTCCGCATGCTCTGCGAAGGACTGCTGACCCGCGACCCGGAACACCGCTGGGGAGCGGTGGAGGTGGCGGACTGGCTGGACGGCGGATCACCGGCGACCGCGCCGCGCGGCTTCGGCACGCCGTCCGCGTCCAGGCCCGGGCCCGACGTCCGCCCGTTCACCTTCGTCGGCGAGGAGTTCACCCGGCGGGAGGACCTGGCACGGGCACTCGACCTCTATCACGAGGCCACCCGCCGGATGCTGGCCGAACCGGAGAACCGCGCGGTACTGGCGCGGTGGCTGGGGCAGTTCGAGACTGCCGGTGCGCACGACTCCGGGCGCGGCGCCCTCGCGGCACTGCGGGAGAGGCTGGCCGGCCCGCCCACGCCCGAACTCGTCGTCCGTCTGGTCAACTGGCTGGGACCCCGGCTCGAAGCCACCTGCTGGAGCATGCCGCTGACCGTCCGCGGCATACGGGAGCTGAGCGAACTGGCCCAGCGGGGCGACTCGGGCGCCCTGGAACTGGTCGAGCACCTGCGCGATCACCCGGAGATCCTGACCGCTTTGGCCGAACGCCCCTCTGGCCAGGGGCTGGACGCGGTCGCCGAACGCTGGCTGACCCATCGGCGCCGCTGGCCGCACCTGGTCCGGGAGATCCGCCGTGACCAGGAGGTCAACCGCCTGCACAGGGTCCGGCACGTCCTGAGGCAGACGGCCGCCCTCGACGCCGGACTCCTGGAGCTTGCCCGCGAGCCCGAGCGGACGGCCGCCCGGCTGGCCACCGAGACCCTTGCGCTGCGGGACGGTCTTCCGGTGGTCGTCCCCTGGTTCCAGCGGCTGCTGACCGTCCCCGGCGACCCCCTGCGGCTGCTCGCCGCCCGGCTCCTCGCGCCGGCGGCCGTCCGGGAGGCGAACGCCCGCCACGCCCGGATCCTGGAGGAGGAGGCCGAGCGGCTGATGGAGGAGGACCAGGACGGGGTGATCGCCGTCATGCGGCGCCTGGACCGGCTGCCCACCCTGGGCTGGGCGCTGGTGGGAGCGACGCTGCTCACCGCCCCGTGGTGCTTCCTCATCGGACTGGCGGACGTACTCGGCCGGGCTCCGCAGGAGGCGGTCGTCATCGGCTGGCTTCTCGCGCTCCCCGGAGCCGCGGCCGTCTTCGCCGCGGAACTGCTCACCGCGGTCTACATCGGCCCGCCCGCCTACCATCCCCACCGGTCCCTGGCGGGCCTGCTCGTCCGTACCGCCGAACGGCCCGCGACCGCCGCCCTCGGAGGATGGCGTGCCCGCATCCTGGCCGCCCTGTGCCTGACCGCCCTCTTCCTGCTCGGATTCGAGGCGCTCACCGCCGTTCCGTGGCTCTGGCCGGCGGCGACGGTGGCGGCGCTCGCCGGCTGGAGCCTGTACCGGTGCCACCGGTGGCGCGTGGAGAGGCGGGAGCGCCGGCGCCGCCCGGTCCCGGGACTTCGGACCCCGGGCCGGAGGGGAACGGTCGGCACGGCACACACGACACATACGACAGGAGCCGATGTATGAGCGCGGGCCTCGCCCTGCCCATGGTGGATCTGGTGGCGCCCGATGCGGCCTTCGCCCCGCCACCGTCGGTGGAACTGGGCGCCACCCCACACACCGGGGCGGTCCATCTGAACGAAACGGCCGACGAGGCGTCCGCGCAGCTGGCGGAAGCGGCCGGCGAGGCGCTGCAGCAGGCGGCCGACGCGGCCCTGACCGTACTCGGCACGCTCAGCGGGGCGCTGCTGGCCGGCCGCGCCGCGCTCGCGACCACCCGGGTGCTGGCCTCCGCCGCGGTACGGGCGGCCGGGGAGCAGCGCTGCCTGGAGCGCCAGGAGGAACTCTCCGCGCTGGCCGCGGAGCAGTGGCGGGACGCGGCGTTCGCCGCCGCCCGGGCCAACGCCCGCAGGACCGCACTGCTGGCCCGTGCCTCACGGGTCGCCCGGACCGCGCCGGGCGACCCTCCACCTCGTCCCGGCCTGCCGCCGCCGCTGAATCCGGCCGGCTCCGCCCTCGGCGACTTCCGCGGCGAACTGGCCTGCTTCGAGAGGGCGTTGGAGAGTGCCGAGGCGGCGCAGGAGGCATGGGAGGCCGAAGCGCTCACGGCCTCGCTGCGCCGCACGGACGGCGCGGACGACTGGCAGGACGCCATGCGGGTCCGCCGGGACGCCATGCTGCGGGAGCACCGCGAACGTGCCGCGGCGGTCGGCCGACGGGACTCGCCGCCCCCGGTGCCCCGGTCCGCCCGGCTCGGCGACGAGGCGGACACGGCGGCCTTCCTGGAGCGGGGCGCCGGAATCCTGGCCGCTCTGGACCCGCGGGCCGATCCGCGGATCGCCGAGCTGGCCGCGGAGGCGGTGGGGAACGCCACCCGCCACGCCGCCACCAACCCGCGCCGCGCCCGCCTCCATCTCAAGGAGGCCCGCAGGTTCGCCGAACGCGCGAACCAGAAGGCCTGGAGGCTACGGCAGGACGGGGAACGCGCTGCCGTACAGCTCGGCTTCCTGACCATGTCCCTGCCCGAGGACCAGCACCTGCCCGGCCGGGACCCGGAGGCGGAGGACGCCCTTCGGGGGTTCCTGGAGGAGGGTGTCCCGCTCAGCCCCCGGCAGCAGGAGAGAGTGCGGCAGCGGGTCGCGGAGCGGCACAGCGCCCTCGAAGCCCTCTACGTACGCGACCGGTGCGCCGACGTTCTGAACCGGCTGGCCCGGGACGCGGATGGGGAAGTCCATGTCGACCGCACGAGAAACGGCACTGTGACGCTGGAGTGGGCCCCCGAGGACTGGAGCCCGGAGCACTGGCTGAGGGCGACCCTGACGGGAGACGCCTTCCGGGTGGTCACCATGCACGCCGGGACGGGCACGGAACGGCTCCCCGAGGAGAAGGCGCTGGACGACCTCAGGTGCGCCCAGGCCCAGGAACGGCTGGCGCGGTTCGGAGAACTGGCCCGGGAACTCGGTCTCACCGTGCGGTTCGAGATGGAGCGCACCCACGGCGCGGTGGCCGGAACCCCGCTCGCCGCCCGCTTCGGTGAACGCGCCCGTCCCGACGACCACGCCCGCCCCGGGCACCGGACGGTCGACGGCGACGGCCGGCGCTGACCGCCTGTGCCCCGATGAGGACAAGGACCTGTGATGGCACCCGCGGAACCGCACGAGGGCGACCGGCATCCGCTGTTCGTCGAGGAACTGACCGGCACACTCAGCGTGCACTCGCAGTATGTGCTGCACGGCAACATCCACGACCTCCATCTGGTGCACAGGAACGGCCGGGACCACTACCGCCCGCTCCTGGAGGTGCTGTGGAACCCGCTTCACCGGCTGGGCTACCAGGTACTCGTGGCCTGCGACCAGATCCACGGCTTCCGCCTGATGTACGCGGACCCCGAGGTGGCGGAGGCGGCGCAGACCCTGTTGCAGCCCTGCGGGTTCCCCGGAGTGAGCCCCGCCCAGCAGCGGAAGGCGACCGAGCAGTTGTGGGACATCACCTCGGGCTGGGCGGAGAAACGCCGCAAGGCCCGTCCCGACCATGCCGAACCGCCGCCGCTGCGTGTGGCGCTGGTGGTCGAGCATGCCTCGCGTCTGGTGCAGGACGTCACCCGGCTCACCACCGACGAACGGGACTTCTTTCTGGCCTGCCTGCAACTGGCCGACCGGGCGCAGCCGGTGCCGAAGCCCGGGGCCGCACCCAGGGCCCGGCACGCCACCGCTCTGTTCAACCCGGTGATCTGGCTGGCCGAGGGGGAGCGGGACCTTCCCGGCTGGCTGGTCGCCGGCAGTGAACGGATCCGCGCGGTGGCCGTCCCGGAACCCGATGCGGACGAGCGGCGGCGGATGGCCCGCCGGCTCCTGCGGGACGACCGGGAGCGGGCCGCCCCCACATCCCTCCAGGCCGGAGTGGTGACACCGAAGGACGAGGAGGCCGTGAGCGCCTTCGCCCGGGCGGCCGCGGGCATGACGCTGATGGCCATGCGCGAGAGCGCCGGCCTGGCGGCGGCGCGCGGAATCCCCTTCGGCTCGATGCCCGACGCGGTCCGGATCTACCGGCTCGGAGTGGAGAAGAACCCCTGGAGCCGTCAGGAGATCCGGCAGCGTGTCCTGAAGGGCGAGGACCCGGACGACGAGAGATCCGTCTCCCGGCGGGTGCTCGGCCAGGAGGCCGCCGTGTCGATGACCCTGGACATTCTCAAACGCGCCGCGCTGGGACTGTCCGGCGCCCAGGCGACCAGCCCCGGGCACCGTCCCCGTGGGGTGCTCTTCTTCGCGGGTCCCACCGGCACGGGCAAGACCGAACTGGCCAAGGCGGTCGCCTCCGTCCTCTTCGACAGCGACCAGGCCTACCTGCGCTTCGACATGAGCGAGTTCTCCTCCGCGCACGCGGCCGACCGGCTCGTCGGGGCGCCGCCGGGCTACGTCGGATACGAGGCGGGTGGAGAGCTGACCGCGGCGGTGCGGCAGAACCCGTTCCGGGTCATCCTCTTCGACGAGATCGAGAAGGCGGACAAGGGAGTGCTCGACAAGTTCCTCCAGGTCCTGGAGGACGGTCGGCTCACGGATGGCCAGGGCGTCACCACCTACTTCAGCGAGTGCGTCCTGATCTTCACCTCCAACCTGGGTGTCCAGCGCACCGATCCGGGGACCCAGGCGCGGCAGTGGATCGTCACCCCCAGCACGCCCTACCCCGAACTCGAAGCGACGGTCAGGAAGAACGTCAAGGAGCACTTCGAGCAGGTCATCGGCCGTCCGGAGCTGATGAACCGCATCGGCGGCAACGTGGTCGTCTTCGACTTCATCTCCCCCGAGGTGGCGGAGAAGATCTTCGATCTGCAGCTGCGGAACATCCGGCGGCAGTTGGCGGCCGGGCACCGCGTCGACCTCGAACTCACACAGGACGCGCGCGCCGTCCTCCTGGGCCACTGCACGGCGGACCAGTGGAACGGAGGACGGGGCATCGGCATGGTCCTGGAGACCCATCTGATCAACCCGCTGGCCCGGGTCCTGTTCGCCGCGCCCGACCTCGCTGCGGGCACGACCGTCCTGGTCTCTGGCGTCAAGCAGGCAGCGGACGGCCGGGTCGAACTCGCCGTCGACTTCGAGAAGGGGGAGACGGGCGTTGGACGTGCACTCTGATGGGGACCGGGACTGGATTCCCGTCCCGCCCGACGGGGCTGCGCCCCTGTGTACCGGTCCCGTCCTCCCTCCCTGCCCGCACTGCGCCAAGCCCCAGCCCTCCGGGCTCTCCGCCTGCCCGTCGTGCGGCGCCCGCGCCGACGGCGGCCCCCGTCCCGCCCCGGCGCAGCCGGCCGGTGGCGGACTGCGGCTGGTCTTCCAGGAGATGGGACGGTACCTGGACGTCGAGAGGGGGGAGACGGTGCGTCTGGGCCGCAGCGAGGAGTGGGCGCCGAGGGCGTCCGGCATCCTCGCGGAGGAGACCACGGTCTCGGGGCGGCACGCGTACGTCGAACACGCCGGGGACGGCACCGCCTGGGTGACCGAGGTGCGGGAGGGAGCCAGCAACGGCACCCTGGTCAACGGCCGGGTACTGGTCCCGGGGGTCCGGGAGCGGCTGAGCGAGGGGGACACGGTGGGGCTCGGCCCCCGGGCCGGCTTCCTGGTCCGGGGGCCGGCCCCGCGGCGCGGCACCGCCGGGGAGGAACAGCCGCGGGATCCTGGCGCTCCAGGGGGAGACCCGGCGGATGCCCGGTCTTCCGGCGCGGTGCACAACACGGCGCACACCCACACCGAGCCCGACTCCGACGGATGGATCCGGTTCTGAGCAATCGTTTGTCGAATGTCCTCCCCTTGTTCCTTCTATTGACCTGTCGGTGACGTGCTCTTAGCGTGGCAAGCGCTTTCTGCCTCTCGTGCCGAAAGTCACACCGCCATGCCTGCCGCGCAGGCACCCCCCACAGAAGGGCGATGTCCCGATGAGGTCGAGAACCCCGCTGTCCTTACTGGCCTGTGCCACCCTGGCGGCCGGCGCCGCCGTGGCCATGCCGGGTGCCACGGCGACGGCCGCGCCGGTCCGCTACGAAGCCGAGCGCGCCCCCGCCACCTGCGACGGCACCATCGACTCCGAACACGCCGGCTACTCCGGAACGGGCTTCTGCAACGGCCGGAACGCCGTGGGC
The DNA here is from genome assembly GCF_043660855.1 of Streptomyces shinuiensis. Taxonomy (NCBI): domain Bacteria; kingdom Bacillati; phylum Actinomycetota; class Actinomycetes; order Kitasatosporales; family Streptomycetaceae; genus Streptomyces; species Streptomyces shinuiensis. Next base: position 145,339 of record NZ_JBIHML010000001.1, on the reverse strand, counting down.
GCGGCCGCCCAGTTCACGGTGGACGCCCCGCAGACCGGCACCGCGACGCTGTCGGTCCGCTTCGCCAACGGAACCACCGCCGCACGGTCCGCGGACGTCGCGGTGAACGGCTCGGCGGCCGCGTCGGCTTCGTTCGAGAGCACCGGCGTGTGGACCGGATGGAAGACGAAGACGCTCACGGTGCCGGTGAGGCAGGGTGCCAACACCATCCGGTTCAGCCCCACCGGCACGGGTGGCCTGCCCAACGTCGACCACCTCGACGCCGAGGTGGACGGCGGCGGCACCACACCGCCGCCCTCCGGCTCCGCGCTGTACGTGGCGCCGAACGGCAGCGCCGGCGCTTCCGGGACGGAGTCCGATCCGACGACGCTCACCTCGGCGATCAGCCGCGTCACCCCCGGCGGGACGATCCATCTGCGCGGCGGCACCTACCGCTTCTCGCAGACGGTCACCATCCCGCAGGGCAACGACGGCACACCGGGCGACCGTACGGAGCTGTCCGCCTACCCGGGCGAGAGGCCGGTGCTGGACTTCTCGGCGCAGAGCGAGGGTTCGTCGAACCGCGGACTCGCCGTCAACGGGTCGTACTGGCACGTCAAGGGCATCGTCGTCGAGCGGGCCGGTGACAACGGGATCTTCGTCGGCGGCAGCAACAACGTCATCGAGCGCACGGTGACGCGCTTCAACCGCGACACGGGTCTGCAGCTTTCGCGGATGTCCTCCTCCACCCCCCGCGACCGGTGGCCCTCCCACAACCTCATCCTGAGCGCGGAGTCGTACGACAACGCCGACTCCGACGGCGAGGACGCCGACGGCTTCGCCGCCAAGCTCACCTCCGGCCCCGGGAACGTCTTCCGTCACGCGGTGGCCCACAACAACATCGACGACGGCTGGGACCTCTACACCAAGGACGAGACCGGGCCCATCGGCGCGGTGACCATCGAGGACTCCCTCGCCTACGAGAACGGCACCCTCAGCGACGGCACCCAGAACCCCAGCGGCGACCGCAACGGCTACAAGCTCGGCGGCGAGGACATCGGGGTCGACCACGTCATCCGGCGCAGCATCGCCTATGACAACGGCAAGCACGGGTTCACCTACAACAGGAACCCCGGCAGGATGACGATGTCGGACAACATCAGCATCGACAACGCCCAGCGCAACTACTCCTTCGACGCCGGCACCTCGGTGTTCCGGAACAACGTCTCGTGCCGCAGCGGCAGCGGGTCCAACGACAAGACCGTCGGCGACGCCGACGGCTCGAACCAGTTCTGGTCCGGCTCGAACGGCTCCCGGTGCTCCTCGTACGCCGGTGCCATGAGCTGGTCCTTCGCCTCCGACGGACGCCTCGTCGTGTCCTTCGGCGGCAGGACGGCGACGCCGTGACCGCTGCCAGTCGGCCGGGATGAGGGCGTAGCCCCCGCCGGCGGAGCCCTGCGGCCGGCCGTGGGCGCACGGCCGGCCGCAGGACCTGCCTCTCCGGGCGGCCGGCGGCCGGACCCCGCGGTCCTCGCCGAACTCCTCCAACAGCGGAAGCGGTATCACCACGGCTGCCGGCGGGTCGCGCTGATCCTCAGAGACTCGGTCCACCGCATCCGCCCGACCTCGGCGGGGACGGAGCGCTCGCGCTCGCCGCCTCGCAGGAAGTCAGCGATCGCCTCCGGCGACTGGGCGCCCGGCCGCCCACGGCGACGGTGGGCGAGGTGCGCACACCCGGGCCTCGCCCCGGAACAGCGGCTCGTGCACGAGGACCTCGCCCGCGTCGCCGTCCAGCAACTCCGCGCCGAGGGGAGGCCGGCCCGCCGCGGCCACCTCGCCGATGACCGCCCGGTCGCCGATGCCCGGGCCCTCGACCAAGTTCGCGTGCGTCACGCCTTCGGCCGCGGCGTCCTGCGAGGCCGGCCCGCCGTGCCCGCAGGCCAGGGCGGTGGGCCGGTGGGCGTCGTGGCTGCCGACGCGCCACCTGGAGTCCCAGTGCGGCCCGGGCCCTCGCGGGCGGCCATCCGCGAGATCCGCGCCCGGTTCCGGGCCGGGGCGTTCGGCGACCGGTCAGTCCGAGGCGGTGACGGACGAGGCGGACAGACCGGCGGCGGCCATCTCCTCCCTGGTGAGGGGAGGTCCGTCGAGTTTCGGACGGCGGGGCCCGCGGAGCGCGGCGAGGGACAGGCGGGGGTCGCCCAGGACGGACGCCGGGCGTTCGAGGGAGGTGACATCGGTGATGCGGCGGGCCACCCAGCCGTTGCCGGTCGCGGTGTGGAGCAGCCTGTTGACATAGGCGGACGCGACCTTGTCCCGGAGGGTGGGACCGTGCTCGGTGGCGCCCGGGTAGAGCACGTCCTGACCGACCGCCAGGATCCACGCGGCGTCCACCGGCCCGGCCACGGCCCTCTGGACGTGCCGCGCCAGTCCCGGGGTGTCCCATCCGCGGCGCCCGACCGTGTTCCGCAGGGCGACGGCGCTCTGGGCCGCGGTGGACATCCCGTGCCCGTAACTGGGGTTGTAGGCCGCCAGGGCGTCGCCGAGGACGGCGAACCCCTCGGGCCAGCGGCGCATCCGCTCGTAGTAGCGGCGGTAGTTGGCGGTACTTCGGGTGCGGGTGACCTCGGTCAGGGGTTCGGCGTCCGCGATGAGCCTGCCGACGACCGGATGCCGGGGTGCTTCCAGGGCGAAGTCCATGAAAGCGCCGCCGTCCTCGGCCGGTTCGCCTCCGCGGGTTCCGAAGAGGGTCACGATCCAGCGCCCGTCCTCGATCATGATGAGCGAGGCGCCCCGTCCGGGGGCCTGCCGGGGGTCGGCCTGGACGATGACGGTGGGGAAACGCCCCAGGGCACGCACGGCGGCGGGGGCCCGGAAGACACGGCTGGCGTAGACGAGGCCCGGGTCGATCCTCCGCTCGGCCGGAGCGGGCAGCCCCAGGTCCCGCAGCCAGGAGGACGCGCGCGAGGCGCGGCCGGTGGCGTCGAGGACCAGGTCCGCGGCGAGCCGGTCCTCGGTGCCGTCGGTCCGGCGGACGCGGACGCCGGTGACTGCGGTCGCGTCGCCGAGCAGACCGCCGGCCGTGGTGTTCTCCAGGACGGTGACCCTTTCATGGCCGAGGACCTGCCGGCGAACGGTCCAGTCGAGCAGCTCACGGCTGCACAGAAGTGTGTGGTGGGACTCCTCCCAGCGGCGGAACCACCCCCGCGGGCTGAGGACGACCATGTCGGTGGGCACCGGCACGTAGTGCGCTCCGCGCCCCCTGAGCAGACCGGCGGTGCCGGGCAGCAATTCCTCGACGGCCCTGGCGCCGCCGGACCACAGCACGTGGGTGTGCTGCGCCTGGGGCAGCCCCCTGCGGGGCCCGGGCCCTTCGGGCAGGGTGTCGCGCTCCACGACGGTGACGGTCGCGAAGTCGGCCAGGGCGCGGGCCGCGAGCATGCCGGCCAGGCTGCCGCCGAGGACTATCGCGGACCTCGCGGATCTCATGGGGCGGGGGTGTCGTTCCGTGCGGCGGGTGTGCTCTCCGGCCTGACGGCCGAACTGCGGCGGACCGCCTCGACGATGCCGGGGTGGCGCAGTGCCACGGAGACGGCCTCGACGTCGCGGAGCAGGCTGTCGGGACTCCTCCACTCGGCGCCCCTGCCCGGGTCCTCCGCGCGGGCGGCGATGGCGGCGGCGACGGCCACGGCACCGGCGACGCCCTCGGCCTCCCGGGGGGTGAGCCGCCGGCCCAGCACCTCACCGAGCACGGGACCGGGGTCGAGGACCGCCCGGCGGGCCCGGCGGTGCAGCTCGCGGTCCAGATACGGGGCCAGGGTGTAGAGGCTGTCCCGTATCTCCTTCTCCCGGATCGTCAGGGACGTGTGGATGTCCGGCTTGCCGACGAGCGTGGAGGGCCCGGCCGGGACGTGCTCCTTCAGCAGCCGGCACAGGGGCAGGAGCCTGCGGTGGCGCAGGCCGGCCCGCCAGAACTCGTAGGCCGCCTGGCCCGCGTGAGGGACCAGGAAGCCCGCGCCGACCAGGATGGAACCGATGGCGCCGGCCAGCGGGGCGGCCTGGGTGCTGAGCCAGTCCAGATCATGGCCGCTCCACCGGCCGACGACCGCGGTGAGCTTGAAGCCGTTGAAGGAGAGGGTGGCGATGTAACCGGTGCCCATGAGCAGCAGTCCGGTACGGAGCCATGCGTCGACGCGGCGCACCCGGCGTTCCCATGACCACAGCAGCACGAAGTTGACGGTGTTGGCGACGGTGTGGGCCACGATGTAGAGCGTGATCATCTCGCGCAGGTACGGCTCGTCGGCGTAGTACGTGTCGAAGTCGCGCAGGCGCTCGACGGCGGGATCACCGAGGGCGAAGAGCACCCACAGCGCGACGATGACCAGCGAGTACACGGCGATGACCCATCGCATCACGCGGCTGGCCGACGGAGTGATCCCGTCCCGCCACGCGGTGAGCATCAGCAGGCAGCAGGCGCTGAACGCGGTGAGCAGGCTGTAGACCCAGGGCGCCGCGATGTTGGTCACGCCCGTGGTCCGGTTGATCAGTGCGATGCTCTGGGGGGCCGCGGAGGCGAGGACGAGAAAGGCCATGACCAGCAGGAGACTCGCCACGCGGAGCAGCGATTCGCGCCGCGCGCGGATGGTGGACCGCATCTTGAGGAACAGGGGCAGCAGCGCCACGACCGCCGCGAGGTAGTAGATGTGGGGGATGACGTCTTCGGAGGCGTCCATGGGCGGTCCGGCCGTCTCACCGGGGACCGAGAGTGGTCCGCAGCCGGGTCACCACCGCGTCGGTACGGGCAGGGCGGGGGACGGCCAGCGGGTCGTCCACGAGCCATCTGCGGAAATCCCTGTACAGGCGCACGCCGAACGCCTCGGCCTCCCCCTCCTCCCGGGCGTCGCAGTGGCTGCGCGCCGCGGCGTACAGCACCGCGCCGTCGCCGGGGCCGTCCGCGGGGGACAGCATGCGGGCGGCGGCGGTGCCGCCTTCCACATGGCTCAGGTAACTGCTGTGGCCCTGGTGCAGGTGCCACAGCTCGTGGCCCACGATGATCGGTTTCTGCGGGGCCTCCACCCTGCGTTCGACGAGGATCACGTCCCGCTCCTCCAGGGACAGCATCAGTCCGGTGATGCCGCCCGCCTCGCGCGGCAGTTCCTCGACCCTCAGCTCGAGAGGGCGGCCCCGGAGCGCACTCATCTCCCGGCACAGCGCCCGGCACAGTGACTCCGCGTCCGTCGGCACCTGCAGTCCGGGGTCGCGGCTGAGACCGTCCATGAGCCGGCGGACGAGCTCGTCCATGGCCTTCCGGGTGCTCCTGCCGATGCCCCTGCGTCCTCGGCCCTCCCTCATCATCGTCCGGGCTCCGAGTCCGTGACGAAATCGACGACGAACCTGGCGATGGCCTCCCGCTGAGCACGGGTGAGGGCGGGCCCGCCGCCGCGGGCGGCGATCGCCCTGGCGCCGTGCTCCCCGACGAGAGCGGCCAGGGGGTCGTCGTGCCTCTTCCCGGCCGGTTCCGACTCCAACCGGCCCACGAACGGGCGGAGTTCACGGGTCAGCGCGTCGTGGGGAGGGTCGGTGAAGAACGTCAGCGGTACCCCGAAGTAGTCGGCCAGCGCGGCGAGATGCGGCACATTGGGGCACTTCCCGCCCTGGAGGAGACTGCGCGCCCAGGCGCCGGTCACTCCCAGGCGGGCCGCCACCTCGCCGACGATGTCGGCCGGTCTCCTTCCGCTCTGCCTCAGGCGCCGCTCGTACAGGAAGTTCACCCGCCGGGGAGCGGTCTCCCCCACCTTGCGCTCCCGCACCCTCCCGCCCCTCAGCAGGGTGCGGATCTCTCTCGTACCGAGGCCGGTGGCGGCCGACAGCTCACCGAGGTCCAGGACGTCGTCGCGGGTGAGTCCCCTGCTCTCCGACAGAGCGTCCAGGCGCTCCAGAACCTCGTTCAAGGAGTTGTGAGAGGCCTCGGTCACCATACCCTCCGAACGGTCGTCACCCGATGGTAAGCCGAGACTACGGCCTGTGTCGCGGCCAGGGCCATTCTCCGGAACGATCGTTGCCGGACGGAGAACTGACGTTGGCGTCCGTGCCGCCGTCCGCGCGGGTGGGCGGACGCCTCGGCGGACGGCGACCGGGGCGAACCGGGCCCGGACGTGCCGCCGCCCGTCCGGGCCCGGAGAATACCGGTGCCGGACGGGCGGCGGGTCGTGCCGTTATCCGGCGTAGGTCTCGTACTCGGCGACCTTCGGCGTGCCGGACGAACCGGTGATCTCGAAGGTGATCTTGCGCAGCGAGATCTGCGGGAAGGTGATGACACCCGCTCCGCTGCCCGACTTCAGGACGGCGCCGGTGTCGTGGTCGAGGACCCGCCAGGAACCGATGTTGCCCTCGGAGCCCGCCGCCTCCCGGATGTTGATCTTGGATACTGTGGTGGCGGAGCCCCACTTGATCGAGATCGATCCGGTCGATCCGGTGGGCGACCAGTAGGAACTCATGTCACCGTCGCGCACGTTGCCGTAGCTCGTTCCGCTGGCCTTGCTGGAACCGTCGGAGCCGGCCCCGATGCTGAGGTTGGTTCCGCTGGGCTGGGACGGCGTCGGCGTGGGGTCGGTCGGGGTCGGCGTGGGGTCGGTCGGCGTCGGGGTCGGGTCCGGCGTCTGCGGCGAGCAGCTTCCGTCCGACACCTTCAGGCCCTTGCCCGCCCCCGCCGTCTGGCTCACGACACTCGGCACGCAGTCGGCGCCGTCGAGGTCGTAGGAGTAGGGGATGCCGACGGTGGTGTTGGACTGCGGGTTCGGCCCGGCGGGGTTGTTCTCGCTGCTGCGGCTGGACCAGGTCACGTTGTCGAAGACGTTGCCGCCGACCTGCCAGTAGCCGGCCTCGTCGGTGTAGAAGGTGCCCAGGACGTCCTTGGAGTCCTCGAAGTAGTTGTTGTCCACCTTTGCGCGGGCTCCGGCACGGGAGTTGATGCCGGACTTGTGGATGTCCACGTAGTGGTTGTTGTAGATGTGGGCTATGCCGCCGCGCAGCAGGGGGACGCGGGAGTCGATGTTCTCGTACAGGTTGTGGTGGTAGGTGATGAAGCCGTTGGAGCGGTCGCTCTCGCTGGAGCCGACCAGGCCGCCGCGGCCGGAGTTGCGCAGGATGCTGTAGGACAGGGTCACGTACTTGGTGTCGTCCTTCATGTCGAAGAGGCCGTCGAACCCCTCCGACTCGCCACCCGACGCCTCCAGGGTGACGTGGTCGACCCAGATGTTGCGGACGCCGCTCTCCATGCCGATGGCGTCACCGCCGTTGGACGTGGGCGAGCCCGACTTCTTGACGTTCTTGACCGTCACGTTCTGGATGACGATGTTGCTGGCCTCGCGGATGTGGATGCCCACCTGGTCGAAGACGGCTCCACCGCCGACCCCGACGATCGTGACGTTGCTGATCTGCTTGAGTTCGATCCTGTCGTCGTCGGTGTTGCAGCTGTCGCCCGACACCTTGCTGGTGTTGCCGTGGTTGATGGTGCCCTCGACCTGGATGGTGATCGGGGTGCTGCTGCTGGCCCGGCTGCACAGGGCCTGGTGGATCGCTGTCCCCGTGGTGGCACGGACGGTCTGCCCGCCCGCGCCGCCGGTGGTTCCGCCGTTCTGGGTCGCGTAGCCGGTGGGACCGCTGGGCGCCGCCGATGCCGCGGGCATCGTCAGGACCACACCGGTCGCGGTCGCGAGTGCCATCGTGGCCAATCCCGCGTAGAGCCGCAGTGCGACTGCTCGTCTCATCTCGTCTCCCATTTCCTCTTCGAACACTGAGCGGTGTTACTTAATGTCGTGCGCATGACATTCAACTGTCGGTCTGTCGGCCTGCCGCCGGGCAGGCCGGTGATCGGCCCGGGAGCGGATCCTCTCCTTGGTGTGGGTGGTTTCGGTGGTTCGCCGCGGGCGGTGGGCCTTGGGGGTCGCCGTGGCCGGGCTTCCGCCCGCCCCGCCGGAGGGCGCGGGCGCGGTGCCGCCGCCCGCGGGGTGGCTGTCCGAGCCGGCGGTGTGGTCCGCCATCCGTTACGTGAGGCCGTCGCCGTCGAAGTCGCCGTGAACGGCGCGATGCGTCTTCATTGTGGCGTATGCCCTTTCGATTCGTTGCACGTCGACATCCCGGGTAAAGCCTTCGCGGCGGACCGGCGGCGGCCTGCATGCGAGGTCGCGGCAGGTGCCGTGGTGGCCGCCTTCCGGTGGAGCAGTCCTCACGGGCGGGAAAGCGCTTTCTTTCGGTGAGAATAGGGTGACGTCCGCTGGAATGGCAAGGCTCCGGAAGGTTGCGGAGTACACCCTTCCGTCTCATCCGGCGGCCGTCGCCCGTGGCCACCGCCGAAGGGCCGGCCGGGATCTTGTACGTGGCGCGACCCGCGGGCGCGGGTGCGGCGCCGGGGCCGCCAACCGCTTTGCGGAGCAAGGGGGTCAGGGGCTTCAGCCGTACGCCGGTCCCGGCGTACGGGCCCGCATCCGCGAGTTCCGCCCCCGTGGGAGGGATCACCGTGAGGCGGTGGGGGCGGCGTGCCGTCACACCGCTGCCGCGTACTCCCTGAGGGGCGGGAGGGAACCGGCGTGCTCGTTCCGGGCCGGGGCGTGTCCGGTGGGCGGACCCGGCGTGGATCCTCCGTGCGGCGACCGCGTGTCAGGGGGGGCAGACGCGGAGGGGGCCGTGACGTCCGGTGCGTGACCGCCCGGGCGTTCGCCGGCGAGGTCGGTACGGGCGCCCCCGGCCGCGCCGGTCCGCGTCGATTCGCCGGCGGCCGTCTGCCGTGCGCCGGTCATGGAAGCGGCCGGGCGGGCCGGACCGGGTGGTGACCACCGCGCCCGGCGTACGGGGGGCGGGGGCGTGGCGAGGCCCGCGGGAGAAGCGTCCCGGTACGCGCCGCGGGGGCCCCGGGCGGTGGAGGACGCCGTCCGGATCCCGTCGAGCGGGTTTCCGGTATCAGTGCGGGCGGGGCGGGGTGTCCCACACCCCGCCCCGCCCGCATGCCCTTCAGACTCCGGCCGCCTGCCGCAGGCTCAGAGGCCGCATGTCCGTCCACACGCGGTCGATGTGGTCCAGGCACTGCTGCCTGGTCCCACCGGTGCCCTCGGCGGACCACCCGTCGGGCAGTTCGCGGTCCGCCCGCCAGATGGAGTACTGCTCCTCGTGGTTGCGGACGACCAGATAGCCGGCCTCGTGGCTGTCGCTCATCGCGTCACGTCCTCTCGCACTCGCTCGGTCCACGGGCACAGCGTGCCCGGAGCCGCGGAACCTCCACAGGGACGAACGCGCGGCGGTGTCCGCACGCGTCGCCGCCGGTTCTTCTCTGGTGCCCCCGCCGTGCACCCCGGCAGTGTGCTGGACGGCCGGACAGGGCCGAACCCTCCCGAGCCCGCCGAACCCCCTGGAAGGAGCTCCGCCATGTCGGACGTCCCGGAGAACGTGCGTCTCCCCGCCGGGGGATGGCGGCTGTGGGAGCACTTCGCGCTGCGCGGCCCCGGATTCCCCGCCGGGGGAGTACTGAGACTGGCCCCGCCCGGACTGGCCCTGGCGGCAGACAAGTTCGGCCCCGGGCAGGAACGCGACGGGTCCGAGTGGGAGGCCTTCACCGAGGCGTTCTCCGCCGCCGCCGTGCACACCGCCGAGCTGCTCCAGCGGATCGCCGCCATGCCCCGATTCAGAGCGGCGGTGGCCTGGCAGAACCCGGCCGTGCTGCGCACCGGTATCGCACCGTTTCTGAACTGGACGCCGACCGCGGCCGGACGTACCAGCATGCCGCGCCAGCGCGAGGAGCTGGTGGCGCACTACTGGCAGCGCTTCTGCGTCAAGAACGACACCATCGGCTTCTTCGGCCCCGTCGGCTGGGGCCGCTGGGACCTCTCGGCACGGGGCGTCACCGTCGATCCCGGCGAGGGGTTCCTGGCCGGCTCACGGGTGTACTTCGCGAGCTGGGCCGTCGACGCACTGGCCAGGTCGCTCGGAGAGGACCCCGCCCTGATGGCGTGGATACCCCCGTGCCGGGTGTCGTTCGTACGCGTCGCGGACGGGGCCGTGCGGCTGCCGGGCCGGCCACCCCAGCGGATCACCGAGACCGAGCGCACCGTACTGGACCTGTGCGACGGCAGACGGACGGTCGCCGAGATCGCCGCGGAGGCGGGGATCGGGGAGAGGGAGGCGGCCGGGACCGTGCGCCTGCTCACCGGGAAGCGGTGGGCGCACTGGCGGCTGGACGTGCCCTCGAGCACCCACCCGGAACGTGCGCTGCGTGCCGTGCTCGAGCGCGTCGGAGACCGGCGGGCGCGTGAGCGGGCCCTGGAGAAGCTGGCCGTGCTGGAGCGCGGACGCGACGCGGTGCAGGCCGCGGGGACGGACGCCGACGCCCTCACCACCGCCATCGGGGCCCTGGAAGCCGACTTCGCCGCACTGACCGCCACCGCCGCCCAGCGCGCCAAGGGCGAGCGGACCGCGCCCTGCCGGGGCCTGGTCTACTCCGACGCCCGGCGCGCGGCCACCGCCACCGCCGGTGCGGCCCTGCTGGCGGAGCTGGCGCCGCTGGAACTGTGCCTGACCGCGGCGCGCTGGATGACCAACCGCTTCGCCGAGGCGGTCGGCGCCCGTATCCGGGAGGTGTACGACCGGCTGAGGGCACAGGCGGCGGACAAAGACGCCGGGGGGAGCGGGGGAGTGGTGGACCTGGGCACGCTGTGGCTGGAGTGCCTGCCCTCACCGCATCCGAAGGCGGCCGGTGACATCGACGCGATCCAGGCCGAGCTGCGGGCGAAGTGGGCCCGCGTCCTGGAGGCGCCGCGGGGCGCGCGCCGGGTGCGGCTGGCCGGCGAGGACATCGCCGCGCGGGTGCGCGAGGAGTTCGGTGAGCCGGGCGCGGGATGGTCGCTGGCACGCTACGTCAGCCCCGACGTACTGATCCTGGCCGAGGACCGCGAGGCGCTCGGGCGCGGGGACTTCGAACTGGTCCTGGGCGAGATGCACTGCGCCCTCAACACGATGGGCGCCTCGCTCTTCGTGCACCAGCACCCCGATCCGGCCGAACTGGTGGCCGAGACCACACGCGACTTCCCCGGGCCGAGGCTGCTGCCGATGCTGGCCAAGGAGCTGCCGCTGAAGTGGTCCGCGCGCAGCAGACCCTCCCTGGAACGGCCCGAGGACTACTGCGTCGCCCTGGTCGACCAGACCGGCGACCCGCACCGGCCGCGCACGGTCCTCGGCGCCGACGTCGCGGTCGAGGAGCGTGGCGGCCGGCTGGTCGCCGTACTGCCGGACGGCGCCGAGTTCCCCCTCCTGGACGTCTTCGCCAACACCCTCACACAGCGCGTGATGGACCGCTTCACCCTGCGTCCCGATGGGGAGCACACCCCGCGGGTCACCATCGACAGGATGATCGTGGCCCGTGAGACGTGGGCGTTCCCGGTGGCCTCCCTCGCCTTCGCCGAGGAGAAGACCGAGGCCGGACGCTTCGTACGGGCCAGGCAGTGGCGGCGCGAACACGACCTGCCCCGCTTCGTGTTCGTGGTCTCCCCGGCCGAACCCCGTCCGTTCTACGTCGACTTCGACAGCCCGGTCTACGTGACCATCCTGGCCAAGGCGCTGCGCCGGCTGGCCCGCAAGGACCCCGGGGCCCGGGTGAAGGTGAGCGAGATGCTGCCCACCCCCGAACAGGCCTGGCTGACCGACGACGAGGGCAACGCCTACACGTCCGAACTGCGCTTCGTCGCCGTCGACCGCACGGTCACCGACCCGGCGGCCGCCCGCACGGGCGGGGGGGCGTGATGCGCACCTTCGTCGACGACATCGCCGGGCACGCCGCCCGCGCCCCCCGACGGATCGCGCTCACCACCCCCGGCGGTGATCTGACCTACGCCCGACTCGCCCACCGGATCGACGCGCTGGCCTCCGTCCTGCTGGAGCGGGGCGCCGGTGCGGAGACGGTCTGCGCGGTGGCCGTGCCGCGCGGCGCGGACGCCGTGGTGGCCGTGGCCGCAGCCGTACGCTGCGGGGCGGCCTTCCTCACCCTCGACGTCGAACAGCCCTCCGCGCGGCTGGCCGCGCTCGTCCGCAGCGGCGGCGCCGACCTGTTGCTGACCACCTCCGACCTGGCCGGTCGCCTCGACCTGCCCGTGCCCGGCCGGCCGGTGCTGACGGATCGCCTCACCGCCGACGCCGCGACCGCCGCCACCCGGGCGGCACCGCCCGATCCCCGCGCGCTCGCCTACGTCAGCCACACCTCCGGGACCACCGGCGAGCCCGGCGCCGTGCTGGTCGAGCACGGGAGCCTGGACTCCTACCTGCGCTTCATCGCCCGCGACTACGGACTGGGACCCGCCACCGTGGCGCTCCAGACCGCGCCGCCGGGCTACGACGCCTCCATCCGCGACACCTTCGCGCCGCTGCTGGCCGGCGGCCGACTGGTCCTGCTGCCCCGCGCGGAGCTGCTGCGGCCCGAGTCGTTCGGCGCCGCCGTACGCGCCCATTCGGTGACCACGTTGCTGAGTGTGACCCCCTCCTTCCTGACCTTCCTGGCCGGGAGGCCCGACGCGCGGCGGCTGTTCGCCGGGCTCGAACTGGTCGTCTCCAGCGGCGAGTCGCTGCGGCCCTTCCTCGCCGCCGGAGGGCGCGCCCTGATCCGGGGCACCCTGGTCAACCAGTACGGCCCGACGGAGTGCACCATGACCTCCACCCGCCACGCCGTCCCCGCCGAGCCCGACATCACCGCCGACATCGTGGGCACACCCATCGACGGCGTCGTGGTGCGGCTGCTCGACGACGCTCTGGAGCCGGTGCCCCGAGGGGCCGTGGGCGAGGTGTGCATCGGCGGAGTCGGCGTGGCCCGCGGTTACCGCGGCCTGCCCGCCCGCACCGCCGAACGCTTCGTCCCCGACCCCTTCGGCCCGCCCGGCGCCCGGCTGTACCGCACCGGAGACCTGGCCGAGGCGGGGCCCGGCGGGCTGCGCTATCTCGGCCGGAACGACCGTCAGGTCAAGATCCGCGGCCACCGCGTCGATCCCGCCGAGGTCGAGGGCGCCCTGCTGGCCCACGCCCGGGTGGCACAGGCGGTGGTCACCGCCGGCACCGACGACCTCGGACGCGGCCACCTCACCGCCCACATCACGGGTGATCTGGCGGACGTCACCGACGCGGCGCTGCGCGTGCACCTCGGGCGCACCCTGCCGCCGCATCTGATGCCCCGCCGGTTCGTACGGCTCGACGAGCTGCCCACCACCCGCGGCGGCAAGGCCGACCGCCGCACTCTGGCGGGAACGGGGCCGGGCACGGGATCCCGTGCGGGAGGCGCCCCGTGACCACCGCCGTCGAACCGGGACCCATCGACCTGTACCTCGCCGCCCGGCGTATCGCCGCGCACATCCGGCGCACTCCGCTGCTGCGGATGCCGGCTGTGGCGCCGGAGGTGCTGCTGAAGGCCGAACACCTCCAGTACGGAGGCTCTTTCAAGATGCGCGGGGCCGCCAACGCCGTCCTCGGACTGCAGGCCCGCCGCATCGTCACCGGTTCCTCCGGCAACCACGGGATCGCGCTGGCCGGGCTCGCCGCACAACTGGGCATCCGTTTGACCGTGGTGCTCGCGGCCGGCGCGAACCAGGCCAAGGCCGCCCTGATCCGCTCCCTGGGCGCCGACACGATCGGTGCGGCGGGAGGGGTCGGCGAACGGGACGCGGCGGCCCGCGCCCTGGCCGCGGAGACCGGCGCGGTGTTCGTGCCCTCCTCCGACCATCCGCTCGTCGTCGCGGGCCAGGGGACGGTCGGGGCCGAGATCCTCGCCGATGTGCCCGACGCCGTCGCCCTCTACGTCCCCACCGGCGGCGGCGGACTGCTGGCCGGGGTCTGCCTGGCCGCCCGGGACCACCCGGTACGGGTGGTCGGCGTCGAACCCGCCACCATGCCCCGCTACGCCCGCTCCCTGGCGGCCGGCCGCCCCCTGTGCCTGCCATCCCGCGACACCGTCGCCGACGGGCTGCGGTGCCAGCGGCCGGGTGCGGTGCCCTACCCGATCGTCCGCGACCGCGTCGACGACATGGTCACGGTGTCCGACACCGACGTCCTGGCCGCGGTGGACCTGCTCAACCGCCGCGGGATCAGGGCCGAACCCAGCGGAGCAGTCGCACTGGCCGGCGCGCTGCGCGAGCGCAGGCGCGGCAGATCCGTCGCCGTCGTCTCCGGCGGCAACACCACCGCGGCCCTGAGGGCCGCCACCGCCCGACACCACCTGGAGGAGATCCCATGACCGCCACCGATCACACCACCACCCCCACCGCCACTGCCACCGCCACCGTCGATCTGCTGGTCGCCGTCTACCGGGAGACCCTCGGCGTGGCCGGCCTCGACCGCGACAGCGACTTCTACGAGGTCGGCGGCGACTCCCTGACCGCCTTCCAGATCACCGGCAGGATCCAGGAGGCCCTGGGGGTGGAGGTACCGGTCTCGCTCGTCTTCGCCTACCCCACGCCCGCCGACCTCGCGTCCGTCGTCGACTCCGACTTCGTCCAGGTGTGAGGAGAAGACCGTGACCGACACCCGTCTGCCCGGCGGACGCTGGCGGCTGTGGGAGCAGTTCGCGCTGCGCGGCCCCGGGTTCCCCGCCGGGGGAGTGCTGAGACTGGCCCCGCCCGGACTGGCCGCCGCCGCCGACAAGTTCTCCCCCGGAGAGCTGCCGACCGGTGAGCGGTGGGACGACTTCGCCCGCCTGTGCGCCGATGCCGCGGTGGAGACCGCCCGCGCCCTCCAGGACATCGCCCGCACCCCGGCCTTCCGCGAGGCCGTGGCCTGGCAGAACCGGCCGGTGCTCGACTCGGGCCTCAAACCGTTCTTGAACTGGACGCCGACCGCGGCCGGACGTACCAGCATGCCGCGCCAGCGCGAGGAGCTGGTGGCGCACTACTGGCAGCGCTTCTGCGTCAAGAACGACACCATCGGCTTCTTCGGCCCCGTCGGCTGGGGCCGCTGGGATCCGCACACCGACGGGGTGGAGGTGGACACCGGCCGCGGCCTGGTCGCCGACTCCGAGGTCTACTGGGCCGGCTGGGCCGTCGACGCCCTCGCCGCGACGATCGGCGCCGACCCCGCGCTGCGGGAGTGGACGGCCCCCCGGCGCGTTCCCTTCGTCCGCCTGGACGGCACCCGGGTCACGGTGCCGGGCCGGCCGCCGCAGACCGTCGGCGAGGCCACCGCCGCCGTCCTGGCGCGGTGCGACGGCGTGCGGACCGCGCGGGAGATCGCCGCCGCCCTGCCCCGCACCGACGTGCCCGCCGTGCTGGAGGACCTGGTCGCGCGGCGCTGGGCGGTGTGGCGCGTGGAGGTGCCCGCCGGTGCCCACCCCGAACGCTCCCTGCGGGCCTGGCTGGAACGGGTGGGCGACACGGAGGCGCGAAGGCGCTCGCTGGGCGCGCTGGATGCCCTGGAACGGCACCGCGCCCGGGTACGGGACGCGAGGGGCGCGGACGCGCTGGTGAAGGCTCTGACGGAGCTGGAGGAGGAGTTCACCGCTCTGACCGAGACCGCCGCCGTGCGGGAGAAGTCGGCCGGGACGGCACCGTGCCGCGCCCTGGTGTACTCCGACTGCCGTCGCGCCGCCACCGCCCGCCTCGGCCCCGCCGTGCGCGACGCCCTCGCTCCGCTGGAACCGCTGCTGACCAGCGCCGGCTGGCTCACCGCCCGGCTGGCCGACGAGGTGATGAAGCGGGCCAAGGAGGTGTACCGCGGCCTGGCCGCGCACGGGCCGGTCGATCTGGCCGCGTTCTGGTTCGCCTGCATGCCGGTCCTGCACGGCGACGCACCCGCGGCGGCGGCCGGGATCCAGCGCGACTTCCAGAACCGCTGGAAGGAGATCCTCCGACCCCCGACGGGAGCCCGCCGGGTGCGGCTGCCGCTGGAGAGCGTCGCGGGCCCGGTGCGCGAGCGGTTCGGCGGGCCGGGCGGCGGCTGGACGGCGGCACGCTACATCAGCCCCGACATCATGATCGCCGCCGACGGGGCGGAGGCCGTCGCACGCGGCGACTTCGAACTCGTCCTGGGGGAGCTGCACCTGGCGGCCAACACCCTGGGCGCCTCCCTCTTCGTCCACCAGCACCCCGACCCCGGCGAACTGACCGCGCTCACCGACCGCGACCACCCCGGTCCGCGCCTGATGCCGCTGCTGCCCAAGGAGCACCGGTCCCGCCTGTCGGCCCGCATCCGGCACGCCCTGGTCCGGCCGCGGGACCACCAGGTCGCCCTGCTCGACTTCACCGCCGACCCCGGCCGGCCGCGCACCGTCAACAGCGCGGACGTCGCGGTGCGCGAGCGGGACGACGGAGAACTGGCGGTCGTCCTGCCCGACGGCGCGCAGTTCGCGGCCGTGGACGTGTTCTCGCACGTCCTGACCACCCTGGCGATGGATCTGTTCCGGGTCCTGCCCGAGACCGCCCACTCGCCGCGGATCACGGTCGACCGGCTCGTGGTGGCCAGGGAGACCTGGCGGATCCCCGCGGGCGCGGCGGACTTCGCCGCCGAGAAGGGCGAGGCGCGCAGATTCCTGCGGGCCCGCCACTGGCGGGGGGAAACCGGTCTGCCGCGTTTCGTGTTCGTCACCTCGCCGGCCGAACCCCGCCCGTTCTACGTCGACTTCGACAGCCCGGTCTACGTGAACGTCCTGGCCAAGGCGCTGCGCCGGCTGGCCCGCAAGGACCCGGACGGGCAGATCGTCGTCACCGAGATGCTGCCCACTCCCGAGCAGACCTGGCTGACCGATGACGAGGGCCGCTCCTACACCTCCGAGCTGCGCTTCGTCGCCGTGGCCGACACGGGGGAGGTGTAGCCCCGGCCCCGCTCCCGGCTCCGAACCCGGGCCGTGCGGCGGTCCCTCCGGACCATCCGGACGGACCGCCGCGCGCCCGTGTCCGCGCGAAGGGACGGACGCGCAGGCCGCGCTGCGCACGGGGCTGCGCCTTCTTCCCTGTCGGGAGGCCTCCCGGCGGCGGCAGTCTTCGGGAAAACACCGCATGGAGGCCACAGTGACAACAGGAACTGCCCCCCACGGGGCGAGGCACGGTGACGACGACCGCACGGCATCCTTCGCTCAGCGGCGGCTGTGGTTCCTGGACCAGCTCGCCCGAGACTCCTCCGACTCCCTGCTCCCCCTGGCGCTGCGCGTCCGGGGCCCGCTCGACGTGCCGGCGCTGGAGAGGTCGCTGGCGGGCGTCGTGGACCGGCACGAGGTGCTGCGCACCCGGTTCACCGCCGTCGACGGCGAGCCCGTCCCGCGGGTGGACGGCCCGGGCGGTGCGGTGCTGGAGCGGACCGAGGCCGGCAGCGCCGAGGAACTGTTCGCCCGCGAGCTGGGCCGTCCGCTGGACCTGGCGACGCAGCACCCGATGCGGGCGGTCCTCGCCCGTCTGGCACCCGACGACCACCTGCTGCTCCTGGTGGTGCACCACATCGCCGTCGACGGCTGGTCGTGGGACGTGCTGCTGCGCGAGCTGGCCGCGGGCTACCGGGGTGAGGCCGTGGCCCCGCCGGCCCTGCGGTACGCCGATTTCGCCCGTGCCCAGGCCGAGCGGCTGAGCGGTCCGCGCATGGAACGCCTGCTCGGCTACTGGCGCGACCGGCTGCGCGGCACCACCCCCCTGGACCTGCCGACCGACCGGCCGCGCCCCCGGTTCTGGGACGGCTCCGGCGACGTCGTCCGCTTCACCCTGCCCGCCGACCTGGTGGCCGACGTCGACAGGGTCGCCCGCGAGCACCGCTCGACCCGCTACATGCTGCTGCTCGCCGTCTACCAGGCCCTGCTGGCCCGATGCACGGACCGTACCGACATCGCGGTGTGCACCACGATGGCCGACCGCGGCCACGCGGGAACGGCGGATCTGATCGGCCCGTTCGTCAACACCGTCGTCCTGCGCACCGACCTGTCCGGCGAGCCCGCCTTCGGAGCCCTCCTGGAGCGGGTCCGCACCGGCGTCCTGAAGGACCTCTCGCACGCCGACGCTCCGTTCGACCACGTGGTGCGCGCGGTGGGCGGCGAACGCGACCTGTCCCGCCACCCGCTGGCCCAGGCGTCGTTCACCCTGCTCAACACCGCCCACCGGCCCGTCCTCCTGCCGGGGCTGGAGGCGGAGCTGGTGGCGCCGCCACTCACCGGCACCACGATGGACGTCTTCCTCGACCTCGGTCTGCGCGCGGACGGCGGCATCGCCGCCCGGCTGCAGTACGCCACCGCCCTGTTCGACGCCGGGACCATGCGCCGGTTCGCCTCCGCCTACACAGGGCTGCTGCGCGCGGTCCTGGACGAGCCGCGGACCCCGGTGGCAGAGCTCGCCCGGCGGCTGGAGCCCCTGCGGGGCGAGTCCCCGCACGGCGAGCCACTGCCGGACGGGTCCGTGCCGGACGGGTCCGCACCGCACACGGCGGGCGTCCGGCCCCAGGCGCGGTGGAGCACCGCCCCCGACCGTCCGGCCGGTCCCGCGCCCGCTGTCGCTGTGGGGGGTGAGCCGGGTGCGGTGGCGCTGGTGTGCGGGGGGCGGTCGGTGACCTATGGCGAGCTGGACGGGTTGTCCGGTGGGCTGGCGGTGGCGCTGGTGGAGGCCGGGGTGGGCCGGGGGAGTGCGGTGGGTGTCCTGCTGCGGCGCGGGATCGGTTCGGTGGTGGCGATGGCGGCGGTGTGGCGGGCCGGTGGGGTGTATGTGCCCCTCGATCCCGATCTTCCGCTTGAGCGGCTGCGGTTCATGGCGGCCGAGGCGGGGGTGGACTGCGTCGTCGCGGACGCGGCGACCGCGGATACGGCCGCCGGGCTGGGTGCGGTCGTGGTACGGGCCGACACCGCTGCCCCCGATCCCGGTGGTCCGCGCCGCGTCCCGGACCCGCGCGACCTGGCGCATGTCATCTTCACCTCCGGTTCCACCGGCCGGCCCAAGGCGGTCGGTGTGGAGCACCACGCCCTGGCCGCCCATGTCGCCGCCGCCCGCGACCGCTACGGCATCACCGCAGAGGACCGGGTGCTGGCCTTCGCCTCCTTCTCCTTCGACGCCTCCCTGGACCAGGTGCTGCCCGCGCTGACGTGCGGCGCACAGGTGGTCGTCCGCCCGGACGAACCCTGGCTGCCGACCCAGGTGCCCGAGGTGGTCGAGCGGCACGGCGTCACCGTCGTGAACCTCCCGCCCACCTACTGGACCGAGCTGGCGTTCTCCCTCGACCGCCGTGCCGCCGCGAAACTGGCCGGTCTGCGGCTGCTGATCCTGGGCGGTGAGTCCGTACCGGCCGGCGCGCTGGCCGCCTGGCGGGCCGAGGTGCCCCACGTGCGGGTCTGCAACGCCTACGGGCCGACCGAGACGACCGTCACCTCCACCACGTACGAGGTCACCGGACCGGTGGAGGGCCGGGTGCCGATCGGCCGCCCGCTGGGCTCGCGCCGGGTGTACGTGGTGGACGCGCACGACCGGCCCGTGGACGTCGGTGTCCCCGGCGAACTGCTCGTCGGCGGGCCGGAGCTGGCGCGCGGCTATCTGGGGCGGCCGGCGCTGACCGCGGAACGGTTCGTGCCCGATCCCTTCGCCTCCGGCGGCGGCCGGCTCTACCGCACCGGCGACGTCGTCCGGTGGCTGCCGTCCGGGGACCTGGAGTTCCTCGGCCGGAGCGACGACCAGGTCAAGATCCGCGGCTTCCGCGTCGAGCTCGGCGAGGTCGAGGCGGTCCTGCGCGAGTGCCCCCGGGTGGCCGCAGCCGCCGTGCGACCCGACACCGGTACCGGCCAGACCCTGATCGGCTACGTCGTGACGGACGGCACCGGCGGCGCCGCCGAGCCGGCCGCGCTGCGGGCCTGGTGCACCGAGCGGTTGCCGCACTACGCGGTGCCCTCCGACTTCGTGCTCCTCGACGCGCTCCCCGCCAACGCCTCGGGCAAGCTCGACCGGGCCGCGCTGCCCGACGCCCGCCCCGACCGGGCCACCGGCCGTGTCGCCTACACCGCGCCCCGCGACGAGAGCGAGCGGATCATCGCGTCCGTCTGGGCGGACGTCCTCGGTGCCGAACGGGTCGGCATCGACGACGGCTTCTTCGACCTGGGCGGTCACTCACTGCTCGCCACGATGGCGGTCTCCCGCGTCGCCGAGCGCCTGGGCCGCGACATCGAGCTGCGCACCCTGTTCGAGAACCCCCGCATCCGGGAGTTCGGTCCGGCGGTGGCCGCCGCGCGGCGGGCCGCCGGGAACGCCGTCACCCCCGTGGACCGCTCCGGCCCGCTGCCGATGTCCTTCGCCCAGGAGCGGCTGTGGTTCCTGGACCGCACCTCCGAGGCGGGCGACGAGTACGTCCTGTGGTTCTCCTGGCGCCTGCGCGGCGGCCTGGACCGCGATGCCTGGCAGACCGCACTGGACGACATGACGGCCCGGCACGAGGTGCTGCGCACCGCGCTGGTCGAGGTGGACGGCCGTCCCGCACAGCAGGTCTGCGACCCGGCGGGCGTACCGCTGGAGTGGCGGCACGCCCCCGGTGGCGAGGACGAGGCGGCCCGGCTGGAAGCGGTGCGGGAGCAGGCCCACGCGCTCGCCACCCGCCGCTTCGACCTGGACCGCCCGCCGATGCTGCGCGCCGGGGTGTGGGAGCTGGAACCGCGCGACCACGTCGCCGTCCTCGCCTTCCACCACGTGGCCACCGACGGCTGGTCCAAGGACGTCTTCACCGAGGAACTGGCGGCCTGCTACCGGGCGCGCCTGGCGGGCCGGGCCCCGACGCTGCCCGAACCGCCCGTGCAGTACGGCGACTTCGCGGTGTGGCAGCGCGACCGGGCCGGGGACGGGACGCTGGAGGGCCGGCTGGACTACTGGGAGGAGGAGCTCAAGGGCCTCCCGGCGCTGCGGCTGCCCACCGACCGCCCCCGCCCCGCGGCCTGGTCGGGCCGGGGCGGCGCGGTCGAGGTGGGACTGCCGTCCGAACTGGCCGCCCGGCTGGACGCCTTCGCCCGCGAGCAGGGGGCGACGCGCTTCATGGTGCTCCTGGCCGCGGTGCAGACGGTGCTGGCCCGCTGGTCCGGGCAGGACGACGTGCCGGTGGGCACCCCCGTCGCCGGCCGCGGCCGGACGGAGCTGGAGCGGCTGGTCGGATTCTTCGTCAACACCGTCGTCCTGCGCACCGACCTGTCCGGCTCCCCCACCTTCGCCGAACTGCTCGGAAGGGTCCGCGCGACCGTGCTGGGCGCCTTCGACCACCAGGACGTGCCCTTCGAGAAGCTGGTGGAACGGCTGCGGCCCGAGCGCGACCTGTCCCGCAACCCCCTGTTCCAGGTGATGGTCGACGTCCAGGAGAGTCCCGCGGCGGGGCCGGACATCGAGGGCCTGGAGGCGACCGGCTTCGACCTGCCGTGGGCGTCGGCCAAGTTCGACCTGACCACCACCTTCCTCCTCTATCCCGACCGGTTCGCACTCAACGTCGAGTACGCGGCCGACCTCTTCGACGCCGCCACCGTCACCCGGCTGGCCGAACACGTGGGACGGGTACTGGCCGCCGTCACGGCCGACCCGGACATCCCCGTCCACCGGGTGGACCTGCTCTCCCCCGCCGAACACGCGCACCTGGTCGCCACCGCGGGGGCGGACGGGCCCGAGGCCGGGCCGGATTCGTTCGCCGCTGTCGCTGTGGGGGGTGAGCCGGGTGCGGTGGCGCTGGTGTGCGGGGGGCGGTCGGTGACCTATGGCGAGCTGGACGGGTTGTCCGGTGGGCTGGCGGTGGCGCTGGTGGAGGCCGGGGTGGGCCGGGGGAGTGCGGTGGGTGTCCTGCTGCGGCGCGGGATCGGTTCGGTGGTGGCGATGGCGGCGGTGTGGCGGGCCGGTGGGGTGTATGTGCCCCTCGATCCCGATCTTCCGCTTGAGCGGCTGCGGTTCATGGCGGCCGAGGCGGGGGTGGACTGCGTCGTCGCGGACGCGGCGACCGCGGGTGTCTGCGACGCGCTCGCACTCCCCGCCGTACCGGCCGACGAGGTACGCCCCGATCCCGGTGGTCCGCGCCGCGTCCCGGACCCGCGCGACCTGGCGTACACCATCTTCACCTCCGGTTCCACCGGCCGGCCCAAGGCGGTCGGTGTGGAGCACCACGCCCTGGCCGCCCATGTCGCCGCCGCCCGCGAACTGTTCGCGATCACCGCAGAGGACCGGGTGCTGGCCTTCGCCTCCTTCTCCTTCGACGCCTCCCTGGAGCAGATCCTGCCCGCGCTGACGTGCGGCGCGACCGTGGTCGTCCGCCCCGACGAGGTGTGGTCGGTGGAGGAGCTGGCCGCACGGGTACGCGACGGGGGGATCACCGTCATGGAACTCACCCCCTCCTACTGGGAGGAGGTGGTCGCCGGGCTGGAGACGGTCGCGGACGACCTCGCGAGCCTGCGCCTGCTGGTCACCGGGGGAGAGGAGCTGCCCTCGGGGCCGCTGGAGCGATGGTTCGCCCATCTGCCCGGTGTCCCCGTCGTCAACACCTACGGGCCCACCGAGTCGGTCGTCTCCGCCACGGCCCACCCGGTCACCGGACCGGTGGAGGGCCGGGTGCCGATCGGCCGCCCGCTGGGCTCGCGCCGGGTCTACGTGGTGGATCCCCACGGGAACCTCGCCCCGCTCGGTGTCCCCGGCGAACTGCTCGTCGGCGGGCCGGAGCTGGCGCGCGGCTATCTGGGGCGGCCGGCGCTGACCGCGGAGCGGTTCGTGCCCGACTCCTTCGCCTCCGGCGGCGGCCGGCTCTACCGCACCGGCGACATGGTGCGCCGACTGCCCTCGGGCGAACTGGAGTTCACCGGCCGGAGCGACGACCAGGTCAAGATCCGCGGCTTCCGCGTCGAGCCGGGCGAGACCGAGGCCGTGCTGCGCCGCCACCCCGGCGTCCACTCGGCCGCCGTCGTGGTCCGCGATCTGCGCGGCGAACGCTCCCTGGTGGGCTACGCCGCGGGCCGAGGCCTCAGTGCCGAGGCCCTGGCCGCCCACTGCCGCGCCCATCTGCCCGCCTATCAGGTGCCGGCCGCCTTCGCCTTGCTCGACGCCCTGCCGCTGACCGTGCAGGGCAAGCTCGACACCGCCGCCCTGCCCGAGCCCGAACTCCCCGCCCCCATCCGGTTCGCACCGCCGAGGACCCCCACCGAGACGGTGACGGCGCAGATCTGGGCCGAGGTGCTGGGGGTGCCCAGGGTCGGCGTGCACGACGACTTCTTCGCACTGGGAGGGCACTCGCTGCGCGCCGTGGCCGCCGCGTCCCGCCTGCGGGCCGCCTTCGACTGCCCCGTCCAGGTCCGCGACCTGTTCGAGCACCCCACCGTCGAGTTGCTCGCCGCCGAGGTGGAGCGGCAGCTCGTCGAACTGATCTCCGCGATGAGCGACGACGAGATCGACCTGTCCCTGACGGTGGACCACCAAGACTGAGATTGGACGGAACGCGCCATGACCACTTCGGAGATCCAGCCCGAGATCCAGCCCGAGATCCGGCCCGATGCCCGGACCGGCGCCCGCCCCGAGTCCCGGCCCCGGACAGCGCGCCCCGCACTGTCGCCCGCCGCCCGGCGGCTGCTGGAGCAGCGGCTGCGCGGACTGGCCGGAACCGCCCCGGCCGCCATACCCCGGCTCTCCCCGCGCCCCGACCGCGCGCCCCTGTCCGCCGCGCAGCAGCGCCTGTACTTCCTCGACCAGCTCGATCCCGGCGCCACCACCTACCTGATGCCCGCCGCCTGGCGGCTGACCGGTCCGGTGGACACCGCCGCGCTCGACGCGGCCGTCCGCGACCTCGTCGCCCGCCACGAGCAGCTGCGGGTGACCTTCCCCGCCCACGACGGCGTCCCGCACCAGCGCGTCCACCCCGCGGGCCGGTCCCGTCTGGAGACGGCGGACCTGGCGGCCTTCCCCGGGCGGACCCTGGACGAGGCCGTACGGGAGGTGGCGACGCGCCCCTTCGACCTGGCGGCCGAGACGCCCTTCCGGGCCACCCTGCTGAGGGCCGCCGACGACGACCACGTCCTGGTCCTCGCCATGCACCACATCGTCTCCGACGGCTGGTCGCTGGAGATCCTCGTGCGCGACCTGCGCGAACTGTACCGCGCCAGGGTCGAGGGCGGCCCGGCCGAACTGCCCGAACTGCCGATCGACTACACCGACTACGCGGTCTGGCAGCGTGGCGCCGACGAGGCCGCCGACCTCGGCTACTGGCGCACCCGGCTGGCCGGCCTGACCCCGCTGGAGCTGCCCGCCGACCACCCGCGCACCGGTACCCCCCGCCACACCGGTGCCGTGTACACCGCCGAGCTGCCCGGCAGGCTGTCGGCGGCGCTGAACGAACTGGGGCGGCGCACCGACACCACCTCGTACATGGCGGTGATGGCGGCGTTCCAGGCGGCGCTGGCCCTGCACAGCGGCCAGGACGACATCGCCATCGGCACGGTCGTCGCCAACCGGGAGCGGCCCGAGACCGAGCAACTGGCCGGGTTCTTCGTCAACACCCTCGTCATGCGCGCCGACCTCTCCGACGATCCCACCCCGGACCTGCTGCTCGCCCGCACCCGCGAGAGCGTCCTGGGCGCGCTGTCCCACCAGGGCCTGCCCTTCGAGCGCGTCGTCGACGAGCTGAGCCCGGAGCGCGACCTGACCCGCAACCCGCTGTTCCAGGTGCTGTTCACCCAGGCCCCGGCGGGGCAGGGGGCCTTCGGGCTCGGCGGGGCCACGGGCACGCCCTTCCGCATCGACCACACCACCGCCAAGTTCGACCTGGCCCTGGAGCTGCGCGAGGACGGCGCCCGCCGCGAACTGGTCTTCGTCTACCGCCCCGACCTGTTCGAAGAGGAGTCCGTGGCCCGGCTGGCCGCGCACACCGTTGCCCTGCTGCGCACCTTCACCGAGACGCCCGACGCCCCGCTGAGCACCGCCGACCCGCTGACCGGCGCCGAGCGCGCCGCCCTGCTCGGCCCAGGCGGTCCGGCCTGCCCCGTACGGCCGGGCGGGACCGCCCCGCGCACCGCGCCCGAGCGCCTGGCGGAGCACATCGCGCGTACCCCGGACGCACCTGCCGCCGTCGGCGGCGGCCGGACGCTGACCTACGCGCGGCTCGACGCCGCGGCCTCCGCCCTGGCCCGCCGGCTGCGCGCGGCCGGCATCGGGCGCGAGTCGCTGGTCGGGGTCTGCCTCGACCGCTCGGCCGACCTGGCCGTGGCACTGCTCGGGGTGTGGCGGGCCGGTGCGGCCTACCTGCCGCTGGACCCCTCCCATCCGCGCGCCCGCCGCGAGTTCACCCTCACCGACGCCGGCGTCTCCTTCGTCGTCGCCGACGCCACCGGCCGCGCTGCGGTCCAGGGACTGCCGGTCGACGTGATCCCCCTCGACGGCGCCGCCGACGCGGCCGTCTCCGCCGCCGGACCGGTCTCCGACACCGGTGACGCCCGCCCCGCGCCGGAGGACCTCGCCTACGTCATCTACACCTCCGGCTCCACCGGCCGCCCCAAGGGCGTGGAGATCACCCACGCCAACCTCGCCTGGCTGCTCGGCGCGGCCGACCGCCACTTCGACTTCGGCCCGCGCGACGTGTGGACCCTGGCGCACTCACCGGCCTTCGACTTCTCCGTGTGGGAACTGTGGGGGCCGCTCACCAGCGGCGGCCGCGTCGTGGTGCTCACCGAGGAGCAGGTCCGCGACCCCGCCGCGATCCTGGCCGTCCTGCGCGACGAGAAGGTCACCGTCCTCAGCCAGACACCCGCCGCATTCAAGGGACTGCGCACCCATCTGGACCACAGCGGGCGGGACTTCGCGGACCTCGCGCTGCGCACCGTCGTCTTCGGCGGCGACGCCCTCGACGTGCGCGACTACCGCGACTGGTTCGACACGCCCGCCGACCGCCGGCCCGAGCTGGTGAACATGTACGGCATCACCGAGACCACCGTGCACGTCACCCACCGGCCGCTGACCGCCGCCGACACCCACGCCCCGGCACGCTCGCCGATCGGCCGGCCGCTGACCGGCCAGCACGGCTACGTCCTGGACCGGTACGGGCGCGGGCGCCTGGTGCCGCAGGGCACGGTGGGCGAGCTGTACGTCGCCGGCGGCGGCGTCGCGCGCGGCTACCGGGGCCGCCCCGAACTGACCGCCGAACGCTTCCCCACCGACCCCTTCGGCCCGCCCGGCGCCCGGATGTACCGCACCGGCGACCTGGTGCGCGTCCTGCCCGACGGGCAGCTCGCCTACGTCGGCCGCGCCGACCACCAGGTCAAGATCCGCGGCTACCGCATCGAGCCCGGCGAGATCGAGACCGCCCTGCGCGCCCAGCCCGGAGTGACCGACGCCGCGGTGGTGGCCCGCCCCGGGCCGCACGGCGGCGCCCGGCTGGTCGCCCACGTCGTCATGACCGAGGGCCGTCCGCTGGACGCGCCGGCGCTGCGCGAGAGGCTGCGCCTGACACTGCCCGACTACATGGTGCCGGCACTGTTCACACGCCACCCCAGGCTGCCGGTCACCGCCAACGGCAAGGTCGACCGCGCCGCCCTGACGGCGGTCGCGGACGAGGGCGCACCGGACCCGGCCGGCCACGTCCCGCCCTCCGGCGCGACCGAGGTGGCCCTGGCCCGCATCTGGGCGGAGGTCCTGGGCGTCGAACGAGTCGGCCGTACGGCCGGATTCTTCGACCTCGGAGGCGATTCCATCCTGGCCCTGCGGGTGATCGGTCTGGCCCGCTCGGCAGGCCTCGCCCTGACCGTGGCCGATCTCTTCCGGGCCCGCACCCTGGCCGACCTCGCCCGCCGTGCCGGCAAGGCCGGCCACGCGCCCGCCCCCGTCGAGCCGTTCTCCCAGCTGGACGCGGCCGACGCGGCCCGGCTGCCCGACGGACTGGAGGACGCCTACCCGCTCACCATGCTCCAGGCCGGCATGCTCCACGAGATGCTCGCCGACCCGCGGCGCGGCGCGTACCACAACGTCACCGATCTGAAGATCACCGTCCCGGAGGGCTTCGACCTCGGCGCCTTCCAGGCCGCCGTGGACACCGTGGTGCGCGGCCACGGCATCCTCCGCTCCTCCATCGACCTGACCTCCTACCGTGAACCACTCCAGCTGGTGCACCGCACCGCCAAGCTTCCGGTCGGCTACACCGATCTGCGCGGACTGTCCCGCCAGGAGCGGCGCGACGCCGTCCGCCGCTTCGTGGCCGAGGAGTTCGAGCGCCGTTTCGACCTGGCCGCCGCGCCGCTGGTCCGCATCCACCTGCACCACACGGGCGACCACGAGCTGCGGCTGGTCCTCACCGACTGCCATGTCGTACTGGACGGCTGGAGCCTGACCTCCCTCGTGGCGGACCTGCTCGACCTGCACCGACGCGCGGTGGCCGACGGCCGGCCCCCCGAACTTCCGCCCGCGCCCGCCTTCGCCGAGTACGTGGCCCTGGAGCGGGCCGCGCTGCGCGGCGAGGAGGCGCTGGACTACTGGCGCTCGGCGCTGGCCGAACTCCGCCCCGTCCGCTTCCCCCGGCGCGGCGACGGAGGCGGCGACGGAGACGGGCACGGGGGGAGGCCCGTCCACGAGGTGCGGCGCTCCTGGGCGGCGCTGGCCGAGCCGATCGGACGGCTGGCCCAGGCGGCCGGGGTGCCCCGGCGCACCGTCCTGATCACGGCCTTCCACCACACCATGAGCCTGTTCGCCGAACGGGACGAGGCCGCCGCGGGACACTCGGTCGGCCTGGTCACCAACGGCCGGCCCGAGGTGCCCGGCGCGGACCGGATGCGCGGGCTGTTCCTCAACACCGTGCCCTTCGGCGTCGAACGCCCGCGGGGGAGCTGGCTGGAGTACCTGCGCGCGGTGTTCGCCGCGGAACAGGAGATGCTGCCCCACCGCCGGATGCCGCTGGCGAGGATGGCGCAGCTGAGGCCCGGTGAGCCGAACCCGGTCGAGGCGGTCTTCAACTACGTCAACTTCCACCGGCTCTCCCACGACACCTGGGACGAGTCCCTGGAGATCGCCAGGACCATGTTCCCGCTGCTGGTCAACGCGAGCGTGAACGGCTTCACCCTCGACGCGGACCCCGAGTACGTCGCCGAGGCCACCGCCGAGCAGCTCGCCGACGTGCTGTGCGAGCGGATCGAGGCGATGGTCGCCGACCCGCACGCCCCGGTGACCCGTCCGGCGTTGACCGGAGCCGCCCGCACCACGGCACTGAAGGAGTGGGGAAGCGGCCCGGACCGGGACAACGGCCCCCTGATGTTCCACGAACTGGTCGCCGCGCACGCCGAGCGGACCCCGGACGCGATCGCCGTCGTCCACGGCGGGCAGGAGGTCACCTACGCCGAACTGGACGCGGACGCGGCCCGGATCGCCGCTCGGCTGCACGCGCTGGGCGTCGGTCCCGAGACGGTGGTCGGCATCTGTGTCGACCGGGGCCCGGACATGGTGCGCGCCACCCTCGGCGTCCTGCGGGCCGGAGGCGCGTTCCTTCCCCTGGACCCCCAGCACCCCACCGCACGACTGGAGTTCATGGCGTCCGACAGCGGCATGCGGGTCCTGCTGACCCAGACCGCGCTTGCTTCGGCGGTGCCCTTCGACGGCCCGGTCCTGGCCCTGGACGAGCCCGGCGCGCCGAACGGACCCACCGCTCCCCGCACGCCGCCGGACGCCGTGGTGAGCGCCGGCAACCTGGCGTACATCATCTACACCTCCGGCTCCACCGGCACCCCCAAGGGCGTCGCGGTCCCCCACGACGGTCTGATCAACATGCTGGAAGGGCAGCGCGACCTGATCCGCCCGGCCCCCGGCGACCGGATCCTCCAGTTCGCCTCCTTCGGCTTCGACGCCTCCGTCCTGGAGCTGACCTGGTCGCTGGCGAACGGCGGACGGCTGGTCACCGCACCCCGGGAGGCGCTGCGTCCCGGCCCCGACCTGGCCCGCACCCTGCTCACCCACCGTGTCACCGGCGCCATGCTGCCGCCCAGCGCCCTGGCGGTCCTGGGCGAGGACCGCTTCCCCGAACTGAGGGTGCTGCAGGTGGCCGGAGAGGCGTGTCCCGCCGAGCTGGCCCGGACCTGGTCGCGCGGGCGCCGCTTCCACAACGTCTACGGTCTGACCGAGACGTCGGTGTGGTCCGTCGCCGCCGAACTGGATCCCGGTGCGGGGCGCCCGCCGATCGGCGTCCCGATGCGCAACACCAGCGCCCGGGTGCTCGACGAGGACATGCAACCCGTGCCCACCGGGGTGCCCGGCGAGATCCACCTGGGCGGGCGGGCCGTCGGCCGCTGCTACCTGAACCGGCCCGCGCTGACCGCCGCCACCTTCGTCCCCGACCCGTACGGCCCGCCCGGCTCCCGCACCTGCCGCACCGGTGACCTGGGCACCCACCGGCCCGACGGCGCGCTGGAGTGGCTGGGCCGCCGCGACACCCAGGTCAAGCTGCGCGGCTTCCGGATCGAGCTGGGCGAGGTCGAGCACGCCCTGCGCGCGCTGCCCCAGGTGCGGCAGGCGGTGGTGCTGCACCGCACCGACCTGCCGGGCGAGGCGGCACTGGTCGCCTATCTGGTCCTGCGCGACGGCGCTCGGACCTCCGTCGGGGAACTGGCGCGGGCACTGCGTGCCGGCATGCCCGCCTACATGGTGCCCGCCCGGTTCGTCTTCCTCGACGAGATGCCCGTCAACCGCAGCGGAAAGATCGACAAACGGGCGCTGCCGCTGCCTTCGGCCGAACGCGCCGAGAACGGCACCGGCTACGTCGCGCCCGCCACCGACGCCGAGAGACTGCTCGCCGAGGTGTGGCGCGAGGTACTGGGCCTGTCCCTGATCGGCGTGCACGACGACTTCTTCCGTATCGGCGGCAGTTCGCTGTCCACCGTGCGGGTGGCCGCCCTGGCCGCCGAGCGCGGCCTGCCGGTCTCGGTGCGCGACCTGATCGAGCGGCCCACCCTCGCCCAGCTCGCCGTCCGGGCCGAGGAGTCGGCCGGGAAGGCGGGCACGGTGGCCGCCGCCGTCCGCTCCGAGGTCACACTGCGGGAGGGCGCCGGAGCCCCGCTGTGGTGCGTGCATCCCACCGGCGGCAGCGCCGCGTGGTTCGTACCGCTCTCCCGCCGTCTGCCGCCGGGCCGCCCGGTGCGCGCCTTCCAGGCCCGCGGCCTGCTGGGCGGTGTGGACCCCGGCACGGTGGGCGGCATCGCGGCCAACTACGTCGCCGAGATCGCCGGCCACGGCGGTCAGGGCCCCCACGAGCTGCTGGGCTGGTCCATGGGCGCCAACATCGCCCTGGAGATGGCCACCCAGCTCCACGAGGCCGGCCACACCGTCGAGCCCCTGGTGCTGATCGAGCCCTATCTGCCCAACCCGGCGGCGCGCGACCGGCTCGCCGGAGTCGGCCGGGACATGCGCCGGGCGCTGCGGATGCGCGACCGCCTGCGCGCCCTGCCGCCGTCGCCCGAGCGCGAGAAGGCGGCGGCCGAACTCACCGCACTGCTGCTGGGCGCGGGGATGAGCCCCGGCGAGGCCGCCCTGGTGGACAAGGCGCCGATCGAGGTGTGGCACTCGCTGCTCACCGCCCTGGCCGGCTACGAGGTGCGCCCCTACCCGGGCCACGTCCACCTCGTGGTCGGAACCCTGGCCGCCGGGCTGCCCGACGGCGAGCCCATGCCCGGTCTCGACGTCGACTACCGCGCCTACGTGGCCCGCTGGCACGAGACGGCCCTGGGCGGCCTGACCGTCCACGTCACCGAGGGAGACCACATGTCCATGCTCGCCGAGCCGCTGGTCGCCGGCGTCGCCGACCTGCTCGGCACGGTCGGGACGGAGGCCCGGCGATGACCTCCACCACGATCACCACGGCCGGCCCGGCCCCGGCGGCCCGCTTCACCGAGCGGTACCTGCTCGACCCCGCCGTCAACGCCGACCCCTACGGTTACCTCAACGCCCTGCGTGACCACGCCCCGGTCCACTGGAGCCCCATGCACCGGGCCTGGCTGGTCACCGGCCACGAACAGGTCATGCGCTGCCTGCGTGACCCGGCGGTCTCCGCCGACCGGGTCCGCCCCCTGATGGACGCGGTCCCGCAGGGCGCCCGCGACGACGCCGAGCGCGCCTTCGCGATCCTCTCGCGCTGGATGGTCTTCAACGACCCGCCGCGGCACCGCCGCCTGCGGCAGGTGTTCCAGGAGCAGTTCGCCGCCCGCGCCGTCGCCCGCTACAGCGCCTTCACCGAGCGGGCCACCCGCGCGATGCTCACCCGCCGCGCCGCCCCCGGCCGTACCGGCGACGTCACCGCGGACATCGCCAGACCACTGCCCGCCCTGGTCTTCGCCCGCTGGCTGGGCGTACCGCAGGCGCACGCCCCCTCCTTCTGGTACTGGAACGCCCGCGTGGGCGACCTGGTCCTGGGCGCCGCCCAGGAGGAGAGCGAGTACCGCACCTCGCTGCGGTCCCTGGTCAGCCTGGAGGAGTACCTCGCCGGCCTGGTCGCCGAGCGCCGAGCCGAACCGAAGGACGACCTGATCAGCTCCGTCCTGGCCGGCGGCCGGATCGGCGACGGCGTCAGCGAGGAGGAGTTCGTCGGGATGCTCACCCAGATGGCGTTCGCCGGGGGCGAGACCACGGGCAACCTCATCGCCAACACCCTGCTCGCCCTGCTGCACCGACCCGACCAGCTCCAGGCGGTACGCGACGAGCCGGAACTGGTCGCCGCGGCCGTCGAGGAGACCCTGCGCCTGGACGGGCCCTCGAAGATGTCCATCAGGACCGCCGCCCGCGACACCGGGCTGGACGGTCACACACTCCGCGCCGGTGACCGGATCTTCCTGGTCACCGCCGCCGCCAACCGCGACCCCGCCCGCTTCCCGGACCCGGACGCCTTCGACGTGCGGCGCACCGGCGGCACCCACCTGGGCTTCGGTTTCGGCGCCCACTTCTGCATCGGTGCCGCGCTCGCCCGGCTGGTGGCCTGCGCGGTCGTCGGCGTCCTCGTCCGCGACTACCCGGACCTGCGCCTGGACGGGACGCGGCACACCTGGCAGCTCTCGCTGCTCAACCGCAGCCTGACCGCCCTGCCCGTCCGCTACTGACACAGCCCGCACTCCACCGACCCTCTCCCCGGACCGCCCTGCCCGGCGGTCCGGGGAGGGCCCGACGAAAGGCACAGGTCCCACGATGGCGACCACCCTCACGGGCGCCGGCCCACGGCTGTGGGCCCCCGCCCGGCAGCGCTCCTTCCGCCTGCTGTGGCTGGGTCAGTCCCTGTCGCTGCTCGGCGACGGATTCAGCTACATCGCGTTCTCCTGGATGACCCTCACCCTGACCGGCTCCACCCTCGCGCTCGGCTACGTGCTGGCCTTCCAGGCGGTGCCCAGAGCCCTGCTGACCCTGGTCGGCGGCTCGCTCGGCGACACCTGGTCCCCCCGTACCCTGATGGTCTGCTCAAGCTGGGCCAGAGCCGTCCTGATGGCGGCGGTCGGACTGGGCGGGCTGACCGGCACGCTCCAGCTGTGGATGCTGTGCGCGGCCGCCGCGGCCTTCGGCGCGGTCGACGCCTTCTTCCAGCCCGCCCGGGTCTCGATCCTGCCCTCGGTGGTGGACAAGGAGACGCTCACCTCCGCCAACGCCCTGCTCGGCGCGGGTGCCCGGGTCTCCGCCGTCCTGGGCCCGGCCACCGGCGGCCTCGTGGTCGCCCTCTCCCAGGCGCCCGTCGCCTTCCTCGTCGACGCGGTGTGCTTCGCCCTGTGCGGACTGTGCGTCGCCCGCATCCGCACCGCCCCCCGCGAGAAGGAGGCCGCCGACCCGGACTCCGGTGCCCCCTCGCCGGAGGCCGGCGCCGGGGACTCGCTGGCCGCCCGGATACGGGCCGGGGTGCGCTACGCGTGGCGGGACCCGCGCATCCGCACCATGCTGGCCGTCGACACGGCCGTCAACTTCTGCTACGCTGGGCCGTTCACCATCGGCTTCGCCACCCTGGCCAGGACCTCCCTGGACGGCGGCTCGGCGACCCTGGGCCTGCTCAACGGGGCGCTGGCGGGAGGGGCCATCCTGGGCACCCTCGCGGGCGGTGCCGTCGGGGGGCGGCCCCGGGTGGGCCTGCTGATCGCGGGGCTGGCCGGATGGCTGGCCGCGGGCATGGCCCTGCTCGGCGTCCTGGACCACCCGGCGGCGGCGGTGGGGACGGTGCTGGTGATGGGGTTCGCCATCGGCTTCCAGGGGGTCTTCGGACTGAGCTGGATCCAGCGCAACATCCCGCAGTCGGTCCTCGGCCGGGTGATCTCGGTCGACATGGTCCTCGGCTACGCCGTCGCGCCCGTGTCACTGATCGCCTGCGGCGCCCTGGCCCAGATCGGCACCGGAGTGATGTTCGCCGGCGTCGCCCTGGTCCTGGCGCTGACCGCGCTGGGCGTGCTCGCGTCCGGCTCCGTACGCGCGATGCGGTGACCGGAGTGCTCCGGCGGGCCGGGACGGGAGGGGCCGGGTCACAGGGAGGCCGAAAGGGCGCACAGGGCGGCCCGGTTGGACCGGCCGGTCTTGGCGACGAGGCTGGCGATGTGCTTCTCGACGGTGCGCGGCGAGATGTGGAGGCGGCCGGCGATGTCCTTGTTGCCCAGCCGCTCGGCCAGCAGCACGAACACCTCGTACTCGCGGACCGTCACGCCCCGGGCCCGCAGTTCCTCGGGGATGCGGCTGGTCCCGCTGCGGTGCTGGTGGACGGGCGCGCCCAGGCGCCGCAGCGCCGCTCGGCAGGCGTTGGCGACGGCGGGCACGCCCTGCTGGTGGAAGTGGTGCTCGGCGCGCCGCAGCCAGGCCACCGGTTCACCCCACCCGCTCTCGTGGGCCGCCTCGGCGACGAGCCGCATGCCCAGGTGGAGGGCGGTGGGGTACGGCTCGGCGGCGCGCAGCGCCTCACCGGCCGCGGCCGACGCCTCCCGCGGTCTGCCCTCCCGGCCCAGCAGCACGGCATCGGCCAGCAGGACGAACTGCCGGTTCCAGCGCAGACGGCCGGGCGCGGTGGCGGCGGCCTCCTCCTGCCCGGGGCGGCCGACGTCCCCCGTCAGCACGCCCAGCAGCAACCCGATACCGCTGCGCCCGCCGAGGTAGTACGTGCTGGGATTGTCGCGCTCCAGTTCGCAGACGGCCCGCAGTTCGCGCCGGGCCAGCTCCCCGTCCTCCTCCAGCAGCGCGCAGAACGCCCTCGCCAGGCCCGCGGTGAGCGGTTCCTCCTGGGAGCCGGCGCCGTCCCACTCGGCGAACGCGGCCAGCGCCTCGTCCATCGCAGCCCTCTCGCCCTGATGGGCCGCCAGGGCCGCCCTGGCCATCAGCACGTAGCGGACGGCCGGGGCCAGCCGCAGGCGCCGCACGACGGCCAGGCACTCCTCGGCGGCGTCCCGCGCGGCACCGAACTCCCCGCGCAGCACGGAGTCCAGGATGAGGATGCCGTCGATGGTGTAGACGATGGTGGCCGACCCCAGCCGCAGCGCCTCCTCGCGGGCGGCGCTCAGGCCGGCCGTGTCCCCCTCCGACAGCCAGGCGTTGCCGCCGATCCGGGTCAGCGCGTACATGCGCCGCAGCGGGAGCCGGTGCCGTTCCGCCGTGGCCAGGGCGCGCTCCAGCATGGCCTGGGACTCGGCGGGGTCGCGTTCGCGGGCCACGGTGGCCAGCAGTTCCCACGCCTGGCAGGCGACCGTGGGCAGGCCGTGCCGCTGCGCGGCCTCCACCGCCGAGCGGGCGAGCTTCTCGGCCTGGTGGGTGCGGTCCGTGCCCGGTGTGTCCAGGGCGAGGTAGGCCGAGGCCACGTCGACGGACGCGGCGGCGGCCTCGTCGGGCGCGGGACCCAGGGCGGCACGGGCCCGCACGACCTGCCGGTTGCCGTCGGCCCAGCGGCCCGCGGTGTGGGCCACCTTGGCGAGCCGGGTGTGCAGCGCGGCCAGCCGCGTCGTGCTCAGGCCGGCCCCGCCCAGGGTGTGCAACTGGTCGGCGAGGTCGAAGGCGCGGGCGAAGTCGCCCGACTCGGCGAGCGCGGGCAGCAGGCACTCCAGGACCTCGGCCCGGCGCAGGGCGTCCCGGGTGTCCGACAGCAGCCGCTCGGCCCGGTCGAGCAGGGTGACGGCGGAACCGATCGCGCCGTCGGCCAGCGCCCGCCGTCCCGCCTGTGCGAACAGGCGTCCCGCCTCTGCCGGGTCGCCCGCCTGGGAGCGAAGCTCCGCGACCAGCGGGCACCACTGGCCGGCCAGCTCCGGGTGGAGTTCCGATGCCGCGTCCGCGGCCCGCCGCGCCAGATCGGCCCGGTTGCCGGGGGTGAGCTGGGTGAGCAGTGCCTCCACGGTCAGCGGGTGGCGGAAGGCGTACCAGTCGGGGGAGGGCTCGTCGGGGACGACGAGCTGGGCCGCGACCCCGGCGTGCAGGTGGCTCAGCAGGGCCCGGTCGTCGATGCAGGTCATCCGCTGGAGCACCGTCAGCGGGAAGCGCCGCCCGACCACGGCCGCGGCGGACAGCAGTGTCAGCCCCTGGGGCCCCAGCCGGTCGATGCGCCGCAGGATGCCCCGCGCGAGGGCGGTGGGCACGTCGCCGCGCGGATCGCCCACGACCCGCCAGCCGTCGCCGCCCTGCACCAGTGCCCCGCCGCCGATCATGGACTGCAGCAGTTCCTCGACCAGGAAGGGACTTCCGGCGCTGTCGTCCCACAGGCGCTCCAGAGCCGCCCGCGGCACCTGGTCGGGCTCGGTGCCCAGCTGGGCGGCGACCATGTCCCGGACCTGGGACCTGCTGAGCGCGGGCAGTTCGAGCACGGTGCCCGTGCCGCGCCTGCGGGCCGAGGACGCCAGGTCCAGCGCGTCGCAGAACTCGGTGCGTATGGTGGCCAGGAGCAGCACGGGCGTGTGCTCCAGGTTGTCCACCAGGTACTCGACCACCGCGAGGGTCTCCGGGTCGGCGTCGTGCAGGTCCTCCAGCAGCAGGAGCTGGCCCCGGTCCTTGCCGGCGGCGATGAGCAGCCGCAGCACCGCCTCGCCGAGGATGACCATCGAACTGCTCTCGTGGTCACCGGTGTTCCAGTCCGGTACGAGCCGCCCGAGCACCGGCCGGTAGGGGCCGAGGGCGGAGTCGTCCACCGGTTCGCCGCTGCGGAACAGGGACATCAGGGCTTCGGTCAGTGGCCGGAACGGCACGGTGGGCCCCGTCGTGCTGCTGCGGCCGCGCAGTACCCGCATTCCGGACTCGAAGGCCATGCCCACAGCCTCCGCGGCGAGCCGGGACTTGCCGACGCCCGCCTCCCCGGTCAGGAAGACGACCCCGCCGCGCCGGTCCCGCGCGTCGGACAACGCCTCGTCCAGATCGCGCAGTTGGGGGTCCCGCCCGACCACGTACGGCGCATGCGAACGCATGGACGCAGATGCTAGTTCATACGTGCTGGTGGCGGCAGACCATGCGACGCACGTGCTGCCGCACACCGCGTGACGCGCCGGTGCGGGCCCGCCGGCGGAGCGGACCCGCACCCGGAGCCGGTCTCGTCAGTGCGCCGGCGCCGAGACGGAGGTGTCCATCGAGCTGAGGGTGACCACGATGCCGCTGGTCAGCACCATTCCGGCCAGCGCGCGGGTGCGGGCGCACGCTCTGTTCCGCCCCGACAGACTGATCAGGCCCGCCGCGTCCTGCTCGCGGTCCTCCCGCTCAGGGCCGTTCTGCTCCCGGTCCGGGCAGGTGGTCAGGTCGGTGTCGGCGGAGAGCGGCGACTGGGCTTCGGCGGACGGCTTGTTCATGGGGACGGTCTCCTTCTGTCGCTGTGCACGGGCTGACGCGGAATGGCGGGAGAAGCCTGTGGGTCACGGGGCGGTGGGCGGACGGCCCGAGGCCCCGGGGGAGTGGTCTAACAGGAGGACGGAGGGGACCGTCTCCGGAAAGCCCAGCCTGAGCAGGGCGTATCCGATGCCGGACAGGCCGGTGAGCAGACCGGGGGACGGTACGTGGTCGGGGGTGCCGCAGCGGTGGCCCTGCTGCTCGATGAGGCCGAGGACCTCTCCGGCACGGTGGCCGAGCGATTCCCCGGCGCCGGCGTGGTGCCGCCCGGCGAGCACGGCCATCGCCTCCAGGCGGCCCAGGGCGCCGTGGCGCAGACTCAGGTCGCCGGTACGCGCCGGGCCGGCCAGCAGCCGCACACAGTGGTCGAGCACGTCGTCGGGGACCGCCGGTCCGACGGTGCCCAGCGTGTCGGCGGCGGACGACACCACGCCGGCCAGTCCCGAGTGCCATGACAGGTCACGGGCCCCGCCGTCCTCACCGGCCGGTGAGGACGGTTCACCTGCCGACGCGTCCAGAGCCGACCGCAGCAGACCGGCCCCGGCACGGGCGTACGGCAGGGGCCCGTCCGTCCCGGCTTCCGGCAGCGCGGCGGCGTACCGCAGCAGGGCCCAGCCGATGCCGGCGTCACCGTGGGCGAAACCCGGCCCTCCGGTCCGTTTCCCTCCGGCCAGGGGCAGCAACCGGTCCGCGACGCGCCGGGCCAGTCCGGCCGCTCCGGGAGCGTCGGCCACCCGGTGCGCCAGGACGGCCGCGGGCAGCGCTCCGGCGAGGCCGCCGGCCAGTGACGCGTGGCCGGAGCCCTCGGGCCGGGCGTCCACGGCGTGTCCGAGGGCGGTCAGGGCGGCGGGCAGACAGTCACCGACGCCGTCGAGCAGGGCGGTCAGCCGCACCAGCGTGTAGACGATGCCGCCCAGCCCGTCGAGGGCGCCCGGGCCGGCCGCGGCGCTCAGCTCGGGGTCCGCCGCCAGCGCGGACAGCAGCGGCGGCAGCGGCCGTACGGCCTCCCGGGCCAGTGCCGTGTACCGGTCGGCTCCGGAGAGCGAGCCGATCTGGGCCAGGAAGAGGGCGACTCCGCAGTACCCCTGTGCGAGTGAGCCGCCCATCGGCAGCACCGCCCAGTGCGTGCCGGTGACCTGCTCCAGCCCCAGCCAGTTGGCCCGGCCGCCGTCGCGGACCGCACGGGCCGCGATCTCGTCGGCGATCCCGCACGCCGCGGCCAGCAGCCGGGACGGCTCGGGCACCACAGCCGGGGCCGGACGTACGGCCAGTGCCGAACGCGGCCCGCGCACCGGCGCGTTGGCGCCGGTGACGGCGAGCGCCGCCGAGATGACCCACTCCTGGTCGTAGCGGTCCACCTCGCTCATCGCGGCGATCTTCTCCCGGACGGTCGCCAGGGCCGAGGCGGGCAGCACCCGGTCCAGGCGTGCCCCCCGGGACGTCCACACCGCCGTGCGGTCCGGCCGGTGGAAGAACAGCGGTACGTCGCCGCGCCACAGGTCCTCGATCTCGTGCTCGATCAGCCGCTGCCGGGCCGGGTCGCAGGCCGACTCCGTCCACAGCAAGGCGAAAACCGCTTCCCTGGCCAGTGCGTCGCGCAGCAGATCGGGGTGGGCGGACTCCTCCAGGAGGGTCGCGTAGAGCCGGGTGGAGCGCACGATCAGCCGGGCGGGGCAGTGGGCCCAGCGGGCCAGCGGCCCGTGGACGCCGAGGAGTTCGTCCCGGTGTCCGGCGATCGCGTCGTACCCGGCCCGGAACCCCTCCAGCAGCGCGGCCCGGTGGTCGGCCCGTCCGGCTCCCCCGCCGGGCGGCAGCGGCTGGTTCTGCCCCGCGGAGCTCTCCACCGGGCCGCGCACCACGCGCATCCCGTCCGTTCCCGCACCCTCCCACCGCACCCCGTCGCCGGGGCACGTGCCGGCCCCGTCCCGGCCGAGGGCGGAGATGTCCAGCGCGCCGTCCTCCCCGATCAGCAGGTGCGGCAGCAGACAGGTGCGGTGCACCGACGCGTACAGGGCTCGCGCGGCGGGGTCGTGCCCCGCGGTCTCCGCCTGCGGCAGTCCGGAGTGGAGGAGGGTCTCGGCATCCACCGGGACCGGCTGGTCGCCGCAGGCGATGACGTTCTCGTAGTGCATGTCCGCGCCGTCCACCGCGTACAGCAGGGCCAGCAACGCGCCCTGCCGGCGGTAGAACCGGTCGGCCTCGGTGACCGAGGCGCACCACCGGTGCTCGACGAACTCCAGCCAGCCGTATCCCTCGCCGCTTACCGACCGGGGGGTGCGCAGGCCCAGGCCCGGCACCTTGCCGTTGAGCCAGTCCGCCGCCTCGTCCAGCAGGGAGTGCTGGTCCAGGGGACGGGGCTTGTAGACGACGGCGGCACCGGAGGCGAAGTGCAGCAGGGCCACGGACCGGCCGCCCTGATGGGCGTCGCCGCGACCGAGGTCCATCCGCACCAGGGGACCGGGGTCGTCCCCCGCGAACAGCTCGGAGACCAGGACGGCACGGTCGGCACCGAGCCTGTCGAGCATCTCGGCCATGGCGTCGGCGGCGTCCGCGCAGCTCTGGCCGAGCATCCGGGCCAGGACCGGGTAGCGGGTGAACAGCCGGGCCAGTCCCCGCCGGGTGCCCAGGTCCGCGGTGAAGGAGGCGAACCGGTCCCGCGGGGTGGCGCCCGGGAGCCGTCCCGCGGCGCGGGCCCGGTGCAGTTCCCTCACCAGCGTCCGGCCGGCCTGGCGGGCGATCCGGTCCCCGAGCCGTTCCTCGAACGCCGCCCGCGCCGGAGAGTGTTCGGCGGCGGACCGACCGGTGCGGGCGGCCACCTGGGACCAGGCGAGCGAGAGCAGGGGGCGCAGCGCGGGCAGGAACACCGCGGGCCCCTCAGCGTCGAGGCCGGCCGGGCCCTCCGGCTCCACGGGGGCCGCGGCGACCGCACGCTCGATGTAGCCGGCCCACTCCGGTTCCGCGGCCCGTGCGCCCAGCCGCTCGGGAAGCTCCTCCCCGAGGGCGCACGCGAGGCCGCCGTCCAGGCCCAGGTCCGCCAGTCGGGCGGCGAACCCCGCGTCGTCCCCCGTGGCCCACGGCGCCCGGCGGCCCCGGTCGGCCGCGGCCCGCCCGCCCGCCGGCGGCCCCGGGGCGGCGAGCCGCTCGCGCAGGGTCAGCCCCCGCGCCCACCACCAGCGCGGCAGGGACGTGGCCGGGGTCTCTCGCAGAACGGCGGAATCAGTCACAGGACCAACGTCGCAGAGCTTCGGAACCCCCACATGGGGGCAGAGCCCCCATATTCTTTCCGGCCGCCCCCACCGGGCCCTGCCCCAGGGCCGCAGGGCCCGCCGCGCCCCTGCCTGACCCTTCCGCGAGCCCCGGCGAGCCCGCCCGTCCGGGGCCCGGAGGCACCGGTTGCGCACGGTGGGCGGGCGCCGGCGGCAAAGGTGGGGGACAGGACCCGATGCCGTCCCCGCCCCATCGGCGCAGCCTGTTGTGCACTGCCCCTGCTCGCCCGCCCGCCGCGGACCCGGCGGCGGATGACTTTCGGAGGATCCGGTGGGAGAACCCGTACCTGTCAGCGTCGTCGCACTCGACCCGGTGCTGGAGGCCGGCACAGTGAGCGCCCTGTCCCTCTGCCCGGAGGTCTCCGTGGTGGTGCCGGGGGAGGAGCCGCGGGTCGTTGTCATGACCGTCGACCGGTTCGCCCGCGCCGAGCTGGACGTGCTGCGCACCGTCCGCGACACCCGGGCCCGGCCCGCGGTGGTCCTGGTCGCCGGTGAACTGGACCGGGGCGAGTCCCTGCACGCCCTCGCCTCCGGCGCCCGCTGTCTGCTGCGCCGCCGGGAGGCCGACGCCCCCCGGCTGGCACGCGCCGTCCTCGCCGCGGCCCGGGGCGACTGCACCCTGCCTCCCGACCTGCTCGACAGTCTGCTGGACCGTTCCGCCGACGGCGGCCGGTCCTCCGGTGGGGTGCCGGCCCCCTGGGCCGCCGCGGGCCTGTCGGACCGGGAGCGCTCGGTGCTGCGCATGGTCGCCGACGGCCACGGAACCGGGGAGATCGCGCGGTGCCTGGCCTACTCGCAGCGCACGGTGACAACCATCGTGCACGACATCACACAGAGGTTCCGGGTCCGCAACCGCGCCCACGCGGTGGCCTACGCGCTGCGGGCGGGCCTGCTGTGAGCGTCGCACGCGCGGCTGCCGGGCCGCAGTCGGTGGCGGTGCCCGCGTTGTGCCGCGTGGGCGGAGAAGCTCACGAGGAGAAGGTGAGCGTCGCACGCGCGGCTGCCGGGCCGCAGTCGGTGGCGGTGCCCGCGTTGTGCCGCGTGGGCGGAGATGGGGGTACCACCGTGCCGAAGGCACAGGGGGAGAGCGAGAAGAACGCTGTGGGCGCGGCCCCCCGGCTCGTGTCGAGGACGACCGGCCTGCGGGTCCATGTCGTCGCCGCCCGCATGGGCCCGGCCCCTGCCCGGCTCACCGCGATGCTGCACCAGGCCGGGGTCGCCCTCGCACCGCTGACCGCGGTGTCCGGCCGGGACACCGTGGTGGTGGCCGTCGCCGCGACCGTGGAGGACGCCCTGGCCGCCGCGCCGCCGACCGCTCACCGGCTGCTGACCGTGTGCGACACCGTCTCGCCCACCGCCCTGCGCCGTGCCGTCGGCGCGGGTGCCCTGGCCGTCCTGCGTTCGGCCGACCTCACCCCCGACCAGCTCCTCGCCGCCGTGCACGACGCGCACCACGGGATCGGCCGCATCCCCTACACGACCCTCGTTCAGCTCCTCGGCGGGGCCGAAGGGCCCCGGCGGGGAGGAGCACCGTCGGCCCCGCCCAACCTCACCGCGCGCCAGACGGCGGTGCTCGGCCTGATGGCCGAGGGGCACGGCAACGCGGTCATCGCCCGCAGGCTGTCCTGCTCGGAACACACCGTCAAGAACGTCATCTACGAGCTGATGGCCCGCCTCCAGGTACGCAACCGCGCCCACGCGGTCGCCCGGGCGGTGCGGTGCGGACTGGTCTGACCGGAGGGCCTTTTGCCTCGTCCGGGTGCGGCGGCCCCGGCCGCCGTCCGGGGCCGTCAGTGGGAGACGGGAGGCAGGC
Source organism: Streptomyces shinuiensis (assembly GCF_043660855.1). Lineage (NCBI taxonomy): Bacteria > Bacillati > Actinomycetota > Actinomycetes > Kitasatosporales > Streptomycetaceae > Streptomyces > Streptomyces shinuiensis. Next base: position 103,556 of record NZ_JBIHML010000001.1, on the reverse strand, counting down.
GGCGCGGCTGGAGGCGTTCCTCGACGGCCGCGCCCCCCTCGCGGGTGACGAGGTAGGCCCCCTTGCCGGGCGCCTCCGTGACGGCCTCGACCAGTTCGGTGCCGCGGTAGACCAGGCCCACTCCGTCGTCGGTGCAGTGCGTGGTGGGCAGGGTGCCGTCCGCCACCAGGCGGTGCACCAGCGGACGGCGGCCGGGGTCGGTGTCGTAGTGCACGCCGTTGCCGTAGGGGAGAAGGTCCAACGCGTTGGTCACCGGCCGTAGTTCGGGGCCGAAGGAGTCGGTGGTGCCGCCCCGGAACCAGCAGATCGATCCCGCGCTGACGCCGCTGAGGACGACGCCGGTCCGCCAGGCCCGGCGCAGGACGCGATCGAGCCCGTGGACGCGCCAGACCGCCAGCAGGTTGGCCACCGAGCCGCCCATGACCCAGACGACGTCCTGTTCCAGGATCGTGCCCTCGATGTCGTCGAGGTTGGGCATGGGGAACAGATGCAGCGGGGTCAGGTCGAATCCGGCCACGCGCGCGGCCTCGGCCATGCGCGCGGTGAAGTGCTCGGCGTCGCCGATGGCGGTGCCGACGTACATGATCCGGGGCCGGCGGCCGTGAGCGCCGGACAGTTCCACGGCATGGTGCACCAGGGAGTCGAACGCGACCACGGTCCGGCCTCCGGGCCGGTGTCCGCCGGAGGTGGCGACGATGGTGGGCTCCGGGGCGCTCATGGCCCGCGATCCTAGCAACCGCCCCGGTCCCGGCCGCCTCCCGGCGCGGATCGTGGCCGGAACCCGACCCGCCCCCGCGGGCGCGCGAAGCCGCTCGGAAGATCTTTTCGAAGGCGTGAACTTCGTCTCATCCGGGCGGCCCGCGCTTGCCTATGCAACTTGTTGCATATCAGGATCGCGTTATGGCGCTCGAACACGCGATCCTCGTCTCCCTGCTGGAGAAGCCGGGCTCCGGCTATGAGCTGGCGCGGCGGTTCGAGCGGTCCATCGGATACTTCTGGACCGCCACCCACCAGCAGATCTACCGCGTTCTCAAGCGCATGGAGGCCGCCGGCTGGGTCGATGTGCGCGACGTACGGCAGCAGGGCCGGCCGGACAAGAAGGAGTACTCGGTCTCGGCCGCCGGCCTGTCCACCCTGACCGGGTGGCTTCACGAGCCGGTCCAGCCGGAGAGTGTCCGGCACGAACTCGCGGTGAAGGTCCGCGGAGCGGCCTTCGGCGACCCGGCCGCCCTGATCGGCGAGGTCGAACGGCATCAGCGGACGCACCGGGACCGGCTCGCGCACTACCGGGCGGGAGAGCGGCGGGATTTCGGCGGGAGCGGTACCGCCGAAGATCCCGGCGCCGGAGCGTTCGGCCCCGGAACTCCCGATGCCGGACGGGAGCTCCAGCACGCGGTCCTCCGGGGAGGGATCGCCTACGAGCGGATGATGATCGCCTGGCTCGACGACGTGCTCGCCACCCTCCACCGGCTCGCCTCCCGCCGACGCCCCGGGCCGGCCGGCGGGCAGCCCGCCGACACCGGCCCCGCCCGCGACCCAGCCCCCTGAACCCCGAACCGGAAAGAGCACCCATGGCCGACCCGCTGCTGTTCAACCCCCGCACCTACGACCCGGAGCACTTCGACCCCGAGGCCCGCAGGCTGCTGCGCGCCACCGTCGACTGGTTCGAGTCCCGCGGCAAGCGCAGGCTGACCGAGGACTACCGCAGCCGCGCCTGGTTGGCTGACTTCCTCTCGTTCGCAGCCGGGGAGGGGCTGTTCGCGACCTTCCTCACCCCCGCCTCCGAGAGCGGCGGCCGGCAGGACGTGCGTTGGGACACCGCGCGGATCGCCGCGCTCAACGAGATCCTCGGGTTCTACGGCCTCGACTACTGGTACGCCTGGCAGGTCACCATCCTCGGCCTCGGACCGGTCTGGCAGAGCGGCAACGCCGAGGCCCGCGCCCGTGCCGCCGAACTGCTCTCGCAGGGCGAGGTGTTCGCATTCGGCCTGTCGGAGAAGGCCCATGGCGCCGACATCTACTCCACCGACATGCTGCTGGAGCCCGACGGCGAGGGCGGCTTCCGGGCGAACGGTTCCAAGTACTACATCGGCAACGGGAACGCCGCCGGCCTCGTCTCCGTCTTCGGCCGCCGTACCGATGTCGAAGGCGCGGACGCCTATGTCTTCTTCGCGGCCGACAGCCGCCATCCGGCCTACCGCGTCGTGAAGAACGTCGTCGACTCCTCGAAGTACGTCAGCGAGTTCCGCCTCGAGGACTACCCGGTCGGTCCGCAGGACGTCCTGCACACCGGGCGGGCCGCCTTCGACGCCGCGCTCAACACCGTCAACGTCGGCAAGTTCAACCTCTGCACCGCCTCGGTCGGCATCTGCGAGCACGCGATGTACGAGGCGGTCACCCACGCCCGCAACCGGATCCTCTACGGCCGTCCCGTCACCGACTTCCCGCACGTACGGCGGGCGCTGACGGACGCGTACGTCCGCCTGGCCGGAATGAGGCTGTTCAGCGACCGAGCCGCCGACTACTTCCGCTCCGCGGGCCCCGACGACCGCCGCTACCTGCTCTTCAACCCGATGACGAAGATGAAGGTGACCACCGAGGGCGAGAAGGTCATCGACCTGATGTGGGACGTCATCGCGGCCAAGGGTTTCGAGAAGGACACCTACTTCGCCCAGGCCGCGGTCGAGATCCGGAGCCTGCCGAAGCTGGAGGGCACGGTCCACGTCAACCTCGCGCTGATCCTCAAGTTCATGCGCAACCACCTGCTGGAACCGGCCGGTTACGAGCCCGTGCCAACCCGCCTCGACGCCGCGGACGACGCCTTCCTCTTCCGGCAGGGACCGGCCCGCGGTCTGGGCTCCGTCCGCTTCCACGACTGGCGTCCCGCCTTCGACGCCTGCGCCCACCTGCCCAACGTCGGCCGCTTCCGCGAGCAGGCGGACGCCCTGTGCGAGTTCGTCGCCACCGCCGCCCCCGACGAGGAGCAGAGCCGCGACCTCGATCTGCTCCTCGCGGTCGGCCAACTGTTCGCCCTGGTCGTCCACGGCCAGCTGATCCTGGAGCAGGCGGGCCTGACGGGTGTGGACGAGGACGTGCTCGACGAGCTGTTCGCCGTGCTCGTCCGCGACTTCTCCGCGCACGCGGTCGAGCTGCACGGCAAGGGCTCCGCGACGGCCCGGCAGCAGACCTGGGCCCTGGGCGCGGTCCGGCGCCCCGTCGCCGACGACACCCGGTCGGCGCGCGTGTGGGAGCGTGTCGAGGCCCTCGCCGGTGCCTACGAGATGGCTCCGTAAGCGGTACGGCGCCGTGGTCCGGTCCCGGCCGGGCGGTGCGACCGCCGGCCGGTCCCGGCCTTCTCATCCGGCCGCGGTGAGGAAGCCGACCAGCTCGGCCAGGAGCAGGGCGGGCGCGTCCAGCGGAACGAGATGGCCCGCGTCGGGGATGAGGCGCAGCCGGGCGCCGGGGACGAGGGCGGCCAGCTCATGGGCCTTCGCGACGGGGATCCAGGTGTCCTGTTCGCCCCAGCACACGGTGACGGGAACGGTGATCTCGGGGTACAGCCCCTGGATCTCGTCGGTGAAACGCTGGTCGGCCTGGGCGATCTGACGGTAGAACGCCGCCCGCCCCGCTCGCCCATGCCGCCGGAGACGGGCTTCGGCGCGGTCCGCCGTGGCGTACGGCGGTATGCGGCAGGCGGAGGGGGAGGGCCGGGGGAGCGCGGGTCCGTGCGGTGCGGTCCCGCGCAGCGGGCGGCCCGTGTCCCCGGTCACGGGTGCCCGTCTCCGCGCGCAGCGCCGTCCGCGGCGGCCCCGGTCTCTGCGGGCTCCCAGCGCAGCAGGTCTCCCGGCTGACACTCGAGCACCTCGCAGAGCGCGGCGAGTGTGGCGAAACGCACCGCCTTGGCCCGGCCGTTCTTGAGCACCGCCAGATTGGCGGGTGTGATCCCGACGCGGTTCGCGAGTTCACCCACGGACATCTTCCGTCTGGCCAGCATCACGTCGATGTCGACGGTGATCGGCATCAGATCACCTCCTCCAGTTCGGCCCGCATCCGCGCCGCCTCGACATCGCGCGCCACGGCCTGGGCGAGCAGCATCCGCAGCACGAGCACGACGAGTGCCACTCCGAAGACGGCCAGGCAGACCCCGCCCAGCAGGAGGACGACGCCCGGTGCCACGGCCTCACCCGGCGCGAGAACCACCCCGAGCGCGAACACCAGGAGCGCGGCCGCGACGAAAGCACCGATCACGATGTGCACGTACCGGAACGCGGCGTGGGAGAACACCGTCCCGCGTCGCACCATCGTCACCAGCCGCCACACGCAGACCAGGACGACCTGGACCGTCACGATGCCCAGGACCGTGATCACCAGGAACGGAGCGCGCAGGTGGGCGACTTCCGGGCCGAGCTCCTCCAGGTCGACGGCCAGCAGCGGCACCATCACCGCCTGCACGAACACCGAGCCGGTGAGCAACGCCGCGAGTACGGCACGTAGGGCGAGTACCGCCGACTTTCCCATCACATCTCCTCTTGTCGAGCAACGATATTAATCTATCGATACTCGATAGATCCGGCAAGGCGCTCGGCGCCCTGGCGCCCGATGTGCCCGGCGAGCGGATCCAGACGATCCGCTCGGTGGCCGACCCGGCGGGCACCGCCCTGCTCAGCGGACCCGGTCGTGGACGAGGGCCGGCCGGTCGACCTCGTCGGCGGTCGGCAGTGCCCTGATGACGCTCGTGCCGGAGAGCGCCAGGATGTCGCCGCCCTCGGTGGCCCTGTGGGCGTACGGCGTCACCCAGCTCATGTCCAGCGGTCTTCCGGCCCGGCGTAGCGGCCGTCGAGGGAGAGGCCCATGTTGGCGACGACCCTGCGGCCGGCGGTCTGCTCTGTCACTTCGTACTCCTCGTGTCAGTGCTGTCAGCGCTGTCGGCGCCGTGCGAGTCCGAGGCGAGGGCCGTCGCGAGCTTGTCGAGGCTCTGACCGAAGCCGACCTCGATGCCCGCGGCGAAGTCGGCGGATTCGACGGTGCTGTCGGTGATCCGGTAGCGGACGCCGAGATCCGTACCGGCGCCGGTGGGGCGCAGGTCCATCTCCACGTGGGCCGTGAAGGCGAGGCTGCCGTCGGGAAGCAGCGGGGAGAGCCGGTAGGCGAGATGCTCACCGGGACGTGCGTCGTCGACGACGCCTTCCGCGCGTCCGGCGGTCGGGGTGGATCCGTCGGCGTCTTCCGTATCGCGGTATTCGTGGACGATCCGCCCACCGGGCCGTGCATCGAGGGCCGGCTCGGAGACGTGGAGGTCGTCGGGTGTCCACCGCCGGGCGAGCAGGGACGGCTCGGTCAGGTGACGCCAGACCAATTCGGGGCATCTCACCAGCGACTGGATGAACCTGAACGAGCGACCGTCGGCCCACCCCGGCTCCCGCGCGGCGAGCCGCTCCGTGTGGAGGCCCGGTCCGTAGCGGTCGTAGGTCGTGCGGGGGCCGCCGGCCCGGTCCGCGGTATCGGCGAGTCGGCCGAGCGCGGCCGCCAGGTCCCTCAGGGCGGCCGGCCGGAGCGCGTAGACGCGGTGCTGTCCGGTGCGCTGGGAGGTGACGATGCCGGTGCGTTCCAGGGTCTGCAGGTGCTTGGTCTTCTGCGGCTGGCGCGCCTCCGCGAGCTGGGCCCGGATGCCGACCGGGCGGGCCGCCCGGCAAGCAGGGTCACCAGCCGCCAGCGGGCCGGGTCGGCCAGCGCGGTGAGAAGTACGTCCACGGAAAGTGAGTATTCCCGCGAGGGAATATTCCCGGCAAGGAACGCAAGGAGGTCCGGCGGCCGCCGGACCGGCTGAGAGGCGCGGGGTACGCGGTACGGGGCCGGTGGCAGCCGCCGGGCCTCTCGCCGCGCACATCCACAAACGGATTCACCGTGGCTCGATGTGTGCGACGACCGCTCCGGTGGGCCCCGTTCGTGCTGCGGAGGCGGGCGGTTGGAGGGGCCGTTCGGTGTGGTCGCCGGAACTGCTCCACCTTCTCTCCCGAGCCGTCGAACATCCCGTTCCCGTGTTTGACGGTCAATCCCTTGAACGCGGCCTCTCGCCAACTGTGGAACAGCTTCATCGCGTTCATGGACAAGAATATTTTCCATGTTTGTGGCCGCATCGATTTGGCGGCCCCTCCCCTGGGAAGGGGCGGGCGTGAACTCCGCGACCGCGCGGTGCCGTCCCTCTGCCTCTCGGCTTCGCGGGCTGACCGAGCCTGGCGCCGGGGCGAGATGAATCCTTTTCGGCCATCCGGAGAATGGCTTCCGTGGCGTGCGGGGGCTGTGAGGACCCGGTGCCCGGCTGCGCCGTGCCCCTCTCCTGCCGGGGCCGTCGCCGGCTTCCCCGCGGGAGCCCCGCTCATGGCCGGGCGCTCCTGCTCCGAGGCCGCCGGCCCTGACTCCGGGACGCCGTCATCGCGGCGAGTGGACGACGCCCGACGGTTCGCCCGTGCGCGTCGGGTCGGGTCGGGTCGGCGAAGGCGTCGCGCGCTCGGGCGGCGGCGTGGCCGAAGTTCCCCCCTCAGGGGGAAAGCGGTTGCGGGAATGCTTGACACTTCGTGAAGGAGTCATGACAGTTCGATAGTCATTCGACGCTGGGAGCGCTCCCGTATGACTCACGGTAACCACGAAGGGAAACCCGTGCGCCTCAGAACCTCTCTCCTGCCCGTCGCGATCGCGGGGGTGATCGCGACCACCCTCTCGCCACCGGCGGTGGGTGTCACCGCCGGTCCCGCTCTCACCGTCGACGCGACCGCGGCCGGACACTCCATCAGCCCGCACATCTACGGCATGAACTTCGCCGACGAGGCCCTGGCCGCCGATCTGCGGCTGCCGGTCCACCGCTGGGGCGGCAACCACACCACCCGCTACAACTTCCGCAACGACACCACCAACCGGGCCTCGGACTGGTACTTCGAGAACCTCCCCAACGACAACCCCGACCCCGGCAGTCTGCCGAACGGATCGGAGACCGACGACTTCGTCGAGCGGAACCTGGCGACGGACACCCAGACGATCCTCACCATTCCCATGATCGGCTGGGTGGCCAAGGAACGGGCCAGGGCGTGCGGCTTCAGCGTCGAGAAGTACGGCCCGCAGCAGTCCACCGATCCGTGGTCCCCGGACTGCGGCAACGGCAAGAAGCCCGACGGCACCAGGATCACCGGAAACGACCCGGCGGACACCAGCGTCGAGGTCGGTCCGCAGTACGTCACCGACTGGATCGAACACCTCAAGGGCCGCTACGGAGGCGCCGCCGACGGCGGTGTGCGGTTCTACAACCTCGACAACGAACCCGACCTGTGGCACTCCACGCACCGCGACGTCCGTCCCGGAGGACTGGGCTACGACGAACTGCGGGACCTCACCTACGAGTACGCGGCCGCGGTCAAGGCGGCCGACCCGGGTGCCAAGACGCTCGGACCGGTCGGCTGGGGCCTGAACTCCATCTTCTACTCGGGCCTGGACCAGGACGTCTGCGGCCGGACCGGCTGCTGGAGCAACCCGCCGGACAAGGCCGCGCACGGCGGCGAGGACCTGGGGCCTTGGTACCTGGACCAGATGCGCGCCTACGAGGAGCAGCACGGCACCCGCATCCTGGACTACTTCGACATCCACATCTATCCGCAGCAGTCCGGCGTCCACAACAAGGAAGCGGGCGACGCCCCGACCCAGGAGCGCCGACTGCGCTCCACCCGGCAGTTGTGGGACCCGACCTACGTCGACGAGAGCTGGATCAACCGGCCCGTCCAGTTCATCCCCCGGATGCGGTCGCTGGTGGACCAGCACTACCCCGGCACCAAACTCGCCATCACCGAGTACAACTGGGGCGCATACGGCCACATCAACGGCGCACTGGCCCAGTCCGACGTCCTGGGCATCTTCGGCCGGGAGGGCCTGGACCTCGCCACGCTGTGGACCGCCCCGGAGAGCGACGAACCGGTCGCGCACGCCTTCCGGATCTACCGCAACTACGACGGTGAGGGCGGCGCGTTCGGTGAGACCTCGCTCCCCGCGGTCAGCGAGGACCAGGACGAGCTGGCCGTCTACGCGGCCCGGCGGGACTCGGACGAGGCCCTCACCGTGGTCGTGGTCAACAAGACCGGCGAGGACCTCACCAGCCCCGTGAAGGTCACCGGAGCATCCGCCGGATCGGCCGAGGTCTACCGCTACAGCGCGGCGAACCTCGACGGCATCGTCCGTGAGGCCGACCAGGCGGTGGCCGCCGACGGGTTCACCGCGAGCTTCCCCGCCGACTCCATCACGCACCTGGTCCTGCCGGCCGGTGGAGGCGGAGAGGGCGACACCGAAGCGCCCACCGCGCCGGGGAAGCCCGCCGCCTCGGCCGTCACCACCGACAGCGTCGAACTGACCTGGCCGGCGGCGACCGACGACCGGGGCGTCACCGGCTACGACATCCACCGGCTCGACGGGGGCGAGCCCGTCAGGATCGCGAGCACCACCGGCACCTCGTACACCGTCACCTCGCTGCGGCCGGACACCGAGTACACCTTCACCGTCACCGCCCGGGACGCCGCCGGCAACGTCTCACCGGCATCGCCCGCCGCGGTCGTGCGCACGGCGGCCCGGCCCGCACAGACCTGTTGGGTGGACTACACCGTGGCCAACAGCTGGCCCGGTGGTTTCACGGCCGATGTCAAGATCACCAACACTGGTGACCAGGCCGTCGAGGGCTGGCGACTGCGCTGGGACTTCACCGCCGGACAGCGGGTCGACCAGGGGTGGTCGGCCCAGTGGAGCCAGCAGGACGCGACGGTGACCGCGAAGAACCTCAGCTGGAACGGCAGACTCGCGCCGGGCGCGTCCACCACGATCGGTTTCAACGGCAGCAGCACCTCGGACAACCCGGAACCGACCGCGTTCACCCTCAACGGGCAGGAGTGCGGCGGCTGACCCGGCCCCCGCTCCACGCGGCCGCGGGTACCGGGAGGGAGCCGTCCCGGTACCCGCGGCACCGCTTTCCGGTGTCGTCCGGCAAACAACGGTGCCACACCGATTGACGCTTCCCGGCGACTCGCTGAGCATGTACAGACCACCACATGGGAGCGCTCCCATGTCAATGACCTCCCCTGCCCGCAGTTCGAGAAGGACGGTGCCATGCCCACCTCCGCAACGATGTCCTTACCTCCCGACGGGCCGAGCCCCGGTCCCCGCGGCCGCGGCCGGCGCCGGATCGCCACCGCCGCGGCGGCCTTCCTGACGGCCGCCGGACTTCTGCTGCCCGCCACCGTCGGTGTCGCCCACGCCGACGAGACCGCGTCGCCCACCGCGGCGTTCGACTACGCCGAGGCGCTGCAGAAGTCGATGTACTTCTACGAGGCGCAGCGCTCCGGCGATCTGCCGGAGGACAACCGCGTCGCCTGGCGCGGGGACTCGGCGCTGGACGACGGCTCCGACGTGGGCCTGGACCTGACCGGCGGCTGGTACGACGCCGGAGACCATGTGAAGTTCGGTCTGCCGATGGCCGCCACCGCCACCCTCCTCGCCTGGGGCGGCCTGGCGGCCGCCGACGGCTACGAGCGGTCGGGGCAGACGGAGTACCTCAAGGACAACCTCCGCTGGGTCAACGACTACTTCATCCGCGCCCACCCCGAGCCCGACGTCCTCTACGCCCAGGTCGGTGACGGCGACGCCGACCACAAGTGGTGGGGCCCGGCCGAGGTGATGCCGATGGAGAGACCGGCCTACCGGGTGCATCCGGGCTGCCCCGGCTCGGACGTGGCCGCGGAGACGGCCGCCGCGATGGCCTCCTCCTCGATGCTCTTCGCCGAGGACGACCCGGACTACGCGGCCACTCTGGTGCGGCACGCCAGACAGCTGTACACCTTCGCCGACACCTACCGCGGCAAGTACTCCGACTGCGTGCCGGCCGGTGACTTCTACCGCTCCTGGTCCGGCTACCAGGACGAACTGGTCTGGGGTGCCTACTGGCTCTACAGGGCCACCGGCGACCGGGCGTACCTGGACAAGGCCGAGAGCGAGTACGACCGGCTGGGCACCGAGCAGCAGACCACCACCCGCCAGTACCGCTGGACCCTCGCCTGGGACAACAAGCAGTACGGGGCCTACATCCTGCTGGCGATGGAGACCGGTGACGCCAGGTACGTCGAGGACGCCAACCGGTGGCTGGACTACTGGACGACGGGCGTGGACGGCCGGCGCGTGCCGTACTCCCCGGGCGGACAGGCGGTCCTGGACACCTGGGGCTCGCTGAGGTACGCCGCCAACACCTCCTTCGCGGCACTGGTGTACTCCGACTGGCTCCAGTCCCGGGACTCCACCCGGGCCCAGCGGTACCGGGAGTTCGGCGAGCGGCAGATCGACTACGCCCTGGGCGACAACCCGCGGGGCTCCAGCTACGTGGTCGGCTTCGGGGAGAACCCGCCGCGCAATCCGCACCACCGCACCGCGCACGGGTCGTGGACCGACCAGATCACCTCGCCCGCCGAGACCCGGCACGTGCTCTACGGAGCCCTCGTCGGCGGTCCCGGCTCGGCGAACGACGCCTACACCGACAGCCGCCAGGACTACGTGGCCAATGAGGTCGCCACCGACTACAACGCCGGTTTCTCCGGAGCCCTGGCCCATCTGACCGCACGGTACGGCGGCACTCCACTGGCCGACTTCCCGCCCGAGGAGGTGCCCGACGGGCCGCAGACGTACGTCGAGGCCCGGCTGAACTCCTCGGGCGCCGGCTTCACCGAGGTCAAGGCCATCGTCCGCAACCGCTCCGGCTTCCCCGCCGAGAACCTGGACGACGGCCGGTTCCGCTACTGGTTCACCCTCGACGAGGGTGTGGAGCCGGAGGACATCACCCTGTCGTCCGGGTACTCCGAGTGCGCCTCGCCCCTGCGCGGCCCCTTCCAGGCCGAGGGCGACCTGTACTACGTCGAGATCGACTGCGGCAGCCGGGACATCTTCCCCGGCGGTCAGTCCCAGCACCGCGCCGAGGTGCAGTTCCGCATCACCGGCGGGGCCGGCTGGAATCCGGACAACGACTGGTCCCACCAGGGGCTGGACTCCACCGGCCTGGTGCGGACCGGACGGATCACCCTCCACAACGGCACGGACCTGAAGTGGGGGCAGCTGCCCGACGTCACCCCCGACACCCGGGCGCCGACCGCGCCCGGCACGCCGGCGGCCGAGGAGGTGGGCGCCACCGGCGTGACCCTGGCCTGGACACCCGCCGACGACGACCACCGTGTGGCCGGCTACACGGTGCACGGCTCCGCGGACGGCTCGGGTGACCCGGTGGTGTCCACCACCGGTACGCACGCCACCGTCTCCGGTCTGGAACCCGGCACGGAGTACACCTTCACCGTCCGGGCCAGGGACGGAGCCGGCAACGTCTCCGCTCCATCCGGCGCGGTCCGGGTGACCACCCGGACGGGCGACGGCGACCCCGACCCGGCCGACGGCGGAATCACCGTGCTCCACCGGACACAGGGCGAACCGGTGACCACCTCGGTCCGGACCCAGCTGAACCTGGTCAACGACGGAGACGAGGCCGTGGACCTCTCCCGCGTCACCGTCCGCTACTGGTTCCAGCGCGACGGTCTGGCCCCCGACCGGTGGACCACTCACTGCGACTGGGCCGCGATGGACTGCGGCGCCATCGGCCACGCGGTCCGCGAGGTACCGGCAGGGCCGGACGCCGACGGCTGTCTGGAGCTGGGCTTCGCGCGCGGCACCCTGGCGGCCGACGGTTCCACCGGCGAGATCCAGTTGCGGATGAACCGCGCGGACTGGCGCTCCTTCGACCAGAGCGGCCACTGGTCATACCGGCCGGACGCGCAGTCCTACCAGGAGAATCCGCGAATCACCGTCTACGTGGACGGTGACCTGGTCGCCGGCCGGGAACCGGCCTGACCGCGCGGCAGGAGGCGCCGGGCCGTCCGCCCTCCGCTCGCGGGGAAGGCCGCGGTACGTGACCGGGAGCCACCCGGACGACGCACCACCGTCCGGCTCCTTGAGAGGCCGTTGGGGACGCCTCCCGTCCAGAAGGGCGACCAGCGCGTTCAGATGCTCGATCCACCGCAACTCCATAGCATGTAAAGCGAGTTGGCATACCGCAGGGAGGGCGTATGGCTGGTGGAGCGGTCTGGCGGGGCAGCGGGGACGACGACATGGTTCCGGGCGCCGTGCCTGTGGTGGAGGCGGTGCAACGTGTCTTCAGGGGCGGGCTCCTGAACGGTGTCTCGTCCTTCGCTCCCGGCCTGGTGCCGTGGAGCAGGGAGACGGCGAGTGATCTGCGGGCCAGGTTCGTCGAACGGCCCGACACCTCGTCGGACACCTTCCTGGTGAAGCTGCGGCGTCAGCTGGAAGGGTCTCCCGATGAGACGATCGTGCTGGCGGCTGAGCTTCTCTACGTCAACCTGGTGCCGCTTCGGCGCGAGCAGATCGGGATCCACCGGAAGCGGTCGATCCTCGCCGAGGTTCTTTCCTGGGCCCGGCACGGGGTCGAGGTACCCGACGACCTCGACGCGGCCCTGACGGGCTTCATCCTGGGCGGACAGGCCTTCCTCAACTACCGGTGGGCACAGTTCCAGTTCCTGGTCCTGCTCGTGGAGCGGCTGGCGAGCTTGTCCCCGGACGAACGCCAGGCTGTCCTGGACGATCCCTGGGTCTTCCGGGACGAGTGCCTCAAGGTTCGTGACGGTATGGGCAACAACACGGCCAGATCCCAGATCCACGTCCTGCAGGCGCTGCTCTTCCCCGACACCTTCCTGCCCATCGCCAGCGGACAGAGTAAGCAGCAGATCCTGTCCGGCTACCGCGAGCGGCTGCCCGAGGCCACCGGAGACGAGGACCGGGACCTGCTGACGCTCCGAGACCTGCTGCGACGGGAGTCCGGCCGCCCGGTGAACTTCTTCGCCGAGCCCTGGGTGAGCCAGTGGCGGCCCACCGCACAGGCAGAGGAAGGACAGCGCGGCTGGCTGGTACGGGGATCGAATGTCGACGGCCGCAATTTCGTCCCGGACTGGCTGGCACGCGGCTACTGCTCCGTGTCCTGGAAAGAGGTACCGCAGATCCCCGCAGGCGTCGGCAAGTCCGTCGTCCAGGAGGCGGTGTCCCGGGGCATGCCGGACAGCAGCGCCATCGCCCGTGGGCAGGCCGTCGCCCAGCTCCACAGCTTCCTGACCCTGATGCGGCCCGGGGACGTGGTGGTGACCGTCGCCCAGGACGACGTCCACGTCGGCACCGTGGACGGCCCGGCCGTGTACGACCCGCAAGAAGGCCTGGACCGTGCGCGCCGCCGCCCCGTGAGATGGGCGACCGCCCAGCGTCCTCTGCGCCGCGAACGGCTCTCCGGGCAGGCCCGCAGCAAACTCCAGGGGCAGACGACCGTCTACGACATCAGCGCCGTCGCCGCCGAACTCGCCACGGCGGCAGGTATGGAAGGAGAGGTGAAAGAGGATCTGCGCGAGGTCGACGCCACCGGCACGGTAGAGCCGGCGCCGGTCACCGGGGAACTGGCGGACGAACTGCTGATGCCGCTGGACTGGCTCCGCCAGACCGCCCATCAGCTGGAGCACACCCGGCAGATGATCTTCTACGGCCCGCCGGGCACCGGCAAGACCTACCTGGCGCAGCGGCTGGCCGCGCACATGGCGGGTGAGGACCGCGTCCGCCTGGTGCAGTTCCACCCCTCCTACACCTACGAGGACTTCTTCGAGGGGCTGCGCCCGGTGCGCGGTGAGAGCGGTGCCGTGACCTTCGAGGTGGTACCCGGCCCCTTCAAGCTGCTGGTCGACCGCGCCCGGCAGGACCCGGCGAACCCCTACGTCCTGGTCATCGACGAGATCAACCGGGCGAACGTCGCCAAGGTCTTCGGTGAGCTCTACTTCCTGCTGGAGTACCGGAACAAGCCGATCACCACCCAGTACTCGCCCGAGCAGGACTTCGACCTGCCCGAGAACGTCTTCGTCATCGGCACGATGAACACCGCCGACCGGTCGATCACCCTGATCGACGCCGCACTGCGACGCCGCTTCGTCTTCCGCCGGCTCTCGCCCGACCAGCCGCCGGTCGCCGGGCTGCTGCGCCGCTGGCTGGCCGGGGAAGGACTGTCCGATCTCCCGGCCCGGCTCCTGGACGAACTCAACGCACGGCTCGCCGACCCCGACCGCGCCATCGGGCCGTCCTATCTGATGAACCGGTGCGTGGCCGACCCGGGTGGCCTGGAACTGGTGTGGAGCACCCAGATACTGCCCCTTCTGGAGGACCAGTTCCACGGGACGGCCACGGACGTGGAGCAGGAGTACGGGCTGGAGGCACTCCGGGCCGCCGTCTTCCCGGACGGCCCGGAGCAGGCCCCGTGGTGACCGGGGCCAGACTCGGCCCCGAGGAGCCCATCCACCTCCGGGAGACAGGCCAGGGAGTGAGGTGCCGGCTGCGCACCGCCCAGGCCGAGACGCTGAAGAAGTACGGCAAAGTGGTCGGAGTGGAACGCCTCGGCGAAGACGACTGGCGTGTCACGGGCAAACAGCGGGTGGGCCTGGTCCGGCTCGGACACGGACGGGGAACCGTCGACCTGCGCATCGAGCCCAAGCTGAAGATCTCGAAGCTGATGTTCCTCATCGGCTATGCCTCAGGCGATCCGTGGTGGGAGGAGGAAGCCGACTGGAGCTGGGGGAGCGGCCTGGAGACCGCCATGGCGGGTGTGTACGCGAGATCTGTGCGCAGGTCCCTGAACGGAGGCGTACTGCACGGTTACCGGGCTGTGGAGGAGGACCTGCCCTTCGTGCGCGGCCGGGTGCGTACCACCGATCAGGCCCGGCGCACCGGACTGCCGCTGCCGGTAGCGGTCGCATACGACGACTTCACCGCCGACATCGCGGAGAACCGCATCCTGCTCACCGCCCTGCACCGGCTGGAACGCCTGCCGGACGTGCCGTGGCGGCTTCGGAGCGCACTGCGGCATCTCGTGGACCGGCTCCCGAATGTCACACCGCTGCGCACCGGGACGCCGCTGCCACCCTGGACCCCGACACGGTTCAACGCCCGCTACGTCCCGGCCCTAAGGCTGGCCGAGCAGGTCCTGACCGACCGATCGCTCTCACCGGACTACGGGGCCACCGCCCCGCCGCTGGTCGGCAGCGGCATCCTGCTGGACCTGTCGGCCGTCTTCGAGCATTTCCTCGGCCATGCCCTGCGGGAGACGACGAAACCTCACGGGATCAAATGCAGGATGCAGGAGACACACCACCTGGACACCCGTGGACGCCTGCGGATGAACCCCGACGTACTGTGCTACCGGGGCGGGCACCCCCTGGCGGCCGTCGACGCGAAGTACAAGATCCTCGGGGAGACCCCCAAGCGTGAGGACATATACCAGATGGTGGGTTACTGCGTGGCCCTCGGCGTGCGGCAGGCCCATCTGGTCCACGCGACGGCGGGAAACGGAGGCGTACCCCGGCCCTACGAGATCCGGCAGGCGGGTATCACCATCGACGTCCGCGCCCTGGACCTCAGCCGCCGCCCGGCGGAAATCCTGCGGGAGGTGAGCCGGCTCGCCGAGCACATCGCGTCCAGTCCCGCTCGTCGCGGGTCGTGAACGCCGGTGACCGTTCATCGACGAGCGGCGATGGAACCCGGCGGGTGAGAGCGCTTTCCGTCCGGATGCCGCCCTTGAAGTAGGGTGACGGCGCGAAGGGAGCGTGAGCAGTGCGTGAACGGGTCACCATGGCGGACGTCGCCCGTGTGGCGGGAGTCTCCTCTGCCACGGTCTCCTACGTCCTGTCCGGCAAGAGGCCCGTCGCCCCCGCGACCCGGGCGGCGGTGGAGAGCGCAGTCGACGAGCTGGGGTTCACCGTGAACACGGCCGCCCGCAGCCTGCGGACGGGCCGGTCGAGCCTCGTGGCGCTGATCGTGCCCGACATCGCCAACCCGTTCTTCGCGCAGCTCGCGGCGATCCTCCAGGAGGAGCTGCGGGGCCTGGGCATCCATGTGGTCGTCTGCGACACCCGCGCTCGCCGGGAGGAGGAGCGCGCGCTGCTGGCCGAGGCGGTGCAGCAGCGCTTCGCCGGTGTCGTGATCACACCGTTCCGGCTGCTGCCCCGGGACGTCCGGACGCTCACCGATGCCGGGATCCCCACCGTCGTGAGCGCGGACGTTCCGTTCGGCCCCGTCGACCTGGTGACCCCCGACGCGCGGGCCGCGACCCGGCAGGCGCTGGCGAGGGTCACCGCGGCGCGGCGGCGCCGTATCGCGATGATCGCGGGGCCGCGGGACGCGACGGGGGGCGATCCGCGGCTGGAGCTCCTCAGAGGGCTCGCCCGGCAGTTCGGCACCTCCCTGCCGGGGGAACTGGTGATCAGGGGCGAGCACACGAGGGAGGCGGGGGCCGCGGGATTCGCCGAGCTGATGCGCCGGCGCTACCGGCCGGACGCCGTGTTCTGCGCCAATGACGTCATCGCGGTCGGCGCCATGGACAAAGCGCGCGAACTGGGCATCGACATTCCGGGTGATGTGGCGCTGGTGGGGCACGACGACGCCTCCTTCGCCTCTCTGGTGCATCCGCGGTTGACGACGATCCGCTATCCCGCCGAGGACGTCGGCCGGGCCGCCGCCCGGCTGCTCGAGGGAAGACTCGACGGACGGAGCGTGCACCGGACCGTCCGGGTGAGGGCGGAGTTCGTCGCGCGCGCCTCGGCCTGACCGGCCTTCCCGGCCGGTCCTCCTTCTCGTCGGCCTTCCCGCCCTCTCGGGCGGCGCCGCCATGGTCTGCCGGGCCACCGTAGCGTAATCGATTCCGCGTGACGAGACCCTGACAGGTCCAGAGGTGGCGGCCGAAGCGAAACAGCAGTTCAAGCGGGGAAACAAGGGTCTCCTCGCATCGGCCCGGGCGGTCACGAAGCGAACTCGGAGCCGACGGAATGTGTTCGAGCCGTTGACTTCTGCGGATTCCTGTTGTGAAGGTTGCGCCCACCGCTTCGTCGGAGCGGACTCTCAGCCCAAGGAGCAACCTCATGGCGATGCGCGATCACACTTCACCCATGGCCAGACGCTGCATGATCGGTGCGGCGGTCGTGGCCCTCACAGCGGCCACCGGCTGTGGCGGTGGCGGCGGGGACGACGCCGCGGCCGACGCGTCCTGCAGGCCGTCCTCGGGCAAGGTCACGCTGCGGTACTGGTCCTGGGTGCCGGGCATGCAGGAAGCGGTGGACCTGTGGAACGGGCGGAACCCCGACGTCCAGGTCAAGCTGAAGACCACCCCCGCCGGCAACGCGGGCACCTACCAGAACATGTCCAACGCCCTGAAGGCCGACAAGGCACCGGACCTCGGTCAGATCGAGTACGACTCCCTGGCCAGTTTCCGCCTCAAGGGAGGTCTGCGCGACATAGCCGAGTGCCCCGGCGTGAGCGAGGCCCAGCAGGAGTTCGTCGACTGGACCCGCTCCCAGGTGGACTTCGGGGCCGGGGGCGAGGACGGTATCTGGGCCGTCCCGCAGGACACCGGTCCCATGGCCCTGTTCTACCGCAAGGACGTCTTCGACAAGCTCGGCCTCAAGGCTCCCGTCACCTGGGAGGAGTACGCCGCCGCCGCCCGCGAGATCAAGCAGGACGGCAAGTACATCACCCACTTCTCGCAGACCGACCCGAACTGGTTCACCGGCCTGCTGTGGCAGAACCAGGCCACCATGTTCGAACGGGACGGCGACGTCTGGAAGGTCACCATCGACCGGCCGGAGAGCCGCCAGGTGGCCGACTACTGGCAGAAGCTGATCGACGACGAGCTCGTCGCCACGGACCTCCAGGGCTTCTCACCCGCCCTCTACAAGGCATGGAACTCCGACGAGGTCGTCACCTGGGTCAGCGCCGCCTGGGGCTACAGCACCATCCGGGACAACGCCAAGTCGACCGAGGGCAAGTGGGCGGTGGCTCCCATGCCGCAGTGGAACGCCGGCGACCAACGGGCCGGGAACTGGGGCGGTTCGACCACGGCGGTGCTCTCCGGCACCGAACACCCGGCGGAGGCGGCCGAGTTCGCGCTGTGGCTCAACACCGACCCCGAGGCGCTGGAGATCCTCAACCGCGAAGGCGGCCTCTACCCGGCGGCCACGGCGGGCCTCGACCTGCCGGCACTGAAGCAGCCGGTGGACTTCTACGGCGAGCAGAAGATCTTCGACGTCTTCGCGCAGGCGTCGGCCGACGTGGACACCGATTTCACCTGGGGGCCGACCATGACCGACACCTACCGCTTCCTCAGCGACGGTACGGCCGGCGCCGTCGGCGGCGATGGGACGCTCGGCGACGTCCTGGAGCGGACCCAGTCCCAGAGCGTGGACTCGCTGCGCAAGCAGTCCCTCGACGTGACCGACTGACCGATCACCTCTCGCCCGCGTCCCCGCCGCGCCCGCGGCGGGGACCGCACCACGCCGAAGGCCCTCCCGTGACACCCACCGCCGCCCCGCCCCGCACACGCCGCAGGCCCCCGCGCCGGACCCTCGCCCCCTACGCGTTCCTCGCCCCCTTCCTCATCCCGTTCGTCCTGTTCACCCTCGTCCCCGTCGGTTACGCCTTCTGGCAGAGCCTGCACAGGACCGAGCGGGTGGGAGGCACCTTCGGGCGCACCCACTCGGTGTTCGCCGGACTCGATCAGTACGCCGACGTCATACGCGAGCCGTTCTTCGCCGACAGCGTCGTGCGCGTCGGCCTGTTCGCCCTGGTGCAGATCCCGGTGATGCTCCTGTTCGCCCTGGCCCTCGCCCTGCTGCTGGACTCAGCCGTGGCCAGGCTCAAGCGCTTCTTCCGCCTGGTGTACTTCGTCCCGTACGGCATCCCGGGCGTGGTCGCGGCACTGATGTGGGCCTTCCTGTACGACCCCCGGCTCTCGCCGATCGTGGACCTGTTCGGGTCGGCCGGCGTCCGGGTCGACCCGCTGGGCGCCGACACCATCCTGTTCTCCATCGGCAACGTCGTCACCTGGACGTACACCGGCTACAACATGCTGATCCTCTACGCCGCTCTGCAGGCCGTTCCGGCCGACATCGGGGAGGCGGCGCGTGTCGACGGAGCCGGCAACTGGGCCATCGCGCTGCGGATCAAGCTGCCGCTGATCCGCCCGGCGCTCGTCCTCACCGGCGTCTTCTCCATCATCGGCACCTTCCAGCTGTTCACCGAACCGCAGGTCTTCCGGTCCATCTCCACCAGCGTGACCAGCACGTACACGCCCAACCTGGCGGCGTACTCCCTTGCCTCCGGCGACAACTACAGCGAGGCGGCGGCCCTGTCGGTCCTGCTGGCCGCCGTGACGTTCCTGCTGTCGTTCGCCTTTCTGCACTTCACCTCCAGGAGGCAGGGATGAGCTTCCTCACCCGCACCGAAGGCGCTCACGCCACGGCTCCGGGGCGGCACACCGCGACCGGACGGCTCTCAGTGGCCGCCGCCGTGACCTTCATGACGCTGGCCGCCTGCTACATGCTGCTGCCGGTCTACTGGCTGCTCGTCTCCGCCACCAAGAGCCAGAGCGACCTGGTCTCGACCCCCGGGCTACTGCCCGCCGGCTGGCACCTCGGTGACAACCTCACCGCCCTCTTCGAGCAGCAGGACGGCGTCTTCGGCCGGTGGCTCCTCAACAGCCTCCTCTACGCCGGGGCCGGCGCGGCCATCGCCACCTTCCTGGCCGCCGCCGCCGGATACGCACTTGCCAAGTACACCTTCACAGGGCGTGAAGCGCTGTTCTCCGTCGTCCTCGGCGGCGTCCTGGTGCCGGCGACCGCCCTGGCCCTGCCCCTGTTCCTGCTCTTCGCCGAGGTGGACGCGACCAACACGTTCTGGTCGGTGTTCCTGCCCAGCGTCGTCAGCCCCTTCGGCGTCTACCTCTCCCGCATCTTCGCCGCGGCGTCGGTCCCGGACGAGGTGGTCGAGGCCGCCCGGATGGACGGCGCGGGGGAGCTGCGCATCTTCTGCGGCATCGCACTGCGCATGATGTCCCCGGCGCTGGTGACCGTCTTCCTGTTCCAGTTCGTCGTCATCTGGAACAACTTCCTGCTGCCTCTGGTCATGCTCCAGGACGACACCCTGTACCCCGTCACCCTCGGCCTGTTCACCTGGCAGTCGCAGATCAGCCGCCTGCCCGGGCTGCAGACCCTCACCATCGTGGGAGCCCTGGTCTCCGTCGTGCCCATCGTCCTCACCTTCCTCATACTCCAGCGCTACTGGCGCGCCGGGCTCAGCGCCGGGGCGGTGAAGTCGTGACCCACCCCCTGACCGCCCTGAACCGCCGGCTCGGCGGCATCGCCTACGGCGGCGACTACAACCCCGAGCAGTGGCCGAGGCAGGTGTGGCGGGAGGACGTCGCGCTGATGCGTGAAGCCGGCGTCAACCTCGTCACCGTCGGGGTGTTCTCCTGGTCCCGGATCCAGCCGCGCCCGGACGTCTACGACTGGAGTCTGCTGGACGAGGTGCTCGACCTGCTCCACGGCCACGGCATCGCCGTGGACCTCGCCACGCCCACCGCCGCGCCGCCGCCCTGGTTCACGCGACTGCACCCCGACGCCCGGCCGGTCACCGCCGCGGGCGTCCGGCTGGCCCACGGCAGCAGGCAGGCCTTCTGCCCGAGCCACCCCGCCTACGCCGCGGCCGCCGACGCCGTCGTCACCGCACTGGCCACCCGCTACGCCGCCCATCCCGCGGTCGTGCTGTGGCACGTCCACAACGAGTGGGGCAACCACAACGCCCTGTGCTACTGCGACACCAGCGCCGCCATGTTCCGCCGGTGGCTCAAGGCCCGCCACACCACGCTGGACACCCTCAACGAGGCATGGGGCACCGACTTCTGGGGCCAGCGGTACGGCGACTGGGAGGAGATCGACCCGCCCCGCGACACGACGGCCTTCCGTAACCCGGGGCAGGACCTGGACTACCGCCGCTTCTCCTCCGACGCCCTCCTGGCCCGCCACCGCACCGAGGCGGCCCTGCTGCGCCGCATCGCACCCGGCACACCCCTGACCACCAACCACCTGGGGACACTGGAGAAGAAGGTCGACGCCCACGCCTTCGCAGCCGAGTGCGATCTTGTCTCCCTGGACCACTACCTGCCCGCCGCCGACCCGGACGGCCACATCGACCTGGCCCTGAACGCGGATCTCGCCCGCGGCATGGCCGCCGGCCGCCCCTGGCTGCTGATGGAGCACTCCACCTCCGCCGTCAACTGGCAGCCCGTCAACGTGGCGAAGCGACCCGGAGAGACCCGCCGCAACAGCCTGACACACCTGGCGCGGGGCGCGGACGGCATCATGTTCTTCCAGTGGCGGCAGTCGCGGGCGGGCGCCGAGAAATGGCACAGCGCGATGCTCCCGCACGGAGGCACGGACACCCGGATCTGGGGCGAGGTGCGCGCGCTGGGCGCGGACCTGGCGGCGCTCGGCGAGCTGACCGGAACGCGGGTCCGGGCGGACGTCGCGCTGATCTTCGACTGGCACAACTGGTGGGCGCTGGAACTGGAGGCCCGCCCCTGCGGCCGGATGCGCTACCTCGACGCGGTGCGCGACTGGTACGAGGCGCTGTGGACTTCGAACACCACCTGCGACGTGGTCGCGCCCGGGACCGATCTGGAACCGTACAAGGCGGTCGTCGCGCCCAACCTCTACCTCCTCGCCGACGAGCACGCCGACGACCTCACCCGGTACGTGCGCCGGGGCGGACACCTCGCGGTCGGCTGCTTCAGCGGTGTGGTGGACGCCTGCGACCGGGTGCGCCTGGGGGGCTACCCCGGTGCCCTGCGCGATGTACTCGGGCTCCGCGTCGACGAGTACCTGCCGTTGCGGCCGGAGGAGACGATCCGCCTGAGCGACGACTCGAAGGCCCGGCAGTGGGCCGAGCGCGTCGAGCCGCACGGCTGCACCCCGGTGCTCCGCTTCGCGGACGCCCCCGACGGCGGCCCGGCCCGGGGCGGGGCCGCCGCCACCCGGCACGCCTACGGCGAGGGAACGGGCTGGTACGTGGCCACCCGCGCGTCCGTCGCGACGCTGCGCGAGCTGATCCGGCGCCTCGGTCAGGAGGCCGGTCTCCGCCCCGCCGCCGTCGTCCCCGAGGGAGTCGAGGCGGTGCGCCGGACCGGCCCGGACGGCTCCTACCTCTTCCTCGTCAACCACACCGACGACAGCGTCGAGGCCGCCGTCGAGGGGACCGGGCTCCTGGATGCCGCGGTCGACGGCTCCCGTGTGCAGATCCCGGCCGGAGGAGTGGCCGTCGTGCGCGAGGAGACGCCCGTGCGCGGGTCCTGACCCGCACGCCCTCGCCCCGCTCGCACCAGCGTCCGGGGCGGCGGGACGGGGAACCGGGCCGGAGCGGTGGTCAGCCGGTCTTCCGGACACTCCGCCGGGCGTCCGACGGTGTGTCCCGGTCCGCTTCCGCGCCGCCCGGGAGGCGGCGTCGCAGGGGCGGATGGATGTTGGCCCGGGTCAGGTCGCCGTCGTAGTGCGCCAGGAGCCGGTGATCCATCACCTTCCGCCACAGGGGCGGGAACCAGGCCAGGACGATCAGGGTGGCGTAGCCCGAGGGGAGCTGGGGCGCCTCGTCGAAGTGGCGCAGGGTCTGGTAGCGGCGCAGCGGATTGGCGTGGTGGTCGGAGTGCCGCTGCAACTGGAAGAGGAACAGGTTGCTGACCGTGTTGTCGCTGTTCCAGCTGTGGCGGGGAGCCACCCGCTCGTAACGGCCGTCCGGTCGCCGCTGCCGCAGCAGGCCGTAGTGCTCCAGATAGTTGACCGTCTCCAGCAGGCAGAAGCCGAGTACGGCCTGCAGGGCCAGGTAGGGCAGGACCCGCCAGCCGAACGCCGCGGTGAGCGCGGTGAACAGCACGGCCGACAGCGCCCACGCAGTCAGGACGTCGTTGTGCGGGCCGAACACCGGTCGCTTGCGCCGGCTCAGCCGGCGCCGCTCGAGGTGCCATGCCGAACGCAGGCTGCCCAGGACGGTGCGAGGCAGGAAGCGCCAGAAGCTCTCGCCCACGCGGCTGCTCGCGGGATCCTCCGGTGTGGCGACCCGCACGTGGTGGCCGTGGTTGTGCTCGACGTAGAAGTGCCCGTACCACGTCTGCGCGAGTGCCATACGGCTCAGGCGCCTTTCCAGCGACTCCCGCTTGTGGCCGAGTTCGTGGGCGGTGTTGATGGCGACGCCCGCCACGACCCCCGTCGTCACGGCGAGGCCCAGACCGTCGGCGACCGACAGACGGCCGCTCGCCCACTGGCCGCACGCCCACACCAGGGCGCCGAACTGTATCGGCAGATACAGGTAGGTGCACCAGCGGTAGTAGTGATCGGCTTCCAGACGCGGCACGGCCTGGTCCGGGGGGTTGGAGCCGTCCGGCCCGACCAGCCGGTCGACGAGGGGAATGATGACGAAGGCGAAGAACGGCCCCCACCACCAGAACGAGTTCATCCCCGTGAGGGAGACGAGGCCGCCTGCCTGGAAGGGCAGGGTCGGAACGGCGAGGGCGAGCGGCCACAGACGGCGTTTGGGATCCCGCCAGGTGCGGGGGTCACACGGTGCTGGCTTCATGGGGCCTCCCTGACGATGGGACGCGTTTTCGCGCGCCGGCTCCGGAACGGCGGAAGTGCGCACGAGGGGTGGACCGAAAGTGCCATGACGTGAGAGCGCTGACAAAGGGGGCGCGGTGTAAACATTCTGACTCGGCGTCAGCCGGCGCGATGGTGACTTCCCGGCCCGGGACCAGGCGGGTGGACCCCGGTCCTCCGCGTACGGCGGCTGCGGCTGCCGTGACCGAGCAAGGGCGCGATGGCACAATGCCGTTGTGCGCAACCGCCGCTCGCCCCCTCCGCCCGAGCCCCGTGCCGATCCACCCCGGGTGGCGTGGCGCAAGCAGATGCGGGAGCGGGTGCTGGCCGAGGCCCGTGCGCTGGCCGCCGAGGGCGGCTGGGACCGTGTCCGGGTGGCCGATCTCGCCCTGCGGGCGGAGGTGTCGCGGCCCTCGATCTACAAGGAGTTCGGTGACCGGGCGGGCATAGGTCGGGCGCTGGTGCGGATTGAGGCGGAGGTGTTCCTCATGGGCCTTGCCGCGGTGCTGGACGAGCGCCGGAACGACGTCGCCGCCGCGTTGGAGGCCGCGGTCGCCCACGCTCTGGCCGAAGCCGGCGCCAACCCCTTCGTCGGCGCGGTGCTGACCGCGGTGCGCGGCGGCACGGACGCGCTGCTGCCGTTCCTGACGAGCAGGCCCGAACCCGTCTTCACGAGCGCCTGGCGCCTGCTGGCGGACTGGCTGGGCGAGGCGGTGCCGGAGGCGTCGGAGGATCGGCGTGCGGAGGCGGCCGACCTCGCCGTGCGGCTGACGGTCAGCCACATGCTGCTGCCCTCCTCCCTGACCGCGGACGCGCCCGGAACCGTGGCCCG
The DNA here is from genome assembly GCF_043660855.1 of Streptomyces shinuiensis. Classification (NCBI taxonomy): domain Bacteria; kingdom Bacillati; phylum Actinomycetota; class Actinomycetes; order Kitasatosporales; family Streptomycetaceae; genus Streptomyces; species Streptomyces shinuiensis. The sequence continues at coordinate 79,163 of NZ_JBIHML010000001.1, read as the reverse complement.
GGCCGCTTGCGCGGTGCTGGGCGTGGCACGCGAGCCCTGAGGTGCGGGAAGTTCGCGGCCGCGCGGGAGGAGGCGGATACCGCCGCACGTCCGCGGAGGCGCGAGCGGGGCCTCGTGCGGACGCCGACGTACGGCACGCCGAGACGCCGGCCGGGGCCGGCCCGGCGGCCGGGACTGATCTGTCAGCCGCTGACCGAAAGAGCCTCCCGTCTGTTCATCGCCTGTGCGGAGCCCGGTCACCAATAGTGCCGGCGTCCTGCCACGGCGTGTCCGGTGGCGCCCAGGAGCCACAAGACCGCGCCGATCACCAGGAGGAGGATCCCGATGGTCCACAGGATCGATATATCGGCGACGAAGCCGATGACGAGCAGAATGACACCGAGGATGATCATGACATCTCCCATGCACAAAGCTACTCATATCATTATGTATCGAAATTCATGAAAAAGGTATTCATCGACCACTGGGGGCCGGTGAGGAGGGCGTGAACCGGTGGCGGGGCAAGGCGGACCTCCCTCTCGTCCCGGTTCATCACTGGGCGAGGAAGTGCTCCATCAGTCGCGCCGCGGTGACTGCGCCCCCGCATCAGGAAGAGGGAACCCGGCCCAAGCGTGGCGACGCGGGTGCGTCGTCCTGGTCCCGCGACGGGTCCTGGAACTCCACGCCGCGGCGACGGGAGGGGACCGGGAGCGGGCCGGCGCACTGCTGGTGGAGCTCCTGCCGTTCGTCCGGTGTACCCGCCCGGGGGAGTCGGACGGTGGTGCGGGAACCGACCGCCGGGAAGTGCCCGGCACAGCCAAGGCCACGGCCACCGGCGTCACAGGCGTTCGTCGCCGGGCACCGGCGACTCCTCGGTTCTGCCCGGGGTCGGCAGAGTGCGGGACAGGGTCGAACGTTCCGCGATTCCGCGCCGAGGTGACGGCGAAGGCGCGTGTGCCCATGGGGGGACCGCTGTCGCGCGGTGTCCTGTGTATCGTCACCGCGAAGCGCGCATATGCCTCAGAACGCATGTAGGGGAGCGGCCGGTGCCGACTGGTGCTACGCACACGAGGCGGGGTGCGCTGCGCGTACTCGTTCGCGAGGTGCGCGGTGGTCTGCACGGCAGGCAGGTGGCCCTGGTGGCTGCGGGAATCTCCTTCTTCGGAATGGTCTCCGTCGTTTCCCTGGCACTGCTCCTGCTCCGGCTGTGCGCGTTCGTGCTCGGTGCGGACGACACTCGGCGGGCCGTGGCGCAGATCGCGGACGTGCTTCCCCAGGGGCACGGAGTGCAGACAGGACTGCGGACCCTGGCCGAGGCGGCGGTCGGGCTGTCCTGGCCCGCTCTCGCCATCGTGCTGGTGCCCGCCACCGTGTACGGCGAAGGGCTGCGCCGAGGCTTCCTCCACCTGTCCCCGGCGGCGGCGGAGGACGACACGTTCACCGCCTGGCGGGGCAGGCTGGGGCTGGTGCCCGCACTGGTGGCGGCCCCGCTTCTGATGGGCACCGCCCTGTCCGCCGGCCCGGCGCTGGCCCGGCTGGCCGACGCCGGCGGCCGGCACGCCGCCCTGTCCGCCTTTCTGGCCTTCCACCTGCTGTGGGTCCTGCTCTCCACGGAAGTGCTCCTGGTCTTCCGGTTCGTCGGCGTCGGCGCCGCCGCTCCCCGGGCGGTGGTCCCGGCCGCCTTCGTGACGGGGGCGTTCCTGTGCGGTTTCCTCTGCGGCTTCGTGGTGTTCCTGGCCATCCCGGTCGACTGGAGCCTGCCGTTCGGCGGGCTCGTCGCCCCCGGAGTCACCGTGGCACTGGGACTGTGGCTGTACCTGCTGCACGCGGTCCTGCTCGTCGGCTACCAGTTGATGCTCCGCCTGGACAGCCGTACAGGATCCCTTCTCGCGATGCCCCGCCCTCCCCGGAGGAGCCGGGTACCGGGCGATCGCCCGGACGGTGAGCCGGCTTCTCGGCCGCGGTCCGGAGCGCCCGCGGTCGCGGGGAAGCGCTTCCGCGGACGCGGGACGGTGTCCACAGGACCCGGGGGGCACGGCCGCGACGACGCCCTGGCCCGGTGGGCCGAGCTCCACGGGGGGCACGACCCCTCCGGCAGCGTTCCGGCCTCGATGTGGGTGCTGCTGGTTCAGCGCTGCGCCTCCATGCGTCCGCTCCGTGCCCTGCCGCCCGATCTCCTCTCGCTGGCAGGACCCGTCGCGGTTGCCGCCGCCGTGGGACCGGCGGCCGCGGGCGGCCGATGGCCGCTGGCCTCCTGCGCGCTCGTCGTCCTGTCAGGCCTGTTCGACGGGCTGGACGGCGCGGTCGCCGCGATCACCGGCCGGGCCCGCCCTCTGGGAGCCGTGGTGGACGCCCTGGCCGACCGGGTGGCGGACCTTCTGCTCGTCGCGGTCCTGTACGTCCTGGGGGCGCCGGCCTCCTGGTGCCTGGCGGCCGCGTTCCTGGCTCAGCTGCACGAGTACGTGCGGGCCCGGGCCAACGCGGCGGGAATGCGCGGGGTCGGGGTGCTGAGCGTCGCCGAACGGCCGCTGCGGGTGGTGCTGTGCGCGGTCGCGTGCCTGGGAAGCGGTCTGCTGCCCGACGGCACGCCGGGGACGGGGTGGGACTGGGCGGTGGTGTGCGTGGTGTGCTGGACGGCGACCGGAGCCGTCGGCTTTCTGCAACTGGTGGCCGGGGTGGCGCGGGCGCTGAGATAGCGGCTCCGCGGGGTCAGGCGTCGCCGATCTGCGCCGCGGCGATCTCCGCCGACAGCGCCACCAGCGGAAGGCCGCCGCCGGGGTGGGCGGACCCGCCGACGAGGAAGAGCCCGGGGATGGGGGAGCGGTTGGCCGGCCGCAGGAAAGCGGCGCGGACGCCGTTGGACGAGGTGCCGTAGATGGCGCCGCCCGGGCTCCCGGTCTCGCGTTCCAGATCGAAGGGGCTGCGGGCCTCGTACCACAGCAGGCGCGGGCGCACGTTCGTGCCGCGGGCGGCCATGATGTCCAGGATCCGCTCGGCGTAGGACTCCTTGAGCCCCGGAACGGTCCAGTCGACGGTGCCGGGCTCCCCCCGCGGTGCGTGCCGGGGGGCGTTGACCAGAACGAACCACGCCTCATACGCGTCACCGGGGCGCAGCGCGGCGTCGTCCGGCGCGCTGATGTACACCGTCGGGTCGGCGGCGGGACGGGCCGGGGTACCGAAAACCGCGTCGAACTCCGCGTCGTAGTCCACCGGAAACAGAACCCGGTGGTGCGGTGTCCGGGGATCCCGCCCGCGCAGCGCGAGCAGGAGGACGAACCCGGCCAGCGAGGACCGGGCACGTGCAAGGGCGGCGAGGGGCCGGCGCCCGCGCCGGTCCGCTGCCAGGCGTCCGTAGAGGACCGCGGCGTCGACGCCGGAGACGACGACATCTGCCGCCGCCGTGCCGCCGTCCGCCGGCCGTACCCCGGTGACGCCCCCGCCCGAGGTGTCCACCGCGGCGATCTCGCAGCCGTAGCGGAACCGCACCCCCAGCTCGGCGCAACGCTGCTCCACGGCCTCGGCCAGCAGGCGAAGACCGCCGGGAACGTACCAGGTGCCGTAGTGCTGCTCCACGTACGAGACCACCGCCATGACGCCGGGGGCGCGCCGGGGATCGGAGCCGCTGTAGGTGGCGTAGCGCTCCAGCCACATGCGCAGCCGGGGGTCACGCAGGTACCGCCGGCCGGTGCCCCGCAGGGTGCGCCAGGGGGCGACGGCGGCCAGGTCGCCGGGGCGGACCGAGCGGCGCAGCAGTCCCGCCGGGCCGTCGAGCGGCCGCCGCAGCACGTTCTCGCCCACCAGCCGCCACAGCTCGCCGGAGGCCGCGTGCAGCCGGGCCCACTGCGATCCGGCCCCTTCGCCCAGGGCATCGTCCAGTGCGCCGGGCACCAGGCGCGGGTCACCGGGCATCGCCAGGCCGGTTCCGTCGGCGAACCGGTAGCTGCAGGCCGGCTCCACCGGCCTCAGCGGTACGCAGCGCTCCATGGGCGCGCCGGTGTCCGCGAACAGCCTGCGGTAGACCTCGGGCAGGGTCAGCAGCGACGGCCCGGTGTCGAAGACGAAACCGTCCCGGCGCACGGTACCGAGTTTGCCCCCGCACGCGACCGCTCGCTCGTACACGGTGACCTGGTGCCCCTGGCCGGCGAGCCGGGCGGCGGCCGCCAGCCCGCCCATACCGGCACCGATCACGGCGACACGGGCCACCTCAGCACCCCCCTCGCAGCGGTCTGCCCTTCCACGTCAACGTGGAGCGGCGGTGACCGATCCAGGACCGCGCGGTCAGCGCCACCAGCAAGCCCACGGACACCGGGTGAGCCAGCGCGTCCGGCCAGCACCGCCCACCCGTGCGCCGCGCGGTCAGCGCCCGCCCCGCCACGGCTGCGGCATATCCGGCCGCACCCCAGCGCGACCCCCGCAGCACCGCCAACGGGGGCACCACATAAGCCCAGAGGAGGAGGGCGCACACCGCCGCCGCGCCGACGCCGGATCCGAACGCCGCCCACAGGGACTTGCCGTATCCCTCACGCAGATCACGCCAGCCGTCGTACATCCGGCATCTCGCTACCCGGCTGCCGTCCACGACCCCGCCCCGGCCGCCGGCCAGCTTCAGCGCCCGGATGAGCGCCATGTCCTCAAGGACCTCGTCCGTGACCGCGGCGAAGCCGCCGCAGCCGTGCAGGGCAGTGGTGTCCACGACGAGGAACTGGCCGTTCGCCGCGGACAGCGCCGGCCGCGGCGAGGTCTCCGCCCGCCGCAGCGGCAGCGCCGTGAGCCAGGACCACTGCAGCAGCGGCTGGACGAGCCGATTGACGGATCCCTCGGCGACCTGGCGGGGGAAGGGGGAGATCAGGTCGAGTCCGGCCGAGCGCAGCAGGGCCACCGAGGACGCCACCGCATGCGGCGCGAGCACCACGTCCGCGTCCACGAAGACCAGTACGCTGCCCCGCGCGAGCGACGCGAGCTGCTGGCAGGCATGGGCCTTGCCCGGGGAGCCGGGCTTCGGTGCCGTGCCGCGCACGACCCGGGCGTGCCGGTACGGCCCGCACAGACGGCGGATCACGTCACCGGTGTCGTCGGTGGACTGGTCGTCGAGCACGATGACCTCTGCCCGGGGCACCCGTTCCTGCGCCAGCAGGGACCGCAGCGCGGGGCCGACACGCCCGGCCTCGTTGCGCACCGGCATCAGGAGGGACACGCGCTCGGCCGTCGGCGGCGGATCCGTCGGCGGAATCCGCAAGGCCCTGCTGTTCCAGACGCTGTGCACGGCACCGGCGACCGCCAGCACCGATCCCGCCGCGACCGCCATCCGCGCGGAACCGGGCCGGCTCACCCCCGTCTCCCGGCGGCGCCCACCACCCGTACGGCCAGCGGCACGGCGACCAGGCCCATCAGTACTCCCCCCGCCAGTGCCACCTGTGGGCGGCCGAAGAACACCAGGCAGGCCATCACCGAGGAGGCGTAGGTCCACAGGTACAGCACGACGGCCGGACCACCGGGTGTGCCGTTCCCGGCGTGCGGCCGCACCGAGCGACGGGAGGTGGCGTCCAAGGCGGCGACCATGACCACGGACACGGCCACCCACCCGGCGAAGTTGGTCAGCGGTACGCCCTCCACGCCGGGAAGCCCCGGATGCGGGTCCGACCAGACCCAGCGGCCGGCATCGACCATCTGCGGGTCGAGGAAGACGTCCCAGGAAGCCAGCGCCCACCCTCCGATCACCGCCGTCCGCACCCGGGCCGCGATCGTCCCGGCACGCTTCCGGCTCCCGGCCAGCACACGCCCCGCCTCCAGGGCGGGCCAGGCCATCATGATCCAGGCGAGAGGCACCACCACCGGCACCCCCGCCACGCTCGGACCCAGAGAGCCCGTGTAGTGGTAAGCGCCGAACGGAAAACCCGTGCGCACCCCCACGGCCTCCACCACCAGGCCCCCCAGCCCCGCCACCGTGAACAGCGCCAGCGGGCCCCGCACACCGTGCCGCAGCGCGGCGGCCGCGACGGACGCCAGGCAGAAGACCACCACGCCGACGACGGTGAGCGCATCGCGCCACGGGCCGGATACGAGCGGATAGGGAATCTGGCACAGTACGGCGGCCGCGGCCAGCGACCAGGCTGTCCGCCGACCGGTTCCGAGCCCACGGCGCAGCGCCGGCCGTTCCTGTACCTGAACCATGCGACGAGCATAGGGAGACGACCTGGTCCCACCGCCGAGGCGGCGAGACCGGCACCACGGGCTTCACCGGTACGGACCACACGACGGCGCGGCACCCGTGAACGCCCTCCGCACGGATCCGGGACCGGGCGAACCGCACGGCGCCTCATCGTCCGGTCGGCGACAGCGGCGGGAAAGCGGTCCGGAACGCCCCCGACGCGCACCGTCTCGCCGCACAGGCGTCCGGACAGGGCTCGCACGAGCACCTCGCCCGCACTCCGGCCCGAGGCGCGCATCGAAGTCCTGGCTAGCCGGCCACTGCGCGGCGGCCGGTCGGGCCGCGGCGGAACGTACGGTGAGGCCGACCGCGTGCCATGGGTGGGGAAGACGCCGCACTCGCCCGTGCGGCCGGCCGCTCCGCCGGGGCACACCGGCGTCGTGCCTCGACCGCGGGCAGCGCATCGGCTCCCGGCCCGTACGCGCGTGGGCCCGCGACAACGGCTACGGCCCCCCGACCGCGGACGCGTCCCCGCAGCGCTCCTCCAGACGTGGGAAGAAGCCCGCCCCGGCTGAACCGCGACGGCCCGGCCCGCGGCCGCACCGGACCGGATGCCTCTGCCGCGGTGGGCCGCACACGGGTATCCGGCAGGAGCCGACGGGTATTCGAGCAGCGGCGCCGCCGCTCTCCCGGTCGGTGCGCGCCGGAGCCGGCGCCTGGGACCTCTCGGGGCCGACAGGGCCGACCGGCCCCTTGATGAGCCTGCTGGTCCCTGGCCGAAGTGAGCGGTGTCGCCGAGGCTGGGGGACGAGATGCCGCTTGCGGCGGCCTTCCGGGACGGGAGAGCGAGAGGAGCGATCCGATGACCGCCGAAGGGGAGGGTTCCACCGCCGGCCTTGACGCGGTCGCCGTGGCCCGGAAACCGCGCCTGCGCGCGACACCGCCGTGGAACGTGTACGCCGTCGGCCGCCCTCGAAGCATCCGCCGCCCGGCCGGCCAGGTCCTGCCGCACCACGCCCCCGCCGCTGCCCTGCGCGTGAAGGAGTAACCGATCATGGTCCACCAGCCGCCCGGTACGGCCCCGCCGCACACCTTCGAACCGGTGGCCGACGCTCACCTGCATGGTGCCGCGCAGGTGGCCGGGCTCCTCGGCGTGGACCCGTCCGCAGGCCTGTCCGCGGCTGAGGTGCAGCGGCGGGCCACCGTCTGGGGCACCAACTCACTGGCCGAACCCGCCCGCCGGTCGCAGTTGCTGCGCCTGCTGGACCAGTTCCGCAGCTGGCTGATCGGCATCCTGCTCGCCGCCGCGGTCGTCGCCGGCATCATCGGCGACATCAAGGACGCCATCGTCATCACCGCCGTCCTCGTCCTCAACGCCGTCATCGGCTACCTGCAGGAACGCCGTGCCGAGCGCAGCCTGGAGGCACTGCGGCAGATGCTGGTGCCCACCGCCCGGGTACGCCGTGACGGCCGGGTGCAGGTGGTCCAGGCCGGCACCCTGGTGCCCGGCGACGTGGTCCTGCTCGAAGCCGGCGACCGCATCCCGGCCGACGGCCGCCTGGTGGTCGCGGAGTCCGTCGAGGCCGCCGAGGCCACGCTGACCGGCGAATCCCACCCCGTCGCCAAGTCGACCGCCCCCGCCCCGGCCGACGCCGAGGACCCGGTGCCCGTCGCCGAACGCACCGGCATGCTGTTCATGAACACCGCCGTGACCCGCGGCCGCGCCGAGATGATCGTGACCGCCACCGGCATGCGTACCGAGGTCGGCCGGATCGCCGCGGCCCTGCGCACCGGCACCGAACCGCCCAGCCCGCTGCAGGTGCAGATGGACAGCCTGGGCCGGCGCCTGGCCCTGATCAGCGGCATCGCGGTGGCCGCCTACGCGATCGCGTCCCTGGTGCGGGGAGAGGACCTGGCCGACCTCGCTCTGCGAGCTGTCGCACTGGCGGTCGCCGCGATCCCCGAAGGCCTGCCCGCCGTCCTCGCGCTCACCCTGGCCCTGGGCGTGCACCGGATGGCCCGCCGGGGCGCCATCATCAAACGTCTGGCCTCCGTGGAGGCCCTCGGCTCCGCGACCGTGGTGTGCAGTGACAAGACCGGCACCCTGACCCTGAACGAGATGACCGCCCGAGCCCTGTGGTCGGCCGGACATTTCTACGAGGTGACCGGTGACGGCTACGACACCGCCGGCAGCGTGCGCCCGTCCGGCACAGGACCGGCGGCCACGGACCCACGGGACGCGGTCCTGCCGTTCGCACTGTGCAACGACGCCCGCCTCACCGGCGACGGCATCATCGGGGACCCCACCGAAGCCGCCGTACTCGTGCTCGCAGCCAAGACCGGCCTCGACCCCGGGACGCTGCGCACCCGCACGCCGCGCACCGGCGAGGTGCCCTTCGACCCGGCCGCCAAGTACATGGCCACCTTCCACACCGAGGCCGACGGATCCACCCGTGTCCACGCCAAGGGTGCCGTCGACGTCCTGCTGGACCGCTGCACCCACGTCCTGACCGAGCAGGGACCGGTCCCCATGGACGACGAGCGGCGCCGGGAGGTCGTCGCCGCCGCCACCCGGCTGGGCGGTCAGGGCCTGCGCGTCCTGGGCGCGGCCACCGCCACCGCCGGCCGGTCGAACCCGCGACAGGTGGCCGAACTGACCCTGACGGCGGTCGCCGGGATCGCCGACCCGCCCCGAGCACAGGCCCGCGACGCCGTCGCCCTGGCCCAGGACGCCGGTGTCACCGTCAAAATGATCACCGGGGACCACGCCGACACCGCCGCCGCCATCGCACGCGAACTCGGCATCACCGGTGACGTCGTCACCGGCGCCGAACTGGCCCGGATGAGCGGCGAGGAACTCGCGTCGCGCATCGACGGCATCGGCATCTTCGCCCGCGTCGCCCCCGAGCACAAGGTCACCATCGTCCGCGCCCTCGCGCAGCGCGGCCACATCGTGGCCATGACCGGCGACGGGGTCAACGACGCCGCCGCCCTGCGCGCCGCGCACATCGGTGTCGCCATGGGCATCACCGGCACCGATGTCGCCAAGGAAGCCGCCGACATGGTGCTGACCGACGACGACTTCTCCACCATCGTCCGGGCGGTGCGCGAGGGCCGCTCCATCTACGACAACATCACCACCTTCGTCCGCTTCCAGCTGTCCACCAACGTCGGTGCCATCCTCACCCTGCTCGCCACCGTGCTGGCCGGGCTGCCCGCCCCCATGACCGCGATCCAGCTGCTGTGGGTCAACATCATCATGGACGGGCCGCCCGCCATGGCCCTGGGCATCGATCCGCCGCGGGACGGCATCATGCGCCGTCCGCCCCGGCCGCCCGGCGAGCGCATCCTGGGCGCCCGCAGGCTGGGTGCCATCGCCCGCGCCGGCGCGGTCATGGCCACCGGCACACTGGCCGTCTTCGCGGTGGCCCGGAACCTCACCGATCCCGCGACCGCCGCGACCATGGCCTTCACCACGTTCGTACTCTTCCAGCTGTTCAACGCCCTGAACGCACGCAGCGAGGACGGTCCCGTCCTCGGCCGCCACCAACTGCGCAACCGCACCCTGTGGGCCAGCCTGGCGGCCGTCCTCGCGCTCCAGATCGTCGCCGTGCAGATCCCCTTCGCCCACGGCGTCTTCGACACCGTCTCCCTCACGCCCGTCCAGTGGGCCGTGTGCCTGGCCACCGCCTCCACCGTGCTGCTGACAGAGCACCTCTGGCGTGTCCTGCGGGCGGGGCGGGGCCACGCGGCGCGGCGCGGCGTGTGAGACATCCGAGCCCGGGCGGCCACCGGCGCGGCCTTTCTCCCCGTCGCCGTCCTGCTCTCCCACGGGGCCGGCCGGGCCCCGGCCCCGAGGTGTTCCGGGCTCAGTCGGCCAGTGAGCCGGCGAAGATCTGCCAGGCCAGGAGTGACTTCGCCACGAGGCTGAGGACCAGATAGGCCCTCTCGCCGTACGCGTAGTCGGACCACCGGCCGACTCCGCGGTACTGGAGCCACTGATTGAGACCGAAGCTGAAGAAGAGAGCGGCCTGGACGAGGACGATCCCGTACACGAAACCGGGGACGGTCTCGGCCGCGACGATGTTGTACGCGATCGAGATCCACGGCGTCACGCCCACCAGCGTCCCGAACCAGAACGGAAGCATCGTGGTCGCCACCCGTCCCGGCGGGTTCATCATCTCCTCGATCCAGCCGAACAGGATCATCCCGACATTGGCTCCGATGACGGCGATGACGGCGTTGATGGTGGTGATGCCCGAGTAGAAGCCGATGAGGAGCACCATCAGGGTCGCGCTCAGCGCGTACTCCAGCCACCGGAACCGGTTGATTCCACGCCTGAGATCGCGCTCGTAGACGCCGCGGAACACCGTCGCCGTCAGCAGGTGGTCCAGCGCCGCCAGGGCGAGGAAGACGGCGACGGCCCAGCCGATCGGCACGTCGAACAGCGATTCGGGGGCGGGCGCGTCCGTTCCCGGCGGCCCCTCGGGGACGGAGGAGGTGACGGTGATCGAGAAGCTCCCGGCGAGGAGCACGACCGCCACGGCCTGGATCAGGTGCAGCAGCGTGAGCCCCAGATTCCACGCGCGGAGCCCGGCCAGGCGTTCGGCGGTGACACCGGTGGCCACCGGTGTGTCGTCCTGTCTGCTCACGGTTCCTCCCGGGTCCGACGCCGCCGCACATCTGCATGGTCGTACCGGTCCGGGCGAGAACCACGGCAGTCACGGCACCGCCCCGCCGGAAGTCACCGGAGTGGCCCAGGGAACCGCCGCAGCCGGACCGCCGCCCCCCGTCAGAGGAGTGCCCCGGCCCGCCTGTGGAGTGCAGGCAGGTCGTCGCGTCACTCGGCGGGCTGTTCGGGCAGGCCTCTTCCTGGCACGCGGGCTCGTCGCGTTCTTCCCGGGCGCACTCGGCGCGGCACGTGCCGGACGGTGGGCGGACGGTTCCGGTCACCGGTCTCGCGCTCGCCCTGCTGATCCTCTCGTGGGCGGCGATGGTCAACCCCGCGAGCGGATTGTCACCCCGGCCGGTACCGATCGATCGGCGTGTCGTTGATGAAGGCGGGGGTCCCCGACCACGGGTCGGGGGGTGCCACCGTCTGCCGCGCCGCGGATCTCGTGACGGCGGCTCGGCCGAAGGGGAGGTCTGTACATGGTGGGGAACGAGCCCGCTTCCGGTTCGACCGGACTGCGTGAGTCCTACGAGTTGTGCGCGGCCGAGACCAGACGGTTTCTGGCACCGATGTGGAAGGCGGCCGAGGTACTGCCCGCCGCGATCCGTCCCCACGTCCTGGCCGTGCACGGCTTCATGGTGCGGACCGATCGCCTCGCCGACGAGCGTGGGACGCAGGGGGACCGGGAGGAGCGGATCGCCCGGTGGAGCTCAGAGACCCTGCGGGAGCTGCGTGCGGGGCGCGGTGAGCACCCGCTGCGGAGGGCGTTCGTGGACACCGTGCTGGGGAAGGGGCTGGACCACGCGGTGATCGAGGAGTTCCTCGACGCGATCAAAGCCGACTGCGCCTCCCCGCCCGACTTCGAGACGTTCGCCGAACAGCGGCGCTATCTGCGAGGGGCCGGGGGGACGGTCTTCGAGATGTGGGCTCCGCTGCTGGAGCCGAGCAGGCGGGAAGTGCCGTCGCTGATCTCGTTGCTGGGCGAAGTGTGCCAACTGGTGGACATCTTCGAGGACCTGCCGATCGATCTCGCCGCCGGCCGGTGCTACCTGCCGCGCGCCGACCTGCGGCGGTTGGGGCTGGAGGTCGGCGATCTCGCACGCGGTGAACGGTGCCAGGCGCTGGACGAGCTGGTGAGCATCCAGCTCGGGCGCTGGCACGGCCTGATGCGGCGGGTGGTGCCGGTGACCGGGATGGTGGCCCCGGAGTACCGGCCGTTCCTGCACACCCTGCTCCTGGGCGCACAAATGCAGTTCGACGAGGTCGTGCTCCGGCAGGCCCAGGTCTTCACCGGCGGCGTCGAACCACTGGTGTCAGCCGGAGGGACGGTTCGCCGCCCGGCCTGGCCGCACGCGGGTGCGGTGCCCGACCACGTCGCGGTGATCATGGACGGTAACCGGCGTTGGGCCGCGTGGCAGGGCTTGCCGGCCTCCCAGGGCCATCAGACGGGTGAGTGGGCCGCGATGCGCCTGGTCAACGCCGCTCTGCGGCTGGGAGTGCGGCACCTGAGCGTCTACGCGTTCTCCACCGAGAACTGGAGCCGTTCCCAGGGCGAACTGGCCACCCTGTTCGACACCCTGGGCCACGGGATCACCCAGGGCAGCGAGTGGCTGCACGAACTGGGTGTGCGGGTGCGCTGGTGCGGGCGGCGCGACCGCATCGAGCCGTCGTTCGCCTCCGCGCTGGAGCTGGTGGAGAGCCTGACCTCGAACAACGATGTGCTGTCGCTGACCGTCTGCGTCGACTACGGCGGACGGGAAGAACTGACCGAAGCCGCCCGCGCGCTGGCGACCGAAGTGGCCGCGGGGGCGATTCGGCCCGAGGACATCGGCCCCGCCGACCTGGCCCGGAATCTGTACGTGCCCGGCCTTCCCGACGTCGATCTGCTGATCCGCACCTCCGGTGAGCAGCGGATCAGCAACTTCCTGCCCTGGCATCTGGCCTACGCCGAGCTGGTCTTCGACCCGGCCCCCTGGCCCGACTTCGGCCTGGGGCAGTTGAGGAAGGCCGTCACCACGTACGCCGGTCGCCGGCGCCGCTTCGGCGGCGGCCTTCCCGAGGACGACCGCCCTGGGGAGCCGGCCCCGGCTTCCTGAGCCCGGGGCCGGCCCGTGCCTCACGGCTTCGGCGGGGTGTACAGGCCCTCGGCGGTCACATACGCCACCACCGTGTCGGCGGTGAACACGGGGGTGCCGAAGGTGGCGCTGTACACCTCCAGCAACTCGGGGGTGGGGCGCAGCGGCACCTCGCCGATCCGGACCCTCAGCGGCCGGCCCGCCGGTGCGCCGTCGGTGGTCAGCAGCCCCTCGGCCAGAGCGCACCGGAACACCGAACGGTGCCCGACCTCGACGCCGTTGACAACGCACCTTCCGGAGGCCACCCCATCCCGCAGAACGCTCTCGGGATTGACGACCCGGAAACCGCCGGCCTGCGTGCGGATCGCGATCCCACCTTCCATGGTGCCGCTGCCCGCGGCCTCCGGCAGGTGTTTCAGTGAAAGGCTGCCCTTGCCGGACGGTGCGGTGAACCGCACCGCCTGTCCCCGGGAGTCCTCAACCATCCGGGCTGGGGCCACTGCCTCCACCACGGCCTTCAACCGGCCCAGCTCCGCCTGAACCTGCTCGGTCCAGCGGACCTCGGCCCAGCCGCCGGAGATCGTGCCCCACCTGTCGTCCGCGGCGGCGGAGGCCGTCCCGGTGAACTGGGCCAGCAGGGGCGCGGCCGCGGTGGCGCCCAGGACCGTTCGTCGTGTCGCACTCATCGCTGTACGCACCATTCCTTCCCGGGCCGCAGGCACGGCCCAGGAGGATCATCCGACCGCCGGTATGCCCAGGCCGCGGAACGACCGGAAACCACCTGAAAGGGTGATAGGGGCGCCCTGCTGGGTGTATCCGGACTTGAGGGACGCCCGAGGTGGTAGCGCACGCCCAGACCGCCGTAGCCGCCGCGAAGCGGAGCCCGCCCGGGCGCACCGCGCCCAGGACCGTGCCGCGCTGGGCCCGGCGTCGCCTCGCCGGCCCGCCGGGGGACAGTTCATGGCGGGCCGTCTCCTCACCTCGGCGACTCCGGGGCGGAGGCCCTGAACGCCGGGTACGGCGAGCCCGTCACCGGACACAGCCCTGTACGGGCCGCTGGTGGAGACGACGGGCGCCACGCGCGCCGGCGCGCGTGGCGCCCGTCGTCTTCCCGTCAGCACCTCGCACCCCGGACGGCGAGGGCGTACAAGGTTCCGTCATGTCCGGCGTGTCTCCGTCACCGACCTACGAGTGCTCGCGGAGCCCCGGAGGCCTGAGCCGTACCGAGCCCCAACAGGCGGGGTTCCGCACTTCCGTGCCCATGGAGATGCGGAACCCCGCCGTGGCGGGCCGCGGCCCTGGTGATCGGGGCTCAGGCGGGATTGATCTTCCACATCTGGACGGTCGCGGGGGTGCCGCCCTGCCGGCGGGTGACGTTGACGTGGACGTCGGCCGCGGCCAGGCCGCGGTGGGGGCCCAGTGCGTAGCCGGGGTCGTTCTCGGGGGTGATGGTGTGGATGTAGGAGCGGCTGCTGGTCTCGTCGATCCACCAGGACTGGCGTGAGTCCCCGTCGGCGCAGCGCCTCACCCACACCGTCCCCTCGCCGCTGCTGCCCGGGGCCTTCTCGTTGGTCAGGCAGAACCGAGGGGCGCTCCCGTACGGCTCGCTGGGGGAGATGCTGTGGCTTCCGTCCGCGCGGCGGGTGAGGCGCCAGATGCTGCCGGCGCCGTTGTTGGCCATGGGGTCGGCGTCCCAGACCTGGACGCGCTGGCCCTCGGCCACGGTCTGGTGGTCGGTGGACAGATACCAGTTGCTGGCGTAGTTGCTGATGATCACATCCTGGCCCACCGGGGGCGCGGCGTGGGCCGGTGACACCGACAGTCCCACGGTGGTCACGGCGGCCACCGCAGCGGTCGGCAGAACCCGAAGACGTCCTCGGAGCAGCAAGATCTTCCCCGTCTCCTTCCAAGATCGATTTCGACGGCTGCCCGGTGCAGCCCCCGTGGCGAACAGCCTGCCTTCGCCGACGCGGCCTCGGTCAGAGCGCGGACGACCGCGCTGGGAGTACATTCGCGCCACTCTCTGTGCACGGCGGCGCGCATTCGGGGTGATCAATCCCGCCGATCGAGTGATAGCCGGCCTCCAGGCCCACCAGCCACCCCGGCGTCCGGTCCCCGGAGCCGAACCTGCGGCCGGGGCGCGACGTCCGACCACACCGTCGAGACCAGCGCGTCACTCGGCCTCGGCCTCGCGCTCCCCCGGCCGTACAGGCCCACTGCCGGCGCGCGATCGAGAACGGACACGGCGGCGACAACTGGACCCGCATCATCGACAGCATCCGAGGACCGCGCTGACCGAACGCGGAACCGGTGAACACACGCTCGGCCGCGACTCCGCCCGGACCGCATCGCCCACTTGCGTCCTCGGCGGACCGTGCCCCGGCATCTGACCCGGCCC
The DNA here is from genome assembly GCF_043660855.1 of Streptomyces shinuiensis. Lineage (NCBI taxonomy): Bacteria > Bacillati > Actinomycetota > Actinomycetes > Kitasatosporales > Streptomycetaceae > Streptomyces > Streptomyces shinuiensis. The sequence goes on along the minus strand of NZ_JBIHML010000001.1, from coordinate 63,891 downwards.
GGAGTAGGGCTACGCCGACTCCACGATCTCTTCCTTCATGCGGCTTTCGTAGATCACACACCGTGATGTCCCCGTGATGTCAACGCCAGGCTACGTGTGAGTAACCTGACGTCCGCAGAAGCACGGACCTGCTTCTGGTACGGGGTGCGCGTTCCCTGGAACCTCCCACACAGCAGTCCCCATTGCCCGCCTGACAGGAGTTCAGATGCGCCTTCGCCATGCCCTGACTTCCCTCTGCGTTCTGTTGGCCGCCGTGCTGGCCGTACCTCTCACCTCGACCGCCGCACAAGCCAACACCTCCGAACCCGTCGTCTTCGTGCACGGCTTCTCCGGCAAGAGCGGCCAGTTCTCCACGATGGTCGACAACTTCAGAGCGAACGGCTACTCCGACGACCAGCTGCACGTCTTCGGATACAACTCCTACCTCTCCAACGTGACCATCGCGCACCGGCTGTCCGACTACATCGACGACGTCCGGCGCCAGACCGGCGCGAGCAAGGTCGACATCGTCACCCACTCCATGGGAGGCCTCTCCTCGCGCTACTACATAAAGAACCTCGGCGGCATCAACCGGGTCGACGACTGGGTATCGATCGGCGGCCCGAACAACGGGACCACAGTCGCCGGATGGTGCAGCCTCCTCATCATCTCCTGCGCGGAGATGCACCCCTGGTCGAGCTTCCTCTGGAACCTCAACGCCGGTGACCCGACTCCCGGCAACGTCAGCTACACGACCTTCCGCTCGCCCTGCGACCTCGTCATCTACCCGATCAGCAGCACGATCCTCGACGGCGCCGACAACCGCCGGACCGCCTGTCTCGGGCACATCGGGATGATCTCGAACACCGGGGTCGTCAATGCCGTGCGCGACGTCGTCTCCTGAGTAAGTACGCCCGCACCGCGGTCAGCCCGCTCCGAGGCCGAACCGGCTCCGGAGCGGGCTGCCGGCCGGTCCGGTGCTCCTCTCCGGGGCCGGAATCCGGCCTGCCGGCTGGTGCTCTCGCAGCGGCCGGACGAGCCGGCGCTGATGCCGGAGGTCGCCGAGCCCGACCACTTCGGAGGCGCCATGCAGGACATGACCGATGACGAGTACAGCGTCGCACCGGCCGCCGGTGACCGGTGACGCGGCCGGTGGGCGGTCGGCCGCCGATGCCGGTTTGGGGCCGGTGGTAGCCGTACCAGTCCGGTCGGCCCGGGAACGGCCTGTCGCTCGTGGTCCGAGGTGTGGGGCCGGACGTAGGCCCACTCCTCCGGCAGGGTGAGGTGGAAGCGTTCGACCTCGTCCTTCGTCCGCGGCCGTCAGAGCCTTGTCCAGCGAGTACTGATGCCCGGCTCATGACGGGTCTGCTGCCGGGTGGTACTGGCGTAGGCCCAGGCGTTGTCGGCCGGCGCCCGCTCGACGGTGGTGCCTTCGGCGGCGAATGCGTCCACCGGCCCGTCGTCGGCGCCCCGGCCCTCCTCCTGCGGTGGCTGGAACGTGAAGGGCCCCCGGCGGCCCGGGCCGCCGGGGGCGAACCGGGCGACGCCGTTCCCGGCCCGACGGGACCGGCGGCGGTCAGGACCGGTCGAGCCAGGCCCGGCACAGCCACCAGGCGTCGACGGCCCCGAAGGTCCCGGCCGGGTCGATCCCGGTGACGCCGGAGAAGCGCTGAATCCGGTTGCGCACCGTATTGGGGTGGACGAACAGCCGCTCGGCCGCCGCCGAAACATCCCGGTCGGCCTCCAGCCAGGCACGGACGGCGAGGGCGACCGGCTCGGCGTTCGCGCCCAGCCCGGCCAGCGCCGCCCCGTGGCGGTCGAGGAGCACCGTCGCCAGATCGGCCCGGTCCACCACCGCGGCGAGGGCCGCCACCTCGGCGACGTGCACCACGCCGGACCGCCCCGCCGACTCGGCCGCCGTGAGAGCGTCCACCGCGAGACGCCGTACGAGAGCCAGCCCTTCCGGGTCACCGGGGCCGGCGAGCCCGGCCGCCGCTCCCGCCCGGACCACGGCGCGGGCGGTGCGGGCCGGGGGCCGCCGGGCGTGCACGGCGACCAGCAGGCCGTCCACCAGCGCGGACAGTGCCCGGCCACGCGGGGCGCGGGGCGCGCGGTCAGGGGCGGCCGCGACCTGGGCGTCCTCCGGCCGGGCGACCAGCACCCACAACCCGCCCGCCGTCGGCAGGCCCGCCTCGGCGGCCGCCAGCGCCGCCGCCGAGCCGCCGGCGAACAGCCGCCGCAGCAGCGCCGCGTCCCGCTCGCTGCTCGGCGGCTCCTGGTCGGTCCCGGTGGCGCGATGGGCGGTGATCAGCCGAACCCTTACGGCCTCGGCCCAGTCGTCGTACAACTCCCTTGCGTCCAGGAGTCGTTCAGGCGCCACCCCCGCCGCGCCCGCCAGTTCCCGGGCGCGGGACCAGATCGCCCGCTCGGCCACGTGCACGGCCGCGAGCACGGCCTCGATGGACACGCCCTGGCGGGCGCGCGTCACCGCCAGTTCCTCCACGAACGACAGCTCCGCCTCCGTCGGCCCCCGGCGGGCCGCCAGCGCCCGGGTGGCCGCGGCCAGCAGCGCACGGGTGTGCCCGGCGATGTCGGCGGCGGGCAGGGCGGCGATCTCCTGCACCATCGTGCGGACGGCGGCCACGACCGAGGGCAGCAGGTCGTCCTCGCCGACGACCCGCTCGATGAGGTCGACCACCGGGGGCCAGTCGCCGCGAGTGTGCATCCGGCCATCCTGCCCGTCCTTGTGACCGGGAACAACGCTGGGGCCGAATCGGGTGACGCACGCCATGTTCCGGCCGGTGGGCCGCACCTACGGTTGGGTCCCACCACAAACCGGCCGCCACCACCGCCCCGCCCGCCCCGGGCACGTCTCCGGTCCCGCCGACGCTTCCCCGACCGGGCGCGGTGAACCGGCGCTCACCCCCGCCGCCCTCCAGTACCGCCCCAGGAGACGCCACCATGACCCCTCCCCGCCGTGTCGCCGTGATCGGCGCCGGAGCGGCCGGTCTCGCCGCCACCAAGGCACTCCTCGACGCCGGCCTCGACACCGTCACCTACGAGAAGGGCGACCGGCCCGGAGGGCTGTGGGCCCGCGGCAACAGCAGCGGTCTTTCGCCGGCCTATGCCTCGCTCCACCTCAACACCAGCAAGGGCCGCACCCAGTTCGCGGACTTCCCCATGCCGGCCTCGTGGCCGGACTACCCGTCGGCCGACCTCGTGGCCGGCTACCTCGCCGACTATGCGGAGACCTTCGGTCTCATCGCACACATCCGCTACGGCACCACGGTCGTCTCCGTCGAACGCGAGGACGGGACGGGAACCGCCGCGGGGCATCCGCGACCGGCCCGCCCCGCGGCCGGGGGCCCGCCGGGCACCGGGCACGCCTGGCTCGTCACCACCGACACCGGCGACACCGCCCGCTACGACGCCGTCGTGGTCGCCAACGGCCACAACTGGGACCCCCGGCTGCCCGAACCGGGCTATCCCGGAAGCTTCTCCGGAACCCGCATCCACGCGCACGAATACCGCACCGCCGAGGCCTTCCGGGATCGCCGGGTGCTCGTCGTCGGCATGGGCAACTCCGCCATGGACATCGCCGTCGACGCCTCGTACACCGCCCGCGGCCCGGTGCTGCTCTCGGCCCGCCGCGGGGTGCACATCGTCCCCAAGTACCTGTTCGGCCGTCCGGCCGACGCGACCGGCGGTGCCCTGTCCGTCCTGCCCTGGCGGATCCGCCAGCGGATCGCCGAGACCCTCCTCACGCTGGCCGTGGGCCCCCCGCAGCGCTACGGGCTCCCCGCCCCCGCCGGCGGCCTCTTCCAGAACCACCCCACCGTCAGTGACACCATCCTGCACCGCCTCACCCACGGCGAGGTGGCCGCACGCCCCGGCATCGACCGCTTCGACGGGGACAGGGTCGTCTTCACCGACGGCCGTTCCGACCCGGTCGACATCGTCGTCTGGGCCACCGGGTACCGCGTCACCATCCCCTTCCTCTCGGCCCGCTGGACGGGCGGGGACCCCGAGCAGTTGCCCCTGTACAAAAGGGTGTTCCACCCGGACGACCCCGGGCTCGCCTTCGTCGGGCTGATGCAGTCGACCGGCGCCGCCCTCCCCGTCGTCGAGGCACAGGCCAAACTGGCCGCCGCCCGCCTGTCCGGCGCCTACGCCCTTCCCCCGGCGGCGGAGCGGCGGCGCTCCACCGACCGCGATCTGCGCGAGGCCACCGCCCGCTGGGGGATCGACCGGAGGCCGCGGATGCGGATCGACTTCGACCGCTACCTCGCCGACCTGTCCCGGGAGACGAAGGCCGGACGTGCCCGCGTGCGCCGCGCCGCCGGCCGCCGGGCCGCCCCGGCCACCCGCGCGGAGAACACCGAGGAGAGCACCGTATGAACACCGGCCCCCGTACCACCGCGACCTTCCGTACTTCTCCCGGGGCCGCCCTCGCCGCCCTGCTGGGCGGCGGCCGCCGTGACGCGCGCGGCCTGCGCGTTCTCGTCACGGGCGCTTCCGGCACCTTCGGCCGGGCACTCTGCGAACGGCTCGCGGCGCTCGGCGCACACGTCGTCGGCCTGGACATCGCCCCCGGGCCGGACGACCGGGCCGAGGTCCTGGCCTGCGACATCACCGACGACGACGCCGTGTCCGGCGCGGTGGCCGAGGCCCTCGCCCGGCTCGGCGGCCTGGACCTGCTGATCAACAACGCGGGAATCGGCGGGCCCGCCCCCGCCGAACTCCCGCCCGGCCCCGAGGTCCGCCGCCAGCTCGACATCAACCTGCTCGGCACCTGGCGCGTGACGGCCGCCTGCGTGGACGCCCTCGTGGCCTCCCGGGGCCGGGTCGTCATGGTCTCCTCCCGGATGGCCGTCATGCAGCTGCCCCTGGCGGCCGCGTACGGTGCCTCCAAGCGTGCGCTGGTGGCGTACGCCGACGCGCTCCGCCTGGAGATCGGCACCCACGTCGGAGTCAGCTGCGTCTACCCCTCGGCGGTGCGCAGTCCCATCCACGACTCGACCGCCGCGGCCGGGCTGTCCCTGGAGGGGATGAGCAGGTACGAGCCGCTGGAGGGCGTGGTGGAGGCGGTGCTCCGGGCCGGGCTCGGCCACCGGGTCCGCCGCGATCTGGCCACCACCCGGCGGGGAGCGGTGGAACTCCTCCTGGCCCGCCATCTGCCGTCGCTGACCGACCGGATCGTCGCCCGCACCCTGGCCGGCCGCGTCCGGTCCGGCGCCTTCGACGGCGCGGAGCCGGCCGCCGGCGTCGTCCGGCGCCACGGAGGCCGGCCGTGACCGCCGTCCCCGCTGTTCCCGACCCGCCGACGCGGGAGGCCGCCGAGCGGGCCGGACACCTGCGGCGGGCGCGGGCCGACGACCTCGTGGCGTACGCCACCGGCTCGGTCGGTATGGGCGTGTGGGTCACCGTCCCCGGGCTGCTCCTGCTGTACTTCCTCACCCACACGCTGGGCGTCTCGCCGTTCCTGGCCGGACTGACGCTCCTGGTGCCGAAGATCGTCGACGCTGTGGTCCACCCGCTGCTGGGCACGCTCTCCGACCGGCAGGCCCGCCGCGCCGGGCACCGGCGGGGCATGCTCCGCTGGGGACTGCTGCTGCCGCTTTCCCTGGCGGCCCTGTTCACCGTGCCCGCGGGCCTCACCGGGCCGGGGGCCGCGCTGTGGGTCGGTGGCTGGTTCATCGCCGGCAACCTGCTCTTCGCGTGTTTCCAGGTGCCGTATCTGACGACGCCTTCCGACCTGCGGATCGGCTACCACGAGCGCACCCGGGTCTTCATGTTCCGGATGCTCTTCCTGACCCTGGGGCTGCTCGCCTCCGGGGTCGCCGCACCGGCCCTGGTCGCGTCGGGGGGCCGCGGGGACTACTCCCGGATGGCGGTGCTGCTGGCGATGGGCATGGCCGTCTCCGGGGTGATCGGCCTCGCCGGTGTCCGGCGGCTCACCGGCCGCTGCGGCTTCCGCCCGCCCGGCGGGCACGCGCACTCCGTCCTGGGGGATCTGCGCCTGGCCGGGCGGGACCGCGACTTCCGGTCGCTGGGGCTGTCCTACCTCTTCACCGGGACCACCACGCATCTCTTCCTCGCGGCGCTGCCCTTCTACACCCGGTACGTCTTCGGGGACAGCGGCCTCACCACCGTCTTCATGGGTGGCTTCCTCGCCCCGGCCGTGATCGCCGGGCCCGGCTGGCTGTGGCTGTCGCGGCGTACGGGCAAGCAGCGCGGACTGCTGCTGGCACAGGGGGTGTTCATCGCCGGTTCGCTGGCACTGCTGCTGGGCGGGACGGCCGGCGTGGCCTTCACGGTCGTGGTGGTGGTGGCCCTCGGTACCGCCTTCGCCGGGCTGCAGCTGCTGGCCTTCTCGATGGTGCCGGACGCGGTGGCCGCCGCGGAGACCCGGGGTACGGCCCGCGCCGGCGCGTACACCGGCGTCTGGACGGCCACCGAGGCGACGGGGACGGCCCTTGGGCCCTATGTGTACTCGGCGGCCCTCGCCGTCGGCGGCTTCGTCGCCACCACGGAGGGACACACCGTGGCGCAGCCGGACTCCGCGCTCACGGCACTGCTCCTGGGCTTCACCGTCCTCCCCGCCGCGCTGATGGCGGTCGCCGTCGCCTTCCAGCGTCGCTGCGGCCTGGACGAGGCCGCGCAGCGGTGACCGGGGGTCCGGGCGGCCCGCATGCGGATCGGGGTGTTCGGGGGCGCCGGAGCGGCGCGGAGCGTCCGGGGCACATCCGGGCGGAGGCCGGAGAGGCCGAGCTCGGTTACCTGCTCCTGCCGCGGGCATGGGGACGCGGGTACGCCGCCGAGGCGTGCGCGGCGGCACTCGGCTGGTTCGCCGCCGCGCATCCCGGCGAGCCGGTGGTGCTGTGCACCCGGACCGCCAACGCCCGCGCGATGCGCCTCGCGGCGAGGCTGGGATTCACCGAGGTGGAGCGGTTCGAGGAGTGGGGCGCCGAGCAGTGGTTCGGTGTGTGGTCCCCGGCTCCGCCGCCCGGTTGAGCCCGTGCCCGGCAGCGCGGGGCCGCCGGGCGCATTCCACGGGCGTCGGCCTCGGCGCGTTCGGGCCCGGCGGCCGCGCTGCCTGACGGCCCCGCCCGGGCGGGGCGTGCCGGTGGGGCTGGGGCGGGGACATGCGCTGACCTGACCGTTCCGGAGACCGGCGGCGCCCACCGCACAGCACCGCCGACAGGCGGGAGTTGTACGGGTGGTGTACGGGCGAAGACACCACACGGCCGGTGCGCGGTGGATCATGATCCCTCCCCGTGGGCCGGAGGCGGCGGAGCCCGTGCTCCCGACCCGGCGGAGTGGCGTGTCCGGCGACGGTGCCGCGCCGCGTCCAATGCCGCAGCGGCGCCTCACCGACAGCCAGGCCGGCCCCGGCCTGACGCCGGAGCCCACCTGGTCGCACTTGTCCGTTCCGGTGCCGGGTTCGAGAACTGCGTCCCGGTCGGGCGAGAGGGAGTCACCGCAGCCTGATCATGCTTCCCCGGCCCCGGTGTGTCAGGCGGGTGTGAGCCGCTCGTAGCAGTCGTAGTTCCGCTGAGTGATGATCTTTCCATCGCGAAACTCCAGGAAAGCCGCGATATGGGCCCGCAGGGTATGTCCTGCGGGCAGGTCGCCCAGGGGAACGGCGATCGTCCCGGTCCAGAGCACTTCGAGAGCGACTTGGTTGCCCACGGCGAGGGCGTTGAGCACCTCGAAGCTCTGCGCACCCAGTGTCTTGCGGCCCGCTTCGGCGGCAGCGCACAAGCCGGCCAGATCTCGGACGTCGCCGGCGGGGAAGAGCGCGTTGGGCAGCTCGTGGTGGGTGGCGTCGGGATGGAAGAACGCGGAGAGTTCCTCGCCGCTGGCGAAGTCGGAAACGGCCTGGTGGTAGCGGACAGCGGTGTCGATGTTGGTATGCCGTTGCAGTGACATATCAACAAACATAGTTGTACAACCTTGGTTGTCAAGTGCAGGATGTTCTCATGCCGCCCTCACTCGACCCGCAGCAGTTGGACACCGGAACACTCGCCCTCTTCGCCGGCCAGGCCGCCGCCCTGCTGGTTCAGGAGCAGTTGGCCGAGCAGGGGTTCGGCGATCTGCGTTTCTCGCACGGCTATGTCTTTCAGTGCCTGATCGACGACGAGCCCACGGTCGGCGAGCTGGCCGCGCGCCTGGGCATGACCCAGCAGGGCGCCTCCAAGGCCGTGGCGGAGCTCGAACGCCTCGGTTACTGCGAGCGTGTGCCTGATGCCGCCGACGCCCGGGTCCGCCGCGTCCGACTGACCGGCCGCGGCCAGGACGCCGTGGCCGCGGCACGGTGCGCCCGCAGCGCTCTGGAACAGCGACTGGCCGACCGCTTTGGCGAACAGCACCTGGCCGGGTATCGAGACCTGCTGGTCCGGCTCTTGGACGAGCTCGGCGGAACCACAGCGATCGAGCGCCGGGCCGTACGACCACCCCGGTAGTCACGCGGAACACACGCACCGGCTGTTCGCCCCGCGCGGGAACACATGCAGGGTGGCGTCGTTCAGGCGGTGCGTCCGGGGCGATGCGGATCCGAGGCAGGAGGGCTCGCCCGGGTGTGGAACGGAGGCAGGCACGGCTTCCGGTGATCACGAGGCGTCGAGTCCCTGATCACCACAACGTGAGACCGTGCCTGTCCGCTCGCCTTCTCCTGTCCCCGGCGGTCTGGGCCGGTTCGCCGACGCGCCACCGGCTTCACGCGGCGAACTCCCCGGCTTGCTGACTGCCTGGCCGCGGTCCCCGGCCCCCGTCGGCTCACTCCTGCCCGCGTCCGGCGGGGTTTCGCAACGTCCGCGCGACCGTGCCCGCCCGGCAGCTGCACCTCCTGCAGTCCCGGCCTCGGATGTGCCCACAACATGGCACAGGTGATGCTCGATTCGCCTCGCCGGGTGGTGAGGCCGCGGGCCGACTGAACCGGCTGCGAAGCCGAATCGGGGCGCTGACCAGTCCGTATACCGCCTCGGCCGCGGGCAGTCCGGGTGCTGCCCGCGGCGGGCGGGGCGGAGGAGGAGCGTGGCGCCGGCGGTGAACCCGACCTCAGGGAACCACTCGGGTCCTTACGGTCAGATCGCCCGGAGACAGTTCGAGGGTGACGGTTACGGACCCCAGCTCGGCCGTCGAAGCGACGTGGGTGCCGCCGCACGGGATGCGCGCCCGGCCGCTCGGCAGATCGCATGTCCACCAACGGCGGGCGGACAGGTGGAACTCCTCGCGGTCGATGCGCGCCGCGCCCCCGTCCGCGACCCAGGCGGCCACCTGCCCGTTCACGGCGTCCTGGAGCTCGGCGAGCCGTTCCGCCAGGACGGCGGCGGCGAACCCGGCCTTGCGCAGCGACTTGCCGAGTCGGTACCTGTCGACGCTGCCGTAGGGCAGGATCCGGGACTCCGTGATCGCCGTCTGGTCGAAGTCGGGGTTGCCCAGGCAGTCCAGGCGCGGCGGTTTCTTCGACCACAGATCCGCCACCTGCCCGTTCAAGGCGAGGGAGACAAGGTGGCATGCGGAGTGCCCGGCGCTGAGGCCGGCCCGGTACTCCCCGTCCACGGTCAGGTCGATCTCCTGCCCGACGGCCGGTGGCGCTGTGCCGCCCTCCGGCCGGCCGAGTACATGGACGACCACGAACGACCAGTCCGGGTCTCCCCGGCGTACCGGGATGTCCCCTCCGGTGAGGAGGCCGTCGGGCCCGGGGCCGACGGCCCCGGTGACGGCGTCGACCACGGTGTGGCACGTGCCGCCGGAGACCGCGGTCCCCCGGTCGGCAGGCTGGTCGGGCCAGGTGTGATCCAGAGGATGAAACGGTGTGCGGTCCGTGACGAGCAGCAGCCTGCCCTCGGCGTCGTGTTCGACCCGTTGGATCCGGGTCTTCGCGCGGAGGGTTCCCTCCGGGAAGAGCACTTCGGTGGGTGGGATCCGGGTGGCGATTCCGGTCATCGGTGGGTCAGTGTCTCCTTGTGAAGGGTACGGCCCGCCGTGGCGGCGGGGGCTTCGTGGTCACAGGGCACGTACCGCTCACGCCCCGCCGGCGGAGGAGAGGTCGACGGGCATTTTCTCCTGCCGGCGCTGCCGGGGCCGGTCGCGGCTCACCGAGCCGAGTTCGACCACGTACATCGCGATCAGGACCATTGCCGCGCCCGCCATCTGGGCCAGGGTCAGGCGGTCGCCGACCAGCCGCCCGATCAGGGCGGCGAACACCGGCTCCATGGTCATCACCACGGCCACCCGGACCGCGCTGATCCGGGTCTGAGCCCAGGTCTGGACGACGATGGCGACCGCGGTCGCCAGCACTCCCGTCATCAGGACGCCGAACCATGCGGAGGCGTCCGGGGGGACCACGCGAAACCCGTCCGGCACCGAGGCGGCTCCGCACAGCACCGTCACCGTGAGCAGTTGGACGACGACGAGGGCGTACGGGTCGCGACCGGTCACCCACTCGCCGGTGCCGACGATCTGCAGGGCCAGGCAGAAGGCGCAGAGAAGGGTCAGTACCTCACCGTAGCCAATGGCAAAGCCGCGCAGGGTCAGCAGGGCCAGGCCCACCACGGCCAGCCCCGTGCCCGCCCATGTGGTGGCTGCCAGCCGTTTGCGCAGCACCACGGCGCTGATCAGCGGGGTGAAGACGACGAACATGCCGGTGATGAAGGCGGACACGGTCGACGAGGTGTGCTGCAAGCCGTACGCCTGGAGCAGATATGTCGCGGCCAGGGCGGCGCCCAGTAAAACCCCCCGTAGGACGCCGCCTCGGTCCAGGGCGAGCAAGGACCGCGGTCTGAGCGCGACGAGCACCAGGGCGGCCACTGCGAAACGTGCGGTGTTGAAGCCGCTCGCGGGCATCCGGTCGACCGCGTCCTGGATCACGACGAAAGTGGACCCCCACACCGCTGCGACGGCGACCATCAGCAGCAGAGCCGGAGCAGTTCCCCGGCGGCGGCTTGCGGTGACGTCGTGAGAGGGCGTCACGGGTGAACTCTCCTTTTCGGCCGGGGCCCTTCGGGCATGCTCCGGCGTCTGCCGCCGGTGGTCGGGGTGCGGGGGCGAGGACGTCAGCTCAGTACCCGGGAGCGGGAGCGCTGGTGGATGTAGGCACGCCGAATGTCGCGTGCCAGGTTGGTGCGTTTCAGCCAGCGATCGGTGCCGTCGTAGCGGGGAGTGAACGTCTCCCTGCCGTGCACGACCCGGTAGTTGTCGACGAAGACCGCCTCACCGGGTTCCAGCACTACCCGCTCGGCCGCGTCGGCGAGGTGGGCTTCGCATTCACGCAGGGATTGCTCTGCCTGGTCGTCGCCGGGTTCGGGCCGGGTGAAGTCCGGATCGATGCGCAGATAGGGTTCGTTCCTGGGGCCGAAGAGCACGGATCCCCACTCGGATTGCCGCCCGGTCAGGTCGGCTTCGGTGGAGTCGGCGAAGTGGGCGTCGTCCGGGAAGAAACGGAAACGGTCGTCCCACAGGGCGGTCAGTCCCCGCAGGTTGTCGGAGGCGGTGATGCGTGAGATCGTCGTGCCCACCCGGTCGGGATTCCGCAGGCAGAAAAGCGAGACGTAGTCGCCGCGGCAGGGGTGGAACACATCCTCCGTGTGCAGGTTCAGTGCGGCCCGGCTGCTGGCGTTGGTGAGCGACTCCTCCATGCTGCGGGAGGGGCAGACGTCGTGCACCAGCCGGCCGCCCTGGCTTCCGGTCCAGCCGAACGGGTCTCCGAGGAGCGAGGCGCACAGCAGCAGGACGACCTCCTCCAGCAGGCCGGCCTCGTTCCGGTGGGCCTCCTGCCAGGACTCGGGGGTTGGAGGAAGGTCCTCCGCGACCGGGAGGTTGGCCACTGTGATCAGGGGCTCCTCCTTCACCCGGGCCCCGGCCATGAAACGGCGCAGCCCCACGGGCAATTCCTCGGCTTCGCGACGTAACTCCTCCGTGGAGCGAACCGCGTCCCAAGGGTGGGAGTTCAGCAGGAATTTTTGACCCAGGTCCCTTACATGTAACTTTTCGTTACTGTCAAGTGTATAGCGGCTCACTACATGTCCCCTGTGAGGTGAGTGCGATGTGGACGGCGACGCGAAATGCAATAGGGCAAAATCGCTGATGCTGTTTTGGTCCGTCGCCCCTGTGGTTGGCGCGATATACGGGAATCAAGGCCAGAAGTTCGGCCGGCAGGCGAACCAAGAGTCCGGAAGGAAGGCAAGGGAAAGCCCGACTCCCCTCCGGGCGAACCCATGTTCATTGAACCTCGGCAGGTCTGTCAAGGAACGGCATCCCGATATCGCCCCTTGGCGAGAAACACTCCCGTGATGCGGCCGAAATGGTAGCGTGCTGCGCGGCTGCCCGGGGGGCGCTGTGCAGAAATCCGATTCACCGGACTTCAGGAGCGGTATGGCCGAGGGCAGGCATATCGGTACAAGGGACTCGGCGGAGAGCGGGAGGGCTGTGCCGTCCTCCGGTTCGGGCGTGGGAGACGACGACATCGAGGCGGTGTTACCCCGCTCACGCCCTTCGTCGGTCGCCGCACACAAGCCAGTCGGCGGGTGGGGCCGGGCACCTAAGGCGCGCAGGACGTGATCCTGTACCTGAGCCTGCGCACCGTCGGTTGGCTGGCCGACAACCTGCTGCTGTTCGGCACCCCTCTGCTCTGCTACCGCATGACCGGCGACGTGAGCTGGTCCGGAACGGCGGTCGCTCTGCTGTGGACCCCGCGGCTGGTCTCGCTCGCCGGGGCCGGTCCCCTGCTGGACAGGCTGTCCATCAGGCACGTCTTCATGCTCTGCGACTCGGTACGGCTGGGAGTCGGTGCGGCCTGCTCGCTGGCGATCGTGGCCCGGCCGGAGCTGGGGCTGCCCGCCGTCCTGACCTTCGCCGTGGTCTCGGGCGTGCTGTTCGAGCCGACGTTCGTGGCCGGGGAGAAGGCCGGCAAGCTGCTCGCCGCACCGGAGCGGGCGGCCGGGGTCCAGTCCGCACTCACCGCGCTGGAACAGGCCGCGATCATCGCCGCCCCGGCGCTCGGCGGCCTGCTGCTACTCGCGCCGCCCGTGGCGTTCGTCCTCGCCGCGAGCGCGGGCTACGCCGCCGGCCTGCTGCTCGACCGTGCCCTGCCCACCGTGCGCACCACCGGCGGACGGATTCGGCTGTTATCGGGCGTGCGGCACAGCCTCGGCGACCCGTTGCTGCGGTCGGTGGTGGTTCTGACCATGCTGCTGAACTACCTGCTCGGCCTCGTCACCGGCAGCGCCGCGGAACTGGTCTCGACGGCCTTCGGAGTCTCCGCCAGCGGACTGAGTTTCGTCTACTCCGCCGCGGGCGTCGTCTCCGTCGTGGTGGTCGGAGCCGCGCCGTACCTGATCAGGCGCTTCGGGCTGGGGCGGTACGGCATCGGTACGGCGCTGGCCTCAGGCGTGACCTGCCTGGCGCTGACCCTCGCGCCCACCATGACCCTCTTCGGAGCCTGTCTCGGGGCGTTCCTCGCCCTCGACTCGCTCTTCAGCGTGTACATGCGCACCAGCAGGGCCGAGCGGGTGCCGGCGGAGGTCTTCGGCAGCACGGTCACCGTCTTCGCCCTGCTGGCCGTCGTCCCCGTCCCACTGGCCGGCGCCACCCTGGCAGTGCTCGGACAGCACGCGAGTCCGAGTCTCGTGCTGCAGGCCGCGGCCGTCGGAGCGCTGCTGCTCATGTCGGTGCTGTCGCCGTCACTTGCGAGGGCCTCCCGGCGCCCCGCCCTCGCCTCCCCGATGGCCGGCGGGACGGAACCCGGCCCGGTCCGGGGCGGCGCCGTCACTGTGGAACCTCTCCGGAAGGAAACGCCACCCGTGCTCGAAATGCCCGAACCACTCACGCCCCCGCCCGCGCCCCCACCACGCGTCCTGGTGATCGAAGCAGTCTCCGGAGGCGCGCTGTTGGCTCAGGAGGCGCTCCGCCAGGGCCACTCGGTCGTCATCGCCAGCGCCGACACGGCGGACCGGACCATTCCGGAAGAACTGCGCGACCGGATCGAGGAATTGGTGACCGTGGAGACCAACGACTCCGCGGCGTTGTTGTCGGCGGTACGCGAACTGCACGCGCGCAGTCCGGTGTCGGCGGTCTTCCCCGGTTGCGACGTGTACGTGCCGACAGCCGCGCGGGTCGCCGCGGCCCTCGGCCTGCGTGGCCTCGACGTGACGATGGTGGACCGGGTACGGGACAAGACGCGGATGCGCGAGGCGGTCGCCGCGGCCGGGCTGCGCTGCCCGCGGTTCACCGAGGTGACGGACGTGGAGCAACTGCCGAAGGCCGGCGAGCACGTCGGGTTCCCGTGCGTGCTCAAGCCTGTCGACCAGTCCGGCAGCCTCCATGTGACACTCGTCCACAATCCGGCCGAACTCGCCGCGGCCTACCGGAAGCTGAGCGGTGACCCCTTCATCGACCTTGGCCGTCCGATGGGAGAGCGGGCACTGGTCGAGGAGTACCTGGCGGGTCCTGAGTACAGCGTCGAGGGGTACGTGCTCGACGGACGGACGACGGTGGTGGCCGTCACCGAGAAGATCCTCGGCCCGGAACCTCACTTCGCCGAGCTGGGGCACACCGTACCCGCCCCGTTGCCGACCGGGCTGGAGGAGGAGATCGGCGTCTACGTCGAGGATGTGGTCCGCGCCGTCGGCCTGACCGTCGGACCGTTCCACTGCGAGGTGCGGATCACCGCGCACGGGCCGGTACTGGTCGAGATCGGGGCCCGGATGGGCGGGGACCGGATCACCGACCTGGTGAAGCTGGCCCGGGGTGTCGACCTGGCCCGGGTGTGGCTCGCCGCTCTGCTGGGCGAGCCTCCGGAGGCGGCCGGGACCCTCGCCCCGGCGGCGCCGGTGGCGGGCGTCCACTTCTTCACCGCGCCCGGCGCCGACCGGTTCACCGGCGCTGCCGGACTGGCCGACGTCCTGGCGCTCTCCGGAGTCCGCCGGGCCCGGATCGACCTCGCACCCGGCGACCCGATCCATCCGCCGACGGACTTCCGCTGCCGGATCGGCTGGGCCGTCTTCACCGCCGAATCGCACGAGGCCGCGGCAGAGCTGCGGCGACGCATCGACGAGACCTTACGTATCAACCCTGCGGGGGGCACACATGCCTGAGACACCGGACCCTGATGTGGCGGACTACGTGGCGATCGGCGTCGGGCCGGCCAACCTCAGCCTGGCCGCGCAGGCCGAGGCGGTGCCCGGACTGCGCGGGATCCACCTGGAGCGGCGCCGGGAGTTCGCCTGGCACCCCGGTCTACTGCTTCCCGGGGCGGTGATCCAGATATCGCCGTTGAAGGACCTCGTCACGCCCGTGGACCCCACCAGCGACTACTCCTTCCCGTCGTTCCTGGTCTCCACCGGGCGGTTCTACGACTTCCTCAGCGCCCGGTTCCCCGCGGTGCACCGGGCGGAGTACAGCGAGTACCTCGCCTGGGCGGCGCGGCGCCTGCCGACCGTCCGGTTCGGCCACGAGGTGCGCGAGGTGCACTTCCGCGGCGACCACTTCGAGGCGCTCACCGACCACGGCGCCTTCCGGGGACGGCACCTGGTGCTGGGCACCGGCGGCACACCGGTCGTCCCCGCCGTGTTCCGCGAGCACCTGGGGGAGCGCGTCTTCCACGCCGAGAACTTCCTGCGGCACGAGGCGGTCCTGCCGGGGCGGCGGGTGGCTGTGGTCGGCGGAGGCCAGAGCGGTGCCGAGATCGTCCGCCACCTGCTGGCCGCCGGTACCGCGGAACGCATCACCTGGGTGAGCCGCAGACCGGGTTTCGTCCCACTGGACGAGTCGGCCTTCGCCAACCACCTGTACCGCCCGGAGGCGGCGCGCGAGTTCTTCAGCCGCTCGCCCGCCGAACGCGCGGTACTGCTGCGGGAGCGCAAGCACACCTCCGACGGCATCAGCGAATCACTGCTCGCCGAGATCTACCAGCGGATCTACCTCGCCACCCACGTGGAGGGCAGAACCGGTTTCATCGACCTGCTGCCGGGCCACGAGGTGGTCGGGGCCGCCGCCGCGGACGACGGCTACCGGTTGACCCTCAAATCGGTGGATTCGGGGGCCCTGCTGGACGCCGACGCCGTGGTACTGGCCACCGGATACGAACAGCGCCCGGCAGCGTGCACCGCCCCGCTGGCCCTGCGGCTGTGCATGGCCGAAGGAGCACCCGTGGTCCGCGAGGACTTCTCCGCGGAGTGGGACGGGCCCGACGGACATCGCATCTACCTTCAGAACGGCGCCAGACACGCGTTCGGCGTCGCCGACCCCAACCTCAGTCTGGTGGCCTGGCGCAGCAAGGTGATCCTCGACAGCATCCGTGACGCAACCGGCATCCGCCCGAAGGGAAGCGTGAGCCCGTGACAGTCCAGCCCACCCCGTCCGGACGTTCCGTGCTGCTGCGCTTCCTGCCCCCCGACACCGACGAGACCGGCACCTCGAGCCGCGACGCCGACCTGGACGCCGCCGAAGTCCTCACGGCCGTCGGACGGCTGCCGGTGAACCTGGCCGTGTTCACCGTCCCCGCCGGAGCGGTCACACCGCCCGACAGCCACCACTCGCACGAGATGTGGCTGGTGCAGAGCGGGCACGGCCGGGTCCGCTGCGGCGATCGCGAGCACCCCGTCGGCCCCGGCGCGCTGGTCGCCCTGCCCGGTGGCGAGGTGCACCAGCTCCACGCCGACCAGGAGGAGCTGACCGTCGTGTCACTGTGGTGGCAGCCGTAGATGGGCGCCGCCGGACGAATCCACGACCTGGCTGTGGTCGGCACGGGGATCATCGGGGCCGCGGCGGTCGCCCTGGCCGCGGCGAGACGTCCGGACGCGTCCCTGCTGGCGGTCTGCTCCGGCACGGTGCACGACGGCTCGACCGGCCTCTCGCTCGCCGTCGACATCCTCTCGGGCCGGACGGCCGAGCAGCGTTCTCTGGCCGTCAGGAGCCTCCGGTTGTTGACGCTGCTGGAGCCGATCGCCCCGGCACTGCGCGGCCGGCGGGTTCCGACGTACTGGTTGGTCCCCGAGGACGGGGTCGCCGCCGCCGACGAGCAACTGGTCGGCGACCGGCTGACGCCTTGCGACCCCGGGGAGAACGCGCTTCTGGCGGAGCCGTTCGGCCTGCTGCCGGCAGCCCCGGGCACGATGCTGCTGCGCTCGGCTCCCGCCCGGGTGGTGGAGCCGGCCGCCGTGGTGCGGCAGCTACTGGCCCCGCTGACCGGGCGCCCGGGCAACGCCCTGGTTGAGGGTTTCACCGTACGAGCCGTCCTGCCCTGTTCCGACGGGTGGCGCCTCGTGGCAGAGGACGGCGGTGAGCTGCGGGCCCGCAAGGTGCTGGCGGCGCCGGGAGCCTGGGCGCTGCACGGGCCGTTCGCGGGGGCCGCCCGGCGGCACGGGGCCCGCACCAAGAAGATCGTCGCCTACCGGCTGCGGGCCGTGCCGCCCGGTCGCGGCACGGAACCGGCCGGGCCGCGGCCGCTGCTGGTCGTCGACGAGCCGGACGCCTTCCTGCTGCCCGCCGCCGGAGGGGACGGGACGGACTGGTGGTGCAGCATCACCAGCACCCACTGGGACTGTCCCCCCGGCCGCACCGAGCTGTACGCCGCCGGCCCGGACCGGGCCGAGTTGGACGCCGTCCGCGGCGACCACCTGCCGGGCTTCCGCGGAGACATCGTCGGCAGCCGGGTGGGAGCGGACGTCTACGCACCCGGCTTCAGTCCGCTCACGGTCCCCCTGGACGGCCGGAACGACGCGGTCCTGGCGACCGGCGGGGCAGGCTCCGGCTTCCGGCTCGCCCCGGCCATCGCCGACCGCGCCCTCGACCTCCTCGACTTCCGTTAGGAGACCCGCATGATCTCCACCAGACGAGCGGCCCGGCACTACCTGCTGGCTCCCTCGGAACCGACCCCCAACGGGCCGCTCCACCTCGGGCACATCGCGGGCCCCTTCCTTCGCACAGACGTGCTGGCCCGCTTCCTGCGCATGCGCGGCGACGTGCCGGCCGTGATGACCGGGACCGACGCCTACGAACCGTGGGTGGCGATGAAGGCCAGGATGAGCGGAACCGACCCGATGACGGTCGTCTCCCACTACCACCGCGAGATACGTACGGACCTGGAGGCGTTACGCATCGGGATCGACACCTTCGTCAATCCCGTGGAAGAACCCTGGCACACCGGGTTCCGCGAGGAGATCGACTCCTGCCTGCGCCGCCTGCGGGAGCGGGGCGCGGTCGTCACCCGCACCGAGCGCATGCCCTACGACCCGGGCGGCGGCCGGTTCGTCATCGGGCCCCTGCTCCTGGGCGGCTGCCCCGACTGCGGGGCCGAGGCGGCCGGCTACTTCTGCGAGGAGTGCGGCGCTCATTTCCGTCCCGAGGAGATCACCGATCCCCGGGCCCGGTTCGCCGGGGACGAGGAGCACTGGGAGTGGCGGGACGTCGATTCCCTCTTCGTCCGCGCCGTGACGCCCGCCGATCTGGAGACCGAGTTCGACCGGCTGGATCTCGCGGAGCGCTACCGTGACACGGTCCGTGCGCTGGTGCGCCGGTGCGGTGGCGGCTTCCGGCTGTCCGTGCCCGAGCGCTGGGGCATGCCGCTGCCCGGACAGCCGGGCCACGGCCCCGTCCCGGCTTCGCTGTTCTCGTACGCCGGGTGCTTCATGTTCGCGCGGCTCCTGGGAGAGCTGCACCGGCGGCGGATCGGAGCCGATGTCAACTCCTTCTCCCCGGTGTCGGACGTGGTGACCGTGACCAGCATCGGCAGCGACAACATCGTGCCGACCGTGCTGTGCATCAACGCCGTCGCCCCCGTGCACGGGGACACCAGGCCGTACGACCGATGTCTGGTCAACGAGTTCTATCGGCTGGAGGGCGAGAAGTTCTCCACCAGCAGGAAGCACGCGATCCGCGCCTCGACCGTCGCCCGTGTGCCCGGGCTGCCGGCGGACGCCACGCGCCACTACCTCGCCATGAACAACCCTGAGACACGACAGACCGACTTCGTGGTCAGGGAGTTCCTCGCCCATGTCAATGGCCGGCTTGCCGGGGAGCTGGAGAGCCGGGTCGAGGCGGCGTGGAAGTCCCGGCCCGAGGTACCCGGCCCTCTCCCCGGGCGTGTACTGACCGCGCTGAACAACCGGCTGGAACGGATGGAGCGCGCGCTGGACGGGCCGACCGTCCATCTGGCCGAGACCTGCGCGGTGTTCGACTCGTGGATCGATGCCTTTGCCGACGGCGGTGGCACCCCCGACTGGCACTACTGGTGGCTGAAGGGCGTCGCCCTGCTCGGCTACCCCCTGACACCGGATTACTGCACCGACCTGTGGCACCGCCTGGGTGCCCACGGCGAACCGCGCACCGCGGACTTCGCCGACACGACACCACCGTCGCCCGACGCGTACGCGCGGTGGTTCCACTTCGTCTCCGAAGCCGATTTCGCCCCCTGCCTGCCCGCCTCGCTCCGCTGAGCGGGGAACGCCGAACGAGAAGTTGACGAAAGAGCACACATGCCCCCTGCTGACCGCGCGCACTACCTGGTGATCAACCGCTACGACGACGAGGACGCCGACTACGCCCGTCACTGCGCCGGGCACACGTGCGACCTTTCCTACGTCACCCTGTCCGACTGTGTGGCCGCACTGGGGGCGAACGATCCGGGGCGGGTCGCGGTGGTGCCGTCCCTGACGGTCGAGGCCGTTCTCCAGGCGGCGCGGGAGCTGGCCGGGCTGCACGGGGCGTTCGACGGAGTGGCCGGACTCTCGGAGTACGACGTGCTGACCGCCGCCATGATCCGGGACTCCCTGGGGGTCCCCGGACCGTCGCACGACCTGGTGCGGGGCTTCAAGGACAAGGTCGAGATGAAGCGGCGTCTGTCCGCGGCCGGTGTTCCGGTACCCCGGTTCGCACCGGTTGGTCCCGGTTCCCCGGTCGCCGAGGTGGAGGCGGCGGTCGGGCTGCCCGTCGTCCTCAAACCGCGCTCCGGGGCGGGGTCCGCCGGGGTACGCGTCATCCACGACCGCGAGGGCCTGGCGGCCGAACTGGCCGCACTGACCGAACCGGACTCCCACGAGTGCGAGGAGTACGTCTCCGACGAGATCTACCACGCGGACGGGGTGCTCTCCGGAGGACAGAGGCACTTCGTGAGCGTCTCCGGCTACGCCAACACCCCGTTGGACTTCGCCAGGGGAATGCCACTCGGGTCGGTCGTCCTCGATCCCGGACCGCTGCGCACGCGCATTGCCGACTTCGCGGTCGAGTGCGTCACCACGCTGGGGCTGAAGGACGGCTGCTTCCACTTGGAGGCGATCCGCCGCCCCACCGGAGAGCTCCTCTTCCTGGAGGTGGGACTGCGTCCCGGCGGCGCGGAAGTACCCTTCGTGCACCGCGACTTCTACGGCATCGACCTGGCGACCGAGACCTTCCGCAGTTCGGTCGGCATGCCGCTCGAAACCGAGGGGAGCCGTTTCCCCGACTCCGCCACCGTCGGGTGGGTCGTGTTCCCGGAGCCCGCTCGGTTGCCGAGCCGGATCGTGTCGTGCACCTCGATGGCGCCCGTGGTGCCCCAGGTGTACGCGGAGGTGCTGCCCGCTGTCGGCGAGGTGTTCGACGGGACCGGAGGCTACTTCCACGTTCCCGGCCGGTTCCGGCTGACCGGCCCGGACGAGCGGAACGTCCGGGCGGCGGTGCGTCGCGTCATGGCCGAGTACACCTACGAGGCGGAGCCGGCGACCTGAGGTTTCCCACGGTGCCGGACACCTCCGGTCCCAGACCGGCCAGGGGCCGGGCCGGGGGTCTTCTACAGCGATGAAGGCCTGCTCGCCCGGTCCCAAGGAGGCCGCGGCCGCGTGGTCTCCGCCTGACCGGGGACCACGCCTTCGAGGGCCTGGCCGGGCGTGCGCAGCCCACGGGAACCGCGGGAGGAGGGCGGGCAACACCTTCGCCGAGTCGCCCGGCGCGACCCTCCGGCGCGAGCGTCCCGTGGAACCCGCCGCTGCGACGGGGTGCCCGCGCCTGCCGTCCGTGGAGCCATCCCATCGGCAAAGAGGCGGCAGTCGTGCCGGGCCCGGAGACCGGCAGCCCCCTACAGGGCCGCGAGGAAGACGACAGAGGTACGGTTCAGACCGTCGTTCCGCGGCGCGGCTCGGAGCGCCGTCCCCGCCGTCCGGCGCGTCAGCCTCCTCGTCCTTCTGCGGCCGGCACCGTACGGACCAGGGCGGCGGCTGCCACGCTCACCTCCGCGGGAATCCACCACAGTACGGCGGGCCGGCCCTCCGGCGTGCTGGTCGCGATCAGGGGGCGAACGCGGTGGCCGTACCGATCTGAGCCCCACCCCGAAGCCAGCACCCACGGACACCGAGGCACCAGCACAGCCTGACCACAGCCACACACCAAACTGATCAACCCAGGCCGGATCCCCAACCACTGACCGGAGAAACCTCCCCCGGACACCACCGCACTGCGGGAGTTGGGGGAGCTGTGACGGGGAATCAGAGGGTCTGTCAAACGAGCCGGTGTAACCAGGGTGGTTGGGGTTACTGGCGGGCTGCGGAGATCCTCTGCCAGAGCCGGCAGGTCTTTCTCCTGTACCGGCGGGGGCGAGACGGACGCGTCCGTGATGGTGTCCGGCTTCGCCCCCTCGCTCGAACCTGGCGCGGGGGAGGTGGTGCTTACGGCGTAAGCACCACGAGAGAGCTGTCGTCGGCGCTTCTTGTTCTCCGTGCGCTCTGTGAGGGCTTCCTGGGCGGCGTCGTGCTGCTGTTGCTCGGGGAGCTGCCCGACGCGGCGGGCGACCTCGACCGGGAGGCTCTTGTCTTCGACGGCCTTCTGTAAGCCGAGGGTGTGCTTCAGAAGGGCCAGGCGCTGGGTGACCCAACCGCTGGATTTGCCGAGGGCTCTGGCGACGGCGCGCTGGGAGTCGTGGACTTCGATCAGGCGCTGGAGTGCTTTGGCTTCATCGAGCGGGTCGAGGTTCTCGTGCTGGACGGCCGCGGTGAGGGCGGTTTCCAGGAGAGTGTCGGCGTTCTCGGCGAGGGCGTCGTCGATGTGGACGGGGACGTCATCGAGGCCGGCGAGTTTGGCGCCCTCGAGGCGGCGGTTGCCGTCGACGACGACGTACTCGGCAGGGCCGAGGGCATCGTCGTGGTCGGGGTGGGCTTCGAGGAAGGCCTGGCGGGTGACGACGGTGAGGGGTTGGATGACGCCTCGCCCGGTGAGGCTGTCGGCCATCTCGGCTCACCTCCGCTCGCGCGGAGAGGACTCGGAGGCGACGTAGTCGGGGGTACCGACGACCGTCCTCTCCGCGCGAGCGGAGGTGAGCGGTCACACCATCGAGCGATGACAAGCCGGACGGAAGGTCACATCCCGCACTCTCACAAACGCGTTCATGATCACGGTGGCCGTCCCCATGCCCTCACCCAGCCCCTGCAAGCAGCTGACCAGCGCAGACACCAGAACTACAGCTGCCGTGTCAGTGGCGCAGGGTGTCCGTTTGACGGACCTGCCCCGCCCGCGGGGGAACCCGGAGGATGGCACATCGCAACCACAGTGGCCGAACATGCGTCTTCCCACACATGGCCTGGCCGTCCGGACGTGGGTGAGGCTCCGGCGGCACGGCGTCCTGGAGGTATGCGATGAACACATGGGCGGTACCCGGGTACAGCGATTCACTGGAACTCGGGTCGGGGGCGAGCGGCCGGGTCGTCCTGGCCGTGCACGAGGAGACCGGAGTTCCGGTCGCGGTGAAGTACCTCAGCGAATCACTTCACACCCGTCCGGACTTTGTGCACGATTTCCGGGCGGAGGCGCGGCTGCTCGGCGGCCTCCGGAGCCCGCACGTCACGGAGTTGTACGAGTACGTCGAGAGCACAGACGGCGCCGCCATAGTGATGGAGCTGGTGGACGGCGTCCCGTTGCGGGCCCTGCTGCGCGATCAGGGGCCGATCGGCCCCGAGGCCGCGCTCGTCGTGCTCAAGGGATCGTTGCTCGGCCTGGCCGACGCGCACCGCGTCGGCGTCGTCCACCGCGACTACAAGCCGGAGAACGTCCTGGTCACGCCGGACGGGTCGTCCAAGCTCGTCGACTTCGGGATCGCGGTCGACGCGGGCACCAGCGCCGGTGTGGCGGGTACGCCGTCCTACATGGCCCCGGAGCAGTGGACCGGCTCACCCGCCTCTCCCTCCGCCGACGTGTACGCGGCCACGGCCACTTTCTTCGAGTGCCTGACCGGCCACAAGCCGTACGCGGGAGACAACCTCGCCGAACTCGCGCTGCGGCACGTCGACGCGCCCGTCCCCGCCGAAGAGGCGCCCGAGGCGGTGCGTGAGCTGGTGCGCCGCGGTCTGGCCAAGGACCCCGGGGAACGGCAGGCCGAGGCCGAGGCATTTGTCAGAGAACTGGAGGAGACCGCAAGCACCGCCTACGGGCCCGATTGGGAGCAACGGGGCCGCGGCCGGCTCGCCGCCATGGTGGCCCTGCTACCGCTGCTGCTGCCCTCAGCCCGTAGCGAGCCCCGGACCACCACGGACACCGCGCGCACGGATCTGGGGCCCGGGCCAGGCCGTGGCGGGGCGCGGTCGTGGCTGCCCGGCCGCCCCGGGACGCTCGTGTCGACCGCCGCCGTGCTCCTCGGTGTCCTGCTGACCTACGGTGTCCAGCACGCCCCGGGATCCGCTTCGCAGAAGGCTGCGCAAGCCCTGGCCACCACCCGTGCCCGGCCCGGAGCGGAGTCGACGTCACCCACCGCGTCGCCCTCCCCGTCCTCGTCCGCATCGCCGAGCGCATCGGACGACCTGTCCCCGTCCCCGGGCCCGTCGCCCTCGGGCACAGCGGGCCCCGCGGCCACCGCCACGGCGGCACCGGCCACGACCGCCACGGCGCCCGGCGGTACGGCCACCACCTCCACCGCCTCGCCCGCCGCTCCCACGGTCAAGGACGTCGCGGTGTCCTCCTTCCGGCAGACAGGCCCAACGACCGCTACGGTGACGATCGACGTCACCACGGACGGAACCGGGCCGGTCTCCGTCACCGTCTCGTGGTTCTCGGGCAACCTTCCGGGACAACTCGGCGCGCCGGACGGTGCGTCCCAGACCTTCTCGCGCAGCGGCACCACCCAGCACACCATCAGCGTGAACCACACCTTCCGCAACAGCGGCTGTTACTGGGCGGTGCAGGCCACGACCACCCCGCCCGCCACCGGCGGCGGCGCCTCGCAGCAGCTTCTGACCAGGCGGTGTGAGATCGGATGACCGCTCAGAACGACCGCCCGTCCACGCCCGCCGAGGACGGCGAGCCCACCCAGGTCCTGTCACCCGGCGGTGAGGCCACGCAAGTACCGCCGCCTGCGGGTGAGACCACTGAGGTCTTGTCGCCTGTGGAGCAATCCACCAAGGTGCCGGCACCCACTGGCGAGCGCGCCTCCACCGTCCGCCTGGATGCCCCCGCCGGCGGCCCCGCCTCGGGCGACGAGTCCCGCTCCGCCAATGCCGAATACAGCGCGACCATTCTGGCCAGCCACTGGATCGAGCGTCCCGGGCCGGACGGCACCACCCTCAAGGAATCGCCCACCACAGAGAACCATCCGACGCTGGTGGCCGATCGCATCGAAAGCGGCGTGCTGCGTTTCGGCCCAGGCGTGACCGCCGCCATCGCCCACCGCACCCACCGGACGCTCCCTGCTGTGCAGCCGCCCCCCTCAGCGGCCCGCCGCCGATGGCGCAGACACGCTCTGCCGACGCTGGTGGTACTGCTCGTCCTCGCCTTCCTCGCCTGGCAGCGCCTCGGGCCGCCCGTCGCCGTGCGCGAGGTGTCGGTCTCAGCCCGGCCAGTGGCTCTGGGCTGCGACGACACCGCGGACATCGTCGGCCTCGTCACGACGAACGGCCGTCCGGGAACGCTCACCTATCGCTGGATCCGAAGCGACGGCACCACCTCGGGCGTCCTGCGGGAAGTGGTGGTCCGGGGCCAGCGCCAAGCGCGTCTTCGCCTGCGGTGGACCTTCCAGGGGCAGGGTCACCATACGGCGCGGGCGGACCTGCGCATTTTCTCTCCGGCCCACCGGTCGGTCACCACCCGCCTCACCTACGCCTGCCCCTGAGGATGCGGGATGTGGCCTTCCGTCCGGCTTGTCATCGCTCGTTGGTGTGACGTTGGGGCATCGCTGCCGGTCGGACGTTCGAGGTTCGCTTGGGTTGCGGCATGGACATGCGCAAGCCGTACCCGAGCGATCTCACCGATGAGCAGTGGGAGCTCATCGAACCCGTGATCACGGCATGGAAGGCCCAGCACCCCTCGGTCAGCGGTCACCAGGGCAAATACGCGATGCGGGAGATCGTGAACGCGATCCTGTACCAGAACCGCACCGGCTGCCAGTGGGATTTCCTGCCCCACGACATGTCTCCGCCCGGTGCGGTGAAGTACTACTTCTACCTCTGGCGCGACGACGGCACCAACCAGTGAGGGGCCTCGCGTTTTCCGGGCAGGTGATGCAGCCGGTTATTTCATGCGGCGAGACGGAGTCGTTCATATTCGGCGTGCGCTTCTTGCGGCGGACGATAACCGATCGCCGAGTGAAGACGCCTGCGATTGTACCAGAATTCGATATACCGAATAATGTCCCGCCGGGCCTCCGCTCGGGTGTGATACGTCACGCGTGACACCCGTTCATTCTTCAGGGCGCCGAAGAATGATTCGGCCATGGCGTTGTCGAAACAGATTCCGGTCCGGCCGGCCGAGCGCCGCAACCCGAGCCTCCCGAGGGTCTTCCCGTACTCGGTCGACATGTAGTTGCTGCCGCGGTCGGAGTGGAATATCGCCCCCTTCGCGAGCTTCCTGTTGCGGGCCGCGTTCCGGATCGCCCGGGATATCAGCGGCGTCTGGTAGTGGTCGTCCATGGCATATCCGATGATCTCCTTGGTGCAGCAGTCGATGACGGTCGCCAGATAGAGCCACCCCTCGCCGGTGGGAACGTAGGTGATGTCGCCGACGAGTTTTTCACCGGGTGCATCGGCGGTGAAGTCACGCCCGACGAGGTCCGGCACCGGCCCCGGCGCCGCCCGGGTCAGCGCCCACCGCCTCGGCCGCGGCTGGCAGGTCACCAGGCCCAGCTCACGCATCAACCGGCGAATCAGCTCCGGGCCGGCGGCGACGCCCCAGCGCAGCAGCTGGGCGTGGATGCGGCGGTAGCCGTAGGTGCCGTCGGACATGTCGAATGCCTTCTTGGTGAGCAGCCGCAGTTCCCCGCGCCGCTGGGCGGTCGCGGAATCGGGCCGGTTTCGCCAGTCGTAGTAGCCGGAGGTGGATATGCCGAGTTGTCTGCACATGAACTCGACGGAGTAGGCGTACTCCGCGTTTCCGAGCCGCATCGTTTCGATGAACTCGTACTTGCTCGCTACCGGGGATCCTTCGCGAAGTACGCTGCGGCTTTTTTCAGGAAGGAGTTTTCCGTCTCCAGTTCGCGGTTACGGCGTTCGAGTTCCTTCAGCCGGGCCCGCTCGTCCACCGGCAGCGGCCCGTCCTGCCGTTCGTGTTCGCGCTCGTGCTGGCGCACCCAGGTGCGCAGCGTCTCCGGATTCATCTCGGGTTCCCGGGCCACATGGGCGATGGGCTTGCTGGATTTCAACGCCAGTTGGACCGCTTCTTCGCGGAACTCCGGCGAGTACGGACTTGGACGTGCCACGTGCTTCTTCCCTCGATTCCTTACAGGACAACCCTATTGGGTCCCTGTCCGGGATCCTCGGGGCCCCTCAACTGACGTGTCAACGGACTCTACAACGGCAGGATTTGGAGGGACCAAAGATCCACACCGTTTGCGGCTCTGACTGACTGTTCTCTATCCGTCCGTGTGGTCGGAGGGATTCGAACGAGGCCCTGGTTCGGGCGAGTCGGCCGGTGTGGGCGCATGGAGGAAGGGCCTCTTGGCAGCTCGCGGTTGTCGAATCCAGCGAGAGACAAGAGGCCCTGTTGTCGAAGTGTCGCGTGGTCATCTTCGCCGAGTCCAGTTCGTCCACCCCTGGGTGCGACTGTCTCGCCCATTGGTTCGGAAACGCGGCTGACCGGCCGGAGCGCCGACCCCGGTACTCCTCGGACATGAGCGATGCGGAGTGGGCACGGGTGCGGTATCTGCTGCCGGTGCCGGCCTGGCTGGCGCGCCGGGACGGGCGGCCGGAGGACTGCTGAGCGTTTTCCGACCTCGGTTTGAGCAGGCCGCGTGCGGAGTGAGGACGGTCTGGACCAGGCTGGTGATGCGGGTGGTGGAGCACCGCGGCTTGTGTGGGAGTCGCCAGGCCTTCAGGGTGGCCATGGCCTGCTCGGCGAGGGCCCGGATCTTCGCGTGCGAGTGGTTGACGGCCTGCTGGCCGGTGGACAGCGCCTCCCGGCGCCCCCGTAGGGAACCCGCACGGCGGGGCCGGCGCATCGGTGGCCTTTGATGCTCCTACAGGGATCAGCCCAGCACTCCACCCCGGCTCCCTCTCGGAGGGCAGGGCGTCCGGCCGTGCCGCGCCGGCGGAAGGACGCGGTGCCCGGGACGTCCGGTTCCTGACACGGGCCGATGGGGTCGGACGCACCCGCGCGGCGGGCCGTCCGTGAAGGAGCCGAGTCCGGCGGGCAGTTCGTCCGGGTGTCACAGAGCCAGCCACACCGCAGTGTCGCCCGGCAGGCGGCTCCCCTCCAGCTCCTCGCTGACCAGGAGCACCTCGCTGTGGGCGGGCAGCGTCACCGGCTCGCCGGAGAGGTTCGCCACGCACCGGAACCCAGGGGTGCGGACGAACGACAGCACAGGGTCGTCCGGAGCGCTGTCCCAGGTGAGCGTGCCGTCCCCGAGCGCCGGGTGGTTGCGGCGCAGGGCCAGTGCCGACCGGTACAGGTTCAGCATCGACGACGGATCGCGGTTCTGGGCCTCGGCCGTCAGCGGCTTCCACGCGTCGGGCTGAGGGAGCCAGGGCGGCGTCCCGGTGCCGTCTGAGCTGAATCCGAACGGCGGGCCGTCCCCACTCCACGGCAGCGGGACACGGCAGCCGTCACGCCCCCGGTCGGTGTGCCCGGAGCGCTGCCAGGTGGGATCCTGGAGCAGTTCCTCGGGAAGGTCCTCGACCTCCCACAGACCCAGTTCTTCTCCCTGGTACAGGTACGCGCCGCCGGGCAGGGCGAGGGTGAGCAGGGCGGCGGCCCTGGCCCGGAGAGCGCCGAGCCGCAGGTCCGCGGGCCCCCGCAGGTCCGCAAGTGAGTGCACCGGCCCGTCCGGCTGCGGCCTGGCGTAGCGGGACACGTGCCGGGCGACATCATGGTTGGACAGCACCCAGGTGGCCGGGGCGCCGACCGCGCCGAGCGCGGTGAGCGACTCGTCGACGACGCGGCGCAGGTGGCCGGCGCGCCAGGGCGCCGTCAGGTAGTCGAAGTTGAACGCGGTGTGCAGTTCGTCGGGTCGGACGTAGCGGGCCAGCCGCTCGGGGAAGCCCGCCCACGCCTCCGCGACGAACGCGCGGGGATCGTCGTACGCGTCGGCGACGGTTCGCCAGCCCTGGAAGATCTCATGCACCTCCTCGCGGTCCCAGTGCGGATGGTCCAAGTCGCCCGCCCCTTCCAGGAGCTTGCCGTCGAGGGAGCCGATGTCGGGCAGACCGGGCGCCTTCACCAGGCCGTGCGCCACGTCGATGCGCACTCCGTCGACGCCTCGGTCGAACCAGAAGCGCAGGATCGACTCGAACTCGGCCCGCACCTCGGTGTCGTCCCAGTTCAGGTCCGGCTGCTCGGGGGCGAACAGGTGCAGGTACCACGGGCCCGGCGAGCCGTCGGGCTCGGTGATCCGGGTCCAGGCGGGACCGCCGAAGACGCTTTTCCAGTCGTTGGGCGGCAGTTCGCCTCCTGGGCCGCGCCCCGGCCGGAAGATGTAGCGTTTCCTGGTGGGGGAACCGGGCCCGCCGGACAGCGCCTCACGGAACCACGCGTGCGCGGACGAGGTGTGGTTCGGCACGATGTCGATGAGGACGCGCAGTCCGTGCTCGTGCGCCTCCTCCACCAGTGCCCGCGCGTCGTCCAGCGTGCCGAAGACCGGGTCGATGTCCCGGTAGTCCGCGACGTCGTAGCCGCCGTCGGCCATGGGGGACGGGTACCAGGGGGTCAGCCACAGCGCGTCGACGCCGAGTCCGGCGAGGTACGGAAGGTGCTGCCGCACTCCGGCGATGTCGCCGATACCGTCGCCGTCGCCGTCGGCGAAGCTGCGGATGTACACCTCGTAGATGACGGCGTCGCGCCACCAGTCGGCGGTGGTCCGGGCGAATGCCACGTCTCTCCTCAGGGCGTGATCGGGATGTCGGACGGGGGCCGGTTGCCTGACGGCTCCCGCGACGGTTCCCTCGGCGGTCCCATGTCGGAGGACCGGCACCAAGATCACCGCGCAGGCGGTGCCGGACCCGCAAGCGGCCCGTCGGTTGAAGGCTTTCCACAACTGTCTGCCCGCCCCGCCGCCGAAGATGTCAGCGGAGGGCACGTGGGGTGGGGGAGGGGCTGGAACCGGCCGAGACCCTCACCCGGCTCGAGACCGCGGGGAAGTCCCGCAGCGGCCACGGGCGGGGAAGGTTCCGCCACTGGAGTGACACCGACCAGGGCGGCTGCGACACCCGGCGGGAAGTCCTGCTCACCGAAGCGGTCCAGGCCCCGGAACAGGGGGAGGGGTGTGCGCTGGCCGGCTGGGCGATCGCGGACCATATGCACACCGATCTCGTCATCGACGCCCTGGCCGCCGCCGAGCTCACCCGCGGCAGTCTCGCCGGAGCGGTCCCGCACACCGACCACGGATCCCAGTACACCAGCCGGGCCTTCGCCGACACCTGCCGCCGGGCAGGTACCCGGCAGTCCATGAGCGCGATCGGCCCCAGCGCGGACAATCGCAGCGACGATGGCAGCACCTCCGCTAGCGGCCAAAGTGGTGAGCGACTCCCCCAGCGTGGGGCCTCCCTGAGCCGGTTCCGCAAGGGGCGATCACGGTGCGGTACGGCCCGCCTCCCGTATCCGGACGAAGTAACACGGCTTGCAGAGCGGGGGACGGGTTTGTGTGGCCGTCAGTCTCGGTGGGGTGACACGGCGAAGGCACGGCTGAGGTTTCCGGCTGTCGCCAGTGGGACGTCCGTCACCTGTGCCTGGTTGCGGACGATCCCGATGTCTTGTGCGAACCCATCGGGATTCCGGTCGGCCTGCGACCGGGTGCCGAGTATCTGAGTTGCGTTACAGGAACCTTGCCGCTGTAGGTGACCGCATCACCGAACTGCGGGAGGGTGTTCGACCGTCACGCCTCCGTCCGCTCCCTGGAGCGGTACGCCCGCCACAGCGTCGACACGGTCGCTCGATACGTCGCTGAGCGCGGCCCCGCTGCCCGCCGACGCGAACGTGCCCCTCGCCGTTTGCGGCTGGTGACAGTGTTCTTACCGGCACCCCGTATCCGGGTCAGCCAGTCGTGATGGCGAAGGGCCCGTTGTCCGCGAAGACGAGATTGGCGAAGTTCTCGCCGATGCGGCGGTGTCCTCCGGGGCCGGGGTGGATCGCGTCCGGCAGGGGGAACTCGTCGTGGTCGCTCTGGCCGTAGAGGTCGAGTCCGTCGAGGTAGTGGAGGTTGTGGTCTTCGGCGGACCGCTGCTTGACGATGTCGGCCAGGACGTCGCGGACGATCGTGAGCGTCAGCCGTCCGGCGGCGGTCTCGGCCGGATCACCGGTGGCCTTGAACTTCAGGGTTCCACTGGAGAGGTCCGGCATGAGAGGTCCGGGGGTGTTCTCGTGGGTCGGACACAGGACAGGGGAGATCAGGAGCAAGGGGGTTGTGGGGTGGCCCTCGCGGATGGTGTCGAGGAAGCCGTGGATGGCGGGGGCGAAGGCGCGCAGGCGCATGGCGTCGCTGTTGACGACGTTGATGCCGAGCTTGAGGCTGATCAGGTCTGCCGGGGTGTCGCGCATCGCGCGGGCGGTGAACGGGTCGACCAGTGCGCTGCCGCCGAATCCGAGGTTGATCAGCTCCACATCGCCTGCGGAGGCGGCCAGGGCGGGCCAGATGGTACTGGGGAAGACGGCGTTGGATCCGTGGCTGATGGAGCTGCCGTGGTGCAACCACACCCGGCGCCCGGTCTTCGGGGCCGGCTCGACGGGGGCGTCGGCGCGAAGGGCGATGACCTCGGTGATCTCCGCGTGCGGGAGCCAGATCTCGATGTCCTTCTCGCCGGTGGGGAGGTCGGTGAAGTGGGCGGTGCCGGCGGAGCCCGGGGTGAATTCCGCGGTCTGGGTCTGCATGTCGGTGATGGTGCGCAGGTTCCCGCCGTCCACGGTGGCCTGGGCGGTGAGGCGGCCGTCGGCCAGGAGATCGTAGATGCCGTCCGGCGGGGGCGGGAAGCCCCGGTAGACGCGTTTGGTCGGCAGGGTGTCCAGGCGGATGGTGGTGGCGCTGGTACGGAAGGCCAGCCGGACACCGGAGGGCTGGGCCTCGGCCACGGCCAGCCGGTCGTCGGGGATCTGGCGGCGCGCCCAGGCAGGCAGCCGGTGCGGCAGCAGGCCGCGGGCAGTCTCTTCCACGTCGAGGTGTCCGCACAGGAAGTCGGCGGTGATGGGGGTGGTGATCAAGTTCTGTTCGGTGCTCATCGCCTCAAGCCTTTTCGTTCTGAGGTGGGGTGTCGGGTCGGTATGGGGCAGCCGTCGCGGGTGACGCGGCCGGTCAGGGGGTGGATCGGCTCCGCAATGCGGTGTCGAGGCGGTCCAGGGTCCAGGCCCAGGACTGCTGCGCGGCGATGTCGGTGTGGTCGAAGGCGCCGGCTGCCTCCAGGGAGGCGTAGCCGTGGAAGACGCTGCCCAGCATGCGGACCGCGTGCGTCTGGTCCGGCTCAGCCAGGTCGTAGCCGCGCAGGATCGCCCGTGTCATCTGCGCGTGCCGGACGCCGGCGCTGGCCGCGGCGGTCTGCGGGTCGAGCCGGTACCGCGCTGCTTCGTACCGGCCGGGGTGCGCCCGGGCGTAGTCCCGGTAGGCGTTCGCGAAGGCCGTCAGGGCGTCCTTGCCCGCGCGCCCCGCCACCGCGTCGGCGACCCGGTCGGCGAGTTCCTCCAGAGCGAACAGCGCGATCCGGGTCTTGAGCTCGTGGGAGTTCTTCACGTGCGCGTACAGGCTCGCTGGCTTCACGTCGAAACGCCGGGCGAGCGCGGACAGGGTCACCTGGTCGAAACCGGCCACATCGGCGAGTTCCGCACCAGCGAGCGTCAGCCGCTCCGGGCTCAGTCCTGCCCGAACCACAACCATCACCTACTCTCAGTATAGCTATGACCAGTATGCATCTGCCTACAGCCTATAGGTAAATGGTGTATCATCTTAAGGTTTTGCGTACTCTGCCGAATGGGGCGAGCGCGACGGCAGAGTCGGCGAAGCCGCACGGGCGCCCCCTGAACCGCACAAACGGTCCCACTTTTCAAAGGTGGTTGCTCTGGTCATTCGTAAGACCGGAGGGCCCAGGGGTTCCGGGTATGGCTGTCACAGGCGCGCCGTTGGCAGGACTGAAAGGACTCGGCCGCCCGGAGCCCCGCGACGACTCCACCGCCAATTGGGAGACGCGACTCCGATCGCTGCTGTGGGACAACGTCGGCGAGGTCGTCTGCGGGCGACGTGTGAGGCGGTGAGCCGGCGGAGGTGACCGTGCCCGAGATCCGGGCCGACGTGGACATCGGCAAGGCGCACCACCACTGTGTGGTGATCAATGCGGATGGTGAACGGCTGTTGTCCCGCCGGGTCCTGAACGACGAGACCGAGCTGCTTGAGCTCATCGGCGACGTCCTGGCGATATCCGCCGGCGTGCTGTGGGCCGTCGACCTCAACTACGGTGGCGCCGCCCTGCTGATCGGTCTGCTCCTCGGACACGACCAGCCGATGGCCTACCTCACCGGCCTGGCGGCCCACCGGGCCTCGGCGACGTACCGCGGCGAGGGCAAGACGGATGCCAAGGACGCCTTCGTCATCGCCGACCAGGCCCGCGTCCGCCATGACCTGGGCCTGCTGCGGTCCGGCGACGAGATCGCTGTCGATCTGCGCACGCTGACCACCCGACGGCTGGACGTGGTTTTCGACCGGACTCGGCAGATCAACCGCCTGCGGGCTCAACTGCTGGAGATCTTCACTGCGTTGGAACGGTCCCTGGGCCTGGTCAACAAGGGGCCGGTGATGTCGCTGACCGGGTACCAGCCCCCGGCCGCGATCCGCCGCGCGGGTGCGAAGCGGATCGAGGACCTGGCCGAGGAACCGCAAGGTCCGTGGTGCCGCCGCGCAGGCTCAGTACACCGCGCTGCCTGGCGAGATAGCTGGCCGCCGCCATGGTGGTCCGCCTCGCGAAGAGGGTGATGGACCTCGATGAGGAGATCGCCGAGCTCGACGCCCTGATCGAGGCCAGGTTTCGCGAGCACCCGCACGCAGAGGTGGTCCGCAGCCTGCCTGCATGGGTGCCAAGCCCGGGTGTACGAGCGCTGATCAGAGCTCCGGGGCACCAGAGGGCGGCTCGTTCCGCCGGTGGCCGGGGGCTCTGGGCGGTAGCGGCCTTCGGACCTACGATGAGCGGCATGTTGCCTGATGCCTCCCCGTCCTCCGTGTGGCCGGTCCTGCACTACGACGACACGAGGGCGGCGTTGCGCTTCCTGGTCGACGTGCTGGGCTTCACGGAGGTGATCGCCGCGCCGGACGAACACGGTGGGATCGGGCACGCCGAGCTGCGCTGGCCTGGCGGTGGTGCGCTGGTGTTCGGATCGACCCGGCACACAGACAGCGTGCACGGGCGGATGCGGGCGGGCACCAGCGCGGTCTACGTGGTGAGCGACGACGTCGACGCAGTACACCAGCGGGTGGTCGATGCCGGCGGCGAGGTTCTCGAAGCGCCGCATGAGACCCGGTTCGGATCGGGCGCCGTGGCGTACGTGTGCACGGTGCAGGACCCGGAGGGCAACCTGTGGACTTTCGGCACCTACCGCGGCCCTTCACCGGAGTGGAGCGTCAGGACGAGACGGGAGGACCTCGGCCTGTAGGTCCGGGGTCCTCTGCTGTGGGCTTGCGGGCGGGGCCAGTTGCTGCCAGCGAGTTCGCCGGTGAACTTGCCGTGGAGGTCTGCGCCGGGGTCGTTCAGACCGGTGATCCAATGACGCTCTTGCCACGCCGGGCGGAGGCGTGTTCCGTTGCGCAGGCCGTACCCGCTCGTCTCCCGCCGGTCCTCTCCGCCGAGGCGGGGGTGTTCCGTTCCGGTTGCCGTTGGTCCTGGTGGGTGAGAGTGGGCCGGGCCGCCGCCCTGAGCGGGGCCGAGGAGAAGGGACTGGCGTGCGGTACGGCAGGCATGGAGTGCCGAGGGTACCGGCGGCGGTGGCCGAGACCGCCCGTACCCTGGACCGCTTGGACCTGTCGGCGATTCTCGACCGCCTGCCCGCAGACCATACCGAAGCGGCGCAGGACTGTGGGCTGCCAGGCCTCATCGGAGACCCGCGCGCCTACCTGACCGAACACGTCAACACGCTGCGGAGCTTCCACACCACCGCGCCCCGGCGGGCCCCGGACGGTCACCGACGAGCAGGTCGACGCCGTGGTCACCAGAATGCTGGAGACCACGCCGAAGAACGCCACCCATTGGTCGACGCGGGCGATGGCCCAGCAGATGGGCCTGTCGCAGTCGACCGTGTCGTGGATCTGGCGGGCCTTCGGCCTGCAGCCCCACCGTAGTGAGACCTTCAAGCTGCCCACCGACCCGTACTTCATCGACAAGGTCCACGACGTGGTCGGCCTCTACCTCGACCCGCCGGAGCGGGCGCTGGTGTTCTGCATGGACGAGAAGTCCCAGATCCAGGCCCTGGACTGCTCCCAGCCGGTGCTGCCGATGATGCCCGGGGTCCTGCAGCGGATCACCCACGACTATGTGCGGGCGGGCACCACCACGCTGTTCGCCGCCCTGGAGGTCGCCACGGGGAAGGTGATCGGCTCCCTGCACCGCCGGCACCGCGCCGAGGAGTTCAGGAAGTTCCTCATCAAGCTCGACCGGGAGGTCCCGCAGGGCCTTGAAGTGCATCTGGTGCTGGACAACTACGCCACCCACAAGACCCCGGCCATCAAGACCTGGCTGCTGGCCCATCCCCGCTTCCACCTGCATCTCACCTCCACCGGATCGTCCTGGCTGAACCTGGTCGAGCGATGGTTCGCCGCTCGGTGCAGGCGCTGGAGCAGGACATCCGTGCCTGGATCGCCGCGTGGAACACCGACCCGAAGCTCTACGTGTGGACGAAGACCGCGGACGAGATCCGCGAACGCCTCGCCGGATATCTGAATAGAATTCCCGACTCAGAAGACTAGACGGTGTCCCGTAACTGCTGGTCACGGGCGAGATGATCTTGTGGTGGCTGGTGTGATCACGGCGTCGGAGCCGTCCTGGACAGCCCCGTTCACCAGGCTGAGCCCGCGGCAGTTCGGCAAGCTGATCACCGCGCTGCGACGTGAGGGCGCCGATCCGGTCCGCCGGGGCCGGCACTGGAGCCTGCCGCTGGAGGACCGGGTGCTGCTGGTGGCCGCGTACTGGCGCACCAACCTCACCCTGCGCCAACTCGCCCCGCTGTTCGGCATCTCGAGGTCGGCCGCCGATCGGATCGTCGACCACCTCGGGCCGGCTCTCGCGCTCCGGCCCCGCCAGCGGTTCCGCACGGACACCGTGCTCATCGTGGACGGCACGCTGGTGCCCACCCGCGACCGGACCGTGGCCGCCTCCAGCAAGAACCACCGCTACTCCACCAACCACCAGGTCGTCATCGACGACGACACCCTCCCCCAGACTCCGTCCGGGGGGACCCCCACCGCCGTTGCCGTCGGGCGGCCGCTGCCGGGCAACCGCAACGACTGCCGGGCCTGGGAGGAGTCCGGTGCCAAGGGTGCCGTCGGCACCACGCCTGCGGTGATCGCCGACGGCGGTTACCGCGGCACCGGACTGCTCATCCCGCACTACCGACGACACCGGGACGAGGACCTGCCCGCCTGGAAGGAGGAGCACAACGCCTCCCACCGCCGGGCCCGTGCCCGCGTCGAGCACATCTCCGCCCGGATGAAGACCTGGAAGATCCTCCGCGACTGCCGCCTCAAAGGTGACGGCGTTCACCACGCCATGCGCGGCATCGCCCGCCTGCACAACCTGGCCATCGCCGGGTGACAGACAAACGAGCAGGTCAGCAGACATGTCCCTGAGAATTTACGGGACAACCTCTAGGGTTCGCACTTTTTGGCGACCATCCCTTGACACTCTGTAGCGCTTTCCCTAAGCTCCAGTTCGAGTTTGGTTGCACGGCATGCCAGAGGTATTCCGGTTGCACTCCGCGGCCGGAGAACAGTTCGATGAACCGTTTCGGAAGTCATCGCGTAGGATTGTCCGGAATTACCGCACAGTGCACCGAAGGCCTATGTGGCCCAGGATTCCGCGCCGGTGGTGCAGACCGCCGGATCGAATGGTCCCGTAACTCTTTCCGGAATCCCGCACAGAAAGGCGTCCATTTGAGGGCGCACGTGAACGAGGAGTTCCGCACGGGTCGACAGTTACGCCGTTGACCGAATTCTGACGGGGGAAGCATTGAGTGTTCGCGAGTCCATGCCGACAGAGGGCGCGAGAAAGCAGGATGTGCCGTTATCTGCACTACGGGTGCCGACGGGTGGGATTGCGCCTGACGTGACCGTTCCTCCGATGTCCGGGCAGCTCACACCGGCGGGGGAACCGGGCGACGGCGGATGGAGAGAGCCTGTCCTGGGAATCCTCGGAGGTCTGGGTCCGCTGGCCACGGCCGATTTCCTGCGTACCTTCTATGAGACGAACATGACTGCGTCCGAACAGGATCTGCCGCGCTGTATCGTCGATTCCGACCCCGGTATTCCGGACCGCACCGAGGCCATTCGCAGTGGTGTCGAACGGCCTCTGCTGGAACGTCTCAACGAGAGAATACGAGGACTTCTGGAGGCCGGTGCGACCAAGGTAGTTCCAACCTGCGTCACCGTGCACCACTTCCTTCGAAAACTGGATCCCGCGGTTACCGCGCGTACCGTTTCCCTGATCGACGTCGTCATCGATGAACTGCGTTCCACGGCCGGCCCCCTGCTCATGCTGTGCACCCATGGGACACGGCTCGGCCGGATATTCGAGAAATCCCCGGGATGGCCGGAGGTGGCGGACCGTGTCGTGTGGCCCGACGCGGAACTCCAGGAATCGGTGCACCATCTGATCTACCTGATGAAACGCGCCGGAAAACAGCCCGGCATGACGGACACCGTCGAGCGGTGGCTGGATGGCACCGGATGCCCCGCAGTGATCACGGGGTGTACCGAGTTCCACCTGCTGA
Source organism: Streptomyces shinuiensis (assembly GCF_043660855.1). Classification (NCBI taxonomy): domain Bacteria; kingdom Bacillati; phylum Actinomycetota; class Actinomycetes; order Kitasatosporales; family Streptomycetaceae; genus Streptomyces; species Streptomyces shinuiensis. Next base: position 26,589 of record NZ_JBIHML010000001.1, on the reverse strand, counting down.
CCGGAGAACTGGCACGGCGCCGGGGGCCGGACGCGATCGTCGATCCGCTGCGCTCGGTCGCCGCCGACCTGAGACGGACCGTCGGCGGCGGGACACGGCCGGAACCGGCACCGACCCCGTGACGCCGACCGCGCGAGTCGTTCGGAGAACCGTTCGGGACATGACGGGGGAGAGCAACATGCGTGAAGCACACGTTCGCCTGTCCGGGAAGCAGGAGACGCCCAGTGGGGACTTCGCGGCAACACCGCTCGGTGTGCAGCGGGCCGGCACCGGACGCACCGACCGCCGCCGTACCACGGCCGGGGTCGGCACCGACCGGACCGCCGTGCTGCGGGCGGTCGCCCGGCGAGCCGGGGTCGGTCTGTCCCCCCTGCTGGTCACCGCCTGGACCCTGCTGCTGACCGAGTACTGCGGTACTCGCGAGGTGGTCTTCGGGCTCGCCGGGGAGGACCGCCCGCACGACCCCGTGGCCGTGCGCCTGAGCGTCGGCCGTGGAACCCCGCTCGGCGAGCTGCTGGATACGGTTGCCGGGCGGCGGTACCCGCACGCCCTGTGGTCGGCGCTGCGGGACGCCTTCCCGGACCCGGACGGAAGGCCGGCGTTCGGCACCCTGCTGGAGATCACCGAGGAGCGCGGGCGGGCCGAGGCGGCCGCGGGCAGGGCGAGCACCCCCGGCGGGGAGCAGCCGCAGGACGGACCGGACCGGCGTTGCCCCCTGCGTGTGCGGATCACCACCGGCGAGGCGCTGACCGTGGTTCTCGACCACAACCGCGACGAGATCGACGACGACGCGGCCGACCGGATCGCGGGCCACCTGTGCCACCTGCTCGACGTGCTCGCCCGGACGCCGCCCGAGACCCCCGTCGGCCGCCTCACCGCCCTGTCCGAACCCGAACTGCGGCGCATCGTCCACGACTGGAACGACACCCGCGTCCCCGACGACGACCCGGCCTGCGTCCACGAGCTCGTAGAGCGTCAGGCGGCCCGCACTCCCGACGCGGTGGCCGTCCTCCAGGGCGGCGACCGGCTGACGTACGCCGAACTCGACCGCGCCGCCGACACCGTGGCCCGCAACCTCGTTGCGGCCGGAGCCGGTCCCGGTCAGTTCGTCGGCATCCACATGGACCGCACGGTGCACACCGTGGTCGCCCTGCTCGGCATCCTCAAGTCCGGAGCGGCCTACCTGCCCGTCGACCGCTCGCTGCCCCGAGACCGCGTCCGGCACCTCTTGGCCGCGCTCGACTGCACCACGGTGGTCACCAGCCCGGCTTGCGTACCGGAACTGCGCTCCCTGTACGCCGAACTGCCCGCGCTGAAAACCCTGTTATGGCTCGGTCCCGGTACGCCGGAGGAGACGCCCGCCGAGGGCTCCGGCCCGGCCGTGCGCTCGGCGCTGGAACCGGCCCCGGGTCTCGCACCCGTTCGCGCCCGGCCCGACGACCTCGCCTACGTCATCTTCACTTCCGGCTCAACCGGTGCGCCAAAGGCCGTGACACTCAGCCACGCGCCGGTGGTCAACCTGATCCGCTGGGTCAACACCACCTTCGCCGTCGGACCGGCCGACCGCGTCCTGTTCGTCACCGCGCTGGGCTTCGACCTGTCGGTCTACGACGTGTTCGGCATGCTTGCCGCGGGCGGCTCCGTCCGCGTCGCCACCGACGGCGAACGGCACGACCCCCGGCGCCTGCTGACCGTCCTGGACACCGAGCCGATCACCTTCTGGGACTCGGCGCCCGCCGCTCTCCAGCAGCTCGAACCGCTCTACTTGCTGCGTCCGGCCCCGCCCGCCTGCACGCTTCGCCTGGTCTTCCTCAGCGGCGACTGGATCCCCCTCACCCTGCCGGACACCTGCCGTGCCGCGTTCCCCGGTGCCGAGGTGGTGGCGCTCGGCGGCGCCACCGAGGCCGCGGTCTGGTCCAACCACCACCGCGTCGGCCGGGTCGATCCGGCCGGGCCCAGCATCCCCTACGGACGGCCGATCCAGAACGCCCGCTACCACATCCTGGACGAGGACCTGCGGCCGGTGCCCGTAGGCGTGCCCGGCGACCTCCACATCGGCGGCGAGTGCCTCGCCCTCGGCTACCACGGCGACCCGGGACTCACCGCCGTCAAGTTCGTGCCCGACCCTTTCTCGGACCGGCCCGGCGCCCGTCTGTACATCACCGGGGACCGGGCGCGGTACCGGCCCGACGGCACCATCGAGTTCCTCGGACGCCGGGACGGCCAGGTCAAGGTCAGCGGCTTCCGGATCGAACTGGGCGAAGTCGAGGCCCAGTTGGCGGCCCGCCCCGAGGTGGCCAGCGCCGCCGCGGCCGTGCACACCGCCCACGGCGGCCAGCGGCTCGTCGCCTACGTCGTCCCCGTGCCGGGGCGGACGGCCGACCCCACGGAACTGCGCACCCACCTCGCCGAGCGGTTGGCCGCGTTCATGGTGCCCTCCGACGTGCTGGTGCTGGAGGAGTTGCCGGTCACGGCCAACGGCAAGCTGGACCGCGGGGCGCTCCCGGCCCCGCCCGCCCCCGGACCTGCCGGACGCGCCCATGTGCCGCCGCGGACCGCGGCGGAGGAGGCGGTCGCCGCGATCTGGGCGGACGTGCTTGACGTCGAACGCGTCGGTGCCGAGGACGACTTCTTCGCCCTCGGCGGGCAATCCCTGGTGGCCACACGGATGATCGCCCGGCTGCGGGTGCTGCTGGACGTCGACGTCCCGCTGCCGCGGCTGATGGACCACCCCCGGCTGGCGGACTTCGCCCTGGTGGTGGAGGAGACCCTCGCTGAACGGCTGGACGACCTCGACGAGGCGGACGGTCCGGGCGGCACCGACGGTCCGCACGAGGAGCCGGAGGACCCCGGTGGGCGACTCGCCGGCGGCGTCAGGTGAGCACGTTCGACATCGAAGGGGAGGGGAGTTCCGTCATGGGACACGTCGATTCGTCCGGCGCCCCGCGGTCCGGGAGCCGTCGGGCGGCCCTGGAGCGCAGGCTGCGCGAGGCCGCGCGGAGCGGCGCGGCCCGCACCCGCACCGTCGAACCGGTGCGGGGCGAGAGGACGGCCTCGTTCGCCCAGCGGCGCATGCTGTTCCTGGACGAGCTCCATCCCGCCGCGACCAACTACCACGTGCCGCTGCCGCTGCGCGTGGACGGCCCACTGGACGCCGACGCGCTGGATGAGGCGCTGCGTGAACTGGAGCGGCGCCACGAGGTGCTGCGCACGGTCTACCGGCGCGAGGGCACCGAGGAGATCCAGGAGGTGCGCCCGGTCTCCTTCCGACTGGAGTGCGAGCATCGGCCCGAGATCACCCCGCGGGAGGTCAACGACCGGATTGTCGCCGAGCTGCACCGCCCCTTCGACCTGCGGCGCGGTCCCGTCTGGCGCGGTCTGCTCATCAGCGGTGGTGACGGCCACGGCTCCGGCGGCGAGCATCACCTGCTGCTGACCTTCCACCACATCGCCTTCGACGGCTGGTCCGTCGGCGTGGTGCAGCGGGAACTGAGTGCCCTCTACTGTGGTGATCCGGTGCCCGAACTCCCCGTCCAGTACGGGGACTACGCCGTGTGGCAACGCCGCCACGCGGACGCCGGCGGCCACCGCGCGAGCCTGGAGCACTGGCGCGACCGGCTCGACGGTGCCCCCGCGCGCCTGGACCTGCCCGCCGACCGCCCCCGTCCTGCCGAGCCCACCGGGGCGGGCGGCTGCGTCCGCACGTCGCTGGACCCCGGTCTGGCCGAGGCGGTGCGCGCCCTGGCCCAGGAGCGCTCGGCCACCCCGTTCATGGTGCTGCTCGCAGCCTTCCACGCGCTGCTGGCCCGTTACTCCGGACAGGACGACATCCTGGTCGGGGTGCCCGTCGCGGGCCGCCTCCTGCCCGAAGTGGAGCCACTCGTCGGGGTGTTCACCAACACCGTGGTGATCCGTGCCGAGGATGTCGGACGGCGCTCCTTCGGCGGCCTGGTCGATCACACCAGGGAGCGGACTCTGGAGGCGCTCGCCCACCAGGACGTTCCCTTCGAGCAGGTCGTCGAGGCGCTCGCCCCAGACCGCGATCCCAGCACGCCTCCGGTGTTCCAGGTGATGTTCAACTGGAACAACACACCGCGCGAGCCGGTCCGGCTGGGCGCGGCGACGATGACCGAACTGCCCTGCCAGGACCTGGGCACCAGCCGCTTCGATCTGCTCCTGGACGTGGACGAGCAGGGCGGCGAGGTGGCGCTGGAGTTCGAGTACGGCCACGACCTCTTCGACGAGGCCACCGTCGCCCGCATGGCCGGGCACTACCTGCGGCTGCTCACCGCCGCGGTGAAGGACCCCGGCCGCCCGGTGGACCGGCTGCCGCTGCTCACCGACACCGAACGCGAAAGGCTCACCACCGGCTGGCAGGGCCGGTCCACCGGGTATCCCGGCCCTGGCGACCTGGTGGCGCTCATCGAGGAGCGGGCGGCCTGCTCCCCCGGCGCGCTCGCGCTGGTCCACCGCGGCCAGCGCCTCGACCACGCCGAGCTGCACCGGCGCGCCAACCGGCTGGCCCACCACCTGATCGCGGCGGGCGCCCGCCCGGACCACCCGGTCGCCGTCCTGCTGGAACGATCCGCCGAACTGGTGATCGCCCTCCTCGCCGTGCTCAAGTCGGGCGCCCCCTATCTGCCGCTCGATCCGGAGCACCCACCGCACCGGCTGGCCGCCGTCATCACCGGCGCCGACGTCGCACTGGCCGTCACCACCGGCGCGCTGGCCCCCGCCCTGGTCGGCACCCCCGCCCGGACGGTCGTCCTGGACGACGACGCCGAGGCCGTCCGCGTCGCCGCCCGGCCCGACACCCCGCCCGGCGTCCGCCCGCACCCCGACCACCTCGCCTACGTCATCCACACCTCGGGCTCCACCGGTGCCCCGAAGGGCGTGATGGTCAGCCACCGCGCGATCCGCAACCGGCTGCTGTGGGCCCAGGAGGAGTACGGCCTGACCGCCGACGACGTGGTGCTCCAGAAGACCGTCGCCACCTTCGACGTCTCGGTTTGGGAGTTCTTCTGGCCCCTGCTCGCCGGGGCCTGCCTGGCCGTCGCCGAGCCCGGCCGCCACCGCGACCCCGCCCATCTGCGCGAACTGATCCTGTCCGCCGAGGTCACCACGGTCCACTTCGTGCCGTCGATGCTGCGGGAGTTCCTGCGCGACCCCGTCTCGGCGCGCTGCACCGGTCTGCGGCGGGTGCTGTGCAGCGGCGAGACGCTGCCCGCCGACCTGCGCGCCGCGTTCTTCGCCCGCTTTGGCAGCGGACCGCAGGGGCGGCCCGAACTACACAACCTCTACGGACCCACCGAGGCCGCGGTGGACGTCACCGCCCGGCGGTGCGCACCGGACGAGGACGGGCACGCCGTCCCCATCGGCAGGCCCGCCGCCAACACCACCTGCCACGTGCTGGACCGGCATGGCGAGCCGCAGCCGGTCGGCGTGCCCGGCGAACTCCACCTGGGCGGCGTGCAGATCGCACGCGGCTACCTGGGCAGGCCGGACCTGACGGCCGAGCGGTTCGTGCCCGACCCCCTCGGCCCGCCCGGCGGCAGGCTCTACCGCACCGGTGACCTGGCGCGGTGGCGCCCGGACGGCACCCTGGAGTTCCTCGGCCGCGTCGACCACCAGGTCAAGGTCCGCGGCATCCGGATCGAACCCGGCGAGATCGAGGCGACCCTGGCCGAACACCCGGCGACCGACCAGGTCGTGGTGACCGCGGACCGTGCCGGTGAGGCGGGCACCCGGCTGGTCGCCCACCTCACCCCCGCCGACCCCGCGTCCCCGCCCGACCCTGGCGCACTGCGCGCCTGGCTGCGCCTCCGGCTGCCGGAACCCATGGTGCCCTCGGCCTTCGTCGTCCTGGACGCCTTCCCGCTGTCGGCCAACGGCAAGGTCGACCGTCGCCGGCTGTCGGCGCCGGACCCCGACAGCTACCGGCGCGGCGCGTACGAGCCGCCGGCCGGGCCGGTGGAGACCGCCCTGGCCGCCCGCTGGGCCGAGCTGCTCGGCGTGCCCGGCGTCGGACGGCACGACGACTTCTTCGCCCTCGGCGGCCACTCCCTGCTGGCCGCCCGGATGGTGGCCGAACTGGGGGAGGAACTGGGCATCGAGATACCGCTGCGCCTGGTGTTCGACGCGCCCACCGTCGCCGAACTCGGTGCGCAGGTAGCCGGGTTGAACACCGGGAGCGACGGCACGACCGGGGGCGATACGGCCGGGGCCGCCCTGCCGCCGGTCCTGGTCGCCGACGACCCGGTGCCCGAACCCTCCTTCGCCGAGGCCCGCCTGTGGCTGGTCGAACAACTCGCCCCCGGCGATCCCTCCTACACCGTCCCCGAGGCGTACCGGCTGCGCGGCCCGCTCGACGCCGACCTCCTTGCCCGTGCCCTGGACCTCCTGGTGGAGCGCCACGAGGCGCTCCGCACCCGCTACCGCGACCGGGACGGCGCACCCGTCCCCGAGGTCGCCGCGCCGGAACCGGTGACGCTGCGCAGCCGGGACCTGAGCGGGCTGGCGGCGGCCGAGCGCGAGACGGCGCTCCGCGATGAGCTGCGCCGCGCGGCCGGCCACCGCTTCGACCTGCGGACCGGCCCGCTGCTCGCCGCCGCGCTCGTCCACCTGGCCGAGGACGAGCACGTCCTGGCCCTCACCGCGCACCACATCGCCGTGGACGCCCGGTCGGTCCGGTTGCTGGTGCGCGACCTGGACCGGACCTACCAAGCCCTGCTCGACGGACCGGACGTCCCGCTGCCCGCCCCGCCCCCGGTCCGCTACCGGGACTTCGCGCGCTGGCAGCGCGCGCTGGTGTCCGGCGGGGCGCTGGGCCGGGACCTGGCCTACTGGCGCGACCGGCTCGACGGCGTCCCCGCCGCCCTGGACCTGCCCGCCGACCACCCGCGCCCGGCCACCCCCTCGACGGCGGGGGCCGTCCACGCCTTCACCCTGCCGCGGGCGGTGAGCGACGGGCTCGCAGACCTGGCCGCCGGAACAGGCTGCACGCCGTTCATGGTACTGACCGCCGCCTACGCCGCGCTGCTGCGGCGGTACACCGGTCAGGACGACATCGTCCTGACCACCCCGGTGATCGACCGGCCGCGGCCCGAACTGGCCGACGTCGTAGGCATGTTCCTCAACACCCTGCCGCTGCGGGTACGCGTCCCGTGCGAGGCCGCCTTCCGCGAGCTGTGCCGAGAGGTCCGCGAGACCCTCCTGGGTGCCTTTACCCACCGGCGGCTGCCGTTCGACCGGATGGTGGACGAACTCGGACTGGACGCCGATGCGCTGGGCCGCCACACCATCACCCTGGAGAGGCGGGAGGAAGCCACGGCGACCCTCGGCCCGCACGTGGGGCTGACCGAACTCCCGCCCTCGGCGGCACACGCCAAGGCGGAGCTGAACCTCACCCTGGAGGAGGACCGCGACGGCGTCCGAGGCTGGTTCCTCTACCGGACCGACCTCCACGAGCACGACCGGATCGCCCGCATGGCGCGCCACTTCCGGACGCTGCTGGCTGCCGCCGTGCGGAACCCCGACACCCCGGTCCACCGGCTCGCGATACTCACCCCGGCCGAACGCGAGTCGCTGTTGGTCGCAGGCGCCCCCTCCGCGCCGTCGGCGGCGTGCCTGCACGACCTGATCGCCCGGCAGGCCGCCCGCACTCCCGACGCCACCGCGCTGGACGGGCCGGACGGGAGGCTGACCTACCGGCAGGTGGAGGAGCGCGCCAATCAGCTGGCGCACCACCTGTGCGCCCTGGGAACAGGCCGGGGCGACGTGGTGGCCGTGGCGCTGCCGCGCTCGGCCGGACTGGCGGTGGCCCTGCTGGCGGTACTCAAGAGCGGTGCCACCGCGGTGCCCCTGGACCTCACCTACCCGGCGGCCCGCCTGGACCTGCTGCTGACCGACAGCGGAGCGTGCCGGCTGGTCACCGGCGGGAGACCGGACGGTGACGTGGGCGCGCCGGACGCGTTCGGCGGCTTCGACGGCGTGCGGGTGGACCTGGCCGACCCGGCCACTCGGGCGCTGATCGCCGGCCGGCCCGCCGCGCCGCCCGACACCGGGACCACGCCCGCCGACACCGCCTTCGTCTTCTACACCTCCGGCTCCACCGGCCGCCCCAAGGGGGTGCTCGCCCACCACGCGGGCGCTGTCGCCTACCTGGACCACATGGTCCGCGCGTACGGCGTGGGCACGGCGGACACGGTGCTGCAACTGGCCCCGGTGTCCTTCGACGCCTCCGTCCGCGATCTCTTCGGCCCGCTGACCGCCGGGGCCCGGGTGGTGCTGCCTTCCGACGACCAGGCCACCGACCCCGGGGCGATCGCCGGACTGGTCGCCGTCGAGGACGTCACCTGCCTGCTCAGCGTGGTGCCGACCATGCTCCGCGCGGTGCTCGCCGAGCTGGAGGACCGCCCCGGTCCGGCACCCGGCGTCCGCCTGGTGCTGCTCAGCGGGGAGACGCTCGACCACGACGACGCCGCCCGGGCGCGCCGGGCGTTCGCCCCGGACACCCAGGTGGTGAACCAGTACGGGCCCACCGAGTGCACCATGACCTCCACTCGCCACCGGGTGCCGCCCGCCGCGCCGGACGGGACGGCCGGCTCCGGTCCGGTGCCGGCGGGCCGGCCCGTTCCCGGCTGCCGGATCGCCCTGGTGGACGCCGACGGCGAACTCGTCCCGGTGGGCGTCCCCGGCGAGGTGTGGATCAGCGGCACGGGCCTGACCCACGGTTACCTGGGTAGGCCGGACCTGACGGCCGAGCGGTTCGTGCCCGACCCCTTCGGGGGCGTGCCGGGCGCCCGCGCGTACCGCACCGGGGATCTGGCCCGGTGGCGGGCCGACGGCGAACTGGAGTTCCTCGGAAGGCTCGACGGCCAGCTCAAGATCCGCGGCAACCGCGTGGAGCCCGCCGAGGTGGAGTTGGCCCTGCGGGCCCTGCCCGGGGTGGCGGACGCCGCCGTCGTCGCCCACCGCGGACGGCTCGCGGCCTTTCTGGCCCCCGCCGGGCTGGACCTGCCGAGGCTGCGGCGCGCGTTGCGCGACACCCTCCCCGCGCACCTGGTGCCGTCCTGGCTCACGGCCCTGCCCGAGCTGCCGCGCACCCCCAACAACAAACTCGACCGGCGGGCGCTGCCCGAACCGGGCGCGGCGGAGGGGAGGTCGGCGGACACGATGGGTACGGCGCACGCGATGGGACGGCCGCCGGTCTCACCGCCGCGCACCCCGACCGAGTCGGCCTTGGCCGCGCTGTTCGCCGAACTGCTGGACGACGGAAGCCCCTTCGGCCGCGAGGACGACTTCTTCGACCGGGGCGGCCACTCGCTGCTGGCGGCCCGGCTGGCTGCCCGGATCCGTCGGACCTTCGGCGTCGACCTGCCCCTGCGCACGGTCTTCGACGCGTCCGACGTGGCGGTGCTGGCCGCCCGCATCGACGAACGGCGGTCGTCGGCACGGGAGGCGGCGGCGGACGGACCGGTGACGGACGCGCCGGGAACGAACCGGCCGGTCCCGCAGCAGGACGACACCTGGAGGCGGTGCGCCCGACATCCGGGCACCGCGGCCTACAACCTCGGCTTCACCCTGCGTCTGACCGGTCCGCTGGACACCACCGCGCTGCTGCGCGCCCTCGACGCGGTCCACGCCCGCCACCCGGCGCTGCGCACCCGCTTCCCCGGCGACGCCGACGGCGTGGTGCGGTGCCTGCGTGACCCGGTGCGGCCGTTCCCGCTGGAACACCGCGATGTCAGCGGGGAGGACGACCCCGGCGACGCCGGCGTCCGGATCGCCGCGGCGGTGCTGCGTGCGCCGTTCGACCTGCGCGAGGGGCCGCTGGCGCGCGCCACCCTGGTGCGCCGCTCCCCCGGCGACCACGTCCTGGCCTTCGCGGTCCACCACATCGTCGCCGACGGCTGGTCGGTCTCCCTGATCGAGCGGGACCTGGCCGCCTACTACCGTCACCTGGTCTCCGGTGAGCCGCTGGACCTGCCCGACGTCCCCGGCTTCGAGCCGTACGCCGCCCAGCTGCTGGCCCGGCTGGAGGAGCCGGCCACCGCGCGCCGCCTGGCGCAGCGGGCGGCCCGACTGGCGGGTCTGCCCGAGGCGCCGGAGGCGCCGACCGACCGCCCGCGCCCGGCGGAGCCCGCCATGGACGGCGCCACGGTTCCCTTCGACCTCGGCCCGGGCACCGCGCGCGCCGTGCGGCAGCTGGCCCGGGAGGAGGGCGCCAGCACCTTCATGGTGCTGTTCGCCGCCCACCAGAGCTGGCTGCACCGGCTCACCGGCGCGCCGCGCTTCGCGGTCGCGGTGCCGGTGAGCAACCGGCCGGACCCGGTCGCCGAGGATGTCGTCGGACCGTTCGCCGACATCGTTCCGGTCGCCGCCGACCTGCGCGTCCCGGCCGACTTCCGCGCACTGGTGCGTGCCGTGCGCGCGGAGTGCCTGACCGCCTGGGAGTACCAGGACCTGCCCTACGAGGTGCTCACGGAGCGGGTGGCACCCTGCCGGACGATGTTCGCGGTGCAGAACTACCCCTCGGGCGCGGTGTGGCCGCACGGGCTGACCGCCGAGGACGTCGCCGTGGACCGGGGCACCTGCCGATACGACTTCCAGGTGCGCTGCCACGAGGCCGGGGAGGGGATCTCCGGCTGGATCGAGTACAGCACCGAGCTGTTCGACCGCGACACGGTGCGCGGCTGGGCGGACGGGCTGCGCGGCGTCCTGGCCGCGGCCCTGGAAGATCCCGGGGCCCGGCCCTGGGAGGGCGGGGAGGACCGGACGTCAGAGGGAGGCCGGTGAGGTGCGCGTCTTCAACCTGATCTGGTTCGGCCAGCTCGTCTCCCTGATCGGTTCCGCCGTCACCGTCTTCGGCCTGGGAGTCTGGGTCTTCGATACCACCGGGTCGGTCACCTACTTCAGCACCGTGGTGCTGGCCGCGTCCCTGCCCGGGGTGCTGGCACTGCCTGCGGCCGGAGCGCTGGTCGACCGCTGGGACCGCCGCCGGACGATGCTGCTCAGTGACGCCGTGGCCGTCGTCGTCCCGGCCGCGGTCGGCCTGGCGCACCACGCCGGCGTGCTGGTGATGTGGCACGTCTACGCACTGGTGGCGGTGTCCTCGGTGTGCACCGCCTTCCAGTGGCCCGCGTTGTCCGCCCTGGTGCCGGAGATCGTGCCGCCGAACGAACTGAGCCGGGCCAACGGCCGGATCGGTCTCGCCGACGGCATGGGACGACTGGTCGGCGCGGCGCTCGGCGGCGCCCTGTACACGGTGATAGGGCTCTCCGGACTGGTCGCGCTCGACGTGCTGACCTTCTGCGTAGCCGTCGGCACGCTGATCGTGGCCGGACGGTGGAGGGCAGCCGACGGCACCGGCGCGCCGGGGAGGGCGCACGCTGCGGAGGAGGACGGGACGGGGGCGGCGGAGGACGGGCCCGGGCCCCGACGGTCGGTACGCCGGGACGTCGCCGAAGGCTGGCGGTTCATCCGAGCCCGGCGCGGACTGCTCGGCCTTCTGGTGTTCTTCGCGGTGACCAACCTGGCCGTCGAACTCGTCGTGGTGCTGGTCCCGCCACTGGTGCTCAGCATCGGCACCCCGGCGCAGCTCGGCACCGTGGAGGCCGTCGGCTGGGCGGGCATGCTGCTCGTCGGTTTCTACCTCAGCCTGCGCCGCGCGCCCACCCGGCGGGTGGCCGCCATCCTGGCGATCACCTCGGTCAACGGCCTGCTGGTGCTGGCCTGTGGTGTCCACCCCTCGCCCTGGGTGATCGCCGCGGCGCTGTTCGGCGTCCTGGGCGGCTACTCCGTGATCAACGTGGTCACGGCCACCCTGTGGCAGCTGAAGACACCGCGTGAGATGCAGGGCCGCGTCTTCGCGGTGCGCCGTGCCATCGCCTGGTCCACCGGCCCCGTCGCGTACGGACTGGCCGGCCCGCTGGTGGAGTTGGTGGCCCGCCCGCTGGTCTCGTCCGGCGGCGCCCTGGAGACAACGGTCGGCCGGATCACCGGCACCGGCGCGGACATCGCCCTGGTGTTCCTCGGCGCGGGCCTGCTGCTGCTCGCCGCCGTCGCCGTGACCACCGCGCGCCCGCGGGTGATCCGGCTGGAACAGGAAGTGCCCGACGCGCTGACCGCGACGGAGACCCCCGACCACGCGACGAACCACACCAAGGAGGAGACGACTCATGGCGCATGACGACGCGGACGACCGTATCTACAAGGTGGTCGTCAACCACGAGGAGCAGTACTCGATCTGGCCGGAAGACCGGGAGAACCCGGCGGGCTGGCGGGACGCGGGCCACCGGGGACCCAAGGACGAGTGCCTGGCGCACATCGCGCGGGTGTGGACCGACATCCGCCCGCTGAGCCTGCGTCAGCGCTCATGACCGGCACGTCCCGAACGGCGCCGGCGGCGGAATCAGCCGCGCCCGCAGTGCCCACCGCACCGGCGGCGGACGACGGCGTGGGCCCTCCGCGCCCGGCGCGCTGGCTGCTGCGCAGACCGGACGCCGACGCCGAAGCGCGGATCTTCTGCTTCCCCTACTCCGGCGTGGGCGCGTCCATGTTCTCCCGCTGGCCACGGCGCGTCGGCCGAGCCGAGACCTGCCCGATCCAGCTTCCCGCCCGTGAGAACCGCATCAGGGAACGGCACTTCGGCACCTTCGGGGGGCTGGCCGAGAACCTCATCGAGCCCCTCCTGCCTCACCTGGACCGGCCGTTCGTCTTCTTCGGGCACTGCGCGGGGGTGCTGCCCGCCTTCGAGACCGCGCGGCAGCTGGCCGCCCGCGGCCTGCCGACCCCGGACCGGCTGGTGGTGTCCGCGCAGGTTCCGCCGCACGAGTGCCCGCACGACCGGTTCCTGGGACTGAGCGACGAGGAGCTGACCGACGAGCTGTCGCAGCAGGTGGTCGCCCGCGGCGGCACCCCGCACCCCCTGCTGATGAAGCTGACGCTCGACGTCCTGCACCAGGACCTGGACGCGACCGCGCTGTACACCACCGACGGCCCGACACCCCTGCCGTCCGGCATCACGGTGCTGCGCTGGTCCGACGACCCCGAGGTCCCGCCCGGACGGCTCGACGGGTGGAGTGCGTACTCCGACGATGTCGAGTTCGCGGTGCTCGGCGGCGGCCACTACGAGTTCCTGTCGGCCCCCGCCGACCTGATGTCCCTGCTGGAGCGCGTCACGGCACCGGCGAAGGGGGGGAGCGACCATGTCTGAGACCATCGCGGAACCGGCGCCCGGCCCCACGGCCGCCGAGGCACCCGCGGAGCCCGGAACCATCGCACACGTCGTCGCGCGCCGGGCACACGCCCATCCGGGCCGGGTCGCCGTGTCCGGCACCGACGGCACGCTCACTTACGCCGAACTCGACGCACGCGCCAACCGGTTGGCCCGGCACCTACGGGCCGCCGGGACCGGGCCCGGTGACACGGTCGGGCTCCTGGCCCACCGCGCGGCGGAGACCGCGGTGGCACTGCTGGGCATCCTCAAGGCAGGCGCCGCCTACCTGGCGCTCGACCACCGACAGCCCGCTGAGCGCCACCGGCTGCTGCTGGACGACGCCGCGGTCCGGGTGGTGCTCACCCTCGGGGAGCCGGACGCCGCGGGGCTGGAGGGACGCACCGTGATCGCCCTGGACCGCGAGCCGCACCGGTCCGCCGTCGCAGGGCACGCGCCGGACCCGGTCACCGTCGCAGCCGGGGCCGGGCACCCGGTCTACATCGCCTACACCTCCGGTTCCACCGGCCGCCCCAAGGGCGTGTGCGTGCCGCACCGGGCCGTGCTGCGCCTGGTCCTCGGCCCGGACTACGTCACCATCGGCCCCGACGACGTGTTCCTCCAGCTCGCGCCGATCGCCTTCGACGCCTCCACCCTGGAGCTTTGGGGGCCGCTCCTGAACGGCGGTCGGCTGGTGTTCGCGCCGCCGCACGATCTCACGCCGGCCGAACTGGCCGCGCTGGTACACCGGGAGGGCGTGACCATCCTGTGGCTCACAGCGGGCCTGTTCCAACGGATGGTGGACCTCGGCCCGGACGTTCTGGCCGGCCTGCGCGGGCTGCGCTACCTGCTCGCGGGCGGCGACATCCTCTCCCCGGCACACGTGCGGCGCGCGGTCGCCGCCCTGCCCGCCACCACCGTCGTCAACGGCTACGGGCCCACCGAGAACACCACCTTCACCTGCTGCCATCCCGTCACCGAACCGCCGGAGGAGGGCGCGGCGGTTCCCATCGGCCGGCCGATCCGCCGCACCCGCGCGTACGTGCTGGATGAGCGGCTGGAACCGGTGCCGGACGGGGAGACGGGCGAGCTGTACGCCGCAGGGGACGGCCTCGCCCACGGCTACCTTGGCAGCCCGGGGCTGACGGCCGGGCGGTTCCTGCCCGACCCGTTATCCGGCGCGCCCGGCGACCGGATGTACCGCACCGGCGACCTGGCGCGCCGACGGCCCGACGGGACGCTGGAGTTCGTCGGACGCGCCGACGACCAGGTCAAGATCCGCGGCTTCCGCGTCGAGCCGGGGGAGGTGGAGGCCGCGCTGACCGCCCTGGAGGGGGTGGCACGGGCCGCCGTGGTACCACGTTCCCTCCCCTCCGGGGGCAGGCAGTTGGTGGCCCACGTGGTGGGCGACGACCTGTCCACCCTCCGGCTCCGGCGCCGGCTCGCCGTGTCGCTGCCCTCCTACGCGGTGCCCGCCTTCATCCGCTGCGTGCCCGAACTCCCGCTGAACGCCAACGGCAAGGTCGACCGGGCCGCCCTGGCCCGCGAATGGACCCCGTACGAGCGGCCCGAGCTCAACGACCCCCACCGGACACCGGAGACGGAGACGGAAAGGGCCGTGGTGGCCCTGTGGACCGACCACCTCAGCATTGCCGGGATCGGCGCCGACGACGATTTCTTCGAGGTCGGCGGCGACTCCCTGCTCGCGGTGTCGATCATCACCGAACTGGGCCGCGGGTACGGCGTGGAGATCACCCCGCTGGCGTTCTACATCGACCCCACACCCGCTGGACTGGCCCGGCTGCTGGAGCGCCGGAGCGCCGAACGGGAGGAGGGGTGAGGATCTCCGTCCCGGGGCCCGAACCGGTCGACCCGGCCGCGTTCGACCTCTTCGACCCCGAGTCCTATGCCACCGGGGACCCGCACCCCGCGTGGGCGGCCATGCGCGCCCATGCGCCGCTGCACCGGCAGGAACTTCCCGACGGACGGGAGTTCGTGTCGGTGACCCGCCACGCGGACGTGTGCCGGGTGCTGGGCAGCCACCGGGAGTTCACCTCGGAGCGCGGCAGTCTGCTCCAGCAGCTCGGACAGGGCGAGGCCGCCGCGGGCAAGATGCTGGTGGCCACCGACCCGCCGCGCCATGGCGAGCTGCGCCGGCCGCTGAACAGGATGCTGACCGGCAAGGGCCTGGACGCCTCCCGGGAACTGGTCTGCGAGGCGGCCCGCGCGGTGTTCCGTCCGCCCGCCGACGGCGAGGTGTGGGACCTGGCGGCCTGCGCGGCCGAACTGCCCATGGCCGTGGCCGGGGCACTGATGGGCCTTCCGCCCGGCGACGGGCCCCGGTTGCTGAAGTGGACCGGCATGGCCGCCGCGCCCCAGGACCCCGCCTTCCGCGTGCACAGCGCCAAAGCGACGCTGGCCATCGCCCACCACGAGTTGTTCACCTACTTCTCCGAGCAGGTCCGCGTTCGGGAGAACGGCTTCCGCGCCGAGGGGCCCGACCTCGTCCAGTACCTGATGGAGATCCCCGCGGGCGACGCGCCGCTCAGCCGCGAGGAGGTGATCCTCAACTGCTACAGCCTGCTGCTGGGCGCCAACGCCACCACCCCGCACACCGTCAGCGGCACCGTCGTGGCGCTGATGGAGAACCCCGGCCAGTACCGGCTGGTCCGTGAGGACCCCTCCCTGGTACCCGGCCTGGTGGAGGAGGGGCTGCGCTGGACCTCGGCCGCCGGCAGCTTCCTGCGACATGCCGTGACCGATGTCGAGCTGAGCGGCGGCACGGTCCGTGCCGGCGAGGCCGTGGCCGCCTGGGTGGGCTCGGCCAACCGGGACGAGCGGGTCTTCACCTGCCCCTACCGCTTCGATGTCACCCGAAGCGACAACCGGCACATCGCCTTCGGGTTCGGGCCGCACTACTGCCTCGGGGCGGCCGTGGCACGGCTGACCCTCAACGCCTTCTTCGCGGAGGTGGTCGAGCGGGTCGAGGAGTTCGAGCCCGCCGGGGAGCCGGTCCATCTGGCGTCCAACTTCGTCGCGGGCATCACCCGGTTGCCGGTCCGGGTCCGGTCGTCCTCACGTGCCGCGTCGGTGCGGCGGACCGCCGCACCGCCCACCGAGGCCCCGCCCACCGAAGCCCGAGCCGCCGCAGTCAGAGGAGAGTCCGATGAGGGAGAACGCCATGGCGTGGACCGAGCGCCGACTGACCGGCGAACTGCTGGAGATCCTCGCCACTCACCTGGCCGGTCAGGAGATCCGGCCGGACGATGACTTCTATGCGATGGGCGGCGACTCACTCGTCGCCCTGCGGTTCGTCGCCGACGCCCAGGCCCGCGGTCTTCCGATGACCCTCCAGGACATCCTGTTCCACCCGACGGCCGCCGAACTGGCCGCCGAACTCGCCGGTCGCGACCCGGCCGACGCCCAGGAGGCGGAGGGCGCCGCCGCAGCGGCGCCCTCCCCGGCCGCCGCCGAACCGTTCGGCCTGGTCACCGAGGCGGACCGCGAGGCGCTGCCGGACGGTCTGGACGACGCCGTGCCCGCCACCGCCCTTCAGATCGGACTGCTGTACGTCTCGCAGCTGTCCGCCGACTCCACGCTCTACCAGGATCTCGTCGGCGTGGAGGTGAGCGGTCGCTTCGACGGCGCTCTCTTCCGCGACGCGCTGGCCGCGCTCTGCCGCCGTCACACCATGCTGCGCAGCTCCTTCGACTTGGGCGCCTTCAGCGAACCGCTCCAGCTCGTGTGGTCCGACCCCGGGCTTTTGCTGACCGTCGACACCGTCGCCACCCAGGACCCCGGCGACGATGCCAAGACCGTCGGCCTGATGGAGGAGTGGAAGCGGCGCAGGCTCGCCGAGCCGCTGGACACCGGCCGTGCCCCCGCCTTCCGCTGCCACGTCGTGGCCCGTCCGGAGTCGTTCCACGTCATGCTGGCACTGCACCACGCCTTCGTCGACGGCTGGAGCTATGCCCAGCTGCTCGTGGACCTGATGGTGCTGTACGACGCCGCGCTGAGCGGCACCGAGCCCGGTCTCCCCCCGGTGCCCGAGAGCGGGGCACGGATCTTCGCCGAACTGGAGCGTGCCGCACTCGACTCCGCCGAGGCCGAGCGGTTCTGGCACGAGGAGGCCGACGTGCCCGCGCTGCGCTTCGACCGGGGCCGTTTCGACGCCGCGCCCGACCAGTCGGCCCACGTGGCGTTCGACATCGACGCCGACCTGCTGGCCCGACTGCGCCGCGCGGCCCGGCAGGCAGGCGTACCGCTGCGCAGCCTGGTGCTGGCCGCACACGCCTGGTCGCTCGGCCGCTGGGCGGACCGGGAGCGCGACGTGGTGACGGGCGTGGTGGTCAACGGCCGTCCCGAAATCATCGGTTCGGACCTCATGGCCGGGCTCTTCCTCAACACCGTGCCCATGCGGTTCCCCGGTCTGACCGGGAGCTGGGCGGACCTGGCGCGCCACGCGCTGCTGTCCGAGCAGCGCGCGCTGCCCCACCGCCGCTATCCCCTGGGCCGCATCGAGCAGCTCATCGGCCGCCCGCCCTTCGACGTGGCATTCAACTTCACGCACTTCCACGTCTACCGGCGGCTCGACGAGCTGTGCGAGATACGGCCGGGCACCTGGTGGGCGTACGACAAGAACAGCTTCCCCGTGGTGGTGGACTTCGCGATCGAGTCGCCCGAGGCGGGCACAGGTGTCACCTACTCCTACGCCCCCGCCCTGGCAGGGGAGGAGGAGATACACCGGCTGGCCGGTCTGTACCGCGCGGCCCTGCGCGCCGCCGCCGAGGATCCCGACCGAGAGGCGGACGACACGGCGGACCTGGCGGAGGGCCGATGACCACCACCGTGAGCGGCGGCCTGGCGGTCGTCTACGACAAGGGCGCCGTCTCGGCCGCGGAGATCGGGCGCGGCCTGGCCGGGCTGGGCCGGGTCACCTTCCTGGTGGCCGCCTCCGACCACACCGCCCGGCTCGGCCAGGTGCTCGCCCGGCTCGGCGACGTGGTACGCCTGACCGGCGACCCGGACGCCGACGCGGCGGCGGTGCGCGCCCTGGAGCCGGACGCGATCACCACCTACAGCGAGCCCATGCTGCGCACCACGGCCCGGCTCGCCGAAGCGACCGGGCTGCCGTTCCACGAGGCGGCCACCGCCCTGCTGCTGACGGACAAGGCCCGCCAGCGCGCCACGCTGCGCGAGGCTGGGGCGGACGACGTGCGCAGCCGTCCGCTGACCGGGCCCGTCGACTGGCCGGAGGCGATCGCGGAGGTCGGCTACCCCGCCATCGTCAAACCGGTCTGCGGCGAGGGCAGCCGGGACACCCACACCGTCGCCGACGAGGACGAGGCCCGCGCGGTGCTCTCCCGGCTGATGGACGGACGCGTCGCCTCCGGAGGCCCCGGGTTCGTGGTCGAGGAACTGCTCACCGGACGTCCCGGGCAGCCCTTCGGCCTCGGCGACTACGTCTCGGTGGAGAGCGCCGTCGGCCCGGACGGCGTCACCCACCTCGCGGTGACCGGCAAGTTCCGCCTGGTCCCGCCCTTCCGTGAGGTAGGCCAGTTCTGGCCCGCCGCACTGCCGGACGACGAGCACGAGGAGGTACTGCGGCTGACCACCCGCGCGCTGCGGGCCCTGGGCGTCACCACCGGCCTGACCCACACCGAGATCAAGCTGACCGCACGGGGACCGCGTGTCATCGAGGTCAACGGCCGGCTCGGCGGCCACGTCAACGAACTGGCCCGCCGTGCGGCGGGCGTCGACCTGGTGCGCGTCGGCGGCCTGCTGGCGCTGGGCAAACCGGTCGAGCTGGATCCGCTGCGTGCGGACCGGGTCTACTTTCAGTACCACAACCTCGCCCCGACCGTCCCTTGTGAACTCGCCGGGGTGCAGGGGGCCGAGGAGGTGCGCCGCAGGCCGGGCGTGGACGGCTACCGTGCCTTCTCCCGCCCGGGCGACCGCCTGCCCGGCGGCGTCATGACACAGGAGATGGACATCCTCATCGGGGCCTGCGACGTCCACGACACCCTGCTGGAGGTCGTGGACGGCGCCCTGGATGCCCTGACCTACACCTTCCGCTTCCCCGGAGGGACCCTCAGGGTGCCCGCCGCCGACCTCCGCGCGGAGGTCCGGCCCCCGCGGTGACGCTCCCGCCGCCCACGGCCCGTGTCCCCGCCCGCGGTGGCGGGGCGCGGGCCGGGGCAGCATGGCGAGGTGACCGACCGGCCGAGTGATCCTGCCCCAGTCTCCCAGAAGGGTGTAGCTGTCGCCGTCCTTGGTCGGGGAGCCGACCGATCCGAAGTCGGGCGTGCCGCTGGCGTCGACCGACTGCTCCTGGTGGTGCTGTGGCACACCGACGAAGTCCGCTCACGGATCCAACGCGAGATCGCCCGCCAGCGGCACCTGGGCGATGACTTCACCGCCCCCGACGGATACGTACAACCCGACGTCATCCCCGGCCGCGTGGACGTGCTCTTCCTCCAGGACAAGGCAGGCGCCCTCGCCCACGGACCTGCCACCGCAGAGCACCGGCAACAGCAGCTCGCCGAACTTCTCGCCCCCTTCCGCGAAGAAGGCGCCGGGTCATCTGCGGCGTCAGCCGGTGCAGCCGCTGGTCGGCAGGGTGTTCAGACCGGGCGGTGTATAGCCGTCGTAGATCGCCAGCAGGTAGCTCTGCGGGCAGCGCGCCACGCCGTCGCTCGTCCTGATCTCCACGTGCAGGTGCGGCGCGCCGGAGTTACCGGTGTCCCCGGTGGTGCCCAGCCGTGCGCCGGCCGTCACCTGGGCCCCGTCGCCCACCGAACGCGCGCTGAGATGGCAGTAGACGAAGCGCGAACCGTCCGACTGGAGCAGCCGGATGCCGATGCCGCAGGAGGAGCTGTTGTAGTGGTCGACGACGCCGCTCCTGATCGCGTAGGTCGGGACGTAGCTCACGATCAGGTCGACGGCCGGGGTGGAGTTCCAGTGCGAGGCCGCGTAGGCAGCCCGGCTGACGGCGCCCCGGTCCAGCGGCAGCGAGTAACCGGACGGGGAGCCGCCGCCGTCGCCGCCGAGGAGGCTCTGCCAGGTCCGCGGGCCGACCAGGCCGTCGGCGGCGAGGCCGTGGGAGCTCTGGAACGACCGCACGGCACTGTCGGTGGCGGGCCCGAACTGCCCGTCCACCGCGATGCCCGCGCCGTACACGTTGAGCTGGACCTGTGCTGCCCGCACCGCGTCGCCGCTCGCCCCTTGGCTTACGGAGACGATCAGGTGCGGCCAGGTCTGTGATCCGATCACCCCGTCGGCGATCAGTCCGCGGGCGGACTGGAAGCTGACCACGGCCGAGTGGGTGGCAGGCCCGAACTGCCCGTCCGCCGCGATGCCGTGCCCGTAGTGCCGCAGTAGGTACTGCGCCGTCGTGGTGTCCGCGCCGCTGGCGCCCTGGCTGACCGACGGCCAGGCGGGCAGGGCTCGGACCTGGGACGCCGGGACCAGTGCCAGAAGGAACGCGGTCACCACCGTCAGTACGGCGACCCCGAGGGGGCCGGATCTGCCTAAACGCATGGGAGGGGACCTTCCGTCGGGGTCGGGGACCGTGCCACAGCAGCGTATGGTCCCCTCTCCGTACGGTCCAGGCCGCAGTGCCGCCCGGCGAGCCGGAAACTCGTGTACTGCTTGGAATCAACCTGAATTGTCTTGGTTTGAGTGGGGGTTGGGTTTTATGGGGGGGGTCGGGTCATGGCATGACTTTCTCGTTATGCTCTTTGAGCTGTGTCGTTGTGCGGTGTGTATGGTCGCCGGGGTCCGCGGTGATTACCCGAATGAGACGGCTGTCCTGTAGGCGGTCACCGACAAGCTCGGCATCGGCTCCCGCGAGACGCTGCGGAACATGGGTGAAGCAGCACGGGATCGACGCGGGGACGCGTCCGGGAACGACGACGGAGGAGTCCGCCCGGCTCAAGGTGTTGAAGGAAGGAGAACGCCGAGCTGAAGCGGGCGAACGAGGTTCTGAAGGCCGTGGCGGGTTTCTTCGCGGCCGAGTTCGACCGGCCATATCTGCGTTTGTAGTGTTCATCGACGGGCACCGGGGCCGCTTCGGCGGGGTCGAGCCGATCTGCGGGACCTTCGGCGGGCACGACTGCACGATCGCCCCGTCCACCTACTACGCTCACAACAAACGCCTGGCCGCCCTGTCTGCCCGTACCGTGCGGGATGCGGAACTCAAGACCCTGATCCAGGAGGTCCACGAAACCAACTTCCGTGTCTACGGGGCGAGGAAGGTCTGGCGGGAGCTGAACCGGCAGGGCCACACGGTGGCTCGCTGCACCGTGGAGCGGCTGATGCGCGAGATCGGCATCGCCGGCGCGGTGCGCGGCAAGAGGGTCATCACGACGATCCCCGATCCGGCCGCCGCGCGGGCGCCGGACCGCCTGGACCGCGATTTCGTCGCCGGGGCGCCGGACCGCTGCTGGGTCTCGTTTTTCACGCACGTGGCGGTCTGGTCCGGGGTGGTCTACGTTGCGTTCGTCGTGGACACCTTCTCCCGCCGGATCGTCGGCTGGTCCGCTGCGGTGTCGAAGGAGACCCGGCTCGTCCTGGACGCTCTGGAGATGGGGCTGTGGCAGCGTGACCGTGATGAACATTCCCATGTTCGCGGCGAGTTGATACATCACAGCGACGCGGGCAGCCAGTACACCAGTTTCAAGCTGGCCGAGCACCTGGACGCGGCCGGCATCGCGGCCTCGATCGGCTCTGTCGGAGATGCGTACGACAACGCGCTGATGGAGGGCACGATCGGCCTGTTCAAAACCGGGTTGATCAAGCCGCAGCGGCCCTGGAAGACCCTCTCCCAGGTCGAGCCGGCCACCGCCGAGTGGATCGGCTGGTACTGCCACCGACGACTGCACGGTGGGATAGGCCACGTCCCGCCCGTCGAGTACGAGACCAACTACTACACGGAACTCACAGAACTCCAGGTCACGACCACAATCTGAGGTCTCTACCGAACCCGGGGCGGTTCAACGAGCAGGCCATAACCACACCCTCCTACCCCTCACCACCACCCAGCCGAAAGACCCGCAATGAACCCCCGCGGCAACCCCGCCCCCTCGTCGAAGCCAGACGCCGCCACAGCCTCGACAAACGAGCCCGCGTCCTCACCGTCCTCGCCACACTCGAGGAACAAGGAAAACCGCTCATCTTCGTCGTAGTCGCCCGCGCTGCCCGAGTCTCCACCTGGCTCACCTACGTTCCCGGCGTACGCGAGCACATCGAGGCAGCCCAAACACGCCAAGCCCACAGCACCCCGCCATCTGCCACGGCAAGCCGACCCTCCCACCTCAGTCTGCGCACCGAACTCGAAAGCGCCCGGCAGGAAGTCAAAGAACTCCGCGACGAACGTGACCGGCTCCAGGCAGTCCTGCGTCGCCAACTCGGCCAGCAACTTGATGCCATCCACGCCCCCGACACAGCAACCAGAGCCGATCAGCTGAACGCCCTGAACCAGGGCCTCACTCGCCGGCTAGAAGAAGCCGCTTCGGAGAACGCCACGTTTTGCGCCCGCATCACCGCCCTAGAAGAAGACCTGATTGCTGCCCGCACCAGCCTGCGCCGGATGATCCGCACCGAGAACACGGTCCGCTGAACGACATACCCTCCACGGCGGTCATGCCCAGTCCACGCCGAGCTTCCGTAGCGCGCCCAGCTGCTCACTGGTGAGTTTGTCGCGCCTTGATCGGGTGTTCGATAGCCATACGCCGAGCTTGTGGTGGTGCTCCTGGCCGTCGATGACGACGCGTTCGAGGTGTCCTCTCGGCACTGCTTTTTGGTCGCCCTCGCGCTGAATCCACTGGGTGAGGGCTGTGATGCCGCGTTGGAAGGCGATCGCCTTACCGGACGCCTTCCGGGTGCTTTTGGCGGCCGGTGCCCGGGTGGAACGCTCAGCGGGTTTCACGCTCAGTCTGGTCAGCCGTCTCTGCTGTTCTTCCGACAGTTCCGCCCACGCGTTCTTCTGCCGCTTCAGCCATCGTCCGAGGTCGTCGCCGTCGAAGGTCACGCCGGGCCTGATCTCGTCGAGGACGCCGGGACCATCCGCCGCGACGAGGTCGCGGAGGACGGCCCAGTGGCGTTGCCAGTCCAAGGGCCAGGGGCAGTTCCAGTCCTCATCGATCGCGGTCAGCTGCTGCGCGCGTACGGCGGCTCGCTCGGGGTTCTTGCCGAGGCCGCCCTTGCGGCGGAGGTTGGCCATGTGCTGCCCGATCGGGACCTCTGCCCCGTCGGTGGGGTCGGTCCACGCCGCGTCCTGGCGAGGCGCGAGGTGTTTGTGGGCGTGCCGGTAGGAGCGCAGCGCGGCGAGTTTGGTCTCCCAGGCTTCCTGGCCGGGTTCCCAGACCATTCCGGCCTCGTCGAGGAGCTGTTTGCGGTGGGGGTCGAGTTCTCCGGCGCGCAGCGCCTTGCGCTGCTGGTGCACCCATCGCCCAAGCGGGAACGTCTTCGTCGTCCCGGCTTCGGTCTCGGTGTCGTGGGGGACGGCGTGCAGGCCGGTGATGTCGTTCTCCGCTCGCCAGCGGAGCAGGGCCTGGTAGCCCTCGAGCCAGACCAGGGACTGGGGGCGGATGACGCGGCAGCGGGTCAGGGCGGCGATGTCGGCGGCGTCGCGGGGCTGGGCGAAGTTGATCACGATGGAGGTGACCCGATCGGCCTCCTGCTGCGTCTCGCTCGTCTCCTGGCCGTCACCGCCGTTGGTTCCCGCTGCGGGGACGGGGCGGGAGTGGAGGTGTCGGCGCTCGGTTCCGCGGGTCAGGGCGCGGGAAGCGAGTTGGTCGACCATGCGCTCCGAGTGCGAGCGCAGCGCCTGGAGGATGTCGACCAGGGGCTGGTAGCTGGCGGAGGCGACCATGTCTTTGGGGTCCTCCCCGGGCTGCAGGAAGATCGGGATGATGATCCGCGCCGTCTTCACTGTGCCGTCCGGATTCGGGCGCAGTGCCCGCCCGATGTTCTGGACGATGTCGATCTGGGAGCTGCGCGAGCCGATGATGCACACCGCCTCCACGCCGCGCAGTCCGGTGATGTCGACACCGACCCCGAGAGCCCGTACCGAGGCGAGGAACGCCCGGTGTACGCGCCGGTTCTCGGTGTTGATGCCGCCTGCGAACCGGTGGATCACCTCGCGCCGGTGGGCGATGGGGTGGTCGCCGCACAGCCAGTCGGCCCAGACCCGGTCCGGGGGTACGTGGCGGTTGTCCTCGAGCTCGTACAGCGCGGCGTCGATGGAGGAGGCGGGCAGTTCCTCAGCGTCGGCCAGGGCGGCCTCGGATGCTTGGGCGGCGTACAGCTCGGCGGCGGTTGACGGCATTTGCTCGGCGAAGGCGCGGGCTTCCTCGACCCGCTGGTGGAATGTCATGACGGTGTGCAGGTTCATCTGCGCCGCGTGCTCCAGCAGCGCGGCCTGGAGCAGCGCCAGGCGTCGGCCGCGCAGCGCGTCCTCCGACAGCCCCGGGATCGGGTCGGGGTCCCGGATCTCCAGTACATCGATCTCGAAGCCCGCGAGGATCGAGCGTTCCACCGCCTCCGCCAGCCCGAGGTCGAAAATCCTGGTGCCGTAGGTGGCGCTGTCGTCCTGCATCGATGCGATCGCCAGCTCCCGGCCGTCCCGGCCGCGCTGCGGGCTGGGCGCGGCCAGGATCCGTGGGGTGGCGGTCAGGTAGAGCCGGAAGTCGATGGGGATGCGGGCGTTGTCGTGGATCGCCGCCCAGGGCCGGCCCATGTCCCCGGCCGTCATATGCGCCTCATCCAGAATCGCCAGGTCGAACGGGGCCATCTGCTGGCCGTACAGCCGCTCACCGCCCGCCAGCGCGACCTCCAGCGGCCCGCGAACCGTCCGCTGGCCCGATGGGTCCTCCGGGTCCTCGCGGTCCACCAGAGAGGCGTACGTGGCGAACACCACCACCGGCCCGGACCCCGCCCACAGCGCGAGCTGAATCGCATTGGTCGTGGTCCGTGCCCCGAGCTGCTCCAGGACCTCGTCCCTGTCCACCGAGCAGACCGCGACCATGGGCGCGCGGTGCCCGACCCGGCGCCAGGACTGCGCGCTCTGCACGATCAGATCCAAGGTGGGCACCATGACGAGGATCCGGCCGCCGGGGAAGCATTCCAGTGCGCACGCGGCGGCCGTGATCGTCTTCCCCGATCCGGTCGCAGACACGATCGTGGCCCGCGCCCCCTCCAAGGGAACGGATGATCTTGCAGGAAACCCCACCCACTTCCGGAAAGCCGCTTTCTGGGCCACCTGGTGTTCCCGAAGCTGAATACCCAGCATCCTCAAGCCCTTTCTCTGACTTCTTTTTCACTCGCTTCGGGAGTCACTGGGACGGTGTGAAGGGCGGCACGGACACGGTACCGTCCTCGCCTATCACGATCCGCTCGGCAAGCTGGGCCAGGACCTGAGAGGGAGGCAGCCCCGCCCGGTAAGCCACCGCCCGGACCAGCCGGCTGGACGCGACGGACAACCAGACCTCCGCACGCAGCTCATCCGCTCCCTCCCGCCCCCGCTCCCCGGAAGCAGCCTGTGCCGCAAGCGCACCAGCAAGCCGTTCCTCACGCTCACGAGCCCACACCGAGCCCTGAATATCCTGCTCCGGCTCATACACGCCCCAACCGAGCGCAGCCATCAAATCCCTGACGCGCCGCCACTCAGCGTGCTTGGCCAGCCAGACGACAGCCAACCGCTCCCGGTCCATCTCGAATTCGTAGAAGGATCCGTTCCCCCTCAACTGCTCCGCAGTTTCCCGCTCACGGACAGCGGCCTCCGCCACCTTCTCCGCAACGGCGGCGGCATCCAAGCCATTCGCCTGACAACGGACCTGATCCCGCGCCACGTCCTGAGCACTCCACATGCGTTTTCCCTTTTCCGGAAGGCGCGGACATCTGGGCCCGCATCAGATGATTGAAGGGGTGTCTTATACTTCCGCCAAGACTACATGTGCATCAAACCAGAGGAAGCCGCTACGCTGACATCCAACCAGACCGAACCACCCCCACCTCGCGGCCAGCCCGGCCCGCGCAGCGGGCCCAACCACCGCCCACCACAGACACGCTGACGGCAGACCACCCACACCCCCCTTAGACCGACTCCGAAGGGGTGGAGCGCAGCGAAACCCCTGACGCCGCGCCAGCGAAACAACGCGGCCAGCCCGAGCGCAGCGAGGGCCCCGGCGCGCAGCGCCGGCCCCTTCGACTCCCGCAGCGAAGCGGAGGGAGCCGCCCGCGCGAAGCACGGTGCCGAAGCGCAGCGAAGGCACGACGCGAAGCGTCGAACGGCGAGCGCAGCGAGCCACAACCGCAGCGCGAAGCGCTGCGGTTCGCTGCTCCGCGCGCAGCGCGGAGGGTCCCGCTCCCGG